>NZ_FIZX01000108.1 GCF_900055185.1 Grimontia celer | reverse complement strand
GCTGGCAATGTCGGGTCTGGCTCTTGATTGTTTTCAATCGCTTTCACTAAAGCACGTTGCGCAGGCATGATGACGAAGAACACGTTACCAACCATGATGGTACCAATGATAGCGCCTACGTGGATGTAAGCACCACGTCCACTGAACACCTGCGACAAACCATAGGCTGCACCTACCAACCCTAGGAACAACACGATACCTAACAGTACCGGCGTTTTGCCCAAAGGCGAGTTACACAGTAGGTTGTAGATTACCCAACCAGAGATAAGCGCAGCAATACCGATCATAATCGCTGTTGTTGAGTCGATGCCCGAACCTGGAGCTACTAGATAGATTTCAGCATTGAGGTAATACACTACGCCCAATAGCAGTACACCCGTAATCCAAGTAAAGTAAGCTTCCCACTTAAACCAGTGAAGGTTCTCTGGCATTTTGGGCGGTGCCAGTTTGTATTTCTCTAGATGGTAAATACCACCACCGTGAATCGCCCACAAATCGCC
>NZ_FIZX01000107.1 GCF_900055185.1 Grimontia celer | reverse complement strand
AAACACAATATCGTTGAAAAATAATATTGAGAATCTTAAAAATAAATTATCAAAAGAAGAAGTTAGAAAAGCATTGAAATTTACAGACGTAGATAAAATACCAGTTTTTGACGCTTGTAAAAAAGCAGCAAAAGGTGAGGAATCTGATTGTTTTAATAATGAAATGATGCACCATATTTCTAAATATTTTAGTTATCCAGGAGAAGCTGTTAGACAAAGTTTACAGGGAGATGTTTGGGTTCGTTTTATTATTGATAAAAGTGGTTATGTAAAAAATATAAAAACGTTAGGTCCTGATAATGCTGAAATATTAAACAATGAAGCTACCCGTGTAGTTTTAAAGTTACCAAGGTTTAAACCTGCAAAAAAAGGAGGAAAGCGTACTTCTGTAAAGTATGGTTTCCCTATTAACTTTTCTTTAGAAGAGTAAAAATATTATTTTAAAAAACAAAACACTTTAAAATGTTTAAAAAATATTCAATAATTATTATTTTTACTTTA
>NZ_FIZX01000106.1 GCF_900055185.1 Grimontia celer | reverse complement strand
CACTCCAGAGTGCCTGTTTAACTGCGTTGAGCACTAGCACGGTGTTCATAGAAGCACTCGCTGACCAGCCCAGGATCCTCCGAGAGTAAGCATCGATCACGAAGGCAACATAGACCCACCCGTACCAGGTCGAAACATAGGTGAAATCATCTACCCATAGCCGATCCGGTGCCGTTGGTGTGAAATCACGGCGGACCAAGTCCTTCGCTCGGGCTGCCTTCGAGTCTTTGATCGTGGTGCGTTTGACCTTGCCACGGACCGCACCCTGTATGCCAAGTAACCCCATGAGCCGTTCTACCGTGCACCTGGCCACCGGCACACCTTCACGGTTCTTCGCCAACCAGACTTTCCTGGTGCCGTGCACCCCGTAATTAGCGGCATACACCTTCTGGATCACGCGCTTGTGCACCTCATCACGTTGTTCTCGGTGCGATCGTGTTTTATCCACCCATTCGTAGTACGTGGACGGGGTGGTCTTCACCCCGTCCCAGTCAGCACCTGG
>NZ_FIZX01000105.1 GCF_900055185.1 Grimontia celer | reverse complement strand
TTCAACAAAAATAGTGTGAGGCGAAGCGCATGCAAACTGATCAAATACACTTGAGTCCGTTGCTGCTCGTCTTATTAATTTTCGAATGGCTTTCTCTGAGTCTAGAGCTTCATTGCCAATAGCCATCATCGAGAGCTTAGGGCCAAAAAGTATATCTTGGCTATTATACTTTTTCGGTAAAACACTAACCGCTTCTATTGCTTCTCGTCCGCCCCAAGCAATACGAACATCGGCACTAGCTGAAAATCGCTCTGCTATCTTATTTTGATGACGGTCAAAGTACACCACAGCTAATGTTTCTAATAGATCATCACCGTGAATTGTATAACCTCCAGGCGTGGTATAGCTGATGCCTTTGAAAGTATTCAACAGCATCGGAAGCGCTTGGGATTCATCTGCCGATACTTTAAGAACATTGGCATTCTTGCTCAAAATGCTTTGCACTAGGGCAAACATACCAAGCAGCGGCACATTACCGGATAACCAGTGAGAAACAATACCCC
>NZ_FIZX01000104.1 GCF_900055185.1 Grimontia celer | reverse complement strand
ACCTTGCCTTAAAGGCCCAAAATATCGTAACAGGTCTAAAGAAATCGTTCACAGATACCAAAGATTTACAACAAACCAACCCCAATAGCTATGTGCAAGTTCATTACTACTTCAAAGATGAAAACGGCGCTAGGAATTGGTATAAAAAGGTTTATATTTCTTCTCTAGGTACTAATCAATCAGCAAAGCAAACAACCACAAAAATGAGCGATGATTTGTTAACAGAGGTGGAAGTGTTGTCTGAGTCCACATCGGTTAACCTTTCAACTCAGTGGGGTGTTTACAACAATACTTTTGATATTGCTAGTATTAACAATTTTAATAGCAGCATCCGTCCGGGGTGTACATTCACAGAGAAAATCATTATTAAAGATGATAAATTTGATAATGTACTATCTAACATTGCCTACGATGGTAATATACATAACTTAGTAAATTGTCAATCTCTGGATCTAACAAATAAAATAGTCTCTAGAACTACTTCAACTTGGAAATATAACAAGAGTA
>NZ_FIZX01000103.1 GCF_900055185.1 Grimontia celer | reverse complement strand
TATTGATTTAAAAGCCAAATTACTGGTACTTAACAGCACCAATGCAGGCATGACAGAGCAATTGTTCAAATTGCTGCAAACGACACTGGGCAGCTTTCCAATGGTGCCACTGCAAGCACAAGCCTCTCCAGCTATGGTGATGACCGATTGGCTGATGAAAAACGACGTGCCAGCGAGCCTTGAAACCGGCGATGAGTGTGAAATCGAAGATTCTTCAGAGGACAAAGCTAAAATCCGTTTTAAATCACTCGAACCGCTGACAGAGGACGTGACCCGTCACCTTGAACAAGGTATGACGGTAAGAAGCCTGGCACTGCGTTGGACTGACAAGATGTCTTTTGTGTTGAACAGTGACCTGACTTTGAAGAAAGTAAAATTCGACGACACCCTAAAAGAATCGGCGTTTAATGATTCACAAGGTGGAGCCCTATCCGATATGGGCGCTGACTTCTCACTTATGTCATTAACCATCCGTGAGTTTTTTGAGTCATACAAATTGTGGTTTGAA
>NZ_FIZX01000102.1 GCF_900055185.1 Grimontia celer | reverse complement strand
GGATCGAAGCCAAGCTATTGGTCAAACAGACAAGGCTGTAGACGTAGATGCGCTGCAAAGCCAATTAAAGCAGTTAGGCTCTGACACCAAAGTGGCTTATTTAACGCCAGGCCTTTGGTATTTATCGGGTAACGGATTAGAAAGCGTGAAGTTACAGGCGCAGGAACTTGCTCAGGCGTTGTAACCAAACAAGAAACGCACCAAACACCTGAAAGGGGGCGAACTCAATTCGTCCCCTTTTTGATGCTAAAAATGGCATAATGGCAAACATTCGAAGTATTTCATAATTAAGGGATGAGTCATGGCCAGAGGAAGACCTTCCAAAAAAGGCTTGATTGCAGAAACAGCTTTGACGTTATTTCAAGTATTGGGATATCAAGCTACTAGCATTGATCAAGTGGTATTAGAAGCGGGTGTGTCAAAGCCGACGGTCTACAGTAATTACCCGTCCAAATTATCGTTGTGGCAAGAAGTGCTTCGTCAAATTATCGAACGTAGCGAATTTGCTC
>NZ_FIZX01000101.1 GCF_900055185.1 Grimontia celer | reverse complement strand
AGATCGGTTTCGCACTCACTAAGTAAGCGATGAGTAATACGCTAGCAATTAATGCCAACCAAACCATCTGGAAGAATTCAACAGAGATACTTTGAAAGTCACGTGCGCCTCGGTGGTAAGCGACAACAGGCGTTAACGCCATAATCACGCCACGAAGTAGCAGCAACACAGGAATCCAAAGGCTGGTCCCGAGTGCAATAGCGGCGAGATCGGCAGGGCTTACTTGGCCAGCCATTGTCGTATCGACAAATCCCATCGCCTGGGTCGCTATTTGAGTCAAAATGATAGGAACCGAAAGATGCATAAGCGCACCCGATTCACGAGTCAAAGGACCAAGATTCGTTAGCATCGGAGTTCACAACACCAATATAAATACACGAATGATGGCAGGATGGCCGGTGTGCATTTTAGGATGTGCCCGTTGGGCGGGCGATAATATAAACACCTTACCGTATAGGGTCAAGCATTGGATTTATAGAGTTCCACTTGCTCAGAGGTACGGACAGGTTC
>NZ_FIZX01000100.1 GCF_900055185.1 Grimontia celer | reverse complement strand
AACTTAGAAGCTATGGGGCTGGGAGCGGGAATTTGCGTCTCGATTGATAAGTGAGCGCCGCTGTAAGGCCAGCGCGCGAGGCTGTATCCGGACTAAGCGGCGTTAGTGGAGGCGAGAGCTCGCGCTATCCAGAATAACTTTGAGGCTGCGACCACCGTGATCTCAGCGTATCCCCTAGTCGACTCTGTCCATGACGCGAACGAGGCTGCGTACCAAGCGGCGATAGCGGCAGAGGCAAGCATTGTCGATGTGGCGGCGTTGCAAGCAGTGATCGACAGTGTTGATAACAGCGTCGATGCTTTTGCCAGTGTGCAATTGGCGGCGACGAGTAGCGATGCGTCTACTATCGAACTAATTACCCTGTCGGCTATCCGTGATTTACAATTTATAGAAGCGAATCTTATTGAGTATCGAACCACTATTGCTGAACAATTATCTATCGATAGCGTAGACTCTTTACAGTCTTTAATTTCTCGGACGAATGAAAGTATTCAATCGTTGGCAGAGATT
>NZ_FIZX01000099.1 GCF_900055185.1 Grimontia celer | reverse complement strand
GTTTTGAAAAACACTAGATCGCCGGCCTCTAGATCATCGTCATCGATATGATAACCAGTGAGTACCTGTTGTGCGGTGGTACGGGGCACATAGGCGCCGAACTGGTCGCGCAAGGTCAGATGCACAAATCCCGAGCAATCCACCCCGCGTTTGCTCATACCTCCCCACGCATAGGGAGTACCGCGCCAGTCTTGGTATTGGCGGTAACGCTGCTGGGTAATGACGGATTCGCTGCAGTGGCTCAGGTTGCCAGTGTGGATGCTGATGCGATGATCGGGAATGCTACTGCAAGCCGTTAGCAGTCCGGCCAGCAAGCAAGTGAGCAGAGGGCGGGTGAGTGTTTTGGCATCGAGCATAGGCAAGGGTCCTTCTAAGCAATGGATTTATCTTATGCTGTTTAGGCTTTGCTGACAAAATTTAGACGATTTTTTGTCTATAAAATGTGTTCTATGGGTGCTGATTTAAGATTGCGGACATAAAAAAGCCGCGATCGAAATCGATCGCGGCTTTG
>NZ_FIZX01000098.1 GCF_900055185.1 Grimontia celer | reverse complement strand
GGATTGTTGGGGCGACACGTCATCACTGGAATTGGGTAGGGTCGGATATCGACACAATTTCGGTGAATTGTGCCAAGGAGATCGTTAATAACAACGACAAACTGGCGAGAAAAATTGAGATTCGACATCAGCTAAACAGCCAGCGTATCTTTAATGGTGTCATTGCGACTGATGATTTCTTCGTCGCGACCACTTGTAATCCGCCTTTCCATAAATCGATGGCAGAGGCGCAACAAGGCACAAAGCGCAAACATAACAATCTCTCAAAAAACCAAAACTCGCGTGGTCAGTCCGGTGTGACCAATTTGGATAGTAAGCTCAATTTCGGCGGCCAAAATGCAGAGCTGTGGTGTCCCGGAGGAGAGGAAGCATTTGTCCTTAAGATGGCCGAGGAAAGTAAAGACTTCACCTCACAAGTGATTTGGTTTAGCACTTTACTCTCCACAAAAGACAATATTCGCCCTCTGAGAAAGCGTTTAGAAAAACTGGGTGCCTCTGAAATTGTTATTCC
>NZ_FIZX01000097.1 GCF_900055185.1 Grimontia celer | reverse complement strand
AAAGATCATGAAACTCACTCTCGATAAAGACCTCGATGGGGCCAAGCAGCAACTTGCTGAGCGGGTAAATCGAATGATGAAAGAGATAGAGTCAACGGTAGACGACATTGAAATGACATAAAAAAATCGGGGCAAGCCCCGATTTTTACCATCCGAAGAACTCTTTATGATGCGTATTCAATAGCAACACCATAGGCAAAAAGTATAATGCACTAAGCTTGATACCTAAAACAACAAGAGTTCCTATGGTAAGTCTTACCAAAAAGTGATTGTACATAACGAACCTCTACCACCCAACTATTTGACATCCTAAAGGTATTTGTCAAAAGCTTGAAGAATTCCGTTCTTGAAATCAGTAAAAGTGTTTATAAAAAATGTTACTTCCATTCAAGAACTGGTAGTTTACTGATTATCGCTTTCAGGTCAAGTTTTAACCAGCATTAGACTTTAGTCTAATACAGTGGCACGTATTTTTCACCTTTCAAGATAAAGACATCCAATGAATAGAATTG
>NZ_FIZX01000096.1 GCF_900055185.1 Grimontia celer | reverse complement strand
AAAACAGTATCATTAGCTGTGACTGATGCTCTGGTGAGCATGTTTTCTGCGGTTGAGTAAGAACACGGAAAAGAGGCGAGCTCAATGTCGCTGTAGCTTGAATTTACACTGTAAGCCTGGCGAGAATCCACTACGGTATATTCTGCAAAACCACCATCACACTCAGAGCCAAAGTACCAGAAATGATCAAGGCGTTCTCCATCGGCGTACCGAAGGCAAGGATCAATGAGCACGCGTTCGCCAATTCGAGCATCGTCAATATGCTCTCCTACAGCGATAATATGACCACAAACGTCCGCACCTTGAATTCTTGGTAGAGAAAGAGCATTGCCAGACCAGCCTGCGTCTTCACTATCGTTATCGCCCTTGGAGTACCAGCCAATACGAGTGTTGATATCTGTGTTGTTTACGCCTGCGGCGCTGACTTTAATGAGAACTTCATTAGCGGCTGGTTTAGGAACCACGATGTCTGATTTGACGACAAGTTGTTCGAAGTCACCGTGCCCTATGAGC
>NZ_FIZX01000095.1 GCF_900055185.1 Grimontia celer | reverse complement strand
TGACTATATTCCGGACATCAATACTCGCCTATCCATGTACAAGCGAATCGCGAGCGTCGCAGATAATGAAGAACTCGATGAGCTTAAAGTGGAACTGATAGATAGATTTGGCTTGTTGCCTGATGCAGCCAAGCACCTGCTTGCTGTCTCTCAGATGAAACTTCGTGGCAGAGCACTCAAGGTCAAAAAAGTAGAAGCTCATGACAAAGGTGGCTATATTGAATTTTATCCGGATGCTGACATTAACCCAGCCTTCTTGGTTAATCTACTTCAAGCACAGCCAACTAAGTTTGCAATGGAAGGGCCAACGAAATTCAAGTTTATGGAGGCTTTAACTGATAGGCGTCAACGTCTAAGTTACCTCAATAACATGCTTGACGAGTTTGAAGCCAATCGACTTCCGAACTCATAGGCGCTGAAAGCTGTAACGATTTTTCACAATGAAATGTTTCAGCAACGTCCTGTATTACTTGATATAATGGGATTGCACTCAATGATAGTGGCAATCAATGGA
>NZ_FIZX01000094.1 GCF_900055185.1 Grimontia celer | reverse complement strand
AAATAAAACACACACTAAACAGCGCTTGCTAAAAACAAAGAAGGAGCCGAGAGGCTCCTTCTTAATGCAGATCACGTCAGCATGATCATTTAGTCTTCAATCGGGCGTTTCGGGAACAATCGACGCACTATGACGAAGAACAAAGGTACAAAGAAAATCGCCAGAACCGTAGCGGTCAATGTACCACCTACGATCCCCGTACCAATTGAAATTCGACTGTTAGCACCTGCACCAGAAGACAAAGCTAACGGCAACGTGCCCACGATAAACGCTAACGATGTCATGATGATCGGACGTAAACGCAATCGCGCGCCTTCGGTCGCAGCTGTCCAAACATCTTCACCACGGCGATAAGCCGCTTCAGCAAACTCCACGATTAAGATGGCATTCTGCGAGGACAAACCAATGATGGTCAAGAGTGCCACTTGGAAATACACATCATTCTGAAGACCGCGTAGATAGATCGCACCTGCCGCACCAATGACCCCCAAAGGAATCACCATGATCACAGAGAA
>NZ_FIZX01000093.1 GCF_900055185.1 Grimontia celer | reverse complement strand
CATGGAACTGGCCGCTAAACATGGCGATGTGGAAAATGTGCGCACCGCTGGTGGTGGGTTGTACAATTGTGCTGAAACCTGCTGAGATCACACCGATGAGTATGATCTATTTAATGAGAATTTGGCAGGAAGCTGGACTACCAGACGGTGTGGTGAATATTGTCATTGGTACGGGAACTGAGATTGGTAGCCCTCTGGCCGGCCATCCAGGAATCAACAAAGTGTCCTTCACTGGCTCAACACCTGTGGGTAAGCTGGTGGGGAAAGCCGCTTTGGGACACATGAATCCTGCGACGGTAGACCTCGCGGGAAAGTCGGCCAGTGTTGCTTTTGACGATGCCAATCTAGAGGATATCGTCACAGGAACATTGCAATCCGTTTTCTTTAATTCTGGTCAGACCTGTTCTGCTGGTTCGCGTTTATATGTTCAACGGGGCTTGTACGATCAAGCCGTTGCCGCCGTTGCAAAAGCGGCCAATGAGATGGTGGTTGGCGATCCGCTTGATACGAACATCAC
>NZ_FIZX01000092.1 GCF_900055185.1 Grimontia celer | reverse complement strand
GATATTAGTGTGACGTGGTGTGTTGGCCACCTGCTGCAGCTTACCGATCCGGAAAACCACAATGACCACTATAAACAATGGTCACTAAGCCACTTACCGATCCAATGGCCTGTTGAGTACAAGCCAAAACCAAAGACCAAGAAACAGCTTGATGTAGTGGTGAGAAAACTTAAAGAAGCAGACCAAATCATAATCAGCACAGATATTGATGACGCGGGACAGCATATAGGAGATGCTATACTTGAATATGCGAACCTATATGACGATTCAGTTGAAAGACTTTTAATCAATGACAACCATCCAATCAAAATAAAACAAGCACTGCAAGACATTAAGAAAAACACTGACTTCTACGGGTTGCATCTCAAAGAGAAGAACCGCGCAATTGCCGACATGAGAGTTGGTTACAATCTGACAAGGCTATTAACAAAGCAAAGTGAAAGTCAGGGCTATAAGCGACTATTTACTGTAGGGCGTGTCCAGTCCGCAGTCCTTGGTCTTGTCGTTCGTAGATACC
>NZ_FIZX01000091.1 GCF_900055185.1 Grimontia celer | reverse complement strand
GCGTCGCCGGCCAGTGGCTTACCGTCGACCATCTGGGCTTCGGTGACGCTCTCAAAGCCGGTCTGCTGGATACCGGTGACCCCGACCACGACACTTTCATGGCGCTCACTGAGGTTGTCGTCTTTCACCGGGACGGTGATCACGTCGGACTGGCTGTTGCCGGCGTCAATGGTGAGGGTGTCAGGGAACGCAAACCCGTCATCAAAGTCAGCAGCAGTGGCATTACCGAGCAGCTTGAGGTCAACCGTGACACTGCCGTTGTCAGGCACGGTCACCGGGTCGCCGTGCTGGTCGACCAGCTTGATGGTGAAATGGATGCTGGCCCCGTCAGACTCTTCCACATCGTCAGACGCTTCCACGATGACATAGACGGTGTCGTCAGCGCCCGCAGGACCGGTATCTTCCAGGATCGTGTTGTTGACACTGCCGTCAACCGTCACGGCTTCATACGTGTTCACGACGGTCCCGGCAATGTCACCCAAAGACACGGTGACGCTTTCCGTGCCTTCGGCGTAATA
>NZ_FIZX01000090.1 GCF_900055185.1 Grimontia celer | reverse complement strand
AATTCTGATACAGGTGCTCGTTACGAGGGGCTGCTTTTATTTTATAAGTACAAATTAAACGCCGATTTTCATGCCTACCTAGGTCGACAAGCCTTTTTAACAGGTAAAATGGACGCAGCCTTGTCTTCATATAAGGAAGCCTTATCGCAATTAGCCCCAGTAAAAGACAACCCTGAGACGCTGTCATCTATTAAGCAGCTAGAAGGGATTATTGATGAAATAGAAAAAGAGCTTGGGGCGAAGCGAGAAGCAGAAGAGACCACTGTTGAAGATGAGGAGAGCAGCATCAATGACGAATGGGATAAATTCATGGACGACGCCACGTTTAAAGAAAAGAAACGCTTCTAACCTAATCCACAGAATTCATCGCTTTGTGCTATCCAAAGTTCTATTTTTCACGTTATAGTCAGCTTTTAATATTAATAGGGTGATGCGGTGAATCTAGCTCTTTTAAGTGCGTTTATACCCACTTTTTTCTTTGTATCTATCACCCCTGGTATGTGTATGACCCTCGCAAT
>NZ_FIZX01000089.1 GCF_900055185.1 Grimontia celer | reverse complement strand
AAATGGATTGGATCGATTGTCGGCCTATTGTTTGGCGGCTTTTTTGGCTTAATTTGTGGTTTTTTTATCGGTATGGTCATCGACCGAGCTAAAGGATCAAGTAGGGGATACCGCCGCACAGGCGCTTCTTTGCTGGAACAGCAGCAAGTGTTTTTCCAAACGTTGTTTAAAATGATGGGACGGCTGGCGAAATCTGATGGCCGTGTTTCAGAAGAGGAGATTCAGCTGGCGAAAGCGGTGATGCAGCGTTTACGTCTGTCGCCAGAAGCGCAGCGTCAAGCTCAGGAGTTGTTTAATCAAGGTAAGTCAGAAAACTTTGATGACGATGCGGTGTTAAATCGTTTTAGCCAAGTGGTTGGGGGCGGCATGCTGCGTCGCTCTTTAATCGAAGTATTGTTGCTGTCTGCGTATGCCGACGGTCACTTATCGTTAGAAGAAAAGTCACTGCTTGAGAAAATTTGTGTGAAATTGGGCATGTCTAAAACGGAATACAATAGTATCCATGAGCAGATTAAGCGT
>NZ_FIZX01000088.1 GCF_900055185.1 Grimontia celer | reverse complement strand
GTCTCTTGAAAATCATTCTTCAAAAATTAAAGAAGAATGGAATACTTATAAATATATTGCCAAAGAATTTATTTATGATTTCCATAAAGACCCTTTTTATCTAGAGAAAAAAGAAAAAGAACAATCTTTAAAAGAAGTACTAGTTAATAAAACTAATTTTTCAGCATTAACTTTTTCTAAAAAAATATTTAATCAAATAAAAAACAACTGATAATTTACACTCAAAATTAATCAATCCAATTTTTAAAAGTATTTACACGTTATCTGCTTACTATTATTTCTGTTTTATCATAATAATTCAACATTAATTGTAAGCGAGAATTTGTATAAGAAATAATGTCTTTTATGGCATTTATATGAATGATAAAAGTTCTATTTACTCTAAAAAAACATTCAGGATTTAGCTGTTTTTGCCAATATTCTAACGAATTATCTATTAAGTAATTTCGATTTGCATTGGTATGAATATACGTTGCTTTATTTTCGGAACATAAACAAACAATTTGATCAATAGGTATTA
>NZ_FIZX01000087.1 GCF_900055185.1 Grimontia celer | reverse complement strand
CGAGGTAAAGTATCGTCAAAGCACTCAGTATGGCTTAGCTCAAGAGATGGTTACGCCCTCTAAAGCACGAAAGCTTCAAAAAGCCGCCACCCTTTGGTTGCTGCAAAACGGCTTATCGCCTTACGATACTGATTTTCGATTCGATGTCGTTGCCATTCATCAGCAAGGCAATGACATTAACTGGATAATGAACGCGATCACTCAAGGATAACCATTCGCGATAGCATTAAAGAAAGTTTCACTGAAAGTATTCAAATTCAAATTGCGGCTGCAGAAGCGCTTCCTGACGTTATTACCCACGCTGCACAAGCCATGGTAGCAACACTACTCAACGGTCACAGAATTCTTTGCTGTGGTAATGGCGGCTCAGCTTCCAACGCCCAACAGTTTGTCTCTTGTTTACTGAACCGCTTCGAAACTGAACGTCCCAGCTTACCCGCTATGACTCTAACTGCCGATAGCACCACTATGACGGCAGTAGCAAATGACTATAACTTTGAAGATATCTTTGCCAAGCAAGT
>NZ_FIZX01000086.1 GCF_900055185.1 Grimontia celer | reverse complement strand
GAGTAAACGTTAAAACAAACACGCGTATAGCGCGCGCAGAAGAAGGGAAACTCATTACTGATAATGGTGAAGTTCTGACTGCCAGCCTCCAATTATGGGCGGCAGGCATTAAGTGTGCACCTTGGCTTGCGACACTTGATGGATTGGAAACAAACCGCCTGAACCAGTTGAAAGTTGACCAAACGCTCCGTACCTCGATGGATGAGAATATCTTTGTTATCGGTGACAGCGCTGAATGCCCGCAGCCTGACGGCAGCTTTGTAACACAAAGCGCCCAAGCAGCAAATCAGGCTGCAGATCATTTAGCTCGCCAGCTTATCCGTATGCTTAAAGGTAAAGCGATGAAACCATTTATTTTCAATGATGGCGGAATGGTTATAGCGGTTGGCCATGACTATGCAGTAGGCAACCTGATGAACAACAAATTGATCGTTCGTGGCCGCTTTGTACGCAACCTGTATGACACAATATTTCGTCTTCACCAGAAAATTCTATTTGGTTGGGGTCGCGTCACGGCACTG
>NZ_FIZX01000085.1 GCF_900055185.1 Grimontia celer | reverse complement strand
CTTAAAGCTCATGTTTTATCCTGTAGTCTGTGTCCATTGATGCCACGTAATCATTTTTCTTTACGAATTTTCATAACAGGGTATGCTGATTCAAAAAGCAAGACAGTGCCAAGAAAACACGATAAGAGGTCAAGTCAATGGAAGAAATACGCTGTAGTTGGCGTTTAAGTTCACCAGTATACATAGAGTACCACGACACTGAATGGGGAAAGCCCATTTATGTCGACCCAACCTTATTTGAATGCATTGGACTGGAAAGTGCCCAAACAGGTCTAAGCTGGATAACGATTTTACGAAAACGTGAAGGTTACCGAACCGCCTTCCATCAGTTTGATCAAGAAAAAGTGGCCAAAATGACCATAGACGATGTAGAGAGACTGGTGCAAGAACCTAGTATCGTCCGCCATAGAGGAAAAATCGAAGCAACGATTGCTAATGCACAATCCTTTTTAGCCATCGTCGAAGAGTTTGGCTCTTTTAGTGACTATTATTGGGCCTTTAGCGATCACCAAGTAATCGACG
>NZ_FIZX01000084.1 GCF_900055185.1 Grimontia celer | reverse complement strand
AATGAATAGAAGACCACACCACCAAATACCGTAAGAAGTACAACAGGGTTACGCAATACCGCTAAGAGTTCTTGCTTGAGCAGTTGAGTAAAGCTCATCGTTTTACTCCTTGTTGTGCTGATTGTTCAGATTTCTCTTGCTGTGTTGAAGGCGTCGCTTTTGCAGATAGAGCAGCTTGGGCTGTTAGATCCGTTTGTGCAGACAGATTCGATTTCGCCAAGTGTTTCTTAATCAACAACATCACCACGAAAGCAGGAACCGCGTACCACAACATAGAAGAAAGGCTGATCAAAGACTGTGCCGCGCTCGCGCCATAACTTGATTGTGCTGTTTGTACTTCGATGTAGTGACTCACGGGCAATAAGCTTCTCCAGATTTGCGCTGCAGTGTTCATGTCGGTTACTGGAAAGGTAATGCCCATGAACGCAAAGCTTGGTGCTGTGAAGGCGCCGGCGAAACTCATCGCCCTTGCAGGATCAAGCGTTAAGAAGAAAAACAAGCAACCCATGATGATACAACTGA
>NZ_FIZX01000083.1 GCF_900055185.1 Grimontia celer | reverse complement strand
AATTAAAACGTGCATTGAAGATTTCATAAACAACCCCATTATTTCCATATCATTCTTGTCTGATCAGCACTTATCGCCTGTGCCGACCTCGCAAAAATGAAGTACAATGTGCCATCCTATTCACTGAGGCGATGCCTCTTCGTTCGATGAGAAAAAACCGGTCATGAAAGAAAGCCACTACCTAACAGATCCACCAGCCAACCACGACAAAAAAGTCATCGTCGGGATGTCTGGTGGTTTCGACTCCTCCGTATCAGCACTGATTCTGATGCAGCAGGGTTATCAGGTTGAAGGCCTGTTTATGAAAAACTGAGAAGAAGACGATGGCACAGAATATTGCACCGCCAAAGAAGAGCTAGCGGATGCTCAAGCCGTCAGCGACAAACTCGGAATTAAACTCCATACGGCTAACGTTGCGGCGGAATATTGGGACAATGTGTTCGAGCATTTTTTAGCGGAATACAAAGCCGGACGCACCCCCAACCCAGATATTCTGTGCAATAAAGAAATCAAATTTAAAGCTG
>NZ_FIZX01000082.1 GCF_900055185.1 Grimontia celer | reverse complement strand
TGAACAGGTTGAGTTAATTGAGCTTTATGCTAAGCAAACCGGACTGTGGGCTGATGACTTAGAGTCCGCCCAATACGAACGTGTGCTTGAGTTTGATTTGTCTAAAGTTGAACGCAACCTTGCAGGGCCATCCAATCCTCATCGCCGTTTGCCAACCAGCGAACTTGCCAAGCAAGGAATCAGTCAAGCATCTTGGAAAGAGCAGCACGCTGAACAATATTCCGACGACCAGATGCCAGATGGCGCCGTGATCATTGCGGCGATTACGTCTTGCAACAATACCAGTAATCCAAGTAATTTCGTCGCCGCTGCTTTGGTCGCTAAAAAAGCCAATCATCTTGGATTAGTTCGAAAGCCATGGGTGAAAACCTCATTTGCACCGGGTTCTAAAGTTGCCAAGCTCTATCTTGAGTCTGCAGGTTTGCTTCCTGAGCTGGAACAATTAGGCTTTGGTATCGTCGGTTATGCGTGTACGACTTGTAACGGAATGAGTGGGGCGTTGGACCCTAAAATCCAACAAGAGA
>NZ_FIZX01000081.1 GCF_900055185.1 Grimontia celer | reverse complement strand
GGACTCATAGGAGTCCCGTTTTTGTTTCTGTCTCTGACCTTAAGCGACGTTATCAATCGATTGTTCTGGGTACTGAGTCTTTGCTGCAAGCTCCTCTGGTGAGAAGTCATCAACGTTAATTGTGTACAGTCTATGTTCCTCAGCGCTAATCAGAAGATTTGCTTCTTCTTGCGTTAAGATACCTTTCTCAAGTCCCAGCTGAGCGACAAGGTCGAGTCGTAAGAAAGCACGTTTTTGATGTGTTTCTTTACAAACCTTATCAAACAGAGGTTCAGCTTGAAGAATCACTTCTAGCGCTTATTCAAGCTTGCCTACAGGGTTGTATTCCGTTGCTTCCAAGTATTGGCCACGGCCGATACGAGAGCGTGTTTCGCTTGGTGTTTGTAGGATGTGCGCGACTTGGCTATCCAGTTTGTCGTTTGGTGCACGACGGATACGACCAAATGGCATTAACACAACGCGAAGTAGTCGACCAATCACAGGGTTAGGGAAGTTCGCCAAGAACTCATCAATCGCGACTTCAG
>NZ_FIZX01000080.1 GCF_900055185.1 Grimontia celer | reverse complement strand
AATACCGGTGCTTTTCTTGCCCAATCAACAGGAATTACTTGGTCTACCGTTCCGTGAGAAATATAATAATCAGTTGTGATTTTAGTATTTTCTTGCTGATTTTTGATTAAATTTTCATCAATATAACTGCTCAAGGCAATAACTTGTTTCACTTTATTCGGATAATTAAAGCTCAAGGCATACCTTATAATAGCACATTCACTATAACCTCAAATAAAAGTTTTATCAGGATTTGTGTTATATTTCGATTTGATTTCATAAATAAAATTAGCAATTTTAGTTACAGATGTTGCTGCTTGTGCTAAATCTGAAAACTTACCTTTAAAGGCATCAAAATTAATGGCATACCAAGCAAAAGCACCGCCACCCATTTGGTAAGGAGCTTGTGCGCTAACAATTAGCATGTCTTCAGGTAATTCTTGGGCAAACGAAAATAAATCTTCTTCATTACTACCATATCCGTGTAATAAAATTAATAAAGCAGGGTTTTTAACCGCATTTTTCGGCTCTCTTATAATATAATTTA
>NZ_FIZX01000079.1 GCF_900055185.1 Grimontia celer | reverse complement strand
ATTTGTATTAACAAAATCAATAACATATAGTAAAAAATCAGGTTTTTATGCAGGTTTAGGTATTAATACAGGTGTTTTAAGTCATACTTTTTTTGCGGCTGTAGGCTTATCTGTTTTACTTTCTAAGTCAGTATTTGCTTTTACAATACTTAAATACATCGGTGTTATTTATCTTATTTATTTAGGTATTTCAAAATTTAAAAACGGCAATAAAATACTGTTATTAAAAGAAGAGAATCTATCGGATAAAAGCAAAAAAAACATTTTTTGGTCGGGTTTTTTAACTAATATTTTAAATCCTAAAGTTGCATTATTTTTTTTGGTTTTTTTTCCGCAATTTATTAGCTCTAAACAATTAGATAACCCAATTCCTTTTATTTTTTTAGGTTTTACGTTTGCGTTTATAGGTATTGTTTGGTATTTTATATTTTTTTTTTTTGCAAGTAGTTTATTAGATACAATCAAAGATAATTCTATTTTTAATAAATGGTTACATTTAATAAGTGGTATTGTTTTTATAGTAATT
>NZ_FIZX01000078.1 GCF_900055185.1 Grimontia celer | reverse complement strand
CTCTTTAGTCGTTTATGCCGGAGACAACGACATTGGAAATCATAAAGACAGTAATAAAGTCATTGAACTCTACATCGACCTTCTACAAAAAATTGATCAGCACTTACCCGGCATTCCTGTGACCTTAATCAGCATAAAATGCAGTCCAGCACGATCAGGTATGCGAAAAACTATCGAAGCAGCTAATCTTTAAATTGAACGTTTAGCCAAAACTCGCCCCAATACACAATATATTGATCTATTCTCAGGTCTAATCGATATAAATGATGCCATTAAGGACAACCTCTTTGAAGGAGACAAACTACACTTAAACAAAAAAGGCTATGATATTTGGTTAAAAAGCTTATTAGAGTTAGAATAGTTTATTTTTCCTTAATAGCGCTCAATGCCCATAATGATAGAGAACGGAGGTTATTGTCATCTCTCTATCATTACTGGGTGACACATTGGTAGACATTTCACAATTTGTGACTCGTCGTAAGTAATTTATTTTGAATGGATGTAGAGAAACATGACTGACAATAAATT
>NZ_FIZX01000077.1 GCF_900055185.1 Grimontia celer | reverse complement strand
TTTATTAACAATCTGCCTATAAAAAAACCGTAGATAAACAAGCCGCCTCTTAACAAAGCCATCAGCTCATTGCCAAGGAATTAGTGCTTTAAACTTCATCTTCTCACTCTCAGAGGTACCCGAATAACCCACATATTGCGCAGGCATTGCAGGGCTGAGCCAACGACCAAAATCTTGAATTTCTCTCACCTTAAGGCCTTGTTTCGATAGTTCTTGTGCGGCACCTACACGAATAGAGTTCCCGGCGAAATGGTGGTTGTTAGCCAATTGAAGTAAGTCACTTGCTCTTCTCAATATTCTGTAGATCGACGAATCATCTAAAGGTTGCAGACTGATATTTTCATGTTTATCTATCGCACGAAATACAGGCAACTCGTCTTGTGTTCCAGTAAACGAAAACCAACGCTCAAGTGCGGCACTTGCTACTCGCGATAGCCTATACACTGAATTTTTTATTGTAATCTGGTACTCATTCTCAACGCTCTCCACATTATCCATCGACAACGCCTTTAGTTCAGATCGCTTTAA
>NZ_FIZX01000076.1 GCF_900055185.1 Grimontia celer | reverse complement strand
TGCGTTGACTTGGCTACCAAGCGGTCAAATGACACTAATGCTAGGTCTAGTAGCCCTTACAATGGCTATCATCCACTTCCTACCTAAGCTAACAACAGCGGTACCATCTTCATTGGTTGCTATTGTTACAGTAACGGCTTTGGTTGTGGGTCTTGACCTTGAAACTCGCACTGTTGTCGACTTCCTGCGTACAATGTCTGGTGACGAAGCTGCTACGCTAGCGGGCTCTCTTCCAACATTCTCAATTCCTGCTGTTCCGTTTTCTTTAGAGACACTACAGATCATCCTGCCTTACGAAATTATCCTTGCGGCTATCGGCCTGATTGAATCTCTGCTGACACTGACAGTACTAGACGAAATGACAAACACTCGTGGTCAATCTAACCGTGAATGTGTTGGTCAAGGTATGGCTAACGTAACGTGTTCTGTATTCGGCGCGATGGGTGGTTGTGCGATGATCGGTCAATCGATGATCAACGTAAACTCAGGTGGTCGTGGTCGTCTTTCAGGTATCGTAGCCGCAGTTGC
>NZ_FIZX01000075.1 GCF_900055185.1 Grimontia celer | reverse complement strand
GCTTAGTGAAACTCGCCGCAACATTGGTATGATCTTCCAGCACTTTAACCTTCTCTCGTCGCGTACGGTGTTTGAGAATGTTTCCTTACCTCTTGAGCTGGCAGGCAAAGCTAAAACGGCCATCGAACGCAAAGTCTCAGAACTGCTCAAGCTCGTTGGTCTTGCTGATAAACGCGATACCTATCCGGCGAATCTCAGTGGTGGACAAAAGCAACGTGTTACTATTGCTCGTGCATTGGCCTCAGATCCGAAAGTACTCCTTTGTGACGAAGCCACAAGTGCCCTTGATCCAGCAACGACTCAATCTATTCTTGAACTGCTTAAAGAAATTAACCGTAAGCTCAAGATCACCATATTGCTCATTACACATGAAATGGATGTGGTCAAAAGCATTTGCCATGAAGTCGCGATTATTGGTGATGGCCGCCTTGTCGAGAAAGGCACGGTAGGTGACATTTTTGCTCATCCTAAAACTGAGTTAGCGCACGAGTTTATTCGCTCCACACTCGACCTTTCTATCCCAGAAGAT
>NZ_FIZX01000074.1 GCF_900055185.1 Grimontia celer | reverse complement strand
AGTGCAGGAAAACGTTCTTTTGCAGTCAATGGAACGTATTTAACTTTGGATTTGTCACCCAATACCGCAGCAGCAAGAGCTTGGCAGTATTCTACGTCAATACCTTCCCACTCACCTTTTGAGTTAGGGTTAGAGAAGCCTGGAAGACCAGTACTAACGCCACAGGTTAAAACGCCAGCTTTAGTGACTTTGTCGAGAGTGCCGTCAGCAGCAGATGCTGATGTACTCATCATTGCAGCAGATGCCGCTACTAAAGAAGCAATAAGAGTGAGTTTCTTTGCCATTGTGTATCCTTCCCGTTATTTCCGTGTAAATCAGGTCCACCCTGAATACAATGTGCTAATTGTGTTGCATCAAAAGTCATTAGAATTGATCCGATTCGGAGCAGATTGTAACAACACCTTAAAGCGTAGATAATGATTTGTGATTTCTCAAATTATTAATTTAAATAGGTATTTTGAGTTGCCACATACGTCTAAACATTGGTTAGAATGACGAAATGTGATGATTTTGTAAATAGTGCAACGTT
>NZ_FIZX01000073.1 GCF_900055185.1 Grimontia celer | reverse complement strand
AACTGCGCTTTCCCAGAGGCGGTAAAAAACTCGCCATCAGTAAACATTCGCTGGTTCACGATGTCTTGTTGCAGCTTCAATACTGTCCACTGCTGAGGTTTAAGTTCGCTGTAACCTTGGTCGTCTAAGTTTGTTAAGCCCATCAAACACAAGTCTCGACGTTTGCCGTTTGCATTATCAAGGCTGGTCATCTGGCAATACTCTTCAACGCTTTGTCCTTCATGACGATAATCAAAGGCTTCTTGATGACGCATTTTCTGCGCCACTTCTTTAATCATCCACCAATCGGGGTTGGCTTCGCCTGGGCTTGGTAATATGCGGCGCTGCCTTGATATACGGCGCTCTGAATTGGTCACGGTGCCCGACTTTTCACTCCACCCTTGCGCGGGCAGCACTACATCAGCCAAGCGAGTGGTTTCAGTGTCGGCAATGCAATCGGACACGACAACAAATGGGCATTGTTCGAGCGCGGCTTTCACTTTCGCACTGTCTGGAAGGCTAACGACCGGATTCGTCGCCATGATCCACAC
>NZ_FIZX01000072.1 GCF_900055185.1 Grimontia celer | reverse complement strand
CATACACGCAGAAAGAAGATCCGCGCATTTTTCCATTTGGCAGTGTAATGCGTAAATTTCGTATTGATGAGCTGCCGCAATTATGGAATGTAATGAAAGGTGAAATGCATTTAGTCGGGCCTCGCACGGAATGGAACATTCTCGTTGAGAATTATGAAAGAGGGATTCCTTATTACAATGAGCGCCATATAGTTCGTCCTGGCATTTCTGGTTGGGCTCAAGTGTGCTATCCCTATGGTACCAACTTAGAAGATGCGCGCCAGAAGCTCATGTATGACTTGTATTACATAAAGCATTGGAGAGTTTGGTTAGAACTTGAAACGCTCCTCAGAACTGTTGTAGTAGTCCTTAGCCGCAAAGGGTTATAGGACTAATGAGGGCTTAAAAAGGCGTTGACTATATTTTCAGGTCGAAAGTCGTCAAGCCACTTCTCTTGGATTTTATAGCCACCCTGCTCAATTACTTGATCCATTTTTTCCGCCAGCGCCGTGTCTGTTCGAGCACACAGATAAGGCTCGAGTTCTCCTTTAA
>NZ_FIZX01000071.1 GCF_900055185.1 Grimontia celer | reverse complement strand
ATGAGCGAATCTTTGCCAAGCTCTCCAGCGGCGTGTTGTTGGCGAATCGTCACCTTCTCTTCATTAGAGATTCCCGTTGCCATTGGACCTGCGGGAATAAACGCAGTGGGAAGATGACCATACGCCAGCGCGCCCATTAATTGACCGGGCGCTATCTTGTCGCAAATACCAAGCAGCAAGTTACCATCAAACATATTGTGACTGAGTGAGAAGGCGGTGCTTTGGGCGATAAGATCGCGTGAAAACAGCGACATATCCATACCCGGCTGTCCTTGTGTGACACCGTCGCACATGGCGGGAACACAGCCCGCGACTTGCGCGGTATGGCCTAACGGACTTAACGCTTGTTGGATGAATTCCGGATAACCTTCATAGGGCTTATGAGCGCTCAACATGTCGTTGTATGACGAGATGATAGCCAAGTTGGCGCTGGTGTTGTTGAGCAAGGAGTGTTTGTCCGCATCGCACGCCGCAGCTACGCCGTGTGCAAGGTTGCCGCACGAGAGTTGCGAGCGCCCTTTGCCTGCTTGGTGT
>NZ_FIZX01000070.1 GCF_900055185.1 Grimontia celer | reverse complement strand
GTACGCTTAGTCACTTAACCATACAACCCCAAGAGGTTTCGTATGCTCAAACAACCAAGGTTGTTCCTAAGAACAATGTTCAACATTCGTTGAACGATTTCGCCGGACTCAAATATTGTTCATCACTCGAAAGTGATGAAACCAAGAACACTTGAATGTGTTTGGTGTTAATTCCTAAGAATCAACATTTGAGAACTTTTACAAACAAACTGAATCAGTTTGTTTAGTCAGCTTTCCAGATTTTTAAAGAGCAATGCGATGTTCTTTCGAAGCACCACTTTCTAATCACACTCAATGAATGCGTTTAATAAGTGGCGTCCCATAGGGGAGTCGAACCCCTGTTACCGCCGTGAAAGGGCGGTGTCCTAGGCCTCTAGACGAATGGGACACATCGTTTCTTTACATTTCGACCGTAGCAATCTGTGTGGACACTAGCATTAATAGTATCGTTAAGGAGGTGATCCAGCCCCAGGTTCCCCTAGGGCTACCTTGTTACGACTTCACCCCAGTCATGAACCACACCGTGGTAAACGCC
>NZ_FIZX01000069.1 GCF_900055185.1 Grimontia celer | reverse complement strand
ATCCTTGTGAACGAACTGCAAATCCAACACGATAATCATCTTTTTTGATTTCATAACGATATTCTAAAATTGATTTTTTTATTCTTTCCATTTCATTGGAAGTATTTTCCTATTTCCATTTTTAATTAAAATTAGAGCAAAAAATTAATTTTTTTGTATTTAAATTCTGTTATCAGGAATTCCGAAGGTAATATTTAAAGAAGCGTTTTTAACTTTTTATAAAAATAAAGGAAATTAATCGTAGGTTTTGAAGTTTTTAAGTAAAGCTTCAGTAATTTGCCCTCCTTTATTGTCAATTGTTAATTTAATAAGGTCGTTTTCAATAGAAGTAACTCCATTTTTAGTAGTTGAAGCACCATATGCAAAAGCACCTAATTTATTTTTTAGGGCAATTTTTTGTAGTGAATCGCTTAAAATTGCTGTTCCTACTGCGTTATTTTGAGCTGTTAAAGCATCTGTAACTTGTGCTGTTTGCGTTTTAGTTTCAGGAGTTATTTCCGCTTTGCGGTTACTTGTCCACCAAAGTAATATTCCT
>NZ_FIZX01000068.1 GCF_900055185.1 Grimontia celer | reverse complement strand
TTCTCGTAGAAGCGAGGAACCGCAGACATAACCGTTGGTTTAACGTCGCTCAACGCATCACGAACTTGCATGGTGTCTTGCAGGTAACAGGTAGTTGCGCCTTTATAAAGGACATAAAAAGTCCAAGCACGCTCAAATACGGGTGATAAAGGTAAGAAACACAATGAGACATCGTCTTTCGTTAAACTAAGACGCTCATCGTGGCCTTCTAGTTGGTATCCAATATTGCTATAATCAAGCATTACGCCTTTTGGTTGGCCAGTGGTACCAGAGGTATAAATAAGGGTCAGCAAGTCGTCCATGCTTGCATCGGCAAGACGAGTATCAAGTTCAGCTTGCTGTGATTCTACACCACAAGCCATAAACTCTTTCCAAGAGACAGCAAAGCTGTGGTCTTGAAGGTCGATATCGTCAGACATAGCAACAACGACTTCGAGTTGTTCACATTCATCAAAGAGCTTCACTGCCGCATCAAACTGAACTTGTTCGCCAACAAATAAGATCTTCACATCCGCATTTTGGATAATGTAAGAAGAC
>NZ_FIZX01000067.1 GCF_900055185.1 Grimontia celer | reverse complement strand
AATCTAAAATAGGAACCTACGATGCAACGCAAATTCCTACTGATACTTGGGTTACTTATGTTCCCATTTATCAGCACAGCTCACGCTGAAACCACTCAGACTGACGAATCGGTATTAACACTCGATTGGATTGACTTGATTCCAGAGTCAGAGCGAGCACAACTCGACTCATTTGGCATGCCGATGGTTAACCACGACAGTATGGACAAACCTCAACAATCGACACTTGGCGCTGTTCGCCCAGAGCTGAATGGCCGCACAGTCACGATTCCTGGCTTTGTGATTCCATTGGAAGGCGATGAGAACATGATCACTGAGTTTCTGCTGGTACCGTACTTTGGCGCATGTATCCACGTGCCACCGCCACCACCAAACCAAATCATCTACGTGAAGTTCCCTAAAGGTGCACCAATCCAGCAGTTATGGGATGTGATCTATTTAGTGGGTACGCTGAAAACTGAGTCAATAAGCCATGACTTGGCGCAAACCGGTTATCTTATTGAAGGTACTGCGATTGAAGAATATGACGACATGTAG
>NZ_FIZX01000066.1 GCF_900055185.1 Grimontia celer | reverse complement strand
AAGAGACTTAGCTGAAAAAGCTAGTGAATTCTTGAGATATGAGGCTGTACAAGAAAGTCTTAGTATGGGAGAGAACGGGTGGAATGAGGAGCGGAAGTCGGAGACTAGGGGTCGTCTAGCAAGTAAAAATCAAATAAAGAGATTAAGTGGTTATGCTGGCACGGCAAAAACATCAACTGTCTTAAAAACTATCTCGCATGAATATTATATGCAAGGTTATGAAGTAATAGGTATGGCACCCTCTTCATCTGCTTGTGAATCTTTAAAGAGTGGAGCAGGTTTGGCTTCTACAAGAACTGTCGCTAGTCATTTAGTGCGATCAGCCTTTTAAGGGGAAGGCTTTAAGCAACAACTTTGGTTGGTAGATGAAGCTTCACTATTATCATCTAAGCACACGCTTAAGTTATTTAAACAAGCAATTAAGCATGCCGCCAACATCATAGTTGATGTGGATGCTAAGCAGTTAGGCAGGGTATAAGCCGGTCCTGCCGTTCGCCAGTGACCAGCACGTACTATGGTACCTCGTATTCTCACTGC
>NZ_FIZX01000065.1 GCF_900055185.1 Grimontia celer | reverse complement strand
CCAATGGACGTCTGCGCGCCTCGCAACGCACGATCCAATCCATAAGCTGCAAAATCCAGGGATGATTATCGTAAGCGTTGTGAACACTACCAGTGATAATAAACCCATGGCATTCATCATGATGAGGCAACTCTCCTTCGGTCGCATCAAAGTTCTCAAAAGTGAATTCATTGTTGATCTCGACTAAAGAGGCCTCGATCATATCCGCATATTGTCCATGGTCATCTGATAATGGCGAGTCCACATGGCCGCACGTTAATATCCCTATCTTCATCTATCACCTATTTCATCGTTGGCATTACAAATTCCCTTTCTCTTTGCCCTTTAGGCCAGCGAGCTGTCACTGTCTTCATACGAGTATAGAAGCGCACGCCATCATTGCCATGAACATTAAGTGGTCCAAAAATAGAACGTTTCCAACCGCCAAAGCTATGAAACGCCATTGGCACTGGGATTGGCACATTAATACCTACCATGCCAATTTCTACTTTTTCCGAGAAGTCGCGCGCCGTGTCACCATCACGAGTAAAGATCGCAG
>NZ_FIZX01000064.1 GCF_900055185.1 Grimontia celer | reverse complement strand
CAGTGGCAAGCGGACTCAGTAGCTATTTGGGATAATAGGGTCACTCAGCATTTCGCCGTGACAGATTATGACGATCAACCGAGAAAGCTTCACCGTGTGACCGTGCAAGGCGATTACGAGTAGATTAAACCGATTAAGCATTTGGTTAAGGCCGTTTTTAAGACACTTTCCACTCGAACTCAAATGAGGTTGGGGGTCTATTGTGATGCATATGTTCATGTTGTGTGAGCATTTTTTATGAAACAGTCCATTTCACGATGGCTTTGTAGGATAAACCATGGGAGTTAAGCAATGCAGACTTTAAAACTTCGTGCTTTCGTTGTTTCCACCGCGTTAGTCTTAGGTAGCTGTATGGTGCTGCCTAGTTGGGCAGATGAAACCAGTAGCGATACCAAAGCGTTAAATACACAAATAGCTCAATCACCCATGCCACATGAAGCAAGTTACGACACCAAAGACTTAAATGAGCAGTTGGTGATGGCGAACTTGTGGGTACAAGCGTCAGGCGAATATAAAGCATTGGCTTACCAAGCATTTA
>NZ_FIZX01000063.1 GCF_900055185.1 Grimontia celer | reverse complement strand
TGAAATCGCGATGATGGTGTTAATAATGTAAAGACCAAAGGTTTTACCACCAAGACGACCGAATGAACGAATATCTTTTAGCTCAACGATACCGCAAACAATAGATACGTATACAAGAGGTACTACAAGCAACTTGATAAGTGATACGAACATACCACCAGCACCTTCAGCAGCGCCGAGTAGGTACGTATCAAAAATAGCAATGCCGCTGAATAGGTACTGAATAGCAGTACCAATAATAAGGCCGGCAAACAAGCCTACAAAAATCTTACTTGAGAGCGATTTATCCATCGTTCTTCTCCAGTTTGTTGTGTTTAAAAATTGTACTTTTATAGTTATATATGCGACCCAAATCGCTATATTGCAGTGGATTTTACATACAAAGGTAACAATTAAAAGCATTTATTTACAAAAACATTACAAGTGTGACATCAAAACATTTCTTCATTAACAACCAGTTTCATAATATAAAACTCTAAATCACTGTTCTGGATAAAATAAAAAGAACGACATTCTTAATGCGATTTTGGTGACTATTC
>NZ_FIZX01000062.1 GCF_900055185.1 Grimontia celer | reverse complement strand
GAGTCTGTTCGAACGATTAAGCAGAATAATATTCAAGCGTTTAGTCTCTACGCCCCCTACTTATTAGATTTTTTTAATGTGTTTGGTGATGACACACTTTCAATCTTTTGTACGAAACAGGGTAAGGCCAATATTGTTGATTATTCAACAGGTCAGTGCTGGTATGGTGAAGACCCTGAGGCTGAGATAAACAGCGGCTTTAAGCATGATGTGAGCCAAGTGGCTAAAATTTCATTGCTTGAGAAAGCAGAGCAAAGCACACCCTTTATCGATTATGTGGAAAGGAAACCAGTTATTTCGCCTAGGTCATGTCACTCTATGCAAGGTGAAACTACTGATATTGAAGGTGACTAGATTCCATTGCTAATTCATTTTGGTATTGGCATTGGTCATATATTGAAGAGGATGTCGGATCTTGTTGAGATCGATATCTGGTTATTTTATGGGCCTTCAATTGAGGTATTGAAGGCGTCAGTCGATGTCTTTGATTGTGCGTCATGGCTAGAGGCGCGCGTTGAGAAGGGGCAGCAGGTTTACCTTC
>NZ_FIZX01000061.1 GCF_900055185.1 Grimontia celer | reverse complement strand
CGATAACGCTTGTCCAAATTTAATGCCAGGCAAGCCGCTAAATGCACAGCGCTCATCGATTTGCCCGTACCACCCTTTTGGTTTTGAACGTTGATAATCCACGGCTTGTTATTAGCACTTTGCTTACGTTGATGAAATTTAGGTACCGCAGCTGCATCCATCAACATATGTGCTTCTTGCAACGAAATAGAATACTGGTTCGCGTTATTTTTAGTAAATTGATGACCATTTGCTTCCATCTTACTGCTGTCATCATCTAGTTTACGACGAGTAAACCCAGAACGAGTTTCCATCATTGCTTTCGACATTGCTGGAAAATGATCGTCACTTCGCTCTTCTAAGACGATTTCGATGCGATCTGCTTGTACTTGCTGAGTCTGTTCTGCAAGTTGGTAGAGATTATCTATTGTTTGTTCTCTTTTCATACCTAAGTTCCAACCAAGTAACCTAATGAATTAATGTACAGCTATATCGTACATTCACATCAAAAAGCTGTCCACTCACTTAGGTATTATTTTTACAATAAATTGACTACATCAAAGC
>NZ_FIZX01000060.1 GCF_900055185.1 Grimontia celer | reverse complement strand
TAAAGCATCTAGAACATCGTGAGATAAACTGATTTCTTTACCTTTGCCATGAGTAGACTGTTGATAAAGCATTAGCCCACTTTCAACATCATACGCATTGACAACGTGTAACATGCTTTTTAACCCATTTGTTTTAGTTCCACGTAAAGCCTTACCATCTATTGCCAAAACCGATTTTTCGGTTCGAGTTCGTTCAGAATTCAACCATTCAAACAATGCGTCTAGTAAAGTATCACTATCTAACGCACTGATAATGTTAGCAATGCAGTGTCGTTTGGGAATGCCATTTTCAAATCCGCGATATTCTCTTAACCAGTCAATTTGGCTTTCACCAAATTCTTGAATGGACTTCCATCCGGTAGCGCCACTGAGTACAGCAGAAAATACTAGAAAAACGACATCAACTAAGTTGTGTTTAACGTTAATATCATTACGTGGATCGGGTATGCGATTAAGGCGTTCAAAAAGTGTCATTTTGTAGGTTGAGTAGTACATAGATAATGATCTGATCAACAAAATCAGGATTAGTTCAATCGAAAATAAA
>NZ_FIZX01000059.1 GCF_900055185.1 Grimontia celer | reverse complement strand
ACAGAACGTGAGTGCGCTGTTATCCGTATGGTATTACAGGGGTATTCTCCAGCAGCCATTGCCGACAAGTTATTTATCTCTCCGGGAACCGTACGGGTCCACTTGCGTAACAGTTACAAAAAACTTGATATCGGTTCTCAGCTTGATCTGCAGAATTTGTTTATAGGTGCTTTGATGCAGTTTGAACACTATGAGGGGGGCGATCCGTTAGAGGGGTTTTTCTGACCGCTCGATGCTCGTCTATGTCGTGTCAAAAAATAGGGCGTTAGGGAAACGCTCTGTAATATCATCGGCACTGGCATTGTTGTTGACACTGGCACCAAGGTTTTGACCATTTGCTCCCATGATGAAGCAAATCTTGCGGATGAAATAAACAGAATATTCCTGCATGTAGATATGACCGATGGCAATACTTGATGGATCGACGTCGATGGTGGACTGTCGGCGGGTATGGCAAATCACACTTTTGAGAGATTGATGCGGGGCTGAAAGCGTTTAGAAGGAGGCCGGACAAATTAAGCAAGCTGACGCTAAAATGCGCAGCTTC
>NZ_FIZX01000058.1 GCF_900055185.1 Grimontia celer | reverse complement strand
CACCGCACACACAAGTTGACCTTTCAGGCGCAGAATGGGATCGCCCTTACTCTCGCGAACTGGCTTGCTTCCCATCGAAAGCAACCAAGAACTCGAAGTACTGGCCAACTGTTAACCGTGTAGACAACGTATACGGTGACCGTAACCTAATCTGTTCTTGCCCAAGCATCGACAACTACGAAGACTAATTTTTGTAGATTTTAGATAAAAAAAAGCGAACCACTTGGTTCGCTTTTTTGTTTTTGTAGTTATTTGGTTGCTAGTGCAATTTACTTCATAAAGTGACTTCGGACTTGTTTATCAGTCGGGATTTAACGTTGGATAGGCAACGCTCAATCATTATTTGTTATACGAGAATTGGATTAGTTTCGTGTTAATTTAGACTTGGTTAGTAATATGAATTGTTCAGGGTCTATGTACCCTTTAAATATTGGAGGTTCTGTTGTGTATCCCCCCATCCAACGATCGGGACCAGTTTCTGGGTATTCCATACGTGACCCCATTCTTATTGAAAAATGTATATGGGCATTTACACCAATGCCAAAAT
>NZ_FIZX01000057.1 GCF_900055185.1 Grimontia celer | reverse complement strand
TTTTGCTGACCGATAAAACCATGCCAGCAACCTAGAGATTGTGTGTATTGTGAAGGGTCTTGGTCGTAGCGTTCCATATCTGAACGCATGATTTTTGCCGTGTATCGTGCAATGTCTAAGCTTGTTTTAAAGCGGTTCTGAGCACGCATTCGAGCGGCGTACTCATGATTAATAGCTGCCCAGGGTGTTCCATGTTGAGCGATTAGGGTAGCAGTTGCGTCGATATCATTGTTGTAATTAGACATGGCAGTTTCCTCTTGGTGTTTCTGTTGCTTCGCCGCTTGTTTGCGGTCGTGCATTTCTTGATTACCCTTTCAGTCTGTGCCGAGTTGTATGATTCGTCTAATCTATATTTGTTATTGTAACCATATCTTTTATGAATGTGATTTTTGAGCTACATCGGTTCATAGTGAATGATATATCGTCTATTCAGAATGAATGTTAAAAAATACTGACTTTTTAAAAATAAATATTCGATTTAATTCTAAAGGTCATTCATGTTGTGAATGTTGTTGAATCTATTTTTATTGTTCAAAGTTATTCATTTC
>NZ_FIZX01000056.1 GCF_900055185.1 Grimontia celer | reverse complement strand
ACGCATGCGCGGAAGTCAAACAAGAATGCATATAGATTTTCTTATACGGAAAAAGCGCAGCTCTCGAAGCTCCTATATCGCTCTAGAGGTTAAGCAAAACCAAAATGCATCCTCTTGTGTTAAGGGAATGATGAATGACATTCAGAAAATTTGGAAGCTAAAAAAGTCAGAGGATGACTTGCGTAGTATGTGGTGTTTAGGCATTTATCCAACGGTCGAAGATGAAAATATTACACAGATTATTGATAAACAATCAAAGTTAGTTGGTGTTGAGTTGCCTAAACATTTAATACAAACAAAAAAAATCCCGAACACTAGTTGCTCATTCAACCTGCTATAGTAACCTAACCAATTGCTTTAATGGACTTCTAACGCTTGGCAGTTTTGGTTACAAGTAGTTTTGTGCTTTAAGGTGCGTTGCTTTGGGTTGGGTGAGCCCGTTGTTCACCCCTTAATAGGCGCTGTACGAAATCATCATTTACTTAGTTGAGAGTTGACAATTGGATATTTTGGGAATTTTAAAAGACTACATATTTGCATTCTTAATGG
>NZ_FIZX01000055.1 GCF_900055185.1 Grimontia celer | reverse complement strand
GAAGGGCTCTGTCCTTGTGACCAGAGGCGCGGCATGACGCAGTAAGTGGTACGCTGGTGGTGTACCGCGCTGAGGGGTCGAAGCAGGAGACAGGCGGAAGAGGGGCAGAACAGGGGAAGCTGCTTGGGCTGAGGTCTTGAGGGGTGTTACGGGAACCGAATTTCAAACACAAAAAAACCCTGACAGCATCGCTATCAGGGCGTCCTGTGTATGATGCTTGACGACGACCTACTCTCACATGGGATCTCCCACACTACCATCGGCGATGGCGCCTTTCACTTCTGAGTTCGGGATGGGATCAGATAGTGCTCTGCCTCTGTTTTTCTGAACACCTTTTCTGACAGATGCCATAAGGCGCACGCTTTTGATGTCACGCGCTGACGTGTCGAAGCATGAGACAGGCGCAAGCGGGGCATAAAAGGGATGCGCAATCTAACTGAGTTGATGCGGTGTGGTGCGGAAAACCGCAGACACAAAAAAGCCCTGACAGCATCGCTATCAGGGCTGCCTTTGTCGGCTGCTTGCCTGTATCTATGCCTTTCGGGACTC
>NZ_FIZX01000054.1 GCF_900055185.1 Grimontia celer | reverse complement strand
CCTTTGGGGATAGTGATCGTCAATGGTAGTAATCGAGTACCAATCGCTAAATTATGAACTTGAATCATGACTCTTCACCAACATCCAAATAAAGATTGGCGCGCCTATTGTCGTCGTCATCACTCCAACGGGTAGCTCAGCAGAATCTAACACCACCCTTGCAAGTATGTCAGAGATCACCAACAAGGTTGCCCCAGTTACCGCAGACAATGGCAACAAATAGCGGTTTTCAGTACCAACAGCTAAACGCAGAAGATGCGGAACAACCAAGCCAACAAAGCAAATCACCCCCCCGGAAGCAACTGAACCTCCGACCAAAAGCGATACACAAAGGATAAGTTGCCAGCGTGCTCGGTTGACGTCCACGCCTAATTGTTTGGCGTGCACTTCCCCTACCATCAACTTATCAAGAACCCTACCTTGTAGGCATAGCCATACACTGATTGGCATCATGAGTATCGTAAGCACGTGCTGGTACCAACTCACTCCACCAACGCTTCCCATCAGCCAGTACATTAACTGACGAATGCTTAAATCGTCACTGAAATAGA
>NZ_FIZX01000053.1 GCF_900055185.1 Grimontia celer | reverse complement strand
CCAACGGCGGCACTGAATACGCGAAAGTAACTGTTCTTAATGCCAAACGGTTGACTTAATCGCAGCGCGAAAAAGCCTGCCACAAAGCCAAGCACAAAGTTGATGCTGCTGTAGTTACCACTTAGCAACATCCAGCTCAGAGCGAGGAACAGGTTGAGGAAAAAGTAAATCATGGTGCACCTCCCAGAACGGCTTGGATGTAGGCGTCAGGCACCAATAGCTGCTGCGCGGCGTGCTCTGCGAACTGATAGAAAGGCTCCGCGACCAGGCCGATCAGCAAGCTGAGGGCTGCCAACATCACGATAGGAAGGCTGTACAAATACAGCGGCGCTCGACTCAAGGCCTTGCTCTCAAGTTCATCATTCGTTGGCTTTTTCCAGAACGCCTCGTTCCAGATTTTGCTCATGGAAAAAATGGTCAGTAAGCCAACTAATAATGCCGTCGCCGCGAGCAAATAGTCGCTCGTTTGTAAGCTTGCCTTGATGACGATAAATTTGCCCCAGAAGCCTGATAAGGGGGGAAAACCTGCCAGAGAAAAGGCGCTGATAAAG
>NZ_FIZX01000052.1 GCF_900055185.1 Grimontia celer | reverse complement strand
ACTAGTATGGCCCGGGGGATCCGTTAGCTATCGTTCGCGAGAAAGTTAGTAGACACACAGGACCCAGGCGTGCAAGTCAATTTCAGCTGACTACACCGATTCTGGTTAAAAGAGCCTATGGCCACCCTTATTTTAGAGAAAAAAAACCACACCTCTAATGTGTTGGGCACTAGAAAAAGCTAACTACCTAGTCCGTTTCTGGACGACTTCATTGGGAATAACATACCCCCCACTGTGATTAAGACTGGCACTGTCCTAATGCTTTCTTCAATAGGTTTGGCTCATGTGTGATTCCCTCTGGCAAACTTATAGAGGACAAGCAGAATAAACCAATTCAAGGTCGTTGTAGCTGAAGGCCTGGCCTGCCTGACAGTTAATTATGAGCATGTCTTGCCCTTCATGGTGGATATTCACAGCTGAAAGTGGTATTGGCATTTTTTTCTGAGGACACAACGAGGAAATCTGATAAATACGGCCACCTGAAGTCTAGCTCGGAGTTAACAATTTACCACGTTTAGAGCGGCCGCGATATCCTGCAGATGCATCCAGTAC
>NZ_FIZX01000051.1 GCF_900055185.1 Grimontia celer | reverse complement strand
CAACAAAGTCTTGAGAGATGGAATCATCAAGCGTGCTAAGAGCTCGATTCAAACGCATGAACTCGCGACCAGTTGCTTGTGTTGTCTTCCTTTGAGAGCTTTTTACTTGGTCGATTACTTCCTTTTTTGCATCTGCGAGGTTGTAATCAACATCTTCCACTTTTATGGTCAAATCTTGAATGAGTTCAGTGTTCATTTGTTCGGAAGCTGCTTTAGCTAAAAAGAGATCTTGCCTTTGATTTAATCCGGTATCGATGGAGTCGATAGCCTTGATAATCTTGTTGGTTTCTAGCTGTTGTTTCGCTGCTATAGAGGCCGGAATACCATCGATAGCACCAATGATTTTATTGTCTACAAGGTCAGTCAACAGGTCATCAGAGCGTTTAGCTTTATCAACTAGACTGGCCTCAGTTTTGGTCACCTTATCAACCATTTGAGATAACGCACTTCTAATACTGTAGTTAACGTTCTCAACATCAGATTTTGATGCGCTTTTTGAAACCAAATCTTTAACGACTTTGGTTAGCTCTCTGTTCGTAACCGAAACTTTCTCGGAAGCTT
>NZ_FIZX01000050.1 GCF_900055185.1 Grimontia celer | reverse complement strand
TTTTTATTTTTTCTTTTAACAAGATAAAAAGAGCGTGGGAGTAAAGTCCGAGCTTTAGGTAACGGACAAAATATCTGCAAAATAATCAACAAACAATAAAAAGGCGAAATTATAGGGTTCGATTTTTATATGTAGCGAAAAATCATAATTCTCGATACTATTTTAATTCCTTTTAGTCATTAAAATCACTCGAATTGACAACGTTTTTAAATAGATACTGAATTATAGGAAAACAGCTAATTATATAAAATTACGACTTAAATTTCATCCCTAAATGCACTACTTTTTTAGTTTCGTAGAAATCTTATTCAAAGAAATCTGGTAAAATATAAATAGTTGCTGAGGTGTATTTTTCTAATTCTTCCGATAAATCACCACCTTTTAAATATAAGATTCCGTTTTTTGAATCGTGATTTTGTTTTTTAGCGATTTTGCCTTTTGTCCAACCAACAAAAGTTTCCATTTGTGCCACTGCTCTACTTACAATAAGATCGTAAGTATCTTTTACTTCTTCTACACGTCCGTTGGTAGTTTTTACGTTTTGTAAACCTAAACCTTCTACA
>NZ_FIZX01000049.1 GCF_900055185.1 Grimontia celer | reverse complement strand
ATAAAGCATGAACCGACCTCAGGTATTCAAACGTTTTCTAGATTGATAAAAAGGAGCGATATTCTACCTGTTTTCATAGCCTGAGAAAACGTTTTTGGGATTTTTCGAAAAAGCTGTTTTTAATTAATATAGATAAGATCTTTAAGGAGATCTTTTATTAGATCTATTATTAGGATCGAGGGTATCTGTGGATAAGTCGAAAATGATCAACGAGATCATGGATCTTTTTTGGATCAAATGATGTGATCTAACTTTGATCAGGATGAGGATTAGCTGGGATCAAAATAGCTACTTATTCACAGGTGGAAATTAGCCTAAAACTTGTTATTTGGATAACTATAGGTTAATCACCGTATATGTATGATCTTATCCACAGCAGAAATTGAAAATAGATCGCTAATTTTCGATGTTTTTGAAAAAAAGTTATTCACAATCGCGATGTTCAGAGACAAAAAAAGCGGCATAAGCCGCTTTTTGAGAGAGGAGAGAGGTTAAAACTGGTCGCTATGATCGTTAAACCAAGCTTCTGCTGCGTCTTCTGGTACCGGAGTTTCCAATACATCGAT
>NZ_FIZX01000048.1 GCF_900055185.1 Grimontia celer | reverse complement strand
TATCAAATGATTGATGTTCATGACCCAGTACGCATTTTGACAATTGTAGAACAAAAACCAGAAATAGTACTCAAAGTACTCAAAGAAAATCCTGATACTTTTGGATGGTACGATAAAGGTTGGATGAAATTAGCGGTTTACAATCCTTTTAATAAGGAGCTTTATATTTTGGTAAATGGCAGTTTTCAAATATACCATCCAATTCAAAAGGTGGTTCCTAAAATTGAGAATTTCGAGCGATTTATTGAAAGTTCTTCTAATAATTTACCTATTCATCAATTTAATTAAGCAGCGCACAATTGAACAATTATTACCTTTATTTCTATTAATTCCGTTCTTAGGATTTGTAGTGAGTCTTATCATCCCTAGTAAAAATGAAAAAGGCATTTTTTTATCAATGGCTATTCCTGCAGGGCTTCAAGTATTTTTTGGAATTGGCTTTATTTTTTATTGGTTATTTTTTAATCAAAATACGTTAAATATTAAAGAAATAACACTTTATAGTACAGGTGATTATAGCTTTTTTATTGATTTGTTATTCGATAAAGTTACCGCAACTTATTTAATGAT
>NZ_FIZX01000047.1 GCF_900055185.1 Grimontia celer | reverse complement strand
ATAACTCTACAGAGAATGACGATATGAAAAAAATAATGGTTGTGTGCGGAAACGGTCTTGGTACTTCATTAATGATGGAAATGGCAGTTAAGGAAGTAGCTAAGAAAATTGGTCTTGATGCAGAAGTTGATCATGAGGATCTATCATCAGAAGCATCAAGTAATGCTGATATTTGGGTAGCGGCTACTGATGCTGCAACGCACTTAGCAGACGCCGGTAAAGTGCATATTGTTAGCCTAGCGAATATTTTTGATAACGCTTCAATTAAAGCGTAACTAAAAAAATTCATCTAAGGAATAAATACCATGGCTAACTTTTTCGAATTTATGCTTGGCTTATTAAAAGAGCCCGCAATCATGGTTGGTTTAATAGCATTCATTGGCCTTATTGCTCAAAAAGCTGATATTTCAACCATTTTAAAAGGCACTATTAAAACCGTAATGGGTTTCCTAATTTTAGGGTTTGGTGCTGGTGCTTTAGTAGGCGCATTAAATAATTTCTCCACTGTATTTACAGAAGCTTTTGGCGTAAGTGGTGTTATCCCAAATAACGAAGCAATTGTTGCTCTAGC
>NZ_FIZX01000046.1 GCF_900055185.1 Grimontia celer | reverse complement strand
GTCTCTTGTATCCTCTCAATGGCAATTTGTCCGTTTTAAGCGCAATCTACATGAATGACAGTGCTTTTTAAGTATCCTAATGCAACTTGCTGATTAATAAGGTTATCTTCCACCAGTACAATATGAAACCCCGAACGGTGAGGTACAATCGCTGTCTCTTCACTTTCCAACGCTATTTTTTCAATACTAAAAAACTGATTAATAGCATCAAATAAGGTGGATTTTCTAATAGGTTTTTCTATGAATTGTCGAATGATGCCTGTATCTATGTAAGACTGAATATGATGTTTTTCATAGGCGGATATCATCAGAATAGGTGGCGCTAATTCTTTGAACAATTCTTTTATTCTTCTCGATGTTTCGATTCCGTCCATATCTGGCAGCTGCCAATCCATAAAAACCACATCAAACGCCATACCGGACTGATCCGATTGTCGAATGACATCAATGGCTTCCCAACCACTTCCTACACAGGTACTTTTTATACCAAAGCCACCTAATAATTTGGCCAAAACCTCTCTAGATAAAGAGTGGTCATCGACGACTAGCACTTTGAGCGCATTTGTAGAATCAATGA
>NZ_FIZX01000045.1 GCF_900055185.1 Grimontia celer | reverse complement strand
ATTGCAGGGATATCAGCAAAGGGTTGTGGAAAGAACGGAGCTATGAAAGTGAGAAAAATCTGGAAATGAAAGTATTCACTTTGCTGCAGAGTGAGAATCAATTACAGAGACGAGTGGTATGATGTGTGTGGAGTCGGGAGGATTATTAGAAGGAATTAGATTTTTATTTTTTTTTTCAAGCAGGAGACGGCATACGAGATTCAGAGGGGTGTCGATCGGGGCAGATGGCTCCTCAACCGCAGAGGTTGTATTTAACACCTCTATGACCGGTTATCAAGAAATTCTTACCGACCCTTCCTATGCTCGACAAATGGTCACGTTGACCTACCCACATATTGGTAACACTGGCGTTAACGCCGAAGACGAAGAGTCTAACCAAATTTGGTGTTCGGGCCTGATTATCCGTGATTTACCTCTACGCTCTAGCAGCTGGCGTCAACAAGAGACGTTAGATGACTACCTTAAACGTAAAGGCGTTGTAGGTATTGCGGACATTGATACACGTAAACTTACGCGTATTCTACGTGAGAAAGGTGCTCTAGCTGGCTGTATTATGGCTGGTGATAGCATTAACGAAGAGGAAGCTGTTGCA
>NZ_FIZX01000044.1 GCF_900055185.1 Grimontia celer | reverse complement strand
GGAGGGAGTATTAGACAGAGGTACCATATAGTTTGTTCCGCGTGACACCGAGCACGAGGACTTCAACTTTTGACACCCCAGACGAGCGTCCTAGCTGAACGTATGAAGATGTGAAATAGTTCTAGGTTTAGTACAATATTGAATGTGTGAATTTGTGTGGTGATTATTTATGGTCTCTATATGATGGTTCCCATTCTTATCAGCTTTATCTACGGAGAAAATGAGATACAGGATTGTTGAATTACGTTTGGGGTTGAGTTTGCAATCGGCTTTATTGGCTGGAAAGCAACGGATAGCGGTGATAAGAACCTAAGAACCCGAGATGGTTTTATGGTTGCTGTTATTTTCTGGGTTAGCTTTTCTATCATTAGTACCTTGCCCTTGTACCTTGATCGTCGTCTTGGTCTGTCAATGACGGATGCTCTTTTTGAAGGGATCTCAGGTATTACAACGACAGGGGCGTCTGTTCTTAGTCACATTGATACTTTGCCCAAGTCCATTTTGTACTACCGTGCTCAACTCAACTTTCTTGGTGGACTAGGGATCATCGTTTTAGCGGTTGCCGTCATGCCGTTTTTGGGTATAGGGGGAG
>NZ_FIZX01000043.1 GCF_900055185.1 Grimontia celer | reverse complement strand
CGTTGGTCCAACGACGTCAATCGGTATTACGCACCCTTGCCAGTGAGTATCCCCCTCTACCAGGCAGGTTCCCCGACATTACTCTCCCGTCCGCGGCTCGCAGCCCAACAAATCCCCCGAAGGTACAATGTTGTCGCTGCCGCTCGACTGGCATATGTTACGCCTGCCGCCAGCGTTTAATCTGAGCTATGATCACACTCTTCAACTTACGATTTTGTGACTCAACGAATACTGACTTCAAAACTAATATTTACCGAAGTAAACATGTAATTCTAAATCTATTACCATTCCAACAGAATGGTAATGATTTGACTGTGCCAAAATTAAGTAAACTTAATTTTGTATTGGTCACTCAGTTCATTGAAATCAAGTTTGTTACCGAAGTAACTGTTACTACCTAAGTAATAACGTTTTGATATTCATCAACGAGTGCCCACACAGATTGATAGGTTTATATTGTTAAAGAACAGTACTTCAATGGACTAAACTATTGTTTTTAAGCTTTTCAGCTTTCCGTTGAAGTGGGCGGCCATTTTAACTAGATAACCTGTCGTGTCAACCACTTTTTCAAATTATTTTCGTTAAGGCTTTTGCCCT
>NZ_FIZX01000042.1 GCF_900055185.1 Grimontia celer | reverse complement strand
CCCACAATCGGACAGAACGCAGAACTTCTTGAGCCAAATCTTGCACCATTAATGTGTTATGATGCATAAAATATAGAGGCGGCTTAGGTCGCCTCTTTATTTTTCAAGGTTATAGATAGTTTTTAAAATGTTATAAATCATTAGCCAGTAACTATAAAAGTTTGAACATCGTGTATTAGCGACACTTCATACGTCATTAGAAACACTTTGTTACACCTTAAGAAACACTTAACCGACTATTTTGATTATTATTTTAGGTATACAAAAGGAATGAAAGACTTGATTTTTCGAACTTTCAGCCCCATAAATGTACTAATAACTATTGAAGTCACCTTACGAGGAAGATTATGAACAGACCTATGTTTTCTCGCGCAACATCTAGAGAAAGTGCTCTGAAAACACATAAAGTGTGGCGTAACACCTACGATCTACTGTCTATGAAAATACTTTGGTCTGCTGTTGTAGCAGGCGTATCGCTGGCGATGAAGCTTCCTCGCACTCGTCATATCATCATGCTAGTTGGATTCGTCGGCCTACTTTTCTTAACTGAGAAGAAGCGTGACAACAGAATGGGTCTAGTCTTCAAATTCCTATTTACAGGT
>NZ_FIZX01000041.1 GCF_900055185.1 Grimontia celer | reverse complement strand
GGCGGATCACTGCTGAGAAAGATAACAAAGACACCGTACTGAAATATCATTCCTGAGACGCAAACAAACTCGGTGTCATGCCCACTGCCCTCGCAAAATGGCCCTTGAACGCAGTAATTGCGAATAGCTGCTTATTTATTGGGTTAAGTGCGCGTGAAGGTTTGGCGCCTGGTAAGCGACACAGTGAGTGAGCCACAAAGGCGGTGATCATTCGAATCGCTGAAGCAGCAACTGGGTCAATCTCGGTTTGCATGATAGGTTTTGCAATGATGCCACCCAGCGCTTGGCAAATCGCGGCGGTAATGCCTAGAGCGACACCAACCCACACTGTGCCCTTGATGGTTTAGAGTTGGTTTTGAGATTGACCTCGTCGACCAAAGAAGATTGCCGTTAACACACCACTAAACACCACCGCTGAGCCAATCAGCTCCATCGAAGTCATGCTTTCACTAAACAGGAAGTAACCAAGAATGGCGGAGAATACGGCGTGGCACGAGAACAGCAAACCCGCTTGGCGTGGCCCCATTCGGTTTAAACAGGCAAATAGGGCGGTATCGCCAATGAAGATACCAATGAGGCCAGAAAGCATCATGGGTGTCACTAGGT
>NZ_FIZX01000040.1 GCF_900055185.1 Grimontia celer | reverse complement strand
CGAAAGTGATGAAACCAAGAACACTTGAATGTGTTTGGTGTTAACTCCACAGAGTCAACATTTGAGAACTTTTACAAACAAACTCATTGAGTTTGTTTAGTCAGCTTTCCAGATTTTTAAAGAGCATTTCTCATAAAGAGAATGTGGTACAAAACCACTTTCTAATGACTTTCTTCCCGAATTGGGGCGGCAAAAAGTCGCACCCTGTAAATGTCATTTAAAGGGCCTGCGAGTCCGTTGCAGAAAATGATTAGAGAGTGTGCTTTTTCTTTAGGCAAGGCGAAGTGTTTCGACGTTTAGTTCACTAAACGAGAAAGGCTTCAACGCAGCATAAAGGAAAAGTGGTGGGCGATACCGGGCTCGAACCAGTGACCCCCTCCTTGTAAGGGAGGTGCTCTCCCAACTGAGCTAATCGCCCACATATGTTTGCTTTCACCTTTGAAAAGGCAAAACCCAAACTCAGTTTTACATCCTCTGTGGTAGAAGATGGTGGGTCGTGCAGGATTCGAACCTGCGACCAATTGATTAAAAGTCAACTGCTCTACCAACTGAGCTAACGACCCAGTGGCGTCCCATAGGGGAGTCGAACCCCTGTTACCGCCGTGAAA
>NZ_FIZX01000039.1 GCF_900055185.1 Grimontia celer | reverse complement strand
ACTTTCTTAACTAGTACAGCAGCTTTTTTGTTGCTGAAAGTTAGTAGTTCAAGAGCTTGATCCACGTTTTTACCGCGGATTTGGTCTGCAACTAAGCGAGCTTTCTGTGGAGAAATACGAGCAAAGTTATGTTTAGCGATAGCTTCCATCATCTACTCCTTATTTCTTCTTAGCTTTCTTATCAGCAGCGTGGCCGCGATAAGTGCGAGTTGGTGCAAATTCACCCAGTTTGTGACCGATCATTTCTTCGGTTACGAATACTGGTACGTGCTGACGACCATTATGGACAGCGATGGTCAAACCAATCATTGATGGAATGATCATTGAACGACGGGACCAAGTCTTAACAGGCTTCTTGTCACCGCTTTCCAACGCTTTCTCTACCTTCTTCAGCAAGTGCAGGTCAATAAAAGGACCTTTCTTGAGAGAACGTGGCATGGCGATTCCTCTTTATAGATTACTTGTTACGACGACGTACACTCTACGTTTCAGTGCGCTCGCTCTCACAACTCTTAACGCGTTTATTGCGCTGACCCCCAGGCGATACTGGTTGCCGGCCACCAGCCGTAATCCCTCCACTCCCACCGTTCGGGGGTCCTACCGGGCCCACAACACCCCCACC
>NZ_FIZX01000038.1 GCF_900055185.1 Grimontia celer | reverse complement strand
ATGCCAACTCCTTGTTATATCGCCATCGAAGGCAAAACCCAGGGCAACATCACTGCCGGTGCCTTCACCGCTGACTCTGTCGGTAACATCTACGTGGAAGGCCACGAAGACGAGATGCTGGTTCAAGCCTTTGACCACATCGTGACTGTACCGACTGACCCACAAAGCGGTCAGCCGTCAGGCCAGCGTGTTCACAAGCCGTTCAAGTTCACCGTGGCGCTGAACAAAGCCGTACCTCTGATGTACAACGCACTGGCGTCCGGCGAGATGCTGCCGAAGATTGAGCTCAAGTGGTACCGCACTTCTGTTGAAGGTAAGCAGGAGCACTTCTTTTCCACCATTCTGACTGACGGCACCATCATCGATATCGATTGCAACATGCCTCACTGTCAGGACGCACAGAAGAAAGAGTTCACTCAGCTGGTGACTGTCTCTGTGGCCTACCGCAAGATTGACTGGGAACACACGGTAGCAGGCACTTCCGGTGCGGATGACTGGCGTGCGCCTATCGAAGCCTAAGGCTTCCTGGCAGAAGGCGTGTTTCTTTGTGAAGCAGGCCTTTCTGACCCCACCCGCCCTCGCGGCGGGTTTTGTCGTCAGACAGTGACGTCTGATGAAGCTTCTGAAGTCTCTCAGAAGCA
>NZ_FIZX01000037.1 GCF_900055185.1 Grimontia celer | reverse complement strand
AAACAGAATTAATTAGGACACCCACATTGAAATGTGGCGAGCAACTCATTGCTAACAGCTCTTCTAAATAGCTTAAATCATGCATCCATTGTAATTTTCTACCTTCGTTTATACCTGTAATGTTAGATCAATTTAATGCCTACAGCGGAATGTGTATTTTTAATTTCAAAGGGAGTGCATTTCTATGCATCAGCCTCCTACGAAAAGTGATTTGACCAATTTATAATTAATATTTACTATTTATAAAGGTTATAGATTAGTTTAAAATCAATAATCTTGATTCTTTAACATGGCATTTTTGTTAAATCCAAATAAGGGCTTATTTTGAAAATCTACAAAGTTATAACTGTGTCGTATGTTCTTCTTGCTTTAACTGGTTGCGCCAAAATGCCGTCAGTAACAAGTGAACGTTTAGGCCAATTCACAGCTGCATCTTCTTTTAATGTAAGAAATCTTGATTATGAAAAAGGATCTAATACAGTTTCTTTTACCAAAGGTAAATCTTGTTACGAAGTGAATCCGCGTACAATGACTTATGTTTCTGGTCCTAAAAACAACTTAATGCAGCGTGCTATGGATGATGCTATAAGAAATGGCCAAAAAAATGGGATTGATGGAGATCTAATTGTAAATGCAAGGATTGAGC
>NZ_FIZX01000036.1 GCF_900055185.1 Grimontia celer | reverse complement strand
GTGAGAACCTGATGATGTATATCGGAGTTAAGTGGGATCAGCCGCCGCCGTTCTTGTTACGCCTATTTGATAGACCTCTACAACTTTTACTTGCCGTCATGTTAGCGAGTACCCCGCTATTACTTTGGTTAGCTTGGGCATTGAGTCAACCTGCTCGCAGACTAGAACGCGCCGCAAAACGTGTAGCGAAAGGACAATTTGAGGTCGACCCTCAATTAGAAAAAGGTACCTCAGAATTCAGACAAGCTGGTGAAAGCTTTAACCAAATGGTCGAAGCGGTAAACCAGATGATCTCAGGGCAACAGCGTCTGCTCTCTGATATCTCACACGAGCTACGCTCTCCATTGACCCGCCTACGCATGGCAAATGCATTGGCGATTCGTAAACAAGGTGAGAGCCAAGAACTCGAGCGTATCGATACCGAAGCGCAACGTTTAGAACAGATGATCAGTGAACTACTGACGTTATCTCGTATGCCGTCTTCTGCTTGAAAAAAAAAAAAAGGACTGTCACTCGGACTATCAACTTTGTTTCCCACGCTACAACCACTTTTGAACGCGCGCCACGACTTACACGTGAAGTCCCTTCCCTCAACAGTTCCGGCACACTGCCGTCGCTACGATCAAGTAGGTCGACTTCATAAGCGCGTGAGTATCAACTTTCACTTCTT
>NZ_FIZX01000035.1 GCF_900055185.1 Grimontia celer | reverse complement strand
CGGGTTAGCTTGAAGGTCTGCGATGATCTTGCTTGCTTCTTGCTCCCACTGAGCTGGAAGCTCACCGTTTACACGACGCTTGAATTCTGCAGCTAGCTCTGGGTATGCCGCTTCATAAGCCTCTAACTTCTCGTTCCAAGCCGCTTCTTTTGCACTACCCGCTTCTTTCGCATCCCACTGTGCTTTAATGTCAGCTGGAATTTCGAATGGACCGTATTCCCAACCTAGGAATTCGCGTGCCGCTGCAATTTCGTCGTGACCAAGTGGTGCACCGTGACAATCGTGTGAACCCGCTTTGTTCGGAGAACCAAAACCGATGATGGTTTTAGTACAACTAAGTGTTGGACGTGGATCCGCTTTTGCCGCTTCAATAGCAGCATTGATTGCGTCAGCGTCGTGGCCGTCTACTGCTGGGATAACGTGCCAGCCGTACGCTTCGAAGCGCTTAGGCGTATCGTCAGAGAACCAACCTTCAACTTCACCGTCGATAGAGATACCGTTGTCATCCCAGAAAGCAATCAGCTTACCAAGACCTAGAGTACCTGCTAAAGAACACGCTTCGTGAGAAATACCTTCCATTAAGCAACCATCACCCATGAACACATAAGTGAAGTGGTCTACGATGTCGTGGCCTTCTTTGTTAAATTGCGCTGCAAGAGATTTCTCAGCAATCGCCATACC
>NZ_FIZX01000034.1 GCF_900055185.1 Grimontia celer | reverse complement strand
TCCAAAATCTTTCGCTGGCACTACCTCGCTCTGAAGAGCGTATCTATGGAGTAGAGCTGACGGTGGATCATCAGCTTGATGACAACTGGAAATTGGGAGGTTTGTTAACGTGGACTGAAGGTGAGCGTTATGACGAAAATGATGATCGCTGGAAAGCTCTGAACGGCTACCGTATCGCACCGTTACAGCTTCATGCCTACACTGAATATTCTCCGAATAATCAGTGGTTCCACCGTCTTCAAGTGAACTACAGCGGTGCTCGTGATGACGCCTTTGAAGATCAAATTGGCTTTGGCAGCAATGAGATTGATGCATACACCACGGTTGATTACAGCGCTCGCTATCAAGTGGCAGCGCACACGCTTAGTTTAGGTATCGAGAACCTTTGCAACGAAGATTACTACACGGTATATGGCCAGTTGCTGCGCAATGGCAACAACCAAAGCCATGTCAGTGCATCAGGTACCACTGTAAAAGCCAGTTATAAATACCAATGGTAAGAACAACCATCATCTTAGCCCTCTCTAATGCTGTCGACTTACCTTTACCTGTATTCGGCTGACACAGTACAGTGTATAGCAACTGCTTTCTTGTGAGTCATTCAAAGGGGAGCAGTTGCCTGAGCAAACAAGCGCCAAACTCTTGGCCACTTTTGCACATGATAGTTGAGCGTTTTTTCTACTCGCA
>NZ_FIZX01000033.1 GCF_900055185.1 Grimontia celer | reverse complement strand
CTGAACTTCATCGAAAATCAGCAGAGCATTGTGCTTGTCACACAGCTCACGAACACCTTGCACGACAGCAGCGTTCCGTGTCCCGCTACAGCCCTCCCCTTTCCCTTCGTCCCTCCTTCTTTCTCCTTTCTTTTCCTCCCTCTCCTCCTCCCTTTCCTCCCTCTCTTTTTCTTTCCTCTTTCTCCCTTCTCCCTTTTTTTTTCCTCCCCCCTCCTCCTCCTCTTCCTTCCCCCCCCCTTTCCCTCCCTTCCCTCCTCCCCCTTTTCCTCCTTCTTCCTCCCCTCCCCTCTCTCCCCCCTCCTCCCCCCCTTCCTTTTTTCTTCCCTCCTTCCTTCTTTTTCTTTTCTCCCTCCCTCTCTTTCTCCTCTCTCCCCTCCTCCCTTCCCCTCCTCCTCCCCCTTTTCTTCCCCTCCCTCCCTCCCCCCTCTTTCTCTTTCCCCTTTCTCCCCCTTTTTTTCTCTTTCCTTCCGCTCTTGCCGCCGTCGTTTTCTGCGATCCTCTCCGTCGCCCTTTGATCTTGGGGGCCCGCCTTTGGTTGTTGCGCGCCGGCCCCCTAACGCCGCGTCTCGCCGGGCCGTTGCGCGGTTGTGCTCCGCGCTCGGCCGCGCCCCCGTCTGCCCTCCCGTCCCCTGTCCGCCTCTCGTCTGCAGTCTTCTGCTTGCCCCCCCCCCCCCCGCCCGCATCAACAC
>NZ_FIZX01000032.1 GCF_900055185.1 Grimontia celer | reverse complement strand
CAAAGACAGGTAAGACATGAACGCAATAAGAGTGGTGATGCTAAAGCTTTTTAGACTAACCTTCACAATTTAGTTCCCCATAAACATAACTCATTAGGCTTTGTCGCTTGCACGAATTACCCCTTGAGTAAGAAACTTTACCGGATACGCCCACTTGGGCGTATCGAGTAATGTCACTAATTAACCATGTTTACTAGAAGAACCACTCAAGTTATTCGCACTACTGCCTTTAGTCCCGCCGCCTATTAAATACTTATTTAGCAAAGGGTTTATTACTATGTCAACGCCAGTTTAAAATTGACCCACGTATCGACGTTATCGCCGAAGTAAAACTGACCCACCCAAGTAATTAATTTTTACTTTCAGATAGATTTTCTAGAACTGTTGGTATGGTTCCAGCCGCCTTCTTTCCTCGTAATCGGTAGCTTTCTCCACTGATTTGTACGATGTGCGAGTGATGAAGAAGCCTATCCAGTAATGCCGCCGTTAGTGTTGTATCGTCAGCGAACGCATTTGACCATTGAGAGAACGGCAAGTTACTGGTTACGATAATGCTACCTTGCTCGTATCGTTTAGCGATGACGTTGAAGAACAAGTTCGCTTCTTCTCTGCCGAACGGTAGATACCCGATTTCATCGACGATAAGGAGCTTTGGTGCAAGAACGCTTCGCCTCAAGTAGCTTTCAAGTTT
>NZ_FIZX01000031.1 GCF_900055185.1 Grimontia celer | reverse complement strand
GTGTGTCCCATTCGTCTAGAGGCCTAGGACACCGCCCTTTCACGGCGGTAACAGGGGTTCGACTCCCCTATGGGACGCCACTGGGTCGTTAGCTCAGTTGGTAGAGCAGTTGACTTTTAATCAATTGGTCGCAGGTTCGAATCCTGCACGACCCACCATCTTCTTCCACAGAGGATGTAAAACTCAGTTTGGGTTTTGCCTTTTTAAAGGTGAAAACAAACATATGTGGGCGATTAGCTCAGTTGGGAGAGCACCTCCCTTACAAGGAGGGGGTCACTGGTTCGAGCCCGGTATCGCCCACCACTTTTTCCTTCTTCTTTGTTATGACGCTCGTCGTTTAGATTGCTAAACGTCTCAAGGTCGTGTTTGGAAATGGGAAAAGACTACCCGATGGGGCTATAGCTCAGCTGGGAGAGCGCTTGCATGGCATGCAAGAGGTCGACGGTTCGATCCCGTCTAGCTCCACCACTCTTTAAGTGTTCTTACGAGAATATTTAGAAAGTGGTTTTAACATCACTTTGCTCTTTAAAAATCTGGAAAGCTGACTAAACAACTTTGTTTCTACGGAAATGAAGATTGTTTGTAAAAGTTCTCAAATGTTGACTCTGTGGAGTTAACACCAAACACATTCAAGTGTTCTTGGTTTCATCCTTCTTCGGAAGTGATGAACAATATTTGAGTCCGGCGAAATCGTTCATCGCTTTATGTTTCCGCTTTTTAAGAAAAAGCAGAGGCAAAAA
>NZ_FIZX01000030.1 GCF_900055185.1 Grimontia celer | reverse complement strand
AATGGTTTGACTCTAAGGACGACCTCAAATTTTACAGAGTGGTGTTCGTGTAGGAGCAAAAGCCCCTAGGCCAGCAATAATGGACTACTACTGTAAGTAACAGATATACTGGGCTGCAATACAGCAAAGAAAATCCCTCTTTTAATATATTAGACAGACCCATGTGAGGTGGACCTGTCCAAGCAGAAAATAAATTTGGGCTTACCTGGTGAATTTGTGAAGCTCAACTCCTACTACATCAGTACCTAATGCTCCCCGTACAGGCTCAGAAGAATCAGTATAAGGAGTACCCTACAACTGTACTTGGAAAAAAATATCAAATAGTAGTTTGCATTGCCTAAAAAAACTGTCATGAGCAAGTAGTGGCAACATCAGGCGGGGCAACAACCTGCTACTTCGATATATGAATTAACGGTCCAAGGATCCCCCGGGCCATACTAGTACTGGATGCATCTGCAGGATATCGCGGCCGCGAGTCACTGTTAGAAGTCCCGTATCGTTATTGACATATTTCCTGGCCCCACATCCACCTCCTGGTGTTAAAAGTGGATGACTTCTACATGACACAGAAAATCTCTGGCAAGCTATAACTAAAGTAGGCTTCCCTGGGTGAAAAAATAGTGGGGCCCAACAGATCTCTTTCTACATGTAGCCTGGGAAGGGTATGCTAGAAGATAATGGAGTTGCCTCCACTTAAACCAACCAAGTGAATGCTTAGCGATAGTTGGTAGATGCACAGAGCGCTCCATGAATGGT
>NZ_FIZX01000028.1 GCF_900055185.1 Grimontia celer | reverse complement strand
GGGGGAAAGAAAGGAAGAGGAGAAGAGGAAGAGAGGGAGAGGAAAAGAAAAGAAGAAAAAATGAAAGGGATAAAGAAGATAGAAGAGGGAGGAGGAGAGTAGAGAAGAACTGGGAGGAGAGGAGGGGCAGAAAGGAAAATATGGGGAGAGAAGAAAAGAAGGGAAGAGGAAAGGAAAAGGGGGAGGAAGGAGGAAGAAAGGAGAGGAAGGAAGAAGAAAGGAGAAGGGGGAGGAAGGAGAGGGAAGGGGAGATGGAGGGGTGGGAGGAGAAGAAGGACAAAGAGGAGAAAGAAGAAAGAGGGGAAAAAGGGGGAAAGGAAGAGGCGAGTATAAAAGAAATGTGGAGAGAAGAAAAAGGAGAGAAAAAAGAGGAGGAAAGGAGGGAAGGGAGGGGAAGAAGGGGGGGGGGAGGGGAAAGAAGGGAAAAGGGAGAAGGAAAGGGGGAAAAGAGAGAGGGGAAGAAGAAGGGGAAAAGAAAGAGAGAAGGGAAAACGAGAGAAGGGGAAGGTGGAAAGGATTGAGGCAGAAGGGGTAGAAAGGGAGGGAAGAAGAAAGAAAAAAGAGAGAAAAATAAATACAGAAAAAAGAAAAACAGAAAGAAGAAAAAGAAAAAAAAAAGTAAAGGAAAAAAAAAGAAAGGAAAAATGAAAAAAGAAAAAAAGGGAAAAATAGGAAAGGAGAAAAAAAAAAAAAAAGGAAAAAAAAAGAAAAAGATAAAAAGAAGAAGAAGAGAGGGAAGAAAGAGATCGAGAGGAAAGTAACCTTCCAGGGTATCGGTGGCGATAAAGCCAACGAGCAAGCTGAATCTATTCTGACCCGTGCTGCAAAACGCGCAGG
>NZ_FIZX01000027.1 GCF_900055185.1 Grimontia celer | reverse complement strand
GGGCCATACTAGTACTGGATGCATCTGCAGGATATCGCGGCCGCACGGTCATCAATTCTTTAAGTGCGGAGGCGCCAGGGGGCACAGAGAATCTTTTTTTTCATAGCGGGCCCTCGTCAGCTCGTGTTATTGAAGCATTCTGTTCCCAGTGCCCACACATGTGAAGCATCCTCACTGATCTACTTCCCCACCTACCTGATGTGGCTCAATTCTGACAAGAAAGCAACTTTGGAGAACCATGAACCTACCTTTAGAGCTGGACGTGGACCCATCAGCATTCAAAATCATGTGTAAAAAACAGGAGAAAATGTCACTTTTTTTTAACCCTTGAATTTTTTTGGTAGACACTCCCGGCTTCTGGGTTCCTTTTTGTGATGGTTCTTATTACTCTTCAAAAGCTCCCAATCTTCAAGACCATTGACCGTAATTGGAAGCCTAATGTGCGTAAAAAGGGGCGGAGCTTCAAGTTTTAGAGAATGGACTCTGGGAGAGGGTATGTGGCAAAGGTTACTCAATTTAATGTCCCTCACATGGAAATAACATTGGGATCAAGAGCTTTATTATCTTAAATTCTAAAGTCCACATCCACCATTTCCCTAGTAAAAAGAGGGGCTCTGTTATTTAGCCATTTGTGTACTTTTTGTGAGGAGGTTATGTCAATAATATCCTTTTTGCTGCTGAAGTTGCGGAGAGTTTTGGCCACATATTCTATTGTAGTCTGGATCTTCCTCGGTAGGCTAAGCGTCGTTCCACACACAACAACATCTCTCCACTGTTTGTTTAAAGTTTAGAAAGAAAATATCCATCGTTCACAAGATCGTAGGAGAAGGACACGACTTAAGGATCCCCCGGGCCATACTAGT
>NZ_FIZX01000026.1 GCF_900055185.1 Grimontia celer | reverse complement strand
TTTCACGGCGGTAACAGGGGTTCGACTCCCCTATGGGACGCCACTGGGTCGTTAGCTCAGTTGGTAGAGCAGTTGACTTTTAATCAATTGGTCGCAGGTTCGAATCCTGCACGACCCACCATCTTCTTCCACAGAGGATGTAAAACTGATGTGGGCGATTAGCTCAGTTGGGAGAGCACCTCCCTTACAAGGAGGGGGTCACTGGTTCGAGCCCGGTATCGCCCACCATTCTTTCTCCTGAAAGAACAAAACATCAGGGGGCTATAGCTCAGCTGGGAGAGCGCTTGATTTGCATTCAAGAGGTCTGCGGTTCGATCCCGCATAGCTCCACCACTCTTTAAGCACACTTCTCTTCGAACAGAGAATGGTGAGTGTTCTTAAAAAGTGGTTGTTCGCTAGAACACATCACATGCTCTTTAAAAATCTGGAAAGCTGACTAAACAACTTTGTTTCTACGGAAATGAAGATTGTTTGTAAAAGTTCTCAAATGTTGATTCTTAGGAATTAACACCAAACACATTCAAGTGTTCTTGGTTTCATCCTTCTTCGGAAGTGATGAACAATATTTGAGTCCGGCGAAATCGTTCATCGCTTTATGTTTCCGCTTTTTAAGAAAAAGCAGAGGCAAAAAGGGTGAACATGTTCTTATAAGAACACCTTGGTTGTTTGAGCATACGAAACCTCTTGGGGTTGTATGGTTAAGTGACTAAGCGTACACGGTGGATGCCTTGGCAGTCAGAGGCGATGAAGGACGTAGTAACTTGCGATAAGCCCAGATAAGGCAGTAACAGCCGTTTGAATCTGGGATGTCCGAATGGGGAAACCCACTGGCATAAGCCAGTATCCCACACTGAATACATAGGTGTGTGGAGGCGAACTCGGGGAACTGAAACATCTAAGTACCCGAAGGAAAAGAAATCA
>NZ_FIZX01000024.1 GCF_900055185.1 Grimontia celer | reverse complement strand
ACAACCATTTGGATGTTGTCGCCTGGCATTACCATCTCAACGCCTTCTGGCAGTTCGATAGTACCGGTCACGTCAGTAGTACGGAAGTAGAACTGTGGACGGTAGCCTTTGAAGAACGGAGTATGACGGCCGCCTTCGTCTTTAGACAGAACGTATACTTCTGACTCGAACTTAGTGTGAGGAGTGATAGAACCAGGCTTAGCCAGTACTTGACCACGCTCAACTTCGTCACGCTTAGTACCACGCAGCAGAACACCAACGTTCTCACCTGCACGGCCTTCGTCCAGAAGCTTACGGAACATCTCAACACCAGTACAAGTAGTAGTGGTAGTCTCTTTGATACCAACGATAGCAACTTCGTCACCTACGCGAACGATACCTTGCTCAACACGACCCGTTACAACAGTACCACGGCCTTGGATTGAGAATACGTCTTCGATTGGCAGGATGAATGGCTTATCGATCGCACGCTCTGGCTCTGGGATGTAAGAATCCAGTGCTTCTGCCAGCTCAACGATTTTCGCTTCCCACTCAGCTTCGCCGTTCAGTGCACCCAGTGCAGAACCTTGAATGACTGGGCAGTCGTCGCCTGGGAAGTCGTACTCAGACAGCAGTTCACGAACTTCCATCTCAACCAGCTCAAGCAGCTCTTCGTCGTCAACCATGTCACACTTGTTCATGAATACAAGGATGTATGGAATACCAACCTGGCGACCCAGCAGGATGTGCTCACGAGTTTGTGGCATTGGACCGTCAGTTGCCGCAACAACCAGGATACCACCGTCCATTTGCGCAGCACCGGTGATCATGTTTTTAACATAGTCAGCGTGTCCTGGGCAGTCTACGTGTGCGTAGTGGCGAGTTGGAGTATCGTACTCTACGTGTGAAGTAGAGATAGTGATACCACGCTCGCGCTCTTCTGGCGCGTTATCGATTGATGCGAAGTCACGCGCTG
>NZ_FIZX01000023.1 GCF_900055185.1 Grimontia celer | reverse complement strand
GGCTGGAAGAATTTGGGCATTACGTGAAAGGCGAAATTACCAAAGTGGTGGGTAAATAATAACTGTCAGACCAAGTTTACTCATATATACTTTAGATTGATTTAAAACTTCATTTTTAATTTAAAAGGATCTAGGTGAAGATCCTTTTTGATAATCTCATGACCAAAATCCCTTAACGTGAGTTTTCGTTCCACTGAGCGTCAGACCCCGTAGAAAAGATCAAAGGATCTTCTTGAGATCCTTTTTTTCTGCGCGTAATCTGCTGCTTGCAAACAAAAAAACCACCGCTACCAGCGGTGGTTTGTTTGCCGGATCAAGAGCTACCAACTCTTTTTCCGAAGGTAACTGGCTTCAGCAGAGCGCAGATACCAAATACTGTTCTTCTAGTGTAGCCGTAGTTAGGCCACCACTTCAAGAACTCTGTAGCACCGCCTACATACCTCGCTCTGCTAATCCTGTTACCAGTGGCTGCTGCCAGTGGCGATAAGTCGTGTCTTACCGGGTTGGACTCAAGACGATAGTTACCGGATAAGGCGCAGCGGTCGGGCTGAACGGGGGGTTCGTGCACACAGCCCAGCTTGGAGCGAACGACCTACACCGAACTGAGATACCTACAGCGTGAGCTATGAGAAAGCGCCACGCTTCCCGAAGGGAGAAAGGCGGACAGGTATCCGGTAAGCGGCAGGGTCGGAACAGGAGAGCGCACGAGGGAGCTTCCAGGGGGAAACGCCTGGTATCTTTATAGTCCTGTCGGGTTTCGCAACCTCTGACTTGAGCGTCGATTTTTGTGATGCTCGTCAGGGGGGCGGAGCCTATGGAAAAACGCCAGCAACGCGGCCTTTTTACGGTTCCTGGCCTTTTGCTGGCCTTTTGCTCATTAGGCACCCCAGGCTTTACCCGAACGACCGAGCGCAGCGAGTCAGTGAGCGAGGAAGCGGAGAGCGCCCAATACGCAAGGAAACAGCTATGACCATGTTAATGCAGCTGGCACGACAGGTTTCCCGACTGGAAAGCGGGCAGTGAAGTGAAGGCCCATGAGGCCAGTTAATTAAGCGGCCGCGATATCCTGCAGATGCATCCAGT
>NZ_FIZX01000022.1 GCF_900055185.1 Grimontia celer | reverse complement strand
GGCTCCCACTGCTTGTACGTACACGGTTTCAGGTTCTATTTCACTCCCCTCACAGGGGTTCTTTTCGCCTTTCCCTCACGGTACTGGTTCACTATCGGTCAGTCAGGAGTATTTAGCCTTGGAGGATGGTCCCCCCATCTTCAGACAAGATAACACGTGTCCCGTCCTACTCGTTTTCACGTTAAATAAGCCGTCGTGTACGGGGCTATCACCCTGTATCGCGCCACTTTCCAGAGGCTTCCACTAACTCATAAAACGCTTAAGGGCTAATCCGGGGTCGCTCGCCGCTACTGCCGGAATCTCAATTGATTTCTTTTCCTTCGGGTACTTAGATGTTTCAGTTCCCCGAGTTCGCCTCCACACACCTATGTATTCAGTGTGGGATACTGGCTTATGCCAGTGGGTTTCCCCATTCGGACATCCCAGATTCAAACGGCTGTTACTGCCTTATCTGGGCTTATCGCAAGTTACTACGTCCTTCATCGCCTCTGACTGCCAAGGCATCCACCGTGTACGCTTAGTCACTTAACCATACAACCCCAAGAGGTTTCGTATGTTCAAACAACCAAGGTGTTCTAATAAGAACATGTTCACCCTTTTTGCCTCTGCTTTTTCTTAAAAAGCGGAAACATAAAGCGATGAACGATTTCGCCGGACTCAAATATTGTTCATCACTCGAAAGTGATGAAACCAAGAACACTTGAATGTGTTTGGTGTTAACTCCACAGAGTCAACATTTGAGAACTTTTACAAACAAACTCATTGAGTTTGTTTAGTCAGCTTTCCAGATTTTTAAAGAGCATGTGATGTGTTCTATTTAACAACCACTTTTTAAGAACACTTAGCACTCTCTGTTTAGAGAAGTGTGCTTAAAGAGTGGTGGAGCTATGCGGGATCGAACCGCAGACCTCTTGAATGCAAATCAAGCGCTCTCCCAGCTGAGCTATAGCCCCACATCGATACTTAGTGCCACCAACCGAATTGATTGGTGGGTCTGAGTGGACTTGAACCACCGACCTCACCCTTATCAGGGGTGCGCTCTAACCACCTGAGCTACAGACCCATCTAAGTATGTTCTTTATCTTTTTGACCGTAGCAATCTGTGTGGACACTAGCATTAATAGTATCGTTAAGGAGGTGATCCAGCCCCAGGTTCCCCTAGGGCTACCTTGTTACGACTTCACCCCAGTCATGAACCACACCGTGGTAAACGCCCTCCCGAA
>NZ_FIZX01000020.1 GCF_900055185.1 Grimontia celer | reverse complement strand
TGAAAGACGACAACCTCAGTGAGCGCCATGAAAGTGTCGTGGTCGGGGTCACCGGTATCCAGCAGACCGGCTTTGAGAGCGTCACCGAAGCCCAGATGGTCGACGGTAAGCCACTGGCCGGCGACGCCGCTGACCATGCCCTGATTTATGATGAGGCCGAGGCGGATGTCGTGACCATCAAGCTGTTTATGATAAACAGCGACGGTCAGGTCGTGCCGGCCACTGACGGGACCCTGACCGAAGGAGACCCTGACAGCGACACCATCCAGTACATGGCGCTCCCTGTCGATGCTGATGGCAATATTCTCGCCACCTTCAACGGTGACGGTACCGTCACCCTCAAAGACCAGGATAAAGGCCAGGTCACTGTCTCGGTCACCGAGAGTGACGACAGTACCAGCAGCAACAACACCGACGTCACCACCCAGGGCATCACCCACCAAACGGTCGCACTGGGTCAGGCCTTTGAGGTCTCCGCGGTCGATGATTATTACGCCGAAGGCACGGAAAGCGTCACCGTGTCTTTGGGTGACATTGCCGGGACCGTCGTGAACACGTATGAAGCCGTGACGGTTGACGGCAGTGTCAACAACACGATCCTGGAAGATACCGGTCCTGCGGGCGCTGACGACACCGTCTATGTCATCGTGGAAGCGTCTGACGATGTGGAAGAGTCTGACGGGGCCAGCATCCATTTCACCATCAAGCTGGTCGACCAGCACGGCGACCCGGTGACCGTGCCTGACAACGGCAGTGTCACGGTTGACCTCAAGCTGCTCGGTAATGCCACTGCTGCTGACTTTGATGACGGGTTTGCGTTCCCTGACACCCTCACCATTGACGCCGGCAACAGCCAGTCCGACGTGATCACCGTCCCGGTGAAAGACGACAACCTCAGTGAGCGCCATGAAAGTGTCGTGGTCGGGGTCACCGGTATCCAGCAGACCGGCTTTGAGAGCGTCACCGAAGCCCAGATGGTCGACGGTAAGCCACTGGCCGGCGACGCCGCTGACCATGCCCTGATTTATGATGAGGCCGAGGCGGATGTCGTGACCATCAAGCTGTTTATGATAAACAGCGACGGTCAGGTCGTGCCGGCCACTGACGGGACCCTGACCGAAGGAGACCCTGACAGCGACACCATCCAGTACATGGCGCTCCCTGTCGATGCTGATGGCAATATTCTCGCCACCTTCAACGGTGACGGTACCGTCACCCTCAAAGACCAGGATAAAGGCCAGGTCACTGTCTCGGTCACCGAGAGTGACGACAGTACCAGCAGCAACAACACCGACGTCACCACCCAGGGCATCACCCACCAAACGGTCGCACTGGGTCAGGCCTTTGAGGTCTCCGCGGTCGATGATTATTACGCCGAAG
>NZ_FIZX01000019.1 GCF_900055185.1 Grimontia celer | reverse complement strand
ACTAGTATGGCCCGGGGGATCCGGCGCGCCTAGGCCTTGACGGCCTTCACTCAATTCGCCCTATAGTGAGTCGTATTACGTCGCGCTCACTGGCCGTCGTTTTACAACGTCGTGACTGGGAAAACCCTGGCGTTACCCAACTTAATCGCCTTGCAGCACATCCCCCTTTCGCCAGCTGGCGTAATAGCGAAGAGGCCCGCACCGAAACGCCCTTCCCAACAGTTGCGCAGCCTGAATGGCGAATGGGAGCGCCCTGTAGCGGCCACTCAACCCTATCTCGGTCTATTCTTTTGATTTATAAGGGATTTTGCCGATTTCGGCCTATTGGTTAAAAAATGAGCTGATTTAACAAAAATTTAACGCGAATTTTAACAAAATATTAACGCTTACAATTTAGGTGGCACTTTTCGGGGAAATGTGCGCGGAACCCCTATTTGTTTATTTTTCTAAATACATTCAAATATGTATCCGCTCATGAGACAATAACCCTGATAAATGCTTCAATAATATTGAAAAAGGAAGAGTATGCGTAGCCGTAATTGGAGCCGTACCCTGACCGAACGTAGCGGCGGTAATGGTGCGGTGGCGGTGTTTATGGCGTGCTATGATTGCTTTTTTGGCGTGCAGAGCATGCCGCGTGCGAGCAAACAGCAGGCGCGTTATGCGGTGGGCCGTTGCCTGATGCTGTGGAGCAGCAACGATGTGACCCAGCAGGGCAGCCGTCCGAAAACCAAACTGAACATTATGCGTGAAGCGGTGATTGCGGAAGTGAGCACCCAGCTGTCTGAAGTGGTGGGCGTGATTGAACGTCATCTGGAACCGACCCTGCTGGCCGTGCATCTGTATGGCAGCGCGGTGGATGGCGGCCTGAAACCGCATAGCGATATTGATCTGCTGGTGACCGTGACCGTGCGTCTGGATGAAACCACCCGTCGTGCGCTGATTAACGATCTGCTGGAAACCAGCGCGAGCCCGGGTGAAAGCGAAATTCTGCGTGCGGTGGAAGTGACCATCGTGGTGCATGATGACATTATTCCGTGGCGTTATCCGGCGAAACGTGAGCTGCAGTTTGGCGAATGGCAGCGTAACGATATTCTGGCCGGCATTTTTGAACCGGCGACCATTGATATCGATCTGGCCATTCTGCTGACCAAAGCGCGTGAACATAGCGTGGCGCTGGTTGGTCCGGCAGCGGAAGAACTGTTTGATCCGGTGCCGGAACAGGACCTGTTTGAAGCGCTGAACGAAACCCTGACCCTGTGGAACAGCCCGCCGGATTGGGCGGGTGATGAACGCAACGTGGTGCTGACCCTGAGCCGTATTTGGTATAGCGCGGTGACCGGCAAAATTGCGCCGAAAGATGTGGCGGCGGATTGGGCCATGGAACGTCTGCCGGCGCAGTATCAGCCGGTGATTCTGGAAGCGCGTCAGGCGTATCTGGGCCAGGAAGAAGATCGTCTGGCCAGCCGTGCGGATCAGCTGGAAGAATTTGTGCATTACGTGAAAGGC
>NZ_FIZX01000018.1 GCF_900055185.1 Grimontia celer | reverse complement strand
TCACCCCTAGCCACAAGTCATCCGCTAATTTTTCAACATTAGTCGGTTCGGTCCTCCAATTGATGTTACTCAATCTTCAACCTGCCCATGGCTAGATCACTCGGTTTCGGGTCTACGTCATGCAACTTATTCGCCCAGTTAAGACTCGGTTTCCCTACGGCTCCCCTATACGGTTAACCTTGCTACATAACGTAAGTCGCTGACCCATTATACAAAAGGTACGCAGTCACCTAACAAGTAGGCTCCCACTGCTTGTACGTACACGGTTTCAGGTTCTATTTCACTCCCCTCACAGGGGTTCTTTTCGCCTTTCCCTCACGGTACTGGTTCACTATCGGTCAGTCAGGAGTATTTAGCCTTGGAGGATGGTCCCCCCATCTTCAGACAAGATAACACGTGTCCCGTCCTACTCGTTTTCACGTTAAATAAGCCGTCGTGTACGGGGCTATCACCCTGTATCGCGCCACTTTCCAGAGGCTTCCACTAACTCATAAAACGCTTAAGGGCTAATCCGGGGTCGCTCGCCGCTACTGCCGGAATCTCAATTGATTTCTTTTCCTTCGGGTACTTAGATGTTTCAGTTCCCCGAGTTCGCCTCCACACACCTATGTATTCAGTGTGGGATACTGGCTTATGCCAGTGGGTTTCCCCATTCGGACATCCCAGATTCAAATGGCTGTTACTGCCTTATCTGGGCTTATCGCAAGTTACTACGTCCTTCATCGCCTCTGACTGCCAAGGCATCCACCGTGTACGCTTAGTCACTTAACCATACAACCCCAAGAGGTCTTGTATGTTCAAACAACCAAGGTGTTCTAATAAGAACATGTTCACCCTTTTTGCCTCTGCTTTTTCTTAAAAAGCGGAAACATAAAGCGATGAACGATTTCGCCGGACTCAAATATTGTTCATCACTCGAAAGTGATGAAACCAAGAACACTTGAATGTGTTTGGTGTTAACTCCGTAGAGTCAACATTTGAGAACTTTTACAAACAAACTGAATCAGTTTGTTTAGTCAGCTTTCCAGATTTTTAAAGAGCATTTCTCGTAAAGAGAATGTGGTACAAAAACCACTTTCTAATGACTTTCTTCCCGAATTGGGGCGGCAAAAATTCGCACCCTGTAAATGTCATTTAAAGGGCCTGCGAGTCCGTTGCAGAAAATGATTAGAGAGTGTGCTTTTTTCTTATTCGAGGCATGACTTGAGGAAGTTTAGGAACCTAAACGACGAAAGTCATAACAAAGAAGAAGGAAAAAGTGGTGGGCGATACCGGGCTCGAACCAGTGACCCCCTCCTTGTAAGGGAGGTGCTCTCCCAACTGAGCTAATCGCCCACATATATTTGCTTTCACCTTTGAAAAGGCAAAACCCAAACTGAGTTTTACATCCTCTGTGGAGAAGATGGTGGGTCGTGCAGGATTCGAACCTGCGACCAATTGATTAAAAGTCAACTGCTCTACCAACTGAGCTAACGACCCAGTGGCGTCCCATAGGGGAGTCGAACCCCTGTTACCGCCGTGAAAGGGCGGTGTCCTAGGCCTCTAGACGAATGGGACACACAATGCCGAGGTTTGGGAACCTCGACCACTCTTTACTTTTTCAACCTATACAATCTGTGTGGACACTAGCATTAATAGTATCGTTAAGGAGGTGATCCAGCCCCAGGTTCCCCTAGGGCTACCTTGTTACGACTTCACCCCAGTCATGAACCACACCGTGGTAAACGCCCTCCCGAAGGTTAAGCTATCTACTTCTGGTGC
>NZ_FIZX01000017.1 GCF_900055185.1 Grimontia celer | reverse complement strand
AGTTGCATGACGTAGACCCGAAACCGAGTGATCTAGCCATGGGCAGGTTGAAGATTGAGTAACATCAATTGGAGGACCGAACCGACTAATGTTGAAAAATTAGCGGATGACTTGTGGCTAGGGGTGAAAGGCCAATCAAACTCGGAGATAGCTGGTTCTCCCCGAAAGCTATTTAGGTAGCGCCTCGGACGAATACTACTGGGGGTAGAGCACTGTTAAGGCTAGGGGGTCATCCCGACTTACCAACCCTTTGCAAACTCCGAATACCAGTAAGTACTATCCGGGAGACACACGGCGGGTGCTAACGTCCGTCGTGGAGAGGGAAACAACCCAGACCGCCAGCTAAGGTCCCAAAGTTATCGCTAAGTGGGAAACGATGTGGGAAGGCTCAGACAGCCAGGATGTTGGCTTAGAAGCAGCCATCATTTAAAGAAAGCGTAATAGCTCACTGGTCGAGTCGGCCTGCGCGGAAGATGTAACGGGGCTAAGCGATACACCGAAGCTGCGGCAGTGCAATTTATTGTATTGGGTAGGGGAGCGTTCTGTAAGCCGTTGAAGGTGGTCTGTAAGGGCTGCTGGAGGTATCAGAAGTGCGAATGCTGACATGAGTAACGACAAAGGGGGTGAAAAACCTCCTCGCCGGAAGACCAAGGGTTCCTGTCCAACGTTAATCGGGGCAGGGTAAGTCGGCCCCTAAGGCGAGGCCGAAAGGCGTAGTCGATGGGAAACGGGTTAATATTCCCGTACTGCTGATAACTGCGATGGGGGGACGGAGAAGGCTAGGTGGGCCTCGCGACGGTTGTCGAGGTTCAAGTGCGTAGGTGGGTGTCTTAGGCAAATCCGGGACGCTATACACTGAGACACGATGTCGAGCTACTACGGTAGTGAAGTCATTGATGCCATGCTTCCGGGAAAAGCCTCTAAGCTTCAGGTTATCAGGAACCGTACCCCAAACCGACACAGGTGGTCGGGTAGAGAATACCAAGGCGCTTGAGAGAACTCGGGTGAAGGAACTAGGCAAAATGGTACCGTAACTTCGGGAGAAGGTACGCTGCCCATGGTGAAGTCCCTTGCGGATGGAGCTGAGGGCAGTCGCAGATACCAGGTGGCTGCAACTGTTTATTAAAAACATAGCACTGTGCAAAATCGAAAGATGACGTATACGGTGTGACGCCTGCCCGGTGCCGGAAGGTTAATTGATGGGGTTAGACTTCGGTCGAAGCTCTTGATCGAAGCCCCGGTAAACGGCGGCCGTAACTATAACGGTCCTAAGGTAGCGAAATTCCTTGTCGGGTAAGTTCCGACCTGCACGAATGGCGTAATGATGGCCACGCTGTCTCCACCCGAGACTCAGTGAAATTGAAATCGCAGTGAAGATGCTGTGTACCCGCGGCTAGACGGAAAGACCCCGTGAACCTTTACTACAGCTTGGCACTGAACATTGAGCCTACATGTGTAGGATAGGTGGGAGGCTTTGAAACACAGACGCCAGTTTGTGTGGAGCCGACCTTGAAATACCACCCTTGTATGTTTGATGTTCTAACTTAGGTCCCTTATCGGGATTGAGGACAGTGCCTGGTGGGTAGTTTGACTGGGGCGGTCTCCTCCCAAAGAGTAACGGAGGAGCACGAAGGTGGGCTAATCACGGTCGGACATCGTGAGGTTAGTGCAATGGCATAAGCCCGCTTGACTGCGAGAATGACGGTTCGAGCAGGTGCGAAAGCAGGTCATAGTGATCCGGTGGTTCTGAATGGAAGGGCCATCGCTCAACGGATAAAAGGTACTCCGGGGATAACAGGCTGATACCGCCCAAGAGTTCATATCGACGGCGGTGTTTGGCACCTCGATGTCGGCTCATCACATCCTGGGGCTGAAGTCGGTCCCAAGGGTATGGCTGTTCGCCATTTAAAGTGGTACGCGAGCTGGGTTTAGAACGTCGTGAGACAGTTCGGTCCCTATCTGCCGTGGGCGTTGGATGATTGAGAGGGGCTGCTCCTAGTACGAGAGGACCGGAGTGGACGAACCTCTGGTGTTCGGGTTGTCACGCCAGTGGCATTGCCCGGTAGCTAAGTTCGGAATCGATAACCGCTGAAAGCATCTAAGCGGGAAGCGAGCCTCAAGATGAGTCATCCCTAGG
>NZ_FIZX01000016.1 GCF_900055185.1 Grimontia celer | reverse complement strand
AAACCCATCAGGGGGAAGGCTTTAATGAGCTTCGCTTTGAGGACCAGGCGGGGCAGGAAGAAATCTATGTCCATGCCCAGAAGGACATGAACCTGCTGGTTGAGAATGACCGCAAGGACAACATCAAGCATGACCTCCATCTGGATGTGGAGAATGAAAGGTTCCAGCATATCAAGGTCGATGACCACCTGACGGTCGACGGGCAATCCAAAGAGCATGTGAAAGGTGATATCAGCCTGACAGTCGATACCTCATTGCACATCAAGCAAGGTAAGAAACAACTGCTCGAAGCAGGCACCGAAATTCACCACAAAGCGGGCGATAAAGTCATCATCGAAGCAGGCACAGAAATTACCGTCAAAACCGCCGCTGGCTTTGTAAAACTGGACCCTGCAGGGGTTCATATTTCAGGTCCTGTCGTGAACCTCAATTCAGGAGGCAGCGCGGGAAGTGGCAGCGGCGCAGCGCCTTCAATGCCAAGTATTTCAAGCTTACTGACCAGTGAAATTGTCCCTAACTGGGTTGAATTTGAATATCTGGATCCTGACATGCAGCCTTTCGCTGACACCCCTTATCGCGCCATTTTGAGTGATGGTAGTGAAGTATCAGGAACGCTCGATGGTGATGGTTATGCCCGCATTGATGAAGTTCCGTCTGGTCCAATCCGCGTTTATTACGATCCAGATGATGAGTTTGAAGATTTAGAACGTGAGCCTATCGACTCTCTTGGCGGGAAAATAGACAAGTTGCTGGGAGGTGCTGGCTAATGTGGGGCAATGATGTATTCGAGTACCTCTACAACAACCTCGAGTCTGCTTACAACGCAGGTGAGGATTATGTTTCACGCAAGGCGCAGGAAGCTTACGACGCCACGATTGGTGCTGTGGAATGGATTTGGGAAGCCCTTCAAGGTGATTTCAACACCAATCAAACCACGGGACAAATTGCTGCTAATGCTGTTCTTGGCCTGATCCCAATTGTCGACCAAGTACTGGATTGTAGAGACCTCATTGCCAACTGTCGCCAAATCTACAAAGACCGCACTAACACTGGCGCTTGGGTGGCACTTTGCCTGACCTTGGTTGGTTTAATTCCAAGCCTGGGTTCTGCGATCAAAGGGGTTTTAAAAATCCTCTTCCTGTTCGTCCGCAAAGCGGGTGGTGACGTTGCCAAGGCTATCCGACCCGCCATGGCGCCTATCCTATCTTTCCTTGGTAACGAAAAAGTGCGCCGAATTCTCGGTATTTCAGATGTCAGCGTAATTTTGCGTCAGGTTGCCGACAAGCTCAGCAGTATTCGTGGAGAAGTGACAGTCAGCAACCTCAAATCGCTGCTGGATTCTGCCGTGCAAACGCTTACTGATGTCGTCGGTAAGATCCGTTATTTCGCTCCGGGCGATGTCAAGGTATGGCTTGATGAAGCGGTCCGCATTGTTCGTTGGGTTCAAAACGCTGCAGATCGTATGCTTGCCCCCGCTCTAGCGCCGGTTCAACGTATTCTAGATGGCATTGAAGATGCACTTCGCAAGCAAGCGGATGAATACTCACCAAACTATCGTGCAGACGTTAATGCACGTACTGTGCATGAACTCGACCCAAGTGTCGCTGCCGTTAACCCTCGCATTCTGACCCGAACTCAGAAAGGGCTTTATGGCGAAATTATCAGTGACAATTACATGCTCAATCAGGGTCACCGCAACATACTACCGGACAATCGTCAGGTTCGTGCGTTAGAGGATGTCCCGCGCGGTCGGGGCATCGACGGCATCTATGAAAATGCTAACCCACCACCTCCTTATATCGTGACCGAAACAAAATATCGTACAAATTCAGGTCAGTATATTGATTCAGATGGCGTTGCCAGTAATAGTCTACTTTCTACTACTCGAGGCTCGAACGGTTATCCGGCATCTAAACAAATGAGTGATGCTTGGATTCAGCCCAGACTCGCCGATGAAGTTGGCCGTGATGTTGCAGATGACATCATGGATGAAGGCTATGACAGATGGCTGATGATAGTTGATGAGACTGGTGAGGTAGTGAACATTACAAGACTGGATGCCAATGCAAGAAGCATTGAAGAGGTTATGAGATGACAGGGCAAGCGCCAAATTTTAACCAATTGCGAAGGGATGCGTTTCTGGAAGAAGCTGTTTATGAAGAGCAGCACGCGTACTTCACGAAAGACAACGCTAAGCGTTATGGCAGATTGACCGATGAGTCCAAAGATATCGCCCATCGCGCTGGCATTAGCTGGTCACTCTCTCTCGCCAAATTTGAACACGTTTTACTCGAGTATTCTCGAGGTGCAAATCTTGAAAGCGTCGAAGAATTAGTGAAAGCAGCATTTCAAGATCTATTTAGACACAAAGAACAATTCCCGTTCAAGGTGCTAAATTATTGGGAGCCAGACGGTTATCAGTTTCTCCTATGGCTTGTCAGCCTTGCCGTTTTAACAGGCAATAGAGATGCGTTGCTTCTTATCGCCCGTATGACAGGCAAGAATCCAGCTGACGGTGATGACAAATGCATCGTTCAGTTTTATACCCGTGTTGGCCTTCAAGGACTTCCTCGCCAAGATTCACTGGTTTTTGAAAAACCTTACAAAGATTTCTACGATGCCATCAAAGGTGATGGCGCTTCCCCAACCAAAACTGAGCGTCAACAGTCGTTGAACGCGTACTTAAAAGGCTGGTATCAGGGAATGAAAAACTGTTATTGGCATAACCGACACAAAGGCAGACACGCCACTCACTTCGGTTATTGGTCACTTGAATCGGCGGCAGCGACCGTGCTCTTTGACCTTGATGACAGCAGCTACAGGAAGTCGCTTTACTATCCAAAAGACTGGGTCGATCATGCCCGTGAAAAGGGTGTCGGTTCGTTATTCTCACATGAAAAATTGCCTTTCCATCACCTTGCTCTTCCAAATGATGAAGTGCCAGTATCAGCAGAGTGGACATCCAACCTGAGTAACGAAGTCTTTCAGCTAGAAGCGGGTGAGCGATTTGGTGGAAACACAGAAAACGAGCATGGTGATGCCGTGGTTTGGATCAGCCGATGATCAGATTCTTAGCTGCATCCTCTATTTTTCTGGTCTCATCAGTCTTCGCGTCAATGGAAGGAAGCTACTCCACACCTTCCGACTCATCGACGTCTAAACAATATGTCGTTGGTGAGTTCAGCGGTAAGCTCGCTATTGAAAATGATGGAGACATCTACCTCGCGAAAGAAATGGATAGGACTGAAAGAGCAGAGTTTGCGGAATATCTTATGATGGGTAGCTCCGAGCTAAATGATGCGAAATGTCTAGTGACACCCTCTAAAGACCTCGCGTTAATCGAAAAAGCTGCTTCATCCGCCGGTGCTGATGTCGCCGAGGTGACGGCATCCGGTGAATCCGCACTGAAATTTGTTGATGATCAGAACCAAAAGGCCATTATCACGCTCACGCCGAAATACAAAATCCGCCAGATACTCTGTGCTTCGGAAACAGAAATTGAGCTCGCTAAAAGTAAGATTTTCTTCTTTAGCAGGCTGTTGGGTATTGTCCCTTTGGTTAAAAACTAAGAATTCAAGAAGGAATAAGTCATGGGAAATGCAGTTCGACTGGGGGATACGGGAACAGACCACGATGGTTTCCCACCAACGCCAACAACCGCTGGCTCTGGCACAGTTAAAATTGATGGTATTCCAGTTTGCCGTTTGGGCGACCCACTGGCGCCTCATGACAAACCTAAGCACCCTCCACATGGTCGCAGTATTGCGGGAGGTTCAGCGACGGTTTTTGCTGATGGAAAACCCGTAGCAAGAACGGGAGACTCAGTAAGCTGCGGTGGCGTAGTTATTGGCGGCGGCACAGTAAATATCGGTTAAACCTGTTGTCTTGCTCTTACTTTTCTTAGTTTACCTTCCCAAGCTAACCGCCTTATCTCTGAATATATTGGGCGGTATCAACCTTCACCAATTCAAATACCTAGCCCCAGAAACTTCCTATTTCACTTCAAACCAACCTGACCAATCCGGCCAAATCTTGCTCGCTGAGCAACTTTTCGCCCAACCCACAAGCAATACCTTGCTCTCCCCTTTTCAGAAATTGGGTAACTTACTGTTTTCATTGATTTCCATCACTGGCACACCCCTTGCGTTATTCCCACCGTAGTAAACAACCTCCTCCGAATTTTTATAGGGAAATGACAATGCCAACTCCTTGTTATATCGCCATCGAAGGCAAAACCCAGGGCAACATCACTGCCGGTGCCTTCACCGCTGACTCTGTCGGTAACATCTACGTGGAAGGCCACGAAGACGAGATGCTGGTTCAAG
>NZ_FIZX01000015.1 GCF_900055185.1 Grimontia celer | reverse complement strand
CAACCAGAACGTGAAAAAGCGTCCTGCGTGTAGCGAACTGCGATGGGCATACTGTAACCATAAGGCCACGTATTTTGCAAGCTATTTAACTGGCGGCGATTGCGTACCCGACGACCAAAATTAGGGTCAACGCTACCTGTAGGAAGTGTCCGCATAAAGTGCACCGCATGGAAATGAAGACGGCCATTAGCTGTACCATACTCAGGCACACAAAAATACTGATAGCAGTCGGCGTGTGAATCATTAGCCTTGCGACCCTCGGCAGCAAGAACCATACGACCAATATCACGAAAATAGTCACGCAAAGCATTGGGATTATCATAAAACGCCTCTAATCGGTCGTCAGCCAACGTGAGAGTGTCAAAAACGATAAACCAACCATCAGCATGAGCCTGTCGCATTGCATTCATCAAACGCTGAATAGCAAAGCCTCTACGCGATTTCATAGTGGAGGCCTCCAGCAATCTTGAACACTCATCCTTAATACCTTTCTTTTTGGGGTAATTATACTCATCGCGAATATCCTTAAGAGGGCGTTCAGCAGCCAGCTTGCGGCAAAACTGCGTAACCGTCTTCTCGTTCTCTAAAAACCATTTTTCGTCCCCTTCGGGGCGGTGGTCTATAGTGTTATTAATATCAAGTTGGGGGAGCACATTGTAGCATTGTGCCAATTCATCCATTAACTTCTCAGTAACAGATACAAACTCATCACGAACGTCAGAAGCAGCCTTATGGCCGTCAACATACATATCACCATTATCGAACTCAACGCCCTGCATACGAAAAGACAGAATCTCTTCCAAGAGCTTGATGCGGTTATCCATCTGCTTATGGAAGCCAAGCATTGGGGATTGAGAAAGAGTAGAAATGCCACAAGCCTCAATAGCAGGTTTAAGAGCCTCGATACGCTCAAAGTCAAAATAATCAGCGTGACATTCAGAAGGGTAATAAGAACGAACCATAAAAAAGCCTCCAAGATTTGGAGGCATGAAAACATACAATTGGGAGGGTGTCAATCCTGACGGTTATTTCCTAGACAAATTAGAGCCAATACCATCAGCTTTACCGTCTTTCCAGAAATTGTTCCAAGTATCGGCAACAGCTTTATCAATACCATGAAAAATATCAACCACACCAGAAGCAGCATCAGTGACGACATTAGAAATATCCTTTGCAGTAGCGCCAATATGAGAAGAGCCATACCGCTGATTCTGCGTTTGCTGATGAACTAAGTCAACCTCAGCACTAACCTTGCGAGTCATTTCTTTGATTTGGTCATTGGTAAAATACTGACCAGCCGTTTGAGCTTGAGTAAGCATTTGGCGCATAATCTCGGAAACCTGCTGTTGCTTGGAAAGATTGGTGTTTTCCATAATAGACGCAACGCGAGCAGTAGACTCCTTCTGTTGATAAGCAAGCATCTCATTTTGTGCATATACCTGGTCTTTCGTATTCTGGCGTGAAGTCGCCGACTGAATGCCAGCAATCTCTTTTTGAGTCTCATTTTGCATCTCGGCAATCTCTTTCTGATTGTCCAGTTGCATTTTAGTAAGCTCTTTTTGATTCTCAAATCCGGCGTCAACCATACCAGCAGAGGAAGCATCAGCACCAGCACGCTCCCAAGCATTAAGCTCAGGAAATGCAGCAGCAAGATAATCACGAGTATCCTTTCCTTTATCAGCGGCAGACTTGCCACCAAGTCCAACCAAATCAAGCAACTTATCAGAAACGGCAGAAGTGCCAGCCTGCAACGTACCTTCAAGAAGTCCTTTACCAGCTTTAGCCATAGCACCAGAAACAAAACTAGGGACGGCCTCATCAGGGTTAGGAACATTAGAGCCTTGAATGGCAGATTTAATACCAGCATCACCCATGCCTACAGTATTGTTATCGGTAGCAAGCACATCACCTTGAATGCCACCGGAGGCGGCTTTTTGACCGCCTCCAAACAATTTAGACATGGCGCCACCAGCAAGAGCAGAAGCAATACCGCCAGCAATAGCACCAAACATAAATCACCTCACTTAAGTGGCTGGAGACAAATAATCTCTTTAATAACCTGATTCAGCGAAACCAATCCGCGGCATTTAGTAGCGGTAAAGTTAGACCAAACCATGAAACCAACATAAACATTATTGCCCGGCGTACGGGGAAGGACGTCAATAGTCACACAGTCCTTGACGGTATAATAACCACCATCATGGCGACCATCCAAAGGATAAACATCATAGGCAGTCGGGAGGGTAGTCGGAACCGAAGAAGACTCAAAGCGAACCAAACAGGCAAAAAATTTAGGGTCGGCATCAAAAGCAATATCAGCACCAACAGAAACAACCTGATTAGCGGCGTTGACAGATGTATCCATCTGAATGCAATGAAGAAAACCACCATTACCAGCATTAACCGTCAAACTATCAAAATATAACGTTGACGATGTAGCTTTAGGTGTCTGTAAAACAGGTGCCGAAGAAGCTGGAGTAACAGAAGTGAGAACCAGCTTATCAGAAAAAAAGTTTGAATTATGGCGAGAAATAAAAGTCTGAAACATGATTAAACTCCTAAGCAGAAAACCTACCGCGCTTCGCTTGGTCAACCCCTCAGCGGCAAAAATTAAAATTTTTACCGCTTCGGCGTTATAACCTCACACTCAATCTTTTATCACGAAGTCATGATTGAATCGCGAGTGGTCGGCAGATTGCGATAAACGGTCACATTAAATTTAACCTGACTATTCCACTGCAACAACTGAACGGACTGGAAACACTGGTCATAATCATGGTGGCGAATAAGTACGCGTTCTTGCAAATCACCAGAAGGCGGTTCCTGAATGAATGGGAAGCCTTCAAGAAGGTGATAAGCAGGAGAAACATACGAAGGCGCATAACGATACCACTGACCCTCAGCAATCTTAAACTTCTTAGACGAATCACCAGAACGGAAAACATCCTTCATAGAAATTTCACGCGGCGGCAAGTTGCCATACAAAACAGGGTCGCCAGCAATATCGGTATAAGTCAAAGCACCTTTAGCGTTAAGGTACTGAATCTCTTTAGTCGCAGTAGGCGGAAAACGAACAAGCGCAAGAGTAAACATAGTGCCATGCTCAGGAACAAAGAAACGCGGCACAGAATGTTTATAGGTCTGTTGAACACGACCAGAAAACTGGCCTAACGACGTTTGGTCAGTTCCATCAACATCATAGCCAGATGCCCAGAGATTAGAGCGCATGACAAGTAAAGGACGGTTGTCAGCGTCATAAGAGGTTTTACCTCCAAATGAAGAAATAACATCATGGTAACGCTGCATGAAGTAATCACGTTCTTGGTCAGTATGCAAATTAGCATAAGCAGCTTGCAGACCCATAATGTCAATAGATGTGGTAGAAGTCGTCATTTGGCGAGAAAGCTCAGTCTCAGGAGGAAGCGGAGCAGTCCAAATGTTTTTGAGATGGCAGCAACGGAAACCATAACGAGCATCATCTTGATTAAGCTCATTAGGGTTAGCCTCGGTACGGTCAGGCATCCACGGCGCTTTAAAATAGTTGTTATAGATATTCAAATAACCCTGAAACAAATGCTTAGGGATTTTATTGGTATCAGGGTTAATCGTGCCAAGAAAAGCGGCATGGTCAATATAACCAGTAGTGTTAACAGTCGGGAGAGGAGTGGCATTAACACCATCCTTCATGAACTTAATCCACTGTTCACCATAAACGTGACGATGAGGGACATAAAAAGTAAAAATGTCTACAGTAGAGTCAATAGCAAGGCCACGACGCAATGGAGAAAGACGGAGAGCGCCAACGGCGTCCATCTCGAAGGAGTCGCCAGCGATAACCGGAGTAGTTGAAATGGTAATAAGACGACCAATCTGACCAGCAAGGAAGCCAAGATGGGAAAGGTCATGCGGCATACGCTCGGCGCCAGTTTGAATATTAGACATAATTTATCCTCAAGTAAGGGGCCGAAGCCCCTGCAATTAAAATTGTTGACCACCTACATACCAAAGACGAGCGCCTTTACGCTTGCCTTTAGTACCTCGCAACGGCTGCGGACGACCAGGGCGAGCGCCAGAACGTTTTTTACCTTTAGACATTACATCACTCCTTCTGCACGTAATTTTTGACGCACGTTTTCTTCTGCGTCAGTAAGAACGTCAGTGTTTCCTGCGCGTACACGCAAGGTAAACGCGAACAATTCAGCGGCTTTAACCGGACGCTCGACGCCATTAATAATGTTTTCCGTAAATTCAGCGCCTTCCATGATGAGACAGGCCGTTTGAATGTTGACGGGATGAACATAATAAGCAATGACGGCAGCAATAAACTCAACAGGAGCAGGAAAGCGAGGGTATCCTACAAAGTCCAGCGTACCATAAACGCAAGCCTCAACGCAGCGACGAGCACGAGAGCGGTCAGTAGCAATCCAAACTTTGTTACTCGTCAGAAAATCGAAATCATCTTCGGTTAAATCCAAAACGGCAGAAGCCTGAATGAGCTTAATAGAGGCCAAAGCGGTCTGGAAACGTACGGATTGTTCAGTAACTTGACTCATGATTTCTTACCTATTAGTGGTTGAACAGCATCGGACTCAGATAGTAATCCACGCTCTTTTAAAATGTCAACAAGAGAATCTCTACCATGAACAAAATGTGACTCATATCTAAACCAGTCCTTGACGAACGTGCCAAGCATATTAAGCCACTTCTCCTCATCCAACGCGTCAGTTTTTGACAGAATCGTTAGTTGATGGCGAAAGGTCGCAAAGTAAGAGCTTCTCGAGCTGCGCAAGGATAGGTCGAATTTTCTCATTTTCCGCCAGCAGTCCACTTCGATTTAATTCGTAAACAAGCAGTAGTAATTCCTGCTTTATCAAGATAATTTTTCGACTCATCAGAAATATCCGAAAGTGTTAACTTCTGCGTCATGGAAGCGATAAAACTCTGCAGGTTGGATACGCCAATCATTTTTATCGAAGCGCGCATAAATTTGAGCAGATTTGTCGTCACAGGTTGCGCCGCCAAAACGTCGGCTACAGTAACTTTTCCCAGCCTCAATCTCATCTCTCTTTTTGCGTTCTGCTTCAATATCTGGTTGAACGGCGTCGCGTCGTAACCCAGCTTGGTAAGTTGGATTAAGCACTCCGTGGACAGATTTGTCATTGTGAGCATTTTCATCCCGAAGTTGCGGCTCATTCTGATTCTGAACAGCTTCTTGGGAAGTAGCGACAGCTTGGTTTTTAGTGAGTTGTTCCATTCTTTAGCTCCTAGACCTTTAGCAGCAAGGTCCATATCTGACTTTTTGTTAACGTATTTAGCCACATAGAAACCAACAGCCATATAACTGGTAGCTTTAAGCGGCTCACCTTTAGCATCAACAGGCCACAACCAACCAGAACGTGAAAAAGCGTCCTGCGTGTAGCGAACTGCGATGGGCATACTGTAACCATAAGGCCACGTATTTTGCAAGCTATTTAACTGGCGGCGATTGCGTACCCGACGACCAAAATTAGGGT
>NZ_FIZX01000014.1 GCF_900055185.1 Grimontia celer | reverse complement strand
CAGAATTTGCTTGGCGACCATAGCGTTATGGACCCACCTGACTCCATGCCGAACTCAGTAGTGAAACGTAACAGCGCCGATGGTAGTGTGGGGTCTCCCCATGTGAGAGTAGGACATCGCCAGGCTTCCAATTTAGAAAAGCCCTGACCTGACGGTCAGGGCTTTTTTGCATCTGCATCTTTCCTTACATAGTACTGCTACCGTTTTGCCAACATTACTAAAAACTTCCTGACCGCTCTGGAGATAATAAAGCGCTATACACAGCGTTTGGTAACAAGCAAATAATAGGCATAAAAAAACACCACCTTCTAAGGTGGTGTTTTTTTAGTTCCATGAGTGAGTTAAGCGCTGAACTCATCCAGCGCTTCTATAACGTGAATACCTGCATCACGCATTTCAGCGCAGCCAGTTTCCGTGGTTTCTTCAGCAATGCCTCGACAAGCTTCCAGGTTAACCCAAACATCAAATCCACCATGTAGTTTTAACTGCATGGCAGTGGTTTTAACGCAGTAGTCGGTGGCGAGACCACCGACTAATACAGTGGTGACTTCTTTTGCTTTCAGCCACTCAATAAGACCAGTGCTGAGCTTTTCCTGAATATCGTGAAAACATGCCCCATATGGATGCAAGTCAGGCTCAACACCTTTCCAAATGACATGATCATATTCAGTCACTTCAGGGAGCCCTGGAATAGTTTCAAAGCCCTCAGTGCCAGGCACTGCATGGGACACCCAAGTAAGATCCGCATTGGCATGTTCCAAAGGCGCTAACATCTTATCGTGACTGCCGACCACCCATACCGCATTAACAGGATGCGCATCCTTGGTAAGGACTCGAAATCTTGCCTTCCTGGCTTGCTCGTTGAGGGCGGGAGCAATTTGATCACCACCGCCTACGGGCAACTCTCCAGGACAAATAGGCGTAAAGGTTTTCTGAGGGTCAACATCGATAGACGCAATCACTTCTGACTCCTTACAGGATCTGATTCAGCAAATGATCTGCTCTGATACGTTTAATACGTTTGAGCAGTTTTTTCACTTGAGCTGGATAGACTTCTAACTTTTCGATCTGTTTATAGCTGCCAATGAGTTGAGTGTGTTCCAAGATCTTGTCGATTTCCTTTTGTGCTTCTGCTTCAAGCAAACGGCGTTTATCGTGAAGCAGAATAGCGTTCTCAAGATCAAGCTTCCATGCGCGAGGGTTAAGGTTGTTACCGGTCAGCAGCATGTAAGATCTGTCTACCCAAATCCCCTTGAGATGGAAGCTATTGTCATCATGTTTCCAAAGGTGAATTTTGAGTTGACGTTTGGCAATGGCAGCCTCGTTACGACGCGCGAAGTTACGAAGGTTTATTTCATACAGGTAAGGCAGGCCAGAAATTGTTTTAAACGGCTCACTCGGTGGAATATAGAAATCATTCGCTGTTTTATCACCAACGATAATGGTGACATTCACACCGCGGCGCAGTGCGCTTCGGATCTCCCGGGCCACACTACGAGGTGGGTTGAAGTAAGGTGTGCAAATGATGAGCTCATTTTCCGCGCTGGCGATCAGGCGGCAAATCTGCATATTCAGAAAGTTCTTACGCTTACCCAATCCCACCATTGGTGTCAGGCCAATCTGATCGTCATTGATATGCTGAGAGATAAAGTTATAGCTTGCAGCTTGCAGGCGCGCGCGGAGGTTGCGGATAGCTGGCTTCAGTACCTTTACTTCAGGGCGCTTAGGCTGTGCAAGACAGGTCACCGCATCACTGGCGACTAATGTATTGCCGATAAAGCCCGCCATGCAATCAGCTAATGTTTTGCTGTTAATGACGTGGTAGCGGTCGTAGCGATAGCGCTCATGCTGAGCAAGATAGACGTCATTAAGGCTGGCACCGCTATAGATAACGGTGTCATCAAAGACAAAACCTTTCAGGTGAAGCACACCAAAAACTTCGCGGTTTCTCACCGGTACGCCTAATACATCAATCTTATGTTGGTACTTTTCTGCGTATTCACGGTAGAGTGCGGCATTCCCGTCAGACTTGTCTGCGCCAATCAAGCCACGTTGAGCACGGTGCCAGTCAACCAGCACTTTAATATCTAAAACTGGATTCTTTTGTTTTGCTTCGTAGAGCGCGTCAAGAATATTACGCCCTGCCTCGTCGTCTTGCAGATAAAGCGCAACAAGGTAAATACGATGTTTAGCGTTTGCTATCTCGTGAAGCAGGCGCTCCCTGAAGGTGCTCGCATCGAGCAGCGTCTCTAGCTGGTCTGGACGGTGCGCAATTTTCGGGAGCTGATCGATCAACTGCTTATTGGCAGTAGCTGAAACCATTGTTGCCTCATTAAGTTCGACACTGGGTCGTGTTAACGCAAATCAAACCCTGTATTGTACCAGAAATTGTGCAATTTCCAGCGATATCGATGTGTCAGCTATCTCGATTTACAACTGTGACATTGAGTTGTGACCCATTGGGATAAGATCTTTACCACTGTTGCAGTAGCTTTGGTATCGGCCACGTAATTCTTCGGGCAGATTACTGACCTCGATCACTTCAAATCCAGCCTCTTTGTAGAGGTTTTCTAAATAGCGATACGCAAGACAATAGCAAGTCTTGGTCTGGATCTGAGTTTGAACGGCATTGAGGAAAGCTTCTCCCTGCTTTTTCCCTCGTTGCTCGGGGGCAATAAGCATACCGGTCAGAAGTTGGAAGTCAGGAAACTGCCTGAATCTGACTGAACCAAAAAGGCCGCTGTTGTTTTCTGCAGTCCAAATGATTTCATCTTTCTTAGGCTTCCCTGCTGGATAATGTGTTTTGTAAAAACGCGCCACCAGTGGAAAACGGAGTGGGTCGAGAAGGGCATATCGGGTGTCGGCCATGGTTATCAAATCACTGTGAATTCAAGGCGGATGGGGTAGTATACATCACTAAGACTTTATCAAAACGAAACTGCGATCCGAATGAATATCCTGTCTACTACATCGCTTAAACCATTTCACACCTTTGGTATTGATGTTCAGGCCAAAGCCATTATTGAAGCGCAAAGCGCGGAAGATTTTATCAAGATCTGGCGTGATCGTGCTGACGAGCCAAAGATCGTCCTTGGCGAAGGCAGTAATCTTCTGTTCTGTGAAGATTTTGACGGGATCGTGATTCTAAATCGCCTAAAGGGTATTGATGTTGAAGAGACAGCTTCGCATTGGCACCTTCATGTAGCTGGCGGTGAAAACTGGCACCATTTGGTGAAATGGACAGTTGAACAGGGTATGCCTGGTCTTGAGAACCTTGCGCTTATCCCTGGCCTTGTAGGTTCTGCCCCCATTCAGAACATCGGTGCTTATGGTGTTGAGCTGAATGAGCGGTGTGAGTATGTCGATGTCCTGATGCTTGAAACCGGCGAAGTCATTCGCATGGGAGCAGGGGCTTGTGAATTTGGTTACAGGGACTCGGTGTTCAAACGTGAACTCAAAGATAAAGCCATTATTCTTGCTGTAGGTTTCCAGTTATCTAAAGCTTGGAAGCCAGTGATAGGTTATGGGGCACTGGGAGATTTGGCGAGTAAGGATGATGTTTCCGCCAAAGAGGTGTTTGATAAAGTCTGCGAAATTCGAAGTGAAAAACTGCCTGATCCTAATCTGTTAGGAAATGCTGGGAGCTTCTTTAAAAACCCAGTTGTGCCTAAGACACAGATAAAATCTCTCTTAGCTGATAATGAAAAGATACCATCGTTTGAAGTATCGAACTCAGAAGTGAAGCTTGCTGCGGGCTGGCTTATCGATCAGTGTGGTTTAAAGGGCAAAAGCGTCGGTGGTGCCTCCGTTCATGATAAGCAGGCATTGGTGCTGGTAAATAGTGGTGGTGCAACAGCCAGTGATGTCGTGACTCTCGCGAAAGAAGTGGTTGATACTGTTCAACAACGTTTTGGAGTCTTGTTAGAACACGAGGTTCGCTTTATGGGTGCGACACAAGAGACCACATTGGAGGCAATATGCCAGCGCTAGATAATACCCCCCGTCTGGCACTTATAAAAATGCTGGCAGACGGCCAGTTTCACTCGGGCGAAAAATTGGGTGAAGAGCTCGGTATGAGCCGAGCTGCAATCAGCAAACACATCAAGGTTCTACAACAGTGGGGTGTGGATGTGTTCCGTGTTCAGGGGAAAGGCTATTGCCTGCCTGCGCCGCTTAATCTCCTTGATGAAGGTGCGCTGAACGCGCAACTAAACGTTCCTGCATTTGAGCTTATCCCCGTGATTGACTCTACAAACCAGCATCTTCTGGATCGTGTAGGTCAGTTGGAGTCTGGTTCTGCTTGTCTTGCCGAATATCAACAGGCAGGCCGTGGACGCCGTGGCAGGACGTGGTTTTCTCCTTTTGGTGCCAACCTCTACCTTTCCATGTATTGGCGATTGGATGCAGGTATGGCTGCTGCGATGGGACTAAGCCTTGTTGTGGGCGTTTCAATGGCTGAGACTTTACAGAATCTGGGTGCTGAAGGCGTCAAAGTGAAGTGGCCGAATGACCTTTACTGGAATGACAAGAAGCTTGCCGGCATTTTGGTAGAAATGACAGGTCAGGCTGGCGATGCCGCTCATTTGGTTATTGGTATGGGGCTGAACGTTTCAATGCCTGAAACGGAAAAGGTGGATCAAAGTTGGGCAAATCTTCAGGATGCTTGCTATTCACTTCCCGATAAAAACGCTTTGGCAGCAGCTTTAATAAATGGCGTAACAGAAGCACTGAAGCAATATGAAGAAACTGGAATGGCAGGCTTCGTGCCACGCTGGGACAGCTATGACAACTTTCAGGGTCGTGCGGTGAAATTACTGCTGGGTGAGCGAGTGGTTAAGGGGATTGCGCGCGGGATCAATGAGCAAGGGGCTTTGCTGTTGGAAACCGAAAATGGCATTACCCCATATCTCGGCGGAGAAATCAGTCTGCGCGCTGACGACTAAGCTATTTCCTAACTTTTACGGTTTGAACCGCGTGATTGGTTCCTTTCTGGAGGATTAAGCCAGCACGCTCACGCGTAGGAAGAATGTTCTCTTCCAGGTTCTTGCCGTTAATCTCTTCCCAAATACCTGATGCGGTCTGTACTGCTTCATCATGCGAAAGCTTGGTGTAGTGGTGGAAATAGGACGTTGGGTTCTGAAACGCACCTTTGCGGAACGCCATAAAGCGCTCGATATACCAGGTTTTCAGCAGTTCGCTGTCGGCATCAACATAGATAGAAAAATCCAAGAAGTCCGAGATAAAAACGCGGTGAGGGTCGTGCGGGTAATCCATACCACTTTGCAATACATTCAGACCTTCCACGATCAAAATGTCCGGCTGTTGGACGACTTTGGTATCTTCAGTGATGTCATAGACCAGATGCGAATAGACGGGCGCTTCGACCCGCGATTTCCCTGATTTAACATCTGCAACGAACTGCACCAGACCTCGGATATCGTAAGACTCTGGGAATCCCTTCTTCTTCATCAATCCACGTTCATTGAGGATCTTGTTGGGATGAAGAAAACCATCAGTGGTGATGAGCTCGACTTTTGGGTGCTCAGGCCAGCGTTCCAGCAGTGCTTTCAGCAAACGTGCAGTTGTACTTTTTCCGACTGCCACGCTGCCAGCAATACCAATCACATACGGAACATTATTGTCTTTTTGCCCCAAAAAGTGCTCAAGCACTTGGGTGCGACCTTTTCGCGCTTTTACATACAAATTCAGCAATCGCGAAAGCGGCAGGTAGATATCCCGCACTTCATTCATCGTCAAATGCTCGTTAATACCACGCAGCTTTTCGAGATCGGTCTCGTCAAGCGTCATTGGTACTGAGTCGCGCAATTCTGACCATTGCTCACGGTCAAACGACAAATATGGAGTTAGTAAATCACTCATGCTCTGGATGAATCTGTGTGTTAAGGAGAGCGACAATACCTTATCGATGCGGTTTGTGGAAGTATGGAGGGGATTTAACGCTGCGCCATCTAGCTAAAAAACGGAGCAAATTGGTGAATTAATGCCCCATAAGATCTTATTTGGGTGAAATTTTTAAATTACCTATTGCAACGCTAAAAATCATTGAATAGAATGCGCAGCACTTGTCGCCGGCTTAGCTCAGTTGGTAGAGCAACTGACTTGTAATCAGTAGGTCGCCAGTTCGATTCCGGCAGCCGGCACCATTACGACAAAAAAGAACAATTTGGTGGGATTCCCGAGTGGCCAAAGGGATCAGACTGTAAATCTGACGGCTCCGCCTTCGAAGGTTCGAATCCTTCTCCCACCACCATTATTTCAAATAGTTTGAATAGCTCTACGAGAAACTGAAAGCGGGCATCGTATAATGGCTATTACCTCAGCCTTCCAAGCTGATGATGCGGGTTCGATTCCCGCTGCCCGCTCCAATCTTATAGTGCTGATATAGCTCAGTTGGTAGAGCGCACCCTTGGTAAGGGTGAGGTCCCCAGTTCAAATCTGGGTATCAGCACCACTCTTTCTCCCCAAAGTTACTTCAAGCCATTTGTCATATACTCAACAAAAATCCGTTTGTTGTATGTGTGGTCGTTAAACCACCAAAATACCGTGCTTAGAGGGACTGTCATGTCTAAAGAAAAATTTGAACGTACGAAACCGCACGTTAACGTTGGTACTATCGGCCACGTTGACCACGGTAAAACCACTCTGACTGCAGCAATCTGTACTGTACTGTCTAAAACTTACGGCGGTGCAGCGCGTGACTTCGCATCAATCGATAACGCGCCAGAAGAGCGCGAGCGTGGTATCACTATCTCTACTTCACACGTAGAGTACGATACTCCAACTCGCCACTACGCACACGTAGACTGCCCAGGACA
>NZ_FIZX01000013.1 GCF_900055185.1 Grimontia celer | reverse complement strand
CTTGAACCAGCATCTCGTCTTCGTGGCCTTCCACGTAGATGTTACCGACAGAGTCAGCGGTGAAGGCACCGGCAGTGATGTTGCCCTGGGTTTTGCCTTCGATGGCGATATAACAAGGAGTTGGCATCTTAATTTCCCTATAAAAATTCGGAGGAGGTTGTTTACTACGTGGGGAATAACGCAAGGGGTGTGCCAGTGATGGAGTTCAATGAAAACAGAGACTTAACTGATTTCCAAAAAGGGGAGAGCAAGGTATTGCTTGTGCGTTGGGCGAAAAGTTGCTCAGCGAGCAAGATTTGGCCGAAAGATCAGAGGGAAACTCATGGACGAAAACTCGCAGGAGTCAGACAACATTCAAGCGACTGCATTGATAGCATCGAGAAAACAGCAGTTTCGATAAGAGCATAAAAATGAAAGAAGTCGAGTTTTCGGTTGGCGCAGTCACCTTTACCTATTCGCTTAGCGAAGAGCAGCAACGATTTCTGAGGTTGGCAGAGGAAACGAAGATCAACCTCAATGACTGGCCGGACTTTTCCGAGAAACTGACAGACACGATTCAAGATGCGATCCCTGATGAGTTGAAATTACCTTCACAGAAGCAACTCGATTATGTTCGCACTATCGCTAGCGACCTGAACCTGGCACTACCGAAACACTATGAGGATAGTGCGCTGACATGCCTGTCATTTATTGCCGATCACAAACCAGCACACGATCGTGTACTGGCGGTGTTTAATGGGGTTAAGGGGAAGTTGTTGGGGTGAGATAAACTAGTCGTCTTTAAAAATATTTAGAACGTGTCCAAAGGAAGGGTTTTCTTCCTGTTCTTGTCTAATCTTCTCAATTGTCTCTGAAAATTCTTCGTCTGACATATCTCTCCAGTATCTTGTAGGGCGCTTGATACATTTGTCATGCGTTTCTGTTATCGCATCCCTGCTACGGGACGGCTCAAGCACCATGATATCTGGCATTGGCTGGCTAACATCCATATATCGCTGGATCATGTTCCAAAGTCGATGATACTCCGCCACCATTTGGTTACTGCCAATCAGTGTGTGTAACGGGACCCCAACAGAGTAGTTGTTGTATCTGTGAGCCAATGTCAAAACATAGTTGAGATGACCCTGTGCAGTAGGAGAAGACATAAGGACACAATCAAATTCTATGAAAGGATGTGTGAAATTCACTTCCCCGTTATCTTTGTATAGCGTGACAGTCCCTTCTGTTCGATTTAAACGAAACAGAGGCTTCGATCGCAGGAATGGAGCAAGGAAAAAGTAACCTTGACTAACTAACTTGTAATGCAAGTAGGGAATAAGAAGTGGTATGAATATATATAATGTAACATCATAAAAATCTTTTTCTCTCTCATCCCAGCCACCCTCTCCAAAGGCCAAGCCCACGAATAGTAGGATGTAAAAGAGTGGGAGGAACAAAAACAAGAAAACTCTGACGAGCGCTGAGAACATAAAGTAGATCTGAGACCACATACTGAAAGATTCTTGAAAAAGCTCTTCTTCATTCCAGAAAAGAGGCTTGATCTTATCCTTCTCTGCTTTCCGCATTGCGGAAGGGGGGAAATCTTTAACTGCAGCGGTTGAAATAGTCTCAGTAGCTATAGCAAAAGGAAATATCTTACCTTTTGATAATAGTTTTCCAACCAATCCGTTGGGTAGTCTCTTGCTCTGTAACTCAAGTGAGCTAGAGTTGAATGGCTTATTGAACATCACTTTAGAATTCATTGACTGTTTTCTCTACTCACCCATCAAACCTCTAGTCTGCCCTCAACATTGGTTTATTCTTGGTGGAGAGTTAACAACTAACTGATTTTCGTAGATTGCAAGCCAGCACATGATCATGTGCTGGCTTTTATTGGGCTTAGCTTAGTGCCAATCGATGGTTTTCCCTGTCCATTTGTGAACATCTTCAGGCCAATGGTCTTTGATTGGGTTGAAGCGAATAGCAAACTGTGAGGGGGAAATAAAAGGAAGTAGAAAGAAGAACAAAGGTAAGATTGCCCAAATTATAGCTCTGTCTTTCAACTTTGAGCTTGCTGGTGTTGGATAAAACAAAAATTGCTTTTGTTCATTACCAGCTCCAATAGCATCTTGACCCCCGGTCATAAAACGTCTCACATACTCCCAATAAATATAAGTATCAGCATGACCATCGACTGATGTTACTAAATTCAAGGCAACTGGTTCAGCGCCTGCGTTGTCATTAACACAGTGCTTTGGGTAAAGCCATAGATTGAGGTTGTAAGCATCTGAAAATGAGCCATAGCCTACGTGATGAGGTGCATACATAGTGGCTATTTCACATTCTTTCCACGGTATTCGATACAATGCCTTTTTATGATAAACATAGACCTCTTGGTTTTTGTGATGAAATCGGACCGGTGTTTTTATAGGCCTGCAGATTTCTAAAAAGCACAGCAAAAGCATCACTAAAAATACACCTAGCTCAACTGGGTGTAAGTAAAACCATGGGACATCATCTCTAGTTAATCTGATGATCAAGTAGGTAAAAAGGAATATAGGTAACAGAATAAATTGTGATAAACGCGTTAGGGTTTGCCTGTTATGAACACTGTTGACACGCATGTCAATGAATTCACCTTGTGTGCTTGAGACGAAAGCATACCCTGCGTTATAAAAGTCGCCTTCACCATCCCAATCAAGCCTTATTTCTTTTGGCGGTGGATTTAACATGTCTTCCATTATGTGGCTTGTCCCGAAGCCGGTACTAAACCCTTTTCCACGCCGACTGATTGTGTTCTTAAACTTTGGTGCATAGCCATAATAGCTCGCACCAATCCATAATTCGTTTGAAACTTTGTTGATTTTTTTAGGCATGAGAATTCTCAGTTACTCTTTATTTCTATGTCGGTTCGTACATCATCCTGCCAAAAGAGAGTTGCGTCATCATTAAGAGTAACAGAATAGTTTAACGTTACGGGAAATGACCCAGGATGGGTGTAAACTATATCAAAACGATAATTGTCATAGTCTTTTTTCCACACACTTTCTTTGAATGCGGCTTCTAGAGTAAAACCACTCCCAGGTGAGGCTTTCATATCCACTTTATTTGTTGAATGGCTGACAGAACCGTCATTGTTGACAACACGACCATAAAGTAATTCGGTACTATTGTCGATCACACCCACTACTTTCAAAGAAACTTTACTAGAACTATGCACATAACCAGGGAAATAGACTTTAAGATTAAAGTCTTCAAACTTGTAAAACCATCCACTTTCATCGTAAGCTGAGTGGCTAAATACAGGCCGGAACAGTTCGTCTGTAAACGCAACCATTTCTTTTGTTTGTACTTTTTGTACATCAGAATCCGACACATCTTTAAAAAACTGAACTCTACCCTCAATATCATCAGGCAGACTTTCACGATGAGTATAGCGTTCACCAACACCCCAAAATGATCCTTTTAAAAAGGTTTCAAGCCTACTATCTTCAATCCAAGCATGTATTAGATCCAAAACGACGCCGATGACAGCTAGAATCAGAGCAACGACTCCGACGACAGCATTGACTCCGGGGACCAGCGCTACGACTGCCAACACTAACGCAGCAGAATTTACAATTAGTGAAGCAACTGCAACTGCTACTGCTCCACTGTTGTCTTGTTGGTTAATATCTTCAGACAGATTAAATGCACTTGTAATTACACCAAGAAGGTTACCTATGATCGGTAGCCCCTGGTAGGTGTATCTGGCGATTGTTGTCAACCCGGAAGTCAACCTGGTCGACATACTGGTTGCCGGAATACTCGAGAGGCCTAAACGCTGAAGTGCTGATTTTGAAGTTATACCAATTGACTTTATCGTTGATTTTGCAGCGACTTTCATCGCTTTTTCACTGTTAGAGAATTTGACGCTTTGAATAAATGCCAATGACGACTGAATTAAGCCTGTAGAGCTATTGAGCAAGTCTAAAACAATTTTGGCATCGAATTTTTTCTCCGTGATTGTCTTATTCACTACTGATACTAAGTTCGCTGCTTGTGCAATCAGCAGTAATCCAGTGAACTTACCATTATGCTTCTCTGTAACCTCAGATAATTGTTTGCTCCATAGCGCGAGTTTACTTTGAGGATTGTTGATATCACTTTCTTTGATGCTTTTAACAACCCAATATGCGAAACCTTCAAGGGCGCTGGGTTTGTTTCCAGGTTGAAGTATTGTTTTAAGCTCATACAGGTTTATTTTTACCTTAGGATCAATGTACTTTGCTTTCTTTTTGACACCACCTCTTCCTTTACCCTTAGATTTTAATTTCTTTTTTTTAATATTCTTGGTCTTGGCAATGAGGATATGCTCTGCTGAGGCTGCAAATTGGACTGCGTTGAAGTCTTCGATATCTTCAAGCACATCATTTAGTGAGGTGGTCATCACCCCATATTGATAGCCATAACGCTCCGCCATAGCCTGATAGTAAACATGCCAAGCAGCTTCGTTTTCTGCATCTACAACAAACTGAGCAACCTTTTCACCAATGGAATATTGAATACTGTCAGTTGCCTCTGATGCCGCTTGGAGAAGTTGATTTTGGCTATTGACGGCGTCTTGCCAATTTATTGAGCCAGCATCATAAACAAGCTTCAGATGTTTACTAATTTCTTGATAGACAGTGTGTGCTACACCTAAGGCTGACCAAATCTGTCCCCCGATACCTTTTGAGGTCGGCTTTCCAGTCTTTGTCGCATGCTTGGCAAAATCCTGAACCCACTCATCACGGAGTTTTTTTCCTACTTCAGTGGATTGGATGTTGCCGAGCATGTTTGCAACAGCGATTTCTTTTAGTTGAACTTGGTCTTTATCAAAAGGTGAGTAAAGGGCGAGCGCAAAATCGGTGTAGTCCGACTCTAGCCATTTTGTCCAATCTAGCGCTACCTCTTCCAAGCTTTTACTGAATGCTACAGCGAAATCATCGCGATCCTTTTGGAATTTATCCATTTCTTTACCGCGAATAACCTCACGATAGTCTTTGATAACTTTGTCACGGCGATCTTCACGAATTTCCTGAATTTCCTTATCAGTAAGGTCGTAGTAGGTTGGAATTCCATACATTTGATCTTTTGGATCATGGGTAATGTGAACACGCTTGTCTACTTGCTTCCTAAAGCCTTTTTGCGCCTCGCGATCGATGAGCATTCTCGTCGCGTTGGCAATGGTGTAAGGATATTGGGTTTCTGCAATGTGAGTGAGGCCAGCATCGTATTGAGCGTTGAAAAGCGTGCATAGTTCGACACTGATGCCGACGGCATCAATGACTCCCACGGCGATATGGCTATCTGGTGCAATAGGCTGATACTTTGACAATAAAGGTGGGGTCGACAAGTCGACAGTTGGCCATAGCGCCCAATCAAAATTAAGGTATTCACTCCAAAAGTCTGGGCTTACTGTTGATAGGTCTTCAACCATCAAGCAATGCAGTTCTTTTCCCTTTCTAGCCTTTCTTACGCTGACTTCCTGCAAATAACCTTTTCGTATTTCTTTGTTCTTTGCCAATCCATCAACAAATGCCTGCTCCAATTTGATATGAGTTAGCAGAATGGAAAATTTGTCATTTTTCTCCTGAGTGATGATGGGAAAATGGCCTTGGATTTCGGAAGGGGCTTGCCCATAAATACACTCTGTTTTCAGCGCATCACCAGAGTCATCAAATTCAGATAGAAGGACGTAATCGTCTTTTTCGTTGAATAGGTATATATATGCATTGATAACAGGACGCATGATGTAGTCATGTTCTGTTAGTGTTGGAAGCCCTTTACCCACTTCGGATGGGAGCATAAATTCAAATTCAATTTGTTTAACCGAGTACCGCATTGGGTGGATAACGATGAGGTCATCATTAAGGGGACATGTAGACATTAACGCATCGATACTGTCTGTACTCGAGGACTTTGCAGCCGAATTTGCCTTGTTATCCATTTAACGTTTCTCTTTGCTCGTAATACTCAGTGGCTTTGGACAATGCTTTCTGGACTCTATCTGCTGGCATCAAAGAGTCTTTGCTCATAAGAAGCTTTTTTACATCACCATATTTGTCATCTGTCATTGCGTCACTGCCTAACATGCTCAAAATATTTAGGAAACTCAGAACTTCTTTCTCTGATTCAAGTCCATAAGACTGAGCTATCTCTATGTGAGACTCTATGGTCCTGTATTGAGTTTCTGGTTGATTTCCCTGCAAGGAGTTTGGGAAGTATTTTTTGACGTGATCTAACGCCCTTAAATTGAAATGTTTCCTAGCGGCCATTCCCATAGCGGTCATTTGCTCATCCGACAGTTTTACCCAGTTGGCATGATGCTGTTCGGTTGGTTCGTTTAGGTACGCGATCTCCACACTTTGCCAGTTGGCTTCGAATCGCGACTGCACCCATACCTTGGAAATGGGTCCCCAAATTCTTTTTTTCTGTAAATCGGTTGAAGCCTGCGTTAAAAGTTCTACTAAATGAGGCAGATAGAACCGAAAAATAGGGGTGCTACCATGACCCATGTCGGCTTTAATGACCGTTCTAAAATGTTCCGATACTTCATATGTAGAGGCTGAGGCTTCGAATACTATTCCCCAATCATAAGGCTTCTTTTCAGACACAACTTCGAGGAGTTGATAGTTTTCATTAAGGGGACAAATGATTGGACCAGATGCAGTTACTGCATCTAACTCAGTACCGCGATATATCAACTCAATATCTGGCTTTTTTGCGTACTCGTAGCAAAGTCTTTCGGCATCATTGATAACCGCACCATCAATGAGGAGGTACAAAGGTGATTCATGTTGTTCCAATGCGGGCAGGGTCACTAGCTATCCTCACCTTCATCTGAACATGTTTCACACAGCGGCTTTCCTGATTTCCCAGCAGCGGTGAGGGCCTTATTCTGCTGTAACAAAATTAAAGGACTGGCTGATTCTTTGGTTGCAATAGCGTTGTATGGTATTTGTTCTTCAGGTGCTTTTTCCTTAGCTACATACTCAGGCAAAATCGGCATCACCCCACCAAACCCCGAGCCAGATCCCGCACTGCCACCCGAGTTGATGTTGATAACAGAACCCACGATATGAACGCCTGAAGGATCTATCTTCACGAAGTTGCCACCGACTTTGAGCGTGACTTCCGTATAAGCCTCCAGTACTGATTTATGACCACTCTTTAAGTGGATCTCGCTGCCTGCTTCGTTGAGCAGGGCGGCCCCTGCTTTAATATGTAGGGAGCTGTCAGTGGCGATAGTTTTGTCACTTTTAACGTGTGTCATGGTGTTGCCATCGACCGTTAAATGATCGTCAGCTTTGATATGCTGGAACCTTTCATTCTCCACATCCAGATGGAGGTCATGTTTGATGTTGTCCTTGCGGTCATTCTCAACCAGCAGGTTCATGTCCTTCTGGGCATGGACATAGATTTCTTCCTGCCCCGCCTGGTCCTCAAAGCGAAGCTCATTAAAGCCTTCCCCCTGATGGGTTTCGGTTCTGAGTACCGTGCGCGTCTTGTTGGCGGGTAGCGGATAGGGAGGTACATTGGTGGCGTGATACGTGCGTCCGGTAACAATCGGCTGGTCCGGGTCGCCTTCAAGGAAAGAGACAATCACCTCATGACCGATACGGGGAATGGCCATCATGCCATACTGACCACCTGCCCAACCCTGAGAGACCCGTACCCAACAACTGGAGGCATCATCGCTGTTACCATAACGGTCCCAGGGGAACTGCACCTTCACCCTGCCATGCTCATCACAGAAGATTTCCTCGCCTTCGGGACCGGTGACAACCGCGATTTGCGGGCCATGGACACAAGGTTTTGGTTGCGGTGTCGGACGCCAAGGCCGGTGAGCCGGAATGACCGAAAAGGTATTGTGGAAGGTGGTCATGCCCTCACCGCCAGCCTCTTCCAGTGCCTGAGGCTGAGTGCCTTCACACTGGGTAGAGACCACCACCCAGTCACGGTTCGTGGCCTCATCCGGATGGTCCACCAGGTCAAACAGCATGCCCGGCTGAATCTGCGGGACATTACTTTGCGCCGTCGCCGTGATGGCATCACGTCTTAAATGCTCAAGCCGGTACTGTGTAAAGGGCTTTCCAGCGGCATCACTCTTATAACGCCCCGGGTAGTCATAATGCTCATACGTACCACGCTGAAAGGCCATCTCTGTGCCCGCGTGTTCATGTAAAAAGCCATAGGCCGGCTTTTTAAAACTGTAATCTTTCAGCTGCGCGGAAGACGGTCTTGCCTGCGCCGAATACTGCCAGCCTTTCACGAAGTTCTCTTTCGATACCCCACCGACGTTCACGTTATAAGGCAGCGCAAGGCCCGAGGCAGACAGGGTCTGGGTATCATCCGAGAACAGCACCGTGTGCTTATCTTTACTGTGCAAAAAGCAATAGAAAATGCCCTCTTCCGCCGCAATACGTTCCAGGAACTTAAGGTCCGTTTCCCGGTACTGCACACAATACTCACGGGTCTGCGGCGTGCCGGATAAAGAAAACGCATAATCATCAATGCCCATCTCCTGCAGGAGAATGCTCATGATTTCCGGGGCAGACTGCTGCTGGAAGATACGGCTGTTCTGGCGAAGGGACAGTCTGGCAAGGGACGGCACCATCTCCAGCGCATAACGGGTGTGATGGAAGCCCGTATCGCCTCTTGAGAACCGGCGGACAATCCCGTGAAAACGTTGCTTGAGCTCCCCGTCCTGCCAAATCACCAGTGTGACATTACGGTCCACCGTGTCATTTTCAGAGACGGCTTCATTGCGGCTGGCCAGCTTGATATCAAAACAGAAAGGGGCCGAGAGATGGGCATCGCCCTGAAAGTCGACCACCACAAAGGTGTCGTCAGGCAAGCCTTCGACGTTAAGAGTAAATTGGAGACCGCTTTCCGTAGCCATAGAGATACCCAGCAAGAACTATCCACTGCTTCTGAGAGACTTCAGAAGCTTCATCAGACGTCACTGTCTGACGACAAAACCCGCCGCGAGGGCGGGTGGGGTCAGAAAGGCCTGCTTCACAAAGAAACACGCCTTCTGCCAGGAAGCCTTAGG
>NZ_FIZX01000012.1 GCF_900055185.1 Grimontia celer | reverse complement strand
TGACTTGAAGAAGCGTCGCTTCTCACCGTCAGGGCTGCGAATTTTACGCTGCCGGGCGATGAAGTCAAGAAGAAATTTTGAGATTTTTCAGCGTTGCTTTCGCAACCCTCAAAACACCTTGTTGACTTGCCTCTCGGGGTGAATTTCCCTTCGAAGCGGGCGGCCATTTTACTGATTCGAAACAGCGCGTCAAGCGTTTATTTCAACTCAATTTTTGAGGCCTTCGCCGTACCGATTTACGTGGGCGTTTCCGCTGTGGGAGCCGCTCTCCGTGTCGGTGAGGCGGCATTATAGGGAGGTCTAAAATTCTGGCAAGGGCTTTTTTGAGGTTTTTTATGAAAATCGCTTCACTTGGCTATATTTTACTCGAAAGCCGTATTTCCACACATTTTACTCACACCAAACACACAAAAGGCTGTGCATAAGTGTGTTATGCACGATGTAATAGTCTTTTCAATCTCCCCCCTCCCCACACATATTTGACGTTTACAATATTGCTTATTCACTAACTGAGCCAATCAATAAGTTCAGTTCTATTGGAGAATTCAGTTCAGCCATTAGATAAGTAAGTAGAAGTAGAAGTAGAAGTAGAAGTAGAAGTAGAAGTAGAAGTAGAAGTAGAAGTAGAAGTAGAAGTAGAAGTAGAAGTAGAAGTAGAAGTAGAAGTAGAAGTAGAAGTAGAAGTAGAAGTAGAAGTAGAAGTAGAAGTAGAAGTAGAAAGACTGTTTTACTGAAGCCTTAACGTCAAGAGTTATAAAGAAAGAAATGGCGTAGGCTGTTTTATGAATGAGTAGATAAATAAAAAGCCAGGCTAAAAGCCTGGCTTCTTATTTGAACGAACCGAGAGATTACTCAGCTGCTTCTTCTGCAGCTGTCTCTGGACGATCTACCAACTCGATGTAAGCCATAGGGGCTTTATCGCCGGCACGTACACCGCATTTCAGAATGCGAGTGTAACCGCCTGCACGAGAGGCAAAACGTGGACCCAGTTCGTTGAACAGCTTCGCTACAACTTCGTCGTTACGAGTACGAGCGAATGCAAGACGACGGTTAGCAACACTGTCGTTCTTTGCTAGGGTAATCAATGGCTCAATTACGCGACGCAGCTCTTTTGCCTTAGGCAGAGTAGTTTTGATAACTTCGTGAGTTACCAGCGAGCTAGCCATGTTGCTGAACATCGCTTTGCGATGGCTGCTGTTGCGATTGAGTTGACGACCACTCTTACGATGGCGCATGACCTAATCCTTCTAACTAAGTAATCAGAATCTGATTAATCTTCAGCGATTGATGCTGGCGGCCAGTTTTCCAGGCGCATACCCAGAGACAGACCACGTGAAGCCAGCACGTCTTTAATTTCAGTCAAAGACTTCTTACCAAGGTTTGGCGTCTTAAGAAGCTCAACCTCAGTACGCTGTACCAGATCACCGATGTAGTGGATCGCTTCTGCTTTCAAACAGTTAGCAGAGCGAACAGTTAGTTCAAGATCGTCTACAGGACGCAGTAGGATCGGATCGAACTCTGGCTTCTCTTCTTTCTCTTCAGGAACTCGTACATCACGCAGATCTACGAATGCGTCCAGTTGCTCAGCAAGAATAGTTGCTGCACGACGGATAGCTTCCTCAGGATCAAGAGTACCGTTAGTCTCCATATCGATAACCAGCTTGTCGAGGTCGGTACGCTGTTCAACACGTGCTGCTTCAACATTGTAAGCAATACGGTCTACTGGGCTGAACGTTGCATCTACAAGCAGACGGCCGATTGGACGCTCGTCTTCTTCAGTGTGAATACGCGCTGACGCTGGTACGTAGCCGCGACCACGTTCTACCTTGATTCGCATGCTGATTTCAGCATTTGAATCTGTCAGGTGGCAGATTACGTGTTCTGGGTTCGCAATCTCAACACCACCGTCGTGGGTGATGTCGCCTGCAACAACAGGGCCTGCACCAGACTTATTCAGGGTTAGGATAACTTCATCTTTACCCTCTACCTTAACGGCAAGGCCTTTAAGGTTAAGCAGGATTTCCAGGATATCTTCCTGTACGCCCTCTTTGGTGCTGTACTCGTGCAACACGCCGTCAATTTCTACTTCTGTCACTGCACAACCAGGCATAGACGACAGTAGGATGCGACGTAGAGCATTACCTAGGGTGTGACCAAAGCCACGCTCTAGCGGCTCAAGAGTTACTTTTGCGTGCGTCGAGCTAACTTGTTCGATGTCAACCAGACGCGGCTTAAGAAATTCTGTTACAGAACCCTGCATTGTGTCCTCTCTTTAGTTTAGCCTTACTTAGAGTAAAGCTCGACGATCAGGTGTTCGTTGATGTCAGCAGACAAATCTGAACGCTCTGGCAGGCGCTTGAAAGTGCCTTCCATTTTGTTGCTGTCTACTTCGATCCAAGTTGGCAGCTCGCGCTGAGCAGCAATTTCAAGAGCTGCTTTGATGCGTGCTTGGTTCTTAGCTTTCTCGCGAATGCTAACAACGTCGTTGGCCGTTACCTTGAAAGAAGGAACGTTAACCACTTTACCGTTTACCAGGATCGCTTTGTGGCTTACCAGCTGACGTGATTCTGCGCGAGTTGCGCCGAAGCCCATGCGGTAAACTACGTTATCTAGACGACCTTCAAGAAGTTGCAGCAGGTTTTCACCTGTGTTGCCTTTGATGCGAGCAGCTTCTTTGTAGTAGTTACGGAATTGTTTTTCCAGAACGCCGTAGATACGACGAACTTTTTGCTTCTCACGAAGCTGAACGCCATAGTCAGACAGACGGCCGCGACGTGCGCCGTGTACGCCTGGGGCGTTATCAATTTTACACTTGGTATCAATCGCGCGTACGCCTGACTTCAGGAACAAGTCAGTACCTTCGCGACGGCTAAGCTTCAGCTTAGGACCCAAATATCTTGCCATGATCTTTCTCCAGAATTCTAAGAAACAGCGTTATACGCGACGTTTCTTAGGTGGACGACAACCGTTATGTGGGATTGGAGTCGCATCAACGATGTTAGTGATACGGAAACCAGCCGCGTTCAGTGCGCGAATAGTAGATTCACGACCTGGACCTGGGCCCTTAACCATAACTTCCAGGTTCTTCAGGCCATATTCTTTAGCCATCTCACCACAACGTTCAGCAGCAACCTGTGCAGCGAACGGAGTTGATTTACGAGAACCACGGAAACCAGAACCACCTGCAGTAGCCCATGCTAGAGCATTACCTTGACGGTCAGTAATGGTTACGATTGTGTTGTTGAAAGACGCATGGATGTGCGCTACGCCGTCAGCAACTTGCTTGCGTACGCGTTTACGTGCGCGATTTGGTTGTTTAGCCATAGTACTTTACCTACCCCGATTATTTCTTGATCGGCTTGCGCGGACCCTTACGGGTACGAGCATTGGTCTTCGTACGCTGGCCACGTAGTGGCAAGCTGCGACGATGACGCAAACCGCGGTAACAACCAAGGTCCATCAGACGCTTGATGTTCATGGAAACTTCACGACGTAGATCACCTTCTACAGTGTACTTGGCAACGCCATCACGCAGTAGATCGATCTGCTCTTCAGTTAGTTCACTGATCTTAGTGCTTTCAGCAATACCAGTCTCAGCTAGGATAGCTTTTGAACGGGTTTTACCGATACCGTAGATCGCAGTCAGTGCGATTACAGCATGCTTCTGATCAGGAATGTTAATGCCTGCAATACGGGCCACTATTCACTCCTAGTACTTTATCAAGAAGAACCGCTGCAGAGCCCGTTTAGGATACGCAGCGGCTATACCACTTCTTTTGCACACACAAAAGGTGGGCTGGCTAATGTAGCCAGCCTGCCTAAATTTTGCAAGAAAAATATTCTGCTATTAGCCTTGGCGCTGCTTGTGCTTTGGCTCACTGCAAATCACGCGAACAACACCGTTACGCTTGATAACTTTACAGTTACGGCAGATTTTCTTAACGGAAGCACGAACTTTCATTGCTAAACTCCGTAAATGTCAATCTGTTAGCGGCCGTAGCCTTTCAGATTGGCTTTCTTCAACACGGACTCATATTGTTGAGACATCAGATGTGTCTGAACTTGAGCCATAAAGTCCATGATTACTACGACTACGATAAGTAGGGAAGTTCCGCCAAAATAGAAGCGTACGTTCCAAGCAATCATCATGAACTCGGGGATCAGACAGATAAAGGTGATATACAACGCGCCTGCTAATGTCAGTCGAGTCATCACTTTATCTATGTACTTCGCAGTCTGCTCGCCCGGGCGAATACCAGGTACGAATGCACCAGACTTCTTCAGATTGTCTGCTGTCTCACGCGGGTTGAAAACCAACGCCGTGTAGAAGAAACAGAAGAAGATAATCGCAGCAGCATAAAGGATTACATACAGTGGTTGACCAGGGCTCAGTGCCAATGACACATCCGCCAACCAGCCCAACTGTTCACTCTGACCAAACCATTGAGCCAGTGTGCCTGGGAACAGGATAATACTTGATGCAAAAATCGCTGGAATTACGCCGGCCATATTTAGTTTCAATGGCAGGTGTGTGCTTTGCGCAGCAAAAACACGACGGCCTTGCTGACGCTTCGCGTAGTTAACAACGATTCGACGTTGACCACGCTCTACAAACACTACGAACGCAATTACTGCGAATGCAATTACCGCAATCAACAGAAGAAGAAGCACGTGCAATTCACCTTGACGCGCTTGCTCGGCTGTTTGTCCGATAGCGGATGGCAATCCTGCAACGATACCCGCGAAAATAATCAGGGATATACCGTTACCGATACCACGCTCAGTGATCTGTTCACCTAACCACATCAGGAACATGGTGCCAGTGACCAAGCTCACAACAGCAGTAAAGTAGAAGCCAAGGCCTGGAGTTACCACCAGACCCGGAATCATACTTGGCAAGCCTGTAGCGATACCAATCGCTTGGAAGGTTGCCAATACCAGCGTGCCGTAGCGGGTGTACTGACTGATCTTACGACGGCCAGACTCCCCTTCTTTCTTCAACTCAGCCAAGGCTGGATGAACTACCGTAAGCAGTTGGACAATAATCGATGCCGAAATATACGGCATGATACCCAGTGCCAGGATAGAAGCACGCTCAAGAGCACCACCAGAGAACATGTTAAACAGTTCAATGATGGTACCTTGTTGCTGTTCGAACAGATCGGCAAGTACAGCAGCGTCAATACCAGGAATTGGCACAAAAGAACCGGCGCGGAATACGAGCAACGCACCTACCACAAAGAGTAGACGGCTTTTCAGCTCCGCAAGTCCACCTTTTGCACTACTAAAATTTTGTCCTGGTTGTTTTGCCATCTGTACCTCGTCCTCGAGCTAATTATTCCTCGATTTTACCGCCAGCAGCTTCGATTGCAGCTTGAGCGCCTTTAGTAACGCGAAGACCTTTAACAGTCACTGAGCGTGCAATCTCACCAGACAGTACGATTTTCGCCGTACGGATGTCTTTAGTGATTACGTTTGCAGCTTTCAGTGTCTCAAGGCTTACTACGTCACCTTCAACTTTAGCCAGTTCGCTCAGGCGAACTTCAGCAGCAGTCAGGCTCTTGCGAGAAGTAAAACCAAATTTTGGCAGACGCTGTTTCAAAGGCATTTGACCGCCTTCGAAACCTGGGCGTACAGAACCACCTGAACGTGATTTCTGACCTTTGTGACCACGGCCACCAGTTTTGCCCAGGCCTGAACCGATACCACGGCCAACGCGCTTCTTAGAAGGCTTTGAACCCGCAGCCGGAGATAGAGTATTCAGACGCATTGTGATTACTCCTCCACTTTAACCATGTAGTAAACTTGATTGATCATGCCGCGTACGCAAGCAGTATCTTCAAGTTCAACAGTGTGGTTGATGCGACGTAGGCCCAAGCCACGCAGGGTAGCTTTATGTTTCGGCAAACGACCGATTGAGCTACGAGTCTGAGTTACTTTGATAGTTTTAGCCATGTCGAATTACCCCAGAATTTCGTTAACTGGCAGACCGCGTTTAGCAGCTACCATTTCTGGAGACTTCATACCACCCAGACCATCGATCGTTGCACGAACGATGTTGATTGGGTTAGTAGAACCGTATGCTTTTGCCAGAACGTTACGAACACCCGCAACTTCCAGAACCGCACGCATCGCACCACCTGCGATGATACCCGTACCTTCTGATGCAGGCTGCATGTACACTTTAGAACCAGTGTGGCGGCCTTTAACAGCGTGGTGAAGAGTACCTTCGTTCAGCGCAACAGTAACCATGTTACGGCGCGCTTTTTCCATTGATTTTTGGATCGCTGCAGGTACTTCACGGGCTTTGCCGTAACCGAAACCTACACGACCATTGCCATCACCAACTACAGTCAGAGCGGTGAAGCTGAAGATGCGACCACCTTTAACCGTCTTAGAAACACGGTTAACAGCAATCAGCTTCTCATGCAAATCACTTTGTTGTTTATCGTTAGCCATCTTTCCGCCTACCTTAGAATTTCAGACCAGCTTCACGAGCAGCATCTGCCAGTGCAGCCACACGGCCGTGGTATTGGAAACCGGAACGGTCAAAAGCAACAGATTCGATGCCTTTTTCCTTCGCACGCTCAGCGATAGCTTTACCTACTGCTGCTGCGGCTTCTTTGTTGCCGGTGCTCTTCACTTGCTCACGGATCGCTTTTTCTACGGTAGAAGCAGCTGCGATTACTTCGGAGCCATTTGCCGCGATAACCTGTGCGTACACATGACGTGGAGTACGGTGTACCACTAGGCGAGTCGCACCCAGTTCAGCAATCTTGCGACGCGCTCGGGTCGCACGACGGATACGAGCAATTTTCTTATCCATAGTGTTACCTTACTTCTTCTTAGCTTCTTTAGTACGCACAACTTCGTCAGCGTAACGAACGCCTTTACCTTTGTAAGGCTCAGGCTGACGGTATGCGCGGATGTCAGCAGCTACTTGACCAACCAATTGTTTGTCTGTACCAGTCAAAACAATCTCAGTTTGGCTTGGGCATTCTGCTTTGATACCTGCAGGCAGTTCGTGTTCAACAGGGTGAGAGAAACCCAGAGTCAGAGCGACTGAGTTACCTTTCATTGCTGCACGATAACCAACACCTTTCAGGATCAGTTTCTTGGTATAGCCTTCAGTAACACCAACAACCATGTTGTTCACTAGTGCACGTGCGGTACCTGCTTGAGCGTTAGCTTTAGCAACACCTTCGCGTGGTGCGAACTTCACAGCGTTGTCTTCTTGGCTTAGTTCCACTGCATCGTTGATAACGCGGGTCAGTTCACCCTTGCTACCTTTAACAGTGATTTCCTGACCGTTCAGTTTCACCTCTACGCCGGCAGGAATTACTACGGGTGCTTTTGCAACACGAGACATTTCCTACTCCTTACGCTACGTAGCAGATGATTTCGCCGCCCAGACCCGCTTTGCGAGCTGCACGGTCGGTCATCAAACCTTTAGAAGTTGATACTACAGCAATACCCAGACCACCCATTACAGAAGGCAGCTCATCTTTTTTCTTATAGATGCGCAGACCTGGACGGCTTACACGTTGGATTTGCTCGATAACTGGTTTAGCTTCGAAGTACTTCAGAGTAACTTCCAGCTCAGGCTTAACTTCGCCAGAAATAGCGTAGTCAGCCACATAACCTTCAGCTTTCAGCAGCTCAGCAATTGCCACTTTCAGCTTTGACGAAGGCATCTTAACAGCAACTTTAGTTGCTGCCTGACCGTTGCGGATGCGGGTCAGCATATCCGAAATCGGATCTTGCATGCTCATAAGTCTTTACTCCCGTGATTCAATTACCAGCTCGCCTTACGCAGACCCGGAATCTCGCCTTTCATGCAAGCTTCACGAACCTTGATTCGGCTAAGGCCGAATTTGCGTAGGTAGCCATGTGGACGACCAGTCTGGTTACAGCGGTTACGCTGACGAGACTTAGCAGAATCACGCGGTAGAGTTTGAAGCTTCAGGACTGCATCCCAACGCTCTTCTTCAGACGCGTTAACGTTTTTGATGATAGCTTTCAGTGCAGCACGCTTCTCAGCGAACTTTGCTACCAGCTTCGCGCGTTTTACTTCGCGCGCTTTCATTGATTGCTTAGCCATTACAGTAACCCTTCACCTTACTTACGGAATGGGAAGTTAAAGGCAGCCAGCAGAGCTTGACCTTCCTCATCAGTCGCCGCAGTAGTCGTGATAGTAATATCAAGACCACGGATACGATCTACTTTGTCGTAGTCGATCTCTGGGAAGATGATTTGCTCACGAACGCCCATGCTATAGTTACCGCGACCGTCGAAAGATTTCGAACTAACGCCACGGAAGTCACGCACACGTGGGAGAGCGATTGAAATCAGACGCTCTAGGAATTCCCACATACGCTCGCCACGCAGGGTTACTTTACAGCCAATTGGGTAGCCCTCACGGATCTTGAAGCCAGCAACAGACTTACGTGCTTTAGTGATCAGCGGCTTTTGACCTGTGATTGATGCCAGGTCAGATGCTGCATTCTCAAGCAGTTTTTTGTCGTTGATTGCTTCGCCCACACCCATGTTCAGGGTGATCTTTTCGATCCTTGGGACTTGCATGATACTCTTGTATTCGAACTTTTCAGCCAGTTCTTTTACAACAGTCTCTTTGTAGTAATCATGCAGTTTCGCCATAGTGTACTACTCCAGAATTACTTAAATAATTTCGCCATTCGATTTGAAGAAACGAACTTTTTTGCCGTCTTCGAATCGGAAGCCTACACGGTCTGCTTTACCAGTTGCCGCGTTGTAGATAGCAACGTTAGAAACGTCCACTGCAGCTTCTTTTTCTACGATGCCGCCTTGGATGCCCAGAGCCGGAACAGGCTTCTGGTGTTTCTTAACCAGGTTGATACCTTCAACGATAACTTTACCAGTGGTCAGAACCTTACTTACTTTACCTTTCTTGCCTTTATCTTTACCGGCAAGAACGATAACTTCGTCGTTACGACGGATTTTAGCTGCCATTTTAACCGCTCCTTACAGAACTTCTGGCGCCAGAGACACAATCTTCATGAACTTATCGCCACGAAGTTCGCGTGTCACAGGACCAAAGATACGGGTACCGACTGGTTGCTCAGTAGTGTTGTTCAACAATACGCAAGCATTACGGTCGAAGCGAATGACAGAGCCGTCTGGACGACGAACGCCTTTACGGGTGCGAACTACAACCGCCTTCAGGACATCACCTTTTTTAACTTTACCGCGTGGGATTGCATCTTTAACGGTAACTTTGATGACGTCGCCGATATGGGCGTAGCGACGGTGTGAACCACCCAGCACCTTAATACACATTACGCTGCGAGCGCCGGAGTTATCGGCTGCATCCAGCATACTTTGCATTTGGATCATTGTTAGTGCTCCGCTGTTATTACATCTAGACCCATCTCGGGTCGGGCTGCCTCATTACAAGGGCGGCGAATAATAACACTATTTTTTGAAGATGGGTAGATAAAAAATAAACGGCTCCGAAATGGGAGCCGCTTTGATTTTTATCGCTGGAAAGCTTGCCTTACAGGCGTGCTTTCTCAACTACGCGTACCAGAGTCCAAGACTTAGTCTTAGACAGTGGACGGCACTCACGGATCTCAACGGTATCGCCTTGTGCGCACTCGTTGTTTTCGTCATGAGCGTGCAGTTTAGTCGTACGCTTGATGAATTTACCGTAGATTGGGTGTTTCACCTGGCGTTCGATAGCAACAACGATAGATTTATCCATCTTGTCGCTAATTACACGACCTTGTTGAGTACGGATTTTGTCGCTCATTATGCGTTGCCCTTCTGGTTCAGAACGGTTTTAACACGTGCGATATCGCGACGAACGTTCTTCAGAGTGTGAGTTTGCTGAAGTTGACCAGTAGCCGCTTGCATGCGCAGGTTGAATTGCTCACGCAGCAGACCCAGCAGTTCTTCATTCAGCTGCTCTACGCTCTTTTCGCGAAGTTCTTGTGCTTTCATCACATCACCGCCTTAGTTACGAAAGTGGTTTTGATAGGTAGTTTACGAGAAGCCAGCTCGAATGCTTCGCGAGCAAGGCTTTCAGAAACACCATCCATCTCGTACAGGACTTTACCTGGTTGGATTTGTGCAACCCAGTAGCTCACAGAACCCTTACCTTTACCCTGACGAACTTCCAGAGGTTTGGTAGTGATTGGCTTGTCTGGGAACACACGGATCCAGATTTGACCCTGACGCTTGATGTGACGAGTCATAGCACGACGTGCGGCTTCGATCTGACGCGCAGTGATACGACCACGACCAACAGCTTTCAGGCCGAAGGTACCGAAGCTTACGTCAGTACCTGCAGCAAGACCGCGGTTACGACCCTTATGAGTCTTGCGGAACTTAGTACGTTTTGGTTGAAGCATCGATAGACTCCTTACTTACGGCCTTTACGCTGCTTCTTAGGCTTGTCAGCCTGTGGCTCTGCTACTGGCATGCCGCCCAGAACTTCACCTTTGAAGATCCAAACTTTAATACCAATTACACCGTAAGTGGTGTGAGCCGAAGAAGTTGCGTAATCAATGTCAGCACGAAGAGTGTGCAGTGGCACACGACCTTCACGGTACCACTCGGTACGAGCGATTTCAGCACCGCCAAGACGGCCGCTTACTTCCACTTTGATACCCTTGGCACCCAGACGCATTGCGTTCTGTACCGCACGCTTCATAGCACGACGGAACATAACACGACGCTCTAGCTGAGACGCGATGCTGTCACCAACCAGTTGTGCGTCAAGCTCAGGCTTGCGTACTTCTGCGATGTTGATTTGAGCAGGAACACCTGCCAGCTGTGCAACGCGAGCGCGCAGTTTTTCTACGTCTTCGCCTTTCTTACCGATAACAACGCCTGGGCGAGCAGTGTGGATAGTCACACGGATGCTCTTCGCAGGACGCTCGATAACGATACGAGAAACAGACGCTTTAGACAGTTCTTTAGTCAGGAACTGACGTACCTTGAAGTCGCCGTCTAGGTTGTCAGCGAAATCTTGGCTGTTAGCAAACCAAGTGGAATTCCAAGGCTTACAGATGCCAAGACGAATACCATTAGGATGTACTTTTTGACCCATTGCTTTCTCTCCTCGTCTCTTAGCGGTCTGCTACAACAACAGTGATGTGGCTAGAACGCTTCAAGATGCGATCGGCACGGCCTTTTGCACGAGGCATGATGCGCTTCATGACTGGGCCTTCGTCAACGAAGATTTTTGCTACAGACAGATCATCGATGTCTGCGCCTTCGTTATGCTCAGCGTTTGCAATTGCAGACTCCAGCACCTTCTTGATCAGATCAGCAGCTTTTTTGTCGCTGAAAGTCAGAAGTTCAATTGCTTGTGCAACGTTTTTACCGCGCACTTGGTCTGCTACCAAACGTGCTTTCTGAGGCGAAATACGAGCAAAGCGATGTTTAGCAATAGCTTCCATATCTTAACTCCTTAACGCTTCTTAGCTTTCTTATCAGCAGCGTGGCCGCGATAAGTACGTGTTGGTGCAAATTCGCCCAGCTTGTGACCGATCATCTCATCAGTGATGAAAACAGGTACGTGCTGACGACCATTATGGACAGCGATGGTCAAACCGATCATCTGAGGGATGATCATTGAACGACGGGACCAAGTCTTAACAGGCTTCTTGTCACCGCTTTCCAACGCTTTCTCTACCTTCTTCAGCAAGTGCAGGTCAATAAAAGGACCTTTCTTGAGAGAACGTGGCATGGCTTATCCTCTGATATAAATTACTTGTTACGACGACGTACGATGTACTTGTCGGTACGTTTGTTCTTACGGGTCTTGAAGCCTTTAGTAGGCATACCCCAAGGAGATACTGGGTGACGACCGCCCGAAGTACGACCTTCACCACCACCGTGTGGGTGGTCTACTGGGTTCATTGCAACACCACGTACTGTTGGACGAACGCCCTTCCAGCGAGTAGCACCTGCTTTACCCAGTTCACGCAGCATGTGTTCTGCGTTACCAACTTCACCGATGGTCGCACGACCTTCAGAAAGAACTTTACGCATCTCACCAGAACGCAGACGAATAGTTACGTATGCGCCATCGCGAGCTACGATTTGTGCGTATGCACCAGCTGAACGAGCCAGCTGAGCACCTTTACCAGGCTTCAGTTCAACGTTGTGAACTGTAGAACCTACTGGGATGTTGCGCATTGGCAGGCTGTTACCTACTTTGATCGCAGCATCTGAACCAGATTGGATCTGGTCGCCAGCTTTCAGGCCTTTAGGTGCAATGATGTAACGACGCTCACCGTCTGCGTACAGAACCAGTGCGATGTTCGCGCTACGGTTTGGATCGTATTCCAGACGCTCAACTTTCGCTGGGATGCCGTCTTTAGTACGTTTGAAGTCAATTACACGGTAGTGTTGCTTATGACCACCACCGATGTGACGTACAGTGATACGACCGTTGTTGTTACGACCACCAGACTTAGAGTTTTTCTCCAGCAGTGGTGCGTAAGGCTTACCTTTGTACAGGTCAGCGTTTACAATCTTAACAACGTGACGACGACCCGGTGAAGTAGGCTTACATTTAACAATTGCCATTTTCTGTTACTCCTCCGTCTTACTCAGCGCCGCCAGCGAAGTCGATGTCTTGACCTTCTTTCAAGATAACGTACGCTTTTTTCACGTCTGAACGACGGCCTTGGCGCATACCTTGACGTTTGGTCTTACCCTTAGTGATAAGAGTATTTACAGACTTCACTTCAACTTCGAACAGTTTCTCAACTGCTGCTTTGATCTCTCTCTTAGTCGCAGTCATCGCTACTTTGAAAACGATAGTGTTACCGTTCTCAGCAGCCATGGTTGCTTTTTCAGAGATGTGCGGAGCACGCAGAACTTTCAGGATACGCTCTTCAGTGATCATCCCAGCATCTCCTCAACTTGCTTAACTGCAGCTGCAGTCATAACTACTTTGTCGAAAGCGATCAGGCTAACTGGGTCAATGCCTGCTGCATCGCGAACATCAACCTTGTACAGGTTGCGCGCTGCCAAGAACAGGTTCTCATCAACTTCTGCAGTTACGATCAGAGCTTCAGACAGCTCAAGCTCTTTCAGCTTAGCGATCAGCTCTTTAGTTTTTGGTGCTTCTACTGAGAAGTTATCAACAACGATCAGACGCTCTTGACGAACCAGCTCAGACAGGATGCTTTTAATAGCACCACGGTACATTTTCTTGTTAACTTTCTGGCTGTGGTCCTGAGGACGCGCAGCGAAAGTTACACCACCCGAGCGCCAGATTGGGCTACGGATTGTACCTGCACGAGCGCGACCAGTACCCTTCTGACGCCATGGCTTAGCACCGCCACCTGATACGTCTGAACGAGTCTTTTGCGCACGAGTACCTTGACGGGCACCAGCTGCGTATGCAACTACTACTTGGTGAACCAGAGCTTCGTTGAACTCACGCCCGAAGGTAGTTTCGGAAACAGTCAGCGCGTCAGCGCCTTTTACTACCAATTCCATTACTATCTCCTCGACGTTACGCTTTAACGGCTGGTTTAACGATCACGTTGCTGCCAGTCGCACCTGGTACTGCACCTTTGATAAGAAGCAGTTTGCGCTCAGCGTCAACACGTACGATCTCAAGGTTTTGAGTAGTTACCTGCTCAGCACCCATGTGACCTGCCATTTTCTTGCCTTTGAATACGCGACCTGGAGTCTGACATTGACCGATAGAACCAGGAGCACGGTGAGACAAGGAGTTACCGTGGGTCATATCTTGAGTACGGAAGTTCCAACGCTTAACAGCGCCTTGGAAACCCTTACCTTTAGATGTGCCAGTAACGTCTACTTTTTTGATTTCAGCGAACAGATCAACGTTCAGCTCAGCGCCTACTTCGAAATCTTCGCCGTTTTCCAGACGGAATTCCCACAGACCGCGGCCAGCTTCAACACCTGCTTTCGCAAAGTGACCAGCTTCTGGCTTAGTTACGCGGCTTGCTTTCTTAGCGCCTGAAGTTACTTGGATAGCAGAGTAACCATCTACTTCAGGAGTACGTACCTGAGTAACACGGTTAGTTTCTACTTCTACAACGGTTACAGGGATAGAAACGCCTTCTTCAGTGAAGATGCGAGTCATGCCCACTTTACGACCGACTAGACCAATCATTATTAGCTCCCCTCTTAACCCAGGCTGATTTGAACATCAACGCCCGCAGCAAGGTCAAGACGCATCAGAGCGTCAACAGTTTTATCTGTTGGCTCAACGATGTCGATCAGACGCTTGTGAGTACGGATTTCGTACTGGTCACGTGCATCTTTGTTTACGTGCGGAGAGATAAGAACGGTGAAGCGCTCTTTGCGAGTTGGCAGAGGGATTGGACCCTTCACCTGCGCACCAGTGCGCTTAGCGGTTTCAACGATTTCCGCAGTAGACTGGTCGATCAAACGGTGATCGAAAGCCTTCAGGCGGATACGGATACGTTGGTTCTGCATTAGACAGAGCTCCAAATTAAAAAATTACACAAACAATATCGCCACTCAACCTCATAAATACGAGGGAATGCCGATTGATTTATGTGAAACCGTAGTATCAATATCTGATACATTGTCAGCCATTTTATATGACTGCGAACATAAGCGGAGTATACATTACCGACCACCTCAGGCTTTCGCCTACTGCGAAGGGTCTTCCTCCTGTGCTCATTGGTTCACAACTGCACGGTTGAGAGCAAATGTCTCAGGCAGTGCGGGGCATTATACAGATCACAATTTGCTTTGCAAGTGGCGTTTAAAAAATAATCAGGAGATAAGCACGCGGGTAAAATTGCGGTCTCTGGCTTTGCCACTTTAACGAAAAAGGAGCCTCTTTTGGGCTCCCTTTTCTCTTATTCAAAATCTTTACTTAAGAGTCTTCGCATTCAATCATTTGTGCCTGATTGTAATTCTGAATACCCACTTTATCGATCAATCCTAATTGGGTTTCCAACCAATCTACATGCTCTTCTTCGTCTTCCAGAATATCCTGGAATAGATCACGCGATACATAGTCACGTACGCTTTCAGCATATTCAATGGCATCGCGTAGATCAGGAATAGCATCCATTTCCAGCGCTAAGTCGCACTCAAGCATTTCTTTGGTATCTTCCCCGATACGGAGTTTTCCAAGATCTTGGAGGTTAGGAATCCCTTCGAGGAAGAGGATACGCTCAATCAGATCATCGGCATGTTTCATCTCATCGATAGATTCGTCGTATTCTTTATCAGCGATCACTTTCAAACCCCAATCTTTGTACATTCGGGCATGAAGGAAATACTGGTTAATGGCGACGAGTTCGTTGCCCAGGATTTTGTTGAGGTGTTGGATGATTTTTGGATCGGATTTCATAACGCACTCTCCTCTTCGGCGTCTATTAAAAGTAGAACCGAATGAAGAGTCGTCAATGTCAGTTATTAGAAAAGCAGTTTTAACCTACTTTCTTATAAAGTGGATTCAACGCAGCTTCTTGAAGGATTTCCTTCGCTGGACGGATACATTTGCCGCACTGTGAGCCCAAGGGAGTTAGCTTTCTGATTTCACGGATGTCATCGACCCCTTGCTCATATGCAAGCTTCTTCAATGTTTTATCAGAAATCCCATGGCACAAACAAACGTACATCTTTGTATCTTCCTCAATGAATCTAATAACAATATAAACGAGAATTGTTAGCATTACCAATTCGTTTCTTCGATTAATTGACGAATAATGAGAGAAAAGGACGAAGACAGAATCTGAAGGAACATCACAATAGGAATGAAATGCACCTACCTGGCTGATGCGATACCTAAAACCAGATTGCCAAAAAAGAAAAAGGACGCCGAAGCGTCCTTTTTCTAGCATTGTGCTAATCGAAGCTTAATGAAAATTAAGCAAGGATCTTAGCAACAACACCCGCACCTACAGTACGGCCACCTTCACGGATAGCGAAGCGCAGGCCTTCGTCCATCGCGATTGGTGCAATCAGCTCAACAACCATTTGGATGTTGTCGCCTGGCATTACCATCTCAACGCCTTCTGGCAGTTCGATAGTACCGGTCACGTCAGTAGTACGGAAGTAGAACTGTGGACGGTAGCCTTTGAAGAACGGAGTATGAC
>NZ_FIZX01000011.1 GCF_900055185.1 Grimontia celer | reverse complement strand
CAGAATTTGCTTGGCGACCATAGCGTTATGGACCCACCTGACTCCATGCCGAACTCAGTAGTGAAACGTAACAGCGCCGATGGTAGTGTGGGGTCTCCCCATGTGAGAGTAGGACATCGCCAGGCTTCCAATTTAAGTGTGGAGCGGTAGTTCAGTTGGTTAGAATACCGGCCTGTCACGCCGGGGGTCGCGGGTTCGAGTCCCGTCCGCTCCGCCACTTCTTAAGAAGCCCCGCTAGAAATAGCGGGGCTTTCTTTCGTTTACGATAAAGCAAATTTATTCGTCACAAGAAACCTCAAACTGTACTTCCCTGTCGAAAGGCTTAGGTTTTTTGCTATCTGCGATCCAGCATAATTCTGCTCACTTTGAGCCGCCGTGCCAGAAGTAAATACCACTTACTGTGTGCGACTAGAAATCCTTTTTGCAGCCCACTCTAAGCTTCTCTTCTTTATGGTTTGAGTCTTCTTTAACGGATGAGCATGAATTCGTGATTCAACTGGGCATGTTGATGTTGATTGTGGAAGGACAGGCGGGAAGATGACTCGATATTATTTAAAGCCCTGCTGGTTCAGCAGGGCTTTGTCGTTTAAGCATTGTTGGTCGCTAGAGGCCTTTTTACATTCATGTGCTTTTGCTGCCTTATAAACAGAGCGCAGGCTATGAGGAGAGTAAAGAATTCGGCGAGAGGAAGCGCAGTCAGGAAGTGTTGGTCTTTAAAGAAAATAACCAAACCGAAGATCAGTGAAACAGGCAGTACCAACCCTCGACTCAACGCGATGGCTGCTGATTGTTTTGGCAGTTGCATTGCGGTGAAGTAAGCGGAAATAAGAACGTTAATTCCGCTTAGCATCAGGCATGGCCAAATGATGGCGATGTAACTGAGAGCATGTGAAGATGCTTTCTCATCCAAATCTGTCAGGAAAAGCTCGGTAACTGTATCGGGCTTTACAAGGCAAAGATAAACCAAGGCACTGCTAATAAACACAATGGTGGTTGCAGCGAGTGCCATGAAACGATTGATGCGGTATAGGTTACCCGCCCCTTTGTTTTGACTGACTAAAATATGGATAGCATCGACCACGCCGTAGAACATCATCATGCTGACGAACAAAATGTAGTTAGCAATTGAAAATCCCGCGACTGCTTCCTGACCGCCATTTTTCATCAGTAACCAATGTACGGTGAAGATAACGATACCTACGGAAATTTCATTAATGAATTCCGAAGCGCCGTTGATAAGCGCGCTCACAAACTTCCGTATCTCCAATCCCGCTTTAGAGAGCGACAAGGTTCTCGAAGGTTTCGCGAAATAGAAAATAAGCACCGATAACTGAAGTAACTGAGCAAAGGTTGTCGCCCACGCAGCCCACTCTATCCCGAGTCCCAGTATTCCCAGGAAAACGTAATCAAGAGTGATGTTGGTCGCTGCGCCTACCATAAGCGCGGCGGTTGCTAGCATTGGGAAACCATCAGCGCGTACAAAATAATAGAGCACCATGGTAGTCAGCTGGACAATCATACAGACGGTGAGAACACTGAAATAACGCTCCATGAGCGGATGAAGTGAAACCGGTGCGCCTAGAAAGTAAAAGAGTTCTGTGCTGAATATGGAGCTGATAATCGCCATCGACGCACTGAACCCAAATGCGCCTAACATAGACTGCGTAAAGGCTGCATTGGCTTTATCAAGTTCGTCCTTGCCTATATGTTCCCCAGCTTGAACAGTTCCGCCAATTGCAATCATCAAAGACACGGCGAAAACAAACGTGATGTAAGGAATGAGCAGATTGATGGCCGCCAGTGCGTCGGCACCCAGAAATCTGCCGACGAACATCCCATCAACAATACTGGCGCTTGATATAGCAACGAGACCAATGAATGAAGGGATGGCGAAATAGAAGAAGGTCGGGACTATCGGTGCGTCCAACACACGGTTCTTGGAAGTCATAATCTTTGTATAGAGAGAATAATGGATGGTCATGATGCGTGAAGAGAAAACCATCTTCACGTGCAATAAAGGTGATGTGGGACTTACCTTATGACGTGTTGTAACAATGGTAACTTTTAGTGTAATGAGAATTAATATCAATTAGGATCCTTGGCCTTATCAGATTAAACGCCATTCAGGCGCGCTTGGTATAAGGCGAGGGAAACGTGAGTCAGATAGCCAGCAACATCGCAGAGAAAGCATCCTTTCAAGCATTCTTTAACTGTTACCTGAAAGAGGTCGATGCTGGAGATTGGTCTCCCGCTTCACGCTGGCAGATGTCGGTGGGTCGATTGGGGGATGTGGCAAAAGACAAGTGGATTGTCGAGATTTCACTGCCACACTTGGCAGGAAAGCTTGCCGTAAACGTTGAATACCGCTCATTGGTGGGGAATCACCGATTTGGCAAAGTACTGATTCAAGTTGATAAGTTCTCTTGGAAAGTGGTCTCAGAGACGCATGCTTTACAACAACTGATCGAAGGGATCTTCCACGCCAAGTCAGCTGCTTTTGAATGCAAGCAAGAGCTCATGCTCCGTGTGATTGAAAGCCAGAGATTAATGACGCAATACATTGAAGAGCGTCGTGGTGATCCATCGCTCAGCAAGCCAAATTTCATTGACGCTGAACAATCATTGCTTTTTGGTCACTGGCAACACCCCACACCGAAAAGTCGTCAGGGAATGCTGGAATATCACCATGCATTCTATGCACCTGAAACAAAAGGGCGCTTTCCCCTTCACTACTTCAGTATTGATCATGCTCTGATCAAGCAACGGTCAGCGATCCCGTTGACCGCAGAAGAAGTGATCACTGAATCTTTGCCTGCAGCGGCGGATAAACCAGAAACCCATATTGTGGTTCCCATGCATCCCCTTCAAGCGCAGTGGCTTCTTCATCAAAATGATATTCGAGAGTTGATAAAGGCAGGCGATATTAAGGATTTGGGAAGTTATGGCCCAGAGTTTACTGCTACATCTTCTGTGCGCTCTCTCTATCACCCGAATCTGGATTGGATGTACAAATTCTCCCTGCCAGTAAAAATCACCAACTCACTGCGTGTTAACAAGCGCCATGAGCTGGATGCTGGTGTGGTCATGGCGACCTTATATCGAAAAACGGGTTTCAGTGAGCGCCATGCTTGCTTCAAGGTCATTACTGATCCCGCATACATCACAGTCGATTTGCCTGGTCAGGAAGAAAGTGGTTTTGAAGTCATCATACGCGAGAATCCTTTCCCTGAAGGCAATGATCAAGATGTCGTTACCATCGCGGCATTGACTCAGTCTCCAATGCCAGGTGAAAGCTCAATGCTTTATGACGTCATCAGCAAGCTTGCGAACCGAAATGAAGCAGATTACCTGCGCATTGCCATCAAGTGGTTCGCCAAATACTGGGAATGCGCCATAGAGCCAATGATTGCGCTTTATGACGAACATGGAATTGCGCTTGAAGCTCACCAGCAAAACAGTGTGATTGAGATGAAAGAGGGGCTTCCCTCGGTTTATTACTTCCGTGATAACCAAGGCTTCTATCTTTCCAAAGCGTATCGTGGATATCTGGAAACCATGGAGCCGGATTCTGTCACCGTAGACTCTCTCTATTTCGATGACGATGTTATCTGCGATCGTTTTGCTTATTACCTGTTCATCAACCATCTGTTCTCCGTCATTGGCCGCATGGGAGCAGATGGCCTGGTTGAAGAGCGAATTCTTATCAGCTTCGTTCAGCAGAGGCTCTATGCGCTTAGAAACAACCTTTCCGGTGCGGGAAAACTGTTTGTCGAAAGGCTGCTTTCAGAGTCAGCTATCCCGGTAAAAGCCAACTTGTTAACCCGTGTTCATGATGTCGATGAACTGCTGGCAGATAACGAACAAGCTATCTACTGCACGATTTCCAACCCGCTTGTGATGACTTGTCTGGAAGAACCGATGGAGGTGAGTTATGCCTCTGCCTAATAGCCAGAACTTGTCAGCGATTGAAAGAGTCATCAAGCAACTGTTAGAAGCGGTACTGTTTGAAAATTGCGTTGAAGTCTCTGACAAAGAAGGGAAGTTTGCTTGGAAGCTTGGGGGAAGAGAATATCTCATCTCAGGTCAGCGAGGCGCATTTGGTCGTTATCGACTCGATATTCAGTCGCTCTGTATCGATGGTGTTCGCGCCAATGTTGCTGCGCATTGGCAGCAGATCGTTGAAGATTTGCCTGCAACAGAGAAAACCAAATACGCGCTTGCCGAAGAGTTCTCACAAACAGCTGCCCTTTGCGAATGGAACCGCCGACATGTTAGTAAGCCTGAATCCCGTCGCTACCAGGATTTTGAAATCTTGGAAGGCTCGCTTGATGAAGGACATCCTTACCATCCTTCCTTCAAGGCTCGTACCGGATTCAGTTCAGCAGATCACGAGGCTTACGGTCCTGAATCTTCCAAGCCTTTTTACCTTTGTTGGCTCGCCGTTAAGCGCACCCACATCAAACAAAATTTACCACAACCCCATGACGCTTTCTGGCTCAAAGAGCTTGGTCGTACACAGTGGTTAAGACTCTCTGGGGCATTGAGTGCGCAGGACAAAAGTTGGGATGAATATTCGCTGTTGCCCATGCATCCATGGCAATGGCAACAGTTGAAGCAAGAACAGTTGCTTGAGCCACTTTCGGATCAAACCCTCATATTTCTGGGCTTGGGGGCGGATCAATACACCGCATCGCAATCTGTTCGCACCTTAATGAATGCAAGCTATTCCGATAGAGCCAATATCAAATTGCCTTTGAGCATGGTGAATACCTCATCGAAGCGCACATTGGCACCGCACTCTATTTGTCTGGCGCCTGTGGTTTCTTCTTGGCTTAACCGGATTATTGAAAGTGACTTCGAACTGTCGGCGCTCTCTATTTTGGAAGAGTACGCAGGTGCCCGTTTCCATGTGCCCGGGATGACATCTGAAACGTCTCCGCTCGCTTCAGAAGTAGCGGTTATTTTCCGCGAAAGTGTGCAGCCAAAATTGCGTGAGGGGGAGTCAGCGATTCCCTTCAATGCATTGATGATACTTGAAGATGACGGCTTACCTTTCATTGCTGGTTGGGTAGAAACCTATGGCTTGAATATCTGGTTGAGCCGCTTAATCGATGTCGTGGTGCTGCCTGTATGGCACTTGCTGGTCAAACACGGCATTGGTATTGAACCTCATGGTCAGAACATGGTGTTGGTTCATCGTGATGGCTGGCCGGAACGAGTCATAGTGCGGGATTTCCACGAAAGCGTGGAATATCACCTGCCATTTCTGGCCAATCCAGAATGGTTACCAGATTTTGCTTCCATTGAACCTTTCCTCGCAGATGCTCCTATCGATGACTACTACGGCATGAGCTCGGTGGAGTTATTGCGTGAATTGGTGATGGACACCCTCTTTATTTACAGCCTGACAGAGGTCTCTTTCCTCATAGAAAAAAGCTATGGCATGAGTGAACAAAGCTTTTGGAACATGGTAGGCCAAAAGCTCGAAGACTATGCCGATGACCACCCAGAACTTGATAGTCGCTTGCAGCAACTTGGTTACACAAACGCGCAAGTTCTGACGGAATCTCTGATGACCCGAAAGTTCAGAGGAAGTCACGCTGAGTGTCACCATATGGTGCCCAACCCATTTCATAAATATTCTCAAAAATAGGGACGTTATGATTTACGTAAATGATGACTTTTTCAGTCATGAATTCTTTGAGCGCAGTAACGAAGCATTCCGCTCACACCCTGAACTTGGCAGCTGCGCAGGGAAGCGTTTTGCTGTATGCACAGAAGACCCAGCTTATCTGCTGGCGGTGTGTTTGTACCTGAAAGCCAATGGCGGCTCTTTTTACCCCATTTTCGCACCCACTCCCCGTCTTGCTGCCAAACGATTAGCGACACGTGCTCAGTGCCACGTCCTGCTATTTGAACAAGGGCAGCCTGCGATGTCGCTTCAGCAGGAACGTGATGATGACGTGGCTGTGCTTGTGCAAACCAGTTCCGGTACCACCGGTGAACCAAAGGTGATCACTCGAAGCTGGTCTTCAATCGATGAAGAAGTAGAAAGCTACGTCGCGAAGTTCAAAAAGCCGAACAAGATGACTCCACTGATTGCCTGCCCGATCACCCATTCCTATGGCTTGATTGCTGGCGTATTTGTGGCACTGAAGCGTGGTCAATCACCAGTCATCATTAACAACATTAACCCGAAATTCCTGCTGAAAAAGCTGATGACGACGCCAGACCATTTGCTGTATTCGTCCCCTGCTTTGATTCACTCAGTGGTGCAGCTTTACCCGAAAGGCCAACAACTGAATGCCGTGATGACCTCGGGCACTGTGTTACCCAAAGCCTGGTTTGAGGCGCTTCGTGCAAAAGCCAAACACGTCTTCCAGCAATATGGCTGCTCAGAAGCTGGTTGTATTGCCATTAATTCGGATACAAAAGCGGCGAATCACATCGGTACTCCGCTTGGACATCTCAAGGTCAATGCCGGTATCGACACTTCAAGACCGGGGGAGATCGTGGTGCAAAAAGGGGATGACATCATCTTCACCAAAGATCTGGGCTATTTCGATGAGCAGGGTCAGTTGATCTTCGTTTCCCGTGCAGACGACATGATTAATGTCTCTGGCCTGAATGTGTACCCACAGGACGTCGAGAACGTGGTGCTTGAGATCGCAGAGATCTCCGAAGCTGTGGTCTTCAAACGCTCGGATCCGCTGTCAGGTGAACGGGTCTGTCTGCAGTTTGTGGCAAGCAATGCACTTGAACCAAGCCGGATCCGAAAATGGTGTTCGACACGGCTGGCATCCTATCAACTGCCTGTCGATATCGAACAATGCACAGTGATTGAAAAGATGGCCAACGGAAAGATCAACCGTAACGCGCTGTCTCAAAGCAAAATTTCCATTCCAGCGATAGGTTAAGGAGCACCCATGGAACGCGAACAATTAATTGCATCCATTCGCCAGGTATTGAGCGACAACATGCAAAATGCCCACATGGAAAAATTCAGTGAGAGTGCAAGGCTGAATGAAGACCTTTATCTGGATTCGGTGCTGATCCTTCAGCTAATCCTGCACCTTGAGCTGGATCTGGGCTTGACCGTGCCGGAGGAAAATATTACCGCGGCAGACTACGCGACAGTGTCCAGTCTGGCGGACTTCCTATGTCGCATTGAACGTAATGAGCCCGCGCAGAAGGCGCAGGAGGAAGAATTTGAAGACGTCAAAGTGCATTGCTTTGTCAGTTGCGTCTGTGAGTCTTTAAAGCGAAAAGGTATTGATCACCGTCCATTCTACTTTGGTGTTTGGGATGCGACCTTCACCATCAGTGAGAACTACCAGCTTCAATATCACTCCGACGAGATAAACCATGGAAGTTTCCTGGATTGGTATCACCGCCTATATGGTGTGGCACTGGATCCTTGGTATGACGAAGGCAAAACCAAACAAGACAACATTGAAGAAATGCAGCGTCTGTTGGCAACCAAAGCAGAAACCTCACACCTGATGGTGATGCTGGATATGTATCAATTGCCGGAGCGTGAGAATAAGTTCAATCAGAATCCTTTTCCACACTACGTGATGCTTGAGAACACCCATGATCCTAAAACCCTGTTTATGTCCGATCCGGATTTCCGTTGGGAAGGAGAGCTCGAAAGCGCACGTATCTTCAATGCAATTTCCCAACCGAGTGTGGCAGGTGGCTACCTGTTGGATGAAACCGGTTTAAAGCATGCGGATGACCGCGATGTTCAAGCTTACTTTGAGGCGTGCTTTATTGCTGACGGCAACCCACTGACGAGTGCCATTCGACGTATTCTGGACGCTCATGTCCGCGGCTATGCAGGGATAAAACTCACGGACCTGTCATTGGCATTGCGCGAAATTCGGGTGATCGCAGTGCGCAAATATGCCTACGAGCACGGCTTCGCTTTCTTCTGGCGCGCGCTTGGTCTGCCTGATGATGATTTTGAGATCTGGTGTGATGTGATTGAAGAGCTCATCCAAACCTATAGTCGGATCCAATACCAAATCATGAAGCTGGCAGAAACCGGCGATCTGGATCTGCAGGTCGAGATCTATGCCTTGTTGAACAAGCAGGATCGTACAGAGTTTCGCATCAAAAAACGCCTCAACGAAGTCTATCGTGATTGGTGCGAACTGAACGATTTACCGCTTGAAGCGGCAGTAGAGGTTGCCTGATATGCAGCTTTCAATCTGTACCATTTCATTCCGACACCAGCTTGTTTCTATGGACAATCTGGCGGAATGGGCTTGTTGCCACGGGTTTCAGGGTATTGAGCTTTGGGGAGCTCATGCCCTGAGCCTGGAGGCACAGCCACAATATGATGCCAAATGGCTCAACGACATGGGACTATCGATTTCTATGTTGAGTGACTATTTGCCCATTGCGGGCGATAAGCGTAATGCTTGGCAAAAATGCCGACATATCTGTCGTTTGGCAAAACAGTGGGATACCAAAAAGGTACGAACTTTTGCCGGCCACCAAGCGAGCAGAGATGTTGGGGCCATAGCGCGCAAAGAAATGACTCAGCGCCTAAAAGGGATCTGTGAGTACGCCGCTGATCAGGGTTTAGATGTGCTGGTAGAAACTCATCCCGGCACGCTGGCTGATACCTCATCGTCAATCGTGCAGCTGATTGAAGAAGTTGACCACCCAGCACTGAAGCTTAATTACGACACCTTGCATGTGTGGGAGTCCGGTGAGGATCCGGCTCAATTTCACCAGCAGGTAGAAGAGCACGTTGGTCATTATCACCTCAAGAATGTGCTGTCGCGGGAACTGTTAACCGTTTTCGCTCCGGAAAACGTCTACTCACCTGCTGGGAGTCGATACGGTATGGTGCCGTTGCTGGAAGGGGCAATGGACTATCAACAGTTTTTGCCACAGGTGCTGGGTAAACCCAACGCGACGGCATCGTTAGAATGGTTTGGACATAATGTGAAACAGACATTGTTGGATGACAAAGCGGCATTGGATGAAATGAAACTGAGCTTATTGAGAGAGAACTCATCAAGAATTGTTGGCTGCCCAGATTATTTAACCTGATTGTGTGATCTCGATCTCCCTAAAGCAGGTTTGTGCTTTAACTTTAAATGATGATATTGATAATCGAAATCATTATCGTTTATGAGTTAATAACCTTTAGGTAACGGAATGTCCCTACACAGTGCGCCATCGGCAGGGCAAATCCTGATTGTTGACAGAAACCGGACGTATTGCGAAAAGCTGATACATCGCTTCAATGAGAAAGGCTTTGCCATCAGGCGTTGTGTCTCAGATTCGCAGGCTTCAGACATCTATCGAACCACCAACCTTGACTTGGTCATTTTTGCCGCTGACCTACCTGAAATGGAAGGTTTTCGATTGTTGAAACGTTACCGACAGGAGGCGACAACACCGATTCTGATGTTGGATGATACTTATAATCATCATGATTGCATGAACTGCTTTTTGTTTGGCGCTGATGACTATATAACGAGGCAGCAGCCTCTGGATGAAATCGTTTGGCGTGCTGCTGCCGTGCTAAGGCGAAGCGCCCAGATTCCTACCAAGGAGAACAAAACCCAATTGGTGGTGGACGAGTTGGTACTGGACAGAAAATATCAGACTGTTTTCTATGATGGAGAGGAAGTCTCTGTCACACCCATTCAGTTCAAATTGCTCTGGACATTGGTGTTCCAGCAACATCAGGTGTTATCCAAAGACTTTCTCTACAGGCAGGTATTGGCGAGGGACTTCCAAAAGTACGATCGCAGTCTTGATATGCATTTGAGCAGAGTGCGTAAGAAGCTGGTGGGGGTCGGGATGGCTGCAGAGCGACTACAGACCGCTCATGGCAAAGGATATTGCTTCTCTTGAATAGCGCCAGATGGCGCTATTTTTATATATTTATACCCAAATAACCTGAAGATGCAGGATTCAGCGAGATTGACTGGTGGTGTGATCGCGGCGTCCCTTTGCAGGTGTAGTCACCTCCATCAAAAAGGGACAACAAAGAGCACGGCGCCAGTCAACTCGCCCGAAGGGAGGCCATCAATGCGCCCACTTCTTCGTTAAATTCCACAGCAATAGAACCACTATTCCTCGCGAAATTTGCCTCGAATTGAACGCATTGATGACCTCTGAATGCGAGCATCTTCAGGCTGTTTGGGTATGTTATTTATCAATAAATTAGTTTCATTAGGCTTACTTTGTAACAGTTGTAAAAGGCGTTTACAGCACAACGTATCAATGAATAATAATGCGAATCATTATCATTGTAGTTGCAGGACGTTGTAATGTTTCAAGGAAGCTCTTTTAAAATCTCTCCACTCAGTGCCGCTGTTATCGCTGCTCTGTTTTCTCAATCTGCCATTGCCAATACTGATGACCACGAAACTATCGTCGTCACCGGAAACACCCAGGCGGCACCGGAAGTTGTTGTCGATTCTGATCAGTTGGACGCTATTCAGGCAAACGACCTGAATGATATCTTCCGTTCAAGCGCAGAAGTGTCTGTGGGTGGTAGCACCGATTACGCACAGAAAGTCTATGTCCGAGGTCTTGAAGACACCATGCTGAATGTCACCATCGACGGTGCTGTTCAATCTGGCTCTCTGTTCCACCACCAAGGTAGCCTGTTTGTCGAGCCAGAACTGCTTGAACAGGTTGAGGTTTCTGCAGGCGCTGGCCGCGCGACTGATGGTGCCGGTGCGTTGGGTGGTGCTATTCGAATGAAGACCAAAGACCCACGTGCACTTTTAGCCGCAGGTGAAAACTTCGGTGGGCGTGTGAAGACCGTTTTCAACGACAATACTGATGGTTTTAAAACCACAGCCAGTGGTTATGGTGCAATAACGGACAGTGTTAGCGTTTTAGCTTCTCTGGGTTATAACGACCAAGATGACTATAAAGACGGTAACGGTGACACGGCTGAGCACACTGGGTTCCGAAATGGCTCTGGATTCGCTAAAGTCGTTGGTGAGTTGACTGAAGACCAAACACTTATCGTCAGCTATGAGCGCAAAGAAGATAAAGCCACACGTTATGCTCGCCCTCATATGGGTGACTTCTCGCGAAACTACCCGCTTGAGCAAAAAACCTATCGTGACACTGCGACACTGAATTATGTTCTGGCGCCAAACAGCAACTGGCTGAACCTCGATACCACTTTCTACTACACCGACCTTGAGCTCGAGCGACTGAACGACCCTCGTTGGGGCACTTATGTGGGTAACACGGAAACCATTGGTGGTGACATCCGTAATACCTCTTCGTTTGAAAAGCTGACAGTGATTTACGGTACGGATTTCCGTCAGGACACATCGACGTTCAGCGGCAGTAGCCAAACGTTTGAAGATAAGGGCGATCAGTTTGGTGTCTATGTTCAGGGTGATTACAACGCAACAGAGTCACTGGTTCTGAGTGCGGGTGCTCGCTACGACCGTTACTCACTGGACGAAGATCTGCGTGATGGTGACACCCGCTCTGAAGGCACGGATATTTCAGACAACGGTTTCAGCCCGAATGCCGCAGTGACTTACTACATCACCAAAGATCTGAATGTAGTGCTGGGTTACGCAGAAGCGTTCCGTGGTCCTCAAGTGGGCGAACTTTGGCTGCTGGACTACGTTTACAGCTCTCAGGATCGTAAAGGCGAAACCGCGAAAAATACCGAGTTTTCCGTGAACTGGAGCTTCGATAATGGTTATGTGTCTGCGCAGGTCTTTGATAGCAAAATTGAAGATGTGATAGATCGCGACAGTAGCGTTTACGAGAACAGCGGCACACTGGACAACAAAGGCTTCAACATCACTGCAGCCTATCAGCTGGATAGCCTGACTGCGACAATTGGCTTTAGCCGAGCACAACCTAAGCTGAATGGCGAGCCGCTGAACGATGGCAGTATGAATATTGGTACTTCAATCGGTGACACGCTGGTGACCTCACTAAGCTACTATGCTAACGAAGATCTTGAGTTTGGCTGGACAGGTCGTTTTGTAGATCGTCTGACTGATGTTCCAGATGGCACAGATGAAAAACCAGGATACGGCGTGCATGACCTCTACGCACAGTGGATGCCAATTTCTGGTGAAGATCTGACGCTGACAGCGTCTGTGAAGAACGTCTTTGATAAAGCTTACCGCGATCAGGCGAGCTTGGGTGAAGACTACAACGGTCCTTTAGAGGCGGGTCGTAATATCCGTCTAGGTCTGAACTGGGGCTTCTAAGCCTATACAAGGGGAGCGTGGCTCCCCTTTTTTCTCTTCTAGATTACTGTGTGTTTTTGATCTTCCCGGCAGAATTATTCTCTTCCCGTAACCTTCCCTGATTGTCCTAAGTCCTGACTGCTAAGCTTCAATAGATAACTTCAGTGGCGATGACACCATGAAAAAAGACCTTTTGATGATCCTTTTTATCTGTATGTTTCTTCTCGGATTCTGGATGGCCATGTCACCAGCAGGTGCAAATCCTTGGGAGAAGGTACAAGAGCCGTATCTCGGCCTTGAGCAGTCGATTGGTAGTTATGCCAATGGATGTTTGAGTGGCGGTGAAGCCTTGCCACTGAAAGGTGAGGGGTATCAGGTTATTCGCCCTTCAAGGAACCGTTATTACGGCCACCCGAACATGATTGCCTATCTCACCAAGCTGGCCAAGAAAACCAAAGGTTTTGGCTTGGACGATTTGATGATTGCTGATATTTCAATGCCGCGTGGTGGTAATTTCACCAAAGGGCATTCCAGCCACCAGACGGGATTAGACGCCGATATATGGCTGAGTTTTGCGCCTGAATCATTAACCAAAGATTCTTTGGAAAGTCCGACAGCCGTCAGCATGGTGGATTTACAGAACTATGCACTGAAGCGAGACAACTGGCTGAAAGAACATGCCATTTTGTTTCAGGTGGCGGCTTCTGAGCCAGAAGTGGCGCGTATTTTTGTCCACCCTGTGATTAAAGAGACCTTGTGTGAAATGGCATGGGAAGACAGAAACTGGCTACGTAAAGTTCGACCTTGGTGGGGGCATCACTATCACATGCATGTCAGGCTTCAATGTCCTGAAGGAAGCTTAAACTGTATTTCCCAAAATGCACCGCCAGCGGGTGATGGGTGTGGTGCTGAGCTTATTAGTTGGCGCCCGAAACCTGTCGACGATACAAAAACAGTAGCGACCACCACAAAGAAAAAGCGGGTGAAGATAAAACCGGGGCAGTGCGAGGTGGTATTGACCCAGTAAGCCTTCTTATTCAGACGAAAAAGAATGCCAAGATACAAGAAAAGCGCCGACAGGCGCTTTTCTTCATTAAACCAATAACGCTTAAACCAAACCCTGGAGTTTGACGAACTTTTCCAGTAACTCATCATTGGTTTCCTGATGCTCAGGATCAATGATGATGCAGTTGGTGATAGGGCACACCGACTGACAGGTTGGCTTTTCATAGTGACCCACGCATTCCGTGCATTTGTCCGGATCAATTTCGTAGATCTCTGCGCCGAATGTAATCGCTTCATTCGGACATTCAGGATCACACATGTCGCAGTTAATGCACTTCTCGGTGATCAGCAGTGCCATCGATTACGCACTCGCCGCTTGTGGAGCATTTGGGTTACGGGTGTTCGCACCGTCGGTCAGGTTACGCATTAGCAGCGCAAATTCCAGATCCATGTCTTCCGGCACTGGAATGTAAACGAAGTGACCATTACCTTTCGCATCGTCAATCGTTTCACCTTTGCGGTTTTCCATCGCGTCCAGTTTAAAGACTACATTGCCTTTCGGCGTCATCAGCTCCAGCGAATCGCCAGTGATGAACTTGTTCTTCACTTCCACTTCCGCCATGCCTTCGCGGCGCTTACCGGTGAATTCGCCCACAAACTGCTGGCTGTCAGACACTGAATAGCCGTAGTCGTAGTTTTGGTATTCGCTGTGAGTGTGACGGCGCAGGAAGCCTTCGGTGTAACCACGGTGAGCCAAGCTTTCCAGCGTGGTCATCAGGGTTTCATCGAACGGTTTGCCTGCAACGGCATCATCAATGGCTTTACGATAAACCTGTGCGGTACGTGCACAGTAGTAGAAAGACTTGGTACGGCCTTCGATTTTCAGCGAGTGAACACCCATCTTAGTCAGACGGTCTACATGCTGAATTGCACGCAGATCTTTCGAGTTCATGATGTAAGTGCCGTGCTCGTCTTCAAACGCCGCCATTTTTTCGTCTGGGCGATGTGCTTCGCTCAAGAGAACCACTTCATCAGTAGGCTTGCCGAGACCAATGGTGTTGTCTGGACGCTCTTCAGCTTCTTGGATTTGAACTGATGCTGCAGGCTGGATCTCAACGATTTGGCCTGTTTCGTCTTCCGTCGCTTTCTCTGTTTTGTATTCCCAGCGGCATGCATTGGTACAGGTGCCTTGGTTAGGGTCACGTTTGTTGATGTAGCCAGACAACAGACAACGGCCAGAGTAAGCCATGCAAAGTGCACCGTGAACGAAGATTTCCAGCTCCATTTCAGGCACTTCTTTGCGGATTTCTTCGATTTCTTCCAGCGAAAGTTCGCGCGAAAGAATCACACGCTCAACGCCTTGGGTTTGCCAGAACTTAACCGTTGCCCAGTTCACCGCGTTCGCCTGCACAGAGAGGTGAATTGCCATCTCAGGGAATGCTTCACGTACCATCATGATTAGGCCTGGATCAGACATGATCAGCGCATCTGGGCCCATATCAACCACTGGCTTCAAGTCGCGGATAAAGGTTTTCAGCTTAGAGTTGTGCGGCTGGATGTTACATACCACATAGAACTTTTTGCCAAGCGCATGCGCTTCATCGATACCGATTTGCAGGTTCTCGTGGTTGAACTCATTGTTACGCACACGCAGGCTGTAACGAGGTTGGCCGGCATATACCGCGTCAGCGCCATAGGCAAAGGCGTAGCGCATGTTTTTCAGGCTACCGGCTGGGGACAAAAGTTCTGGTACAAACATAGTCTTTGCTTCTACTAATTCTGAGTATAAGTCAGGCCGCATCAAAAATTGGTGCGGAGGAGCGGGCGATTTTACTGTGATCTTGTTAACATAGCCAGTTCGGATCGGGAAACCAATTGCAGAAAACATTGTCTTTTGGAAGGTTAATGTCTTTATTCCTTTTTAGTGAATGATTTGACAGTAGTTTGAAAAGATATGTACGTTGTAAGGGTATTCTCGGCGTTACCGTGGTGAACCTTGCAACATTGAGAAGTGGACTGATGTACGAAAAGAAAACCAAGAGATTTAGCCTGCTGTCTAAATCGATGCTTGGCCTGATGGGCTTGTCGCTCGTGACGGTAGCAGTATCAATCAATACGCTACAAAAAGAGCCGATCCGAATTGTCCCTCTCAATCTGCCAGAATCTGTCGTGCCTTCTTTTATCCAGAAAGAAGAAGCAGTGAAGGCGGATAGCGCCGTTGACCTCCCAGCTTATGAATACACCATTCAAACTGGTGATAGCCTGAGCGAAATTTTCATGAAGCTTGGCATTCCTTACAGCGATTTGTTGAAGCTGATGGAAGCCGATCTTAACCATCTTCGCATCGATACCCTGCGACCTGATGACATCCTGCGATTCTGGGTGGATCCAGCAGGGAAGCATTTGCAAAAACTCGAACTGGAATTCAACATCGCTTCCAAGGCGCAATATGTGCAGCTTGATGATGGTAGCTTTGAATTCAATGAAGTTTCGATTCCCGGGACTTGGGTCGAAACTGTCACGGTCGGTGATATTGAAGGCAGCTTCTCGGTTTCTGCACGTCGTGCAGGCCTGAGCTATAACGATGTCGAAGTCATTACAAATCTGCTTAAGGACAAGATGAACTTCTCCCGCGACCTTCGTGCCGGGGATAAGTTTGAAGTGGTTCGTGCAGAACAATTTGTTGATGGGCAGGCGAGTGGATCGCGTGAAATTAAAGCGATCCGCATTGAGCGTCGCGGCCGACCTATTACTGCCTACCTACATACTGATGGCAACTACTACGACAAAGACGGTCAGAGTCTGCAACGTGCCTTCCAGCGTTATCCGACTAATCGTAAAGAGCGTATCAGTTCGCACTTCAACCCACGCCGCAAACACCCGGTGACGGGCCGAGTTTCGCCGCATAATGGGACTGATTTCGCGGTAAGAACGGGTACGCCAGTGCTTTCAACTGGCGATGGTGTAGTGGTGATGGTGCGTAACCACCCTTACGCGGGGAAATATGTGGTTGTTGACCACGGCAATCAGTACAAAACCCGCTACTTGCACAACAGTAAGATTCTGGTGCGCAAGGGCCAGCGCGTGACCCGCGGTCAACGCATTGCGCTGTCTGGTCGAAGTGGCCGGGTTACTGGCCCGCACATTCACTACGAGTTGTTGATCCGTGGCCGCGCGGTGAACCCGATGACGGCGAAGATCCCAATGGCAACGTCTGTCGCGCGTGCAGAAATGACCGACTTTAAGAAATCTGTTGCCGCTTACGACAAGAAGATGCTGAAAGCACAGTTCAAGTAAGCAAGAGTCAAAGGAATAAAAAAACGGGGCTTTGCGCCCCGTTTCAGTTTCTGGATAAACAAGAGACGATTACTCGCCTTTGTCGACACCGCCAAGTTCTTCATAAAGATTTGGCAGGAAAGCACCCAGCTCACCACACATTAGTGACAGGTCCGCATCCAAACGCTGCGCTATATCTTCGCGGTCGATGTCTGCGTTCTGGTCGCGAAGTTCTTCCGAGAACTTGATGCGTTTGATGGACATGTCATCACACAGCATCAGCTCAATGCGGTCTTGCCAGTTCATCGCCAGCTTAGTCACTAACTTTTCTGCTTCGATGTGAGCCAGAATTTCATCGCTCGATAGATCCTGCTGCTTACAACGGATTACGCCACCTTGTTCCAGAATGGCTTTCAGCTCGGCTTCTTCACCGATTTCGAAGCCTTTTGGTGCGTTGCCAGAGCGAACCCACTCAGTCATTGCCAGCTCAACCGGCTTGTTGGTTTCAACAGGTACCACTGGCAAGCTGCCGAGAGATTTGCGCAGCAGCGCGAGAATGTCTTCTGCTTTCTTAGAACTACCTGCATCAACCAGCACCAGACCCGCTTTTGGCATAATCAGCGCGTAGGTTTGGCTCATACGGCTGAACGCACGTGGCAGCAAATCCATCACGATGTCATCTTTGATGCTGTCTTTTTCTTTCTTCTTCAGCGGACGGCCTTGTTCTTTTTCCATCGCGTCCACTTTGGCGGTCAGTGAATCTTTGATCACTGAGGCTGGCAGCATTTTCTCTTCTTTTCGGGCACAGATAAGAATGTTGCCATCACTGACGTGCGTCATCATGTCGCCGTGTTTACCCAGCGCGGTGGTCCAGCCGAACTTTTGCATGTCCTGACTGCCACAAGGCGTGAAGCGGAATTCAGACAGTTGTTTTTCGATATGCTCCGGGTCGAGGTCGATGTCTCGGGTCAGGCGGTAGGTGAAAATATTCTTGAACCAAATCATGGCGAGGCTTTATCCATCCGGTAATGACAAAGGCCACATGGTATTGCATCAGGCAGAGAATGTCGCTTCAAATACGGTACAATCAGGCACTGAGCACAAGAACAGGCGCACACCTTTCAATGAAAATACTCCACACGTCAGACTGGCATTTAGGGCAAAACTTTTTCACCAAAAGCCGCAAGCAAGAACACCAGGCTTTTCTGGATTGGCTTTTACAGGAAATAGATAAAAATCAGATTGATGCCGTCATCGTGGCTGGAGATGTTTTCGACACAGGTTCGCCGCCAAGTTACGCCCGTGAAATGTATAACCAGTTTGTGGTTTCCATCAGTCAGCGCAACTGTTCTTTGGTGGTGCTGGGCGGTAACCATGACTCGGTTTCCACGCTCAGAGAATCCAAATCCCTGCTGGCTTGCCTGCATACCCATGTGGTGGCAAACACCAGCGACGATCTGCAAGACCAACTCATTACCCTGAAAAACCACGATGGCGACATCGGGGCGATTGTGTGTGCGGTGCCTTTTGTGCGCCCGCGCGATGTACTGACCAGTCAAGCCGGCGAATCCGGTACTGAAAAGCGCCAAGCGCTGGGTGATGCCATTAAATCCCACTACCACGACTTGTATCTCGCTGCAGTGAAGCTGCGCGATGATAACGGCTGGCAAGTACCAATTATCGCGACGGGCCATTTAACCGCACTTGGCGTGAGCCCATCTAAATCCGTGCGTGATATTTACATTGGTACGCTCGATGGCTTTGCGGCAGATGGCTTTCCGCCTGCCGACTACATTGCCCTTGGGCACATCCACCGCCCGCAGATTGTCGCTAAGTCAGAGCATATCCGATACAGCGGCTCTCCGATCCCTTTAAGCTTTGATGAACTCAAATTCAACAAGCAGGTGGTGCTGGTGGAATTCGACGGGGACCTGCGCGTGCGTATCGAGCCGATCAGCGTTCCGAGCTTTCAGCCTATGGGTGTCCTTAAAGGGTCACTCGAAGAGATAGAAGTACAGCTTTCAGAGTATTTGGAACATGATGATCCAAAAACTGTCTGGCTGCACATTGAGGTTTCAGTGCAGGACTATCTGTCTGATTTACAACAACGTATTCAACTGATGACTGAAGGGCTCAATGTAGAGGTGTTACAGCTTCAGCGCACCCGTGGGCCAAAAGCTCAGGCGCTGACGCAAGAAGCAAAAGAAACCCTTTCTGAGCTGACACCGAATGATGTTTTCCAAAAGCGACTGGCTCTCGAGGTTTTTGAGGGAGAGGACGAGCTTGCGCGTAAAGAACGGATTCAAACCCAGTTCACCAAAATTGTGGCGGAAGTTGAGCATGCGGAGGGCGAAGAATGAAAATCCTTAGTCTTCGCTTTAAGAATCTGAACTCGCTGAAAGGCGAGTGGAAGATTGACTTCACCCAAACCCCATTTTCTGACAATGGCCTGTTCGCCATTACCGGCGCAACGGGCGCAGGTAAAACCACATTGCTTGATGCGATTTGTCTGGCGCTCTATCACCAGACGCCGCGATTAGGGCTGATCTCCACTTCCAGCAACGAAATCATGACCCGTGGCACGGCGGAGTGTTCTGCCGAAGTGGAATTCGAAGTAAAAGGCCACCCGTACCGCGCGTTTTGGAGCATGCGCCGCTCCCGTGGAAAAGCGGACGGTAATTTACAGCAAGCGGATGTGGAGCTGGTGGATGCGAAAACCGACAAGGTACTGGCCACACAGGTGAAGCAGAAAAATGAATTGGTAGAGCGTGTTACTGGTCTCGACTTTGCCCGTTTTACCAAATCCATGATGCTTTCTCAGGGGGAATTTGCCGCTTTCCTGAATGCCAAGGAAAACGAGCGTGCGGAGCTTTTGGAAGAACTGACCGGAACAGAGATTTACGGCCGGATTTCTGAAAAAGTGCATGAGCATTTTGCCGCAGCAAAGCAGGCCTTGAGCCAGAAAGAGGCCGAAGCGAAAGGCGTACAGTTGCTGAGTAGCGAGGAGCTTGAAGCGCTCGAAAAGGAGCAGAAAGAAACAGATGCCTTGCTCAAGAGTGAGCGCGAAAAACAGACCGATCTCACGGCGCACCTGACATGGTGGAAAGCGCACCAAAAAAGCCATCAAGAGAAAAGTCAGGCCGAAGCACAGCTAACAACTGCTGAAGAAAACTGGAAGGCAGCCAAACCACAACTGGATAAACTCACCCACAGTGAGCCAGCGGAAAAGCTGCGCATGCCTTATGAGCGTTGGCAGTCATCGTTGAAAAGCGTGGAATCAACGACTGCTTTGCTGGCTACCAAACAGGAAGCATTGAAAGCCAACACAGAAAAGAGCGTGCAGTCTGACGAGGCGTTACTGAAAGCTTCAGAGGCGCTCACACTGGCGAAAACCCAGCAAAGCAAGCTGGAAGAGCTTATCAGTGAGCAGGTTTTGCCGCTCGATACCGACATCAAACACCAATCTCTGCGGCTGCAGGAGTTTTTGCAGCAACAGACGGGCCTGAAAGCCAAGCAAGCTGATCTGACTTCATCACAGGAAAAAACCGCAGAGAACCTTGAGACCAAAAAACGGGCTCTGGAAGACGTATCCACCTACCTGACCACCCATCAGTTTGCAGGCCAGCTTAAACAACACCTTGGCCAATGGGCGCAGATGGGCCAACAGATCGCGCAAGAACAAAATGCGATTGGCAAACTGGCTCAATACGAAACCGAGCTTAGCGCCCAACTGCAGGTAGAGATCGCGAAGGCGGAAAATGCCGAGAAAGAAAAACAGGCGGCACTAAGCCAAAGCGAACAAGCCAGACAAGCATGGGAAGCACAGCAAGAAGCGTTTAAGCAAGCAACCTCAAGTGGTGATGTTGACGCTCTGGATAAACAGCGCGAGCAGTTAAGTGCGCAACTTTCCACTTACCTCCAGTTAGACCAATGGCAGCAGCAATGGCTGGAACTGGATAAAGAGAGCGTGGAAAAGCGCCAGACACTGACAGAACAGACTCAGCAAGCCAAAAACTTAGAGCTTGAAGTCACTTCGCTTCGACAGCATTACAAAGACAAAAAGCAACTGATTGAGGCACTGTCCAAGCTTGTCAGTCAGGAAGAACATCTTGCACAATATCGTGCGGCATTGCAGCCACATGAAGCCTGCCCGCTTTGTGGCTCCACCGAGCATCCAGCCTTGTCTGGAGCTGTCCTCAATGTCTCTGAAACCCTGCAGCAAAAGTCAGCGGCAGAGGTGGCGTTAGAAGAGCTGGGGCACACTGGCAAAGAAACCAGTATGAAGCTTGAAGCGGCGAAGCGTTACATCGAAGAGCTGGATAAGCATCTCCTGCGTTGTCAGCAGCAACAAATGGCGCTTGGTGAGCAGTGGACACAGGCGGCAGTGCCACTCAACTTGGTCCTGACTATCGATCAGCGCAACGCCTTTGTTGCATTCAACGAGCAGCAAACCCAGCAACGTGACGCACTGACCCAAACCTTGAATGCACTCAAAGCGCAAGAGAAAACCCTGCAGCAGGCAAAACTGCATTGGGATGAGGCTACCCGTACATTGGATAGCACCGAGAAACACTTCTCCATTCTGTCGGTGACTATTGAAAGCAAAAAACAGGAAGCGCAGAAACTGGCTGCTGATAAGCGCCAGAAGCTGGATTACCTTGAGACCCTCGAAAACGTGCTGAGCCAGCAAATCGCAGACAGTGGTTACCAATCCCCTGAGCATGATGAGCTTCAAGTCTGGTTGGCGTCGAGAAAGCAAGACGCCGAAAAGTGGGAGCAAAACCAGCAGCAAAAAGAAGTCTTGGCGAAAGAGATGGCGTTGCTTGAGGTTGAGCTTTCAAATTGCATGAAAGAGAGTCAGGCACTGGCTGAGCAGCTGGGCGTGCTTCAATCCGAAATTGATTCGCTAACCGGCGAGCTTGAAGCTGCTAAAGCAAAACGCGCTGAGCTCTTTGGTGACAAGCGGGTGGAAGATGAAAAGCGCCGCGCTGCCGTTCAAACGGAGCAAGGGGAAGCCTCCCATCAAGCAGCACAAGCCTTTGCGCAGCAATGTCTTGGCGATCTGCGCGCGATTCAGGCAGAAGTGACAAGTCAAACTCAGTCGCTGACATCGCTGAATGTCGAGGCACAGAGTTATGCATCCCAATGGGAAGAAAGCCTTGGGGCTTCGCCTTTTGATTCTCTGGAAATGTTCCAAACTGCATTGCTTCCGGAGGAAGAAAAACAACAGTTACTTGCAGATAAACGCGTGCTGGAAAATGCCCTTGAGGGTGCCAAGGTACTGCTGGAGAAAGCCTGTCAGCATGTGGTTGAAGTGCTAGCCCATGACCGGGCAGAAGTTTGGGTGCAAACTCCGCATGATGAGGTGGAATCTGCGCTAACGGGAAAATCAGAGGCCGTGGAAACGCTTGTGCGCCGAAGTGGTGAGCTGAGCCATGCCTTGGCATCTGATCATCAAAGACGAGAGAACCAACGGGCGCTGTTTGCTGAGATCGAACGCCTGCGTGCGGAATACGATGATATCCAGTATCTGCATTCCCTGATTGGCTCACAAAAAGGCGATAAATTCCGTAAGTTTGCTCAGGGGCTGACGCTGGATAATCTGGTGTATCTGGCGAACAAACAACTCGACCGAATCCATGGACGTTACCAACTGAACCGCAAGCAAGGTGAAGGCTTGGAACTTAGCGTGCTGGATACCTGGCAGGGTGATATTGAGCGTGACACCAAAACCTTATCAGGTGGGGAAAGCTTCCTAGTCAGTCTGGCACTCGCGCTGGCGCTTTCTGATCTTGTCAGCCACAAGACCAGCATCGACTCGCTGTTCCTCGATGAAGGCTTTGGTACGCTCGATAGCGAGACCTTGGATGTGGCGCTGGATGCGCTGGATAATCTTAATGCCTCCGGCAAGATGATCGGGGTGATCAGTCACATTGAAGCGATGAAAGAACGCATTCCTACCCAGCTCCATGTTTCGAAAAAAACTGGCCTGGGCGTCAGTGAGCTGGACAACAAATTTCGCGTTTCTTGACCAAGAAAAGTGCCTTAGCTAGAGGCGACGGCTTATGCCGTGTCCAGTAGGTTGGGCGGGTGAAAAATAGTCAGTAAATATCTGGATTAAAAGGCAGTATCTGGTTGCCTCCCGCGCCAAACCTCGCGAAAGGTCACAAAACTGTCATAATAGAATCACATAATGGCGTCCAAGAAATACAAATAAACCACTCTAACTGGGTATGGAAAAATGGTAAGACGGATACTTGTTGTCGAAGATGAAGCACCTATTCGCGAGATGTTGTGTTTCGTACTGGAACAAAAAGGTTATCAGGCTGTAGAAGCAGAAGATTATGACAGTGCTCTGGAAAAAATCTGCGAGCCTTACCCTGAACTGATCCTGATGGACTGGATGCTGCCAGGCGGCTCGGGGATCAACCTGATCAAACATCTCAAGCGTGATGAACTGACCCGCCAAATCCCAGTTGTGATGCTCACAGCGCGTGGCGAGGAAGAAGATAAAGTCCGCGGCTTGGAAGTCGGTGCGGATGATTACATCACCAAGCCTTTCTCACCAAAAGAGCTGATGGCGCGCCTGAAGGCCGTGATGCGCCGAGTATCACCAACGTCGCTGGATGATGTGATTGATGTGCATGGTCTGAAGCTTGATCCTGTATCACACCGCGTCACTTCAAACGAAAAACCGCTGGAAATGGGTCCAACCGAATTTAAGATGTTGCACTTTTTCATGACCCACCAAGAGCGTGTTTATAGTCGTGAGCAACTTCTTAATAACGTTTGGGGCACTAACGTTTATGTTGAAGATCGTACCGTTGACGTGCATATTCGTCGTTTAAGAAAGGCGCTGGAAGAAGACGGTCACGACAAACTGGTACAAACGGTTCGTGGCGCAGGCTACCGTTTCTCAACGCGCACCTGATAACGCATTATTGTCATAGGTCATCCGAAGGCCACCGGGTGGCATCTTGGAGACATTGATGGTCGAAAGACTTACCTGGAAAAAGCTGGCTCTTGAGCTGGCTTTTTTTTATCTACCTTGGTTTCTCATAGGCTGGTTCTTTGGCGGTCTGCCTTGGCTGTTGCTATTGGCAACGGTTTTGGTGTTGCTGTGGAACTTCTACCACCAACTCAAGCTCTCTGACTGGCTTTGGAAAGAGCGCAGCCTGACACCACCAACCGGTTCAGGAAGCTGGACGCCGTTGTTTAACGGTATCTACCGTCTACAAAAGCGTAACCGTCGTCGTCGTAAAGAGCTTGCCAATCTTATCCGCCGTTTCCGCAATGGTGCGGAATCATTACCCGATGCAGTAGTAGTGTTTGAGCACGATGGCTCGATCGTCTGGTGTAACAAGCTGGCGCAGGAGCTACTGGGCTTCCGTATGCCTGACGATGCCGGTCAATACATTGCCAACCTGATCCGTACGCCGGAGTTTATTGAGTACCTGAGCCGCGCGGAACTGGGTGAACCATTTGAAATGCGTTCGACCTTGCACGCTTCGAAAACCCTCGAATTCCGTACTATGCCTTATGCAGAAGGCGAATACCTGATGGTGGTGCGTGACATTACCCAGCTCAAGCAACTTGAAGGTATGCGCCGTAACTTCTTTGCAAACGTTTCCCATGAACTTCGCACGCCGATGACGGTGCTGCGTGGTTATTTGGAAATGTCTGAAGATCCAGAGATGCTGGTGGGGCCAATGTGGGGTAAAGCCCACGGCGTGATGACAGAGCAGTTGACCCGAATGGAAGGTTTGGTGGAACAGCTTCTGACCCTGTCGAAAATTGAGGCGAGTGTAAAGATCGCGCTGGATCAGAAAGTAGACGTGCCAGCAATGCTTGATGTGTTGGAAAAAGAAGCGCAGACACTCAGTGGCGATCAGGCGCATGACTTTGAGTTTGAAATCGATCATTCGCTCAAAGTGTTGGGCGATGAAGATCAGCTTCGCAGCGCTATTTCTAACCTGGTGTACAACGCGGTGAAACACACGCCAGCCAGCGCTAAAATCAAAGTTCGCTGGTTTAAGTCCCGCAAAGGGCCAAGACTGGAAGTGATTGATAGTGGTGAAGGTATTGCGCCTCAACATATCGATAGACTGACCGAGCGCTTTTATCGCGTCGATAAAGCGAGATCACGTGAAACGGGCGGCAGTGGTCTTGGCTTGGCCATTGTGAAGCATGCGCTGAATCATCACGAGTCGGAGCTTGAAATCAAAAGTAAGGTGGGACAGGGTAGTACGTTCTCGTTCACCCTTCCGGAGCGTCTGGCATGTTAAAACGGGCTTTGACCCTGATTGGATTCCTGTTAGTGGCGGCACCCGCTGCCGCTGACGATCACCTCCCTCTGTATCACCGTGTAGATAATATCTCGGGTAACCTGTCAACGGTCGGTTCAGACACTCTGGCTAATTTGGTCACTCAATGGGGCGTGCTTTTCAAAAAACATTACCCGAGTGTGAATGTCCAAATCCAGACGTCGGGCTCTTCTACTGCGGTTCCAGCGTTGATTGAAGCAACGGCGCAGTTTGGCACCATGAGCCGGGAAATGCGCCCACGTGAAATTGAACTGTTTGAACGAAAGTATGGCTATCCGCCAACGGCGATTAAAGTCGCGATTGATGCGATGGCGATATTTGTTCATCAAGACAACCCAATTGATGTACTGAACATGACGCAGGTTGATGCCTTGTTTTCCAAAACGCTGCGTTGTGGCTCCAACGAGCGGATTGATAAATGGGGACAGCTGGGTCTTCCGGGAAGCTGGGAAAAGCGAAATATTCAACTGTTTGGCCGCAACTCGGTGTCGGGCACTTACGGCTTTTTCAAAGATCAGGCGCTTTGCGATGGCGATTTTCGTCCGGATGTGAATGAGCAACCGGGCTCTGCGTCGGTTGTTCAGTCGGTCAGTTCATCGCTCAATGCGATTGGATATGCGGGCGTTGGATATCGCACAGCGGGGGCGAAGATGCTGCCATTGGATGTCGAGGGCGAGCAGGTTTATGCCACCGTTGATAGTGTGATTTCTGGTGTTTATCCGCTTTCGCGTTACCTGTTTGTCTATGTCAACAAAGTGCCGGATAAGCCGTTACCAAGAATGGAAGCAGAGTTCATCAAACTTATCCTTTCCCGCCAGGGGCAAGCGCTAGTCGGGGCTGAAGGATTCGTTCCACTGCCTGATGATTTGATTGGACAACAACTCAAAGCTCTGGGTTTATAAAAAACGGTGCGATGAGCACCGTTTTTCTTTGCATGCTTTCAGTGTCAACTGAGCCTAAGCACTCACGTTGAGCTTCCAACCTACCGAATCCCAGTAGGCCTGTTCAGCTTCCAGATCGGCCGCCAACAAGGTGTTCTGAATAAGCCAGTTTTCAGGGAAAGTTAGTGACCAGCAATCGTCCTTGGCGTCGAGCTTCACCTCTGGTATCGGCTCGCCGCTGCGTTGCACATTGAGAACGCAGGCGAGGCGCAAAGAACGGATGAGTGGATGAATCTGTTTAACCTTGAACAGAGTGAACTCTGGCATTTCCTCAAGCTTCAAAGCTTTACGATGAAAACGGGTCAGAGTAGCCAATACAGTTTGTTGCTCTTGGTTAAAGCCCGGTAAGTTGGTGTTTTGCAGAATGTAGGCCGAATGCTTGTGGAAGCCCGAGTGCGAGATACTCAAGCCGACTTCATGCAACAACGCTGCCCAGCTTAGCAATATGGCCAGCTCCGCTTTTTTCGTCCCCAACTTTGGTTCAGCCTGCAGGTAAAAGTGCTCAGCGGTTTGCTGAACATTATCTGCATGTCGCCTGTCGATATGGTACCGCTCAGCGAGGTCTGCGGCAGTGCGACTTCTAATATCGCTTTGTTGGAAGCGGTCTTCCATTTCATACAGAAGCCCTTCACGGAGCGCGCCGCCTGAATAAACCATCTTCTCTATGTGCAGGGCGTGAAATACGCCAGAGAGAATTGCCAGGCCTGCTGCAAACACAGGTTGTCTGTCTTCCGTTAACCCGGGCAGCTTAAGCTCGCTGGCCGATTTCACCAACAAAACTTGCTCAATCAAACTATCCAGACGTTTACGTGTGATGATGCCATCGTCATGCCCGCTGGCTATCAAAACTTCGCGAATGGCTTTGATAGTGCCAGATGAGCCTACGGCTTCTTCCCAACCACAGTCTTTGTATTGCTTTGCGATGCTTTCCAGTTTGAGCTCAGCGGCTAATTGTGCCTGAGCAAAGCGTTTGATGGAGATCTGCCCGTCTTTGAAAAAGCGTTGGTTGTAACTGACACAACCCATGTGCTTACTGTTGGTGAGTGCAGGGCTAAAACCTTTACCTATTACAAGCTCGGTACTGCCGCCACCAATGTCTACCACCAACTTGCGACCATCTCCCGGTTGGGTGTGGCTGACGCCAAGGTAAATTAACCGCGCTTCCTCCACGCCAGGAATGATCTCAATCGGGTAGGGGAAGACATTGCGAGCACGCTGCACAAAGATGTGGCTGTTTCTTGCTTCACGCAAGGTGAAAGTGGCTGCAACGCGGACGTTGGCTTCGTCGAAACCTTGAAGGCGCTCGGCAAACATGGCCAAACATTCCACACCACGATTGATGGCGGCGTTATCGAGGTTGAGGTAGTCGTCGAGTCCAGATGCAAGCCGCACACGTTGTTTGTGGCGGCTGATGATTTGAAGGCCTTGCCCGACGACGCGGGCAACGACCATATGGAAGCTGTTGGAACCTAAATCTATTGCTGCAATTTCCCTTGGCTTCTCAGCCGGGGTAGTGTCATTCATTCTTTTGTTTGCTCGCTTGCCGTTTTTCTGCACGTTCTACTTGTTTAAGGTAATCATAAATCTCGATTTGTGAACGTACTTTTTTGCGATTTCCGCGTTTCACGTAAGCGTTGGACATTTCTTTATCAATAACCCGTGCTTTTGCGCGGTCTGCAAATTGAAGCTCAAGGATATCCATTATGCGCTGTTTCAGGCGCTCATCTTTGATAGGCGCACCCACCTCGATACGGTTATCGATGTTACGGGTCATCCAATCTGCTGATGAAATATAGACATCTCGATCACCGCCATTTTCAAAGGTGAAAACGCGGGGATGTTCGAGGAATCGGTCAACAATACTGATGGCTTTGATGTTGTGGCTAAGACCTCTCACACCCGGGATAAGCGAACACATACCACGCACGATGATGCGAATTTTCACGCCTTCATTGCTCGCTTTATAGAGCAAGTCCACCAATCCTTTGTCGACCAGATTGTTGACCTTAAGAGTGATGCCCGCTTTACGGCGATTCTTGGCATGCTCGATTTCACGCTCAATCAGGCGATAAATTCGTGAGCGCGAGTTGCGTGGCGACACAATCAGGTGTGAGAACTTCACTGGCTTGTATGGGTTCTCAATAAAATTGAATACCTTACGTACTTCTGACGTGATGGATTTATCTGCGGTAAACAAGGAAAAGTCGGTATAGATGCGCGCCGTTTTTTCGTGGAAATTACCGGTACCTATGTGTGCGTATTCACGTAATCCGTCTTCTTCACGGCGGGTGATGAGGCAAAGCTTGGAGTGAATTTTGAGGCCCGGTGTACCAAAGACCACTTTTACGCCCGCATCAGTCAGCACACGTGCCCATTCGATATTAGCTTCTTCATCAAAGCGAGCTTGAAGCTCAACCACGACGGTGACGCGTTTGCCGTTGTTTGCGGCATCAATCATGGAGTTGATGATGCGGCTATTTTTCGCCACGCGGTAAATATTGATGCGAATGCTGCGAACTTTTGGGTCAAAGGAAGCCTGACGCACCAGTTCCGTCATGTGCCGGAAGGTGTGGTATGGATAGTAGAGCAACACATCTCGCTGCCGAATGGCATCAAATGCATTGGCGTTAGTGGTGAAGTCAGCCGATTCAATCGGCGGCAGTTGAGGGTTTTCCAAGTACTTCATCCCGACATTCGGGAAACCGATAAAGTCTTTGAAGTTATGGTAACGCGCCCCTGGCAGCACACTGTCGTAATCCGAAATTTTCAGCATATCTAGGATATGTTTCACCATATCCTGCGGCATGTCGCGTTGGTATACGAAACGCACTGGCAGAGCCGTTAAACGCTGGTCCAGACTGTCGGACATATTCTCTAACAGGCTGTGGTCAACCTCGTTAGTAAGGTCATATTCCGCGTCACGGGTCATTTTCATGGCATAGGCTTCGACACTGTCGTAATCAAAGAAGCCACTAAAAATCTCGTCAAGACACAAGCGGATGATGTTATCGAGCAGAATGATGGTCTTGCGGCGGCGTTTGCCTTTCGGCTCCGGCACCTTGATAAAGCGCTCTATTTCATCCGTTGGGATCTCGATAAGAGCGTAACGTGATGGTTGTCCCTCTTTTTTCATTTCGACGGCAAGGTAAGAGTACGCATCTTTAAGGAAAGAGAGCACGTCCATGTCGTCAGTGAGAATGATAGGGGTGATGTGCGGAAGCAGATTACTGACGAAATGTCTTTTCAGCCAGTTTTGCTGGTATTCCGTTAATTGTCGCTCATTAACCAGAAAGATATGGCGGCGTGCCATCTCGAGAAGAATGTCGTTATAAAGGTGGTCGAAATCCTGGTTGAGTTTGAGGACTTTATCCTGAATTTTGCTGAGGAGCTCCTTGGCTTTACTGTCGCCACCTTGCTCCTCGTTGATCAGGATACGGCGCTTTACGTCAGCAAATCGGACTTGGTAGAACTCATCCAGATTGCTGGAAAAAATACCGAGAAATCGCACACGTTCGATGATAGGAACGTTTTTGTCTGCAGCTTCCTGAAGTACCCTTTCGTTAAAAGACAGCCAACTTAACTCTTTGTCTACGTAAAGCGTATCCGCGCTCATTTTTCCCCTTTCCTTAATTAAATGTCGCTTTCGTCAAACTCCACGATCAGGTCATCTGACAGCCCTTCAAGAGCTGCACCAAGGTCATCCAGCGAGATGTTGTTGGCGATGTCGAGATCAAACTCAGCTTTAAATATCACGCCACCAAAGTTGGCAGCGCTTTCTGCATCGGTTTCCAGATTGTTGATGTTGATACCAAACTTAGCGATTTCCCTTGTCACCTCCTGAACGATGCCAGGACGATCGTTGCCTGTAACAGACAGGGTATGCGTTGTTGTATCAGTCTCTGCTTGGTGTGCAGCTTCAGCGATAAGAACGTTGAGATCAGGAATGCTATTTAGCGCATCAGTCAGCGCGTTCACATTTTCTTCTTTAATATCAATTTGAACAATACCAGCGAACTTGCCCGCAAGTTTGCTCAGGCTACTGGCCTGCCAGCTTCCGTGATGCTGGAATACGGTGTCGGAAAGTGTTTCTACCAGACCTGGGCGATCCGTGCCGATGAGGGTGATTACTAACTGCTTCATGGTCGATCCTTTGCGTCAACAGCGGAGGGGAATGGTCATTATTAAGTCGGTTTTAAAACCGTGTCTACCCCTCTCAGAAGCAGGCACTTCCGAACTGTGCCTCACATCAACGTTACTGGAGGCTAAACATGTTTTATTACACTTTTATTTCATGGGCTTAACTTGTCCAGAATTTCTGGCTGTCACATTTATGTCATCAAAAAGAAATATTATGAGCCGCTTAACCAAAAAATGAGGTACCAATGGCAAACGCCACACATGCGCTGACACAGGGAGATACCCGGCGGCGTTTCAAAGACAGACTTGCGCGCCTTTCCGTGACGGGAGGTGGCATCGCTGTTTTGTTGGCATTGCTGTTGATCTTTTTCTACCTCGCTTATGTGGTTCTTCCCCTGTTTAAAAGCCCATCTGTAGAGCTCGATGGCACCTTCGACCTTGGCTTTGAGAGCCCTGCTGTCCAACTTGGGATGGATGACAACAACCAACTTGGGTTCCGTTATTCCGAAGAGGGATACCTCTCTGTTTTCTCTCTGAGTGGAAAAGGGAAAATGGTGGTCAGAGAGCAGCTTGCGGCGTCACCAACCAGTTTCTATGCCGCTCACCCCTACGCAGGAGTGAGTGCTTACGGACTCGAAGATGGTACGGTCAGCTTCCAGCGCCTGCGCTTTTTGTCCCATTATGCCGACGGGAAAAGAACCTTCACGCCAGATATACAGCGCCTTGATACGGTAAAACTGAGCAATGGCTTGCCCGTTTCTAGCCTTTCTTTTGCTCAGCGCCAGAATGATCGCGTTATTGCAGGGATTGCGGGGGATTGGCTAAACATTGTCATTGAGCGCGATGGCGATGAAATCCTACATGCGGCGGTACCGACGAGTACGGAAGCCAGCGTACTGATCGCGCCTCGTGGGCAAAAGTTATTTGAGATGGTTGGTAATGAGCTCAATGTCTATTCGGTGTCAGATCGGAGAATCGATTTGCGCGAGTCAGTGGACATTGAACTCATAACCGGCGCGATGCCGGAATCGATGTCTTTGCTTGCGGGTGGGCATTCGCTGATGGTTCGCCTGGACGATGGCAGACTAACGCAATGGTTTGACGTGGTGAAGTCTGGTGAGCGGTCTCTGACCATGGTACGTGAGTTTGACACTAAGGATGGATATCTCGCCGTTGAGCCGCATCGTAATGTTTTCGCCAATCTGACACCGAGTGGCGCCTTAACATTGTGGCATGCACCAAGTGAAACAAGGGACAACTTTGAGTTGCCCGCTATTGCCGGTCAAATTGATACGCTTGGCTTCTCGCCACGCGCAGATCGTTTGCTGGTGGAAAAAGGCAATACACTCACACTGCTGCGTGTTGACAATCAGCATCCTGATGTCAACGTTCGTTCGCTTTGGAACCGCATTTGGTATGAAGGGTATGGCGAACCAGATTTCGTTTGGCAGTCCACCTCTGGTAGCGAATCTTTCGAGGGGAAACTCAGTGTTGTTCCCGTCGTTTTTGGTACCGTTAAAGTAGCCGCGTATGCGCTGCTTTTTGCTATTCCGTTGGCCGTTGGTGGTGCCATTTACACCGCCTATTTCATGCCATCAGGCCTACGTAAGGTGGTGAAACCAACCATCGAAATCATGGAAGCCTTACCGACCGTCATTCTGGGGTTCCTTGCTGGTTTATGGTTGGCTCCGATAGTTGAAACGCACTTACCTGCCGTGTTTTTGATTTTCGTAGCTATGCCGGTTTCCTTCCTACTGACCGCTTTTGTTTGGACTGCGTTACCACGTTCAATCCGTAAAATGCTGCCTCCGGGTGGGCACTTGTTTGTGCTGGTGCCACTCATTTTGGTGCTGGGGTATCTAGCTTTCCAACTTGGCCCTTGGGTAGAAAGTGCCTTTATGGGCGGTGACAGCCGAGTGTTTGTCACTGATGTGCTGGGAGTGAACTTCGATCAGCGCAATGCCATCGTAGTAGGTCTGGCGATGGGATTTGCTGTAATCCCAACCATCTTTACCATTGCGGAAGACGCGATTTTCTCGGTGCCCAGTCACCTGACGAATGGGTCATTGGCGCTAGGTGCGACTCATTGGCAGACGCTGACTCGTGTTGTTCTACTGACTGCAAGCCCCGGTATTTTCTCTGCGGTGATGATGGGACTTGGTCGCGCTGTGGGTGAGACCATGATTGTATTGATGGCAACAGGTAACACGCCATTAATGGAATGGAACCCATTTGAAGGGCTTCGAACCTTGTCGGCTAACATTGCGGTGGAAATGCCAGAGTCTGAAGTAGGCAGTTCCCATTATCGTGTGTTGTTCCTGACAGCCTTTATTCTGTTTTCATTTACGTTCCTGTTTAACACCGTGGCGGAATTTGTTCGCCAACAGCTACGAGAGAAATACCGTGCGTTGTAATGCTTTAGCCACTCAACAATCCTGCTTGGAGCTTGCTCATGTTTAAGCGATTAAACAGCAGCTCTCCATGGGTGTGGATGACAGGCGGCATGGTGAGTCTTTGTCTGGTGGCAGTGCTTGGTGTCATGCTTCTGATCGGCTGGAAAGGCTTGGCGTATTTCTGGCCAGCGCCTGTTTATGAATTCAGAATTGAAACGCCGCATGGTGAGGAAACTGCTTTTGGACAAATCTACGGCGTGGAGTCTATTCATTCCCGTCAATTGAAAGAAGCTGGTGTTGAGCTCAAAGACAAGCAGCTTGAAGAGCATCAGAGGCTGCTTATTAAAGTGGCGAATCGTGAGCGTGAAGCGCATGATTTCATTTCGGTGCTGGAACAAAATATTCTATCTCAGGTTGCTAATCCTGACCTCGCAGTCATTGAACGCACTAAAAATGGTGCATTCTTCGGTATTCCGAAGGGCTATTTGGATAATGGAAAGGTCACCACTTCCGCACTTAGCCACGAGTTTTTCCAACAGAAGATTATCCAAGCTGAGATGCGACGTGCTGAGATTGCATCAATCGAGCAGCGAGAAATTGAAAAAGTTAACTATCAGCTCAAAGCTTTGAAAACAGAGAGAGCGTCCTATCTGAGTGAAGGAAAAACGGTTCCTGCAAAAATACAGGATGCCATCGGCACCTTGGAGTTGCGTTACCAATCACTTGAAGAAGTGCTTTTGCAGCGTCGTGCGGATTTCTCTTTGGATAGCCTTATTGTTAAAGACCGCTATGGCGACAACGTCCGTATCGCGTTGAATGATGTGTTGGGGCTATGGTATCCCAATGACATGAGCTGGCCAGAGAAGGTCGCGCACTGGGCAGGACAGATAGCTAGCTTTGTCACTGACAACCCCCGTGAAGCCAACTCTGAAGGTGGTGTTTTTCCTGCTATCTTTGGCACCGTGTTGATGGTTCTGCTGATGTCCATCATGGTGACTCCACTTGGCGTTCTGGCTGCTGTCTACCTTCATGAATATGCAGGGAAGAATGCTTTCACGCGTATTATCCGCATTGCGGTGGTGAATCTGGCGGGCGTGCCTTCTATCGTATATGGCGTATTTGGTCTGGGCTTTTTTGTTTATTTCGTGGGCGGCAGTATCGACTCGTTGTTTTATTCGGAAACTTTGCCGAATCCGACATTCGGTACACCGGGCATCTTATGGTCTTCGCTCACCTTAGCAATCCTGACATTGCCAGTGGTGATTGTGTCAACCGAAGAGGGTCTGACACGCATTCCTACCTCAGTCCGTCATGGTTCGATGGCTTTGGGTGCAACACAGGCAGAAACCCTCTGGCGTATTGTTTTGCCAATGGCGAGCCCTGCTATTATGACGGGATTGATACTTGCAATTGCGCGGGCAGCAGGAGAAGTGGCGCCGTTGATGCTGGTGGGGGTCGTCAAGGTGGCGCCGAGCTTGCCACTGGATGGTAATTTTCCTTTTCTGCATCTAGACAGAAAGTTCATGCACCTTGGTTACCATGTTTACGATGTCGGCTTCCAAAGCCCGAATATTGAAGCGGCAAGACCACTGGTTTATGCCACATCTTTGCTGTTGGTGACTGTCATTGTCAGCCTGAACTTGGCGGCTATCACCATTCGTAACCACCTGCGTGAAAAGTACCGCGCGCTGGAACAAGAAATTTAAGCGTTAAGAGGACATCGCAACGAAATGATATCTATCAATGCGAACATTGGATTACCAGGCCCAGTCGATTTGTCATCACTTCCTGATGATCAGACGGCGCTGGTTATCCGAAATTTGAATCTGTATTACGGCAATACTCAGGCATTGTTCGATATCAATATGCGCATTCCCAAAGGCAAGGTGACGGCATTTATCGGTCCATCTGGTTGTGGTAAATCCACTTTATTGCGCTGCATCAACCGCATGAATGACTTGGTGGATGGCTGTAAGGTTGATGGTGAAATTCTCCTCCATGGCACCAATGTTTATGATGAAAAAATCGACGTACCAGCATTGCGCCGACAGGTAGGCATGGTGTTCCAGCGTCCGAACCCTTTCCCCAAATCTATCTATGAAAACGTTATCTATGGCCTGCGACTTCAAGGTGTGAAAAACGTTCGCACGTTAGACGACGCAGTTGAACGTTCGCTTCGAGCAGCAGCGTTATGGGATGAGGTGAAAGATCGCCTTCACGATAACGCGTTTGGTTTGTCTGGCGGCCAGCAACAGCGTTTGGTGATTGCCCGCGCTATCGCTATTGAACCTGAAGTCTTATTGCTTGATGAACCGACGTCGGCACTGGATCCGATTTCGACACTCACGATTGAGGAGCTAATCAACGATCTCAAGCGTCGCTACACGGTCGTTATCGTGACGCACAACATGCAGCAGGCTGCACGTGTGTCTGATCAAACTGCCTTTATCAACCTAGGTAAACTGGTAGAATACGCCGATACAGATACGCTGTTTACCACACCGAAAAACAAGCAAACTGAAGACTATATTACTGGCCGATACGGTTAGGGTCTGTTGGCCTTTGGTGATGGTTTTTGCAGCAGTTTGTGGGGCTTTATACAAGGCAGAGGCTTTGATGTGTAGCTGGCTTACATGAGAAGCCGATAACGCAGAAGAAAGTCCCCACAAACGCTGCCCTGTGGGTTCGACTTCGCGCCCCGTGCCAAAAGCGTTTTATGCTTTGTTAAGGTGTATTTGCTTAGAATCACTAGGCGGCAAACACCTCGCCGCGCCTAAAACGCTTTTTGCTAGAACAAAATTCAACCACCAAAGGTCAACAGACCCTAAGGAATTGCACGCAAATGATGGACAACCAAAATATCAGTCGCCATATTTCAGGTCAGTTTAATGCTGAACTGGAAGCTATCCGCACCCATGTGCTCGCGATGGGTGGATTGGTAGAGCGACAGCTGACTGACGCTTTGCGTGCGATGCATTATCAGGATGTAGAGCTGGCAAAACAGGTGATCCGCGAAGACCATAAGGTCAACTCAATGGAAGTTGCTATCGATGAAGCCTGCACGCGAATTATTGCAAAACGCCAACCTACAGCGGGTGATTTACGCTTGGTGATAGCTATCATCAAAACCATTACCGACCTTGAGCGTATTGGTGATGTCGCGGACAGTATTGCGAAGATGGCGCTAGATAACTTTTCCAATCATCAACAACCGTTTTTAGTGTCACTGGAAAATCTGGGCCACAAAGCTGCACGTATGCTGCATGATGTGTTGGATGCTTTTGCGCGAATGGATGTTGATGCGGCAATGAAGGTTTACCACAGCGATGACCATTTGGATAAAGAATACGAAGCGATAATACGTCAGTTGATGACCTACATGATGGAAGATCCGCGCTCTATTCCTAATGTCCTCAAAGTGATGTGGTCTGCTCGTGCGATTGAGCGAGTGGGTGACAGATGCCAGAACATCTGCGAATACATCATTTACTTTGTGAAAGGTAAAGATATCCGCCATACCAATAAAGAACAGTTGGAAAAAATGCTGAAATAGCGCTTTCGTATTGGCATCGTACAAACCAATAAAAAAACCCGCTGTTAGCGGGTTTTTTGATTCTGGCGTTTAAGCTTTTGGTTTAACGAACGGCTTCGAAAAAGCCAGAGCCCGGCTGGTAGTCACCTTTCATACCCACCAACTGACCACTGTTATCAAAAGAAAGGATCAGTTCTTTTTGCTCTGGAGCATCATGCCCAGGCTTCAGGTATTGAACAAAATACCAAGTATTCGGATAGCCAGACTCTACCAGCATAGGTGGACCAAGTAAGAACTTAACCTGCTCTTTGGTCATGCCAAATTTGAGCTCTTCGACCGCGGTTTGGTCGATGTAATTTCCCTGATTAATATCTATGCGATAAACCAGCTTGTTAACCCAAGAACAGCCTGAGAGGCTAGCCAGAACAAGGGATGCCGCAACGATGTGTTTCCAACGCATGACTTCTTACTTCATTTCCAAAATAGGGGACGATGATAAACAAGCAAGTGAGAGAAGTAAAAAACTCTTGTCTCAACTTGCTTGTTCGACCGTGCTATTAGGGAAAAGTTTCTTTCTCTTACGCGGCAATCAATAGCTCTTTGGCGTTTGCGAGTGTGTGCTCAGTAATTTCGCTACCACCCAACAGTCGCGCCAATTCCTGAACGCGGGACTGGTTATCCAGCGGGATCATGCTGGTAGTGGTTTTTCCTTTGTCGCTGGCTTTAGCCACGAACATTTGCTGATGACCACAGCCAGCAACTTGCGGCAAGTGCGTTACACACATCACTTGGGTTGATTCACCTAGCCTGCGAAGCAGTTTACCTACTATGGCAGCCGTTGGACCACTGATACCTACATCCACTTCATCGAAAATAAGGCTTGGGGTATCGACTTTCTGCGCAGTAATAACCTGAATCGCAAGAGAGATACGGGAAAGCTCACCACCGGATGCCACGCGCCCCAACGCTTGCATTGGCTGGCCTGGGTTGGTGGAAACCAAAAGCTCGATACTGTCGAAGCCCAGCGGTGACAAATGACTTTCTGGCTGGCTGTCCAGTGCAATACGGAACTTTCCGTTTTGCATGCTGAGTTCATGCATGCTGGCAGAAATCAGTTTATCCAGCTCTTTGGCGTAACGCTTACGACTCTTACTGAGTTTTTCCGCAGCTGCTAGACATGCTTGGTGCTTCAGTTCGACTTGAGCGGCAAGCTGTTCAATCTGGTTATCGCTATCATTGAGGTTTTCAAGCTCATTCACCAGAGACTGATGGGAGGTGAACAGCGCTTCAGGAGAAACCTGATGTTTACGGGAAAGACGCATTATGGTCGCCATGCGCTCATCCAGATAGCTCAGTCGCGCAGGATCCATATCCAAACTGTCCATATAGCTTGAGATCTCATGGCTGGTTTCCTGAACTTGAATACAAGCTTCGTCCAGCATCTGTGTTAGATCGTTAAAACGGCTGTCCATTGCGGCTAACTCGGCAAGTTTTTGCTGGGCAAACTGCAGCAACTGCATCGCATTGTTTTCATCATCTTCACTTAATGCCTGCAGGACGCTTTGGCTACAAATCGCAATGTCGCCACAGTTGGAGAGACGCTTATGCTCCGCTTCCAGTTCTGGATATTCAGTTTCACCTAACGCTAATTCATTGAGCTCATTAACCTGATATTCCAATAGCTGGCGTTGCGCTTCGAACGCTTCTTTGTTCTTTTCTAACTGTTTGAGCTCGTTTCGAGCAGCACGCCAGTCTTGATAGCGTTGGCGCATTGTAGCGAGCAGGTTTTGGTGACCAGCATATTGGTCGAGCAACGTCAGTTGATAATCGTTCTTCATCAAAAGCTGATGGGCGTGCTGACCATGTATGTTAATAAGGTGCTGCCCCAATGCTTTTTGCTGGGAGGCTGGAACAGGGCTGCCATTAATAAAGGCGCGCGAACGGCCTTCTTTGGTGATCACACGTCGCAGAATGCATTCATCACCATCGACCAATTCATTGTCTTCCAGCCAGCGTCTCGCGGCAGGATTGTTCTGTAATTGGAATAGCACCACGATTTCGGCTTTTTCCTCTCCGGGACGAACCATAGAGGCATCCGCGCGATCGCCCAGACACAATCCAAGAGCATCAATAGCAATGGATTTACCTGCGCCTGTTTCGCCGGTAATGGTCGTCATTCCTTGTTGGAAATCGAGTTCGAGTGCTTTAACAATGGCAAAGTTTTGGATTGTGATGTGTGCCAGCATGACCTTATACCTGTGCTTATAATCACCTGTTGTTATATACAGTATATACTGTGTTTGTATACAGTAAAGATGATCAGGTATGAATTCGAGCTGAAATTGTGAAGCGGGTTAAAAAACGAACAATGAGAGCGATGAAGATAAAAAGAGCGGCCTAAGCCACTCTTTTCATGAACAATGTTCTGAGCCTGCGTTACTAGAAGAGTTTGCTCGACCAGCCCAATTTAGTTCGCAACGTTTTGTAGTAGCTGTAATTTTTAGGATGGATAAGTTTCAACAGTGAAGGGCTTCTATAGATGTGTACTTCATCACCAGGATTAACAGGCAAAGAGACCTGACTGTCACAACTGACTTCCAAGGTGCTGCCGTTATCCGGTGAAACTACAAGCTTAATATGGCGCTTAGCGTCGACGACCAAAGGACGGCTCGACAGCGTATGCGGGAACATAGGAACGAGTGAAATCGCATCAATGCTCGGCGACAGTATAGGGCCGCCACCGGAAAGACTGTAAGCAGTCGAACCTGTTGGTGTCGAAATGATGATGCCGTCAGAACGCTGAGAAAAGGCGAAGTTGTCGTCGATATAGACTTCAAATTCGATCATGTGGGCAACTTGCCCCGGGTGAAGCACTGCTTCGTTAAGCGCCGCATTGTGACTTTTTACCTGCCCATGACGGTGCACTTCTGCTTCAAGCAGGAAGCGATGATCTTCGATGTATTCACCAGATAATACTGATATTAGAGCGTCTTCGTATTCATCGGGATCGAGATCGGTCAAAAAGCCGAGATTGCCACGGTTGACACCAATAACTGAAATATCAAAACGTGAAAGAACACGGGCTGCGCCCAGCATGTTGCCATCACCACCAATCACAATAGCCAAATCGGCTTTTGCGCCCAATGAGAGCAAATCATGGAAATCATCCGCGGGAATATCGAGGTAATTATCGAGACGATTGTCGACTAATGTGCGATAACCCTGTTGGGTCAGCCAGTGATACAGGCTTTCATGGGTTGCTACCGCTTCTGGATTTCGCGGTTTTCCTACCAAAGCTATAGTGTTAAAACGCTTTGACATCTTATTGATCCTGCACAGTTTAGTGGCTTGAGTATAAGTGATTGCCCTACACTTGTCGTGCATTGCGGCAAGAGACACCTTGAAACGTGACCATTCATCCCCATAATAAGCAAAACCGTCGAGATTGATGCCCCAATCCTTGAGATTTTTGGGGTTCAACACAGTGTATTGTGTCGGAGAGAGCATGAGCAAAGAAGAAAACAAGATCCAGGAAGAAGAATTGCAAAACGAAGCAGTGGAAGCACAGGCTGAAGAAAATGCCCTTGATGCTGAAACTGATGCAATGATTAGCCGGATCACTGAGCTTGAAGCTGCACTTGAAGCAAGTGAAGCGACAGTGAAAGAGCAACAAGACAGCGTACTGCGCGCTCGCGCAGATATTGAAAATATGCGTCGTCGTACCGAGCAGGAAATCGACAAAGCGCGTAAATTTGCTCTGGAGCGTTTCGCGAACGAACTGCTTCCTGTTATCGACAACATGGAACGCGCGGTAGAGATGGCGGATAAAGAAAATGATGCCCTCAAGCCGATGATCGAAGGCGTAGAGCTAACGCTGAAGACCATGAAAGATGCAGTGGAAAAATTCGGCCTGAAAGAGCTGAACCCACACGGCGAAGCGTTCAACCCAGAATTCCATCAGGCAATGTCTATCCAGGAAAGCGCAGATCACGAGCCAAATACCGTGATGTTCGTGATGCAGAAAGGCTATGAACTGAATGGTCGTGTTGTTCGCCCAGCCATGGTAATGGTTTCAAAAGCCGCTGCTGGTAACGTGAACGAGCAGGCATAAGACCGAATTTAAGGAAAAACCCGCTTTTTGCGGGTTTTTTTCATTTCAGGCCTTGAAAGCCAATAAGTCGCCCTTATTTAAGGTGCATCAAAAAGAAAATTTAAAAATTTTTCTTGTGCAGGGTTGAACCCTAAACCGCGACCCCCATATATGGGTTAACGCAACATAGACGTAAGACGAATTTTCGGAGAAAACCAAATGGGTAAGATCATTGGTATCGACTTGGGTACTACCAACTCATGTGTAGCAGTACTGGACGGTGACAAGCCACGCGTAATCGAAAACGCAGAGGGCGATCGCACAACGCCATCAATCATCGCGTACACCCAGGACGGTGAAACTCTGGTAGGTCAGCCAGCAAAACGCCAGGCAGTGACCAACCCAGAAAACACGCTGTTTGCAATCAAACGACTGATCGGTCGTCGCTTCGAAGACGAAGAAGTTCAGCGTGATATTGAAATCATGCCTTATAAAATCGTTAAGGCTGACAACGGCGATGCATGGGTAGAAGCTAAAGGCCAGAAAATGGCAGCTCCTCAGGTCTCAGCTGAAGTTCTGAAGAAAATGAAGAAAACTGCAGAAGATTTCCTCGGTGAGGAAGTCACTGGCGCAGTTATCACAGTACCTGCGTACTTCAACGACGCACAACGCCAAGCGACTAAAGACGCTGGCCGCATCGCGGGTCTGGAAGTTAAACGTATCATCAACGAACCAACTGCTGCTGCGCTGGCTTACGGCCTGGACAAGCAAGGTGGTGACCGCACTATCGCAGTTTACGACCTGGGTGGTGGTACTTTCGATATCTCTATCATCGAGATTGACGAAGTTGATGGCGAGAAGACGTTCGAAGTACTGGCAACCAATGGTGACACCCACTTGGGTGGTGAAGACTTCGACAACCGCATGATCAACTACTTGGTTGACGAGTTCAAAAAAGACCAAGGCATCGACCTGCGTAAAGATCCACTGGCAATGCAGCGTCTGAAAGAAGCAGCTGAGAAAGCAAAGATTGAACTGTCTTCTGCGCAGCAAACTGACGTAAACCTGCCATACATCACTGCAGATGCGACAGGTCCTAAGCACATGAACGTTAAAGTGACCCGTGCGAAACTGGAATCACTCGTAGAAGATCTGGTTCAACGTTCACTGGAACCACTGAAAGTAGCACTGGCTGACGCAGACCTGTCTGTTAACGACATTAACGACGTAATCTTGGTTGGTGGTCAGACTCGTATGCCAATGGTTCAAGCGAAAGTTGCTGAATTCTTTGGTAAAGAAGCACGTAAAGACGTGAACCCTGATGAAGCAGTTGCAGTAGGTGCAGCGGTTCAGGGCGGTGTACTGGCAGGTGACGTGAAGGACGTTCTGCTGCTGGACGTAACGCCACTGTCTCTGGGTATCGAAACCATGGGCGGCGTGATGACTAAGCTCATCGAGAAGAACACCACCATCCCTACTAAGGCGAACCAAGTGTTCTCTACTGCTGAAGACAACCAAAGTGCAGTAACGATTCACGTACTGCAAGGTGAGCGTAAGCAGGCGACGTACAACAAGTCTCTGGGTCAGTTCAACCTGGAAGGCATCAACGCAGCACCACGTGGCATGCCACAAATCGAAGTAATCTTCGACCTGGATGCTGACGGTATCCTGCACGTGTCTGCAAAAGACAAGAGCACAGGTAAAGAGCAGAAGATCACTATCCAGGCATCTGGCGGTCTGAGCGACGACGAAATCGATAAAATGGTTCAGGAAGCGGAAGCGAACAAAGAAGCCGACAAGAAGTTCGAAGAACTGGCGACTGCGCGCAACCAAGCTGACCAAATGGTTCACGGCACTCGCAAGCAAATCGAAGAAGCGGGCGACGCACTGCCAGCTGACGAGAAAGAGAAGATCGAAGCGGCAATCAGCGAGCTGGAAGAAGCACGTAAAGGCGAAGATAAAGAAGCTATCGACGCAAAAGTGCAGGCACTGATTGCAGCATCTCAGAAGCTGATGGAAGTGGCTCAGCAGCAAGCACAAGCTTCGCAAGCTCAAGACGCCGGTGCAGAGCAAACTAAGCAAGACGACGATGTTGTTGATGCTGAGTTTGAAGAAGTAAAAGACGACAAAAAATAAGACCGGGCAACATCTTGAAACAGGTTTTGTGACTGAAAAGCGGCAAAACCTGAATCGAAAGATTTAACCGTTTTATTTCGCACGGGCGCAGGAGGATTTTCTCCTTCGCCCGTAGTTGTATGATACGGGGCTAACTTTTTTGCCCGGTATAGAAGCAGGTGACAAGCAAAACATGTCAAATCGTGATTTTTATGAAGTGCTTGGCGTAAGCCGCGACGCCAGTGAGCGTGACATCAAAAAGGCGTACAAGCGTCTTGCGATGAAGTATCACCCGGACAAAAACCCAGGTGATGAAACGGCAGCCGAGAAATTTAAAGAAGTGAAGCTGGCGTACGAAATCCTCACAGACGATCAAAAACGCGCAGCTTATGACCAATACGGCCATGCAGCCTTTGAACAAGGTGGAATGGGCGGTGGTGGCGGCTTCGGTGGCGGCGCAGACTTCAGCGATATCTTTGGTGACGTGTTTGGCGACATCTTTGGTGGTGGTCGTCGTGGCGGTCATTCACGTGCCCAGCGTGGTGCAGACCTTCGCTACAACATGGAGCTTTCTCTGGAAGAAGCAGTCCGTGGTGTGACCAAAGAGATTGATGTTCCAACTTACGTAAGCTGTGATCCGTGTGGTGGCAGTGGTGCTAAACCAGGTTCATCTCCACAAACATGTGGAACCTGTCATGGTGCCGGTCAGGTACAAATGCGTCAGGGTTTCTTTGCGGTACAGCAAACCTGTCCAACCTGTCATGGTCGCGGCAAGATTATCAAAGACCCTTGTGACAGCTGCCATGGCCAGGGCCGTGTTCAGAAAACCAAGACCCTCAGCGTTAAAATCCCAGCAGGTGTAGACACAGGCGACCGTATCCGTCTGACAGGTGAAGGCGAAGCCGGTGAATTTGGTGCGCCAGCAGGCGATCTTTACGTACAGGTACATGTACGTGACCACCACATCTTCACCCGTGATGGCAACAACTTGTACTGTGAAGTGCCAGTTAGCTTTACGATGGCAGCATTGGGCGGTGAAGTAGAAGTGCCAACGCTGGACGGTCGTGTAAGCCTAAAAGTACCAACTGAAACCCAAACTGGCCGCATGTTCCGAATGCGCGGTAAAGGTGTACAGTCAGTGCGTGGCGGTGGCCTAGGCGACCTGATCTGTAAACTGGTAGTAGAAACTCCAGTTAACCTCAGCAGCAAACAGAAAGAGCTGCTGCGCGAATTCGAAGAATCTCTGGGGGGCAGTGCCGCGAAAAAGCACAAGCCTAAATCAGAAGGCTTCTTCGATGGCGTGAAGAAATTCTTTGACGATCTGACCAGCTAACAGTCAGTCAGAGAAAAACGAAAAACCGGCGAATCCGCCGGTTTTTTTATGTCCAGCAATCACCGTTGTTAGCTATGGTACTTCCATCTTTTTTGAAGTTGTACTGCTCTGAAGCGGCATTGATAACCATGGTGTGGCAGTCAGTATCTTTGTCTTGTCTTGAAGTCGTCTTTGGAGTGGCTTTGATTTTATACACATCACTACCTGAGCCGCCTGTGGTGATAGAAAAATTGTATTCATCTGAGACTTGGCACTTTGTACAAACAAGGGTTGTATCAGTTGGGTAGCTACCTGTTGCGGTAAATGTTTGCTCCGCATGTGTCTGTAATTGGTACAAATCCACTTGGACTCGGCTACGTTCTGATTTGATTAGGTATTCCCCTACCGCTGGTACAGCAATCGTTGCAATGGCACCGATAATCGCAATTGCTATCAAGATTTCGAGCAACGTCATACCTAAATGTAATGTCTTAGTTCTCAGCGTCATTTTTTGGTTCGCTATACGTAAAATTCGTTTTAATTCCAGAGACCTACGGTATCGCCGTTGATAGTATGGAAACAAGGTACAGCAGACGCTAAAGGAATTTGTTGTGAGATATTGGAATCTACAGCGCGGATTTAGCTTAATTGAAATGATAACGACGGTGTCTGTATTGGCAGTCGTCACAGCGGTAGCTGTGCCAACCTATGTGTCTTCTCATAAAGCGGCTGTTGTAGAAAATAAGGCATCCCAATTACTTTCGGTCCTGGAAGTTGGACAATCGGAATCCCTGCGACGCCATCGCAATATCTATGTGCATTATGTGCCTTCAAGTGAAACGGATAACGGCTGTATTGGGCTCAGTGAAAAATCCGAAGTTGCAAACTTCAGCTGTTCTGATAGTGAAGGTCTGCAGAAGGTCATTTTGGAGAAAGGGGCGATGGTTAATGTTCAAGAGCCTGCACTCACAGATCCAGCAAAACTTTTCTATTTCTCTCCTATATCCGGCATGCCTTCAAATGACAAAACGGTGAAGCTAGCGCATGGAGAAGAAACAGGCAAAGAATCAGGGATTATGATCCGTAGGTATGTTGGGTTGAAAGGGTGTAGCAATACCGCTGTGACCGGTTGGGAATCGTGTCCATCATGAGACGTGCCCGCGGTTATACACTGGTAGAAATGATGGTGGGAATGACCGTCAGCTTAATTGTCATCGCATCATCTTTGGCGCTTTTTACCATTAATACCGAATTTGGGACCAAGCAACTTCAAAACGATTTTCTTAGAACCCAATTAAACATCATCGCAGACACGATGAAAAATGAGATAGCACGTGCAGGGTTTTGCTATGACTGTACTTCTGTAAATCCTTTCCGAGCAGAGGGAAAGCTAGGGGATTTCTCATCAATTCTCATCAGTGATGGTGCAACTGAGACAGAAGGTAGTTGCATTCGCTTTCTATATAACCACGATAAACGAGCTGGTGCTTCTACTTATGGTAAAGATGATGCAAAAGGATATCGTAAAGGTACAGATGCAAATGGGGATAATGTTATTGAAATTTATGAAAATTGGAGAGGGTTGGGAAATTGGAGTTGTGACAGCTCCCATTGGAAAGATATGACGTTTGATCGCCTATCCATAGAATCTCTAAGTTTCAAGCGTTCTCTCCTGCAAAGTGTTGGCTCCACCAATAAAGCCCAAACAGTTGAAGTCACTATTACAGCGTCACTGAAAAGTGACAGTTCAATCTCAGACACTGTGAATTTCACGGTGACAGTCCCTAATGTGGATGGCTAACAAGCATGAACAGTCAAAAAGGAATGGCAACCCTCGCTGTAGTCAGCGGCATTTTGCTCATTGTTGCTTTGTTCGCGGTTTCGGTTGCGAACTCCGGGCTGGCCGACGTTAAGAAGACGCAAAACCAGATTTTGGATGCAAAGCAGAGAGCTAGTGCAAAAGCAGGGTTGGACTGTGCGATTGCGGTGTTTGAGCAAAATGAATTAAATCCTAATGATGCAGATTTTTCAGACTCAGAATTTGATGAATGCGAAGGCTCTAGTGGCAGTTTAATTACTGTTATTGGTTCTGAAAGTCCTTGGCTACTTTCTTCTTCAGTAGGCTATGCATCTTCCAAAATTGTCATACAGGCTGGAGGTGCAACAGCTGCGGCGTTTAAGACATCAGGTAGCTTGGTTGTAGAGGGAGGTAACGATTGGGCTCCGGCGAAAGGTAACAAGATTGGAGCAGTTGGTGGTGTAGATACTTACGAGTGCATTGCAATTATTGCCGGTGGTGATGTGACAATAGATGTAGGTGCGGCAAAGTTCACTTCTGATTTGCAGGGCGAAAAAGAAAAGTGTGGTGACTCGTTTAGTACATACATCCCCGAAAACTCGAACCCAATAACAAATAACTTTGAGTTGGACATTTTACATGGTCAGGAGAACATCAATGTATTCGAAGAGTTTTTTGATGTCCCAAGAGCTGAATGGGAAAATGTTAAAAAAACGTTCGATAAAGTATTGGTGACCGGGTCTGCACAGACGGACAAAGACAAAGTTTCAGAATGTGGTGCGGATATTAAAACATTATTGGAAAGCAACGATGCCAATTCTGTTTGGGTTGAAGGAGACTGTTACCTTCAAGGATTGTCTGGTGGCGGAGATGCTAACAAACCGGCACTAATTGTTGTCAAAAACGGTGTTGTTGGTGCAAAAACAGCATTCACGTTTAATGGATCAATTTTGCAGTTTTCGATTGGTCATAGTGAATCCAATGTTGCGCACTCTTGGGGGGCGTATAAAAAGACTGACGGAACCAACCATATTATGTGTAATGACGGCGCAATGAAGTCTTTGTGTGATGAGTTAAAACATCTCTATGAGGATGACGCTTCTAAATGGGGAAAACTACCTTTTTACTTTCATGGTTCTTTTGAAAGTGCTGGTCAGTATCTTTTAGATGTACCAGATTCAGTATCTCGTGTCAGAGGTTCTTTTAAACCCAAGTATAATGGGGACTCGGAAAACCCAAGCTCAGGGGGGGCGCCTAAGCTTGTTAAAGGAAGTATCCATGACTTCTGATAAAGGCTTTTCTCTTGTCGAGACGCTTATCGCTATATTGGTTGTCGTTTTGTCAGGTGTTGGAACGTTAAAGCTATATAGCTACCTCGAAGTTGAAAAGGCAAACGCACTTATGTTTGTGGAAGCGAAACAATTACTAGAGAATCAGATTGCATTGATTCATACGGTCAACACAATTGACGGTGCTTGCAAAGATAAGACCTTTGAAGATATCCAATCTTGTCATTTAGGTGATACTGCACCTTTTGTCGTTGAAGTAACTCAGGCAACACCTATTGAGTACGAAAATGAGTCTGGCGAGGAGGTTCCGTTCGCAGTAGTTTTAGAGTACCAAGCAACGTGGATTGATAGAAATGGTATAGAGCAAAACCTAATCCTTCCTGTTTCTGTGTCTAAATTCACCAATCTGCTGGATTAGTGAACGGTTAGCCGGTTTTTGTGACTTTTTTCGCAAAAATCGCTTGCCAGAATTCGAGACCTCCCTATAATGCGCCCCATCGACACGGCAAGCGGCTCCCAACAAGGAAATGCCTACCAAGTCGAAACGCGAAAACCTCATCATCAAAGCATTGAAAAGTGCGGTGAAGAGGTGAGTCAACAAGGTGTTTTGAGGGTTGCGAAAGCAACGTTGAAAAATCTCAAAATTTCTTCTTGACTTCATCGCCTGGCAGCGTAAAATTCGCAGCCCTGACGGTGAGAAGCGACGCTTCTTCAAGTCAACGTTCTTTAACAATTTGACCTATGCAATCTGTGTGGGCACTCGTGATTGATAGACAAAAGATTTATCGATGTT
>NZ_FIZX01000010.1 GCF_900055185.1 Grimontia celer | reverse complement strand
GTCATACTCCGTTCTTCAAAGGCTACCGTCCACAGTTCTACTTCCGTACTACTGACGTGACCGGTACTATCGAACTGCCAGAAGGCGTTGAGATGGTAATGCCAGGCGACAACATCCAAATGGTTGTAACTCTGATTGCACCAATCGCGATGGACGAAGGTCTGCGCTTTGCAATCCGTGAAGGCGGCCGTACTGTTGGTGCGGGCGTTGTTGCTAAAATCGTCGAATAAGATTTGACGACGGACTAGCAAAAAGGGCATCATTTGATGCCCTTTTTCTGCGCCAAATCTTTGGATTGAACTTTTTTTCACCGATTTGCCGCAGTGAACATTGTTTTAGGGATAAGAAAATAGACGATCATATGAATCTAAAGCTATTTTCCTTGTTCTTTTACCTCGCTGACGCGAGGTTGTTGTCGTCTATGAAGTAGACTAGTTACAGGTAGAATGTATGAAAGCGAATGCTGAAGCCCAAACCGGGTCAATGGACGCCCTGAAATGGGTTGTGGTCTTTGCCTTATTGGCCGTAGCGGTAGTGGGAAATAGCCTGTACAGTGATATGTCTGTCGTGCTACGAGCTGCAGCTGTAGTTATGTTGGTTGCCGCCGCTGGTGGTGTTGCCGCACTAACTGCCAAAGGTAAAGCAGCGATCAACTTTGCACGTGAATCGCGTATGGAAGTGCGTAAAGTGGTATGGCCTACTCGCCAGGAAACTTTGCAGACCACTCTCATCGTTCTGGCTGTCACTGTCGTCATGGCGCTCATCCTGTGGGGCATCGACGGAATCATGGTCCGTCTGGTCCGCCTATTCACTGGCGTGTGAGGTTAACTACATGAGCGAAGCTCCAAAAAAACGTTGGTATGTTGTTCAGGCTTTCTCTGGCTTTGAAGGCCGTGTAGCGAAGTCGCTGAAAGAACATATCAAAATGCACGAGATGGAAGACTTCTTTGGTGAGGTACTGGTACCGACCGAGGAAGTAGTTGAAATGCGCGCAGGTCAGCGTCGCAAGAGCGAGCGTAAGTTCTTCCCAGGTTATGTTTTGGTTCAGATGCTGATGAACGATGAGTCATGGCACCTGGTGCGTAGCGTACCACGTGTAATGGGCTTCATCGGCGGTACACCAGATCGCCCAGCGCCGATTTCTGATAAAGAAGCGGACGCTATCTTGAACCGTCTGGAGAAAGCGAGCGAATCGCCAGTACACAAAACTGTGTATGAAGCGGGTGAAGTTATCCGTGTTACTGAAGGCCCATTTGCGGACTTCAACGGTGTGGTAGAAGAAGTCGATTACGAAAAGAGCCGCTTGAAGGTATCTGTCTCTATCTTCGGCCGTGCAACACCGGTAGAACTGGAATTCAGCCAAGTAGAAAAATCCTGATCATTTTTTGCTCGGTAACAGTTGCGAGGGGCGCGAAATTTGAATACAATTTCGCGCCCTTTTGTTAAACGGGGAGTCTGCTTGTCGAAAGTAGACGTTTGAACCCAAATTTAGGTATTTAGTAATGGCTAAAAAAGTAGAAGCTTACATCAAGCTGCAAGTTGCAGCTGGTATGGCTAACCCAAGTCCACCAGTTGGTCCAGCTCTGGGTCAGCACGGCGTGAACATCATGGAATTCTGTAAAGCGTTCAACGCACGTACAGAATCTCTAGAGAAAGGTCTGCCAACTCCAGTAGTTATCTCTGTATACAGCGACCGTTCTTTCACTTTCGAAATGAAGACTCCACCTGCAGCAATTCTGCTGAAGAAAGCAGCAGGTATTAAGTCTGGTTCAGGCCGTCCTAACACTGAGAAAGTTGGTACTGTTACCGACGCTCAGATCCAGGAAATCGCTGAAACTAAAGCGAAAGACATGACTGGTGCAGACATTGAAGCGATGAAACGCTCAATCGCTGGTACCGCTCGTTCAATGGGTCTGGTAGTAGAGGGTTAAGACAATGGCAAAACTGACTAAGCGCATGCGCGTAATCCGCGAGAAAGTTGATGTGACTCGTGAGTACGACATCAACGAAGCTGTTGCTCTTCTGAAAGAACTGGCTACTGCTAAATTCGTTGAAAGTGTAGACGTTGCTGTTAACCTGGGCATCGATGCACGTAAATCAGACCAAAACGTTCGTGGCGCAACTGTACTGCCACACGGTACTGGCCGTGACATCCGCGTAGCGGTATTCACTCAAGGTGCGAACGCTGACGCTGCTAAAGAAGCGGGTGCTGACATCGTTGGTATGGAAGACCTGGCTGAGCAAGTTAAGAAAGGCGAAATGAACTTCGACGTAGTTATCGCATCTCCAGATGCAATGCGCGTTGTAGGTCAACTGGGTACTATCCTGGGTCCTCGCGGTCTGATGCCAAACCCGAAAGTTGGTACTGTAACTCCTAACGTTGCTGAAGCAGTTAAGAACGCTAAAGCTGGTCAGGTTCGTTACCGTAACGACAAGAACGGTATCATCCACACCACCATCGGTAAGGTTGACTTCGACGCTGACAAGCTGAAAGGTAACCTGGAAGCTCTGCTGGTAGCTCTGAAGAAAGCTAAGCCTTCTTCAGCGAAAGGCGCTTTCATCAAGAAAGTAAGCATCTCTACCACTATGGGTGCAGGTGTTGCGGTTGACCAGAACACTCTGGACGCACAAGCAAACTAATTGCCTGAAGCGATGAGTTGCTGTATAATTCGTCGCTTCAAATTTATGGCTAAGTTCGGCTTGCCGAACTTCGTCCAAGACCGTAGGCGTCTTACATAAGTAAGACTTAATCGTTACCTACGTAGACGGTGCCAGGAACATGATAGATATATTTCTTTCTTGGATCTGCGCCGTAATTACTCTCCTGCTGTGAAGCAGCGAGTGGTGTAAAAACAATCCAGGAGCAAATCCAAATGGCATTAAATCTTCAAGACAAAAAAGCAATTGTTGCTGAAGTCAACGAAGCTGCCAGCGGTGCCCTGTCTGCAGTTGTAGCTGATTCTCGCGGCGTAACAGTTGGCGCGATGACTTCTCTTCGTAAACAAGCGCGTGAAGCGGGTGTTTACATGAAAGTTGTTCGTAACACACTGGCTCGTCGTGCAGTAGACGGTACTGACTACGAATGTCTGAAAGACATTTTTGTTGGTCCTACACTGATTGCGTTCTCTACTGAGCACCCAGGTGCTGCAGCGCGTCTTTTCAAAGACTTCGCGAAAGAGAACAAAGATTTCGAGATCAAAGCTGCTGCATTCGAAGGCGCGCTGACTAACGCTGACGTACTGGCAACGCTGCCAACTTACGACGAAGCTATCGCACGTCTGATGATGTGCATGAAAGAAGCGTCTGCTGGCAAGCTGGTTCGCACTATCGCGGCTGTTCGCGATCAGAAAGAAGCTGCGTAATTCGCATTGCTTTTTACTGGTTGCTATTTAAACTAATTGTTGACTTTAAAGAGAATTGTTATGTCTATCACTAACGAGCAAATCCTAGACGCAGTTGCAGAAATGTCTGTAATGCAAGTTGTTGAACTGATCGAAGCTATGGAAGAGAAGTTCGGTGTTTCTGCTGCTGCAGCAGTTGTTGCTGGCGGCGCTGCTGCTGGTGAAGCTGCAGAAGAGCAAACTGAATTCGACGTAATCCTGACTGCTGCTGGTGCAAACAAAGTTGCAGTAATCAAAGCAGTTCGCGGCGCGACTGGTCTGGGCCTGAAAGAAGCGAAAGCAGTTGTTGACGGCGCTCCAGCACCTCTGAAAGAAGCTGTTTCTAAAGAAGAAGCAGAAGCTCTGAAGAAAGATCTGGAAGAAGCTGGTGCTTCTGTTGAAGTTAAGTAATTATTGCTTAGCTTCTTAGCCTGAAAAGGCTAATGGCTGGTGGCTAAATAGCCACCGGCCTTTTTGCGCTGTAGGGCAGTGGTGAATTTTGCACCCCGTTTAGTCACTGCTGACCATGCAAATACATCGGAATTAACCCTCTGATGTTCCTACAGTAAACGGTGGTTATTAGTTACTGTCCCTCAGTCTGGACAGTTTGGGTCACTTATCAGCGAGCTGAGGAACCCTATGGTTTACTCTTATACCGAGAAAAAGCGTATCCGTAAGGATTTTGGTAAGCGTCCTCAAGTTCTGGACGTGCCATACTTGCTGTCGATCCAGCTTGATTCTTTTGAAAAGTTTATCGAGCAGGATCCAGAAGGGCAATACGGTCTTGAAGCTGCCTTTCGCTCTGTCTTTCCGATTCAGAGCTACAACGGCAATTCCGAGCTGCAATACGTTAGCTATCGTCTCGGTGAGCCAGTTTTCGATGTTAAAGAATGTCAGATCCGTGGCGTAACTTACTCTGCACCACTGCGCGTTAAACTGCGCCTGGTGATGTTTGACAAAGATGCACCTGCTGGCACCGTAAAAGACATCAAAGAGCAAGAAGTCTACATGGGTGAAATTCCACTCATGACGGACAATGGTACCTTTGTTATTAACGGTACTGAGAGGGTTATCGTATCCCAGCTGCATCGTAGCCCGGGCGTCTTCTTCGACAGCGATAAGGGTAAAACCCATTCCTCAGGTAAAGTGCTGTATAACGCGCGTATCATTCCATACCGTGGTTCATGGTTGGACTTTGAATTCGATCCTAAGGACCTGCTGTACGTACGTATTGACCGTCGTCGTAAGCTGCCTGCATCGATCATCCTGCGTGCGTTGGAATACACCACCGACCAGATCTTGGACATGTTCTTCGAGAAAGTTGTTTTCGAAGTTCAGGGCAAGTCACTGGTGATGGAATTGGTACCTGATCGTCTTCGTGGTGAAACTGCGAGCTTCGATATTGAAGCTGACGGTAAGGTATACATCGAGCAAGGTCGCCGCATCACTGCGCGCCACATTCGCCAGCTCGAAAAAGACGGCGTGAAACAAATTGAAGTCCCTGTTGAGTACATCGTGGGTAAAGTTGCTGCACGTGACTACATCAACGAGGAAACCGGTGAGATCATCGCGGGTGCTAACCAAGAGCTGAGCCTGGAAACTCTGGCGCTTTTGTCTCAGGCTGGCCACAAGAAGATCGAAACCCTGTTCACCAACGACCTGGATCACGGCCCGTACATGTCTGATACCCTGCGTATCGACAGCACGACTGACCGTCTGACCGCGTTGGTTGAAATCTACCGCATGATGCGTCCTGGTGAGCCACCAACGCGTGAAGCAGCAGAACAGCTGTTCGAAAGCCTGTTCTTCTCAGAAGATCGTTACGATCTGTCTGCGGTAGGCCGCATGAAGTTCAACAGCTCCCTGACTCGTGAAGAAATGACCGGTCCGGGCGTACTGAGCCACGATGACATCATTGAAGTGATGCGCAAGCTGATCGATATCCGTAACGGTATCGGTGAGGTGGACGATATCGACCACCTGGGCAACCGTCGTATCCGCTCTGTTGGTGAAATGGCTGAGAACCAGTTCCGTGTAGGTCTGGTGCGTGTTGAGCGTGCGGTTAAAGAGCGTCTGAGCCTTGGCGATCTCGACAACGTGATGCCACAGGATCTGATCAACGCTAAGCCTATTTCTGCGGCAGTTAAAGAGTTCTTTGGCTCTTCTCAGCTGTCACAGTTTATGGACCAGAACAACCCGCTGTCAGAAGTCACGCACAAGCGTCGTATTTCTGCACTGGGTCCAGGCGGTCTGACGCGTGAACGCGCAGGCTTTGAAGTTCGAGACGTACACGCAACCCACTACGGTCGCCTATGTCCTATCGAAACGCCTGAAGGTCCAAACATCGGTCTGATCAACTCGCTTTCAGCGTTTGCGCGTACTAACCCGTACGGCTTCCTGGAAACGCCTTACCGTAAAGTTGTTGACGGTAAAGTGTCCGATGACATCGACTACCTATCTGCGATTGAAGAAGGTCAGTTCGTTATCGCGCAGGCAAACGCCGCGCTGAATGAAGACGGCTCTTTCACAGATGAATTGATCACTGCTCGTCAGAAAGGTGAATCAGGTCTGCACCCACGTGACCATGTTCAGTACATGGACGTTGCAACCAACCAGGTTGTATCGGTGGCGGCATCTCTGATCCCGTTCCTTGAGCACGACGATGCTAACCGTGCACTTATGGGTGCGAACATGCAACGTCAGGCAGTACCAACGCTGCGCGCTGATAAGCCGCTGGTAGGTACTGGTATTGAACGTGCAGTAGCGGTTGACTCGGGCGTAACAGCTGTTGCGAAACGCGGCGGTATGGTTCAGTCCGTAGACGCATCACGCATCGTTATTAAGGTTAATGAAGATGAGCTGGTACCAGGCGAAGCAGGTATCGACATCTACAACCTGACGAAGTACACCCGTTCTAACCAGAACACCTGTATCAACCAGCGTCCATGTGTGATGCCAGGCGAGCCTGTGCAGCGCGGTGACGTACTGGCAGACGGTCCTTCGACTGATCTGGGTGAGCTGGCACTTGGCCAGAACATGCGTATCGCGTTCATGCCTTGGAACGGTTACAACTTCGAGGACTCCATCCTTGTATCTGAGCGCGTAGTACAGGAAGACCGCCTGACTACCATCCACATCCAGGAACTCCAGTGTGTGGCGCGTGATACTAAACTGGGTAGCGAAGAAATTACTGCTGACATCCCTAACGTGGGTGAAGCTGCGCTGTCTAAGCTGGACGAATCTGGTGTTGTATACATCGGTGCGGAAGTGAAAGGCGGCGACATTCTGGTCGGTAAAGTGACGCCTAAAGGCGAAACTCAGCTAACTCCAGAAGAAAAACTGCTACGTGCAATCTTCGGTGAGAAAGCGTCTGACGTAAAAGACTCTTCTCTGCGTGTTCCTAACGGCGTATCTGGTACGGTTATCGACGTACAAGTATTTACCCGTGATGGTGTAGAGAAAGACAAGCGTGCGCTTGAAATCGAAGAAATGCAGCTGAAAGAAGCCAAGAAAGACCTGACAGAAGAGTTCTCTATTCTGGAAGGTGGTCTGGTAGCACGTGTTCGTGGCGTACTGGCAAATGCTGGTTACAGCCAAGACAAACTGGCGAACATGGATCGCCAGGCGATGCTTTCTCAGACTCTTGACGACGAAGCACTGCAAACTCAGCTGGAGCAACTGGCTGAGCAGTACGACGAACTGAAAGCTGACTTCGATAAGAAGTTCGACACCAAACGCCGTAAGATCACTCAGGGTGACGATCTGGCACCAGGCGTCCTTAAGATTGTTAAGGTGTACCTGGCTGTTAAACGTCGCATCCAGCCTGGTGATAAGATGGCGGGTCGTCACGGTAACAAGGGTGTTATCTCTAAGATCAACCCTGTTGAAGACATGCCGTATGACGAAACTGGTGAGCCAGTAGATATCGTACTGAACCCACTGGGTGTACCGTCTCGTATGAACATCGGTCAGATCCTTGAAACCCACCTTGGCCTGGCGGCGAAAGGTATCGGTAACAAGATCAATAAGATGATCAAAGAGCAGCAAGAACTGGCGAAATTCCGTGAGTTCCTGCAGAAGGTTTACGATCTGGGTGACACGCGTCAGAAAGTGGATATCAGTACGCTGACTGACGAAGAAGTGCATACGCTGATCAAGAACCTGCGAAGCGGTCTGCCAATCGCAACCCCTGTGTTCGATGGTGCACCAGAGCCGGCAATCAAAGAACTGTTGAAACTGGGTGACCTGCCAGAATCTGGTCAGCTGAACCTGTTCGACGGTCGTACTGGTGAGAAGTTTGAGCGTCCTGTAACTGTTGGTTACATGTACATGCTGAAACTGAACCACTTGGTTGACGATAAGATGCACGCCCGTTCTACCGGTTCTTACAGCCTTGTTACTCAGCAACCGCTGGGTGGTAAAGCTCAGTTCGGTGGTCAGCGTTTCGGTGAGATGGAAGTGTGGGCGCTGGAAGCATACGGCGCAGCATACACCCTGCAGGAAATGCTGACTGTTAAGTCGGATGACGTGAACGGTCGTACGAAGATGTATAAGAACATCGTCGACGGCGATCACCGCATGGAACCGGGTATGCCGGAATCTTTCAACGTACTGCTGAAAGAAATCCGCTCGTTGGGTATCAACATCGAGCTGGAAGACGAATAAGCCCAGGCTTGTTTGCACTTCCCAGCGTAAAACGAGATGCAGCAATAAGGCTGCATCTCAAATACAAAGGGAATTTCCGGTATCAATATGAAAGTGCAGAGTGTCTGCACTTTTATGGGTCAACTCCTCACAGGAGCCGAATGTGAAAGACTTACTTAAGTTTCTGAAAGCACAGCACAAGACCGAAGAATTTGATGCAATCAAAATCGGTCTTGCTTCACCAGACATGATCCGTTCATGGTCTTTCGGTGAAGTGAAAAAGCCAGAAACCATTAACTACCGTACCTTTAAGCCTGAGCGTGACGGTCTGTTCTGTGCACGTATCTTTGGCCCGGTAAAAGACTACGAATGTCTTTGTGGTAAATACAAGCGCCTGAAGCACCGTGGCGTGATCTGTGAAAAATGTGGTGTTGAAGTTACTCAGACCAAAGTACGTCGTGAACGTATGGGTCACATTGAGCTGGCTTCACCTGTTGCCCACATCTGGTTCCTGAAATCACTGCCTAGCCGTATCGGTTTGCTGATGGACATGCCTCTGCGTGACATCGAGCGTGTTCTGTACTTCGAATCATACGTTGTGATCGAACCAGGCATGACCGATCTTGAGCGTAGCCAAATGCTGTCTGAAGAACAGTATCTGGACGCGCTGGAGCAATGGGGTGATGAATTCGACGCTCGTATGGGTGCCGAAGCAGTGAAAGCCCTGCTGGCGAACATGGACCTGGCAGCTGAAGCTGAACTGATGCGCGAAGAGCTGGAAGAAACCAACTCTGAAACCAAGCGCAAGAAAATCACCAAGCGCCTGAAGCTTGTTGAAGCATTCCTGCAGTCTGGAAACAATCCTGAGTGGATGATCCTGACTGTTCTTCCAGTACTGCCGCCGGATCTGCGTCCGCTGGTACCACTGGATGGCGGTCGTTTCGCGACATCAGATCTGAACGATCTGTACCGTCGTGTTATCAACCGTAACAACCGTCTGAAGCGCCTGCTGGATCTGGCTGCACCTGACATCATCGTACGTAACGAAAAACGTATGCTGCAAGAGTCAGTTGACGCCCTGCTGGACAACGGTCGCCGTGGTCGTGCCATTACTGGTTCGAACAAGCGTCCTCTGAAGTCTCTGGCTGACATGATCAAAGGTAAGCAAGGTCGTTTCCGTCAGAACCTGCTTGGTAAGCGTGTAGACTACTCTGGTCGTTCGGTAATCACCGTTGGTCCATACCTGCGTCTGCACCAGTGTGGTCTTCCTAAGAAGATGGCACTTGAGCTGTTCAAACCATTTATCTACGGCAAGCTGGAAGCTCGTGGTCTGGCGACCACCATCAAAGCGGCTAAGAAGATGGTAGAGCGCGAAGAAGCGGTCGTTTGGGATATTCTGGATGAAGTTATCCGTGAACACCCAGTACTGCTGAACCGTGCACCGACACTTCACCGTCTGGGTATCCAGGCGTTTGAACCAGTGCTCATTGAAGGTAAAGCAATCCAACTGCACCCACTCGTTTGTGCGGCATACAACGCCGACTTCGATGGTGACCAGATGGCTGTTCACGTACCTCTGACACTGGAAGCACAGCTAGAAGCGCGTGCTCTGATGATGTCGACCAACAACATCCTGTCTCCTGCGTCCGGTGATCCAATCATCGTACCTTCTCAGGACGTTGTATTGGGTCTGTACTACATGACCCGTGAGAAAGTTAACGCGAAAGGTGAAGCACTTTACCTGTCTGGTCCTGCGGAAGCTGAAAAAGCATACCGTACTGGCAGTGCAGAACTGCATGCGCGCGTTAAGGTTCGTATCAAAGAAGTGCTGTTCGACGAAATGGGTAACCGCTCTGAGAAAATTGAGCTGGTGGACACCACTGTCGGTCGTGCAATGCTGTGGCAAATCGTGCCTGAAGGCCTGCCATACAGCATCGTTAACCAGGCGCTGGGCAAGAAGCAAATCTCTGCTCTGCTGAACACCTGTTACCGTGCACTGGGTCTGAAAGATACCGTTATCTTCGCTGACCAAATTATGTACACCGGTTTCGCTTACGCGGCACTGTCTGGTGTATCTGTTGGTATCGACGACATGGTTATCCCACAGGCGAAATACGACCTGATCGAAGCGGCAGAAGCTGAAGTTGCTGAGATCCAGGAGCAGTTCCAGTCTGGTCTGGTTACTGCTGGCGAACGTTACAACAAAGTTATCGATATCTGGGCTGCAGCGAACGAACAAGTTGCTAAAGCGATGATGGATAACCTGTCTTTCGACACCGTGATTAACCGTGATGGTGAAGAAGAAGAGCAGAAGTCGTTCAACAGCGTATACATGATGGCCGACTCAGGTGCTCGTGGTTCTGCTGCACAGATTCGTCAGTTGGCGGGTATGCGTGGTCTGATGGCGAAACCAGATGGCTCGATCATCGAAACGCCAATCACCGCAAACTTCCGTGAAGGTCTGAACGTACTCCAGTACTTCATCTCGACGCACGGTGCACGTAAAGGTCTGGCGGATACCGCACTGAAGACTGCGAACTCCGGTTACCTGACCCGTCGTCTGGTAGACGTAGCTCAAGACGTTGTGGTCACTGAAACTGACTGTGGTACCTCAGAAGGTATCAACATGATGGCAGTTATCGAAGGTGGTGACGTTAAAGAAGCACTGCGTGAGCGTGTTCTGGGCCGTGTGGTAGCAGAAGACGTACTCAAGCCAGGTACTGATGAAGTACTGGCTCCACGCAACACCCTGCTTGATGAGAAGTGGTGTGACATCCTGGAGCAAAACTCTGTTGACCAGGTGAAAGTGCGTTCTGTCGTAACCTGTGAAACTGACTTCGGTTGTTGTGCAAACTGTTACGGTCGCGACCTGGCTCGTGGTCACATTGTTAACCACGGCGAGTCTGTTGGTGTTATCGCGGCACAGTCAATCGGTGAACCAGGTACCCAGCTGACGATGCGTACGTTCCACATCGGTGGTGCGGCATCTCGTGCGGCAGCGGAAAGCAGCATCCAGGTGAAGAACAACGGTTCTATGCACCTGCACAATGCGAAGTTCGTTACTAACAACGCTGGCAAGCTGGTGATCACTTCACGTGCATCCGAGCTGACTATCGTTGATGAGTTCGGCCGTACCAAGGAAAGCTACAAGCTGCCTTACGGTTGTGTACTGAGCAAGCTGGATGGCGATGCAGTTAACGCGGGCGAAACCGTGGCGAACTGGGATCCGCACACCATGCCGATCATCACTGAAGTAGAAGGTCGTATCGAGTTTGTTGACATGATTGACGGTGTAACCGTTCAACGTCAAACGGACGAACTGACCGGTCTGTCTTCAATGGTTATTCTGGACGCTGCAGAGCGTACGTCAGCGGGTAAAGACATGCGTCCTACCGTTCGACTGCTTGATGCATCTGGTAACGCTGTGATGATCCCGGGTACTGACATGCCTGCACAATACTTCCTACCTGGTAAAGCAATTGTCCAGCTGGAAGACGGTGCAAACGTAGGTGTGGGTGATACTCTGTCTCGTATTCCTCAGGAATCTGGCGGTACGAAAGATATCACCGGTGGTCTGCCACGCGTTGCGGACCTGTTCGAAGCTCGTAAGCCTAAAGAGCCTGCAATTCTGGCAGAGATCACGGGTGCAGTTTCCTTCGGTAAAGAAACCAAAGGTAAACGCCGCCTGATCATCACGCCAACTGACGGTTCTCCATACGAAGAGATGATTCCTAAGTGGCGTCAGCTGAACGTATTTGAAGGTGAGAAGGTTGAGAAAGGTGACGTCATCGCCGATGGTCCAGAATCTCCACACGACATTCTGCGTCTTCGTGGCGTGCGTGCAGTAACTGAGTACATCACTAACGAAGTACAAGACGTTTACCGTCTGCAGGGCGTTAAGATTAACGATAAGCACATCGAGACTATCGTTCGTCAGATGCTGCGCAAAGTAACTATCCTGTCTTCAGGCGACTCTGAGTTCCTGGAAGGCGAGCAGGTAGAATACTCTCGCGTAACTATTGCGAACCGTATGCTGGAAGCGGAAGGCAAACAGCCTGCAAGCTTCGAGCGCGATCTGCTGGGTATCACCAAAGCGTCTCTGGCAACTGAATCGTTCATCTCTGCGGCATCGTTCCAGGAAACGACCCGCGTACTGACCGAAGCAGCTGTATCTGGCAAGCGCGACGAACTGCGCGGCCTGAAAGAGAACGTAATCGTTGGTCGTCTGATCCCTGCGGGTACCGGTTTTGCTTACCACAAGTCGCGCCAAGCGCGTCGCAACGTGGTAGAAGAGCCAGTAGCTCCGCAAATCGATGCTGAACAGGCATCTCAGGATCTGGCAGCACTGCTGAACGCAGGTCTGAGCGACGAGAACTAATCTCGCGTCATGACTGATAAAAGGCATCCTTCGGGGTGCCTTTTTTATTGCCTGATTTTCAATAAGTCAGAGACTATTTGTGAAGCGAGAAGCGAGAAGCGAGAAGCGAGAAGCGAGAAGCGAGAAGCGAGAAGCGAGAAGCGAGAAGCGAGAAGCGAGAAGCGAGAAGCGAGAAGCGGAGTCTAGAAAACCGGCTGATGAATAACATCAACCGGAAGGCCTGGAAACGTTAAATATTAAGCGCCGGGAGGAATTGCTAAGCTGTCCGCAATCAGCTGGATCAGCATGTCTTCTTTTTCGAAGCGCATTTCCATGATTTCACCAACAGTAGAAATATCGCTGTCAAAACCCGCGAAATTATCGTCATCTAAGACAAATCCACTGTACTTGTCATTGAAGTTCAGAAGGGGCTCTGTCGTTTCTACTATATGTAAGTAGAGACCATCAATTTCTTCGTTGGTGGAGAAACCAGTCGCTTTCCAACGCTCCATGACCATGTCATAGATTTTGAAGTGACCGGCGGAGATATAGTCCACCAAGGCTTCACAGAATCGATTCAATTCTTCTTCGGTTGGCAGACAGTTTTTATTGTTGCCAGAAAGACCAGCCACTTTGCAGTACTGAACCAGCAGTTCCTGTCTTAACGTTAACCAGTAGTCGATCACATCACTGTAACCGCCCCACTGTTGTTGTGCTTTTTCGAGTTTATTAAGCATGACCACGTTCCTCATGATCAGCGCACCTGAGCGCTTTTATAGGATTACAGCCATATCAATCAGGCCATCAATTGTCTAACATCAGGTTACTGATTTTAGAGTGCCTCAAATCGCCCGGCCAAGCAAGGATCGAAGTGTTGTTATGTCTGATCAAAAAGATCTTGTATATCTGTGTTGTGTAATCGACGGAAAACTCTGGCTGACTGATCACAACCTGCCACTTGTTGCTAAAAATCAATTGGATAAATGGGTTAAGGCAAGCTACGCCATAGGATACTTTGATGGGCATGAGGTTGTGTATGCGCATGAGCACCACAGTGCACGTGAAACTGAGTTAGCTGGGTTGCGATCTTTGTTACACCTGCCCGGTGAACTGTTCAATCTCGCAGGGCGCGCTATTCAGATTGATTACATGCGTGATTCTCAGGTGTTTTGTAGTCGCTGTGGCAGTAAAAACCGCTTTGAGCCATCTCATCCAGCGATGGTATGTGATGTCTGTGAGACGGTTCATTACCCACGGGTTTCACCCTGTGTGATTGTGGCTGTTAAAAAGGGCGGTCAAATTCTGTTGGCCCATCACCCGCGACATAAAAACGGCATGTACACAGTGATTGCCGGCTTTGTCGAAGCGGGAGAGACGCTGGAGCAATGCGTTGCCCGTGAGGTGAAGGAAGAAACAGGAATAGACGTCAGCAACATCCGCTACTTTGACAGTCAACCTTGGGCTTTTCCTTCCAATCTGATGATGGGGTTTGTCGCAGACTATGAGAGCGGTGAGATTAATCCAGACTATGAAGAGCTTACGGACGCGCAGTGGTTTGATGTCGATGACTTGCCGCTGGTGGCACCGGAAGGGACCATTGCCAGACGCTTAATTGAAGCGGTCAAGGCGCAGAATTAAGGGATGCAGAGCATCCCTTTTTAGTGGTTACCGAAACCTATTGGGTGTGGGAAAGGATGAGGGCATTGACTGCTGCCGCTTGCTCCATCTGCACCATATGCCCAGCCCCTGCTAGAATGTGCACTTCTGCATTGCTGATGTTTGAAGCGTGCGAAGCAGGGATTACCGCATCTGACTCGCCCCAAATCACAAGCGGTGACGGAATCGCATCTAAGTCCAGCGCAACGCTTTGGGTGCCATCCACAAAAAGCTGATCGGCGAGCGTGTTCAGTGAGGCTTTTACTCCATCAAGCCGTTTGTATTTGAGCACATCATCGACCAGATTACGCGTGACCAAACTGCTGTCGGCAAAAAGCAGCTGCAAGACAGGTTTTAGGGTTTTCCGGCTTTCTGATTCGACAAAGCCACGGATGTAGTTGCTGTTGATGTCTTTCCCAAGGCCAGCGCTGCCAATCAAAGTCAGCGAAGCGACCTTATTGGGATGGAGCCTTGCCAGTTCACCACTGATAAGCCCGCCCATCGAATGACCGACCAAATGGGCTCTCTCAATATCGAGCTTGTCCATCACAGTCACGACAGTGTTGATGAGGTCGTTAAACTGCACATCTGCTGAAATCGCTGACTGTCCATGGTTTGGAAGATCAAGCGCCAGCACAGGCGCTTTTTCGGCAAGGGCATCCATATTAAACAACCAGTTATCCAAGTCGCCGCCAAAGCCATGTATCAGCACATAAGGTGTTCCAGATGCGTCGGCATTCAGATGACTGTAACGAATGCGTCCTGCGTCGGTGTCGATAAATGCGTAGGCGGAGGCCGCTTCTTCCTCGTCTCCTTCGTCGGAGGAGGGCTGAACAAAGGCGGCGATATAGGCATCGATTTCTTCGTCTGTCACCTCTGGTGGCGCAAGTACACCGAGCAGAGCCTGAACCGAATAGATGTTACCTTCCTCAGCGACCTTGCGTCTCAGGAGCCCTGCGTCCGGCGCTTCCACCTCGCTGGCAATCTTGTCGGTTTCCACATCCATGATCACCTGACCGACTTCAATGGTGTCGCCCTCGTCGACATGCCATTCTGTGAGGGTGCCTTCCTTCATGGAAAGCCCCCATTTGGGCATCACCACAGGTATGATTTTCTCACTCATTTATTTGCCCTCATCGTTCGGTTTACGGCGCTGACAATGTCGTTAACGGTCGGTACATAGATGTCTTCCAGTGATGGAGAGAAAGGTACGGGCGTATGGGGAGGGGTTACCATGGCAATCGGTGCTTTTAGTGACGAGAAGGCTGAATCAGCCACTTGTGCAGAAACGTCCGCAGCGATTGAGCAGCGTGGGCTGGCTTCATCGATACACACCAAACGACCTGTTTCTTCGACGCTTTCCACCACAGTATCGATATCAAGTGGGGAGAGGGTGCGTAAGTCAATCACCTCACATTGCACGCCTTGTTTCGCCAGTTGCTCAGCCGCTTCCATTGCACGTGTTACGGTCAGACCATAAGACACAAGAGTGACGTCTTTACCTTCACGAAGTACATTGGCTTCGCCAAAAGGAATGGCATAAGGGGCTTCCGGCACATCAGATTCGGTGGCATAGAGGTTTTTATGCTCAAGGAAGATCACTGGGTCATTGTCTCGGATGGACTGAATAAGCAGCCCCTTGGCATCGTAGGCATTTGATGGGCAAACAACCTTTAGCCCCGGAATATGGGTGAAAAGAGGCGTGAGCATCTGGCTGTGTTGTGCTGCGGCTCTAAAACCAGCGCCGCACATGGCGCGGATCACCACTGGCGTTTCTGCTTTCCCCCCAAACATATAGCGGAACTTGGCGGCTTGGTTGAAAATCTGATCGAAGCAGACGCCCATAAAATCGATAAACATCAGCTCTGCGATCGGACGGAGCCCGCAGGTAGCAGCGCCAATGGCAGCCCCCACATAGGCACTTTCCGACAGAGGTGTATCCATCATCTGGTTAGGATGTTTGGCATAAAGCCCTTTTGTGACACCAAGCACGCCGCCCCATGCATCGTCTTCACCCGATGCGCCGGTACCGCCGACAATGTCTTCGCCCATCATGATGACGTTAGGATCACGGGACATTTCCTGATCGATTGCTTCGTTAATTGCATCCTTGATTGATAGTGTTCTGGCCATCATCACTCTCCTTGTTATTCTGAATAGCTGACGTAAACATCAGTCAGTAGGGCACTTGCTGGTGGTTGTGGCGCATCAATCGCAGCGCGAACAGCATCTTCGATAAGTGCGGCTACTTCGCCATCAATGGTGTTGAATTCGTCAGCGTTGATAAGGCCAGTTTCTTCCACGCGCTGGCGGAAGAGTTTCAGGCAACAGCGGTTGGTGCGGATATCTTCCACTTCACCGTCAGCGCGGTAGGTCTGGGCATCCCCCTCAAAATGGCCAAAGAAGCGCACCATTTTGCACTCGAGCATGGAGGGACCACCGCCATTTCTGGCGCGTTTGATGACTTCTCCTGCGGCTTCATAAACAGCGAAGAAATCAGTGCCATCGACAGTGACGCCTGGCAGTCCAAAGCCAGTTGCGCGGTCGACATAGGAGTCACAGGCCACCGCCCAATCCACTGAGGTTGATTCCGCATAACCGTTGTTTTCAATCACAAAAATGGTGGGAAGTTGCCAGACGGCAGCAAGGTTTAAGCTTTCCAGAAAGGTGCCCTGGTTGGATGCACCATCACCGGTAAAGCTGATGCCCACACCGCCGTGGCCAAGGTGTTTTGCGGCAAGGGCAGCGCCACATACTAATGGGGAGCCAGCACCTAGAATGCCGTTGGCACCCATCATGCCTTTGGATAAATCCGCAATGTGCATTGAGCCGCCTTTGCCGCGACAGGACCCGGTTTCTTTGCCGTAGATTTCCGCCATCATTCCGTGCACGTCCACGCCTTTGGCAATACAGTGGCCGTGTCCGCGGTGAGTGGAAGCGATGCGGTCGTTGTCATTCAAATGCATCATGATGCCAACGGCCGTGGCTTCTTCACCGGCATAGAGGTGCACAAAACCCGGAATGTCGCCGCGGGAAAAGTCGACGTGAAGGCGCTCTTCGAAATCGCGGATGGTTTTCATCATCCGGTATGCGTCCAGCAACTGTTCACGAGAGAGTGGAAATGGATTATCACTCATGAGTTTCTCCTTAATGTTGTCGTTGTGTGTGTCGATGGAAAGCGAAGCAGGCTATGCTCAGCGGCAAAGGCCATACAGCGCGGCACATCGACTGTGTTGAAAGCGTCATGTTTGAGGGTGACTGACACTTTGTCGTCAGGGCCAAATGGCAGCTCCCGCTCGCCGTCGAGGGCGAAAGAGCCCTGCTGGCTGACAGGCGTAATGAGTAAATCCGGTTCAAAAAGCTGGCTGTGCTCAATATGAACTGGCGTCAGCAATCCGGGAGCGAGTGGCGCATTGACGGAATAAAGTGCTTCTTGTGGACCGGCAAAGGTCAATTGCATGCCCACAGGCGCTTTTCGTGTGATGGGTTGGATTAAACCGGCAATGGATGAAAGCCCAATCAGTGACGGGTCAGCAAAGGTGACAAACAGCTCCCGAAGGCTTTCTGGCCGCCAGACAGCGCGGGCACCGACAAAACGTTCCTGCACGATAGCTGTATCGACAAGAGCAATGTCACGGGTGTTGTTAATCCTCACTTCCAGTAGTTTGTTGGCTTCGAAAGCCTGAGAGGGTGGAATATTCCCTGATACTGCTAGGCCTGTGGCGATGCCGGTGATGGTGGGTTCTGTCAGTGGTGGAAAGGCATTATTGGTGCCGCTGGAAACGCCCGAAATGGGAATGTTTCCACAGGCTTTGACCACAAGACGGTGAGTACCGTCTCCGCCAAGAACGACAATCGCGGAAACACCGAGTTCGCGCATGGCATGGCTGGCATCAAGGGTATCCTGCGCCGTTGATGAAACAGGCATGGAGAGCCAGCGTACATCTGGCATTCGGAAATCATCCAATGAAGCCTGATGCAGCCCACGTTCAATGTGCGTTCGTAGGCCAGCCCGTTCTGGCATCATCACCACGTGGTCCACACCACCTTGGGCAAGCCCCGCTAGAATGCGAAGTACCATGTTGGCTCTGTCTGTCAGTTGCAGGTTTGCGCCTTTGGCAATCACCCGGCGAATATCACGAGCGGAAATGGGGTTGGCAATGATCCCTACTGTCAATCCTGTCACAGTCATTCCTCGTCCTGGCTGGTGGAGAGGACATAACAAGATATATGCCAGTTGGACCTTTGGGGTTAAATTATTGAAATATATTAATTATCTCGAATTGAAAGGGGCTGGGGGTGTAGCGTTTGCAACAATAGCTGCAACAGGTGTGGCGAGACTTTCGTCTGGCCACACCCCGTAAAATTAAGAGTTAGTGGAAGGTAAAACCGCCATCGACATTAATGGCCTGACCCGTAACATGCTCTGCATTCGCCAAATAAACGGCCAATTGCCCCATATCTTCCGGTGTTTGTCCTTCGCCTTGCGGGATGAGTAAGTCCTGGTGGCGCTGCCAGGATTCTTCCATGGTTTCTCCTTCGAGTTTCCAGCGTTCAGCTAAACCATCAGGGCCGTACCACATGGCTGTTGGGACAATTCCGGGGCAGATCGCATTGACGGTAATCCCGCTTCGCTTGAGCTCTTTTGCCAAAGAGTTAGTGAAGCCAACGACAGCAAACTTAGAGGCGCAGTAATGGGCCAGATCAGGAAAACCCTCTTTGCCCGCAATGGAAGCTATGTTGATGATGCGACCACCACCGCTGGCTTGCATGACCTTCATTTCGGCCTTACAGCAGAGGAATACGCCCTTGGCATTGACGTTATTGACCGTATCCCAGTCTTCTTCCGTTAACTCATTGACCGATTTGATGCTGATAATACCGGCATTGTTGACGGCGATATCCAACTGACCAAAGTGGGCAAGGGTATCTGAAACCATTCTATCTACCTCCACACTTTTCGATATATCAGCTTTTAAAGGGAGTGTTTTCACACCGAGTTTGGCTATCTCCTTGGCAGTTTGCTCTGCATTGGTGAGATTGATATCTGCCAGTGCGACATGGCACCCCTCCCTAGCTAAAGCTGTAGCGATGCCCTTTCCAATTCCCCGTCCAGCGCCGGTAACAAGCGCGACTTTATTTTCTAGCGTCATGAAGTTTCTCCTTGTGTTCACCACTGTTCTATTCAGTGGTGTGGATGAAATTGCAAAGGCAGTGCCAGTAGTGTTTAGGCTGTAAGAAGCTGAAAATTAATAATTTAATGAGTTGAGGGGAGGGCTCTCTGGAGGTGCGATGCAACAGGTGTGGCGTTCCATGCTTCAAGCTGTCACAGGGTATTCAACCCTGTGTTGTGATTGAGAAACAGATTGAATAAAACCATGGCTGAAGTCTTCGGGAGTTGTATCTGGGTTCTGTTGCTGATTAATAATTAATCAGTAAACAGGAGCAGTTGTTTATGGCAGTGACGACACAAGTCAGTGAACACATCAAGGAAGTGCAAAGCGTGATAGATGGAAGCCAGACATCACGCGATGAAGTGATCGCAGCGTCTTGGACGCGGTGTATCGATGATTACCATCTTGACCCTGTGGTATTGCAGGAGGCTTATATCGTTCCTCACACCCAACTCAAGGAGCACAGGGAACGGCTCGATAAGCTCATCCGCACAGCCAAATATGGATTAGACGCTTTGTATCACCAGGTCGCGGATCACGGCTATGTGTTGATGCTGACAGATGCTGAGGGCGTGACGGTCGATTATCAGGGAGATGCATCACTCACCTGGGAGCTGAAAAAAGCTGGGCTCTACCTCGGGGCGGAATGGTCTGAAGCGAGGGCGGGCACCTGTGGAGTCGGTTCTTGTATCTACACCGGTGAAGCGTTAACGGTGCATCAGAGCGATCACTTTGATGCCACCCATTCCCCACTGTCTTGCACTGCAGCACCGATTTACGATGTAGATGGTTCATTAGCAGCGGTGTTGGATATCTCTGCTTTGCATAGCCCCGAGCCCAAAGCCAGCCAGGCGCTCACCTTGCAACTCGTGACTTCCTGCACCCGTCGCATTGAAATGGCGGCGCTGATGAATACCTTCCGGAAGGAATGGATCATCCGCCTGAGTCAATCTCCAGCGTTTTTAGATGTGGATCCTGAATGTGCCATGGCGGTAGATGCGGAAGGCAGGATCATTGGGATGACTCATAGCACCCAACGCCTGCTTTCGCGGATTAAAGGCAACAACTGGCGTCAACCACGTGTACTGTTAGGCAGTTTGATTTCTGACTTCTTTAATCTTGATATCAACGAGCTTCCGGCACTGAGTCGGGCACTTCCCACAGAAGAGAGACTACTGGCCACGATTCATGGTGATTTGTGGTTTGCCCATGCTATAGCCCCGCAGCCTTCTTCAATACGGCGGCGCAAAAAAGTCGTGAGTGGTAGCTTGGCATCGCTTTATGGTGATGATGCCAAGATGGCGGATTTGGCAATCAAAGCGACCACGCTTTCAATGTCGGATTTGCCACTTCTGCTGAACGGTGAAACCGGCACTGGGAAGGAGTTTTTGGCCAAAGCCATTCATGAGAGTTCGTCACGCAAATCCGGCCCTTTCATTGCCATTAATTGTGCGGCGATCCCTGAAAGTCTGATTGAAAGCGAGCTCTTTGGTTATGCAGATGGTGCCTTTACCGGCGCGCGCAGCAAAGGAAAAAGAGGGCTGATTGAGCAGGCTAACAACGGCACCCTGTTTTTGGATGAAATTGGGGATATGCCCTTGTCGCTTCAGGCCAGATTGCTTCGTGTGTTAGCTGAAAGGGAATTGCTGCCCGTCGGTGCAACCAAGGCTATCCCTGTCTCTTTCCGCGTGCTTGCGGCAACACATAAGTCCTTACCTGAACTGGTGAAAAACGGCAGTTTTCGTGAAGACCTTTTCTATCGTATCAATGGTGCCACCCTCACGATTCCCTCACTCAGAGAGCGAAGCGATATTCTCTGGCTTGCAGAAACCTTGATCACCAAGCTGGTTGACCGAACAGTCTGTGTTTCAGCCTCGGCTGGGTACATACTTGAGCGTTATGACTGGCCCGGCAATATTCGAGAACTGGAAAATATGCTGCAGTTTGCACTGGCCTTTTGTGAGGGAAATGAGCTGTTGCCTGAACACCTTCCTGAACAGTTGTTAAACCCAAAGCGCCTTACCTCTAGGGAAACTGAATCTGCCGGAGGAACGCTTGAGGTACTCGAAGCCTGTGATTGGAATATTTCGAAAGCGGCGAAAGTGTTAGGTGTAGATCGCTCAACCGTACATCGGCGAATCAAAAAAGCGGGTATTAAGCGTCGATATGACACGGATTGAGTCGAAAACAGGCAAAAAAAACCCGCCGTAGGGAGGCGGGGGTAAGATGCGATTATGGGTAGTGTCTGTCAGACATTTTGTTATTTGTGCAAATATTTAACATGTCATTAAAGATCCGGCAAATGTACGGTATCACTAGAGACAATATTTATGATCGCCTCCACAAAGGGTGTCTTTTGTTGTCCTCCGAGGGTGGTACAATACCGCCACCAAATTTGCAGGATGTAGACAATGACAGAACTAAAGAATGACCGCTATTTGCGTGCGCTGTTGAAGGAACCGGTAGATTACACGCCGGTATGGATGATGCGTCAGGCTGGCCGCTATCTGCCTGAGTATAAGGCAACCCGCGCGGAAGCTGGCGACTTTATGTCATTGTGTAAAAATGCTGAACTGGCGTGTGAAGTGACCCTTCAGCCGCTGCGCCGCTACGATCTGGACGCGGCTATCCTGTTCTCCGATATTCTGACCATTCCAGATGCAATGGGACTGGGCCTTTACTTCGAGACTGGCGAAGGTCCGAAATTCGAGCGCCCAATCACCTGTAAAGCTGACGTAGAAAAAATCGGTCTGCCAGATCCGGAAGGTGAACTGCAATACGTGATGAATGCCGTTCGTACTATCCGCAAAGGTCTGGAAGGTAAAGTGCCGCTGATTGGTTTCTCTGGCAGCCCATGGACGTTGGCGACTTATATGGTTGAAGGCGGTAGCTCAAAAGCTTTCACCAAAATCAAAAAGATGATGTACGCCGAGCCACAAACTCTGCACCTATTGCTGGATAAGTTGGCAGACAGCGTGATTGAGTACCTGAACGCGCAAATCAAAGCGGGTGCACAGTCAGTAATGGTATTTGATACTTGGGGCGGTGTGCTGACCCCACGTGATTACAACGACTTCTCGCTGCAATACATGCATAAGATTGTTGATGGCCTGATCCGTGAAAACGATGGCCGTCGTGTACCAGTCACCCTGTTCACCAAAAACGGCGGGATGTGGTTGGAGAAAATCGCGGCAACAGGCTGTGATGGTGTGGGTCTGGACTGGACCATTGATATGGTAGACGCCAAACGTCGCATCGGTGACAAAGTGGCGCTGCAAGGCAACATGGACCCATCCATGCTTTACGCATCACCAGAGCGTATTCGTCAGGAAGTGGCGACGATTCTGGAAGGTTTCGGCAACGGCACTGGCCACGTGTTCAACCTGGGCCATGGTATCCATCTGGACGTGCCGCCTGAAAATGCAGGTGTGTTTGTGGATGCGGTACACGAGCTTTCCAAGCCTTACCACAAGTAATACCGTTTACGTTTATTGAGGCCAGCAGATGCTGGCCTTTTTCGTTTCTGCCGTCCTGTACAGGGTTCGTCGGGAATTTTCCTAAGAAAGCTGTACATGATGTTTATTTATTTTTAAAACAAATAGTTAAAAAGATTTCTCTTTCATTTGAAAAATGACGTACAGGTTAAAGCTGTTTGACTTGTTAAATGCTGATCAAGTTATTGAGGGATGAAAATTTTTGGTTATTTAACCGAAATTGTATCGAACAAGTTCACCGGGAAAATTCCTCTCAAAGCTGTACGCTCCAGTTAATAATTTAAAAATCAAGCAATTAAAAGTCATAAGTTGTTTGACATTATTTGTTGTTCAGAAAAAAGCTGATTGTCATAAGAAAAGCTGATCAATGCGTTTTCTCAAGATGGGCAGGATCTCCGCTTCAAACCACGGATTTTTCCTCAGCCACAGATTATTGCGGGGAGAAGGGTGGGGTAGCGCGATAAAATCCGGTGACCAGTTAGTGTTGGCTTTCACCGTTTCAGTCAGGGTTTTAGGTTTCCCTTCCAGATAATAGCGCTGTGCATAATCGCCAATCAAAAGGGTCAATTCGACATTGGGAAGATGGGATTTAATCGCAGCGTGCCACTTTGGTGCGCACTCGGGTCTTGGCGGCAGATCGCCAGAATTACCTCGACCCGGATAGCAAAACCCCATCGGCATGATGGCGACCTGAGCAGGGTCATAGAATCTTTCTTTACCCATCTGAAGCCATTCGCGCAGTCGATCACCGCTGGGGTCATTCCACGGAATGCCGGTTTCATGCACGCGGGTTCCTGGTGCCTGACCGATAATCAGCAACCTAGCGGAAGACTCAGCCTGCACCACAGGACGCGGACCCAATGGTAAATGAGCTTCGCAGTGGCGGCACTCTTGCACCTCTTTCAACAAGATTCCCAAAGGCGTGTTTGTCATCAATACCCCAGTGTGAAGTCCATTTGAAAGTTTAATGGCTCGCCATTTAGCCAGCGTGTGTAGTTGTCGACGAAAATACCAAACACTTGCTCCGGGAAGCTCTCCGCTGAGATATGAGGTGTGACCGTGATAGATGGATGTGTCCAAAACGGGTGCTCAGGTGAGAGCGGCTCTTTGCTGAATACGTCCAATACTGCATGCTGGATGTTTCTGCCTTCGATCGCTTCGAGGAGACCTTCTTCTTCCAGCACAGGCCCGCGACCAACGTTAAACAGAATGGCTTGCTTGCAAGCAGACAGCGTATCCCGGTTGAGTAGGCCTTTGGTTTCCGGCGTGGAAGGCAATACTGAGACAATCACATCTGCTTTAGAAAAAGCCTCTGTCATGTTGGCGTTGGTGATGACGTTGTCGAACCCTTCTACTGCTTTTCCCGAGCGGCTCACACCAATCACTTGCATCCCAAAATGACGCGCGATCTTAGCAACATGCGCACCAATCGAGCCCGTCCCAAGTATCACCATGTATTTTCCGGTCAGACCCTGATAAGGCACTGGTGACCATTTGCTTTCCAGCTGTGCATCGCGGTAATGGGCAAAATGGCGGGTTAATGTCAAAAGCTGACCGATAACATACTCCGACATCAAGGGGCCGAAAATCCCACGCACATTGGTAAGTTGGTAGTCACTTCTTGGTTTGGCCAACAGGGCATCACAACCTGCAAAGGTCGATTGTAACCATTGAAGGTTGTCTGCCTTTTCAAGCTCCGGCGCGAATTTCGGCGGATCGGCGAGGATGATATTGGCTTTGCTGATATCTTCGATGATTTGCAGATTAGGCAGGGCAGCGTCTTTCAATAACGCTAGATAACGTTTTTGTTGGGCTGAGCAAAGATAAAGATGGTTCAAATCTGTTCCTTTTGCTATTGCAGTATATAAAGTACACTTGCGCGGAAATCCTATCCGGCATTACACGTCGGCAATCACTGTAGACGGCAGACCATGTTACAGAATCCGATCCAGCTGCGACTCGAAAAACTCGACTCATGGCAGCATATCACTTTTATGACGGCGCTGGTGGAGCGCATGTATCCCAACTATGCGGCATTTTGCCAACAAACTGAGTTTGCGGAGCCTCAGGCTTTCCGCCAGCTTTTGGATGCAGTATGGGAAGTGCTGACGGTTAAGAACGCCAAAATCAACTTTGAGCGTCAACTGGAGAAGTTGGAAGAGCTGATCCCGACCACGGAAGAATTTGATATTTATCTGGTTTACCCAGCGATTGATGCCTGTGTGTCGATGTCAACGCTGATCCACACGCTGCTGGACCGCGACCTGTTGTTGGAATCTGTGCTAAAAGTCAGCCAGCAATCGGTGGCAAGTGTGGCGCAGCTTGAAGAAGCTCAAACCGGCGTTGAAGTGACGAACGAGAACCAGAAAGAAATGGAATCTGTGTGTGCCGAGTGGGACATGCAGTGGGCTATCTTCCGTGCACTGAAAGAAGCAGAAGAGCGTGATGTTGAGATGATTCGCGGCATTCGCAATGAACTGCGTGAAGAAGGCGTGAGTAACCTCGGTTTATCACTCTAAGCCAGCATGGCACTGATGAAATAAAAAACGGGCCTGATGGCCCGTTTTCTTTTAGTGACGATTACTTTGAGGTTTTCTCTTCATCGTTCAGCGAAGTCGACTTCCCGTCCTCGGTGTTCTTTTGAGAGGCCTCTTCTTTTTCTGAGGCTTCCGCTGATTCTTCGGCCGCTTTTTCCGCTTCTTCCTCATCATCATCTTTGCTTTCAATCACGCCGTGGGCTTCTTTCCAGTCTTCCCAGCGTTCATGGGCCAATGCCTGCATGTTTGAAGTCTTGTCGGCCTCATCCATGATTTCTTTGCCCATCAGGTGCTCGAAGATATCTTCCAGCGTGATGATGCCCTGAACGTCGCCGTACTCGTCGACAATCAGCGCCAGTTGAGAGCGCTGAGCCATCAGACGGTCAAACGCTTTCGGTACGATAGTGGAATCATGAACCACTGGGATTGGGCGCATCAGGCTGCCGAGTTGCTTCTGACCTTTACCGTGCTGGCTGGCGGAGAACAGCTCGAGACGGTGAACAAAGCCCAGAATATTGTCACGTGACTCTGCGTAAACCAGCGGACGGGAAAACGGCGTGTCGTGGTGCTCACGCAGGAAGTCCTCAATAGTCATGGTCGCATCAACACGGAACAGAACAGGACGCGGTGTCATCAGCTTGGTAACCGGCACGTCGCGAAGACTCAGTAGGTTGGTCAGCATGGTTGACTCGTCGTCTTCCAACTCGCCGCTTTCTTTCGCCAGCATCGCCATGGCAGAAATTTCATCACGCAGCTTTGGCTGCTCTTTCCCGCGCGCCAGTCGACGGGTCAGTTGCTCCGAAGCCCAAACGAAAGGGGTCAATGCCCATACCATCCAACGAAGCACGGTGGCTGCGCCCGGTGCCAGTTGACGCCAGTAGGTTGCACCAATGGTTTTTGGCACGATTTCAGACAACACCAGAATCGCCAGTGTCAGCACACCGGAGAACACGCCCAACCAGGCATCACCGAAAACTTTTGCTGCTTGTGCACCGGATGCTGCTGCACCCACGGTGTGAGCGATGGTGTTCAGGGTCAGAATAGAAGCCAATGGACGGTCGATATCATCTTTCAACGAAGACAGACGTCCGGCAGCCGGGTGACCTTGCTGTCGCATTTGGGCGAGATAACTCGGGGTAATACTCAAAAGCACCGCTTCGAGCACCGAACAGATAAATGAGACACCAATAGAAAGTGCCACAAACATGAATAGCAGGATCATCTTTTTCCAGCGTAAATGTAATAAACAGAACCAATAGTAGCGCCAAAGATCGGGTCTGAGGGCAGTAAATACAAGAGTTGCCGCCAAAATATACCCAATATTTTGTGAGGATGCGCTCAGTTTGTGGTTAAAGACTCTGCATACAGTCACTTGTAGCGCCACAAACCTTTGCCAGCTGGGCTTCTTTTGAATTAGAGTTCACTTGTCTCAAGAAAACCTAAGAAGGGAAGACCTAATGAACAAGACCAACTTGATCGACCTGATTGCTGAAAAAGCAGACCTGTCTAAAGCACAAGCTAAAGCTGCACTAGAAGCAACTCTGGCGGGTATCGAAGGTGCACTGAAAGACGGTGACCAGGTTCAACTGATCGGTTTCGGTACGTTTAAAGTTAACCACCGTGCTGCGCGCACTGGCCGTAATCCACAAACTGGTCAGGAAATCCAAATTGCAGCTGCAAACGTTCCAGCGTTTGTTGCAGGCAAAGCGCTTAAAGACGCAGTTAAGTAAGTTATACTCCGCCAAAGCAGTCCTTGTTTTGGCGGATATTTATGCGCGTTAAAGCGTCTCTCCTCGTATCATCTCTTATTCTTACTTTGGCGGGCTGTAGCTCGACAGAGAAAATCCAACCTCCTGTTCAAACTGTCACTGCCACTGTGCAGGGCGATGCCACCAGTATTTTTTGGCTCGATGAACGTCAACGCTTTCCAGAAACCCTCTCTGAACGTGTGATGATGGGTGACTATGGCCAGTATTCCTCTGAATACCGCTGGCGCAAAGGCGTGGTACGTGAAATCCAACGAGAAGGGAATATCCTGGTTGATGGCGAGCTGAAGCAGCAGTCGGTACTTATCCGTTATGACTCGGAAGGTCAGGCGGTCTACCAGCAGTATCGTCTGGATGGTGCGTTGCTGCCAATACGCAGCACCGAGCTTGTGCGTTATTACAAACAGGCAGAAAAGGCTTTAGAAACCGCTCAGGCGCTTGGAAAGAACAATAAGAATTTCTTCCAAGGCTATTGGAATGAGGGAGTGTTTGAAGAGTGCGGTTCTGGTGATGTGAAAACACTGAAATTCAGTGCAGAGTTTCCGGATTACATTCTTCAAAGGCTCAGACAGGAAGACAATTTTATTGCTGCTGCCGGGAAGGTCGGCCGTAACACCAATACGGCAGAAACCATTATCGCGTTGGATAACGACAGTGCAGATTGTTTCGAAAGGCCAGAATTCTAGAAACTGCTTTCTTCAAAATGAAAAAACGCGCCAAATGGCGCGTTTTTAGATCTAAGTGCGGATGTGCTGGCTTGAGGATTACTCGCCTTGCTCGCGTGCAATCGCACGGTAGCCAATGTCATCGCGGTGGAACATGCCATCCCAACCGATTTGTGATGCCAGCTCGTAAGCACGTTTCTGTGCCTCAGAAACCGTGTCACCCATCGCAGTCGCACACAGTACACGACCGCCAGCAGTCACAACGTTACCGTCTTTTTCTGCGGTACCGGCATGGAACACTTTCGCAGCATCCAACTCAGTGGTTGGCAAGCCGGAAATGACATCACCTTTGTTGTATGACGCTGGGTAGCCGCCCGCTGCCAGTACAACACCGATGGATGCGCGAGGGTCCCATTTGGACTCTACGGTATCCAGCTTACCTGCTACCGCAGCTTCACACAGTTCAACCAGATCAGATTGCAGACGCAGCATGATTGGCTGGGTTTCTGGGTCGCCAAAGCGGCAGTTGTATTCAATCACTTTCGGTGTGCCGTCAGCCATCACCATCAGGCCTGCATAGAGGAAACCTGTGTATGGGTGGCCTTCTGACGCCATACCGCGAACGGTTGGGTAAATCACTTCATTCATCACGCGATCGTGAATGTCTGCGGTGACCACTGGTGCCGGGCTGTACGCGCCCATACCGCCAGTGTTCGGGCCTGTGTCGCCATTCCCGACACGCTTGTGATCCTGGCTGGTGGCCATTGGCAGAACGTTTTCACCGTCAACCATGACGATAAAGCTCGCTTCTTCGCCATCAAGGAATTCCTCGATAACCACGCGGCTGCCTGCATCACCAAAGGCATTGCCCGCCAGCATGTCACGAATCGCATTTTCTGCTTCTTCCAGGGTCATCGCAACGATAACGCCTTTACCTGCCGCCAGACCGTCTGCTTTAACAACAATGGGTGCACCTTTCTCGCGCACATAAGCCAGTGCTGGCTCAATCTCGGTAAAGTTCTGGTATTCCGCTGTCGGAATTTGGTGACGGGCGAGGAAGTCCTTGGTGAAGGCTTTTGAGCCTTCCAGCTGTGCAGCGGCTTCGGTTGGGCCGAAGATCGGCAAACCCGCTTCACGGAAAGCGTCAACCACACCAATCACAAGCGGGGCTTCAGGGCCGACAATGGTCAGGCCAATATTGTTATCCTGCGCAAAAGCGACCAGCGCTGCGACGTCTTCGACGCCAATAGCGACATTTTCCAGCTTTGGCTCCAGCGCGGTACCTGCGTTGCCCGGTGCGACAAAAACGGTCTCAACTTTTGCAGACTGTGCGACTTTCCACGCCAGAGCGTGTTCACGGCCGCCGCTGCCAATAACCAATACGTCCATTTTGAATCCTTCAATCAAAGCAGCCCAGAGTGACCTCTGGGCTGTGAAAAATGCTTAGTGGCGGAAGTGGCGCATGCCAGTGAAGACCATTGACATGCCGTGCTCGTCAGCAGCGGCAATCACTTCGTCATCACGCATTGAACCGCCTGGCTGGATAACACAGGTAATGCCGGCTTCTGCAGCGGCATCGATACCATCGCGGAATGGGAAGAATGCATCAGACGCCATCACGCTGCCTGCCACTTCCAGATTTTCGTCAGCGGCTTTGATACCCGCAATTTTCGCCGAGTAAACGCGGCTCATCTGGCCTGCGCCTACGCCGATGGTCATGTTACCTTTCGCGTAAACAATCGCGTTGGATTTCACGTATTTCGCGACTTTCCAGCAGAACAACGCATCGCGCAATTCTTCGTCAGAAGGCTGACGCTTGGAGACCACTTTCAGGTCATCCAGAGAGACCATTCCTTGGTCACGGTCCTGAACCAGCAGGCCGCCATTAACGCGTTTCACGTCAAAGCCAGTTGTCTGTGTGCTCCACTCGCCGCAAACCAGCAGACGAACATTCTTCTTCGCGCTAACCACTTCTACCGCAGCGTCTGACACGCTTGGTGCAATGATGACTTCTACGAATTGACGGTCAACGATGGCTTGTGCGGTTTCCGCATCCAGTTCACGGTTAAACGCGATGATGCCGCCAAACGCTGAGGTTGGGTCAGTTTTGTAAGCGCGGTCATACGCTTCAAGGATGTTATCACCCAGCGCTACGCCACATGGGTTGGCATGCTTAACAATCACACACGCAGGCTCGATGAACTCTTTCACACACTCAAGCGCGGCATCGGTATCTGCGATGTTGTTGTAAGACAGTGCTTTACCCTGAAGCTGGGTAGCCGTAGAGACAGATGCTTCTTCTGGATTGGCTTCGGTGTAGAAAGCCGCAGCCTGGTGGCTGTTTTCGCCGTAGCGCATGTCCTGTTTTTTGATGAACTGCTGGTTGAAGGTACGTGGGAATTTCGACTCCTCATCGCCTTCTTTGTTGTCGCCATAAGACGGCACCATGGTACCGAAGTAGTTGGCGATCATACCGTCGTATGCGGCAGTATGTTCAAATGCAGAGATAGCCAGATCAAAACGGGTTTGCAGTGTCAGTGAACCCTTGTTGGCATCCAGCTCAGCCAGCACGCGGTCGTAATCTGAAGCGTTGACCACGATGGTCACGTCTTTGTGGTTTTTCGCCGCAGAGCGAACCATGGTTGGGCCACCGATATCGATGTTTTCTACTGCATCTTCCAGCGTACAGCCTTCTTTTGCGACCGTTTCTGCGAATGGGTATAGGTTGACAACAACCATGTCGATTGGCGAAATACCGTGCTCGTTCATCACTGCATCATCAGTTTCACGACGGCCCAGAATGCCACCGTGTACTTTTGGGTGCAGGGTTTTTACGCGCCCATCCATCATCTCAGGAAAACCGGTGTAGTCTGATACTTCAGTCACTGCCAGACCTTGCTCTGCCAGCAGGCGAGCGGTACCGCCAGTCGAGAGGATATCGACACCTTTTTCTGCGAGAGCTTTGGCAAATTCTACAATGCCGGTTTTATCAGATACGCTAATCAATGCGCGACGAATAGGACGAGCGTTTTCCATTGCTACCATCTCTTTAAATGTGGGGATAGGATATTTGGCAAAACCGCCGCTGTGAGAGCCGCTTTGCCAAATACCCGCTACGGCGAAGCCTTGATTGAATCGGCGCACATTCTAACCTAATTTATTGACGCAATCGATTGCTTTTGTGGTTTTGTCACAAAAATACGCGAGAGGGGAGCCATGAAAATGTTACAAATCGGGCAGTTAGCCAAGCGCTCAGGCGTGTCGGGCGATACGCTGCGGTTTTATGAAAAAGTTGGCCTGTTGCAACCAGCTGCCCGGAGTGAAAGTGGCTACCGTCTTTACGATGAGGATGCGGTATCGCGCGTGCACTTTATTATCAAAGGCAAACGCATTGGGCTGACGCTAGAGGAAATTCAGGAGCTACTGGAAATCCGTGTGGAGGCGACCCAACACAGCTGCGCAGAAGTAAAGGGAATCACTCAGAAGAAGCTAGATGAACTGGACGAGAAAATCGCTGAGCTGACTGAGATCCGCGCTGCGCTAAAGAAGCTCAATGATGCTTGCTGTGGCCATGTGGATGATGATGCCAGCCACTGTTCGATTTTGGAGGCCTTGGCGTCTGAGTAAGTAGTGGGAGGCCCAAAGAGTAAAGAAGAAGGCACGGGGCCTTCTTCTGATTTGCTTTACTGCGTCAGTTCTGCAAGCACTGCCGCGTAGTCAGGTTCGTCAGAGAGCTCATTCACCAGCTCAACATGCAGCACCACACCTTCTTCATTGAGCACCACCACCGCGCGGGCAGCCAAGCCAACCAAAGGCCCTTCAGCAATCGCCACACCATAATCTCTCATAAAGGATGGGTCTCGGAACGTCGATGCATGTTGGACGTTCTCTAAGCCTTCCAGTTCGCAAAAACGGCTCGCTGCGAATGGCAGATCGGCTGACACACATACGACCTTGGTGTTTTTCATTGATGCTGCTTTCTCATTGAATGCGCGAACGCTGGCAGCACAGGTTGGGGTATCAATGCTTGGGAAGATATTCAGCACTATCTTGCTGCCACGAAGAGCAGCTGGCGTGAGCTCAGACAAATCACCAGCAGCGAGTGAGAAATCCGGCGCGTGGTCACCGACTTTCGGTAAGTTGCCAACAAGTGGGATAGGCTCTCCCTTAAACAGGATCTGCGACATTATTCTCTCCTTAATTTACGTCGATAGTCAGAACAGGCTCTAAGTGTGGCACAGGCGCACACTAAATCCATGTTCGAAAACGGGAATACGTAAAAACCAGCTACCGCGACCAGTGGATGCCAAAATAAGGTTTGGGAACGTGATAAGAGTGTGATAGCGTCAGGGAAATCGAAAGGATAGGTCCCCGGCTCCAGAGCCTTGAAAAACAAGCATCTTGCGGTCGACTGGGTACATCACAAGTAATAAAGGACAAAGATGTTAAAGGTAAACGAATATTTTGATGGTGGCGTAAAGTCCATCAGCTTTGAAAACAAAGGTCCACTGAGTGTGGGCGTGATGGAAGTCGGTGAATACACCTTCGGTACTGCGGCACCTGAGCGTATGCATGTCGTAAAAGGCGAGTTGACCGTAAAACTGCCAGGTCATATCGAGTGGGAAACTTACGGTGCTGGCGATGACTTTGAAGTACCGGGTGAATCATCATTTCAGGTTAAAGTTGAGCAAACGACCGCGTACTTCTGCGAATACCTGTAATTCGCAACAAAGATAAGTAAAAAGCGCCTAAACGGCGCTTTTTCTGTTTCTGGAAACCTTCACAGACCGCGTAGGTAAATCTGCTCCAGCTTGTCTGCATGACCCCGCATGGAGAAATGCTCCAGCGCACGTTGATAGGCATTGGCAGCGTTTGATACGCGTAATGACTCGTCATCCAGATAGCGCTTGAGTCCTGCAGCGATTGATTCGGCATTCTGTGGTGTACAGTACACCCCTGTTTCTTCGAGAATCTCAGGTAGTGCACCTGTGTTGGAAACCACTAAAGCACAGTGCTGTGCCATGGCTTCAATGGCGGTAAGACCAAATGCCTCGTTCCAATACGGCAGACAGACAATCTGAATTTCCTCCAGCAGGGTAGGTACGTTTTTGCGGTAACCAGCCAGGTGCACCCGATCAGCAAAAAGCGAGGCTTTCGCCTTTTCCTGCAGTTGATTTGAAAAGGTTTCGTCTGCACCTTCATCAGGATTCAGTCCACCAATCAACACTAAATGGGCGTTCGGGTAATCGGCAGCGATAAGTTCAAAGCCTGCCAACAAATCGGCCTGGCCTTTACCATCACAGATGCGCCCTACGGAGCCGATAAAGGTAGTGTCATGAGATAGCCCATATTCATCGGCTAACAGGTGAGGGCGATTGTCTTCGCTAAACTGCTTTTGTTCGATGTAGGTACCAAGCCACAGGCGCTCAATTTTACTTTCTGCTACGGGCAGTGCCTTGATATTACGTTGATAGGTTTCGTTGCTGATAGACAATACCTGATCAACGTGTCGATAAACCCAGCGGTGATAGATGTCTTTTTTCGGGCGTTTCACACCCATGTGTTCGGTAAACAGGGTGTAGCGACGGGCCAGCAAGTTTAGCAGTGCAGAAATCAGGATGTCGCCAGATTTGTGGCAATGCACAATCTGCACATTGTTCGTTTTTAGCCATTTATTGAGGCTGAAGAGTGTCGTACCGAAAAGCGCAGCTTTTTTCGGTACGGTAAAAACGTCCATGCCGGCATCTTTCATCGCATTGGCTACACGGGAGTTTTCCGAAGCAAGGCCAAAGACGCGGTAACCTTTATCGATAAACTCTTTGCCCATACGCGATGGGTACATCTCCAGGCCGCCCCAGCCCGTTGACAGGCAAATATGCAAAATGCCCGGTTTGTTGTCTGAGGTACTCGTTGAGGCGTTAGCCTGAGCCATGGTGCTCTCCCGAAAAAGTCTATCGTGCGCCGGATACAGCAGGCAGTATATAACGAAGAGAATGTGAGGGGCAGTGCGATTGCGTGCGGAGGCTAAAAACATAAAAGCCAGACTTCGCAGCCTGGCTTTTACTGAAAACTGTTAAGTTAGCGGAACTTAGTTCATGCCGTACTTTTTCAGTTTCTTACGCAGAGTACCACGGTTGATACCCATCATGGTTGCTGCGCGGGTTTGGTTACCGCGAGTGTATTGCATGATGGTGTCCAGCAGTGGTTGCTCAACTTCTGCCAGTACCAGCTCGTACAGGTCATTGACTTCCTGGCCATTCAACTGCGCTAGGTAGTTTTTCAGGGAGGCTTTTACTGAGTCACGCAGTGGCTTCTGGGTGATTTGATCTTGTGAAGTCACAGTAGTCACTGTCAATGCTTCTGAAGTCAGGTTTTGTTCGAACATACTCTGTCAGCTCTTCTCGTATTTATGCAACGTTTTCGAAGTAATCTTGCAGCGCATCGATCTGCTCGTGAGCGTCTTCGATTGCGTTGAAAGTCTGGCGAAAATCGCCAATTTGGTCATGTTCTTTCAGGTACCAGCTCACGTGCTTACGCGCGATTCGCAGTCCTTTTAGCTCACCATAAAACTGGTGAAGCCCCTGAACATGGCCCAACAAAATTGCTTTTACCTCTTCCATCGGTGGCGCATCGAGTGCTTCACCCGTGGCAAGGTAATGTTGGATTTCACGGAAAATCCAAGGACGCCCTTGTGCAGGGCGGCCAATCATTAAGGCATCAGCACCTGTGTAATCCAGCACAAATTTGGCTTTCTGAGGCGAATCGATATCCCCGTTGGCAATAACCGGGATAGAGATAGCTTCTTTGACCGCTCTGATGCTGTCGTACTCAGCTTCCCCTTTATACATGCAAGCGCGTGTGCGACCGTGAAGGGCCAACGCCTGAATGCCACAGTCTTCGGCCATTTTGGCGATCTGGACACAATTCTTGTTGTCCGGATCCCAGCCTGTCCGAGTTTTCAGCGTGACGGGAACGTCTACCGCAGAAACCACTGCTTTCAGGATCTGCTCAATGATATCCGGTCGGGTCAGCAGTGCTGAGCCAGCCAGTTTCTTATTGACCTTCTTTACCGGGCAACCCATGTTGATGTCGACGATTTGCGCGCCGTTTTCAACACAGAAGCGTGCGGCATCTGCCATCAGTGCTGGCTCAGCGCCAGCGATCTGAACAGAACGGATCCCCTTTTCATCGAGATGAACCATCCGGTTTCTTGATTTGGCTGTGTGCCACATCGCCGGATTGGAAGACATCATTTCACTTACCGCCATGCCAGCCCCGTAGCGCAAACAGAGTTCGCGGAAAGGTCTGTCAGTTACGCCTGCCATAGGCGCCACGATAAGTTGGTTTTCCAGTTTGTATGGTCCGATTTGCAAGGGGATACCTTCTATGTCAGCAAGGGCGCGCATTTTACGCATTTTTTCCTGCTCTGAAAAGGCCAATATTTGAGCGTTTTGCCTTGATTTTTTAAAAATCCAGATAATTCAATTTTTTAGTACAAAAATTGTTCAATTATCACTGAGTTAGGCTCTGCACGCAGTGATGCGGCACCATTCCTCTTTTTCGACAATCGCGTCAACGCTGAGTTCATCGCGGTAAAAGTCGGCAACAGACTCAGCCTGACTATCCAATACACCGGACATTGCCAGTACACCCTGCGGTGCGATCAGACTTTTGATGATTGGAGAAAGCTCACGAAGTGGGCCTGCCAGAATGTTGGCAACTACGACTTCTGCTTGCAGGTTCTCTGGTTGATCTTGAGGCAGGTAAAGCTCAAGGCGATCTGCGACACCATTACGCTCTGCATTGGCTTTAGAAGCTTGCAGTGCTTGTGGGTCGATATCGATGCCGATGACTTTCTCTGCGCCCAGCAGAAGCGCTGCCAGCGACAAAATGCCTGAGCCGCAACCGAAGTCGATCACCGTCTTGCCAGACAAGTCCAGGCCATCTAGCCACTCGAGACAGAGTGCTGTAGTTGGATGAGTACCGGTACCGAACGCCAGGCCAGGATCAAGCATGATGTTAACGGCATCAGGCTCTGGTGCATCGCACCAGCTTGGGCAAACCCAAAGACGCTGACCAAAACGCATCGGCTTGAAGTTATCCATCCAAGCGCGTTCCCAGTCTTTGTCTTCCAACTGTTCAATTTTGTGCGTGAAGTTTTCTTCCAGCATCGGGCTGTTTTTCAGGATAGCCATTACTGCATTCATGTCGGTTTCTGCGTCATACAGTGCGACGATGTCGGTTTCGCCCCACAGACGGGTTTCACCCGGCATAGGTTCAAACACTGGGGTGTCTTTGGCATCAAGGAAAGTGACTGACAAAGCACCAGCTTCTTCCATCAGCATGTCACCAATGGCTTCAGCCGTTTCTGCAGTTGCGTTCAGTTTGATTTGAATCCAAGGCATGGTTTCTTCACTTCTTCGTTTAACGACGATTTTAAGGCGCGGAGTCTAGCATAAAAAATAGTCAGACCGCATAGCCTTAGCACGGTCAGGGTTAAGAAAGGAAGAAAAAGGGCAGCGAATGCTGCCCCGAGGAGTTATGTGGTTGCTGGGTGTGTCTTCGTGTACTGCATACCGCTAACAAGCAGGAAGGCAAACAGACTGATGGCCAGTGAAGGTACAATGGCGTGTACACCGCCCATGTCCGGTTTAAAGGTCGAAAGCGCGGCATAGCTGCCAAGGCCAGTAATCATGGATGCTAACGCGCCTGAAGCGGTGGCTTTTTTCCAGTAAAGGCCAAGCACCAGCGGCCATAGGAACACTGCCTGCATACCACCAAAGGCGAGCAGGTTCAGCCAGATGATCATGTCAGGCGGGTTGGTAGCTGCGGCGAATACCAGCAATGAGAAGATACCCGTTACCCATAAAGAGAGTGTTGGCAATTTGCTTTCTGAATCGGGCGCATTGGCGGCATTAGGATTGATGTAGTTGAGGTACAAGTCCTTCAGCAGCGTCGCAGAAGCCTGAATGAGCTGTGAGTCGATGGTCGACATTATCGCCGCCATTGGGCCAGCCAGAAACACACCGGCAACGACAGGGGGCAAAACCGTCATCATTAGCGTTGGCATTATCTGGTCCGGGTTATCAATTTCCGGAACAATCGCGCGGCCTAGTGCTCCGGCCAAATGCATGCCCAGCATCAGAAGGGCTACCATCGCTGTACTGATCACCATGCCTTTATGCAGCGATTTACTGGATTTGTAAGACATGCAACGCACCGCTGCATGGGGAAGGCCAATCACACCGAAACAGACCAAAACCCAGAAGCTCAGCATAAAAGGCTCTGACAGGAAGTTATTCGGCCCGTAAGGCGTTACAAGTGCAGGGTCGATGGCGTGAAGGTCAGTAATCATCTCACCCAGACTGCCGCCGGCGTGGATGATGCCAACCAGCAACGCAATAGTGCCGATGATCATCATGATGCCCTGCACCGTGTCGGTCATGACTACAGCGCGAAATCCGCCGATGGTGGTGTAAACGCCCACCGTAAAGGCAAACAGCATAAGACCGTGGGTATAGGAAAGCCCGGTGACAGTCTGCAGCAAGCGTGCGCCACCAACGAACTGAACCACCATGGTGCCGAAAAAGGCCAGTAATAAAGCCAGAGAGGCGAAAATTACCACAGCGCGGTTTTTGTAACGCGCATAGAGCATGTCATTCAGGGTGAGGGCATTGTGGCGACGAGACTCAATGGCGAACTTCTTCCCAAGTACACCGAGCGTCAGCCAGGCTGCAGGTAACTGGATCATCGCCAGTAGCGCCCATCCGAGCCCCATTTTGTATGCTGCACCTGGCCCACCGATAAAAGAACTCGCACTGGCATAGGTAGCCGCGAGCGTCATCGCCAGCACAAATCCACCCATGCTTCGGCTGCCAAGCAGGTATTCATTCAGGAACCCGCCACTGCGATCTCCTTGTTTGCGCGAATAAAGAGCCAGCGCAAACACAGCGACCAGATACAGCGCCATCGGGATAAGAAGCTGACTATTCATCGGACGCTTCCTCTTCGATGTCGAGTGGCATGTCTTTGTAAAGGTATTTCACCATTAGTGCGCACAGCAGGGTAAATAAAAGGGGACCGATAACGCAGGCCATCAAAAACCAAAGTGGCAAACCGAAATAGAGCGTTGGGGGAGTCTGTTCAATTCCTTCTGGGGCCAGACCATAGGCAAATCCGTACCACCATGCAAAATACGCGAGTGCGAGTGCAATCGCCCATTTGGCTTCCTTGTGAGCCTGGCGGTATCGGCTGCTAAGTGTCTTCATTAGAGCCTTCTTACTTAACGCGATAAGAGAGTGTTGATAAGGGGTCTATTGTGACAAAACCACGGAGAATGTGACAGATTTATACGTGCTGGGTTTGGGTGCGAAAAACAAAAAAGGCCGCGTAAACGCGACCTTTTGGCTCTTTCTCAGAATTACTTCTGAATGCCCAGCTTCTTCTCAAGGTAGTGGATGTTTGCACCACCGTGCTGGAAGTTCTCATCTTTCATGATTTCCAGCTGAAGAGGAATGTTGGTTTTGATGCCATCAATGATGGTTTCCTGCAGGGCGTTACGCATACGCGCAATAGCGACGTCACGGTTTTCACCGAAGCAGATCAGTTTACCAATCATAGAATCGTAGTGTGGAGGCACAGAGTAGCCTGAGTACACGTGAGATTCCCAACGCACACCCATGCCGCCTGGCGCATGGAAGCGATCGATTTTACCTGGGCTTGGCAGGAAGCGCTCTGGGTCTTCGGCGTTGATACGACACTCAATCGCGTGGCCGCGGATTTGGATGTCATCTTGCGTGAATGACAGAGGCTGGCCAGCTGCAATGCGAAGCTGCTCTTTAATCAGATCAACGCCAGTGACCATTTCGGTCACAGGGTGTTCAACCTGGATACGGGTGTTCATCTCAATGAAGTAGAACTCACCGTTTTCGTAAAGGAACTCAAACGTACCTGCACCGCGGTAGCCGATTTCCAGACATGCGCGGCAACAACGTTCACCGATGTACTTACGCATTTCAGCAGTGATACCCGGCGCTGGCGCTTCTTCAACAACCTTCTGGTGACGGCGCTGCATCGAACAGTCACGCTCACCCAAGTGAATCGCACCGCCCTGACCATCAGCCAGAACCTGCACTTCAACGTGACGTGGGTTTTCCAGGAATTTCTCCATGTAAACCATATCGTTGTTGAAGGCTGCTTTTGCTTCCGCACGGGTCATGGCGATAGCGTCAGTCAGTTCTGCTTCAGAACGAACCACACGCATACCGCGACCACCACCACCACCGGATGCTTTGATGATCACAGGGTAGCCGATGCGTTTTGCGAAAGCCTTGTTCTTAGACTCGTCGTCGTCAAGCGGACCATCAGACCCTGGTACACAAGGTACGCCCGCTTTTTTCATCGCGTTGATGGCAGACACTTTGTCACCCATCAGGCGGATAGTTTCAGCGCGAGGACCGACGAAAATGAAGCCTGATTGCTCTACCTGCTCTGCAAAATCTGCATTCTCTGACAGGAAGCCGTAACCTGGGTGGATAGCCACCGCACCAGTTACTTCAGCGGCACTGATGATACGTGGGATGTTCAAGTAGCTTTCAACGCTTGATGCAGGACCGATACAGATAGATTCGTCTGCCAGCAATACGTGCTTCAGATCGCGATCGGCGGTGGAGTGAACGGCAACCGTTTTGATGCCGAGCTCTTTACAAGCGCGAAGGATGCGAAGCGCAATTTCACCGCGGTTAGCGATGACAATTTTATCTAACATAGCTGTCCTCGATTACTCGATGATGACCAGAGCTTGGTCAAACTCTACTGCTTGGCCGTCTTCACACAGGATAGCTTTCACTACACCCGCTTTGTCTGCTTGGATTTGGTTCATCATTTTCATCGCTTCAACGATGCAAAGGGTATCGCCAACATTTACTGATTGACCCACTTCAACGAAAGACTTCGCTTCTGGGCTTGGAGAGCGGTAGAAAGTACCCACCATTGGAGATAGAACCTTGTGACCTGGAACTTCTGCTTCAGCTGCTGGTGCTTCTGCTACCGGAGCGGCAGCAGCAGGGGCTGCTGGTGCGGCAACTGGAGCAGGAGCAGCCGCTGGTGCTGCGTAAACCTGAGTGGCAACTGGCGCGGTTGCACGGCTGATGCGTACTGACTCTTCACCTTCAGAGATTTCCAGCTCAGCAATGCCAGATTCTTCAACAAGCTCAATCAGTTTTTTGATTTTACGAATATCCATGATGTCTATCTCTTTGAAATTATTGTTCAGTTGTTCTCTGCTTGCAGACGCTTGGCGACCGCACGTAGAGCAAATTCGTAACCGTCAGCGCCCAGTCCGACAATCACACCTTCTGCTTTATCAGAGAAGTAAGAGTGATGACGGAATGGTTCACGGGCGTGAACGTTTGAAAGGTGCACTTCAATAAAAGGAATGCCAACAGCGAGAATGGCATCTCGCAGCGCCACGCTGGTGTGCGTAAACGCAGCCGGGTTGATAATGATGAAATCAACCTTTCCCATTGCCTGATGGAGGGTATCAATCAGGACGTGTTCCGCATTGGACTGCACGTGTTCAAGTTGAATATTGAAAGATGCTGCTAATGTCGTCAGATCAGCGACGATGTGATCCAACGAAGTCTGTCCATAGTGGCCAGGTTCACGAACGCCGAGCATGTTCAGGTTCGGACCGTTGATAAGTAAAACTTTGCGATTTGTCGTCATATTGATCGCTTTGTTCCTGTTCTTGTTGCGAAAAGGCTTTAACTTCTGCTTTTCAGCACCAGACGGTGCGAGAACCTGAAAAATGGCACTCCCGCCACTTACTGAAACGCAATTATAGAGAATTCACCGCAAATGGCAGCAAAATACTGGTCTTATCAGACAAAATCTGACAATCCAGCGTACAGATTACGCAATTGTGACAGGAATTTCGTGGCAATAGTTCACGAAATAACCAGTTAGGAGGGCGGATCTGTTAGACAGATCTCATCCAGCGTTTTAAACGGGCTATTTTCGCCATCATCTTACTGACCCTTCTGGTGTTCTTTTTGTCTGAATATTGAGACATTTGACCGAAAGGCCTTAGTGAAGAAATGGTTAGGTGTGATGAATAGCCATGCTCAATTTTTGTGCCACATAATCCTCTGTTTTTTTTATTTGGGCTCAATGTAGCGGGGCTTTCGTTATTTTAACCGAACTGCGTACTGTTTACGGAAGCGACACCACACAATCCAAAAACTAATCAATTGAGTGCTTAAAAAATGAATCACATGTCCGATAATTAAGGCATTGAGGTGCTGCAACATCTCACTTTAGCAAGCGTCATTGGGTGGGAGCCCCAAGATTATTGGGAGGGGAATATGATTCAGAAGCGTTATGACTCATTGAGTCGACTATTACATTGGAGTATGGCGGCCATCATTATCTACGCGACAGTGGCTGGCTACGTGATGCATTTAGTGGTGGGTACGAAGGCGTTTGAGGTTCTCTCTGTGCTGAACATGTCATTTGCAACGATAGGTACTGTATTGTTCGTGATGCGTTGGGTATGGAGTTATTTCCGCCCGGCTGTCGCATCAGTAAATTCGACCACCACGTTTGAAAAGAACATCGCCAAGTTCGTCCACAGTGTGCTTTACCTACTTATGTTCCTGGTGTTTGTTTCTGGCTTTTTGATGCTGAAAGAACCTTACTGGTTCTTCTGGTTGGTAAAGGTGCCAAACCCGGTCACTGATATGGTGATTAACGACTTTTTCTTTTTCGTTCACCGTGCAAGCTGTGCTGTGCTTGGTCTGGTCGTTGTCATGCATATTGGGGCTGTGGTGTACCATCAGTTCTGGCTTCGCGATAACCTGATAGCCAGATTGATGCCATCCAAACCTAAGCCAGTTGTTATGCATTTGAGCCAAAAAAAGGGCCGCGTTTAGCGGCCCTCGGGATAAAACATGGCAGGTCGTGTTATACCACGCTGGATTTCTCTGCGATGAGTTTATCAACCACGCTTGGATCGGCCAGCGTAGAAGTATCGCCCAAGCTACCAGTGTCGCCCGTTGCAATCTTACGCAGGATACGGCGCATGATTTTACCTGAACGGGTTTTTGGTAGTGCATCTGTCCAGTGGATGAAGTCTGGTGTCGCGATAGGACCGATTTCCTTACGCACCCAGTCTTTCACTTCTTTAGTCAGTTCAGCACTTGGTACTTCGCCAGCATTCAGTGTGATGTAGGCATAAATAGCCTGACCTTTGATGTCGTGTGGAACACCAACGATTGCGGATTCTGCGATCTTGTCGAATGCCACCAGTGCAGATTCAATTTCTGCAGTACCCATACGGTGACCGGAAACGTTCAGTACGTCGTCCACACGGCCCGTGATCCAGTAGTAACCGTCTTCGTCACGACGTGCACCGTCACCAGTGAAGTACATGCCTTTAAAGGTTGAGAAGTAGGTCTGCTCGAAACGCTCGTGGTCACCGTTAACAGTACGCATCTGGCCAGGCCAAGAATCCAGCATGACCAGGTTACCTTCGGTTGCACCTTCAATGATGTTACCCATGTTATCAACCAGTGCTGGTTGAACACCGAAGAATGGACGGGTCGCAGAACCTGGCTTCAGTGCCGTTGCACCTGGTAGCGGAGTGATCAGAATACCGCCGGTTTCGGTTTGCCACCAGGTATCCACGATTGGACACTTGCTGTCACCGATGGTCTTGTAGTACCACTCCCACGCTTCTGGGTTGATTGGCTCACCCACAGAACCCATGATGCGCAGCGAGTCACGCTTGGTGCCTTCAACTGCTTCGTTACCTTTTGCCATCAGTGCACGGATAGCGGTTGGTGCGGTGTACAAGATGTTCACCTGATGCTTATCAACCACTTCACTCATGCGGGCAGTTGATGGATAGTTAGGCACACCTTCAAACAGAATAGTTTTCGCGCCGTTCGCAAGTGGTCCGTAGATCAGGTAGCTGTGACCGGTAATCCAACCCACATCCGCCGTACACCAGAAGACTTCGCCTTCCTGGTAGTCGAACACGTACTTGAAGGTCATGGTTGCGTAAACCAGATAACCCCCCGTGGTGTGCAGAACACCTTTAGGTGTGCCGGTTGAACCTGAGGTGTAGAGAATGAACAGCGGGTCTTCTGCGTTCATCTCTTCTGGCTCACAGTTATCTGAGACGACTGCTGTCGCTTCGTGCCACCACACATCACGGCCTGAGTTCCATTCAATGGCGTTACCAGTACGTTGGTAAACCACTACTTTTTCAACTGACGTTACTGATGGGTTTGCAAGTGCTGCATCCACGTTTTGTTTTAATGGTACTGCGCGGCCGCCACGTACGCCTTCATCGGCAGTGACAACCACTTTCGCGTTTGAGTCGACGATACGACCAGCCAGTGCTTCTGGAGAGAAGCCACCGAATACGATGGTGTGAACGGCACCGATGCGGGTACATGCCAGCATCGCGATCGCAGCTTCCATCACCATTGGCATGTAAAGGCACACGACGTCGCCTTTGCGCACGCCTTGGCCTTTCAGAGCGTTGGCAAACTTACACACTTCAGTGTGCAATTCTTTGTAAGTCAGGGTTTTGTCGTCGTTTGGATCGTCGCCTTCCCAGATCAGAGCAACCTGGTCACCTTTTGTCTCAAGGTGGCGGTCAATACAGTTAGCAGAAACGTTTAGTGTGCCGTCTTCGAACCATTTGATGTCGACATGGCCGGTATCAAAAGAGGTGTTTTTCACCTTAGTGAAAGGTTTAATCCAATCTACGATCTGGCCATGCTCACGCCAGAATCCTTCTGGGTTAACAACAGACTGCTGATACATCTCGCGGTAAGTGTCGTTGTTTGCGTGCGCTTTGGCTTCGATTTCCGGCATAACCGGATGCAGGTGAACCTCACTCATTATATTTCTCCTTGTGTTCCTGCGTGATGCTGTCTGGCATCGTCAAATGTTCGACCACGACAATTTAGTATATAGGGTACGGTCTAGCGGTCTTGTTCCATTAAGGTCGGATAGTTAGGGATTCTCGACAATTAGACTTTAGGATGAAGAGGCCGTTTTCTCTGGGTTTTGTGACCTTTGGACAATCACACTGAGGTGTTGCTCTCATTTACATGCAGTGGGTTGCGGGGAAATTATCAATAAGTGGGCATTGATACATCCCCGTACTTTAGTCGAACATAGATCAGCGCCGCACTAATGGCATCAGCAGTTTGATATGGTTGCCAGCCTTTTCGTTTGGCGTCGCCATGGCGACATCATCAGTGATCACTGCGATTTCTGCTTCGAAATCGCAGCCCCAGGCTTCATCGCAAAGCTCAATGCTGTCGCGCGGGCCGATAAATTTGTCGGAGACACCCTGATACATCAAAGGATCAGTCCAGAAGCTCTCTGGCATTTCCGCCCCGCGGGCTTTACGCACCAGTTCGACGTGATTCACGTAAGCGCTCCCGTCCGCCCACTGGAATGCTCGGGGTAAAGGAGATTCGCAATCAGCGGGATTAAAAGGAAAGCGCTCACCGATGTTGTTGTCGTTTAGAGCCTCATAACGGGCTTGCAACAGTGGCGACAGCGTATCCCACTCGTCCAGTGCATCCTGTAGGGTGAGGGCGATATCAGAAGCGTCTACTGCCTGAGTGAGATCGCGCGAGACCAGAATGAGTTTTCCATCGCGGCGGTGTTTGAGGGAAGCCAGTTTCATCATCTACTCCTTAATCTGTTATCTGCGTGAATTAGCCACGAGGTGGCGTGCGCCAGGACAGGACATAATCATCAAGTTCAGTTTGCTTAGCCGCATCGCCTAAATCGAGCGGCATGCGGGTATCAATCATCACCGCCACTTCATCAGTTTCTTTCTTCGCAGCTTTAGCGCCAGCTGCAAATGCTTTGGGGTGCGGGCCGTGCGGGAAGCCGCAAGGATGCACAGTCACCATGCCGGGGTGGATATTGTCGCGGCTGAAGAACTCCCCTTTGTGATAGAAGATGACTTCATCATAGTCATCATTGTTGTGATAGAAGGGCACCTTGAGCGCACCGGGGTCAGATTCAATCGGCCGTGGTACAAAGGTACAAATCACAAAGCCATTGGCGACAAAGGTAGTGTGCGCCGACGGCGGCAGGTGATAGCGGTGACTCATCAGCGGCCGGATATCACGCCAGTTGAGCCGGAATACGGTGAGGTTTCCTTTCCAACCCACAGCATCAAGCGGATTGAATGGATAAGTAATGCGGTTCATGGCGTTACGGGATTTCAGATATACCTGCCACGACTGTTCTTCTTGCTGCTGAGCGATGAACGCATCGTCGATTTTGGCGTATTCCAGCACTGCCGGATCAAACACAGCATGATCGCCGACGATCCCACGATCAGCCGTCATGTAAGATCCGTGAGTGGCTTCAATCATCAGCATAGTGACGGGTGAGTCCGGTTCGATACGCCAATTGGTGGAGCGCGGTAAGATCAGGTAATCACCATCGCGGAAGCGCAGGTGGCCGTAATCACAGAAGAGTGAACCGGAGCCTTCGTGGATAAACAGGCACTCGTCTCCGTCACCATTTCGTACCAGATACTCCATCGCTGTGTCGCAGCGCCAGATACTCACTTTCACATTGGCATTGGATAGCAAAAGTGGTGCAGTCAGCGGGTTATCACCGACATCTTCGACTTTGTTGGTATCAAACGCGTGTGGACGAAGATCGCCTTCCCATTCTGTCCAACCTGTCGGGGCATGTTGGTGATACATGTGTGTGGCAGGACCAAAGAACCCCTCTTTGCCGCACTCGCGCTCAAACGTGTCTTCGGGTATATCACAATGCGCCTGTCTTGACGCTTTCCCTTCGGTGATGGGAAACGAAAACCACTTCCGCATAGCTCACTCCTGAGTATGAAAAGGGTATCAATTGAAACTGAATAATAGTTTCAATTGAAACTAAATGGTGCTTTTAGTATCGCCAGAATCTGTCACAATGCAACAAAAATTTTACCCTTATGTTAAAAAGTTGTTGCGGTAATACTGTCTTCATGCTTCTATTTCAAAGTCGCACAGTTTTTGTGCGTATTAGATACAGGATACTTCGATGCAATCATTATTGTTGCATTTGAAACGAATATGGAGTCGTAAACATGTGGAAACGTGAAGCAATTTCCTGGTCTTTGGCCGCTGCCGTTCTCAGTTTTTCCTTCACCCTTCAGGCTGCCGAGACAACTCTTCGCATCAGCTCGTGGGCATCACCTAACCACGGCATTAACGCCATGGTATGGCCGACCTGGGGTAAATGGGTGGAAGAGGCAACCGATGGTCGGGTTGACGTAAAAGTGGAATACAATATGGGACCACCGCCAGCCCAAGCAGATTTGGTGCTGGATGGTGTGGCAGATGTCACTTGGTTCTTTCATGGCTTTAAACCCGGCCGTTTTGAACTGACTAAACTTCCTGAAATCCCGACTTTTGATAACACCCTTTCTTCCGAAGAGGCTTCGGTCGCCTACTGGCGTACATTCGATAACTATCTGAAAAAGGGTAAGGAGCACAGAGGATTGGCGGTGTTGGCAGTCGGTGTTCATGGTCCGGGTGCCATCATCACCCGAGAGCCAGTGAACAGCTTTGCCGATCTCAAAGGTAAAAAGATGCGCGTTGCCGGGGATGTGATGACCACACTGGCTGAGCGTATGGGCGTTGTACCCGTCGCATTACCACCAAACAAAGTTTATGAAGCGTTATCGCAAGGTGTGGTCGACGGTGCTTTCTTTACACTGGAGACTCTGAAAAGCTTCCGCCTGAATGAGGTGGCACCTTATACGGTGACTTTCCCGGGGGGGCTGTACCGTGGCAGCTTCAGTATCCTGATGAACCGCGACACACTGGATAGTTTGTCTGATGAAGACAGAGAAGCCGTGCTGAGTGTGTCTGGCGAAAAGCTCTCACAACTTTTTGGTCAGATGATGGATAAAGCTGATGCTGCCGGCGTTGCAGATAGTCTGGCTAAAGGTACGCCTGTCGTCGAAGCAGATGCGCAAATGGTGGCATCTGCCCAAGCCATGGCAGAGGGCATTGAAGCGCAGTGGTTGAAACAGGCCGAAGGGCGCATTAAGAGTCCTGAGACTGCGCTCGACTATTACCGCGAACAAGTCTCTGTATTTAGTGGGCAGTGATCATCATGGCAGCCATGTTGCGAGTTAGCGGCCTGCTGTTGGAAGGTGTTGTTGTCGTGTCATTGATGCTGATGATGGTCGCCACCACGGTCGATGTTGTTGGTCGCTACTTTTTCAATGCCCCGCTAAACGGCGGGATAGAGATCATCGAACTGACTTTAGCGATGGTGGTTTTCGGTGCCTACCCTCTGGTGACCTGGCGACGGTCGCACATCTGTGTGGATTTGTTGGATGATCATGTGCCTGACCGTTGGGTCAGGTGGCGAGAAGTAGTCATTAATCTTGTCAGTGCAGCAGCGCTCGGGCTGGTAGCTAATAAAGTGTGGCAACTGGCCACACGTGCCCTGAGCTATGGCGATGAAACCGATGTGTTGGCCATCCCGACTGCGTATCTCATCTACTTCATTTCAGCGATGAGTTGGCTTTCGATGATGGCTGCCATTGGGCTAGTTGCCGCTTTGCTGCTTCGTCACCCCGCTGTTCTCCCCTCACCTTCGGAGCATAACTGATGACGGAAACCCTTATTGGATTTGCAGTCCTTCTTCTTTTGGTGCTCGCCCGCTTCCCATTGGCTTACAGTATGGGGATCGTGGGTTTTGTCGGCTTTGCCTGGCTCATTGATTTTAATTGGAATGCCACCCTGTCTATGGCGGCGCGTCGTATTGTGGATACCGGGCAAGATTACAGTCTGTCGGTGATCCCACTGTTCATCCTGATGGGTAATTTGGTCAACAAGGCCGGAATTTCCAGTGAACTTTACCGTGCATCAAATGCCTTTGTGGGTCATCGCAAAGGGGGACTTTCGATGGCGACTATTCTGGCATGTGGCGGTTTCTCGGCGATATGCGGTTCCAGCTTAGCGACAGCAGCTACGATGTCGAAAGTGGCCATGCCCCCAATGCGCAAATACGGTTATCGCGACTCACTGGCTTCGGCCTCTATTGCTGCGGGCGGTACGTTGGGCATTTTGATTCCGCCCAGCGTAATGCTGGTGGTCTATGGTCTTCTAACTGAAAGCAGTATCCGGGAGTTATTCGCCGCAGGATTGGTTCCCGGATTGCTTGGCGTGGTGTTGTATTTGCTGGCGGTACAGTGGGTGGTATCCCGCGACCCTGAAAGTGCGCCACCACTGAAAGCGTTAAGTTGGCCGGAACGTTTTGCAGCATTGAAAGGTGTTCTGTCAACGTTGGCGCTCTTTGTACTGGTGATGGGAGGCATTTATGCGGGTGTGTTTACGCCTACTGAGGCGGCGGGGATTGGTGCGGCAGGTGCGTTTATCATTGCATTGCTGAAACGCCAACTTAGCTTACCGGTACTAAAAGAAGTACTGGTTGATACGGCGATTACCTCTTCTGTGTTGTTCAGTGTGGTGATTTCGGCGCTGATTTTTTCCAACTTTATCAATCGTGCCGGATTCACTGATGAACTTTTGTTGTGGGTGACCAGCATGGATCTATCACCTTTTGCGGTACTGGGGATCATCATTCTGGTTTACTTGCTGCTGGGTTGCGTGTTTGAAAGTATGTCGATGCTATTGCTCACGGTACCGATTTTCTTTCCGCTGGTGCAAAGCCTGGGATTTGACCTGATTTGGTTTGGTATTCTGGTGGTTGTGGTGACAGAAATCAGCCTTATTACGCCACCTGTAGGCATGAACGTGTTTGTGCTCTCAGGGGTGGTGAAGGACATCAGCACTAAAACTATCTTTCGTGGTATCGTCCCGTTTTGGGTGGCTGACATGGTGCGATTGGCATTGATCGCCTTCATACCGGCTATTTCTCTGGCGCTTCCCCATTGGCTCTATGCCTGATTGAGCACATTTGCAGTAAAAGGATTCACATGGTTAAGCCTGATCTTTCCCTCGACAATTTCCTTCCTTATAAGCTGGTACAAACTGCTGAAAAGGTGGCTGACAGTATGGCAGCCATCTATGAAAACGAATTCGGCATCTCGCGACCGGAGTGGCGGATACTGGCCTCATTGGGGGCTCGTGATGGCTTGATGTCGAGGGATTTATCACGTGAAACCAGTCTGGATAAGGTGAAAGTGTCTCGCATCCTAACTAAGCTGGAAGGCCGTGGCTGGGTGGTTCGTGAAGCTCATGCGACCGATCAGCGTGCAGCATTGGTAAGGTTAACCCATGAAGGCAAGGCATTGTATGACCGTATTGTTCCACGGGTTTTGGAATGGGAGCGCGCCATGCTTGACGGGCTGACTGGCTCTCAATACCGGGATTTATATCAGGCGCTTGATGCATTGCAGCTTCGTACCCGACAACTGGAAGACTCTGGGCTGGACTACTGAGTAGGGGCTGGAGTGCCGCGTCGCAATGTCAAAGCGTAAAGGTATGCCAATACCCCTGTAATTCCATTGGCGACAGCTATACCAATAAACATACCCTCTGTACCGTCAACCAAGCTGCCAAGCCAGGCCATAGGAAGCAGCAACACAAACAGGCGTACCAGATTCATTGCAAAGGCATGAACCGGTTTTTTCATTGCGTTTAATGCGCTGACAAGCATCATCATCACGCCTTGCATGCCGTAACTGACAGGTACCACAATCAGGTAATGCCACAGTTTGTTCTGTACGGCAGGTTCCTGACTGAAGATAGCGGCAATCGGCACGCTGAGTGGCACCATGGCCAGAAACACGATGAACTGAAACAGGATGGAAAAACGCATCGCCCGAAATAGTGCTTCAAATGAGCGATTTGGGTTATTGGCGCCGAAATTCTGCGCCATCAAAGGTGTCAGGGCAGAGGTCAGCGCCATCATCACAATCAATAACAAAGATTCCACCCGTTGCGCAGCACCATAAGCAGCAACGGCCGCCGTGCCTTGTGCGGCAAGCATGGCCATCAAAATCGCGCCGGAGATCGGGTTCAATGCGTTGGACAGCGCAGCCGGAGTGCCAATGGCGAGGATATCTTTCCAATCCTGCACAATTTTCGTTGGTGATGGCCAAGCCAGTAGTTTCTCTCTTTTTATTAATACGTACAGCGAGCAAACCAGCGCGCCAGCCCAACTGATCGCACTGGCAATTGCTGCGCCTTTTACACCCAGCGCAGGAATTGGGCCCAGCCCGAAAATTAACAGCGGGTCGAGAAGACCATTAATAAAGCCAGCCACTATCATGATCTTGGCAGGGGTTTTGGTGTCACCCGTGGCACGGATGGCGGAGTTGCCTGCCATCGGGATAACTAATAGAGGGATAGTGAGATACCACACCGACATATAGTTATGAATCAATGGCAACAGGTTTTCGTGTGCACCAAGCATCCGGAATAAGGGATTGATCGTCGCCAGACCTAATGCGCTTGCTGCAATCACCAAAATGACCGCGAGCATCAAACCATGCCCTGATAGGCGGGCAGCATCGATTTGGGCACTTCGCCCCAGTAAGCGGGCAACCCCGGTAGAGATACCCACGCCAATGCCCATGGTGATGCAGTTCACCGCAAAGGTGATCGGGAAGGTGAAACTTACCGCAGCCAATGCTTCCGTGCCCAGCAAAGAAATAAAGAAGGTATCGACCAGATTAAACGCGAGGATCGCTACAAGACCAAACACCATAGGGATGGTCATGTTTTTAAGCGTTTGGTCAATGGGGCCAGAAAGCAGGCCGTGTTTGTCCTTCATTCCAATCTCTATAAGAGGTAGCGCTGGGAAATCAACAATACGCCAAGGTTGCATATCGTTATGTTTGCTAAGGCACGGCTACCCTAATTCATAGAATGTGATGGAGCAAAAGGTATTGGGTAAAAAAATGGAAAAAATTTGCACTTAGCCCCTTGGGATTGAGATAACCCACCCCCACGTTATACGCAAATTGACTTAATCCTTGATGAGACGCTGTCGGTCAGGGATTCAGAAATTCGGAACCTGCATTGTGTGGCAGTTTCCACTTCATTTATCACATGGATCACTACATTTATTCAGGAGACGACCAATGAACATTCGTCCACTACACGATCGAGTAATCGTTGAACGCCAGGAAGTTGAATCAAAATCTGCTGGTGGCATCGTTTTGACTGGTTCTGCTGCAGAAAAATCTACGCGTGGCGTTGTGCTGGCGGTAGGTAAGGGCCGTATTCTTGAAAACGGCAATGTGCAGCCACTGGACGTTAAAGTTGGCGACACTGTGATCTTCTCAGAAGGCTACGGCACTAAGACTGAGAAAATCGACGGTAAAGAAGTCCTGATCCTGTCAGAAAACGACATCATGGCTATCGTTGAGTAATTTCTATTTCATCACTGAAGAACAGATTTAAAAAGGAAGAGAGAAATGGCAGCTAAAGACGTTAAATTTGGCAATGATGCACGCACTAAAATGCTGGAAGGTGTAAACGTTCTGGCAAACGCTGTAAAAGTGACCCTGGGTCCTAAAGGCCGTAACGTTGTTCTGGACAAGTCTTTCGGCGCACCAACCATCACTAAAGATGGTGTGTCTGTCGCGCGCGAAATCGAACTGGAAGACAAATTCCAGAACATGGGCGCTCAAATGGTTAAAGAAGTTGCGTCTAAAGCAAACGACGCAGCGGGTGACGGTACTACTACCGCAACTGTACTGGCGCAGGCAATCGTAGCTGAAGGCCTGAAAGCTGTTGCGGCGGGTATGAACCCAATGGACCTGAAGCGTGGTATCGACAAAGCAGTAGCCGCTGCCGTTCAGCAACTGAAAGAGCTGTCTGTTGAGTGTAACGACACTAAAGCTATCGCACAGGTAGGTACTATCTCTGCTAACTCTGATGAAACCGTAGGTAACATCATTGCAGAAGCGATGGAAAAAGTAGGCCGCGACGGTGTTATCACTGTTGAAGAAGGTCAGTCTCTGCAAGATGAGTTGGATGTGGTTGAAGGTATGCAATTCGACCGTGGCTACCTGTCTCCATACTTCATCAACAACCAAGAGTCTGGTTCTGTTGATCTGGAAAGCCCATTCATCCTGCTGGTTGATAAAAAAGTATCAAACATCCGCGAACTGTTGCCTACGCTGGAAGCTGTAGCGAAATCTTCACGCCCACTGCTGATCATTGCAGAAGACGTAGAAGGTGAAGCGCTGGCAACGCTGGTTGTGAACAACATGCGTGGCATCGTGAAAGTTGCTGCGGTTAAAGCACCTGGCTTCGGCGATCGCCGTAAAGCAATGCTGCAAGACATCGCAACACTGACCGCGGGTACTGTTATCTCTGAAGAGATCGGTATGGAGCTGGAAAAAGTGACGCTGGAAGATCTGGGTCAGGCGAAGCGTATTTCTATCACTAAAGAAAACACTACCATCATCGATGGTGCTGGTGACGAAGCTTCTATCCAAGGCCGTGTTGCTCAAATCCGCCAGCAAATCGAAGATGCAACTTCAGACTACGACAAAGAAAAACTGCAAGAGCGCGTTGCGAAACTGGCAGGCGGTGTTGCGGTAATCAAAGTTGGCGCAGCAACTGAAGTTGAAATGAAAGAAAAGAAAGACCGCGTAGAAGACGCACTGCACGCGACTCGCGCAGCCGTTGAAGAAGGCGTGGTTGCTGGTGGTGGTGTTGCACTTATCCGCGCAGCAAGCAAAGTTGTTGACCTGCAAGGTGACAACGAAGAACAAAACGTAGGTATTCGCGTTGCACTGCGTGCAATGGAAGCACCTATCCGTCAAATCGCACTGAACGCAGGCGACGAAGATTCAGTAGTAGCTAACCAGGTTAAAGGTGGTGAAGGCAACTACGGCTACAACGCAGCGACTGGCGAATACGGCGACATGATTGATATGGGTATCCTGGATCCAACTAAAGTTACCCGTTCAGCACTTCAGTTCGCAGCTTCTGTAGCAGGTCTGATGATCACCACCGAAGCAATGGTAACTGAACTGCCAAAACAAGATGCCCCAGCAATGCCTGACATGGGCGGCATGGGTGGTATGGGCGGCATGATGTAATCATCCCGTTTCCAGCCGAAATTGAAAAAGCCCGCGCAAGCGGGCTTTTTTGTTTTTAAAGAGTGTCTTAACGCATCCCGCGTATTTACTGGGCTAGCGACTTACAGAAATGAGTCAAAAATAACCGTGCGGATTCTTCAGCATGTGCTTTACTGAATAGTCTTGCGGTAAACAAAACAGTCATTGAAACGACATATTGTCGAAATCTGGATCGTGGCCTCTGATCCTGATCATCAAAGATCTGCAGAAATCTGTTCATCTTTTATACAAAAATGCTGTTTTTGGGCGTTATTTGAACACTTGAACGCGAAAGTGTGATTTTTTTCAAAAAACCACTTGCGCCAAATTTCGAAGTCCCTATACTGCGCCACATCGACACGGCAAGCGGCTCGCAGAGCAAGCTACCAAGTCAACGTTCTTTAACAATTTGACCTATGCAATCTGTGTGGGCACTCGTAGTTGATAGACAAAAGATTTATCGATGTTTACTGAGTGACCAAACGACATAACTTCGGTTATATCGGCACAGTCAATTCGTTCTAACTTCGGTTAGAACACAACAGTATTTCATCGAGCCAAAAACTTTAATTGAAGAGTTTGATCATGGCTCAGATTGAACGCTGGCGGCAGGCCTAACACATGCAAGTCGAGCGGCAGCGACAACATTGAACCTTCGGGGGATT
>NZ_FIZX01000009.1 GCF_900055185.1 Grimontia celer | reverse complement strand
AACATCGATAAATCTTTTGTCTATCAATCACGAGTGCCCACACAGATTGCATAGGTCAAATTGTTAAAGAACGTTGACTTGAAGAAGCGTCGCTTCTCACCGTCAGGGCTGCGAATTTTACGCTGCCAGGCGATGAAGTCAAGAAGAAATTTTGAGATTTTTCAGCGTTGCTTTCGCAACCCTCAAAACACCTTGTTGACTTGCCTCTCGGGGTGAATTTCCCTTCGAAGCGGGCGGCCATTTTACTGATTCGAAACAGCGCGTCAAGCGTTTATTTCAACTCAATTTTTGAGGCCTTCGCTGTACCGATTTGAGGGGGCGTTTCCGCTGTGGGAGCCGCTCTCCGTGTCGGTGAGGCGGCATTATAGGGAGGTCTGAAATTCTGGCAAGGCCTTTTTTGAGGTTTTTTATGAAAAACGGTGCGTTCGATTACTTTTCGCCCAAAACGGCATTAAAGTGAACGAAATCGTTCTGAAAAGTCCTTCACTCTATCCCAATTGGTGTACTCAACTTCTTTGGCTGGGTCAGTTTCGCCGCCTGTCATCTTCATAATGAATTGAATCATGACACGATCGAAAAGCTTATAGCGGGGATAATAGAGCGCACCGGCGAACACATCTTGCAGTTCTGGCTGCCAAGGCGACAGCTTTCTGAACTTCTTCATATAGACACTACCTTCCGGTGTGTCTTTACCAGGTTTGCGAGCTGTCAGATTCACGCAGAAAAAGGCAGCCTTCTTTTCATTGAGCGCAGAGAGGTTGTTTTCGATAAAACGGTATAGCTTCTTATTCAAGTGGCCATAACGAATTGACGCACCAATCAGTACCTTGTCGTATTCTGCCCAATTCACCTCCGGCATGTCGTGCAGGTCCACCAGCTCACATTCGTAATTGCCTGCCAATTCGCTTTCGATAGAACGAAGAATCTTTACCGTCTGACCTTCACGACTAGAATGAAGCAAAAGCGCCTTTTTCATCATTATTCCTATAAAAGCTATCAACTACGCCAGAACGTCGGCGTAAAAAGAACCAGTAAGGTGAACACTTCGAGACGACCAAATAGCATGGAGACAATCAGTACCCATTTCGCGCCACTATTAATATCGCCAAAGTGAACCGCTACTTCACCGAGACCAGGGCCGAGGTTGTTAAGGGTTGCCGCAACCGCAGAGAACGCCGTTAACTCATCAATACCCGTAGCGATAAGCCCCAGCATACAGATGACAAATACCAGCGCATAGGCAGAGAAAAATCCCCAAACTGCATCCACCACCTGTTGAGGCAAGGCTTTGTTGCCCACTTTGATGGTGTACACCGCCCTTGGGTGCACCAGACGTTTCAGTTCACGAGAACCTTGTAGTGACAACAGCAGGATTCGGATCACTTTCATACCGCCACCTGTTGAGCCTGCACAACCACCTATAAAAGAGGAAAACAGTAGAAGCACCGGCAGGAATAATGGCCACTCAGAAAAACTTGTCGTGGTATAACCCGCTGTCGTGGAAATCGATACGGTCTGGAAGATAGCCTGGTTAAAAGCTTCGAACTCAGACTCGTAAGTGCCATGGTTGATCAACATGCCGAACACAATCGCCAGCAGGATAAGCTGGATCACAATAAAGGCACGGAACTCCGGGTCTTTGAAATAGAAGCCAGGATGCAGCTTGCCACTGGCAAAAGCAGCGAAGTGTAGCGAGAAATTACACGCTGAAATAAAGAGGAAGAACACCGTGATGAAGTTAATCGCAGGGCTGTTGAAATAGCCAATACTTGCATCATGGGTTGAAAATCCGCCGATAGCGACCGTCGAGAAACTGTGGCTGATTGCGTCGAATACCGACATCCCAGCCAGCCAGTAAGCCGATGCGCAGGAAACTGTAAGCGCAAGATAGATATACCAAAGCGCTTTTGCCGTTTCTGCAATACGCGGTGTCATCTTGCTATCTTTAACTGGCCCCGGGATTTCAGCGCGGTATAGCTGCATACCACCGATACCGAGCACCGGCAGAATGGCCACTGCGAGCACAATGATACCCATGCCCCCGAACCATTGCAGAAGCTGGCGATAAAACAGTACCGCTTTTGGCAGGTTGTCGAGCCCCACCATCACAGTTGCCCCAGTGGTCGTCAGGCCTGAGAAGGATTCAAAGAAGGCGTCGGTTACCGACATATTGGGCTGTTCCGACAGCATGAACGGAATAGACCCCGCGCTGCCGATTACCGTCCAGAACAGCACCACAATCAAAAAGCCATCACGGGCTTTCAATTCATGTCTGAAACGTCGGTTAGGAAACCAAAGAAGACCACCGCCCGCGAGAAGAAGGAAGAAAGTGAGAACAAAAGGGAAACCTTCACCATCGCGGTAAATGAATGCCACCACGGCTGGCGCCAGCATGGTGATACTGAAAAGGGCAAGAAGAAGCCCGACAATCCGGATAATTGAACGAAATTGCATAGCCTTGGACGGCTCATCCTTATATTCAGGGGTGAGCCTGAATTATGTATTTTTATCAAGCCCGGCCACGCTAACCTGACCACGGGAGCGATTAAAAATCTCCGCTGCGATCTGTTCGGCACTCCGTGCATCCACTTCCACTGTCATCTCCACATTATGGCTGAAATCAGTATTAACCTGAACCGCGTTATGGGAAGCCAGTATCGATTCGATCAAGGCAATGTGAGGGTATTCACAGCTTATTGTGAACTGAACCGTAATCGCCTTCTCTTTCGTTGCCAGTTGCAGTAGCGCCTGTTGCACACCGCCACCATAAGCTTTGACAAGCCCACCAGTCCCCAGCCGGATACCACCATAGTAGCGTGTCACCACTGCAGTGATCTCACCCACACCACTGCCAGATAGCTGCGCAAGGATAGGTTTACCGGCCGTACCGGAAGGCTCTCCGTCATCACTGAAGCCCCAACTCATCGAGTCTTCAGGACGCCCGGCGACGAATGCCCAACAGTTATGGCGTGCATCAGCATGCTTCGCTTTGATTTCTGCCACAAACGCTTTGGCACTTTCGATGCCTGGCGTATGGGCGAGATAGGTAATAAAGCGGCTCTTCTTTATCTCTTCTTCCGATATCACGGGTGACAACGGGATCAGATAAGGCGAGGTATTCATGCGAGTCACCATAAGTTGAAAAGGCGCGGGATTTTAACACAAGAAAATCGTAACACAGCAAAAGCGCTAACTCGTTGAAATAGTGAGAACGCAAGATTCAAACAGATAGTTTAAACACAAATTTCAAACATCCGTTTAACATTTCTATTGCCTTTTTGTTCAGCCCGGCTCAGACTAAAGCTGACTATAACGACTACCCTCTACCTAAAGGTAAACCAAACCAGACAAAGATCTGGCAATACGGAGATAGAACATGATTTACCAAGGTGACACCCTGTCCGTGCGCTATCTGGAAGATGGCCTCGCGGAGCTGAACCTCGATGCACCCGGCTCTGTTAATAAATTCGACCTTGCAACACTGGAAAGTCTCAACGAGGCGCTTGATGCTCTCTCGCAAAAGTCTGACGTAAAAGCCCTGCTGCTGACGTCTGCCAAACCAGCGTTTGTCGTAGGCGCAGATATCACAGAATTCCTCGGCCTGTTTGCCAAGCCAGAGGAAGAGCTCTCAAATTGGGTCACGCACGCGAACGATATCTTCAACAAACTCGAAGATCTGCCTTTCCCTACCGTTTCCGTCATTTCCGGTTTCGCGCTGGGCGGTGGCTGCGAGTGCATTCTTGCTACTGATTTCCGTATTGCTGATTCCACCGCGCGCATCGGCCTGCCAGAAACCAAACTTGGCATCATGCCGGGCTTTGGCGGAACCGTGCGAATGCCTCGTCTGGTGGGTGCTGATACCGCGATGGAACTCATCACCGCAGGTAAAGAAAGCAAAGCCGATGCCGCACTCAAAATCGGTCTGGTTGATGCCGTGACGGCACCGGATGACCTGCGTGATGCTGCGATTGCCCTTGCTAAGCAAGCCATTGAAGGCAAGCTGGATTGGCAATCACGTCGCGCACAGAAAAAAGCGCCACTGCAACTGAACAAGATAGAAGCCACCATGAGCTTCACCATGGCCAAAGGCATGGTGGCGCGTGTGGCAGGTCCACACTACCCAGCTCCTATGACAGCAGTTGTGGCGATTGAAGAAGCGTCACGCTCCGATCGCGACGGTGCCTTGGTGGTAGAGAACAAACACTTCGTCAAACTGGCAAAGAACGATGTCACTCAGGCACTGGTTGGTATTTTCCTTAATGATCAGTATCTGAAATCCAAGGCCAAGAAAGCCGCCAAAGAAGGCAAGCCAACTGAGCGTGGTGCTGTACTGGGTGCAGGCATCATGGGTGGTGGTATCGCTTACCAGTCAGCCAGCAAAGGTGTGCCTGTACTGATGAAAGACATCAGTCAGGCTTCGCTTGAAACTGGCATGAAAGAAGCCTCCAAACTGCTGAACAAGCAATTGGAGCGTGGTCGCCTCAACGGTTTGAAAATGGCAGAAGTGCTTGCCTCTATCACCCCTAGCCTTCACTACGCAGGTATCGAGCAATCTGACGTGGTTGTTGAAGCCGTGGTAGAGAACCCGAAAGTGAAAGCTGCAGTACTGAGCGAAGTGGAGGCCTTGCTGCCAGAAGGTGCTGTACTGACTTCCAACACCTCCACGATTCCTATCGATCTGTTGGCGAAATCGCTCAAGCGACCAGAAAACTTCTGTGGCATGCACTTCTTTAACCCGGTGCACCGCATGCCATTGGTAGAAGTCATTCGTGGTAAAGATACCTCAGAAGAAACCGTAGCACGCGTGGTGGCCTACGCCGCCAAGATGGGTAAAAGCCCAGTGGTCGTCAACGACTGCCCAGGGTTCTTTGTAAACCGCGTACTGTTCCCCTACTTTGCCGGTTTCAGCATGCTGCTTCGTGACGGTGCTGACTTCACCAAAGTCGACAAAGTGATGGAGAAGAAGTTCGGCTGGCCAATGGGTCCTGCTTACCTACTTGATGTTGTAGGCATTGACACTGCGCACCATGCGCAAGCTGTGATGGCAGAAGGTTTCCCAGAACGCATGGCGAAAAGCTACCGCGATGCTGTCGATGTGATGTTTGAGTCCGAGCGCTTTGGTCAGAAGAATGGCATCGGTTTCTACAAATACTCGGTCGACCGCAAAGGCAAACCGAAGAAAGACGTGGATGCCGATGTCACAGGCCTGCTGTCATCAGTACTCGGTTCGGCGACCGATTACAGCGACGAAGAGATCATCAACCGCATGATGGTGCCGATGATCAACGAAGTAGTGCGTTGTCTGGAAGAAGGCATTATCACGACTCCTCAGGAAGCAGACATGGCGCTGGTTTACGGTCTTGGCTTCCCTCCATTCCGAGGCGGTGTATTCCGTTATCTGGATACCATTGGACTGGCAAACTATGTTGCTATGGCTGACCAACTGGCCAACCTTGGCCCTGCCTATGAAGTGCCGCAAGGTCTTCGCGACAAAGCTGCCAAAGGCGAAGGGTATTTCGATGCCCAACGACAGTCTGCCTAACCACAAGGAATTGAGAGGGAAAACAACATGAAAAACGTCGTGATTGTCGATTGTATTCGAACCCCGATGGGCCGCTCCAAAGGCGGTGCTTTCCGCCACACCCGTGCGGAAGATTTGTCAGCGCACCTGATGGCGTCTCTGCTTGCACGTAACCCGCAGCTGGATCCAACAGAAATCGAGGATATCTATTGGGGCTGTGTACAGCAGACACTTGAACAAGGCTTCAACGTCGCCCGTAACGCAGCACTGCTGGCAGGCATTCCACACACAGTAGCCGCGACTACGGTTAATCGTTTGTGTGGCTCTTCCATGCAGGCGCTGCATGATGCCGCACGCGCCATTCAAGTAGGCGATGCCGATGTCTGCCTGATTGGTGGTGTTGAACACATGGGCCACGTACCCATGACCCACGGTGTCGATTTCCACCCGGGTCTTTCCAAGTCTGTGGCAAAAGCCGCCGGTATGATGGGTCTGACCGCAGAGATGTTGGGTCGCATTCATGGTATTAGTCGTGAGCAGCAAGATGCCTTTGCAGCCCGCTCCCACCAGCGAGCTTATGCTGCCACCGTGGAAGGACGCTTTAAAAATGAAATCATGCCTACCGAAGGCCATGATGAGAAAGGCGGACTGTTCCTGATGGAAAACGATGAAGTTATCCGTCCGGAAACCACAGTGGAAACCCTTTCGGGCCTGCGCCCTGTATTCGACCCAGCCAACGGCACAGTAACCGCTGGTACGTCTTCCGCACTGTCTGACGGTGCTGCAGCCATGCTGGTGATGAGCGAAGACAAAGCCAAAGCGCTCGGTCTGCCAATTCGTGCTCGCGTGCGTTCGATGGCAGTCGCAGGCTGCGATCCTTCTATCATGGGTTATGGTCCTGTACCGGCAACGAAAAAAGCACTGAAGCGTGCAGGCGTGAGTATTGATGACATCGGCATGATTGAGCTCAACGAAGCCTTCGCTGCACAGTCACTGCCTTGCGCAAAAGATCTGGGCTTGCTGGATAAAGTCGACGAAAAAGTGAACCTCAACGGTGGCGCGATCGCACTGGGTCACCCTCTGGGTTGTTCAGGCGCACGTATCTCTACTACGCTTATCAACCTGATGGAGCACAATGATGTCGAGCTGGGTCTTGCCACCATGTGTATCGGTTTAGGTCAGGGTATTGCTACGGTGTTTGAGCGCGTTTAAACAAAAACGTATCGTTATCAAAGCCGGGTTTAATACCCGGCTTTGTTATTTGTAGCGAAGCATTGCCACATAGCTATGCGCTTAACGCATATTTATCATGATTTAGTTTCATTATTTTCATGACCACTTTGGTTCTACACTGTATTTCATACGTTTATTCCCCTTTCCGGAGGACATCCCATGTTCAAAGCACTGGTACTGGACCAAGCTGACAAAATCACCACTTCAAGCATTCAAGAACTCGACGTTAGCCGACTGCCACAAGGCGATGTGCTAATCGACGTGGATTACTCCTCACTGAACTACAAAGATGGCCTTGCGATTACAGGCAAGGGCAAGATCTGTCGTGAGTTCCCAATGGTGCCAGGTATCGACCTGACAGGGACAGTGGCAGAATCTTCAGATTCACGTTTTTCCACCGGACAGAAAGTGGTACTGACAGGCTGGGGCGTTGGTGAAACCCATTGGGGTGGCATGGCACAAAAAGCACGCCTCAAAGCTGACTGGTTGGTTCCACTGCCAGAAAAGCTCTCTGGCGATCAGGCAATGAAAATCGGTACTGCGGGTTTGACAGCCATGCTTTGTGTACAGGCACTGCAAGACGCTGGCATCACACCAGAGAAAGGCGAAATTCTGGTGACAGGCGCAAGTGGCGGTGTGGGCTCAGTGGCGGTCACACTGCTATCTGAACTGGGTTACCAAGTGGTAGCAGTAACAGGCCGTTCAAGCGAGAACGGTGAATGGCTGAAATCGCTAGGTGCGTCGCGCGTGGTAGAGCGTAGCGAATTTGAAGAACCCGCTCGCCCATTGGAAAAACAAATTTGGGCAGGCGCGGTAGATACCGTTGGCAGCAAGATGCTGGCAAAAGTGTTGGCGCAAGTTGATTACGACGGCGCAGTTGCAGCATGTGGTCTTGCGGGCGGTTTCGATCTGCCAACCACAGTCATGCCATTTATCCTACGCGGCGTGAAATTGCTGGGTGTGGATTCTGTGTATGCGCCTTTCGAGCGTCGCCAGAAAGCGTGGCAGCGTATCTCTGAGTTGTTGCCGGAGAGCTACTACGACAATGGCTGTCGCGAAATCTCGCTGGAAGAAGTATCAGAAGCAGCAGAAGCCATCACCAATGGTCAAATCACTGGCCGTGTGGTGATCAAGCTTTAAGCTTTCTTTGCGGTATATAAAAAACGGAGCCTATCGGCTCCGTTTTTTGTTTTATACCAATCACAGTAGGTAGCTGATCAGAAATAGCGCAGGAAGAATGCTCGAGAACAAGGCGAAAAATTTCGATAAGTAGTTACTCTACAATCAAATTTTTCAACGCAGTTATCGAGCATTTTAACAAGCGAGGATGAGCAGATACTTACTACGATTGGTATTAAAGATTGAGGGTCAAACAAACCCCATATCTTTAATCCGTGTGTCGATAAGGCGGCTGCACTCTTCTTTAATCAAGTTTCTAAGCCATACCTGCGCCGCGGAGTGCTCCGTCCTAGGATGCCAAATCAGGGAATAGTCAAACGGCTTAAATTCAAACGGTAATGGTTTAATCACCAAATCGTATTTTTCACCCACGAGATATGCCAAGTCAGCAGGAACGGTAATGATAAGTGGCAGGCTATCCAACATCGCTACCGCCGCTTCCAGGTGATAAGCACGTAGCGCCAGTTTCGGCTCTGGATGTCCACGCAACGCCTCATCTATCAGCGCTTTCACGCCATCACTGATAGCAATCACTGCATGTGGATAAGCCAGATAGTCTTCAAGCGTCAGCGTTTTATCGGCCAAAGGGTGATGCTTCGACACCATGCAGAACACGCTCACCAGTCCCAACCTGTCAGACTGAAGCGGGTCAACGGGACCGGTCGGGCGGCAAATCGCCATGTCGCACCCTTCCGAGGTCAACTGACGCATTAACTGGTCATGCTGTAAGGGGGCGAATTCCAGTGACAAGCCCGGCGCTTCCTCATAAATACGCGGCAATGCAAATGGCAAAATGGTTTGCATGGCGTAATCAGTCGTTGCGATCTTAAAAGACTGCTCACACTTAGCCGGATCAAATTCTTCAGGCGAAAGGACATGACGAAGTATATCTAGTGGCGCTGTCAGTTGAGCATTCAACTCCAACGCTCTTTGGGTTGGGATCAACTGTTGTCCGTGCCGGGTAAACAGAGGATCACCTGTAAGGCTTCTCAATCGTCCCAGCACCCTACTCATCGCTGACTGGCTAAGGCTTAGACGGATAGCCGCTTTACTCACGCTGCCTTCTTCCAGCAGCACACGAAGCGCTATTAGCAGGTTTAAGTCCCGGCGGTAGATATCTTCAAGTTCCATAACATGCCCAAAGAGTGGTAACGTTGCCATTATAAGCATGCCAGTTACCGATAAGGGTGATTAAGAAAGGCGTTTATTGATATTTGGCGAACGCCAGATAAAAAAAATCCCGCATTAAAGCGGGGAAGCCCAAGAAAACTGGGTGTGAGTGTAGTCGATGAGTGAGTTAGCCTAGCTGTTTCGCCATGTTCACGTTCGTTTGAACATTATTCGTTAACAACTTGTTAATTAAGTTACACATGTTTTTTACAAATCCAACCCCTGTTGAATATTTAGTCTTCATAAGTATGATCGGGTCGACGTTTTCAATGTGATAAATGCAGATGAGTTCAGAATTTGAAAATCCGGATCACTTTTTAGACGCAGAAGGCCTGCGTTGTCCGGAACCGGTCATGATGGTAAGAAAAACAATCCGCAACATGGCAGAGGGTGAAACCTTACTGGTGACGGCGGACGATCCGTCAACGACACGCGACATCCCTAGTTTCTGCCGTTTCATGGACCACACCCTTGTTGCCCATGAGTCAGAAACTAGCCCATTTCGCTATCTGATCAAGAAAGGTCTTTAAGATCTTCTCAACGGACAAACGAGCGGAAATGAAAAAGGCAGCCAAGGCTGCCTTTTTCGTGTCTGTCAGTAATCTGATGCTTGCTCAATGTCGTTCACTTTCCGCCTGAGTGTGGCGTTTTCATGCTCCAGTTCCCGCATGGCCTTTTTTATTGGTAATACGTAGCGCACTCTCACCATAGCATCAATCGATAAGTAAGTGGTTACTATTGCGCCAACCACCATAGGAACCCACATATCAGTTAACACCATTCCAAGAATATTCAGCGCCAGTGCAAAGTGGAACAGCCACATCTGGCTTTTAGGGCTGATCGCCAGAAACCTGTCCATAACACGCTCCTTAATCACGATGACACTAACGCCAAACTACCATGGAACCGTCGGAGAGGTTGTTGATGAAATCACACATTCAGGCGTCTGGTTACGTTTCTTATCGCATAAAGAAAGTACCGATCGCGAGTACCGCAAACAACCCTGCCGTCACATACCGTACAACGTTCAATGGCAATGCATTTGCAGCCTTGTGACCCAGCAATACCACCGGGACATTGGCCAGCAGCATACCGATAGTCGTACCAATAATGACCATGGTCAGCGCTTCAGCATTTTGAGCACCGAGTACCGTTGTTGCCACCTGGGTTTTGTCGCCAATTTCTGCAATAAAGAAGGCGATGAAACTCGCCACAAACGGGCCCCGGTTTGACACACTTTCTTCATCATCGAGTTTGTCAGGGATCAGCACCCAAACAGCCATCACCGCAAAGCTGACGATCAGCACCCAACGCAAGACTTCTTCGGTAAGATAATCGGCAACAACCACACCCAGCCAGGCAGCAACCGCATGGTTAAGGATTGTGGCGAAAAAGATAGCAAGAATAATAGGTACCGGCTTTCTGTATCGACTGGCCAGTAACAGGGAAAGGAGTTGGGTTTTATCACCAATTTCTGCCAACGCAACGGTGGCAATGGATATCGCTAACACGCTCATTATTGTTTTCCAGGGCGAGGATTATTATTCGAAAACCATGACAACCCACGCGCCCCGCCCGGTTCGCGTAAAGTGTCATTGGTCTCGTCAAACCCACTATCGTGTGTCGCCATTACCATGAAGATTGAGCTTCAAATATGTTGATAATGGCCTCGCTGGCGCGAGAGACTACTCCCCAAGAGCGTGCGCATTTTAGCCTCAACGCCTGACGGAATACAACCTCCGCCCGTTTTACCTTTCGACCCCGCTCGCCACCTTTGAAACCAAAGGACAAAAAACCGCCATTACCCCTACTTATCCCAAGCCTTGCGCGCTATAATCGCGTGTTATTTTCACTTCATTAAATCGCGCGAACCTGACGATGCAAAAATTCGACGTTAAAACTTTTCAGGGCATGATCCTCGCGCTGCAGGATTACTGGGCCCAACAAGGTTGTACCATCGTACAACCGCTCGACATGGAGGTAGGTGCAGGCACCTCTCACCCAATGACTTGTCTGCGTGCAATTGGTCCAGAGCCAATCGCAGCAGCTTACGTTCAGCCTTCTCGTCGTCCAACTGACGGCCGTTACGGTGAAAACCCTAACCGTCTGCAACACTACTACCAGTTCCAGACCATCCTGAAGCCGTCTCCAGACAACATTCAGGAACTGTATCTTGGTTCGCTGCGTGTGCTGGGTATTGACCCTGAAGTTCATGACATCCGCTTCGTAGAAGACAACTGGGAAAACCCGACACTGGGAGCCTGGGGTCTCGGCTGGGAAGTTTGGCTGAACGGCATGGAAGTCACCCAGTTTACTTACTTCCAACAAGTAGGTGGTCTTGAGTGTAAGCCTGTTACCGGCGAAATCACTTACGGTATCGAACGCCTGGCGATGTACATCCAGGGCGTCGATTCAGTTTACGATCTGGTATGGACTGATGGCCCATTTGGCAAAGTAACCTACGGTGATATCTTCCACCAGAATGAAGTAGAGCAATCGACCTACAACTTCGAATACGCTGACGTAGATTTCCTGTTCACTTACTTCGACCAGTGCGAGAAAGAGTGTCAATCTCTGCTCGAGCTTGAGAAGCCTCTGCCACTGCCAGCGTATGAGCGTATCCTGAAAGCAGGTCATGCATTTAACCTGCTGGACGCACGCAAAGCTATCTCAGTGACCGAGCGTCAACGCTACATCCTGCGTATCCGCAACCTGACCAAGTCAGTTGCCGAAGCGTACTACGCATCCCGTGAAGCTCTGGGCTTCCCAATGTGTAAAAAGGGTGAGGAGAAGTAAGATGGCGAACAATTTCCTGATTGAGCTGGGTACTGAAGAGCTGCCACCAACGCAACTTCGCACACTGGCTGAAGCATTTACAGCAAACTTTGAGCAAGAGCTGAAAGACGCTGAACTGACCCACGAAGGTATGGTTTGGTACGCAACCCCTCGTCGTCTGGCTCTGAAAGTCACTGCGCTGGCTGACCAACAAGCTGACAAGATGGTTGAGAAACGTGGTCCTGCCATTTCTGCTGCTTTTGACGCAGACGGCAACCCAACCAAAGCCGCACAAGGTTGGGCGCGTGGTTGTGGTATCGATGTATCAGAAGCCGATCGTATGGTGACAGATAAAGGTGAATGGCTGCTGTTCAAGCAAGAAGTTAAAGGCCAGAACACCAAAGACATCGTTGTTGCACTGGCTGACAAAGCGCTGGCGAATCTGCCAATCGCGAAGCCAATGCGCTGGGGTGACAAAGATACCCTGTTCATCCGTCCGGTGAAGACCTTGACTATCCTGCTGGGTGACGAGCTGATTGAAGGCACCATCATGGGTGTTGATTCAGCGCGTACCATTCGTGGTCACCGTTTTATGGGCGAAGCGGAATTTACCATCGACAATGCTGACCAATATCCAGCGATTCTGGAAGAGCGCGGTAAAGTCATTGCCGATTACGAAGCACGTAAAGCCACTATCATCGCTGATGCCCAAAAGGCAGCAGAGCTGGTTGGCGGTATTGCTGATCTGGAAGATGACCTGGTTGAGGAAGTCACCTCTCTGGTTGAGTGGCCAGTGGTACTGACTGCAACCTTCGAAGAGAAGTTCCTGAAGGTCCCTTCAGAAGCCCTAGTTTACACCATGAAAGGCGACCAGAAGTACTTCCCTGTTTACAGCGAAGACAAGCAGCTTCTGCCTAACTTCATCTTCGTATCAAACATCGAATCGAAGGAACCTCGCCACGTTATCGAAGGTAACGAAAAAGTGGTTCGCCCTCGTCTGGCGGATGCAGAGTTCTTCTTCGACACCGACCGTAAGCGTCCTTTGATTGACCGTCTGCCACAGCTGGAAACGGCTATTTTCCAAAAGCAGTTGGGTACCATCAAAGACAAGACAGACCGCATCACTGAGCTTGCTGGCTACATTGCTGACAAGATTGGTGCTGATGTCGAAAAAGCAAAACGTGCAGGCCTTCTGGCGAAATGCGACCTGATGACCTCCATGGTTTTCGAATTCACCGAAACTCAGGGCGTCATGGGTATGCACTACGCGCGTCATGATGGCGAAGCAGAAGATGTTGCCGTTGCCCTGAATGAGCAATACATGCCGCGTTTCGCAGGCGATGAACTGCCAGGCAATGGTGTTTCTTCAGCACTGGCGATAGCAGACAAGCTGGATACCATCGTAGGTATCTTCGGTATTGGCCAGGCACCGAAAGGTTCTGACCCATTCGCGCTGCGTCGTGCTTCTCTGGGTGTCCTTCGCATTATCGTTGAGTACGGTTACGATCTGGATCTGTCTGATCTGATTGCCAAAGCCAAATCGCTGTTCGGCGACCGTCTGACTAACGATAAGGTTGAAGCTGACGTTATCGAATTCATGCTGGGTCGTTTCCGTGCATGGTATCAGGACGAAGGCCATAGCGTAGATGCCATCCAAGCCGTGCTTGCAATGAACCCTACCCAACCGGCTGATTTCGACAAGCGCGTGAAAGCGGTAACGCACTTCCGTTCACTGGATGCTGCTGAGTCTCTGGCAGCAGCAAACAAACGTGTAGGTAACATCCTGGCGAAATACGACGGCGAATTGTCTGACACCATCAACAGTGAGCTGTTGGTAGAAGATGCAGAGAAGGCGTTGGCTCAAAAGGTCACCTCAATGGTTGAAGCGCTGAAGCCTGTCTTTGCAGCCGGTGATTACCAAGCTGCACTGACCCAATTGGCAGATTTGCGCGAACCTGTTGATACCTTCTTCGACAACGTGATGGTAATGGCTGAAGACGAAGCGCTGAAGGCAAACCGTCTGGCACTGCTCAATACCCTGCGTAGCCAGTTTATGAATGTTGCAGATATCTCTCTGCTTCAGAAATAAGCTCGGCAAGAAAAGTTAATCAAGAGCCCCGTTTGAACGGGGCTTTTTTGTATCGATTTAATTGTCTTTCCACCAGCCTCATTCACTGCCTCTACAGCGATGTCTTCGATTCTATCTAAAATTTTCGGTATGTTTCACGTGGAACATCTCTCGAAACGCTTTCTAAACACCCTCTTCCCTTATCTGAAACGACAACCTTTCCGACGTCAGCTACATGTTAAAAAGAAAGCAGAAATTGCATTCATTTTGTGCAATGAATCAGTTATGGTTTGTCGACTAACCTGAAGGAACAAAGGATTAAATAGGTTTCGCGCTATGCAGTTTTCTAAGTTTGGAAATAAGTTTTCTCAGCATTCCGGCATCACACAGTTGATGGACGATCTCAATGACGGACTAAGAAACCCGGATGCCATTATGCTTGGTGGTGGCAACCCAGCGGCGATTCCTGAAATGCTTGAGCATTTCGAAGACTTGAGTAGACGGATGCTAGATGATGGCTCTCTTGTCGCAGCACTCTCTAACTATGATGGACCGCAAGGGAAGACAGCGTTTATCGCAGCGCTGGCAGAGATGTTGAATAAGACATTTGGCTGGCAGGTCACCTCTAAAAACATCATGCTGACCAATGGCAGTCAGTGCGCCTTCTTTTATCTCTTCAACCTTTTCGGTGGGCAGTATGATGACGGCAGCTTTAAGAAGATCCTCCTGCCTTTAACACCTGAGTATATTGGTTACGCCGATTCGGGTTTAGACCCTGATACCTTTACCAGCTTCAAGCCGACTATAGAGCATCTAGATAACCGCCAGTTTAAATACCACGTAGATTTTGATGCGCTGGAAGTTGATGAGTCAGTTGCGGCTATTTGTGCCTCACGACCAACAAACCCGACCGGTAATGTTCTTACTGATGAAGAGATCGTAAAGCTTGATAAGCTGGCACGAGCAAACAATATTCCCCTCATCATCGACAATGCTTATGGCGTCCCCTTCCCTAACATCATCTTCGAAGATGTAAAGCCTTTCTGGAACGAGAACACTATCCTGTGTTCAAGCTTATCCAAGTTGGGTTTGCCAGGTGTACGTTGTGGCATCATCATTGCGCAGGAAGAGATTATCACTGCCCTATCCAACATCAATGGCATTGTCAGCTTGTCACCTTGTGGTGTTGGCCCTGCACTCGCACTTGAGATGATTAAAACCGGTGACTTACTGTCGCTCAGTGAAACTGTCATTAAGCCTTTCTATCAGAAGAAAGCAAAGCGTAGTATCGAACTCCTTCAGAAAGCGATTCCTGATGAACGATTTAAAATTCATAAACCAGAAGGTGCTATCTTCCTTTGGCTTTGGTTTGAAGGTCTACCCATTAGCACCAAGGAGCTTTACCAACGCCTTAAGAAACGTGGCTTACTGATAGTTCCTGGCGAGTACTTTTTTATTGGTTCAGAATTGGATTGGGACCATACCCGTGAATGTCTAAGAATGAACTATGTTCAAGATGACGAAGCTATTGCACGTGGTGTCGAGATACTTAAAGAAGAAGTAGAAAAGGCCTACGCTGAGTCTTAATTCTCCACCAAAGGTTCCACGTGAAACATCGCCCAGTTGGAAAATCGACTGGGCTTTTTTGTGTTCATCTTCTATTTGGACTCACTAATCTGATCGCAAACAGCAAAACGTGTTCTTTAGTCATTTGAATTTAACCGCTAACGTTTCACGTGAAACATCAGTTGAGTGGAAGACAATGACCGAGAATAAAAAGTATTCTGAAGTAGAAACTGATGTAAAAGTTGGAGAGATGACAGGAGCATTAGTCGAACCAAAATCCTTCCGACATAGCAAAACGGTTTATTTGATTATTGCTGGAAGGGGCACCACGGATAGAAATGATAATCAGCCATCGATAACAACGGATACCTACAAAAAGCTCGCTCATGCCCTTTCAAAACAAAACATCGCTTCATACCGCTATGACAAAAGAGGTGTCGGTGAAAGCAAAGTAAATGGGTTAAAAGAAAACATCACCATTGATACCTATATCAATGACGCTGTTTACGTGATTGACTGGCTACGTGATAGATACCCAGCATCGAAAGTGGGCGTCATTGGTCATATTGAAGGTGGGATCATCGATCTCGCTGCAGGACTGAAAACAGACATTGATAAGCTTGTGCTCGTCGCCACACCGGGTCGCCCAATAGACCAAATCATATTGGAACAAGTTTCAGCGCGCGCTACCCAACTTGTTAATGAAGCCGAAGCCATTATCGATACATTAAAACACGGTGAAAACGTCACTCACATCAGCGAGAGCCTCTTTCCGTTATTTAGACATTCAGCCCAGCCTTATATGAAATCCTTACTGAGACAGAACCCCTGCTCTCTACTGTCCCAAAGAAAGGGCAAAACTCTCATTGTTCAAGGGAGCGTTATTTACAAGTGACAAAAGAAGATGCGCTTGCACTTTATGCGGATAACGAAAAACAAGTGACCCTAAGATTAGACGGTTTGATGAATCACGTTCTCGTGGCGGCAAACGATAACCCAGAAGATAACTTGGCGTCTTATCAGAATCCTTCTTTGGCCATTCATAAAGAATTGATAAACAGTATTATTGAATACACTTAAAGTTTTAAAATTCAACAACTTAAACAAACACATCGCGCTACGTAAAAAAAACGCCGCTAATGCGGCGTTAGGTACTCAGATTTTACGTAGAATCACGTGGTTACACGTCGAGGTTGGCAACCTTCAGGGCATTATCTTCGATAAACGCACGACGTGGCTCAACGTGATCACCCATCAATGTCGTGAAGAGCTCATCTGCTGCCACTGCATCCTGAATGGTCACGCGCATCATACGACGTGATTCTGGGTCCATGGTGGTTTCCCAAAGTTGATCAGGGTTCATCTCACCCAGACCTTTGTAACGCTGACGGCTAAGACCACGGTTAGATTCTTTAATCAACCAAGCCAGCGCATCTGCAAAGCTCTTAACAGGTTGCTTACGCTCACCACGTTGAATGTATGCAGTATCATCCAGAAGACCATCAAGTGCTTCAGCCAGATCAGCGATTCGTCCGTACTCTTTTGAGTTCAGCAGGTCGTAGCTGATGAGATACTCATGATCAACGCCGTGGGTACGAACAATCAATTCTGGTTGGTAAGCTTGATGCTCTTCATCAAACTTCACCTCAGCGCGGTACTGGCTTTCACCGGTCGAGTTCTTATTCAGAACATCCACCAGCGTATCAATCCAGGCGCGTACTTCACCCTCGTTGCTCAGCGTATCTACACTCAGACGTGGTTGGTAAACCAGCTCGTTGAGCATCGCGTATGGGTAACGACGGTTCATGCGCTTAATCAGCTTCATGACACCGTTGTACTGCTTCACAAGCTCTTCTAACGCCAGACCATTGAGTGCTGGTGCATCTTGGTTAACGAAGAGTGAAGCATTTTCCAGCGCGATAGATACCTGGTATTGCTCCATCGCTTCATCATCTTTGATGTACTGCTCTTGCTTACCTTTCTTAACTTTGTAAAGCGGCGGCTGAGCGATGTAGACATAGCCACGCTCAATCAGCTCAGGCATTTGACGATAGAAGAAGGTCAACAGCAGCGTACGGATGTGCGAGCCGTCGACGTCCGCATCGGTCATGATGATGATGCTGTGATAACGTAGCTTGTCCGGGTTGTACTCATCGCGGCCGATACCACAGCCTAGCGCCGTGATTAGCGTTGCAACTTCCTGAGAAGAAAGCATCTTGTCGAAACGCGCTTTCTCAACGTTCAGGATTTTACCTTTCAGTGGCAGAATAGCTTGGTTCTTACGGTTACGACCCTGCTTCGCGGAACCGCCCGCAGAGTCACCCTCCACAATGTAGAGTTCAGACAATGCAGGATCTTTTTCCTGACAGTCTGCAAGCTTGCCTGGCAGGCCAGCCAAATCCAGTGCACCCTTACGGCGGGTCATTTCACGTGCTTTACGTGCCGCTTCACGCGCACGCGCCGCATCAATGATTTTGCTACAAACGATCTTCGAGTCTTGTGGGTTCTCAATCAGGAACTCAGACAGTTTCTCGTTCATTGCTGACTCAACCGCTGACTTCACTTCTGAAGAAACCAGTTTGTCTTTAGTCTGGCTCGAGAATTTCGGATCCGGCACTTTCACAGACACAACAGCAGTCAAACCTTCACGGGCATCGTCGCCAGAAGTCGCTGCTTTAGCTTTCTTCGAATAGCCTTCTTTGTCCATGAAGGAGTTCAGCGTACGGGTCAGAGCTGCACGAAAACCGGCAAGGTGAGTACCGCCATCTCGCTGAGGAATGTTGTTGGTGAAACAGTAAATGTTTTCCTGGAAACCATCGTTCCATTGCATTGACACTTCTACTGACACACCGTCATCGCGTTCATGCTCAAAGTGGAACACAGTAGGGTGAATAGGTGTTTTGTTGCGGTTGAGGTGTTCTACGAATGCGCGGATACCACCTTCATACATGAAGTGGTCTTGCTTGTTCTCTTCGCGCTCGTCAATCAACTTGATAGACACGCCAGAGTTCAGGAATGAAAGCTCACGCAGGCGCTTGGCCAGAATGTCATAATGGAACGTCGTGTCAGAGAAAGTCTCGTCACTTGGCCAGAAGCGGATACGGGTACCAGTTTCCTCAGTATCACCAATCGCTTCCAGCGGCTGCTCAGGCACACCCATTTTGTAGATTTGCTGGTGGATGTTGCCGTGACGCCAGATGGTCAGCTCAAGCTTCTCAGACAGGGCGTTTACTACCGAAACACCTACACCGTGAAGACCACCGGAGACTTTGTACGAGTTGTCATCGAACTTACCACCGGCATGAAGTACCGTCATGATAACTTCCGCTGCCGATACACCCTCTTCTTCGTGGATGTCGACAGGAATACCACGACCGTCATCTTTTACAGATACCGAACCGTCTTCATGGATGGTGACCACGATGTCATTACAGTGACCAGCGAGAGCTTCATCGATAGAGTTATCGACCACCTCAAAGACCATGTGGTGCAGACCGGTACCGTCGTCAGTATCACCGATGTACATCCCCGGACGCTTTCGTACTGCATCCAGACCCTTGAGTACCTTGATACTCGATGAATCGTAATTGTTGGACATTGAGTTACTCTCGCTTAATTTTATTCTGCGGCTATTTTACCGTTTTCCACATGAAACATCTTACTATTTTCGTCGCACATTTCAGCGACCTGATCGGCACTAATGGCACTTACAAATACCTGTGCGCCTGTGGCTTTTAACTGCTCAGCCAATAGCGCCCGTCGTTGGCTATCCAACTCGGACGCAAAGTCATCTATCAAGTAGATGCATTGCTTTTGTTTGTCTTCGGTCAGTTGTTGGCCCTGTGCTAAACGAAGTGCACAAACCATCAACTTTAACTGCCCACGGGAAAGTACATCTTCCACCGGGGTGGCGCCCACGCGAAGGCGAAGATCTGCCTTGTGAGGACCACTAACCGTGTACCCGAGTTGCTGATCGCGTAAAAAGTTCTCGCGCAACAACTCGGCGTAATCTGACTCTTTATCCCAACCACGCGTGTAGTTGAGTTTGATTTCATACTCAGGCAGAAACGCTTCGCATAGCTTAGAAGCACGTTCTGAGAGCTTTTCAATATAGTCTTTGCGCCACTGGTCAATTTGGTTCGCCAGAGGCGCTAATTCCGCATCCCAGTAGCTAAGCTCACGGTAGCTACGCGCTGTTTTCATCAGCGCATTTCGTTGCTTGGTAAGCCGTTTGACCCTAGACCACGCAGGGTAAAACTGGGGTTCCACGTGAAACACACCCCAGTCGATAAATGCCCGGCGGAATTTCGGACCACCGGTTAACAGTTCAAACCCTTCCGGGGTAATCAGCTGCATCGGCAAGACTTCGGCAAGCTGCACCAGCTTCTGCCCTTTTTCCTCACCGATTTTCACTTCTGTCGAACCGTCGCGGTTTTTCTGGAGCCCTACTGGTAGTAAGGACTCACCTTCTTGCACGCGACCGTGTACAACTAATCTGTCTTGCTGGTGTCGGATCACCCTTCCGGTCAACTGGCTTCGAAATGAACGGCCATGCCCCAGATAATAAACCGCCTCCAACACACTGGTTTTTCCACTGCCGTTAGGCCCTACAAGAAAATTGAAGCCTGATGACAGGCTAAGGTCACAGGCTTCAATATTTCTCAAATCATGGATAGAGAGTCGGGACAGCGCCATATTACAGACGAATAGGCATCACGACGTACATGGCGTCATCATTGCTGACATCTTCTACCAGTGTACTCGCCGTACCATCAGTCATCGAAAAACGTACTTGCTCGCACTTAAGCGTATTTAATACATCTAGCACGTAACTGACGTTGAATCCGATTTCCAAGTCTTCGCCATCATAATTAACGTCAACAAACTCTTCCGCTTCTTCCTGCTCAGGGTTATGTGCAGAAATGCGAAGCTGGCCTGAGCTCAGGTTCAAGCGCACACCGCGGAATTTCTCATTCGACAAAATCGCTGCACGTGAAAATGCCTGACGCAGCTCGTCACAATCCGCTTCCATGATCTTGTTGGAAGATTGCGGCATAACACGGCGGTAATCAGGAAATCGACCATCCACCAGCTTAGAGGTGAACACAAACTGGTTTACCTGTGCCCGGATGTTGGCACTGCCAATCTGGATAGTCACCGGCGCTTCTGGGTTATCCAGCATACGCATCAATTCGGTCACGCCTTTGCGCGGCACAATTACTTGTTGGCCAGCCAGTTCATTGTCGAGCGCAGTTGTACCTACCGCCATACGGTGGCCGTCTGTGGCCACAGAGCGAAGTGTGGTGCCATCTGTCTCCAGCAGCATACCGTTTAGGAAGTAACGGACATCCTGGTTAGCCATGGAGAATGCAGTGCTTTCAATCAATTGGCGAAGCTTGCCTTGTGGCACCGTGAATTCCACGTTGCTCTGCCAATCTTCGATATTCGGGAAGTCAGCAGCTGGCAATGTCGACAAAGTAAAACGGCTGCGGCCTGAACGGATAACCGCGCGATCCCCTTCGAGCGTAAAACTGATAGGTGCGCTGTCTGGCAGACCACGGCAAATATCTAAAAACTTACGAGATGGAACGGTGACTGCCCCATCTTCTGCTTCACTTTCCAGCGGCAGATTAGCAATCAGCTCAACTTCCAAATCCGTACAGGTCATGGAAAGTTGTCCGAACTCTACTTTCAGCAGGATATTGCCGAGAATAGGCAGTGTAGGTCGTCCCCCTAATGCACCAGACACCTGCTGCAGGGGTTTCAAGAATTGGTCACGGGTAACTGTAAATTTCATATTAAGACGACAAAGTCCGGATCAGGTTGGAATAATCTTCTTTTATATCGTGGCTCTCTTCGCGCAGCTGTTCAATCTTTCGGCATGCGTGAAGCACCGTAGTATGATCGCGGCCACCAAATGCGTCGCCAATCTCCGGCAAACTGTGGTTGGTCAACTCTTTTGACAGTGCCATCGCCACCTGGCGTGGACGTGCCACAGAGCGGCTGCGACGTTTCGACAACAGATCCGCCATTTTGATTTTGTAGTACTCGGCGACGGTTTTCTGGATGTTGTCGATGGTAACCAGTTTTTCCTGAAGCGCCAGCAAATCACGCAGGGCTTCACGGACAAAATCGATGGTGATAGCACGGCCAGTGAAGTTAGCATTTGCTATCACGCGGTTCAGCGCCCCTTCAAGCTCTCGAACATTTGAACGCAGACGTTTGGCGATGAAGAATGCCACTTCGTCTGGCAGGCGAATATTATGGTCTTCCGCCTTTTTCATCAAAATCGCCACGCGGGTTTCAAGCTCTGGTGGCTCAATGGCAACAGTCAAACCCCAGCCAAAACGGGATTTCAGACGATCTTCCACACCGCTGATCTCTTTTGGATAACGGTCAGAGGTGAGGATGATTTGTTGGTTACCTTCCAAGAGCGCATTGAAAGTATGGAAGAACTCTTCCTGTGAGCGTTCTTTGTTAGCGAAGAATTGGATGTCATCGATAAGCAGCGCATCAACACTACGGTAGTAGCGCTTAAACTCTTCAATCTGGTTGTTCTGCAGCGCTTTAACCATGTCCTGAACAAAACGTTCGGAGTGCATGTACACCACGCGCGCATCGGTTTTGCGATCAGAAATAGCATTACCCACGGCGTGCAACAAGTGGGTTTTACCCAAACCTGTGCCGCCGTAAAGGAAAAGTGGGTTGTATGCAGCGCCTGGGTTATCTGCCACCTGACGAGCTGCAGCCAAAGCGAGTTGGTTCGACTTACCTTCAACGAAGTTAGTGAACTTGTGCTTGGGATTCACGTTAGAGCGATGATTCACATCTGATTGAACAGGAGAAGGTGCAGGTTCCCAGGTACGACCAACAGGTTTAGCGGCTGGTGCAACAGGGGCAGGAGCTGCAGGCTGGCTTGGCGGCGCCACCGGGGCAACCGGCTTACTGCCAACTTCAAAGCGCAGTACAGGCAAGTCGTTACCGCAAAATTCATTCAGTAACTGATTGATACTATTTAGGTATTTGTCGCGAACCCAATCCAATACAAAACGGTTTGGCGCGAACAAAGTCAGGGTATTGTCATTTAACTCCGCCTGAAGCGGTCGAACCCACATGCTGAATTCTGTTGCAGGAAGGTCCTCTTGAAGGCGCTGAAGGCACTGCAACCAAAGCGAAGATGACACGTCTGACTCCACACTTATTTATTAATGAAAAGGGAAGTAAGTTTATACTTGTACGAGGAGGATCGCTAGCGAAGAGATCCCTTTTGCAGTGAATAAGATCTAAGTTATACACACAGATCGCACATTTAGTTTGCAGATCGGCACAGTTAACACCCCACTTACTCACAGAATTATCCGATTTTGGCTCAAAAATCCGATGATCCGATCACAGTGTTGACTTCCCCACTCCACAAAACGTCACGGGTGATCGATGTTCTTAAAAAATTCATCCTGATCAAATTTACACACCCTATACTGGGTTATCCCTGACGATCGCACATGAAATACACAAGTAAAAGTGGATAAGATCGGCAAAGGATCCTTGCGCTTAACAGGCGACCACGTATAATTGCGCGCCCTGAGAGATTCGGATTGAAACCACCTGTGGTTTTAACATTGACTATAAGTCAGTCAGTGATTACAATCCGCCCTCTTTGTTGAGAGGCGTCGGACTTTTGTCCCACGTCGGGTTAACAAACCTAAAAACTGATCAGTAATTAAGGTAGAAACCATGAAACGCACTTTTCAACCTTCAGTTCTAAAGCGTAAGCGCACTCACGGTTTCCGTGCGCGCATGGCAACTAAGAACGGTCGTAAGGTTATCGCCGCTCGCCGTGCGAAAGGCCGTAGCAAGCTTTCAAAATAATCCTTAGCGATTTGTGAATAAGCTAGCTTTTTCTCGGGAGTTACGTCTGTTAACTCCCGAACATTTCAACTTCGTCTTCCAGCAACCTCACCGCGCTGGCTCTCCACACTTAACCATTCTTGCTCGAAACAACAAACTTGGACGCCCACGTCTAGGCCAAGCTGTTCCAAAAAAACAAATCAAACTTGCCGTTGACCGAAATCGCTTTAAACGTTTGGTACGTGAAAGTTTTCGTCTCAACCAGCACTCGCTGATGGCAAAAGATTATGTTGTGATAGCAAAGAAAAGTGCGAATGAGCTCAGTAACGAAGAACTGAGTCAGCTGCTCGATAAGTTATGGCAACGTTTGTCTCGACCGCCGCGAAAAAAATAGTCACTGGACTGTTTCGCGGGTATCAACTCTTCATCAGCCCACTTCTGGGGCCAAGATGTCGCTTCACGCCGACATGCTCCCAATACGCCATAGAAGCGGTCAACCGTCACGGTGTGATAAAAGGGTGTTGGTTCGCCAGCAAACGTTTATTAAAATGCCACCCTCTTAATCATGGTGGGTACGATCCTGTACCCCCGCGTCATCCTAAAAATCGAGACAATTAACAATGGATTCTCAACGCAATATCCTGTTGATTGCCCTAATGTTTGTATCCTTCATGTTGTATCTCAACTGGACGGAAGCAACCAACCCTCAACCACAGGGCCAGGGCGTAACACAGCAAGCACAACACAGTGGTGATGTACCTGCCAGCTCAGATGCGTCTCAGCCTCTGACGCAGGACGCAGTTTCAAATAAGCTGATCACCATTAAAAGTGACGTGCTGACTTTGACCGTTGACACACAAGGCGGTGACATTCTTCGCGCTGAACTGAACAACTACGACGCAGAGTTCGACTCTGTCGACAAGTTCGTGATGCTCAAAAACCAGCCTGACCACGTATTCGTTGCTCAAAGTGGTCTGATTGGCCCTGATGGTATCGATACCCTGGATGGTCGTGCACAGTTCTCTGCAAACGGCACCGACTTTGTGATGGCTGATGGCCAGGACGAGTTGCGTGTTCCACTGACGCTGGTTAAAGACGGCATTACCTTCACCAAAACCTTTGTACTGAAACGCGACAACTACGCGGTTGACGTTGACTACACGGTAGACAACCAAAGCAGCAAAGCAGCAACAGTACAAATGTATGCGCAGCTAAAACAAAACCTACTGGATGACGGCGGCAGCCTGACCATGCCGACATACCGCGGTGGTGTGTACTCAGCTGACGATGCGAAATACGAGAAATACAGCTTTGACGATATGAAGGACAGAAACCTGAACCTGACTATCGCCAATCAAGGTTGGGCAGGCATGATGCAACACTACTTTGTTGCAGCCTGGATCCCGCATTCAGAAGGTGAAGCGAACCTGTATACCCGCACCAGTAATGGCCAGGGCTTTATCGGTGTACGTTACCCAACCACCACAGTTGCAGCAGGTTCAACGGCACAACTGGACGCGACCCTGTGGGTAGGCCCTAAGCTTCAGGACAAAATGGCTGAAGTGGCACCTAACCTGAACCTGACCGTCGACTACGGCTGGCTGTGGTTTATCGCGAGTCCACTGCACTGGTTGCTGTCAACCATTCACGGTTTCGTGGGCAACTGGGGTGTGGCAATCATCATCCTGACCTTCATCGTTCGTGGTGTGATGTACCCGCTGACCAAAGCGCAGTACACCTCAATGGCGAAAATGCGCATGCTGCAACCAAAACTGGCAGAAATGCGTGAACGCATTGGTGATGACCGCCAGCGCATGAGCCAGGAAATGATGGAGCTGTATAAGAAAGAGAAAGTGAACCCGCTGGGCGGCTGTTTACCTCTGCTTCTACAAATGCCTATCTTCATCGCACTTTACTGGGCGTTGATGGAATCTGTAGAACTGCGCCATGCGCCGTTCATGCTGTGGATTCAAGACTTGTCAGCACCGGATCCATACTACGTGCTGCCACTGCTGATGGGTGCTTCTATGTTCCTCATCCAGAAGATGAGCCCAAGCACTATCACCGATCCAATGCAGCAGAAGATCATGAACTTCATGCCAGTGATGTTCACCGTGTTCTTCCTGTGGTTCCCAGCAGGTCTGGTATTGTACTGGTTGGTGTCGAACGTTGTGACCCTTATCCAGCAGACCATGATTTACCGTGCGCTGGAGAAAAAAGGCCTACACAGCCGCACTTAATCGCACTGAATACTGACAAGGCGGCCAACTGGCCGCCTTTCTTCTTTCTGAAGACGCGACATGCGGTCAGGTAAAATTGGTATACACTAAGCAACGTTTTCAAACCGCAGGTAAAGTTTCATGATTCACTCAGACACCATTGTTGCTCAGGCGACACCACCGGGACGCGGCGGTGTGGGCATCATCCGCGTATCCGGCCCCAAAGCCAAAGAAGTTGCCCTGGCGGTCACCGGACGTGAACTTCCGGTGCGTCGCGCCGAATACCTGCCGTTTAACGATGAACAGGGCAACGCCCTCGATCAGGGAATTGCCTTGTACTTCCAGGCGCCGAATTCATTCACCGGTGAAGATGTGCTGGAACTTCAAGGTCATGGCGGCCCAGTCATCATGGATATGCTGATCAAGCGCATTGTGGATATCGATGGTGTTCGCACTGCCCGTCCGGGCGAGTTTTCCGAACGCGCCTTTTTGAATGACAAACTCGATCTGGCGCAAGCAGAAGCGATTGCCGACTTGATTGATGCCAGCTCAGAACAAGCGGCCAAAAGCGCACTGCAAAGCCTTCAGGGGGCGTTTTCGGGCAAGGTTAATACGCTGGTGGAATCGCTGATCCATCTGCGCATATACGTGGAAGCGGCGATAGATTTCCCGGATGAGGAAATCGATTTTCTCTCTGACGGTAAAGTCGCCGCCGATCTCGACAACATCATCAACTCGCTGGATGACGTGCGTAAAGCAGCCAACCAAGGCGCTATCATGCGTGAAGGCATGAAAGTAGTGATCGCCGGCCGTCCGAATGCGGGTAAATCCAGCCTGCTCAATGCCCTTTCCGGCAAAGAAAGCGCCATTGTGACCGACATTGCCGGCACTACCCGTGATGTGCTCCGTGAGCATATCCACATTGATGGCATGCCACTGCACATCATAGATACTGCGGGCTTGCGTGATGCTTCCGACGAAGTGGAACGCATTGGTATCGAACGTGCCTGGGATGAAATCGCTCAGGCGGACCGCGTGCTCTTTATGGTGGATGGCACCACCACTGATGCAACATCACCGGAAGAAATCTGGCCGGAGTTCATCGACCGCCTGCCAGAAAACATCGGTATGACGGTTATCCGTAACAAGGCAGACATGACAGGTGAAACCCTGGGGATTTGCCATGCCAGTCAGCCTACCCTTATCCGTTTGAGCGCGAAGACAGGAGCAGGTGTCGATGCCCTGCGTGAGCACCTGAAAGCCTGTATGGGCTTCTCTGGCGCGACAGAGGGTGGCTTTATGGCCCGTCGCCGTCACTTGGAAGCACTGGATGCAGCCGCCCGACACCTCGATATCGGGAAAGATCAACTTGAGGGTTATATGGCCGGAGAGATCCTCGCTGAAGAGCTACGCATTGCTCAACAACACCTTTCTGAGATCACCGGTGAATTCAGCTCAGACGATCTTCTCGGTAGGATCTTCAGCTCTTTCTGTATCGGTAAATAGTCCCAACCAAGCCACCTTCGGGTGGCTTGCTACCTCCGAATTGTCCCGCTTTTGCTACACTTGATGTCAAACTCCATTTCTGTCAGCCGAAGCAATGATCAACAGTCTCAACCCGATTCTGAATCTGGGGATAACACGCTGCGACAAGCTACAGGTACATCACCTTCGCATGGTGAACCTGCTCACTTGCCTCTGTGCGGGCGGTACACTGCTATTCTCAGCGTTGTTCTGGTTTGCTTTTGGCAGCGCCACCGCAGCCCTGTTGAATGGCTTGTTTGCCATGCTGTACCTCATCTCTTTTGTACTGACCAGAGAGGGGATCCTATGGATGGCGAAGTACTGGATATTCGTGACCTTTTTCCTTCAGCAACTTTTCCTTCCCCTGTTTGTGTTATCAGCTAATTTTGAAACCGAATTGCTGTTACTGGTGGTTCCAACCGCAGTCGTACTTGTCTTCGACCCCAATGAGCGCCTTCCACGATATGGCTTATCGCTCATTGCCATCTTCCTGCTTTTCCTGGCTAAAACAGTCCCTTCAGCGGACCCGGTGCTTGCGTTGACTGACACCAATGCCCGTGCCGCTTATCTATGCGTTATTTTGATCCTGGTACTGGCTTCCGTTGCATTAACCGACTTCTATTTAGTGGATCTTCACAGCATTGATGAGTCTTCCAGAAAACTGGTTCATGAGGATCTTCTGACGGAAACGGCGAACAGCCAAAGCCTATACAATCAGGCCGATGAACTTTTCTTTCAGGCTCAGCGCCGTGGGGAGCCTTTATCTATCATCGCCATCAATCTTGATGACTTCAGGCAAATCAATGAAATGCATGGAAGACCCACTGGCGACCAAGTACTCGTGCACATCGCTGATCTGTTGAGGGAGCAATTGCCTCCGGCCACCCCAATCGGACGTTTGTATGCGGATAACTTCGCTGTTCTGCTACGAAACACCCCGTCCAATGAGGCGATGCGCGTTGCCGAACAGCTAAAATTGGCAATAGGACGCAGCGTGGTTTTGCTTGATAACACTGCCGTAAAACGGACAGCAAGCCTTGGTGTCACCACCTCCAATGAAGGCTGTTTGGCAGGATTCCAATTAATTGATACCGCTATTCTTGCTGTCCAAAATGCCAAAAAACGCGGCAAGAACAAGATACAAACCCTGTCTCCCAAAGGAATCAATGCGCTATATCGCAACGAACACTACCAACCCAGCTGACTTGACGCGCGATATCCCATCACTCAATACTAACGGCCATCAATAATCCGTTAGAGAACAAGCTTATGTCTGAACTAACCCTGATCACAGGCAGCACCCTAGGCGGCGCCGAATATGTGGGCGATCATATTGCCGATCTTTTAGAGCAGGATGGCATCTCAGTGAAGGTGATCAATGAAGGCCAACTCAACGACATCACAGAAGCCTCACGTCTTTTGCTGGTAACATCAACCCATGGCGCTGGGGACTATCCAGACAATCTCGCACCAATGATGGAGGCGCTAAAGAGCCAATCTCCGGATCTAAGTGCGCTCAAATACGCAGTGATCGCCATTGGGGATTCCAGTTATGACACATTTTGTGGTGCAGGGATTCAGGCTGATGAGCTACTAAAAAGCCTGGGAGCACAGGACTTAGCTCCCCGTTTAGAGATCGACATTCTTGAACAACCCCTTCCTGAAGAAGCCGCCGAAGTATGGTTATCCCAGAACAAATCGGCATTTTGTGAATAAATAAGTGCAACTCGAACAAAAAATTTATTCAAAAATGTGACCTTCACTTTGTGGATAACTATAGATCTAATCGGTGATCAACCTATAGTTATCCCAATAACAACTTTATATCGCTTTTCCACCTGTTGATAAAGTGCCATTTTGATCCCAGAATGTACCAGACTAGATCCAAGCTAACACACAGAAAACGATCTTCTTTAAACGCATGATCATGTTGATCATTTACCAGTTATCCACAAAGATCGTCTTCTCTAATAAGAGATCAAAATAAAGATCTATATAAAGATCTTTATATATTTTAAGAGAAGAGCCTTCGATCAAAGATCACACTTTTGGTTCTCTCCGTTTCTGAAAAGCGGTAGAATGATCCTCTTTTGCTAAACCAACCGATCAACACATTCCTATTGAGGTCACACCATGTTTTACCAGGATAACTTTGATGTCATCGTTGTCGGTGGTGGTCATGCTGGTACGGAAGCCGCATTGGCCGCTGCACGTATGGGTCAGCAAACCCTTCTGCTGACACACAACATCGATACATTGGGGCAAATGTCATGCAACCCGGCTATTGGCGGGATCGGAAAAGGACATCTGGTGAAAGAAGTCGATGCATTGGGCGGCTTGATGGCCCGTGCGATCGATAAAGGTGGTATTCAGTTCCGCACGCTGAATGCATCTAAAGGCCCTGCGGTTCGTGCAACCCGTGCACAGGCTGACCGCGCGTTGTACAAAGCAGCTGTCCGCGAAGCATTGGAAAACCAGCCAAACCTCATGTTGTTTCAACAAGCCGTCAATGACCTGATTGTCGAACAAGATCAGGTGACAGGTGTTGTGACGGAAATGGGATTAAAATTCCGTGCTCGATCGGTGGTACTGACGGTAGGAACATTCCTTGGCGGAAAAATCCATATCGGTCTTGAGAATTATTCTGGCGGCCGTGCTGGCGATCCCCCGTCGATCGCGTTGGCAGATCGCCTCCGTGAACTGCCATTCCGTGTTGACCGCCTGAAAACAGGCACACCACCACGCATTGATGCGCGCACGGTTGATTTCAGTGTGATGCAAACCCAGCACGGTGATGACCCACGTCCGGTGTTTTCTTTTATGGGCAATGTGTCTGAGCATCCGCGCCAGGTGCCTTGTTACATCACCTACACCAATGAAAAAACTCATGATGTGATCCGCAGTAATCTGGATCGCAGTCCGATGTATGCCGGTGTGATTGAAGGTATCGGTCCGCGGTATTGCCCATCTATTGAAGACAAGGTAATGCGCTTTGCGGACAAAGATAAACACCAGATTTTTGTCGAGCCAGAAGGTTTGACGACCAACGAGCTCTACCCGAATGGGATCTCCACCAGTCTGCCATTTGATGTGCAGATGGGGATCATCAGTTCGATCAAAGGTTTTGAGAACGCACGCGTGATCCGTCCAGGTTATGCGATCGAGTATGATTTCTTCGATCCGCGCGATCTGAAACAAACCTTTGAAACCAAATTTATCAAAGGCTTGTTCTTTGCTGGTCAAATTAACGGCACCACAGGCTATGAAGAAGCGGCAGCACAAGGCTTGCTCGCAGGTACAAACGCCGCATTGTTTGCTCAGGACAAAGAGGGCTGGTGTCCTCGACGTGATCAGGCTTACATGGGCGTGCTTATCGACGATTTGTCGACCATGGGCACCAAAGAACCCTACCGCATGTTCACTTCCCGTGCTGAATATCGCCTGTTGCTACGCGAAGACAACGCGGATATGCGCTTAACTGAGACTGGCCGAGAGCTCGGTTTGGTTGATGATGAACGCTGGGCCCGGTTCAACCAGAAACTGGAAAACATGGAGCAGGAAGCGCAGCGTCTTCGCAGTTCTTGGATTCATCCAGCCTCTGAGCATGCTGAAGCACTGAACGCGATCCTAAAAACGCCATTGTCCCGCGAGGCAAACGGTGAAGAGTTACTGCGTCGTCCGGAAGTGACTTACAACGATCTGGTGAAAATTCCAGCATTCTCGCCAGCACATGAAGACATTCAAGCGTCTGAACAAGTAGAAATTCAGGTGAAGTACGCAGGTTACATCGATCGCCAGAAAGACGAGATTGAAAAATCTATCCGTCACGAAAATACCCGCTTGCCGATGGATTTGGATTACTCCCAAATCAAAGGCCTGTCGAATGAGGTGGTGGCAAAACTGAAGGATAGCCGCCCAGAAACCATTGGTAAGGCGTCACGTATTTCCGGTATTACGCCAGCAGCAATATCTATCCTGCTGGTGCATCTGAAAAAACAAGGCATGCTGAAAAAAGGGGCCTGAGTTTCTGTGAAACAACGTCTAGCACAACTGATTGAACAGGCAGGGATGAATATCCCTGCTGAGCAACAAGCCCAACTGATTGGCTATGTCGAAATGCTCAACAAATGGAACAAAGCGTACAATCTGACTTCTGTGCGTGATCCAAACGAGATGATCGTCAAACACATCATGGACAGCATTGTGGTGAGTCAGCACCTTGATGGCCAAAGTTACATCGATGTGGGGACAGGTCCTGGATTGCCAGGGATCCCGCTTGCGATCATTAACCCGGAAAAATCCTTCACACTGCTCGATAGCCTGGGTAAGCGTATTCGCTTCATCCGTCAGGTGTTGCATGAGCTGAAAATTACTAATGTCACGCCCGTTCAAAGCCGTGTGGAAGATTTTCAGCCGGAACAGGGATTTGACGGTGTATTAAGCCGAGCGTTTGCGTCCATGAGCGACATGGTGAACTGGTGTCATCACCTCCCTTCGCCACAAGGTCAGTTCCTCGCTCTCAAGGGACAAGTGGATCAAGTCGAAATTGACGAACTTCCGGCCGGATGTTCTGTGACAGATATCAAACCTTTGACTGTTCCAGGATTGGAAGGTCAACGTCATCTAGTAATCTTGGCTAGATAGGATTATTAGGCGAGGTCGTCTTGTGGGAAAAGTCATTGCTGTTGCAAACCAAAAGGGAGGCGTTGGTAAAACAACGACCTGTATCAACTTGGCTGCGTCGCTGGCAGCGACTCAGCGTAAGGTGTTGGTGATTGACCTAGACCCGCAGGGCAATGCAACCATGGCCAGTGGTGTGGACAAATACGACGTTCATGCCACCGCCTATGATTTGCTGGTTGAAGAGACCCCGTTTAACGATGTGGTGGTGACAGAGACCACGGGCGGTTATCACCTGATAGCAGCCAATGGTGATGTTACCGCTGCAGAAATCAAACTCATGGAAGTGTTTGCCCGCGAAGTCAGGCTGCGCAACGCATTAGCCGACATTCGTGAAAACTATGATTTCATCTTCATTGATTGTCCCCCTTCTCTTAACCTTCTTACAATCAACGCCATGACGGCGGCAAATTCTGTACTGGTGCCGATGCAGTGTGAATACTTTGCGTTGGAAGGCCTGACTGCATTGATGGATACCATCAGTAAGCTTGCAAGCGTAGTAAACGCTGACTTACATGTGGAAGGCTTGCTAAGAACCATGTACGATCCGCGAAATCGTCTGGCGACAGAAGTGTCTGAACAGATCAAAAAACACTTTGGAGACAAGGTCTACCGTACTGTCATCCCTCGCAATGTACGTTTGGCTGAAGCGCCGAGTCACGGCAAGCCAGCTATGTATTACGACAAATACTCCAGCGGTGCCAAGTCATACCTGGCATTAGCCGGTGAAATATTGCGACGGGAAGAGCAGGCCAGACAGGCCATTGCCAACGCGTCTTAAAGGAACGTGAATGAACGCTACCAAACGTGGATTGGGTAAAGGACTCGATGCGCTACTGGCCACCAGTGCCAGAGCACAAGCGCGTGTCGATCTGAACAAAGATACCCAAGAAGCTGTAAACAACAGTGAGCTGCAGCATTTGCCATTAGCGGCATTGCGTCCAGGTGTTTATCAGCCGCGTCAGGATATGGCGCAGGAAGCACTGGAAGAGCTGGCGGAATCAATCCGCGCACAAGGCGTTATTCAACCTTTGGTCGTGCGTCACCTTGGTGACAACCAGTACGAAATTATTGCTGGTGAACGTCGTTTCAGAGCGTCAAAAATTGCCGGATTGACCCATGTCCCTTGTCTTGTTCGTGAACTAAATGACAAAGCTGCGAGCGCCATCGCACTGATTGAGAACATCCAACGCGAAGATCTCAATGCGATGGAAGAGGCGGAAGCGCTGGATCGTCTCATCCACGACTTTTCTCTTACCCACCAACAATTGGCTGAAGCACTGGGCAAATCCCGCACCACCATCAGTAATCTTTTGCGACTGAATGGCCTTCAAGCTGGCGTAAAGAAACTGTTGTCCGGACGCCAATTGGATATGGGGCATGCACGTGCCCTATTGGCATTGGAAGGTGACGCTCAGATAGAGGCAGCACTGGTCTCCGTTAACAAAAAACTCACAGTAAGACAGACCGAAGCCTTGGTGAAAAAATTCCTGACGCCGGCCGTTGAAAAAACGCCGGAACCAGTGTCACCAAAATTGGCTGCTGTGCAGGATAGGTTGACTGACAAGCTAGGCACATCTGTTAGCCTGTCTCAAGGCAAGAGTGGTAGTGGTAAGTTGGTCATCAGCTTTGATCAGAACGAAAAACTTATGCAAATTCTTGCAATTCTAGGCGAAGAAGTGTGACGTAACGCGTTGGGTTTTTGTTACATATTTTTGCTTACTGTGATCAGGTTACCCTGTTGTAAAATTTAGTCTCCCTTTTTGATGTGATGAGATTGCATTCAAAAGGGCGACCCGTATAATTTTCGCAGTTTTCCCAGCACGACAAGGTGCTAAGAGGAAAGGAATCGAGGAACGAATACATGGTATCGACGCTCACGCGACCAGGTCGCAAGCTTGCGAAAAGGTTGCTGCTGTTACAGGCGTGCGTCGTGTTAGCAACGGCAATCTTGATGGTCACCACCATCAATGTCGACTGGGGAATTTCCGCACTCATTGGCGGTGGCATTTTCGTAATCGCCAACGCAGCCTTTGCATTGTGTGCATTCCTTTTTAGTGGAGCAAGAGCAGCAAAGCTCGTTGTGGCATCCTTCTACAGCGGCGAAGTGCTCAAAATTCTGCTTACCGTCGCGCTGTTTTCCGTTGTTTACCTGTATGCCGAGGTGGAACTTGTTCCCCTCAAACTGACCTATTTGCTGGTACTTGGAATTAATATCCTCGCGCCAGTTTTATTCATTAACAACAACAAATAGGATGAGTTATGGCTGCGCCAGGTGAAGCGCTTACACCCTCCGGTTATATCTCCCACCACTTAACCAACCTGTCTACGGACAAGCTTGGTCTGGTGGAGGAAGGTAGCTTCTGGTCGGTGCATATTGATAGCCTGTTTTTCTCTATTGCCATCGGTATCGGCTTTCTATGGCTGTTCCGCGCAGTGGCGAAAAAAGCTACAACAGGAGTTCCAGGCAAGCTTCAGTGTTTTGTGGAAATGTTGGTGGAGTTCGTTGATGAAAACGTTCGCGAAACCTTCCATGGAAAGAATCCACTGATCGCGCCTTTGGCTCTGACCATATTCGTTTGGATATTTCTGATGAATACGATGGACCTGGTTCCTATCGATTTTATTCCTTATCCAGCGGAACAGCTTGGTATCCCTTATATGAAGGTCGTACCGACAGCTGATGTAAATATCACACTGGCAATGGCGCTGGGCGTGTTCTTCTTGATGATTTACTACAGCATCAAGATCAAAGGCCTAGGTGGCTTTGCAAAAGAGCTGGCTCTTCACCCGTTCAATCACCCTCTCATGATCCCGTTCAACCTGCTGCTTGAAGTGGTATCGCTGCTGGCGAAACCAATCTCACTCGGCATGCGTCTGTTCGGTAACATGTTTGCAGGTGAAGTGGTATTTATCCTTATTGCGGCTCTTCTGCCGTGGTGGGCGCAATGGTTGGGTTCATTACCGTGGGCAATCTTCCACATTCTGGTTATTACCATCCAAGCGTTCGTCTTTATGATGTTGACCATTGTGTACCTGTCTCAGGCACATGAAGACTCGCATTAATAAAAGATTTTTTAGTAAGCAACTTTGTTCGACCTTCCGGCATATAAGCCGACAACAAGAAACTGGAGATAGTGATGGAAACTTTATTGAGCTTTTCTGCAATTGCCGTTGGCATCATTGTAGGTCTTGCTTCCCTGGGTACAGCGATCGGCTTCGCACTGCTTGGCGGTAAATTCCTTGAAGGTGCGGCTCGTCAACCAGAAATGGCTCCAATGCTGCAAGTTAAGATGTTCATCATCGCTGGTCTGCTGGATGCGGTTCCAATGATCGGTATCGTAATCGCACTGCTGTTCACCTTCGCAAACCCATTCGTTGGTCAGCTGGGTTAAGTCGCCTGATTATACCTGTAGTTAACTATTGGGAGATGGAGAAGCAGTTATGAATATGAACGCTACTCTTATCGGCCAGGCGATCGCGTTTTCCATGTTTGTGTGGTTCTGCATGAAGTATGTATGGCCACCAATCATGCAAGCGATTGAAGAGCGTCAGAAGAAAATTGCTGACGGTCTTGCGGCGGCTGAGCGTGCCGCGAAAGACCTGGATTTGGCCCAGGCTAATGCTTCTGATCAATTGAAAGAAGCAAAGCGCGCTGCAACTGAGATCATCGATTCGGCGAATAAGCGTAAAGCACAAATTCTTGATGAAGCCCGCGAAGAAGCATCTTCTGAGCGTGAAAATATCCTTAACCAAGGAAAGGCTGAACTGGAAGCTGAGCGCAACCGTGCCCGCGATGAACTGCGCAAACAAGTTGCAACTCTGGCCGTAATCGGTGCTGAGAAAATCCTTGAGCGTTCAATCGACGAAAATGCTCATAAAGATATTCTCGATAAAATCACTGCAGAACTTTAAGAAGGAGGGGCAGCTATGTCTGAACTGACTACCATCGCACGCCCCTACGCTAAAGCAGCCTTCGATCTGGCAGTAGAAAAAGGCGAATTGGACCAATGGTCTGAAATGCTGGCTTTTGCTGCTGAAGTTGCCCGCAATGAAACCATCGCAGATTTTCTCGATGGCTCTTATTCAGCTGAAAAGTTGACTGAGATTTTTCTCTCAGTGTGCGGTGAGCAGCTCAATGAATTCGGCCAGAACCTGATTAAGGTGATGGCTGAAAACGGACGCCTAAAAGCGTTGCCGGAAGTAACTGTCCAGTTCATGGCACTTCGCCGTGAATTAGAAAAGCAAGTTGACGTCGAGGTCACCTCTGCTGTCGCGCTGGAACAAGCGCAACTGGACGCTATTGAAAGCAAGCTGGAAGCCCGCCTTGAGCGAAAAGTGAAGCTGAACTGTAGTGTAGACGAGACCCTGGTTGCCGGGGTTGTGATTCGAGCTGGAGACTTGATCATCGATAACTCAGTTAGCGGCCGTATGCGCCGTCTGAGCGATGCATTGCAGTCTTGATTTGGGGAATTGGAGCATGCAACTTAATTCCACGGAAATTAGCGATCTGATCAAACAACGTATTGAAAAATTCAACGTTGTTAGTGAAGCACGCAACGAAGGTACCATCGTGTCAGTCAGCGACGGTATCATTCGCATCCATGGCCTTGCAGATGCTATGCAAGGTGAAATGATTGAACTACCTGGCAACCGTTTTGCACTGGCGCTCAACCTTGAGCGTGATTCTGTAGGTGCGGTTGTTATGGGTCCTTATGCCGACCTTCAGGAAGGCATGAAAGTAACCGGTACTGGTCGTATTCTTGAAGTTCCAGTAGGTCCTGAGCTACTGGGCCGTGTGGTTAACACTCTGGGTGAGCCAATTGACGGTAAAGGTCCTATCAACGCAGCACTGACTTCTCCTGTAGAAGTGATTGCACCTGGCGTAATTGCACGTCAGTCGGTAGACCAGCCAGTACAAACCGGTTACAAAGCAGTTGATGCAATGATCCCAATCGGCCGTGGTCAGCGTGAGCTGGTTATCGGTGACCGTCAGACCGGTAAAACGGCGCTGGCAATAGATGCGATCATTAACCAGAAGAACTCTGGTATCTACTCTATCTATGTTGCTATCGGCCAGAAAGCGTCAACCATTGCTAACGTGGTTCGCAAACTGGAAGAGCACGACGCACTGAAAAACACCATCGTTGTTGTTGCATCTGCTTCTGAAGCAGCGGCACTGCAATACCTTGCGCCTTACGCGGGTTGTGCGATGGGTGAATACTTCCGTGACCGTGGTGAAGATGCGCTGATCGTATACGATGATCTGTCTAAGCAAGCAGTTGCTTACCGTCAGATTTCTCTGTTGCTGCGTCGTCCACCAGGCCGTGAAGCATTCCCAGGTGACGTTTTCTACCTCCACTCTCGTCTGCTGGAGCGTGCTGCGCGTGTTAACGCTGACTACGTTGCTAAGTTCACCAATGGTGAAGTGACTGGTAAAACCGGTTCTTTGACCGCTCTGCCAATCATCGAAACCCAAGCGGGTGACGTATCTGCGTTCGTACCAACCAACGTTATCTCGATCACTGACGGTCAGATCTTCCTGCAATCGGAACTGTTTAACGCAGGTATCCGTCCAGCAGTTGACCCAGGTATCTCAGTATCCCGTGTAGGTGGTTCAGCACAGACCAAGATCATCAAGAAGCTATCTGGTGGTATCCGTACCGCTCTGGCTCAGTATCGCGAACTGGCAGCATTTGCTCAGTTCTCTTCTGACCTGGACGATGCAACTAAGAAGCAGCTGGATCACGGTCAGAAAGTAACTGAACTGATGAAGCAGAAGCAATATGCACCAATGTCTGTGTTTGAGCAGGGATTGATGATTTTTGCTGCGGAAAAAGGCTACCTGTCAGACGTTGAGCTGACCAAACTGGCTGATTTCGAATCTGCTCTGCTTGCATACGCTAAAGGTACGTTTGCTGAGCTGGTTGCACAGATCGATGAGACTGGCGACTACAACGGCGACATTGAAGCGCAACTGGCGAAGCTGGTTGAAGACTTCAAAGCAACGCAAACCTGGTAATGCGTAGAAGGCCGCTCAGCGGCCTTCTAATAACGGAGAGTAACGATGGCCGGCGCAAAAGAAATTCGTAACAAGATCGGAAGTGTAAAAAGTACACAGAAGATCACCAAAGCGATGGAAATGGTTGCCGCTTCTAAAATGCGTCGTTCGCAAGACGCAATGGAAGCCTCCCGTCCATACGCGACTACTATGCGCAAAGTGATCGGTCATGTCGCACTTGGTAACCTTGAGTATCGCCATCCATATCTGGAAGAGCGTGAAGCCAAGCGCGTCGGTTACATCATCGTATCTTCAGACCGCGGTCTGTGTGGTGGCCTGAACATTAACCTGTTCAAACGTGCTATCACAGATATGCAGGCTTACAGCCAAAAAGGTGTAGAAGTTGAAACTGCACTGATCGGCGCTAAAGCGACTGCATTCTTTAACAGCTACGGCGGCAACGTATCCGCGCAAGTTTCTGGTCTGGGTGACAGCCCATCACTGGAAGATTTGATCGGTACCGTCGGTGTGATGCTGAAGAAATATGATGAAGGCCAACTGGATCGTCTGTATCTGGTTTACAACAAGTTTGTGAACACCATGACGCAGGACCCAGTGATCGATCAATTGCTGCCTTTGCCTAAGTCGGAAGACGAAGAAATGCAGCGCAACCATGCTTGGGACTACATCTATGAGCCTGAGCCAAAACCACTGCTTGATACCTTGTTGGTTCGCTATGTTGAGTCTCAGGTTTATCAAGGTGTGGTAGAAAACCTCGCATGTGAACAAGCAGCGCGAATGGTTGCGATGAAGGCTGCAACAGACAATGCAGGGAATCTGATTGATGAACTGCAACTGGTGTATAACAAAGCCCGTCAGGCTGCAATTACCCAAGAGCTGTCGGAGATTGTCTCCGGTGCTGCTGCGGTGTAAGGCAAGGGCCAACGAACTATTTTAGAGGAATAACGATGGCTACAGGTAAGATCGTTCAGATCATCGGTGCGGTAGTCGACGTAGAGTTTCCACAGGAGTCTGTACCTCAGGTATATGACGCCCTGAACGTGAAACGTGAAGGCGAGCGTCTGGTGCTGGAAGTTCAGCAGCAGCTTGGTGGTGGTATCGTTCGTACCATCGCGATGGGTTCGTCTGATGGTCTGCGTCGTGGACTGGAAGTAGAAAATACTGGTAAGCCGATTGAAGTGCCAGTAGGCACTGAGACCCTGGGACGTATCATGAACGTACTGGGTGACTCAATCGACGAGCGTGGCGATATCGGTGAGAAAGAGCGTTACTCTATTCACCGTGAAGCGCCAAGCTACGAAGACCAATCAAATGCAACCGAACTGCTGGAAACCGGCGTTAAGGTTATCGACCTGGTTTGTCCATTCGCGAAGGGTGGTAAAATCGGTCTGTTCGGTGGTGCAGGTGTTGGTAAGACCGTTAACATGATGGAGCTTATCAACAACATCGCACTTCAACACTCTGGTCTGTCTGTATTCGCAGGTGTTGGTGAGCGTACTCGTGAGGGTAACGACTTCTACTACGAGATGCAGGAAGCGGGCGTTGTAAACGTTGAGAATCCAGCAGAATCGAAAGTAGCGATGGTTTACGGTCAGATGAACGAGCCACCGGGTAACCGTCTGCGTGTTGCACTGACTGGCCTGACAATGGCTGAGAAGTTCCGTGATGAAGGCCGTGACGTACTGCTGTTCATCGATAACATCTATCGTTACACCCTTGCAGGTACCGAAGTATCGGCACTGCTGGGTCGTATGCCGTCTGCGGTTGGTTACCAGCCTACACTGGCAGAAGAGATGGGTGTTCTTCAGGAGCGTATCACCTCGACCAAGAGTGGTTCTATCACATCTGTACAGGCGGTATACGTACCTGCGGATGACTTGACTGACCCATCTCCAGCAACCACGTTCGCGCACTTGGATGCGACCGTTGTACTTTCGCGTAACATCGCTGCACTGGGTCTGTACCCAGCAATCGACCCACTGGATTCGACGTCACGTCAGCTGGATCCTTTGGTTATCGGTCAAGAGCACTATGATGTTGCACGTGGTGTGCAGTCTGTACTGCAGCGCTACAAAGAGCTGAAAGACATCATCGCGATTCTGGGTATGGATGAACTGTCTGAAGACGACAAACTGGCAGTAGCCCGTGCACGTAAGATTGAGCGTTTCCTGACTCAGCCTTACCACGTAGCAGAAGTCTTCACAGGTCAGCCAGGTGTTTATGTTTCGCTGAAAGAAACCATCACAGGCTTTAAAGGTCTGCTGAGCGGTGAGTACGACGATATCCCTGAGCAGGCATTCCTGTACTGTGGCGGTATCGAAGAAGTACTGGAAAAAGCGAAGAACCTGTAATAGCTGGTAGGAGGCGACATGGCAGCGATGACCTTTCACCTGGATGTAGTAAGCGCAGAAAAACAACTGTTTTCTGGCCGTGCTGAAGCAATCCAGGTAACGGGTAGCGAAGGTGAATTGGGTATTTACCCAAGCCACACCCCGCTGCTGACCGCTATCACGCCGGGCATGATCCGCATTACTAAGCAACATGGCCACGAAGAGGTGATTTACCTTTCTGGCGGTATGCTCGAAGTGCAGCCAAGCGCAGTCACTGTGCTGGCAGATACCGCAATTCGCGGCGTCGATCTGGATCAGGCTAAGGCAGAAGAAGCGAAGCGCCGTGCAGAGGATCGTATCCTCAACAAACATGGCGATATGGACTTTGCTCAGGCGGCCAGTGATCTGGCCAAGGCGATTGCCCAGCTACGAGTTATCGAGCTGACCAAAAAGGCACGCTAAGTACCAGTTATCACCCAAAGCTAAAAAGGCGACCTAATTGGTCGCCTTTTTTCCGTTTGTCGCCGGATAAATCATTCTAATAATGCGTTATCTGTCAGGCATGTCTTCAAGACATTTTTCATCTTTTATTTTATTTATTATCAGTAATTTACTTGCTTATCTATGTCATTATCTTGGCGTTACTAAATGCGAGCTATCGCCTGAAATTTGCTACAAGGTGACGGAAATTCATGAATTTCTTATAGGTTTGAATCCCGTTTTACAAAGCGAACCGTTACAATAAGCGCCATTATTTGAAGTAGACCCTCAACACCAAGGACAACTCTCCATGAATTTCAGTGCTGTGATTCTGGCTGCGGGTAAGGGAACCCGTATGTACTCTAACCTGCCAAAGGTACTGCATACCCTTGCTGGCAAACCTATGGCTAAGCACGTTATCGATACCTGCTCTTCACTAGGTGCAAAAAACGTCCACCTTGTTTATGGTCACGGTGGAGATGCCATGAAAGCAGCGCTGGCAGAAGAGCCGGTAAACTGGGTCCTTCAGGCAGAACAACTAGGCACCGGACACGCAGTTAATCAGGCTGCCCCTGAGTTTGCTGATGATGAACAGGTTTTGATTCTATATGGCGATGTACCGCTGATTTCAGAACAAACCATCGAAAACCTGTTGGATGCGCAGCCAGACGGCGGTATTGCGCTACTAACTGTTGTGTTGGACAACCCGACAGGTTATGGCCGTATCGTGCGTCGTAACGGCCCTGTAGTTGCGATTGTAGAAGACAAAGATGCGTCACAAGAGCAAAAGCTAATCAAAGAAATTAACACCGGTGTTATGGTGGCTACTGGCGGTGATCTTCGTCGTTGGTTGAGTGAGCTTAAAAGTGACAATGCTCAGGGTGAATATTACCTGACGGATGTAATTGCAATTGCCCATGACGAAGGTCGCGCTGTTGAAGCTGTTCACCCGGAAAGCGCCATTGAAGTAGAAGGCGTGAACAACCGCATCCAACTGGCTCGTCTGGAGCGCGCTTACCAAGCCGCTCAAGCAGAAAAGTTGTTGGAAAGCGGTGTAATGCTGCGTGACCCGGCACGTTTTGACCTTCGTGGTCAGCTTCAGTGTGGTACAGACGTCGAAATTGATGTCAACGTGGTGATTGAAGGTTCAGTCACTTTAGGCGACAACGTGGTCATCGGTGCTGGTTGTGTACTGAAAGACTGTGAAATCGACGACAACACCGTCGTTCGCCCATACAGCGTGATTGAAGGTGCTTCTGTTGGTGAAGACTGTACTGTCGGTCCGTTTGCTCGCCTGCGCCCGGGTGCTGAGCTGGTGGAAGACGCACATGTGGGTAACTTCGTTGAAGTGAAAAATGCACGTGTCGGTAAAGGCTCTAAGGCGAACCACCTGACTTACCTTGGTGATGCGGAAATCGGTGAGCGCGTGAATATCGGTGCAGGTACTATCACCTGTAATTACGACGGCGCGAATAAACACAAGACCGTGATTGAAGATGATGTATTTGTTGGCTCTGACAGCCAGCTGGTGGCGCCCGTGACCATCAAAAAAGGGGCGACCATTGGTGCAGGTACGACATTGACCAGTAATGTGGAAGAGGGCCAACTCGTTATTACCCGTGCAAAAGCGCGTGTAATTGATGGCTGGAAGAGACCGGTTAAGCAGAAATAACACTTGTTATGCATAAAAAAACGCCGCAAAAGCGGTGTTTTTTTATTGAAGCGATTAAATCGTCATCAAACGAAAAATAGGGGGTTGACGCTCCTCTGAATCCGCAATATTATACGCGCCTCTGTTGGGGTATCGCCAAGCGGTAAGGCAGCGGCTTTTGATGCCGCCATTCCCTGGTTCGAATCCAGGTACCCCAGCCAACAACGCGTCCGTAGCTCAGCTGGATAGAGTACCTGGCTACGAACCAGGCGGTCGGAGGTTCGAATCCTCCCGGACGCGCCATCTCTTCCTTTCCAGAGGTGAGATGAACAATTAGGTATGCGGAAGTGGCGAAATTGGTAGACGCACCAGATTTAGGTTCTGGCGCCGCAAGGTGTGAGAGTTCAAGTCTCTCCTTCCGCACCATTATTTAAAGATCATGCTTTCGAGCGTGGTTGCTGTTGGGGTATCGCCAAGCGGTAAGGCAGCGGCTTTTGATGCCGCCATTCCCTGGTTCGAATCCAGGTACCCCAGCCATATATTTTAGGTTGGCTACGTAGCTCAGTTGGTTAGAGCACATCACTCATAATGATGGGGTCACAGGTTCGAATCCCGTCGTAGCCACCACTTATTTCGAAAGTCTCTGACTTTCTGCCAGATAAGACACTCTACCAGTGTCTGCGGGTAATACACTCAATATCAGGCGACAAAATTGCGATGGTGGCGGAATTGGTAGACGCGCTAGCTTCAGGTGTTAGTGTCCTTACGGACGTGAGAGTTCAAGTCTCTCCCTTCGCACCAAACATCACTTAGGCCTTCAACAGGAAGGATTAAGTACAACAATTTGCGGAAGTGGCGAAATTGGTAGACGCACCAGATTTAGGTTCTGGCGCCGCAAGGTGTGAGAGTTCAAGTCTCTCCTTCCGCACCATGATTGAAAGCAGGCTTTTTTAGCCTGCTTTTTTTCTATCTGCAGTTTGCAATCCGCTCTCTCACTTCAATTTCTCGCGCTTTCATTGCTTAACCCTCTGTATAATCCTCAATCTGTGCTGTAGATCATGCGCGAAGTGATGTGTATCGCATTTCATCCTTGATCTTTACTTTAAAGTTTATATTATCTTTCGAAACGAAAGTTTGGTGGTTACATGTCGAAACGTAATACTCAACAACGTCGCCATGCGATTGTTGCTATGCTGACCGAACAGGGCGAAGTAAGCGTTGATATGCTCTCTACTCTGTTTGAAACGTCAGAAGTAACGATTCGCAAAGACCTTGCTGAGCTTGAGAAAAATGGACTTCTGCTGCGTCGTTATGGCGGGGCAGTTCCGGTTCCTCATGAAATGGTTTCGGAAAACGCAGTAAAAGTTTCGGAACAAAAGTTATCAATCGCAAAAATGGCGGCAACCCGGATCCGCGACCATAATCGAATTGTGGTGGACAGTGGTTCAACGACGGCAGCTTTGATCCCACTTCTTAATCAAAAGCGTGGTCTGGTAGTGATGACCAACTCCTTGAATGTGGCACAGGCCATTAAGGAGTTGGAAAACGAGCCGACGCTCTTGATGACTGGCGGCACCTGGGACCCGCATTCTGAAGCATTTCAGGGGCAGGTTGCAGAGCAAGCATTGCGTGCATATGACTTTGACCAACTGTTTATTGGCGCTGATGGCATCGATGTCAATCGCGGTACGACAACGTTTAATGAAATTGTCGGCCTGAGCCGGGTCATGTCGGAAGTGTCCCGGGAAGTCGTGGTTTTGATTGAGTCCGATAAAATCGGCCGCAAGATCCCGAATCTTGAACTTCCCTGGGATGTGATCACCACGGTGATCACCGACAGTAAGCTTGATGCCACCACCAAACTTGCCATTGAAAATACGGGCACAGAGGTCATCTGCGCCCCAGATTAAAAACGGGGAAAGATATGTGTGGAATTGTGGGCGCGGTTGCGCAAAGGGACGTTGCTGAAATCTTACTGGAAGGTTTGCGTAGACTTGAATACCGCGGCTATGATTCTGCGGGTCTAGCGGTGACTGACAGCGAACAACAACTGCGTCGGCTGCGCAGATTGGGCAAAGTACAGAATCTGTCAGAAGCTTTGGATGAAACACCAGTTCTTGGTGGTACCGGTATTGCTCATACCCGTTGGGCAACCCATGGTGAGCCAAGCGAAGCAAACGCTCACCCACACATGTCAGGCGATAACATTGCTATCGTTCACAATGGCATTATTGAAAATCATGAACCGCTCCGAGAGTTGCTTAAAGGACGCGGTTACGTTTTTACATCCCAAACTGACACTGAGGTCATTGCTCACCTTGTGGATTGGGAATTGGGCCAGGGAGGCGGCCTCATGGAAGCCTTCCAACGTACGGTCAAACAACTGGAAGGCGCTTACGGCACCGTGGTAATGGATAGACGTGACCCAGACCGGCTTATCGCTGCGCGTTCGGGCAGTCCGCTGGTGATTGGTCTTGGCATCGGCGAAAACTTCCTGGCATCTGATCAGCTGGCGTTGCTGAACGTAACCCGCCGTTTTATTTTCCTCGAAGAAGGCGATGTGGCTGAAATTACGCGCCGGAGCGTCAATATCGTCGACGTCCAAGGTGAATTTGTTGAGCGCCAGACTCATGAGTCATCCATTGAACATGATGCCGCTGACAAAGGCCCATACCGCCACTACATGCAAAAAGAAATCTTTGAGCAACCTTCAGCACTTATCAACACCTTGGAAGGACGCATTGATGGCAACAGCGTGCTGGTGGATAGTATCGGCCACGGTGCAGCGGAGATTCTGACTAAAGCTGAGCACATTCAGATTGTTGCCTGTGGTACGTCCTATAACGCCGGTATGGTTGCTCGCTATTGGTTCGAAGACATTGCAGGTGTGAGCTGTGACGTGGAAATCGCATCCGAATTCCGTTACCGCAACTTTGCTACTCGTCCTAATAGCTTATTGATCACCCTTTCCCAATCTGGAGAGACTGCCGATACCTTGGCTGCACTGCGTAAGGCGAAAGAGCGCGGCTTTATGGGGGCGATGACCATTTGTAATGTGGCGGGTTCTTCTTTGGTCCGTGAATCCGATCTGGCGTTTATGACCCGAGCAGGTGCTGAAATTGGGGTAGCATCGACCAAAGCATTTACTACCCAGTTAGCGTCGCTCTTGATGCTGGTAACTGCTGTGGGTAAACAAAAAGGCAACGTGGATGTAGGAAAAGAAAAAGCCATTGTTGAAGCGCTGAACCGTTTGCCAGCGACTATGGAGCAAGCACTGGCGTTCGATAAAGAGATTGAACTGCTGGCAGAAGATTTTGCAGACAAACACCATGCACTGTTTCTGGGGCGTGGAGAGTACTATCCGATTGCCATGGAAGCTTCGTTGAAGTTGAAGGAAATCTCTTATATTCATGCTGAAGCTTATGCTGCTGGTGAGCTTAAACATGGTCCATTGGCGCTGATTGATGCGGACATGCCCGTTATTGTTGTGGCTCCAAATAATGAACTGCTTGAAAAGCTTAAGTCCAACATTGAGGAAGTGCGTGCCCGTGGCGGACAGCTTTATGTGTTTGCAGACAAAGACGCAGGCTTTGAAGCCAGTGAAGGCATGACGATTGTGGCCATGCCGCATGTTGACGAAGTCTGTGCACCAATCTTCTACACCTTGCCAATGCAGTTACTGTCTTACCACGTAGCGCTAATTAAAGGCACAGATGTCGATCAGCCACGCAACCTGGCCAAGGCTGTCACAGTAGAATAATACAGCTTATTAATGAGATAGCTAAATCGAAAAGGAGCCGTATGGCTCCTTTTTATGTCTTGTATACAGTACAGAGTCTGTCTGATTTGCTTTTTGCAATTGGCGATGCCCTCTTGTTATTTGCATTTTGCAAATCATTTCGCAGTCATAATAAGACACTGAGCCCAGAAAGATTAACAGTGCTATTTTAACGAATGGTAAAGTATTGATATTAAATATTTTATTTGATGTCTAAATAGTTGGCCTGCATTGTGCATATTGTCGATAAACAGCACAACTACATAACAGATAGCTGTAAGTCGTAGGGAGTGAAGTATGATCGACTCGAAAGCACAAGTAGCAAAACGCATTAAAGAAGCACGTGAGTGGAAAGGGATCACTCAAGTGAAGATGGCCAAACTACTCGAAGTAGCACGCCAAACGTATCTGGACATCGAAACAGGCAAAACAGAGCCTCGTGTTCGTATGTTGTCGGAAATTGCAGAAATCACCGAACGTCCACTGGTGTGGTTCGTTTATGGTGATGCTGATGTTGAACTGCACGACGTGCAGTACAAACAGGATGTAAACCGCTTGCTGGAACATTTCTCCAAGCTGCCTCATGAGGCACGTACAGCGATCCTGAATCAGAGCGTAAACATGGCATCGTTCCTGGTTAATTACTCGAAATCAGCTCAACGAGGTTAAGCACTTACTTACTTGGCAAGCTCGATATAGCCTTGCCTGCCAAAATAGGTATTGCGTATTTTCGTTGTCATCTGGCTTAGGCAACAGCAGCCCTGATTCACACTTCAACAACACTTTACATGTGTAGAAAACAACCCTGTGCATAATGCAGGATCTAGCAGTAAAGTGCGTCACTGTGAACAGCGCTAATCAGTCTGTTCCTTGGCGCCGAGTTGTGGGGCAAGCGATGTTTATTGTCAAAGCTCATGTTGCACAGCGCATCAGGGAAGCGCGGGAGTATCGGGATATCACACAGGTGGAGATGGCGCAGCACTTGGACGTTGCCCGTCAAACCTATTTAGATATTGAATCTGGTAAAACAGAGCCCAAAGTGTCTTCCCTGGCAATCATCGCTGATGTAACCGGCCGTCCATTAAACTGGTTTTTGTACGGCGAAAGCACGCGAAGCGACATCGCGTTTACGCACAGGGATGATCTCAATACCCTGTTGGCGCTATTCAGTCAGTTACCCGAGTCAGCGCGTAACCTTGTGATGGATCAGGCGTTGCTGCTGGCACAGTACATGATAAACATGACGTCGCCGGAAAGAGACCAATAAGTAAAAGAACAAAAAGCCCAGCATTGCTGGGCTTTTTTGTCTTTCTTGTATTGCCTGGTTACTGAGATTTAGCCAGGAAAAACTTGTAGGAAGGGTTATCAGTTTCATCCTTCCACGCATATCCCAGCTCGCGTAAGTGGGCGGTAAACGACAAGATGTCTTTGTCATCCAGTTCAAAACCACACAACACGCGACCATAATCAGAACCGTGATTGCGGTAATTGAAGATGCTGATATTCCAGTGCGTTCCCAGCGTGTTGAGAAAGCGCAGCAGTGCTCCCGGGTATTCCGGAAACTCAAAGCTGTAAAGACGCTCTTTCATCGCTTTGGTTGGTCGTCCGCCAATCATATAGCGGATGTGAACCTTCGCCATTTCATCATCAGACAAGTCCTGTACCGGATATCCACCTTTACGCAAATCGGCAATGATGCCATCGAGCTCTTCCTGTCCATTTTGCAAACGCACACCTACGAAGATATTCGCCAATGTGTCATCGCTATGACGATAGTTAAACTCGGTCACGGCACGGCCCCCGAGAATTTTGCAAAACTCTAGGAAAGCACCGGTGCGTTCTGGAATGGTAACAGCGAGCAGGCCTTCGCGCTTCTCGCCCAGCTCAGCGCGCTCAGAGACATATCTCAGGCTATGGAAATTGGTGTTCGCACCTGAAAGCACGGCTGCCATCTTCTTGCCTTTCAGCTGATGCTGCTCGGTGTATTTCTTGAGACCCGCCAGCGATAAAGCGCCAGCAGGCTCTGAAATCGCACGGGTATCTTCGAAAATATCTTTCACGGCCGCGCAGATTTCATCACTGGATACCGTGATGATGTCATCGAGGTGTTCCTGGCATAGACGGAAGCTTTCATCACCAATGCGTTTTACCGCTACACCATCAGCGAACGTGCCGACATTGTCCAGGGTCACTGGTTCTCCAGCATCCAGTGCAGCTTTCAGGCAGGCCGAATCTTCTGCTTCAACCGCAACGAGTTTGACCTGTGGCATCAGCTGTTTGACGATGACTGCCACGCCTGCTGCAATACCACCCCCGCCCACAGGCAGGAAGATATATTCCAAGTGACCATTCTGTTGCAGCATTTCCATGCCCATGGTGCCCTGACCCGCAATCACCAATGGATGATCAAAAGGTGGTACAAAGGTGTAACCATGTTCTTCCGATAGCTCTACTGCTCTGGCTTTTGCTTCATCGAAGTTATTGCCATGCAAAACCACGTTGCCGCCAAAACCGCGCACAGACGCCACTTTGATGTCTGGCGTTGTGCGTGGCATAACGATGGTGGCCTTGATGCCCAGTTTATGCCCAGACATTGCAACGCCCTGCGCATGGTTGCCTGCAGACGCGGCAATAACACCGGCTTTTTGCTGAGCTTCAGTGAGTTGCGACATCATGTTGTAGGCGCCGCGCAACTTGAATGAATGCACCGGCTGGCGATCTTCACGCTTCAGCTGGATGGTATTGCCCAAACGCTGCGAAATTCGCGGCATATCCTGCAACGGGCTGACAATCGCTGCCTCATACACAGGTGCGCGCAAGATATCACGCAGGTAATCGGCATTACTAAGCGGTGCAGGGTCACTGTGTTGTTGGCGTGCCTGACTCATGATTACCCCTCCAGCTTGCTTTTATCGCGCACAGCACCTTTATCGGCACTGGTTGCCATGCTGGCATACGCTTTCAGTGCAAATGACACTTCACGTACTCGGGACTCAGGCTTCCAGCCTTTCGCATCTTGCTCGGTGCGACGGGCAGAGAGCTCCGCATCATCAACTTCCAGCACGATTGAGCGGTTTGGAATGTCTATGGCGATGATATCACCTTGCTTGACCAAGCCGATGGTGCCGCCATTTGCTGCCTCTGGAGATATATGACCAATTGACAGACCACTGGTACCGCCGGAGAAGCGGCCATCAGTGATCAGAGCACACTCTTTACCAAGTCCCATAGATTTAAGGTATGTGGTTGGGTACAGCATTTCTTGCATACCTGGACCACCTTTTGGACCTTCATAGCGGATAACTACCACTTCACCGGCTTTCACTGCGCCGCCAAGAATGCCGTTGACCGCATCTTCCTGGCTTTCAAATACATGGGCAGGACCACGGAAGGTGAGGTTTTCCTCTGCCACACCGGCGGTTTTCACGATACAGCCGTCGATAGCAATGTTACCGCTCAGTACAGCAAGACCGCCGTCCTGGCTATAAGCATTTTCTTTGGTACGGATACAGCCTTCTGTGCGATCGTCATCGAGTGTGTCCCAACGGCAATCCTGAGAGAAGGCTTTGGTAGTACGAATGCCTGCTGGGCCAGCGCGGTAGAAGGTTTTCACATCTTCATTGTCTGTTACCGCAATGTCGTATTTCGACAGCGTATCTGCCAGGGTTTCACCCAACACGTTTGGTACATCAGTTTTCAGAAGGCCAGCGCGATCAAGTTCTCCCAGGATACCCATTACGCCACCCGCGCGGTGAACGTCTTCCATATGGTATTTCTGGGTGGAAGGGGCCACCTTACAAAGGTGCGGCACCTGACGGGACAGACGGTCGATGTCTGACATGTCGAAATCGATTTCACCTTCCTGTGCGGCTGCAAGCAGGTGAAGAATGGTGTTGGTCGAGCCACCCATGGCTATATCCAGTGCCATGGCATTTTCCAGCGCAGTTTTGCTGGCAATGTTGCGAGGCAGAGCGGACTCGTCATCTTGCTCATAGTAACGCTTGGTCAATTCAACAATGCGCTGACCTGCGGTGATGAACAGTTGCTCACGGTCGGCATGGGTTGCCAGCATAGAACCGTTACCCGGCTGGCTGAGGCCCAGCGCTTCGGTTAGACAGTTCATGGAGTTGGCGGTGAACATGCCGGAGCAAGAGCCACAGGTAGGACACGCTGAACGTTCGATCTGCTCGCTTTGCTCGTCGGACACGTTTGGATCGGCACCCTGGATCATGGCATCTACCAGATCCAGTTTCAGGATCTGATCGGAAAGCTTGGTTTTACCTGCTTCCATTGGACCACCAGAGACAAAGATCGCTGGGACATTCAAGCGCATTGCCGCCATCAGCATTCCCGGGGTGATCTTGTCACAGTTGGAGATACATACCATGGCGTCGGCACAGTGCGCGTTCACCATGTACTCCACAGAGTCTGCGATGATTTCACGTGATGGCAGGCTGTAAAGCATACCACCGTGACCCATGGCAATACCGTCATCGACGGCGATGGTGTTAAATTCTTTGGCGATGCCACCAGCGGCTTCGATTTCTTTTGCCACAAGCTGGCCGAGATCTTTCAGGTGCACGTGACCTGGTACAAACTGTGTGAAAGAGTTCACCACAGCGATGATAGGCTTACCAAAATCCTCATCTTTTACGCCGGTTGCACGCCAAAGGGCGCGGGCACCGGCCATATTGCGGCCGTGGGTGGTGGTGGCTGAACGATACTTAGGCATTTCCTTATTCCTCTAAAACTACTTATTTGGCGTCCGGAGAGACCGGATCCAGCCATCCCCATTTGTCTTCTGTTTGACCGTTGAATAGGCCAAAGAAGGCGGTTTGTACTTTCTCTGTGACTGGGCCGCGTTTGCCTTCACCCACAGTAATTTGGTCAACACTGCGAACCGGTACGATTTCCGCCGCTGTACCCGTCATGAAGACTTCATCTGCCAGATAGAGTGCTTCACGCGCGATGTTCTCTTCACGCACTTCATAACCCATGTCTTTGGCGATGGTCATGATGGAGTCGCGGGTGATGCCCGGAAGGATTGCGCTGGTCGCAGGAGGTGTTGAAATCACGCCATTTTTTATCACGAACAGGTTCTCACCGGCACCTTCTGACAGATAACCATCCACACTCAAGGCGATACCCTCAGCGTAGCCATGACGACGGGCTTCGCCACCGACTAACAGACTCGACAGGTAGTTACCCCCTGCTTTAGCTGCGGTTGGGATAGTGTTTGGTGCTGCACGATTCCAGCTTGAAATCATGGCATCGACACCATTTGCCAGGGCATCTTCGCCGAGGTAAGTGCCCCAGCTGAAGGCAGCAATGATAAGGTCCATTTTGGTGTCTGGCGGCGGACAAACGCCCAGACCAACGTTACCAACAAAACCCAGTGGACGGATGTACGCAGAATTCAGGTTATTGGCGCGCAGTGTTTCGCGGCACGCTTCCATCAGTTCCTCGACTGAGTACGGGATAGGGAAGCGGTAGATTTTTGCGCTGTCTTTCAGACGTTGCATGTGTTCGCGATGACGGAAGACGACCGGGCCATTCGGGGTGTCGTAGCAACGAATCCCTTCAAAAACCGAAGTGCCATAATGCATGGCGTGGGTCAGTACGTGAACCGTGGCGTCTTGCCATGGAATCAGTTCGCCGTTTGACCAGATATAATCCGCTGTGTTTGCCATTCTTATTAATCCTTATAACGCATTACTGTTGTTCTAGCGGGAGCAGACGTACGCGTGAGACATCCCATAATTTGTCTAACTGGCTCTGAAGATTGGCGATAGGACGATCGCTCTTCACTTGCAGGGTAATTTCAACCGCATTGGTGTCATCGGTATGATGCATATCTAGGCTCGTCAGGCGGAATCCACGGTGACGGACAATGCGCAGCAGACGTTCCAGCAATTCTGGTTGGTCGTCTGCATTGATTAACAGGGTGTGTGATTGGCTCATGTGCGCTCCAACATATCCTGGTTAGCGGCACCGGGTGGAACCAGTGGCCATACATTCTCTTCCTCTGAGATAGCAACATGCAGCAGGTAGGCTTTGTCACTTGCCAGTAACTCCTGCAGAGCAGGGATGACTTCGTCTTTACGGGTAATGGTCTTCCCTGGGATATTAAAGGCTGAAGCCAGTGTGACGAAGTCAGGGTTATCCGATAAGTTGGTTTCGCTGTAGCGCTCTTCAAAGAAAAGCTGTTGCCATTGACGCACCATACCTAATCGCTGATTATCCAGCAGCACCATCTTAACCGGAATATTACGGCGTTTCAGGGTACCAAGCTCCTGAATGTTCATCATAAATGAACCATCTCCAGAAACTAATACAACTTCATCATCAGGACGGGCCATTTTGGCGCCCATAGCAGCAGGTAAACCAAAGCCCATGGTGCCAAGACCTGCGGAGGTTAACAGGTTTTCCGGGCGACGTGGCTCAACGTGCTGCGCCACCCACATTTGGTGTTGGCCAACATCGGTGGCGACGACGGTGGAGTCCGGCATCATGTCAGAAAGCTGTTTAAGGAGCAGGGGCGCAAAAATTGGATCGCCCGGGTGGTCATAACGCCAGCCGAAGTCCTTTTTCATGGTCAGCACGCTGTCTTGCCATGCTTGGATATCTGATGGCTCGCCCAACTGCGGCAACACGGTATTTAGCTCACCGCGAAGTGCTACATTGGCGCGGCGCAGTTTGTCGAATTCAGCGGCGTCGATATCAATGTGAACGACTTTAGCGTTAGGCGCGAAGGTATCCAGCTTGCCAGTAACGCGATCGTCAAAGCGCGCACCAATGGCAATCAATAAATCAGACTTCTGCACTGCGAGGTTAGCCGCTTTGGTGCCATGCATACCGAGCATGCCGAGATAGTAGGGATAATCTTTGTCGACCGAGCCAAGCCCTTTCAAGGTGCTGGTGGCTGGGATTTGACTGTGATTCAAAAACTGACGAAGGGTGTCTGTCGCATGGGCCAGCTGTACGCCGCCACCGACATACACCATTGGTTGCTTGGCTTCTGCGATCAGAGCATTGGCTTCTTGCAGCGAGGCTTCAGATACTTGAGGCGACGCTGGCTGATGCACGATAGCCGAAAATGCCTCTTCGATTTGGGCAAGCTGCACGTCTTTGGCGATATCTACCAGCACGGGGCCTGGGCGCCCTTCTTTAGCAACCACAAAAGCTTCTGCCAGTGTGGAAGCGAGTTTAGATGTATCGGTCACCAGAAAACTGTGTTTGGTGCAGGCAAGGGAAAGACCGAGAACATCAACTTCCTGAAAGGCATCGGTGCCGATAAGTGGGCTGGCAACCTGACCTGTGATAGCGACGATGGGCACTGAGTCCATCATGGCATCCGCGAGACCCGTGATAAGGTTGGTCGCACCAGGGCCAGACGTAGCAAGACACACACCAACACCACCCGTTGATCTCGCATAACCGATAGCGGCCATGGCTGCGCCTTGCTCGTGACGGCAAAGGACGTGATCAACGCCGCCGTCATAAAGGGCATCATATACGGGCATGATCGCACCGCCCGGATAACCAAAGAGTGTTGTTACGCCTTGTTTTCGTAAGGCTTCAACTACCAGTTGTGCACCTGTCATTGTGGCCTCCCGTAAAATCCTGTGAGGGAGGTTATTTGCTCTGCTTCCTGAGATGGTCCCATACCGCGTTTTCCTTTTTGCGTCTTGCAACCGCACGTCCAAATGTGAAAAAAGCCCCCGGACCTTTCGATGCGGGGGCTGTTGCGATGTTTGTTTGCTATGTTCTAGCCGTCGCTGCCCCTCGCGGTAGTACCACCACGATAATTGAAATAATAATGACTAGGGCGCGAGATAGATGATTCATTTTGTCTCTTCAAGCACCGTTTGTGTCGGCGCTGTATGTTTATGTCAACGTTTGTTTGCACAGATGTTGTCTGCTCATAGTGGTATCACAGACTTCTGTCGCATGACAAGCAAAAAGTGGCCGGAATTTCCAATTTCCGCTTCGTAATGCAGTAATACTAATAGTTTATGCAAATAACCTATTGATAGTTAAATAGTTACTGATTATATCCTATGAATCTTGCCATTATTCAAAGTCGCGCCTGTGTTGGCGTCGAAGCGCCACAGGTGACCGTCGAAGTCCATATCAGCAATGGATTACCAGCTTTTGGTTTGGTCGGCCTTGCCGAAACCACGGTCAAGGAAGCCCGCGACAGGGTGCGAAGCGCCATTGTGAATTCGGGCTTTGAGTTTCCGGCAAGACGCATCACGGTTAACCTCGCCCCTGCGGATTTACCCAAAGAAGGGGGGCGCTTTGATTTACCCATCGCTCTCGGTATTTTGGCGGCTTCTGGGCAAATTCCAATGAACAAGCTCGAGAGCCATGAATTTGCGGGAGAGCTGGCTCTTTCCGGCCAGCTACGCGCAGTAAAAGGCACTTTGCCTGCTGCCGTTGCATGCCGAGAAGCGAAGAGAAGTTTGGTGGTGCCAGATGAAAATGGTGGTCAGGTGGCGCTGGTGGGTCGGGATATTCATGTGTCTGCGCCGGATCTGATTTCCGTTTGCCGTCACTTAAGCGGACAGGGCAGCCTGATCCTGAAAGAGCCTGAAGATGACGAAGTAACGCCAAATACCGCTGGGCGTTGTATGCAGGACATTATCGGCCAGCAGCAGGGAAAACGGGCGCTGGAGATTGCAGCTGCAGGTTCGCACAATTTACTTTTTCTTGGCCCGCCTGGAACCGGAAAAACCATGCTGGCATCACGTATGGCTGATCTGTTACCGCCAATGAGTGACAAAGAAGCGCTCGAAACCGCGGCGATCACTTCCCTGACGGAAAAACCACTTCACGAAGGTAACTGGCGCAAACGGCCTTTTCGCACGCCCCACCACTCCAGCTCAATGGCAGCATTGGTGGGTGGTGGCAGTACACCAAAACCGGGCGAGATCTCTCTGGCACACAACGGCTTGCTCTTTCTTGATGAGATGCCCGAGTTCGAACGAAAAGTATTGGATTCTTTGCGTGAACCTCTTGAATCCGGTGAAGTCGTGATTTCCCGCGCCAACGGTAAAACCTGCTTTCCAGCCCGATTCCAGCTTATCGGCGCACTTAACCCCAGTCCGACCGGACACTATGAAGGCCAGTTGGCGCGATCCAATCCACAGGCGACGCTTCGTTATCTCAACCGCTTATCAGGTCCTTTCCTGGATAGGTTTGACCTCTCGATTGAAATCCCAGCTTTGCCTCGAGGTACGTTAACTGAAGGTGGTGATCGCGGCGAGCCGACGGAAGTGATTAAAGCGCGGGTAGAAAGGGCAAGAGCTGTGATGCTCGCACGGTCGGGCAAGGTGAACAGCCTACTGTCGAGTCGGGAGATTGAAACTTATTGCCCGCTAGATAAAGCGGATGCGGACTTTCTGGAAACGGCGTTGCATCGGCTGGGACTTTCTATCCGCGCATATCACCGGATTATCAAAGTGGCACGTACCATTGCGGATTTGTCTGGTGAGGCGAATATTCAAAGGGGGCATTTGGCTGAAGCATTGGGTTACCGTTCGATGGACAGGCTTCTTAAACAGCTGACGGCACTGGCAAGTTAGTGTGTTCAAGGTAAGCGCAGACTGATGTGACCACTTGTAACTGAATGGTGTTTTTTATTTCTGCGTCGTATTATGACCTTTGGATGACAACTCAGTGAATATACCGCGAGATTGAGACATTGTTACTTTATCTGAACTCATTTCTGGTCTGCTTGAATACTGCGTTTTGGTCAGTGCTGATCTGCTGTTTTGCCCTGATCAAAATGTTGTTACCCATTCCGGTTTTGCAAAGAGGGGTTACACGCCTTTGCAATGGGATGATGTGGGCATGGGCAACGGTAAACCAGAAGCTTCTGAACCTGACCTCCGATGTGGAATGGGATATTCAGGGTGGTGAGAATCTGAGAAAAGACGGTTGGTATCTGCTTATCTGTAACCACCTCAGTTGGACTGACATCGTTGTGATTTTTTCGGTATTCCGAAACCGTATTCCGATGGCGAAGTTCTTCTTAAAGCAGCAACTTTTATACGTCCCGTTTCTTGGCATGGCTTGTTGGGCAGTGGATATGCCATTCATGAAACGCTATTCGCGCCAGTACCTGTTAAAACATCCAGAGAAGCGTGGCAGCGATCTGGACACTACACGAAAATCTTGCGAGCGCTTTCGCCACACCCCTACCACTGTGGTCAATTTTGTTGAAGGCACCCGCTTCACCGATGAAAAAAAGCAGCAGACGCGATCGCCGTATAACAACCTGCTACCTCCTAAAACTGGTGGCATTGCTTACACCTTGGGTGCAATGGGCGATCAGTTTGATGCCATTATCAATGTGACAGTGGCGTATCCGGATAACCGCCATTTGCCCTTTAGAGATCTGCTCAGCGGGAAGATGAAAAAGATTGTGGTGCGCATCGACACACTGCCCGTTGATGAAAATGTCAAAGGCGATTACTTCAACGACAAAGTGTTCAAGCGCCGTTTCCATCAGTGGCTTAATGACGTTTGGGAAGCTAAAGACAGCAGGCTGGATGGTATTTATGGCCACACGCAGCCAGACGTGGATATCGTCGAGCGAGAGAAAACGGCGGTTTAAATCACAGATAACAAAAAAGGGCCTGATGGCCCTTTTTTCATGCTGTTTGGTTCTCTTACTGGGTCAGCAGGAAGTTAACCAGTGCGAAGTAATCTTCTTTGGTCTTCACGGTTTTTGGTGTCACGTGGTATTTGCCGTTCACAATCAGTGCAGGCACGCCACGAAGACCAGAGTCCTGGAAGGCTTTATCGAAGCGGTTTGCCATACCATTTGCTGCAAAGCTGTTGAAAGTGCCGTCAAACTTCTCAGCGTCTACACCTTCATCGATAAACATCTGGCGCAGTTCTTCTTCATTGCGTGGTGGCTTTTGCATCAGGTGAATACGGTTAAAAATCACCGGCACCATCTTGTCTTCTACATCCAGCATCACTGCGGTTGCATAGGCTTTGCTCAGAGCTTTACCCATATTACCACCCATGAATGACACATGGTTCTTGGTGAAGTTAGCATTATCTGGAATGTTCTTCTTCAGCTCTTGCATCAGCGGTTCGCTTTTAAAGCAGTGTGGGCAATAGAACGAGAAAAACTCAACCACACTCGGTGTGTCGCTCTTTGGCAGGTCGAGTACCTGATAGTCTTCCCCTGCGTTGAAGCGCGCTGCCTGCGCCGAAAAAGCCAACATTGCCGCTGCAGCTACAGCCAACATTTTTTTCAACATAACGTCTTTTCTCCCTGAGTGTTATTCATGGCTGCTTACCATTGAGGAGCCAGTGTGAGCGGTGGTTCTTCAAGGGCGGCCAATTGTTCTTTAAAGGCGAGTACCTGATTTTCCCAGTATTTTGCCTCAGCAAACCATGGGAATGCACGCGGAAATGCCGGATCTTCCCAGCGTTTTGCCAGCCATGCCATGTAATGCACCATTCTCAGACCGCGTAATGGTTCAATTAGTTGCAACTCATTGGCGGGAAAATCGTGAAATTCTGAATATGCCTCGGAAATCGTATCCAGCTGAGCGAGCTGGTCGTGTCGGTCACCGTTGAGCAGCATCCAGATATCCTGAATGGCAGGGCCGTTCCTTGCATCATCCAAGTCCACAAACATAGGGCCATCGCGCCAGAGAATGTTGCTGGGGTGACAGTCACCGTGCAAACGCAGGGTGTTCATATTGGGGTTCCAGCGCTCCTTTAATACGCTGATTAGACGGTCAAGATCAGCAAAAAAGGCATTTTCGAGATGTATTGGGATGAAGCTTGAATTTTCCAGCGCTTTACGCGGCGCGAAGAGGTATTCATCCAGACCAATGGTCGGACGGTGCACAAAGGGCTTACTGGCGCCGACTTTGTGGATACGACCTAAAAAGCGGCCCACCATTTCAAGCTGGTCCCAGTTGTCCACTTCGAACGTTCGGCCACCGACACTTGGGAAAACCGCAAACTGGTAGCCTTCGAAGTTGAACAGAGTTTCTCCGTCGATTTTCATTGGTGCGGCGACTGGAATTTCAGCCTGCTCGAGATCATCGGCAAAGGCGTGCTCTTCGAGGATTTGCTCTCGGCTCCAGCGCTGTGGTCGGTAAAACTTGGTCACCAATCGACGGCGTTCTTCGTCCTGAAACTGATAGACCCGGTTTTCGTAGCTGTTCAATGCCAGAAGGCCTGATTCCGGGCGAATGCCAACCGACTCCAATGCATTGAGTAAGGTGTCTGGCGTGAGATGTTCATAGCTAAATTGGGCGTCGCTCATAGGGTTGGCTAGGTTAAGGTGTGTGGGTTGTGATGGTAGCAGAGTTTGCTGTCGAAGATAAAAAACGGACGCTCAGCTGGCGTCCGTTTTTTCGGAGAAGTGCGCTACATCTTACTGATAAAGCGGCTTTCTGTTTCTATGGTCTTCTTATCGTCCCCCGATTGGCGTTCCAATACGAAGGTGATATTGGCCACTGGCGCGCTCAGCTCATAAGGGTCAACCCCCAGGCTGATTGGTAGGGTGAAGATCTCACCGGCGGTCAGGGTCACTTCCTGCTTGCCATACCATTCCACCCCGTCAAGCCCTTTCACGGTGATTGAGTAGGTTTCCGGTGATTGAGTCTTGTTGAGTATTTTCAGGGTGTAGGTATTTTCAATCAGGCCGTCGCTATTGGTCTTAAATAGCTGTGTGCGGTCACGGATAACGTCTAGTCCCATTGGTTGCACGGCAGAGAAGAGCATCACAAACAGTGCCAGCATGGCTACCATCACAATCCCATAGCCAATCAGCTTAGGTCTGACGATATCGACTTTATGACCTTCGAGTTTGTGCTCCGTGGTGTAGCTGATGAGGCCTTTGGCGTAGTTCATTTTGCTCATGGTCTCGTCACAGGCATCAATACAGGCACCACAGTTGATGCACTCATATTGCAGGCCATCACGGATATCGATACCTGTCGGACACACCTGAACACACAGGTTACAGTCGATGCAATCGCCCAATCCTTTCTCTTTCGGATCGACTTTGCGCGAACGTGGACCGCGCTTTTCACCGCGCTGGGTGTCGTAACCCACGATGAAGGTGTCTTTGTCGAACATAGCGGATTGGAAGCGTGCATAAGGACACATGTGAATACACATGATTGAGCGCATCCAACCTGCGTTTCCGTAAGTACAGACACTGAAAAACAGCACCCAGAAGGCGACCCAGAAACTGCTGCTGAAGGTAAAGAAATCGATAAAGAGCTCTTTGACAGGTACGAAGTAGCCAACAAATGTGAGGCCGGTGAGGAGTGCAACGGCAAACCAGCATATATGTTTGGCTGTTTTTCGTAGGAATAACTCTTTCGTGATTGGCAGCGAGTCCTGCTTCTTCCGCTTGTTGGCCGTACCTTCAAGCTTTTCCTCAAACCAGATGTAGATAAAGGTCCATACCGTTTGTGGACAGAGATACCCACACCAGACCCGCCCTAAAAAGGTAGTGATAAAGAAAAGGCCAAAGGCGGCAATCATAAACAGTGTGGCGAGCAGGGTCAGGTCCTGAGGCCAAAGGGTGGTGCCGAAGAAGTTGAACTGTTGCTTGCCGATATCAATCAGGATCGCCTGGCGGTCGCCATATGGGATCCATGGGGTCAACACGAACAACAGCATAAAGAACCAGCCCATTTTCTGGCGAAGCTTCTGGAATACCCCAGTCATCGCCCGCACATAGATACGGTTGCCTGGGTTGAAACGATCGCCACTGTTTTTATGGGTTTTAGGATTGAACTCTTTGGGGGTAACGTCTTTGACGTCAATTTTATCCTTGCTCATGACACCTGCATTCCTTGGGTCAATCGGGATTACCCGAACATTGCTGACACTGATACGTTGTCAGTGTCTTTCATCGATTAACACTCAACACTTTGATAGCTATCTATCACTAACTTAAATGATAGTCGCCAGATTATATCTGAGGAGGAAAGAGGAATTCTGTGCGTATGGTGGGAAAATAACCGGACAATCACACCACTAACGTGTAACAGCCTTTTGTTTTGAATATAAAAAAGCGAAGCCTGTAGCTTCGCTTTTATGTCCGGTTTATTGCGCACTCTTAGCTGATAATGCCACGCGCGCGCAAAATAGCGGTTTTGAAGTCGTTTTCGCAGTCTTTTGCCAAGCCTGGGATCATTTCACCTTTTTGGCTGTTACGCATTTTCAGATGATAAATCAGCACGTCATCGGTCAGATCTTCCAGCTTACCCTCGTATCCAGCTTCTTCTGCCAATTTACTGATCATTTGAAGCAGGTTCAGTTCAGGCTCTTTCTGCCACTCAGGATGAAGCAGTTCGATAAGTTCATTAACGCGATGACATTTCATTTTTGAAGACTCCAACTGGCCGAATTTTGGCCTTACTTTTTATGTGACTTATCTGCTTACAGTACCAGATTCAGGCGGGCAGACCAATCACAGCAAGGGTCAATTAAGCCGCTTCACCTTCTGGCATTTCAACCACGACAGGTGTTGGACGCACCAGAGTCAGGTCTGGAGTGCCATTCAGATTCGTGTTGGTTTTGCTTTTGAATACTGGCGCAAAAAAATGTGCACGCATGCGTGATGGAGTGCGGGTAACACGTACAGGTCGAACAGTAACAGGGCGCATTTAAGGTTCTCATTGGTTGCGCATCCATGACGGGGTTCTCTTACAGAGTGACGTCAGGAATTCCAATGGCTGCTAGCCTTACTGCGTGCTCACTCTGGGGTTCGCGAATTGCGAAATCGGGCGGATAATAACAGGAAAAAATTGCCGAAAAAAGCAGCAGTGATAAAAATAATTCGCGCAGAAAAAAAGGCGGAGTAAACCCGCCTTTACAGTGAGTGTCTCGCCCTTATGTCACGGGCATGACACGATTTCTACCCAAGTTTTTGGCCTCGTATAATTGGGCGTCGGCACGACTGATGAGGTTACGGATACTTTCGCCCTTTTCATATTCCGCTACGCCTATCGAGACCGAGATGTTATCAAGCTTCTTGCCGGTTTTCTTGTCCTTGATTGCCAGCTTGTCGATGGTAGCGCGGATGGTTTCCGCGACTCTACAGCCGCCGCTTAGCGCGCGATTTGGCACCAGTAGAGCGAACTCTTCCCCACCATAACGGTAAGCGTTGATGCCATCACGACAATAGTCGGACAACCGCTTGGCAGTGAGCTTCAATACCTGATCGCCCATCAAGTGACCATAGGTGTCATTGAAACTCTTGAAGTGGTCCAAATCGCACAGCAACAGACTGAAACCTTTCGGCGGTGGTTTGGCTGCCAATGTTTCCAGCTCTGTATCAAAGGCGCGGCGGTTATAGATGCCGGTCAGTGCATCGTGCAAAGCATCATCATTAGCCTGCTGAAGTGTTTCTTTCAGTCGGGATATTTCTTTTTGCGCATCGGCTAACTGGCTTTTGAAGAAGTTGGTGGATTGGCGGAGTTCATTGGAGCCTTTTACGGCTTTTCTGACCACCGCAACGGTTTCTTCCATCGACAAAGCTTCTTCCCCGACCCGTGCAAGCTGGGAAAATGTTTTATCCAGCGTGTTTTGGAAAGTGGCGGTGTCTTTGAGGGTATCTTCCATGGTGTTACCCATCTCCAATGCCAAGGCTTGGAGCCCGCGTTGGAATTCATCGACGTCTTTGACCTTCTCGTCAGCAACATGTGTGTTGTATAGCTCTTCGCTGAGTGTTGGGCTTAACGTGCCTGTCTCTTTGATAGATTCATCTATTTTTTTTGAGAGTTCGTTATCAGCGTTGGCCACATAGGTGTACCAGAGGGCGTAATTAGGTGGCGTCGCGGGAACCTGGTACTTCATCAGAAGGGGAACAACTTTCTTCAAATATCCAGAGCTTAGCGCAAAAATCTCTTTTGACATGGCTGGCTTATTCTCCGTAATTTTTCGAGGCAAAAACGCCATCGATTACCAGTCTTTTAAGCTTAGACTGAATTTGGCGCGTTGCTGTGACAGCATAGGAATTGTTTTGTGTCTAAAATCCGAGAGCAGCCTATACGCAAAACCGAGAAGGACTGAAAAACATGGGATGGTTGAAAAAAACGTTGGCTAAAGTGGGATTTGGAAGCGCAGAAGTCAGCGTCGAACTGGACTCCACAACCTTGATACAGGGCGAACAAACCAAGGTGCTGGTGACCGTCACTGGCGGTGATGTTGGCCAACCAGTCGATGCGATTGAACTGTCGGTTTGCTGCGACTACATGGGATGGGAAGAGCTAAGAGCTCAAGGCGAACAAGGTAGAAAGAAGCAACGTCGTCGCAAATCTTATGTTTTGGCTAAATGGGCTCTCCCGGATGCGTTTACCACTGAACCAGGTAAATCTACGCATTTTGAATCAGCAATGACCCTTCCACTGAATACTCCCTTGTCGATGGGTGATGGCAAGATTTGGCTTGAAGTGAACCTCGATATTCCGATGGGTAAAGACACCTCATCGAAAACCGAGTTGACGGTGAAACCGGATAACCAACTGGATGCGGCTTTCACCGCGTTTGAGAAATCAGGCTTTCGCATCGAAAAGGTGAAAAACGAAGAGGTAGAGCGTCAGTCAATGCCGTTTGAACAGCGGTTTGAATGGGCACCGGTTTCAGAGCCTTCCCAATCTGTGTTCAGGGAAATGACGCTGGTGGCAACCAGACCGGAAGATGGGCTTCACCTTGCGATGATTTTTGGCCGACAGGGTGAAGGTATTGGGGCGGCAGTGGGTCGCTTTGTAGGCGCTAACAAGCTTTCACGTGAATTGACCCTGTCAGGCGGGCCAGAAGAAGTGGCATCTGAAGTCAAAACATTGCTGGCTCAAATCTCGCAATAATTTAAGCTTACACGTGTACGCTTAAATGTGTCATACTCGCCGCTGAACTCATCAAATGCGTTATCAATAAGGATACTGTCGCATGACAACAGCGGCTCCATATTCGGTAAAAGAAGAGATAGCCAGCAGTGTTAGCCATGGCCTGGGTGTGATTTTTGGCATCGTGGCTTTAGTGATGCTTTTGGTGAAAGCCATTGGTGAACATGCCGATGCGCTCAGTATTGCCAGCTACAGCGTGTATGGTGGTAGTATCATCCTGCTTTATCTGGCATCCACCCTTTACCATGCTATCCCGTTTGCTGGCGCGAAACGCGCTCTCAAAACCTTCGATCACTGCGCCATTTATCTTCTCATCGCGGGTACCTATACCCCGTTTATGCTGATAAGCCTCAGAACGCCGCTGGCAAACTGGGTGATGGCGTTGATTTGGGGGATTGCGCTGGTCGGGGTGATTCTGAAAATTGCCTTTGTTTACCGGTTTAAATCTCTGTCACTGGCGACCTATCTGGCGATGGGGTGGTTGTCCTTGGTGGTGGTTTATCAGCTGGCGCAGGTGATGCCGACAGCCGGTATGGTATTGTTGGGCTTGGGTGGTTTGGTGTATTCGCTGGGCGTGATTTTCTACGTGAAACAAAGCATTCCCTACAATCATGCTATCTGGCACCTGTTTGTGCTGGGCGGCACGGTACTGCACTTCCTCGCTATTTACTGGTACGTACAACCTGTGTGATTTGGCTGGCGCGATCAATCGCGCCAGAAAACCGGAAACAGTAAAACCAGCACAGTCAGAATTTCCAATCGTCCCATCAACATACCAATACTGAGCGCCCACTTAGCAGTATCAGATAATCCGGCGAAATTCCCTGTTGGTCCAATCATGGTACCCATGCCTGGTCCCACGTTAGCAACTGCAGTCATTGCCCCTGTTAGACTGGTGATACCATCAAGTCCGGTGGCGGCGAGTATCATGGCGACAGCCAGAATCGTCATGATGTAGGTGATCGCAAACGCCACTACTGAGCGAACAATGTCTTCGTTGACCGGGCGGCCGTTGTAGCGCTGGATGAAGACGCCCGAAGGGTGCACCAATTGCTGAATCTGTTTTTTCAGCAAAGCCAACGCAATTTGAAAACGGAAAATTTTCGCGCCGCCTGCGGTAGAACCTGAGCATCCTCCCACCAGCAACATAAAAGCAAAAATCACCGACGCGAAAGGCCCCCAGGCGGTGAAATCATCCAATCCAAATCCTGTTGTTGTCACCACTGAGATGATGTTAAACAGCGATACTCGGATGGCATCCATCACCGCATAGTCTTTGGTGAGTACGAGCCAGAGTGACACCATCAGCGCCGTTGCCAGCACTAGGTAAGTAAACCCTCGAACCTGCGCATCGTTCACCAACATGCTCGGCTCGCGTCGGCGTAGCGCATTAATCATCAAAAGAAACGGCAGGCCGCCGGCGAACATAAACAAGGTGGCGACCCAATGCGCGGCATGACTGAAGTGGTTCATTGAACTATCTGACGTGGAATAACCACCTGTCGATAGCGTCGTCATGGCGTGGTTCACTGCTTCAAATGCTGTCATGCCCGTTAGCCAGTAGGCGACAAAACATAGTGCGGACAGCGAGACATAAACCTTCATGATGCTGATAGCGACGTTCTTGGTGCGTGGGCTGGATTTCGCTGACCAGTCGGAAGACTCGGTCTGGAACAGACGCATACCACCGACATTCAAAAAAGGCAGGATGGCTACGCCCATCACGATAAACCCTACGCCACCGAGCCATTGTAAGATGGAGCGCCAAAGCAGAATCGATGGTGCCATATTATCAAGACCACTCAGCACCGTAGAGCCTGTGGTGGTAATACCGGACATGGTCTCAAAGTAGGCGTCAGTAAAACTGATGTGGTTGATGAAGACAAACGGCAGGGCAGCGAAAGCACTGGCAATTAGCCACACCATGGTGGTGATAACAAACATGTCGCGGGCGTTGAGACGGAAATCCTCGGTTTTACCGAGTGTCAGACAAGCAAATGCGGCGACGTGGGTAATGATGACCGCAAGGCCAAAGTCGAGAAAACCGGCGGTACCGGTGAAAAAGGCAGTAAGGGTGGGTACATACATAAATAGGGCGATCTTGGATAAGACCAGCCCTATGACGAACAGTACCGGTTTGAAGTTAACCATACACTGTGATGCGTTTTGTCTTTAGAGGAAGAATGGACTTGGCTGGAACAGCCTTTCCACGTCCGGAATATACTTCTTATCCACCAGGAACATCACTACGTGATCGTCCTGCTGAATAACGGTTTTATCGTGTGCGATCAGGACTTCCTCTTCCCTTACGATCGCACCAATGGTCGTACCCGGCGGCAGTTTGATGTCGCCAATAGCACGTCCCACCACTTTGGAGGTGTTGGAATCACCGTGGGCGATGGCTTCAATCGCTTCTGCCGCGCCGCGGCGAAGCGACGACACGTTCACGATGTCGGCTTTACGCACGTGGGTAAGCAGTGCTGAAATGGTGGCTTGCTGCGGCGATATCGCCACATCAATCGCACCGCCCTGTACCAAGTCCACGTAAGCACCGCGTTGAATCAACACCATCACTTTTTTAGCGCCAAGGCGCTTGGCCAGCATGGCTGACATGATGTTGGATTCATCTTCGTTGGTGACCGCAATGAACACGTCAATCTGGTCGATATGCTCTTCGCTCAGAAGTTCCTGATCTGCAGCATCACCACAGAAGACGATGGTGTTCTCGAGAATTTCCGAAAGCTGCTCTGCGCGTCGCGGGTTGCGTTCAATCAGCTTCACGCTGTAGGAGCGCTCAAGGCTTCGCGCGAGACCTGCACCGATGTTACCACCACCGACAATCATGATGCGCTTGTAAGGTTTTTCAAGGCGCTGAAGCTCACTCATCACCGAGCGGATGTGGTTACTTGCTGCCACGAAAAAGACTTCATCGTCCGCTTCGATAATGGTCGTGCCTTGCGGACGGATAGGGCGGTCACGACGGAAAATAGCAGCTACACGGGTATCTACATGGGGCATGTGCTCGCGAAGTGCAGACAGCGCATTACCTACCAGTGGACCACCGTAATACGCTTTGACCGCAACCAGGCCGACTCTGTTATCGGCAAAGTTCACCACCTGCAGTGCACCCGGGTATTCAATCAGGCGCTGAATGTACTGAGTGACCAGCTCTTCCGGTGCAATCAGGTGATCGACGGGACAAGCATCGGTCTGGAACAATTGGTCTTTGGTGGCGAGATATTCCGGGCTTCGGATACGGGCAACGCGGTTTGGCGTGTTGTAGAGCGTGAAAGCGACCTGACAGGCGATCATGTTGGTTTCGTCGGAGTTGGTGACCGCGACCAGCATGTCGGCATCCTGTGCACCTGCTTCTAGCAGTGTGGTGGGATGGCTGGCGTAGCCTTGTACCACACGAAGATCATATTTGTCCTGCAGCTCTCTGAGTCGCTCGGGGTCTTTGTCTACAATGGTGATGTCGTTGTTTTCGCCCACCAGATTTTCAGCCAGTGTGCCACCGACCTGTCCAGCCCCCAAGATGATGATTTTCATAACGTCTGCGTGAACCTCGGTTCAATTTTTATTGTTATCGCGGGCAGTTGCTGCTGCCCGCGCTGACTCTATTATGCTTTTTTGATAACAGCGTAATAGAACCCATCCATGTTTTCCTGACCAGGCAGAATTTGTCTGCCTGGCTGTTCCGTTGTACCTGTTTCCAGTGCTGCATCGGATGTACGCGTCAGAAAGGCTTTTACCTGCTCTGCGTTTTCCTGCGGGGTGATCGAGCAGGTCGCATAAACCAGCGTACCACCAGATTTCAGCTGCGCCCACATGGCATCAAGGATTTCAGACTGCAGCGACACTAATTGTTCAATGTCGTCAGCACGGCGAAGCCACTTGATATCCGGATGGCGGCGAATAACACCCGTTGCTGAACATGGTGCGTCGAGCAGAATACGATCAAACTGCTCACCCTGCCACCACTCGCCTGGAGTGCGGGCGTCACCACAAATCACCTGCGCGTCGAGCTTCAGGCGTTTGAGGTTTTCTTCCACACGGGTAAGACGGGTTGCATCCACATCCATTGCTACGACCTTTGCGGTTGGTTCATGCTCGAGGATATGACAGGTTTTTCCGCCCGGCGCTGCGCAGCAATCAAGAATGAGCTCGCCAGTTTGAGGCTTGAGGTAATCAACCGACAGCTGCGCAGCAGCGTCCTGCACCGATACCCAGCCTTCTGAAAAGCCAGGAAGGGCAGTGACATCACAAGGTGTCGCCAGTTTCAGTGCATCTTCCGCTTCAGGATGGATAGCAGTCTCAATGCCTGTTTCATCCAAAAGCGTCTTGTAAGCATCGCGGGTTTGATGGGTGCGGTTTACACGCAGCCACATTGGTGCCTTTTCATGGTTGGCTTCAACCACCTGCTCCCACTCAGTTGGGTAAGCTTTTTGTAGCAGTTTCAACAACCAGCCAGGATGGCCGTACTTACCCGCGTCGTGCGCGACAGCGGCGGCATCTAAAGCTTCCTGATTGCGTTGGTAATTACGTAGCACGGCATTGATAAGGCCGCGGAGTTGAGGCTTTTTCAGTACCTTGGTGGCATTCACGGTTTCAGCAACCGCCGCGTGGGCTGGAATGCGCATGTAGTTGAGCTGGTATAGGCCGACCAAAATCAAATGATGAAAAACGCGTTGCTTGCCTTTAAGTGGCTTGTCCATCAGAGATTGAGTGATGGATTCGAGACGCGGCAACCAGCGCAGCACGCCGTAGCAGATCTCCTGCAGCAGGGCGCCATCGCGCGGAGCCACTTTTTGTTGGGCAGGCGGCAGGGCGGCTGACAGGGATTGTCCTTGGTCGACAACCTGATAAATAACCTGCGCAGCGACAGCTCTAACGTTCATGAATATACCTCAGTGTTTGCTCACGTGAATGCGAGCCACTAAAAAAGGCCAGCAAGCTGGCCTTCTCAATTACAGTTGGGTGCCAGGTTCAAACCAGTCGCGGCGGGAGTTCAGAATGTCTGCCGCGCTCATGGCTTTTTTGCCCGGTGGCTGGATGGATGTCAGGCGTAAAACGCCTTCTCCGGTTGCCACTCGGATACCTTTCTTGTCGGCGGACAAAATGGTGCCCGGTGCCTTGCCGCTGTCTTCTGATTCGACTTCGGCATCCCAGACTTTGATGTTGTTGTTCGCCACAGAGAAGTGACTCATCGGCCACGGATTAAAGGCACGGATGCAACGCTCAATCGCGTCGGCGCTCATGGTCCAGTCGATTTGTGCTTCTTCTTTGCTGAGCTTTTTCGCGTAGTTGGCAAGCTCATCGTCCTGCTTTTCAGCAACGGCTTTGCCAGAAGCAATATCACCCAGACATTCCACCAAGGCTTCAGGGCCCATTTCCGCCAATCTTTCATAAAGCGTGGCACTGGTTTCTTTGGCGTCGATGTTCAGGGTTGCGATTTTCAGCATATCGCCAGTATCCAGACCTTCATCCATCTGCATGATGGTGACACCCGTCTCTGCATCGCCCGCCCAGATTGAGCGTTGGATAGGTGCAGCGCCACGCCAGCGAGGCAGGATAGAACCGTGAACATTGATACAGCCGAGGCGAGGAGTATCGAGCACCACCTTAGGCAGCAGCAGGCCATAAGCCACTACGACCATGATGTCTGCACCAATGGCAGCTAGCTCTTGTTGAGCGTCTTCGGCTTTCAGACTCGCTGGCTGATAAACAGAAATATTGTGTTCCTGTGCCAGCAGTTTGACTGGGCTGGCAGTCAATTTCTTACCACGGCCCGCCGGACGGTCAGGCTGGGTATAAACCGCTACCACCTCATGGTGCGAAGACAACAACGCCGCCAGATGACGGGCGGCGAAATCCGGCGTACCGGCAAATACGATTTTCAATGAGTTGCTCAAGGAAACCTCAGCTGGCTTTTTGGTTAGCGCGTTTGATTTTTTCCAGTTTCTGCTTGATGCGCTGTTGCTTCAGGGGCGACAGGTAATCAACAAACAGTTTGCCTTCAAGGTGGTCCAGTTCGTGCTGAACACAGATAGCCAGAAGGTCATCCGCTTCGAATTGGTATTCGTTGCCGTCGCGATCCAGTGCTTTAACCGTCACTTCCGATGCGCGGGAGACCAGTGCGCGAGCGCCAGGAACAGACAGGCAACCTTCTTCGATACCGTCTTCACCGCGTTTCTCGATGATTTCCGGATTGATCAGCACCATTGGCTCATCGCGGGTTTCTGAAATATCAATCACAACGATACGCTGGTGGATGTCCACCTGGGTCGCAGCAAGGCCAATGCCTTCTTCGTCGTACATGGTTTCCAGCATGTCATCAACAATGGTCTGGATCTCTGGTGTGACGCTTTCTACCGGTTTCGCCACCGTGCGTAGGCGATCGTCCGGGAAGGTCAAAACCTGTAATACACTCATAAACGTCTCTTAAATATGTTGAACTGCGCCGTATCCGGCTTCGGTAATTGGGCTAATTCTAGACATTTTGCTATTCAAATGACAGCATCCAAATCGAAAGTACGCTTTTGGAGACAAGGGATGTTTAAAAAGCTTATCATTTTTTGTCTGGCGCTGGGGCTGCCAGGCGTGATAGCTGCGTCAGAAGTGCGTTTGAGCGCTAATGCACCTGAAAACTATACCGTGAAAAAAGGCGATACCCTTTGGGATATTGCAGGCCTTTATCTTGAAAAACCTTGGCACTGGCCGACGCTTTGGCAACACAATCCGGCAATTAAAAATCCTCACCTTATCTACCCGGGCGACAAGCTGCGCCTGAGCTGGCTTGATGGCAAACCTGTGCTTTCTTATATGGCAGGGACTAACCGTACTGACTCAACGCCTATCAACAGCACGTCACCTTCGGTTCTGCGCCAGTTCTTGACCTATGACACCCTCATTCATGAACGAGAGTATTTGCTCGCACCGCGAGTATTGGGCGCGCAGGAAGGATGGAGTTACATTTCTAAGCGTACGCCGTTTTTTGTTGATAAGCCTTTAGGCAGTGAAGAGTGGTTTATCTATCGCAATGTGACGGATTTCCAGCGGGAGAAAGGTGATGCGGTGGTTCGCATGATAAGCCTTAAGAAAGTCGGTGAAGCCAAGCTGGTGCGCTCGATTGATGACATTGCTGAAATGACGCTGACCCGCCAAAACCAGGAAATCAAACCTAACGATATCCTGTTACCAGCACTTGGTGCGAAAACCGGAGAGATTTTCCACCCTAAACCTGCGCCTGATGGCGTTAAAGGCAGAATGGTTGGACACCTTTACGGCAGCAACTTTGTTGGACACCGTCAAATCGTGGTGGTCGATCTGGGCGAACAGGACGGCCTGAATGAGGGACATACCCTGTCGGTGGTGGTGCCAGGTGTTGCCATGAAAGGTTCTAAGGGTGACATGCGCTACGACAGCGATATTGACAATGGTGGCGGCGATGTGGTGAAAGTCTTGCCATCAACATCGGCAGGCACTTTGTTGGTTATTCGCAGCTATCCTTTCTTCAGTCTTGCCATGGTGGTGGAAGCCGATAAGGCACTGAAAGCGGATATGCCGGTCATCGCTGCGGAAGGATAAGATGTCTCGCGAGCTTGAGTGGTGGCTTAGGCTCGCCGCCGTTCCCCGCCTCGGCAGTCAGGCGGTCAGTAAGGTTATCAGCCGATACCCACTGCACAAACTGGACGCGCTGGAGGATATCAAGCTCGCAGCGCTTGGCTTCAAACCAGCTCAGATTCAGGCGCTGCGACAACCTGACTTTTCCATTATCGACAAATGCCTGACCTGGGCAGCAGCACCGGGCAGGCACATCATCTCGCTGACCGATTCCCGCTATCCTTACCTCTTAAAGCAAATCAGTGGTGCTCCTCCTCTTTTATTTGTCGACGGCGATCCCCATATACTGTCACTGCCGCAACTTGCGATGGTTGGCAGTCGTCATGCATCTAACGATGGCTTATCACTGGCCCATGCTTTTGCCAAAGAGCTTGCCGCTCACGATGTCGTCGTGACCAGCGGTTTGGCGCTGGGTATTGATGGCCGTGCTCATCGTGGCGCACTCGATGGCAAAGGGAAAACCATTGCCGTATTGGGCTCAGGGCTTGAGAAGATTTATCCTGCCAGACACCGTCAACTGTCTGACGATATCAGGGAGAATGGCGTACTGGCGTCAGAGCTTTGGCCCTGGTCGCCGCCAAAACCAGCATTTTTCCCGAGACGAAATCGCATTATCAGCGGTCTATCTACAGGAGTGCTGGTGGTGGAAGCGGCAATGAAGAGTGGTTCGCTGATCACCGCCAGACTGGCACTTGAACAAGGGCGGGATGTCTTTGCTTTACCGGGTTCAATCCATAACCCACATGCGAAAGGCAGTAACGGCTTGATAAAGCAAGGCGCTTTTCTGGTGGAGTCGGTGGACGAGATTTTAGAGCAGGTTGGCGCATTGGCCGGCTGTGCAATAAATCACCAGTTGGAGGTCGCTCAGGCCCAAGTTTTGCAAGAAGAATTGCCATTTCCTGAACTGTTGGCTAACGTAGGAAATGAAGCAAGGTGTGTCGATGTGCTTGCAGAAATCTGCGATGAACCCGTTCACGAAATCATGATGCAGTTGTTAGAACTTGAGCTACAGGGGCTGGTAACAGCGGTACCCGGTGGTTATGTCAGAACGAGGAGGGGATAGCCATGATGGACATCTTAATGTACCTGTTTGAAACCTATATCCACAGCGATGTTGAGTTGATGGTGGATCAGGACGAACTGGCTGATGAACTCTCTAGAGCTGGATTTCATCAAGACGATATTTACAAAGCGCTGAACTGGCTTGAAAAGCTGGCGCTACTTCAAGACGCCGACAAAACCCCATACCTTACTGGCGGCGCGCTCACTTCTGTTCGTATCTATACCCCAAAAGAGATGGATCGACTGGATACCGAGAGCCGAGGTTTTTTGACTTTCCTTGAGCAAATCAGTGTACTGAGCCCTGAAACCCGTGAAATGGTAGTTGACCGTGTTATGGAGCTCGATACGCAAGAATTTGTGCTGGAAGATCTGAAATGGGTGATCCTGATGGTGCTGTTTAACGTGCCCGGCAACGAGCGCGCGTACGATCAAATGGAAGAGTTACTCTACAGCACAGCGGAAGATGAATACCTTCACTGATTTGAGGCTGGTCTGTTTTGGTTGGAAAAATTGACGATTCCCTGTTCAGCGCCCATGAACATGCGCTGGAAAATGAAGAGCGCTGCCCTAAATGTGGCAGCGCTCTTGTTATCAAGCACAGTAAACGCGGCCCTTTCAAGGCGTGTACTGGATACCCGGCTTGTGATTTCATCGAGTCACTGAACCACAATGATGGACACATAGTGAAAGAGCTTGGTATGCCGTGCCCGGAATGTGGCAACGAGTTGGTGCTCCGCCAAGGACGCTTCGGCATGTTTATCGGTTGCTCGGCGTATCCGGAATGCCAGCATATCGAAAAGCGCGATCAGGAACCGGAAGCGGAGACCATGGACATCAACTGTCCTGAGTGCCGCAAAGGAAAGCTGCATGAGAAGAAATCGCGTTTTGGTAAAGCCTTCTATGCGTGTGATGCTTACCCGAAATGCAAATTCGCTGTGAACCAAAAGCCTATCAAGGGTAACTGTGAGGTTTGCGGATATCCGCTTCTGCTGGAGAAAAAACTGGCGGCGGGCATCGTGAAAGTTTGCGCGGATAAAAAATGTCAGCACAAACAGGGGCAATGACCGAAGGCTGGTTTATCTGGTACTAGAAAAAGAAAAACCGCTATCAGCGGCTTTTCTCGTTTTGGGCTTGGTTCATTCAGCTTAATGTTTCTGCGGCACTTTGAAGGGCTGGAAACTCAGCGCCGTCCAAGTGTTTGGCAACTTCCTGAAGTGCTTCACCCAACGCCTTTGCACTCTCTGCGCACAGATTAATGTGGCCAATTTTGCGACTTGGTCGCGACGCTTTGTCGTACCAATGTACATGTGCCAGTCCCATGACATTCACCGGGACAGTCACTTCACCGACGATGTTGATCATCGCAGTCGGACGGATGCGTTTGGCACTGCCAAGCGGTAAGCCACAGACAGCGCGAAGATGGTTCTCAAACTGACAAACCTCAGCACCTTGCTGTGTCCAGTGACCTGAGTTGTGCACGCGCGGCGCAATCTCGTTCACTTTGAGGTTGCCGCCGACATCAAAAAACTCAATCGCCAATACGCCGACATAACCCAGTGTGTCTGCAACCGCTTTAAACATGGCTTCAGCCTGAGCCTGAACTGCATCATTGTCGCCAGCTGCCACCGACACGCTCAAGATACCGTTGGTGTGGATGTTCTCGGTCAGTGGGTAAATTTCCAAATCGCCTTTGGCATTGCGCGCACCGATTAATGACACTTCGCGGTCAAATGGCACAAATTCTTCGGCAATCACACACTGACGTGCACCTTGTGGAGAGGTTTTGAGGAACTGGTCGATATCCTGCCACACTGATTCAATATCTGAATCTGGCTTCAGGCGCCACTGGCCTTTGCCGTCATAGCCATCAAGGGCGCTTTTCAGGATGAGAGGCAGGCCGATATTGGCGATTGCCTTGTCATAATCAGCACGGGATTCAATCACCTGATAACGGGCATTGGCTACACCGGCTTTATCCAGCAATGCTTTTTCCAGACGGCGGTCACCACCGGTCAGGATGGCGGTTTCACCAGGGTAGAACTTACCGCTGGCCTGACAGACTTCCAGTACGTCCGGCGCGATGTGTTCAAACTCGGCAGTAATCACGTCGGCATCGGCAATCCCGTTTTCCAGGCCTTGCCCAAGTACTTCCAGCGTGACTGGGTGTACAAGGTTGCCGCTTCGCACATCGTACGCGCTAATCTTAAGGTTTAGGGGGGCACCTGCCAGTGCCATCATACGTGCCAGCTGTCCGGCACCGAGAACCAGCACATTCATGATTAATCTACCGATGGGTCAGGGTTAGCGAGAACGGTGTCTGTTTGGTTCTGACGGAAAGCGTCGACTTTTGCCATCAGCTCTGCATCATTGGTCGCCAAGATTTGCGCTGCAAGCAGGCCGGCATTCGCGGCACCTGCATCACCAATTGCCAGCGTTCCTACTGCCACACCTTTTGGCATTTGAACGATAGAAAGTAGCGAATCCATCCCTTTCAGTGCTTTTGACTGAACCGGTACACCCAGTACAGGAAGGCTGGTAAACGCAGCGGTCATCCCAGGTAGGTGAGCAGCGCCACCTGCGCCAGCAATAATCACTTTCAGGCCACGTGAAGCAGCTTCGCTGGCATAATCTGCGAGCAGGCCAGGAGTGCGGTGGGCAGAAACCACTTTGGTTTCGTAGTCAACGCCGAAGTGATCCAGCATATCTGCTGCGTTTTTCATGGTTGGCCAGTCTGATTTAGAACCCATGATGATGCCGACTTTCATAGTAACTCCTGTAAATGCTCGTTAACCGCTGAAACATGGAAAGTGGGCGCATTATATCGGCAAAAAGCAGCAAGGAAAACGTTTGCGTCAGTCTGTTTGCTGCTGTTTGGATACCTTATATAAACGGGGCTGATAGAAAGTCTGTTTCGATTTGTGACAAAAGTGTTGAGAACGTCGGGTAAAGTTGGTCATAGTAAGCCGAATTTTTCGGGTAGAGGCAGGAGAAGAGCATTGGCGAATGTTAAGCAATGCGTGGCAGCGTTGGCGCGCGGGGAAGTTATCGCGTATCCCACAGAAGGGGTATTTGGTGTGGGTTGTGACCCGGACAGCCCAGCCGCTGTGCAGGCGCTTTTAGATGTAAAAGAGCGTGATAAGGTCAAAGGCCTGATTCTTATCGCAGCAGAGCTCTCCCAGTTGGACGGATACATTGACTTCGATAGCCTGAGCAAAGAGGTGAAAGCCGATGTTTTGGCAACTTGGCCGGGTCCTGTTACTTGGGTCATGCCGGCTGGCAAGAAGATCACCGATTGGGTGACTGGGCAGTTTGATACTGTCGCTGTGCGCGTTTCCGATCATCCGGATGTCCGCGAATTGTGTCTTTCTTATGGCAAACCCATCACATCAACCAGTGCCAACCTCAGCGGTGAAGAGCCGTGTCGCAGTGTGGCGGAAGTGGTAGAGCAATTGGGTAGCCGTGTACCGAATGTTTTAGAAGGAAAAATTGGTGGACGTGACAAGCCTACCGAGATCCGAGATGCGCGTTCTGGTAAGGTGCTTCGTCAGGGCTAAATAAAAGTACAAGGAAATCACGTGGAGAATCAGAACCTTCCTCAGCAGGTTGATAAAGATGCGGTTAAGCGCTTTTTGCTGTCGTTGCAGGACTCTATATGTGCGGCGCTGGAAAAAGAAGACGGCGGTGCGACATTTGAGGAAGATGCCTGGGAAAGACCTGCGGGCGGCGGTGGTAAAAGCCGGGTGCTTCGCGATGGCAATGTATTTGAGCAGGCTGGTGTGAATTTCTCCCACGTTTTTGGAGACAAAATGCCAGGTTCGGCGACGGCGCACCGTCCTGAACTGGCAGGCAGGGGCTTTGAAGCCATGGGTGTTTCTTTGGTGGTGCATCCGAAAAACCCGAATGTCCCGACGTCCCACGCCAATGTCCGTTTCTTCATTGCCGAAAAAGAAGGGGAAGCCCCGGTTTGGTGGTTTGGTGGTGGTTTCGATCTCACGCCTTTCTATCCGGTAGAAGAAGATTGTGTCCACTGGCACCAAACAGCGAAGTCTATTTGTGCACCCTTTGGCGCTGATGTTTATGCTGAGCACAAAGCCTGGTGTGATCGTTATTTCTTCCTACCTCACCGTAACGAAACCCGTGGTGTCGGCGGTCTTTTCTTTGATGATTTGAACCAGTGGGGATTCGACACGTCTTTCGATTACATAAAAGCCGTGGGTGAGGGTTACGTCGATGCTTACCTCCCGATCGTGCAGAAACGTAAGGGTGCCGCTTACGGTGAACGTGAGCGCGAATTCCAACTTTATCGCCGTGGGCGTTATGTTGAGTTTAATCTTGTCTACGATCGTGGCACTCTGTTTGGCCTGCAAAGTGGCGGACGGACAGAATCAATCCTGATGTCTATGCCACCACTGGTGCGCTGGGAGTATGGATTCGAGCCTGAGCCGGGATCTGCTGAAGAGAAGCTCTACACAGAGTTTTTGAAACCAAGGGAATGGTAATTCAAGGAAAACAAAGTCGTGGATAAATATGTCGTTGTCGGCAACCCGATCTCACACAGTAAGTCCCCTTTTATACACACCTTGTTTGCGCGCCAGACTGCGCAGGCAATGAGTTATGAGACGCTCGAAGCACCAATCGGTGGTTTTGAGGAAGCGGTAACCGCCTTTTTTAACAGTGGCGGCAAAGGATGTAACGTCACTGTGCCTTTTAAAGAAGAGGCATTTAAGTTGGCCACTATGCTGACCGAGCGGGCTAAGCTAGCTGGGGCGGTGAACACTCTGAAAAAACTCGACGATGGCGGCATACTCGGCGATAACACGGACGGAGAAGGTCTGGTGCAGGATCTGCTGAATCACCATGTCCAACTCGAAGGCGCTAAGATTTTACTGCTTGGTGCAGGTGGCGCAGCGAGGGGAGTGATTCTTCCCTTATTGGCTCACGAGCCCGCACAGCTGGTGATTGCCAATAGGACCGCCAGTAAAGCCGAGATGCTGGCATCACTATTTGCGGATAACGGCAGTGTCTCTGCAACCAGCTTTGAATCGCTTGAAGGAGAGTTTGATGTGGTGGTGAATTCCACATCTGCCAGCCTTTCAGGAGAACACCCACAAATCTCAGCGACTGTGTTTGGCAGTCAAACTGTGGTTTACGACATGGTATATGGTTCAGGCGTGACCAGCAGTAACCAGTGGGCTCTGGATAACGGTGCCGCCCGTGTGATTGACGGATTGGGCATGCTGGTGGGACAAGCGGCGGAGAGTTTTACGATTTGGCGTGGTATCAGGCCGGGAACTGGACAGGTGTTGAGAGAACTACGCCGTAATCTTGCTGAATAGATGAAGTGCAGATGAACCAGAACATCCTTTTCCCTGACCTACAACAGGTGGATACTGAAAAACTCGCTGTCCGCTTTGATGCGCAGCAAGCAGGCTCTTTGATTTCCTGCTTTATCTCGATAGCTGATCTGGAAAAGAGAGAGCGAGTAGCTTTGAATACAGAAGAAGCGATTCTGGCAGCGTTTGCCGAGAACCGCTTCGATCTGGAAGAGTTAGCAGAAGAAGCCATTGAAGAGGAAGACTTCAATGCGTCCGGTGAGATCTGGGTGCGTTAACCTTCGAGCTCTGCGATGTACTCATTTTTCGTGACAACATAGTTATCAGACGATTTCTGCAAAAAAGCGCGTTCTGCTTCTTTCAAAGGGCGCGCTTGTTTTACCGGACTACCCACGTAGAGAAAACCAGACTCTAAACGTTTGCCAGGCGGAACCAAACTTCCTGCACCCACCATGACTTCATCTTCTATTATTGCACCATCAAGAACAATCGCACCCATGCCGACCAGCACTTTATTACCAATGGTGCAGCCATGTAGCATGACTTTGTGCCCGACAGTCACGTCATCACCAATGAGCAGCGGATAGCCTTCCGGATTCTCTTTGTTCTTGTGGGTGACATGAAGAACAGAGCCATCTTGAATGTTAGACCGCTGGCCGATACGGATATGGTTAACGTCACCTCGGGCAGCAACCAAAGGCCAAATGCTTGCGTCATCACCAAGAGTAATATCGCCAACCAATACAGAAGAAGGATCTAGGTAAACGCGTTCACCTACTGTTGGAAAGATACCTTTATAGCTGCGAAGTACAGAAGACATAGAAAATTCCAAATAAGGATGATTGAAAACAGACTATCTTGATGCGGAAAAGAGTGCAATTCTTGTTCGTTTCAATACACTTTAATGCCGTTTTGGGCGAAAAGTAATCGAGCGCACCGTTTTTCATAAAAAACCTCAAAAAAGCCCTTGCCAGAATTTCAGACCTCCCTATAATGCCGCATCACCGACACGGAGAGCGGCTTCCACTGCGGAAACGCCCACGTAAATCGGTACGGCGAAGGCCTCAAAAATTGAGTTGAAATAAACGCTTGACGCGCTGTTTCGAATCAGTAAAATGGCCGCCCGCTTCAGAGGGAAATTCACCCCGAGAAGCAAGTCAATAAGGTATTTTGAGGGTTGCAAGAGCAACGCTGAAAAATCTCAAAATTTCTTCTTGACTTCATCGCCTGGCAGCGTAAAATTCGCAGCCCTGACGGTGAGAAGCGACGCTTCTTCAAGTCAACGTTCTTTAACAATTTGACCTATGCAATCTGTGTGGGCACTCGTGATTGATAGACAAAAGATTTATCGATGTT
>NZ_FIZX01000008.1 GCF_900055185.1 Grimontia celer | reverse complement strand
AATCCCCCGAAGGTTCAATGTTGTCGCTGCCGCTCGACTTGCATGTGTTAGGCCTGCCGCCAGCGTTCAATCTGAGCCATGATCAAACTCTTCAATTAAAGTTTTTGGCTCGATGAAATACTGTTGTGTTCTAACCCCTCTCTACAGAGTAAAGAAAGAGCAGAACGAATTGACTGTGCCGATATAACCGAAGTTATGTCGTTTGGTCACTCAGTAAACATCGATAAATCTTTTGTCTATCAAACACGAGTGCCCACACAGATTGCATAGGTCAAATTGTTAAAGAACTTGCTCAGCCTTGCTGAGCGGAGTGAGATTTAAACTCAACTCTTTTTTCGAGTCAAGCACTTTTGCTTTCCTCGTGTTAGCTGCGAACTTTGCCGTGCCAACGAGGAGCGCATTATAGGGAGAGATTTTTTGTTGGCAATACCTTTCTTATGAAAAAGTGGCTTTTTTTCTAAAAAACCGCTCAAGCGCTCAAAAGGCAACCAAAGAGACAAAAAAGCAGCCAATTTTGGCTGCTTTTTCTGTGTGGATTAGTCGGATTTTAATTTCGGATATCACTTTTTCAGGTATTGAGGCACATCAGCAATGCTATCAAGTACCGCTGTTGCCAGTTTTTCACCTTCCTCCGAGACTACCTTTCCAGTGCGAACCAGAATTTTAGTTGAAATACCTGCAGCTTCAGCAGCACGCATGTCGTCGGCCTTGTCTCCAATCATCACAGAATTTTCCATATCGATTTTGAGGAAATCCCGCGCAGAGAAAAACATACCTGGTTTAGGTTTACGGCAATCACAGTCTTGCTTGTATTTGTCATTGCCGTGTTCAGGGTGATGCGGGCAGTAGTAGATACCGTCAAAGTCCACGCCTTTATCAGCGAAGTTCCAATCCATCCATTCCGTCAGGTTGAGAAATTCATCTTCCGTATAGTAGCCACGGGCAATACCAGACTGATTCGTCACCAGCACAAGGAGATAGCCCATTTCTTTCAATGCACGGCAAGCATCGAAAACGCCATCTATATAATCAAAGTCATCTGTTGTACTGACATAACCATGATCAACGTTGATCACACCATCTCTATCGACAAAAACCGCTGGTCTAGCCAAAGCGCTACCCTCTATACATTATTACGCTGCGATTATGACACGCATTGCCAACGCAAGCATCCACGATTGTTAGGCCACCTTGACGAGTATGGTAAAGTTCCTCTGATAGCCTAATGAGTAAAACCAGTATGAAATATTCCCTGACGCCTGTCGGTCATATTGAATCCCCTTATAAAGAGAAATTCGCCGTCCCCCGTCAACCAGGACTTGCGCCAAGTGCTTTGGCATCTGTCGTTTTAGAAGGCGAAGCATGCAATGAAGACACAGTGCGTGGTATTGAGCAATTCTCGCACCTTTGGATTCTTTTCTTGTTTGACCAAAACCTCGAACAAGGGTGGACGCCAACAGTCCGTCCACCACGCCTTGGTGGTAATGAGCGTATTGGCGTATTTGCCAGCCGCGCAACCTTCAGGCCGAACAGTATCGGAATGTCGGTCGTGCCTTTGAAAGGGGTACGTAAAGAAGGTGCCAAAATAATCATTGATATTGGGAGTTGCGATCTTGTTGATGGTACGCCAGTCATCGACATTAAGCCTTATATTCCTTACTCGGATTCAATAGAAGATGCTTCAGGTGGATATGCTTCAGAAGCACCTCAAACACTCGATGTCCAGTTTGACACTCAACCTTTAGCCTTCTTAGCCAAAGATAAAGAAGGTAAAAATAAGCAACAGGTGATTAGTGAAGTACTCGCACAAGATCCACGCCCAGCCTATAAAAAGGGAAAAGCTGATACCAAGGAATATGCCGTTCACCTCTTTGACCTAAATGTGAAGTTTACCGTCGCTGAACCTGTAATCACGGTGACAACAATAGAAGCCTTTGGCGAATAGGGTTCTCGCTGTTAATATGACGCCCTTATACCCTCCATACTGTAATTAGATAAACGGATAGCTTAGATGCGTACCAGTAAATACCTTCTTTCTACTTTGAAGGAAACGCCAAACGACGCAGAAGTGATCAGCCACCAGCTGATGCTGCGTGCCGGTATGATCCGCAAACTGGCTTCAGGTCTATACACCTGGCTGCCAACCGGTTTGCGCGTACTGCAAAAGGTTGAAAACATCGTTCGTCAGGAAATCAACAACGCAGGTGCGATTGAAACTCTGATGCCCGTAGTTCAACCGTTTGAGCTATGGGAAGAGACAGGCCGCTCTGAAAAGATGGGTCCTGAACTGCTTCGCTTCACTGACCGCCACGAGCGTCCGTTTGTTCTGAGCCCGACGGCAGAAGAAGTGATCACTTCTCTTGTTCGTAATGAAGTGAACTCATACAAGCAACTGCCTTTGAATCTGTATCAGATCCAGACCAAGTTCCGTGATGAAGTGCGTCCACGCTTCGGTGTGATGCGTGCGCGCGAATTCTCGATGATGGACGCGTACAGCTTCGACATCGACAAAGAAGGCTTGCAGAAATCATATGAAGCAATGCACGTTGCTTACTGTGCGGCATTTGATCGTATGGGTCTGGATTACCGTCCAGTTCTGGCTGACACCGGTGCTATCGGTGGTTCTGCTTCTCACGAATTCCACGTTCTGGCAAACAGCGGTGAAGATACCATCGCATTCTCTACTGAGTCTGATTACGCTGCAAACGTTGAAATGGCAGAAGCCGTTGCACCTGCAGGTGAGCGCGCTGCACCAACTCAGGAAATGACGCTGGTAGATACACCTGATGCGAAAACCATCGCTCAGCTTGTGGAGCAGTTTGACCTGCCAATCGAGAAAACCGTTAAAACACTGTTTGTGAGAGCGTCTGACGCTGTTGATGCTGATCTGGTTGCGCTGCTGGTTCGTGGCGACCACGAACTGAACGAAATCAAAGCTGAGAAGCTTCCACAAGTTGAGATGCCGCTGCAATTCGCGACCGAAGAAGAAATTCGTGCGATTGTAAATGCAGGCCCTGGCTCACTGGGTCCAGTTAACCTGACCGTTCCTTTCATTGTTGACCGCAGTGTTGCAGCAATGAGTGATTTCGGCGCAGGCGCGAACATCGACGACAAACACTACTTCGGTATTAACTGGGGTCGTGACGTTGAGCTGGGTGAAGTGGCTGATATCCGTAACGTGGTTGAAGGTGACCCAAGCCCATGTGGTCAAGGCACTATCCTTCTGAAGCGTGGCATCGAAGTGGGTCACATCTTCCAGTTAGGTACTAACTACTCTGAGAAGATGAACTGTGGCGTACTGGGTGCTGACGGTAAGAACACCATTTTGGAAATGGGTTGTTACGGCATCGGCGTATCACGTGTTGTGGCGGCGGCTATTGAGCAGAACCACGACGAAAACGGCATCATCTGGCCAGATGCGATTGCACCGTTTACCGTTGCTATTGTTCCAATGAACATGCACAAATCTGAGCGCGTTAAAGAAGCAGCAGAAAAACTGTACGCTGATCTGACCGCAGCGGGCATTGAAGTGCTGTTCGATGATCGTAAAGAACGTCCAGGTGTTATGTTCTCTGATATGGAGCTAACGGGTGTGCCACACACTATCATTATCGGTGAGCGCAGCATGGACAACGGTGTGTTTGAATACAAACACCGTCGTGACGGCGAGAAAGTGCCAGTTGAAATGGAAAACATGGTTGAGTTCGTTAAAGCGAAACTGGCCTAATTCCGATAGCTGAATTGAAAAACGCCTCTTTTGGGAGGCGTTTTTTTATACGCAATTATCAAAGAAAGTAACGAGGTTTCGTCCTTTTTCTTTTGACTGATAGAGAGCCTGATCAGCATGACTGAAGTAATCTTCAACCCGCTCCACCCTCTCATCAGGAATGACAAAAGTAGCACCGAAGCTCATAGTCACAGGGATCACCCTCCCTTCAAACTCAAAGCGAAACCGTTCTATTTCCACTCGAATCCTTTCCAGCACCTTGTGGGCTCGCCCAGCGTCCTTCACACTAAACAGCAGTAAAAACTCTTCACCACCAATACGCCCAATCCTGTCATAAGGCCTAAGCTGTTGGCTGAGCAGTTCACCTAACTGGCGTAAAATTGCATCCCCCGCGGGATGACCGTATTTATCATTAATGCGTTTAAACCAGTCGATATCACACACAGAAAAACACAATCGACTTTCTGTTCTGACGGCACGAGAAAAATCCTCATGAAGCCTTTCAAACAAAGCACGTCGATTAAGTAATCCTGTCAATTCGTCATAACTTGCCAAATGATCGAGACGAGTCATGGCATCAACGAGTCTTGCCTGAAGTTCAAGCGTTCTTCGACCAACCTCCATCCTTGCTCTTAACACCTGAGTATTAAAAGGCTTAGTGACAAAATCGTTCGCTCCTTGATTCAACCCCTCAGCGATATGCTCTGCGCTGTCCCTTGCCGTACAAATAATGATGTAAGGAGGGTTTGCCATGTCTATCTGACGAATTTTCTGGCAAAGCTCGATACCGCTATAGCCTGGCATTTCCCAGTCAAGGATCAACAAAGAGGGAGGTTCAGGCTGCATCACCTGCTCCAGAGCCTCCAGACCATCATGGGCGACTACTGCTTCGATTCCCCATTTTTGTAGCAAAACTTCCACCAATTTGGCCGAAGCTTTGTCATCGTCAGCGATCAAAGCGCGTACTGAAAATGCCATCTCATACTCTTTATGAATGCTATTGAATAGAAATATACCATCCGTCGTTCTCTTACTATGAGGCAATGACAAAGTCGTCAGTGTCTTTTAGCTATAGATCACAATCAGTCAGCAACATTAGGAAATTCAAATGCATCTTCCTCTCAGAAGGATCGCTTCTGGTTCATACTGAAGATAAGCAAAATCAGGCAGGTACAAGTTATGTCGTCTACCGCGCGTTCCGCAATTCCTCGCAAAAACATCGCCCTGTTGTTAACAGGCGGTGGCGCGCGCGCGGCGTATCAAATTGGTGTGCTGAAAGCGATCGCAGAATGGTACCCACGAGTGCATCACAGTCCATTTACCATTTACTGCGGCACCTCGGCTGGTGCGCTCAATGCCACTTCCCTTGCCTGCCATACGTCATGTTTTCGACTCGGTGTCAAAAAACTGTCTTGGCTTTGGACAAACCTTACAACCAAAGATGTGTTTAGCAGCTCATTCTCAGGTATGTTCCAGCATATAGGGCGTCAGGGTTTTGCCCGCATGCAAGCCCAGTATCATTGCGCGCCTCCTTTCGGCCTTCTCGACAATAGGCCGCTGCGCGCCTTACTGAATAACGTCCTTAATTTCAGCAAGATAGAACATCAAATCCTCGCCGGAAATTTACGGGGGTTGGCCATCACCGCATCGAATTATCAAACCAGTAAGTCCGTCACTTTCTATCAGGGGCAATCTTGTATTGAGCCTTGGACACGATCACGGGCGATAGGGGTTCCTTGCCAGATTACCACGGAACACTTACTGGCCTCCTCTGCCATTCCCATCGTTTTTCCTGCGTCCCAGATCGGGCATAACTATTATGGTGATGGCTCTGTCCACCAAATTGCCCCACTCCGTCCAGCGTTGAAAATGGGAGCAGAACGGGTACTTATTATTGACTTAAACCCCAAGCAGATGCCAAAAAATCATGGACTTGCACATGCTCCCGGCCTAGCAACTCTTGGAGGTCATTTAATGGATGCTATCTTTGCAGATACGCTTTCTGCCGACCTAGAGCATCTGGATAGAATGAATGCCTTGGTAGGAAACATGGCAAAGACCAAAGCAGAAAAATTGGCGCTGCGGCAAGTCGATGCCTTTCACCTTTCCCCTTCAGAGCCCTTTGAACCCCTTGTTGAACGCTACTATTGTCATATGCCTATGGCAGTAAGAGGTCTGATGAGAATTCTGGGTATCAGTCCTGTTGAAGATGCGGCAATCACCAGCTATCTGCTGTTTGAGCCGAAATATATCAACCACTTAATTGACATGGGGTACCAAGACGCTCAGAATCGTCGGTCCGATTTAGCAGCCTTTCTCTCTGATGAGTAATCCCTGCTCTCTGGATGAAGCACATTAGCTCAGTAGAACTGGAACGCTTTTTGCTTTTGTTGATTAAAGCATAAACAGTGATAGTTTTTGGTTTCTGAGGCAATTTCGATGAGTACGCAACTGGAACAAGTAAAAAAAGCGGCGATTCAATCTCGTCGTGTTCCTCTGGGTGCGGATCAGCGTCTGATGGTGCTGCAGAAACTTCAAGGAAGATTGGATATCGATCCTCTGTTTGAAGTTTTTACCAGAGAGTTAGAAAAGCAAATCGACATCACCCGACTGATCTGGGAGCACGAAGAGATTTCCCATATCGTTCGTCGTGGCGGTGCTTCAGAGTACCGACAAACCTTTTCCCTCAAGTTCGCGAACACCTCGCTAGGCATGCTGCAATACAGTACTCCTTATAAACTTGATGATGACGAAATTGCCCTTATCCATACCTATCATCGCCTGCTCGCAGGTCCTTTGAGCAATGCCATTGAATACAATCGTGTTCGTAACCTTGCGCTCCTCGATAGCCTAACTGGATTGAACAACCGAACCAGCTTCGAGCAAGACATGCGTCAGTCCATCGCAATGACTGAACGTAATGATCATGGCTTAATTTTGATGATTTTTGACATGGATAATTTCAAACAGGTCAATGACACTTATGGGCACCTTGATGGTGACAAAGTATTGCGCCGTTTCTCTTTGCTATTAAAAGAGGCTATCCGAGCTTCTGACCGTTGCTACCGTCTGGGTGGGGACGAATTTGCTGTTATTCTGACACCGGCTACACGAGAGTCAGCACAGCTAGTGAACGAACGACTCAAGTCACTGATAGCTAAAGATCCACTCCTGACCGCACATAATATCTCCAGCTCTGTCGGCTGTTCAGCCTATCGCCAGGGTGACAATAATGTCTCCATGTTTGAGCGCGCAGACCGAGGTATGTACCGCAACAAACATAAACGCCGGTAACCCTTTAGATAACTGACCTCAAGGCTCCATTGCGGAGCCTTTTTACGTTATATTGGCTTCAGTTTTATTCAAGGAGTGGCTATGAGAGTCTACGATTGTTGCGATTTGATCCGTCAACGTTATTCAGAAATTGGCAGCGGCGAACAAGGTTATATTCCGCAGGCAATTGCTTGTGCTGTTCGTGCATTGAATGCAGTAGCATCTGACGAAACGGTTGCGCAAGAGCTACGCGAGCAAGCTGCCTTTGCAGCAGCAAACCTTCTGATCAGCGATCACGAGGACGCGTAATGGATCTAAAGAACTTTGACACCATGGATACCATCATGCTGATGAGTATCGTGAACATGAAGTTGCGGGACGATTTTTCTTCGCTGGAAGAGTTGGTGAAGTACTTTGATATTGATGCCGAAGCCCTGAAAGCAAAACTTGCCACTGCAGGTTTCGAGTACATGACTGAACAAAACCAGTTCCGCTAACAGCATCAACATCCAATAAAAACGGAAGCGCTACGGCTTCCGTTTTTGGTTTCTGTTTACTTGAAAAGGTTTAAACCAGCGACATCCAAATCACTGCAATAACCAGAACCGGACAAACAAATTTCACATACAGAGGCCAGACTTTCCAGAACAAGCCTTGTTCGATATCTTCGTAGCCTTGTCGAAGTTCTTCCAATTTCTGCGTACGTTTCCATACCCAACCACCATATAAACAGAAAAGAAGCGCAGCAATTGGCTGGAAATATTGTGTTGCGATAGTGGCAACCAGACCAAACAACTCACCAAAGTTAAACACAATCACCGCACTGAGAGCAGCAATCACGCCACCCAACAACCAGCTTGCAAAAGAACGTTTGGTACCAAGGCGTTCACTCACCAGCGCAACTGGACATTCAAGCATAGAGATAGACGATGTCAGCGCGGCAATCGTCATTAGCAGGAAAAACACCAGCGCAACAACAGTTCCAACTGAACCAAGGCCTTGAAACAGCATAGGCAGTACATCGAAGACCAGAGTAGAAGAGCTCAACAGCGCACCGTTAGCATCATAAATTTCAACGCCCTGACGCATAGCAGCAAACATGGCAGGCAGGATCACCAGACCAGCAATCACCGCCACAGCGGTATCCACCAGCGTGACATTCAGCGCCATTTTGGGCAGGTTCTCTTTGCGACTAAGGTACGAACCGTAAATCAACATGGAACAGCCGCCAATGGTCAGAGAGAAGAAGCCTTGCCCCATCGCGGCCAGAATCAGATCGCTATCCATCACTTTGGAAAAGTCAGGGATGAGGTAGTGTGCTAGACCATCAGTGGCTCCCGGCAATGTCATCACGTAAATGAAAAGCACAGCGAACAGAATGAAGAGTGCTGGCATCAGGCGCGTCGACCATTTCTCGATACCTTCTTTCACACCCGCCTGAACTATCAAGATAGTCAGCAGATAGAAAAGACCCGCGCCCAACAGATTTCGTTCAACCGAGAAACCCTTCAACCAGATTGCAGCGTCATGAAGCCCAATAAGCTCCGCACCTGCGGCAAGCAAGTAAGAAATTAGCCATCCACCAACGATGCTATAAAAAGCCAGTACCAGACAAGGCACCATCAGGCCGATAAGACCTACACCACCCCCAAACGTTTTTGATAACGGAGATCGTCCCAGTTTTCTCATGCTGTCGATGGGGTTTGCCTGACCATGACGGCCAATCGCCATTTCAACCACCAGCATAGGGTAGGCAACGATGAGGATCATCAAAAGGTAGACTAAAAGAAAGGCGCCACCACCGTTACTTGCTGCTTGTGTTGGGAATCCCCAGATATTACCCAGCCCCACTGCAGCACCGGCTGCTGCTAAAACGAAACCGAGTCTGGAACTAAAATGTTCGCGTCCAGCTGCCATTGTTTTTACCTCTCACGGCGTATCAGTGAGCTAGTACAATAGTAAAACCTAAAATTATCTTCAATAGCAGCAAGTTTGATCGAGCAAAAAACACTCAGGCAAAATAAAATATTGCGATCTGTCGTTAAGCAATTATCTTCCTCAACTAACTGTCAGACATAAAAAAGCCACGGCGTAGTCCGTGGCTTTCAATCTGTATTTGTCGGGGTGACTATTTCATCTGTGCAAAGTATGCAGCCAGATTTGCCATGTCAGCGTCACTCAGCATGTCTGCCTGAGGCTTCATGATCATCGCTTGCGCGCCAGTGCGTTCGCCGTTTTTGTAAGCTTTCAATGCTGAAACCAGATACTGCTCATTTTGGCCAGCAAGATTAGGGTAGCCTGGGATCACGGCAATGCCGTTGGCACCATGGCAAGCTGCACAGATTGCCGCTTTGGCTTTACCGGCTTCTGTATCTCCTGCAGCAAATGAAGGCGCAGCCATCATCATGGCTGCCAGACCTAAAGGTAAGAGTTGTTTCATCGCTTCCTCGCTTTATTGTTTTCCAGTTTTGTTAAATTGTTGCACGTAAAAGGTATTCACGCATTCAATGCTTGGGATTTGTGCCAGACAAGCTCACACTCATCCCCCACATAATCATTACAAACAAACAAATCTCCAACAGCAGCTACGGTGTCGCCATAAAGCAAAATCGGCGTTCTGCGGCGAAGCCAACTCGGGACTCCATACTCCTGAAACAGTTTTTTTAACTTTCTTTTACCTTGGCGGCCAACCGGGTGCGCAAACAACCTCTCCGGGTCAAAAATCACCCTTAGTGGCTCGTCTGTTCTCGGTGTTCGAAGCTTGAGCCCAGGAGCACCATTTTTGGCCTTCGTCAGTGCCAATACCCCTAAGTTATCCGGCAGTTGAACCGTCCTATCGACAGCCAACAATGAATCCCAATCGGAGATATCTTGATAATGCACTACAAACCAGAGTTTATTTTGATACCTGCGTACTTCTCCTTGAGATAGTCTCAAAGCCGGGTTGGCATCTTGCGCTGCATTTATGACCGATGAAAAAACCTCTCCCAACTGAGCTTGAGAAAGAGAGACCTTTCCCACGCACTTTAGCCAGCGTCTTACTAGCGCTCTCTGTAACACCATCGAGTACGAACTCACTTTGTCTATGCTAAAACTGGCATCTTCCCCTATCACTTCAGCATCGTAAGAAATAAGTAATTCATCAAGAAGGAGCTCCTGCTCAGCACAGTGATTGGCAGTACGGTTGATCGCTTTTGTTAACCCCGGCCAACGTTTGTTGGCAACTGGCAGCCATTCTTGCCTGATAAAATTACGGTCAAAGCGGTTATCCAGATTGCTTTCATCTTCAACCCAAGTCAGTCCCTGCGATTCAGCATATTCCCCAATTGTCTTTCTGTGTGCCTCAAGAAGAGGACGACATAACTCTGCATGCCCCATCGTTCGTGTTTCAGGCATAGCAGCCAAACCCGCGGGACCACTGCCACGCTTGAGTGCCAGTAAAAAAGTTTCTGCCTGATCATCGGCATGCTGCCCGGTCAACACCAGAGCATTGTCGTCAACTGATTTCAAAATAGCTTGATAGCGCGCATCCCTAGCGGCTTTTTCGAGGCTCTCCCCCTTGTGGGTGAGTGATACCCGAATACCCTTGAATGCGAAATCTGCTTCTTCAGCCCAACGCTCACATTGAGCCAACCAGGTATCGGCATTAGGACTTAAGCCATGGTGAACATGAATAACCAGATATTGATGTTGAGAATGAATATCCCGATAAGTTGCAAGCAAATCAAGCATCACACGCGAATCCATACCTCCACTGAAAGCCAACACAATTTGACGTGGGGCAGGCGTGTATTTATCAAGGACACTTTCAAACAGAGAGAACAGCATAGACACTTCGAGAATGACGAATTTTTCGAATCATAGCATCAGATACGAAAAAAGGGCCATTTGGCCCTTTCTAAATCAAACGGTTTGCGCTTAACAGTAACCGTAGCTCAGCAGACGCTGGTAACGGCGCTCACGAAGGTTATCAGAGTCCAGTTGCGCGAGCTCTTCAAGTTGACCCACCAACAGCGCTTTGACGTTTGCAGCAGTTTGCGCGAAATCACGGTGCGCACCGCCCATTGGCTCTTCGATGATGTTGTCGATAAGACCCAGCTCTTTAAGGCGAGGGGCTGTCATACCCATTGCTTCGGCGGCTTGTGGCGCTTTGTCTGAATCACGCCACAGGATTGACGCACAGCCTTCTGGCGAAATCACCGAATAAGTAGAGTATTGAAGCATGTTCACATAGTCGCCCACACCAATCGCCAGTGCACCACCAGAACCACCTTCGCCAACCACGTTAACGATAACTGGCACAGTCAGACCTGCCATTTCTTTCAGGTTACGTGCAATCGCTTCTGACTGGCCGCGCTCTTCAGCACCAACGCCAGGATATGCTCCTGCCGTATCAATGAAGGTAATGATTGGCATTTTGAAACGCTCAGCCATCTTCATCAGACGCAGTGCTTTACGGTAACCTTCTGGTTTTGGCATACCGAAGTTACGAATCACTTTCTCGCGGGTTTCACGGCCTTTCTGGTGGCCAATAATCATCACTGGACGGCCATCAATACGCGCCATACCACCAACAATTGCTTTGTCATCCGCGTATGCACGATCGCCTGCCAGCTCTTCAAATTCAGTGAAAATCAGATCCGCATAGTCCAATGTGTAAGGACGACGCGGGTGACGTGCCAGCTGTGCAACCTGCCAAGCACCCAAATCGCTGAAGATTTTCTTCGTCAATTCAGTGCTTTTGGTCTCCAATTGCTCGATTTCTTTGTCCAGGTTGACAGCCTCGGCTTCGTCGCCGCGCTTGGACACTACACGCAGGGCTTCGATTTTTGCTTCCAATTCCGCGATTGGCTGTTCAAATTCAAGGAAATTAAGACTCATAGAGAAAGAATCCTGTTAAGTAATAACATAGCCCCGCTCATTCCTGGCAGGGCCGAAGTATCAATCAAATTCCAGCTCGACCTGTTTATCGCCGAGCAGCGTTTTTAAATCATCGATCAGTTTGTCGTCTGGCGTAATACGCCACTCTGTACCTAAGACCAACTTTGCGCGAGCATCGTCACGCTGGTAGTAAAGGTTGACCGGAACCGTTCCCGCACGGTGCGGTTCCAGAATCTCACTGAATCGTTCAAAAAATTTGTTATCAATTTGCCTGTCGGTCACTGAGATAGCAAGACCACGCAGGTACTTTTCACGCGCTTGGGAGATATCAAGCACTTCTCGTGCAGACATTTTAAGGCCACCGTTGAAGTCATCAAAGCTGACCTGTCCCGATACCACCAAAATTCTGTCTTTTTCTATGAGATCCAGATACTTTTCTAGCGCATCTGAGAACAGCATCACTTCCATGCGTCCTGAACGGTCATCCAAAGTCAGGATACCGATACGGGTGCCTCGCTTGGTTGTCATCACCCGTGCGGCGATGACAAGGCCAGCCACTGTCGATACCACATCACGTTTGGTGGCATGTGCATCTTCTAAGCGCCAGGTAATGTAATGCTTCAGCTCTTTTACATAGCTATTGATCGGGTGCCCGGTGAGGTAAAGCCCTAACGTCTCGCGTTCACCTTCCAACCAGACTTTGTCTGGCCAAGGCGGGACTTTCGCATATTTGTGCTCCACTTCTTCCGGAGCATCCGTCAGTACACCGAACATATCAGTTTGACCAAAAGCTTCTGCCTGATGGTGTTGGCTTGCTGATTTCAATGCATCATCCAAAGAAGCTGTCATAGCTGCTCGGTGAGGTCCTAATCGGTCCATGGCGCCTGACTGAATCAGTTTTTCAATCACACGCTTGTTCACCTTCTTGGTGTCGATGCGAGCGCAGAAGTCGAAGAGATCGCGGAAGTAACCGCCCTCTTGACGCGCTTTGATGATGTTTTCAATTGGTGCTTCACCAACACCCTTGATTGCACCGATACCGTAAACAATTTCACCTTTTTCATTCACGTTGAAACGGTACAGACCTGCATTCACATCTGGTGGCAGCATGGTCAGTTTCATACGGCGACATTCTTCTACCAGGCCAACGATTTTGTCGGTGTTATCCATATCCGCGGTCATTACCGCTGCCATGAACTCAGCCGGATAGTGTGTTTTCAACCAAAGTGTTTGATAGGAAACCAGCGCGTAGGCTGCAGAGTGCGATTTGTTGAAGCCGTAACCCGCGAATTTCTCCACCAGGTCAAAAATCTTCATCGACAACTCACCGTCAACACCGTTGGCGATTGCGCCGCTTTCAAACGTCGCGCGCTGCTTTGCCATCTCTTCTGGCTTTTTCTTACCCATTGCACGACGGAGCATGTCTGCACCGCCAAGGGTATAGCCAGACAATACCTGAGCGATCTGCATGACCTGCTCTTGGTACAGAATGATGCCGTAGGTTGGATCCAGAATTTCTTTTAGTGACTCATGCTGCCAGGTCGCATCAGGGTAAGAGATCTCTTCGCGCCCGTGCTTACGGTCGATAAAGTTATCTACCATGCCAGATTGCAGAGGGCCGGGACGGAACAGAGCAACCAGTGCGATGATATCTTCGAAACAGTCAGGTTGAAGGCGCTTGATTAGCTCTTTCATACCCCGTGATTCGAGCTGGAATACTGCCGTGGTTTCTGAGTTCTGCAATACGCGGAATGAGGCCGTATCTTCGAGCGGAATCGACTCAATACGCACCGGCTCCAGACCACTGCGCTCCAGGCGCGGATTAATAAGCCCCAATGCCCAGTCGATGATGGTCAGGGTGCGCAGACCCAAGAAGTCAAACTTCACCAAGCCCGCAGTTTCTACGTCATTCTTATCGAACTGGGTAACCGGGAAGTGACCTTCAGCATCAGCATAAATCGGAGCAAAATCGGTGATCGTGGTTGGTGAGATAACAACACCACCCGCGTGCTTACCGGCGTTTCGTGTACAGCCTTCCAGAATACGACAGGTATCGATAAGCTCGCGGACTTCTTCATCCGCTTCGTAGATTTCACCCAGCTGCGGCTCTGCCACAAAGGCTTTTTCCAATGTCATCCCTGGATCGGGCGGCACCAATTTGGAAATACGGTCAACAAAACCATAGGGGTGACCAAGTACACGCCCCACATCACGGATTACCGCTTTGGCAGCCATGGTACCGAAGGTAATGATCTGGGATACCGCATCACGTCCATACATTTCGGCGACGTGATCAATCACCTGATCGCGTTTATCCATACAGAAGTCGACGTCAAAGTCGGGCATGGAAACACGTTCAGGGTTCAGGAATCGTTCGAACAGCAGATCGTATTCCAGTGGATCAAGGTCGGTGATTTTAAGCGCATAGGCCACCAGCGAGCCTGCACCGGAACCACGTCCCGGACCCACAGGAATCGCGTTGTCTTTCGACCACTGGATGAACTCCATAACGATGAGGAAGTAACCGGGGAAACCCATGTTGTTGATCACTTCCAGTTCGACTTCAAGACGCTCATCGTATTCTGGTCGACGCTTCAGACGCTCTTCTTCATCCGGGAACAGGAATTCCAGACGCTCTTCCAAACCTTCCCGAGACTTCATCACCAGAAATTCGGTTTCTTCCATACCTTCAGTTGGGAAGGCTGGCAGGAAGTATTCATTAAGTCGCACGGTGACATTACAGCGCTTGGCAATTTCTACCGTGTTTGCCAGCGCTTCTGGAATGTCATGGAACAGCTCACACATCTCCTCTTCTGAGCGAAGATGCTGCTGTGGGCTGTAGTTTTTCGGGCGGCGGGGATCTTCAAGCGTATAACCATCATGAATCGCGACACGAATTTCGTGGGCATCAAACAGATCTGCGGTCAGGAAACAAACCTCGTTTGTTGCCACGACAGGAAGATCTTGTTCAGCGGCAAAGTCGAGTGCGAAGTGAAGGTAAGCCTCTTCATCGGGACGACCCGTTCGCATCAGCTCAATGTAGTAGGAATCAGGAAAGTGCTCTTGGTAAAACGCGGCACATTCTGCCGCCATTGCCATGTTTCCCTTGAGCAAGGATTTACCGACATCCCCGTTCTTACCGCCAGAGAGGATAATCAGCCCTTCTTTGAGTTCAGCCAGCCACTGGTAATCTATAACCGGCTGGTGCTGAACATGACCGCGAAGGTAGGCTTTTGAAATCAGTAACGTAAGGTTTTTATAACCGACATTGTTTGCAGCGAGTACCGTAATTTGGCAAAGATCATCGCCAAAAGTGTCTGTTTGCATTTTAAAGTCAGCGCCGATTATCGGCTTCACACCCGTGCTTTGCGCCGTGTTGTAGAACTTCACCAAACCACATAGGTTAGTAAAGTCGGTCAATGCCATAGCAGGCATACCTAACTCGGCCACTTTTTTGACCAATGGCGGGACCTTGCCGAGGCCATCAACCATGGAAAAGTCACTGTGAACACGAAGGTGAATAAAGCGTGGGTCTGACATAGTACTCTTACGTTACTGATTTATTGTGTAGGTTCAGGGAGAGTTAGCTCCCTCCCTGGAAACATTATGCAATGCCGAGAGCGTTCTTAACAGGTTTAAAGCTCTTTCGGTGCTGGGGGATAGCACCATGTTCAGCAAGCGCTTCAAAATGCGCCTTGGTTGGATAACCTTTGTGCTTAGCAAAGCCATATTGGGGGTATTGCACGTCCAACTCTTCCATTTCCCGGTCTCGAACAACCTTAGCCAGAATGGAAGCTGCACTGATTTCTGCTACGCGCAAATCACCTTTCACCACCGCCTCTGCAGGGATATTCAACCCCTTTGGTACACGGTTACCATCAATCAGAACAAATTCTGGTTTGATGCTCAAACCAGCTACCGCGCGTTCCATCGCAAGCATAGTGGCCGAAAGAATATTGATATCGTCAATCTCTTCCGGTTCAGCTCGTCCCAATGACCAAGCCAATGCTTTCTCTTTAATTTCTTCGAAGAGTACAGCACGCTTTTTGTCAGTCAGTTTTTTGGAGTCGGTCAGCCCTTCAATCGGGTTGTTAGGGTCGAGAATGACGGCTGCCGTCACCACCGCGCCCACAAGAGGGCCACGGCCCACTTCATCAACACCGGCAATAAGCTCAGCGTCGGGATAAACAAAAGGTTCGAAGTCCATCGACTAACGTCCTATCAGTTTCAGTACCGCATCAGCTGACGTTTTATCAGCATCGCAGCGGATCATTTCATGAAGGCGGGTAAACTCCGCCATCAGAGCTTCATTGTCACTGTCGAGAAATCGGGAAACGTCAGCAGACAAGGTTTCTGGTGTGCAGGCTTCCTGAAGTCGTTCTGGAACCAACTCGCGGCCAGCGAGAATATTCGGCAGGGAAACAAATTCCGTCTTGAGCATGCGTTTGGCAATCCAGGCGGTGATGGCGTTAACTTCGTAACCCACAACCATAGGACGCTTCACCAACATACATTCCAGCGCAACAGTGCCAGAGGCTAGCAATACGGCATCAGAAGCGGTGATCACGTTTCGAGCCGTGTCATCCACCAGCACAAAGTCCAGTTCTAGTGCGGTTTGCTGCCATGCCTCTTCAAACTGGGCGCGGCGTTTCTCATTCACTAATGCCACCACAAAGCCTAGATCAGGATATTTTTCCTTGAGCAGTTTGCAGGTTTTGATGAAAGTCGGAGCCAACAGCTTCATTTCACCACCGCGACTCCCGGGTAAAACAGCAAGATATCGCTTGTCCTGCTCCAGTCCCAACAGTTCTTTTGCCGCTGATTTGTCGCTTACCATCGGGATATCATCTGCCATGGTGTGACCGACAAACGCACAAGGAACGTCAAACTTGTCATAAAAGGCTTTTTCGAAAGGCAGGAGTGCCAACACCAAATCGGTGGCAGCGGCGATTTTAAAGATGCGTTTCTGACGCCAAGCCCAAACACTTGGACTCACGTAGTGCACGGTTTTAATGCCGCGATCTTTAAGGTCCTTCTCAAGGCGCAAGTTGAAATCTGGCGCATCAATACCGACAAAGACATCTGGTGGGTTATCAGTGAAGTATTCGACAAGTTCACGCTTTACTTTGAGTAATCTCGATAAGCGTCCGAGCACTTCCACAATGCCCATCACCGCCAGCTCCTCCATGTCGAAAAGAGCTTCGCAACCCAGCGCCTTCATGCGAGGGCCGCCGATCCCGACAAACTCAGCATCAGGAAATTTGGCTTGGATAGCCTTGATAAAACCGGCACCTAAAATATCGCCGGAGATTTCCCCGGCGACAATTCCAATTCGAAGTGGCTTAGCCATTAGCGAATAATGCCTCGGCTTGAATTCTCGAAAAACTCAACGAAAAGCTGAAGCGCCTGTTCATCTTTCGACATTTCAACAACCTGCTTCTTCGCTTCTTCAAGTGTCTTACCTGAGCGGTACAGCTCTTTGTAAACAGCACGGATAGCTTTAATCGCACTCTTTTCAAAGCCACGACGCTTCAGGCCTTCCACATTGATACCAAACGGCGCGCAGTGGTTACCCTGAGCCATAACGTACGGAGGTACGTCCTGCACTACGATAGAACCACCACCCAGCATACAATGGCTGCCGATGGTACAGAATTGGTGAATAGCAGTCATGCCACCAACAATTGCGTAATCGCCAACAGTGACATGGCCAGCCAGTGTTGCATTGTTCGCGAAGATACAACGGTCGCCAATCACACAGTCATGTGCAACATGCGCATTGATCATGAACAGGTTGTCGTTGCCCACTTTTGTGGTGCCTTCATCCTGGATGGTCCCACGGTGCATGGTCACGCTTTCACGGATAGTATTACGATCACCAATAATCAGGGTCGTTGGCTCACCTGCATACTTAAGATCCTGACACTCTTCGCCAATAGAGGCGAATTGATAGATCTTGTTATCACAACCAATTTTGGTTGGGCCTTTGATCACAACGTGAGTTTTTACTTCGGTACCTTCACCGATTTCAACACCCTCGCCGATGAAAGAAAAAGCACCGACCTTGACGTTAGCACCAAGGATTACGCCTTCTTCCACAACAGCTGTAGGGTGGATTTGTGCGGTTTCATGAATCACGATTAGAACTCTCTTCTGGCACACTTCAGCTCAGCTGAACAAACAACCTTACCATCAACTTTAGCAACGCCTGTGAACGCAGCAATGCCACGACGCTCTTTGATGAATTCCACTTCCAGAACCATCTGATCACCCGGTGTTACCGGTGCGCGGAATTTTGCGTTATCGATGCTGGCAAAGTAGTACAGTTCGTTTTCTTTTGGTTGACCAAAGGTCTTAAACGCCAACAGACCGGTAGCTTGCGCCATGGCTTCCAGAATCAATACACCAGGAAATACTGGCAGCTGTGGAAAGTGACCAGTGAATTGAGGCTCATTGACAGAAACGTTCTTGATCGCGTGAAGGTATTTGCCTTCTTCGAAATCAGTAACACGGTCAATCAGCAGAAAAGGATAACGGTGTGGCAGCAGGTCTTTAATTTCGTTAACTGTCAGGATTTTATTTTCGCGACTCAAAGTTTTATTCCCGTATGAAATACTTATTATTTGTCGTTGAAGTAGCTGATAACACAAATGGCCCACACTGTAGGTTCATTCGATTATCGTATCGACAAGAACCACCAGAGCAGGCCATCGCGGACGGCTATTACTCGCTGTCTTCTAGCTGTTTTTCAACGGCTTTCAATCGTTTATGCATGTCTTCAATCTTCAGCACCCGCGCAGCGGTTTTGCGCCACTCTTTATTGGTCTGAAGTGGAATACCCGAAGAATACATACCAGGTTCAGTGATAGGCCGCATCACCATCGCCATTCCAGTGATCGTGACACCATCTACAATTTCCATGTGACCGTTAAAGACGCTGGCACCACCAATAATGCAGTGCTTGCCGACTTTAAGGCTACCGGCCATCGTGGTTGCCCCAGCAATGGCGGTATTTTCACCGATCGAAACATTATGAGCGATCTGGCACTGGTTGTCGATAATCACACCATCTGCGATCACTGTATCTTCGATAGCTCCACGGTCAATCGTCGTGCATGCTCCAATCTCAACACGATCACCAATGACCACACGACCAACCTGCGGGATTTTCATCCAGCGGCCTTTGTCATTTGCGTAACCGAATCCGTCAGAGCCAATGACAGTACCTGATTGAACAAGGCAAGAGTCACCCATTACCACATTATGATAGATAGTGACGTTTGCCCAAAGACGGGTATTCGCACCAAGTGTCGCGTTTTTGCCTACGAAACAACCTGCACCAACTTGCACGTTATCACCAAGCTCTACGCCGTCTTCAATCACTGCATTGTGACCAACAGACACACCATTCCCCAGCTTCGCTGTTGGGGAAACATACGCACTAGGTGCGATATCAACTGCACAGGCAGGTGTGGTATCCAGTAATTGCGCCGTCAATGCGTAACCCAGATAAGGGTCTTTCAATACCAACGCATTACCCGTGCAGTATGACAGGTCGGCTTCCTTGACCATCACAGCACTTGCCTGACATTCCGCAAGGTGTTTGCGGTATTTGCTGCTCGACAGAAACGTAATCTGCCCTTCACCAGCTTTATCCATACCTGCAATGGCACTGATTTGCACACTGCCATCACCGTGCAGCTCTGCACCCAGTTTTTCCGCTAATTCAGCGAGCGTAATAGAAGCCATTTTCTACCTTACTTATTTCACTGCTTTCAGTACTTTTTCTGACAGGTCATCTTTCGGGCTTGCGAACATCACAGCCTGACTATTGATAACCATGTCATAGCCTTCTTTCTTGGCAATTGTTTCAATAGTTTTTTGTAGTTTAACAACCAGCTTACGCTCTTCTTCCGCACCACGCTTACGCTGGTCTTCCTGAAGGTTTTTCGCTTTCAGTTTAAAGTCTGCATCCAGAGCCTGCAGTTCACGTTGCAGCTTGGTACGCTCTTTTTCGCTCATCAGTTCGCCATTGCGCTGCAGCTTTTCAACGCCTTTCTCTAATCTGTCACGCAGGCGATCCACTTCAGCAATACGATCTTTGAATTCTTTACGCAGTTTTTCGCTGACATTACTCTTCTTTGCCATCTGCGCCAGCACAGGCCCGGTCGCAACATACCCCACTTTTTGAGCCGCTTCTGCAGCAGTTGCATAGAAAGAAGCGGAAATAATGGCAAGGCTCAGGCCTGCAGCTTTGATAATAGGTTTCAAACTTTTCTCCTAACGTTGAAATCAGAACGTACGGCCAATAGTAAAGGTGAAGAACTCTTCGTCATCACCCTCGTATTTTTTGATTGGTTTTGCCAGCGAGAATACCAGCGGCCCCATTGGGGAACGCCATTGAATCGCCGCACCATACGATGCCCGGTAGTTCGATGGATCGCTGTAATCGTAAATGTATTCCTGACCACTAATCACGCGAGCGTCATTGAGGTCGTACTCGGTGTCCCATACAGATGCCGCATCAACAAACACACTGGTCCGGATGGTGTTTCTCGCTTCAGCAGAAACAAACGGCATAGGGAAAATAAGTTCAGCACTGGCCAATGCAATGGCATTACCACCGACTGAGTCATTACTACCCACAAGTGCTGGGTTATTACCTGCCCCCTGGTCATATACTGCTTTTGGACCCGCCGTATTCGAACGGAAACCACGTAGCGTTGAGTAACCACCTGCGTAGAAGTTTTCATAGAACGGCAGCAGGTAATCATTTTCGTCATTACTGCCATAACCATTGCCATAACCTAACCGGCCACGCATCAGGAAGGAGAAGTTATGATCATCATCCAACGGGAAGTAGTGACGAACATCGTATTGCGCTTTGAAGTACTGGGCATCAGAGCCTGGAACTGTCATTCGGAATGATGCACGTTGGTAATTACCTGCTGTCGGGAAGAAACCGCGGTTGAGGTTATTTCGTGTCCAACTCACCGACCAGTCAAAATCATCGACCACAAGTCCGCCATCGTCAGTCACGCTGTCGCCCATTGAATCGAGGAATTTTTGAATCTGGTAGTAACCACCAAGGTTTTCAATCTGACGGTGTGTGTAGCCCACGGAGAAGTCAAAGTAGTTGATTTCATCAAATGGGAAACCCCAGGTCAGACTGGTGCCGTAGCTTTTGTCGGTATAATCAACGATGTTTGCATCGGATGCTTCAAACTCGTTATAGAAAATACGACCACCAAGACTGATACCATCCAGGGTGAAGTAAGGGTCACGGTAATCCAGCGTCAGGTTCTTTTGGTAATCATTGATCATTGCATTGATACCAAAGCGGTTGCCGGTACCAGCAAAGTTATCTTGCTGAAGACCAGCCTGGAAACTGATCCCTGATTCGGTACCGTAACCGATACCAAAGTTCACGCTGCCAGAGTTGGTCTCTTTGACCACATATTCGACATCGACCTGATCGTCGGTACCGGGTACGCGAGAGGTACGTACATCTACCGTCTCGAAGAAGCCTAGACGGTTCAGACGATCTTTACTGGTTTCAACCGATTTTGAATTCAGCCAAGAGCCTTCCATTTGTCGCATTTCGCGGCGCAGCACTTCGTCTTTGGTGATTTGGTTACCAGAGAACTTGATGTTGCGAACGTAAATACGCTTACCTGGCTCTACGTTCACGTTAAGAGCAACGGTCTTCGCTTCATCATCGAATTCAGGAATAGTGGAAACCTGAGGATAGGCATAGCCTTGTTCACCGAGCTTACGCTTAATTTCATCCTCAAGGCGCGTCACTTTCTGGCCGCTGTACGTCTCACCGTCCTCAAAAGGCACCAAAGCCGCAAAGTCTGCGGTTTCTTTACCACCACGGAAACTCACGTCAGAAACGGTATAAGGTTCGCCTTCATTGATATTCAGCGTGATGTAAACGCCTTTTTTATCAGGAGAAATAGAAACATTGGCTGACTCAACGCGGAATTTCAGGTAACCACGGTTGAGATAGAAAGAACGCAGGTTTTCCAAGTCACCAGCCAACGCCTGCTTCTGGTACTGCTCATTAGCTAAGAAGTTCCACCATGGCACGTCTGCTCGCAACTCAAAGTTCCCCTTCAGCTCTTCATCAGAGAATACTTTGTTTCCGATAAAGTTAATCTGCTGAATTTTTGCAGAAACGCCTTCAGTGAAGACAAACTTTACGTCCGCTCGGTTTCGTGGAAGTGGAGTGATAACCGTATCTACTACAGCATTGTACTTACCTACGCTGTAGTAGAAGTCTTCCAACCCTTTTTCGATGTTGGAGAGCTTGGTGCGATCCAGTGACTCACCAACGCGCAACCCAGAAGCCGAAAGGTTCTCTTCCAGCTGCTCTTCTTTAATGGCTTTATTGCCTGAAAAAGAGACGCTGGCAATGGTTGGACGCTCGATAACCTTAACTAGTAAGTCATCACCATCACGGAAAACGCGCACGTTTTCGAAGTTACCTGTTGAGAACAGGGATTTAATGATCCCGGAAACATCGCCTTCATCGATGTTATCGCCAACACGTACCGGCATTGCGAGCAACGCAGCACCGAGGCTGACGCGCTGAAGCCCCTCAAAACGAATATCTTCCACCACGAACTCATCGGCCGTAACAGAACTTGAGAATAGAAGAGAGGCTAAAAGAAGTTTTTTCATCGCCATTGCTTGCTCTGACATTTCCTTGCTAAACGCTGAATGTTTATAGTCGGGCGAAATCGTTAAATATCGCTACAGCCATCAAAGTCATGATGATTGCTGTACCTACCCGATATCCCATATCCTGCACTCGTTCAGAGACGGGGCGACGTGTCACGGCTTCAATACCAAAAAACAACAGGTGTCCGCCATCAAGAACCGGTAACGGTAACAGGTTAATAATGCCTAAATTAACGCTGATTAGTGCGAGAAAGCCGAGAAAGTATACCAGACCGAAGTCTGCGGTCATCCCTGCACCTTTTGCAATTGAGATAGGTCCACTCAAATTCTTTACTGCCACGTCACCAGTGAACAGTTTTTTAATCATACCTGCGGTGAGTGACACCACCTGCCAGGTTTTATCTAAGGCCGCAGGAATAGCAGCCAAAGGGCCGTATTGAAGCGTCAGTTGATGTGACTCAGGCCAAGGCTCCACCTCTGGGGCAAAACCTGCATAGCCTATTGCCTTTCCATCCTGCACATTCGCATCCGGCGTTAAAGTCAGAGTGACTGTTGTGCCATCACGTTCAACAACCAAGGGCAATGCCTGCTCAGGGTTTGCACGAATGGTCTCAACCACTTCAGTCCAACCGGTTACCGCACTGCCCCCAAGAGACACCAATTCATCGTTAACGAGAAGCCCCGCTTTTTCCGCCGCGCTACCTTCGACCACATTCGCAATCACATTTGTGATTTCAGGGCGGTAAGGTGTCATTCCGAGTGTACGCAACGCTGATTGTGATTCAGGGTCAAAAGACCAAGTTGCCAAATCCAGATTTTTCTCAACTGCATATGCTGCGTTTTCATCTGGTTTGACTGCCACTGTCATGTCACTGTCACCAATATGGGCAATCAACTGGAAATTAACCGATTCCCAATCTGGCGTTTTGATACCAGAGATCTCAGTTAGTTCCATCCCTGGCTCTATGCCCGCTTGTGCGGCAATAGATTGTGGAGCGACATCACCAATGATTGGCTTAACGGCTGGTACACCGATAATCATCACCAGCCAATACGCCACGATCGCAAACAGGAAGTTAGCAATCGGGCCAGCTGCAACGATCGCGCTGCGTTGCCAAAGCGGACGATTATTAAACGCTTGCTCTTTTTGTGACTCAGGCACTTCATCCACGCGCTCATCGAGCATCTTGACGTATCCACCAAGAGGAATCATAGCGAGTGTATATTCGGTACCATCCTTGCCTACTTTCTTCCAAATAGACTTACCAAAGCCAATAGAGAACCGTTCGACTTTCACGCCGCACTTACGCGCAACCCAAAAGTGACCGTATTCATGTACCGCTATCAAAATACCGAGAGCAATGAGGAAAAACAGTAGGTTCCAAAGAATGGCGCTCATTGTGTTAACTCCGTTATCCTTTTCTGAGCCATGACACGTGCCTTGTCATCTACTTCTAAGAGGCTTTGAATACAAGAAGGTTCCGATAACTCAGCTCCTTGTAGCACAGCATCATTCACCTCGGCAATCTGCATGAAGCCAATTTGCCCCTGCAAGAATGCATCAACAGCGACTTCGTTAGCCGCATTTAATGTGGTTGTTGCGGCTTGCCCCACGTAACAAGCGTCAATAGCAAGCTTCAAACATGGATAACGGCTGAAGTCCGGCTTCAGGAAAGTGAACTCACCCACTTCACTAAAATCCAAAGGCTTCACACCCGCCTCGATACGATCAGGATAAGCCATCGCATAAGCGATCGGCGTGCACATATCCGGCAACCCCATTTGTGCCAACACAGAACCATCACGGTACTGCACCATCGAGTGAATCACTGACTGTGGGTGAATAATGACGTCCAATTGATCCCGATTCGCATTGAACAACCAGCGAGCCTCAATATATTCAAGACCTTTATTCATCATGGTGGCTGAGTCGACTGAGATTTTGGGCCCCATCGACCAGTTAGGGTGAGCAATTGCCTGAGCAGGTGTCACACGCTCTAAAAGCTCTAAGTCCGTATAACGGAAAGGACCACCAGAGCCCGTAAGAAGGATTTTACTGACGCCTTCTGATTCCAGATTGCATATACCTGGGCGGGACTGAATGCTTGCAGGAAGACACTGAAAAATCGCATTGTGTTCACTGTCGACTGGCAGAAGCTCGGCACCATACTGGTGAACTGCATCGATAAAGAACTGCCCGGACATCACCAGTGCTTCTTTATTTGCCAACAAAACGCGCTTTCCGGCTTTCACGGCCGCCATAGTTGGAATGAGACCCGCCGCGCCGACCACTGCAGCCATTACCGTATCAACGTCAGTGTGCTCAGAAATCGCAGAGAGCCCTTCAATGCCGCTGAGCACTTCTGTTGAGCAGCCTTGATTTTTCAGAGCCAGACGTAAACTTACTGCCGCATCAGCATTCGCCATAGCTGCAAATTTTGGACGCCACTTCAAACACAAAAGAAGCATTTCATTGACGTTAGCATTCGCAGCAAGTGCGAAAACCTCGTAGGCGTGAGGATTCTTTTCAATCACAGAGAGCGTGCTGGTGCCAATCGAACCGGTTGCACCAAGAATCGTTATCTTACGCATAGGAAACTCTAATATTTGTTCCATAAAGCCTGAATAAAACTCACCGGCGAAACGCCGGTGAGTCTATTACGCAAGCCAGAAATACAATACGGTGAAAACTGGGAATGCGGCTGTCAGACTATCAATTCTATCCAGTATACCGCCATGTCCAGGCAGAATGCTGCCACTGTCTTTCACACCCGCGACACGCTTAAACATGCTTTCCGCCAAATCGCCCAGTACTGACGCGAAGGAGGTGACCAGAGCGACAACGCCTAACATTGTCAAAGAAGAGAAAGGAATAGAGAAATACTGAGCTACCGCTAAGGTGACAGCGACAGCAGCGATTAACCCACCAATCAAACCCTCAACGGTTTTGTTTGGGCTTACAGATGGTGCCATCTTGCGCTTGCCGAAAGTCTTACCGGCAAAATAAGCGCCCGTATCAGCCGCCCAAACCAAAAGACACACCAAAAGCACCATCTTTGCACCAAGGTATGGGGAAGCATCATAGTTGTAGGCACGAAGCAAAAGAACGCTCCACAGAAAGGGAAGAAGTGTTAATACTCCAAACCCTTGCTGCGCAGCATTGCTGTCAGCCCACCAGCTAGTGCCCTTTGGATAACGCAACACCATGATAGTGGCAACAAGCCACCAAACAGCGCCAGCAATAGCCAAAGCACTGCCGCTGACGGCCGTCAATTGTAGTCCGTTTTCAGTGATAGGTAACGCGAACAGCGAACCGACAAGAATGATTGCAGGAAAAACAAATGCACTAAAACGGGACGAAGCGGCCACAAACTTGGTCCACTCCCAGTGGCCAAGTAGAGTGACACCTGCCACGGCAATCACGAAAAGTTGTAACGGCAAAAAGAAAATACCGGCGATAACAAGCGGTGCCAGTACCAGTGCCGTTAAGACACGTTGTTTCAGCAAACGAAACCCTCTATTTTTCTACTTGTAACATGGCCTTGATTTGCTCACCAGTACACCCAAATCGGCGCTCACGGTTAATAAACCAAGCAATGGCTTCGGTGAGACTTGTCTCGTCGAAATCAGGCCAGAATTGTTCGGTGAAATACAACTCTGCATAGGCCGCTTGCCACAGCATAAAGTTGCTAATGCGGCATTCGCCGCTGGTGCGGATCATCAAATCTACATCTGGCAAACCAGAACACGATAAATGCACCTGAAGATCACCTTCAGTGAGTTGTTCAGCAGGAATTTCGCCACGCTCTACCTGAGCAGCAAGCTTTTTCACGGCCTGCATAATATCCCACTGACCGCCATAGTTGGCAGCCACGTTTAACACCAAACCGGTGTTGTTCGCCGTTAAGGCTTCCGCCGCAGCGATTTTATCTTGCAACGACTGGCTAAAGCGCGTGGTATCGCCAATTACCTTGAGCTTTACACCATTTTTGTGAAGACGTTTCACTTCACGTCCCAGCACAGTGACAAAAAGCTCCATCAACAGGCTGACTTCTTCCTCTGGACGACGCCAGTTTTCACTACTGAATGCGAACAGAGTAAGCACCTGAACCCCTAGGCGATTAGCAGTAGAGACAGTTTTACGCACAGCATCAACGCCGGCTTTGTGACCAAACATACGGGCTTTGCCACGTGCTTTGGCCCAACGGCCATTTCCGTCCATGATGACGGCAATGTGTTTTGGAAGTAGGCTGGGATCGATTTCTTGATGGAAAGATTGGGAGCTCATCATTATCCTTCGCAAATAAAAAGCGCTGTACTGCTAGCACAGCGCTTCGGCAATGGAATCAGAGTGTAGCCGGAATTAAACTTCCATCAACTCTTTTTCTTTGGCTTCAAGAATTGTGTCAATTTCTTTAACAGCCGCATCAGTCAGTTTCTGGATATCGTCCTGACCACGACGTTCTTCGTCTTCAGAAATTTCTTTTTCTTTCAGCAAGCCTTTCAGATCGCTGTTCGCATCACGGCGGATGTTGCGCACTGCAACACGACCACCTTCAGCTTCACCACGAACAATCTTAACCAGGTCGCGACGACGCTCTTCGGTCAGTGGCGGCAATGGAACGCGAATAACAGTACCTGCAGACATTGGGTTCAGACCCAGATCTGAAGTCATGATCGCCTTTTCGATAGCTTGGGTAACAGACTTATCGAAAACAGTGATAGCCAGAGTACGCGCATCTTCAGCAACAATTGAAGCCAATTGCTTCAGTGGAGTTGCAGAGCCGTAGTAATCTACAGACAGGCCATCAAGCAGTGCTGGGTGCGCACGACCAGTGCGAATTTTAGATAGAGTGTTCTTCAGCGCTTCAACGCTTTTCTGCATGCGCTCTTTCGCATCTGCGTTAATTTCATTGATCACGAGAATATCCTTGAAGATTCTTTTTTCTAACGACGGAGATTATGCCACTAAAATTGATTAACCGTTATCAATTAGTGTGCCTTCTTGCTCACCCATCACAACTCGACGCAGTGCGCCGGGCTTATTCATGTTGAAAACACGAATCGGCATCTTGTGATCGCGAGCCAGAGTGAAGGCAGCCAAATCCATCACTTTCAATTCTTTTTCCAGCACGTCTTGGTAAACCAAGTGGCTGTATAATTCTGCATCCGGGTTTTTCGCTGGGTCGTCAGTGTAAACGCCATCTACTTTGGTTGCTTTAATCACAACGTCAGATTCGATTTCAATGCCACGCAGACACGCTGCTGAATCTGTGGTGAAGAATGGGTTGCCGGTACCTGCAGAGAAAATCACCACACGGCCGTTTCGCAGTTGACTGATAGCTTCCGCCCAGTTGTAGCTGTCACACACACCGTTCAGAGGGATAGCAGACATCACCCGCGCGTTCACATAGGCACGGTGCAGTGCATCACGCATAGCCAGACCGTTCATCACAGTCGCCAACATACCCATGTGGTCGCCCACAACCCGGTTCATACCCGCTTCTGCAAGGCCTGCACCACGGAACAGGTTACCACCACCGATAACCAAGCCAACTTGTACTCCAAGTTCAACCAGTTCTTTGATTTCTTGTGCCATGCGGTCAAGCACAGCCGGATCGATACCGAAGCCTTCTTTACCTTGCAGCGCTTCGCCACTCAATTTAAGTAAAATTCGTTGATAAGCTGGTTTTGGGTTTGTAGTCATTCTCACTACCTTTAGGCACTAACTTCTACGGATGGGATTGTGAAAAGACCGCAGGATTCTGCGGTCTTTTGGGTCTCAAAGAGGAATTAACCTTTCTGAGCGGCAGCAACTTCTTCTGCGAAGCTCATGCCAGCTGCTTTCTCGATACCTTCACCCACTTCCAGGCGGATGAAAGTAGAAACAGAAGCGCCTTTCTCTTTCAGGATGTCACCTACAGATTTCTTAGGCTCCATGATGAAAGGTTGACCAGTCAGAGAAACTTCACCGGTGAATTTCTTCATGCGGCCTTCAACCATTTTCTCTGCGATTTCTTTTGGCTTGCCTTCGTTCATCGCGATTTCTACTTGAACTTCGCGCTCTTTAGCAACTACGTCAGCTGGTACGTCGTCAGGAGTTACGTACTCTGGACGTGATGCAGCAACGTGCATTGCGATGTGCTTCAGAGTTTCTGCGTCGCCTTCACCAGCAACAACAACACCGATGCGCTCGCCGTGACGGTAAGAAGCCATCGCTGAACCTTCAACGTAAGCTACGCGACGGATAGAGATGTTTTCACCGATTTTAGCAACCAGCGCTACGCGGTCGTCTTCGAACTTCGCTTGCAGCTCTTCTGCTGTTGCTTTAGTTGCCGCTGCTTCATCAGCAACTGCGTTTGCGAAAGCAGTGAAGTTGCCGTCTTTAGCAACGAAGTCAGTCTGACAGTTAACTTCAACCAGAGCAGAAACACCATTAGCTTCTTTGATGATGATTGCGCCTTCAGCAGCTACGTTACCTGCTTTCTTAGCAGCTTTAGCAGCGCCTGACTTACGCATGTTTTCAATCGCCAGCTCGATGTCGCCGTTAGTTTCTACCAGCGCTTTTTTACATTCCATCATGCCTGCGCCAGTGCGGTCGCGCAGTTCTTTTACCAGGGCAGCGGTAACAGCCATTGTTCATTCCTCGATTCGAAACTATTTGGGTAAAAATCAGGGGCCCATAGTTGGCCCCTGCTAACCTACTTAGCTTACAGTGCTGTCTGTGACAGTCTGATGGCTAAGAACGCTCACAAGGAGCAAGTGTCTTATTCAGCGACTTCAACCAGCTCGTCTTCTGCTTGAGCTACGATGTCCTGGCTACGGCCTTCAGTGTATGACTGAGCTGCAGCGTTCAGGTACAGTTGAACTGCGCGAATCGCGTCGTCGTTACCTGGGATAACGAAGTCAACGCCGTCTGGGTCAGAGTTGGTATCAACTACCGCGTACACTGGGATACCCAGGTTGTTTGCTTCTTTAATAGCAATGTGCTCGTGATCAGCGTCGATTACGAACAGTGCGTCTGGCAGACCGCCCATGTTTTTGATACCGCCCAGAGACTTCTCAAGTTTCTCCATTTCACGGGTGCGCATCAGAGCTTCTTTCTTAGTCAGCTTCTCGAAAGTACCGTCAGTTGACTGAGTTTCCAGATCTTTCAGACGTTTGATTGACTGGCGAACAGTTTTCCAGTTAGTCAGCATACCGCCCAACCAACGGTTGTTCACGTAGTACTGATCACAGCTTTCTGCTGCTGCTTTTACAGATTCGCTAGCGGCACGCTTAGTACCAACGAACAGTACTTTACCCTTACGCTCACCAACTTTGGTCAGCTCAGCCAGTACGTCGTTGAACATTGGTACAGTTTTTTCTAGGTTGATGATATGAACCTTGTTACGTGCACCGAAGATGAACGGCTTCATCTTAGGGTTCCAGTAACGAGTCTGGTGACCGAAGTGAACACCAGCTTTCAGCATGTCGCGCATTGAAACAGTAGCCATTTTAATTCCTCTTGGGGTTAGGCCTCCACATATCCCATACATCCGACCCGCAAAGGGCACCCCGGAGCATGTGCCGATATGTGTGTGTGTTAAAAAATAAGTGTTTGTCGAAACCACCTAAACAGAACCGGAAGACCCGATTAACCATTAAGGCGTATTTCGGCGCGCTTTATACCATAAAAAGTGCCTTAGAATCCAGCATAAAAAAGTCAGTGAGTCGCCGGGTAAGGTTCCCACATGGCGATGCGATTGATAATATGTAGTAATAGCAGTCAATTCCTCCCTTGATGTATCACATAAGGGAGCCAACTGAGAGAAAGCAATGAGCGCCACTATTAAATCGGCTGAAGAAATCGAAAAAATGCGTGAGGCCGGTCGCCTTGCGGCAGAAGTGCTTGAGATGATCGAACCGCATGTGAAAGCGGGTGTGACGACTGAAGAGCTGGATGATATTTGCCACAAATACATCACAGAGACACAGCAAGCGATCCCAGCACCGCTCAACTACCATGGCTTTCCAAAGTCAATCTGTACATCAATCAACCACGTTGTTTGTCACGGCATCCCGAACAAAACTGACGTGTTGAAAGATGGCGATGTCATCAATATCGACATCACTGTTATTAAAGACGGTTACCACGGTGACACTTCTAAGATGTTCCTGGTGGGTGACGTTTCTGCTGAAGACAAAGCACTGTGCCACGCTGCACAGGAAAGTCTTTACCAAGCACTGAAAAAAGTGAAACCCGGTGCGCGCATTGGCGACATCGGCACTGAAATCCAGAAGTTCATTAAAAGCCGCCCTCGTCGCTACTCAATCGTAAAAGACTACTGCGGTCACGGCATTGGTGCTGAGTTCCATGAAGAGCCGCAAGTCGTACACTACAAGAACAGTGACCGCACCGTCATCAAAGCGGGTATGTGCTTTACCATTGAGCCTATGATCAATGCGGGTAAATTCGGTACGCTGTTGGACGACGACGACGGCTGGACGGTATACACCGTTGATGGCAAGAAATCAGCGCAATGGGAACACACGATTTTGGTGACAGAGACGGGTTGCGAAATCCTGACCTTGCGCAGTGAGGAAAAACTGCCTCGCATTCTTAACAACGCATAATGTGAAAAATAAGAGTCGGCCAATGTGCCGACTTTTTTTATCAAGGAAGACAATGAACGACATTTTGCTCTCGCCTAATGAACTGACTGCTGAGCAGCTCAATCTAACCGAGCTCAAAAATCAGCTCGCACTGTTTGCCGACCAACAGAAGATGGCGTTTCTCGACCGAGCATCTGTGACAGATTTGGTATACCAGCGTTCTGATTACATTGATGCCGTACTCGAAAGGCTGTGGCAACATTTTGAATTCCACCATCATCCCAACCTTTCACTGATTGCCGTTGGCGGTTACGGACGCAGAGAGCTTCACCCTCTTTCTGATATCGACCTTTTGATTCTCTCTGAAAACGGCATAGATAAAAGCTATCAGGCGCGCCTTAGTGAATTCGTTACTCTGCTGTGGGACTTAAAACTGGAAGTCGGCCATTCTGTACGCACCCTTTCTGAATGTATGGATGTAGGGTTAGACGATTTAACTGTCGCCACCAACTTGCAAGAAGCCCGTTTGCTGTGTGGCAGTGAGAGAATCTTCCATGAACTGAAAAACCGTATTCATTCAGAGCAATTCTGGCCCAGTGAAAGGTTCTTCAAGGCCAAAGTCAAAGAGCAAAAAGAACGCCATGCTCGATACCACGACACAGCCTACAATCTGGAGCCAGACATCAAATCGAGTCCAGGTGGCCTTCGTGATATTCACACCTTAAGCTGGATTGCCCGCCGTCACTTCGGTGCCACCAGCCTGCGTGAAATGAGTAAGTACGGTTTTCTAACCGATGCTGAATTTCGGGAACTGGATGAATGTCAGACCATGCTTTGGCGCATCCGCTTCGCCCTTCACCTTGAGCTTCGTCGCTACGATAACCGCCTGACCTTCGCTCATCAGCCATCTGTTGCTGAAACTCTCGGTTACCAAGGTGAAGGAAACCGTGGCATCGAGCTAATGATGAAAGACTTCTACCGCACATTGGGAAGAGTCTCTGAGCTCAATAAAATGCTGATCCGTCTGTTTGCACAGGCAATTGAAAACGAGCCAGACAGTAAAACCATTGAGGTGCTGAGCGATGACTTCCAACGTCATGGTCGTCAGATTGAAGCGCGCAAGCCTGCGTTGTTCCAGGCACGTCCTGACACCATCATTGATATGTTCCTACACATTGCCAATGACAAGTCGATTGAATCGATTTCAGCGCCGACACTCAGGCAACTTCGCACCGCTCGCCGTCGTTTGAACCGTTTTCTGTGCGATGTGCCAGAAGCGAAAGAGAAATTCATCTCGCTGACCCGGCACCCAAATGCGCTACACAAAGCCTTTCCCTTGATGCACAAGCACGGCGTGTTATCTGCGTATTTACCACAATGGAGTCAGATTGTCGGCCAAATGCAATTTGACCTCTTTCACGCCTACACCGTGGACGAACACACCATCCGTCTGCTCAAGCACATCAACGGCTATAGCTACGAGGAAAACCGCGAGAAACATCCTATATGTTGCGATGTATACCCTCGCCTCGCCAAGCCTGAGCTTTTGCTTCTCGCAGCGATTTTCCATGACATCGGTAAAGGCCGCGGTGGCGACCACTCAGAGATTGGTGCAGAACAAGCATATACTTTCTGTATTGACCACGGATTCTCTCGCCCAGAGGCAAACCTTGTCAGCTGGCTGGTCGGTAACCACCTCCTGATGTCTGTCACCGCCCAACGCCGTGATATTTATGATCCGGAGGTTATCACCGAATTTGCGCAAAAGGTACGTGATGAAGAGCGTCTCGACTACCTGATTTGTTTGACGGTGGCCGATATCAACGCCACCAACCCAGAGCTTTGGAATAGTTGGAAGCGCACTCTTTTGGCGGAGCTTTACTACTCCACCCAAAAAGCGCTACGCCGCGGTTTGGAAAATCCGCCAGACATCCGTGAGCGCATTCGTCACAACCAACATCTCGCTTCGGCGCTACTGCGGAAAAACGGACACACACCACGCGAAATTGAACTGCTTTGGCAACGTTTTAAAGCAGATTACTTTTTGCGCCATACCCACAAACAAATTGCCTGGCACAGCGAGCATATCCTCAGCCACGAAGGTGATGATCCTTTGGTGCTGGTGAGCAAAAATGCCACCCGCGGCGGTACAGAGATTTTCGTTTATAGCAAGGACAGACCAAGCCTGTTTGCCCGAGTGGTGGCCGCACTTGATAAGAAAAACCTCAGCGTTCACGATGCGCAGATCATGACCAGTAAAGATGGTTTTGCGCTGGATACTTTCATGGTGCTGGACTCACACAACGAAGCCATACAATCAGATCGCCATGAAAAAATCCGCGAGGGTGTCACACTGGCGCTCATTCAGGACGGGCCGATTACCATTCCGGTCAAACGTGCTTCACGTAAGCTGATGGCCTTTAATGTGAAAACACAGGTCTCTTTCCTTCCAACCCGCACGGGGCGACGTACATTACTTGAGTTGGTCGCGCTGGACACTCCAGGATTATTGGCGCGGGTGGGAGCGGTATTCGCCCGCGAAGGCGTTTCCTTGCAGGCTGCAAAAATCACCACCATTGGTGAGCGTGCTGAAGACTTTTTCATCGTCACTGACGGTGAACGGCAGGCCTTATCAGATGAAGTCCAGAAAACGCTCAGAGAGGCATTATTTGATGCCTTAAATGACGCAAGTTAATGGAATAAGAAACTGGAGAATTTCGCTCAGTCAGCATATTGGGCGATCTCGACCACAAGTCTCAGACATTGATCATATCGGTAGTTGGGGCTAGAGAAAGGATGCTGCTAAAGTGAACAGTAAGTGATTGAAACCGTAGTCTGATCTGACGAAATAGAGGGGTAGTTTATGTATCAGAACCTGCAAAACATCGGTATCGAACATCCAGAGAACATCGAACGTTACACCCTGCGTCAGGAAGCTAATTCAGACACGCTGAAGATTTACTTTCACAAAGCCAAAGGTGAATTGTTTGCCAAGAGTGTGAAGTTCAAATACCCACGCCAGCGCAAGAATGTCGTCGTCGACAGTGGTAGCGGTCGCTTCCGCGAAGTCACAGAGATCAACCGCAGCTTGTCATTGGTGGTAGATGAGCTGGATAAGATCGTTCGCCAGGAACAAAGCGAGCAAGACACCAAGAAGAAGATCCTTCGTGACCTTCGCCATCTGGAAAAAGTGGTTGCCAGCAAGATCGCAGAGATCGAAGCCGATCTGGAAAAACTCTAGAAAAAAGGTCTCAGGATATCGGATCCTGAGACCCGCTCTTCCTCAGAGCACTTTGCCCCACCCCAAGCCTTCCAATACCCGTTGCCAAACATCATCTACTTTGGCCTCAATCACCATGTTTTCACCCGTTACCGGATGCTGAAACTCCGTGCGTGACGCATGAAGCAACAATTGGTGGCATTCGAATTCCTGACGAAACAGGCGATTGTGCCTGCCATCACCATGATTCACATCACCCACAATATGATGACTCAAGTGATGCATATGACGGCGTAGCTGATGCTTACGACCGGTATGCGGTTTCATTTCCACTAACGTGTAGCGGCAGCTTTGGTAACGTCCCATTGGGATCGGTAACTCCGCATGAGCAACCGGTCGGTACTCAGTCACCGCCTCTTTGGCTTCAGGCTCAGCAGTGGAAAATTTATCAGCCACCTTATCCAGCTCTTCTTTGAGCGGATAATCCAGTGTTGCGCCCTCTTTGATCCAGCCACGAACAACCGCATGATAGGTTTTGTGAATGTCGCGCCCGGCAAACTTTGGCATCATTTGTGAAGCCATTTCGGAGGATAGCGCGAAAAGCAAAACACCGGAGGTTGGGCGATCCAATCGGTGAAGTGGAAAAACATGCTGACCAATTTGGTCCCGCAGGGTTTGCATCACAAAGCGGGTTTCGCCTTTGTCGAGCCAAGAGCGGTGTACCAACATACCTGAAGGCTTGTTGACGGCAATCAGCCACTCATCACGATAAATTATTTCTAGTTCAGTTTGCATCTTAAAAGCAGTTATTGCGGTGTAAACAGAGCATCAATGTCCATCGAAACACGAGTAATGTCAGCATGCCCTTCCTGACCACGCATGGCTTCTTCCACATAAGGAGCGATAGAGAATGATTCAGGCAAAGGCTGGCCCTGTTGCAACAGGAACGCCATTTTGGGGATAAAAATCCATTGCAGCCATTCAGCACAACTCAAAGTATCAACCGCGAAAGGCTCGACACTTGAAAGAGCCTCGCTCGAGGGAGGCTCACTTTGCCAATGACCATGCACTTCTAGCGTGTCTTTGAGTGCCAACAGCAAGGTACCGACTTTTTCGTGTTTGCTCATAGAAATTGCTCTCTTTTAACCGCTTTTGCGTCCAATGGGTTGAAATCTCTAACTGGCGCAAGCATATCACTAATCAATACCGAACGATCTGAAATCCACATTCTCATCGTTTAATAAGCATTCAGTGAAAAGCGCTGTTACGAATCCCTCGCCGCCAACAGGCGCGAGAATGGTAAACTCAACACAGTTTCACTCTCCGCCAATGAAGGCAACACGAATTAGAAGTCATCATGGAAAATACGCTCTCTCTAAACGCCATATTGAGTCAGGCAAACTGCGAATTTCTGGTATTCGATCTCAGCCGACGCGTCACGCCAATCAGTAATAAAGATTTTGTGGCGATTGAAGAAAACCGCATTGCCTACCCTTTCCCTGCGCAGCAACATGCGCAAATCGGCATCGCTTTCTGGCAACCAAATCAAGCTCCCTGGATTTGGTTTTTAAAAATGCCTTTGGATGAACGTGGCCTTCTCAATCAGGCAGCACTTGGCGATTTCATCCAATATGTGGCGCAAGCCATGGGGGCAACACTGGATAAAACACCGACGGAAGAAGAACAGGAAAAGCTTGCTGCCAATCCGTACACCTTTAATCCGCAAGATGACAAGAAAGCCATATTCCATGCTTTCCTCACCGCTAAGCTGAACCAGCCTGCCAGTCAGTATTATGACCATGCCCAGCATTACACCTCCGGCGAGCTTGGCTGGGAAGAGTGGCAAGGCGTTGGACTTCAGGGAATCGCCGATCTTTGTGCGCGCATGGACAAGCACAATAATCTAACGCGATTGCGTAAGGCGTTATCTAACATGCCACAGCCACCTAAATACGCGCTGCTTGGCTGCCTGGAACATTGTGATATCCCCGAGTCACTGGCAAATCGCCTTGAAGAAGAAATTCAGGCCATGATGTCTGGTGACGAAACCGATCTCTTCCTTCTCACCGCCCATGTACGGGCATTGGCTGGTGCGAAACCGGACGTCGTGCATCGTATCGTTGAAAGTATGCTGGAAACCGAAGAGCTTCGTCATCGCGAGATGTTGATTGCGATTGCAGGGCGTTGCTGGCAGGCATTATCGAATGAATCGCTGTTAGACGCCTTTCTTATCGCCGTTGCTGATCAGAAAGATCAGGCCTTCTTTCAGCAGATGGTGGCGGATTTAGTCATGATCCCAGCACTCCGCCCACAAGTGTTGGGGCTGCTGCATGGCTCTGCCTCTCCAGCTTTGCTTGATGCCGTGAAACAACTTCAACAATCCGTTAAGGCATAAAAATGACAGCAGATCTGTTTTGGATACTACTTATCGCTACTGTTGCCAGCTTGTTCTGGCAACAACGTCGGCAGAGTGAACTGGCGAAAAACTATATCGTTCGTCGATGTCAGCAAACCAATGTACAGTTAATTTCGATTGCGCGGGGCAGCCATTCTTTTGGTTGGCCGAAAGGGCCATTGGATATTCAAACCCGCTATTACTTCGAGTTTTCTGTGAATGGATTGGATTGCTATCAGGGCTATGCTGTGATGAAAGGGATGCGAATCAAAGAGATTTATATGCCGGCGTATCCGGTGTTAGAGGAGTAATACCAATCGTAGTAAATATCTGCTCATCCTAGCTTGTTAAAATGCCCGATAACTGCGTTGAAAAATTCGATTGTAGAATAACTACTTATCGAAATTTTTCGCCTTGTTCTCGAGCATTTTTCCTGCGCTATTTCTGATCACCTACCTACTGTGATTGGTATAATCTTTTTCGTTTTCCAAACGCACAAAAAAGAACGGGCGCGACTTTCGTCGCGCCCTTAAGGTCTTACTTGCAGCTATCCGGCTACGAAATTTGCTCCCTGCATCAATCCTTGATCAGTAGCTGATTCCTTCAGCGTTATCCTTATCTCTCCTTCCTGGAGGTGTCCTTCGGTCTTACCTTGACCCATCGAGCTTTCCCAGTCTCGACTCTCATCCTCATCCTGAGGGTGTCCTTTACTTCGTCCTGAAGTGATTCCTTAAGCCCCCAATCCCGGGTTGTCCTAAGTGTCTTCCTGACCAGCAAACTTCCTGTTTACTGTACGGTTCCTTCCGTGTCCCTAATCCGCTTTCCTTGCTGGTAACACAATCCTTGCATCACCTGCTCTTCCTGAGCTGCCAAGTTCCGTGGCGTTAGTTCCTGTTCCGTGTGTCAGTATCCTTCCGACAACGCAAAGATTACGCGAACCAATTTCCAAAACAACCAACCCCAAAGTGATTAAACTCACACTTTTATACAGAGTCAGATGAGAAATTCATATCCAATTGTTTTTAAAGGAATTAAAAAATTTAACTTTCTGGAAATCTTACTTTAAAACAGCGCATTCCCACGCCCTTGTAAGAGATCTCTCACAAGCTTGTAAGTCATCACCACGGAATAAACATGCTGTGCTGTAAAGCATAATTGAGAAAGATCAGTATATATCTCTAGATTGTTATCAGGATGTAGTCAAAGCCACGAGCGAGAAGATAAAAGAGAAGAAGATCCTGAGGTGGGAATACGACGAGGTTTTCTCGTCTGGCATTTTATAAATGCACAAAAAAGAGCGGGCGCGACTTTCGTCGCGCCCTTAAGGTCTTACTTGCAGCTATCCGGCTACGAAATTTGCTCCCTGCATCAATCCTTGATCAGTAGCTGATTCCTTCAGCGTTATCCTTATCTCTCCTTCCTGGAGGTGTCCTTCGGTCTTACCTTGACCCATCGAGCTTTCCCAGTCTCGACTCTCATCCTCATCCTGAGGGTGTCCTTTACTTCGTCCTGAAGTGATTCCTTAAGCCCCCAATCCCGGGTTGTCCTAAGTGTCTTCCTGACCAGCAAACTTCCTGTTTACTGTACGGTTCCTTCCGTGTCCCTAATCCGCTTTCCTTGCTGGTAATACAATCCTTGCATCACCTGCTCTTCCTGAGCTGCCAAGTTCCGTGGCGTTAGTTCCTGTTCCGTGTGTCAGTATCCTTCCGACAACGCAAAGACTACGCGAACCAATTTCCTAAACAACCCACCCAAACCGGACTGCAGTCACAAATTTAATCCCCCAGCGAAACAGCAACCATAAGGTATTGTTTTAATTTTACTTTATGAAAAACAGAAAGACTTTTCCTCGAGAGAAAACAGGATAGTCCTACCTATTTGTAAGAGATCTCTCACAAGCGATTGAGACGGAATTGAGCACGAGCTTCTATACTTTCGAAACACTTAAAAAGTCGTTGAGCCTATGGAGGAAACATTGATGGAAGTGTTTAACCACAATCTTGAAAACCTGTTTCAGCAGCTAGGGCTCCCCTCTGATAGAGAAGCTATCAGCTCCTTTATTGCTGATCACCATTTAGAATCAGGTGAGAATCTAACATCTGCCGCTTTTTGGTCTGCGAGTCAAAAACAGTTTCTAGAAGAGGCCAGATTGCAGGATGCCGATTGGGTTGAGCAAATTGATACTCTCGATACTTTATTGCGTAAGGACTGAAGTTGCGGTATTCATTGCCCTCTCCACGGATTTTGAATAGATGTTAGGGAAGAGACAATGAGTACAGATTTTACCCCTTTGCTTGAGCAAGCCATTCAATCTTTGTTGAGTGAGGGGAAAGAGCCGACTGTCGCGTTAATTAAAAGCCGTCTTGCCAGCCCGGTACCTATGCCGCTAATTATCAGCGCGCTTCAGCGTTGGAAGAAAAGCGGCACAGTGCCAAAAGTCGAGCTGGTGAAAAAAGAAGACGATTCGGAAGCCCGCATTAAAGACTTAGAAGATCAGGTGAAAGCGTTGACAGAACGTCTTGCAGCCCTCGAGCAACGCCTTCCTTAAGTGGGTTAAAGCGGGATTACTGAAAATCCCACGATAAGTTCGACACCAACCGACAATCGTCGCATTTGAAGTGGAATACATCGTGCAGTGGCGACTCAAGTAACCAGTCGCCGCCACATTTCGGGCATTTCCGAGCCAATTCCGATTCCGCATCCTTCCCACCAACACGGTACTGATAGTAGTAGGTGGGCACTTTGGTCAGATATTCGATACGTCCGCGAATATCCCAGCCTTTTCGGAACAGTAAACTCTCCGCATCCTGAATTTCTGCCAGCGCCGCATGTTCGGCTTTGAAAGCCCCAGCCATCTGAATTTCATCACACGCCTGCCATTCGGTTTGCCACTTTACTTCCGCTTTATGGTCACCATTGAAGGTGGCTGGAATGCGGTAAAGTGGGATTGGCAGTAAGGTTTCACCGCAGCGCAACGGTGAACAGGTATGAACATAAGTGGTGTACATCACCTGCCAGCTACGCTCAATCTCTGGCGCACTCTCTTCAGAATTGATATCACGCCCCAACACCTTCACCTTGGGTGACAAAAGACTCGCATCCGCCAGTTGGTTCAACTTCTGTTTAACCTGTGGGCTGTTGTTCTTAGGGTTCAGGCTATCTTTTTCAGGACAAACTGCTCGGACATGAAATTGCCCATCGCCCAGTACCATCGGAAACTCGCGCCCCAATACCTGACCATTGTAGCGAAGAACATCCATCAGCCCATTTACTGCGCGGTCTACTGCAGAAATTGTTGTATCGTCGAAGCACTCGAACGTCAGCTCAACCACATACATAGACGGCTACACCTCAGGCTCAAGTTGCTCAAGAAACGCTTCAATATTAGGTGCCAGCACCATTCGCTGCTTGGTACCAATACGTTCCTTAATCACTTCACCGCTGACGTTACAAATAGAGATCACGTCCAGCTCATCATCTGTCGCAGCAATAAAAATGGTCGGGTTATGCTTGAGGCGCTTTTGCATCAGAAGATGGCCCAGCATGTTCTCTTGAAGTCTCGGTAAATCTTCTTCACTCCACACCTGAATGATTTCGAGTGAATGTCCATCAAATCTTGCCGCCATGTCTCCACAATACTGACCCGCATAGAACGACTTAATATCCTCATGCAGAGAAATACCAATACCATCTTCCACATTGGAGAAGTCGGCCAGCTCTTCACGTTGAATCGGTTGCCAAATCACCACCTCGTCAGTTTCCTGCACCACACATGGCGATTCCAGATCAAGATACGCATCGCTTTGTGGCTTAGAACCGTGTTTCTGATGCCAGGCGTCCACAAAGCGCTCACTGAAAGACCAAAGCGCACGGGAGACAGAGTGATTCATTAGCAAGATTCCTCAAGATTCAGTAAACTTTGCGCATTCTAATCGATCCGTGGCAAAACCGTATGAGCAAATATCAAGATGCAAAAGAACTTGCTGGCCTGACGTTGGGTCAGAAAACGGACTATCAGGAGCATTATGCCCCTGAGCTGCTGCAACCCGTACCACGAAGCCTTAACCGCGATGACCTTGATTTAGGCGACTCGCTGCCATTCACCGGGTACGATATCTGGACGCTCTACGAACTGTCTTGGTTGAACAAAAAAGGGCTGCCACAGGTGGCAATTGGTGAAGTTCGCCTACCGGCTACCACGCCAAACCTGATTGAATCCAAATCCTTCAAGCTTTACCTGAACAGTTTCAATCAAACCAAATTTGAAAGCTGGCAAGAGGTAGTGGACGTGCTGGCGAAAGATTTGTCCGCGTGCGCAGGTGCTGACGTGGATGTCACCCTGTCTCCACTGGAAGAATTTACCAATACACCAGTGATCGCTTTTGGCGGTGAGAACATCGACGAGCAAGACATTGAAATCGACAGCTATGAGTTTGACTCATCACTGCTCGAAGGCGCGGCCGACGGCCCAGAGGTCACTGAAACCCTAAACAGTAATCTGCTGAAGTCTAACTGTCTTATCACCAGCCAGCCTGACTGGGGCTCAGTACGTATTGCTTATAAAGGTAAACGCATTAACCGCGAAAAACTGCTGCGCTACATTGTGTCATTCCGTCGCCACAATGAATTCCATGAGCAGTGTGTTGAGCGTATCTTCATTGATCTGATGAAGTACTGCCAGCCAGAACTCTTAACTGTTTATGCACGCTACACCCGCCGCGGTGGCCTCGACATCAACCCATATCGTACTAACATGGGTAAAACGCCAAGCGAAAACAATCGTCTGGCGCGCCAATAACCCTATCTACAGGCTCTGACATCAGAGCCTGTTTTTTCTTTAGTCAGGTCAGTTGACCCAAGGAACGAAAATACTCAGCCATGCGATTCTTGTCAGCCGCACTGCTCTCCTGCTCTTTGCTTTTCGCCGCTTTTGCCGATGCGAGGCTTTATTCCACGCCCATTCTTGCAGAAGCTGAAGCGCTGATCCCGACTGCACCGGAAAAGGCTCTCGAAGTCACTGAGCGCTACCTGTTGCAGCGACGACTGGCAGAAACCTCTAACCGACCACATAGCAACAACGAATCAGACCGCTCGATTCGCACACCATTGAACACGGTGCATGCTTACCTCATCACCGCCAAGGCGCATAGTGCTTTGGGAAACCATGACGCAGCTTGGGAAGCGTTAGGTAAAGCCAAAAACATGGTCGAAGAAAACGGCATGAAGCATGCGAAGCTTGAAATCATGCTAACGCAGGCAACCATTCTTTACTATTTGGATGACAAGCCTGATGACGCAGTGGCGATGCTCAACACCCTTCTCGAAAACATTGCCTCTATCAGTGGCCCACGTCCGTCCAGCATCGATCGGCTCGACTTCGAAGCCAAGCTGTTAAACGCCATCATCACTACCGAGGATGAAACAGAAGCCGATAGTTTGGCGCAGTTTACTGAAGTAGAAAAAGCGCTGGGTAATCAACCGAATATCGAACAGAAAGTCCGCTACCAGATTGCTGTTGGTAATTATTACTTGAGCATTGAGTCTTATGAGCGTGCGCTCTCTGATCTTCTGAGCGCTTACTGGCTTGCCAGCGAGAATGACTTTGCCGCACAAATTGCCAGTGCCAGCCTGTCGTTGACCAAGCTCTATAAGCAGCAAGGTGCGATGGACAAAGCGTTGCAACACGCCAACCAGGCTGCGGAGTTTTATGAGCGCTATGACCTGAACCGCGGATTATCAGAAACCCAAACTCTTCTGGCAAATATCTACAGTCAACAAGGCCGCTACAACTTTGCCTTGGTGCATTATTTCAATGCCCTTGATATTGAGAATATGCTGTCGCGTGCAACCAACATTGCAAACATCAATGTCTCCATCGCCCGCACTTACCTCAAGTTGCTGCGCTACACCCAAGCCGATGAATACGTCACCCGTGCAATTGGTGTGGCGCGAAACCATGAGCTCGCCCTTCCACTCGCGCAAGCCCTGTTGCTCAAAGGTGAACTGGCTATTCTGGAGAAAGAGCCGGATGTGGCCATAGATGCTTTAAAACAAGCCATGCAAAACGCAGAAGCGCTCAAGAATCGGATACTCATGCTTGAATGCCTTGCACGTTTGTCGCAGGCGTATGAGCAAAAAGGCGACTTCAAACAAGCGCTGAATATCCAGCGTCGCTTTGACCTTCTCGATAAACGTAACGAAAGCCACAAGCAAATTCAGGAAGCAGAATCATTCAAACACCGCCAACGGGTGATTGAACGCCAGCTGCAACTTGAAGACATGCAGCGTAAACAGGCTGCAGATGAAGAAGTCATCGTCGAGCAAAAGAAAATCAATCTCTTCCTGATTGGCAGCCTCGCGGTCCTCATACTCATATTGGTGCTAAGACATCGAGCGGCCAGCTTGCGTCAACATCAAGTCGAAGACCTACAAAAAGAGCTGTATACCCACCCAAGAAGTGGGCTAAGAAACCTGCGAATGTTGAACGATAGGCTCTCCAACTCGCTGGCCAAAAGCAGTGCCCACTTTGAGCAGTGGTACCTGGGCGAAATGATCCATGAGCCGATGAGCGACAAACTCAGCTTTGCCATGTTTGAAGTGCCTTTTCTAAAAGTTGTGTACCTGCAACATGGCTATCATCAGGGTCTGGAACTGGAGCGCAAGCTTGGCGATTACCTGCAATCCCATATCGAGAAACCCGCGCGTCTTTATCACTTCTCTGACGCCATGTTCATCTACATTGAGCCGAATGCCGAAACACTGAATGAGCCGGAGAAACTGGCAGGGAAAATTCAGTCGCTAATTGATGATTTTGTCCAGGAAAGCAGACTGGAAGACGTCGATGACCGCCTTCGTATCGGAATGGCAGATTACCCCTTTCTACCCCGTGCATTTACGTCAATTAACGACAAAGAACTTATCGATATCCTACTGATGGCAACGAGTGCAGCGCGACAGGCAAGTAAATTGGAACACACCAGTCACTGGGTACATTTAAGCGCCATAGATTCCACCCCAGCGGCCTGTTTTGCTGACAATAATGTCCGCCAAGCCTGCTTGGACGGCATCAATACTGGCCTTATCAAGGTCAAAACTTCGGCACTCAGTGGAATTAACTGGCAGACGGTTCACGAATCTGATAAAAACTGACGCCAATCTATTGATAGCCCTAGTAATAAACCGTTATAGCTAACCGTTGCACACGTGTGGTAGTGAAATAACAGCTTCAATTGCAGACTTTTTTTGCGCTGCATTGGAGATTGGAGATGTAGTCGCGTTTTATGTCCAACTTCTCGTCAGATGACGATGTCATCCTATTGAAAGAAAAGTTGCAGCATTCTCAGCTGGTTTTCCGTGATTTAGCTCTTAAATCGCGGCGCGAAGCGACGATCCTGAAACGTCTCATCTCACGATTGATAGCGGCCTCACAAGTCCATGATGACAAGGTTCTCAACGAGCGCCTCTCACAAATCCGACGCGAGCTTGACACTCAGGAAGATGTCAGTAGATTGATACCGCAGCTCGCATTGGTAGAGAGAATGGTTAACAGACACAATCAGGCAACGGAACGTGCCAAAGACTCACTGGAATGCCAATTCCAGCAAAGCGGGGAAACGCTCAAATGTCTGCCCGGCCTGCCTGCGCAGTTAAAACGCGACCTTCGAAACCTGTTAACCAGTCCTGCCGCCGAACAGAAAGGCAGCACAGAGAAAATAGTTGCATTGCTTCAGCTTTATGAGCGCGCGCTTAAATTACTTTCTCTTCCATCTAACGGCCTTAGCGCTCGCGATCTCCTCAATATCGACCGCATTAACCAGCTTTGTAGTGAGCTCCAACACCTGATCACCGAACTCGACTTTGATGGCGAAGTTGGCGACCGTCTGTTGGATATCCGTAGCCGTTTGTTGCTGTCACCGGATGCGCAAACTCTTCTTGAACTGACCCTCGAATCTGTCCAATTGATTCTTGATGGCACGCGCAATGAGCGCAAAGCGTCTCAAGCGTTTCTCTCGCAGCTCAATGAAGATTTGTCGATTCTGCAGCGCCACAATGGCCGCTCTATCGACAGCTCTCAGGCCATTGCGACTCAACGCAGCTCATTGAATGAAGAATTAGCGGCATCAGTCGATTCAATCCACACCCATCTTCAGGATGCAGAGTCACTGGAAGAATTACGTCCTAACCTGTCTCAAGTCGCAGTTAATCTCGCTTCTCTGGTAGCCCGTAACCGTGAGCTGGAAGAACGTGAGCAACAGTTAATGGAACAGCTACAGCACAATGAGCAGAAGCTCGAAGCGCTGTACCAACAGACAATGGATTACCGTCGCCGTCTTGGCGATCAGGAACGTAAACTGCTTCTTGATCCACTCACGAAGGTTTACAACCGCGCCGCCCTTGATGACCGTCTGGAGCATGAGTACCGTTGTTGGATTCGCTACCAAACTCCTTTTTGTCTCGCGATGATCGATATCGACCACTTCAAGAGCGTAAACGATCAGTATGGCCATTTAGTGGGTGATAAAGTGTTGAAGGTCGTTGCGCGCACTATCCACCAATGTCTGCGCGACACTGATTTTATCGCCCGCTTCGGTGGTGAAGAGTTCGTAATACTGTTACCAGACGCAGATGAAGAAACCCGCAAAGCACTGTTGAACAATGTGCGTGAAACGGTTTCACGTCTGCCGTTCAAATTTAAAGACACCCGATTGACCATCACGGTTTCTATCGGTGCCAGTCTGTTTAAAGACAACGACAATACTGTGGATGTGCTGGAGCGAGCTGACAATGCGCTTTACAACGCCAAACACAACGGCCGCAACAAGCTGGTCTGGGCTTAACCCTTAAGCAATCAATCACCTACCCCCTTTCTTACCCTACAGCGTTTTGGTTTTTTAATGCCTGAACTGGCTAAACCGCTTTTCTGTGTGTATGGTTAATTAACACACTGATTTTTAAACCATTGAAAATAAATTCTGATAAAAACGAAATGGTGTCACCTACACCCTCCCTCTAATACAGTGTGCTTTCTCTACACAGGAGGTGATTATGATCACTCACATCAGCCCAGTCGGGGCAATGGATCTTCTTTCCCAGCTTGAAGTAGACAGACTAAAAGATACTGCTAAAAGCGACCTCTATCGTTTGTATCGCAACTGTTCGTTGGCGGTACTCAACTCCGGCAGCCACACTGACAGTTCTAAAGAGCTGCTGGAAAAATATAAATCGTTTGACATCCGTGTCATGCGCCGTGAACGTGGTGTAAAACTTGAATTGATAAACCCACCTGAACACGCATTTGTCGACGGCCGAATCATCCGTGGTATTCAGGAGCATATGTTCTCCGTGCTGCGCGATATCATTCACGTCAATGTGCAGCTGGAACACGCTAAGGTCTTCAACCTGACTAACTCCAGCCACGTAACAAACCTGATATTCGACATCCTGCGAAATGCAAAAACCTTGGTACCCGGCAAAGACCCAAATCTGGTGGTCTGTTGGGGCGGTCACTCCATCAATGCGACCGAATACCAATACACCCGCGAAGTCGGCCATGAGCTTGGCCTGCGCGAACTGAATATCTGTACCGGTTGTGGACCGGGTGCAATGGAAGGCCCAATGAAAGGTGCCGCAATTGGGCACGCGAAACAACGCGTGACTGGCAGCCGATTCCTTGGCTTGACCGAGCCATCGATCATCGCCGCTGAGCCGCCAAACCCGATTGTGAATGAGCTGGTCATCCTTCCTGATATTGAAAAACGTCTGGAAGCCTTTGTGCGTGTCGGTCACGGCATCATTATCTTCCCGGGGGGCGCGGGTACCGCAGAAGAACTGCTTTATCTATTGGGTATCTTGATGCACCCAGATAACGTCAACCAGCCCATGCCTGTGGTACTGACTGGCCCGAAAGAGAGTGAAAATTACTTCCGCGTCATTGATGATTTTATCCGTGATGTGATTGGTGAAGAAGCCACGAAATACTACGAGATTGTGATTGGCGATCCGGCAAAAGCTGCGCGTATTATCAAACAAGGTATGCCTGCGGTGAAAGAACACCGCCAGTCAACGGGTGATGCCTACTCGTTTAACTGGTCACTGAAAATTGCGCCTGAATTCCAACTGCCGTTCGAACCGACCCATGAAAACATGGCAAACCTCGACCTGCACATGAACCAGCGTCCGGAACTTCTGGCTTCCGCACTTCGCCAAGCCTTCTCAGGCATTGTTGCTGGTAACGTGAAAGAAGAAGGTATTAGGGAAATTGAGCGCAATGGTCCATTCAAAATCAATGGCGATGTCGTCCTGATGAAGAAGATGGATAAACTGTTACGAGGCTTTGTCGAACAGCAGCGTATGAAACTGCCTGGTTCAGAATATATTCCCTGTTACGAGATCGTTCAGGGCTCTGATGGGCGATAGGCTTTCATTTATCTCTCAAGCAATTAGAATGGCCCCAACGGGCCATTTTTATTTGGGTAATCCATGTCAATTCACCTTGTCGTCATTGATGCCATGAACCTCATCCGCCGGGTGCACGCTGCGCAGCCAGATCCGGAAGATATCGCCTCGACGATCCAAGTCTGCAACCGCGCATTGACCAAGATTATCCGCTCTTCAGAGCCCACCCACATTGTCGCTGTGTTCGATCATACTGAGCAGGACAGAGGCTGGCGCGCAGAACTGGTTCCGGAGTACAAGCTGGGTCGAAAGCCCATGCCTGAAGCCCTGCAAGCTGGACTGGATAAAATTCAGGATGCGCTTTGGGATATGGGTATTGATTCGCTGCTTTCGTCCGGCGACGAAGCCGACGACATGATTGCCACTCTCGCTATCAAAGTCGCCAGCAGAGATGGTCAGGTTACAATCGTTTCCACCGACAAAGGCTATTGCCAGTTACTACAACCAACGCTGCGCATACGCGATTATTTCCAGCAGCGCTGGCTCGACAGTCCGTTTATTGAAAAAGAGTTTGCCGTTCAGCCTCAACAACTGACTGATTACTGGGGGCTGACAGGTATTAGTTCAAGCGGCGTATCAGGCGTGCCGGGTATTGGCCCGAAAACGGCGTCGACCCTACTGCAACGCTACGGTACTTTGGAGCAACTATATGCAGCAGAAGATGTTGAGCCTAAATGGCAGAAAAAGCTGGAAGGCACAAAAGAACTGGCACTTCGTTGCAAGCAGGTGGCAACACTAAAAACGGACATAACTTTGGGTTTTAACCTTCAGGATATCCGCTACACCGCTCCCTAACTCTTGCAAAGCCCAAATGTAAAGAAGGCAGCCGATTGGCTGCCTTCTTGTTATTTCAATACACGAATATGAACCGTGATTTCTTCTCGGTCATGATAAAGATGCTTTGCCTGCATCTCGAATTTCAGGCCGTTTTCAATCAGAAACTTTTTCAGATTCTGCAGATCGTCTTTCACCTGCTCAAAACGGCGATTCATTGGCAATTTCAGGTTAAAGATAGTTTCTTTCGCCCAGCCTTCAATCAGCCACTCACCCATCAGTTGTGCAACCCGGTAAGGCTTTTCAATCATGTCGCACACTAACCAGGTCACGTTTTTACGCGGCGGCTCGAACTTAAAGCCGTCGGCAGCATGGTATTTCACCTGACCGGTTTCCATGAGGCTTTCCGCCATCGCGCCGTTATCAACAGCGTGAACGAACATAGAGCGCTTCACCAGTTGATACGTCCAGCCACCCGGACAAGCACCAAGATCAACCGCCCACATTCCCGGTGCCAATCGTTCATCCCATTCATCTCGCGGAATAAAAGCATGAAAGGCTTCTTCAAGCTTCAGTGTTGAACGGCTTGGCGCATCGGCTGGGAACTTCAGGCGATGAATACCCATATAGTGAGGTGAGTTGTTGTTCGACAGTGAGTATCCGACGAAACAGCAGCCCGGCGCAGTGAAACACACATGCAGCACCGGTTTTTTCGGGTTGTCTTTTGCCAGCAATACACCGCGTTTACGCAATGCCTGACGCAATGGCACGGTGAATTTTCGGCAGAATTTCAGCAGCTCTTTCGCTTGCGCTGTATCCGGCGTTTCCACGCGGATATCACCACATTTTGGCAGTTCACCGCCAAGCGCCAGAATCGGTGAAATACGGTCACCCGGATCCAAATCATTCAGGGTATCCACAACCGCAATCATCTGACGCGCAAAAATCAGTGAGGTCAGCGGCAACGTCTGAAGCAGTTTTTCTGCATCGCCTTGCTGGTAACACTCAAACAGCACGTAGCCAGTGTTCTTTTCCACACGTGGGAAACCATACACTTCGACTCCTGTCGCTTTGTCCTGAATCTCACCCGCACACTCTTTTTCAAAGCCCTGGCGGCAATACAATAAAATCTGGTTCATCTCGGGCCTGCTACCTATAAAAATGACGCGACATTATGATGAAGCAAGGTGCTGAACTCAAGCTTTGCGCCAGAGAGAGACTGCCGCGAGTAACCAACCAACCAAAAAGCAAGTGCCTCCCAGCGGAGTAATAGGCCAAAGCCATCGCCAATCTGTCAGCGCCAAGCCATACAAACTACCACTAAAGCAGAGAATTCCTACCACAATAAACCCACACGCAATGGAGAGCAGACGCTGTGGCTGAGTTCGATACCAAAGCCCGAGAGCGAGCAATGCCAGTGCATGCCAGAACTGATACTGAACACCCTTCTCAATGATAGAGAGCTCATAAGCGGGAAGCTGCGCTTTTAAGGCGTGAGCCGCAAATGCGCCAAGCGCAACCGCAATACCAGCAAACACACAACCAAGCGAGGCATATTGACGACCATTCATTGGCACACCTCTTTGATAAACGCCGCAATATGATCAGCTGCCATCTGACGGTTACCGGTTTCGGTGTGACCCGATGCTTTTCGCGGTTTGAAACTGTGATCCCCATCTGGAATGAACGTGAGAGTGACCTTATCTGACAATCGATAGCCTTCCAGTTCAGCACGGTTACCAAAGGTGTCTCGCTCCCCTTGCAAGATCAGCGTGGAAAGTGACAAATCGGCAAGATGCTCACCCTTGTCTTTTTCTGGCTTACCTGGCGGGTGAAAAGGAAAGCCCAGACAGGCTATGCCTTTTAGTCCCTCGACATCAGCAAGGTGGCTCGCCATTCGTCCCCCCATGGATTTTCCGCCAATGACCGTCTTCTCTGTACGATATTCAGCAATCACTTCTTTAAATGCTTCCAGTAGTTTAGGCGCACGATCTGGCGGGCGTTTCTTACCATCCTCAGCGCGTTTGACCATGTAAGGAAAATTGAAACGCACGACACGAATGCCGTGATCAGCAATCATCTCTGCCACTTCCGCCATGAAATCATGTTCCATGCCAGCTCCGGCACCATGGGCAAAAATAAAAGTATGCTCGGCAGATACTGGGCCATCAATCAACACACGCTGTTCTGAAAATTCACTCATGAAGATATACTCTCCTGTTCGGCAGCAGCTTTCGCCAATACCCATTCCCTAAATGCAGCGATACGGCCTGAATCCGCATCTTTTTGTTGGCTGACGAGATAAAACGCATTCTTACTCATTAAGAAATGCTCAAACGGACATACCAGTCTGCCAGATTCCAACTCTGGCTGCGCGAGTACATTGTTACTCAATGCGATGCCCTGCCCCAGTGCCGCAGCCTGAAGCACCATGGTGGAATGACTAAAAATCGGGCCATAGTTTAGATTAATGTCACTAATCTGATAGTACTTAGCGTAAGTCTTCCAATCCTTTCTTGTTCTGTCATGAAGTAAAGTATGATGCTTCAAATCTTCTAGACTATGGAGTGGCTTAGGCCCATTGAGTACTGCAGGGCTGCACACTGGCAGCAGAAACTCCGGATAAAGCTCGTCGCAGCGCAGTCCTGGCCAATTCCCTCTCCCGTAGTAAATTGCCACATCAACATCGTCAGTCAGCGAACCATCTTCCATGTCTACCGCTTTAATGCGCACATCAATCTCTGGGTGTTGCTGGTTAAAGTCCGCCAGGCGAGGTACCAGCCACTGAATCGCAAAACTTGGCGGCAGACTGATAGTCAGCGCTCCTTTCGCACCACGTTCCAGCACTCTGTCTGTGGCATCAGCCAAAGAGGTAAATATATCCTTGATATCAAGAAAATAACTTTGACCTTCTTCCGTCAAAAGTAGCGAGCGATTACGGCGTCGAAACAGCTTTAAACCAAGAAATTCTTCCAGTGCTTTTATCTGATGACTCACCGCAGCCTGAGTCACAAACAGCTCCTCAGCGGCGCGGGTAAAACTTAGATGGCGGGCAGCTGCTTCAAAAACGCGGAGCGAATTGAGAGGGGGGAGACGTCGGGCCATAGTGCGTCCTTAATGAATAAGTTTTTCTAATGAACAGTATTATAAAATGTCGATTGTTCTGGCTCTAGAGAAAACCTATAGTTTGCGCGCACCACGGGATTATCGTTCCCTACGTACGACAAGTTTTGTGGTTGCGATGTTGTGTTTGCATATTTCGGCACCGCCGAAATTCGGTAGAGACATCTACCTTTCATACTTGCTGTATTTTTTGAATCCTATCAATCAAAAAATTTGTCGTAGCACTGAGCAAATTGCCCGGTGCTTTTTTTTGCCTTTCGTTTCGTCCTGAAACCATTTCACATCCATTACTTTCTCTTGAGTTAATATTACGAAAAAGCGATCATTCGCCTCCATTACTGAGTCAGTGAAGTGAAATCAAAATCATGACCAACCGCCCTTTTGACGTAGATACCATCCGACGCGATTTTCCATCGCTGGATCAGCATATCCATAGCCAGCCACTTGTTTATCTGGACAGTGCTGCCACGTCTCAAAAACCACGGGCGGTGATCGAGAGCATTAGCCAATACTATTCCGGTGCCAATGCCAATGTGCATCGTGGTTCTCACTCACTGACAGCATCAGCAACCAACCGCTTTGAAGCGGCGCGCCAGACTGTCGCTGACTTCCTGAATGCCCCCGTCGAAGGCATTGTCTGGACGCGTGGTGCAACAGAAGCACTCAATCTGATTGCACAGACCTACGCCCGGCAAAACCTTCAACCTGGCGATGAGATCATCGTGACTGAAATGGAACACCACGCCAACATCGTTCCCTGGCAGATAGTGGCAGAGCAAACCGGTGCAAACGTGGTTAAGTGGCCAGTTAACCCGGAGACTTGTCAGTTAGAACTGGCTGAACTGGATAACCTGCTGACGTCTAGAACACGAATGCTGTGCATTGCGCATATCAGCAACGTCACAGGTACAAGAAATCCCGTTGAAGCGGTCATTGAGAAAGCCCATTTGGCAGGCGCAATTGTGGTGGTTGATGGCGCGCAGGCCGTGGTGCATGAGAACGTTGATGTGACAACCATGAATGCCGACTTCTATGTTTTCTCTGGTCACAAGCTGTTTGCGCCTGCTGGGATCGGTGCACTTTATGGCAGGCCTTCCCTGCTGGAAACGATGCCACCGTGGCACGGCGGGGGAAAAATGGTAGAGAAAGTCAGTTTTTCCGGCACCCAGTATGCGGAATCTCCAGCGAAGTTTGAGGCAGGCACTCCCAATGTCGCAGGTGCCATTTCACTGGGGGAAGCTATTCACTGGCTGGCCAACATTGACCATAAAGGGGCAGAAGCGCATATTGCAGCGCTGCAGAACCAGCTGGTCGAAGGTATCCAAAATATCGAAGATCTGCGCATCATCGGGTTACAACACGGAGCCAGTGTCGTTGCATTCACCGTCGATGGCGTCCATCACTCCGACATCGCCACCTTACTGGATCAACAGGGTATTGCGGTGCGTTCTGGACATCACTGTGCCCATCCATTGATGGATGCACTTGGCATTAATGGTTGTGTGCGTATTTCTATTGCCCTATACAACACCGAAGACGACATATCACGCTGCGTCGCCGCCATTCAGAAAGCCTGTGATTTGCTTTAAAATATCGACAGTCTTTTTCGCTAACCATTGAGTTAACCCATGACAAACATATTGCCATCACATCCATTTGGCTCTGACATTTCTACTGATGACATTTTGAATCAGATGTTGAAATGTAGAAGCTGGGAAGATAAATACCGTCTGGTTATTCAGATGGGAAAAAAGCTACCAACCATGGATGAAACATTAAAAGCCGACAGTATTTCCGTACCTGGATGTGAAAGCAAAGTTTGGCTTACATGGAAAAATTGCGAGGGAGTCTACTTTTTCTCTGCTGATTCCGACGCAAGAATTGTTAAAGGATTGTTAGCGATAATTCTTGCTGCTGTCGAAAGAAAGTCCAAAGAAGATATTCTTTCATTTGATTTCGAGAGCTACCTGGAAGCAATGGATCTTCTCGGCCATATCAGCCAATCCCGAAGCAATGGTGTCCACGCCATCATTAATCAGCTAAAAGCCTTATAGAACCTGACCTACAGCGGTGTTTTCGCTACAAATTCACCGCTTTATCTGACCACTTTACCGTACAGGTGACACTTTAAACCTGAGAGGTCGGTCAATTATTCTATGTTTGCATTTGCAGAGTCAGAAGTTTCTTTCTTAAATTCATTTGGTGCATTTTTGAGCAGTAAAAATACCTATTTAACGCATCAATAAATGGTGAACAAAATAAGAAAATTGCTTATTAAACACAATTCCCACCCTAATAGATCCAAATAAAAACCATAAATTAACATCACGTTAACTTATGGTGTTTTGTTGTAGATCAAGATCTTGTTTCTATAATTCTCCCCTAATTCCTTTTGCCTTACTCATAAGATTGTATATCTTTAATTCCGGTGGTCATAAAACCATCACACATAATAATTATTCTAAATTCGAGACTAGATGAGTTTCCATAGTCTCAACCCTTACGCGCTAAAACTAAAAAATTACAGGTGCCTGTATTTTTGGATAACCAAATGCAGTTACAGGGGTCAAAGTTCAATTGCTTGTTGTTAAGAATGGAGTCAACAATGAAGAAACTCGCGCTCATCACCGGTTCAAAAGGTGGTATCGGCTCGGCGATCACTGAAAAATTGGTAAGTCAGGGCTATCGCGTGATTGCTACCTACTTCACCGGGAACCTTCAGTGTGCTGAGGAGTGGTTTGAAGAGAAGAAATTCGATTCAGATCAGGTACGCTTATTTGAACTTGATGTGACCAACACAGCTGAATGTGCAGAGCGTCTCCCCAAGCTTCTTGAAGAAGAAGGCACTATCGACGTTATCATCAATAACGCGGGTATCACCCGAGATGGTCTTTTCAAGAAAATGGCGGCAGATAACTGGCACGCTGTTATCGATACCAATCTCAATAGCCTTTTCAACGTAACCCAACCTCTCTTTGCTGCTATGTGCGAGAAAGGCGGTGGCCGCGTGGTCAATATCTCATCTGTTAACGGCCTGAAAGGTCAGTTTGGTCAAACCAACTACGCAGCTGCAAAAGCAGGCATGATTGGCTTCACCAAGTCTCTGGCGTTTGAAGGTGCAAGATACGGTGTGACCGCTAACGTCGTTGCCCCTGGCTACACAGCAACCCCAATGGTAGAAGCTATGCGCGATGAAGTGCTGGAATCTATCAAAAGTGAGATTCCAATGAAGCGACTGGCTCGTCCGGAAGAAATTGCAGATGCAGTCGCGTATCTTGCTAGTGATGCAGGTGCTTACATCACCGGGGAAACGCTGTCGGTCAACGGCGGCTTGTACATGAACTAATTGGGAAAGGTTACACATGGAAAAAGTGTATATTGTCGCGGCTAAGCGTACCGCGATCGGTGCATTCACAGGTTCTCTGAAAGATGTTCCAGCAGGTAAGCTGGCGGCATCTGCAATCAAAGGTGCTCTGGAAGCAGGTAATGTTGCCCCAGACGCCATCAATGAAGTTATTCTCGGCAACGTGGTCAGTGCAGGTCAAGGCATGGGCATTGGCCGTCAGGCTGCCATTTATGCGGGCTTACCAGAAACCGTTCCAGCTTATGCCATCAATATGGTTTGTGGCAGCGGCATGAAAGCGGTCATGGATGCGGTTGCACACATTCGCTGCGGCGACGCAGAAGTGGTTGTGGCAGCTGGTGTCGAGAACATGTCTCAAATCCCGTTCGCAGCGTCAGGCTCCCTGCGCGGCGGACAAAAAATGGGCGATATCGGCCTCAAAGATCTTCTGATCAACGATGGCCTGACAGACGTCTACAACCAATATCACATGGGCGTTACTGCTGAGAACGTTGCTGAACTCGTTGGCCTAAGTCGCGAGCAACAAGACGCGTATGCACAGCAGAGCCAACAAAAGGCCGTTGCTGCTGTAGAAGCGGGTCGTTTCAAAAATGAAATCGTTCCGGTTGAAATACAACAACGTCGCCAAACCGTCATTTTCGATACCGATGAATACCCTAAAGCAGACTGCACGCAAGAAGGTCTGGCGAAACTTCGCCCTGCCTTTAATCGCGAAGGCACAGTTACTGCGGGTAACGCATCAGGTCTAAACGACGGTGCCAGCGCTGTGATCGTGGCCTCTGAAGCTGCGGTTCAACGCCTTGGTTTGAAACCGTTGGCTGAAATCACCAGCTATGCGCAAGTTGGGTTAGATCCAAAAATCATGGGCCTTGGCCCTGTAGGTGCAGTAACAGAAGCTCTGAAAAAAGCAGAGTTATCTATTTCCGACGTGGATCTGTTTGAGCTCAACGAAGCCTTCGCTGCTCAGGCTCTGGGTGTTGTTCACCAATTGGCGGACACACACAGTGTAAGCACTGACAGCATTTTGGAGAAGGCGAACGTCAATGGTGGCGCAATCGCATTGGGTCACCCACTCGGAGCATCAGGTAACCGCGTGTTGGTTTCACTGATTCATGAGTTGGAAAAACGCGAAGGCACATATGGTGTTGCTTCGCTTTGCATCGGCGGCGGCATGGGTACGGCAGTTGTCGTGAAACGTGCTGATAGCTAAGAACGTTAAACCCCCTTGGATCTAATTAATACACTTAGGAGAAACACCATGTACACCGATATGTTTAAAGCATTCTCTGAGCAAACTGAAAAAACTCTGGCACCTTACGTTAAGTTCAACAAACTGGTTGCTAAGAACGTTGAAACTCTGACTGAACTTCAATTGAGCGCAGTAAAAACTTACAGCGAAATGGGTCTGGCACAAGTTAAAGCAGCTAGTGAAGTCACTGACGTAACTTCTATGACTGCATACAGCAGCCAACAACTGGCAGCGCTGACTAAACTGTCTCAGCAAATGATGGATGACAGCACCAAGCTGCAATCTATCGCGAAGGAGTTCAAGGACGATCTGGAACAACTGACTACTGAAAACCTGAAAGCTGCTCAACCAGCTTAATTTTAGGTAGACCCGCCCTCTCGCTGCAGAGGGCGGTGTTGTTTCCGATCAAGAGGGTTTACACATGTATCAGAACTTCTTCTCGGACTACCTTGTAAAACTCCAAGAGAGTAACCAGCAATGGTGGAAGGATCTTGAGCAAGGCAAGGCAGCCGTAAACACCCCCCTGAACAAAGCCATACAAGAGCAGAGTCTCGAAGACACCGCAAAACTTCTTGAGGGTGCTGCAAATCAACCTGCCGCGATGCTGCAAATTCAAATGCAGTGGTGGGAACAGCAAATGCAAATCTGGCAAAACGTTGCGCTTGCGGCAAACAATGAAGAAATTGTGACGCCGGAAAAAGACGACAAACGTTTCCAGGACAAGGGCTGGCAGGATGAAGTGTTCTACAACTTCATCAAGCAATCATATCTTCTGTTTGGTCGCACCTATCTGGAAACCATCAATGCGGTGGAAGGACTGGACGAAAAAGCGAAAGAGCGTCTGAATTTCTTCTCTCGTCAGGCTATTAATGCCATGTCACCAAGCAACTTCGTGGGTACTAACCCTGAGCTGCTTAAGCTGACTATGGAGAAAAACGGCGAGAATCTGGTGAAAGGACTGCAAAGCCTGCAAGAAGATATCGAGTCCAGCTCTGATATCCTCAAGGTACGCATGACCAACAACAACGCTTTCCGTATTGGTGAAGATATCGCCAATACACAAGGCGATGTCGTGTTCCAGAACGAACTGTTTGAGCTGATTCAGTACCGTCCTTTGACTAAAACTGTCAACGCGACACCACTTCTTATCGTGCCACCGTTCATCAACAAGTACTACATCCTTGATCTTCGTGAGAAGAACTCGATGGTGCGCTGGTTGGTCGAACAAGGCCACACTGTGTTTATGATGTCTTGGCGCAACCCTGGTGTTGAGCAGAAAGACGTTGAATTCGGTGACTATGTGACAGAAGGCGTGGTGAAAGCAGTGTCTGCGATTGAAGACATTACCGGTCAATCGCAAATCAACGCCGCTGGCTACTGCATCGGTGGTACCGTGCTGGCATCGACCATCGCGTACTACGCCGCGAAACGCATGAAAGCCCGCATCAAGTCTGCGTCTTTCTTTACTACGCTCCTCGACTTCGGTCAGCCAGGTGAAGTAGGTGCTTACATCAACGATAGCGTGATCAGTGCGATTGAGCTGCAAAACACGGCTCGCGGTTACATGGATGGCCGCTCATTGAGCGTCACCTTTAGCCTGCTGCGCGAAAACAGCCTGTACTGGAACTACTACATCGATAACTACCTCAAGGGCAACAGCCCGGTAGATTTCGATCTTCTGTACTGGAACAGTGACAGCACCAACGTAGCAGCAGCGACGCATAACTTTATGCTTCGTGAGCTGTACCTGAACAACAAGCTGGTTCAGGACAAAGGCGTTAAAGTGGGTGGCGTTTGGATTGATTTGAACAAGATCAAAATCCCGACCTATTTCATCTCAACCAAAGAAGACCACATTGCACTTTGGCAAGGGACTTACCGCGGCGCACTGAATGTGGGCGGCAACAAGACCTTTGTATTGGGTGAGTCAGGCCACATTGCTGGTATCGTGAACCACCCTGCGAAAGGTAAATATGGTTATTGGGTAAACAGCGAGCTGAGTGAATCTGCTGACGATTGGTTTGAGTCTGCCGATCACAACTCAGGTTCGTGGTGGACTCATTGGGATGAATGGCTTTCCGCTTACAATCCGAAGGAAAAGATCGAGCCGTATGCACAAGGTTCAGAGAACTTCCCAGTACTCGGTGTTGCACCAGGTAACTACGTGAAGCAAGTGCTTCCGATTCAACCTGAAGCAGAAGCAAAGCCAGCAGCGAAAAAGCCCCGCGCTAAAGCTGATGCTTAAACGCTAGAAAACGAAGAAGGCCGCGTGTATTCGCGGCCTTCTTTTTTTTGTCTCTAAGCGGTTTATTTTTTCGCGGTCAGCTTGGCGATGATGCGCGAGACAGCAACAAAACCAAAGGTTGCAGTGACCATGGTTGCGGCGCCAAATCCACTGGCGCAATCCATTCGTTTCGGGCCTTCTGCCGTCGCTTTCGTTTCACACACCGAGCCATCAGGTTGAGGATACTTCAGCTGTTCTGTTGAAAACACACAATCGATACCAAATTTACGCCCTTGGGTTTTGGTGAAGTTGTGGAAACGGCGAAGGTTGTTGCGAAGTTTTGCCGCCAGCGGATCCTGAATCGTTTTGGTTAAGTCAGCGACCTGAATTTGCGTCGGATCGATTTGACCACCCGCACCACCGACAGTAATAATTTTGATTTTGTTGCGCTTACAGAACGCCAGCAACGCGGTTTTTGGCTTGATGCTGTCGATGGCATCCAGCACGTAGTTATAATCTTTGGTGATGTACTCAGGAATATTGTCTTCCGAAATGAAGTCATCAATCAGATTGATTTTGCAATCGGGATTGATCGCGCGCACGCGCTCTGCCATCACCTCGATTTTGCTTTGACCCACAGTGCCAGACATCGCGTGAATTTGACGATTGATGTTGGTAACACACACGTCATCCATATCAATCAGAGTCAACTCACCAACACCGCTTCGGGCGAGCGCTTCAACTGCCCATGACCCCACACCACCGATACCAATCACACACACATGCGATTGGCGCAGAATCTCAAGCTCAGTAGCGCCATATAAACGGCGGGTACCGCCAAAGCGTTGCTGATAGCCTTCAGATGCAGGTTGAGTCGTTGTCATAATTGTTCGCTCTGTTTCTCGATTTCCGACGTGGATTGCGGTTTATACTCGCTTGAACGCAAAATGTCCATGCTACGGCGACGCCTTACATTCTTCTGGTAGTTGTCGGCATCAATTCCTGTTTGAGCCATGCTATTACCTGCTTAACCGGCCCCAGCCTTCGCTTATAGCCATGGCTGAAAAGGAAATATCCATACAAGCTATTAAAGCTAAGGGAAAGGGGATTAGCCACTTCCCCTCGATTGAGTGCATCCTGAATCAGAAATTGGGGGATCAATGCCATTCCCTCGTGGTGCTTCACCGCTTCCAACGCCATGTAAAAGTGCTCGAAGCCTGTGCCGTAGGTCGGACCGCTTGGCGCCACGTCCAGATAATGCCAAAACTGGTTCCAGATTTGAGGGCGGGTGATATGACTGATGGCATGTAAGGGTAATAAGTCTTCAACCGTCTGTGTATTCCCCACAAGTTCGGAGGATGCCACCAGCATCAGTCTTTCACGGATCAGCAGTTCTGCTTCCTCTTCATGAGTCGATAAAGGCAAGCAGTGGATTGCAATATCGCTTTGATACCGATTCTGACTGTCAGATGTTACGCTCGCCCGAACTGCCAGTTCGATATTGGGGTGAGCACTTCTGAATGCCTCCAACCTCGGTATCAACCACATACTTGCTAAAGAAGGCGGCACAGAGATTTCGATACGGCTTTTTGTCTCGGAAGTCTGCATAACCGTAGATGTGGCGTGTTGTAAATTTTCCAGGGCTTCAACAACAGAGGGGAGATATCGCCTACCCGCCTCCGTCAGTTCCACTTTTCCCCCCGTACGCTCAAACAGAGAGCATCCCATCAACTCTTCCAAATGCAGGATTTGCTTGCTGATTGCACTTTGCGTCAGATTCAACAGCTTTGCCGCCTTTGAAAAACTCAATGTCTGCGCAACTACCGTAAAGGTCCGCAAGGTCCTCATTGGTGGAATAGGCATAGCCATGTATTTTTCCCATGAATTTTTGGCATACCCTCTGAATTTATATCGTTTGCTGTTCAATTTCCAACCTGTCCATACTGAGCCGTATAACCAAACAAATTTTGATCAGTGAGTAGCTCAGGGAAATCATGACAAACATACTACAAAGACATTGCCACACTGAATTACCGGTTGTTGCTGGCGGCAACGGCGTATTTCTTGTGGACAGTGAAGGACGTCAGTACTTAGATGGATGCGGCGGTGCAGCCGTATCCTGTCTCGGCCACAGCCATTCGGGCGTGTTAGGTGCAATAGAAAATCAACTGCACACTATTCCATATGCTCATACTGGATTTTTCACCTCCCCAGCAGCAGAAGAATTGGCTGCACGTTTGGCAGACAAAGCGCCCGGCCCACTGAACCACGTTTATCTGGTCAGCGGCGGTTCTGAAGCAGTCGAAGCTGCCCTAAAAATGGCGCGCCAATATTTTCTGGAAAAAGGCGAAACCTCGCGGACCCGCTACATCGCGCGCCGACAAAGCTACCACGGCAACACGCTGGGTGCGCTGGGTGTGGGGGGGAATATGTGGCGAAAAGAGCCCTTCGCACCGCTGATGCAAAATGGTGAGTTGATTGCACCATGTTACGCCTATCGTGATAGGCGAAACGATGAAACCCATTTCGAGTATGGTCAGCGTGTCGCGAATGAGTTGGAAGAGCGGCTACTCGCTGTTGGTCCAGAAACTGTCATTGCTTTCGTGGCTGAACCAGTTGTTGGCGCGACCGCTGGCGCACTGGTGGCAGAGAAAGGCTACTTCAAACGCATTCGTGAAATTTGCGACAAATATGGAGTACTGCTCATCCTTGACGAAGTGATGTGCGGTTGTGGCCGCACTGGCACCTATTTTGCCTATGAGCAGGAAGATATCGTGCCTGATCTCGTGACCATGGCAAAAGGGCTGGCTGCTGGCTACCAACCAATTGGCGCAGTGATGATCCACGACAACATCTACAATGCGATTTTCCACGGAACCGGATATTTCCAGCATGGACACACTTTTATGGCTCACCCTTTGGCATGTGCAGCTGCGTGTGCCACGCTTGATGCGTTGGATGCTGGTGTTCTTAGTGAAGTGACTGAACGGGGACATTATCTGGTCAAACAGTTAAATCAGACATTCGGCGATCACCCTTATGTCGGGGATATTCGCGGAAGAGGTCTGTTCATCGGGCTGGAGTTTGTTGAAAACAAAGCGTCCAAAGCGTCGTTTGCTTCTTCACGTCCTCTCCATGCGCAAGTGAAGAAAACCGCCATGGAAAATGGCCTGATGTGTTACCCCATGGGTGGCACGATTGATGGCAAGCAAGGTCATCACGTTTTGCTTGCACCACCTTTCATCATCACAGAGAACGAAATTGATGAGTTGGTGAAACGCTTGGCTATCACATTAGATAACGTATTCGCATAGGAAAATCGGGTGCAAAAAGGAAGAACTATTATTGTTGCACCGAATGGTGCACGACGCGGAAAGGATGACCACCAGCAACTACCAATGACCATCGAAGACATGGCCACGTGTCTGGCACAATGCAAAGGTGCGGGCGCAGCGATGGCACACATGCATATACGTGATGGACAAGGCAAGCACTCGTTGGATGTTGGACTGAACAGGGAGTGGCTTGTGGAAACAAGGGCCCGTTTTGATTCCGACATGGTGATACAATTAACGACTGAGGCGGTAGGTCTCTATCAACCGGAAGAGCAAATGGCGCTGGTGCGAGGCACCGAGCCAGAAGCTGTCTCCCTCGCCCTTCGCGAACTTCGCCCAAATGCTGCGTTTGAAAAAGACGCCAGCCGTTTCTTTTACGAGCTCAATGAGCGGCGTATCTATGTGCAGTACATTTTGTATGATGCTGCAGATTTGTCGCTTTACTTTCAAATGGTTAATGACAAGACGTTGCCTAATAGCGGCCATCACCTACTATTGGTACTAGGCAAGTACAAAAAAGACATGTTGTCAGCACCAACTGATTTGCTCGAATTTGATATTAAACGCATAACCAGCGAGGGAATTTCGTGGGCAACCTGTGCATTTGGAGAACATGAGCATCAATGTCTAAGTGCAGCGATGTCATTGGGAGGAGATGTACGCGTTGGTTTCGAAAATAACCTAATGAATTTAATGGGACAGTGTGCGGATAATAATGCAGAACTTGTACAGCAAATCGCCGTTATGTCTCAAAACATGGGTTTATATATCAACTCTGCAGAAGATTTAAGAAAAAATATCTCCTGTAGCTTTGAATCGTGAGGCGCATCTCTTGCGATCGAAAAACTAACTATCAGATAATTTCGGCGCAATATGGACTCACAAATTATTAACAGCGGACTCTCACCGCGTTAGCAATCACATCATCGACAAGGACTAAAGCATGAAAGCGTTAAAACCAACTTTGGCCGCAATGAGCTTTGCAGCTGCTTTAACTGCCGTACCAGCACAAGCTAATCAATTCGTTACTATCGGTACTGGTGGTGTCACTGGTGTTTACTATCCAACAGGTGGTGCAATCTGCCGTCTGGTAAACAAAACTAAGAAAGAACACGGCATCCGTTGTTCGGTTGAGTCTACCGGTGGTTCTATCTACAACATCAACACCATCCGTGCAGGCGAGCTGGACATGGGTATCGCTCAGTCTGACTGGCAATTCCACGCTTACAATGGTTCAAGCAAATTTAAAGACCAAGGCGCATACAAAGACCTGCGTGCTGTCTTCTCTGTTCACCCAGAACCGTTCACTGTTGTTGCACGTGCTGACGCAGGCGTGAAAACGTTTGATGACCTGAAAGGCAAGCGTGTAAACGTCGGTAACCCTGGTTCTGGCCAGCGCGGTACTATCGAAGTACTGATGGAAGGCATGGGTTGGACCATGGACGATTTCAAACAGGTTTCTGAATTGAAAGCTGCTGAGCAATCTAAAGCGCTGTGTGATAACAAAATCGACGCAATGGTTTACACAGTGGGCCACCCAAGTGGTGCAATCCAGGAAGCAACCACTGCATGTGATAGCGTTATCGTTGAAGTGAACAACGCAGCCTCTAACAAGCTGGTTTCTGACAACGACTACTACCGTACAGCGACTATCCCAGGCGGCATGTACCGTGGTAACGACGGCGACGTTCAAACCTTCGGTGTTGGTGCGACCTTCGTTTCTTCTGCTGAAGTGCCAGAAGACGTTATCTACAACGTAACCAAAGCGGTGTTTGAGAACTTTGACGATTTCCGTCGTCTGCACCCAGCGTTCGCAAATCTGAAGAAAGAAGAAATGGTTGCTGACGGTCTGTCTGCACCTCTGCACCCAGGTGCGGCGAAATACTACAAAGAAGTTGGCCTGATCAAATAAGCCACTTTGATAAAATAAAAGGCGGGTTTGAAACCCGCCTTTTTTGTCTCTATTGGTTAGGGGCTGTTGACCTTTGGTGGTTAAATTTTGTTCTCGCTATAAGCGTTTTAGGCGCGGCGAGGTGTGTGCCGCCTAGTCATTCTAAGCAAATACACCTCAACAAAGCATAAAACGCTTAGAGCAGAACCCTTCGGGCAGCAGCCCCTATGTTACTGCGTTACTGCTGAACAGAATCGTCATTCTCAACGGGCTTTGTGAGCTTCCAGACACGCCCAAAGTGTTTGTGATGGCCAGCTTTAATCCCAGCTTCTTCCCCCATACCGTGGTAAAGATCGAGATGGTTCTTCTTCACCGCACCACCAGTATCTAGCGCCATCAACAGTTTCAACACGTGCTGACCGTTCCAGTTGCCTTCTTCATTAAGCTGAGGCACTTCCGCCAGCAGCACAGTGCCCATTGGTAAGAACTCCCGATCGGCTGCCACTGACGCTCCAGACAACAGCGGGATCCCCGCAGTGCCAGTCACTGGATGCGCCGCCTTGGGAGCAAAGAAAACAAATGAAGGGTTTTGATTTAATAGCTCCATCACCGTCGCTTCATCCTGCTGTGCTACCCAGTCTTTGATGGCTTTCAGTGACATTTTCTCACGTGGCACTTCGTCGCGCTCAATCAGCACTTTGCCAATACTGACGTAAGGGTGGCCATTCTTGCCGCCATAGGCAAAGTACTCAAGCTGGTCGTTATCACCAAAATGAATGAAGCCACTGCCCTGCACTTCCATGATGAAGTTATCGATCAGCGAAGCACTATAGCCAAGCTCAAGCCCCAACCCGTCCAATGCACCATTATAGATTTCTTCACGGGTAGGACATTTATCATCACATTGCGGCATTGCATAAACTGGATAACGGAATAGCGCATCCGGTTTGTGGCGCATTTCAATCACTGGAGAGAAGTAGCCAGTAAACAGCACGTTACCATAGCCGTCACCGCCCCCCATTTGCTCAAGAGACAATCCATAGTCGCCCAGTGCCGTGGGTTCACCACTTTCAGCCAGCCATGCTTTGACGCTTTCATAAACGTCTTGGTTCGCTTTGGTCAGGGAAGGTGAACGGGATTCAACCTTTTCAAGTTGAGCAGGGAAAAGGGAATAGTCACGCGCTTTGTCGGAAGCAACTAGCTCAACCGGGTTGAGAACATCATCAAAACGCCCATCAATGTATTGCTGACCGCGGTCAGTGGGACGTGCACAAGCGGCAAGGAGTAAGGAAATGCCGACAACAGAAAGGGCCTTTTTCACAGGTATTCCTGAGTAAGAAAACAATAAAAAGAGGGTGACAGAACCCCGCTCTTTCTGCAATCAAAAGGCGATGTTGACCGTATAAACCCACACATTAACTGAGACTTATAATGCGATCGAAAGCATATGCGCCGAACTTTGAAATACTTTGTCACATTTCTGTCATAGAAATTCGTTTAAATCCGATGAAAAGAAAGTGTCTTAAAAATTAAACAAAATTGTCAGGGAGCTTAGAATGGATTTAAAAGTAGGGAGAAAGACGTTACTCGACACTGACTCAATCGAATATCAATGGATTCGTACTTTAGCCAGTGATGGAAGCAGCGATGAAATGATCAATAACAGTATTCGACGCTGCCTTGGTGGGAATGAAGACATTGCAGATAGGATTCGCCGCGTAGCTCTTGGTTTGTGCCCGGTCACCGAGCTCCTCAGAGTTTTGCCGACGAACTATTGATTTCAGCGTCGGGTGAATGGTGTGCTGTAGTGATAAGGCTTTTCTCTCTGGAGCGTATTTTTATCTTCCACTGTGTAAAGATAAGTATTGTTGCCGACGGTGTAGATGAGTTTGCTGCCGGTAAACTCATAGTAACTGGTGGTGCGGGCACCTTTGATATAGATACCATCTTTTCGCACTTCAAACCGGTCTGCCGCATAAGTTGGCACACCCTGTTCCACCCACTCTCCGTAAATAAGCGTTTGGTCGACCTCAGCGAAAACAGGAATGTCATTGGCTACCAGATAGCCGATAACCCCCGATATTAGCGCGGTGAAGAGCAGTAACGATTGTCCGACGATACCCACAAATGAAATCTCAATTCAGAGAGAAACTCTCAAGTACTAACAATACTATTATAAAAAGGACATCATTGCCGACCAAGTCAGGCATTCATTGTTTGAAGCTGTATCACGCCCCTTGCCAAACCAAGAATAATTAGTCACTATCGCAGCATATAAAATCAAAAAACATGGAGTAAGGTGTTGAAACTTCGCAGTACAGCACTCGTAAACGGATTTAGGCAATCTGCGCCCTATGTGAACGCGCACCAAAACAAAACCATCGTCATCATGCTGGGTGGCGAAGCCATTGCTGATTCCAATTTTGGCAATATTGTCAATGATATAGCACTTCTCAACAGCCTAGGCTTACGACTGGTTTTAGTCTATGGTGCCCGCCCGCAAATCAGCCAAAACCTTGCGAAGCAAGGGGTTGAGACGCCTTATCATAAAGGTGTTCGGGTAACAGATTCAGCTGCACTCGAAGTGGTAAAGCAGGCTGCCGGTCAGCTTCAACTCGATATTACTGCCCGCCTTTCCATGAGCCTGAACAACACCCCAATGGCAGGCGCCCAGATCAACGTCGTCAGCGGGAACTTTGTGATTGCACAACCACTTGGCGTAGATGAGGGTATAGATTACTGCCATAGCGGGCGGATCCGCCGGATCGATATCGAAGGCATTCACCGCCAGCTCGATCAACACTCGATCGTTCTTTTGGGCCCTGTTGCCAGCTCCGTCACCGGGGAATGTTTCAACCTGACCTCTGAAGAAGTTGCCACACAGTTGGCGATTCGCCTTAATGCAGACAAGCTCATCGGCTTTTGTTCGCTGCAAGGTGTGATTGGTCCTAATGGCAATGTACTCTCAGAACTTTTCCCTCATCAGGCTGAAGAAATTCTGCGTCAGCGCGCGACCGCGGGTGATGAAAACTCCGGCACAGTCAGGTTCCTACGTGGTGCAGTCGCGGCATGCCGCTCTGGAGTACCAAGAAGTCACCTTCTCAGCTATAAAGTTGATGGTTCTTTGATTCAGGAACTCTTCTCAGTTGAAGGTATCGGTACCCAGATTGTTACCGAAAGCGCCGAACGTATTCGTCAGGCAACCATTGATGATATCGGCGGCATCCTGGAGCTTATCCGCCCTTTGGAAGAGCAAGGTATTCTGGTGAGACGCTCACGGGAGCAACTTGAACAGGAAATACCCCGCTTTACTGTGATCGATCGCGATGAACGGATCATAGGCTGTGCAGCACTTTACCCTTACCCTGAATCACAAACAGCAGAAATGGCCTGTGTCGCAGTTCATCCTGAATATCGTGACAGTGACCGTGGCACCAACCTGCTGCAATACATCCAGCAACAAGCTTCGCAATCAGGGATAAAAACGATATTCGTGCTAACGACCCGCAGTATCCACTGGTTCCGCGAGCATGGTTTTGTTGAGGCTGATGTCACTGCGCTGCCGGATGCCAAGCAAGAGCTCTACAACCTGCAGCGCCGTTCTAAGGTACTGACTTTGGCGCTTAACGGACGCGTAATGCGTCTGCCAAGCCGCTAAATCGCTGCGTTTTACGCTTCACCGCCCGCGCCAAACTAGTGCGGGTGGCATAAACATCCAACCTGTCTTTTGCGCGTGTCACGCCCGTATAAACCAGTTCCCTTGTCATCACAGGTGTTGGCGTTGGTGGTAACACCAAAATAGTATGACTGAATTCAGACCCCTGAGATTTGTGAATCGTCATTGCGTAGGCAGTTTGATGCTCGGGAAGACGGCTTGGCAGAAAGGCTTTTACTGAACCGTCCGCCATTTCAAACACCACGCGAAGTCCTTCTTCCTGCTTCACCACAATGCCGATATCACCGTTGTACAAACCCAGACCATGGTCATTCTGCGTCACCATAATGGGTCTTCCGGGATAAAAAATCTCTTCCCCTGGTGCGATCAAACCCGTTTTGGTCAGTGCTTTTTCAATTGCCGTGTTCAAACCTTTGACCCCAAACGGGCCATCAGACAGCGCACACAGCAGACGGATATCAGAGAAATGTCTGAGCAAGGTTCGATTATCTGCTCCCTCTGATAACGCTGCGAGGTAGCTTCGATACCCATTGACCGTCATTGCGATAGCTTCGCCATACACGTCACCATCAAGATCGTGAAGAGCGATATCACCGAAGCCTTGCTGCAAGACTCTATCTACCCAACGTGGCTCACCAGCGTTAATCGCGTAAGCAAGTTGCCCAACTCCAGATTTGGCATGGAATCGGTAGCTCTTACGCAGTAAACAAACACCATCCGACACGGCGGGCAGGGAGACTTCCTGCGGTAAATTGAAACCTGTCAACGAAGTCAGCGTTTTTACTCGCTCAGCGCTAAAACCACTTCCTGCATCAAGGCAGATATCGCCCAATACTGCGCCAGCTTCCACAGAAGCCAACTGATCACGATCTCCCAAAAGAATCACTCTGGCATGCTCAGGCAATGCCGAAAGCATTCGGGCCATCATAGGCAAATCGACCATTGACGCTTCATCAACCACGAGCACATCAAGGTGAAGACGGTTCCCGGCATGATGTCGAAACTCAACACGGTTTGGAATAGCGCCTAACAGTCGGTGAATCGTCGATGCCTGGGTTGGGATTTTATCTAGCACATTATTGCTTACTGGCAATGCCGCAACGGCTTTTCCGATGGATTCAGTCAAGCGGTTGGCTGCTTTACCTGTCGGTGCCACCAGCTTAATTTCAGGGCCATTTGGATTGTCGCTACTGCTAACAATCGCCGCTAGAAGCTTTGCTACCGTAGTAGTTTTTCCAGTTCCCGGGCCACCAGAGATCACAGCAAAGCGATAACTAAGCGCCACGGCTGCCGCGACTTTCTGCCAGTTCAATCGTGCAGAGTCTGGCACTAGACTCAGCACTTGAGCATCCGTAGCTTGTGCATCTAACGCCGTTTTCAGCGCGTCTACATCGACCTGAGTCAGGTCAGTGATATCGAAAAAGTCGGCCAGTTTCTCAGCTTTTTCGCTGTCTTCCCATGTGCTATAGAACTGACGAAGCAAAGCCATATCCGGTAGAAAAAGATCGTCCAGCACGCCGCGCAGTGTCATCGGCAACGGCAGCTCTGTCGCTCGTGCTGTAATTTCATTAGTTACCAAACGCTCCGCGACCCAATAGCGATGAAGATAAAGGCGGGTGCCACTCAACACCATTGGCGTCGGTACACTGCCATCGCCGACAACTGGAGATGTGGAAACCAGAGCCAGTGCATTTTCAGGCGTCATCAATATCGCAAGTTCTGCCGATTCCGAGGGCGTCAAGTCAAAGAGCCTTGCGCTGTCTAAAGCCGACAAATCAATACATACATTACCTTTACCCAGCTCAAAGCTGACTAAAGCAGCCCATCCCACCATGGGTGATTCAACGTCGCCGAGTTGTTCACCGATAAACTGGGAAAACTGACGGTCGATGGCTCTGATGGCTTTACGCTTATACAGCGCGTTGAGTTTTTCACTTATCGCCATTTAGGCTCTCTCCATCAGAAAGCTGTCCTTCGCCGGAAAAAATGGCATCAAGGCCATCGAGAAGTTCAAGAGAAGGTGAAGTATAAAAAATGCCATGACGAGTACCCGCTTCAATACCACGAACAAAGAGATAGAAAACACCACCAAGATGGTGTTCAGGCGAGTAATCCGGCAAGCGCTGGCGCAGGAAACGATGCAGGGCGAGTGAGTAAATCTGATATTGGAAATCATAGCGGTGATCCGCCATAGCTTCGGCCAGAGCCTCCTCGGTGTAATCTGCTGGCGAATCGCCAAGATAGTTCGACTTCCAGTCCAATACGTAATAACGTCCCTGCCAGCAGAACACTAAATCGATAAAGCCTTTCAGCATGCCACTGGCGGTATCAAAGTGCAGCTCACCAGCCTGCGCTGAAAGAGGATCGTGTTCGGCAATTAACCGGTTCACACGGCCACTATCAAGTCTTTCCACCGGCATCACGAATTCCATCTCGGTCAATCTTGCGGGTTCATCGACCTCAGACAGCATCAATCCTTCGTCATTAAGCGGTTGAGAGACGACATCAGACAGCAGTTTCTGCAATACAGGTATCCAGGTTTCGTCGTAGTTTTCGAGCAGCAGGTGATGGCGGATCATTTCGGCCACTTCCTCGCTGAACATGTATTGCCCAAACTCGACGTTCTCAAACAAGGTGTGCAGGAAAGTCCCCGGACGAGCACCTTTCGGAAACTGGAATATGGTCGGCGCGCTGTCGGTCTCCGTCTCATTTTCTTCGTTCTGCTCTTCTGCAGCATCAATATCAAAAGCAGGTAAATCTGGGAGCGCACTGCTGTGGCCTTGCTTCACCAAGCCGGAATAGCTGGTCAGACGCCAATCACGGCGGATACGCCCTTCGAAAGTGCGCGCTTCAATGGCTTCATTATCAGCCAACTCTGGCTCCAGTTTTCCGTCCACTACTTTTGGTGGTTCGGTTCTCTCAATATCATCACAACCGGCCAGCAGCGAATCAACCGCGGCCATCAATCCCGCAGCATCTGCCGCTTCACCTTTTTGAATCAGGTAACCCAATGCTGATTTATGAAGCCCGGTATCTCCCGAGGATTTTCTGCCGTCTTTGAGCGGTGCAAGACCAATAAAGCAGCCGTAGACGGCACGGGTCAAAGCAACATAAACGAGTCGAAGATCTTCGGCCAAACGCTCTTTATCTGCCTGTTCAATAGCAAAGTCAGGCTCAGTCAATGACAGTACGGGCGTGTGGTCTTCATCATGGAAAAAAGGTCTGTCTGATGGGCGAAAATTGCAGGCGAACGGCAAGTAAACCAGATCGTATTCCAGACCCTTGGATTTGTGGATGGTGACGATTTGCACCAGGTCACGCTCAGACTCCAAACGCACCTGCTGCTCTTCACTGTTGCCATTAGGGTTGTCGATATGGTCAGCCAGCCAGCGGATAAGGGCATGATGGCTATCCAATGTCTGACTTGCCTGCTGCAAAAGTTCGCCAAGATGCATCAAGTCGGTAAGTGCCCGCTCACCATTGTCTTCACAAAGCAAGCGCTCCGCGATACCACGGCGTTGCATCACCTGACGGAGCATAGGCATCACGCCTCGGCTAAACCAAACCGTTTGGTAGGTAGAAAACTCCATGACCGCTCTTTCCCAGGCTTTTTCGTCATGATTCAAGGTGTCGATTTCACTCGCCGTCAGCGCAAATAGGCCACTTGCCAGCGCGGCGCGAAGTGTTCGCTCACTATCAGGAGTGAGTACCGCAGCAAGTAGCCTTTGAACATCCGCTGCAAGATGGCTCGAAAACACGCTGTCGCGATTCGAGAGATAGACAGACGCAATGCCCTGCCTTGCCAGTGCAATCTTCACTTTGGCAGCCTCGCTACCGGTTCTTACCAGCACTGCGATGTTTCCCGCCTGAATAGGCTTACGTTTGTCGCCTTTGCAGAAATACGCGCTACCTTCCTGCGCTTTGGTCAGCACTTCGCGGATACTGCTAGCCGTAGCATGTGCCATTTCCTTTTCGTAATCGGCTTTCGCTACCAGCTCTGACGTTTCATCCAGCCAAAGGGTCATCGAGGCTTGTTTATTGCCATTGACCTCCCAATAGCGATTCTCAGCGCCCGGTGAGTGAGCAACTGCCGTGAAAGGAATGTCATCGTTGTAGATAAATGGCGATTCCGCATTTTTGAATACGTGATTGACCGCTTCTACCACGCCTGCTGTCGAACGCCAGTTAGTGCCTAGGTTGTAATGGTCGGCGACCTGACGGCGCGCGTGGATATAAGTGAAAATATCTGCGCCGCGGAAAGCGTAAATCGCCTGCTTAGGATCCCCAATCATAAAGAGGCCACATTCAGGCTGCTCGGCGTAAATATCGCTGAATATTTGATATTGCTGAGGGTCAGTATCCTGGAATTCGTCAATCATGGCGACCGGATACAATGTGCGGATGCGCTCAGCCAGAATACCTTCTCTGTCACTTTCCAGCGCCGATGAAAGCTGTGACAGCAAATCATCGAATGACAGCCAGCCAAAACGTCTTTTTTCCTGAGCCAGTAAAACTCTCACCTGACGAATAGCATTCGCCGTCAGCGCATCTTTCAACGTTGGGGGGTTAGCTACCAGCTTATCAATCGCCTCAAATACCGGATGCGTCGGCACTTCTCCTTTCTTGGTTTTTTCTGCCAGCATCGATGCCGAAAAGCGCTCAAGATTTTTCGGCAATTCATAGCTGGTTGTTGAACGGGATGCCCATTCCGTGACTTCAGAAAGCCAGTTTGGCAGCGATTTTTTACTGTAGCTGCGTTTATCAACGCCTGATCCTGATATCAAAGCTTCAAGATCAGCGGCAGCCTCTCGCCACAGTCTTTTCACCTCTTCTATTTTGGCCAGATTCTCCTGATGCAAATCTTCGAGGTTTTCCGGCATATCCGGCGCTTTGATGGTGACCAGCGGTCCAGAGAGGTAAGTGCTAATGTCTTTCAGCAGTGACTGTGGCGCTTCCCAATAACCCCGCACGACACCCGCAAGCGATTTGGGCAGTGGATAGAACTGGCGTCGCCAGTAATCCGACACCGCGCGTTCACGTAAAACGCTTTCGTCAGTAATAAACTCATTGGTAAACAGGCTGCCAGACTCGAAGGCATTTTGGGTGAGCATGCGCTGACAGAAACCGTGGATGGTATAGATAGCCGCTTCATCCATCTGGCGTTCAGCTTGCAGGAGCAAACGCTCAGCATATGAGTAGTCCTGCACCTCATCCAGCAATGGCCTAATTACGGGGTCATCACTGTGCCCTCGACTAAATGCCAGACGCGCATCATGGATACGCGCGCGAATACGATCACGAAGCTCCTGAGTGGCTGCTTCGGTAAAAGTCACCACCAGAATCTTGTCGACACTCAACGGCGAAGCATGCGCAGTATCTTCGTTGCCGTGTCCCAACAGCAGCCGCAAATACAAACCCGCAATGGTGAAGGTTTTCCCCGTACCGGCAGACGCTTCAATCAGTCTCTGTCCGTGTAGAGGAAATGACATGGGGTCAAGAAGTTGGGTTGGCATGCACTGTTGGCTCAATGGGGAATAATGTCCCTAGTTTATACCCAAACCACCTGAAAATGCTCGCTTTCAGAGGTCATTGTGCTGTTCAATTCGAGGCCAATTTCACCATAAACAGCCATTCCATTTCCGTAAAAGCGAATGGATGAATGCGGAAACTGAAGCTCTCTCGGCAGGCAGGAGAGCTGAGCCCTAAACACCCAGTTTGTGTAGAGATATTAATACCGTGACATTTTGTAATTAGTCTTCAAAAGCTGAATTTATCGACTTCCTTTACAGGCATGATCCAAAAGCTAGACATCTTGTGTAATGAAAAATAAGTCTGCGAAGCAGATCAATCAAAAACAATTCTCATTACGAATCGTTCTATTGATACTTTGCTCCAATTAAGTAACCCTTCGTGTTTCATTTTCGTTACGGACATCTAAACACACGGATATACTGAGTATGAAATTTGTTGCAAACCTATCTGTGCGATATAAGCTACTGCTTATAGTATGCATCTCAGTTATTAGCATTGTCCTGCTAACAGCTTTCCAAGCGAGAAGCCTGCACAAAGACCTCCTGTTGGAGAGAAAATCCAGCTTAATGCAAACCATCGAGCTGGCGACACAAATTGTCGACAGCCACTATCAGAACGATTCTTCCGAAGCCAGTCGTCAGAAGGCAATGGCAGCCATACAACCACTCACCTTTGGCGCTGATGGCTATTTCTTTGCCATTGATAAAAAAGGCACCATGCTAGCGGGTGCTAAAAGCTTGCTAGGTAAAGATTTCAGCAGCTTTCGAGATAGTAAAGGTACACTACTCCTCAGAGATTTTAGGCGAGTAGCGCAGCCTATCGAGGGCGGATTTACCAGCTACTGGTTCCCAAAGCCAGGCGGTAAAGAGCCGTTAGAAAAAGTCAGTGCAGTAAAACGCTATGAGCCTTGGGGACTGCTGATCGGTACAGGTCTTTATGTTGACGATCTGGAAGCGTTGGTATGGAAAGAAGCATCACAGGCAGCACTTTTTGCCCTTTTCGTGACTGCCGTTCTGGTTCTGCTGGCAACCGTACTTTCCCGCATGCTGGTGAATTCAGTGCGTGAAATTCAACGCGCTCTCAGCATCGTCGCGAGTGGTGATCTAACAGCCCGTGCCAATGTCGACAGCACTGACGAGCTTGGTGAGATGTCACGCAATCTCAACGCCGCTTGTGAGCAATTGCAAGGCCTGCTTTCCAACGTAGATTCCACGCTGCTTCAGCTAGATTGCGACAGCAAAACCATGGCTGATTTGGCGAACCGTTCAACGGACGGTATTCGCAACCAAAGCCAAGAGCTGGATTTAGTGGCCAGTGCGATGGAAGAAATGTCCTCTGCTATCAAGGATGTTGAATCCAGCACACTTAATGCACAAGAGAGTACGCGTCACTCCCGTAAGCTGGTGACTGAAGCTGAAGCATCACTGTCTGCCTCTCTGGGTAAGTTTGAGCAGGTGAATGATGATGTGATTGATGCTGAAAGAAGCATCCGCGAGCTGGCCGCATCAAGCGACCAAATCAGCGATGTGGTCACTGTGATTAACGACATCTCTGAGCAAACTAACCTGTTGGCGCTCAATGCCGCGATTGAAGCAGCACGTGCAGGCAGCGCAGGCCGAGGGTTTGCAGTGGTAGCAGATGAGGTACGTAAGCTAGCGCACTCTACTAAGGAGTCGACAACTCAAATCAACGCCATCATCGAAAGGCTGCAGGAGCGCGCTCAAGTCGCCGCGAAAATCATGAGCAGCGGTACAGACAAAACCGCACAAAGCCTTGAGCAGGCGAGACTTGCCCAAACTCAGCTGACAGCCCTATCTCAACTGATCAATGAATTGGAGCAAATGAACACCGCAGTGGCAGCATCCACCTCACAGCAAGCCAGCGCTTCGCAGGAAGTTGCACGCAGTGTGGTCAATGTCAGCGATATTTCTCACACCAACCGCGAAGCGTCGGAAGATACACTGGGACTGAGCGACAAGGTGAAATCTCTGAGCGACACCGGACGCAGTCAATTGTCGAAGTTCAAGATCAACGCTTGAGTTTACTAAGAAGACTGGCTCCTGAGTCAGTCTTCTTTTTTCTCGCCACTTAGCGCAGGTAGCAGCAAGGTTTTTCCAAGCTCAAAAACCTGGTCAAGCAGCTCATCCTCTATCTGTGGCCAGACACGAGCCACGTAAGCATTCTCCCCCTCGCCCGAGACCATATAGCCCCCTTCAAAGGCTGCGCGCATCTTGCTGCGCGCTTTATCCAACGAGGCGTCGTCTTCCGACCAGTGACCTTTCTTATCAATACAAGCCGCTAAGCCTGCCTGCGCAGTATTTGGCAGATAAGGCAGTGGTGCTTCCGTACCCGCAAGATAGTATTCGATGTAAACCGCAAGGCTCGACAAAGCGTCCTCTTTGGCAATAGGCCCCCACACCACATCGTCATCTACTCCGATGAAGCGTGTTTCCAGTTGCTCACCTGCCGCGCACTGGCAAAGATGATCAATCCATGCCGCTAGCTTGTCTCTCGCCCTGACTTTTCCGCTTCGATACAAAATGCGACCAGCGCGGTAACGCTCATCCAGCCAGCCTTGAAGTTTGACCGCGCCACGGGAGGTGGCGACAGAAAGATTAACCTCCAACGCTTGTCGTTTGTCGCTCAGTAATGGTTTCAATTGCGCGTACTGAGCCAATATTCCGGCTTGTTCCGTCTCAAGTGTCAATTCACCAAAATGATTGAGTGGCAAGCTGCCGCTCGCTTTCTGCTGCCTGAAAAAGGCTTCCAGTGAAGCTTCACTGTCATCATGGGCGATAACATGGGATAGAAGCGCATCGCGCAACTGGTAACGGTGAAGATTATCGAGCGCAAAGGGTTCAGCGTCTTCCATTGCCCCTTCCGGCGACTCAAAGAAGACCTTTAAGCGGCGATTAAAAAAATACTGAACAGGTAAGCGCCAAAATCGCTGAAGCTCGGCAAGTTCAACCACACCGGATTGCAGTTCAGGCTCTTCACTCAGCGCTTTACCATCAAGAAAAGGCGCTGCAAGTTGCCCTTCGCCACGCGCGGCTGGTAACCATTCCGCCGCGTAACTTTGACGACTCTCAGTAAAGGCGTGTCGGCTGAAAGGCACAAGTGGATTATGGTGATTCAAGGCTTTGAGCAGACGCTCGCCGGACTCGTGTTCGGGCAGAGATTGGTCGCCTTCAAGGCAGTATCCCAGACGGCAATAATCGAGTAATTCAGTCACCAATACAGAAGGCACTTTTTCTGTGTTGTCCTGCACGGAACGGCCTACATAGCTAATGTATAGGCGTTGCTGAGCTGATTGCAGTGCTTCGAGGAACAGGTATCTATCATCATCCCGACGGGAACGGTCACCGGCGCGGGTGCGACCCGCCATCAAATCAAAGCCAACCGGCGCGATGGTGCGCGGGTAATCGCCATCGTTCATACCAAGCAGGCACACCATCTGAAACGGGATAGAACGCATTGGCATCAGGGTACAGAAGTTCACTTGACCGGCAAGGAAGCGCTGACTGACACGCTCGCCCCCAAGCTTTTCTTTCAGATAATCACGCACGATCGGGAGTGCCAGAGTTTGGTTGAACCCTGCATCATCCAATTGGGTCAGCCAGTTATCCAGTTGGGTGCGGATAAGCTGCCCTGCTAATTCTTCGTCTGTATCCAGCGCAAACATCTCGTCAAAGAGTGATGTCAGTGCCTGCACCCAGGCATGACCGTCTTTCGCGCCGAGCAGCACTTTTTGCGTCGCCGACATCACACGGAAGAACTCTCCCAACTTACCCGCCAGCTCCGCTTCCAATCCCTGGACTTCGTCATACGCCAACACATCGTTATAAAGCCCTGCTTCGCTTGGCATTGCGTAACCCAGCAACATGCGGTTAAGACCAAACAACCAGGTGTTCTGATGTTGATGAGGCAAGGCGAAATGCTCCGCCGTCGAATCATCAAGTCCCCAGCGAATGCCGGATTCTTCTACCCAGAATTTCACCTTCTCAAACTGGCGGTTATCAAAACCAAATTGACGCATCACCGAAGGAACTTCGAGGATTTCCAGAAGCTCCGCTGCACTACAACGGCTGTCTGGAAGACCTAATAATCGCAAGAATGTTGTTAGGATTGGACTTTCCTGATCGGCAGTGCGGTCAGAAATCGAGAACGGAATAAAGCGCTCACCGGGCGCATTGCCGAATACCGCCTGAATTGCCGGGCTATAGGCATTAATGTCGGCGACCATCACGATAATATCCCGCGGAGATAAATCCGGGTCTCGTTCTAGCATCTCAAGCAGCCTGTCGTGCAGCACTTCCACTTCACGCATCGGACTGTGGCAAACCTCCACCATGACAGAGCGATCTTCAGCGGAAATACCCACCTTACTCTCACTGGTAAGGGTTTCTTGAATATTGCCCGGTTCAATCAAATCAAGAATATCAGCCTGAATATGATGGAGTAGGCTGTCACGCTGCACATCAACAAAGCCCTGATCGACCTCATTACATTGGAGGTCAGAAATCAGCAGTAGATTGTCTCGGCCAAGCTTACCCATAGAAGCCAGCAGGCTATTACCGACTTCGGCCGAATCATCTTCACTGACTAATGGCAGGGCAAACTGCGCCGGCTCTTGAGTATCACTGGCACGGCTGATGCGTGACTCCATGCTGGCAGCACGTCTCGCCAGATAACGTTTGTCGCGGATATCTCCCCAGTAATAACGACAAGGGTTGGTGAACATATAGTGGACATCAACATGCTCACCCAACGCTTTGAGGGCATCAAGATAACGCGGCGGCAGAGCAGAAATGCCGAACACAAAAACACGCTCAATACCTTTCAGACCGTCTGGTTTCCCTTTATGGGACGCTAGCGCCTCGATAAACTCTTCATAGAGATTGGCACGGTGAAACGGCGACTGCTCCTGCTGAAGGGTGTAATCGTAAAGCGCTTGCCAAAGCTTGGGTTGCCAGCTTTTCTCCTCAGCCAACTCATCAACAATCTGCTCGTTTTCCCATGCCTTTATCCACTCAGGTCGGTACACCAGATATTGGTCATAGATATCGGCAATCTTACCCGCAAGTTGGTAAAGCTTCTGATTGTCGTCATCGCCTTCGAGGTAACGCTTGAGTTCATCAAAGTCTGGTTGATCGAGGAGCTCTGGCAGGACAGTCATCAGCTTCCAGGTCATCGCTTCTTTATTGAAAAAACTTCGCTGCGGCACATCGTCCAAAATCTGAGTGAACATCTGCCAAATGAAAGTGGCGGGAAGTGGGAACTCAACGTTCGCAACAATCCCTTGCTCTTTGGCCATTTCAAGCTTGAGCCACTGCGCCATGCCCGGGCTTTGCACCAGGATTAATTCCTTTTGAAAAGGATTATCCAATGGCTTTTGCTGAATAATGGCGACCAGCAGACTTTTCAAAAGATCCAACTGGTTAGAGTGATAGACAGTGAACACGGGCAAGACTCATGAGAACGGTATTGGAGAGATTGTGGCGGAATGCCCTCAAGAGTGCAATTTCATGCAGTTAGAAATGAAAAAGCCTGCACAAGATGCAGGCTATTTTTAACAGTTTCGCGAAAATTATGCTTATGCTGTGGCAGGCATTTTCCATTGCAGGGAAATGAAGCGGCGGTAATGCATGGCTACATACCCAACCACAATGGTCGCGACCACCAATTCGATAATACCCAGCACATAGACCTGATTCACATAAGTTGCCGCCACGCCAACCGACTCTAACCAAGCCGCAGTTTTAAACAATGCTGTCGCGCCGATAACCATTGGGAAGGTAAACGCGGCATAGCCCGGTGAGAATGGCAAACGCAACAGCTTGGCAAATGACACGTAAATCACCAGCGTCATCAGTAAAGCAATCCCCAAAAGTACCGCCACAATGACAGGTGAGGGAGATTGACTCACGGTTAAGTAACCAGCCAGAGACAGGCTTGCAGGTGCGGCCAGAATCGCAATGGTTGGCTTCGCCGCATCTGGCACCTCACCACAGAAAATCAGGCGGTAAAGCATGAGTGGCAACAACACTGCATAAGCCAGTAAACCAAATAGCATAATGCCATCCGCCACGGGGCGCAGCGCAGGGTTACCCGAAAAAGCAACATCAGCAACTATCAGTCCCACTGGCGGCACAAACCAGCTTGGCACCATGTGCGTCAGAGAAAAATCACGGGCGCGGTGATAAACAAAAGAAACGAGGAACGCGACGTGAGCAACCACGGCCAGCATCCAAAGAGAATCACCCGCCAGAGGAGACACTTTGCCAACAGAAGCAGAAACAATCATCACGCCCATAGCAAAAGTAGGCACCACACTGCCGACAACAGGATGCTGCAAATCGCACCAAAGACCTTTGGGAGAAAAAGTAAATTTCAGCGCAATCATCAATAACATCACACCACCGATCACCGCTCCTAAAACTTGAGCATTCCCACCAAAATTACCGACATTTTCCCAGCTCCAACCGAGGCTTGCGATTGCCAGCGCGAGGCCAGCCATTGGAGTAGGAAGTAAGTTGAGACGTCTACGCATTGCTCTGTCACATCTTTAGAAGAAAAACACATAAAATATGATAGAACGGCATCATGATTTAGTATATCTGAATATCTTTAACCTAATGTTAAGTTAAACTTAAACTAGGTTAAATCGATGGGTAAATAGCCAGATGTCATTGTCTCTTCGCCAGCTACAGGTGTTTGTCGCGGTAGCGCAGGAAAAAACTATCACGGCTGCATCCGGTCTGCTTTTCCTGTCCAAACCTGCTGTCAGCATGGCGATCACAGAGCTGGAAAGTCAGCTGGGACACAAACTGTTTGAGCGGGTCAACAACCGTTTGATACTCAACGATCAAGGCCGTCGACTCCTTCCTATGGCAGACGAACTCCTTACCCGAAGCGATGAAATCACAAAGGTATTGAACTCTGATGGCGAACTATCCGGCCACCTCAGGTTGGGCGCAAGCGATACAATAGGAAACCAACTAGTGCCATTTTTGTTGAGGGACTTCAGGGCACAAAGTAATCATATTGACCAAGAGTTGGTGATCTCTAACAGTCAGTCGATCATCGACAGATTGCTCGCATTTGAGCTCGATATCGGACTCATTGAAGGACAGGGCGAGAATAAGCACCATTTGGGAAATGATGATTTACACATGCAGCCTTGGCTTTCTGACGAAATGTGTATTGTTTGCGCCATCGACCATCCTTTGGCGCAAAAAGCAGGAATTACACTGTTTGATTTGGAAAACCATGCGTGGCTGTTGAGAGAAACAGGCTCCGGCACCCGTGAGCATTTCCTTTCACGAATCGCCCCAAGGTTAGAGGACTGGACGGTAGCTTTTGAGCTTCGAACCACTGAAGCCATTATCAATTGTGCGGCGGCAGGACTCGGTTTGGCCTACCTTTCGACACTGGCCGCCAGACATGCCATCAGCAATAAAAGACTTCATAAGCTGACGTTGCCACTCGACCTGCGCCGTCAGTACTGGTTGGCACACCACAAAAGCAAACACCACTCGCTGCTGTTTGAACGCTTTCTAACGTTTACCAGCGAGTGGCAAGTTAACGATTAATAGCTATTATCACCCACGCTGAAAGCGATAATCTGGCTAATTTGGCAAAGTGGACGTCCACTTTCTTCCTGCCATTGATTAAACGCTTCTTGCGCCGCATGCAGAGATTTTCGGGTATCCCGGCCACCATCAATGATCTTGTGAGCCCGCAGATATCCTTCAACATCGCCAGACAAGATAAAAGTATCTTTACCCATCATGCGAAGTGAATAAGGCCCGGTATTACCACCTAAGCGACTGCCATGCTTTTTCAGGTGTGCCCATAAGCCAATGATGTCGCTTTCCGGCCACTCCGCGACAAACTTGGCAAAGCTGCCGTGTTGCTTCGCTGCGCTTTTCATCATCTGTGCATTGTGGGGAATGGTCATGACTTTACCCAGATGACGAATGATCGCTGGATTTGTGGCTTTCTCCTCCCACATTTCAGGCGGAGTTAGGCACATTTTTTCAATATCAAAGCCCCAGAAGACTTCTTCAAAACCTGGCCACTTGTTTCTCACTACCTGCCAATTCATTCCCGACTGGAAGATCTTCTGACTGAATGTCGCTAGCCATCGATCATCCGGGATCTCGCCAAGTTCTTTTACGCTCTTAGGGTGTGCCAGACGCTGCTCCAGATCGCTGTTACTTCCCTTTCTTGTTGCTGCTCGATGATAAATCTCTGAGAATTTTTCCAATGCCATCACAGTAATCACGGTTAAACTAGACAGGTAACTTTACTCTACTGTATAAACAGACAGTAAACAAATTTAAGAGAGGTTAACCATGGCCGTTATCGTCAAATATGTGGTTGAACGCAACGGAGAAGAGAAGATGACTTTTACCTCTAAAGCGGAAGCTGACGCGTATGACAAAATGCTCGACATGGCAGATGAGTTATTTGAGCTGCTGGGTAAAAGCGAAGTCACAGGCGATGAAGCGCAACGCGAAGAATTGTCCCTTTTCCTAGCGCAAAATCGTGAAGAAGTACTCTATGCTCTGGGGGCTAAACGCAAACCAACCCCAAAGCCAGCAAAGAAAAAAGCTGAAGCGCCAAAGGAAGATGACGCCGAAGCGGCTTAACTTCTCAATCAACGCTCCCATACGGAGCGTTTTTTATTTCAGCATTGTCCTAATTTTCGGTCTATTTAACCCATATTCACAGCAAGAGCCGTTAATCTAAAGGATTCTCTCCCATCACCCTTCAATCTTGATGCACTTCACTTTAAGATGTCTCCAGCTATCACAATTATCATGCAGCATCTGATATCAAACGATGCTGGTGGAAGAGACAAGGAGACTCCCGGATCATGGCCAGTTTTGCTCTAGCGTTTGGCACCGCGACCAAAAACAAAGATGGAAAAATCATCGAAGCATTTTTCCCAACCCCAGTTCTTAACCCTTCAGATTCTCTGGTTTCAGCTCTTGCTGACGTTGTCGGTTACCAGGGCGGTAACGAAGCATTTGAAGTGGAAGCAGCACAATGCGCAGCTATCGCTTCTGCTTTCGCTGCAGCTGACGAACAAGCAGCAGCATCATTTGCGACCAAAGCAGCGGAGTCTAACCAACCACTCGTTCTGGCTATTCTTGCGACTGACGAAAAACCAGCAAGCGTGGCAGAGGGCTTCCTTAAGCTTCAACTCATTTCTCACCGTCTTGCTAAGCCTCACGGCATCGTGCTGGATGGCATTTTCGGTCTACTGCACAACATCGCTTGGACTAACCAAGGACCAATCGATCTACCAGAGCTGGCTGAACGTCAAATGGAAGCTCGCTTGAAAGGTGAAACCCTGACAGTAGATTGCGTAGACAAGTTTCCTAAGATGGTTGATTACGTGGTTCCTGCAGGCGTTCGTATCGCAGACACTGCACGTGTTCGTCTGGGTGCGCATGTGGGTGAAGGCACCACTGTTATGCATGAAGGCTTCATCAATTTCAATGCAGGCACTGAAGGTGTGAGCATGGTTGAAGGTCGTATCTCTGCAGGTGTAATGGTTGGCAACGGCAGCGACATCGGTGGTGGTGCTTCAATCATGGGCACCTTGAGCGGTGGCGGCCAGATCGTTATCTCTATCGGCGAAAACAGCCTGTTGGGTGCGAACGCGGGTCTTGGTTTCCCACTAGGCGATCGCTGTACCATCGAGTCAGGTCTGTACGTGACTGCAGGTACAAAAGTCTCCATGCTGGATGCAAACGGACAAGAAGTGGAAACAGTAAAAGCACGCGACCTTGCTGGCAAGACCGACCTTTTGTTCCGTCGCAACTCAGTGACCGGTAAGATTGAGTGTCTCACTAACAAATCTGCGGTTGAGTTAAACGCTGAGCTGCACGCGAATAACTAATGCTTTGAGATATGTACTAACAATAAAGGCTGACATTCTCGTCAGCCTTTTTTATATGTATCTATGTTGTTCGGTAGCTCAGAAAGGAAAATGATCCATTTGCGATGAACCACGCCCGATGTTCCAATTTTGATAGAAGATCCAGCCGTCATTTCGATCATCACAAAATCCGTCATATCGCTCGCCCATAAATCCCATCTTGAATGCACGGGATGGGTCACAGAACTGCTCTTTTGAAGATTCGTATGAAGTTAAATAAACTTCTTTTGAGTCCATATCGGCTGCACCAAGCTCAGCTAAAGACTTATCGGAGCGTTTTGGCAATTGCAATGAAACGTCTCTTTCAGCCAGGCCAGTCCAATCCTGATTTTGTGCGAGGTCAAGCGTCGAAGTGCTGGTACACCCAGCCGCGAGTAAAACGGGCAAAAGTACTATCAGCTTTTTCATAACAACTCTCCTCTCCGCTAAAGATTTAATCTAACACACTTTTATGAACGGTTGCTGAACACTTAAGCGATTGGTTACGTAGTATATAGCCAAAGAGATTTCATTGCCGCCAAGACGTAAAAAAGCCCTGACCGTCAGGTCAGGGCTTTTTCTATTTTTTGTCTTCACTTTTTCAAAAAGTGAAAGAAAATTGGAAGCCTGGCGATGTCCTACTCTCACATGGGGAGACCCCACACTACCATCGGCGCTGTTACGTTTCACTACTGAGTTCGGCATGGAGTCAGGTGGGTCCATAACGCTATGGTCGCCAAGCAAATTCTGCTAAGTCTTCACCTTTAAAAAAGGTCAAAACCAAAATCTTGGAAAGCTGTTTCTGTGTTCTCTACACATTCAAGGTTCTATTCGAGTCCGTCAAAACCCCTTGGGTGTTGTATGGTTAAGCCTCACGGGCAATTAGTATCAGTTAGCTCAACGCCTCGCAGCGCTTACACACCTGACCTATCTACGTCGTAGTCTCCAACAACCCTTTAGAGGACTT
>NZ_FIZX01000007.1 GCF_900055185.1 Grimontia celer | reverse complement strand
ATTGCATAGGTCAAATTGTTAAAGAACGTTGACTTGAAGAAGCGTCGCTTCTCACCGTCAGGGCTGCGAATTTTACGCTGCCGGGCGATGAAGTCAAGAAGAAATTTTGAGATTTTTCAGCGTTGCTCTTGCAACCCTCAAAACACCTTATTGACTTGCCTCTCGGGGTGAATTTCCCTTTGAAGCGGGCGGCCATTTTACTGATTCGAAACAGCGCGTCAAGCGTTTATTTCAACTCAATTTTTGAGGCCTTCGCCGTACCGATTTGAGGGGGCGTTTCCGCAGTGGAAGCCGCTCTCCGTGTCGGTGAAGCGGCATTATAGAGACTAGGATCACATTGGCAAGGGAATTTATTGGTTTTTTTTCCGATCGAACACAATTCAACCTAAACTTTGAAAAACACAACAAATTGCAACATTAGATAGCCGTCACATTCACTTACTAGCAATAAGAACTCAATATCCGTAATATCAACCCGACAATTGTATTTATTTTAGTCAGCATTGATTTCGATTCTTCATGCTATTTCTTCTAACCGACGTTTACTTTAGACGATTATGAAAACATCTATCAGCTTGCTTATTACTGCAGCCATCGCATTGCTTGGTGCATTGCTTTTAAACAACTCTACTTTAATTGCCAGTACTGGTTATGCATTCGCTCTTGGTGCTATTACAACAGGTATTGCCATTTCTCTTTTTTCTACTAAATCTTCAGGCGATATTTCAGACTCTACTCCTTCCACCAGCAAAACCATCTATGTAGGTAACCTTCCTTACCGCGCTAACGAGAACGACGTAAAGGAATTGTTCTCTAAACATGGTGAAGTATTTGCCGTGCGTTTAATGAAAGATAAACGTACTGGGAAGCGACGTGGTTTTGGATTTGTCGTGATTGCAGCGGGAGATGCCCCTGAAGCAATAGAGGCATTAAACAACAGTGAATATGGAGAAAGGACGCTAAAAGTTAGAGAGGCGAATGATCCTAGAAAATCGGAGCGCGGTTAATAGTTGCAAATCCCAACTTTTCCAGCTCTTGATTTAGCGCTTCCTCTTCTTTAACTGGAGCGCTGCTAAAAACTAAATGTTTAGCTTTACTGAGGGAGGTCTTTTGATCTCCCTCTTTTAATAATGTCACTACACGATTTGCTATTGCGCTTCCTGAATCAATTACCAGACACTGCTCGCCCAGAATGTCTTCAATTTCTTCTTTGAGTAATGGAAAGTGCGTACAACCCAATACAATGCAGTCTGTTTTATTAATAAACGGTGACAGCACTTGTTTTAATAATTGTTTATCGACTGGCGTACCACGTAATTTCCCCTCTCCCATTTGTACTAGCTCTGTTGAGCCAACCATTTCTACTTGGCAATCGGGCGCAAATTCTTTAACCAGTTGGTGTGTATAGGACCGTCTTACTGTTGCCGGCGTCGCCAAAAGGCCAATACATTTGGATTTGCTTAGCGTAGCGGCTGGTTTAATAGCGGGGACAACACCAACAACCGGAATACTCAGTAATGAGCGGAGATGCGGAAGCACCAGAGTACTGGCTGTGTTGCAGGCGATAATCACGAGTGTAATATCGTGCTCATTACAGATAGCTGACACCATGCCGCACACACGTTGGACAAGCACATCGTCCACCAGCTCTCCATAAGGAAAGGCTTCGTTATCAAAGGCATATACAACATGCTGTTCCGGCAATACCTGAGCCACTTCCTTATAAACAGAAAGCCCACCCACACCAGAATCAAAAATCAGCACACTCTTCACGCTATAACCCTTCGTTATCTAATTGCGACGCAATCATACTTTGTGCGCCATCCAATTTGAATCTTTCAACTAACGAGACGATAGCTGAGGTGATGGAATCTCCCCTCTCGCTGAAAGCCAGTGATCTCGATATCGAGTGGGTATTGAAAGCAAGGTGCGTCCGTGACAATAGTGTGGAATTCTCCGTCTTCACCGCAAGGGTCACAACCTAAAGGTAAGTCAGCAATCAATGCTGAGTTGTAATCTCTTCCGAGGTACTTTCCGTCCAACTGAGAAGTATCAACAGTTGACAGTGTCGTCTTAATGCCTGAAGCAATGATTTCGTTTGCAAGCACCTCACTTCCCTCACCGAGCAATGGAAAAACACACTCCCAGCCCTGAGGTTCAATATAGCTTCTGCGGTATTCTTCGATGCCATTGCAGAACATATCGCCAAACGCTACGGCATCCACATTTAGCCCGCTGCCGCGTATACCTTCGACAACCATCTTCTGATAAACACCATTAGGAGGAAAGACTTCATTGAGTTCAATAAGCACCAGGGGTAATCCAATGCTTTCCGCCTGCGCTTTAACAACATCAATTGGCGTTGCCTGGAATGGAACCGCTCCCGCCACATAGGTGGTATAAAGCCCGACAACTTGATATCTGTCGTCTTCCAGCAGTCGACACAATGTCAGGGTTGAGTCCTTACCGGATGACCAACTGACAATAACGCGTTTTTTCATAAGTGTGCCTGAAAGTAAAAAGCCGCCCTTAGGCGGCTTAGTTGAGTTTAGAAGCGGTAGTCTGCACTTAAATAATAAGCACGTTCAGGTGATGGATACCCAGCGGCAGTTTCGTACTCTTCATCTGTCAAATTATCAATGCGGGCATTCAACGTCAGATGCTCATTTGCAAAGTAGTTGACCGAGAAATCGAACAGGCTGTATGCGCTTAACTCCTTGCTGAAGTCTTTGCGCTTACCGACATATTGATAGCCCAAAGACACATCAAACTGCTCGAAAGAAACAATACCGTTGTATTTGTATTGCTGCTTCGCACGACGCACTAGCGTATTGCCGTCCTTGTCTTCAGGGTCTTTGAAATCAGCGCTGATTTGATGGCTGACAAAGCCAGTATCGAACTCTGACGTGATCTCCACACCACGCAGGGTGCTTTCACCATCAATGTTGAGGTACGAGTTTGTCGCAAAGTCGTAATCAATCAAATCATCAATCTTGGTGTTATAGCCCGTAATAGACCAGTACAAATCCTTTATCTGGCCTGATAACGTCAGCTCAAGAGACTCTGCTGATTCTGGTTTCAGGTTCTTGTTGCCGTAGGAGCTGTAGAGCTGGAACAAGTTTGGAGCTTTAAATGCCGTGCCGTAAGACAGCTTTGCCGTCAACTTGTCGGTCAAATGATAGCCTGCACCAAGGTTATAGGTACCTTCTCTGCCAAACTGTTCGTTGTCATCTAGGCGCGCGCTCACTTCACCGAATACTTTGTCTGCTTCAAACAAGCCTACGCCGTAAAAAGCCAGGTTCGTGCGGTCATGTTTGCTGTTTGAGGCATTAACAATTAATGCTTCATCACGCCAATCCACGCCACCAGCCAACGTCACCACATCATTCAGGGTATATTGGGTGTTCCACTGGAAGTTTAACTGCTGCAGATCTTCAGATTGAACTGAGCCTTTGCCTTTCGCCTGTTCATAGTTCCAATCTGACTGATCTTGCCAACTAAACTGGAACTGAGATGACAGAGGATCAGCTGTGTAATTTACGCCACCTGCCAATGACAGGTTTTCCACCGTAGATTCGTTGTAAGAACGGGAGCTGAATGACCCATCGTACTGCGAAACATTGTCATAGGCCCTTACACTGCCAAACGCTTCCCACTGTTTGGAAAACTGATGGCTGTATCCCACAAGGCCATTTTTCGACTCATAGCCGTGCTTATCACCTGCATTGAATTCATTTGGACGAACGTTGTAACCATCGTCGCCATCAAAACCCAAAGCAAAATTAAGCTGACCGTTATCGGCAATCTCTAAACCTGAAGAAACAGACGCTTCACGATAATCCAAACTGCCCAAACCCACCGTCAGCCTTGTTGATTGGTCGGAGTTATTGTTTGCACGAGTGATGATGTTGATAACACCGCCAATCGCTTCTGAACCATACAAAGACGCACGTGCACCACGAACATATTCAATACGTTCAACAAACGTGAGCGGCAACTGGCTGAAGTCAACATTGCCTTTCGCCGCACGTGCAAAACGGATTCCATCCACCAGAACCAGCACTTGATCCGAGTTCGCACCACGAACGAAAAGAGAGGCTTGTTGGCCACGGCCGCCATTTTGTGATACTTGGATGCCGGTCATGCGGCGAAAGACATCAATCAGGGTTTTCGCCTGTATCCGGTCAATATCATCGCGGGTAACCACTTCAACTTGCGCAGCGAGGGATTGCGTGCTCTGTGCTAAACGGTTGGCCGTCACCACAATAGTCTCGGTGGCAGCGGTATCTTGAGCGAAAGAAAGAGGGGCGTGCGCAAACGCAGCCCATGGCAGCATACCTGCTGCAAGTAGCTTTTTAGACATATCAGATCCAAATATCGCGTGTATCCAATGATGTCAGGAGATCCTGAAACCATATTGTGACCCAGCTGATATTCGGACTTAGAGACAGCCTACAGTGACGACTTCCCACATTTAAATGCAGTGTCTGGCCTTCGCCATGTCACTTTCGTTTCTCTTTACCGCTGCGCGCCAGTTCCGGAGTTTCACCGGATTCCCAGCTGGAGTGAAAGCGCGCAGATTATAGAGAAATCAGCGCGCTATTGATACATAGATATTGAGAACTTAATCTCATTCGTCTGGGAAATGGGTGAATTGTGCTTGGCAGCGCATTCAGTAACTGAGGCTGACAAACTCCACTTCTTCCACATCTAACTTCATCTTGATGTACACCGTCAGTACAAAGAAGAAGTTAGCGAGGAGGTTAGCAAAGCGTGGCAGCTCTGGCTCAAAGGTTACGCCTGATTCATCTAAGCGGTGAAGTAAGCGTACGGTTTTCTTTGAGCCCGTGCGGCACTGATGCAGCGCCATTACACCAACCGGACCTCTTGGTAGCACAAAGCGGTTAATACGGCCACGGCTCAGTTCGTTGTAGTAATCATATCTGGCATGCAGCCACTCCAAGTCTTCTTCAAAGATGGCTGTCTTCCCACGCACTGAACCATTGAGGTGATAAATTTTCGGATGAAGAGTCTCCAGATCCTCCCGCACATCATCAAAACCTTCCGGCAAGGTTGCCAGTGCCATTCCCACCAGACTGCAAAGCTCGTCAGTGTGGATTTCATAGTCGCAGGTCAACGCCGATTCATAGATAAACGGATAACAAATCTCTTTGCGATTTTTTGGTTTTCGAAAGCTCATGACAAGGCTCGGTCTGATTAAAGTGTGCCAATATTATCCCAAGGCGTAGGTTTACGCTTCTACTGGCGAAAAAGTCAGCGAAAAGGCTGGACAATATGGTTCCGCTACTTACAATTTGCGCTCATTTTTAGTTATGCAGGTTAGGTAATATGAGCAATACCCTGATTGACACCACCCAATATCAGGCGCAGTTGGACGAGAAAATCGCGCGTATGCAAGGCGCGTTTGCCGAGTTCAATGCTCCTGAGCTGGAAGTGTTTCCATCTCCAGACAAACACTACCGCATGCGTGCGGAATTCCGTGTCTGGCATGAAGGGGATGACCTCTATTACATCATGTTCAATCAGGAGACAAAGCAGAAGTACCGTGTGGACCAGTTCCCGCAGGCAAGCCGCATTATCAACGATCTGATGCCACTGCTGGTTGATGCTATCCGTCCGATTGAAAGCCTGCGTCGCAAACTGTTCCAGGTGGACTTCCTGTCGACCCTGAGCGGTGAAGTGCTGGTTTCGATGCTTTACCACCGTCAGCTTGACGAAGAGTGGGAGGCGAATGCACACATGCTGAAGCAACGTCTGAACGATGAAGGCTTCAACCTGAACCTGATTGGCCGCGCGCGTAAGCAAAAAATCGTGATTGACCGCGATTACGTGGTAGAAAAGCTGAGCGTTAATGATCGCACCCTGACCTACCAGCAAATTGAAAACAGCTTCACCCAGCCAAATGGGAAAGTGGCAGAGAAGATGCTTGAGTGGGCAGTGGATTGTACTCAGGACAGCACAGGTGATCTGCTCGAACTCTATTGCGGTAACGGTAATTTTTCGTTGGCACTGGCGGACAACTTCGATCGCGTTTTGGCAACAGAACTGGCTAAGCCTTCTGTTGAGTCTGCGCAGTGGAACATTGCTGCGAACAAAATCGACAATGTCCAAATCATCCGTATGTCTGCAGAAGAATTCACGGAAGCGATGGAAGGTAAACGCGAGTTCCGCCGCTTACAGCAAGCTCGCGTGGATCTGAAAAGCTACAATTGCAACACTATCTTTGTCGATCCACCACGTTCTGGTATGGACGAAGGTACATGCCGCATGGTGCAGGCATATGACCGCATTCTGTATATCTCCTGTAATCCGGAGACACTGAAAGAGAACTTGGATATTCTGTCAGAAACACACCGCATCACACGTTTTGCGCTGTTTGACCAGTTCCCTTACACCCACCACATGGAAGCAGGTGTGCTACTCGAGCGTAAGTAAACGCTGAGAAAAGAAAAGGCGCCTAAGGCGCCTTTTTTTGTTTTTGTTACCAGTACTACTCTTCGACAGGTGTTTCTTCTTTCTTGCTGCCGACACTCAGCCAGCGCATCTTGAACGCCACCCAGAATGCCAATAGCATGGTCACGATGATGGAGAAAAAGTTACCACCCAGTTCTGGTACCTGCATGCGTACAAACGCCGAGTAACCAAACGCGCCCACCAGGAAACAGGCAAACGCGATGAGCGGTGTGCCGTCGGTCAGCGGTTGAGTGACATGCTGCTGATAGAAGCAGTACACCGCCAGAATGAAGGCGATGATGGGGAAAACGGAGAATGCAACGCTGTCGATGAAAAGCGTTGCCAGTGATGCGCTACCACATAGACCTGCGATCACTGCGAGAAGGAGAAATTTACGCTCTGATTGGTGATTCTGTTCCATATTACTTACCTGCCTGAAGACAACTTATCCTTGAGAGCATTGCGTTCGCGTTCTTTGCGGTACCAATATGCGCCTTTCGCGATAATGCGCAGCTGGGTCACCAGACGTTCCGCGAGTTCAGCACGTGCGCGTTTGTCCAAATCCAGTGCCTCTGCACCGGAGCTGAATACCAAAGTCACACATGCCTCTGCCTGATTATAGGCTTCATCTCGGGTCGATCCGGCTGTCGCCTGGAAATATTCCGTTAGCTCAGCGATAAAGTGTTGAATTTCACGTGCTACTGCTGCACGAAAAGCCGTAGAGGTACCGGAACGTTCACGCAATAGCAGCCTGAATACGTTGGGGCTGCTTTCGATAAATTCCATAAAGGTTTCGACTGACGTTCTGACAACGCTACCCTCGGTGGCGATACGTTGGCGAGCTTGTCGCATCAATTGACGCAACAACAAGCCTCCCTCATCCACCATGGTCAGGCCAAGTTCGTCCATATCTTTGAAGTGACGATAAAACGACGTCGGTGCAATACCGGCTTCACGTGCCACTTCGCGTAAGCTGAGACTGGAAAAGCTTCGGTCTGCGCTGAGTTGGCTGAAAGCCGCATCAATTAGCGTTCGCCGGGTTTTTTCTTTCTGTTGAGCTCTAATTCCCATCGTCAGTGTTTTACCTCATGAAATCTAACCGCAAACTATACTCGGTTTTTATAGCGAGTTCAGTGCTTATACTCCACTTTCCGAAAAGCGATATCAGATCACCTGTGTTTCGTGCAATTAACATCATAAACGGCCTGTTTTTACGTTAAGTAGCGTGATCACCTACGCTGAATAGAAGTGAGTTGATTCTCGCCAAGCCTTGTGAGCGCTACACTTAGCCAGCAATCCTTAACATAATGAAAACAAAAGGCCATACGGACATGAGCAAAGCGACCCCTACATCGTCTAACCATTTTGATGTCATCGTAATAGGTAGTGGGCCCGGCGGCGAAGGTGCTGCAATGGGCCTCACCAAGGCGGGTTTACGCGTCGCGGTGATTGAAAAAGAAGGTACCGTTGGCGGCGGGTGTACCCACTGGGGCACCATTCCATCCAAAGCGTTGAGACACACCGTCAGCCGTATTATCGAGTTCAACCAGAGCCCGATTTATACTGGCGACAACAAGCAGGTACACAGTACCTTTTCCGCCATTCTTGGCCATGCCCAATCAGTTATTGGCAAACAGACCCGCATGCGTCAGGGCTTTTATGACAGGAACCTCTGCAGCATCATTCACGGCAGTGCCAAATTCAGCGGCACGCACGAAATCGAAGTGAAAGCCGCGGATGGCAGTGTCGATAAATACACAGCTGACAAATTCGTGATCGCAACCGGTTCACGCCCATACCGCCCGAAAGATGTCGACTTCAAGCATCCACGTATCTATGACAGTGACTCTATCCTCTCGTTGCAGCACGATCCTCGCCACGTCATCATTTACGGAGCAGGTGTTATCGGCAGCGAATATGCGTCTATCTTCCGAGGTCTCGGTATCAAAGTGGATTTGATCAATACCCGTGACCGTCTGCTTTCGTTTCTTGATAACGAAATGTCAGACTCGCTTTCCTACCACTTCTGGAACAGCGGCGTTCTGATACGTAATGATGAGACCTACGAGAAAATCGAAGGCACCAAAGACGGCGTTATCCTTCACCTTCAGTCCGGCAAGAAGATGAAAGCTGACTGTATTTTGTTTGCCAATGGCCGTACCGGTAATACTGATGCGCTGAACCTGAAAGCCGTCGGTTTGAAGGCAGATTCACGTGGCCAGCTGAAAGTAAACGATAATTACGGCACCGAAGTAGAGCACGTTTATGCTGTTGGTGATGTAATTGGTTATCCAAGCCTTGCGAGTGCAGCTTACGATCAGGGTCGAATCGTTGCTCAGGCAATGGTAGAAGGTCAGGCCCAAGGTCGTCTTATCGATCATATCCCAACCGGAATTTACACTATTCCGGAAATCAGCTCAGTGGGTAAAACCGAGCAGGAGCTGACCGCGGCAAAAGTACCTTATGAAGTGGGCCGCGCGCAGTTCAAACATTTGGCACGTGCACAGATTGCGGGCATGGATGTGGGAAGCCTGAAAATCCTGTTCCACCGCGAAACCAAAGAGATCTTGGGGATCCACTGTTTTGGTGAGCGTGCGGCGGAGATCATCCACATCGGCCAGGCGATCTTTGAGCAAAAAGGGGAAGGGAATACATTGGATTACTTTATCAATACCACCTTCAACTACCCGACCATGGCAGAAGCCTACCGCGTAGCCGCATTGAACGGCCTTAACCGTCTGTTCTGATTTGCTAACAGGCAATAAAAAACGGAGCTTCTGCTCCGTTTTTTGTCTCTGGACGATGGCGAAAACTGGTTGTGTTAACCTTCCAACCTCACAATCTGTCGCCAAGGCAGTTCGGTATCACCCAGTACAATGAAATTCGGGTTTTCCAGTGAATCCCGCTCGTTGTAGGACAGCGGTGAAAGCGTCATATCCAGAATACGTCCGCCCGCTTCCTCCACGATGCATTGGGTTGCCGCCGTGTCCCATTCGCCGGTTGGGCCAAGGCGAAGATAACAATCCACCGCCCCTTCTGCGACTAAGCAAGACTTGAGCGCTGCAGAGCCTAAAGGTACCAAGTCATAGTTGCGGCTTGGTTCAAGGCGGTCAGTGATCGCTTTGATGTCCTGGCGGCGACTGATCGCAATCGACAGGGAAGCCAATTCGTCTTCATGCTTGAGGATAGACAGACGGTGTTTTTCACCATCAGGCATCACCTTCCAAGCACCAAGACCCTTGGCTGCATAGTATGAGACGCCTGACACTGGACCATACACCACGCCCATCACCGGCTGGTTGTTTTCCACCAGCGCGATAATGGTGGCGAAGTCACCACTTCCAGCAATGAATTCCTGGGTGCCATCCAGTGGATCCACCAGCCAGTAGCGCTCCCAATTACCTCGTTCAGCAAAGGGAATCGACGCGTCTTCTTCTGACAACACAGGAATATCAGGGGTTAGCGCACTCAGGCGCTCAGTAACCAACTTGTGCGCCGCGAGATCGGCACTGGTCACCGGTGTGTCATCGCTTTTGATGTTCTTTTCAAATTCACCACGCTGATAGATATCCAGGATCACCTGACCGGAAGCCCGGGCAATCTCTATCACGGGTTGAAGCAGTTGTGACAGCTCCATGTAACACTCCTCTTGGGCTCTCACACTACGACTTTGTCCAATGGTCTTTGGTCACGAAGTGATCAACGGCCGGAAAGCTCTCTCAAGGCCAACAGTAATGCGGTAATACTGCGCGCTTCCCCAAAATCGACGTGAGATAACAATTCTTCTGCCTGTGCGACGGGCCAACGGACCAATTCCAACGGCTCAGGTTCATCGCCCTCGAGCTTCTCTGGATACAGGTCCTGCGCCAGCAGCAGGGTCATTTTGCTGGAAAAGTAAGACGGTGCGAGCACCACTTCTTTCAGCGGGAACAATTGATGGGCACCGAAACCAATTTCTTCTTTAAGTTCTCGGTTTGCCGCTTCTAAGGCGGTCTCACCAGGATCAATCAGCCCCTTTGGAAAGCCTAGTTCATAACGTTCAGTTCCGGCAGCGTATTCGCGAACCAGCAGTAAATCGCCGTTTTCTGTTACCGGCACCACCATCACAGCATTGCGACCGCTTGGCTTCATACGCTCATAAATGCGCTCTTCACCGTTACTGAACCTTAAATCCAGAGCTTCAATCTGGAACAGGCGCGACTTGGCAACAACCTTGGCGTCCAGAATTTCAGGTGGAATGTGCTTTTTCATGCTTACTCTCCCGAAAAGGCGTTAACCGCTGAAACTGAGGCGATAACGGCCTTCACTGTCCGGATTGCCCAAAAAGCCAAGTTGGCCACGCATGCCTTCCGGAAAATCGTCGCCCGGGGCAAACCAGCCATTCAGGCTGTAGCGTTGATCCGGTGACAACGAGATATTGAATTCGGTTTCAATCGCGTCAGACGCACTGTCACCATCCAGCACTAGCTGACCTTCATTACAAGACAGCTGCGCTACCACCAATCCCGGCTCAATCGTACCGATGGGTGAAGCGACATTGCCCTGGGACCAGGCTAGGTTGCCCGCGAGCACTTCGCAGAAAGGCTGCTGGGCAAACAGGTAATCCCGTACGGTTAAATCAAACTGTCCCGACAGACTAACAGGCAATGGATATGGAATAAACGACTGCACGATATTGGCTGATGCGGATAAAAGCAGGTTATTGGCGTAAATACCACCTAAGCTGTAGCCCACGTTTCCACGGGCAGATAGCCCCGGCGTCCCCGAAAGACGCAGATCGACATCCGCCTTACCGGTGAAGAGTTTCAGTGGATTGAACTGCCACTTCAGTGTGCCCATCGGTTGACCTTGCCAGGAAAACTTCGCGGCAGAGCCATTCCATAATGTGCCGGAAACACCACTGAGCTCCAGCCCCTGAACCGGTGGAAGCTGGCGTACGACCAGGTTGGCAGGAATATGAACAATTGCACTACCTACCAGGACCACAAGGAAAAGAAAGCTCCAAAGGATCACTCGTTTCATCTTACCCTCTTCCCAACTGCAGTCGTTTTACTTCAACGACACCTTGAGTGTCGGTTTTGCCAACATCAATAAATTTCACTTCCACACCATGATTGGTGGAAAGGAAATCAAGCCAGCTGATGAGTGAATTGAAAGGCATAGGTTTCAGCCATACCTGAATTTCTTCACGTTGTGGCTGTAAGCGAACGATTTCCAAGTTGTAGCGCTTCACCGTTGTCGTCACGGATTGGTTAAGTGGTAGGGCGCTCACCTGACCGCTGTTTCCAGCCACACGACGCAATGCTTGGATTTCGGCTGCTTTGCCATTCACCCAAGTCAACAGATTACGTTCACTAACTAAACGTTGTTGTGCCTGCTCGGCGCGAACCTGAAGCGGACTCACGACACCCCAGTAAAGGGCGCCCAAAACCAATACCGCAGTTGCCACACTCAGCAAGCGCTGTTCGCGACGAGACAGTCCTTTCCAATAAGCTATCAATGCTTTCATGATGGCTCCTTACGCAACACAAAAGCGCCGGTCACGGTTTGCTGGTCACGGCTTAACTGCCCGAGCTCTGTGTTGTATTTGGTCGACAAAGCTTCACGCAACTTCTCGAAATCCCCAAAGTCTTTGCCACGCGCATTCAGGCGAAGCTCACCCCGATCCTGATCGAATCTCAGTGCATCAAGCTGGATACCTGGCGCTGATTCTAAAAGCGGGCCTAGTTCTGACATCCACACCATCACACCCGATTGATTGCCACCACCGGAGAGTCTGCTCAATTCCCCTTCGATGATACGACGCATGTAACTTGTGGTCGGAATACGCTGGTTTTGCGGCAAAAGCTTACGTACTTTGGCTTCACTTTGTTCGCGATATTGTGCGGCTTGCGCTTCCATCTGGTAGATATCTGCGACCTTTTCGCCCCCCAACACTGCTAGCAATACCGCAGCGGCAATCGCGGCACCACGCCAAGGTTTAAGGTGCTTGTAGATTTGGTTTTGCGGTTTGTAACGCCCTGCCAGAAGGTTGTGACGGCTTTGCATCGCCTGCTGCGCCAGCAACAACATCACCAGTTCGCAAGGTTCAGCTTTCCAATTATCACCCATGTCTTCAGGTATATTCGAATAGCTATAAACCGTTTTAATACCGTCTTCGTCCTGTGCACTATTCAGGCTTTGCAACCAAACAGGCAACCAACCTTCTTCCGCTGAACTGCCCTCAAGTTCATCGGTGCGTAGCAGCCAGCGATGATTGAGCTTTGCCGCACTGTAGCCGTCATCATGCAGAGGCAGGCACAAACAATCCGGCACCAGTTTGCGAACATGTAGGCCAACATCGGCCAAATCGTCCAGCCAACGTTCCAGCAACTTATGCTCAATCACTGCCACATTGGCAATTTCACCGCTTTTACCTAGTAAAGTGATATGAACCTGATCGACATCCTGTGCCAAATCATCTTCTAAAAGGAAAGGTAAAACCGTGTCGAGCTGGCGCTCGCTACCCGCAGGGATCATCGCCGTGGTCAGCGTCATTGCTGCACTGTCAGCCAATGCAACTACGTCCCGGTCAGCCGCATAATCTGTCAGCTGTGACAAGCTTTCGGCTTCGCCGGAAGCAATCACTTCCTGCTGTGCTGGTGACCAGACCAGCCAAGGGATCGGCTCCTGCGGATCACTGTTAAGCCTGATTGTCAGGATCTCGCTCACTCATTCCTCCAAAGCGACGACGGATAACAGTTACCGCGCCGTTATCATCCCTCTGCAGCAAAGAACGCAGTCGTAGCGTTATGCTGTCGAGGGTAATTTCTGTGTCTAATTCAAAGTAGCGGCTGCGCACATCCAGATATGGCTGCAATCGCTCCCTTTCTTCTTGTTCAATACCCGCCAGTACTGGCTCGGCCAAAAAGCTGGCCACATCTGGCCAACCATCAACTGCATTTCTTCCGTTGATCAACTCTTTTGCCTGATCCTCAGAAAGGTTCGGGTGGAAGATAGCGCTCAAGATAGGAGCATCTTCCTCAGTCAGCGTGTTGACGTTCACCACCAGTTTGTCGTTGGGAACGGCACAAAGCAGAGGACTGACTTTATCGAATATTTCCTGTGTCACGCCATTGATCGCACGCCACTCGGAAATGTCCGCAATAAAACTGTTAGGCGCCACATGCGGCTGCGGTCGAGCTTCATATTCACTGTCTTCCACACCAAGAGGCGACTGCACATTGGTGTCGGTGTCGATAAACTCCCAGGTTGCTGCAGCTGCCGTTTCTGCTTCGAAGCTATCGATGCCCTGCGATTCAATCAATTGCTGAAAAGACACCACCAGTTTCGGATTGGTGCCGTTTTCCGTCGGTTTAACACTGCGGAGTCCATTAACGTTAAAACACGCCTGTTGGTCGAAAACGTTACCTGTCGCCTGTCCGCCTTCAAGCGGATAAACCTGATCGCGCACTGCCCAGGGTTGGCTCAATGTCACTGTGTCTTCGCTGTCGAAGCTTTCTTCAATACCGAAGCGTGCCAGTGATTCGACCGACTGTGCGAACCAGTAAGCCTGCTGGTAACGCACCTGACTTTCCGCACGGTTAAAGTTCACAAACATGCGACCTGACATGCTGACCGCAACCGTCGTCATCAATGCCATGATGAGCAGCACCACCAGAAGCGCTACACCGTGCTGAGATTGACGACGCATCATGGCGTGTTCACCACAGGTGGTGCGATGGTCTGTCCCGGCAGCAAATACACACGGGTCAGTTCACCATAACGTTCTGTTTCCATCACCACCCGAATCGCTTTTGGCATTTCAAGCGGTGTGTCCCAATCTTTTTTCCAACCATCACTGCCTTGCACTTCAAAGCGGATACCTGTGACCCCTTCCATCAGGGGCATCGATGCAGGCTCGGCTGCTGAGCTGTCGTCTGGGTACATCCAGCGGATGCGCTCTAGAGTCTCATCCTGAATGCGGTAACCCACTTTCACCACTTCCCCTCTGGGAAAAAGCTGTTGGGGGTTAATCCAGCCACCACGGACAAAGCGGATTCCCTGAGATTCGGAGTCTAAAAAATCATCACCGAATTCCAGCAAGGTTTCTTTCGCTTCGTCACCACCATTTCGGTACTGACGTGCCAGCATCTGGCGAAAATCACTGTCCATGATGAGAAGTGTTCGTTGCAGGCTTTTCAGCGCATTGCCCACTTCTTCTGTCTGTATATTGCTATTGATAACATTACGGAAAATCTGGTTTGCCGCCACACTCAGGGTGGCAAAAATCATCAAGGCCAACAGCACTTCAATCAGGGTAAAGCCCCTGTCTTTTTTAGTTCGCTGGTACATAGGTCCTCACCGTCACCAGAGAGCTTTGTCTACGTTCATCTCGCCAGACAATGACATCAACTGCACGCAGCAGGTTGTCAGAGGTTGCAATGGGTTTGACCGTCCAAAACCACTCCCGTCCTGCCATTTCTGATTTGCCGTTTTTCGCCGATGAAAGCGGTTTGTCTTCCAACACAAACAACGCCAATTGGTTATCCGCCACCATGGATGCGAAAGTTTTTTCTTCCAGCGCACCTAGCGAATTTACATGCTGGCCGGTCGCATTGAGCACCGCCATGGCCGCCACAGCAAACACAGCCATTGCCACCAGGACTTCAATCAGGGTAAAGCCGCGATGCTTTCTCACTCTTTACCCTCATTCAAGTTCTTAACCTCAAATGTTGCCACATCATTGCCTTTGACCTGCCACAGGCGCTTGTCATCCGCCACAATAGTCAGGGTAAAAGGAATGATTTCACCGTTCCCCATGAGCACGACTTGCGGTTGAGGCGGCTTATTTTCCTCTTCAGCAAACATCTCTTCATCAAACAGGCTTTCTCTGTCAAACAAGCGGTCTTCTTCCGCCACAAAGCCACTGACTTCCAAATCGAGCTCTAATCCTTCCGGCAATGTCACTGAGGTGATGTTGCGCTCTTTCTCCGCAGGCACCCAATCATCACGGGTCAGACGGAGGAGCTGATAGCCATCTTTGTCGACATTGAGCCCAAAGGTTTGGCCTGTCAGCAAAGACTGCTCAGTCCAAAGCTGAATGAGCTGAAAGAAGCGCTGAGCTTCTTCCTTGGCATCATCATTTTTGTTCTGCGGAAGGTTGGGCACCACGATCACGGCGCTGATAGACAGCAGCACTAACACCAGCAGGATTTCCAGCAATGTAAACCCGGACGGGCACCCTCTTCTCATCGATTACTTGATGTCCAGCATGTTCCAGTTGCCGATATCCTGGTTCACACCTTCACCACCTTCCTGGCCATCTGCACCCAAGGTAAAGATATCCACAGTGCCATGCTCACCTGGATTCAGGTATTGGTACTCGTTACCCCAAGGATCCTGTGGCAGACGTTTGATGTAACCATCTTCACGGTAATTACGTGGTTCTGGCGAAGAACTTGGCTTTTTCACCAGCGCATCCAAACCCTGATCGGTGGTTGGGTACACGCTGTTGTCCAGACGGTACATGTCCAGTGCGCCTTCCAATGCACTGATATCAGTCACCGCTTTTTGCTGATCGGCTTTGTCTTTGTTCCCCAACAGGTTTGGAACCACCAAACTTGCCAGTACACCCAAAATGACGATAACAACCATGATTTCCAGCAGGGTGAAGCCCTGTTGACGACGTTGCATTTTCTATCTCTCCTGAAAAAACGCTGCTTGGCAGCTAGTTGGGGTTATACGCCCACAATATTGTTGAGCTGGATAATTGGCATTAAGGTTGCCACGACAATAAACAGCACGATACCGGCCATCGCTATGATGAGGGCCGGACCGAAAATACCCAGTGCGATGTTGACCTGGGATTCAAAATCCCGGTCCTGATTGTCTGCGGCGCGGGTCAGCATCTGTTCGAGCTCACCACTTCGCTCACCACTGGCAATCATATGCAGCATCATGGGTGGAAAAAGTTTCGATTTTTCCAACGAAACCCTGAGGCTCGCCCCTTCCCGGACGCGATCCGACGCTTCCAGTACTTTGCTCTTTACCCAGGTATTGGTCATCACATCTGCCGCGACCTTCATGCCATCGAGCAGGGGGATAGCACTAGAGGTACAAATCGACAGTGTGCGGGCAAAGCGTGAGGTATTTAGCCCCCGGGCAACCCGTCCAACCACTGGCATATTTAATACACTTCTGTCCCACCCAAGGCGCCGGCTTTCGTTTCGAAGCAGCGCCCGGAAAAGCACAAACAGCGCAACGCTGACACCCAAAACCAACAATCCCCAATTGGTGACGAAATCACTGGCTGCTAACAGCACTTTGGTAATGTTTGGCAGCTCCGCACCAGTTTGTAGGAATTGGCCCACAATGTCCGGCACAACGGTCGCGAGCAAAAAGGCTACGATGCCAATAGCCGCGACAGTCAGCACCATGGGATACACCATGGCCTGGATAAGCTTATTTTTTACCTGCTGGCGATTTTCTACGTAATCAGCAAGACGTTCCAGCACAGGGCCTAAGTGACCGGATTTCTCACCGGCAGCAACCATGGCGCGGAACAGCTGATCAAACACATGGGGATAATCACCAAGGCTATCGGAAAGGGTGTAGCCCTCTACGACCCGAGCACGTACACCGGTAAGCATGTTCTTCAAACGCTGCTTTTCTGATTGCTCAGCAACAGCCTTGATACACTCTTCCAGTGGCATACCCGCCTGAACCAGCGTCGCGAGCTGGCGGGTCAACAGCGCCAACTCATTGGTGCTGATGCCGCGCTTAAAGCCAACAGAAGCGGATTGCTTTTGCTGCTCTTTCTCATGCGTCTGAGCCACTTCCATTGGCACCAGCGATTTTTCACGAAGCATCTGACGCGCCTGACGGGCTGTGTCAGCTTCAATAACGCCTTTAACGGTGCGGCCTTTGGCATTTAACGCTTTGTATTCAAACGCTGCCATCAGCCCTCCCTGGTCACACGCAGGACTTCTTCAAGCGTGGTCTCACCCCTACGCACTTTCATCAGACCATCAGCGCGGATGCTTGGGGTAGACTCGCGAACATAACGCTCAATCGCCTGCTCACCCGCTTCGTTATGGATAAGCTCTTGCACTTGAGTATCAACCACCAGAAGTTCGTGGATACCGGTACGACCGCGGTACCCTTTGTGGTTGCACTTCTTACAGCCTTTGGCTTTGTAAAGGGTCAGCGATTCGCTTTCCGGCATTTCAAACCAGGCTTTGCTCTGGGCATCAGCTTCATAAGGTTCTTTGCAGTCTGGGCATAAGGTACGAACCAGTCGCTGCGCCAGCACGCCAAGAAGTGAAGACGACACAAGGAAAGGCTCAATGCCCATGTCACGAAGACGGGTCACAGCACCAACCGCGGTATTGGTGTGAAGCGTCGACATCACAAGGTGACCCGTCAACGATGCCTGCACCGCAATTTGCGCAGTTTCAAGGTCACGGATCTCACCAACCATCACCACGTCCGGGTCCTGACGCAAGATAGCGCGAAGGCCTCGGGCGAAGGTCATATCAACCTTGGTATTCACCTGAGTCTGGCCGATGCCATCGATATCAAATTCGATAGGGTCTTCGACCGTCAGAATGTTTCGCTCCGCACTGTTAAGCTCCGTCAGGCCAGCATAAAGCGTGGTCGATTTACCCGAACCAGTCGGACCGGTCACCAGCAAGATACCGTGCGGACGCTTGATAAGATGCTGGAAGTTATCATGCACCGCCGGGGTCATGCCCAAGCTTTCCAGATCAAGTTGGGTTGCGTTTTTATCGAGAAGACGCAGTACAACGCGCTCGCCGTGGGATGACGGCATCGTCGATACACGCACATCAACAGCACGGCCACCAATACGCAGCGAAATACGACCATCCTGAGGCACGCGTTTTTCCGCAATGTCGAGTCGCGCCATGACCTTGATACGTGATACCAAAAGTGGTGCCAGTTTACGGCTGGGGCTCAATACCTCACGCAGCACACCATCCACGCGGAAGCGGATAGACAGACTCTTCTCGAAGGTTTCAATATGGATATCCGAGGCTGTTTCTTTGATCGCCTCACCGAGCATGGCGTTAATAAGTTTGATGATCGGCGCATCATCTTCCGACTCCAGCAAGTCCTCACTTTGTGGCAGTTCTTCTGCCAGCGCAAAGAAGTCGTCACTGTCTGCACCAATGTCTTCCATCAGCTGTTGAGCTTCTGATGAATCACGCTGGTAAAGCTGGGTCAGCTTTGGCTCAAAGTCTTCGGAGCGCAGTTGAATTGGCGTGAAGCCATGACCCAAAACCCGACGCACTTCATTGAGCACAGCAGGCTTTGGCTGATCGCGATAGTAGAGCAGAAAACCGTTCTCTGTTCGCTCCACCACGACGCCATGGCGCTTGGCAAAGCCAAACGGCAGCCGTGTGGCTGCCATTGGGACATCAAGGTCCTGAACCAGTTCTGCTTCCGTTTCCTGGGACAGCATTTCCATGGCCTTACCTCAGCTCAGCCATGATGGCGCGTACTTCCGCAGGCATGGTCAAATCAGAGCCAAACTCCGGCAATACTGGTGTTGTCACACCTGGCATCAGTTTCACTTCTTCCTGCGCACGGAAAATCTGCTCTGCACGGATGTAGTTGTATTTGCGTTGCGTGATGCCATCTGCAGTCAGACCGGTGCGGATGATAGTCGGCTTAATAAACAGCATCAGATTACGCTTGGTTTTGCCTGACGATGTTGATTTGAACAGGTGGCCAAGAATCGGGATATCGCCCAGCAAAGGTACCTTCTGCTCACTCTCGTTGGTTTGTTCGTCAATCAGACCGCTCAGTACAATCATCTGCTGATCAGCAGCCAGTACCGAGGTGTTGATTTGACGCTTACCAAAGCGGATATCGACGGCGCCGCTTGCGCCCAGCACGTTCGAGATTTCCTGTTCGATGTTGAGCTGTACGGAATCACCTTCGTTGATTTGCGGGGTGATCTTGAGTTTCACACCGACATCTTTACGCTCAACAGTCTGGAATGGATTGTCGTTGTTGGAACCTGTGGCAGAGCCTGTCACAACCGGCACCTCTTCACCCACAATGAACGAGGCTTCTTCGTTATCCAATACCATCAGGCTTGGCGAGGAGAGAATATTGGAATCACTGTTAGTCGACACTGCAGTCACCAAAGCGGTCCAGTCACCGAAGACAACACCGGCAGCGAGGCCACTGACGCCACCCAACACTTCTGCAATCGCCGTAGGGTCGCCGGATTCTGTGATTGGCACTTCCACCAGATTGTTGTTGTCAAAGCGAGACTCTGTGGTGGTGGTGTCTTTCGCTTCTTCCTGCGCAGCCAGGTAGTTAGTGATGGGTACGCCGGTATTACCAAACTGGATACCACCACCGTCCAGTGAGCCCCACTGAATACCGAGATTTGCACCGTCGCTTTCTGACATTTCGACGATCATCGCTTCAATCAGAACTTGGGCACGGCGAATATCAAGCTGTGAAATCACCCCTTCCAACGCACGCATAATGTCTGGTGGCGCAGTAATGACCAATGAATTTGTGCCTTTGTGCGAAGATATCTTCACGTCGCCACCCACGCTGGCAGCAGCCTTCTGACCGCCCTGTTTCTCAGCAATCAAGTTTTCAGATACGCCCTGAAGCACATCAACAACATCTTCGGCCTTGGCGTAACGCAGATAAATAACGCGGTTGTTACCAACGGTTGCCATTTCACGGTCAAGCTGGGATATAAGACGGCGGATGCGATCGCGTACCTGCGGCTCACCGGAGATCAGTACGGAGTTGGTGCGCTCATCTGCAACAAAACTTGGCTGCAATAGTGCTGGGGTGTTCTTGCCGTCGCCTTGCTTATTCAGGCTTTCAACAATACGCACCATTTCTGATGCCGAAGCATGCTTGAGGTTAACCACCTCAACTTCTTTGTTACCCGCTTGGTCAACGCGCTCAATGATGTCTGCCAAACGGTTTACCACCGCTGCACGGCCCGTGATCATGATGACGTTGGCTGGGTCATAGTGAACCACGTTGCCAGCACCAGCATTATCAATCAGCTGACGCAGCAACGGAGAAAGTTCACGTACAGAGACGTTTTTCACTGAGACAACGCGGGTCACAACCGCATCGCCCTGAATATTGTCATTGTCACCCACGACTGGAATCGCCGATTGCTTGGCATCTTTGTCACGCACTACTTTCAGTACGCCATTTTCCATTTCAACCACTGCAAAGCCATAAACTGACAGCACATTGAGGAAAAACTGGTAGTACTGATCTTCATTCAGCACGTCGTAACTGCGCACGTTTACTTTGCCGCGTACCGCAGGGTCAACAATGATGGTTTTCTCGAGGTTGCGTCCTACAATCTCGATAAATTCCTGAATATCTGTTCCCTTGAAACTGGCACTGAATTCGGCAGCCCAAGCTCCCATGCTTTGCATGGCAAGCACACCTGCTACTAACCAGGATGTTTTACGTTTCTTCCACGTATTCACTTCGTTCTCCGTTTCCAGTCCAGTTACAGACCGATATAAATTTCGTGCAATTGACCGTCACGCTGGACGGTAAGGCTGATCTCAGAGGCATCAGACAAGCTTTGCCAGATACGGTTCATTTCCGCAGGGTTGGTCAAATCCGCCCCATTAATCCCTACAGCAATATCCCCGGACTGAAGACCCGCCTGTTCAAACAGTCGGCTGTCTCCGCCAGGGCCCAAGCGGTAACCCACTAGCCCTTCTTCGTTTCTTTCCTGCGACAGGGTGATGTATTTCAGCAGCGATTGCGGATTGTTCATGATTTCCGCTTTCACATTGCTCAGATCTGCCTGTCCTGTGTTCTGGGGAATATTCGGCCTGGTTTGCGCTCGGGTCGGCGCAGGAGCAGAGCTGGACTTGTTGTAATCCACGCCCGCCAGCATCAAAGCTTCGTCACGGCCGTTATTTCTGAGGATAACGCGATCATTGAGTACCTGTCTGAGGATAACCCGCGTTCCCTCTATCGCTTCACCAATGCCGTAGGTTTTTTGCGAGCCACGGTTGGCAATAACAGCTAATCCGCGATCAGGTTCAGAGCTCGCGACCAGTCCCACCAAAGTCAGGTTCAAACGGGTACGTGGAGCATCAACGACGGGTTCGGGTTTCTTCTCAACAGGTGCCGCTTTGGTGCTGTATCGGCCAAAGAAATGACGATTAACCAATTTATCGAGTTGGTAGGCGGGCCCCTGTGCACTGACACTAGCCACCGCTGCGGGGGTATCAGAAACAGCTTCAGGTGTGGCGTTCGGCACCCAAACCCACACCAGTCTTCCCAGCGTCCAAGCCAGTATCAGAACCAGTAAAAGCGTCACCCACTTCGCGAGAGTGGCCGGAAACGCTTTTCCAAGTTGCGGTTGCGCCCAAACGGGTAAGCGCTTTATCCCAAAATTCGCAGACATGCTTTTCCTGTTACAAACATCGGCATTTCATTGCCATTCAGTCAATTGCCGCATTTGGTACCTGGTGGCACCTTAATATAAGAATATGAAATTAACTGTCCAATTTACCTGTTTTCTCTTCCCTTGCCGATAAGTGAGAACCGATTTTTGTCTGAATGATTCCATTGCGGCTTGAAAGTTAGACGAATGGACACCATATAAGAGCTCTAATTGTGATGCTGATCGTATTCAGCAAACGTGATAAGTTTAGCCCCCCGAATGTAAAGGAGTGTCTAGTGGGATCGAAACACAACGATTTTGATCAAGATTTGCAGGTAAGGCTGGATAAATGGCTGTGGGCCGCACGTTTCTATAAAACACGCACCATAGCGAGAAACATGATTGATGGTGGCAAGGTTCACTACAATGGTCAGCGCTCAAAACCGAGCAAACTGGTGGAAATTGGTGCCGAGATCAAACTGAGACAAGGTTTTGATGAGAAAATCATCATTGTCGAACAGCTGAGCGAGCGTCGCCGCGGCGCGCCTGAAGCTCAGGCCCTTTACCGAGAAACTGATGAGAGTCTGTCGCGCAGGGAACAACGAAGCCTTGAACGCCAGATGAATGCACACAATCCAAGTCCAGATCGTCGTCCTGACAAAAAGCAGCGACGCGATATTATCAAATTTAGAAACAGTAACGATTAACGCCGGAGAAGTTATCCCATGGCACAAGACAGTCTGCACCGTTACTTGTTCGATGGCGTCTCCGTACGCGGCGAACTGGTTCAACTTTCTGATTCATTCCAACAGCTGACCGGCAGCAAAGACTACCCGGCGGCAGTTAAAGATCTGCTGGGCGAGCTGATGGTAGCGACCAGCCTACTGACAGCAACACTGAAGTTTGAAGGCAGTATTACGGTCCAAATCCAAGGTGATGGCCCTGTGTCACTTATCGTTATCAACGGTAATCATGACCAAGTATTACGTGGTACAGCGCGCTGGAATGGCGATCTGCCAGAAGCGGCAACTTTGCCGGAGCTGATGGGCAAAGGTCACATCGTAATTACTATCGAACCAGACCAAGGTGAGCGCTACCAAGGCATCGTGGGTCTGGAAGGTGACACGTTGCAGGAATGTCTGGAAGACTACTTCGCACGTTCTGAGCAATTGAAGACCCGTCTGTGGCTGCGCACCGGTAAAGTAGACGGCGAATCGAAGGCGGCTGGTATGCTGCTGCAAATCCTGCCAGATGGCATGGGCAATGAAGACGATTTCGACCATTTGGCTAAGTTGACCGAGACAGTTAAAGACGAAGAGCTCTTCAATCTTGAAGCAGAAGAAGTGTTATACCGTCTTTACCATCAGGAAAATGTGAAAGTCTACGAACCGAAAAATGTGACATTCAAGTGTTCATGCTCGCGTGAGCGCAGCGCTTCTGCGATTGCTGCCATTGAGCGTCAGGAAGTTGAAAAAATGGTCGCAGAGACCGGAAATATCAAACTTCACTGCGACTACTGCGGTGCAGACTATGAATTCGACTCTGTTGATATTTCAGCAATTTTTGACCAAAACGGCCCTTCATCGGAAGCCGTGCATTAATAATTTTCTTAAATAATTAATGGTTAAAAATCCCACAAAAACCGGCCTCTGAGCCGGTTTTTTCGTCAATTATCTCCCTTTTCCCAAAAAAAATACGCCGCACTCTAACTGCTTAATTTTGTACAAATAATAACCACTTCCGTGTGGCACATACGCGCAACATGACGGTAATATTATAGGTACAGACTGGTTAAGACTATTACAAACCCTTAATTTGTTTGTGGTTATTTTTTGAGTTAACTCTCTGAATTGGCTAATTCAGGTTGCTAGCATGGACGACAGTTACATTACATCTTACCCAAGGAGCACCTATGACTGTCATGAACGTCGAAAAAAAGGTTGCAAATAATATCGATTTGTCAAAACACGGCTTACACGATGTTAAAGAGATTGTTCGTAACCCTACCTACGAACAACTTTTCGTCGAGGAGACCAAGCCGGAACTGGAAGGATTTGAGAGAGGCACTGTTACGGAGCTGGGTGCAGTGGCTGTCGATACCGGGATTTTTACCGGTCGTTCTCCCAAAGACAAATACATTGTGCGCGACAACACAACCCAAGACACCATGTGGTGGTCAGATCAAGGGACTAATGATAATAAACCGATCGACCAACACGTCTGGGATGACCTAAAAGCCCTCGTTACCCGTCAACTGTCAGGCAAACGCGTGTTTGTGATTGATGGTTACTGTGGTGCCAACCCTGACACCCGCCTGAGCATCCGCGTGATCACCGAAGTGGCCTGGCAGGCACACTTCGTGAAAAACATGTTTATCCGCCCAACAGAAGAAGAGCTGGAAAACTTTGAACCTGATTTCGTGGTCATGAACGGAGCAAAATGCGTCAATGAGAAGTGGCAGGAGCATGGTCTGAACTCCGAAAACTTCACAGTCTTCAACCTGACTGAGCGTATGCAGCTCATCGGCGGTACCTGGTACGGCGGTGAGATGAAAAAAGGTATGTTCGCCATGATGAACTACTTCCTTCCGCTCCAAGACATTGCGTCTATGCACTGTTCTGCCAACATGAACAAAGAAGGCGAAGTAGCGATTTTCTTTGGCCTGTCAGGCACAGGTAAAACCACCTTGTCTACCGATCCAAAACGCGCACTGATTGGTGATGACGAACATGGCTGGGATGATAACGGTGTCTTCAACTTTGAAGGTGGCTGTTACGCGAAAACCATCAAGCTTTCCAAAGAAGCTGAGCCAGATATCTACAACGCAATTCGCCGTGACGCGCTGCTGGAAAACGTCACCGTTCGCAACGACGGTTCTATTGATTTCGACGACGGTTCTAAAACCGAAAACACCCGCGTTTCTTACCCGCTCTATCACATTGAAAACATTGTGAAGCCGGTATCGAAAGGTGGCCATGCTAACAAAGTGATCTTCCTGTCTGCGGACGCATTCGGTGTATTGCCACCAGTATCCAAGCTGACACCAGAGCAAACTAAGTACCACTTCCTGTCTGGCTTTACCGCCAAGCTGGCTGGTACTGAACGCGGTATCACTGAACCAACCCCAACCTTCTCTGCTTGTTTCGGTAACGCGTTCCTGACGCTGCACCCAACCAAGTACGCTGAAGTGCTGGTAAAACGTATGGAAGCGGCAGGTGCGGAAGCGTATCTGGTCAACACTGGCTGGAACGGATCCGGTAAGCGCATTTCCATCAAAGATACCCGCGCGATCATCGATGCGATTCTGGATGGTTCGATTGAAAAAGCGGAAACCAAAGTGGTTCCAATCTTCAATCTGGAAGTGCCTGTCAAACTGCACGATGTTGATCCGGATATTCTGGACCCACGTGATACTTACGTTGACCCACTTCAGTGGGAAAGCAAAGCAGAAGACTTGGCGAAACGCTTTGTCGACAACTTTGCGAAATACACCGACACACCAGAAGGTGAAGCATTGGTGAAAGCTGGCCCTCAGCTTGGCTAAGACATAGACACCAAGAATCAAAGCCCCCAATTTGGGGGCTTTTTGTTTTTCGGTTTGCAGGACAATCTCTAAATTCCTTCACTGCCTTGGCGCTGAAACGGATTACTGCTTGAATAACGTTGATTTTTGCGCCAACCTCAACAGAATTGCGGCGTAACACGCTGCCTTTTCCGCATCAGATAACTGAAGAGAGAAGATCGCCAAATGCGTTTCCTTGCCAAGCTGCTCGCCTCGCTTGTCATTATTACTATTGTCGCATTGGGTGCGCTTCTTATCGTGCTCAGCACCAATTACGGCCTGCCTTTGGTACAAAAAGCGGTCAGCACTTTTACCCCCTACTCTCTGCGCGCAGAATCTCTGGATTACGATCTTCTGACGCCTCTTTCACTGGCCTTACATGAGCCAGAGCTGATTGAGCAAGAAAACGAAACCACCATTTATCGAGCCGGATATGCCTCCATCGCTTTGTCAGTGTGGGATTCACTTGATGGTTCACTTGCCTTGCAAAGCGTGGTGGTGCGCAGAGCCAACATTGATCTGGCAGACAAAGCAGCCCTGCCGACATCACTTTCTGTTAAACATCTGGCATTGGACGATGTGGCTTACCAAAGCAATAGCTTTGCTTTCGACCACGCCGATATTCAGGTTTCCAATTGGCGCAACACAGAAGACAAATGGGGAAGTTGGCAAGGACAGTTCCAGTTTTCTACGCCTTCACTCTCAATAGATGGTCAAACGCTTTCCAACCTCTTGCTCGACAGCGAACTGACTGACGAAAAGTGGGAAATTTGGGGACTGTCATTCAACAGTGAGTTTGGTAACGTGACCGGCAGCGCCACAGTTGAAAACAAAGAAGTGTTGCTCCACCAGCTCACATTGAGTGATGCCCGTATCGAACGCTCTAGCAACCTCGCTAATCTCACTGCGATGTGGGGTTCATTGAGCAAAGACTACGACATTGCTATCAACCGCCTCGATTTATTAGATGTGAGCGCATCAGTAGATGACTTCACGCTAGAACACCTCAACCTTTCTGCACAGTCGGTAAATCTTCGCAATGGCGAGCTGGTATGGGCAGCCAACGATGCCTCTTCGCTCTTGTCATTCAACGCCAACCTCATCAACTACGACACGTGGCTGATGACCGATGTGCTGGCAGAGATGTCGCTTTCCCCTTCACGCATCGAGGTTGGCGCTTTCTCTTCCAAGATTGATGACGAAGGCTACATTTCATTTGCCGGAGACATGACGCCCGCTTCGTTGTCATTGAGGTCACTGGTGCTTAATGGTCTGACACTGGAAGTGGAAAGTGAACTTTCAACGACGCTTTCCTCACATTGGAAACGCTTCGATAATATTCGCGTTGGCAGCCTGTCTGTCAGACACACCAACGTGACTATGCCTGACCCTGCATTTCCGTTTCAAGTCATTGGATTGAATCTTAAAGGTAAGGATTTACTACTCAGACAAGCAAGTCATGATGGCATGTGGCTTGGGCAACTAACTGGCAGTGCGAAGGCTGCCAGCATTAACCGCATTCTGGTTTCTTCACCCTACGCTGCAATGAAAGTCGAAGAAGGAATTTGGCAGCTCGACCCTCTCAGCCTCACTTTCCAGCAAGGGCAATTAGCCGCAAAAGCAACAGCCAACCTGAGCAACCCAAGTCGTCCCTGGACGCTGGAAGGCACAGGGCTAAGCCTTCCAACGTCTATCTACTCGCATTGGCTGGGTCTGAACCTGCCTCTTGACGGTGAACACGATCTCGACGTGAAAGTCTCAGCGCTTGGTGGCGACGGTGACAGTCTGGCCTACAGCCTAACTGGCGCTCTTAAAGCCACACCGCACAGCACTGTCATACAAGTCGGGGAAGACGAATCCTTCAGTCAGTCGTTGATGACGCTGTTTTCAGATAAGCGTGAAAACGCTGAACGCAACACTCTCCCTATCAGTGTCGGGGAAGTGAATATCACTGCAGACCGCGGCCGGATCAGCTTGGCTCCACTCAGTCTGGTGCACGAAGAAAAACGTTCTACTTTGTCTGGACAGTGGGATTTAGTCACCGGCGGAGGCAACCTCTCCCACACCAATCGATAAGGAAAGCTCAGGATCAGCCAAACAGTAATGTCTGGCTCTCAATAGTGTCAGCAGCCTGCTCCTGTTCCGGCACCAGCATATAAGTGCCCGTGAAGGTTCCTGCCACATCATCGCCACTGTAGAAGGTCACCTCCAGTTTCACCCTTGCTTTACGGCCATTTTCAAGGCGGTCTAGATCACCGCTCAGCCCATCTAGAGATACAACAGCCCGCGGACGCTCAAGAATAGGCTGGCGATAACGAATATGGCTGTCTGCCAGTACGATGCTCGCAGACAGCTGACGCTCCTTCATTAGCAGCCACACCATGCCCCAGCCTGCCAAGGTCGCCATGCTGAACACACTGCCGGCAAACATGGAATCATGAGGATTGAGGTTGGCATTCAAGAGCGCACAAATTTCAAAGCGGTAGCCGGTAAACTGGCTGATACGAATACCCATTTTGTCGCTGATCGGAATTTGCTGTTGCCAGCGTTGCTGAAGCTCATGACACCACTCAGGACGACGCACTACATCGGACATCATATCGAGGGTCTTCAGCATTTGCTGATGGCGGACAGGGCCTCGCTCTTCACTCAGCTCACCCTGATTGACAAAACCGTTCTGACTATAAAAACCAATGGCATCTTCACGTGCATTACAGACCAACCGCTTTGCCCCTTCCTGGCGCGCGAGCGATTCCAACGTCATGAGAATGAGTGCGCCCAAACCACGCTGGCGATACTGGGGAGCCACGGCCATATAGCGAATTTGGCCGTCGTTGTCGGGGGTAAGATAGAGGCGGCCGATGGCAATCGGCTCGCCTTTGGCGTCAACAATCATGCGGTGGTGAGAGCCAACATCATAGGCGTCGCGCTCAGAGCCTTCCGGCTGACGCCATGGCTCACGAAGCATCTTCCAGCGAAAATAAAAGTACGCCTGAAGTTCATCATCCTTGGTAGGGGTGATTAGCCGAAACATCCCGTTTCTCTCCTCGTGAACCCAATTGGGTAATTAAACCTGCAGCCAGAAAGTCACCGGGCCGTCATTCACCAGGCTCACTTTCATGTCTGCTGCAAACACACCATTTTCTGTTTTGACACCGCTTTCGCGGCAATATTGCGAAAATAGCTGATAAAGGCGATCGGCTTCCGCTGGTGGCGCGCCGTTGAAACTGGGACGCATCCCTTTGTTAGTGAGAGCTGTCAGCGTGAACTGGGAAACCACCAGTACCTCTCCACCCGCCTGTTGCACGTTCATGTTCATCTTGTCGTTTTCGTCACTGAACACGCGGTAACCAAGAACCTTCTCATGCAGGCGGTGCGCTTTCTTCTCATCATCGCCTTTTTCAACACCCAGCAGCACCAACAGCCCTTTGCCAATCGCGCCGACAGTCTGACCGTCAACCACCACACTGGCTTCGCTTACTCGCTGGATAAGCGCAATCATAGCAGCTCCTTTCTTATCATCTTAATTATCAATAAGTTGTTCTGGCTCCGTCACTGGCGGAACATCCCACACCTTACGCTCACCGAGCGATGCGGTAATTTCTGCACCAATCAACACGATACACCAGCTGAGATAGACCCAAACAAACAGCAAAGGTACCACAGCCAGCGCGCCGTATATCAACTCATAAGATGGGAAATTCGTCGCATAGAAGGCAAAGCCCTTTTTGCTGAACTCAAACAGCAGCGCGGCGGATACTGCTCCCGCCGCGGCATGGGCGAGACGCACCCGGCAATTTGGCACCAAGGTATAAAGTCCCAGAAAGGCCAGTGCGGTCAGCAGGAATGGTAACCACTTCAACAGAGTTGGTGCCCAAACATCTGCACCATCGAGCTCCAGCAGATTCAGCGAGCCAAGGTAGGAACTCACACCCAAACTACTGCCCACCAGCACGGGACCCAGTGTCAGCACCATCCAGTAGATGGAAAAAGATACCACAGGCGCGCGCTTGTGTTTGATTCGCCAAATGTAATTCAGGCTCTTATCGATAGCTGAGATCAACATCAGAGCCACCACAAAAAGGAATGCCACCCCGACAGCGGTCATCTTGCCCGCGTTGGCAACAAACTCATTGAGGTATTGCTCAAGAGCATCACCGGAGGCAGGCACAAAATTATGCAGCACAAAAGAGCGGATTTGGTCACCGGCCTCAGCGAACCCAGGGATCAGCGATAATGCTGACAACACCACAGTGATCAGTGGCACCAGTGAGAGTAAAGTGACATAAGCCATATAACCGGCAGTCACTGTCAGGCGGTCATGAATAACACGACGGATGAGATGCCTTGCGAAGGCGAACAGAATTTGCCCTGCCCTGGGCAATGAATGCTTGAGTCGTTCCAATGCTTCAACCATAGTCTTTATTAAGAAAATTAATCATACACGAAGGAGTGTACCGTGCGCCTCATCTCCACCCTGCTTTTGCTCTTTACACTGGCCGGCTGTCAGTCGGCTTACTACGCCACCATGGAAAAGGTTGGTGTGCATAAGCGTGACATCATGGCCGATCGCGTTGAGGCTGCTTCCGATGCTCAGCAGGAAGCCAGCGAGCAGTTTACCAGTGCGCTTGATGCACTCACCACTCTGACCAACTTCGATGGCGGAGAGTTACAAACAATGTACGACACCATTAACGATCAGTACGAAGACAGCGAAGCAGCCGTGGAAAATGTGCGCGAGCGCATTGAAGCTGTTGAAGATGTGTCTGACGCTCTGTTCGATGAGTGGCGTGAAGAGCTTTCCCTCTATTCCAGCACTGCGCTCCGTCGCGACAGTGAGCGTAAACTCAAGGACACTGAGCGCAGCTACGGACAAATGTTGTCTGCGATGAAAAAGGCAGAGAGCAAAATGGAACCCGTTCTCGACACACTACGCGATAACACCCTTTACCTAAAGCACAACCTCAATGCCGCTGCAATTGGTGCTTTGAAAGGTGAGTTCGCGGGTTTGGAGCAAGAAATTAACCGTGCAATCAAGGATATGCAAACCGCTATTGCCGAATCGGAACGCTTCTTAGCAACCTTAAAGAACTAGAGTTCATACTCTAACTGTCTCAATGATTTTCTCGAAGTTGAAACAGACGATGTGAGACAAACTGCCGTAATGTGTGCCCAGGCAATTTAATGCCTGCATTCAACGGTATTGGTAAATCCATAAGTATTTACCGTCTCTCAACTTGGAGGAGAACACATGAGCATTATTTCTTGGATCATTCTTGGCTTACTCGCAGGTATTCTCGCGAAGTGGATCATGCCAGGAAAAGACGGTGGCGGTTTCATCATCACTACCCTGCTGGGTATTGCGGGCGCCGTGGTGGGTGGCTGGGTCAGTACGCTGCTGGGTATTGGCACCACAACCGGTCTGAGCATTGGCGGCATCGTGATGGCAACAGTGGGCGCACTTATCCTGCTGTTTGTTTATAACAAGTTCGTCAAATAACGCAGAAAAACAAAAGCGATAGAGACAAAAAAGCCTCCCAACCGGGAGGCTTTTTTACGTTCCTAAGAAGGCTTACTTGCTGCCGCGGCTTGCGCGCTTACGGTCAGTTTCTGTCAGCAGTTTCTTACGGATACGGATGCTTTCAGGGGTCACTTCTACCAGTTCGTCGTCATCGATGAACTCCAGTGCCTGCTCAAGCGTGTACTTGATTGGTGAAGTCAGCACCTGTGCGTCATCAGTACCTGATGCACGTACGTTAGTCAGCTGCTTACCTTTCAGGGCGTTAACCGTCAGGTCGTTGTCACGGCTGTGAATACCGATAACCATACCTTCGTAAACTTCAACACCATGACCGATGAACAGACGACCACGCTCCTGCAGGTTGAACAGGGCGTTAGTCAGGGCTTTACCTGCTGCGTTCGCAATCAGTACGCCGTTGTTACGCTGGCCGATGTTACCGCCTTTGTGTGGACCGTAGTGGTCGTAGGTGTGGTACATCAGACCTGAACCAGAAGTCAGGGTCATGAACTCTGTCTGGAAACCAATCAGGCCACGAGATGGCATGATGAAGTCCATACGTACACGGCCTTTACCATCTGGAGACATGTCTTTCAGCTCACCTTTACGCAGGCCGATCTTCTCCATGATGCCGCCCTGGTGCTCTTCCTGAACGTCGATGGTCACGGTCTCAAACGGTTCCATCAGCTGGCCATCTTCTTCTTTCAGAATAACTTCTGGACGAGATACAGCAAGCTCGAAGCCTTCACGACGCATGTTTTCGATCAGGATAGACAGGTGCAGTTCACCACGACCTGAAACGCGGAATTTATCCGGGTCTTCAGTTTCTTCAACGCGCAGTGCAACGTTGTGAACCAGTTCTTTCTGCAGACGCTCAAGGATGTTACGTGAAGTCACGAACTTACCTTCTTTACCTGCAAAAGGAGAGGTATTCACCTGAAAAGTCATGGTCACAGTTGGTTCGTCAACAGACAGCGCTGGCAGCGCTTCAACCGCGTTCACGTCACAGATAGTGTCAGAGATTTTCAGCTCACCCAGACCTGTGATTGCAATGATGTCGCCAGCTGCTGCAGATGCAACGTCATGACGCTCAAGGCCCAGGTAACCCAGTACAGTACCGACTTTACCGTTACGGGTTTTACCGTCAGCACCTACGATGGTCACTTGCTGGTTAGGTTTTACAGAACCACGGGTCACACGGCCAACACCGATAACACCAACGTAAGAGCTGTAGTCCAGCTGAGAGATCTGCATTTGCAGAGAGCCGTCAGTATCAACTTCTGGCGCTGAAACGTTGTCAACGATTGCCTGGAACAGTGGTTCCATGTTCTCGCCGGTTTCGCCTTCTTCCAGGGTCGCCCAACCGTTCAGTGCTGATGCGTAAACCACTTGGAAGTCCAGCTGCTCGTCAGTAGCACCCAGGTTGTCGAACAGGTCAAATACCTGATCCATTACCCAGTCAGGACGCGCGCCAGGACGGTCGATTTTGTTGATAACAACGATTGGCTTCAGACCGTGTGCAAACGCTTTTTGCGTTACGAAGCGAGTTTGTGGCATTGGGCCATCAACTGCATCAACGATCAGAAGTACAGAGTCAACCATCGACATGATACGTTCCACTTCACCACCGAAGTCGGCGTGTCCTGGGGTATCTACGATGTTGATGCGGTAATCATTCCAGTTAATAGCGGTGTTCTTCGCCAGAATGGTAATGCCACGCTCTTTCTCGATGTCGTTCGAGTCCATGACGCGTTCTTCGTGCTCGCCACGGGTTTCCAGGGTGCCAGACTGCTGAAGCAGTTTGTCAACCAGGGTGGTTTTACCGTGGTCAACGTGCGCGATGATCGCGATGTTTCTTAGTTTATCTATCTGTAAAGTAGACATGGGTTCTCTTTCACTCAAAAAAGATGTGCCGCCAAAAGCTCCGGCTTTGCCGAAAGCGCTCACCGCCACTGATTAAAAATCCGGCCGTAATTTACCAGATTTTTATTGAAAACCCACGAAATATGTGACTCAGGATCAATTTATATTCGTTCTGCCTTGTTACCGACACAAAAACCTCATTAAGAAAGCCTGTCTCTATCCCTTATACCGCACTGTCTGCAGACGATTAGTGCGCTACATTTGGGCAACATATTGAGCGAATGCGATGCATCGATTTATTCCCTTTCTTATTGCACTGTAAATGGACAGATTTCGATCCACCTCACAGCTCCAACATTGTCTTTTCCTTCCATCCGCTCAGTCGTTGACAACCAACCCGAACCGCTGCTGAATGAATCAGTTGGCACGCAATCCTTCCCATTGCACCATATTGGTGCGGACGCGCACCAAAATTGATCGATGTAACGCACTTTTTTAAGTCATTATCGTGTAAATACTGGTAATGACAGGGATTTCAAACTTGGCACACTTTTAGCTTTAGTGGAGCCAGACCAACTTTTTGGTGGAGCGCATAGAAGCAACTTCACCAAGTTAGAGAACAATGACACCGGAGGTTTATTCACATGTCAGTAGAAAACGTACTCGCCTTAATCCAAGAGCACGAAGTTAAGTTTGTTGACCTGCGCTTCACCGATACCAAAGGTAAAGAGCAGCACATCTCAATCCCAGCACACCAGATCGACGCGGACTTCTTCGAAGAAGGTAAAATGTTCGACGGTTCTTCTGTTGCAGGTTGGAAAGGCATTAACGAGTCAGACATGGTGATGATGCCTGACGCGTCTTCAGCAGTACTTGACCCATTCACGGAAGACGCAACGCTGAACGTACGTTGTGACATTCTTGAGCCAGCAACTATGCAAGGCTACGACCGTGACCCACGTTCTATCGCAAAACGCGCTGAAGACTACATGCGCTCTACCGGTATCGCAGACACTGTTCTTATCGGTCCTGAGCCAGAATTCTTCCTGTTTGACGATGTGAAATTCGCGACTGACATGTCAGGTTCTTTCTTCAAGATTGACGACGTAGAAGCAGCATGGAACACAGGTTCTGATTTCGAAGGCGGTAACAAAGGTCACCGTCCAGGCGTTAAAGGCGGTTACTTCCCAGTAGCACCAGTTGATTCATCTCAAGACATCCGTTCAGCAATGTGTCTGGTTATGGAAGAGATGGGTCTGGTTGTTGAAGCACACCACCACGAAGTAGCAACTGCAGGCCAGAACGAAATCGCAACGCGTTTCAACACCCTGACCAGCAAAGCGGATGAAATCCAAATCTACAAGTACGTTGTTCACAACGTAGCACACGCATTTGGTAAGACTGCGACCTTCATGCCTAAGCCACTGGTTGGCGATAACGGTTCAGGTATGCACGTTCACCAATCTCTGGCGAAAGACGGTCAAAACCTCTTCGCTGGCGACAAGTACGGCGGCCTGTCTGAAACTGCTCTGTACTACATCGGCGGTATCATCAAGCACGCTCGCGCAATCAACGCATTCGCGAACGCGTCTACCAACTCATACAAGCGTCTGGTTCCAGGCTTCGAAGCTCCTGTTATGCTGGCATACTCTGCACGTAACCGTTCTGCTTCTATCCGTATCCCAGTGGTACCAAGCCCGAAAGCACGTCGTATCGAAGTTCGCTTCGGCGATCCATCTGCTAACCCGTACCTGGCGTTCGCAGCAATGCTGATGGCTGGTCTTGACGGTATTAAGAACAAGATCCACCCTGGCGATGCAATGGATAAAGACCTGTACGACCTGCCAGCAGAAGAAGCAGCAGAAATCCCAACTGTTGCTGAGTCTCTGCAGCAAGCTCTGCAAGCACTGAGCGACGACCGTGAGTTCCTGACTTCAGGCGGCGTATTCTCTGACGACTTCATCGATTCTTACATCGCTCTGAAATCTCAGGACGTTGAGAAGGTGAACATGACCACTCACCCACTGGAATTCGAACTGTACTACTCAGTGTAATTCAACGAATTTCATACCAAATCGAAGGGCTCGCTCACAGGCGGGCCCTTTTTTTATTGTCTGGATTTCTCCCCATCGCAAAATAGGTTTGTTGGCACCTCGCCAGAAAACTCAAGGAATTCATGATGCGTATAATCGGCATGCTCCTTTTTGGTGCACTGTCTGTGTCCGCCGGCGCGGGTGAGTATTACCGCTGGGTTGATGAAAATGGCACTTTGCATTTCAGCGACTCTCCACCTTCAGTCGGCCTCGAGCTTGAAGTCGAACTAGGCACTATCCCTTTACCCTCTCAAGGCTCATCCAATGTGGTATCGCCAACCTCTCCGGAAGCGCCACCTACGCCAGAAGCCCCGGAAGCGCCGCCACTGGCCAGCTCAATTTCCCTGCTCTCTCCGGGCGACGAGGCCACCATCCGCAGTAACGAAGGTAACATCACCCTGAATATTTCCACCGATCTTCCGCTTGGGAAAAACCAATCCGTCCGTGCTGTGGTTGATGGAAAAAAACAGCCTGCCTCAAAAGGTGCATCTCTCACCTTAACGAATGTCGATCGGGGTACCCACACCATAAAGGTGCAGCTACTACAAGATGGCAAGGTAATTGCAGCATCCCATTCAATAACCGTGTATCTGCATCGGGCATCCAAGAAGAAAGTACTGCCTCCCGGCAAGCCAAGCCCCAGATAACACAGGTTAAGACGCTATTTGGCAGCGCTGCTGTAGAAAGCGGTTTTTCTTCGCTGCACAACAACGCACTATCGAGTAAACTGGATTGCACCAATATGGTGCAATCAAAAAGGAAGGTAATGTGGCCACGCTGACCGAAACTGTCATGGATAACCTGATCACTGCGGTGTTGGTGCTCGATAACGATCTTGTTGTCACCTACGCCAACCCTGCAGCAGAACAACTGCTCTGCCTGAGTGCACGTCGCTTGCTAGAGCATCCCCTTCCTGATCTGTTGCAACACTGTTCAATCGACCTCAGCCTGGTTAAGGAAACGCTTTCTGGCGGTCAAGGACTCACTGACAGCGATGTCACCATCGTCGTGGATGGTCATCAGCGCAAAGTGGAGTTGAGTGCCAGCCCTTTGATGTGGGCGCGCAGTCCATCCATGCTGATTGAAATCAAAGCCATTGGCCATCAACAGCAAATCAGTAAAGAGTTGCAGCAGCAGGCACAACAACAGGCAGCTAAAGAGTTGGTGCGTGGCCTAGCTCATGAAATTAAAAACCCGCTCGGTGGCCTTCGAGGTGCGGCGCAGCTTTTGGAGAAAATGCTGCCTGATCCAAGCCTTGGGGAATATACCCGCATCATTATCGAGCAGGCCGATAGACTTCGGAATTTGGTGGACAGGTTACTGGGGCCACAAAAGCCCGGTCACCGCCAGCAAGAGAACATTCACGTGGTGCTTGAGAAAGTTCGCCAACTGGTCGAGCTCAGCGCAGGCAAGGTCAATCTTGAGCGTGACTATGACCCGAGCTTACCCGATATAGAAATGGACCCTGAACAGATGGAGCAGGCCATTCTCAACGTGGTGAACAATGCGGCGCAAATTATGGGAGACAGTCCAAATGCCGAAATCACCCTCCGCACCCGCACTGAACATCAAGTCGTGATTGGCGGGAAGCGCCACCGTTTGGCTGCACGTATAGATATTTCTGACAATGGTCCTGGCATCGCCCCTGAGCTCCAGGACACCTTGTTTTATCCCATGGTGTCAGGGCGCCCCGGAGGCACAGGGCTTGGACTTTCCATTACCCGAAACCTCATAGATCAGCATAAAGGCAAGATTTACGTTAATAGCTGGCCGGGACACACCACTTTCACCATTTTGTTACCAATTCGTCGCTAAGGGGAGAATATGAGCAAAGGACTAATCTGGGTCGTCGATGACGACAGCTCAATCCGCTGGGTACTGGAACGCACCCTGAGCGCAGCCGGGCTTGCTTGTGAAACTTTCGCCGACGCTGACAGCGTGCTGGATGCATTAAACCGGGAAGTCCCGGATGTTCTTGTCTCTGATATCCGCATGCCTGGCACCGACGGCTTCACCCTGCTAAACCGTCTGCAATCTGAATACCCGACACTGCCGGTCATCATCATGACGGCACATTCTGATCTGGACGCTGCGGTGAGCGCCTATCAGAAAGGAGCATTTGAATACCTGCCAAAGCCGTTTGATATTGATGAAGCCGTTGCTTTGGTTGAGCGCGCCGTCTCTCACAGCCAAGAGCAGAAGCGCCAGCGCTCACCCAAGGAAACGATGGAAGCTGCACCGGAAATTATTGGTGAAGCGCCCTCGATGCAGGAAGTTTTCCGCGCCATCGGTCGCCTTTCCCGTTCATCGATTTCCGTATTGATCAACGGCGAGTCAGGTACGGGTAAAGAGCTGGTTGCCCATGCTCTTCACCGCCACAGCCCACGCGCATCAAACTCTTTTATCGCGCTTAACATGGCGGCCATCCCTAAAGACTTGATTGAATCAGAACTGTTTGGTCACGAGAAAGGGGCCTTTACCGGCGCCAACAATGTCCGTCAGGGTCGCTTTGAGCAAGCCAATGGCGGCACCCTGTTTCTGGATGAAATCGGTGATATGCCGCTGGATATCCAAACCCGTTTGCTGCGCGTGCTGGCCGATGGGCAGTTTTATCGTGTCGGCGGCCATCAGGCCATTAATGTGGATGTCCGCATCATTGCAGCAACCCACCAAAACCTTGAAAGGTTGGTGGCTGAAGGCAGTTTTCGTGAAGACTTGTTCCACCGCCTGAACGTGATTCGTGTTCACCTGCCGCCACTTCGTGAGCGTCGTCAGGACATCGGTCAACTCGCCAAACACTTTCTCAAACGCGCTTCTGATGAGCTCGATATCGAAGTCAAATCACTGCACCCGACCACACTGGATTTAATGTCAGGTCTTTCCTGGCCAGGTAACGTACGCCAGCTTGAAAACACCTGTCGCTGGCTGACAGTGATGGCGAGCGGTAAAGAAATTTTGCCCGAAGACTTACCACCAGAGCTGATGCAGCCTGAATCAATGGAAAGTACCGGCGAAGGTGACAGCTGGCAGGCCGCGCTATCCCAATGGGCTCGTCTGTCGCTGGATAACGGTGATGACAACCTGCTCCGTGAAGCCTTGCCTGAATTTGAACGTATCTTGCTGCGTGAAGCACTCAGCCACACCCGGGGGCACAAGCAGGAAGCAGCAAAACTGCTTGGTTGGGGACGTAACACCCTGACCCGTAAGCTCAAAGAGCTTCAAATGCCATAAACTCAAATTGGTTCACTATTTAAACAAATTTGGTAAACAATCTTTTCAAAACCGCCTATTTAGGCGGTTTCCTTTCCCAGCCCTACTGACGACCTTGTATTTAGTCCTTATACTTGCCAAAAGTTGATTTAAGGATATTCACATGATCGCAACCCACCTTCCTCTGACGGATCTGCACCGTCACCTTGATGGCAATATTCGTATTAACACCATTCTGGAACTGGGTCAGAAGTTCGGCATGACGCTTCCTGCTGACACTATCGACGCACTCCGCCCGCACGTTCAGGTAATGTCTAACGAGCCGGATTTGGTTGGTTTCCTGTCCAAGCTGGATTGGGGCGTGGCTGTACTTGGCGATCTGGATGCGGTCCGCCGTGTTGCCTATGAAAACGTCGAAGATGCCCTGAATGCGCGCATTGACTATGCAGAGCTGCGCTTCTCGCCTTACTACATGGCGATGAAACACCAACTGCCAGTTCAAGGTGTGGTGGAGGCAGTGATTGATGGTGTTCAGGCTGGTAGCCGTGACTTCGGCGTGAAAACCAACCTGATTGGTATCATGAGCCGTACTTTTGGTGTGGAAGCCTGCATGCAGGAGCTGGATGCGTTGTTGGCACTGAAAGAACACCTGGTTGCTATCGATTTGGCCGGTGACGAGCTGGGCCAACCGGGTCACCAGTTCAACGACCACTTTGCCAAAGTCCGCAAAGCTAACCTGAATGTGACTGTGCACGCTGGCGAAGCGGCAGGGGCGGAAAGCATGTGGCAGGCAATCAATGAGCTGGGCGCAACCCGTATCGGCCACGGCGTGAAAGCCATCGAAGATCCATCTTTGATGGAGTTTCTGGCGAAGAACCGTATCGGTATTGAGTCTTGCCTGACCTCTAACGTGCAAACCAGCACCGTGGCTTCATTGGAAGCACACCCAGTGAAACAATTCCTGGCACATGGCATTCTGGCAACGTTGAACACCGATGACCCTGCAGTATCAGGTATCGAGTTGCCTTACGAGTACGAAGTGGCCGCACCGCAGGCGGGTCTGAGCGAAGCGCAAATCACTCAGCTTCAAGCGAACGGCATGGAAATCGCGTTCCTGTCTGATAGCGAAAAAGCGGAGCTGAAAGCCAAAGCGGTATCGCGCGGTTAATCCGGTTTAACTGAAAAATATCCTGAAAACACCGGCAAAAGCCGGTGTTTTTTTGTTCAAAACTCAAGTAGAATGCCGCCGAATTTTAAGCAACCAAGGTCAATGCAAAGCCTTTGCTTTGATAATCCCCTTGGTTGAAAACCCATATTTACGCCGGATGAGAAGTATCATGTTCGACGCACTGTTTACCGCAAATGAAATTGTTGCTGCTGGCCCAGGTCAACTGGCAGCGGCAGCTCTGGCTGTGGTGCTGGCTATTTTCAGCATCGGCAGCGGCGTATAACGCCCCATCAACAGCCAACAAAAAAGCCGCTATCAGCGGCTTTTTTCGTTTCTTGTGGCGTTAGACAGTATTAAATCACACGGGAAAACTGCTGCTGACGCGCTCTGTCACGCAAGTAAGTGTCGAAGCACATGCAGATGTTGCGAATCAGCAGGCGCCCTTTCAGTGTTACTTTGACGCTATCTGCATCAACGGTTACCAGCTCGTCATCGACAAAGCACTGCAGTAAATCCAAATCTTCCGCAAAGTGGGTGTCGAAGGAAACATCGAACTCACGTTCAATCGCACGTTTGTCCAGGGTGAAGTTGCAGATAAGCGATTTGATGACTTCGCGGCGAAGCAAGTCATCACCATCCAGCATCACGCCTTTCCACAACGCATGGCGTTGCTCGTCGACCTGACCGTAATATTTCTTCAGCTCTTTCTGGTTCTGTGCATAGCAATCACCAATCATGGAAATCGCTGACACACCTAAGCCCAGCAGATCGCAATCACCTTGGGTGGTATAACCCTGGAAGTTTCTGTGGAGGACGCCTTCACGCTGCGCTACCGCCAGTTCATCATTCGGTAAGGCAAAGTGGTCCATACCGATAAACTGGTAGCCTGCACCAGTCAGGGTGCTGATGGTTTGCTCCAGCATCGCCAGTTTTTCCTGTGGCGATGGCAGGTCGTCTTCTTTGATTTTCCGCTGCGCGGCAAACAGTTGTGGCAAATGCGCATAGTTGAAGACCGACAGACGGCCCGGCTGCATGGTCAGTACCTGCTCTAATGTCTTAGCAAAGGTTGCACTATCTTGGTGCGGGAGGCCATAAATCAGATCCAGGTTGGTCGAGCGAAAACCCAATTCTTTGGCACGCACCACCATGGCTTTGATGAAGTCTTCATCCTGCTCACGGTTCACCGCTTTCTGAACTGTCTTATCGAAATCCTGCACGCCGATACTTAGACGGTTGAAGCCTTCAGAGCGCAGGTGGTCGAGCATGTCGAGTTCAATCTCACGCGGATCCACTTCGATACTGATTTCTGCATCGGCATTGAGGCGAAACTCTTCACGCAGCAGGGACATCAGACGGGAGATCTGCTCCTTGGTCAAGAAGGTTGGCGTGCCGCCGCCCCAGTGCAGTTGTGTCACGTTGCGATCGCGAAGCAAGTAAGCGCGTTGACGGATTTCCAGTTCCAGCGCATCAAGATACTGATCCGCTTTGTGCGCATGACGGGTGATCACCTTGTTACAACCACAGTAGTAACAAAGGGTGTGGCAGAACGGGATATGCACGTATAACGACAGATTGCGATCCGGGTATTGGGTACACGCCATATCAAACTCAGCCGCCGTGAAAACCTCATGGAATTCCAGTGCGGTTGGGTAAGAGGTGTATCGCGGCCCTGAGTAGTTATACTTCTCGATCAGTGCCTGATCCCAGATAATTTGCTGCTTAGACATGTATGTTCCCGCCAAAATGAACAACCGGAAAGTGTAAGTTGGCTAATTCTGCCACACTCTCCGGCTGCTAAGAATTGTTCCCGCACAAGGAACGGGAAAATTGTTGGTCAGATCGTACCTTTAAGGGTAAGTCGTTAACTCGCCAAAGTACGCACTGGCGTCATTTTCGCACCAGTGAATGCAAGGATTTCTTCAAGCTCAGTATGAATGGCCTGCTGCAGTCGGGATTCCGCCTTCATGCGCTCCATGTCGTGGCGCATACGTTCACGCTTTTCGATCTTCTTACGCGCATCGCCGCGTGGCATGTCTTTGACCACATCATACAGCTCGTAAAGTGCGGGGAAGCGCTCTGGGAACTCTACACGCTTCTCTCCCTGCAGGTGGTCCATGATCATGTAAAGGCGGATAGCCGCTTCTGACAGGTCGCACTGCTCTTGCAGTGTCGCCATGGCAATCACATCTACACTCTCAATGATTTTCTCGTTGCGTTGTTTAATCGCGGCGTTCATCGCCTTTTCCTGCATTTTGGTTTGATGGCGAAGTTTCGACAACAACCAACCTGCATAAACAGCCAAACCGAGAATGATGGCACCACCAAGTGCCACAACACCTATAGGAAGAATTTCCAACACTTACTCCTGGTCAAATTTGAAGTTTTCAAACTCCGCCAGCAAATCGTCATCGCCGCGGCGTTTGTTTTTCTTCGGTGCTTCTTCCGCTTCAGGCTCGTCCTCTTCGAACAGACCCAATTGCTTCATTAGCACCTCGATGCGATCCAGCTTCTCATCAACATATTGCTGAAGGCCTGCGCCCAAACTGTCACCTTTTTCAATACGGTCGAGAAGCACATTTAGTTGCGCATCATTTTCCAACATTTCCAATTCCTGCTCAGCGCTCAGGCGACGGGCCTTCTTCGCTTCTGCAGATTTTGGATGTGGTTTGGCTTCTACCACCAACTGGATAGGCTTTTTGCTGCCCAGACGCGGGTCGCGTTGTGCCTGCGCCTGACGCTGTTGCGCGGCTTTGCCTTCCGAGTGGCGTGAGCCAGACTTCAGACCTTTGCGCTTGCTCTTACGCTTGCGTGCCAGCGCAGCAATGTCTTCTTTGGTCAGCGACTTCTCGCTGTATTGCGCAGGACCTTCAGAGCCAACTTTGCGGGCTTTTTTCTTGCGGGTCATTCGTTTTTCTTCCTCAGTAAAATTACGTCGTTACCAACAAAGTCCACGTCAAGACCATCACGCTCGGCCAAAAAGCGGAACGTTTCGCGACTGAAAAAACTCACGTGGGTTGGGTCATTTTTGTAATGCCAGCTTTTGAAAGCTGGAGCATCAATAACGAGCTTGGTCATAATGGCTAACCAGCCTCCCGGCTTGACCAAGCTCAGCAATTGTCTCCATTCCCTGTGAGGCATATAAAAGTGTTCAATGGCTTCTGTACAGGTCACGAAATCATACGTAGCGTCCAACACACTGAGGTTGGGCGCAAAATACGGATCGTAAACAGCCATTTGGTGTCCGGCTTCTTCAAGCATGGCGGCTAAAGCCGGACCGGGACCACATCCAAAGTCTAAGCCTTGCTTGGCGCCCTCACCCATTTTTTCCATAAGCGGTGTCGCGAGACGGCTTAGGAAACGTCGATAGCCTTCATCTTCCACGACATTTTCATGTTTGTCGTAAACGGCTTTTTCTTCCTCCGGTGATAACAGGCACTCAGGGTCTGCAAAGACCAGATAGCATTCCTGACAACGGAAGTAACGGCGACGTCTATCCTGCTCGAAATCGGCTATATCAGCAGATTTACATAGAGGGCATTCAAGGGACATGGGGATTTCTACACCAAATTGAATGGCGGGAAATGTAGCAGAAAGTTGAATAAGAAAAAAGCGACAGGCAAAGCCTGTCGCTCTATAGCGTTCTAATGAACGGATTTACCGTTTTCATCCCTAACAGTAACACCACATCCCGGTGAATAAGAGTCCTTCTAAGCGCGGGCGTCCTGCCATTTTTATTTGAGTTATTACTCGCAACGTCCTGTCGTCATCACCATCCTGGTGTGTGTCCTAACCATTCGTCCTGAAGGTGGTCCATGCTGAGTGTGAATCCTTCACACTTCTGAATGCCATCCTGACAACATAACGTCCTGGTCTCTGAGGCTTTCCTAAGCCAAAGTCCGTTTGAATCCTTGCCGCAGCCCTGCGAAATCGTCCTGATTGTCCTTTCCGTGTCGTGCTCCTGTCGACATGAATAAGTTTACGCTTTCGCCCTTATCAAAACAGGCGATAACTCACAATTCAAACAATCACCAAATGCACTTGAAAAGTATCTTTCTGAAATATAGAAGAAAAAATTAAAAACCAACAAATTTTTACGCACCTTTCTCTATAAAGAATGGTCGATCGCTTACAAGATCATGGGAAATAAAAGAAACCCAAACGAAAAAAGGCAGCGAATGCTGCCTTTTTCACGTCTTATTGTGCAATTTTGCTTTTGCACAATCTGTTAGTGCAGACCACCAACATAATTAGAAATCGCTTCAATTTCTTTATCAGACAGTTTCTGCGCCACAATGCGCATCATGCCGTTTAGGTCGTTGTTACGCTGACCGTCGCGGAATGCCATTAGTTGAGCTTTCACGTAATCAGCATGCTGACCAGAGATTTTCGGGAAGCCTGACAGTGCGGTACCGTTACCGCGAGGGCCGTGACATGCGATACAAGCCGCGATACCGCGCTCCTGATCACCAGCCAAATACAGCTCTTCACCGATTTCGATGGAAGATTCCGGTGTTGTACCCGGTTTCGCTGTTTGAGACGCATAGTATGCCGCCAAATCTGCCATGTCTTGCTCAGACAGTGCAGCCACCATACCAGCCATCACGGCATTGTTACGGCCTTGTGCACCACCAGTCGTCATACCCAATTTGAACTCTTTGAGCTGCTTCAGAAGGTATTTTTCGTGTTGACCTGCAAGGGTAGGATTGGCGGGAATGACGCTGTTACCGTCCGCACCATGACAAGCGGCGCAAGTGGCTGATTTTGCTTTACCTGCTTCTGCATCGCCTTGTGCAAAGGCAGTAAAGCTCGCGAATAAAGTGAGTAGTAGCGCTAATCTCTTCATGACATTCCATTTATAATTATCAAGCTTCCAATACCACGATGCCCACGCCATCATGATACAATCATCGAGCAAAAACCGAGCACGGTCATTTTACACAATTTCACATAAAAGTAATCAGTCGACTACATAAAGTCGAGACGGAGTTAACAGTGAATTCTTCACTCAACTATCGAAACACCCACTTTATTACCAGTGCACCAGATATCAGGGCTTTACCTCACGATACTGGCATCGAGATCGCGTTCGCAGGTCGTTCCAATGCTGGTAAATCTAGCTCAATAAACAGGCTTTGTGATCAAAAAAGCTTGGTGAAAACCAGTAAAACGCCGGGTCGCACACAATTAATCAACCTGTTTAAAGTGGATGAGGGATGCCACATTGTTGACTTACCGGGTTACGGCTACGCGCAAGTTCCACTGGAAATGAAGCTGAAATGGCAGAAATCTCTGGGCGAATACCTGCAAAAGCGTAACCAGCTAAAAGGCCTCGTGGTGTTGATGGACATCCGCCATCCGCTGAAAGAGCTGGATCAGGATTTGATTTTCTGGGCGGTAGACAGCAACTTGCCGGTACTGGCGCTGTTGACCAAGTGTGACAAGCTGAAAAGTGGCGCGCGCAAAGCTGAGCTACTGAAAGTGCGTGAAGCGGCCAAAGACTTTGGCGGGGATGTAGAAGTTGAGCTTTACTCGTCTTTAAAGGGTATTGGTGTCGATAAACTGCGCAAAAAGCTGGATGGTTGGTACGCTCCGGCACTTGAAATCCCGCAAGAACCAGACCTGCAAGATACTGAAAACGACGACGCTTAATCTGTCAGGACGCTGAAAATAAAGACCCCACCATGTAGGTGGGGTAACGGGAGAGAAATAGGAGGTTTTTTTAGTCGTTATAAAGTTAGTGTCAGTGATTTTCCCCAACCCCGCAAGTTCGCCCCGCCCAAACTATTGCCATATTTGCCTCAAAGCGCAGGCAATTCACACCCATCAAATTTCAACCTAATGATTTCTATTCACTTTATTCTTATTCGTAAAACTTATTTTTTAAAAAGAAATATCATCCGTATCGTATAAATACCAATAGATAGAATCTTGGAAGTGAGTTACAGGATTGATTGGATAAAAAAAGACCGAATCGATCGCTCAATTCGGTCAGAAATAACGTGTGAGTCGCCTATCGTAAGTTGGATTGCAGACCACTCAGACACATCAAGAACAAGAAGCAGTGGTCATTATAGCGCCAACACTCTCAAGTTAAAGTATTTACTCTAATAAACAGTAACAAAATACAAATACACCAAAGTTAACAACATTAACTAACTGTATTAAAAGGAAATATTGGAATGATTATGGAAAAGAGAAAGGATAGGGAAAGCACAATAAAAAATGCCCCGGCTGACATTTGTCAACCGGGGCTGCTGAATCAGCTAAATCCAATAACGTGAAACAAAAGGTCTGAAAGATAGAACATCTTACCTCTGTACCCTACGCCTCTTACTGTATATCAAATGGCCGATTAAGAAAACCCTTTACGTAGTTTTTTTTCATAAAATTATAGAAATGAACACCTGATGTATTCATTTTGTTTCATTACAGGAATAAAAAAGCCCGCAATTGCAGGCTTTTTTCGCGTTAAGTTTTAAGTATTTGTGCGAGTCAGGTCGGAATCAACCGCCTGATTTAATGCGCCTGGTCCCAGTTTTCACCGCTACCAGACTCGGCGACCAGCGGAACTTCCAGCAACGCAGCAGATTCCATTAACTTACAAACCTGTTGCTCAATGTCAGAAAGGTGTTCGGTATCTACTTCCAACACCAATTCATCGTGTACTTGCATGATAAGAGCCACACGACCCTCAGGCTGGGTTTGAATCCAGGCATCCACCAAAATCATCGCACGTTTGATGATATCAGCCGCCGTCCCCTGCATCGGGGCGTTGATCGCAGCACGCTCTGCCCCTTTACGACGCATGGCATTGCTGGATTTGATTTCCGGCAGGTGAAGACGGCGGCCAAAGATGGTTTCAACATAGCCCTGCTCGGCAGCCTGAAGTCGGGTGGTTTCCATGTATTGGCGTACGCCTGGGTAGCGCTCGAAGTAGCGTTCCATGTATTGCTGCGCTTCACCACGTGGAATGCCGAGCTGTTTTGCCAGACCAAACGCACTCATGCCATAGATAAGGCCGAAGTTGATCGCTTTCGCACGGCGACGCATTTCAGAGGTGACATCACTGATATCAATCCCCATCACTTCTGCAGCCGTTGCCGCATGGATGTCTTTGCCGTGACGGAAAGCATCAATCAGGGCTTCATCACCAGACAGGTGCGCCATGATACGAAGTTCAATTTGCGAGTAGTCGACTGCCAGAATGGTCTTACCTGCCGGTGCGATAAACGCCTGACGGATACGACGCCCTTCTTCATTGCGGATTGGAATGTTCTGAAGGTTCGGATCGGTTGATGACAAACGGCCCGTTGCCGTTACTGCCTGATGATAAGAAGTGTGCACACGGCCAGTAGCCGGCTTAACCATCTTCGGCAGTTTGTCGGTATAAGTGGATTTCAGCTTCGCCAGTCCACGGTATTCCAGAATGCGTTTTGGCAGCGGGTAATCCAGCGCCAGCTCCTGAAGCACTTCTTCATTGGTAGAAGGGGTGCCTGATGGTGTCTTCTTCAACACTGGCAGACCCATTTTCTCGAACAGGATCGCCTGAAGCTGCTTGGGTGAACTCAGGTTAAATTCTTCACCGGCAATCTCATAAGTTTCCTTTTCGAGCTCATCCAAGCGAATCGCAATTTCCTGAGATTGCTTCGCCAGCATTTCCGCACTGATCAACACACCATGGCGCTCAATACGCGAAAGAACTGGCACCAATGGCATTTCGTACTGCTCGAAAATAACTTTCAGTTTCTCGTCATTGTTGAGCTGTGCCATCAGGGCATTGTGCAAACGCAGGGTGACATCAGCGTCTTCTGCCGCGTAAGGAGCCGCCTGATCCATTTCAATCTGATTGAACGTCAGCTGCTTCTTACCCTTACCGGCAATCTCTTCAAAGCTGATACACTTATGCTGCAGGTAGCGAAGTGCCAAGCTGTCCATGTCATGCTTACCTGCCACGCTGTTGAACACGTAAGATTCCAACATGGTGTCGTAAGCAATGCCGCGCATCGCGATATCGTAACGAGCAAGCACGCTCGCATCGTATTTCAGGTTCTGGCCGACTTTCAGCGCACCGGCATCTTCAAGCCAGGCTTTCATTTCTTCCAGCACCCAGTCTCGGTCGAGCTGCTTCGGCGCATCCAGATAGTCGTGAGTCAGCGGCAGGTAAGCCGCTTCACCTTCAGCAACGGCGAAGGAAATCCCCACCAGATTGGCTTCCATGTAGTCCAGGCTATCGGTTTCGGTATCGAAAGCCACGACATTGGTTTTCTTCAGCTTCTCCATCCAGCGCTGGAAGTCGTCTTCTGTAAGGATGGTTTCGTATTGGCCGCGATCAATCGCAGCGGCCTCGAATGTCGCTTCTGCTTTGGCAGACGATTTCGCTGATGAAGCGCCAGAAGCTGCGCGCTCTGCGACGGCATCAACACCTGCGTTACCACTTTGGGCTTCTGCCAGCCAGCGCTTGAAGTTCAGTTCAGTGAAAAGCTCAACCAGCTTGTCGTTATCTGCCGCGCGGTTGATCAGCTCTTCCGGCTTAAACGGCAACTCACAATCAAGCTTGATAGTGGCAAGCTGATAAGAGAGGTAAGCGTTCTCTTTGTTGTCCTCAAGCTTCTTCGCCATGGTTTTCGAGCCACGGAAGCTAAGGTCTGCGATCTTATCAAGGTTGTCATACAACGCATCCAGGCCGCCGATACCAGCGATAAGCGCAGTGGCGGTTTTCTCACCCACACCCGGAACACCCGGGATGTTATCGACTTTATCGCCCATGAGTGCGAGATAGTCGATGATGTGCTCTGGGCCAAAGCCATATTTGTCATGCACGCCCTGTGGCGTCATGATCACGTTGGTCATGGTGTTGATCAGGGTGACGTTTTCATCCACCAACTGCGCCATGTCTTTATCACCGGTACTGATAAGAACTGGCATCCCTGCTTTGGAACCTTGCACCGCTAATGTTCCTATAACGTCATCCGCTTCAACACCTTCAATCACCAGCATCGGGAAGCCCATGGCTTCGATGATTTGATGCAGCGGGGCAATTTGGCTGCGCAGATCATCCGGCATTGGCGGGCGGTGCGCTTTGTATTCCGCATACATGTCGTCACGGAAGGTCTTGCCTTTGGCGTCGAAAATCACCGCCACATGAGATTGCGGATACTGTTTCACCAAGCTGCGCAGCATGTTCACCACGCCATAAACGGCACCTGTTGGCTCGCCATTCGCATTGGTCAGGTTGGGAGAAGCGTGGTACGCGCGGTAGAGATAAGAAGAGCCGTCGACCAGGATCAACGGGTTATCAGAAGTCGTCGCCATAACGTTATAAGCTAACCGGAAAATGATTGATGGGTAAGGATGCCACGAGTTCCGGAGTCTGTTAACCCGAGATTTCGCTCTTCGGCTCAGGAATGCCAAGGTGATCGCTTTGGATTTACACCATTATTCCCCACTGTTTAGTCGACTCCACCTACCCTGTGCATAAGCCTTATACACAACTCATTCACTGAAATTCGCTGTGGATAAGTTTGTTGGTATTTATTTTCAGGTCGGTAGATCAGATTAGGAATGTCATAAAGAAAAGATTTTTACCTTTTATTTTTCTTGCACTTAACCTTAAGTCATTGATCGTGATCAGGATCGATCGCCGATCATCGACTGTGGAAAAAGAAATTAGTGGCATGATCGAGTTATCCAGAAGAATTTTCTTTTATCGATCTGTAAGGATGTGATCCGGTTAGATTCAAATCCCTACCAGTTTGCTCATAAACTAGCCTAGCATTGATGAGCTGACAGGCTAGGAATAAGCGGTGATTGCCTGTCCCGAATTTATAATGAGGACGCATTTATGAAGAAAGTGGCAGTCATTCTGGCTGGTTGTGGTGTTTACGACGGCGCAGAGATCCATGAATCCGTTTTATCCCTGCTGGCCATTGAGCAGGCGGGTGCTTCCTGGCATTGTTTCGCGCCGGATGTTAACCAACACCATGTAATTAATCACGCCGCGGGTGAAGAGTCCGGTGAAACACGCAATGTTCTGGTAGAGGCGGCACGTATTGCCCGCGGTGATGTAAAGCCACTCAGCGAACTCAATGTGAATGAGTTTGATGCCCTGCTGCTACCCGGCGGATTTGGCGTTGCGAAGAACCTGAGCACCTTTGCCACCAGCGACGAAGAAATGGAGATCGAGAAAGAAGTGCTTCGCGTGTGTAAGGCGTTTGCCACCGCGGAAAAGCCTGCTGGTTATGTTTGTATCTCTCCAGTCTTGATCCCGAAAGTGTATGGCCCTGGCGCGAAAGGGACTATCGGTAACGATCCGCAGACTGCAGCGGCTTTCAACGCCATGGGCGGTGAGCACATCGATTGCCCGGTGGATGACTTCGTGCTGGATCAAAGCCGTCGCCTACTCTCAACGCCGGCATACATGCTGGCCACCTCTGTCAGTCAGGCAAATGCGGGGATCGCTAAGCTAGTCAGTAAGCTGGTTGAACTGGCGTAAGCGTTTAGAAAGATCGGAAAGATAGAAAAGAAAAAAGCGACGCTTTGAGCAAAAGCGTCGCCTGCATCAGGGTCAACTGCACAACGTAAGCAGTTTCATGCAAAAACATATACTGGAAGCAATGTGAGCAATGTCGTGTGTTCGAAAGTAAGTTTCCCACTTGCCCTCGAACAAGACAAATAATAATCATTCTCATTACTATTTAGCAAGCAGTATTTCGGTTGTTTTTTTACCTTCATGCCACAGGTGTGATTTTCTTCACAAAATGAAGGCGATATTGCTCCAATGCGTCTTTTTTCTCCAGATGTTCAATCTGGTAGTGGTTGTTAAGCAGCAAACACAGCATGCCTGCAAAGCGGTTACGGGACTTTACCCTGAGACTGGTATAGCCATGTTTTGTCACCCAACGTTCCTGCGCATGCAGCAATGCCTGTGCAATACCACGACGGCGACCGGCCTTCGTGACACCACCCAACCAACTGTAAAAACACTCGTTATCTAACTGATAGCCAATTTTGACGCCACAAAGTTCGCCGTCGATATCAGCAACCAGTACCAGTGATGGTTTATCACCAATACGTTTTTTTAACGATGTGAGGGTTTCCTGATGGGCAAACTCATCAATCTGGCTCAGCACGTTCACAGCTTCCGCCAGCGTGCCTTCTCGAATGATCATGAGGGATTCCTTGAAATAGTCAGCGCCAAGACGCTCGTGATTCGATTATAGCGCTTGAAGATAGGACATAAAAAAAAGCCGGTCTTTCGACCGACTCTCTTTCCCTCAATATTCTGCGTTGATTTCGCTGTTAAACCAGTTTGGTTTCAACCGCTTCGTTCACCTGGGTAATGCGGCTGACAATATAGTTCAGCAGCACACCATACATAGGAACGAACAAGCCGAGGCTGATCACCAGTTTAAATGCATAATCGACCAGCGCGATTTCCACCCAGTTCTCCGCCATAAAGGCATCCGGACTGTTGTAGAAAGCAATCGCAAAGAACGCCAAGGTATCAATCGCATTGCCAAACAGCGTTGAACAGCTTGGTGCCACCCACCATTGCTTGGTTTGGCGCAGACGGTTGAACACATGGATATCGAGGATTTGTCCCAGCAGGTAAGCCATAAAGCTTGCTGCAGCGATACGCGCAACGAACAGATTAAACTCAGTCAAATGACCCAGTCCCTGATATTCGCCTTGGTAGAAAAGAACCGACAGCACATAGGAGATCAGCAACGACGGCACCATGACCGCGAATATGATCCTGCGCGCAAGGCCCGCACCAAAGATGCGAACGGTTAGATCAGTTGCCAGAAAAATGAACGGGAAAGTAAACGCACCCCAAGTGGTGTGAAACCCGAAAACGGTAAATGGCAGCTGAACCAGGTAGTTACTGGATGCAATGATAACCAGGTGGAAAACCACCAGGAAAGAGAGGGCTTTGCGCTGTTGCGCGGGCGTAAAAGTGCTCATTGTGAACCTTTTTGTCATTGGGGGTGAGGGAACCCAAATTACCAACTCACCAGATTCTGTGATCTGGCTCCTAAGAAGGTGGCGAATTATACATCAATTCCGGCGAATGCCAACTGCTGCAAATTGGTCAGTTTCTAATGCGGCTTAACCAAGCTGTTTTATTAGCCAGCTGTTGAGAAAGGCGAGCTCTTCATCACCTTCAGCGCCCAGCCTTTCCAGCCAAATACTGGCGCTGTAATGCTCGGCACGCAGCATAAATGGCACGCCTTCAAAGTCGATAAGCCAGCTTAATAAGTCCGCGTCGGTTTGTTTTTCAGTGACCTTAGCGTCAATCAGTTGGCAAAACGCCATCAGATGTTGCTCGGCATTATCAAAATCCAGCGCATCTGCAGCCAGCACCAACCGACCTGCTTCGCTGTCATGGTGGGAAAGACGGAAAGTAGGGTTATCCATAACTCGGCTCATCGTCATTGAGGGTGATATGGTCTTCAATCACATCGAGGAATACGTTGCCGTATTTTTCAAGCTTGCGCTGACCGACACCGTTCACCGCCAGCAGCTCACCCTGTGAGGTCGGGATCATCTCTGCCATCTCAATCAAGGTGGCATCGTTGAAGACCACGTATGGTGGAATGTCTTCTTCATCCGCAATCGCTTTACGGAGCTTACGAAGTTTGGCAAACAGCTTCTTGTCGTAGTTACGCTTACCAAGCTTGTCAGCTTTGCTACGTGGCGACAGACCTAATCTCGGCACTGCAAGTTCTAGCGCAATTTCCCCGCGAAGCAACGGACGCGCCTCTTCGGTCAATTGCAGCACAGAGCTTCGGGCGATGTTCTGCACCAGATAACCACGGTGGATAAGCTGACGGAAAATGCTGACCCAGTATTCATGGCTGAACTCTTTCCCCAGACCATAGGTGCTGATCTTCTCGTGTCCGTATTCCTTGATACGCTGATTCTGCATCCCACGCAGCACTTCGACTGTGTAGCCCACACCGAAGTTCTGGTTCACGCGGTAAACACAGGACAGGGCTTTTTGCGCTTGTTCAGTACCATCAAACAGCGTCGGCGGGTCAAGGCAGATATCGCAGTTGCCGCAAGGTTTCTCGCGATACTCTCCAAAGTAGTTCAGCAGCACCAGACGGCGACATGTCAGCGCTTCGGCAAATGCGCCCATGGCATTGAGCTTGTGGCTTTCCACCCGCTTTTGGTCACCGTCCGGTTTTTCTTCCAAACAGCGGTGCAACCAGCCAATGTCTGATGGGTCGTAGAGCATTACCGCTTCTGCGGGCAGGCCATCACGCCCGGCGCGGCCGGTTTCCTGATAGTAGGATTCGATATTGCGCGGTATGTCGTAGTGCACCACAAAACGCACATTGGGTTTGTTGATGCCCATGCCGAAAGCCACTGTCGCGACGACTATCTGCACATCATCTCGCTGGAACGCTTCCTGCACCCAGGCACGCTGCTCGTTAGTCATGCCTGCATGATAAGCCGCAGCGCGGATATTACTGCCAATCAGCTTTTCTGCCACCTGCTCGACACGTTTACGGCTGTTGCAGTAAACAATGCCGCTCTGACCAGACTGGGTTGCCAGAAACTGGGTTAATTGCGCCAGAGGCTTGTGCTTTTCCACCAAGGTGTAGCGGATATTCGGACGGTCAAAACTGCCAAGATAAATGTGCGGGTCATTGAGGGCCAGACGTTGGCAGATATCCTGACGCGTGGTGTCATCTGCCGTTGCGGTCAGCGCCATCACAGGCACTTCGAGGAAATGCTGCTTCAGGCTTCCAAGCTGAGCGTACTCAGGACGAAAGTCGTGTCCCCATTGACTAATACAGTGCGCTTCATCGACCGCAATCAGGCCAAGGTTTACCGACTGCAGGCGCTCGATGAAATCACGCATCAGAATACGTTCTGGCGATACATACAACAGCTTGAGCGAGCCATTGCGCAGCGATTGCCACGTGGCCGATTGCTCGTCTGGATTCATCGAAGAGTTAAGACATGCTGCTTGCACGCCGTTCGCCAGCAATTGGTCGACCTGATCTTTCATCAAGGAGATCAGAGGCGAGATCACGATAGTGAGGCCATCGCGCACCAGAGCAGGGATTTGATAACAGAGGCTCTTGCCACCACCTGTTGGCATGATCACCAATGAATCACGCCCGCCAACTGCGGCATCGATGATTTCTTTCTGACCGTCGCGGTAACTGTGATAGCCGAACACTTCCTGCAGAACAGTTTCGTCGTGCGCCAGTGGTGGTGTCATTTCGGCCGAATCGGTAACGGTCATAGAGCCTCTCATCATTTAATAGCCGCTCATTCTAAACGCAGCGGAGCATGGATAAAAGGTCAACGACGACGAACTGTCAGTTCAATTTTTCTCAACAGAAAAGGTGTGCTTCAAAAAGGGAAGCCCATATACTGGCCAAAGCAGCAAAAACTTTTATATATGATGTGGATGCTGGGCATTCACCGGAAAAATCCGCATCAAGCCCTTACTTTTCGCTGCACGTACCGCCATCAGGCGGTTTTTGCTCTTTCGCGTTTTTAGATGTAGAGATTTCGCAGTGAATGATGCGCAACAAACCCGCCGCGGCGTGATGCTGGCGCTGGGCGCTTACACCATGTGGGGCGTCGCTCCGCTTTACTTTAAGGCTCTAACTGATGTACCACCAATGGAAGTGTTGGTGCACCGCGTGATTTGGTCTTTCTTCTTCCTTGCCCTCATTCTTCATGCGAGCGGTGGTCTTGCGCGCGTCAAATTGCTGCTGAAAGATAAAAAACGTCTTGGCCTTCTCACCATTACTGCCGTGGTGATCGCCGCCAACTGGCTGATTTTCATTTGGGCGGTGAAAAATGATCTGATGCTCGATGCCAGTCTCGGCTACTACATCAACCCATTGATCAATGTGGTGCTTGGTATGGTCTTCCTTGGTGAGCGGTTCAGAAAGCTGCAATGGGTTGCCGTAACCTTGGCATTTCTCGGCGTGGCCATTCAGGTCATCACCTTTGGCTCACTGCCTTGGGTCGCACTGGTACTGGCTTGTAGTTTCGGCTGCTATGGCCTGCTGCGTAAGAAGATAAACGTCGATGCCGCAACCGGCCTTTTCATCGAAACTCTGGTGTTGATGCCTGTGTCGCTGATTTACCTTTTGTTTATCGCCAGCAGCACCACCTCTGACATGATGCAAAACAGCTGGGGATTGAACCTCCTTCTGATCGCTGCCGGTGTGGTGACGACACTGCCACTGCTTTGCTTTAACGGCGCAGCGACGAAATTACGTCTCTCAACGTTGGGTTTTTTCCAGTATATCGGCCCAACCATTATGTTTATGTTGGCCGTTGGCCTCTACAACGAGCCATTCACGACAGATAAGGCGACCACTTTTGCCTTTATCTGGACGGCACTCGCGATCTTTACTTTCGATGCAGTGAGGCAGCGAAATAAACCGCGAGCGAATCGCTAAGCATTTAAAACGGCGCCTCTAGGTGCCGTTTTAATTTCCTATTCATTTTCCCGCTATCTCTCTGCCTTAACGGGAAAAATTCATCTTCATGCCTCGATAATCCGACACTCTTCTCTTCCTTTTGCGGACTATACTGAAAGTCCAACTCTTGGGCGTTAAAAGGAATTAAAATGAAAAAGCACCCTACCCCTTTTCTTTCCGCACTGGCACTCAGCCTTGCACTCGCATTTCCTGCTGCCGCCACCACCCAGGGTGAAGCCGCTGACGCCGTTGCGCCGGAGCTCGCGACCGGTAGCGTGATGCGCAAGGCCGTGAAAGGTAAAGAGTGGATGGTGGCCTCTGCCAACCCACATGCCAGTAAAGCCGGTGAAGCCATGTTGCGTGCAGGCGGTAATGCCATTGACGCCATGGTAGCAATACAAACAGTCCTCGGTTTAGTTGAACCACAAAGCTCAGGGATTGGCGGCGGTGCACTGCTGGTGTATTGGGATAGTGATGCACAGGCGCTCACCACCTTTGATGGACGCGAAACCGCGCCAAAAGATGCGACGCCGACCCTGTTCCAAAATGAAAATGGCGAGCCGCTGAAATTCTATGATGCTGTGGTCGGTGGACGCTCTGTGGGCACACCGGGTACATTACGCCTGATGCACGATACCCACGCCAAATTTGGTAACCTTTCGTGGCGCGCAGTGCTAACGCCGGCCATTGAACTGGCAGAGAGTGGCTTTGAAGTCTCACCACGTTTGGCGGGCCTGATTGAAGGCGATGCCGACAGACTCCGCCGCTACCCGTCAACCTATCAGTACTTCTTTGACGACAATGGGAATCCGCTCACTGTCGGTCACCGTCTGGTGAATCAGGAGTATGCTGACACCTTAAAACTGGTCGCTCAGGACATTGATAACTTCTACGAAGGTGAGATTGCCGCTGACATCGTGGCGACAGTGCAAAACGCCGCGGGCAACCCGGGCATTCTGAGCAAAGAAGATCTGGCAGATTACCGCATTGTAGAGCGCAAACCTGTTTGTGCGCCTTACCACCAGTACCGTATTTGTGGCATGGGACCACCGACATCTGGCGGTATTACAGTGGGGCAAATTCTGGGGGTATTGAGCCACTTCCCGATGAAGTCACTGGGTAAAGACAATCCTGAAAGCTGGCGCTTGATTGGGGATGCCTCAAGGATGGCGTTTGCAGACCGCGGCCGCTACATCGCCGACAGCGATTTTGTGCCGGTTCCAGCCGAAGGCCTGCTGGCTCCGGAATACCTCAAAGCTCGCGCCGAGCTGATCCCAGCCGAAGGAGCAATGAAAGAAGTTAGCCCAGGTGAGCCCAAGTTCAGCCACGCTAGCGTTGCGCCAAAACTTGCCGATGACGAGTCTATTGAGTTGCCTTCCACCAGCCATTTCTCGATTGTGGATAAAGATGGCAACATCGTATCCATCACCACCACCATCGAGAACGGGTTTGGCTCACGCCTGATGACACGAGGCTTCTTGCTCAACAACGAGCTCACAGATTTCTCGTTCAAAACCCATGCTAACGGGTATCCGATTGCTAACCGTGTTGAACCGGGCAAACGCCCCCGCTCATCCATGTCGCCAACTATCGTGATGCGCGATGGCAAGCCATACATGGCAGTCGGTTCACCTGGCGGTAGCCGCATTATAGGTTATGTGGCTAAAACCCTTGTTGCGCACCTCGATTGGGGACTCGACATGCAGTCTGCCATCGACCTGCCTCACCTTGTAAATCGTTTCGGCACCTACGATCTTGAAGCCGGGACGGATGCAGAAAGTTTCAAGCCCGCGCTTGAAGCAATGGGATATGAAGTCAATATTCGTGACTTAACCTCGGGTATACACGGTATTGTTATCGGTAGCGGCACCTTGGTAGGCGGAGCTGACCCAAGGCGCGAAGGTTTAGTTGTGGCGGAATAACGCCAGGAGCAAAAGAATGTTGCGTAAAGTGAATATGATTGCGCTGTGTACCCTACTGGGCGCAGCGAGTATCCCGGCGCAGGCAACCGATTTGGGTGGCCTGCTTGGCAGTGCAGAGAAACAAGCGTCTAACCTGCTGGAAGGCGTGAGCAGCGAAACAGCCAGCAACCCGCTGACTGAACTGCTTTCCACTGACCTCGGTGTTGACGACAAGCAAGCTGCAGGTGGTGCCGGTGCGCTGCTGGCAATGGCTTACGAGACACTGGGTGAAAACCAAAGTAGCGAACTGTTAAAAATGGTACCGGGTATGGATTCACTGACCAGCATGATCCCAAGTGATTTGGGCAGCAATCTGTCGAACATGGAGTCAGTAGACAAAGTGTTCAACATGCTAGGAATGGACTCAGGTATGGTGCAGAAATTCGCACCTGTGATCTTGAAGCACCTGACAGGCGCTGGCGCGAGTGAATCACTCATCAGCGATCTGGCTAGTGCCTGGGGCACTCCAGCTTAATCCAACATATCGACACGCCAAAAAACAAAAGGGTGGCTCAAAGCCACCCTTTCTTTTTTAAAAAACGAATTACATTGCTTCAAGCTTGGCGTATTGGGTCACCAACCATTTGATGCCTTCCCCGTTAAACGCCACCTGTACACGGCTCTGCTGACCACTGCCTTCAAAGTTGATGATGGTGCCTTCACCGAATTTCGGGTGCTGCACACGCTGGCCAAGCGAGAATCCAGTCTGGTTAAAGTTCTCTTGGGTCTGGGTTTGCGAGAAACGCCCCGTTGCTGCAGCAGGACGCGACACTTTCGCGCGCATTCGCACTTCTTCGAGGCAATCTTCTGGCAGTTCGCGGATAAATCGTGACGCTTTGTGGAACATGTCTTTGCCGTAAACACGGCGCATTTCCGCGTGAGTGATGTAAAGCTTTTTCATCGCACGGGTCATGCCGACGTAACAAAGGCGACGCTCTTCTTCCAATCGTCCGGCTTCTTCTGCCGACATCTGGCTTGGGAACATGCCTTCTTCCACACCCACCATAAACACCATTGGGAACTCCAAACCCTTGGCACTGTGCAATGTCATCAGCTGTGCCGCATCGTCAAACTCATCGGCCTGACCTTCACCCGCTTCAAGCGCGGCATGAGAGAGGAACGCAGAGAGTGGCGACATTTCTTCCTGCACCTCTTCCGGCACTTCAAACTGACGGGTTGCGGTGACCAGCTCTTCAAGGTTATCAATGCGTGCCTGCGCTTTTTCACCTTTCTCCGCCTCATACATAGCGCGAAGGCCAGAGTGCTGGATCACGTAGTCCGTTTGCTGGAATAGCGCCATTTCGCGGGTGTCATCTTCAAGTGCATTCACCAGCTCGACAAAACGACGCAGTGAGTTTGCAGCGCGGCCTGCCAGCACCTGCTCTTCAAGCAGCTGGTTACTTGCTTCCCACATGGTTGCACCACGGTCGCGCGCAGCAAGACGGATGGTTTCGAGGGTGCGATCGCCAAGGCCACGTGCTGGCGTATTGACCACGCGCTCAAAAGCGGCATCATCAAAACGGTTACCAATCATGCGAAGGTACGCCAGCGCATCTTTGATTTCCTGACGTTCGAAGAATCGCATACCACCATAAATGCGGTACGGCAGACCCGCCTGGATCAGGGCCTCTTCAAGCACACGGGATTGGGCGTTGTTTCGGTATAAAATCGCGGTGTCATTCAGCGCGCCGCCTTCGTCCTGCCAGGCTTTGATTTTGCCCACCACAAAACGGGCTTCATCCAACTCGTTAAATGCACTGTATACAGAAATTAATTCACCTTCCTGACCTTCCGTCCACAGGCTCTTGCCCATGCGCTCGGCGTTATTTTCAATCAGGTGGTTAGACGCTTTCAGGATATTGCCAGTCGAACGGTAGTTCTGCTCAAGACGAATGGTTTCAGCCGCTGGGAAATCCTGTAGGAAGCGGGAAATGTTCTCAATTTTCGCGCCGCGCCAGCCGTAGATGGACTGATCATCATCACCTACGATCATCACTTTGGCACTGTTGCCCGCCATCATACGCAGCCAGGCATATTGGATGTTGTTGGTATCCTGGAACTCGTCCACCAGAATGTGCTGGAAACGTGCTTGATAGTGCTCACGGATATGCTCTTTATCACGCAGCAGCTCGTGGCAACGTAGCAACAATTCAGCAAAATCTACCAAACCAGCTCGATCACACGCTTCCTGATAGGCGGCGTAAACACGCAGCCAAGTTTTCTCTACCGGATCAAACTGGGCATCAATGTGATGCGGACGCAGACCTTCGTCTTTCTTGGCGTTGATATACCAAGACGCCTGACGTGCTGGCCAGTGCTTTTCATCCAGATTCTGCGCTTTGATCAGGCGGCGAAGAAGACGCTGTTGATCGTCTGAATCCAGTATCTGAAAGTCCTGCGGCAGGTTTGCATCCAGATGGTGGGCGCGGAGAATACGGTGGCACAAACCGTGGAAGGTGCCGCACCAAAGACCAGAGGCCGTACCTTGCATTAATTGCTCAATACGCCCGCGCATTTCTGCGGCGGCTTTGTTGGTAAAGGTTACCGCCATCACCGAAAACGGCGAGGCATATTCAACCTGCATCAACCAGGCAATACGATGAACCAGCACCCGTGTTTTACCACTGCCTGCGCCCGCGAGAACCAGATAGTTGCCAAGCTGAGCAGCCACTGCCTCGCGTTGTTTGTCATTCAGACCGTCAATCAGGTGGGATACGTCCATCGTTCATTCACTGGTTATTTATACACTGGTTGAGGATTATATACCCAAATCACCTCAAGATGCATTCTACGCCTTTGTCTTCGCCTGCTTTTTGAAGCTTCATCCATTCCAAGTCCTTTTTCCGACAAACGCATGATTGACTGGACTTTTACCGTCCAACATACCCACCAATAAAATACCTTCCATTTTAATCATTTCTATTCAATGAGTTATAAGTGAACAGACCTCTTACCAGAAAATTAAGCGCAAAAAATAACCGCGATTGCGAAAGTTTTTAGACGGGACACCTATCCTTTTGGAAGAGCACTGAAGAATCAACAGTGCCACAGGGGTCTTCCCAATTAACCTATTGATTGTCTTGATGACGAAAGTCTGTAAAGAGAGGAACTACCATGAAAAAGACCAATTTTGCTGTTGCTGCTGCTGTTACCAGTCTTCTTGCTGTCGGTGCAACTACCCTGACAGCTGCTCCCGCTCAAGCAGCAGAGAAAGAAAAATGCTATGGCGTAGTGAAAGCCGGTAAAAACGATTGTGCAACGAACAACAGCTCTTGTGCGGGTACATCTACCAAAGACTCACAAACTGACGCATTCGTTGTCGTACCAAAAGGTCTGTGTGAGCGTCTGGTTGGCGGTTCAACCACTTCGTCTTAATTGGCATCGAAGGGTCCCGGTATGGAAAAAATCTCTCCTTGGGTGGGCGTTGGATTAAGACAGCCACACCACGATCACTTCCTCAATCATTCCCCGGATATCGGATGGTTAGAAGTACACAGCGAGAATTTTTTCCTGCCTCACTCTAAGGCCTTTGAGGCGCTGCACACACTGCGGCGCCACTATGACATCAGTTGCCATGGTGTGGGTTTGTCACTAGGGTCTGTCGATCCGGTGAATAAACACCACCTTGGCAAGCTGAAACATCTGGTCGACATTATCGACCCCCTATTTGTTTCCGACCACTTAAGCTGGAGCTCGGTTGACGGCGAGTACTTCAATGACCTGCTGCCTCTGCCCTACACAGAAGAAGCACTGGAGGTGTTTTGCCGCAATGTCGACGCGACGCAAGATTACCTGAACCGCCAGATGTTGGTCGAAAACCCATCGAGCTACTTAAGCTTCAGTCACTCCACCATTCCTGAATGGGAGTTTCTCGCCGAAGTGGCGAGACGCACTGGCTGTGGTCTATTGCTCGATCTAAACAACATTCATGTCAGCGCCTTCAATCATGGCTTTGATACAGACACTTACCTCGCGGCAATCAATCCAGAGTGGGTGCAGGAAATTCATCTGGCCGGCTTTACCGTGAAGCAGTTAGACGAAGGGGAAATCTGGATTGATACCCATAGCCAGCCCGTGTCTGAGCCTGTGTGGTCGCTTTATGAAAAATGGATTGCCGAGCACGGCGCGCGCCATACCTTGATTGAATGGGATCGCGATATCCCCACGCCGGACGTTTTACTCGGTGAAGCAGCAAAAGCCGATCGCATCGTCAAAGCCCTCTCGCCATCCGTGAAGGAGGCATCATGAGTGCACCTAGCCTTGCTTCACTGCAGCATCAATTTCGCGATGCCCTGCATTATGAATCGCACAAGCTCCCTGTTGCAGAAGGCGTGACAGAGCCTGAGGCACTGATACAGGTTTACCGCAACAACTTTGTGATGACCCTGACCGAATGCCTCGAAAATATTTATCCCGTCACCAATGCTCTGGTGGGTGAGGAGTGCTTTCAAGCCATTGCCCGCCACCATGTACTCGGCGCCACCATGGATAACGCCTGCGCCGATCGCTATGGTGCCGGGTTTGCTGACACCATTCGCACGCTGCCCAACATCGTCGAAGCTGTGCCGTATCTGGCAGATATCGCTGAGATTGAATGGCATATCCAATGCGTGAACAGAGCGCCATTGCCTGAGGCTTTTCCGGTCGAGGCCTTGTCAGAAGTAACACCGGAAGATTTTCCGCGTATTCAGCTGACGGTTTCTCCCGCATCCGCCGTGATGAAAAGTGAATTTGCTGTCGCCACGCTCTGGCAAGCGGTCAGCAATCAGGATGAGGAGGCATTGAATCAGCTGGATTTGATGAGTCCAGAAACCCTGCTGGTGCAGAAAGATGGTGAAGGGATCAGTGTCACCACTATCAGCGATGAAGAAGCCTCGCTGATCCTCGCTTGTAAAGATTTCGCGTTTGGGGAGATCGACCCCGAGCTTTTGCCACACATTTCCGGCGCCATGCTACACGGTGTTTTCAGCAGCTTTGCACTGGCCGGTGATTAACAAGAAAAAGGAAATCGCACATGTTCGCTGTGATCAATAAAATCGACGACTTGATGGAATCTGCGCTGAAGCCTTTGGTTCCGGTTCTTCTGCTGGTTAGCCGCCTCTGGGTAGCCTGGGTGTTTTTCAAATCCGGCCAGACCAAAATCGCCAGCTGGGACAGTACCCTGTTCCTGTTCGAATACGAATATCAGGTACCGTTTCTTCCTTGGGAAATGGCGGCCTACCTAGGCACGGCAGCGGAACTCATTTTGCCTATCTTCCTGGCACTCGGCCTTTTAACACGCCCAGCCGCTTTTGCCCTATTTGCCTTTAACATTGTCGCCGTGGTGTCTTATCCAGCGCTGTGGCCAAAAGGCTTTTTCGACCACCAGATGTGGGGCGTGATGCTGCTCGTCACCATGATTTGGGGACCAGGTATGGCAGCAGTCGATAACTGGTTGAAGAATCGTAACTAGCCGAGAACCAGCAACTCGGAAAGGTCAGAAATTTCCACATCCGGTAATAACGAAGCGCGCCGCTGCGATGTCAGTGGCGTTTTTGTGTCGTTAAACCAGCACGCTTTAAAGCCGGCCAGTTTCGCCCCGAGCACATCGGCTTTGAGGTGATCGCCAACATGGAGAATGGTGTCGGAGGGAATATTCAGGATGGACTGCGCCTTGGTAAACAGCGCGCCATCAGGTTTCGCTGCGCCATCCGGCCCAGCCTGAAGCACCTGCTTGAACAGCGGCGTCAGGCCCAGCTTGTCACAATCAACATTCCCGTTGGTGATCGCCACCAGCGGGTAGCGCTCAGCCAATTCCCCCATGAACTGCATTGCTTCTTCCGGAACAGTAAAATTACTGCGCTCATGAAGGAAAAACGCTACACCATCATCAGCCAGAGATTTGGCGTCAGCCTCACTAAGGCCACAGCGTAAAGCCGCTAAGGTAAGTTGCGCACGACGGATTTCAGTGACAAAGCCCACCAGCGAGGCATCCGCTGTGATCACTTCTGCGCGCATCACTTGCCACTGCGGCCAGTCAAAATTAGCCATCGCCGGACAGCGCGCCTCCAGCCAGTCCAGCAACATTTGCTCTGCACGGATGATCACCACCCGGTTGTCATACAGGGTATCATCCAAGTCAAAGGTCATGGCAGAGACAGGTTGCCAGCGGCGATAGAACTTCATACGCGTTCCTTGAAGTAGTGCGGTTAATCGTCGTTTTTACGCTTACGCGCCCTGGGGTGCGCGGCGTCATACACTTTTGCCAGATGCTGGAAATCGAGGTGGGTATAGACCTGGGTGGTGGAGAGGTCAGCATGGCCTAGAAGCTCCTGCACCGCCCTCAAATCACCGGAAGATTCCAGCATGTGGGTAGCAAAACTATGACGCAATTTGTGGGGGTTGATATGGCTGCTGACCGCCTGTTTCTGTCCCCATTCCGCCATACGTTTTTGTACGCTGCGCGGAGAGATACGGTTTCCAAGCTTTGACAGGAAAAGGGCATCTTCCGGCCCTTTAAGCAGTTGGTTACGCACTTTCAGCCAGTTGAACAGCCACTCTTTCGCCATACCAGTAAAAGGCACAACACGCTCTTTGTCGCCTTTACCGATCACACGCAAATCCCCCTTACGCATTGCCACATCGCGAACGTTAAGGCCAATAAGCTCAGACAGACGAAGTCCTGCGCCGTACATCAGCTCCATCATGGCGCGATCGCGCACTGACAGTGGGTCGTCTGCATCCACCGACAGCAACTGATTCACTTCATCGACATCAAGGTTCTTTGGCAGCGTGCGCCCTTGCTTGGGCGCTGCGACGCCTTTCGCGGGATTCGCCGCCAGTGCGCCGTCTGACACCATAAAATCAAAGAAACTGCGAAGGGCTGACAAGCGAAGCGCAATGCTGCCCGCTTTTAGACGTTCACGCTTGGCTTGGGCTGCAATCTGGCGCACCCATGCGGCATCGACATCCTGCCATTTGGTCACGCCTGCCCCCACCAGAAACTCGGCGCTGGCGGTCAGTTGTTGACGGTAATTGTTTTCGGTGTGGCGGCTTAAGCCCCGCTCGCGGATCATGTAATCAAAGAATCGCGCCAGCGGTTTTTCGATGCTGGCAGGCAAACTCATTCGTTCGCCTGCCACTTGGTGAGGAGGATAGCGATGTGCTCGGCAATTTGTTCGACGAACAGGGTATCCATACTGGGCTGGAAGTGACCGCCATCTTGGCTGGCAAAAGTCAGAAAGCCCAGTTCTTTGCCTTTAAACACAGGAACCAGCGCATAAGAGCCAAGCTCAGGTGCCTGGGTGACGAACTGGTCGCCATCGACTTTGCGCAATCTGCCCAGATAGATTCGCTGGCCACAGAAATGCGCCGCTTTCACCGCATCCACACTCTTGCGGTTTAATTGGTGGTGTCCACCGTCATAGAGGCGAAGGCTCACAACCAAGTGCAGTGAGTTGGCAAGTTCCAGCAAGGCTTTATGAATATCGTCTTCACTTTCTGCCGCAAACAATGCCTTGTGCGCGTGGGAGAAAGCGCGAAACAGGTTTTCATTGCCTGCCGCGATACTCATCAGTTGGGTAATATCTTCTTCAAGCTCAGCCACACGCTCACGCAAGCGACCAAGTTGGATTTCGACGAGAGATACCGCACCACGCTCAGCATGAGGCACTCTCAATTGCGCCGCCAATTGAGGTTGGCGGTGGAAGAAATCTGGATTGTCTTTCAGAAAAGCGGCCACGGCTTCTTCGGTCAATGCCTCAGCCAGTGGCCCTTCGAGCTTGGAAAGCTCCGTCATACTGTTATCTGTCCATCATATACGTGTGAAGCCGGACCGGTCATGTAAAGCGGATGTCCTGCGCCTTTCCAGCGGATTTTCAGATCGCCGCCCGGCAAGTGCACTTTTACCGACTCATCAAGCAAACCCTGCAAAATACCTACAGCCACAGCTGCACAAGCACCGCTGCCACACGCCTGGGTTTCCCCCGCACCGCGCTCGTAAACGCGAAGACGGATTTCATTGCGCGACACCACCTGCATAAAGCCAGCGTTAACACGCTCAGGGAAACGCTCGTGGGATTCCACCAGCGGACCCAGGTCTTCCACGTCAAAGGTATCGACGTCATCGACCACGGTGACGCAATGCGGGTTGCCCATACTGACTGCGCCCACAAACAGGGTTTTATCTTCTACACGTAAAATATAGGTTTTTTCTTCAGCGTTTGCGCGGAAGGGGATTTTAGACGGTGCCCAGATAGGCTCACCCATATTGGCAGTAACCAGTTCGTCACTGTCCATCTTGAGTATCATCTTGCCGCCCTTGGTGCTGACCTGAATTTGGTTTTTGTTGGTTAGCCCTTTCATCCGCACAAAACGGGCAAAGCAGCGCGCACCATTGCCGCACTGCTCCACTTCGCTGCTATCAGCATTAAATATCCGGTAATGGAAATCACTTTCCGGATCATACGGTGGCTCAACCACCAACAGCTGATCAAACCCCACTCCGGTATTTCTGTCCGCCAGACGGCGGATCATGTCCGGAGAGAAGTATGCATTTTGCGTCACGCAATCAACGACCATAAAGTCGTTGCCGAGACCATGCATTTTGGAAAATTGTATCTGCATCCGGATCCTTTTACTCAGGCAGTACCTGTTCTAACTCCCACAGTGATGCCAGCGGCTCGCGCTGACGCACCAGATGGGATTGATCGCCATCTACCATCACTTCTGCCGCACGGCAGCGGGTGTTGTAGTTAGACGACATCACAAAGCCATAAGCACCTGATGAACGCACCGCCAGCAGGTCGCCCGCTTCAAGCACCAGCGCACGGTCTTTACCGAGGTAATCGCCGGTTTCGCACACAGGCCCTACCAAATCATAAGTTTTAGCTTCACCCTGACGTGGCTGTACAGGAACAATATCCTGCCAAGCTTGGTAGAGCGCTGGACGCAGTAAGTCGTTCATCGCCGCATCAATGATGGCAAAATTCTTTTCTTCGTTGTGCTTGAGGAACTCAACCTTGGTCAGCAACACACCGGCATTCGCAGCGATTGCACGACCTGGCTCAAACACCAGCTCGATATCCTGATGGTTCGACAGACGGTCAAGCAAGGCTTTCGCATAGTCAGACGGCTCTGGCGGTTTCTCATCGCTGTAAGTCACGCCGAGACCACCACCCACATCAAGGTGATCGATAGAGATGCCATCCTGTCCCAGCGCATCAATCAGCGCCAGCAGGCGATCGGTCGACTCGATAAACGGCGCCAGCTCAGTCAGCTGTGAACCGATATGGCAGTCAATACCATGCACAGAAAGGTGTGGCAGGCTATTCGCGTATTGGTAAACCTCACGGGCTCTATCAAACGCGATGCCGAATTTGTTTTCTTTCAGGCCGGTAGAAATATACGGATGGGTTTTCGCATCCACGTCTGGGTTGATGCGAAGGCTGATTGGCGCCACTTTACCCAGCTCGCCCGCCACTTTGTTCAGGCGATCAAGCTCAGCTTCTGATTCCACGTTGAAGCACTTAATGCCCAGCTCCAGCGCACGCGCCATTTCCGGCTCGGTTTTACCTACGCCAGAGAACACCACTTTCTTCGGGTCGCCGCCAGCTGCCAATACGCGCTCCAGCTCACCCTGTGAAACGATGTCAAAACCTGAGCCCAGACGCGCCAATACATTCAGTACGCCAAGGTTGCTGTTTGCCTTCACGGCATAACAAATCAGGTGCGGATGGTCACCCACGGCTTTATCAAACGCATGCCAGTGACGCTCCAGCGTCGCACGCGAGTAAACGTAAAGCGGTGTGCCGTATTGCTCTGCAAGCTGCGCCAGTGGTAGATCTTCTGCCCACAGTTGCCCGTCATCCTGATAATTGAAGTAGTCCAACGTTGTCCTTCCCTGTCCAAAGTTTTATGGCTGAGTGGATTCCTGAGTATCCTGCGACGTTTCCGGATTTACCTGCTCAGTTTGCGCCGGTGCATCTTCTGGAAAGTAAAGAGGTCCTTGCTGACCGCATGCCGAAATCAGGGCTACTGTTGCCAGCGCGGCAAGTTTCAGGGTTAATCGCATCATTTCTGCCAGTGATCTAAAAGTTAATGCCCTCTATAATCGCATCAACGCACTGAAAAGCAATAGGACGACTGAGAATGAACACAAGCCAATACCATGAACTGGTTGATGAGCAATGGATGGCGATTGAAGACGGCATCGACGAGAGTGGCGCGGATATCGATTACGAAACGAATGGTAATGTTCTGACACTGGATTTTGAAGACCGCAGCCAGATCATCATCAACCGTCAGGAACCGATGAAAGAGATCTGGTTGGCATCGCGCTCAGGCGGATTTCATTTCAGCTACCAGGACGGCCAATGGCTGTGCAGCAAGAGTGGCATGGAGTTTATGGACATGGTGAAGCAAGAATGCGCCAAACATGCTGGCGAGAGCGTGGACTGGTAACAAACCGCTTTAGTTAAAGTGTATTAAGAAAGGCTGACAGCATGTGTTGTCAGCCTTTTTATCTGAAATCGGGTTTGATCAGCGGGACGCGTATTGGGCAGCGTCATTATTCGCATCAGCACGCTGCCACTGGCGATCACTCTTGTAAGGAATCACCTGTGCGCGACCATCGGCTTGATGGATGATGTCGTAGAACTGTGGCAGGTTGAAGTTCACGCCTTTACCAGCAAAGTTGGCAGTTTCCTGCGAAGAGGTATAGAAACGGTTCACGCCCTGTACCATCTCTTCCTTATCACCGCTGCACTGGCGGTACACTTCCACGCGATTGTTTTCATCCAGTACATAGATGTGGAAACCATCATCGCAATCTTCAAAGAAGAACTGGATAAGACCTTCACTGGCGTAAGCATCGACCACTTCCGGCGGATGGATATCGGCGTCTTTGTCCAATACCACGACCGGTGAGCCATGAACCTTGTTGGTCGAAATCGAACGGTAGAACTCGACGGAGTTTTCCAGCTTCTGCACTGACACACCGCGGCGCTCGAAGAACAGACCGAAGGTTTGGTCTGCCACACGAATCGCTTTAAAGCGGCGGCGTTTTTCCTGATCGACCGGTTTCAGGCGCATGTCGATACACTCTGCCACCAGTTGGTAAACCAGGTTACGAATCAAACCACGCATCTTTCCCGCATAACAGAATACATCCACTGACTCAGGCGGAATGGCATCCTGGTGCATTTTACCCAACAGAGTTTTCAGCACATCGAGAATGGCGTTCTCACCCTTGAAGTTCAGGGTACGCACTTCGTTCCAGCTGTTGCGGTAAACCAAATCAACACTGCCAACCAAACACTGCTGCTCAGCACCGTAGCTGAAAATGTCCGTATTTTTGAAATCGAAACGCACCGCAGGCTGTTTAAGCTCTGTGGTCGGGTCGTTTTCAAGGTTGATGAACAGCGCCAGTTTACGCACTTCACAAGGGCTCGACAGCGCCTGCAGAGAAGGCTGCGGACGGCGTACCGAGAAGGTGTTGCGCAGGTCACTGACCAGTTGGTAAAGCTTGTCGATGTCGACATTGCTGTTACGTGCCACTGAATGCAGGCGGCTGGATTCGGTCAACAGACCATTGAAATACGCCCACGCCACCAGCTTTGACAGGTAGCGGTTATGTTCGAGCGGCGAGCGGCCGATGATTTCAACGGGCTTCAATGATTGCTTATAGAGATACCAACCCGGCGGGTTACTCCGCCCTTCTGGCACCTGAATAAAGCTCAAGTCCGCTTCGTGCAAGTCCGGAGACAGTTGCGGGTTAAGTAGGGTCACTTTGCCCGGCAACACCTCAAACGCAGCATAAAGCTTACGTGCCAAAATACTGATGTCTTCAGGGCTAATTGCAGAGGTGATGTCATTGCGACGCGCGAAACGGATAAGGTTTCGATAGCTCAGCATCAAAGCTTCAAGCAACTCGTTGTGCGCTTCTTTTACCTCTTCCACTTTCCAGTTACGGCGATTGTCCAGACGCGCGATGTCTTCCTGTGTCCAGCCCCATTCACGGGTCAGAATACAGAGCACTTCACGGCGCCATGGCACAGAGCCAGGGCCAGGTTCGCGGGTCAGCTTCTCGTGGGTTTTGAGGTAGAAGCAGCGACGCACCAGATCGAGACGACGGTGGTCATCGATGCGCTCAAGATAGCGGGTGACTTTCTCCAGCATCAGGTAATAAGCGTCAGACTGGTAAACATCCAACATGCCAGAGAAGAAACGGCGTTTGCCGTCAACGCTCAGAAGCTGGGTACCTGGGTACTCCCAAGAATAAGCTTCCAGCAGGATCGCTTTCAGTACCGACTTATAAGGTGAATCGATGCTTTTATACAGTTGCCAGAGGCTAGAGCCAAAGTACTCTTCCGCCGGGATCGATGGCAAACCACCAAAGTCCACCCAGTCTTCGCGTTTTATCGCGCCACTGGCAATCATCTCTCCGACGTAATCTTCATAGCAACCTTCCATCTCCGGTGGTACTAAGTACCAAAGCAGATGTTGGCCGGCGAGATGTACGGCGGAGCGGTAGAATTCATCGAGCAGCAGGTAGTGTTGGGTTGATCCACAGTTTTCCGTGGTCATCGCCTGCGCCATGTTCTGGCGGAAACGCTGCTCGCAAATCACAAAGAAGTTCACTTCCACACCCTGAGACATTGCCCAGTCGGAAATCAGTGAACATTTGGCGTCCAGCATGTCACGTTCATCATGCGCCACCCAATCCTGCACACAAACCCAGATATCCAAATCACTGGAAAGGCTCTGGCCCATTGACGCGGTACTGCCCATCGAAAACAGGCCTTTAATAGGGTGCTCTTGAGAAAATGGCTTAACCGGTGAAGGGGTGTTCAGTGCGAGGGCACAATCATTGACGAAGTCTTGCTGGACGTCAGAAAGGGAGAAATTGCAGATACCATGGACGACGCTACGCTCGAGGTAACCAGGGACAGCAGGATGGTTAAAGTGCAGCAAGGCAGGCAATACGTTAAAAACATTAACGGCCTGAGAGTGCATAGCGCTTCGTGCGCGCTCCAACCTAACGTGGTTGAAGGCATTAAGACGCTCTAATTGCTGATCAACATAGTTTTGCAAGATAAACATCCAAAGTTGCCGACATCCTAGTCAACGTAACGGGAGCTGAATCTAAAAGACTTCGGCGCCCATGGATAAAAACGTGATCAATCTAACAGTTTTTCTTTGGAGCGTAAAGCGAGCAATGACTCATCATTTCTGCTTCACTTTGCTCACTATATGACCAAAACTGTGAGAGAGACAACGCTTTATCTCAAATTTGATTCGAAATAAGGTGAACCACGTTGGGTTTTACCCCTGTGAACCGCCCCAAAAACATGATCCATATCACATCATCATAGCCGAAGCCGCGTTAATTCGCACCTTTTTATCGCTGCTATCACCTTAAGTTCTCAAGGAATAACAAGGGGTGGTACGATTAGCGTAAGCAAATCAAATGGACGCAACTATGACTTCAACACCCATCCGCATCGCCACCCGCCAGAGCCCACTTGCCCTGTGGCAGGCTGAATTTGTTAAAGCCGCTCTGGAAGAAACCCACCCGGGCTTGGTTGTGGAGCTGGTTCCTATGGTGACCAAAGGCGACATCATTCTCGACACTCCACTGGCCAAAGTTGGCGGCAAAGGATTGTTCGTGAAAGAGCTGGAGCAGGCAATGCTGGATGGTCGTGCAGACATTGCGGTCCATTCAATGAAAGACGTGCCAGTAGAGTTTCCTGAAGGACTTGGGCTGGTGACGATCTGTGAGCGTGAAGACCCACGTGACGCCTTTGTTTCCAACAATTATGAAAGCATCAATGCACTGCCAGAAGGTGCGGTTATCGGAACATCAAGCCTTCGCCGCCAGTGTCAGGTTCGTGCCATGCGCCCTGATTTGGTGGTGAAAGATCTGCGCGGCAACGTCGGCACCCGCTTGGGCAAACTGGATAATGGTGAATACGACGCCATCATTCTTGCATCAGCAGGTCTTAAACGTCTGAATCTTCATGACCGTATCCGCAATGAAATTGAACCGGAAGAAATTCTGCCAGCGGTTGGCCAAGGCGCTGTCGGCATTGAGTGCCGTGTGGATGATGAACGCGTCCGTGCGCTGCTGGAACCATTGGCCGATGCCAACACCACTTACCGCGTGCTGTGTGAGCGTGCAATGAATAACCGCCTAATGGGCGGCTGTCAGGTACCCATTGGTAGCTACGCAGAAATCCATGGCGACCAAATTCATCTGCGCGCACTCGTTGGTGAGCCAGACGGCAGCAAAATCGTCAGCGGTGAAGTAACAGGCCCGCTTGAAAAAGCGGAAGAGCTTGGCACAGGCCTTGCTGAACAGCTACTTGAAGATGGTGCACGCGTGATTCTGGAAAAACTGTATCAGGACGAAGTATGACCGTACTGGTGGTGCGCCCCGCACCTGCCTGCTATGAACTTGCTGAAACGCTGAACCAATCAGGAATAAAGGCGCTTCCCGCGCCTTTATTGTCTTTTTCCGCCGGAAACGACCTTCCCTCTCTGACTCATTACCTTAATACACTACCTCCACACAGCGTTGTCGTGGCGGTGAGTCCCCGCGCGATTGAATACGCCCATCAACAACTTCAGGACAAAAACGCCAGCTGGCGTGACGATCTGCATTATGTCGCAGTCGGAGAAAAAACAGCGCAAGTCTGGAAAGCCAAAAGCGGTGTGGATGCGATTCAGCCACCGACAGAAGACAGCGAAGGCATGGTGTCTATGTCAGTTTTCGAAAAGCCGGAAAGTCTTCAGGTCGTGATCTTACGTGGCAATGGCGGACGGGCACTTTTGGGCGATACCCTGACAAATCACGGTGCCAAGGTGCGCTATTTTGAAGCCTATCAACGACATTGGACCAGTGAATCTCTATCATCACTGGCTAAGCAATGGCGGGCGGAAAATGTCGACACCTTGGTCATCACCAGTGGTGAACAACTTTCGCTTTTGTGCCAGACAATCTCAGAGTGTGACCAGCAATGGTTACGAGAATGCCATATACTGGTGCCAAGCAAACGGATTTACAATCAAGCAATTGGCCTTGGTTTTAATACAATCAGCTGCGTAAACAGCGCCTCCAATCACGCCCTGTTTCACGCGTTAAACGAGATGATTAACTCGGGACATTCGGATGACAGACAACAATAAGACATCAGGCACGGATAAAGACACGTCGGCGCCAGCATCCCCTACCGGCAAGGAAACGCCATCGTCTTCCAAGCAAAATGGTAAGCCTTCCGCGACCGAAAAGTCTGCTGCCAAGTCCACGCCTGCTGATACGCCGGCCAGTGACAAAAACACAGCAACTCCGCCTCCTCAGGCCAAAGAGAAAAAAAGGGGTAACAAACTCTCTATTGTCGCCATTGTTTTGGTGATTGCCCTCGGCGGTGGCCTTTACTACCACGGCCACCAGCAAAGCCAGCAGCTAACGGCCAATATCTCTGCATTGACGGATGAAATCAGCTCACTGAAATCGGCGCTGGCTAACAGCGAAAAACAAAGTCAGGAAGCGGTAAAAAAGGCCGTACAGGATACCCAGGTGCTGATTGAACAGCAGGACACCACTATCCAGAGCTTGCAATCAGCGCTGGCTGATGTGAAAGGCCGTCGTCCAAATGACTGGCTGTTAGCAGAAGCGGATTACCTAGTGAATCAGGCCGCACGCAAGCTTTGGCTGGAACAAGACGTGCTGACTGCCACCACCCTGATGCAAAATGCCGATCAGCGCATTGCTGAGCTTAATGATCCGTCGCTGACGCCTATCCGTCAGGCGATGGCAAAAGACATCCAACAGCTAAAAGCCGTGAAGCGCATTGACCGCGACGGTATTGTGCTTCGCCTGAACTCGCTACAGCAGGAAGTCGACAAACTGCCGTTGGCCAATGCCATTATGCCTGAAGCAGAGGATGTGGCGCCGCAACAGGTTTCTGGCAATGTCGACGACTGGCAGCAAAACCTGAAAGCTTCATTCAGTGATTTCGTCGGTCAGTTCATCACCTACCGCAAGCGCGAAGGCGATGTGGTACCACTGCTCACCCCGGCGCAGACTTTCTACCTACAGGAAAACCTCAAGGCTAAACTGGATCAGGCGGTGACCTCGGTATATCGCGAGAATGGCCGCCTGTATGCGGAGTCACTGAAAACTGCGAAGGAGTGGGCAGAGCGTTTCTACAATCAAGACGCTGACATTACCAAGAGCTTCGTTGCGACCTTGACCAACCTAAGCCAGCAAACCATCGAGGTGAGCTACCCTGAGGCACTGGAAAGCCAAGCACTGATTAGTGACATGCTGGCTGACCGTCTGCGCCGCGATTTAGCGCCACTGCAAACCGGGGAGAATAACCAATGATTAAAATTCTCCTGCTGGTTATCGCACTGATTGCAGGCCTGATTGTCGGGCCGGATCTGGCGGGTAATCAGGGTTATGTTCTGATTTCCGCGGCCAACCAAACCTTCGAGATGAGTGTATCCACGCTTATCATTCTGGTGGTGTTCGCTTTTGCTGCACTGTTCATCCTTGAATGGCTCATTCGCAAAATCTTCTCGCTTTCAAGCTCCACCCGCGGCTGGTTTTCCGGCCGTAAGAGTAAGAAAGCACGCGCGCTGACCAACGATGGCTTGCTGAAACTGCTGGAAGGTGACTGGAAACAGTCAGAGAAACTTGTGATGAAAGGGGCTGCCCACAGCGATGCCCCTTTGCTGAACTATCTGGCGGCAGCAGAAGCGGCACAAGGCCGTGGTGACGTCGATAGCCGAGACCGTTACCTCCAACAGGCGTCGGACTTTGGGACTGATCGTCTGGCAACCTCACTAACCCGCGCCAAGCTGCAGTTCCGCCAAGGCCAATATGAAGAAGCGCTCGCGAGCCTTCAAGGGCTGGTCGATGCCAATCCGCGTAACCCGATTCTGCTGAACTTACTGAAAGACACCTACCTGCAGCTTCAGGACTGGCAAGCTTTACTGCGCTTGATGCCATCGCTGAAACGTGTGAAAGCGGTGACAGACAGCGAAGCAGAAAAGCTGGAGTTGAAAGCTGAGTGTGGCCTCATGGCTCACATAGCGACCCAGAAAGGCAGTGACGGCCTTCTGGCTCACTGGAACAGCCTAAGCCGCGCGGCACGTCAGCAACCTAAGCTGATTGCCTGTCTGGTCAAACAACTGATTTCACGTCATGCCGATTCAGAGGCTTACATCATTTTACGTGAAAACCTGAAAAAGCATCCGGATGAAACCCTGATCTCTCTGGTGCCTGAACTGAAACTGCCTGATTACCATCCGGCCATTCTCAAACTTCAGGATCTGCTGCGCTACAACGAGAATAACCCCGTGACACACAGCGCATTGGGTCAGCTTTATTTCCGTGAAGGAAAATGGGCAGAGGCGCGCACTCACTTTGAAAAAGCGCTGGAAATCCGTCCTGATGTGACCGATTACGCTTGGCTGGTGGATACACTTGAAAAGCTTAACGAGTCCGGTGCTGCGAACAGTCTTTCCCGCGAAGCACTCAAGCTTGCACTACCTCACAAAGAGTGAAACATTTCACGAACAAAAAACGCCCGAAAGGGCGTTTTTTTATTCACGATTAACACGGTTAGACCTAAAAACAACCCAAGTTGTTTCAAGCTGTTAATAATGATTAACTGCTATTTACCAGCCATTGTTAAGACAAAGTAGCTGTTATCAAATAGGGGCGTAACAAATTATAATTTGCCGGTTTCAGTTGTTAATCAATTTGCAGGCTTTTATCAGTCAGTATGAGCAACAAATGGCGTCGGCTTTGCCAATCCCTTTTGAAAGTGAGCCCGCCCATCATGGATATGTTACCTTGGATCCTGGTGTCAGGCCTGTTGGTTTCAGTTGTTACTGGTCTACTGACAGTTCTGCTGGTTAAAGGTATGGAGTAATCCGACCCTTTGCACCCCACGCCTCCGCTTCGGAGGCGTTTTGGTTTCTGGTGAAGGGGAATCTAGGGTCTGTTGACCTTTGGTGATGGGGACTATCGCATCGCCGCTTTCACATAGACATCAAAGCGGTTCTTCTTGGTTTCAATTTGAGTAGACGGCGTTTTACCGGCCAGAAACTCAGCATAATCCGGACGCTTTACCACCACACGCTTGGTCGCCAGTGTATAAGCAGGCTCATACAGCTCATCAGCGTCATCATCCGCGCCCACCAGCGACTGGAAAACACGCATCTCTTTTTTCACCAATGCTGACTTTTTCTTGTGCGGATACATGGGGTCGAGATACACCACATCCGGGCGTTCCAAATTTTCGTCATCAACAAGCTTCATCAGTGCGTCATGGCTTGATGCATGCAGAAGCGACATGCGCTCACTCACCCAACCGCCGATTTCCGGATCCACTTTGGCACGGGCAAGGCCATCATCCAGCAGCGCCGCAACCACAGGATGACGTTCAACCATCTGTACCTTACAGCCAAGAGAAGCCAGCACAAAAGCATCGCGCCCCAATCCTGCTGTGGCATCCAACACCGTTGGCGTCGCGCCTTTGTTGAGTCCGACTGCTTTAGCAATCGACTGCCCTTTCCCGCCTCCGAATTTACGACGATGACCAACAGCACCGCCCACCAAATCGACAAAAACCGCGCCGAGCTTTGGCTCGTCCAGCTTTCGAAGCTCCAATTGGTTTTCGGTCAGTACCAACGCAAAAAGGGCGTTCTCATCGTGGGTCAGTCCCCAACGGTTGGCAATCTCGTTAAGGATGTCAGCGCGTTCTGGCGCTTCGCAGGTTAAAGCTATCTGCACCTGGGTTCTCCAGCGTAATATTCGCCGAGAGTATATACCCAAACGACGTGAAGATGCAGGATTCAGGTCGTTTGGGTATATAACGAAAGGATAGGGTTCTAAGAGAAAGAGAAAATTGGCCGCGATGCCCTACTAGAACGTCGCTTCTTTTTCACTGGCTACTGCTTCGAGAATAAGCTGCTCCATTGGTTTCGGCACGCTGAAGAAATAGCCTTGCGCATAATCGACACCCAGTGAGCGCAAGCGCATCAAGATGGCATCATTTTCCACAAACTCTGCCACGGTTTTCTTGCCCATCTGGGTCGCCAGTTGGTGAATCGCCCGCACCATCACATAGTCCGTTTCATCCTCGGCGATATCCCGCACGAATTGGCCGTCAATCTTGATGATGTCGACTGGAAGGCGCTTGAGGTAGCCAAATGATGAAAGCCCAGAGCCAAAATCATCCAGCGCGATGGTGCAGCCCAGTTGTTTAAGCTTTTTGAACAACTCAATCGCATCACTGAGGTTGCCTATCGCCGCCGTTTCCGTGATTTCGAGACTGATTGATGTACTTGGAATGGTGCTGGTTCTGAGCGCTTCAATCAGGAACTGGATAAAACCTTCATCGCTCATGGAGCGGCCGGAAAGGTTGATCGACACCATACCTACGGAATCGACATATTCAGGATAACGCTCAAACCACCCCAAGGTTTTCTCAATCACCCGCTTATCAATCAAATGCGCCATATTGTAGCGCTCGGCAGCAGGTATAAACTGTCCTGGAGCCACATTCTCACCTTGAGTGTCACGCATCCGCACCAAGACTTCGAAATAGAGTTTCTCTTTCAAATGGGAAGTAACGCTGACAATCGGCTGGGCATAAACCTCGAAACGGTCTTCTGCCAAAGCATCATGGATTTTGCTGACAAAAGACATTTCGCGCTCATGGCGGCGAAGTTCCTGATCGTCCGGACGATAGAGGTGAACCCGACTGCGGCCATCATGCTTGGCAGCATAACAAGCTGTATCAGCCTGAGCATGCACTTGCTGAGGCGTGCCCGCGGTTTTATCCAACATCCGGATACCAACAGAACAACCAAGCGCGAGGCGAGTATTCTTCCAGTAAAAGTCGAGTTCACTTAGGGTATCGAGAATTTTTCTGCCCTGATCAAGCGCGTCCTGCTCATTGCAGTCATAGCAAATCACTGCAAACTCATCACCGCCAAGACGCGCCAGTGTCGCACCAATAGGCAGCAACTCACGCAGAACCTGCGCCGTTTGCTTGAGCGCTTCATCACCCGCCTCATGCCCCACAGTATCGTTAATCACGCGGAACTGGTCGAGATCGATATAGAACATGGCGTGAACCGCGCCGTTTTCAGTCAAGGTGCCCAGTACATCAACCAATCTGGCTTCAAAGTAGTTGCGGTTCAGCAAACCAGTCAGGAAATCATGTTGCGCCTGATAACGAAGTTGCTGCTCCATTCGGCGGTTTTCCGTGATGTCCTCTCCCACTAACAAAAGTTGCGATTGCACCTGAGTCGAACGAATACTTTCTCGAATCCAGCGCTCTTTGCCATCACTGGTGCGGTAACGGATTTCACGGCGACGGATCCCAAACCGCTCCCGATCTTTACCGTTCAAAAGGCTTCTTGGCGGCAGGCTGTCATCGGCATAAAAGTCTGTCACTTTGTGCCCAAGCATATGACGTTTAGAAAAGCCCAACCATTCCGTGGTGCACTGGTTCACGGACTGAATACGCGATTGCTGATCGATGGTCAGTAGCATCACAGGCTGCTGCTCATAGAGCATGCGATATTCCACCTCACTACGCTGAAGCTTCTGCTCTGCCAGTTTTCGCTGGCTGATATCGCGGGCTTCAAACAAAATTTGCGCGTCGGCGTGGCTGTGATCCGGCAAGGCTTTGAGCGCCACGTCCAAAATCACCTCGTTTTGCTGCTCGGACAAAAGACAAACTTCAAAGCGGCTCGCCTGTCCTTCAATCAAGGATTCAAGGTGAAGTTTTAGCCTGTCTGCACTGAGCCATTCTGACCAGCGCCATAATGGCAAGAAACCGCGATTGCCAAACTCGGGAAACAAACGCTGGAATGCACCGTTGGCGGAAATCACACGCCCTTGATAATCCAGCAACGCAATATATTGATGGCTTTGATCAAACACGCCTTTGAACAATGCCCGGCTTTGTGCCAATGCCCGCTCGCCTTGCTTTTGACGGTTCATGTGCTTGGTGAGAATGCCAATGATCACCATAGCGATAAACATGATGGCAAGACTACTCAACACCGCATCACGATTGGCTTGCCAGAAAGAAGGCGGCTGGTTGTTGATAGTGGCTTGAGGAAACTGTCTTATGTCGATATGACGCTTTTTGGCGACATCGTATTCAAAGATAAGCTGATTGGCGTCAGAAATAATCTTTGGCATTTCACCACTGTTTAGCGCTTCAACCAATAGGCCTGCCTGCACTTTGCCGTGGTGTTCGCCATCCACCATGATTCCGCCGACAATGCCGTAAGGCAGCATAAAACTGTTCGCGCCGTAAACCGGCACCGTGGTCGCTTGCGTGACCTTGGTGAGCAAATCGCCATGCTCCATAAAGTCGCCATTGGCATCTTTGAAGAAGGAAACAAACAGAATCACATCGCCCTCTTCCAGCGCGGCGCTCTGCTCAACCAACTGCTCAAAGCTCACTTTGTGCATGCGGCGTATGTCGACACCCAACTCAGTGGCGCTGTCCAACTGACGTGAGATGGCCTGCCAGTACTGGCGGCTGGAATAAGCATCATCCAGTGCGAGCCAAACACGTTCAGTTTCGGGGTGAAGGTTTTTAATCAACGAAACGTTGGCGGGCACGTTAATCAACTCTTCAACGCCCCCGAGCATATTGATGCTCTGATACGGTTCGAGACTGGCACTGTTTAATCCGGAAAACACCACAGGCACATTGCCAATTTCTTCAGAGAGTTCGTTGACCAGCCAGAGTGCGGCATTATCTGTGGTCAGCACGGCATCATAGCGGTGCTCCTCAAGGCGAGTCAGATAGAGACGTTTCAGTTCTTCATGATAATCAGGGGATTGGATTCGCTTGGTATCGAGATAGGTGTGCTCAACAACAATGTCCTGCCCTTCAATACCCTTCTCGATTCCACGAACAATGGATTCCGTCCAGAAAAAGTCCGGATGGTAGGAATGAATGGCGAGAACCTGATAGGCTGCTAGTGCTGCGCCGCTTTGAAGAAAGAGAACAGTAACAAAAAGCCACTTAAGTAATTGGCGCATAGAATAAAGTAGAGCTGTCTTAATTCTGTATCAGTTGTACCACACGGTATTGGGAGGGCTATCAATTGGTCAAGTTTCATGCACGGAAACTGCGGGTAACATGGAGTTTAGTGAATCGCTATGAATGAGATTGCAAAATTAGATGATTTAGATCGCCAAATTCTGCGAACCCTGATGGCTGATGCCAAAGTGCCTTATGCGGAAATGGGGAAACGTTTTTCTGTCAGTCCGGCAACAGTGCACGTGCGGGTCGAAAAAATGAAATCGGCAGGCATCATCACCGGCACCGAGGTTTTGGTGAACACCAAAGCGCTCGGATACGATGTGTGCTGTTTTATCGGCATCAACCTCTATGCCGCAAGGGATTACCACTCGGCGCTGGAAAAGCTTCAACAACTTGATGAAGTGGTGGAAGCCTATTACACCACGGGTGCCTATAACATCTTTGTCAAACTGATGTGCCGATCGATTGAAGAGCTGCAATACGTGCTGATTGATAAACTTCAGGCGATAGATGAAGTGCAATCGACAGAAACCCTTATCTCGCTGCAAAACCCCATTAAGCGGAATGTCGCGCCTTAATTGAGTAACTCCGGCGACCAGAGACAAAAATGCCAGCAAATCGCTGGCATTTTTTCATTGGAGGTCGGCTTATTCAGCCTCTTCCTGATTAGGCAGATCAGGGATTTCCATCTGCTGCTCTTCGGCCAGCCAACGCGCTACGTCTTTGGCAAAGTAAGTCAGGATGCCGTCTGCGCCAGCACGCTTGAAGCACATCAAGGATTCCACCACGGTTTTACGCTCGTCAAGCCAACCATTCATCGAAGCCGCTTTGTGCATCGCGTACTCTCCGGAAACCTGGTACGCAAACGTCGGCACCTTAAGCTCCGTCTTCACGCGGCGAACCACGTCAAGGTAAGGCATGCCAGGCTTAACCATCACCATGTCCGCGCCTTCATTCACGTCCATTGCCACTTCATGAATGGCTTCGTCGCTGTTGGCCGGATCCATCTGATAGGTTTTCTTGTCGCCGCCTTTGAGGTTGGCCGCTGAGCCGACTGCATCACGGAACGGGCCATAGTATGCCGACGCATACTTCGCCGAATACGCCATGATTTGGGTGTGAATGTAACCCGCTTCCTCCAGCGCTTCACGGATAGCACCGATGCGGCCGTCCATCATATCTGACGGTGCAACGATATCTGCGCCAGCTTCCGCATGGGAGAGCGCCTGCTGAATAAGCACCTGGGTGGTTTCGTCATTCTGCACATAACCGTCTTCGTCGGTCAGGCCGTCTTGACCCGACAAGGTGTATGGGTCGAGTGCGACATCAGTGATCACGCCCATTTGTGGTACATGCTCTTTCAGCAAACGTACGGCGCGCTGCACCAAACCTTCCGGGTTATGCGCCTCGTCAGCAGTTGCTGATTTGAATTCTTTCGGTACAACAGGGAACAAGGCAATCGCAGGTACGCCCAGTTTTGCCAGATATTCTGCTTCGTACAGCATGAGATCGATGGACAAACGCTCAATACCCGGCATCGACTCTATCGCTTCACGACGGTTTTTCCCCATCAGAATGAACATCGGGTAAATCAGATCGCTGGCGGAAAGCTGGTTTTCCGCCATCAAGCGGCGGCTGAAATCATGTTTGCGCAGACGGCGCATACGACGGGCCGGAAACGCGCCCTGAATGGATACGGTCACGGTATCCTCCTTAATCCAAGTGCTTGAGCTTTGACAGCATCATAGCGGTTACAGTCCAAAGAATCGACGGGTGTTGAGGGTGGTTTGTGTGATCAACTGCTCAGTGTCCTGCTGACGTAATGCAGCAATTTCTGATGCAATATGAGGCAAATAGCAGGGTTCATTGCGACGGGATTTGGGTTTTGGCTTGAGATCCCGCGGCAAAAGATACGGTGCATCGGTTTCAATCATCAGCTTGTCATCAGGGATAAGTGGCACAATGGCACGCAAGGCTTCACCACGCCTTTCATCGCACACCCAGCCGGTAATGCCGATATAAAGCCCAGCTTGCAAGCACGCTTTCAGCTCATCCTCAGAGCCCGTAAAGCAGTGCAGCACGGCACCAGGCAGCTTATCAAGGTAAGGCGTTAGAATGGCCATAAAGCGCTCATGGGCATCACGGCAATGAAGAAAAACTGGCATGTTAAGCTCAACGGCGAGTTTAAGATGCGCTTCAAACACCGCCTCTTGCTGCGGCCTTGGTGAAAAGTCGCGGTTAAAGTCGAGCCCGCACTCACCAATTGCAACCACCTGAGGCTGATTGGCTAAAGCGCGGATAGACGGCAGCGTCAAATCGTCCACGGTTTTGGCATCGTGGGGATGAACCCCGGCAGTGGAAAACGCAAAACCCGGCAGAGATGCGGCCATAGCGGCAGCCTCTGGGCTGGATTCCAGATCCGTACCTGTCAACACCATGGCACTGATACCGGCTTCTTTAGCGCGCGACAGGACGTCTTCTCTGTCTTTGTCGAACTGGCTACTGGTGAGGTTCACCCCAATATCAATCACGCTCAATCCTTTTCATTTGATCTGAATAAGAAAAAAGCCAGTGTATCACTGGCTTTCCGGTTCAGCACACGCTCAGATTAACCCTGGCTTTGCTCTTCATTCTCTTCGTTTTCTTCACCGCGCGGTTTGTAGAAGCGGGAGAAGAAAAGACCGACTTCAAACAGCAGACACATAGGGATCGCCAGAAGCGTCTGCGAAATGATGTCTGGTGGTGTTAGCAGCATACCGACCACAAACGCCGCTACAACGATGTATGGGCGCTTCTTGCGCAGATCATCAGGCTCCACCGCACCCGTCCAGGTCAGCAGCAAAATCGCTACCGGGATCTCAAACGCCAGACCAAAGGCCATAAACAGCGCCAGAATGAAATCCAGATAGCTGGCAATGTCTGTGGCTATCTGAACATCCACCGGCGCGATCGAGGTAAAAAAGCCAAATACCAGTGGGAAAACCACGAAGTAAGCAAACCCCACACCGCAGTAAAACAGCAATGAACTGGAGGCTAACAGCGGGAAAATCAGGCGCTTTTCATGCTTATAAAGGCCCGGAGCGACAAATGCCCAGACCTGATAGAGGATCATCGGCACCGCAATGAACACCGACACCACCAAGGTCAGCTTGATGGGTGTGAAGAAGGGCGAGGCCACATCCGTCGCAATCATGCTGGTACCTTCCGGCAACTGGGAAACCAGTGGCTCGGAAATGAAGGTGTAAATGTCGTTGGCAAAGTAAACCAGTGCCAGGAACACCACCAGCACAGCCAGCAATGCACGCAGCAGACGATCTCTCAGCTCGGTAAGATGGCTGATGAGCGGTTGGGTATCTTCAACAGATGACATAGTTTCTCGACAAAAACTGAAGCCCGGATAAAACCTTACTCGGTCTTATCCTTGGTTGGGCTGGAAGCATTGGCAGCGTCTGCAGCAGGCTCACTTTCGCTTTTCGGGGCGTAAGGGCGCTGAACATCTTCCGCTGCTTTTTTTAGCTCATCTACAGACTGTTGCAGATCTGGTGACAGGTTTTGCATACCCATCTGCTCGGCTTTTTTCAGGTTCTCCTGAAGCTCCTGGATTTTCAGCTCTTGTTCGAGCTCATCTCTCACGGAGCCTGCCATTCTACGCGCCGCACCCACCCATCGGGACACATTGCGGATGGCCACAGGTAAACGTTCGGGACCGAGCACCACCAGACCGACAACGGCGATCAGGATCAGCTCCCAAAAACCGATATCAAACACGGATTATGCCTGCTCTTTGTCTTTCGCTTCGCTTTTTTGAGCTGTGTTGTTGCCTTTTTCTTCCAGTTTTTCCTGGCCGAAATCAGCATCTTTTTTGTCTTCGTCAGACATGGCTTTCTTGAAGCCTTTTACCGCCGAACCCAAGTCGCCACCGATGTTACGCAGCTTTTTGGTTCCGAACAGAAGAATAACGATGACTGCTACGATCAGCAGTTGCCAAATACTAATACCACCCATGCTAGTGTTACCTCTGCGTTATGTGGTGAATAAAAAAGTAACCGGAGTTTATCCCCTCAATGTTACAACTTATTTCTTTAATTTCACTTATTAAATGCGCGCCATGCAAATAACCAGCTAAACAGCGCGGTGCCACCGGTCAACTGAGGTAAAAGTTCTACCTGATTGCTATACAGTATGGCAGAAGTCACCAGCAGTGTAGCGCCAACACCCATCAGGAAGCGGGCTCGGTTTTGCTGCTTACGCGCCAGCATAAATTCGCGGTACATGGCATCCATTCGCTGGTTAACCTGACGGCCTTGTTTAAGGCTGTCGTAAACCAGCTCTGGCAACTCGGGCAGTTTCTCCGCCCAGAACGGCGCTCTTTCTTTGATGGCGTTGATCACAGCCTGAGGGCCAACCTGACGTGACATCCAATCCTCAAGGAACGGCTTGGCGGTATCCCACAAATCCAGTTGCGGATAGAGTTGGCGCCCCAACCCTTCCACATAAAGCAGTGTTTTCTGCAGTAGAACCAACTGAGGCTGCACTTCCATGTTAAAGCGGCGCGCGGTGTTAAACAGGTTCAGCAGCACATGCCCAAATGAAATATCGCACAATGGTTTTTCGAAAATTGGCTCACACACGGTACGGATAGCAAATTCGAACTCATCGACATTGGTATCGTGCGGCACCCAGCCTGAATCAACGTGCAGTTCGGCGACTTTGCGGTAGTCACGGTTGAAGAAAGCGAGGAAGTTTTCCGCAAGATAACGTTTATCTTCACGGTTCAGCGTACCAACAATGCCGCAATCCAGACCAATCCACTGTGGGTCTTCCGGGTGCTCATAGGAAACGAACACATTGCCCGGGTGCATGTCGGCATGGAAGAAACTGTCTCGGAATACCTGGGTGAAAAAGACCTGCACGCCGCGCTCAGCCAGAAGCTTGAGATCGGTGCCGTTAGCTTTCAGCCCTTCGATATCAGACACCTGAATGCCATAGATGCGCTCAGACACCATCAGGCTCGAGCGACAATAATCGCTGAACACTTCTGGCACATAGAGAATATGATCGTTTTCAAAGTTGCGGCGAAGCTGAATCGCATTGGCCGCTTCACGCATCAGATCCAGCTCGTCGAGCAAGGTCTTTTCGTACTCACGCACCACTTCCACCGGCTTTAAGCGTCTTGCTTCCGGCAGGAAACGCGCGACCATACGCGCCATGCGGTACATGAGTTTGATGTCAGCCTGAATGACAGGGAGGATGTCAGGGCGGATCACCTTGAGCACGACTTCGCGACCGTTTTCCTTCAATGTCGCAGTATGAACCTGTGCAATCGAGGCAGATGCCAGCGGAATTTCGCTGAAATCGTCAAACCAGTTTTCCAGCGGACCACCAAGGGCTTTTTCCATTTGCGCTTTTGCAAGCTTGCCATCAAACGGTTCAACTTGGTCTTGCAGCAAAGCAAGCTGGTCAGCAATCGCAGGCGGAAAAAGGTCACGGCGGGTCGACATCATCTGGCCGAACTTGATCCACACAGGGCCCAACTCTTGAAGCGCCAAACGCAGGCGCTCACCGAGTTGCTTGTCCGGATGTTGATTCTTCATCCAGAACAGCATTTTGCGCATAAATTGCGGGCCACGGGTTATCGGCTGGTCCGGCAACAGTTCATCCAGTCCGTAACTGAGCTGGACTTGGGTAATTTTGTAGAGGCGGCGGATTTCGCTGGGTGTCATGCGCTCTCCACCTCAGCCAATTTCTTTTCGAATGCTTCAAGTCGGGCTGACAGGCGGGAAGCCTGACTCTGAACATCATCGACTTGATCGGCAAAATAGGCCACTTCCAGCGCACCCGGTGCCAGTCGCCACTCTTCGACCACCAGCTCACCAACATAGCGCTGGTTACGCTCGGTCATCTGCTTAAGAAATGCCAACCCTTGCTGGGCACCTCGAACCAGGGTGTGTGCGACCACATCACCGGTGTAATGCGATAGCCACTCTGCGATGTCCGGGTTAAGGCCATTCAGAAGGTTGGAAAATTGCTGGGCGACATCGATATCACCGTCCAGATGCAATTTGTCTTCTTTGATGAGCTTGGTCAGGTTGGCTTTGTCTTTCAGCTGTGGCGCAACGGAAATGGTCAATGCCAAGTCGCAGTCTGCGTCACCTTCAAAATCCGCCAGTACATCGATTTGCTGGCTGAACACAAACACCAATTGCTTGCTGATGTCTGTCAGGCGCACACGCAGCACTTTGCCTTTAAGCCTCGCCAGTCGGCGTTGGCTCTCTACATCCTGCTTGAGCAGGGTATTTAAGCTGGTCTCAACAACGGCGGTGACTAATGGGTCTAATGGCATTCCCGACCCCTTAGAATTTGTAGCCGCGGTGCAGGGCAACAATGCCACCGGTCAGGTTGAAGTATTTGGTTTGCTCGAAACCTGCTTCTTCCATCATGCCTTTCAGGGTGTCCTGATCGGGGTGCATGCGGATAGATTCTGCCAAATAACGGTAGCTTTCACCGTCATTCGCGATAATTTCGCCCATTTTCGGCAGCAGGTGGAAAGAGTAGGCATCATAGACTTTTGACAGTGGCTCAACGATTGGCTTGGAGAATTCCAACACCAGCAGACGGCCACCCGGCTTCAGTACGCGGTACATTGAGCGCAGCGCTTTGTCTTTGTCAGTGACGTTACGAAGACCAAAGCCAATGGTGATGCAATCAAAGTGGTTATCAGGGAATGGCAGCTCTTCTGCGTTCGCCTGCACGTAATTTACGTTGCCGACGATACCCAGATCGCGCAGTTTGTCGCGACCGACATTCAACATAGAGTTGTTGATGTCTGCCAACACCACCTGACCTTTCTCGCCCACGATGCGGGAGAATTTAGCCGTCAGGTCGCCAGTACCGCCAGCCAGGTCGAGGACACGATGGCCCGGACGCACACCGCTGCAATCAATAGTAAAGCGTTTCCAGATACGGTGAATACCCATGGACATCACATCGTTCATAATGTCGTACTTTGCCGCCACATTGTGAAAGACGCTGGCAACCATACCGGCTTTCTCATCTTTAGCGACGGTCTTGAAGCCAAAGTGGGTGGTATTCTGTTCCGCGTCTTGCGTCACGCCCTGTGTCATATCTGTCATTATTAACCCCTGAGTAACACCGGGCCGGAAAAGAAGAAAACGCCCGATATTTTTGCGCTTAGTGTACTTTACATGCTCAAACAACCACAAGAAGCGCTGTTCAGAGTGATAACAGCACGCCCACTTCAAGGAAAACGCCTGCGGAAATGGTGAGCCACTTCAAAGGCGTTTGACACCGAAGAGGGCGTGCTGAATCACTCCCGAAGGGCGAGTTTAATTGGCTTCCACACTTCGTTGTGGCTTTTCGATGTAGCCCACTACGCCTTCAAATCCACGCCTTGTTTGAAAGCCAATTACTACTCGCTGAACTCGCCTTCATGCGGTTATTTGAGCATGATGCAGAGCATGCTCAAAGCGCTTAGTGCGCCAAGTGACTGTCCGTTTAATCCTTTGAGACGGGTAAGGTCACAACATCATCATTCTCTTCTGTCGTATCTCTTTTCAGCATAGCCGGACTGATATCGCGCTTCACTTCCACACCCAGCGTTTTAAAGCTCTCGGCCTGACGCAGAATGTTGCCACGCCCGCTGGAAAGCTTGTTCACGGCGTTTTGATAGCTGTCTGACGCTTTATCGAGTGCCGAGCCCATGGCTTCCATGTCCGACACAAACAGACGAATTTTGTCGTAAAGCTTGCCGGCTTTTTCTGCAATCACGCGGGCATTCTGGTTCTGATGCTCAAAGCGCCACAGATTATTGATGGTGCGGAGCGCCACCAGCAAAGTGGTTGGGCTCACCAACATGATGTTGTGGTCCAGCGCTTCTCGGATAAGGGAAGGCTCTGCCTCGATGGCAATCTGGAACGCAGGTTCAACAGGAATGAACATCAGCACATAATCGAGGCTTTGAATGCCATGAAGCTGATGATAATCCTTGCGGCCAAGGCCACGGATATGACCGCGAATGGCGGCAATGTGCTCACGCAGTGCGCTGTCTTTATCCACCAGCGATTCGGCGTGGTAATAACGTTCATACGCCACCAGTGCCATCTTGGCATCAATTACCACATCCTTCCCTTGCGGCAGGCGTACGATGACATCCGGCTGGTAGCGTTTACCCTGCTCGTTCTCAAGGCTGACCTGAGTCTCGTACTCATAGCCTTCACGAAGGCCGGATTCTTCCAGCACACGGGCAAGAACCACTTCCCCCCAGTTGCCTTGCTGCTTGTTGTCACCTTTGAGCGCCTGAGTCAGGTTCACCGCTTCACGGGTCATGGCTTCGTTAAGCTGCTGGAGGTTTTTGATTTCATGCACCAGGGTGTGGCGCTCTTTGGCCTGTTCGCCAAAGCTGTCACTGACTTGCTTACGGAAACCTTCCAGCTCGTTTTTCAAAGGACTCAAGAGAGATTCGAGACTCTGGCGATTTTGCTCATCCACAGTGCGGGTTTTGTGGTCAAAAACTTTGTTGGCGAGCGCCTCGAACTGAACGCGAAGACGCTCCTCCGCCCCTTCCAGCAGTTTGATTTTCTCTTCTGCGGCTTCAAGTTGCTCTTCAGTTCGGGTTTGCTGCTCGCGAAGGGTCAATTCCAGTGCGGCTTTGGTATCACGAAGGTTCTCAACGGTATCGGCCAATTGGGCTTTTTCGGCGCGCAGGGTTTCCATCTGGCGCAGCTTTTCGGCCGCTGCCGCGAGCTTGCCATATTGAGTGCGAAGCTCAGAGCTTAAGCGATCACGTTCCAGATCCATGCCATCAAGCTCATCCTGCAAGGTCTGGTTTTCGCCTTTCAGCCGACCAATCTCAGACTGGTTGTGCTTTTCGTCAGCTTCCCGCAATTGCTCATGCAAGGCCTGAAGATTTTGTTTTGCCATACGGTGGTATAGCGCTGCCAACAACGCCGTGACACCCGCGCCAGCCCCTGCTGCCATCCATACCAGACTGTCTGAAAACAGCGCTTCAAGCTGCATGTCGATACCCTTTTATTTCCAATACGCTAACTGTATTGAAGGCTAATCAGACACTGGATAAATGTCCAGCTTTTCTATTGAGCAGATCTTGCTCTAGACTGCCGCATTCTCTCCCTCATTTTTTATAAGTGATTCTCCTATGAACGACCGCCTAGCGATTGGCTACGGATTGGCTGCGGTGCTCCTTTGGTCGACCGTCGCGACGGCTTTTAAAATCACCCTTAGCTATATGACTCCGATTCAGATGCTGGCCGCCGCCAGCGTGGTATCGGCAATTTCTCTGGCTGCAGTGGCAGGCTTTCAGGGCAAATTGCACCTGTTGACGTCTACCTTTGCCAAACGACCGCTGTATTATCTGCTGCTCGGGCTTATCAACCCGCTCATTTATTATCTGGTGCTGTTCAAAGCTTATGATTTGTTGCCCGCTTCCCTCGCGCAGCCATTGAACTACAGCTGGGCGATCACCCTGACGCTGATGGCAGCGGTATTCCTAGGCCAGAAAATTCGTAAACAGGATTGGATTGCTGCGGCGCTGGGTTATGCCGGTGTGGTGGTCATTGCCACCAAAGGGGATATATTTGGCCTGCAATTCGACAGCCCATTGGGTGTGGGGTTGGCGCTGCTTTCCACGGTTTTGTGGGCGGGTTACTGGATTTTGAACGCAAAAAACCAAGCCGACCCAGTGATTGGGTTACTGCTTGGTTTCTTACTTTCTTTGCCGTTTTCGATTGGACTTAGCCTTTACACCAGCGACTGGAGTGGCATTCCATGGCAAGGCTGGGCGGCAGTGACTTATGTCGGTCTGTTCGAGATGGGCATTACTTTTGTGCTTTGGCTCAATGCCATGAAGCTTGCCACTAATACCGCCAAGATCAGTAACCTGATCTTTATTTCACCTTTTATTTCGCTGATCTTGCTGTCGCAAATTATTGGAGAACAAATTCATCCAACGACCTTAATCGGTCTAGTGATGATTGTTGTCGGTTTGCTGATTCAGCAGCGAAAAGGGAAAACGAAATAATCAGGCGCTGCGCTGCGCGAGATAGTCGCGCAGCTCATCGACAGAAATACCGTCGTTTGCCAGCTCTTGCGCCAATTCCAGCACACGCTCACCTTTGCGCTCATCAATCACTTTATTGAACTGGTGCACCAGCTCGCGAAGACCACTGATTGGCACCTGACGCGCAGCGCTTTTTACGCGCTCTTCACTCATGCCGCTCAATTCAGTGAGCAATTTACCGAACATCATTTTTTCCGGAGATTCTTCTAGCATCTCCAGATGACGAGCTAATTCAATTGTCGACATCGACATAATATTTAACTGCCTGTGTATGTATTTACGAAGGAGTGTGCGAACAGCCTTTGATTTGGCTGGCACCCCGAAATCGGGAAGATCTGAGAAATTCGCACACTAAATATACTTCCCAAGCCAAATAAGCAACAAAAAAATACCCGCTAATGAGCAATTAACGGGTAAATGGTGGAATAACGGTTGTCGAGACCGTCGCGCTTTTCGCGTCTTATTAGTGAATTCGCTAAGTTTTACGCTTCTGCGGTATGCCAGCGTTTACCTTTCGACGACCACAGCAGCAAAAGGCCTGGTGCCAGCAGCAACATATGAAAGACCAGAAGGTGTGGCTCAGAAAGACCTGCGCGTTGTGTCAGGCTAACCAACACACCTGCACCACTCATCTGGAAAAGACCCAGCAAAGCGGCTGCCGTGCCCGCGCGTTGACCAAACGGCTCCAGCGCTTTACCCGCTGCTGAGCCCAGAATCCAGGCGAAACCAAATGATGATAGGAAGACAGGTACCATAAATGCCCACGCAGCTTGTGTGGTGCTGAGTGCAGCCATCAGGCAACCTGCAAACACCAGCAGCAACATGCCGGCATTCAGGGTTTTACGGCTACCAAATTTATCCATCACTTTTGGCGCCGTCATGGATGCTGTGATGTTCAGCACCGCATTGACACCAAACCACAGGGTGAATTGCTCCATAGTAAGGCCAAGGCCATTAATCAGACGAACCGGTGCTGAGGTGACGTAAGCCAGGATCACCGACATCGCCAGCATGCAAAGCACAGCGTGATACACAAACACTGGCTCTTTCAAAACCTGCCAGTAACGCGAAGGGCTCAGCAGTTTGCCGCTGCTGTCCGTGTCTGCCGGACGGGTTTCACGGAACAGGGTCAATACCAACACTAAGGCCACCAGCGCATACGCCATCATAAAGCTGAAGTTTGAACGCCAGCCAAACTGAGCAGTTAGCCATGCGCCCAAAAGTGGTGCCAGTGCAGGAATGAAACAGATAGCGCCGTTAAGGTAGCTGATCATCTGCCCGCTTCGTTTACCGCCAAAACTGTCACGCACGGCAGCGAATGCACATACAGAGGTCGCACAAGCGCCTGCACCTTGCATCAGACGGGCAAAAAGCAGCGCATCCAGCGAGCTTGCAACCCAGGCAAAGCCCGAGCTCAAGCTGTAAATCACAATACCGGCAATCGCGACTGGGCGGCGACCATAACGGTCTGCCAAAGGTCCAGCTAAAAGCTGGCCAAGACCCAGACTCACCATAAACCAGGAAATGGTGTCTTGAATTCGGGTAGAGGCCACATCAAACTCTGCCGCCATCAGTGGCATGGCAGGCAAGTAAATATCGATTGCCAGTGGGCTGAAAAGCACCAGCAGGACCATGAGTGCCACAAGTCGGCTATCAGGCTTGGAAGAAGGGGTAGACATAAGATTCTCCTGATTCAATGGGCGGAGTGTAGTGTGATTTTGATATGAACAAAAATGGTTTATATTCAGGTCAGACATTCCCATAAGGAATAATACTTAATGAACCTCAACCAACTTCTTCGTTACGATCTCAGCCTGCTGATCTGTCTTCATGTGTTACTGGAAGAGAGCAACGTCACCCGGGCTGCGCAGCGTCTTCATCTCAGTCAATCCGCGGTCAGTAAAAACCTCGCCAAGCTTCGCGAACAGTTTGATGACCCTTTGTTCAACCGCACTTCCCGTGGCCTTTACCCAACGCCGAAGGCCTTGTCCTTAAAACCGGGACTGAAAAGCCTGCTAGGGCACATTGAAGGGCTGACAGTCTCGGATGAATTCAACCCGGCAACCAGCGATCGCCGTTTTCACTTCTCACTGGTCGAAAGTGCCTATCCCCTGCTTCTTCCCCGATTTTTAGGTGAAATCCTCGACGCAGCTCCCTCAATCACGCTGGATACCCAAGCTTGGAGCGGGCAAACTTTCGACGCCATGGCACGTGGTGAGGTAGATTTTGGCATTACAGGAAAAGACCTAAACCCTGCTGACGCCATGCTGACGATGATGCCGCCGAAAGGCATTATCTATGAGGAGCTTTATCAGGATGAGCAACGGGTGATTGTGAGAAAAGATCACCCCGTGCTAAAAGAAGCAAAATGGGATTTGGATACCTACCTGAAACAGCGACATGTTCAGGTCAGGTGTGACGGCAGCGATCGCTGGCTGCTTGACTATAAACTTGCAGAACGGGGCATTGAACGTGATATCGCCATGTATGTGCCGGATTTCAATAGCGCGGCGAGCCTTTGCACCCATACCGACCTGGTGTTTACCGCGCCGGCGCATTTTGCAGCAGCCGTCGCTAAGCAACTCAATTTACACGTGTTGTCATTGCCAACACCTTTACCGCCCATGGCATATACCCTGTTCTGGCATCAAAGTCAGCAATCCGATCCTGGTCATAGCTGGTTACGGCAGCTGATTATTTCACGTTGTCGACATATGACAGAAATTGCAGCGGCAGATGAAAACAGATAGCTTAGACAACCAAAGACCCCTATACGATCACCCAAATAAGGACGAAGAATGCACGCCATTATTGCGCAGCGCGTCGATGCATTGAGACGCTGGCTGGAAGAACAGGCACTGGACGCTCTGATCATTCCTCATGAAGACGAATTTCTCGGCGAATACATCCCCGAGCACAATGAACGCCTCCACTGGGCGACAGGTTTTACTGGCTCAGCAGGCGCGGCTGTTATCGCGCGAGACAAAGCCGCAATGTTTGTTGATGGCCGCTACACGGTACAGGTACGCAAGCAAGTGCCTGATGACATTTTCGAATACCGTCATCTGATTGAAGTGCCCGCACTGCAATGGCTGCAAGACAATCTGCCTAAAGGCAGCAAAGTGGCCGTTGACCCACGCCTTCACAGCGCGAACTGGCTGGCATCTGCAGAGAAACAAGTCGAGGGTAAGCTGGATTTGGTGTGTGTAAATACCAACCCGGTCGATACTGCATGGCATGATCGTCCTGCCCCCCTGCTGACCGATGCAAGGCTGATGGGCACCAACATTGTGGGTCAAAACAGCGAAGATAAACGCCGTGAAATCGGTACTGCGATTGCTAAATCTGGCGCTGATGCAGCGCTTTTAAGTCAGCTCGACAGCATCTGTTGGCTTCTGAATATCCGTGGTGGTGATGTATCACGTCTGCCTGTGGTGTTGGCCAGCGCTATCGTCAATGCCAAAGGCGAAGTCACCCTGTTTATCGACCCTGCGCGCCTGCCAGAAGGTTTCTCAGCACATGTGGGCGAAGGCGTATCGGTTCAAGCTCCAGAAGTACTGGAGTCGGCTCTGGCTGCACTCTCCGGCCAATCTGTGTTGGTCGACCCGCAAACCAGCAATGCATGGGCAAGTCAGGTACTGAATCAAAACGGTGCCATTATCGTTCACGCTGCAGACCCATGCATGCTGCCAAAAGCGGCCAAAAACGCGGTCGAAATTGATGGTATGAAAGCAAGCCATGTCCGCGATGGTGTGGCAATCAGCCGTTTCCTCGCCTGGCTGGATAAAGAAGTCGCTGCAGGCAATCTGCCAAACGAAGCTGAGCTTTCAGACAAGCTATACAGCTTCCGTGAACTGGATAAAACACTGGCAGATTTGAGCTTCGATACTATTTCAGCAGCAGGTGGCAATGCAGCTATGTGTCACTACAACCACCTGAACCAGCCTGAGCCGGGCGAGCTGGAGATGAACAATGTCTATCTGGTGGACTCAGGCGGTCAATATCCGGATGGTACGACCGATATCACCCGCACTGTTGCGATTGGTGAGTGTTCAGACGAAGTGAAGCAAGCTTTCACTCTGGTACTGAAAGGCCACATCTCTCTAGCGACTGCACGTTTTCCGAAGGGTACCGCTGGCAGCCAACTGGATGCGCTGGCGCGTCAGCACCTGTGGGCTAACGGCTTCGACTACGACCATGGCACAGGCCACGGCGTAGGTCACTTCCTGAGTGTCCATGAAGGCCCGCAGCGTATCTCCAAAGCCCCTAGCACAGTAGCACTGCTACCGGGTATGGTGCTGTCGAACGAGCCAGGTTATTACCGCGCCGATGCCTTTGGTATCCGCATCGAAAACCTGGAGTTGGTGGTAGAAGCGCCAACCCAAGGCGATATGACTGTGCTTGGTTTTGAGTCATTAACCCGCGCTCCAATCGATCGCCGCTTGGTGGATGTATCTTTGTTGACTGACAGCGAGATTGCTTGGTGGAACGATTACCACCAGAAAGTGTGGCAAGATGTTAGTCCATCATTGGAAGGTGAGGACTTGGAATGGCTTGAACAGGCAACTGCCGCCCTTTCACGCTAGATGGTTAACAGTAAAAAGAAGAGCGCCGTTTGGCGCTCTTCTTTTATAGATTGGTAGGCGCACCTTCAGCACATTTTTTATCATTGTAAAACGTATAGTTCCCACCACGTCCTTTGGCCCAGAAATTGACAACAAAACCTCTATCGATGAACCCCTTAAGCTTTTCACAAGCTGTTTCATAGGCCACCTGACGCATGACTGTTTCTTCCCACTTATAGCCACTTGGGACACGATCACTGACAACAATGAAACCATTGTCGTCTACATCAACATACTTATTGTTCGCGAATGCTTCTTTAGCCTCAGCAATATCATCAGAACTTGCCGTAGGCTTATAAGGACTACTATCTTTTGTTGCCATGCAAGCTGCGAGCAATGAGCTGAGAAACAACGCAATAACTATTTTATTCATTACATCTTCCTTGAAACCAACTGAAACAAATAACATTCTAGCCCCAAATTTAAACGAATGATTTCGCATTCAAAGCCAGACTCCATATCTTTTGCACCAAGAATCAAAAGAAAGACACATCAACCTGAGTATCCCTGCTCCCAGTCCTTCCACACCACTTCAAAACCGGCCGCTTTCACCGCAGTTGCCACCGCACTGGCACTGCGCTCATCTGAAACCGAAAACTGCTCAAGCTCAGGTTCATCATCGGCGTAACCACCAGGCTGGGTTTTCGAAGCAGCTGACATCGAAGTGATTCCAAGCGGCAATACTTTATCCCGAAATTCAGGCGACTCTCGGGTCGATAAAGAAAGCTCCACTTCTGAGTTGAGCAACCTGTAGGCACAGATAAGCTGAACCAGTTGTCGGTCCGTCATCACCGACTTTGGCTGTACCGCCCCCTCACAAGGACGTAGCCTTGGAAAGGAAATCGAGTAACGGCTTCGCCAGTAGATGCGCTCCATGTACTCAAGGTGACTGGCGACAAAGAAGCAATCCGTTCGCCACTCATCCAGTCCAATCAGAGCCCCAATGCCAATCTTGTCGATCCCTGCTTGGGCAAGCCTGTCAGGGGTATCAAGACGAAAAGCAAAATCCGTCTTGTTACCTCGCAGATGATGTTCAGCATAGGTCGAGCGATTATAGGTTTCCTGATAGACCATCACTGCATCCAGACCCAGACCTTTAAGCTCAGCATAGTCTTTCGTTTCCATGGGTTGTACCTCCATGGCGAGATAGCTGAAATGCTGCTTAATGGCAGGCACAGAGGTTCGAAAGTAGTCCATCCCCACTTTGGTTTGATGCTCACCAGTTACCAAGAGAATGCTGTCAAAGTTCATTGCTTTAATCGCTTCGCACTCGCGCTCAATGTCATCCAGCGATAGGGTACGGCGCTTGATACGATTTTCCATTGAAAAGCCACAATAGGTACAAGCGTTGGCACAAAGGTTCGACAGATAAAGCGGCACGTAGAAATTGACCGTATAGCCGAATCGACGTCGGGTCAGCGCTGCAGCTTGCTGCGCCATCGCTTCAAGGAAGGGCTCCGCAGCGGGCGAGATCAGCGCCTTAAAGTCTTCCAAGTTCCGCTTTGGCTTAGCCAATGCCCGCTGAACATCCGCTTCTGTTTTACTGTAAATGGACAAGCGGATATCGTCCCAATCGAGCGTCCGCCAATGATCAGAAAAAGCCATATCTCCTCCCGTCACGCCAGCTCATCAAGAAAAGCGGTGAGTGGGCTGGAGGCGACAGCTTGTTGTACCTGCCCTGCCAAGCCTGCCTCATAGGCCATGCGACCGGCTTCTACGGCTAACTTGAAGGCCTTTGCCATTGCGACAGGGTCAGCTGCCGCAGCAATAGCTGTATTCACCAGCACAGCATCTGCACCTTTTTCCATCGCTTCAGCAGCATGGGAAGGGGCTCCAATACCCGCATCTACCACGACTGGCACTTTGGCCTGATCGATGATGATGTCGAGAAAATCCCTTGATGCCAGACCCTTATTGCTGCCAATAGGCGCACCGAGCGGCATCACGACCGCACAACCAGCTTCTTCCAGATGCTTACAAAGCACAGGATCGGCGTGGCAATATGGCAGCACCACAAAGCCTTCTTTGACCAGTGCTTCAGCCGCTTTCAAAGTTTCAATTGGGTCAGGCATCAGGTATTTAGGATCAGGATGAATTTCGAGCTTCAGCCAGTTAGTTCCCAACGCCTCACGGGCAAGTCTTGCGGCAAAAATGGCTTCTTTCGCGGTTTTTGCACCCGACGTGTTAGGTAACAGATTCACGCCCGACGCAATCAGCGGCGCCAGAATGTCATCATCACGCTTTTGGACATCGACACGTTTTAGCGCCATGGTAACTAACTCGGAGCCACTTTCGACGATACTCTCTGCCATAACCTGGGTGCTTGAGAACTTTCCTGTTCCGGTAAACAGGCGAGAGGAAAATGTTTTATCTGCAATTTTCAACATGGTTAACCTCCGGCAATGGCTTGAAACATAGCGACCTGAACACCCTCAGTCAGTGGTGTAGATTGCCACTGGCTACGGGGGATAATTTCACCGTTCAGAGCTATCGCCACCGACTGTTCAGGTAGAGATAATTCACTCACCAATGCCAGCAAATCGCTGGCAGTCTTTGGCAAGTAGGCTTCATCATTAAGCCAGATCTGCATGTGAGATCTCCTTATTTAGAAGTGCGCGAGGCTGACAAATGGCGCACTCAGGATCGCGATGAACCAGCATCTTTCTGAGCGATAGAGACAGACCATCAAACTGATAAAAGCTCGCAGGTAGAGATTCGCCTATCAGCAACTTCAGCGCTTCTAATGCCTGAAAGTTACCGATAATGCCTACCACTGGCCCCACAACACCTGCACTCTGACAACTCCTCGATTGAGGGTCCTGGTAGGAGGGGAATAGGCAGTGATAACAAGGTGAGGAAGAGGTTCTGAAATCGAAAATCATCAGTTGACCTTGCCAACCAATACCTGCACCAGAAATCAATGGCTTGCCCAATTTCACGCAGGCGGCATTCACCGCCTGCCTGGTTGCCATGTTGTCGCTGCAATCAAGCACGATATCGGCAAGGGAAGCTTCAAGCTCCAGCGCCATTCCATCTAGCTGACGAGTGACGGGCCGACATTGGATGAGGCTGTTCAACGCATTGAGTTGTTCACTCAGCGCTTTCGCCTTACCTTTGCCTAAGTCCTTTTCACGATAAGCAACCTGCCTCGGCAAGTTTGAACGCTCCAGCACATCGCCATCAGCCAGCACTAACTGCCCGACTCCTGCCCCGGCCAAATACTGCGAAGCCGCAGTTCCAAGACCGCCGCACCCCACTATCAGTACTTTGGCTTGAGAAAGTTTCAGTTGCGCCTCTTCGCCCCAGTTATCCAACATGATTTGGCGACTGTAACGGTCAAACTCACAGTCTGACAGACTAGCTTTGTTCGACGACGATACGCTCATTTCTCGCCTCCTCTGTCAGCACCTCAGCGAACGATTGAAGCGTTGCCGCCAGATCACAGGACTGGGTGACCGCCCGCACAACGGCGATCGCATCCACACCGCTTTGCCAAACTTCTGGGGCTTTAGCGATATCAATGCCACCAATAGCCACTGTTGGTACTTTCCCTGCTACTGTCGCTAAATGCTTCGACAACTGCGCTACGCCCTGGGGTGGAGTAGGCATCTGTTTGGTTGGTGTTGGGAAGATATGGCCTATAGCCAGATAGCTCGGGTTAAGAGATAAGGCTAATTCCAGCTCATCAGATGTTCGGGTGGACACTCCAAGGCGAATACCGGCATGGGCTATCGCATCCAGATCAGCCGATTTCAAGTCGTCCTGACCCAGATGGAGCCCATATGCACCGGCATCTAGAGCCTTTTCCCAGTGATCGTTGATAAATACCTGAGCCTGACAAAGACGGCCGCAAGCAACAGCCTCTTTGATCATGGCATCAAGGTTAGGATGATTGGCATCTTTAACCCTAAGCTGAACCGTACGCACACCAAACGCCAGCAAACGCTTCAACAGGGCAATATCATCAACCACCGGATAGAAAGGGCCTATGCCCCCGTCCATCCTTGGAAACACGGGAGAGGTGTTCATAGCACCTCCTACGCTTTCTGGTGGTAAAGTTCGCTGCCTTTGGCGAGAAATTCCGCCGATTTTTGTTTCATGCCTTCAAGTGGATCTTCCAGCATTTTCACTTCAATGCCTTCGCCTAGCTCAAGGCCTTTAGCATAATCACGAACTTCATGACTGATTTTCATTGAGCAGAATTTAGGGCCACACATGGAGCAGAAGTGCGCCACTTTGCCTGACTCCTGTGGGAGAGTTTCATCGTGATAAGCGCGTGCAGTATCTGGGTCGAGCGCAAGGTTAAACTGATCTTCCCAACGGAATTCGAAGCGCGCTTTAGACAGGGCATTGTCACGAACCTGAGCACCAGGATGTCCTTTCGCCAAATCAGCCGCGTGAGCACAGAGCTTGTAGGTAATCAGGCCGACTTTCACGTCATCTTTATTCGGAAGCCCTAAATGTTCTTTCGGTGTCACGTAGCAAAGCATGGCACAGCCAAACCAGCCGATCATTGCCGCACCGATACCTGAAGTGATGTGGTCATAGCCCGGAGCAACGTCTGTCGTCAAAGGTCCAAGGGTATAGAAAGGTGCTTCGTGGCAATGCTCTAATTGCTCTTCCATGTTTTCTTTGATCATGTGCATTGGCACGTGGCCAGGGCCTTCAATCATTACCTGAACATCGTACTCCCAAGCCACCTTGGTCAACTCACCAAGAGTACGAAGTTCTGAGAACTGGGCTTCGTCGTTAGCATCGGCAATAGATCCCGGACGCAGACCATCGCCCAACGACAATGCCACGTCATACTTCGCACAGATCTCACAAATCTCACGGAAGTGGGTGTAGAGGAAACTTTCCTGATGGTGTGCTAAACACCACTTGGCGATGATAGAGCCGCCACGGGAGACAATGCCGGTAACACGTTTAGCTGTCATTGGTACGTAGCGCAGCAGCACACCAGCGTGGATAGTGAAGTAATCAACACCCTGCTCTGCCTGTTCAATAAGGGTATCGCGCATCACTTCCCACGTCAGGTTTTCAGCGATACCATTTACTTTCTCGAGTGCCTGGTACATAGGAACAGTACCGATTGGCACAGGGCTATTTCTCAAGATCCACTCGCGAGTTTCATGGATGTTTCGACCAGTCGACAAATCCATGACCGTATCTGCGCCCCAGCGGGTAGACCACACCAACTTCTCGGTTTCCTCTTCAATCGATGAGGTGACTGATGAGTTACCAATATTCGCGTTCACTTTCACCAGGAAATTGCGACCAATGATCATTGGCTCAGATTCAGGGTGGTTAATATTGGAAGGAATGATCGCGCGGCCTTCCGCAACTTCTTTACGAACAAATTCCGGCGTAATTTCTTTTGGAAGGTTAGCACCAAAGTTCTGACCCGGATGCTGACGGTTCAGTTGCTCATCTGCATACTGCTGGCGACCCATGTTTTCACGAATCGCGATGTATTCCATTTCAGGAGTAATGATGCCCCGACGTGCATAGTGTAGCTGGGTAACACACTGCCCATTTTGGGCTCGACGCACGGACGGTAGATTACCAAAGCGAAGCTCATCCAGTGTGTCATCATCCAAACGTGTCTTGGCAAAGTCTGACGTCACTCCATCAAGGAGTTCAGTATCATTACGCTCTTCTATCCAGCGTTCTCGTAGCTTTGGCAGACCCGCATAGATGTCAATTTCGTAGTCTGGATCGGTATACACACCCGATGTGTCGTAAACACGAACTGGCTCATTTTCTTCAAACTGGGGATTATCTTTAGTGCCACCAATGAGGCTTGGTGCTAGGGAGATTTCACGCATGCCCACCCGAATATCTGGACGGGAGCCCTCTACATGAACTTTAAGAGAATTAGGAAAAGGTTGTACCGACAGGTTGTCGATAAAGGCTTTTGCTTCGTTTCTGGCTTGTTTACGGTTCGACATAGCATTACTCCAATATATTTTTGGGAATAAATGCTTGCCGGATTTGCTGAGCAAGAGGTGTGGCGAAACTTATAGATATCAATATCCCAGAACACCACAATTGTTGTTCTCTTGTTCCCTTCGCAGGTATTAGCCTGATCAGGTTCAACGGATCCTGCTTTCGCAGTCTCAGCCAAATGGCACTCCGACAAGTATCAGCGAACGAGTATAGGGAATGCTTTCCGTTATCTCAACCACTCAAAGTGATTAACCGCGCATTAACAACTGAAAGCCTGCCCAAGCAGCAAAGATACAGATAACGACATTCAGCACAACATTCAGACCCATTTTGAACCACTCACCCTGTTGAAGCAGCAAAACGTTATCCATAGAAAACGTGGAAAAGGTGGTTAGTGCCCCAAGAAAACCTAGCCCGATGAGATGACGCCAAGGACCTGGAGAAAAGACTTCCTGCTCTAAGGCTGCAACGAGTAGCCCCATGATAAATGAGCCAACGACATTAACCGTTAAAGTACCATAAGGAAAACCGCGCCCTAGTAACACAACACAGAGCTCAGAAATCAGATAACGAGAGCAAGCACCAAATGCTCCGCCAATGGCTATATAAAAAAGTAAAACTGCTTGATTCATGGTGTTTAGGCCCATGTTATCCAGAAACCAAGCTGACATGATACGCCTTAAAATGCGTATTCGCTAAGGCGTTCTCTTAGCCAATTCAAATGTTGGACTGGTTTAGAGAGCAGTAGATACGAAAAAGCCTCAGCATTTCTGCTGAGGCTTCAAATTTGGCAAGGGTGGTGGGATTCGATCGGACTGGCGCCCCAGCCCCCAACAATTGGCTCGCAGAGCCAAATACCATATATAAAAAAGCCCCAGCATCTCTGCTGAGGCTTCGAATTTGGCAGGGGTGGAGGGATTCGAACCCCCAACACGCGGATTTGGAATCCGCTGCTCTGCCAATTGGAGCTACACCCCTATACGCAGGCTATTTTAATGGTTCTCAGTCAAATAGCCAGTGTTGATTGGGGAAAGCCAAACCAAGTGGACAGAATTCATACAAGTTTATGATTCTTCGGCAAGATTTTTTTGCTTGTACTTGTTAAATACCAACAAGGCAATCACCGCAGGCCCTGCAACCAAAGCTGCAATTGCACTACATAGCAATGTCATTTGAAGTAAAGCTGACAAATCATTCATCTGGTGATCCCTTTGTCCCTATTAGATAAGCTGATAATACCGCGATGGTATAAAAAAAAAGTCTCAGTGATAAGAACCACTGACAGGTATTCCATTAATTGCATAAATAAAAGTGAGGGAAGTTAACAACAATCACTCTATGTATGCTTTTAAATACATTACATGTAGGCGTTGCATCCCTATAAATCAATTTATTAGCATTTATCCACTCAAAAAGTGTGGTCAGCCTTGTGTTTGAACTTCAAGACAAGGGTCAGGATATGATAAATAGCAAAAAACCTCAGCATTTCTGCTGAGGTTTCTCTAAGAAGTGGCGGAGCGGACGGGACTCGAACCCGCGACCCCCGGCGTGACAGGCCGGTATTCTAACCAACTGAACTACCGCTCCACACTTAAATTGGAAGCCTGGCGATGTCCTACTCTCACATGGGGAGACCCCACACTACCATCGGCGCTGTTACGTTTCACTACTGAGTTCGGCATGGAGTCAGGTGGGTCCATAACGCTATGGTCGCCAAGCAAATTCTGCTAAGTCTTCACCTTTAAAAAAGGTCAAAACCAAAATCTTGGAAAGCTGTTTCTGTGTTCTCTACACATTCAAGGTTCTATTCGAGTCCGTCAAAACCCCTTGGGTGTTGTATGGTTAAGCCTCACGGGCAATTAGTATCAGTTAGCTCAACGCCTCGCAGCGCTTACACACCTGACCTATCTACGTCGTAGTCTCCAACAACCCTTTAGAGGACTT
>NZ_FIZX01000006.1 GCF_900055185.1 Grimontia celer | reverse complement strand
TGAAAGACGACAACCTCAGTGAGCGCCATGAAAGTGTCGTGGTCGGGGTCACCGGTATCCAGCAGACCGGCTTTGAGAGCGTCACCGAAGCCCAGATGGTCGACGGTAAGCCACTGGCCGGCGACGCCGCTGACCATGCCCTGATTTATGATGAGGCCGAGGCGGATGTCGTGACCATCAAGCTGTTTATGATAAACAGCGACGGTCAGGTCGTGCCGGCCACTGACGGGACCCTGACCGAAGGAGACCCTGACAGCGACACCATCCAGTACATGGCGCTCCCTGTCGATGCTGATGGCAATATTCTCGCCACCTTCAACGGTGACGGTACCGTCACCCTCAAAGACCAGGATAAAGGCCAGGTCACTGTCTCGGTCACCGAGAGTGACGACAGTACCAGCAGCAACAACACCGACGTCACCACCCAGGGCATCACCCACCAAACGGTCGCACTGGGTCAGGCCTTTGAGGTCTCCGCGGTCGATGATTATTACGCCGAAGAAGGTGAACGTGTCACTATTGATCTGGGTGAGGTATCTGGACCTATCACTGATACCTATGAAGCAGTTGACGTTGAAGGAACAGCGACCAACGATATTCAGGAGGAATCAACCCTCCCAGGATTGGAAGACACTGTCTTCGTTAAAATCTTTGCCGTAGTTAATGGTCAGTTGGTCAACACCAATAGCATCAGTGAAACGAAAGGCGACAAGCTGGCAACCTACAAGGCAGTACTCGTTGACAAAGACGGGAATGTCATCGATGAGGGTAACACCAGTAAGGTAAATGTTTCCTTCAGTCAACTGGTCAATCCAGATGGTTCTGATGACTTCAACCGAAGTGATAGAACCATGACTGTATCACTTAATAAAGAGTTCAAGGCTCGCACCATTGACGATGTTTTTGCGGATGATGGTGAAACCTTCACTGTTGACGCCAATTTGACAGATCGGCAAATCGCCAGATTGGAAGGCATCTACGAGAACGTAGAAAACAGCCAGGACAGTGTCACTACGACCATTAACGACGAAGGGGATGGTAACTACGGTAAAAACGACACCGTCTATGTCATCGTGGAAGCCTCCGAGAATGTCGAAGAGTCTGACGATGCGGAAATCCACTTCACAGTGAAACTGGTGGATAAAAACGGTGACCCAGTCAGTGTTCCGGCAGGTGATAGCGTCACTGTCAATCTTCAACTGGCCGGTACTGCTGTGTTAGCAGATTTCGATGACAGCTTTGTATTCCAAAACTCTGTGACTATTGCAGCTGGAGAGAGTGAATCAGAAGTCATTACAGTTTTGGTCAAAGACGACACCTTGGCCGAAGAAAATGAGAGCGTCAGTGTCAACATCACAGCAATTCAGCAAGACAGCTTTGAAAAGGTCACCGAAGCAAATCTAGTGAACGGGAAACCTAAAGTTGGTGAGGCCACAAATAGCGCTCTGATCATTGATAACGATATTGATACGAAGCAACTCATCACTGGTTTTGGTGGTGATGATTCAATCAATGCGAATATTGCGAAAATTCTGAAAACAGGCGGATTAGAGCAAGACGAAGCCCCCTATACCAAAGAACTTTTCGAAGATGCCGGATACATTGTTACAGCATACGACGAGGGGCTCTTAAATCACGTTACAGGTAAGTATGGAAACTTTGAACTTGAGCTTGAAAACGCTTACGACGCCAATGAAGGAGCCTACCTGTTCGGAGACTTAGGTAATGACAACATCATAGGCGGTGCAGGTGATGACACCATTCGAGGGGGTTCGAATGGCCATGGTTCATCAGGCACAAGCGCAAATGGCCGTGAAGGGGATACTCTGGAAGGCGGTGCAGGTAAAGATACTTTCCTTTGGCAAAAAGAAGACTTGGTTAACATAGGGACTGTAGGTGGTTATGATCACGTTACAGACTTCATCGGTGATTTCAACGTTAAAGAAGATAGGCTGGATTTATCTGATCTTGTCTCAGTTTCTAATGGTGAATTAGACAACCTTACTGTCAGTTATGATGATAACGGCCAGATCATCATTTCTATCGATGTCGACAACGTCGCAGAGGATTCTGACGGAAAAGTCACTCAACATATCGTATTAGAAAAAACCAGCCAATCACAAGTCGACAATGAAGGTCTCGACCCATCTGCAGATGGTGGTGTAGTCATCAATACCATTATCAATGGTGAAGACGCCAAACTTACCATTACCGATAGTGACGGTTATGCCGGTAGCACTCCACCAACAGTTACCATTGATTTTGAAAACACGTAAGGGCTTTTGACACCGGATACTGCTCCGGTGCTTTTTTCTTTTGTTTATTTGTATGTATAGAGAGAAATAGGTGACAGACGCAGCGATTGCCGAACGCAAGCCGCAGCAGTGGCGTATCAGTGCGTCAACGCAAGCGGTAGACGACCCGTTGTTAGATTGCTTGGTCTTTTTGACTGAGCACTATGGTTCGCCATGCTCGGGAGATGCCTTAACGGCTGGTCTTCCTATGACAGACGCCCTGCTGGCACCGGATTTATTTCCTCAGGCTGCAGCCCGTGCTGGGTTGACGGCCAAGCTTTCCCGCAGGCAATTAAAAGCACTCCCTAAGCTTTTATTGCCTTGCATACTTCTTTTGACCGACAAAAAAGCTTGTATTCTTCGTGAGATAAACACCAAAGAAGGTACAGCGTTAATCCAAACTTCTGAGACTGGGGGCGAGGAAGAGATATCCCTTGCAGATCTGGAAGCCATGTATACCGGCTATGCGTTTTTGGTTAAACGCCAGTACCGTGGTGACAACAGTATTGATCTTCATCTTCACGACACCAAAATCCATTGGTTCTGGCAGACCGTTAAGGACGCCTCGCCCATTTATCGCGATGCGCTGATTGCCTCTGTACTGGTCAATATTTTCGCGTTGGTTTCACCACTGTTTGTCATGAATGTCTACGACAAAGTGGTACCTAACCTTGCCTTTGAATCACTCTGGGTACTGGCAACCGGTGCGCTGATTGCCTTTAGCTTTGACTTTCTGATGAAAAAGATGCGCTCTTACCTGATTGATATTGCAGGTAAGAAAGTCGATATCATTGTGTCTTCTCGTCTGTTCGCTCGCCTGATGGGGATCCCACTTGAAAAGCGTGCGAAAAGCGTCGGCGGCATGGCGAAACAGCTTGGCGAATTTGACGGCATCAGAGACATGCTGACATCTGCAACCATCACCACATTAGTAGATTTGCCGTTCGCTCTTTTCTTTCTGTTCGTGATTTATATCTTCGCTGGCGATTTAGCGGCAGTTCCTATCGTCGCCGGCATTCTTATTATCGGTTATGCCCTGCTGGTTCAGCCAAAGCTCAAAGTCGCCATTGAAGAATCCAACAAATATGCCAGCCAAAAGCATGGCCATTTGATTGAAAGTCTCTCGGCACTGGAAGGCATCAAAGCCAATGTCGCGGAAGGCATAGTTCAAAAGAGCTGGCAACAGATGACCGCTCACACGGCAAACTGGAACCTCAAGGTGAAACAAATCACCAACTCGGTTTCTTATTTTGCTTCTTTTATCGTGCAGGTCACCTCTGTTGCGGTTGTTGTTCTCGGTGTATATCGCGTGGCAGATGCGCAAATTACTATGGGCGGGATTATCGCAGCAGTAATGCTTTCAAGCCGAGCCGTGTCGCCAATGGCGCAACTGGCAGGTCTCATGAGCCGCTGGAACCAGACCCAATCCGGTATGCGTCAGCTCAATGCCATGATGGATCAGGAAGATGAGTTTGCAGACAAAGGCCACTTGGTTAGCCGCAAGCGCCTCAAAGGTGATATCTACGCAGACAATATTGGTTTTAGCTACCCAGAGTCAGAAAAACCAACCCTCCACCCCACCAGCCTGACCATCAACGCTGGCGAGAAAATTGCCATTCTGGGTAAGAACGGCACAGGTAAAAGTACACTTATCCGAATGCTATCAGGCCTTTATCAGCCAACGGCAGGCAGCTTGCGATTTGATGGTGTCGATGCCAAGCAAATTCACCCAGCAGATCTGCGTCGCAATGTGGGCTATCTGGCGCAGGATGTAACGTTATTTCACGGTACGATTCGCGAAAATATCATGTTTGGCACAAGACAGGTGACAGAGCACCAGTTAATCCGTGCCACACAACTGTCAGGTGTGGGGATATTTACCTCGCAGGACAGTGAAGGACTTGATAAGCAGGTGGGTGAACGTGGTGAAGCCCTCTCCCGTGGTCAACGACAATCGGTCGCACTGGCTCGCGCCCTGCTCAATGACCCGCCATTACTCATCATGGACGAGCCAACGGCCAGCCTTGATGCCCATGCGGAAAACCAATTTATTCATGCCATGAAGTTCGCGTCGAAAGACCGAACTTTGGTGATGATCACCCACAAAATGGCGCTGCTTCAATTGGTTGATCGTGTGATTGTGATGGATAAAGGCCGCATTGTCATGGATGGACCAAGGGATAAGGTGCTTGAGCGTCTAAACGGCAACGGGGGAGGTCAAAATGACTGACGCGCTAAAGCGTGATGACATTGAAATGACCGATGACGTCTATGGTGCCATGCTGACAGACGCGCCGGTGCGTTACCGTCTTGTTATCTGGGGCATATTTGCTTTCTTCGCTGCCATTATCGTCTGGGCCGCATTTGCTTCTTTAGACCGTGTCACCCGTGGTGAAGGCAAAGTTATTCCTTCCTCTCAGGTGCAGCTCATTCAAAGCTTGGATGGCGGTATTTTACAAGCCATGTATGTGCAAGAAGGCCAGTTAGTCAAACAAGGCGAGCCTCTTGCCCGCATTGACGATACTCGCTTCCGCTCTGACTTTGCACAGCAAGAAGAAGAAGTCTCCAGCCTACGTGCCAACATCATTCGTATGCGCTCAGAGCTTCGCAGCATTGAGCTGTCTCCTACCGCGCCAAATTGGCGGGAACAAATTGCCATCACCCTGTCTCCGCTTAAGTTCCCGTCCGATCTCGAAGACTCTGAGCCGGCATTGATTGAAGGGCAGCGTCAGGAATATGAAGGCCGTTTGCTGGATCTGAAAAACCGCCTTGAAATACTGGCTCGCCAGATTTTACAAAAGCAGCAGGAAAGTCAGGAAGTTGAGTCTAAAGTTCGTACTTTGTCAGACAGCTTCGGCCTGATAAAGCGTGAGCTAAAAATCACTATTCCATTGGCGAAAAAAGGCATCGTATCAGAAATTGATTTGCTTAAACTCGAACGCCAAGTGAATGACCTCAAAGGTGAGTTAGACTCACTTCGCCTGATGCAGCCGAAAATCAAAGCGACGGTCGATGAAGCCATTTTGAAACGTCGTGAAGCAGTACTCGCGTTCAGCAATGAAACTCGCTCCAAACTGAGTGAGCTAGAAACCCGTCTTTCCCGTTTAAGCCAAGCCCAGGTTGGTGCACAAGATAAGGTGGATAAAGCCGTTATCACCGCGCCAGTCACTGGCACCATAAAAACTATTCATATCAACACTCTTGGTGGCGTCGTTCAGCCTGGTGTTGATTTGATAGAAATCGTCCCTGCCGAGGATCAGCTTCTTATCGAAGCCAAGATCGCACCGAAGGATATCGCGTTCCTGCACGCGGGCCTGCCTTCTGTAGTCAAGGTAACGGCATATGATTTCACGCGCTATGGCGGCCTCAACGGCACGTTAGAGCACATCGGCGCAGACACCACGCAGGATGAAGAGGGTAACAGTTTTTATTTAGTTCGGATTCGGACGGAGAAATCCAGTCTGGAAAAAAAGGATGGCAGCGAACTGCCGATCATTCCCGGCATGTTGACCTCTGTTGACATCATCACAGGGAAACGGACGGTTCTGGAGTATTTGCTAAATCCCATACTAAGAGCGAAAGAGTCAGCGCTCCGGGAGCGTTGATAATAACAAGGAGAGAGTAATGAAAAACAGTGTTGTCCAATCGCTCAGAAGAAGCTTCACCGCATTGGCAGTTGCGGCGACCTTACTTCCTGCATCGGCTGCAGCTCAATCACTCGAACAAGCAGTAGCAACGGCACTGGATACTAACCCGCAAATCAGGCAAGCATTCAATCGCTTTAAAGCAAGCGAAGAGCAAGTCAATCAAGCCAGCGCGGGCTACTATCCAACCATCGATTTTGATGCAGGTATTGGTCGTGAATGGACGGAAAGTCCTTCTACTCGAAGAGATGCAGTAACCTACAATGTCGACGAAGAAGTTGAAATGACCCGCCGCGAAATCGGAGTGTCATTGCGTCAAGTGCTTTTCAGCGGCTTTCAAACGACGAATGAAGTCAAACGTACTGAGTTCGAAGCGAGCGCAGAGCAATGGGCACTTTATTCGACAGCCGAAGATCTGGCACTGGATGTATCACGCGCATATTTAGATTTCCTGCGTGCTGAGCAGGTGGTAGAGCTTGCGCAGCGTAATCTCGAAAGCCACCAGATCATTTACGACCAAGTTAAACAAAAAACAGACTCTGGTCTGGGCTCGACAGCTGACTTATCTCAGGTCACTGGTCGTCTGGCACGGGCTCACTCCAACCTTATCTCCGCGCAGAACAACTTGTCTGACGCCAGAGTCTCGTACCAGCGTATTATTAACAGTGCACCGGAAAACACACGCATTCCAGTCCCCGATGCTCTAATGTTGCCAACTTCTTTGGAATCAGCCATGGAAACGGCGAAAGCTGCCCATCCAACTTTGAAAGCTGCTGGCAACGATATCAATGCTGCAAAAGCTCAGCGCGCGGCAGCCAAAGGTAATTACTATCCAGAAGTGACCTTTGATTTATCTGCAAGCTGGGATGACAACCTTGATGGCAACGACGGCACCTCTTTGAGCGGAGGCCCAGATGTTGGCGGAAACAATGATGAAATCCTTGCGATGGTTCGCGTCAACTACAACCTGTTTTCTGGCGGTGCAGACAAAGCCCGAGAACGCGAGGCTGCATACAACATCAATGAATCAAAAGCGATTCAGCTCAATGCCTATCGTGATATTGAAGAAGGTACCACTCTGGCTTGGAATGCCCGCGTCTTCCTGAAAGAGCAAATGCAGTACCTCCGCCAGCATGTTGAAGCGGCAACTGAAACCCGAAACGCATACGAAGATCAATTCAAACTCGGTCAACGCACGTTGATTGATGTACTGGATTCAGAGAATGAACTGTTCCAGGCGCGTCGTGAATACCTTACGGCAGAATATGATGATCTGATTGCCCAATACAGACTACTTAATGCAACCGGACAGTTGTTGGCATCGCTACGTGTCACCACTCCTGAAGTTTGGAAAGGCGACGAAAGCTATGAAGGAGGGGTTCAGTAATGAAAAAGACTCTTACTATCCTTGCAATATTGCTAATGGCAGGCTGTAGCTCGAAAGATATCGTCACCATGCAAAACACCTCGCCACAGGTAAACGACCTTAGTGATCTTGACTATGACGGCGTGATAAAAGCCCGTGAAAAATGTGAAGAGACATTGCATGGAGCAGCTGTCGACAACGATGGCTGCCCGAAAGACAAAACCGTAAAGCAGAGCTTTCGTCTGAATATCACATTCCCGAATGACTCATCAGAATTACGTCCAAGCAACTATGCCAAACTTGAGCAGCTAGCTGATTTTCTTGGTGATCAAAAAGAAGCCGCCGTCACCATTGAGGGGCACGCAAGTAAAGTCGGTAGTCCCGCCTATAATCTGGCACTATCCCAGCGTCGTGCCGATGCGGTGGCGAAAGCACTGATCAACGATTTTAATATCGATCCATCGCGTGTTGAGGCCATTGGTTATGGCGATACAGAGCCTATGATCGATGAGGACTCTGAATATGCACATGATGTAAACCGACGTGTCATGGCCACCCTCTCAGGTAGCTACAGCACCACTGACATGCGCTGGACTATCTTCACAGCCAATTGATGGGTAGAGGCCGACAGACACTGTCGGCCTGCACTTACTGTGTATTAATTAGAGATTCACTATGTTTACACGACGCTCGCCGCTGGTTGGTGTTTACCTGTCTGCCATTTTGTTGGTCTTACTGTCGCTTCTCGCCATGCTGGAAAACAGCATTAGCCAACAGCAACAGCGTTTTACCCAACATGCTGATATCGTTGAAAGCCAACTGACCAAAGTTCTGCCTACCTTGGTGGCTTACTACGACACGGATGCGATTTCACGTATTGCTGAGGCAACCCTGTCCCCTGAATTAGTCCGGATAACCTTGACCGATCAGATCACGGCGGAACAAGGTATTTGGGCAAGGGAAGACGCGATAGCCCGAACAGGCTTCTGGTTTGAAAAACTGGATTCAGTTCATCCTATCGAGCGGGTCATTCAACTGCACCACGATGGTTCAGAAGTGGCGACCTTGACCCTGTCGCTCTCACCCCATTTGGCCAACCAGCAAATTGCAAATGACTTCAATCAAAGCGCACTGACATTAAGTGCCGCAATTGCTGCAATGCTGGCTATTTTCACGTTAGCTTTCAACCGTGGAAAGAGAGCCGTTGCCCGAGTGACCAAAACGCTGAACAGTTTGGCTGAGCAAGACTTTACTTCAACCCAGGCCAAGCAGCGCTCAGGCATCAAGTCGCTGGATGCCGCATTAGATAACCTTTCTTCCCACATCCAACGGATGATCCAATCGCTCCACAAAGAACTGAAAACACTAAACAACAGCATGATGTATGATGCCGCCTCCGGTCTACCAAACCGTCAATTTTTCATCCACCAGCTCAACAGCTGGATGGGTGATGATGAAAGTGTCCCGGGTGCTGTTGTGATCGCTAATATGGGGTGGCTGGACACCATCTATCGCCGCTATGGCTATGCCGCACGCGACGAAACCTGGCGTTTGCTGTCTGCCTCATTGCAATCAGCTTTCAGTGCCTTCCCCAATGTGTGTGTGGCACGCATCAGCGAAACGGAAATTGCACTGCTCCTTCCTGAGTGCAGCGAAGAGCAGAGCCGCAATAGCCTTCACACTCTTATCAGTACTCTCAACAACGAAGTGAACATGGCAGGTTTTGACACCAATGATGGTTTCCACATTGGTGTGGTACATGGCCATGGTTTGCCGGGAACGCAACTGATGTCATTGGCAGACAACGCCCTGCAACGCGCTATCAAGCAACATGATGTATTTGTGTTTAACCGTGGTTCAGAAGAGCAGGTGATCGACCGGGAAACCTGGCGTTCGTTGCTCAATGGGGCGTTGAAAAATAAGGCTATCCGCCTATTATCCCAGCCTGTATATCGTTTTTCTGGCGACACAACAGAGCCACTACACCAAGAAGTCTTTACTCAAGCGCACATTGAAGGAACCTGGCAGTCCGGTGGCAGACTGATGCCTTATATCCAGTTGTTTGAAAAAGGTGTTGAGTTTGATCGTGTGGTGGTGGAACAGTTGGTGAAGCTTCACAAAGAAGCGCCTATTTCCCAACCTTTAGCTTTAAACCTGACAGATGAAAGTCTGGAAAATAGATTGTTCATCAGCTGGCTTCAAGACTTACTGAAAAGTGAACTGCCAGCCGATAAGATCTGCTTTGAGATCAGTGAAGCGAGTGCACGGAATAATCTCACTGCTTGCATCAGCTTTAGCAAAGCAATGCGAAAAGTCGGTGCCAAAATAGGTATTGATCACTTCGGACGCTACTTGCAGGAGGTCGAATATCTTTCTGCATTGAAGCCAAGTTACGTGAAGTTAGATCAGGCATTCAGTCAGAACCAGAACGCACAGAACCGCGTATTTACCGAAACCCTGGCTAACATTGCTGAGTCAAAAAACATCATTGTGATTGCCACCGGCGTAAAAGACGATGAAAGCAAGGCAAGAATAAATGCCGACTTCATCGATGCTTACCAAGGGTTTATTCACCCACCAGCACCAATCAGCCAACCAGAACAAACCGCTTAAACAAGAAAACCCGCTATTGCGGGTTTTCTTTTAATAAGGGCGTCTGGCCGATTTATTCAAACCAGTAGCTCATAATGATCGCATCTTCTCTGCCAGATGCTGTAGGGTAATAATCATACCGGCGGTCAAACTCGTTAAAACCCAAAGCTTCATAAAGTCTTATGGCCGCTTGATTACTCTCACGCACTTCCAACCACGCCTCTTCCCCACCCGCTTCGCGCATACAGTCAAGAAATGCCTGAAGTAGCTGCTTACCATACCCCTTTCCCTGACAATCGGGAGAAACAGCAATATTTAACAACGATGCTTCGCCTGCCACACATTGTGCAAAGAAGTAGCCAATCAGTTGATTATCGACAACCAACACACGGTTGCAGCCAAATTTGGCTTCTGGTTTTCTTAGCAGGCTGTCAGCCCAAGGGTGGGTATGTGCGTTTTTTTCTACGCGAACGACTTCATCCAGCCATTGGCTGTCCATCGGAAGAATTTCAGGATTCATAATGCTTTATCTGCTGCCAAAGCTGTTTTTTGGCAAGTTGATCATTGTCCAAAGCGGCCAGTGAGGGAGAGGTTAAACGCTTTACACCCTCAATATCTGTGTCTTTGGTGCCAGCAAACCAACACCAATCCAACTGGTGTTTTCCAAGTAAATTAACAGCCTGCGGAGGAAGGTGAAGCGCCTGTTCAACAGATAACTTCATGCTGGCTAGCACCTTACTGAATAGAAAGGCTTCCTGCTCAGTGGGCTTGGATTCACACACCAGCAGCAGCTTACAATCGTCAGGCAAAGAAACAGGCTGAGGAGACACATCGGGATAACACTCAGGACGTCTCACATCCCATATCGTGATCCCCATTTCCTTCAGTCTCTGTAAATCGTTCATGTCTGCCTCAATTACTCTGCTGTGTGAACAAATGCTATCAAAACTAAGAGAAAACAACACAAACAAAAAGAGCTGCCGCTGCAGCCCTTAACATTTTGGGTTGGACCAAGAAGACTTACAGTTCATCAAACTCTGGGCAGTAAGCCACTTCACCACTGGTTTGCTCGAATGCACCTTGAGCAAATTCAAACGCCATGAATGCCTCCGCTGGTACATCCCATTTGCAGCGAAGACCAAAGTCGGCGGCTGGCTTGAAGCCAAATCGGCTGTAGTAAGCCGGGTCACCCAGCACCACACAAGCGGGATAACCAAATTCGTTCAGCGTATCAAAGCCTTCACGAACCAGCTGAGCAGCAATGCCCTGTTGGCGATAATCAGGGTGCACACACAAAGGGGCCAAACCTTGAACGCCAGTATCAGTCTCTCCGACTTGTACAGGGCTGAACATAAGATGTCCAACCACTTCACCGTCATCGTTACAGGCTACCAGTGACAAGGTGTTATGGCCATTCTCACGTAGCGCACGGACCAAAGCCGCTTCCGCCTCAGTCGGGAATACGTTTTTCAGCAATCTATCAATGGCTAGCTGATCAGCCAGCGCTTCAGATCTTATGAGCATATTGGGCCTCGTTGACATTGGGTGTCGATTGTAGCCCTTTTTGTACGAAGTCTGCCAATGTAAATAGTGCCTGACGCAATGCAGAAGGCAGTGAATCCAAATCGACGCTGTCCATCAGGTTTTTCACTTCCAAGCCCAGCTCAGTATCACCCTCGATCAGTAGTCGGCGTTGGAAGAACAAAGTATCTGGGTCTTCCTTGCGAGCGGCAATAAGGATCAGGTCGTTAATATCACCACTAAAACGTACATCAGCATTTTCAATGTCACTGCGCACCACCAGTTTATCATCGACAAAACTGATGAAGCTCTTCAAATCGATGTCGCGCACATGCACCTCAAGCCAGCGGTTTTCAAGAAACTCGAATTCACCATCATCCAGAGCTTCGTGAAAAACACGCTTCAGGGTTTCCAGCATAACTTTTTGCTGAACCGAAGCAGGAACAAGCTTTACAGGAAAGCGCAGAAATCCAGGTGCCTGTTGCACCAGCGTTGAATGGAGTTTGTTGAACAAAGTGATGTTCCAATATGAATAGGCCGAAAGTATTCGCCATTGTATGACACTGCTCGCGTGTTTTTTTATGCCTTGAGTCAAAAAAACAAAGCTCTTCCCCATAAAGGTTTAACGTTGAGCTCTCACATTATATAGTGTTGTCTCAATAATGGAGTTGAATTTGGATATAGCTTCACTAGCTACGATGTATGGTGCCTAAATGCCCGTTGAGCAGTTGACCTATTGGTTTTCACGTCTTACTCAAAACAGTCCGTTTCTCTTTGCCGTTCTCGATAAACATCACCAATACCTCTGGGTGAGCCAGCGCTATTGTGAAATCAGCGGACTGGATCAGGACGAGCTGGTAGGAAAACAGGATCGAGAAATCCTTGGCGCCAGTTTTTATGATGCGCTAAAGCCTCACTACGAACGTGCCTTCGGCGGCGAAGCCTCTGAAGGAGAAATCGTCCTGAACGATGGCATTCATGACTCCAGCTTTCATTTCAGCGTTACGCCTCTCACCAACAGCGAGTGGGCAGACGGCGCAGTCATTTTCCATGCGGCAGATACTTCGGAAAGACAGGTTCTTACCAGCGCACTCGAATCCTCAGAAAGTCGATTCAATAACCTTTGCCAACTCGTTGGTGAGGGATGCTGTGTGCTGGACGACGGTGTGGTTCTGAGCGCCAATCAGCATGCGGTGAAACTGCTTGGCTTTGACAGCCAGAACGAGATTCTCGGCGAAGACATAGAAAACCTTCTGGTGCCACCAGTGAAAGGCCAATCTGTCGTCGCCTCCCTGACCTCACTGAAATCGGGGCAACAACTGGTATGCCAGACTAAAGGGACCAGCGACAGTCAAACCATTAATGTCTCTTATGGCTCAGTGAGTCTGCTCGGTGGCAGTGGTGCAATCATCACGCTTTCCCGCACTGCAGCCGTCTCTGACCACAAACAAACGATTGAGAAACTGGCCCAGTTTGATGCCTTAACGGGTCTTTACAACCGTCACGGCTTCTCCCGACGCCTGGAACAGCTCATCAAAAGCAATACGCCGCTTCTGATGTTTTACCTTGATGTCGACAACTTCAAAAACATCAACGACTCCCTTGGTCATCATATTGGCGATCGTGTCTTGCAGGACATTGCACAACGCCTTCGAAAACAACTCCCTGCCGATACCATTCTTGGGCACCTTGGTGGTGATGAATTCGCGATTTTGCTGCCAGAACAAAGCAGCGATGAAGTGGCTGATGAGCTTTCACAGAAGGTGGTAGACGTGATCAGTCAGCCGTTCGACCTCTACCATTTCAGCAAGTACCTCGCCTGCTCCATCGGCATGGTGAAATTCCCAGGTGACGGTAAAGATGCCCGCAGCTTGCTCCAGAACGCAGACACTGCGATGTACGAGGCGAAAGAGCAAGGTCGCAACCGTGTAGTGACTTACAACCAGCACATGAACAAAGAGGCACGCATGCGTCTTTGGCTGGAAATAGAGCTTCAAAAAGCGCTACAAAACAATGGACTGGAAGTCTGGTATCAACCCAAGGTTAACGCCAAAGACTACACCATTAATGGTGCAGAAGCGCTGGTACGCTGGAAGCATCCGGTGGAAGGGTATATCAGTCCGGGGCGTTTTATTCCCGTGGCCGAACGTTCTGGCATGATTGAACTGCTGGGTCGCAATGTCATGCGTGAAGTGTTCCAGACTGTCCGCCGCTGGCAGAACATGAAAGTACTGCCGGGTCGTGTGGCCATTAACCTGTCACCACAGCAGTTCCGTAACCCGAACCTGACCTCACACATGAAAAAGCTGCAGGCTGCGACCCAAACCGATCCATCGCTTATAACCTTTGAGCTGACAGAAAGCGCTGTGATGAATGACGGCGAGCATGCAATCCAGATGCTAAACGCCATCAAAGATCTCGGTTTCTCACTGTCGATTGATGATTTTGGTACGGGTTACTCATCGCTGTCTTATCTCGCCAAGTTCCCATTGGACGAGATTAAGATTGACCGCGCTTTTATCTGCGATATGGAGACCTTTCCCAAGCAGGTCACCTTGATTGAAAATATCATCAATCTTGGCCGTTCGCTGAACATGTCCGTGGTAGCCGAAGGTGTCGAATCCGGTAAGCAAGCCAGCGTGCTTGCAAATCTGAAGTGCGACACGATTCAAGGGTTCCACTTCTACAAGCCCATGCCTCGCGCTGAGTTTGAAGCTTTATTGATCAACAACCGAAAAGCAAAAATTGCTTCGTGACAAATGAGTAAGAGGTGCCATCGGCACCTCTTTTCTTTTCCCTCTTACCCGTTTGTTGGCACTAACCTGCCTTATATCAAAACCCCACTCCCCAACTCTCCCTACAATTCAGGGTTTATCGAAATACGAATAACCAGCCTGATGCTGACCACGCGATGTGGGGAGAAATATGGAATTGCTTTGCCCGGCAGGTAACCTTCCTGCCCTGAAAACCGCCATCGATAATGGTGCGGATGCGGTATACATTGGCTTTAAAGACGGTACCAATGCCCGTCACTTTGCCGGTCTGAACTTTGATGGTAAGAAGCTGGAAAAAGCCGTTTCTTATGTTCATGACCGACAAAAACATATCCATGTTGCGTTGAATACTTTCGCGCACCCAGATGGCTTCCAACGTTGGACAAACGCCGTAGATGCGGCAGTGGATCTGGGCGTTGACGCGCTGATCATCGCCGATCTCGCCGTGCTTGATTACGCCGCCACAAAACATCCCAATATGGAAATCCATCTGTCGGTACAGGCATCGGCCACTAATAGCGCAGCTATCAAGTTCTACAAAGACCATTTCAATGTTAAACGTGTAGTACTGCCACGCGTGCTGTCGATGCATCAGGTTAAGCAACTGGCACGCACCACAGACGTAGATTTGGAAGTGTTTGCCTTCGGTAGCCTTTGCATCATGTCAGAAGGTCGCTGCTACCTGTCCTCATACTTGACAGGTGAATCGCCTAACACTGTTGGGGCATGCTCACCGGCCAAGTACGTCCGCTGGCAAGAAACCTCAGAAGGCCTCGAATCACGCCTGAATGACATTTTGATCGATCGCTATAAAGCGGGCGAAAACGCAGGTTATCCGACGCTGTGTAAAGGCCGCTTCGTCACTGACGGTGAGCCTTTCCATGCATTGGAAGAACCCACCAGCCTCAACACCCTATCGATTCTGCCTGAACTGTTTGAAGCGAATATCGCGTCAGTGAAAATCGAAGGTCGTCAGCGCAGCCCAGCCTATGTTGAACAGGTGACCCGCACTTGGCGTCAGGCAATCGACAGCTATAAAGGTAATCCAGACAGTTATCAGGTGCAGCCTCAATGGAACCAGTGCCTGGACAGTGTTTCAGAAGGCGCGCAGACCACCCTTGGCGCTTATCATCGTAAATGGCAGTAAAGGAGACTTCTATGAAATACTCACTTGGCCCACTCCTCTACTTCTGGCCAAAAAGCGATGTAGAAACCTTCTATCAAAAAGCGGTGAGCAGTGATGCGGATATCGTTTATCTCGGTGAAACCGTGTGCTCCAAACGACGTGAGATGCGCCCTGCAGATTGGATGAACTTGGGCCGTGAACTGGCAACCAGTGGTAAACAAGTCGTGCTTTCTACCATGGCGCTGCTTGAAGCACCAAGCGAAGTGAAAGTGATGCAGACCTACATCGACAATGGAGAATTCATTGTTGAAGCCAATGATGTCTCCGCCATCCAACTGGCGCACGAAAAAGGCATCCCTTTTGTCGCGGGGCCTGCACTTAACCTTTACAACGCACAAGCACTTCAAGTGATGTTGAAAAAAGGTATGACCCGCTGGTGTATGCCTGTTGAGTTGTCACGTGAATGGCTGCACAAAGTGCTGACAGAAGCAGAAGCAACGGGGATTCGCGATCAGTTTGAAGTGGAAGTTTTCTCTTACGGCAATCTGCCACTGGCCTACTCCGCCCGCTGTTTCAGCGCACGTGCTGAAAACCGTCCAAAGGATAAATGTGAGACCTGCTGCATCAACTATCCGCAAGGTCTTGAAGTAAAAAGTCAGGAAGGCCAGTCTGTGTTCACCCTAAACGGTATCCAAACTCAATCTGGCTACTGTTATGATCTAAGTGCAGATACGGCTTCGATGGAAGGTCTGGTGGATGTTGTACGTATCAGTCCGCAAAGCCACGCAACGCTTGATGTGCTTGCCGGCTTTAAACGCGGCGAATCGGGTTTTGCACCGAAAAATCATTTCTGTAATGGCTACTGGCACAGCATTGAAGGGATGGCGACACAACCTTAAGCCGCCTGAAAAACCAAAAAAGCCGCGAACGCGGCTTTTTCTATGTCTGAAACCCATCATGAAGATGGCGGATGACTCAGATCGTAAGCAATACGGCTCAACTCCAACATCGAGTAGCGGTGTTCAACGAAGTCATACACATTGCCAGACATTGCCAGCTTATAAAGGGCCACAGCGGAATTAATATCACCCTGCGCCTGATAGCGTTTGGCAAGATAGAAGTAACCTTCGCAGAGTCGTTCTGCAAGCTGAGCATTATCCGTACTGGTGTTCATCACCTCACGGAAGAAAGCTTCTTCACTGATATCGTTCAGGTACATTCTTGCCAGCAACCAGCCCCAATCAAGCTTATCTGATCGGTCGTAGCGCGCTCTCAAACCCTGCTGCGCTTTTTCCGGGCCATCTTTTTCGAGCTCAGCAAGATACAGCCACAATGCGCGGTAGGCGTCATTCTCGTTATCGTTGTAGTGCTTGAGTAGATCGCGGACAGCCAGTTCGTAACGGCCGCCGTAATACAAAGCAATACCGCGGTTTCGCTCAGCAAACTGGTGCTGCTCGTTCAGTTCAAGGCTGGAGTCGAAAGCTTCATAGGCGGCGTCATACATGCCACTTTGGGTAAAGTAGACACCCAGAATGTTAAACACATCCGGCTGAGCGGGGTTGTAGGAAAGTGAGCGGTTGAAATCCAGACGCGCCAGATCGCGAAGACCCAAACTGTCATTGATCAGGCCACGCTCATAGAAAAGCTGCGCCCTGTCTCTTTCGGTTAAGTCATCACGCAGTAAGATTTGGTCGATACGCGCCAGCTGCACTTCCTGCTGCGTGGTTGGCTGCAGTGGCACCGCCATTGGCAGCATATGCCAAGGCTGGTTGTTGTTCACTGAGTTCCCCGAGGTCACACAGCCTGACAACAGCAGTGCAGAACCTAGAACCGTCAGTGGCAGCCAGTTAAGTTTTCGCATTAGCGCTTCTCTCCTGAAAAACAAAAAGGGGGCATTGCCCCCTTTGTTATACCGTGTTTCACGCTAAAGCGTAAACCGTTATGCGTCAGCTTCTGGCTGTGCGTCAGTTTCTGAAGCTTCCGGCGCTTGCTCTACCGCTTCTTTCATTGACAGACGGATACGACCCTGACGGTCGATTTCCAGAACCTTAACCTGTACTTCCTGACCCATTTCAACGTAGTCAGACACTTTCTCGATGCGCTTATCAGCCACTTGAGAAATGTGTACCAGGCCTTCTTTTGTGCCGATAACAGACACGAAGCAACCGAAGTCTACGATACGGGTAACTTTACCGGTGTAGATACGACCTACTTCCACTTCTGCAGTCAGCGCTTCGATGCGCGCGATAGCCGCTTTCGCTTTCTCGCCGTCGGTTGCTGCGATCTTCACAGTACCGTCGTCTTCGATTTCGATAGTGGTTTCAGTTTCTTCAGTCAGCGCACGGATAACCGCACCGCCTTTACCGATCACATCTTTGATCTTCTCTGGGTTGATCTTGATGGTATGGATACGTGGTGCGAACTCAGAGATATCGTCACGTGCAGAAGAGATAGCCTGGTCCATCACGCTCAGGATGTGCAGACGCGCACCTTTTGCTTGGTTCAGAGCGATCTGCATGATCTCTTTGGTGATACCTTCGATCTTGATGTCCATCTGCAGGGCAGTCACACCGTCGTCAGTACCTGCTACTTTGAAATCCATGTCGCCCAGGTGGTCTTCGTCACCCAGGATGTCAGACAGAACAACAAAGTCTTCGCCTTCTTTCACAAGACCCATCGCGATACCCGCAACAGATTTCTTGATTGGCACACCTGCGTCCATCAGCGCCAGCGATGAACCACAAACAGAAGCCATTGAAGAAGAACCGTTAGATTCAGTGATTTCAGATACTACGCGAACCGTGTATGGGAACTCTTCCTGAGATGGCATCACTGACTGGATACCACGCTTCGCCAGTTTACCGTGGCCGATTTCACGACGCTTAGGAGAGCCTACAAAGCCGGTCTCACCTACACAGTATGGAGGGAAGTTGTAGTGGAACAGGAAGTTATCTGTTGTTTCACCAGTGATTGAGTCGATGATTTGCGCATCACGCTGAGTACCCAGAGTTGCCGTTACCAGCGCCTGAGTTTCACCACGGGTGAACAGTGAAGAACCGTGGGTACGTGGCAGAACGCCAGTACGAACGTCCAGCGCACGAACCATGTCTTTTTCACGGCCGTCGATACGTGGTTCACCAGCAATGATGCGGCTACGTACTACGTTCTTCTCAAGGCTGTACAGCATGCCTTGGATTTCACGTGCGTCCAGCGTCTCGTCTTGCTCAAGCAGTTGCTCTTTCACGCTAGACTTGATTTCGCCAACACGGTCGTAACGCGCCATTTTCTCAGTGATTTGGTACGCTTCGGTGAATTGCGCTTCAGCCAGTTCAGCAACACGCGCTTTTAGCTCAGTGTTTACTTCTGGTGCAGTCCAATCCCAAGCTGGAGTAGCAACTTCTGCTGCGAACTCGTTGATAGCCTGAATAACCACTTGCTGTTGATCGTGACCGAACACAACTGCTTGCAGCATTTGCTCTTCAGATAGACGATCAGCTTCTGATTCAACCATCAGAACCGCGCCTTCAGTACCAGCAACAACCAGATCCAGACGGCTGCTCTCAAGCTCAGTATTGCTTGGGTTCAGTACCAACTCATCGTTGATGAAACCAACGCGTGCAGCACCGATTGGGCCGTTGAATGGGATGCCAGAAATCGCCAGCGCCGCAGAGGTACCAATCATGGTCACGATGTCTGGGCTAACGTTCGGGTTTACAGAAACCACAGTCGCGATAACCTGCACTTCGTTTTTGAAGTTGTCAGGGAACAGCGGACGGATTGGACGGTCAATCAGACGCGCAGTCAGGGTTTCGCCTTCAGAAGGGCGACCTTCACGCTTGAAGAAACCACCTGGGATTTTACCTGCCGCGTAAGTACGCTCTTGGTAGTTAACAGTCAGAGGGAAGAAGTCTTGACCTTCAACCGCTTCTTTTTTACCAACAACAGAAACGAATACCGAAGTATCGTCCATGCTAACCATAACTGCAGCAGTCGCCTGGCGAGCCATTACGCCAGTTTCCAAAGTTACGGTGTGGTTACCGTACTGGAACGTTTTTACGATTGGATTCACGAGAGATTCCTTGTAGTTGTGCGCGAATACGCGCGGTTTTACTTTTCTTTCAAAGGTCTCACCAATCGCGACTAATGAGAAAGTTTTCGCCTTGGCTGGAAAGCTTTCTCAATAGTCGCGACCTGATGGTCGACTTCGTTGACTGTGAGTCCGATGAAAGCGCCAACATTATACACGGCTACACGATGAACGGTAACGTGAGACCGAAAGTTTCGTGCGTAAATGCCACAAAAACCTACGGATGTTGAAGGTTTATCCGCAATCGACCTTTTGGCATTGCGCTGGAAGACGCACCGAAGGCTAAGCCTAGTCGAAGGGAGGAGGTTTCGGGGAGCAAAAACGAGAAAAGGAGCCACAAGGGCTCCTTTTCGGAATGCGATACTTAAAAGCCAGAGGCTTATTAGCGGCGCAGACCCAGACGCTTGATCAGCTCCAGGTAACGGTCAGCATCTTTACCTTTCAGGTAGTCAAGAAGCTTACGACGGCGAGAAACCATGCGCAGCAGACCGCGACGGCTGTGGTGGTCACCTTTGTGCTCAGCGAAGTGGCCTTGCAGGTGGTTGATAGAAGCAGTCAGCAGAGCTACTTGTACTTCTGGAGAACCAGTGTCGTTTGCGCCTTGCGCGTATTCAGCAACGATTGCTGCTTTAGTTTCTGCATTCAGAGACATAGTCTTTTCCTAAATGTAAAAGGTTTTAATTTGTGTCAGCCAATCTCTGATTCAGCCGACACCCGAGGCGGCGAATTCTACAGCGATTCCCAACATAAGGCAACCGCTGCAGGCTTCATCACGCCATAAATTTATACGTCGTGCGTACGCACCAAACGGCGCGGCTTCAACATGCCCTCAGCATCGATTTCACCGACACCGATAAAGGCATTGTCTTCACCCATGGTCACCCGGACAACTTCGCCTTCTGCTGGCGCATTGGGGATTTGAACGGCCTGGCCTTGCAGTGCGTAACTCGCCACCACTGGCAGCAAGTTCACTTCACGCAAATCCTGTACAGCAGTATCCAGTGGCAGAAGCAGTGGATCCAGCAACTCACGCGGCTGAATGTCTTGCTCACGCGCTTGTTCAAGCAGCGCTTCCAATTGCTCAAGCGTCACCATTTTCTCGTATGGATAGCCTGAAACGCCGGTACGACGCAGCATAGTCACGTGTGCACCACAGCCCAGCATCTCGCCCAAATCGTCAACGATAGTGCGGATGTAAGTGCCTTTCGAGCAATGGACTTCCATCTCGACTTCCTGGCCTTCAAAGCGCAGCAGTGAGATTTCGTACACTGTGATCTTACGGGCTTCACGCGGTACTTCAATACCTTTGCGTGCGTATTCGTACAGCGGCTTACCTTCGTACTTCAATGCCGAAAACATAGAAGGAACCTGCATGGTTTCACCGCGGAACGACGCAATGCTGCGCTCCAGGTCACCCATGTTCACTTTCACTTCACGGGTTTCAACCACTTCACCGTCAGAATCTGAGGTGTTCGTGCGCTCGCCAAGCTTGGCAATCACACGGTAGCGTTTGTCAGAATCGAGAAGGAACTGTGAAAACTTGGTCGCTTCACCGAAGCAAATTGGCAGCATACCGGTGGCCAGCGGATCCAACGCACCGGTATGGCCTGCTTTTTCAGCAAAGTAGATGTTTTTTACTTTCTGTAACGCGGAGTTCGATGTAATGCCTGTCGGCTTATCCAGCAGGATAATGCCGTCTACAGGGCGTCCGCGACGACGAGGACGGCGACCCATTACTCTTCTTCTCCGTTTTCATCCACACGGCGCTCTTCGTCTGATTTCACGGCTTGAGAAACCAGGTTAGAGATACGCATACCTTCTGTCAGTGATTCATCAAAGAAGAAAGTAATTTCAGGAGTGACACGCAGACGGATAGCTTTGCCCAGCAGGCTTCGGATGTAGCCAGTTGCTTCTTGAAGCGCTTCCAGACCACCTTGTGGGGTTTGCTCACCCATAGTCAGGAAAGTCACGAATACTTTTGCGTAAGCCAGATCACGGGACACTTCTACGCCGGAGACTGTGACCATACCAATGCGTGGGTCTTTAATTTCGCGTTGCAGGATCAGGGCAATTTCTTTTTGCAGCTGCTGCGACACGCGTTGAGTGCGGCTAAATTCTTTTGCCATAACGCTCTTCTCTCATAAGAAATGGGGGGAAAGCGCTGAGCACTTCCCCCCATGGTGTTTATAAACAACCTGTTACAGTCGGTTATTATTCGATAGTACGTTTCACTTCGACGATTTCGAACACTTCGATTTGGTCGCCTACACGTACATCGTTGTAGTTCTTAACGCCGATACCACACTCGTAACCTTTCGCCACTTCTTGTACGTCGTCTTTAAAGCGACGCAGTGACTCAAGTTCACCTTCGTAGATAACCACGTTATCGCGCAGTACGCGGATTGGGTTGTTACGCTTGATGGTACCTTCAGTAACCATACAGCCTGCGATTGCGCCCAGTTTCGGTGACTTAAATACGTCACGTACTTCTGCCAGACCCATGATTTCTTGTTTGAACTCAGGTGCCAGCATACCGCTCATCGCTTGTTTCACTTCGTCGATCAGTGCGTAAATCACTGAGTAGTAGCGAAGATCCAGGCTTTCAGCATCGATGGTCTTACGTGCAGATGCATCAGCACGTACGTTAAAGCCAACCAGAATCGCGTTCGATGCTGCTGCCAGTACTGCGTCAGTTTCAGTGATTGCGCCCACACCAGAGCCAACAATCTTCACTTTCACTTCGTCAGTAGACAGTTTCACCAGTGAATCAGCAATCGCTTCAACCGAACCTTGTACGTCTGCTTTCAGAACGATGTTCAGTTCAGACACTTCACCTTCAGCCATGTTAGAGAACATGTTCTCCAGCTTCGCTTTCTGCTGGCGAGCCAGTTTCACGTCGCGGAACTTGCCTTGGCGGTAAAGTGCAACTTCACGTGCTTTACGCTCGTCACGTACAACAGTCGCTTCGTCACCCGCTTGAGGAACACCTGACAGACCCAGGATCTCCACAGGGATAGAAGGACCTGCTTCTTCAATTTCTTTACCGTTCTCGTCGCGCATCGCACGAACACGACCATATTCCAGGCCACACAGAACGATATCGCCACGCTTCAGCGTACCTTCCTGAACCAGAACAGTTGCTACTGGACCACGGCCTTTATCCAGACGTGATTCAACAACCACACCACTCGCCATGCCGTCGCGTACTGCTTCAAGTTCCAGAACCTCTGATTGCAGCAGGATAGCTTCCAACAGCGCATCAATGTTCAGACCTTGCTTCGCAGAAACGTGAACAAACATGTTCTCGCCGCCCCAGTCTTCCGGGATAACGTTGTGCTGTGCCAGCTCATTCTTAACTTGGTCAGGGTTAGCCGCTTCTTTATCGATCTTGTTCACTGCAACAATCAGAGGAACTTCAGCTGCTTTCGCGTGCTGGATTGCCTCGATAGTCTGTGGCATTACGCCATCGTCTGCAGCAACAACAAGAACAACGATGTCCGTTGCTTTCGCACCACGAGCACGCATAGACGTAAACGCTGCGTGTCCTGGAGTATCCAGGAAGGTGATCATGCCATTGTCAGTTTCAACGTGGTATGCACCGATGTGCTGGGTAATACCACCCGCTTCGCCCGATGCAACGTGCGCTTTACGGATGTAGTCCAGTAGCGACGTCTTACCGTGGTCAACGTGACCCATGATGGTAACAACAGGAGCACGTGGTTCGCGCTGAGCGTCGCCGTCACGATCTGACAGTACCGCTTCTTCCAGCTCGTTTTCTTTGCGAAGAACAACCTTGTGGCCCATTTCTTCAGCAACCAGTTGCGCTGTTTCCTGATCGATAACCTGGTTGATGGTTGCCATAGCACCCATCTTCATCATGGCCTTGATCACTTCAGTCGCTTTAACCGCCATCTTGTTTGCCAGTTCGGCAACAGTGATGGTTTCGCCGATTTCTACATCACGGGTAACCTTCTGAGCAGGCTTCTGGAAGCCGTGCTGCATTGAGGTTGGCTTAGCCATACGGCCTTTGATTTTGCCACCCTTACCACCGCGCGGACGAGAAGATGAAGAGTCATCTTTCTCTTGTGCTGATTTTTTCTTCTTACGACGACGTGGTGCAGCTTCTTGACGACGATCTGCCTCATCTTCTGCTTCACGTGCGTATTTCGACGTCGTGGTGTGGTGATCAGCTGTTTCCATTACTTCAACAGCAGCTGCGTCTTGTTGACTCCAGCGCTCTTCGTTCAATTCTGCCATTTTGCGTGCCTCTTCTAGCTGGCGCTGACTTTCTTCTTCAGCTTTACGCTTGGCTTCCTCTTCCTGGCGACGCTTGAGTTCATCAGCTTCTTTCTTTGCTTGCGCCTCAGCTGCTTCACGAGCTGCAGTTTCTTCCGCAGTTTCGTTCGAAGCTTTTGCTTTCTCAGCCGCAATACGTGCTTTTTCTTCTGCTTCGCGCTTGGCCTTCTCTTCAGCCTCACGTTTTGCTTTCTCTTCAGCTTCACGTTTCGCTGCTTCTTCAGCTTCACGACGTGCCTTTTCCTCGGCTTCGCGTTGTGCTGCTTCTTCAGCTTCACGTTGTGCAGCTTCCTGAGCTACACGCTGTTCTTCCAGTTCACTGCGCTTCACGTAGGTGCGCTTTTTGCGCACTTCTACCTGAACATCCTTACTCTTTCCGCCAGCACCTGAAACACTCAATGTGCTGCGTTTTTTGCGCTGTAACGTCAGTCGAGTTGGAGCGCTACCATCATCACCATGCTCACGCTTAAGGTGAGACAGTAAGGTTTGTTTCTCATCTTGGCTTACATTGTCGTCTGCCGATTTCTGAATGCCTGCATCTTGAAATTGCTTCAGCAAACGTTCTACCGGCGTATCAATTTCGCTCGCCAGTGCTTTAACTGTAACCTCTGACATTCTGCTCCTCCTTTGCTGCGCTTAAGCTTCGTCGCTGAACCAGCAAATATTGCGCGCAGCCATAATCAGCTCGCCCGCTTTAACTTCATCCATTCCCTCGATATCCAGAAGATCATCTGTGCCTTGGTCAGCCAGATCTTCCAGAGTGCAAACGCCTTTCGACGCCAGGCGGAACGCCATTTCACGCTCCAAACCTTCCAGACCAAGCAAGTCTTCTGCTGGCTCTGCACCATCAAGGATTTCTTCTTTTGCCAACGCAATAGTGGTCAGTGCTTCTTTCGCACGGTTACGCAATTCATCAACTGTGTCTTCATCTAGACCATTGATTTCCAGAAGCTCTGCTGCTGGTACGTATGCCACTTCTTCCAGCGTTGTGAAACCTTCTTCAACCAGCACTGCAGCGAAGTCTTCGTCGATATCAAGGTGCTTGCTGAACAGTTCGATAGACTGACCAGCTTCTTCCTGATGCTTCTTCTGAAGATCTTCAACTGTCATTACGTTCAGTTCCCAGCCAGTCAGCTGAGAAGCCAGACGAACGTTTTGACCGTTACGGCCGATAGCCTGTGCCAGATTGTCAGCTTCAACGGCGATGTCCATCGCGTGAGTGTCTTCGTCAACGATGATAGAAGCAACATCAGCTGGTGCCATCGCGTTAATAACGAATTGCGCTGGGTTATCGTCCCACAGAACGATATCGATACGCTCACCACCCAGCTCACCAGAAACAGCCTGGACACGCGCACCGCGCATGCCCACACACGCACCAACTGGGTCGATACGTTTGTCATTGGTCTTAACCGCAATTTTTGCACGAGAGCCTGGGTCACGAGCCGCGCCCATCACTTCGATCATTTCTTCGCCGATTTCTGGCACTTCAATGCGGAACAGTTCGATCAGCATTTCTGGCTTAGAGCGGGTCATGAATAGCTGGAAACCGCGCGCTTCTGGGCGTACAGCATACAGCAAACCACGAACGCGGTCGCCTGGACGGAAGTTTTCACGTGGCAGTTGATCGTCACGCTGGATTGCCGCTTCTGCATTGTTACCCAGATCGACGATAATCACATCACGATTTACTTTCTTAACCACACCGGTGATCAGCTCACCTTCGTTATCCATGAACTGCTCAACCACTTGGGCGCGCTCTGCTTCACGTACTTTCTGCACGATCACTTGCTTCGCAGTTTGAGTCGTGATGCGGTCAAACGTCACTGATTCGATTTCGTCTTCAACGAAACCACCCAGATCCAGCGTTTCATCTTCAAATTGCGCCGCTTCCAACGTGATTTCACGCGTTGGCAGCGCCACTTCTTCTACCACCAACCAGCGGCGGAAGGTGTCAAACTCACCAGTTTTACGATCGATAGCAACACGTACATCGATGTCAGCTTCGTATTTTTTCTTTGTAGCTGTAGCCAGCGCCGTTTCCAGTGCTTCAAAAATGCGCTCACGTGGAACTGCTTTTTCGTTGGATACCGCTTCTACGACAGCCAAGATTTCTTTGTTCATGAACTAATGCCTCATTTAACCTTAAAATGAAGGAACCAGGTTGGCCTTGGCGATATTGCTCAGGGCGAACGCTTCTTCGTTGCCATCGACCTTGATGGTGACGGTTTCGCCTTCGACAGAAAGAATGTCACCTTTCCACTTGCGGCGGTTCTGCATGGCCATCTTCAGCACAATGTTCACTTCATGGCCAACAAAGCGCTGATAATGTTCAGCTTTAAATAATGGTCGCTCCAAACCAGGAGACGATACTTCCAGGCTGTAAGCCACAGTGATTGGATCTTCAACGTCCATTACTGCGCTAACCTGACGGCTAACTTCTGCACAATCCTCGACTGTGATGCCGTTTTCGTGATCGATATAGATACGAAGGGTGGAGTGTTGTCCTGCGCGAACAAACTCAAGCCCGACCAGTTCGTAATCCAGTGCCTCTACAGGCGCTTCAAGCAAGGCATGAAGCTGTTTCTCTAGTCCGGTCATACAAACCCCAGAAATAAAAAAAGGGCCTAAAAGCCCAGTCATCCATCCGAATGGTCATCTTCAGATAACAAAAAACCCCGAATTTCGGGGTTTAATGTAACTGGACCCTGATGCCATGATTTCTCATGACCAGTGACTGTTTCGGTCTCTATAAACAATCACCTCAAAGTGGTTGCGGGGGCCGGATTTGAACCGACGACCTTCGGGTTATGAGCCCGACGAGCTACCAAGCTGCTCCACCCCGCGTCCGAACGGCGCACATTATATCGTCGCCTCATGCACTATTTCAAGTGCGATGGCCTTATTCAGGACTTTAAATTTGGTGCTGAGAGCGGGACTTGAACCCGCACGCCTGTTAAGGCACTGCCCCCTCAAGACAGCGTGTCTACCAATTCCACCACCTCAGCGAAAGGTATTAATTCGGGATGTCGCTGTTGTTACCAGCAGCTGGCACATCACCTGACTGAACTTGTTCCACTGGAACGCTCAAGTCATCATATTCTCCGCCTGCTTCTGTCTGCTTAGCAGTCAGATTACCTAGCACTAGGCTGAGAATAAAAAATATCGTCGCGAAGATCGCGGTCATTCGGGTGAGGAAGTTTCCAGAGCCGCCAGAGCCAAACACAGTGTTTGATGCTCCAGCCCCAAATGAGGCTCCCATATCTGCGCCTTTACCTTGTTGAACCAGTACCAGGCCAATAACAGCAAGTGCGGCCAACAGATAAATCACAAGTAGAATTTCGTACATGGGTTCCACCTATGTTCCAAATTGTTGAGCCAGATGACCAATTCAAGTTCACCAGCGCAACTCCCATCATTGGGAGCGGGAGAATACTAACGAATGCCAGCAGGTGAAACAAGTGAAAAATGCAAAAAAACAGGACTTTTCATTTCGTTTGCACATCTTGTGACCAACCGGACGCTCCCGCCCCATAACAATCCTTGTAAGGACTTTGAAATTAGCAGTTTGCTTTCACCGCATCTGCAATTTCCAATGCGTAAGCTTTTACGTCATCCGCATTTTCGCCTTCCACCATAACGCGGATCAGCGGTTCAGTGCCAGATTTACGCAGCAACACGCGACCTGTCTCGCCAAGTTTATCTTCAACAGAGGCTTTCGCTGAAAGAACAGCGTCAGACTCCAGAGGGTCGCTATCGCCACTGAAACGCACGTTTTCAAGCACTTGCGGGAACATGCTCATGCCGTCGCACAGCTCTTTTAAAGACATACCGGTACCGACAACACTTGCCAACACTTGCAACGCCGCAACAATCGCATCACCCGTTGTCACTTTATCCAGCAAAATGACATGACCTGAGTTTTCCGCGCCGATCGTCCAGCCGTTTTCCAACAGCTTTTCCATCACATAGCGGTCGCCCACTTTGGCACGGGTAAATGGAATGCCAAGGTTTTTCAGCGCCACTTCCATCCCCATATTAGTCATCAATGTGCCCACTACCCCGCCTTTCAGTTCACCGCGGCGCAGTGACTCACGGGCGATGATATAAGCAATCTGATCACCGTCAACTTTGTTACCCTCATGATCAACCATGATGACACGGTCACCGTCACCATCGAAGGCGATACCCAGCATAGCTTGCTCTTCTACCACACGAGCCTGAAGCGCACGTACATCAGTTGCGCCCACTTCATCATTGATATTGGTACCGTTTGGTTCTACACCCATCGCGATAACATCTGCACCCAGCTCTTTAAACACGGAAGGTGCAATGTGATAGGTCGCTCCATGGGCACAGTCGATAACTATCTTCATACCCTTAAGGTTCATTTCAGAAGGGAAGGCGCCCTTACAGAATTCGATATAGCGACCTGCTGCATCAACAATACGTTTTGCCTTACCTAGTTGCGCCGACTCTACACAGGTCAGTGGCTTTTCAAGCTCAGCTTCAATCGCAAGTTCAATGGCATCCGGTAGTTTGGTTCCTTCTGATGAGAAGAACTTGATGCCGTTATCGTAGTAAGGGTTGTGTGAAGCTGAAATCACAATACCTGCTTCAGCACGAAATGTTTGCGTCAGGTAGGCAATGGCTGGAGTTGGCATTGGCCCTGTGAAAGCAGCCTGCAGGCCCGCAGCTGAGAGTCCTGCTTCCAACGCTGATTCCAGCATGTAACCAGAAATGCGCGTGTCTTTACCAATCAGTACTTTCTTGGTGCCCTGCTGGCTCAGTACGCGACCCGCCGCCCAGCCAAGCTTAAGGATGAAATCAGGCGTGATTGGGAATTGGCCCACTTTACCGCGGACACCGTCAGTGCCGAAGTACTTACGTTCTGTCATTGTGTATCTCCAAATTTACCTGCTGCTTCTCGCATTGTGTTCACAACGCGGACGACATCAGAGGTTTCAGCCACGTCATGAACGCGGATGATTTGAGCCCCTTTCAACGCAGCAATGGTGGCGCAAGCTAAGCTCCCCCCGAGAATCTCGGTTGGGGATTTTTCTAATAATTTAAAAATCATAGACTTTCGAGACATTCCCGCCAGAACTGGTAGGCCAAGTCGATGAAAATCTTCCAGCTTTGCAAGTAGCTGATAGTTATGTGTCAGTGTTTTCCCAAATCCAAATCCCGGATCCAGAATAACCTTGCTCTTTTCAATTCCTACCCCTTCGCACGCTTTCAAGCGAGCATCAAAGAAGGCAAAAATATCTCCAAACAAATCATCGTAGGTTGGATTGGTTTGCATGGTACGCGGTTGTCCCTGCATATGCATGAGGCACACCGGCACATTGGCTTTTGCTGCCTCTTCCAATGCCTGTGGCTCCTGAAGAGCACGTACATCATTGATAATATCGGCACCGGAAGCCACTGCTTCACGCATGACTGCTGCTTTACTGGTATCTATAGATATCCAACAGTCAAAGCGAGAACGAATAGCTTCGATAGCAGGAACCACACGTTCCAACTCTTCTTCCAAGGAAACGTCTGCGGCACCAGGACGGGTCGATTCACCGCCAATATCCAAAATAGTTGCACCAGCTTTTAACATGGCTTCAGCATGATGGAGAGCAGTATCTAACCGGTTGAATTGTCCGCCATCAGAAAACGAATCAGGGGTCACGTTGAGGATGCCCATTACCTGTGAAGAAGACAGATCGAGGGTTTTATTTTTACTGACGAGTTTCATATGAAGGCTTTGTTCGGGTAGAGAATTTTCTACAGATAAAAGAAAAACCCCGAGTTATCCCGGGGTTTTGTCGGTTTCAATCACCAATTACGCTTCCGACTTACCGTCTGGGTCGACTGACTTGTTGCCAGTTTCCACTTCGTCCGAAGACGGAGGAACGTCGCTAGAGCTGGCTTCGGCGCTTGGCTTGGTCGGCGTGTTATCTGAACTGTCATCAGCAGACCAGCCGGCGGGCTCACGAACAGGGCGTCTTGCCATCAGGTCATCAATTTGCGCAGCATCGATAGTTTCGTACTTCATCAATGCATCTTTCATCGCATGCATGATATCCATGTTTTCTTCGATGATCTTGCGCGCACGTAGATAGTTACGGTCAATCAGTTCACGGATTTCACCATCGATAAGACGTGCAGTCTCATCAGACATGTGCTTGCTCTGTGTAACAGAGCGACCAAGGAACACTTCACCTTCGTCTTCTGCATACAGCAGTGGACCTAATTTCTCAGAGAAGCCCCATTGAGTCACCATCTTACGGGCAATATCTGTTGCACGCTCAATATCATTAGATGCGCCAGTAGACACTTTGTCCACACCGTAAATGAGCTCTTCAGCCAGTCGGCCACCGTACAGACTCGAAATCATCGACTCCAAGTGCTGGCGAGACATGCTGACGCGGTCTTGCTCAGGTAGATACATTGTCACACCCAACGCACGGCCACGTGGGATGATAGAGACTTTGTATACTGGGTCATGTTCTGGCACCAAGCGACCAACAACAGCGTGGCCTGCTTCGTGGTATGCCGTTGATTCTTTGACCTCTTCAGACATCACCATAGACTTGCGCTCTGCGCCCATCATGATTTTGTCTTTCGCAAGTTCAAACTCAACCATAGAGACAACGCGCTTGTTACCACGTGCTGCAAACAGAGCCGCTTCATTAACAAGGTTTGCCAGATCTGCACCAGAGAATCCTGGGGTACCACGGGCAATCAGTGATGCTTCGACATCGCTGCCCAATGGGACTTTACGCATGTGAACTTTCAGAATCTGCTCACGGCCACGCACATCAGGCAGACCAACAACAACCTGACGGTCGAAACGGCCTGGACGCAGTAGCGCTGGGTCAAGAACGTCTGGGCGGTTAGTTGCTGCAATAACAATGATGCCTTCGTTACCCTCAAAGCCATCCATTTCAACCAGCATTTGGTTCAGTGTTTGCTCACGCTCGTCGTGACCACCACCTAAACCTGCACCACGTTGGCGACCTACTGCATCGATCTCATCAATAAAGATGATACAAGGCGATGCTTTCTTCGCTTGTTCAAACATGTCACGTACACGTGATGCACCAACACCCACGAACATTTCAACGAAGTCAGAACCAGAAATCGTGAAGAAAGGTACTTTTGCTTCACCCGCAATGGCTTTTGCAAGCAGGGTTTTACCGGTACCAGGAGGACCAACCATAAGAACACCGGTTGGGATCTTACCACCCAGTTTCTGGAAACGGCTTGGGTCACGCAGGTAATCAACCAGTTCTTTGACGTCTTCTTTTGCTTCGTCACAGCCAGCAACATCGGCAAAAGTGGTTTTGATTTGCTCTTCGCTCATCATGCGCGCTTTTGACTTACCAAAAGACATCGCGCCTTTTCCGCCACCGCCTTGCATTTGACGCATGAAGAAAATCCATACACCGATAAGCAGCAGCATCGGGAACCAAGAGATGAAGATAGACGCAAGAATGCTTGGTTCTTCAGGCGGTGTACCACGCACCTGAACTTTAGCGTTGATCAGATCATCCAGCAGTTTAGGGTCTTGGAGTACAGGCATATACGTGACATAGCCAGTGCCATCACGACGTGTCACTTTCAGTTCGCGGTTATCGAACTGTACATCCTGTATTTTATCCTGTCCTATCTCTTGGACGAACGTTGTGTAGTCGACTTGACGGCCAGCACTGTCACCCGGTCCAAAGCTTTGGAACACAGACATTAATACGACAGCGATAACCAGCCATAAAATCAAGTTTTTTGCCATGTCACTCAAGGTGTTAGCCCCGCAAAAACTATATTAATAATGGTAGAGTACTACAGTTTATACCCTGTAGCCACAATGTAGACCTCGCGCGAACGTGCACGGGAGGAATCAGGTTTACGGATTTTAACCGCTTTAAACATCTTACGCACTTCAGCCAAGTACTGATCAAAGCCTTCACCTTGGAAAACTTTGACAATAAATGAACCGTTTGGTGCCAAGACTTCACGACACATGTCCAATGCAAGCTCAACAAGGTACATGGCGCGTGGCTGATCTGAAGCCAAGTTTCCGCTCATATTTGGTGCCATGTCTGACATCACCACATCAACCATGTCTGGCTGGATACGGTCAAGCAGCGCATTCAACACCGCTTCTTCACGGAAGTCGCCTTGCAAAAATGCCACGCCAGGAAGAGAGTCCATAGGCAGAATATCACAGGCAATGACCTGTCCACTATCACCGACCTGCTCTACTGCGTATTGGGACCAACCACCAGGGGCAGCACCCAAATCCACAATAGTCATACCCGGTTTAAGCAGCTTATCTTTACCCTGGATCTCATCGAGTTTAAAAATTGCTCTCGAACGAAAGCCTTTTTTCTGGGCTTCCTGAACATATTTATCATCAAAATGTTCTTTCAACCAGCGACCAGAGCTCGCTGAGTGTTTCTTTTTGCTCATGTTTTACCTAGCCCACAATACTGCCGCAAAGTTCTTGCGGATGATTCAGGGGGATATTTGTTCAGTTTGGATAGAGATGGCGGTAGAATGTCACGTTTTCAACCCCGATAAAACAAGAAATCGAGTCATCAATGAATCTAAGCACAAAACAAAAACAGTATCTGAAAGGTCTGGCACACAACCTGAAACCGGTTGTACTCATGGGTGCAAATGGCCTGACAGAAGCCGTGCTTGCTGAGATTGAAATCGCTCTCGATCATCACGAACTGATCAAGGTGAAAGTGGCATCAGAAGATCGCGACACTAAGAACCTGATTGTAGACGCAATCGTTCGTGAAACTAAAGCAGAGAAAGTACAGGTTATCGGTAAAGTTCTGGTTCTGTACCGCCAAAGCGAAGAGCGCAAAATCGAATTGCCACGCAAATAAAAGAGGCCGCTTAGCGGCCTTTTTTACATCAGTTGCCTGTAACAAACGCTAACATTTTTGCCGCTCACAGGCTTCCAACATTTATACGTATTCTACGCTATCAATTTCAAACTCTTTCACGCCGCCCGGCACGGTGATGGACACTTCATCACCTTCTTCTTTACCGATAAGGCCTCGCGCAATCGGCGAGTTGATAGAAATAAGGTTCTGTTTAATATCCGCCTCGTCATCACCCACGATTTGGTAAGTCACCTCATCATCAGTGTTACAGTCAATAAGCGTTACAGTCGAACCGAAGATAACCTTGCCATTATTTGGCATCTTCGCAATGTCGATCACCTGAGCGACAGAAAGCTTGTACTCAATATCACGGATTTGTGCTTCACAAATGCCCTGCTCTTCACGAGCAGCGTGGTACTCCGCATTCTCTTTCAGGTCACCAAGTTCGCGTGCTTCAGCAATGGCTTGAGTGATTAGCGGACGGCGTTTCAACAGGCGGTCCAGCTCTTCTCTCAATTGCTGTTCGCCACGCACAGTCATTGGTACTTTATCCATAAATGACATTACCTCTGTGACCAAAACCATATGTTTTGGCAAAAACAAAGCCACGCCCAGACAGAGTTTGAGCGCAGCCAACGAATTACTTTCATCTCAGTGTAAACAAGTTATCTGTTCAGGTCACCAACGATTTGAAAGCCGGGCTTATCAAAACCGAGAGCGCAAAAACCCATGCATACTTTAGAGGGTATTTCTCAAACACATGTCACACATCAAAGCAATAACATAGAGATTTAGTTCGCAATTAAATATAAAAACTTCTAAATCACCACGCACCCAATGAACTTTACCAAGAACCCATAACCACCTGTTATTAAAGCCCTTAGTAATCTCCATTCATATAAAAAACAGTGTTTTCTATTTGTTTTTTGATTGTTTTACTAACAGTCCCAAATCGGGAGCGGTTACAAACAAGGCATCGCGACGTTTGGAGATAACGTCCCGAAAATCAAATTCATATAAAGGACAACGTAATGAACAAAAAGTTGATTGCTCTTGCTGTAGCTGCTGTTGCTTCTACTTCTGTATCTGCTGCTGAAATCTTTAACGACGGCACTTCTTCTATGGCTATCGGCGGTCGTGCTGAAGCTCGTGCAGCTATCAAAGATGGCGACATCACCGATAACAGCCGTGTTCGTCTGAACGTTCTGGGTACCACTCAAATTGGCGAAGGCGCATACGGTGTAGGTTTCTTTGAGCAAGAGTTCACTACTAACGACGCAATCGAAAACGGCGATAAAGACGATACACGTTATGTTTACGCAGGTATCGGTTCTGAATTCGGTCTAGTAACATACGGTAAGAACGACGGCTCTCTGGGCATGATCACCGACTTCACTGATATCATGTCTTACCACGGTGCAGCTGCAAGCGGCAAAATCACCGTTGCAGACCGCACAGACAACAACCTGACTTACGTCGGTGAGTTTGGTGGCCTGACTGTTAAAGCAAACTACGTATCTGACACTGTTGACGAAAAAACTGGTGTAGAAATCCGTAACGGTGGCTACTCAGCAGCTGTTAAATACGCGATGGACAACGGCTTGGCAATGGCGATCGGTTACGCAGACCAGGGTAAAGACACCAGCGAAGCTAACCAGCTGGAAACTGCTGTATCTTACGCGTTTGGTGACTTCTACGTAGCTGCTCTGTACAACACTGGTGAAGCTTACAACGATAGCTACAGCAAAGTAGTAGACGTTGATGGTTACGAGCTGGCAGCAGCTTACACTATGGGTCAAACCAAGTTCACTACTACCTACGGTAACAAGGAAGTAGCAAACAAAGCTGATGTTGACGCATTGGCAATCGACGCAACTCACTACTTCAACGACAACTTCCGCGCATACGCATCTTACAACTTCAATCTGCTGAACGCAGAAGAAGCTGGCTCTTCATACGCTGCTGAAGACGAGATGGTATTCGGCCTGCGTTACGACTTCTGATTCTCTTTTAAGTTAAATACTTAATATTGAATATCAAAACGCCTACCTACGTGTAGGCGTTTTTTGTACCATACTGAATCTGCCTTCTTTGCCGGAGAAATCATGGTGCGCCTTCTTATCCTTCTGCTTTTACTCCCCCTTTCAATTTCAGCTTATGCCGTGCCTCTCAACAAAATTGAGGCCATGCTCCCTGCTGGCAGTCAGCTTGCGCTTTCCGTTCTAGATGCGAACTCTGGTTCATCCATCCTTTCCGTTGATGAAGACATTCTTTTGCCTCCGGCCAGCACCCAGAAAGTGGTGACGGCACTTGCAGCCAGTCTTTATTTGCCAAAAAACTTTGCATTCGAAACAAGCGTTGAGCAAGCAGGGAAAGACATCGTATTTACTTTTTCTGGCGACCCAACACTGACGCGAAAAGATCTCAAACTCTTGGTTGGCGCCCTAAAAGCAAAGGGTATTAAGCGTATTAGGGGGGATGTTTGGTTAGATGGTACCGTTTTTTCCGGGTATGAAAGAGCAGTTGGTTGGCCTTGGGACATTCTTGGGGTCTGCTACAGTGCCCCTTCCAGCGCTGTTGCACTGGAAAGAAACTGCGTACAAGGTTCAATTTACAGCGAGAAAGGCCGACAGAAAACGCGTGTTTTTGTTCCTGAGCACCAACCTGTTCAAGTGAGCACTGATGCTCTTGTCGTGACAAAAACCGAACAGGAAGCAAGTCTGTGCGATTTAGAACTTCACTATGACAATAACAACCAATATCAGCTAGGTGGATGCTTGCAGCAGCGTTCGAAGCCTCTCCCCCTCAAATTTGCTGTTCAGAATCCGCAAAAGTATGTCGAAGATGTTTTGGCAGCTGAATTAAAAACGGCCGCTATTCGATTGGAAGGCAGCATTCGTGTCGGCTTCCCAAAAGGCAACCGTACCTTTCTGGCAAAACATTCCTCGGACACACGAGATGCCTTACTAAAAATAATGCTAAAACGCTCTGACAACCTACTCGCTGACAATCTGCTGAAGACCATGGGTCATCGCTACTTCGGTAAAGCCGGCACCTTCGCCAATGGCGCCGCAGCAGTGAAAGCTATCTTGCAGGAAAAGGCCGGGCTGGACTTAACCTATGCTGTCATGGTTGATGGCTCTGGCCTTTCACGAAACAACCGCATGACAGCATCTCAACTGATGAATGTCATGCAGTATGTATATGAAAACCCAAGTCTTGGCGTGCTTGCTATGCTGCCGGTATCAGGCGTTGACGGCACTTTGAAGTACCGCTCAAGCGTACGCCATGCACCCTTAAAGCAAAGACTCTCAGCCAAAACAGGCTCGCTCTACGGAAGCTATAATCTCGCTGGTGTGCTTAAAAACGAGCAAGGTAAAGATATCTTGGTCGTGCAATTAGTGACGAACTATCACATCCCAAAATCGGATGACAGGCCAGCCAATGTCGCCAGCCCAATCACCCAATTTGAACGGGAACTTTATCAGGCACTGCTTACGTCAAGCCTAACCATGCGTTAACAGTGACGAAGTAAATCGCCATTCCGCTGATATCGACCACTGACGCCAATACAGGGCTAACCAACACAGCAGGGTCAAGTTTGAGCTTTCTTGCCACCAATGGCAGCACTCCACCAAGGGTGGTAGAAATTGTTACTTGGATGCTCAGTGCCAGGCCTATGGCAATGGCGATATCAATTAAGGTCATGCCTGCTGGCAGGGCACTGTGATCACTGAATAACATGACCCTTGCCATAATGACAGCGGCAAGGGAAATAGCGATGATCGACGCTATCCGTAGCTCTTTCCACATCACCTGAAGCCATTGGGTTGGCCTGACTTCATTCATCGCAAGCGCTCTGACCACCAGTGTCGCGGCTTGCGAGCCAGCATTACCACCGGCAGCTGCAATGACAGGCATATAAATAGCCAGCAACACGAGCTGACTCAATGTATCCTCGTAGTGTGAGATAATAAGTCCAGATACGATACCGAGCAGTGCTAATCCAACAATCCAACCAATCCGTTGACGAACGTGGCTCAATACCGAGTTAGTCAGATAATTGCCATCAGGCTCTGCTTCTGAGCTTATCAACCCAAGTCCGGTGGCAATTTGCCTGACACGCACTACCTCCCCAGTTTCAGCCAGGTCATCAAGTAGCTGTCGAACCAACGCCAGCGGACACTGATTTAATACTGCAATTGCCTCACTGACAGGCATTACAGAGAGCAAGCGAACACGCTCATTGTTTTCATGAAATAAAAAAGCGCTTCTTGCTGCTTCAATTTCTCTCGCAGCAAAAGTGCTTGGCTGGTTTCCCAGCGAAGTAGCGTTCATTACCGCCATAGCGAACCTCCCGATTGGCTAGGTGTAACGACCATAGAAAAGCGACTGATTTAAGTCGAAAAAGTGCAGAAGCCTTTTAAAGACATACGAATACAGTCAGCTCTCTCACTCAGAATTGTCGGGAAGCGCAGGGAATAAAAAGGGAGCTTTAAAGCGGAGCATTCCAACCGGACGGTTGAAACGCGAAATGATCACGAATGTTACCGTCTGGGATTACAGGCTTCCCTTGCAACTCGGAGGCTGGTCGATAACGTTCATGGTTTTCTCCAATTCAGTCGCAGCATTGCGACCCGTAAATTCTATGTGGAACGTACAAGAACTCAACTAAAAACAAGGCAAAAAATATCAAGGACAAAAAACTAAAAACATAAAAAAGCCCGCCATTAAGGCGGGCAAGGAGGTTATCGTAACGGTCGGCTTACTGCCGACTCATTAGTCTCCCCTCACAACTTAAAGCGGCAGCTCCAAATCGTTCGGGGCAGTTTTGTTAATTATTTACCGTACTTTTCCGCCACGCGTGCGTGCAGCTCTTGTACTGAGTTCACCTTCGACAGGTCAGCTGCAGCGTGCGCCATGCAGGTTGCGAATGCCGCATTTAGCGTAGTGGTGTAGTTCACCTTCTCTGCCAGTGCGCCGCGACGCAGTACCTTCGAGTCTTCAATTGCTTGACGACCTTCGGTGGTATTGATGATGTAGCTGTACTCACCGTTCTTGATGCGGTCAAGAATGTGAGGACGACCTTCGTGTACTTTGTTCACCAGGCGTGGGTTGATGCCCGCTTCGCCGAGAACAACCGCAGTACCGTGAGTCGCATCCAGCTCGAAGCCCAACTTGATAAGCTTGGCTGCCAGGTCAACAACACGTTGTTTGTCGTTGTTACGAACAGACAGCAGAGCACGACCTTGATCAGTGTACGTTTTGCCACAACCAAGGTCTGCTTTCGCAAACGCTTCTGCAAACGTGTCGCCCACACCCATAACTTCACCGGTTGAACGCATTTCAGGGCCAAGCAGTGGGTCAACGCCAGGGAACTTGTTGAATGGCAGAACCACTTCTTTCACTGAGTAGTAAGGAGGAATGATTTCTTGAGTGAAACCTTGTGCCTCCAGAGACTGACCCGCCATGACACGAGCAGCAATCTTCGCCAGTGGTGCGCCGGTCGCTTTTGATACGAAAGGCACGGTACGCGCTGCACGTGGGTTCACCTCAATCAGGTAAACTTCGCCGTCTTTTACAGCAAACTGAGTATTCATCAGGCCACGAACACCCAGCTCGAAGGCCAGTTTCTCAACCTGACGGCGCATCTCGTCCTGAATCTCTTGGCTCAGGGTGTAAGCAGGCAGTGAACATGCAGAATCACCAGAGTGAACGCCCGCTTGTTCGATGTGTTCCATGATGCCGCCGATAACCACTCGCTCGCCGTCGCAGATTGCATCGACGTCAACTTCTGTCGCGTCATCCAGGAAACGGTCCAGCAGTACAGGAGACTCGTTAGACACGCTTACCGCTTCGTTGAAGTAACGGCGCAGGTCGCTCTCGTCGTAAACGATTTCCATCGCACGGCCGCCCAGTACATAAGAAGGACGAACCACCAGCGGATAACCGATTTCACGGGATTTCTCTACCGCTTGCTCCAGTGCCGTTACTGTCGCGTTTTCAGGCTGTTTCAGGCCCAGACGCTCAACCGCCGCTTGGAAGCGTTCACGGTCTTCTGCACGGTCGATAGCATCAGGGCTGGTACCAATGATTGGCACGCCTGCTGCTTCCAGCGCACGTGCCAGTTTCAGAGGCGTTTGGCCACCGTACTGAACGATAACGCCTTTTGGCTTTTCAACACGCGCAATGGCCAGTACGTCTTCCAGTGTTACCGGCTCAAAGTACAGACGGTCTGAGGTGTCATAGTCAGTCGAAACCGTCTCAGGGTTACAGTTAACCATGATGGTTTCGTAGCCATCTTCACGCAGTGCCAATGATGCGTGTACACAGCAGTAGTCGAACTCGATACCCTGACCGATACGGTTTGGACCGCCGCCCAGAACCATGATCTTGTCTTTATCTGAAGGGTTCGCTTCACACTCTTCATCGTAAGATGAGTACATGTACGCCGTGTCAGAAGAAAATTCTGCTGCACAGGTATCAACACGCTTGTAAACAGGGTGAATATCGTACTGGTCGCGCAGTTTGCGGATTTCGCTTTCACTCACACCTAGCAGCTTGCTCAGACGTGCATCGGAGAAACCTTTACGCTTCAGTTTGCGCAGTACTTTCGCATTCAAGCCAGCAAAGCCGCCTTCTTTGATTTCCGCTTCCAGCTTCACAATCTCTTCGATTTGAACCAGGAACCAGCGATCGATGTTCGTCAGTTTGAATACGCCGTCTACGGACATGCCCGCACGGAATGCATCTGCGATATACCAAATACGTTCTGCGCCTGCATCTTTCAGCTCGTGGCGGATTTTGGTCAGTGCATCTGGCTCATCCAGGTCAACCATTTCGTCGAAACCTGTCGCACCAACTTCCAGGCCACGCAGCGCTTTGTGCAGTGATTCCTGTTGGTTACGGCCGATAGCCATGACTTCACCCACAGATTTCATCTGGGTAGTCAGGCGGTCATTTGCGCCCGCAAATTTTTCGAAGTTAAAGCGTGGGATCTTGGTAACCACATAGTCGATGGTCGGTTCGAAAGACGCTGGCGTTGCACCGCCAGTGATGTCGTTCATCAGCTCATCAAGGGTGAAACCAACAGCCAGTTTCGCTGCCACTTTTGCAATCGGGAAACCCGTTGCTTTCGATGCCAGTGCAGAAGAGCGCGATACGCGTGGGTTCATCTCGATGATAACCATACGGCCATCTTTCGGGTTGATACCGAACTGAACGTTAGAGCCACCCGTTTCAACGCCGATTTCGCGAAGAACTGCCAGCGATGCATTACGCATCAGTTGGTATTCTTTATCAGTCAGGGTCTGCGCTGGTGCAACCGTGATGGAATCACCGGTGTGGATACCCATGGCATCAAAGTTCTCGATAGAACACACGATGATACAGTTGTCCGCTTTGTCGCGAACCACTTCCATTTCGTACTCTTTCCAGCCGATCAGAGATTCGTCAATCAGCAGCTCGTTGGTTGGAGACAGATCCAGACCACGGCGACAGATTTCGTCGAACTCTTCTTTGTTATACGCGATACCACCCCCTGTACCACCCATAGTGAAAGAAGGACGGATGATACATGGGAAGCCCACCATATCGAGGACTTTGTAAGCCTCTTCCATGGTCTTCGCCGTGTCAGCACGTGGACATTCCAGGCCGATAGACTTCATAGCTTTATCGAAACGTGAACGGTCTTCTGCTTTATCAATCGCGTCCGCCGTTGCACCAATCATCTCCACGCCGAACTCAGCCAGTACGCCGTGTTTTTCCAGATCCAGTGCACAGTTCAGTGCTGTCTGGCCACCCATGGTAGGCAGAACCGCATCTGGACGCTCTTTTTCAATGATGTTGCGTACTACTTCCCACTGGATTGGCTCGATGTAAGTCGCATCAGCCATCTCTGGGTCAGTCATGATGGTGGCAGGGTTGGAGTTCACCAGAATAACGCGGTAACCCTCTTCACGCAGCGCTTTACACGCCTGTGCACCTGAATAGTCGAACTCACACGCCTGACCGATAACAATCGGGCCTGCGCCAAGGATAAGAATACTTTGAATATCTGTACGTTTTGGCATTCTCTGCTACTCCGGATTACGCGCTGTGTTGCTTGATCAGTTCAATAAAGTGGTCGAAAAGCGGTGCCGCATCGTGCGGACCTGGGCTTGCCTCAGGGTGGCCCTGGAAGCTGAATGCAGGTTTATCCGTGCGGTGGATGCCCTGCAGTGAGCCGTCGAACAGAGATTTGTGCGTCGCGCGCAGGTTAGCTGGCAGCGTCTCTTCGTCCGCTGCAAAGCCGTGGTTCTGGCTGGTGATCATCACGACATTGCGGTCCAAGTCTTTAACCGGGTGGTTCGCGCCATGGTGACCAAACTTCATTTTCACAGTTTGTGCACCTGATGCCAGTGCCAGGATTTGGTGGCCTAGACAGATGCCAAAGATTGGTAAGCCTTTCTCCAGAAACACCTTGGTCGCTTCAATCGCATAAGTACATGGCTCTGGGTCGCCAGGGCCGTTTGACAGGAACACACCGTCTGGATTCATTGCCAGCACTTCTTCTGCTGATGTCTGAGCTGGAACCACAGTCAAGCGGCAGCCACGGTCAACCAACATACGCAGAATGTTACGTTTCGCGCCGAAATCATAAGCCACTACGTGATAAGGCAGTTCGCTGTCATCTTTCGCTTCTGGTAGTCCGCCTTCCAGCGTCCATGAGCCTTGTTTCCACTCGTACGCTTCAGCTGTAGTCACTTCTTTCGCCAGATCCATGCCTTTCAGGCCAGGAAATTCTTTGGCTTTTGCCAGTGCCAGCGCTTCATCGATGTTGTCGCCCGCAACGATGCAACCATTCTGAGCACCTTTTTCACGCAGCAAACGAGTCAGCTTACGGGTGTCGATATCAGCGATGCCAACGATGTTTTGGGATTTCAGATAATCAGAAAGGGATTGCTGATTACGGAAGTTAGAAGCGATGAGGGGGAGGTCGCGGATTACCAGGCCTTGAGCATGGATTTTTGAGGATTCTTCGTCTTCGGTATTAGTACCGGTATTGCCAATGTGGGGATAAGTGAGAGTAACGATTTGCTGGGAATAGGAAGGGTCGGTGAGAATTTCTTGGTACCCCGTCATCGAGGTATTGAAAACAACTTCACCAACAGCGGTTCCATCAGCACCAATGGATTCACCGTGGAATACAGTCCCGTCTTCCAGGACTAAGAGCGCAGACTTGCTCAAGACAACCTCCAAATAAATAAAGATGCAGAAAAACTATATAATCTTGCATCAAAGCATTCCATACAAGTGCCAAAAATCACTAAAGCTGAATTTTGACAAATTGCGCGCATTCTAGAGATCGATTCACAAGCTGTCAATAAGTGGCAAAAAAAAGAATATTACTTATGGTCTATAACTGAGGTTTTGACTACCAAGCAGTTAAAAGTGAGGGTTATCTGAGGATTTCACGCAAAATTATGTAGAACAGGTTAACACTTTCTCTGCGGCGCAGCATTTGAGGCAAATAAAGCAGTCAGGTCGAGACGCAACCGTTTTTATCAGCAAGGTTTAGATGGTATTTTATAGGCTTAATAAAGAAAACAAGAATAACGTCAAATTAAAAGCAGTTAAGTGACGGGAATTTTGTAATCTGCGACCATTTAAATAAAATCGTCGTTTATTAAGAATAAACTATGCAGCATACAGAGAGACACTGCATAGTTATATGAATACGTATTGACTGGAAAAACGAGTAATTTACAGGGTGTCCAGCTCAAGCACGTCTTGCATGGTGTAGAAACCCGCTTCTTTTGCTGCCAGCCATACCGCTGCGCGAACCGCTCCATTGGCGAAGGTCATACGGTTAGATGCTTTGTGGGTAATTTCCACACGCTCACCAATGTCTGCAAACATCGCAGTATGCTCACCAACAATGTCACCCGCACGGATAGTCGCAAACCCAATCTCATCCCGGGTACGCTCGCCAGTGATTCCTTCACGAGCATATACTGCAACATCACTCAGCTTGTTACCCATGGCACCCGCGATGGCTTCACCCATACCAATTGCGGTACCTGATGGAGCATCCACTTTATGTCTATGGTGCGCTTCAACGATTTCGATATCACAGTAACCACCCATCACTTTGGCGGCTTTCTCCAGCAGTTTGAAAACCAGGTTCACACCTACGCTGTAGTTTGGTGCCATGACGATACCAACATCCGTTGCCGCATCAATCTGTGCACGCTGCTCTTCGCTAAAGCCAGTCGTACCGATCACCAGTCGCTTACCATGAGCGCGGCAGAGCTCAATGTTTGACAGTGTCGCTACTGGTGCAGTGAAATCGATGATAACATCAAACTGGTCAGCCACTTTAGCCAGATCATCGACGATCGCCACATCGCGCTTACCAATACCCGCCAGTTCACCTGCGTCGGTACCAATCAAGCTCGACTCAGGACGCTCACTTGCTGCAGCCAGAACCGCGCCTTCCATCGCGTCAGTCGCTTGAATAAGCTGTCGGCCCATACGTCCGGCAGCGCCCGCAATTGCAATGCGAACCATCTGTTTCCCCTTTTAACTTCCTGTCATCACGCCACTTTGTGCGCGTTATGTTCGTAACTGGGTAACCACTCTACCCTTTTCGCCGCGTGATGTGAATCAACCTCTGCGCGGTCAATCGCGGGAATGGCGGCGTAAAAAAGGGAGCCTTCGCTCCCTTTTGGATTTGTTAATTAGTGCACTTCTTTTACTTGAAGCTCTCGTGGTACTTCAAAGAACATATTCTCTTCACGGCCTTTCAGCTCTTCCACGGATGTACCACCCAGCTCTTCAATGCGGGCGATAATCAGGTTTACCAGCTCTTCCGGCGCTGATGCACCTGCGGTGATCCCGACTTTGGTTTTCCCGTCAAACCATTCCGCTTTCACATCTTCTGCACAATCGGTCAGATAACCCGGTGTTCCCAGCTTTTCACTGAGTTCACGCAGGCGGTTCGAGTTCGAGCTGTTTTTCGAGCCCACTACCACCAGTACATCACACTGAGTAGCCAGATCACGCACAGCATCCTGACGGTTTTGCGTTGCGTAACAGATATCATCTTTACGTGGGCCTTGAATTTCCGGGAAGACCTTACGCAAAGTTTCAATTACCTCTGCTGTTTCATCCACAGACAAAGTCGTTTGACTCACGAAATGAAGGTTGGATGGGTCTTTCACGTCCAACTTGTAAACGTCTTCCGGTTTCTCCACCAGGTACATGCCACCGGTTTCGCTGGCGTATTGCCCCATGGTACCTTCCACTTCTGGGTGACCGGCATGACCAATCAATACCACTTCCATATTACGGCGGCTTGCACGTGCCACTTCCATATGGACTTTGGTCACCAACGGACAGGTAGCATCAAAGACGGTCAATGCACGGGCTTTCGCTTCATTGCGTACCGCTTGAGAAACGCCATGCGCAGAGAAAATCACAATGCTGTCGTCTGGCACTTCGCTGAGCTGTTCAACAAATACCGCTCCGCGCGCTTTGAGGCCTTCAACAACAAAGCGGTTATGTACCACTTCATGACGTACATAAATTGGTGGCTGGTAAAGTTCCAGAGCACGTTCAACGATACTGATCGCGCGATCAACACCGGCACAAAACCCTCGTGGGTTAGCTAGCATGACTTTCATGGGATAGCCTTTTAAGCAACACTGACAATTTCAACGTCAAAGATAACACGATGTCCCGCCAATGGGTGATTGAAGTCCACCGTCACAGATTCGCCTGCCACTTCCGTAATCAGACCCGGGATCTCCTGGCCGCCTGGGCCAGAAAAGGCAATGATAGTGCCCTCTTCAGCTGGTGCATCACCAGCAAACAAGCTGCGGTCCATGTGCTGAACGTTGTCTGGATTTGGCTGACCAAAAGCATCTTCAGGCTCCAGTGTGAAGCTAGCCGACTCTCCTTCTGTTAAGCCCAGCAGACACTTTTCAAAGTTCTCTGTCAGACTGCCATCCCCCATCACCAGCTTCGCAGGTTTACCTGAAGTTTTGGTGCTGTCTGCTACTGAGCCGTCTTCAAGTTTGATGGTGAAGTGCATGATGACTTCACTGTTTGCAATAATTTGCGCCATTAGCTCACTTCCTTTGTTGGCGGGCAATTTACCAAAAGCAACAGCCCCTAAGTCCCCATTTTCAATTGGGTTATCAAGGTTTTTATACGACTTGGCGCCGACCGCAGAGCAGTCAGCGCCAATTTTTATTTTCGAAGCGCGATAGGTTCTACTCGGCTTCAGCCTGAGGCTTTTTTGATGCGATGATGCTTTCCAGCACAATGAGTCCAGCGCCAATGACTATCGCAGTGTCCGCAAAATTGAACGCTGGCCAGTGATTGTTCCCGATATAGAAATCAAGGAAGTCCACCACATAGCCATGCACAAGGCGGTCAAACAGGTTTCCGATAGCGCCACCAATAACCAGCGCGTAGGCAATATTCAGGATTCGGTTGCTGGCAGGCGTTGAACGCATCCAGTAAACCAGCATTCCCGATACGCCCAATGCTATCGCCGCGAAGAACCAACGTTGCCAACCACCAGCATCGCTCAAAAAGCTAAACGCAGCACCATAGTTATGAACATAGAGCAGGTTAAAGAATGGCAATATCTCAATGCGGTTCGACCAACCATAACCCATGGTATTCATCACCAGCAACTTGCTGCCGATATCCAGAACGAAGACCAGAAGCGCTAGCCATAGCCAGCGCAGTCCTGATTGTTTCGCTGTCAGATCTTTCATCCAGCTTTCCTATCGTATCGAGCCTGTTATGCGAACTGGCGCTTTTCGCCTTCGCCATCGATGTTGCTCACACAACGGCCACAAATCGCTTCATGACCTTCGATAGTGCCAACATCCGCAACATGGTGCCAGCAACGATCGCACTTCTCTGCGTCAGACTTAGCTACCGCAACAGACAGACCTTCCACATCAGTGATTACTGCCGCATCTGGTGCTGCATCAGTGGCGACGACTTCAGCTTTTGAAGTCAGCAGAACGAAGCGCAGTTCATCGCCCATTGCCTGCAGCTTAGCTGCAAACTCAGGTTTCGCGTAAAGCGTCACTTCCGCTTCCAGAGAACCACCGATAGTTTTCTCGTTACGTGCAGCTTCCAGAACCTTGTTCACCGCACCACGCACGCGAAGCAGTTCAGCCCAGAATGCGTTGTTCAGTTGTTCGTCTTCACCCAGACCGAACAGACCGTCATACCATACTTCGGTAAAGACGAACTTGTTACGGTTGCCTGGCATCTCGTTCCAGATTTCATCTGCGGTGAACGACATGATTGGCGCCATCCAGCGAACCAGTGCTTCCACGATATGGAACAGCGCGGTTTGACAGCTGCGGTGTGCGTGACCACCTGCTTTCGCGGTGTACTGACGGTCTTTAATGATGTCCAGATAGAATGAACCCATCTCAACCGAACAGAACTGCATCAGACGTTGCGTAACAGCGTGGAAGTTACACTCTTCAAACGCTTTCACGATCTCTTCCTGAGCTTCCAGTGCTTTGCCCACTGCCCAGCGGTCTGCAACCACCAGATCTTCCGCTGCAACCATGTCAGTTTCAGGGTTGAAGCCGTTCAGGTTCGCCAGCAAGAAGCGCGCAGTGTTTCGGATACGACGGTATGCGTCTGCGCTTCGCTTCAGGATTTCGTCAGAAACTGTCATCTCACCGGTGTAGTCAGTCGATGCCACCCACAGACGCAGGATGTCGCCACCCAACTTGTTCATCACGTCCTGAGGTGAAACCACATTACCGATAGACTTCGACATCTTGCGGCCTTGGCCGTCAACAGTGAAGCCGTGCGTCAGAACCTGTTTATAAGGAGCATGATTCTTGATCGCTACAGAGGTCATCAGGGAAGACTGGAACCAACCGCGGTGTTGGTCTGAACCTTCCAGATACATATCTGCTTCATGGCCTGCAAACTCTTCGCGCTGATTAACCACTGCATAGTGCGTTGCACCTGAGTCGAACCATACGTCCAGAGTATCCAGCACTTTCTCGTAGTTTGCCGCTTCTGCGCCAAGCAGTTCTTCAGCGTCTAGATCCCACCATGCCTGAATGCCAGACTGCTCAACTTTCTGAGCCACTTGCTCAATCAGCTCAACGGTGTTCGGGTGAAGCTCTGCCGTTTCTTTGTGAACGAACAGGGCAATTGGCACACCCCAAGTACGCTGACGTGAAATACACCAGTCAGGACGACCTTCTACCATTGACTCAATACGATTCTGGCCCCACTCAGGGATCCACTGTACGTTTTTGATTTCTTCCAGTGCTTTTGCGCGCAGACCCGCTTTCTCCATAGAGATAAACCACTGTGGCGTTGCACGGAAGATAATTGGTGTTTTGTGGCGCCAGCAATGCGGGTAGCTGTGCTCGTAAGCGTGGTGATGCAGCAGTGCACCGTGCTCTTTCAGCACTTCAACCACGTTATCGTTCGCTTTCAATACGTGCTGACCTGCAAACAGCTCTGTGTCTGGCAAGTAAACACCGTTGCTACCTACTGGGTTAGCCACTTCAAGGTTGTACTTTTGACCAACCGCGAAATCTTCCTGACCGTGACCAGGTGCAGTGTGTACAACACCGGTACCTGATTCAGTCGTCACGTGATCGCCCAAGATCACAGGAACATCGAAGCTGTAGAATGGGTGGTTAAAGCGCAGCAGTTCCAGCGCATCACCTTTACAGAAGCCCAGATTGTGGAAGTGCTCGATACCGGCACGATCCATCACATCTTTTGCAAGCTCTGCTGCCATGATCAGACGACGTGGCTTTTCACCTTCCACTTGAACCAGCACGTATTCCAGCGCATCAGAAACCGCGACTGCACGGTTCGCTGGCAGAGTCCAAGGCGTGGTGGTCCAGATAACGATAGACACATCACCTTGACCTGCATGACCTTCGTTCAGGTTGAACTTAGACAGCACTGCTGCTTCGTCGACAGCACCGAACATGACATCGATTGAAGGAGAAACTTTGTTGTAATACTCGACTTCAGCTTCTGCCAGTGCAGAACCACAGTCAGTACACCAGTGAACAGGTTTAAAACCTTTATGCAGGTGACCATTACCCGCGATTTTACCCAGTGCACGGATGATGTTTGCTTCGGTGTCAAAGTCCATGGTCAGGTATGGTTTGTCCCACTCACCCAACACGCCCAGACGTTTGAAGTCTGCCTTCTGGCCTTCAACCTGCTTCGCAGCATACTCACGACACTTCTGACGGAATTCAGCAGCAGACACTTTCTGTCCTGGCTTGCCGACTTTCTTTTCAACCATCAGTTCAATAGGCAGGCCGTGACAGTCCCAACCTGGTACGTAAGGTGCGTCGAAGTCCGAAAGGGTTTTGGACTTAATAATAATGTCTTTAAGAATTTTGTTTACGGAGTGACCAATGTGAATGTTGCCGTTCGCATACGGAGGGCCGTCATGCAAAATGAAAGATTTTTTGCCTTTCTTCGCTTTACGGATTTCACCGTAAAGATCTTCGTCATACCAGCGCTTGAGCATCTGTGGCTCGCGCTGTGCAAGATTACCTCGCATCGGAAACCCAGTTTCCGGCAGGTTTAAGGTATCTTTAAAGTCACTCATTGATTGTTCATTCCGTATATGGACGTTTAGACATTATTTCTCATCATGCTCAGCCAGCCACGCACGCGCTGTCTGGGCATCAATTCCGATTTGGGCTTTCAACTCATCGAGCGAGCCAAATTTCATCTCGTCACGCAGTTTATGTAAAAGCTGCACTTCGATTTGAAGACCATAGAGATCACTCTCCAGGTCAAAAAGGTGTACTTCCAGTTGTTGGCGCACACCGTTGACAGTAGGCCGTGTACCGACATTCGCTACACCACCCAGCCATTGTTCTTCTTCAATTCCACCAACTCGCACCACATACACACCAGAAACAGGAGATACACGACGCTTGAGCGGAACATTTGCCGTCGGGAAGCCGATGGTTCGACCTAACTTTTTACCATGGGAAACGCGACCGCTAATGCTATAAGGGCGACCAAGCATGGATTCTGCTTCAGCTTGATGTCCCGCAGCCAATTCATTACGAATCGCAGTGCTGCTGACACGTTGTTCTGAAACAGTAAAACTGTCAGTGCTTACCACTTCAAAACCAACGGTTTTGGCTTCGTTTTGCAGATAACAAAAATCGCCCTGACGCTTAGCGCCAAAGCGAAAATCATCACCAACCACGAGAAACTTAACACCCAATTGTTCAGCCAACAAGCGATGAACGAAGTCATGCGGCGTGATAGAGGCGAATTTGACGTTGAAGTTGACCATGACAAGACGCTCAACACCCAGTTTGGCCAGTTGAACGTACTTATCTCGAAGTCGGGTAAGTCTTGCCGGGGCATTTTCTCCCGAAAAAAGCTCCCGTGGCTGAGGTTCAAACAGCATTACCGTTGAAGGCAAACCAAGTTCGCGTGCTTTTTCCACCACGCGGCGCAGCACTTCCTGATGACCGAGATGGACACCGTCAAAGTTACCGATTGTTAGCACGCAGCCACGATGTCTATCGCGGATGTTATGGATACCCCGAATTAATTCCATAGCGGTAAAACAGCTTTCCCCTTAAAAAACCGACGGATTATATACTAATCAGAAGCTGCAATCAGCCTTCAGCGCGAAGTTGATGCGGTCGCAAACCCAAAATCACCAGCGAGACTACGTAAGTGATTGCGCCCGAAGCAATTAAGCCGGTCAGCGTATAGACCCGTTGCCACAAATCCATCACCAACCACTGGTCAAATACCGGCATAAAGTGATAAACCACCGCGCCCATCAGCACCACACCAACGACAAGACGCAAAGTAAACACCACAGTATCTTTGCTGACGCGGTAAACCTGCTGCTTGTGAAGGCCACGGTATAGCAAGCCTGCATTGACTAGCGCTGAGAGCGCAGTAGCAATCGCCAAGCCTACGTAGCCGTAGAAATAGGCAAAAATTAAATTAAAGCCCATGTTGCTTGCCATGGCGATAATGCCATAGCGCACTGGTGTTTTTGTGTCCTGACGGGCGTAGTAACCAGGCGCCAACACCTTTATCAACATAAAGTTAAGCAGTCCTGATGAATAAGCGATAAGTGACATCGCTGCCGCATTCACATCGTCAGCGCCAAATTCCCCGCGCATAAAGAGGACCATCAGCATTGGTTTCGCTAGCACAATCATACCGACCATAGCTGGAACGCCAAGCAGCAGCACCATGCGCACGCCCCAATCCATGGTCGACGCAAAATGTCCTGAAGATTGCTCCACATGTTTTTTGGAAAGCGCAGGAAGAATTACTGTCGCAATAGCAATCCCAAACAAACCCAATGGAAATTCCAGCAGGCGATCTGAGTAGTAAAGCCAACTGATAGAACCTGTTGCCAGGAAACTCGCAATAAAGGTATCAAGCAAGAGGTTAATCTGGCTAACAGAAACCCCAAACAATGCAGGAATCATTAGAGTGCGAATTTTAACCACACCCGGATGCGACCAGCCCCATTTAGGACGAACCAGCATCCCTTCGCGATAGAGGAACGGGATTTGGAAACCAAACTGAATAAGCCCCCCCAGAAATACACCAATACCCAGACCAATCTCAGGCTGTTCCATATTTGGTGAAATCCAAATCGCCGCTGAAATCATCGCAATGTTCAGAAACACCGGTGTGAAAGACGAAACTGCAAAACGACCCAAGGTATTGAGAATCGAGCCAGCCAGCGCCACAAAAGTGATAAACCAAAGATATGGAAAGGTGATCTTGAGGATCAGAGAGGCCAATTCAAATTTGTGGGCAGAAGGGCCATCGTTTACCCAATCGAGGAACCACCCCATCCCGAACAATGCCGTGATAACGGGTGAGGCAATCACCCCGATCAAGGTGACTATCGTTACCAACAGACCCAGTGTGCCCGACACATAGGCAATCAACTCGCGAGTTTTGGTTTTATCGTCACTGGCTTGGTATTCGGCCAACACCGGAACAAATGCCTGCGAAAAAGCCCCCTCTGCAAAAAGGCGTCTCAGGAAATTGGGGATTTTATTAGCAAAGAAGAAAACATCTGCTGCAGCGCCTGCCCCCATTAAATTCGCGATAACCACATCACGCACGAGACCCATCACACGCGAAACCATGGTCATCGAACTGACAATCAATCCGGAGCGAAGTAATCGCTTTGACACCTATATCCCCTTAAAAAGCAAAAGGAAGTAAACCTGCCTGCCTGTCGCCCGAGCCCCCTGTAGTTATAAAAAGAAAGGAGGCACCTTGAATAGCACGAAAAGCACAGATAAAAGGCTTACTTCAAGTAAAGAATGCTGGTAGAATCTGCCGCCATATTAACCGCGATGTTCGCAGCACGCCAATCCTAAGGTGAGTGCGGCGGATATTTGCACAAATGAATTGACAACTCGGGTAAAACGAGGCATATTCCTCGGCCTTAAATTGTCACCGAATATAAGATTTGGGAGTTAGACCCTTGGCGAATATCAAATCTGCTAAGAAGCGTGCAATCCAATCTGAGAAGCGTCGCCAGCACAACGCAAGCCGTCGCTCAATGATGCGCACTTACCTGAAAAAAACTATCGCAGCTATTGCAGCAGGCGATAAAGAAGCGGCTACTAAAGCATATGCTGAAGCGCAACCTATCTTGGACCGCATGGCTACTAAAGGCCTGATCCACAAGAACAAGGCTGCTCGTCATAAAGCTGCTCTGGCTGCTCAAATCAAAGCTCTGTAATAGCGCTCCGATTTGAAATAAAAAAACCGGCTCATGGCCGGTTTTTTTATTTGTTCTAATTTTTATTTACTGCAATACAACTGGTGTAGTGTTGTCATGATGGTTTGCACTTCTACACTTTTCAGCGAATAGTAGACTGTCTGCGCTTCTTTTCTTGTCGCCACCAAGCCATCCCGTCTCAACCAGGCTAGGTGTTGAGATAATGCAGACTGACTGAGTTCTAGCTTCTCACTCAGCGTGCCAACCGACATTTCCCCTTCCAGCAGATAACACAGTATGAAGAGTCTGCGCTCATTAGCCATTGCTTTAAGCAACTGCACGGCCTTAGGCCCAGCTTCTTGCATCTGTTTTAATTCCATACTTACTGCCTGCTAAAAAATACGTCTAAAGGTTTGTTTGTGTTTGACTTAAGTTTAACACTGTTCAGGGCAGTAACAATGGTCCGCGCTTAAGAATGCTATAAAGATGTTGAGACTTAGTGAAACAATTTGCTGAAATCGGCTTCACATATGCGTTTTACTGCAGGGTGCTGAATCATTCGTTCCGCAAAAATGACATAGTACTCTTCTTTCAGCGCTTCCACTTTTGCCACTTCCATAACATTGGGAAGCTCCAGCACATCTGAAGAGTAAAATGTCGGGGCAACAAACATGGCTTTGTGATTCGATCCAAATGCTTTCATCAATGCCGCATCATCAAACTCTCCCAGAATGGTAGGCGTGATGCCCTGGCTATCAAACCAATGCATTAGCTTGCGCCCCATGGCAGTACGTGTGCTTGGAATAAGCAGCTTATGCTCTTCAATGACAGCAGGAAAACGCTTCTTGGAGGTATCTCCTGAACAGAAGAAACTCATCATGCTCTCGCCTATTTTCACACTGAAAAGACCGGGGCTTTGTGTTGAATCCACAGGGCAATCTGACAGAATCATATCTAATTTGTGCTGACTGAGCTGCTCAAGCAAAAGTTCATGGGTCGACTCGAAGCAGCGAAGGTGAATACCATCATCTTCCGGCAAAGCTTTCAGTAGAACACGGCTAACAAGGCTTTTCGAAAGTGCGTCCGCGACACCAACATCGAACAACTGGTGCTCTCGCTGGCTGTAATTCACGATATCGAGCATTTCATAACTCAGCCCAAACATCTTGTCAGCGTACTTGAAAACTAGCTGCCCGAGCTCTGTTGGTTCGATATTTCTTCCTACACGCTTGGTCAATTTGCCTTTAAGGCGCTCTTCAAGCGCTCTGATCTGCCCTGTAACCGTCTGTGGCGTCAGGAACAGGGCATCAGCTGCCTTGGACACTGAACCTTGCTTACAGACCATCCAGAAGTAATAGAGGTGGTTGTAGTTTAAGTGTGACATGTGTTCTCAACGAAAAAACGCCAGACGCGTTATCCGCGGCTGGCGTTTTGAAATGGTAGCCTATCCTTTTTTGGCAATGGTGGAGGTCTTGTAACGACCTCCTGCACGCTGTTCCAGCGCTCTGCCTAATAGGGTGTCTTTATTGACGCTTGGTGTTGTTGTTAGTGATGCTTTCTCAACAACCTCAGGTTGGGTTGTTTCCAGCCCAGCAAGGAAAGCCTTGCACACGTCTGTCGAACTATCATCAAAACAGTGTGAGTACTTATCCGTCGCCAGTACTGGTGCTGCGAAAAGAGCAACACTAATAATCAATGCTAATTTTCTTCTCATCGCTATCTTCCTCCACCTCACTCGATTTCGGCAATACAGCATTTAGCAGGGCGTAACCTGCCACAGCCGAGATAGTTGAACCAATAAGAATGCCCAGTCGTGAGAAGGTAATGTAGCTTTCATCCACACCTACAAACGCCAGCGACGAAATGAAGATGGACATGGTGAAGCCGATACCACACAACAAAGACACGGCAAAAATTTGCTTAAAGTCCACGTTTTCAGGTAAGCGTGCAATACCCAGTTTTACTGACGCCCAGCTCAAAGTAAAAATACCCAAAGGCTTACCCACCAATAGACCTAGCGCGATACCCAATGGAAGCGTGTTAGTCAGGCTTTCCATTGATACACCTTCCAGCGATACACCTGCATTTGCAAACGCAAAGATAGGCAGTATGAGGAACGCAGCATAAGGGTGAATGGCGTGCTCCAGCTCTTTGAGCGGGGACTTGCCGTCTTTTCCACCTTCAAGTGGAATGACAAAGCCCAACACTACGCCAGCCAGCGTCGCGTGCACACCAGACTTCAGAACGCTGACCCAAAGAATGGCACCGACTAACAAATACCACTTGGTCGCGGTCACTCCTTTGGCATTCATTAGGAAAAGTGCTGCCGTAGCAAGGAAAGCAACAGTAAGAGCAGTCACAGACAAATCACTACTGTAGAACAGCGCAATGATCACAATAACGCCAAGGTCATCGATAATCGCCAACGCAAGCAGGAAGACTTTCAGTGCTAACGGAACGCGTTTACCAAGCAGCGCCATCACACCCAGTGCGAAGGCAATGTCAGTCGCAGCTGGGATTGCCCAACCCGCTTGTGTTACAGGATCGCCGGCATTAAACGCCAGATAAACCATTGCCGGGGCAACCATACCACCCACAGCAGCAATAGCAGGGAAGATCGCTTTCTCTTTGGTATTCAGAGCGCCTTCAATCAGCTCCCTTTTAACCTCAAGTCCAATCAGTAAGAAGAAGATGGCCATAAGGCCGTCATTGATCCAATGTGCAACAGACAAACCAGCTATGTAGCTATGAAGCACGCTGTCATACAGTGGCTGCAAAGGCGAGTTGGCAATAATAATCGCCAGAATCGCAGCAACGATCAGCACTAAACCACCAGCTGATTCCATCTTCATAAACTGACGAATCGCATCAGTCATTAAAAGCACTCCGTTAAATTAGTTAATCTCTACTAGTCTAGGCGCCGATCATCGATAAAGAAAAATCGGTTCTTCGGAGATTAAACATCGAAATTTCCGAAGTATCCAATCAAAATTGTTACTTTTTTCGCAACGAAAATCGGCGACTCTGTAATAAACGTACCCAATCCAGCCTGCATCAAGCCTTCAAACGGTTCAAGTGCCTATTTTTTATACTGCGATTCCACCCCTTATAAATACCACTTATCTCTATGTTTTTTATGGAAATAAGTGCACATAGCACAAAGTGTTTACACCCTTTCTTATCAATGGCTAATGCACCGCCTTAAAACTGTCATATTAGTGAAATATTTCGTACCTAATATCCGCGCCAGATTCTTTCATTGACACAAATCTGACATTTAACTGTCACGGAGATTTCTCTTATGACCTCCCAAGCTTCTACTGCTGCACCGATTAACAGCTCTAAGAATTGGGTACGTTGGGCCAACCTGGCACTCATGCTTTATGTACTGCTTCTAGCAGTATCCATGGTTGGAAGTGGTTTCAAATGGGCTGCGGGTGACGAGGCTAGAACCTTGTTTGAATTCGCGTCTCATCCAGTTGCAGGTCTGATGATTGGTATCGTAGCGACAGCGCTCATCCAGTCTTCCAGTACTGTAACTTCTATTATTGTTGGTCTCGTCGCTGGCGGCCTGCCAGTTGAAACAGCCATCCCTATGGTGATGGGTGCAAACATCGGCACTACCGTGACCAATACTCTGGTAAGCCTGGGTCACGCGCGCTGCAAAGAAGAATTCCGCCGTGCATTCACCTGTGCAACTGTTCACGACTTCTTTAACCTGATTGCTGTAGCTATCTTCCTGCCGCTGGAAATGATGTTCGGCCTGCTGGACAAGATCTCAAGCTGGTTGGTGGCACCTTTTATGTTTGAAGGCAGCCTGAGCATGAAAGGTCTGGACTTTATGGGTCCAATCACCAAGCCACTGGTTAATGGCACTAAAGATATGCTGTCTACACTGCCAGGTAGCTGGGGCGGTATCGTACTTGCTCTGCTGGGTATTGCACTTATCTTCGCTTCTATCACTATGATGGGCAAGCTGATGCGCTCTCTGATGGTGGGCCGTGCAAAAGAAATGCTGCATAAAGCGATTGGTCGCGGTCCTATCCACGGCATCATGTCAGGTACTTTGGTTACCATTCTGGTTCAGTCTTCTTCTACGACGACCAGTCTGATGGTTCCACTGGTTGGTACCAACGTACTGAAAGTACGCGACGTGTATCCGTTTACTCTGGGTGCGAACATCGGTACCTGTATCACTGCTCTGCTGGCAGCAACTGCGGTGACCGGTCCAAACGCTGTATTTGCCCTGCAGATCGCTCTGGTACACCTGGCATTCAACATCATGGCAACCCTACTGATCTTCGGTACGCCATTCCTACGCGAAATCCCACTGAAGTGTGCGGAAATGCTGGGTGAAGCTGCAGCGAAGAACAAGATGGCTGTTGTGGCTTATTTAGGTCTGGTATTTATTGCGGTTCCTTCGCTAGTGATGCTGGCAACCCAATAAGCAATACTGACAAACTGATTTGAAAACGCCCGCTGATGCGGGCATTTTTGTATTTAGAGTTCTGCAGGAACAATATCAACTAGTCCAGACAACAAAAAAGCGGTACTGATACTCATCAGTTACCGCTCTTTTCTTTCCTAGGACCTTCTCTTCCTAGGAGCTGCTCTTCCTAGCTTTTGACCCTTAAACCGCAATAGGCGCTTTAATAGACGGCTGAGCTTCGTAACCTTCAATCTCAAAATCTTCCAACTTGTAATCGAAGATAGAATCGGGCTTACGTTTGATTGTCAGGGTTGGCCGATTACCCGGCTCACGCTTGAGCTGCTCGTAAACAATATCATCGGTCAAGTGATTGTGATAAAGGTGAACATCACCGAAGGTATGAACGAAATCACCCACTTCCAAATCACACTGCTGCGCAATCATGTGCGTGAACAGCGCATAACTCGCGATATTGAAAGGTACGCCCAGAAAATAGTCTGCGCTGCGCTGGTAAAGCTGACAAGACAACTTGCCATCAGCTACGTAGAACTGAAACAAACAGTGGCATGGTGCCAGTGCCATCTTGCCTTGCTCTGCATTTGCTTGTGGGCTGATGGTCTCGTCAGGCAGGTCAGCAGGGTTCCAAGCCGAAATGATATGGCGGCGTGAATTTGGTTTGGTTTTGATCTGTTCAATCAGCTCGGCTATCTGGTCAACAGTAGAACCATCCGGACAGGCCCATGAACGCCATTGTGCGCCATAAACCGGGCCAAGATCGCCCTCGTCTGTTGCCCACTCGTCCCAGATTGTCACATTGTTGTCTTGCAGATACTTGATGTTGGTATCGCCATTGAGGAACCAAAGCAACTCATGAATGATGGCACGCGTGTAAAGCTTTTTGGTGGTCAGCAGCGGAAAGCCTTCGCTAAGATCGAAACGCATCTGACGTCCAAAAACAGAGCGTGTCCCCACTCCAGTACGGTCACCGCGGTCGGTGCCGTTATCAATGATATCCTGCATCAAATCAAGATATTGCTTCATGGTTCTTCCTTTCGTTTACTACCCGCTGCAGCGGGGTGATAAATCACAAATATAAAGAAAGCCGCAGAGATCTGCGGCTTAAACTGAAATTGTTATGCGGAGCGCGCTGCGCTTGGGTCTCTGCGATAGGCCCAGACTACCATCAACACACCCACAATAATCATTGGCGTCGACAATATTTGTCCCATGCTGATCCAATCACCAAATAGGCCCAAGTGTGCGTCAGGCTCACGATAAAACTCGACAATAAAGCGAAACGCCCCGTAACCAATCAGGAACAGACCGGAAACGGCACCAGCAGGCCGCGGCTTCTTAATAAACCAGTTCAGGATGAGGAACAACACGATGCCTTCCAGTAAAAACTCGTAAAGCTGCGAAGGATGACGTGCAATTGAGCCTCCTGTTGGGAAAATCATCCCCCATGGCATGTCTGTCGCACGCCCCCAAAGCTCACCATTGATAAAGTTACCCAGACGGCCTGCACCCAGTCCAAATGGTACCAGTGGCGCAATAAAGTCTGAAACAGCGAAGAAAGTCCGCTTGGTCTTGCGGGCATACCAAGCCATGGCTGCAATCACGCCCAACAATCCGCCATGGAAGGACATGCCGCCTGTCCACACTTTGAACAGGAATAAGGGATCGGCAAGGAAAGCGTCAAATTGGTAGAACAGCACGTAGCCAATACGACCGCCTAACACGACCCCCAAGAAGCCTGCGAACAGTAAGTCACTCACTTCATCTCTTGTCCATCCACTACCCGGTTTGTCTGCACGGCGGTTAGCTAACCAGAGCGCAAACGCAAAACCAGCAAGGTACATCAAGCCATACCAGCGGACTGCCAGCGGCCCGATTTCAATCAGGACAGGATCTATTTGGGGAAATGTCAGTGACATGAATTCGTCTTCCTTAGCTAAAAAACATGCTTGCGCCCACTAAGAGCAAAAACACCGCGAATACGCGTTTTATAATGGGTGTCGGTAATTGGGTCGCAAGTCTCGCACCGTAACGTGTTGTCATTACGGAAGTGACTACAATACCAATCAACGCAGGTAAGTAAACATACCCAACACTGTATGGTGGTAGCGCTTCGGGTTGAGTCAGCCCGAAAAAGATAAAACCAATGACACCAGATAACGCCAAAAAGACACCGCACAGTGAAGCACTTCCGATGGCTTTACGCATTTCGATGCCATGACAATTCAAGTAAGGCACGGTTAATGAACCGCCACCAATTCCCGCAAGGCTCGCTATCATACCAATCGCTGTCCCGCTGGTCATACTCCCAAGAGGGGAAGGTAACGGTCTGACCGACTTAACCCGCAGCGACAACGCCATTTGAAGAGCAAGCAGCAGCACAATAGTCCCAAACACTTTCGGTAAATATTCAGTTGGCATTCGGTCAGCTATACCACTACCCAACAGACCTCCAAACAGAATACCCGGCAACAGTGTGCGGATAACCGAAGGTTGAACATTGCCCAAGCGATAATGGGTATAAGCAGATGAGGAAGAGGTGATAACAATGCTGGCAAGCGAAGTGGCGAGCGCCATCGGCATCACGAGATTGGCAGATATTCCTGCCCAGGGCAGAAGAACACTCAACGCAGGCACGACAATCAGGCCGCCACCGATACCTAATAGCCCGGCTAACAGACCAACAATGCCACCGACGAAAAGACAAACGCCAAACAACCACAATGTGGCTTCTAACATGAAAGATTCCTATTGGCGCAAGACAAAAGCCAAGTCACCTTATTATTTCCCTTTGCCTAACATCCCAGTAAAGCTCGGGCTATTTACCTACCCGGATCAAACCGCCGAGATTGTACTGCTCTAAAAAGGCTTCAGAGGCGTTTCTTATATCACGCGCTAATGACAGTTGTTGGACAGTCGCCGTATGCGATTCCAACTCCTCGCTGGGGATGTGGCGCAGTACGTATTTTATCTTCGCCACACTTCGTGTGTTCATACTGAGCTGTCTATACCCCATACCTACCAGCAATACTGCGCCAATAGGATCACCGGCAAACTCACCACAGACACTCACTGGCAGCTTGAGCCGTTTGCTATTGTCTAGAATTTGTTTAAGCACCGCCAATACTGATGGGTGGAATGTATCATAGACCTCAGCGACCCGGGCGTTGTTTCTGTCTACAGCCAATAAATACTGTGTCAGGTCATTGGTACCTACTGAGAGGAAATCGATATGCGGCGCGATGGTATCCAGCTGATAGAGGACAGAAGGGACTTCGACCATGATACCTAACCTCGGCAGCTTTAATGTCTCTCCTTGCTGATCAGCGATTTCTGTCACTTCCGAAAAGGCCCTTTCAATCAGCGCCTTAGCTTCAAGAAGCTCTGATAATCCAGAGATCATGGGAAGCAGAATAGAAAGGTTGTCGCGCCCGATACTGGCACGCAGCATGGCACGAACCTGAATCAGGAAGATATCTGGGTGGTCCAGGGTAAAACGGATTCCGCGCCAGCCTAGGAAGGGATTGTCCTCTTCGATTTTAAGATAAGGTAACGGCTTGTCACCGCCAATATCCAGTGTGCGCATGACCACTGGCTGCTTAGGATAGCAATCCAGAATCGCACGGTATTGATTCACCTGATCGTCTTCCGACGGGAAGCTTCGTTGCATCAAAAACGGCACTTCGGTACGGTAGAGGCCAACACCATCGACCCCTCGGTTTATCGCAATGCTGGTATCAGCACTGAGTCCCGCATTCAAATGGACTTCAACCCTCACCCCATCGGCAGTTTCTGTTTTCTTGGTGAAAGTACTTTCGACTTCCTGTTGCAGTTCGAGCTCTTCGTCGCGAAGACGTTCATACTCTTCGAGCACCTGCGGAGCTGGTTCAACCAGTAACCGTCCCTTGAAACCATCAAGCACAATCTGCTTGCGGTGAATCAACTGCGGGCTGAATTCAACCCCCATAACAGCGGGAATACCGAGCGCTCTTGCCAGAATCGCGGCGTGTGCGTTCACTGCGCCTTCTTCAGCGACGACACCAGCTAAACGATCACGAGGGATCGCAGCCAGCATGGCAGCCGTCAGTTCACGGGCAAACAGCACGATAGGCTCATCAAAATTCCACTGCTTAATTTCTTGGTTCTCAAGGAAATAAAGCAGGCGCTGTCCAAGCTCCTTCACATCGTTCGCACGTTCACGAAGGTAAGGATCGGACATATTCTGGAAACGCTCAGAAAATGCGTCAATGGTTTGCTTCACCGCCCATTCTGCCAAGTCGCCATTCTGAATGCGTTCATTCATGGCCTTTCGCAACATGGGATCGTTAAGAAGGTGGATAAAAAGATCGAAGATCGCCAGCGTGTCCTGATTCAATTCGCTGTCAAACCGCTTCCGCAAACGGCGGAATTCGGTAATGGCAGCACTGATAGCGCCATCCAATCTGTCGCGTTCTTTTTGGGTATCAAGGCAAGAAGCAGGGAATACCAAATCAAGACGTGGCTGTGAAACATCACACCAGGCTTTGGCAATAGCAACACCTGGCGAAGCTGCCGCACCCTCGAGCAATAACGCCCCTTTGGCATTATTAGGCCAGACCCCTTGTGCTTTGGCATGGGCAAACACCACGGCCAACTGGGCGGCGAGCGTAACAAGGAATGACTCTTCACTTTCATCGAACTGACGCGAGTCACGCTGCTGGACAACCAGGATACCCAGCACTGTTCGGCGATAAATAATAGGCGTACCAAGAAAAGCGTGGAAAATGTCTTCGCCGATATCAGGAAAGTGTTTGAAGTCGCTATGGGAACTGGCAAGTGCTAGGTTGATAGGCTCGGCGCGGCGACCAACCAAACCCACCAGACCTTCATTAAAGGAGAGAGAAACACGGCGTGCACGGGTATTGAGTCCCTGCGTCGCCATAAGATCATATTGTTCACGGTCATAATCGGCGATGTAGACAGAGCAACACTCCGTCTCCATCGCAGAACAGGTCTCACGCACTAAAACATTGAGCGCCTGTTTGACGTCGGTGGACGACGCTACATTGTTAACGATATCCCGCAGTTTCGTCAGCATCAGCGCCCTCGACGTTTTTCCTTAGTTTTTCGCTGTGCCCCGCTTACCTTTCCGTTTATTTTTTCTTTCGCGAAAAGGCATCGCCATAGGCGCAAACTCTTTCATCGCGCGTCGATAAACTTCGCGTTTAAACGACACCACTTGCCTTACGGGGTACCAATAACTGACCCAGCGCCAGCCATCAAATTCCGGCGTCCCCCCGCGTTGCATGTTCACCTTTGACTCGTCACACTCCAGCTTCAGCAAAAACCATTTTTGCTTCTGGCCGATACACACTGGCTTGGAATCCCAGCGTACCAGACGTTTAGGTAATTTATAGCGTAACCAGTGACGACTGGTAGCCAGAATTCTTACGTCTTTCTTTGTTAACCCTACCTCTTCGTAGAGTTCACGGTACATGGCCTGTTCAGGAGTTTCACCGTCATCAATACCACCTTGTGGAAATTGCCAAGAGTGTTGTCCGTATCGACGAGCCCAGAGAACTTGACCGTGGCTGTTACAAATTACTATCCCTACGTTGGGACGGTAGCCATCGCCATCTATCACTGGACGACCTCAAATATAAATCTCTATTACCAGTGATTTTTTCACACTATGTGCACAGTGGTAAACAAACATTGTGTATGAGACGCATTTTTTGGGGGCTTCAACCGCCTTTATGGATAATTCCACCAGTTACCCAAAGTTATAAACAGCTCGGTGAGACTAAGCGCACATTTATTCACGCTTTCTGTGGATACATTTGTGCAGAACAGACTTCAAACTGATTAAAAGTGTCTCACCATGGCGAATTAAAGACACATTACGGACTGAGCAAATAAATATATATAATTATATTTCAATTACATAGATAAAAATCTCACTGTGGTTAACTTGAAATTTAATGACCAAATTTAGAACGATCTTAAAGTGGTCAAAGATCCATCAAACTTTGACTTACCCACATGACTCGTTCACTTTGTCGCCAGTATGATCCAAAATCAACCATATTCTGTGAGCAAAACCACTGTATAGGCATCCATGATCCATTTTTATACCTTATATCAGCAGATCAATGTGGATAACTCAAAGATAAATGCAAAAATCGGTGGATCCATTTTGTGGAGACTGATAGCGTTCTCATCAGATTAATCGTACTCAAAGCCACTATGATCCCAGCCCCAACATCTGAAATTGAACTCCTTGAACGCGCCTTTTCCTTGGCGGGTTATACGCTTGGCGAGCTTGCTGAGCAACACGGGCTAGAGTGTCCTGCTGATCTTCGCCGTGAAAAAGGCTGGGTAGGCATGTTATTGGAGACATGCTTGGGAGCCACGGCGGGCAGTAAACCCGAACAGGATTTCCAGGAGATCGGGATCGAGCTGAAATCGATTCCGATCAGCCATACTGGAAAACCACTGGAAACCACATTTGTCTGTGTTGCACCACTGACAGGGGTTCAGGGACTGACTTGGGAACAAAGCCACATTCGCAATAAGTTATCCAAAGTGCTTTGGATCCCGGTTGAAGGTGAACGGGAAATACCGGTATGTGAGCGTCATGTCGGCATGCCTTTGCTATGGCAACCCTCTGAAGATGAAGAAGCGCAGCTCAAAGCGGATTGGGAAGAGTTAATGGAGTTTATCGTGCTGGGCAAGGTACATGAAATCAGCGCCAGACATGGTGAGTATTTACAGCTTCGTCCCAAAGCAGCAAACAGCAAAGCAAAAACGGAAGCTTATGGTGCAAAAGGCCAACCCATCAAAACCTTACCCCGAGGCTTTTATCTTCGCACCCAGTTCACGGGCAAGATACTCGCCCGCCACTTTATGCTGCCAGAAAGCGAAAGCTAACCTTACAGCGTAATTTCCATGTCTTCGTTACAGCTTGTGTCTGCGGGTCCAAATTCGTCATAGGGATCAAGCAGGCGAAGCGTGGCTTTTTTCACGCCGACCTTCCGAAGTTTCTCCGACACCTGCTCCATGTTGTCAAAATGCAGCACCTCGTCGGTATTGTCATCTTTCAAAGGCTCTAGTTTGTGTCTGACTTCTACTTCCACCACATACTGCGCACCACCTGCATGCGCGATCACATAGCAATGGGGTACGTTGTCGGGGTGAGCCTGTATCCAGCTCTTCAATTGCTTTAATTTCATCTTGTTACCCGCATTGTTAATCGAATGTTAATTCTAGTATAAGGTCTCAGACTAGGGTGTGTGATTTAAAACTGATATTTCTGAGCGCTTCCACGTAATCCATTTGCGACTGCTCAAAATCTTCATCCAATTCCGACACCGCTCCCCCACTTTTTCGCTTGTACCGACAGGAAAATTTCCTAAGATGGAAAGTAAACCCCGCACATCTCGTTAACGTATTTCCCGTCGTCCATGAGATGCAGCCCAAGGAGAAAGGATGCAATACCACACACTTCCCCATACCAACCTGGAAGTCAGCAAGATTTGTCTCGGTACCATGACGTACGGTCAGCAAAACACGGAAGCGGATGCTCATCAGCAACTGGATTTTGCGCTCGACCACGGTGTGAACTTTATTGACACGGCGGAAATGTATGCGGTGCCGCCGACACCAGAAACTCAAGGGCTGACAGAGAAGTACATTGGTACCTGGCTACAGAAATCCGGCAAGCGTGATAAAGTCATTATCGCCACCAAAGTCGCTGGCCCCCGCGGCGTACCTTATATCCGCGAAAATATGTCATTGGATCGTCGTAATGTCCGCCAAGCGGTCAACGACAGTCTCGCCCGTTTGCAGACAGACTACATCGACCTTTATCAGGTGCACTGGCCACAGCGCCATGTGAACAGTTTTGGACAATTGAACTACGACCATCAGGACGAAAACTCAGGCGTCACCCTGCTGGATACTCTGGATGCGCTGGCAGAATTGGTGCGTGAAGGCAAAATCCGTCACATTGGTGTATCAAATGAAACCCCATGGGGTGTAATGAGCTATCTTCGTTTGGCTGAGAAACACAGCCTGCCGCGCATTGTCTCTATTCAAAACCCTTACAATTTACTCAACCGCAGCTTTGAAGTTGGCTTGTCTGAAATCAGCCATCAGGAAGGTGTTGAACTGCTCGCCTACTCACCGCTCGCGTTTGGTGTGTTGAGCGGAAAATATCTCAATGGCGCCAAACCTGATGGCGCACGCTGCACCCGCTGGGAACGTTTCGCACGATACTTCACCGAGCAAGGGCAGGCAGCAACTCAGGCTTATGTCGATCTTGCTGAGGAGTTCGCCATTGACCCATCACAGATGGCACTGGCCTATGTGAATATCAGATCATTTGTCGCCAGCAATATCATTGGTGCTACAACAATTGAACAGCTCAAAACCAACATCGACTCTATAGACGTCGAGCTGCCGGAAGAGCTACTGAAACGTATAGAAGAGATTGGCAAACAGTACTCCAACCCTTGCCCGTAATCCAAAACCAGTTGTAACACACCCTTTGGTACGCAATTTTATGCCCCTGAGGACCAGTTCAAGGGACATAAAAAATCTGTGCTTGGAGGCCTATCAAATACTTCTATGAGCAGTCTTCGCTGCTCATCAAGTAAAAGCTTCTACGATTATGTGTTTAGTATCGTTAAAGGCACTGGACCTCCCCCTATTGTAGTGGACACGTATTTCAGTCCATAAGAAGGGCCTTTTGCCAGCTTATAAATCAGGAAAAAAGACAGCGGTATATTCACTAGACTTTAAACGTAAAGCGGTGGAATGGAGCTTTTAAAGTCATCGCACAATCAGGTCAGTTGTAGAAGTATTAGATTTCCATCCATTTATGCTTTCTAAGGGGCGACGTGCTTAGCTAGATGGAGTGTTTGCTATACCTAAAACCCCTCCAAAATCTCAGAAGAAGCCAAAGTCACAATACGTTATTTATCGCTAAAACAAGGTGTTGCTGAGCTTGTAGAGGAAAATGACATTCTAAAAAGTGGCAACGATTTAAAGCCGAACAAATACTCAAGCCTTCCGATTCATAAAAACGTTCACTGGTGTGTATTTTGTGACGTTGATGTGCCTGCACATTTGTGTGTCAAATAGTGGCTACTTCGCGTGGCTGCGACGTGGTGTATCTAACCACGCACAGATAGACAAGGTGCTGCGCGAAAGAATAGCGCTTTTACACAAGCACAGTGAAGGCAGATATGGCAGCCCGAAAATACACGAAGCAATGAATTAGGAAAGCGATAGAGTGGATAAAAACGCGTAGCTCGCTTGATGGAAGAGGCAGTATTAAAGGCACACTTTGACAGAATCTTTCGCTGTCGGAACAATAGTAGAGAGTTATCAAAACCATTAAAAATTTACCAGCAATGGTCATCGAACGTGACCTACATTGGGGACGGTAATAAGTGGGGATCTTTAACCGTTATCATCGATTTATTTTCGAGGAAAGTTGAGGGTTGGGATTTAAGCAGTCGACTGGATACGGACTTGATCATGCTCGCAAGCACGAAAGTAGTGAGATCTAGGAGGACTAATCAGGGGTTATTATTCCATACAGATAGAGTGCGTCACTACCGAGTGATATAGGTGCGATACAAAGCATGAATCGTCCTGTTTATTGCACAGACAATACGGAAGTGGAGGCCTTCTTCAAAACACTGAAAGGCGAATTGATTAAGGAAGCGTTTATTTGAAGTTTGGTGCAGCCTGAAGAGAAGCTTCAGCGATATATTGATTACTTTTAAAACCGAACATGGCTTCACCGAAGTATCGGATATGTATCTCCAATAGCGTTTGAAAAACAATAGCTTTATGTAATTAGGAGTCCGTTTAATCGGTGTAACATCACATTCAACTTCAAGCTGTTGGACTTAATACTCAACGCCGAAATCATATCATCAAAATTTGGTGAAAAATCATCTGGTCATGGCTTTGAAAATTAGCTTAACGATTTAGTAAACAACGTTTTTCAAGTTGTTAGGTCCCCATAAAATTTCAAAGCCATGAGTAAAGTCATAGGACTAGGCATAACAGATAACAACCTAGTTGAATAGCAAACTCAAATCTACCCAGATCAAATAATGGAGTCCCGTTGTGATAATTAATGGTACTCATAGACATAAGTTAAATATATTTTTATGGTGGCCAATCCATTAAGAATTACCATACTAAAATTAACAAGGATGTGCATCAAATTTAATTCTTATAATCTTATAAAAATCATCCTCATAAATTAAACAAGAATTTATAATTTCATGGAGTTCGGAAATGCTGCCAGCTAACTTGAATTTATTTTTATTTACTATAATATAATCCACTCCAAATTTTTTAAGATTTTCAGCGAGAGAATTATTAAAATAACCTCCGTCTTTATCTTTATCTATCACTATACTACTGACTAACTTTCTCTCATTATCTATATTTATTATATCGACACCTCCATTAAACTGTATCACTACGGCTCTAACATTCATAAAAGAAACAATATCCGAACTAGTGATAGCATCAGAGAGAATAACACTATTGATGTCAATATGATCTTTAACTGTCTCATAGGCTGTATATACATCACTCGACATACCATTGCGGATAATGTGTCGGAAATCTCCATTCTTGAAGGAACCCCAGGCACTAAACCCGACCAAACACATACTCATCGTCAACAAAAAAGCATAAAAACTCCTCGATGAAAAATTCATCTTTCTTGAAAAAAAAGAACACATCAAATAAAAAACAAAGCCATATATTACGTAATGAAAAACCAATCTATTAAGTCTATTAATTGAAACATAAGAGATAATATCTCCCAGAAAAGGAACTGCAATTGGATTATACCTTACCAAGAAGGTAAATATAGCTGAGGACGACACAACTAAAATAAGATACTTATGTGTTCGAAGGAGAAAAACAAAAAATATTGATATGGAAAGACTCGCCAAATCATAGTAGTTAGTCGGAAAGGAAAAGAAATTCTCACTAAAAAAAGTAAAGTTATATTTTTCTTTCCACATAGGAGCACTTGCTATTTCAATAAATCCTTTATTATATTTAAGTTTAATAAAAACAAATGGCGCCGCTAATAAAAAAGTAAGTAAAAGTGTATTAAAGATCATGACATAATCATCTTTACGACCCTTTAAAAAACTAATTAATAACATACCACCGCCAATTAAAAAGTAAGCAATAATTCCTTGTTGATGAATGAAAACTTGTGAGGTTGCAGTCAATACACTAATGACCAAATGGATTGATTTATGACTCCTGAGAAATCTAATCAGAAAGGCAAGGGAGATAGGAAGAATTAACCATAGATAAACCCTATTCGGATATACCAATGCATCGTAGACAGTACCATTCATTATATTTGTAAAATAACAAGAAAAAATAAAGAATGAAATCATCAATGTAGTTATTATTTTCTTATTAAATGTAATGCTCTTAAAAAATGAATATAACGTAAATGGCAAAATAAATGATAATATTGGAGATAAGTAATGCCAAACGATCGGGACCTCAATCTCAGAATATCTTGAAATCAAGGCTAAAAGAAAGTAATAAACATCAAAAGCATGATCTGGTATCAAAGGTCTTTCAATCAAAGCATAAGAAGGGTTTTTTATGTATTCATCGTTAAAAACACCAATAATTGCTTGCATATGAACAGATGCATCACCTCTTGGATACCAACCTGAAAATAGAGAAATCCAAGCACCACCAAAAGCAACTAACAATATAATAATAAAAACTTGTGGGATTTCATATATAAGTTTTATTTTATCGCGTGCTAATATTATATAAATCAACAATAAAAGGTTGAATAAAATCGATGCATAATGTAGATATGATATATTTAAATTAAGTATATAACCACATAGAGTCAATATTGAGAATAGTACAAAACCCAAAGAGAATGAACTTCCAATTGCGTCTAATATATTTATCTTTTTAAAAAAAGATAAATATATAAGTACCCCAGGAAAACACACATATAATAAAAGAAATGCAAAAATGTTTGTCAGCCAAACATAGTCAAACATGAGACCCCCAGTAAAAATACATAGTCATTAAGGGTAAAATATAAAATTCAATCGAAATGGAAAGTGTAGAAAAGTTATTTAACACTTATCCATATTCCAACTATTACAAAAATAGAACCTATAATATTTTTAATCGAGTACGGCTCGTTAAAAATATAAAAAGATGCTATAGGAATAATAACAAACCCTAAACTCGTGAACATGTATGCAAGAGATAAATCAATACTTCTAAGAGTTAAAACCCAAAAAATAGTTGACATGAGATATAAAATAATTGCTATCGCGAATAACAAAATCGTTTTTGGGGAAGTAATTTCCCTTAAATCTGTAATTTGAACACTTATTTTTTTAAACAGTATTTGTCCAATGCTCAATGTTAGCACACAGAAAAAAATGAAAAAATATTCACTTTTCAACATTGATATGCACACAATAAAAAAGGTTTAAATCAGTATTTGGCACTTTAGTTGGCCACCAAGACTCCTGTACGTCATCAAATAAAAAACGAATAATTGCAATTAAATTAGTTATTGGATTGATATGCTCATTTGCCATTATAAAATCATATGGTAAGCCCATACTCTCATATTTTTTTCGAGGCCCTAATGTTCGACCAAATCTCCACATCAAACCTGGGTCACAAGGTAAAAGTATTGAGATCACTCCACCACTTTTACATTTTCTATACCATTCAAGTAATGCATCAATAGGATTACTGAGGTGTTCGAGAACATGACAAGCAATGACTCTATCAAAAAAATCATCTTCAAAGCTCAATTCGATAGCGTTTTCTAACTGAAAAACCACATTATCTTTATCTATATTACTTCTACAAATATCAAGCATACTATTACTAGCATCTGTCACATAGTATTCATGATATTCATGATTCACATACTCTATGTGGACACCAGATCCAGAGCCTACTTCTAAAACTTTCTCGTATAATTTTCTAGACACCCCCTTCTCTAAAACTGCATGGCCAGCTCTCATGCAATAACCTCCTACACCCGAATTATAATTATTTTCATCATATTTTTCTGAGTGCTCTTTAGACCAAATATTAAAATCATTAATTTTTTTTTGTGGATCCATTTCATCTATCCCCTAACAATATTTGCAACGGTATTTTAGGAATACTAGTGTAATCATAGTTAAAAAAAGAAACAATAAACTGTACTGAGAAAAATAAAGGCAATGCAGACAACATAACAGTTCCAGAGCTTGACAGAGTCCCATTGACAACTGATTGATAAAAGTTATATCCCCCGAAAAAAAATGAAAAAATGCTGAAAATCGCTGCTAATATAAGACTAATAGAACCAGGATTGAAATCATGTAGAAAATATTGATAAACAATTCTCTTAACCGCATTCCTTATATTTTTAACAAAAAAGACCCCTAAGCTATTTCTTATACTCAGATTGCTTTTTTCATCCCCATATATTGCTTTCATAGGAACATCGATGACCACTGCATGTATTAACTTTAGATTAAAAAGCATGTCACTTTCAAAAAAGAATCTACTCGATATCCTTTTTAAATTCAATTTTGACAATGCACTTTTATGTATCGCTGTGAATCCATTTGTAGGATCAAATATATTCCAATAACCTGTTGATATTTTAGTTATAAATGAGAGCCCCAAATTCCCGATCCTTCTCACAATTGGCATTGAAGCACTATCACTTACTAAGTAAAATCGATTACCTTTTGTGTAATCTGCTTTTCCCAACAAAATTGGATTTATTAAAATCTCAATTTCATCCGGATCCATTTGTCCATCACTATCAATTTTCACAACAATATCCATTCCTTCATTAATAGCTTCTTCATATCCTCTAATTGTTGCCCCTCCCACACCCAAATTCTTTGAATTAAAGATCACCTTTATTCGCTTATCTTTATAATTTTCACTAACAAAAGCACCAGTTTCTTGCGGACATTTGTCATCCACTATAAAAATTCTACTAACATAGTCCGGTATTTTATCTATGACGCATGATATTTTATCTCTTGATTTATAGCTAGGCATTACGATACAAATTTTTTTCATTTTTGACATCTTATTATTTCATTGACTAATAAAAAACATAATAAACATTTACCCATGTGGGAAATATTATTCCAAAAAACAGACATCCACTAATTAATTCATTATCCTTAATGGTATAAAGCCCTACACAACCTTCATTAAAAGTTAATATTAAATCTATTTCTCATTATTTGTTTAAATGAATTTTAATTTAATCATGTTCAATAACCCAATAACTGTAGCTTAACATGGCACACTTGATCAAATCTGCCACCTAACGCACTAATAAATGAAATTCCTACTATTCAACTATGTAACTCATACACATAACTAATCTCATTTCACCAATGCCTCAACGATCGGTATATCATAATCACATAGAACCAATTGGGAACTGGACAACTGTTTCTATCGATACTTCTCCTTTTTGAAAGAGCACTTTGACGATAACCCTTTTCTCGCTTCCATTCCGTCAGGGGGACTGATTTCAAACACTCACAGCTTCATTTCGAAGACGCACACACTCCCAATAATCCTTATCGATACATAATGGTATGATCGTCTTTATGCCAGTGTTCTTCGTTGATGACAAAATGTCTACCATAGACGTGTAGACATTTCCATAACCTGACTCAGGTGCCTTTCGATGTAAAAATTCCAGCTAGAATTGGCAAATCGTCATTGTCGACGGCAGAATCTAAAGTAAGCAATCGCGAGGTCTAGCTTTCGTAAAACACCCTCAAGCCTGTGATATCAATGGCAACATGCGTAACGGGTCCACGAGTAGGTAAATGTTACTGACTCCAACTATTTCTGACCGTTTGTTAATCCAACTATTGCAGCAATTTCAATTAAAACCATCGGGACAATTATCCTACCGAGAAAAACCTAAAATAAATGCAAAAAGTAATTTTAAAAACCTATGATCATCAGCGCCTTTTTCAATGATGCTCTTTACTGCACCAACTCTGGATCCCTAGGCTTAACGATTAAGGTAATAACCCACTTACTGAATACAGGTCCCATATACTTCCAAGAAGTAAATTACAGAACCAACGGCAGCCATATATTAAAAAGGGAGCCACACACTCAGAGATGCAGCCCCCGAAAGATTACGTAGTCAGGTTCAGCCTTAGCTTCCTGCGCATTCGTGCCACTTCGCGTTGAGCCTTGAATTGAGGTGCAACGGTGTGACCGATAGATAAGCCATCTTTCTCGAAGCCAATATCTCGCATTAGATGCTCTGACAAAGGCTCGCCAACGTAGCGAATTCGGCGATGGGCTTTTCTCCAGGCTGCTTCTTCACGTTTGATATCCATACGGACGAAAAACACGGCCAGACGCAGGTACATAGATTGATTCATGACGGACTCCTTGATGAGTTACAGGAGGCCTTGGATAGATTGCGGGCGAGGGATCTTGACTAGGAAATGTCGCTCAGAGCCGCAGTCATATCCGCGGCCCATTTGCTAAAAGGGTGCGGATTAATGTACAGGTTTTCGCATATCTGCGCGCAGATGGGTGGCGCAAGTCATGACGGATGTAAACAGTTGATTTGTCATCTTATTGCCTCCTTTCTGCGTAAACCTGCGGAACATTCCGCACTTGTAAATTCACTGTTAATACTAATGATTTAGATCAATATATCAATGCGTTATTTAATATAACCATGAATTTAGTGGCATCTTCTTTATTCAACAACTTGATCAAAGTTTCACCGCATCCTGTTCGATTTTTTGCCTATTTAAAAGGACATATACCCAAGCGACTTCTGATTACCTGCATTTTGAGGTCGTTTGGGTATGTAGCTTCAAGTTCCTGTCTGAAAATAAATTTTGCTCTGAGACCAATCTTCTGGCGAATATCAAGAATTTATAATGCGGTGAAATCACTCGCAAAATCCATCCTTTTTTCGGATGGTAATTAACTATCTTCAATCTTATTAGTAGATATCATGTCGTCACTAATTGAGAGGAATGAACCATGAGAACTGCTGCTGACCGTATTCGACACGCCATCGCTTTTGAGGTGATTGGCCTTATTCTCATCGTGAGCATTTTGTCCCTGTTTGGTTTTGATGCGGCGCACACTGGCGCACTGGGTGTGGCCTTCTCCATCCTGGCGACTGGTTGGAATTACGTCTACAACCTCTGGTTTGACAAAGCCATGGTGAAATTTACCGGGAAAACCGAGAAAAAGCAGAAACACCGGGTTCTTCACGCTGTGCTGTTTGAACTGGGTCTGCTTTGGATCACTCTGCCTGCTATCGCTTGGTGGCTCAACATCAGCTTGTGGCAAGCCTTCCTGATGGATATAGGCTTGGTAGCCTTCTATCTGGTTTACGCATATGTCTACAATCTGGCGTACGACAAAGTCTTCCCTATCAATGAAGGGAAGCTAGTCACCCAGTAATCTATCAGACGAAAAAAACCGCCTAATAAGGCGGTTTTCTATTTTCAGCTAATCAGTTAACGAAAGCTACGCGGTGCTGGAATCAAGCTGTGCTTATTCAGCAGACGGTACATAGTCGCACGGGATACACCCAACTCTTTCGCTGCCGCAGACACCTGACCATTGTTGCTTTCCAAAACAGCGAGCAGTGCATCGCGCTCAGATTCTTCACGAATCTTACGTAGACTTTGTTTGTAATCGCCCTGACGCGGCAGATCCAGATGCTCAGCTTCAATCACCAAATTATCCGCTAGCAGTACTGCACGTTTAACCTGGTTAATCAACTCGCGTACGTTTCCTGGCCAGCTGTAGTTAGTCAGGATCTTGTTCGCTTCTTCAGAGAAGGTACGCGCCTGTGTGTTGTACTGACGTGCAAACTTCAACAGGAAGTGTTCAGCCAGCTCTGGAATATCTGCACTACGCTCTTTCAGCGAAGGCACTGAGATACGAAGAACATTCAGGCGGTAGAACAAATCTTCACGGAACTGGCCTTCAGCAACTGCTTTCTCCAGATCCATGTGTGTTGCCGCAATCACACGCACATCAATTTCTTTCGAATATTTGTCGTCGTGTGTTTCCACTGTACCGTCTTGCAGTAAGTGCAGAAGGTTCGCCTGAAGGTTCAATGGCAAGTCGCCGATTTCATCCAGGAACAACGTCCCTTGGTGCGCTTGCTGTACTTTGCCTTCAGTTGTGCCATCGCCAAAGAGCTCATTTTGGATAAGCTTTTCTGGCAGCGCACTACATTTCACTGAAATGAACGGGCCTTTCGCGCGGGTTGAGGCATTATGAATCGCCATACCCACCAGCTCTTTACCCGTACCGCTTTCACCGTTGATTAGCACCGACACATCCGTCGGAGCAACACGACGAACCTGATCGCGCAGCTTCTTCATCACTGACGTTTTACCCAGTAGACCCATGTCACTGTGGTCGCCCAGTTGAGGCCATACGTGGCGCTCAAGCTTCAGCATGCCAAGCTGGTGACCGATGGTGCTCATCAGTTGGCTATCTGGAATTGGGGAGGTGAAGTAGTCGATGCAGAAGCTCACGATGAACTGACAAATTGCATCATTGTTGAGTTGATCTTCGCGGATCAGCGCCAGCCAGCGAACCTGCTTGTTGCGGTTTACCAGTGATGCGACACCGTTAAGACTGAAATCATCGTGGCTGATGTCCACAATACCAATGCAAGGACCAATGTCCTGAAGGAGAGATTGTGCTGCTCTGAGGTCATAACAGCGGTGACAACGCCAACCTGCTTGTTCCAGTGTTGCCAGCCATGGTTCGTAAGTTCCGCCTACTACGACGAGAGAACTTGGAACCGCCTCAGATCTGAATTGCATACCCATAACGCCTGCCTTTAGTCATCCATTAACGACACGTGTTCAAAATGTTGTGAGTATCATTATATTTTGTAAGACAAGCAGGTCTGTCTCAATGTAGATACAAAGTCGCTCTCAAATCAGCACAGTTCCCAGATAAGACACTTTTGCTGTTCGATTTGCTGACAACATAGGCATCTAGTAGCTGACATAATTGTCAGTAATATTAGTAAGATAGACTATTCTACAATGCCTAAAAAAGCCATCAAAATGGCCAACATTTCAAACACTTCTCATTTTTGAGAAATTTGGGATTCTCTATTTAATTTCTTAGATCATAGACTATGACCCGCTTTCGTGAGGTTATCTATTGATAGAGAAAGCAAAAAAACCGCATCTGGTTGAGACACGGTCTTTCAATTAAGGCAAATGGGTATACAACTATCTCACTTCTTCACCACTGGCGATGACTGTCTCGCGGACTTTGTCTGCAAATTGCAACGCTTCCTGGCGTACTTTGTCTTCATCCACAGTCAGTATGTCTCTCTCCTGCATCAGCACACGACCATCCACTATGGCGTGTTTCACGTTCGATGCATACGCTGAGTACACCAATGCGGAGTAAGGGTTGTACATTGGCACCATATTTGGCGCTTTCGTATCAATCACGATGATATCTGCGAGCTTACCCGCTTCCAATGAACCTATCTTATCTTCCATATGAAGCGCGCGAGCAGCTCCCATCGTCGCCATCTCAATGACTTTTATAGGCGGCATTGCGGCACGGTCTTTGTTCACCAGCTTGTGTACTTTAGCAACTTGGTTGAACTCATCCACTGTGCTTAGGGTGTTTCCTGACATCGGCCCATCAGTACCGAGACCGATTCGAAGACCATCATCAAACATCTTCAAAGCCGGCGACACACCTTTGGCAGACTTGATGTTGGCACTCATGTTATGCGCGATGCCCACATCGTGCTTTTTCAGCAGCTCAATATCGTGGTCATCCACATTGATCACATGCGCGCCAACTAAGTTCGGTGTAAGTGCTCCAATATCCGCCATGTATTCGACGGGAGACTTACCACCACTGCGCTCGTCAATCACTTCGTTCTCACGCTCTGACTCCGCAAGGTGGATCATCACCGGCACATCGTGCTCTAGCGAAAGCTTAGTGATTTTCTGCAGTACTTCGGTGGTATTGGTATAAGGTGCGTGTGGTGCGAAAGCCGGGGTAATGCGTGGATGGTCTTTATATTCCTTAATAAAGTTCAAAGCGTATTGGATGCCTTCTTCCGCATTAGCGGCATCAGCGACTGGAAACTTAATGACGGTTTCACCCAGGATCGCGCGCATACCAATCTTGTCGACGGTTTTCGCCACTTCATCTTCGAAGTAGTACATATCGGCATAAGTGGTCACGCCGCCTTTCAGCATTTCCACATTACCCAGTTGCGCACCGATACGCACCATATCTCGGCTCACCAACTTACTTTCCAATGGAAAGATGTAGCGGTGCAGACGATCTGGCACATCGTCACCCAGTGAACGGAACACTGTCATTGAAGCATGAGTGTGAGTGTTGATCAGTCCTGGCATCACGATGTCGCCATCCACATCCAAGACAGTTTTAGCCTGATAGGCTTTCGACAGACTCTCGTCACCGACAGCCACAATTTTGTTGCCATCAACAGCCACCACACCATTCTCGTAAACCGCTTTGTCAGCGTTCATGGTCAATACGGTCGCGTCTTTAATTAACAGGTCGATATGTTCAACAGCAAACGCTGCCGATGAAGCCAACGTTGCCAGGGCAACACTGGCGGAAAGGAAGGATTTTTTTAGCATGGTTATCTTCAATAAAAGCAGCAAGGAATTGCGCGGGCATCATCCCTGCAGATGAATCAAACCGGAACTAAAACGTTAATTGCATCGCAATATTTGTGACATTAAGCAAAAGCTCGCACACCAACATACACACATAAAAAAACACTGGCATAAGCCAGTGTTTTTGGTGTCTCAGAGACGTCTCAGAAGTCAGTCAGATTTAGTCTTTCTTCTGGTTCTGTGGACGCATCGCCGGGAACAGAATCACGTCACGGATAGTGTGCGTGTTGGTAAACAACATTGCCAGACGGTCGATACCGATACCTTGACCCGCTGTTGGTGGCAGACCATGTTCCAGTGCAGTGATGTAGTCTGCATCGTAGAACATCGCTTCGTCGTCACCTGCGTCTTTCGCATCAACCTGCGCTTTGAAACGTGCGTCCTGATCTTCTGCGTCGTTCAGCTCCGAGAAGCCGTTCGCCACTTCACGGCCACCGATGAAGAACTCAAAGCGGTCGGTGAAGAACGGATTGTCATCGCTACGGCGCGCCAGCGGAGAGATATCTGCCGGGTAGCCAGTGATGAAGGTTGGCTGGATCAGTTTAGGTTCTGCAGTTTCACCGAAGATTTCTTCCAGCAACTGACCACAAGTCCAGAATTTCTCAACGTAGATCTCCAGTGACTTCGCGATAGCCACCAGCTTTTCACGATCCTGAACGTCTTCAACGGTCAGCGCTTGGATATCAGCGTGCTCTGGGTTGTAGTGTTTGATCGCTTCCAACATGGTCATACGTGCGTATTTACCACCGAATTCCACGGTGTAATCGCCGTAAGGCATAGAGGTTTCACCCAGAACTTCAACAGCTACGGTGCGCAGCATGTCTTCAGTCAGGTCGATCAGGTCGTTGTAATCTGCGTACGCCATGTAGAACTCGATCATAGTGAATTCTGGGTTGTGGCGTGGAGACAGACCTTCGTTACGGAAGTTACGGTTGATTTCGAATACGCGCTCGAAACCGCCAACAACCAGACGTTTCAGGTACAGCTCAGGTGCGATACGCAGGAACATCTCCTGATCCAGTGCGTTGTGATGCGTGATAAACGGACGTGCAGAAGCACCACCCGGGATCACTTGCATCATTGGCGTTTCCACTTCCATGAAGTCTTTTGACTCCATGTAACGGCGAATAGCAGAAATCAGCTTAGAACGCACCTTGAATGCGTTGCGCGAATCTTCGTTCACGATCAGGTCAACGTAACGCTGACGGTAACGCATTTCCTGATCAGTCAGACCGTGGAATTTCTCTGGCAGAGGACGCAGTGCTTTAGTCAGCAGTTGGTACTCTTCCATGTTCACGTACAGGTCGCCTTTACCAGACTTATGCAGTGCGCCTTTCACACCGATGATGTCACCGATATCCAGACCTTGGTACTGCTCTTTCAGCACGTTCTGAACGTCTTTCGCTGCGTACGCCTGAATGCGACCGCTCACGTCCTGAAGTGCCAGGAAAGGACCACGCTTTGCCATCACACGGCCAGCAACGCTGACTTTATGATCCAATGCTTCCAGCTCTTCCTTGCTCTTTTCGCCAAACTCAGCCTGAAGATCAGCCGCTTTGTGCTCACGGCGGAATTCATTTGGGTGGCCGTTTGCATTGCAGCTTTGACGAATGTGGTTCAGTTTTGCACGACGCTCCGCGATCAGCTTGTTTTCGTCTTGTAACTGGTCAGTCATAGTGAACCTTTGAATTAACTTAAAAAATTACAAACCAGATTTCAGGCTGGCTTCAATAAACTTGTCGAGATCACCGTCAAGCACCGCTTGGGTGTTACGGTTTTCGATACCGGTACGCAGGTCTTTAATGCGTGAGTCATCCAGAACGTAAGATCGGATCTGGCTACCCCAACCGATGTCAGACTTCGCTGCTTCATTTGCCTGTTTCTCTGCGTTCTGCTTTTGCAGTTCCAGTTCAAACAGTTTTGCGCGAAGCTGCTTCATCGCCTGGTCTTTGTTCTTGTGCTGGCTTCGGTCATTCTGGCACTGCACCACAGTATTGGTTGGTACGTGTGTAATACGTACCGCTGATTCAGTGGTGTTAACGTGCTGACCACCCGCGCCTGACGCACGGTATACGTCGATACGCAGATCAGATGGGTTGATATCGATGTCGATATTTTCGTCCACTTCCGGGTAAATAAACGCAGAAGAGAACGACGTATGACGACGACCGCCTGAATCGAACGGAGACTTACGAACCAGACGGTGAACACCGGTTTCGGTGCGCAGCCAGCCGTAAGCATATTCGCCACTGATACGAACGGTTGCTGATTTCAATCCAGCCACATCACCTTCAGACACTTCAATCACTTCTGTCTTGAAGCCTTTTGCGTCAGCCCAACGCAGGTACATGCGCAGCATCATGGATGTCCAGTCTTGCGCTTCAGTACCGCCTGAACCTGCTTGCAGGTCGATGTAACAATCAGAACCGTCGTGATCGCCAGAGAACATACGACGGAATTCCAGCTTCGACAGCTTCTCTTCCAAATCGCTCAGCTCTGGCTCGATTTCATCGAACGTATCCTGATCGTTTTCTTCTACTGCCAGTTCCAGCAGTTCGGTGATGTACTCGCCGCCCTGATCAAGCTGGTCGATAGTTTCTACTACCGCTTCCAGCGACGCGCGTTCGCGACCCAGCGCTTGAGCGCGCTCAGGTTCGTTCCACACATCAGGTTGTTCGAGTTCGGCATTAACTTCTTCTAGACGCTCTTTCTTGGCGTCATAGTCAAAGATACCCCCTAAGGACATTTGCACGCTCAGCAATGTCCGCTAGGCGGTTTTTGATTGGATTGATTTCAAACATGGTCACTTTTCTATGTTCGGAATGAGTTTTAACCGCCGAATTCTACAGAATTGCGGACGGAATATACAGAGTGTGATGGGGATCAAAGGAGAAATTTTCGGAGAAAAATGAGAGAAAAGGCTAAAGGTCCTGGGTCCTACAGTATTTGAACTGTTTAGCAGAGCCTCTGGCTCTTGCTCCTCCTAGGACCTTCTTTTCCATGGACCCTAGGACCTGCTCTTCCTTACCTAAACCGCTGCCATATGCTCAACCATCAACTGCACCGTGCGGTTACCACGGAACTCATTCACATCAAGTCGATAAGCGACCTCAACCATTTGAACAGAAGGATCCGGCCAGCGGCGCAAGTCAATGTTGAAGGCGATGGCATCTACCATTTGTCCGCCCATGACAGGTTCCAGCATCATTTTAAGGTGTTTTCCGCCCACCAGCTTTTGATGCAGTAGCTTGAACTTGCCATCAAACAGTGGTTCAGGAAAGCCTTGCCCCCAAGGACCACCGGAACGCAGGGTTTCAGCCACATCCAGATTGATCTCGTTGGAAAGAAGTTCTCCGTCAGAAAACAACACCCCTTTTAGCTCTTCTTCGCTGATGGTGTTTTTTACCGCTTCATCGAACAGCTTGGAGAAACGTTCAAAGTCCGCTTCTGCGATAGTAAGACCCGCGGCCATGGCGTGACCGCCGAACTTTTTAATCAGGCCTGGGTTCTGGGTATCAATCACATCCAGGGTGTCACGCATGTGTAGTCCCTGAATCGAGCGCGCTGAGCCTTTAATGGTGCCTTCACCGCCATCAGCGAAGGCAATCACAGGGCGGTGGAACTTGTCCTTAATGCGTGAGGCAAGAATGCCTATCACGCCCTGATGCCATTCACGCTGGAACAGTGCAAGGCCGCAAGGCAGGCTGCTGCCTTCGCCAAATTGGAGACGCTCACAAATCGCCATCGCCTCTTCTTTCATGCCCTGTTCTATTTCCTTGCGGCTTTGGTTCAGGGCATCCAGCTCACTTGCCATCTGGCGCGCAGCTTGAAGGTTTTGACACAGTAGAAGCTCAATACCGAATGACATATCATCCAAGCGGCCAGCTGCATTAATACGTGGCCCCAAGGCAAAGCCGAAATCGCTCGCCACCAACGTGGTCATATTGCGATTCGCCACTTCAATCAAAGCCTGAATACCCGGGCGGCATTTCCCTGCGCGGATTCGCATTAAACCCTGATGCACCAAAATACGGTTGTTGGTATCCAGCGATACCACATCGGCAACCGTACCCAATGCGACCAAGTCCAACAGTTCCGCCAAGTTCGGTTCAGCGATACCACGCTGGGCAAACCAGCCGTTGTCGCGAAGATGGGCACGCAGCGCCAACATCAGATAAAACGCAACGCCCACACCTGCCAGCGATTTGGATGGAAAACCACATTCGTTGAGATTCGGGTTCACCATGGCATCAGCATCCGGCAGCACTTCGCCCGGTAAGTGGTGGTCGGTCACGACGACTTGAATATCGCGGGCTTTGGCTGCCGCAACACCTTCAATCGAAGAAACGCCGTTATCCACGGTCATGATAAGCTCCGCACCTTTGGCCGCAGCTTGCTCAACCACATCAGGACTCAGGCCATAGCCATCGTCAAAACGGTTCGGCACCAGGTAATCGACGTTGGTGCAGCCCATCATGCGAAATGCCGTCACTGAGAGCGCCGAGCTGGTTGCGCCATCGGCATCAAAGTCGCCCACCACGATAATGCGTCGCCCTTCTGCCATTGCAACTGCCAGCAGTTCTACGGCGCGTTCAATACCATGCAGTTCGTTGTAATTCAGCAGCCCGCGAGCGCTTCGCTCCAGTTCACCTTCAGAGGTGATACCTCGGTTAGCGTAAATACGCTGGAGTAATGGCGGAATTGAAGCAGGAAAAGCAGCATCCTGTGCCGCGTGACGACGTTTAATTTCAATCATGGAATGAACCTGTGCCCGGCGGCGTTACCACCAAGTTGATGAATGCGGATTGAAGAGACATTGTAACGGGTGACGGAGAAAGAAAAAGCCCGAGGCCTGTTTTCGGTGAGCCAAAAACGCAAAAGGCGCCGACTTTCGCCAGCGCCTTAAGTATCTAAGCAGTGATTAGCTTTCTTTTTGCTTCAGTACTTGCAGCAACTGAGGCGCAGGTAGATAACCTGAAAGCATGGTGCCGTCTTCCAGCATAATCGCCGGCGTGCCAGTCACACCCATCGCGCTACCAAGAGACATGTGGCGGCGGATAAGATCCGTACACTCTTTGGTCTCTTCGTCGAAGTTACGCGCTTTCGCCAGGTTCATGGCATTAGCTTTGTCATCTGCACACCAAATCGCGCTCATCTGGCCGATATTCGGTGAACGCTCACCCGAGCGAGGGAAAGCCAGGTAGCGAACGGTAATCCCCAGATCGTTGTACTCCTGCATTTCACGGTGCAGCTTCATGCAGTACCCACAAGTCGTATCGGTATACACATTCACTACGTATTTCTCGTCTTTCGCCGGATAGACGATCAACTCTTTCTCTACACCTGCCTCATCAAACAACGTCTTGTTGCGTTTGGCCTGAGTGATTTCAGTCAGGTTGATAGATTCCGTCGGTGTAGTATGGAAGAGCTGGCCGTAGATAAAGTAAGAACCGTCTTTATTGGCATAAACCACACCGCCATTGGTCACGACTTCGTACAAACCTTCAACCGGCGCTTTTTCAATGCTTTCAACATTCAGGCGGTATTTTGTCAGTACATCAGCAATCGCCGCTTTATCTGCGCCTTCCGCTGCCTGTGCGCCGAATGACAACATGGCTGAGGCAATCAAAGCGCGCGCCATCAGTTGTTTTAAATTCATAGTGTTCAGATCCTGAAAATGGGTTTGCGGGCAAACTGTCACTCACTCAGACCGGACAGAAACGAAAAAAATCCCAAGTGAGGTAAAAAAACGCCCGTTCGGCTGCATTATGCCCGAGGATGGTGCTCCTGATGCAACTGTTTTAGTCGCTCAGTCGCGACGTGAGTATAAATTTGCGTGGTCGACAGGTCACTGTGTCCCAACAACATTTGTACCACCCGCAAATCTGCGCCGTGGTTGAGTAAGTGCGTAGCAAAAGCATGGCGCAAAACGTGCGGCGAAAGCATGTCACCATCAATGCCTGCGAGCGCCGCATAAAACTTGATACGGTGCCAGAACGTTTGGCGGGTCATCATCCGGGCGCGGCGGCTAGGGAAAAACACATCCGAGCTTTGTTCACCAAGCAATGCTGGACGACTGTGCGCCATATATCGCTCCAGCCAGTCGATTGCGGCCTCTCCCATCGGTACCAGACGCTCTTTTCCGCCTTTACCAATAACACGCACTACGCCCTGACGCAGGCTGACGTTTTCAGTGGTCAGGCTAATAAGTTCAGTCACGCGAAGACCTGTCGCGTACAGCAGCTCCATCATGGCTTTATCACGAAGCTCGAGAGTGTCTTCCACGTCCGGCGCATCCAGCAGCGCTTCCACCTGCTCTTCCGACAAATCCTTTGGCAGACGCTTAGGCAATTTGGGGCTGATCAATGTGGCCGTTGGGTCATCTTCACGCTGCTTTTCGCGATAAAGGTATTGGAAAAGACGACGCATTGCAGAGAGCATACGGGCGCGGCTGCTTTGCTTGTAATCCTGATCGAATAACCAATGCTGGTAATCCTGCAGTTTGGACGATGTCACCTTCACCAGAGCCACGCTGTCATTATCCAGCCACTGGCAAAGTTTGGTCAGATCGTTTCGATATGAGGCCAGGGTGTTCTCAGATAACCCCCGCTCCATCCACATAGCATCCAAAAACTGCTCTACCAACGCCGCGTTTTGTTCCACGATTCACTCACTTAAGTTCGATTGTTGCTTCTCTCAAACTACCTCACCCCCGTATGAATGCAAGGTTTACCCTGATTAAGCAAAACGATTGCAGCAAAATGCGCCAAATCCTCGTGGTTTACAGGGTGGAGATACAACGCCACGAGGAGTAGAATCCCCACGACGCAACAGCAGGAAAAGCACATGAAAATAGGTTTGTTTTACGGCTCCACCACCTGTTACACCGAAATGGCGGCAGAGAAAATCCGCGATATCCTGGGTGACGACTTGGTGGATATTCACAACATCAAAGAAACGCCGGTTGACCAAATGAATCAGTACGATTTGCTGTTGCTGGGCATTTCCACCTGGGACTTCGGCGAGTTGCAGGAAGACTGGGAAGCGGTGTGGTCACAACTTAATGGCCTGAAACTGCAAGGTAAAGTCGCTGCCCTTTTCGGTCTTGGCGATCAGGAAGGATATGCCGAATGGTACCTTGATGCCATGGGCATGCTGCATGATGAGCTGTTGCCAACTGGCCTAAAGTTTATCGGCTATTGGCCAAATGAAGGTTATACCTTTGAAGCCTCAAAAGCGCTGACCGAAGACGGTAAACAATTTGTCGGTCTGGCGTTGGATGAAGACAGCCAATACGAACTGAGTGATGAGCGCATCGCGATCTGGTGTGAGCAGGTGTTGGTTGAGTTTCAGGAAACGCTATAACCACTGAACCTGCACGCCACCTTTCAAACATAAAAAAACCACCGCATCCGGTGGTTTTTTGCATTCTAACAACCTTGCTTTACGCGTGTGACGTTTCGTCTTTACGCTTACCCGCAAAGCTTACCGCAACCAGCGCAATTGCCGTTGGCAGCAGCCATGCCATACCGTAGTTAAACAGTGGCAGGACTTTCAGCGCAGACACATCAACGCCCGCGACTTTCGCTGCATCTAACAGAGCGAATACCAAAGACACACCCAGTACCACGCGGTATGCCAATTGTGGGTTAGGCATAAAGCGTCGCAGGAACGTCAGAGCAATCAGCGCAATCGCAACCGGGTACAGTGCAAACAGTACCGGAACAGAAATGGCGATCAACTGGTTCAGGCCTACGTTCGCTACCACCGCACAAGCAATAGACAGGATAACGACCCATTGACGGTAAGTGATTTTGGTCAGAGTGCTGAAGTAGTCAGAACACGCTGAAACCAGACCAATAACCGTCGTCAGACACGCCAGTACAATGATAGTCGACAGGATGATTTGACCAGCCGGGCCAAACAGCGCCAACACGTAAGCTGACAGAATCGCACCACCATTTGCCGCGCCCGGTGCCACACCCGTCGCTGTCGCGCCCAGATAGAACAGAGAAACGTAAACAAATGCCAGACCTGCAGCCGCAATCACACCTGCATAAATCAGGTACTGACAGGTTTTCGCTTGATCAGTCACGCCTTTCTTACGGATAACATCAACAATCAACATACCGAACATCAGTGCGGCGAAGGTATCCATGGTGTTGTAACCTTCAAGGAAACCTGTAGTGAAGGCCTGATCCACATACGCACCCTGCGCTGCCACAATATCGCCTTGTGGATTCACCACAACTGCAATCGCCAGAACTGCCAGTGCCGCAAACAGCGCAGGCGTCAGCAGCTTACCAATAGTGTCGATAAGCTTGCCCTGAGACAGGGAGAAGAACATCGCGATGGCAAAGAACACCACAGAGAAGAGCGACAATTCGAACTGACCCGGTGCATTAAGGAAAGGCTTAAAGCCCATCTCATAGGCCACCAAACCTGCACGTGGCGCTGCAAAAGCAGGACCGATAATGATGAAAATCAGCACCGCCATCAGTGTTGCGACTGATGCTGGCAAGTCGCGGGTCAGGCCCTTCCAACCGCCACCCGCTACGGCAACCGCAACGATACCAATAAGAGGAAGGCCTACAGCAGTGGTCAAAAAGCCCAGCATTGCAGAAAAGGTGTGTTCACCTGCCAGAAAGCCCGCCAGAGGAGGAAAGATGATATTTCCGGCCCCGAGGAAAAATGCAAAGGTCATAAACCCTAGCGCGAGTATATCGCTAACCTTTAAACTCTCTTTCACTTCGTACTACCTATGTGTGTTTGCTTAATAATTGTGTAATCAACCGGTTAGCCTTTTGGTTATTTTTACTGTGCAATACCGATTACGCAGAATAATGACGAAGTTTCATTACGCAGACAATAGAACATTAAAAAATAGATTATAAATCCATTTTTTTATTAAAAATTGGAATTTATGGCCATTGATTGACCATTGATCGATAGAAGTTAAAGATATTGACCACAACAATCCATAACATACTGACAACATAATTATCTATTTTTTAAGCAATTGTCGACAATGGCAACGAGTAGAGAACAAGAGGATATCGTGAGTAAAGGCTTCAGATTCAAGCAATTTACTGTCGAAGATAAAGGCTGTGGCATGCCAGTCAGCACGGATGGCGTGCTGCTTGGTGCTTGGGCTGAGGCGGGCGAGTCTGATGAAGTACTCGACATTGGCACGGGCTCTGGCTTGCTGGCACTGATGATGGCGCAGCGATTTCCCGCAGTGAAAATCACCGCGCTGGATATCGATGAGCACGCCGCCAACACAGCGCAATTCAATTCAGAACAATCTACTTGGTCAGATCGGATAAATGTACTGCATCAGGATATTTCCAAGTGGGACAATCCGTTGCAGTTCAATACTATTATCTGCAATCCCCCTTACTTTACTTCCGGCGGGCAAGCGGGCGATTCCCGGCGAGCCACTGCGCGTCATACCGGTACCCTTTCTCACGACACCTTATTAAAAGTGATAAAGGCTCGACTTTTACCCAACGGACAGGCGCATTTGATCTTACCTTCAGTGGAGGCTGACGCCTTGTTGGCGAAAGCTGAAGAGTATGGACTGTATTGCCAACGACTGTTGAACGTACAACCAACCGCCAACAAACCGGTGAGTCGGAAGTTGATGTCGCTATCGAATCAGAAAGAACTTGGTTTAGATGCCAAAACCTTGGTGATCCAGGCGGCGGGAAGCTATACAAACGACTTTATTTCGCTCACAAGAGATTTTTACCTCAAGATGTGATGATCGTACTTGAATTAGTCTCTATAATTCGCCCCCTAACTTTGAGTGGAGAAACAACGCGTGCGAACTTTTGCTGAACTAGAACTGGATCCTCAACTGCTACAAGCGCTGGATGACATGAGCTTCGAGCGACCAACAGCGATCCAGGCTGGCGTGATCCCTCATGGTATGGATGGCCGTGATATTCTGGCGTCTGCGCCAACGGGAACAGGGAAAACGGCAGCTTTTGTATTGCCATTGCTGCAACACCTCATCGACTTCCCTCGTCAGAAGCCGGGTCCTGCACGCGCCCTGATCCTGACTCCAACCCGTGAACTGGCTATTCAGGTTGCTGATCAAGCCCGCGCGTTGGCGAAATACACAGATTTAAAGATCATCACCATCACAGGTGGTATCTCGTACCAAGAACATGCTGAGATTCTGGGTAAAACCCAAGACATCGTGGTTGCGACGCCTGGCCGTCTGATGGAATACATCGAAGCTGAACGTTTTGACTGCCGTGCGATTGAAAGCCTGGTGCTGGACGAAGCAGACCGCATGCTCGACATGGGCTTTGGTCCTGCTGTTGATAAACTCTCTACCGAATGTCGCTGGCGTAAACAAAGTATGCTGTTCTCCGCCACACTGGAAGGTAAAGGCATTGAAGGCTTCAAGAACACCCTGCTGACCGATCCGGTAGAAGTAGAAGCTGAGCCACCACGCCGTGAACGCAAGAAGATCACCCAGTGGTACTACCGCTGTGACGACATGGCGCATAAAAATGCCCTGTTGAAAGCGATTCTGACTGAACAGGCTGAGCGTGCGATCATCTTTGTGAAAACCCGTGAGCGTCTGGCTGCACTGCGTGAATTCCTGACCAAAGAGAAAGTGAATTGTGCATGGTTGCAAGGTGAAATGGCTCAGGCAAAGCGTACTTACGCTATCGAGCGCTTCACCACCGGTGAGATTAATGTTCTGTTGGCGACTGATGTTGCAGCACGCGGTATCGACGTGCCGGATATCGACCACGTCATCAACTTCGACCTGCCACGCAAAGCGGATGTGTACCTGCATCGTATCGGCCGTACTGCCCGTGCAGGTAAGAAAGGTAACGCCATTTCATTAGTGGAAGCGCACGATCAGCAGATGATGGATCGTATCTGCCGCTACATGAAAGAAGACGTAAAAGAACGTTACGTTGATGGTATGAAGCCAAAACATAAGAAGCCTGAATTTAAGAAGAAAAAGAAAAAACTTTCTAACAAAGAAGTAAAAGGAAAAGCCAAGAAAGCGGCGAAAAAAGCAGCGAAAAAATCTGATTAATCAGCTAACTACTGGATTTTCAATTTAATTAATTATAAATAAGGAGGCGAAAAGCCTCCTTTTTTATTTACCTGCGATCTGTCGCAGAGAAAAATTCTGGTTTGCTAATGGAAGGCAGACTAAAGATCGGGCTCACAATCCGCTACATTGATAACACAAAATATTAACAATGTGTGTAGTTTTCGGATTATCCTGCCGTTGGATAAAAAATCATCTATCCAATATTTTTTATTAGAGGGATCTTGCAATGCAATCTGTTGTTGATTTTTTGAACAGCATTATCTGGAGTCCAGTGCTGATTTACACCTGTTTAGGTGCTGGTCTATTTTACTCCATCGTAACGCGCTTCGTTCAGGTTCGTCAGTTCAAAGAAATGACCCGCCTGCTCTTTTCCGGCAAAAGTTCTGAGAAAGGTATTTCTTCTTTCCAGGCGCTGGCCGTTTCACTTTCTGGCCGTGTTGGTACCGGTAATATCGCAGGTGTCGCTGCAGCGATCGGTTTTGGTGGTCCAGGCGCCGTTTTCTGGATGTGGGTTGTTGCCTTCCTGGGCGCAGCAACGGCTTATACCGAATCTACTCTTGCACAAATCTACAAAGAAGAAGACAAGGGTGAATTCCGTGGTGGCCCGGCTTACTACATCGAAAAAGCGATGGGTCAGAAGTGGTATGCATGGATTTTTGCCATCGCAACTATTTTTGCCTGTGGTGTCTTGCTGCCAGGCGTTCAGTCAAACAGTATCGGTAACGCCGTTGAAGCCGCATTCGGCTCTGGTGAAATGATTGAAACCGCGATTGGCACCTACAGCCTGGCGAAAATCATCACCGGCACTCTCATCTCCATTTTGCTTGGTTTCATCATTTTTGGTGGCGTGAAGCGAATCGCGAGCTTTACCCAAGTTGTCGTGCCTTTCATGGCGCTGGCTTACATCATCATCGCATTTGTTATCATTGCGCTGAACATCACTGAAATCCCAGGTATCGTTGCGATGATCGTTGGCGATGCGTTCACACCAATGGCAGGTTTTGGTGCCGCTATCGGTTGGGGTGTTAAGCGTGGTGTTTACTCAAATGAAGCGGGTCAAGGCACAGGCCCACACGCAGCGGCTGCTGCAAACGTTCAGCACCCTGCGCAACAAGGTCTAGTTCAATCGTTCTCTATCTACATTGATACCCTGCTGGTATGTTCTGCCACCGCGTTTATGATTCTTATCACTGGCGCATACAACGTTCACGGTGCGGGCGAAGCCTTCATTATCCAAAACGTTGCTGCAGACATTGCTGCGAATGGTCCAGTCTTCACCCAGATGGCGATCGAAAGCACTATGCCGGGCTGGGGCAAACCGTTCATTGCGATTGCACTGTTCTTCTTTGCTTTCACCACGATTCTGGCTTACTACTACATCGCGGAAACCAACGTGGCATACCTGCGCCGTACCGTGAAATTCCCTGGCATGATGTTTGTATTAAAAGTGGTTCTGATGGCGGCAGTTTTCTACGGTACTGTGAAAACCGCGAACCTTGCATGGGCAATGGGTGACGTAGGTGTAGGCTTGATGGCTTGGCTGAATATTGTAGGCCTTGTGATCATCTTCTTCCTGAGCAAGCCTGCCCTTAAAGCGCTGCACGATTACGAGCGTCAGCAGAAAGAAGGCGTTGAAGAATACACCTTCGATCCTGTGAAACTTGGCATCAAGAACGCTGATTACTGGGAGCGCCGCCTGGCACGCCGTACCCAGGACAGCGAAGCTTCAGATGAAGCCTCCGGTAAGCCAGTCAATCCGACTGCTTAATCGAGATTATTGAGATACAAAAAAGGTTAGCCTCGGCTAACCTTTTCTTCTTATAGCTTTTAAATCGCTATTACTGTTCTTCGCGCTTAAACACCAGTTCCTTGTCGCTCGACTCTTCAGCACAGAACCAGTATCCCGCCGTATCAAACTGCTTCAGTGCGTCAACCGAATCAATGCGGTTGTCGATGATGTAACGTGCCATCATGCCGCGCGCTTTCTTGGCGAAGAAACTGATGACCTTGTACTGGCCGTTCTTCTGATCTTTAAACACTGGTGTGATGATCTGTCCGTCCAATTGCTTCGGTTTTACTGATTTGAAGTACTCGTTCGAGGCGAGATTAACCAGAACCTTGTCGCCCTGCGCCGCCAGCGCCTGATTCAGCTCAGTCGTGATGATGTCGCCCCAGAACTGATAGAGATTAGTACCGCGTGGATTCGCCAGTTTAGTGCCCATTTCCAAGCGGTAAGGCTGCATCAAATCCAGGGGACGTAACAAACCGTACAGACCAGACAACATACGCAGGTGATTCTGCGCCCAATCAAAGTCCTCTTCACTGAAAGTTTCTGCTTCAAGGCCCGTGTAAACATCGCCTTTGAATGCCAAAACCGCAGGACGGGCATTGTCGGTCGTGAACTCCGGCGACCACTCAGCAAAGCGTGCCGCGTTCAAACCTGCAATCTTATCGCTCACCTTCATCAGACTCGAGATATCTGCCGGTGTCAGTTTACGGCATACATCAATCAAAGCTTCAGAGTGCTCGGTCAGCGTCGGTTGCGTGTAACGCTCCGTCGCGAGCGGTGATTGGTAATCCAAGGTTTTTGCCGGAGAAACCACAATCAACATAGTGTCATTCCTTTCAATCTCTTATTAGCGCAAAGAGTAACACCGACCATCAAAAAAGCCACGCGATCAAGCGTGGCTTTTTCCGATAAGTGCCATAGACGAAATCGAATGAATCACCGTATAGACGAACGATTTTCCGATTCTGTAACCTGCGGTTTACCCCAAACGCCAGGCTCAATCTGGTTGAGCATGTCAGGGTGGTTGCGGCTGTTGAATGAAGGCACTTTGCCCTGTTTCACCTGCTGGTTGTAGTCTTTCGCCAGTGTCACCACGGTGCCGGATAGCAGCAGGATTGCAATCATATTGACGATTGCCATCAAGCCCATTGAGGTATCCGCCATGATCCATACCACTGGCAGTTCAGCCATCGCACCAAACATCACCATGCCCAATACGATGCAACGGAACAGGTTCAAGCCGGCTTTGTGGTTGTGCTCCAGGAAAATCAGGTTAGTTTCTGCATACGAGTAGTTGGCAATGATCGAGGTAAACGCGAAGAAGAAAATCGCCACCGCCACAAAAATGCCACCCCAATCACCTACCTCGCTCGACAGCGCACGCTGCGTCAATTCAATGCCGGTGATTTCACTGCCCGGCATGTATTCGCCGGACATCAGAATAATTGCCACAGTAGCAGAACAGATAACGATGGTATCGACAAACACGCCCAACATCTGCACATAGCCCTGAGATGCAGGATGCGGCGGGTAAGGCGTTGCACTGGCTGCGGCATTCGGCGCAGAGCCCATGCCCGCCTCGTTGGAAAACAGGCCACGTTTAATGCCCTGTACCATGCCCTGTGCCACGGTGTAACCCAACGCACCGGAAGCGGCTTCTTCCAGACCGAAAGCGCTACGGAAAATCAGAGTCAGCACATCGGGCACTTTTTCCAGGTTAGTCAACATGATGAACATGGCAAGCGCCAAATAGAGCAGCGCCATCACTGGCACAATTACCTCTGCGGTACGGGCAATCTTACGGATACCGCCAAAGATAACGAAAGCAGACAACACCACCAGCGCGATACCAACATAAAGTGGGTCAAAGCCAAAAGCCACGTAGGCCGCCTGAGTGATAGAGTTTGCCTGTACCGAGTTGAAGACCAAACCAAACGCAATGATAAGCAACACAGAGAAGACCACGCCCATCCAGCGCATACCCAAGCCTTTTTCCATGTAGTAAGCGGGGCCACCACGGAAGTTGCCATCGTCATCACGGGTTTTATAGAGCTGTGCCAACGTGCTCTCAGCAAAGGCAGTGGCCATACCCAGTACAGCAATTAACCACATCCAAAAAATTGCGCCGGGGCCACCAAGTGTGAGCGCTACAGCAATGCCTGCCATGTTGCCTGTACCCACACGGGCTGCCAAACTGGTACACAATGCCTGAAATGAGGAGATACCCTCTTTGTCTGATTTACGGCTATTTTTCATCACCTTGAACATATGACCGAAGTGACGAATTTGAATAAACCCCAGACGTAGCGTAAAGAAAATACCGCCACCGATCAGAAGATAGATGAGCACCGATCCCCAGATCAGGTCGTTTAAAAAGTTGATGAGACTTACCACGCCTACCCCTCTGTACGCATAAACTGATTCGCAATGTCGTTGTTCCCTGAGATAGGGAAAATGCGATTAGATGCGACTGACGCAAGCCTAGCGTCTGCCGATAATGATGCAGGTCTCGCTGGCAAGAAAGCGTCACGAAAAACCCGAAAATGTGTCGGTTTTGCGGCAATCACCGCAAATTGCCGCGAGATGATGCAGGTAGCCACCATAAAAATCAATATGAATTTAATTTCATAATTTATGAGTAAAATATGCACTTGTATCAAGACCAAGCGTTTGCGTTAACGCTTTTCCATAACAGGAATAGAACAAGCCATTCACATTGTCTGGCACCGTTTATGCATTTTATTCAATGTGTGACCAAATTCCCGATTTCCCCGGTCTGTTGCTATGACAGGGGCTTGGGGAACACCTCCCCACAAGAATTTGATGTTGTAGCTGTAAGACAATCTAAGGCACTGCAACTGCACACATTTTGTCCAGCGACGAAGTAAAGGTGATTGTGTTCTCATAAAAACTTCACTGAGGTGCAACAAATGAGAAACACTTCAATTTTATTTTGTCGGAGGTTTGATACTTAAATAGCGACCGCAACGGTAAAACGAGGTGAATTTATGGATAGCTTTGCCTTTGATGATGTATTCGATCAAGAGCGACCACAACGCGGTGGACGAACCAAACAAGCAAAACGTAAGTGGAGAGAAATTGAGGCGTTAAAAGACAGACAACGCCTGCGCAAAGAGCTGCAAGATATCGATATGCTCGGTGATTTCAGCGACAGCGATTTCGATTTTTAAGTAGCGTACTCACTGGTTTAAATCGTCAGTTTACTGACAACATAACAATGGAATTTTAAAGAAAAGGCACCCAACATGGGGTGCCTTTTTTTGCCTTGGATTTATAGCGCAGAAGCAAGCTCTTTGAACCTGTCTGCCACCTGCTCACCAAACAGCGGATCAAAATCCTCTTCCTCCCATTGTGTCTGCAGATATTCCCAGTCTTCAGTTGTCAGAGTTTGCTCCAAAACAGGCAGGATGGTTTTCTCTTCCAAATCCAAATGTTCTTTCTGACAGCCAACAAACCGGTTGAGTTTGTCTGCAAAGAGATCGAGAGGAATGACAGCGTCCATCAATATCATGTCGACGGTATCTGCAAATTCAGCGGTTAAACCTGCTAGTGCTTCGTGCTCATCATCCAATCGTGCAACGCCCTCTGAATCAGGGTAATGCTGTAAGTAATAGTGGTAGATAAGATCTTCTTTTGGATGGTGATACTTTTCAGCGTGCTCTTGCAGGTAGCTGACCGTATCCTTAATCAGGCTGTAGTTAACAGGCTTTTCCTGCTGAATGGCCTTCAGCTTTTTCGATAGCAGCTTAAGCAGTCGGCTGATATTCCGGTGATCTCTATGAATGCTGGCTACTAACATAGCTCCTCCCTTTCTTCATTCACACCACGGGATCAGTCTATCGAACCGGACTGTTCACAAATTGCGCGAGGTCATTTTTTGTTCAGTTTCATCTTCACAGTACTGACAAACAAAAAGCCCGCGACGAAAATCACGGGCTTCAGAGAATCAATGAAACGCTGTTATCAATCGAGTTCCGGTTGCCAGTTAATCGGCGCCTGGCCAGCTCTTGCCAACAACTCGTTAGTCGATGAAAAGTGTTTGCAGCCTAAAAAGCCACGATGTGCAGAAAGAGGGGAAGGGTGCGGCGCTTCCAGCACGTGGTGACGATTGCGATCAATCACCCGCCCTTTCTTTCGGGCATGGGAGCCCCAAAGCAGGAACACGACACCTTCACAATGTTCATTTACAGCTTCTATTACGCGATCAGTAAAGGTTTCCCAACCTAAATGGGCATGAGAATGTGCGTTACCCTGCTCAACCGTCAGAACGGTATTAAGGAGCAACACGCCCTGATCCGCCCAGCTTTTGAGGTATCCATGCTGTGGAATGGTGAAACCGGGAATATCCTGCGCCAGTTCTTTATACATGTTCACCAGTGACGGGGGCGGCTTGATGCCAGGCAGGACTGAAAAGCAAAGACCATGAGCCTGATTTGGGCCGTGATAAGGGTCTTGCCCCAAAATCACCACTTTCACATCGGCCAGCTCAGTATAGCGAAAGGCGTTAAACACGTCCTCTTTAGGCGGAAATACCACCATGCCCTTTTCACGGGCTTCCGCCACGTAAGCCATAGTGTGTTTGAAATAGTCCTGTTCCTTTTCCTGGCCAATCACATCGTGCCAAGTCATCGCCTGTGTCATGCTTTCCCAATCCTCTTTATTCTTTAGCGTCCGCTATTCTACGCAGAAACACGCTCAGATGCTGTGACTTCAAACTGACGCAGCAAACGGATTTCATCCGCCCACACTTCCGGTTTGATGGTTTCCAGAATCAACGGGATGCCATTAAAGCGGTTATCCTGCATGATGACTTCAAAACATGGCAATCCAATCTCTCCCTCCCCTAACGCCTGATGACGGTCAACCCGGCTGCCGAAAGGCGTTTTCGAGTCGTTGAGGTGCATACCACGCAGATACTGGAAACCCACTGTGTTATCAAACTCTGCAAATGTCGCTTCTGCCGCGCTATGAGTACGAAGATCATACCCTGCAGCGAAGGCGTGACAGGTATCAATACAAACACCAACACGGGATTTATCTTCCACTTGCGAGATAATCGCCGCCAGTTGCTCAAACGACCAACCTAGGTTGGTGCCCTGCCCCGCCGTGTTCTCTATCACGGCAACGACTTCGGGTACGGCCTGATGTGCCAAGTTGATGGATTCAGCAATCAGTAAGAGACAAGCTTCCTCACTGATTTTCTTCAAATGGCTGCCCGGATGGAAATTCAGCAAAGGAAGTCCGAGTGTCTGGCAACGTTCCATTTCATCAATGAAGGCAGCGCGGGATTTCTCCAGCTTTTCTTCTTCAGGTGCACCCAAATTGATGAGGTAAGAATCATGTGGCAACACTGCCTCAGGAACAAAGCCATGCTTTTGGCAATTTGCCTTAAACGCAGAGACATTTTTCGTTTCTAATGGCTTTGCCTGCCATTGTCTTTGATTCTTGGTAAACAGTGCAAAGGCATTGGCACCGATCGCTGCTGCGTTAACCGGGGCATTTTCTACCCCACCGGAAGCGGATACATGTGCTCCGATAAACTTCATCTTCTCTCTCCAGGCCGAAACCGTAACCGACAACATTTTAAGTTACTCATACCATAAAGTCCGGTTTGGTTTGTATTTCGCTCTGGCACCCTGAGTCTGTGCCATCACTTGGGTTTTATATAAAAACAGTATGTATTCTGACTCAAAAAAACCACTCAAAATGTAGTAATAAAATTACATATGTAATTTTGAGAGAAATATCATGTTGTTAAAAATATGTTTTAAACCAGATATTTGATCTTTTATTGATTCAAGACAAAAAATATCAGACCGAAATTTCGCATATTTTGATTGTATTTTGACTAAAATCAAAATAACCTTACAAATAGTAAGTTATACAAGTACCCAGCTCATCAATTGATGGAAAATTAAAACCACCAAGCCTATCAAAAGGGGAAGGATTATGATCACTGGTATTCAAATTACTAAAGCGGCAAACGACGACCTGCTGAACTCTATCTGGCTGCTGGACAGCGAAACCAACGAAGCACGTTGCGTTGCAGCAAAAGCAGGTTTCGAAGCGGATCAGGTTATCCCTGCAGCAGATCTGGGCGATTACGAAAGCCGTGAAATCGCTATCGAAGTACCTGCAAAAATTGAAGGTGGTCAGCACCTGAACGTTAACGTTCTGAAGCGTGAAACACTGGAAGACGCAGCTAAGCACCCAGAAAAATACCCACAGCTGACTATCCGCGTATCTGGCTACGCTGTGCGTTTCAACTCGCTGACTGTTGAACAACAGCGCGACGTTATTGCACGTACTTTCACTAACACTCTGTAATCCTCAGACCGTTAGTCGAAACATAAAAAAACCGGCCAATTGGCCGGTTTTTTGTTTTCTATCGCGTGAAATTAGCCAGCAACCTTCATCAGGTATTCACGCAGCTGAGCGAAATCCGCGTCCTGCTCGACAGACAGCAGTTCCATCGCCGCATGTTTTGCCAGAGGGCCTGGCAGCGGAATGTCCTGACCCAGGATCTCATCGACAGACTCTTTGAACTTCGCCGGATGTGCGGTACACAGGAACAGGCCATGTTCGCCATCCTGCAGTTGCTCGTCCAGCACGCGATAAGCAATCGCACCGTGAGGCTCACACAGGTAGCCGCCATCAAACATCGCTTTCAGCGTTTCTGCCGTTTGCTCATCAGTCACTGCGCCTGCGCCCAGCTCGTTCAAACCCCAACCTTGGCGCTGACAAAGCTCTTCAATGCGCGGCCAGTTGTTTGGCTGACTCACGTCCATCGCATTTGACAGCGTTGGAATGGTTGGCTCTGGCGTCCACTCACCGGTTTGCAGATAACGTGGCACGGTATCATTCACGTTAGTTGCCGCGATGAAACGTTTGATTGGCAGGCCAATCGCTTTCGCCAGCAGACCCGCAGTCAGGTTACCGAAGTTACCACTTGGCACTGCAACCACCAGGTTTTCACGTTGTGCTTTGGTCAGCTGCGACGCAGCTTCAAAGTAGTAACAAATTTGCGCCATCAGGCGGCTAATGTTGATTGAGTTTGCTGAGTTCAGACCAATCGCGGCGCGAAGCTCTGCATCATCAAAGGCGTTTTTCACCATCGCCTGACAGTCATCGAAAGTGCCATTGATAGCCACAGTGTGGATGTTTCCACCCAGGGTACAGAAGAGTTTTTCCTGCAGCGGACTGATCTTGCCTTTCGGGTACAGGATAACCACATTGATGTTTTCCATGCCGTAGAACGCATGGGCAACAGCGGCACCGGTATCACCAGAAGTAGCAGTCAGAATGGTCACTTTGCCGCTGTCAGACACTGCTGCCAGCGATTGCGCCATAAAACGGCCACCAAAGTCTTTAAACGCCAGTGTTGGACCGTGGAACAGCTCAAGTGCGCTGATTTGGTCAGTCACTTTCTCGACAGGCGCCGGGAACTGGAAGGCATTTTCCACCATGCTGCGCACGGTTTCTGGCGACAGTTCGTCACCGATGAATGCAGAAAGAATATCGCTGCTGCGGCTGACAAAATCTTTGTCCAGCAGCGCATCAACGTCGTCAAATTTTGGCAGTTCGCTTGGAAAGAACAGACCCTGATTACGGCCAAGACCCTGTTTTACCGCTTGGCCGAACGATACCTGTTCGTCATTTTCTTTGATGTTGTAAAGCTTCATAGTTCACTTCCTGTCACTGTCGATCCTTTCACATCCAATCGACAGATGTGGACAAATCCTTCTTCGTTCTGAACGTAATTTTCCTCTAGCCACTTTGCTACGCGCTCTGCCACGGCTTTGTCATCCGTGATGCTAAACAACGTTGGGCCTGAACCTGAGATACCGGTCGCCAGCGCGCCTGCATCTTCTGCGTAGTGTCGGGCTTCAGCGAAACCTGGCAACAATTTCTCGCGGTAAGGTTCTGCAACCACGTCTTTGATCATGCTCGCAGCAAGTTGTGGCTGGCCAGAATAACAGCCATGGATGAAGCCTGCCAGATGGCGACCATGATTAATCACATCCTGGCGACGATATTGTGCAGGCAAAATCGCGCGCGCTTCAGCCGTCGGTACTTTGATACCAGGGTAAGCCATTACCCAGTACCACTCGTCAAAGCAAGGCACTTCCTGACTGATGATCCCCATTTGCTCTACCATCAGCTGCAGACCGCCAAGGTAACAAGGCGCCACATTGTCATAGTGGAGGCTACCGGAAATCGCAGCTTCCATCTCGCCCATCAGCGCCAGCAAAGTGGTTTCGTCCAACGCTTCATCATGGAACTTATTCAGGGCATCCAGAGCGGCAACGATAGAACAAGCACTGGAACCCAGACCTGAACCGATAGGCATGTTCTTTTCGAGCGTCATGGTGACGTTACGAACAGGCTGTCCCAACTTTTCCATTTCACGGGAGAAGACCACGAAGCTTTGATAAACGATGTTTTCTTCCTGATCTTTCGGCAGCTTATCAACAAAGCTACCAACGCAGTTCAGGGTAAATGGTACATCACCGCCACCTTCCACTTTCACGCGATCGCCAAGCAAAGTGCCGTCGATGGGCGACACAGCGGCGCCCAATACATCAAAGCCTACACTGACGTTACCGATTGAAGCCGGTGCGTAAACAACAACGCTCATCTTATACCCCCAGTTTCCAGCCAAGTGTACGCATCAAGTCTGCGAACACACCTGCAGCTGTTACGGCAGTACCTGCACCGTAGCCACGCAGTACCAATGGGATTGGCTGGTAGTAGCGGCTGTAGAAAGCCAGCGCGTTCTCGCCCTCTTTAATCTTGAACATTGGGTCGTCAGCATCCACGGCCTGAATTTTCACTGAACATTGACCGTTTTCGATGCTACCGACGTAACGCAACACTTTGCCTTCGGCACGTGCATCGCTCGCCAGTTTCTCGAAGTATGCATCTGCTTCTGGCAGTTTTGCCATGAAGGCTTCCACATCACCTGAGGCATCAAAACCCGGTGGCAATGCTGGCTCAACTTCAACATCTTCCAGTTCAAGGTGCATACCCGCTTCACGGGCAAGGATAAGAAGCTTACGCGCTACGTCCATACCAGAAAGGTCATCACGTGGATCCGGTTCAGTGAAGCCACTCTCACGTGCTGCTGTCGTTGCTTCACAGAAGCTTTGGCCTTCGTCGAGTTTACCGAAGATATGAGACAGAGAGCCTGACAGGATACCGGTGAATTTTTCGAGCTCATCACCCGCTGCAATCAGGTTCTGGAGGTTTTCGATGACTGGCAGACCAGCACCCACCGTGGTGTCATACATGAACTTACGACGGGTCGCACGTGCAGACTTACGCAGCTGCTGGTAGTACGCCATGCCCGCAGTGTTGGCTTTTTTGTTCGGCGTGATGACGTGGAAACCCGCAGACAGGAAATCTGCGTATTGATCGGCAATGCCCTGCTCAGAGGTACAGTCGATAAACACAGGGTTGATGATGTGATTTTGCTGAACCAGACGCACCATACGAGGGAGGCTAAACGGCTCGTCCGCTTTCGCCAGCTCATCACGCCAGTTGTTCAAGTCGATACCTTTGCTGTTCAGCAACATACCGCGGCTGTTTGCCATGCCGCAGACGCGGATAACAATCCCCTGATCAGCCAGTTTCGCCTGCTGGCGTTTCACTTGCTCAACCAGCTCGCCGCCGACACCACCAACACCGACCACAAACACATCCAGGTAGTGGTTAGAGTTAAAGAGGTTTTCGTGACACGCTTTCACCGCTTCAGACACGCTGTCATCCGGGATAACCGCAGAGATTGAGCGCTCAGAAGAACCCTGCGCAATCGCGACAATGTTGACGTTCACTTCTGCCAATGACGTAAAGAACTGAGATGCCACGCCTTTCGAGGTGCGCATCGCGTCACCCACCAGCGACACAATAGCTACGTTATCAACGAAGTCTACAGGCTCAAGCAAACCGTCTTTCAGCTCCAGTTCAAAACTTTCCTGAAGAGCACGCTGTGCCATCGGCTTGTCTTCCGCTTCGATACAGAAGCTGATGCTGTATTCAGAAGAAGATTGGGTAATAAGAACAACGGAAACACCTGCTGCTGACATCGCGCCAAAGACGCGAGCTGCCATGCCGACCATGCCTTTCATGCCAGGACCTGACACGTTGACCATGCTCAGTTTGCTCAGGGTGGTGATCCCTTTCACTGCCAGATTGTCTTCACCGCTGTCATTGCCGATCAAAGTACCTGCGCCCTGTGGGTTCGCAGTATTTTTGATCAGACAAGGAATATGGAAACGTGCGATTGGAAGAATGGTTTTCGGGTGAAGCACTTTGGCGCCAAAGTAAGAAAGCTCCATGGCTTCCTGATAGCTCAGAGACTTAAGCAGGGTCGCATCTGGCACCAAGCGTGGGTCACAGCTGTAAACGCCATCCACATCAGTCCAGATCTCACAGCATTCAGCACGAACACACGCCGCCAGCACTGCTGCTGAGTAGTCAGAACCATTACGGCCAAGAGTAACCAGTTCACCTTGCTCATTAGACGCAGTGAAACCTGGCATCAAACCGATGTGTGCAGCAGGAATGGGTTCTTTTTTGAAGCGGTCGGAAGAAACTTCGATATCCACCATAGCTTCAAGATAATCACCTTTTGCCTGAAGGTATTTTACCGGGTCGATTTCAAAAGTGTTGTAACCGCGGGCTTGAAGCAATGCAGACATGGTCGCAATAGAAAGGCGCTCACCCTTACTGATGATGCGAGCATAGATGTTGTCTGGGCATAAACCCAGCAGCGCAATACCATGGATATATTGCTTCAACTGATTCACAGAGCGCTCTAGTTTGTCATAAAGCGAAGCTTTATCGATGCTTGGCTCCATTTCTTCCAAACCATCAAACAGGGCAGAGAAGATCTTCCTGATCTCAGCAACCTGAATCTCGGCTTCGCCATGTTTGACTGTGTTATCAATCACATCAACCAACAGGTTAGTGATCTTAGCAGGCGCGGATAGTACCGCGGATACCTCACTTTGGCAGGTATTGCTGGTGATGATCTCTGCTGCGCGGCTGAATCTCTCAGCATTTGCCAGCGAAGTACCACCAAACTTTAATACTCGCATCCTTTCCTCCAATTCCTTCCAGAACTCGCAAATTCAATAATAAAGGGGTTAAAAAAAAGCCCGTACCTTGTTGGGTACGGGCTTCTTTTTAAAATTCTGTGCATGTCAGCCCGCACCCGCACCAATGGTGTTGGTAATAATGGTGATAATGGTTGTAGTGCCGACTGTTTTAAGCATGGCTTTTTAACCTTCCGTGCTGCGTTTTTATAACCTTTACCGAACAAGGGTATCAAGGTCAACAAAAATTTAAGTTATCTCTCAAAAAAACGCTTCAATTCGCAACTCTTAACTAACGAATTTAAAAGATGAGAAACCGCACCATTTACCAGCATCTTCCTTGCTAAGAGTGGTTAAGGCAGACATAGTTACTTGAATTGGACAGAAAATCAGCAACCGCGAAGGAGGGAACCATGGCAGTTGCGATGGAGGAATTGGTCGCCCAGACCATATTGCAAGGCTCTGATGCCATGTATGGCCGATTTTTGGATGTCACGGCTGGGGCACAGGAAAGGTTTGAAGCGCGCGACTGGAAAAGCGTGCAAAAAGCCTTGAAAACCCGCATTAACTTTTATGACCATCACGTGGGTCTTGTCAGCCAGCAATTGAAAACGATGCTGGGGAGAAAACACGCCACTCGCTCCTTCCTAATGGCGGTAAAAGCGGAATACAGTCGCCTATTGGACGACTATCCTCGCTATGACATCGCGGAAAGCTTCTTTAACTCCGTTTACTGTCGGATGTTCGATCATCGCAATATTCGTCGTGAGAAGCTCTTTGTGAACAGCTCACAGGGCGGCCGCATTCCTAAATATCCAACACCGCTACTTAAGCGTTATTCATCCAATCAGAATCTTATTCAGACTATCGAGCGCATTCTGGACGACACGCCCTTTACTCTCCCTTGGGTGAATAAAGCGCGCGATGTACACCGTATTGTCGAAGCGTTGCAAAGAAGGTTGGGACCACAACTGACTGAAGTGACTATCGATATGGTTCGCGAGCCTTTCTATCGTAATAAAGCCGCCTATCTGATAGGACGCATTGATATGGCGAATCAGGTTCGTCCACTGGTGCTGCCTTTATTGGTGAATTCAAAAGGTGAGCTTTATGTCGATGCCTGTATTGCTGACGCCGATGAACTCAGTGTGATCTTCGGCTTCGCTCGCTCCTATTTCATGGTTTTCGCGCCTGCGCCTGCCGCATTGGTCGATTTTCTCAACCAATTGATGCCCCATAAAACGCCAGCCCAGCTCTACACAGCGATTGGGTGTCAGAAACACGGTAAGACAGAGCTCTACAGGGAATTCCTTCACCATATCGAATCTTCTGACGATCAGTTTGTCATTGCTCCGGGGATCAAAGGCATGGTCATGTCGGTGTTCACCCTGCCTTCTTATGGCTTCGTCTTTAAGATCATCAAAGACAGGTTCGCGCCACAAAAAGACATTACTCACGCCGTCGTCAAAGAAAAATATCGTTTAGTTAAAGAACATGACCGGGTTGGCCGAATGGCGGATACCCTCGATTACCGAAACTTCATTTTCCCGAGAGAACGTTTTAGTGAAGAGCTCATCGAAGAATTACTTGAGGTTGCACCATCACTGATCAAGCTCACCAAAAATGAAGTCCATATTCGTCACCTCTATATGGAACGTCGGATGATCCCACTTAATATCTACCTTGAGCAGGCAGATGACGACGAGTTGAGAAATGCTGTTCAGGAATATGGCGACGCAATCAAACAGCTGGCTGCCGCAAACATCTTTGCCGGGGATATGCTGTTCAAAAACTTTGGTGTGTCGCGCCACAGCCGGGTCATTTTCTACGATTACGATGAGATTTCTTACCTCACGGAAGTGAATTTCCGCAAGATCCCACCACCACGCTTTCCTGAAGACGAAATGGCAGCAGAACCTTGGTACAGCGTCGGAGAATACGATGTGTTCCCGGAAGAGTTCCGTACCTTCCTGCTCATCAATCCGAAAATCCGTGCCCTGTTCGAAGAGCTGCACTCCGATCTCTTTGAGGCGGATTATTGGAAAGGGTTACAAGAGAACATTCAGCAAGGCCAATTTAACGATGTGTTCCCTTACAGTGACGACTGTCGATTCACCAATCAATAAAAATGAGACGCTGAGCAATCAGCGTCAATTTTTCATCGCCATTTAGGCACGCCACTTGCTTAAATATTAAACGCCTCATAATAACGGCGGAATTTTGCCACATTCAAAATATCGCGTCGTAAACGTTTGAATTTAAGGGCAAGGTGAGAGAGCAGCCGGAAAATCTCAAACTCTCTTTATCAAAAACAAAACAGGTGAACTAGACTGAAAACTCAGTCTAATAAGAACGAATCAGGGAAGGTGGCATAATGAAAAAAATCCTACTCGCCGTCACCCTGCAATCAGTGGCTTTTTTGGCATTCGCGCAGGGTTCGTTACCGCTGTATGAATATTCCGACGATAACCAGAAACCTTGGTTTTCGAGCTCCATTACAACTGGCAATCAAAGCTATGACAGCTGGACTGTCAGCTCCGGTTATCATTATCCCGTGCTCAAAAACGTGAATGTGTATCTGGGTACCGAAATGACCACGGAAACCGACCACACAGCCAGCAGTAAAGGGTTACTCAGTGGCATCCAATATAACTTCAATGAAAAGCTCAGCATTGGCAGTACTGTGCAAGCTGAACGCGTCAATGAAGAAACCTTTGGTGTGGTAGGAATGAGCAGCCAGTTACGACTGACCGATAAGCTCAACCTGGAAGCCAAGTTTGACTACAACCTGAACCAAACACCTGCAGCCTCCGCCAATTATCAACTCGGCGTGGGTTATCGCTTCTAGAGATACTGAACGTATTGAGAAAAACCGCCGATTGGCGGTTTTTTTTGTTTTCTGGCTTCACCTTAGATTTACGATGGCTCGCCAAATTCAATCGGATGCTGACTGATCATCACGCCATTGAGATCGGCGAAAAGGTAGTTTCCGGGCGAAATAGGTATCCCTTCAATACGCAGCTGCACATCTTCATCACCTAACCCCCGCTTTTCCGTTTTGATGGGACACACACCTAATGCTTTCACACCCAATGCCATTTCGCTCAATGCGCCCGCATCTCGCACCGCGCCAAAAATCACGATGCCTTCCCAGCCATTCTCCACAGCACGCTCAGCGAGCAAATCTCCCAACAAGGCTTTGTTGAGATTACCGTGTCCATCCACCACGAGAACACGGCCAGCGCCGGGCTTACCCAAAATGTCGCGCACCTTGGAATTATCTTCGTAGCAACGCAGTGTTTCCACCCGGCCGGAAAATACCTTTTTTCCGCCAAAATCGCGCCACTGAACCGGAATCCACGATACCTCATCGCCGTGTGCATCACTGATATCAGGTAGTAAATCTTCCATGCTTCCTCCTATCAAGTCTTGGTATCAAGCTAGCAAGATACGTCCACTTCGCCTCTCCCAAATTCTATAAAGCTGGCATGGCTCACTCAAACTTTGGTGTTAGTGACAAAGCAGGAACACGGAAAGGTCAAATTCGGGTGGGCGCACGGTAAGTAATGTAACTGTCAGATATGATGGGAAAAAGCATGTGTGCAACGATACGCATTTTTCTCATTTTCCGCGGTGACCCGCCAAGTGCTCTCAACAGGAGATAGTTGACCGGTATGCAACAAAATGGTCTGATAAAAGCGTTTTTACACAATATTCACACCTGTGGTAATAGTACGAAAAAGTTAATTCGAGTTTGTAAAATTCAGCGAAGTTTTTGCACTGGAATTCCACCAATTGCGACCACAGAAGGCGAGATTGACGTATATCAATAAAGATTGAAAAAAGTTGCGTTGATTTATTACTAAATATTGTTAGCACGCTGTTAAATGAATACAATCAGCGCTATCCAAAGGATTAGCTGGTCAAATTGAGTTGACCAGTCGTATGCAGGGCGAAAAATCGCATCTGCAACCAGCTTCTCTAGGGATGGCGTTTGTATCAGGAAAGTATGCTCGAAAAGCATTCAAATCAATTTGATATACTTTTCCTGTTTGTAAATTTTCTTCACAGGGTCTTAAGACGCTGTGGTTGATTGGGGAGACGCCGTTTTAGCGTCGTCCCCGGTACCAGATTCCTTAAAGAAATTAGGTAACGCCAATGCAAACCCCTCACATTCTGATTGTTGAAGACGAACACGTAACTCGTAATACGCTGAAAAGCATCTTCGAAGCAGAAGGTTATACCGTTCTGGAAGCCAACGATGGCGAAGAAATGCATCAAGTGCTTTCTAACAATCAGGTTCACCTGGTTATCATGGACATCAACCTGCCTGGTAAAAACGGTCTTCTGCTCGCTCGTGAACTGCGTGAGCAAGGTGACATGGCGCTGATGTTCCTGACCGGTCGTGACAACGAAGTTGACAAGATCCTGGGTCTGGAAATCGGTGCGGATGATTACATCACCAAGCCATTCAACCCACGCGAACTGACCATCCGTGCTCGTAACCTGCTGACCCGTGCAATGAGCCAAGGCGCACTGCCAGAAGACAAGCGTTCTGTTGACCGCTATGTATTCAATGGTTGGACGCTGGACATCAACAGCCGTTCACTGATCAGCCCAGACAGCGAGCAGTTCAAACTGCCACGCTCTGAGTTCCGTGCACTGCTGCACTTCTGTGAAAACCCGGGCAAAATCCAAACCCGTGCAGATCTTCTGAAGAAGATGACTGGCCGTGAGCTGAAGCCACACGACCGTACTGTTGACGTGACTATCCGTCGTATCCGTAAGCACTTTGAGTCTTTCGGTGACACCCCGGAAATCATTGCGACGATTCACGGCGAAGGTTACCGCTTCTGTGGTGAGTTGGAAGAAATCTAATTTCTTCGAAAAGCTTATAAGAAGGGCCTGCAATGCAGGCCTTTTTGTTATCTGAAAGTCTTTTATTAAAGCTCCTTCTCAGAACTTGTTAGCGGCTAAACCTCTTTAGAGTAATCCTCAAGCCACTGTTTGAGCACTTCCAGATCCTGAACATAGCCTTCTTTGATTTCATCAACCCAGTCAGCAATGTTCTCCCACCAGGCTGGCAACTCCGGTGACTGCGCTTTTTGTGCCACTTTCTGAATGTGTTTCAGGCCGATTGAGCCCGCAGCACCTTTAATTTTGTGCGCTTCGCTGGCGATACCATCCTGGTCTTTCGCCGTCATATTGCTGTCGAGGATCTGAATATACTCAGGCATCAGATCTTCAAACATCTTGATGCTTTGGAATACAGGCTCTGGGCCAACGATATCCACGTAAGAGGTTAACATTTCCAGATCCAGAAGCTTATCAAGCATCTCATTGCCAGGCTTCTTGCGTCTTTTGACTTCAGCAGCTTCGGTGGCAACCGGGCATTGCAGTGCCAAACGCTCAATCACTTCAGCCACTGCGGAGACACTGATCGGCTTGCTTATTGCGTCATCCATGCCGTTGTTGATGTATTCCGTCTTGTCCTTGATAACATTGGCTGTTAGCGCAACCAGAGGAGGTAGTGCCTCGCCACTGTCTCTGAGTGTCTTAGCAATATCGAAACCCGTCATATCCGGCAATTGGATATCAAGCAGTAACAAGTCGTACTCAGATTGCGGGTACATATCCAGCGCTTCCTGACCACTTCGTGCGACTTCCACTGAATGACCCAGGCTTTCTAGCAGGTTTGTCGCTACCGTGATGTTCAGTTCGATGTCTTCTACCAGCAGAATGTGCAGCGGGCTTTGCTCCGATGTTACTTTCTCTTTGTTTGAGACCACTTCGCAAATCGGCACTTCCAACGTCACGGTGAAGTTACTGCCCTCACCCACTTCGCTGTCTACCGTGATATCACCATTCATCAAGCGGGCGAGCTTACGGGACACCGCCAGACCAATCCCTGTGCCAACGGCATGTAGATTATCTTCTCCTTGCTTCACCTGGTAATACATGGCGAAGATCTTGTCCTGCTCTTCCTGCGGGATGCCGACACCGCTGTCTTCTACATCAAACTGCAAGTGCGCCATGTCGTCTTCAATGTCGCAACTAACCGTGACATTCACAGCGCCCTGTTTGGTAAATTTCACCGCATTACCGACAAGATTCCATAGGATCTGGCGAAGACGTGTAGCATCCACTTTCACTGCTGGCGGCAAGTCAGTAAGTCTATCTAATGTGAAGCGAAGGCCGTTTTGCTGTGCCATCAACGCACTGATGTTTTCAATCTCAGAAACAAAATCCGGGAAATCCAACGGCTGTGGCATCAGCTCCAGACGACTTCGGTCTGACTTATCCAAATCAATGATGTCATTAAAGATGTTACCCAGCGTGATCGCACTGACATGAATAGTGCGTAGGTAACCCAGTTGCTCTTCAGAAAGACGGGTTTCAAGCAACATCCGGCTTAAGCCGACAATACCGTTAAGCGGTGTACGCAACTCGTGACTAATCGTAGAAATAAACGCTGTCTTGTCACGACTCGCCTTCTCAAGGGCGTCTTGATAACGTTTACGCTCAGTGATCTCGCGACCAAAACCTACCAAGCCAAGACGGCGGCCATCACGGGAGTAAAACGGCAGTTTACGCAGCTCAAAGTAGGCCTTGCGACCATCCTTGTATTCCAGCCACTGCTCGTAAGTCAGGGAGACATTGCTGTCGAAAACTTGCTGATCGGTTTCTACCACCTTACTGGCGATATCCTCGCGATAAACGTCCCAAGGCGTGAGTCCCACCAGCTCTTTCTCTTTCTTGCCTGTCAAATCCTCCATCGCACGGTTACAGCCCGAGAACTGGCCTTTCTCATTGCGGTAATAAATTAAGTCCGGCGAAGCATCGATAAACGAGCGCAGCAGTGCGGTTTGTTCTGCCAATTCCACCTGCGCTTTTTCACGCTGGTAGACCTCGTTCTCCAGATCTTGCATGGCTTCTTCACGTGCTTCTTCTGCACGTTTACGCTCTTCAATCTCGAGGTTCAGTTGGGTGATGTTCTCAGTCAGTTGACGGTTAAGCTCCATGTCGCGCGCGCGCATTTCCTCAAGCTTGGAAACCAGTTTTGAAAGGCGCTGTCGGGATTCTTCCAGTTGGTCCACCACAACAGAAAGGAAATACACAGCCCAAGGCGTGATAAGCAGGCCAAAGAAAACGGAGCGAACGATATCGGTATCATGCACCGTGCCATTCAAAACAAGAGTAATGCCTACTTGAACTATTACCGCGAGGGCAACAAGAGCCAGCGCCAGCAACATACTGAACCGAACCAAGCCAAGCTTGACCAGCAGATCCACGTAGTACTGCGCTAAGAGTTTAATTTGCTTCATTGAACGTCCAGATCAACATAAATAGGGAGAGGCTGAATAAGCCTTGAGTCAGCATGGGAAAATAATAACGCTGGGGACGGAGAAGCTAAAGAAAAAGGGGCGCATTACCTGCGCCCACAGCCAATTTAATTGGAAAGATCAGGCATTCGCCGATAGCTTGGCCTGTTTCATTGACTGACTGGTTACCACACGGTTTCTGCCTGCATGCTTAGCACCGTATAGCGCGCGATCGGCCAAAGAGACCAAATCACCATAATCCTGACCCGCAACGGGATACAGAGTGGCTATACCCTGACTTAAGGTCAGTCTGTCAGCGACTTTTGAATATGCATGGGGAAGATCGGCTGCTTTCAATTCGTCAGCAATATTCTGCGCCACAACAACAGCACCTTCTTCCGTAGTGTTGGGCAGAAGAATCGCGAACTCTTCGCCACCATAACGAGCCACAGCGTCCAGCGGACGCCTGATAACACGTTGGAATACATCAGCCACGCTGCGCAGCGCTTCATCACCCTGCTGATGACCATAGTTGTCGTTATACGGCTTAAAGTAATCAATATCGCAGAAGATCAGTGAAAGCGGCTCTTGCTCACGAATGTGAGAGTGCCACATTTTCACCAATTGCTCGTCAAAGCTGCGTCGGTTTGCCACCTTGGTGAGGCCATCTACAAAGCTCAGCTCTTCAAGCTCCATGATGGCATCTGCCAGTTGTTGCTGAGTAGCTTTGCGCTCTGTGACGTCGCGGGCTATCACCAACACACCAATGGTCTCATCCGTTGGGTCACGGAACTGGGTCTTGGTCAGCTCATACCAGACCATCGAACCATCGCGCTTCATCACCAGATCTTCATATTTCACCGTGTCGCCACTTTCAAGCACAGGCACGTCAATCTTGCGATGTTGTGCCAGCACTTCAGGCTCCATCAGATCTTCTGCATTTTCGCCTTCCAGTTCATCATGCTGTGCACCCATGGCTTCAGCAAATGCGGCGTTCCCACCCAGGAATTCGTAATCTTTATTGTAAATACCAATCGGATCGACACTGGCTTTGAAAATAGAAGTAAGCACATTGCTGTGCTTTTTCAGTTGCTGTTCAACTTCCTGACGAGCCTCAATTTCCTGTTCCAACGACTGTCGCATCATATGCCAGTTGGTCACGTCATGGCTGATGCTTAACGTACCGAAGACGTGGTTCTCATCATCCAGCAATACCGTTTGGTTGGACTCAAGCAAGCAGCTGTCGCCATTTGGGTTCGTCGTCCAGCTTTGCTGCGTTCGTCGACCCCGTGCGTTCTCATCAGTTGAGAAAATCAGGCCCTCCTGCTCACGACCTTTCCAGAATCTGTCATAAGCCAGATTGGAGCCGACAATGCGGCCTTCTTTATCCTGAAAACAAACGAGTTCAGAAAGGGAGTTGATGACACTTCGGAAAATCTGGCTGTCATTGTCGGCGAAGGGCTCGCTGTAGACAGCTTCTGATTTAGGCTCCAGCGAGACAATCCAGACTCGTTGACCACCGCACCAAACAGGAAGCCCTGAGAAACGTGCATGCCTTGGCGTACGGTGATCAGAAACGGCGCGAAAGTCTCCCGTCATTTCCACAAAGGGATGTGGCCAACAACGTGATGCCAGCAGAGCCTCAAAAGTCTGTTGTTCCCGCTCACCGCGAATATGAAATTTGTGCCCACTCGCTTCGACGTTAAAAAGACGCACGAAGCTGCGGTTCGCATATAAAATGCTACCGTCTTTATGGTTGATTATCGCTTTAGGGGAGTGAAGATTCGCCAGGTAAAGTTGCCAAGTTTTCATCGACATCACACGTCGATAAGATACCCACACCATTCCCATCAAAAAACCTACCAATAGCACCAACGCGGCTAATGGTAACCACTCAATCATCCTTCCACCTTTTGCCCGTCATCCTTGAAGAAGCAATTTTTTTGAATAAACATCACGCTTCATCTTGCCATACGGATATGAAAGAAAACGAATAGCCCTCATTTATTTTGCGAGGTATCAAACGTTGGTCACATTATTGTGGGAAATGAAAAGGTCTTCCTGTGAGACTGCCCTGAGCACCTTTCATACTCAGCACGCGGGCAATGTCTGTCATCGCGAGCCAACGGTTTTCACACCATTCTGGCGCCAGTAACGTTGGTTTTCTCGCGTTAGCTGAAACACGGTGGTAAACCACCTCCGCCGGGGTGCGTAAAATCATCTCTGCGGCACTGTCCACGTAATCTTCAAGTGAGATGGCATCAAGGCGTCCCGCCCGCCAAGCTTTTGCCATCACAGAGCCTTCTACAATATGAAGGGGATGCAGCTTTATACCGTCTGTGCCTGTATCAACTACTTGCTCAATGGTGCTGAGATGGTCAGTTTTGGTATCTCCAGGCAAGCCAACAATCAGGTGGGTACAAACGTTGAGGCCCAACAAACGTGCTTTTCTGGTCACCGCGTCATAACAAGCAAAGTCGTGACCACGATTGATACGTTTCAACGTGCTGTCATTAGCGGTCTGCAGACCTAACTCCAGCCAAATCTCAAACCCCTGATCTTTGTAATGGGCGAGCAGATCCAGAACCGCATCAGGTACGCAGTCTGGACGTGTCCCCACACACAGGCCAACGATATCTGCACTTTTCAACGCTTCTTCATACATGGCTTTTAGTTTTTCCACTTCCGCATAAGTGCTGGTGTATGCCTGGAAATAAGCAAGGTAGCGCTTGGCGCGGTGTACTTCTGTTGCCCGCTGAGATAGCTGCTTGGTCACAGAAAGTTGCTGCGCAGTTTCGTCAGCAAACGAGGCCACGTTACAGAAGGTACACCCTCCTCTTCCCAGCGTTCCATCCCGGTTGGGACAGCTAAACCCGCCATGCAGAGTAAGTTTGTGAACTTTTTCGCCATACCTGCGTTGTAAATCCTGACCAAAGGTATTCACCAGTTGATGAAGTTCCATCGCCGACCGCCTGAAATATTGGATGAAGGAAAAAAGCGCGCGATCCTAACATTGGAAAAAAAGAGAAAACCTCGATCAAATCAATGTTGGATTAAGTTTTCATCAACAAACTGAAAGTAAATTACATTTTGTTTACAAGAGGAAAAGTCACGCCCCAAGCCTCTTTTCTATATATTCACCAGATCATCCTCTATTCGAATTTTTATTCACTTGAAATAAAAATTCAGTCTAAGGTAACCGTTTGCATTGCCATCGAAGTGCAACTTTTTATGGTAATTAATTTTCCGAAATTGTAGGATAGCTACAGCTGCGCCCAAATTGTGAGCAATAAAATTCGCCAAACAGGGCCTCCATTTAGTGGGTTATCTGGCAAATTAAAGAAAGCGCAGCATTTATGCATAGGATTGCAAAAGGAGATGGTTACTGCTTTTAGACAGTAACCGGGCTTGGTTGCGCGAATTAACACATTTTTGTTGATTCAAACTTGGCGACCGCTCAGCTGTGCCCGCAACAGGTACAGCAAGGGAAGACAAATGCTCCCCCTGCATTTGTGTCAACTGGAAGGACGTAAACATGACTGATTCAGTGCTACGCACCGAGGGACTTTATGTGCCCGAAATGGAACACGACGCCTGTGGTATCGGCTTCGTTGCCCACCTGAAGAACAGAAAGTCTCATGCGATTGTTACTCAGGCACTTGATATGCTGGCCCGCATGGAACACCGTGGCGGTCAGGGCTGTGACCCATGTAGTGGTGACGGTGCAGGTATTCTTTTACAAAAACCCCATGAATTCTTACTCGAAGAAACTCGTACGCTAGGTATTCAACTGCCAGCTGCTGACAAATACGGTGTTGGTGTAATGCTGTTCCCGAAAGACGAGAACAAACGCCAGCAATGCCGTGAAATCTTCGAGCGCAATGCAAAACGCCTCGATCTCGAAGTCATTGGCTACCGTGTGCTGCCAACCGACAACTCGATGATCGGTGCAGACCCTCTGAGCACAGAACCTCAGTTTGAGCATGCTTTTGTTACAGGCGGTGTCGGCCTGTCTCTTGACGAGCTTGAGCGTAAACTGTTCGTACTGCGTAACTACACCGTACGCGTGTGCCTGGAAAGCGTCTCAAACATTGGCGACGACTTCTATATCAACTCTTTCTCTGCAAAGACTCTGGTTTACAAAGGCCAGCTGACGACTGAGCAGGTACCTCAGTACTTCCTCGACCTGCAGAACCCGTCAATGGTGACGGCGCTGGCGCTGGTTCACTCGCGCTTCTCGACCAATACTTTCCCTCGCTGGCGTTTGGCTCAGCCTTTCCGTTACATCGCGCACAATGGTGAAATCAACACCGTTCGCGGTAACCTTAACTGGATGAAAGCGCGTGAAGCCTTGTTGGAATCAAACCTGTTCACTGACCAAGAGCTGAAAATGCTGCTGCCAGTGTGTCAGGAAGGCGCATCGGATTCAGCGAACTTCGACATGGCGCTGGAACTTCTGGTGCTGAGCGGCCGTAGCCTGCCACACGTATTGATGATGATGGTGCCGGAAGCATGGCAGGAAAATGCCAAGCTGGACCCGAAACTGCGTGCTTTCTATCAATACCACGCAAACATCATGGAACCATGGGATGGCCCAGCATCAGTTTGTTTCACCGATGGCGTGAAAGTAGGTGCAACGCTTGACCGTAACGGCCTGCGTCCTAGCCGCTATACCGTGACCAAAGACGATTACCTCATCATGGCGTCTGAGTCTGGTGTGGTAGAAATCGAGCCGGAAAACATCCATTTCCGCGGTCGTCTACAACCTGGCCGTATCTTCGTGGCTGACCTTGAACAAGGTCGCATCATTTCTGATGAAGAAGTGAAGAACGAAATTGCCTCTGCACAACCTTATCAGGAGTGGGTAGAGAAGAACCTGCTGCACATTGATAAGCTGCCAGAAGCAGATACCAAACACCACCAGCCTTCTCCAGATCGCCTATTGCACCATCAACAAGCATTCGGTGTGACCTCTGAAGAAGTGAACGAAATCATCGTTCCTATGGCGAAAGACGGCAAAGAAGCACTAGGCGCTATGGGTGCTGACTGGCCACTGGCGGTGCTTTCGCACCAATCCCAGCACCTGTCTAACTACTTCAAGCAACTGTTTGCTCAGGTTACCAACCCACCAATCGACCCAATCCGTGAGCGCATGGTAATGTCGCTGAAAACGTATTTGGGTAAAGACCAGAACCTGCTGATTGAATCACCTGAGCACTGCCGTAAGGTTGAGCTGGAATCGCCAGTTCTGAGCAATGCTGAGCTGGAAAAACTGCGCGCGGTTGACAACGATCACCTGCAGGCGAAAACGCTGGATATCGTATTCCGTGCCAGCGGCGAACCAGGCAAGCTTGAGCGCGCACTGAAGCGCATCTGTCAATACGCTGAAGATGCCGTGATTGATGGCTACTCCATCATCCTGCTGACTGACCGTGCAGTGAACTCTAACCATGCCGCTATCCCTGCGATGCTGGCTGTGGGCGCCGTTCACCACCACCTGATCCGCAAAGGTCTGCGTGCGAAAGCAGACATCGTGATTGAAACCGGTGACGCGCGTGAAACCCATCACTTTGCCACGCTCGTCGGCTATGGTGCGAATGCTGTTAACCCGTACCTCGTCTACGAAACGCTGGTGGACTTGCAGCGTAAGAAGAAGCTGGACCCAGAAGCGGATGTGGATGTGCTGTTTGAACAGTACCGCAAAGCGATCAACGCTGGCCTTTTGAAAATCTTCTCGAAGATGGGTATCTCAACCCTGCAGTCTTACCATGGTGCACAGATCTTCGAAGCACTGGGTATCAGCAAAGCAGTGGTTGACAAGTACTTCACCGGCACGGTTTCCCGTATTCAGGGTCTCTCGATTGATGATATCGGCAAAGAAGTTCTTATCCGTCACCGTCTGGGTTACCCAACGCGTGAAATCCCTGTCCAGATGCTGGATGTCGGTGGTGTTTATCAGTGGAAACAGCGTGGTGAAAAGCACCTGTTCAACCCTGAAACCATCCATTTGTTGCAAAATTCCACCCGCAACAAAGACAAAAAGCAGTTTAAAGAATACTGCCATGCAGTAGACAGCCAAGGCGATGACGCAGCAACTCTGCGTAGCCAGTTCGACTTTGTAAAAAATCCAGCGGGCAGTATTCCTCTGGAAGAAGTTGAGCCAGTTGAGAACATCCTGAAGCGTTTCGCGACAGGTGCAATGAGCTTCGGTTCTATCTCTCATGAGGCACACTCTACGCTGGCGATTGCCATGAACCGTATCGGCGCTAAGTCGAATTCCGGTGAAGGTGGTGAAGACCCAGTACGTTTTGACAAGAAAGAAAACGGTGATTGGGAACGTTCTGCTATCAAACAGGTAGCTTCTGGCCGCTTCGGTGTGACTTCTTACTACCTTGCCAATGCTGATGAAATTCAGATCAAGATGGCACAAGGCGCGAAGCCAGGTGAAGGTGGCCAGCTTCCGGGTCACAAAGTTGATGACTGGATTGGTCGCACCCGTCACTCCACCCCAGGGGTTGGCTTGATTTCGCCACCGCCTCACCACGATATCTACTCTATCGAGGATTTGGCACAGCTGATTTATGACCTGAAGAATGCAAACCGCAAAGCACGTGTGAACGTGAAGCTGGTTTCTGAAGCGGGTGTCGGCACCATCGCCTCAGGCGTGGCCAAAGCAAAAGCAGACGTGGTTCTCATTGCTGGCTTCGACGGCGGTACTGGTGCATCACCACTGTCTTCAATCAAACACGCAGGTCTGCCATGGGAGCTGGGTCTGGCTGAGACACACCAGACACTACTGAAGAACGGCTTGCGTAACCGTATCGTCGTTCAGTCTGATGGCCAGATGAAAACGCCTCGTGACCTTGCAGTAGCTACCCTCTTGGGTGCTGAAGAGTGGGGTGTGGCAACAGCGGCACTGGTTGTTGAAGGCTGTATCATGATGCGTAAGTGTCACCTCAACACCTGTCCTGTCGGTATCGCTACCCAGAACAAGACGCTGCGTGAGCGCTTCGATGGCCGTGTAGAAGACATCGTCACCTTCTTCACCTATATGGCTGAAGGTCTGCGTGAAATCATGGCTGAGCTGGGTTACCGCTCTATCAACGAGATGGTTGGTCAGTCGCAACACCTGAAAGTTCGCTCTGATGTTGGTCACTGGAAATACCAGAATCTGGATCTTAACGTTGTTCTTTACAAAGAAGAGCCACGTGAAGGCGATGCAATGTACTGCCAGCGCGAACAAAACCATGGTCTGGAAGCCGTGCTTGACCGCCGCCTGATTGAAGCCGCATCCAGCGCGCTGAAAGAAGGCCGTAAAGTCGATGCCGAGTTCGCGATTGTGAACACCGACCGCAGCGCAGGTACCATGCTGTCGAACGAAATTTCGAAAGTGTACAAGGACCAGGGTCTGCCAGAAGCAATGAGCGTGAAGTTCAAAGGTTCTGCAGGTCAAAGCTTCGGTGCCTTCCTCGCGAAAGGCGTGAACTTCACCGTTGAAGGTGATGCGAACGACTACTGGGGTAAAGGTCTGTCTGGCGGTACGTTGGTACTTTACCCAGACGCGAAGAGCGACATCATTGCTGAAGACAACATCGTTGTCGGTAACGTCTGTTTCTACGGTGCAACCTCGGGCGAATCTTTCATCCGCGGTGTAGCCGGTGAGCGTTTCTGTGTACGTAACTCAGGCGCGAAAGTGGTTGTTGAAGGTATCGGTGACCACGGCTGTGAATACATGACCGGTGGTATTGCCATTGTTCTGGGTCAAACTGGCCGCAACTTCGCTGCGGGTATGAGTGGTGGTGTGGCTTACGTTTGGGATCAGTTCAATGACTTCGAATCCAAGCTCAATCCTGAGCTGGTGGACTTGGATCCGCTGGATGAAGAAGATATCGCTCTGCTGAAAGAAATGATCAGCAAGCACCACGCACTGACAGACAGTACGGTTGCAGAAACATTCCTCGCGAACGTTGAAGAGAATCTCAAGTCTATCGTCAAAGTGATGCCGCGCGACTACAAAGCTGTGTTGCAAAAACGCAAAGAAGAAGCCGCTAACAAGGAAGAAGTGGAGGCTGTAAATGGGTAAGCCAACCGGATTTCTAGAATTTGGCCGTGAACTGCCGGCCAAAAAAGACCCTGCCATTCGTATTCAGGACAACAAGGAATTTGTACTGAACGACGAGTTTGGCGAGAAAATTAATGAGCAATCCTCCCGCTGTATGGACTGTGGTGTGCCTTTCTGTCACAACGGTTGTCCAATCGGGAATATTATTCCTGAGTTTAACGATGCGGTTTACCGCGACAGCTGGGAAGAAGCTTGGAATATTCTGAGCTCAACCAACAACTTCCCAGAGTTCACTGGCCGGGTTTGCCCGGCTCCATGTGAAAGCTCTTGTGTCCTGGGGATTAACCAGGACCCAATCACCATTTGTAACATTGAAAAAACCATCGTGGAAACGGCATACCGCGAAGGCTATGCCAAACCGAAAACTCCGACTGCCCGCACAGGCAAGAAAGTGGCGATCATTGGTTCTGGCCCTGCTGGCCTTGCAGCTGCTGAGCAGCTCAATAGCGCAGGTCACTCTGTGACTGTGTTTGAGCGTGATGAAAAAGTCGGTGGTCTGCTGCGTTTTGGTATTCCAGACTTCAAGCTTGGTATGGACGTAATTGACCGTAAAATCAGCCTGATGGCAGAAGCGGGTATCGAGTTTAAAGTGAACGCTCATGTTGGCATTGACGTTAATGCTCAGCAAATCCGTCAGGATTACGATGTCGTACTGCTGACTGGTGGTTCTACCGTGCCACGCAACCTGCCAATCCCGGGCCGCGAACTCAAAGGTGTGCATTTTGCGATGGAATTCCTTGGTCAGAACAACCGCCGTGCAAACGGCATGGATCTGAAAACCGAAGAAATCCACGCCAAAGGCAAACACGTTGTGGTTATTGGTGGTGGTGACACAGGCTCTGACTGTGTGGGCACATCAAACCGTCATGGTGCGGCAAGCATTACTCAGGTGGAAATCATGCCTATCCCGCCAGAGAAGCGCCCTGCGAACATGCCTTGGCCTCAGTATCCAATGATCCTTCGCACGTCGACTTCTCACGAAGAAGGCTGTGAGCGCCACTGGAATATTCTGACCAAAGAGTTTATCAGCGACGAAAACGGCAACGTGAAAGCACTGCGCATGGCTGACATCGTATGGAAAGACGCAGCACCTGGCGAACGTCCAACCTTCGAAGAAGTAGCAGGCTCTGAGCGTGAGATCCCATGTGATCTGGCATTCCTGGCGATGGGTTTCTTACACCCAGAACCACACGGTGTGCTGGCACAACTTGATGTGGCACTGGATGAGCGTGGCAATGTTGCTACGCAAGACTTCCAGACCAACCAAAAAGGTGTATTCGCTGCAGGTGATATGCGTACTGGCCAGTCACTGGTTGTACGTTGTATCAATGAAGGCCGTGAATGTGCCCGTTCTATCGATGCATATCTGATGGGCGGCACCAACCTCGAGGCCAAAGCGGACTCACTGATGCTCTCCGCATAAAAATAACGAGTGTTATCTTCCAGTTTTGCCAGCCCTCTGCGGCTGGCTTTTTTCGTTTTGAACCCGCATCAAAGCTTCACCCACCAAAAATTGACAACTTTTCATAAATAACCACTCAGATAGACCAAGTTAATCTCTGCGACAGAGTTAAAAAAACCGCCATAAAATGCTGCATGTAGGCGGTGCTTTCGACATATATAGCTGTTAATCAGCAAAGTTAATGTAATGTGACGAAATTTGACCTCTTCATCATTAACCGATAAGTTGATTGGCTCGCATACTCATGTGACCTGACGCAACTATGTTCAGGCCATATCGGTATACGTAAACTCGAAACTGATTTCTTGGTTATAAACACACTCCCAGGAAGGGAGGAAGGCCAAGTATCAGTGCCAGGAAGGCATTAATACTGCAGTCACTGCCTGGAGCAGTCGCAAGGGAGAATTGCAATGTCGCTGTATGATCCAATGCTGGAGAAAGACAACTGCGGCTTTGGCCTCATCGCTCACACCGAGGGTGAAGCCAGCCACAAACTTGTCCGAACCGCAATTTCCGCACTGGACCGGATGACCCACCGAGGCGCAATTAACGCTGATGGGAAAACCGGTGATGGTTGCGGCTTATTACTTCAAAAGCCCGATAACTTTTTCCGAATCATCGCTGAAGAGAACAACTGGACCCTCAGTAAACTCTACGGTGTAGGTATGATTTTCCTGAGTAAAGATCCTGCTAAAGCGAAGCGCGCTAAAGAGATCTTCGAACAGGAAATCGCTGCCGAAACCCTTTCTATCGTGGGCTGGCGTGAAGTGCCAACCAACGAAGACGTGCTGGGCGAAATCGCCGCCAGCTCTGTACCGAACATTGAGCAAGTGTTCATTAATGGCCCAGCAGGTTGGCGTGCCCGCGATTTGGAGCGTCGTCTCTACATCGCCCGCCGTCGCGCTGAGAAAGCACTCGCGGACGACCCGGATTTCTACATCACCAGTCTTTCAACGCGTACCATTGTTTACAAAGGCCTCTGCATGCCAGCAGACCTGCCAAGATTCTATTTGGACTTGGCAGACTTACGCCTTGAAGCATCTATCTGCTTGTTCCACCAGCGCTTTTCAACCAACACCACCCCGAAGTGGCCGCTGGCACAGCCTTTCCGTTATCTCGCCCACAACGGCGAAATCAATACCATTGAAGGTAACCGTCAATGGGCGCGTGCCCGTGCATACAAGTTCAATTCACCTCTGCTGCCAGATCTGAAACAGGCCGCGCCGTTTGTGAATGAAACCGGCTCTGACAGCTCCAGCCTCGACAATATGTTGGAAGTTTTCCTTGCTGGCGGTATGGATCTCTTCCGCGCGATGCGAATGCTGGTACCACCTGCATGGCAAAACCACCCTGACATGGACCCGGATCTGCGTGCGTTCTACGACTTTAACTCCATGCACATGGAGCCGTGGGATGGCCCTGCAGGTATCGTAATGTCCGATGGACGTTATGCAGCTTGTAATCTCGACCGAAATGGTCTGCGCCCCGCCCGCTATGTGGTGACCAAAGACAAGCTCATCACGCTGGCATCCGAAGTCGGTATCTGGGATTACGCCCCGGATGAAGTGGCAGAAAAAGGTCGTGTTGGACCGGGTGAGCTGCTGGTTATTGACACCTTCGAGGGTGAGATCTGGCATTCTGCCGATATCGATAACGATCTGAAAAGCCGTCACCCTTACAAAGAATGGCTGGATAAGAATGTTAAGCGCCTAACACCGTTTGAAGAACTGCAAGCAGAAGACTCTTCCGGCCAACGTGGCATGGACGACGATGAACTGCATGTCTTCCAGAAACTGTTTGGCGTTTCCAGCGAAGAGCAGGATCAGGTACTTCGCGTACTCGGTGATATCGGTCAGGAAGCCACAGGCTCCATGGGTGACGATACCCCAATGGCAGTGCTTTCTTCGAAAGAGCGACATGTCGCTGACTACTTCCGTCAGAAGTTCGCTCAGGTCACCAACCCACCGATCGATCCACTGCGCGAAAATCATGTGATGTCGCTGGCGACCTGTATCGGCCGCGAAATGAACGTATTCTCAGAAACTGATGGCCACGCCCAACGTGTTGCGTTCAAGAGCCCGGTACTTCTGTATTCAGATATGGTTCAGTTGTTGGAGCTGGATGATGAGCACTATCGTAACAGCATCATCGACATCAACTTCGATCCGAAAGAGAAAGATCTCAAGCAAGCGATTGACGATCTCTGCGATCAGGTTGAGCGCGTAGTTCGCGACGGCACTGTACTTGTTGTTCTGTCCGACCGCGGTATTTCGAAAGACAAATTACCTATTCCTGCGGCAATGGCAGTAGGTGCAGCCCAAAAACGTTTGGTCGACGCGCAGCTTCGCTGTGATGCCAACATCGTGATTGAAACCGCCTCTGCCCGCGACCCACACCAGTTCGCAGTGCTGCTTGGTTTCGGCGCGACAGCGGTATATCCGTACCTCGCTTACGAATCGATTGGCAAGATGGTCGAGAAAGGTGTCATCCAGAAATCCATGGGTGATGCGATGCTGAACTTCAGAAACGGCATCAACAAAGGCTTGTTCAAGATCATGTCGAAGATGGGTATTTCGACCATGGCCTCTTACCGCTGTGCACAGCTGTTTGAAGCTGTTGGCCTGAACAACAATGTGGTTGAGCTTTGCTTCAAAGGCGTCGCCAGCCGCATCCAAGGCGCAGATTTTTCTGACTTCCAGCAGGACTTACACAACCTTGCGCGCAGAGCATGGCTGAAACGTAAGCCCGTCGAACACGGCGGTTTGCTGAAATACGTCCATGGCGGTGAATACCACGCCTACAACCCGGATGTGGTCAACACGCTGCAATCTGCGGTTCGCTCCGGCGAAACGATGGACTACAAAACCTACGCAGAAACCGTTAACAGCCGTCCAGTCTCGTCACTGCGCGATTTGATGACGTTGAAACCTGCCGACAAACCAATTTCTCTTGAGAAAGTGGAAGCGGCAACAGAACTCTTCAAACGTTTTGACTCGGCCGCCATGTCAATTGGTGCATTGAGTCCAGAAGCGCACGAAGCCCTGGCGATTGCGATGAACCGTTTGGGTGGTAACTCCAACTCAGGTGAAGGTGGTGAAGACCCACGTCGCTTTAACTCAGAGCGTAATTCGCGCATCAAACAAATCGCTTCGGGTCGTTTCGGTGTGACACCACACTACCTCACTAACGCTGATGTGCTTCAAATTAAAGTGGCACAAGGCGCGAAGCCGGGTGAAGGCGGACAGCTACCAGGCCATAAAGTCACGGCTGAAATCGCGCGTCTTCGCCACTCGGTGCAAGGTGTGACCCTGATTTCACCGCCGCCGCACCATGATATCTACTCGATTGAAGACTTGGCGCAGCTGATTTTCGATTTGAAGCAGGTGAATCCTGGTGCACTGGTTTCCGTCAAGCTGGTTTCTGAACCAGGCGTGGGAACTATCGCAGTAGGTGTTGCAAAAGCTTATGCGGACCTTATTACCATCTCAGGTTATGACGGTGGTACAGGCGCAAGCCCACTGACTTCCGTGAAATACGCGGGTAGCCCTTGGGAGCTTGGCCTTGCCGAAACCCAGCAGGCACTGGTGACTAACGGTCTTCGCCACAAGATCCGCCTTCAGGTTGATGGCGGTCTGAAAACCGGTCTGGATATCATCAAAGCGACTATTCTGGGGGCTGAAAGCTTCGGTTTTGGTACCGCACCGATGGTTGCACTGGGTTGTAAGTACCTGCGTATCTGTCACCTCAACAACTGTGCGACCGGTGTAGCAACGCAGGACGATACCCTTCGCCGCGAATACTTCAAAGGCTTGCCAGAACAGGTAATGAACTTCTTTAAAGGCCTCGGCGAAGAAGTACGTGAACTGATGGCAGAGCTTGGCGTTGAGAAGCTCACTGACCTGATAGGCCGCACCGACTTGCTCGAAGCGGTTGACGGTTTCACCGCCAAACAGCTCAAACTGGATCTTTCAGACATTCTGGAAAGTCCGCAGCCAAAACCGGGTAAAAGCGTGTTCTGGAGTGAGCCAAACGCACCGTTTGATAAAGCGGAACTTAACCAGAAGCTGCTGGAGACCTTTGAAAAGGCGATTGAGGAGCGCCGCTCAGCCAGCGCGTATCTCGACATCCGAAACACCGACCGCTCGGTGGGCGCTTCACTCTCCGGTGCCATTGCTAAACGTTATGGCAACCAGGGCATGGCAGCATCACCACTTGAAATCAACCTTCAGGGTACAGCTGGCCAGTCCTTCGGTGTCTGGAACGCCGGTGGCGTTAACCTTACCCTGACCGGCGATGCCAACGACTATGTCGGCAAAGGCATGGCAGGCGGTAATATCGTGATCAAGCCGCCAGTTGGTTCAGCATTCGATTGCCACGCATCTACCATCGTAGGCAACACCTGCCTTTACGGTGCAACGGGCGGCAAGCTCTTTGCAGCAGGTAAAGCCGGTGAGCGTTTTGCAGTGCGTAACTCTGGCGCGCAAGCTGTCGTCGAAGGCGCAGGCGATAACGCCTGTGAATACATGACAGGCGGTATTGTGGCGATTCTTGGCCATACCGGTGTGAACTTTGGCGCAGGTATGACAGGCGGCTTTGCTTATGTGCTTGATGAAGCCGGTGACTTTGCCGGTCGCGTCAACCCAGAACTGGTCGAAGCCTTGTCACTCGACAATTTGGCTATCCATCAGGAACACCTCCGTGGTCTGATTGATCAACACCTCGAACTGACCGGCTCCAGCCGCGCTCAGGAAATAATCGCGGACTTTGAACAATGGATCAGTAAATTCTATCTGGTGAAACCGAAATCAGCGGACGTGCGTTCCCTGCTGGGTCACCAAAGCCGAAGCGCAGCGGAGCTGCGTGTTCAGGCGCAGTAACGGAGGACCCTATGAGCCAGAACGTATACCAGTTTATAGACGTGCAACGTATCGACCCTCGAAAGAAGGCGATCAAAACACGTAAAACCCAGTTCGTTGAAATCTACGAACCTTTCACCCACAAGCAGGCGTCGGCGCAAGCCGACCGCTGTCTGGACTGCGGCAACCCTTACTGTGAGTGGAAGTGCCCGGTGCACAACTACATTCCGCAGTGGCTGAAGCTTGCACAGGAAGGACGCATCATTGAAGCGGTTGAGCTTTCGCACCAGACCAACAGTCTGCCGGAAGTCTGCGGCCGTGTGTGTCCGCAGGACAGACTGTGTGAAGGCTCCTGTACTCTCAACGACGACTTTGGCGCAGTCACCATAGGTAATGTTGAGAAATACATTACGGACAAAGCGTTCGAGATGGGCTGGAAGCCAGACATGTCAGGCGTTACTTTGACTGACAAGAAAGTCGCCATCATTGGTGCAGGCCCTGCTGGCCTTGCCTGTGCAGATGTCTTGGTCCGTAACGGCGTGAAGCCAGTTGTATTTGACCGCTATCCGGAAATCGGTGGCCTGCTAACCTTCGGTATTCCGTCATTCAAACTCGAAAAAGACGTGATGCGTAACCGCCAGCGTGTCTTTACCGAAATGGGTGTCGAGTTCCGACTCAACACTGAAGTGGGTAAAGATGTCGCGCTGCAGTCTCTGGTTGATGAGTATGATGCCGTGTTCCTTGGCGTTGGCACTTACAAATCCATGCGTGCAGGTTTGGAAAACGAAGATGCGCCGGGTGTATTTGATGCCCTGCCGTTTTTGATTGCCAATACCTACCGCGTGATGGATTTGACGGAAAATCCGCCGGAATACATTGATATGGCGGGTAAGAAAGTCGTTGTTCTTGGTGGTGGTGATACAGCGATGGACTGTGTTCGTACTTCGATTCGCCAAAATGCCAAAAACGTTATCTGTGCTTACCGTCGTGATGAAGCCAATATGCCGGGCAGCCGCCGCGAAGTGAAAAACGCGCGCGAAGAAGGGGTGAACTTTATGTTCAACCTGCAACCGCTGGGTATTGAGCTCGACGCCAGTGGCAGAGTGAGCGGCGTGAAAGTGGTGAAAACTGAACTGGGTGAGCCGGATGAAGCCGGCCGTCGCCGTCCTCAACCTGTTGAAGGCAGCGAACACGTGCTGGACGCGGATGCCGTTATCATGGCCTTTGGTTTCCAACCACACAAAATGGCATGGCTGGAACCGTTTGGTGTCGATCTCGACCAATGGGGACGCATCAAAGCACCAGAGCAATCTGATTACGCTTATCAAACGTCTAACGAGAAAATCTTCGCGGGCGGCGATGCAGTCCGTGGCTCTGATCTCGTAGTCACCGCTATCGATGAAGGCCGTAAAGCGGCAGAAGGTATTCTCGATTATCTCGAGGTATAAGCCGACTTCAAAACCGACAGAAAAGTGCCTGCAAAGGCACTTTTTTTTCGCCCCAATTTTCGCCCGTGATACACTCTCGTTATTCCCTGATTATCAAAGAGCAACAAGATGAAAATCGGTATTATCGGTGCCATGGAGCAGGAAGTAACCCTGCTAAAAAGCAAGATCAACAACTGCCAACTGCAAGAGATTGGTGGCAGCAAATTTTATACGGGTGACTTGAATGGCGTAGACGTGGTGCTGCTGCAATCAGGCATTGGTAAAGTGGCGGCGGCAGTGGGCACATCCATCCTGCTGGAGCGTTTCAAACCAACAGCGGTGATCAACACAGGTTCTGCGGGCGGTTTCGATACCAGCCTGAATCTGGGTGACGTTGTGATTTCTACCGATGTGGCTTACCACGATGCTGACGTGACCGCGTTTGGTTACACCATGGGTCAAATGGCAGGCCAGCCAGCGACTTTTACCTCTGACGCAAAACTAATGGATGTGGCAGAGCAAGCACTGGCAGCGATGGAGCCAGCGCCACATGCAGTTCGCGGTCTGATCTGTACCGGTGATGCGTTTGTGTGTACCGCTGAGCGTCAAAACTACATCCGTGAACACTTCCCAACTGTGATTGCAGTAGAGATGGAAGCAGCAGCAATTGCTCAGGCGTGTCACCAATTCAAAGTACCGTTTGTGGTAGTTCGCGCTATCTCTGACGTTGCTGATAAAGAATCGCCAATGACGTTTGATGAATTCCTGCCGCTGGCAGCGAAAAGCTCAAGCGCCATGGTTGAGAAAATGGTCGAGTTGCTGAAAGCGTAATGACCGAGCTCTCCACACCGTTTGAAGCACTGTTAAACCACACCACATTGCTTGCGATGTGGGGAGCCCTTATTTTGCACTGGTTTTTCCCAGTGCCTGCCTATATTAGCCCCGTCACCATGTGGCGTCGTGTTGCCGAAGCGATCTCCGACAAGGTCAATCACGATGAAGACTCTCCGGAGCAGCAACGCCTTTCCGGCGGTTTAGCACTCACAGTGATGTGGCTGACCCTAGCCGTGCTTTTAGTCGCCTTAAAGCAAATTGTCTGGATTGGCTGGTTGTTCGACCTTCTGCTGCTTTGGCTGGCATTAAGCTGGAAGCCCCTGACTGAGCTCGCGATGCAGGTCGAGCAAGCGCTCATTCGTGACGACAAGCCTGCGGCCAGAACTCTGTTGTCACAAACACTGAACCGAGAAACCCATTCACTCTCTCCAGTTGGCATTGCTAAAGCCAGTTGTGAAACCCTGTTGGTTGGGTATGCACGAGGTCTAGTCTGTGTGCTGTTCTGGTATGCCATTTTAGGTGGTATCGGTGCGTTTCTTTATACGCTGACAGCGCAACTTGCCCAGGTCTGGCCACCACGCAGACAGGAATTCTCCCAGTTTGGACTGGCTGCCTCAGGTTTTCTTGCTTTGCTCGATTGGATGCCATCACGCTTATTTGCGCTTTTAATTGCCGCCGGACACCGCTTTGAGCCTGCACTCACGGCAATCCGTGAGCATGGACAAAGCTGGTCAGTGAACGGTGCAGGCTGGCTCCTTGCCGCCTCCGGCGCCAAACTGCAGCTTTCTCTGGGTGGCCCCGCTATCTATGACAGTGAAAAGTGCACACGTCCCAGTATTGGCGGAAGCGTTGCCGCTTCTGCTATACATTTGGCGCTGCTTAATCAACAACTGAGGCAAAAGGCCTTGCTCTGGATCCTCATCCAAAGTTTCCTGATGTGGTTTGCCCACGGATTATTATGATGTTCCGTTTTTTACTGGTTTTACTTTTCCTTCCATCCTTATCCTTTGCCGAACCACTTCGCGTTATTAGCCTATCTCCACATACCACAGAGCTCGCGTTTGAGGCGGGGCTGGGAGATAACCTGATTGCTGTCAGTGCTCACAGCGATTACCCACCTGCAGCATTGGAGCTTGAGCAGGTAGCCAACTACCGCGGGATCAATATTGAACGTGTCGTCACGCTTAAACCGGATTTGGTACTGGCGTGGAAAGGCGGAAATCCAGATAAAGAGCTCGCCAAGCTCGAAAGGCTTGGTATTGAGGTGTTCTACTCAAATCCTCACTCTCTTTACGACGCTGCCGATAATATTGAAAAGTTGGGCGAATGGTCAGAAAACCCAGCGTTAGCCAAAGCTCGCGCTGAAGCTGTGCGTAAAGAGTTGGCAAGCATTGAAGCAGCGCAAGCAGCAAAGTCCAAGGTATCCTATTTTTACCAACTCAGTGAGTCACCGTTGCTCACGAACAACGGCGATCATTGGCCACAGCCTCTGTTTTCCCTCTGTGGCGGCAAAAACATCTTCGCGGAAAGCGCCGCGCCTTATCCTCAGGTCAGCATGGAGCAGATTGTAGTGAGAAAACCACTAGCGATTTTTTACCCTACGGATCGTGAGAAACCTATGGCTGGCTGGCAAAAATGGCAGGACTTTATCCCCGCAGTAAAAAACAACGCTATCTTTGCAGTAACCGGAGACTGGCTAAATCGTCCAACACCAAGGGCACTAAAAGCGGTAAGACAGATATGCCTCGCGATGGATAAGGTAAGGGGCGATCTCGATCACTAATTCAAATAGTGGCTTGCAGAAGCCCTATCTGTTGGATTGCCCGCCACCAAGTTTCACGTAAAATCGCGCGCGCTCATACCCAAACAGTCTCAGGTTGTCTGGGTTTAACCAATTCGTGTTACTGGATCTCCGTGTCACAATAAAAATAAGACGCAGAGAAACACCAGCGATAGAGGTCGAATTGGATGTTTGATTAAGGGATGAAATAGCGCTTTATGCTTCTGTATATTTTGGACATGTTTGGTACGGCAGTCTTCGCCATATCAGGCGTATTACTTGCCAGTAAGTTAAGAATGGATCCCTTTGGGATGATCGTTCTTGCTATGGTCACCGCAATCGGCGGCGGCACCATTCGTGATATGGCATTAGGCGCAACACCAGTCTTTTGGGTCAACCAGCCGGAATACCTTTGGATGATCCTTGTCACCTGTATTCTTTCCATGTTGCTGATCCGTCAACCGCGTCGCCTGCCGTGGTACTTTTTGCCCGTGGCAGATGCCATCGGCCTGGCCGTTTTTGTTGCTATCGGCGTCGACAAAGCGCTGAGCTATGGTGCTTCCCCCATGGTGGCAGTGATCATGGGTGTGATTACTGGTTGTGGCGGTGGCATCATCCGCGACGTACTCGCTCGGGAAATCCCGATGCTTTTCAGAACCGAAGTCTACGCAACCGCCTGTATTGCAGGTGGGATCATCCACACAGTGGCTTTGGCAGCCAACGTGGATGTCGAAATAGCTTCCATTGCCGGCATGATCACTACCTTGCTGATCAGGCTTGCCGCGATACGCTGGCACCTTTCTCTACCTGTATTCGGTTCAGGAAAGTAGCTGCAGTTTCAAGCATTTAGAACGCGCCTCTTTGGCGCGTTTTTTGTTTCTTTTCCAGAAACATCCGCCTCTCATCCTGTTTCATCGTTTCCGCGCGACAGATCTCGATCTGGCGATCATCTCATCCACCCAAAGCAATTAAATAAACTTTTTACTTTATTTAACGGCAATCCGATCTATTATGTAAACATATAGCTTTACTTAATAACAAGGAGCATCCCATGAGCAGCTATGTCGAACACGCCAATATCACTGTGACAAATCTCGATAACGCTATCCAGTTTTTGCAGACCGCCATGCCGGAGTTCTCAATCCGTGGCTCAGGCCAGAATGATGATTACGGCTGGTGTCATCTGGGTACCGACACCTCTTACATCGCCCTCCAGGAAGTGGTCATCGACAAGGCTGTCGAACGGGTCCCTTACCGCCAACTTGGCGTCAATCACATTGGTTTTGTGGTGGAAGATGCAGAAAGTACGGCGGAACGTCTGCGTGAAGCGGGCTATCAAGAGGCCTCTTTTGACAAGAGCCATCCAGCCCGCAAGCGTGCGTATTTTTTCGATAGCGATGGTATGGAGTGGGAATTCATCGAATACCTGACCGATTCCATCGAAAGCCGGAACGATTACCTGCTTTAAGAACGAAGAAAGAAGAAAAATAGAGAGAAGCAGCCATGTTTAAACCAATAACGTCAGAAGCACTATCACTCATCAGGCATGGACATCGATATTCTCCAGTCTTTGGGCCAAGGCTTTCCAACCACTTGCCCATGGCGCTCATTGCCATGTCCCGGCTAGGTGCCTCATCAAAGGACTTACATGACGAGTTCCAACGGGCAATCCCTCATCTAGAAGCGGAACAAAACCCTGTTACCCCTCAAGCATTAAAGCTTGGGGAGAAAACACACAATGCGGATTTCGTGCTCTATTACAGCAAGGAGCTGGAAACCAAAGGCATTGAAGCAACATTAAAGAAGGCTTTGCCAACCTTACTACCCGGTATCGCGGCAGGTTCTTTCCATGCCTTAATTCGCCTCGCCTATGCGGTGGAAGGTGAAGATTTCACTGAAATCGGTCACGCACTCGCCTACTGGTCATCCGGATTTACGCCGCTAGGGAAGCTGCAATATGCCACGGATAAAGACGCCGTTTCCCATCTCAATGAGGCACTTGGGGTAATGCGGGATCACACCTATCGAGAAGGGATCATCATCGATCATGTCGAAGAGCTAAGGGAACTTGCTAAGTACCACGCTGTTTCCACACAGCCAGCTTCATTGACCAAAGAGTCCGTTGCCATTGTGGTCCTCTCTCAATATTCCGCGAGCAATGATTTCACCTTGCTCCATGGCGTAACCGGTTTTCAGGCTCTGCTATCACTCGCTCCGTTTATCAGCAATTTTGATTTCGCTCTCGACTGTTTCTGGCAAGCCTATGTCGGTGCAGCATGCACTGCGGAATACCGAGAGCCTGTCGCTCCTGAACGCAGAAATATCCGACCAGATTGGGGCCTGTACTTTAAGCAGGCACTGGCAACACAAGACGATCACACCATCAAACTTATCTACAGCTGCGCCCGGATTTATAACGAATTACAACTGGACGAAGCACTATTCGCAATCAACGTCAGGCTAGGGTCTGTTGACCTTTGGTGATGATTTTTGCAGCTGTTTGTGGGGGCTTTATGCAAGGCGGAGGCTTCGATGTGTAGCTTGTCTACATGAGAAGCCGATAACGCAGGAGAAAGTCCCCACAAACGCTGCCCAGAGGGTTCTGCCAGAAGCGTTTTATGCTTTGTTGAGGTGTATTTGCTTAGAGTGCTAGGCGGCACACACCTCGCCGCGCCTAAAACGCTTATGGCCAGAACAAAATTTAACCACCAAAGGTCAACAGACCCTGTGGGGATCTTTATGAAAAAAATCGCCATTGTTTATTTCTCACAAACCGGTACCACGGATGCATTGGCTAAAGCCGTGGCGTGCGGCGCCGAAACGCAAGGTGCACAGGTGTTTGCTTACCGAATATTAGGTTCAGACATCGTTGAAGGACGTTTCAAAAACGACGCCTTATTCGAAGAGCTCAGTGAAATGGATGCCATCATCTTCGGCTCACCAACATACATGGGCGGTCCGACAGCACAATTCAAAGCTTTTGCTGATGCGAGCAGTGAAAGTTGGTCCAAGCAGCGATGGAAGAACAAGCTCGCCGCTGGGTTTACCATTGGCGGAAGCCCTTGTGGCGAAGTACAAAGCACGGTGGAATATTTCAATGTACTGGCTACTCAGCACAGTATGCTTTGGGTGGGCATTGATGCTCCGGAAGGCGCACTCAGCAAAGACTTTAACCGCCTAAATGCTTCTCTTGGCGTAGTTGCACTGGCTGATACAGAGAGTGGCCTTCATCCAGTGGATGCAAAAACTGCGGTGCGATTGGGTGAGCGGGTGGCGGAACTGATTCGATAACAGGTTTTGATAGAAAGTAAAAAGGCGCCGTTCGGCGCCTTTTTCTTCATTATGCCAGCGTGATACGGGCAAACTTGCGTTTACCGACCTGGTAAACGGCAGTACCAGCTTCAGGTACCAACTTGGTATCGTCCAACTTCTCGCCGTCGATTTTCACCGCACCCTGGCGGATCATACGCATTGCGTCTGAGGTTGAACCTACCAGCGCTGCATCTTTCAGCAGGTTAGCGATAGCCACACCTTGCTCGAAAGAAAACTCTGGCATTTCGTCAGGCATCACGCCTTTCTGGAAACGGTTGATGAACTCAGCTTCTGCCGCTGCTGCATCCGCTTCTGAGTGGAAACGAGCAATGATTTCTTTCGCTAGCAGAATCTTCACGTCACGTGGGTTGCGGCCGTTAGCAATTTCTTCTTTAAGGCCCGCAATCTCTTCCAATGGACGGAACGACAACAGTTCGTAGTAGTTCCACATCAGATCGTCAGAGATAGACATGATTTTGCCGAACATCTCAGTCGGTACATCGCTGATACCGATGTAGTTGTTCGCTGACTTCGACATTTTCTTCACGCCGTCCAGACCCACCAGCAGTGGCATGGTGATCACGACTTGCTGTGATTGACCGTTTTGCTTTTGCAGCTCACGTCCCATCAACAGGTTGAACTTCTGGTCAGTACCACCCAGCTCAACATCAGCTTCCAACGCCACAGAGTCATAACCTTGCAGGAGCGGATAAATGAACTCGTGGATCGCAATTGGCTGGTTGTTGCTGTAACGCTTTTTGAAATCGTCTCGCTCAAGCATACGCGCAACGGTAGAACTTGCTGCCAGACGGATCATGCCATCCGTACCCAGCTCACTCAGCCAGCTTGAGTTGAACTCAATGCGGGTTTTCGCTGGATCCAGAATTTTGAAGATCTGCTCTTTATAAGTCTCAGCATTGCTCAGAACCTGCTCACGCGTCAGCGGTGGACGCGTTGCGTTCTTACCGCTTGGGTCACCTACCATCGCGGTATAATCACCGATCAGGAAGATAACTTCATGGCCCAGCTCCTGGAAGGCACGCAGTTTGTTCATGATCACAGTGTGACCAAGGTGAATATCTGGTGCAGTTGGATCCGCGCCCAACTTGATACGAAGAGGACGGTTCTCTTTCAGTTTTGCAATGAGTCCCTCTTCAGGAATCAACTCCTCAACACCACGCTTAATTTCAGCTAGCGCGGCTTCAATGCTCGCCATATTTTATCGCTCCCACAGAATCGGCATTTTTTCGTAAGCCGACATACTACTTGAATAGCGATGGTTTTTGAAACCAGTTAGACTTGAAGCAAGCAAAAAGGGATTAACGCGCCATTCTGATTTTTAGAGGGAGTTGGCACATCCCAACTAAATTCATTTTCTTAACGACTGTTTTTTAATGCCTGTTAAACATATTGCTGCGCTACCTAGGCTTCACCAAGTCTCAATTATGGCTCTCAGTGCCTTTGTGGTACTGCTGATTTTGCTCCCCACTGAAACCCCAGCTTCACACCCGGACGCCAAATTTGAAGTGGGTAAACAATATTCCATTCCGCTAGATACCGTCTCTTTGCTTCCACCGGAAAGTGAACAACAACCCGTGGTGGCCTATGCGCCGCTTGAATGGCATAAGTTCAAGGTAAAAGCTGGAGACAGTCTGGCTGTAATTTTTGACCGCGTTGGCATAAGCCCAACGACCCTTTATCGCCTGATTAACAGTGACAAGAGCACCAAATCGCTGGCTTCACTGAAAGTGGGCGATGAAATCCACCTTGGTTTTGACGAAAACGGCTTATTCACCCAGCTCGTGCAGCCGAAAAATGCCAATGAGAAACTGGTCGTCACCCGCATTGGTGATGAGTTCTTCTCCAAAACAGAGTCCAAGCAAATTGATACTCAGGTGAACTTTGCCTCGGCAACCATCACCTCCAGTTTCTGGAATGCGGGCGTCGCAGCAGGACTCAACGCCAATCAAATCATGGAGCTGGCGGGGATTTTTGGCTGGGACATCGACTTTGCCCTGGATATCCGTCAAGGCGACAAGTTTTCGGTATTGTTTGAAGAGCAATTGGTAGAAGGCGAAATGATTGGCCGAGGTAATATTCTTGCCGCGACATTTACCAACCAGGGCGAAACCTTCACGGCTATCCGTTCTGAAACAGGTAAGTATTACGATGAGAAAGGCCGAGCAATGAGGAAAGCCTTCCTGCGTTCACCTGTTAACTTCCGATACGTAAGCTCGAACTTCAACCCACGTCGACTGCACCCTGTAACGGGCCGGGTTAAAGCACACCGAGGCACAGATTATGTAGCACCTGTTGGCACACCGATTTGGGCGGCAGGCGATGGCGTCGTGATGAAATCTGCTTATAACAAGTTTAACGGCCATTACGTTTTCATCCGCCACAGCTCAACTTATATCACCAAGTATCTTCACCTCACCAAGCGCAAAGTGAAGACTGGCCAGCGTGTTAAACAAGGACAGACCATTGGTACTCTTGGCGGTACAGGCCGTGTTACCGGCCCTCACCTTCACTATGAATTTCTGGTAAACGGTGTTCACAAGAACCCAAGAACAGTGAAGTTGCCGCAATCAAAGTCACTGGCGGGTAAAGAAAAGACCGCTTTTATCGAACTGGCTAAAGACCGCATGGCGCAGCTTAATAAGTTCGAGCAACTGTTAGCGTCCATCGGCACCCTTGAACGCGTTTCTTCATAGGGTCTATTGACCTTTGGTTTGATACCAAAGAAAAAGCAGCGCTTGTGTGCTGCTTTTTTGTGCATGAAAATTCAGCCTCAAAGCTGAGGCTCAGCTTCCCGTTGTGCCTTTGGGTGTGGCGCTTCCTTCTCTTCGGTTTGCCAAACCATGTTAGTTTCTTTCTTCACGCCTTTAGGCTCACGCGCCAGCATCAGAAGACAGGGCGTCAAGACCAGCGTTAGCACCGTAGAGAAAGCCAGACCACCCGCTACAGCAGTTGCAAGCTGAGACCACCACTGGGTACTCGGTGCACCAAACTCAATACCGCGGTTGACCAAATCAACGTTCATTTCCAGAACCATAGGTAACAGGCCTAGAATCGTTGTCACGGTCGTCAGTAGTACCGGACGCAATCGCTGAGCACCAGTGCGTAAGATGGCATCGATCTTTTCAAGACCACTGCGACGCAATACATTGTAGGTATCAATCAAAACAATGTTGTTGTTCACAACGATACCCGCCAGTGTAATCACCCCAACACCTGACATGATGACCCCAAACGGACGCTGGAATACCAGAAGACCAAGGAAAACACCCACTGTCGAGAACAAGACTGCACTTAGGATAAGAAACGCCTGATAGAAGCTATTGAACTGGGTAATGAGGATCAAAGCCATTGCAGCCAATGCCGCCATAAAGGCTGTCATCAGGAAGGCTGAGCTTTCATCCTGCTCCTCATTTTGCCCACGCAAAGTCACTATCACTTCTGGTGACAAGCCCAGTTTTTCAATCTGTTCGTTGAGTCCAGGTAGCGACAAACTGAGGTTATAACCTTCCGTCATGTCAGCCATCACTTTCACAACACGTCTGCCATCAACACGGTCTATGTTGCCTTGCTTTGGCTCTGGCTTAATTTGAGCAAAATTGGTGATAGGTACCAATCCATAAGCAGTTTTAACACGAAGCTCATCAAAACGACCAATATCGCGCTTTTCTTCCGGATAACGCACCAGAATATCAACTTCCTCGGTAGCGTCATCTGGCAGGTAATCACCAATTTTAAGACCGTTGGTCACGAACTGTACTGTGTTACCCACCAGCAAAGCATCAGCCCCGTAGCGTGCAGCATCTTCGCGGTTGATATCAATTGACCAATCAATACCCGGTTTAGTCAGAGTATCGCTGTAGTTGGTGAATGCAGGGTCCTGTTCGAGCAGATCGCGGATTTGTTTCGCAGCGGGGGCGATAAGCCTATGGTCTGCAGCGCTGATCTCAATCGACAGATCATGATCGCTCGGTGGCCCTGCATCAGGCTTTTTGAACTCCAGCTCAAGGCCGGACAAGTCAGCGGTTTTCTCGCGCAGCTCCTCGATGATCTCCTTCACCTTACGACGCTCTTGCCAATCGACAGGCTTCATCTGGATAACACCAATTTCGTCCTGACCGCCGGTTTTGGTGTAGACAGATTCGATCTCATCCATCCCCATCACACGATCTTCGACTTCAGCCATCAAGGCATCTTTTTCGAAGATCGACAAATCACCATGGGAACGTACTTTGATGTTAAAGAACGCAGGATCCACATCAGGGAAGAATTCGGAGCCAAGACCTGACTTGCCGTACGAAAAGATAACACCAGCAGCCACAATCACAGCCGCAATCAGAATCTTAACAGGGTGTTTGATTGCAACAGAAAGCGTGTTGATATAGGCGCGTGTAATGCCGCGGGCTTGGGAGAAATCACCCTGCTCGAGTGCATGAGTACGAGCCTGTTGCTCCGCTGTCAAAGGCAAAGGCTTACCCACCATGCTACCCAGAACAGGTACAAACAGCAGTGCCATTGCCAGCGATGCAGCAAGTGTTGCAATCAGCGTCAGAGGCATATAGCCCATGAACTCACCGGTGATCCCCGGCCAGAACAGAAGCGGCGCAAAAGCGGCAAGTGTAGTGGCTGTCGATGCAATGATCGGCCACGCCATACGATGCGCCGCTTCGCGGTAAGCCGTTTTACGATCCACACCTTCACGCATACGACGATCGGCGTATTCGGTCACTACGATCGCGCCATCTACCAACAGGCCGACAGCCATGATGAGAGAGAACAACACGACGATATTGACCGTCAGTCCGGCCAATGACAGCACCACCAGACCCGTCAAGAAGGAGCCGGGAATCGAAACGCCCACCAGCAGCGCAGTGCGCGCCCCTAAAATCGCGATGATAACAATCACCACCAGCAAGATAGCGGAAAGGATGTTGTTCTGGAGATCAGTCAACATCGAGCGCACATCTTCAGAACCATCCCAAGTGTATTTCACCTGAAGTGCACCAGGCCAAAGCGGAGACTTTTGCGCTTCATTCATGACGGCTTTCGCCAGCTCAACGGTCTCGATAATGTTCTCACCGGCCCGCTTTTTCACATCAAGCACGACTGCTGGCTTACCGTCCAGACGGGCAAAACTTTCTGGGTCTTTAAATGCGCGGCGAACCGTCGCGACATCACCCACCGTGACCACTTGATTGCCTTCAATCTTGATGGGCAAAGTCAGTACATCGTTTGCAGTTTCAAACACTGATGGGACTTTGACAGAAAAGCGGCCATACCCAGTATCAACATAACCAGCCGCGACAACGCGGTTATTACGTGAAACCAGATTGAAGATGTCCTGCTGATCCAGCCCATAGCTTTCAAGCAGCAAAGGCTCAACGATGATTTCTACGACATCATCACGATCGCCTGCGATATCCACTTCCAGAATTTGTTTGAAGCCTTCCAACTTTTCCTGAAGCTCACGGGCAACTTTCACAATCGCACGCTCAGAAACATCGCCATACAAAGCAATCGACAATACGGGCTGCATGTTGGCGAAAGTGACTTCGTTGACGGTCGGTTCGTCGCTGTCGTCCGGCAAACGCGGCTTTACCAAGTCTACGGCTTCACGCACGTCAGCCATGGCTTCATTGAGATCAACACCAACGTTAAACTCCAGCGTCACAGAAGCGTGGCCTTCGGTCGCAGTTGCCGTCATCTCCTTGATGCCTTCAATCGAGCGAAGTTCTTGCTCAACCGGACGCACCAGAAGACGCTCAGCATCCTCGGGAGAAATACCTTCGTGGCTGACGGAGACATAAATCACTGGGATGGTGATGTCAGGATCAGACTCTTTCGGAATGGTTTGATAGGTGTAAAAGCCCGCCACCAAAAGCACCAACAACAAGGTGACCATCGTACGAGTACGGGCCAATGACGCATCAATCAATGTTCTCATGTGATGCTCCCCTTATTGTGCCGACGCTTGACGTACCGCCTCAACAGCATCTCCGTCACGCACAAAACCCTGTCCTTTAGTGATCACATCGACTTCATCACCTAATCCTGCCAGCCAAACGCCATTTTGCTCAGCTTTAACAACATTCGCAGAAACGAAGGCGACCTTGTCACCCTGCAAGGTTTTGACTCCCAAATTACCTTTTTCATCCAGAGCCAACATTGAAGGACTCAACTTCACTGCGCTCTGTTGCTCTAAAGCGAGATCCACTTCGGCGCTAATACCTGCTGGCAGTTTTTGCTCGGGATTCGGAATTTCAAGTTCAATAGTGAAAGTGTTGGTTGCGGGGGATGAAATACTGGATTGATAACGCAAACGCCCTTCTTTCATTGCACCATTAACCAGCAGCACATTAGCTGGTAAAGCGGCATCAATGTGGCTGATATGCTTTTCACTGACATCTGCGGTCACAATCAAAGGATCCAAATCCAGAATCGTGGCCATAGGATCGCCTATGCCAAGGTAGTCACCCACTTCGACATTCATGTCATCAACAATCCCATCAAATGGCGCACGAACTTCAGTGTGAGAGAGAGCAAGTTCAAGGTTCTCAACCGTTGCACGGGCTTCAACCAAGTTGGCCTGAGCAAGGGAAAACGCAACTTCACCCTGAAGTCCTTTTTTCTTCAGCGATTTCGCTGCGTTGTATTCTTTTTCACGAACCAACAACAGCGCTTTCGCACGCTCAAGCTGAGCTTCACGATCGCCACGGTCTATGAAGATCAACAACTCTCCCTTCTTCACTGAAGCGCCCTTACGAACATTTACTTTGGTCACACGACCTGCAGCTTCTGCCGAAATCGTGGCATCTCTGTCCGGCGCAGTTCGGCCGTACAGGGAGATCGAACGTGTCACGGGTTCCGCATAGAAGGTTTCAATCGCAACGCGGGTCAGAGGAGCTGATGCCTCTTCCTCTGCAGATTCAGATTTTTCGTTGCTATGACCGCTTCCGACCCAAAATACCAAGCCACAAAGAAGCACTAAAGAAATGACCCAGGGACGCTGGGAAAGGAAAGACGTTTTCGCGCCTGCATTCGTCATAATCGTTCCATCCTGACGTAGTTACTGCAGTGAAAGAAAATGGACGCTGATCCTGCTGGTCCATTGAAAAAAAAACGCGGCAGCTCTGCTAAGAACTGCCGCGCCTTAAAGAGTGTCTTACAGTTTATACACTGAAAGAGGCACCACAACCACAGGTAGTCGTTGCGTTAGGATTATTAACGAAGAAACGTGAGCCTTCTAACCCTTCTGTGTAATCGACGATACCGCCGATCAAATATTGCAGACTCATTGGGTCAACAACCAAGGTGACACCACTTTTTTCGATGGTCATATCACCATCGTTGACGCTTTCATCAAACGTGAAGCCGTACTGGAACCCACTACAACCACCACCAGTGATATACACACGTAGCTTCAGGTTCGGGTTTTCCTCTTCCTGAATCAGCGTTTTTACCTTATTCGCTGCGGTTTCAGAAAACTGCAGTGGCAAAGCGGCATCACTCATTGTTACCTCACATTAACTCTTTATATTCTGACCGCATTATCTAATACCTGACTAATTCGTTCAAGTATTGCTCGTCGCACGGATACTTACCCTGCAATATACACCAAGTTTAAGCCGGATGTGATGCTTACCTCATCATCCATCTCGCACCCTTTAAACGTATCCCGTACAATACGCATCGACAGTGAATTAATGATCAAATAGTCCAGGGTCTGTTGACCTTTGGTGATGATTTTTGCGGCGCTTGTGGGGACTTTATACAAGGCAGAGGCTTCGACGTGTAGCTGGCCTACACGAGAAGCCGATAACGCGGGAGAAAGCCCCCACAAACTCCGCCCGAAGGGTTCAGCTAAAAGCGCTTTATGCTTTGTTGAGCTGTATTTACTTAGAATGCTAAGCGTCATAAAGCTCGCCGCGCCTAAAACGCTTTTCGCAAGAACAAAATTTAACCACCAAAGGCCAACAGACCCTAGGAAAGAACCATGACAAAATCAGCCGAGCTATTTCAGCAAGCCCGTAAAACCATCCCTGGCGGTGTGAACTCTCCCGTTCGCGCTTTCGCAGGTGTAGGCGGCGACCCTATTTTTATTGAACGTGCTGATGGCGCGTACATTTATGACGCAGACGGAAAAGCCTACATCGACTACGTTGGTTCTTGGGGTCCTATGATCCTGGGTCACAACCACCCTAGCATTCGTGATGCAGTAATCACCGCAGCACAAAATGGCCTGAGCTTTGGTGCACCAACTGCCCGCGAAATCACGCTGGCTGAGCTGGTTAGCAAGCTGGTACCTTCCATGGAAATGGTACGTATGGTGAGCTCTGGTACCGAAGCGACTATGAGTGCTATCCGTCTGGCACGTGGTTTTACCCGCCGCGACAAATTCATTAAGTTTGAAGGCTGCTACCACGGCCATGCAGACTGCCTGCTGGTGAAAGCTGGTTCTGGTGCACTGACACTGGGCGAGCCTACCTCTCCGGGCGTGCCTGCAGATTTCGCCAAACACACCCTCACCTGTACCTTCAACGATCTGGACTCAGTGCGTGCGGCTTTCGAGCAATACCCAGAAGAGATCTCCTGCATCATCGTTGAGCCGGTAGCAGGTAACATGAACTGTATTCCACCACAGGAAGGTTTCCTTGAAGGTCTTCGCGCGCTGTGTGATGAGTTTGGTGCACTGTTGATTTTCGATGAAGTGATGACAGGTTTCCGCGTTGCTCTGGGTGGTGCGCAGGCGCATTACAACATCAAGCCGGATCTAACGACCCTGGGTAAAGTTATCGGTGGCGGTATGCCTGTCGGTGCATTCGGTGGTCGTCGTGACGTGATGGAATACATCGCACCAACTGGCCCGGTTTATCAAGCGGGTACGCTTTCTGGTAACCCTGTTGCCATGGCTGCTGGTGAAGCCGCTCTGACCGAGCTTTCAAAAGAAGGCAATGAAGCCCACCTTGCAGAGCTAACCAAGCGTTTGGCTGAAGGTTTCAAAGCCGCTGCTGACAAACACGGTGTTGCTCTGGCGATAAACCAAGTAGGTGGTATGTTCGGCTTCTTCTTTACCGATAAAGACAGCATCAATTGCTTTGCTGACGTTCAACAGTGTGATGTTGAGAAGTTCAAACGCTTCTTCCACCTCATGCTGGATGAAGGTGTGTATCTGGCACCGTCTGCTTTTGAAGCAAGCTTCACTTCTTTGGCACATGGTGAGAAAGAGCTGGAAGCGACGCTGGCGGCAGCTGACCGCGCGTTTGCCAAACTCGCTGCAGAATAATTAATAAGAATCGAATGGAAAAACGGAGCTTTGGCTCCGTTTTTTATTGCCAGTTAATCACGACAAGCACCACAAGGGCGACAGCACAAAGCAACGGCAAGCTCAATTTGCGTCGTTTTTTGGACTCGCAGTTGCCTTCACAACACGGCATGATTTTTGTCCTTTCTCGTTGAATTATCACAACGTATCATATCTTCCTAACTACACTCATCTCCAACACCGCTGAGAGAAAATAAGGAGCCCGCCCGTGGCATCATTCAAGGCCGAACCGAGACACTGGACACTAATAGGCGCATTGCTCCTTGCAGCATACGCCTGTTATATGTTGATCGCCCCCTACATTGGCTCCATCGTGTTGGCATTTATTGTCTCCCTGCTTTTCTTCCCTCTACATGAAAAGATTGAAAACAAGCTGCCATCACACCCTAACGTTGCTGCAGCGCTTTCCTGCACCCTACTGACTGTGATCATTATCATTCCAATGATTTTCGTCGCAGCAGCAATACTGAGCCAGGGCGTGACATTTTTTACCGGTGCCTATGAATGGCTGACCCAAGGAGGCGCAAAAGAGATTCTGGCTGCGCCGATTGTGAAAACTGGCCTGGCTTTGGTAGATAAGTGGCTACCAACAGACTCTATTAACCCGCAGGAGTTGGTTGCCAAAGCGGCGTCAACGCTTTCTTCTATGAGCTCTCAAATGCTGGGAATGAGCTCCAAAATACTCGGTGATGTCACCGGCGTTTTCGTTAATTTCCTGCTGATGCTATTTGTGTTGTTCTTCCTGCTTCGCGACCACGACAAGATCATCAATATGCTCCGTCATGTCAGTCCACTTTCGCGCAGTCAAGAAGACACCTTGCTCGATGAAGCAGAAAAAGTGGCTAAATCTGCGGTACTCGGTTCATTCCTGACTGCGCTGGCGCAGGGCGTTGTTGGCGGTTTCGCCATGTGGTTGGCAGGATTTGCAGGTTTGTTCTGGGGCACCATGATGGCATTCGCCTCTTTTATCCCGGTTGTTGGCACTGCGTTGATCTGGATGCCTGCAGCGGGTTATCTGCTTCTCATTGGCCAATGGGAATGGGCCGCATTTCTGGCTGGTTGGGGCGTTATAGTTGTTGGCTCGGTTGATAACATCCTTCGTCCGCTACTGATGCAGGGCAACTCGGGAATGAACACCTTGCTGATTTTCTTCTCCCTGATTGGGGGTCTGCATGTGTATGGTCTGATGGGATTGATATACGGCCCCATCATTTTCTCGCTCACACTGGTACTGTTCCGCATGTACGAAACAGAATTCCACAGCTTCCTTGAGAAGCAAGATAACTGCTGATACTAGGCTCTGTTGAGCTTAAGGAACCTAAGGCGCGGCATATTCCCTCACAGGTGACTTTGTGGGAAAATCCGCGCCTCTTTATTTGATAGCCCCGAGGTATCCATGTCCTACACTGCTCCTAGCCAAATTGCAGCTCGCCAGCTCGAGTATTTCGAAGGCAAACACGTTCTGCTTGCCGGTGAACTGGAAGATACCTTTGCCACGGAGCTTGAAGGTACTGCTGCCAGTATCAGCATCTTCACAACCAATCTTGCATACGCTAACCAAATGCGTCGTTATGAAAACATTAATGTGCAATTTGGTGAGAGTTATCAGGCAACACCTGACGTTGACATGGTTTTGCTGTACTGGCCAAAAGCCAAGGCTGAAGCCGAGTTTCTTCTGGCCATGCTGATGGCGCAACTTGGTACAGGTACAGAAATTGCGGTCGTAGGCGAAAACCGTAGCGGTGTGAAAAGCATAGAAAAGATGTTCGCTCCTTACGGCCGCGTCACCAAGTTTGATTCAGCCCGCCGCTGCAGTTTTTATTGGGGTGAATGCGATAACCAACCGGTATCTTTCTCTTTGAAAGACTGGTACAAGAGTTATCCTCTCAATGCCGGTGAGCAGTCACTGACTATCCGCTCTCTTCCGGGTGTTTTCAGTCACGGTGAGCTAGACGCCGGAACACAACTGCTTCTGGACAACCTGCCAACATTGAAAGGCGACGTTCTCGATTTTGGATGTGGTGCTGGCGTGATTGGCTCTGTGATCAAACTGCGTCACCCGAATACACAAATTACTATGGTAGACATCAGTGCGCTCGCCGTGGCTTCTGCACAAGAAACTCTGCGTTTTAACAATCTTGACGGAGAGGTTTATGCCTCTGATGTTTATAGCAATATTGAGGGGAAGTTCGATCATATCGTGAGTAACCCGCCATTCCACGCGGGGCTTAAAACACATTATGCCGCAACGGAAACACTGCTTGAGCGAGCGCCTGAATACCTGAATCGCGCGGGCGACCTGACCATTGTGGCCAATAGCTTCCTTCGTTATTCACCATTTATTGAGAAAGCGTTTGGACATTGCGAGACGGCGGCAAAAAGCAATAAGTTCGCTATCTATCACGCATCAAAGTAACCACAAGAACACGCTAAAAACGAGGGAGCCAAGTGGTTCCCTTTTTTGTTTTCCATCAGGCTCAAATCTCGTCAAAAACGTTAATTTTGCGCACTGACACGGAGTTCATTGATAACTTACTTGCCAAGAAAAATTAAGTCAGTATAAGGGCTGGAGATGGATTTATTTCATATGCGCCCGTTTTAGCCACCGTCAAATTCGACAATTTTAGGCTAAGCAAAGCGCCTTTTGATTTCCGATTTCTCAGGCAGAGACATGCAAAAAAAACAGAAATTCAAACGACTTCAGCATACGCTGATGTTGGCTTTTCTGGTGCTGAGTATTACGCCTCTCACCCTGTTGGCGATTTTCTTCCTTGAATCTCACAGCAGCGATCTCGAACAACAAAGCACCACACACCTTTCTTTCCTCCGTGACAACAAAAAAGAGCAAATAATCAGCTACTTTGATGCCCGTCACTCAGAGGTAAAATCCTTTAGCCGTTCTGAACTGGCTACCGCCAGCGGTGGACGCTTTTACGGTTTAATTGCCGCCTTCCAACAGCTTGGCGACACGGAAGAAATTGCCCGCAACGTTGCCCGGGAGCGCTATGGTGCCGATTCAAACGCCACGCTACCACCCAACGCTAACGACAGCAATTTCGCTGGAAGCGAGCGATATCGCCTGCTGCATAAGCGCTATGACTGGGCTTACAAAGAACACCTGAAGCGTTCTGATTTTTCAGATATTTTGCTCGTCGACATTCACGGCAACGTGGTTTATTCCGCGTTAAAAGATGACGCTTTTGGCTCAAACCTGCTTTCTGAAAAGTGGCGTGAAACTGCAGTAGGTAAAACGTTCTCTGACATCAGAGAGACAGTCGATTCCCCTCTGACAGATAGCGAAAATACACCAATAGCTTTTACTGATTACACCCAGCAAGCCAATGGTGAAATGGTGGCGTGGTTTGCCGCACCTATCATGCAGCAGGGCTACCTGCACAGCTACGTGCTGTTCAAATTGCCAAACAATGCGCTGGATAAAATGCTCAACTCAACCCCACAGGAGAAGGGCTACATCAGCACCCTTTTGGTGGGTAATGACCTTATCCCTCGTAATCTGGTGACGACAGAAACACTGGCACCGATTAACAGTACCGCGATTGAAGCCGCTCTCGCAGGTCTTCGTGATGTCGGCGGTTTCCTGAGTCCAGAAAATCACCGAGTATTGGGTGCCTATGCGCCAGTTGATATTCCGGGCACTTCCTGGGCGATCGTCCTCGAACTACCGGAAGAAGAAGCATTCGCCCGCATCTACCAATTGGAGAAAATCTTCATTGCGGTCATGGTCATTGCCATTTTGTTGGTAGTGATTGCTTCACACATGCTGTCTAATTCCATCACCGCGCCTCTTCTCAAGCTGACCTGGGCTGCGGAGCAAGTCTCTGCGGGCGATTTGGACCAAAAGATTAACAGTACAGACCGTGAAGATGAGATTGGTAGACTGGCTGTCAGTTTTGCCCGTATGCAACGCTCAGTTCGAGACAAACTGGCTCTCATCCGCGAGCAAAACAAAGAACTTGAGCAGAATATTCAAGTCATCAAGCAAAAGAACGAAGAGCTCCAACAAGCCGATCGCATGAAAGATGACTTCCTCGCAACAACCTCTCATGAGCTTCGTACCCCATTACACGGGATGGTAGGGATTGCTGAATCTATGCTGGCAGGTGCGGAAGGGCCACTTCCAGAGCGCCAAAAACATCAGCTTCAAATGATCATTAACAGCGGTGAGCGTCTTTCGAATCTGGTGGATGACTTACTGGATTATCACAAGATGCGCTATGGCGAGCTGGAAATCTCCCCTCAAGCGGTCGATACAGCCAATGCGGTGAGACTGGTTATCGAGCTCTCCAGTCACCTTTTAGGTGGCAAACCGGTGCGTATTATCAATCAGGTACCTATTGACTTACCGTTGGTTCGTGCTGACGAGCAACGTCTGGAGCAGGTGCTGTACAATTTGATTGGTAATGCAATCAAATACACCGACGAAGGCAAAATCATTATTTCTGCCACCGTTTTGGAAGGCCAGCTTCGCATACAAGTGGTAGATACTGGTCAGGGGATACCTTCCGATCAACTCGAGTATATCTTCGAGCCTTTGACTCAAGCCAGTGGCAACGCTGCTCAATACCGGCAGGGTGCGGGTCTTGGGTTATCTATCAGTCGCCAGCTAATCGACATCATGGGGGGCCAGCTCTACGTATCCAGCCAACCAATGGTAGGAACGACGTTCAGCTTCACTTTGCCGTTAGCCACTGAAGAAGATAAAGCGAAAACGCGTCTTGCCAATAATGCGCACTTCGCCGTACCTCGTGTAGAACTGGATCAGACAGATTACACCCAATTACCGGAAAACCCGGATGGGCCGTTGATCTTGGTAGTGGACGATGAACCGGTAAACCTCCAGGTACTCAACAACTTCCTGCGCCTTGAAGGTTATCGGGTAAAAGCCGTCGAAAATGGCCGCCAGGCAATTGAGTCTGTCACTATGGAAAAGCCAGCCTTGATGTTGCTGGATGTCATGATGCCTGAACTCAGCGGTTATGAAGTATGTACTCACCTACGAGAGCGATACAGTCGGGCTGATCTGCCTATTATTATGCTTTCGGCGTTAGGTCAGGTTCAGGATAAAGTGAAGGGATTTGATGCCGGTGCCAACGATTACCTGACAAAACCTTTCAACAAAGACGAACTCAGTGCCCGCATTCGCGCTTACATTAATGCTTCGCTGACTGAGCAGGAGCGCGAGCACAGCCGCACTCTACAGAAAGAAATTCATTTCCGTGAGCAAGTTGAAGCTGGCCTTAGAGAAGTACAGAACAAACTGCTTGGCATGCTGGATAGCGCCTCCGAAGGTATTATCTGTGTGCAGGAGAATGGACGGATCAGTTATGCCAATGATGCTTGCAGCGAAATCTTCCGCCTTAGTGCCGAACAAATTGAGCGCCACCAGCTTGAAGATTTCTTAGCGATGGCATTGCCTGAACCTGAGTCCGCTCGAGGTCATTACAGCGGCCAATTCAGGTTTAAAATTGATGGGGACATCGTTGATATTGATACGGATTTGATCACCCTACCGGAATCATCTGGTCTACAGATGATGCTAATCCTCAACACAGGGAAGAAAGCTTCCTCACATCGGGTACAGCTTTTGGAGAACGCGGTATCTGCGCTGTCAGACTATGCCTATGACGGCGATATGGAAAAACTTCAGCAGCTCCGTGAGCTTGGCGGAGAGTTCACCAGAATGGCTGACCGCTTCTCAGGCAGCAAGCCGGACAAAGCTGACATACTGAGAGATACGCTGGTCAAAGTGATGAGTGCTACCTTAAACTTCTGGCAAAACTCCACAGGTAAAACCAAGTTTGACCTTGCAGAGGAGAGCGGACTTTGGCGTGTTTATCTTGATCGAAGTACCTTGCAAACACGAACGCTCGACAAATACCTCCACGTCGAAACTGTTCCAAAATCTCCAAGGTGGCGAACAGTCATTAGTACGATCGACTTTGTCCTTGAACGTTGCATAGAAGAAAACAAAGAAAGGAACGAGCTTGAGGTGCTAAGAGAAAGATTGCAGACCTTAATTTCCAAATAGTTTACAAAGCCCCGTCCCGGGGCTTTTTTCTGCCCAACGTTTGACATCCCAGACCGATGGCATGGCTTTCAAGCCATAATTTTTAATGAGCGTTAGTACAGCCTTTCCGACCAACTCAGCGACCAGCCCAATAAGCGTCAAATACTTTTATTTACAGAACATGCTTCATTTCGTGTTGGAAGCCACAACGCGTTCATTGAGGGTTACTGTGCGATATGAGAGGCCTCATCAATAAGCTTAGGATTCTGTTCATCCCAATTTCCCTTTCACTTATTTTTCTTCGAAAAACACATGCGCACATCAAGGCACTTTCATGACGATTTTGCCGTTGAAACCCTCCTTAAAAGTGCTCTGTTTTTAACCTTCATCGATAAGTATGAGACTCTTTTTCCGTTTATGAGAAGGGAATCACAACAAAAGCACCTATCAAATTTTCAGCAGAAAATTAACGATAGAAACAAACGGAGATCGAGATCACCCAATATTTCAATCAAGTTAAAGTCACCATATTAAAAGGCCAGAAGCGTTAGTGAACACTTACATTAATTACTTTAACTAGCCGATTCAGAGTGTTTTTTGACCTCAATCAATAGGGGGAACACCTTGTCAAAACCGTCAATATTGACGGTTTTGACAAGGTATCAGTTTCTTTTAACGTTTTTAACGGGCGACCCAATTGACCAAAAAACAGAACCGGAGTTTCCTTACATTGCACTGAGCCTGCACGGCCATGTGGATGACCAAGTTCACTTGAGTGGTTATCCATAGCGGGTTCCGGCCTGACCAAATTGATTACGGTCAGAACCAAGTGGAACAAAGCAACTAGTAAGGAACAGCTATGCTTGCCAATCTAAAGAAAACAAAACTTGCAGTAGCCGTCGTTGCGGCCGCAGCGTCGGTACTGACAGCTCCTGTTGTCAGCGCTGCTGATAGAGTAGAACTAACTATCGTACCTGACTTCTACCCACAACTTACTCGTAACTTCAACCCGTTCTTGCAGAACAACTTGAGAACAACTCTGGACTTCGTTTACGAGCCACTGGTTATCTTCAACCAGCTGGACGGTAACACCCCAGTAATGCGTCTCGCGAAGGATTACACTGTTTCAGATGATCTGAGAAAAGTAACTTTCGAAATCCGTGAAGGCGTTAAGTGGTCTGACGGCACACCTTTCACTGCAGAGGACGTGGCATTTACTTACAACCTGATCCGTGAAAACGCAGCGCTTGACCTTGCAGGTAACGCAGCTCTGATCAGCGACGTTAAAGTAAAAGGCAACAACGTTGAAATTTCGCTGAACGAAGCTAACTCTTCAGCACCTTTCAAACTGGTTCAAACGCATCCTGTTCCTAAGCACATCTGGAGCAAGGTCGATAAGCCAGAAGCTTTCGCGAACGAAACTCCAGTTGGTACTGGTCCGTTCACTGAAGTTGATACCTTCACCAGCAACCTGTATGTACAGTGTGAAAACCCTAACTACTGGGATGCTGACAGCGTAGCTATCGACTGTCTGCGTATGCCTCTGATCAACAACAACGACGGTCTGCTGTCTAAGATTGTTGCTTCTGAGCTGGACTGGACTTCTTCGTTCATCCCAGATATCGACGCAGTTTACGCATCAGTAAACAAGAACCACAAATACTGGCCAGCACCAGTAGGCTCTTCTGTTAACCTGCTGGTTAACTTCGAGCACCCAGAAGCAGCTAAGAACGAAGCTCTGACTAACGTTGACTTCCGTCGCGCAATGTCTACTGCTATCGACCGTCAATCAATCATTGACATCGCGTTCTACGGTGCAGGTTCTCCAAACCACTCTGCAGCAGGTATCGCGGCGCTTTACCAAAGCTGGTCTGATCCTGCAACTTACGATGCAGCGAAGAAATTCAACTCATACAACGTTGAGTTTTCTAAAGAGCTGTTGAAGAAAGCAGGCTTCAAAGACATCAATGGTGACGGTTTCGTAGAAACTCCATCAGGTAAGAGCTTTGAACTGGCAATCCAGACTCCTTCTGGCTGGACTGACTGGAACAACACTTCACAACTGGCAGCAGAAAACCTGGCAGATGTGGGTATCAAAGCGAAAGCTGTAACGCCTGACTTCTCTGTTTACAACGAAGCAATGGCTGGTGGTACGTTCGACGTAGCTCTGACTAACTACTTCACAGGTCCAGATCCACACCAGACTTGGGACACTGGCTTCCACTCTCGCTTCATGGCGAAAGAAGGTAACCCACGCTTCGCGATGCACCGCTTCAAGAGCGCGGAAGTAGACGAGCTGCTGGAGAAATTCTACTCAACAGCTGACCGTGCAGAGCAAGTGGAAATGGCTCACAAGATTGAAAAGATCCTTTCTGACAATCAAGTAGTGATTCCAGTTCTGTCTGCGGCTTCTACTTACCAGTTCAACGAATCACGCTTCACTGGCTGGTGGAGTGCGGACAATGCCAAAGGCCGTCCAATGATTTGGCAAGGTATCAATGAGCGTCTGCTGCACATTCTTGACCTTAAGCCAAAAGCTTAATCTCTAAATCTGGCGGCGCATCCGCGCCGCCTCTTTCCAAAGATAAACAATCGGTATTTTTGACCTTGGAGCTTTAATTCTTTGGTCACGGCTTCGTCGTGCCACTTAAGGTGTGAGTTATGGGATTTTTTCTTAATAGATTAATGTTTTATTTTGGCGCATTGCTTATCGCAATCACGCTGAATTTTATTTTACCACGTGCAATGCCCGGCGACCCGGTGACCATGATGTTTGCCAATGCGAGTGTACAGGTAACCCCTGAACGTATCGCGGCAATGAAAGCACTTTTGGGTTTCGTTGATGGCCCTATCCACGTTCAGTTCCTGACTTACGTGAAAAGTATTTTCACCTGGGAACTCGGCGTATCTACCCAATTCTATCCAATGACTGTTAACGAGCTGATTGCTAAATCGCTGGGTTGGACTCTGTTCCTTGCAGGTACTTCCGTAGTGATGGCGTTTTGTATCGGTTCAGTGGTTGGTATCTTCGCGGCATGGCGCCGTGGCAGTCGCTTCGATTCATTCGTATCTCCAGGTTTTATGGCCTTACAGGCAATTCCACCTGTTGTTATCGGCATGCTTATCCTTTTCATATTCGGTATTACACTCAAGTGGTTCCCGACATCTTACGGCATGCCAGAGGGCGCAATCCTCGACTTCACCAGCTGGGAGACTTACAGCGGCATTCTCTACCACGCTTTTCTTCCTCTGTTCTGTGCGACCATCGCGCAAATCGGTGGCTTCCTGATCAACATGCGTAACAACATGATCAACTTGTTGGCAGAAGACTACATCACCATGGCTAAGGGTAAGGGCCTTTCAGAGAACCGTGTTGTCTTCAACTACGCCGCTCGTAACGCCCTGTTGCCAACCGTTACTGCGCTTTCTATGGCGCTGGGTATGGCGGTTGCTGGTCAGCTGGTTGTAGAAATGATTTTCCAATACCCAGGTTTGGGTACTGCGATGCTCAATGCCGTTAACGGCCGTGACTACCAAGTACTTCAAGGCCTTCTGATCATCCTGACCATCGTTATGCTGTGCTTCAACTTCATCGCTGATGTTCTCATCGTTTTGCTTGACCCACGTCTGCGTAAGGGAGGCAAATAATCATGAAAGATTTTCTTAATATTATTCGCGGTAATACAAAGGCTCTGGTAGGCGTCATCTTGATTCTGATGTTTATCATCGCCGCTGTGTTTGCACCATTTCTTTCTCAGTACGACCCGCACAAGCGTACGGGTGCACCACATGAATACCCTGGTTTTGTTGTCAAAATGGCACAGGCTAGTCCAGATGGCTGGGTAGCTGAGAACCTGGCAGATAACCAACGTCGTCTGCGCATGTCAAAAGACGCTGAGCACGTTCTGGGCACTACCCGTCTTGGCCGCGACATCTGGTCTCAGGTGGTTCACGGTGCGCGAACTTCACTGTTCGTTGGCTTCACTGCAGGTATCTTCGTGTGTGTGGTTGCCACAATCATGGGTATCTCAGCAGGTTACTTTGGCGGGCGTGTAGACAACGTGCTGTCGGGTGCGATGAACGTCATGCTGGTTATGCCTCAGCTTCCAATCGTGATGGTAGTAGCAGCATTCGTCGGGCAGGCAGGCCCGCTCACCATCGCCTTGGTAATAGCCTTAACCTCCTGGGCATGGGGCGCCAGGGTAATCCGCTCCCAGACACTGGCAATTCGTGAGAAAGAATTCGTTAAAGCTGCAGAAGTGCTTGGCGAATCCCGCACTCGCATCCTGTTTGTTGAAATCCTGCCAAACCTTATCCCTCTGGTAGGTGCAAGCTTCATCGGCTCTGTGATGTACGCCATCCTGACTGAGTCTGTGCTCTCGTTCATCGGTATGGGCGATCCGAGCGCAGTGAGCTGGGGTTCAATGCTGTACAACGTACGTACCTCTTCAGCAATGCAACTGGGTATCTGGTGGGAAGTACTGGCTCCGTGTTTGGCGCTGAGCTTGCTGTCTCTTGCACTGGCACTGGTTAACTTCGCAGTCGATGAAATCGCTAACCCGCAGTTGCGTGCACAAAAAGGCCTTAAGCGCTGGAAGAAGATGCAAGCAGCAGAAACTCAGTCACGTGCAGAAACTGAGCTGACTCCACAAGTAGCAATGAGCGGAGAGAAATAATGAGCGACGCACAACTACAAATCCGCAACCTATGTGTTGACTACATTACTGACGCGGGCGATGTCCGCGCAGTAAACAACGTAAGCTTTGATATCGGTAAAGGCGAAGTCTTCGGTCTGGCAGGTGAGTCTGGCTGTGGTAAATCCACCGTAGCATTCTCGCTGATGCGTCTTCATAAGCCGCCTGCATTCATCAGCGGCGGTGAAGTACTCTTCAATGGTGAAGACATCATGAAGTACAGCGATGAGCGCATGAGCCGCTTCCGCTGGAAAGAAATCTCCATGGTATTCCAGTCAGCGATGAACGCCCTGAACCCGGTTCTTACCATGGAAGAGCAGTTCTGTGACGTTATCATGCGCCACACCAACATGACCCGCGAACAGGCGAAACGCCGCGCTGAAGGTCTATTGGAAATCGTTGATATCCACCCAAGCCGTTTGACCGACTACCCGCACCAGTTCTCTGGTGGTATGCGTCAGCGTCTGGTTATTGCGATTGCACTGGCTCTGAACCCGAAAATGATCATCATGGACGAGCCGACAACGGCACTGGACGTGGTGGTTCAGCGCGAGATCCTGCAAAAGATCCACGCACTGAAAGAAGAGTTTGGTTTCTCGATTCTGTTCATCACTCACGACCTGTCACTGATGGTCGAGTTCACTGACCGTATCGGCATCATGTATGCGGGCCAGTTGATTGAGGTGGCACCGTCGAAAGAAATCCTCAAAAACCCTTATCACCCTTACACCGAAGGTCTGGCTAGCTCATTCCCTCCACTGACGGGTCCAAAAACACACCTTTCCGGTATTCCAGGCAACCCTTTGAACCTGCTTGAGATCCCACAAGGCTGTCGATTCCAGGCTCGCTGCGGAAAGACCAAAGATACCTGCTTCAAAGTGGCTAACACACTGACTCAGGTAGAGCCAAACCGTTTCACCAACTGCCACCTGTTTACAGGCAAGTAATTGGCTTTAGAGACTTGTAGGAGTGAGCAATGACTAAAGAATTAGGCCAACCGATTGTTGAAGGCAAAAATCTGGTAAAAGATTTCCCTATCAGCAGTAATGCGCTGAACAAGCCAATGATGCGCGCACTGAATGACGTGTCATTCAAACTTTATAAAAGCCGCGGTCTGTCGGTAGTAGGTGAATCTGGTTCAGGTAAATCTACCTCAGCGAAAATGATCGCCAAGATGTATGCACCAACCTCTGGCTCTATTGAGTACAAAGGCCGCGACATCGCGACTATCACCAAGAAAAACGATCTGATGACCTATCGCGAAGGTGTTCAGATGGTATGGCAAGACCCGTTCGGTTCCCTGAACCCAACACACACCATTTTCCACCACATCGCGCGTCCGCTGCACATTCATAAGAAAGCGAGCAGCAACCCGAAAGAGCTGGAAGAACAAGTGTACGACCTGCTGAACCAGGTTGGCCTTACACCGCCAAAAGAAACCGCACAGAAGTACCCTCATCAGCTTTCTGGTGGTCAGCGCCAACGCGTTAACTTAGCGCGTAACATCGCTGTGGGTGCTGAAGTTGTGCTGGCTGACGAACCAACCTCCATGCTCGACGTGTCTATCCGTGCAGGTGTATTGAACCTGATGGAAGAGATGAAGTTCGAGAAGGAAATGGCGCTGCTGTACATCACGCACGACATCGCAACTGCTCGTTACATCGCAGAAGATCTGGCGGTTATGTACGTTGGCCACATGGTGGAGTGGGGTGACTGTGAAGAGATCATTCACCGTCCGCAACACCCATACACACGCCTGCTGGTTTCCGCAGTACCGGATCCTTCGAAATCTATCCACACCGAACTGGAAGGTAACAAAGGCGAAATTCCTCTGTGGACGCCGGATTCTGTTGGCTGTCCATTTGCTGGCCGCTGTCTGCACGCGACAGAAAAATGTCGTGAGGCGTTACCTCCAGTTACCAAGCTGGCGGATAACCACTTCGTTCGCTGCTATCTGTTCGAGTGAGTTTCGGGCTAGAGTTTTAGGAGGTAAAATGCAGCTGTTGATCAATCATATCGGCTATGAGCGCTTCGGCAATAAACAAGCGCTGATCCTTGCAAAGCAAGAAGTCACTGCAACACATGCCGATATTGTAGATTGTCGAACTGGGCAATCGGTGATGCAGCTGCCTGTTTGTGCTTGTGGTTCTGTAGACCAATGGCATACCGGCGACGTTTACCGTATTGATTTCTCTGCACTCAATGAGTGCGGAGATTTCTTCGTCAAAGTGGGGGATGTTTCATCTCAGGCTTTTTCCGTCGCAGAAGGTATTCTGTTCGATCGCACCTTTTCTGATGTGATCCACTACTTTAAATCCCAGCGTTGTACAGGCACGTTTGATCAGCGCGATCGCGCTGTACCTATTCTCGGTACAGATCGTCACGTTGATGTTCATGGCGGTTGGTATGATGCGTCAGGCGACGTCAGCAAATACTTCAGCCACCTTTCATATGCTAACTATTTAAACCCTCAGCAAATTCCGATGGTTGTCTGGAATATGCTGAACACTCTGGAAACCCTTTCTTCAGAACTGGCTCCATTCTCTAAAACCCGTCTGCATGATGAAGCGCTGTTTGGTGCAGATTTTCTCGTTCGCATGCAGGACGCAGAAGGTTTCTTCTACCTGACTGTGTTCGACAAGTGGAGCAAAGACCCATCTCAACGTGATATCTGCGCTTATGAAACCCAGCAAGGTCACAAGACCAACGCATTCCAGGCTGGTTTCCGTCAAGGGGCAGGCGTAGCGATCGCATCACTTGCCGCTGCAGCGCGCTTTGGCGTTAACGGCGAATACGATGTTGAGACTTACCAAAAGACGGCAGAAACGGGCTACTGGCATCTAAAAGAAAACAATACGTCTTACCTGGACGATGGTCAGGAAAACACCATCGACTTTTACTGCGCGCTGCTGGCAACAACAGAACTTTTTAAACTCACCGCCAGCGAGTCATACCTTGAAGAAGCGCGTTATTGGGCAACCCGCCTTGCTGAGCAACAACAGAGTGATGAATATATTAAGCACTTCTGGTCCGCTAACGGCGATGGTTCGCGCCCTTATTTTCATGCTGCTGAAGCAGGCTTGCCTGCGATTTCGCTGATGCAATACCTTCAGGTAGAAGGTGATGACACACTGAAAGCGAAATATACGGAAACCCTTTTCAATGCGCTGAACTTTGAACTCAGCATCTCCGCCGAAGTGAACAACCCGTTCGGTTATCCGCGTCAGTACATCAAGAATGTCGACGCAGAAAAACGCACCAGCTTCTTCGTGGCCCAACGCAACGAGACCGGATACTGGTGGCAAGGTGAAAATGCGCGTCTGGGTTCACTGGCTGCCATGGCATTTATGGCCACCAGCTATGTGCCTGACGAAGAGCAAAAAGCCAAGCTTCGTGAATACGGTCAACATGCCCTGAACTGGATTGTGGGACTCAACCCTTACGACATGTGCATGTTGGACGGCCATGGCCGCAACAACCCTGACTATCTGCCTGATCTTGGCTTTATCAATGCCAAAGGCGGCGTGTGCAACGGCATTACGGCTGGCTTTGAAAACGAGCAGGACATCGCTTTCAAGCCGGAAGGCCAGAAAGAAGACATGCTGCAGAACTGGCGCTGGGGTGAGCAATGGATCCCACATGCGGCTTGGTATCTGTTAGCGATTGCCATGCAAAAGAAGGATGTTGCCCATGGGTAATTTCTTCTGTGGCGTAGACGGTGGTGGTACTTCCTGCCGCGCGCGTATTGTTGATGAACAAGGCCAGTTTTTGGGTGAAGCCAAAACCGGCAGTGCCAACATCCTTTTGGGTGTGGAACTGGCGATGGAGAACATCCAAAGCGCTATTGCTCAAGCGGCTGAACAGGCTGGTATCACCGACCTTTCCACGCTTTCTGTCGGTCTCGCATTAGCAGCTGCTGAGCAACGCTCTGCCTGGCAGGCGTTTATGGGTCTGCCACACCCGTACAAACACATGACCCTGAACACCGACGGTTATGGTGCATGCATGGGCGCATTCAGCGGTGATAACGGTGCCATCGTAATCGCTGGAACAGGCTCTGTCGGTATCTATTTAGAAAACGGTCAACAGCATGTTGTCGGTGGCCGTGAATTCCCAATCTCCGATCAAGGCGGTGGCGCAGTTATGGGATTGCGCCTGATCCAACAAACATTGCTGGCACACGATGGTCTTCGCACCAGTTCAGCTCTGTCAGATCACGTCCTTGCGCACTTCAACCACGACCTCGACGCCATTGTTGAATGGTCTAAAACCGCGAAACCTCGCGATTACGGCCAATTCAGTCCGAAAGTATTCGAACTGGCAATGGAGCGAGATGAACTTGCCATGGAATTACTGCAAGGCTCTGCTGGTGATGTGGAGCGTCTTATCCTCGGTTTGAACCGTAAAGGCGCAACGCAAATCGCGCTGATGGGCAGCATTGGTGAACGTATTGTTCGCTGGCTGTCTCCAGCGGCCCAGTCTTTGCTGGTAAAACCCCAGGCGGATGCCATGGCCGGCGCTATTTTGATGGCGCGCGGTAACCACAATCTTTATCCGTTTTCGAGGTGAGCCATGAATTTTCGCCTAGACCTCAATGTTATTGAAGCGACACCAAGTGAAAGCCGCTTTGCATTAGTGCTTCATAACCTTTCTGAAACTAACATCCAGAACTGGCAGCTGACATTCAGCGCCAGTCGCTATGTGCTGCCAACGTCAGTGTCTCACGGCACGTTAAAACAGATTGGCAGTCTGTGTATTTTTGAAACAGGCGAACCTTTAAACGCAAACGATCATCTGTACCTCGAGTTCAGCCATCCTACTAAGCCTTTCTCCATGCATGATGAAGGCATTGGTGATGCATGCCTGTTGATCACAACAGAAGATGGCGTTAAGGCCGTGCCAGTTGAAACAACACCAATCAATCTCGGCACCCAAACACCAGAACGCCTTCCACTGATACTTCCGGAACCGAAAGCGATCAATCTGATCCCTCAGCCTAAAGCGCTGGTGGTAAAGCAAGGCCAGTTTGCGCTGACTGACGACATCGCGATTCAATCTGACAGTGATATCAGCAAACCTGCAGCACGTTGGCTGGCAGACGAGATGTCTCAACACCTTCGCCGTGAAGTCACCATCAAGCAGGAAGGACAAATCCGTCTGGTTCAGGATAGAAATCTGAAGCCAGAGCATTACCGGGTAAGCGTGACACTCCAGGGCGTGACGATTTCAGCATCCAACGAGGCTGGCTTTGCCCATGGCGTGGCGACTGTACTTCAGCTGCTGCCAACACAGGCATCGCATCGTCATTACTTCGATTACGCCCTGCCATGTGTTGAAGTTGAAGACCATCCACGCTTTGGTTATCGCGGCATGATGCTGGACTGTGCACGTCACTTCCACCCAGTCAGTCGCGTGAAGAACCTGGTCAACCAACTGGCTCGCTTTAAGTTCAACCATTTCCACTGGCACCTGACCGATGACGAAGGCTGGCGAATTCAAATTGATGCGTATCCAGAGTTAACGGAAATCGGTGCTTGGCGTGGGCCTTTCGAAAGCATTGAGCCTCAGTACACTTCGCTGTCCAAAATCCACGGTGGTTTTTACACCAAGGACGAGATCCGCGATGTGATTGCCTTTGCTGCAGAGCGAGGCATCACTGTGGTGCCAGAAATTGATATCCCTGGTCACTGCCGTGCAGCTATCAAATCCCTGCCACAACTGCTGGTTGAAGATGCCGATACCTCAGCGTATCGCAGCATCCAGAACTATAACGACAATGTACTGAACCCGGGTCTTAAGGGCACGTACACCTTCTTGGAAACCGTTTTAAAAGAAGTGTGTGAGCTTTTCCCTGCGCCTTACGTTCACATTGGTGCTGACGAAGTGCCAGAAGGCGTGTGGGTGGACAGCCCAGCTTGCCAAGCCTTGATGAAAACCCACGGCTACAAAGACTTCAAAGATCTACAGGGCCACCTTCTGCGTCACTGTGAAGATTTCCTCAGCACCAAAGGCAAGCAAATGTTCGGCTGGGAAGAGGCCGTGTTTGGCGACAAAGTCAGCAAAGACACAGTGATCTTCTCTTGGCTCAATGAACAATCCGGCGTCGACTGCATTCGCAACGGTTACAACGTTGTGCTTCAGCCAGGGCACGAAACTTACTTGGATATGGCACAAGACTACTCGGCTTGTGAGCCGGGCACAGACTGGGCCTGTAAGGTACCGCTTGAAAAAGCCTACCACTATGAGCCTTTCGCTAACTCAACCGTCACCACAGAAGAGTTTGGGAAAGTGAAAGGAATTCAATGCGCACTTTGGTGCGAGATGACCAATACCCAAAGCCGCTTCGAGTACATGATCTTCCCTCGCCTTCTGGCGATCGCAGAAGTGTGTTGGAGCGCCAAGGAACAGCGGGACTGGGCAGATTTCCAAGCCCGTCTCAGCGGACAACTGCAGTACCTGGATCGTCTGGGTATTAACTATCGTCGGTAATTACTTCAATTTTTTGAGATTTGTAGAAGGATACACGCCATGAAATACGGCTTCTTTGATAACGACAACCGGGAATATGTCATTACCCGCCCTGACGTACCGGCGCCATGGACCAACTATTTAGGTACAGAAAAGTTCTGTACCGTTATTTCACACAACGCAGGTGGCTACTCGTTCTACAACAGCCCTGAGTACAACCGCGTGACCAAATTCCGTCCAAACGGTACCTTCGACCGTCCAGGACACTACGTATACCTGCGTGATGACGAGACTGGCGACTACTGGTCAATCTCTTGGCAACCAGTAGCAAAAAGCCTGGAAGAAGCGTCGTACGAAGTACGTCACGGCTTGTCTTACTCTAAGTTCAAGTGTGAGTACAACGGCATCACGGCACAGAAAACCCTGTTCGTACCAAAAGGCGAAGATGCACAAATTTGGGATGTGAAGATCAAGAACGACGGCGACAAGCCACGCACGATCAGCGCGTTCTCTTTTGTTGAATTCTCATTCAGCCACATCCAGTCTGATAACCAGAACCATCAGATGAGCCTGTACTCTGCAGGTACTTCGTACAACGACGGTGTGATTGAGTACGACCTGTACTACAACACCAATGATTACGAAGGTTTCTACTACATGGCGTCTAGCTTCGACCCTGACAGCTACGACGGTCAGCGTGATAGCTTCCTGGGCATGTACCGTGACGAAGCAAACCCAATTGCAGTAGAGAATGGCCGTTGTTCAAACCACGTTCAAACCTGTTACAACCACTGTGGTTCACTGCACAAGCAATTCGTTATTCAGCCAGGTGAAGAAGTTCGCTTCGTGTTCCTGCTGGGCATTGGCAAAGGCGAAGGTCAGCGTCTACGTGCGAAATACCAGGACATGGCTAACGTTGATGCAGCATTTGCAGCAATCAAAGGCCACTGGGATGAGCGTTGTAACAAGTTCCAGGTAACCTCACCAAACGAAGGTCTGGACACTATGATCAACGCATGGACTCTGTACCAGGCAGAAACTTGTGTGGTTTGGTCTCGCTTCGCATCGTTCATCGAAGTAGGTGGTCGTACTGGTCTGGGCTACCGCGATACCGCGCAAGATGCGATTTCAGTTCCTCACGCAAACCCGCACATGACGCGTAAACGTCTGGTGGATCTGCTGCGTGGTCAGGTGAAAGAAGGCTACGGTTTGCATCTGTTCGATCCAGACTGGTTCGATCCAGAAAAAGCGGACGTTAAACCATCTAAATCACCGACTGTTGTTCCAACTCCAAGCGATGAAGATAAGATCCACGGTATCGAAGACACCTGTTCTGATGACCATCTGTGGATTGTACCAACCATCATTAACTACATTCAGGAAACTGGCGAAGAGAGCTTCCTTGATGAGATGATCCCATACGCAAACGGTGGTGATGCATCAGTTTACGAGCACATGAAAGCAGCTCTGGACTTCTCTGCTGAGTACGTAGGTCAAACCGGTATCTGTAAAGGTCTGCGTGCAGACTGGAACGACTGTCTGAACCTGGGTGGCGGTGAGTCAGCAATGACATCATTCCTGCACTTCTGGGCACTGCAAGAGTTCATTCAACTGGCTAAATACAAAGGTCAGGAAGCCGACGTTCAGAAGTACACCGAAATGGCAGCAAATCTCCGCGAAGCGTGTGAAAAACACCTTTGGGATGATGAAGGTGGCTGGTATATCCGTGGTCTGACAAAAGATGGCGACAAGATCGGTACAGCGCAACAAGCTGAAGGTCGTGTTCACCTTGAGTCAAACACTCTGGCAGTGCTGTCTGGTCTGGCATCACAAGAACGTGGTGAGAAGGCCATGGATGCGGTTGATGAGAACCTTTACTGTGAGTACGGTCTGCACCTGAACTCCCCATCATTCGCAACGCCAAACGATGACATTGGCTTCGTCACTCGCGTATACCAAGGCGTGAAAGAAAATGGCGCAATCTTCTCGCATCCAAACCCATGGGCATGGGTTGCAGAAACCAAACTGGGCCGTGGTGACCGCGCGATGAAGTTCTACGACGCACTGAACCCATTCAACCAAAACGACATGATCGAGAAGCGTGTTGCTGAACCTTACTCTTACGTTCAGTTCATCATGGGTCGTGACCACGAAAACCATGGCCGCGCAAACCACCCATGGCTGACAGGTACGTCTGGTTGGGCTTACTTCGCGGTAACTAACTTCATTCTGGGTGTACAAACTGGTTTCGACGGTCTGATCGTAGACCCATGTATCCCAACAAGCTGGCCTGGTTTCGAAGTTCGTCGTGAATGGCGCGATGCGACTTACAACATCAAGGTTGAAAACCCGAACAGCGTTAGCAAAGGCGTGAAATCAATCACTCTGAACGGTGAGACTGTTGAAGGTGCAATTCCTGCACAAGCGGCAGGCTCTGTGAACGAAGTGGTTGTTGTTCTGGGCTAATCACAAAAAACGGGGCTGAATCAGCCCCGTTATTTGTCTGTTTCTAAAGGAGTTCAACCATGATCCAATTTGGTACCGGTGGCTGGCGTGCACTGATTGGCGAAGAGTTTACCCGCGATAACGTGCGACTCGTTGCCCAGAGCCTTGCCAACATCATGATCAATGAAAACGCGATCGAGCCTGGCTTTGTTATCGGTTATGACCGCCGCTTTCTGTCTGACAAAGCGGCAGAATGGTTTGCAAGCGTGCTAGCCGCAAACGGCATCACAGTTAGCTTTATCGACAAATACGTTCCAACCCCTATCGTCATGTTCAAGGCGAAGGAAATGGAAACCCACTACTCGGCGTGTATCACCGCTTCGCACAACCCTGCGGATTACAATGGTGTCAAAGTCTTTATCAAAGGCGGCCGCGACGCAGACGAAATCATCACTGCGAAGATTGAAGAGCAAATCAGTCAACTTCAACTGAGCGATGTGAAAACCATCGACTTCGAAGATGCGGTTGAAGCAGGCTCGGTCAAAATCATCAACCCGATGAACGAATTCGTGGATTCGATTATCAATTTCATCGACATTGAAGCGATCAAGAAAGCCAACCTGCGCGTGCTGATCGACCCTATGTTCGGTGTGGCGAAAAACGCCCTGCAAACCGTTCTTATCTCTGGCCGCTGTGATGTTGACGTGATCAACGACGGTGCAAACCCAGGCTTCGGCGGTTTGATGCCATCACCAAGTGCTGCAACGCTTTATCGCCTAAAACATTTGGTCGCCCATGAAGGTTACGACATCGGTATTGGTACCGATGGTGATGCAGACCGTCTTGGCATCATCGACGAGAAAGGTAACTTCATTCACCCGAACGAAGTCCTGTTGCTGCTGTACTACTACATGCTGAAGTACAAAGGCTGGAAAGGCTCTGTAGTACGTAACATCGCGACCACTCACCTGCTGGATAAAGTCGCCGCAGACCATGACGAGAAGAGTTTTGAAGTGCCTGTTGGCTTCAAACACATCAGCTCACAAATGGAAGCAGATGACTCTTTGATTGGCGGCGAAAGCTCTGGTGGCCTGACAATCCGCGGCCACATCAAAGGTAAAGATGGCGTATTCGCTTCAAGCTTATTGGTGGAAATGATCAGCGTAACGGGCAAGAAGCTATCTGAATTGCTTGATGAAATCTATAGCAAGTATGGCTATGCCTACACAGCTGAAGGTGATTGCACGTTCAAAGCTTCTCAGCGCGAAGAGCTCTACAACAAGATTTATGTAGAAAAAGCGCTGCCAGAATTTGCTTATGAGATTGAAAAAGTTAGCTATGCCGATGGCCTGAAGGTTTACTTCAAGAACGGCGGTTGGGCATTGGCGCGCTTCTCAGGCACCGAGCCACTACTGCGTATTTTCGTGGAGTGGGAAGACAAAGACACCGCGGAAGCTCTGGTTAAACAAATCAAAGAGTTCCTGTACGTTTGATGTCCAAAATGAACAGGTTAATCCACTAAATTGGCAACAATGCTGTTCATTCCTGCAAACCGAAAGGTTTTTGCAACAAGGGTAGCTTAGCTACCCTTTCTTTTATCTGCTGAGGGTGCATTCACGAAAAGAGAGGTCACCGACAACGAGCATAGCGTCGTCTCCTTTTGTATATAGCCCCACAGAGCCATCTTCCAGTTCATATTGCGCGCCGGAAGCAGATCGAATTCGGGGGAGTTCATACTCAGCATCATTTATATGAATCAACGCATAGTCTGACATCACCATAGCACCGAACATCTGGCCATCCTCACACGCATATTGGTGAGGCAATGGGGAAGCACAAGCGGCCAGCAGAGAGGCTGTCACCGTAACGCCAAGTAATCTTTTCATCATTCTTCTCCATCACTGCGTTCTCATATACCCATATATCTCATCATGAATGCAAAAATTAATATGAAAACCTAGTCACAACATTTCATTCTAGTTTGATCCAAGGCGAAGCTTTGCTTCAAAACAAGATATTGAAAATATGAAATTTGAATAAATTAACGAGGAAAAATAAAGAGCGCATATTGAACGATATGTATAGCCATTTTTCTGTACATTGTGCGGTCAACGAAAACATTCTGTTGAAATAGCCCCCATTTCAATGTCAATCGATGACCGAAATTGCAAAAGGAAAAGTCTTCCGTCGCAACTAATTACCCTGCCTTTTTTCATCGCTATGCTCTTCTATGATTTATTTCGCGTTGGAAATTAAAGGAGTAAACTGATGTTAAAACACGCTTTATTGGCGGCCGCTGTATCTGGAGCATTAGCGGCACCGAGTTATGCAGTCTCTTCGCAGGAGTTAACTCAGTTGGGCCAAGGTCTCGACCTGACGTACTCAGTCATCGATAACCAGCAAGATGAGTGGCGTACATTTAAAGGTGTCATTTCTCTCACCAATGACAGCACAACCGCGCTGCCATCGTCAGGATGGGCTATTTACTTCAGCCACATCCGCATGATCAAACCTTTAGCAACAGACACGCTTAAGGTTTCTCACGTTAACGGTGATATCTTCAAGATCGAACCTACCGCTTCTTTTTCTCCCCTCGCACCGGGACAGTCGCTTGATATCGAATTCTTATCCGAATTCTGGCAAGTGGCGAAAACCGACGTTATGCCAAACTGGTATCTGGTTTCCGACAGTGGTGATACCGCTCTGATTGTCAGCACAAGCAACACCATCAACGGAGAAGTGCCTACCAAGCCAGGTGAAGAGCTACCTTTCGTTTCTGATTTTGACACTGAGCTACAGTGGAAACGCTATGGCGGCAGCATCACCGATTTCTACGACCCGTTCACGGCTGCCGATCGCTACGCGAAAAACAGCGATCTCAGCAAGATTGCTGACGCAAAGGGGGTTATCCCTACACCTGCATCAATTAGCTTCGGGGAAGGTGAGCTCACTATCGATCCATCTTGGGTAGTGGTTTACGACAACGGCTACCAAACCCAGGCAGAGTTTATCGCTAAGCAGTTTGGCTTAACCGCAGCACCTTGGTCTCCAAATCAATCCAAAGTGATTCATGTTGGCTGGGGGCAAGTCACCATTGATGGTAAAGCCAAGTGGGAAGAAGCTTACGAGTTGAGTGTATCCGCAGCAGAAGAAAAGATTGAGATCAACGCTGTTGATGCCGCAGGTGCGTTGTATGCGGCACAATCACTTATTCAATTAACAGACAACGGCACTGTGCCTGAAGCGTCAATCGCTGATGCCCCACGCTTTGCTTACCGTGGACTTTCCATTGACGCAGCGCGTAACTTCCGCAGCAAAGAGTCTGTATTGGAGTTACTCGATCAGATGGCTGCAGTGAAACTGAATAAACTGCATCTTCGCCTGAGTGACGATGAAGCATGGCGTATTGAAATCCCAGAGTTGCCAGAACTCGCTGACGTTGGCTCAAAACGCTGTCATGACCTTACTGAAACTACGTGTGTATTGCCATTCCTTGGCGCTGGCCCTGATGGCACAGCCGAATCAAATGGCTTCTACACCCAGGCTGACTACAAGGAAATCCTAGCCGCTGCTAAAGCGCTAAGCATTGAGGTGATCCCTGAAGTCGATATGCCAGGCCACGCGCACGCCGCTATCAAAGCGATGGACGCACGCTATGAGAAATTTGCCGCGCAAGGTGATTTGGTCAAAGCCAATGAGTTTCGCCTGAGCGATCCTGACGACACCACTGAATACCTGTCAGTACAGATGTTCACTGACAACGCAATGAACGTTTGTATGGAATCAACCTACAACTTCGTTGATACCGTTGTTGGTTCATTGGTTGCGCTTCATCAGGATATTCAGCCACTCAAAACCTTCCACTTCGGTGGTGATGAAATCGCTGGTGCATGGAAAGACTCTCCCGTCTGTCAGGCATTCCTTGCAGATAACAGCCATGGCATCTCTACCATTGACGAGCTAAGCCAATACTTCGTTGAACGTATCTCTGCCATTACGGCGAACCACAACCTTGATCTGGGTGGTTGGGAAGATGGCCTGATGCACAACAACAAAGTTTACCCACGTGGTGAAATGGTGAACGCGCTGGTGACTGGTAATGCATGGCAGAATATCTGGGAATGGGGCGTTGCAGACCGCGCTTACAACCTTGCCAACAATGGCTATGGCGTGATTTATAACCAAGCAACTCACTTCTACTTCGACCACCCGCATGAGCCAGATCCAGAAGAGCGCGGTTATTACTGGGCTCCACGTTTCACTGACACCCGTAAGTCATTCGGCTTTATGCCAGATGACTTGTACGCGAATGCCGACTTTACCCGTGCTGGCGCGCCAATCACTAAAGAAGAAGTCCTCAACGCTGCTGGTGTGAAAACGCTTGAGCGTCCAGAAAACGTTCTGGGTCTTCAAGGCTCTATCTGGAGTGAAACTATCCGTACAGAAGCGCAGTTCGAAGGCATGACCTTCCCTCGCGCAATCGCGTTGGCAGAGCGTGCTTGGTATTCGGCGTCATGGGAAGCTCACGATGCAGACGGCAAGTTGGTTGATGAGGCGGCACGTAATGCTGGCTACAATCAGTTCGCAAACCTTGTTGCGAAAAACATCATGCCTAGTCTGGAAGAAGGTGGTATCGCCTTTAACCTGCCAGTACCTGGCGGCATCATCGAAGCTGGCGTATTGAAAGCGAACAGTGCTTTCCCTGGCCTTGCGATTGAATACTCCGTTGACAATGGTCAAAGCTGGCAAGCCTATGATACGAATCAAGCGCCTGCAGTGACTAGTGCACTTATCCGCACCGTATCAGGAGATCGCTCAAGCCGAGTTGCTGAAGTGAAATAAAGATCCGCTTATTTATCTACTACAACGCCTTGGTCATTAATGACCAAGGCGTTTTTTATTGTAAGCAGAATTGGCATATCAAGCACAGTACGAGCTTAGTTTTCTAACCTTAACAATAATTAACCTTTCATCCACCCTCGGTTAATTCAATCTTCGCTAAGCTATTTCCACGTCAGCATTTGCAGACTGGCGAATTTAGAAAATTACAGTTCCCCCAAACTGGCGTTGGCTCGCATTCTCAGTGCGAGCCTGTTTTTATTTTTAAGTAGTGTAATGAGTAAAACGTAAGATATTCATGTGCCTATGGAGGAAACATGAAAATACTCATCGTTGAAGACGACAGTACAACAAGAGACTTTATTGCCAAGGCGCTGAAAGAGCATGGGTATGCTGTTGATATCGCTGAAGATGGACAGAATGGTCTGATGATGGCACTGAGCAGCCAGTATCAGTTGGTCATACTCGATCGCATGCTACCAAACCTCGATGGGATGAAAGTACTTACCGCGCTGAAGTCTGCAGAGCCCGAGCTTCCCATTCTTATTCTTAGTGCACTAGATAGCGTCAAAGACAAAGTGGATGGCCTAACCGCTGGGAGCGATGACTATCTCACCAAACCTTTTGCCCTTGCAGAATTGATTGCCCGCGTCGATATCATTATTAACAGAGCACATCGTCATCAACCCGTTACTAGTGAGCTGGTTTACGACTGTCTCAAGATCAACCTGAAAACGCATAGCGCCCAATGCCATCATCACCAGCTCTCCTTACAGCCCAAAGAGCTGCGTTTGCTTCAATATTTCATTGAACACAACGAGCAGGTGGTGTCTCGTATGCGTCTGTTTGAGGCTATTTGGAGCTATCATTTTGATCCTAAAACCAATGTTATTGATGTGCACATAGCGAATCTGCGTAAAAAACTCGAAGAGGCTGGCTGTTCAGATATTTTGCACACGGTGCGCGGAGCAGGTTATGTTCTTCGCCGATAACTACACACTAACCCGCTCATCTGTATTTAAAACTTTGGTGGGGCTTTTTCTCTTGATTGCTTCGATCAATGTCGTCGTCATTTATCTTGTTTACACGGGTTCAGAGGCTTTTCACAGAGAGCAACTGACAGATCAGCTTAATGATGAGATCTCCGAGTTTAAATATGCTGCTCGATCCAACCGATACGAGGTTGAACAACTCCTGGCGGCAAAGAAAACCACAGAGCGACTTTTTTATTACCAATTAAGAGATAGTCCATCTATTCAGGTAGGTGAATACCCAATGCACCGCCTACCTCAATCCTACACTCAAATCTCTCTCGCTCCAGACTACCACTTAGAGGTTCGTGTAGATCCTGCCAAGTTAGAAGCCTTTCGGAATGCACTTGTGCCTATCGTCTTCTCTGGCATTTTGCTACCGATTGCTTTGATGCTTATTGTCGCCTTTTCCTTCAGCGTTCAAATCCAGCAGAGATTGGAACGGGTGAATCTTGCAATGAACCGGTTTGTCTGCGGGGAGAGTGATGTGAAGCTCTCCGTTTCCCGCCGAGATGACGAGTTTGACATCCTCGCTATTCATCTCAACTTTATGATTGAGCAGATGACGAAGAATGAGGCTACTTTACGCTCTCTAACAACGGGGCTCGCTCATGACATGCGAACACCGATGGCCAGATTGAAGCTTAGATTAGAGCAAACACTAAATAGTCCGACACTTCTTCCCGACCAAGCCAAGGACATTGGAGCCTGTCATGATGAGCTTGAACTGCTGCTCTCCATGTTCAATAGCATGCTAGAGATCGCCAAACTTAATACCCTTGAGACAAAGATTGAAGAACAAAGCGTAGATTTAAGTTTGGTGACTCAAGATGCCATCGAGTTTATCCAACCTCTAATTGAACAAAAACAGCAAACACTATCCTTTCGCCAAGACCAAATATGCCAGTTGAAAGGGGATCGCTCTCTCCTATTCCGCGCAGTATTTAATTTGATTGAAAACGCAGTGAAGTACTCGCCGGAGCAAGGGACCATTGAAGTGGTTGTTGATAGCTATGGTGTTGTGGTTGCTGACAATGGTATCGGGATAAACGATGAAGACAAACTATCGGTATACAAACCCATGTATCGCGCAGATAAAAGCCGAACTGAATCCGGCTGCGGACTCGGATTAGCTTTAGTCGATGCGGTTGTCAGTCGGCATAAAGCGAGTCTTTTGATTCGAGATAATCATCCAGGAACCAGGGTTCGGATCTTGTTGGACCCGATCCAAACCCATGCTGAGTAGGAGCAATCATTTAACTTGCAGCAACAGCACTTTCATGTCTGTTTGCCATGGCTTGTGCAATTAACTCCGCTTCTGTTCCAACGATAACCTGCAGGTTCTTATCACCCAGTTTTACCACACCCAGAGCACCTAGTTCGGTCAGTGTTTCCTCGTCAATACGGCTGACATCTTTCAGCGTTAAACGAAGACGTGTGATACAAGCGTCTATGCTCACAAGGTTACTTCTTCCTCCCAATGCTGACACATAAGCTTCAGCGCGATCATCGACTGGTAATAACTGCTGTTTCGCATCAACCGATTCCCTGCCTGGCGTTTTCAGGTCAAACTTCTCGATCGCAAAGCGGAATACTGCATAGTAAATCGCAGCAAAACACAGACCTTGAACAATCAACATGTAAGGCTTGATGGCAAGCGGCAAGTTGAACGACAACACGAAGTCAATCAAACCGCCAGAGAAGGTAAATCCAGCAAACCACTGCATGCTCGCCGCAATAAAGAGCGACAACCCTGTCAGTACGGCGTGAATGACATACAGCACAGGTGCCACAAACATAAAGGCGAATTCGATGGGCTCTGTCACACCGGTGATTATTGCGGTTACTGCAGCAGCCCCCAAAATGCCGCCAACCTTCGCTTTATTTTCTGGTTTTGCACAGTGGTACATTGCCAAACATGCGGCTGGCAAACCGTAGCCCATTACTGGGAAAAAGCCCGCTTGATACATGCCTGTCACGCCCAACTCACCGGTTCCAGACCAGAATTTTGAAATATCGCTGATCCCAACAAGATCAAAGATAAACACTTGGTTCAGTGCATGGTGAAGGCCAACTGGAATCAATAGACGGTTAAAGAAGCCATAGACACCCGCACCTACTGCGCCCATTTCAGAGATAGCGACACCAAAGTTAACCAAAGCACCATAAACTGTCGGCCACACGTACACCATCAAGATACTGATGCCAATCGCAGAGAAAGAGGTAACGATAGGTACAAAGCGCCGACCACCAAAGAAGCCCAGTGCCGTCGGCAACTGAATATTGTGGAATCGGTTATATAAAACCGCCGCCACAATCCCCATTAATATACCGGTAAAGGCACTTACCGCAGCCCCTGAGGCAATAACCTGAGCTTGAGACATATCAGCGACAGGTACGCCAGTTATCTGAGAAATCACATTGATGTTCCCAACAACCATTTCCACAATGAGAAGCCCCAGAAGACCAGACAATGCCGCCGCACCATTGTTATCTTTAGCTAAACCGTAGGCGACGCCTGCTGCAAACAGCCAAGCCTGGTTATCCATGATCCCTTTCCCACCAAACACTAAGATGGTTGCCAGTGGACTGTTCGCCCCCCAACCAGTTGGGTCAATGGCATAGCCCAATCCCAACATTAAGCCGCCCGCGGGCAGCACGGCAATCGGCACCATTAATGCCTTACCGACTTGTTGTAAATATCCCAAAATATTCACGTTAACACTCCCTCCATTTCAATCCGTTAGGCCATTTCTGAACGTTAAAATGACCATGTCAGAGTAGAGCGAGTGCGATTAACGTGACCTTTTAGCAGCATTAACAAAAATTAATATTGGGAAAATTTAGGCAGCCGAGATCTCAAATCTCGTTAATTCGGATAATTGAGTGGTGATGAAAGGAGACAAAGAGGGCTTTGAGAAAGGACAAACGCAAAAAGGCCATCCTTGCGGATGGCCTTTTTGACTGTATTGGAAGCCTGGCGATGTCCTACTCTCACATGGGGAGACCCCACACTACCATCGGCGCTGTTACGTTTCACTACTGAGTTCGGCATGGAGTCAGGTGGGTCCATAACGCTATGGTCGCCAAGCAAATTCTGCTAAGTCTTCACCTTTAAAAAAGGTCAAAACCAAAATCTTGGAAAGCTGTTTCTGTGTTCTCTACACATTCAAGGTTCTATTCGAGTCCGTCAAAACCCCTTGGGTGTTGTATGGTTAAGCCTCACGGGCAATTAGTATCAGTTAGCTCAACGCCTCGCAGCGCTTACACACCTGACCTATCTACGTCGTAGTCTCCAACAACCCTTTAGAGGACTT
>NZ_FIZX01000005.1 GCF_900055185.1 Grimontia celer | reverse complement strand
TGTCCTGGGCAGTCTACGTGTGCGTAGTGGCGAGTTGGAGTATCGTACTCTACGTGTGAAGTAGAGATAGTGATACCACGCTCGCGCTCTTCTGGCGCGTTATCGATTGATGCGAAGTCACGCGCTGAACCGCCGTAAGTTTTAGACAGTACAGTACAGATTGCTGCAGTCAGAGTGGTTTTACCGTGGTCAACGTGGCCGATAGTACCAACGTTAACGTGCGGTTTCGTACGTTCAAATTTTTCTTTAGACACGATCGTGTTCCTTCCTAGTTGTGAGCCGCACTCACCGTCGTGAGTGCGATCAGAAGTTTTTATTAATGCGGGCCAATAATGCCAGCATTAAAACCACCTATCAATCAAGAACGCTCTGCGATGATTGAATCAGCGATATTCTTAGGAATATCAGCGTAATCACTGAATTCCATAGAGTAAGATGCGCGGCCCTGAGTCGCTGAACGCAAGTCAGTTGCGTAACCAAACATCTCAGCCAGTGGCACCTGCGCGCGAATGATCTTCAAACCGGCAGGACCTTCATCCATACCGCCAATCAGACCACGACGACGGTTCAGGTCGCCCACTACGTCACCCATCCAGTCTTCTGGAGTGGTAACTTCCACTTTCATCATTGGCTCAAGAATGACAGGTTGCGCTTCAAGTGCACCTTTCTTGAACGCCATAGATGCAGCGATCTTAAACGCCATTTCGTTGGAGTCAACATCATGGTATGAACCATCGAAAAGCGTTGCTTTGATATCAAGCACTGGGTAGCCGGCGAGTACACCACTACTCATCTGCTCTTCAACACCTTTAGCAACAGCACCGATGTATTCTTTAGGTACCACACCACCAACGATTTCATCGACGAAGACAAAACCTTCGCCTTTCTCAGATGGTTCCAGTTTCAGCCAAACATGACCGTACTGACCACGACCACCAGACTGCTTGACGAATTTACCTTCGACTTCAGCCGAACCACGGATGGTTTCGCGGTATGCCACCTGTGGCTTACCTACATTACATTCTACGCTGAACTCACGACGCATACGGTCAACGATGATGTCCAGGTGAAGCTCACCCATACCTGAGATCAGGGTCTGGCCTGACTCGTCATCGGTTTCAACGCGGAATGATGGATCTTCTGCCGCCAGTTTGCCCAGCGCGATACCCATTTTTTCCTGATCTGCTTTAGAGCGTGGCTCTACAGCGATCTGAATAACTGGTTCAGGGAATTCCATGCGCTCAAGAACAACTTTTGATTCTTGCGCACACAGGGTGTCTCCTGTAGTGACGTCTTTCAGACCGATGGCCGCTGCAATGTCACCCGCGCGAATTTCTTTGATTTCTTCACGCTTGTTTGAGTGCATCTGAACGATACGGCCGAAACGCTCACGCTTTTGCTTCACTGAGTTGTACACAGTGTCGCCAGTGTTAACCACACCTGAGTAAACACGCAGGAAGGTCAGAGTACCTACGAATGGGTCTGTAGCAATCTTAAATGCCAGAGCTGCGAACGGTTCGTTGTCGTCAGAGTGACGTTCGATCTCGTTGCCATCTTCGTCTTCACCTTTGATCGCTTTTACGTCAACAGGAGAAGGAAGGAACTCAATAACAGCATCAAGAACCGCCTGAACGCCTTTGTTCTTAAATGCAGAACCACAAGTCGCCAGTACGATTTCATTATTCAGTGTACGTTCACGCAGAGCTTGCTTGATTTCAGCTTCGGTCAATTCACCTTCTTCAAGGTACTTGTCCATCAACTCTTCGTTTGCTTCTGCAGCGGCTTCTACCAGATTTTGGTGCCACTCATCAGCCAGCTCTTGCAGGTCTGACGGGATGTCTTCGTATGTGAAGCTCATGCCCTGGTCAGCTTCGCTCCAGTTAATCGCCTTCATTTTGATAAGGTCGATAACACCGCGGAAGTCTTCTTCAGCACCGATATTCAGATGAATTGGCACTGGAGTTGCGCCCAGTCGAACTTTAATCTGCTCAACCACACGCAAAAAATCTGCGCCTGCACGGTCCATCTTATTGACGAAAACCATACGAGGAACTTCATATTTGTCAGCCTGACGCCAAACGGTCTCTGACTGAGGTTCAACACCGGAAGAACCACAGAATACAACTACTGCACCATCCAATACGCGCAAGGAACGCTCTACCTCGATGGTAAAGTCAACGTGTCCTGGGGTATCAATGATGTTGATGCGATGCTCAGGGAATTGTGCATCCATACCGCGCCAGAAAGTTGTAGTCGCAGCGGAGGTGATGGTGATACCACGCTCTTGCTCCTGTTCCATCCAGTCCATGGTTGCCGCACCATCGTGCACTTCACCAATTTTATGAGAAAGACCAGTGTAAAACAGGATACGCTCTGTTGTTGTAGTTTTACCTGCGTCTACGTGCGCACAAATACCGATGTTACGGTAGCGCTCAATAGGGGTCTTACGAGCCACAGTAGTATCCTCTTACTAAGGGTATCCTTAGAATGTGGTTTAGGCGCGACCGGAGTCGCGCCCAAAAAGGTATTACCAGCGGTAATGAGCGAATGCTTTGTTCGCTTCTGCCATACGGTGAACGTCTTCACGTTTCTTAACAGCAGTACCTTTGTTCTCAGATGCATCCAGCATTTCGTTAGCCAGACGCTGAGCCATAGATTTTTCACCACGCTTACGCGCAGCTTCAACCAACCAACGCATTGCCAGAGCGTTACGACGTACAGGACGTACTTCTACTGGCACTTGGTAAGTTGAACCACCAACACGGCGAGATTTAACCTCTACCGCAGGGCGTACGTTTTCAAGAGCGGCTTCGAACACAGACAGGTGCTCTTTACCAGAACGCTCTGCCATGATGTCCAGTGCACCATAAACGATTTTTTCAGCAGTCGACTTTTTACCGTCAACCATTACGATGTTTACAAATTTTGCCAGCAGCTCTGATCCGAACTTAGGATCCGGCAGGATTTTACGCTGACCAATTACGCGACGACGTGGCATGGAAATTCTCCGTTGTCTTCTTCAGGTTTTATCCAAAACTTTTCAGTTTTTTCAAAATTACAAATTAATTAGTGTTTGGCCTTACTTAACGGATTCCATTAAGACTTAGGACGCTTCACACCGTACTTAGAACGACCTTGTTTACGGTCGTTAACGCCTGCACAGTCAAGTGCACCACGAACGGTGTGATAACGCACACCTGGAAGGTCTTTAACACGACCACCGCGGATCAGAACAACTGAGTGCTCTTGCAGGTTGTGACCTTCACCACCGATGTATGAAGTAACTTCAAAACCGTTGGTCAGGCGAACACGACATACTTTACGCAGTGCCGAGTTAGGTTTTTTAGGAGTAGTGGTGTAAACACGAGTACATACACCACGTTTTTGCGGACACGCTTCCAGCGCAGGCACGTTGCTTTTTGCAACTTGCTTGATGCGTGGCTTGCGTACCAGCTGGTTAATAGTTGCCATTAAATAGCTCCTGATATTACTTACGTATAAGTGTGAAAAATCTATGCCCCACAAAAGTAGGGACGCGAAATTTTAGGCGTCGTCAAATTGGGTGTCAAGATTTATACAACGATCTTTGCATTGATCGTTTTATAACCGCTACATTCCCAAGCCTTTACGCTAGTAGATAGACGGCTAAATCACCATTTCATTTGCGTGACATGCCGGGCCGTGAGTTCAACAAACCCTTCCATATCAATAAGTTCAAATTGTGATACGATTTTCTGCTCGATGCCACGGGCGATAGCGTCTTCCTGAAGCACATAAATTCTTCGTCCTGATGAAATAAGCTGCCCTTCCCATTGCCCACCGAGGATCCCGGCAACAACTGCATCTTCCAACAAAAGGATCTCACTGTGTTTCTCGGAATATCGCAGACAATTCGCCAGAGCTGACGAAGCGTAAGGGGAAGCGTTAACGGTATGAAGCATTGTCATTCCTTAAAACTGGAGCACTTTGGTGCATTGGCCCAGTGAAGCTGCAATGTCCGTTGGTGAGATTTTTTCTACCCCAATAACAAGGGGATGGTCACTCAGACCACGCTCAGCCAATGAGTCAGCACACACGTAGATTTCTTCCACATCGCACAGTGACAACATTTTAAAGGTAGAAATATAGTCGCGACTCAGCACCTCATCCGGTTTTTGGTCCGCCAGCAGTTGCATCACACCATCACCGACGAAAAACAGAATGAGATCTTCACTGTAATTGGAGGTTGCCAGCACTGCATCAAGTCCTTCCCGGCCAGACGCGTTACCATGAGGCGCAGAAGAGAAAACAAAACCTATCTTATTCATGGATGCACCTAAAACTGAATAACGCGATCGGCAGTCAGCAGAGCTTCCGAAAGCGCGCCAAGACCTGCCTGAGAAAAGCCATCAGCCATGTTGGAAGATGTGAGGGCGTGCTGTTTGGCCTCTTCTTCGCTCACCTGACCACGACGCAGCGCAGCAGCAACACAGGTTTCAAGCTCCACACCGCTCTCTTTTGACAGCGATTGCCAAGCAGCAACCAAATCAAACTCATCATTGGCTGGCACAGTCAGGGAGGAAGCATTGGACACACCGTCTTGATAGAAAAACACACGCGTTAACGTGTGTCCTTTTTCTATCACTGCTTTGGCAAAGCGGAACGCGGTGAGCGATGACTGGCGCCCGTACACTGGACCATTCACCACGAGCACATAACTCAGGCTCATTTTTCGCCGTCCTCACCTTTACGCTGGCGGATGTAAAGATAAACCGTGTGTTTGGAAATATTGAGGCGATCCGCCACACGGTTAATAGCATCTTTGATATCGAAAATACCTTTATCGAACAACTCCATCACAATCTGGCGGTTCTTGGTGTTATTCGACACTGACTTATCGGCATTGATTTCTTCAATGGTGCGTTCAACCGTTTGGTCTACCAGCTCATCAACATCACTGGCAAAGTTAACAGAAGACACTGCCTGACGCGCTTCTTCTGTCGGCATGAAAGCTTGCAGCACTTGAGAGAAAGGCGCATCCAGGTTGATGTTGATACACAAAAGACCAATCACGCGGTTATCCGCATTGCGGATGGCTACTGTGATGGACTTCATCAGGGTATTGCCTTTGGCACGTGTGAAATAAGCACGTGAGAAGTTTCGTTCAGACCCTTCAATATCACGCAGCATGCGAAGTGCCAAATCAGTAATTGGCGAACCCACCTGACGGCCAGTGTTCTCACCGTTGGCAATTTTGATAGCAGAGGTGTTCAAATCTTCCAGTGAGTGCAGCACGATTTCACAGTGCTGACCAATCAGGGCTGCAAGACCATCTACCACGGCTTCATAAGATTTCAGGATAACGCGATCGGTGTCAGTGAAAGGATTACTCTCGATAAAATCACTTTCGACGATCACGTCCGCACCAAAGCTGTCTGTCGATACCACAGGTTTATCTTCCTTTGTGATGGATTTCGTTTACCGCAGGCAAAGATAAACGAAAGCTGCAAACTTTAAAATCTAGCGATAAGTCTAACAGACTTAGATCAAGAAAATAAAAAAACCCCGACAAAAGCCGGGGTTCTCTTTGTAAGCAAACGTGCAGTGGAAGGATTAACCTTTCGCTTCGCCAGCCTCACCTTTGATTTCCAGAAGTTCAACTTCAAATACCAAGGTCGAGTTAGCTGGGATTGCTGGCGTATCCTGAGAACCGTATGCCAGCTCTGGCGGAATGACGAACTTGAATTTAGAGCCCACTGGCATCAACTGCACACCTTCAGTCCAACCTGGGATCACGCGGTTCAACGGGAAAGTCGCTGGTTGGTTACGGTCGTAAGAGCTGTCGAACTGCGTGCCGTCAGTCAGGGTACCTTTGTAGTGAACCACTACGGTATCTTCTGCGGCTGGCTTGTTGCCTTCGCCCATAGTTTCAACCAGGTACATCAGACCAGAATCCGTGGTGTTAACACCTTCGGTTTTCGCAAACTGTGCACGGAAGTCTTCGCCCGCTTTCACTGCTTCTGCTGCTTTTTCCTGAGCTTTTTCCTGAGCCAGTTGGGCGACACGCTGATCCAGCGCTTGCAGTGCCAATTGCGCCTCTTCTTCGGTCAGCTTGGATTTATCAGCAAATGCATCCTGCACACCTTGCAGAACCAAATCGTTGCTCAGTGACAAGCCCAACTCTTCTTGTTGGTCCAGATTAGCTTTCAGGTACTGCGCCAGGGACGCACCAATCGCGTATGCCGCTTTGTCATCTTCAGTGGCGAACGTGACAGCTTCAGCAGCAACTGGCGCTTCAACTTTTGCGGTTTCGTCTTTCGCTTCTTCCTGACAACCCACAGCTAGTGCAACAGTGGCAGCCAGCAGCGACATTTTAAAAACTGATTTCATTAGTGACTCCGTTGGTATAAAACCCACATTTCTTTTATTCGCTTACGCGATAACGATGCGAAAGCCCGAAACGATCAATATACTCGACGTTATAGGGGTCCAAGATAAGGAACACAAGGGCAATGCGACAATTCGTCCGCACAATTTGCTTATTTCTGACACTGTTAGCACTTTCCGGTTGCTTTCACTCTACACATGAAGCCCAGCGCTGGACGCTGGATCCGGATGGTGTCACCAGTTTCAGCCTTAGCCGAGACGGCCGGTTCGCGCTTATCGCTTCCACGTCCCACGGCATTGATTTGTGGGATTTGGTAGAGAATAAAAAACTGGCCGAATTCGGCGATCAGGACCCGGATAAAAACACCGTGATCGCCAGTCAGATCTCTGACAGCAACCGCTACGCCATTACCGCCACATCGCAAAACTTTGCGGTATGGGATTTGGCATGGGGACAAGCCGAAGGTCTGTGGTCGATTTCCGACGGCATCATCCGCGATGTCGATATCAGTAATAATGGCGAAAAAGTGCTGCTTGCCCTTTCTAATGGCAAAGCCCTGTTCGTGGACTTAGGCACAGGAAGACGCTTAGAGTTCCTTGCCCACCAAGATAAAGTGAACAGTGTGTCACTCGCGCCCAACGGAAAATTCGCCATGTCAGGCGGTAATGATCACAACGCTTTTTTCTGGAGCACGGAAACCGGACAAATCCTCAATGAGTTTCCTCATGAACACCGTATTACCCGCGTAGAGTTACACCGCACCGGTAAGTTCGCCTTTTCTGCAGATGGTGATGACACCGCCATTATCTGGGATTTATCGACGGGCGAGCCAAAAACCGAGCTCAATATGTTCCACCGCCATCCGAATTTTTCAACCGCCCGTTTTTCAGATGATGGCTCCAAACTGGTGACTGGAACACCGGGACGACGGGTAGAGTTTTGGGATGTAGAAAGCGGGGACAATCTCGGCCGCTGGTTGGCGGAAGAGCAACAAAATACGCGTCCACCCAGTGCAGTCGTGTATGATGTCGCCATCGATCCAACTGGTCGCGTGATTTCCGGCACTTCCGCCGGTATCGCTCAGGCGTGGATAGCAGAGTAATTTGAGATACCAAAATGACCGAGACAGAACTGCGTCTGCAGAAACAAATTGACGATCTGGAGATCAAACAGGCTTTTCAGGAACACACGATTGAAGAGCTGAATGATGCGATCACCCAGCAGCAAAAAACCATCGACAAGATGGCAACGCAAATCACCTTTTTGGTAACCAAGCTGAAAGCGATGGAGCCGGCAAACATTGCCAGCATGTCGGAAGAAACACCGCCACCGCATTATTGAAAGCAGGTCCTAGGCCCTAGGTTCCTAGGGCCTGAAGTTCTTCATCCGCAAAAATAGCCACCAACGCTTCACCTTTCTCGTTCACCGTCGCGCGGTACATGCCCGGACAGTTCAACTCGAAATTCACCCGTCCGTCAGCATCAATGGCAATCACACCGCCTTCTCCGCCAAGGCTCAGGAAATCACCGTGAATCACATCGCGGCAAGCTTGATCTATAGATGCGTTGCCATATTGCATGCGCCCTGCAATATCGCCTGCAACCGTGCAGCGCATGAGAAGTTCGCCCATACCGGTTGCTGATACCGCCACGTTGCCATTGCGGGCATAGTTGCCTCCACCAATGATCGGTGTGTCACCGACTCTGCCCCAGCGCTTGTTGGTGAGTCCACCCGTGCTGGTTGCAGCAGCCAGATTGCCTTCTTTGTCGAGCGCTACCGCTCCGACTGTGCCATGTTTCTTTTCATCTGGATAGCGCGCTTCCGATAGTGCAACTCCGCCGGTTTTTTTCATCGTTTTCAGCTCGTTGTAGCGACGATCTGTGAAAAAGTAATCCTGCTCGACGTACTCGTAGCCGCACTCTTTGAAGGCAAAGGACTCCGCGCCCTCACCCGCCAACATCGCATGGGGGCTTTTTTGCATCACATCACGGGCAAGTTGTATCGGGTTTTTGATATGACGAATTAGGGTTACCGCGCCGGCTTCAAGGTTTCTGCCATCCATAACAGAAGCGTCCATCTCAACAGTTTCGTCGTGGGTTAGCACCGAGCCTTTGCCTGCATTGAAAAGCTCGCTGTCTTCCATCACAGTCACAGCAGCGACTGCCGCATCAACCGAAGATCCACCCTGTTCGAGCACGGCATGTCCTGCCATCACTGACTGCGCCAGTGCTTTACGATAAGAAGCTTCCAGCTCTGGTGTCATCAGACTGCGTTCAATGGTGCCAGCACCACCGTGTATGGCGATAGAAAAGGGGCGGGTCATGATGATTCCTTTCGAAATGAGAGTGGATGTCCGATGAGATTAATATGAAACTGCATAATAAAAAAGCGCCAACCGACTGATCGATTAGCGCTTTCTTTTCAGACCCAGCTACCAGCGATAGCTGCAAGCCTAAGGCTTAGTGAGAGCCGCAGCCACCACCGCCACAACATTCGTGGTCGTCGCCTTTGTCTTCGCCGCCACAGCAACCGCCTTCGTCGTCATGGTCGTGACCACCGCAGCAGCCGCCAGACTGGTGGATGTGACCGTGTGCGATTTCTTCTTCCGTAGCCGCACGCAGTTCAACCACTTCCACATTGAACGTCAGGGTTTGACCAGCCAGCATGTGGTTACCGTCAACCACGACTTCGTCGCCGTCAACATCAGTCACTTCAACTGGGATTGGACCTTGGTCAGTATCCGCCAGGAAGCGCATACCAACAACGATTTCATCAACGCCCTGGAACACGTCAGCAGGTACGCGCTGAACCATTGCATCCAGGTATTCGCCGTACGCTTCTTCCGGCGCAACAGTCACTTCGAAAGATTCGCCAGTTTCGCGACCTTCCAGTGCATTTTCAAGACCTACGATCAGGTTGTTGTGACCTTGCAGGTACTGCAGTGGCATTTCTTTGGTTGATTCGTCAACCACGATGCCGTCTTCGTTTTTCACTTGGTAAGCAATGCTTACTACCACGTCTTTAGTGATTTTCATCTTAACTCCGGAAGCGGTTCAAGGGTGTCGACACAGCGACACCTGCTCATTTCGGCGCCGATAATACAGAAATAAACTGACTTCGACTATGGGATTCGTTATTGCGGTTTAAATATCCCTATAACCTGAGCATCCTGCTGCTGCGCAACAGGCTGTTTCTCTTCCGCAGACATCGGTGAGCGCCTGTCGGTATGACCGCACTGCACGCACTCCACCACTTCCACGTGGTGTTCTTGCCACCAGCGCATCGTGTCCGTTGCGCTGCATGATGGACAGGTCGCGCCAGCGATAAATCGTTTCTTGGCCATGTACTTCCTTGCCTTCGTTCTTATTGTTAGCTATCTCGGTTCCAGCTCTGGTGCCGCTCAGTATCCCCCTTCATTTCGAGGTCGAACAGCTCTTCCAGTTCAAGTCGGGCTTCTTTGGTTCGCGAGGCAGCCGTCACGTCTTCACTATGGTGGGGCTGCATTTCATGTAGACGCATTTCATCGAGTTTTCTGAAAAATGCTTCTGCACGTTTGGCTTTATACGGATGCATCCCAAGAGCGATCAGGGTTTGCTTACCAAGATCCAATGCACTTAAAAATGTTTCACGGGAAAACCCATCCACATTGTGGCCGAGTAACTGGTTCGCCTCAACACGGCTTCGAGCCCGTGCGAGCACCTTCAGGTTCGGGAAATGCTGCTGGCAAAGGTGAACAATTTCCATCACTTCTTCCGGCGAATCCGCACAAACAATGATGGCCTCTGCCGTTGCCGCACCCGCGGCCCTCAACAAATCAAGCTGGGTCGCATCCCCATAATAAACCTTGTAGCCAAACTTTCTGAGCAAGGCGATTTGCGATGGGTCGCGTTCCAGTATGGTAAGTTTAATCTTGTTGGCAAACAGCAATCTACCTACTACCTGACCAAACCGGCCAAAGCCGGTGATGATGACGCGCGCACCATCATGGTCAAACTGCTGAGCTTCTGGCGTCGAAGCTTCGGCATTAATGGTGCGGGCAAACCATTTGGATTGCAGCATCAGTAATATTGGCGTCGTCATCATAGACAGACTCACCACCACCAGCAGGAACGCATTGAGCTCTGGCGTCAGCAGGTTTTCACTTCGCGCGGCAGTAAACAATACGAAGGCAAATTCCCCACCCTGACTAAGCAGTAAAGCTACGTGACTGCGGGATTTCTCGCTACCACCAAAGGCGTGGGCTAATCCATATATGATGGCGGCTTTTACGCCAATCAGGCCAGCTACCGCAGATAGAATTTCCAGCGGATATTGAAGCAGTAAACCAAGATCAACCGCCATGCCTACAGCGATGAAAAAGAGGCCCAGCAACAAACCTTTAAAGGGCTCGATGGCGATTTCCAGCTCGTGACGGTATTCACTCTCAGCCAACAGCACACCTGCCAAGAAGGTGCCTAGCGCCATAGAGAGGCCGAGTGATTGCATACCAATCGCGATACCAATCACCAGCATCAGAGCAGTCACGGTGAACATTTCTTTGACGCGGCTTAGCACCACCCAGCGTAGCAAAGGACGCAACAGGTAATGACCACCGACCAAGAGCACCAAAATCGCTCCCAACATGATACCTACATCCAGCCAGCTGCCACCCGCACCGCCTGCCATCGCAGGAAGCACCGCAAGCATGGGGATCACTGCGATATCTTGAAACAAGAGCACTGCAAAACCGGATTGTCCTGCTTCGCTGCGCATCAAGCGTTGTTCTTCGATAATCCGCATGGCGATGGCCGTGGATGAAAGCGCCAGCCCCATCCCGACAACCAAGGCATCAACACGACCGACATCCCAGTAATAGGCGATAAGAGCAATCACCACGGTACTGATAAAGACCTGAGAGCCGCCAAAACCTAAAATCGGCCTTCGCATCTGCAGCAACTTCTTTGGATTCAATTCCAGACCAATCAGGAACAGCAGAAGCACCACGCCAAGCTCGGCAAAGTGCAGAATCGCTTCTACATCTGTAATCAGGCCAAGCCCCCAAGGGCCAATCACCACGCCACCAATTAGATACCCCAGCACAGAGCCAATACCAAGGCGCTGGGCAAGAGGAACTGCCACTACGGCAGCGGCGAGGAAGATCAATGCATCGAGAAGGTAGTTATGTCCCATTACACCACCTCCGACACAGGATGGCAGAGCCAATCGGCGTAGAGTTCGGCGTGGGCTTCCCTGTCTTCATCACTTACGCGGCGTGCCCAGTGAAGCACTAGTGGATCAACCCAACGCATCTGGCAAAGGAGCGCAGTCAGCTCAAATGGCTGCAACAGCTCTTCCATACTGTATTTGTTGTAACCGGTTTGGCTGAAGGCTTCCGCAGCACCGCCAGTGGTAATGACAAAGCGGCAAATCTTGCCAGCCAGTGCATTACCGCCACCATGGGCAAAGCCTTTACCAAGCACCACATCAATCCACTCTTTTAGGAGCGAGGGACAGGAATACATTTGGAGTGGGTGTTGGAACACAATCACATCGTGTTCTAGAAGAAGCTCACGCTCATGGTGAACATCAATAATAAAGTCAGGATAGGCCGCATAGAGATCGTGTACTTTGACATGGTCAAATTGACGGGCAGCCTCAATCATCCGTTTGTTGGCGACAGACTCGTGCGGGTCCGGGTGAGCAAAGACCACCAGCACTTTCGATTTAAATAACGACGTTGTCGGGGTTCCCATTTGGCAGCAAAATCCTTTTAAGCTTTCCAACGCCCAATTTGTGGTAGAGCGAAGAGGTAACATAATATTTTTTATAATCTTTTTATCATGACACAAAACGGCCAACTCTGCGGCTTTCGCGTCATCCTTCAACCATACGGTAAATCGTCCCGCATTTCACCGCTCTGCCGTGGTCCATTTTTGCGCCTCTCTTAAGTAAATCGCCGTCGTGTGATATAACAGCGCCAGTTTTTCGACCCCACATTCCTGCGGCCGGAGCCGCCAAGAGTCATGATCACTATTTCTGATATTCAGCTACTTCGTGGTGGCAAACCGCTGCTTAACAATGCGTCTGCCACTATCCACCCAGGTGACAAAGTCGGTCTGGTCGGTAAAAACGGCTGCGGTAAATCCACCCTGTTTGCTTTACTGAAAGGCGAACTGTCCCTTGATGCGGGCAGTTGTAACTTCCCAAGCGGCTGGCAAATGGCGTGGGTGGCACAGGAAACCCCGGCGCTGGAACGCGAAGCGATTGAATATGTAATTGATGGTGATCGTGAATACCGCGCACTGGAACAAGCGCTTCGTGCCGCTGAGGAATCGGACGATGGGCACAAGGTCGCCACCCTTCATGACAAAATTGATGCCGTCGGCGGCTACAGCATTCGCGCCCGCGCGGCAGAGCTACTGGATGGTCTTGGCTTTCGTCAGGATCAGATGAGCTGGAACCTAACCCAATTCTCCGGTGGGTGGCGTATGCGTCTGAACCTCGCACAGGCACTGCTTTGTCGTTCAGACTTATTGCTGCTCGACGAACCAACCAACCACTTGGATTTGGATGCCGTGATGTGGCTGGAAAAGTGGCTGCAGAACTACCGTGGAACCCTGGTGCTTATTTCCCATGACCGTGATTTCCTCGATCCAGTGGTTAACCGTATTATCCATATCGAAAATGACCTGCTGAATGAATACACGGGGAACTATTCGGCCTTCGAAACCATGCGCGCAGAAAAGCTGATCCTGCAACAGGCAATGTACCAGAAGCAGCAAAAGCAAATGGCGCATATGCAGTCGTACATTGACCGCTTCCGCTATAAGGCCAGTAAAGCCCGTCAGGCGCAGAGCCGTATTAAAGCACTTGAGCGCATGGAGAAAATGCTCCCAGCGCAATTTGATAACCCATTCAGTTTCGAATTCCGTGAGCCGTCTGCCCTGCCGAATCCTATCCTGATGATGGAAGAAGTTTGCGCAGGCTATGGCGACACCATGATTCTGGAAAAAATCTTCCTGAATCTGGTTCCGGGCAGCCGAATTGGTCTGCTTGGCCGTAACGGCGCGGGTAAATCAACGCTCATCAAACTGCTTTCGGGCACAGTACCGGCGCAGGCTGGTGAGCTGCGTTATTCTCAGGGTGTGAAGATTGGTTACTTTGCCCAGCATCAGTTGGAAACGCTGCGTGATGATGAAACAGCCATTCAGCACATGATGCGTCTGGCACCGGAAGCGACAGAGCAACAACTTCGCGATTACCTCGGCAGCTTTGGCTTCCATGGCGATAAAGCACTGGATGTGATTGCACCTTTCTCTGGCGGTGAAAAAGCACGTCTGGTGCTGGCATTAATTGTCTGGCAAAAACCGAACCTGTTGCTGCTCGATGAGCCCACAAACCACCTCGATCTCGACATGCGCGCTGCACTGACCATGGCACTGCAATCGTTTGAAGGCGCGATGGTTATCGTGAGCCACGACAGATACCTGCTCCGTGCAACGACTGACGATCTGTATCTGGTGCATGACCGCAAAGTTGAACCGTTCAATGGCGATCTGAATGATTACCACCAATGGTTAAACGAATTGCAGCGCTCTGAGCGTCGTCAGGAACAGGCAGAAAACGCCAAACCAGCAGGTGCAAATACTCAAGCAGCCCGTAAAGAGCAAAAGCGTCTGGAAGCAGAATTTCGGAAGCAGACCGCGCCTATCCGCAAGAAAATTGACACGCTGGATACAAAACTCGAAAAGTATTCTGCAACAATTGCGGAAGTAGAATCTCAACTGGCGGAACCTTCAATTTATGAAGCGTCCAACAAAGAGAAACTTACCGAATTGCTACGCCAGCAGGCAGACGCGAAATCATCGCTCGAAGAGGTCGAACTGGAATGGATGGATCTTCAGGAACAACTGGAGCAAATGGAAGCGGAGTTCCAAGGCCGCTAAAACAGCAAGCCACAGCCGATGGGCTGTGGCAGTTTTGTCTGCATCACTATGGGCAACAAGAGGTGAAACACGCCTGCCTGAAGCTTCAGGATCAGTTCAAAGGCAATGTGAACCTCGCTCTGCTGTTAGCCTGGCTGGAAGATACCGGGTTTTCCCTTTCAGCATCATCACTCGCTCAACTTCGCCAATCATTGGTTCAGTCAGAAACCCTGCTGACCCGTTATCGCTTGATGCGGCGCGATCTCAAACCGCAGCTCTCACGCGGGGCTTACCAGAAGATGCTTAACTATGAGCTGACATTGGAAAAGTTCCAGCAGCAGGAATTGCTCACCTGTGTTAACCAGCAAACCTGGCAGGAAAACGCCTCTTCATCTTTAGAGATGTACTGCTCTCAGTTAGATGCAGACGCACATTACCTTTATCCGGCACTCATGAGAGGCTTGAACGTCATCAATCCGCGCTAGACCCAGATAAAGATCAGACAAGACGCGGTCAGGGTGCCCATCACGCGGTTAAACACCTTCCAGCTTTTCTCTGAAGACAGCACTTTCCCCACCCAGACGCCAAAGCCCGCCCAAATAGATGTGAGAGACAAGCCAACGATGAGAAAGGTAATGACAATCACCATGGAAGATAACCAATAGTCTCCCCCCGCTAAGGTAAAGGTACCCACCGCACTCACCGCCATTGCCCACGCCTTGGGGTTGACGTACTGGAATAATGCCCCTTCCATCAGGGTCATTGGCCGGCGGTCGCTGGAAGCATCTTCAGAAGGTGCGCCCGCCCTCGCAATACGCCAGGCAAGGTAGAGCAGGTAAGCACTGGCGAGCAGCTTCATCCCTTCCTGTACCCAAGGGTAGAGCTGAAATACTGCGCCAAGTCCGGCGGCAACCACACCAATCAATGATGCCACCCCCAAAGAAATGCCAATAAGGTGTGGCACTGTGCGTCGAAATCCGAAGTTTGCCCCTGATGCTGTCAGCATCATGTTGTTTGGTCCTGGCGTGCCAGTCATGGTCGCGGCAAAAAGCGCCAGCGTCGCCAAAAAAGATACTTCCATCATGAATTGTCTCCCTGCTCACATTGTATCGATACAATTCAGTCTAAAATTTGAAATTGACCTACTTGTTGTTCAAAATTCACGCTAACAGGGATCAAAAATCAGATCAAAAGGTTTATTGTCACCATGACAATCATGAATATTGCATTGGAGAAGTCCGGCGCTCCCATGTATCGGCAAATAGCCGATGCCATTGCGGATAAAGTGGTTAGCAAAGAACTGGCACCCGGCACCAAGTTACCTACCCACCGTGCGCTGGCAGATGCTTTGTCAGTCACCGTAGGAACAGTAACCCGCGCGTATGCAGAAGCGGAGCGACGAGGCATTGTCGAAGCCAAAGTCGGTGCAGGCACCTACATTTGCGAGAACAACCGCCCACTGTGGTCTTTTTCCGATCCTGATCGACAAGATGTGCTGAGCTTTGGCTACAACGTGCCGCCAACGATTAACCGTGCCGATCTCTTCGCGGAGGCACTGGAGCAACTTGCAGCCCACCCGCAGGAACTCAACAGTCTGATGCTGTATCAGCCGCCTTCCGGCATTGTGCGTCACCGTGAAATTCTGGCCGACTGGTTGAATGGGCACCAGGTGAACGCCGATCCGTCGCGCTTGCTGTTCTGCTCCGGCGCGCAAAATGCTATGCAGCTTTGCCTGATGACCCTCTGCCGAGCCGGGGATACTATCCTTACCGACAAGTTCACCTATCCCGGTTTACTCAGTCTTGCCAGACAGTTGCAACTCACGGTGAAGCCCGTAGAGATGGATGATGAAGGCATGTTGCCAGAATCCCTGAGCGCGGCTTGCCAGCAGTATCAAGCAAGGTTGGTGTACCTTACGCCGACATTGCAAAACCCGACGACGGCAACCATGAGTGAAGCACGCCGACATGCACTCATCGAGGTGTGTGAACAACAGCAACTGATGATCGTGGAAGATGACATCAATGGCCTTTTGCCGACAGAACGTCCGTCGCCAATGGTCAATCTGGCGCCTGACAATGTGATATATATCGGTGGGCTGGCGAAGACACTGGCACCCGGTCTTCGTCTGGGTTTCCTGCATCTGCCGGAACGCTTTTATCCCCACTTCGTCAACGCACTGCAAAACCACAGCTGGATGATCAGTCCGTTATTGACTGCCATGGCATCCATTCTGTTGGAGAACGGCGCTGCAAACCAAATTCTTGAAACCATTCGTACTGAAATGGAAACGCGTTGGGAAATTGCCACCCGATACCTTGGTACTGATTCACTGCGTTATCATCCCAATGCGTTTCATGGATGGCTGATGTTACCCGAGGGCTGGGCACTTAGCGAATTTCTGGCAGCCAGCAAAACAGAAGGTCTGGAACTGAAATCTTCCGAGCTATTTGTTCCAGCTGGGTATTCTGCGCCGCCTAAAGTAAGGATTGCTGTGAGTGCACCGCCAAGCCGTGAAGTGCTTGAGCAAGGGTGTGACAAACTCTCCAAGCTGTTAGCTAACCCACCACTGACCGAATTTGCGTTGTAAGAGATAGAAATGGAACAAATAGCAAACACACCTTTCGTGCCGATGAAAGGCGGTAAGAATCCACATGTTCAAACCCTGCTTCCGCGCTTTTTGCGCAGAAAAGCGGTCTTTGAACCGGTCTGGCAACGCCTTGAAACACCGGATGGGGATTTTCTGGATATCAGTTGGACACAAGACCCGGCAACTGTCGGTGGCAAGCCTATCGTGGTACTGTTTCACGGTCTTGCTGGGTGTTTTTACAGCCCTTATGCCAACGGTTTGCTCAACGCCTTCAAACAGCAAGGTTGGGTCGGCGTGTTAATGCACTTTCGCGGTTGCAGCGGCTCGCTGAACAAAATGCCGCGCAGCTATCACTCAGGTGAAACGGGGGATGCCCGCTTTTTCCTAGAGCACCTCAAACAGCGATTTCCTGCAAACGCCAAAGTCGCTACCGGCGTTTCCCTCGGTGGCAACATGTTGGTGCGCTATCTGGCAGAGTTTAAAGAGGATCCCATCATTCAAGCCGGGTGCGTCATCAGTCCACCTTTGGATCTGGCAGCATGTTCCAGCCGCATTCGACAGGGCTTTTCCCGCGTCTATCAAGCGTATCTGCTCCGCTCAATGAACCGCACCCTCGGTAACAAGCTTGCCCGTCACCCGCAAATCGGACACTGGAAAAGTGGGGAGAAAGTAGCGATATCGAATCTCTATCAGTTCGACCAAACCGTCACTGCGCCACTACATGGGTTCAGCGATGCTGAGGATTATTATCGCCAATGCAGTGGCTTAGGTGTGTTGCAGGAAATTGCGACTCCGCTCAAAGTGATCCATGCTAAAGATGATCCCTTTATGACGGAGGCGGTGATACCCAAAGCGCCGCTACCGGACAATATTGACTATCACCTGACCGAACATGGCGGTCACGTCGGATTTGTCTCCGGCACCTTGAAAGCACCAGACTTCTGGCTGGAAAAAGAGGTGCCACGCTGGTTAGCCCTGCACATCGACGCCGGATAAAGGCGCAATAACGCCAAGAAAGCAGGGCGAGAGAGGTGGACGATGGCAATATCTCGCACTGCTTTTATGCTGCTTTGGTGGCTCTCTTTCGCTGCGCAGGCAGAACACACAGACCCTTTGCGCTTTGGACCCTTAATTGTCCAAAGCCAAGCACCACTGCAAACCACCGGGTTAACCCCTATCCTTCAGGACCCATTTCAGTTAAAAGTGGGACAAACGGATCTCTTTGCCTCAGCGACCATCGGCAGCGTTTGGGCTAACACCCCGGAATACCAGTTCGACTACTATCACAACCAATTTATGGCCGGTTTTGTCCATGCGCTGGATGAGGAAAACCGGGTCGGGGTTTGGCTGCAATACCGCTATGCTGCCAACAACCGATTGGATGGCCTGACGGAAAAATTCCACAGTATTTTTGGTATTGATCAAAATGGCCGAACAGAGGTCGATGAAGACAGGTTCTATATTTATATCCCCGATACCATGGATGAGCCGATCGAAGATTTCGTTGGCGATCCAATCGTCAGTGCCATAAACCTTTATGGCGAGCAAATCCTGTATCAATCGATGCACCATGCAGTCAGCGCTGGCGTCACCCTTTTCTTCAACCGCGTGAGCCATGGGGTGTTCGCTAATACCTCTTTCGAGCAATCAGCCCAAATCAACTATGGCTACCAAAGGGAAAAACACAGACTGACCGCCATGATTTCCCTCATTCGCCGCCCTGACAAACAGCAGCATTTTATCGACATCAAACCCTGGGGCGTCAACGCTGGGGTCAGTTATCAGTATCAGTGGTTTGAGCACCACGAACTGATCGCTGAATACCTGATATCACAGGGGAAGGGGGATAATGCAGGGCTGGGTGAACTCAATGCCCTGGTGCACGAGTTTGCGCTGGGTTATCGCTACCTTTTTGACAACAGTGCGATAGAATTGGTAGCTCTAGAGAATATGTTCAATCACGATAACAGCACGGATATCGTGTTTAACGCCACCTTCCGGCACCGTTTTTTGTAGTAGGTAAAGCCACCATGATTGTTCCCTGGCAAGAGATTCCCGAAGAAACCCTGAGAAATCTGATTGAGCACTTTGTGCTGCGTGAAGGGACAGATTATGGTGAGCAGGAAGCAAGCTTCGAGGAAAAGGTGGAACAGGTCTACAACCTGCTAAAAAACAAAGAAGCGGTTGTGGTGTTTTCGGAATTGCATGAAACGGTTGATATCAAACCTGTGCGATCACTTGCCTAATGCCCATCGCTTGACCAAGTCACCGAGACCCTGTTAACTGTTGCCATCTTTCTAAATTGACAGGGTTTGTCATGTCTGCAAAGCACCCCATTATTGCAGTTACCGGTTCGTCCGGCGCAGGGACGACCACCACCTCAGACGCATTCCGCAAGATTTTCAATATGATGAAAATTAGCGCCGCCTGGGTGGAAGGTGACAGTTTTCACCGATATACCCGTCCTGAAATGGACGTGGAAATCCGTAAAGCTAAAGAACAGGGCCGTCATATCAGTTACTTCGGCCCGACTGCCAACGACTTCCCAAGGCTCGAATCTTTCTTCAAAGAATACGGCGAGGAAGGCACGGGGCAGTTTCGCCGTTATCTCCATACCTTTGATGAAGCGGTACCTTACAACCAAATGCCGGGAACCTTCACGGCATGGCAGGATCTCCCAGAGCACACAGATCTCATGTTCTATGAAGGGCTGCACGGCGGTGTGGTAGAAGGCGAGATTAACGTCGCCCAGCACGTCGACCTGCTGATTGGCATGGTGCCAATCGTAAACCTGGAGTGGATCCAGAAGTTTGTCCGCGACACCCGCGACCGTGGTCACTCCCGCGAAGCGGTGATGGATTCCATTGTTCGTTCGATGGATGACTACCTGAACTACATCACACCGCAGTTCAGCCGAACCCATATCAATTTCCAGCGTGTCCCAACGGTAGATACTTCAAATCCACTCAACGCAAAAGGCATCCCAAGCCTGGATGAAAGTTTTGTGGTGATCCGTTTTCGCGGCATCAAGAAAGTCGATTTCCCTTACTTGCTTTCAATGATCCAAGGTTCTTTTATGTCCCGCCATAACACTCTGGTTGTGCCGGGCGGCAAGATGAGTTTCGCCATGGAACTGATTATCCGACCTCTTATTCAACAGCTCATTGAAACCGGCAAAATCAGCTAACACTGCCCTCTTCCCTTAATTTGAAAACGTAATCTGTTATCGAAAAATACGATGGCAGATTACGTTTTTATTCATTAGACCGAATAACGAACCTGTCCTTAACTTAAGTGTATTGGTTGCTTTTTAACCAATAGAAGCAAGACAATGTCATAAAAGAGGACAGAGCCATGTCACTGAAAGGAACCAAAACCGAGCAAAACCTCAAAGACGCCTTTGCCGGTGAAAGTCAGGCAAACCGTCGTTATCTCTATTTCGCATCAAAAGCAGACATTGAAGGCTACAACGATGTCGCCGCCGTTTTCCGCTCAACGGCCGAGGGGGAAACTGGCCACGCACACGGCCATCTGGAGTATCTGGAGGAAGTGGGCGACCCTGCCACGGGTTTACCCATGGGTAACACCGTAGAAAACCTCAAAGCGTCGATTGCCGGTGAAACCCACGAATACACCGATATGTATCCGGGTATGGCCGCCACGGCGCGCGACGAAGGTTTCGATGAGATCGCGGACTGGTTTGAAACGCTCGCCAAAGCAGAGCGAAGCCACGCAAACCGATTCCAGAAAGCACTCGACAACCTCGACAGCTAGTCGAAAAAAGGGCGGTCAGTCCGCCCTTTCAGAACGCAATAAGCGCCAATGACGATAACGCACAGTGACTGCCGGAAACCGGCACAACCAGTAGCAGGGACACGTCATGAAAGAAAAACGCGAAGGAGGCATCGAAGCCCCCACTCGCCACGCAATTGAGTGGCAATCTCCAGATTTTTACGATCGCGAAAAGCTGGAAGCGGAAATGGAGCGTGTCTTCGACGTTTGCCACGGCTGCCGCCGCTGTGTAAGCCTCTGCGATTCGTTCCCTACCCTTTTTGACCTCATCGATGAATCCGAAACCTTCGAAGTCGATGGCGTGGACAAGAAGGATTATCAGAAAGTCGCAGACCAATGCTATCTCTGTGACATGTGCTACATGACCAAATGCCCTTACGTACCGCCGCACGAGTGGGAAATCGACTTCCCGCACCTGATGCTACGCGCTAAAGCGGTTAAATTTCGTGAACAAGGGGCATCAGTGCGGGACAAGCTGCTTTCCAGCACAGATTTGGTGGGTAGTATGGCAACGATTCCCATTGTGGATGTCACCGTAAATACGATGAACAAAAACAGTGCATTTAGAAGCGTGTTGGAGAAAGCTGGCGTGCACAAAGATGCCATAGTGCCGACATACGACAGTAACACCATGCGAAAACGAGTTGCCCCAATGGCAAAAGACATCACGCCAGAACCTGTTGGCGAAACCACAGGGAAGGTGGCTATGTTCACCACCTGTTACGGCAACTATAACAGTCCGGAACTCGGCGAAGATTTCTACAAGGTCTTTCAGAAGAACCATATCCATATCGAAGTGGTCGGCAAAGAGCGTTGCTGTGGCATGCCCAAGATGGAACTGGGCGATTTGGAAAGCGTTCAGCGCGCCAAAGAAGAAAATATTCCGCAGCTTCTGGCAATGGTTGAAAAAGGGTTCGACCTTATCGCACCGGTCCCTTCCTGCGTGCTGATGTTCAAACAGGAGCTTCCACTCTTGTTTCCAGATGACCCCGATGTCGCCAAAGTCCGCGATGCCTTCTATGACCCCTTCGAATACCTGATGCTTCGCCACAAAGCAGGCAAGCTCAACACCGAGTTCGATACGCCGCTTGGCGACATCAGCTACCACGTTGCTTGTCACCTGCGTGTACAAAACATCGGTTTGAAAACCGCAGAGCTGCTCCGTTTAGTGCCCGGCACTCATGTGGCACCGGAGCAACGCTGCTCGGGTCACGACGGTACTTACGCTGTGAAAGTGGAAACGCATGATAAGGCGGTGAAAATTGGTCGTCCCGTGGCAAAGAAAGTGAAGCAAGCCAACGCCGACTACTTTGCCAGTGACTGCCCGATGGCAGGTGCACACATTGCCAAACTGGCAGAGGTGGATAAGCCAATACACCCCATGACCTTATTGAGGAAGGCCTACGGCCTGTAACAGGGAGCGAAAAACATGGAAAAACTGACTGCAGATGACCTGATGACGCTGGAGGATTACGCCCGTGCCCGCACCCAGTTCCGTCACCAAATCATGGAGCACAAAAAACACCGCTTCGTGAAGCTTGGGGATCATGCAAGGCTGATTTTTGAAAACCGTCAGACCATCCAATACCAAATTCAGGAAATGCTGCGCATTGAGCGCATCTTTGAGCCAGAGGGCATTGCAGAGGAATTGGATGCTTACAATCCGCTGATCCCTGACGGCTGCAACCTGAAAGCCACCATGATGATTGAGTATGCTGATCCTGACATCAGGAAAGTAGAACTCGCCAAGCTCATTGGCGTGGAGAACAAAGTCTGGCTGAGAGTCGGCAACGACGCGAAGGTTTACCCTATCTGCGATGAGGATCTTGAGCGTGACAACGAGGAGAAAACCTCCAGCGTGCACTTTATGCGATTCGAGCTCACCCCATCCATGATCAGTGCCCTTAAACTTGGCGAAACATTAACTGCAGGCGCAGATCATTCTGCTCTCACTATAGGGGTCAATGTCGCTGATGACGTGCGAACCGCACTGTCCGAGGATCTAGATACACCGCCGATAAACTAAAGGAGGGGCTCTCCCCTCCTTCGTTCATTCATCATCAGGAACAATAGTCAGCGCCAGAAGATTATGCGTTTTCAATGATCTCGTAAGAGTGTGTCATTTCCACCCCCGCTCCGAGCATCAAGCAAACAGAGCAGTACTTTTCAAGACTGTCTTTCACCGCAGAGGCCACCCGGCTTTCATCAAGCGCTTTACCTGTCACGACAAAGTGAATATTGATTTTGGTAAACAGCTTCGGTGCTTGCTCACGGCGTTCAGCACTTAGCTCAGCCACACAAGAAACCACCTGCTGTGCACCTTCTTTCAGTGCTGCGACCACGTCGACAGAGCTACATCCGCCCGCTCCCATCAGCACCATTTCCATTGGACTTGGGGCATTTGCACCACCGTTTCCATCCATCACAATGCTATGGCCGGAATTTGAGAGTCCGAGGAAGGTCTCGTTTCCACACCATTTGACGCTTGCTTGCATTTCTTACCTCCAATTACTTTCAGGGTCGTGATCTTGTCCACGTTTTTAGCCTTTAATAGGGACCTAAGTCCATATCAAAATCAAGAAATCGTGCTGGAAAAAGGATAAACTCAATGACTCAAACAGAGAGCTTGTAGCCTGACTGCCGACACTTTATGCTATCCAACGGACTTGTGCCGCAGGACGGTGGGCTAAGGAAGACTCATCAGGCAACAACTGCAGAGGAAATGAGATATATGGTTCCAGGAAAACCTCAAACAGACCCAACACTAGAGTGGTTCCTTTCACACTGCCACATTCATAAGTACCCTTCGAAAAGTACTCTTATCCACGCGGGTGAGAAAGCAGAAACGCTGTACTACATCGTGAAAGGCTCTGTGGCAGTACTGATCAAGGATGAAGAAGGCAAAGAGATGATCCTCTCTTACCTCAACCAGGGCGACTTCATTGGCGAACTGGGCCTATTTGAGGAAGATCAGGAGCGTACCGCTTGGGTTCGCGCAAAATCTCCATGTGAAGTTGCAGAGATCTCATTCAAGAAATTCCGCCAGCTGATCCAGGTTAACCCAGACATCCTGATGCGCTTGTCTTCTCAGATGGCTCGCCGTCTGCAAGTGACCAGCCAGAAAGTCGGTGACTTGGCGTTCCTGGACGTAACCGGTCGCATCGCTCAGACGCTGCTGAACCTGGCAAAACAACCAGACGCAATGACCCACCCAGACGGTATGCAAATCAAGATTACCCGTCAGGAAATCGGTCAAATCGTTGGCTGTTCACGTGAAACCGTTGGCCGCATCCTGAAGATGCTGGAAGAGCAGAACCTGATTTCTGCACACGGTAAAACCATCGTGGTATACGGTACTCGCTAAGAGCACCCAGTTTAAAAAGAAAGCCACCGTTTGTGCGGTGGCTTTTTTGTTTGCAGCGTGATCACAATCACGGCGATTTTCCTGCGAATGTCATCATTCAGTGCTAATTTTCAATGCAAGCTATGTATGCATTCGCATGCAGTCGTTGTATTAGGGAACATCGGCATGGACATGGAAATCCAACACTTTTCATCATCAACTCAACAACCGCCAATTTCCGTCACACCGGGGCATCTCAGCACCGAAATGACCGGATTCAGCGACCCATCCCACTATCATATCCAGCGTATGCTGGGCGAAGACAGACGCCGTTTTGATGCATCTTCAAATGATGAATGGCCAACCTCACTGACTTCCTAGGCTGGCTCACCACATCCAACGCGTTTACTGATCGGTACTTTCGAAGATCTTATCTGCTGACGCTTCGACAAAACCTTGGTAGAGCGAACCATCTGCCAACGGGTAACGCTTGGCGAATTCGTAGAAGCCACCAGGGATGTTTTGTTCGCCATCGCTGAAAGCCACACTCACTTTGTCAGCCATGGTCGAAGACTGCTCAAGGCACACTTCAGGGCTACCCTTCACTTCTCCACCAGACTCGTTAATCGCAAAGCCAGACTGGCGCAGAAGGTCATTCACACCTTTTACTGTGTCGAGCGTGCTCAGCTGATTCACACTGACTGTAAAGTGGTTAGCACCAAACCCGTGTGCTGACAGCCAACCTGCATATTCACTTTCATCGGCCAGTTTCTTATAGGTATCAAAGTCGATATCCCACAGGCGACCACCGTACATAAAAGCAGGATCATTCAAGGCACCCTCATCGACCTGGTCCACCAGCGAGCGGACAGCCAGTTGAAGTTCAGATGAACATTGCCCCACCAACAGCTCACTGATGAAGACCTTGGGCGCATCCGGGTTAGGATGTTCAAAATGGCGCGCAAACAGCTTTTTGGCTTTGAATTCGTACTCACCCTTTGGCTCGTAGCCTAAGGCAATGAAAGGGGCTGCCAATCTGTCTAGGCCTACTTTTGGCAGCGCAAAGGTGCGCAGCGCAATGTGGTCATTCAGTAGCGGTGTCCCCTCTTCCAGCAAGTGATGCACCTTCGCAGCCGAAGGACACAGACGTGCAGTATAATCTTTCCAAAGTCCGTCGAATAAAGCCTGAACGCGTTCCATCACATCCTCCTGAATGCTTGTGATTACGGAATATTAAAGCGAGAGCCCCGGGCTCAACTGCGAGGGCAGTGAAACGTCTTCACCTTCCATAGATGCCATCGGGTAAGCACAGTAGTCAGCCGCATAGTAAGCGCTTGGGCGAAGATTGCCTGACGCACCAGGGCCACCAAACGGTGCATCGCCGCTTGCACCTGTCAGCTGTCGGTTGCGGTTCACGATGCCTGCACGAATGTGGTCGAGGAAGTATTCCCATTCAGTATCATCGGTGGATACCAGACCCGCAGACAACCCATAGCGAGTGTCATTGGCAAGTTCGACGGCCTGCTCCAGCGAATCATAACGAACCACCTGTAGTAGCGGACCGAAGTATTCTTCATCTGGCAGCTCAGCAACCTGGCTGACTTCAATGATGCCTGGAGACACCACAGCATCGTGCAGCAACTCTGCTTTCAGCAGCGATTCGCCACCGAGAGATTCAAGATTCGCCTGCGCCGCCAGAATACCCTCTGCGGCGCGGACAGAAATCTGAGCGCCCATAAACGGGGCTGGTTCATCAAACTGACCACCGACACGGATATTCTTGGTCATCTCGACCAAACGGGAGACCAAGGCATCACCCTTGCCACCCTTAGGCACATAAAGTCGACGGGCACAGGTACAACGTTGACCTGCACTGATAAAGGCTGACTGGATGATGGTGTAAGCCGTGGCATCCACTTCGCCATACTCATTGGAAATCACCATCGGATTGTTGCCACCCATTTCGAGTGCCAGCATTTTGCCCGGCTGACCTGCAAATTGGCGGTGCAGGATATGTCCAGTATTGGCACTGCCGGTAAACAGCAGGCCATCAATGCCTTTTGATTGTGCCAGCGCTTCACCGGTTTCACGGCCACCCTGAACCATGTTGATCACGCCTTCCGGCAGACCCGCTTCAATCCAAAGCTTAAGGGTCTCTTCGGCCGTTTTCGGAGTCAGGTCTGATGGTTTGAACACCACAGTGTTACCCGCCAGCAATGCTGGAACAATGTGACCATTCGGCAAATGCCCAGGGAAGTTATAAGGGCCAAACACGGCCATCACACCCAGTGGTCGGTGACGCAGCACCGCTTGTGTGCCCGCAACATCTTTTGCGCGCTCACCGGTACGTTCCTGATAGGCACGCAAAGAGATACCGATTTTTCCGACCATGGCTGCTGCTTCTGTACGGGTTTCCCACAGCGGTTTACCGGTTTCTTCCGCAATCACTTTCGCAATGTGCTCGCTATTTTCTTTTACTTTTTCTGCGAAACGCTCCACAAGCGCCTGACGCTCGGTAAACGGCGTTTTTTTCCAGCTGATAAACGCACATCGCGCGGCATCAACGGCCGTTTCTACTTGCTCAGGCGTGGCCGCTTTGCCGGACCAGACCGCTTCGCTGTTAAATGGGTTGAGCGATTCGAATACGTCGCCTTTACCCTCAATGGCTTTGTTCTCAATCCATTGTGTCATTGATCGTCTCTCCTAAACCGACACCAGACGCACGGTATCTCCATCTTGTACAAACAGCGCTTCTGCCACTTCCTTACTGATAAGCACTTCATTGCGCTCTTCATCAACACCAACCTTGGTTGCGGTGGCGCGAAAGTTTTCAAAGTCACTGTTACAAATCAGGTAATCCTGTGCGCTGCTGTGCTCGGCGATCTTCACTCTTGCGGTGAATGACCGACGAATAGAATCTATGTTCTGGCGAAGACACTCTACCGTTGGGCCCGCATCGAAAATGTCGACGTAGCCGCGGCAAGTGAAACCTTCTTTTTCGAGAAGGCGAAGTGCCGGACGGGTTTTCTCATGCACCTGCCCAATCACCTCGCGCGCTTCTTCACTCAAAAGACTCACGTAAATAGGCAGCTTAGGCATCAGGTCAGCGATGAAGCCCTTCTGACCAGTCCCCGTCAGGTAATCTGCCAAGGTGAAATCAATCGAGAAGAAATGTTCTTTAAGCCATGCCCAGAATGGCGAATTGCCATCTTCATCAGACACACCGCGCATTTCTGCGAAGATGACGTCGGAGAATTTTTCTGGGAACTGGGCCAGCATCAGAAAGCGACACTTGGACAGCAATTTACCGTTCAGTCCCTGACGGAACTCAGGGCGCAGGAACAGGGTGCAAATTTCCGTCGCACCCGTGTAGTTGTTCCCGAAGGTCAGCACTTCCACCACGTTATGCACATCCAGACGACGTGAATGGTGAACGATTTTGCTGATGTGATAGCTGTAAAACGGGTTATCCAACCCAATAGCTGCTTCAATGCCGGTGGTGCCTGCCACTTCGCCGGTTTCGGTGTCTTCCGCTACCATGAGGTAGCCTTCCATACCCGGTGCTTGCGCGTTACGGGCGAAACTCTCCACAGAATGGTCAATGCGACCTTTGATCAGTGTTTCATCCACTGGCAGAGAAGTGAAACCATGTCCGGATTCCTCAGCACATAGCATGAGTGCGTCAAAATCGGTTTCTCTGATTGGGCGAATTACCAGCATCCTACTTCCTCCTGATGCGATGGGTGGTCAAAACCTCGGGCGATCACGCCGCCGTCAGTTTTGCCAGTGCACGATCCAGTCGCGCGAGACCTTCTTCTGCTTCTTCTTTGGTGATGACCAGTGATGGAGTCATACGTACCACGTTGGTACCGGCAACCAATAACAGCAAACCTTCTTCGCCAGCAGCCAGCAGCACATCACGGGCACGCCCTTTCCACTCTTCGTTGAGAGCGGCACCGATCAGCAGGCCTTTGCCGCGAATTTCGCTGAACATATTGTATTTGGCATTCAGTGCTTCCAGTCCTTCGCGGAACCAACCTTCGCGCTCTTTCACGCCAGCCAATACTTCCGGCTTGCTCACCTCGTTCACCACCGCTTCTGCAACAGCACATGCCAGCGGGTTACCGCCGTAAGTGGAGCCGTGGGTACCGACTTTCATGTGGGCAGCCAGTTTTTCAGTGGTCAGCATGGCACCGATAGGAATACCGCCGCCGAGGGATTTCGCCGTGCTCAGGATGTCTGGCGTTACGCCAGTTTGCTCATATGCATAGAAAGTACCTGTACGGCCATTACCGGTCTGAACTTCATCGAAAATCAGCAGAGCATTGTGCTTGTCACACAGCTCACGAACACCTTGGACGAAAGCAGGGTCAGGTGTGACGATACCGCCTTCACCTTGAAGTGGCTCCATCATGATGGCGCAGGTCTTGTCAGACATAGCCGCAGCCAGTGCATCCAGATCGTTGTATGGCAGATGGCTAACGTCGCCCGGTTTTGGTCCGAAACCATCAGAATAAGCTGCCTGACCACCCACTGTGACGGTAAAGAAGGTGCGGCCGTGGAATCCTTGGGTGAAGGCGATGATTTCGCTCTTCTCTGGGCCGTGAACATCTACCGCCCAGCGACGTGCCAGCTTCAGGGCTGCCTCGTTGGCTTCCGCACCGGAGTTGGCGAAAAAGACGCGATCAGCAAAGCTCACTTCGGTCAGCTTTTTCGCCAAGCGCAATGCTGGAGCGTTGGTCATAACATTACTCAGGTGCCAAAGCTTTTCAGCCTGAGTTTTCAGTGCATCTACCATCACTGGGTGGCAATGACCCAAACAACTTACGGCGATGCCACCGGCAAAATCGATGTATTCACGATCGTCCTGATCCCAAATACGAGCGCCCTTGCCTCTGTCCGGGATCATATTCATGGGTGCATAACATGGCACCATCACTTCATCGAACAGTTTACGTTCTACTTTATGTTCGGCTGTCATCGCTCATATCCTTCTGTCGATTCTGCTATAAGCATAGTATTTACATTTCATTAACCGCATCAATAGCAGAAAATTTTATAATCTAGCGCAATAAACTATGGGAAATTCACACAAGTGCCATATTTATGCGTGAAGAAGGGTAAATGATTAATAGAACAAGCGGTAAGACTGTCTTTCCTGTTGGGAAATAAACGAGAGATGGCACGAAGGGAGTGAATAAGGTTTCACTGTTAACAGCAGGAAAACGGCGAAACAAAAATGTAAAAAGAGTGATGATGATCGGCTTTCAACACAGACTCGGAAGGTCAACAGCCCCTAGATTATAATCAATCGCGGGTAAGGAAGTTCTGTAGCAGCTGATGGCCTTGCTCAGTCAAGATACTTTCCGGATGGAACTGCACGCCTTCAAGGTCGAGGGTTTTGTGGCGGATCCCCATGATTTCATCGAACCCACCATCTGCTTCCGTCCACGCGGTGATTTCAAAACAATCCGGCAACGAGTCAGCTTCCACAACCAGAGAGTGGTAACGCGTCACGGTTAGCGGATTATTGAGCGATTGGAACACACCACCATCGCGGTGAACCACAGGGCTGGTTTTGCCATGCATCACTTGTTTGGCGCGAATGACCTTACCGCCAAACACCTGAGCCAGCGCCTGATGCCCCAAACACACGCCAAGAATCGGCAGTTTTCCGGCAAAGTGTTCAATGGCCTGGAGGGAGATACCGGCATCATCTGGCGTGCAAGGGCCAGGCGAAATGACCAAATGTGAGGGTGCTATGGCTTCGATGTCGGCAAGGGTGATGGCGTCATTGCGGTGGACTTCCACTTCGACACCCAACTGACAAAAGTACTGATACAGGTTGTAAGTAAAAGAGTCGTAGTTATCAATAATCAGCAGCACAGTCGTTCCCATCACGTCCTGCCCGCCAAACATCAGCGGGACTGGGCGCAAATGCTAACACAGGCTTATTCGCACTGCATCAGAACTCGTTGATAGGAAGAATAGGCGTTGGCCAGGGCGAGGCGAGCCAGTCGAAATAGAGTCGGCATAGCTCTTCACTGTTCTCGTCGAGAATATGAATAAGCCTTGGGTCAGCCAGGGTTCCTGCCTCTTGGGAGAGCGTCGATATTGCCGTTTTAACCCGTTCAGACACACTGCCTTCCAAACCCTCGATTTCCATGTCGATAGCTTCTGCAACGGTAACAACGCGACACTCTTCCGGGATTTTCTCTGCTTCTATTTCAGGAAACCCCGAGCCATCCCACCGGGTATTTTTGTACGTCAACAAGGTAGCAGCGACACAGGCAAAACCTTTGGTGGCCTCTGATAGCAAAAGTAAACTCCGGCTTTCTGCTGTCGTGTTGTTGCCACCATCATCCCAAAGCTCGCCAATCTGGCAAAGCGGATAAGCCAGGCCAATGTCCTCAGCTTTGGATTTGGTGAGACCGTATTTCACTGCCAGCCATTCACAAAATTTGGCAACACGGGGCGCAGTGATTTCCACATAGTTATTGTGAAGTGCGGCTACCGCGGCGATCTGGTTAATCACCAACTGATAGTTTTCGCGCATGATGGTGGCTCGCGCCTCACCGAGCAGATTGGCAACACGGCTTTTCACCAACTCAGGTGAAACTGGCTTGATGAGAAAGTCTGCCGCGCCGCTTTTCAGCCCTTCCACTTCGCTTTGGTATTCATCAAGCGCCGACACGATAATGATAGGAATATGGCTAACCGCCTTTTCATTTTTCAGCGCGCGACATACCTCGTAGCCGTTCATTCCTGGCATCATAATATCCAAAAGAATCAAATCCGGGCGTTGTTGCATTGCCAGCTCTATGGCCCGCTCGCCACTTTTAGCGAAGATAAGCGTGTATTGATCCTGCAGGATGGTTCGCATCACATGCAGATTGCTCGGTTCATCGTCGACCACAAGCACTTTATACGCCATAGCCTTGTACTCCCGTGTTCTGTGACATCGGCATCTGCTCTGTCACGGCCAGAATCAAACGGTATGCCTCATCCAGCTCAAAGCTTTCAATAGATGCCACAAACTGTGACAGCAAGGGTGGCGAGACAAATCCCGCCATCATTGGCACCAATTCTTTGTATAGCTCGTCGTCGTACTGCCCTTCTGCGAGCTTGCTGACGAACATTTCGGTTTTGCGTTCAAACAGTTCTTGCGGCATTTTGCTGACTAAGGAATCGTCTTCCAGTTCATGCGCTCTGACACCCAGATAAGCCAATGCACGATCAAACGTTTCTTCCAGCATGTGGCGCAGCAGTTCGAGTTTGGACTCTGCTTTCACCACGTCCCCCGCTTCCACATAGCCCAAGAGCTTTGCTATCCGCAGTTCAACAGCTGGGAAACCGATACATTTGGCTGCTTCTTTTGCCTGTTTCAGCAAAGGCTCCAGTGCCTCGGGTTGCTCCTTCAGCAAGTGACGAATGGTATCCGGCAGATCATTGTACGTAGCATGAAATTCGCGGATGACACTCAGAAGGATGTCGGTCGTTGGCCAGTGCTGGAATGCCCAGGCATCATCAAACAAGTCAACATCCTCATTGGGAGGATTAAGCACTGCGATGTTATCAGCAGAGTCCCCACCGCAGCATTTCGCCAGCATGCCGAACACATCACTGCTGATAAATGGTTTATCAATCGAGAAATCAAAGCCCAGCGTCTGCCACTGGTTGTCTGTGGTCGGGTCGACGGCCAATTTCATTGCGACAACCTTGAGCGGTTCCTCCCGGCACACCAACGCCCAACTGCGCAAGGTTTGCGGTGTAGGATAGTGCTCATCACTAAGGTAGGCATCCAGGAACACCACATCCACGGGCTGAGTTTTCAACACGTCTTCTGCTGACTCAAGATCAGTAAAAGTCAGCACTTTTACCCCTTGTCTCAGCAACATGTCACGAAGCTCCTGCTGGTTACGCTGAACATCATCGATGACCAGAACTTCCAGCGCAGGAAGCGCAAAGTTCACAGCAGGTTCATCGCTCATTCTGGAGGAGCTTTGCGCGGGAATGAGTGGCAGGTCAGCATACACCACGGAGCCATGAATCGATTCACCATCAAACCAGAGATGACCACCCATCAATTCGATCAGTTGTGTCACCAACGTAGCGGAGAGCGTTTGCCCGGTATTTACTGCTTCATCTTCCTTCGCTGCTTTCTGATTATGCGCATAACTCGCTACCGCAAATCTCACCACATCATTAGTAGGCAAAACATGAAGCGCCACATTGCCCTTTTCAGTTTTCGTCAGTGCACTTCGCATCAGGTTTTGCAGCAGCTGCTTGATACGACGCGAATCACCGACGTAGTGTTCCCACAGCGCATCGTTGTAATGAAGGCTAACGTGAAGGTCACGGGCTTGCACCGTCTCGCGGGCAATAAATTCAATCTGCCGACAAAGCTGCACCAACGAGAAATCAGCAATGTCGAGCGGCAAGGATTGGCTTTCCAATTTCGACGTATCAAGAATGTCGTTGATGAGTTTCAGCAGACTGTTACCAGACTCGCGTATCACTTCCAAATGATGGCGATGTGCTGGACTGGCCGCTTCTTCAATCAACACTTCCGTTAACCCAAGAATGGAGTTCATCGGCGAGCGGAATTCATAACTCATGTTGGCCAAAAAAGAGGCCTTAGACTGGGTTGCTTTCTCGGCAAGTCGCAGCTTTTCCTCGAACTCTTCTTCGGCTTCATGCTTCTCGGTGACATCGATAATGACACCGTCAATCCAGGTACTCCCGTCTTCGGCACGGTAGCTATGTCCGATTTCCCAGAACCATTTCTGCTCGTCGTCACGGGTCAGGAATCGGTACTCACAGTCATATTTGCCGTTGCGACGAGAAGCCAGCTCTCGCACCTTGCGATAGCTTGCGGTATCGCTTTGATGGATACGATCGACAAAATGAGAAACACCATTTTCTCCTGTCAGGATTGAGGCACTGTATCCAGTGAGCGACTTCGCCGCATCACTGATATAGACGATATGCCGGGTTGCCCCTGTCATTTCCCTGAACGCCATACAAGGCAAATTGGATACCAGCGCACGGTACTGTTTGGCATTTTCGCGAAGTGCCCAAGCCATGCTGCGCTGCTCTGAAATATCTGAAATCACGGCAACAAACTCATGCTGCCCTTGTGATTCGTGGTGTCCGATAGATAATCGGACCGGGAGCTGCGACCCATCACGCCGCTTTGCCGTGACTTCACGCACTGACCCCACCACTGCCGAATCCACGCGACGTTCCAAGTAATTGTGGATATACATGTCGTGCCGATGCTGGTGTTCATCTGTCACCAGCATGCGCACATTTTTACCCAGCACTTCTGAAGTATGCCAACCGAAAATCCGCTCTGCCGAGTGGTTGAAATAAGTGATGTTACCCTTTCGATCGATAGCAATGATGGCTTCAGTTGCCGTCTGGAGAATAGACGTCAGTTGTTCTTCTCGCCGGCTGTGCAGACGCGCTTCAGCATGACTGCAAAGCCAGGCGTTCGCCAATTGATTGAACACAACAACGAACATCGCCAGAAATGCCTGAACCAACACCACATCGAGGATGGTAAACAAGACGGCTTCGTCGCGAATAGGCTGGCGAGACAACACCACAGCATCGGTTGATGCCAGAGCCATCACCAGCGACGCCACAGTAAAGCTTGCGCCACTCAAAAGGCCTGCCGTCAGATTCCTGTCCCAGAAACCCGTTTTCACCGAAGCAAAGCGGCTCCATATCGCCACGGTGACGAGAAACCCTGCTATTACCACAGCAAAACTGTAGATAGCCGCGTCCAATTGGGAGATAGAGGCGAGATTAACGCCGGTAAAGGCGAGCAAGTTTTGCAGCACCAGCGCAGTCATGATAAGGCCAGAAGCCATCAACAGTCGGAATGGGCTATTTTTGCCGAACGCAATCATCCTAAGGGCGGAGAAGTTCAGCCCGAATGTCAGTAACAATGGCAGATAGAGCAATGAAGGCTGGAAGCCGAGAGATTGATAAGTCGGACTGGCAGTGACGTTCGCCACATGCACCAAAGACATGCTGACCGTTAGCGTGAGTGCATTCACCGGCACTGGAGATACCTTTAGCCAAGGCAGCTTTTGCTCTTCCAGTGGACGATGGATAAATGTCATGGCGGCAGCAATAAAGGCTGCCATGGCCGCCAATAATTGCAGCCAGGGATCAATATACCCCGTTGGCAGCAATTGCTCGCTCGCCGCGGGTAACAGGAACATCGACAGTGATTCAATGATCGACATGAAAGCTTCCGAAGCCAAAATGGTGATGCCTCACCTGTGCACTGACAGCCGGAATTTCTCGGGTGCCTGACACGCAGCATCACAAATACAAGACATTGCTTTGTCCATGAGACACTTCTAAAGCTTAGTCAAGATTCTGCAGGCAACCCATTAAAAGGTCGGAAAAAAACAGGCTCCCGAAGGAGCCTGTGGCAGGATAAGTCGACGACTATTTGATCTTACACTGGAATCCTTTAAACACAGCGCGTGTATTTTCTTCCAGCACTGCGTCACCACAAGGGATGGCGATAAAGCCCCACAAGCGGTAGCCCAGCTCAACGGTATCGCCGTAACTCACGCCGAGTTCTTTCAGGAACTCGCTGTTTTGATTGTATTTGCGATTAGTTTTCCAACGCAGCCACGGACGATCTTCGTCAACATAACCATTCACCGTTGGCTGAACCCAGAAGATGCTCTTGTTCTTGAAGCGAAGTTTGAACTTCTGAACCGGATCTGGGTAGTTCAGACTCACAATTACAGGGTCGTGATCTGAAGAGGAATATGGGTTAGTCGATTTGACCAAATCACCGGTGAAGCGGCCTGAGTACTCAAACAAGGTGCTTTCCACCGAGTTAATGTGCCAGTCTTCCACGCCAGTGACTTTCTCAAGTAAGCTGGCATTACCGACTGCATGGTCAAGGCTGCCCAGTTCACCATCGAAGGTGTAAGAAAAGGCTTCTTCACCCAACACATAGCTGGCAAGGTTGATGTAACCAAAACCATCACCCACTTCACGCGCGGTTTCATCCAAAGTTTCACCGGCGATAGAAGTCCCTGCTGCGGTCACAATTTTACGCTCTGCAGTGTCTGCATCGTAATCCGTCATCACACGCATTGGATCTTCCTGGCCGTAAGCATTGAAGTCACCCAAGGCGATGATGTCACCTTCAACACCTGCCAGTGCATTACCCAGAGTTTCTGATGCTGAAACGCGGAACTCGTTACAACGACCCTGAAGATCTGCCGGGTCATCGTCAAATTCACCGGCGACCCAATCTTCGTAACAACCTGACCCCTTAGACTTGAAGTGGCTGACCGCAATTGACAGGCTTTGATCTTTCACACCAAAGGTTTGCAGCAAGCTATCACGCTGGAATTTATCCAACTGACGAGTTTCACCGTCCGGGCTTTCACCACTGATATGTTGCTCTGGCATACGGACAACCGTTGCATCACCTTGAAGTGATACTTTTGCCGGTCGATAAATCAGTGCCACCTGAATCGCATCACTGCCAAGGAATGCACCTTCCGTCAGATCAGCCTCTGCCGGAGTGACAAACGCATAGTGATCTGCCTCATCGGCAAACTGGCTATTCAACTCAGTCACCAGATTCGCCAACGCGCCATTTTCACCAAAGCCATTGTTTTCGATTTCCATCAGACCGACGATATCAGCGTCCATGGCCGTCAAAGCATTCACGATTTTCACCTGTTGCAATGCAAACTCAGCGGCGTCTTTCGTACCACGGTTACAACCACGCGATGCATCAGCATCTGCCTGATCATCACACGTCACGTTCAGATCACCGCCAATCGCACTGGCACTGGTGAAATAGTTCAGTACGTTGAAGCTTGCGACTTTCAGGTTGGTACCATCAAATGTTTGAGGCGCCGCAGTACGGTCTTCTTCACGCACGAAATCACTCGCCACCAGCTCATTGGTCACCACCAGACGGTAATCACTGAAGCTATAGCCAACAACACCTTCAAGGTTGGTCACAGTATCGCCGATACGAATGTAACCTTGTTCTGCATCCAGACCTGGGAAGTAAGGCACCACACCATCCGGTGCTTTCAGATCAGACTCTACAAACAGTTGATTGGCATCGTTCGCTGCTGCCAAAGCCGCGGCTTCATCAGAACCTGCGATGTAAAGCTGGGTCGGTTTGAAGTTTGGCGCTTCGTATGACAGCACCATATTGTTTCGGAAAGCGTCGAAGTCGAAACCGAAGTTACGGGTGACAACCAAATCGCTTTCCTGTGTCAGACGCACTTTCATGCCTTCGTGACGCTCAAGCGCTTCATCCAGTGTTTCGCCGTCTTCTACCGCGAAATCAGTCACTGGCAGTTCACCCACCGTATCAATCACTTCCCACTGCTTGTCAGTGGCATCCAGTTCAGTCAGGTTGAAGAACTCTTTCACCGTACCCGCGACACACACTTGCATACCCGGTTCAATGCCCTGCGGCGCATCACCCGTGAAGATGAATAAGCCGTCAGAGGTCGCGCTATCACCATCGCCATTGGCATCTTGCAGCCAGAAACCTTTGTAGAGGCTTTCGGTAACCGCTGTTACCACACCTTCAACATAGTAGGTTCCTTCTGCTTCAAAGCTGCCATCCGGTACCAATGGGCTGCGATCACCACTGCCTTGAATCGCATAGGTTGGCGTCAAGGTTTCACCTTCACAGCTGAAGGTTCCGCCACCTCCACCACCGCCATCACAAGCGTCAACACCGCTACAACCCAGACCATCAAAAGTATTTTGTGCGAAAGATTGCCATTCCACTGAGGCGTCAAACGCCGAAGACGCATCTGTGCGACCGGTGCTGCCGTCGATACGGCGCAGCGTCACATCTTTTCCGTAGTTACCACTGTTGCCTAGCTGCCCGAGGCTGTCGAGCACGTTATCGTTTTCATCAACCAACGCCACCACGTCATTGCCATTGAAAGAGAGCGAACCAGAAGTTTGCTGGCTGACGTCGGTGATTTCGCCCGTCGCACTGCTGTTAGCAACTACGTAGCTTTCACCCGCCGCCAATGTGCCGGAAAGCGCAATTGTATTGCCAAAACTGGTGGCACCATTGAAAGCCAATCGGAGCGAGAGATTGTCAAGAGAAGCATCCACTGAACCTGTGTTGGTCAGCTCAACCGCTTTATTGTTGGATGAGCCTTCGACATATTCAGTGATGATTACATCAGCACTGACAGGAAGTGCTGCACTGAGAGCTAGAGCCAAAGGGCTCCATGTAAAGATCTTCATTTGCTGTCCTTATTTGCGAGTGAAGTCATAAACACTGCAAATGATTTAACATCTCGACATGTCATTTAAGTGATGAGATCCCCAAGTTTGTATTTCAGGGCTGAGACGACACTCAATAATCAGGACGGCGTTCCGTAATCAACAGTTTCAGGTAACAACCAAAATAGGAAAAAGGGAGAGGTATTGAGAGCGAACGTGGCGGGAACAGCAGCGAAAATAAAAAAAGCAGCGATTTCTCGCTGCTTTTTTCAACATTCCAAGCGGTGATTATGGGCGAGCAACAAAGCCTACTGCTTCGTATACTTTTTTCAGTGTTTCAGCAGCACGTGCAGATGCTTTTTCTGAACCGGCTTTCATTACCTGATCCAGATACGCTCGATCAGCACGGAACTCCTGGTAACGAGTTTGCACTGGCTCCAGCATAGCAACCACAGCATCAGCAGTGTCGGTTTTCAGGTGACCGTACATCTTGTCTTCGTACTCGGCTTCGATTTCCGCGAAAGTTTTGCCCGTCGCCACAGACATCAGGCCCATCAGGTTAGCAACGCCAGGTTTGCTTTCCACATCAAACAATACGCGTGGTGGCTCGTCTGAGTCTGTCACCGCACGTTTGATTTTCTTGGCGATGGACTTTGGATCTTCCAACAGACCAATCACGTTGTTGCGGTTATCGTCTGACTTCGACATCTTCTTGGTCGGATCCTGCAAGCTCATCACGCGCGCGCCCACCTGTGGAATATAAGGTTCAGGCACTGTGAATACATCGCCATACAGGTTGTTGAAACGGGTCGCGATATCGCGCGCCAGTTCCAGGTGCTGTTTCTGGTCGTTACCAACTGGGACCTGATTTGCCTGGTACAACAGGATGTCAGCAGCCATCAGCACAGGATAACCAAACAGACCAGCGTTGATGTTTTCTGCATGGCGCGCAGACTTATCCTTGAACTGGGTCATTCGGTTCAGCTCGCCCATTTGAGCATAACAATTCAGAACCCAGCCCAGCTGCGCATGCTCAGGCACGTGAGACTGGATGAAAAGGTTACTTTTCTCTGGGGTCACGCCCACTGCCAGACACAGCGCCAGCGAGTCCAGTGTTGCTTCACGCAGCTTTTCCGCTTCCTGACGAACAGTGATCGCGTGCAGGTCTACGATGCAGTATTGGCAATCGTAATCATCCTGCATTTGCTCCCACTGACGCAAAGCTCCAATGTAGTTGCCGATACTGAGTTCGCCTGATGGCTGAACACCGCTAAGTACAATGGGTTTGGTCGTAGGATTACTCATGTTCTTTCTGTTCCTGTCAGTCAATTCAGCCAGCATCTCTGCTGGCTGTCATTTCGAGAAATAAGTCGAAGCTTTAATTTACGCTGTTTTTTCGGTGCTGAGAACCGTTAAAAGCTGGTTGAAGTGGTCAGCGACAAATTCCGGAGCACTGTCGCTGATTGGCTCACCATAGTTATATCCGTAAGTCAGACCTACAGAAGCGTAACCTGCATTTTTCGCGGCGAGGATATCGTTTTTCGAGTCACCCACCATCAGCACGTTTTCATTGTTCAGATTGTGCTTGTCACGCAGGCTGAGAAGACCTTCCGGGTCTGGTTTGTTGGTAGGCAGAGAATCACCGCCAATCACGTCAGTAAAGAATTGCGCCAGATCCAAGTCTGCCAGTATTTCCGGTACAAACTGATAAGGCTTATTGGTGACGATGCCCAGTGTGTAACCTGCTGCTTTCAGTTCGGTCAGCGTCTCTTTTACACCCGGGTATACAATGGTTTTGTCATGGCCGTTGTTTGCGTAGTGGAAATCAAAACGCTCACGGACTTTTTGATACAGCGCTTCATCAATATCCGCCTTAATGGTCACGCTCTGGCTTAAGGCACGCTTAAGCATGATTTCTGCCCCGTTGCCAATCCAGTTGCGTACTTCATCGTCTGTTGGCGAATGAAGATCGTGGTCAGCCAGTGCCATGCGAATACCTTCCGCCAGATCCGGCACGCTATCTACCAGCGTTCCATCAAGGTCAAAGGCAATGTATTTGATGTCGTCAAAGTTTACCGTCACGGTTTATTTTCCTACTTTGCTCAGTTCCGCGCGCATTTCGTCTATCACAGCTTTGTAATCCGGCTGACCGAAGATAGCCGAGCCTGCTACGAACATATCTGCGCCCGCTTCTGCGATTTCACGGATGTTATCTACTTTTACGCCGCCGTCGATTTCGAGGCGAATATCGCGACCGCTTTCGTCAATACGACGACGCACTTCGCGCAGTTTATTCAGGGTTTCAGGAATGAAGGACTGGCCACCAAAACCCGGGTTCACAGACATCAGCAGAATCATGTCCAGCTTGTCCATGACGTGATCCAGGTGGTGCAGTGGGGTCGCAGGGTTAAATACCAAGCCCGCCTGACAGCCATGCTCTTTAATCAATTGCAGGCTGCGGTCGATATGCTCACTCGCTTCCGCGTGGAAGGTGATCATGTTGGCACCGGCTTTGGCAAAGTCAGGGATGATGCGATCAACCGGCTTCACCATGAGATGAACGTCGATTGGCGCAGTAATGCCATAGTCGCGCAGCGCTTTACAGATTGGTGCACCAAAGGTGAGGTTCGGTACATAGTGGTTGTCCATCACGTCGAAATGCACCACGTCAGCACCTGCTGCCAGTACACGTTCAACATCTTCACCTAAACGTGCGAAATCCGCCGAGAGGATCGACGGCGCAATGAGAAAATCCTTCATCCTATAGCCTCACTGTAAAGTGCCCATTTGCCGGGCGTAGCGATTACCTGAAATTCGCCGCAATTCTACCCGATTGCGTAGCGTCTGTCTTATCAGATCCTCTGATTCAAACCATAACCCCTGAATTTTGAAGCTGGGACAGACGGCTACCTTTCCCCTGTTCTAAGCTGGGATTAACAAACGAGAACAAAGAAGAAGACACAATGGAAAATGAAAAACCGCAGCAGGAAAAAGTGGGTTTACTGGATGTGGTGAAAAGTGTGTTTGCGGCAATGTTTGGCGTGCAGTCAGACAAAAACCGACAACGCGATTTTCAGCAATCCAGCATGGTGCCTTATATCATTGTCGGTTTTGTATTTGTCGCTGTGTTTGTGCTTGGGCTGATGGGCTTGGTTTCGCTCGTTACGCCAGATTAAAGAAGCTCGGATAGGTCTGGGGCAAATAGCGCCAGCAATTCGTCCACTTTATTGCGCCCACCACCGTTACGGCTGATGGTACGTTTCACCTTCACCATATTGAAGTGAGAACCGTGATAGAGGCTTCGGGTCAGCGCCGTATCGTGATTAGAAATCAACACCGGAATGTTTTTCTCGATGCTCACCTTACGAGCCCACTCGCCCAGCAATGCTTGATCGTCCAAGCTAAAACCGCCACTCGCATAGGTCGTGAAGTTGGCTGTTGTCGACAGCGGGGCATAAGGCGGATCGCAGTAAATTACGCTGCCACGACGGGCATTTTTAAAGCTCTGCTGATAGCCTTCACACACAAAAGTCGCTTTCTTCGCCTTCTCTGAGAAAAACTCCAGCTCAGCTTCTGGAAAGTAAGGCTTCTTGTATGAACCGAAAGGCACATTGAAGCCGCCTTTTTTGTTGTAACGGCACAAACCGTTGAAACCGTGGCGGTTCATATACAGAAAGTAAAGGGAGCGAAGGTAAGGGTCTTTCGTCTGGTTAAACTCTTCACGGATCGCCAGATACGCCGCTTTTTGGTTGTACTCTTGTGTAAACAGTCGCTTAGCGTCTTCAATGTAGCGCTCTGGTTCCTGTTTAAGAAGATTGTAGAGATTAATCAGATCCGGATTGATGTCAGCCAGACGATATTGGTCATAGTCTGTATTGAGAAATACAGAGCCTGCGCCAACAAATGGCTCAATCAGCTTTTTTCCTTCCGGCAGGTGCTTGCGGATATCGTCGACCAGAGAATATTTACCTCCGGCCCACTTAAGAAAGGCACGATGCTTTTTCATTAATGTGTATCCACCACCACTGCTGCTCGAAAGGTGGCGGATTGTATCTCATTTTTAACCATCAATCAGCGTAAATTCGTGCCCTGTCTTCATCAAGGCGGGTTAGTTAACCAGTCCGATTTCTTTGTGGATCTGAACGAAAGATTTAGCCCACGGCGTCAGTGCCTGAATATTGGCCGGAAGCTGCAATTCTGCACGACGCGCATCAGCGACCGTTGGGTAATCACCCAACAACACCATAAACCAAGGCTCACCGTTACGGCGGGTTTCATACACCAGCGCGCGATCAGTAATCGTATATTCTTGTAAGAACTCAGTCACTGCCTGCTTGGATTGTAATGCTGCCAGCTGCAGTGCGTAACGCGATTCTGGCACCGTCAATAACAACTGGTTCGCCAGAGGGACATCAGCATTTGATGTCGGTGGTGATAATGGTGCAACCGCTTCAGTTTCTTCAGTCACGACTTCTGCTGTCGCTTCTGGCTGTGTTGGCTCAACACGCACAGTAGTTTCGGCAGGTGGCACCAATTCTGGTATAAGCGGCTGTTCAACCGCGCCAGTACCATCTCCACCAACCGCTTGCTCATCGATGATGGCATCGACCACACGGTCTGGCACCACAATACGGCGGTTTTCATCACGACGGCCCACTGTCATGCCTTCTACTGAAGGGCTATCCGGCAGGGCTACATCGTCATCGTTGACTTCAGCATTGGCATTGAGGGACTGCTCACCGCTTTCCTCTTCTCCTTGCTGGGCTGCCATTTCTTTTTCTTTCTCATCAAGAATGGCTGAGAGTTCTTTTACGCCTTCCGGCAGCACAGATTCGGCCGCTTCTTCTGTCGAAGTCTGTGGATTCAGTGCCCACCACACCAAGCCACCACCCAATGCTAGCAACACCACCACCAGCAAAATCAAAGGGAGGGGTGAACGACGTTTCTTTTCTTCCATTGCAGCGGTCTCCTGCTGTTCCAGCCCTCGAAGGGCTCCGGGTAAAGAAGGCAATGATGCCGCTTTTTGTTTCAGCGCTCTTCGCTGTGCGGCATCGAGTTGACGACTGACCATCATCACTTCGATGAACATTTCTCGTTCATTATCAGCCAGCGGGGTGATCTCCAGCTCCAACGGCTTCACACCCTGGCCATAAGACACTTTGTGAAGCCATTTGTTGAGCTTGCCACGCAGGCTGAATAACAGGATATTAATCTGCCAGTTATCACGTTGCTGCGCTTCGGTAACCAATGCCCAAAGCTCTGCGATGAGGTTGGCACTCAGGCGCTGCGCGTCATCTATCACCACCAAACAGTGCACGCTTCGGCCTTCCAGCATGTAGTCGAGGCTTTGCAGCATCGAATCTTGCTCGTTGAAGACACCATCACGCACAATTTGCCTGAGAATAATGGCACGATGCTGGGCATCCTGCTGACTTGGATTACAGATTAGAAGAGATTGGATGGGTTCGTTTGCCCAGTTTTCGAGGTATCGTTCACTGAGCCACGTTTTCCCCGCCCCTGGCTCACCAGTGACCTGAACGAGGTTGGAGCTGAATCGGGTAAGAAATTGGATTCTAGATAAAAGTTGGATCTGGCTATCCAGATCCAACGCAATCATTTCATGGGAGCCTGTCATATACAAACCCGCTTAGTGTGTCTTGATGACCTCAGCAAGCGTTTCAGGAGTCACGTTTGCAACCACCTCTGCAGTACCAATCGATGTTGGCAGCACAAAGCGAAGTTGCCCGGAAAGCACTTTTTTATCGCGTTTCATGTGTTTAATAAACGCATCATAGCCCATGGTTGAGGGTGCTTTCACGGGAAGATTGGCTTTTTCGAGCAAGGAAGTGATACGGCTAACATCTTCTTGTGTCAGCAATTGTTGGTGGACTGCGGTGACCGCTGCCATCACAGTGCCCGCAGAAACGGCCTCACCATGCAACCAGTTGCCGTAGCCCATTTCTGCTTCAATGGCATGCCCGAAAGTGTGTCCGAGGTTCAGCAAAGCGCGGACACCGGATTCCTTTTCATCTTCTGCCACCACATCTGCCTTAATTTGGCAGCAACGTTTGATGGCGTACACCAAGGCTTTAGCATCCAAGGCGTTGAGTGGCTGGTAGTTGTCTTCCAACCAAACGAAGAATTCTGGATCGGCGATGATGCCGTATTTGATGACTTCTGCCATACCTGCTGCAAACTCGCGTTGCGGCAAGGTTTTCATCACATCGATATCGATAACAACCGCTTTCGGTTGATAGAAGGCACCAATCATGTTTTTACCCAGAGGGTGATTCACTGCAGTTTTACCACCAACAGAAGAGTCCACCTGGGAAAGTAAAGTGGTTGGAACCTGAATAAAGTCCACACCACGCTGATAACAAGCTGCGGCAAAACCGACCACATCACCAATCACACCACCGCCCAAAGCAACAATCAGCACATCACGGCCGTAATTGCCTTCAAGCAGAAAGGTATTAATGGTGTTAAAGGTATCGAGGGTTTTGTATTGCTCGCCATCAGGCAAGGTCAACAAAGCTGGCTCACCGCCAGCTTTGTTCAAGGTATCCAAAAGAAGGTCCGCATAAAGCGGTGCGATGGTGTCATTGGTGACCACCACCACGCGACGTCCTTGAGCTTCAGAAAAATACGCGGGATCGGAGAGTAATCCTGCACCGATAGAGATAGGGTAGCTTCTGTCGCCTAAGCTTACGTCAATCCTTTCCATGGAGTTCCTTTATTGATTAGTGATTTTCCAGCAGTTCGATGATCTGATTTGCCACAACCTTGGCGCTTTGATCATCAGTACGCACTACATAGTCTGCAATTTCTTCATACAGAGGATTACGCTCGCCCGCCAGTGATTCCAATACCTCACGTGGCTGCTCAGTTTGCAGCAAAGGACGTTTTTTATCGCGCTGAGTACGTGCCAGTTGTTTCTCAATGGTGGTTTCAAGATAAACCACGATACCACGAGCAGACAGACGGTTACGGCTCTCTCGGCTCTTGATTGAACCACCACCGGTTGCCAGAACGATACCTTGTTTTTCAGTCAGGTCGTTGATGACGTTCTCTTCGCGAACGCGGAATCCCTCTTCACCTTCAACATCGAAAACCCATGCAATGTCTGCACCTGTGCGCTCTTCGATCACAGTGTCAGAGTCGAAAAATTCCATGTGTAGTTGTTGTGCCAGGTGTCGACCAATTGTGCTTTTGCCAGCCCCCATTGGACCTACAAGAAAGATATTTCGTTTTTCAGCCATTTTAAGCAGTTTACGCGCGGTTAATGAAAACAACACCGCCCGCAGGCTCGCAATCAGAAAGCCCGAGGCGCCAAATTCCTCACAGTATATTCGTGATCAGACCAAAAATTATCTCAGGTAGACTGGGCGTTTGGCAACTTAAAATACGTTTCGCCTTGCCTTTAAATTCCTGCCAGAGGCTCAAAAGGACAAGAAAAGGGCAGAAACCCACATTCACCGTAGACCTCTGCCCTTGTTACGCATTCCCGCTCCAACCATGGTTAAACAGATGAATTAACTCAATTTACTGCGCCATAATCCTTGGAGTAACAAAGATCAGAAGCTCTCGTTTACCCATGGTTTCATAGTTGCGGCGAAAGAGTTGACCAAGCCCAGGGATATCACCCAACAATGGCACCTTATCGACGCCTTCCATCATTTCGTGTTGATAAATCCCGCCAAGTACGACTGTTTCCCCGTCATTCACCAGCACCTGAGTACCAATACGTTGGGTATTAATGGCCATTGCTTCGCCAGTACCTGCTTTTACAGTACCTGCAGGTTTGTCCTGAGTGACCTGAAGATCAAGGACCAGTCTGCTATCTGGCGTAATTTGTGGTGTCACTGACAAACTGAGTACCGCCTTTTTAAAAGACACTGCAGCCGCACCGCTTGAAGATGCTTCCAAATAGGGTAGCTCTGTGCCTTGTTCGATATATGCAGCGCGTTTGTTCGTCGTTAACAGGCGGGGACTGGAAATAATTTCAGCGCGCGACTCAGCCTGCAGCGCAGACAGCTCAAGATCGAGTAATAAATCTTTACCTAAGTTCGCGACCGAGAATGCGATACTACTTGCGTTTGGACTCACAGCTCCCAAGTTGACATTAAGCAGGTCATCCAGAATCAACTCGTCAGGCTCATTGTCTGCCCCAAAATCTATCCGGTCAGAGTGCTGCCAGTTACCCTCAATTGAGCCGCCCGTCGTGAAGTTACCGTTTTGACTGTTAATTCCCCACCGAACGCCAATTTCTTCAAGCGTACCTTCATCCACAGTCACGATACGCGCCTCTATCTCAACCTGGTCGACCGGAATATCCAGCGAATCAATCATCATTTTTACGACGTCGATGTTATCAGCCAGATCTTTAATCACCAGTGAATTGGTGCGTGGGTCGACGGCGATACTGCCACGCTCGGACAACAGACTAATGCCTTCATCATCATCTTCACCACTGCTGCCCCCACCAATCATTTCTTTCAGGTCGACGGCGTTGGCATACTTAATCTGAATCACTTCTGATCTCAGTGATGCGAGTTCGCGCTCCTGACGACGTTTTTCAAGTACTAGACGTTCCTGTTCATCCAGTTCCACTTTTGGAGCTACAAGCAGAATGTTCCCCATCTGGCGCTTATCCAAACCTTTGACATTCAAAATAGTCTGCAGCGCCTTTTGCCACGGCACATCGTCCAGTCGTAACGTCAGACTGCCCTGCACGGAGTCGGATACGACCAGGTTGAACCCGTTGTGCTCAGCCACCATCTGCAACACAGAACGGACAGGAATATCTTGGAAATTGATGGAGATATTTTTGTTTTTCTTGCTTTTCTCAGCATCAAATTTCTTCGCTGAAGGCAGAGAAGCAAAAGGGAAAATTTCTACTGTCAGCACGTTGCTGGTCTGGTAATAGTCATACCCGAAGTGCCCATCTGTTAGTACTGTCAGTTCAACATCATCATCAACAGGCTTAACATCCAGATTCGCCGTTGCCTTTCCGATATCCTGAAGGCTGCGGACGCCCACCAGATTGTCTTCTACCGATGTGCCTTTAAGGCTTATCGACAAAGCGCCGTCGCTTTTTGTGAAATTGGTGACCACGGATTTATCTTCAAGAGACAGTGCCAGCAAGGTTTTTCCATTCTCCCCTGCTTTGACCTCAATATTTTGAAGCTGATTGGCCGCAATCGACCAAGGTGTCGCCACGACTGCGGCTATCACCATCAGGCTGCGACAAAGCGCCCCCAGCCTTAGACTACGGCATCCTTTCCCCAGGCTTATCATGAGTTACCCTTTTTAGTTTTTGTTGAGTGCCAATCTAACGTTACGTACCTGCCAGCAGCCAAGTCCGTCAGGCAAGTGTTCTGTGATAGAGAGCGTGTGTTGACTGATACTGTCCACACGCCCCCGATTGTTGCCGAGCATACGCCCCAATCCAACGCGGTGAATGCTTTCATCGGGCGCTGCGACCAATGCCCAATAGCTCCCTGGCAGTCCAATAACTCCCTTAAACTCGAGTGACGATAGCTCGTAGCTCTCGAGTGGGTCTTTACCTGGGAGATCTTCCGGCTGCCAGCAGTCTCCTTTCACCAACTCCTCTTCTTCCATGGCTATCGGCAGCACGAAAGGGTCGGTGTCGATACCTGGGTCAAAAGGCGTAGGGAAGTAAGTCGGTTCAGGCGGAAGCGGTGTTGCTGTTACCTGGGCTGCCGCATAGGTCTGGACGATAAAGCGTTCGAGGTCCTGCGTTTTGGGCTCCTGCATACAGCCGGAAAGCAGGATCACACTTAGCATCGCAACTTGGTATCTCATTGCGAAACCTCCTCTTGCTTCTCATAGCGATAGGTATGAGCCCCTACCGAGAAACGCAATTGATCAGTTTTATCTTTCTCACGTAACAGCGTGAAATCCTGGAGGGCGACGATACGTGGTAATCTTGCCAGTGCGGCCGAGAACTGGCCCATGTCTGCATACTCACCAGTGAGTTCAATATCCAGAGGCACCTGATACAACCAGCCAACATGCTTTCCTTTGTTCCAGTTGAGCTTTTCGAAATTGAGGTTGTACTGAAGTCCGGTGTCGTTGATGCCGGCAAGCAGCAAAGCTAATTCATCTTCCGCAGGTAACTGTTTAGTCAAGTGGCTATAAAATTTCTGCAACTCTTCCAGCTGTTCATCAACATTCGGAAGCGCCGCCACTTGTTCTGCCTTAATGCGAAATTGTGTCCGCAGCAAGCTCTCATCTTGTCTGGCTAGCTCGACTTCTTGCTGTGCAGGTAGGACAACAAAAAATACCGCTGCCGCCAGCACAATGATGCCCAGCACTCCCAACAATACGTTCTGCGCAGTCGCTGACCATTCGGGGATTTCATCGATTTCCCAATCGCGCCAATCAGCGCCCATTGCTGTCCTCCTTCGGCAATTCCAGCGTCAAGTAATCGGTAAGGTCAAACGTCGCGCGAAAATTCTTGGCGACCAGAGAAGACTGCGCAGTGTTATTGATGATGGAATGAATTTGCACATTCTTGGCACCCGAATCCGATTCCAGCAAAGCTAACAGGCTGGCGAGCTTAGCGTTATCCCGGCTGCGTCCTTCAATCGTCACTGTTCCCGCTGCCATTGAGACTTTATCCAGCACCACGCCATCCGGCGTAATTTGTGGCAAGAGATTGAAAAGCAAGGTGGCATTATTGCGCTGTTTTTGCAGCGAGTTGACGAGCGTCAGGCGGCGGTGAAGTTCATCGCGTTCGACTTCACGTTTGGCAAATTCCCTGAGCGTGGCATTCAGTTCATTGATTTCCTGCTGAAGACGCGCATTTCTCGCTTCCTGAATAGTGAGTTGGTTATAAACAGTCCAACGGCCACCAATCACACACAAGGAAACCAGAACGAGGACCAACACAGATTTGTTCATAAAGCGTCGGCGTATTGCCTGACGCTGCATTTCACGCCAAGGAAGAAGATTAATACTAATGTTCATCCATCACTCCGCGCAAAGCGAGCCCAATAGATGTTGACCAGGCGGCAGCTGACTCATTCAGACCATCAACAAGCTTTGGTGAATAACTCAGCCCCTGAAGCGGATTCAATGCCCTCACTCTCCAACCAAGCGCCGCTTCCAGTTTGAAAATATCGATCTTTTTCGCCCCATCTCCAGACAACCAAACTGTCGAGACCTTGATCCCTTGAAGCTGAGTGGAAGCCAGTTGATACTGCCGCTGTATAGTCTCTGCCAGTTGCTGTGTATAAAGCGCCCTTAGCTCTTCTGCACCCGCATCCGTTTGTTCAAAGGGCACGGGAAGCTCTCGGTAGAATTTGCCATCACTGGCGTCCCCTAAACAGATTTGTAAGCGCTCAGTTCCGACATCCACCATCAACGAAGCCCCCGCATCAGGCCGGGACGTCATATGCTGTTTATAGAGTCGCATCAGTGCATGGGTTTGGAGTTCAATCACCGACAACGAAAATCCTGCTGATTTCAAGCCTGACAGCGTATCTTTCAGCATGGGTTTACGGCAGGCATAGACTTCAACACCGTCATTTTCGGGAAGTGGGCGGAAGTCATAGAGCAACTCATCCATCGGTAACCCAAGGCTTTCGCTAAGTTGAAGCCCAACCTGAACGTACTGTTCGTGTTCTGGAATATCGAGGGCTGCGGGGAATCTCTTCATCGCCACGTTGCTTTGCGGCACACCCATGATCTGGGCCTGCGGCCAGTTCCAAGGCACACCACACGCTTTTCTGAGCTGCTTTTTTACCGATTTAAGGGAGTCATCTAAGGAGGATTGTCGCGGTGCAACAACGAGAGCCTGAAGCTTTAATGCCTTGCCACGTTTTTGGATTATGGCAGCGCGAACAGAATGTGCGCCAACATCGATCCCCATAGCGGTTTTTCCAGCAAACATTTGAAATGCCACCTTCTTAAAAGTCAGCATCAAGTAACTTTTTTGAAAGTTCTCTCCGCAGGTTCGTTATTTTTTGTTCAGTTCTCTTTATACTACGAGCACTAATGGTTTGAACGACTCGACTGAAAACTTACGGGAAATATCAAGTGAAGTTCATTAAGCGACTGCTTATCCTTGCAATAATTTGCATATTACTTGGAGTGGGTACAATTTTTGGTTTTTACGTTTACGTAAAACCTGAATTACCAGATGTTGCCACACTCAAGGATGTTGAACTGCAAACGCCAATGCAGGTGTACAGCGCAGACGGAAAACTGATTTCCCAGTTTGGTGAAAAACGACGTATTCCAGTCACTTACAATGACATTCCACAAGATCTGATTGACGCCCTGATCGCGACTGAAGACAGCCGCTTTTATGACCATCCGGGCATCGACCCTATCGGCATCACCCGTGCCGCCATTGTCGTGGCCATGTCAGGGAGCGCCAAACAGGGCGCAAGTACCATCACCCAACAACTTGCGCGTAATTTCTTCCTTTCTAACGAAAAGAAGATTATGCGTAAAATCAAAGAGATATTTATCGCGATCCACATCGAGCAATTGCTAACCAAACAGGAAATCATGGAGCTTTACGCCAACAAAATTTTCCTGGGTTACCGCTCGTATGGGTTTGGCGCTGCCGCGCGCGTTTACTTCGGTAAAGACCTTCAAGATTTAACGCTCAGTGAACTGGCCACCCTCGCAGGAATGCCAAAAGCCCCATCCACCATGAACCCGATTTATTCAGTTGAGCGGGCAACTAACCGTCGCAACGTAGTATTGAAGCGTATGCTGGATGAAGGTTATGTCACCCGCTCTGAATACGAGCAAGCCAAGAATGAGCCGATTGTCGCCCGCTACCATGGTGCTGAAATTGAACTCAATGCGCCTTATATGGCTGAAATGGCGCGTGCTTGGGCGGTTGAGCAATATGGCGAAGATGTTTATGAATCAGGCATGAAGGTCTACACCACCCTTGATTCACGTCTGCAAAACGCAGCGGAAAAAGCAGCGATCAACAACCTCCTCTCCTACGATGAACGTCACGGCTATCGCGGTGCAGTAGCTACACTTTGGAAAGATGGCGCTGAGCCATGGGATGCAGAGAAGATTGCCAAGCACCTGAAGCAACAACCCACTTATGGCGAGCTCAACCCGGCTGTTGTTATCAAGGTCGACGGAAAAGCGGCGGAAGTTGAATTGCAAAGTGGTGAGACCGCCACGCTGCCTTGGGATGGTATGAAATGGGCTCGCCGCTACAGAACAGATACCCGCCAGGGCACCGCACCGAAGCAGGCCGCGGATATTCTGGCTGTTGGTGAACAAATTTGGGTACGCAAGGTCGATGATGCATGGCAGCTGAGCCAGGTGCCGGATGCCAATACCGCCATGGTGGCCATGTCTCCGGAAAACGGCGCCATAAAAGCGCTGGTAGGTGGTTTTAACTTCGTTCACAGCAAGTTCAACCGTGCGACTCAGTCAGTTCGTCAGGTAGGTTCTGCCATCAAGCCATTTATCTATTCGGCGGCATTGGATCAGGGGATGACACTGGCAACTTTGATCAACGACGCTCCAATCAATAAATGGGACTCAAGTCAGGGCACGGCATGGCGTCCTAAAAACTCCCCACCTACCTACATTGGCCCAACCCGGGCACGCATTGGTCTGGCAACGTCTAAAAACGTCATGGCCGTCCGCGTACTGCGCAAAGTGGGTTTGGATGAAACTATCGACTTTCTGACCCGCTTTGGCTTCAAGCATGAAGAACTGCCGCGCTCTGAAACCCTGGCTTTGGGTGCTGGCAGCCTGACGCCAATGCAAGTAGCCCAAGGCTTCAGTGTGTTTGCCAACGGCGGTTACTATCTTAAGCCTTACTTCATCAGCAAAGTTGAAGACCCGTTTGGACAGCTGCTTTTCACTGCTCACCCACAAACTATCTGCCGAGAAAACTGCGACAGTAATACGTCTAAACTCAGCTCAGATAACCTGATGGAAGAGGAAAACCTCCTCGATGAAACCGCAGCCATGGAAAACGAGCCAGAGTTCGCACCACAGGTCATCAGTGAGCAAAATGCCTTCCTGACCCGCGAAATGATGGAAGCGAATATCTGGGGCGGCGGCGACTGGCGTCAGGGTACTGGCTGGAACGGTACAGGCTGGCGCGCGCAGAAACCACTGAACCGACGCGATATCGGCGGTAAGACGGGTACTACCAACGATTCTAAAGATGCGTGGTACAGCGGCTTCGCACCCGGGCTTGTCGCAACGGTATGGGTTGGGTTTGATGATCACTCACGTGAACTCGGCAGAACCTCCCGCAACGCTAACCTGGATAACTCCCAGATCTCCGGTGCGGAAGCGGGGGCAAAAACTGCGCAACCTGCTTGGATCGACTTTATGGTTGATGCATTGGTCGACGTACCAGCGCAGCGCAAAGTGGTGCCATCTGACATCGTAAAAGTGCGTATTGACCGCGACACTGGCCTACTGACCCGCAAGAATGACGCAAGCTCAATGTTCGAGTTCTTTGAGAAGGGCACCGAGCCAACTGACTATGTATCCTCCGCCGCCAGTAGCGGAAATATCTACGAGTCTGAAGGTGAAGAGCTTTTTTAAGTTCTAAAGAAATAACAAAGGCGCCCATCGGGCGCCTTTGTTATTTCTGTCGTTTTATTTAGCCAATCGCGTTACAGGTTCCTTTCATCGCTGCTGAAATCACTGACGCCAGCTTTTCATAGCGAGCGCGAAGCGGCGATCCCGGGCGATAATCCAGCGTGATCAAGCGCTGTGGCTCTGGGTCGATGGCTTTCACATACACCACCCCATCTCGGTGCATGCTCTTGGGTACTGACAGTTTCGGCAACAAAGTGATACCCGTCTCAGCGGCCACCATGTTTCGAAGCGTCTCCAGACTGGTCGCACGGAAACGCGAATCTTCCTTCGCACCTGCCGCAAAACAAAAGCCCATCGCCTGATCGCGAAGACAATGGCCATCTGCCAGCATCAACAGTGTTTCGCCGCGCAGGTCGTCCATCGGCACGGTTTCTGCCTTTGACCACTTATGCCCTTCCGGCAAAGCCAGCAGCATAGGCTCCAGATAAAGCGGGATCTCTTTAAAATGTTCAGTCTCTTTTACCGAGGCCAAGATAATGCAGTCCAGTTTTCCTTCTTCCAACTGCTGCACGAGCTGATGGGTTTGTGCTTCATGCAGGAAGAGCTCAAGTTCAGGAAACGCTTCTTTTACCGCTGGCACTATGTGAGGCAGCAGATATGGCCCCACGGTGGGAATAAAGCCCACATGCAGTGGCCCTGACATTTCCTCACCTTGCTGGCTTGCCATTTCTTCCAGCACCTTCACTTCCATCAGGATCTTTTGAGCCTGACGGACAAGCTGCATGCCCGCATCGGTAAACAACACTTTCCGGCTGGTGCGCTCCAGTAGCACCACACCCAATTCATCTTCCAACTTGCGGATTTGGCCGCTTAACGTTGGCTGGCTGACGAAACAGGCTTCCGCTGCCTTTCGGAAGTGCTGGTGCTCAGACAAAGCTACCAGGTATTCGAGATCGCGAATATTCACACCAAACCTCTTTGATAGATTTTACTTATTAAAATGATAAACCCAATCAATTAGAACTATCCACCCCTTTCACCCTAATATACACACATCAACCGGGAACACCGGATTAAAGAACTGAAAAACAAAATCTATTTAAGGGGTATTACCATGGAATTTATTAACAAAGAAGGTCAGAAAGTACCAAGCGTTACATTCCCAACTCGCAAGGGTGATGAGTGGGTTAACGTGACCACTGACGAGCTGTTTGCCGGTAAAACGGTTGTTGTATTCAGCCTGCCAGGTGCTTTCACTCCGACGTGTTCTTCAACGCACCTGCCTCGCTACAACGAGCTGTACTCAGTGTTCCAAGAGCACGGTGTTGATGACATTCTTTGTGTGTCTGTAAACGATACGTTCGTGATGAACGCTTGGAAAGCAGACCAGGAAGCAGAAAACATCACTTTCATCCCAGACGGCAACGCAGAGTTCACCCGTGGCATGGGTATGGCAGTAGCTAAAGACGATTTGGGCTTTGGTGAGCGTTCATGGCGCTACAGCATGCTGGTTAAAGACGGCGTGGTAGAGAAGATGTTTATCGAACCAAACGAGCCGGGCGACCCGTTCAAGGTTTCAGATGCAGACACTATGCTTGGCCACATTGCACCAAACCATAAACTGCAAGAATCAATTACGGTATTCAGCAAACCAGGTTGTCCTTTCTGTGCGAAAGCGAAACAACTGCTGATTGATAACAAGCTACAGTTTGAAGAGATTGTGCTGGGTCAGGATGCTACCACTGTGAGCCTGCGTGCAGTAAGCGGCCGCGCTACAGTGCCACAAGTATTCATTGGCGGTAAGCACATCGGTGGCAGCGACGAGCTGGAAGCATACTTCGCATAACACCGAACAGGGCAGCTTAGGCTGCCCTACTTAATCCTGAAGCTTGTAACCGGATTTACCTGGAGAATAATAATGAAAACCTTGAATGTAGATGTCGCCGTCATTGGTGGAGGTACCGCAGGTCTGGGTGCTTACCGCTCAGCCAAAGCACACACCGACAATGTTGTGATCATCGAAGGCGGTCCTTACGGCACGACCTGTGCGCGCGTTGGCTGTATGCCATCGAAACTTCTGATTGCCGCTGCTGAAGCCGTTCACCACATCGAAAAAGCGCCGGGTTTTGGCGTACATCCTCAAGGTGAAATTAAAATCAATGGCCGCGAGGTGATGGATCGTGTGAAACGCGAACGTGACCGATTCGTTGGCTTTGTTCTCGAAGGTGTTGATGAAATCCCGGCAGAAGACAAAATCGCCGGTTACGCCAAGTTTATTGACGATAACACTCTCATCGTAGACGACCACACCCGCATTGAAGCAAAACGCATTGTCATTGCGACGGGCTCACGGCCAACCTGGCCGGCCCCTTGGAATGATTTGGGTGACCGTCTGATTGTGAACGATGACGTATTCGATTGGGATGATTTACCAGGTTCTGTCGCTGTATTTGGTCCGGGTGTTATCGGTCTTGAGCTTGGCCAGTCACTGCATCGCCTTGGCGTGAAAGTGAAAGTCTTCGGTGTTGGCGGTCAGGTAGGTCCTTTAACTGACCCAACGGTAATGGCTTACGCAGATAAAGCCTTCAATGAAGAGTTCTATCTGGATGCTGACGCAAAAGTCGAAGAAATGGTGCGCGAAGGCGAGAAAGTCCATATCCGTTACCTCGACAAACAAGGTCAGGAGCAGCGTATGGAAGTGGACTATGTGCTGGCAGCCACCGGCCGTCGTCCTAACGTCGACAAGCTGGACATTGAAAACACAGGCATGGAATTGGACGCACGCGGTGTACCAACGGCTGACCCGTACACCATGCAAACCAGCGTCGCGTCGATTTTCATATCAGGAGATGCGAGCAACCAGATCCCATTGCTTCACGAAGCAGCTGATCAAGGTCGAATCGCCGGTGACAACGCAGGTCGATTCCCAGATATCCGTGCAGGTCTGCGCCGAAGCAAAATCTCTGCTGTGTTCTCTGACCCACAAATCGCCATGGTGGGTGAAACCTACAAAGAAATCACCGCACGTCTTGGCACCTGTGGCTGTTTCGAAACCGGTGTAGTGTCGTTTGAAGGTCAAGGCCGCTCTCGCGTCATGCTGCGAAACAAAGGTGTGCTGCACGTTTACGGTGAGCAGGGTACCGGCCGCTTCCTTGGCGCAGAGATGATGGGTCCAAACGCAGAACATCTTGCGCACCTGCTGGCTTGGGCACACCAGAATCAAATGACCATTTCGCAAATGCTGGATATGCCTTTCTATCACCCGGTGATTGAAGAAGGTGTGCGTACTGCACTGCGTGACCTGAACGCCAAACTGCACTTAGGTCCTGAAATGATCAAACACTGTCTGGATTGCGGTCCAGGCTGTTAAAAAAGATTCCAATAACACGTTAATCCCCTTACTTGCACACCGGACTCTCCCCAAGATTCGGTTTATGATTTGCCCTCCTTTACGGAGGGCTTTTTTCTTTGTAGGCTGCAACGAGTTGATATTTTAAGGCTTACTATTCATGAGCTGCCGCTTCTGCAAAGACGCTTCTCTCACCATCCGAGCCAAACTCGGACGCTGCAAACGCTGCATGTTTCAACTTGCTGTGATGAATATGGTGCTTTGGCCGATATGGTTTATCGGGTTTAGTGACACACCGAAATCGATAGAGTCCATCACCCTGCTCTTTGGTGCAGGTGCCAGTGCAATTTTGCTCTCCCTTCATCTCATTCTGATGCCGTTTCGGATGAATGCGCCCGAGCCCAAAAAATAGCGACTATAAAACACAAAAAACCGGCCTAAGCCGGTTTTTATTCATTGGATGCTTGTTTAAGCGACGTTGGCTTTAGCAATCAATCTGTCCTGATCAAAGGTAAACTCCAGTGCCACTTCATCACACGCATGAAGGCGTGGACAGCGGTCGCAATCTTTCATCACCTTCTCAGGCAGCAAAGATTTAGACGTTGGAATAAAGCCCTGACGCATAAAGAACTCTGGTACACGGGTCAGCACAAACACTTTCTTGATGGCCATGCCACTCGCTTTTTTCAGCAGGTGTTGAACAATCGCGCTGCCCTGCCCTTGATTCTGCCAGCCTGCTTCCACGCCCAAAGAGCGCACTTCCGCAAGACCCGAGTCATAAACATAAAGCGATGCACAACCTGTCACTTCACCCTGATGCTCCGCAACCGCAAACGAACCAATATCACGAACCAGTTCATTACGTTCACGCGGCAGGTTTTCACCCAGTCCCGCCCAGTAAACCACCATGCCTTCAATCGCATCAAGGTCAGTAAGACGCGCACCACGCACTTTCACGCTTGGCGAGTAACGTTTTTCCAAACGCTTCTCTGCCTGACTAATGGCGTATTCCACCTGATTCGGCGCCACACCACCCAGCGCACAGCGCTTCTCAAGACACGATTCGATGGTGAGGATAGGATAAACATCCTCGTCAATCACTGGCGAGAACTGCTTCATGTCCTCAAGAGAAAGCTCTTCCAGTGCACAACCTTTTTCAATGGCGGCGACCACTGCGACACCTACGATATGGTGCGCTTCACGGAAAGGAATGCCCTTGGCAACCAGGTAATCTGCAAGCTCAGTCGCGTTGGAGTAACCTTGCATCGCCGCTTCCAGCGTACGGTCTTTGTTGATTTTGATGCCATCAAAACAAAGCGCCGCCATTTCGATACAGTCAAACCAGGTGTCGAGCGCGTCGAATAGCCCTTCTTTGTCTTCCTGCATGTCTTTGTTGTAGGCAAGCGGCAGTGCTTTCACTGTCATCATCATCGCAGACATAGCGCCATAAACGCGGCCCGTCTTACCACGGATAAGCTCAAGCGCATCTGGATTTTTCTTTTGTGGCATCAGGGATGAGCCTGATGTCACAGCGTCTGCGAGCTCGACAAAGTTGGACTCGCCAGAGTTGTAGAAAATCAGATCTTCGGCCATGCGCGACAGGTGCAGCATAGACACCGATGCCACAGACATCAGCTCCATCACATGGTCACGGTCAGAAACCGAGTCCAGACTGTTGCGGGTTGCACGGCGGAAACCCAAGCTGTGAGCAAGTGCTTCACGGTCAATCGGATATGCGGTACCTGCAAGAGCACCAGAACCCAATGGGCAGGTGTCCAAGCGGTTCAGTGCATCGCTCAAGCGCGAGTAATCACGCTCGAACATTTCAACGTAAGCCAGACACCAGTGTGCAAATGTCACTGGCTGGGCACGTTGAAGGTGGGTATAGCCCGGCAGAACCGTGTTCTGGTTTTCTGCCGCGACCTTTACCATCTGGTTTTGCAGTTTATCGAGTGCAAGGAGAAGCTGTTGACCTTGCTGACGACACCAAAGCTTAAGGTCAGTGGCGACCTGATCGTTACGCGAACGACCGGTGTGCAGCTTTTTACCCAAATCGCCCACTTTGGCTATCAGTTGCTGCTCGACCCAGCTGTGAATGTCTTCAGCGTCAGAGCGCAGGATCTGCTCTGGATCTTCCATCACAGCCAGCTTGATTTCATTCAGTGCAAGCTCGAGGCGTTGCTGCTCAATCTCAGACAATACGCCCACTGAGCGCAGTGCCTTTGACCAGGCAATTGAACCTACGATGTCCTGCTCCGCGAGGCGATAGTCAAAACGCAACGAATCGTTAAACTGCTTGAACCGCGTGTCTGCTGCCTGACTAAACCTTCCGCCCCATAACGCCATACTTACTTCTCCTTAAAACTCTATTGCTTCCAGCTGCTGTTTATTTTTGTTTTTTCTCGTTCAGCGCACGAATACGGCTCGACAGCGAGTAGAGACGGATAAAACCACCAGCATGGCTGTGATCGTATACGTCATCTTCACCGAAAGTCGCGAATTCTTCGGAGTACAGGCTGTTGAGCGAGCGCTTCTGCACTACTGTAGCCTGTCCTTTGTACAGTTTCACTACTACTTCACCACTTACTGGCTCAGCCAGTGATTCTGCTGCAGCCAGAAGTGACTTACACAGCGGCGTGAACCAACGGCCATCATAGATAAGGTGAGACGCTTTCAGGCCAATCTCTTCACGGTATTCGTAGCAATCTTTGTCCAGAACCAGCTGCTCAACACCACGCAGGGCTTCCATCATGATGGTGCCGCCCGGAGTTTCATAACAGCCACGGGACTTCATGCCGACCAGACGGTTTTCAACGATATCGATACGGCCTACACCATGACGCGCGCCTTTCTCGTTCAGCGTGGTCAGCACTTGGTATGGGCTCAAACGCTCACCGTCAACAGCTACTACTTCGCCTTTCTCAATCAACAGAGAAACGGTTTCAGACTGGTCAGGTGCCTGCTCTGGATCCACAGTCCATACCCAGCAAAGCTCGTTTGGCTGGTTCCAGGTATCTTCCAGTACACCGCCTTCGGTAGAGATGTGCCATGCGTTTGCATCACGGCTGTAGATTTTCTCAAGGCTTGCAGTACAAGGAATGTTGCGTTCTGCCAGGTAATCCAGCAGGGCTTCACGAGAACGAAGGTCCCACTCACGCCAAGGTGCAATCACTTTCAGTTGTGGTGCCAGCGCAGCAAACGCGCTTTCGAAACGCACCTGGTCATTACCTTTACCGGTACAGCCGTGACACAGTGCATCTGCGCCGACTTCCAGCGCACATTCCACTTGTGCTTTTGCGATGATTGGACGTGCCATTGACGTACCCAGCAGGTATTTACCTTCGTAAACTGCACCGGTTTTCAGGCTTGGGTAGATGTAATCTGCGACCATCTCTTCTTTCAGATCAGCGATGTAACACGCTGACGCGCCAGAAGCGATCGCTTTTTCTTCAATACCAACCAGCTCTTCTTCGCCCTGGCCCACATCCGCAACAAATGCCACGACTTCACAGTCATAGTTCTCTTTCAGCCAAGGAATGATCGCAGACGTATCCAGACCGCCAGAGTATGCTAGTACTACCTTTTTGATATCGCTCATTTAAATTCTCCATGTTCACCGCTCTGACGGTCAGTACAGGCGGTAATGACTAATAAATTCTGTGTTGTTTAAACGGTGAAACGGGTGCCGATATTGCTGCCGCCGAACATCTCAGCGAGCTTCTCGGGGTAACGCCAGCTCGCGACCTGAATAGGACGCCCCAACGCGTTTGCCGCTTCAAACGCCGCTTTCACTTTGACGATCATGCCGTCGGTGATCACGCCGCTTTCAATTAATTCATCTGCTAACTTCTCATCAAGCGTTGGCATGAGTTTTCCCTTGCCATTGAGTACGCCACTCACGTCTGACAACAGAACCAGTTCAGCATCCAATGCAGCTGCTACTGCCACTGCCGCCTGATCCGCATTAACATTCATCAGTTCACCTTCAGCATCAATACCGATAGAGCTGATGATTGGAACTGCACCTGCTGACAAAATCGCTTGTACGACGGACGAATCGCCCGGTGTTGCCTTACCCACATTGCCAAGCTCAGGGTCAAGTTGGGTCACTTTACATAAACCGCCGTCAGCCAGACTCAGACCAACTGCGTTAATGCCACATTTGATTGCCTCGCCCTGCAGCAGTTTGTTGGCCGTACCCGCCAGTGCACCCGCGACCACATTGATCTGATCTTTTGGAGTGACTCGCAAACCCTGCTTTTTCTCCACTTTCAGGTTCAGCGCTTTCATCAAGTCATCAACCAGGTAGCCCCCACCGTGAACAATCACCAATTGGCGATGCGCAGAAGCCTGATACTGACTGATTGACGCGAATAATTTATCCAGAGTCTCTGTGCAAGACAGCGCTGCACCACCCAGTTTGACTACCAAAGGACGTAAACTCATTGCCACTCTCCTACACAATCGCCGTGAGCGGCGAGAATCCAAAGCGAATGTTTATGCACTGCACCGCCTGACTGGCAGCACCTTTCAGCAAGTTATCGATTGCTGACGTCAGAATCACGTGTTGACCTTTCACAGACCAGCCAATATCGCAAAATCCGGTGTTTTGAACCGATTGCAGCTTCGCACTTTGGCCCGCGCCCAAAGGACGAACCAAAGTTTTGTTTTCGTAAGCTTTTTCCAGTGCTTCTGTTACCTGCAATTCACAGACGCCTTCTGCCAGTTTGGCAGTGATGGTCGCGAGAATGCCGCGCTTAAAGTTGCCAAGATGAGGTGTGAAAATCACATCACAACCCAAGTGAGTAGAAATTTCCGGTTGGTGACGGTGGGTGAATACACCGTAAGCATGAAGGCTAACTTCGCAGAAACTGTTAGTCATAGACGCTTTGCGACCCGCACCAGACACACCGCTTACCGCATTGATCACCGGCCATTGTTGGGTGTCGATAAGTCCAGCATCCAGCAGTGGCTTCAACGCCAACTGTGAAGCCGTTGGGTAACAACCAGGCACTGCAACCAAGTCGGCTTTTGCAATATCTGCCTCGTTCCACTCTGCCAGTCCATAAACCGCTTTTTCCAGCCACTCGCCGTATTGGTGCTCGAAGCCGTAGTAGTCGGTATAGAAGCTGTCAGATTGAACGCGGAAAGCGCCGGATAAATCAAAGACCTTACAGCCTTCGGCTAAGAAGGTTGGTGCGATGTTGTGGCTAACTTCATGAGCCGTTGCCAGCAACACCACATCCGCAGATTTTGCGACAGCACTGACATCTTTAAGAGGCTGAAGTGGAAGGTCAATCAGACCTTTCAGTGCGCCGTGCAAATCACCGATAGGTTTATTCGCATCCACACTGTTTTCAGAGACATACAATCCTGAAAGCTCAAGCTCAGGATGGAGAAATACCATTTTGGTCAGCTCGGCACCTGTGTATCCACTTGCACCGACAATCACTGTCTTTAACATGAAAAGTCCGTTTATTTCTTTGGGTAGAATGATGAAACATTCAGCTCGCTCAGCTGCAGGAGGGGCAGATACGCCCAACGCTTTTAACGTCGGCGTCGTCGCTGGAGAAGGGAGTTTGAGAACTTATCCATATTCGTATCGTACCTTTTCGCTGCTTCCATGAGCTTTTTTTGGCGAATTATAATTGTTTATTCATTTTAAATGAATTTATATGTGCTTTTTAGCGTGATAAATGACTAATGTCAACAGTCTGTTTAAAATAAAGTCACCCACCTGCGACAGGCTAGCGTTTTTGCCTAAACCCAGTGCTTTAAATGTAATTTTGTTACAACTTCCGCAATGCCTTATTGCTCAAGGGATAGACAAAAAAATGCGGTGAAATAATACGGTGGGTGATTGACCTTTATGCCACTCATTGGCTAGATTGAGCCATTACGATTGCAATTTGGATGTAACAAAGTTACGAAACGGACGCACTATGAATGACAAGTATGACGCTCTAAAGAGCAATGTCAGCATGCTCGGTCACCTTCTGGGCAACACCATTAAAGGTGCCCACGGTGAAGAGTTGCTGGCCAAGGTAGAAGAGATCCGTCAGCTCTCTAAATCCGCCTCTGCGGGTAATAAAGACGATCACGCCAAGCTGATCGATGTGCTGCAAAGCCTGCCGAATGACCAACTACTTCCTGTAGCGCGCGCATTCAGCCAGTTCCTCAACCTCACCAATATCGCTGAACAGTACCATTCTGTTTCTCGCCACTGTGAAGAGCAGGTATGTAACCCTGACTCACTGGACGATCTGTTTATGCGACTGCAAAACGCAGATGTGTCTGACGGTGAGCGTGATAAAGCCGTTGATGACCTGAAGATCGAACTGGTGCTGACAGCACACCCGACGGAAATCGCGCGTCGTACTACCATTCATAAGCTGGTTCAAATCAACAAATGTTTGTCCAAACTTGAACTTGGCGACCTCTCTTCCAGCGAGCGTGATAAAGCAGAACTTCGCCTTGAACAACTGATCTCCCAGGCATGGCACTCTGACGTTATCCGTAAGCAACGCCCAACCCCGCTTGATGAAGCCAAATGGGGTTATGCGGTGATTGAAAATAGTCTGTGGCAAGCTGTACCGGAATTCCTGCGTCAGTTTGACCAGAAGATGAAGCGTCACCTTGGCCGTGGTCTGACCGTTGAAGCTTCGCCCATCCAGATCTCAAGCTGGATGGGTGGTGACCGCGACGGTAACCCGTTCGTGACATCAGAAGTCACCCGTGAAGTACTGCTGCTGTCCCGTTGGAAAGCCGCTGATCTTTATTTGGGCGATATTCAGGAGCTCATCAGCGAACTGTCGATGACACGCTGCAACGACGTGGTTCGCGCCATGGCTGGTGACGAGCACGAACCTTACCGAGCAATCCTGAAATCGCTGCGCAAGACACTGACCAACACCCTGGATTACCTGGATGCACAAATCCATGGCCGTCGTAGCGATGAAAAAGACATCCTCACCAACGTTGACCAGCTGTGGACACCGCTGCACGCGTGTTACCAGTCACTGCATGAATGTGGCATGGGCATTATTGCTGATGGTCTGCTGCTTGATACGCTGCGCCGTATCCGCACCTTCGGTGTTAACCTCATTAAGCTGGATATCCGCCAGGAAAGCACCCGCCATGCGAATGTGCTGTCTGAAGTGACCCGCACATTGGGCATGGGCGACTATAGCCAGTGGAGCGAGCAGGACAAACAAGCGTTCCTTATTCGTGAGCTGAGCTCTAAGCGTCCTTTGCTGCCACGTGACTGGGAGCCTTCTGATGAAGTACAGGAAGTGCTGGATACCTGCCGTATCGTAGCGCAGCAGCCTCGTGAAGCTCTGGGTGCCTACGTCATCTCTATGGCACGCACAGCGTCTGATGTGCTGGCGGTTCATCTTCTTCTGAAAGAAGCTGGCTGTCCGTTTCGTATGGACGTATGTCCGCTGTTTGAAACCCTGGAAGACCTCAACAATGCCAAGTCTGTGATCAGCCAACTGCTGAGCATCGACTGGTACCGCGGCTTTATCCAAAATTTCCAGATGGTCATGATTGGCTACTCGGACTCCGCCAAAGACGCAGGTGTGATGGCGGCAGGTTGGGCCCAATATAAAGCTATGGAGCAACTGGTTGAGCTGTGTGAAGACGCCGGTGTCGATCTGGTGCTGTTCCACGGCCGTGGTGGTTCTATTGGTCGCGGTGGTGCGCCTGCGCACGCTGCACTGCTGTCCCAGCCTCCTCGTAGTCTGAAAGGTGGCCTTCGCGTGACTGAGCAGGGCGAGATGATTCGCTTCAAGCTGGGTCTGCCGGACGTTGCCATTCAGAGCCTGAATCTTTACGCCAGCGCAATTCTGGAAGCGAACCTGTTGCCACCACCAGCACCTAAGCAGGAATGGCGCGACTTGATGGAAACCTTAAGCGAAGTTTCCTGTGAAGCTTACCGTGGCGTCGTTCGTGGTCACGAAGACTTCGTTCCTTATTTCCGAGCGACAACACCAGAGTTGGAACTGGGTAAACTGCCATTGGGTTCCCGTCCATCTAAACGTAACCCGAATGGCGGCGTAGAAAGCCTTCGCGCTATCCCATGGATTTTCGCATGGAGTCAGAACCGTTTGTTGCTGCCAGCTTGGCTGGGTGCTGGTCAGGCGATTCAGTTCTCTATCGATAACGGTCACCTCAAGTTCCTTGAGGAGATGTGTCGCGAGTGGCCATTCTTCTCAACCCGTCTGGGTATGCTGGAGATGGTATTCACCAAGACCAGCCCATCCATTTCTCAATACTATGATGAGAAACTGGTGGATGAATCTCTTTGGAGACTGGGTGACGAACTGCGCGATCGTTTAGCGCAAGACATCAAAGCGGTACTAATGGTTGAGAACAGCGACCACTTGATGGAACAGAACCCTTGGGGTGCCGAATCTATCCGTCTGCGTAACATCTATGTTGAACCGCTGAATATGCTTCAGGCTGAGCTTCTGTGCCGTACACGTGCTACAGAAGAGGAAAATACTGAATTGGATGAAGCGTTGATGGTGACCATCGCAGGTATTGCTGCTGGCATGCGAAATACCGGATAAATGAGAAACTGATTCAAAATTAAGAAAGGCTGCCATGTTGCAGCCTTTTTTATTTTTCGAGAGTCTTTTTCGATTGTTGTTGCATTGATAATGTTATTAATATGTTTTCTTGCCTGTTCGTGACGTTATCGTGACAAAGGTATAGGCAAAACACCGAAGTATAAATAACCGTTTAAGTGTCTTCATACTGCGCTTTTCGCACCGCGTTTTTTCGGTGCATTGTTGGCAAGAGGCAAAGTATGTTCGGCAACGAAAAACGTGTCGATCCGCCCAGTGTTGTGGAAAAAATAAATTCGCCAAAGAGCGGCATCCCAGGGCTAAGGATCGCCTTTTAAGATTTTGGATAGAAGAGATGTCACTACCGCATGTAATACTCACGGTGCTTAGCCATCGTGATGCAACTGGTTACGATATAACCAAAGAGTTTTCAAATGCTATCGGGCACTTCTGGAAAGCCAGCCACCAACAAGTCTATCGCGAACTCAATAAACTGGCCGATATGGGCGCAGTGAGTTGTCGTTTAGAACCACAGGATGGCAAACCGGACAGAAAGGTCTACTCCATCACGGACATTGGCAGGCAGAGCCTCTATGAGTGGTTCTTAATGCCGGCAAAACATCCCACTGACCGCGATGAAGTTTCTGCAAAACTGCTAACGTGCAGCATATTCGACCCCACCCCAATGATCGAACATATGCACGCACTGATGGACGAAAGCCGCTTGCAGTTAAGTCAATACCGAGACATGGAGCGCAGCAACTACGCTGACACCGCCCTGCTGACTCGTGAAGGCCGTCTGGAGCGACTGACACTGCGCCGCAACATTCTTCGCAAAGAAGCATGGCTGACGTGGGCAGAGGAAGTCCTGTTTGAACTCAACGCCATGGAAAACATGTCGATGGGCAAGAAAGTCGTTGCTCAGTAAGGACTTTCCAGAAAGCAAAAACCGTCGCATTGCGACGGTTTTTTTGTTTCTGGTTAGCTGAAATGTCGTTTATGCCGTAGGACGTACACCCAAAGTGTGGCAAAGCGCGTAGGTCAGCTCTGCACGGTTCAAGGTATAGAAATGGAAATCCTTCACACCTTCGCGGCTTAATACGCGCACCATGTCGATAGCGTTGCTCGCACCAACCATCTGACGGGTCACCGCATCGTCTTCCAAACCTTCATATTGCTTATACATCCAAGCAGGGATGCGCACGTTAGTCATGTTGGCAAACTTCGAAGCCTGCTTGAAGTTAGATACAGGCAAGATGCCCGGGATGATTTCAACATCAATACCTGCCGCGGCGCAGCGGTCACGAAAACGCAGGTAGCTTTCTACATCAAAGAAGAATTGGGTGATTGCACGGTTTGCGCCCGCATCAACCTTACGCTTAAGGTTTATCAAATCTGCTTGCGCACTTTTCGCTTCAGGGTGAACTTCCGGGTAAGCTGCGACAGAAATGTCAAAGTCCGCTTCGCCTTTCAAAAGCTCTACCAAATCTGCAGCGTACATATCCGGCTTCTGACTTTTTTCTGGCAGGTCACCACGCAGGGCCACGATGTGACGAATACCGCTATTCCAGTAGTCACGTGCGATTTCACGCAGTTCATCGCGACTCGCGTCGATACAGGTCAGGTGAGGAGCAGCTTCAATACCGGTTTCTTGCTTGATGCTTTTCACGATGCCATGGGTACGGTCACGCTCACCGGAGTTCGCACCGTAAGTCACGGAAACAAACTTAGGCTTTAGGGTTTTCAGGCGTTGTACCGAAGCCCAAAGCGTTTGCTCCATGGCTTCAGAACTGGGCGGGAAGAATTCAAACGAAACGTTGATATCGCCGTTCAAATCAGAAAGGTTTTGATTAAGTGCGTCCAAATGACTGGCGTGTGAATATCCCATAACGTCTCCCTACTTCGGTAACATCCTACCGAAAAATCCTTTAAAGCCGACATCCATATAGACGTCTATATGTCTAGATATTGAATTGCGCGCATTTTAAAGTCAACTTACTTAACTTGAATTTTATTCATGATGATCATGTAAGTCTTTCACGCAAAATATCTCAGAGCTCACGTAAACCTTGAGTCACACTGCACAGAGTACAAAAAAGCGGAGCATAGGCTCCGCTTTTTCTATTCGTATCTCGACTATTTCAACAAAGATGCGATGCGATTCAAGTCAGAGAGTAAAGCGCCTGCGGTCACATCACGACCCGCGCCCGGCCCGCGAATAACCAATGGGTTTTCACGATACCACTGACTCTCGATAGCAAAGATGTTGTCGCAAGGCAGCAGGTTGGCAAGAGGGTGCTCTTCAGGCAGCACTTCAATCCCAACACGCGCTTTTCCATCGCGAGAAAGTCTTGCTACATAACGAAGGACGCCCTGTTCTCTTTTCGCCTGCTCAAGCCAATCTTCAAGCGCTTCATCCAGCTGACTGCTGTTATCCAGAAAGGCATCCAACGACAGTGCAGCAAGCGCATCAGGCACTAATGATTGAACCTGTACCTGCTCCGGCTCGATATCCAGGCCAGACTCACGCGCCAGAATCACCAGCTTACGCATGACATCTGAGCCGCTGAGATCTTCACGTGGGTCAGGTTCGGTCAGACCTTGTTGCCACGCCTGTTCCAAAAGCTCACTGAATTTGATATCGCCGTTGAACTGCTGGAACAGCCAAGACAAGGTTCCAGAGAAGATGCCTGAAATCGCAATAATATGATCGCCGCTTTCACGCAAATCACGCACCGCATGGTTCACGGGAAGGCCTGCACCGACTGTCGCGTTGTACAGCCAGAAACGACCTGTCTTCGCAAACGCATCCTGAACCTGATGGTATAACTCGCCACTCGCAGAGCCTGCTACCTTGTTCGCAGAAATCAGGTGATAACCATGTTCAGCCAGTTCCGGATATTGCATCGACAGCGGTGCACTTGCGGTCACGTCCAGCACGACAATGTCATCGTAAGGGTGATTGAGCAATGCAGTCAGCCAATCGCTCCCTTCATAGGGTTTGGCAACTTCATCAAAACGGGTCATGACACTATCTGCATCAATACCATCGAAATCGACCCATTGGTTATCACTGTCTTGCACCGAGATAAGCTCAAAGCTCATGCCATGGCGTTTTTCGAGTGCCGCTTTTTGCTCCGCAAACAGATTCAGCCAACGACTACCGATATTGCCTTTACCCAGCAACACCAAGCCAATACGACGCTGCGCTTGAAAAAGTGCGCGGTGAATATCTGACACCAACGCCGATGTGTTCGCTTTACGCAAAATCGCCGCGATGCTGAGGCCACTGCCAGACTCACAGATAAACTCTATCGGTTGGCTGCGAAGCTGTTGGTAAAAACCGTGACAATGAACAGGGTTTGCCGTTACACCCGCGCCCACCGCAGCGACCATGCTGTAGCCTTCACGGAGACGGATATCAGCGGGAATGCCGGCGTTTTGCAACTGCTCCAATACGCTGTTGACCACTTCGCCTGTATAAGCGAGCTGGATACGGTGTTGGTCAGCACTGAATGATGACGCCAGCGGCTGGATTTGGTTTCGGGTCAACAGTCGTTCGATATCGCGGCGCGCGGTATCAAAGTCGTGTGAGCGAGGAACATCCAGTTCAAGCAGGCAGACATCACTCAATGAGGTAATAATTTTCGCGCCTCGGCCAGAAGCCAGAACACGTTCAATGCGGGTTGAGCCTGATTCTGGGTCATAGCTACAGCGCAGATTCAGGTCGATACAGCTTTGTGCTACTGGCTGCAGCGTTCGGGTGTGCAGCACAGGTGCTGCAAGACGCGCCAGTTCAGCCGCTTCATCAAGGCGCAGCAGCGGCAGCAAACAGGCGTCACCAACAATGCGTGGGTCTGCACTGTATACACCAGCGACGTCACTCCAAATGGTCACACGGCTGACATCGGCTAAGGCACCAATGATGGTTGCTGAGTAATCGGAGCCATTGCGCCCCAGCAGCACGGTTTCACCTTCAGTGTTACGTGCCATGAATCCGGTGATAACAACGCGGCGTTTGGTATGTTGAACCAGTTGTTCTTTCAGAAGGGGCCACGAGCTTGCGCGATCCACTTCTGGCTGTGCGCCACGTTCAGCTCGTAGGAAAGAGCGGGAGTCGAGCATCACGGCAGGTAATTCAAGCTGTGTCAGCAGTGCAGACAACAAACGCGCTGACCAGACTTCACCAAAGCCTTGCGCCCAGGCGCGTTGAGCTCCAGTCAGTGGGTTTTCCGCCGCCTGCGCCAAGACGCTGAAGTCTTCATACAATGCATCCACCAGCGATTGCTTTTGCTCGCCTTCAATCAGGTTCTCAATCAAATCCTGCTGATATTTACGCAAGCTTTGCAGTGCTTCATGGGCCAACCGACCGTCTTTGCCAAGCAGATCCAGCCATTCAATCAGACGGTTCGTGGTTTTGCCCGCAGCAGACACCACGATAATGTCCGTTTCACCACTGTATTGCGCAAGAATACGCGTGACTCTGCGAAAACAATCAGGGTCGGCTAGGCTGCTGCCCCCGAACTTATGTAACTGACGGGACTGCGACTGCTGAGGAGATACGACTTCAACCGCGCTCATTACTGGCTCTCTCTTACTTTATCGAATGCTTGCTTCAGGTCGGCGACCAGATCGGCTTTGTCTTCCAAACCGATAGACAAGCGAAGCAGTGTGGCCGCCAAGCCTGCTTCCGCCTGCGCTTCGTCCGACATGGCACGGTGCGTCATTGAGCCGGGATGTGTCACCAGACTCTCCACGCCACCCAATGATTCGGCCAAAGTGAACAGCTTAAGGGAGGATAGGAAAAGTTTCAGCTCACTTTCACCGCCTTTAAGCTCAAAGCTCAACATTCCGCCAAAACCTGATTGTTGTTTCTTCGCAATCTCATGGCCCGGGTGCGTTGGCAGAGCCGGATGGTAGATAGTGCTCACCAGAGATTCCTGTTTGAGGTATTCCAGTACTTCTGCACTGTTTTCCTCATGCTGACGCATTCTTGCGTTCAGAGTGCGAAGACCACGCAGCGTCATGTAGCTATCGAATGCGTTACCGGTAGCCCCAATGCAGTTACCCCACCATTTCAGCTCTTCATAAAGCTCAGCTTCTTTCGCCACCACAACACCGCCGACGGTGTCTGAATGGCCATTAATAAATTTGGTGGTTGAATGAACAACAAAATCAGCCCCAAGGTTCAGTGGCTGCTGCAAAGCGGGAGACAGGAAGGTGTTATCGACACCAACCCAAGCGCCGATGGCTTTGGCTTTTTTGCAGATGTCTGCAACATCAACCACGCGCAGCAATGGGTTCGATGGCGTTTCAAGCCAGACCAGCTTAGGATTCTTCGCCAGTGCGGCATCAAGAGCTGCAGAGTCAGTTTGGTCTACAAACTCCACCTTGAAAGCGCCTTTCTTTGCCCGGGAATCAAACAAGCGGTAGGTACCGCCGTAGCAATCGTGCGGTGCGATAATCAGGTCATCCGGTGAAACCAGTGACAGTAGAAGGTTAATTGCTGCCATGCCGCAGTTTGTGACCACAGCACCTGCGCCGTTTTCCAGATCAGCTAACGCTTTTTCCAGTAAAGAACGGGTTGGGTTGCCACCACGGGCATAGTCATAAGTCGGCACTTCGCCAAACTCAGGGAATTCATAATTCGTCGAAAGGTACAGTGGAGGCACAACGGCGTGGTGCTGTGAATCTGTAGTGATACCGGTGCGGACGGCGATGGTTGCGGACTTCTTGTCGCTCATGGCGTGCTTCCCTGTCTTTATATGATCGTATTCAGCGCAATCTTAAATCAAAATGTGATCTGATTGGTATTTGGTCAACCTTAACCATTCAAACTTGAGACGTCAACACTTCTAGACGTCCATATGTCTTTACATGTAGCAGTTAATATCGCTAGAATTTGTGTTTCATCCAACCTGGGCATTTTGTTCCCCGTGTTGGCAGCGATTTTAGACCCTAAACTGCTACAGAAGGTGAACAATGGCAGACTGGAATGGCGAGTATATTAACCCTTACGCCGAGCACGGTAAAAAGAAAGAGCAGGTAAAGAAAATCACCGTCTCTATCCCGCTAAAAGTGCTTAAAATCCTGACCGACGAACGTACCCGTCGCCAGGTCAACAATCTACGCCATGCCACCAACAGTGAATTGCTTTGCGAAGCATTTCTGCATGCCTACACCGGACAGCCACTGCCAACGGACGACGATATTCGCAAAGATAAAAGCGATAGTGTGCCAGCGGAAGTTAAGCGCATTATGAAGGAATTAGGCATCGAGTTTAACGAAGAAGAGTATTGATTTCGTTAACTTCTCGAAAAGATTCAAACAAAAAAACCAGCCAATCGGCTGGTTTTTTTATTCAGATAAAGCAGCAATTATGCTTCTTTATCTGCCATGTAGTTTTCCGGCATTTCAATACGTGCAACACCTGACTCCACCGCGGCTTCAGCAACGGCTTTCGCAACGCGTGGCAAAAGGCGCGGATCCATTGGTTTTGGAATGATGTATTCCTTACCAAACTCCAGCTTATCAACACGTGCAGCTTTCAGAACACCTTCCGGTACCGGCTCTTTCGCCAGTGCACGGATAGCTTCTACCGCCGCCAGTTTCATTTCATCGTTGATACGGCTGGCACGAACATCCAGCGCGCCGCGGAAAATGAATGGGAAGCAAAGCACGTTGTTGACCTGATTCGGGTAGTCTGAACGACCCGTCCCCATAATCAGGTCATCACGCACTTCGTGTGCCAGTTCTGGTTTGATTTCCGGGTCAGGGTTTGAACACGCAAACACGATTGGCTTGTCCGCCATCAGCTTCAGCGCTTCCGGTGGCAAAAGGTCTGGGCCGGATACACCAAGGAAAATGTCCGCGCCTTCAATCACGTCTTCCAGCGTGCGCTTGTCCGTGTTGTTGGCGAACAGTTGCTTGTATTCGTTGATGTCATCACGACGGGTGTGAATCACGCCTTTGCGGTCCAGCATGTAAATTTTCTCACGCTGCGCGCCGCATTTGATCAGCAGTTCCATGCACGCCACTGCAGCAGCACCTGCGCCAAGGCAAATGATGACCGACTCTTTGATGTCTTTGCCCTGAAGCTCAAGCGCATTCAGCATACCTGCGGCAGTCACAATCGCGGTACCGTGTTGGTCATCGTGGAATACTGGTACATGACAGCGCTCGATGAGCTGCTTTTCAATCTCAAAGCAGTCTGGCGCTTTGATATCTTCCAGGTTAATACCACCGAAAGTGTCGGAGATGTTCGCGACGGTGTCGACGAACTCTTCGATAGTGCGGTGTTTCACTTCGATGTCGATAGAATCGAGACCAGCGAAGCGTTTGAACAGCAGTGCTTTACCTTCCATCACCGGCTTTGATGCCAGCGGGCCAAGGTTACCCAGACCGAGGATCGCGGTGCCGTTTGAGATCACTGCAACCATGTTGCCCTTTGCAGTGTATTTATAAACGTTGTCGGCATCTTGTGCGATTTCGCGGACGGGTTCAGCAACACCTGGGCTGTACGCCAGCGCCAGATCTTCTACCGTATCAGCGGGTTTGGAGAGTTCTACGGAGATTTTGCCCGGCACTGGAAATTCATGATAATCCAGCGCCTGTTGGCGTTTGTCTTCAGACATGTATTGTTCCTGACTGTAATTGTTATTGGCTAAATATAATAAGGGGCCCTCTGCCTGCCCCATTATCTTGCTGACTGCCTTCCCGCAAGCTGGGCATTACAATCAACAAGTGGCGGAATTTGCGCATTCCCATGTTTATCCGGGTTGCATCTTCCCGCTCATTGCCTGTATCTCCACACAGGCAACGACTTATTCCTCAATTGAGTTTAGCGGACTCAAATAAAAGACAAGTGTCGTCATTTCTTATGACACTTTCAGGTCATTGGGCGGAAGATAAAGGAATTTAAAATGTTAACGCAGCGCGAAAGCCAGAGCTAGTAAGGATTGAACCAAGTTGGCAAAACTCGCTTGGATAAACTGTAATAGTCTACCTATACTGAAGGGTGTAAAAGGTCTTACAAGCTGTATCAGGCAACAAAAAAAGGGTGCTTACGCACCCTTTTTTATTAAATTCGCAATTACTTGCTGCTAAGAACGCCGAAACGTTTCTTGAAGCGGTCAACACGACCACCAGTGTCAACTACACGCTGAGTACCGGTGTAGAATGGGTGACACTTGTCACATACGTCCAGGTTGATGTCTTTACCCAGAGTCGTTTTGAATTCAAAAGTGTTGCCACATGAACATTTTGCAGTTACTGCAGCGTATTCTGGATGGATACCAGCTTTCATAGGGATTACCTCTTATCTAAGGCCGTGTCGCTCTCCCGAGCCTATCGGGCACCACACGTCGTTAACAAACTGTTTGTAAGGCGCGGATTCTAATCAAGGTGACCTGCGATCGCAACTTTTTTGTTCAATTCATTTCCATGCACTTTCAATGGGCAGGGCCAAAGAATCTTCACCCTGTGCTTTTCGCCCGCCAGCAGCATGGGTACACTGTCGCCAACCTTATTTGAATTCCAAGACCTTATCGCACAATGACCCCGACGATTGCTCAGGTGGCGCTGCCCGTTCCGCTTCATAAAACCTTCGACTATCGCATTGCCAATGAAATGCCGGTTGTGGGTGGTCGCGTGCGTGTCCCGTTTGGTAAGCAATATAAAGTAGGCATTGTCGTCACATTGACCGACACCTCTGAATTTCCGCTCGAACAAATCAAACCCATCAATGCGGTTTTGGATAGCACCCCGCTATGGACGCCCTCTTTATATAAGGTATTGAACTGGGCAAGCCGCTACTACCAGTATCCATTAGGTGATGCACTGGCGACTGTCATGCCGGGTGCGCTGCGGAAAGGCAAACCAGCAGTCAAAGACCGTGAAAAGTGCTGGCAACTGACCGAAGCCGGGAAAGAGCAGCCATTGTCTGCCCTCACCCGCGCGCCAAAGCAAGCTCGCGTTCTCACCTTATTACGCCAGAGTGCGATGACACACGGCGATCTGCTGGAAGAAGAGTTAAGCGCCACCATTCTCAAAACGGTGGAAGAAAAAGGCTGGATTGAAGCGGTAAAAGAGCAGCGCGCAAAGCCTTGGCAACAAAGCTATGAAGTCGTGGAAGACAAGCCAAGGCTCAACAGCGAGCAGGCGATGGCGGTTGCCACTATCAATGCCAATCCGGAATTTGCCTGCTATTTAATAGAAGGCGTCACCGGGTCAGGGAAAACAGAGGTCTACTTAAACCTTTTGGAGCCTGTGCTAAAAAGAGGGCAGCAAGCACTCATTCTGGTACCCGAAATTGGCTTGACGCCGCAAACCATCAACCGTTTCAAACGCCGCTTCAATGTACCTGTCGTGGTGATGCATTCCGGGCTCAATGATACCGAGCGCTTGAACGCCTGGTTGGCAGCCCGCGACAATGAAGCTGCCATTATTATCGGTACCCGTTCCGCCCTGTTTTCGCCGTGTAAATCACTCGGTATTATCGTTGTCGATGAAGAGCATGATGCGTCTTATAAACAGCAGGACTCCTTCCGTTATCACGCCCGCGATCTGGCCGTCATGCGTGGGCATGAAGAGAATGTGCCCGTAGTACTCGGCTCCGCCACACCTTGTCTTGAAAGCCTGCACAACGCCAAAACTGGCAAATACCATCATCTGACTTTATCTGTGCGTGCAGGTAATGCACTCAAAACCCAAAACGGGGTGTTGGATATTCGCGGCCTTTATTTAGAAGCAGGACTTTCCGCCCCTTTGATTGCTGAGATGCGAAAGCACCTTTCTCAAGGCAATCAAGTGATGTTGTTCCTGAACCGCCGCGGCTATGCTCCGGCATTGATGTGCCATGAATGCGGCTGGCTGGCAGAATGTAAACGCTGCGACGCCTATTACACCCTGCACCAGAGCAGCAACGAACTTCGCTGTCACCATTGCGGATCGCAGCGCCCTATTCCGCACCAATGTGGAAGTTGTGGCTCAACGCAATTGATCAGTGTCGGTGTGGGCACCGAGCAGTTGGAAGCCCAGTTGGAAACCCTGTTTCCGGAATACAAAACCATCCGAATCGACCGTGATAACACACGTCGTAAAGGCGCGCTCGAAGCCTATCTCAATGCCATTCACAACAAGGAATACCAAATCCTGATTGGCACCCAAATGCTGGCGAAAGGCCATCACTTTCCTGATGTCACTTTGGTGGCTTTGGTGGATGTGGACAGCGCGCTTTTCAGTAACGATTTCCGTGCACCGGAACGTCTGGCACAGCTGTTTGTTCAGGTAGCAGGACGTGCAGGACGCGCCAGCAAACCCGGGTATGTATTACTCCAAACCCATCACCCGGATCATGCTCTGCTGCAGTCACTCATCCACAAAGGCTACGACAGCTTTGCTGCCGAGGCATTGAATGAGCGGAAAATGGCGCATCTGCCGCCATATAGCTATTTCGCCTTACTCCGCGCCGAATCCCACCACAGCGGAGAAGTGGAGCAGTTTCTGCATCAGGCGAGAACTGTCTTGGATGCATCACCAATCCCGGAAGATGAATGCGCAGTCATGGGGCCTGCTCCAGCTCCATTGCACCGCAGAGCAGGGCGTTTTCGCTGGCAATTGGTTTTCCAAGCGCCTAACCGCAAGATTTTACAGCAAAGATTAACCATGGCACTGCCGGCGATTCGCCAGTTGCCGCTGTCAAAAAAAGTCCGCTGGTCACTCGATATCGAACCGCAAGATATGAGCTGAATGCAATTTCATTCACTTAAACCGACCGAGATCACGGTATTCTTGCAATTACTGTTAACATGACCATGTTTAATACATCTCCATAGGATTAAGATAGGGCGTGTGGACAAAAATTGTCCCGTTGCTGAAGGTCCCGGTCATCTGGGAAGCATCGCCAATCATAACGAGAAAGAGGAATTACACTATGGCGACAATGAAGGATGTTGCCCATCTGGCTGGCGTCTCTACGGCGACGGTTTCTCGCGCGCTGATGAACCCGGAAAAAGTCTCGGCGTCTACCCGAAAGAAAGTTGAGCAAGCGGTAATGGAAGCGGGCTACAGCCCCAATTCGCTGGCAAGAAACTTACGTCGCAATGAATCAAAAACCATCGTGGCTATCGTGCCCGATATCTGTGATCCCTACTTTACAGAGATCATCCGCGGTATCGAGGAAGCGGCGATGGAGCACGGCTATCTCGTGCTGCTAGGTGACAGCGGTCAACAGGAAAGCCGCGAAAGTTCGTTCGTTAACCTGGTCTTCACCAAGCAAGCTGACGGTATGCTCCTTTTAGGTACTGATCTTCCCTTTGACGTCAGCAAGCCGGAGCAGAAGAACCTGCCTCCACTGGTCATGGCCTGTGAATACGCGCCTGAACTGGAACTGCCTACCGTTCACATCGATAACCTGACTGCAGCGTTTGAAGCGGTGAACTACCTGACTCAGGTCGGCCACAAGCAGATCGCGCAGATCACCGGCGATCCTGATGCTGCGCTCACCCAGTTCCGTGTACAGGGTTACCAACAGGCGCTGCGCCGTGGTGGCGTGACCATCAATCCTGCCTACACAGTGACCGGTGATTTCACCTTTGCAGCAGGCGCACGTGCAATGACCACCTTGCTTTCTCTGCCAACCCCACCGACCGCAGTGTTCTGTCACTCAGATGTGATGGCGATTGGTGCTATGCAGCAAGCAAAACGACTGGGTTTCCGCGTGCCGCATGACATTTCGATTGTCGGCTTTGATGACATCCAGTTCGCAGAATACTGTGACCCGGCCCTGACCACGGTTTCCCAGCCACGCTACGACATTGGCCGCCAAGCGATGTTAATGCTGCTGAAAATCCTCAAAGGCAATGATGTGCAAGCAGGTTCACGCCTTCTTGATGCTCAGCTCGTTATCCGCGAGAGTGTGGCACCACCATCACGCTAATCTGGTCAGACTGGTACTGGCGCGCAAGTTCGCGAGCCAGTACCATATAGCCTTTATAGAGCAGAAAAGACACGAAAATCAGTGGCAACCAGAGATTATGTCAAACGTGGCAAAGCACCACGTAAACCAACCCGAAACACCAAGAAGCAGCCTCCTAAACCTGCTTTCCCTTTCAAATGGGCTTTTCTCGCTCTGATCTTGGTGGCAGGCTTTGGCTATGGTCTCTATTACCTTTCCACCAGTGAACCTCCCGCAGAGCCTGTTGTTGAAACCAAACCAGCGAAGCCAACTGTCAAACCTCAGAAGAAAGACGAGAAAGTGATCCCGCCAAAACCTGAGGAGAAGTGGAGCTACATTGAAGAGCTGGAAAACAAAGAAGTGAAAGTCGAGGCCAGCGAGCCAGAACTTTCCAGCCGCCCTTATTTGATGCAATGCGGCGCTTACCGCAGTGCGAGTCAAGCAGACGAGCGCAAAGCCATGATTGCTTTCCAGGGTCTCGAAAGCCATATCAAAACCAGTCAGGGTGAAAAAGGCCTCTGGTACCGTGTGGTACTTGGCCCTTACCCAATGAAGCGTGAAGCAGAGCGCGATCGCAACCTACTTCGCCGTGCTGGCATCGAGCCTTGCGCTATCTGGTATTGGAACTGATTTCCCCAAGCCTGAACTGATTCTGAACACTTATACCCAAGCAACCTGAAGATGCTTTCATTCAGAGGTCATCAATGCGTTCAATTCAAGGCAAATTTCGCGAGGAATAGTCATTCTATTTCCGTGGAATTTAACAAAGAAGTGGGCGCATTGAGGGCCTCCCTTCGGGCGAGTTGACTGCCATCGCGCTCTTTGTTGTCCCTTTTTGATGGAGATGACTACACCTGCAAAGGGACGCCACGATCACAACGCCAGTCAATCTCGCTGAATCCTGCATCTTCAGTTTGTTTGGGTATCAAGGGTAAAGCCATAATCTCGATGGCTTTACCCTTGAATTTATTTATCCCCGTCCCCACCTCTGCAGTAACAACCCATACTGGTAATAACCAGAGAGAAAAGTAGAGGTTCTTCCGTGACAACTATCGTTTCTGTTCGCCGCAACGGCAAAGTAGTGATCGCCGGTGATGGCCAGGTGTCACTGGGTAATACGGTCATGAAGGGCAATGCCCGTAAAGTTCGTCGTTTGTACAACAACAAGGTACTGGCAGGTTTTGCCGGTGGTACGGCTGACGCATTCACTCTGTTCGAACGTTTCGAGCGCAAACTGGAAATGCATCAGGGTCACCTGACCAAAGCAGCAGTAGAGCTCGCCAAAGACTGGCGTACTGACCGCGCACTGCGACGCCTTGAAGCCTTGCTGGCAGTCGCAGACGAAACAGCGTCGCTGATCATCACAGGTAACGGTGATGTAGTTCAGCCAGAACACGATCTAATTGCGATTGGTTCAGGCGGTAACTTCGCGCAGGCAGCAGCCACTGCACTGCTTGAAAATACTGAGCTGGATGCGCGCGAAATCGCTGAAAAGTCGCTGACCATCGCGGGTGACATCTGTGTGTTCACCAACCAGCACCACACCGTTGAAGAACTCGATTATTAAGACAGGATCTAAAGCATGTCTGAAATGACCCCACGTGAAATCGTTTCCGAGCTTGACCGACACATTATCGGTCAGGACAAAGCTAAGCGCGCCGTTGCTATCGCACTTCGTAACCGCTGGCGTCGCATGCAGCTCAATGAAGATCTGCGTGTAGAAGTGACCCCGAAAAACATTCTGATGATTGGCCCAACCGGTGTTGGTAAAACCGAAATTGCTCGCCGTCTGGCCAAACTGGCTAATGCGCCGTTCATCAAAGTAGAAGCCACCAAGTTCACCGAAGTGGGCTATGTGGGTAAGGAAGTTGAAACCATCATCCGTGATCTGACGGATGTGGCGATCAAGATGACCCACCAGCAAGCGATGGAAAAAGTAAAATTCCGCGCGGAAGAGCTGGCAGAAGAGCGCATTCTCGATGTACTTCTTCCACCGCCACGTGACGCTTGGGGCCAGAATGAAGAGCCAAAAGCTGACTCGGCAACCCGCCAAAGCTTCCGTAAGAAAATCCGTGAAGGCCAGCTGGACGATAAAGAAATAGAGATCGATCTGGCGGCTCCACAGATGAGCATGGAAATCATGGCGCCTCCTGGTATGGAAGAAATGACCAACCAGCTGCAGAGCATGTTCCAAAACCTGGGTGGTGGCACCACAGCGAAAAAGCGCAAGATGAAGTTGAAAGACGCGCTTAAAGCCGCAACCGAAGAGGAAGCGGCGAAGCTGGTCAATCAGGAAGAGCTGAAAGATCAGGCCATCGCGTCAGTGGAAAACAACGGTATCGTATTCATCGACGAAATCGACAAAATTTGTAAACGCGGTGAAAGTTCAGGTCCAGACGTTTCCCGTGAAGGTGTGCAACGTGACCTGCTGCCACTCGTTGAAGGCAGTACCGTCTCTACCAAGCACGGCATGGTGAAAACTGACCACATCCTGTTCATCGCGTCGGGCGCATTCCAGGTAGCGTCTCCGTCAGATCTGATCCCGGAGCTTCAGGGCCGTCTGCCAATCCGCGTTGAGCTGGAAGCGCTGACTGCATCTGACTTTAAACGTATCCTGACTGAACCTAATGCTTCCCTGACGGCGCAATATTCAGCACTGATGGGTACCGAAGAAGTGAACCTGACCTTCACCGAAGATGGTATTGAAGAGATCGCAAACGCTGCATGGCGTGTGAACGAGAAAACCGAGAACATCGGTGCCCGTCGTCTGCACACTGTGATGGAGCGTCTGGTGGACGAAATCTCCTTCGACGCGAGCGAGCGTGGCGGTGAGTCTTTCGAAATCAACTCAGAATACGTGCGCAGCCACCTTGAAGAGCTGGTCGACGACGAAGATCTGAGCCGCTTCATCCTGTAATTGTTCAGGTAAAGTTACTCAAAGGGCAGCATATCGCTGCCCTTTCTCGTATCTGGAGACACCACATCCGGGATTAGCATTGCCCACTGCGACAAAAACACCAATAATGTGACCTGCTTTAAATCATTCAATGCCAAGGCGATATGTCCGCATCTACTTTCAAAACCTGGCTCGACGCCGCCCGTCCGAAAACCCTGCCACTGGCGATAGCCTGCATTCTGTGTGGCAGTGCTGTGGCAGCGCAGACCTCGCAGTTTTCCATCACCCTCACGGTATTGGCACTGGTGACCGCGCTGCTTCTGCAGATCCTCTCGAACCTTGCCAACGATTACGGTGATGCCATCAAAGGCACAGATAATGATGACCGTCTTGGTCCTAAACGTGCGATTCAGCAAGGTCTTGTTACACCAGCCACGATGAAAAAGGCCATGATTCTAAACGTGGTCCTGACTATCGTCGTAGGCGGGGCACTGGTGTTGACGGCATTCGACAAAACTGCTGACATCCTCAGTTTTATCGGCCTTGGCGCGCTCGCGATTGTCGCAGCTATTTGCTACACCGTGGGGAACAAACCCTATGGCTACAAAGGATTGGGCGACCTGTCGGTACTGATTTTCTTTGGCTGGCTCGGCGTGGCTGGTACCTATTATTTGCAAGCAGGCACGTTAAATTCCGTCGTTCTGCTGCCTGCCACGGCGTGTGGTTTATTGGCCGTCGGCGTACTGAACATCAACAATCTGCGCGACATTGATAATGACCGCGCCTGCGGCAAACACACATTGGTAGTCCGAATGGGGCCACGATGGAGCCGCGCCTATCATCAAGTGTTGCTCATTGCTGCTTTCGCGAGCTTTGCCCTCTTTTCACTGCTTCAACCTGTGGGTTGGTCAGGTTGGCTGTTCCTGTTAGCACTGCCATTGGCAGCAAAACACGGTATTGCCGTTTGGCAATCGCCGGATGGCGAAACCCTTCGTCCGATGATGGGCGATATTGTAAAAGTCGCACTGCTAACTAACGCCTTGTTTGCGGCAGGCATCTTAATTAGTTGATACAGTGACAAAGGTGATGACAAACGGCCTGATGAATTGTGCCGTGAGTCATTGCAAAGCCTTAGCTTGTCGTATACTTTTTTGCTGAGGGTGACGCGAAACCCAATCTTGGCGCCACAACGATTCAGCTCCAATTGCCTAAGAGAAGTCTGACTATGGAATACAATACCTCCGAACTGTGTGACATGTACCTGGATCAGGTTGATGTTCTTGAACCGATGATGAGTTCATACGGTGGCCGCAGCTCTTTTGGTGGTCAGGTAACTACCATCAAGTGCTTTGAAGACAATGGACTGATTCGTGAAGTGGCCGAGCAGGACGGCGAAGGCCGTGTGATGCTGGTAGACGGTGGCGGCTCACTGCGCCGTGCATTGGTTGATGCAGACATTGCCGCCATGGCTGCTGACAACAACTGGGAAGGTATTGTGGTGTATGGTTGTGTACGCGATGTCGATACCATTGACGAGCTGGATATCGGTATTCAGGCGCTGGCATCTATTCCGGTGGGAGCAGACAGCCAAAGTATTGGTGAAGTGGATGTGCCAGTGAATTTCGGTGGCGTGACTTTCTTGCCGGAAGACCACCTATATGCAGATACCACAGGCGTTATCCTTTCTCAGGAAGCCATTGATATCGAGTAATTCGCTGCTTCCTGCAGAGAGAAAAACAGAGCCTTAAAGCTCTGTTTTTGTTTTGGCTTATTCGACTTCTTCGATTTTACCAAGCAGGCTGCGAATGCGTTGTTGCCATGCTTCGTGATCAGCCTTCAGGCGAGCATTTTCCTGCTCCAGCGCTTCACGGCCTTCACGAATCGAGTTTGATTCAGTGCTCAGTGTTTCGTTCTTCTCTTTCAGTTCTTCGATTTCCATCTGCAGCAGAGAAATTGTGTCTACTGCCATCTGAACCTTGGCTTCAAGCTGCTCTAAAATTTCCAATGACATCAAGGCCACCTATGTGTTCCAACTTATCAATTCTCTCGCCAAGGCTCGCCATCTCTGGTTTCACGCCTTGTGCGTCCCAAAGAGCTATTCTAACTGCCCATGACATGTGTCGCACCTTCGGATTTCCAATTTCGGTCACAAGCGGACAAAAAATCACCATTTATGCGAATTCCTAACCCTTTGATTCTTTATGATTATGCTCTGCCACTCACAAGAATGACTAAAAATGCGATCGCAAGCAATTTCTATTCACTAAACCCGTGTTAGGGTAATGGCGATCGTATCTCTCTTGGATTACTCCAAGACTTGCCGAACTCGGCCGGGCTGACACTTTGCTGTCAGCCTTTTTCTTTTCTGGGAATCTCACCGCCTTCTTTCTCATTTCTAAGCATCCAATGCGCGAAAACGCTCACCAAACGAACAAACAATGAGCGAACGCACATTTTGCTTGCCCGCCACTTTCCGAAAACTGTTTCGCCGATAAAGTAATGATGCCAGGCTCCGGTAATGGTCCCGGACGATAAACGCTATGATTTAAGAAAACAGCGAGGAGATTTCATGAGCACCGAACCGAAATATATTGTCGCCCTCGATCAGGGAACCACCAGCTCAAGAGCCGTTATCCTTGACCACGATGCCAATATCGTGACGGTCGCCCAACGCGAATTCACCCAAATCTACCCTGAGTCCGGCTGGGTTGAGCATGACCCGTTGGAAATCTTCGCCACCCAGACCTCAACACTGGTAGAGGCCATGGGCAAAGTGGGAATACGCTCCGATGAGATCGCTGCTATTGGTATTACCAACCAGCGTGAGACCACCATCGTCTGGAACCGCCACACCGGAAAGCCGATTTACAATGCCATTGTCTGGCAATGCCGCCGCACCGCACCGATTTGTGAGCAGCTTAAAGCCGACGGCTACGAAGAGTACATTCGTGACAACACTGGTTTGGTGGTAGACCCGTATTTCTCCGGCACCAAAATTAAATGGATTCTCGACCATGTCGATGGCGCGCATGAGCTCGCAAAAAACGGCGACCTGATGTTCGGCACTGTCGATACATGGCTGATTTGGAAGATGACTCAAGGACGCGTCCACGTCACTGACTACACCAACGCCAGCCGAACCATGCTGTTTAATATTAACTCGCTCGAGTGGGACGAAACCCTGCTCAAAGCGCTCGATATTCCGCTTTCCATGATGCCGGAAGTGAAGTCTTCTTCTGAAGTCTATGGTCAGGCTAACCTCGGCGGCAAAGGCGGCACCCGCGTACCGATCGCCGGGATCGCAGGGGATCAGCAAGCCGCCCTGTTCGGTCAGATGTGTGTGGAAGCCGGTCAGGCGAAAAATACCTATGGCACTGGCTGTTTCCTTCTGATGAACACCGGCAAAGAGAAAGTCACCTCTCACAATGGTTTGCTGACGACGTTGGCCTGTGGGCCGAAAGGCGAAGTGGCTTATGCGCTGGAAGGTGCCGTGTTTATGGGCGGCGCATCCATCCAATGGCTACGTGATGAAATGAAGCTCATTACCGACGCCAGCGATTCTGAATACTTCGCCACTAAGGTAGACACCAGCAATGGCGTTTATGTGGTACCCGCCTTTACCGGTTTGGGTGCACCACATTGGGACCCGTACGCGCGTGGTGCCATCGTTGGCCTGACGCGGGGTGTGAATTCCAACCACATCATCCGAGCGACTCTGGAAAGTGTTGCCTACCAGTCTCTCGATGTACTGACCGCGATGGAAGCAGATTCCGGTATTAAACTTGATTTTCTGAAAGTCGATGGTGGCGCGGTAGCAAATAACTTCCTGATGCAGTTCCAGTCTGACGTTTTGAACACTGAAGTGCAGCGCCCGAAAGTGACGGAAGTCACCGCACTTGGTTCGGCCTACCTCGCTGGTCTCGCGGTGGGTTTCTGGGGCTCGATTGATGAACTGAAAGACAAAGCCCAGATTGACCGCGTGTTTACGCCTTGCGCAGACGACGGCAAACGCGAGCGCCGCCATAGCGGCTGGCAGCGCGCCGTGGAATGCGCCAAAGGCTGGGAGCAACACTAACCTATTGTTGACGCGCCTTTCCAACGGAGGGGCGCGCCTTCGTCTCAAAAACGCAAACGTTTCCTTTTTCCTTATGGTAGAATCCGCGCCGAGATTTTTCGTTGCCGCTCAAAGATGTCGGCAACGCCCCACTTTCATGTATTAAATTCTCTGGAGTTAAGATGAAACGCGATTTAGCGATGGCTTTTTCACGCGTCACAGAAGGCGCAGCACTGGCGGGTTACAAGTGGCTTGGCCGCGGTGACAAAAATGCCGCTGATGGCGCTGCCGTAGAAGTGATGCGCGTTTTGCTGAACAAAACCGACATTGAAGGTGAAATTGTTATCGGTGAAGGCGAAATCGACGAAGCGCCAATGCTCTACATCGGTGAGAAAGTGGGACTGGGTGGCGACGCGGTAGATATTGCGGTTGACCCAATCGAAGGTACCCGTATGACGGCAATGGGTCAGTCCAACGCGTTGGCTGTATTGGCAGCAGGCGAGAAAGGCACCTTCCTGAAAGCCCCAGACATGTACATGGAAAAACTGGTGGTTGGCCCTGAAGCCAAAGGCGTCATCAACATTGAACTGCCGCTTCGCGACAACCTGATCAACATTGCCAAGGCGCTGGGTAAATCGCTGGACGAGTTGGTTGTCACCACGCTGGCGAAGCCACGCCACGACGACACCATCCGCGAAATGCAGCAAATGGGCATCAAGGTCTTCGCGATTCCTGACGGCGATGTAGCGGCTTCCATCCTGACCTGTATGCCAGACAGTGAAGTAGATGTGATGTATGGCATCGGCGGCGCACCGGAAGGTGTGGTGTCTGCTGCGGTTATCCGCGCACTGGGCGGTGACATGAACGGCCGTCTTCTTCCTCGCCATGAAGTGAAAGAAGATAACGAAGAAAACCGCCGCATGGGTGAACTGGAAATCGAGCGCTGCAAAGAGATGGGCATCGAAACCAATGTCCGCCTGAAGATGGAAGACATGGCGAGCAGCGACAACGTGATTTTCTCCGCGACGGGCATCACCAAAGGCGATCTGCTGGAAGGCATCACCCGCAAAGGCAACATCGCGACCACTGAGACCCTGCTGATCCGAGGTAAGTGCCGCACTATCCGCCGTATTAAGTCTATCCACTATCTGGATCGTAAAGACGACGCAGTGAAAGCAAACATCCTGTAATTGCAGAGATGGACAACAAAAAAGCACGCCAAGGCGTGCTTTTTTGTTTATAGGTCAGAGCACTCAATGGCCGCCCGGCAAATCACCTTCCCGTTTCTCGCCTTTTTTGAACAGCGCCAATAAAGGCACCAAAAAGAAGTAGGACACCATGATAAATCCGAAGGTGTAAACGAAGGCGAGCAACGTTGATTGCTGGTGAAGCATATTGGTCACCGTCGCAATAAACCCTGGATCAGTGACCGACTGCCCCTGCGCTGCCGCAAATTGCTGAACCACCGGGTTTTCGGGCGTGATCCCTCCCCCTAGAGAGTTCCATTCTTTTTGCTGGATGCGACTGAAGTAAGTGTTAACGATAGAGATACCGAATGAACCACCCAGTGTCCGGCAAAGATTAAACACCACCGCCCCGCCTACCGCATGATTTGGCGCGAGCGTCGCGTATGCCAGTTGGCTCAGTGGCGCAAAGACCAAGCCCATTCCAGCGCCTTGAATGATGCTTGGCAGCAGCACCCAATAAATATCGATATCCAGCGAGTAGCGCATCATCATAAAGCTGCCGATACCATTCAGAACCAGTCCAATAACAATCAGCATTCGCGGATCCAAACGGTCGATAATCCGGGAAATAGAAAGCAGCACAATGGCGGAGGCCAGTCCTCTGGGTGCCATCACAAAGCCAGTAGTATCTACCGGATAATTCAACAGTTGCTCAAGCATCATCGGCTGCAATTGGGTGATACCGAACATACCCATGGAAAAGCCCGTCATGACAATGCACGAAAGCAGCAGATTTCGATCTTTCAACAGCCACATGGGGGCAATTTCGCCTTTGGTACGAAACGATCGCACAAGAAAGAATGCCCACGCCAGCACCGCAATCACCATCGAGAACAAAATAGTGTTCGAGCTGAACCAGCCATCCTCATTTCCTCGCTCAAGTACCATCTGAAGCAGACCAATACCGATGGCCATACCAAACACCAAGGGCCAATCGACAGTGGTTTTACCCCGACCATCCAGGTGTACAAAAAAGTACAGCAATGACAGGCACAAAGCTCCGACAGGCACATTTACGTAGAAAATCCAGCGCCAGTCCATGTTCTCGGTGATAAGACCGCCCACCGTGGGGCCAAGAATCGGGCCAAGTAAAACCCCGACAGAAAAGAGCGCCATCGCTTTGCCGCGCTCTTCCTTGGGATAAATCTGCACCATGATGGATTGAGAAAGTGGGATGACGGCGGCCCCAAATGCGCCCTGCATAATGCGAAAGATGATCATTTCAGTCAGGGTGTCCGCCTGCCCACAAAGTGCAGAAGTCGTAATAAATCCCGCGACAGACACCAACAGCAGCTTACGCACACCGAATTTCAGGCTGAGGTAGCTCGCCAGGGGAATACATATCGCCTCTGCCATCGAGTAAGAAGTCAGCACCCAGGTTACCTGCTCAGAGGTCACACCCAGCGCGCCCATCATATGCGGCAGCGACACATTGGCGATAGTCATGTCCAGCAACACCATGATGGCGGAGAGCATCACCGCCAAAGTGACCATCAACCTCGCACTGCCAGCCTCCATCGGCTGCGGAGAAACATCACTGTTGGCTGTCATTGGCTTTCGCCTTCGCAAGGGTATCAATGGTTACCGTCGCACTTGCCCCAACCCTCAGTGGCGGCTCGTCAGCCTCTCTCGTGATGGTCAATCTCACCGGAAATCGTTGCGGCACTTTCACCCAGTTACCGGTGGCATTTTCGGGTGGCAACAAGGAAAAAGAGGTACCACTTGCCGGCGAAATCGCCTGCACCACGCCTTTGAAGGTCACATCAGAGTACATATCCAACACGATCGTGGCCGTCATATCAGGTTGGATATAACCCAGCGCATCTTCTTTGTAATTGGCCTCCACCCAGAGGGAATTATCCTCAATCATCGGCATTAAGGACTGTCCCGGCGCAACCACACTGCCCGGACGCACTTTCACATCCCCCAGCGTGCCGGAAGTCGGCGCAATAATTGTGGTGTAGGAAAGATTTAAAGACGCTTCTGAAAGTGCAGCTGCCGCCTGCCGCACCGCGGGTGCTTCAGTACCAGATGCACCCTGCTCACTAATGAGCTGAGACATTCTCGCCCGCGCGGCGTCGAGGTTGTTTTTCGCCGCTGCCAGTTCTGCTTTTAAATCATCACCGGATTGTTTTGGCAGCACACCACGTTCCACCAGCGCCATATTGCGTCGGTACTTCTCTTCGGTGTCATTCAGTTGCGCGGAGGCAGATTGGATTTGCGCACTCGCACCAACAATCGCATCACTGGTTGCTTTGTTGGCGGCCACTGCGTTTTCGTATGCAGCCTTAGCTTGCTCGACTCTGGCTTGGTAAGGCGCAGGATTAATGCGGGCAATCACCTGCCCTTTGTCCACATGGTCAAAATCAACCACATTCACTTCCGTCAGTTGACCGCTTATTTGGGGCGCGATGTAAAGAATGTGGCCATGCACATAGGCATCGTCAGTGCTGGGATACTGCTCTTGATGACGAATATAGAAATAGGCGGCAATCACCAGTATCGCGGCAACCCCAGCCAGAATGATGAGATTTCTAATGGGGAATTTTTTTTGCTCCGTCATGCGACCTCCTGCGACCGCCAAAAGCTGAGAACAGATAACCTGATTCTTAAAACATCGGGAGAGTCTAGACAGCGAAATACACCTTCGTACCGCCACCTTATGCGATCAGTTGACTTTCAGGTGTGATTTTTAAGGATGTGACAGTGCATCTCACTTTGACGACATGGGGCAGCGCCGTTTGATTTTCCGTTACTGAAATGGCGGCCCTTGCCCCAATGAATTAGCATTAAATTAGTAAAGACATTGCTTTATTTACCTACATCCCCGCATAATGAAGTATCCAAATCAGTGACGAAGATGCGATGAAAACAGTCGATAAAATCCTGCACAAGATAAAACGTGAAGGCGCCGTGAGTGCGCGAGTGTTGGCAGATGAAATGGGCTTAACCACCATGGGCATACGCCAGCACCTTCAGGCTATGGAAGACGAAGGCCTGTTGGATTTTAGTGATATTCGCGTCAAAGTTGGCCGCCCAACCCGCCATTGGTCGCTGACAGCAGAAGGTCATCGCCGCTTTGCCGATAGCCACGGCGATCTCGCCATTTCAGTGATCGACTCAGTGGAGTCTTTGTTTGGCGAGGCCGGCCTTAAGAAAGTGATTCAGCAACGGGAAGAAAAAACGTTGCAGCATTACCGCGACGCGCTCAAAGATTGCCACAATTTAAAGGCTAAACTTGAAACCTTGGCGTATCTTAGAGAGAGCGAAGGTTACATGGCTGAGCTGCAGGAAATCGATGACGGTTTCTTGTTAATCGAAAATCACTGTCCTATCTGTCAGGCCGCCAAGCGTTGCCCGGCATTGTGTAAATCAGAAAAAAATATCTTCCGATCCGTACTCGGTGACGAGTATCAGGTCACGCGCGAAGAGCACATTATTGAAGGGCAGCGTCGTTGTACATACAAAGTTCAAGCACGAGAGTAATGCGCACAAAAAACTAAATTTTAATGAGGGGGTTGCATGGCTACTTGGATCAAAGCGGAAGTTATTGAAAATCGTCGCTGGAGTAAAGATCTGTTCAGCCTCGTCCTCGATGCCGATGTGGCTCCCTTTACCGCGGGGCAATTTACTAAGCTCGGCTTGGAAATTGACGGCAAAATTATTCAACGCGCTTACTCCTTCGTTAATCCTCCCAGCAGCAAATACCTTGAAATTTACGCCACCCGCGTCGCGGATGGCTTGCTCTCTCCCCGCTTACATGAACTTGAAGCTGGCGATTCCGTCTTGATCACTCAAGAAGCCAGCGGCTTTTTCACATTGGAAGAAATTCCTGAAGGGGAAGACTTATGGATGTTGTCCACCGGCACCGCTATTGGTCCCTTCTTGTCTATTTTGCAAGAAGACGAAGTTTGGCAACGTTTTCGAAAAGTGGTGTTGGTACATGCCGTGCGTTTTTCTGCTGATCTTAGCTATCAAGCAGAAATTAACGAGCTCAAACAAAAGCGCAGCGATCAAATCATCGTACAACCTTTTGTCAGCCGTGAGCCTAAGGCTGGGGCACTGTCGGGACGCATTACACACGCGCTTGAAGATGGTCTATTAGAGCGGGTTGTCGGGCTGAATATGGCCCAAGAGAAAAGTCAGGTAATGCTTTGCGGTAACCCACAGATGGTTAAAGATGTTCGCGCCATTTTGATAGAAAAAGGGTTAGAGAAGAACCTGCGCCGCAAGCCTGGCAACATCACGACCGAACAATATTGGTAAAACTGACTACTTATCCTGCCTACTTTTGAGGGGAAAACGTCCGTTTTTCCCTCTCAAAGAAAAAATCACAAACTTTCACACTCATTCTTATTATTGAGACTGGAAAATACCGTATATCGTGTTTTTGGGCGCAATCAACCAATTACCTGTATCAGACTCAAAACACACCCAATCCATTAACAGTTATTGTCTCACTTATGAATCACAAGTGTGATTGATCGCTCATTTTTTAACCGTATAGTCTAAGGCAAGTCATGCGCAGCCAGAGGAGTAATGCCATGAAAACGTTGCCTTCATTTGACGAATTAAAAGCGTTAGCAGAAAACGATCCGCAAGCACTGGAAGCGCTGAGGATTGAAATGAGCGAAGAGATCATCGAGAGCGCCAGCGAAAGTATGCAGCCAAAGCTGCGTGCACAGATGAGCCATATCAACCGAGTGATCGCGTCAGGGAAAAACCCAAACCACGTGAATGCGTTGTTGATGAAAGAGTTGATGCGTCAATTTGACCGCTTCTCAACCGCCATCAATAACCCACAAGCTTTAACTGAGCGAAGCGCAACCGTCACTACATTGCACCCGAAACGTAACGAAGCAACCGTTGCGATTGAAGGCTAACTCAGTTTTTGAGCGGTGGTTCGCCACCGCCGCCCTTTTTTGCCTTCAATCACGCACTAAGCTAAGCGTCGCGCTTTACCTTCGCATACCAGCGTCTGTCCATATCCCTGACATCTACTGATAAGCTTGCCACTTCCGGCGCATGCTGTTGCATCACATCTAAAAACGCATGGCTGAGGTTTCGCTTTTGCTCTTCGTCACGTCCGTCCAACAGCCACAAGGTGACGTGGATGAAGTTTTCCTGATCATCCTTATCCGCAACCAGCCAATCATGGCAGGCATAAGCTCGTGACTTAACGTCACTGACATCGAAAATACCGCTACCAATCGCAGTCTGATGCAGATCTTCCAAGAGCTGGCCAACGCTGACCCGCTCTGAAACCGGATCACTGTACTCCATGACAATATGGGGCATAACTCACTCCTTGTTACGATAATGAGCCACTTTACCGCAGCATTTCGGGCGATTGTTACTAAAGAGAAGAATATTCTCCTCAGATCACACCACGCCGTCTTTCACTCGCTTGCGCTAATCCGAAAATTTATAACGAAATTTTGTTACTCAAAGGTTCACATTTGCGCGCAAAACGAGTACAAACGATGGCATTTATGATTTTGGACAGGAAACGCTGACAGCGGTGCTGTTATCGTTCCCGAAACTGAATTTCGATAATTGGATTACGGAGGAATTCCCTATGCGCCGTCCATTGGTAATGGGTAACTGGAAACTGAACGGCAGTAAAGCCATGGTAGCAGATCTGATCAAAGGTCTGGACGCACAACTTGCTGGCGTTGAAGGTGTAGACGTAGCGATTGCACCACCAGTAATGTACCTGGATCTGGCAGAGCAACTGCTGGGCAAAGCAGAAAGCAAAATCCTGCTGGGCTCTCAGAACGTTGACGTTAACGCTAGCGGCGCGTTCACTGGCGACATTTCTCCGGAAATGCTGAAAGACTTCGGTGCGACTCACATCATCATCGGTCACTCAGAGCGTCGTGATTACCACGCAGAGTCTGACGAGTACGTTGCTAAGAAATTCGCATTCCTGAAAGAGCACGGTCTGGTTCCTGTTCTGTGTATCGGTGAATCTGAAGCACAAAACGAAGCAGGCGAAACTGTTGCAGTATGTGCACGTCAACTTGACGCTGTGATCAACACTCAAGGTGTTGAAGCACTGAACGGCGCTGTTATCGCGTACGAGCCAATCTGGGCAATCGGTACCGGTAAAGCTGCGACTGCTGAAGATGCACAACGCATCCACGCTGAAATCCGCGCACACATCGCAGCGAAGAGCGAAGAAGTGGCGAAGAACGTTGTTATCCAATACGGCGGTTCTGTTAAGCCTGAGAACGCAGAAGCGTACTTCGCACAACCAGACATCGACGGTGCACTGGTTGGTGGCGCAGCACTGAACGCAGAAAGCTTTGCAGCTATCGCAAAAGCAGCGGCGGCAGCAAAAGCGTAATTCAGACCCGTTCTGAACCGAAAGGAGAAGCCAAGGCTTCTCCTTTTTTGTTTCTTTATCCGACCTTTCTCGCCCGCTATACTGCGTTTTTCTTTTGACGGCGAGCCTGCTTCCATGTTTCACATTGCGCTTCATGAACCCCAGATTGCCCCGAACACCGGCAACATCATCCGTCTCGCGGCTAACACAGGCTGCAAACTCCATTTGATTGAACCACTGGGTTTTGACTTCGAAGAGAAGAAACTGCGCCGTGCTGGGCTCGATTATCACGACCTGACCAATGTCACCCGTTATCCTGACTACGCGACCTTCTTAGATGCGATGGGTGATCGCCGTATCTTTGCTTGCACCACGAAAGGCAGCCGCCCACATTCTGATGTCAGCTATCAAGCGGATGACGTGTTTCTGTTCGGTTCGGAAACCAGCGGCCTGCCCGATGAGGTTCGCAACGCCTTCACACCGGATCACCGCATCCGCGTTCCTATGGTGCCGGACAGCCGCAGCTTGAATCTGGCAAACTCGGTATCAGTAATTTGCTATGAAGCCTGGCGCCAGCTTGGCTTTGAAGGCGGACTCTAAAAAAGAAAAGCAGGCCTTGGCCTGCTTTTTCATTTCGTGCTTTCGTTGCGTCAGGAAGCCATCCCCACCGAGCTTCTAAGGTTTTTCGCAATCACATTTAGCTTGTCTGTGGCATTGACCAAGTTCGCGACCTGATGGGCACTCTCTTCCGCCATTTCGCTAATCTTGTTAACGTTCACGTTAACCTCTTCCACCACACCGCTTTGCTCTTCCGCAGCACTGGCGACTTGCAAATTCATGTCCGTTACCGTCGACGTCGCTTGGCTGGACTGGTTGAGGAAGTCTGCGGATTGATTAGACAGCGCGATGGTCTTATCACCCATTTCACAGCTTTGCTGCATGGTGTCCACTGCGTCTTTGGTGACACTGGTCAGCTGGGCAATCATGGTTTCAATCTCTGAGGTCGAATCATGGGTACGCTGTGCAAGGCTTCGTACTTCATCCGCGACCACGGCAAAACCACGACCCTGTTCACCGGCGCGCGCCGCTTCAATGGCTGCGTTCAGTGCAAGCAAGTTGGTTTGTTCGGCAATCCCCTTAATCACATCTAATACAGAGGTGATGTTGGCGCTGTTTTTTTCCAGCTCTGTCAGCGCCGCACTGCTTTGGGTCAGACTTTCAATCAGTTGTTGTGTCTGACTCACCGCTTCATCATTGATGCGCATACACTCAGACGATTTGCTCGAGGCTTCTTCGGTGGCGTGCTGGGTTTGGGTGGCGTTATTGGCAATTTCCTGTGCTGTCGCCGACATCTCGTTAACGGCAGTCGCGACCTGCATGATTTCTCCACTTTGCGCGTCTGAATTGTGCTTCACAGCCTGCGCCGATTCATTGAGTAAATGCACGGCCTCTGACACTTCCTGTGCCACTTTGGCAATCATACTGTTTGTGCTTTGGCGGGTACCTTCGAGGTTTTTCTGCAGCTCCCCGATAATACCCGGCTCGTCCGAAATGGTTGGCTTGCTGAAGTCCCCGTCTGCCTGCACTTTCAGCGCCGCCGACACTTTGCTTAAACCTTCATAGATGCGGTTAAGAATGATCTTAGCAATAGTGATAGCCACCAATAACGCCACAATCACCGAACCAATAACCGTCATTTCCAGAATGATCGCTTTTTCTTCAATATCGAGCACAGCGTTTTCAGTAAATTTTCCCAAATCGCTTAGCAAGCCATCTACTGATTTCGTGATTTTTTCAGCTTCATCGCCCACTACCTGATCCAACAATTCAGCTTCGTGAAAATGACCGCCGTCCAGTTCAGTAAAGACTTCATCAACATGCACGGTCCACTTGCCGTGTAGTGCCTCAACAGCGCTCACTTTCTCGTTCGCCGCTCCAAATGCGGCAATTTCTTCAGCGGTGCCGTTTGCCATACCATCAGAAAAAAGCGCTTTTATTTTGGTCAGGTCTTCTCCGACTTTCGTTCCTAAATCATAAAAATAGGCTTTTTCTTTGTCGTAGTTTTCCTGAGCGTTCGGCTCTTTGCCGATTTCTAGCGCATAGCGGAAGGCTTTGTTGTAGTGAACACGTTGCTCGACTTGATGCTCGGTTGCTTTACTGAGGGATTCTAGAACGGGAATATCGCGGTGAGCGACACCTTGAACATGGCTTTCGATGTAAGCCAACTTATAGAAGACAAACGCTCCAACAAGAATTTGTATTCCACATACTAAAGCGACGAACATAGTCAGACGCTGTTTAATCGTCATTTTCTTTGCTGACATGAGTAGCCTCTCCGCTAAGCCTTCAACTACATAGGTAGGGAGAGAGGCAACCTCTCTCCATCAAACTTATCAATAAGGTTAGCAAAGTGTTTCAAATATGAGAGGTTTATCGTAAATTTTGCTGACTAAATTATCAGCTTAACGTCTTCAGTGTCAGGTGAACGGTTAAACCACCTAGGCTGTTCAGCGTCGCTTTAGCACTGCCATTATGCTGACGCATTGCACTGTCAGTGATTGCAAGCCCCAATCCAGTGCCGCCGCTTTGCCTGTCTCGCGCCGTCGAGACCCGGTAAAACGGGCGGAAAATGTCATCTAACATTTCTTCCGGTACGCCTTCACCGTCATCACTGACCTTTACCGTCAACTCACGGCCCGAGAGTGAAAACACCACATCCACTTTGGCATCCGCGTACTTGATGGCATTGCGCACCACATTTTCCAGTGCGCTGCACAATAGGTTTCCATTACCTTCAATTTTTGCCTCAGGGATCGTGTTATACACCAGCGTTTTTCCACTCTCCCCTGCCTCAAATTCAGCGTCCTGCAGCAAGGTTTCCCAAAGCTCAGTAAGGGTAAACTCTTCCCGTTCAGCATGGCTGTTGAGCTGCATACGGGAAAGAGAGAGCAAATCAGCGATCATCTGCTCCATACGTTCAGCTTCGGTATCAATACGAGTTAAATCAGGGCTTTCGCCCTGCTTTCGAATGGCCAGTGCATTGGCCATTCGCAGTCGGGTCAGAGGAGATCGAAGCTCATGGGATATGTCCGATAGCAATCGCTGTTGACCGCTGATCATTTGATTCAGAGCTGTCACCATCTGATTAAAGCTGGCACCGGCCTGCACGAACTCACGCGGCCCTTTTTCCAAAGAGGGATCAGTTTCAAAACGCCCTTCTCCTACACGCTCTGCCGCTGCCTGTAAGCGACGTGCCGGACGTGTCACCGCCCATGCCAACCAAAGCAACAAAGGTGTACTCACCACCATGGTTACCAGAAGAAGCTGAAATGGCCTGTCGAGAATTTGCACGTAAAATGGCGGCTTCTCTCGCCAAAGTTTACCGACATACATCAACGCCTGTTCGCTACCATCATCAATCAAAAAAGGACCAGCCAGCATCCAACGGCCATAGAGGCGTTGCATCGGGTCTTCCGGGTCATCAGCCAGCGACGTGAAATTCTTCAACATCCGGCTGCTGCCATGATGTCCTCTTTCCAACAATTCGCCATCAAGAGTGGTGAAGTAAAACTTCACGGGCTTGCGGTCTGGTTGTTTCTTTTGCAGCCTGATCAGCTTTTGTTTCAGTGTCCCATGCATACGGGACACCTCAGCTGATACTTTTTCTGACAGCTGTGCAAACTCAGCTTTCACCGCTGTCGGCAAGGTATGTTGCTGGCGTGGGTCGCTGTTTTGTGCGGCCAATACTGCAATCAATACCAACAAAAGCGTTAGCCAGAAAATGGCAAAGATACGGCCATAAAGACTTTTAATGGTCGGCAGCTTCATTACGCCTCCACCAGCAAATAACCACGGCCACGCAAAGTTTTTATGCGGGGCTTACCGTCTTCACGCTCAGGCAATTTTTTCCGGATGTTGGAGATATGCATGTCGATGGCGCGATCAAACGGGGCAAGACGCTTTCCAAGCACATTCAGGCTGATATCAGCTTTGGCCACGACATTGCCCGGCTGCTTAACCAAGTAAGCCAGCAAGGCCGTTTCTGTCCCTGTCATCTCAATTAACTGAGACTGGCAGTACACTTCCATCTTACCCGGATAAATCACGATATCCTGATATTCCAGCTTGTCCTGTGGGTCATCTGCGCGCTTTTCATCACCGTTTTTCGCAGTGCGACGGAGGATAGCGCGCATGCGTGCAAGCAACTCACGATCAGAGAACGGTTTGGGCAGGTAGTCATCCGCGCCGAGTTCCAACCCCATCACGCGGTCAATCTCTTCACCTTTAGCGGTCAGCATTAATACCGGAGTTTCCCAGGTATCACGAAGACGGCGCAAGGTTTCCATTCCGTTCAATACCGGCATCATCACATCCAACAGCACCAAATCGGTGCTTTCACTGATCTTATCCAGACCTTCCTGACCGTTATTGGCGATGTCCACCTGATAGCCTTCAAGCTCCAGCAAGTCGTGAAGCAGGCTGGTCAGTTCTGTGTCGTCATCAATAAGAAGAATGTTTGCCATGGTGTGCGCCTAATACGATTTCATTAAAGCTAGTATCCGCCAATCCCTGAACTGATTCCATGTGTAAGTCTTAGGTTTACCCGCCTTTACATTGCTTTACGTAGGCAGAACACCGGTTTACATCCCAGTGGGTAAAGTTACTCCCATCAAGCGACACAACAAAAACCGGAGAGAACACCATGAAATTTTCAAAACGTATTGCTGCAACTGTTATCGCCCTGCCTCTGATGATGGGCTCAATGTCTGCCATGGCATTTGGCGGCAAACATCACGATGGTGAAGGTATGCACGGCGGTAAGGGCATGATGGGTAAACACCTTCTGCGTGGCGTAGACCTAACCGACGAGCAAAAAGCAGAACTCAAAACACTGCGTGAACAAAAACGCGAAGACATGAAGGCGAGCAAGGGCGAATTCCGCACTCAGATGATGGCTGACCGCCAACAAATGCAAGCGCTGATGCTGGCAGATAATTTCGACGAAGCTGCGGTGCGTGCACTGGCAGAGAAGATGGTCGACCAACAGGTTGAGCGCCGTGTAGCCATGATGAAAGGCCAGCACGAAATGATGACCATTCTGACCCCTGAGCAAAAAGTTCAGGTAAAAGAAAATATGGACAAAATGGCTGAGCGCATGCAAAAACGCATGGAGAAACGCGGCTAATTGCCCTTTCACACCAATAGGTTCCCCTGAATGCCGGCACTTGCCGGCATTCGGCGTTTCAGGGCGATGCTATTGAGCAACAGAGCAATGCGTTAATTCATTTTAAAAAAGCGTTATACTGCACATACTTAAATCACGCTGATAGTGCTCATGACCGAAAGATACGCCCGACTCGTTCAGGCCGCTGCCTGGGCAGCGACCATTACCGCCACTTTCCTCCTTCTGATGAAGCTTTTCACTTGGTGGTACACAGGTTCAGTCAGCTTGCTGGCATCCTTAGTCGACTCCTTGATTGACCTTCTTGCCTCAGTCACCAACCTGGTGGTGGTGCGTTATGCACTGCAACCTGCCGATGAGGAACACAGGTTCGGACATGGCAAAGCCGAGTCTCTCGCCGCCCTCGCCCAATCAGCATTTATTGTTGGCTCAGCCTGTTTCCTGCTGCTCAATGGCGTTGAGCGTCTGTTTAAGCCCACCGAGTTGCATCACCCAGAAGCCGGAGTGCTCATCAGTGCGATCGCGACGCTTATTACTGGTGGGTTGGTGCTGTTCCAGAAATGGGTGGTTCGCAAGACAGGCAGTCAGGCGATAGCAGCGGACTCCCTGCATTATCAGTCTGACCTTTTCATGAACATTGCCATTATCGTTGCGCTTGGGTTGGCTTGGTATGGCTTCCCGATGGCAGATGCAATTTTCGCCATTGGTATCGGTATTTTCATTCTGGTCAGTGCTTTCAAAATGGCGTATGAAGCCGTGCAGTCACTGCTTGACCACCAGCTTCCTGTAGCAGACCAGGAGAAGATTTACACTTTGGCATCGACAGTGCCGGGCGTGGAAGGTGTACACGATTTGCGTACGCGTCAGGCAGGTGCGACGCGCTTTATCCAGCTTCACCTGGAGCTGGATGACAACCTCAAACTGGTTGATGCACACCGAATTGCCGACGCCGTGGAAGACCGCCTGGAGGTGGCCTACCCGGGCGCAGACATACTGATTCACCAGGATCCGGTCTCAATCGTAGGAAAATCACCGCGTGAACAAATTTAATACACGCCAGCGCACGAATATTTGCAACGGTTACTGATATTTATCAACGAAAAACGTTAGCAAAATTGTAATAGTCTTTCATAAGTAGGAAAGTTACAGTTTCAAAGGCGAGGTCAGCAAGCTAAACTGGCACGTCTCGTGTGTTGGGGCAAACCCGCGTTACCTGCTAAGACTTTCACCGGAAAGCTGGGGTGGGATGGCAGTTTCGACATGCGGTAAATGGATTTGAAATTTCAATTCCCAAAGTCAGAGGGTAACCATGGTTAGTAAAATTGGTGTTTTGACCAGTGGCGGTGACGCCCCGGGTATGAATGCAGCGATTCGTGGCGTTGTTCGCGCCGCACTGAGCGAAGGTCTGGAAGTTTACGGTATTTACGACGGCTATCAGGGTCTGCATCAGAATCGCATCGAGAAACTGAACCGCACCAGCGTTTCAGACATTATCAACAAAGGCGGTACTTTCCTGGGTTCTGCACGCTTCCCTGAGTTCAAAGACGAGAAGGTGCGTGAGCAGGCAATCCAGAACATGAAGATGCACGGCATTGACGCACTGGTTGTGATCGGCGGTGACGGTTCTTACATGGGTGCAAAGAAGCTGACTGAAATGGGCTTCCCATGTATCGGTCTGCCGGGCACTATCGACAACGATATTCCAGGTACTGACTACACCATTGGTTACCTGACTGCACTGAACACCGTTGTTGAAGCAATTGACCGTCTGCGTGACACGTCTTCCTCTCACCAGCGTATTTCTATCGTTGAAGTGATGGGCCGCCACTGTGGCGATCTGACTCTGGCTGCGTCGATTGCAGGTGGCTGTGAGTACCTGATCACTCCTGAAATTGGTCTGGATAAAGAGCAACTGGTTGCCAAGATCAAAGAAGGTATCTACAAGGGTAAGAAGCACGCTATCATCGCGATTACTGAGCTGATGACGGACACTAACGAGCTGGCAGCTTACATTGAGTCAGAAACCGGCCGTGAAACCCGTGCGACCATCCTGGGCCACATCCAGCGTGGCGGTCAGCCACGTGCTTTCGACCGTATCTTGGCGTCCCGCATGGGTGCTTACGCGGTTGACCTGCTGATGCAGGGCGAAGGTGGCCGTTGCGTGGGTATTCAGCGTGAAGAGCTGGTTCACCACGACATCATCGATGCTATCGACAACATGCGCCGTCCATTCCGTCAGGATCTGTACGACGTAGCAACCAAGCTGTTCTAATCCAGCGGTTGTCGAAAAAGAAACGGAGCCAAATGGCTCCGTTTTTGTATCTGTTATCAGAGTAGCGTTAAAGCTTAAGGCTTAAATGCCGTCGCCTTCATTAAAACTCTGTCCGCATTTGAACTTCTGATCCATGTCGAACGAAGGCTTATCGCTGCTTGGTGCACCAACAATCTTGGCTGGTACGCCCGCTGCCGTGGTATGCGGCGGCACATGAATAAGCACCACTGAGCATGCTGCCACTTTGGCTCCCTCGCCCACTTCAATGTTGCCAAGGATTTTTGCCCCGGCACCAATCATGACACCTGTGCGTATTTTCGGATGACGGTCGCCGGACTCTTTACCGGTACCGCCTAAGGTCACGTCCTGAAGGATGGAGACATCGTCTTCAATCACAGCTGTCTCACCGACAACGATACCCGTTGCATGGTCAAACATGATACCGCGGCCAATGCGCGCAGCCGGGTGAACATCCACCTGACACGCCACAGAAATCTGGTTTTGCAGGTACACAGCTAATTCACGGCGGCCTTGATGCCACAGCCAGTTAGCCACGCGAAACCCTTGCAGTGCATGAAAGCCTTTTAGGTAAAGCAATGGCGTAGAATAAAGCTCAACCGCAGGGTCGCGCTCTACCGTCGCACAAATATCGCAGGCTGCTGATTCAACAATACGCTTGTCACCGGCATATGCCTCTTCGATAACCTCACGCACAGCCATTGCAGGCATGCTAGGCGTGGCGAGCTTGTTGGCAAGAATATAGCTCAGCGCACCGCCGAGTGAGTCATGCTTAATGATGGTGGCGTGGAAGAAACTCGCGAGCATAGGTTCACGCTCTGAGTGCTCTTTTGCCTCAAGCTTGATGGCCTTCCAGACTTTTTCCTGCTGGCATTTTTTATCGCGGCCTTCACCGCACATCCTTTGCATCTTTTTACCCATATCTGCTGTCATAACATTGCTTTGCGTTTCTGCGTCACCTCTTTCTCCGTGAGGTATTTCGGCGAAACATTGACCTAAGTGTGACATAGAACGTCAAACAACCCAACACTACCAATCAGTCTGTCAGCTCGGTTGACCTTCTCCTTGCTGTTTGTCGCAAAAATAAAAACGCGAGACCTTAGCCCCGCGTTTTCTTAGACCCGACTGAACGGAAGAATCATTCAGAGGTGCGTTGACGTGCTAACAAATCCTGCGCTGCCTGTCGGGCATCTTTACCTTCATACAGCACCTGGAAAATCTGCTCAACAATCGGCATTTCAACACCAGTCCGCTTTGCCAGCGCACGAACTTCTTTGGTATTACGATAGCCTTCGACCACCTGACCAATTTCATCCTGCGCTTCATCAACGCCTTTACCTTGACCCAGTGCCAGACCAAAACGGCGGTTACGGGATTGGTTGTCGGTACAGGTCAGTACCAGATCGCCCAAACCCGCCATACCCATGAATGTCTCGCGCTCTGCGCCGAGTGCCACGCCTAAACGCGTCAGCTCTGCCAAACCACGGGTAATGAGCGCCGTTCGTGCGTTAGCACCAAAACCAATACCGTCCGACATCCCCGCGCCAATCGCAATGACGTTTTTCACTGCGCCACCAAGCTGCATACCGATAAAGTCGCTGTTGGCGTAAACGCGGAAAGAGCGCGCACAATGCACTTTATCCTGGAGCTCAGCCAGAAACTCAGTGTTTGGTGAAGCAACAGAAATGGCGGTCGGTAAGCCCGCAGCCAATTCTTTCGCAAACGTTGGGCCAGACAACACCGCCAGCGGTATGTCCTCACCCAATTGCTCGCGCGCAACGTCTTGCAAAAGGCGACCGGTTTCTGGCTCAAGGCCTTTGGTCGCCCAGCAAATACGCTGGTCATCACGAAGGAAAGGTTTCACCTGTGCCAGTACCAAACCAAACACATGGCTTGGCACCACCACCAGAATGTCCTGAGTGGCCTGAATCGCTTCTTCAAGATCTGCGCTCAGGATCAGTGAGTCAGGAAATGCGACACCCGGCAGAAACGCTTCGTTTGAGCGATCAATTTCGAGCTGCGCCATATGCTCAGGCTCATGCCCCCACAGCACCACATTGGCGCCGTTTCGGGCCAGTGAGATTGCGAGAGACGTACCGTAAGAGCCTGCGCCCAGAACGGTCATTGCCACATTGGCGTTGGCGATATCTGTCATGTGTCGACCTTAAAATTACTATTACGCGTCAGCGCCGTCTTTTTCTTGCGCTTGTTGGCTTTGCAGGTAGTTCATGAACAGTGCGTCGAAGTTAACCGGCGCCAGGTTCAGTTGTGGGAAGGTACCTTTCACTACCAAGCTAGAGATAGTTTCACGCGCATATGGGAACAGAATGTTCGGGCAGAATGCACCCAGGCAGTGTGCCAGTTGAGGGGCTTCCATACCGTCTACAGAGAAGATACCACCTTGCTGAACTTCACACAGGAATGCGTTCTCGTCGCCGTTTTTCACGGTTACAGTCAGGCGCAGAACCACTTCGTAAACACCTTCACCCAGCTCACGGCTTTGGGTATCCAGGTCCAGGTTTACATCTGGGTTCCACTCTTGCTGAAACACTTCTGGAGAGTTAGGCGCTTCGAAAGAAACATCTTTCAGGAAGATGCGTTGAATCGCGAAGTTCTGTTGCGCTTGTGGGTTGGTTGCTGCTTCAGCCATAGTGATAAATCCTTGTTATTTAAACAAATGCTTTCACGCATTTTAAAACGATTCAGGCAGCTCACTGAGCTGCCTTCAGAATAGTGAACCTGTTGCGTGGTTACTTTTTCTTCTTGCTGCGGATCAGTGGCAGATTCGCCTCATTCCACGAGATCAGGCCATCTTTCAGAACGTTCACGTTCTCGAAACCTGCTTTTGCCAGTGCGTTGGCACTTTCAATTGCTGTTTGCCCAGTCTTACACACCAAGATAATTGGGTCAGACTTGTGTTTTTCAATCTCAGCGGCGTTGTTCGCTTTGATGTCTTTCGCCAAAACGTGAAGTGCGCCCGCAATATGGCCCGCGCGGTACTCATCGCGGCTACGAACGTCAACAAACACACCCTTTTCACGGTTAACCAGAATGGTCGCATCGCTTGGCGTGATGATTTTATAAAGTGCGGTTTTCTGTTTGATGACTGACAGGATCAGCGCAACAACCAGACCCACCCACACTAGGGACAAGATCAAGTTGGCTTGTACAAATTCAATAAACTGCTGCATGGCTCGCTTCTACTAAGTGTCGGCACAAAAAATCGAACCCGAGTATAACCTTCAAACTGTGCAAATACAGCATGGGCTTGGATTTCCATGCCCCCACTCACTGACAACAGGATCAAAAAGCTTGAAATCGATCACATTCGCCTCAATAACTAACAAATAGGGAGAATGTGATTTTTGGCCGTTTTTCGGCTGATTCGATTGTTCTCCAACAATAGCTAAACGACTGATCTGTTTACTTACTACAAAATTTTATTCCGCTGGCTTCATTCTCGAGACCCACTGAAAAAGGTAAGACACAGCGTCAAGCCAGTGAAATAGGGACTCATCACCCTCCATTACAGTTTTTGTTGAAGATTTAGCGAAAAAGTTTGCCTACTGCTTAACCAATAAAATGTAGTAAAGTTACGCTAATTCACGAATATTGAAATCGACATAAAGAGGACACCGTATGTCTGCTAAGAAGCCTTTGGCACTCGTTATTCTGGACGGATGGGGTTACCGCGAAGACAACAGCGACAACGCAGTTGCAAACGCGAATACACCTGTTCTTGATGGCTTGATGGCGGGCACCAGCACCCTGATCTCTGCATCAGGTATGGATGTTGGTTTGCCAGACGGTCAAATGGGTAACTCAGAAGTAGGCCACACCAACATTGGTGCAGGCCGCATCGTTTACCAAGATCTGACTAAAATCACCAAAGCTATCCAAGATGGTGAGTTTTTCGATAACCCAGTACTGACCGGTGCTATCGACAAAGCAGCGAAAGCAGGCAAAGCGGTTCACATCATGGGCCTGATGTCTCCAGGCGGCGTTCACAGCCATGAAGACCACATTGCAGCGGCAGTTGAAATGGCGGTTCAGCGTGGTGCTGAGGAAGTGTACCTGCACTGCTTCCTGGACGGTCGTGATACCCCACCTCGCAGCGCGAAAGCGTCACTGGAACGCTTTGATGCCTTGTTCGCGAAACTTGGTAAAGGCCGTACGGCATCTATCGTAGGTCGTTACTACGCCATGGACCGTGACAACAACTGGGATCGCGTAGAAAAAGCTTATGACCTGATGGTTGAAGCTAAAGGTGCGTTCACTTACGGCTCTGCAGTAGAAGCGCTGGAAGCCGCTTACGCACGTGACGAAAACGATGAATTCGTTCAAGCGTCTGAAATCCGCACTGAAGGCCAGACTGTTGCGTCTTTCAACGACGGCGACGCAGTGATCTTCATGAACTTCCGCGCTGACCGCGCGCGTCAAATCACCCGCGCATTCATGCCTGGTTTTGACGGCTTCGCTCGTAACAAGGTTGCTGCGCTGGCAGATTTCGTGATGCTGACAGAATATGCGGCAGACATCGACACCGCATGTGCTTACCCTTCAGAAAACCTGGTTAACACTCTGGGTGAGTGGCTGTCTAAGCAAGGCAAAACCCAGCTGCGTATTTCTGAAACCGAAAAATACGCGCACGTCACTTTCTTCTTCAATGGCGGTGTTGAGTCCGTATTCGAAGGCGAAGAACGTGCACTGGTTGCTTCTCCGAAAGTCGCAACTTACGACCTGCAACCAGAAATGAGCTCTGAAGAGCTGACTAACAAGCTGGTTGACGCGATCAAGAGCGGTAAGTTTGACCAAATCATCTGTAACTACCCGAACTGTGACATGGTTGGCCACACTGGCGTTTACGATGCTGCAGTTAAAGCCGTTGAAGCTATCGACCACTGCATTGGCCGTGTTGTTGAAGCGATCAAAGAAGTTGATGGTCAATTGCTGATCACTGCTGACCACGGTAACGCGGAAATGATGGTTGACCCAACAACCGGTGGTATCCACACTGCGCATACTAACCTGCCAGTACCACTGATTTATGCGGGCAGCAAAGACATCGACCTGGTTGACGGCGGTAAACTGTCTGACCTGGCTCCAACGATGCTGGCACTGACCGGTGTTGAAGCGCCAGCGGACATGACCGGTAAACCACTGTTCGTTGCTAAATAATTAGCCACCATTTTCAGTGATGAAAAGCGCGCTCTTCGGAGCGCGTTTTTTTATGCAGTTCTGACAACTCACTTCCTGATTTTCTCTTAAAATAGAGGAAGTAAACTTCACCGATTTTATTCTTGAACTTGCGATGCTGAGACAGGCAGAGTAATGCCAACTCCAGATCGGCTTGATATACTGCCTGCCATGAAGGGAAGAACGTTGCGCCATTTAAAATTGTTGCGCGTCAGTGCCATAAGCGCTGGCGTTTTGTTGTGCCTGCTTACCAGCCCAGCTTCTCTCGCCAGTGACGAGCAGCTTTCTGGCATGAAAAGTGAAATCTCCCGTCAGGAACAGCAGCTCAATTCCAAATCGAAAAAACTCAACGCGCTGCAATCCAATCTCAAATCACAAGAGCAATCCATCGCCGCTATCGCAACACAGATGCGTGATGCCAATGCTGATTTAAGCGTTATCGAAAAAGATATCGCCACATTAAACCGTGAGAGTCAGCGTCTTGAACAGCTCAAGCTGGGCCAGATGGAGCTTTTGAAAGAGCTCTTAAACAGCCAGTACCGACAAGGCCAACACAGCCAACTGAATGCGCTATTAAGTGGTGAAGACTCCGCAGACATGGATCGCATGACGGTATATGCAGAGAAACTCTCCAAAGCTCGCACAGATGCCATCAACGAACTCGCTGCTACCGATACCGAGCTACAACTAAAACGCCGCGCCCTGCAACAGCAAACCGAAAAGCAGAAGACGCTGATTGCCTCTCTTGCCGCTGATAAAGCTAAGCTGGAAAAAGAGCAGCAGGCACAGAAAAAAACGGCTGGCGCTATCCGCCGTGAAATCAACAGTGACAAGGGTTATCTTGCTGAGCTTCGTAATAACGAGAAGCGTTTGAAAGTAGAGCTTGAACGTGCCGCTGAACAAGCACGCATTGCCGCCGAGCAAGCGAAAGTCAAAATGGATGGCCTCGGCAAATACAAAGGCAAGATGCAGTGGCCAGTGAAAGGGCGAATTTTGCACCGCTACGGTACGGCACAAACTGGACAACTGCGCTGGAATGGCATGGTCATCGCCGCCAAAGAAGGCAGTGAAGTCAAAGCGGCCCACGATGGTACTGTGGTGCTTTCAAACTGGCTACGCGGTTATGGCTTGATGGTGGTGGTCGACCATGGCAAAGGAGACATGAGCTTCTACGGTTACAATCAGGCTTTGCTGCGCAATGTCGGCGATACCGTTAAAGCTGGCGATCCGATTGCCCTTGTCGGAAACAGTGGCGGTCAGGATGCCTCGGCGCTTTATTTCGAAATCCGGCGCAAAGGTAACGCCACCAACCCCAGCCCCTGGCTGACGCGGTAAAGGCACTGTAGGTTTCAGATGCAAAGGATTGTTGCTGTTACCACCTTACTCCTTCTCTTTCTGGCTGCGCCCGTCGCAGCCAAACCTAAAATCGCCTTTATTATCGATGATCTTGGCTACGAAATGATGCCAAGAGAGATTGCCGCTTTGCCGCCGCAAATCAGTGTCTCCATCATCCCCTTCACCGAATTCGATACTGCGGTTGCGCTAACTGCCTTGAGCCAACAGCGCGAAGTCCTGCTTCACCTTCCGATGCAAAGCCCAGATGGCACGCCACAAGAGCCCAACTCACTGACGCTTGCCATGAGTAAAAAGGAAATGCAGGGCTCAGTGAAAGAGGCGCTGTATCGCGTACCGCAGGTAGTGGCTGTCAATAACCATATGGGTAGCCTGCTGACCCAACACAAGGCACCTATGCATTGGATCATGGAGCTTCTTGAAGAGCGTGAAATTGGCTTTATCGACAGCCGCACCACACCCAAAACCGTTGCCCAGCGGATTGCCCGCGAACATGGTCTCGCCACCAATCGCCGTCATGTATTTCTTGACCATTTTCCCAATGAAGCTTTCATCGAAAACCAGCTCAAACTTGCGGTACAACAAGCCAAGCGCCGCGGTGTTGCTGTGGTGATCGCCCACCCCTTCCCTATCACGTTAGAAACCTTACAAGCGCAACTTCCTGAGCTTCAAAAAGAAGTAGAACTGGTGCCAATCTCACTGGCTCTCAGGCAATAAAAAACCCGCCGAAGCGGGTTTTAAGACCCAAGCAACAGTCGACGATTACTTGGTCCAATCGAGGATAACTTTACCCGACTGTCCAGAGCACATCACATCGAAGCCTTTCTGGAAGTCATCCACGCTGTAGTGGTGCGTGATAATTGGACTCAGGTCCAGACCAGATTGGATAAGGCTTGCCATCTTGTACCAGGTTTCAAACATTTCGCGGCCATAGATACCTTTAATCACCAGACCTTTGAAAATCACCTGATTCCAGTCGATACCCATGTCTGACGGTGGAATTCCCAGCAGCGCAATGCGACCACCGTGGTTCATGGTTTGAAGCATGCCGTTGAACGCGGACGGATTACCGGACATCTCAAGGCCCACATCGAAGCCTTCGCGCATGCCCAGTTCTGACATCACGTCTTCCAGTTTTTCTTCTGCCACATTCACCGCGCGGGTCACACCCATCTTACGTGCCAGCTCCAAACGGTATTCATTCACATCGGTGACCACCACATGACGGGCACCCACGTGCTTCGCGACTGCTGCCGCCATGATGCCGATAGGACCAGCACCTGTGATCAGGACATCTTCACCAACAAGATCAAAAGACAGCGCAGTGTGAACCGCGTTACCGAATGGGTCGAAGATAGAAGCCAGATCGTCTGAAATGTCTTCCGGGATTTTGAATGCATTAAATGCAGGGATCACCAGATACTCGGCAAACGCGCCTTCGCGGTTTACACCCACACCAATGGTGTTGCGGCAAAGATGCGTACGGCCAGCACGGCAATTACGACAGTGGCCACAAGTGATATGGCCTTCACCCGATACGCGATCGCCAATAGCGAAACCACGCACTTCCTGGCCGATGCCAACCACTTCGCCCACGTACTCATGCCCAACAACCATAGGCACAGGAATGGTCTTTTGTGACCATTCATCCCAGTTGTAGATATGCACGTCGGTACCACAAATCGCGGTTTTACGAATTTTGATCAGTAGATCGTTGTGGCCCAGCTCTGGCAACTCGGTCTCTGTCATCCAGATCCCTGGTTCTGCTTTCAGTTTTGCCAGCGCTTTCATTTTGTTCGTCATCGTTGCTTATCCAATCAGACCCATGTCTTTGCCGACTTTGATAAAGGCGTCGATTGCCTTGTCTAGTTGTTCACGGCTGTGTGCCGCTGACATTTGCGTGCGAATACGCGCCTGACCTTTCGGTACTACAGGGAAGGAGAAACCGACTACGTAGATACCTTCTTTCATCATGCGTTCTGCAAATTCGCCCGCTACTTTTGCATCACCCAGCATCACAGGAATGATGGCGTGGTCAGCACCTGCCAACGTGAAGCCCGCTTCACTCATGCGTGCACGGAAGTGGTTGGCGTTATCCCACAGCTTGTCACGCAGATCGCCGCTTTCTGCCAGCAGATCAATCACACGGATAGACGCAGAAACAATCGCTGGTGCCAGTGAGTTCGAGAACAGGTAAGGACGTGAACGCTGACGCAGCCAATCAATCACTTCTTTCTTACCTGACGTATAACCGCCTGACGCGCCGCCCATGGCTTTACCCAAGGTGCCGGTGATGATGTCGATACGGTCAATCACGTCATGGTATTCGTGGGTACCACGACCATTTTCACCCATAAATCCCACAGCATGAGAGTCATCCACCATCACCAGTGCGCCGTATTTTTCTGCCAGATCGCAGATAGCAGGCAGGTTTGCGACAACACCGTCCATCGAGAACACACCGTCTGTCACGATCAGTGTATTGCGAGCACCTTTTTCTTTCGCAGCAATCAGCTGTTGCTCCAGCTCTTCCATATTGTTGTTGGCATAGCGAAAACGCATCGCTTTACACAAACGCACACCGTCGATGATAGAAGCGTGGTTCAGCGCATCGGAAATGATCGCATCTTCTGCACCCAAAATAGTTTCAAACAGGCCAGCGTTGGCATCGAAGCAAGAAGAGTAAAGGATGGTGTCTTCCATACCGAGAAAGGCAGAAAGCTTTTCTTCCAATACCTTATGCGAATCTTGGGTGCCGCAGATAAAGCGCACCGACGCCATGCCGAAGCCGTGCTCATCCATTCCTGCTTTTGCCGCTTCAATCAGCGCAGGGTGGTTAGCCAGACCCAGATAGTTGTTGGCACAGAAGTTCAGCACTTCGTCACCGGACGTTACTGAGATGTTTGCCTTTTGGGCTGACGTGATCACACGTTCATCTTTGTACAGGCCTTCAGCTTTTACTTCTTCAAGCTGCTGGCGGATTTGCTGGTAAAAAGCGGCAGTCATCGCTTACTCCATCGATGGAAACAGGAACAGGTTGATATCAATATGATTATTGCACCACTGAAAGCTAAAGTGTCTAAATAACACCCAGCTTACAGTATGACATATTAGAAAGAGTGTAGATGATAGAGTTCTGAGGAAGGTCGCGTCTATTGAATTAGTACATCTTATTGTGCTCGATCACGCTGAGTCGGAAGCCGCCTTGGTGCTTTCCATTTGTTCGCGGTAGTGCTCAATCAAGCCTGATACCACTGCTCTGCCTTTATCGGTCGTCATCGGTGACACCATATTGAGGATTTGCAGCACGCCCTGATAAATCACCACTGGCGTCACCTTCGCCTGTGGTGACTGCGCGCTTTGATAGAATATCCAACTCGACGCGACCAGTTTCAGCGTGCTGCACAGCGATTGCAGCGCTTCATCGTCCATATCCAGCCATCCCGTTTCACGAAAGCGGCTCAGCATAGCAAAGAGATTGGCTTTCAATGCCTGCTGCGCTTCCAGGTATTTATTCTGAAGCTCGGCATCGCGACTTAGGATATCGGGCAGATTGGCGTAGAAGAAACGATATCTCCACATCAGTTGGAAGGTGGCATCGAGGTATGCAAGCAGCCGCTGTTCGTCAGATTCCGCTGGGACTTCCGGCTGAAAACCTGTTGAAAGATCGAGCGCGTATTGATCGAAAATACTGTGTATAATCTCTTCCTTATTACGGAAGTGGTAATACAGGTTTCCCGGGCTGATCCCCAGATCGGCAGCAATATGGTTAGTGGTGACGTTTGGCTCACCCTGCTCGTTGAAGAGCGCCAGCGCTGAATGAATAATGCGATCACGGGTTTTCATGGTTAAACTGCTATCCTCAAGCCCAGAAAGGGAAATATTACCATAGCCTCACTGAATTACTGGTGGGGTCTTCTCATAATTCAGGTCAACAGAATTTAGGTAAAGATATGATTATAGTGACTGGCGGCGCCGGCATGATCGGCAGCAATCTGGTTAAAGCGCTGAACGAACAAGGTTACAACGACATTCTGGTGGTTGATAACCTGAAAGACGGCACCAAATTCGTGAATCTGGTTGACCTGGATATCGCTGATTATATGGACAAAGAAGACTTCATCGCACAAATCATGGCGGGTGACGATTTCGGTCCTATCGAAGCGGTATTCCACGAAGGTGCGTGCTCTGCAACCACTGAGTGGGACGGCAAATACATGATGCTCAACAACTATGAGTATTCAAAAGAGTTGCTGCATTACTGTCTTGAGCGCGAAATTCCATTCCTGTATGCATCATCGGCTGCAACTTATGGCGGCCGCGACCACGACTTCATCGAAGAGCCACAATACGAAGGCGCACTGAACGTTTACGGTTATTCCAAGCAGTTGTTCGACAACTACGTTCGTCGCATTTGGGCAGACGCTGAAGCGCATGGTGAGACGCTGTCTCAAATTACCGGTTTCCGTTACTTCAACGTATACGGCCCACGCGAGAACCACAAAGGCAGCATGGCGTCTGTGGCTTTCCACCTGAATAATCAAATCAAAGACGGCCAAAACCCGAAACTGTTCGAAGGCAGCGACACCTTCAAGCGTGATTTCGTATATGTTGGTGACGTGTGCAAAATGAACATCTGGTTCTGGCAAAACAGCCAATCAGGCATCTTCAACTGTGGTACCGGTCGCGCAGAACCCTTCCGTGCGGTCGCTGAAGCCGTCATCAAGCACCATGGTCAAGGCGAAGTAGAAGAAATCTCATTCCCAGACCACCTGAAAGGCCGATACCAAGCTTACACTCAGGCAGATCTCACCAAAGTTCGCGCAGCCGGTTACCCTGACGAGTTTAAAACCGTCGCGGAAGGCGTTGCCGAGTACATGGCAATTCTTAATAAGTAATTGACTGAAAACGGGTGGAGTAACAACGCCACCCGTTTTTTCTTCCTAAGTTCGATTTTTGTAGTTCCGACTCTATGAGCCAAGACCTTAAAAATAGCTCTTATTTACCAACGTTTGAATGGGCCTTTTTGCACCCGCGTTACTGGGGTACCTGGCTGGGTATTCTCTTCGCTGCAATTATGGCTTTTGTACCATTCAGACTTCGCGACAAATTCGCTGAATTTCTGGCCAAACGCCTGGTGAAAATGAATAACCGCGCCAAAAAACGTGCAGTGATCAACCTTCAGCAATGTTTTCCAGAAAAAACCGAAGAAGAACGTTTAGCCATCTTAGAGCAAAGCTATATTAATGCGGGATGTGTTCTGCTTGGTTTCGCCACCATTATGATGCGCAGCAAACGTTATTTGGAAAAACGCACCTTATTCCGTAATGAGGAAATCCTGACAGAGCTTGTTGAGAACGGCGAGAAAGTCATTCTGTTAGTACCTCATAGCTGGGCGATTGATTACCCCGCGGTTCAACTGGCTTCGCGCGGCCTACCCGTCGCAGCCATGGTGAAGAAACAAAAGAACAAAGTGGCAGACTGGTTGATGAACGTGCAGCGCCTGAAATATGGTGGTCGCACTCACGAGCGTGCAGATGGCATTAAGCCCTTTATTAAATCCGTGCGAGAGGGCTACCTTGGCTACTATCTGCCGGATGAAGATCATGGCCCGGATTACAGCGTGTTTGTGCCTTTCTTCGCCGCACAGAAAGCAACACTGTCTGGTTTAGGCAAGCTTGCGACATTAAGCCGCGCCAAAATCGTTCCATTGATGCCTGTTTATAACCGTGAAACCGGAAACTTTGAGGTGATTGTGCAGCCGCCACTGGCTCCGTTCCCATCAGGTAGCGAAGAAACAGATGCGCGCATGATGAACGAACGCATTGAACAGTTTTTGGAAAACGACCCTGGCCAGTATATGTGGATTATGAATTTACTCCGCTCAAAGCCAGATGGTAGTCAGAATTACTAATCGACTCATCCACTAGCTCGGAGGCAAGGTGTCAAACGTCCTTTTCCGAATTCGAAATAAAGTCAAAATTAAAACCGGTAACGAGATTGAATTGGGTTCTGACACTCGGGTTCGCCAATGCCATATATCAATAAAAGGTTCTGGCAATAAGCTTGTCATCAAAGATGGCGCCAATTTGAAAGGCGTGCAAATAGAGCTTGATGGTAAAGGGTGCACTCTGGTTGTCGGTGAAAAGAGCGTGATAGGGGAAGGCTGTTACCTATCAGCACGTGAAAACAACACAAGCCTTCGCATTGGCAAAGCCTGTATGTTATCTAGAAATGTCAAAGTCATGACCAGTGATGGGCACGATATTCTTTCAGACGGCCTTCGCATCAACTATGCCAAAGATATTCAAATCGGCGACCGGGTTTGGTTGGCTGACAGTGCTGTTGTCTTAAAGGGCTGCAACATTGGAAATGGAAGTATCGTTGGTATCAACTCAGTAGTAACCAAATCAGTCCCAGAAAACAGTATTGCGACAGGCAATCCAGCGCGAACTGTAAAAAGCGGCATTATTTGGGACGAGAAACTGACCTACTAGCCATGAAAATACTAATTATTGGCCCATCTTGGGTTGGCGATATGGTGATGTCTCAAAGTCTGTATACAAGACTGAGTGAGCAGCACCCAAATGCAAAAATAGACGTACTTGCCCCGGCTTGGTGTAAACCCATTCTTGAGCGCATGCCTGAGATAAATCGAGCGATAGAGATGCCAGTGGGGCACGGTGAATTTAGTTTGGTGACCCGTTGGAAACTCGGTAAATCACTGCGTTCTGAAGCATACGATCACGCTTTTGTTTTACCTAACTCCGCAAAATCTGCACTAATACCACTTTTTGCCAACGTTCCCCTGCGCACAGGCTGGAAAGGCGAAATGCGCTATGGCCTACTCAATGATTTACGCCCTGACCGCAAGGTTTTTCAGTATATGGTCGAGCGCTACGTAGCACTCGCCCACCCAAAAGCCTCCATGTTAAATGACGTTAAGCTGAAAAACGTTCCATACCCCTTGCTGACCGTAAACGAATCAAATCAGGCTGCTTGTCTAGCCAAGTTTGGTATCAAACCAAATGAAAAAATTGTCGGCCTGTGTCCGGGTGCTGAATTTGGACCAGCGAAACGCTGGCCTGATTCTCATTACGCAGATGTCGCCAATAAACTTATCGCGGAAGGCAATCAGATATGCTTGTTTGGCGGCCCAAAAGATAGAGAAGTTGCTCAAACTATCATTGGTCAACTTCCACAAGAGGCTCAAAAACATTGCTTTAACTTGGCAGGGGAAACAGCTCTTGTAGATGCAGTTGATTTGCTCGCAGCATGCCACACCGTATTTTCTAACGACTCTGGTCTGATGCATGTTGCTGCTGCTGTAGGTGTAAACATTGTTGCCATCTATGGTTCTAGTTCTCCCAAGTACACACCTCCACTCTCAGATAATGTGGTCATGGTTAACACGGATATTGAATGCCGACCTTGCTTCAAGCGTGAGTGCCAATTCAACCACTTGAAATGCCTGACAGAACTTTCCCCTAACATGGTTTGGGATGCTTACCTGTCCCTAACATCGAGCGCGCAAACGGAAACATCATGAAATTCAGCGAACCTAAAATTTCATCTAAACATGCCTGCTTTGAAAAAGGGGCTTACGCCTCCAAATCAGCGAAGTACTACCTGAACAACGAATTTGATCCAAACACGATAAAGAAAGTGGCTGTAATTCGGCACGCTGCACTGGGCGATCAGGTGATTACTCGACCATTTCTGGTGGAAGCTCGCAAATTCTTTCCCAATGCCGAAATCACTCTAGTGGCCCTTTCTACATACCAATATGGAATGCCATCTGATTTAGCAGATCGCACCGTAGTGCTGCATGGGCGAGACAAAAAGGGGCAGGTTTCATTCTCCGACAAGATGACTAACTTTAAAGAAGTTGGCGATCAAGACATCATCTTTGACCTTGCTTGCACGAACCGCTCCTATTGGGTCAACATCCTAAACAAAGCCAAGCTCAAGGTAGGCTTTCCATATAAAAGCTGGCTTCATGGAAAACTCTACAATGTTGCAGTATGGCGCTCTGATTTCAGCCCAGAGGTTGAAACTATGCTGGATATGCTGCGCCTACTTGGTCATACCCCAGCGCTTCGTTTGGACTTTGCCTATCCTGACCATCAAGAGTTGGTGAATAAGAAGACCCCGTATATCGTCTACTTCAACGGCGCGTCTCAACCAAGAAAAGTGTTGCAGAATGAGCAAATGAAAACACTGTTAGAAGCCGCGATAAAGAAGCACCCGAATATTGAGCATGTTTTCCTTGAGGGTGTAAAAGACAATGAAAAGGGCGAGTATCTTTCGGACCTGTCAAAGTACAAAAACTTCAAAGTTCAACCCTGCCTGCCACTTGATGAGTTACTGGCATATTGCGCTGGTGCAACCATGGTAGTGGCCCCAGATACCGGCGTCAGGAATGTTGCCATATCGACCCACACCCCAACTGTGGGAATTTTCTATGCGACGGTTCCTTTCCGGTATACACCTCGGTACGAACCTATCCATTTCATTGCGATGAATGCAGACGCTTCTATACCTACCACAACGCAAATACTGCATACCATGGCCTCTACTGGCTTGTTGCCAGAAGCAACTTAAACTCACAGTTTTAGGGGACAAGACAAGAAATGATCCTTACGCTTTTAACTTTTGGCGACCGATTAGAGAATCACTATCAGGCTTCTTTTGCCATTTTAACTTTCCTGAAAAGTGATCTGATTTCACGTGTATGTGTGGTTACTGATCGGCCTCGGTATTACTCATACTTTGATGAAAGAATCGACATCATTGAAATCAACAATGACATCATGAATGACTGGCGCGGAGAGCATGATTTCTTTTGGCGCATAAAAATGAAAGGCATTGAAGCCGCAGCGAAGAAAAATCCTGGTAAGGATTTACTCTATGTCGACTCAGATACGTTTTATGTGAAGGATCTAAATGTCATTAAGCAAGGACTAGATGACAATCTCTCTTTTATGCATGAAAAAGAGGGCAAACTTGCTGGCAGCACGAGCAATACGTTCAACAAAATGTGGCGGTCTATCGCTGGGCGTACGTTTGCAGGAGTCAAAATAGATGAAAGTTCCGAGATGTGGAACGCTGGTGTTATCGCACTAAGTGGAAACCATGCTCAAGATATTATTGAGCATGCCATTTCTATTTGTGATGAAATTTGTCAAACCGATTGCACTAGACGTTTGGTAGAACAGTTCGCTTTCTCGGTTGCACTTGCACATTCAACCAAGCTAACAGCTGCAGAAATGCAAATTGGTCACTATTGGGGTAACAAGGAAGCATGGAATGCAAAAATTATCGAGTTTTTCATGTATTCCAAGCTCTCCAACTCAGGAATGAAAGAAGATTTGTTAAGACTTCAAGAAGTTGATTTAGAAAACTTGCCAACTGTTTATAAAGAGAAAAGTATTAAAGGCAAAGTTAATCGACTCCTTAATAAGCTGTTTCCTCCAAAAGAAGTGCAATATTTCAAAGGGAAAGCAATTTAACAATCGGGGATGGTGCCAATATGGTTAGTGAAAATAGAAATAAGCCAGACACGCGAAACCATCCCTTAATCTCCATCATCTGCCCTTGCCATAATGAGCAAGAGGTGTTGCATACCTTCACTGATAAAATCTTCTCTATCATCAGCAAGACCTCCTACAGCTTTGAGCTTCTATTCGTTAATGATGGTAGCAATGACAATACCTTGAAGGTATTGAATGAACTTGCAGAAAAGCATACCTGTATCCGAGTCATCAATCTGTCCCGAAATTTTGGTAAAGAAGCTGCGCTGACGGCAGGCCTTGATCGCGCAAAAGGCGATGCTGTTATTCCTATTGATGCGGACCTACAAGACCCTCCAGAGTTGATTCTCGACTTTCTACGTGAGTGGGAAAAAGGATTCGATGTCGTTGTTGCAAAGCGGGTTGATAGGAGCAGCGATACTCTGGCAAAAAAAATAACCGCCAGCCTTTTTTACAAGTTTCACAACAGTATTGCGGATGTAGAAATCCCTGACAATGTAGGTGACTTCCGTCTTATATCAAGACGAGTTGTTCAAGCTATTCAACTACTTCCTGAAAACCAGCGTTTTATGAAAGGAATATTCTCATGGGTTGGGTTTAGCACCTCTGTTGTAGAATATACGCGACAAGCACGTGCAGCTGGGGAGAGCAGCTTTAACGGATGGCGACTGTGGAATTTTGCTTTAGAAGGGATCACCAGTTTCAGTACCGCACCGCTAAGGGTGTGGCTATATCTCGGCGTATTTTGTTCTTCTATCGCATTTATCTACGGCAGCATCATCATTCTTAAAACCCTAATGCTTGGTATTGATTTACCGGGTTATGCGTCGTTACTTACCATCGTACTATTTTTTGGTGGAGTCCAATTGATTGGGCTTGGCGTAATGGGAGAGTACATTGGACGCCTCTATATGGAATCCAAAAGAAGGCCTGTCTACATCATTGAGCATGACAGCCATGAAAACACCCAAGACAAATGAAAGCCAGATTAGATAACCTTTTGTCCCTTCGTATCGTTCGATTCGGCCTTACCGGCGGAGTGGCGACCCTTACACATATCGTTGTCGCATTCGGATTGCTACATTTTTTTGCATCCACGGTATTTATCGCAAACCTCTTTGGCTTTCTATGTGCTTTTGGGCTCTCTTATTTGATGCAGTCCGTTTTCGTTTTTCGACGCAGGCTTTCATTACAAAATGCTTGGCGCTTCTTCATCGTACAATTCTCAGCACTCATGATTTCTCAACTGATCAGTGAACTCTTTTCTGGAATAAATGAATATCTTCGTGTGCTGTTGGTGGTTTTTCTTATCCCAATGGTCACTTATATCATCCACAAAACGTGGACATACAAAGATACCGATAACACCGAAAACAAAAAGTAGTGCAATGAATCTGAAGAAACTCGACCTCCACCATTCTTTACTCCAGCTTTGTGGGTTTGTTCTGGGACTCATTCTCGCTCTGCTCTACGCACAACATCAAATCATGACGGGTGACCAGTGGCAGATGCTCCATAAAGGCTACCTGGGTGCGTATCAGGATATTTGGCTAGCTTTTGGTAACGCGGCTAGTGCAGTTGGAAATGTACCAGGATCGTTGTCTGCTTGGGTGGTGGGTGGCCCTTTACTACTTTGGGATAACCCATGGGCACCAATGTTGTTGTTAATCGGTTTGCGGGTACTTTCTTATTTGATGTTGGATGCTGTCATCAAACAAGTATTCAGCCAACAAGTAAGGCTGCTATTTATGGTGGCATATTGGCTAAACCCTTGGCTTCTTTACGACAGCCAACTATACAACCCGGCTTATCTTTGCTTTTTCACAGCACTACATTTCTGGAGCGCGTTTAAGCTTCGTGAGCAATCGAACTTTGTATTTAGCTTCCTGCATGTCATAGCCATTGGCGGCGCAATGCAATTTCATTATTCGTGGCCAGTATTGGCAGTTATTTCCTGTTACTTGCTCTACAGGAAAATGTCACACCCTAATTGGACAGGTGTCATAACAGCAGGTCTTGTTATATTGGCATCGCTCATCCCCTACTTTCAGGAATATGCTGTGAATGAGGGGCTAAAAGGTGAAAGCGATCGCTACATCGGATACGGCTTGGTGCATGTATATCCTGTTCTAAAAGCACTGTTTTACTGGCTTCGATACGCGTCAACACTCTTTTCAAACCGGATTATTACGGACACTTCTTTTGATTGGCTAACGACAATAGCTTGGCTACAACTTGTCTTTCAGTATCTTTGGCAAGCCATTTTATACGTAGTAGGAGCAACAACTGTGGTTATCGCTGCCAAAGTCAATTGGCAAGCTTGGAAAGCTATCAAGCCTTACATTAAGCGGCGTACTGACGTAATTGAGAAGCAACAATGGCTATTGCTCTATGCGGCGGCTGCAGTAATGGCCATCATAATCAATGCCATGCTTTCACCCATTACCTTCTCCTATTGGCACTTAATACTGACCTTTCCTATTGCCTTAATTCCGATTCTGGTTGCAGCGGAGCAATGGCGCGTTGAAATTCCAGAGCACTTCATCAAAGGGCTTGTCGGGCTGGCAGCATTTTTTCTAGTCGTGAACCTTGTCGCCGCCTGTGACAGCGAAAAGTATACCCACAAAGTGAGTTATGCAGAGCAAGTCCAAGTGCTTCTCGTACAAGAAGGCATCACCAAACAACGATAGTTTCGATAAAGGGTTCTCTCTAAGGAGAGCCCTTTGTACACTAGCCTTTCAACTTTCGAAAAAGGCCCAACCGTGCGCTTTCTCTATACTTTTTTATTGCTTATTGCCGCTCCATTTCTGCTCTTTGGTCTTTACCGCGCCAAAGACGGGAAACCCAAGGTCGGCAAACGCTGGGTTGAACACTTTGGCTACACGCCCGCCATAAAAGGGAAAAATCCCATTTGGATCCATGCAGTATCAGTTGGTGAGGTTATAGCCGCTAAGCCTGTCATTCAAGCACTGCAAAAGCGCTACCCCGATGAAGCAATTCTTGTGACCACTACCACAGCTACTGGAGCAGAAATTGCAGCAAAGATAGAGGGTATCGAGCACAGATACATGCCGATTGATTTTGGCTTTGCCGTAAAAGGATTCTTAAAGCGCACCCATCCTAACGTCATGCTCATTATGGAAACCGAGCTTTGGCCCAACACATTGGTCACAGTTAAAAAGGCGGGTATTCCAGTTGTCGTGATGAATGCGCGCTTATCCGAAAGTTCGAAGCGTGGATATCAACGTGTTAAACCGTTGTTCAATATACTCTCAGTCAACATCGATCATATTCTTTGTCAGTTCGATGACGATGCTCGTCGTTTCATCGAACTTGGGGTCCGCGAGGAGAAAGTCTCGGTTTCCGGCTCTGTAAAGTTTGACTTGCCTGATTTCGATACGCACGCACCTGCCGTGATTGATTTGAAAAATCAGCTAACCAACCGACCGGTTTGGATAGCCGCCAGCACCCACCCTGGGGAAGATAGCATCCTGTTAGACGCCCACAAATCTGTGCTTGAAAGCCTACCAAACGCCCTGATGATTTTGGTTCCTCGACATCCCGAACGCTTTGGCGACGTGGCAAACTTGGTTTCCTCCAGCGGTTTTACTCTGGCAAGAAGAAGCGTTGGGCAGTCCATCATCCCCGAGACCCAGGTTTATCTTGGCGATACGATGGGCGAAATGATGAACCTCTTTGAAGCAAGCGATGTGACCTTCATGGCGGGTAGTCTTATTGGCGATAAAGTTGGCGGTCATAACCTTTTGGAACCGGCTTCGCTGTCCAAGCCGCTGGTAACTGGCCCAAGCTACTACAACTTTCAAGTGATTGCTGAGCAGCTTATCGATGTCGGTGCATGCACGGTAAAAGAAAGCCCAGTAGAGATAGCCGCTCAGATTGTCTCGCTGCTAAATAACAATGAACAGCGTGAAAAAGCTGGCAAAGCGGCATTATCAGTCATGGAGAAGAACAGAGGCGCCGTCTCGAAAACGCTCGACACTGTTAGCCAGTGGATTGAACGTTAATGGCCGTAGCCTTGAAGCAAAAACTGCCAGTCTGACTCCTGCCATTGGATTTGGCGTTTGCCCACTTCTTTGCGAAACGATCGCTGCAGCCGGCTTAAGTTTGCAGCTTTCCAGCCCTCTCCTGAGCGACGACCGCACTTATCAAAGTCAATAAGCCAAAAAGCACCTTTGTCATCGCGCAGGATATTATGAATGTTCAGATCAGTGTGGCAAACGCCTGCATCATGGAGCTTTCGAACTAGCTTTCCTATGTCGCGATACTTGTCTTCAGTGAGCGGTGAGCCCTTTAACACATCAACCAAGTCTTTCGCACCATCAATCTTTTCGACCAAAATATCGGCTTGATAAGTCAACCCATCTTTAATCGCTCTTGCCGCCAACGGACGTGGCACGGGAATGCCCTGTTCGCGCAAGTAGTGGAGCAAGTTAAATTCTGCGGCAGAGCGGGTGCTTTCCCATCCGGTAAAGAAATAGCTGTCGCTGACTAACTTTCCAAATAGCCCACCGCGGCGATAGTGACGCAGCGCCGCAGGAACGGTTTTCGTTTTCACAAACCAAGTGGTACCGCGGCCTGTGGCTGAACCGATCACCGCGCCTTCGTCTTGCCAAAAAACAATGTCGAAACTTTTCAATGCATCTTCATGCAGCAAAGCCTCGTCGAACCAAACACGGATATTGTTATCAGCCAGCAATTCCACAGGCGCTCCCATTAATCGGCCTATTCTCATCGAAGGCATTTTACATTGCAGATCGGCAACTGCATAATTTCAGGCAAGATAACCACATAAGCAGCATCATGGCCCTTTTTTCCACCGCACCTCAGTCTCTTTGTATCCTTCGTCTTTCTGCGATTGGTGATGTATGCAACGCCGTGGCCGCAGTTCAGGCTATTCAAACGCAATGGCCAAAAACCAAGATCACCTGGATAGCAGGTAAAGCAGAGGCCGTTTTACTAACGCCTCTTTTACCGAATGTCACTGTTATTGCTTTTGATAAGAAGCAAGGGTTCAAGGGCATGAAAGCGGTTTGGCAATCACTGAAAGGGCAAAAGTTTGATGCACTTCTGCACATGCAAAGCGCCATTCGTGCCAGCTTGCTTTCCATCGGTATCAAAGCCAAATACCGACTAGGTTTCGATAAAGTAAGGGCTAGCGACCTCCAATCCTTCTTTACCAATATCAAAGTGCCATCACCACAATCACTGCATGTACTAGATGGTTTTATGGCGTTCACTGAAACGCTGGGGCTCCAGCCCCAAACACCAACATGGTCTTTGCCCATTGCTGACGAGGAGCTCACTTGGGCGAAAGATCAATTGAGCGGTAAACCCACTCTGATAGTGGCACCTGCGGCCAGCAAGGCTTTCAAAAACTGGACTGCAGAAGGCTATGCGGGTGTCATCGAGCATGCATTACGTAAAGGTTTTGACGTTATCCTCGCAGGTGGCCCCGGAAAAATTGAGGTCGAGTTGGGCCAAGCGATTGAACGCCAGCTATCACAGTCCGTGAAAAACCTCATTGGCAAAACCACCCTTCTTCAATTACTGGCACTGGAAAAACACGCTTCTTTGGTACTGGCACCCGACAGCGGCCCGGCTCACCTTGCCAATGCTGTCGGCACACCCGTGATTGGACTCTATGCCCATCACAATCCAGCACGAACCGGCCCTTATAACTGGCGGCACTATGTTGTCAGTGCTTATGCCGAAGCGATAAACGCGGAGACGGGTAAAACAGTTGAAGAGGTCTCTTGGCGCACCAGAGTGAAAGACGAGGACGCCATGCAACGCATTACGATTGAGTCGGTGATAGCTCGATTCGATGAAGTCACCGACAAAGAGGAACTGCTATGAGCCAGGCTCAGCGCGCCACCATCAGCGCAATTATCATCACCAAAAACGAAGAGCAGATATTGCCTGAATGCCTCGCTTCTCTAGACTGGGTAGACGAAATCATTGTTGTCGATTCTGGCAGCACAGATAACACCATAGCTATTGCTGAAGCCGCGGGTGCTAAGGTCCATGTGAACGCAGAATGGCCCGGATTTGGTAAGCAAAAGCAGCTCGCACAAAGCTATGCCACCAAAGATTGGGTACTGGCGATTGATGCGGACGAAGTGATCACTGAAGAGCTTAAAAACAGTATTCTTGGCGTACTTGCCGATCCACCGCAAAACACGCTATTTATTCTTCGCCGTACGACGTGGGTCTTTGGCCGGTTCCTCAAACACTCGGGTTGGTACGACAAAATCGTGCGCCTGTATCCTCGCAAGCTAACTGGCTACAACGACGCACTGGTGCACGAGAAAATCATTGAGCCGGAAGGCTCTACCAAGCAAACGCTTAATGGCGATATGCTGCATTATTCTTATCGGGATCTGCACCAGTATCTGGTGAAGTCTGCATTCTATGCCAAGTCATGGGCAGACGGACGCCAGGCTCGGGGAAAGAAAAGCAGTATCAGCCAAGGAATCCTTCATGCATTGGGATGTTTTCTTAAGATGTATGTACTGAAACGTGGTTTCTTGGATGGCAAGCAGGGTTTTTTAATTGCGGTACTTTCAGCGCACTCCACCTTTGTGAAGTACGCCGATTTGTGGATCCGGGCTAACGACAGTCGCGCTGCTAAATAACGCGCCCCAAGAAATTTCTCACTTCTGGCAGAATGGCTTCGATTGCAACCTTAGACATGTCTGCCGCCTCTTCCTTGTCTTTCGCTGCTGGCGGCGCAAACGCAATGTGGCTTCCTTCACTGTTAATTGGCTTCCAGCGAAGTGGTGTGGCGCTGCGTTTGGCAGGGAAAAAGCCAATGGTTGGCACATCAACCGTCGCTGCTATGTGCAAAGGCCCTGTAGAACCTGCAATAAATGCATTTGCACACGCTATGGATTGGGTGAAATCCTGCAAGCCATCGTTCTTGTCATAGACGACAGAGTGAACCGACTTTTCCGCTAGCAGGGATTGCAGTTCCGCAGCTTTCTTTTCTTCCCCTGGACCCGCGGTAAGCACCACTTCAATCTCTTTATCTGAGGCAATACCCACGACCAAATCTGTGTACTGTGTCAGTGACAGGTTGTTCGCTGAGCCGCCACTCCCTGCATGTACATAAAGCCAAGGTTTATCGGCGCTGAGTCCTAATGCCGCAGAGAGTTTTTGCTTTTGCGTTAACAGTGTTTCGTGAGCAAAAGACAGGTAAGGCGCACTAACTTCTTTTGCATCAACCCCCTGCTTGCTGAGGAAAGCACGGATAAGGTCGATATTGTATTCAAATTCCGGCTTGGCTGATTGCGAACGGCGCTGCGTTACCCTGTGGTTGTAGAGGAATTGGGAGATTTTGGTCGCTGGTGCCAATCGGAAAGGAATATTCGCTTTCCAAACCAGCGTTGCATTGTAGCTGTCTGAAAACAGACAAATTGAAGCATCAAACTGCTCGGCTTTAATTTGGCTGACAAGCTCTTTCTTACTCAGCTTATCCGCTTTCTTGCCGCAATCTACCAGTACCTTGTCAATCGAAGGACAAAGCTCAGCCAACGCTTTGGTGTAGGACGGCACCAAAGCGGTAATTTCTGCGTCTGGCATAGATTGCTTCAACATGGCAAATGCCGGCCATGCCAGCATAAAATCGCCAATTTTATCGTTTCTGATGACAAGGATTTTTTTCATTATCGCTACCTAACGCCAAGACTCCCTCGATCATACCTGATGAGCGGCTTGTCGCTAAGGGTTGGATGGAAAGAAAAAGTGTCGGATCTGTTGGTATTTTCATCATCTTGGGTTGTAGTAGGGAATCAAATTCCACGAGTTTTTGATAGCATGTCGCCAGTTTAGAAAATTGCAGGATACGACTGTGAGCAAGAAAGCCATTACCCGCGTGATCTATCCGGGTACTTTTGATCCGATTACCAATGGCCACGTTGATTTGGTTGAGCGCGCGGCTTCAATGTTTGATGAAGTCGTCGTGGGTATCGCTGCCAGCCCAAGCAAAAAGCCCCTGTTTGATCTTGAAGAGCGTGTCCAGTTGGCAAAAGCAGTGACCGAGCACCTCGACAATGTCAGCGTAGTCGGTTTTTCAGGCCTTTTGGTAGATTTTGCCAAGCAGTACAACGCAAATATTCTGGTACGCGGACTGCGTGCAGTGTCCGATTTCGAATATGAGTTTCAGCTAGCAAACATGAACCGCCGTTTGATGCCGGAGCTGGAAAGCGTCTTCCTTACACCTTCTGAAGAAAACTCGTTTATCTCTTCCACGCTGGTGAAAGAGGTAGCGCTTCATGGTGGTGACACCAGTGGTTTTGTTCATCCCAAAGTGCTGGAGGCATTGAAATCTCAACTGGAGAATTAACAACGACAAAGCCCGCTTAAGCGGGCTTTGTTATTTTTGGCACTCGGGGCAAAACACCGTATTTCGCTGCCCTATCTTGACGCTCTCAAGCTCAGTGTCACACTCTGGGCACGGCTTACCTTGCCTGCCATACACCAACAACTCTTGCGCAAAGTAGCCAGGCTTGCCATCAGCTTGAGTGAAATCTTTCAGCGTCGTGCCACCTTGCTTGATGGCAGTTGCCAGAACATCTTTGATATCAGCCACCAGTGTATTAGCTTCATCAAGATTAAGCTGTCCTGCTGGACGCTTTGGGTGAATTCTAGAGGTGAACAGGGATTCATTGGCGTAGATGTTCCCCACCCCGACAACGACGGCGTTATCCATAATAAATTGCTTAATCGCCGTGCGTTTCCCCTGCGCCTTTTCAAACAGATACTCACCGGTAAACGCGTCAGTGAGTGGCTCGGGACCGAGTTTTTCCAAAGCAGGGTGATCACCGCCCTTTTCCTGCCAAAGCCAGGCACCAAATCGGCGTGGATCGTTGTAGCGAATCACTTTTCCATTGGAGAGGTGTAAATCGACATGATCGTGCTTATCAGGCGCTGTCGCCTGCGACAGTACACGTAAACTGCCTGACATTCCTAAATGCACCAGCGCATAGCCAATATCCGTTTCCAATATCAAGTACTTTGCGCGGCGTTTCACTGCACGAATTGTCTGGCCTTCGATATCAAATAAGGTGTCCGGAACAGGCCAACGTAGTTTGGGCTGTCTGACCTCCAGTTTGGTGACTACCTGATCCGTCGCATGGGGCTTAATACCCATACGGCTCACTTCAACTTCCGGTAATTCTGGCATCCTGCTAATTCTGGTTGGCGAATGGGAACAGGTAGTTTGGATCAACTGAGACCGCAAGCCAACGGTTTTCCCAGTTTTGAATGAGCCAGAATTGAGGCAATTGATAGTAGGTCAGACGTAAAGGCTCAACAGATTCACCTCTATCCACCACCAAAGTCGCCGGGTCACGAAGACCTGGTTTTAACTTGTCGTAGGTGTCCGTGTCGATTTCTGTGCCAGACAGGTTAATCCATCGGTTTGCCAATTCAGTGGCCGAGATAGAAAGCTTTCTATCTGTTTGCCAGGGCATTGCATTGGTGAGGGTAAATTTCGGAAAACGCAGCGCTTTGACTTCCACATCGGATGGCATCAAAGCAATGATCCCATCAGGCAGTACCTGCTCAACCAGTTGTTCGGCCTCACTTTCTTCCAGCTGGCTTCTGAGATAGGTTGGCAGGTTTATCAGTGTGATAAACGCCAAAATACCTAGGATAAGGAAATTATTGAATGTTCTGCGGGACGGTGTAGCCATCGCTCACTCTCAGTGTCATCAATCGTCACTCAAAGTGTATATCCGGAAGTCTCTGATTTACAGATATAAAAAAACCCAGCCAAAGCCGGGTTCTTTATAAGAGGCGAAAACCAATTACTTGATTTTTGCTTCTTTGTACATAACGTGTTGACGAACAACTGGATCAAATTTCTTGATCTCGAACTTGCCCGGCATGTTACGTTTGTTCTTATCAGTAGTGTAGAAGTGACCAGTACCAGCAGATGATACCAGGCGGATCTTCTCGCGAATGCCTTTAGCCATTCTTTAAGTCCTCTTAAACGTTCTCACCACGGGCACGGATATCTGCCAGAACAGAATCAATACCTTTCTTGTCGATGATGCGCATACCTTTAGGGGTAAGACGCAGTTTAACGAAGCGGTTTTCGCTTTCTACCCAGAAACGATGAGTTTGCAGGTTCGGCAGAAAACGACGCTTGGTGGCGTTATTAGCGTGAGAGCGGTTGTTACCAACTACAGGACGCTTGCCAGTTACTTGGCATACTCGTGACATGAATGTCTCTCCAAATCGTTTCAGCTCGATATCAACCTTGTCCGCCAGTCCTGCAAACAAGGTCAGGCTCTACGTCAAGGCTATCAAAGGTGGCGCATTATACTAACTGTCTTTCCATTGCTCAAGTCCCGAGCAGATCCTTTTGACAGTTTTTGATCGTTTTTTAGCAACCTAGGTGGCGTTGACCTGAGGTAAACCTCACTCGTCCCCAGAAAAAACGCCATGTAAGCAGCTTTCTACCGAATTAGAGAGAAGGTGTTAAAGACGACCAGAGTAAGTGAATACTCTTAAATCCAACCACGCTCGGCGAAAGATACCACATCCCCGTCCCCAATCACCATATGGTCGAGTAAACGAATGTCCATTAAAGCCAAAGCATCACCGATTCTGTTTGTAATATGCCTATCTGCAGCACTCGGCTCCGCAACGCCTGATGGATGGTTATGCGCCAGAATCACGGCATTGGCCCCCAAATCAAGACAACGCCTTACCACTTCCCTTGGGTAAACAGCCGCCGCATTGATCGTGCCTTCAAATAAAATTTCGTCCTTTATAGGACGGTTTTGGTTATCAAGGTATAACACCAAAAACGCCTCCCTCGGACGATCGCGCAGTTTGATGGAAAGATACCTTGCCGTATGGGAAGGGCTGGAAAGTGCATCTTCTCTCACCAGTGTCTCGCCAAGATGTCGCTTACTGAGCTCTAAAACAGCCTGAAGCTGGGCGTATTTCGCCGAGCCCAGCCCTTTGCGCGCGCTGAATTGCTTCAGTTCAGCCTGCATTAGCCCTCTGAGTGAACCAAAATCTTCCAAAAGGTAGCTAGCGAGTTCAATCGCATTCATGCCCGTCACACCGGTGCGAAGGAAAATAGCAAGAAGCTCAGCATTGGTCAGAGACTCAGGGCCTCTCGCCAATAACTTCTCACGTGGCCGGCACTCTTCAGGCATATTTTTTAGCGACATGACAATCTCGATGAAACAAAAGTCATGAGCGTCAATCCCGCGCCGAAAACCGTCAACATTGACGTCAAAACACTGCGATGGACATACAAACTCGGCGAGTTTGAGTGGCTACTTATTTACATTTTGTTATCGAATAATGCCGCTTTCACATTCGTCATAGTGCAACAGACGCTTTCCCGGTCTTTTGTGTTATCTTTCCACTCATTATCCATTGGCTAAATTAGTTATGGCTCAGAAAATCACTCAGACCCTGTCGGGCAAAAGGATTGTTTTAGGTATCGGCGGCGGAATCGCAGCTTACAAGTGTGCAGATCTGACGCGACGCCTGATTGAACGTGGTGCGGATGTACGCATTGTGATGACCCATGCAGCGAAGGAATTTATCACCCCGCTGACCATGCAGGCTGTCTCAGGCCACCCTGTGTCTGATAGTCTGCTTGACCCTGCCGCTGAAGCCTCAATGGGTCATATCGAAATTGCCAAATGGGCAGATTTGGTATTGTTGGCACCTGCTACAGCTGACCTGATTGCGCGGGTGTCTGCAGGCATGGGCAATGATCTGCTGACCACACTTTGCTTGGCAACAGATGCGCCGATAGCTGTAGCACCTGCCATGAACCAGCAAATGTACCGTGCCATAGCCACACAGGAAAACTTAGCGACCCTCAAGCGTCGCGGATATCCCATTTGGGGGCCAGCAAGCGGTGAACAGGCATGTGGTGATATAGGTCCTGGCCGTATGCTAGAGCCGATGCAATTGGTCGGTCTGGTTGAAGCTCACTTTACCGAAGGCGATCTCACTGGCACCTCTTTTCTTATTACTGCTGGGCCAACCCGCGAAGCCATCGACCCGGTACGCTACCTCACCAATCACAGCTCAGGCAAAATGGGTTATGCGATTGCAGAAGCCGCCGCAAAAAGAGGCGCGAGTGTCACTTTGGTCAGTGGCCCCGTGAATCTGCCAACGCCGAATGGCGTTCACCGAGTAAATGTCGAAAGTGCGCAAGAAATGCATGACGCTGTTCACGCTCACGCTACCAAGCATCACATATTTGTTGCCTGCGCGGCGGTCGCCGATTTCAAACCCACCAATGTTGCCGATCAAAAGATGAAGAAGAAAGACGGCAAAGATGAAATGACCATCACGCTGGTGAAAAACCCTGACATCGTCGCTTCTGTCGCCTCATTGGTAGAAAATCGCCCGTTTACCGTCGGCTTTGCTGCTGAAACCCAGGATGTGGAGCAATACGCACGCGGTAAACTTCAGAAAAAGAATCTGGACCTGATTTGCGCTAACGATGTCTCTCAGGAAGGACAAGGCTTTAACAGCGACCAGAATGCGCTGCACCTATACTGGCCAAAAGGCGATAAAGCACTGCCTCTGGCGAGCAAATCAGATATTGGCAACCAGCTTGTCAGCGAAATTACAGCACTTTACAACATCAAATAAGTAAACAGCGGAACTAGGTTATGAAAAAAATCGATCTGAAAATCCTCGACCCACGCGTCGGTAACGAATTCCCACTACCAGCTTATGCCACTGAAGGCTCAGCGGGTCTGGACCTTCGCGCTGTACTGGACGCGCCGCTGACTCTCGAACCAGGTCAAACAGAGCTACTTCCTACTGGTCTTGCTATTCACATTTCCGACCCTTCACTGGCTGCGACCATCCTGCCACGCTCAGGTCTTGGTCATAAACACGGCATTGTGTTGGGTAATCTGGTTGGCCTTATCGACTCCGATTATCAAGGCCAGCTTATGGTCTCATGCTGGAACCGCGGCAACACAACCTTTACCATTGAACCAGGTGAACGTATTGCGCAACTGGTTTTTGTGCCGGTTGTTCAAGCAGAATTCAATATTGTTGAAGACTTCGACGCGACCGAGCGTGGTGCCGGAGGATTTGGACACTCTGGTACAAAATAACAGCGTTAACCCGGTGAAAAGTCAGAAAAATGCCACATGAGTGTGGCGTTTTTTATGCCGTATTCACGGTTTCGGGAATTACTGTAGGCTTCACCTGCAATCAAGGTGCATTATTCTTTTAATACAGAGAGGCCGTCGTTAATATAGCGGCTCTTCAGCCTAGATTTCGGGTCAGTGACCCCAAGAACAATAAAGGAACCATCTATTCATGGCTGGCCAAAAAAAGCAGAATCGCAGAGAGGAAATCCTCCAGGCCCTGGCGCAAATGCTGGAGTCCAATCAGGGCAGTCAACGCATTACCACCGCTAAACTTGCTGCGCAGGTAGGCGTTTCTGAAGCCGCGCTATACCGCCATTTCCCAAGCAAAGCGCGCATGTTTGAAGGTTTGATTGAGTTTATCGAAGAGTCACTGATCACCCGCATCAACCGTATCCAAAGTGATGAAAAAGATACGATGACCCGTTTACGCTTGATTCTTCAATTACTGTTAGTTTTCGGTGAGCGCAATCCTGGACTGACACGCATCATGACCGGACATGCCTTGATGTTTGAGCAGGACAGACTGCAGGGACGTATCAACCAGTTGTTCGAAAAAATCGAAAGCCAACTGCGTCAAGTGTTGCGTGAGCGCCGCCTTCGTGAAGGCAAAGGTTTCCCCGTTGATGAGACAGTGTTGGCTGCTCAGCTCCTTGGACAAGTCGAAGGCAGCCTGAACCGCTTTGTGCGTTCAAACTTCAAATACGCACCGACTGCAGAGTTTGACCAGTACTGGCAGCTTCTGAGCGCTCAACTGAATTGATTGTGCTGCGAAAAGCATAAAAAAAGGCTGCATAATGCAGCCTTTTTGTTTTCTTCAAGGTTGATTATACCAATCACAGTAGGTAGCTGATCAGAAATAGCGCAGAAAAAATGCTCGAGAACAAGGCGGAAAATTTCGATAAGTAGTTATTCTACAATCAAATTTTTCAACGCAGTTATCGAGCATTTTAACAAGCTAGGATGAGCAGATATTTACTACGATTGGTATTAGATACCGTATTCGGCGCGATATGCTTTTACTGCATCCAATTGTTCTGGGTTACCGCCCTGCTCTTCCAGATACGTCACCAGATCGCCAAGGCTGATAATAGAAACCACCTGACAGCCGAAGTCACGCTCGACTTCCTGAATGGCAGAAAGCTCGCCTTTACCGCGTTCTTGACGGTCAATTGCCACCAATACACCGGCCAGATCAGCACCGTTCGCCTGAATGATTTCCATCGACTCGCGAATCGCTGTGCCTGCGGTGATTACATCGTCCACCAGCATCACACGACCTTCCAGTGCGCTACCCACCAGATTGCCACCTTCACCGTGATCTTTGGCTTCTTTACGGTTAAAGCAGTAAGGCGTATCCACATCGTGGTGCTCTGCCAGCGCAACCGCTGTGGTGGTTGCAATTGGGATGCCTTTGTACGCAGGTCCAAACAGCAGATCGTATTCGATGCCCGCATCAACCAACGCTTCAGCATAGAAACGGCCCAGACGCGCCAAATCCCTGCCTGTGTTGAACAGACCGGCATTAAAGAAGTAAGGGCTCTTACGACCCGACTTCAAAGTGAATTCACCGAACTTCAATACTTCTTTTTCCAATGCAAATTCGATGAACTGACGCTGATAGGCTTTCATTTTCTCTCCTGTCGAACAAAAGTCGGCTAGCTTGCCGGTTTTACCTGAGGCACATCCGCCTCGCCTTAAAATTAGGTTAAAAAAAAGCGGCTCTAATAGAAGCCGCTTTCTCATCAATCAATTAACGATGCTTTCTGAATCGCTACAATGTCCTGAATACCTTTGGTTGCCAGGGACAACATGGCATTAAGCTCATCGGCAGTGAACGGTTCCGCTTCTGCAGTACCCTGCACTTCAATCATTCGGCCATCTTCCAGCATCACTACGTTCATATCCGTGTCTGCTGCTGAGTCTTCCACGTATTCCAAATCGCAGATTGGCGTGCCTTCAAAGATCCCCACAGAGACTGCGGCAACATGACCCTTCATTGGGTTCTCTGCCAGTTTGCCTTCGCTCACCAGCTTGTTCAACGCATCGGCCATCGCCACACTTGCACCAGTAATCGATGCAGTGCGGGTACCACCGTCAGCCTGAATCACATCACAGTCAACGGTGATAGTGAAATCACCCAGCTTTTCAAGGTTTACTGCAGCACGCAGGCTGCGGGCGATCAGGCGCTGGATTTCCATGGTGCGGCCGCCCTGCTTGCCGTTTGCCGCTTCACGGCGGTTACGGGTATGGGTTGCGCGCGGCAACATACCGTACTCAGCGGTGACCCAACCTTGGCCTTTCCCTTTCAGAAAACGTGGTACGCCTTCTTCAACGCTTGCGGTACAGATAACTTTGGTGTCACCAAATGCCACCAGCACAGAACCTTCCGCATGGGCGGTAAAATGACGGGTAATTGTGACTGGACGAATTTGACCAACTTCTCTGCCGCTAGGACGCATAGGGTTCACCTGTTTATAAATGCTGAATTTCGTTAACCGGCGATTATAACGGCTTCACCTTTTACACGCTAATACTAAGCAGTCATGTCTGCTTTTTTCTTCTCTTTCCCGTCATGCTGCTGACATAAAAGGCAGCGACTGCGTATAATCATCACAACTTTCATCAATGAGTGAACTTCAATGATCCACAGTATGACTGCCTACGCCCGTCGGGAAATCAAGGGCACATGGGGCACAGCCGTTTGGGAAATCCGCTCGGTTAACCAACGTTACCTCGAAACCTATATCCGCATGCCAGAGCAGTTCCGTGGCCTTGAACCTATCATTCGTGAGCGATTCCGCTCCCGTCTTGCCCGCGGCAAGGTGGAATGCAACTTGCGCTTTGAAGCCAACCAATCGGCTAATACTGAGCTCAAAATCAATGAAGAACTGGCAAAACAAGTGATTCACGCGGCGAAGTGGATCAAAGAAATGTCTGGTGAAGGCAATATTGGACCTTTCCAGGTACTTCAGTGGCCTGGCGTGATGGAAACTCCAGAGCAGGACATGGATGTGATCAACAAAGCCCTGTTGGAAGGTTTCGACAAAACCGTTGATGACTTTATCGCTGCACGTGCCAGCGAAGGCGACAACATGAAAGCGCTGATTGAACAGCGTTTGGAAGGCATTGCCGCTGAAGTAGTGAAAGTACGTGCGAAAATGCCGGAAATCCTGCAATGGCAACGTGAGCGACTGCTGACCAAGCTGGAAGAAGCGAAAATCGAACTGGACGCCAACCGCGTGGAGCAGGAAATCATTTTGCTGGCTCAGAAATCTGATGTCGCGGAAGAACTGGACCGCCTTGACTCTCACGTATCAGAAACCAAGAAGATCCTGAAAAAAGGTGGCGCTTGTGGTCGTCGTCTGGACTTCATGATGCAAGAATTCAACCGCGAGTCGAACACCCTGGCATCAAAATCCATCAGCACGGACATCACCGCTTCTGGCGTTGAACTGAAAGTGTTGATTGAACAAATGCGCGAGCAAATTCAGAACATCGAGTGATGTTTACTACTGCCCATGCAGATCCTAGGGTCTGTACTGGGCAGTTTTCTCTTACATTCCCGTCTCATATCCCCTGATATATCGAAAAACTTGATATCTGACTCCAAGAAATTGCGTTGACGATCAATGCGCACAAAGCCGACACTTCGGGAAAAGTAAGGAGGCTTGAGTGACAGATCTGATCCCTTTACCTGATATCAGCGAAGCCGCGCTGCACCAGATGTATACCTACCGTCTGGGTCGGATCAGAGCAGCCATGGCCGAGCAAAAAGCCTCAGTCGCAGTATTATTCAGCCCAGTCAGCATGCGCTATGCAGCGAATTTCGATGAATACCAGCTATTCCAATCGCACATCCCCACAACCATGATGATCGTGCCAATAGAAGGGCCTGTTACGGTTTTCGGCGCAAGCCAGCGACATCACCCAAATATCGACATCTATCAGCCCTCACGAATGGCGACACCTTTTGATGGTGGCCTCGACTTTACCGGAAGCTGCCAGACAATAGTTGAAGACATTGAACAAACGCTCAGACAGAACAACCTTTCAGGTGCAGGCTTCCATATTGCACTAGAGCGAACATCACCAATACTTAGCCGCTTACTACTGGAAAAGGGTTACTCGCTAATAGATGGCGAAGCCTTGGTTGAGTCTGCACGCATGATAAAGAGCCCGACTGAGATCCAGTGCCTTCGCCATACCGTCAATGTTGCACAATACGGAATGGATAAAATGCGGGAATACCTTCGCCCTGGCCTGACTGAACTACAGGTATGGTCGATATTGCATCAGGTCAATATCGCGCATGGCGGCGACTGGATAGATGGCCGCATGCTCGCATCAGGCCCCAGAACCAATCCATGGCTTCAAGAGGCAACGCACCGCAAAATAGAGCTGGGAGATACTGTTGCATTCGATTCAGATATGGTCGGCCCAAATGGTTATCTCGCTGACATTTCAAGAACCTGGATTTGCGGCGGAGGAACTGGCAGCCGATCGCAGCGAGAAGCATATCGACATTCATACGATGAGATTCACCACAATATGTCCTTATTAAAGCCGGGCGTTGGTTTTGCTGAGCTGACCGAGCGCGCCTTTAAGAGAGCCGAAAAGTACAGAGACAGACGTTATGTATGTGCATTTCATGGCGTTGGTTTGTGCGATGAGTACCCCAAAATTTATTACCCCGAAGATGCTCGACACAACAATTGCCCCGGTGAATTGCAGGAAAACATGGTTCTCTCGGTGGAAAGTTACTCTGGCGCAGAAGGGGAACCCGACGGCGTTAAATTGGAAGAAATGGTATTGATAACCGCTACAGGGTTCGAACGTCTGTCGACTTACCCCTTCGAAAAAGAGTTACTGATTTAATTTCCCCTATACAAGCCCTTTTCTTCAGGCTTTTGGCTTCTACTTATACTCCCGCTTTAGGTTGCTGCCATTATTGAGTTATCCTAAAAGTGGAATTCAAATTTTGCGCGGGTCATGGTACCCTGCGCGCCCTTTAACCTCACAGTGATCATGACCATGAGCCAAGGTACGCTTTACATCGTTTCAGCGCCAAGCGGTGCCGGTAAATCAAGCCTGATTTCGGCGTTGCTGAAAGACAACCCTCGTTACGACATGAAAGTGTCTGTTTCTCACACCACGCGCGCAACCCGCCCGGGTGAAGAGAACGGAGTTCACTACCACTTCGTGTCAGTTGACGACTTTAAAGCGCTGATCGAACAAGAAGCTTTCCTTGAATACGCCGAAGTGTTCGGTAATTTCTATGGCACGTCACGCCTGTGGATTGAAGAAATGCTGTCAAAAGGCGTCGATATTTTTCTCGACATCGACTGGCAAGGCGCTCAGCAAATTCGCGAGAAAATGCCGAACGCAAAAAGCATCTTCATTCTGCCGCCAAGCCGTGAGGAGCTTGAGCGCCGCCTGAATGCACGTGGTCAGGACTCTGATGAGGTCATCGCAAAACGCATGGAAGAAGCCCGTTCTGAGATCTCCCACTATAACGAGTATGATTACGTTATTGTGAACGATGATTTCGATGTGGCGCTGATGGACATCAAAGCCATCCTTCGCGCCGAGCGAATGAAGCAAGACAAGCAATACAGCCGTCACCACGACATGATTGACAGGCTGTTGGACTAATAAGCACTCTGACAACGAAAGATGTTTGTTGTTTAGGCGAGTTCGCTTTTGTATAATTTTCGGTCATTTTGATTTTATTACTTACTGGAGTTCTTCATGGCACGCGTAACCGTTCAAGACGCTGTTGAAAAAATTGGCAACCGCTTCGATCTAGTATTGGTAGCAGCTCGTCGCGCACGCCAAATGCAAACTGGTGGTAAAGACTCACTGGTTCAGGAAGAGAACGATAAGCAAACTGTTATCGCTCTGCGTGAAATTGAGGAAGGCCTGATCACTAAAGAGATCCTGGATGCACGTGAGCGCCAAGAGCAGCAAGAACAAGAAGCTGCAGAGATGGCTGCTGTAAGCACCATCACAGGTACTCTTCGCTAATCTAACTTCAGGGAAACAGGCAGATTGTATCTCTTCGATAGCCTGAAAGAAGTCGCAGCACAATACTTGCCGGAGTCGCACTTAGAGGCACTCCGGCAAGCGTATTTGGTCGCGCGAGATGCCCACGAAGGGCAAACCCGCTCAAGCGGGGAACCATACATCATCCACCCTATCGCCGTTGCCCGTATTCTTGCGGAGATGCGCCTCGATCACGAAACCTTGATGGCAGCGCTGCTGCATGACGTGATTGAAGACACCGACGTTACCAAAGAAGACCTGCAACAACGTTTTGGCGATACCGTCGCCGATCTGGTAGATGGCGTCTCCAAGCTCGATAAGCTCAAATTCCGCGACCGTCAGGAAGCGCAGGCGGAAAACTTCCGCAAAATGATCATGGCCATGGCCCATGACATCCGCGTTATCCTCATCAAACTCGCTGACCGTACGCATAATATGCGTACGCTAGGCGCATTGCGTCCTGACAAACGTCGCCGCATTGCCCGCGAAACCCTCGAGATTTTCTCACCACTGGCGCACCGACTGGGTATCCACAATATCAAAGTGGAACTGGAAGAGCTTGGCTTTGAAGCCCTCTATCCGACCCGATACCGGGTATTGCGTGAGGTAGTGATTCATGCGCGCGGCAACCGCAAAGAGATGATCCAGAAAATCCACGCCGAAATTGAAGGCCGCCTCCAGGATGCAGGTATCAATGCCAAGGTGTTGGGTCGTGAGAAGAACCTCTACTCCATCTACAACAAGATGAAGAACAAGGAACAGCGTTTCCACACCATCATGGATCTCTACGCTTTTCGTGTGATTGTCGATTCGGTTGATACCTGTTATCGCGTGCTGGGACAAATGCACAATCTGTATAAGCCACGCCCGGGCCGCATGAAAGACTACATCGCGGTACCAAAAGCCAACGGCTACCAGTCGCTACATACCTCCATGATCGGCCCTCACGGTGTCCCTGTTGAAGTACAAATCCGTACCGAAGACATGGATCAGATGGCGGACAAAGGTGTTGCGGCTCACTGGGCATACAAAGACGGTGCAGATCGTGCTGGCGGCGGTGGTACTACCGCGCAGGTACGCGCGCAACGTTGGATGCAAAGCCTACTGGAACTTCAGCAAAGTGCAGGTAGCTCGTTTGAGTTTATCGAGAGCGTGAAATCAGATTTGTTCCCGGACGAGCTGTTCGTGTTTACACCGAAAGGACGCATTGTTGAAATGCCTGTTGGCGCAACCGCTGTGGACTTTGCTTATGCCGTGCATACGGACGTCGGTAACTCTTGTGTCGGCGCAAGGGTGAACCGTCAGTCTTACCCGCTCAGCCAACCGTTGAAAAACGGCCAGACCATCGAGATCATCACTGCCCCTGGGGCGCGTCCAAACGCGGCGTGGCTCAACTATGTGGTCACTTCCCGTGCACGTACCAAGATTCGTCAGGTACTGAAAACCAAACGCCGTGAAGAGTCTGTGATTCTGGGTCGTCGCCTTCTGAACCATGCCCTTGGCGAGAAGAACGTTCAGGATATTGAGCAGGAAAACATCGACAAGGTGTTGCATGATCTCAAGCTCGAAAGCCAGGAAGATCTGCTGGCAGATATCGGTGCGGGTGAGCTGATGAGCGTGGTGATTGCCAAGCGTCTGCTTGGTGATGCTGACAGTCTTGAAGAGCAAGGCGGATGCCTGCCAATCCGTGGCGCTGAAGGTATCTTGCTGACTTACGCAAACTGTTGTCGTCCTATTCCGGGCGATCACATCGTCGGTCACGTCAGCCCAGGTAAAGGTCTGGTCATCCACCGCGAAGAATGTGCCAACATCCGTGGTTATAGCCAGGAGCCAGATAAATACATGTCTGTCGAGTGGGGAGATGACATTGATCAGGACTTTGCGACTGCACTGCGCGTTGACATGCTCAACCATCAGGGCGCACTGGCCGATTTGACCAACACTATTGCCGCAACGGGCTCTAACATCCAGGGTTTGACCACGGAAGAGCGTGATGGGCGCTTGTACACGATTTACGTGAAGCTCACGACGCAAAACCGTGTGCATCTGGCCAATATCATGCGCCGCATCCGTATCATGCCGAATGTGGTGAAAGTCAGCCGCCAGAAAAACTGATTTCATACCCAGGCACCAAACACAAACGCCCGCCCTTTGCGGGCGTTTTTATAAACGAGAAAAAACCATGACACCAGAACGTTTTGCACGCATCCATGAAGTATTGGCTACCCGCCAACCAGACCTTACTGTGTGCATGGAAGAAGTCCATAAACCCAACAACATCTCCGCCATTATCCGCACTGCCGATGCTGTTGGAGTTCATCAGGTTCATGCCGTATGGCCGAAAGACAGTAAAATGCGCGCATTAGGCGGCACTTCTGCGGGCGCACGAAACTGGGTGGATGTTGTTACCCATGACAACACGCCAGAGGCATTTGAAACTCTGAAAGCCAAGGGCATGCAGATACTGGTGACCAACCTGTCTGATACCGCCGTTGATTTTCGTGAGATTGATTACACCAAACCGACCGCCATCGTAATGGGTCAGGAAAAGACCGGCATCAGCAAGCAAGCGCTTGAATTGGCAGATCAAGACATCATCATTCCCATGATAGGTATGGTACAGTCGTTGAATGTCTCGGTCGCCAGCGCGCTGATTTTGTATGAAGCACAGCGCCAACGCCAAAACGCAGGCATGTACCAACGTACACGCACTTTGATCCCACAAGCGGAAGTTGACCGCATCATCTTCGAGCGTGGTCATCCAGTGTTGGCAAAAGTCGCAAAACGTAAAGGTCTGCCTTACCCAGATTTGGATGAAGAAGGCCAAATCGTTGCCGATGAAGCCTGGTGGGCTAAGATGCAGGCAGCAAAATAAGTCTGTGCTCGTAATGATTTAGGAGAGATGAACACACTATGCGCGCGTCAATGTTAGATGCCGTTCCCGTTACCTCGCTGACTGGAGTCGGCGGCAAAATGGCAGAGAAGCTGGAAAAGCTGGGGCTTTTCACGGTGCAGGATCTGCTGTTTCATCTCCCCTACCGCTATGAAGACCGCACCCGTATCTGGCCTATCATGAGTCTGATGCCGGGCCAGCATGCCACCGTTGAAGGTGAAGTGATCAGCAACAACACCGTTTTTGGCCGTCGCCGCATGCTGACAGTGAAAATCACAGACGGTAAAGGCTCACTCACGCTACGTTTTTTCAACTTTAATGCCGCAATGAAAAACAGCCTAGAGCAAGGCAAACGCGTGAAAGCTTATGGCGAAATCAAACGCGGTCAGGGTGGCCTTGAGATCATCCATCCTGAATATAAAGTCTTCTCTGAACCCACTGAGCTCTCGCTGGAAGAAACATTGACGCCGGTTTACCCGACTACAGAAGGCCTTCGCCAGTTGACGCTAAGAAACCTGACCGATCAGGCGCTTGAGCTACTTGATGGTGCTGCCGTACAGGAGCTTTTACCGGAAGGCTTATACGACAGGCAAATCACCTTGCGTGATGCACTGAAAATCCTGCATCGCCCGACGCCAGATATTTCAGTGACTCAGTTGGAAAAAGGTGAACATCCTGCCCAGAAGCGCCTCATCCTAGAAGAACTGTTAGCGCAAAATCTATCGATGCTCGCAGTTCGCAGCAAGTTGCAACAAGATCCGACATTTTCACTGCCGCCTTCCACCAAGTTAAAGCCAAAACTCCTGGAATCTTTGCCATTTACGCCAACGGGCGCGCAGTCACGCGTGGTGGCAGATATTGAACGCGATATGGGACTGGAAAAGCCCATGATGCGACTGGTACAGGGTGATGTGGGCTCAGGCAAAACCTTAGTGGCCGCTCTCGCCGCTTTGCAGGTGATTGAGCAAGGCTATCAGGTTGCTTTGATGGCACCGACGGAACTCCTTGCTGAGCAGCATTCGATCAACTTTGCCAACTGGCTGGAGCCTCTGGGCATTTCCGTTGGTTGGCTCGCAGGCAAACTGACAGGCAAAGCCAAAGAAGCGGAACTTGCCAAAATCGCCAGCGGCGAAGCCAAAATGGTAGTGGGCACCCACGCCCTTTTCCAAAAGCATGTCGAGTTCGACAAACTTGCGCTCGTCATCATCGATGAGCAGCATCGCTTTGGCGTCCACCAGCGCCTTGAGCTTCGCGAGAAAGGGATGAAGCAAGGCATTCATCCTCACCAGCTCATCATGACGGCTACACCTATTCCACGTACGCTGGCGATGACCGCCTATGCTGATCTAGATACCTCCATCATCGACGAACTGCCACCGGGAAGAACGCCGATTCAAACCGTTGCCGTGCCGGATACCCGACGTATCGACATCATTAATCGTGTCCACGCTTCCTGTTTGGAAGAAGGACGTCAGGCGTATTGGGTTTGCACCCTGATTGATGAGTCCGAGGTGTTGGAAGCGCAAGCTGCAGCAGAAACTGCAGATGATTTGGCGCGCGCCCTGCCCGATCTAAAAATCGGTCTGGTACATGGCAGGATGAAAGCGGCAGAAAAGCAGGAGGTGATGCAGGCGTTTAAATCCGGTGAGCTTCATCTTTTGGTCGCCACTACCGTGATTGAAGTTGGCGTGGATGTACCAAACGCCAGTCTGATGATCATCGAAAACCCAGAGCGTCTCGGTCTGGCGCAGCTTCACCAGCTTCGTGGCCGTGTCGGACGTGGTTCCGTCGCCAGCCACTGTGTACTCTTGTATCACGCACCGCTGTCAAAAACCGCTACCCAGCGTTTAGGTGTATTGCGTGAAAGTAGCGATGGTTTTGTGATTGCCCAGCGCGACTTGGAAATTCGTGGTCCAGGTGAGCTCTTGGGCACCAAACAAACAGGGATGGCAGAATTTAAGATTGCCGATCTGGTCCGCGATCAGAAACTCATCCCGGAAGTGCAGAAGCTCGCGTTGTATCTGCACCAAAACTATCCGGACAACGCCAAAGCCATTATTACCCGCTGGCTTGGTAACAACGACAAGTACAGCAACGCATAAAAAAGGGCGGATATCCGCCCTTTCTTCATTCAGCCAATGTTGCTAATCAGTCTTCCCAATACTGCATCACCAACGCCATCACTTCTGATTTGCTGTAACCGACTTCCCGGGCATCATCAATCAGCGCTTTCAGCGTCGGCTCTATAAATCCAAAGCGGTCTTCCATCCGGCCCTGCAGTCCTTGCCGCGCGACAATCATGCCCACACCGCGTTTACGTTCTAACCAGCCTTCTTCTTCCATGTTTTGGTAGCAACGTGAAATCGTCATCGGATTGATATTCAACTCTGCCGCTAACTTTCTGACAGAAGTCAGCTTCTCCCCAGGAATGAGCGTCCCGGCAACAATCTGACGCTGGATCTGCGTCATCAATTGTTTGAACTTCGGTGACGGATCCTGCGGGTCGATGACTATCTTCATGTTTCATCTCTGCTGTATCGGCGCTTTATTACAGTATTAGCAGATGATTCAAATGTGAGACAAGTTTATGGGTTAAATTTCATATGTAGCAATGAAAAAACGCGGATGAAACATCCGCGTTTTTTATCATATTAGGCTTTGGGTCTATCGACGCTTTCTAGGTTGGCGCTTGGTCAATGGCAAGACTATCTGTGCCTGAAGCCCACCTTGAGAGCGCTGACTAAGCTTAAGAACGCCGTTGTGTTGCTCGACGATACGTTTGACGATGGCAAGGCCAAGCCCGGTACCTTCGCTTCCGCGTGCCGTATCACCACGGGTAAAAGGCTGGAGTACAGTTTCAATCTGGTCAGCGGCAATACCTGGCCCATTATCTTCTACCGCAATCCACTGATGACGACGGTCAGCCGAGGTACCGGTACTGATTTTGACCCAGCCACCACCATAGCGCACCGCGTTAACCACTAAGTTCGTCACCGCGCGGCGGATGGCCACTTCGTTGGCGTCAAGCTGACCAACCAACTCACCTTTTAATACTTCAAGGTCATGGCCTGTCGCACCATCAGCCACCGATACATCTTCTGCCACCACATTCAGGTCAATCTCTGTCATGTCCTGCAATTGCACTGAACGCAGATAATCCATGAACTGGTTGATGATTTCATTGCACTCTTCAGTGTCTTTAATCATGCTCTCAGCCAGATAACTGTCTTCCGGTGACATCATTTCAGTAGCAAGACGGATACGGGTCAACGGCGTACGAAGATCGTGGCTGACACCCGCCATCAGCAGTGCTCTGTCTTCCTCCAGTTTGCGAATGCCCTCGCTCATTTGGTTAAACGCTTTCGTCACCGCACGAATATCTGACGCACCGCGTTCCGGTAAAGGTTCAGGGAATTTTCCGTGTCCCACATCCTGCGCTGCACGTTCCAGTGCCGCTAACGGACGGTTCTGCACCTTAATAAACATCCAGCCGCCACCGATCACCAGCAAGGCAATAAACATGGAATAGAAGAACAGGGGTTGGAAGTCGTCCTGATGCAACTCCGAGAGCGGTATTCGCATCACGTAACCGGGAAAAGCCTCGCTTTCCAGCCAGAGTACATAATTTTTGGACTCCAGACTGATACGCGCTTCTGTCGGGGCACCGAGCTTCTCAGACATGTCCGCACTGAGGTAATCCACCGACGCGGCGTTATCAAACTCCTCCATCATCGCTGGCTCATTGTCATCGTGCATGGTCACACCGAGCTTCTCGAGTAACTGGCGGCGCAGCAATTCATCCATGTGATAAACCTTGCCATTCGATAGCAACAGGTTGTCGTCCAGCATCACCTGGATCTCATGGGCGAGGATTTTGTTGAACTGCTTGATGCTTGGCAGCAGAGCGTAATTGAGGATGGTGAGGTAGGAGAAGATCTGGCTGGCAATCAGAAGGCCAGCCAGTACCACGAGCGTACGGGCAAAGTTACTGCGTGGAGAGAAGCGCATTAATTAGGCTTCTCCGTCCGGTACGAACACATAGCCCAGACCCCAAACGGTCTGAATATAACGAGGTTTGCTTGGATCTTCTTCAATCATGCGGCGAAGACGCGAGATTTGAACGTCAATCGAACGCTCCATCGCAGAGTACTCACGACCACGTGCCATGTTCATCAGTTTGTCGCGCGACATAGGTTCACGGGCATTGGTCACCAGCGCCTTCAATACCGCAAACTCTCCTGATGTCAGCGTGAGCGGCTGATCGTTGCGGAACATTTCGCGGGTGCCCAGGTTCAAACGGAACTGGCCAAACTCAACAATTTTTTCTTCACTGGAAGGCGCACCCGGTGCTTCCACCGTCTGACGGCGCAATACCGCACGAATACGTGCCAGCAGTTCGCGTGGGTTAAATGGCTTCGGCAGGTAATCATCTGCCCCCACTTCTAGACCCACGATGCGGTCAATTTCGTCGCCTTTCGCCGTCAGCATCAGGATCGGCAATTGATTGTTCGCCTGACGCAGTCGGCGGCAGATGGAGAGCCCATCTTCACCCGGCAACATCAGATCCAACACCATCAGGTGAAAATTCTCACGAGAGAGCAAACGGTCCATTTGCTCGGCGTTCGCCACACTGCGCACCTGAAAACCTTGCTCAGACAAGTAACGCTCGAGCAGCGAGCGAAGACGCATATCATCGTCAACAACCAGGATCTTATGATTATCTTGCATGACTTACCTTTCTCTCCGTGTGGTGGAAATGCCACCAATAATAAATTCGGACTCTGATATAAAACATCAGAGTAACGTCCTGTGGGAAGAAAAACTGTTACCAGTTGTAACCCTGCCCCAGAAAATTGAATGCGAAATTCATGCCTCAGCTTAACGTTGCCGGGCTGCTTCGCTTTAATCATGGCAGCAAAGCGGTTATAACTCTTGCCGGAAAACGAAACAATCGCTCGGAAAGCAGAATGAAAAAAACCGATTTGGTCACCCGGGAAGGCTACAACAAACTCAAACAAGAGCTCGATTACCTCTGGAAAGAGCGCCGCCCGGAAATCACCAAGATTGTCTCTTGGGCCGCCAGTCTTGGCGACCGTTCAGAGAACGCAGATTACACCTACAACAAGCGCTTGCTGCGCGAGATAGACCGCCGCGTCCGCTACCTCCGTAAACGTCTCGAAATCCTGCGTGTGGTCGATTATAGCCCTCAACAGGACGGTAAGGTGTTTTTCGGTGCCTGGGTCGATATCGAAAACGAAGATGGCGACACGCTCTCCTTCCGCATTGTCGGTCCCGACGAAATTTATGGCCGGAAAGACTACATTTCTATCGATAGCCCTATGGCGCGCGCTTTGATTAAAAAAGAAGTGGATGACGAAGCGGTGGTGACCACACCGGAAGGGCCGAAAGTCTGGTACATCAACAGTATCCGCTACCAGCAAGACGAACACTAAGGTTACGCTCCGGCGTGACAATGAATCTAAGGAACACCATGACAACTTCAATCTACCAACAGATCGCGACAGAACTGAATGTACGCGATGCACAGGTTATTGCGGCAGTAACCCTGCTGGATGATGGCAATACCGTCCCCTTTATTGCCCGTTACCGTAAGGAAGTGACCAACGGCCTCGACGACACCCAGTTGCGTAACCTTGAATCCCGCTTGGGCTACCTACGTGAGTTGGAAGAGCGCCGCCAGGTGATCCTGAAATCGATTGATGAGCAAGGCAAACTGTCCGACGCACTGAAAAAAGACATTCTGGATGCAGACAGTAAAAACCGTCTTGAAGACTTGTACCTACCTTATAAACCCAAACGCCGCACCAAAGGTCAAATCGCGATTGAAGCCGGCATCGAACCACTGGCGACTCTGCTTTGGGAACAGCCAGACCACGATCCAGAAACCGAAGCAGCGAAATACCTCAACGCTGATGCAGGCTTTGCTGATACCAAAGCCGTACTCGACGGTGCCCGTGCGATTTTGATGGAGCAATTTGCCGAAGATGCCGCGCTGCTGGATAAAATCCGCCGTCACCTGAACCAAAGCGCGGAAATTCAAGCCCGTTTGGTGGCAGGTAAAGAGGAAGAAGGTGCGAAGTTTAAAGACTATTTCGCCCATGATGAATTTCTCAGCAAGGTGCCTTCGCACCGTGCACTCGCCATGTTTCGCGGTCGCAACGAGGGAATCTTGCAACTGTCACTGAATGCCGATCCCGGTCAGGATGAAAAATCTACCGGCTCATATTGTGAAACCATCATCAGTGACCACTACGGCGTGACCCTTGGCGCAGCAGCCGCTGACCGCTGGCGTAAGCAGGTTGTGAGCTTTGCATGGCGTATCAAGATTTTGATGCACATGGAAACCGAACTGATGGGCAACCTACGCGAAATGGCAGAAACTGATGCGATTAAGGTCTTCGCCGATAACCTGAAAGACTTGCTGATGGCCGCACCTGCGGGCCCTCGTTGCACCTTGGGTATCGACCCTGGCCTTCGCACCGGTTGTAAAGTCGCGGTGATCGACAACACCGGTAAGCTTTTAGATACCGCCACCATCTACCCAACGCCGCCACAAAACAAAATTGCAGAATCTGCACGCGTGGTGATGGCACTGGTGAAAAAGCACAATGTGGATTTGATTGCGATTGGTAACGGCACAGCTTCCCGTGAAACCGACGCCTTTGTGGCTGGCATGCTGAAAGATGCGGGTGAGAAAATCCAAACCGTGATGGTCAGTGAAGCAGGTGCGTCGGTTTACTCCGCATCTGAGCTTGCCGCGACCGAGTTCCCGGGCCTTGATGTGTCACTTCGTGGCGCCGTTTCTATCGCCCGTCGTCTGCAAGACCCACTCGCTGAGCTGGTGAAAATCGATCCGAAATCTATCGGTGTAGGCCAATACCAGCATGATGTTAGCCAAAGCCAACTGGCCAAGCGTCTGGACGCCGTCGTGGAAGACTGTGTAAACGCCGTCGGTGTCGACGTAAACAGTGCCTCTGCAGCGCTGTTGACCCGCGTCGCTGGCCTTTCTACCACCATGGCAGCCAACATTGTGGCCTTCCGCGACGAAAATGGCCGCTTTGAAGATCGCAAAACCCTGCTGAAAGTGCCGCGTCTTGGCCCGAAAGCCTTTGAACAGTGTGCGGGCTTCCTTCGTGTCATGAAGGGTAAAAACCCACTGGATGGCTCTTCCGTTCACCCAGAGGCCTATCCTGTCGTGAAACGTATCGCCGAGAAATCCGGTAAAGGCGTTGATGCCATGATTGGCAACCACGACTTCCTGCGTGCACAGAAAGCAGCAGACTACGCTGACGATACCTTTGGTATCCCGACCGTGACCGACATCCTAGCAGAACTGGCAAAACCTGGCCGCGACCCACGTCCAGAGTTTAAGACCGCCACCTTTGCCGATGGCGTCAATGAAGTGAAAGATCTGATCCCGGGTATGGTGTTGGAAGGCGTCATCACCAATGTCACTAACTTCGGCGCTTTTGTTGATGTCGGCGTACATCAGGACGGTTTGGTGCATATCTCTGCGCTGTCAGACAAATTTATTTCTGACCCACGTGAAGTCGTCAAAGCCGGCGATGTGGTGAAAGTTAAGGTGATGGAAGTGGATCTGCAGCGTAAGCGTATTGGTCTATCGATGCGCCTCAGCGATGAGCCAGGTTCGGATAACAAACCTACCCGCGAATCACGTCCTCGCCAACAGGAACGCAGCTTTAGCGGCAATAACCGCAATGATAACAGCCGCCGTGATAACCGTGGCGGTCAGCAGACCGGTTTCGGTGGTGCATTTGCAGATGCCTTTGCCAAAGCGAAGCGTAACTGATAGCTGAGAAACAAAAAAACAGCGCCAAAGGCGCTGTTTTTTTATCTGCTTGCATCACTTACCGTCAAATCACGATCAGCACTTCTGATGGAATATTCGCGGCTGACGATTGCTGATAACGCATGGCAACGACCGCCCCTGTGCGTTGAGAAGCTTTCAGCTCGTCGATTTTATCCAGGATCTCTTTCGGCAGCTTAATGCGCATGGCATAGCCGTTTTCGTTCTGCGGTACATACGAACCACTGGAAAGCATGTTTGTCAGTTGGCTGAGCGTTTCATGTGCAGCAAAACCACCACCATTGAACTGTCTTGGGTTTTGTTCCAGATCGGCGTAATCGGGGTGCTCAGAAGGATCCCAGGATGGGTTCTTAAGTTGTTTCTCTTCAGAGAGTACGGGTTTTTCTTCAGCAGTGGCATTTGCCTGACTGGGCGGGACAATTTTTTCGCGCACGCGATTTTCCCGCGCAACTTGCTCCGTTGGCGGGTTTACTGACGGTACGACAGCAGGGATGCTGACGTTAGCGGGCGAAATGTTCATGCCAATGTTGTCTCCCAACACCGACCGAAGGCGCGTCGCCTGCGAGCATAGGCGGGGTAATCCCCGCGAATGCGCGAGCTATATCTCTATAGCGAAACTAGACCAATATTGCGATCAATCCACCAATGGTACCCAGTGCGGAAAGCACCTGACCGGCGGAATACGCAGCATCGTCGTTGCTTTTCACTTCTTCAGGGTGGTCCATGCCAAGCGCCCCATAGGTGAAAGACTCAACTTTAGACGAAGTGTTCGTGCCTTCGGCTTCCGTTGCTTTGTTAACAGTCTTACCGTCCGACACTTCCTTCGCGACCTGCTCGTAAGACTGCTTGGCACCCTCTGCCGCCTGCGCTTCATTGCCCTTTGCCGCCTGATTTGGCTGCATTGGCTTAGCGTAAGCGTGCTGAGAATACCCAACGTTACCTATATTCATTATGGTCTCTCCTGATGCCATAGCAAGTAACTTGATTAAAGTATCGGCGGCTTCAGATTAAAATTTAGCCCCAATTCACTTAATTTCGCTACTTTCCATTAACAGGACGGCAAGCATTGTCCGCAGAACCTTAAAAGTTCTTGCGAAAAATGGTCGGGATCAGAAATGAACGGTGCGTGCGACGCTTTGGCAAAGATTTGCCGCTGCGAACGCGGTGCCAGAACATCCAACTCTTGCGCCACTTTGACAGGCACAAGGCCGTCCAGCCGACCGTACATTCTGAGCCAAGGCATTGAAATATCATGCAAGTTTGGCCTCAAATCAGCGTCAGCAAGGATACCAAGGCCGGCGCTAAGCGCCTCTGGCTGAGGAGACGGGTGAGAGAGGACCGCCTGTTTCAACCACTTAATATCCTGCCGTGCTGTTGGGCTTCCCATTGCCTGAAGCGCCATGAAGCGTTCAACCGTCGTCTGAAAGTCTTCAGCCAATTGCTTCGTAAACGCCTGCAATACCTCGGGTTTTATCCCTCGCCATCCATGTTCTGCAGCAAATCTTGGTGAGCTGGCAATCGTGACCAAACCTTTCACACGTTCCGGTGCGAGCAGTGCAGCCTGAGTTGCAACCATTCCCCCCAAAGACCAACCGGCCCAAACAGATTCCTGCGGTGAATTATCAAGCAAGCACTGTGCCATTTCCTCTAAGGAAAAGGCATCGGTGGGTTGACTAAAGCCATAGCCCGGCAGGTCAACACAATGAACGCGGTAATGCGGGGTGAGAGCAGGCAGGATGTTTTGCCATACGGCGCTGTTCATCCCCCAGCCATGAATGAGAATCAGATCGGAACCCTGGCCTTCCGTATGCCAGTACAGAGAAGTCGTCATTTACACTGCCTAAATTCGTTTATCAACAAGCATGTCCTTGATGTTAAGCACTATCTTACGTGCCTTGCCGCTGCGTTGTCAGCTTTGCCACCACAGGTTGGAGCAGCATGCTTATCCTTGGTGTCATGCCTGTCACGCCAGCTTGCCCAGTCAGCCACGCTGCCTGCATTGCGGTTTGCCTACCCCTTACGTGATTGAAAGCTGCGGCAGATGTTTGAAAAAGCCGCCGCCGTGGGACAGTTTGGTTTGTGTCGGTGCCTATTCCTTTCCTTATGACAAGCTGCTTCACCGCTTCAAGTATCAAGGACATTACTGGCTTGCCCCTGCTCTCGCTAAACTGCTCGCGACAGAGATTGAATCACCTGCGCCTCTCCTTCTTCCCGTACCCATGCATTGGAAACGCAGGCTTTGGCGCGGATTTAACCATAGCAGTGTGCTGGCCGCAGAGCTCGCCAGACAACTGAAGGTTCAATCTGAGCCCAATGTCTTAAAACGCATTCGTGCCACTCGCCAACAGCAGGGATTAGATCGACAATCCCGTCTTTCAAACTTAAAGCAGGCATTTTCTATCGAAGGAAAACTGCCGCCACACATCGCCTTGGTTGATGATGTTGTCACCACGGGTGCGACTGTCGCCCAGCTTTGCCGCTTGCTCCGGCAGCATGGCGTGGAACGTATTGATGTGTATTGTCTTTGTCGCACACCACCGGAAGCCACTTAATTGAAAAGTGAGGGAAAAGTAACCTCGAAGCTTGAGGGGTGATAGCGGACAAAAACAAGCGTACAATGTAAACAAATACTGGATAAATCAGGTAAGAAGCCGTGTCACAAATTATTATTTCAGAAAGTGCACAGAGCCATTTCGGTAAACTGCTTGAGCAGCAGCCGGAAGGGACAAACATCCGCGTATTCGTGGTTAATCCTGGCACGCAAAACGCAGAGTGCGGCGTTTCTTACTGCCCTCAGGATGCAGTGGAAGCGACTGATACCGAACTCAAATTCGAAGGTTTTTCTGCCTACGTAGATGAACTGAGCCTTCCGTTTCTTGAAGATGCCGAGATTGATTTTGTCACTGACAAAATGGGCTCACAGCTGACGCTGAAAGCACCAAACGCAAAAATGCGTAAAGTGTCTGACGACGCGCCACTGATGGAGCGCGTTGAGTACGTGATCCAGACTCAAGTTAACCCACAGCTGGCAGGCCATGGTGGTCACATCAATCTGATTGAAATCACTGAAGACAAAGTGGCAGTGATTCAATTCGGTGGCGGCTGTAATGGCTGTTCAATGGTTGACGTCACCCTGAAAGACGGCATCGAGAAGCAACTGCTGGAAGAGTTCAGCGGCGAGCTTAACGGCGTTCGTGACGTCACTGAGCACGCGCATGGTGATCACTCTTACTATTAAGAGCGATTATCGTGAGAAGAAAGGCGTCCGATGGCGCCTTTTTTGTCTGGTTAGTTTGCCGCCAGGAAGGTATCCCTTCGCCACTGGTGGATAAAAAGTACCCCCAGCGTCAATCCGCGCAATGCCATAAATCCGAGCATCGCCGCCCAAAGCGCATGGTTGCCCCAGCCACTTAACAGCCACCAAATCACAAAGAAACCTGCCATCGCAACAAACATGGTGTTTCGCATTTCACGTCCGCGCGTCGCACCAATAAAGACACCATCAAGTAGAAAACACCACATGGCCACCAGCGGCATGGCAATGAGCCAAGGCAGATACACAAATGCCTGTTCACGCACAGCAGGAATATCGGAAATCACCCCGACAATCTGCTCACCGAAGATAAGGAAAGCGGCAGTGATAAGCAGTGAGATCACCAAGCTCCAAAAGGTGGTTGCAGTGAGTGAGTCCATCAACTCGTTTCTATTCCGGGCACCAATTGCCTTCCCTACCATGGCTTCCATCGCATAGGCAAAACCGTCCATTGCGAAAGAGACCAGCATCAGAAAGTTCATCAGCACTGCATTGGCTGCCACCACATTATCGCCCAGTGTCGCGCCCTGAAAGGTCATAAAGGTGAAGGCCAGCTGCAGGCAGAGGCTTCGAAGGAAGATGTCCCGGTTAAGCTTTAACAGCCGCCCCATGCCCGCAGAAGCTTTTTTCCACTGCGCCAATGGGGCAGGCAACATCTCTTGCTTCCAGCGCTGCGCCACGAAATACAAGCCCAGTGCCATACCGCTGTAATCAGCAATCACACTCGCTGCTGCAGCGCCCTGCACTTTCCAGCCAAAACCCACAACAAACAGCACATCAAGAACGATGTTGATGACGTTGATAACAATCAGCAGCATCATCGGCTTTTTCGCGTTCTGGGCTCCCAATAGCCAACCCATGATCACAAGATTGGTCAGCGCAGCAGGTGCACTCCAGATACGCACAGAGAAATACTGGTCGGCATAGCGCTTCACTTCTGCACTTGCGTCACTGTAGGAAAACACCCAATCCGCAATCAATGGATGCACGGCGATAATCGCTAATGCCAGTAACCAAGCAAGAGAGATACCCTGCAGGAACACATTCGCCAGCCCCGCCTTATCGTCAGCGCCATAAGCTTGTGCGGTAAGCCCCGTGGTAGCCATACGAAGAAAACCGAGCAGCCAGAAAGTCACCGCGATCATGGTGCTGCCGACCGCCACGCCACCGAGGTACCATGCATGGTCGAGGTGGCCAATCACGGCCGCATCCACCAGTCCCAGCAAAGGCACGGTAATGTTGGAGAGCACCATAGGGAACGCGAGCGAGAATACGCGTATGTGGAGGGCTTTTTGTTGCAGCGCTGACAGCATAAATTGGCTCAGTGGTTATCGACAGATAGAGAGTAAGTGGCGGAAGTTTATCAGAATGTGCGGGTTAAAAAGACGGTACCATTGATGGTTTCGCCATCACGCACAAATCCGTTTTTCTCCAACACGCGGACAGAGGCCAGATTGTTCTCTTCAGCCCCACCGGAAAGCGTCGCGACCTTGCCGCTCTGCTGACACCAGCTCACCAAGCTGAGCAGCATCTCACTGGCCAATCCCTTTCCCTGCAGCCTTTCACTCACCACATAACCCAACCGAAGATCGAGTAAACCTTCTGTATTGGTTTCTGCATACAGCAAAATAAACCCCGCGAGAGATTGCGAATCCCGCTCAGTCACGGCTAGAAAAGTGGACTCTGTTAAAGCCTGTTGAAGCCAAACCGCAGCGCTTTGGGAATCGTTCACCGATTGGATATCCGGCGGTAAATGCTGCTTCACTGCTGGCGTCAATAGGGCTGCTAATTCCTTAGCGAGATTACCGGAGGTCTCTGAACCAGACGATAACGCCGCGACATCCAGCCGCGGCGTTGAAAATTGAAGATGGGAAAGCATCATCCCTGCTCACTGTCTGCTTGGGTGTGCAACTATCCTATCGCACGCCACGCATGATCGGCGAGCAAAGCCACAAACAAACCAAACACATGCCAAATGGAGTATTTAAACGTCTGCCAAGCCAACCCTTTGCGATCATTGAATTTCAACTGCCACGCGTACCAAGCAAAACCGAGGTTGAGCGCCAAACTACCGAAGAGGTAAATCAGTCCACTCATTCCCGCCAGCCATGGCAGTAGGCCCACCACCACCAAAAGCAGGGTGTAGTGTAAAATCATGGTCTTGGTGAATTCCACACCATGGGTCACTGGCAACATGGGTACGCCGGCTTTGGCGTAATCTTTCTCACGATGAATCGCGAGCGCCCAGAAATGCGGTGGGGTCCAAGTGAAAATCAGCATCACAAGCAACAGCGCATGTGGGTCGAGCGTTCCTGTCACCGCCACCCAACCGAGCAGCGGCGGCATTGCGCCTGCCAAACCACCAATCACGATATTCTGCGGTGTCGCGTGCTTCAGCCATACGGTGTATACCACAGCATAACCAATCAAACTGGCAAAAGTTAGCCATGCCACCAACGCGTTCAACACCCACAGGAGCGCAAAGCCAGCGACCATGAGTAAGCCACCAAAGGCCAGAGCCTGTGACGTACCTACCCGGCCTTTCGCAACGGGGCGGTGAATAGTGCGCTGCATCTGTCTATCAATACGCTGATCAATCACATGATTGAACACCGCAGCTGCAGCCGACTGCATCCCAATTCCCAACAGCCCCAGAATCACGACGTGAGCAGGAGGCAAAGACGGTACCGCGAGACACATTCCCACCATGGCGGTCAGCAAAAGCATGGCCACCACTTTGGGCTTGGTCAGCTCCAGATAATCCCGCCATTGAGCGGTTTCAGTATTCGGGGCGCTGTTTGCCAGCGAAGGCGTGTCGAATTTAGCCATGGCTTAACCTCCCTGAGTCTCTCAAAGACGACTGAGCAGCGGTCATCGAAACGGGCGCGAACACGCCAATCACCGTCCTGACAGTCACTAAAAGTAAAAGTAATCCGCAAACATTGTGTGCCACCGCTACTGACAGCGGCAGCAAGGCGACCACATTGGTAACGCCAAGCGTTATCTGAATACCCAGCGTGCCTAAGAGTAGTAGCGATGCGCCGGCACCAAGCGGTTTTCTGACAGCAAACGCCAGCAGTAAAATGAGCGCCGTGACCACCATGGCACCAATTCGGTGAGTAGCATGAATCGTGACGCGCTGATCGAAGTTCAACACGCCATATTGGTAGGTCTCGTTTTTCGGGCTGATGGGATGGAACGCCGAGGCGTCATATTTCTCTGCCCAATCGACTTCACAGACAGGCAGTTGAGTACAAACGAGAGCTGCATAGTTGGCTGATGTCCAGCCACCGAGCGCAATCTGCATCACCACTGCCAAAAGCGCCGCGACTGACAATGCCTTAAGCTTTCCGCCAACAGAGCCCTTTTGGAGACCCACTTTTAGCTGTGTCGGTTCTTTAATACGTCGTCTTTCCAGCAGCGCCAACATGAACAACAAAGTCACGGTGGTGAAACCACCGAGCAAATGCCCCATCACCACGATCGGCATCAGGTTCATGGTCACGGTCCACATACCCAGAGCCGCCTGAAAGGTCACTACCGCCAGCAGCACACTCGGGAGCATGCGGTTACGTTCAGAACGACGCCAAGCCAGAAAGGCAATGGCAGCAATCACTAACCCCAGCGTTCCCGCTACATAGCGATGGATCATTTCATTCCAGGCTTTCTGAATTTCAACAGGAGCATGGGGGAAAGCTTCCGTGGCCTGGGCGATTTTCACTGCCGATTGCGGCACAGTCAGAAAACCATAGCAACCGGGCCAATCCGGGCACCCCAGGCCAGCTTCCGTCAAACGTGTGAAGGCACCGAGGGCAACCACGACCAATGCCAGAGCCAGTGCGCCGTATATCAGTCCGAGATAGCGTTTGTCTTTTTCCATCGCGACCTCCCTTACCCGACTTTAGAGAGTTTCATGAGTTTTCGAAGATCGGACAGGAGTCCTTTGCTTTGTGCCACCTGTGCTGATTTTTCAGCGGGCACCGGATAGGCAAGAATAAGGTTGTTCAGAGGGTCAACAAGATAAATCGCGTTCTCAGAAAAGGGCAGCGATGACATGGTTTGTTGTTGCGTTGCATCGATGTTTTGGCGGGTGACATTGGTGCCTTCTTCCACCGCCGAGCTTTCCGGTGTCAGCAGGATGCTGGCAACCCGCTCTCGCTCACGTCCAACCGCCACCGGGATTTGGTTAAGTTGGAACAGCGCACTTTCGCACTTCTCATCACAGGCATTTGGGTAGGAGTAGACCAAACGCCATTGCCCGTTGTGTGACAGCCAATCAGCCTTCACTTCTTCGGCGATAAGCTCGCCATTGTTGGTCACGCCTTTATTGTACCAACCAAAATCCAACACCAATTTGGCAGCCAGAACTGGCAGAACAAAAATCACGGTGACCAGTATCAGCGCTTTTTTCCCATTCATATGCGTCCTTTCCTCCACCAAAGCCCAAATCCAATCACTACCACCAGCGCCAAACCAAACCACTGCATGGCATAGGCATAGTGCTTTTCCGGCTTCATCACGACAGGCTCCCAGATGGGTTTCGCACCTGTACTGAAGCTCTCTCCGTTGCTGTCGCTTATCACATCACCGCGGATAAGCCAGGGTTTGAGGGAAAGCCCGGAAGCTTGTTCCAGACCTTTAATTTCCACCGATTGCACCCGCTTGGGCCAACCGTTCTCTGTTTCCACTTCCGCCAGTACTACCCTGTCTGACGGAAAGTCGATGGTGCCGCTCACTGAAAACTGCCCTTCTAGCGTCGGCAGCGTCGGCAATGTATCTCTTGTTGCTGGAGCCGCTATCCAACCCAGCTCAACCAATATCCATTGATTGTCACTTCTGAACGGCAGAAGCCAGCGATATCCCACGCGACCTTCAAAAGTTTGGTTATCGAGCAGCACGCTCTTTGACGCATCAAACTGGCCACTTAAGTTAACGCGGATTCCCTTGATGTCCGGCGGCAACGAAGCCAATGTCGTGACTTCCTGTTGGGAGCGCTCTGCAAGTTGCGACAAAAGGACTTCTTTTTCTGCCCCGCGGGACATTTGCCACATCCCTAGCTTGACCAAGAGCGCTGTCATCGCCAGAGTAAATACAAGGAAACCAATTCGTCTTATTTGCCGTATGTTGGAAGAAGACATCCGGTCACCTTTTTGACTCTCAGGAGGCAATATGCTGCTCAAAGGGATCCTCGTCTGCCTGTTGGTCTTTATCGTCTTTAACTTATTCCGAGCGTTGCCGATTATGCTCAAGGGTCAATCCGACGTTCCCATGTCCCGCTTCTTGGGACGTCGCGTTTTGTTCTCTGTGCTTGTGTTTGTCATCTTGCTGGTTGCTTTGGCGACTGGTGTGATTGAACCCAACAGCCGCCCTTATTGATTCGCTTCGCTACAAGATGTAGACGAACACGAACAGACACAGCCATACCACATCTACAAAGTGCCAGTACCAAGCCCCGGCCTGGAAGGCGAAGTGATGCTCAGGGGTCATGTGTCCTTTCAGTACCCGCAGCCAAATAATGAACAGAATGATCGAACCAAGGAAAACATGCATACCGTGGAAACCGGTAAGCAGGAAGAAGGTGTTCCCGTAAATCCCTGAATCCAGCCTGAGGTTCAGCTCCTGATATGCATGTACATACTCTTCCACCTGCAGCCCGAGGAAAATCCACCCCAGCAACACCGTGACACCAAGAAACAGTTTCACGCGTTGGCGGTTGCCCTCTTCCATCGCCACATGTGCAAAGTGCAGCGTGACAGACGAAGCAAGCAAAATGATGGTGTTGATAAGCGGTAAACCCCAAGCCCCCATAGCCGTGGTTTCCGTGCCACCTGGCGTTTTCACCAAAGGCCAACCTGGAATGAAATCAGGCCAGAGAACCGCTGCCGTCATGGCATTGTTGCTCGCCCCACCGAGCCAAGGAACCGCAATGACCCGGGCGTAAAACAGTGCACCAAAGAAAGCAGCAAAGAACATGACTTCCGAGAAGATGAACCAGCTCATGCCTTGGCGGAAGGAACGGTCCATTTGCGCCGAATACAATCCACCCATCGATTCATGAATCACATCGCGAAACCAGCCAAACAGCATAAACATCAAAATGCCGGTGCCGATCAGCAGCATCCAAGGACCATTGCCACCGAACAATCCGGCGACTGTCGAACCTGCGCCCATTGCAATAAAGAACAAAGCAATAGCGCCGACAATTGGCCATTTGCTCTGCGCGGGCACGTAGTAGTTTTCGTACTGGGCATCTGTATTGGTGTCTGTCGTCATGATGACCTCACTGCATTTACTGAGTCACAGGCTCAGTCTTTGCGCTAAACAGGGTATATGCCAGCGTCAGGGTGCTGATGTCTTCCGGCAGCTCCGGATCGACATAAAACACCAATGGAAGTTCTGCGTCTTTTCCTGCTTCAAGGGGCTGGCGGTTAAAGCAGAAACATTCAATTTTGTTCAGGTATTGCGCGGCGAGACCCGGCGTGACCGAAGGCACCGCCTGTCCGACCGAGTTCACCAAGGTATTGTTGGTGGCACGGTAAGCAATGGTGCGCGTCTCACCCGGATGAACCGTGAGCTTTTTCACCTCAGGCACAAAATCCCAGCCAAGGCCGGGATTGATGTAGGCAACAAACTCAACGGTAACGGTGCGGGAGAAATCGACCTGATTACTTTCCGTCGCGGCAACATCGCTGGTTTTACCGTTGATTCCGGTGATGTCGCAGAACACGTCATAAAGCGGGACAAGTGCGAAGGCAAAGCCAAACATCAGCACAGCCAAGCCCGCCAGCTTTGCAGCTGAGCGACCTGAGTTTTGTGTCTGTTGTTCTTGCTCTGCCATACGCTATCCTTAATCGATTTTCGGTGGCGTTGAGAAGGTGTGATAAGGCGCAGGTGAAGGGACTGACCACTCCAACCCTTCGGCACCATCCCACGGCTTGGCAGGCGCAGGCTCACCGCCACGGATACATTTCACCACCAGCACAAGGAAGATGAGCTGGGAGAAACCGAACAGGAAAGCCCCCACACTCACTATCGCGTTGATGTCAGCAAACTGGAGCGCATAATCCGGAATACGACGCGGCATCCCAGCAAGCCCAAGGAAGTGCATAGGGAAGAACAGGATGTTCACGGAAATCAGTGAGCACCAGAAGTGCCAGTTAGCGAGCGTCTGGTTGTACATGTGCCCAGTCCATTTCGGCAACCAGTAGTAAGCCGCTGCCATGATGGAGAAGATGGCCCCAGACACCAGCACATAGTGGAAGTGCGCCACCACGAAGTAGGTATCGTGATACTGGAAGTCCACTGGCGTTATCGCCAGCATCAAGCCAGAGAAGCCCCCTATCGTAAACAGCACGATAAAGGCGAGCGCGAACAACATGGGCGTTTCGAAGGTCATTGACCCTCGCCACATGGTGGCCACCCAGTTAAACACTTTCACCCCGGTCGGCACCGATATCAACATGGTGCAATACATGAAGAAGAGTTCGGCAAACACCGGCATACCCGTGGTAAACATGTGGTGCGCCCATACAACAAAGCTAAGACCCGCAATTGATGCGGTCGCGTAAACCATAGACGCATAACCAAACAGGGGTTTGCGGGCAAACGCTGGCACAATCGCAGAGATAATCCCGAAGCTTGGCAGGATCATGATGTACACCTCTGGGTGTCCGAAGAACCAGAAGATGTGCTGGAACATGACCGGGTCACCACCACCGGCGGCATCAAAGAATGACGTACCAAAATACTTATCGGTCAGCACCATGGTCACCGCCCCGGCAAGCACTGGCATAACCGCAATCAGCAGGAAAGCGGTGATAAACCAAGTCCAGACGAACAGCGGCATTTTCATGTAGGTCATGCCCGGTGCACGCAGGTTCATGATGGTCACTATCACGTTGATCGCACCCATAATGGAGCTGATACCCATAATGTGAACAGCAAACACGAACAGTGCGGTGCTGTCTGGCGAATAGGTAGTCGAGAGCGGTGCGTAGAAGGTCCAGCCAAAGTTCGGACCGCCCCCTTCCATAAACAACGACATGATGAGCATCAGAAACGCGAAGGGCAGAATCCAGAAGCTCCAGTTGTTCATGCGCGGCAGCGCCATATCCGGCGCACCAATCATCATTGGTACCATCCAGTTTGCCAGTCCCGTAAAGGCTGGCATCACTGCACCAAACACCATAATAAGACCATGAACTGTGGTCATCTGGTTAAAGAAGTTAGGATCAACCAATTGCAATCCCGGCTGGAACAACTCCGCCCGGATAACCAATGCCATCGCACCGCCCAGCAAGAACATGCTGAAGCTGAAAATCAGGTACATGGAGCCGATGTCTTTATGGTTGGTCGTTAACAGCCAACGCATCAACCCTCGGGGTTTATGATCATGGTCGTGGTCATCGTGACCGACCTGATCAGGCGTCATATCCGTCATTGCGATTTCTCCTTAAAGATCGTCACCGTTGAGCACAGCATTGATTTGAGATGCCTGAATGGCATCACCCGTGTTGTTGCCCCAAGCGTTACGCTCGTAGGTGATCACCGCAGCCAGCTCTTTCAGGCCAAGCTGCGCGCCAAATGCCTGCATGGCAGTACCTGGCTTCCCGTGAATAACAATATTGAGGTGGTCGAGTACCTTGTCAGGGTCTGCTGAGATGCCTTGCTGGGCAAGCGCTGGGAATACGCCTGGAAGACCCAGACCATTGACCTGGTGACAAGCCGCACAACGAGAGTTGTAGACTTCTTCACCCAGCTCCATCAGCTCTTCCATTTCCATGTTCATCGCCAGCAATTTCTGCTCTTCTTCCTTCACCTTGGCTTGTGCGGCTGCGGTTTCTGTCACCCATGCCTCGAACTCATCAACCGGCTTGGCAATCACCACTATCGGCATAAAGCCGTGGTCTTTACCACAAAGCTCAGCACACTGACCGCGGTAGATCCCCGGCTTATCGATGCGCGTCCACGCTTCGTTGATAAAGCCAGGGTTAGCATCTTTCTTCACGGCGAAATCTGGTACCCACCAAGAGTGGATAACGTCTTCGGAGGTGATAAGGAAACGCACTTTCTTACCAATTGGCACCACCAGAGGGCGGTCAACTTCCAACAGGTAAGTTTCTCGTTTGGTCGCTTCACCGTCGATTTGCGCGGCAGAAGTCGCCAGCAACGAAAAGAACTCCACATCATGGTCAAAATAGCGGTAATGCCATTTCCATTGAGAGCCAGTCACCTGAATCGTCAGTTCTGAATCAGAAGGATCTTCCATGGCCAACAGCACTTTTGTTGCCGGAACAGCCATACCTATCAAGATCAGGAAGGGGATCAGCGTCCAGAGAATTTCCACTTTGGTGCTTTCATGAAAATTCGCGGCCACCGCGCCTTTTGATTTTCGGTGGTGGATGATGGCCCAGAACATGGCGCCGAAAACCACCACACCGATAGCGACACAGATCCAGAGAATCGTCATGTGAAGGCCATACACCTTCTCACTGATCTCGGTTACGCCGGGGGTCAGGTTAAACGAGGACGCTTCGTTCGCGGCTTGAGCTGCAAACGAAGAGAAAATTGCGAGCGCGTATAGAAGTTGGCGAGTCTTCACCGGTTCCCTCCTCAAAGTCACTTCGCAGTGCAAAATGTAAATGGATGCAAAAAAATGAAAGTTCGATTAACACTCTGTTTACAAATAAAGCTAGGCAAGGAACGTGGAAAGAACAAAATTTGAGCAGCAGAATGCGCCGAAACATGATGCCAGCCACGAATTTACGAGATGAAGACAACTGTTTCACCTTCAACGATTTTGTGCCGCTTTTCTTAAAATCCCTGAGAAAATTAAGGCGGAAAAATCTTTGTTTTAAGAAGAGTTACTGGCAGGTTTTAGCGAAAGTGACCACTCAGAACAGAGAATTGCGAGTGTGCAAAAATGCAGGGGTTAAGCGGCTTGTAGCAAGAAAGATCCACAAAAAGAAAGGCAGCCACGGTCTTTTCAACCGAAGCTGCCTGTTTCTTTAACTCTTGTAACGCGAAGCGGGACGATTACATCCAGTCTGTGTTGCGAATCACACCAACCGCGATACCTTCGATGGTGAGATGTTGCTGGGAAAGGTCAACCACGATTGGGGCAAACTCTTCATTCTCAGCATGAAGTAGCACTTGATTACCTTTGCGCTCAAGACGCTTCACCGTCACGTCATCTTCAACACGCGCGACAACGACCTGGCCGTTTCGCACGTCTTGCGTTTTATGTACCGCAAGCAGGTCGCCATCCATAATACCGATGTCTTTCATACTCATACCGCTGACACGCAGCAGGAAATCAGCATTCGGTTTAAACAGGTTTGGATCGACCTGATAATGCATTTCTACATGCTCTTGCGCCAGAATAGGCTCACCGGCAGCGACACGGCCAATCAAGGGCAGGCCTTCGTCATCGTTTGCCGCTTCGGTTTCCACCAGCAAGCGAATGCCACGTGATGCACCAGGCACGATTTCAAGCACGCCTTTTCGTGCCAGTGCTTTCAGATGTTCTTCAGCAGCATTGGCAGAGCGGAACCCCAGTTCTCTCGCGATCTCGGCACGCGTTGGTGGCATACCGGTGTCATCGATCTTTGCTTTGATCAAATCAAAGACTTGCTGTTGTCTTGCGGTTAACGGCTTCATATCATGACCTGTCTTTTTATACAGTTAACTGTGAGTATATCCAGTGTTTAACCGCTTGAAAAGGCGGATTTTGCGCCAATCTCTAATAATGGGCCTATTCAGCTCACATTTTTTCTGACTGCCCAAGCCACCAGACCTTGGCTCATACATGACATAAGCCCCCGGATTGGTGTCATTTCCCTGCAAGTTCGGAGACGTTTTCTGCTAGACTTGCCACGCACAAAACATAAGAGGCTGCGATCAGATGTCTGCTTGCCAATCAATCTATCAGAAGTTATTGAATTTACCGCTGTCGGTACTGGTGAAAACCATCAGTATTCCGTCAGATCCTATAAACCAATTGGGCCTGGATGTGTCCCGACCTCTGGTTTATGTATTGCCATTCCGCTCTCATACGGATCTGCTTACCCTTCGCAGCAGTTGTCTCCAGCTGGGATTGCCTGACCCTCTTGAGCCACTTGAGCTAGGTGGAAAAAGCCTGCCACGTTACGTGTTCATTTCTCAGGGTAAGCGCATGTTCAAGGACAGCGACCCTATCCCAGCAGACTCCATCGAACTGTTTACCGAGTGGCTCGAGCTTCACAAGCGCGACTCTGAGCTCGATATACAGATGGTGCCTGCATCCGTGGTTTGGAACCGCGATCCGGGCAATGAATCCCGCCCTGCAGCGCCTGCTCTTCAGGCGATGAACGGCCTGCAAAAGTGCTACACCATTTTGACACTGGGTCGCGACAGCATGGTTCGCCTGAGCAACGCGGTTTCCCTGCGTTATATGGCAGACAAGCACGGCACGGATACTACAATCGCGAACAAACTGGCGCGTGTGGCGAAAATCCATTTCTCACGCCAGAAAATGGCGGCATCTGGCCCTGGCCTGCCGGATCGCCAATTGCTGTTCAAACGCCTGCTGGCCTCCAAAGCCATTGACAAGGCAGTACAGGATGAAGCGGCAAGCCGTGATGTACCAGTAGAGAAAGTACGCAAAGAAGCCATCGATATGATGGAAGAAATCGCCGCGGACTTCTCGCCAAGCCTTATCCGCTATGGCGATCGCATCCTGACATGGCTTTGGAACAAGTTGTATCAAGGCCTTAATATTAATAACTCTGAGCGTGTGCGTAAGCTGGCGCAGGATGGTCATGAGATTGTGTACGTGCCTTGTCACCGCTCTCACATGGACTATCTGCTGCTTTCGTACGTGCTGTACAAGGAAGGACTGGTACCACCGCACATCGCGGCGGGCGTGAACCTGAACTTCTTCCCGGCGGGCCCAATTTTCCGCCGTGGCGGCGCCTTCTTCCTGCGTCGTACGTTTAAAGGCAATCGCCTCTATTCCACGGTATTCCGCGAATATCTGGCTGAGCTTTTTGCCAAAGGTTACTCCGTGGAATACTTCTCGGAAGGTGGCCGTTCACGCACGGGTCGTCTGCTTCCGGCGAAAACGGGCATGCTGGCAATGACCATTCAAGCCATGCTTCGCGGTCTCAAGCGCCCAGTGACCCTAGTGCCGGTATACATCGGTTACGAACACGTGATGGAAGTGAGCACTTACGCTAAAGAGCTACAAGGCAAGCGGAAAGAGAAAGAAAGCTTCGGCCAGGTGCTGGGTATTCTTCGCAAACTGCGTAACTATGGTAAGGGCTACGTGAACTTCGGTGAGCCTATTCCGGTGAATCACTTCCTGAACGAGAAAGTGCCAGAGTGGCAAAAAGACATCGACCCGATTGAGCCACAGCGTCCAGATTGGCTGCTTCCAGCAGTGAACGAATTGGCAGAGCGCATGATGACCAAAATCAATGATGCTGCCGCTGCCAACGCCCTGACTCTTTGTGCGACCGCCCTGCTCGCTTCCCGTCAGAGCGCGCTCAGCCGTGAAGCGCTGGAAGAACAAATCACCATTTATCTTGAGCTGTTGCGTCAGGTACCGTATTCAGCGACCAGTACAGTGCCAACAGACTCTGCGCAGGAACTGGTTGAGCATGCGCTGAGCCTGAACAAGTTCGTGGTTGAGAAAGATTCGCTGGGTGAAGTGATTTCACTGGATCGTCAACAGGCCATCCTGATGACCTTCTACCGCAATAACATCATTCACCTGTTTGCGGTGCCATCTCTGATCGCGCAAATGCTGGTATTCAAGACCAGTGTTTCACGTGAAAACCTGATGGATTCGATTCGCCAGCTATACCCTCTACTGAAAGCCGAGCTCTTCATGAGCTTTGATGATGCCGCACTGCAAAGCTACATCGATGCGACATTGATTGAGCTTGAGCGTCAGTCCCTTATCGCGATTGATGGTGACACCATCGCCCGTAACAACTGCAAGCTCACACAACTTCAGTTGCTGGGCCGCACGATTGCAGAAACCCTGCAGCGCTACGCGATCACCTTGACGCTGTTTAGCCATGAGCCGGATACGTCGAAGTCCGATCTGGAGCAACAAAGCCAGATGATGGCGCAACGTCTGAGCCGTCTGCACGGTATCAACGCACCAGAATTCTTCGACAAAGGCGTTTTCGCGACCTTACTGAACTCGCTGCGTGAACAAGGCTATCTGAATGATGATGACCACGCCCGCGCTGATCGCGTTGAAGGGCTCCGCGAGTGCGTATTCGGATTGATTTCACCGGAAGTGCAGCTGACCATTCAGGCTATCCTGAACCAGCCATCAGAAGACTAATCATCTGATCGCTCAAAACAAAAAACCTCGCCAATGTGCGAGGTTTTTTATTACTGCCATTCACCGTATTACTTAATCAACACAGCAAGCGCCAAACCAATAAATACCAGCATTCCAACGTAGTTGTTGTTCAGGAAGGCTTTGAAGCAAAGCTCCCTCTCACGACCACGCGCCAGCCACTGTTGATAAACAAACAGCGCCGAAGCGGCCAACAGGAACCAGTAGTAAACCTGTGAAAGCCCGCTGAGGTAGCCCACCAGAACCAACAACAGGACTGTAATTAGTTGTAGGATACCAACGGCAATCTTGTCGAAGCGGCCAAAGAGAATGGCGGAGGATTTGATGCCGACTTTCAGATCGTCATCGCGATCAACCATGGCATACAGGGTGTCATAAGCCACGGTCCATAACACATTGGCCAGAAACAGCATCCACGCCACTGGCGGCAATTCGCCAGACTGCGCCGCATAGGCCATCGGGATCGCCCAACTGAATGCCATGCCAAGCACCAACTGCGGCATATGGGTGAATCGTTTCATGAAGGGATAGATAGACGCCAACAGTGCGGCGACTACAGATAACTTGATGGTCAGCGGGTCAAGCGTCAGTACGAGCAGGAATGCGCCCAAAATCAGCAGGCCAAACAGGGCTAATGCCTCTTTGGCAGTCACCAATCCAGAAGGCAACGGGCGGGCTTTGGTACGTTTCACATGGCCGTCAAAGTTACGATCAGCGAAGTCATTAATCACACAGCCTGCTGCTCGCATCATAATAACGCCAAGCACGAAGACGACCAATACATGCAGATTCGGCACCCCGTCTGCAGCCAGAAACAATGCCCATAGGGTTGGCCACAGCAGTAACAAACTGCCGATTGGCCTGTCCATTCGCGTTAATTGCCAATACGCTCTCGCCTTGGCCGCATCCATTTAGCCTTCCTCCTGATACACCGGCGCATCCGGCAAAAACAGCTCGGAGACCAGCATCGGCTTTTCATTGACCCACAAACGCGAGCGGCGCGCTAGCAGGGATTGTCCTTCGACCACCACAGTCGCAACTTCAATCGCATCACGACGGGCATTGGCCTGATTAAACACGCGCTGCCCCAAAGGCACCGCGCCAAGATCGGCAATGTCTTGCTCTTTTTCTGTCAGGGTCGATTTAGGCACCAAAGTACGTGCACATAGCCATGCATCCCCATCACCAGACAGGACCACTTCACGTACCAAACAAGACTCTTCACCCAACAGGCTGAGCTCGTTCTCAGTCAGGGCAGATTGTTCTATTTCATGTAAGCCCAACACTTCAACGGCCAGCGTACGACAGTGCGCTTTCAGCCTTTCTGTCATCGAGTGGCGTTCCAGTAACCACGCCCCTTCGCGGGTAGTTTCAAGTGTTTGCCAGTCTGGCTCCTCCCACCTTGCATTCATGAGAGCTTGTAAGTGTAATTCCTTGAATTCTGACATGTTATCCTGAGCCAAAGAGCAAAAAAACCACAAAACTTTCGCCGAATCGGCCAATAGTGTTTAGTATTAATATACCTAAACCACTTAGAGATTCGGGCTTTAAGTGGTTTAGGTATATTGCGCTATTGTACAAGCTGTGCCCCTATTCGCGCAGCTAAACTACCATAAGAGATTGATGAAATCCGGGGTTTGGCAAAAACCATGAAAAAAAATATCACTGCTGTTTTCGCCTTAATCGTGTCTCTGCTGTTTTCCCTTCCAACCATGGCTGAGGAAGAGAATGCCGCACAGTTCAGCTATTTTACGCTCGAGCCAGAGATCACCACTAACTTTATTACGGAAGGCCGCAAACTTGGGTTTATTAATGTCCGAGTTGACCTAATGGTGGATGACCCTTCACTGATACAGATGCTGGAATATCACCAGCCGCTGATCCGCGACACCATCATTGAAGTGTTGAGCCAGGAAAATGAAGTGCGTGTGAAGTCCCTATCTGGCCGCGAGTCGATTCGCAAAGCATGTCTGGATAAGGTGAACGAGATACTGTTGGCGGAAACCAACCAGAAAGTCATTGCTGATCTGCTGTTTACAAAATACTTGTACCAGTAATACCAATCACAGTAGGTAGGTGATCAGAAATAGCGCAGGAAAAATACTCGAGAACAAGGCAGAAAATTTCGATAAGTAGTTATTCTACAATCAAATTTTTCAACGCGGTTATCGAGCATTTTAACAAGCTAGGATGAGCAGATATTTACTACGATTGGTATAAGCATTAGAAACTGAAAAGGCGGCTTGTTAGCCGCCTTTTGTGTGTTTGGGGTTTGCTCTCAGGCCGTCGCGGCTTCATCCATTGCTGATGCGCCAGTGGAAATGTAGTCAGCAACCTGTTGTTGCTGTTCCTTAGAAAGGTACAAACCCAGTTTGGTGCGACGCCACAGCAAATCTTCAGCATCCTGCACATATTCAGATGCCATCAGATACTCCACTTCGCGCTGTGACAGACCTTCACCGAAGTCGATACCCAGATCAGCAGCTGTCTTCGCGCTATTAAGCCATACCCAGACGCGACTACCATATGTGATGGCCAGACGGTTAGCCGTGAAATCATCCATCCACGGACACTCTTGTTTCAAGCGCTGCTGTACATCGTCGAAGCTTGAAATATCCTCACCGCCAGGCAACACTTGGTCTGCGGTCCAGTCTTCGCCCATCTCAGGGAAGAAAGGTTCCAGCTTATTCACCGCTGCACGAGCCAGTTTCCGGTAGGTCGTCAGCTTTCCACCGAAAATGGTCAGCATAGGCGCATCACCGCCGTTGTCATCCAGGTCGAGGGTGTAATCACGGGTGATGGCTTGTGGTGAGTCAGATTCATCGTCACAAAGCGGGCGCACACCGCTGTAGGTCCACACCACATCATCCGTACTCAACTGACGTTTAAAGTGCTGGTTATAAACATTCAGCACATAATCGACTTCTTTCTGTTCAATCGCCACTTCACGTGGGTCGCCTTTGTATTCCACATCAGTCGTACCAATGATGGAGAAGCGGTCAAGATACGGCAACACAAACACAATGCGGCCATCTTCGTTTTGCAGGATATAAGCGGCCTCTTCGTTATGGGCGCGAGGCACGACAACGTGGCTGCCTTTGATCAGGCGAATGCCGCGAGGCGATTTGAGCGAGGTGCTATCGTCATAGAAAGATTTCACCCAAGGGCCGGCCGCATTCACCAATACTTTGCATCGGCGGCTGAAGACTTCTTGAGTCACAATATCAAGGATATCCACGTCCCAAACATCACCGTTTCTCTCTGCGCGCACGACCTTACAGCGGTTACGCACTTCTGCGCCACGCTCGGCAGCGTCCATGACATTCAGAATCACCAATCGCGCGTCATCGACCCAGCAATCTGAGTATTCGAAACCCTTTGTCATTTCAGGCTTCAGGACAGAATCAGCACCAAAACGAAGTCCTTTGCTGGCGGGCAATGTCGTGCGCTTTCCAAGATGGTCATACATAAACAGGCCGATACGGATCATCCAGGCAGGGCGCAGATGTGGGCGATGCGGCAAACGAAAACGCATCGGCCAGGCAAGGAATGGGGCTTTTTTCAAAAGCACTTCACGCTCGGCCAAGGCTTCACTGACCAAACGAAACTCATAATGCTCGAGGTAACGAAGGCCGCCGTGAATAAGTTTGGAGCTGGCTGAAGACGTCGCAGAAGCAAAGTCGGCCGCTTCATAAAGGCCAACACTTAAACCACGACCAGCCGCATCCGCAGCAATACCTGCGCCATTAATGCCGCCACCGACAACAATCACATCCAACACGTCGTTATTTTGATTTTCTTTTGCCTGTTCCATTACACCCTCACGCTCATACGAACATTTTAACTTTCGTTTTCGAGCATTCTAGTACAAAAAAGCGCCATTCCCAATGACAAAATGAAGAAAAATCGCGCATTAAGGGCATAAAAAAACCGCCATCAGGCGGTTTCATCATCGGAAAGGAAAATCACTCGACCATTTCTATTTGAGTTTCAGTATCTTGCAACCGCGCTTGTAACGTTTCCGGTAAAGGCGCATTGGTAAAAAGCATATCGACCTGCGCAATGTCTCCAACGTTCACCATGGCACTTCGCCCAAACTTGGTGTGGTCAACGGCCAGCATGACTGAACGGCTGTTCTCCATAATGGCTTGCTTCACACGCACTTCGTGATAATCAAAATCTAAAAGGCTACCGTCGAGGTCGATACCACTGATCCCCAGAATGCCGAAATCCAGACGGAACTGGGAAATGAAGTCCAGCGTCGCCTCACCCATAATGCCACCATCACGGTTGCGCACTTCTCCACCCGCCATGATGATACGAAAGTCTTCTTTGGCCATCAGAATACTGGCTGCATTGAGGTTGTTGGTCACAATGCGCAGATCTTCGTGGTTCAGCAGTGCACGCGCGACCGCTTCCGGCGTGGTACCGATATCGATAAACAGGGTCGCGCCATCTGGAATATGCGCCACAAGCGCCTGTGCCAACTTGTTCTTAGCTTCCTGCTGCATTGCCTTACGGGCATCATAAGCGGTGTTAACAGAGCTGGAGGGGATGGTGGCGCCACCATGCTGGCGACGGATTTTGTTCTCAGCCGCAAGCTCGTTCAGATCGCGGCGGATGGTTTGGGGGCTGACATCAAAGTGAACCACCAGATCGTCAGTGCTGACGTATCCTTTGCTTCGAACAAGATCGAGTATTTCCTGGTGGCGTAATGTCTGTTTCACGGCATCCCCTGCGAAAAAGTAAAAACCACCCACAGTTTACGTGGCTGCACTGGGATTGCCAATCAGGCCAGTTCAAGGATGAGCAGAGCTCACATTACCTCGCTTTTCGCAGTTTGGCGTCTATGACCCCAAGTGCACACCCAGACACTAGACCGAAAAGGTGCGCCATATTGGCAATGGCCATACCAAAGGGTTCAAAAAAGCCAACAGCCAGCCAAAGCAGCATAAAGCCAACATAGGCTGGTTCAATGGAAAGTCCCCGCTCTGGTGCCAAAGCTCCCATGAGCCACAAGTATCCCAACAACGCATACACGACACCGGACATACCGCCGAAAGCAGGGCCTTCAAAGGCGTACTGACCAAGACCGGAGAAAAGTGCCGTCAGCAGAAAAAGCTGCATGAGCTTGGCGCTACCACTGTGTTTTTCGATTTTGCCGCCAAGCACCCACCACCAGAGCAGGTTGAAAACAATGTGAGTCGCTGAGAAATGAAGCAAGGCGTGGGAGAACAACCGCCAAAGTTGCCATTGCTGTTCGTCTGTCGCCGGGAAGTGAAGCAGAGAGAACACATCATTGCCGAAACCCAAAGTCAGTCCGGCATACACCACAATACACACCACCATGATGGAGAGCGTGAAAGGCCCCGCATTTTGTTTGAGTGATGTCAGCAGCCCCTGGCGTGGATAGAAAAACTTGGCGGTACGGCTTTCAGCCATGTTCCATGACGCTGCCTGATATTTCTCATCACCCGGGTTTTGCAGGAAAGCGGCGAGCTCCGCTTCTGCCTCAATCTGGTACTGGCTATCTGCCAGCCACAAGGCAAACTGCCCTTCCCCCTCAGGCATCATCTGAATCGCGATGTTCCTTGAAGCCATGTAATCGATAAAAGCCTGGGCGGCTCGGGGGTTAGAAAGTGCAGTCAGCCTTATCATAGTGCCTCTTCGTTTTTTCGATCAGATGCCCGATTCCACCGGCAGGGATTGTCGGTGCCAGGCTTCGAATCCACCATCTACACTGTACACCTGCTCAAAGCCTTGGTTAATCAAATATTGTGCTGCGCCCTGACTGCTCACGCCGTGGTAACACATCACCAATACAGGCTGTTCGAAGTCCACGTCATTCATAAACTGCACAATGGAGTCATTGGTAAGGTGAAATGCGCCCTGTGGATGAGATAACTGAAATGACTGAGGATCCCGGATATCCACCATCACAGCGTGATGATCATCACTTTCCAGCATTACCAAAGCGTCCGTTACAGAGATATGCGCAAATTGTTCCATGGGTTATTCCACTCCCGTCTGACCTGATCAATGTACGTCTCCCGGCTACTTATGGCTCCAAGACACGTAAAACTGCATTGTACATGACTTTTTCATTCTCCATGCCATGGAGAACACAGGGGCTTTGTATGCTTTTTCACCACCTGTGGAAAACACTGTGGATTGCGTTGATAAAGTATGATCTGAAAGCCGGATCCACTATATGTAGTGTTGATCGTAATAAAACTGTGGAAAACATTTCTGGCAGGGTGATTTTTGCAGTATTTAAGGTACAAAAAAACCGGCAATTTGCCGGTTTTCTTCAACATATTCATTAGGCGATCACAAAGCGTCGCCAACCGCTTCTTTCAGTTTACGCATCGCGTTCTTTTCAAGTTGACGGATACGTTCTGCAGAAACCTGATAGTGATCAGCCAGCTCCTGCAACGTGGCTTTATTGTCATCGTCCAGCCAGCGTGAACGGATAATGTGCTGGCTACGCTCGTCGAGTCCGGACATGGCTTGTGCCAGACGACGATTCGCGTGGTCTTCCCAGTTCTGTGATTCCAGGTTGGTGGCGACATCCGAGCTTTTATCTTCCAGATAGAAGACAGGAGCAACTGCACCGCCTTCACGCTCATCATCGTCTGCGCCAGCATCAAACCCAGCATCCTGCGCCGCAAGACGGGATTCCATCTCGCGCACTTCTGCCGCATCTACGCCCAACTGGTCAGCAACCATATTCACTTCTTCGGCGTTGAACCAGCCCAGACGCTTCTTCGACTTACGCAGGTTGAAGAACAACTTACGTTGCGCCTTAGTGGTTGCGACTTTCACGATACGCCAGTTGCGCAGTACGTACTCGTGAATTTCTGCTTTGATCCAGTGAACAGCGAAAGAAACCAAACGCACACCCACTTCCGGGTTAAAACGCTTCACAGCCTTCATCAGGCCAATGTTACCTTCCTGCACCAAATCAGACACTGGCAATCCATAACCGGAATAACCACGGGCGATATGAACAACAAAGCGGAGGTGAGACAGGATCAGGCCTTTTGCCGCATCCAGATCTTCCTCGTAGTGAAGACGTTCTGCCAGCTCACGCTCCTCGTCCGCAGACAGCATTGGGTAGCCGTTTACCTGCTGCAGATAGCTATCAAGGCTATCTTGGGAGATGGGGGCCAGTGCATACATCTCTGTTGTCATTTTCACCTCTTTTCGACTTTATCGAACTATTCTTCGCTTTCGAAGCGAACCAGATACTCTACTCGAGTTCAAAAAAACTGCAAGTAGGTACCATTTTGTGACCTGCTTTTATCGGATAGGTTCAAACATCAGACAGGTTCTATATCCCGCATATGTTTTGCAGCAGCGAGTCTCGCAGCCAGAAGGCCAATCAGTCCTGACACCATCAGCAAAATCAGCCCTTCTTCCAGAGTCAGCGCCGATAGCCTGAAACCACTGCTATATAATGTAGCCAATTTTGCCACAGCTGCATCCATCAAAAGGCTATTCACTATGGTCACCAGCCAGGCAACAATCGCACCTGCCAACGCCAGCCACACGCCGGTATACAGATACGGGCGCAGTATGTAACTATCTGTTGCACCTACTAGTTTCATCACCTGAATTTCTTCTTTCTGGCTCTGTACTTGCAAGCGCAAGGTGTTGCCGATAATCAAGAACACCGCCATCAGCAATAGACCGGAGAACACCCAAGTTAATGTCAGCACCAGTGATTCAATGGCAGACAGACGTTGCAGCCAATCGCTGTCGAGACGCACTTCTTCCACTTCCGATGTGGCTCGCAGTTTCGCGGCAAGGGCTGTCACTGCTCCCGCGTCATCACTAGAAGGTGTCAACACCACCACCGCGGGCAGAGGATTATCTTCCAGAAGGCTTACGGCTTCTTCAAACCCTTGGATCTGTCGAAGTTCAGTGAGTCCCTGCTCCGGCGAGATGTATTCAGCAGTCGTCACTTCAGACCAAGCTGCAAGCTCTTCGCCGAAGGCTTCCGCACGGCTTTCCGACACTGGATTCAGATAGACTGTTAATTGGTTGGGTGCCTGCCACTCTTGTGTCACTGCAACGACGTTTTTCGCCAGCATAAACAGCGTGGCTGGCAATGCCAGTGAAAACGCAAGCGCCAAAATAGTCAGCAAGTTACCCAAAGGTTTAGCCATCAAATCGCGAAACGCCTGACCGCCCTGCTGTTTGTGAACAGAAATGAAGTTAGCCACGTGCCACCTCCGACAGGTGACCCTGATTCAATTCAAAACGGCGCATGTCATAGCGGTTGAGTAGCGACGTATCATGGGTCGCCATCAGTACGGTCACACCGACTTGGTTAAACTGGCGGAACAGCTCCATGATTTGCTGCGACAAATCCGCATCCAGATTACCGGTTGGCTCATCAGCCACCAGCACCATAGGGCGGTTGACCACGGCGCGGGCAATGCCGACGCGTTGTTGTTCACCACCGGAAAGCTGAATCGGTAAGCAGGCCGCCTTATCCAGCAAACCTACTTTATCCAGTGCCGCAGAAACACGTTTCTTGATGTCGTTTTCACTCGCCTGTTCGATACGTAGCGGCAATGCCACATTGTCGAACACGCTTCTGTCCATCAGGAGCTTGTGATCCTGAAAAATCACACCGATATGGCGGCGCAGAAAAGGAATATCTTTTCGCGCAATGCGTGAGATGTCGTGGTCATTAAACAGAACTTGTCCGTCACTTGGCCGTTCAATCGCACACAGCAATTTCAGCAGGGTACTTTTCCCCGCACCCGAGTGACCGGTCAAAAACGCCATGTCACCCTTGGGTAAGTGAAAACTCACTTTTTGCAGTGCCTGCTGCCCACCGCGGTAGGCCTTACTTACCTGCTGAAACTGGATCACGCCTATCAGTCCTCCTGACTAAACAGAGCTTCGATAAAGTCTTCCGCTACAAACGGACGTAAATCGTCAATGCCTTCACCCACACCGATAAAACGGATTGGGATGTTGAATTGGTCAGCCACCGCGAAGATCACGCCACCTTTCGCCGTACCATCCAACTTGGTCAGAGTGATACCGGAAAGCGGTGCGATGTCGTTAAACAGACGCGCCTGACTGATCGCGTTTTGGCCTGTGCCTGCATCGATGGTCAGCATGATTTCATGCGGCGCATTCTCGTCGAGCTTTTTCATCACGCGGACGATTTTCTTCAGCTCTTCCATCAGGTTAGCTTTGTTTTGCAGACGACCCGCGGTATCGGCGATGACCACATCCACATTACGTGCTTTTGCAGCTTCAATCGCGTCATAGATCACTGATGCACTGTCCGCACCCGTGTGCTGTGCAATCACGGGAACGTTATTGCGATCGCCCCATACTTGCAGCTGTTCGACTGCGGCTGCGCGGAAAGTGTCACCTGCCGCCAGCATGACTGACTTACCCTGCTGCTGGAATTGCTTGGCAAGTTTACCGATGGTGGTGGTTTTACCCACACCATTCACGCCAACCATCAGGATGACGAATGGGCCATCTTTTTTCTCAACGTCCAGTGGTTTTTCCACCTTGCTCAGAATGTCTGCCATCTCTTGCTTGAGAATGCCGTACAGCGCTTCACCGTCCTTTAACTCTTTGCGAGACGCTTTGTCAGTGAGGCTGTCGATGATCTTGGTGGTGGTGTCCATGCCCACATCAGCAATCAGCAGCTGCTCTTCGAGCTCTTCAAAAAGCTCATCGTCAATTTTCTTACCGCTGAACAGGCCAAAGAAACCTGCGCCCAGATTGACTTTAGTTTTCTGAAGACCGCGTTTCAGGCGCGCAAAGAAGCCTTCTTTTTTCGGTTTTTCCTGCTCAGTCTGAGCCGCTTGCTCCGCTGCAAGACGAGTCTCTTCCTCGGCTTGTGCTTGCGCTTCAGCTTCTGCCGCCAGACGAGCTTCTTCTTCCGCCTGCGCTTTCGCCTCAGCTTCTGCCGCTAAACGAGCTTGTTCTTCAGCCTGCGCTTTTGCTTCAGCTTCTGCGGCTAAACGAGCTTGTTCTTCCGCCTGTGCTTTCGCCTCAGCTTCTGCCGCCAGACGGGCTTGCTCTTCTGCCTGCGCTTTCGCTTCAGCTTCTGCCGCCAAACGAGCTTGTTCTTCAGCCTGTGCTTTCGCTTCAACTTCTGCCGCTAAACGGGCTTGTTCTTCCGCCTGCGTTTTCGCTTCAGCTTCTGCGGCTAAACGGGCTTGCTCTTCCGCCTGCACTTTTGCTTCAGCTTCTGCCGCTAAACGGGCTTGTTCTTCCGCCTGTGCTTTCGCTTCAGCTTCTGCCGCCAAACGGGCTTGTTCCTCGGCCTGGGCTTTTGCTTCAGCTTCTGCCGCTAAGCGTGCTTGTTCTTCCGCTTGCGCCTTCGCTTCGGCTTCCGCCGCTAAGCGCGCTTCTTCTGCGGCTTTTTGTTGATCTTCTTGTTCGTTATTTTTTCGGCCGAAACCCAGCCAGGACATAAATCCGCGTTTCTTTTTTTCTGCCATTGGCAAATCCTAAAGCTTGATTGGTACAATCGGCGCGATAACAGCGAGCTGATCTAAAACTGTGAACACTGCGCCTAAGTCAATGCAGTGTGGTAACGGCGGGTAAATGCATACCTTTTCTCGACGCAGCAACCCCGGCGAAAGTGGCCAAAGCCCTTACGTCGCTAACTGAATAAGATTGGGGAAAATGCAGAGCCATTACCGAACGCGTATAGTCTAACACCTTCTTAGCGGTCAAAAAATCTATGGTACGACGTAACCCTAAAAACCCTGCGAACCGAAACACCGGTCGCGGTAATGCTTCAGCAGCAAATGCAGGAGGCGGATCGGGATTTGTCCGCATCATCGCCGGCAAATGGCGTGGTCGCAAATTGCCGGTAAAAAACGTGGAAGGCCTGCGCCCCACAACAGATCGCGTGAAAGAAACAGTCTTTAACTGGCTGGCCGCGGATCTGTACGAAGCGCGCTGTCTGGATGTGTTCGCCGGCAGTGGTGGCTTAGGGTTAGAAGCCCTGTCCCGTCAGGCAGAGCAAGTGACATTGCTGGAACTGGACAAAGGCGCAGCGAGCCAAATCAGTCAGAATCTCAATACGCTGAAAGCGGATAACGCGACGGTGCACAATACTGATGCATTGTCGTATCTCTCCAATAAAGGGCAGCCGTTTGATGTGGTTTTCATTGACCCACCGTTTCGTAAAGACTTGCTGAGTGACGTTATCAGCAAACTTGAGCAGAACGGGTGGTTAAGCCACAACGCGCTGATTTACATTGAAGCGGAAAAAGAACTGGGACAACCGGTTGTGCCGACTCATTGGGACATGATTAAGGAAAAACATGCCGGACAAGTCAGTTTCCGGCTGTATCAAAGAGAGGAAAAATGAAAGCACTCATCCTGTTAGCAAAAGCGGCCATCGGCTTTGTCTGGTTTGTTCTGTTCGCCAATATCGTGCACCCGTTTCCGGGTGTGGCAGCGATGGCGCTATACATCATGACCGCTTTCCTGTTCTGTATGCACGGCCTGCAAATGCTGATCTTCATCGGTGCCTTCGGCGACAAGATTAATATGACGAAATGGGAGAAGTGGTCGATCCTATTTTTCGGGATCTTTGCCCTGCTCGATATTCGCCGCAAGTACATGGTTGGCGACAGCGTGAAAGAATGAGATGGAAAAGGCCTCAGTAGAGGCCTTTTTTACGTCAGTTCAACGTATATCAGTGATTGCAGACCCGCGCTTCGTTAACCGAAATCGCACCCATGTCTTCAAAGATTTTTTTGCGACGACGAAGAAACTCCAGCACTTCGCTGAAAGAGAGTCCTTGTTGGCTGCAGGTGTGAAAACGCGCTCCCGCGCCCCATTGACCATCGACCCAGTGAGTCAGCGCCTGTTCGGACATTGGCTGTTGCTTGAGATGATTCAGGATCTCATGCACATGAATTGATGCAGGCATGTTGGCTCCGCTGTATTAGATACTGCGCATATAGAATCACAGCGACGCCTACGGAATCTTGATATAAAGCAAAGCTTAATCAGCTTTCAATCAGTACTCAGCGCTCATTGCGCGGTGAGCCACACTGCCAACAAATCTCAAAGCTACCGCCATTTTCCTCATCACAGGCATGACAAAACCAGACTTGCTCGGCCTGCGCTTCGTAGTCATGGAGGGCTTGTCTTGCTTGTTGCTCGCGCATGGTATCGACCCAGATCGTCACTGCAATGGCATCCGATGGAAGCTCGCCAGTCGCACTGGAAAGAGATTCTCCTTTCAACACTACTTCAATGCCCATACTTTCCAGCATGCCCTTGAGGCTGTGCGCCTCAAGTGAATTGCTCGCACTATACACCTGAACCCAAGACATCTTTGCCTCCTACGACAATATGGAGAGCGTAATCAGCCCTTGCGCGCAAAAGTAAGTGCTCATGATAAGCAGCACTGAGGTTTTGAAGGGACCTTTGAAACGATCAAACGCCAGCACAGTGTCGGACATCATAAACAAAAGCGCGCCACCGAAAGCATGCGCCGCAACCTGCGTTTGGGCATTCATCCAGAATTCACCCGCGCCCCATGCCATTTGAGCAATCACGGCAATATATATCCCAACAGGGATGAGCAGAGGGCCAAGATTAGGAAGAAGAAGCAAGAAGACGATGACGCTCGCAGCGCCAATCAGGGAAGGCAGCCACCAGACCATTGGCCCTTCGAACTGCTGCCAGAAGGCAACACTATAGAGAATATGCGCCACCAGAAAACTCAACAAGCCGGGAATAAACCGATCTTTTGGCAACATAAGGAAAATATCGCCGACCAGCGAAAATGCCAGCCCAGCAAGGATCAGATAGGTATAGCTGTTCGCTTCACCACCCATCACACCAATCAACATCATTAAGGCGATCGTCAGGGGCTTGAACAGGTAGAACTGCCATTGAGGCCCTTTATACGCAGCATTGATGTGTAGAAGGCCTGAAAAGCAGACGGCAACCCAACTCAACATGATGTATTCCCTTAAATTGCGAGCCAACCAAGTCTAGAGATGCAGGATTTATTGTCCACCGCACACGTCTCAGAAAGCGAACAAGGCATCAAAAGCACTTTTATACCCGCAACAAGGGTAAGTGTTTACATATAACTTTCAGTCTCGATTAAAAGAAAAAGGCACGGAAAACCGTGCCTTAGTCAATCATGCTGCCGTTACTGCCCGACAATATGTCGCCAGTTTTCGATATAAAACCAGACTGCTCCCGCTGTCACGGCAAAGATCAGGAACAAGGCAATACGCCAGATGGTGCGGCTGCTGCGAGGAAGTAACTCTTTCTCGCACTGCTTACATGCACTCATGAATCCGCGCATGTCATCCACTTCATAGCCATCTTCATGCACGGCTTTGTTGCGGATGGTGGCAATGAAGCGAAGCTTGGCAATCACATCGTGTGGCAGACGTTCCTGACAGCTGCTCACCAGTTCATGCAGTCCACGGCCTTCTGCGTGGTAGTGTTCTTTGAGGAGCCGTTCCAGACGCCGACTCTGTCTCACGACAATGGCAATTTCATCCATGCAGGCCTCCTTTTAGTAGATAGTGCACCTCATATCATTAGCTTACGTCATAACACTAAAAGTGAGAATGCACTTTAACTTTGTTTACATTAGCGCCAATGCTGAGCAGGATAAGTGGAGTGGATCACGAAATTTCTGCTCATCAGGTTTGCTAAAAGGGTCTGTGAAGTAGACTCATTGCCGACCGATAATGGCCGGCCAAAGGAGAATACCGTGCCTATTTCTGTGATATTGCTCGTGGGCGCCCTGGCGGTGATCGCTGGTGTTTACTTTGTACTGACCATGCAAAAGCACATGCTGGGCCAGGGGGCGGAAGAGCGCTCTATTGATATCCGCATTCTCGACAAGCAATCTGTCGCCATTCCTAATCCTCAGCAACATGAAGACCCGGAAGAATACTGGATCTATGTCGAGCCAATGGAAGGTGGGCCAAAACGCGAATTTCAGGTGGGCATTCATTACTTTCATGCCCTTCAGCCAGGTGATTGCGGCACCCTGACCTATCGCGGCGTCGAATTTATTCACTTCGCCAAGCTACAACGCCACTAAAGCCTTCGTCTTATGGCACCAGCCATGACGTAAAACGCGACTTCGACAATCCCACACTGGCCATGTAAGACAACACAAACACGGCCAGTGTCACCAAGGGGATGGTCAGCCATGTCATTCCGGGTGTAAACGTCAATTCCCTTACCGGCCAAAGAAAGACAGGATGCACGAGATAGATTCCCAGTGAATGACGACTGACTGCCGCAACTTTTCGCTGTATAGGTTCAGATACCCGCTCGGCCCAATACTGACAAAACCCGAACACCATCCCTGCTATTAATACCGTATTCAGGGTTTTGTAGGAAAACCAACCCGCACTTGTGTATTGATTATTTGAGACACTTTCAGAAATCGCTGTGTATTCGGTTGCGACCAAAGCGGTGATCCCGATAAACAGCAACCACTTCAACGGCAGTTTGTTTTGGTGCAGCACATAACCCAGCAGCAGATAGCCACCATAGAGCACAAAATCTTCCACCAGCCCCAGGGAAATGCCAGTAAGGCGTGCAGCACTCAGTACAAGCCAAGAACCTAGCAAGGCATAGAAAAGTCCGGGATCATCCCGTTGAGCAACAGGACGTAATATCGGCACCAAGAGGTAAAGGGGAATAAAGTAATAGAAAAAACCTAAGTGATAGTAAGTTTCTTCGGTTGGAAAAGAGGTTAACCGCTGAACGGTTTCCGACCAATTTACATTTTGTAACGAAATCCCAGCTAGGATCGCGTAAAAAACCGACCATGCAACAAACGGAACGAACACTTTCATGACCCGTCGACGGACAAAATATCCCGGCGAAAATGGACGGGTGTCTGAAAGCAATAATGCACCGGTAATCATGATAAAAACCGGGACAGCCCAGCGACTTGCGCCATTAATAGCTATCGCTGAAACCCAGTCGCTTTGCGGGATTTCACCCATCAGGTAGCGATAGGGTCCCAACACATGAATGGCGATCACCGCCACCGCGGCTACCACCCGCAACAGCTCAATATAAAAGACTTTTTTCTCGGTTTGGCTGTTCAAGCTTTGCCTTCTCTCTGCATGTTCCACTCCCACACTAACCGCCGATGACATTTTCATCAATCCGGACAGAAAACAAACAAGATTAACCACCATTTGTTAATTCTTTATTAATTTTTATACCTGTAAAAGTCAGAATAAATAGCATCAAGTATTGCATAAGGGCTTTTTTATGACCTAGGATGCTATTCAACGAAAAATGGACAGTTGTACGACATGGAGGATCTGATGCAGTCATCAGTTTCGCAACAACAATCAGGCGGGAAGCCTAACAAGACGTTTTTTTCCCGTTTTCTCGACACCGTAGAATTCCTCGGTAACCTTCTTCCCCACCCGGTAACCCTGTTTGCCATTTTGTGTGTGGCCATTTTCTTTGCATCAGGTATTGCCGGCTACTTTGGCCTATCTGTCGCCGATCCTCGCCCTGAAGGTGCTGCAGGTCGTGCTGCCGATGGCATGATTTACGTCAACAGCTTGTTTAACGCTGAAGGCGTACAGATGATCGTGACCAACCTGGTGAAAAACTTTACTGGTTTTGCGCCTCTGGGCACCGTTTTGGTTGCGATGATGGGTGTCGCGGTGGCTGAGCATTCAGGCCTGCTGTCTGCCACCATGCGCTCTATGGTGATGGGCGCTTCACGCCGCATGGTGACGCTGACCGTGGTGTTCGCAGGTATTGTGTCTAACACCGCTTCAGAGCTTGGCTATGTGGTACTGATCCCACTGGCGGCGATGATTTTCCACTCTCTGGGCCGTCACCCTCTGGCAGGTCTGGCTGCGGCATTTGCGGGCGTATCGGGCGGTTATTCAGCAAACCTGTTGCTGGGTACGGTTGACCCACTGCTGTCAGGTATCACTGAAACCTCGGCGCAAATGATTGACCCAACTTACACTGTTGGACCGGAAGCAAACTGGTACTTCATGTTTGCCTCCACCTTCCTTATCACCATACTGGGTGCCTTGGTGACAGAGAAAATCGTTGAGCCGAAGCTGGGTAAATACGACCAATCGATGGCAGCGGAAGATTTCGAGGCCAAAGAAGCGGGCAAAGTGACTGCGATTGAAAAGCGCGGTATGCGCAACGCAGGTATCGCTGCACTGGCGGTATCAGCCGTGCTGGCGCTGACTATCGTGCCTGAGTGGGGCATCCTGCGTCACCCGGAAACTGGTGAAGTGGCAGGTTCTCCGTTCCTGAAAGGCATCGTGGCCTTCATTCTGGTGTTCTTTGCGATTCCTGGTTTTGTTTACGGTAAGACCGTCGGCACCATGAAGAACGACCGCGACGTGATTGATGCGATGGCGAAATCCATCAGCGCCATGGGTCTGTACATCGTACTGGTGTTCTTCGCGGCGCAATTCGTTGCTCTGTTCAAATGGACCAACTTTGGTCAGGTGATAGCGGTCGGTGGTGCTGACTTCCTGCAGAGCATCGGCCTGACAGGCCCAATGCTGTTCTTCGCCTTCATCATTATGTGCGGCATCATCAACCTGACTCTGGGTTCGGCGTCAGCACAATGGGCAGTTACCGCGCCAATCTTCGTCCCTATGCTGATGCTGGTTGGCTACGCGCCAGAGACCATTCAGGCGGCTTACCGCATCGGTGATTCAGTGACGAACCTTATCACTCCAATGATGAGTTACTTCGGTCTGATTCTGGCAGTCGCAGCGCGATATAAGCGCGACCTGGGTATCGGCACCCTGATTGCCACCATGCTGCCATACACATTGGTATTCCTGGCGGGATGGAGCGTGTTCTTCTACTTGTGGGTATTCGTGGCAGGCTTCCCAGTTGGTCCGGGCGCTGAGACCTATTTCAACTTCCAACAGTAAGTCTGAAATTTCCCTCCCTAAACAGCCGGTCATTACCGGCTGTTTTTATTTTCAGTTGTGCGTGACGTTTCTCCCACTGATAGAATCCTCTACTAACTCAGGCAGATTACCGATTAGGTGATATGCTAATAAAAAAATGAAACCGGATTGCACATGCCAATTGAACACCCTTTTTTATTTTCCCGCGAGGATGCGCTAACCGAGACCATGGAAAAGGTGATTGCCCCGTTTTGGGCTAACCGTCAGCACGGTGAATTCGTCGGCAATGATGGCCTGCGTTTGAACTGGTGTGCCTTTACCAAGCCCGAGCACACCCGCGCGATTGTGGTGGTCAATGGCCGTATTGAAGGTGTGGCGAAGTATCAGGAAATTTTCTTCGACCTTTTTAACCAAGGGTTTGATGTCTACAGCTATGACCATCGCGGTCAGGGTTACAGCCAGCGTCTGGTGACAGGTTCAGATATCGGCCATGTAGTGGAATTCGACCATTACGTTGACGACCTCGATACCTTTATCAATGAAGTCGTCACCACCAAAACCCACAGCCAGCGCACGATCCTCGCCCATTCAATGGGTGGTGCTATTTCTGTGCTTTATGCTGCGCGTAAACCCAATGCCATTGATGCGATTGCGCTCAGCGCCCCCATGCTCGGCATTAACTTATCGCGCCCTCTGCAAATGGCTGCCAAGCCGCTTTGTAAAGTGCTGTCTAAACTCCAGCACCCTGCAGGTTTCGCGCCGGGACAAGTGCCGTACTGGGCAAAGCCCTTCAAACACAACCTGCTGACGCAATCAGAGCCGCGTTATCAGTGGTTCCGAGAACTGTATGAAAATGACGAGACACTTAAAGTGGGCGGCCCGAGCGCACAATGGATTTGGCAAAGCATGGATGCCTGCGAGCGCGCCATTAAAACGGCCACCGACATCGATATGCCCATCCTGCTGATGCAAGCCGCGCGTGATGAGATTGTCTGCAATGGCGTGATGTTCCAATTCCACCGTGAGCGTCAGGTAGCAGGCCTGCCTATCCAGTTTGAAATTCTGGCTGATTCCCGCCATGAACTCCTGTTCGAACGTGATGTTATCCGCGATAAATCACTGAACCTCGCGCTGGACTTCTTCAATGCACTCAACAAAGAAACGTCGCTCGAACAGAGCGCATAAACCTTCATGACACACTCCGGCCAGTTTCCCTGAAAGCGGAAAAACTGGCCGGTATTTTGATCCCTTTTATTTCCCCTTTTTCCGGATACACTGAAGAGGTGTTTAAAAACATCTTCTCTCCTACTGAGGTATCCATGTACAAAATCGTTGCATCTGATCTCGACGGCACCCTGCTTACTCCTGAACACACCATCGCTCCTTTTACCCGCGATGTACTTCAGCGTCTTCACGCAAAAGGTGAACACTTTGTGTTCGCTACTGGCCGTCACCACATCGATGTGGCACACATTCGTAAAGGTGTGGGTATTCCAGCCTGCATGATCACCTCTAACGGTGCCCGCGTGCATGACGAAAACGATCAACTGATCTTCAGTCGTAACGTCGATCCAGCACTGGTTGCTCAACTGGTGGAAATGGTGAAAGACGACGAAACCGTGACGATTCACATCTACCGCGAAAATGACTGGTTGCTGAACCGCGTTGATGAAGATCTGGCGAAATACCACAAAGATTCAGGCTTCAGCTTCAAAGAGTTCGATGTGGAAAACCCACCGGTTGATGACGTGGCGAAAATCTTCTTTATCCGCCACGACCACGATTACCTAATGGGCTACGAACAAAAATTCATCGAAACCTTTGGCGATAAGGTCAGCGTGGCGTTTTCTACCCCATTCTGCCTGGAAGTGATGGCATCTGGCGTGTCGAAAGGTGAAGCACTGAAAGCAGTAGCAGAAATCAAAGGTTTCAGCCTGAACGAGTGCATCGCGTTTGGTGATGGTATGAATGACGTGGAAATGCTGAGTGCTGCGAAGAAAGGCCTCATCATGGAAACGGCACACCCGCGCGTGAAAGCGACCTTGCCGGACAATGAAGTGATTGGCAGCAACGTCGAAGAAGCGGTTGCCCGTTATCTTGAAACTCATCTACTGGGCTAACAACGCCGCTAAGTAGATAGCCAAACGGCAGCGCCCCCCTCGCTGCCGTTTTTTTATACGCGCTTTTCAGACATCGCGATAATTTCATCCCACTGCGCGTCGGTCACCGGCATGATGCTCAGGCGACTTCCCTTTTTCACCAGGGGCAATTCTTCCAGTTCCGGATTCGCTTTGATGCGAGCCAAAGAGACATATTTCAGATGTTGGCGGTATTCCACATCCACCATGATCCAACGGGGGTTGTCCGTTGAGCTTTTGGGATCAAAATACGCGCTTTCCGGGTCGAACTGGAAATGATCGGGATAAGCTTCTTTCACCACCTCGGCGATACCCACCACACCCACATCCTTGCAAGAAGAATGGTAGATAAACACTTTATCGCCGAGCTTCATCCCATCACGCATCATGTTTCGTGCCTGATAATTTCGCACACCTTCCCAGCAAGAGACCTTTTGTTGTTTTAAGGTGTCTATAGAAAAGGTATCGGGCTCGGTTTTCATCAGCCAATACGCCATAATTTCCCCGTTTCAGCTTTTGGTTTTTCCAAAGTTGTACCCCGTTGGGCTTTGAATGAGAAGAGGAATCTCCGTTGATAATCCAAAAACGCCGCCTTTCCCACGTACTGGGTCTGCTCTCCGCTGCCGCCTTGCTTTCTGCCTGCAGCCAAACACCATCTGGCCCGGTCGAGCTCGGCAACTCAGACGATTTAAACCCGCAGCAGGAGATTGCCGAAGTGGCAGGGATTCAACCCCAGCGCTTTATGCTGCGCGGTGAAGTCACCCTCGGGCATGAAGTACGCGCCATCACACCTTGTGGCAGCAACACTCAATACTGGCTGCAACTGCCGGACTTGCTCAATAAAGAAGGGCAGGCGCTGACGATGGAGCCTTACCAAAGTGTGTATGGCGAAGTGATTGGCGAATTCGTAAAACCCGCGATGGATGGCTTTGCGGCAGATTACCCGGCGACGTTCAAGGTGACACAACTGAACCTGATGTCGGCAGAAATCGATGGCTGCAACCAAACGCGAAACCGCACTGTGGCGTCCGGCAATGAGCCATTCTGGTCGGTGTCTTTAGAAGGCAATACGCTTAACTATCAACAACTCGGCTTTGAAGCAGAGACATTCACTCTGACCGGGCGTGATATTTCTCCAGCGGCCCGAATCTATCAAGCCAATGGCGCGACACTCACACTTCGTCCAGAACTTTGCAACGACACCATGAGCGACAGCATTTACGGCTGGCGTTCAACCTTCACCAAAGACAACAAAACCCTGACGGGCTGCGCGACACTCTCGGCGGACGACCCGACGCTCGGCTGGGTCGGCGATTATCAGGGCATGACCAACCTTGGCGGCCAGTCACTCACCACCACCTTAGTACTCAATCCCGACCACACGGCCACAACCCGCTATGAGCAGGCAGGCGAAGATGCGGTTGTGGAAACCGGTATCTGGCAGCAGGTTAACGATAGCAAGGTTCAGGTAATGATGACCCGCCATCAAGGACAATATCTGGTCAGTGAGCGCCTTTTCACCCGCAGCGGCTTTACCCTGAAAGCCGAAAAAGAAATCATCAACGGCCGCGAATACAGCCTGGGACCGGAGGGACTCGCGCTCTCTTTGATGGTCGGCAACCAGCAGCCTGTCATTTCCGGTGGTGTGGAAGCTTCTGCCACCTTTAACGAGAAAGTTGATGCCACTTTTAAGGCGTATCTTGGCGAGGAAGGTGTGAAGCAGGCATCAGGCACCCGCTATCGCTGGCTGACACGAGATCTCAACGGTGACCTGCAGGATGAGTTGATGATATTCACCGACTGGTGTGGCACAGGCGGCTGTACCCTTTTGGTGTTTAACAATGACAGTAATGTCTGGCGCTTCAACAGCCGCATCACGCTGGTTCACCTGCCGTTTCAAATGAGCCAATCCACCAGCAACGGCTGGCAAGATCTCATCATGCCGGTTGGCGGAGGCGGCGCAAAAGCCTCTTCCCGCTTGCTGGAATTTAATGGCAAACGCTATCCGGGCAACCCTTCTGTTGCACCCGAAGTACTGCTGCCAGACAGCGCCGACCCTTACCTTTTCGCTGACGGCATTTATCCTCAGCAAGAAGGTGTTGAGCTGAAATAAATGGAAAAGGTATCCCGAATGGCAGAAAAGCCAACGCCCTGCCCATCTTGCGGTTTTCACTACAATTGCCTGTGCGAAGCGGTGCCAAAGCTCGATAGCCAAGTGCGTATCGAGCTATTAATGCACGAAACAGAAACCGGGCGCGCCACTAACACAGGTCAGCTGCTGGAAAATGCGCTGCCGTATTGCAGACGCCATGTCTGGCAACGCAAAGAGCCACCATTGGAATTACTCACACTGCTCGCCGACCCGGCTGCACAGCCGTATCTGGTATTTCCCAGTGAAGGGGCTGTTGCGCTTGAAAAAGCAGTTAACCGCACCACGTCCAAACCGGAAGCCAAGCCGATTCATTTCATCATTATCGATGCGACCTGGCAGCAGGCGCGGAAAATGCTGCGCCAAAGCCCATGGCTTGAAGATGTGCCTATGGTGACACTGCCTGAAGGGCTCAGCACCCGCTATGCCCTGCGCCGCAATCAGCCGGAAGGATCGCTTTGTACCTGTGAAGTCGGTATGGTGCTGATGGACGCCATGGGAGAAACCGAGAACGCTGCGGCAGTTGGCCAATACTTCGATAAATTTATGCAAGTATTTGAAGCGGATAGACAACATCAAACCTTACAAAAGCTGTGATGGAGAAACTTGCGCAGAATCTGGTCAGACCTTAATGTTAAGTAAGTAATTTGATATTAAGGATGCTCTGATGACTGTGGTTTCGATGACAACTGGTATCCCTGCTGAGCAGCAGATCAGCGAACTGGAATCGCAATTTGCCAAACTGGTCGCTAAGACCACCCAAGATCCCGATCCCGCTTACGCCGAGCGCATTCGGGATTTGAAACATATTCAAAAGGCACTGAAAAAACACGCTGACACCATCGTCGATGCCCTGTCTCAGGATTACGGGCATCGTAGCCGTAATGATTCACTGATGGCAGACATCCTTCCCTGCTTCCAAATGCTGCATTACACCAAGCGCAAGCTGAAACGCTGGATGAAACCATCTCGCCGCTCCGCGGGATTACTCCTGACGCCTGCCAAAGTTGAAGTGCACTATCAGCCGCTTGGCGTGGTCGGCATTATCGTACCGTGGAACTTCCCCATAACTTTAAGCCTCATTCCACTGATGACAGCAATAGCCGCCGGAAACCGCGTGATGCTCAAGATGAGTGAGTTCACGCCTCTGACCGCGCAGGCCGTTAAAGCCATGCTGAGCGAAGTATTTGATGACGATAAAGTTTGTGTGGTGGAAGGCGATGTCTCAGTGGCAGAAGCCTTCACCCGGCTTCCGTTTGATCACCTGATGTTCACCGGCTCTACCGAAGTCGGCAAGAAAGTGATGAAAGCGGCATCTGAGAACCTGACACCTGTCACGTTAGAGCTTGGCGGTAAATCTCCGGTGATTGTCGGGCCGGACATCGACCCCATTCTCGCAGCCGAGCGTATGCTGTTTGGTAAGAACCTCAATGCCGGGCAAATCTGCGTCGCGCCGGATCATGTCTTTGTGCACGAAGACAATCTGGAAGAGTTTGTCGAAGCACTGCGCGTAAAATGGAACGAAGCGTATCCAAAAGGCATTCAGAGTGATGACCGCACCGCCATCGTGACTGAGCGTCAGTTCTCGCGCCTGACAAGCTTGATGGAAGACACCGACAAGCGTGGCATCACCACTATCCCACTGGCCGACCCGGCTATCTTGCCTGAAACGCGGAAAATGGCGCTTCATCTGGTGATCAACCCACCGAAAGACAGCGCCATCATGCAGCAGGAAATTTTCGGTCCACTACTACCAATCATTACCTATCAAGATGTGCATGATGTGCTTAATGCACTTCGCCACCAACCTCGCCCATTGGCGCTGTACCTGATGACGCTCGATCAGAACTTCATCCAACACACTATTCGCCACACGCATTCAGGCTCTATCGCTGTGAATGACACCATTATGCAGGTTGCGGTAGATGACACACCGTTCGGCGGCATTGGCGCCTCAGGTATGGGGCATTATCACGGCATTGAAGGCTTCCGCACCTTCAGTCACGCCAAAACCGTGTTCCAGCGTGGCAAGCTGAATCCTGGAAAGCTGATGGCACCGCCGTATGGTAAGTGGTGGCAGAAAGTGATGTTTAAGTTCTTTCTGCGCTAGCGAAATACCGCACCGTTGGTGATGTGCTTCGAACGGGAAACACATCACCATTGTGCGAGCATTCCTTTACACTACCTTATTAGCTGAGTATTACAGCGATACAAGGGCACAGCCGGAATGACTCCTGACGGAAGAAATCAACTGGATTCCACTACAGCTGTGTTTGCTGCAATCTTTCAGCATCGAGATGCGTTTTTAGGAGATGCCGCTACCTTTTCAGCAGACTCATCAATACAGTCGTTGGAAAATTCCCCCTCACAAAAATCCTTACCCATAGGTTCTATCACCAAGCTCTTTACCCTTGTTGGTATATTGATTCTGTCTCATCAAAAAAAGCTGGTGTTAACCAATCCTGTCTGCGCCTATTTTGACCAAGATGACCGCTACCCGCTCCCCCCAGAAGCGACGATATTAGATGTTTTATCTCACCGGGTTTCATTCGGGGACTACGTCAAAGAGAGCTATGACGCAGGCAAAAGCCTATCAATGCTAACGAAGAAGGATATTGAAACCCATATTCAACTGAAAACCGGAGTGGAAGTGCTCGAAAAGCCTGTGTACTCAAACTCTTGCTATTTTCTTCTCGGGTTACTTATCGAGCGCGTCGCTGAAATGCCGTGGGAAGCCTTTACTCAAACCTTTATTTTCGACCCGGCGGGGATGAAAACCGCCCGCTTTACGACCGAGGCCTGTGGTCATGAATATGGCGAAGAAGGATATGTCGAACAAACGGAGCTTCTCCTCAATATCGCTTTCAGCGCGGGGGCTATCTGTTGCTCGGCGTCGGACCTATTGAGATTTGTTAAGGCGTTGCGAAAAGACGTTTTCTTTCCGCTACCGATGCTAACCCTCCTACTGAAATCAAGCTCACTCAGCGCTCACGTTGATAACGACGAGGAAAAGGGGACATACTTTATAGATGGCAACGTACCAGGCATAGAAGCCTCCCTTATTTTCACATCAGATTTCACGCAAGCCGCTGCTGCAATATCTCAATACGACACAGGGCAAGTCGACAAACTTGCCACGTGCCTGTTATCTGAGGAGCCTCTGTCTGCCCAATTCAAATACGATAAGGCAAAATTTAGCCTTCAACTAGCAACGGGTGAATACCATTTATCAGAGGAAGATAGAAAAGAGCTACTCAAGTATCTTCCTGAGGACAGCCTTGCTTTCTTCTGCACCATCACACTGGTAGAAAGCGGAGGTGCATTTAGTGTTAGATACGGTGATGGCTCTGAAAGTCTGCTTATTTTTAATGATTCCATCGGGTTTAAGGATCGCCATCGACCCATTAGATTTAAACGGTACATCCAAGACGGAGCTTTACATATGAACTACAAAGAATGCATAGGTTTAAAGCTACAGCAGTATTGACGACTGGAAACTCAAAAGGCTCTATATGTACATTGGTGAACTATCAAAAAAAACTGGCGTCAGCATTAAAGCTATCCGCCATTATGAAGAAATTGGTCTTATCAAATCGCCCCAGCGAAAAGAGAAATACCGGATTTACGATAACTCTTACCTTAATGTGCTTACGATGATCCAGTTGGCTAAACGGCTTGGGTTTACACTCAGTGAACTAAAAAATATTGCTCAGGCAAAAACCGAAAAGGGGCTGGTGCCGATGGATTTACTGACGCAGAAAATCACCGAGAAGCGACAGCTATTGCTCCAACAGCAGGAGACCATTGCCCAGAAGCTGGCAGGCCTGATCGAACTGGAGCAAAGCGTTGCCCATTACAACGCCTGTTTGCTCGAATCACTGGTCGATGAAAGCTAGGTTTACGCATTTCTCATGGCTTGATAATACATATTAAGTACCTTGTTTCTTGGCAAGATCCGATTGAGAAACACGTAAATTTTATTGCCTAGAAAAGGAATTTCGCGAACTTTCCCGGCAAATAATGCCTTTAACGCCAATGCAGCCACACCATCAGGGCTTGCTCTGAATTTCTTCGAAAACACGCCCGCCTCTGAGGCTTTGTCTTCACTACCTTCAAAATTAAAGAAACGCGTATCTGTGCGGCCGGGAGACAGGCAAGTGACCTGAACATTCTTGGGTTTGAGTTCCATCGCCAACGCTTCGGAAAAACTCGCAACATACGCTTTACTGGCAGCATAAGCGGCAAGAAATGGCTGGGGTTGATAAGCGGCGGTGGACGCAACGTTTAAGATATGTCCGGATTCTTGCCGAACCATTCTGCCCGCAAAATACTGCGTCAGGTTTGTCATGGCGGTGACATTAAGGTGGAGCATGGCTTCAATGTCTGCATCATTTAGAGACAAATGCTCACCATAGAGACCAAATCCGGCATTGTTTATTGCAACATCGATATTAGCAGGGTAGTCGCATAGCTGTTGGATAAGCCCCCGCAATTCTTCGGGGTGACTCAAATCCGCCTGAAGAGTCAACACAACGTTTGGCAGGTCTTCCTTTAGCGTGGCAAGAACAGCTTCGTTTCGTCCATGCAGAATGAGCGAGTAGCCCTGAGCTGAAAGTTGCTTGGCGAAAGCCAGACCAATACCCGATGTTGCACCACTAATAAATGCTGTTTTCACGTCGTAAACCTCTTTGCTTTGATGATTGAGGTTTTACGATAAGGTCTCCCCTATAGGGGAGAGTCAAACACATTGATTAAAATAAATTTTCCCCTATCGTCCACCACCAAGCTACTGGTTTTCTCTATGTGGCAGGCGTCGGGTCAAATTGCCTCTTACATGTGCACAAATAACTTCTAGATGGCAGTCAAGGCAGAACGAAAAAACGCGCCGAATATGAAGGAGCATTTTTTTATGAACTCATCAATAAAGCTTAAACATGCTGTCCGGCTACCCAACCTGAGCTCCAGGCCCATTGGAAGTTGTAGCCACCGAGCCAGCCGGACACATCCATCACTTCACCGACAAAATAGAGTCCTGGGACTTTCTTGGTTTCCATGGTTTTCGACGAAAGCTCATCAGTATCCACGCCGCCCAGCGTCACTTCTGCTGTGCGGTAGCCTTCGGTACCATTCGGCGCGATGTGCCACTGGTGCAGATAATCACCAAGCGCGGTAATGTCTTTCGGGTTTAGCTGCTTAAGAGGCTTGTCCTGAATGTCGCCACGCTCGATCATAGCTTCCACCAAACGCTTTGGCAGTAGACGCGCCAGACTGTTTTTCAGGCTTTGCGCCGGATGCTTGTCGCGCATGGCGTTGATGGTTTCCACCACGTCTAGATCTGGCAGCAGGTTGACAGAAACCTTCTCGCCAGGTGTCCAGTAAGAGCTCACCTGAAGGACCACAGGGCCAGACAAACCGCGGTGGGTAAACAGAAGGTTTTCTTTAAACAGTACGCCGCTTTCGGTGGTAATAGTCACCGGAATCGCGATACCGGACAAATCCGCAAACGCCGCTTTGTCTTTATCATGCAGGGTAAACGGCACCAGACCAGCAGTCGTCGGTATACGTGCCAGCCCGAACTGCTCAGCGATTTGATAGCCAAACGGGGTTGCGCCGAGTTTTGGCATGGAAAGACCACCGGTTGCCACTACCAGTGACTGGCAGCTTACCGTGTCCGTATCCAGCTTCAGTGTGAAGCCGTCTTCGGTCTTTTCGATATCATGTACATCACAGCGGTAACGCTGTTCAACGGTCGGTAGGTCGCACTCTTTCAGCAGCATTTCAACGATGTCTTTGGCAGAGTCGATACAGAACAGCTGGCCGTGCTCGCGCTCTTCCCACGCAATGCCGTATTCGTTAACCATGGAGAAGAAGTCCCACTGGCTGTATTGCGCCAGGGCAGATTTCGGGAAGTGTTTGTTGCGGCAAACGAAGTTAGCAGCTGTAACGTCATAGTTGGTAAAGTTGCAGCGGCCACCACCGGAGATCAGAATTTTCCGACCCGGTTTTTTACCGTTATCAACCACCAGCACATTGCGACCACGCTTACCTGCCTGCGCGGCACACATCAGGCCTGCTGCGCCTGCGCCAATGACCACTACATCATACTGCTTCATCTTTATTGCCCATTACACGAAATCGGGCGGCATTGTAGCCGCCCGAGCACCTTGGAGCCAGTCTAGTTTTTGTCCGGCGCTGGCGCCAATTCAGGATTGAGCGGTATCTGAGCTTCCATCCCATCATCACGGTCAAACGCGATAGTACGGGTAGGGAAGGCAAAGTCGGCACCATGTGCATGAACAATCTCGACAATTTTCAGCATTACGTCCTGCTTCACTTCGTGGTAGCGCGCCCAGTTGATGGTTTTGGTGAAGGTGTAGATGAAAAACTCCAGCGAAGAACCCGCGAAGGCATTGAAGTTCACCATCAGTGTCGCGTTCTGCTCGATGTCTGGATGGGTCTCCAGCATCTTTTTCACATCCGCAACGATAACCCCCATCTTGTCCGCATCTTTGTAGCGGATGCCGATGGTTTCATTGATGCGGCGGTTACGCATTCTTGACGGGTTTTGTACCACGATGCTACTGAACACCGAATTCGGCACATAAAGCGGGCGGCTTTCAAACGTGCGGATCATAGTCATCCGCATACCAATGCGCTCGACCGTGCCTTCGATGTTTCTGTCCGGTGAGTTAATCCAGTCGCCGACACTAAAAGGTCGGTCGAAGTAAATCATCAGTCCACCGAAGAAGTTCGACAACAAATCTTTCGCTGCCAAACCAACAATCAGGCCACCGACACCACCAAAGGTAAGCAGACCGGTCAGGCTAATACCAAACTCCTGCAATAAGGTGAGCACACCAATGAAAGCAAGCAGCAGGCGCATCACATGGCCAATAGCGGATACAGTGGTCTGATCGCGTTTATCCGACTGAGACAAATAGGCTTCGATAGCGTTTACTAAACGCAGCATCACCCAGAGCATCAGCACGATGAGCAGCACGCGGCGGGAAACACTCAACCAATCTGTACCGACTTTAGCGCTCGCATCCATCAAGCTGCCAATGGCAAACGTTGATGGCCACAGCCAGATAAACACACTGATTGGCGTGCTCAAGGCTTGCAGTACGATAGTGTCCCACTGGGTTCGGGTTTTCTTTGATACTTCCACCAGCTTACTGAACACCAATCGCCATACCAACCAGGCAATGGCTGCCGCGCCCAGCATCAAACCGACGTGTTCCAGCCAGTCAAAATTCAATCCCTCGGCACTTTGCTGCCACCACGCAAGAAATCTGTCCAAACCCTGCTCCGACGTTTATTGGAATGTTATGGGTCAGAAGGTTAACAAAAAAAACGCCGGCATCAGCCAGCGTTTTATGAGAATTGAGTTTGCGATGGTTTTTCGCGATTCAAAGTCCTGCAAATGCCACAAAAAAGAGGGACATGACCAGTGAAAGCACCAGCGCTGTCGAAAGAATGAATAGGTGGCGGACTTTATTACACTTGGCGATAAACGCATCGTCGTGGTGGTGCATGTACTCCTGACTGCGAATGTAATGGAACAGACGCTTTTGGCGACTGATATCGCCTTGCGGTGCAAAGAAGTTATTGCCTCGCGCCACTTGCTGGTACAGCAACGGATTGGCATCTCGCATCATAACCAGCAGCGTTCGCAGCGAGCTCAGATAGCGCAGGATGTTAACCAGTGTGACGAAAAAAATCGCTATGATTAAGGCGTCTCCACTCATGATTCATCTCCCAGTGTTACTGATGGATCTGCCCCGCTTAGAAGGGGTTTCCATCACAGAGGCAGCCAAAGAAACACTGCGTCTGTTGGTAAAACTTAATGAAGAACAGGGTCTTTCCGTCTTCCCCTAATACGTTTTCCGCTTAGCCACTCTATGCATTGTTGGTATGAGTTAAATTGCACAATAACGACGCAAAACGTTAAACCAGACTCGAATAGGTTGATACGTATGTCTGGCATCAGATGGCTTAAAGTCTCAGTAATGAGTTGTTGTTCGTGGTGCTGTCGCCAAGGATAGAGACCAGCACTTTGCCATCACGCGTCACCCTTGGTGCTGTTCTTTTCGGGGCCGCGTTTACTTTAAGTATAGATTTGATGCTGAAAACGCCAACCCAAACTGAATATTCTTTGCGCTGGGGCGCTGCTCCCAAAACAGCGATTGTTTTTCTTTTTTATCAGTCTGATAGCTATTCTGTCTGTGAGACACGTACTTTTTCATTCAGGAAAAATCTGCCTTGGCAGCAACCTCTTCAAATGCACTTCGGCAGTGGGATCCAGGCAACAGTCTTCGCACAGGGACAGTGGTAATTTTCTCCTGTAATCATTGGCTTAATGGGGAGTCAGGCTATGGGCTATAAACACATTTTGGTGGCAGTGGATTTGTCATCTGACAGTGAGGTGTTAGTACAAAAAGGCGCAGCACTGGCTGCACCCTTAGGAGCGAAACTCTCACTCATTCACATTGATGTGAACTACGCGCAGCTCTATACCGGCCTTATCGATGTGAATCTGGTGGAGACCCGCAACCGCATTATCGATGAAGCGCAGTCGCAACTGAATGCGCTGGCGAGACACGCCGAATATCCCGTCGCTCATACGCTGGTTGCAAGCGGCGATCTGGCGGATGAAATCACGGAGTCTATCAGTCACTATGGGATTGATTTGGTGCTATGTGGTCACCATCAGGATTTTTGGAGCGCACTCATTTCGTCTGCCAAACAGCTCATCAACAAAACCCCTGTAGATATGCTGATGGTACCGCTGCCAAGTTGATCACAGCGCTCCTCCGTCCAGAATAAGATCGCTACACATTGCCGCCAAGTTCTTTAGAATTAGCGGCAATTTTAATGATTTTAGGGAAGAAAAATGGGGTATCTATCGTTTGTCACCCTGCTGTGGGCGTTTTCATTCAGTTTGATTGGCGTGTATCTCGCCGGGCAGGTCGACGCCTGGTTTTCCGTTGTCACCCGTGTGGCTTTGGCTGCACTGGTATTCCTGCCGTTTCTGCGCCTGAAAGGCGTACCCAAACCACTGATGCTGAAACTGATGGCCATCGGTGGCATTCAGCTTGGCTTGATGTACTGCTTTTACTACCAGTCTTTCCTCTACCTTTCTGTGCCGGAAGTCCTGCTGTTCACGGTTTTCACACCAGTTTATGTCACTCTCACCTATGACTTACTGAATCGTCGTTTTTCACCTTGGTACCTGATGACAGCGGCATTGGCGGTATTAGGTGCGGTAGTGATCAAGTTCGCTTCTGTGAATCCGAATTTTATGCTGGGATTCTTGATTGTTCAGGGTGCAAATCTCTGTTTTGCAATTGGTCAGGTCGGCTACAAGGTGGTCATGGAGCGTGCTGAGATTGAAGTGCCTCAACGTACCGTGTTTGGTCTTTTCTACCTTGGCGCCCTGTGTGTTGCGCTGCCTGCGTTCCTGCTGCTTGGTAGCACCGATAAATTGCCAACCACTAATCTGCAGTGGGGCATTCTGATTTACCTTGGCACTATCGCTTCCGGTTTGGGCTATTTCCTATGGAACAAGGGCGCGACCCTTGTGAATGCCGGCGCGCTGGCCGTGATGAACAATGTATTGGTGCCGGCTGGTATCATCGTGAATGTGCTTATCTGGAACCGCGATGCTGACCTGACGACACTGGCATTTGGCGGCGTGGTGATTCTGGCGTCACTTTGGCTCAATGAAACCTGGGTGAAAAAGAAAATCGAAGCAACTGCATAGCTCTACCTAGCCTACAAACAAAAAAACACCGCCATCCGGCGGTGTTTTGCTATTCGACTTTAGCGCTTGGATGAGCACTTACAGGAAAGCGTAAGCGTCCGCAAACAAGTGGTCTCGCTCTGCACCACGCTCGTTACAGAACATCTCGCGGGCAGCGCCTGCCATTTCAAATCGGCCAGCAATGTAAACATCGTAAGCAGACAGTGATACGAAATCTTCCATCACCGCTTCCAGCACGTTGCCCACTTTGCCGCTCCAGCCTTCCGGTGCATTTTCAACCACAGGAATATAGGTCAGGTGGCTGTTTTTCAGTGCCAGCGCTTCCATTTCATCATTCGCATAGAGCTGGCTCGCGTCGCGGCCGCCCCAGTAAAAGAAGATAGGTTGGTCAAAACCTTGGCTTAAACAATGGTCAACCATGCTACGTACATAAGAGAAACCTGTACCACCGGCAATCAAGACCAATGGGCGTTGACGCTCTTCACGCAGCCAGGCATCACCGTGGGGCGCTTCAATCAGGAAGGAGTCATCGCCTTTCTCCAGTGTGGCTTGCGCAGCTTTCACCACGTCCATCGCGTAGGCATTTTCTTCTGCTGCGCCAATGTGCAGTTCCAGCTCATGGCCGTTCTGGCGACATGGGCTGCTGGCAATCGAGAACGGACGTTTGTCTTTCTCGCCCATCACCGCCAGCAGATATTGACCTGCTTTGTAGGTCACTGGCTGTTCAGGCTTCAATAAAATTCGATAGGTGTTATTGGTCAGTGACGACACTGACGTAACTTCACATTTAATAGTCATCGCTTTCCTCAAAACTAACCACCAGATCACTGCAGGGAATGGCCTGACAGGCAAAAATCCAGCCTTGTTGTTTTTCCTGTTCAGTCAGCATTGGTTCGAGATGATATCTCACCTCGCCTTCAACCAGCCGACACAGGCAGCTTGCACAAGCCCCAATCTGGCAACGGTTAGGAAAAGGTACCCCTGCGTCGAGCGCGCCTTGTAATAATGTCTGGTGTCCGGATACGGTAAATTGCGTTCCGGCAGGCATCAGGTGTACCGCATACATGTTCTAGAGACCCAGTTTATCCCACATTTCATCTACATTCGCGACGGTTAGCGGGTCTTTGCTGATGGGCGTTCCCCACTCACGAACCGATTCACCCGGCCATTTGTTGGTCGCATCTAATCCCATTTTAGACCCCGGACGCAGAGCCAGTGACTCCTCATCCTGCGCGTTTGCGCGCAACAGGGTATCACGAGCAGGATCCATTCGGGTGGTTATTGCCCAAATTACATCGTTCCAGTCGCGGATGTTGACGTCTTCCTCATCAAACACCATCACGAACTTCACGTCCGCCACTTCCTCAAGCGAATTCCAAATCGCTTCAATAATTCGCGGCCCGTCGCCAACTGCCTGTTTCTTGATGGTCGCCATCACCATGCCGTTGGCATGGGCTTCCGGTGGCAAGTAAATATCCGTCAGTTTACTGTGTGCCGCTTTAAGTGCAGCAACGCGGGATTCAATCTCTTCGCTGTCCGCAACACGCTCGTCGTCATTGGTGTAACCTGAAAGCTCAGCTTCCCACTTCTTGGTGACATCCAGGCCCATTTTTGAGCCTAAGCCAACAACAGGGGATGCAAAATCCAGGGAATCGATCGGGGTATGCTCAATCATCAGGGTATCGCGCACCGGATCCATACGGGTCGTCATCGCATGAGCGACACTGTGCCAATCGCGTGCATCCACGTCTTCATCACAAACAATCACATACTTGGTATACATAAACTGGCGAAGGAAGGACCACACGCCCATCATCACGCGCTTGGCATGACCTGGGTACTGCTTCTTCATGGTTACCACTGCTGCGCGGTAGGAACACCCTTCCGGTGGCAGGTGGAAATCGACAATCTCAGGAAACTGCTTTTGCAGGATAGGCACAAACACTTCGTTGAGTGCCACACCCAAAACGGCAGGTTCATCTGGCGGACGTCCGGTGTACGTGCTGTGGTAAATCGGCTTCTGGCGCATAGTCACATGAGTCACGGTAAACACGTGATGGCGCTCAACTTCATTGTAGTAACCAGTGTGGTCACCATAAGGGCCTTCATCCGCAAACTCATTTGGGTCGATATAGCCTTCCATCACAATTTCCGCGCTCGCGGGCACGTCCAAATCGTTACTCAGGCTTTTCACCACTTCGGTTTTACTGCCACGCAATAGGCCAGCAAACGCGTATTCAGATAAAGTGTCAGGCACCGGGGTCACGGCACCGAGAATGGTTGCCGGATCTGCACCGTAAGCAACTGAAATCGGGAAAGGCTTACCCGGATGGGTTTCCATCCACTCACGCAGATCAAGCGCACCGCCTCGGTGCGCCAGCCAACGCATGATGACTTTGTTCTTACCGATTTTCTGTTGGCGGTAAATTCCAAGATTCTGGCGCTTTTTGTTGGGGCCGCGTGTGACGGTTAACCCCCAAGTCAGCAATGGTGCGACATCGCCTGGCCAGCAGCTCATCACTGGCACCTTGCCGAGATCAACCTCATCGCCCTGCCACACCACTTCCTGGCAAGGCGCTTTGCGAAGCCGTTTCGCGGGCATGTTCAGCACCTGGCGGAACACGGGCAGCTTTTCGATCGCGTCTTTGAAACCTTTTGGTGGCTCTGGCTCTTTCAGGTAAGCCAGCAATTTTCCGACTTCGCGCAACTCTTTCACCTCAGTGCGCCCCATACCCATCGCCACACGTTTTGGGGTACCAAAGAGGTTCGCCAATACAGGCATGTCATAGCCCACAGGATTTTCGAATAGGAGTGCAGGGCCACCGGCACGCAGTACTCGGTCGGCAATTTCGGTCATTTCCTGATCTGGGCTAACAGGATGAGAGATGCGCTTAAGCTCGCCCACAGATTCCAGGTGGTCGATAAACACGCGTAAGTCAGTAAATTTCATAACCTTCCCGGTTGAGGTGTGTTGGCTCGATTATAACGAGCAGAGGGAACCTGAACAGGCGGATATGTAAGAATTCTTGAGGCGACTAGCCTTCTACCTGCTCAAGACCGTTGCGAATGTTTCGGCGGGTCACGCCTGAGGTCGTTTCTTCCAGCTCGCGTAGCCAGTCAATATGACCTTTTTGCGCAATGAGTGCAGCGATATCTCTACCGCGCTGGCGATCAGCAATCTGTTTTTGAAGGAAGTCTTTGACGTTTTGAGGCAAAGGGTGCAATCCCGCAAGCTGTCGCACAGCCGTCTCCGCCAGTACGGGGTTCGCTGTCGCAGCGATCATCAACTGAATATGCTTTTCAGTGACAGGCGGCATCTCAAGTTTCTGGAGTGCAGCAAGGCTGGAGCTGTCCGTACGTCGTAGCCACAACAAGTCGTAAACCTTAGCCTCACCACTTTTCTCTGCGAGGGCAGCCAGAAGTGCATTGTCCGGAATCCAAACAATATTTTTATCATCAAGATATAGCGCCACCAGCTTATCCAACATGGTTTTGTTCAGCGTTGGCACCAAGGTAACTATCGCCTCACGGCGCAGAGCGTAATCATTGGATGAAAAAGAAAGCCACTTGGAGAGGTTCAGCTGGTTATAGTTGAGAAGGCGCATGGCCTCATCCTGCATCAGCTTGATTTGCCAGCGGTTGAGTACCCATTTTGCTTCACCGGCATAATTAAACGCTGGCATGGTGACCCAAAAGCCATCACCCTGGCTTTTCACCAGAAATTTGGGTTGCTGCCTGCTGATGGTCACCAGAAATTTTTCACGCTCTGGCGTCATATGAGAAAAATCCAGCGCGCTACGCGCCAAAACGGTCAGGGCCTCTTCTTTCAGCAGCTCGGGTAGGGAATCCAGATACGTATTGAGCGTATCCATGTCGTTATCGTCGAACAGTTTGGTGGCATACAGAATTTTGGAAACCGAGGAAGGATCGGCCATATGCGCTGCCACGTCATTTGGGGAAAGCGTCACAGCACGTGACACCCCAAGCAACAGGGTTGGCAGCAAAACAGCGAGTAGAATCAGTAGTCGTTTCATCCCGGAAATCCTGCGTCAGCCGATCCGTTTTCGCTGACTGGTTGGCGATTTTGCCTCAATTCTGATGATCTGTATCAGTTTTGGCAACTAATAAGATTATAAATAGAACAATGAACCTTCGTAAGCCTAATAAAAAAGCACCGCATTGGCGGTGCTTTTTTGGGATGCTGAATACGTCTTATGATTTCTGACGACGCATGGCTTCGAAGAATTCGTCGTTGGTTTTAGTCATCGCCAACTTGTCGATCAGGAACTCCATGCCTTCGATTTCGCCCATCGGGTGAACAATCTTACGCAGGATCCACATCTTCTGAAGCTCGTCAGGCTTGGTCAGCAGCTCTTCGCGACGGGTGCCTGAACGGGTAAAGTCGATAGCTGGGAAGACACGCTTCTCCGCAATCTTACGGGACAGGTGCAATTCCATGTTACCTGTACCTTTAAATTCTTCGTAGATAACTTCATCCATCTTAGAACCGGTATCAACCAGTGCTGTCGCGATGATAGTCAGGCTGCCGCCTTCTTCTACGTTACGTGCTGCACCGAAGAAACGCTTCGGACGGTGCAGTGCGTTGGCATCCACACCACCGGTCAGTACTTTGCCTGAGCTTGGTACCACGGTGTTGTATGCACGAGCCAGACGGGTGATGGAATCCAGCAGGATAACCACGTCTTTCTTGTGCTCAACCAGACGCTTGGCCTTCTCGATCACCATCTCAGCAACCTGTACGTGACGGCTTGCTGGCTCGTCGAAGGTTGAGGCAACCACTTCACCTTTAACCAGACGCTGCATCTCGGTCACTTCTTCCGGACGTTCGTCGATAAGAAGTACCATCAGCTCACACTCTGGGTGATTGTAGGCAATGCTCTGCGCAATATTTTGCAGCAACATGGTTTTACCCGCTTTTGGCGGTGCCACAATCAGACCACGCTGACCTTTACCGATTGGCGATGCCAAATCCAGCACACGTGCCGTAATGTCTTCGGTTGAACCGTTACCACGCTCCATCACCATACGCTCGTTGGCGTGCAGTGGGGTCAGGTTTTCAAACAGGATCTTGTTACGCGCATTGTCAGGCTTGTCGTGGTTAACTTCGTTCACTTTCAGCAGGGCGAAGTAACGCTCACCGTCTTTCGGTGGACGGATTTTGCCTGAAATGGTGTCACCGGTACGCAGGTTGAAACGGCGAATCTGGCTTGGCGACACGTAGATGTCATCTGGGCCTGCCAGGTAAGAACTGTCTGCGCTGCGCAGGAAGCCAAAACCATCCTGAAGAATTTCCAGCACACCGTTACCAAAGATATCTTCGCCACTTTTCGCATGCTGCTTAAGGATGGCAAAGATGATGTCTTGTTTACGGAGGCGGGCGAGGTTCTCAAGGCCCATGCTTTCGCCTAAGGCTACAAGCTCAGAAACGGCCTGATTCTTCAGTTCGGTAAGATTCATAGTGGTAGGTGTCTTGTCAGTCAAATTTGAGGTCTGAGTTAGTTAGGGTTTAGCGATCAAGGGTGTGATCGAGGAATGAACAGAAATGTACAATTTACGTGCAATAAGTTAGCACCAGATTGGAAAGCTGTCTAGCTGACGGAAAGAATTAAGCCGTGCCCGGGGATGGTCACGGCTTCTCTGTCACATTACAGGTTTGCGTCCAAGAACTCTTTCAGTTGAGTTTTAGACAGAGCGCCAACCTTAGTTGCCGCTACGCCACCGTCTTTGAACAGCAGCAGCGTTGGAATACCGCGGATACCGAACTTAGGTGGTGTACCTGCGTTCTGGTCGATATTCAGTTTACCAATAGTGACTTTCCCTTCGTATTCTTCAGCGATCTCGTCAAGAATCGGGGCGATCATCTTACAAGGACCACACCACTCTGCCCAGAAATCAACCAGTACAGGGCCTGCAGCATTGATAACATCTGCGTCGAAGCTGTCGTCGGTCAGCTGCAAAATCTTGTCGCTCATCTTTCACTCCAATGATTATTTTTTGTCACTGGTGATATACCAACCAGTAAATCATCGCACTATTTGAATGTATTCACTATCGTATTGCAAGCCTAAGCTGATATTCTATGCGGATGAAAATGACGCATCTCACAGAGCAGAAATTTGCCGACTTCGGTCTTCACGCCGATGTTATCAAGGGTTTGGAAGAAAAAGGGTTTCATAATTGTACCCCTATCCAGGCTCTGGCATTGCCGGTCCTGCTCACCGGCCAAGACATTGCAGGACAGGCCCAGACGGGCACAGGTAAGACGATGGCATTCCTGACTGCGACTTTCCACCATTTGCTGACAACGGAGGCACCTGCCGACCGCAAGAAAAACTGTCCGCGCGCTATCATCATGGCACCAACGCGCGAACTTGCGATCCAGATCTATAACGATGCTGCTCCGCTGCTGGCTTCAACCTCTCTGACTGCGGGTCTTGCCTACGGTGGCGAAGCTTATGAGAAGCAAAAAGAAGTACTGGAAGGCGGCGTTGATATCCTGATCGGTACCTGTGGCCGTATTATCGATTTCTACAAACAGCGCGTGATTGACCTGAGTGGCATTCAAGCTGTTGTGCTTGATGAAGCCGACCGTATGTTCGATCTAGGCTTTATCAAAGACATCCGCTTCCTGTTCCGCCGTATGCCGGCACCGGCAGACCGTCTGAACATGCTGTTCTCCGCGACCCTTTCTTACCGCGTGCAGGAACTGGCGTTTGAGCACATGACCAACCCAGAACATGTTGTGGTTGAGCCAGAGCAAAAGACCGGTCACCGCATCAAGGAAGAACTGTTCTACCCGTCGAACACTGACAAGATGCGCCTGCTTCAAACCTTGATTGAGGAAGAGTGGCCGGAGCGTGCGATCGTGTTTGCAAACACCAAGCATCGCTGTGAAGACATCTGGGGTCATCTGGCAGCCGACGACCTGCGTGCAGGCCTACTGACCGGTGATGTTCCTCAGAAGAAACGCGTTAAGATTCTGGAAGAGTTCACTAAAGGCAATGTAGACATTCTGGTTGCAACCGATGTTGCTGCACGTGGTCTGCACATTCCTCAGGTTACCCACGTATTCAACTACGACCTGCCAGATGACTGTGAAGATTACGTTCACCGTATTGGCCGTACCGGTCGTGCTGGTGCAAGTGGTGCGTCTATCAGCTTCGCGTGTGAAGAATATGCCGTGAACCTGCCAGCGATCGAAGAATATATCGATCACGCCATTCCGGTATCTGAATACAATGAAGATGCCCTGCTGACTGACCTGCCTGCACCTATCAAGGTACATCGCCCACGTCAGGTAAACAGTCGCCGTAACACCTCCGGCAAATCCGGCTCACAATCACGTGGCCGAGGCCGTCGTCGCCCGTCGACCAACAAAGCGTAAATCTATCAGGGGTAACCACAGAGCATGGAAAACGCGCGTTCGCCCCTGTACGCTGCCATTGACCTCGGTTCAAACAGCTTCCACATGCTGGTTGTTCGTGAAGTTCAAGGCAGCGTACAAACGTTGGCAAAAATCAAACGTAAAGTACGCCTGGCCTCCGGCCTCGACAGCAATTTAAATCTCAGTGACGAAGCCATGCAGCGCGGCTGGGATTGCCTTTCATTGTTCGCTGAGCGCCTTCAGGACATTCCTTCAGACAATATCCGCATCGTCGCTACCGCCGCCCTTCGCAGCGCCAAAAACGCCGATGTGTTTATCAAGCATGCTAACCAAATTCTTGGCAACTCCATCAATGTGATCACCGGTGAAGAAGAAGCCTGTACCATCTATCAGGGTGTGGCACACACCTCAGGTGGCAAAGGCAAACGTCTGGTGGTCGATATCGGTGGCGCCAGTACCGAAGTGATTATCGGTGAAGGCTTTGATGCTGCGGCGTTGACCAGCCTGGATATGGGCTGCGTGACCTGGCTGGAAAAGCACTTTAAAGATCGCTCACTCACTGAAAAGAGTTTCGACTCCGCCATTGAAGGAGCAAAAGCGGTGCTTTCCCCTATCGTCAAACGCTATCGCGAGCTCGGTTGGGATGTCTGTGTAGGTGCCAGTGGCACTGTGCAGGCCTTGCAGGAGATCATGGTTGCGCAAGGTATGGATGAAACCATCACCTTGGCGAAACTCCACCGCCTTCGCAAACAAGCAATCGGCTTTGGCCAAGTAGAAGAGCTCGATATCGATGGCCTGACGTTAGAGCGTGCTTTAGTATTCCCAAGCGGCCTCTCAATCCTGATTGCGATATTTGAAGATTTGGGTATCGAGTCGATGACGCTGGCCGGTGGCGCACTGCGTGAAGGCTTGGTGTATGGCATGATGGATACAATGTCCGAACAGGACATCCGAAAGCGTACCATTCAGAGCATACAGTCCCGTTACCAGCTGGACGACATCCACGCAGACAACGTCGCGAAGACAACTCAAAGCCTGCTGCAACAATGCGGTGAAGGCTGGATTGCAGAACCTGTCGCGCCCGTAATGCTTGATGCTGCTGCGAAGCTGCATGAAATCGGCATGAGCATAGGCTTTAAAAAGGACGGTGAGCATGCCGCTTACCTGCTCGATAGCCTCGACCTACCCGGTTTTACCCGCGCACAGAAAAAACTGCTGGCTGAAATGCTGCGCCACTACCGCGAGCAGCTGGTTCCGATTGCGCCGCAAAGTGCGATTTCTCCCAACAGCGCTAACCGTCTACTGCGTCTTTTACGCATAGCGGTATTGCTCTGTCACCGTCGTGATAGTAAAGCGATTCCTATTGTTACGCTGAAAGCAAACGGCGACTCGCTCGAACTGACGATGCCTGATAACTGGCTGAACGCAAATGTGCTGATGGCGACTGAGTTGACGCTTGAAGCAGAGCGCCAGAGTGATAACCACTGGCCGCTGACCATCGCGTGATTGAATCGAAGGCACAAAAAAGCACGGTCGAAACCGTGCTTTTTCTTTTTGGGTTTAGTGTTCGCGAGTTAAACACCAATCCCGCTGTGGCGCAGCAGCGCATCTGGTGATGGCTCGCGGCCACGGAAGCGTTTGAACAGCTCCATTGGCTCTTCACTGCCGCCGCGCTCAAGAATGTTCTCAAGGAACGACTGGCCGGTTTCGGTGTTGAAGATACCCTCTTCTTCAAAGCGGCTGAACGCGTCTGAAGACAGCACTTCCGCCCACAGATAGCTGTAGTAACCCGCACTGTAACCACCCGCAAAGATGTGGCTGAATGAGTGTGGGAATCGGTTCCAGTCTGGAGACGGCACAACCGCGACCTGGCTCTTCACTTCTGCCAGCGTTTCCAGCACTTTCGCGCCTTCTTCTGCATCAAAGCGGGTAAACAGGGTAAAGTCGAACAAGCCAAACTCTAGCTGGCGCAACATGCCCATGGCTGAGTTGTAGTTCTTCGCTGCCAGCATTTTATCCAGCATCTCTTTTGGCAGTGGCTCGCCGGTCTCATAGTGGCCAGAGATAAACGCCAGCGCGTCTTCTTCCCAGCACCAGTTTTCGAGGAACTGGCTTGGCAACTCAACCGCATCCCAAGGCACACCGTTGATACCAGATACCGACGACACATCAACCTTGGTCAACATGTGGTGGATACCGTGGCCGAACTCGTGGAATAGCGTCACGACTTCATCATGGGTAAACAGGGCTGGTTTACCACCGATTGGTTTGTTGAAGTTACAGGTCAGGTAAGCCACCGGACTTTGCAGATCGCCAGATTCAGTCACACGACGCACTCGGCACTCGTCCATCCACGCGCCGCCACGTTTGTGTTCACGGGCGTAGAGGTCGAGATAGAAGCTGCCACGCAGTTCGCCTTTCGCATCGAAGATATCGTAGAAAGAAACGGACTCATGCCAAACGTCCACGCCGTCACGACGTTTAACGTCCATGCCGAACACACGTTTCAGCACTTCGAAAAGACCTGCAACCACTTTGTCTTCAGGGAAGTATGGTCGCAACTCTTCATCAGAAATGCTGTATTGATGCTGCTTAAGCTTCTCGGCGTAGTAACCCACGTCCCAAGGTTCAAGCGTTTCCACGCCGAAGTTGTCTTTGGCGAATTGCTGGAGGGTATCGAATTCTTTTAAGCCCTGCGGGCGCGCTTTTTCCACCAGCTCACTCAGGAAGGTCAGTACCTGATCGGTTGATGCCGCCATTTTGGTTGCCAGCGACAGTTCGCTGTAAGTGGCAAAGCCCAGCAGACGGGAAATCTCGCTTTTCAGCAGCAAGGTTTCATTGATGAGGTCGGTGTTATCCCACTTGCCTGCATTTGGACCGCGGTCAGATGCGCGGGTGGTGTACGCCTCGTACATTTCTGCGCGAAGCTCACGGTTGTCACAATACGTCATGACTGGCAGGTAAGACGGAATGTCCAGTGTCAGCAAATAACCATCAAGCTCTTTGCTTTCAGCCTGCGCTTTGGCTGCAGCAAGTGCAGATTCAGGCATGCCAGCCAGCGCGTTTTCGTCGGTCACATGCTTGGACCATCCCATGGTGGCGTCGAGCACATTGTTCGAGAAGGTCGACGAAAGCTCAGACAATCGCTTGCTGATTTCACCAAAGCGGTGCTGCTCTTTAGGTGGCAGTGCAATACCGGAAAGCTCGAAATCGCGCAGAGAGTCAGTAATGGTCTTTTGTTGTGCTGGCGTCAGGGAGTCAAAATCGTCACGCACTTTAATAGCTTTGTAAGCATCATAAAGCGGCTTGTGCTGACCTACCCACGTCGAGTAGTCAGATAACATTGGTAAACAAGCCTCATAGGCTTCACGCAGCGCCTGGCTGTTCACCACCGCATTCATATGGCCTATCGGTGACCAAATACGGCTTAGCCTGTCGTCGCTCTCTGCCAGTGGCTCACAGATGGTGTCCCAACTTGGATCCGTGTTGTTTTCCAGTACCGCTTCAATCGCAGCGCGGCAGTCTGCAATTGCCTGCTCTACCGCAGGTTGTACGTGCTCCGGTTTGATTTCAGAAAAGGGAGGCAAATCAGTAAACGTTAGCAGCGGGTTGGACATTGTCAGTTCCTTTCATTTCTCAGACTCTGTATTTATGGCGTCAATCAACCGCGTTTTCAATGCTGAGGCTGCATCGAACCTCCCAATAGGAGATAATAGTCTTCTATTTCTAATATTCACCGGATACAAACATGCTCAGTTACCGCCACAGCTTCCATGCTGGCAACCATGCGGATGTGCTCAAACATATCGTTCAAAGCCTTATCATTGAATCGCTTAAGCAAAAAGACAAAGCATTCGTCTACCACGATACCCATAGCGGTGCGGGTCGCTACGATTTGTCTGACGAACGCGCTGATAAAACCGGTGAGTACAAAGAAGGTATCGGCCTGATTTGGGAAAGCGATGACGCGCCTGAAGCTATCAAGCCATATCTGGGTGTTATCAATTCTCTAAACCAAAGCAACAAGCTGCGTTACTACCCTGGCTCACCGAAAGTTGGCCACAGCCTGCTGCGCGAACAAGACCGCGCTATTTTCACAGAGCTTCACCCAAGTGATTTCCCTCTCCTGCTTCAGGAATTTCGCGGTGACCGCCAGGTGAAAATGTACAAAGAAGACGGTTACGCGCGTCTTAAAGCAAGCCTGCCACCCAAAGAGCGACGCGGAGTGGTGTTGATTGACCCACCTTACGAGCTCAAGCACGAATATCAGGACGTGGTAGATGCGATTGATGAGAGCGTGAAGCGTTGGGCCACCGGCACCTATGCGATTTGGTATCCGGTGGTTTACCGCAAAAATATCGATCTCATTACCAAAGGTCTAGAAAAGCTCGGCATCCGCAAAATTCTGCAAATCGAACTGGGTGTAGCTGAAGACAGTGAAGAGCGTGGCATGACAGCATCCGGCATGATTGTGATTAATCCGCCATGGACGCTGGAAACACAGATGAAAGAAATTCTACCTTGGCTGCAAAGTAAAATTGCACCCGAGACAGGCCACCAATTTGTACAATGGGTAGTGCCTGAATAACATACGGATCTTGAAAGGTCTGATATTATCAGGGGATGCTAATGCTTCCCCGCTCAACGGGATTTAAGAATAACCAAACGGAGAAACTCATGGCCAAGCATTTTGATTATATTTGTATCGGCGGCGGCAGTGGCGGTATCGCATCTGCAAACCGTGCCGCGATGTACGGTGCAAAAGTCGCGTTGATCGAAGCGCAACACCTCGGCGGCACCTGCGTAAATGTAGGTTGTGTACCGAAAAAGGTGATGTGGCACGGCGCGCAAATCGCAGAAGCCATCAAAATGTACGGCCCAGACTATGGCTTTGACACCACACTGAACAAGTTCAGCTGGGACAAGCTGGTAGAAAACCGTGAAGCCTACATTGGCCGCATCCACACTTCTTATGAAAACGTGCTGGGCAAGAACAAAATCGAAGTGATTGAAGGCTTCGGCAAGTTTGTTGATGCCAAAACGGTTGAAGTGAACGGAGAGCACTACACCGCTGACAATATATTGATTGCTGTCGGTGGCGCGCCAACCATTCCAAACATTCCAGGCGCGGAACACGGCATCGACTCCAACGGCTTCTTTGAGCTGAACGAGCAACCAAAACGCGTTGCTGTGGTTGGCGCAGGCTACATCGCAGTGGAGATCGCCGGTGTATTAAATGCACTAGGCACTGAAACACACCTGTTTGTGCGTAAAGAGTCTCCACTTCGCAGCTTCGACCCAATGATCATCGACACACTGGTTGAAGTGATGGAAAAAGAAGGCCCAGCGCTTCACACCCACTCGATTCCAAAAGAAGTGGTGAAAGAGTCCGACGGCTCACTGACCCTACACTTCGAAAGTGGCGAAACTCACAACACGGATCTGCTGATCTGGGCCATCGGCCGCCATCCAAGCACAGATAAGATCAATCTGGCTGCAGCAGGTGTTGAAACCAACGACCGTGGCTACATCAAAGTGGATGAATTCCAAAACACCAATGTTTCTGGCATCTACTGCGTGGGTGACATCATGGAAGGCGGCATCGAGCTGACACCGGTTGCAGTTAAAGCAGGTCGCCAACTGTCAGAGCGCCTGTTCAACGGCAAAACCAACGCCAAGATGGACTATGCGCTGGTACCAACTGTGGTATTCAGCCACCCACCAATCGGCACCATCGGCCTGACTGAAGGCGAAGCGAAAGCGCAGTACGGCGAAGAGAATGTGAAGGTTTACACCTCCAGCTTCACCGCGATGTACACCGCCGTTACCCAGCATCGTCAACCATGCAAAATGAAGCTGATCTGTGCGGGAGATGACGAGAAAGTGGTGGGTCTTCACGGCATCGGCTACACCGTCGATGAAATGATCCAGGGCTTTGGGGTTGCGATGAAGATGGGTGCAACCAAAGCGGATTTCGACAGCGTAGTCGCGATCCACCCGACGGGTTCCGAGGAATTCGTGACCATGCGTTGATCGCCAAGCGATTAAAAAAAGCCTCGCTGTTGCGGGGCTTTTTTGTCACTCACACAACACATTCAATGTCAGCGTATCTGATATTGCCACAAACGACATATCCAGCTTGATGTCGTATACATGCCCGTTACCAAGCCAATAGGGATACAGTGCCGGCAGTTCGTCTGAGCTTCGTTGTCTTGCGATAGCCTTCCTAAGGCTCCCAGCAGATACCAACTTTCTGCCTTTCTGGCGACACGCATTGCTCGCGTCTTCATAGGTTGCTCTCCACCAGTCGCGGCGATTCACCGTGTAGCGAGCATCCATTCCCTGAGGCTTTGGTGCCCAGAAGCCCAACACTTGTTCTTGTTGCCTCACGATGCCACTTTTTGATGCTTGAACGGTGGTCTTTGATGACCGCTTTTTAATGCTGGGTTTGAAACCTATCTGGCGGATAAAGGCATCCGACATTTCAGAGCTTGTGCGGAGGTTGTCTCTGGCATTCTTCGCATCAACAAAAGAATCATAAGGTCCTGCTAAGCAACGATATTGGCTGCCTTCTTTTCGATAAAGCACCTCGTTTGCTTTCCCATTCTTGTCAGGTATTTCACTGTAAATACCACACTGAACCCAAAATGCGCCGTTCTTAGCAGGCTTTCTCCCCCACAGCCCTTCGCCAATGGGACAGTTTTTACCAACGATTTGGTCGCCTTCAGGTGATGTAGAACTCAGACAAAGTTTGTTGATATCGGAAGAAGCAAACGCAGATGAGCAGAAAACCAAGAAACTACTCAACATGAAGATATTCAGAACGGAGAATCTGCGGGAACGCATCAATAATTGCCTTTTACTGCCGTACAACGGAAAACGCGTGCTTTCGCGCTCATTTTAAGAGGCGAATGCTTTAGGAAGTAAATTTGCGTCTGTTTCTACAGCAGGATTCACAACTCTGCGGATAGTTATGGCGAGGGCTCGCACAACACCAGCAAGGCAGACTCAAGGGAGAGTGGCATAGAAATCCCCATCACCACATCAAAAGCCCGCATCTCAGATACCCAATACGGTAAGCGGCTAGGGTAAGTATTTTTCCAGTCTGGCATCGATGACAGGGCTTTTAACGTGGATTCTGACACCAATGTCATTCCATCTTGTCGACAGGCTTGATTGGCCTCTTTGATCGTGGCACGCCACCAAACGTTTTGCTTATCACTGTAACGCGGCTCACCAGTCTCCGGCATCGGACTTTTCAGAGCACCAACATCAATATACTGGCGGGTTGTTTTTGCTGGCATTAACTTTGACGCTTTCGCGGCTTTAACTTTGCTAGGTTTATCAGGCTTACTGACCTTCGAAGCGTTTTCAGGGAGGGAGACGTCGCGGATAAAAGCAGAAGCAAAGACCTTACGTTGTTTCATCACATCCTTAACGATTTCAGCTTCCGAGTAGCGTTCAAAAGGACCAACCAGACAACGATATTTATCGCCCTCTTCGCGGAACACCAATTTGTCCTGCATCAGTACGGCTTCTATTTCTTTTGCAAACCAAGGTTTAGGTAATTGACTGACTACGCCACACTGCACCCAAAACCTGCCATCATTTCTGATGGGACGTTTTGACCAAAGACCCGAACCGACCTGACAGCTTTGGTCTACGACCTGCCAACCATCTTTTTCCACGGGCTGACACGACGAATCGGCCTTGGCTGACTGCCATGGAAAAAGGCCAAGAAACATGAGAGTTATAATGCCGAAAAGAGTAAAACGCATTGCACCTCATCCCGTCAGGAATTTTTATGGTTCAGATAGTTAGCCTAGCTCGAAAATTCAAACTCGACGAATCGAGAAAAGAAAGGGCAGCTCCGGCCGCCCTTTTCTGTTTACTGTGAAGCGCGCTGTTCGTCCACAACCAAACAAGCGATTTGCCTATCACCATACGTTTTTAATGCAGGCTGCTGTTGATGACATTTCTCAACGGCATCACGACAACGAGCATGGAAAGCACAACCTTTTGGCGGATTCAATGGGCTTGGTAGTTCGCCCGTCAGCTTGATACGCTCGCGACGGTGTTCTGGGTCGAGCCTCGGCGTCGCTGAAAGAAGCGCTTGTGTATAAGGGTGCTGAGGCGATTTAAAGATTTCATCTGCCCGACCTTTTTCTACACAACGCCCTAGGTACATCACCATGACTTCATCGGCGATATGCTCAACCACTGACAAATCGTGAGAGATGAATACGTAGGAAAGCCCAAGCTCTTCCTGCAAATCCATCATCAGGTTCAGTACCTGTGCTTGCACTGATACATCAAGCGCAGAGACCGGCTCATCTGCTACCACTACTTCAGGGTTCAGCATCAGGCCTCGTGCAATCGCAATACGCTGACGCTGACCACCAGAGAACATATGCGGATAACGGTCGTAGTGCTCGGTTTTAAGGCCCACTTTCGCCATCATCTCCAACGCGCGGGCTTTGCGATCGGCGGAGCTCATGTCGGTATTGATTTCAAGCGGCTCTTCCAAAATTTGGCCGATTTTCTTGCGCGGATTCAGGGAGCCATATGGGTTTTGAAAAACGATTTGGATTTTTTGGCGACGCAGTTTGTCAGACTCGGGATCACGTTTAAGAAGATCCTGCCCTTTAAAATCCAGCGTGCCACCAGTCGGCGTCTCGATCATGGTAAGAAGACGACCCAGTGTCGATTTACCACAACCTGATTCCCCTACCACCGCTAACGTTTTACCGCGTTCAAGCGTAAATGAAACACCATCGAGGGCTTTGACTTCCGCTTCCGGCTTAAACATGCCTTGCTTTACCGGATAGTATTTTTTCAAATCCACTGCATGGAGCAGCGGCGCTTGTTGATCACTCATCGCGTTGGCTCTCCCTGCTCATTCAATGGATAGTGACATTTCACCGCGCGCTCTGGCGGCCCCTGTACAGCGGGCTCTTCACTGCGACACTTGTCCGTAGCGTACGGGCAACGCGGGTTCAACATACAACCACGGGGTCTGTCGAAAAGCCCTGGCACCACACCAGACAGTGAGTCCAAACGACTCTTACCTGACGATGATTCAGGTAAAGAACGCAGTAATGCCTGCGTGTATGGGTGTTTCGGCGAACGGAAAATCTCTACTGAAGAGCCGGTTTCTACCACTTGCCCTGCATACATCACCATGACTTTATGAGCGGCTTCTGCCACCAGCGCTAAATCGTGGGTGATCAGGACCAGTGCCATGTTCTGCTCTTTCTGTAGATCGAGCAGCAAGTCGATGATCTGAGCCTGAATCGTCACATCCAGTGCAGTTGTTGGCTCATCCGCAATCAATAGGCGCGGATTACAGGCAATCGCCATCGCAATCATTACGCGCTGGCTCATACCACCTGACAACTGGTGCGGATACACTTTCAAACGCGAAGCTGGGTCGGGAATACCTACCAGTCTCAATAGCTCTTCAGCACGGGCTCGGCGTTCTCTTTTGCTACCACCCTGATGTACCTGAAGGGCTTCCATGATCTGATAACCTACTGTGAAGCAAGGGTTCAGACTGGTCATCGGATCTTGGAAAATCATTGAGATATCCGCACCCGTGAGCTTTTTGCGCTCTTTCTCTGCCATCTCCAGTAGGTTTTCACCGTGAAAATTGACCGAGTCTGCACTCACACGTCCCGGATAATCAATCAATCCCATGATAGCCAGAGAACTGACCGACTTACCGGAGCCTGACTCACCTACGATTCCGAGAATTTCCCCTTCATCGACGGTATAACTGATTTTATCAACCGCTTTAAACGGCGCGCTCTCGTCCCCAAAATGCACAGAGAGCTGATTAACTTCTAATATTGCCATCATGCTCTCCTACTGCTTCAACTTTGGATCCAGTGCATCACGCAGGCCATCACCCATGAGGTTAAACGCCAGTACGGTCAGCAGGATAGCCAAACCCGGGAAAGTTACTACCCACCAGGCTGAATTGATGAACTGACGCGCATCTGCCAGCATTACGCCCCATTCAGGTGTTGGTGGCTGTGCGCCCAAACCAAGGAAGCCCAGTGCAGCCATATCCAGAATCGCAGCTGAAAAACCTAGCGTTGCCTGGACAATCAGTGGTGCCACACAGTTTGGAAGCAATACAGAAACCATAAGACGGAAGTGACCTGCACCCGCCACACGTGAGGCGGTGACGTAATCACGGTTAATTTCTGCAAGCACAGATGCTCGGGTCAGACGCACATAGTGCGGCAGCGAAACAAAAGAGATAGCAAGAGACGCATTAAAAATAGAAGGCCCAAGGATGGCAACGATAGCAATCGCGAGCAACAGACTCGGCAACGCCAGCATGATATCTACCATGCGCATGATGGCAGTATCAACCATACCACCAAAGTAGCCAGCCACCAGCCCCATAAAGACACCAAGGACCAGCGACAAAGCCACCACCAAGCAGCCAATAAGCAGCGACAGGCGCGCACCATAGATAAGACGCGAGAGTATATCGCGGCCCACGTCGTCAGTCCCCAGAATAAAGCTCCAGCTTCCGCCTTCAATCCATGCTGGTGGCACCAACAGTGCATCGCGGAACTGCTCTGCAGGGTTGTGTGGCGCGACAATCGGCGCCAGCAAGGCGACGACAATGACTATAGCAATGTAGATAAGTCCCGCCAGCGCACCTTTGTTTGAAGAGAAATATCCCCAGAACTCTGCGAACGGCGACAACGGTTCGCGCTCTTGAGGCAGGTTTGAAGTTTGTGTAGTTTCAGACATCGTTTCCCCTCCTACTTACCGTGACGAATGCGCGGGTTAACGACGCCATAAAGGATATCGACAATCAGGTTCACGACAATAATGATGGTCGCAACCAGCAAGATACCGCCTTGCACGACTGGGTAGTCGCGACGGCCAATAGATTCAATTAACCATTTTCCGATGCCCGGCCAGGCGAAGATAGTTTCAGTCAGGATCGCTCCGGACAGCAAAATACCCACCTGAAGACCAATCACGGTTATCACTGGAATCAAAGCATTACGAAGGCCGTGGATCAAAATAACGCGCCAAGGCATTAAGCCTTTTGCACGAGCTGTACGGATGTAATCTTCACCAAGAACTTCCAGCATCGAAGAACGTGTCATACGCGCGATAACTGCAAGTGGGATGGTACCTAGCGCAACAGCTGGCAAGACCAAATGGTGAACGGCAGCAGTAAATGCACCCTCTTCCCCCGACAACCAACTGTCAATCAACATAAAGCCAGTGACTTCATCAACCCAATAGGTTGCATCGTCCATCCGGCCCGATACCGGTGTTAAATCTAGGCCAATCGAAAAGAAAAGAATGAGCAAAAGTGCCCACCAGAATATCGGCATGGAGTAGCCTGTCAGCGATACCGCCATCACCGAGTGATCGAGAAAAGTCCCCCGCTTCACAGCAGCAAGAATTCCTGCTGGCAGTCCCACTGCTATCGCAAACAAAGCTGCGCAAAGCGCAAGTTCCATCGTTGCTGGGAAAAGGGTCAGAAACTCCTTCATCACTGGCTCTTTGGTGATTAGTGAGTTACCCAAATCGCCATGAAGGACATTGCCGATGTAAACGAAATACTGCTCAATCAGAGGCTTATCAAGCCCAAGCTCAGCCATTAGCTGGGCATGGCGTTCAGGTGAAACGCCGCGCTCACCCGCCATCACTTCGATGGGGTCTCCAGGGATCATCCTGATAAGGGAAAAGGTCAGCAGGGTAATGCCGATAAACGTCGGGATCACCAACCCCAAACGTTTGAGAATAAACTGCAACATAAAACGACTCGCTCAACTGCGTGGTGACGCAAAAACCGCGGCTAAATCCGTCAGCCGCGGTGTTCTTTTGCCTGGCGTGATTATTCTTGAATGTCTACGCCATAGAAGATGTGACCACCGAATGGGTCAATCTTGTAGTCTTTCACTTCTTTACGGACAGGCTCGAAGACAACTGAGTGCGCAATGGTTGCCCACGGTGCCTGATCTTTGAACACTACCTGTGCTTGTTCGTAAAGCTTGGTGCGCTCTGCAACATCAGAGGTTTTCTTTGCTTTTTGGATCAGGTCTTCAAACGGTTGATGACACCACTGTGCACGGTTTGAACCGCCTACACCCGAACAGCCCAACAGCACGGCAAGGAAGTTATCCGGGTCACCGTTGTCACCGGTCCAGCCCAGCAACAGAGTATCGTGCTCACCAGTCTTAGAGCGTTTGAGGTACTCACCCCACTCGTAAGTGACAATCTCGGCTTTTACGCCCAGTTTTGCCCAGTCTGCCTGAATGACTTCAGCCATGCGGCGAGCATTCGGGTTATAAGGGCGCTGTACTGGCATGGCCCAGATGTTAGTGGTGAAACCTTCACCCAGACCCGCTTCTTGTAGCAGTGCTTTCGCTTTTTCCAGATCGAACGGGTAGTCCTGAACGGAATCGTTGTAAGACCAAATTGTTGGCGGAATTGGGTTTTTCGCCGCCTTACCAGCGCCTTGGAAGACTGCATCAATGATGGCTTCTTTGTTCACTGCCATATTCAATGCCTGACGTACTCGTACATCAGTAAATGGTGCTTTTTGGGTATTGAATGCTAGATAACCGACGTTCAAACCTTCCTGACTCATCAGGTTAACCACATCGTCAGAACGCATGCGCTCCAGATCAGCCGGGTTTGGATATGGCATTACATGACACTCACCTTTTTGCAACTTCGCATAACGAACGGATGCATCAGGCGTGATTGAGAACACCAGGCGGTCGATTGGTGCTTTGCCTTCGAAGTATTCTGGGTGTGCAAGGTAACGGATGGTGGAGTCTTTTTTGTAGCCCGCCAAGACGAAAGGCCCCGTACCCACGGGTTCCAGATCCAGTTTCTCCGGCGAGCCTGCTTTCAGCATTTGATCCGCCTGCTCAGCAGACATAATAGACGCGAAGTCCATTGCCAAGTTTGCAATAAATGGCGCTTCTGGACGAGTCAGGTTGAACTTTACGGTGTAATCGTCAACTTTCTCGATAGAACTGATCAGATCACCCATTTCCATCGCATTGAAGTACTCATAGGAGCCACCAGATACCTTATGGTATGGATGGCCTTCATCCTTCTGACGCATGAAAGAGAATATGACATCATCTGCGTTGAAATCACGGGATGGTTTAAATTCTTTGGTGCTGTGGAACTTTACGCCTTCACGCAGTTTGAAGGTGTATGACAGACCATCATCAGAGACAGTCCATGACTCTGCCAGACCCGGGACGATTTTGGTTGTCCCGCGCTCGAACTGAACCAGGCGGTTAAAGATTTGGCGAGAGCTCGCATCAAAAGTGGTGCCTGAGGTGTAGAGAGACGGGTTAAATCCTTCTGGTGAGCCCTCGGAGCAATAAACCAAGGTTTTTGCCTGTACTCCGGCTGCCACAGCTGAAGCAATCAAAGCTGCACTCAGCTTCAACATTCCTGTTTTCATCGTTTGACTCCATGTGGTTTGAACGATAAACGGCCGCCTCACCATTTCACCCCTCTAAGGAAAACGCTTTCAACGAATCCAAATGCAAAAAAGTGTTATCGGAGATTGAAGTGGTGCAAGTTAGCGGCCAGTTTTAAATTGCGCAAATTAGACGCAATTTGTTGATAAAAGAATCTGGCAAACATTTCACAAAAAATCAACAAAGCAGCACAAAGTTCCATATTCACACTCCGATATCGCATAATTAGTCATCTCTTAACTGTCATACGGCAAATGTATAAACAGCACCAAGATTAATCCAACCCATTGTTTTATAAATAAATTGTTATTTTGACACTAGGTTTAGCATGATAATAAACAAGAGAAAACAGAAGGGAGTAAGCAGGAAATCAGAATCACAGTAGAAAAGCCAATCGATGATATATAAGCAGAAACATTTGTTAGCATTTTTAGCTAAAAATTAACCAACAATACCGAACAATACTCGACAAAAGACAACGCATTGAAGTGCATAAATAGAAGCAAAGACATGCATTAAACACGTATAAAACGTCGTTTTTCAGCACGACTGACTTCAAAGATTCGATATTTTTCCTATGAAGCTCTGTTCAAGTGGTCAAAAATAGAACACTTATCGCATTTGCGCCAACGAGCGCCTCGATCCAGTCAGCCTATTTATCTGCCTAATCAAAGTGCAACATTGCACTCGTTTAGGCTAATGAGTTACAGCACTTGCCAAGCAACTTATGTTACCCCAGAGAAGACACAGCCGAAAAAGTTGGGGAGGTATCGCAAATGAAAAGAGGCCGAATACGAAAAGGCCCGCTTGAGTGAGCAGGATTCTCTATATATGGTCGATGACGAGGGATTCGTGCGGGGCGGCCTTCCGCACCCGACCATGGGCTGGACAACCCAAACACCAGATACGAAAAAGCCCGCTCGATTGAGCGGGCTTCTCTGAAAGTGGTCGGTGAAGAGGGATTCGAACCCCCGACCCTCTGGTCCCAAACCAGATGCGCTACCAAACTGCGCTATTCACCGAGTGGGGTGGCTGACGGGACTTGAACCCGCGACAACCGGAATCACAATCCGGGACTCTACCAACTGAGCTACAGCCACCACTGTTTTGTTTGCCAATTTCTTTTCGGGTTTGGCATTCCCAACCAGTTCAGAACTACAGAGAGTTCTACCCTTGCCTAAAACGACGAAAGCCCGCTTGATTGAGCGGGCTCTCTGAATGTGGTCGGTGAAGAGGGATTCGAACCCCCGACCCTCTGGTCCCAAACCAGATGCGCTACCAAACTGCGCTATTCACCGAGTGGGGTGGCTGACGGGACTTGAACCCGCGACAACCGGAATCACAATCCGGGACTCTACCAACTGAGCTACAGCCACCACTGTTTTACTTCGCCAAATTTTCTATTCCGGACTGGCGCACCCGACAGGATTCGAACCTGCGACCTTTGGCTCCGGAGGCCAACGCTCTATCCAGCTGAGCTACGGGCGCTTGCCCCTGTCGGCGGAGTCGCATATTACGGATATCGCCTCCTGCCGTCTAGCACTTTTTTTAATTTTTTTTTCGAACGGTTTATTTTTATCCGATCGGGCTAAAAACAGTGCAGGCAGGCGATATCATAACGGTTTCACGCAACAATCTAAAGCGCTATAATCACTTAATCTTTACACGGAGTTAACCTTATTTCGTCCATACTTCGTATTTGAGATCGTCACAATTGTTGAAAGGTCGACCCAGTTAGCCGATCCGCCTCTACAATTGTGATAAAAATATCTAACCGCATAAAAAATGTCCGATGATTCGGAACCAAAAAGATATTGGGAGTGAAACAGTGAGCGCAAAGGGAATTTTTTTACGTCGTTTAGCAGTATCTGCTGTCACCGCTTTGTTTCTGATGGGTACAGCGCATGCTGCTGACATGTCAGAAGAAGCCATTGCAGAACGCATCGCACCAGTCGGTTCCGTTTACTTGGACGGCGAAGCACCTGTTGAGACTGCTGCCGCACCATCAGGCCCACGCACTGGTGATTCCGTTTACAACACCTACTGCATGGCATGTCACGCAACTGGCGCAGCTGGCGCACCAAAAGCAGGTGATACCGCAGCTTGGGAACCACGTCTGGCACAAGGCCGTGACATATTGAACAAGCATGCCATCGAAGGCTTCAACGGGATGCCAGCACGCGGTACTTGTATGGACTGTTCTGACGATGAAGTCATTGCGGCTATCGATCACCTTCTGTCTCTGTAAAAGCAGCATTCAAGTTTGACTAGAAAAGCGGCGTTCAAGCCGCTTTTTTGATACCTGTTTATCAGTCTGGAAGCAAGGACACTGAATTCCCCTGCTACATCCCCCATCATTCACGCGTGTTTTCTTCTTTCCTGTTCCTAAGATGACCGAATTCGAAAAAATGACCCAAGGCCTCGCCTTTAATGGGTGCGATGAAACGATTGATTCCATTCGCTCGAAAGCCTTCCAACTCCTTCAACGCTACAACACTCTCCCAGTTGACCAATCCATTGATATTGCATCAGAGCTGTTTGGCAGCATTGGGGAAGACTCAATGGTGATGCCGCCTTTCCACTGCGAATTTGGCAAAACCATCCATATCGGTCCCAGTACCTTTATCAATATGGGTGCGATGATGTTGGATGGTGCACCAATTACCATTGGCAGCAACGTGCTCATTGGACCTAACTGCCAGTTTTACACCGCTGGCCACTCAATGGATTACCGCCGCAGACGCAACTGGGAAACCTTTTGCAAGCCAATCGTGGTAGGTAATGATGTCTGGGTGGGCGGCAATACAGTGATTTGCCAGGGCGTGACCATTGGCGCTCGCTCAGTGATCGCAGCCAATTCCGTGGTGACCAAAGATATGCCTGCAGATTGCCTGATTGGTGGGACACCCGCTAAGGTGATTCGTAAGCTTCACGAAAACGAAACGCCAGAAGAAGCTTTAGAAGCCTAAAAAAGCCGGGAATTCCCGGCTTGTCTTTGTCAGTCCTTCTTGAGCATAGCGCGAAGGTTGGCAATCGCTGCCTGCCCTTTTGCCATTCGCTCTTCTTGCGTCTGGGGCTTTTTCTTCTCTTCCCATTCCACATCATCGTATGGCAGCTCTTCAAGAAAACGGCTCGGCAGAGGCTTTATCAGCTCGCCGTACTGACGGCGCTCCTTGCAAAGCGTAAAGGTCATCTCACGTTGCGCACGGGTAATGCCCACATAGGCAAGACGACGCTCTTCCTCCACATTGTCTTCGTCAATGCTCGACTGGTGCGGCAAAAAGCCTTCTTCCATCCCTACCAGATACACATACGGGAACTCGAGCCCTTTAGAGGCATGCAGTGTCATCAACTGCACCTGATCCGCGTCATCATCGTCCTCGCCACGCTCCATCATGTCGCGCAGCGTCAGGCGCTGAACCACTTCGCGAAGCGTCTTCACTTCGTTGTCGTAGTTGTCACCTTCAAGATCTGCCACAATCCAGCTGTAAAGATCGGAGACGTTCTTCATCCGCATCTCTGCTGCCTTAGGGCTGGCCGAAGTTTCGTATAACCAGTCTTCGTAGTGCGAGTCACGTACTAATGAGCGCACTGCATCAACCGCATCGCCACGCTCAAACTGATCGGAAAGCTCGACAATCCAGCGGGTAAAACGTTGCAGGGATTCCAGACCACGACCATTCAGGTGCTCCTGAAGCCCCAATTCGAAACTCGCCGCAAACAAGCTCTTTCCACGCATGTTGGCGTACGTTCCCAGCTTTTCGAGTGTCACAGGGCCAATTTCGCGACGCGGTGTATTCACAATGCGCAGAAATGCGTTATCGTCATCCTGATTGGTCAGCAGGCGAAGATACGCCATGATGTCTTTAATTTCTGCCCGCGCAAAGAATGAGGTGCCGCCCGAAATCTTGTAAGGAATACGGTTCTGCATCAGCGCTTTTTCGAACAAGCGTGACTGGTGATTACCGCGGTACAGGATGGCGTAATCTTTGTAGTCCGTGCGGTTCATAAATTTGTGCGCAATGATCTCACCGACCACACGCTCTGCTTCATGCTCTTCGTTGTTGGCTTTCAGCACTTTGAGCATTTCGCCGTCTGGCAACGCGGAGAACAGGGTTTTCTCAAACACGTGCGGGTTGTTGGCAATAAGGATATTCGCCGCGCGCAGGATACGGCTGGTTGAGCGGTAGTTCTGCTCCAGCTTGATCACTTTCAGGCTTGGAAAGTCCTGATTCAGCATCAAGAGGTTCTTTGGCTGTGCACCACGCCAGCTGTAGATAGACTGGTCATCATCACCCACCACGGTAAAGCGGGCTCGTTCCCCCACCAGCAGCTTCACTAACTGGTACTGGCTGGTGTTGGTATCCTGATATTCATCCACCAGCAGATAGCGGATTTTGCTTTGCCAACGCTCACGCACTTCCTGATTGGTTTTCAGCAGGATCACTGGCATCAGAATCAAATCATCAAAATCCAGCGCGTTGTAAGCTTTCATCTGCTTTTGGTACATGGCATAGCAATGGGCAAATAACTGGTCGCGTTCGCCCATTGCCGCAGATTCCGCCTGCTGCGGCGTCAGCATGTCATTCTTCCAGTTGGAGATGGTATGCAGCAGCTGGTTCAGCAAATCCTTGTCGCCGTCGAGTTCATCTTCAGTCAGCTCTTTTAAAAGTGCCATCTGGTCTTGATCATCAAACAACGAGAAACCCGCTTTTAGGCCCAAACTTTTATATTCGCGGCGAATGATATTCAGGCCGAGTGTGTGGAAGGTAGAGACCATCAAACCCCGCGCTTCCTGTCGGCTGAGCGTTTGACCAACGCGCTCCTTCATCTCGCGAGCCGCTTTGTTGGTAAACGTCACGGCAGCTATATGGCGGGCTTTGTAGCCACACTGCTGGACCAAATAGGCAATTTTGTTGGTGATAACGCGTGTTTTACCGGAACCCGCACCAGCTAGAACCAGGCAGGGCCCGGAGACATGGTGGACAGCGTCATTCTGAGCTGGATTAAGTTTCATGCGGTTCCTCTGTTCAATCACGCGATATTTAGCAGATGCATTGTATACCCAAACAACCTGAAGATGCAGGATTCAGCAAGGTTGACTGGGTATAGACGGAATAACGACGCACTTCATCTTTCGTCGATTTAAAGGAAAGAGTTGGCAGCCTGTAACAAAATCCATACAATGAATGAACGTTCATTCACTGGAGCGCTGTGTATGTCTGACAAGAAAACACAGATCCTGGAAGCAACGGAACGATTACTGGCGAAACATGGCTTCGACCGTCTGTCGATGCAAATGGTGGCCAAAGAAGCCGGGGTGGCAGCCGGCACCATTTACCGTTACTTTTCAGACAAAGACGACCTGTTAAGCCAACTTCGAAACCATGTTGTCCAGCAATGCGCTGCCAAGATGCTTGAGGGTCATAGCGACAACATGTCTTTGAAACAACAATTTGTCACCTTGTGGTTGAATGCCTGGCAGTTAACTATCAGCCGTGACGATAATGCGATTAACCGGGAACAATTTGACAGTTTGCCGTATCAGAACAACGGCGAACAGAAAATGGCAGAGCGGGAGGCTTTTTCACCCATCCACCAACTCTTCCAAACTGGTATCGCTAATGGAACTTTCAAACCCCTGACCACCGACGTGCTATCTGGGATAGGTCTTGAACCCGCAGTCTGTTTAGCTCGCAAACAGGTGAAAGGGGTTATAACGCTTGACGCCTCGGCGCTAGATGATGCCATCGATGCTTGCTGGGACGCGATTTGCCTTCATAAAGAATCGGAGCAATCTCAATGAAGAAATGGTTTGTAGTCATGTTAGTCGTGGCGGTTTTGCTGTTTGGCACCGTGATTGGCTTTAACATGTTCAAGCAACAGAAAATTGCCGAATACATGGCAAACATGCCTGAGCCAGAATTTCCGGTCACCGCCGTGGAAATGGTTTCAGTCGATTGGGTACCGACCATAGAGGCGATCGGTTTTATTGAACCGAACCAAGGTGTCACCCTAACCACCGAAGTCAGTGGTGTGATTGAGACTATCAACTTTGAATCCGGTCAGTCGGTAAAACAAGGTGATGTCCTGCTGGCATTGGACTCTAAGGTAGAAGTCGCCAACCTCAAGAGTACTCAGGCCCGCCTGCCTGCTGCTGAAGCAAAGTTCAAACGCTACCAAGGTCTGTTCCGCAAAGGCTCAATTTCTAAAGAAGCGCTGGACGAAGCTGAAGCTAACTTCCGCTCATTGCAAGCAGATGTAGAAAGCCTGAATGCGTCGATTGAGCGTCGTACCATTGATGCTCCATTTGATGGCATCGTCGGTCTGCGAAACGTCTTCCTGGGTGAATACTTACAACCAGGCACAGAAATCGTGCGTCTGGAAGACACGTCAATCATGCGCCTTCGCTTCACGGTTCCACAAACCGACATTGCGAAAATCAAGCTGGGTCAACAGATTGATATCTCGGTAGATGCCTACCCAGATACACCATTTACCGGCAAGATCAGTGCAATCGAGCCTGCAGTTAACTTTCAAAGCGGTTTGATTCAGGTACAAGCAGACATTCCAAACAACCACGGTCAGCTGCGCTCAGGTATGTTTGCCCGTGCAAATATCATTCTGCCAACGTTTGAAGATCAAATTGTTGTCGATCAGACTGCCATCAACTTCACCCTCTACGGTGAAAACGTGTATGTACTGCGTGAGGAAGACGGTGCAACCCGAGCCTATCAGCAGGTTGTGAAAGTCGGTGAGCGTAAAGATCACATCGCACACGTGCTGGAAGGCCTGGAGCCAGGTGACAAAGTCGTGACTTCCGGTCAGGTGCGTCTGAGCAACGGTGCGAAAGTACGTGTTGTGAAAAGTGATGCTCTCAACCCACCGGCAGAGCTGCCACAACTGTAAGAGGCCGCTATGAAATTCACTGATATTTTCATCAAGCGTCCGGTACTGGCGGTGTCGATCAGTTTTCTGATCGCACTGCTTGGCCTGCAGTCGATGTTCAAGATGCAGGTGCGGGAATACCCGGACATGACCAATACCGTGGTCACCATCTCCACCAGTTACTATGGTGCGAGTGCTGACCTTATTCAGGGCTTTATTACTACGCCACTTGAGCAGGCCGTTGCACAGGCGGACAACATTGACTTCATGACCTCGGAGTCGGTGCTGGGTAGCTCAACCATCACGGCATACATGAAGCTCAATACCGATCCAAATGCTGCGCTTGCTGACATTCTGGCAAAGGTGAACTCGGTACGTGCACAGTTGCCAGGCGAGTCAGAAGACCCGTCAGTGTCGATGTCGACCGGTTCTACCACCGCGGTAATGTACATCGGCTTTACGTCGGAAGAGCTTGATTCCAGCCAGATCACTGACTATCTGGAACGTGTGACCAAGCCTCAGCTGTTTACCGTAAACGGTGTAGCAAGTATCGACCTATATGGTGGCCTCAAGTACGCGCTGCGTGTATGGCTGGATCCTGCAAAAATGGCTGCGTTTAACCTGACAGCGACTGACGTGATGGGCGTGCTGAACGCCAACAACTTCCAGTCTGCGACTGGTCAGTCCATCGGTACCTACATGGTATACAACGGTTCGGCAAACACTCAGGTTTCTGACACCGAAGAGCTGAAACGCCTGGTTGTTGCCACCCAGAAAGGTCAGGTCATTCGTCTTGGCGACATCGCAAAAGTGTCGCTTGAGAAGAGCCATGACGTTTACCGTGCGACAGCAAACGGCTCAGAAGCTGTGGTTGCAGCCATTAACGCCGCACCAACCGCCAACCCGATAAACATCGCAGCAGATGTGCTTGAGAAGCTCCCAGAGCTTGAGCGCAACATGCCAAGCACCATCAAGATGAACGTGCTTTATGACTCGACCGTTGCCATCAACGAATCGATTCACGAGGTAGTGAAAACCATCATCGAAGCAGCACTTATCGTACTGGTGGTGATCACCCTATTCCTGGGCTCATTCCGTGCAGTACTCATTCCGATCATCACCATCCCGCTATCGCTGATCGGTGTGGCCATGATGATGGAGCTGTTCGGGTTCTCACTGAACCTGATGACGCTGCTGGCAATGGTACTGGCTATCGGTCTAGTGGTGGATGACGCCATCGTTGTTCTGGAGAACGTCGACCGACACATCAAGCTCGGGGAGTCCCCATTCCGCGCCGCCATCATCGGTACCCGCGAAATTGCCGTACCCGTGATTTCAATGACACTGACGCTGGCCGCGGTATACGCACCTATCGCGCTGATGGGGGGAATTACTGGCTCGCTGTTTAAAGAGTTCGCCTTGACGCTAGCTGGTGCGGTCTTTGTTTCCGGTATTATCGCGCTGACCCTGTCGCCGATGATGTGTTCGAAGATGCTGAAAGCCAATGCGCAGCCAAGCAAGTTCGAAGCAAAAGTACACCACTTCCTTGATCGCATGACCGAGGGCTATGCCCTCATGCTGGGCGGTGTGATGAAGGTTCGTCCTGTCATCATCACCTTCGCCGTGATCGTGTTTGTCAGCTTGCCGCTGCTGTTCAAGTTCATTCCGAGTGAACTGGCACCGGCGGAAGATAAAGGCGTGCTGGTGATGATGGGTACAGCGCCATCGACAGCAAACTTAGATTACATCCAGAACACCATGGCGGAAGTTAACCAGAAACTGGCTGACCAGCCAGAAGTGGCCTTCTCGCAGGTATTCTCTGGTGTGCCTAAATCCAATCAGGCATTTGGTATCGCCTCTTTGGTGCCTTGGAGTGAGCGTGAAGCCAGTCAGGCAGACATCGTGAAGCGTATGACTGAGGAAGTGAAAGACATCCCGGGTATGGCGGTGACTGCCTTCCAGATGCCAGAACTTCCAGGTGCGTCTTCCGGTCTTCCTATCCAGTTCGTGATCACCACACCAAGCAACTTCGAGAGCCTGTTCCAGGTAGCGTCAGACGTACTGTCTGAGGTGAAGAGCAACTCTATGTTTGTTTACTCTGATATGGATTTGAACTTCGATTCGGCGACGATGAAAATCAACATCGACAAAGACAAAGCTGGCGCATACGGCGTGACCATGCAAGATATCGGTATCACGCTGGGTACCATGATGGCTGATGGTTACGTGAACCGTATCGACTTGGATGGTCGCTCCTACGAGGTTATCCCTCAGGTTGAGCGTAAGTACCGCCTGAACCCAGAGTCCATAAAAGGTTACTACGTACGTTCTGCGAACGGCGAGGCTGTGCCGTTGGGCTCACTGATCACCATTGATGTGGTAGCCGAGCCTCGCGCCCTGCCTCACTTCAACCAGCTGAACTCTGCAACCATCGGTGCGGTTGCTGCACCTGGTGTTGCGATGGGCGATGCCATCAGCTGGTTTGAGAATATCGCAGCTGAGAAACTTCCTCGTGGTTACCAACACGATTACCTCGGCGAAGCCCGTCAGTTCGTGACGGAAGGTAGCGCGCTTGTGGGCACCTTTATGCTCGCACTGGCGGTGATCTTCCTGGTTCTGGCAATTCAGTTCGAATCGCTGCGTGATCCACTGGTGATTCTGGTCTCTGTACCACTGGCTATCTGTGGCGCGTTGATTGCCCTCGCTTGGGGTGCAGCATCAATGAACATCTACTCTCAGGTAGGTCTCATCACGCTAATCGGCCTCATCACCAAGCACGGTATCCTTATCTGTGAGGTGGCAAAAGAAGAGCAGCTTCATCGTGGTATGAATAAGATGGAAGCCGTTATGGAAGCGGCGAAAGTGCGTCTGCGTCCAATCCTGATGACCACAGCGGCGATGATCGCAGGTCTTATCCCGCTGATGTACGCCACAGGTGCAGGTGCCGCGCAGCGTTTCAGTATCGGTATCGTTATCGTTGCCGGCCTAGCGATTGGTACCCTGTTCACTCTGTTTGTACTGCCGGTGATCTACACCTATCTGGCGAGCAAGCACGAACCGCTGCCAGAGTTTGAAGAAGATTTGGATGTTTCAGCGCAGGAAAAACCCGCGCACTGATATTCTTCCAATACGATAAAGGGTCTCGATGAGACCCTTTTCTTTTTTCAGCGTAATGAGTAGTAGCCTTTTGCGATACGACACTTTCGACAAAAGGTCAGGTGTTGCTTAGAATAACGGCATCAAAATAAGGAGTAACGCATGTTCGACCCAAAAAAGTTGGAGCAAATTGCCAAGCAAATCCATGAGTCTATGCCGAAGCCGGTAAAAGATCTGGGTAATGATGTTGAGCAGAAGGTTCGTGAGGTGATCCAATCGCAGCTGGCTAAACTGGATGTTGTCAGTCGCGAAGAGTTTGATGTTCAGACGCAGGTTTTGCTTCGCACCCGTCAAAAGCTGACTGAAATGGAACAGAAGCTGGCTGAGTTTGAGCAGAAGCTTAACGAGAAGTCTGACGCTTAAGCGCAAAACGAAAGACATAAAAAAACCCGGCTATTGCCGGGTTTTTCGTATTTATCTATTGCGGTGATTAGTCACCCACTGCAATGCGCTTCATGTCAGTCATGTAGCCACGCAGCTCCTGGCCAATCCACTCTACTGGGTGGTTGCGCAGTGCTTCGTTCACGTCGATCAGCGTTTGGTTGTCAACGTGGTTGCCAGTTTCACCCAGCCCTTTACCAATCACGTCAGTACCAACCAGCGGCATGAACTTCTCACGCAGCAATGGCGTTGCAACGTTAGCGAACAGGTAGTTACCGTACTCTGCAGTGTCAGAGATAACCACGTTCATCTCGTACAGACGCTTACGTGCGATGGTGTTTGCGATCAGTGGCAGCTCGTGCAGTGACTCGTAGTATGCAGACTCTTCGATGATGCCTGATGCAGTCATAGCTTCAAACGCCAGCTCAACACCCGCACGAACCATCGCAACCATCAGGATGCCGTTGTCGAAGTACTCTTGCTCAGCAATCTTAACGTCAGTTTCTGGGTAGTTTTCAAATGCTGTTTCCGCAGTTTCTGCACGCCAGCCCAGCAGGTTCACGTCATCATTCGCCCAGTCAGCCATCATGGTTGATGAGAAGTGACCAGAGATGATGTCATCCATGTGCTTGTTGTAAAGTGGACGCATCAGGTCTTTCAGATCTTCAGAAAGCTCGAATGCTTTTACTTTAGCTGGGTTAGACAGGCGATCCATCATGTGAGTGATACCGCCAAATTTCAGTGCTTCAGTGATGGTTTCCCAACCAAACTGCAGCAGTTTGCCCGCGTAACCCGCATCGATACCGTCAGCAATCATCTTCTCGTAACAAACGATAGAGCCTGCCTGCAGCATGCCACACAGGATAGTTTGCTCACCCATCAGGTCAGATTTTACTTCCGCAACGAAAGAGGACTCCAAAACGCCCGCGCGGTGACCACCAGTTGCAGCTGCCCATGCTTTTGCGATCTCGTGACCTTCGCCTTTTGGATCGTTCTCTGGGTGAACTGCCATCAGTGTTGGAACACCGAAGCCACGCTTGTACTCTTCACGTACTTCAGTACCTGGGCACTTAGGAGCAACCATCACAACAGTCAGGTCACTGCGCACTTGCATGCCTTCTTCAACGATGTTGAAACCGTGTGAGTAGCCCAGCGCAGCACCTTCTTTCATCAGAGGCATCACAGCGTTAACAACTGCAGTGTGTTGTTTGTCTGGAGTCAGGTTAACAACCAGATCAGCCTGAGGGATCAGGTTTTCGTAGTTATCTACGTTGAAGCCATTCTCTTTCGCGTTTTTGTAAGATTGGCGTTGCTCATCAATCGCTGCCTGACGCAGAGCGTAAGACACGTCCAGACCCGAGTCGCGCATGTTAAGACCTTGGTTCAGGCCCTGTGCACCACAACCCACGATAACAACCTTCTTGCCTTTCAGGTAATCCGCTTCATTTGCGAATTCCGCTTTATCCATAAAACGGCAAACACCCAGCTGAGCTAATTGCTCACGCAAGTTCAAGGTATTGAAATAGTTAGACATGTCGAATACTCCGTGAAGAAATTTTGTCCTTTGGCGATGCGAACATGACAATCTGTTGCATCGAATTGCCCCCATCATAGATCAGGTAATTAGTTGCTTAAAGTGATATATTCACAACATGTAATTGCATTTTTTGCAACATGGAAGTTAAGCGATGAACATCAAACATCTTCAACTGTTCATACACCTATGTGACAGTAAAAGTTTCTCCAAAACAGCAGCTGCAATGCACATCAGCCCATCAGCGCTGAGCCGCCAAATACAGAAGCTTGAGCAAGAAGCTGAACAGCAGCTTTTTCTGAGGGATAACCGAAGCGTAGAGCTGACACTAGCGGGGAAAAAGCTATTACCTGTCGCGATGAGAATTCTGTCTGAATGGCAGCAATACCAGAGTCAGTTTAATGCCTCAGGGAATGAGCTAGTCGGCGAGATAAGGCTGTTCTGTTCGGTCACCGCAAGTTATAGCCATTTACCTGAACTGCTATCAGAGTTTCGCTTAAGACACCCACTTATTGAGCTTAAAGTGTCTACAGGGGACCCGGCACAGGCCATAGACAAAGTGCTCTCTGATGAAGCAGACATTGCAATATCCGCTTTGCCTGAACAGCTTCCTTCAAAGGTTTCATTCGAGCCTATCAGCGATATCCCGCTATCTGTTATCGCACCTGCTGGTGTCAGCAGTTTCGCCGATACCCTGCAAAGTGAACATCCTGATTGGTCTTCTATTCCATTTATCGTGCCGGAAGCGGGAACTGCCAGGGAGCGCGCCAACACCTGGTTTAAGAAGATGAAGATTAAACCCAATATCTACGCGCAGGTTTCCGGTCATGAAGCCATCGTGAGCATGGTAGCGCTTGGATGTGGCGTAGGCATCGCACCGGATGTAGTGATCAATAACAGTCCTGTCAGGGATAAAATTGAAAAGCTCAAGCTAGCCCCCATTAAACCGTTTGAACTGGGGGTGTGTTGTCTTCGCTCACAAATTGATAACCCGCTTATTAAAGCGCTATGGGACGTAGCAGAAGGGAAAACGATCTAGTTTCGATACTGTCTCAGCATCGGTATGGCGAAGAGCAGCAACAGCCATCTCTCCTGACTATCCTCACTAGGGATCATCACAAGTGAGGTGTGCAATGAGCGTGATTGAAAAGATAGGGAAAGCGCTAGAACCTTTGATGCTTGTAATGGGCTTGGTCAGCCCCCTAGCAACGTTGCCTCAAATCTATAAACTCTACTTCTCGCACAGTGAGCATGCCGCAGGGTTATCTCTGACAACCTGGGTGCTCTATTCTTTTATCGCCATGCTTTGGACCATTTATGGTCTTTACCATAAAAGCCCAACAATATGGGTGGGTAACGGCTTAGGGTTTCTGATGTATCTCGCTATGGTCGCAGGAATTATTGCACGGGTAGGCATCACCTTCTGACCAAAAGCTTTTAATCCAGATGCTTATTAGGAATTGTTGTGCGCGTATAGCCTCGATAGCAAAAGCCTCGATCATTTAACCGGTACGAACAGTTGCACAGATTGAGGCTTATTAATATGTAGCAGAACGGATAGCGCTCAATGAGGGGCGCAGCTAGTTGCGTGCCGGAAGTGGAGCCGGCCTCCCGGACCTGACCTAAAGCGCAAAGCACTTTTCTGGATCGCAGATAGCAAAAAACCTCAGCATTTCTGCTGAGGTTTCTCTAAGAAGTGGCGGAGCGGACGGGACTCGAACCCGCGACCCCCGGCGTGACAGGCCGGTATTCTAACCAACTGAACTACCGCTCCACACTTAAATTGGAAGCCTGGCGATGTCCTACTCTCACATGGGGAGACCCCACACTACCATCGGCGCTGTTACGTTTCACTACTGAGTTCGGCATGGAATCAGGTGGGTCCATAACGCTATGGTCGCCAAGCAAATTCTGCTAAGTCTTCACCTTTAAAAAGGTCAAAACCAAAATCTTGGAAAGCTGTTTCTGTGTTCTCTACACATTCAATGTTCTATTCGAGTCCGTCAAAACCCCTTGGGTGTTGTATGGTTAAGCCTCACGGGCAATTAGTATCAGTTAGCTCAACGCCTCGCAGCGCTTACACACCTGACCTATCTACGTCGTAGTCTCCAACAACCCTTTAGAGGACTTAAAG
>NZ_FIZX01000004.1 GCF_900055185.1 Grimontia celer | reverse complement strand
GTTGTTGGAGACTACGACGTAGATAGGTCAGGTGTGTAAGCGCTGCGAGGCGTTGAGCTAACTGATACTAATTGCCCGTGAGGCTTAACCATACAACACCCAAGGGGTTTTGACGGACTCGAATAGAGCCTTGAATGTGTAAGAACGAGAACAAACAAAGTCACTTTCCAAGATTTTAACGAATTTGCTTGGCGACCATAGCGTTATGGACCCACCTGATTCCATGCCGAACTCAGTAGTGAAACGTAACAGCGCCGATGGTAGTGTGGGGTCTCCCCATGTGAGAGTAGGACATCGCCAGGCTTCCAATTTAGAAAAGCCCTGACCTGACGGTCAGGGCTTTTTTGCATCTGCACTTTTTCATATTTACCACAGCTCTCGTTTTTAATCCCCGTTACCGCTAACTTCTCGACTTGCTTCTACACTGTCAGCACTTGTTATCTGACAGGAACCTAAGCCATGTCATCACAACGTTCTAAGCGATTGAGAAAGAAACTGTATCTGGATGAATTTGCGGTTTTTGGCTTTGTGATCGGTCTGAAACTAAATACGGAAAGTGATGAAGAGTTAGATGCTTTTATTGAGTCTTTGGCCGACTTTGCTGAATCCCGACACCTGCTAGTTGGCGGCGGAGGTATGAGTGATATCGAGCTGGTTATAGGTTCCGCTCTCAGGTATGGCTCTGCGACAGAGCAGGATAGGAAATCAATTCAGGAATGGATTGAAGAGCGGAATGAAGTTGAATTGCTGGATTTGGGACCGCTTGTCGATCTCCATCAATTGGAGTTTGTAGATTAATTAAAAAAAGATCCGGATGGCCGGATCTATTGTCTTCTTGAATTATTGAGTGTTCAGGCGTGCCATAAAAAGCGCATCGACGTATTTTCCATTTCGAAAGGCGTAATCAACTGCGACACCTTCCTGCCTAAAACCAAACTTTTGATACAAGGCAATTGCGGCTTCATTGTCACTATAAACGGTTAACTCGATTCGGCGCAGGTTCAGCCAGTTGTCCGCTAAGTCTATCATTGCAGTAAGCAATGCGCTGGCGACACCTTTTCCTATGTGGTCATCATGCACTGCCATGCCAAATTGTCCGACATGACGTCTTCGCCCTTTATGGTTGGCTTCAAAGCCTAATTGACCGACTATCTCACCATCCTCTTCTGCGACCAGGCAGTAAATGTCATCCGGTATATTATTGAGTCGCTTTTCCCACATCGTGAGCGATGGTAGTGGCATTTGCAGTGTGCCAGCTTGTGCTTTAGGGCAGGCATAGAGTTGCTGAATAGCAGGAATATCGCGAGGTTCTACAGGACGAACAGTTACAGGCATAGTCACTCCTTAGGTAATGCCAGAGGGACTTTTCATCATTGCTTGCAACTGATTGCTAGGCAAGCAGTTTTTTAGTTGGTAATTGCTTACTTCTATCACTCAAGGTGAAGGTCTAGTGGTGTTTTACTATCGCGTCCACCGATCTCACGGGTCAGGCGTGGGACCATAAAGCCAGAGACCTCTTTGATAAGACCAGACATCAGCTTTTTGGCTTCTTCATCGTCAATCAGAAAATGCGCAGCTCCTTTTACCTTATCCAGTACATGCAGGTAATACGGCAAGATGCCTGCATCAAATAAGCTGTTGCTCAGGTTTTTCAGTGCATCGACAGAATCATTCACACCGCGGAGAAGCACACCTTGGTTTAAGAGAGTAACACCTGCTTGTTTTAGTTTTTCCATCGATGCACGGAGCTCGTCGTCAATCTCGTTCGCATGGTTGATATGCGTAACCAGCACCACACTAAGCCTTGATGACTCAAGCATGTGAGTAAGTGCTAACGTCACTCGGGATGGAATAACGACAGGTAAACGTGTGTGGATACGGAGACGCTTGATATGCGGTACAGACTCTATGGCTTCAATCAGCCATTGCAGTTCGTGATCTTTTGCCATCAGTGGGTCGCCACCTGAAAGGATGACTTCATCCACTTCGGGATGCTGCTGTAAGTAAGTGATCGCTTCGCGCCAGACGTCTTTCCCGCCTTTGTTGTCTTCATACGGGAAATGGCGACGGAAACAATAGCGGCAATTAATCGCGCAGCCACCCTTTACAATCATCAGTACACGGTTTTTGTATTTGTGCAGCAGGCCTGGAACCGTATTGTCCTGCTCTTCAAGTGGATCTGTGGTGAAGCCACTGACTTCTTCGAACTCTTCAATCACTGGCAACACTTGACGCAGCAGAGGGTCGTGTGGGTTACCTTTTTCCATGCGATTGATGAAGCTCTGTGGCACGCGCTGGGAAAATAGTTCACGCGCGCTGAAGCCAGACGTCCATGCGGAAGGCTCTATATCAAGCTGTTGCAGAAGCTTTTGAGGATCTGAGACAGCATTTGCCATTTCTTTGAGCCAGTTTTGCTCAACAGAAGGCGCATTTCGGGTTATTATGTCCGGCATTTATGACAACTTCGAAGATGTTAAGAGGATAGACATGGCGTCTTTTAGCACCAATGAATTCCGCGGCGGAATGAAAATTATGCTCGATAACGAGCCTTGTGTCATTATCGAAAACGAGTTCGTTAAGCCAGGTAAAGGCCAAGCGTTCAACCGCGTGAAAATCCGCAAATTGCTTTCTGGCAAAGTGCTGGAGAAGACTTTCAAGTCTGGCGACTCTGTTGAAGCTGCTGACGTTATCGATATGGAACTGGACTACCTTTACACCGACGGTGAGTTCTGGCATTTCATGAACGCAGAATCATTTGAGCAAATCGCGGCTGATGAGAAAGCAGTAAGCGAAAACATCAAATGGCTGAAAGAGAACGATCGTTGTACTCTGACTCTGTGGAACGGCAACCCAATCGCAGTGACTCCACCAAACTTTGTTGAGCTGGAAGTGACTGAAACTGACCCAGGCCTGAAAGGCGATACTCAGGGTACCGGTGGTAAGCCAGCAACTCTGATCACTGGCGCAGTTGTGCGTGTACCTCTGTTCATCCAAATCGGCGAAGTGATCAAAGTTGACACTCGTTCAGGTGAATACGTAAGCCGTGTGAAGTAATTCATTACTTCTCTCGCTGAAAAGCGTCCTTCGGGGCGCTTTTTGCGTATCAGAGCTCCATAAATTCCAATTTATCTTCGCAAACACTCTTCTATCATTTTCTGTTTTTATATTTCGTTAAAACCGAATAAATAAAGTCAATGTTTCGAATATTCCTGTTATAAATTTTTTGTTACATTTATTCCCGCTGGTGATGAGTAGTTATTCACTTTGGCCTAAGAGCCATACCGCTTTATTCATCAAGCAGCAAATAAGAAGGAAAAGAAAATGGACACTAAGAATCTAGGACAGGGTTTAAAAATGGAAGAAAGACGTCAGTTGGCTAGAACAGGTCTCAAAGCAGCGATTATTGGTATACCGCTGCTCGGGTTGGGGCTGACAATTAACAGCTCAGTATTGATGACAGATGCTGGCTACACCTATGTTCATCAGAACAATATGACAGGTGAGTTGGATGTATTTACTGAGCCGGGTATTCACTTTCGGATGCCGTTTCTTTCGAAGATTACACAGTACGATCAAGTGATCACTGTGTCATTCGGTAACAATGCAGGTGAAGATTTCTACCAGCGCTTGGATCCGGTGCAGGTGCGATTTGCCGATACCTATATAGGTCAAATTCCGGTGACCTACCGCTTCAAGCTAAGTAATGATCCGGAAGCTGTGAAGAAAATGCACCGAGAATTTCGTAACAACAGCAACCTGATTGATGCTTTGTTAGTCAAAAACGCTCGAAACGTCACGGTGATCACAGCAACCCAGTACACGGGAGAGGAATTCTTCCAAGGCGGACTGAACCAATTCAAATCTAAGCTTGGCGATCAGCTTCGTGAGGGGATCTATTTGACCGAACGTCGTCAGGTTGAGGTGGAAGAGTTGGACTTAGCACCGGTAGGTTTGGATCAGTCTGATGCCAACAAGCTGCAACGCACCCAACAGTTGGTCTGGAAAACCGTGCCTGTGCGAGATGCAAGTGGCCAGCCAATCCGACAGGATAACCCGCTGCAGCAATATGGTATCCATGTCACTCAGGTCACCATTGGCGACCCACAACCGGAGAAGCAGTTAGACCAATTGTTAGCTGATAAGAAACGACTGGTCGCGGATCGTATCCGTGCGATTCAGGAGCAGGAAACCTCAAAGGCGCAAGCGGAAACCGAGCAGCTTCGTAAAGAAATCCAACGTACCCGTGAAGTACAGGATGCACAGCGTACGAAAGAGCTGGCGGTGATTGCCCAACAAAAAGAGGTAGCGGTTGCGCAGCAAATTGCCAAGCGTGAGATTGTTGAGGTAGAAAAAACCAAGCAATTGGCGGAAGTGGAGAAATCCAAAGAGCTGGCGATTGCCGAAGCCAACCTTGCGATTCAACAAGCTAACGCGAAGGCTGCGGAGTTCGAAGCTCTAGCGATTCTGGCTAAAGGTGAAGCGGAGGCGGCCATATTGAAAGCCAAGTATGATGCGTATGGTGCAAACCGCGACGTCTATCTGGCAGAACTTAACCGTGATATTTCTACGTCGCTTTATCACAACCTGAAAGACTTCAAAGTTGAAGTACCAAAGCACTACTTTGGTGGTGGTGATGGCGGCAAGATGACCACTAATCTTGATGTGATCACCGGGCTTGGTGCATTGGGAATGATGGAAAAAACCGAAGCCATGCAGAAAGTTCAGCAGTAAAGGCCTATCTCAACAGAGCCTGGGTAAACAAAAAGGGAGCAAGTGCTCCCTTTTTCTCGTTTTACTGGCTGTTAAATCATGAAAATGAAGATAACAGACAGGGCGCTGATCAGAAATGCCGTGGCGTAACAGGCGACTTTGCCTGCGGTGCCAGTGTGGAATTTCAGATCGTGCATACCATGGTGTAGGCGGTGCATTGCATGCCACATTGGCAGAGACAGAGTACCGACGGTGAACAGTGCACCGATGAAGCTTGTGACAAAACCTGTCACGCGCTCATAGCTCAATGCTTCTGCATCCAGCATGCCCATTGGTGCCATGATGCCCAGAACCAGAATGGTTACAGGGGTGATCATTGCAAACCATGAGCCACCTGCACCAAACAGACCCCACCATACCGGTTCGTCAGAACGTTTTGGATTCAAATCGACCACGTTAAATCTCCTCAGATGTCGGGGTTAAACCAGAAACAGAATGACAGCAGAAATCACCGCAACAGCAGCCCACTGTGTCAGGACGATCACTTTCTTATCCAGCAGTTTGCCACCGATGCGGATAGGCATCACTTGCGGCATCATGCTGAAGAAAGTCTGTGCGTGGAACAGGCTACCCGCGAGTGCCACGATGTTGATCGCGATAACCACAGGGTTTGCCATGAATGACAACCAACCATTCCATGCCGCTTCGCCAACGACCAGACTGCCTAAACCGAAAGTCAGGCACAGGGTGAAGAAAATCAGCGGAAGCACAGTGGCTTCACGCACCATGTACATGCGGTAGAAAGGATGGTCTTTCCACCAGGTACGCTTCATTTCACGAACGTAAGGTTTACGGTTAGACATCCTTAAGCCTCCACTTTCTTAGAGCCATCTGGCTTGAGCATTGCGATCACGAAGTCTTGTGACGATGCGATCTTGCCTTGGTTTACCGCGCCTGCCGGGTCAACGTTCTTCGGACATACCTCAGAACAGTAGCCCACGAAGGTACAACCCCAAGCGCCGTTTTCACCATTAATCAGCTTCATACGCTCAGCAGCACCGTTATCACGGCTGTCGAGGTTGTAGCGGTGTGCGAGCGTCAGCGCGGCTGGGCCAATGAACTCAGGGTTCAGACCAAACTGCGGACATGCCGCGTAACACAGACCACAGTTGATGCAGCCAGCGAACTGTTTGTAGCGCGCCATTTGCTCAGGCGTCTGGTTGTTCGGGCCATCTTCCGGTGTGCGGTCATTACCAATGATGTAAGGCTTGATGGCTTCAAGACGCTCGATGAACGGCGTCATGTCGACAATCAAATCTTTCTCGATAGGGAAATTCGCAAGTGGCTCGATGGTTACACCATCCGGGTAATCACGAAGGAAGGCTTTACATGCCAGTTTTGGTACTTTGTTGACCATGATGCCGCACGAACCACAGATCGCCATGCGGCAAGACCAGCGGTAAGACAGATCTTTGTCCAGGTGATCTTTGATGTAACCCAACGCGTCCAGTACAGACATGGTTTCATCAAATGGCACATCGAAGGTTTGCAGACGTGGTTCGTCATCTTTCGATGGGTCGTAGCGAAGAATGCTGACTTTCTGAATGCGGTTTGCTGACATTATGCCTGCTCCTTCTCTGCTTTTTCAGCCTTCTTCGCTGCTGCTTCAGCTTCTTCTGCAGCAGCGCCGTAAAGACGTGCTTTTGGCTGAGACTTGGTGATTTTCACGTCACTGTATTTAATGGTTGGTGCACCTTCTGGGTTATAGAACGCCAGCGAGTGCTTCAGGAATTTCTGGTCATCACGCTCGGTGCAGCCGTCATCTAAACGTTGGTGCGCACCGCGGGATTCACGGCGAAGCACGGCGGAGTGCGCCATGGCTTCAGCAACTTCCAGACCGTAGCCCACTTCAATCGCATACAGCAGGTCGGTGTTGAATACCTTGCCCTTGTCTTTGATGCTGATGCGCTTGTAGCGTTCTTTCAGCTCAGCCAGCTTGTTGATGGTCTCTTGCATCAGATCTTCGCGGCGGTAGATACCACAACCCGCTTCCATGGTATGACCCATTTCAGTACGGATTTCCGCCCAGTTCTCATCGCCTTCTTGAGACATCAGCACATCGATGCGAGCTTTCACTGCTTCCATCTGATTTGCGATTTCAGCTTCGTTCCAGCCTTTGAATTCAGCGGCACGGTCAGCGGCACCTTCACCGGCTACGCGGCCAAAGACCACCAATTCTGCCAGTGAGTTTGAGCCCAAACGGTTCGCGCCGTGCAGGCCGACAGAAGAACACTCACCCACCGCAAACAGACCTTTAATGCTGGTTTCAGTGCGGGAATCAGTTTCGATACCACCCATGGTGTAATGCACAGTAGGACGGATTGGGATTGGCTCTTTCGCTGGGTCAACGTTCACATACGCTTTTGCCAGCTCACAGATAAACGGCAGACGTTCCTTGAGGTACTCTTCACCCAAGTGGCGAAGGTCAAGGTGAACCACGTCACCCAGTGGGTGCTTGATGGTGTTGCCTTTTTGCTGCTCGTGCCAGAAAGCTTGCGACACTTTGTCACGCGGGCCCAGCTCCATGTATTTGTTCTTTGGCTGGCCAACCGGAGTTTCCGGACCCATGCCGTAATCTTGCAGGTAACGGTAGCCGTTCTTATTGACGATGATACCGCCTTCACCGCGGCAGCCTTCTGTCATCAGAATGCCGGTGCCTGGCAGACCGGTTGGGTGATATTGAACGAACTCCATGTCGCGCAGTGCCACACCGTGACGGAAAGCCATCGCCATGCCGTCGCCAGTCACGATACCGCCGTTGGTGTTGCAGTTGTAAACACGACCCGCACCACCTGTTGCCAGTACGACAGATTTCGCTTTAATGCAGACCAGTTCGCCTTCCGCCATGTGAATGGCGATAAGGCCTTGTACTTCATTGTCGACAACCAGCAGGTCAACGACGAAATACTCGTCGAGACGTTTGATTTGTGGGTATTTGATCGATGTCTGGAACAGGGTGTGCAGCATGTGGAAGCCGGTTTTATCAGCGGCAAACCAAGTGCGCTCAACCTTCATACCACCGAAGCGACGTACGTTTACGTCACCGTTTTCCTTGCGGCTCCATGGGCAACCCCATTGCTCCAACTGAACCATTTCGCGAGTCGCGTTTTCTACGAAATATTCAACAACGTCCTGTTCACATAGCCAGTCACCACCGCCAACGGTATCGTTGAAGTGGTTGTCGAGACTATCCTCATCCTTGATGACAGCGGCGGAGCCACCTTCTGCGGCCACCGTGTGGGAACGCATTGGGTAAACCTTGGAAACCAAAGCAATTTCCAGCTCTGGGTTTGCTTCTGCAGCAGCAATTGCAGTACGAAGACCTGCACCGCCCGCGCCAATAACAGCGATATCTGTGGTAATGGTTTTCACAGCTATCCTCCGGAGGATTGTTAAAAATGTAAAGATGCTAACCGTGCATCTAACTCAAAAACTTTCCCCATCTTATTAAAGTTAAATCCCGTAAATTTTGACCTGAAAGGGTATTTGTTCCGAGTTTCTGCCTTCTAAAAAGCCAGAGCAGTAGATTTGTGATCCAGGTCGTTAGACAGGAAGAAATCACCTTGTTAAACAGAGGTTGCGCGTCGTTTTCTCTTGTTTCTGACACGTAAAATCTGTCATCGATACATGCAATTTAACTCTCTCTTTTAAAAAGGAAAAACGGTGAAAATGAGAATGGTTATCGAAAGGAGTTGTGCGCTTTTATTGCGCTAATTCAGTCGCTTGAATGAAAGGGCAGAAAAGGCATTTATGATGCTGATAAAAACACGGGTTTCTATCATGCCTCGCGAAAGCTAAAATGCCGCCAGTCATAATGAGATTGAGTGATAGCAATGACCCTTGAATGGCGTCCCACCGCAGAAATTGAAACCCTGAAAGCCAGAGCCAAACTGGTGAACGATATTCGCGGCTTTTTTGTCGAGCGTGATGTGCTGGAAGTTGACACGCCAGCCATGAGTCAGGCGACGGTGACGGATATTCATCTGCATACCTTCAAGACGGAATTTGTCGGTCCCGGCTTTGCCGAGGGTATCCCGCTTTACATGATGACCAGCCCTGAGTTCCACATGAAACGCCTGCTGGCGGCGGGGAGTGGCGCTATCTACCAAATCAACAAAGCGTTTCGTAACGAAGAAGCGGGGCGAAATCACAACCCTGAATTCACCATGCTGGAATGGTACCGTCCAGGCTTTGACCATCATGCATTGATGGATGAAATGGATGCCTTGCTGCAACTGATTCTGGGCGTTGGCGGTGCAGAGCGAATGACTTATCAGGAAGCGTTCATCAAGGTGCTCGGTGTCTGCCCGCTAGAAGGCTCGATGGACGAGTTAAAGGCCGCAGCTGCACCACTCGGATTGTCTGATATCGCCGATCCGGAAGAAGACCGCGATACCTTACTGCAACTCTTATTCAGCGTTGGTGTTGAAGAGCGGATTGGCCAAACCGTTCCGGCTTTCGTTTACAACTTCCCGGCATCACAGGCGGCATTGGCGCGAGTGTGTGAAGAAGATAGCCGTGTGGCGGCGCGCTTTGAGGTCTACTTTAAAGGTATTGAGCTTGCGAACGGTTTCTATGAACTGGACAACGCCGACGAGCAATTGGCCCGTTTTGAAGAAGATAACCGCAAGCGCGAAAAGATGGGGCTGCAAGCCCAGCCGATTGATCACCATTTGATTGAAGCGATTCGTCATGGCTTGCCGGATTGCGCAGGTGTTGCGTTGGGTATCGATCGTCTGATCATGCTGGCTTTAGGCAAAACCCACATCGATGAGGTGATTGCTTTCCCGGTCGGGCGAGCTTAATCCCTCCCCAATAAAAAAACGCCGCATGATGCGGCGTTTTTTTATTGGGAAACCATCAGCCACTGGTAACAATAAGACCTGCGCCAATAACAGCGAGCGCCGCACCTAACCAAGCGCTTGGTGCGGGGCGTACGCGGGTAAACAGCCAAATCAACGGCAGGATCATTACCGGTGTCGTGGAAGATAGGAGCGCGACCATGCCTACTTCTCCCCATTTCAGCGCGTACATAATCAGGGTCATACCGACTGCCATTGCCAAAAAGCCGTTCACGACAACCATACCGAAGATACGCCAGTTGATCGGGTTAACAGGTTGCGCGACACGTATCTGGAGGAAAATCAGTGTGCCGTGGGCAAGGAAAGCCGCGATCATCCGGATAGCGGAAGCGGCAATCGGATCGACACCTTGGGTTAAAACAGGCTTGGCAATGACCCCACCCAGCGACTGGCAAAGTGCTGCAGTTAAACCTAATCCCACTGCCACCCAGATGTTGCCTTTGGTTTCTTCCCATTGGTGCGCATTACCGCTTTGGCGGAAAAAGACCGCAATCATCACTCCGGAGAACACCAGAATGGCACCGAGCAGGCGGATCCCTTCAAGCGTTTCTCCAAACAGCCAGATGCCAAGTAGGGCAGAAAAGACCGCATGACAGGAATACAAAAGGCCAGAGCGTCGGGGTCCTATTCGGTTCATACAGCCAAACAGGGCGGTATCGCCAATAAAGATCCCTATAAGGCCAGACAGCGCCATCGGCCAGAGAATATCGGATGAGACGGTTGCCCAGCCACCTGTAAACAAGGCCAGTGTTGTCAGCATCACTGACACACATGCCATCCGCCAGCGACTATAAGCAAAACTGCCTAAGTGACGCGCAGGCGTGACCGAAATCAGGCTGGAAATACCCCATAGGAAGGCAGCGCCGAGCGCGAGCCATTCGTAACCCAAGATGACACCTTTAACTTAAAGAACCGGAAAGGAGCGCGAGTTTATCCGCTGAAGCATGACGGGAAAAGTGCTCAGTGCACTTTCCCCGCAAATAGATGGAATCAGTTTAGGACAAGCAGTGTGGCGTAGACAATCGCAAGGCCAACCAGACCCACGATAATGCCGACTTTTGCCATATCTTTGCTTTCAATCAGACCTGTGGAGTAAGCCAGACTGTTTGGTGGTGTTGATACAGGAAGTATCATGCCAAGAGATGCTGAGAAGGCAACGACGACAAGAAGTCCCCGAATGCCGCCGACAGAAACAAGGCTGTCCATCGACATCGCAACCGCTGCGGCAATCGGCATCAGTAGGTTGGCAGTGGCTGTGTTGGACATGAAATTGGCCATCAACCAGCAAATCATAGAGAGCGTCAACACCACGGCGAGTGGCGATAAGGCATCGTAATCCACGGCATGAGCCAGCGCAGCGGCCAGCCCGGTTTTGTCGAGCGCCAAACCAATCGCAATACCACCGGCAACCAGCCAAAGCACATCCCAGTTGATAAGCTTCAGCTCTTCCTTGCCCATGATGCCGGTCAGGGTGAATACCGCGAGCGGAATGATCGACACTACATAGGTGTTCATGCCATGCAGGTTGGTGGTCATCCAAAGCAGGATAGTAGCGGCAAACGTGGCATACACCGTGTAAGCACGCCAGCTTTTTTGAAACGCACCGTTGAGCTTGAGCTTCATTTCTTCCTGTTCAGTCGGGAAGAGTTTTTGGAGCAGCCACCAGGAAAAAGCCAGTTGTACTGCCACAAAAGGCAGACCCATGGTCATCCATTCCAGAAAGCTGATGGCGTTTTCTCCGGTGAGGTATTGCAGCGCAATGGCATTCGGTGGCGTGCCAATCGGTGTGGCGATACCGCCTGTATTAGCAGCAATGGGAATGCACAGTACCAGCGCTTTTACGCCGTTATCACCGCGTGGCACGGACGCCACAATGGGGGCAAGCAGTGCCAGCATCATAACCGTGGTGGCGGTGTTGGACATAAACATGGAAAACACCGCAGTAATCAACATTAAGCCCAGCATGATAAAGCTCGGCTTGGTGCCGAAAGGCTTAAGCAGAACACGGGCGAGGTTGTTGTCGAGATCGTACTTGGAAGCGGCAATCGCCAGCGCAAAACCACCCATAAACAGAATGATAATGGGGGACGAGAAGGCGCTTAAGATGTCGGTATATTTGATGAGTTCACCCAGATCATGACCGGGCACCGCTTCACGGAATAAAGAGAGTCCTTTGTCAGAGATCATAATGAGCTCAAGGGCGATGATCAGGATCGAGGTGGCAAATACCGGCACGGGCTCAAGCACCCAAAGCAGGGCCGCTAGCAGGAAGATCGCCAGCAGGCGATGCTGTATCACAGTCAGGTCATCCAATGGGATCCAATCTATGGGCATCATCAACACACCCAAAGGGACACCAAACGCCACAACAAACTTCAAAATATCAGCGCGGGAAAGGCTTGGCATACGGCAGACTTCCATTCTCAGAAAACAGAAATAAGCGGCCAGTATTTGCTTGTTATTTCATTGTGTTGAGCCGCTCGGTACGAGCTACAGGATACGGAGTGGCAGAGAAAATACTCTGTGTTTGGATAAACTTTGGGCACAAAAAAAGGGCATTGCTGCCCTTTTCGTTACAGATCACAGTTTGTGTGATCAGTCTGCTTATTCGGCGGTTTGCGCTTCGTCGCTTTCTGTCTCGGCTGATGCTTCAACACCGTTCTGGCGCGCGTATACCTCACCCATGCGGGTTGGTTTACCAGGAATGATAGCGTCATCAAAGGTGATCGCGCCTTTCGGGAACAAGTTGATCACGGTTGAACCCAGCTTGAAGCGACCCATCTCTTCGCCTTTTTTCAGCGTGATAGCTTGCTCGCCTTCTGCTGGGTAATCCCAGCGGCGGATGCTTTGGCCAGTAGGTGGTGTGACCGTGCCTGACCAAACCGTTTCAATGCTGCCGACAATGGTCGCGCCAACCAGAATGTGCGCCATTGGACCGAAAGCAGTATCGAAAATACACACTACGCGCTCGTTACGTGCGAACAGATTAGGTACGTTTTCTGCGGTCAGCGGGTTGACGGAAAACAGGTCGCCCGGTACGTAAATCATCTGGCGCAGTGTGCCGTCACATGGCATGTGAACACGGTGGTAATCACGAGGTGACAGATATAGTGTGGCGAAGTCACCATCAGTAAACTCTTCCGCCAACTTAGCGTCGCCGCCCAGCAGTTCACAGGCATCAAAGGTGTGGCCTTTCGCCTGAATCAGACGGCCTTTTTCAATTGGGCCAGCTTGGCTCACACATGCATCGGCAGGGTGGGCAATCACGTTTGCTTCGTCATTCAGAGGGCGTGCGCCGTCTTTTAATTCACGGACGAAGAAGTCATTAAAGGTTGGGTAGCTTTTCGGATCTGGGTTCTTAGCTTCGTTCATTTCCACCTTGTACTGGCGGATAAACCACTTGATCACAGCCGTTGTCAGAAAGCCGGCTTTAGCTGCTGCCAGCTTGCCAACAAGGCGGGTCAGCAGGTGTTTTGGCATGCAGTACTGCAGGCCAATTTTTAAATCGTTAGACACGGTTATTTTCCTAACTCGTATGCGCCCGAGAACGGGCCTGGAATTTAAAAAGCGGCCTAGTTTACAAAATTAACAGGCCGCTAACCAGTTGATGTGTAGTTGAGCCAACTGGATCAGTTTTCTTTATTGCGTGAAAACTGACGATTTGCCTTCATCTCAGACATGCTGTCGATGATTTTGTGGTAGCTCTCGAAGCGCTCAACACTGATCTTGCCGTCTTCTACTGCTTCTCGCAGCAGACAGCCTGGATCGTCTTTGTGTTTGCAGTCTCGGAACTTACAGCCTCCGAGGAATTCGCGGAATTCTTTGAAGCCTTGAGTCACCTGCTCAGGCTCTAAGTGCCAAAGACCAAATTCACGCACTCCAGGGCTATCAATCAGATCGCCACCATCAGGGAAGTGATACAAACGCGCTGTCGTGGTGGTGTGTTGGCCAAGACCTGAGTTTTCAGAAACTTCACCGATATCGGCATTCACTTCAGGAAGCAGGGCATTCACCAAACTGGATTTACCTACGCCAGATTGACCCACGAAAATGCTTGTGCCATCGGCCAAACTCGCTTTCAGCTCGCCGACGCCTTCACCGCTTTTCTGGCTGACCATCAATACTTCGTAGCCAATTTCGGCGTACAAAGCGAGGATATTCTTAACCATTTCAAGGCCTTCAGCGTCCAACAAATCAATCTTGTTGATCACAATAAGGGGCTTGAAGCCAACCTGTTCGGTAGCGATCAGGTAACGGTCTATAATGTTCGTAGACAATTCGGGTAATATCGCGGAAACGATCACCACCTGATCAATATTGGCCGCGACCGGTTTGACGCCGTCATAGTAATCAGGACGGGTAAGCACTGAGTGGCGTTCATGAGCAGCTTCCACAACGCCGGCAATGCCTTGCAGTGTTTCCACGCCTGGACGCCAGACGACTTTGTCTCCGGTCACCAAGCTTTCGATAGAGCGGCGAAGGTTGCAACGGTGGATGATGCCAGTTTGAGTATCTTCGATGTCAGCGTGCTGACCGAAACGGGTGATCACCACCCCTTCACGGGCAGACTCAAGCAGAGATTCGTCCCACTGGACCTCTTCTTGTTGGCGATCGATGCGTTTTTTTTGATTTGTCCGTACTCGGCGTAACTGGCCTTTTGTGAGCTTTTTCTTTTTTGCCACGAGAATGTCGCTAGTTTAGTTGGCTTTCATGTCAGGCTAAGTATGATACATGGTTTACTTGTAAAATAGGCAATTTGGATGTCTTTCAGCGATAAGAATTTAATCTGGATTGATCTCGAAATGACAGGGCTCGACCCAGAAGTACATAAAGTCATTGAGATCGCTACCGTTGTAACAGATGCTGAACTTAATGTGTTAGCTGAAGGGCCTGTGCTCGCCATTCACCAGTCTGATGAAGAACTGGCGAAAATGGACGAGTGGTGTACCAATACTCACACTGGCAGCGGGCTGGTGGATCGTGTAAAAGCAAGCACCGTGAGTGAAACTGACGCGATCAAACAAACGATCGCTTTCCTGCAAGACTGGGTGCCTGCCGGTGTGTCGCCGATTTGTGGCAACAGTGTTGGCCAGGATCGCCGTTTCCTCTATAAGCATATGCCTGAACTGGAACGTTTTTTCCATTATCGTACCGTCGACGTCAGCACGATCAAAGAGTTGGTTCGTCGCTGGGAACCTGAAGTTCTGTCAGGAATCAAAAAACAAGGGACTCATTTGGCACTGGATGACATTCGGGAGTCAATTGAGGAACTTCGTTACTACCGGAGCAAGATCTTTACGATCTGACGGCAAAATAACCAATGCGAAGAAAAATCAAAAATTCTGGATTCAGAGTATTGCATCCGCGATTTTTCTTCGTATAATTCGCAGCCCTGACAGAGACAAATGTCTTTGATAAAGCGACACTAGCTCAGCTGGTAGAGCGCAACCTTGCCAAGGTTGAGGTCACGAGTTCGAACCTCGTGTGTCGCTCCAAAAATTTGAATGATCCGATTGATCGTCGGATGATCTATGCGACACTAGCTCAGCTGGTAGAGCGCAACCTTGCCAAGGTTGAGGTCACGAGTTCGAACCTCGTGTGTCGCTCCAAAATTTGAAATGATTCCGATTGATTGTCGGATGATCTATGCGACACTAGCTCAGCTGGTAGAGCGCAACCTTGCCAAGGTTGAGGTCACGAGTTCGAACCTCGTGTGTCGCTCCAAATTTTGATTTCCTTCGGGAAGCGCAGAATAGGCTAAGCCCTAAGCTGCTAAAAAAAAATAATCCAACACTGTTGGAACAAAAAGCGACACTAGCTCAGCTGGTAGAGCGCAACCTTGCCAAGGTTGAGGTCACGAGTTCGAACCTCGTGTGTCGCTCCAAATTTTCTTTCGATAAGAAAGCTCGAATGGCAAATTTAGCCGTTTGATTCAAATTTACCGAAACATTTCGGACGCTCTTTGAATGCGACACTAGCTCAGCTGGTAGAGCGCAACCTTGCCAAGGTTGAGGTCACGAGTTCGAACCTCGTGTGTCGCTCCAAACTTCCATTTGGAAGTGCGCTACAGCAGGTATCAAAGCCAAGGTTGAGGTCACGTCTTTTACCTTGAGAGCAGGAACCTCATGTATCGCTCCAAATTTCTTACGGAACATCATCTGTAAGCACCAACACTCAGCATTGAATGCACCAGTTATTTTAGGGTGTAGCGGGTCGTTGTCTTTAATGCTGTGAAGCATTATCTCCGGGCAAGGTCTAGCCCAAATACAATCTGAATGAGTTTTTGCAGCGAATGTGTCTGCATCAAGCTTTGAGCACCTTTTTATCGTGTTTCTTAACAGAGTTATCCACAAAGCCTAGCTTGTGGGTAAAGCCGTTGATGAATATCAGAAGATGTGACGTTACTCAGAGTTATTTGTGCGGATGTTGATCGGTGGAAAACTGATCCCTGTGAATTGTTTTCATTGTAACCTTATGTTTTAAATGAAATTAAAATGTATGGATCCAATGTTTTCAAACGATTATCCCCAACTTCATCACCTTTCGTGACTTTCATCTGAGATTATTCACAGAGTGTGTTTAACTTTATCAGCATGCACTGTTTTATAGCGTACTGAAAAGGTTTTCCACATTTCGCAGAAGAAGTGAATCTGTGTCTTGTTTTTGCATTAATTTTGAGCAGATAGGTGACTTTCCACTACCGCACGATTGCGCTTAGGCATCCCTTGGTAAACCTTTCTGAACGATTCTGACTAACCTCTTGGTTGAGGAAGACAGAACATCAACGGCATGTTCATTCCGGCGTTTAATCTGTTGTTCAAGCGCCCAATCAAGGTGCTGATCAAGCATAGCAGAGAATCCTTTGGCCGATTCCAAAAGTTCAATAATCTCTGGATCATAAGGGGCATTTCCCATGGCCACAGAGAGGTTACGGCGCCATTTTTCGTGGCCTATACGGCGAATGGCCGAACCCTCAGTTTCTTTCAAAAATGTGGATTCATCCCAGCTGAACAACGTTTTCAGAGGTTGCTGGACCAAGCTTTCTCGCCCATAAAAATCAGACTCGTTGGTTAACTCAGCTTCGCGGTTGTATGGACAAACCAACTGGCAGTCATCACAGCCATAGATTCGGTTCCCCATCGCCTCGCGAAACTCTTCTGGGATTTCACCATCAAGCTCAATCGTGAGGTAAGAAATACAACGTCTGGCATCGACAATGGTGTCGCCAACAATGGCATCAGTGGGACAAGAGGTGATACATGCTACGCACTTGCCACACTGGCTTACTGTCGGCTCATCCACTGGTAAGGGCAGATCAATCAGCAGTTCGCCCAGAAAAAACCAAGAACCGACGTCTTCACTGAGCAGCAGCGAATGCTTGCCTGTCCAGCCAAGACCGGCCTTCTCTGCCAGTGGACGTTCCAGAACCGGGGCGGAATCGACAAAAGGTCGATAGCCGAATTTCCCTACTTCTTCCTCGATTCGCTGTCCTAATTTTTTCAGGCGGTTGCGGATGAGTTTGTGGTAGTCACGGCCAAGCGCATAACGACTGATATAGGCAAGAGAGGGAGTTTCCAATGTTTTGGCGAACCCGGCATCTGGCGGAAGGTAATTCATTCTGGCACTGATCACGCGGACTGTGCCTTCAACCAGTTCCTGAGGACGGGCGCGCATCATGCCATGGCGTGTCATCCAGTCCATTTCCCCGTGATAGCCGTTATCGAGCCAGCGTTGCAACTGTGCTTCATGCTGACTGAGATCAACATCGGTGATCCCAATATGCTGAAATCCTAGTTCATGTCCCCATTGCCTGATATTTTCAGCAAGTTGGGTAAAATTGATCGACGATAAAGATCGGGACTCAGGCATAAGATCAGCAAGGAAAAACAAAGATGAGCGCAAGTCTACCACACTCACTTTACCGATCGGATCAGGTCAGAGACGGAGAGCGCAAGATCGCAGCGGATCTTGGTGTGGAAATGTACAACCTGATGGAACTTGCGGGTTTGTCTGTTTTTGACACGATGAAAGAGCGTTGGCCTGATGCAGAATCGATCCTTGTGTGTTGTGGCAGCGGCAATAATAGCGGTGATGGTTATGTGATCGCCAGGCTCGCTCTGGAAGCCAAGATGTCAGTGACACTGGTATCGGTGGCAGACCCTTCTACTGTCGTTGGTGATGCGTTAAAAGCGCAGCAGAAGTTTGTGGCTGCTGGTGGTTTGATATTGCAAGGCATTCTGCCAAGCGACAATTATGACGTGGTTGTTGATGCGCTCTTTGGTACCGGGCTCAGCCGCGATTTATCAGGTGCATACTTGCTAGCGGTGAATACCATTAATGCCTTGGACTGCCCTAAGATCGCCGTGGATCTTCCGAGCGGTTTGGATGCGGATACCGGACACGTCTGGGGTGAGGCCGTCATTGCAGATTGTACGGTTAGCTTTGTAGGGTTGAAGCAAGGCCTCTTTACCGGCAAGGCGCGCGATCATTGTGGTGACATTCTCTATGACGGTTTGGGTATTGGAGAGGAGTTTGCTGCGCATATCCCTGCTTCGTCTACACTGCTGACGCTTTCTCTCGCAGCAGAACTGGAACCCAAGCGGAAGGGCTGCGTGCATAAAGGTCATGCCGGGCGTGTGATGTGTGTGGGTGGTCAAAAAGGGATGGGCGGTGCCATTGTTCTGAGTGGTCAGGCGACATTGCGAAGCGGAGCTGGATTAGTTGCAGTCTTGAGTGATGAGAGTCATGTTCCTGCTTTGTTGGCACGCCAACCAGAACTGATGACGCGCTGGTGGCACGAGAGCGAAACCATTGAAACGCTCAGAGGGGTTCTGGCTTGGGCTGATGTCATTGCCATTGGCCCTGGTCTTGGTAGAAGTGCTTGGGCCGAAAAGCTATTTGATACCGCTATTGCAAGCGGACGACCAATGGTCGTTGATGCTGATGCACTTAACCTGCTGGCGGACGCTCCCAAACACAACGATCACTGGGTTTTGACGCCGCATCCTGGAGAAGCCGCAAATTTATTGAGAACCAGCGTAATAGAAATTGAACGGGATCGTTTTTCTGCCGTCAAAGAACTACATAAACGCTATGGCGGTGTAGTGGTGCTTAAAGGCGCAGGCACAATCGTTTATGATGGCTGCACTTTAAGCATCATTGATGCAGGCAACCCCGGAATGGCCAGTGGCGGCATGGGAGATGTCCTGACAGGCGTAATTGCTGGATGTATGGCGCAAATGCTCTCGCCTTCAGCATCAGCCAACTTTGGTACTTATTTACACAGTTACGCGGCAGACATTGCTGCGCAAGAGGGAGAGCGAGGGCTGGTGGCCAGTGACTTGCTTCCTTTTCTCGGAAAAAACATAAAACAAATGCAACGGTAGACAGAGCAAGTACCGTTGAAAAAGCAGTGAGAAACATGACACAGACTTTTATGACTGAGCTTGCCGATGAGCAGGCAACAGTTGCCTTTGGTGCGGCTGTGGCAGCATCGTGTGCGCAGCAAACAACAATTTATCTTCACGGTGATCTGGGGGCAGGGAAAACCACTTTTTCCCGCGGTTTTATCCAGTCTTTAGGCCATTCTGGCAATGTGAAAAGCCCGACTTATACCTTGGTTGAACCTTACCAACTGCATAGCTGGCAAGTTTATCATTTCGATCTTTATCGACTCGCTGATCCGGAAGAGCTCGAATTTATGGGGATCAGGGATTACTTCACACCTGATGCACTTTGCTTGGTGGAATGGCCAGAAAAAGGTGAAGGTTTGTTGCCGCAACCGGATCTTGATATCACACTGAAATACAAAGACGAACAACGTTCAGTGCAGGTAACAGCCAACACGCCTGTTGGTGAAGCGCTGCTGGCAAAACTGGAGTGGAAATAACGATATGCTTTGGCGGGGCGTGTTACTGGGTTTGATCTGTTGGCTGGGAGCTTTTTCTTCTGCGCTGGCAAATTCACTGGAAAATGTGCGGGTCTGGCCTGCGCCGGATGAAACGCGCGTAGTGATGGATTTGGCGGGTGAGCCTTCTTATAGTTATTTCACCCTAACCAAGCCAGATCGTCTGGTCGTGGATCTAAAAGACACCTCTTTGGGAATGACGCTGCCGAAAAACGTCAGCGACAGTAAGATTCTCTCCAAAATCCGTAAGAGTAACCCGCCAAGCAAGGGTACCTATCGTCTGGTTTTCGAACTCAAAGACAAAAGTGTGCCGCGCCTGTTTCCGCTGGCACCGGGTGGCGAATATGGTCACCGACTGGTCATTGATATTCCTCACGGCAATAAAAAAGTTGCCGCTAAGCCGAGTAAACCAACCAAGCCTGCTACTGCGACAGAAACTCAAACCGCACTGCCATTTGGTACCGACGACATTATTATCGCTATCGACCCAGGTCATGGCGGTAACGATCCGGGTGCGGTGGGGCCACGGCGTAAATATGAAAAGCATGTGACTCTGGCTATTTCCCGACAGGTTGCTGCCAAGATCAACGCTGTACCTGGCATGAAGGCGGTACTGACACGTAATGGTGACTATTTCGTTGATCTCAACAAGCGCTCGGATATAGCCCGCCGTAAAGGGGCGCATCTGTTAGTTTCAATTCACGCTGATGGATTCCACAAACCGCAGCCTCGCGGTGCGTCTGTCTGGGTGTTATCCCGTCGCCGTGCTAACAGTGAAATCGGTCGTTGGATAGAAAAACACGAAGAGCAGTCCAATTTATTGGGTGGTGGCGCACTACTGAACGACAATGAAGACGAGTACCTGAGCCGTGCAGTATTGGATTTGCAGTTCAGTAACTCACAAAAAGAAGGTTATGACGTTGCGATTCGCGTACTGAAGGAAATGGGTAAGGTGACTAAGCTTCACAAATCCAGCCCTGAGCATGCGAGTCTTGCAGTACTGAAATCACCTGATATCCCATCACTTTTGGTTGAAGCTGGCTTTATCACCAATCCTCAGGAAGAAAAACTGCTGCATACTGCCAGCCACCAAAAGAAAATTGCCAATGCCGTTTATAAGGGTGTGCTGACCTATTTCGAAGAATTCCCGCCAGATGGCACCTTGATGGCTGCGCGTAAGAATGGCGTCAAACACAAAGTGACGTCTGGTCAGTCTTTGTCAGTGATTGCGAGTAAATACGGCAGTTCGGTGTCAGCGATAAAAGCGGCAAATGGCCTGAAGTCTAACAGTCTGAGAGTGGGTCAGGTATTGACTGTTCCTGATGTTAATGTTGGTGCGCTCGCATCAGCGACCAAGCCCTCAGGAAGCAGCTCTAAGCCTGTGATCTCATCAGGTAAAACCGTGACTCACACCGTTAAGCGTGGTGAATTTCTCGGTAAAATCGCGCAGGAATATGATGTTAGTGTTGCCAGCATTCGCAGTGCCAATAAACTTCGGTCTGATGAATTGGCTATCGGGCAGAAATTGAAAATTGTGGGCGTAAAGCCCAAGGATAAGCAGCACAAAGTGAAACGCGGAGAGTATCTGGGTAAAATCGCCAGCAATTATGGGGTGACGGTAGACAGTATCCGTCGCGCCAATAAATTGCGTTCTGACGAGTTGGCTGTTGGCCAGACCTTGATTATCCCCGGGAGCTAAGCATGGCAATTCAAATCTTACCTGCGCGTCTGGCGAACCAGATTGCAGCAGGCGAAGTGGTTGAAAGGCCTGCTTCTGTCGTTAAAGAGCTTGTCGAAAACAGCATTGACGCGGGGGCGACCCGCATTGATGTTGATATCGAGAAAGGCGGCAGCAAGCTTATCCGTATTCGTGATAACGGCTCAGGCATTGCCAAAGAAGAACTCGAATTGGCACTCAGCCGTCACGCTACCTCCAAAATTTCTTGCCTTGATGACCTTGAAGCCATCATCAGTCTTGGGTTTCGTGGCGAGGCGCTTGCGAGTATCAGCTCGGTATCCCGACTCACGCTGACATCGAGAACCATTACCCAATCGGAAGCTTGGTCCGCCTATGCAGAAGGACGGGATATGGCAGTGCAGGTTAAACCTGCTGCTCATCCCGTAGGGACAACGGTTGAAGTGGTGGATTTATTCTTCAATACACCAGCTCGTCGCAAGTTTCTCCGCACTGACAAAACTGAATTTGGCCATATTGATGAGCTGCTGAAACGCATTGCGCTGAGCCGTTTTGATGTGGCTATCACGCTTCGTCACAACGGCACTATCGTGCGCCAGTATCGAGCGGCATCGAATGATGCCCAGCGTGAAAAACGACTAGCAGCTATTTGCGGTTCTCAGTTTGTAAAAAGCGCCGTGGAAGTGAGCTTGGAACATCAAGGTTTAACCCTTCAGGGCTGGATTTGTACGCCGGAAGGTGCGCGGGCGCAGAACGATATTCAACACTGTTTTGTGAACCAGCGGATGATGAAAGACAAACTCATCAATCATGCGATTCGGCAGGGCTATGAAGCATCATTGCGTCCCGATCAATTCGCCGCTTACGTTCTATATATCGATATCGATCCGCATCAAGTGGATGTGAATGTTCACCCTGCCAAGCATGAAGTGCGTTTCCATCAGGCCCGCCTGGTACATGACTTTATCTATCAGGCCGTGGCAGATGCCTTAGTTCAAGTTGCGGCAGAGCAAGCTCCCGTGCTTGAGTTTGAACAGTCGCCAGTGAGTGATCTCAGCAGTGGGCAAAATGCTACCCAGCCTGAAGCTTTGCCTGATATCCCAGCAGGTGAAACAGGCAATTCAGTGGAAAGCCAAAGCTCGGGCTCTGCTTATTCCAACTACCCAGGTCAGGCAGAATATGCAGAGTGGCGGCCTCAGTCTGCAGGGCAGAGTCAACGTGCTTCGGGTTTTAGTCAGTCGTCTTCGGGAGCTTCGTCTGGCAGTGGTTCGCGCCGTGAGCAATATGGAGAAACTGCGCCGTCGAAGCGAGAGCAAAAAGTGTATCAAGCGCTCATGACAACCCCTGTGGTACCTGCGGCGGATTCGCAAGTGGCCGAGGCCGCTCCGGTGTTTACCCCACAAACGATGACACAAACACCGGTTTCCGTTGGGCATGCAGGAAGTGGCTTGGGTAAGGCGTTGGCCGTGGTGTCGTCCAAGTACTTGTTGCTTCAACGCGCCGATGGTATTGCCCTGCTGGATTTGGATGCCGCTTCTTACCTCGCCATGCTTGGACAATTCCAAGCTGCGGCAGAGGGCAAAGGCATGAAAGCGCAACCGCTTTTGATTCCTCAGGCGCTACCTGCATCGGGTGAAGAGTTGGCATTACTTGCGAAACATGAAAGTCTGCTTCAGCAATTTGGTATGCTTCTTCGCCAAAAGTCGTCGACTCAGTTGATGGTGATGGCCGTTTGTCAGCCGATGCGTAATCATAATTTGCAGCAGTTCGTTCCCGCGTTAATGGCATTTATTGCCAGCGAGTCCGATACAGTGGCTGCTGAATCACTGGCAAAGTGGCTCGCAGGTCAGGCGACGCAAAAAACAGACGTCTACGGTTTGTCACAAGCCGTTACACTGATCTCTGATTTAGAAAACTGCTGGCAGGAGAGGCTGGCAGTGCATTATTCAACGTTGTTGCGTCCGGTTGACGTGACAGCGGCAATAGAAGCTTTTAAACATGACTAAGCCATTGCCGAAGGCAATTTTTTTAATGGGGCCGACTGCATCAGGTAAAACTGATCTGGCAATTGGCCTGAGAAAACAGTTTCCTGTTGAGATCATCAGTGTTGACAGCGCTTTGATCTACAAGGAAATGGATATTGGCACGGCCAAGCCAACTGCAGAAGAGTTGGCACTGGCTCCGCATCGATTGATCGACATCCTAGATCCATCAGAAGCTTATTCGGCTGCGGACTTTCGTGCAGATGCCTTGCGCGAAATGGAAGATATTGTCGCAAAAGGGAGAATTCCCCTTTTGGTTGGTGGTACCATGCTTTACTTCAAAGCATTATTGGAAGGCTTGTCTCCTTTGCCATCGGCGGATCCAGTGATCCGCGCTAAAATTGAACAGGAAGCGAAGGAGCACGGCTGGCAGGCACTGCATGACGAGTTGTGCAAAGTAGATCCTGTCGCAGGTGCGAGGATCCACCCGAATGATCCTCAACGATTGTCGAGAGCGCTGGAAGTTTTTCGTATTTCGGGTAAAACTCTCACTGAGTTGACCGAAACCAAAGGTGAACCGTTGCCATATGAGGTTCACCAATTTGCTATAGCCCCTAAGGAAAGGGGAGAGCTGCATCGACGTATCGAGCTGCGTTTCCAGAAAATGATGGGAGCCGGTTTCGAAGCGGAAGTACGCAAACTTTATGATCGTGGCGATCTGAATCCTGATATGCCTTCGATCCGTTGCGTTGGGTACCGACAGATGTGGGATTATTTGGCGGGTAGCTGTTCGCTTGACGATGCAGTTTATCGCGGTGTGTGCGCAACCCGTCAGTTAGCCAAACGTCAGATCACTTGGCTTCGTAGCTGGGATGATTTGACATGGCTTGATAGCGACGATGCCGGGCTATCGTTACAAACAGTCACAAAGTGTCTGACCTGATCCGGGAAGAGACAGGTATACTTTGGGTTGTTGTATGCGGCGTTGTTGATTTTATTGTTGCTAATACAACTACAAACCAATAAGGAAAATTAAAAATGGCTAAGGGGCAATCTCTACAAGACCCATTTCTGAACGCACTGCGTCGTGAACGTGTACCTGTTTCTATCTACTTGGTAAACGGTATCAAGCTTCAGGGCCAGATCGAATCTTTTGACCAGTTCGTGATCCTGCTGAAAAACACTGTAAACCAAATGGTTTACAAGCACGCGATTTCTACCGTGGTCCCAGCTCGCCCAGTGAACCACCATCACAACAACTCTGAGCGTTCACCAAACGAACGTCCGCAAGAGAAGACTGAGGAGTAATAATCCTTTGGTAAGGAGTTGATCGCTTGTTTGACCGTTATGAAGCCGGTGAACAGGCTGTTTTAGTTCATATCAACTTCACCCAGGAAGGCGAATGGGAAGATCTCAGCGAATTTGAAATGCTGGTATCGTCAGCGGGGGTTAGCAGGCTACAAACCATTACGGGTAGTCGCCAGTCCCCGCATTCCAAATACTTCGTAGGTGAAGGTAAAGCCCTAGAGATTGCAGACGCTGTCCGGATGACCGGGGCTGACATTGTTATCTTCAACCATGCGCTCTCTCCAGCGCAGGAACGAAACCTCGAGCGTCTGGTCAAATGTCGTGTGCTTGATCGCACTGGTTTGATCCTGGACATCTTTGCACAGCGAGCCCGCACTCACGAAGGTAAGTTGCAGGTAGAGCTGGCGCAGCTTCGCCACCTTTCCACCCGCCTCGTAAGAGGTTGGACGCACTTGGAGCGTCAGAAAGGGGGGATCGGTCTGCGTGGCCCGGGTGAAACCCAGCTCGAGACGGACCGCCGATTGCTGCGTGATCGTGTTAAGGCGATTCTGCGTAGACTTGAGAAAGTGTCTAAACAGCGCGAACAGGGCCGACGAGCCCGAAGCCGTGCTGAAGTACCAACCGTTTCGCTGGTGGGATACACCAACGCCGGCAAATCCACTCTCTTCAACCGCATCACTGAAGCGGGGGTTTACGCAGCGGATCAGCTTTTCGCAACGCTGGATCCGACATTGCGCAAAATCGAGGTGGAAGATGTTGGTGACGTGATTCTTGCCGATACTGTTGGGTTTATCCGTCATCTACCCCATGACCTGGTAGCTGCGTTTAAAGCCACGTTGCAGGAAACACAGGAAGCAGCTTTGCTTCTGCACGTTATCGACGCCAGTGATGATCGCTTCCGAGAGAACATCGAAGCGGTTGATGTGGTACTAGAAGAAATCGATGCTCATGAAATCCCAACATTGTTGGTGATGAACAAAATCGACAACATGGAAGAGGCCTCGCCACGAATTGAGCGTGATGAAGACGGTTTACCCCGTGTTGTCTATGTATCTGCACTGGCAGATCAGGGCATAGATCTTCTTTTTGAGGCACTGACCGAGAGGCTGGCGGGGACTATGGTAAGCTATCGCTTACGTATTCCACCTGCGGCTATCGGCAGAATGCATAGTAAATTCTGTCAGTTGCGCTGTATTACGCATGAAGAATACGAGCAGGACGGACATTTGCTAGTCGACGTGCGGTTACCTCAAACAGACTGGTTGAGGTTGAAAAAAAGGGAAGGCAGTGAGTTAGGCGACTTTATCGTCCACTGACAGCCTGTTACAGTATAAAAACTATCGTCATATCATACTGATGGAGTGCTCTAATGGCGTGGAATGAGCCAGGAAATAATGGCGGTCAGGACAAAGATCCGTGGGGTAACCGCGGTGGTCGTGACCAAGGGCCGCCTGACCTCGATGAGGTGTTTGGCAAATTAAGCCGCAAACTGAGTGGCTTGTTTGGCGGCAAGGGGCCGTCTTTAGGTGGCAGCGGTGCTGCTGGTTTGGGCGTTATTGCCGTTGTGGGTGCAGTGATCTGGGGTGTCTCAGGGTTTTACACTATCGGTGAAGCGGAGCGTGGTGTTGTGCTGCGTTTCGGTGAGTACGACCGCATCGTGCAGCCAGGTCTGAACTGGAAGCCAACGTTTATCGATGAAGTGACGCCGGTAAACGTACAGGCAATCCGTTCTTTGCGTGGCTCAGGCGACATGCTGACCAAGGACGAAAACGTAGTGCGCGTTGAAATGGACGTGCAATACCGTGTTTCTGATCCGGAAAAATATCTGTTCTCGGTAACTAATGCGGATGACAGTCTGCGACAGGCTACTGATTCTGCGCTACGCGCGGTTATCGGTGATGCTGTGATGGACCAAATCTTGACCTCTGGTCGTCAGGAAATCCGTGAGCGCACCGAAGTTGAAATCAACCGCATCGTGGACCGTTACAATATGGGCCTTTTGGTGGTTGACGTGAACTTCGACACTGCCCGTCCACCGGAGCAGGTTAAAGACGCATTCGATGACGCCATTGCTGCGCGCGAGGATGAAGAGCGTTTCATCCGAGAAGCAGAGGCATACCGCAACGACATTTTGCCAAAGGCAACCGGTCGTGCAGAGCGTCTGAAGAAAGAAGCGTTGGGTTACAAAGAGAAAACGGTTAACGAAGCGCAGGGTGACGTAGCGCAGTTCGAGAAGCTGTTGCCTGAATATCAGGCTGCACCTGAAGTCACGCGTAGTCGTCTGTATCTCCAGACGATGGAGAGCGTCTTCGGTAACACCAGCAAAGTGTTGATTGATTCGCAGGAAGGCGGCAACAACCTGCTTTACCTGCCATTGGACAAGCTGATGAACCAAACTCCTCAGCAACGTTCGACCACGGTTAATAACAATGCTTCAGATTACGGCATTGAGCTTGAAAGCTCTACGCAATCTTCAGCGCCAAGCAATAACCGTTCGTCGACTTCGCGTCAGGGGAGATATTAATTATGCGTAAGTTATTAATTCCTCTAATCATCGTATCGATTGTTGTTGGCTTAATGTCAGTGTTTGTTGTCGACGAAGGTGAGCGCGGTATCGTGATCCGTTTCGGCCGCGTATTGAAAACTGATGATGACATGGCGAAGATCTATCAACCAGGTCTGCAATTCAAAGTGCCACTGTTTGACCGCGTGAAACTGCTTGATGCGCGTATCCAGACCATGGATGACCAGTCAGACCGCTTTGTAACGTCTGAGAAAAAAGACGTGATCATCGATTCCTACGTGAAGTGGAAAATCAAAGATTTCGGTCAGTACTACCTTTCAACGGGTGGTGGTAACCGTCTGACTGCTGAAGCCCTTTTACAACGTAAAGTGGCTGATGGTCTGCGTGCAGAAATCGGTTCGAAAACCATTAAGGAAATCGTGTCCGAGAAGCGTGAGCAGGTGATGGCAGACGTACTGACTGAGCTTCAGGAAAGTGCCAACGACATCGGCATTGAAGTGATTGACCTTCGTATCAAGAAGATCAACCTGCCTGATGAAATCAGTGAGTCAATCTACGCACGTATGCGAGCTGAGCGTGAAACTGTTGCGCGTCGTCACCGTTCACAAGGCCGAGAGAAGGCGGAAGTCATTCGCGCGCAGGCCGAGCTGGAAGTGGCTACCGTTTTGGCAGAAGCCGAGCGTACTGCACGTGTAACACGTGGTGAAGCTGACGCAGAAGTTGCAAGGATCTATGCGAACACCTTCAATAAAGAGCCAGAGTTTTATAACTTCCTGCGCTCGCTGCAAGCTTACGAGAAGAGCTTCAACAATAAGGGTGACATCATGGTTGTTGACCCTAATAGCGAGTTCTTCCAGTACATGAAAGAGCCGACGTTGAAGGCAAATTAATCACGTTGCCTGATAGCAAAACAGAAAAGACAAGGCTTGGCGCCTTGTCTTTTTTTTGTCCAAACAGAAGAGAGTGAAAAATGGGGTCTGAGTTGTGGCTTGCAATGGGCTTAGTGCTGGTGGTTGAAGGGCTGGGGCCAATGTTGGTGCCGAAAAAATGGCGTCAAATGGTGAGTGAAATGAGTCTGTTACCTGATGCTACGCTACGCCGTATTGGTGGGTGTTTAGTCGTCGCGGGAGCGGTGATCGCATATATGATGTGGCCGTCCAAGTAAATCGAAAGAGCAAAAAACTGTGACACCCAAATGACCATAAGCAGGACGGCGCTCAAAAAATGACTGCATCCTTCAAACGATGGTGCTAGAATCCCGTTTTAATCATCAACTGACTGGAAAAGATGAGTAATAACGTAGTCGTTCTCGGCACCCAATGGGGTGACGAAGGTAAGGGTAAAATCGTTGATCTGTTGACTGAAGACGCTCAGTACGTCGTTCGCTACCAAGGCGGCCACAACGCAGGTCACACTCTTGTCATTGACGGTGAAAAAACCGTTCTTCACTTGATTCCTTCTGGCATTCTTCGCAACAACGTAAAATGCATCATCGGTAACGGTGTTGTTCTGTCTCCAGACGCCCTGATGAAAGAGATGAGCGGTCTGGAAGAACGTGGCATTCCAGTACGTGAGCGTCTTTTCCTGTCAGAAGCTTGTCCGCTAATTCTTCCTTATCACATCGCTCTTGATATGGCGCGTGAGAAAGCACGTGGTGCAAAAGCTATCGGTACGACCGGTCGTGGCATCGGTCCTGCTTACGAAGACAAAGTTGCACGTCGCGGTCTGCGCGTAGGCGACCTGTTCGATAAAGAAGCGTTTGCCGAGAAGCTTAAGGAAGTGATGGAACTGCACAACTTCCAGTTGGAGCACTTCTACAAAGCGGAACCAGTAAGCTACGAAGAAACTCTGGCGAAAGTGATGGAGCAAGCTGACATCCTGACCAGCATGGTTATCGACGTCACCCAAGAGCTGGATGACGCACGTCAGCGTGGCGACAAGATCATGTTCGAAGGCGCGCAAGGTACGCTGCTGGATATCGACCACGGTACTTACCCTTACGTTACCTCTTCTAACACAACTGCTGGTGGTGTTGCTGCAGGCTCTGGCTTTGGTCCACGTCACCTGGGTTACATCCTGGGTATCGCAAAAGCATACTGCACCCGCGTAGGTTCTGGTCCTTTCCCGACTGAACTTTATGACGGTCAAGAGAAACAAGATCCAATTGGTAAGCACTTGGGTACTGTTGGCCACGAGTTTGGCGCGACTACCGGTCGTCTGCGCCGCACTGGTTGGTTCGATGCAGTGGCAATGCGCCGTGCAATCCAGATCAACTCTATCTCTGGCTTCTGTCTGACTAAGATGGACGTGCTGGACGGACTGGAAGAGATCAAAATCTGTACTGGTTACCAGAAAGCAGACGGCACTATCCTGAATGTTTCTCCTATGGCGGCTGACGAGTATGAGAACATCACTCCAATTTACGAAACCGTTCCTGGATGGAGCGAGAAGACTTTCGGTGCTAAGTCTATCGAAGAGCTGCCACAAGCAGCACTAGATTACATCAAACGCATCGAAGAGCTGACCGGTGTACCTGTAGACATCATCTCTACTGGCCCAGACCGCAACGAGACCATTATCAAGGTTCACCCTTTCGCGTCTTAATCGGGTACCGGTGAGAGAAAAACCAGCCTTCAGGGCTGGTTTTTTTTTGCCCAACCCGCCCTATACTATTGATATTGGTTGGTGGAATCTTTTCGCCGGAAAAAGGGTAAAGTTCGGCAAACCCTTGCCGATATAAGTTAGGCAAGACACACCGTATCCAATGCCAGAGAGACGGATGATTCGCCTGTTTGGCAGAACAGAACCTGTATAGTGGGAAGGCATGAAACTGCGTACCTTATTTATATCCATGATGTTAGCCAGCCCTTTCGCCAAAGCGGAAGTGGGCCCGGCTCTTCCTGTGTATGAAGAGTCGCAATTGCTCCGTCTGTTTGAGTCGAATACTCACCTTAAAAAAGTGAAAGAAGACGACTGCCAGCTCCTTCAAGATATCGAAGCCCGTGCCATTCGCGTTGAATCCCCAGCTTACCAGTTCCTTTATGGTGATATGCTGGCATGGGGTGTGTGTGTCGACAGAGATGTCGAAACTGGCGTTTATTACATGCAGGTCGCGGCACAGCAGGGTTTGCCAGCGGCGCTAGAGCAACTTGGTCGCTATTACTCCAAAGGCACCTTGGTGCAGCAGGACAAAGAGCGGGCGATTCCATATTTGCGTGAAGCTGCATCTCTCGGGAACACGCGGGCGAGGCTTCAATTAGCCGAGCTTCTGGTTGCTGATTACGGAAGTCCGCTGGATTACGAAGATGCGTATCGCTGGTTGTACCACACCATCACGGCTGACTCGTCCACGCACAATCGCATCGCCATGCTTAGACGCGCTTTGGAAGACAAGATGCCACGCAATGTCATTGCCCGCGCGAAACGGCGTGATACTTATTGGTAATGCTCAGAACGAATTAAAAATGCCCGCATATAGCGGGCATTTTGCGTTCTGTATGAGTCTTAAATCACTTTATGTGGGCCAAAGCATTCATAGAAAATACGATCTTTGCTAATGCCAGCATCGACAAGCTGTGTGGCTACAGACTGCATAAAACCAACCGGACCACAGAGATAGAAGTCGCGGCTTGCATCCTCTGCTAGCCCTTCAACTTTACTGATGTCTATCATGCCTTGATGGTCAAATTGTTCGCCCGGTAAATCCGCATTTGAAGGCTCACGGAACCACACGTCACGCTTGGCACTATGATGCTGGCTCAGCAAGGTATCAATGTGGCCTCCAAAAGCGTGGTGTTCGCCATTTTCAGCTGCATGGAGCCAGTGAATCTCGGCATCATGCTTACTGCTGAGAGATTCCAGCATCGATAACATAGGCGTCAGCCCAACACCGCCTGAAATTAGAGCGACAGGCGTATCGTTGTCTGAATGGAAGCAAAAGTCGCCGGTTGGTGGCGCGAGCTCAACGGTATCGCCCACGTTAAGGTGGTCATGCAGATAATTCGAAACCGTCCCCTGTACTTCTCGTTTCACTGAGATACGGTAAAGCTCGCCATTTGGCGCGGCAGACAGGCTATATTGACGAATTTCCTGATTGGAAAATTGCTCGGGAGACAGATAAATACCGATGTATTGTCCGGGCATATAGTCCGCGACTGGCTGACCATCGACAGGGGCAAAAATGAAACTGGTGATCACTTCACTTTCAGGCGTTTTGCTGACTAGCTTGAAAGTACGCGTTCCACGCCAGCCACCGTTAGAGCCAGCATTCTGTTGGTAGATTTCCTCTTCACGATTAATGAATACCTGTGCAAGTACACCATAGGCTTCTGCCCATGCGTCTAACACTTCCTGACCTGGAGAGAAAAGCTCATCGATCGTTGCCAACAGGTTTTCACCGACGATGGCATACATTTCCGGGGTGATATTAAAGCTCGCATGCTTTTGCGCGATCTTTTCTACTACTGGCAGCAGTGCTGGCAAGTTATCAATGTTGGCGGCATAGCCATAGACCGCATTGAAAAGTGCTTCGCGTTGAGCTCCCGTAAACTGGTTACTCATGTTGAAAATATCTTTGAGCTCCGGATGTCGGCTGAACATGCGCTCGTAAAAATGCGCTGTCAGTTTAGGGCCGGTTTCAGCAAGCAAAGGGGCTGTGGACTTTACAATTTCAATGGTTTTCTCGTTGAGCATGAAGTTTACCTTCTTATGTTTTTAAAGATTCATCTTAAATGCATGTTTAAAGTTGTATCTAAAATGAATGTTTAAATCAACAAAAAATGGATTAAAAGGTATGATGATTTAAAACTGAGCAGTTTGGTTACTGAGAAGTAAAGAAAAATCAGAGAGTGCGCGCTTTTTACTTTCAAAGTACACTGTGTGCAAGGAGAGTTGATAACGTGCAATTAACCAGTTTTACCGACTATGGCCTTCGGGCACTGATATATCTGGCTACCCTCCCAGAAGGAGAGTTGACGAGCATTACTGTGGTCACCGAAAAATATGGGGTGTCCCGTAACCATATGGTGAAAATTGTTCACCGTATGAGTCAGATAGGACTTGTGGAAGCTGTTCGGGGAAAGAACGGCGGGATCCGGTTAGGTAAACCTGCAAAGAGCATTGTTGTCGGCGAAGTGATCCGTGCTCTCGAACCTTTACAACTTGTTAATTGTGAGCAGCCAAATTGCCACATTACGTCAGCTTGTCGTCTGAAAGGTGCCCTTGCTAAAGCCTTGGAAGCTTTTCTTAACGAGATGGACAATTACACACTTCATGATTTGGTGTCAGGTAATAATGACCTGCAGCACCTTCTTATCCCAGCGCGCCCGCTCTGATTCTCATCGTTTGAGACGAACTGCCAGTTTTTGTCGGTATTTCTTGCGGGTGCCCAATTTCTTTTATTCAAAGCGATATACTGAGTAACACATGTCGCTAATGGGAATTTTATATGTCTCAGGACAAACACCTACACAGCAACGACCCTTATTTGGGTCGTGAAGCAGAAAAATACGACAATCCTGTGCCGAGCCGAGAGCACCTCCTCGAGGTGATTAAAGGTTTTACCACTCCGGTAAGCCGCGACCAGCTTTTCGAAGTACTGGGTTTGCGCAGCGACGAAGAATACGAAGGCTTGCGCCGCCGACTCCGTGCCATGGAGCGTGATGGCCAGCTCATTTTTACCCGCCGTCAGTGCTATGCACTGCCTGAGCGCCTGGACCTCGTCAAAGGCACCGTGATTGGTCACCGCGACGGTTTCGGTTTCTTGCGCCCCGAAGGCAAAGGCAACCGTGAAGACTGGCTGCTGCCACATCACCAGATGAAGCAGGTGATGCATGGTGATTTCATTCTTGCTCAGCCAGCAGGAACGGATAAACGCGGCCGTAAAGAAGCCCGCGTGGTTCGTGTGCTGGAAGAGCGAAAAGGCCAGATTGTTGGCCGCTATTTTGTCGAAAACGGCATGGGCTTTGTGGTGCCGGATGACTCGCGTCTCAGCCAAGACATCGTGATCCCGCAAGAAGAGCGTAAAGGCGCACGTATGGGTAACGTTGTGGTGGTGGAAATCTTCCAGCGTCCAACCCGTCAGCACAACCCGGTTGGCCGTGTGGTTGAAGTGCTGGGCGAAAACATGGCGCCAGGCATGGAAATCGAAATTGCCGTGCGTACACACAACATTCCGCACGAGTGGCCGCAAGACGTCGAAAAACAAATCAAGAGCTTCACCGAGCAAGTACCGGAAGACGCGAAAAAAGGTCGTGTTGACCTGCGTGACTTGCCGCTGGTCACCATTGACGGTGAAGATGCCCGTGACTTCGATGACGCCGTATTCTGTGAGAAGAAAAAATCTGGCGGATGGCGCCTTTGGGTCGCGATTGCGGACGTGAGCTACTACGTACGTCCAGACTCGGCGTTGGACAAAGAAGCAGTGAACCGCGGTAACTCAGTGTACTTCCCGTCGCAGGTAATACCAATGTTGCCGGAGGTGCTTTCCAATGGCCTTTGCTCACTGAACCCACAGGTAGACCGCTTGTGTATGGTGTGTGAAATGACCATTTCAGAAGCGGGTAAGCTTTCTGGCTTCAGACACTACGAAGCGGTGATGAACTCACATGCGCGCCTGACTTACACCAAAGTCGCCGCGATGCTTGATGGTGATGAAGAACTTCGCGAGCGCTACGCGCCGCTGGTTCCGCACCTTGAAGAACTGAATCGCATGTACAAAGCGCTGAAGGCATCACGTGAGCAGCGCGGTGCGATTGAGTTCGAAACTGTTGAGACCAAATTCATCTTCAATGCCATGCGTAAGATTGAGCGCATTGTGCCGGTTGAGCGTAACGACGCCCACAAGATCATCGAAGAATGTATGATTCTGGCCAACATTGCATCAGCGCGTTTTGTTGAGAAAGCCAAAGAGCCAGCACTGTACCGTGTGCACGAAGCGCCGGGCGAGGAGCGTCTCACAGGTTTTAAAGACTTCTTGAGCGAAATGGGTCTGGCACTTGAAGGTGGCTTAGAGCCGTCTCCAACCGATTACGCCAAACTGGCGCATTTGATTGCTGGCCGTCCAGATCAGGAACTTATCCAAACCATGCTGCTGCGGTCCATGAAGCAGGCGGTATATCAGGCTGATAACTCTGGTCACTTTGGTCTGGCACTCAAGCAGTATGCGCACTTTACTTCACCAATCCGCCGTTATCCGGATTTGCTGCTTCACCGTGCGATCAAATATCTGATTGCCAAAGAAGAAGGTCGAAACAAAGACCGTTGGACACCAACCGGCGGTTATCACTACTCCTTTGATGATATGGACGTGATGGGCGAGCAGTGCTCGATGACAGAACGCCGTGCGGATGACGCAACCCGTGATGTATCTGACTGGCTCAAATGCGAATACATGCAGGATCACGTTGGCGAAGTCATGGAAGGCACTATTGCCAATGTCACTGGTTTCGGTTTCTTTGTACGCTTGAAAGAGCTGCACATTGATGGATTGGTGCATATCTCGAACCTTGACAACGACTATTACAACTACGACATGGTGGGTCAAAAACTGGTGGGTGAGAGCTCTGGTCGTATTTTCCGACTTGGCGATCAGGTCACGGTCAAAGTATTATCCGTCAACCTTGATGAAAGGATGATCGATTTCGAGCTGGACGGAACAACCCGTAAAGCGCGTGGAGCAGGTAAAACTGCCCGCAATAAAGCCAAGAAAGGCCGCGCCGAGTCAGGGAAAAATCCTGAAGCCCGTCAAGAGCGTATGTCTGTTCGCCAACAGTTGAAGCGTGGCGCAATTCCAAAAGGTGAGGGTGATAAAGCCCCGTCCGGAAAGCGTGGCGATAAAGCTTCGGCAGGAAAGCGCGGCGGCAAAAGCGAAAACCCGGCGAAGAAGAAAACCAAGGCAGAGAAGGTGCGCAAGAAAAAGGCGCAGAAAGGCAAACCAGCCAGAGCAGGCAAGAATAAGAAGTAATCCATGAGCAATGAAATGATTTACGGCATCCACGCCGTTAAAGCCGTACTGGAGTCTGATCCGTCCCGCTTCATCGAAGTCTTCGTGCTGAAAGGCCGTCAGGATGATCGTGTATTGCCTGTATTGAATGAGTTGACCCGCCTAGGTATCACTCTGCAGGAAATGGGCCGTAAAGCACTGGATGACAAAGCGAAAGGTGCCTCTCATCAGGGCTTGATTGCCCGCGTGAAGCCAGGTCGCCAGTACAATGAAAACGACCTCGACATCATTCTGGATGGCAAAGAGAGCCCTCTGCTATTGGTGTTGGACGGGGTGACTGACCCACATAACCTGGGTGCGTGTCTGCGTAACGCGGATGCTGCAGGCGTGTGCGCGGTGATTGTGCCGAAAGACAAATCTGCTCAACTGAACGCGACGGCTCGTAAAGTGGCTGTTGGCGCTGCAGAAGTGGTGCCCTTGGTTCGTGTGACCAACCTAGCCCGTACCATGCGTGCGTTGCAGGAAAAAGGTGTGTGGTTTGTCGGCACTGCCGGTGAAGCAACCCATGACGTGTATGACGCGAAACTGACTGGACCTCTGGCGATTGTGATGGGCGCAGAAGGTGACGGTATGCGCCGCCTGACCCGCGAGACTTGTGACGATCTTATCAGTATTCCAATGGCGGGCAGCGTGTCGAGCCTGAACGTGTCGGTCGCGACTGGTATCTGCCTGTTTGAAGCTGTGCGCCAGCGCCGCGGATAACTGCAAGAAAACAGACCGTTTTCACACAAAGCAACGCCCGGTGATTTATTTCTCCGGGCGTTGTGCTTTTTGTTGCTATTAGCGGCGCAATTCTGTACTATCCTGCCTCCAAATTCCCGGTCTTTTACTTTCGTTCCTTGCTTCCGCTGGACGACCGGGCCAAGCGTGGAAGCTGAATAATCCGTAAGGAGCAACCAATGCGTCATTACGAAATCGTATTCATGGTGCACCCTGATCAAAGCGAGCAAGTTGCTGGCATGATCGAGCGTTACACTGGTTCTATCAAAGAGTCAGGTGGTCAGATCCACCGTCTGGAAGACTGGGGCCGTCGTCAACTGGCTTACCCAATCAACAAACTGCACAAAGCACACTACGTTCTGATGAACGTTGAAGCTGAGCAATCAGTTGTTGATGAGCTGGAAACTGCGTTCCGCTTCAACGACGCTGTGATCCGTAACATGGTCATGCGTACCAAAGGCGCTATCACTGAGCCATCTATCATGATGAAGGCTAAAGAAGAGCGCGCACCACGTCGCGAAGAGCGTGCAGAAGCACAATCTGAAGGCGAAGCAGCAGCTGAGTAATTTGACTTGAAGACCAATCGAATTGAGCTTGCAGGTGTTATCACCCAGGGGCCGATTCGAAAACAGAGTCCTGCCGGAATACCTCATTGTCACTTTGTGCTTGAGCATCGTTCGGAACAACAGGAAGCTGGATTGCCAAGGCAAGCCTACTGCCGATTACAAGTAGTAGCGAGCGGGCAAGGGTCTCAATACAAAACACAGCATTTAGCTTTAGGCAGTAACATTAAGGTGAGTGGGTTTCTCGCTTACCAGACCAGCCGAAACGGCGCAGGTAAATTAGTGTTACATGCCGATGATATTATAGATATTTAGATCAGGAGATAGCCCCATGGCACGTTTCTTCCGTCGTCGTAAATTCTGCCGTTTCACTGCAGAAGGCGTACAAGAGATCGATTACAAAGACGTAGCGACTCTGAAAAACTACATCACCGAAGCTGGTAAAATTGTACCTAGCCGTATCACTGGTACCCGTGCTAAGTACCAGCGTCAGCTGGCACGCGCTATCAAGCGTTCACGTTACCTGGCTCTGCTGCCATACACTGACAAGCATCAGTAATCGGCACTGTCCAAGTTAATAGAGGAATAGATAATGCAAGTTATTCTGCTTGATAAAATCGCTAACCTGGGTGGTCTGGGTGATCAGGTAACTGTTAAGTCTGGTTACGCACGTAACTTCCTTATCCCACAAGGTAAGGCAGTAATGGCAACTAAATCTAACGTTGAGCACTTCGAAGCTCGTCGTGCAGATCTGGAAGCTAAAGTTGCTGAAGCTCTGGCAGCTGCACAAGCGCGCGCTGAGCAAGTTGAAGCACTGGAAGCGGTAGAAATCGCTTCTAAAGCTGGTGACGAAGGTAAACTGTTCGGTTCTATCGGTACTCGTGACATCGCTGACGCTGTAACTGCAGCTGGCGTTGCTGTAGCGAAGAGCGAAGTTCGCCTGCCAGAAGGTGCACTGCGTAACACTGGTGAGTACGAAATCAGCCTGCAACTGCACTCTGAAGTATTCGCTACTGTTAAGCTGAACGTTGTTGCTGAGTAATTCAGACACATCGTCGCTTTGAAAAAACCGACCTTAGGGTCGGTTTTTTTGTGCCTGGAGTTTGGGAAAGCGATGCTAGGAAAAGTGAAAGCGGATCTACTTCGCGGAAAAAGCAGATCCTAGGAAAGGGCAAAGAGCTTGTCTCTAGATACCATCCAAAATCTTGCAGTACCCAGTATCTAAAACTTATAAAGCATATTCACGGTGAAGATTGAATCCAGGTTCTCAAGACCCGGTGGGACTTCACTGATGTATTTCTGGGTGGTGGAAAGCTTGATCGCCAGATCGTCGATGAGGCTGGTGGACACCGATGCCCGCGCTTCAAAACTGGTGTTGCTTGGTCCACTGATAGCCGTAATTCGACCTTCAAATAGGGCGGTCTTGGTCATTTGCCAGGACAGCTCAGCCTGACCACGCAAAATCGCCTCTTCCACGTCATAAGGTAAGATGAGGTCATCGTCATCCAGTTCATCCAGATTTGGGGATTGGTAACGGTAACCGGGGCCAATTTCCAGCAAGAGTGATAAATCTTCCTGCCAAATCGCTTGATAGCCCAATCCAGTCGCAACGGTAAGATCCTTATAATACGGGCCGTATTTATCATCAAGAAAGCTTACGTTTCCCCACACGTAGCGCTTGGGGTCAAACTTGTAGTTAGCCTGACTTTCGAACTCGCTTTTGCGCTTGTCTTCCTCGCCATCTTTTTCAACCAGCAGGAACTTTGCTTCTGAGGTGTGTCGGTAAGGACCTTCGGTGTAGTTAACCCCGAGGCGGCTATTGATGGTCATTGAGTCGGAGTTGCCGGATAGCGCTTGGAACCCAAGCTCGACTTCTGATTGCCATGGTTCAGGTACACTGGCGCTTGCACAAAGAGGGAGTGCCACCAGACAAAACAGAGACGGTTTCAGTAGCGACGACGCCATTTAGGTTACCATTACAACATGAGGAGCCACATTCTATATGAATCCTCCTGCATTTCGTCAGCAACACGTTAAATTGGCAGGTAAAAAAGTCGTGGTCGCTCCAAAGCGGCTAGCGATAGTTATTCGCCAGACGTTCTGGGTATAATGTCGGTCGAATCGACAAGGTAATAAGTGATATGGCAGAGCAACGCAGCAAGCAATTTAATTCCAACAAACCCAAAGACCGTCAGGTTGATGCCCTGAAAGTGCCACCGCACTCTTTGGAAGCCGAGCAGTCAGTGCTGGGCGGTCTGATGCTGGACAATGAGCGTTGGGACAGCGTGGCGGAAAAAGTGGTTGCTGCAGACTTTTACAGCCGTCCTCACCGGCTGATCTTTGAAAGCACCAAGCAATTGTTGGATGCTGGTCTGCCCCTTGACCTGATCACTCTCTCTGAGAACCTTGAAAAACACAGCCAGCTAGAAGATGTGGGCGGTTTTGCTTACCTTGCAGAACTTGCGAAAAACACCCCAAGTGCGGCGAACATCGTGGCCTATGCGGATATCGTCCGCGAACGTGCCATGGTGCGTAATCTTATCAGCGTCGCAAACGAAATCGCTGATGCAGGTTATGACCCAGAAGGTCGTACTTCTGAAGACTTACTCGATATGGCGGAAAGCAAGGTTTTCGCCATTGCCGAATCGCGTACCACGGAAAACGAAGGTCCACAGAACATCGACAATGTTCTGTCGAAAACCCTTGAGCGTATCGAAATCCTGTTCAAATCACCGCAAGATGGTGTGACTGGTGTATCGACCGGCTTCGCTGACCTCAACAAGAAAACTGCAGGTCTGCAAGGCTCTGACCTTATTATCGTGGCGGCGCGTCCATCCATGGGTAAAACCACCTTTGCGATGAACCTGTGTGAAAACGCCGCGATGGATCAGGAAAAGCCGGTACTGATTTTCTCGCTCGAGATGCCCGCCGAACAGCTGATGATGCGTATGCTCGCGTCACTTTCCCGCGTTGATCAGACTAAAATTCGTACTGGTCAGTTGGATGATGAAGACTGGGCTCGTATTTCATCGACCATGGGTATTCTGATGCAGAAGAAGAACATGTATATCGATGACAGCTCAGGCCTGACACCGACGGAAGTACGTTCGCGTGCGCGCCGTGTAGCGCGTGAACACGGTGGCCTGTCGATGATCATGGTCGACTACCTTCAGCTGATGCGTGTTCCTGGCCTTCAGGACAACCGTACCCTTGAGATTGCCGAGATCAGCCGCTCGCTCAAAGCGCTGGCAAAAGAATTGAACGTGCCTGTTGTCGCCCTGTCGCAGCTTAACCGCTCGCTGGAACAACGTGCAGACAAACGCCCTGTTAACTCCGACTTGCGTGAATCGGGCGCAATCGAGCAGGATGCGGACCTTATCATGTTTATTTACCGTGATGAGGTGTACAACCCGGAAAGTCCGCTCAAAGGCATTGCAGAAATTATCCTCGGTAAACAGCGTAACGGTCCTATCGGTAGCGTGCGCCTGACCTTCCAGGGTCAGTTCTCACGCTTTGATAACTATGCTGGCCCAGCGTTTGACGAAGAATAAATGGCTTGTTGAGAATTAACCGCGAGGTGTTATGAAAGCGGCGACAGCAATCATCAAAACGGCTGCCCTAAACCACAATATCGACATTATCCGCGCCATGGCGCCGAACAGTCGAACTTGGGCGGCGATTAAAGCTAATGGATACGGACATGGCCTTCTGCCCGTGGCAAAGGCACTTTCTTCTCAGGCCGATGGCCTCGGCGTTGCCCGCCTTGAAGAGGCGGTGAGCCTTCGCGCTGGCGGGATTGTAAAACCTATCCTGCTGCTCGAAGGTTTTTATTCCTCGGCGGATTTGCCAACGCTCGAAGCACAGAATCTGCAAACGGCGGTTCATTGTATTGAGCAACTGGAAGCGCTGGAAAAAGCCAACCTGGAACATCCACTCCATGTTTGGCTGAAAATCGATACCGGCATGCATCGTTTGGGTGTGCGTCCGGAATATGTTGCCGAGTTTATTGAGCGGCTGAATGCTTGTCCAAACGTCGCTAAACCGCTCAACTTTATGAGCCATTTCGGCTGTGCGGATGAACCGGAAAAGCCAGTCACGGAGCAGCAAATTGCGCTGTTTGAAGAACTGACCGCTGGCCAGCCAGGTTACAGATCCTTGGCGGCATCTTCCGGTAGTTTAATTTGGCCAACCAGCCATTTTGATTATGTTCGCCCTGGAATCAGCCTCTACGGTATTTCGCCGATGGTGGAGCGCTGTGGAAAGGATTTCGGTCTCAAGCCAGCCATGACAATGACTTCCAGCCTTATCGCTGTGCGTGAAGCTAAAAAAGGCGAGACGGTGGGTTACGGCGGACGCTGGATGACAGATCGTGATACCAAAATCGGTGTGGTAGCCATTGGCTACGGCGATGGTTATCCCCGCGTTGCGCCTGATGGCACACCAGTGATGATCAACGGCAGACGTGTACCCTTGTCGGGACGAGTATCAATGGACATGATCACCATTGATTTGGGCCCAGATGCTACTGACCGCGTGGGTGATGAAGTGATTCTGTGGGGAGATGATCTCCCGGTGGAAGAAATTGCCCGTCATGTAGGCACCATTGGTTATGAGCTTGTCACCAATCTCACATCCCGTGTTGACCTGATTTATACCTAGGGTCAATAGACCCAAACGTAAGTTGTAAAACGTTTTGAATTTGAATTTTTCTAAAGCCGTAACCCAAGTTACGGCTTTCTTATCTTTGCCTGTTTTGCTTTTTCCTGATGGCGTTCTGGCATCAAGTCAGCCTGAGCCTGACTCGTGGGATATTGAAGTGGTACCGTTTGTCTTCTCAACGGAAACCATGGGCTTCTCCGCGGGTATGGCTGGGCTTTGGAAAGGTGCGGGTCAGCCTCAGGCATCCTTATTTGCGGCCGGGCTTGGTACTTCAAAAGATAGCTGGATGGGGTTTGTAGCCGCCAACAACTACATGCTCTCTGCTGACAGCCGCTGGCTGCTAAGTGGGCAATTCTATGAAGGTGATTTCAAGCAGTTTGACTACTATCTGGGTGCCGCGGCGTCCAACAATTCTTCGTATGAAGACCGTCTGACTGCAGATAGTCGCGATGCCCAGCATCATCTTTCCTTTCGCTACATCCTACCTTTCGGTGAGGCGGTAAATAGCCCCATTCGTGCAGCGCTTTCCCCCAAGCGTGAAGTGAACGGCAATGTACCATGGAACAGCGGCGTTTCTTCCATCGACTTTCGCCCTTTCTATCAGGCGAGAACGTTGAAAGGAGAGGGCGTGAATGCGCCAAGCGAATTCTCGGATGCGACTGAAGTGTGGGGACTCGAAACCCATTTTAAGTGGGATAACCGCGACAGCAACAATAACCCCACAGAAGGCAGTCTTAGCGAGTTCATTGTCATGCTTGACCCAGGAACCGATGACAGGGCAAGTTGGTGGAAGTGGGAGCTTAGCCAAAGCTGGTATTGGGATATCGGGGAGTGGGAAGAGGTTGCGAATGAGCAGGTGCTGGCGTTTAACCTCTACACATCTGATACACCAAGCTGGAATGACAGGACGGAGATAGGCGGTGATTCAGTCTATCGTAGACCACCGGAATTCGCTGCAGCCCGCTTAGGTGGTTTGTATCGCCTGAGAAGCTTTCAATCTGGCCGATATGCAGACCGTTCAGCACTCAGTTATAGCCTTGAATACCGCGTCATACCAGAATGGCAACCGCTTGGTAAATTGCCAGTTTTCAATTGGTATGATGTGCCATGGTGGCAATGGGTACTGTTCAGTGACGTTGGCCGGGTTGCAGATGAGTATGATTTAGGTGAGCTTCACACCGACATGAAGTGGAGCGCTGGTGCTGCAGTGCGTTTTCAGGTGGAAGGCATTGTCGTGCGTTCAGAGCTGGCGATGGGTTCGGAAGAAAGCATCTTTCGTGTGATGATTAACCAGCCGTTCTAACAATGAAAAAGAGCAGCCGAATGGCTGCTCTTTTTGGTAGTGACTTACCAGGTGACTTTACCAATCCCGATAGAGATATCATCACCGCCATCTGGGCGATCGGAAGTGATATTCCAAGTCAGTCGGAACTTCGCCTGCGTTGATGTTGGTGTAAAGTTGAAGGTGTAAGGCACCGTTGTTGGTCTTGAGTAGACTCTTGACTGGTAGTTACCTACCACAACCCAACCGTTGCCATAATCCATTTCAACCTTGAATCGCGACAAACCACCAATGTCCTGCGTTGACAGAATCTTGTAGTTCAGGGTACTTGCTTCACCGATTGCCAGACCGTCAAGGGTACCTTGATAAACAGAAGTATGGGTGGAGTTATGGTAATCACCAATCCAGGTTTCGTTGGCATTTTCGGAACACCATGTCAGCGAGTTGGTTGGTGTTACCCAGTTTCCGTTGCTACACAATCTTGGTAAAACTTCTGCAGGATCATCGTCAGTCACGGTCACAGTGGCAGAGGTTAAATCGCTCTTGTCCGTGCTCACCCAAGCATCAAGGCTGAAGGTTTCATCAGCTTCATGCACGGCATCTTCGACGGTTGGTACTTCAATACGCACGGAAGTCACGCCTTGTGGCAGCGTGATGTCGGTGCCTGTTGAAGAAAGGGTTGCTGTGCCAGTGGTGAAATCTGAGAACAGCAGCGATACGGTATTTTGATAATCACTGCTCACCACTGCGCTGCCGTCTTTCAAAGCAACACGCAGCTTGGTGTTCGCATCAGTGGTTGCTTTGTCCAGGTTTACAACAAAGTATGCAGAGTCACCTTCGGCAACGCTGTTTGATGTCAGGGAAACGCCAGTCACTTGCGGGATCAAGTCGCTCTTGAATTCGGTTTTCTCGTAACAGGTATGGTCTTCAGACGTCACGGTTGCCATGGCGCTGATACGGCTTGGGAACAGGCCCACACGCTTCTTCTCGCCGGTAGAAGGCTTGATGCGGTAAAGGTGATTACTGTTCACGTTGCCCGACACATTCTGATTCTTGGCTGCAACCAGCATTTGACCATTCTGATCCAGCGTCGCCGCAGCGACAAAATCGATGAAGTGGAAGGCTTTCAGGGTTTGTGCACCCGTCGTGGTATCAATGACAAAGGTACGGCCATTGGTGACAAACAGCAGTTCACCATCCTGGAACACAAAGTCACCCCAACTCGCGAAACCGCCAAACTTCAAATTATCCTCAAAGTCCGCAATGTGGGTGGTTTCACCTGTGTTTGGGTTCACTTTAAAAATGGTGCGCGCGTCTGAAGCAAACAGTTCACCGGAATCCGGATCAAACGCCATGCGCAGAATTTGCTTGTTCACTGCTGGGCCAGCGACATGTTCACCCGTCGTAGGATCCATATAAGCTAACTGATAGCTTTCCACTCTGTTGGCGTGAAGGTCCAGGCTTTCCAGCTCATCTTCAGAGAAAGTCCCCTCAGGCACATCGACATAGTAGGACGTCGGTTGTGGAGCATTGGTGTAGTAGAGGCGATCTGTCACGCGGTCATAAGACATGCTTGAAGCACTGAAGAGGGCACGTGAATGGAAAATCGAACGCTCACTTGCATCGGCATAGTATTGATTCGACATTTCTTTGGCTTCTTTCACATCAAGCAGCATGCCGACATGTCCACGTCCTGCATTCATGGAATAGACGTTACCGGGACAGTTTGCAAAAGCCTGCGCTGAAGTAAATGCTCCTGCAACGATTGCTGTAGCGAGAAGTGTTTTTTTCATTATCGTCGTGTCCATAGTCCAGTGAATGTTTGCAAATCTACGTTCCTGATTGGCTGCATCAGGCTGATCAATTGATTTGGTTGTTCTCGCTTATGAAACAGTAGCGATAATAGGAGTGTATTGAAAAGTTCCAACGAATTGTTGCTGAAAGGCGATATGCGTATTTTTTTAATAAATTATTAGGAAATAAATATGTTGGATTTAAATGTTCAATTAGGAATTAACTGTAAAAAAAATTAGCAAAAATAATCTGTGTGGCAAAAAAGTATTAATTATTTCTTAATTGGCAAATCTTCTTGAATGAAGATTTGATGTCTATTTTTGTCATCATAGCTGTTTAATAAACTGGTTGGTTAAATGTTGGTGAGATTCTTTCTCGGAATCATGAAACAGAAAAGGTGAACATGAAGTTCACCTCGCAATACGTAGAAATGTCGCAAATGCTGCCCAAGCCAAAACTCATTGAACCCTGAATTCTTGGGCGGTTTATGTCTATCGACTACAGCAGTTTTTACTTTTCTGTTTTGCTCGATACATGGCCTCATCTGCATGCCGGATAAGGGAAGTGGTGTCTTCGGCATCGTCGGGGCATACTGCAATTCCAAGACTCAATGTCACAGGGATAGTCGAACTTACCAGCTTCAGCCCTGTTTCGATGGAGACGACGAGCTTTTCAGCTATTTCCATTGCTTCTTCTGCTTCACGAAGATTGGTGAACAACAGTACAAATTCATCACCACCAATTCGGGCAACAAAGTCATCTTCACGCAACGCCTCCTGAAAAATGCGAGCGGCGGCTTTAAGCACTTCATCACCGATGTGGTGACCCAAGGTATCATTGACGGTTTTAAAGTTATCGAGGTCAGCAAACATAACCGCAAATGGAAAATGCTCTTTGCTGTAGCTTTTTGTCATGGCCTGAAGGCGATCTGTAATGAGCTGCCGAGTTGGAAGCCCTGTTAACATGTCGTGGTGTGCCATATAAGTCAGCTCTTTTTGTAGCTTATCTTTTTCAATGGCATTGCTTTTAAATATCTCAAGCGCTTTGGCCATGTGGCCGACTTCATCTTTCCGCTCAGATACAGAAATGTTGATGTCCAATTCATTGTTAGCAATGCGGTTCATCATTGATGACATGGCAGCGATCGGCTTTGCAATGTCTGAAGCAAGAAAATACCCGACGATAAAAATAACGACCGTTCCAGCCAGCACAGAAAAGGCTAACGCACTGACAAAAACACGAAGAGGGCTCAATATTTCGTCTCGCTCTATTTCAGCAATAATTGCCCAATGGAGTGACATAAAGTCAAAAGGAGCAAAGGCACTGAGTACTTCCATCCCTCTGTAATCTTGTTCAAACTGAACGCCAGAAACACCGCTTAGTGCTTTCACAGCAGATTCCGTATGAACAGAAGCTTCCAGAATATTTTCTCCATCAAGAAATCGGGAATTGCTTCGCATTAGCTCATCAGGGCCAATCAGAATGGTCTCACCGGTTTCCCCCATACCGGCGCTGATTTGCATGACACTGTTGATATATTTAATTGGCATTTCGAAGATGAGGACGCCTATGTATTCCTCTCCATTTTTGTGTATGGGTGTAGCGAAAAAGGCTTCAGGTTGATTGAAGCTGGGCTCATACCTTTCGAAATCAGTGAGGTAGGCATTACCCACTGAAGGGTTCTTATTGACCATGGTAAATGCCCGGGCTAAGTGAGTGTCTTTCCATTTGCCATGGAGAAGATTGGTGGCAAAGTCATCTTCTTTTTTGACGGTATAAAGGATATTGCCCGTTTTATCGACGAGGAAAATATCAAAGTATCCATGCTCAGCGGCTAGATTACGGAAGAAAGGGTGATATTCTTTATGGGCTTGGCTATATGCAGAACCATCTTCGGCATTCAGCAAAGCTTCTTTCTGGCCGACATCGAATGGGTTATCAGTAATATAAAGCGATTGAAGGGTGGATTGCTGATGACTACCTAAATCTGCCCATGCCTCAGAGATTTCAATCACCGCATCTCTCGTCTGAGGTGAACGGGCGTGAATAAACAGATCGCGTTTTACCGTATCAAAGTACTGGAGTAGTGATTCCTTTCTTGAGTCGAGCAATGCAACAAGTTTTGACTCCGCAGAGAGAATGAGCTGTTCCGCAGCGAACTTATAACTCATCATTCCTGTGCTAATTGAAGATAAAAGTGCGAAGGAAATGATAACCAGCGGCAGTTTTCTTGTGATTTTGACGTTTTCTAACATTTGACCTCCCCAAGCCCTTTGAAAAGTATAGGAAGTGAGTCGTCAAACGAGAGGTTGTTTATGCGGTGTTATTCATATTTTGACAAGCTAGCAGTGCAGCTCGCCTGAACGGCGTTAGTTTTGCCCGCCTTGTATTGTCACAATTATTCTTCGTGCGCCACCGTGGTCTCGATGCTCGCCAAGGTAAATACCCTGCCAGGTTCCTAATGCCAATCTGCCATTGCTGACTGGAATCATCACGCTCGCACCCAACAAGGAAGCTTTGATGTGGGCAGGCATATCGTCGTCACCTTCATAGGTGTGCTGATAGTAAGGTGCGCGCTCTGGCACGAACTGGTTAAAGTGCGCTTCCATGTCGCTTCTCACCGTTGGATCAGCGTTTTCATTGAGTGTCAGACTGGCCGAAGTGTGTTGAATAAACAGGTTCACCAAGCCGACATCGAGACTGCGAATTTCCGGTAATTGCTTTACCACTTCGTCGGTGATCAGATGGAAGCCTCTTGCGCGGGGACGTAGGCTAATTGTTTTTTGTGTCCACATTTAAAACAACCTGCTTTAAAAATTTTGGGTAGAGTGCGTGACGCTGCGAGTTCAAGTTGGTTAATCGGTCGTCACTGACCTAGCGCAACATTGCAGCAATTTTTTCGTGGCAAACTGTCACGCCCTTGGTGCCTGTAATCTAGCGGCGATATTTGAATGCGGCTAAAAGTATACAGGACTTGGAGTTGATGTCGGTGACATCTTGTACTCAGGTACCCTGAAACCTACACCTTCAGGAAGTTTGGGTATACCATTATGCGATTCTGGAGGCTGCCCCGAAACAAGGCGGTCTACCTCTGTAACGTGGGAAGGCAGTGCCCGCGATAACAGACTCTGTCTACAAAGGAACAATGATTATGTTGAAGTCCATCAATCCGACGCAAACCGCAGCGTGGAAAGCGCTGACGGCTCACTTTGAAGATGCGCAGGATTTGACCCTCACCTCGCTTTTCGCCAACGACCCGAACCGTTTCGATAAGTTCTCTGTGCAATTCGGCAATGACATCCTGCTGGACTATTCAAAGAACCTGATCAGCGAGCAAACGCTGGACAAACTGTTCGCATTGGCTGATGAAACGGAAGTAAAAGGCGCTATCGAAGCGATGTTCCGTGGTGACAAGATCAACCACACTGAAGGCCGCTCAGTGCTGCACGTTGCCCTGCGTAACCGCAGCAACACGCCAGTGATGGTCGATGGCGAAGACGTGATGCCTGCAGTTAACGCTGTGCTGGAGAAAATGAAAGGTTTCTCCGAGCGTCTTATCAGTGGTGAGTGGAAAGGTTACACCGGCAAAGAAATCACTGACATCGTGAACATCGGTATCGGCGGCTCTGATCTGGGTCCTTACATGGTGAGCGAAGCGCTGGCTGCTTACAAAACACGTTTGAACCTGCACTTCGTTTCTAACGTTGACGGTACACACGTTGCGGAGACCCTGAAAGATCTGAATCCAGAAACAACCCTGTTCCTGATTGCATCAAAAACTTTCACGACGCAAGAAACCATGACCAATGCTCTGTCTGCGCGTGATTGGTTCCTGGCGTCAGCAGAGGATCAGGCGCACGTAGCGAAACACTTCGCTGCGCTGTCTACCAACGCACAAGCCGTTGCTGAGTTTGGCATTGATACCGACAACATGTTCGAGTTCTGGGACTGGGTGGGTGGCCGTTACTCACTCTGGTCTGCGATCGGTCTGTCAATCTGTCTGGCGATTGGCTACGACAACTTTATTGAGTTGCTGGCTGGCGCGCATGACATGGATAAACACTTCCAAAGCTCGCCGTTCACTGAAAATCTGCCTGTGCTGCTGGCACTGATTGGTCTGTGGTACAACAACTTCCACGGCGCGGAATCAGAAGCGATTCTGCCTTATGACCAATATCTGCACCGCTTCGCGGCGTACTTCCAACAAGGCAACATGGAATCAAACGGTAAGTACGTGGACCGTGACGGCAAGCCTGTTGATTACCAGACTGGCCCAATCATCTGGGGCGAGCCGGGTACCAATGGTCAGCACGCGTTCTATCAGCTGATCCACCAAGGCACCAAGCTGATCCCATGTGATTTCATTGCACCTGCAATCAGCCACAACCCGCTGAGCGATCACCATCCTAAACTGATGGCGAACTTCTTCGCGCAAACGGAAGCACTGGCATTCGGGAAAACCCGTGAGCAGGTAGAAGCAGAATTCACAGCAGCGGGTAAATCGGCTGAGGAAGTAGCGGATCTGGTACCGTTCAAAGTCTTTGAAGGTAACCGCCCAACCAACTCAATCCTGGTGAAGCAAATCACCCCTCGTAGCTTGGGGGCGCTCATCGCGATGTATGAGCACAAAATCTTCGTACAGGGCGTGATTTGGAACATCTACAGTTTCGATCAGTGGGGCGTAGAGCTGGGTAAACAGCTGGCGAACCAAATCCTGCCAGAATTGGCGGATCAGGATGAAGTGACCAGCCACGACAGCTCAACCAATGGTTTGATCAATGCGTTCAAACAGTGGCGCGCATAATCGCTGAAGTTTGAGTGTCAGAAACAAAAACGCCGCATCAATGATGCGGCGTTTTTTATAACGGGATTTTCGGCTTAGTCGAAGCAAATTTCGATATAGGCACGACCAAACTCGGAATCGAATGGCATGATGATGATCTGACCTTCACTCTTATGGGTGATGGTATGTTCACGGCCAGACACCACAATCGGGGTCGCCATATCAAAATCGAAGCCTTTTTCCGCCAGCAGGCGTTTGGCTCCACCTGTCACCATGTTGGTGATTTCGCCCACCATATCGGTGACATCCGCATCAATAGAAGTGGGTCTTTCGCCCAGCATGCGGCTCATGATTTCCAGCGCCAGTTCTTCTTCAAAGGTGACAGAGAAAGAGCCTTTGGTCTTTGGACCGACCATGCCAATAAGACCGGATACATCGCCCTTGGCGACTTCAGATTTCTTTAGCTGAGGTTTTTTGGGCGTAATTTCCAGCTGCGCCATGGTGGTCAGCACATTCACCAACGAAGACAAAAAAGGGTTTACAAATTCAGCGCGCATAATAGTTCTTTACCGTCCTACTGCATTTTCTGTGTTGCTACCTGGCAGGTGTGACAGGTTCCATGTGTTTCAACCACGTGATGACTCACCGCAAAGTTAACCTGATTGGCTTTTTGCTGAAGGGCTGTCGACAGTGTATCAGTGTGACACTCTTCGACTGTGCCACATGAGTCACAAATCAATAGCTGTGAACAATGTTGCTCATGTCCGGGCAAGCAGCAAGCAATAAAGCTATTTGTTGACTCCACTTTGTGCACAAAGCCCTGAGAAAGCAAAAAATCGAGCGCGCGGTACACCGTGGGTGGTTTGGCTTGCGGCTCTGTTTCCCGCAATACATCCAGCAAATCATAGGCGCTAATCGCCCTTTTGCTCTGGACGATAATCTCATATACCCGCTCGCGCTGTGCTGTCAGTCGAACGCCGCGCTGCTCACAAAGTGACTGAGCTCGGGCAATTAGTTGTGAAAGATTGGCCATAAGACCTCAAAAATCAGGCTGAGGGCAATATTCTATCACAGCAAACAATTCACGCACCCGCCAAGCCGTGACCGCTGTTTGCCTTTGAATAATTGTAGATGATACTCAATCATCGAATGGCGGCGACAACCAGTGTGTGATCGCGCTTTCTAGTAAAGTGGTTGAGTGTTAGTCGAGCGTGTGTTCCCGACAAATCAGCTCTCCTCCTGCCGCATCCAGCGTTTCCTTGGTTAACTCGCAGAAGAACTGACCATCAGCAATGGGTTGATGGAATTTGCAGGTTTTACAAAGCCCGAAGCTGGCGCTATTGGTGGCTTTTTGCATGCTACGTAACAGGGTCTCGAGCTGCTCCTTCAGTGCATGTTGGCCTTCGCCCAACTGCTCCAATCCATTTTTCAGCACGGTGGGAGGAATCGCGCTTTTCGCAACCTCTTCGCCCTTTTCCGTTAACACCAGATGGGTGACACGGCGATCAACCGGATCTTTCTCTTTGGTTAGGAAACCTTTTGAAGCCAGAAGGGTGATGGACTGAGAGGTTGTGCCTTTGGTGACCCCCAGAAACTCAGTGACAGCAGCAGGTGTGTCGCTGAATTTATTGCAGCGGGAGAGGTAATACAGCACTTCCAGGTGCACAGGGTGCAGGCCATGCTCCACGCCAACCAAGCGCACTTCGTTGCGATAGAGGGTCGTGATGCGTTCGAGAATGTCACTCAAAGGGTCAATATGGCTCATTGGTCTTCTCTGCTGAAAAGGTTTTTTGTCGAAACTATGTTGACAATGTTAGCAGGATCCTTATCTTGAATAAAGTTTCGACACGAAACCAAAATTCAAAATACAAGGAGTTCATGATGAGAAAGACATCTCTTGCTTTAGCCCTTTTTGGGGTTATCGCCTCGGCACAAGCACATACCAGCGCCCACGAAGGGCATATCGTTAGCGCTAAGAACGACGCGATTTCCCTTACATTCGATATTGTTCACGCCAAAGTAGTAAAAAATGGTGGCTCACTGACCTTCCAAACAGAAGTGGCAGCTGGCATAGGTGCGGAAAAGCCGACAGCGGTTGGCAAGCTCGCGGGTTCTGCGGTTTATAGCTATGTTTGGCCAACCTCGCTCAATTCCGCAGACATTGGTTTTGACGAAGGCAAAGGCATTGTGGCGCTCGCGGTCACAGCCCACCCTGATTTTGACGATACCCCGCGCTATGATGAAAACAAAGATGGCAACAAAGCTAACGACGGTAATGAATGGCACTCGCATTGGGTGGTGCTGACGGAAGACAAAGCTTGTCCGGCGGGGCTGAAAGTCCGCGACATTCCAGAAGGAGCCACACCCAAAGTACCTGTGACCTGGCCGGAGCTTCCGATTTATATCGACAGTCCGGGCTATGAGCCACGCTTTACCAGCACAGAACTAACGGTGGAAGTGCCAGTTAAAGACATTGGTTTCAAAGACGACTTTAACTTCGATGCCGTAACGTCAGTGCTTAAAGTGAATGCCAGCGTGCACAATCCGCTGCTTTGCGTGACTGCCGTTGATGATATTGCATCTGGCGATCTCTCGCTGCCCGGTTTCACCAGGTAAGAAGGAGAGTGCAAATGGCGATTCATGTTTACGACACCTACGCGACCTCATCTTCCGGGAAAATTCTGCATTTTGATGTGTTGCTTCGGGAGAAAAGCGACGAGTTAGCGGTGAAATATGCCAAAGCCTGGCTGGCTGAGATTGGCGAGGCGGACGCCACGGTAAAATCTGGCAACTGTGCTTTTTGCCACACCACCGCTGACTTGCCTCAGTTTGATAGCGAGATCGATGCAAAAGGGTATGCGATATATAAGCTGGAAGGATGCCCCGTGTGACGATGGGTAAATCTTCAGAAAATGAAGGGCATAGCCGCGGGCTATGCCCTTTGTGTTTCTGGTGTCAGAATGGATGTGAAAGCACTGCACCTTCACGACTTGGGCAAACGCACGAGTTAGGGTAGAATCCGCACACTTTTTTATCAGGTACTGTATAAGATGGTACCTTCGCGTGACCAAGTGCAATGAGGTTTATCCATGCTGAACGAAACAACTGACATCCAAAACTCATCATCAGGCGTTGTGTCTGAGGGTGTGTCCTACCCGTCAGCGCGCTTCAGTGTGGCCCCGATGCTGGATTGGACTGACCGCCACTGCCGCTATTTCCACCGCATTCTGTCTAAGAACGCTTTGCTGTACACCGAGATGGTCACCACGGGTGCAATCATTCACGGTAAAGGTGACTTTCTGGCATTTAACGAGGAAGAGCATCCTGTCGCGCTGCAATTGGGTGGTTCAAACCCTGCTGATCTGGCGACTTGTGCCAAACTGGCGGTTGAACGCGGCTACGATGAAATTAACCTTAACGTGGGTTGCCCGTCTGATCGCGTTCAAAATGGTCGTTTCGGTGCTTGTCTGATGGGCGAAGCGGAACTGGTAGCGCAGTGTGTATCGGCAATGAAAGAAGTGGTCGATATTCCAGTGACCGTAAAAACCCGTATCGGTATCGACGATCAGGATAGCTATGAGTTTCTGGTCGACTTCGTGCGCACGGTGAGCGAGAAAGGTGGTTGCGATAACTTCACGATTCACGCCCGTAAAGCGTGGCTTTCTGGCCTTAGCCCGAAAGAGAACCGTGAAATTCCGCCACTGGATTACCCACGCGTTTACCAACTGAAGAAAGACTTTCCGCACCTGACCATGGCGATCAACGGTGGTATTAAATCGCTGGAAGAAGCAGAAGAGCATCTGAAGTATCTGGATGGCGTCATGATTGGCCGTGAGGCATACCAAAGCCCCTACATGCTGGCAGAAGTGGATAACCGCCTGTTTGGCAGCGATGCACCAATCATCAAACGCAGTGACGCCGTGAAAGCCATGTTCCCTTACATTGAAGCGGAGCTGAGTAAGGGCACTTACCTGAATCATATTAGCCGTCACATGCTGGGCCTGTTCCAAAACATGCCGGGTGCACGTCAATGGCGTCGATACATCAGTGAAAACGCGCACAAACCGGGTTCAGGCGTTGAAGTGCTGGAAGCTGCACTGGCGAAAATTCCTGCGCATCTGCATGTGTAAATTAGTCTGGTTAAATTTGACGCAATAGTCGGTAAAATTCACCAAGAATAAACGAAGCGCCGCAGCTAAATTGCGGCGCTTTTTCTTTATCTGTCTGTTTTAAAAGGGGTTGGTAAAGTTGGCCTACTTCGTGCAATACCTAATACAAACAAGAAAGAGTCACTGACCTTAGGAGGGTATGATGATCGAGTTTCTGTTTATTGTTGGTTTTACCATTGCACTGTTGGCAACGGGTATCAGCTTTTTAGGCATTGTCGCTGCGATGGCGGTGGGATTCATCGTGATGGCACTGGCAGGTATGATTGGTCTGGTATTCAAAATGCTGCCATGGATTTTGCTGGCTGCGGTGATTGTTTGGTTGCTCAAGGGCCGTGATAAAACAGCAACCCAAGCGCGTGATTACTGCTATAAACGCTCACGCCGCTACCATCGAGCGCGCCGTTACTAAACGGCGCTTTGATTCAATGGGCTTCTTGATAAGAGTAATGATTCCGCATAAAAATCCGGCAGTTTGTGCGGAATCTTTGTCTTGGTTTTGCTATAGTGCTCGCAAACCATAAACTCAAAGAATGTAAGGCGGAGCCCTTTCAATGAAAAAACTAAACCTATCTCTAGCTGCACTGGCAGTGGCTGGTGCATTCGCAATGCCTGCGCAGGCTGCAGTGCTTTTAGGGGCTAAAGTTGGTGCAGATGCATGGTATGCAGATGCGAAAGTCAACGACGTTCGCGCCGACGACGCGAGTGTTCAGCCATCTTACTACGCCGCTTTCGAACACTTCATTCCACTGGTGCCAAACGCGAAAATCCGTTACACCGGCGTGGAGTCTGCTAAGTATGATGTGGACTTCACCCAGTACGATCTGATTGCGTACTACGAAATTCTGGACAACGACCTGATCTCTTTCGATATCGGTCTGAATCTGCAGAAGTTCGATGGTCGATTCACTGGTCGTAGCTTCGATGAGTGGCAACCGGCGGTATACTCTGACGTGCGTCTGGGCATCCCAGCGACACCAGTTTCTCTGTTCGGTACCTTTAGCTTTGGTAGCTACGACGACACCAGCACTGTTGATGCAGAAGCCGGCGTACTGTTCACTCTGGGTCTGGTTGCGGCTGACCTGAACTTCAAAGCGGGTTACCGCGTTCAGGACTACGACTTCAACTACTTCGGAGCGAACGACGGTAAGTTCTACAACGACGGTTTCTTCGGTGGTGTAGAGTTCAACTTCTAAGCCCTGAATACGGTGAAATAAAACCGCGCAAAGGCGCGGTTTTTTTGTGTCTGTAGTTTCAAGAAAATTGCGGATTCGCTTACGGTTTTCCTTGTTCTTTCACGGGCTGGAAACCAACGACGGCGAGAATCACAAATGCCAGTGTGCAGCCGGACACCACTAGCAGGGCAGTGACATTCAACTGCTGATACAGCGCGAACCGGATAAGTTCGACGCCAAAAGTGAAGGGGTTAAAGCGACAAATCTCATACAGCCAGATGCTCGCTTCCTGCATTTTCCAAAGTGGATACAGCGCAGAAGAAAGAAAAAACATCGGGAAGATGACAAAGTTCATCACCCCGGCGAAATTCTCCAGTTGTTTGATGCGCGAGGCGATGACAATGCCCAAGGCACTCAGCATCAAGGCGACAAGAAAAAGGGCGGGGATCACCAGCACATAACCCATGGGCTCCAGTGGCCTATCATACAATGCAGCAATCACCAAAAAGGCTCCGACCTGAAGCACACTCACCAAAGCACTGGCTATTTGTTTGGAAAGCAGCAAAAAAGGGCGCGGCAGTGGACTGGTCAATAGGACCTTGATGCTGCCCATTTCCCGGTCATAGACAATCGACAGTGAGCTTTGCATGCCATTGAACAGCAAAATCATGGCGCAAAGGCCGGGCAGGATATATTCCTCGTAATTGATGTATGTAGCGTAGGGCTCCATGATGGCAATACCAAGTGCCGCCCTGAAACCTGCCGCAAATACGACGAGCCACAATAGCGGCCTGACCAGGCTGGCGGCAAACCTTGCCCGCTGGGAGAAAAAACGCAACCATTCCCGATAACAAATCCCGACAAACGCATACCAATAGCTCATCGGCCGTCCCCTTCGTTATCTGCGGTTAGGGTGGCGAAGACTTTCGCAAGTGTCGGGTGCTGGTGCAAGGCTCTAAGTTCACTGGCTTTGTTGTGTGCTCGCAAGGTGCCGCGATGTAGGATCAATACATCATCATGGTCGCCCACTTCCTCAATCAGATGGGTTGCCCAGAGCACACATAATGGCTGTTGCTCGCAAAGGCTTCTTACTGCCTCAGACAGTGAAGCCCTTGCTTTGGGGTCTAGCCCGCTGGTGGGTTCATCCAACAGCAAAATAGAAGGTGAATGCATTAACGAACGGACTAGCTCGGTGCGACGCCGATGCCCGCCATTTAAGGTGCGGACTTTATCGTTCAGACGATCGGTAAGGGAAAAATGCGCCAGCAGAGGCGCCGCTTTTTCGAGGCTCTGTTTTTTGCTGTAGCCGTGCAACGCGCCGTAATAACTAAGGTTTTGCCCTACGGTTAAATCGAGATCGAGTGTGTTTTGCTGGAATACCATTCCGAGTTTCGCCATGGTCTGGCGGGATGGCACTTCTCCCAGCAAAGAGATTTCGCCCTGTTGGATAGGCGTTAAACGGGTTAGCAAGGAAAATAGGGTGCTTTTCCCAGCACCGTTAGGGCCAAGAAGCATATGAAGGCCGCGCCCCAGCGCAAGGGAGAGATCGCTCAGGGCGCAGCGCGAACCATAGTGGTGAGACAGTCCGGAGACTTCAATCATGTCAGGCAGTTATCTCATTCTTAATCGGCTTGGCGCACGGCGACACCCCAAGGATATCGGCCGACTTTCACGGTTTTCACCACTTTGCGGTTGGGAACGTCAATGATCGACACATCGCCGCTTACTCCATTGGTGGCCAGTAGTCTGTCCTGCTCGCCATTAAAGGCCATTTGCCACACACGGCGACCCACCAGAAGATAGTCTTCCACTTCCAACGTATCAGTATTAACCACGGCTACATGGTTTGCTGGGCCTAACGCGACAAATGCGGTTTTACCATCCGCCGTGATTTTCACGCCGACTGGTTGCACTTTGTCTTTGTGGACGCCTTTGGGCGCAAAACCGATTTTCTTGATGATTTCTTTGGTGTCGGTATCGATCACCGCTACCGTACCGCCAATTTCTGCGCTTACCCAAAGCTGCTCACCGCTTGGTGTAAATTCAGCGTAACGCGGGCGGGCATCAACCAAAGTGTTATGCACCATCTGGTTAGATTCGGTATCAATCCAGTGCGCCATGTTGGAGGTTTCAGAGGTGATGATGGCGATTTTTCCATCTGGGCTCACGGCTACGCCTTCTGGCTCAACACCCACTTCCACCTGCGCGACCACGCTGGAGCTTGGGATATCGACCACTGTCATCAGGGCGTCGTCTTCGTTAGCGATGTATAGGCGGTTGCCATCAGGATGGAGCGCAAAAAGCTCTGGGTCTTCGCCCGACGGCAAGTCGCCGATGATGCTGTTGGTGGCGAGGTCGAGGATTTGCACCGTGTCGGATTCGCTGGCGCAGATATAGAGTTTGGTGCCGTCTTTGCTGAGTTCGATGCCGCGTGGGCGATCGCCCACTTCAATAGTGTCAATCACTTCCATGGAGTCCATGTCGATCACACTGACGGTATCATCTTTCTCGTTTGCCACGTAAGCCAGCTCTTTAGCAAAAGCTGGGGTGGCCAACAGCGCCGAGAAGATCACGGCGAGAATCGATTTCGAATAATTCATGGTGATGTCCTTATTGTTAGTTGTTGCTCGATAACACAAAGTTAAAACTGGCGACATTGGCTCTGTGCTTCATCGATACCGAGCGAATCAAGCTCGTTTCGGGGATGAAGGAAACCCTCAAATGGGGCGCTGGCCACCAGTGCTTGCGAGTCAAACAAAGGCACTGTTTGACGGAGTTGACCGTTCCATGGTCGGTAGGTCAGCTTCCGACCCTTATAGGCCGCAAGCTGGAATTTTTCGCTCATCATGAAAGGCAAAACAGTTTTCACATCACCTTTGTTGAGCACGGTCACCGCTTCATTGATAGAGCGAACGGCCACCCATCCTGCGTAGTCTTTGGCGGTCATTGGGCGGTCGAACTTCTTGGTGAAACGGTTTTGAAGCTGAATCGCACCCCATTGCTCAATCACATAGTGCCAGCCATCGGCACGCAGGCCGTGTGTGCCGATCACCGGTCGGGGAAGCCAGGTGTTGTAGGGTAGGTGTTGACCAAACAGGTTGCCTTCATCAATCACCAATACCAAGTCGTAGTCATCTGCCTGGGTGAAAAGCGGAAGTTCTGCAGAAGCGGTGCGGCGAAGGTCAGTGTCAAAATTCCAGACTCTCTCTTCGACGACTTTGAGGTTGTACTTCTTGAATACGTTTTTCACCGCGGAAAGATAGGCTTTGTCAGCGTCTGATACACCGGAGACCAAGAAGGCGTCATTAAGGCGGCGAACACGCATCCATTGTGCAAGGGCGTCAGCGCGCATGGTATAGCTAAGCGCAGTTTGCAGAGTGTTCGACAAGCAGACATCGCGTCTCAATGCATCGTCCTGATTGCCGATGTTAAACAGCAGCGCATCCTCTGGCAGTGCTTTACGGATCGCTTGCAAAGAAGATGTGTCGAGATCGGCAAGAAAATATCTCACCCCTTCGTCATACCAGGTTTTCGTGGTGGTAATGAGCGCAGTGGTATCGTCGTTGGTTTCTGCGCGAAATGCGTACTTTTGCCCCAGAAATTTCCCTGTGCCGTTGGCATCACTCACGGCGAGTTCCGCCCCTGCTTCTCCATTGTTCTCTGGCTCAGCAAGGTAGTCAGGCACGGCAGTAGTGGTTTCAACCGGTGATCTCAACAGCCCTATCTCCACCTCAACTGATGCGTGGGCAGAGAAAGAAAGCCAGCTAAGTATTACCAGTAAAATGCTGGTGTAAAACTTTGTTTTAAATTGTCTTATTGCTTTATCCATCGCAAATACTGCTCCGTGGTCGCATACGTTTTTTACTGTATGCAGCGCTGGCATATTTGCCAAAAACAAGAACGAGACTTTTTAAAAAATCCTCCCAAAGAATGAGGAATATCCCCGCTTTTGTACCATGTCCTCAAACTCTCGCCGCTCCTACACTTTTTCCAACGCTGACCAATTAAGGAGTCGAGAGACATGGAAAAGGTTGAACGTAATATTTGTATTCTGACTGCCGTGGCACTGGTTTCTGTGCTGAGTACCCAACTGGCATTTGCCCACGGTGATGTCACCCCGCAATCCATTGATACCTCAAGCATCCCCACCCTCGGAGAGGATTGGTCCGAAACCAACCCTTACCGTGAACTCGATGGTGATGTGAAGGTGGAAATCGAACGTCTTGGGGCGTCAGCCTACAACCAGAACTGCGCACGTTGCCATGGCCTTGAAGGCATTTCAGGCGGTATCGCGCCAGACCTTCGTATGCTCGAGCCAGATTACGACGGTGATGAATGGTATGTGTACCGGGTGCAGAATGGCGCGGTACGTAACGGCGCGGTTTACATGCCGAAAATGACTGAGCATCTCAACCAGGAAGCATTGTGGGCGATTCGCACCTGGTTGGAATCTGTGGCGCCTGATAACGGTTAACAAGGAGGGCGCCGGGATGAAGTTGATAACTGCGATTCGGACTTTCTGCTTGCTGCTATGCATGGCGCTGACTATGCCATCCCACGCGCTTTCCTATGACGATATTCAAGCCCGTGGCGTGATTGCCATTGCGGTCTACAACGATTTCCCGCCGTACTCGTTCAAGGATGAGAATGGAAATGCGGCGGGCATTGATGTGGAGCTTGCCAAAGCCCTCGCGAAGGGGCTGGATGTGGCACTCGACCTTCGCTGGATGACTCCGGACGAAACGGTCGAAGACGATATGCGCAATTACCTTTGGAAAGGGATGAACCTCACCAGTGAGGACGGCCAGCGCGTGAAAGCAGACGTCATGTTGCGAGTGCCGTACGACCGCGAATTTGCGATGAAACGTGATGATATTGGTCATCCCGCTCATGAACTGGTGCACATGTTCGCCCCTTACCAGCAAGAGCGATGGTTGATGGCTTACGATGCTGCCAAACTCGACAGACCAAAAACTGCCGCCCGTTTTATGTATCACCCGGTGGGCGTTGAAGTGGACACGGTCCCCCAATTCTTTGTGACCACCGCCTATGGTGGACGTTTCCGCGAAAAAAGCCGCACTTACCCTTCAACACCTGAAGCCTTTCAGGCGCTCAACGATGGCGAAGTTTCTATCGTGATGGGCACCGCTTCGCAGCTGGAATGGCTGCATCACAACAACAAAAATCCGCAAGCCAACGAGCACCTCACTGAGCTCGCGTTCCCACTACTGGGGCGCAGCGAATGGGAACTCGGTATTGCGGTGCACTCGAACTACCGTCAATTGGCCTACGCACTGGAAGACATTGTGATGGCTCATATCAACAACGGTGACTTTGTGCGCTGGGGTGAAAAGTTTGGGGTGGATTTCCAACTCCCTGAACGTTTCCGTCCTGAGCCAGAAGTTACCAATGAAGAGGCTATCGCACAGACACCGTAATTCCAAACAGCCTGTTATCTCTCGCGAACCGAACTCTCCCTCATGGCGATGCGGGGGCAGGACAGGCATGACTAAAACGACTGAGCTTGTTTACCTAAGCATTCAGCCAACAATGAGGTATCCCTATGACAATTAGGTCATTTAAACGTTGCGGACTCTATGCCGCACTCTCGCTCGCAATGACGGCTTCGCCCGTTTACGCGGGTGTCACGGACAAAGACATCCTCGCCGATCAGGAGACCATAGAGGACGTGGTGACTTATGGTCTTGGGCTTCGTGGTCAGCGCTACAGCCCGATGGACACCATCAACCGTGAGACCGTCAAAGAAATCCGTCCTGTGTGGGCCTTCTCACTTGGAGGGGAAAAACAGCGTGGTCAGGAAAGCCAGCCAATGGTGAAAGACGGCGTTATGTACATCACAGGTTCCTATTCCCGCGTGTTCGCGATTGATGCGAAAACCGGTGAGGAGCTGTGGCAATACGACGCTCGCCTGCCAGACGGCATCATGCCCTGTTGTGACGTAATTAACCGTGGTGTGGCGCTTTACGACGATTTGGTTATCTTCGGTACGTTGGATGCCAAGCTTGTGGCGCTGGATGCGAAAACCGGTAAAACCCGCTGGAAAAAAACCGTTGATAATTATCAGGATGGCTATTCCATTACTGCTGCACCCATTGTGGTAAAAGGCAAAGTAATCACCGGTGTATCAGGTGGTGAGTTTGGTATCGTTGGTAAGGTTAGAGCTTATGACGCAAAAACCGGTAAGTTGGTCTGGGAACGTCCAACGGTCGAGGGCCACATGGGCTACGTCTGGAAAGACGGTAAGAAAACTGAAAACGGGATCTCGGGCGGTACACCAGGGAAAACCTGGCCAGCAGACCTTTGGAAAAGCGGCGGTGCAGCGCCTTGGTTAGGCGGTACTTATGATGCCGACACTGACCTTTTATTCTTCGGCACCGGTAACCCTGCACCTTGGAACTCTCACATGCGTCCGGGCGATAACCTCTTCTCTTCTTCACGTCTCGCGATCGATCCGGATGACGGCAAAATTGTCTGGCATTTCCAGACCACGCCGCACGACGGCTGGGACTTCGACGGTGTAAACGAGCTGATCGCTTTTGATTACACCGAAAATGGCAAGAAAGTGAAAGCGGCTGCAACCGCTGACCGTAACGGTTTCTTCTATGTGCTTGATCGTACCAATGGTGATTTCATCCGTGGCTTCCCGTTCGTGAATGAAATCAGCTGGGCGACGGGGCTTGATGACAAAGGCCGTCCGCTTTACGTCAAAGACAACCGTCCAGGAGATCCTTCAGGTGATAAGCAAGGCAAAACGGTGGAGGCAGTGCCTTCCTTCCTCGGCGGGAAAAACTGGATGCCAATGGCATACAGTCCGGATACCGGCCTGTTCTACGTGCCTGCTAATGAATGGAAAATGGATATCTGGAATGAGCCTGTCGCCTACAAAAAAGGTGCGGCTTACCTCGGTGCGGGCTTTACCATCAGAACACTCAATGATGAGTACATTGGCGCACTGCGTGCTTACGATCCGAAGACCGGCGAGCGCGTTTGGGAATACAAAAACTATGCGCCACTGTGGGGCGGTGTCATGACCACGGCAGGCGGTCTGGTGTTCACGGGTAACCCAGAAGGCTATCTGATGGCGTTCGATGACAAGACCGGTGAGCTGCTTTACAAGTTCAATACCGGTTCTGGCATTGTGGGTAGCCCTGTGACCTGGGAAATGGACGGTGAACAGTATGTGTCCGTGCTTTCCGGCTGGGGTGGCGCAGTACCGCTTTGGGGTGGGGACGTGGCTAAACGCGTTAAAGACTTCAACCAAGGTGGCATGGTGTGGACCTTTAAATTGCCGAAAAGCTAGTGCAGTTATCTCTCTGATAGTTAAAGAAACAAGGCTGGGCTTCGCCCAGCCTTGCCGCGTTTTGGTGCATAACAATCCGGCGGGGTATTGAATTTGTGACGGCCTCTTTTCCGGAAAGCCTCTGATACTGAAGTGAAAGCAACATTATCCTCCTCTGCGTCTCCCTCCAAAGTATGAGATTTTGCCAACCAAGGGGCGATGGAGAGATTTGGTGGTCATTCCATACTGTTACTACAACAACGCCTGACTCCGTTTCTTCGGCTCGTCAGGGAGGACACAGGGAATTTCGCCAAAACAGGGGTGGATAATGATTTACGCAAAACCAAATACCGACGGAGCCGTCGTAAACTTTAAGGCGCGTTATGCAAACTACATCGGTGGTGATTGGATTCCGCCAGTCAAGGGCCAGTACTTTACGGACACCTCGCCTTGTACAGGTGATCCCATCGCTGAAATCCCGCGCTCAACCTCAGAAGACATCGAGCTCGCGCTGGATGCCGCCCATTCGGCAAAAGCTACTTGGGGCGCAACTTCGGTCACTGAACGTGCCAACATCCTGCTTAAAATCGCTGACCGCATCGAAGCCAACCTCGAATATCTGGCCGTGGCAGAAACCTGGGAGAACGGCAAAGCAGTGCGTGAAACCCTTGCCGCTGACATTCCGCTTTGTGTCGACCATTTCCGCTACTTCGCCGGCGCGATTAGGGCGCAAGAGGGCTCTGCGGCTGAAATTGACTCCAATACCGTGGCCTACCATATCCATGAGCCACTTGGTGTAGTCGGTCAAATCATCCCATGGAACTTCCCACTGCTGATGGCGGCGTGGAAACTCGCACCGGCACTGGCTGCAGGTAACTGTATTGTTCTGAAACCCGCAGAGCAAACCCCAACCACCATTTTGCTGCTGATGGAAATCATCGGCGATCTGCTGCCACCGGGCGTGCTGAATGTCGTCAACGGTATGGGCCCAGAAGCCGGTCAGGCACTGGCTACCTCAGACCGCATTGCGAAAATTGCCTTCACCGGTTCAACCGCGATTGGTAACCATGTACTTCGCTGCGCCGCTGACAACCTGATCCCATCCACGGTTGAGCTGGGCGGTAAGTCGCCAAACATCTACTTCGAAGACGTGATGCAGCAGGAAGACGAGTTCATCAGTAAAGCCGTAGAAGGTTGTGTGCTGGCGTTCTTCAACCAAGGTGAAGTGTGTACTTGTCCTTCACGCCTGCTGGTTCAGGAAAGCATCTACGAAGACTTCATTGCCAAAGTGATTGAGCGTGCGAAAGCCATCAAACACGGTAACCCATTGGATACAGAAACTCAGGTCGGTGCGCAGGCTTCGAACGAGCAGTTTGAGAAAATCAAAGGTTACTTCGACATTGGCCGAGCGGAAGGTGCAGAAGTGCTTATTGGCGGTGATGCTGCAGACTTTGGTGGTGGTTACTACATCCAGCCAACCATTCTGAAAGGTGAAAACCACATGCGCGTGTTCCAGGAAGAGATCTTCGGTCCGGTTGTGAGCGTGGTGACCTTCAAAGATGAAGCGGAAGCGCTGGCGATTGCCAACGACACAGAATACGGCCTGGGTGCTGGTCTGTGGACCCGCGACATCAACCGCGCGTACCGCGTTGGCCGTGCAATTGAAGCCGGTCGTGTCTGGACTAACTGTTATCACCTGTACCCGGCTCACGCTGCGTTCGGTGGCTACAAGAAATCCGGTATTGGCCGTGAAACCCATAAGATGATGCTCGATCATTATCAGCAAACCAAGAACTTGCTGGTGAGCTACGACATCAACCCATTGGGTTTCTTCTAAGCAAGTCTGAGAGCGTGTGGCTGCGAGGTGAGAGCCGACAACAGTAACACGCACTTTGTCTAAGTCCGTTTGTTCGATATCCGCTTGTTCGAAGGCAGTTAATCCTCCCGGTGCTGCCTGAGGCGAGAGCTTTTGCGGGGCATATGCCCCGCTTTTTTCTTTCAAAGGACGGTTGTTCTCACGCGCTTTCTGGCGCTTGAGCCTAGAGGTGTATCATGCGTTGGCGTAGTGCCCTGATACTGTGGCTGCTTCTCATGTTATTGCCCTTCCTCTCGATGGCTTCCGTTTGGCTGGAAGTGAGCGAGGAAGCGGCGTCATTGTTCCCCAGCGCAACCCGGATGAAAGCCTCGGAAGACGCGCTACCCGTTACCGAAATTTATCAACTCGACCAACCCATCGGCTATGTGTTTGAAACCGATAACCTGACCAACTTTCCCGGCTTCTCTGGCGATACCATTAACCTGCGCGTAGGGCTTGATACAGAAGGGCGCATTGTGGGGCTGCTATTGCTCGGTCACCACGAACCGATATTCCTGCATGGCCTCGGCGAAAAGCCGCTGCTTGATTTTATTGGCCAATACCAGGGGCTATCTCTAAAACAACAGGTGCTGGTGGGCAGCGACCAACAACGTATCGCGAGTGATGACATTGCCTACTTTGATGGTGTCACCAAGGCCACAGTGTCAGTGATGGTGGTGCATGACACCATCATCGCAGCGGCAAGGAAAGTGGCACAGTCGCGGCTCTCCGGGTTTGGCACAGCGACTCAGGCGATTTTGAATACGGAAAGCTATCGCCCGAAAACCCTCGCCGATCTTCGACGCGAAGGCCTGCTGTTCAAATGGCAAATGGGGAATGAAGAGGCTGAAACTGCCCTCAACACCTCGCCGGACGGAATTTCCGAAGCGAGAGAAGATAACGCAGGCGAAGATGTGCCATTTCTGGATTTAACCTTTGCGGTGTTAAATCCTCCGCTGATTGGAAAAAATCTTCTGGGGGAGGAGGAATACGCCCGCATTATGGCAACACTGGAGCCGGGTGAAGTGGCGGTGCTGGTGGGCTCCCGCGGTGGCTATCAACATGTGGCGGAAGACTTTGTGGCGGGTACGATTCCCCAGCGCCTGACCTTGAAGCAGGAAGCTAGCCCGCTCGCCCTTCGGGATGCTGATTTGTTCCACGCACAACCTCCTGCATTTTCCGTTGCGCTTAAGCCATTCGAACGTACCCATATATTTACCTTTTCAGACCAAAGTGGCTTCGACCCTTCGCTTCCTATCACCGTTGGAATCAATGTTCAGGTGAAAAAGAATTTTCTGGAATCGGAAACAATCGCCGTTTCCACCGATTATTCACTCCCCAAGTCGGTGCAAACCCCGGTTGAGCCGCCGGAGAAACCGTTGCCGCTGTGGCAACGAATATGGCTGGATAGAACAATAGAAATCAGTGTATTAGCGACTTACTTAATACTGTTGACGGGGGCGTTCGTCTTCCAGCACCGTCTGGCGAAATTCGGACGATATCTCACTACGGTGAGATTGTTATCTCTTTGTTTTGTCATTCTTTTTATTGGCTTTTACGCGCAAGGGCAATTGTCTGTCGTCAACATCTACACGTTGGTGTTATCGTTGTGGCAAGGATTTGATATTACAGTCTTTTTACTCGATCCCATGCTATTTATTCTTTGGATCTATGTCTGTTTCAGTCTCTATTTGTGGGGAAGAGGACTTTTTTGTGGTTGGTTATGTCCGTTTGGCGCAATGCAGGAGCTAGTGGCAACGGCTGCTGAGAAGCTTCGTGTCCGGCAATGGAAAGTAGATGAGTTGCTACATAGTCGATTGATTTATCTTAAATACTTTGTGCTTTTGCTTTTGGTGGGTACCGCGTTTTATAGCCTTTCTTTGGCGGAAACCATGGCCGAGATTGAACCTTTCAAAACTGCCGTCACCCTGATGTTTGAGCGCAGCGTCCCCTTTGTGATTTACGCCGTTTTACTGCTCCTTATCAGTGCCAAAATTCATAAAGCGTATTGTCGGTATTTGTGTCCATTAGGTGCGGGTTTAGCGGTGCTTGGAAGGCTCAGGATCTTCAGTTGGCTGACCCGAAGAAATGAGTGCGGAAGACCCTGTCGGCTTTGTGAAAAACACTGCGGAATCAATGCAATTAAGAAAAGTGGGGCAATTGACTACAACGAATGTGTGCAGTGTTTTGCCTGCTTGGCAATCATCAATGACAACACCCGTTGTGTCGCGGATAAATATGGCAAACGCAGACGTAAAACGAGGGCGTCGGGCGAGGCGATTCCGGTTGCCATCTGTGACCCTACTGATAACAACCAACAAGGCCCATCAGAGATATGAAATCAGTGTCTTAGATGAGAGAAATCATCATAAAGTAGGATTGGTAGATCGCCGTCTTGTGCTTAGGCTAAATCAGGAGGCAAGTTGTGCCTCGAAGTATCGGTACAAGGAGCGACAGTATGTGGAAGAAACCAAGCTACACAGAACTCAGACTCGGTTTTGAAGTAACCCTTTACATCAGTAACCGCTAAGTAGCTGACAAACGGGATGCACCTTCACAGAGGTGCATCCCGTTTTTAATTCTCCATAAACAGGAATGGAGCCACAGAAGACGAGGTGAATGGATGCAAATTGTCGTGTTAGGCTCAGCTGCCGGAGGCGGCTTCCCGCAGTGGAACTGTCACTGCCGCATGTGTCAGTCGGTGCGAAACGGTACCAGTCGTGCCGAGCCACGCACTCAATCTTCCATTGCTGTGAGCGATGACGGCGAGCATTGGGTGGTGATTAATGCTTCCCCCGATATCCGTCAGCAAATCAACGCCTCTCCTCAACTGGCGAAAGCCGAAGGTGCGAGAGGTTCTGCCATTAGCGCAGTGGTGGTCACAGATGCACAGATTGACCACACGACCGGGTTACTCATTCTTCGCGAAGGATTACCGCTCGAGCTTTATTGCACGCCGGAAGTGGCAGAAGAGCTCAGCAGCAGCTATCCGATTTTGTCGATGATGAAGCATTGGGAAGGGGGCTACCAAACCTGTACCGTCGATATCCATTCGCAGGAAGGTTGGCGGATTCCTTCTGTGCCGAATCTCGAATTCCATCCGATTTCCCTGTCATCCAATGCGCCACCGTTTTCGCCTTACCGCAACCGCCCGCGCCCCGGAGACAACATTGGTCTCAAGATTGTCGATACCCGCACTGGTGCCACTCTCTTTTACGCGCCGGGTCTGGGCGCGCCGGAAGATGCTGTGCTGGCTGCCATGCGCGATGCCGATTGTGTGATGATGGACGGTACGCTCTGGACCGACGATGAAATGATCCGCGAAGGACTTGGCACCTCGCTGGGGTCGGAGATGGGCCATCTTTCGGTCTCTGGCGACGACGGCATGTTGGCGCTGATGGAGGATTTCACCAAGCCGCGCAAGGTGCTCATTCATATCAATAATACCAACCCCATTCTGGACCCTGACTCGCCACAGCATCAGGCGGTGCTGGATGCCGGAGTGGAAATTGCCTTCGACGGCATGACGATTGAGATTTGATCCAGGGAGGCGCCATGGCACAGCCAATGACACGTGATGAATTCCAGCAGGCACTGCTCGCCAAAGGGCAGTTCTACCACATTCACCATCCCTTCCATCAAGCCATGTACGCGGGCAAGTGCACTAAAGCGCAAATCCGCGCCTGGGTAGCAAACCGCTTCTATTACCAGACCTCTATTCCGGTGAAGGATGCCGCCATTATGGCGAACTGCCGCGACCCGGAAATCCGTCGCGAGTGGGTGCAGCGCATCCTCGACCATGATGGTCACAAGAGTCTGGATTGCAAATGGGGGGGCATTGAAGCCTGGTTGCGTTTGGCTGAATCCGTTGGGCTGAATAGACAAGAAGTGCTAGATGAAAAATGGGTGCTGCCGGGCGTGCGTTTCGCTGTGGACGCCTATGTGAATTTTGCCCGCCGGGCAACCTGGCAGGAAGCAGCCTGCTCATCACTGACAGAGCTCTTCGCACCGGAAATTCACCAGTCCCGCCTGGATTCGTGGCCGAATCACTACACTTGGATTGACCCTGAAGGGCTCACCTATTTCCGCCAGCGTCTCAGTCAGGCCCGCCGTGATGTGGAGCACGGCTTGTCCATCACGCTCGATCATTTCCAGACGGCTGAGCAACAGGCGCAGGCGCTGAATATTCTGCAATTTAAACTCGATATCCTTTGGTCGCTGCTCGATGCCATCAGCATGGCATACGAATTTGAGCGTCCACCTTATGTTGGTATTACCGACAAACCTGTCTGGCATCATGCGCTGGACAGATAACAATTAAAACAAAGAGATAACACAGGGAGGCGACATGAACAGCGATACTGTCTATCAGCGCAACCGCATGTTCCGCATGCAGTTTGAAAAAGCGCAGGACTGCCACGTACTACTCTATCCAGAAGGGATGGTGAAACTGAGTGAAAGCGCCGCTGAGATTCTGATGCAGTTTGACGCACCAAGCTCGGTAGATGCCGTAATCTCACGTCTGGAAGAAAAGTTTCCCGGCGTCGATTTGGCAGATGATGTGAACGAGTTCGTGGAGGTCGCCCGTGACAAGAAATGGCTCGAAGCCTGTTAATCCGCCGCTCTGGCTGTTAGCGGAGCTGACCTATCGCTGCCCGCTTCATTGCGCTTATTGCGCCAACCCGCTCAATCTCGGTGATCCCGATGACGAGCTGTCCACCGACGACTGGTTCCGCGTGCTGGAAGAAGGTCGGGAACTGGGCGCAGTTCAGCTTGGCTTTTCCGGTGGCGAGCCTTTGATGCGCAAAGATCTGGAACAATTGGTCGCCCACGCCAAAGGGCTGGGCTACTACACCAACCTGATCACCTCCGCGGTCGGACTCAATGAGAAGCGTATTCTGGCGCTGAAGGAAGCAGGGCTCGATCATATCCAAATCAGTTTTCAGTCGGCCGACCCGGATTTAAGCGATGCGATAGCCGGAAAGCGTCACGCGTTCGAGCACAAAAAAGCCATGTTCAAAGCCGTCAAAGATAACGGTTTTCCCATGGTGATGAATGTGGTGATCACCCGCCAGAACATTGAATCGATTGAAGCGATTATGGCGCTCGCGATTGAACTGGAAGCGGATTTCGTTGAGCTGGCCACCTCGCAATATTATGGTTGGGCGCTGCATAACCGAGATGCACTGCTGCCATCCCAACCCCAGATAGAAGAAGCCGAAGCCAAGGTGAACGCGCTTCGCGACAGTCAAAACGGCGTGGGGCCTAAGTTTATCTTTGTCACGCCGGATTATCATGAATCCCGCCCAAAACCATGTATGAGCGGCTGGGGAAACATTTTCCTCAACATTGCACCGGATGGAAAAGCCCTGCCTTGCCACAGTGCAGCGATGTTGGATTTGCCCCATCCAAACGTGAAGGAACACTCACTTTCCTACATCTGGAAAGAATCAGAGAGCTTTAATCACTTCCGCGGATTTGACTGGATGCGGGAACCTTGCCGAAGCTGTAATGAGAAGGAAAAAGACTTTGGTGGTTGTCGTTGTCAGGCCATGTTGCTGACTGGCGATCCGGCGAGCGCTGATCCGGTGTGCAGCAAATCCCCGCATCATCACGTGATTGAGGAGGCGGTGGCGAAAGCCAATCAGGGGTGTCACAGCGCAGCCTTGGCGAGAACCGTGAAGAACAGCCAGATGATTCTGTCCGTCAAACCCTAAGGTTTGATGAACACAATGAGTGAGGAGCTGCAATGGCGAAACCGCACCCTGCTGCGCCGGATTGGCTGCTTTTGCCGCCAGATGAACAGCAACTGGAAACAGGCTGGGTTGGGTATCGTCATGTCAGCGGCGCCATGCACTGGCATCATGCCGCGTCAGATGAGGACAGGTTAAGCGCAGCGATTGTGTTTCGAACGCCTGCAGATGATGACAGTGGAATCACTCATGCGCTTGAACACATGGTACTTCGCGGCTCTGCACGCTACCCCGAGCCTGATACCTTTCTGACCTTGCGCGCCGAGCTGGCTCTGCTCGAATTTAACGCCACCACCCAAAAGGAAAGCACTCGTTTTCACCTTACTGGATACGACCCCCATTCGGTGCTGCGGGGCATCGGGTTCATGGCGGACTCTGTGCTGGCACCGCAACTGGCCGACGATGATTTTGACGATGAAATCGTCCGTGAAGAGGGGAATGGTCACGATGGCGCGCTATATCGTGAGCTTGGCGAATACATGCGCCACGAGCGGTTCCAACAATCGACTGAACAGGCGGCGATGAGCGAACCCCGTGCGCCACTTTATGGTGGTATGCCCGAAACAGTGCCGCTGCTGGATATCAATGACCTTCGCCGTTATCACAACCATTACTACCGGCCCGAATCCATGGTAATCCTTACATCCGGCAGTTGGCCCATGGTGGCGCTTTGGCGACAGATTTCCAAATCTCTCAGCAACGTTGGCAAGCCGCTGCCGACAGAGGTACCAGAGCTGTCGCTGCAGGCTGATGTGGCATCAGAGAATCACATATCCGTTGAAACCCTTTCCTATTCTCCACATTGGGCGGCGGCGCTTTACCCCACGCTTTGTTCACTGAGAAACCAGCAAATATTGAAGGCGAAGGGAGCGACACTTTTACCGCTTATTACCGATTTTCAGCCGGTACCCGCGTTGCGTTTCAGATTGGATGAGAATGCGGATACCGAGTCATTGCACCGCCATGTTGAGGAGGTAGCAAGGCGTATGCCTTCAAGGCGCGTGAACTGGCAGTCTGGCTATTTTTCACTGCAACAAGGGCGGGACATGGTCCGGCGATGGGGAGATGGACTGCAACGGCTCTACCATGATTTTTCAGTGACACCATTTGCCCCGCCCTATCTTAAAGGCGATGTCAGTGAGCCTCTGCTTGAAGAGGCGCAGCTTTCCATTGCCAATACCGAATGGCTTTCCCCTTGTAAACCGTTGACGCGAATGGCGATCCTCTGTCGCTGCAACGCGCGTGATGAAGAAACCAAAGCAGCATTGGAACGCTGGCTAATCCTCTGTCAACAGCGAACCTTGCGCTGGGCATGGATGCAGGGAAAACCTGTGCTGGGCAGTATGGGCGAGTGGCATTGCGCCAATACGTTACTACTTGGATACACAGTGGACTTGCCCCTCGAGCAGGTCGATGCGCTTCGTCATTTCTGGCACAACCATCTGAGCGCTGATGAGATCAATGCACTGGACGGTGAATGGCAGCATACCCAAAACGGTATTGAGTTTTATGTCGCGCACAGCACACCTGTCTTCCGTACCGGCAGCATCATGGCCAGTCACAAAGACGAAGAGGGCGCGATGCATGTGACGCTTTCGTTCCCACACACGGTAGACGCGGGCGATATTGCAACTTTTGGCCAGGCAGTGATGGCGAGCGAAATGGTGAAAAAACGCCGTCTCGGTGGGCGTTGCTACAGCTTTGGGGTGTCGATTGATTTGATGACTTACGAGCTGGCTTTTGACACGGTAGCGGACAGTGACCCAAGTGTTAGCTTTGTTGCTTTGCTCAACGCGATTGAAGGGCTGACAAAGCCAATGGAATTTGCTGAGTTGGAAAAGCGCTGTCAGGGCGGTTTAGGTTTGGTTTCAGCTCGTTACCGGAAGTCTCACGCAAGATTCCACACCTCGCTGTTGGAATCTATTGGCCAGTCAACAGCGGTGGATTTTAGCGCGGTAACACCCACCACTTTGGCTGACATTGCCACTGATGTGCTAACTGCGCTTAAACATCCCACCGTCCACTGAGGCCTTGAGTATCAGCGCTTTAGATAGCGGTCAAAGTCGATATTGGTCACTCCGACAACGGCCTGGATTCGGTTGTGTACACCAAGCTTTTTCAATATCGCCGAGACGTGCGATTTTACTGTGGTTTCGGAGATATTCAGATCGTAGGCAATCTGTTTGTTCGCTGCGCCTTGCGCCATGGACTTCAATACCAGTAATTGGCGACGTGTGAGGGTATGGAGCATTTCTGGGGAGAATTGCGGTTCTTCTTTGCGTCGGTGTGAGCCTTCACTCTCTCCTTCCGCACGGATGATATCGGCAGGCAGATACACATGCCCATCCAGAATTTGTTCGAACGCTTCCCTCATTTTTTCACGCGGCGCACTTTTGGCGATAAACCCGACTGCGCCATAGGCGATGGTTTGCAGAATGATTTGCTTGTTGGTTTCTGCAGAGATAATGGCAACAGGAATCGTGGGGTGTTGGTTTCGAAGCTCTAACAAGCCTTTCAACCCAGCCATGCCAGGCATGTTCAGATCGAGAAGGATAAGGTCAAGATCGGGATTTTCCTCAGCCACATCCAGTGTACGTTCAATGTCTTCAGACTGCAGGATTTCACATTCTTCGAAACGTCCGCGTATCACCGCAATTAAGGCATCGCGAAACAGCGGGTGGTCGTCTGCAACGAGAAATTTGTACATGATTCAATCCTTTTTTAATACTGCAAACACCGTCGTCCCAACGGGTGTCACATCAAAAATGACCCTTTAAGAAGTCACTAAAATAGCCGCTTTGTCCCTAAGGTTTTGCGTGCTATTCAGTGTAGTGACCCTGATTCCATTTGTGGTGGTTGAGGTGTCACAATCTTGAAACTTTTGATATGCAAAGTTTGCAATTTTGTAAATATCCTTCCTAAGTATGACGTTACTCCGACCTGCGAGCGATTAAACTTAAGTCATATGCCCTACGATCAATGGGCATGCTAAGTTGTCTTAAAAGTGAGCAGGAGAGCACATGCCAGCACTTCAACCTTCCGCACAACATCGTGCGATATTCAGCGCGGCGACATATCAGCTGGACGCCACTAAAGCGGCGCGTGAGCTGGCGATGCAGCTTGATGATGAAGATATCGGCTTTGTGCTTTTCTTCTGCTCCGCCGCATATGATTTGGATGCACTTGGTCGTGAGATGAATCAAGCATTTTCCCATTGCGAAGTGATGGGGTGCACCACGGCGGGCGAATTGATGCCTTCTGGCTATGCCAAAAGCAGCATCAGTGCGCTGGGCTTTTCGCGACGTGACTTCAAGGTCAGCGGCCGGAGGGTTTCACTTGATGGCTTCGATCTTCAGTCTGCACAGCTTTGTGTCAGTGATTTGATGGATGCCTGCCAGCAGGATCTTAAAGCGCCCATCAACACCAATACTTTCGTCTTAACCCTGATTGATGGCCTCTCACCGAATGAAGAGCGCTTTCTGGTGACACTGGATACGGCTCTCGGCCGGTTACCGCATTTCGGTGGTTCAGCTGGTGATGACGTCAATCTCGCCAATACTCATGTTTACAGCGAAGGTGCGTTTCACAGTGAATCTGCCATCGTGGTCATGTTCAACACCCATTGCCCGTTCGAAGTCTTCACCACTCACCATATTGAAAGCCTTGATAGCAAGCTGGTGGTGACTGACGCTGATTGCACAGCGCGTCGGGTACACGAGTTCAACGCCGAACCTGCAGCGGAAGTGTATGCAAGGGAAGCGGGTATTTCGCTCGAAGATCTGCGTCCTGAAATCTATGCCCTTCATCCCCTTGCGGTGCTAATTGGTGATCAGTACTACGTCCGCTCTATTCAGAAAGTAAACGACGATTTGAGCCTCGATTTTTACTGCGCAGTAGACGATGGGATTGTAGTGACCGCTATGCGTCCTGGCGATTTATTTGCCGATATGGATGCCAAACTCTCTGCGATTCAGTCCCGCATTGGTGAGCCTGAGCTCACGTTGGCTTGTGATTGTTTCCTCCGTCGCCTTGAGATTGAACAGAAGATGATGCGTGACAAAGCCAAAATGATGTTCCGACGATTCAACTTCGTCGGCTTCAACACCTATGGCGAACAGCTCAATGGCATACACATGAACCAGACGCTGACAGGGGTGATGATAGGAAAACCGCCCGCTCATCCGCCCAAAGTGCCGCTGGCAGTCGAACGCAAGGCTGGGTGATCAGTGGCTGAAAAGGATTTGTCGTTAGAACAGCAGCTTGCCGCGCTCAAGGAAGAAAATGCGCGTCAGAAAAAGATGATTGATTCCTTGGTGAAGAGGGTTGAGCAAGGAGGCAGCGGTCAAGTCGACGCTTGGGGGGCATTTCAGCACTCCGTGGTGCTCGCCGATCAGGTGCGTGAGAAAACCGAAGAGCTCAATCACGCGCTCCATTCCATTGAGTCCACCAACCGCCAGTTAACACAGGCCAACCAACATGCTGAGCAGGCGCATCAGCGCTTTATCGACGCTATAGAGTCTATCTCAGACGGTTTTGCACTTTATGACCCTAACCGTGAGCTGGTGTATTCGAACAGCCGCTTTCAACGCTATTGGCAGGACAATGCGATTTCCCTCAATGCGCCATCTCTGACGCCAGAAAAAATCCAGCAACTCGCCAAAGATCGCGGTCTCATCGTGCGTGAAGTTCCTGGCAATCGGAATGGACATACCCTGAAATTGCAAAATGGCCGCTGGCTACAAATCAAGGAACGCCGGACCAGTGATGGTGGCGTGGTGATGCTGTATTCAGACATTACCCAACTGAAATTGGCGGAGACTGCGCGCTTCGAAGCAGCAATGGCAGAGAAAAGCCGCATCCTGCAGAACATGGTCGATAACCTGTCGCAGGGGGTGCTCATGGTCAGTGAAAGTGGGGAAGTGCAGGTATTCAACCAGCGTTTCCTTGACATGAGTGGCTTTGAACAATCCCGATTGATTGGGGCGCAGATTGAACCTCTGACTGAAGAATCCCCGGTGACCCTTTGGCGTATTGGCCGAGGGGGAATTCGTCCGCCGGAAGGGATTCGGGTGCAAACCCTGCCCGATGGCCGCGTGATTGAGGTACGCAGCCACGCGATGGAAGATCAGGGTTACGTCAACACCTACACCGACATCACCCAGCGATATCTCGACGCTAAGGAATTACGTGAAACCGAACAGTGGCTAAGGCTGATCACTGATAACGTGCCTGCACTGATTGCTTATGTGGGTGATGACCTTCACTACCAATTCACCAACCGCGCCTATGATGAATGGTATGGCTTTCCGCGGGGTGAGCTGATTGGAAAACATATCTCGGTATCCCGCCGATCATCAACGTTTGAAGCGTTACGCCCTTATGTCGAGCGTGCGCTTGATGGCGAGTCTGTGGTGTTTGAAATCGAAGAGTTTAATGCATCTGGTGACGCGCGCTATGTGGTGAAAAGCTATGTGCCGAATCAGGCTTCGAACGGAAACATTACCGGACTGTTTGTGCTCAACTGGGACATCACCGAACGCAAACAAAACGCCGAAGAGCTTGAGCAGGCCTATCAAACCATGGAGCTCCGAGTTCAGGAGCGAACGGCGCAACTCCAAACACTGAATGATCAGCTTCAGGATGAAGTGGAAGAGCGTCGCGTTATCCAGGAGCGTCTGCTGGAAACCAAGAAAGAAGCCGAACGTGCAAACCTCTCCAAAACCAAGTTCCTTGCCGCGATCAGTCACGATTTGCTGCAACCGCTGAATGCTGCGCAGCTCTATCTCGGTTCTTTGCTGAGTCACCGTATGTCGCCATCCGCGAGAAAACTGGTGAGCTCATTGGCGCACTCGCTGGAAGATGTGGAATCTCTCATCACCACGCTGGTGGATATTTCCAAGCTGGATGCGGGTGTGGTGCGGGCTGATAAGCAATCTTTTCCGGTGAGCGATCTACTCGATAACATTGCGGATGATTTCAGTCATGCAGCGGAAGGTACCAGCGTCGAAGTAAGATATGTACACAGCTCGTCCTACATTTATACCGACTCGCAATTGCTGGCGCGGATTGTCCGCAACCTGATGACCAATGCTCTTCGTTATACACCGAGCGGGAAGATTTTGCTGGGCAGCCGCCGCTGTAAAGAGGGGCTTCGTATCGAAGTGCTGGACACTGGTGTTGGTATTCCTGAAGACAAAAAGAATGAGATTTTTCAGGAGTTCAAACGCTTAACCGCTAAGCAGGATGAAAGTCATACCCAGCTTGGTTTAGGGCTGGCAATTGTCGACAAGATTGCCAGCGTGCTGGGGCATACGGTAACGGTGGATTCTATGCCGGGTGAAGGCTCGCGATTTTCTGTGTTGGTGCCTTACGGCAGACCGGAGACACAGAGTGCTCGTAACGTCGAATCCTTGGTTTCAGATAACAGCGTAGTGCTTCAAGGCGCGCGGGTCTGGGTCATTGATAACGACCCGAATATCTGCCGCGCGATGGAAGAATTACTGCAACGTTGGGGCTGTGAAGTGACCTGTGCAGGATCTCTGGAAGAGCTCCAAATCAGCTGCGACACAGTGCAGAGCCCAGTGGAACTGTTGATTGCCGATTATCACCTCGATAATGGTATGACTGGATTGTCGCTGGCAAAATCCATCAACCAGCAACGTATGCAGAAAGTACCCACTGTGATTGTCACTGCCAACCGCAGTGAAGAGCTTCAGCATCAGGCGCGAGATTGCGGCTATTTGGTGATGCACAAACCGGTCTCGCCAATGCGTCTGAAAATGACCATGGTGCACCTCCTCACGGGCGATCAGGCAGACCCCACTCCTGCGAGAGTGGGAGCGTCTCACAATCGATAGATCCCGCTGTGGCACATCGTACGGCGCGGGTCTATGCTTTTCCTAACGAAAAGTGTGGTTATTGTTACGTTTGTTTCGACGTAACGCATTGATTTGGCAAAGCAGCAGGAAAGTGCGATGACAAAATCAGAACTTCGTAATCTCTATTCCCAGCAAATGTTAGTAGAAGCCGTGGTAGAACCATCACTGTCCAGCGACGGTTGGATTGTCGAATTCCGTCATGCACGCGGCGGACTGGTTCCCTTAACGGATGGTAACGGTATTGAGCAGTGCTTCGGCGATGTCGATATGGCGACCGAGAACGCATTGGAGGTGGGCTTCCATCAAGTGCGAATCGTCGACGCTTGAACACTGACGACTAGGCTTCTTTCCCGCAAAAATCTTTTGCCGAACCTCTCTTGAGCCTTGTCCGGCACGCCGCTGGGTTTCTCCTGTCCTGTTAATCCCCATAGATCTCAATTGCTCAGCGATTCTTACCTGTTTCCATAGGACCATGTGATCTAACGCAAGGTTATAAAACATGCATTTCTATTCTTTCTAGTTATTACGGCGAATAGCTAATCTATGCTCACGCAATAATAAAGGAATGTCGTGACATGTTACTCAAGGAACTTTCTGCGCTGGCAAGTCCGCTTAATGACCAGCAGATCGGCCAACTGCAGCAGACTGTGGCAGAGTTGTCGCCACAACAGCTGGCTTGGATCAGCGGTTATTTCTGGGGTTTAAGCCAAACTCCGGCGGCAGCGGGTGCTAACCCTCAACCTCTTGCCCAAGCGGTTGCCACTGCGGCGAAACCTGCGGGTAAGCTGACTATCATTTATGCCTCTCAAACCGGCAACGCCAAAGGCGTAGCGGAAGCTTTGGAAGCAAAAGCTAAGGCGGATGGCGTAGAGGTTTCTCTGTATTCAGCAGATGATTACAAACCGCGTGATCTGGCGAAAGAAACGCACCTTATCATCGTGGCGTCGACCAATGGTGAAGGCGAGCCGCCAGATAATGCGATTTCTCTGCACGAATTCCTGCAATCAAAGAAAGCGCCGAAGCTCGACAAACTGCAATACGCGGTGTTGGGCTTGGGTGATTCAAGCTACGAATTCTTCTGCCAGACCGGTAAAGACTTCGACGCTTACCTGTCTAAGCTGGGCGCGAAAGCTATCGCACCGCGTGTTGACTGCGACGTGGATTACGAAGCAGAAGCAGAAAGCTGGAGCAGCGACGTTCTGGCGAAAGTGAAAGAAACCATTGGCGGTGGTGAGGATGAAGTGGTTGTGCCACTGCATGCAGCAACCACAGCGGGTGCTGCTTCTGCCTATAACAAGCAAAACCCTTATGCGGCAGAGCTGGTAGCAAACCAGAAAATCACTGGCCGTGATTCAGGCAAAGACGTTCGCCATATCGAAATCGATCTGGGTGAGTCAGGTCTGACTTACCAGCCGGGTGATGCGTTGGGTGTTTACTACACCAACAGTCCTGAACTTGCCGATGAAATCCTCGCGAAAGTGGGCCTGACGGGCGATGAAACGGTTGAAGTAGCGGGTGAATCCCTTCCACTGCGCCAAGCGCTGATCGAGAAGTTCGAAATCACCGCAGCGAATCCACAGCAAGTGGCTGCGATTGCTGAGCTTTCTGGCAGCAAAAAACTGCAGAAGCTGGCAGAAGACAAAGACAAACTGCGCCAATATGCGAACAACACGCAAGTGGTTGACGTGCTAAGCGAGAAGAAAACCAAGCTGACCGCTGAGCAACTGGCTGGCCTGCTTCGTAAACTGACGCCACGTTTGTACTCGATTGCTTCAAGCCAAGAAGAAGTGGGCGAAGAAGTGCACTTGACCGTGGGTCTGGTGGAATTCCAAAACGGTGACAATACCCGTTTTGGTGGTGCATCAGGCTTCCTGTCGCAACGTGCTGAAGACGCAGAGTCAGTGAAAGTGTTCATCGAGCACAATAACAATTTCAAACTGCCAGCCGACGATAATGCGCCTGTCATCATGGTTGGTCCGGGTACTGGTATTGCGCCTTTCCGTGCCTTCATGCAAGAGCGTGATGCCCGCGGTGCAGAAGGTAAGAACTGGTTGTTCTTTGGTGACCGTACCTTCACACAAGACTTCCTGTATCAAGTCGAGTGGCAGAAATTCCTGAAAGACGGTTTGCTTAGCAAAATCGACCTCGCCTTTAGCCGTGATCAAGCTGAGAAAGTGTATGTTCAGCATAAGATTGTCGAGCAAGGCAAAGAAGTATGGCAATGGCTGCAAGACGGCGCTTACCTCTACATCTGTGGTGACGCGACCTACATGGCCAAAGACGTTCATGAAGCATTGATTACGGTTGCCCAGGAGCAGGGCGGTAAGAGCCGAGAAGACGCAGAAAACTATTTGAACGAACTGCGTAAGGCGAAGCGCTATCAAAAGGATGTATATTAATGAGTGACAAGCAAGTCGTGTTAGGCCAAGAGCTAGGCCCATTGTCAGATAACGAACGTCTGAAGCGCGAAAGTGATTTTCTTCGCGGCACCATCGAGCAGGATCTGTCTGATCCAGTGACAGGTGGTTTTACCGCAGACAACTTCCAGCTGATCCGATTCCACGGCATGTATCAGCAGGACGACCGCGATATCCGCGCAGAGCGTCAAAAACAGAAGCTGGAGCCACTGCACAATGTGATGCTGCGTGCCCGTATGCCAGGCGGTATTATTACGCCGAAACAGTGGCTGGCGATCGATGAGTTCGCGACCGAACACACCATGTACGGCAGTATCCGTCTGACTACGCGCCAGACGTTCCAGTTCCACGGTGTGTTGAAGCCAAACATCAAGTTGATGCACCAGACGCTGAACAAAATCGGTATCGATTCCATTGCAACAGCGGGTGACGTGAACCGTAACGTGCTGTGTACCACGAACCCTGTGGAATCTGAGCTGCATCAGGAAGCCTACGAGTGGGCAGCCAAGATCAGTGAACACCTGCTACCAAAAACCCGCGCTTACGCGGAAATCTGGCTGGACGGTGAGAAGGTAGAAGGCCATCAGGACGAAGAGCCGATTCTGGGCTCAAACTATCTGCCACGTAAATTTAAAACTACTGTCGTGATCCCACCGCAAAATGATGTGGATGTGCATGCAAACGACCTGAACTTTGTGGCGATTGCAGATAATGGCAAGCTGGTTGGTTTTAACGTATTGGTCGGTGGTGGCCTTGCGATGACCCACGGTGACACCAGCACTTACCCACGTAAAGCCGACGATCTGGGCTTTATCCCGCTGGATAAAACACTGGATGTCGCAGCAGCGGTTGTGACCACTCAGCGTGACTGGGGTAACCGTTCTAACCGTAAGAACGCGAAGACTAAGTACACATTGGATCGCGTGGGCACTGACGTGTTCAAGGCGGAAGTGGAAAAGCGCGCAGACGTGAAGTTCGAAGCAAGCCGTCCGTACGAGTTTACTGACCGTGGCGATCGTCTGGGTTGGGTTGAAGGCATCGACGGTAAGCACCACCTAGCGCTGTTTATCGAAAACGGTCGTTTACTGGATTACCCAGGCAAGCCGCTGAAAACCGGTGTGGCTGAGATTGCGAAAATCCACAAAGGCGATTTCCGCATGACTGCGAACCAGAACCTGATCATTGCGGGTGTGTCGAAGTCTAACAAAGCGAAAATCGAGAAGATTGCACGTGAGCATGGCCTGATGGATGACGGCGTAAGCGAGCAGCGTAAGAACTCGATGGCGTGTGTGGCTTTCCCAACCTGTCCGTTAGCGATGGCTGAAGCAGAACGCTTCCTGCCGGGCTTTGTGACCGAGATTGAAGGCGTGCTGGAGAAGCACGGCGTAGGTGATGATCACATTATCTTCCGTGTCACTGGCTGTCCGAATGGTTGCGGCCGCGCCATGCTGGCTGAAATTGGTCTGGTGGGTAAAGCGCCGGGTCGATACAACCTGCACCTGGGTGGCAACCGCGAAGGTACCCGCGTGCCTAAAATGTACAAAGAGAATATTACCGACGCACAGATCCTTGAAGAGATCGACGCACTGGTTGGCCGTTGGGCAACCGAGCGTAACGACGGCGAAGGCTTCGGTGATTTTGTTATCCGCGCTGGCATTATTGCGGAAGTGAAAGTCTCTAAGAGGGATTTCTATGCCTAAATTTCAACTGTCCGATCTGCTTGGCCGTACCAAGGCTGAGCAAATCTTAGAACTGGCGCCAATCAATGCTGAGCTTGAAAGCATGTCAGCGCAGGAGCGGGTTCGCTGGGCGTTGGAAAACCTGCAGGGCGAGTTCGCCCTGTCATCAAGCTTTGGTATTCAGGCGGCGGTGATGTTGCACCTGGTGACGAAGGAAAAGCCGGACACCCCGGTGATTCTGACAGACACAGGCTACCTGTTTCCGGAAACCTATCAGTTTATTGATGAACTGACAGAGCGCCTGAAACTCGACCTTCGCGTCTACCGCGCAGAGCAGAGCTCAGCATGGCAGGAAGCGCAGTACGGTAAGCTTTGGGAGCAAGGTGTCGAAGGCATCGAGCGCTACAATCGCCTGAACAAGGTGGAGCCAATGCGCCGCGCGCTGGACGAGCTGAACGTTGGCACCTGGTTCTCTGGCCTTCGCCGCGACCAGTCCAGTTCACGTCAGACACTGCCTATTCTGGGTATCCAGAACGGTGTGTTTAAGTTCCTGCCAGTCATCGACTGGACAAACAAAGACGTGCACTACTACCTGAAAGAACATGACCTGCCGTACCACCCGCTGTGGGACCAAGGCTATGTGTCTGTCGGTGATGTGCATACCACCCGTAAGCTGGAAGATGGCATGTCAGAAGAAGAAACCCGCTTCTTCGGCCTAAAGCGCGAATGTGGTCTGCATGAAGACGACGTGAGCGACGGCGCGGGCATTTAACGCCCAAACAGAACGAAAAAAGCGATGCTATCTAGCATCGCTTTTTTATTGCCACTCGTGACGAGTCAGTAATTTTCGAACGTACGCTCAACGTCTTTAAAGCACTGCTCTCTGTCCGCATTGTTTCGGATTTGGTAGCATTCATCTTCCGCCATTTCACGGCCAACTTCGGCGGTACACCCAGCAATGAGCAACAAGCTGGTGGCGATCAACATGGCTTTCATTTCTACTCTCCCAATTCCATTTTTTGCTTAGACTGCCGAATCTTTGATTAATTCGCAAAGCGCGTTTCTCAGCCACAAATTTGCCGGACTGTGCTGATTGCGTTTGTGCCAAATGAGCTGGTGAACAATGTTCTCACTGGTAAAAGGCGGCTGAAGGACTTTCAGGTTGTGGAGTTTGGCATATTTTTCGGCGAGTAAATGGCTGGTCATGCCAACACATTCGCTGCCTCCCACCAGAGCCATCATGGAGGAGATAGACTCGCACTCTGCGCTGATGATGCGTTCGCTGAGGTTTTCTTTAGTGAAATAGTCAGCCGCAAACAGGTTTGAGCGTCGGATTCTGAGTGTGATGTGTTTTTCCGCGTAATACTGCGTTTTTGAAATCTGTTCACCAATTCGGGGATGATTCTTTGCACAAATAAGGCGGAGTGTCTCATCAAAAAGCGGCTGCGTCTGAAAGGCTTGTCCATTGACTTTACCTACATCTATCGCGAGATCAGCCTTTTGCATGCTGAGCATTTCCAGCAATCGACTTTCTGTTCTTGGAACAGGATTGAATTGAATGCGGCACTTTTCGAATAAAGGGCTCTGCTCGACTTTTGCATGCAGCAATTGCAGCGCGACTTCGTTAGCCAGAACATTAAAAGTCCGCTCAGTCTGCGGGGTAAAGCGGTTCACATGTGACAGCGCGAGAGACATCTGTTCGAGTGCAGGGCGGATGTCGTTGGCCAGTTGAACGGCAGCATGTGTCGGGCTGATCCCCCGTCCTTCCCGGACAAATAGCTCTACTCCAATTTGCTTTTTTAGGCGTTTCAACGCAGTACTGACTCCGGGTTGGGTCATGTTGAGCGATTCGGCCGCAGCGGTTATCGACCGAAGCTCATAAACAGTCAGAAAAACGGATAGCAAATTGAAATCGGGTTTGGTCATTGTAAACACATAACGATTGATTATATTTTTATTAAAATTGACTTTATTTTTCATTATATGTCAAGGCGGTAATGTTTCTCTCCATTAGATGATTCACAGATTGCGATGGAGATAGATGATGATTAACCCTTGTGCTGCCCGCAGTGCCAACAAGCAAGGCTTGGACGCTTCCCACCATTCCTTCACTTCGACCCGCAAAGGCTTTTTGCTTACTCCTTTGGTTGCCTTTGGACTCACTTTTCAGGTGCATGCTAAAGAAAGTGACCTGCAGGATATGTCTGATCCTCTGGCCGTATACACGCAGGCGGGCGTTGGAGTGACGAATAATGGTCTGAACTTCAAACTGGGTATGACCTACGATACCGGCATTGATACCACCATGGGGATGAACATTATCGAGCTGAAAGGCCTGGCAGGGGATTTTTTACACCTTGGTGGTGATGACAGTTTTGACTCTGTTCGTTTCCGTAACTTTGGTTTGGATACCCAGACGGGTTGGGGCTCTCAGATAGATATCAGTTGGGACTTTGATAGCGGTCTGGGAAGTGCCTCTTACAGCAAAATCCACGCTTTACCAGCAGTGGGAGCTCTTCAATTATATCCTCTGGCTGGCGCAGGTTTAACAGTATCAGACACGGCAGAAATCAGAGGCACGGAAACCCCGATAGGCAGTGTGGGCTATGCCATCCCATCTACCTATGTCGTGGTAGGAACTTACTCCAAACTGACGGTCACCGACGATATTTGGCTGAATTATAATCCTATGTATATCAACACTCTGAATGACAATCACTATATGAAAGGAGTGATGGATGGTTGGCATCATGAAGTGGCAGCGAGCTACCAAATGAACCCTCGTCAGAATGTCAGGTTGTTCGGCAACTTCTCTGATTCAGATATCGCAGGCTCTACACGGGATTGGCGACTGGAGTTTAATCATCAGTTCTGAGGCTTATTACGGTGCGGTTCGGGATAACCGCTCTATCTGGCTATGAATCTTCTCAGCAAGTTTGTCGACTCCCCGTTGATTCATTTCAGCCTGCTGGCCTTTGATTTCGACAATCAGCTCAGGGTATGCCCGCTTTGCTTTCACGTTGACGACCTGAACTATCAGATAGGAAAACAGGAAGCTGGGTTTATGGATCCGGGTGATAACTATCCAGTCAGCGCCAAGACTCTCGCCAAGTTCAGCTGCGGAGTCCGCATGTTCAAACAGGTAACCAAACCCTTGGTTGGCATTTTCATAGGCGTCGAGTGGAATCTGTACAGTGTCATATCCATGTTCGCCATTCAGCGCTTTTCGTAGCATTGGGGCGAGGCTGGCAGTGCGTATGACTTCTTCAGTGTTGTTGTCGACCTGGGTTAAGTCTGCAAGCTCAAAACTGAGGACAGCAATACCAGAGGAGAGTGAGGAGGCACTGAAAAACAGCGCTGTTATCACGAGCGCTGTGGGGGTAGACAAGAAAAAACGGGCAGTCAGGCTGCCCGTATAGCGGTCAATCATCGTCATCATCTCGCCTTGGTTTGGATGATGCCTCCACGACAGGAACGCCATAATCCTGAAGGATCATGGCAATTTGCGGAGCGTTGGCATCCATTGCCATTTCGACTGTTTCTTTCCATGGACGCTCACCGTATCGCACGCCCATCGAGATGGCGAAATCAAACACCTTACTGCCTTCTGAGGTCATCGGGACGACGGTGACTTCAGACTGGTTCTTGGCAAAATAACCAGCAATTGGCCCCCAAATCACCAGAACATCGTACTCACCATCCGCTACCCGTTTTACCATCTTGCCTGGGTAGTCTTCTGGGTCTCCGTTCATGATGCGGAAGAACTCAGTATTATCTTTAAAGCCGTTTTCACGCAGCCATGAAACCGCAGGGGACGGCGCAAAAGCAGCCACTTTTAAGGACTGTTTCACCGATTCTGGCAAGTCAGCCAACGCTTGTTGACTATCTACCTCTGCTAATGCCCCTTCTTTTTTGAAAAGAAGTGAATAGGCTGAGCGGTAATAGGGCTTGGTGGTGGCCGCAATGTCGAACTGAACGGGTACACCAATGACCAAATCACAGGCAAAGCGACCGTTATTATCAGACCAGTTCTTCAGCGTGTTACGGATAAAGCCCATACGCTGGGGAAACCAGGCATATTCCACATCAAGCCCGAAATAATCACCGAGTTGCTCGGCGATTTTATTTTCGAACCCCTGTTGCTCGCGGTTGGAGTAAGGCAAGTTATTAGGGTCTGCGCAGACGCGGAGTTTGTCCGGCAGGGGGGATGGAAAGGATTTTTCTGCCGCGAGAGATGAACTGGTGAACGCCAGTGAGAGCGATATGATAAAAAGCGAAAACAAAGACTTCATGCTGACCTCCTACTTGGCTGCTGCGGTGACTTGCTGGGACACAAAGCACTCGTGCTCGGCGTCATCGCGAATGGTCAGAAGTCCTTTGCGCGCGCTGCGACTGTCTTTGGAAGAACGGAAGTAACCGCCCCGTTCTCCACGCATGTTGCGAAGGCGTACAAACGCATCGGCATGGACGTATTCTTCGAAGGTCATTTGGCTGGCAATTTTGTCAATCACACAACTGCATCCATACATGTTCACGTAGGTTGGTCCGCCTTTCAAAGCCATACACTCCTGCACATATTTCACGCGCTCAAGGGTCGGAAAATCGTTGGCACTGGCTGGTGCTGCCAGTAAAAACAGGGCGGGGATAACAAGTACGCTTATTCTTTTAACTGCTTGCATAAGCTGACTCCTTTACTTCAACACCTCTAAAGCACGCCTTCGGCTTCAAGATGCTTTTTGAATTTTTTTAGCAGCCCTTTGGCAGGGAGCAGAGATTTGTCTTTCTTGATTTCCTCGAAGTAGGCATCGATGGTGCCTTCGATATCGGAAGGGTTGCCGACCAATAAAATGCCACCCATGCGCGCGCCCCAATGCGGGGTACATTTGTAGACATAGATGCCTTCGTTATCAAAGACAAAGCTCACGTCTACGCCGAGTTCAGTCTGAATTTTCTCTGTGCCTTCCGGCACCATGGCGTCAATGGTTTCAATAAGATGAGCGGGCATATTGGTCCAGCTCACCCTGTCCCCCGGTTGGAGAATGACGAACATGGGGTCGAATTTCACACCGACGGCGCGCACTTCGTATTCTTCTGCAAAAGCGTTACTTACCAGCCCCAAAAACAATAAGAGTGACCCTATTAACGTCTTAGCCATACGCATTATCCTTTTGCTGCTTGTTGAGTGTAGATGCCCCAAAGGCAACTCAACCCGATGCAGTGCATCAGAGCTGAGAAAGGGGAGTAGATACTCCCCTTAGTGGTTATTTTTGATTTAGTTAGGCAGAGCAAAGACTGTTAACACACCGCCGAGTTGGGTGTAGTCAGACAGTTTACGGTAAGCACCTACTGCACCCAGGCCATCGGTGTCGCCTTCAAGCCCGGCGGCCATTCCGATGCCAGCCCAGCCACCGATACCAGAGAGGACAGCAATGTACTGTTTGCCATCATGCATGTAGGTATTGACGTTGCCGATGATGCCGGATGGGGTTTTGAAGCGGTAAAGCTCCTTGCCGGTCTTCTCATCCACTGCTTTCAGGTAGCCTTCCAGCGTACCGTAGAACACCACGCCGCCGCCAGTCGCCAGCGCGCCACTCCATACAGAGAATGGTTCTGGCAATGACCAGACGATTTCACCTTTCTCTGCATCCCAGGCAATGAAGTTACCCAGACCGCCATGGCTGTCCGGTGCAGGGAACATAGAAAGGGTTGCACCTACATAGGGTTGACCGGCGGTATAGGAAACTTCGAAAGGTTCATAGTTCATGCACACATGGTTAGTGGGCACGTAGAAAAGGCCAGTGCGTGGACTGTAGGTCGCTGGTTGTTGGTCTTTTGAACCAAGTGCAGCAGGGCAAATGCCTTTGGTATCAACATCCTCACCGTTTTGAGCGGTCGAGTATTTAGCAACAACTTGTGGACGACCGGTTTCCATATCCACATGGGTCGCCCAGTTCACTGCAGGGTCAAATTTCTCTGCGACCAGCAGCTCGCCAGTGACACGATCCAGAGTGTAACCAAAGCCATTTCGGTCAAAGTGCACCAGCAGTTTGCGGTCTTTACCCTTGAACTTCTTATCTACCAGGATCATCTCGTTGACGCCGTCGTAATCCCACTCATCATGCGGTGTCATTTGGTAGAGCCATTTCGCCATACCCGTATCCGCATCACGCGCCATGATGGTCATGGAATATTTGTTGTCGCCAGGACGTTGGGAAGGGTTCCACGTACTTGGATTACCTGTGCCGTAGTAGATGAGATTCAGTTCAGGATCGTAGCTAAACCAACCCCAGGTGGTACCGCCACCAATTTTCCACTGATCGCCTTCCCAGGTTTTCAGGCTGGCATCTTTGCCAATGGGCTTAAGCATTTCCGTGGTTTTTTCAGGATCGACGAGCATTTCTTCGTCCGGGCCTGTGCTGTAGGCGCGCCAAGCAACACTGCCGTCTTTGATGTTGTAAGCCGTGAGATAGCCGCGAACACCAAATTCACCGCCACTGATACCTGTGATGATCTTGTCTTTAACTACCAATGGCGCGTTAGTGTTGGTCGCACCGACTTTAGGATCGCCGTTCACCACTTTCCAGACAACTTTACCGGTTTTCTGATCCAGCGCGACGAGCGTGGTATCCGCTTGTTGCAGGAAGATCTTGCCGTCAGCGTAGGCAAGACCGCGGTTAACTGTGTCGCAGCACATCACAGCAATGACCGAGGAATCCTGTTTTGGTTCATAGACCCAGTTAAGTGCCTGGGTTTTGAGGTCGATTGAGAAGACTTTGTTGGGAAAAGGGGTATGGATGAACATGGTGTCACCCAACACAAGTGGACCGCCTTCATGACCTCTTAAAACGCCCGTTGAGAATGTCCAGGCGACCTGAAGGTCTTTGGCATTTTCTGCGTTGATCTGATTGAGAGGGCTATAGCGAGTCCCCGAGTAATCACCGCCCCACATGACCCATTGGTTTGGATCTTCCTGCAACTTGATGAGCTCATCATTCGCTTGCGAAGCTGCGGGAAACAGCAGGGTGAGGGATAACGTGGCGACTGCCGCCAGGCAGCGTCGTAACCTTACAGCACCGATCATATTTACTTCCTCCGTGACAGCACGTTAAGCCGGACACCAAGGGCATCCTGACTTCGGCTTTATTGACTCAATTTGTTTGCGTGTTCCGCGGAGTTGTGGGGACGCTGTGTTAGCCAATGTTCGCTCTGTCTGTAACCCCATCGTGGCGTGTTGGCGACATTCGCGATCTACAACTTAGGCGGTTTCGCGTTTATTGAATAAATCCAGAGATCATTTCGATTCAACTATCTGGCGCAGCAATCCGTGCCGCATGTTGAGGTCAAAACGTCGTGAATTGAGTGTATGGCAGCTTTTGAGGTTGTGTGAGGAGGAAAAGGACACAACACTTTTGTCCGCGGGCAACAATGTTTTAGGGGTGGGATTGTGCCGCTAAGTCTTAGAAAAACCTGACACTTTATGTGTCTTATTTTAGGGAAGGGACTCAATGGATGGCATAAGCGTCAGGTGCCATATCCTTAAAAGTCATTGGGATACGGCTCCGCTGTTGTGACGTTTTTTTATGAGACTTCGCAGAGCTGATATCAAATGTCCCATTCACTGGAAAATTCACGGCCAGTAGAGTCTTTCACGTCAGCTTTCAATTTACCGGTTTTGCCTTTATCAAGGTGAAAAGTAAAGGTGGGATTCTCACTGATGGAGATACCCCCGTTAAAGCGCATGACAGGTTCCCCCTCGAGGGTAATATTGACGTCACTCACGTAATCAGACGGGATCCAGTGGCGTGTGAGCTGGTCGATTTGCAGGCCGCTGTAGTTGGGATGACTGATTAAAAGTTGCATCATGCGCGAGTTCTCGCCCGCTAGGTCTTTAAGTTTCATTCTGCCCATTCGCTGGCGCGCCAGCATGTCATCAGCACCGGCAGGGGCTGAACAACCCCCCGAGGCTTTGACGAACTTACTGTGCATATGGAGTTTGCCATCAGCGGTTTGGGCTATCACCCGAACTGGACTGTAGGCATTGACCCTGACGCGGGTAGCGATGTTAGCGACACCGTTGTTCGGGCTCATGTCGAAGCTGCCGACAATCGGCGATGGATTGTTATCGACAATAAGATGTATGCGCTCAATAGGATTTGTATCGTCCTGACGCACATTGACCTTCACTTCAAGTGGCACCAGTGCGGCATCAATCGCGCGTTTCGGAGCGGTCAGCGAAACAATCTCTTCGCTTTCCACAATGTCAGGTGAGCCGGGAAACAGGCTGTCACGGATCAGTGGCCAGGTGGCGCTGTCGGTTTCAGATTCAGCAAAGCTTTGCAGTGGCAGGGCAGTGAGCAGTGCTGACAGCAGCAGGGGCGTTATTTTCATAGGAGAGTCCTCTCATCATTCCCATTCCAACTCCTTGTAAGCCTGAATCACATTGCGGGGATGAAATTCTCCATAAAGTTTCCATTCCCCGGGAGACGGCATGACGGTGGTGCTGGCTGTGTTGATATCGATGTTATCGTTGATAGCGGCACGAACAGCTTGTGCCAGAGAAGAGAGATAGCGCGTTTGCTTTTCAAAAGCCTGTTTTGATTTTTGTAGTGGGCCATGCCCCGGGATCACTTGGTTATAAGGCATGGCCTCAAGTTTTTCAGTTTCTGCCAACCAGCCAATCAGGTTGCCATCCAATGTCGGTAGATGATCGATAAACAGCAGATCGCCAGTGATCAGTGTCCCCGAGCTTTGATCGAACACTGAGAGATCATGGCGGGTGTGCGCACGTTCATGAGGCGTCAGTACTAACGTTCGGTTGCCGAGATCAAGCTTTGTGGTTTCATTGATCACCCGCGTTGCCCCAATCGGTGTGGTGCCGATAAACCACGGGTTGGTGAGTCGTTGCAGGTAATAACCTGATTTTGCGTCAAAGTCGCCGGGATAGCGGGCATGGGCGACAAACTCAGGTTTTTCATCGACAAAGGCGATGTTGCCGAAGTGATGATCGGGATGGACATGCGTATTGATCACAAAACGGATAGGTAAATCGGTTTGTCGCCTTATGACATTGAGTACCGCTTGGCCCGCCCGTTTACTGCCGCCTGTATCAATCACAGCAACGGCTTCTTCTCCGACAATATAGGTGATGTTGGCGACCGGATCGCTGTCGACGGTAAACAGATCAGCAATCTTCCCCTGATGCATGAAAACACCCGGTGCGACCTCACTAAATGCAAGCTCCAGCGATGCTTGCACGGGGAATGTAAGCATCAGAAAAAGCATGACCAGCAGACGATTCATGGCCTGACCGGATACTGCGTTTCGAGCGCATAACCCGCCTCTTTCCAGCCTTTGACACCCGCTCGATACCAATAGACTTCTTTAGCCCCCAGCTCAATCGCCCTTTTTCCCGCATTCCACGAATGCCAGCAGTTAGGCTCACAAAATATGACCACTGGCGCGTCAACCGGCAGTTGGTTTTGAAACAGATGGATGAGTGAGTCAGGAGCAATCCCGTGGCCGACATTGGCCAGCCATAAAGCTCCTGGCAAGGTCTCGCGTGAAGGCTCAATCCAAAGGGTATCGGATGAGAGGTTGTCGGGTTTATTAGGGGCGGGAAAAACATCAATCAACACCGGGCGTCGCGCTTTAATGAAAGTCGCAAGCTGCTCGGCAGAGGCGATGACCTGACCACCACTTAATGTCTCAGGAACTGCCGCCCGATAATTCTCGGTGCGGTAGTCATCGGGTTCAGGGATTGTTTCAGCGCTGATGCTTATGACTTGCAAGCTATACAATATCGCGCATATGAAACTGATTTCCTTGAATAATTTAAGGATATTCATACTACTTTATTCTGATAATACTCATACCTTAGTAGGAGTCGGGCAGAGCACTACACATTATGGGTTAACATTAGGATAACAATCAGACCGTCAAGGGGCGGGTTTTATTGTTGCAGCCATCAATAAACTTCTTTTCAGTGGGGCAAAGATGAACCGTTGGAGTGGTGTTGAAGAATTTGTTGAAGTTGTCAACAGTGGCAGTTTTACCGCCGCCGCACGTAAGTTGGGGGTATCTACTTCCCATGTCAGTCGTCGTATTGACGCGTTGGAAAGTCGGCTTACTACCCGCTTGCTCTATCGTACAACGCGACAAATCACGCTGACTGAAGTCGGCAAAATGTATTTCGAGCAGTGCAATGACCTCATTGAGAAATTCGCTGAGGTAGAAGCGCTGGTGACCCAGATGCAGACCGAGCCAGTTGGCACATTGAAAATCACGGCACCTTCGGTGTTCGGTGAGAAGTTCATTGCGCCACTCGCCAATGATTTCATCGAAGTGCACCCCAAGCTCAGTGTCGAATTTCATTTCACCAATGACGTGGTGGATTTGGTGCATGACGGCTATGACCTGGCGATTCGCACCGGGGATCTGAAAGACAGTACCCTGATGGCGAAAAAGCTCGCGCCGCGAAAACTTTTCGTTTGCGCTTCGCCTGCCTACCTCAAGGAATTCGGCGCACCTGCCAATTTAGAAGATCTGCAGAATCACAATTGTCTGGTAGGGCTGGTGGATAGCTGGAGTTTTCAGGATGGTGGCAACGCGGTGAACATCAAGCCGCAGGGGCGCTGGCATGGAAACAGTGGCAGTGCAGTACTGGATGCCGCTTTGCATGGTTTGGGTTTGGCTCAATTGCCAGACTATTACGTGAGCCAGAAAATCATCAGTGGCGAACTGGTAGAAGTCTTGTCGGATTATCAGGCCCCGGACTCGGCAGTCTGGGCGGTTTACCCGTTTAACCGCAACCTGTCAGCGAAAGTCAGGCTGTTCGTGGACTTTCTGTCAGACCATTTCCAGCATCACTTACCCTGGATGGTGGAAGAGCATCACAACAATGATGATCATCAGGAAGCGGCGGGCTAGGCCGGAATGACAAGCACAAAAAAAGCCAGCATGAATGCTGGCTTTCTTTTTAGCAAAACTTACAGGATATCCAGCAGTTCTACTTCGAATACCAGTGCTGCGAAAGGAGGGATCGCTGCACCCGCACCGCGCTCGCCGTATGCCAGGTCTTGTGGGATGTACAGTTTCCACTTAGAACCAACAGGCATCATTTGCAGGGCTTCAACCCAACCTTTGATCACGCCGGTTACTGGGAATTCAGCTGGTTGACCGCGCTCTACAGAGCTGTCGAACTTAGTGCCGTCAGTCAGGGTACCGTGGTAGTGAACACGTACTTGCTTGTCAGAAGTCGGGATTTCGCCGTTACCTTCAACCAGTACTTCGTACTGCAGGCCAGACTCGGTCACAGTCACTTCGTCACGCTTCGCGTTCTCAGCCAGGAAAGCTTCGCCTTCTGCTGCTGCTTCTTTTGCTGCTGCTTGGCGAACTTCTTCTGCTTGAGTGTGCAGTTCACGCAGTGCGTTGTTGATCTCGTCGATCTCAATCTCAGGCATGTTACCCGCCAGAGCGGTTGCGATACCTTTCGCGATTGCATCTACGTTCAGACCTTCCAGACCAGAACCTGCCAGTTGCTGACCCATTTGCAGACCGATGCCGTAGCTTGCTTTCTGCTCTACGGTTTCCAGTTTTACATCAGACATGTCGTCTCTCTTTATTTGCGGGTTTAAAGTGGGCAAGGATAACAGTTACAGGGCGTACGGGACAAATCGACTTACAGCTTTAAGGTTGTAATTAGGACGGAATTCTTTGAAAGTACAAATGTCAGACAATTGTTCAGGTTAAGTCGACTGTCTGACATTTTGCTGATATTGCAGATCTAGTATTCAGAGTTATTGGATTGACTGAGATACTGGAACTACCCCATGAGGAAATTGGGAGAGGTAATGACCTTGAAAGGAAAGCGCGAAAAAGGAACTGCATCCGCCACGCCGCCTCTGGGCGAGGTAGTGAAAAACGCGTTGGAAAAAGTGAAGGCTGCGTTGAGTCCTTTGGTTGAGCGTATTCAACCTCACTGGCAATCTCTGCCGAAATTACACCGCACCGCGATTTCAGTATTGGGCGCGCTGTTGGTCGTGCTTTTAATCTGGCCATCAAGCGAGGATTCTCTGCCGGAGACTAATACGGCTGGTGAACGCGTATCCGTGCCACTTGCGGTTGGACAACAGCAAGCCAGCAACGACGATGGCTTTGATGCTGACGGTGCGCAAGTGATTTCTACGCAGACTGTGGGTTCACAAAACGCCAGTACGGATTGGGTGAATTACGAAGTGAAGGGTGGTGATACGCTGTCTAACATCTTCCGCGCGCAGGATTTGCCGCTACCAGACCTTTACGCCATCTCAGCGATTGAGGGAGACGATAAGCCACTCAGCCGAATCCAGCCGGGACAACTACTTCGCTTTAAGCGCAATGACCAAGGCACCTTGGACATGCTGCAGATTGAAACGTCGGGTGCATCAGTGATTTTCTTCCGGTTGTCAGATGGCAGCTTTGCCCGCCGCAAGTAAATGCTGAAAACAGAGAAAGGCTGCCATGGAGCAGCCTTTTTTTATATCTGTTTACCGCCAATTAGGCTGCGACGCGGCGCATGTCGATGTGCGGAATGCCGTCCTCCAGATACTGCTCAGAAATTTCTTCAAAGCCGTGGCGACGATAGAACTCCCGCAGGTGATATTGAGCACCAATGGTGATCGGCGCTTTTGGCCACAAGTCTTGAGCCTGAATGATGGCCTGTTTGACCAGTTCACTGCCACAGCCGTTTCCGCGTTCAGTATTGGCGGTCACAATGCGTCCGATACTCATTTCCGGATAGGTGAGGCCTGCTGGCAGAATGCGGGCGTAGGCTGTCATTTTGTCATCGCGGTAGCCGAGCAAGTGTCGGGTTTCGGGATGGGTGTCATGGCCGTCCAGCTCCGGATACGGACAATTTTGTTCTACGACGAACACGTCGGTGCGCAACCTCAATAGGTCATAGAGTTGCCGGGTCGACAACTGACCAAAGGTCAGGGTTATCCATTGCATTATTGTTATTCCTGATTTTTAAAAATCTCTTGGGCTACTTTTTTCATAGCCCATTTCCCTTTGGGTAGCCGGATAACTTATAAAAAAACCGCGATCAAAGCCGCGGTTTTTCTGTATCAATTTTGGTTGTTTTCAATAATTAAACATTGGTGCAACCAATTATTAATCATTTTTTCAGGTCAATGCGGTACTGCGCGAAGCCCACATCATCTGTGCCCACTTTCTCCATTGGGTACTGACCTTTTGCCTTCACAAAATCAGCGGCTTTGTCACTTGGTGAGGTTTCAAATACCACGTTCAGATCAGCGTCAGTTTCGATTGGGGCAAACGACCAGTTATTGTCAGCCGTTGGGGTAACCACACCTTTCTCTTTGGTTACCGCACTGATGTAGTTGGCGACCACGGTACGGTTTTCATCCGGTGAGGCGAAGGCAATGAAGTCATTACCTGTGCCAGGGAATTTGCCCAGGTATGCACGATAGTTGTTAGTTGCAATCAGGAATGACTGCGCCATATCGACAGGTTTACCGTTGAAGGTCAGGTTCTGGATACGCTCGGCACCTTCGTTAACCAGTGTACAGTCACCGTCGTAACGTGCTGGCTGGGTGATATCCACCTGATAGTTCACGCCATCAATAACATCGAAGTTGTAGGTGCGGAAGCCATCCCAGTTAATGAGTGACTGCTGGGCGCTGGATTGAGGGTCGATTTGATTAAACTGACCCGCACTGCACTCCAGCCACTCTTTCACTTCTTTACCGGTGACTTTCAGTGCCACCAAGGTATTTGGATAAAGGTAGAGATCTGCTGCATTGCGGAATGTCAGCTCTCCTGCTTCCACCTCGGTGAAATTCGCTGGATCATTCTTACGGCCTCCGGCTTTAAAAGGCGCGGCTGCTGACAGCACAGGAATACCGTCCAAATCCGGGTCACCCTGAATGAAGCGCTCGACGTAATCTTTCTGTGCCAGGTTAACAATTTGAACCGTTGGGTCGTCCTGTACCAGCGAGAGGAAGCTGTACATTACGTCGTTTGCTTTACCGATCGGCTGATTGACGAAATCGCGGGTGCCTTTATGATCATGCGCCAGTACCTTACGCATTTCCATATCTGCAGCTGCCAATGATTTGCCATCAAAAATTGGGCGCGATTCGCTTTGTACCGGCGTGACAACCCACTCATCGCCTTGCTTGTCGAGTTGCAGATCCATGATACCGACATGGCTACCCCAGCGACCCGGCATTACGGCAGCAACACCTTTTATAGTGCCTTTTTCGTTATCGACGCCTTTGATGTTGTCAAAGCCTTTGCCCGGGAACACTGCGTGAGAGTGGCCGAAGGCGATGGCATCGATACCTTCAACATCGGCAAGGTAGTACACCGAGTTTTCTGCCATGGCTTTATATTCATCTTGCGACAGGCCAGAGTGCGGCACTGCTACAATCACGTCTGCGCCTTTGGCTTTCATCTCAGGCACCAGCTTTTCCGCGCTGGCTTTGATGTCTTCAGCAATCACTTTGCCTTCAAGGTTCTTCTTGTCCCACACCATGATTTGCGGTGGTACAAAACCGATATAACCGACTTTCACCAGATGAGCGTTGCCGTCGGTGTCTTTGAAGGTGTGTTCTTTGATGATGTAAGGATTGAAGTAGTGCTTACCAGTGTTGGCATCAATCACGTTAGCGGAGATATAGGGGAACTTCGCGCCTTCCAGCGAACGGTCGAGGAAGTCAAGGCCGTAGTTGAATTCGTGGTTACCGATGTTGCCCACATCGTAGTCCAGCAGGTTCATTGCCTTATAGACGGGGTGAACTTCGCCTTTCTCGATACCTTTCGCAGCCATGTAGTCACCCATCGGGCTGCCCTGAATTAGGTCACCATTATCGACCAATACGCTGTTTTCGACCTCTTCTTGTGCAGCCTTCACGAGCGTTGCAGTGCGCACCAGACCGATTTTTTCACTCGGCTTGTCCTTGTAGTAGTCGTAATCCATCACATTGGTGTGAATGTCGGTGGTCTCGATGATGCGCAGTTTAATGGTGTCCGCCATTGCTGGGCCTGCCATGGTAAGCATACCGGTCAGTACAGCGATGGAAAGCGGACGGGCTGAAAGAGTCATGATTATCTCCCAAGGACAGAAATGTGCCTGTATTTTGCATATCGACGACTAGGAATAGTTACATTTCATCTCTAACTGTGATCTATGACTTGATTAAGTGATATGTAATCGAATGCAGTGCTGGCGCGGCTTCGCGGCGGTTGGAGAAAACTTCGTCGCTATGAGAGTGAAGGTCTAATAGCCATAACGTTATAAAAAATGAATTTTTAGAATTTCAAGTAATAACATCAACTCTCTATAGTGGCCTCAATGGATTGAAAGGGCTGACACTATGGATTACTTGCCAATTTTCGCAAAGCTTGAAGGACGCGCTTGTCTGGTCGTCGGCGGCGGTGAAGTCGCATGGCGCAAAACGCGCATGCTGATGAAAGCCGGGGCGTCTGTCACCATCGTGGCGCCTGAAGCGGATCATGAAGTTATTGAAGCGGCTGAAAATGGCGAACTGGTGTGGCTGAAAGAAGGTTTTAAGCCGGAGCACCTCGACAACGTGTTTCTGGTGATTGCCGCCACTGATAACCCGCTGGTAAATGAGCTGGTATCTAAAGCTGCCGACAAACGTCGTGTGCTGGCGAACGTGGTGGATGACACCCCGAAGTGCAGCTTTATCGTTCCCTCTATTGTTGATCGCAGCCCAATTGTGATTGCGATATCTTCTGCCGGTAAATCACCGGTGTTAGCAAGACTCATCCGAGAGAAACTCGAAACCCTGATCCCGTCGCACGTTGGCCGTATGGCTAAACTGGCTGGCGATTTCCGCGACACCTTAAAACAGAAAATCTCGACCCTGAATGGTCGCCGTAAATTCTGGGAAATGGCATTTGATGGCCGTTTTTCCTCATTGGTTGCTTCTGGCGACGAAGAGGGTGCCAAAGCAGAGCTCGAGCGACTGACCGATGGCGTTTCCCTGCAAGGTGAAGTAGCGCTGATTGGCGCTGGCCCGGGCGACCCAGGTCTTCTGACCCTGCGTGCGCTGCAATTGATGCAGCAAGCCGACGTGGTGCTATACGACTATCTGGTCTCTGACGAAATCATGGAGCTTTGCCGCCGTGATGCCGAGCTGATTTGTGTCGGTAAGCGCGCGAGTTATCACAGCGTATCGCAGGAAGAAACCAACGCCATGTTGGTGAAGTATGCACAGAAAGGCCATCGCGTAGTGCGACTGAAAGGCGGCGACCCCTTCATGTTTGGCCGTGGTGGTGAAGAGCTACAAGTGCTGCAGGAAGCGGGCGTTCCATTTCAGGTGGTTCCGGGTATTACTGCCGCAGCAGGTGCAACCGCTTATGCCGGTATTCCGCTGACACATCGCGATTATGCACAAACAGCGATGTTCATTACCGGACACCTCAAGAAAGAAGATGACAGTTTCCGCTGGGCGACACTTGCGCGTGGTCGCCAGACGCTGGTGATTTACATGGGTCTGATGAAAAGCGCCCATATTCAGCAGCAATTAATTCAGCATGGACGTGACCCGGAGACTCCGGTCGCAATCATAGAAAACGGCACGCGTACCAACCAAAAAATCTATAAAGGCAAACTCAACGAGCTGGAGTCGCTGGCGGAAGGTGTAGGTTCACCTGCATTGATCGTCGTCGGCGAAGTGGTGCAGCTCGCAGACCAGTTGAACTGGTACGGAAAGCAATCATTCGAAGCGGTAGGTGATGTTCGTGCACCGTCCGTGGTTAATTTAGGCTAAGGAAACAACATAGAATGGAAGCCAAAACTCTTACCCACCTCAAGCAGCTTGAGGCAGAAAGTATCCACATCATTCGTGAAGTGGCGGCGGAATTCGATAACCCGGTGATGATGTACTCCATCGGTAAAGACAGTTCCGTGATGCTTCACCTGGCTCGTAAAGCCTTCTATCCGGGCAAGATCCCTTTCCCTCTTCTGCACGTCGACACTGACTGGAAGTTTAAGGAAATGATCAAGTTCCGCGATGAAACGGCGAAGAAATATGGCTTCGAACTTCTGGTACACAAAAACCCAGAAGGTCTGGCGGCGGGCATCAACCCGTTTGACCATGGTTCTTCCAAGCACACCGACATCATGAAAACCCAGGGTTTGAAGCAGGCGCTGAACAAGTACGGTTTTGACGCAGCATTCGGCGGTGCCCGTCGTGACGAAGAGAAAAGCCGCGCAAAAGAGCGTGTTTACAGCTTCCGCGACAAGAACCACGTTTGGGATCCAAAGAATCAGCGTCCTGAGCTGTGGCATACCTACAACGGTCAGGTGAACAAAGGCGAGAGCATCCGTGTGTTCCCGCTGTCGAACTGGACTGAGCTGGATATCTGGCAATACATCTACCTCGAAGGCATCGATATCGTGCCGCTGTACCTGTCTGACGTGCGCCCAGTGGTTGAACGTGACGGCATGCTGATCATGGTCGATGACGACCGTATGAAGCTGCAGGAAGGCGAGGAAATTGAACACAAGAGCGTCCGTTTCCGCACCCTGGGTTGTTACCCATTGACCGGTGCTGTGGAGTCGGAAGCCAACACCCTGACAGGGATTATTGAAGAGATGCTGGTGGCGACGTCGAGTGAGCGTCAAGGACGTGCGATCGACCACGATCAGTCCGCCTCCATGGAATTGAAGAAACGTCAGGGATACTTCTAAGGGATTAAACATGAATAGTGCTATTGAACAACAAGTGGCCGAGCTGGGTATCGAGGCCTATCTGGACCAACATCAGAACAAATCCCTGCTGCGTTTTCTGACTTGTGGCTCGGTGGATGACGGTAAAAGTACGCTGATCGGCCGCCTACTGCATGACTCTAAGCAAATTTATGAAGATCAGCTGGCAGCGATCCACGCGGACAGCCAGAAAGTGGGCACCACAGGTGAAAAACCGGATCTGGCGCTGTTGGTAGATGGTCTGGCCGCGGAGCGCGAGCAGGGCATCACCATCGACGTGGCATATCGCTACTTCTCGACTAAAAAACGTAAGTTCATCATCGCGGATACTCCGGGACATGAGCAGTACACCCGTAATATGGCGACCGGTGCGTCGACTTGTGATCTCGCTGTGATCCTGATTGATGCGCGTAAAGGCGTATTGGATCAAACCCGTCGTCACTCGTTTATCGCGAGCTCTTTGGGCATCCGCCACTTTGTGGTTGCGGTGAACAAAATGGATCTGGTGGATTTCGATCAGGCACGTTTTGAAAGCATCCGTGATGATTACCTGGCGTTTGCTGAAAAGCTGAATGCGGACATCGACATCAAACTGGTGCCACTGTCAGCGCTGGAAGGCGACAACGTGGTAGACCGCAGCCCAAGCACCCCTTGGTATGACGGCGAGACCCTGCTGACCTTGCTGGAAGATGTAAACGTGACTGCGGAGAAAGATAACAGTGCATTCCGTTTCCCAGTGCAGTACGTGAACCGTCCAAACCTCGACTTCCGTGGTTTCTCTGGCACCATCTCTGGTGGTGAAGTGCGCCCAGGTGATGAAATCAAAGTGCTGCCATCAGGTAAAACCTCGACAGTCGCGCGTATCGTGACCTTTGATGGTGACCTGGATTATGCACACGCAGGTCAGGCCGTAACCATTACCTTGACTGATGAAATCGACATCAGCCGCGGTGATTTGATTGTGCCAGCTGCTGATACCCAGCAAGCGACCAACAAACTGGCCGCACGCATTGTTTGGATGGCTGAGCAACCGCTGGAAGTGGGTCGTCAGTACGATGTCAAAGTCGCGGGCAAGAAAACCGTGGGTGCCGTGAGCAAAATCCGTCATCAGGTGGACATCAACTCGCTGGAAACGTTCGACACTGAAAGCCTGCCACTGAACGGCATCGCTGAGTGTGAGGTTGAACTGACCGAATCTGTGCCGCTCGACGTTTACACCGATTGCGCCGACACTGGTGGCTTCATCCTGATTGATCGCCTGACCAACGTGACCGTGGGTGCAGGTATGATCAGCGAGCTGCTCGAAGACAATGTTGCCCAAACTTCAGGTACTGATATCTCTGCGTTTGAGGTAGAACTCAACGCGCTGATCCGCAAGCACTTCCCACACTGGAATGCACGCGACATCAGTAAGCTGTTGGGGTAATTCCAATGAGCTGGGATCAGTCTCTGGTATTGGGATTGCTGCTGGCGATTGTGGCAGGTTTGGTGTTTACCAAAATCAAACCTGCCGTGCTTTTCGCAGGCGTAGCTTTCGTTGCATTTCAATCCGGACTGGTATCGGTGGAAGCGATGGCAGGGAACTTCACCAACAGTTCCCTGTTAACGCTGGTACTCCTCATCCTTGCCTCTGCGGCACTGGAAAAAACACGTTTGGTCAGCTGGGTCAGCGGGCAACTTGCCAGCGGCCGTTTAGGAACCGTCGTCGCTAAATTAGGCGTCTCGACCGCGTTTCTAAGCTCTTTTACCAACAACACCGCTGTCGTGGTTTCTCTGATTGGTGCGGTGAAGCGTAACCGTCGTCATGCGCCATCACGACTGCTGATTCCTCTTTCTTACGCAGCCATTCTTGGTGGCACCCTTACCCTGATTGGCACCTCGACAAACCTCATCATTAACAGCTTTGTGGAAAGTGCTGGTCTGCCTACACTGAGCTTCTTTGCGCCATCGACGATTGGCCTTGCCGTATTGGCTGGCGGTCTTTTGGTGTTGATCCCGTTTTGTTATCTCCTTCCTAACTATGACGACGACAGTGATGACGATTTGCCATATGTATTGGAAGCAGAAGTCAAAAGGGGCTCGCCATTAGCGGGTAAAACCGTGTCTGAAAATGGGTTGCGTGCGCTTCGCCGTTTGTATCTGGCCGAAATTGTTCGCGATGGTGAGCTTATCGCCCCGGTTTGTCCGGATACTGTGATGCGCGAAGGGGACAAGCTTCAGTTCTGTGGCGATGTGGAGAGCGTGGCGACCTTGCAGGAAATCGAAGGTTTAGCGCTGTTTGGTCAGCATCACATCAACGGGCAGAACCTGCTTGAAGTGGTAGTGAGCCATAGTGCATCGATTCTCGGTAAGACGCTGAAAGAGGCCAAATTCCGTGAAAACTTTGATGCGGTCGTCGTCGCCATCCGTCGCGGTCATGAAAAGCTCGAAGGCGGTTTAGGCAATATTACCCTGCTTGCCGGTGACACTTTGGTGATTGTCCCTGGTAAAGGATTTGCGAAAGAGCAACAACGCATGCAGCGCGAATTCGTGCTGGTAAATGGCTTGGACTCCAGCGCACGCCTCGATAGCAAAATGAGCACTTGGGTGCTGGCAGGTTTTGCCGCGGTAATTGGTTCCGCTTTGATGGAGTGGATGCCACTGCTGAATGGCTTGGCGGCCTATCTGACTGTGCTGTTGCTGACAGGCGTCGTGAATCTGGTGGAGCTGAAACGCCGCTTCCCGGTTGAGATCGTGGTGATTGTTGGCAGTGCGCTAAGTCTTGCGCAGTTGATGATTGAGTCTGGGCTTTCTGAGCAAATGGGCGAGCTGTTTATCTACTGGTTTAACGGCTGGGGCGTTTATGGCGCGCTGATTGCAACCTATTTGCTGACGCTGGTGTTAACGGAGCTTGTGACCAACAATGCCGCGGCTGCACTGTCATTTCCGATCGGATATAGCCTCGCTCTCGGATATGGCGTAGATCCGATGCCGTTTATTATGGCAGTCTTGTTTGGCGCCAGTGCGAGCTTTATTTCGCCATATGGTTACCAGACTAACCTTCTGGTCTACAGTGTGGGTAATTATCAGTTAACGGATTACCTGCGGATTGGATTGCCGTTGTCGTTGGTGTACTCCGCATTGGTGTTGGGTCTTATCCCTCTGTTTTTTCCATTTTAATCACCTCAAAGGCCAATAGAGCCTGAGATGAGGTCAACAAAGGATTGAGTTATGAGTGCAGCGGATACGCCGCATCCGGATGAAAACGTCGTTTGGCATAAACACGTTATCGACAAGCAATACCGCGCAGAACAGAAAAAACAGCGTCCGGCGCTGCTTTGGTTTACTGGCCTTTCAGGCTCTGGCAAATCCACCGTGGCTGGCGCGCTGGAAAGCAAACTGGCACAGATGGGTTACCACACCTATCTGCTCGATGGTGACAACGTACGTCACGGTCTGTGCCGTGATCTGGGCTTTTCCGATCACGACCGCCGCGAAAACATCCGCCGTGTGGGTGAAGTTGCGAAACTGATGACAGATGCGGGTTTGATTGTCTTCTCCGCGTTTATCTCCCCGTTCCGTGAAGAGCGCCAATTAGTGCGTGAACTTCTGCCTGAAGGTGAGTTCTTGGAGGTATTTGTCGATACGCCTTTGGAAGTGTGTGAGTCACGCGACCCGAAAGGCCTCTACAAAAAAGCCCGTGCGGGCGAAATCAAAGCCTTCACCGGTATCAGCTCTGCCTATGAAGCGCCGGAAGCACCGGAGGTGCATCTTCATACTGACGAGCATTCCGTTGAAGCTTTGGTTGATCAGTGCATTGCATCACTGCGCCAGGCAGGCATTATCGGCTGACTCTGATTGTTGCTGAAAAATGAAAAACGGCTGGGATTTCCCAGCCGTTTTTGTTTCCAGCCTTTCAGTGCTTCATCCCCAAAATAGGGTGGAGATTAGGCTTTCTCGTTGACGGTGGAGCCTACATCACTCTCTACAACAAAAGCTTTGGAAAGCAGCGCCATCAGGGCATCGAGATATTCAGGATGGGCTTTTTGACCCACCAGTTTTGCCAGTTCATTGCCTGTTGGGCTGAAGCGATAGTAGTAAATCCGAATGCCTTTTTTCAGTGGCGTGAGCATAAAGGTTTTGTTTTGCCCCATCAGTGGGAAGGAAGCAGGCGGCTCAAGCAGGCCAGATTCCAATTCGGTTCTCAATATGAGTCCCAAATCCATCAAGAGCATCAGGTCGGTGAATGGCAATTTGAAATTTCCCAGCGCCAAACGCTCGGCAATGTCCGGTTTGAAATAGCGCTTCATGCCATCTTCCGGTTTTCTAAACCCCGTAATGAGTTTGTTGCTGCCATCGCCGCCGAAGGTACAGGCCAATGCGCAAGCACGTTGAAGAGCTTGTGCTTCGCGTTGTGTCATGGTCTCCAGTAATGACAGGGCCTTCAGCGAAGTACTACCGGGTCTGATGATTTCCTGTTTCAGAATTCGCGCCCACAAATTCTGCATGCCATCGCCATAGATGTTCTTCGCCATTTCAAAGAATCGGTACAGCCAGTCAGGATCCGGTGAGCTCGCTGTTTCATCGCGGCAAAGATCGTTACAGGTCTTGATGATTTGCTCAAGATTTTCCTGCTGCTTTTGTTTGATCTCAAGCTGGCGGTAAGCAGCACGTGTAGTCAGGGTATCGTGTTCAATATCGTGCAACTTTGCATCAATATGGTGAGCTGCTGCAATGGCGGCCAGACGATGCTGGCTGGATTTGATGTGGCTCTCCTGCTGGCTTTGTGACTTTTCGCCACGCTTCGGGCTCTCTTTTTCGACGCTTTCTGCTTCAATCACGACAGGTTTGTTTGGTTCGGCCATGCTGTACCCGCTTTGAACACGTTAAGGTGATGTTTTCGCGATGATTTAGCGCAATTCGTGTGCAATCAACTATGTTAAAATTAAATTAAACTTGTTAACATTTGATCCATGTATGGAAGCGAAAGGAGGATCATTGCAGTGAAGAAGTTCAAAATGAATTCTGTCAATCTCCTGCTTGTCGCGTTTTACATTGCCACGCTGCTCTATCTTTCTCAGTTTATCGGCTAAATTCCGCTAAACATTAAAAAAACCCGCAAAGAGCGGGTTTTTTCGTTTCAGGGAGTGAGCAAGATCACTTCATCAGCTTATTCACCAAATCAATGACTTGAGTGATTTCTGCTTCGTCCAGGGGACCCTCTTTGACAAAACGGACGGTACCCTCAGTGTCCAGCACGACAATGGCTGAGCTTTCGTCCTGAAGTCGCCATGCGCCAGCAACAGCACCACTTTTATCCAAGATAATAGACGACCAACTGAATTCTTTTTTGCTGTCTTCCGCAGAAGATTTTACAAAACCACCCGTCCCCCAAATGGCGTCATCTTGGTTGATGATGGTGGTGGTTTGATATTTATCGCGTGGGAAATCAGCGACTTTGACCGCTTCAATCAAAGGCGCATTCATTTCCTTTGCGCTGCTGCGGCCAGCAATAGCTTGAATGATACGGACTTTGCCGTTAAGGCCAGCACTGTTCCAGGTTTCGTAACCGATTTTGTCGCCATTCAGGGTGAGTTCACCGTGCTTTTCAACGGAGACAGAAGGCAATGCCTGCCCGTTTGAGAGATTGTGAGCCGAGGCAAAGGTTGAGATGAGAGCAGTCGCCAAGGCTAGAGTTTTAATACGACGCATGAGTGATTGTTTCCTGTTCATTGATGTATTTGTTTTTATGCGTAACCCCTCTGAATTTGTTCAGTTTACGGGGTACGGTATTGAATATAGCTGATACAGAAAGTGAGCCCGAACCAATAACTGGCCCAACCACTCAAAATGAGAAATTCAACTCAGTTTAAATTGAATCTTTTTCAAGACACTGTGTCGTAATTTTGCCATGTGAGGATTTTTGTCTACGCTTATTTGGTTGTGGTAGATAACTAAACAATCTTCGTCTTTCTGATTGTTTGGGTTTGTTCGGGAAACCTATGTCGATTTTGTTGTCAAAAAAGTGATGGCGACAGCCCCGAATACTTGGCATTTAGATTGCATCGTACAAATGTCAGCCAATGTGGAAAGCATTGGTGTGTGATGCAGGTCTTTTATCATAGGCATGGAGGAGTTCATCAATGTTGCGCATTTTTAACCAATACCGCCCTCGTCAGGTTGCCCGTTATGTGAAAGGCTTTTTCCGCGGCAGAGTATATATCGATGGCGTGGGAGCCTTTGAGTTTGACCGAGGCAGACTGTTACCACCGCACAATAAAGACAAGCGCGCGCTGGCGGTGATGACCGAGGTTAACAACGAAATCAAGGCCATGGCAGCTGCCGCCTGACTTCGCTAGAGAACATACAAAAACGCCCGTCATCTGACGGGCGTTTTGCTTTTCAGGGGTTATCTTTCCCAAGGTGGCAGACAAACTCCCGTACCACCAATACCGCAATAGCCGTTTGGATTTTTCTCCAGGTACTGCTGGTGATAGGTTTCGGCAAAGTAGTAAGGGCCTGCCGGAGCAATCTCTGTCGTGATCTCTGCTTTGCCTTCTGCAATCAATGCTGCTTGGTAAGCATCTCGGCTGGCTATTGATGCTGCCTTCTGTGCCTCATCGAAGTAATAGATCGCCGAGCGGTACTGAGTACCTTTGTCATTTCCCTGACGCATACCTTGCGTTGGATCGTGGCTCTGCCAAAATTGTGTCAGAATTTCTTCCAGTGAAATGCGCTCAGGGTCGAAAACGACCTGCACCACTTCGGTGTGACCTGTCTGGGCGCTGCACACGTCTCTGTAAGTGGGGTTCACGGTAAAGCCACCGCTGTAGCCGACTGATGTGGATGTTACGCCATCAAGTTTCCAGAACAGTCGTTCTGCGCCCCAGAAACAACCCATGCCCAAAAGGATTTGAGCTTGGCCTGCAGGTGCCTCTTTGCTCAACATTGAGCCATTGACGGCATGCGCTTCAGCCGGAATAATTTCCTCGAGTCGATCTGGCAACGCCTGATCCGCGGTGATGGAGAGTTGCTTGTGATTGTTAAGCATATATCGACTCCTTGTCGTGTCTGGGTTGCGCCTGTTTTTCTGTCGAGTTTCCACAATCGGAACTGAACAGGCAGGAAAACTAAAGAACGGCGCAATGAGCATATTCTTTCATTGATGCCGGAATCCTCTCAAGGTGCTTGTGTAAGTTGATTCTGCCGGGCACTCAAATGATCCGTTGAGGACATTTTTCCTTGCTTTGATGCATATTTGCAACAGAACAACCGAACTCATGGACGGTCATACTGTCACTATTCTATTTTTAACAGGCTCTCAGGGTGAGAGAAAAGCATACGGTTGATGATTAAGAAACGATTAATACCTTGGGTTGTAGTCACAGCAACATGGGTGCCTGGGGTGGCAATCGCTGATGTGGATTTCGAAATCAAAGGGTTGGACGATGCCCTTGAGAAGAACGTTTCCGTTTACCTGGACGCCATACCTGATGGCGAGCGAAAGCTGACCTTCCGGTTCCAATCCCGCGTAACAGACGAAATCAATAAAGCGCTGCAGGCTCTGGGATATTACGACCCAACCATTACTTATACCGTCGAAGATAAAACGTCGATCGACGATGCCACTGTGGTGCTGGATATTGCGCCCGGCGAACCTGTGCGCATTGCAGAAGTGGATGTCGAGCTGACTGGGGATGCTAAAACTGATGAAGCATTTACTGATCTTCTGAAAACCGCGCCGAAAGTCGGCGACGTGCTTAACCAGGGGCAATACGATGCCCTGAAATCGTCGATTCAAAGCCTTGCAGTGCGTCGCGGCTATTTTGATGCGGAATACACCCTCTCAAGGTTGGAAGTCGCCCCAGGCCGTCATCAGGCTTTCATTCGTCTCCATTTCAGTAGTGGGATGCGCTATCACTTTGGCCCAGTGGTGTATCACAACAGCCAGATCAATGAAGAGCGCCTCGACAGCATGCTGACTTTCAAGGAAGGGGACCCGTATCTGGTCTCCGATCTTGGGGCTTTTAACCAATCGTTATCCAACACGGGTTGGTTCTCTTCTGTGCTAGTCGAAGCAGGCATTGATGTTCTGCGTGATGATCGCGTCCCTATTTCGGTGAATCTTGCACCTTCCCCGCGAAACCAGTTTGAAACCGGTATTGGTTATTCCACTGATGTGGGACCGCGCGTCAAAATTGGTTGGAAAAAGCCATGGTTTAACAGTCGTGGCCATAGTCTGAATACAGATTTGTACGTCTCCAAACCGAAGCAAACACTTGAATCAACCTACAAAATCCCACTTGAGGATGTACAGCGTGAGTACTATCAGGTGCAGGTTGGTCTGGAAAACCTCGATAACAATGACACCGAAAGCCTTGAGCTCACCTCTTCGATTTCCCGACATTGGAAGTACGACACGGGCTGGCAGCGTGCGCTATATCTTCGCTGGCTTTACTCGGACTACACCCAGGGCAGTGTCTCGAATATTTCGAATTTGATTCTGCCGGGTATTAACTTCTCGCGCGTCCGAAGCCGTGGTGGTGCGATGCCGTATTGGGGCGACAAACAGTCGATCACCTTTGAAGCTGGCGATCCTGCACTGCTATCAGACATCAGCCTGTTTCGTGTAGTGGGGCAAACGGCTTGGATTCGAAGCCTGAATAGCGATAACCGTTTCCTGACCCGGGTCAATGCAGGCGGTATTTTTACCGACGAGTTTGATCGCGTACCGCCATCTCTTCGCTTCTTTGCTGGCGGTGATAACAGCATTCGTGGCTATAGCTATGAATCCATTTCCCCCCGTGATGACGAAGGTAAACTTGAAGGCGGCTCCTACATGACAACTGGCACACTGGAATATAACTACCGTGTGACAGGAAACTGGTGGGGGGCGCTATTTGTGGATGGCGGTGACGCCTGGACAAGTAGCGATCCGGAATGGAAAACTTCAGCCGGTGTGGGCGTAAGGTGGGAGTCGCCCGTTGGCCCTATCCGCTTCGATATTGCCCACGGTTTTGATAACAAAGACGATGATTTCATGATCCACTTTAGTCTTGGACCAGAACTATGATGCGTTGGATTAAGCGATTTGTTATCGCCATCGTATTGTTGTTAGTTTTGGTTGTAGCTGGTGTGTTTGCGGTATTGTTGACACCTGCCGGCGTGAAACTCGCGGTCTGGGGCGCTCAGAAAGCCCTGCCGGAGTTAACTATCGAAAAAAGCAGTGGAGCACTGCTGAACGGATTTGCACTGGAAGGTGTGGCGTTCAGCATGGAAGGCTTTTCGCTGTCGGGTAAATCCCTTTCCCTTGATATCAACAGCCGGTGTCTGAGTGGTCCTGCGCTGTGCGTCGAGTCACTGACGGGTGATGGCATAGAGGTAGTGGTCGGAGAAACCGAACCTTCACCGGAATCACCGCCTTCGGAGCCACTGACTGAAATCAAAACGCCAGTGCCGCTGTTTCTCAATGGTATCGCGCTTTCTGATATATCTCTCGATATTCTCGGCACCAAGGTGCATTGGGACAGCCTGACCACGTCTGCGCAAATGCAGGGTAATACGGTGACCTTAAAACCGACAGAGTGGAAAGGCATACAGGTAAAGCTTGCTCAAAGCGAGGAAAAACCCGCTGAGACGGAACCTACAACTGCGGGCACGACACCGATTGAGCTGCCCACGGTGAATATCCCGCTCAACGTAGTGATTGAAGGCTTTGCACTGAAAGATGCAGAACTCCAGTTGCCACAAAAACAGGTGATTCACGAGTTCTTTGTGAAAGGAAAAGCGGGTGGTTCTGACATTGCACTTGAAGAAGTGCGCCTCGATGCAGAGCAGGGCAAAGTGTCGCTCAATGGCGATATCAAACTGCAGGAAAACTATCCGCTGAACCTTGCTGCCAAGGCCAATGTTAGGATGGAGCCGTTGCAGGGACACTCACTGACGCTGGATGCAAACGGTGACCTTCGCGATTTGGCGCTGAAAGCCAACCTCAACGGTGTGTTACAGGCGGTGCTTTCCGGAAAGCTTGATGCGCTTGACCCGGACTTACCGTTTAACGTGCTGCTGACCAGCAAGAACCTGCAGTGGCCGATTGACAGTAAAGCCGAATACACACTGGCTTCCACGGCGATTAACGCCAGCGGTAGCCTGAAAAAATACAGTGCATCGGTCAAAACCCAAGCGTCCGGTGAAGCGATTCCGGATATCGACTTGTCGACCAAATTAACGGGCGATCTCGGCAACGTGATGTTGGGTGATATCTCTTTGAAAACCCTCGGTGGCAGCATTGATGGCTGGGCGAGTGTCGATTGGTCTAAGCAGGTGAAATGGCAAACCCGACTGGCATTTTCCGATATTCAACCTGGGCTACAGTGGCCGGAGGCAGAAGGAAAGCTCTCCGGTGAGGTGCAAAACAGTGGTGAGCTGACCGAGCAAGGTGGTTGGTTAGTGCGCTTGCCAGAGCTTGATATAGAGGGGATCATCCGCGATCAGGCGCTGGACTTAAGTGGCCAGCTCAATGCTTCCGACGTGAAAGGAAAAGGTGACCTGCTGGTAGAAACCAATGGGCTTTCCCTTCGCCATGGCCCGAACCAGATTGATGTATCCGGCAAGGTGGATAAAGCGTTGGCACTGAAACTCAACCTGAATCTGCCGACGCTTTCCGCATCTATACCACAAGCCGGTGGCAGCATCAAAGGCAATATCGGTCTTTCCGGCACGCTCGAAAAACCGGAAGCTGCACTGCAAATCAATGCCAATGCTCTGCGTTGGGAAGAGTTGGTGACCGTGCAGGATGTCAGCATTCGTGGCTCAGTGACGCCATTACCTTTTATTGGTGGCGGGCTGATTGTTGAAGTAAACGGCGTGAAAGCTGAAGGCGTAGAGGTAAAAAGCCTGGCCCTCCGCGCGTCAGGCGATGAGAAAGACCAAACGGTGAGCCTCAAGGTCGATGGTAAGCCAGTCGGCGCAAATCTCTCTGTTCGAGGCAGTTTGGATCGGGAAAAAGGCTGGAAGGGAGCCTTGTATTCTTCTTCCGTTAAAACGCCTGTGGGACCATGGAAACTGATGAACGATGTGCCACTGAATGTGGATTTCAAATCCGGCGCAGTCGATATTGGCGCGTTCTGCTGGATGCAAAACCAAAGCAAAATCTGTCTGGATAAGCCAGCGAAAGTGGCTGACAGCGGGGAGGCTCAGCTTTCTATCGTCGATTTCAACCTGGATATTGTGCAGTCCTTTCTACCTGTGACGACCACGATTGAAGGACAGGTTAATGCAAACGCCAACGTGGCTTGGAAGCCCAATGCTTTGCCAGATCTGAAAGCGTCAGTGAACTTGTCGAAAGGTCAGGTGACCGAACAATTGGATGCACCGCTGACCATTGGTTGGGATGCGGTGAATCTGGACGCGACGCTTGCCAACAACACCTTGAATGCTGATTTATTGTTGGCGTTGACGGACAACGGCAAGGTGTCTTTGAATGCGGTGATGGGGAATCTGGAAAGCCAGAAACGCACGCTCAAGAGCACCTTCGGTATCGATAGTATTGACCTTGATATTCTGGCACCGGCGCTGGGTGAAGACACCACACTGGCAGGTATGCTGAACGGAAACGTTGTCCTTAATGGCGATCTGGATGCGCCAACGGCGAACGGCAGCATTGAGCTGAGCGGCCTGAAATTGCAAAGCCTCGCTGCGCCAGTAGAAGTGAGTGAAGGCAAGATCACTACCACGCTCAATGGCACCAGTGGCCGTATTAACGGTGATATTAAAACACCGGATGGTGACTTGGTGCTGGCGGGTAACGCGGACTGGAAAGATCTCAATGCCTGGCTGGCGTCACTGAATGTGAAGGGCCAGCGATTGAAGGTCGTGTTGCCGCCAATGGTGGCGTTGGAAGTGAGCCCTGATATGACGCTCAATGCTTCACCAAAGTCTGTGAACGTGAATGGTAATGTGTCGGTGCCTTGGGGGCGCATTGTCGTTGAGAACTTGCCTGAATCAGCAGTGCAGGTGTCCAGTGATGTGGTAATTCTGAATGACGAGCTCAAACCAGTCAAAGAAGAAGAAACCAACCCAATCACAGTGAATGCCAAGATTGCCGTCAATATTGGTGACGATGTCCGTCTTGAAGCCTTTGGTTTGAAAACCAATTTGGTGGGTAAGCTTGATGTGGCGAGCAACAACAAAGGGCCAAGCGTTAACGGCGAGATCAATCTGGAAGAAGGGACATATCGGTCATTTGGTCAGGATCTTCAAATCAAAAAAGGTCAGATCCTCTTTAATGGTCCGCCAGAGCAGCCTTATCTGCAGGTAGAAGCGATCCGAAATCCTGATGCCATTGAAGATGGGGTCGAAGCGGGTATCCGAGTGACAGGACCTGCTGATGCGCCGGAAGTACAGGTATTCTCAGACCCTGCTATGCCGCAGGCGAACGCATTATCATATCTGACGCGTGGTCGGAATCTGGACAGTGAATCTGATGGTAATGCCATGACCTCCATGCTGATCGGCCTTGGCCTCTCTCAAAGCGGAAAGCTGGTGGGGCAAATCGGTGAAGCGTTTGGCGTTCAGGATCTCTCGGTTGATACCTCGGGTAGCGGTAATGATGAGAAAGTGGAAGTTTCTGGCTACATCTTGCCAGGGCTGCAGGTGAAATATGGGGTGGGTATCTTTACCAGCCTGCCGGAATTCACCGTGCGCTACCGATTGTTGTCAGATCTTTATGTTGAGGCGGTTTCAGGCGCAGACAATGCCGTCGATCTGCTTTATCAGTTCAGTATCAAGTAATCTCAAAACGAAAAGCCCGGTTGCAAAACCGGGCTTTCTTTTTAGAGGCTTACTCTTCGTCTGGGAAGTTCTCGAGGAACTCTTCGACTTTCTCAACCATGTGGGTTGAGCCGACAAAAAACGGCACACGTTGGTGTAGCTCGGTAGGTTTGATATCCATAATACGCTGCGCACCGTCTGACGCCTTACCGCCCGCTTGCTCAATAATGAAGGCCATAGGGTTGCACTCATAAAGCAGACGTAGTTTGCCGCTTGGGTAAGCCGCTGTGCTTGGATACAGGTATAGGCCGCCTTTCAGCATATTGCGGTGAAAGTCTGACACCAGTGAGCCGATGTAGCGCGAAGTGTATGGACGGCCATCTGCAGGTTCATTTTCCTGACAGTATTTGATGTACTTTTTCACTCCGAGCGGGAAACGGATGTAGTTCCCTTCATTGATGGAGTAGATTTTTCCATCTTCCGGGATCGTCATGTTCTCGTGGGACAAGCAAAACGCACCAATGGATGGGTCATAGGTGAAACCGTGTACGCCGTTACCAGTGGTGTAAACCAGCATGGTTGAAGAGCCATAGATGATATAGCCGGCAGCAACCTGTTGATTACCTGGCTGGAGAAAATCTTCCATCGTAGCTGGCTGCCCAATGGGAGAAACGCGGCGGTAAATGGAGAAGATGGTGCCTACCGATACGTTCACATCGATGTTGGAGGAGCCATCGAGTGGGTCCATCAGGATGACATATTTGGCGTTACGACCGAGTTCGGTATCGAAGATGACCGCGTCATCCTCTTCTTCACTCGCCACTCCACACACTTGATCGCGTGCAGCCATCGCGGCTTTGAATTTTTCGTTCGCGTAGACGTCCAATTTTTGTTGTTCTTCGCCTTGGACGTTCTCACCACCAAATGCGCCAGTGATATCAGCGAGCCCAGCTTTGTTGATTTCACGGTTAACGATTTTGGCGGCCAGTCGGATAGAGGAGAGTAATGAGCTGAGTTCTCCACTGGCGCTAGGGTATTCATGTTGTTTTTCAACAATGAACTCGCCAAGTGTACGCATATCGGACATTCCAGATCCTTTTGATGTCTGTTATTAGATTCTTGGGTAAGATGCTGGAAAACAAAGTTGCGAGCGAAGTGCAAAAAGGCCTTTGCTTTCCTGGTTAATTTCGAGCGTCCAGCGCGCCGCTTGGGTGACAGGCAAAAATTTTTGCCAAAAACGTGACGTCACAACCGGACAAAAAATCAACTTGTTACACATTTTATAGTGTAGAACTTTTTATTCGTATCGAAGTAATTTGGACATGTCGGGATCTGTGATCCTTGGAGATACAGAACGACAGTTTTAAGCTGACGGAACCTTATGCATATACACATTTTGGGGATTTGCGGCACCTTTATGGGCGGCGCAGCCATTCTTGCGAGACAACTGGGTCATAAAGTGACAGGTTGTGACGCCAATGTTTACCCGCCAATGAGCACACTGTTGGAATCTCAGGGTATTGAGATTATTCAGGGTTATGACCCTTCTCAGCTTGATCCTGCGCCGGATCTGGTGGTGGTGGGTAATGCCATGAGCCGCGGCAATCCGTGTGTGGAATATGTGCTGAATCACAACCTCAACTACACATCTGGCCCACAGTGGCTGTTGGATTTTCTGCTGAAAGATCGTTGGGTGCTGGCGGTGGCGGGCACGCACGGCAAAACCACGACAGCAAGCATGCTGGCGTGGGTACTGGAAGATTGTGGCTACCAGCCAGGCTTTCTGATAGGTGGAGTACCTGGGAACTTCGGCGTGTCTGCGCGCCTCGGTGAAACCATGTTCTTTGTGGTCGAAGCCGATGAATACGACAGTGCTTTTTTTGACAAGCGTTCTAAGTTCGTTCATTACCATCCGCGGACACTGATCATGAACAATCTTGAGTTCGATCATGCGGACATCTTCGACGATCTGCATGCGATCAAACGTCAATTCCATCATTTGGTGCGCACTGTACCGGGTATAGGCCGTATCATTGCACCTTCGAATGACGAGAACATCAAATCAACCTTGGAGATGGGCTGCTGGAGCGAGTTGGAGTTTGCTGGCGAAGACGGTATCTGGAAGGTAGAAAAGCGCGTAGCTGACGGCAGTGAATTTGATGTTTGGTTTGAGGGCGAGTTGGTTGGCAGCGTGAAGTGGGATTTGATTGGTGATCACAATGTCAGCAATGCACTGATGACCGTCGCCGCTGCCCGTCACGTCGGTGTCACCCCAGATCTGGCTTGTGAGGCGTTAGGCAGTTTCATCAACACCAAACGCCGTCTCGAGCACAAAGGCGATTTCAATGGTGTCACGGTATACGACGATTTCGCCCACCACCCAACGGCAATTAAAACCACCTTGGAAGGACTTCGTGCCAAAGTGGGTGAACGCCGAATCCTTGCTGTGCTGGAGCCGAGATCCAACACGATGAAGCTTGGCGTACATAAAGATGAGATTGCCCCGTCATTGGATGCCGCTGATAAGGTATTGTTGTTCCAACCGGAACACATCAAATGGTCTGTTAAAGACGTGGCGGATGCATGCAAAGCACCAGCGCAAACCTTTGACGAGATTGATGCATTGGTTTCAGGCATCGTCAGCGAGGCCAATGCAGGCGACGTTATACTTGTGATGAGTAACGGCGGTTTTGGCGGCATTCACGACAAACTGAAAGCTGCGTTAGAACAACGATAAGGGAAACATGGCAACTTCAATGAGCGACAAACGCATCACACTGGCATGGAGCGGTGCATCAGGCGCGCCTTATGGACTTCGCCTGCTAGAGTGCTTGTTGGCGGCAGACTACGAAGTTTATCTTTTGGTGTCATCCGCAGCACGCGTAGTGCTGGCTACTGAACACGGTTTGAAACTGCCATCAGGTCCCGAAGCGGCAAAAGAAGCCTTGGTGAAGCACCTCAATGCACCGACTGATAAATTGGTGGTGTGTGGTAAAGAAGATTGGTTCTCGCCAGTCGCATCTGGCTCCGCAGCGCCCAAAAAAATGGTAGTGTGCCCGTGCTCTGCTGGCTCGCTGGCGGCGATTGCCCATGGGATGTCGGATAATTTGGCAGAACGTGCTGCAGATGTGGTGCTGAAAGAGTGTGGCCAATTGCTGTTGGTAGTGCGCGAAACCCCGTTTTCTACATTGCATTTAGAGAACATGCTGAAGCTATCGCAGATGGGCGTGACCATCATGCCGGCTGCACCAGGCTTTTATCATCAACCCAAATCTATCGACGATCTGGTGGACTTTATGGTGGCGCGTATCCTCGATCATCTCGGTATCGAACAAGTCCTTGTACCAAGGTGGGGCTACGATCAGCGAGATAAATGAGCGAATAAGATACGAGAAAAGCCATCTGTAAAGATGGCTTTTGTGTTTATGGCAATCACTTACTTGCTGTAGTGCTTCATGCTCATGGTGCTGGTATCGATTTTTTCGACAAAGGGTCCTGCTGCAGGTGCTTGCATGAAGCTATTCATTGATGCCTCAGCGTCGGCTTCTGTTTCCCAGTGCACAACCACCAACCATTCACCATTTTGGCCTTTTGCGGATTCACGGCTAATAAAACCGGGTTGTTTGGTGACGTGTTCAACTTCCACTGCTTTATCAAGCGGTGCGAAGGTTTCGTAACTTACCCCTTCCTTCAGTTTGAAGGTGGCAATTTCGATCACCTCAGCAACGGCGAGTGTTGGCATCAACAGCAGCACTGGCAAAGAGAGCGTACGCAGAGTGTGTGTCATTGGCTTCATTATGTTCTCCAGTCCTTGGTTTCAATCTCATCAGGTAAGACTTTAAGTGTCGTCGATAAGTTACTGCCTTGTGGAACAAAAATTGGGAAAAGAAAAGGGCAGTGAAATCACTGCCCTTTCTAATAACGCTTGATGCCGATTAGCCTTGTGGCTTCATGATCAACACGTTGATTTTTGACTGCTCCAGCACCTTTGAAGCCACAGAACCGATGATCAGTTTGTTAGCTTTAGAGCGCTTGTGGCTAGGCATCACAATCAAATCACAGCCCAGGCTGTCAGCGGTTTTGACGATGGCTTTGTAAGGCTTGCCTTCTGCCACTGACAAATCGTACGCCACGCCTTCTGGAACGATGCGTTCAGCAAAGGCTTTCAGGTTGTTACGAACGTCCTGCTTCATTTGACGGGCAGCATCTTCCGGGAAGTAAGACTGCACCATGGAGTTGTGAATGCCTGGCAGAGCGGTCAACAGGTGCAGCGTGGCGCCGGTTTGTCCTGCAAGCCAAACAGCATGTTCAACGGCTTTATCAGCGAAGCTTTCATCATTCAAATCAACAGGGACCAGAATGTGTTTATACATGTCGTCTACTCTCTTGTGTGGTAGTAACCGGGGCGTGATGCCCCGGACCGATTACGCTGTTTGTTGTTCTGCAACTTTGATGCGACGGCGTTGGTTCCAAGCCATAGCAGCAAGCAGAAGCAGGGTAGGAACAAATACCCACTCTTTGGCTGGTCGATCTGCCGGTGTACTCACCTGAACAATCTCCCAGTCGAAGTCGATACCCGCGTCCGATGCAGGGCTGCCCCACTGAACCATATCGACCAGCTTAGCCCCTTCCTCATCACGTAGTTCCAAACCGGTAGACATCACACGCGCCAGACCTTCAGCCTGTGCATAGTCAACAGGTAGGTGAACGTGTTTGGTCACGATATCACCGTCGATGGTTTCACCGCGGACCTGTAAGTTAAGCGTTTGACCATCAGGCAGTTTTTCTGCGACTTCAATGATAGACGAGCCTGGGTAATCGTTAGTTGCCGGATGAATTTGATCCCACCAGTAGCCAGGACGGAACAGTGAGAAAGTGATCAACAGCAGGAGCAGCGTTTCCCACCATTTGTTCTTGGTGAACCACCAACCTTGAGTGGCAGCTGAAAATGCGAGCATTGCTATAACCGCTGAGCCTATGGTCAGCATGAGGTGTACTGGCCCTTCAATATCCATCAACAGCAGTTGGGTGTTGAAGATGAACATAAACGGCAGGATCGCAGTACGGATATCGTAAGTGAAACCCTGAATACCAGTTTTGATTGGGTCAGATTTTGCAATCGCCGCTGCCGCAAATGCCGCCAGACCAACTGGTGGGGTGTCATCTGCCAGAATGCCGAAGTAGAACACAAACAAGTGAACGGCGATCAGCGGGATGATGAGTCCTTCCTGCGCACCCAGTGTTACGATAACTGGCGCCATCAGGGTAGATACCACGATGTAGTTTGCTGTGGTTGGCAGACCCATACCCAAGATCAGGCTGATGATTGCGGTGAACAGCAGCATCAACATGATGTTACCGCCGGAGATGAACTCAACGAAGTCCGTCATCACAAGACCGATACCGGTCAGTGTGACCACACCTACCACAATGCCCGCTGCAGCAGTCGCTACACCGATACCAATCATGTTACGTGCACCGGCAACAAAGCCTTCCGCCAAGTCGACGAAACCGTTTTTGATTTCTTCACCGAAGTTAGACTCGCCATGGAAGAAAGCAAACAGTGGGCGTTGGGTGACCACGATGAACATCATGAACAGGGTCGCCCAGAATGCAGACAAACCTGGTGAGAAGCGTTCAACCATCAGACACCATACCAGCACCACGATTGGCAGCAGGTAGTAGAGACCTGAACGTGCAGTTGGACCCGGATCGGGTAGCTCAGAAAGGTCGGTATCTGCTGGGTCTTCTACCGCCTCTTTCTTGTATTGCGCTGAGTATCGAACCAGTGCGATATAGGCAATGAAAATTGCCACTGCAATGATTGGGCTCGCCGCAGCACCGAACACGTCTTTGGTCCAGCCAATACCGTAGTAAACGGCAAAGCTCAGCACACAGATACCAATCACGATGGTCAGGAAGCTCAGCAGAGACTGTACCAGCGTCGATTGGTGGCGACGTGGAAGGCCTGTCATGCCTGCCTTACAAGCTTCAAGGTGAACGATGTAGATAAGTGCGATGTAAGAAATGATGGCAGGCAAAATCGCCGCTTTAATCACTTCAATGTAAGGAATACCGACGTACTCCACCATCAGGAAGGCTGCCGCACCCATGATAGGTGGCGTCAGCTGACCATTGGTTGATGCAGCAACCTCTACTGCACCCGCTTTTGTTCCTGGGAAACCAACACGTTTCATCAGTGGAATGGTGAATACACCAGTCGTTACCACGTTCGCGATGGATGAACCGGAAATCAGGCCTGACAGACCAGAAGCGACAACGGCTGCTTTTGCCGGACCGCCACGCATATGACCGAGCATAGAAAAGGCCACTTTGATGAAGTAGCCACCTGCACCTGCACGATCAAGCAAGGCACCGAAGAGTACAAACAGGAAGACAAAAGACGTTGATACACCCAGTGCGACACCAAATACACCTTCGGTAGTCAGCCACATGTGGGACATGGCTTTGTTCAGGCTTGCTCCTTTATGCGCGATAACATCGGGCATATGAGGACCTGCGAAGGTGTAGAGTAGAAATACCAGTGCGACGACCATTAGCGGAGGGCCAAGAGCGCGTCGTGTTGCTTCCAGCAGCAAAATCATACCTGTGACTGCAACAACGATATCAAAGCTTGTTGGAGCACCAGCGCGGGAGGCAAGCTCGGTGTAGAAAAGGAAGAGATACCCGGCTGAGAAGCTACCTGCGGCCGCAAAAATCCAATCCTGGACAGGAATACGGTCTCGAGGAGAGCTTTTCAGAGCGGGATAAGCGGTGAATGCCAGAAAGATAGCAAACGCCAAGTGAATCGATCGTGCCTCGGTATCATTGAGCGCGACAGTAAATGGTGAGGCATACCAGAGCTGGAAAATTGACCAGCACAAGGGAACAAACCAGAGGATCTTTCCCGGTAAACCTGACGGAGCGCGGGCTCCGGTGTCCGCTTGAGCGACAATGTCCTGCGCTTCTTGCGGTGTCTCGGTCGTCTTCGTCATGCCATTGTCCTTTAATCGGCAAGTAAAAGTGTAAAAAAACCTGACATCAGATGCGGATAACCCGCAACAAAGCGGGCTATCTCCACAGCGTGTTTTATACGCCTTTATTGTCTTCACCTAATGACGAGTACTGCTTTGCACGGTCTTGTGTAAGACTCAGTTTATTTTGTGTATTTAGGATTCTTTGGTTATGGATGATAACAAATCCGTTTCCAAAATTTAAAACTAGCGAAATATTTTGTCATGGTCTTTCGCATCGAATTGAGGTGTGAGGGAAGATAAAAGTGGGAAAGTCTCAATATTGAGATGAAATAGTGTCTCGGGATGTGAATGGTTGGATAAAGAAATAGGCAGGGTGATTGGAAAATCATCCTGCCTATTTGGAAGGTTTCTCAGTTTGAATTAGCGGGAATAATCGAAAAGTCCGCAAACGGCTTCAAACAGGCGCGCAGTGGTGGTAGAGCGCGTTGGGGTGATAAAGATGGTGTCGTCACCGGCTACCACGCCCAGAATACCTTCGGCTTTACCCAGAGAGTCCAGTAAGCGGGCAATAAGTTGTGCCGCCCCCGGACCTGTATGGATAACAACGAGAGCATCGTTGTAGTCGATATCCATCACCAATTCTTTCAGCGGGCTGCTGGTGGTTGGTACGCCAAGTTCAACAGGAAGGCAGTACACCATTTCCATTTTTGCGTTGCGAGTACGTACAGCGCCAAACTTGGTCAGCATGCGAGAGACTTTAGACTGGTTAATGTTCTCAAAGCCTTGCGCTTTCAGAGCATCCACGATTTCGCCCTGGGAGCTGAATTTTTCTTCTTTCAGGATGGCTTTAAAAGCCTTCACCAATTGATCTTGTTTATCTGAATTGCGCATATTTCTTCTTTCTTCCCCGTGTCAGGATGGCGCATTCTTGCATAGTGATTCAGTCGCGAGCAATAAAATCAGCGGTAAAGTGACGCACCTATCACCTTTCAACAGGCCTTGATGGCTTTGAAGAGAAAAATGAGAAGCGCGGCTTATCCTCAGGTTGATATGCTTGTGGTTATCGGCCACGGGAACGTATCATGCGGAAAGGTCCGTTATGCATACGGGGTTGTCAGTGAATTTAAGTAAACCACCTTATGCTGACTTACCTCGTATCCAAGGTCTGAAATAATAAAATCGTAAATAAGGAGAACGAGATGAAAGTTGCTGTGATTGGCGCCGCTGGTGGCATTGGTCAAGCTTTAGCCCTGCTTTTGAAAAACCGTCTGCCTGCGGGTTCTGATCTGGCTCTGTATGACATCGCCCCTGTAACTCCAGGTGTTGCGGTGGATCTTAGCCACATCCCGACCCCAGTATCGATCAAAGGTTACAGCGGTGAAGATCCAACACCTGCACTGGAAGGTGCTGATGTTGTTCTGATCTCAGCTGGTGTAGCGCGTAAACCAGGTATGGATCGTTCTGATCTGTTCAACGTGAACGCGGGTATCGTTCGTTCTCTGAGTGAAAGAATTGCTGATGTGTGCCCGAAAGCACTGATCGGTATCATCACTAACCCAGTAAACACCACCGTTGCAATTGCGGCAGAAGTGCTGAAAGCAAAAGGTGTTTACGACAAGAACCGTCTTTTCGGTGTAACAACACTGGATATCATCCGCTCTGAAACCTTCGTAGCAGAGCTGAAAGGCAAAGATCCAAGCGATGTTCGCGTACCAGTTATCGGTGGTCACTCTGGCGTGACTATTCTGCCGCTGCTGTCTCAGGTTGAAGGTGTTGAGTTCACTGAAGAAGAAGTGGCTGCTCTGACACCTCGTATCCAAAACGCAGGTACTGAAGTGGTTGAAGCAAAAGCGGGTGGCGGTTCTGCAACTCTGTCTATGGGTCAAGCAGCATGTCGCTTTGGTCTGGCGCTGGTTCGCGCAGCTCAAGGCGAGCAAGACGTTGTTGAGTGTGCTTATGTGGAAGGTGACGGCAAATACGCGCGCTTCTTCGCTCAACCGGTACGTCTGGGCAAAAACGGTGTGGAAGAGATCCTGGATCACGGCCCACTGAGTGCGTTCGAGCAAAACGCACTGGACAGCATGCTGGATACACTGCGTAAAGATATCCAACTGGGCGAAGAGTTCGTTAAGTAACTTTTCCCTGAAAAGAAAAAAAGCGGCTTGGCAGCCGCTTTTTTTATGTCTGCAATTATCCGGCTATTCGCGAATGACTTTGCTGTCGAGTGTTTTACCTAAGCGCTCGACCCAAAAGTTAATCGCATCTTTGGCATCGTCCAGTGAATCGATCATGGTAGACAGGTCTTTATTCCCGACTTCACGATCTATAACAGCAAAGAGCGGTTTGTCATCGCTGGCATCACTGACCAACAACTCGATAGTGGCACTACCAACATTGGTGTGTTCACCGGTGGTGATCTTTGAGATGGTCGAAATACCTAATCCGACAGGCAGCAGGCTACTGGTTATTGCCAAAACTGGATTTGGGGTTTCAACATTACTGATAGCAATACTGAGTCGAAGCGTATCGTCTTCTGGCTTATCTACAATGCGCTTGTGCGGAGCAATTTTCTCTTTGAGTGATTGCGCCAGATACTCAGTTAATTCATGAATATCTTCGTCATCCAGCTCATTGTCTTCTGAGGTTAAGACGTAAATTCTGTCCAAAACGACGGAGTCATATTGTGCAAGCTTGCGTTTTAATCTGGCTTCATCACGCAGTCCTACCCGCGCCCATACCAAATCAACGCCGCCTTCAGGGCCAGCTTTAAAATCTTCGTACGAGGTGAATGAAGTCGCGGGAATACGGTTGCCTCCGGCACAGCCGAAAAGTATGGCACTGCCTAATACAATGGCAGCGGCTTTCATGGGGAAGTGCGTCAACATTTCTTCCTTAAAATCGCATCAAAAAAGAAAGCGCACCCTAGGGTGCGTTAAACAAGATTATTTTTTACGGTGCACAGCAATGTGTGCCAGCGCTTTGAGTGCCTCTTTATATTCCGACTCGGGAACCGATGCTAGGGCTTCTATGGCTTTTTCTGCTTCTTCCTCTGCACGTTGTCGCGTGTATTCGAGTGAGCCACATTGTTCCATGCAAGCGAGGATAGGATCGAGCTTGTCCAGGCCATTGCCTTGTTCGATCGCTTCGCGGATCATGGCTGACTGCTCTGGATTACCATTCGCCATGGCGTGAAGTAACGGCAAAGTCGGTTTACCTTCAGCCAGGTCGTCACCGGTATTTTTACCCATCTCATCGCCTTGTGAGGTGTAATCCATCACGTCATCGATGAGCTGGAAAGCAGTCCCAAGGTAGCGGCCGTAATCCTGCATCGCTTTTTCAATATCTTCAGATGAATCTGACAGGATCGCACCGATCTGGGTCGCAGCTTCAAAAAGACGTGCAGTTTTTGAGTAGATCACCTGCATGTAACTTTCTTCAGTAGTGTCGGGGTCATTACAGTTCATCAACTGCAAAACCTCGCCTTCTGCGATCACATTGGTAGCTTCACTCATCAGATCGAGGATCCTCAAAGATCGAAGCTCAGTCATCATCTGGAAAGAGCGCGTATAGATGTAGTCGCCAACCAGCACGCTGGCTGCATTGCCAAACATAGCATTGGCTGTTGCTTTGCCACGGCGCAGGTCAGATTCATCGACGACATCGTCGTGCAGTAGGGTAGCGGTATGGATAAATTCGATAAAGGCAGCAGCGGTGATATGTCCTTCACCGTGATAATTCAGCGCGCGGGCTGACAAAACAGCAAGCATTGGGCGCAGGCGTTTGCCTCCGCCACTGACGATATAAAAGCCTAATTGATTAATTAAGGCGACGTCAGAATTCAGTTGCGCAAGTATTTTTTTGTCCACTTTTGCCATGTCATCGGCAGTCAGTGCTTGGATGGTGTTAAAATCCATTGATGCGTCCGGTCCAAGGGAAGATTGCAGTTTGCTGCTCTCGTTTTTGCGATGATAGTACACTAAAATTCCTTACTCGACACAGTATCAATGTTGGCAAAATAGACGGTTAAATACAGTGAACAGGTTTTCACCAATTTTCTTTCACTACCCCCTTGCCAGAAGGCGAATCTTACCGTAGAATTCGCGCCCTATTGATGAATTAAATGCGCACCCCTCACTGCACAATTTTTAAACGCAGAAGGCTGTGCGGAAATGCGGAGAAAACCATGTACGCAGTTTTCCAAAGTGGTGGTAAACAACACCGTGTAAGCGAAGGCCAAACTATTCGCTTGGAAAAGCTAGACATTGAAACTGGCTCAACTGTTGAGTTTGATTCTGTTCTGCTGGTAGCTAACGGCGAAGAAATCACCGTTGGTGCACCGTTCGTAGCAGGCGGTAAAGTAACTGCTGAAGTAGTTACTCACGGTCGTGGCGACAAAGTGAAAATCGTTAAGTTCCGTCGTCGTAAGCATTCTCGTAAGCAAATGGGCCACCGTCAGTGGTTCACTGAAGTCAAAATTACTGGCATCAGCGCTTAATCTAGGAGAAGAGATAAATGGCACATAAAAAAGCTGGCGGTTCTACTCGTAACGGCCGTGATTCAGAAAGCAAACGTCTTGGTGTTAAGCGCTTCGGCGGTGAATCTGTTCTGGCAGGTAACATCATCGTTCGTCAACGTGGTACTAAATTCCACGCGGGCACTAACGTAGGTTGCGGTAAAGACCACACTCTATTCGCTCTGTCTGACGGCAAAGTGAAATTCGAAGTTAAAGGTCCTAAGAACCGTAAATTCGTTAGCATCGAAGCTGAATAATAGCACTCGATACTGATTTTGAAGCCCTGCCTTACGGCGGGGCTTTTTGTTGCATAGCTAAGTGACTTTGGGTGAAGTTATTTAGCTATACAACAGCAATCTAAGCTCAGGCGGCTCAGCAGCGAATTTACGCATGCCGCGTATCATTCGCGGCTTGAAGGGAATCGCGTCACGCGGATGTCACAGATGTCACGAATGCATCTGTAGGCATACATAGCGTGGCAATACTGAACGCAACCCGGTTTTTGATCCTAAGATCTTTTTAATGGATAAGGATCATCGGCCAGAAGTGCTCCAACAGGGTGCTGCTCGATCGCCAATGTTAACCCAAGAACACGTAATACCTGCCTGAAGGTGGGTGGTGCAGGGTATGGAGAAGAAAAATGAAATTTGTAGATGAAGCGGTAATCCGCGTTGAAGCCGGCGATGGCGGTAACGGTACGGTCAGTTTCCGTCGTGAAAAATACGTGCCTAAAGGTGGTCCTGACGGCGGTGACGGCGGCGATGGTGGCGACGTTTACCTGCTGGCAGATGAAAACCTGAACACCCTGATTGACTATCGCTTTGAGCGTTTTCACGCTGCTGGCCGTGGTGAAAATGGCCGTGGTGGTAACTGTACCGGTAAGCGTGGTGACGATCTGATATTGAACGTCCCTGTGGGAACCCGTGCTGTCGATGAAGACACCGGTGAAGTCATTGCAGACCTGACTCATCATGGTATGAAAATCATGGTGGCAAAGGGCGGCTGGCACGGCTTGGGTAATACCCGTTTCAAATCCTCTGTAAACCGTGCTCCTCGCCAAAAATCGATGGGTACTAAGGGCGAACTGCGCCACTTGCGTCTTGAGCTGCTTCTGTTGGCTGACGTGGGTATGTTGGGTTTGCCTAATGCGGGTAAATCAACCTTTATCCGTGCGGTATCAGCAGCGAAGCCAAAAGTGGCGGACTATCCGTTTACCACTCTGGTGCCAAGCCTGGGTGTGGTGCGTGTTGCTGACAACAAGAGCTTTGTTGTTGCCGATATCCCAGGTCTGATTGAAGGTGCTGCGGAAGGTGCTGGCCTCGGTATTCGATTCCTGAAACACCTTGAGCGCTGTCGTGTGCTGCTACACATGATTGACCTGATGCCTGTTGATGGTTCTGATCCTGTCGATAATGCATTCACCATCATTGAAGAGCTTCAACGCTACAGCGAGAAGCTGGCTGATAAGCCACGTTGGATCCTGTTCAACAAGATCGACCTGATGAGTGAAGAAGATGCGGAAGCGGAAATCGAGCGTATCCTTGATGCATTAGGTTGGGATGAACCTTACTACGCGATTTCTGCCATCAATAAAGGCAATACTCAGCAGCTCACTTACGATCTGATGGAATTCATCGAATCGCTGCCAACGGCAATTGAGCAGGAAGAAGTGGCTGAAGAAGCTAAAGTTGAATTCAAGTGGGACGACTACCACGAGCAGGAAATCAAGAAGCAGTCCAAGTCTGATGACGAGGACGATGATGACTGGGATGATTGGAACGAAGATGATTACGACGTAGAAATCATCTACCGTCCATAATTCGGAATACATAAAAAACCGCCTGGATAAAGGCGGTTTTTTTTCGTCCAAATCAAAGTAACCTGAGTTTACGTGGCGTAAAACAACTGGGTTGAGAACGTTTCAGGGAGGGTGAGCTTTGCAAGATGCAGTATGGATGGATGAACCTACACAGCGGGAAGTATCGAGGCTGGTAAGCCATACCGGTCAAATGCTATTGCAGCACGGTGCTGAGAGTAAACTGGTCAGCGATATTTGCTGTAGGCTTGGTGAGGCATTGGGTCTGGACAGTGTCGAGCTTTCGCTGTCAGCAAGCTCGATGGTGATTACCACGATCACTCACCAACATTGCATCACCACGGCTAGACGCTGTCCGGATCGCGGCATAAACATGCGGGTGATCACTGAGATCCAACGAATTCTCATTATGACGGAAAAAGGACTGCTGGATCGTGATGGGGTTAAAGCCAGACTTTCAAAGCTGTCTCCAGACCGTTATAACCGCTGGCTGGTCGCAGTGATGGTAGGCCTTGCCTGTGCAAGCTTTAGTCGACTCTCAGGAGGAGACTGGGCTGTCTTTAGCATCACTTTTCTGGCTTCTTTCATCGGTATGTTAGTTAGGCAAGAGATAGCTCACCGCCATTTTAATCCTTTACTGAATTTTGGTGTCACCGCTTTCGTGACAACTGTCATTTCCAGTATTGGTGCTATGCACCAAGTAGGAAACCAGCCTTATTTGGCTATGGCGTCATCTGTACTTATGTTGGTACCGGGCTTCCCCCTTATCAATGCCGTCTCTGATATGGTCAAGGGGTATGTGAACATGGGCATTGCCCGATGGGTTTTCGCCAGCTTGCTGACGCTATCCACCTGTCTAGGTATTGTTGGTGCAATGAATCTGACTGGGATCTGGGGGTGGTTATGAATTTGTTTTTGTCACTGCTTCACGACATGCTGTTTGCGGCGATTCCAGCTGTCGGTTTTGGTCTTGTTTTCAACGTACCAGCTAGGGCTTTAAAGTACTGCGCTATTCTGGGGGCTTTGGGCCATGGTAGTCGATTTATATTGATGCATTATGGGGTTACTATCGAATGGGCGACCCTTGCAGGCGCAATGCTGGTTGGCATGGTGGGCGTTTACTGGTCTCAGCGATTGCTCGCCCATCCCAAGGTATTTACTGTCGCTGCCATTATTCCTATGGTGCCGGGGGTGTTTGCCTTCAAAGCCATGATTGCATTGGTTGAAATTAACAGCCTAGGGTATAGCGATGCACTCTGGGCGACGCTAATGAACAATGCCATCAAATCCCTCTTCATCATTGCAGCGTTGGCAATAGGTCTCGCGATGCCGGGGCTTTTGTTTTACCGACGTAAACCTGTGGTGTAGCATGTCGCAGCCGTTTGAAAATAAAGGATCAAGAGCAGATGAAGATCAGTATGATCGCCGCAATGGCGAAGGGACGTGTGATAGGGAAAGACAACGCCATGCCTTGGCATCTGCCTGCCGATTTTGCTTGGTTTAAACAAAATACCCTGGGTAAGCCTGTGATTATGGGTCGGAAGACCTACGAGTCCATTGGCCGTCCGCTTCCAGGTCGACGCAACATAGTGATCAGCCGGGATGAGAACTGGTCCGCTGAAGGGGTGGAAAGCACCATCAGTATTGACGCAGCAATTGCGTTGGCTGGCAACGTTGAAGAAGTCGTGATCATTGGTGGTGGTACGATTTACCAGGCTTGCATGCCACGTGCCGACAAGCTTTGTCTGACTTTTATTGACGCAGAGATAGAGGGAGATACCTGTTTTCCTGACTGGGGAGCAGGGTGGTCAGAAACCCATCGAGAGTCTTATCAGTCCGATGAAAAGAACCGCTATAACATGGATTTTGTTGTGCTAGAGCGGCCTTAACGATTAGGCGTGGATCGGGCAGGGGCGCGAAAACCTTTGTCCGTCTTCCCATCTCACCATGGTAAGAGAACCACCCCATACACACCCAGTATCCAACCCAAGCAGGTTATCTGTTAGTACTCCACCCAGTGCGGCCCAATGACCAAAAACCAGAGTTTCGTTAATCGTGCGACGGTTTGGCATTTGAAACCAAGGCATGAGACTTCGATCTTTAACTTTCTCTGGGGGGAGTTTACACGCCATATCCAGGCTTCCATCTGGCTTACAGAAACGCATCCGAGTCATCGCATTGATGGTATAGCGATACTTTTCGATGCCTTCTAATTTCGGTGACCAGAGGGCGGGTTCGTTAGCGTACATGTTCTCAAGTAACCAAGCATAACGGTCACTTCTAAGGACACTTTCTACTTCTTTCGCGTGCTTTTTTGCGGTTTTAATATTCCAGACGGGAGGAATGCCTGCATGGGTCATCACGAATCCCGGACTCTCACCATTGGCCTGTTCAACATGGATCAGCAAGGGCTGTTGGCGGAGCCACTCAAGCAACTCTTCACGATCGTCTGCTTCCAGTATCGGCAGGGTTTTGTCTTTACCTTTCGGTTTCATGATCCCTTCCGATACCGCTAAAAGGTGGAGATCATGATTCCCCAGAACGGTATGACCATGTTCTCCTAGGGATTTAACAAACCTCAATACTGCAAGGGAATCTGGACCGCGCGCTACTAGATCTCCAGCTATGTATAGGTGATCGCTGGATGGATCGAAGCTAGCTTCTTTCAATAGCGCGTTAAGATCGTCAAAACAGCCCTGAATGTCACCGACAAGGTAAGTAGCCACAGATTCGCCTAGTGGAGAATATTAGGAAGTGCGAGACGGAATGGTGAGACTTCGATGTCGAACTCTTTTTCGTCTACATCGATCATGGTGTAAAAGCCTTGCATTACACCCACTGGTGTTTCCAGCACAGTGCCGCTGGTGTAGGTATATTCATCGCCCGCTTCGATAAGGGGCTGCTCACCCACAACCCCTTCACCTTCGATCACCAGTTTTTTGCCGTTGGCATCGGTGACCAGCCATTTACGGCGAAGAAGCTGTGCATGACGAGCACCATTGTTTTCAATGGTGATCGTATAGGAAAACACATAACGTTTTTTATCCGGTTCAGATTGCTCTTCTACATAGTGAGTCAGCACGCGAACCGTAAAGTTGTTGTTTATCATCCCTGAAGTGTTCCCTGAAATTATTGTTGATGGTTTGCATCCATCCAGTTTGCCAGTGCAACAAACTGTGCCAACGAGAGACTCTCTGGGCGCGCCGAAGGATCGATTCCCAGCGATTCCATGGTCTCTGCATCAATAAGCGATTTGAAACAGTTACGCACGGTTTTACGGCGTTGGTTAAAGCCCTCACGGCAAACACGCTCCAACCATTTAAGGCTAGTGGTTGGGTGTGGCAGCTCTTTGTGCGGAATAAGGCGTACAACGGCCGAGTCCACTTTTGGCGCTGGCTTAAATGCCGTTGGTGGTACTTCCAGCACTGGCACTACCTTACAGTAGTATTGTGCCATTACAGTCAAACGGCCATAGGCTTTACTGTTAGGACCTGCAGCTAGACGGTTAACCACTTCTTTTTGAAGCATAAAGTGCATATCTTTCACTTTACCTGCAAAGCTGAACAGGTGGAACATTAGCGGTGTTGATACGTTGTACGGCAGGTTACCGAAAATACGAAGTGGGTTCTCTTCAGACGACAGTTGCGTAAAGTCGAACTTCATCGCATCGCCTTCATAGATGGTCAGTTTATCTGCCAAGTCTGGGTGATGGCGAAGACGTTCAGCCAAATCGCGGTCAAGCTCAACCACGCTCAGTTTGTCGACTTCTCGGGCAACAGGCTCAGTCAATGCACCGAGGCCTGGACCGATTTCAACGAGGTTCTCGCCTGGCTGAGGGTTGATGGCAGAAACAATGCCGTCAATGATGTACGGATCGTTCAGGAAGTTCTGGCCGAAGCGCTTACGGGCACGGTGGCCGAGATGGACTTTATCGCTCATGCTTTCTTATCTACTAATTCGAGGGCGTGGGATAGCGCTGTCCGCAGGCTTCCAGTATCCGCCGTTCCGGTACCTGCTAAATCCAATGCGGTACCATGATCTACTGAAGTTCGGATGAAAGGCAGCCCAAGAGTGATGTTGACTGACTTTCCAAATCCTTTGAATTTTAACACAGGCAATCCCTGATCGTGATACATCGCCAATACGGCGTCCGCATCTTTTAGGTACTTGTCCTGGAATAGTGTGTCTGCTGGAAGAGGGCCAATGAGATTCATTCCCTGTTCGCGAAGCTTCTCAAGTGCTGGCTCGATGATATCTATCTCTTCGCGGCCCAGACAGCCATCTTCCCCAGCATGGGGATTCAAGCCACAGACATAAATCTTGGGCTCTGCGATTCCGAATTTGGATTTGAGGTCGTCATTCAAAATGCCAATCACTTGAAACAGACGATCTTCGGTAATGGCTTTCGACACATATGCCAAAGGGATATGGGTAGTCACTAAGGCTACCCGGAGACCTTCTGTCGCCAGCATCATCACCACTTGTTGTACGTTGGCGTGGTGCTGGAAAAACTCTGTGTGGCCACTGAAAGATACACCTGCACGGTTAATCACGCCCTTGTGAACCGGGCCTGTTACCATCGCGGCAAACTCGCCCTGCATGTTGCCTTCGGCTGCGCGGGTGAGAGTATTGAGGACATAGTGACCGTTGGCTTCATTGAGCTCGCCTGCCACTACGTCAGCTTCAAGCGACTCATCACAAACCACTAAAACGCCCGGTTCATGGGCCTTGGGAGCCGCTGATGGATCGTAATCTTCAAAGCGGATATCAATGTTAAGCTGCTTAGCACGCTCCGCTAACATTGCCTTATTGGCACAAATCACCAGCTCGTGCGGCCAGTTATCATGTGCCAACGCCAATACCAAGTCCGGACCTATTCCCGCAGGTTCACCTGGGGTGATGGCGATACGTTTTGTGTTAGCTGTCTTCATCAAGATTACCCACCTGCTCTACGTAAGCGCCAGCACGAAGCTCCTGTAACCAAGCCTGCGCCTCTTCGTTGAACTTACGGTTCAGTAGCATACGGTATGCTCGGTTCTGCACTGCTGCATCGGTACGATCAGCCTGGCGGCGTTCCAATACCTCGACAATGTGCCAGCCGTGAACCGTTTTAAATGGTTCGCTGATGTCACCCTCAGGCAAGGTGTCTACTTTGTCTTTAAACTCAGGAACATAAAGCTCTGATGTCTGCCAGCCAAGGTCACCGCCTTTCACCGCCGAACCAGGGTCTGCACTGTATTGTTTGGCTAAATCGTCAAAGCTTTTCTCGCCTTTGTTGATTTGTTCGATCATTTGGCTGAGCTGGCGCTTAGCACCATCGTCACTAAGGACGATAGAAGGCTTGATCAGAATATGACGCGCCTTCACTTCCGTTACGGCAACAGACTGAAGGCCTTTCACATCAGCGATTTTTAGGATGTGGTAACCCACGCCGCTACGGAACGGACCAATGATGGCACCCTTACCATTGTTTTTAATCTGATCTGCGAAGATAGTTGGCATTTCTTCCAAACGCATCCATCCCCAGTCTCCGCCATCAAGCGCTTTTGGACCTTTAGAGTTTGCCAGCGCTAACGCTTTGAAGTTACTTCCGGCTTCAAGGTCAGATACCAACTTGTTTGCCTTCTCCGCGACAGCATCACGCTCGTCTTTCTCTGCCCCTTCATCTAATCGAAGTTGTATATGGCTCAGACGATATTCGACATTTTCAAGATTTTTTGCATTGAGCTGGGATGCCAATGATTCTACTTCTTGAGGAAGTATGTTGATGCGGCGGCGAACCTGAGCATTACGTGCTTCGCTGATGGTCATCTCGCGGCGAATTTGGTCGCGGTAAGACGACCAGGTAATACCGTTGCGTTTCAGCTCTTCACGCAGTTGGGACACTGAAATACTCTTGTCCGTGGCGATAGAATCAATGGCCTGCTCAAGGCGGGTATCATCAATACGAATACCTAGACGCTTGGCTTCCTGAAGCTGAAGCTCTTCTATGATGAGCTGATCAAGAATTTGTTGCTCAAGCACATCTTCCGGTGGCAGGTTTGCCGTATCTGCGTTCAAAGCGACGGTCTTTTTCAGAGACTCTACATCACTTGAAAGGATGACACCTTCATTGACCACAGTGATAACGCGATCTAGTTCTGCAGGAGAGGCAGATACGTTTAACGAACTGGCTGAGATTGCGGCTGCCAGTAAAGCTTTCGTCCATTTATTCATTTGCGTTTCCAAAATCTCAAAATTAGTTCTTCAGGCCAAATGGGTTTCGGTAGCCCAAGGCGTTACCGCTGGCAGTGCTGTAGCCAAATCCTGCATTCGCACCAAGACCAAGTAAGCTGAATGACAAGCTGATGTTATTGTCGTAACGCGCAGTATCATTGATATTGCTACGCGCGAGCAAATATTCGTTGTAGCTTAAGCCTATAACCCAACAATCAGAGCGATAAGTAATACCCAGTTGATTTTCCAGCATCAGATCCTGAGTAAGGTCGTGGAAGTATTGACCACGCACCGTCACACCATCCGCAATAGGGAATCCTGTCACCAAACCTACCTGTGAAATTCCATCTTCAGTGATTTGATCCAGGTTGCCAAATCCTACAGAGTTAGATATGTAGTCCTTCGCTACATAACGGTAACTGGTCTGCGCAAAGAAACCACCGTCGCGGTATTCCACAGTTGCATTACCAAACTGCACGTCGCTGAGATTGCTGTCATATTCCAACGATCCTCTGACAAACAGATAGTCATTAAGGTTGAGCTCACTTTCAATTGCCCAAGCGGAATAATTGATCGAGGTGTCTTCTTGATTAGCGAAGCGATCAAGATAGTAAATCTGACCAAATGCCAAGTTAAAACGCTCTTTATATCCATTATCGAAGAAACGGGTCGCAGCACCGACAGTCACCTGATTGGCTGGGTTGATGTAATCGACGCTACTGTACTGATTGGCTCGGAACAGGCCATAGTAATCGGTTTGCAAACGAGCCGTATCATACCCGCCACCTGAATAGTTGACAGGATTGTAAATGCCAGACTGATCAACGTCTTTGATATAGAGATATTGAGCCTGTGGCTCTAAGGTTTGGGTATATGGCGTATCGAAGAAAGCGCCGTTACGTTCTAACGTCACGACGGCATGTAGTCTTGCCATCGGCACCACTCGCGAGACGGTCTCTTCGAGTTCCTCACCATTGACGCCAGTGACACCATCAATGTTTGATTGGTCGTAATAGGTATAAAAGACCTTGCCTTCAGCAGTGGCACTTATCCATGGCAGGTTGTATGGCAGCACAATAGTCGGCTCGACATTAAAACGGAGCGCGTCAGGCTTACTGTTATCGTCCGTCGCAAACTTACTGATTTGCGTCGGCATGTAGAAATCGATGCCGTACTCCGTGGCTGGTCGGTAATAGTTCATCGCGAGTTGTGGGAGTAGGCGATATACAGACGTGTTGGGGCTCAACGGCTGGAAATTTCGGATGCTTAATGTGGAATCCCAGTTCAGGTCGCGATAGGACACCTCTCCAGTTTGAAGAAGGGTATTATCTTCCCGGTTACCCACACGCGAATCTGTATGGCGGGTGAAATAACTGAAGTCACTGACTTTACTGTAATCAACATCGTACAACCAATGGTCTTGAATGCCTGAATGAGTCCAGTTGAATCCCCAACTCTTATCGAACTCAGGGTAGAGTTTATCTTCCCCCATATATTCGAGTACCATGCTGCCTGAACCCATCTCGGTCAGGTAGCGAGGCTCCAAAGTCATAAATAATCCACGGTTAGACATATATCTTGGGGTGATACGCATGTCAGCCTGCGGATGGATATTCCAGTAGAACGGTGTCTCCAGTTCGAAGCCATCGCTATCGTTCCAACTGATCGATGGGTACAAGAAGCCAGTCAGGCGGCCGTCTTCGACTGGTACACGAAGATAAGGCAGATAGAAGATAGGGGTATCCAGTACCTCAAAGCGGGCATGGTAAAGATCAGCGAATATGTCACCGTCTTCTTTTTCCAATTTCCCTGCGCTGAATCGCCAGCTCTTGTCGTCGTCAGGGCACGTGGTGTAGGTACCATCCTCGAGCTCGTAGAAAGTCGTACCATTTTTGAAGACGCGTTTGGCTTCTCCGCGACCTGGTGTACACATCATTTTGTACTGGGCGTCATTTAGCGTGGTGTCTTCGTTATCCAAATTGGTCTGTAAAGACTCGCCCGAAATAGCAATCTGGCCGTCGTGGAAATAAACATTGCCCTCCGCCGTGACAATGTTTTCTGGTTGGCGCAAGGTTGCAGAATCCGCTTTTACCGTTCGATTGCCTTGAGTCACGATCACATCGCCACGGTAAATGGCCTTTTCGTTGGCTTTCGCTTCAGCACTGTCGGCGACGATTTTGACGGGAAGATTATTGATATCTTCAGCGCTGCCAGCGTTCGGATTACAGCGATATTCCGGTGCAAGGCATTTTCCTGTCGGGATCACCAAAGGATCGGTGCTGCTCTGAGTGGCTTGGCTCTCTTCCGCCATGGCCTGTCCATATAGGGCAAGGCAAATCATCGAGGATAAAAAACTTCTGGCAGTCAGTGACATTAAAACTCAATCCTGTTGTTGGCATACAGCACTGGTATACTCTTGCGCTGCGTCCTGGCAAATTTTTGCTGAAAAATGGGGGTTATGATAATGCAAATCATGCCTCACGGCACCTGCTTGCTGGCTTAAACGAGATAAATTAATCAAATAGAGAAATAAACATGGCGGTTTGGGGAAAAGTGTTGGGGGCATTCTTTGGCTTCCTGCTCGGTGGTCCTTTCGGGTTATTGTTAGGTCTGTTTTTAGGGCATAAGTTCGATAAGGCGAGACAAAACGTTTCCTTTGGCGGTGGTTTTCAGGGACAGAACCAGCAAGCGCGTCAACAGGCTTACTTTCATGCCACTTTTGCAGTGATGGGACATGTTGCCAAAGCCAAAGGTCAGGTGACACAAAATGAGATCCGTCTTGCGACCAATCTAATGGATCGTATGGCTTTGCATGGTGATGCCAGACGGCAGGCTCAAGATGCATTCCGTGAAGGTAAAGACGCCACGTTCCCGCTGGAAGACACATTGGAATCCGTTCGTCGCAATTGTGGTGGTCGCTTTGACCTGCTCCAGTTTTTCCTTGAAGTACAAATTCAGGCTGCGTATGCCGATGGTTCTATGCATCCCAGCGAACGTCAGGTACTTTACACGATTGCCGGTACGCTAGGCTTTTCCCGTCAACAACTTGAGCAGCGCTTGGCGATGCAGGAAGCGGCTTACCAGTTTTACCAGCAACAGGGCGGCCAACATCAAGGTCAGCAACAATGGCAGCAAGGCTTTGGTGGACCAAACATCGCTGATGCATACAAGATTCTTGGTGTTGATGAAGACGCCAATGCTCAGACCGTAAAACGTGCTCACAGAAAGCTGATGAATGAACACCATCCTGACAAACTTGCAGCAAAAGGCCTACCGCCAGAGATGATGGAGATAGCGAAACAAAAAGCGCAAGAAATTCAGGCAGCGTACGACCTGATTAAAAAAGAAAAGGGCTTTAAATAAGCCCTTACACGAGATTCTGTGGTTTACCTTCGATAAAGGCATTCAAGTTGTCGGTAAGTTGATTTGCCAGTGTCTGGATGCTGGAATCGCTGCCCCAAGCGACATGAGGGGTTAGGATTAAGTTAGGCATTCCTGCATGAGCCAACAATGGGTTGCTGGTTGTGGCAGGCTCTTCGGTAAACACATCCACTCCAGCGCCAGCAATTTCGCCATTCTTAAGTGCTTCAACTAGCGCCACTTCATTCACTAAGCCACCTCGTCCAGTGTTGATCAAGATCGAAGTCGGCTTCATTTTGGCAAGTTCTTCAGCGCCAATCAGGTTTCGGGTTTCATCGCTGAGCGGACAATGCAGGGTCAGGATATCAGCTTGTTTCAGGGCTTCCTCAAATGAAACATACCCGTCTCGGACAGATGTTGCGCCTTTTCGTTCTGAGCGAATCACCTTCATGCCGACAGCTTTAGCGAGTAGTTCTACCGCCTGTCCCAAACTGCCTGACCCAATGATACCGAGCGTGGCGCCAGCAATATCACCGATAGGATGAGTAAAGAAGCAAAATTGGTTCTTCTCTTTCCAAACACCCAGCTCAATGTCCCTGTGGTAGGCATTGATATTTCGTCTCAGTGCAAAAGCGAGTGCGATGACATGTTCTGGCACGGAACCAGTGGCATAACCACGGATATTACAAACGGGGAGATTGTTGGCTTTGCACCAGCGGACATCGACATTGTTATAGCCTGTCGCGGCCACGGCAATCAGCTTGAGCGATGGGAGTTGCGCCAGTAACTCGCCGCTGAGGATAACTTTGTTGGCTACAACAATGGTGGCATCTTTGAGTCTACTTAATACTTCTTCGGGCGATGTTTCTTCGAAGCTTTCCCATTGGTGAGGAAAAGAGGGCGAGGGAATACGGATATGAGAGGGGATAGTCGTACTATCCAGAAAGACAATCTTTTCCATGGCGGGCTTCCTTTTTCCGCCAGTGTAAATCCGAACTATTGATTACTTCAACAGTTCAGGGTCAGCTTTGATGCCTCGTCGTACCAGCGTGTCACTCGGCGCACTGCTGTAAAAATCACAAGGCGCAGACAAATGCATCGGCTCTCCCGAACCTGGATGCAGGAAGCAAAGCTCTCCAGCGTGAAGTTGCAGTCTTGGTGAGTATTTCAGTGCCTGCGGATGAGCATAAAACTCGTCGCCGACAATTGGGTGTTCTAGCGCCAGCATGTGAACACGAAGCTGGTGGGAGCGGCCTGTGATAGGAAGAAGACGCACCAGTGTTGTTTTCTTTTCCCGCTTAATCACTTCGTAGTCTGTTACTGATGGCTTGCCATTTTCGAAGCACACCATTTGCTTTGGGCGGTTTGGCCAGTCACAAATCAGCGGCAGGTCGATTCGGCCTTCATCCTGCCCAACACTACCCCACACGCGAGCGTAATAGAGCTTGTGGGTCACACGCTCACGGAACTGGGCTTTCAGGTGGCGTTCTGCCTCTTTGTGTTTAGCAAACACAATCAGGCCAGATGTCGACATATCGAGTCGGTGAACCAGCTCAGCGTCAGGATATTCCGCCTTGATGCGTGACCATGCACTATCATAATGCGCAGGATCGCGTCCCGGGTTGGTCAGAAGACCACTTGGTTTGTTGATGGCAATGATGTCGTCGTCCTGATAGATAACATCCAGCCAGGGTTCCGTTGGCGGGTTATAGATAAAGTCGCTCATGGCTTTACTCGAAAAGGAACTGCTCGAAGTTTAAACGGGCGGCAGTTTAGCATGCTGCTGTGGAAAGAGAAGTCTGGTAAAAGAAAGGCACTGCCGAAGCAGTGCCTTTCTTTTGGGCTAGCTTAGATTACTGATGGCTGACCACGATCACACGCAGCGCATCCAGATTCACCTGTGCCTGATTGATGTAGCCGCGAAGTTCACCCATTTGGGTTTCAATCGCTTCCAGCTCATCATCACGGATATTCGGGTTAACGGCTTTCAGCGCCTGAAGGCGATCCAGTTCAGAGCGAAGCTTAGCTGTCATCTCGGCTTCTGCGGCTTCTTTGACCACGGCCAGTTGTTTTTCAGCCAGCGGGTCGCCCATTTCGATCAGGCCATGAATTTGGGTTTGAACTGAGGACACCAGTTTGCTTGCCAGATGGCGATTTACTGGGCTCAGTTGGCGGTGGAAGCCTTCAAACTCTACCTGAGCTGCCAGATCGTTACCTTTTGCATCCAGAAGCACACGGATTGGGGTCGCTGGCAGGAACTGGTGAATGCCTGAGCTCTTCGGGGCCTGTGCATCTGCCACGTACAGCAGCTCAAGGAACAGGGTGCCGACTGGTAGGGCTTTGTTCTTCAACAAAGAGACTGCGGTGGTACCCACATCTTCAGAAAGCAATAGATCGATACCGCCTTGGATCATTGGGTGTTCCCAACTAATAAAGTGCAGGTCTTCACGGGACAGCGCAGTTTCGCGGTCAAAGGTGATTGTGCAGCCTTCGCTTGGCAGGCCAGGGTAGCTCGATACCAACATGTGCTCTGAAGGCGTTACGACAATGGCATTCTCGCCTTTGTCGTCCTGATTCAGACCAACCGTGTCAAACAGACCTAACGCGAAGGTAACAAGATTGGTGTCACCGTCATGGGAGGCGATGGTTTCTGCCAGCGCCTTGGCACTGGCTCCGCCATTGGAATGCATTTCCAGCAGACGGTCGCGGCCTTTTTCAAGCTCCGCTTTCAGTCTGTGGTGCATCTCGGCACTGGTTTCAACCAGCGTATCCAGAGACTCATCGAGGCTGCCTTTTGCCAGCAGTTGCAGCAAATCTTCCTGAACGTGTTCGAAGACAGCTCGGCCCGTCGGACAGGTCTCTTCAAAGGCGTTCAGGCCTTCATTGTACCAACGTGCAAGCAGTGCCTGCGATGTGCCTTCCATGAATGGGACGTGAATTTCGATGTCACGCTTCTGGCCGATACGGTCCAGGCGGCCGATACGCTGCTCCAACAAGTCGGGGTTCATTGGCAAATCGAACATCACCAATTGGTTAGCAAACTGGAAGTTACGGCCTTCTGAGCCGATTTCAGAACAGATCAGCACCTGTGCGCCGGCTTCATCCTGGGCGAAGTAAGCGGCTGCTTTATCGCGCTCCAGAATCGACATGCCTTCATGGAAAACAGTACCGCGGATACCTTCACGTTCGCGAAGTGCTTGCTCCAGCGACAATGCAGTCTGTGCGCGTGAACAGATCACCAGCACTTTTTCCTGACGGTTGGATTTGAGTAAATCCAGCAGCCAGTCAATTCGTGGGTCGAAGCCCCACCAAGAGGCGTTTTCACCTTCAAATTGCTGGTAAATATCTTCAGGGTACAGCCATTGAACCGCTTTTTGCTCGATAGACTGGCTACTACCGCCCATCATGGCGGCAACACGCATCGAGGTCTGGTACTGGCTTGGCAGTGCCAGCGGGTACAGGTTCAAATGGCGTTGCGGAAAGCCTTGAATCGCCGCGCGGGTGTTACGGAACAACACGCGGCCTGTACCATGGCGGTCCATCAGGTTATCAATCAGCTCGTTACGAGCGTCACGGCGTTGGTCGTTATCGACATCACCAGCTTCGATAATACGCAGTAGCGGCTCAACATCCTGCTCGGAAAGCAGTTCGGTAATGCTGTTTTTCGCCTCGTTGCTGAGCTTGTCTTCAGACAGCAACTGGCTCACTGCATCAGCGACCGGTGCGTATTGGGTTTCTTCTTCCACAAACGCCTGATAGTCATAGAAACGGTCTGGGTCGAGAAGACGCAGACGGGCAAAATGACTTTCGTGACCGAGCTGTTCTGGGGTTGCCGTCAGCAGCAGTACGCCTGGGGTGTTTTCAGCGATGCCTTCAATCACCTGATACTCGCGGCTGGCTTTCTCTTCGCTCCACTCAAGGTGATGCGCTTCGTCGACTACGAGCAAATCCCATTCGCCTTCGGCGGCTTGCTCCGCACGTTTACGGCTTTTACGCAGGAAGTCCAGTGAACACAGTACCAACTGCGCAGTATCAAACGGGTTATCTGAATCCGCAAACGCTTCGATGCAGCGCTCTTCGTCGAAAATGGAGAAGTGCAGATTGAAGCGACGAAGCATCTCAACCAGCCACTGGTGCTGGAGGGTTTCCGGCACAACAACCAAAACGCGGGACGCACGGCCAGACAGCACCTGCTGGTGGATGATCATGCCTGCTTCAATGGTTTTACCCAGACCTACTTCGTCAGCCAGCAATACGCGTGGTGCGTGACGGCGACCTACTTCATGGGCAATGAAAAGCTGGTGAGGGATCAATCCCGCGCGCATTCCACACAGGCCGCGCATCGGACTCTTGTGCTGTTCGTACTGGTTCTTCAGAGCGCGGTAGCGCAGTGCAAATCGGTCCATGCGATCGATTTGACCGGCAAATAGCTTGTCCTGCGGGCGGTTAAAACGGATTTGGTGGCTCAGGAAAATTTCACGAAGCAGCGTGTTTTCTTCACCCGTGTCGGTGCGTGTACCCACATAGGTCAGCACGCCGCCTTCCTCTTCAACACGTTCAACAGTCAGAAACCAGCCTTCATGACTTTCAATGGTATCGCCTACGTTAAACATCACGCGCGTAATGGGCGCATCGTTATTGGCGTAGAGTCGATTTTCTTCACTGGCTGGGAACATCAGGGTCACAGTACGCGCATCAAGCGCAACAACTGTACCCAGACCCAGGTCACTTTCGGTATCGCTGATCCAACGTTGTCCGAGGGCGTAAGACATAGGGGAGAAACCTCTGGTTAAAGCTGACACAAATTGGAGATGACGTGCCTCATGCGAACTACAGTGTAGGCCATGATGCGCACGGAGAAAAAGGTTGCCAATGGTACTCGAACTTGTGAGCAGGGTCACGGCGAATGTTGGAAATTTGGCGGTCGTAACAAACAAGTAACAAATTCGTGAAAATGTGGCGTAGTCGACGGGTAAACACTGAAATATGTCTTACGATTAAGATTATGCAGACACAGACTTTTTTAGCGTAGTGGCTGTATTTACCCGATTACCGTGGCACGCGGTTTGCTTGCGGGATCAGGGGAAACTCGTGGGGCTCCCACAAGCCTATGCAACCAAGGAGGTGCCTATGGGCGATGCCGATCGGAAATTCTTTGTGCTGGACACCAACATCCTGCTTCATGAACCTTTCGCCATCTATTCCTTTCAAGAACATGACGTGATCATTCCCATGACCGTCCTCGAAGAGCTCGACCGGATCAAAGACAGCAAGCGGGACGTCTCCCGTGACGCACGTGTCGCGATTCGTGCCCTCGAAGATATCTTTAAAGACGCCACCCCAGACCAGATTGCTGAAGGCATTATTGTCGGCAAAGAAGGCAGCACTGGGACCGTCTCCATTTTTGCAGACTACGAAATTAAGGAAACCGTTCAGGCGTTTGCCGACAAAGCGGGAGACAACCGTATCCTCAATGCGGTGCTGCACCTGCAGGCGAAACGCTCGCCCAGAACCGTGGTACTGGTCACCAAAGACATCAACATGCGCCTGCGTGCGAAAGGGGCTGGCGTACTGTTTGTTGAAGACTACCGTACCGACCAGCTGATTGACGATGTCAGCCTGCTGACTAAAGGCTTCCAGGTCTTTGAAGGCGGCTTCTGGGACAAGGTCGGTCAGGTAGAAACGGAAAATAGCGGCCGCACCACATTACACATTTTGCCGCGTGAACTCGCCGATACCACCTTCGTGAATCAGTACCTACTGGACGAAGGCGACGATTTTGCCGGACGTGTAGTGGGGTTAACCGACACGGAAATGACCATTAAGGACATCAGCCGTGAACGTTTGATGCACCGTGAAGCATGGGGAGTGCGCCCAAAAAACATCTATCAGGGAATGGCAATGGATGCATTGCTTGACCCGAATGTGGATCTAGTGATCCTGACTGGCCCTGCGGGCTGTGGTAAAACCATCCTGGCAATGGCAGCAGCGCTTGAGCAGGTGGTTGAAAAGGGCATGTATGACAAGATCATCGTGACCCGTAACACGCCGGAAATTGCCGAATCCATCGGTTTCCTTCCAGGCACCGAAGAAGAGAAAATGCTGCCCTGGTTAGGTGCAGTGACCGATACGCTGGAAGCGCTGCACAAAAATGATGAGTGTGCAGATGGCTCGATGCGTTACATCATGGATAAGGCCAATATCCAGTTTAAATCCATCAACTTTATGCGTGGCCGCTCTATCCAGAATGCCTTTGTGATTTTGGATGAGTGTCAAAACCTTACCGCATCACAGTTGAAGACCATCATCACCCGTTGTGGTGAAGGAACGAAAATCGTTTGCTCCGGTAATCTGGCGCAAATAGACAGTCCATACCTGACCCCTGTGACATCAGGGCTGACGTACATTGTGGAAAGATTTAAGAACTTTGAAGGCAGTGCCTGTGTTTACCTCAATGGTGTGGTGCGCAGCCGTCTCGCAGAGTTTGCTGAAGAAAACCTCTAACTGGAACCGAATTGAAAAAGGCTGCCCTTTGGCAGCCTTTGTTTTTTCTGCATATTGATATTATGCCCAGCGATGCTCAGTAAACAAATCATCGTCATTGTTGTCAGCCGTAAAGTTATTTTGTGACGGTTTATTGGCGCGCATACGGGTAGATGCGATACGAACCAACATCTCACCACTTTCACCATCGTAGGGATAGCCGGCGATGCCTGAACTGAACTTGACCGGCACGACTTGTTGGTCGATATAGAGAAGGCTGAGTTGTAAGGTCTTTTGGAGCTGTTGCAATTTTCGTTGAGCCTGACTGGTGTCACTTAAATCAAATAAAACTGCAAATTCACCGCCACCAAGGCGCGCGCAAAGCGTCTGACTAGGAAGCTGTAATCTAAGTTGTGTCGCAAGGTGCTTGATGGCCATATCGCCAACATCCTGTCCGTAGCTCTCGTTGACTTCTTTAAGATGGTCAATGTCTAACACCGCTACCACGTAAGGCGAAGGTGAAAAGCGCTTATCGCTCAGCGCCGTGAAAAACTGATGACGGGTTTTGGTGCCAGTAAGCGGGTCGTTTTGTGTCGCGGTTTCCAGTTTCTGCTTTGAATCCTTCAGCGCTTTCACGGCAGATTTTAGCTCTGCGGTCCGGTGTTTCAGCAGGCGGTGATAAAGGAAAAGACCCACTGTCAACAATACCAAGGAGCATATGAAAATCAGGTACTGCGCCGTTTTGTTCAGCCATGGTAAAGCGAGATGTAACTTGTTTTGCGGCAGCCACTTTTCATAAATGGCTTTGATGTCATCTGGACGAATGTTGTCCAATCCACGCTCAACATCTGCAATCGTCTCTTTTGAATCTTTGTTTACTGCGAAATGTAGCGGGAAAGAATAGAGCTTCTGGCGTGAGGTGAACTGACCACTGTTGCCTGTATGGCGCATGTCATAAAGCGCGGTACTGAGATCGTCAATAAACACATCCACTTCGCCCCGGTACGCGGCATCGTTCAGGGAGCCAAATGTTGGGAATAAACGGATGTTTTGCTCTGGAATTCGGGAGACTAAAAACGCGTGCTTGGTGCTTTCTTTGACTGTACCAACAAGGGCGGAATCCAGAGCATGCAAATCATCAAATGGCAGGTCTTTTTGAACGAACAAATTCACGTTGTAGTGATTGAGCGGGAGTTCACGTGAAAAAGCGAGGGATTTAGCGCGATCGCCTGTATAGCCTAAGCCGCCATGGACAACGTTTGGCGTGTTGCGTGTGAAGGCGAGCGATTCACTCCAGGGTTTTAGCTCAAATGAGATGTCGACATTGTTGGCTTCGCCGTAGAGACGCCAGAAGTCGACCATAATGCCATCAGGTTCACCAAAGCGGTTGATAAATGAGAAGGGTTGCCACGTCGAAGAGCCCGTAATGATCAGTTTCTTGGCTTCTGCATAAGAGAAGGGAGAAAACAGAAAAAGTACTGACGTCAGCGAAAGAGCAGCAAGCTGGCGAATACTGGGCATAAATAAACTCGGGTACATCAACCTGTCTAGATTATCTGACGGGATTATACGCAACCCTTTGCGTTGAGGGAAACGATTAATAGGATTTCTGTCAATCGTTAATGTGATGTGAAAACGCCATATACATCTCAAAAAGAAAAGCCGCCTTACTTGGCGGCTTACTGAACAATGCGATGGTTAAAACAATTCGACGTCATCCTCGGGAACCAGAGACTGGAGTTCCCCAGAAGCAATGAGGTCTTCATAAAAAGCGACCTGATTGCGACCTTTTTGTTTGGCTTTGTAAAGGGCCTGATCGGCAAAACCGAGCACGGTAATCGCGTTGAGTTCCTGATCGTTAATAGATGCGGCGCCCATGGAGATAGAAACGTCTTTCGCCTGGCCATAGTCGCGTTGATTAACGGTAACAAGGAAGTCGCGCACCGTTTTTTCCATTTCTTCGCGTGGTTGCGGGTGCATGATGACCACGAACTCATCACCACCGTATCGGAACAGGATGTCTTCATCATCAAATGACTGTTTCATCATTGCTGTAATGAGCAGAATGACTTCATCACCAAACACGTGTCCAAGAGCGTCATTGATTTGTTTGAAGTGGTCGATATCAAAAATACACACCCAGTGATGATGCGTTGGATCGTCGGTAATACTGGTGCCCTGTATCAAGAAACGGTCGAGCAAGAGATCGATCTTGGTGGTCAATACTTTGCGGTTATATAGCCCTGTCAGACCATCACGTTCGCTGGCGGAGATGATCTTCTGATAGTTCTCATAGATTCTCGCCAGTCCTTCAATGAGTTGAACTTCATCACCCTTAAGCTCGTCCGCTTTACAAAACACGACGGCATGAATTTCGTTGTTCTCACCGTAGCGAATAGGCACGGCCAGCAAAGACTGGTTATCGTCTTTGCTAAACTCAACCACATTTTCACCTGTGATAACACAGTTGCGGAGCACACGCTCGATAGCGTCTTTCTCTTCTTCAAACAGGAAGATGTCTGAACACGCGACAACCATAAACTCAGGACTTGCTTCTGCATTATAATCCAACACCAATACCTGATTAGCCGGTGTTAGCTGTAAGACAGTCGTAATAAGGCTTTCGGAAATGGTATCGGACTCTGTCTGGGCTGTAATATCGACCACCGAGTCCAGTACATCGATACTGGTAACAGTCACAATCGCATCTCTCTTATGGGTTAAGTGTCTTAAAAATAAGTATAGATGCGGTTAGGTGATGCGCAATATTTGACCATCGCACATCACTTAAGACTATGAAAGGTAGGGCTTTATGGCTTCATTTGGTGAGCTTAGCTCGCTGATTTTTGCGTGATAAACTACCTTTCCACCATCAATAAACAACACCTTATCAGCAATAGCGATGGCATCTTCCGGGTGGTGGGTCACCATTAATATGGTTGTGCCTAAATTTCTGGCAAGCTGCCGGACTTCTTTCAACATATCGCGTCTCAGAGAAGGATCCAGTGCCGAAAACGGTTCGTCGAGCAGTAACAGAGGACGGTTGCGAACAAGACATCGTGCCAGAGCGACACGCTGTTTCTGACCTCCCGATAACTCTCCAGGTTGGCGATTGAGATAACCCTGCAGGCCTACTTTGTCAGCCGCATCTTCAACAAGTATTTTGTCTTGCGCATTTAAGGAGAGTTTTGGGCTGATACCCAAAGCAATATTGTCGAACGCGCTCAGATGACTAAACAGGTTGTGTTCCTGAAACAATACCGAAAGTGGTCGCTCGTGGGACGGCTTTAGCGTGAACTCTTCTCCGTCAAAGCTTACTGAGCCATCATGAGGTGGCAGCAAGCCACACAGCAAGGAGAGCAGAGTGCTTTTACCCGCTCCACTTGGTCCTAAAATTGCCGTAATGCTTCCCGGGTCAGCGCTAAACGAAAAGCTTAGTGTCTCTGACTGATACTGATAACTGAGCTCATTGACGTTAAGCATGGCTTCTTCCTGCGATGAGTTTTTCGATGAGAGCGTAACTGCCAAGACTGAGTATGAACAGGATGAGCGATGCCACAGCTGCGGCATCCATTTGGTAGCTACCCATCAAGTGAAACAGGTACAAAGGCAGCGTTTGGAAATCCTGGCTGCCGACCAAAGCAATCGCACCAAGATCGCCCGTTGAAAGCACAAAACTGATGCCTATTGCACGGGCAATCGGTGCCTTAAGGGCACGCCATTCAATCAGCTTAAGGCGGTGAATACCTTTTACACCGAGGCTACTGCAAAGATTTTGATATTGTTGTGAAAGTTGGAAGGCCGGTGTGCTCAGCGTTTTCACCACATAAGGCAATGCCATCAGGGTATTGACTGCCAGCACCAGCCAATACGGTGAACTAAATACGTCGATGTGCTCGCGCAGCATCAGGAAAAGGCCGGTACTGAGTACCACGCTTGGTACCACTAAAATCAATGAGGCTGTCATCTCGATGCTGTCGGCTCGTTTGTTGGAACCGTTTAAACGCCAGAAACGGCTCGTAAGCACAATAGCACTCCCAAGCAAAAAGGCGCTAAGCGCTGCCCCCGCAGCGAGTGAAATAGAATTTACGGTTGCCTGCCAAAGCGCTGCATTTGTTAATACATCAAGTGCGCTGGGGTTGATGCCACTCATTACCACCATCAGAAGGGGGGGAACGACAAAAAAGACGGCGAGCGAGATCCACATTGTATCCCAGACTTTCTCAGCAGTGCTGTCGAGTCTTGGCGGAAGCATAATATGGCTGTCCTTTCCTTGCTGGGAAACAGGACGCGTCAGTCGCTGGATAGCAAGGTGGAAAAAGCCACAAAGCAGTAACTGCCACAGTGCCAGCAGGGCACCTGTCTGCAAATCAAAGTCAAAGCGGATAGCCTGATAGATAGCGAGTTCAATGGTCGTTGCACCCGGGCCACCTCCCAGCGCCATCACAGTAGCAAAGCTCGTAAAGCAGAGCATGAAGACCAAACCAATGACATGGGGTAGTTGCTGACGGAGGTAAGGCCATTCTAAAAGGCGAAAACGGTGCCATCCGCGCATACCAAGTTGTTGAGCAAGCCTTTGCTGATCAGTGGGCACCTGCTCCAACGCTTGAACCAACAGCTGGGTCGAAAAAGGTAGATTGAAGAAAACATGTGCCAGCAAAATGCCGGAAAGGCCGTATATATTGACGTCCCAGTGTGCGCCAAGCAACGGAAGCCAATCTGACAGCAGCCCTTTTTTTCCGTAAATCGCCAGAATACCGAACACGCCAACCAGCACGGGCAGTACCAGCGTCATGGAAAACAATTTCAGTAACAGGCGCTTGCCAGGAAACTGCCGACGCGAGAGCGCATGGGCGACAGGAATCGCTAAACCAACTGACAGCAGCGTTGAGAGTAAAGCCTGTTTGATGCTGAACTCAGTCACGTGCTGCAAGTAAGGATCGTGCCAGAGGGAGGCAACATCCAGAGATGGTGCCTGACTGAGCAAAGAAAATAAAGCGGCGCCAATCAGCGCCGCTATGACCGACGCCGACAGAACGCCGGGCCAGGTTCGGGAAGGGTTTAACACGAGTTACTTATCACTTACCAGAGGCTATTTCACTAAGGCTGATTGCCATTCACGAATCCAGATGCGGCGGTTATCTGCCACTTTCTCTGGAGAGAATTGCAGGCTCTTGCCAGGTACAGAAAGCGTTTCGAAGCCTTTTGGTAGCTCAACGCCGGTAACTGGATACATCCATTGGCCGGTTGGCACTGCATTTTGGAAGCCATCACTCAGGATGAATTGCATAAACTGATCAGCCAGTTCCTGTTTTTCCGAAGTTTTCACTTTCGCTGCCACTTCTACCTGCATGTAGTGGCCTTCTTCAAAGTTAGCACTGCTGAAGTTCGGATTTTCTTCCGCAATCAGGTGATAAGCCGGAGAAGTGGTGTACGACAGTACCATGTCTGATTCGCCATTGAGGAACATGCTATACGCCTCAGACCAGCCTTTAGTTACGGTAACGGTTTTCTCCGCCAATTGCTGCCAAGCACCCGCAACATCTTCGCCGTAAACAGACTTCATCCACAGCATTAGGCCTTGGCCTGGTGTTGAAGTGCGTGGGTCTTGATAAATAACGGAGATGTCATCACGCTTCTCAACCAGCTCTTTCAAACTCTTTGGTGGGTTTTCCAGCTTGGTTTTGTCGTAAACAAAGGCGAAGTATCCATAATCGTAGGGAACGAAGGTGTCATTGCTCCAACCGTCAGGCAAAGTAACTGATTTAGTGTCTACTTTGTGACTTGCCAACAGACCTGTTTTTTCTGCTTCAGTCATTAGGTTGGTGTCTAAGCCGAGGATCACATCCGCTTTGCTGTTTTTTCCTTCGAGGCGCAGACGGTTCAATATTGTGACGCCATCTTCCAGTGCGACCAGATTCAAGGTGCAGTGACATTCAGCCTCAAAGGCTTCTTTAACTGCAGGGCCTGGTCCCCAGTCAGCAGCAAAAGAGTCGTAAGTGTATACGGTCAAGGTATCAGTAGAGTGTGCCAGCGCGGGACCAGCCATGGTCATTGCCAACATCAGAGCAGAAATAGAATATTTCATCGGTGCCTCACGTCAATGTGCGGCGAGGGTGAGGTCATTGAGCGGGTCAGCTTTGGACATCTCATTCCTACGCCAGCATTATCTGGTTCAGGTACATGGGTTTAGCGTTCGCAATCTCAGCCGACGAAGTCAGCACCCCACGAGATGGTCAATATTGTAAACCAATCGTAGTGATATAAATAGCAACGGGCGCGTAATGCGCCCGTCTTTAGTTTTTCAACAAAATACGTTTTAAGGTTGGTTAAGTGACCAATCGTAATCGTATTTAATTTTACCCTTCCAGCCCTCAAGCTTTGAACCGTCGCGGTATCGGTCGATGGTTTTTAATATTTCTTGCTCGTCACTACCGAAATCTACGCCATACCAGTCATAAATCGAAGATAGTGTCAGAGTATTACCGTCAATGCTTGCGCCTTTATTACTGTTGGTGAACTGCTTGGCTGCTGCTTCCAATAGCGCTTCACTGTTATGTGCGGAAAACGCGGTCGTAGCGAGGTTAGGGCAACCAAGGCTGGCACAGTTAACGGCGTAGTGAATACGTGAGTCATTCCAGATGGGACGAAGGATACGGTGCTCAATGTCATTGAGCGTCAGTGATTGACCTGCGACTTTGGCAACATCATCATCCCAAGGACCAAAACTTAAAAAGCCACCCAGTTTAGTAATTGATTTTACAGGGTACTCATCGAGAATAAGTTGAACAGTCAGCGCATTGTACAGATTTACCCAATAAGCAAACTGTTCAGCCTTGCTGTAATTACGAGGATCCAGAGCAGTCAGGTTAGTCAGATATTGACTGAGTAATGCCTTATCAGTCGGACTGACTGAATTGTAATTAAAAAGGTTGTGCTGGCCTTTTTCGAGAAGGTACTTGTCTAGGATTTTCTGCCAATGGCTGTGATCAAACGAAGCAGAGTTAGACTCATTACTCTTATCCCAAATAGGCCAGAGGTCGCTTTTGGGGGCAGCAAAAGCCTGGCTGCTCAAAATTAAAAAGGCGGCGCAAATGGTTAAAATAGTTCGCATGATCTTTTCCCTAAAGAGTCGTTCTAAAGCCTAAGACCTTTTAATCCATGATTTTCTTTCTAATACGACAAAAAAAGCCGACTCGATGAGCCGGCTTGTTGATACTTTGTCTGCGATCACGCCAGAAATGCTGGGATCTTACTTTCGTACTCTGCGATCTTTTCTTCATGTTGCAGCGTCAGGCCGATGCTGTCTAAGCCATTCAGCAAGCAGTGACGGCGGAACTCGTCGATTTCGAACGAGTAAGATTTACCACCTGCTGAAACGGTTTGCGCTTCCAGATCCAACGCGATCTCTGCGCCTTCATTAGCTTCCACAAACTTAAACAGTTCGTCGACTTCTGCTTCAGTCAGCTTAACCGGTACCATCTGGTTATTGATGGAGTTGCCGTAGAAGATGTCCGCAAAGCTTGGCGCGATCATCACTTTGAAGCCGAAATCAGCAAGTGCCCAAGGTGCGTGCTCACGGGATGAACCACAACCAAAGTTCTCGCGTGCCAGCAGTACACTTGCGCCTTTGTAACGTGCTTGGTTCAGCACAAACTCTGGGTTGTCCTGCTGACCAGCATCATCCAGAAAACGCCAGTCGTGAAACAGGTGCTTACCAAAACCGGTGCGGGTCACTTTCTGCAAAAATTGCTTTGGAATGATGGCATCAGTGTCGACGTTTGCTGCATCCAGCGGCGCCACCAAGCCTGTGTGTTGTTTAATTCCTGACATGGTGGGCTCCTTATAAGCTGTTCACATCAACGAAGTGACCAGCAACGGCTGCAGCTGCAGCCATCGCTGGGCTCACTAAGTGAGTACGACCTTCACGGCCCTGACGGCCTTCGAAGTTACGGTTACTGGTGGATGCGCAGCGCTCTTTTGGCCCAAGGCGATCATTGTTCATCGCCAGACACATAGAGCATCCAGGTAGACGCCATTCAAAGCCTGCTTCGACGAAAATCTTGTCGAGACCCTCTTGCTCTGCTTGCGCTTTGACCTGTTCAGAACCAGGCACCACCAGCGCCTGAACGCCTGCAGCCACTTTACGGCCTTTGGCGACAGCCGCTGCGGCGCGCATGTCTTCAATACGTGAGTTGGTGCACGAGCCGATAAACACTTTATCGATGCTGATATCAGTGATTTTCTGGCCGGCTTCGATGCCCATATAGCGAAGCGCACGCTCAGCAGAGTGACGCTCGATAGGGTCGCTAAAGCTTTCCGGTGCCGGAACCACATCGTTCACACCCACAACCTGACCTGGGTTGGTGCCCCAAGTGACTTGGTTAGAGATGTTTGCCGCTTCCAACGTGACGATAGTGTCGAACTCAGCGTCCGCGTCAGTTTTCAGGCTGTTCCAGTATTCAACAGCTGCATCCCAGTCTGCGCCAGCTGGCGAGAACTTGCGGCCTTGCAGGTATTCAAAGGTGGTTTGATCCGGTGCAACCAGACCCGCTTTTGCGCCCAACTCGATCGCCATATTACAGACCGTCATGCGGCCTTCCATGGTCAGATCTTCAATCGCTTGACCACAGAACTCAACCACGTGACCAGTACCACCTGCGTGGCCGACTTTACCGATGATCGCGAGAACGATATCTTTCGCGGTCACGCCTTCAGCGACTTTGCCTTTGACCTCAATCTTCATGGTCTTGGCACGGCCTTGCTTCAGTGTTTGAGTCGCGAGTACGTGTTCAACTTCAGAGGTACCGATACCGAATGCCAGTGCACCAAACGCGCCGTGGGTTGCGGTATGGGAATCGCCACAAACGATGGTAGTGCCCGGCAGGGTAATACCCAGCTCAGGACCCATAACGTGAACAATACCCTGATAAGGGTGGTTCAAATCGTAAAGGGTGACGCCGAACTCTTCACAGTTCTTTGCCAGCGTTTCCATCTGAATTTTTGCCATCTCGCCTGAGGCGTTGATGTCTTTGGTCTCAGTAGAAACGTTGTGATCCATAGTCGCGAAGGTTTTAGAAACCTGACGCACTTTACGGCCGTGTTGACGCAGGCCATCAAATGCCTGAGGAGAGGTCACTTCGTGGACCAAGTGACGGTCGATATACAGCAACGGGGTTTCGCCCGGTGCTTCTACGACGATGTGCGCGTCGTAGATTTTTTCGTAAAGGGTTTTCGCTGACATTGCCCTGTCTTCCTTAATAATTATGTGCTTCCAGTGCGCTTAGGCTTCGCTTACATACGCTGCAATCTTATCACCCATTTCGGATGTGGTCAGCGGGGTCGCATCGCCAGCCAGATCAGCCGTTAGCTCGCCGGCTTCCAGCGCTTGGCTGACCGCAGCTTCGATGGCACGTGCGGCGTCTTCTTCGCCAAGGCTGTAGCGCAGCATCAGAGCGGCGGACAGGATTTGCGCCACTGGGTTTGCAATGTTTTTACCTGCGATATCCGGTGCAGAACCACCTGCGGGCTCGTACAGGCCAAACTTGCTGTCGTTGAGGCTAGCTGAAGGCAGCATGCCCATGGAGCCAGTGATCATTGCGCACTCATCAGAGATGATGTCACCGAAGATATTTGAACAAAGCATCACGTCAAACTGCGATGGGTCTTTAATCAGCTGCATGGTCGCGTTGTCGATGTAGATGTGTGACAGTTCAACATCTGGATAGTCTTTCGCGATTTCTTCGACCACTTCACGCCACAGGATAGAGCTTTGCAATACATTCGCTTTATCTACTGACATTACCTTCTTGCGGCGAAGACGTGCAGACTCAAACGCGATGCGAGCAATACGCTCGATTTCATAGCGGTAGTAAACTTCAGTGTCGAACGCTTTCTCTTCTGCACCTGAACCTTCACGGCCTTTAGGCTGACCAAAGTAGATACCACCGGTCAGCTCACGCACCACTACGATGTCAAAACCGCGCTCAGAGATATCCGCGCGAAGTGGTGAGAAAGCTTCCAAACCTGCGTGAATCTGCGCCGGACGCAGGTTACAGAACAGTTGGAAATGCTTACGCAGTGGCAACAGCGCGCCACGCTCTGGCTGTTCATTCGGTGGCAAGTGTTCCCACTTAGGGCCACCTACTGAACCAAACAGAACCGCATCAGCCGCTTCACAGCCTTTGAGAGTTGCGTCTGGCAGCGGGGTGCCATGGTTGTCGATGGCGATACCACCGACATCGTATTCAGTTTTCTCAAAGCTAATGCCAAATTTAGCGCTTACGGCATCAAGAACTTTGTGGGCTTGTTGCATCACTTCCGGGCCAATACCGTCTCCCGGTAGAACGGCAATCTTATAGGTGCCTGCCATGGTTACACTGTCTCCATTTTTAATGTTGCTTGTTCTTTTATTTGCGCGATGCGGTCAGCGCGGTAAATGCTGTTAATCACGTGCAGCAATGCCTGACCTGAGGCTTCAATAATATCTGTTGAGACGCCCGTACCGTGGTACTTGCGACCTTTGTAGTTAGCGATGATGTCTGCTTGACCCAAACCGTCTTCCCCTTCGCCTTTAGCGGTCAGGTCAAACTTGTCCAGCACAATGTCATAGCCGGTAATGCGGTAAATGACCTGATACAAGGCATCAACTGGGCCGTTACCAATCGCAGCGTCGCTGACTTCGTCGTCGCCGCACTGCAGGCTGACGGTTGTAGTCGCCATTACACTGCCACTTTGTACGCTCAAATACTTCAGCTTGTAGAAGTCATCTTCTTCCTGCAGGTTGTTGAAGAACATCAGGGCTTCCAGATCGTAATCGAAAACCTGACCCTTGCGGTCTGCCAGTTTCAAGAAAGATTCGTACAAGTTGTCCAGGTTGTAGTCGTCGTCGCTGTAGCCCATGGTATCCATGTGACTTTTCACCGCAGCGCGACCTGAGCGGCTGGTCAGGTTCAATGCTTTTTGGCCCAAACCAATCGACTCTGGCGTCATGATCTCGTAAGTGTTCTTGTTCTTCAGCATGCCATCTTGGTGAATACCAGAGCTATGGCTGAATGCATTCGTACCGACAATCGCTTTGTTGGACTGAATAGGCATATTACACAGTTGGCTAACCATCTTACTGGTGCGGCTGATTTCTTTGTGATTGATACCTGTTTCGACGCCTAACAACTCGCCGCGGGTTTTGATAATCATCGCAATCTCTTCCAGCGCACAGTTACCGGCACGTTCACCGATACCGTTGATGGTGCCTTCAATCTGGCGCGCACCTGCTTGAACTGCGGCAATCGAGTTGGCGACCGACATGCCCAAGTCATCGTGACAGTGAACCGAAATCACTGCTTTGTCGATGTTTGGCACGCGGTTGAATAGGGTTTCGATGATGCCACCGAACTCACCCGGTACGGTGTAACCCACAGTATCAGGAATATTGACCGTAGTTGCACCTGCTTTGATGGCTTCTTCCACCATGCGGCACAGGTTATCAATCGGCGTACGGCCTGCATCTTCACAGGAGAATTCCACGTCATCTGTGTAACGACGGGCGCGTTTGACGGCATTCACACCCATTTCAACAACCTGATCGTAGCTACGGCGCAGTTTGTCCTGAACGTGGATAGTAGAAGTAGAAAGGAAAGTGTGGATACGAAACGCTTCAGCAACTTTGAGGGATTCTGCGGCGACGTCGATGTCTTTATCGACAGCACGGGACAATGCACAAATGCGGCTATTCTTGACCGATTTAGCGATCGTCTGGACGGATTCAAAATCACCTGGGCTTGAAACAGGGAAACCAGCTTCAATCACATCCACACCCAGACGCTCCAGCGCCAGTGCAATCTGCAACTTCTCTTTTACAGTCAAACTGGCGGACAGCGCTTGTTCGCCGTCGCGTAATGTGGTGTCAAATATGATGACTTGGTCTTTCATGGTCGTTCCCTCATGTGCCTTTATTAGGTTGTACTCCGCACCTTTGGCAGGTCATACAAAAAACCCGCGCCTTGGCGCGGGTTTCGTGTGTCAGGTGAAAACTGTTTTCAATCCATGACCTACCCGCGCGAATAATTCACGAGAAGTAGAAGGTCTAGGAGGAAAATGCGTTTCATCATTTGTAACAGTTCTCTAAAGATGTCTGCACAAATGAATACCAAACAGCTTACTAAAGCGTCAATATCAAATTAGAAAATAACAAGAAAGCGTCACTCATAATGTTAACTGTGGTTTAAAAAACTGCTTTATTGGCTTAAATCTAGATTTTTCATCTGCGGTTATTTTTTGAGCGGTAATTCATCACAATCCTATGATTTGGGGAATTAAATGGAGCGAAAAGAGACCAAAGTGGGAGTAGTATTAATTCAACAGTGATGAATTACGGATGATGAGATGAACAAAAAGCCTGGTCGCCCTACCGGAGGCTCTGATGCCAGAGCGGCGCTTATCAAAGAAGCGCAGCGATGTTTTCTTGCTTCTCCCTATCACAAAGTGTCTACCCGCAAGATTGCTGAGAGCGCAGGGGTGGATGTCGCCCTAATACGCTATTACTTCGGCAACAAAGCAGGGTTGTTTGAAGCGACCGTGCATGAGAGCGCCGCTCCTATGATTGCCCGTATCCAGAAGGCGATTAACGATGGAAAAATAGAAACACTGAACGATGCGGTTGCAACGTTTTACAAAGTGATGGCGCCAGGTCCTAATCTTCCAGCGCTGATTATCCGTAGCATGATGCTGGACGAAAACGATGAGCAAAGAAAGACAGTCGAAAAGCTCTTCAACCACTTACTCTTGCCTATGCAGCAAATGTTGTTCAGACGGTTACAGGAGAAAGGGGCATTGCAGGAAAACATCGATCCTGAGTTCGCCCGTCTTAGCTTTTTCAGCCTGATGGTCTTTCCATTCATTATTCCGCAAAGCCTTGCCACACTGCAGGGGATCACAATGGATGAGGACTACCTTCAACGGCTCGCCCAGCACAATGCTGCCTTATTACAACACGGAATTTTCAAGGTTCAGGGAGATCATACGCCATGACACTTCGCCGCAAATTGCTTTTCTTTCCCGCTCTGGCCGTTGGTATTGCTGTGCTTTTTATCGCGATAAAAAGCAGGCCAGATGTACCAGTGAAACCTGCGCAATCTAAAGCGCGGGCAGTGGATGTGATTACCTTGCAGCAATCTGACATCGCTCCTGTTGTCACTGGCTTTGGCCGGGTGACCCCGAAACTGACCTGGCAGGCGATCGCTGAAGTGGACGGCAAAGTCATTTACCGCAATCCAGCACTGGAAAAAGGGCGGGTGTTGCCTGCTGGAACCGAACTATTGCGTATTGATCCCACTGATTATCAATTGGCCGTCGCGCAAGCTCAGGCAGACGTGAGTGTCAGGGAGGTACGTTTGGCCAAACTGGAATTGGACGAATCCAACCTTAAAACCACCTTGGCGATCGAGAAGCGTAGACTGGCATTGAGCCGAGACGAATTGGCGCGTCAAAAGAACCTGCGCCAGAAAGGTTTGATATCTCAATCAGATTTGGACAATGAACAGCAAGCCTTCCTTTCCCAGCAAACCCGGGTTCAGGACCTGGAGGCTCAGTTAAAAGTTCTGCCAGATGAAAAACGCATCACTGAATCAGAACTTGAGGCGAGTAATCTAGCGCTGGAACAAGCCCAGAGAAACCTTGATAAAACCCAAATCGTTTTGCCTGTCGACAGCCGCATTGCGGAAGTGAACATCGAACGCGATCAGGTTGTTACGCCGCAGCAAGTGATGGTGATTGCCCATGGCCTTGGTGCGGTAGAGGTGGATGCGCAGGTCTCCATCCATGATATGCAGACCGTATTCGACACGTTAAATGGCGACCATAGCGAAGGCTTTTCGAGGAAATTGCATCAACTTGAAGCGAGCGTGAACCTTTCAAGTGGTAGCTTTAAAGAAGAGTGGCTGGCCAAGGTGGCGCGTTTAAGCGATACCGTCAGCCTCAATCAGGCGACGGTTGGCGTCATCCTCGAAATTGCGCTTGATGAAGAACAAAAACAGGGGATTGCCGCACAGCCAAGTTTGGTCAATGGCATGTTTGTTAAAGCGACCATTGAAGGCAAACCTGTCGCTCATTGGGTTATCCCGGAGCGCGCTCTTCGCGGTGACAAGATTTACCTGTTGGAAGACGGTACATTGAAAGTGGTGCCGGTAACCATTTTGTTCAGGCGCGGAGAGAGCGTTGCGATCGCCGGGGATCTGAAAGCGGGTCAGCAACTGGTGCTGAACGATCTTCTACCCGCGGTGCCAGGAATGGAACTTCGCGCGGTGACCTTAAACGGTGACGTGGTCGAAAACAATGCGGTGAACGGGGAGGCATCATGATTCGTTTTTTCGCCCGTCACCCGACAGCCGCTAACTTGCTGATGCTAACGTTGATCCTTCTTGGATTAACGTCACTGCCACAACTTAAGCGCGAAACCTTTCCTGAATTCGCGCCGCCTTTTATTCTCGCCACGGTAGTGTATCCCGGCGCTAGCCCAGAGCAGGTAGAGCAAAATATCTGTCTGTTGATGGAAGATGCGGTAGATGGTCTTTCCAACATCGTTGAAACCCGCTGTGAAGCAGTGGAAGGTTCAGCTGGTTTGGTCGTAAAACTGGATGCCAATGCTGATATCTCCCGCATGCTGGTGGATATCCAAACCCAAATCAACGCCATCAACAATTTCCCTAGTGATATTGAGCCGCCCGTAGTACGTGAGCTGGATTGGAACGAACCCGTGGTAGATGTGGCGATTGCAGCCGATACCGATTGGGTAGGGCTTAAAGCCTATGCAGAAGATCTGAAGCAGACGCTCAAGCGTGACTATGATGTGCCTTTGGTGAGTGTTGCAGGTTTCTCGGACAAACAAATCCGCATTGAAGTGCGAGAAAGTGCATTACGACAACTTGGGCTCAGCATTTCAGATATTGCCTCTCAAGTCAGTGCGCAGAACATCAACCTACCTAGCGGTAATGTCGAGCTTGATAACAAGAGCCTGTTGATCCGATTCGATGAAAGACGTATTGCTGCGGATACCCTGGGGCAGATTGTCGTTGCTGCTGACAGTGATGGCGGCGTGATTCGCCTGCAGGATATCGCTACCCTGACCGAGCGCTTTGAGCTTGATGAACAGCAGGTGTGGTTTGATGGCAAACCTTCGGCGCTGCTTAAAATCAGCAAAAACAAAGCTGATGATGCTCTTCGTATCAAAGAAAAAGTGGCGCAGTTTGTTGATGACGAACAAGCCCGCGCACCCAATGGCGTGACACTTAACCTCACCAACGATTTCTCGTCGCTCCTTTGGGACCGCCTGACCATGATGACCCGCAATGCCTGGCAAGGGGTGATCCTGGTATTTGGTGTGATGTGGATGTTCTTCTCGTTGCGCTATTCATTCTGGGTGGCGGCTGGCTTACCCGTTGCCTTTCTTGGCAGCTTCTTTTTGATGGCACAACTTGGGCTCTCCATTAACATCATGTCGCTGGTCGCACTGCTAATGGCTATCGGTATCATGATGGATGATGCCATTGTGATATCAGAGTCCATCGCCTCGCATATCGATCGGGGGCAGAAACTTGAGGATGCCGTGGTCAATGGGGTCAAGAAGGTACTTCCCGGCGTGGTGTCTTCATATCTTACTACCGTGTGTATATTCGGGAGTCTTATCTTCTTACAAGGAGAGATGGGGGCGGTGCTCCGGGTCGTTCCTATGGTGCTTATCCTGGTTCTGACACTCAGCCTTGTGGAAGCCTTCCTCATTTTGCCGCATCACTTGCAACATTCATTGGCAAAAGCCAAAGCGCCAAAACCGGATTTGGCCTTCAAACGTGTCTTCCTCGAAAAATTCGAGGCTTTTCGTGCAGGCAAACTGGCAGAGTTAGTAGAAAGTGCGGTGAAGTGGCGCTACCCCTTTGTTGGCGGTGTTATTGCCATGCTGCTGATCTCTTTTGCTCTTTTAGCCTCCGGTCAGCTACGTTTTGTCGGCTTTCCTGAACTCGATGGAGATATTGCGGAAGCCCGCGTCATATTGCCGCCCGGCTCATCACTGGCGCAAACTGAGGCTGTCGTTGCGAAACTGGTTGCCTCAGCCAATCGAGTGGGTGAGAGATTAAGTGAACAAAACGAAAGTGGTCAGCCTTTGGTGGAGCACATCACCGAGCAATTCAACTTTAACGCCGATGCCGATGAGAGTGGTCAGCATATCGCGACAGTGAGGCTTGATTTGTTGAGTGCGGAGATCCGCAATACCTTGATTGATGACTTCATCTCAGATTGGGAAAAAGAAACTGGTGTGCTGACCGATCCTATTTCTATGGTTTTCAAGCAGCCCGCGTTTGGACCCGGTGGACGCGACTTTGATATTCGCTTGCAACATGACGATTTGAACGAGTTGAAACAAGCCTCGGTCGCCATCCAGCAGTTTATCAGCCAATTTCAGGGCGTATCAGGGGTGCTCGATGATATGCGCCCCGGTAAAGAAGAAGTGAAAGTGACGCTGCGTCCCGGTGCGGAAGCTTTTGGCATCAACGGCCAGTTGATTGCCCGTCAGCTGCGCGCCGCGTACTTTGGTCAAACGGCAGATGAAATTCAGGTTGGCCCTGAAAGCATTGAGATAGATGTACGCCTCGACAGTGATGATGCCGCCAGCCTGCAAAGCTTAGCCAACTTCCCAATTGTGTTGCCTGATGGAAGTCAGGTGCCGCTTTCTACCGCCGCAGAGCTCAATTATCAACGTAACTTCGTGCGTATCCAGCGCATTGATGGCATGCGAACACTGAGTGTTTATGGCGATGTGGTGCAAAGCCAGGTCAGTATTGGTGATGTTTTGGCGCAATTAAAACGCGATGTGATCCCAGGGCTGGAAACGAAGTATCCGGGGCTACGCGTGTTGTTTGAAGGCCAGAGTCAGGACTCAGCGGAAACTGGCCGCTCCATGGGGATTGGCTTTGCTCTGGGATTGTTCGGTATCTTCGTGATCCTGAGTTATCAATTCCGCAGCTATCTTGAACCCTTTGTGGTCTTGATTGCCATCCCGCTTGCCTTAATTGGCGTGCTGTGGGGACATTGGCTGCTGGGGCATCCGCTCAGTATGCCAAGCCTGATGGGGTTCGTTTCGCTGGCTGGCGTGGTGGTGAACGACTCCATCTTGCTGGTGCAATATATCCGTCACCACTTGGATGAAGGGGAAGATATTTATGATGCTGTGGTGCGCGCCAGTCAGGAACGTTTCCGTGCCGTCTTTCTGACGTCGCTGACCACGGCTGCTGGCTTACTGCCACTCCTGTTGGAAACGAGTTTGCAGGCCCAGGTGGTGAAACCTCTGGTGATTTCAATCGTGTTCGGGATATTCACTTCAACGTTGTTGGTGCTGTTTATGATTCCGGCAGCGTACGCGATTTTGGCTGACTTCGGTAAAGTGAAGCGCCATGAAAATCTTCATGGTGATATGCCGGCGTAAAATTCATCAAGTCGTCTACAAAGCGTCATGGGACTGTCATTCCTGACTCCTAGTCTGAAACGGTAACGTGAAGAATTGGAGCTGATGAATGCGGAGCCTCGTCGCCATCCAGAGGGTGGATAATGCCGTATCCACCCTTTGTCTTAATCACCGTTTCAGTGCGGACATCGCACGGATTTTCCGTTGGGTCTCTAAAAGTGGAGACGGTCATCTTTACGCAGCAATAGGCGTGTTGCTTGCTCTTTTCGGCGGCATGCAAGGCCTACATTTTCTTATCGTCGGCCTGTTGGCGTTTGCCATTGAAGTGCCTCTTTTTATGTGGCTGAAAAGACGCTTTCGTCGCGCAAGGCCACAGCATCTTCCAGCATTTATCACGCCGTCTGATCTCTACAGTATGCCTTCAGGACACACGGCGGCGGCATTTGTGATGGCGGCATTGCTAAGTCACTTCTACCCCGAATTCAGTCATGTTTATTGGGGATGGGCGGCCGCGATTGGCGCTTCCCGTGTACTGCTTGGTGTTCACTTCATTACCGATGTCTTCGTCGGTGCCCTGCTTGGACTGGCCTGTGCTTCACTGGCTTTAATGGTCTGATTAATCACAACGAGAACCTGCATGAAAATACTTTATGGCGTGCAAGGCACGGGGAATGGCCATATTTCCCGTGCACGTGCGATGGCTGAAGCCTTTTCCAAGCTACCGCATGTTGAGGTGAAATTTCTGTTTTCCGGCCGACCTGCGTCGGAATACTTTGATATGGGGATATTCGGGGACTATGAGGTTCGCCGTGGCCTGACGTTTATCAGTGAGGCAGGTAAAGTCAGCATGCTGAAAACGGCGTTGAACAACAGTCTGGTGTCATTTGCCCGAGAAGTGCGTGATTTGAATGTGTCCGAATACGATCTGGTGGTGTCTGATTTTGAGCCAATATCCGCGCATGCCGCCAGGCGACAGCGGGTACCGACAGTGTCGGTCAGCCATCAATCTGCGTTTGCCTTCGACGTCCCAAAGCAGGGGCAATCCCTGCTGGATAAGCTCATCATGCATTACTTTGCGCCAACTGAGACCAAAATTGGCCTGCATTGGTATCACTTTAATCAGCCTATCCTTCCGCCGATCATTGATCTGAAAACAACAGAAATCTCCAAGGATGGCACTATTTTGACGTACCTTCCGTTTGAAAAACTGGAAGAGGTTATCGGCGTACTACAACATTTTACTCACCGCTTCATCTGTTTTCATCCTTCCTGTCAGGAAGCAAGAACCGAAGAGAATGTGGATGTACGTCCGTTGAGCAAAGTTACTTTCCATGAAGCGTTAGCTCGTTGCGATGGTGTGATTGCCAATGGCGGATTTGAGTTACCTTCTGAAGCATTGTCTTTGGGAAAGAAGCTATTGTTGAAACCCCTCAGTGGTCAGTTTGAACAGCAAAGCAATGTCTCGACGCTGGACACGCTGGGGCTTGCAAACTCAATGGAGTCGTTGGATGTTGGGACGATTCGCGAGTGGCTGGAACAGGCAGAGAGCAGTCGAGTGAAATACCCAAATGTTGCTTCGGAGCTGGCGACTTGGCTCGGGGAAGGGGATCTAAGCACCTTGTCTTTACTTCGTGAATCGCTCTGGTCACAAGTGTCATTTCCAGAGCATGTCACCGATCTTCTCTCAGATTTCTGGCCGCAAAAAACACGCAAGCGTGCGATGTTTAGCATGAGGCTGCCATCTCAGGCGAATAAAAGTTTGCGCCAGCATTGATGAAATGAATGTGTAACTAACAAGGTTGTTAGTTTTGATTTTTAGATCTAAGAGGCTGATTATCAGCCTCTTTTTTATTTTGTTTTTAGGTTTTTACCATTTCTGTTGCACATGATTTTATAACAATTTACTGGGGCGCATTTATCCGATCATGTTACTAAGTTGGTGCCTTGGTTAGCGTGTGTTCAGTTTCACTCATTATGCTGGGGCGTGAGCAGGCTAAGTTGCCTTACTGATAGCTGTCGACCCTTTTCAATTTACATACTCATTTTCAGGGTCGTTCGGTAATTCCGGTGACGGACGCTTTACATTTACTCCTTCCTTTAGGGTTTTGCTATGACGCAGAAAGAGTCGGTTAACAATATTGAAAACCGTACGGATACGACGTTAAGAAGTGTTGATCTCAATCTCATCACCGTTTTTGATGCAGTGATGCAGGAACAGAACATTACGCGCGCCGCACAGAGTCTAGGCATGTCACAACCAGCGGTGAGTAATGCAGTGTCACGTCTTAAAGTGATGTTTAACGACGAGCTGTTTGTTCGAAATGGCCGTGGTATTAAACCTACCCAACGCGCCCGTCAGCTATTTGGCCCGATTCGTCAGGCGATCCAGCTGATTAAAAATGAACTGCCGACTTCCGTATTCATTCCGGAAACCAGTAACCGTACATTCCGTTTGGCGATTTGTAGCCCATCAGACATGCGCTTTGTTCCGCAAATCCTGAACACAATTTCGTCAGTCGCACCGAGCGTGAAAGTTCAGGTAGAAACGGAATTTGATCGTGATATCGCGCGTAAGCTGCGTTACCAGGAAGTGGATTTTGTGATTGATTACCTGCACTTCAATGAATCAGGTTTCAGCAGCACAGAAATGTTCAACGATGAGCTGGTTGTGGTAGCGAGCAAGAACCATCCCCGTTTGGCAGAGAGCATCACAGCGAAAGAGCTGGCAGCTGAAGCGCATGCCGTGTTGAAGCGCAATGGTGAAATGCAGGGCTATGCAGAAGCGCTTTACCGCGATGGTCGTTACCGTGAAGCGTATCAGGGCGTGAGTCTGAGCAATATTCTTTACGTGGTCAGCCAATCACAGCTGGTGGCTGTAGCACCTCGCTGGATGATTGAAGCAGGCCATAACCGCGACAACCTGAAGATGTTGCCGCTGCCACTGGATACTAACCGTATCAGTGGTTACCTGAGCTGGCATGCGTCTGCAGAAAAAGACAAAGGCCACCTGTGGATGCGTGACCAATTACTGTCAATTTGTGGTAACTCACTGGTATAAGTGATGCCAAAACAGATGAGAAAACCGGCTTCGGCCGGTTTTTTTGTGCCTAAGACCTTTTTGATTACAGCCTGTTACAACTTTCCCATAAGTTGAGAGAACACGTGTACTCTGAAATGAGCAGGGTTCGTCAAAATCATTGCCTAGATTTTAGCCAATGTGGGTGCGCTTTTTCTTGTAATTGATGAAGGAGTCATTACACTGCTGCCTAAGTTTTAGCTTACAAGTGTTAGCTAATTTTTGTCGCTGTCCCACATGCATTCTAAAGGGACGCAACCACGTGCTGAGAGAGAATTAAATGGCGCTGGAACTTCATATCGTTAACCGAATCCGCGAGCAGGTAAAAGCTCAAGGCGACAAGATCGCGCTGCGTTTCCAACAAGGAAACGGTTGGGGCGAAATGAGCTGGCGTCAGTTCGGTGAGCGCATTGATGCGGCTTCCAAAGCGATGCTGGTATCTGGCCTCGCGGTACAGGACAAAATTGGTATCTTCGCCAACAACTGTGCGGAGTGGAGTATTGCGGATATCGCTGCGCTTCAGGTGCGCTGCGTGCCAGTGCCAATTTATCCAACCAATACCGCTGATCAGGCTGCTTACATTTTGCGTGATGCAGGTGTGCGTATTCTGTTTGTGGGCGATCAGTCGCAGGCGGATGCCGCGATGTCGATTGCATCTAGCTGTCCAGCGCTGGAAAAGATTGTCAGCTTTAGTGATAACGTTGATTTTGCCGGCCATGAAATGGGCCTGAGCTGGGAAGCGTTCCTTGAGAGTGCTAACGACAACGTTGAGCAAGAGCTCATTGCGCGTGTCGATCAAGCATCAATGGAAGATTTGATGACGCTGATTTACACCTCAGGCACTACTGGTAAGCCAAAAGGTGTGATGCTGGATTACGGCAACATTGCGGCCCAAATTGAAAGTCACGATGCGGTATTGGGTATCACTGAAAACGAAGTCTCTCTGGCGTTCTTGCCGTTGTCGCACGTGTTTGAGCGTTGCTGGAGCTTCTACGTGCTGCACCATGGCGCGACAAACTGTTATCTGTCTAACACCAATGCAATTCGCGATGCGCTGCAGGAAGTGAAGCCAACCGTGATGTGTGCGGTACCGCGCTTCTACGAAAAAATCTACAGCGCTGTTCACGAGAAAGTGGCGACAGCGAGTCCGGTGAAAAAAGGCATGTTCCGCGCTGCCGTTTACATCGGTAACCTGATGGCCGAAATCACCCGTAAAGGGAAGAAACCGGCCCCATGGCTGAAAAGCGCACACCGCATGGCAGACAAGCTGGTATTGAGCAAACTGCGTCAGCTTCTGGGTGGCAATATCACTATGATGCCGTGTGGAGGGGCAAAGCTGGAGCCGGCTATTGGTCGCTTCTTCCACGCGATTGGTGTCAATGTGAAGCTGGGTTATGGCATGACCGAAACCACAGCAACGGTTTCATGCTGGGACAGTGCGAGCTTTGACCCCGATTCCATCGGTATGCCAATGCCAAATGCCGAAGTGAAGATTGGGGCCAACAACGAAATTCTGGTGCGTGGTCCTATGGTCATGCGCGGCTACTACAACAAAGCCAAAGAAACAGCAGAAACCTTCACGGCTGATGGTTTTCTTAAAACCGGCGATGCAGGCCACATTGATGCTCAAGGCAACCTGTTTATCACTGACCGTATCAAAGAGCTGATGAAAACCTCTGGTGGTAAGTATATTGCGCCGCAGGTGATTGAAGGCAAATTGGGTAAAGACCACTTTATCGAGCAAATTGCTGTGGTGGCGGATGCGCGCCATTTTGTGTCTGCTTTGATTGTGCCTTGTTTTGAAACCTTGGAAACCTGGGCGAAAGAATTGAACATCAAATACCACGATCGCATGGAGCTGATTAAACATAGCGAAGTGGTGGAGATGTTCGAGAAACGCGTCGAAGAGCTGCAAAAGGAGCTGGCCAAGTTTGAGCAGGTGAAGAAGTTCACCCTGCTGCCTTCAGAGTTCTCCATGGCACAAGGTGAACTCACGCCAACTTTGAAGCTGCGTCGTAAGGTGATCCTAGAGCGCTACAAGAAACAAATCGAAGCCATGTATAAGAAACACAGCTGATTGGAATATTGTGAAAAACCCAGCCTCTGAGCTGGGTTTTTTATGGCTTTTTTTCCTGTATTCCCATATTGGAAGTGACGTTAAAGTGTCCTTAATGTGCTACTTCAATCGAATCCTGTCAGTAACAGCCAAAAACATACTTTTTTCATGCCCCATTTTTCCTGGTGAGCGAACAGTAAATGTCGCCAAAAAGGAACTTTTCAGCAGTGAATGCTAAAACCGATGGCTATATCAGAGTCTTTACTGATGAATGTTTGTCCAATCAGAGTATTAATGGGAATCTGAGTTAACCAATAGACATATTTGCTAACAAAGCGTTAAAGTTGTGGGGCTCAAGCGGTGATGAGCGGCTGTTTACAGCGCGCATCCAAATAGCCCTTGAGTGGAAGCTTTTTTGATTCTTGTTACGACCGGAATCAAAAGCATAGCTGGCATGGATTGGCGGCAAACAGGTAGTCACGCCGACATCCATCACTAGGCTACAAATAAGTCCTAAAACTATGCATACATGGAGGCATATAGTGGAAATGTTGTCAGGAGCCGACATGGTCGTTCGTTCGATGATCGACCAAGGCGTAAAACATATATTTGGGTATCCGGGCGGATCAGTTTTGGATATCTATGATGCACTGCATGAGAAAAGCGATATCGAGCACGTTCTCGTTCGCCACGAACAAGCAGCAGTTCACATGGCCGATGGCTATGCCCGTGCAACCGGCGAAGTCGGCGTTGTACTGGTTACCTCAGGTCCAGGCGCAACCAATGCCATTACCGGCATTGCAACCGCGTACTATGATTCTGTCCCAATGGTGGTTTTGTCCGGTCAGGTAATGAGCAACCTGATTGGTAACGATGCCTTCCAGGAATGTGACATGGTGGGTGTTTCACGTCCTATCGTAAAACACAGCTTTTTGGTGAAAAACACCGAAGACATTCCAAAAATCATCAAGAAAGCCTTCTATTTGGCATCAACCGGCCGCCCAGGTCCTGTGGTTGTCGATCTGCCAAAAGATATGCTGAACCCAGCAAACAAATTCCCGTACGAGTACCCGGAAAGCATGTCCATGCGTTCTTACAACCCAACAACAACGGGTCATAAAGGACAAATTAAGCGTGGCTTGAAAGCACTGCTTGAAGCGAAAAAACCGGTACTGTACATCGGTGGTGGTTCCATCATTTCTGAGTGTGGCGAGCAAATTAAAACGCTGGCAGATACACTGAATATTCCTGTTATCAGTACACTGATGGGCCTTGGAGCTTATCCGGGTACGGGTGACAAATCGCTGGGCATGCTTGGTATGCACGGCACGTACGAAGCCAATATGGCAATGCACAATGCTGACCTGATCTTCGGTATTGGTGTCCGTTTTGATGACCGTACGACGAATAACCTCGAAAAATACTGTCCAAATGCCAAGGTCATGCACATCGACATCGACCCATCGAGCATTTCAAAAACCGTTTCGGCTGACATCCCAATCGTAGGTTCGGCAGACGTGGTATTGAATACCATGCTGAAGATCCTGACCGAGCAGGGCGGCACGAACGATGAAGCGGCGCTGGACGCATGGTGGAACAACATCAACGTATGGCGTGAACGCAAGTGTTTGGCTTACGAAACGAATAACGAACGCATCAAGCCGCAGCAAGCGATTGAAGCGGTCTACAAGCTCACCAATGGTGATGCATACGTGGCATCGGATGTTGGCCAGCACCAAATGTTTGCTGCGCTTTACTACCCGTTTGATAAGCCACGTCGCTGGATCAACTCCGGTGGTCTCGGCACCATGGGCTTCGGCCTGCCTGCTGCGATGGGTGTGAAATTCGCAATCCCTGATGCAGAAGTGCTTTGTGTCACCGGTGACGGCAGTATCCAGATGAATATCCAGGAGCTGTCGACGGCGCTGCAGTACGATATCCCCGTTAAAATTATCAACCTCAACAACCGCTTCCTCGGCATGGTGAAGCAGTGGCAGGACATGATTTATCAAGGTCGTCACTCTCACTCTTACATGGATTCGGTGCCTGATTTCGCTGCAATTGCAGAAGCTTACGGTCACGTAGGCATCCGCATCAGCGATCCGGCTCAGCTGGAAAGCGAGCTGGCACGTGGTTTGGCGATGAAAGACAAACTGGTCTTCTTCGACATCAGCGTGGACGAAACAGAGCACGTTTATCCAATGCAGGTGCGTGGTGGTGCGATGAATGAAATGTGGTTGAGCAAGACGGAGAGAACATAATGCGCAGTATTGTATCGATTTTGATGGAAAACGAACCGGGCGCATTGTCTCGTGTAGTTGGCCTGTTTTCGCAGCGTGGCTACAACATTGAATCCCTGACGGTTTCCCCGACAGATGATCCAACACTGTCCCGCTTGAACATCACAACCACCGTGGTGAAAGCGTCTGAGCGCGAGCAGATTGAAAAACAACTGCACAAGCTGATTGACGTACTGAAAGTGAGTAATGTGACCGAGTCAGAGCACATTGAGCGCGAACTGGCGATGGTAAAAGTGAAAGCGAGCGGTTTTGCCCGCGCAGAAGTCAAACGTACAGCTGACATCTTCCGTGGTCAGATTGTGGACGTGACTAACTCGCTTTACACCGTTCAAATTGCAGGCTCAAGCGACAAGATTGAAGCCTTCATCGCAGCGATGAAAGATGTCACCGACATCATCGAAGTTGCACGAAGCGGTGTCGTAGGTATTGCCCGTGGTGAGCGCGCACTGCGTCAATAAAACTGACAGTTTGTCTCAGAAAAAGCCGATGGTGAAAGCCGTCGGTTTTTTTTATGTCTGATGGGTTGGCGGAAGATGCTCTCAACTTGTGACTTTCTGCCCAAAATGTATACTTCCGGGGTACAAGAAAAACAAAATAAACCCAAGAGAAAGTCGTTGTGTTCCAAACCATCAATAAGTATTTGGTGAGAGTGACAACCTTGTCTCTGGCTGTCCTGACCATAAAGGTCGGCTGGATTTATCTGGTGCCGATGGCGGTACTGATGAACACTCACCGCAATGAACTGGTCCCATCCAGATTTAAGAAATAAAACCAAAGAAACAGAATGTTAGCCTGACGTGCTAAAAACAAAAAAGGAGCCGATAGGCTCCTTTTTTTATGCTCGGTACGGTTCGATTACAGAACGTGTACAGATGCAGTATTAGTAGTACCAGAAGCAACCAGTGCGCCTGAAACCATAACAACGATGTCGCCTTTCGCAGCCAGACCTGACTCCAGAGCGATTTCTTTACCGCGACGGTAGAATTCGTCAGTGTTTTCGAACTGGTTAACAACTACAGAAGTCACACCCTTGCTCAGGCAAAGTTGCGCAGCCGTTTTCTCGTTGATGGTGACAGCAATGATGTTTGCCGTTGGGAAGTACTTACGGATAGAACGCGCAGACTTACCTGCTTCAGTAGCAACAACGATCAGAGGAGCACCCAGCTTTTCAGCGGTGTCTACTGCGCCTTTACATACTGCTTCAGTGATACGCAGGCGAGAGCTGTCCAAACGTGAGCCCAGTTCAGCTTTCAGTACAGCATCAGTACGCTTAGCAATTTGCGCCATGATGGTCACTGCTTCAACAGGGTATTTACCTTTCGCAGTTTCACCTGACAGCATCACTGCGTCAGTGCCGTCCATGATCGCGTTCGCTACGTCACCCGCTTCTGCGCGAGTTGGACGTGGGTTCTTGATCATTGAATCCAGCATTTGAGTTGCAGTGATAACCACTTTACGCGCGCGGTTACATTTTTCGATCATCATCTTCTGAGCGAAGATAACTTCTTCAGCTGGGATTTCTACACCCAGGTCACCACGTGCAACCATGATGCCGTCAGACAGATCCAGAATTTCGTCGAAGTTATCAACGCCTTCCTGGTTTTCGATTTTAGAGATGATTTGGATGTTCTCGCCGCCGTTTGCAGCCAGAAGCTCACGAATTTCTTTAACGTCAGACGCTTTACGGATGAAAGAAGCAGCGATGAAGTCAACGCCTTGCTCACAACCGAATACCAGGTCACCTTTGTCTTTTTCAGACAGTGCAGGCAGGTTTACAGAAACGCCTGGCAGGTTAACGCCTTTGTTTTCGCCCAGGTCACCGTTGTTCAGAACTTTACAGATAACGTCAGTTTCTGTGGTTTCCAGAACTTCCATCTCGATCAGACCATCGTCAACCAAGATAGTGTTACCTACAGCCAGGTCTGTTGCAAAACCAGGGTAGGTCACTGCAACGCGTTCTGCGTTACCTACTACTGAAGCGTCAGTAGTGAAAGTGAAAGTTTGACCTGCAACCAGAGAAACATCGTTGCCGCCTTCCAGCTTGATGGTGCGGATCTCAGGACCTTTGGTATCCAGCAGGATAGCCAGTTGCTTGCCACTGTTTTCCATTACCTGACGCAGGTTAGAGATGCGAGTACCGTGCTCTGCAAAGTCGCCGTGCGAGAAGTTCAGGCGCATTACGTTCATGCCTGCATCTGCCAGCTTAGTCAGCATCTCTACTGATTCGGTTTTTGGTCCAATCGTACAAACGATTTTGGTCTTTTTCATGTAGGGTTCTCTCCGGTCGAACTTTTACTACCCAAGGGATAAATGTCGCTGTAGTCACGTTATTCAGGTTCTTGAGTTTTGTAAGAAAACAACAAGCTACTGTGTGTTGAGCAGCAAGAGTGCCATGTGCTCTTACAGCGTTAATATTGATTCATGCCACATAATTGTGTTGTCCAAACGCGGATTCGCTTGGACAACACAACTCATCCATGAAAGCGGACACAAGTATACATGCTTTATATGGCGGAAATTTGATCGCAGGCAAGTGAAAAAGGGTTATTCCAACCTTCCTTGCACCATCCACTCAAATGAAACAGCAATGTGCCTTTTTTCAGGGCCGTAAATTTACCACATAAACTTATCTAGATCACTAATCAGTAACGAATAGATAAACAGCAGTGAACATCGGTGAACATTGGGTTGAATGCGTCAAAAGATAGCCCACTAGACGGGGATCATGCCTGAATATTTTTGAAAAAAAATGACATTATTTCGTCGCCTCATGAGTATCTGGAGAAATTTTTTCACTATTTCATAGATCTATGTCTCGCTCTGGCTATCTAACTGTCAAACAGTATGTGGTCTGTTGGTTAAATTTTGCGACAATGTTGTCATCAATTCACCTTGGGGAATGACTGCCTTTGATGCATTTGCTTCGGTTATGCCGATTCGTCTGTAGCGTTGTGGTATTTGTACTGGGGATCTCCCAGTCAGTTGCGTTGGCTGAAACGGATAAAGACACCATTATCGTGACGAACTCTCATAGCTGGAAGCCATTTGCTTTCTCTGAAAATGGCATCGCTAAAGGACTGTTGGTCGATTACTGGAAGTTGTTCGGGGAGATCAATAATACACCCATTGAGTTTGCGCTTTCTGACTGGAATGACTCGTTGGTTGCGATGCAAGAAGGTGGGCGCAAAGTGCACGCTGGTTTGCTCTATTCCGAATCCCGCGACGAATATCTGGATTATGTTTTTCCCCTTTTTGAAATCTCCACCACTTTATACGTGGTTAATGATGCTGAAGAACTGAAAACACAGGGTGTAGTGCCAGGTATGGTTGTCGGTGTGGTGCGTGGTGGCTTTGAAGAGGAGTATCTGAAAAACCGTTATCCGCTTGTTGCTACCATGGGTTTTGATAACAATGCCGCCCTCATTCAGGCGGCGCGTAATGGCAAAATTAAGCGCATGCTGGTCGATACCCAAGTTGCTACCTACTATCTGCTTCAACAGGATAACCCTCTGGGGTTTGTCCCTATTGAGCGCATGTACAAAAAAATGCTGTACGCAGCGGTACCTGCAGGCAACGAACTGCTTCAACGCGAAATCGAAAGTGGTATTAAGAATATTCCGCCCCATGAAATCGATCGCATCAAACAAAAATGGCTGAACACCAGCAGGACCACGAAAATACCAAACTGGCTTTGGCCTTTGGTGGGGTCCGTCTTGTTGTTGGGTTCTGCAAGCTATATCATTTTGCTGAAACAGGCAGTGAAGCGGAAAACCCGCGCTCTCAAAGCGTTGAACAGCAAACTTGAGGAATATGCCTTTACAGATTCCTTGACGGGCTTGATGAACCGCCGGGGTCTCGACAGGGTGTTCGCCAGCAAGCGGGTCAAAAGCATGCAGAAACGTGGTCAGCTGGGTGTATTGATGCTCGATGTGGATCACTTTAAGCAAATTAACGACAAATATGGCCATTCGAAAGGCGATGAAGTGCTGAATAACCTGGGCCGGGTACTGAGCAACTACCTGCGTGAAGCAGTGGCGATATCCCGCTTGGGGGGAGAAGAGATTTGCTTGCTGGTGCCAGTGGAGGATCTGCACGATCTTGAGGTTAATGCCGATTACGTTTGCAGTTTTATTGTACCGCAGGTATCTCAAGAGGGTGTTGGGTTAAGCGTCACTGCATCTGTTGGTGCGTTGTTGGTGGACAAAGACGGGAAAGAAACGTCTTTAGAAGCGCTGCTTCATCATGCTGACCGGTTAATGTATCAGGCTAAAGAAGCGGGGCGTAACAGAGTGATGCTGGGCTGTCTGTCCAGCCAACAGCATCATAGATATTCAAGTCAGGTTAGTGCTTAGCTTTTCTCCGGCGCGTTTTCAGCAGACTCGTCGTAATTGATCACGCGGTTACGCCCGGTCTTTTTCGCGATGTAAAGGGCTTCGTCTGCGCGGAGACTGGCAGAAAGAAAGTCTTCCGTCGCATCAAGTACAGTCGCGCCGATGGAAATTGCACAACTAATCGTTAGAGGCTGAGAATTTGGGTGGCTGACCCTGACTTCGCAGTCTTGTACCGATTGTCTCAACTGTTCCAATCGCGCTGTGGCCTCGGTATGGTTATCCGCCCAGATAAGCAGTGCAAACTCCTCCCCGCCTAAGCGGAACGCATATTCATCTGGTGCAGTGAAGTCTTCAATTTCCTGAGCAAAACGACGAAGCACGATATCGCCGACCGGGTGGCCAAAGGTATCGTTGATGCGTTTAAAGTGGTCGATGTCCGCCATGGCGAGGTATTGACGGCGCTGTTGGGCGGCATGGCGCTCGCTGAACAGATCTAACAGATAACGGCGATTATAAAGATTGGTGAGATCGTCCCGGTTTGCCATATCACGCAAAGTACGCTCGCGACGGATTTGGTCGGTCACCACGCTCACAAACGTACACATGGCTTTTTCGCCATACCAATCAATCACTTTATCTGTAATTTCAGCAATCATTGGATTTCCTTTCAGATCCATATGATTGATTACTTCCGGGGGGGTCGGGATTCCAGTTTCAATCGCATGATTGTAGCGGCGCTGCGCCTCAGGCCAGTGTTCCTCTTCAAAGAGCACACGGATAGAAGGCAGACTCAGCACGTCTTCTGCACTCGCCATTCCACTGAACTTTGCGAATGCATTATTAGCATACTTGGGGACAAAGTTGATGTGTATGACGCAGGGGTTGGGGTGGATGTCGAGTATGTCTTTAAAATCTGGCATCGCGTGGAGAAAGTGCTGGTCAAAAATTTAATGTGCAAGTTATCACTTACCAGTATGAAAACTGCGATGTATTTCAAGAATTTGGAATTGTCGTTAGAAATTAATCAGTTGTGAATCATATGTCTTACATCTTTGTTAGTAGTGGGGCGCAAAATTATCATTCCACTCAATAATGGAGCGAATCTCTCAGATTTAGATAGAGCCAATTCTTTTTACGTAGACCTGACAGAGAAACGGGTTTTTTTGGGGAAGAAATGCCGCTTCCTGCTACTTTCAAATTAAGATCAACATTACACCGAGATAAGGTTGATTCATGCATAAATGGAGATTATTGGTAGGCGTTAGCGTGTTATGTTTCTCGTCATATCTGCCCGCTGAAACTAGCGAGTTTTCCTATACCGAACAATTAGATAGTGATAACCGCATGAAGTGTCTATATGGCTATTTTGCGGAGAAAACTGGCGACCATGATTTCGCGGTGGCGATTCTTGAAGACTGTATTGCACGCTGGAATGATGTTTATTCCATGCTGCTGCTTGCTCAAATTCATGAAAACGGTGTGTACTCAGCGTCCAATCCCTCCCGTTCCACAGCCCTAATGAAGCAGGGGGCACAACTCGATGATGAAGCAGGCTACTCGCGACTTGCGAGATATCACTACGGGAAAGCGCTTTACGAAGGCTTTGGCACTGCTGTCGATAAAAACCAGGGAAAAGAATATCTCCGAATGGCCGCCCGCGAAGGGGTTGAAGCCGCCTGCGAATACCTTGAACAAAATGGTGAACTTTGCTGATGACGTGAAGGCGTAAAGTTTCCATTCGCTTCGCTGTCTTAAGGATGAAGCAAGGCCGCACAGCGACTCTGGATATGCTCAATAGGAGTAGTAGCGCAAAGGTAAGAAGTCATGTGTACCATTTTCGCCGGGCAGGATCCCACCAATTACGAAATGCATTCCCGTTCTGTTCGCCTCGCGGGCCATTCCACGAGTGTCAGGCTGGAAAAGAAGTTCTGGCAAATCATCGATCATATTGCCCATTCCCAGGGCATGAACACGGGTAAGTTCCTCACCACGCTTTACGACGAAGCCATGGATATCAATGGGGATGTCACCAACTTTGCGTCTCTGCTCCGCTGCAGTTGCATTTTGTATTTGAGCGAGCCACACGGTGTGTTGGATCTTGCCAACGCTGAACTTCACCAACAAGCCGCGTTGGTGAAAAAAGCGGTCTAGCGGCGTTAACAATATTTTTACATGCGGTAGCATGATACCACCTAAGCAGGTGTCCCTGTCGTTATAGTGGGTTTACCCAATAACGCATGGAGGTGCTTATGGCGAAACTCATTCATTCGATGATCCGGGTGCGCGATCCGGATCGCTCAATAGCCTTTTACAAAACTGCCCTCGATCTCGACGTCGCACAGCGATTCGATTTTGAGGGCTTTTCCCTCATCTATTTGCGTAATGTCAGCAACGACTTTGAGCTGGAATTAACGCATAACCATAGCCAGAGCGAGCCCTACACCCACGGAACGGGCTATGGTCATCTTGCCGTCTGTGTGGACGATCTGGCCGCGACACACAGCAAAATCAGCAACGCCAACCTCAACCCTGCCGAGATTAAATCCATGAGCCACCAAGGTGAGCCAATGGCGAGGTTCTTTTTCCTTACCGACCCCGATGGCTACAAAATCGAATTCCTTGAGCAGTCCGGACGTTTCCAATAGAAGAAGCGCCGCACTGCTTGCAAAAGGACACTGAAAGCAAGGAGAACAGCAATGAATAACGTGAAACCCCAATACTCCCGACGAGCCATTCTAAAAATGGGAGTGATGACCGCCACCGCCGCGTATGCCTATGTAGCGGCGGGAATTTCCCTTTCTGGTAAATCCTGGGCACTAACAGTCAAAGCGCTGGATGACAATACCGCCAGTCATCTGGTGAGTATTGCGCGCAGTATTTATCCTCATCCAAGCCTTGATGATGTCTACTATGCCGCGAGTGTCGAAAGTATTGATGCTCAGGCCGCCAACGATCCCGTTTTGAAAAAAGCCCTGATCGATGGTGTGGCAAACCTCATGAAAAACACAGGAGGTGACTGGAATAGTCTGCCTTTGGCGAAACGAACTGAACTGCTTCAGCAGGTGGCGAGTGACCCGTTTTTTCAGGCAGTCCGCGGCAACATGGTGGTGTCTCTTTACGACAATCCTGGTGTCTGGCCGGCGTTTGGTTATGAAGGCTCTTCATTTGAAAAAGGCGGCTATATCAACCGTGGCTTTGACGATATTCAATGGCTGCCAGCATCCGGTAAGGAGGGATAATCATGGCTAAGCAGTATGACCTGACTGACGACAATGTAGTGGTAGTGATTGGTTCCGGAGCCGGTGGCGGAACTTTGGGAAATGAGCTGGCACAAAAAGGCGTCGATGTTGTGTGTCTTGAAGCCGGTTCGCGCCTTGATTACCGCAAGGACTTTGAAAATAACGAATGGAAGATGTTTGGTAAAGAAGCCTGGCTAGAGCCGAGGACCACGTCCGGCACATGGGAAGTAGCCAGAGACTTTCCCGGCTTACCAGCCTGGATTTGCAAAACCGTTGGCGGCTCAACACTTCACTGGGCAGGAGCAAGCCTTCGCTTTCAGGAGCACGAATTCCGCACCCAAGACGTGTATGGCGATGTAAAAAACGCCACCTTATTGAACTGGCCAATCACCCTCGCTGAGCTTGAGCCTTATTATGACAAAGCGGAAGACAAAATGGGCGTGACCCGCACCCATGATATTCCCGGTCTTCCCGGCAATAACAACTTCAAGGTGTTGCAGGCCGGTGCGACCAAAATCGGCTATAAAGATGTGCATACCGGACGTATGGCAATCAACTCCCAGCCGCGAGATGGACGGGCAGCTTGTCAGCAGCTTGGGTTCTGCTTCCAGGGCTGTCGAATGGGGGCGAAATGGTCGACGCTTTACACTGAGATCCCGAAAGCGGAAGCGACAGGTCACTTTGAGCTCAGGCCCAGCAGTCATGTGTTGAAAATTACTCATGATGCGTCAGGCAAAGTAGATGGTGTGCTTTATGTAGATGCTGACGGTAATCAGCAACATCAAAAGGCGCGTATTGTCTGCTTAGCCGGTAACTCAATTGAAAGCCCGCGCGTGCTGCTGAATTCTGCCACTGCCATGTATCCAGATGGGCTTGCAAACAGCTCAGGCGAAGTGGGGCGTAACTACATGCGCCACGTGACAGGCTCTGTGTATGCTGAGTTCGAAAATCCCGTGAACATGTACCGTGGCACCACCATGGCGGGGATTGTGACTGATGAGTCCAAACACGATCCATCTCGCGGCTTTGTCGGCGGCTATGAAATGGAAACCTTGTCACTCGGTCTTCCCTTTATGGCGGCATTTCTAAAACCGGGTGCATGGGGCGAGGAGTTTGCCAAAGACATGGAAGGTTACGAGCGCATGGCGGGCATGTGGATCGTCGGTGAAGACATGCCGCGTTCAACCAATCGCATCACACTAAACACCGATGTCAAAGACCAATTCGGATTACCGGTTCCTAATGTGCATTACGATGATCACCTCAATGACATCGCAATGCGAAACCATGCCTACAAGCAAGGTGCGGCAATTTATGATGCCGTTGGTGCGGTGAAAACCCACAAAGTTGTCCCCTATCCGTCGACGCATAACCTCGGAACTAACCGGATGAGCGCCCAGGCGCGGGATGGAGTAGTCAACCGTTGGGGGCAGTCCCACGATATCGATAACCTGTTTATTTCTGATGGCAGCGTGTTCACCACGGGAGCGGCAGAAAACCCAACTTTGACCATTGTTGCCCTTGCAATTCGTCAGGCGGATTACATTGCTGATGCCATGAATAAAAAGCTGATTTAATCATTTTCTCCCCGGCGAAAGCTGGGGAGTTTATTTCCCAAGTTCTGCATCTTTGAGATCTTGCGGTGTGATTTCCTGTCCGTCAGCCTCAAAGCTAAATAGGCCGCTCGCTTCTTTAGAAGGCAACGTGAAAGGCGGCGCATGATGAACCAGTTGAAACTCCAGCACAGTGTAAGGGCGCTGCCACAACCACTCACGATTACTCACGGCACCTAAATCCGGCTCAGGCAGAGGCTCATCAATAAAAGAATAGAAATAAAGTGTAAAGCCGTAACTGGCTACAGGTTGGATGGATTTTAGCGTTAGACCCAAGCTATCCGCCCATGTCTGCATGGCATTTTCGTTATGACACCGGAGAGTGATGTGTGCCAGTGTTGCTCCATCGGCTATCGGGTGTGTCAGTGGACGGTTTTCCGGCTTGTTACCTTCAAAGGTGGTTTGCAGCAACTCAATGGTTAAACCGTTTGGGTCAGAGAGGTGCGCGAGGTAGCCAATATCCTGAAACTGGCGTGGCGTTGAGACATTGATACCTTGCGAGCGAAGCCATTGGCAGGCAGCATCCAAGTCCGCGACGGTAATGCCGATTTTCCAAAAAACATCGGTTGGTGTTGGTTGGTAACAAGTGTCAGACGAAACAAAAGAAAGAGACGCGCTTTCGCCGTCAAATCGCCAGCCAGAATCAGTGAGTTTCATACCCAAAATGTCTTGATAGAAAGCGTGAAGACTCTCGCCAAGCTTTGCTTTGATGGTAATGCCCGTGAACACCGAATACTTCTCCTTTCCTTGTGTTTATGCCTTTTATTGTTGCTGTTTCTTGGGAAAAAAGTGCGATGAAAAAAGCGTGATTTCAGACCGACAGCAACTGACTGGTTTGTAAATTTGCCAACGGCGTCCCGACACTCATCGATAGGTTTGCAATTGCAATGTGATGTGTATCAAAATTGTCACACGATAAATTTTGGAATAGAAATCACGTTAATGCTCAGGGCGTCAACTCTCGCAATATCACTGGTATCAATCGTAGGCTGCTCCCAGGAAAAAGACGGCGACGTCTTTCTAGAGCGCTGCTTTGCTGATCGTGAATATAACTACGAATGCGATGGCGTCAGTTTTACGGCGCTGCAAGGCTTGGTTGAAAAAACCAGCGAGCAAGAGTTGGTGGTGAGAGTCGGAAGAGAGCCTTTCATACTCTCTAATCCTGAAGGCTTTGAAGGGCTGGCAGACGTGGACATTGATTACCTGAAAAACCTCTCCATCAAGTTTTCTGGCACGATCAAAGAAGCCACCTGGATCCAGAAAAGCTTTGATGTGGAAAACCCACGTATTGACTGGTTTGAGATGCCGGACAAAGAACACATTGCCAACATCCGAAAAGAGCGCAAAATCCGCTCAGCGATGTTAGATGCCCGCGGCGGTGAAGATGAAGCCTATCAATATTGCGCGGCACAGGCCGAAAGCTTTTACGGTGCAGATTGTGGCTTCGACCAAAGCTTCGAGTCAGTCTGGAACAAAGACACGCTATTCACCACAGTGAGTTGTAGAGGAGAAAGCGGAAAGAAAACCCGTTTTAAGTGCAGCACCTATGACGGTATGACCGTGCTTGAGTCGTACTGGTGATCTCAGGGCTACTGTTCTAATTCAGAATATTTACTGACAATCTCTGCGTATTTGCCTGACGCTTTCACCTGATCCAACGCCGCTTGCCAGCGGGCAACCTCTTCGTCTGGCGTGTCTTTGGAGAAAGCGATATAAAGCTGAATGTTGAACAGTGTAATGTCAGTTTTCTCGATACTGTCTGGATTGATGCTGCTGTTTTGCATCATCGGCTTGTAAGCAAACTCCCCTATTGGTGCCAAATCCCCCCGTCCCATGGCCAACATAGAAAAACTCTGTATTGGTGAGTTGGTCACATAAAGATTGTTGAACCCCTGAGCTTGCAGAAACCCGGTTTCCGGGAAACCTCGGGTCACCAGAATAGAGTTGACCCCTCGCGCGTCTTCGAGTGATTGGATATCAGTATTGGCATCTTTGCGGCGAAAGAAGCGGATTCTGTCTTCGACTAAAGGACCGACCCACTTGAACAGCGGCTCTCGCTCTTCCGTCCGGCTCATGGAAAACAGGATACGACGTTCTTTCCGCTGCGCTTCTTTGAACGCTCTTGCCCAAGGGAGGATCTCGATATCGTCAGGATGTTCGACGATCGTGAACATCTCCCGGACGATCTCGACAGATAGGCCAGTAAGCTCACCCCCTTCAACATAGCCAAACGGGGCGAAGTCCTCTGTCATCACAGTGAATGTTTGAGATAACGCGAGCTGACTGTTGAGCAGCAGTGGAAGTGCGATAAGGCAGCAGATGGCGGATTTTAACCGCGACTTACTCAGTAAGTTCATTATTCACCTGACATTGCATTTTCTTGTTTTTCGTATGCATAAAGTTTACTCAAACTCAAAAATAGCTTGGTTCTATTTATGCTAAGTCTCAAGAGTGGATCCGAAGCTGTATCAAGAAGAGTCGGAAGATGCAGGGCGCTTCACACTAAATGCTGGCTGTTACGCGCTGTTTGTTGAGAAAAGACGGCAATGCCTGTTTGCTGGTTTTGCTGATGGTTTGCATCAACCTAAAGCTTGGATTGGTAACACCTTGTTGTTGAAGCTCTTCAAGCATCAGCAGCCAGAGTCTTGCTGTCATTTCAGCATCAGCCAATGCGCGGTGGAAAACGCCATCATTGGCAATGCCCTTAAAACGCACGAGATCGCCGAGTTTATGGGTGGGGGAGTCTTGAATAAGACGGCGGGCAATCAGCATTGAGCAAGTAAACTGACCGGAATAATCTGCGCGCAGACGTTCCAGTTCCGCATCCAAAAAGCGCTTATCGAAAGAGGCGTTGTGAGCCACAAGATTAAAGTCAGCGATAAACACAGCAAAGCGACTCATAACATCTTCGCAGCCTGATGCGGTGCGCAGCATATTGTTGGTGATGCCAGTGTAGCCTTCGATAAAACTGCTGACGCGAAAGCCGGGGTTCATTAATTCCTGAAAGGTGTCGACTACCTCACCGTCAACCAGCTTTACTGCACCGATTTCAATGGCGCGGTCACCCATGTTAGGTGATAAGCCCGTGGTTTCGAAGTCGAGGACAACGACGGTATTAGCGGCAGTAGATGGCATTGGGAAGCTTCCGGAACAAGAGAAACAGAGGGAAGGAGTATACAGGGGAAACGACTACATGCGTGAAAAGTGAAAAAAAAGCTCGCTATTTAACCGGCACACTGTATAGTTCGCGCCTGGCTCAGAAAGAGCTGTTAATGCCAAATTTAGTTTAAGTTTCTTCTCAGCTACTTCTCGATAGTCTTCGTTAATACCCTGCGTCAACTTGTGCTTCATCGACCATTCAATAGCTTTCCATACAGCCTTACTGTTCAACGTCAGCGTTTAGCTTGTCGTTAACACACTCATTTAAAAACAAATTAGAGGTTACTATGTCTGATAAATCGACTGGTCTGGTAAAATGGTTCGACGAAACTAAAGGTTTTGGCTTCATCACTCAAGACAACGGTGGTAAGGACGTATTCGTTCACTTCCGTGCAATCGTTTCTGACGGTTTCAAAACTCTGGCTGAAGGTCAGAAAGTACGTTTTAACGTTGAGCAAGGCCAAAAAGGTCCTCAAGCGACTAACGTAGAAGCGCTGTAATTCAGCGAGAGACTGCGCAATACGCGGTATATTGCGCAGTTTTATTTACTGCTTTTTCTTCCTCAGGGCATCGCCCTTAAAGTTGAACCCTTACCGTTTGCAGTGCATTCGCTGGCAGGGTTATCAGCGCACTCTGCGCACCAATCACCAAATCAAACTGTATCGGCTTCTTGGTCGTGTTGAGCAGTTGCACACTCAGCAATCCTGATTCATTCACCGTTGCACTGGCATGTAAATCATCCTGTTCCAATCCGCCTAACAAAGTATCGGTTTTGACGGCTTTATCACCGGGGCGAATCGTGCGGCTGAACTGTGCTAACACATCATAAATCGGCGTGTAATAGACATAGCCCGTTTCCGTATCAATCATGATCGGCGCCCCGCAGAAATTCCCGGCATGATTAGGTCCGCCTTTGGCATCTAGCACCGCATTCCAATCTACCCAGCCGTTCATCCAGTGATTCAGACTGACGATAATGTCACGCGCGTAGCGGTGCACTGGGGTGTAGATAGGGTGGTTTTCCGGGTTTGGCGCCCAAGTAGCGGTGTATGCCCAATCGGTCGCGTTTTCATTCCACCAGAACGCGTCGTTATCAAACCAGCCGGACTCCTGAAATTTCACCGGATCCAAAATGCCTTTCGGCGCAGGCTTACCGAGATCGTCAATGGTGCCTTCAGTATGGATGATGGCGAAATCCGGGAATTTGTTGTGTACCTTCTCCAGCACCTCTTCGTACACATCCACCGTGCTGGAATACCAGTGAACGGCAGAGCCATAAACATACGGCGCGGTGTCGGGATCGCCCAGGATCACATCCGTCCAATGTTCCAGATGATCACGGTTTTGATCGTAGATCAGCAATCGAGTATCGCTGAAAGCGCTTTCTTTTAAAGCCGGACCAAGAAACTCTTTGATGAAGGTATTCTGGCTCTCAGCAGTAAAGTGCATGCTCTCCCAGTTGCCGCTGTTGCCGTGCGGTTCATTGACTGGCGTTAAACCCCAGATATCAACTCCGGCTTCCTTATAGTGCTCAAGGTATTTCACCAGATAATCCGCATAAGTGGATTCATATTCCGGTTTGAGCGATCCGCCCGTGCCTTCCCAGTCGTTCTCTTCTGAGCCTTTGATGAACCAGGTATTGATGTCTTTCATCCAAGGTGGCGCTGTCCAGGCAGAGGCAATGATGTTCAGGGTGCCGTCATCTTGTTTTGCTTTGATCGACTTTGCTTCTTTGATCATCGGCAGCACGTCGAACGATTCATCCTGAATACCTGGATACTTAGCTTTTGAAAAGCCATCACTGTCTGGTGCGATAGTAAAGTGCTCCAGCGCCGCATCACCTTCCACTTCGGCATAGCCGAGCTTTCCTTCCACAGAAAAGTCGGTCGAGCCAATCGGCGTGCGGGTCAGCGAGAAGTTTGCGCCTGATTCGCCGTAGAGGTTGTTCATGACCTCAAGACGCTTTTCTGGCGGAAGGTGAGCTAATACAAACGCAGCAGATTCAGTGAAAGACGTACCGATCCCAGTAATGGTTTGCTTGGTGATATCCGGTTGGATGACGACTTGTGTGCCGTTTGCGCGTTCAGTGGTGAAGGACTGGTTTGGCATCACCGACATTTTGTCTCCCGCTTCGCTGGTCAGCAGGATTTCACTCGTTGAGGTTAAGCCAAAATTCTTGTTATTACTCAATGCTTGCTCCCTGTCTTTATCAGTAGTGCAGGAAAGCAGCATTGCCGAAGACAACGCAACAAGCGCCGCAGCGACTGCTCTCACTTCCATGTTGTTCGCTCCACAGTGGGATGGTTTTTTGTTTATTCAGCGACCGCGCAATAGTCCCTTTTACGCAGTGAGCTGACACCCGCGGATAGGTATAACGGTTTCAGGTGGGCTTGTAACTAGTCGGAGTGGTTTAGGTTTTCAGTATTCTTGCGATTGGGACAAAGGGCGAGCCAAGGTGCCACCAGAGGTGCTGAAAGAGAGCGAATCGTGGAAGAGGAATAAACGCCAGTGGCGCTATGTTGTCGGCTCTGGGGATCTCAGCCACTCAATCGCCAGTTTTTCCAATGACTCCCAACTGGTGATTTCATGGGTACCGATGTGGAAACGGGAAGACGTCAGTTGTCCATAGAGCTTGAAGTTTATCTTTTCTCGGGGGTACTGAATCTCGCAGTGCACTGACTTAGCAAGGGTATCGATATCAAACGCGACCACCATAATTGGTAGCGACTTATCGCCGCCACGAATATTGAGGCGAAGCACCACCGGCAGCCCTGCATCATTGGCGAACATATACATAGGCACAACACTGTGCTTGCTGCCGCTAGGGAGCAATTTGTGAAGACAATCCAGCCTATCGAGCATACCTTTCCCCTTGGGTTTTAAGGATTAATCCAACTTAAGCCATTTCTTCAGTGTAGTGATGTTTACAGATTAGAAACTTGATTTGGTTAAAGTTTGTGCGATTTGGCGCGAGGGGAGCAGAAAACGGCGCGTTGAAAATGAAAGGCATGCCACCGCATTTACGGCAGTGGCACTTCGTTTTCCCTAGGTGCGTAGACCACGCGATTACGGCCTTCCCGTTTCGCTTGGTATAACGCGTGGTCAGCATTTTGCAGCAATTGGTCGAGGTTTTGAGTGGGATGCCAGGTGGCCATACCGACAGAAATGGTGACGCGAATAAATTGGTCTTCGAACTCGATATCCGAATCTTCTACGGCTGAAAGCAGTCGTTCTGTCATGGTTTGAGCTGCCTCTCCCGGTTTGTTTTCCATGATGACAGCAAACTCTTCTCCACCAAGACGCGAAAGGAGATCGGTTTTTCGCAGTGATTGGTTTAAAACCTTACCGACATGTCGAAGAACAGCGTCCCCACAGGCATGGCTGTATGTGTCATTCACCTTTTTGAAGTGATCAATATCGATCATCAGCAGGTGCACACTTGGCGAGGCGTTGCGCTTCGCCCGCTCAATGAATTGCTGTGCGCCTTCAAAGAAAGAGCGCCTATTCGGTAAACCCGTCAGCAAGTCGGTGCGGGCTTCTTTTTCGGCCAGTGCTTTGGCTTCATACAGTTGCTTGGTTTGCGCTTTAACCCTTTCTTCTAAAACGTGCGCGGCATTTTCCAAATATTTCCAGTGTTTTTCTTCAATGCGTTGCTTTTCCCGCTGCATGTGTCTGAATCGAAGGATCATGACAGTAGTCAGCAAAATGACTTCAATCAGACCACCAAAATAAATCAGCCATTCAGCGAAGGCGCTGTCTGCGATGTACCCTCTGAGTCTTGCTGAGGCGAGCGCCATACCAATGGCAAAGAACACCCAACTTCCTGAAAACAGCAGTGCGTGTGGCACTTTTTTCTTGTGAGCATAGATGCCCAGAGGGATCAGGAAGAACGCCCCAATCGCGGTGAAATCAATAATGATTCGGGAAAGATAAGGCTTACCAAGGAGGTTAAGGACCACGCCGACCGCGACCACTGTCACCACTGCCAGCATGACTTTATCAACACGTGGTGAATGCTCCGGCACATTCAAAAAGTGACGAACAAAAAGAATGGCGACGAGTTGGCAAATGTTTATCTGCAGCACCACCATCCATAACTCATAGTGCTGTGATGCGATTAAATAGCTCCACACACCGCTGAATGCAGCAAAAAGTGAGGCGGCTGAAAACGCGAAAGCGGTGTAATAAAGATAAAGCCGGTCTTTTGTGGCGAAATAGGCGAGCAGGGTAGACAGACCCATGGCAATTTCCACACACAACAAAATCACCAATAGCGATAATTCTACATGTGTAGAGTGGTAAAAGTCAGACTCTTCCCAGATACGCATAGAGTCAAATTTATGCATAGGGAATTCTCTTCCCTGAAACAGGCGATAGTAAACCTCAACCTCAGAGTCAGGCGGGACATCGACTGAAAATGCAGGCCTGTAAAAAGAGACCGGCCGCGAGTCTGTGGGCTCAGTGTAGACGAAGCGTTGATGCGTGAATGTGCCGTCACCGCCTTTCAAGCGGAAGTAGAAATCGATGGTCTCTACGGATGGCTCCACATACTCCACAATGACTTTTTTACTGACGGGTTCAGGATTAGATAATTGAAAACTTATCCAGGTCGGAAGCGTCGAAAAGCCTCGGTTAACCTCACCTTTTTCGGGGCGCTGCCAGTCCGTGATAGCCACGACATCATCAATGGTTAACTGATATGAGGGATCATCGATAAAACGAAATTTATCAACCGTCGACCTCCCGCTTTCCCACTGTGACAAATCAATGGTTGTTTCCGCAGACGCGAGACCAGAGACACTGAAAGTGATAAACAGGACGGAAAACACCAGTGATAAAAAGTGATTAATCCGACGTTGCCACATGCATGTAGATTCCTGAGTTAATGGGCTTATCACCTTCACTCCCCGCCAAGCATTGCCGGATACCCAGCAGGGAAATGCCAATGACTAAATACTGATACTGTTCGGTATCAAAGAGGGCAGTTGCATCACATACGGCATAGGTCGTGAGGCATTGCGCTCATGAATATCGATCTCGATTCTGTTTAAGTTCATGTGGAACTGAGTCAGTATCGGTGCCACACGTTTGTCGGTGAAGTATTGGGTTCTTGGGTCATCCGTATAGTGACCAAGGGTGTCATATTGCACGCCGGCTAACAGGTAGGCGAATGAGGTTTGATAGAGCGCCACATCCAAAGGCGGCAGCCAATCAACTACATCTTCCTGAGCGAGTATTTCACTGCGTCCTGGCATTGGCTTGTAAAGCGTTCCGCTCGCCCCAGGGATATAAGACATCAGCGGATACTGCGCATAGTTCACTGAAGCATGTTGGGCACTTGCGGTATAAATGATTTGCGCCACGACACGGCAGAGATAATCAAAACTGTCGATTTGTACCGGGCTCTTTTCATCATTCGTTGCCGTTAAGCCATCTAAGCCCCTTACTGCGGCGCGCTTTGGATTAACCAGCTCATTCACCCAGGCTTGAAGCTCAAAATCATCCAGCACCATTTTGTTGCGCGCTTCCGCCGTATCGCCCTCGTAATAAAGCGACAGATAATCAGTCACGAATTGCTGAATCGCAGCCCAAAGGTCGAGGGTATCTTCCCTGAACGGGAAAGACGGTAACGAGTCGCTTGAGACACCACGTTGATGGAAGATCTTATCTGGATACTGATCATCAAAGCGACGCTTTTCATAAGCGTCCACCAGTACTTCCGCAGTTTCCTGATGCGAGGTTGAAATCACGGAGGCCACAACGCCGCCTGGCACCATCAAGCTGGTGTAAGCGCCATGATTAATGTCCAAGGTGAAGCGGAAATGCGGTTTCAACAGCACCATCAGTGGGTGTGTTTGTGGCAACTGTCGATGGCTGGCGACAACAATGGGTTCAATCACCAAATGGCACGCGCCCAAATGCGCCACGGTTTCATGCTCAATCGTACAGGCATTTTGCACCACCATTTTTGCCAGCAGCCACTTTGCGCCATCGACATCGTTGTTATTTGTGCAGTCATTTGGCGTAAAAATTGGCGTGGTGTCGGCATTAAAATGCTGTCCTAATTGAATGGCGATGGGCTGCATTGCGCCGTCAGTCGGGTAGCCATGAGGTGGCGACGCATTCCAATAGAACAGCGCAATCGGCGCTTCAGGGTAGCGGTGTAAACCATGCAAAGACGCGCCTTTCTTGCCTTCAAACATGGTGTAATCGCAAACGTACAATAAGCCTTTATTGACGGCCTCAGTGAGCGTTAACGTACTATCACCGCTGACTTGCTGCAGAATGTCGTCAGTAACGGGCATCTTCTCCAGAAGCTCAGCCAGCAAATACACATTCTCATGCGCTGCTTTCTGTGTTCTGACACCTCTGAGATTAGTGGTATTAAACCCCGCGATTTGCATGTAGCCAAAGTACCAATCTTGCAGACAAATCGGTAAATCATCTTCCGGCATCCACGCTTTGCGCTCTACATCCAAAGCTTGAGGCGTCGGCAAGGTGTTAAACAGCAATTCGTAATCTGCCAGTCCTTTCGGTTTGAGATACTGATGCCCACGCTCCTCATTCAAGGTGTAGTAAAGCGTGTCTTTCAGAAATGCCGTAAAGCCCTCTGACTCAAATTGCTTGGTGACTTTCGCCAGCCCCTCAACGATGTGCATGAAATCTTTGGGTAGATGAGAGAGGCCTTTAAGCGCCCCTTCAATAGCATTAGGCACCTCAGCCAGTGCTTCGAGCAACGCCTTGGTTGCTGCTACATCTTCAATCACAGCCAGTGGAGAACTTGGCGATTTCAACGCGTGGTAGGCCTCGTTAACCTTTTTGATCGACTCTGAGACATCGCCGGTCAAATCGTCCTGCAGCTCTCGCTCAAGCAAAGACACAACAACCTTTGTGAAGTTTTCCAGCAAGGGCAAAAAGACCTTAGCAACTTTCGCTTCATACTCCAGCGTGAACTCCTCTCCTTTAGGCAGCCCTGCAGAGAGGGACAGCGGCTCAATGTAGCTGAACATATAGTTATATGACGCTTGTGATACCGATACCTGAAACGCTCTATTCTGAATAGCTTCCTGAGACAGCGTCTGTGGAAGTGATGGAGTCATAGAGGAGTTTTTAGATTGCATGCGCTTTCCTTGCTGGCTTTTCCCAATCTCCTTGGGATACTTCTTTTCTAACAAAACCGTGGTTCATTTTTGTTTCGTTAGTTTTATATATGAAGCAGCCAATAATAAAACAATCAGTAGACGTTCATGCGCGCAAATTCAGGCGCACTACACAAACATCAATATTTGCGAGTGTGATTTTGTTTAACTGAAAGAGCGTGGATTCGTTGCATTTGGGCTGCGTGTTCTGTAAGCGCACTGAACATCAATGTCATTTGGGGTATAAGGTTTAAAAGTTACAGAACGTTTTGGATCTTTGTTCCTATCTTTGGTGTTTTCTACCTGTTCGTTGTCGGTGCCAAGGGTAATGAATGGGCATGGAAAAATAATGAATGGGAAAGTATTGATGCGTTCAAAGCATCACAAAAAAAATGGTCGCGGGCAGCACTTGGATACATTGTTGTTCTTGTTTTATTTTCTGTCGTCTTTACTCATTCTCTTACTCATGAATTTGAGACATCTCCGTCTACCAAGCTTGCGTTAACCTCGATGGAATAAAGTGAGGTTTTCAAGGCTAATATAGGGATTCCTCATGATTATTCTTTAAGGTCAGGAACAATTGGTGGTCCTGAGTCTGAAGGCTTTGCTGAAATGGAATATGTTGTCGAAGGAAATCATGGTGAAGGTATGCTTTTCTTCAAAGCGAGTCATACCAATCTGAACTGGCAGTTGGACTGCCTGACAATTCAGTTTGCTGATACGCACGAAACAGAGACAGTTATACCTTGTGAATAGCGCTAAAAATGAGGACGAATCAGCATGGATAAAAACTCGGTCGTCAAGATAGAGCCAGTAGACACTGAATTCAATGAACAACGCGTGTCAGACGTTCGCGGTGTAAATTGGGACGGTTGTATGCTCAAAGTCCATGTCGAGTTTGATAATGTCGAAGAGCCTGTGTACGTCTGCTTTTTTGGGGTGGATGGATTCAGAGTGTTGGATGAATTCGACCTAAATGAGTTTTGGTGGGCAGACAATGCCGACCTTACTTGGCTTTGCACCGTGAAAGAGGGAGGCTGGCTTAGTCTTGAGAAAACACGGTCTGGTTTTCTATCCGATCCCGAAGGTCTAACTGAGTATCTTATTGCTGGTAATACTGAGTGCGTCAGTATTCTGACAACCGCACCACCAACTATCATTTACGCTTCCAAAAATGCCCTCAATTCAAACTAAAGGCTCCTGACGGTTCAGTTCATGGAGATAGGCAGATATTTGAACGAGGCCAATGAGAGCTGTTTTGCGTATTGCTTTGCCGCTCCCTTACTTTCGAAAGGATAAATCCCTGCCTTATCTAACTCCGCAATAGCATCATCTACATTTTTCACCATCCTCGCAGATTTGAATTATGGACCAATCGATTATGAGGGGGATTTTTCGTTATTTTTCAATGAACAAGGATGAACGAAAATGCACAAATTAACTTATTAAAATCAGTGGTTTGTCGTGTTTTGGTTTGTTTGCTCTTGTTCATCAAAATCCATGGGAATATGATTAATTTGCTACATATGTGCTACACAGCGAGCGCGGCGAGTTGCAGGGAAGCAAAAAATCATGCCTATAAAAAAGAAGATCACCACCACCAGTATCAAGCAACTTCGGATAGAAGATAAGCGGATCAATGATACCGAAATTCTCGGCTTCCATGCGCGGATTTCTTCGGCGGGTCGCATCGTTTACTACCTGTTCTATCGTTTTGATGGCAAACAGGTGAACTACAAGCTTGGAAACGCAACAGATATCACTCCCGCTCAAGCGCGAGACCTTGCCAAAGAGAAAGCGGGACAAGTGGCTAAGGGCAATGACGTACATGAAGAGAAAAAGCAGGTACGCCAAGAAACTCAACGCCGGAAACACCTCAAGCTCCCTGTTTACCTTGATGAGCGTTATCTGCCGTTTTTGATAACGCGAAATCCCAAAACAGCCAACCGCATCGTTAACCACATAAAAAGCCGCTTCGCATTTCTGATGGATAAGGAACTGGATCAAATCACCCCTTGGGAGATTGAAAAGTGGCGTAGTGAGCAAAGGCAAAAAGGGCGAACACCTTCAACCATTAATCACAGCGTGAACTCACTGAAAGGCGCGCTATCAAGAGCGGTTGAATGGGGGTTGATTGATTCCCACGAACTGAGCAAAGTCAAAACCATCAAAGCGGATAACATTCGCGTCCGTTACCTTAATGAAAGCGAAGAAAAGCGGTTGCGTCATGCTATCAAGCTGCGTGATATGAATGCCCGCGCTGCTAGGCGTTCAGCCAACGAACACAGAGAAATTCGAGGTTATGAGCAATTTCCAAGTTTGGATGATGTCACCTTCGTGGATTACGTCGAGCCGTTGATACTGCTTGCCATGAATACAGGTTTGCGCCGTGGCGAGCTATTGAGTCTTGCTTGGTCAGACATTTACTTTACTGAGCGTTACCTGCAAGTACGTGGCGGTAATGCCAAGTCAAAGCAAGGCCGAACCATTCCACTAAACAATGAAGCGTACAACGCGCTTTTCAACTGGCGAGAGCAAAACCAGAAAGCGACTTATGTGTTTGAAGGTAAGGCTGGCGTGCCGCTTACTGAGGTGAAAAAGCCGTGGGGCATGGTAATGAAGATGGCAGAAATTGAAGAGTTCAACTTTCATGACCTCCGCCACCACTTTGCCAGTAAGCTAGTGATGGCGGGGGTAGACCTGAACACAGTTCGAGAATTGCTAGGCCATGCAGACCTTAAAATGACGCTAAGGTATGCACACTTAGCGCCAGAGCATAAGGCTGCTGCTGTTAGCTTGATTGGATAAAAATCTCAGAGTATTAAACCTATACTAGTAAGATTCCTAAGTCTTTTTGTTTTGTGAAGTCATCAATTTTCGTATAAAGCTCGCTTTTCTTGAAATACATTGAGTCGTAAGACATTGCCCACAATTTTTCAATGTTATCTCCGCTATTTACCATATCATTGTTAATCTTTAAGTGTTTTCTTATTAATATGTATGTTAACTCAGAAAGATCATGCCCATGAACTATCTCATCTATTGGGAAGTCAAGGGCAATTACCTTTTCTAATGATGAGTGTATTTCCTCCTGAGTTTTTATTGACCCCTTGTCTTCTACTTTGTTAATTGAGTAGTTTATAGCTGTTTGAATAAGAGCTGTGTCATCAATAAAGGTAAAGCTTTTTACATCAACAAATTTTGTAAAGTCTAACTTTTTCCCATTCGCCTTTTGAGGTTTGAATACTAGCCCAAGTCTATCTAACTTGTTTGCTAGTTTTAAACATCCTACCTTATAGGCGAGATCTTTTATGTGGCATTTTAGGTTGGGAAATTTTTCCATTAGAGTTTGTTTTCTCTCTAAACCTAACATTTGCTCTAAAACTTTTTCAAAAGTGGGAGTCTTGACTATCATACCCTCAGAATCATGAGTGTCAGTTATGAAAAAGTTTGGATGAAAATCCTCTTGGTAGTTCCCTCTTACTCTAATAAAATCTGCGTCTCTGATTGCAATCTTATCTGTAAACCCTCTCCCTTCTAATATTTCCCAAACATCCCTCATTTTATATTTTCCAAAAGTGACTTTAGGTTCAATTAATTCTTTATTGAAGAATTGTGGATATACATTTAAATCTTTTACACCCTCAATAAGTAAATAATATTTTGAGTCATTCGTGTCTTGCATAATAGAGTTTGCAATTCTATCTGGCGTTATAAATTCATCCACAGTTATGACTCCAAACCTACAAGTTTCTGAGTCAGATTCCAATGATTCCCTATGAGGTCAGGGGAGTGAGTTGCTATTATTACAGACAGGTTGTTTTGAGAAATTATCTCTTTTATGTCATTAATGAAATTGTTTTGCCAAGAAATATGTAGAGATAGCTCAGGCTCATCAATCAAGACAAGACTTCCTTTGCCATATAAGAAGATAAGTTTGTAGAACAGAATTATTTCATGTTGCTCTCCTGAAGAGAGCTTTTCGAATGGAAACTCTAAAGGACTACCTTGTTCATCATATAGAATGGTTGATTGAACTTTAAAGCCATTATTCATACATGAGGATATTTTTTTATGTTTAAGTCTGGCGTTAGTGATTCTTAGGAATAGTGAAAGTTGTTTGTGGATTTCATTGTATGGCTCAAGCTTTTCCTTGCTATCCTCAATATATTGACTTATGAAGTTGAAAACGCTGGCTTCATTCTTTTTTAAGTTCTGAATATCTTCAAGGTTAATATTTGTTAACAGACCCACACTTGCTAGCTCTTTTCTTCTATCATTGAGTTTGTTTAGTTTTTCATTGATGTCATCACTTGTTAATGTTGTTATTTTGTTTAACTTTTCTATTACTCGGTTTGGAAATGTACTATCTAGGTTGGCTGTTATATTCTGCGCTTTGTTGCTGTATGATTGTAATTTCTCTTTTAGGTCTTGGGCACAATACATTATTGTTGATTTGTATTTTTCATCATTTTTTCCGTGTTTTGTTAGTATCCGCTGTGTTTCAATTAACTCAATTTTAATGTGATCGACTTTTTCTAAGAACCAGTTAGGGAGTTGATTCCTGCTTTTTTTTTGGTTAATTAATTTTTGTATGAAAATATCATCCTCATCATAGTGCCGGTAGACTCTTTCTACTACATCTCCATTTTCATTTTCAATTAAGTAAGATCTCCTATTGAGTCTATTTCTTCTAGCTGACTTTGAATGCTCATCAAGGTTTATCCACTTGTTTTTTGCGGACTCTGGGTTCCTAATTTTTAGTCTGTTTTGGCCTTTTTCATTATGTACTTGTAATAACCACTGACTCTTGTCAGTAAATGTAATGGTTAGCTTTTTAAATGTTACTTCTTTTACTTGATCAAAGTTGTATTTGAAAATGTTATCTAACATCTCAAGTAAAACGGTTTTTCCAAGTCCATTTTCACCAATAATTATTGTTATATCATCATCAGAAAAGCTTATCTCATGGGTGAATATTCCAAATAAACCTTCTATGATTATTGATTCTATCTTCATGGGAGCTCTCTATTAGTATATCTAGTGATTGGCGATTGATTATACTGTTAGGGTGCGTTTTTTTCTTTAAAAATATACATTCACTTTCAGAATGGTGATTTCCATCTGATAAATCAGGTCTAGAAAGTGTTCTCGTCGACTTGATTAATTAGTGAGTCTCCTGCGATTTTTATAGATATAGTATTCGGCCTCTTAACCGACCAAACCTCATGAATACTAGGTTTCTAACTGAAATTGGTAGATCTAAAGGCTCGGTTCGTTTTGGTTAACAAACCTAAAGACCTTTTAACTGTGGGATTTTCTCTAACCATTAAATACTAACTTTGAATTAGATGGAGAGAATACGAGCCAGATCGCTTGCAGTGACGTTACGTTGGTATCAACTTCCCTTAATCTATCTGGATGTAAATTCGGTTTGGAAGCCGACGGCTTAACCAACCAACTTCGGTTAGATGAACCTTTAGGTTACCTCTTTCGGTTAAAACCAAACTTTCAGCTTCTTAACCGACGAAACCGCATAAACACTGGGCCTCTAAACGAGTCGGGTAGGCCTAAAGGTTCGGCTCGTTCGGCTTACAAACCTAAAGGCTAGGAAACAGGCAAGGATGCAAAAAAGACGTTTTTATCGCTTAGACGAAATCAGTGATATCACCCCAATCACCAAAGGCGATTTACTTCATGCCGTTGAAAGAGGCGATTTGTCGCTTTGTGCTTGGGTGGATGCTAAAGCGCTAGGCGCTCAAATACAGAGCAAAGAACCTAATAGGCCTGCGCTGGCAAACTTGTTTGATTACCGTGGGGTTTTGAGTCTCACGTCCAAGCAATCGATTGATTGCCTCTCTTCATTAAAAACGGCGATTAGCCGGACGCTTATCCTTGAACCTGACTTCGTTGCCAATTGGCGAAGTGTTTCAACGGATTACCCTAAAGCCAAACCTGTTCGGTTTAGTTCGGTTACCACATTGCCGAATAAGCATTTAGACCCATTTGTTGCGTTCGCGTCGATTGGTACTCAGGCGGTATACGGTCAGAGGGCAAAGCAATTTGCGAAAGCGGGTACAGATGAGTGGCAAAGAGAAGGCATCTCAGGCCTGTTTGATGCTTTGCTCGCTACCGAGGAAGAATTGGCAATCAAACCGTTAGAGATTCGGCTTGATCAGCTTCGGTTTGATTTAGAAGCCGTGAACAAAGTATTTGGTCTTGAAACAAACCAAAGTGAACGTAAAAGCCAGAAAGTGGTAGACCTGAGCGACATTGAAACGCACGGGATAAAGATAATGATAAGTAAGGTGCTCTTTGGTAATCCTGATGCTGAACCTCGGGTCATTTGGAACGCGATAAAGCGAGATCATCATACCGAAGCTAAAGAAATTGATGTTGATAGCCTGATTTACGACATCAATCATGATTTGATTAAGTGGTTTGGTCAGGGCGATACGACAAAAGAACTTAAATATAAAACCTTCACAAATTACGTTTCAACCCTGAAAAACGAGGTTAAATAAAAACTCTCCCAACTAGAATCCCAGCCAGCGTCCCAAGGCAATTGGGACGCTTACGGTATCTCCCAACGAACAACAGGAGATATCGTTATGGCTATACAGCACTCGAATAAACGCGCATACACTGAACAAGAAACTTCCGCCTATATCGGCATGAGCCGTTCCTTTCTGCGTCAATCACGCATGGAAGGCCACCGCCAGAACCGCACCGAAGCACCACCGTTTATTAAAATCGGTCGTGCCGTCCGTTACCTGAAAGAAGACCTCGACCAATGGCTTGATAGCCACCGCAAGCAAACTCAACTTGTTTGTGATGGAGGTGAACATGTCTAACGCCAAGAAGCTTAAGTTAAACAAACACCTTCGAGACGTTATCGGAGCGCTTCAAAAAGGGCATTGGTTCGAACTGTGCAATTCAAGCAAGCCATGTATTGAAGGCCGTTACGCCTGCTCTGAGGGTTTCGGTATTCGAGTGATGCACCGGACGATTCTCAAACTTCAACGAGAAGGGATTCTGACTAAAAGACAGGTTCAATACTACGGTATCTCGTGGCTTCGCTACGAACTTACTGATACAGGGAGGGCGTTAGATGTTAGCCATTCCTGAAAGCGAACTGGCGAAAATTGATTGGGATGACAGGGCGTTCGTAAAAGAGCGCCTTTCCTTATTGCCCGCCAAAGCACAAAAGATTCTATTCGCTCGTTACAAGACAATCTCAAACAAGCAGGTTAGAAACACAGACCTTCGTGAATTGGTTGATGGCCTAACGGCAAAGCTTACCGTTTCCCCTGAAACGCTTAGTCTCAGCATGTCAGAAGATGAGCTTCGTGAAGAGGCCGAAAATCTGGTTGATGCTGCGTTGTCGATTCGTCGAGCCATGATGGGCAACGAGGAAGAAACGCTTTCTTCACTGACCGCACTTTGCCTCAGCTATGGAATTACCCCACCAGAAGAGAAGAAATACACACTCGAAGGGCGTTTACGGCGGCTGTCGGACAAGTCTTGGTGGCTGCGCAGACTTCGCAGGGCATTGCGAGCAAACATAGAAACTACCATGCGCCACTTTGGGGAAGTGAATCGCTGTAAGGCTATCTATTGTTCGGACGAAACACTTACCGCCAGGACTGCGCAGAAATTCCATCAAACGGAATATCTTTCAAAGACTGTCATGACCAACCAACACGGCCAAAGCTTTAGCCTGTTGGAGCTTTCACAAAAGGGCGTATCAGACCCGAAAATCCGCAAAACTGAGTTGATGGTTCGTGCACGTGGCTTTGAAGACCTCGCTAACGAGCTAGGCCATGTTGCCACCTTCCTCACCATTACTTGTCCGTCAAAGTATCACCGTAGCTATGCAACGACGGGAGACGATAACCCCAAATGGCAAGGCTATACGCCAGCCGAAGCCCAAACCTATCTGAACGAGAACTGGAAACTGGTTCGTGCCAAGTTGCAGCGAGAAGACGTGCGTTTCTATGGTTTTCGCGTCGTAGAGCCACAACATGACGGCACACCGCATTGGCATTTACTGTTATTTGTCGAGCCTAGGCACTATGACACCTTGATAAACATCATGCGTGAATATGCCATGCGCGAAGATGGCGACGAGAACGGCGCAGATAAGCACCGCTTCACCGAAGTGAAGATTGACCCTAACAAGGGTTCAGCAACGGGCTATATCGCCAAATACATTTCTAAAAACATAGACGGTGAGAACCTTGAAGCAGGTGTTTACGGTGAAGACCCGAAATGCGCAGCGGCGAGGGTGGATGCGTGGGCGGCGTGTTGGAGCATTCGTCAGTTTCAGCAACTTGGCGGCTGTTCGGTGACTGTTTGGCGCGAGTTACGCCGTTTAAAGGCCATGATGGGTGAAAGCAAGCTAGTGACAGAAATCCATGCGGCAGCAGACAAAGGATGTTGGAAGACGTTCACCGATTTAATGGGCGGTGTGTTCTGTAAGCGCACAGAACAGGCTATCGCACCGCATTATGAACTCGCCGTTGATACGGCAACAGGCGTTGTGAAAACGTCTATGTATAGCGAAGAAGAGCTTTTAAAGGTACTGAAAGGCATTTCAACGGGTGGTAAAACCATTATCACCCGAACCAACGAATGGCATCTGTCCTAGGGACAGATGTTCTTTTACTTGGAGTTCTGTGAATAACTGTATTTAGAAACAAAAGCGGATGCCATAGAGCCCTTCAGGGTAAGTATGTTTAAATTGAACTGTTTATATGTACAGTATAAGATCGTGAGAGTGAGCAGGTGAAATTTGATGTTGTGAGTTAAGTTTCGCATTAAAATGCTAAGAATAATTAGTGTTTTACTTGGTTTTTATTTCATCGATGAATTTCTACGCACTACGAGTATCTTTGGTTGCCACTGAGCCACAACTTTTTGTCGGTAAAAACATGTCAAAAGATATCTTATCTTTTGAAGATGCTCTAAATCACGCTGTTGGTGAACCACCTAAAAATGAACAAGGACACGTTCTTTTTTCAATAAAAGTCAGTGTATATGACCGCAAAACAGGCGCGATGGCAGGTATGGTTGCAAAAGCAAAAAGTTTGCATGGCCATGACTCTGACTTTAAAGAATATAGTGTTGATGATTATCCACCAATGGTTTGGTTTTGGGATCGAGAGCAACAAGTGATTCTGCTGGAGAAAAAAACTAATGTGTTCTCTACCCCTAGCGCTGCTTGTAAGGCGTTTGAAAAGATAGCTAACAACTATGAGCTTGCTATGTTGGGCATTAGAGCAGAAATAGAACCAGTGCTAAATCGAGATGAGCAAAATTTTTGGGAGGAGTATGACAAGTTTGAGGTTGTGCAGTCTGTTACTTTCGAACTTACACCTCCTAACCTCTTTGGTGAAACTGAGAAAGAGATGAAAAAAGCTCTGAACGATACGGCAAGAAGCACTAATGCAAACAAAGTTACTGCTATTTTCGAAAACAAAGATAAGAAGCTAAAACTGAAAAATGATAGCTGGGTTGGCAATCTCGTTAGTTGGTGCAGAAAAGGTGGTGGTCACTGGTTTCTAAAGGGATACCTTCACGGAAAGAAAACTCAAATGACTGTTAAGAGTGAAAAAACAGCAAAAATTGTCCATATGAAAGGACAAGGAATTACAGAAGTTACCCTGACTAACTATGCACCTCATGATGTGAAAGATATCGTTGAGCTTTATCGAGATGATTACCGCTATGATGATGGGAATGAGAAAGTAAGTTAATGATTAAGCCAGTCGCTATAGTTGTAATTATCTTTATATTTTGTCTGGCATTTTCATCTAGTGATGAAAATGCTTACAAGATTATTGAAGCTGCAACGCCAGGAATTCTTGGTGCGATTCTAGGTGGCATTACCGCTGGCCTATCAATCATCTTTAGCGTGCTTCTTACTGTAACGTCAACTAACGCCACAAAGATAAAGTTATCTTCATTTATGGGGTTTATTTCGAGCCTAAGAGTTGATGTTTTAGCTTTGTTGGCATGCTTAGTAGCATCGCTCCTTCTTCCTTATCTTAGAGTTACAGGAATTCCCCTACTTAATTATCCAATTCATGAGCTAGTTCCTGATAGACATACGTTTTATACAGCACTACAGCTAACAACGATTTCCGTTTCTGTTGCCATCATCGTTGAAGTGTTTAACGTAATGTTCGGCTTGTTTAAGTATTTTTCCAAACTCAAAGATGAACAAGATATTGAGTGAAAATTGTAAATGGTTATGTAGTCCTTTTAGGATAAAAAGAGAAATCGGTCAGTCTCCATTATTGGCGGTTATCTATACACTTTTTAGTTTTTTGGTTCATTCAATATATCTACAATTAGGAAAACTTGAGCATCCGTAAAATGATGAGCCTCGATGTTTGCCTTGTTTAGCTGTTCTCAAGACAAGTTCAGATTTGCAGCGTGGGCAAATAGGGGATTGAGTTTTTGTTGGCGTGTGTGCGATTTCATTTCCACTCACTTGCTTTGTCTCATTAATCATCTTGAGTAACTTACCGCCGTTGATGAATTCGAATTGTTTGGCGTTAGCAAAACTGATTGCATCCGCGGTAAAGTCGCCAGAGGTGACAACAATCATTCTATCGGCTTGGCGATCTAGCAAAACGCCGTAGAGCTCTCGCAATACCTTCACACCTACTTTTCTCGCTTTCCAGTGTTTGCATTGAACAAGGTGCAGCTCACCATCTTTGCGCAACTCAATATCTACGCCACCATCGGGCGCTTGATTCAAGTTTTGGGAAACGTTAAATCCCTTTTGTCTGTAGTACTCACCCACTAACGCCTCAAAATCCAACCAGTGCATTTTATACAAGTGCTCAAACGTGGCGGTTTTGGTGAGGCGATTTCGGGCGATGTGACGCTTTAACAGGGAAGTAGCTGCAGGAAGCAGAAAAATGAGGGCGAAGGGAAGCGCAAGAGTGCGCGAAGCGTTAGCTAAACCCTCAGAGACCATAGAGTCGCCACTAAGGATGTAAGGCACCAAAGACGTAAGCGAGATATAGATAACGCCTGAGAACATAACACTGACCCACCACGGAGCATGTGTTAGTAGCGTAAGAATGTGTTCGTCTCGCTTTGGCATCTCGTCAGCCCATCGTTTTGGCAATACGGCTAATTAATCACAGCTTGCGGATGCTCGGTAGATGAACGAGCGGTCTATTCGATGTGGATTTTAGAAAGCGATGAAACGGAGAGGATATTTCTTGAGAACGGCTATAACGGGCGTCTTATGTAGCAAAAATCTGCTACATATATGCTACACAGAAGCAGAAAAGCAAAAGGCCTGAGTGGTTACTAACCTCTCAGGCCTTTAAATTTGGTGGCCCCTCGCAGATTTGAACTGCGGACCAATCGATTATGAGTCGACTGCTCTAACCACTGAGCTAAGGGGCCGTTTAGGGGGTTGATTATAAGGGGTGGGAGCGGGGGTGTCTAGACGCAACCACACCCTATTCAGTATGCTTTTTAGCCACTTAGTTCAAATCGCAGAAATGAAAAAGGCGAGCAGTGCTCGCCTTTCCAATATTGCTTTAAATGCGTCTTGGATTATTCGTCCAGGAAGCTGCGCAGAACTTCTGAGCGGCTTGGGTGACGCAGTTTACGCAGTGCTTTCGCTTCAATCTGACGGATACGCTCACGCGTTACGTCAAACTGTTTGCCCACTTCTTCCAGCGTGTGGTCGGTATTCATGTCGATACCGAAACGCATACGCAGAACTTTTGCCTCACGAGGTGTCAGGCCAGCCAATACTTCGCTGGTAGCCATCTTGAGGTTGTTCATGGTCGCGGAATCCATTGGCAGCTCGAGGGTGGTATCCTCGATAAAGTCGCCCAGATGTGAATCTTCATCGTCACCGATTGGGGTTTCCATGGAGATTGGCTCTTTGGCGATCTTCAGCACTTTGCGGATCTTGTCTTCTGGCATTTGCATGCGCTCTGCCAGTTCTTCTGGCAGTGGCTCACGACCCATCTCCTGAAGCATCTGACGTGAGATACGGTTCAGTTTGTTGATGGTTTCAATCATGTGAACAGGGATACGGATCGTACGCGCCTGGTCTGCGATTGAACGGGTGATTGCCTGACGGATCCACCATGTTGCGTAAGTCGAGAACTTGTAACCACGACGGTATTCGAACTTGTCTACCGCTTTCATCAGGCCGATGTTACCTTCCTGAATCAAATCCAGGAATTGCAGGCCGCGGTTGGTGTATTTCTTCGCGATAGAAATAACCAGACGCAAGTTCGCTTCAACCATCTCTTTCTTCGCACGGCGTGCTTTCGCTTCACCGATTGACATGCGACGGCTGATATCTTTTACACGCTCTACAGAAAGGCCGGTTTCGTCTTCAACGATTTTCAGTTTCTGTACGCAGCGGCGAAGATCTTCTTCGTACTGCTTCAGGCGATCGACGTATGGTTTGTCTGAAGCCAGTGCTTCATCCAGCCAGCTGTCTGACGATTCGTTGCCGCTGAACAGTTGTACAAAGGTTTTCTTCGGCATTTTCGCTTGGTCTACACACAGGCGCATCACAATGCGTTCTTGTGTGCGTACGCGATCCATTGTCTCGCGCATTTCATTAACCAGGCGGTCGAATTGTTTTGGTATCAGACGGAATTGCTTGAACACTTCTGACAGTTCGGCGATGGCGCCTGCAGTGTCTTCGTGGAAGCGGCCGTTTTTCTGGATGGACAGCTGCATGCCTTCGTAAGCGAGGCGCAAGTCGTTAAACTTTTCGCGCGCTAGCTCTGGGTCGATGCCAGTGTCTTCTTCTTCGTCATCGTCATCATCGTCGTCGCCATCATCTTCGTCTTCCAGTTGCTCTTCTGTGAGCTCTGAACCGATGTGGGTGGCGGTAGGTGCGATGTCTTCCTGGTTCGGGTCTACGAAGCCAGAAATGATGTCTGTCAGGCGAAGCTCTTCTGCTTCTACTTTGTCAAACTGATCGAGCAGTGATGAGATGGAGCCAGGGTATTCGGCAACCGATACCTGTACTTGGTTAATACCATCTTCGATGCGTTTGGCGATGTCGATTTCGCCTTCGCGGGTAAGCAGTTCTACTGTACCCATTTCACGCATGTACATGCGTACTGGGTCAGTTGTACGACCTATTTCAGATTCAACGCTAGAAAGTGCTGCTGCTGCTGCTTCGACGGCATCTTCGTCCGCGACAGTTTCAGACATCATCAGCTCATCGGCATCTGGCGCTGTTTCCACCACCTGAATACCCATGTCGTTGATCATCTGAATGATGTCTTCTATCTGATCAGAATCGACAATGTCTTCCGGTAGGTGGTCATTTACTTCTGCATAGGTTAGATAGCCTTGTTCCTTACCTTTTGCGACAAGCAACTTTAGCTGTGACTGCGGATTTTGATCCATAGACGATATCCAACTTCGGGTCTGAGTGAAGAATTTAGTATGCGGAAACGCAAACTGCCAATTTTAGCAAAATACAAGTATGCTGGCTAGTTTCTAGTCGGGCCGGTTGAGGATTAACAACTGCAACTCCCGCTTCTCTTCGACTGATAAGCCGACGGTATTCGATTTAGCTTGCAACTTGGCTATTTGTTGTTTGACACACTGGTCCAGAATCTTGTCCAGTGAGTCTAAAAATACATCTAATACATTGTTTTCGTTGATAGGTAGTTCCCAACTTGCCAATTTGGCTAACAATGCTTCTTGTTCCGTGCCGCGCCAATGTTCCAGCAGCTGTCCTGTCGTAATATTGGGACGGGACCGGCAAAGTTCAAGCATGGTGGTGAATAAATTTAAGCCGGGGATCCCGAGCTCTTCCACACCATCAAGTGGCGGTACGTTTTCTACAAACCCTGGATTCTGCAATAACAGGGTTATCACTTCTCTCATTGGGGTACGTTTCATTTCCGGCAAAGGTTGACGTTTTTGCGTCTGACCTTGTCGGCTGATGAGCTTTTCGAGTTGTTGCTCATCAGGTAGACCTAGCTTCTGGCCCAAAATGTTACGTAGGTAGAGACGAAGTGTGCCGCCCGGCACTTTGTCTATCAGTGGCACGGCCAAAGTGGTGAGCTTGGCTTTACCTTCCTGACTGCTGGTGTCGACTTGTTCCATCAAGGTGTTAAACAGAAATTCTGACAGTGACATGGCACCTGCAAGGCGCAGTTCAAAGCCTTCTTTGCCTTCCTGTCGAACCATGGAATCTGGGTCTTCACCGTCTGGCAGGAACATGAATTTGAGCTGGCGACCATCTACCAAATGGGGGAGTGCCTGCTCCATTGCACGCCATGCAGCGTCACGTCCTGCGCGGTCACCGTCGTAGCAGCAAATCACGTTGGAGGTCTGGCGGAACATGGTTTGCATATGTTCTGCGGTGGTCGCTGTACCCAGTGAGGCAACGGCATAATCAATGCCAAATTGTCCTAGGGCGACCACGTCCATGTAACCTTCAACAACGAGTAATTGCTTGGGCTCGCGGTGTGCCTGTAGCACTTCGTACAGGCCATACAACTCACGCCCTTTGTGGAATATCGGTGTTTCCGGTGAGTTGAGGTATTTCGGTGTGCCATCGCCAATGACGCGGCCACCAAAACCGATAACACGTCCACGACGGTCACGAATAGGGAACATTACACGGCCACGGAAGCGGTCGTAACGGCGTCCGTTGTCGTTTTCAATCAGCATGCCGGTTGATACCAGTGCCTGCTGGCTGGTGTTGTCACGACCAAAGCGTGAGCGCACCTGATCCCATTCGTCAGCGACGTAGCCAATCCCAAACTTCTGTACGATTTCACCGGAAAGGCCACGACCTTTTAGGTAATCAATCGCTATCTTACCCGCTTCATTACGCAGCCCACCCTGATAAAACTGGGCGATTTGCCCCATCATCTGGTAAAGGTCGCGTTTTTGATCGCTGCGTGCATAAGGCCCTTTTGGGGCACCACCGCCGGATTGTTCTCTTGGGACATCGAGACCTAGCGAAGACGCTAATTCTTCGATGGCTTCGACAAATTCAAGGCGATCGAACTCCATGACGAAGTCGATGGCGTTGCCGTGAGCACCACAGCCAAAACAATGATAGAACTGTTTCTCTTGGCTGACGGAGAAAGACGGGGTTTTTTCGTTATGGAAAGGACAGCAGGCACCGTAGTTTTTGCCTTGCTTTTTAAGTTTCACCCGCGCGTCTATTAGCTCGACAATATCGAGTCGTGCTAGCAGATCATCAATGAATGAGCGTGGGATCTTTCCTGCCATAAACCTTTATGCGTTCGGTGAATAAGAGAAGAGGGTACTCTCAGTATTTGCTACTGAGCGAATACGAACAAGCCGCGCACTCCAAAAATGGATAGCACGGCTTGTTTGCAGGTCGGATAAAAGTTAGGCCAGATTAGCTTTAACCAATTGGCTGATTTTACCCATGTCAGCTCGGCCCTGAACCAAAGGTTTCAGAACGGCCATGACTTTACCCATGTCTTGCATGGAGCCTGCTCCAGAAGTTGCGATGGCTTCTTTCACCAGAGCATCAACTTCTTCGTCGCTGAGTGGCTTTGGCATGAACTCTTCCAGAACGGAAATTTCTGCCAGTTCCACATCAGCCAGGTCATCACGGCCTGCTGACTGATATTGCGAAACGGAATCACGACGCTGCTTAACCATTTTGGTCATCACTGCCAGCACTTCGTCTTCGTTCAGAGTTTTCTGACCGTCGACTTCTTGCTGTTTAATTGCAGCCATGATCAAACGGATTGTGCCAAGACGAGGTTTGTCTTTGGCTTTCATCGCCGTTTTTTGTTCGTCTTTCAGACGTTCAATCAATTCCATCTCGCAATCCTGTATTAATCGTAATTAGTACAGGCGAACGCGACGTGCGTTTTCGCGAGCCAGCTTCTTCAGGTGGCGTTTAACTGCAGCTGCTTTAGCGCGTTTGCGAACGGTAGTCGGCTTTTCGAAGTGCTCACGACGGCGAACTTCAGAAAGGATACCTGCTTTTTCACAAGAGCGCTTGAAGCGACGCAGTGCTACGTCGAATGGTTCGTTTTCACGTACTTTAACTACTGGCATGTGCCTTTCACCTCAGGGGTTAGTCAGTTATCGCTGGAGACAGATTGACCAGCTTTGATTAAAAATGGTGCGGAATTCTAATCCGATACTAGGGTGCTTGTAAAGCATAACTGGTGAATTTGATGCCGCCCATGTAAGATTGCCGCCTGATTTAGAAACCAGCAGATCGAAAGCGGATCGATCTGTGATCCAAGTGAGCTGAGGTGTTATGCGAATTCTGGGCATCGAGACGTCGTGCGATGAGACCGGCGTGGCTATTTATGATGATGAAAAAGGTCTGTTAGCGCACCAGTTATACAGCCAGGTAAAACTGCATGCTGATTACGGCGGTGTGGTGCCTGAACTGGCTTCTCGCGATCACGTTAAGAAGACGATTCCGCTGGTTAAAGCTGCGCTGAAAGAAGCAGGCTTGACGCCGAAAGACTTGGATGGCGTGGCTTACACGGCAGGCCCGGGTCTGGTGGGCGCGCTGTTGGTCGGCGCGACGATTGGCCGAAGCCTGGCTTATGCGTGGGACATTCCTGCCGTAGCGGTTCATCATATGGAAGGTCACTTGCTGGCGCCGATGCTGGAAGATAACCCTCCTCCGTTCCCGTTTATCGCGCTGTTGGTTTCTGGCGGTCACTCGATGATCGTTGAAGTAAAAGGTATCGGTGAATACCAGATCCTTGGCGAATCGATTGATGATGCCGCCGGCGAAGCGTTCGACAAAACTGCGAAGCTGATGAACCTGGATTACCCAGGTGGCCCTCTGCTTTCTAAACTGGCAGAAAAGGGCGACAGCAGCCGCTTCACTTTCCCACGTCCAATGACCAACGTGCCGGGTCTGGACATGAGCTTCTCTGGCTTGAAAACCTTCACCGCCAATACCATTGCCGCCAACGACAATGACGACCAAACCCGTGCTGATATCGCCCGTGCGTTTGAAGATGCCGTCGTTGATACTTTGGTGATCAAGTGTAAACGCGCATTGAAGCAGTGCGGCATGAAGCGTGTGGTGATTGCGGGCGGCGTGAGTGCTAACCGTCATTTGCGTGCCAAGCTGGAAGAGTTGGCGAACAATATCGGTGGTGAGGTTTATTACCCGCGCACTGAGTTTTGTACCGACAACGGTGCCATGATTGCTTATGCTGGCATGCAGCGCCTGAAAAACGGCGAGCACAATGATTTGGGTGTGAAAGCTTTCCCACGCTGGCCGATTGATACGCTTAAGCCGATTGAAGGGTAAGAGTGAAGAGCAGATCCTAGGAAAAGAAAGGTCCTAGATCCTAGGAAGAGCACAAAGCAGAGCGCTGGAAAAGCGAAAAGCAGAATATAAAAAAGCGGCAACTGAATTTCAGTGCCGCTTTTTTATTTTTCTACGTTGGGAGCAATCTCTTCTAGGGCCCTAGGACCTAGGACCTAGGACCTGCTCTTCCTTCCTGCTCTTCACTTTCCGCCAGCTTCTTCTTTTTGTTCCAGATCTTTTGCTCTTCCTTGCGAAGCAGGCGTTTTATGTTTTCCTGATGACGGAAAATGATAAGACAGGAGAGCATGGCGACAGGCATGGTGAATTGGGGTTTGACCATCCACGTAAACAATGGGGCAAACAAAGACGCGAGAAGTGCGCCGACAGAAGAATAGCCCGTGACTAAAACGGCAGCTATCCATGTCCCTAACATCATGCCGGTGAGATCTAAGCCTATAGGTGCAATGGCACCGAGTGCAGTTGCGACCCCTTTACCGCCACGAAAATGAAAGAAGATGGGGTAGATATGGCCCAAGCAGGCCGCGATACCAATCAAGCCAAGCATGAAAGGATTGACGCCCAACAGGTAGCTTACCCAGACAGGAATAGTGCCTTTGAGCATGTCGCACAGTAGCACGAGTGCGGCAGCGAGCCGACCACCTAATCGGAATACATTGGTCGCACCTGGATTACCTGAGCCTTGTTCTCGTGGGTCTGGCAGGCCATAGAGACGACAGATCAATACTGCGCTGGATATGGAACCCAGTAAATATGCAAGTACGATCATCAATAGGCCAAAAGCAGTCATTCAGTCATCCAGTTTGAACATTCGCTAGGGCGGCGAGAACTTGGTATAGTTCGCGCACCAGACACAAAGTATCCAATTTTTTAAGGATATTGTGTAGATATAATGAGCGCTCAGGCTATTTTTGCCGTGGCGCTGGTTGAGCAGATGTTACGTGCTTTTGCGCATAATGGGTATCCGACCTCTGATATTTTTGAGTGAACATGGATTTAGTATTTATTGAGCAGCTTGAAGTCGTGACCACTATCGGCGTCTACGACTGGGAACAACAAATCAAACAGAAGCTGGTGTTTGATATTGAAATGGCGCATGACAACAAGCCTGCGGCAGATAGCGATGATGTGGCTTACGCACTGGACTATGCCTCAGTGAGTGGTGCGATTATCGATTTGGTCGAAAGCGGCCGTTTTCTCCTAGTGGAACGCGTTGCTGAAGAAATTGCGGCGCTGATCCAATCCCAATTCTCTGTGCCTTGGGTTCGCGTGAAAGTGAGCAAACCAGGTGCTGTCCCTCAGGCTCGCACCGTAGGTGTGGTGATTGAGCGAGGCGCCAAGTGACTCAGGTTCTCGTGAGCGTCGGCTCTAACATTGAACGCGAGCATCATATCTCTGAAGGTATTGCAGCGCTCAGGGAACTCGACCCTCAATGTCGTTGCTCCCGCATTTTTGAAGCTGTTCCCGTCGGCTTTGAAGGTCCTAATTTTTATAACCTTGTCGTTGAGCTTCATACTGAACTGAGCCTCGAAGGCATTATGGCTGCGCTGCGTGAGATTGAATCGCGCTGGGGGCGTGAGCGTGATGCTATCAAGTTCCGTGATCGCACGCTGGACATCGATTTGCTGACTTACGGTGAGCTGTCGCAGCCTGAAGGCCCGACATTGCCGCGCAACGATGTGTACAAATTTGCCTTTACCCTGTGGCCGTTGGCAGAGCTATGCCCTGACCAAATCATTCCGGGTGATGACAAAACTTATCAAGAAGCGTGGGACGCTTTCTCAGAAGAACAACCCCTTTGGCCGGTGACCGATTTTTCCCTTTAATAACTATAAGTGACTTAAAACTATGAGCATGTTTGAAGCCTTTGCGCTGGCTTTAATTCAGGGTCTGACGGAGTTTCTTCCCGTCTCGAGCTCTGCGCATCTTATTCTTCCGTCAGAAATTCTAGGTTGGCAGGATCAGGGCTTAGCCTTTGATGTTGCTGTTCACGTGGGTACCTTGCTTGCTGTTGTGGGCTACTTCCGAAAGGAAGTGACGCAATTGCTGGGCGCATTCTTCCGCTCCATCTTCAAAGGTGAGCGTTCTTCTGATGCAACGCTGGCATGGATGATTGCACTGGCAACGATTCCTGCCTGTATTTTCGGCCTGTTCATGAAAGACATCATCGAAGTTTACTTGCGTTCGGCGTGGGTGATTGCGGTGACATGTATTGTCTTCGGTCTGCTGCTTTGGTGGGTCGATGTGAAAGCCAAGTGTGAGTTTGACGAATACAAAACCACGCCGAAAATGGCGCTGTGGATTGGTATTGCGCAGGCGCTGGCAATGATCCCGGGCACGTCCCGCTCTGGCGCGACCATGACTATGGCGCTTTACCTCGGTTACACCCGTGAAGCTGCGGCGCGTTTTTCTTTCCTGATGTCGATTCCAATCATCGTACTGGCAGGCTCTTACCTCGGCCTTGGTCTGGTAAAAAGTGACGTACCTGTCATGTGGGCGCCTATCCTGACTGGTGTGTTGGTTTCATTCATCAGTGCGTATGCGTGTATCCACTGGTTCCTGAAACTTGTGACCAAGATGGGCATGAAGCCATTCGTGATTTACCGCGTAGCGCTGGGTCTCGGCCTGATGGCGTTTTTGGCGACGCGATAAGAGCTTGAGGGCCTGGGAAAAGCAGGTCCTAGGAAATACAGATCCTAGGTCCTAGGAAATACAGATCCTAGGTCCTAGGAAATACAGATCCTAGGTCCTAGGAGGAGCAAGAGTAGATCCTAGGAATAGAAAAAGCGGCAACTGCTAACAGTGCCGCTTTTTTACGTCTGGAGTTGGAAATACTGCCTTCTAGGACCCTAGGACCCTAGGCCCCTAGGACCCTAGGACCCTAGGACCCTATTCCCTTCCAGGTACTTTTTCACCGCTTCGATCCGCTGTCTTGTCAGCTCTTCCCGTATTGCCGGGCCTTTAAAACCAGCAGCGACAATCGGTTTCACTTCAACAGCGCTTGCGGCATCAAACGCGCCGCTCAGCCATTCTGACTGCGGGTATTCACGCTCTTCAAATCCTGTGCGGCCTTGGTGATCAGCTTTGCTCGCCGTGGCGAGTTGAGGGGTTTTCTCCGGCTTACGCCAACAGTCATTGCGGTCAAATATCTTGACGAAAGTGGCGGCTTTTAACTCGCCTGCGTTGTGCACATTGGTGTGCTCGGCGCAGACCAGAAGGGCGGCGTCGCGGTAGGCGTTCGGTACACGGATGCGCTCGCACAGCGCTTTAATCGGTTTCAAACCAAGCTTGGTGTGCAGTTTGTGGCTTGGCCACTCTTCTTTTGGTGTCAGGCCTTTACCCAAGTCATGCACTTGCGCAGCAAAACGTATTACCGGATCTTGGGTTAGAAGCGCTGCTTGTCTGGCGACCATTAGGGTGTGAATACCCGTGTCGATTTCCGGATGCCACTGTTCGGGCTGAGGTACGCCGAACAGGGCGTCTATCTCCGGCAGTACGACAGCTAATGCACCGCAGTCTCGCAACACGCTTAAGAACACTTCAGGATGCTGAGAAGTGAGTGACTTTTCCCATTCTTTCCAGATGCGCTCGGCGGTCAGGGCGTCAAGCTCGCCGCTTTCGACGATTTCCTGCATCATCGCAAGGGTCTCATCAGCCACGCGAAAACCAAGATGATGAAATCTTGCCGCAAAGCGTGCAACGCGCAGCACGCGTAGCGGGTCTTCTACAAAAGCAGGGGAAACATGGCGAAGCAGACGATCGTTGAGATCTTGCTGGCCACCGTAAGGGTCAATGAGAGATCCATCTTCGGCTTTCGCAATGGCATTGATGGTCAGGTCGCGTCGCTGCAAGTCTTCTTCCAACGTGACATCAGGTGCGAAATCACAAACAAAACCCGTGTAGCCTTTACCTGATTTGCGTTCTGTGCGAGCCAGTGCATGCTCTTCATGGGTTTTAGGGTGGAGGAAAACGGGGAAGTCCGAGCCCACTTGCTGGTAACCAGCGTTTAGCATGGAATCAATGTCTGCGCCGACCACGACCCAGTCCCGATCTTTGACTTCCAGACCGAGGAGTTCGTCGCGAACGGCACCGCCGACAAGGTAGGTTTTCACATTACTATCCGAAATCTAAGCAATAATGTGATCATCATATACCGAAACCATGGGTCTATGCAGGCGCGAACCGTGCGCAGAATACAGGGATGTGTGTAAAAGCTGCGAACCTGTCCCTGATTACACAGTCTGAAGCTGTGACTGGCTTTACTTCATCTTTAGGCCGCGCTACCTTGCGAGCCATTGAGGGAACAGAGAAATATTCATGTACCAAGACTTTTTCCGGTTAACCGAGTCGCCATTTGCGATCGTGCCTAATCCTAAATTTTACTTTTTGAGCGAAAGGCACAAAGAAGCGCTGAGTCATGTCCTGAATGGCATTGAGGATGGTGGCGGTTTGGCGCTTTTAACCGGTGAAGTGGGGACGGGTAAAACCACCACCATGAAAGCCTTGTTGGATCGCATGCCCGAGAAAACGCAGGTTGCAACGATCCTGAATCCGAGTGTGTCTGTACTCGAACTGCTTCAAACGCTTTGCGATGAGCTGGGCGTGAAATACAAAGACGATGACAGCTTTAAGCGCCTCTACGACGCCATATCCGATAAGTTGTTCAATAACGAATCTAAAGGCATCCAAACTGTGTTGCTGGTGGATGAAGCCCAACATCTGATGCCGGATGTGTTGGAGCAGCTTCGTCTTCTGACCAATATCGAAACCTCTTACCGCAAGCTTTTAAAAGTGATTCTGATTGGTCAGCCTGAGCTGCAGCAAATGCTGCGTCAGTCCAATCTTCGCCAGCTTGCTCAGCGCATTACCGCGCGTTATCACTTGATGCCGCTCACGCCGGATGAAGTGCATCAATACATCACGCACCGTATCAGCTGCGCGGGTGGTTTGGAGCCTTTGTTTGATGGGGCAGCCATTAAGTTGATTGCCAACGAGACGGGAGGTGTGCCGCGTCTGGTGAACCTGGTGTGTGATAAAGCGCTGAAGATGGCGTTTAAAGAATCGCGCCAGAAGGTCAACAAAGCCATTGCGGCGCGTGCTTGTCAGGACGTGCTGGAATGGCAGGGCGTGGTACAGAGCAAGCCACAGACTGACTACAAACGTTATTGGCCTGTTTATGCCGGTGCGATTGGTGGTGCAGCCTTACTTGCTATCGCTATTCGGGTTGGGCTCGGTGTTGGCAGCGAGGACGAAGCGATTGTTGTTGCGACTGAATCTCCTGCTCCTGTGGTTGTCACTGAGCCGGCTGCTGTTGAAGTGGTTGAGCAACCAGCGCCTGTTGTTGTCGTTTCCGAGCCGACACCTGTGGTGAAAGCCGAGGCTAACAAGCCGGTCCAGACCATTGTCACTTTGCCACTTAGCGAAGTGACTCGTGAGAGTTTGAGTGCAGGCTCATCGATGCAGTCCCTTTATAAGCTTTGGGGCTTTGATGCCGATGTGTTGGCAGCGGGCTGTTCATCAGAAGTGCGTGGTGAGCTTGCCTGCTTTAAAGGAAACTTACCGCTTTCCCAATTGTTGACTATCGATCGTCCAGCTGTGCTTGAAATGAACGGCACAGGTGGCCAAAACTGGTTTGCCGTGCTGTATGGCAGAGGTGACGGTCAGTTTGAACTGCTGGCGGCTGACAAACGTCTGCTGGTGAGCGAAGAATTCCTAAACCAATACTGGAGCGGCGAAGCGTTGGTGCTTTGGCGTCCGCCATTAGGCAACCCTAACTTTATCCGCTTTGGTCAGCGCGGTGAGCGTGTTCAGTGGCTGGATCAGCGCTTGAATCTGGTGCTGGGCGAGAATGCGCCGGTATCTAATACCTTTGGTCAGGAGCAGCGCGTGAAAGTACGTGAGTTCCAACGCAGCAAAGGCTTGGATGCGGATGGTATCCCTGGCGCTATGACCTTTATGGTTCTGGACTCTGTGCTGCAAATGCTTGGGCCAACGCTGGTGGGCAGCATTGATGCTACTCCGGGCGAGAAGCTGGCGCTTTCAGATGGTGAGATTGTGGTGATGCCAGATTCAGATGTCTTTGAACTTGCGCTTGAGCCTTTGCCGCAGCCTGTCATTGAGCCGGTTGTGGAAGAAGATATTGCTCAGTCTGAGCCGTCAGAGCCTGAAGTGGTAGAAATCGGCAGCACAACCTTTACCGCGCCGAATCAGACACAACTGAAAGGGAATAACGAGCTGACACTGGAAGATTTGGATTTATCTGAACTCTCTCCTGAACTGGCGCAGAAAGTCGAAGCAGCCATGGGCAGTGATAAGTCGCGTACCCTGGAAGCGAAATTGGACCGCGCTCAGCCAGAGAGCAATGTCGTGCCGATTGCTGAGCTGAATTCTGCGCAATTAAACCGCTTGCCTGCGATGGATTTTCAAACCCATATCTATACCTCTAATGAGAGTAACCGTTGGGTGAAGGTCAATGGCAAAGAAGCCCGTGAAGGTCAGTTTGTGGCAGATGGCGTATTGCTTCGCGGTATTGAACCCCAGCAAGTGGTGGTGCAGTTTGAAGATGCGCTCATCGCCATTCCAGCGCTAACAACATGGTAATGCAAGAGTTCGCGTCTAGAGTTTTTTCCTAGGTCCTAGGGTTTGGGGTCTGGGAAAAGCAGTAAAGCCAAACGCTATTGCCTTTAGTGCTGATTCAAAAAACAAAAAAGCCGCTTTCGCGGCTTTTTTATTGTCGTTTGCTTATCGCTTACGCCCAACCATTATTACGCTTCTTGCGGCGTGGGATCAGGTGCGGCAGGATGAGACCAAACAGCAGACCGCCACCCGCAACCATGCCACCGTAAGCAAAGTAGCGCATCAGCAAGTCATCTTTCTGAGTGTCGATACGTGCGCGCAGCTCGCGGATTTCGGTTTGCGCATCGATCAGCTTCTGGTTCAGTTCGCTGGTGTGTTGCTCCAGCTCTTTCACCTGAGCGTTGCGCTGATCCAGCGACTCAATCAGGCCTTTGGTTTTTGCTTCCGCATCGCCTTGTGCACTCGACAGTGCTTCTTTTACCTGCTTCAGTTCTTCTTCCAATGCAGGTACACGAACTTTCAGACCAGGTTGTTTAGAAACATACTTGGTTTCAACCCAGCCTTTACGACCACGATCATCAATAATTTGGGTGTAGCCAGCGTTACGGTTACTGTCCACAACTGTCACTTTCGTACCCGCATCCACACTGCCGAGAATACGGAACTGGGTGCCCGGGCCAGAATGCATGTAAGTGAAAAGCTCATCTGAGATGTAGTTGTCCTTCGCATGTGCAGCAGGGACCGCCAGCATCATAAGTACAGCCAGGGCAGAGAAAAGTTGCTTCACGGAGTATTCCTTTGTTTTGGTCGTGATAGTTAAGACTGATATACCCAAACGACCTGAAGATGCTCGCATTCAGAGGTCATCAATGCGTTCAATTCGAGACAAATTTCACGAGGAGTAGTCGTTCTACTTCCGTGGAATTTAACGAAGAAGTGGGCGCATTGAAGGCCTCCCTTCGGGCGAGTTGACTGACACTGTGCTCTTTGTTGTTCCTTTTTGATGGAGGTGACTACACCTACAAAGGAACGCCGCGATCACAATGCCAGTCAAACTCGCTGAATCCTGCATCTTCAGGTTGTTTGGGTATAAGATCCAAATACTAAAAAATTTTGGGGTTCAGGTACAACAAAAGGGAGGCATAACCTCCCTTTTTTGACCGAAGACTGACATCACTGCACAAAAACGTGACTGAAATGCCTTTCTTAGTTTGTCTTATACGCCGAATGCAGCCTGCATAACGTAGAAGAAAATCACTGCAAGCAGCGCACCGGCTGGCAGGGTGACGACCCAAGATGCCACGATATTACGCACGACACCCAGATTCAGTGCACCGATACCACGGGCAAAACCAACACCCAATACCGCACCGACCAGCGTTTGCGTGGTAGAGATTGGAAGGCCCGTGCCGGAAGCCAGAACAACCGTAGATGCGGTTGCCAGCTGAGCCGCGAAACCACGGCTTGGTGTCAGCTCAGTAATACCTGAACCTACCGTCGCCATCACTTTGTGACCCAAAGTTGCCAGACCCACCACGATACCGATACCACCCAGAGGTAGAATCCACCATGCAATGGTGCTCTTCTCGGTGATTTGGCCCATGTGTTCAACGGTAGACACGATAGCCGACAGTGGACCGATCGCGTTTGCTACGTCGTTAGAACCGTGCGCGAATGCCATCGCACAGGCTGTCACGACCATCAACAGGCTGAATACGCGTTCAACGCCTTGGTAGCCATTTGTGCTTGCTGTGTCATCTTTGTACTTGCGGTTGATGTAGACGTACCCGAACATCATGATCAGAGAAGAAACCGCAATGGATACCATCACTGCTTCACCGGTAGAAAGATGCAAACCGACATGCTTCAGACCTTTCTTGATGGTTACCATAGCGATAATCATCGCCGTCAGGAACATGTAGACCGGTACGAAACGCTTGGCGTTGATCAACGGTTTATCGGTATCAAAGATCAGGCGTTGGGCACTGACAAAAATCGCGTAAGCGAACACACCGGAAATCAACGGCGTGACAAGCCAGCTGCCTACGATGCCTTGCACCGAACTCCAGTCCACTGCTTCAGTGCCGACAGACACACAAGCGAAACCGATAATTGCACCAATGATGGAGTGAGTGGTGGAAACCGGCCAGCCCATGTAGGACGCAACCAGTAGCCATGTACCCGCTGCCAGCAGCGCAGACATCATGCCGTAAACCAGCACTTCAGGTTGGGAGGCATAAAGCGACGTTTCAATCACCCCTTTGCGGATGGTGTCTGTCACTTCACCACCGGCCAGATAAGCGCCGGCGAATTCAAAAATCATCGCAATGATGATGGCTTGTTTAACGGTCAGTGCTTTAGAACCCACTGACGTACCCATGGCGTTGGCAACGTCGTTTGCACCGATACCGATAGCCATCATGAAACCAAAGACTGCGGCCACCAAAATAATAATGGTGCCGTAATTCGCTAGGATTTCCATTGTATTACCTTGTTATCTCTTAGATGAATGGCGCGTTACGAGCGCGACAGCATCAGCTCAAGACGCGAGCCAACACGTTGTGCCTGATCAGCGATAGCGCCGACCCATTCAAGAATCTTGTAAAGGAACATCACATCAACCGGGTTGTATTCACTCTCGATTGACATCAATTGCTGGCGAAGTTTGATTTGCATTGAGTCAGTATCGCCCTCAATGGTATCCAACTGGTGGATCATTTCTTCAACCAGAGTGACTTCACGTCCTTTAAAGCCAGTTTCCAGCAGTTCATCCAATTCACTGATAACGCGACGTGCCTGATCGGCAGCGTCCAGACAACGTTGCACGTAGGCGACGAAGTCGGTGTAGAGCAAGGAAGGGACTTGGAGTTGTCGACCAATCACACGGCCGGCAATGTCTTTGGCGAGGTTTGCAAGCTTGTCCTGTTGGATAAGCAGGTCGAGCATGTCAGTACGGTCTACCGGAAGGAAGAGACCGCGAGGCAATTTAAGGCGGATTTCACGTTTGAGCGCATCTGCTTCTTTCTCAATCGTGGAAATCTCGTGGCGCAGTTGTTCTGCACGTTCCCAATCGCCTTTCTCACAAGCTTCGAAGAAAGGGACCAACAGCGAGCAGCAGTCGTTTACGCGGCTCACATGGCGTTGCAAAGGTTTTAAAGGGCTCTTTGCGAACAGCCCAACAATTGTATTTACAGGCATAGCCGTATCTACCTAAAAGACCTGTCCAAAGGATCAGGCTAAATATTACACCGGAAATCACCTGAATATTTCAGGGGTATGGATTTCTGGTGACGCGATGGTTATTTAGGCGGCGAATGTTATCGTAATCACATTTGTATTGATACCGTTTCAGATCAATGAAAGTCTCTTGCTCGCATAAGCGAATACCCATATCCTTGTTCTGCTATTGGTTATGGGTACCTTTATGGAAACTGAGATAGAGCTAAAGTTTTTTGTCTCAACCGATTTTTCACGCCAAATTCGAGACAAAATTACTGATTTAAAGGTATTGCAGCAACGCCAGCGAGACCTCGGTAATATCTACTACGACACCCCGGATTACCTGCTGCGACGCCATGATATTGGGCTTCGTGTCAGGCGCTATGACGATGTGTTCGTGCAAACACTGAAAACCGCAGGCCGCGTTGTTGCAGGACTTCACCAACGTCCGGAATACAATGCAGAACTGGAATCTCCAGTTCCTGATCTTTCACTGATTCCCGCTGATGCTTGGCCAGAAGGTTTAGACATCGAAGCACTCAGTGCCAACCTGAATCCTTTGTTCTCTACAGATTTTGAGCGCCAGCAGTGGCTGCTTGCGATGCCTGACAGCAGTCAGGTGGAGCTAGCTTTCGACAGCGGCGAAGTCACTACTGAGAACGGGGGCTACGACCCGATTTGCGAAGTTGAGCTTGAGCTGAAGTCTGGTCAGACAGATGCGCTGTTTGTGCTGGCGCGAGAGCTGGCAGAAAACGGCGGTTTGCGTTTGGGCAATCTGAGTAAAGCGGCCCGAGGTTACCGTCTGGCGACTGGCTATGAAGGTGATCCGGTGAAACCGCTGACCATGGTTCATGTTAGCGGCCTGATGTCGGTAGAGCAGTCGTTTGTTAAAGCGCTCGAGCACGCGCTTGATCACTGGCACTACCATGAGCAGGTCTACGTGGAGCGTCCTGAGCAGGAAGCCATCTTTGAGATGTGCAACGCCGTGTCGCTGATCCGCCAGGCTCTGGTGCTTTATGGTGGTTTGATCCCGCGTCGCGCCAGTGCACTGCTTCGTCAGGAGCTGCAATGGCTGGAAGGGGAACTGGATTGGGTTTACGAGGGCCGGGCTATTGAGCGCTTGCTCGACGATAAAGGTCACTTTCTGCGTAAACTGAACGCGCAAAAGCCATTGATGGCAAAGCTTTCAGATCGCTATGACGAATTGCCAGAGCGTGCTGAAGTGTTGGAGCTATTGCACTCAAGCCGTTATTGCAACCTGCTGCTTGATTTGAGCCGCTGGATCCTGACTCGTGGTTGGCAACCGTTCCTGGATGACAAAGCCCGTGAAAAATTGGGTGAGCCTATTCGCCAGTTTGCTAACCGCTCGCTGGCCCAATCCTGGGATGAGCTTTTGAGTGTCTTCGCGGAAGGCAATGAGCTGGATCGCTTTGCTTATCTGGATCAGCAGCCGCGCCTGAACCGAAACCTGATGTCAGGGTGTTGTGTCGCTGCCTTATTTGAGACTGAAGAGCGGGAAACTTTCCGTCTTCCTTGGCTTGATCTGCTGCAAGGCATTGAAGACTTTCAACTGCTTGAGCCTGTGAGAAAGCTGGCTGATGATGAAGATTTGGATGAGGATGATCGCGCGCAGATCGAAAAATGGCTGGGTCGCAAGGAAGAATCTTTGCTGCATGCCATGATGCAATCGCGTCAGATTGGCCTACAGCTTGAACCCTATTGGGATATCTAAATTCTGAATGTTTAAAAATAGCGCCTGATGGCGCTATTTTTTTGCTTGCTGCGAAGGTGGTTTGTTCTCCAGCTTGGCTTCAATTGCTGTAAGGCGTTCCAATATTTCAGTTTGCTGCGTGAGAATAAGTTCCAACGCTTCGCGGCGGCGTTCTTCTCTTTCCTGCGCTTTCTTCTCTGGCTTGGTGACATAGGAAGTCACAAGGCCAGTGATAGCACCAAAAATACCAACACCACACATAATCACTATTACCGCGACAGCGCGTCCTGCCGGTGTCACAGGGTAGTAATCGCCGTAGCCTACGGTAGAAATAGTGACAAACACCCACCAGATAGCATCAGTCAGGCTAGTGATGTTGGCCTCGTCTGAAGGGCTTTCGAGTGCGAAAACCGCTGCAGAGCCTGTGGAAACAAGAACCGTCAGCAGCAACAGAATGGTCGCCATGGTGGTTTCGTTCCGGTTTTCGCTCATGTAAGTGAGCAGTGACTGACTTTGCTGAATAAGACGGATTACGCGGAATATTTGGAAAATGCGGGCGAAACGTAGTGCTTCAACCACAGGGATGCTGGCGAGAATATCTATCCAATGTGCTTTCAAATAAGTGACTTTGTTATCACTTTTAAGAAGATGTAGGGCGATTTGTAGCAAAAATATCAGACAAATCAGCGTATCGATGCCTAGCAATAAGGTATAAAGAGGGTCGCTTTTAGGCAGCAATAAAATGGTAGTGACCACACAAAGTGAGACAAAGGAAAGCAACAGACTCAACAATCCCATCGGATTCAGATCTAAGTTTTTCGTTTCGGTCTCGCTCATCACTCAATAAACAACCTGTGCTGCCGTTAGTTTTTTAGGGTTTAGCATCTCCACCGAAGTTAACGCTCGACAGATACCTAACCCTATTCCGCTTGCTTTCTCTCTACTGTATCGCAGTTTACGCGATGCAACTATCAAGGAGTCATCGAGAATGTCACAGATGATATTCAGGCCTTGGGAAAAGGCCGTTGCCAACATCAAACTGGTTCCCAAACTCATTCTTTTAATGGTTTTCAGTACCTTGCTATTGGTGGCAAAACAGTTGTGGGACGCCAATACGTTTCGAGACTCTGTCAGTGAGGTCACTGAAGCGCAAAGCCATAGTCTGGCATTGCGAAGTGCTGAAATGGCAAAAGAGCTTCTGAAAGAAGAGAACGGCACATCGCTGCTTCAGCGTGTGGTGAGCCGAGAAAACGCGACCAGCGAAATTAACCAATACATCTACTTCACCAACCGTAAAACCGGTGAAGTTCTGGCGCATCCAAGCATCCGTAATTTTGATGGATTGAACCTGCCACTTGAAAATGGCCGAATGCTGACAGAAGTGATTCGAAATACTCAGGGTGAATTTACCTACCATCTTGCTAACGAAGGGCGTCATGGCATTGCCGTGCCTGTAGGAAACACGGATTGGCTGTCCATTTCTTCCCAACCAGATTCCGCGGCTGAACAATACTACAACGCTTATCTGATTCAGGTGGCATGGCAAACCGCGCTTATGATTGTTGCCTTTATGGTCATACTGCTGGGCGGCTCTAACCTGATGCTTCGCCAAATCAATTGCTTGATCGACGGTATGCGTAATATGGCTCAGAAGAATCTGAGTGTGCCAGTGGTGATGGACTGCAAAGACGAGTTCGGTGAGCTGGCGCGTGAACTGGAAAAAAGCCGTATTCAACTGTCGAGCGTGATTAAAACGCAGCGTCACTCTTCGGAAGAATTGTCTGATATGGCTGAGGTGATGAGCATCAGCATGGACGAGACCCGCGAATCTGCCAAAGAGCAATTCGGTGAGATCGACCAGTTGGCGTCAGCAATGAGCGAAATGACTTCCACAGTACAAGATGTTGCGGGCCATGCGCGTGCAGCTTCACAGGCGACAGAAGCATCCCGCGAACAGGTGGCGAACGGTCAGCAGTACGTGAGCAACACGATTTCGACTATCAACAAGCTGTCTGATGATATCCGCGAGTCAGCGAGCGTAGTCAATCAGGTGGAAGAGCGCGTTGAGAAAATCAGTTCTGTTGTAGTGACCATTCAGGGGATTTCAGAGCAGACCAACTTGCTGGCACTTAATGCCGCGATTGAGGCAGCGCGTGCTGGTGAAATGGGCCGAGGCTTTGCCGTGGTAGCCGATGAAGTGCGTAACCTGGCGCAAAACACTCAGAAAGCCACTTTAGAAATTCAGGATATGATCACCCAGCTTCAGTCTTCAGCTCAGCAGGCGGTTGGCCTGATGGAGCAAAGCGTGGTGGAAGCCGTGGAAAGCGTAGAGTCAGTCAGCAAAGCGGGCGAAGAGCTCAACCTGATTGTGGAGCAAATCTCCCAAATCAACGACATGAACTTCCATATCGCCACCGCCGCAGAGCAGCAAGCCTCAGTGGCTGATGAGATGAATCAGAATCTGACCAATGTCCGAGAGCTGGTGGAGGCGTCTGTGACTGTGGTGACTGAGCTGGCGGAAACCTCAGAAAGCATGCAGGGCAATGCAGAAAAGCTTGATCTGAAAATCAAAGAGTTCGCAGTTTGATTTCCGTTTAGGAATGAGGAAGCCCACCGATTGTGTGGGCTTTTTTTATGATATTTTAAGGTTAACTAGAAAGCTCAAAGGAAAGATCACCGATGTCGCTTCCCACGGAACTGGATGCTTGCGCAACTCGCGCTATCGACACTCTGGCTGAAAAACAGCCTGATAACCTTGAACAATGGCAAGGTGCTGACAGGGAGACCCTTTCCCGCACATTGGCACTGAGCGACTTCATCAATGAATCGGTGCTTCATGACGAAAACCTGCTGCCTTGGTTAAAGGATAATCTCGGCTCCGGTCTTCGTATCGCGCAATACCGTAAACTGCTGAAAGAGCAACTCGATAGCCAGCAGGATGAAAATAGCCTATTGCGTGAGCTTCGCCGTTTCCGTCGACGTGAGATGGTTTGGCTGGCATGGCATGACTTTAACGACGCCATTTCCCTTGATGATGGTCTCGCCCATCTCTCTAAACTGGCAGAAGCCATGATCATGGAAGCTTACGGCTGGCTTTACCGTTTCTGCTGCAATGAGTGGGGAACGCCCTGTGATGCAGACGGAAATCCACAGCCAATGTTGATCCTCGGCATGGGTAAGTTGGGCGGCGGCGAGCTGAATTTCTCTTCTGATATCGACCTTATTTTTACATACCCTGAGAACGGCGAAACCCAAGGCGCGCGTCGCAGCATTGCCAATGCCCAGTTCTTCACCCGTCTCGGTCAGCGTTTGATCAAAGCGTTGGATCAGCAAACGTATGATGGTTTCTGTTATCGCGTCGACATGCGCCTTCGCCCGTTTGGTGATAGTGGCCCATTGGTCATGAGTTTCGCGGCGCTTGAAGATTACTATCAGGAGCAGGGACGAGATTGGGAACGTTACGCGATGATCAAAGCGCGGGTGATGGGGAAAGAGCAGTTTGCCTGTTACCAGACTCTCCGTCAGATGCTGCGTCCTTTTGTGTTCCGCCGATATATCGATTTCAGTGCGATCCAGTCTCTACGTCGTATGAAGGCGATGATCCGCAGTGAAGTGCGTCGCCGTGGCCTGACAGACAACATTAAGTTGGGGGCGGGTGGTATTCGTGAAATCGAGTTTATCGTCCAGTCTTTCCAGCTTATCCGAGGCGGTCGCGATCCGATTTTGCGTAAACGTGGCCTTTTCATCACTTTGAATGCGATTCGCGAACTGGAGCTGCTGCCGGAGAAGGAAGCTGACACGCTCGAAGCATCATACCGCTACCTGCGTAGAGTAGAGAATTTGCTGCAAGCCATTGGTGATAAACAGACCCAAACCTTGCCTGATAACGATCGTGATAGGTTGCGTCTTGCCGTGGCTATGGGTGAAACGGAGTGGGACGCGCTTCGTGAGAAGATTGCTTTCCACATGCAGGGTGTCCACGACATCTTCGATAATCTGATTGGCGACGAAGAGGAAAACGAAGAAGAGAAGATCGGCGCTGAATTCAGTGAGATCTGGGATGCTGCACGTGATCCTGACTTGGTCGAGAAGATCCTGAGCGACATGCAGGCACAAAGCGCTGAAGATCAGGCCAAAGCATTGCTGCGATTCAAAGAAGAGTTAGCAAAACGCACTTTGGGCCCTCGAGGTCGTGAAGTGGTGAACCGCCTTATGCCTCTGATGCTCAGCCACATTGTGTGCCGTACAGATGCAATGGCGGTGCTTGAGCGGGTGCTCAAACTGCTGGTTCGTATCGCGACGCGTACAACGTACCTGGAACTTCTCGATGAGCACCATGGAGCAATTACCCAATTAGTACGCCTTTGCAGTGCAAGCCCAATGGTGGCCGAGCAACTGGCGAATTACCCTATCCTTCTGGATGAACTTCTGGATCTGCAACACCTTTACAATCCAACGCCACTCGATCAATACCGCAACGAGCTGTTTGATTTTCTCGCCCGTATTCCGGAAGAGGATATGGAACAGCAAATGGAAAACATCCGCCAGTTCAAGCAAACCCAGCTGCTCCGTATCGCAGCGGCTGATATTGCTGACGTACTGCCAGTGATGAAGGTGAGCGATCACTTAACCTATTTGGCGGAAGCCATTGTGGAAGCTGTGGTGAATCAGGCCTGGTATCAGATGACGGAAAAGTACGGGCAACCATCTCACCTGTCTGGCCGAGATGGCCGTGGCTTTGCGGTAATTGGTTACGGCAAAGTTGGAGGCATTGAGCTCGGTTACAACTCAGACTTGGATGTGGTGTTTGTGCACGATTGCCCGGATAACACCTACACTGACGGCCCGAAAGAGATAGACAGCCGCCAGTTCTATCTGCGACTGGCTCAGCGTATCGTCCATCTATTTTCTACTCGGACAGCATCAGGCGTGTTGTATGAAATCGATACCCGCCTTCGCCCCTCTGGTGCTTCAGGAATGCTGGTGACAACGCTCGAGTCGTTCGAAGAATACCAAAACGAAGAGGCCTGGACCTGGGAGCATCAGGCGCTGGTGCGTACCCGTTTGGTTTATGGTGATGCACTGCTGACAAAGGGCTTTGCAGATGTGCGTAAGCGCGTACTGACGAAAGAGCGCGACGTTGATGCCCTGCGTAAGGAAGTGGTCGAGATGCGCCATAAAATGCGCGACCACCTTGGTAGCAAAGAGAAGGACAAATTCCACATCAAACAGGATCCGGGCGGGATTACTGATATTGAATTTATGACCCAGTTCTTCGTGCTGGCGAATGCCAATGACGAACCAGCATTGACCCGATGGAGCGATAACGTCCGCATCCTTGAAGACATGGCACAAGCGGGCATTCTCAGTACGCCGCAAGCACTAACCTTACGGGATGCTTATGTTGCGATGCGCGATGAAATTCATCGTCTGAACCTACTTGATGCGTCTGTGGAAGTTGAAGACAGTGCGTTCATAGCAGAGCGCGAAGCGGTGAAAGCGGCTTGGGAAGAGTGGATGGAGCCTGTGTAAAACAGGCCCTAGGAAGAGTAGGATCTAGAGCCTAGGAAATGAAAAAGCGGCTACTGATTCAGTGCCGCTTTTTGCAGAATTACTCGCAGGATCTAGCCCATTGATAACTCAGTCATATAGCGAGGGTTCGCCTTCAGGACGGCTCTTGAATCGGCGGTGCAGCCACATGTACTGCTCAGGCGCACGCATGATCGATCGTTCCACAAACTTATTGGTATAAACCGCAGAGGCTTCGGCATCATCGTAAGGGAAAGCTTCCATTGGCGGATCCAGTCTCATGGTGTAGCCAGTGCCTTCACGGTCTCTCGTGATGGTGAATGTAGCGACTTTACATTTGCTGGCAGAAGCAAGCAGGTGTGTACCCGTCGTAGTGCAGGCTTTTTCGACCGCAAACAGTGGCGCCCATGCATAGCGGTGACGGCCATAGTCATGGTCCGGTGCATACCAAACCAGCTCGCCTTGGCGCAGGCGTTTGATCATCTGCTTCACGTCGCGACGATCAATGCATTTGTTCTCGCGGGTTCGGCCACGGTATTGGAACCAGTCGTAGACCGGGTTAGTGTTAGGTCGGTATACACCATAACCAGAAGTATGAACCCCGAAAGCGCGGGCACCCAACTCTAAGTTAAATGAATGCACTGCTACCACCAGTACACCTTCATTGTTGGCTTTGAACTCTTCGATTTGCTCAAAACCTTCGTATTTCATGTGTTTCTTGATACGCCATGCTGGCCAGAACCATGCCATGCAAGTTTCAAAAAACGCTAAGCCCATATGCTGGAAGTTTTCCTTCAGCAAGGCTTCTCGTTCACCGCCTGTCATCTCCGGGAAGCAAAGCTCCAGATTTCGCGAAGCAATCTTCTTGCGGCTTTTGAAGAACTTCATGATCAGCAAACCAAGCTTCCGGCCAAGGAAGCGTTGCACGCGATAAGGCATCCAACTTATTAGGAACATCAACCCGACACCAATCCAGGTGTGCCAATACTTAGGATGTAGTAAGGACCATTGGAAAGTGGGCGCTTCAGAATTGTTGCTCATAGCGTTGTCGTGTTTCCTGAATCAAGCGAGAAAATAAGGTCGTCATTGTATACCGAAACTTTTGAAATAGTCAGAGTTCGTCAACAAGCTATCTTACTGTAGCAATTGAAAGACATAGAAGAAGTGAGTTGTTGCCCGCATGGCTGTTGCAGTGATGTGTTTATGGTAATATCGCCGACGTTCCTTTTTCCCTGGAGAAAACAATGAAACTGACTTTGCCTGATTATCAGCAAGCCGACGTTCTGGTTGTTGGAGATGTCATGCTTGACCGCTATTGGTATGGCCCAACGGGACGTATCTCTCCGGAAGCTCCGGTACCGGTCGTTAAAATCAACCAGACTGAAGAGCGTCCAGGCGGTGCTGCCAACGTGGCGATGAATATCGCAGCGCTGGGTGGCAAGGCACAACTGATTGGTTTGGTAGGCCAGGATGAGCAAGCGCAAGTGCTGAACAACACGTTGAGCTCGCTGAAAGTGGAATGTGATTTTGTTGGTTTGGAGAATTTTCCGACCATCACCAAATTGCGTGTAATGAGCCGTAACCAGCAGTTGATTCGTCTGGATTTTGAAGAAGGCTTCCACGATGTAGACGTTCAGCCAATTCTTGAGCGTATTGAAGCGGCACTGCCAAAAGCCAAGGCTATGATCCTGTCGGATTACGCGAAAGGCGCACTGGAAAATGTTCAGCCTATGATCCAACTGGCGCGTCAGGCAGGTGTTGCTACGCTGGTCGACCCGAAAGGTGCTGACTTTGAACGCTACCGTGGTGCAACGTTGCTGACGCCAAACATGAGCGAATTTGAAGCTGTTGTGGGTACTTGCCGCACGGAAGAAGATATTGTTGAGCGTGGTTTGGCGCTTATCGAAAAATTCGAATTCGAAGCTCTGCTGGTAACCCGCAGTGAAAACGGCATGACTTTGCTTCGCAAAGAGCATGAGCCACTGAACCTGCCAACGCTGGCAAAAGAAGTGTATGACGTGACAGGTGCGGGCGATACCGTGATTTCGGTGCTGGCGGCTTCTTTGGCGGCAGGCAAGCCTATCGAAGACGCCTGTGCGCTGGCAAATGCTGCCGCTGGTGTCGTGGTTGGCAAGTTGGGCACATCCACTCTGTCTACCATTGAACTGACGGAAGCTGTGCATGGCAGCCATCATTCTGGTTATGGTGTTGTCACTGAAGAACAGCTGAAAGCAGCAGTGCAGATGGCTCAATCCCGTGGTGAGAAAGTGGTGATGACGAACGGATGTTTCGACATTCTGCATGCTGGCCACGTGGCGTACCTAAATGAAGCAGCAAAACTGGGCGATCGTCTGATTGTTGCCGTGAATACTGACGAATCTGTGCGTGGACTAAAAGGTCCTGGTCGTCCGGTAAATCCTACCGATCGCCGCATGGCTGTATTGGCAGGTCTGGGTGCTGTGGATTGGGTTGTACCATTCGGTGAAGAAACGCCGCAACGTCTTATCAGTGAAGTGCTGCCTAATCTCTTGGTGAAAGGCGGCGATTATAAGCCTGAAGATATCGCTGGCGGTGAAGAAGTGATTGCCGCAGGCGGTGAAGTTCGCGTGCTGAATTTCGAAGACGGTTGCTCAACCACAGAGATCATCAACTCTATCCTAGGCGGTCACAACAAGGCTTAACCCCTTTTTGTGGCAAAGTGAGTTGGAAACAAAAAAGGCGCCTTAGGCGCCTTTTTGATACTTACCGAAAAGTTATTTTTTCGGTGGAAGCAGACCGTTGTTGATATCAACCAGATCTTGTTCGTTCAGCGTGCCCACCGCTTGACGCAATTGCAATACGCTGATGATGTAATCGTAACGTGCATCCGACAGGTTACGGTTCGCATCGTAAAGGCGACGGGTCGCATCCAGTACGTCTACGATAGTACGGGTACCCACTTCGAAGCCGGCTTCTGTTGCTTCCAACGCAGAGCGCTGTGAAACCACGGTTTGTTCATACGCACGAAGTGCACCGATGCTGGCGTTGATGTTGTTGTAAAACGCACGAACATCTTTCACAGTCGAGCGGTATGTACCCTCCAACTGCTCAGACGCAGCAACATAGTTAAACTGCGCTTCTTTCACGCCAGCGCTGATAGTTCCACCACTGTACAGAGGCATGTTGAAGTTGATACCACCCCTCAGTTCACTGTTATCTATATCGTTAGAGGAATTAGAGCGGTTTTCTTGATTGGTATAATTATAACCTGCATCAAATGTCAGAGAAGGTAGGTGGCCAGACTCTGCCAGGCTAATACGCTCCTTCGCTGCATCGCGAGAAATGCGCTGTGCCAGCAGGCTCAGGTTGCCCTCTTCTGCTTGCTTAACCAGCTCATCGGCAACTTGTTCTGGGCGGGTGGCAGAGAAAGTTTTAGTGTTCAGTACGTAGAGGTCAGCATGACGGGTGCCAGTGATCTCACGAAGTTCTTCGTAGCTGTTGGAAACCTGGTTTTCAGACAGAATTTCCTGAGCCAGCACGGAGTCATACTGTGCTTGTGCATCATGCACGTCAGTGATTGCAGATAGACCCACTTCAAAGCGCTGCTTGGTTTGTTCTAATTGACGACCAACTGCAGCTTTCTCTGCGCGCACGAAAATCAGATCATCAATAGCGCGAAGCACATTGAAGTATGCTTGTGAGACACGAAGCATAAGACCTTGTTGTTCTGCCGCATAAACTGCATCAGCCTGACGGGCAGTAATTTCTGCGATATCAAGGTTAATCCAGCTATTCTGCTCGAAAAGCTCTTGGCTAAGAGTAATGCCGGCAGTCAGTGTGTCGGTGTCATTAATACTGTCATCGCTGTTGCGAGACAAATTGTAGCCTGCGTTAAGGTTAATTTGTGGCAGCAGCGTACCGCGGTTGGTATCGACAGCAGCAAAAGCAGCGTCTTTAGTTGCAGCGGCTTGTAGAAGTTGTGGGTCGCTTTGTTTCGCCTGCTCGTAAACCTGAATCAAATCGTCAGCGCTTGCCAGGGGAGCGGCAGTGCCTAGCGCAACCCCGATAAAAAGGGGGAGCAATTTTTTCATAATAGGTAGTCCCTGAACTTATCGTTATCTCGTCAATTGCCAATAGGTGTCCGACCCTAGTGTAAACTATGGATGCTTACTTGGAACTGACAATGTGATGGTTTCTTGAGAAAAATTGATTGTAAAACCATCTGAACCATAAAGATATTCAAATAATTCTGCAATCCATACCAAAAAAGTGAAGGTATGACATTGCGGCTCCACATTTCGACCATTTATCATTTGCTCCCCGTTTGCAGGAATAAAGGGATATTCCGTGCCACAGCAAAATACACCATCCCAATTTGGGAAAGACGACGTCAAAATTGAAGCAAACGACGTTGTCTATAATGGTTACTTTAAGATGGTGAAATATCGCTTTCGTCATCGACTTTTTGCCGGTGGCTGGAGTGATGCCATTGAACGCGAGCTATTCGAGCGAGGCCACGCCGTCGCGATGCTCCCTTATGACCCGGTGACTGACAAGGTTGTGATGGTTGAGCAAATCCGCATCGGAGCAATGATGGCAAGCGATTCTCCCTGGCAGTTAGAGATTGTCGCAGGGATCATCGATAAAGATGAATCCCCAGAGGAGGTCGCTGTGCGCGAAGCGGATGAGGAAGCAGGGCTTTCTGTCAGTAAGCTCGAGCGAATGACCAGTTACCTGTCGAGTTCAGGAGGGTGCTCTGAACGCATTCATCTGTATCTTGGGCTTGTAGATGCGTCGAATGCTGAAGGCGTTCATGGTTTGCCGGAAGAAGGCGAAGATATTTTGGTACATGTGGTGCCGTTTATCACAGCAATGCAATGGATAAAGGAAGGCAAGGTTGAAAACGCTGCTTCTCTTATTGCGCTGCAATGGCTGGCACTTAACCGTGATAGGGTTCGCGCGGAGACATCCAACATTGGGTGAACACGCAGCGATTGGGAATAAGGGTATGTTGAGGCAAGGGTACAGAGTCGACTTGAATGCGCTGATGCGTATGTACGAGACCAATTACGCTAAATTGCTAAGACTGATGCCGCGTGACGATAACGTGGGGGACTCCTGCGTTTATGAAATCCAGGGACATGAGTTCCAGATGGATATCGTAGAGTCGACGCGTTACACCACCTTGCTCGATATTTGGCAGCGTGGTGAAGTGCCCCAATATTTGCGACCCAGACTCACAGTTCGTATGTATCATGATGCACGTGTGGCCGAAGTGTGTACCACACAGCAGATTTCTCGCATCCAGCCGCGCTATGATTATCCGAACCCGCGTATGCACCAGAGAGATGAGAAGCATCAAGTGAATGCTTTTCTTGCTGACTGGTTAGCGCATTGCCTGCAAAACGGTATAACAAAACAGAATATAATTTATTAGTTTGACGTGCATGAGCGCGTATTTACGATCAGGGTTTTCAAGACGTTGCGGATAAGCCATCTACCAAGCCAACACAGCCAGACCGTCCGGTTGTTACAAATTACAGATACCCATCTCTTTGCTGATCCTTATGGTTGTTTGCTTGGGGTGAATACGGCTGCGAGTTTTCAGGCAGTAGTCGGTGAAATCCAATCCAGTCAGGTTGAGTTTGATGCCATTATCGCGACCGGCGATATTTCCCAGGATCACACCGCCGAGTCCTATCAGCGTTTTGTTGATGGTATTGCTCACTGGTCGCAGCCTTGTTTCTGGCTCCCGGGCAATCATGATTACCAACAGGAAATGCATTCCATTCTTGCGCAATCGACGCTGCAACGTTGCGATAGCGTGTTAGTTGGAGAGCATTGGCAACTGGTGGTATTGGACAGCCAGGTGAAAGGCGTGCCGCATGGACGTCTCTCTGACGAGCAACTTTCTCTGCTTGATATCGCGCTATCAACAAACAAAGACCGTCATACATTGGTGCTACTTCACCACCATCCGCTCCCCGCTGGCAGTGCATGGCTGGATCAACACCAACTCCATAATCAGGAAGACTTCTGGGCGGTGGTTGAAAAGCACAACAATGTGAAAGGCGTGGTGTGTGGCCACATTCACCAAGCGCTGGATACCGAACATAAAGGTCGTCGCGTCATGGCGGCACCTTCAACCTGTATTCAATTCAAGCCTGATTCTGATGATTTTGCACTGGATTCTACTAATCCAGGTTGGCGCGAAATTGAATTACATCAGGACGGCACCATTATCACCCACGTAGGACGACTTAAGGGCACGGAATTTCAGCCTGATATGAATTCAACAGGCTACTAAAATATGAAGCCCTTGCTCCTCTACATTCATGGTTTTAACAGCTCGCCGCTTTCTGCGAAGGCAGAGCAGATGCGGGCTTGGTGCGAATTTCATCGTCCAGACATAAAGCTGGAAGTTCCCCGTCTCGCCTGTTACCCTGCCGAAGCCGCACACCAACTCCAACATATAATTGAAACCTTCAAAGGTGACTATCAGATAGGTTTGGTTGGTAGTTCTCTCGGTGGCTATCTATCGACATGGCTAAATGCCCATTATGGGTTTCGTGCCGCGCTGGTGAACCCAGCGGTAAAGCCTTATGACTTGTTGGCCGATTACCTCGGGCCTCAGCAAAATCCTTACACCGGAGAAGAGTACCTGCTTGAGCCTCATCATATGGATGAGTTGAAAGCCTTGGATGTGGATGTGATTTCTCATCCAGAGACACTCTGGTTGCTGCAGCAAGAAGGCGATGAAGTGCTTGATTACCGAGAGGCCGTCGCTAAATACCAGGGTTGCAAGCAAACTGTTGAAGCAGGTGGCGATCATGCTTTTGTCGGATTCGACAGATACCCCGCTGAAATCATTCAATTCCTGGGACTGTGACCACAACTCACAGAATAACCTCGTTAGCTGTGACAATATTTGACAAGCTAGCGCGGCATCACTGACCATGTGACAAAATTTAGAAAACCATTCATCTATGACAGAGCAAGTTTATAACGCGGGATCCATTGAAGTTCTCAATGGTCTTGAGCCGGTGCGTCGTCGTCCCGGTATGTATACAGACACGACCCGTCCAAATCATCTCGGTCAAGAAGTTATCGACAACAGTGTCGATGAGGCATTGGCGGGACATGCACGTAAAGTGGAAGTCATCCTTCATGCGGATCAGTCCCTTGAAGTGATTGATGACGGCCGTGGCATGCCGGTGGACATTCACCCGGAAGAAGGGGTTTCAGGTGTAGAACTGATCCTTTGTAAGCTCCACGCCGGTGGCAAATTCTCCAACAAGAACTATCAGTTCAGTGGAGGTTTGCACGGTGTGGGTATTTCGGTTGTAAACGCCCTGTCTAACCGTGTCGAAGTCTCGGTAAAACGTGACGGTCAGGTGTATGAAATCGCCTTCGAACATGGCGATAAAGTACAGGAACTGACAGTAACCGGTACTTGTGGGCGCCGTGCAAAAGGCACGCGTGTTCACTTCTGGCCAGATTCGAGCTACTTCGACTCACCAAAATTCTCGGTTTCCCGTCTGAAAAGCATTCTGAAAGCCAAGGCCGTACTTTGTCCTGGGCTTGAAATCGTCTTTACCGACAAGAACACTGATGAAACCACCAAGTGGTGCTACGAAAGTGGCCTGAAAGATTATCTGGCAGAAGGCGTAAAAGGTTACGAACTGCTGCCGGCAGAACCATTTGTAGGTGAATTCAATGCGCCACATGAAGCGGCCGATTGGGCAGTTATCTGGTTACCGGAAGGTGGTGAGCTGATTGCTGAAAGTTACGTTAACTTGATACCAACCGCTCAAGGCGGTACGCACGTGAATGGCCTTCGTCAGGGCCTTCTGGATGCAATGCGCGAGTTCTGTGAATTCCGCAATCTGTTGCCACGCGGCGTTAAGCTGACAGCTGATGATATCTGGGATCGCTGTGCCTACGTGCTGTCTGTAAAAATGCAGGATCCGCAGTTTGCGGGCCAGACCAAAGAGCGTCTGTCATCGCGTCAATGTGCTGCATTCGTATCAGGCGTCGTAAAAGACGCGTTCAGCTTGTGGCTGAACGAGCGTCCGCAACTGGCGGAACAACTGGCAGAAGTTTGTATTGCTAATGCGCACCGCCGTATGCGCGCCGCGAAGAAGGTAGTGCGTAAGAAAGTGGCGTCAGGCCCAGCACTGCCGGGCAAGCTGACAGACTGCTCAATGCAGGATCTGGCGCGCACTGAACTCTTCCTCGTCGAGGGTGACTCGGCAGGTGGTTCTGCCAAGCAAGCCCGTGACCGTGAATTTCAGGCCATCATGCCGCTTCGCGGTAAGATCCTGAACACGTGGGAAGTTTCAGCTGATCAGGTTTTGGCCTCTCAGGAAGTTCACGATATTTCTGTAGCGCTGGGTATCGACCCGGACAGTGAAGATCTGAGCGGCCTGCGTTACGGCAAGGTTTGTATCCTCGCCGATGCGGACTCGGATGGTCTTCACATTGCCACACTGCTTTGTGCGCTATTCGTGAAGCACTTCCAGGCGCTGGTGAGAGCTGGTCACGTGTATGTGGCAATGCCACCGCTTTACCGTATCGATTGCGGCAAAGAAGTGTATTACGCACTGGATGACGAAGAGAAAGCGGGCATCCTTGAGCGTTTGAGCCAGAAGCGCGCCAAAATCGACGTACAGCGATTTAAAGGTCTGGGTGAGATGAACCCACTGCAGCTTCGCGAAACCACCATGGATCCGAATACCCGCCGTCTGGTTCAGTTGACCATTGACGATCAGGAAGAAACGGATCGCATGATGGACATGCTCCTGGGTAAGAAACGCGCAGAAGACCGCCGCCACTGGTTGCAAGACAAAGGCGACATGGCTGAGCTGACCGAAGTTTAAGCAAGAATTTTAAGATCGGACGTTTTCAATGACTGATATCACTTATGACGGTGTCGAACAGCTTCCGCTGAGGAAGTTTACTGAGGATGCATACCTCAACTATTCGATGTACGTCATCATGGACCGTGCACTGCCTTTTATCGGTGACGGCCTGAAGCCGGTACAGCGCCGCATTATTTATGCGATGTCTGAGCTTGGCCTGTCGGCAACTGCCAAATACAAGAAATCTGCCCGTACCGTCGGTGACGTGCTGGGTAAGTATCACCCACACGGTGACTCCGCCTGTTACGAAGCCATGGTATTGATGGCGCAGCCGTTCTCTTACCGTTACCCGCTGGTTGATGGTCAGGGCAACTGGGGTGCGCCAGACGATCCGAAATCCTTCGCGGCGATGCGTTACACTGAATCGCGCCTGTCACGTTTCTCGGAAGTGCTGCTGTCTGAATTAGGACAAGGCACTGTTGACTGGCAGCCAAACTTCGACGGCACCATGAAGGAGCCGAAAGCGCTGCCTGCGCGTCTACCGCATATCCTGCTGAACGGCGTGACCGGTATCGCAGTCGGTATGGCGACTGACATCCCACCGCACAACGCCCGTGAAGTGGCAAATGCGCTGGTGGCGTTGATTGATACGCCAAAACTGGAGCTGGATGACCTGCTTGAGCATGTCAAAGGCCCGGATTATCCGACCGAAGCCGAAATCATTACACCGCAGGTAGAGCTCAAGAAGCTGTACCGCGATGGTCGTGGTTCCATCAAGATGCGTGCTTGCTGGCACAAAGACAACGGCGATATCGTGATCACCGCGCTGCCGCATCAGGTTTCCGGTGCGAAGCTTCTGGAGCAAATCGCTAACCAGATGCGCGCGAAGAAATTGCCGATGGTCGACGACTTGCGTGACGAGTCGGATCATGAAAACCCGACCCGTATTGTGATTGTTCCACGCTCAAACCGTGTGGATTGCGATCAACTGATGAACCACCTGTTCGTTTCAACAGATCTGGAAAAGAGCTACCGCGTTAACCTGAACATGATTGGTCTTGATGGCCGTCCTCAGGTGAAGGGTCTGGTTAGAATCCTGACTGAGTGGCTGGAATACCGCCGCGAAACCGTGCGTCGCCGTCTGCAATACCGTCTGGACAAAGTACTGGCCCGTCTGCACATCCTGGAAGGTTTGTTGGCTGCGTATCTCAACATTGATGAAGTGATTGAGATCATCCGCACCGAAGACGAGCCGAAAAAAGAGCTGATGAGTCGTTTTGACCTCAGCGAGAAGCAAGCCGAAGCGATCCTTGAAATCAAACTCCGCCAGTTGGCAAAACTGGAAGAGATCAAGATCCGTGGCGAGCAGGATGAGCTGAACAAAGAGCGCGAGCAACTGGAAAAGCTGCTGGGTTCTGAGCGCCGTATGAATACCCTGCTGAAGAAAGAAATTCTGGCAGATGCTGAAAAGTACGGCGACGATCGCCGCTCGCCATTGATTGAACGCGCTGAAGCGAAAGCGATGACAGAGCGTGATTTGATCCCGAGCGAGCCAATTACTGTGGTTCTGTCTGAAAAAGGTTGGATCCGTCATGCGAAAGGCCACGATGTTGATGCGACCACGCTGAGCTATAAGTCTGGTGATAATTATCTGGCGTCCGCACGTGGTAAGAGTAATCAGCCCGCTGTGTTTATCGGCACTGATGGCCGCAGCTACGCACTTGAGTCGCACAGTCTGCCCTCTGCGCGTAGTCAGGGTGAGCCGATTACTGGCCGCTTGAACATCACAGCAGGTACGACAGTGCGCCATGTGATGATGGGCGAGAACGATCATCTGGTGCTGATGGCGTCAGATGCGGGTTATGGCTTTGTGTGTAAGCAAGACGACCTTCTTTCGAAAAACCGCAGCGGTAAAGCCTTGTTGAGCCTGCCTCAAGCTGCTGAAGTAATGGCACCACAACGTGTGTTTGATATCGACAATGACGATATCGTCGCTATCACTAATGAAGGCCGTATGCTGGTGTTCCCGGTGAAAGAGCTGCCTCAACTGGGTAAAGGTAAAGGTAACAAGATCATCAACATTCCTTCTGCGCGCGCGAAAGCCCGTGAAGAGCTGTTGGCGCAATTGTTCGTTATTCCACAAGGCTCAACCGTGACTCTGCATGCCGGTAAGCGCAAGCTGTCATTGAAACCTGCGGACATGGATAATTTCCGTGGTGAGCGCGGCCGACGCGGCTCTATGCTGCCACGAGGTTTGCAGCGAGTAACGGCTATCGAGGTGGTGACACCAGACACATCGTCGGCAGAAACCTCAGCGCCAGATATTCCGGAAGCTGAATAGGAAAAAGCCCTCTACGGAGGGCTTTTTTTCGTCTTGTTAACCGAAGGTTGATGATTTTTGTCAATGCATGCGTATACTAGTCGCAGCCAATTTAAGCGAACAAGTGTACGCTGTAATTTTTACCCGACCGCCCCAGGCCAACAGCCTGATTCTTTGCGGCTAAATGGTGTTAGGAGAATTTGAATGTACTTTATACTGCGACTGCTGGCTGTCGCGTTGTTTGCGATTTTCATGCTTGTATTCGGTTGTGGTTACTGCCTGTTCAGCCCGAGAAATCCAAAGCACGTTTATACTTTCGGCCGCATGTTTGGCAAGCTTTCTTCTCTGTTTGGCATCAAGCTTGACCTGCGCCAGTCCGAAGCATCAAAAGACGTTGGCACCTGTGTTTACATCGCTAACCACCAGAGCAACTGGGACTTGGTGACCGTATCAAATGCTGTTCGCCCGCGCGCCGTGACCGTGGGTAAGAAAAGCCTCGCATACATTCCTATTTTCGGTACCTTGTACTGGTTGACCGGTAACATCCTGATTGACCGCAACAACCGTAGCAAAGCGGTTGGTACCATTGGCCAGGTGGTTGACCAAATTAAAGACAATGACGTTTCTGTTTGGTTGTTCCCTGAGGGTACGCGCTCACGCGGCCGCGGTCTGCTGCCATTCAAAACCGGTGCGTTCCATGCCGCCATCGGTGCAGGCGTGCCTATCGTTCCTATCGTTTGTAGTTCAACCAAGCACCTGAGTGCTTCACGTGGCGATAACGGGCACATCATTGTGGAAGTGATGGATCCGATTTCTATCGAAGGCTATGACAAAGACAATGTGCGCGAATTGGCGAAGAAGTGTCATGACATCATGGCGGCTAAACTGGCAGAACTGGACGCGGAAGTAGCCGAGCTCAACAAGAAGTAATAAACTACTCAGTAACAATGAACGAAAGGATACGCAGATGCGTATCCTTTTTGTGTTTTAAGAAGCCTCTGATTTGTAAGAGAAGTAAGACAGGTATGCTGAGAGATCAGGTTGTTCTGGTAACAGAAAATGGCGAGCCAACGGGGCTTGCCGAAAAACTGGCTGCGCACGAGCAAGGGCTTTTGCATCTGGCTTTTTCGGTGATGATTTACCGGGAAACGCCGCATGGCCGTGAATACCTGCTCCAGCAAAGAGCGATGGGTAAGTACCACAGCGGTGGGTTGTGGACCAATACCTGTTGCTCGCACCCTATGCAGGGGGAGTCTTTTGAAGCTGCAGCGAAGCGTCGCTTGAACGAAGAGCTTGGCATTGTTGCGCCGCTCAGCTTCGAGATGGGCGAGTCTTTTTGCTATCGCGCTGAGCTTGATAACAATCTGACTGAGCATGAGTTGGACCAAATCATTGTCTGTCAGGTAGACGATGTCACCCTGGTTCCCAATCCTGATGAAGTGATGGACTGGCGCTGGTGGCCTCAGCAGGAAATGAGTGCCGCAATGGGCAACAAGCCCGAGCAGTTTACGGCTTGGTTCCATGAAGTTGTCGACAAGATTGAAGTGCAGTTGGCGGCTTAGCAGTTTTGCTCAGACAATAAAAAAGCGACCTTTTCTTTTGGTCGCTTTTTTCATTCTCGTTCAATCAAAGTCATGCGACCTAGAAAGATTATTTGCGTACCGCGATCGCTTCGATTTCGATACCAACATCTTTAGGCAGACGAGCGACTTCAACACAAGAGCGTGCTGGGTAGTGTTCTACACCGTGCTCGTCGAAGAATTTGCCATATACCTCGTTAACAGTACCGAAGTCGTTCAGATCTTTTACGAATACGGTCAGTTTAACGATGTCGCTAACAGTCAGGCCTGAAGATTCAACAACTGCTTTCACGTTTTCCAGAGACTGGCGTGCTTGAACAGCGATGTCCGCTGACACTTCACCAGTGACAGGGTTCACTGGGATTTGGCCTGAAGTCAGTACCATGTTACCCAGATCGACGCCCTGAATGTATGGGCCAATTGCTGCTGGAGCGTGTTCAGTGTGAAGCACTTTAGTCATTTACCAATCCTTCATTCAATGTTTTTCGGTAGGGTGGTTAGTCTGCATGGCGACTCGCCCGACGTAAACCCAATTCCATCACATTTTATACCCGACACCATGTAATGTTCCGCTCATGGACAAGAAAAGCCAGCGCAAAGGCTGGCTTTTTTGCGCAGAGAAAACGATCAGTGGCTTTCTGTCATGATTTCGCGCGAGAACACCTTCTCACAGTATTTGCACTTTAGGTGGATATCGTCAGTTTTCTCAATCACGTTGAAGCTGCTCTCAACGGCTTTTTCGTCGTGAGTGATGCAGTTGGAGTTAGGACAACGGAACACACCCAGAATGCTCTTAGGCAGCGTCAGGGGGATTTTGGCGACGACTTGATAGTTCTCGATTTGGTTGACGGTAGCTTTAGGGGCGTAGAGTGCCAGTTGTTGCGCCTGCTCTTCAGACACGAAGATGTTTTCAATCTTGATCAGATCTTTCGCACCCAGTGCTGAGGAAGGCAGGTTCAAACCCACGGTCACGCGTTCGTTGGTTTTGTGCAGCTTAAACAGCTTCATGACTTTAAAGCCGACATTTGCAGGGATATGGTCGATAACTGTGCCGTTCTTGATGGCTTCAACCTGTAATTTGTGTTCTTTAACCATGTTGTTTCTCCTGCCTTAAACGCTTCCGTTGATAACCAGTGCCAGTAATGCCTGACGCGCATACACCCCATTTTCCGCCTGCTCGAAGTAGTAGGCGTAAGGGGTTTTGTCGACTGCGACCGTGATTTCATCTACGCGCGGCAGTGGGTGAAGCACCTTCAGGTTATCGCGGGCATTGGCAAGCTGTGGGGTGTCGAGAATAAACGCCGCTTTGATGTGTTGGTACTCGGACTCGTCAAAACGCTCTTTCTGAACACGCGTCATGTACAGAATGTCGAGTTCCGGCACGACGTCTTCGATGCTGGTGTGCAGGCTGTAATGGATGCCTTGCTCGTCCAATTCTTCCAGAATGTAGTCCGGCATCGCCAGTGCTTCTGGTGCGATGAAATAGAACTGGTTGTTATCGAACTTCGACAGTGCCTGAGTCAGAGAATGCACGGTGCGGCCGTATTTCAGATCACCAACCATGGCCACTTTCAGGTTGTCCAAACGCCCTTGGGTTTCGTAAATGCTGAAAAGGTCCAGTAGGGTTTGGGTTGGGTGCTGGTTGGCGCCATCGCCGCCATTAATCACAGGCACACCTTTGGAGAACTCTGAAGCCAGGCGGGCAGCACCTTCTTTCGGGTGACGCATTACGAATGCATCAACATAAGAAGAGATGACCTGTACCGAGTCAGACAAGGTTTCGCCTTTTTTACCGGAAGACGTATTTCCGCCATCCGGAAAACCAATGACTGTGCCACCAAGACGCTGAACCGCTGTTTCGAAAGACAGGCGGGTGCGGGTTGATGCCTCGAAGAAGCAACTCGCGACTACCTTGTTCTTCAACACGGTAGGGTTCGGTTCCGCTTTCAGTTTGCCGGCAGTGTCGACGATAAGTTCCAGTTCTTCGCGGGACAACTCCGGGATGGAGATGATGTGTTTATTGTGCAGCGAGGTCGCCATGTCTTCTCTTCCCTTAACAAATTCCATGCGTTGGCTGGGTGAAAACAGCCAGTGCAACATGGTGGATGGTACATTTTGGTCAAAAAAAAGCCTCCCGATCAGGAGGCTTTTCTTGAGAATCCAGTAAAAACAAAAAACGGCGCCAGTGCCGAGATTCGGCAGGTTTTAGCAGTCAGTTGTGTCGCTAATGTTGGCATTCCGATTCGTTTTTTTGACAAATTGCGAAGGATTATACGCCCATTTTTGTCCGGTGCAAGGCAGAGCGAATAGCGGTATAAAATAAAAAGCCGCGCAGGTGCGCGGCTTCATGGAGCGATGTAATAGGGTTAACTACCCAGCGTGGCTACCATCACTGCTTTGATGGTGTGCATACGGTTTTCTGCTTCATCAAACACGATGGAGTATTCAGATTCGAAGACGTCCTCGGTGACTTCGAGCCCTTTCATGCCGTATTTCTCTGCTACTTCTGCACCAATGGTGGTTTCATCATTGTGGAACGCTGGCAGGCAGTGCATGAATTTGACGTCTGGATTACCGGTGGCTTTGATCATATCCATATTGACCTGATAAGGCTTCATCATGGCAACACGCTCGTCCCAGGCTTCTTTAGATTCACCCATGGAAACCCACACGTCGGTGTAAAGGAAATCACAGCCCTGAACGCCTTCTTCCACGCTTTCTGTCAGGGTAATTTGTGCACCAGTCTTGGCGGCTATCGCCTGACACTCTTCAACCAGCGCTTCTTCCGGCCAGAACTGACTTGGGGCAACCAGACGGATATCCATGCCCATCTTTGCTGCACCCACCATCAGGGAGTTACCCATGTTGTTGCGTGCATCGCCAAGGTAAGCAAACTTCATTTCGGAAAGCTTTTTGCCCTGACCGTGCTCAAGCATGGTGAGGAAATCTGCCAGGATCTGCGTTGGATGGAATTCATCAGTCAGACCATTCCAAACCGGAACACCTGCAAATTGGCCCAACTCTTCAACGATAGACTGGCCGAAACCGCGATATTGGATGCCGTCATACATACGGCCAAGAACACGCGCAGTGTCTTTCATCGACTCTTTGTGACCGATCTGCGAGCCAGATGGGCCGATATAGGAAACCTGTGCGCCTTGGTCAAAGGCGGCAACTTCGAAGGCACATCGCGTGCGGGTAGAAGCTTTCTCGAAGATCAGGGCAATGTTCTTGCCTTTCAGACGAGGCTGCTCATAGCCACCGTATTTAGCTTTCTTCAACTCTGCGGAGAGATCCAGCAGGTGCGCGATTTCTTTTGGTGTGAAATCCAGCAGCTTGAGAAAGTTCCGGTTACGCAGATTAAATGCCATGTTGAGGTCCCTTTCTAAAAATCCGTTTACTGCGATGTGACTTATATTTTCGTCACTTTGATATTAGTCACGATTCTGACTTATTTGTGAGTATTAATTCAACCCCTTTGAATAAATATTTATTTGTGTTTGGTCGACATTTTCCCGGAGAAACGAAAAAAGCCACCTCGCAATGAGGTGGCTCGTTCGGTTAAGGAGAGTGGGAGAGTTCGGTTGCTTTTTAAAGCCCTTCGCGTTCGATAGGGCAGCTCATGCAGCGTGCACCGCCACGACCGCGGCCAAGTTGATCGCCCGGGATAGGCAGGACGGTGATGCCCGCTTTGTCGTATTTTTCATTGGTGTATACGTTGCCTTCATAACCAATCACCACGCCTGGGCGCACGGTCAGCACGTTGTTGGCATCGTTCCACTGTTCGCGTTCGGCTTCAAAGCTGTCACCACCGGTGGTGATGATATTGAGCTGAGGTAATTCCAGCGCTTTTTCGATGGCATGCAGGAAATAGTCAGCTTCTTTCACTTCCACATCGCCATTGCCTTTGTTGATAAGACGCCAGCTTTGCAGGTCTTTACGCATCACTTGTGGATACACAGAGAAAGTGTCGATGTCCATGTGGGTCATCACGGTATCCAAGTGCATGCAGGAGCGGTGCTTTGGTAGGTTAATGGCAATCACTTCTTTTGCCTGACCATTAGCAAACAGGCTACGTGCCAGCGCTTCGACACCTTGTGGTGTTGTGCGCTCAGACATGCCCACCAGAACTGCACCGTTGCCGATAACCAGCACATCACCGCCTTCGACCATGGCATTGTCGTAGTCGCGCTGTTCATCGCCAAGATAAGTAATGAAGTCCTGACCCGCGAACAGAGGGTGCCAGCGGTAAATAGCGCGCAGGTGGTTGGTTTCACGCTGACGGGCAGGCATCGCCATTGGATTTAAGGACACGCCACCATATACCCAGCATGAAGTGTCACGGGTAAACAAGTGGTTCGGCAGAGGGTCGATGATGAAATCCATGCGTTCGTGCATTGCCTGCATCATCGACGCTGAATGGTTTGGAAAATCGATATAGCTCAAACCGCCGAGAAGGATGTGTGCTAACTCTTCGTTACTCAGGCTCTTTAAATAGCTTCGCACATCATGGGCGAACTGGTAACCAAGACGGTATTCGCCCACCTGGGTTTTGAGCAACCAGGTTTTGGCTTCCGGCACTTCTAATGTTTGGGCCAGAAGATCGTGCAATAACAGCACTTCAACGCCCTGGTCACGCAGGGTTTGCGCGAATTGATCGTGCTCCTCGCCGGCACGTTCCACGGCAAGTACATCATCAAACAACAGGTCTTTGTAGTTAGACGGCGTAAGGTGGTTTAGCGCTCGTTCTGGTCGATGAAGCATTACACGCTTCAACTGACCAACTTCAGATCCCACATATAGCTGACTCATGATCGTTTCTCTCTTGAATTTTTATTAACCTCCACCGTTTAGCCTTGTGCGACATGAGCTGCTGAGAGACGTTGTCTCTTGGTCATGTCAATGCGCAGCAGGAACGATGGGGAAAATGGAGATAAAGCGACAGAATTCTGTATTCGTGACGTCGGATAGTAGAGACGCCTGAAAATTTGTCGTAAATCCATTTACCTTTTTGCATGAGGACTAACCTTGGATTGCTCGATCTTCGCCGAGTGGGAGAGCCCGCCATGCATCTATCGGTGCTTATCTATGCGATAAAAATGCACACTATTCCATAATTAAGGGTTTTATTGGCGCAAGATTAGGTGTTTTTAATTATATCCAGCATCTTGTGTTGTAATTGCCCTGTTCTCAAATAATGACAACCTTGTTCGATAAGGTCAATTTTACTTTTAATTAACATGTGGGGAGTGTGGGAAATTGGCGTGGTAAACCATGCCAATCCATGCCATAGTTCTGCCGTTAATTAAGTGCCTGGAGTGATCTGATGTCTTACGCTGACATTATTGAAGAACAAAAAGCGGAAACCCGTGAAATCATTGAAGCCCTGTTGGAAGATGGTAGCGATCCTGATGCGCTGTACACCATTGAGCACCACCTGTCTGCAGACAGCTTTGCAGAGCTTGAAGGCGCGGCAGTAGAAGCGTTCAAAATGGGCTTTGAAGTGCTGGAAGCGGAAGAGCTTGAACTGGAAGACGGCTCCACAGTGATCTGCTTTGATGCGGTGATGGAATCTGCGCTTGATGCAGACCGCATTGACGAACAGGTCGAGAAACTGGTGAAGCTGGCTGAGAAATTCAGCATCGATTACGACGGCTGGGGCACTTACTTTGAGTCGGACGAAGAAGACGCCGAGGAAGAGGGTGAACTGGAAGAAGACGATTAATTGTCTTTGCCGAAAAGAAAGCCGGAGCGTTAAAGACTCCGGCTTTTTTGTTTCTGTTAATTGGTGACTTATAGTTTTTTCAGCATCGCGACTTCGCAGTCTGTATGTCCGGTGTTACCAAGTGGAGCATCGACACGTTTAAAGCCGAGTGACTTGTATAGGTGAATAGCTTCTTTCAGGCAGGCAGTCGTTTCTAGATAGCAACTGTGATAACCCTGATTACGTGCGAACTTCATGGCCATCGCCGCAAGCCTTCTAGCAAAGCCCCGACCACGAAGTTCAGGACGGAAATACATTTTCTGCAATTCGCATACACCCACTTCCCCCGGCAAAGGTGCAATGCCGCCGCCACCCAAAATTTTCCCGTTCTGCTCAACAACCCAATAAGCCGCATTTTCCGCTTTGTAGCTTTCACTCAGAACATCCAGAGTCGGGTCTGCCACGCTGTAGCCTTTATCAGCAGTCAGGCCATACTCTTCGGATACTTTACGAATAACAGTAGCAATCGCTGCGTTGTCGGCAGGCTCCAATAGGCGAAGGGTAAAACCTTTCTGGCGTTCGCTTTGCTCCATTGCCCGGTTATATCGGTGCAGTGATGTGGAAAGGGATTCAATTTCATCGGTATCCAGTTGTTCCAGATACAGAGCGATTTGCTGATTGATCCCAAAGTGATGTTCATCCAGACGCTCTTTACCCACATCAGATAGGGAATAGCGCGGCAGATTGCTTTCTTGGTCGATAGTGGAAGCAACATTGTCGTTGTTGATGAGAATAGCCAGTGTGCGGTTAGCATTGGTGACATCAATGTTGAGACGCTCAGAAAGCTGCTCAGCGGTCAGAGACTCTTGCTCCAGCTCAATCATGACGTGGCATTGCACGGTCGTGAGGCCTGCTGTGCCATAGATGTTGTCCAACAATCCACGATGGCGAAGAAGTTGGCGGACGAGCGATCTGATTTCAACCGGACCTGTAGTCATTGTGTCTCCATTTTACATCGAATGTGTCACTTTCCTTTGTGGCTTACTGTCTTTGGGTAAGCAAGCAACCCGGAGGATAACAGCACCGGGTTGCACAAAATAAAGCCATTTGATTCGCACTTGCTTAATTTGGCGATGAGCCTATCGAGCTTAATGATTATGATGGCAAAAACCATAATAAAACAGTTGGCAAAGGATTGACCATGGAAAACAAAATGAACTTTCACGGCACCGGACGTGAATTTTTTGGTATCTGGATTGTGAATATAATACTGAGCCTTCTTACTCTCGGTATCTATTCAGCTTGGGCAAAAGTAAGAACCAAGAAGTATTTCTACGGAAACACAGAACTAGCCGGTGATCGCTTTGATTATCACGCCACCCCGAAACAAATTCTGATTGGGCGGCTTATTGCCGTCTCCGCATTTATAATCTGGCTTTTGGTAGGGCAGTTTTTTCCTCTGCTTTCTGGCATTTTATTTTTAGCCGGTCTTCTCGTATTACCTTGGCTTGCGAGAAATAATGCTCGTTTTGATGCCCGCATGACCAGTTATCGAAACGTACGGCTCAACTTTACAGGCTCCTTGCTTGGTGCATATACGGCTATTCTTGGCCGTGGTGCGTTGATTGTCATCATGTTTATTGCACTGGTGGCGTTTGCCACGGCGCAAACGAACGCCTTTGTCACTTTTGTCTTTATTCTGGGCGGATTCGTAGCAGGTTTCATCATGTTTGCTTGGTTGATGAAAGGGATCGCCAGTTACTTTGCCAACGGCTATGGATACGGACGGCTTTCCTTTCAAGCGGAGTTATCAACGGGCTTTTATGTTCGGACCTATTTTGGGGCAATGCTGTTGGGATTCTTGGTGTCTATCGGTACCGGTATTTTATCTGCGGCTGTGGTTGCGATTGCTGAGTTCTTTTTTCCTGTTTCGCTGAAATTGGGTGATATGGATATAGAAAATATCTCAATATCTGACCTCGGTGGCGTACTCAATTTAGCGTCTGTCATTATTCTTACTTACGCAACTATGTTTGCTTCTTTTCTGGTAGTTAGCGCATATGTTGTTTCACGTACCCGCAATCATGTATTCAGTCGCATGCAAGTCGGCGAAACGGGAGATTACCGCCTAAAGTCCGAGATGCGAGCTCGAGACTATGTTTGGTTGGTTGTGAGTAACTTTTTCCTTCAAGTGTTTACGTTGGGTTTGGCTCGTCCTTGGGTACAGGTGCGCACTAGCCGTTATTTGCTGTCTGTCACTACAATCCATGGCGACCTTGATGCGCTGAGTGTTTATGAAGATGAAAATGGCGCTAAGTCCGCTGTGGGCGATGAAATGTCACAGGTCTTCGACTTGGATATTGGGATTAGCTGATGGCAAAAGGTACTGCGTTTGCAGCAGGCGAGTCAGGCAAACATGAGGCTGAGCTCTATGTCATGGGTGAGACTAAAGCCGTCCTGACATTCGGTGGCAAATCCGTTGAATGCGCACTTAATGAAATCTCTCGTTCTGAGCGTATAGGAAATCTGCCTTTGCAACTCCGCTTCCCCGATGGTGAACTCTTTATACCGAATAATGAAGCTGAATTACCCTATTTCATTCAGGCTAAAAAGCGAGGGTGGCTGACGCGCCTTGAGAGCAGCAAAACGGCAATTTTATCTTCCATTGCAGGTGCACTGCTGTTTATGGTGGCCTTTTTCTATATCGGGTTGCCTGGGATAAGCACTGGGATCACGCAAGTTTTACCCGAAGAGATCCCGATGGCGGTGGGTGAGCATGTGATGTCTCAGCTCGACGAAAGAATGTTTACTGCTTCTGAGCTGGATGCCGAACGCCAGCAAGCGCTGAATGAGCGCTTTGATGCGCTGGTAGAAATGTTACCTCCAATGCCTGTCAAACCTAAGCTGGTGCTCCGCAACTGGAAACAAGGGCCCAATGCGTTTGCCTTGAGTGATGGCACTGTGGTGTTGCTCGATCCGCTGGTGAATCTGGCAGAGAGTGACGCGCAGCTTGAAAGTGTGATATTGCATGAGCTTGGGCATGTTTATCACCAGCATGTGATGATTGGACTGGTGCGTTCGACCTTGATTTCTGTTTCTGTGGCAATGATTACTGGCGAAAGTACCGGAGTTATCGACTTGATGACAGGTTTGGGTGTACTTGCCGCCACGGCAGGGTATTCCAGAGCAGATGAGGAGGAATCTGACCAATTTGCGGCTAAATACCTCAGTACTATTTATGGTGATGCCAGTGCACAGGCGGAAATGTTTACTTTGCTTGGCGAAGCACATCAGGCGAGTGGAATGTCACAATGGCTGAGCTCCCACCCTGATACACAAGGGCGCATTGAGGCAGCAAACACCTACCAGACGGAATGATAAAAGGGCAGCTGATGCTACCCTTTCTGATTCTCTAACATTTCCGCATTTTAAGCTGCCATAGGATGCTGGCGTTGCATCATGCTCAAGCGTTCTTTGTTCTGCCATACACGTTCGTGGAAGTAGTAAGCCATGGTATTGATACAAGGTTCAATCATCGCCATTACACTACCAATCAGTACATCGCCAGTCAGCAGGTAAGCCACACCAAACGCAACGCTGAAGTGGACAACAGCAAAACTTGCAGTTTTACGGCCCGGATGATTCATCGCCAGACGCTTCAGTAACTTGTTGTCCCATGCTTTTTCATGGAAGTAAAACGCAACCGTATTGACCATCGGTTCTACCATGGCAATCAAGCTACCCAGCAGAATATCGCCAGTCAGTACATACGCGACTGTAAACGCAACGGTAAAGTGAATCACAGCAAAACTTAAGGTCTTTTTCATAACAGTTCCCTCATTCGGTATGACTTCATTATTGCAAATAATTCTCATTTGTAAATGAGTTTTCTGTTGATTGTTTTGATAGGTTTAAACTATCAAAGCGTCGAGGGGGGTGACAATGAGGAGAATAATGGAATAAGAAAGCGCTGAGAGTGGGCCCTGGAACCAGATGTTGAACCAGGGCAATAGGAAATGTTTAGGCGACTGCCTGTTCTTTTAAGGCGAGAGTGAATGCATCCAAGGTGAGAGGTTTGTAGAACAGGTAACCTTGTGCCATCTCCAATCCGGCAGCCACCGCGGAAACAAGTTGTTCCTCTGTCTCCAGCCCTTCAATCAATACCTGTTTTTTCATGCCTTTAAGCATATTGACCATACCACCAAGTAAGCGCTCTGAGCGGTCACATTTGCTTAATCCCCAAGTGAAGATTCGGTCGATTTTTATTACTGATACTGGCAAATCAAGCAGATAACCAAAGGAGGAATACCCTGTACCGAAATCATCAAGGTGTAGTGACCACCCTTGTTCATGTAGCTTGGCAATATTCGCTTTGCACCCTTCCCCTTGAACGAAACAGCCTTCGGTGATTTCCAGTGATATCCGATGCTTGTCGATACCATACTGTTGCAAGATGCCACTTAGAATTGGTAATAACTCCCGACGGTTGAGTGACAAGGGAGATATGTTGATGGCAATTTCTGGCAGCTCAGGATGGTTTGCCAGCACTTTACAGGCAGAGCGGAACACAAAGGTATCGAGCTCGAAGCTTAGCCCAGCGGCCTCTGCGATTGGGACAAATACACCCGGTGACACTTCCCCCAATTCTTCATGGTTCCACCGCAGTAAGGCTTCAGCCCCAATAATGCGATTATTAATGAGGTTGACCTTAGGTTGGAAAACCAGATAAAGCCTTTCTTCAGAAAGATCCTGACGCAGTTTGTTAATCAGGTTCAGTCTCTCGTTGCAGGCTTTTTCCATATCATCATCAAAGATGAGTGTGGCACCACGACGTTTGGATTTCGCTTGTTTAAGGGCCATTTCGGCGCGTCTTAATGCGACTTCTATGTTGCTGAGGTTTCCATCCTCCTTCACGCTGAAAATACCGGACGTTACACCAAGGTAGAAGGTGCCACCTTCCCCCATTTCAAAACAGGTGTCCTGAAGGGTTTGAAGTACATTTAGCAATGACGCTTCGCCTAACTCTGTAGCGACAGCAAAAGCATCACTGTGAAGTCGGCTGACGACGCTACTGGCTGGGAGGCTTTGTTTTAAGGCATTACCGAACACTTTGAGCACTTTGTTGCCATAGTCAAAGCCCAGCGATTCATTAATCTGATGAAAATCGTCGATATCAATCATTGCAAGGGTGAGGCGGCCTGTTTGCTTCAAAAGCGATGGCGCTTGTGAATCAACAAACCCTAGGCGGCTGTGAAGACCGGTGATTTCGTCAATAAAGGCGGCATCAAAAAGCTGATTGACGAATTTGGTGTTTTCCAAGCCAAGTGCAACATTCTGGATGAATACAGACAGTAGTTCAGGATCAAGCTGATCCAGCACATCGGTTTTGTCAGTGAAAATGTAGATCACTGCTTTCCAACGGCTTGGCGTGTCCATATACAGGGCGATGTTCCCGCCATTGATAACGTTTCTTCCTTCCTTAAAAGCCTGTTTGATGACAGTGTGAGAGGTGTCATCCAACGCCACACTGTCGAGGCTTTTACCAAATGCTTTTTGGTATTTTTGGCTGGTGGCAACGACGATGTGTTCATCTTCGTGGCGTTTGCTGGTGGCGTGAAAGTAGATTTTTTCCAGTTGCTCCGGTGGGTTCAACGGGCGACTGGATACACAGAATATACCTTCAGAGTGAATGTCGAACAGTACGTTGATTTGCTCCAGTACACCTTCACTGAAGCTGGCGATTGAGCGTTCCTGAAACTGGTTGGCGGCTGAATCGACGATTTTCTTTAATCCATCTCGGCTTTTCTGAATCGAATACAGATTCTGGTATGAGCGGATAGATGTGCAAATGGTGCTGAACAACTTGGTGCGTGTCAGCTCGTTCTTTGTCTTGTAGTCGTTTATCTCAAAGTTCTCTATCACTGACTCTTCAGGGGCATAACCTGGCTGGCCGGTACGCAGAACGATTTGCGTGGCGTGGTTGCCCAGCTCTTTTCGGATATAGCTCGCGAGCTGTAATCCTGCATCTTCGGTTTCCATCACCACATCAAGCAGCACGACCGCTGTATCAGGGTTATCTGCGAGAAGCTGCTGACCTTCTTCTCCTGAGTAGGCATGGATGAATGTCAGCGGGTAACCCATGATGGTGACATTGCTCAATGCTAGTGTGGTGGCCTGATGCATGGAGGCTTCATCATCAATAATGGCGATTTTCCAGCTGCGGATGGGCACAGTCTTAGGTTCGGATGGGGCAGATGGGCTATCGATAATGCTGATTTTAAAATTGCTCATTGTCCACCTTCTGCTTGTTGAATAGATGCCGGAATAGATATGTCGAACACGGCACCATTGTCGTTGTACACCTGAATATCCCCTTGCAGCATATTGACCACAATGCTGTAGACGATATGCATACCCATCCCGGAACCACCTTTACCCAAACGGGTTGTGTAAAAAGGTTCAAAGATGCGTTTGATGCCTTCTTCAGAAAGGCCTTTGCCCGAATCGCGATAAAGCCATCGAATATGGTCATCTTTCTGGGTCAAAGTGAGGGAAATCTCTCCATGACCATCCTGATCAAATCCGTGAAGAATTGAGTTATTAAATAGGTTAGTAAACACCTGCCCAATCGGCCCTGGGTAGCTGTTCATCATCAGTTTATCGTCCGCATGAAGTTCAAAACTGATAGGGCGGTTTTTGATTTGGTGGTGCAGAGTGCTGTACACCTCTTGCATCAAGGCACCCAGCTCAAACTCCCGCAATTGCTCGCTGGTCTGGTCGTTGGCCACCTGTTTGAAGCTGTTAATGAGTTCAGAGGCTCTTTGCAATGAACGGTTCAAGACACTGAAAGCATCGTTCCCATGAGACTCAAAGCTTTCAAGATCTTCACGACGGATCTCCCCGGTTTTGAGCTTTTCCAAAAACGAAAGGTGCTCGGCTTCCAGCGTGCTCGCCATGGTCACCGAAATCCCAAGTGGCGTGTTAATCTCATGGGAAACTCCAGCCACTAGGCTCCCAAGGGAGGAGAGTTTCTCAGTTTCTATCAGTTTATCCTGCGCAGATTTCAGGTTCTCCAGCATCTCTGTCAGTTGCTCTTTATCCCTTTTAAGTGCTTCCTTCTGGTTAGCATTTTCTATCTGCAATTGGTCGAGTTTTGACAATCCAACCTGAAAATTCTTCAGACTTAAGGTTATTCGTCCCAGCTCATTGTCTTCAATGTCTTCAAAAGGGATATTGCGATGACCCAGACGCAGTGCCTGAATGGTTGTGTTGATTTTCTCCAACGGCCTGAACAGTGAACGCTGGAAGAAGAGGACAATGAATGCCAGTAAAATAGTCGCAAAAATAGTGACAAATATGAGTAGATACATGGACTTGTTGGCTATATTGCGCAGCCCATGAGATTCTTCAATCAATAGGCTGTCCGACTGGTCAGCCATTTTGTTGAGCAGTGTTTTCATATCCAGAAATACGCCTCGTTCCAACGCAATGACCGCTTTAAGTGCTCGTTGTCGGGCAGTGTTGTCATGGTGTTTGAATACGTTATTGGCTATTCCGAAAAATCTGGCAAAGTGCCATTCAATGCGCCTTAGCTGCTGGGCAATGTTGGGGTCGCTCGTTGCATCAGAAAGCGATTGTATGTAGTACTTGAATTCCTCTGCATTGGCGATGAAACGTTTTTCAGCTAACGGGTAACCAAGCAGGTAAATATCTAAATCAGCTTTCATATCCTGCATTTCATCGAGTAACTCTAGATCGTATCGATGTAATGGAGCGAAGTCGTTACGGAAAGCCTGAAGATCGCTCTGATTGTTAATAAAGGTATGTAGCTTATCGAGAAGCACTTCAAGTGGCTGACTTGTAGAGTTGATGAGGGAGCGGGCACGCTGCTCTGCTGTAGGGTCGAATACGTTAAATACGCCTTCTTGAGAGAGTGAGAGAAAGGCTTGGTGTAGCGCGCGCAACTCTACAATATCCTGACTTATTGCCTGATCTTTCGAGACGCTGAGATCCTGCTTGTGTTTGACGAATATCTCCAGATGTTGAAGGAAGGCTGTGTGACCTTCCACATCTTCCTCTTCCACATACCGCATCAGATTGAACAGCATTTCGCTAAGCTCATCCACCATGTGAATGGTGTTGATAGTATTCGGTAGTGCCTTATCTAACAGCGCATCAGTACTGCTTCGGGTGCTAAGCGCGACCCAAACAGTCATTGACGACACGGTAAGTAAGAGAACCGTTAGTGTTATCAAGCTGAGGTTCAGCCTGGATGCGATTGAATTCATTTCTACGTTTCATTAGTTGCAGAATGACGTTCTATAAAGCGTAGTAATGGATTTAGACACGAATGTTAAACCTGCCCACTAATTGCGGCGCATGTCACTTTTATGCATCGAGTTGTTGATAGATTTAACAGTTTTGGTGGGCGAGGAGGAAAGAAAACGGGCCTTCCAGTGGAAGACCCGTTTGTGAGCAAAAGTTAAACAGTGAGATTACAGTGCAGCGATAACTGCTTTTTGTTCTTCCAGCTTAGTCAGGGTTTCTGCGTAGCCATCCAACTTCGCACGCTCAGCAGCGACAACTGCTTCAGGCGCTTTCGCCACAAAGCCTTGGTTGTTCAGCTTGCCTTCAACGCGTTTGATCTCGCCCTGAGTTTTGGCAATTTCTTTGTCCAGACGAGCCAGTTCAGCGTCTTTGTCAATCAGACCTGCCATTGGGATCATCAGGGTAGACTTACCAACCAACGCGGTTGCACATGCTGGAGTTTCTTCACCGGCTTCCAGAATGCGGATGCCTTCCAGCTTCGCCAGTGAAACCAGAACCTGCTTGCTGGCTTCTACGCGCGCAGCGTCTTTCTCGTCAGCCGCTTTCAACATGATGTCCATCGGCTTGCTTGGTGCGATGTCGTACTCTGCACGCAGGTTGCGGATAGAAGTGATGAAAGATTTCACCCACTCGATATCTGCCAGTGCGTCTGCATCGAATTGTGCTTCGTCATACTGTGGCAGTGCCTGCAGCATGATGGTGTCGCCTTCAACGCCTTTAACCAGCGGTTTCACGCTCTGCCAAATAGATTCCGTGATGTATGGAACCACTGGGTGCGCCAGACGCAGCGTCTTCTCAAGCACGGTGATTAGCGTGTGACGGGTCGCGCGCTGTTGTGCTTCCGTGCCTTTCCACAGAACTGGTTTAGTCAGCTCCAGGTACCAGTCACAGAATTGGTTCCAGATGAATTCGTACAGCGTGTTTGCTGCCATATCCAGACGGAAGTTCTCTATGTGTGCGTTGAACTCTTTTGCTGCTAGTTGGAACTGAGATTCGATCCACTTGTCAGCCAGTGAGAATTCCATCTCACCGCCCTGCATGCCACAATCTTGATCTTCTGCGTTCATCAGCACGTAGCGGCTTGCGTTCCAAAGCTTGTTACAGAAGTTACGGTAACCCTCAAGACGTTTCATGTCCCAGTTGATGTCACGGCCAGTTGATGCCATGGCAGCCAAGGTGAAACGCAGTGCGTCTGTGCCGTATGCTTCGATACCGTTTTCAAACGTCTTACGGGTGTTCTTCTCGATCTTCGCTGCCAGTTGAGGCTGCATCATGTTGCCACAACGCTTCTCAACCAGAGACTCAAGATCGATACCGTCGATCATGTCGATTGGGTCAAGTACGTTACCCTTAGACTTCGACATCTTGTCGCCGTTTTCATCACGGATCAAACCCGTCATGTAAACAGTTTTAAACGGTACTTGTGGCTTGCCATTTTCATCTTTACAGAAGTGCAGCGTCATCATGATCATACGCGCAACCCAGAAGAAGATGATGTCAAAACCAGACACCAGAACATCTGATGGGTGGAATTGTTTCAATGCGTCCGTATTTTCTGGCCAACCTTGAGTACCAAAGGTCCATAGCGCAGATGAGAACCACGTATCCAGAACGTCGTCGTCTTGGCGCAGCACAATAACTGGATCCAGACCGTTCTTCTCGCGAACTTCGTCTTCGTCACGGCCGACGTAAACATTGCCTTGGTTGTCATACCAAGCAGGGATGCGGTGACCCCACCATAGCTGACGAGAGATACACCAATCTTGAACGTCACGCATCCAAGAGAAGTACATGTTTTCGTATTGCTTAGGTACGAATTGGATGTCGCCATTTTCAACGGCTTCCACTGCTGGTTTAGCCAGCGGCGCGGTACGCACGTACCATTGGTCAGTCAGCATTGGCTCGATAACCACGCCACCACGGTCGCCGTAAGGAACCGTCAGGTCGTGATCTTTGATTTCGTCCAGCAGACCCAACTCTTCGAACTCAGCAACGATCGCTTTACGTGCAGCAAAGCGCTCCATGCCATGGTATTTCTCAGGCAGGTTGCTGCTGTATACATCGCTGGTTTCACCGTTTGTGGTGAAAACTTCTGCAACATCACGGATGTTTGCATCAAAGGTCAGGATGTTGATCATAGGCAGCTGATGACGCTTACCTACTTCATAGTCGTTGAAGTCGTGCGCAGGGGTGATCTTCACACAACCTGTGCCTTTCTCCATGTCTGCGTGCTCGTCGCCCACGATTGGAATGCGGCGGCCAACGATTGGCAGAAGGATGTCTTTACCGATCAGATCTTTGTAACGTGGATCTTCTGGGTTTACTGCAACACCGGTATCACCCAGCATGGTCTCTGGACGCGTAGTTGCAACAACAATGTAGTCTTTGCCGTCTGCCGTTTTAACGCCGTCTGCCAGTGGGTAGCGGAAGTGCCACATGTGGCCTTTGGTGTCTTTGCTTTCAACTTCCAGGTCCGAAATTGCTGTGTGCAGTTTCGGATCCCAGTTAACCAGACGCTTACCACGGTAGATGAGATCTTCTTCGTACAGGCGTACGAAGACTTCTTTAACCGCATTTGATAGACCGTCGTCCATGGTGAAGCGCTCACGATCCCAGTCAACCGATGCGCCAAGGCGACGAAGCTGTTTGGTGATCGTGCCACCAGACTCGCCTTTCCACTCCCAGATCTTGTCGATGAAAGCGTCGCGGCCGTAGTCGTGCTTGGTTTTGCTTTCTTCTGCAGCGATCTTACGCTCAACAACCATTTGGGTTGCGATACCTGCGTGGTCAGTACCGACCTGCCACAGGGTGTTTTTGCCTTTCATGCGCTCGCAGCGGATCAGGGTATCCATAATGGTGTCTTGGAACGCATGGCCCATGTGCAGGCTGCCCGTGACGTTGGGTGGTGGGATCATGATGCTGTATGCAGCTTTTGATGTGTCACCGTGAGGCTTGAAGTAGCCAGCCTCTTCCCAGCGCTGGTACAGCGCTTTTTCAATTGATGTTGGGTTGTATGTCTTTTCCATAGCGCTCTTGATGGACTGATTTAATAGGACATTTCTTCAATGGCGAGAGTACGCATTTGACGCCCCGCCATGCGGTAAATTTTGTAGCGTTCCCGAGCCTGTTGCTTGGGAGCTTCTTCGCAAGGCACGAAGTCTACCACTTGTGCAAAGGAAGGCGCAAAAGTTGCTGCTTCTTGCGCCAGATTTATTAGCACTTGGCGGTGGCCAGCATGGCGTACACCCGGCCAACCAATTTCAACCTGCGCACCACCACGGGGACCTTCACCAACAAGGTTATGAGGCACAAAGTGCTCCGCAGTTTGTTGGAAGAGCAATTCATCAATCGCTTCGGCTTGGTTTTTGTCTTCAGCCATGATGAATGTCTTCATGCCTTGCTGACAAAAAAGGGCAGAGAGCTGGCTAACCTTTTCCAACATTTGTTGTGTTGGTTCGTCTTGCGATTCATCCAGTATGTAGAAGGTCGCCATGCCTGTCATCGAATTCCCTCTTTAGCCATTGGGCGGTGTTGATAACGCCACTTTGTTCGGCTCAGTGTGCGGTGAGTTGTTCACTCACGCAACAAAAAGTAGCGACAAAAAACAGCAACAAAAAAGGAGGCCTCGGCCTCCTTTTCTCTTTGTGCAGTTTTATTCTGCGACTTCAAGGCCAGAACGGTTCAGAAGGAACTGGACCAGCAATGGAACAGGACGGCCTGTTGCGCCTTTGTTCTGTCCGCCTTTGAACGAAGTCCCCGCTACATCAAGGTGCGCCCAGTTGTACTTCTTCGCAAAGCGCGAAAGGAAACAACCCGCAGTAATGGTGCCGCCACCTGGACCGCCGATGTTCGCCATGTCAGCAAACGGGCTCTTAAGTTGGTCTTGGTATTCTTCAGTCATTGGCAGGCGCCAAGCACGGTCACCCGCTTGCTCAGATGCATTCACAATTTCGTGTGCCAGTGGGTTGTGGTTTGAAATCAGGCCGCTGATGTGATGGCTCAGTGCCACGATACATGCGCCCGTCAGAGTTGCCACGTCAATCACACACTCTGGCTCGTAACGCTCAACATATGTGAGGGCGTCACAAAGTACCAGGCGTCCTTCTGCGTCAGTGTTAAGCACTTCAACAGTTTGGCCTGACATGGTGGTCACGATGTCGCCTGGACGGTAAGCATTACCATCAGGCATATTTTCACAACCAGCCAGAATACCCACCACATTAATTGGCAGGTCCAGTTTCGCCAGAGATTTCATTGCACCGAATACAGACGCTGCACCACACATGTCGTATTTCATTTCGTCCATGTTGGCAGGCGGCTTCAGTGAAATACCGCCAGCATCGAACGTCAGACCTTTACCAACCAGAATGATTGGCTTGGCATCTGGGTCTGGGTGACCTTTGTACTCCATGATTGACATCATGGACTCGTTTTTCGAGCCCTGACCAACTGCCAAGTAAGAAGTCATGCCCAGCTCTTTCATCTCTTGCTCGCCAATGATCTTGGTGCTGACTTTTTCAAAGTCATCCGCCAGACGGCGTGCTTGCGAAGCAAGGTATGCTGGGTTTGCAACGTTTGGTGGCATGTTGCCAAGGTCTTTACATGCGTTCACACCGGAAGCAACCGCCAGACCGTGTGCAATCGCACGTTCACCCAGATTCAGTTCACGACGTGTTGGTACGTTGAATACCAGTTTACGCAGCGGGCGGCGGGTTTCTGGCTTCACGCTCTTGAACTGGTTGAAGGTGTAGAGGCTGTCTTTGGTGCTCTCAACCGCCTGGCGTACTTTCCAGTATGTATCGCGGCCTTTCACGTGTAGCTCAGTCAAGAAGCAAACGGCTTCCATTGAGCCCGTTTCGTTCAGCGTGTTGATGGTGTTTTTGATGATTTCTTTGTATTGGCGTTCACCGAGTTCACGCTCTTTACCACAACCAACCAGAAGCACACGCTCAGACAGCACATTAGGAACGTGGTGCAATAGCAGCATCTGGCCAGGCTTTCCTTCGAGGTCACCACGGCGCAGCAGGCTACTGATGTAACCGTCGCTGATTTTATCAAGTTGTTCTGCCACTGGTGACAGGCGGCGTGGTTCAAACACACCTACAACGATACATGCACTGCGCTGTTTCTCGGGACTCCCGCTTTTTACACTGAACTCCATGCGTACTCCTACATCCTAAAGACAAGTGAGGCTAAATGTTGGATAATGCCCGCTTTATCGGAACTCGAAACTGTGTTCGACGTAAATTTCATTAAGCAGGCCAACACTTGGCCGAAAGATTAAAAAATAACTAATTTACCGAAAAACTATAGCGATTCGAGTAAAAAAACAAGTTTTCTAAAGGTAAAACGCCGTGATTATTGTTCGGTATTTGATCCGAGAAACAGTGAAAACGCAACTTGCGGTGCTGTTTGTGCTATTTCTGGTCTTTTTTAGCCAGAAATTTATCCGTGTGCTGGCGAACGCAACAGATGGCTCAATTCCGGGCAGCGATGTGTTAACTCTTGTCGGGTTGTACATGCCGTCGATGGGTATGCTAATGCTGCCGCTCAGCCTCTATATAGGTATTTTGATCACTTTCGGGCGTTTGTACGCAGAAAGTGAAATTACAGTAATGAATGCGACAGGTATCGGGAACAAATTTCTGATCCGGGCCGCACTTTATTTAGCTGTGATTACTGGCACTGTTGCTGCATTCAATGCGCTATGGCTAACACCATGGGCAAATGATAAAGAAATCAAGGTAATGGAAAGTCTTGAGGCCGATACGGGTCTTGAGCTTTTGGTTCAGGGACAAATCCAAACTACGCCTGATGGACAGGCAGTGGTTTTTGTCAGCGAAATCACTGGAGACGGTAAAGATCTCCATAAAGTGTTTATTGCACAGCCAGTACCACGTGGCACCTTGCGGCCCAACGTTGTTGTAGCGGAGAAAGGCTATATCTCTGAATTACCTGATGGACGCCAGGTTCTCGATCTGAATGACGGCATGCGCTATGAAGGTGTGCCAACCCTGCTCGATTACACAGTGACTGATTATGAGAACTATCAGGTGCTCATTGGTCAGCGTGAAGTGCGCCAGAAACACCGGGATTGGGATGCCGTTCCGACCCAATCGCTGATCAACGAGCCGTCAGCCCACGCTCAGGCTGAACTTCAGTGGCGTATCTCTCTGGTGCTTTGTATCCCGCTGATGACCATGATTGTGGTGCCACTATCGGCAGTGAACCCGCGTCAGGGACGTTTCGCGAAACTCTTCCCCGCGGTATTGATTTACCTGGCCTACTTCCTTTCCATCAGTGCGGCGAAATCTGCAATAGAGGAGGGTAAGTTGCCACCGGAGATTGGTCTTTGGAGTGTGAACATTTTGGCTTTGCTGGTGGCATTAATGCTGATCAGTTGGGACAGCCTACCAATGCGTAAACTGAAATACCGACTGAGGAGAGCGGCTTAATGTTTAAGATCCTCGACCTTTATATAGGCCGCACCATCATCGCTACTACAACCTTGTGTCTGGCAACACTGGTTGGCCTGTCTGCCATCATCAAGTTCGTTGAACAATTGCGCTCTGTGGGTGATGGTACCTTCACCATGATAACGGCTATTCAGTATGTGCTACTGAGCATGCCTCGCGACATTGAAATGTTTTTTCCGATGGCAGTGCTGCTAGGAGCTCTCATTGGACTGGGCACATTGGCCTCGAGCTCTGAGCTTGTGGTGATGCAAGCAGCAGGCTTTTCCAAGCTTGATATCGGTCTTTCGGTACTGAAAACCGCCATGCCTTTGATGTTGGTCGTACTGGCTCTGGGGCAGTGGGGGGCGCCTGACGCTCAGAAAGCTGCGCGTGAACTTCGCGCCTTCGCCAAATCTGGCGGTAACGTGATGTCGGTGAGAACCGGCGTTTGGGCAAAAGACGGCGCAGACTTCATCTATATTGCACGTACTGATCAGAAAGAGTCACTGACGGGTGTGAATATCTGGAAGTTCGATGATACCCAGAATCTGCAAGCTCAGGTGTTCGCAGAGCAAGCTAAATACCTGGATAAAGACAGCTGGATGCTGGAGAAAGTGACAGTGACGCACTTCGATGGTCCGGTGAAGATCAGTGAAACTAAAGAAGCGGAGCTGGCGTGGAAAACCACACTAACGCCAGAGAAGCTCGCGATTGTGACGGTGAAGCCTGAAGAGCTGTCGCTCAGCGGTGTCTATAGTTACGTGGATTACCTGAAAGCTTCAGAGCAAGATGCTTCCCGTTACGAGCTGGCTTTATGGCGTAAGGCACTTCAGCCATTATCGATTGGTGTCATGATGCTGTTGGCGCTGAGCTTTGTTTTCGGACCGTTGCGTTCGGTGACTATGGGGGCGAGGGTGTTGTCGGGCGTGATCTTTGGTTTCGCTTTCTATATATCTAATGAAGTTTTTGGCCCGATGACACTGGTCTATAAGCTACCGCCATTTGTTGGTGCGGTGGCGCCGAGTTTGGCTTTTATCGGTGTGACACTTTATCTATTAAACCGAAAGCTCTAATAAAAGACGATATCAGATTGGAAAACAAAAGAGGGAGCCTATTGGCTCCCTCTTTATTATCTACATTCGAACGAACTATTTAATCGTATCGACCTTAATCACCTGACTGTTCGAGAAGTGATCCTGAAACGCACGATTGTTGCGGTCAAACAGAGCCAGCAGGTTACCGATACCTAAGCACGAAGTCGCCATTCGGATAAGTGCTTGGGTAAAGGTGATGTTCCCACCGAACTCACTGACGACTTTAAGCTTCCATGCTTTCATTCCAACTGTCTGTCCTGCTCGGGTCCAGAAGTAACCATAAAAGCCAGCCGCAATAGCAAACACATAGATAGTAAAGAAAGGGCTGACTGCCGGGTTGCGTGTCAGATAATCGCTGACATCTTCATAGCCATCAATGGAAAGTCCCAGCTGCACAGCGATAGCCACGGCACCGACGACTAATGCGATTGCCAACATCTCCACAGCGATGAGTACGAGAAAGTCATAAAGCCAGGCGCCGAAGCGACGGAAAAAACTAGCGCCCTTGGGTACGCTGTACTGTGTCGATGATTGAGCCATTGTTCTGTCCTAGAAATGAGTACTGTGTGTAGTTTACCAGCCTAATCGGCAGTGTTGAATGCGTAAAAATAGGGCAGATAGCGCGTGTTTATAGCACTGTGGTGAAAAAAGAACCGATCGAGAAGGTTTTGTGAATTATAGGCTTGCTTCAACCCATTGCTTGCGTATAATTGCTCGCACTTGCCCGGGTGGCGAAATTGGTAGACGCAGCGGATTCAAAATCCGCCGGTGAATAACTGTGCCGGTTCAAGTCCGGCCCCGGGCACCAATTTCCGGAAAAGCCCCAGTCGAAAGACTGGGGCTTTTTTCGTTTTATGCTTTTCTATTGGCGTTCCAAAAATTCCTCTTTATTACGTTCCTTCACTCTAACCTCCATTTAATGATGCTTTTCTCCCTACCACGTTCGTTCTAATTACCAGTGACAAGAAAAAGCTCGATGAGTATTGGGCTCATCAGAGGCTTCTTAAACACAATTTCTACTGTGTATAGGGATGAAGGTGTGCTTCATTTCATTTTTCTTTGCTCTTTTAGGGTCAAAGTTGCTGGATAAATACTCATTTTTGCCGTTTTTGCTGGCTTTGTGACCATTTGAGCTGATTTTTGAAAATTATTTGGTTTTTGCTATTGCCAACGAAAGTGAACTCTCTATAATGCGCCTCATCGACACGGAGCGAGGCGCAGTAAGCCAGCTACCAAGTCAACGTTCTTTAACAATTTGACCTATGCAATCTGTGTGGGCACTCGTCATTGATAGACAAAAGATTTATCGATGTTTACTGAGTGACCAAACGACATAACTTCGGTTATATCGGCACAGTCAATTCGTTTTGCTTCTGCTTTTTTAAAAGCGGAGACAAAACAACAACAGTATTTCATCGAGCCAAAAACTTTAATTGAAGAGTTTGATCATGGCTCAGATTGAACGCTGGCGGC
>NZ_FIZX01000003.1 GCF_900055185.1 Grimontia celer | reverse complement strand
AGTCTGGACCGTGTCTCAGTTCCAGTGTGGCTGATCATCCTCTCAAACCAGCTAGGGATCGTCGCCTTGGTGAGCCTTTACCCCACCAACTAGCTAATCCCAACTGGGCCCATCCGGTAGCGAGAGGCCCGAAGGTCCCCCTCTTTGGTCCGTAGACATCATGCGGTATTAGCCACCGTTTCCAGTGGTTATCCCCCTCTACCAGGCAGGTTCCCAGCCATTACTCACCCGTCCGCCGCTCGCCGCCCAACAAATCCCCCGAAGGTTCAATGTTGTCGCTGCCGCTCGACTTGCATGTGTTAGGCCTGCCGCCAGCGTTCAATCTGAGCCATGATCAAACTCTTCAATTAAAGTTTTTGGCTCGATGAAATACTGTTGTTGTTTTGTCTCCGCTTTTAAAAAAGCAGAAGCAAAACGAATTGACTGTGCCGATAACTCCGAAGAGTTTTCGTTTGGTCACTCAGTAAACATCGATAAATCTTTTGTCTATCAATCACGAGTGCCCACACAGATTGCATAGGTCAAATTGTTAAAGAACGTTGACTTGAAGAAGCGTCGCTTCTCACCGTCAGGGCTGCGAATTTTACGCTGCCGGGCGATGAAGTCAAGAAGAAATTTTGAGATTTTTCAGCGTTGCTTTCGCAACCCTCAAAACACCTTGTTGACTCACCTCTTCACCGCATTTTTCAATGCTTTGATGATGAGGTTTTCGCGTTTCGATTCGGTGGGCGTTTCCTTGTTGGGAGCCGCTCTCCGTGTCGATGAGGCGCATTATAGGGAGGTCTCGAATTCTGGCAAGGGCTTTTTTGAAGTTTTTTGTGAAAAAGTCTTCATTTGAGTATCTTTTGCACGAAAGGCTTATTTCTACACATTTTACCCACATTAAGCCCACAAAAAGCTGTGGGTAACTTTTAGAATCGAGGGAAGCACCAGGATATAGATAAATGAAAAGAGGCCAATTGGGCCTCTTTAGGTTCTTACTCTTTAAGCTTGTCTTTATTGCACAGCTTTTATTTGCTCGTCTTCGACAATCAGTTTCACCGGCAAGCCTGGTTTCACTTCTCCGCGAAGAATAGATTGTGCCAACGGGTTCTCGACACTTTGCTGAATGGCGCGCTTAAGTGGGCGAGCCCCATACACCGGATCAAATCCCGCATCAGCGATAAGCGTCAGTGCCTCGTCGGTGACTTCCAACTTCAGGTCACGCTCAGCCATACGTTTTGCCAAATGCGCAAGCTGGATACCGGCGATAGACTTGATGTGCTCCTGACCCAATGGGTGGAAGACCACAGACTCATCGACTCGGTTAATGAACTCTGGGCGGAAATGTTTGCCCACCACATCCATCACCATGGCTTTGATGCCGTTGTAATCCAGTTCACCGAAATGTTCCTGAATGCGATCAGAACCCAGGTTGGAGGTCATGATCACCACAGCATTGCGAAAATCAACGGTACGACCCTGGCCATCTGTCAGACGGCCATCATCCAACACCTGTAGAAGAAGGTTAAAGACATCAGGGTGCGCCTTCTCTACTTCATCCAACAGAATGACAGAATAAGGACGACGGCGAACTGCTTCTGTCAGATAACCGCCTTCTTCATATCCCACATAGCCAGGAGGTGCACCCACCAGCCTAGCTACTGAATGTTTCTCCATAAACTCTGACATGTCGATACGCACCATGGCGTCGCTACTGTCAAAGAGAAACTCTGCCAGTGATTTGCACAGTTCTGTTTTACCCACACCTGTTGGACCAAGGAACAGGAACGAGCCAATTGGGCGATTCGGATCAGCAAGGCCTGCACGACTACGACGAATAGCGTTTGCCACCGAGGTGACTGCCTCTGATTGACCAATCACCCGGCCATGAAGCTCATCTTCCATCTGAAGTAGCTTTTCTTTCTCGCCTTCCAGCATCTTGGCGACAGGAATACCGGTTTGACGGGATAGTACTTCTGCAATCTCAGCGTCGGTCACTCGGTTTTTGAGCAGAGTCATTTCCTGCATTTCCGCCTGACTAGCTAGATCAAGCTGCTTCTCCAGTTCAGGAATACGGCCATACTGCAGTTCAGACATGCGGTTAAGGTCACCAGCACGACGCGCGATGTCTAAATCCGTGCGTGCCTGCTCTAACGCACTCTTGATGTGTTGCGTGCCGGAAAGCGCTGCTTTCTCTGCATTCCACACTTCCTCCAGCTCAGCATAGTCACGCTCTTTCTCGTCAATTTCACTTTGCAAGGATTCAAGGCGCTTCTTACTTGCGTCATCGTTTTCTTTAGCCAATGCCTGCTGCTCAATCTTGAGCTGGATTAGACGACGCTCTAATCGATCAAGCTGCTCCGGCTTAGAGTCTATTTGCATACGAATGCTCGACGCTGCTTCATCAATCAGGTCAATGGCTTTATCTGGCAATTGTCTATCCGAGATATAGCGATGAGAGAGACTCGCAGCAGCAACGATCGCCGGGTCAGTAATTTCTACCGCATGGTGAAGCTCGTAGCGCTCTTTAAGACCACGCAAAATAGCGACGGTGTCTTCAACCGTTGGCTCATCCACCAGCACTTTCTGGAAACGACGCTCAAGTGCCGCATCTTTTTCCACATACTGACGGTATTCATCTAATGTGGTTGCACCAACGCAATGAAGTTCGCCACGGGCCAATGCAGGCTTAAGCATGTTACCCGCATCCATCGCACCTTCTGCTTTACCTGCACCCACCATGGTGTGGATTTCGTCGATAAAGAGAATGACGTTACCTTCTTCTTTCGCCAGCTCATTGAGAACTGACTTCAGACGTTCTTCGAATTCACCACGATACTTCGCACCGGCAACGAGCGAACCCATGTCGAGAGAAAGCACACGTTTGTTACGAAGCCCTTCAGGTACCTCACCGTTCACAATACGCTGTGCCAAACCTTCAACAATGGCAGTTTTACCTACGCCCGGTTCACCGATGATCACTGGATTATTCTTGGTACGGCGTTGTAGCACTTGCACGGTGCGGCGGATTTCTTCATCACGGCCAATCACAGGGTCTAGCTTGCCCTGCTCGGCTTTTTCAGTCAGGTCAATGGTGAACTTTTCCAACGCCTGACGCGCTTCTTCTGCGTTAGGATCATTAATAGCCTGACCGCCGCGCACTTTATCAATCGCGTCTTCCACTTTCTTGGTTGTCAGGCCAAGGCTTCTGAGCAATTCACCTAAAGCGCCTTTGTCTTCAACGGCTGCCAGAATAAAAAGCTCAGAGGAGATGTATTTGTCTTTTCGCTTCTGGGAAAGCTTGTCACACATATTAAAAAGCATGCCCATGCTGTGCGAGAGCTGGACATCGCCGCCAGTGCCCGTCACTTTCGGAAGCTTGTCGAGAAGTTCACTCAGACTGGAGCGTAGTTGGGTCAGATCCACATTCAGGAGCGTCATCAGAGGACGGATGGTGCTGCTGTCCTGATTGAGGAGAGACACCATCAAGTGCACGGGCTCGATATACTGATGATCGCGCCCTAAAGCCAGTGACTGAGCGTCAGAGATGGCTAATTGAAATTTGCTGGTAAATCGGTCAAGGCGCATAGCCTCCCCCTTTAATAATTTCGATAATAGCTTTGATGTTGCTTAACGAAAAAATGGGAGCGGCTGCGGCTGATTTCAAGTTGAGTGGCGAAATTTTTGTCGATTTGGTTAATCGCGTTCTGTACCGATCCAGATACAGCTGGCCTGGCGGCCTGTACGATTTTCTCTACGGTAGGAGAAGAAGGTTTCCGGAGCGGAGACTGTGCAGTGTTCTCCGCCATAAATCTGGGTCACACCTGCAGATTGGAGTCGCTGTCTTGCCAAAAGGTAGATATCTGCCAACCAACGATCCTTGTGTGGCTTAAACGCTTTTTCGGCGGCCGCATTGTGCGCCATAAACTGCTCACGTACTTCGCTACCCACTTCAAAAGCATCTGGGCCGATGGCAGGGCCGAGCCATACCATCACTTTACTTGGTTCATCAAACTTACTGAGTGTTTGTTCCAGCACACCGTTGACCAAACCACGCCAGCCTGCATGTGCCGCGCCCACCTGTGTCCCCTCTTCATTACAGAAAAGCACAGGCAGACAATCGGCAGTCATCACCACACACACCTGCCCTTGAGCTTCTGTAAATGAGGCATCGGCATCCGGCACCTCATCAACAGCCAAAGGCAAAGTCACGACTTCTGTACCATGAACTTGATTCAGCCAGGCTGGGGATGTCGGCATCGACATCATTTCTGCCAGTGTTTGGCGGTTTTTCACCACTAAATCACTGTCATCACCCACGTGATCGCCTAAGTTCAGACTATCAAAAGGAACAGAGCTGACACCACCTTGACGAGTGGTGCTAACAGCTTTAATCCATGAAGGCGCGGGCCAGTCTGGCGTGATCCAATCCATGATCAGTAGTCCTCGTCTCCGTGCTCTAGGGTATCTGCACGCAGTACTTCAGTCAGTTTCACCATGTCATCTGGGATTGGTGCATGCCATTCCATCATTTCTTTGGTGGTAGGGTGTTCAATACGCAGCATAACAGCGTGAAGTGCCTGACGGTCAAACTGACGTAGAGTCTGGATCAGCTCATCACCGGCATTGCGTGGCGGACGTGGACGACCACCGTAAAGCTGATCACCTACCAGAGGGTGGTTCAGGTATGCCATGTGAACACGGATTTGGTGCGTACGGCCGGTTTCCAGACGAAGACGCAGACGGGTGTGTGCACGGAAGTGCTCAACCACACGGTAATGCGTAATCGCTGGTTTACCGAGTTCCTGAACAGCCATGTGTGTGCGTTTGGTAGAGTGACGGCCGATTGGCTTTTCAATCATGCCACCGCCTGTCATGTTACCCAGTGCAATCGCTTCGTACTCACGGGTGAACTTCTTACGCTTTTGCAGTGCGCGAACCAAACGTGTTTGGGTCGGGATATTTTTCGCCACCACCATCAAGCCTGTGGTGTCTTTATCCAGACGGTGCACGATACCGGCACGCGGTACTTCAGCGATATCCGGGTAATGGAAAAGCAGACCGTTCAATACAGTGCCGTCAGGGCAACCTGCACCAGGGTGTACCACTAAATCACGCGGTTTATTAATAACAATAATGTCGTCATCTTCGTAAACGATGTTCAGTGTAATGTCCTGCGCTTCCCAACGCTGTTCATCTTCGATTTCTGCCTGAACGACGATGGCTTCACCACCCATCATTTTCAAACGTGGTTTGTTGACGATCTCACCATCGACGCTTACTTTGTCGGCCAGAATCCATTCTTTGATGCGTGATCGGGAATAATCCGGAAACAACTCTGCCAGTGCCTGATCCAGACGCTGACCCAGTTGATTCTCATTTACTGTGCTGTTTAACTCTAACTGCTGTGCCATAACGAACTTTTTGATTCTCAATGAGACTAATACCAAGTGGTATTGATGTAAGCCCTCGGGCTCAGTCACGTTTACCAGTTGGTATTATATCTGGTCGATGGGTAGAATAGCCCACAATCGCGCCATTGTAGCTTTTTGCGGCTGTCTCCGTAATGGCAAAGGCTGAAAATATTCTTTCAAGGAAGCAACTGTAGTAATGAAACGCCTTACTTTATCCTCTTTACTTGCTATTTCCCTGCTGGCTGGATGTTCAAGCACGGAAGAAGTTGTCCCTGATATTCCGCCTTCTGAGCTGTATCAGGAAGCGCAGGTTTCCCTTAATGAAGGCAGTTGGAACACCGCAATCCAAAAGCTTGAAGCCCTGGACTCACGCTATCCGTTTGGTGCCTACTCTGAGCAGGTTCAACTGGATCTGATTTACGCTTACTACAAAAATGACGATCTGGCCTTAGGCGAAGCCACCATTGACCGTTTCATGCGCATGAACCCGGGTCACCCTGAGATGGATTGGGTACTCTACATGCGCGGCCTGACCAACATGGCGCAAGACAGAAGCTTCATCCATGATATGCTGAATATGGATCGTGAAGACCGCGACCCTGAACCAGTGCGCCGTGCGTTTGTGGACTTCCGCCGCCTGCTGGATCGATACCCGGACAGTGATTACGCCGCTGATGCAGCAAAACGCCTTGTCGCGCTGAAGAACCGTCTGGCAGATTACGAACTCGCCACTGCCGATTTCTATGTTCGCCGTGAAGCTTGGGTTGCCGTGATCAACCGTTGTCAGCAAATCCAGCGCGATTTCCCAGACACGGATGCCGCGAAGAAATCTCTTCCGTTGATGCTTAAAGCCTATGAAGAGCTGAAACTGGAAGAGCCTGCTCAGCGAACCCGAGAGTTAATGAAACTGAATGGTGTGGATGCCTAATAGCACCCTTCAAACTGAAAAGAAAAAAGCAGCCTGATGGCTGCTTTTTGTTTATTTGGGTGTGAGATTGTTTGTCCGGGCGAAATAATGAACTGCTGCATTCTTCGCCAAAGCCTTCTTTAGCACGAACAAAGTCCCTAACGTTCAGTGTTCGTTAGCGACCTTAACCTCTTCATCTTGCACCACTTCTTTTGCCCGATTCAAGCACTTTCCGGACTTTTTAAACCGAAGTTAAACACAGGATCACAAATCCCCGGGCCAATAAAATTTCGCGACACAAAAGTGATTTAGATCACGTTATTTCCTCTCCAGAAACGTAATCTGAATGTGAGCCCAGCAAAGGGCAAGCAAAAGAGGAAACATCTATGAGAGTAGAAATTACTGGTAAAAACATCGACATCACTCCTGCCATTCGCGATCGCATTACGTCTCGTTTTGAAAAGCTAGAGAAATGGCAAGTCGCTCTCATTAACCCTCATGCTGTCATCAGTGAAGAACCAGGTAACAAATTCAAAGTAGAAGCTGGCGTGTCTATGCCAGGTGCAAAATTGATTGCCTCCGCTGAGCATGAAGATATGTATGCCGCCATCAATGAAGTGGGCCAGAAACTGGAGAAACAGCTAAACAAACAAGCTCACAAAGGCGAAGCACGCCGCGCAAGCCATGCAGGTGTGGAAGTACCGGAAGAAGAATCTGAAGCTATCTAATCTATCCAGAGGATTAAACCAGTCAGCCCCGCCAAGTGCGGGGCTGATTCGTCTTGACATGACAACGCCGTCCCAATATGGTTGAACAATAATTGAACCAACAAGATAAAGTATCGATGTCACAAACCACTTCGTTTTTCTTTCGCTTCTTTTTCCGCTTCTGAAGAGGTGGGGCGTAAGGGCGAGCATCGATAACGACAGATTCCCGAAAGCCTCCCTCAGACAGGGAGGCTTTTTTGTTTTGGGCGCTGAATAATGAGTAGGAACAAGGAATGAGTAAACCAACATTGTCACTTGATGAAATACGGGTGAATGTCAGCCGTATTGATCAAGAGCTGCTGTCACTGCTGGCAGAACGACGTAAGCTGAGTCTTGAAGTCGCTAAAAGCAAAATCCAAACCCAAAAACCCGTCCGTGATGTTGAACGTGAGCAGGCGCTGCTTGAGAAGCTGGTTGCCAATGGGAAATCCCACGAGTTGGATCCACAGTACGTCACCAAAATTTTCCACACCATTATTGAAGACTCTGTGCTCTACCAACAGGCATTCCTGCAACGCCTTGCCAACCCAGACAATGAACAACCACTTGCCCGCGTTTCTTTCCTCGGTGGCAAAGGCTCCTACTCCAATCTGGCGACCCGCAACTTTTTTGCACGTAAACATACCAAGCTCGCAGAGATCCAGTGCTCAAGCTTTAAAGAAGTGCTGGAAATGGTGGAAACCGGCAATGCCGATTACGGTGTGCTGCCGATTGAAAACACCAGCTCGGGTTCTATTAATGATGTTTACGACCAACTTCAGCATACCCGATTGTCTATCGTCGGAGAGATCACCCAGCCGATTGAGCACTGCCTCCTGACCGCGGTGGACACGCAGATTGACCAAATCGAGGTGCTTTATTCGCATCCGCAACCGCATCAACAATGCAGTGAGTTTGTAAGATCTCTGGGCAGTGGTATTAAGCAAGAGTATTGCTCCAGCACCGCGGAAGCGATGAAAGAAGTCGCAGCCATGGCCCAGCCAAATGTGGCTGCGATTGGTAATGCAGCAAGTGGTGAGCTTTATGGCCTGAAACCGCTGAAGTTCGGCATCGCCAATCAGCAGGAAAACCACACCCGCTTTATCGTCGTCGCACGTAAGCCTGTAGAAGTCACTGCGCTGATCCCAGCCAAAACCACCTTTATCATGTCTACCGGACAATCTGCCGGCTCCTTGGTGGAGTGTCTGCTGGTGCTGCGCAATCACGGCATCAACATGACCAAACTGGAATCACGCCCTGTGCTTGGCAACCCATGGGAAGAAATGTTCTATGTGGATGTAGAAGGCAATATGCGTACGGATGTGATGAAAGAAGCATTGGAAGAGCTCACCAAGATCACCCGCTACATTAAAGTACTGGGCTCTTACCCAATTGAGAACGTTGCCCCAACAGAAATCGACGTTTAACGATTCTCAATGCTAGAGTCTGTTGACCCTAGAAACAGAAAAGGAGCCAATTGGCTCCTTTTGTTTTATCTCGTGCAGCTTATACCAATCACAGTAGGTAGATGATCAGAAATAGCGTAGGAAAAATGCTCGAGAACAAGGCGAAAAATTTCGATAAGTAGTTATTCTACAATCAAATTTTTCAACGCAGTTATCGAGCATTTTAACAAGCTGGGATGAGCAGATATTTACTACGATTGGTATTAACCGCGGTGCGTGGTGTCATTCGCCTGACGAAGCAGGTTCTGACTTTCTTTCATAAAGCGCGGAGCAAAGTCGCCGAACCAGTTTTCCACCTGGCTGAACGCCTGAACAAAGCCTTCTTTGTCTTGCTTGTCGAGCAGGTTGATCGCCTCACCAAAACGCGCATGGAAACGCTTAATCATGTCGATGTTTTGCGTCGAAGACATAATGATATCCCCGTAAAGCTGCGCGTCTTGAGCAAACAATCGGCCCACCATCGCCAGTTCAAGGCGGTATATTGGCGAGCTAAGCGCTGTAAGCTGCTCCAAATTCGGATTCTCTTCCGCCAAATGCAGACCATACACGAACGAAGTGAAGTGGCGTAACGCCTGGATCAGCGTCATCCCCTGATCATGCTCAATCGCGCTGATACGATGCAAACTCGCCCCCCAGATCCGGAATTGCTCAAGCAGCCATTGGTACGCTTCCGGATTTCGCCCGTCACAGTACACAATCACCTGTTTAGCGAGACTTGAAATATCCGGACCAAACATAGGGTGCAAACCCACCACTGGTCCTTTGTGTGATTCCAGCATGGCCTGCAGAGGTTCACTCTTAATAGAGGTCAGATCCACCAATAGGCAATCATCGGGCAACGTGCCTAATGAGCGAATAACACTGTCAGTTTTATTGATAGGCACGGTGACAACCACCATGCCCGCATCAGAGAGTATTTCTTCAGCCTTGTCCCAATCTTTCGAGCCCAATACCTTAACGTCATAGCCAGACAGTCGGAAAAGCTTGCAGAAAACTTTACCTAACTGGCCATGACCACCCACCACCACGATAGAACGCAGATCCGGGTTCAGGCATTTAAATCCAGAATCGTTTTCACTGGCGTAAGATTCGCGCATGGTGCGACGAAGGATATCTTCAATCAGATCTGGCGGAATCCCGCGAGAAGCAGCTTCTTCACGACGTGATGCCAACATAGCAGCTTCACGATCCGGTGCATAAATCGGCAAACCGTGTTTGCTCTTCACCTCGCCAACTTCCGCGACCAATTCCAGTCGGCGTGCCAGCAACTCGACCATTTGTTTGTCGACTTCGTCAATTTGATCCCGAAGTTGGGTCAACTCTGCAACCATGTGGCTTAATGTCCTTGTAAACGCTGTTCCAGGAAAGGTGTCAGTTCTTCATGGGCACGGCGCAGCAGGTTTTCAGTATCCTGCCAATTGATGCATGCGTCGGTAATAGACACCCCGTAAGCCATCTCTTCACGCGGCAAGTCCGCAGACTGATTGCCTTCGTTGATGTTGCTCTCAATCATCAAGCCGATGATGGATTGGTTTCCTTCACGGATTTGGTGGAACACATCTTCAGCGACAAGTGGCTGACGACGGAAATCTTTTCGAGAGTTGGCGTGGCTGCAGTCTACCATCAGTGACGGCTCAAGCCCTGCCCCTTTCATCTCATTTTCGCATTCTGTCACCGAAACTGAGTCATAATTGGTCTGCTTGCCGCCACGCAGAATCACATGACCATCTGGGTTGCCCTGAGTTGTCAGCAACGCAACCTGACCTTCTTTGTTAATTCCCATGAAACGGTGACCAGATGCAGCCGCCTTCATCGCATTAATTGCCGTTGCCAAGCTGCCATCAGTACCGTTCTTGAAGCCAATTGGCATGGAAAGGCCACTCGCCATTTCGCGGTGAGTTTGAGATTCTGTCGTGCGCGCGCCAATCGCCGCCCAACTGAACAGATCGCCAATGTATTGCGGGCTGATTGGGTCCAAGGCTTCTGTTGCCAGTGGCAGGCCCATGTCTGCCAGTGTAATAAGCAGTTCACGGGCTTTGTGAAGACCCGCTTCTACATCGAAAGAGCCGTCCAAATTTGGATCGTTGATGAGTCCCTTCCAGCCAACCGTGGTGCGTGGTTTTTCAAAGTAAACTCGCATCACGATGTAAATCTGATCGTTCAGGGTTTCTGAAAGTGCCTTGAGGTTTCTCGCGTATTCAATCGCCGCATCAGTATCATGAATCGAGCAAGGACCACACACTACCAAAAGGCGGTGATCTTTCTTATGGATGATATCTGCAATTTCCTGACGCGCTTTTGAAATAAAGGCCAGCGTCTCTTCCTTTACAGGTAGCTTGCTGCGCAGTTGGTCAGGGGTAATCAGAACCGTTTCGTCCTGAATGTGTACGTTAGTAAGCAGATCTCTTTCCATGACATTTTTCCTTTCTGAATCTATTTTGCGCATTGAATGGGTATTTATCACGCAACTGCCCATACAATAACAATCTGAGAGATGAATGCAATAGATCGTAAAGATAAAATAACAACGTAAATTAATATTTACACCGCAGTGTAAAGGGCAAATTTAAAGGCTATTTCATTGACTTCATCAATCGGCATACTGGCAACAATTTTGTAAATCTTGGCGTACAAAATAGAAAAAGGCCTTTCGAAAAGGCCTTTTTGCTTGGGGTTGCTATTTTGATAGGGGCTGTTGACCTTTGGTGATGATTTTTGCAGCAGTTTGTGGGGATTTTATGCAAGGCAGAGGCTTCGATGTGTAGCTGGCCTACATGAGAAGCCGATAACGCAGCAGAAACTCCCCACAAACGCTGCCCGAAGGGTTCTGCTCTAAGCGTTTTATGCTTTGTTGAGGTGTATTTGCTTAGAATGACTAGGCGGCATACACCTCGCCGCGCCTAAAACGCTTAGAGCCAGAACAAAATTTAACCACCAAAGGTCAACAGCCCCTCGGTCAATCAGAAAGTCTGGTCAGCTGATTGGAAGTCCTCAAAACCTCTCTGCCATTGCATTTGAAAGCGAAGACCATCAGGTCTGTTGGCACAAACCCCCAAATACTGCATGCCCGACAAACCAATGTCATAGGCATTGTCCAGGCTGCAATAGCGATCAACACCTTCCGCGTAGCCAGACTCGTAATCACTTACATCGACATTCTGCCCACCAGCACGCTGTGCCAGTTCATTCAGATCAGACATTGAACGGGAAGGGATACCTCTCAGGCCATCCTGCTCACCTACTGCCTGCCAATCGCCTTTCTTCACTAAAGACTCTGCATCTCCAACGGATGCGCAGCCAACGACCATCAACGCAACCAGTGACACGAAGGATTTCTTCAACATCCTGTGTTCCTTAAGATTGATTTGGAAAGTGTCACTATATACCGATTCAGGGGAAAGGTGCAGAATTGGTGTCATGCATTTTCTTTTAATCCCTTGAGCTTAAAGGAAAGTGCCACAAACAAGACACCAAAAATAAACGCGTACATCGCAATCACCCATATAAGGGCCGTCGCACCTGCAGCGGGATTAGACATCAGAAAGCCACCGAACAGAATGGAAATAATACCTCCGAGAATAAGCAGCCACTCTCCGGCAATCTCCTTCCTAAGCCTGACCGCGGCGATAATCTCCAGCACGCCTTTCACTATCGCCCAAACGGCTATGTAGAACAGCAAGGCAACCGCAGTGAGTCCCGGCACAGTAAACGTCATAATCCCGGCCGCGATCCCGACCACGCCCCATAGCATCAGTACCACCCAGTTATCCCGTTCTTTGCGCTCCATAATGGCTGTCCACACCTGAAGTGCACCGTCCACAAATGCGAAAATACCGAATACCAGAATAAGTGTTTCCACCGACTCTTCCGTCGGCAAGGTCCAGAGCATTAAGCCGAAAATAATGGACGCGATACCACGCAATAACAACACCCACCAATTTCTCGATAGCGCTCCAACCAACTGTTTTTGTAGCGTGTCTGTTGGTTCCATTGTGCTTTCCTCTCAGTATTTGTTTTGGCGAGACGCCGCAAAACACCAGCGTTCGGCATGTTGAGAGTGAAGCGCTATTTAGTTGACTGTGATGTGCTAAGTTTGCAACCCAGTATGAGATGGTTAGCTTATGGAACGCAGCTCAAATTTCTTTTGAAGAGGAATGGATAGGTGCAGCTCAGGACTATAGCTGCACGGATAAACCCAAACAGCCTGAAGATTAATCCAATAATTGAGTACGAATATCTGCCCATGAAGTGGCAGTAAAAGTTGGTTCAATACCTTCCGGTTTCACTTTGCCATCAACATTCAGCCAGCCAGTGTCGATGCCCGCATTGATGCCACCAAGGATGTCGGAATCTGCATTGTCGCCAATCATCAGGACGCGCGCTTTATCAGGGTGACCCATTTTATTGAGGGCATGATCAAAGATAGCGACATCAGGCTTAGCAAAGCCAACTTGTTCTGAAATGACCACCAAGTCGAAGAACTCCTGAAGCCCTGTTTTTTCGAGGCGGATTTGTTGAAGCTGCACAAAGCCATTAGTGATGATACCGAGTTTGGCATGTTGCGCCAGCAAAGGCAGGGTTTCACGTACACCTTCCAAAGGTTCACAAACATCCGCCATGGCATCGAGAAAGCGGCGGTTCAGCTCAGTCGGCGCGATATCCAAGCGTTCAGCCCACAAAAGAAAACGGTCTTCTTGAAGCTGTTTCGCTGAGATTTCACCGTTTTGGTATTTCACCCAAAGCGGCTTGTTGACTGTCTGATACTCTGCAAAATCCTGCTCGGTAAAGTTAACGCCTAAGGTTTTGAACATTGCTTGAAGACCCGCGAAAGCATCGAAAGAAAACAGGGTCTCGTCAGCGTCAAATAAAATCCAATCGTACTGCACGTTATATCTCCTTCGTGAAGCCCGTATTATGGCACGCATTTTCCGTCTGCAGAAAAAGAAAAAGCCCGCCTAAACAGGCGGGCTTTCTTTCCCTTTCGGGTATAAACGCCGGAGCGATTATTTCTTAGCCAGACGCTCTTTAATACGAGCTGCCTTACCAGAACGCTCACGCAGGTAGTACAGTTTGGCACGACGTACTGCACCGCGGCGCTTAACAGTAATGCTGTCAACAACTGGTGAGTGAGTTTGGAATACACGCTCAACGCCTTCACCGCTAGAGATCTTACGAACGGTAAATGCTGAATGTAGACCACGGTTACGCTTAGCGATTACAACGCCTTCGTAAGCCTGCAGACGCTCACGCTGTCCTTCTTTAACTTTAACTTGAACGACAACAGTGTCACCTACGTTGAACGCAGGAACGTCTTGTTTAAGTTGCTCATCTTCGAGCGCTTTGATGATGTTACTCATTTTCTATACCCTAGAATAAACTGATACTAAATATCTTTAGGTACTTGTCTGTGTTCGTTAATGAACTCAGCAAGCAGTGATTCCTGTTCGTCAGTCAGAGCTAGGTTTTCCAGGAGCTCTGGTCTTCTGAGCCAGGTACGGCCCAGCGATTCTTTCAATCGCCAGCGGCGAATGTCCTTATGATTTCCAGATTTCAGTACCGAAGGTACTTCCAATCCGTCCAACACTTCAGGACGTGTGTAGTGAGGGCAATCCAGCAAACCATTTGCAAAAGAGTCTTCTTCCGCTGACGCAAAGTCTCCGAGGACACCCGGTACAAACCGGGCAACCGCATCAACCAACGTCATGGCTGGCAGCTCACCGCCACTGAGCACAAAATCCCCGATAGACCATTCTTCATCGACTTCGGTTTGTATAATGCGCTCATCTACCCCTTCGTAGCGTCCACAGATAAGAATCAACTTCTCGTTCTGCGCCAGCTCCTCAACACCTGCTTGGTCAAGCTTTCGGCCTTGAGGTGAAAGGTAAATCACTTTCGCCTTGCCATCAGCGGCTTTCTTGGCAGTGTGAATGGCATCGCGCAAAGGCTGAACCATCATCAACATGCCTGGGCCTCCACCATATGGGCGGTCATCAACCGTCCGGTGTTTGTCGTGGGTAAAATCGCGGGGATTCCACGTTTCTACCTCGAGCAGGCCTTTTTTAACCGCCTGGCCAGTTACCCCAAATTCAGTAACAGCACGGAACATTTCAGGAAAAAGGCTGATTATACCAACCCACATTTTTCCACTCCCATTGCTTTAAATGTTACTGGGGGAATTAAAATCCAGGATCCCAGTCAACTTCGATCCGTTGAGCAGAGCGATCAATCAACTTGATGACTTGCCCATCGAGGAACGGTATTAAACGTTCCTTCTGGCCAAAAGCATCTTTCGGGTTCGCTTGAATGACCAATACATCGTTAGAGCCCGTTTCCAGAATGTCCGTGACTTTACCCAGGTTGTACCCTTTGGTTGTCACCACTTCCATTCCGTACAGTTCGCGCCAGTAGAATTCTTCATCTGACAGCGAAGGCAATACTTCTGCATTGATAGCGATTTCAGCATTTGTCAGTGCCTGAGCGTCTTCACGCTGATCCAGACCTTTCAACTTGCCTACATAACCCTGACCATGGCGTTTCCAGTCTTCAAGACTGAATTCCTGCCATTCGCCACGCACTTTGATAAACCAAGGTGTGTAGCTAAAGATGTTTTCAGCGTTTTCAGTGTAAGAAAAAACTTTGAGCCAGCCACGGATGCCATAAGAAGCACCTAGCTTGCCTACTACAACCTTTTCTTGCTCACTCATTTCTTTTTCTTTCAACCCTGACACTAATCAATTACGCAGCTTTAGCAGCGTCTTTGATCAGCTTAGCTACGCGGTCAGAAACAGCTGCACCTTCGCCAACCCAGTGGTTAACGCGGTCCAAGTCCAGACGCAGCTTCTCTTCTTGACCCTGTGCAACTGGGTTGAAGAAACCTACTTTCTCGATGAAGCGACCGTCGCGAGCTTGGCGGCTGTCTGCAACAACGATTTGATAGAATGGACGCTTTTTAGCGCCGTGACGTGCCAAACGAATGGTTACCATATCGTCCTCTTTGCATTACTAAATTAAATTGGCCCCGTGCTAATACGGGGCCTCGTGCCAAAATAAAGCTCCGGAATTTTACGCTTTCTGTGATCGAATGCAACTGCTTTAGCTAAAAAAGCATCAGCAGTAACTGGACTTCAATCACTTAGCGATTCCGTCGCTCTATCGAATCCCAGCCAGCGTCTTTCATCTGACCGGAGAATAGGTTTTATTGCGGTTTAGCGCGGGAACATACCACCGCCACCACCCATGCCGCCCATCATGCCTTTCATATTGCGCATCATGTTCTTCATGCCGCCCTTCTGCATCTTCTTCATCATCTTCTGCATCTGGGTAAACTGCTTGAGTAGACGGTTAACGTCCTGTACCTGAGTACCTGAACCAGCGGCGATACGTTTTTTACGTGAGCCTTTAATCAGGTCTGGACGTGCACGCTCTTTCGGCGTCATGGAATTGATGATGGCTTCCATCTGGACGAAGATTTTATCATCCACTTGGTTTTTCACATCATCCGACAGGTTTGACATGCCCGGCAGTTTGTCGAGCATCCCCATCATACCGCCCATGTTCTTCATCTGTTGAAGCTGGTCGCGGAAGTCCTGAAGGTCGAAACCTTTCTTCTCTTTAAACTTCTTCGCCAGTTGCTCGGCTTTGTCTTTGTCGACATTGCGCTCGAGATCTTCAATCAGTGACAGCACGTCACCCATGCCAAGGATACGGCTGGCAACACGGTCAGGGTGGAACGGTTCCAGTGCGTCGGTTTTCTCACCTACACCCAGGAACTTGATTGGCTTACCGGTAATATGACGAACAGACAGCGCCGCACCACCACGTGCATCACCGTCCACTTTGGTCAGTACCACACCGGTGAGTGGCAGCGCATCGTTGAAGGCCTTAGCAGTATTTGCCGCATCCTGACCTGTCATGGCATCGACCACGAACAGGGTTTCAACAGGGTTGATTGCCGCGTGGACGTCTTTAATCTCGTCCATCATCTCTTCGTCGACGTGCAGGCGACCTGCGGTATCGACAATGACCACGTCATAGAATTTCAGCTTGCCGTGCGCCAATGCTTCACTGGCGATATCAACCGGCTTTTGGTCCGGCGTTGATGGGAAGAAATCAATGCCCACATCGCCCGCCAGCGTTTCCAGCTGTTTGATCGCCGCTGGGCGATAAACGTCAGCTGAGACCACCAGCACTTTCTTCTTGTGGCGCTCTTTGAGCATTTTACCCAGCTTACCGACACTGGTGGTTTTACCCGCACCTTGCAGGCCCGCCATCAGTACCACAGCCGGTGGCTGCGCTGCCAAATCCAACTCAGAGTTGGATTCACCCATCACTGCTTCAAGTTCAGATTGAACAATCTTGATGAATTCCTGACCTGGAGTCAGGCTTTTCGACACTTCCAGTCCAACTGCGCTTTCTTTTACTTTCTTCACGAAGTCACGAACCACTGGCAGCGCAACATCCGCTTCCAGCAGCGCCATGCGTACTTCACGCAGCGTGTCTTTTATATTGTCTTCTGTCAGTCGACCGCGACCACTGATGTTTTTCAGCGTACGGGATAGACGATCCGTTAGGTTTTCAAACATGTCCTACTCGCTTATCTACGCGATGGCACCACGTGACCCGAAATCCTGTCAGGTGGCGATAAACACAAAATTGGCGCGATTATATCTCATTATTGCTGCTGCTTACATGCTGCCTTTAACGATAGTTTTAAAGTGGCTTGCAGGCACTTTTCCTAAAATTTGTCGCGGGTAATCTCAAAGATCGGTCCGAGTTGATAGCGACTCTCAGTTGCGCAAGGTATACTGATTCCTTCCTTTTTGACGCGATGTTGTTGAAAGACACATGGATATCTTTTTAGCACTTACCGCTGCTTTGCTTTATTTCGCGGCGCTTTTGCAAATCATTCCCGGCCTGTCCGGCCCGAATCAGATCCCAGCCCGCTCGGTGTTTCTGAGTGCTTCTGGTGCGTTGGTGCTACATGCCTACCTGCTTTCTGATCTCATTCTGTCAGGCGGTGGACAGAACCTTAGTATTCTCAATGTCGCGTCCCTTATCAGCTTTATCATTGCTGCGATTACCACCGGGCTCATGTTCAGGATGAGAATTTGGGTGCTATTGCCTGTGGTTTATAGCTTCTCAGCCATCAATCTAACCGCGGCGACGCTGCTGCCTGGTGCGTTTATTACTCACCTAGAAGCACATCCAGAAGTGTTGATACACATTTCTCTGGCGCTCTTCTCGTATTCCACACTGATGATTGCCACTTTATATGCCATTCAACTGGCATGGCTCGACCACCAGCTGAAAAATAAGAAGAAGCTGGTGATGAACCCTAACCTGCCTCCACTCATGGCTGTTGAACGACAGCTTTTCAACATCATCCTGATTGGTGAAGTTCTGCTGACACTGACGTTACTGACTGGTCTTGTGTTTGTGCAGGACATGATTGCTCAGGGCAAAGCCCACAAAGCCGTGCTGTCTGCGATGGCATGGGTTGTCTACGGCGTGCTGCTGTGGGGGCATTATCAATCAGGATGGCGCGGACGCCGCGTTATCTGGATCAGCATCGTGGGAGCATTTCTCCTAACTCTCGCCTATTTTGGCAGCCGCTTTGTCCGCGAAGTGATTATCGCAGGTTAACGGTCTCTCAATTCAGACGCCCCTTTTTATAGGCTTTCTTTACCCTAACGGGGCGTTTGTGTATAAAGTTTGCGCAGCAATGTTTGACATGGACGCAAATTCTTGCCCTTAATTAGGGTTGAACCAAACAAGAAGGAACTTGCAATTTGGACGACATATCGACGGGAACGCTAGCGACCGTTTTGGTATTGCTCATCTTTATTTCTGCGTATTTTTCCGGCTCCGAAACCGGCATGATGGCATTAAATCGATACCGGCTTCGGCATCTATCCAAGCAAGGGCACAAAGGCGCCAAGCGCGTAGAAAAGCTGCTTGAACGCCCAGACAGGCTGATTGGCCTGATCCTCATCGGAAATAACTTGGTCAACATTCTCGCCTCCGCCATCGCAACCATTCTGGGCATGCGCCTGTTTGGCGATCTCGGCGTCGCGATTGCAACCGGTGGCCTTACCCTTGTTATCCTCGTGTTTGCAGAGGTAACACCAAAAACCCTCGCAGCGCTCTATCCAGAACGCGTTTCCTACACCAGTAGCCTTTTACTCAATGTTTTGATGAAAGCGCTTTATCCACTGGTTTGGGTGGTCAATGGCATTACTAATGGCTTTCTTAAAATTCTGGGGCTTGCGACTGATCACAGCGGAAAAGACAACCTTAGCTCTGAAGAGCTTCGTACAGTCGTGAATGAGGCTGGCGGCCTTATCCCTCGCCGTCACCAGAATATGCTGCTGTCGATTCTGGAGCTCGAAGAAATCACCGTGGATGACATCATGGTGCCGCGCAATGAAATCACCGGTATCAACGTCAATGATGACTGGAAAGCCATCATGCGACAGCTCACCCATGCGCCGCATGGCCGCATGGTGCTGTATCGCGACAACATTGATGAAGTGGTTGGCATGCTGCGGGTACGTGAAGCCTACCGGATGATGGTGGAAAACGAGTTCAACAAAGAGAACCTGTTACGCGCGGCGGATGAGGTTTACTACATTCCGGAAGGCACACCGTTGAACGTCCAGATGCTGAAATTCCAGCGTAACAAACAACGTATCGGAATGATTGTCGACGAATACGGCGACATCATCGGCTTGGTAACACTGGAAGATATTCTGGAAGAGATCGTCGGTGAATTTACTACCTCGCTTTCACCAAGTCTGGCTGAAGAAATTACCGCCCTACCAGACGGCAGTTTCATGATTGATGGCACGGCGAATATCCGGGATCTCAACAAGAGCCTGAATTGGGAGCTTCCTACTGACGGCCCCCGCACCTTAAACGGATTGATACTGGAACACCTTGAAGATATCCCGAGTAGTCAACTCAGCATCGAAGTGGAAGGGCATCAAATGGAAATAGTGGAAGTGGCTGAGAACATGATCAAACAGGTCAAAATCTTGCCTGTACCCAAAAGTGCCAAAGCCTAACCATCTGGTTACATTAACCAAGAATCGACAATAGCCAGCAGACGCTGGCTATTTTTTTGTCTGATCCGCGCAAACCTGCTCCCAATTCTCATGAACCGTAATCTCACTTTCAACACGAATGACTAAATTATCAGCTAATTTTAAATAAGCGCTTAATCAATATATGCGCGGTTATTTATTGCACCATTTATTTGTGCTTGCTGGGAAAGGAAAGCAATCATGTTTAACGGGAAACTAAGAAAACAACTGGAAGAACTGGAATCAAGTGCTTCACATAACCAAGCCCTTTTAGATGCCATTAACAACAGTGTTGCGACAATTCACTTCACACCTGAAGGTGTCGTCAAACACGCAAATAACATATTCCTTGGCGCCGTAGGTTTTACGCTCGAGCAATTGACAGGAAAACATCACAGAGAGCTGTGCGACCCTGAATACGGTCAAAGTTTCGAGTATCAAAAGTTCTGGGAGCGACTACGTGCAGGCGAAGTGATTAGCGGCACGGTGCCACGATTAAACGCGCAAGGCGAACGACTTTGGTTAGAAGCCACTTACTTCCCTATAAAACAAAACGGTACTGTGGTTGAAGTTATGAAGATCGCAGCCGATGTGACGGAAGAAAAAATCCGGCTTGATGACCAGGCCGCTGTCTTTGAAGCGTTGAATAAATCAATGGCCATGATTGAGTTCCACCCTGACGGTACAATTATCCAAGCCAATGATAACTTTCTGGGTGCAGTGGGATATACGCTCGATCAGATCCAAGGCAAGCATCACCGGATGTTCTGCCCTGATCATTTTTATCAGGATAACCCTAACTTCTGGGCAGAGCTCGCAAGTGGTGATTTCAAAGCTGGCCAGTTTGAACGTAAGGATTCCATGGGGAATGTTCTGTGGCTCCGAGCGACTTATAACCCCGTATTTGATGACAAAGGCAACGTGGTCCGTGTTGTTAAGTTCGCAAACAACATCACCGAGAAAGTAACACAAGAGCACGCGATTCGTGATGCTGCAGGTGTGGCATACTCAACGTCGGTCAAAACTGCAGAGATTGCTACAAGAGGTGCAGGTGTTCTGGAGTCAACGGTCGCGACATCTCAATCGATTTCCGACCAGGTGCTGGAAACCTCTAACGCCATCACCCAGCTCAATGAGCAATCGAAAAGCATTGAAGCTATCCTATCCACCATCAGTGACATTGCTGACCAAACTAATCTGCTGGCACTGAATGCTGCCATCGAGGCGGCGCGTGCCGGTGATCAAGGCCGGGGCTTTGCAGTGGTAGCGGATGAAGTCAGACAACTTGCAGCGCGTACCAGCCAGTCGACGGCTGAAATTACCGATGTGGTGAAGAAGAATCGCGACTTAACGTCTGATGCCACGCGAAAGATGTCCAGCGTATCTGAAGCGGCAGAGAAAGGCACTCAGCAGATATCTGAAGCATCCTCCGTCATGGAGGAAATCCGCTCCGGTGCAGAAAACGTCGCGCAGACCGTATCCGGCTTAAACGTCGGAACCTGACGAAAACAACCAATAAAAAACGCTCCCTCGGGAGCGTTTTTTATTGCACGGACACAAACGCTTATCGGATACGGTTACCGCTATCAGTATCAAACAGCACCAGTTTTTCGGGATTAAAACCAAGGTGTGCCATATCCCCTGCGCTTAGCGAAATATTCGCTGGCATTCGGGCAACGACTTCCTTACCACCCAGCGAAGTAATCACATAAGTGTCCGCGCCGGTTGGCTCAGTCACATCAACTTTGCAGTGCAGCGTGCCCTCGCCATCTGCCTGCTCGGTGATGTCTTCCGGCCTCACCCCAAGGCTGACAGTTTTCCCAACATAGGCAGCCAAGTCTGCAAATCCTACGTCAAAGGCTATAGATTGATGCTCTCCATCAAACCCTTCCAATTGCAACACGGTGCGGCTCGCGTCTGCCTCAATAACTTTGGCATCCACAAGATTCATGGATGGGCTCCCCATAAAGGTTGCTACAAAGGTATTGGCTGGATTGTCATAAACTTCAGCAGGAGATCCTAGTTGTTGAAGCTCGCCGTCTTTCATCACTGCAATTTTCGTTGCGAGTGTCATCGCTTCGATCTGGTCGTGGGTCACGTACACAATCGTTGCGCTCAAACGCTGGTGAAGACGTTTGATTTCGGTACGCATATCAACGCGTAGCTTGGCATCCAGATTCGACAACGGCTCGTCAAATAGGAAGATTTTCGGGTCACGCACAAGTGCCCTCCCCATCGCCACACGTTGACGTTGACCACCGGAAAGCTGACCTGGTTTTCGGCTCAGCAGGTGTTCAATCTGCAGCATTGAAGAGACTTCATTTATCTTGCGGTCACGCTCTGGTTTTGGAACGTTACGCATTTCCAATCCAAACGAGATGTTCTGACCGACGGTCATATTTGGGTAAAGAGCGTAAGACTGAAACACCATGGCGATATCGCGGTCTGCCGGGTGCAGGTCGTTAATCACCACATCACCAATGGACACTTCCCCATCACTGATGCTGTCGAGGCCAGCAATCATGTTCAGCAAGGTCGATTTACCACAGCCTGACGGCCCCACCAGCACCAGAAAGTCACCATCATCGATGGCTATATCTATGCCCTTTAAAACCTCTACATGGCCAAAGCGTTTTTTTACATTATTAAGCGTCAAAGAAGCCATTCACATTATCCTTTTACTGAGCCAGCCATCAGACCGCGTACGAAATAGCGACCGGCCAGGACATAAACCAAAAGGGTGGGCAGTGCCGCAATCATGGCGCCAGCCATGTGCACGTTGTATTCCTTTACACCCGTAGAAGAGTTCACCAGATTGTTCAGGGCTACGGTGATCGGCGCGGTATCTCCAGATGCAAAAGACGCGCCAAACAGGAAGTCGTTCCAGATGTTGGTGAACTGCCAGATGATGGTCACCACAATGATAGGGCCAGAGCTTGGCAACAAAATACGGAAGAACATTTGGAAGAAACCTGCCCCATCTATCATGGCGGCACGAATCAACTCACTGGGAAACGCTTCGTAATAGTTGCGGAAAAACAGCGTGGTGAAACCCAAACCATAAATCACATGCACCATCACCAGCCCTGGCGTGGTATTCGCTATCCCAAGCGTACCGAGGACCTGACTCATAGGCACAAGCACCACCTGGAATGGAATGAAGCAGCCAAACAGCATCAAACCGAACACCCATTTGTGCCCCGGGAAACGCCACTTGGTGAGCACATATCCATTCAATGCACCCAATATGGTGGAAAGCAAAACACCGGGCACCGTGATGGCGATTGAGTTACCGAAGTAGCCGCTGATCCCTTCGCAGGTAAGGCCGATACAGGCTGTTCCCCACGCAGCTTTCCATGGCTCCACCGTCCACACTTCTGGCAGCGCCAGCATATTGCCCTGACGGATTTCATCCAGCTCTTTAAAGGATGTCACCAGCATCACGAACAGAGGAAGCAGATACATACAGGCGAACACAATGAGCGTGGTGTAGATCAGCACACGCCAGAATTTTGCGCCCTGAAACGGGGATTTGTTATCAATGCTCTCCATGCTTGGGCTCCTTCAACTCGCTGTAGAGATAAGGGATGATGATCGCCGCAATGGTCATCAGCATGATAATGGCACTCGCAGAACCCACTGCCATTTGGTTTCGCGAGAAGGTGTACGAATACATAAAGGTGGCCGGTAATGCCGTTGCATTACCCGGACCGCCTCCCGTCAGCGCAATAACCAAGTCGTAGCTCTTGATCGCCATATGGGCGAGCACGATGAAAGCGCTTAAAAATACCGGGCGAAGCTGAGGGATAATGATACGTCGATACATCTGGAAGGATGACGCCCCATCAAGCTGCGCCGCTTTCAGCATTTCGCTGTCGATGCCACGAAGCCCTGCCAGGAACATAGCCATCACAAAGCCGGAGGTTTGCCAAACCCCTGCGATAACAATGGTGTATATCGCCATATCCGGGTTGATAAGCCAATCAAAGCTGAAGCTCTCCCACCCCAGTTCATGCATGGTTTTTTCAAGCCCAAGGCCGGGGTTCAGGAACCACTTCCACGCGGTACCTGTCACGATAAAACTCAATGCCATTGGGTAGAGGAATATCGGACGCAATCCACCTTCTATGCGGATTTTCTGATCGAGTAAAATCGCCAGCAGCAGCCCCAAAGCACAGCAAATCACAATGTAGAGAATGCCGAAAATGGCGAGATTTTCGAGCGCCACCTGCCAAGTAAGACTGTTCCAGAGTTTTTCATATGGCCGAACTCCATCGAGGTTATAGTTCGGCAGCATCCGCGAACGGCTGAATGAAATGTAGGTTGTCCAGGCAATAAAGCCATAAACAAAAAAGAGGATCAGCGCGAACGAGGGAGCAATAACAATTTTTGGCAACAGTTGCTGCCAGAACTGGCGCGAACTGTATTTTCCTTGAGAAGCCATAGTTGATCCTTCAAACGACGAGAAACGACTATCCGTGTAATAAAAAAGGGAAGGGTTTACCCCTTCCCTTTTTCCATTGGATTACTGAGCATCCTGAACGGCAGCAACCAGTGCTTTCGTCGCTTGCTTGGAGTCCATACCACCGTTGAAGTGGTTGGTCACCACGTCATAGACAGCATTTTTTACTGCTGCTGGCGCAGCGTGACCATGGGCCATGCTGCCAACAAGCGTGTTGTTTTTGTTGGCTTCCGCCAGATCCGCCATACCTTTTTTACCACAGGCATCAAACGCATCATTTGGTACGTCAGTACGTGCCGGTACAGAGCCTTTTACTACGTTAAATGCTGACTGGAATGCCGGAGACATGATGGCTTTAGCCATGGCTTTCTGCGCATCCGAATCACCGACATCGAACATCACGAATTGGTCAGAGTTAAAGGTCACCATGCCTTGGGTGCCTGGCATGCGGAAACAGAGGAAATCTTCATTTGGCTTCTTACCGGCCTTAAGGAATTCACCTTTCGCCCAGTCACCCATGATTTGCATGCCTGCCTTGTCTTCAATCACCATGGCTGATGCCAGGTTCCAGTCGCGACCTGGGAAGTTCTTGTCCACATAGCCACGCAGTTGTGTCATACGGTCAAAAATTTTCACCATGGTATCTGAGCCCAGCGCGTCAGGGTCTAAGTCGACCATCGCTTTTTTGTAGAAGTCGATACCACCAGTGGTCAATACCACACCATCAAAGATGGTTGCATCCTGCCAATCCTGACCACCGTGTGCCAGTGGGATGTAACCCGCCGCTTTCAGCTTATCCAGTGTTTCAATCAACTCATCCCAGTTAGCTGGCTGTTTAGCGCCGACTTCATCCAGCAGTTTTTTGTTCGCCCAAATCCAGTTAGTTGAGTGAACGTTCACTGGCGCAGAGACCCACTTACCATCGTATTTGGCAAAGTTTTGCAGCGCATTCGGCACAACAGTATTCCAGCCCTCCGCCTCAGCGACACCATTCAGATTGGCCACCACGTCTTCTGCTGCCCAGTCCTGAATATCAAAGCCCAGCATTTGCACTGCTGTAGGGGGATTACCCGAGGTCACGCGAGCACGTAGAACCGTCATTGCGTTACCACCGCCGCCACCGGCAACTGGCATGTCCTGCCAGCCTACGCCCTGGCCTGCCAAATCGTCCTTAAGCACGTTAAGTGCTGCGGCTTCACCGCCCGACGTCCACCAGTGCAGCACTTCTACATCTTCTGCCTGAGCGACAGTCGCTGATAACAGCAAAGTACCTGCGAGGGGCAGGGTTTGCATCATGTTGTTCTTTGTCATGATAGTTGTCCCATTGTTGTCGTTGACCTGCGATTACTGCAGTCTTCCTTTCCTATAAGGGAGGTGAGGCCAGACGTTCAGCCCTTATCCCACTACCGAACAACATGACGAACGAACCACAAGCTCCACGCCAACGAGGGCGTTTTCTGGCACCTTCTGGTTCTCTCGCCATTGTTGCAAGCGTTCACATGCCATTTGGCCAATGTCCTCAGCTCTGACTCTCACGGTCGTTAGCGCTGGAGACATCAACCGGCTGTCCTCTAAATCGTCAAACCCCACCACGGCAATGTCTTTACCCGGTGTTAAACCACGCTCCTGCAAAGCGGTGTAGACTCCGTAAGCCACCACATCGGTGAAACATACAATGCCAGTGATCGATGGATCTCTATCCAGCACCCGGTTCACCGCGATGGTTCCGCCCTGACGCTTGGTCGAGTTTGGCTCAATATCTCCGTCTTTCACCGTTAAACCCGCTTCCTGCATGGCTTTTAAAAAGCCGTCTTTACGCTCGTGATAATCGGAAATGCTGGCCAAGCCACCAACGAAGGCTATCCGCTTGTGTCCAAGTCCAATCAGGTAGCGTGTCGCTAAATACATTCCCAAACGGTTATCCGGCATCACTGTAGGCACATTTGCACCTTCGACATCACGCATCAGGCAGACGACAGGATGCGAAGCACTGGCAAGGTTTTTCAACCATTCAGGTTCAGTCCCCGGCGCAGGCGTGATGAAAAAACCCGCCACGTTATGCTCTTTGAGTGATGCCACCATCGAGCTTTGACGCTCAATGCTCTCGTTAATGTTTACGATGACCGGCATATAGCCACGCTGTTCCAGCTCTACTTCCAATGCCATGATGACCTGAGCCAGATACGGGTTCGCCAGATCGTTGGCAACTATCGCCACCAAATTTGATTCGCGGTTTCGCAGTCCAGCCGCATCGCGGTTGTACACATATCCCAGCTTACGAATGGCCTCGTTCACTTTGGTGACAGTATCGGCCTTAACGCCTGCCCCTCCACGAAGCACCAGAGACACAGTGGATTTAGAGACACCCGCTGCTTTTGCAACGTCAATCACCGTGGCTTTTCTCGGACTGGAATGTCCATTTTTGTTTCCTGTCGCCACGTAAGGATCACCCCTGATTGACCACGTTCTGCCCGTAAAAAAATTTACCTTTCAATTACAAATATATGCGAGCAAAAATAAATTATGATTAAAAAATAAACTGGAACGTTCCAATAAAGGTAGTATATTTGTGGAAAATAAGTTGCAATTTCGTTAAATCACGGGTTTAAAACAAGGATTAGATCACAACGCTTGCGCAAATCCTGTTAAGACCCCTTAAGGACGTTACTGGTGACACCTTATTCCCCTTTAAACATTGCGGCCTTTAGGTGATATCCAAGTATCAAAAGGAGGACGTATGCCGCTTTCCACAGAAAACATGCCACAGCAAATCCGCGACTTTAAACAAGCTTTGAAAGCTCAAATGCCGGACTATCAATCACGCTTTGAGCAAGTGTCAGAGGCCATGAAAGTGGAGGTCGAGCGCATTAAGCAAGAGGAGAGCAAGGGCTCAGCAATCCCTGAGTTTGAGTTTGCCGACATTGCTGAAAGCGGCTTTAGCGATGAACAGAAACAGCAAGTGCATAGGGCAGGTTGTTGCATTGTTAGAAATACCTTGCCAGCAGAAGAAGTTACCGAGCACAACGAGGCGCTTTCCCAGTACATTATCGATAACGGGTACTACGACCACACACCCACTGTGGAAGACAATTACTTCAGTCAACTGAAATCGGATAAACCACAGATCTTCGGGATCTACTGGTCCCAAGCACAGATCTGGGCACGCCAGCATCCTAATATGGCGACTGCACGCAGACACCTCAACCACCTTTGGACTTGGCAGGACAAAGGCAAAACGTTTTTCAACCCGGATCTAGAAGCCAGCTACGCGGATCGCGTCCGTCGCCGCGAGCCGGGTGACGCCACCCTTGGCCTTTCCCCTCATGTTGATTCCGGCTCTATCGAACGCTGGATCGAACCCCATTACCGTGAGGTTTATCGCGAAGTGTTCCTCGGCGATTGGCAGAATTATGAAGCTTTTCATGGCGCTAACCGTATCGAAGTTGAGGAGTACCCATCCCCTGCTGTATGCAGCGTGTTCCGTACTTTCCAGGGGTGGGTGGCGCTCACCTCTCAGGGCAAAGGTGATGGCACCCTTCAGATGGTTCCTTCGACTATGGCGATGCCTTACATGCTACTTCGGGCTATTCAAGATGATGTGCCTGAAGAAGATCTCTGTGGTGCAGCACCAGGACGTGCGTTAACCGTCTCTGCTAAATGGCATCCAATTTTGCTGGAAGGCTTGGTTTCGATTCCCAAAATGAACCCTGGCGATACTGTCTGGTGGCACCCGGATACCATTCATGCCGTAGAAGATAAACATAATGGCGATGGCTATAGTAATGTGTTGTTTATTGGTGCTGCGCCGGATTGCGAGAAAAACCAGCTCTTCCTTGCCAAGCAGCGCACGGCTTTCCTAAATGGCGAAAGCTGTCCAGACTTCGCACCGGAGCACCACGAAAGAACTTATACAGGACGCGCAACCTTGGATGACTTAAGCGAACTCGGCAAACGCCAAATGGGTTTTGAGTAACCTGAACAGAAGCGATGAGAGTTTTTGGGTTGTCTTAGACCAAACGCAAAAAAGCGCCGGGATCGGCGCTTTTCATTTTCGGACAACACTCACTGACGACTGCTAGAAAGGCCACCAGCTTCGGTTATCTTCCAGCTCTTCACGGCAGCTTCTCAACTGCCCACCGTAAGTTTTAGCCTGACGTTCGACTTTTCTCGCCACTTGCATCACTTTAGGCTTGGATTTGTAAGTGCCACGCTTAAAGCCTCCACGCCCTTCGTGATAGGCCAGATACTGGTTGTAAGCATCCCACTTAGAAATGCCCAGTTGCTTCTGAGTTTCGCTGGTATACCAGCCGATAAACTGCATTGCATCACCAAAATCTGTGCGAGAACCACCATTTCGGGTTGCCTTCTGATAATCAGACCAAGCTGGATCCTGCGCCTGAGCATAACCATAAGCACTGCTCACCCGACCCCATGGGATCACCCAAAGCACATAGTCTCTTGGCGGTACCGCATCATGAACGTAGGAGCTTTCCTGCTTCACAAATGCCATAGCAATATGAATTGGTGTCCCCCATTCATCTTCCATGTCGACCGCATCTTCATACCAATCGTCATACTGGCGGAAAATACTGCAAAGGTTATCAGGATTTTTCGGCGGAGGCGTCGCACAACCGGTTAATACCAGTGCGCAGAGAACAAGCAGCCATTTGGGAGAAACGCGCATGGGTGTCCTTTCAATCTGTCGCTTTTATTGGCACATACAAAAACAGGCTGGGGATACCAGCCTGTTTGTACTAAATAGGTATCACATCAAAGCGATACACTATCACCAAAATACTCAGCCAGATACTGCTCGAAGCTGATACCGTCGCCTTGCTCCACATCTTGCTGACGTTTCAGGCTGGCTTCGCTTTCTTCTTCAAACTGCTGCTTCGAGAAAGCCTGATAATCGCCATCGGCAAACAAAACCTGGTTGTCGCGGGCAATACCTAAACCAACTTTGCCGATGCTTTCATTATCGAGTACATCTTTCAGCAGTTTCGCTGACAGGGTTTTATCCGGGTTTTCAAACCAAGATGACAGCTCTTTGCAGACTGACTGGTATTTATCGCCACCGTAAGCACTGTCCATCACCACTGCCAACTCCGCCAGATCAGCAAAGACACGTTGTCCCCATTCAGCTTGAGTCAGTTGCTCGCCATCACAGCCAATTTGCAGGGTAAGGCCCGGCTTACGTCCCTCAAGAACCACCTTGTTCCAGTTTTCACGCCAGCATTGCAGTTCGCAGTCTGTCATGGGTGCAGATTCTGAAAGCGCACACCAAGTGATGAACAAGTCGAGGAAGTAAACCTGATAATCATCAATGCCCACTGGGCTGAACGGGTTCACATCAAGCGAACGTACTTCGATGTATTCAACACCGCCACGCTCCAAAGCTTCAGATGGTTTTTCACCACTTTTCGCTACACGCTTTGGACGAATCGGCGCGTAAAGCTCGTTTTCAATCTGGAGCACGTTACTGTTGAGCTGGCGATAACCGTTTTCGTCCTTCACGCCAATCTTTGCAAAGTCAGAAGATGGCGTGCCAATTGCCGCACGCACACCTTGCAGATACTGCTCAAGGCCATTGAAGCCAATCTTCAGGCTGCTTTGCGCATTATTGGTGTAACCCAAATCGCTCAGGCGAAGTGAGGTTGCGTAAGGCAGATAACAGGTACCATTACCCACCTCTTTAAAATCCAGTTTCGACTCGGTTTTGTTGATAAACGATCCACAAAGTGCCGGTGAGGCACCGAACAGATAAGGAATCATCCAGCCAAAGCGATAGTAATTTCGGATCAAACCAAAATAGGCTTCAGACACGGATTCCTGTCTTGCGTATGGTGTCTGATCGCCAAACAACTGCTGCCAGAAACTGCTTGGGAACGAGAAGTTGAAATGCACACCGGAAATGATTTGCATCACACTGCCGTAGCGGTGCTTCAACCCCTGACGGTACAGGGTTTTCATTCGTCCCACGTTTGAAGAGCCGTACTGTGCCAATGTGATGTCGTCTTCGTTCGCGACATAGCAAGGCATCGACATTGGCCATAAGGATTCTTCGCCCAGTGTGCGATAGGTGAATCGATGTATGTCCTGCAGTTGCGAGATCATTTCAGGCACGGAATAGGTCACCGGCGTGATGAATTCCAACAATTGCTCGGCGAAGTCGGTCGTGATCCACTGGTGAGTCAGGGCAGAGCCTAACGCTTTTGGATGGGCGTCGGAGGACAGCGTACCTTGTGGTGTGATGCGCAATGCTTCGCGCTCAACACCTCGGCCAATGCCTTTGAGCGCTTCCGGATTTGCGGAGAACGCTTCCAACCTTTGGGAGAAACTAGTCAAGGCTGCACTCGTTTATTGTCATAAAGCAGTAAGATGGCTAAGCATAATCACTCTTGTCAGCAAAAGCCATCTCACTGTTTTTACTCATCGCTTCCCTGCCGTAATTTAACGTCTAATTCTCAACCACTAAACGCTTTACGGGCAGTCCCAATGTGGAGAGTGCTGGCTCTAGAGACGCTGCATCCCCCACAATAATCACTTGATACGCTTCGGGTGAGAACCATTTTGCTGCAAGAGCATTAAGCGTCTCTTTTGAAACCGTATCAATAATGGCTTTCTGTTGCGCTTTATAGTCTGACGACAACTGATGGCGCATCATGTTGGCAATAAGACCGGCTTTGTCCCCCGGTGTTTCATAGCTCAACGCTTCTTTTTGGCCCACAGCCAATCTCAGGAAACTAAGCTCATCGTCGGTGATACCACTTGCGGCAATCTCGTTGAGTTCATTCTGCATCTCGCGGACGGTATCGACCGTACTGTCTGCGCGCACTTGCGCCTGAAATACGACGCGGCCTGTATCCTGATTCCCGACAACATAGCCGCTGGCTCCATAAGTGTAGCCTTTGTCCTCACGAAGATTAAGGTTAAGGCGCGAGTTGAAATTTCCGGCTAAGTTGAAGTTTGCCAGTTTGGTCTTGAACATCTCGCCAGTGGCGTCATAAGGCATGGCATGACGCACCATTTGCACCACACTTTGCGGCGCACCCGGTTTGTCTACCAGCCAGATTTGAGGCTCAGCATATTGCTTGCGTTCTGCTGGCGCTGGAGCCGTTGCCTTCTGGCCTTTCCAGCTACTCAACCCATTTATCTTTGATAACAAGGCTTGCTTATCAATGTCTCCGACCGCAATCAGGCGAGCGTTGTTGGGCGTGTAATTGTTCGCATAAAATTGCTTCACGTCTTCGAGCGTGAGGCTGCTCAGGGTTTCTTCGGTTCCTTCAGACGGCAATGCATGCCATGGATCACTATAGAGGATTTCGCGTCTGGCCTGCCCAGCCTGCCATTGCGGCGTCTGATGACTGAACTGGATGCCTTCCAGTGCCTGCTTCTTCAAGCGTTCAAAGTCTGCCTCTTCGAAACGCGGATTAAACAACATGTCTCCTGCAAGCGTTAACGTTTCACGCAGATTTTTGGTCAGTGATGACACACTAATGGTAGTGCCACGTGAAGAAGCGCTGAAGCTGACACTTGAACCCAGACGATCTAATTCAGCAGCAATATCCTCGCTGCTTCGATTGTTCGTCCCTTCGGTAATCAAATCGGCAGTTAACGACGCTAGACCATTTTTACCCTGTGGCTCCATCAAACTTCCAGCAGGAAGGATCAGATGCACAGTGATCGTTGGAGTCTCGTTGGATTCGGCACCTGATATTACGATCCCATTGCCTAGCTTAGAGTGATAAAGCTCTGGCACTTTCACCGTTACTGCGCCATTAGGACCCGGTGGCATACTGCGATCAAAGGTTTCCGGGGTGAACCGCATCGCTGGCTTTTCTGACTCACCGGATGATGTTGCCCGGATTGCGGTATAGTTCTGCTCAGCTGCTTGCAGGTTCTTTTGTCCCTTCGGAACCACGGAGACATTGACCGAAGGTTGCTGCCAAACAAAGCGGTTGATGGCATTTTCCACGTCTTTCGTGGTCACTGCGCTAAGCTCGCCAAGCCAGTTTGCCAACCTATCCGGTTCGCCATAAAACGTTTGATTCGACGCAAGTTGGGCAACTTTGCCATGCACACTCTGAAGACCAAACACAGCACCTGCTTCTGCGCTGCCTTTCACTTGCTCAAGATCGTCTTCTTTGATGCCGCGGACTTTGAGTGAATCCAGCACTTTCATCACGTCACCGCGAAGCTCGCTAAGATCCTGTCCGCGATTACCCAACACATAAAGCTGGAAGTTACAGGAAAGCTCTGCACAATCCTGATATGCACTGGCACTTAGGGCTTTACCGGGCTTCACCAAGTCCTGATACAGCAGGCTGTTGCGCCCCTGTCCCAAGACCGAGCCCAACATATCGACCGCCACGCGGGATTCTGCGCCCGGGTATTCAGTCGGCCAGCTCATTACCAGCATTGGTTGCTGGATATTGTCTTCGAGCGTCACAAAGCGATCGGCGTCGATGGTCACCGGCCATTTATCGGCGACATCTACTTCCGGTCCACGTTGGATATCACCAAAGTATTTGTTCACCCACTTCAGTGTCTGTTCAACATCGATATCGCCACCAATAGTTAGCGTGGCATTGTTCGGCCCGTACCAACGCAGGAAGAAGGCTTTCAAGTCGTCAACATCAACACCATTCAAATCTTCCACATAGCCAATCGTCGGCCAGCTGTAAGGATGAGTCGGCGGATAAAGCGCCGCGGCCAGGGTTTCATGCACAAGACCATATGGGCGGTTTTCGAAGTTCTGAGCACGTTCGTTTTTCACCGTATCACGCTGGATTTCAAACTTGCGTTGGGAAACCGCTTCTAGCAGAAAACCCATTCTGTCCGATTCCAGCCACAGCATTTTTTCAAGTTCATTAGCCGGGACAGTTTGATAGTAATTTGTACGATCACGATTAGTGGTGCCATTAACACTGCCTCCAGATTCAGTGACAAACTTGAAGTGTTGTTGATCACCCACATGCTTTGACCCCTGGAACATCATGTGCTCAAAGAAATGCGCAAAGCCAGATTTTCCTGGCACTTCGCGGGCAGAACCAACGTGGTAAGTCACATCCACATGCACCAATGGATCTGAGTCATCCGGATGTAGCACTAGAGTTAGTCCATTGTCCAATTGGTATTTCTGGTAAGGGATCGACGGGGTGTTCTCACCCGCTTTCTTTTGTTCAATAACGGTGATGCCTTCAGGCAGCGAAGGCTGGGATGTGGTCTGATACACGCCACACCCCGACAGCCCCAAAACAGCGGCAGTGAGGATAAAATAACGCACTAACTATCCTTTCTATGATCGTTAAAAAAGAAGGCCTCGGGTGACCAGTGCCAAAATGAGATAACGCAGCGCTTTGCCGATCGCAATCAAGATCCAGCACCAACGTTTTTTGAGTCTCAGCCATCCGGCCGCAAGACAAAGGGGGTCACCAATAATAGGAAGCCAGCTTAGGAGCAACGTCCAGTAACCGTATCGTTGCAACCAGCTAATGGCTCTTTGACCGTGTTTTTGGTTAAGGGTTCGCGCGGGAATAAAACGGCCTATCCAATAGTTAGTCATGCCACCAAGGGTATTACCCAAAGTCGCCACAATGACCAGTATGGCTATACCGTAGTCACTTTGTTTAAGAAGGTAAATCAGGTTGGCTTCTGAGCCACCGGGGAGCAAGGTTGCGCTGAGAAAACCGGTAGAGAACAATACCCACAGCGCAGAGTCACCACTAATCCAATCCAACGTCTGTCACCCGTACATCTATGACATCCATCCCTGCTGCTGCCGCAGCATCAATGCCAAATATCGCGTCTTCAAACACCAGACACTTTTCCGGTGACACATTCATCAACTGCGCACAGTGCAAAAAGGTATCAGGCGCAGGTTTGTGGGCGGAGACTTGATCTGCCCCTACCACATGATCAAATAAATGGAGAAGTCCGGATTTCTCCAGCATTCTCGCTGCAATATCAGTCAGAGTGCCTGTTCCCACGGCCATTGGCTTCTTGCCTGCATAACGTTTAGCAACTTCAACAAACGGCAATTGCTCGAGATGCGCTTCCATCAAGTGCTTGAAAGACTGCGTTTTGTGGTCTGCCAATGTTTGGGGCTCAATCGCCAGCCCCAACTCTTTCACCAGAGTTTGAGCCGTTAAAATTGTCGGACTGCCACCACGGGAGTGATACCAACTTTCATCAACTTCAAACCCAAAATCAGTGGCTGTCTGCTGCCAGGCTGCAAAATGCGCGGGCATCGAATCGAGCAGAGTGCCATCAAGGTCAAAAATCAACGCTTCGTATTTGTCGTAGCGACTCATTATTGCGGGATCTCCAAAAGAATTTTTCCGCGGGTTCTGCCGCTTTGAATATCGACATGCGCCTGAACACCGTCTTCAAGCGGATAGATTTTACTGATTTCGATGGTAAGTGAATTGTCCGAAACCGCATTCAGCAATGCATCAAGTTGGGTAACATTCGGCTGCACCAGCATACCCTGAGCAATGACACCACGTTTCTCTGCGGCTTCGATAATGCGCGGAGCCGTAATTGTTGGCACAGTGACCACACGACCACCGGCTTTCACTGAAGCCAATGCCGCTTCGCCAACATCGCCGCCCATCAGGTCAATCAGCACATCGATATCCTGAACCTGCTGTTCAAGTGGTGCTTTGCCATAATCCAGAGCGGTTGCCCCCAGCGAGGAAACAAACTCGGCATTTTTGGAGGAAGATGTGGCAAAGACATCTGCGCCCTTCGCTTTCGCCAACTGGATAGCGATATGGCCAACACCACCTGCGCCCGCCAGGATCAGCACTTTGTCATCTTTGGTTGTATTGGCCAACTCAAGCGCCTGCAAAGCTGTCAGACCCGCAACGGGAAGCGTTGAGGCTTGCTCCAGAGATACATCCTCCGGCACAAAAGAAAGCGCGTCAGAAGGCGCGCAAAGATATTGGCCATACCCTCCTCCCTCGACAATACGACCCACAACACGATCACCAGCTTTGAACTCTCCGCTATCATGCACGACCACACCTGCTGCATCAAAGCCAGGCGTCCATGGCAAGCTGTCTTTGATTTTCTCTGCGCCCCAGCCAAGACCCGCACGGGTTTTAGCATCGATAGGGTTAACGCCCGCGAACGCCACTTTCACCAGTACCTGGTCTTCAGATGGTGTAGGGATATCGGTTTGTTGCAGCTTGAGGGTATCCGGTTCACCGAAAGCAGTGATGGCAAGTTGGAGGTTCTTTGGCATAGTTTCATCCTTTTTCTGCACCAGCGTTTTTTCCAGTGTTAATAAAAAAGGCGGAAGACTCAATGCCTTCCGCCTTATTATTTTGTGAACGTATTTTAAAGGGTTAGCCAACCAGTGCCAACAGAACACCTGCTGCAACCGCTGAGCCCAATACGCCTGCGACGTTTGGCCCCATTGCGTGCATCAACAGGAAGTTGTGCGGGTTGGAATCAAGACCGACCTTGTTCACAACACGTGCCGCCATAGGTACAGCCGAAACACCTGCCGCACCAATCAGTGGGTTGATGTTGTCTTTGCTGTATTTGTTCAAAAGCTTAGCCATCAATACGCCAGCCGCAGTACCGATACTGAAAGCGACCGCACCCAGCACCAGAATACCCAGCGTTTCAAACTTCAGGAAGGACTCTGCCTGAAGCTTAGAACCTACAGCCAGGCCCAGGAAGATAGTCACGATATTGATCAGCTCGTTTTGCGCCGTGTTTGATAGACGGTCAACCACGCCACATTCGCGCATCAGGTTACCCAGACAGAACATACCAACCAGCGGTGTCGCAGAAGGCAGGAACAGAATCGCCATCATCAGTACCGCCAACGGGAAGATGATTTTCTCTGTCTTCGATACGTGACGCAGTTGCTGCATCTCAATCTTACGCTCTTGCTCGTTGGTCAGCAGCTTCATGATTGGCGGCTGGATGATTGGCACCAGCGCCATGTAGCTGTATGCCGCAACGGCAATCGCACCCAACAAGTCTGGAGACAAGCGACTGGCCAAGAATATTGCCGTTGGACCATCTGCACCGCCGATAATCGCGATAGATGCTGCATCTGCCAGCGAGAACTCCATCCCGGGTACCAGATTCAGCAAGATGGCACCAAACAGGGTAGCGAAGATACCAAACTGCGCAGCTGCACCCAGCCACAGGGTACGAGGGTTAGCAATCAATGCACCGAAGTCAGTCATTGCACCCACGCCCATAAAGATCAGCAGTGGGAAGATTCCAGACTCAATGCCTACGTAGTAGACGTAATACAACACACCACCCGGCTCGGTAAAGCCGGCATTCGGTATATTCGCGAGGATGGCACCAAAACCAATTGGCAGCAGAAGTAAGGGCTCGAAGCCCTTACGAATCGCCAAAAACAACAGGCAACAACCGACAGTGATCATCACGAGCTGGCCAAAATCAAAGTTGGCCAGACCGGTTTCACTCCAGAGGATTAACAAACCTTCCATGATTTTCCTCTTACGCCAGGCTCAGTAGCGGTGAACCAACGGTAACAGAGTCACCTTCTTTCACCATCACATCTTGCACGACACCAGCACGGGTTGCGCGAACTTCAGTTTCCATCTTCATTGCTTCCAGGATCAGCAGTACATCGCCTTCCTGAACCTGATGGCCTTGTTTCGCAACCACTTTGAAGATGTTCCCCGCCAGAGGAGCGGCAACTGCTTCAGATGCACCTGCTGTTGGTGCAGGAGCAGGCGCTGCAGACGTTGGCGCTGACGCAGAAGGCGTCACAGATGTCAGCTCGCCTTGCGGACCAACAACCACATCGTAAACCTGACCGTTTACCTGAACGCTGTAAGCTTCAGTGCCACCCGCAGAAGCAGGTGCTGCTGGAGCCGCTGCGACTTCAGGCTCAGTACCTGGTACTGGCTCAAAGGCATCCGGGTTGCCACGATTTTTCAGGAATTTCAGACCAACCTGTGGGAACAGAGAGTAAGTCAGAACGTCATCAACCTGTGCTTCAGCCAGCAAGATGCCTTCTTCTTTCGACTTAGCAATCAGCTCATCAGTCAGAATGTGAAGCTCTGGTTCAATGAGATCAGCAGGGCGACAGGTAATCGCCTCTCCGCCATCCAGAACACGCGCCTGCAGTTCTTTGTTCACTTCTGCAGGTGCTGCGCCGTATTCGCCTTTCAGGACGCCTGCTGTTTCTTTGGTGATGCTCTTGTAGCGTTCACCCGTCAGTACGTTGATGACCGCCTGAGTACCAACGATTTGAGAAGTTGGTGTAACCAGAGGGATATAACCCAAGTCTTCGCGAACGCGAGGGATCTCTTCCAGTACTTCATCCAGACGATCTGCTGCGCCCTGCTCCTTCAGCTGACCTTCCATGTTAGTCAACATGCCGCCCGGTACCTGAGCAATCAGGATGCGAGAATCAACGCCTTTCAGCTGACCTTCAAATTTGGCGTACTTCTTACGAACTTCGCGGAAGTAAGCAGCAATTGGCTCGATTTTCTCTAGCTGCAGGCCCGTATCACGTTCTGTGCCTTGCAGCATAGCTACAACGGTTTCGGTTGGCGTGTGGCCATAGGTTTGGCTCATCGAAGAGATGGCCGTGTCCAGCACATCAAGGCCCGCTTCAACCGCTTTAACGGCAGTGGCAGTAGAAAGACCAGTCGTAGCGTGACAGTGCAGCGCAAGAGGGATATCACAAGAAGCTTTGATGCGCTTAATCAGCTCTTCTGCCTCGTAAGGCTTGAGCAGGCCAGACATGTCTTTGATACACAGAGAATGACAACCCAGATCTTCAAGGCGCTTCGCCAAATCAGTCCAGGTGTCCAGAGTGTGGTAAGGGCTGGTAGTGTAAGAAAGGGTACCTTGAGCGTGTGCACCAACGTTCACGGCAGACTTCACCGCTTTCTCAAAGTTGCGCACATCGTTCATCGCATCAAAGATACGGAACACGTCCATGCCGTTGGCATGAGCACGCTCAACGAATTTCTCCACCACGTCATCGGCATAATGGCGGTAACCTAATAGGTTCTGACCACGTAGCAGCATTTGCATTGGGGTTTTCGGCATCGCCTTTTTAAGTTCGCGCAGGCGAACCCATGGGTCTTCACCCAAGAAACGGATACAGGCATCAAATGTTGCGCCGCCCCAGGTTTCTAATGACCAGTAACCGACATCATCTAACGCAGCGGCAATCGGCAACATGTCATCAAGACGCATGCGCGTCGCAAACAGCGATTGGTGTGCATCACGCAAGACAACGTCTGTAATAGCGAGTGGCTTAGACATACGACAAAACTCCTTGTAATTGTACGTTTCGCATCAGCTAGCGCTGGCGACTACGGTATTTATGTACTGCTGCAGAAATCGCAGCAATAGTATCCCCGGATACCTGACCATTATTGTTATTTGATGGAGTGGTCGTGGTGGTTGCCTGAGGTGGCAACTCTTCGGGGACCAAGCGGGACATCAGCTTGACCAGACCGACCAAGATGGTAAGAAAGATGAAAACCACCACCATGCCTGTCAGCATGAGTGTGGCAGCGTGCTGGAGAGTACTACCCAAATCCATATGTTTGCTTCCTTGCAGGTTACCGCATTCCGTTCACCGGAAAATCGGCACGACTTTTTCTCAACAAACGCGATTTACATTTTGTTGAGAATTTACTCACTCAGTTAAGTTGTTGGTCAAAATACTAACAAAACGCAATAATGACAATCCTGCAATACTCATCATTTGCTTCATTTTCGGCCTCTGACGCAATAAAAATGCGCAATTGTTACCACATTGTTAATGGGCGACATGCGAAACTTGGTGCATTTTGTTGCGGAATAATCATCAGGTAAAAACCCGGTTTTTCAGAGGATTAAGCAAGAATTTCTTTAGTGAGAAGCGCAGTGCGTTTAAAAGCCAGTAAAAGTGTAAAAACTGGAATTTCGCGGAGAAGTCAGCTTTTTGAGACTATGAGAGATTAGTCGGAAATTTCGAATAGAAATGCAGAAAAGAAATGGCGCGACCGGGAGGATTCGAACCTCCGACCGCCTGGTTCGTAGCCAGGTACTCTATCCAGCTGAGCTACGGTCGCGCAGGCGTTGATTGCATAAAAATAACAATCTGGGTGAAAGTGAAATGGCGCGCTCGGGAGGATTCGAACCTCCGACCGCCTGGTTCGTAGCCAGGTACTCTATCCAGCTGAGCTACGAGCGCGCAGTAAACACTTCATGCATCATCCGGATGCCAGCGCTTCGTCGGAAACGGAGCTTCGTCCTTGGAAAGGCAATTGCCTAAGGGGAGTGTAAATTAGGATGGCGCGTCCGGGAGGATTCGAACCTCCGACCGCCTGGTTCGTAGCCAGGTACTCTATCCAGCTGAGCTACGGACGCGCAACTAATTTACAAATGGCGGTGAAGGAGGGATTCGAACCCTCGATACGGCTACAAACCGTATACTCCCTTAGCAGGGGAGCGCCTTCAGCCTCTCGGCCACCTCACCGCACAAATCATGGCGCGCTCGGGAGGATTCGAACCTCCGACCGCCTGGTTCGTAGCCAGGTACTCTATCCAGCTGAGCTACGAGCGCACAACAATTCGGGCTATTTTCTGGCATCAGCCAAAAAATGAAATAATGGCGCGACCGGGAGGATTCGAACCTCCGACCGCCTGGTTCGTAGCCAGGTACTCTATCCAGCTGAGCTACGGTCGCGCAGTGCAAGAATGGCGGTGAAGGAGGGATTCGAACCCTCGATGCGGCTATAAACCGCATACTCCCTTAGCAGGGGAGCGCCTTCAGCCTCTCGGCCACCTCACCGTCTTGCGGAGGCACATATTACTTTGAGCCAAGAATATGTCAAACACTTTATCGGGAAAAATCTGCAATCTCGTTGCGTTTGCACACTTCTCCGCCATTTGCCGCTTTGGCGAGGCAAAATCGCCGCCAATTGTGTTTTAAATGAACGACCTGAACACCTCGAAAAATCACAGTCTGACAGTCATTCTGGGTCTTCATGTGGTCAGTTTATTTGCGTTTAGGTAAAGAAAAGGCCGAGTCAACGTTCGGCCTTTCTGAAAACTCAAATGCGCGGTGCTTAGAAGTTACCGCCAGTTGGTGCTGGGTTACCCTTCTCTGCCTGAATACGCATGTAGATCTCTTCACGGTGAACAGACACTTCTTTAGGCGCGTTCACACCAATGCGTACCTGGTTACCTTTTACGCCCAGTACGGTAACAGTCACTTCATCACCAATCATCAGCGTTTCACCTACGCGACGAGTCAAAATCAGCATTCTTCTACTCCTTGAGTATTTACAACTTTCTTATTCGTTGAGTCTGTTTGGTCTTCTAACTGCACGAGGTAAACTCACACGGCAGCGTAAGCTCCGAGATGGACTTTCAACTACTTTCCTTCCTTGCGAGCATCCTTTGCAAGCGCCTGCTATGTACTCCAAGCGCCCGTCTGGCTTTTCAATATGGCTCATTTCTTTAGCTAACTCCAGTTAACCAATGAGATTTCGCACACCGAATCCAGACATTGTGACCCCTGTGCCCAGAAGATCACGTTGTCAGATACTGCGAGGCAGGAAAAGTTCATCCTACCGGGCAAAAATCAGGTGAATGCAGCGAATAAATCATAGCCACACACACATTAAGGCGATGCACTATACAGAGTTAAAAAAAAAGTGCAAAGAATAAACTTTATGTGCATGTATATAAAAGAAAGGCTTCCATAGGAAGCCTTTCTTTACATTAAATTAGCTTGGTTTATGCGGCGCTTACAGACGCTCGGTCAACCAAGGTGCAACGGTTTCCAGAGCCGCTGGCAGTGCAGCAGTATCAGAACCACCTGCCTGTGCCATATCAGGACGACCACCACCTTTACCGCCAACTTGCTGAGCAACCATGTTAACCAGTTCACCCGCTTTCACTTTGCCAGTCAGATCTTTGGTAACACCCGCAATCAGGCCCACTTTGTCGTCAGACACATTACCCAGGAACACCACACCGCTACCCATTTGGTTTTTCAAATCATCAACCATGGTACGCAATGCTTTGTTATCTGCGCCGTCCAGCTTGCTGATCAGTACTTTGATACCGTTGATATCCTGTACGTTGTTGATCAGGCTTGCGCTTTCCTGAGCTGCCAGCTTTTCTTTCAGCTGCTGGATTTCTTTTTCCAGAGATTTCGCACGGCTCTGAGATTCAGACACCTTCTTCGCAAACTCTTGCTGCTGGCTATAGAAAGCGTCTTCAGCGCCTTGACCCGTTACCGCTTCGATACGACGCACGCCTGCTGCGATACCGCCTTCAGAAACGATCTTGAGCATACCGATATCGCCAGTACGATTGGCGTGGGTACCGCCACAAAGCTCGATAGAGAAATCGCCCATGGTCAACACGCGAACGTTATCATCGTACTTCTCACCAAACAGTGCCATTGCACCTTTGGCTTTTGCCGCTTCAATGTCCATGATTTCAGTAGAGACGTCATGGTTACGGCGAATTTGTTCATTAACCAGCTTCTCAACGGCGCGCAGTTCTTCTGGCTTCACCGCTTCAAGATGAGAAAAGTCAAAACGCAGACCTTCAGCGCGAACCAGAGAACCTTTCTGCTGAACATGCTCGCCCAATACAATGCGCAGTGCTTCGTGAAGCAAGTGGGTTGCTGAGTGGTTCAGTGCAATCGCCTGACGACGCTCTGCATTCACCTTTGCTTCCACGTTGTCGCCAACGCTCAGCATGCCATCAACCAACTTACCGCGCAGACCAATAGCCGCGCCGTATTTTTGGGTATCGATAACTTCGAACTTGCCTGCATCTGTCATCAGGAAACCTGCATCACCACATTGACCACCTGATTCTGCGTAAAACGGCGTTTGGTCCATGATGATCACAGCTTCGTCTGCCGTTGCCAGCGCCTCAGACGCCATGCCATCAACAAAGATATCAGTGATCAGGCCTTTGCCTTCGGTGGCACCGTAACCGGTGAACTCAGAGTTACCTTCAACTTTGATCACAGAGTTGTAGTCAGTGCCAAACTGGCCTGCTTCACGCGCTCGTTGACGCTGCTCTTCCATCGCTGACTCAAAGCCTTCTTCATCAATAGCGAAGCCGCGCTCACGTGCCACGTCGTTAGTCAGGTCAGCTGGAAAGCCGTAGGTATCGTAAAGTTTGAAGACAGTTTCACCGTCCAGCACTTTGCCATCCAGCGCTTCCAATGCATCGTTCAGAATTGCCATGCCGCGATCCAGTGTGCGACCGAAGTTTTCTTCTTCAATCTTCAGCACTTTCTCAACCATTGCTTGCTGGTTCTTTAGCTCTTCACCAGCGGTACCCATGATCTCAGCCAGAGGGCCAACCAGCTTGTAGAAGTAAGAGCCTGTCGCGCCCAGCTTGTTACCGTGACGAACTGCGCGACGAATAATACGACGCAGAACGTAGCCACGACCTTCGTTTGAAGGCATGACACCATCTACAATCAAGAATGCACATGAACGGATGTGGTCAGCCACAACACGCAGAGACTGGTTAGACAGGTCTTCGTACCCAATCACTTCCGCTGCTGATTTGATCAGGGTTTGGAAGATGTCGATTTCATAGTTTGAGTGAACGCCCTGCATGATCGCAGCAATACGCTCGATACCCATGCCTGTATCAACAGAAGGCTTAGGCAGTGGTTCCATCGTGCCATCGGCATGACGGTTGTACTGCATGAATACGTTATTCCAAATTTCAATGAAGCGGTCGCCATCTTCTTCTGGAGAACCTGGAGGACCACCCCAAATGTGGTCACCGTGATCGTAGAAAATTTCAGTACATGGACCACAAGGGCCAGTGTCACCCATCTGCCAGAAGTTATCTGACTCGTATGGCTTACCACCTTTCTTGTCACCAATGCGAACGATACGGTCAACTGGAATGCCAATTTTCTCGTTCCACAGTGCGAATGCTTCGTCGTCTGTTTCGTAAACCGTCACCATCAGGCGGTCTTTTGGCAGTTGCAGTACTTCAGTCAAGAATTCCCACGCAAAGGCGATAGCGTCTTCTTTGAAGTAATCACCGAAGCTGAAGTTACCCAGCATTTCGAAGAAAGTGTGGTGACGGGCAGTGAAGCCTACGTTTTCCAGGTCATTATGCTTACCACCGGCACGTACACAGCGCTGCGCTGTTGTCGCTCGGGTATAGGCGCGTTTTTCTAGGCCTAGGAAGCAATCTTTAAACTGGTTCATACCTGCGTTTGTGAACAACAGCGTTGGGTCGTTGGCAGGCACGAGCGATGAGCTAGGCACGATAGTGTGCCCTTTGCTTTCAAAGAATTCGAGAAACGCGCGGCGGATCTCGTCGGTGCTCATGTACATTGGCTAATCCTGAAAATTGGAGTTGTAGTAATCACTGCGTCGCGTAACAGGCGACGTGATCAGAGTCAATTGGCCGACATTGTAAACAACCTGACCAATTGCGAAAAGAGGCATAAACAAGATAGATCGCAGACTATGCCTGCAATCGCTGGGTTTTAGTCGTCTTTCGAGAGGGCGTAACTGATTTGGTCAAAGCTAAAACCACGACTTTGAAGGTAACGGGTCCATTTTGCGCGTTGCTTGAAATCTACCGTCGGTAAAGTGCCGTCGTAATTACCGAAACGGCGTTTAGCCAGATCTTTTGCCAGCTCGAACCAATCATGTTGTTGGTTTTCCTGTGCAATTTCCAGCAATGACGTGCTGATGCCCTTTCGTTTAGCATCAAAGCAGATACGTTGCCAACCATGACCTTTCGAGGCCCCATGGCGAAGCAGCATTTCGGCAAAACGTTTGTCATCCAGCCAATGGTGGAAAAGACAATGTTCTATTGCGGTATCGATTTCTTCAGGAGGGAACTGTCGCTGCGCCAGTTTCTGACGCAGCTCCAGTTCTGAATGGTCGCGGCGGGACAGCATGCCCACCGCCAATTCTTTTGCAGTTAAACTCAGAACGCTTCCTCTTCAGGCAACTCAGCGTCGTTGTTCTCTGATTGTGGCTGACCAGTTTGAAGCAGCATATCACGCAGAGTCTTATCCAATTCTTTCGCGATTTCTGGATTCTCTTTCAGGAATCGACATGCGTTTGCTTTACCCTGGCCGATTTTATCGCCGTTGTAGCTGTACCATGCGCCTGCCTTCTCAACCAGCTTGTGTTTCACGCCCAGGTCAATCAGCTCACCGTAAAGGTTGATGCCTTCGCCGTACATAATTTGGAATTCAGCTTGTTTAAACGGTGCTGCAATCTTGTTTTTCACGACTTTCACGCGGGTATCGTTACCCACCACTTCATCGCCTTCTTTGATAGAGCCGATACGACGGATATCAAGACGAACAGAAGCATAGAATTTCAGTGCATTACCACCGGTAGTGGTTTCTGGGTTACCGAACATCACACCAATCTTCATACGGATTTGGTTGATGAAAATCATCAGAGTGTTGCTGTTTTTGATGTTCGCCGTCAGTTTACGCATCGCCTGAGAAAGCATACGTGCCTGCAGACCCATGTGAGAGTCACCCATCTCACCTTCAATTTCTGCTTTCGGCGTCAGTGCTGCAACGGAGTCAATAATGATAACGTCAACTGCACCTGAACGCGTCAGTGCGTCAGCAATTTCCAGCGCCTGCTCACCCGTGTCTGGCTGAGATACAAGCAGATTGTCGATGTCAACGTGCAGTTTGCGAGCATATACAGGGTCAAGTGCGTGCTCCGCATCGATGAACGCACAGGTTTTGCCTTGCTTTTGTGCTTCCGCGATAACTTGCAGTGTCAGAGTGGTTTTACCTGAAGACTCAGGACCATAGATTTCAACAATACGGCCGTATGGCAGACCGCCCGCACCCAGCGCGATATCCAGAGACAGAGAGCCGGTAGAAACGGTTTCAATGTCCATCGTGCGGTCATCACCCAGACGCATGATCGAACCTTTACCGAATTGTTTTTCGATCTGTCCCAGGGCTGCGGCTAACGCCTTCTGTTTGTTGTCGTCCATTTGATTCTCCAACGGAAGCAATAATCGCTCAGATAACTGTTTAATTGATGCTAAGTATACTGTCCATTTATACAGTGTCTAGCCCTGTATAAAATTTTTCTTCGCTTTTCGTGTTACTGCTCCGGTTTTTCGCTTTCTAAATAAGAGAGTAAGCGACACAGACTGTGTGCAATGGTGTTTCGACGGATTTCATGCCTGTCACCATCGAACAAACAAGTTTCCGTAACAGTACCTTTGCGGGTTGCCCAGCCAAAACACACCATGCCTACTGGTTTTTCTTCACTACCACCAGTAGGGCCAGCAATACCGCTGACTGCTAAAGCGAAATCAGCATTGGCTACTTTTAGTGCCCCTGCCGCCATTTCCGCAACGACCTCTTCGCTCACTGCGCCATTTTCCACCAACGTGTCCGTTGCCACGCCAACCATTTCACGCTTAGCGTCATTGCTATAGGTGACAAAGGCGCGCTCAAACCAAGCAGAGCTTCCCGCTACCTCGGTAAGTACGTAAGAGATCCCGCCACCCGTGCAAGATTCTGCTGTGGTTATTGTCTGGTTCGACGTTTTCAGTCTTTCACCTATCTGTGTTGCCAGCTTAACGAGTTGCTCCATGATGTCCTCTTACGGCTTTGTTTTTACTTCATCGCGAGATCGATACTTTACCCATTCATCGCGATTCACGTATCCTGTTGCCTTCTCTTATCTTTGTAATTTTGCAGGCCAGATAGTGACAGTACAAGCGACAGCAAATCACACGCCGATGATGCAGCAATTTCTAAAAATCAAAGCGCAGCATCCCGAAGAACTTCTTTTCTACCGAATGGGTGATTTCTACGAGCTGTTCTATGACGATGCCAAACGTGCATCCCAGTTACTTGATATCTCTCTGACCAAACGTGGCGCCTCAGCCGGTGAACCGATTCCGATGGCAGGCGTTCCGTACCATTCTGTAGAAGGATACCTCGCCCGTCTGGTTCAGCTCGGAGAATCCGTAGCGATTTGTGAACAAATCGGCGATCCAGCCACCAGCAAGGGGCCTGTTGAGCGTCAGGTTGTCCGTATTGTGACACCTGGTACGGTCTCGGATGAGGCGCTATTAAATGAGCGTGTCGATAACCTGCTTGCCGCGATTTTCGCCAACGGCGACCGATTTGGTTACGCCACACTGGATATCACCTCAGGCCGTTTCCTCCTGAGTGAACCAACAACAGAAGAAGAAATGCAGGCAGAATTGCAGCGCACGCGACCTGCAGAGTTGTTGTATCCGGAAGATTTCGCATTCTCTTCGCTGACCGATATGTGCAAGGGTAGTCGCCGTCGTCCTATTTGGGAATTTGATCTCGAGACGGCTAGGCAGCAGTTGAACCAGCAATTCGGCACCCGGGATCTTGTCGGTTTTGGTGTTGAAGAGTGCTCGCTTGGACTGGCAGCTGCAGGCTGCTTGATGCAGTACGTCAAAGACACACAGCGCACCGCCCTTCCCCACATTCGCGCCTTGGTGAAAGAAAACAAAGATCAATCTGTGATTCTGGATGCCGCCACACGCCGCAACCTGGAACTCACCCAAAACCTTTCAGGCGGTTTGGAGAATACTGTCGCGTCTGTGCTCGACAGAACCACTACGCCGATGGGCAGTCGTCTTCTGAAACGCTGGCTCCATCAGCCAATGCGTGACTTCAAGATTGTGAACCGTCGCCTGGATGCCATCACTGTACTGAAAGACACTGGGTTATACGTAGATTTAGCCAGCTCACTTCGACCTATTGGCGACATGGAGCGTATTCTTGGACGACTGGCGATTCGCTCTGCACGCCCTCGTGATATGGCAAGACTCCGCGGCGCATTGCAACAATTGCCGGAAATTGAAAGCTTGCTTGGTGAAGTGCAGGATGAAGCCATTGCACCGCTGAAACAAGCCAGCGCCCCAATGCCGGAGCTTGCTGAGCTGCTCGAACGCGCAGTGGTAGAAGCGCCACCAGTGGTTATCCGTGATGGTGGTGTTATTGCCCCCGGCTATAATGCTGAGCTTGATGAATGGCGCGATTTGGCTGACGGTGCCACCCGCTACCTTGAGGAGCTGGAAGCCCGCGAGCGTGACCGTCATGACATTGATACGTTGAAGGTTGGCTTCAATCAGGTTCATGGTTTTTACATTCAGGTCAGCCGTGGTCAAAGTCACTTGGTACCACCTTACTACGTGCGCCGCCAAACACTGAAAAACGCCGAGCGTTACATTATCCCTGAGCTCAAAGAGCATGAAGACAAGGTACTCAACTCCAAATCAAAAGCATTAGCACTTGAGAAGAAACTCTGGGAAGAGCTGTTCGACCAACTGCTCCCACATCTTGAGAAACTGCAACGTGCCGCTGAAGCGCTTTCAACACTCGATGTACTGGCTAATCTGGCTGAGCGTGCTGAGTCACTGGATTACTGCCGCCCAACGCTGACTGAGCAACGTGGCATTGATATCACTGGGGGTCGTCACCCAGTGGTTGAGCAAGTGATGGACGCCCCATTTATTGCGAATCCAACCTCACTCAATCCAGGTCGCCGTATGTTGATCATCACTGGCCCTAATATGGGTGGTAAATCGACCTACATGCGTCAAACTGCGTTGATCACCCTGATGGCACATATCGGCTCGTATGTACCGGCAGAATCCGTCATGTTGGGTCCCGTGGATCGTATTTTCACCCGTATCGGCGCATCCGATGATCTGGCTTCTGGCCGCTCAACCTTCATGGTCGAAATGACAGAGACAGCAAACATTCTTCATAACGCCACCGAAAACAGCCTGGTATTGATGGATGAGATTGGCCGCGGCACCAGCACTTATGATGGCCTCTCACTGGCATGGGCAAGTGCAGAATGGCTCGCAGAGAAGCTCAAAGCGATGACACTGTTTGCGACCCACTACTTTGAGTTGACGGAACTGTCAGGACAAGTACCAGGACTGGTGAATGTGCATTTGGACGCCGTAGAGCATGGGGATGAAATCGCCTTTATGCACGCGGTTCAGGAAGGCGCTGCCAGTAAATCGTATGGCCTTGCTGTGGCTGGGTTAGCTGGAGTACCCAAAACCGTGATTCAGCGAGCAAAGAAAAAACTGCGTCAGTTGGAAGCGAGCGGACACGAAGTGGTGACAGGTGAACAAACTACACCAACCAGCAGCGCGGCAGCACAGCTTTCTTTGCTGCCAGAGCTTAGTGAGGTGGAAAAAGCACTGGCCGATGTCGAGCCGGATAACCTGACGCCAAGACAAGCACTTGATGCGTTGTACCGACTGAAAGCGCTGCTTTAATTTATCAGCACATCAGACATGAAAAACAGAAAAGCCCCGAAAGGGGCTTTTTTATTGAGCACACAAAGTGGTGATAAAAAGGTGCTATCAGTGCTCAGTGTTGAAAAGAGACTCGATGCTCAGTCCCTGATGCGTCAGCATGTCACGCAAGCGGCGCAAGCCTTCAACTTGGATTTGGCGAACACGTTCACGTGTAAGGCCAATTTCACGACCCACATCTTCCAACGTCGATGCTTCGTGACCCAGTAGACCGAAACGACGTGCCAGAACTTCACGCTGCTTAGGGTTCAATTCCTGAAGCCAGTGAACGATAGACTTTTTCATGTCATCGTCTTGCGTAGTATTCTCTGGACCGCCTTCTTTCTCGTCCGGGATGATATCCAGCAACGCTTTCTCTGAATCACCACCAATCGGGTTATCTACCGAACTGATGCGCTCATTCAGGCGAAGCATGCGGTTCACATCTTCAACTGGCTTGTCGAGTTGCAGGGCGATGTCTTCTGCTGTTGGCTCATGATCCAGCTTTTGTGCCAGCTCGCGGGCGGTACGCAGATAAACATTAAGCTCTTTAACCACATGAATAGGCAGACGGATAGTACGCGTCTGGTTCATGATGGCACGCTCAATGGTTTGGCGAATCCACCACGTTGCGTAGGTAGAAAAGCGGAAGCCACGTTCAGGATCGAATTTCTCAACCGCACGGATCAGACCGAGGTTACCTTCTTCAACCAGATCAAGAAGCGCAAGGCCACGATTAGAGTAACGGCGGGAGATCTTAACCACCAGACGGAGGTTACTTTCGATCATACGTTTGCGGGCTGCTTCGTCACCGCGCAGGGCGCGGCGTGCATAAAGCACTTCCTCTTCTGCTGTTAACAGAGGAGAGTAACCTATCTCGCTAAGATAGAGTTGTGTTGCATCGAGAGCCTTAGAGGATGCCGCAAATGTTACGGACTCTTCTGCCTCTTCAACGACTTCGTCTTCCGACTCGATTTCGAGTTGTTCCATGTCAACATCTTCAACAATCATGTCGTCGACTTTCTTTGCAGTATTATTCTGACTCATAGCGCCTCCCAATTTGGCGTAGCAGCTAGACAGTACAGCAAGATCTGTCTCGGATTACCGTTTCGGCAAATACCTTAACGGGTTCACCGATTTCCCTTTATAGCGAATCTCGAAGTGCAACCGGACACTGTTTGTACCAGAGCTGCCCATTGAAGCTATTTTTTGCCCCTTTTTGACGCTCTGACGTTCCGAAACAAAGATGCGGTCGTTGTGCGCGTAGGCACTAAGATAATCATCGTTGTGTTTAATAATGATTAAATTACCGTAACCTCTAAGCGCGTTGCCCGCGTAAACCACTTTTCCATCTGCAGAAGCATTAATGCTTTGCCCGCGATTGCCAGCGATGTCTATCCCTTTATTTCCAAGCTCTGAACTTGAGAATCCGGAGATGACCCGCCCCTTAGAAGGCCATTGCCAACTAATTTTCACAGGCGTACCTGAAGGCTTTTTAACGGGTTTATCAACAGATGGTTTATTTTTTGTTACAGATTGACTGTACTCCTTCACTTTTTGCTGTTCAACATTTTTCTTATTTTGAGAAGATGATCCCGACTTATTTTGCGAAGCGATTTTTTGATTATCTTGCTTGGATTTAGCAGATGATCCTGAAACAGCGGGTGGTTTGGTCGCGACAACAGCTGGTGTGGTTGCAGCCCCTGCAGTAGAAGCAACAACCACGGCAGTACCAGCACCAGAGTCTTTCTTCCCATAGGCTGGAGGAACATATTTCTCCCGCCACAAGTTCAGCTTTTGACCAGGAAAAATCGTGTAAGGAGCATTAAGGTTATTGGCAGAGATAATGTCGTTAACATCGCGGTCTGTGATGTACGCGATATAGTACAGAGTGTCGCCTTTCTGCACCTCATAATAGCTGCCGCGGTAACTGCCGCGCTCAATCTCTCCATAATCAGGACCGACACTAGAGACAGGTGCAGGGCTTGTTACTGAGCATGCAGACAATAATCCCAACACAGAGAGAAATACTAAAATTTTCAACTGAATTGAAACCACTGTCACCCAAAGTTACCTATGCCAAATCACCAGCTACAAGTGGAACAAATCGAACCGCTTCAATGGCTTTTGTTTCAAATTCGTCACCACGACGCGTGACATGATACAGCGTTTGATCGCTCTCGCCGACAGGCACAATCAAGGATCCGCCGTCAGCAAGTTGTTCCATCAGCGCCTGTGGCATGTTTGCCGCAGCCGCAGTGACGATAATGGCATCAAAAGGGCCTTTACTTGCCCAACCTTGCCAGCCATCTCCATGTTTTGTAGAGATGTTATACAGCTCAAACTGTTTAAAACGGCGCTTCGCGACCATTTGCAGCTGCTTAATTCGCTCCACGGAATAAACATGCTCAACCAGTTGCGCTAGCACACACGTCTGAAAGCCAGATCCTGTTCCTACTTCCAGCACACGACTATCATGTTTAAGACCGAGAAGTTCTGTCATTTTTGCAACGATATAGGGCTGAGAAATAGTCTGCCCGTGGCCAATAGGCAATGCATTATTGTCATAAGCCTGATGAGCCATTGCTTCAGAAACAAAAAGGTGTCTGGGTAAGCGTCCAATGGCTTCCAGCACACGTTGATCTAATATTCCCTGTTCGCGAAGTAGTTGAATAAGTGAATGCGAGTAATTCACTAATGTCACCCTTTATTATTTCGTTGCGTTTGTAACCCAAAGATTCAGAGTGTCGATCGTGTCATGTGCTGTCAGATCGACCTGAAGTGGTGTCAAAGAGACACAATTATTTTCAATGGCATAGAAGTCAGTGCCTGGTCCAGCATCTTGCTTGGTGCCCGGAGGGCCAATCCAATAAATCGCCTGTCCACGGGGATCTCTGTCTTCAATCATGTCTTCAGCACGGTGGCGTGCACCCAGCCTTGTCACCTGCCACCCCTGAATATCTTCCATCGGAACATCAGGGACATTGATGTTTAACAAACGGTTACGCGGCAGTGGTGTCTCTTTATCATTGAGCACCACTTTTTTTACCACCTGAGCGGCAGTATGGAAATGCGTGTTACCACAAAGGGAGACCGCTATCGCAGGCACACCCATGAAAAAACCTTCTGTCGCAGCGGCGACCGTACCTGAATACAGTACATCATCACCGAGATTAGCTCCGTGATTGATCCCTGTAATGACAAAATCCACTTTATCTTTCACCAATGCATTCAGCGCGACATGCACACTGTCTGTCGGTGTACCCTGAACAGCATAACGGCTGTCACCCACTTCACGCAGACGAAGCGGGTTTTCGAGGGTCAGGGAGTTAGAAGCGCCGGAGCGGTTTCTATCCGGGGCGACAACGGTCACTGTCGCGATATCAGACAGCACTTCTGCCAGTACATTGATGCCGTCAGCAAACACGCCATCATCATTACTGATCAAAATGTGCATCTGATTCTCCCTCTGATTTGTCTTCCATGACTTCTCGCATCACCGCTGTTGCAAAGCATCCTGCAGGTAAAGAGAACTCAATCGTTAATGTGTCATCTTCACGTTGCCAGCTCATCTCTTGAGGGTAGAGCAGCAAAGGACGACGCTCATGACGCATACGGTTAGCGCGAATCACTGCCAGAAGATGTGGCTCAGTATCTACGATTTTCTGTTCAAACTGCTGTGCCTCACCTTGAGTAGGCAGTGCATTATCACCCGTCATTGGGCCAGAGATATGCCATTCGTGTTTTCGCAACTGTGCTTCTGCAGAGGCAATGTCTTCTACCAGCTGGACCTGCTCTTTGTCGTCGATCAGTAAGTCGCCCAACATTGGCGTATGGCAAAGTTGCTTTTCGATCCGCGCAGACAACACTTGGTTGAACAGGAATGATCGAGCCGCAGACAGGTAAAAGCTGCGTTTGCTCTTATCACGTACTCGGAATTTATCCTGACCCCAATCGCGCGCCGATGACACGTTGTTGCCATTACGACCAAATCGTTGGCTGCCAAAGTAGTTTGGTACACCTTGGTCGCGAATGTCGGCAAGGCGCGCTTCAATTGCGTCATCACCTTCAAATTCTGTGATCACCAACTTAAAGCGGTTACCAATCAGGTCACCCGGGCGCAGTTTTTTGTCGTGACGGGCGGTATCCAAAATGCCGTCAACACCTTCATGTGTAGTCACAAATTCAGTCAAATCCGGATCGGGTTGCCCTGGGAGGTGCACACTGAACCATTGTTCTGTCACTGCGTGGCGATCCTTGAGACCAGCCCAGCTCACATCACGGGATTTAACACCACACGCTTTAGCCAGTTCATTGGCCACGTATTTAGTGTTCTCGCCAATCTTGCGGATACGTACCAGAAAATGCTCTCCGTGTCCGGCAGGCGTAAAATCCAGTGTTTCGCTAACGAAGAAATCTTCTGCTTTGGCCTTTAAGCGGCCAGTTGCTGCTGGCTGACCATGCAGGTAAGCCAGAGCGTTCATTACATCAGTCATTGGAATCCTTACGGATGATCACCACAGCCTCACAGGCAATGCCTTCTTTGCGGCCGGTAAACCCCAGTCGTTCGGTAGTTGTCGCTTTCACATTCACGTTGCTGACATCCGTTTCCAAATCTTGTGCAATCACCGCGCACATGGCATCGATATGCGGTGCCATTTTCGGCGCTTGCGCCATGATGGTGACATCCAGGTTACCAATCACATAGCCTTTTGCTTTAACTTTGGCGTAAACATCGCGTAGAAGAAAACGGCTGTCAGCCCCTTCCCACTCAGCATCGGTATCAGGGAAATGACGGCCAATATCACCAGCAGCAATTGCGCCCAAGAGAGCATCACATAATGCGTGCAGCGCTACATCACCATCAGAGTGCGCGACCAATCCTTGTTCATAAGGCACCTTCACGCCACCTATGATAACCGGGCCTTCACCACCAAATTTGTGTACGTCAAAACCGTGTCCAATACGAATCATGTCTCTTCCTCGTGTATCACTGGCCGCTATTACGTTGCGCCAGGAAAAAGGCGGCGAGCGCGAGATCTTCGGGCTGCGTCACCTTGATATTGTCTGCATGTCCTGAAACCAGCTTAGGGGCGCCACCCGCAAGCTCTATTGCGGATGCTTCATCAGTCACTGCCAGCGATTTATCCAATGCGGTTTCTAACGCATTCAGTAACTGCTCACGCTTAAACATTTGTGGCGTTAAGGCATGCCAGAGTTGCTCACGGCACACTGTGGTTTCAATCTTGTTGTCGCCTGTGCCGCGCTTCATTGTGTCTCGCACCGGACAGGCTAGAATAGCGCCATGGGTGTGACTAATCGCCTCAGCAATCAGTACATCGATGTCCTCATGTCTGACACAAGGCCGGGCAGCATCATGCACCATGACCCATTCAGCATTCGTGACGCGAAGGCCAGCCAAAACAGAATCAGCACGCTCTTTGCCACCGGTTGTCACCACAATACGCTTATCACTGCCAAGCGAAGTGGAATGGAAATATCCATCCTCCTCACCAATCGCAATCACAACCTTGTTGATGCTTGGGTGCTCCAGCAAGTAATGCACCGTGTGTTCTAGCAGCGTTTTGTCTTCTATGGTGAGGTATTGTTTCGGCAGGTCCGCGCGCATACGCTTTCCTACTCCTGCCGCAGGGACAATCGCAACCACTTCAGGCGCGACAGATTGCGGCGAGCTTAAGGTTTCTTCACTGGCCGGGGTATTCATGTTTCTCTACTTTAAAAGGCGAGAGGGCTAATCGCTGACAATCCGGAAGAAGGTTTCTCCCGGTTTGATCATGCCCAATTCATTGCGGGCACGCTCTTCAATCGCTTCTTGCCCACGTTTGAGATCTGCAATCTCTGCGTACATTTGCTGATTGCGTTGGTGGAGTTTGTCGTTGGCTTGAGCAACAGAATCAGCAACGGCTGTCACTGCAAGGTAATCATCTACCCCGTTTTTGCCCCACCAAAGGTGATACTGGAGCCATCCAAACAATACGAACAGCAAGACTGTCAGCATTCGCATTGAATTTTCCTCCCCACACTCAACGAAATCAATTTGGCATTCGAGCCAGAAGCAGAATATTACCCACAAAGTCTAGGCTCAGTGGGCACTTACATAAAGAATAGCGGTAATAATCCCACATTCACCCCTGTCACACCAGCAATGGCAGCAACAGAACGGTGAATTGCGGGGTTTTCGTAAATAAGTGACAAGGGAATGTTCAGGCGTTGAGGTGATAAACCGGATTTGGAAGCGTATCCAGCAAGCTAACAAGGTCTTTCGCTGCAAACGCAAAGGTATATTCCGGTGGACCCGGTGTGTACATCAAAGATTCAAATTCAAACAACACGCTGTCGACGATCAGTGGGATATGATCTGGCATACCAAACGGGCAAACCGCCCCGGGTACACAGCCAAGACTTTCTATCATCTCTTCATCTGAGGCAATGGAAGGTCTTTGGCCCACTAGCGCTTTGATTTTCTTACTATCCAATCTCGCATCACGATGCGTCAGCAAAAGCGCATGACCGCCCTTCTTAAAGTTGAGGAATAAGCTTTTAGTGGGTGTTGCTGTCCAACCCAGACGCTTGCCTACAATGTCATCGGTGGCAAAATCGACGATGGGTTCATGTTGCCACTCTTGATAGCTCACCCCACACTGCGTCATCAAACTGATATTCTTTTGCAGAATTTCATCCAACATCTGCGCCATTTATCCCTCCAGGCCCATCATCCATTTTTGCATCAAAAGAAATGCCACATAAATCATCATGCCAGCAACCAGAATATCAATGGTTTTCCGCACATTAGGCTTGGAAAGCACTGGCGACATTTTCGCAGCGCCCAATGCAATACCATAAAACCAGACCATAGATGCCAGCATAGTGCCAACTGCAAAGGCGGTTCGCTGCGCAGGTTCAAACTGACCGCCAATTGAGCCCAGTACCACAACGGTGTCTAAATACACGTGAGGGTTTAGCAAAGTCACTGCCGCAGCACCAATCAACACTGCCATGAGTCCTTTGCCCGTTTTTGCGCTCTCAGATTCAGTACTTTCCTCTTCGCCAACCCAAGCACGTTTAAGCGATTGATAAGCGTAGGTAAGCAGAAAAGCTATACCTCCCAGCGTCACGACACTCAGCAAGGTTTCATTACTGGAAAGCATTGCACCACCTCCAAAAACGCCGAGGGCAATTAAAGCAAAATCACAGAGAAAGCAAAGTGTCGCCGTCGCTACATGATGATGGCGCCGAATCCCTTGGTTGAGAACAAACGCATTCTGCGCGCCGATCGGAATGATCATACTGAGCCCTAAACCAAACCCTTGTAGTAAAACACTGCTACTCATCACTTCGTCTCCATACTCCTCAAAACTGCTGAGGCACAAATTAGTGGCGTGACAAATGTAAGTAAAACTAATAATTTTAATTACAGATAAGAAACTCTAATGGAGTGAAGATGAAGGGATTGGATTATCGCTGGCTGGAAGCACTAGATGCGGTCATCGCCAACGGCGGATTTGATAAAGCAGCAGAAGCGCTTTTCATCACCCAATCTGCCGTTTCCCAGCGAATCAAACAGCTGGAAACCTTGGTCGCACAACCCGTATTGATTCGCGAAACGCCTCCGCAACCCACTGCTATTGGTAAAAAGCTGCTCGGCCTTCACAGACGTGTTCAACTGCTTGAAAAGGAAATGCTGCCAGAGATGACACCCGAAGGGTTGGCAGGTCCTGTTACTGTGCCTATCGCCACCAATGCTGACAGCCTGGCGACCTGGCTGCTGCCTGCCCTTTCCCCGTTAATGAAAGCGCAGACACTGGAAATCAACTTGATCGTCGATGATGAGAGCCGCACGCTGAATCGCCTTAGATCAGGCGAAGCCGTTGTTGCCATTAGCAATGAAGTCACGCCACTGAAAGGCTGCGTAGCAGAACCTTTAGGGGTGATGGAGTACCTTTGCGTTTGCACTCCAGCCTTCAAAGCCACCTACTTTCCAGATGGCTTGAACGCAGAAGCGGTGAGTCGCGCACCTGCTGTAGTTTTCGACCGCTTCGATGACATGCACACTCAGTTTGTGTCTGAACGCTTTCAATTGCCCACTCCCGGCTGGCGTAGCCATATGGTTCGCTCGTCTGAGGCTTTCGTCAAAATGGCCAAACTAGGTGTGGCTTACTGCCTGATACCCCGCCTGCAAATTGAGTCAGAACTGGCATCCGGTGAGCTTATCGATCTTTGTCCAGGCGATGGTGTGATCCGCCACCTATACTGGCACCATTTCGCGACGGAAAGTGGCGTATTGGCGGAGATGTCATCAGCCTGCTTAAATTATGCGCGAAAGACTTTCGGTGAAGGAAAAATATCCCGCACGGTGTGAATTATTTCCGCCTTGCCGGAGTCATAGCCATATAACTTCAAAAAACAACATGGAACCCAGACCATGAAAAAACACCTTATTGCTTCGTTAGTTGGTGCAGCCATTGCGCTGTCTTCACCGTTTGTTTCAGCCGCTACACCGGATTTCCCGCATCTGGAAACCATCGGAGTTGGTGAAGTTGTCGACCAGCCGGACACCGCTACCGTGGACGTTGCCGTCTCACTTACCCGCACGTCTGCCCAAGCCGCCAAAAAGGCGTCCGATGACGCGGTGGCTACGCTTTTGGAACGATTGGAGAAAATGGGGATTGCGCGTAAAGATATCGAAAGCGCCAATCTTAACCTTCAGCCTCAGTACAGTTATCCGAAAAACAGCGAGCCAAAATTGAACGGCTACCGCGCCACACGAAACGTGACGGTAACCGTGAGCGATCTGTCCCGACTTAACCGCGTTTTGGATGGCGCGCTGGCTGATGGGCTGAACCGGGTAAATGGCATCAGTTTCTCCTCCAGTAAGGAAGCAGAACTGAAAGAACAAGCACGAATGGCAGCCATTGCCGATGCAAAAGCTAAAGCGGAATCTTTAGCAAAAGGCTTCGGCGAGAGTCTTGCGGGCGTTTGGGAAATCCGCTACATGACATCAACACCGGTTCGCCCAACCATGATGCGTATGGCAGAAGCGTCGAATGTTGCTGCAAGCTATAACGATGCTGAAATCACTATTCGTGATCAGGTGGAAGTGGTTTACGCACTGGGCGAATAAATCGCAGATTTATTAAACGTGTTGAAAAGAAAAATGGCCGCTAATGCGGCCATTTTCCTTTCTGGGATAGACATTTGTTAGGGGGAACAAATCGTCAATCAGTGGAGTATACGAGCGCGAAGGGTACCTTCGATCGCTTTGAGTTTCTCCAATGCTTTTTCAGAGTGCTCGGTTTCGACGTCGATCACAACGTAACCGTACTCGGAATTGGTTTGTAGGTACTGACCCGCAATGTTGATACTTTCTTCTGCGAAGATGGTATTGATTTTGGTCAGGATACCTGGCTTGTTCTGGTGAATGTGCAGCAGACGTGACGTACCAGTATGCTCTGGCAACGATACTTCTGGGAAGTTTACTGAAGACAGGGTTGAACCATTGTCTGAGTACTTCACCATCTTACCAGCCACTTCGATACCGATATTTTCCTGTGCTTCCTGAGTTGAACCACCAATGTGTGGCGTCAGGATAACGTTATCAAACGCTTGCAGCGGAGAAGTGAATGGGTCGCTGTTGGTTTTCGGCTCCGTTGGGAATACGTCTACTGCCGCACCGCCAATGTGACCGCTTTCCAGTGCGCCACACAGCGCATCGATATCAACCACTGTACCGCGTGCGGCGTTGATGAAGATCGCGCCCGGCTTCATGCGCGCAAACTCTTCGCTACCCATCATGTCTTGGGTTGAGTCGGTTTCCGGCACGTGAAGGGTGATCACGTCACTCTTGTTCAGAAGCTCTGACATTGACGCCACTTGCGTCGCATTACCCAGTGAAAGCTTGTTTTCAATGTCGTAGAAGAAAACACGCATACCCAGGTTTTCAGCCAGAATACCCAGTTGGGTACCGATGTGACCGTAACCAATGATACCCAGGTTTTTGCCACGCGCTTCGAACGAGCGGTCCGCTGACTTCATCCACTCACCGCGGTGAGCCATAGCGTTCTTCGCTGGAATGCCACGGAGCAGAAGAAGAATCTCGCCAAGAACCAGCTCAGCAACACTGCGGGTGTTTGAGAACGGTGCATTAAATACTGGGATACCGCGCTTCGCTGCCGCAGTCAGGTCAACCTGGTTGGTACCAATACAGAAACAACCCACTGCAACCAGTTTTTGCGCTTTCGCAAACACTTTCTCAGTCAGTTGGGTACGGGAACGAATGCCCACGAAATGCGCGTCAGCAATTGCCGCTTCAAGCTCTTCACCGGCTAGAGAGCCTTTGTGATATTCAATATTGCTGTAACCTGCACCCTGAAGAACTTCCAGTGCAGTTGGGTGAACACCTTCAAGGAGAAGGATCTTTATTTTGTCTTTTTCAAGCGACACTTTAGCCATTGCAGTTCTCATCCTTAAAAAAAAACCTGTCGTTAAATTCGGTTTCCGTCTTCCAGACGTCAAAGGCCGCTTTTTGATAGGATTATGTCGGCCTTGTACAATTAGTGACTAAGGTAACAAAAATTTATTTGCATGGGTAAGAATATTACGTAATAAGTGCGAAAAAAAACGGCGCCATGAAGGCACCGCTAACTTATTGAGTTACTTATACGCAAACGTTTGGCTTTTGCTTCAAAAAAACTGAAGTGTTAACCCATTAACGCTTAACTGTTTTTAGCTTTTTACTACACCGTTTGCAGTACCTTCCAGCACTACATCTGCGCCACGGTTTGCAAACAGACCAACAGTCACTACGCCCGCAATCGCGTTGATCTTGTCTTCCAGTTCTTTGGCATTGGTGATTTGCAGGTTGTGCACGTCCAGAATCACATTGCCGTTATCGGTGATACAACCTTCGCGGTAGCAAGGATCGCCGCCCAGTTTAACCAGTTCACGCGCCACGTAAGAACGTGCCATTGGGATCACTTCTACTGGCAGAGGGAATTGACCCATCACATCAACTTTCTTGCTGTCATCGATGATGCAGATAAATTTCTCGGAGATCGCAGCCACGATTTTTTCACGCGTCAGCGCAGCACCACCGCCTTTGATCATTTCGTTGTTTGGGTTGATCTCATCCGCACCATCAACATAAATGTCCAGACTCGCCACTTCATTCGCATCAAAGACCGGAATGCCAATCTTCTCCAGACGCTCTGTTGATGCAACTGAACTCGACACTGCACCTTTGATTTGCTCTTTCATGGTTTCGAGGGCATCGATGAAGTGATTAACGGTGGAGCCAGTGCCAACACCAACAATGCTGCCCTTGGTCACGTATTCCAACGCAGCCCAACCAGCCGCTTTTTTCATTTCATCCTGAGTCATGAGGATCTCCTGGGTAAATAGAGGTAATTCGCGACGCCGATTATACAGATCTGATTTTGGAGCGGGCAGATTTTTATAAACGCAGATCCCGTTATTCGGGATCGATTCAGATCAGGTTAGATCGCCCACTTCCAGTGCTTGGATGGCGTCAAAATCTCTGGCAAAGGCACGTCCCACGCTTCAACAGGAAGGTCATCAACCTGCTGGCAATCATGAGCGATACCAATGGGTTTTGCTCCCCGTCCTGATTCATACCAAGGAGCCAATGTGCGATCATAATATCCGCCGCCCATACCCAGGCGCTGCCCGCTTTTATCAAACGCCACAAGCGGTGTACAAATCACATCAAGCTGGTAAGCAGGCAAAACATCAAGCACGCTAAGTTTCGGCTCCAGAATACCGTAGCGGTTTGGCACCAAGGTGGACTTGTGGTGATAGTGCAGGAACAACAAATGCCCTTTGCTGAAAGGATGAATCACTGGCAAATAAACATCTTTCCCCTCTCGCCAACAATGCTCAATCAGAGGTTGGGTATCCAGCTCACCATCTACTGACAAATAAAGCGCAATTCGCTGGGCGTTAAGGATGCTGTCAGCTTGCTGAAAATGGGAAAGAAGATCTGTCGCTGCATGACGCTGCTCGTCATCGGTCAGGGATTGTCTTTTGGCTCGGGTCGTTTTTCGCAGTTCATTGCGAAGAGAAGAAGTGTTTGCTTGCATCGGCTGTCCTTGCCGCAAAGCTAATGGGGATTGGCCCCGGAGTGCCGTTGGGATCTTTTGCCCTTGAACCCTGCGGTTCAAGGCGGATGAGAAGAACATACCGTAGGCTTCTCGGTACAAGCCGAGCTTGCTCAAAAGCATGTAACATCCCACCCTTAGATGTGCTTATCGGCTCAGGGACGCGGATCCGCTGACGCACACTCCAGGGTCAAACTGGTTCGGAAGGCTTATGCTTCCTTCGACGCGCTGTGTTTTAACAACGCATCTTCAATCGTTTGCTGCAACAGCACAATGCGCTGTTCCATATCATTCTTATCGTCGGTATTTTGCTGTCTTTCTGCACGCAATTCGTAGCAGATATTCAGGGCCGCGATCGTGAGCAGTTGCTCTGTATTCGTTACTTTAGTGCGCTCAGACAATTCGTGCAACCGTTGATCAAAGTCGTCTGCCGCTTCTTTCAGCGCTTGTTCCTGACCTGCCGGACAGTTAACACGCATTATTTTGCCAAGGATCTGAATTTCAACAGCTTGCGTAGTCATATTCTTTTCTGAGCTCCCTTCAAAGCGCGGTGCCGCACCCTGACGTCACGGGCGCAAACTATAGAAAATGGCAGATTAAACTTCAAGTCTATCCTATCGCGTATTGTCTCTCGACGGACTAAGCAGACGAAAAGTCGTCAATGTGATGAAAATCAGAGCTATCGTGAACCTAATTCTCGCTTTTGCTTTCTTCTATCGTGAAGAGAGGTTCAGTGACTTAGGACTAACTGGTAGTATACGGACAAGACAATTTCGGTACCCAAGGTGACCCCGTGACCCAAGTAACTTTACCTGAATACAGCAACATGGTTTCCACGCTTCGTGCTGACTCTCTGGCCGTAACGCCAGCAGAAATGCATGGCCTTCTGGCGGGAATGTTGTGCGGTGGACTAGACCCTGAGCTGGGTAACTGGATGCCGATGCTTTATGACTACACGAATGATGGTGCAGGCTGGCCACATGAATCAAAAACACTGGCCGCAACCAGCGTTGGCCTGGCGAGCCAACAGCTCACCGGTGGTCAGATGGATTTCGAAGTGCTGCTGCCGGATGAAAGTGAATCTTTACTTGATCGCGGTGATGCGCTGTCTGAGTGGGTAAGTGCTTTTATCGCAGGTATTGGTTTAGTTGGTATCACTGCTGGCAAACTGTCTGACGACTCGAAAGAAGTGCTGGCAGACCTGACGGAAATTGCCCAGCTTGGTATTGACGAGGACGATGATATGGAAGAGCAGGCATTGCTTTTCGAACAAGTCATCGAGCACGTCCGCGTTTGCGCAATGACGCTTCATGCCGAGCTTGGCATCAAGCCGCAGACCGAAGAAAAACCAACCCTGCACTAACAGAGCACTGTCGGAGACTGACGCAGAATGGATGCTGAGCCATCAACACAAAATTTTGATGTCGTCATTGCCGGTGGCGCAATGGCAGGTGCCACTTTGGCATTGGCCATTGAGCAACTGACGCAGGCAGGCTTGTCCGTGGCAGTGGTGGAAGCCGCCATTCCGGACAACAGCCACCCTGGCTATGATGCCCGAAGCATTGCCCTTTCCTATGGTAGCTGCAAGTTGCTCGATAACATCGGCGTCTGGAAAACCTTATCGCCATTTGCCACTCCGATCAGCAAAATCCATGTCTCCGACCGCGGCCATTTCGGTCTGACCGAGATGAATGCCCGTGAAGAAGGTCTGGATTACCTCGGCAATGTGATTGAGCTTGCCGACGCCGGGCGCGTTTTTCACCAAGCACTGGGGAAAGCCAAAAACATCTCGCTGTTTTGCCCGGCCTTTGTCACTGATATCAAGCGCGAAATCGACAGCGTCACTCTGACGCTCAATGATGGAAAAGCGCTAACTGCAAAACTGGTCGTTGCTGCAGACGGCGCGCTATCTTCCTGCTGCGATATGGTGGGGATTGAGCGCCATGAGCATAACTTTGAACAGGTTGCGCTGATAGCGAATGTCACCACAGAACTCGCTCATCAAGGCCGCGCATTCGAACGTTTTACCGAAACCGGCCCTGTCGCCTTATTGCCAATGTCTGAAGGCAGAAGCTCGCTGGTATGGTGCGTCAAACCTCACGAAGCGCCCGCTATGCTTTCCATGTCAGACGACGAGTTTGCACAAGCACTGCAACAGGCTTTCGGGTGGCGCTTGGGAAGACTACTGCATGTTGGTCAGCGTGGCAGCTATCCGTTGATTCTGCGTCAGGCGACCCGTCTTATCAGTCACCGCTTTGCGGTAGTCGGGAATGCGGCACAAACGCTTCACCCCATTGCCGGCCAAGGTTTTAACCTTGGCCTTCGCGATGTGGTATCGCTGGCTGAAGAAATCGCCAAAGCGCACGCTGATGGCAAAGATTGCGGTCAAATGCCTGTGCTTCAATCATACCTCGCACGACGCGAACCTGACCGCGATACCACAGTCGCCATGACATCAGGTTTGGTTCACGGCTTCTCCAACACCACAGCACCACTGATTCTGGGACGAAACCTGGGGCTGGCAGCGATGTCGGTCTTTAGCGAATTGAAAGCACCATTGCTGCAACGTGCAATGGGCTTGGTAGAACGATAATGAAAATGACAAATGTAGACATCGCCATTATCGGCGGTGGCATGGTTGGCCTGACACTCGCTGCTGCACTGGCAGACAGCGATCTTCGCATCGCGATCATCGAAGGCAAAATGCCGGAGCCAGAACTCACTCCCCTGCCCGACCTTCGCGTTTCTGCGCTGAGCCGCGCCAGTGAGCGTATTCTGAAAAACGTAGGCGCGTGGGAAGGCATTCAATCCCGCCGCTCAAGTCCATATCAAAAAATGTCGGTATGGGAACAAGACAGCTTCGCCGCGATTGATTTTGATGCGATGGATTTGGGTCAACCCAACCTTGGTTACATCGTTGAAAACCGAGTTATTCAGCTGGCACTGCTTGAGCGCGTAAAGCAGCAACAGAATGTCACCCTATTCTGTCCTGAACGCTGCGCCAACGTGATGTTTGGTGAGACAGAAGCCTGGCTAACCCTTGAATCGGGCAGCGCCATTACCGCAAAACTCGTGGTCGGTGCTGACGGTGCTAACTCCTGGGTACGCAACCAGCTATCCATCCCATTAACCCACTGGGATTACGGACATAGCGCGCTGGTCGCCAATATTCGTACCGAAGAGCCTCATGATGGTGTCGCACGTCAGATTTTCACCCCGGATGGTCCGCTGGCTTTCCTGCCGCTGTCTGATTCAAACCTAAGCTCGATCGTTTGGTCGCAATCACCGGAAAATGCCGATGCACGTTGCTCCATGCCTGAAGACGAGTTCAACAAAGCCTTGAGCGCTGCTTTCGATCTTCGCCTCGGCCTTTGCTCGGTTGAAGGTGAACGTGCAGCCTTCCCTTTGAAGATGCGCTACGCGAGAGATTTCGTGGTCGAGCGCGTTGCTCTGATTGGCGATGCAGCACACACGATTCATCCGCTGGCGGGTCAAGGCGTAAACCTGGGCCTCTTGGATGCCGCGACGCTGGCACAAGAGCTCATCCGCTTAAGTGATGAAGGCAAAGATATTGGTGAGAAAACCAACCTCCGCGCTTTCGAACGCTGGCGTAAAGCTGAAGCCGCGCAAATGATTGCGGCAATGCAAGGGTTCCGCGATTTGTTTGCGGGTGAAAACCCGGCCAAGAAACTCATTCGTGGTATTGGCCTAATGGCAGCCGCCACACTCCCGGGTATCAAAACGCAATTTATTAAACGAGCTTTAGGTTTAATCGGTGATTTGCCGAAATTGGCGAAGAAGTAAGTTTATTTAAGGTCCTAGAAATAGAATTCATGCCATTGTGAAACAACAAAGCGGCACTGAGCATTTTCATTTCCCCGATCCTGCTCTTCCTAGGCACTAGGATCTGCTCTTCTCCTAGGACCTTCTTTCCTAACCCCATAAAAAAACGGCGCCTTTCGGCGCCGTCTTCAATCTAAATCCGTTAAGGATAAGCGATTACGCTTGGCCTTTAACTTCTTTCAGACCGTTGTATGGTGCTTTCTCGCCCAGTGCTTCCTCGATACGGATCAGCTGGTTGTACTTAGCAACACGGTCAGAACGGCTCATAGAACCAGTCTTGATTTGGCCTGCTGCAGTACCTACCGCCAGGTCAGCGATAGTTGCGTCTTCAGTTTCACCTGAACGGTGAGAGATAACAGCAGTGTAGCCTGCGTCTTTAGCCATCTTGATTGCAGCCAGAGTTTCAGTCAGAGAACCGATCTGGTTGAATTTGATCAGGATAGAGTTAGCAACGCCTTTCTCGATACCTTCAGCAAGGATCTTGGTGTTAGTAACGAACAGGTCGTCACCAACCAGCTGAAGCTTGTCACCCAGCAGTTCAGTTTGGTGCTTGAAGCCAGCCCAATCAGACTCGTCCAGACCGTCTTCGATAGAAACGATTGGGAATTGGTTAGCCAGCTCAGCCAGGTAGTGGTTAAACTCTTCAGAAGAGAAAGTTTTACCTTCACCTTTCATGTTGTAGATGCCAGCGTCTTTGTCGAAGAACTCAGATGCAGCACAGTCCATCGCCAGAGTAACGTCTTTGCCCAGCTCGTAACCAGCAGCAGCAACAGCTTCTGCGATAACTTCCAGTGCTTCAGCGTTAGACTTCAGGTTAGGCGCAAAACCACCTTCGTCACCAACTGCAGTGCTGTAGCCTTTAGACTTAAGAACTTTCGCCAGGTTGTGGAATACTTCCGCACCGATACGCAGACCTTCTTTCAGAGTTTTCGCGCCAACTGGCTGAATCATGAACTCTTGGATGTCTACGTTGTTGTCTGCGTGCTCACCACCGTTGATGATGTTCATCATTGGCAGAGGCATAGAGAATACGCCAGCAGTGCCGTTCAGCTCAGCAATGTGCTCGTACAGTGGCATGCCTTTCGCAGCAGCTGCTGCTTTTGCGTTCGCCAGAGAAACAGCCAGGATTGCGTTTGCACCGAACTTAGATTTGTTCTCAGTACCGTCCAGGTCGATCATGATCTGGTCGATTTCTGCTTGGTTTTTCGCGTCTTTACCTTCCAGAGCGTTAGCAATTGCGCCGTTTACTGCATCAACTGCTTTCAGAACGCCTTTACCCAGGAAACGTGCTTTGTCGCCGTCACGCAGTTCCAGTGCTTCGCGAGAACCGGTAGATGCACCAGATGGAGCAGCTGCCATACCTACGAAACCACCTTCCAGGTGAACTTCTGCTTCTACAGTTGGGTTACCGCGTGAGTCAATGATTTCACGGCCCAGAACTTTAACGATCTTAGACATTGTGTTTCCTCTCGTATGTCAATAGCTTAAGAATGCGAAAAGCGGCCGCACAACCTTCGCGACCGCTTCCTTTTTTCAGTTACAGCTCACCACGCTGATTTTTACCTGCCGCTGCCACGAAGCCTTCAAACAGAGGGTGGCCATCGCGTGGAGTAGAGGTAAATTCAGGGTGGAACTGGCACGCCACAAACCATGGGTGCGCAGGGTTTTCGATGATTTCAACCAGCTTTTTATCCGCAGACAGGCCAGATACAACCAGACCCGCTTCTTCAATCTGCGGACGCAGCACGTTGTTCACTTCATAACGGTGACGGTGACGCTCATGAATCGTCGCGTTACCGTACAGATCACGTGCTTTAGTACCTTCTTTCAGGTGACACAGCTGCGCGCCAAGACGCATGGTGCCGCCCAAATCTGATTTTTCAGTACGCTCTTCAACTTTACCTTCACCATCCACCCACTCGGTGATCAGGCCAACAACAGGGAACTTGCTGCCCTTGTCGAATTCGGTAGAGTTTGCGCCTTCCATGCCTGCAACGTTGCGCGCGTATTCGATCAGCGCAACCTGCATGCCCAGACAGATGCCAAGGTATGGCACTTTGTTTTCACGAGCGTATTTCGCTGCCAGAATCTTGCCTTCCACACCACGGTCACCGAAGCCACCTGGAACAAGAATCGCGTCCAGACCTTGAAGTGCTTCGTCGCCTTTTGTTTCTACGTCTTGAGAGTCAACATACTTGATGTTCACAGTCAGACGGTTTTTCAGGCCACCGTGTTTCAGTGCTTCGTTCACAGACTTGTAAGCGTCTGGCAGTTCGATGTATTTGCCAACCATACCGATAGTCACTTCACCGGTTGGGTTCGCTTCTTCATAAATAACTTGTTCCCATTCAGACAGGTCAGCTTCTGGCGCTGTGATGCCGAAACGGGTACAAATCAGGTCATCAAGACCTTGAGAACGGATCAGTGAAGGGATCTTGTAGATGGAATCTACGTCCTTCATCGAAATCACTGCTTTTTCCTGAACGTTACAGAACAGCGCAATCTTAGAGCGCTCGTTCGCAGGAATCACACGATCACTACGGCAAACCAGAATGTCTGGCTGAATACCGATAGACAGCAGTTCTTTCACTGAGTGTTGGGTTGGTTTGGTTTTCACTTCACCGGCTGCTGCCAGGTAAGGAACCAGAGTCAGGTGCATGAACATCGCACGCTCGCGACCCAGTTCTACCGCCAACTGACGGATAGCTTCAAGGAACGGCAGTGATTCGATATCACCCACGGTGCCACCGACTTCAACGATAGCAACGTCGTGACCTTCGCCACCGGCAAGTACGCGTTCTTTAATAGAGTTGGTGATGTGTGGAATAACCTGAATGGTTGCACCCAGGTAGTCACCACGGCGCTCTTTGCGCAGTACGTCAGCGTATACACGACCCGACGTAAAGTTGTTGCGCTTGGTCATCTTGGTGCGGATGAAGCGCTCATAGTGACCCAAATCCAGGTCAGTCTCTGCGCCGTCTTCCGTAACGAATACTTCACCGTGCTGGGTTGGGCTCATGGTGCCCGGGTCCACGTTGATGTAAGGGTCAAGCTTCATCATGGTCACTTTAAGACCACGTGCTTCTAGAATTGCCGCCAATGACGCTGCTGCAATACCCTTACCTAGGGAGGAAACCACCCCGCCCGTAACAAAAATGTAATTCGTTGTCATGCTAAACCTGAGAGTTGGATTTAGGGGAAATTATTGGAAATCTGGACGGGACGACATGTTACCAGAGCCCGAAACTTCCCACAACGTGAAAACTATCACACAGAATGCCGTTTTTTTTTGTCGTAAATCAATTGAGTGATTTACGTCGATTTGTTGCCCTCATCACGCTTTACTTCTTGCCACAGATTTTCAAGCTCATCTGGCTCACTTTCCTGCAAGTTTTTACCATTATCGCGTAATTTCATTTCAATTTTGCGAAAACGACTTTCGAATTTTAGGTTCGCTTTTCGAAGTGCCCTTTCCGGATTAGTGCCGAGGTGGCGGGCAAGATTGACGGCGGCAAAAAGTAAATCGCCGACTTCTTCATCGACGCGTTCTTGGTCCACATCCACCATCAAGGCTTCTTCCATTACCTCTTCAAGCTCTTCCTGCACTTTTTCGGCGACAGGGCCTACCGAGTCCCAATCAAAGCCGAAACGCGCGCAACGCTTTTGCAGTTTCGCTGCTCGGCCTAACGCCGGAAGTGAGGTCGGTACATCATCCAAAATACTGAGCTCTGCATCAGGTTTGGCTTTGGCGGCTCGTTCCTGCGCTTTTATGCCTTCCCAGTCCGCTTGCTCCAGCGGGTTACCATCGGCATCCTTTTCACCGAAAACATGAGGATGGCGACGCACCAGCTTGTCGCACATGGCACCAGCAATGTCTTCAAATTCAAATAGACCCTGCTCTTTTCCGAGTTGACTATAGAACACAATCTGAAACAGCAGATCGCCCAGCTCATCGCGAACATCTGCCCATTCCTGACGTTCAATAGCATCCACTGCTTCAAAAGTTTCTTCGATGGTGTAAGGAATTATGGAATCGAAGGTTTGCTTCTTGTCCCAATCGCAGCCGTTTTGCGGGTCCCTGAGGGTAGCCATAATTTCCAGCAATTCTTGCATTCGCGACATTTTTTTCATCTGTTACCCGCCCAAAAGAAAAGGGAAAGCAGCGCTTTCCCTTTATACAAATTGAATATTGTTAGCGAAGCCGTTTGGCTTCATGCACGTCTTTGACTTGCTCCAAGCGGGAGATCACCCGGCTCAGCACTTCAAGGTCACTCAGCTCTAAATCAAAGTCCATGATGGACATTTGCTGTTTGTAGTCGACCCGGCTTTGCATGCCAGAAACTTTCGCTTTTTCATTCAGCAAGACATTGGTGAGATCTTTAATCAAACCACTTCGCTCGGATGCAGAAACACGCACTGTGATTTGATAGTTGCCGATATAGCCGCCGCCCCACACCGTCTCGATAAGGCGCTCCGGTGCATGATGGCGAAGTTCAGCCAATTGCTCACAGTCTGCACGGTGCACTGAAATACCGCGACCTTGCGTTACGTAGCCTTCGATTTCGTCACCCGGAATTGGCTGACAGCATCGAGCAAGGTGGGTCATCAGGTTGTCCACACCTTCAACGACAACCGCATCTCGACGCGGTCGTTTGGTTGTGGTCTGCGTTTCAGCCTGCTCCAGTTTAGCGCGAAGCTGCTCATCTTCCTGTTCTTTGGTCAGTTTGTTGACCACAGAGTTGATGTAGTTCACCACCTGGTTGATGCGCAAATCACCGCTACCAACACCCGCGTAAACTTCATCAAGGCTGTTGACATTGAAGCGCTTCATGGCAAGTGTGGCATCTTTGCTCGCCGCACCAATCTTCGCAAGTTCAGCATCAAGAATTTCTTTACCTGCCTCGACGTTCTTCTCTCGCGCTTGCTTGCGGAACCAAGCGTTGATCTTGGCGCGTGCGCGGCCTGACGTCACAAAGCCAAGGCTTGGGTTCAGCCAGTCACGGGAAGGGTTAGGCTCTTTCTGGGTGATGATTTCGACCTGATCGCCCATGTTAAGGTGATAGGTGAACGGCACAATGCGCCCTTCCACTTTGGCCCCGATACAACGGTGACCCACTTCAGAGTGGATGTGGTAAGCAAAATCCAGAGGTGTCGCGCCGATTGGCAGGTCAACCACATCACCTTTCGGTGTAAAGGCGTAGACGCGGTCATCAAATACCTGGCTACGAAGTTCATCCAGCATTTCGCCGGAATCAGACATCTCTTCTTGCCAAGCCAGCAGTTTACGCAGCCAAGTGATCTTCTCATCGTAGCCACTGCGACCAGCTGAAGAACCTTCTTTATATTTCCAGTGCGCTGCGACGCCAAGCTCTGCATCATCATGCATCTGCTTGGTACGGATTTGGATTTCTACCGTTTTGCCTTCAGGTCCCAATACGACAGTGTGAATCGATTGGTAACCATTTGGTTTCGGGTTCGCCACGTAGTCATCGAACTCTTTCGGCAGATGGCGGTATTTGGTATGAACAGCACCCAGCGCGGCATAACAGTCCTGAAGCTGATCAGCGATGATGCGCACGGCACGCACATCAAACAGCTCATCAAATTCCAAGCCTTTTTTCTGCATCTTACGCCAGATGCTGTAGATGTGCTTTGGTCGACCATAGACCTGCGCGTTGATGTTGGAGTTTTCCATCGCGCTTTGCAGATCGGACACAAAGGTGTCGATGTACTGCTCACGGTCAATTCGGCGTTCTGCCAGCTGTTTGGCGATTTGCTTGTAGGTCAGCGAATGCTGATAACGGAACGCATAATCTTCGATTTCCCACTTGAGCTGACCGATACCTAAGCGGTTAGCAAGCGGTGCATAGATGTTTGCACACTCTTTCGCAACAGCCTGACGCACTTCGTCCGACTCGTTTTTTACTTCACGCAGGTAGGTAATGCGCTCAGCCAGTTTGATGACCACGCAACGGAAATCATCGACCATGGAGAGCAACATACGGCGCACATTATCCACCTGCGCAGCCGTCGCTTCTTCATTGTTGGCATTCAGATGGCGAATCGCCGCCATTTCCTGAACCCCTTCCACCAGCTTGGCGATATTGTTTCCGTAATGCTCTTTGAGCAATTCATTGCTGAGCACGTCATATTCCACCATGGGGAACAGCAACGCGGCCAACAAAGTTTCCTTGTCCATACTTAAAGTGACAAGGATTTCAATCATCTCCCGACCACACCAGAGAGGCTGCGCGAGCGTTTGCTCATCGCCCAGTGTCTGGCAATGGTGATAGGCTTTGGTTAAAGCCTGAGATACGGCAGCCTCCTGGGCAAGACCTTCCACCCAGCGTTCAAGCACAAATTCTTTATTGTCGTTTAGGTGCGCGCCACGAATTGCGACCATTTCACTATCCTGTTTTTCTTATCCTTAAACGGGCAACCATCATGGTTGCCCGGTGGGCGACTCAATCTTTGACAAACAACGCCATCGACTCCAAGTGCCCTGTATGTGGGAACATGTCCAACATGCCCAACCTAACCAATTGATACCCGTTATCCAAAAGCACCTGACTGTCACGTGCTAATGTTGCCGGGTTGCAGGAAACATACACTACCTGCTCAGCTCCAGATTGTGCCACATAAGGCATAACCCCTAAAGCACCAGCACGTGCCGGATCGAGCAAAATTTTGTTGTAGCTTTCACGTCCCCAGACAGTTTCAGCCGCATCTTGTTCCAGATTGGCATGATAGAAACGCGCATTGCTTTGATGATTACGCATCGCATTGTCTGATGCGCGCAGCACCATCTCTTCCACGCCTTCAATACCGACCACGGTTTTTGCCTTCTCAGCCAGCGGCAAACTGAAATTGCCCAGGCCACAGAAAAGATCAAGCACCGTATCGTCTTCTGTTAATGACAGCCAATCCAGCGCCTGCGCAATCATCTTTTCATTGATATCCGCATTGACCTGAATAAAGTCCTGCGGCTCAAAGGCAAGCGTCAGATCGCCAAGTGCGTAATTAGGTTGTTCACCGAGAACGCGGTTCACTGCCTCATCGGCTTGCTGCAAGTAATAAATCAAACCGTGGTGTTCTGCGAAGCCTTTCAGCGTTGCTTGATCGTCTTCGTGCAGCGGCTTGATAGCACGAACTAGAAGTACTCGACCTTGATTGGAAGCCACCAGTTCAATATGACCTATGATACGACGGCCACGAAGACCATCCAGCAAGGTATAAACATCCGGCAATAGCGCGTTCAACTCCGCATCAAGCACCGGACAGTCTGTGACGGTCACAATGTCATTGGCGCTGCGTTGACGGAATCCCATTTCAAGCTTGCCACTTTTACTCACTTTGACACTCAGGCGTGCCCGGCGGCGGTAACCTTTTTCTTTAGACACCACCGGCGCGTCTTGCTCAAGCTCCGCTGAGGCAAATTTCTTCATCAACTGGGACAGCGTTTCCTGCTTGGCTTCAATCTGAGCACTATGGCCCAGATGCTGGAGGTTACAGCCGCCACACGCACCGTAATGCTGGCAAAATGGTCTGATACGCTCAGCACTCGGTTTGGTGACTTTGATAAGACGGGCACGCGCAAATTGGCGCTTATCTTCTGTCAGTTGCAATAGCACTTCCTCACCCGGCAATGCACCAGCAACAAACACCGGCTTTTTGCCTTCAAACGCCACACCATCACCTTGATGGTCGAGACGGGCAATGGTCATCGCCTTGTGCTTGGTATCAAGAGTCTTTTTCTTCTGTGGCTTAAAAAAACGCGCCATTACATATGTTCCAGCTTTCGCAGCAAACCGTCGTGGCAGTCTGTGCATAGATTCGAATATTGGCGGTCAGACAGTTGTGATAACCTGCTGAATTCTCGCCATCAGCTTTGGTGTAGACTTACTGCGTGAGGTTAAACTATTAAATTCACGGTATGTCTGAAAAATGACGGCAATTCTCCCACAGAATAGACAGCATGACCAAATACGGACTTCGCGCCAGAGTAATCACCCTAACCCTTGCCCCGACGCTTATCATCGGCATTTTGCTGAGCGCCTATTTCATCAAAAACCGTTATCAGGAACTGGAACAACAGCTTGCTGTAGCCGGACAGGCGATTATCGAACCCTTGGCAATCGCCAGTGAAATTGGCCTCGCCAATGAAAGCCGGGAAAACGTGCGGCGCCTGATTGGGCACACGCACCGTCAGCACAGCGAATACATCCGAAGCATTGCGGTATTTTCCAGCCAAAATGATCTGTTCGTGACCTCCAACTATCATCGCAATCTCGATTTGTTGGCAGTGCCTCGTGGGCAACCTTTGCCAGAACGTCTGGAAGTCATCCACCTGAAGGATGCGCTGTTACTCCGCGCGCCCATCCGTGCAATTGCTGGCTTTAACAACGCGCTGGTGGAAGAGCAACCCATTGGCTACATCACGATGGAAATGGATCTTTCCACAGTGAAGCTAAAGCAATATCAAGAGATCATCTCCGCCGGTGTGGTGTTAATTCTTGGCCTGATCCTTTCCTGTTTCTTCGCCTACCGACTACTACAAGATGTCGAAATGCCAATCAAACAGATGATAAGCATGATCGACAGAATCCGTCGCGGGCATCTCGATGTTCGGATTGAAGGCAAATTACTTGGTGAATTGGACACCCTGAAAAACGGGATCAATGCGATGGCGATTTCGCTGTCGGAATATCACCTTGAGATGCAGCAAAGTATCGATCAGGCGACTTCGGATTTACGCGAAACTTTGGAGCAGTTAGAAATCCAGAACGTTGAGCTGGATATCGCCAAGAAAAACGCGCAGGAAGCGGCGCGGGTGAAATCGGAATTCCTCGCTAACATGTCCCATGAGCTTAGAACTCCGCTGAATGGTGTCATTGGCTTTACCCGCCAGATGCTGAAAACCCAGCTTTCCAGCAGCCAACAGGATTATCTGCAGACCATTGAAAAGTCAGCCAACAACCTGCTGACCATCATCAACGACATTCTGGACTTCTCAAAACTGGAAGCAGGCAAACTACTTCTGGAAAACATTCCTTTTGATTTTGAAGATTCGCTGGATGAAGTAATGCGCCTACTCGCGCCAATGGCGCACGAAAAAGGCCTTGAGCTAAATCTTCGTATCGACCCTCGCATTCCAGCCGGCGTAATTGGCGATCCGCTGCGCATCCAGCAAGTGCTCACTAACCTGATTGGTAACGCGACTAAGTTTACCGAGCGCGGTCATATCAGTGTCAGCGTAGAACTGAAACAGCAACGCGATGAGCGTTTAGAGCTTCAGTTTGTCATCCGTGATACCGGCATCGGCATTTCAGAGCGTCAGCAGTCGCAACTGTTTCAGGCTTTCCGTCAAGCAGACGCCAGCATCAGTCGTCGTTATGGTGGTACCGGCCTTGGCCTGGTGATCACCCAGAAGCTGGTGCAGCAAATGGGCGGCGACATTGGCTTCTCCAGCCGTTTGCATCAGGGGTCAACCTTCTGGTTCACCATGTCCCTAATCCAAACTGATCTGCCGCTGGTGCATCCTATCGATGCCGAAGCTCTGCAAGGGCAATCACTGATGCTGATTGAACCCGACCATGAAAGCCGACTGATGATGCGCGAACGTCTGGCGCATTTCGACATGGCATTGAGCGATTATGCCGAGTTGCCAGAAACTTCAGATCGCGTCTCCTCTGCACTGATTTGTGTCGATGCCGTCGATGTACCGGAAAGTGACGCACTGATAGCCATGGCAAAACAGGCTGAAACCTTCAGCGACCGGGTCATCTTCTGTTTGCCAACCACAGAGCTTGCCTTGTCAGAAGCGCTGCTTACATCCGGTGTGGCAGCCTGCCTTGCCAAACCTTTATCAGTGAGAAAACTCATTGAGCAATTGCAGGGCGAACAGCAGTCACTTGCTCTGCTGCCACCAGCGGTTGAAGTCCATACCGATAAAGCACCGCTTACTGTAATGGCAGTGGATGACAACCCTGCCAACCTCAAACTCATCACCGCCTTGTTGAAAGAACGCGTGACCAATGTGTTTACTGCATCAGATGGTAAAGCAGCTCTCGCCTGCGCACAGAAGCAACGTTTCGACCTCATCCTGATGGATATCCAAATGCCAGAAATGGACGGTGTCACAGCTTGTCAGGAAATCCGCAAAACACCACTCAATCAACATACGCCTGTAGTAGCTGTCACCGCCCATGCCATGACTGGCGAGCGTGAGCGCTTGCTCAATGAAGGCATGGACGATTACCTCACTAAGCCAATTGAAGAACATATCCTAGAGCAGGTACTTCACCACTGGACCCATCCGCACAGTGGCCAAACCCAGCCTAATTCGCCGCTGATCACCCCAAACAAACTGGGAGAGACACTCAATATTGACTGGTCATTGGCGATGAAGCAGGCGGCTGGCAAAGAAGACTTGGCAAGAGACATGTTGCAGATGCTGGTGCGCTCTTTTGATGAGGTCGAAGAGAAAGTGAATCTGGCACTCGAAGACAGCAAGGTCGACTTGAGTGCTGTGATTCACAAACTCCATGGCAGCTGCGCCTACAGCGGTGTACCAAGGCTCAAAAACCTTTGTCATGAATTGGAAACCCAGCTTAAAAAAGGCGCAACGGTCGAAGACATCGAGCCAGAGCTTTTTGAATTGTTAGATGAAATTCAGAACATTAGGGAGCAATCGCCTCATTATCTGGATGAGACGGTCTGACAGAAACGAAAAAGGCGGGGTTTCCCGCCTTTTCTTTATTTGTTTATCTCTTTATTCTGTGCGTTATGCCTCGGCACAGATTTTCGCTAACGTATCGAGTCGTCTCACTGGCTCATCCACATACGGGTTATCAGTATCCCACGCATAACCTGCCAGAATCGAACATACCATACGTTTGATTTTCGGATCCGGGCTTGGGTAGAAAATCACATCCTGCAATGTGCCCTTATACCAACCTTCGACGTAGCAGCGAAAAGTATCAACGCCGCGCAAAAGTGGTTTCTCGTACTCGTTCAGCCAATCCACTTTTTCGCCTGATAGTTGGCGACTCAGAGAATTGACCGCAAGTTCGGCCGATTTCATCGCAATGGTCACGCCGGAAGAAAATACCGGGTCAAGAAACTCACCCGCATTACCGAGCAGCGCGAACTTGTCTGTAGCCAGCGTGCTGACATTCGCAGAATAGCCACCAATTGTACCTGGCTGGTTGGGATATTCCGCATTCGCGAGCAATTGCGCGAGCCAAGGTTCTTCACTCGCCAATTGTTTGATAGCTGCTATGTGGTCTTCAGGATAATTCGCGAAGAAATCCGGCTCACCAACAATGCCGAAAGAGCAAGTGCCGTTGCTGAATGGGATCAGCCAATACCAGACATCATGGTTATCCGGATGCACAGAGATCAGAATCTTGTCTCTGTCATATTCAGTCGCATCAATGTTGTCGACGATATGGGTAAAAATCGCCTGTCGTGGCGGCAGGCAAGATGGACTCTCCAGTTCAAGCAGTCTTGGCAATACACGGCCAAAACCGCTCGCATCGAGAATAAAATCCGCTTGAAGCTGATAAGGTTTGCCCTGTTCATCTTTTACATGAAGAACAGGCTTGTCAGCATTCACATCCACTGCTTCAATCTCGTGTTGATAGCGAATGGTCACGCCTTGCCTTTCTGCGTCATCAGCCAGCACTTTGTCGAACACCGCTCGCTGCACCTGATAGGTTGTGCCTGCGCCCGGTGAAAACTTGTCTGTGAAATCAAAGCTGATGTAGAGCCCTTCGCGATTGAACGCCGCACCGTTTTTAAACTGAAAACCCGCATCGTTGACGGCATCCAGCATGCCCGCAGCTCGGATTGACTCCATGCAGGCAGGCAACAGACTTTCACCAATAGAGAACCGAGGAAATGTCGCTTTCTCAAGCACCAATACATCAATGCCTTTCTGATTCAGCAGCGCAGCAGCTATTGCCCCGGATGGGCCTGCGCCAATAATTGCTACTTGAGTGGTTTCCAACTTCAAGAAATGGACTCCTATCAACTTTTCAAAACGGTAACGACATTCGCCGTTAAGGACGGGCTTTCAATGTTAGCAGGGTATGCCCCAAGCCGATATTGTCAGTTCGCTCCGCAACCTCGAAACCTGCTTCTTCAACAATCTGCAAAAACTCTTCACAGCGATAGAAACGACTATTTCCGTTCGCCAGACACGTAAAGTACAGCGAGGTGGCATTCAAACTGTATGAGGCTGCTTCGTATTTCTGCGCATCCCAGAAAAGTTCGAGAATATAAACCGTTGCATCAGAAGACACAGCCTGACGAACGCGGCGCAAAATACTCAAGATTTCCATTGGCGAGAAACAATCAAGAAACTGACTCATCCACCAAACGTCCGCGCCTTCTGGCAGAGAAAGAGAATTATCCAGCGCATTGAAAGGATGACCTTTTATTCGCTCTTCCAAACCATTCACTTTGGCCTGCTCTAGTGCCATTTCAATTTGCTGAGGCAAATCGATAATGGTGACTTCCACATCTGCATCGTAATTACAGCATTGGGTTGCCCATTTGCCCGTATTGCCACCGATATCGAATAGCTTCTTCGGTTTGGAAGCAAACACTTTTTCAAGAAGCAAAGGGAATGAACGATCGGAATAGAAGTGATCAAACTGGAACCAGCTTTCTTTCGCTTTTTCCGGCAGCGTTGAGAGCCCCTCATAAATCGAGCTCCACTGCCCCAACTCTTTGAGCCCTGCAGGGCTAGCCGTCTCAATTGATTCCGTTAGATGTGCCATTGCGGCATAACAAACGTCCGCCGTGAAATCCATATTGGCACGGGTCATTCCATCATTGAGAAGAAAATATCCTACATTCGCCAGTACATAGTTTGGTGATTGCCAAGTCACGATATGCGCACTGACTGCCATATCAAGCAGTACCTTCACGCCGTATTCTGACACACCCGTTTTCCCGGCAATGGCTGCCGCATCCAAACCTTCAGAGCCAGCACCATCCAATGCTGCTAAAACACCGAGGTCTCGCAAGGTTCGCGCTGCATGAAAAACAATAGGCGCAAAAGCTAACTTTTGCGCCTCAGTTTTTGCATTCAAAGCGTTATACGGATCCGCTTGAAATGAATTCACTCTATAACCTACTACTTAACTCTTTTTACTGGGAAGCTGCCATAACCGCCAGTTTCTTGCGGATATCGACATCTAGATTGTTCACCCAGCGGTTGTAATTACGGTGGATTTTACCGTCGCTTTCCATCAAGTTCTCTGACTCCACATAATTAATGGAATAGCTCTTGTCGCTGTATGGAATTTCAATAACGGCGCGGTGCGAACGCACAAATAATTCACCACGAATGACGCCCGGGGTGGTTTCTGTCATGATCCAGCCACGGTCCACACCAGATTCAATAATTGCCTGTTTCACTGACGCTGCGGGAATATTGAAAGCAACCGGTGCATTTTCGACATTTTTAATTGGCTGAACACGACCACAGCCCGCCAGAACAAATGCCATTGCCAACAAAACGAGATATTTTTTAAATTTCACAACTGACTCCCTCTCTAATTTTAATCCCTTGGTTGCGCGATGTAGCCATTGCGATATGATCGCATTCTGACTTCCTACCAAGCGAAGTATTAAACACTGCTCAAGGCGCCAATACCTTGATCAGCCACATAATCAAAGATGTTATAGCACCACCGATGAGCAGTATTCAATTTAATATCCCGAGACTTTTCGCTTTGTCGCCCGGATTAGAAAACCCGGAAGACTGGACAAGATGGCAGCAAGATCAATGTCAGTGGCCGGATGACGCTCCTGCGCCAGCAGCCAGCACCATCCCGGCAATGATGAGACGTCGCATGAGTCCGCTGAGCAAAATTGTGGTTCAGGTTGCGGCAACCCTAGCAGCTGACGAGGACATCGCCTATACGGTTTTTTCAAGCCGACATGGTGAGCTTCAAAGAACCGTCCAGTTGCTTCAGGAAATTCTGGCTGGGGAGCCGGCTTCGCCCACAGCTTTCTCGCAATCCGTGCATAACACCGCAGCAGGCTTATTTACTATCGCGACGAAAAAACCTATCCCGGCCACATCTCTTGCGGGCGGTGCTGACGGATTTCACTATGCCTTGCTCGAAGCCTTCATTTATCTCAATCAACACCCAGATAAGAAAGTGTTGGTGGTCGATTTCGACGCGCCACTACCCGATGTTTACGCCCAGTTTGAACCCTACACAACCGCACCGTATGCAATAGGAATGGTGCTCCAAGCCGGCGATCAAATTCAGATTCAGCGCTCAACATCGGGTTCACGTAATAGCATTACGGTCTTGCCACAAGCGCTGGAGTTCTATCGTCAGTGGCTGGGTAGAAACGCTGACTTTGAGATGCAAAGTGCCCGTCAGCACTGGTCTTGGCAGGTAGGAGATTTTGAATGTTCCGATTAATCAGCAAATGGTGGCGGGTGTTGGCAACAGGCTTTTGTTTTAGCCTGTTCGGCCTTGGTGGCCTATTCCTGACCTTTATCGTTTGTCCTTTGATGACGTTCAGCGCGAAAAGCTCTAAGGAAAGAGAACTCCGCGTCCAACGCATCATTCAAAAGACCTTCACCATCTTTTGTTTGACCATGAAATACACCGGTGCGATTAACTACAAAATCACCGGTGGCGATATTCTTCGCGAAGACAGTAACTGCATCATCCTCGCCAACCACCCTAGTTTGATTGACTATGTGTTGATCACTTCCCAGCTCCCACAGTGCGACTGTCTGGTTAAATCCGCTATCTGGCACAATCCTTTTATGAAAGGTATTGTCAAAGCGGCAGGTTACATTCCCAACAACAGTCCAGATGACTTGCTCGAGCGCTGCGCAGAGCGGCTTGGTGACGGCAATGTCCTGCTTATTTTCCCAGAAGGCACCCGAACCACGCCAGGTGTTGAATCTTCGTTGCAACGTGGAGCATCTCAAATTGCTGTCCGTACCCAGACCGATATCCGTGTGGTGCATATTACTGTTACACCTAGCTTTCTCACGAAAGAGAAAAAGTGGTACCAAGTTCCGGACGTACGCCCCTTTTTTCATGTTGAGGTGAAGGGTAAGATAGCGGCGAGTGAATTTACCGATTCAGATATTGCAGAAGCGACGGCAGCCCGTCGCCTCAATAGACGACTCAAAAGGGAACTATTCCCACACAATAATAAAATTGAACAGCAAACAAACATAGAAGGCTACAGTGGACACATTACACAATGAAATAAAGCAGTTGATCATTGAGGCACTTAATCTCGAAGATCTGACGGTCGAAGATATTGATACCGATGCGCCACTTTTTGGGGAAGGGTTAGGTTTAGATTCCATTGACGCACTTGAGCTTGGACTGGCAATTAAAAAAGCTTACAACGTCGTCATTGATGCCGATGACAGCAATACTCGCGAGCATTTTGCCTCAGTCGCAAATCTAGCGAAGTTCATTTCGGCCAACAAAGCGTAATAGAAAATGACAGAAGTAAATAAAGCAGAAATATTCGAACAGGTTCGTGACGCTCTAGTGGAATTATTTGAGCTGGATCCTGCCGACATTATTCCTGAAGCCAAACTTTATGAAGAGCTGGACCTCGACAGCATTGATGCCGTAGATCTGGTTGTTCACCTGCAAAATACCACTGGCAAGAAAATTAAACCGGAAGAGTTTAAGTCTGTACGCTCTGTACAAGACGTTGTTGATGCCGTTGCAGACCTGCTAGCAGTTTAAAATGCGAAAGTTCAGCGCACTGGCAGGCCTTCTCCTGCTCGCTTATCCCTTGGCGGTTTACGCCGGGATTTCGCACGGAGGAGTTGGCCCTGTTGCGTTGTTGCTTGGCTTTCTGTTCTTGCTTCGGATGACTTCCAGCAAGGTGCTGGGAAGTAGCCCGCTGAGACATGTCGCGACGACGACAGGAATCATTGGCCTTCTGCTGGTTACCCTGAGCTATGTCTTCAAGCAACACGACTGGTTTCTGTATTATCCCGTCGCAGTCAACGCTACCATGTTTGGCGTTTTCGCCGCCAGCCTCTTCCAGCCAATGAGCATCATCGAACAGGTTGCCCGCCTTCAGGAGCCCGATTTGCCAGTTTCTGGCGTAAAATACACCCGCAACGTCACCAAAGTCTGGTGTTTGTTTTTTCTGGTGAACGGCGCAATCGCCTGGCTAACCTGCCTGATGTCGCTGGAGGTTTGGACGCTGTATAACGGCTTACTCAGTTATCTCGCTGCCGGCGCGCTCTTTGGTATCGAATTTATTATCAGGAAAAAGGTGCGCGCATCGTGAATCGTTTTACGTCCTTATCATCCCTCTGTCTGTCAGAACGCGACACAGACTTGCCCGTCGCATTGGGTGATGGTGGTAGAAAAAACTGGGGGGCATTTACTGATGATGTGGCAAAGCTCGCCTCAGTGTTAAAAGCATCTCCAGAACAAAAGTGGGCGCTGGCTTTTGAAGACAGCTACTTGTTTGCCACTGCCTTTTTTGCCTGTGCCCATGCGGGAAAATCTCTGGTTCTGCCGGGGAATTTACAGACGGGCGCTTTGACTGAGCTTTCAATCCATTTCGACGCCATCTTGCATGACAGCCGTGTGGCCACTCCTGTCGGCACCACCTCCGTATCACTGCCTCTGTCAGATACGCAAAGCACGTTTGATTTAAAACTTGAAGCCTTTGATTGGCTGGCTCTCACGCTGTACACATCAGGCTCCAGTGGCGAGCCGAAAGCGATAGAAAAATCACTGTTCCAGATTCAGGAAGAGCTCAACCAACTAGAAGCGCAATGGGGAGCAAAACTCGAAGGCGCTCATATTCAAAGCACCGTATCGCACCAGCATATTTATGGCTTGTTGTTCCGCCTGCTGTGGCCGCTTTCAGCTGGGAGAACATTCCAGTGCCACGATCTGGTTTACCCTGAACAAGTCGTCGTCAAAGCAGATGAACAGACCACCTTGATCAGCAGCCCTGCACTCTTGAAACGCATGATTGAACCCGCATCCGGCCAATATCGTGCGATATTTTCTTCCGGCGGACCTCTTCCGATATCGGCGGCGCATAGCAGCCAATCTTGCCTCGGCGCACTACCCATCGAAGTGTATGGCAGCACCGAAACCGGCGGGATTGGTTTTCGACAGCAATCCACTGAGACCACAGCCTGGCAACTTTTCAGTGGTATCCGCGCTCAATTGGATAATGTAGGCTGCCTGCAACTGCTTTCCCCTTACATCGACCCAGACCATTGGTATCAGACTGCAGATTTGTGCGAGCTTTATGACAACCACACCTTCCTGCTGAAAGGTCGTGCTGACCGCGTGGTAAAAATTGAAGAAAAGCGGGTCTCTTTGCCAGAAATCGAACAACGACTTTGCCAAAGCAACTGGATAACGGACGCTGCCAGCATTCTCCACCAGCAGGATGAAAGACAAATCATTGTCGCAGCAGTAGTATTGTCCGCAGAAGGTGAAAAGATGCTGGCTGAAACAGGGGCTGGGAAATTTAAACTGATGTTGAGGCAAAGCCTTCGAGAGTGGCTTGAGCCAATCGCCATCCCGCGCCAGTGGCGCTTTGTCGACGCCATTCCCCAAAACAGCCAGGGTAAACGTCAACGGCAAGCCATTGAGGCCTTGTTTAACCGGACACAGTGACAAGCGCAGCTAAAACGCTTACAGGAAAAACATGCAACGCAAACCCACATTACTCAAAGCAGAAACTGAAACCAACAGCGTGACTCTCACGCTGAGGGTTGATAGCAGCCTGGAAGATTTCAAAGGCCACTTCCCAACGTTTCCGATTCTGCCCGGCGTCACCCAAATCGATTTAGCCATGCGCTACGCCGAAGAGTATCTGCCACTGGATGGTCAGTTTGGTGGCATGGAGGTGATTAAGTTTCAAGACCCTATCCTGCCGGAAGCCGTCGTAACCCTGACTCTCACGTGGGATCCGGAGAAACGAAAACTCTACTTCAGCTACCAATCCAAAGACAGAGCCCATTCTTCAGGCCGCGTTTTGATCAGCGAGGCGAAATGAGCCACTACTCACCTTGCTTTCTCATCCCCTGCTACAACCACGGTGCCGCCATTGGCGCTGTCGTCGATGCGCTAAAAGCGTTTGAACTGCCGATTGTTATTGTGGATGACGGCAGTGAAGAGCCCACCAAAACGGTGCTGGATACGCTCTCACAGCAGGATGACGTGACACTTCACCGCCTTGAAGAAAACCAAGGCAAAGGCGGCGCAGTGATGGCAGGCTTGAAGCAGGCGCAAATACTGGGCTTCACCCATGCACTTCAAATCGACGCTGACGGACAACATGATCTCACCGCGGTACCCGCGTTAATCGAAGAATCTCAAACACACCCAGACTCCCTGATTTCCGGCAAGCCTATCTACGATGAATCGGTACCCAAGTCCCGATTGTACGGACGTTATATCACCCACTTCTGGGTGACGCTGGAAACACTGTCGACCACCATCAAAGATTCCATGTGTGGATTCAGAGCCTACCCGCTTGCCCAGACACTCAAAGTGATTGAAGTGTCTTCACCTGGCAAACGAATGGACTTTGATATTGAAATCATGGTGCGCCTTTACTGGGATGGCTGCGATATTCGGTATATCGACACCAAAGTGATTTATCCCGAAGACGGTTTGTCGCACTTTGATGCGTTTAAAGACAACGTTCGCATCAGCAAAATGCACAGCCTGCTGTTCTTTTCCATGTTGCCCAAAATCCCCCGATTGCTGGCAATGAAACGGAAAAACAGCCAACACTGGTCCGCCAGAAAAGAACGCGGCACCATTCTAGGTATCAAGCTACTTCTGGCCACATACAGCCTGTTGGGCAGAAAAGCCTTCAGCCTGATGCTGAAACCTGTGATGTATTACTACTGGTTAACAGGCAAAGTCGCGCGGGAAGCCTCTGAAGATTACCTGCAAAGAGTCGCCACCTATACCGGCGAAAAGCCACTAAGCAGCTATCATCACCTGCTCTCTTTTGGCGAAACCATGCTGGATAAACTCGCGGCTTGGAAAGGGGACTTTGACGTTTCCAACCTCACCATCACAGGCGGCGAACACTTTCGTCATCTGGTGGAAGACAAGCGCGGTGCAGTGCTGATTGGTTCCCACCTTGGCAATATCGAGCTTTGTCGCGCCCTCAGTCGTCGCCACTCAGGTGTCAAAATCAACGCGCTGGTGTTTACTGAGCATGCTGAGCAGTTCAATTCAGTGATGGACGAAGTGAACGCTGACGCTTCGGTTAACCTGATGTCGGTGTCGAACCTTGGCCCTGAAACTGCCATCATGCTCCAGCAAAAAATTGATGATGGCGAATGGGTGGTCATTGTCGGCGACAGAACGTCCGTGACCCGCGAAGGGCGCGTGGTCATGGCAGATTTTCTTGGCGAGCCTGCGCCTTTCCCGCAAGGGCCTTTCGTGCTTGCGTCGGTGCTGAAAGCCCCTGTTCTTTTATTGTTTGGCCTTCGTGATGAGCAAAGCCAAACACCGCACTTCAATGTGCACTTTGAACCGTTTTACGACCCAATTCGACTGCCCCGCGGAAAGCGTGAAGAAGCGCTTCAGGAAGTGGTCGAGCAATACGCAAAGCGCCTTGAGCACTACACCCTCAAAGCCCCATTGCAGTGGTATAACTTTTTTAAATTCTGGCAGTTAACGAGCAGCAACAATGACAAGTCACACGGATAACACCATCGTTTTTGGGGAAGCGCCCCTTACCATTGAATCTGTTGTCGCGATTGCCAATGGCAGCCGCGCCGCGCTGAATCCTTCCGAGGAATTTACGGCGCGAATCGACCGCGGCTCACGATTCCTTGAACGCCTATTGAAAGAAGAAGGTGTGATTTATGGCGTGACAACAGGTTATGGCGACTCTTGCACCGTGGCAATCCCACCAGCGCTCGTTAACGAACTGCCGCTGCACCTGACCCGTTTCCATGGCTGTGGTTTGGGCGACAACCTCGATCACGTACAAAGCCGTGCGGTACTGGCAACCCGCCTCAACTCGCTGACGCAAGGCGTGTCGGGCGTGACCATGGAGCTTCTGAGTCAGTTGGTCACCCTGATAAATCACGACATTTCCCCGCGTATTCCCCAGGAAGGCTCCGTCGGCGCCAGCGGTGATTTAACACCGCTGTCCTATGTTGCTGCTGCTCTGATTGGCGAGCGTGAAGTGATTTACAAAGGCCAGCTTCGACCGACTGCAGAAGTCTTTGCCGAGTTAGGTATCGAACCTATCACGCTGAAACCCAAAGAAGGTTTGGCGCTGATGAACGGCACGTCCGTGATGACCGCACTGGCCTGTCTTGCTTACAAACGTACAGAGTATCTGGCACAACTTTCTACCCGTATTACTGCCATGGTGTCGCTGGCAATGCATGGCAACGACTTCCATTTTGATGAAGCCTTGTTTGCCGTCAAACCTCATCCTGGTCAGCAGCAAATTGCTAAATGGCTGCGTGACGATTTGCAGGCAGACAAACCGCCTCGCAACAGCGACCGACTGCAAGATCGCTACTCGCTGCGCTGCGCGCCTCACGTTATTGGTGTGCTGCAGGACACCCTGCCTTGGGCGCGCCAGATGATCGAAAACGAACTCAACAGCGCCAACGACAACCCAATCATCGACGGTGACAACGAACGCGTGTTACATGGCGGTCATTTCTACGGCGGCCATATTGCTATGGTGATGGACTCGCTCAAAACCGCCATTGCGAACATTGCTGACCTGCTTGATCGCCAGATGGCACAGCTGATGGACTATAAGTTCAACAACGGCCTGCCGTTTAACCTCACTGGTGCGGAAGGCGATCGCAAGCCTATTAACCACGGTTTCAAAGCGGTACAAATCGGTATCTCTGCCTGGACGGCTGAAGCGTTAAAACACACCATGCCTGCGAGTGTCTTTTCACGCTCGACCGAATGTCATAACCAGGACAAGGTGAGCATGGGCACCATCGCCTCCCGTGATTGTCTGCGCGTGTTGCAGCTGACCGAACAAGTCACCGCAGCCAGCCTGTTGGCTGCCACGCAAGCACTGGAAATTCGCCGTAAGCATGGCGAACTGGATTTGAATCATTTCAGCCCAGCACTTCGCACCATGACAAAACACGTGTTGGATGAGTTTAAGATGGTGATTGAAGACCGCCCACTTGAGCAAGATCTTCGCCGTTTCGTTGATAACATCCAGCGGCAGGTTTGGGAGCTTTATTAATGACTGAGCGCACACTTAACGCCGAAGTGGTTATCATGACATCCTTTCAGGATGCCGACCCGATGGGCGTTATCTATCACGGCAATTACTTCCGCTACTTTGAGGAAGCCCGCCGCGTGATGATGGAAAAGATTGATTATGGCTACCTGGCCATGAGTGCCTCGGGTTACATGTGGCCGATCATCGACACTGCCGTGCGCTACGTAAAACCTATCCAGTTCAATCAGGAAATCCGTGTCACCGCGACATTGACCGAGTACGAAAACCGTCTTCGCACTGACTATGTCATTTACGACGCCGAAAGTGGCAAACGCCTGACCAAAGGGCATACCACTCAGGTGGCGGTGTCTATCGACGAGCAAGAAATGTGTTTTGTCTCGCCTAAAGCTCTGACAGATCGGCTGGAGGCGTACTTCAATGCTGCGTAAGCTTGTCACTGCGCTTTTGAGCTTCAGCCTGATGATATCTAGCCCTCTGACCTGGGCATTTGGACTTTCTGATCTGCAAAACACGCTGGAAAAGTCAGCCGTGATCAGCGGTGACTTCGAGCAAACCAAAGATATTGCGATGCTTAGTAAGCCTTTGGTATCAAACGGCAACTTCGTCTTGAGTGAAAAAGAAGGTCTACTTTGGCTTCAGGCTACGCCGTTTCCCGTCACCCTGATTCTGTCCGATCAAACGCTTCGCCAGAAAATGCCGGGTCAACCGGAACAGGTCATCCATGCCAAAGATAACCCGATGGCGTTTTATTTCAGCGACCTTTTCCTTGGTCTGTTCCATGCTGATGCAGATGTCCTAACCCAACAATTTAGCTTTGAGCTGGATGGCAGCCCTGAAGCGTGGACACTCGTGCTGACTCCAGCCGAGGCGCCACTGACAAAGGTCTTCAGTCAAATCACTTTATCAGGCGGTCACAACATTGATGCCCTGACGATGGAAGAGATCCGTGGTGACAAAACCAGAGTGACCTTCAGCAATATTCAACACGCATCAGCGCTGACTGACGAGGAGCGCCGTGCGTTCAACGACTAAAGCCATACTATGGCTGATTGCCCTGTCCCTTCTCGCAGCTACTGCAATACTGCGCCACCCAAGCGGCGCAGCGATGCTCGACACCAATATCCTTAACCTACTCCCTGAAAACCAGCAAGATCCCCTGGCTCAGAAAGCCTTCGATGAGGTGGCTGGCAGCATGGAAGATCAGGTGCTGTTCCTTATCTCCGCCGACAATCAAGACCAGACCATAAAAGCCGCCCGCACCTTTGAAACAGAACTTCAAACGCTGCCACTTTTCAGCAAAATAAACGGCAAATTGTCTGATGAAGAGCAATCAGCCTGGGTCAGCACCTATGCGCCTTACCGATACCAATTGCTGACGCTGGAACAACGCGAGATACTCAAGCACTCAGCTGCCACCCAGACCGCCAAAGTCATTCAACAGGTTTACAACCCTTTTTCCGGGGTGACTGGCGCTGAACTTTCTGGCGACCCTTTTTTGCTGTTCCGTGATTACCTGCAAACGATGAACAAGCAAAACCAACGCTTTTCCATCGCAGAAGGTTATCTGACCACAGAGCAGAACGGCACATTTTATGCTCTGCTCCGTGGCACGCTTTCTGGCTCAGCTTATGCCATGCAAACCCAACAACAGCTGGCAGAGCTCGCCCAATTAGAAGAAGCCACTGCCGCACAGTTTGACGCTCAAATCTTCCATACTGGCGTGGTGTTTTATGCGGCCTTTGGGACTGACAGTGCTAAATCTGAAATCAGCACCATCGGCGTTGGCTCACTGCTCGGCATCCTGCTTTTGGTGCTTTTGGTCTATCGTAGTCTTTTACCTGTCAGCCTAACCATACTGTCGATTGGTACAGGCGTCGTGACGGCTTTTTCCATCTGTCTTTTGGTATTTGGACAAATTCACCTGTTTAGCCTGGTCATTGGCGCCAGCCTGATTGGCGTATCGATAGACTATGCCTTCCACTATCTGACAGACCGCCTCGCGTCCGGCGCATCTTGGCGTTCAGAAGAGGGATTAAAACGCGTTTTTGTCCCTGTCACCTTTGGTCTGATTTCCACCCTGATTGCTTATCTCAGTATGTTAGTTGCCCCTTTCCCGGGGTTGCAGCAACTTGCATTGTTTTCAGCCGCAGGCCTGATTGGCGCTTACCTGAGTGTGATTTTCTGGTATCCACTGTTGGCAAAACGTCCAGCCCGATACCAGACGCTGCCTCTCGCAAATTCAAGCACGTGCTACCTGACGCTATGGCAACGGCCGCTGGTACGAGTGGCAATGCCTGTTTCTGCCTTGCTGGTCGCTCTGATTGGCTTTTTTAACGCAGACTACGATGACAACATCCGCCAACTGCAATCTCTGCCACCGGCCTTGCAGGAGCAGGAGTCGGTCATCAAGTCAGTAACAGGCCTCAGCAGTTCCCAGCCGATGCTGCTGGTCAAAGGAAGCAGCGAGCAGCAAGTACTGGAGAATGCTTACGCTCTCACGCCGGCACTTGAAAAACTTCGACGTGAAAACGTCCTCTCCGGTTATCAAAACCCCGCCGATTTGGTGCCACCAGCATCGGTGCAGCGAGAGAACTTTGCTCTTGTTCAATCTCTTTATCAGTCAGAAGGTGAAAAGCTCGCTGCACAAATTGGTTTGTCGACGTCGCCTCAACTCCCGAGCGACATTGATATTCTGACACCCGCGCTGATGCTTAACGCTCCGAGCAGTGAGCTGTTCTCATCTCTGTGGCTACAGCCTGATGAAAGGCAATTTGCCGCCATTGTGATGCTGCAAAACGCAACTGACATGAGCGCCATCAAACAAGCGATAGCACCTTTCCCAGAGGTAAGTGTGCTGAACAAAGCTGAGGAAGTTTCCAGCCTGTTTGGTCAGTACCGACTGCGTATTTCCATGTTGATGGGCATCGCCTGTCTGGCGATTTTAGGCGTGCTCTGCGTGCGATTCGGCGCTCACCGTGCACTTCGTATTTTAACCCCGCCTTTGCTCGCGGCGGGTGTAGCCTTGACCGCAGGCGCCATCAGTCCAGTTCCTATGAATTTGTTCAACCTGCTGGCACTGTTTCTCGTTTTGGGAATTGGTATCGACTACACCCTGTTTTTCGCTGAACACAAAGACAGTTATCGCGCCTTGGTCGCAAATAGCCTTGCTGCCTTGACGACCATACTCTCTTTCGGCTTGCTGTCTCTCAGCCAAACCGAAGCGATTCACAGTTTCGGTATTACTGTATTGGTGGGTATTGTTGTCGCCTGGCTGCTCGCGCCATTGGCCATCCAACAGCCAGAAAAGGAGCTTCATCAATGATTCGCGTTGTACTGTCTTTGGCTTTTTCTCTGCTGCTTTCTGCTTGCGCGGCAGTGCCTGATAGCAACCAGGTTGAAATTGCACCCGATAAGTTTGTCAGCTTACCTGCCCCTTCAGAGTTTGAAGGCACCGTCAGCGTGAACCAGCTTATTACCGCGAAGTGGAGTGACAGTACACAGGTGCTTCCCGTGCATCTTGAGATCACCGAATCAGACGTCGTTTTAGTGGGATTCTCCAGTTGGGGCACCCGATTACTGACGCTCAATTACGATGGACAGACTCTGGAAACCGACAACCTCACAGGTCTCGGTGCCGTGTTGCCTGATGGAAAACAGGTGCTCATGAACCTGATGTTGACCTTATGGCCGGCCACTTCGTGGCAACCACATCTTTCACCGATTGGATGGCAACTGGTTGATGATGCTACAAGCCGAACCCTACTCGATGAGAACGGCGAAACCGTGGCGAAAATACAGTATGATGAGCCCAAGGTTGCAGGAGGAGTTCCAGCTGATATCCAGTTTGAGCAAGTGCGCCAGCACTACCAAATCAAGATTCAAACCCTCGAATAACGGAAGAACAGATCGCAATGACCGACGCAGATACACAAACAACTCCGGTTTATATCCATGCTTGCGGTTCGCACTCCGCACTGGGTGTGCGCTCTGAAGATATCCACCGAAATCTGCAAAGCGGCAAGAGTGACGGCATCGAAGCCGAACGTTTCACTCTTAATGATGGCAAGGAAGTAATCGTAGGGCGCGTCCTGGAAGACCTTCCTGACATCCCTGCACAATTCCAACATCAACAGACACGAAACAACCGTCTGGCCCTGTCCGCCCTTCAGCAAATTCGGGGCGCCGTTGAAAACGCCATGGGTAAATACGGTGAGGATCGCGTCGCCGTTATTGTTGGCTCCAGCACCTCAGGTATTTCCAACGGTGAAATCGCCCTTAGCGAGCAATTGCAAACCGGCGAGCTGCCAGAGAGTTATCACTACTACCAGCAAGAGCTGAGTAACCTCTCTGATTTTATCAGTGACTACTTTGGGCTTTCCGGACCAAGTTATGTGGTGTCCACCGCCTGTTCATCGAGCGGAAAAGTGTTCCTTTCTGCTAAAAGGCTGCTGCAATCAGGTATGGCTGACGCCGTGATAGTCGGTGGCGCAGACACCCTTTGCCGTTTAACACTGAACGGTTTTCATGGCTTGGAATCTGTCTCTTCCGGCCTATGCCGCCCGTTTGGCGAAGGGCGCGACGGCATCAATATTGGTGAAGCCGCCGCGTTTATGCTGCTTTCTCTCGAGCGCCCGGAAGAAGCTGAACCGATAGCATTGCTTGGCGCAGGTGACAGTTCCGATGCGCACCATATCTCCGCCCCAGAACCGGAAGGTCGCGGCGCAGAAGAGGCCATGATCAAAGCATTAGCAGATGCCGGACTGTCGCCAGACAAGATTGGTTACGTCAATGCACACGGCACCGCCACGCCTCTCAACGATGCGATGGAGTCCAAAGCCATCAGACGAGTATTAGGTAATAATGTTCCGGTTAGCTCAACTAAACCACTGACGGGCCACACGCTGGGTGCCGCCAGTGCGATAGAGGCTGCCATTTGTTGGCAAATCCTTCGCTACAATCTCACGCTACCCATCCCTGATGCGCAAGCAGGTCGCGACCCAGAGATCGCGCCAATTCGTCTGGTAGCAGCAAATGACAGACTGGAAAAACACGCTATTTTGAGCAACTCGTTTGCCTTTGGCGGGAACAACGTATCGCTAATTTTTGGAAAACTATGAGTTCGCAATTACAACTTCACGAGCTGCTGCCTCACGAGGCACCCATGATCCTTCTCGATACGCTGATTGATGTCGGTGATATGCATGTGCACTGTCAGGTAACATCCAGTGAGAGCAGTTTGTTTTTCGATAAAAACATGAACGGTATTCCAGGGTGGGTGGGCATTGAGCTAATGGCTCAGTCTGTTGCCGCCTGGTCGGGTTATCAGGCGAGCAAAGAAAACAAAGCGCCACCTATTGGATTTTTGTTGGGCAGTCGCCGCTACAAATGTGATACCCCAAGCTTTCCTGCCGGTGCGCTTTTAGATGTGCACGCCAACCATGTGATGGAAAGCAATGGTATGGCCGTATTTGCCTGCACCATAGAACATGAGGGTAAGGAAATCGCATCGGCCCAGCTCAATGCGTATGTGCCTTCAGAAGAAAAGTTACAGCAAATGTTAAAAGGAACGTCCCAATGAGTCGTGATGTATTGGTTACCGGCGCAAGCAAAGGCATTGGCCGAGCTATCGCCATTCAACTTGCCAAAGACGGTTTCAATATCGTGATCCATTATGGTCGTGACAAAACGGGCGCTGAAGCGACGCTGGCAGACATCACTGAGTTGGGTGGTTCTGGTCGTTTAATCTCTTTTGACATTGCCAACCGCGAACAATGCCGTCTTGAACTTGAGGCGGATATGGCAACCCATGGTGGATACTATGGCGTTGTAAACAATGCAGGTGTGACAGCTGACACCGCTTTTCCGGCCATGACAGAAGATGAGTGGGATGGCGTGGTTCATACCAACCTTGATGGTTTCTATAACGTGCTGCACCCTTGCGTGATGCCAATGATTCAGTGCCGCCGCGGCGGACGAATCGTAACCATGGCATCGGTTTCCGGTCTGATGGGTAACCGCGGACAAACCAATTACAGTGCCGCCAAAGCCGGTATTATTGGTGCCACCAAAGCATTGGCTCTGGAACTCGCAAAGCGCAAAATCACCGTAAACTGCGTGGCTCCAGGCCTTATCGATACTGGTCTGGTGGATGAACACGTGAAAGAACATGCCCTTCCTCAGGTGCCACTGCGCCGAATGGGCAAACCTGAAGAAGTGGCAGGCCTGGTCAGCTATCTGATGTCAGATTCCGCCAGCTACGTCACCCGACAGGTAATCTCAGTCAATGGAGGACTGATATGAATCGCAGAGTTGTTATCACTGGCATGTCCGGTGTTACTGCATTCGGTAACGACTGGCAAAGTGTCCAGCCAAAGCTTGCGGCGATGCAAAATGCCGTTCGCTACATGCCTAATTACGAGCAATATGATGGCCTCAACACCAAACTGGCTGCGCCAGTAGAAGGGTTCAGTGTGCCAAAACACTATCCACGTAAGAAAGTACGTGGCATGGGGCGCGTTTCCCAGCTCTCCACAGTGGCAACAGAAAATGCCCTCGAACAAAGTGGCCTGATTGGCAATGAAGTGCTGACCAACGGACAGACAGGTATTGCCTACGGCTCCTCCACAGGCAGTACACCTGCGATTGGTGCGTTTGGTGTAATGTTGAACGACAAGAGCACCCGCGCCATTACCGCGACAACCTACGTGCAAATGATGCCTCACACGACTGCAGTGAATGTGGGTCTGTTCTTTGGCCTGAAAGGCAGAGTGATCCCGACCAGTAGCGCATGTACTTCCGGCAGTCAGGCGATTGGTTACGCCTATGAAGCCATTAAGCACGGCTACCAGACCGTGATGGTGGCTGGCGGTGCGGAAGAACTTTGCCCAACTGAATCTGCCGTTTTCGACACCCTGTTTGCCACCAGCCTGAAAAACAACGAACCGGAAAAAACACCGCGGCCATATGACACAGAGCGTGATGGCCTGGTGATTGGTGAAGGCGCTGGCACACTGGTGCTGGAAGAATACGAGCATGCTGTTAACCGTGGCGCAAACATCATTGCCGAGATTGTTGGCTTTGCCAGCAATTGCGATGCCGCACATGTCACCCAGCCTACCAAGGAAACCATGCAGATTTGTATGGAGATGGCGCTGCGTGATGCCAATCTGGCACCAGAAAAAATTGGCTATGTTTCCGCGCACGGTACAGCCACTGAAAAAGGGGATATCGCAGAGAGCAACGCCACCGCGAATATCTTTGGCAACCAGACGCCTATCAGCTCATTGAAAAGCTATTTTGGCCACACTCTTGGTGCTTGTGGTGCCATTGAAGCCTGGCTGAGCCTTGAGATGATGAACAGTGGCTGGTTCAGCCCTACCCTAAACCTCGACAACATCGACCCGGCTTGTGGCGAACTGGACTACATCCGCGGCGAAGGGCGCCACATCGACTGTGAATACATCATGAGCAATAACTTTGCCTTTGGTGGTATCAATACGTCGATTATCTTCAAGCGCGTCTGATATAGGGGCTGTTGACCTTTGGTGATGACTTTTGCAGCAGTTTGTGGGGATTTTATGCAAGGCAGAAGCTTCGATGTGTAGCTAGCCTACATGAGAAGCTGATAACACAGCAGAAATTCCCCACAAACGCTGCCCGAAGGGTTCTGCTCTAAGCGTTTTATTCTTTGTTGAGGCGTATTTGCTTAGAGTAACTAGGCGGCACACGCCTCGCCGCGCCTAAAACGCTTATAGCTAGAACAAAATTCAACCACCAAAGGTCAACAGCCCCTAGCCACAGATAGCAAAACGCCCGCAGAAGCGGGCGTTTTTGTTTGTATGGTCGGCGTTGAAGAAAGAAGCTAGTTGGTCTCTAACAGCACGGTCGCTACGGCATAGCGTTTCTCATCAGCGATGGTGAGGAAAATGTTCTTCACGCCACGCTCGTCAGCAAGCCTTCGCGCTACACCGGAGAAATCCACCACAGGCTTTCCAAGCTCATCGTTAGAGACTTCAAAGTCATGGAAGGTTACACCACAAGCGATCCCCGTCCCAAGAGCCTTTGAAGCCGCTTCTTTCACTGCGAAGCGCTTGGCAAGAAAGCGAGCCGGGAAGTTGGAGCCGGAATAGGTTTCCAACTCGTTTTCTGTCAGGACACGTTTAGCAAATGCATCTCCGGTGCGCGCGATGATTTTCTCAAGGCGCTCAATTTCTACGATGTCAGTACCAAGGCCAACCACTGCCATTAGCGACGCGCTTCCAGCATCAGAGCTTTCATGTCTGCAACCGCTTTTGGCAAGCCTTCAAATACCGCACGGCCTACAATCGCGTGGCCGATGTTCAGCTCGTAAATCTCTGGAATCGCCGCAATAGGCTTCACGTTGTGGTACGTCAGACCGTGACCAGCGTTCACCTTGATACCCAGATCGTCTGCGTAGCTCGCACCCGCTGCAATTTTCTTCAGCTCTGCCTGCATGTCTTCTTCAGTCGTCGCTTCTGCATAATGGCCTGTGTGCAGCTCAATAAAAGGGGCACCACAGGCTTTTGCTGCGTCGATTTGCGCACGGTCTGCATCAATGAATAGCGACACTTTAATGCCCGCTGCAGTCAGCGTTTCCGTTGCAGCTTTTACTTTCTCAAGCTGACCCGCCACGTCTAAACCGCCTTCGGTGGTCAGCTCTTCGCGTTTTTCAGGGACCAGACACACGTATGCCGGCTTTACTTCCAGCGCGATGTTGACCATCTCATCAGTCACTGCCATTTCCAGGTTCATGCGAGTCTGGATGGTGTCTTTCAGAATATGAACGTCACGGTCTTTAATGTGGCGACGGTCTTCACGCAAGTGAACGGTAATACCATCCGCGCCCGCACGCTCTGCAATATCTGCAGCGTGGACAGGATCAGGGTATTGGGTGCCACGCGCATTACGAACGGTCGCGACGTGGTCAATATTGACGCCCAGATAAATGGTATTCATTGCGTTAATTTCCTTGTTCTTAACATAAAAAGCTCACGGCTTTTGAGCGGTTTGGAGCCAAGATAAGGCTTGAGGGCCAAGCGTGTAAAGCGCTTCGCCGCTTTTAGCTGTTCTGCCGTTGAGAATTGTCTTGTTGCCAGCGCTTCTAAGTCGCTGCCCGTAAAAGTGAGGTTATTGCTTTTCATCAGCGAGGCGACAAAACCTTGCTGCTCCCGGAAGATATACGTCATCGATGTATCGACTGGCTCACCGCTACCCGCACAATGCAGGAAATCGACCCCGTATCCGAGCGAGTCCAACAAGGCGAGTTCGAAGCGTCGTAACGCAGGCTCAGGATTGCTGTGCTGAGCAAGGTCAGTCAGCGCATTGACATAGTCAAAGAAGAGTTGATGGTACGCGGTTTCAGGCTCTACAACCCGGCTTAAGATCTCATTGAGATAAAAGCCTGAAAACAGGGCATTGCCTGAAAGCGGGATCGCAAGCCCCATGGCTTCAGCATGACGCAAGGTATGCATTTCGCCGCGGCCGGACCATTTCATCAAGAGAGGAGTAAAAGGCTGGAGCGCCCCTTTTAAAGGAGAGCGTTTACCACGGGCGCCTTTCGCCATTAAACTGACGCGCCCGTGATTTTCGCTGAAAACATCCAGAATCAGGCTGGTCTCACTGTAGGGTCGTGAGTGCAGAACAAAGCAGCGCTGCAAGCCTTCCATATTGCTCCTGAATGTCTCAGCCAATAACGCTGTTAAAGGTCGTCGATGTAACCGAGGCTGCGCAGTGCGCGCTCGTCATCAGCCCAACCGGATTTCACTTTTACCCAAAGCTCAAGGTAGACCTTGCGCTCGAAAAGATCTTCCATGTCGAGACGGGCTTCACGGCCGATGGTTTTGATTTTGTCACCACCCTTGCCGATCACCATACGCTTCTGGCCGTTGCGCTCAACCAGGATCAGGCCGTTGATTTCAAAGCCATCCGTGTCTGGGTTGTAATCAAAACGTTCGATTTCAACAGTGACTGAGTATGGCAGCTCATCACCAGTAAAACGCATCAGCTTTTCACGGATGATTTCAGACGCCATAAAGCGCTGTGAACGGTCTGTGACGTACTCTTCCGGGAAGTACCACTCGCCTTCCGGCAAGTGGTTACGAACCAGTTTCTCGACCACATCAATGTTGGTGCCGTGTTTCGCTGAAACCGGAACCACATCGATGAAGTCCATTTTCTCGCTGACTTCCTGAAGGTGTGGGAACAACTCGCCCTTTTCCTTCACGTTATCGACTTTGTTGATCAGCAGTACGGTTGGCAGCTCAGCTTTCTTGAGCTTGTTCAGTACCATCTCATCATCTTGCGTCCACTGTGTGCCGTCCACCAGGAACAGTACCAGTTCAACGTCAGTCAGTGAGCTTGAAGCCGCACGGTTCATCAAACGGTTGATGGTGCGTTTTTCTTCAATGTGCAGTCCCGGTGTATCGACATATACCGCCTGATACCCATCACGGGTATCGACACCCATGATACGGTGGCGGGTAGTTTGTGGTTTACGCGAGGTAATAGACAGCTTCTGCCCAACCAAGCGGTTGAGAAGTGTCGATTTGCCCACATTCGGGCGGCCTACGATGGCAATAAAGCCACAGTGGTGTGTTTCGTGCGTGTCTGTCATGAGTCCAGCTTTTGCAATGCCAGTTCTGCAGCCGCTTGCTCAGCCTTGCGACGACTGCTGCCTTTACCTACGACAGGTCGATCCAGACCTGCTACTTCACATTCCACCGTAAATTGCTGGTTATGCGCTTCGCCTTGTACCTTAGTAACATTATAGGCAGGCAGCGGCTTACGACGCCCTTGCAGGAATTCCTGCAAACGTGTTTTCGGATCTTTCTGGTTCGCGCCCGGCTGGATGGTTTCCAGACGTTGTTTGTACCAGCTCAATACAATTCCACGTACCGTTTCCAGATCGCTGTCGAGGTAGATAGCGCCGATGATCGCCTCAACGGCGTCTGCCAGGATAGAGTCACGGCGGAAACCGCCACTTTTCAGCTCACCCGGCCCCAGTTGCAGCACATCACCCAGTTCGAACTCGCGGCCCAATTCAGCCAGCGTGTTACCACGAACCAAGGTTGCACGCATGCGGCTCATATCACCTTCATCAACGTTCGGGAAACGATGGTAGAGGTCGTCAGCAACAACGAAACTCAAAATAGAATCGCCCAGAAACTCCAAACGCTCATTGTGATTTCCACTGGCGCTTCGGTGTGTCAGGGCGAGACTGAGAAGCGCCGCATCACTAAATTCATAGCCGATGCGACGCTGTAATTTATTTATAGGTGTTGTCATGTCGTTCCAAGTTAATCAATGCCGCCGATGCGATTGAAACGCACCCCGACAGGTACCCAAGACGGCAGGAAACTGTCGCCTTGTTCATCAAATTCAAAACTGATCCAGATACCGACTGCTTTACCTACCAGATTAGCCTCAGGTACAAAGCCCCAGAAGCGGCTGTCTTTACTGTTGTCACGGTTGTCACCCATCACGAAGTACTCGCCTTCCGGCACCACCCACTCACCTAGACCCGGTGTTGGGTAATACTGACCTGCTTGATTTTTCGTATATGGGTTCACCAGAATCTGGTGAGGCTCAACACCTAACTCTTCCTGCGCCTGAATCAGGTTCGCACCACGCTGAACGAATTCACTCTTGTGAACATCATCCACTGGCACTAATTCACAGGTCGATTCACCTTTCTTCTGGATACAAAGACGTTTGTCTTCGCTATAGCGAACCGTGTCACCCGGCACACCAATCACGCGCTTAATAAAGTCGACGTTTGGCTGTGGTGGGTACTTGAACACCACCACGTCACCGCGCTCTGGCTTCCCGTTTTCCACCAGTTGATGGCGGAATACCGGGTCTTTCAGGCCGTAAGCGAACTTCTCCACCAGGATAAAGTCGCCCACCAAAAGTGTCGGCATCATAGAACCAGATGGGATCTGGAACGGCTCGTAAATAAACGAACGCAGCACCAGAACAAGGCCAATAACAGGGAACACGGAGGCTGAGGTTTCTACCCAGCTTGGCTGAGGGGCAACTTGTGCAACCTGCTCTTCACTTAACTCACCACCGTCCACATTGAGCGCTTCAGCCGCTTTTTGCTGGCGTCGCGGCGCCCATTTGAACTTATCCAGTGCCCAGATAATCCCAGTAAACAGGGTGACAAGCACCAGAATCAGCGAGAAAGTATTAGCCATCGTGTTCCCCTAAACCTTTAATCCCTTTTATTATTTGTCTTTGCCTACGTGCAGAATCGCCAGGAACGCTTCTTGAGGCAGTTCGACGTTACCGATCTGCTTCATACGTTTCTTACCTTCTTTTTGTTTCTGCAGCAGTTTCTTCTTACGGCTTACGTCACCACCGTAACACTTCGCGGTGACGTTTTTGCGAAGCTGTTTCACGGTCGAGCGCGCAATGATGTGGTTACCGATTGCTGCCTGAATCGCGATGTCAAACTGCTGACGAGGGATGAATTCTTTCATCTTCTCAACCAAATCACGGCCACGGGATTGCGCCTGATCTTTGTGAGTGATGATAGCCAATGCATCCACGTTGTCGCCGTTCAGCAATACATCAACACGCACCATGTTCGATGCTTCGTAACGTTGGAAGTTGTAATCCAGAGAAGCATAACCGCGTGACGTCGACTTCAGACGGTCGAAGAAGTCCAGAACCACTTCTGCCATTGGAATATCGTAAGTCAGGGCTACTTGGTTGCCGTGGTAAACCATGTCAACTTGAACGCCACGCTTCTCTACACACAAGGTGATAACGTTACCCAGGTACTCTGAAGGTACCAAGATGTTACAGCGTGCAATTGGCTCACCCATCACTTCGATATCGTTAACCGCTGGCAATTTCGCAGGGCTATCAACGTACAGGGTGTCACCGTTGGTCTTCTTCACTTCGTACACTACGGTTGGCGCCGTGGTGATCAGATCCAGGTTGTATTCACGCTCCAGGCGTTCCTGGATGATTTCCATGTGCAACATGCCAAGGAAACCACAACGGAAACCAAAGCCCAGTGCTGCTGAGTTTTCTGGCTCGTAGAACAGTGACGCATCGTTCAGGCTCAGTTTACCCAGTGCATCACGGAAGTTTTCGTAGTCGTCAGACGAAACAGGGAACAGACCCGCATAAACCTGAGGCTTCACTTTCTTAAAACCTGGTAGCGGTGTTTCTGCACCGTGTTTTGCGTGAGTCAGGGTATCACCCACTGGCGCGCCCAGAATGTCTTTAATACCACAAACAACCCAGCCCACTTCGCCGGTACGCAGACCTTGGGTGTCAGTTTGTTTTGGTGTGAAGATACCGATGCGATCAACGCCCCACACCTGACCGGTGCTCATGACTTTGATCTTGTCGCCTTTTTTCAGCTCGCCGTTCTTAATACGAACCAGCGACACAACGCCCAGATAGTTATCGAACCATGAGTCGATGATCAGCGCTTGTAGCGGTGCTTCTGGGTCACCTTCAGGTGCCGGAACATTCTTAACGATATCTTCCAAAACCAGATCTACGCCTAGACCCGTTTTCGCCGAACAGCGGGTCGCTTCGGTCGCATCGATACCCACGATGTCTTCAATCTCTTCCGCTACGCGATCAGGATCAGCTGCTGGCAGGTCAATTTTGTTCAGGATTGGAACCACTTCCAGATCCATTTCAATCGCGGTGTAGCAGTTCGCCAACGTCTGAGCTTCTACGCCCTGACCCGCGTCCACCACCAGCAAAGCACCCTCACACGCCGCCAGAGAACGAGAAACTTCGTACGAGAAGTCAACGTGCCCTGGGGTGTCGATGAAGTTCAGCTGATAGGTTTCCCCATCCTGCGCTGCATAATTCAGCGTCACACTTTGTGCTTTGATGGTGATACCACGTTCGCGTTCAAGATCCATGGAATCCAGAACCTGCGCCGCCATTTCACGGTCAGTTAGGCCGCCACAGACCTGAATAAGACGGTCTGACAGAGTCGACTTACCGTGGTCAATGTGGGCAATAATCGAAAAGTTACGAATGTGCTTCATAAATGGTGTGACTAACTCGTTAGTTAAAATAAGAGGATCTTACGATCAAGTGGCGGGATTCTACCGAAATTAATGGCTAGTCGCTATCCTCTGTTGCGGCATTTATCACCGCCGCCGGCTCAACAGGGCTGCCAAGAATGCGTAACAGTTTAGGCGTTGCGCCCACATCCTGCTCCAGCTTTCGTGAAAAATGGCGTGCTACAAGGAATCCCAGCCCACCGGCAACCAGTGAAGACAGAATGATCACGCCTTCTCCCGTCGCCATTAAATCTGCGAGAAACTGCCCGAAAACCGCGCCCACAATCGCAAATAACAGCGGCAAGATGTAGACCACCAGCGCAGATTGCAACAAGGTTTGCTCTTCCAAGCCGATTTCAACCAAGGTACCTGCATTTACAGACTTCTCTGACGGCACACGGATATCCAGGACTTTACCCGGCAGGGCATTGCTGACGATGCCCGTGCCGCAGTTGCTCTTAGAAGCACAGCTTCCACAGCTGGTTTTCTGCTGGCAGCGAACAGTCAAGTAACCCTCACCGCTGCCAGTAACCTCTGCCAATGCCGTGATCATGGCGTTGGCGTTCCTTCCGCCGCTTGTGGCGCTGTCATACGAACTGATTCAGCCACTTTTTTCGCTGTCGCTGGTGGAATGTCTCCTACCACAGTGATTTCTGCATTGCCGGACACATGGCTGTGCAGCGTGCGACGTCCTTTTCTGACCAGCTGCTCGCGCACTGACAAATCATCGGCTTCTGACAGATAAACCGAGAAGCTGAACAGGCCATCGCTGAACATCTGACTTTCTACCGGACGTTCGGTGATCATCAAACGGTGACGGTTGCTATAAATTGGGGAAAAGCCATCAGGCAAAGAGGTGACTTGCCAACCAAGACCCGCGTCACGCTGCTTCGGTACCTGAACCACTGGAGGCAACTCAATGCCCGACATCTGCTTCATCACGTCGCCAATCTGTGGGGAAATCACCAGAGATAGAGCACGATATTGCTCTATTGGGTCGCCATCGCGATCCAGAAGGTCTGCACGGGTAAGCAGTTTGGTATTCTGATCAATCCAGAGCACATAGGAGTAACGTGCACCATCTTTCGGGGACACGCGTACCACATCGCAAGCAAGACCTGCTTCACGCGCTCTTCCCAGTGGCACGAAATCGTACATGGTCGAAAGATGATCGATATCGGAATGCATGATGGCAGGCAACGGTGCCACCATCTGGTTGCTCGCGATAGTAAACGGGTCAATGCCCGGTTCGAAATAACTAACTTCGTCACCACGGCGAATCACTTCACGCGGTGGGCCAGCCAGATAAGCAATATGACCAAATGACTCACCATCAACTAACGCGTGGCGAAAACGGAGGGGCTCAATACTGTTTTTGCGGACCAGAATATAAGAAAGTTCGTAGTCCAATTGTTCGGTTGCCTGGCCCATCTGATGCAACAATGCCTCGGCGGGATTCTCTTCCGTCGAGGCATTAGCAACCAGACTGACCAGTGCACAGGCACCGATCAGGAGATGTTTCATCAATCTAATGTGCTCACTTCTGGTGTTAGCTTCTCATCTTGTTCAATCATTTCATCAGCATTGAGGCGAAGCTGCAACTCATAGTCCTGGAACATCGCGTTCACACGGCGGCGCTGCTCCATAAGCTGTGCTTCAGTCGGATTGTTCTGCAACGATTCACGGCTAAGACTCACAGGTTCAGCTGAGCCAGCCAAAGGAATAGTTTGTAAAACTGGGGGCTGTGACGCTGCCAGAACCGGATCCACTTGATCGCCGCCATTGTATTGCTGAACACCGACAATCACTGCAAGAGATACCGCTGCTGCCATACCTACCTGAGTGAGTTGCTGCAACCAAGAAGGCATGCCTTTCTTAGCAACCGCTGGTGTAGGTTGTGCTTCCTGAATAGGAACAACATTTGGCGCCGCTTGCGCACCGTGCGCAGGCTCGAACTCAAGCGCTGCAGCCACGTTGGACGCAATATCCCAACTTGGGCTTGGCGCTTCTCCACGCATTACATCACGGGTGACGGCAAAGCTTTTCCATGCTTGCTGTGCCGATTGATCATTTTCCAGCGCATCAATCAGCGCCTGATCAATCTCATCACCATCAAATAATGCGGAAAGGTTTTCTTTTTCAGCCATTTATTTCACCGTTATCAACAGGTAACACTGTTAGTGGTTCATCAAAGGACGAACACGTTTGTCTACCGCTTCCCTGGCACGGAAAATACGCGAACGTACCGTTCCTACCGGGCAGTCCATCACTTCTGCGATCTCTTCATAGCTTAAGCCATCAATTTCACGCAGGGTGATCGCCGTTTTCAAATCGTCAGGTAAAGACTCAATCGTGTTGAAAACGACCTGTTTCAACTGTTCTGACAACATAAGGTTCTCAGGGTTCGATATTTCTTTCAGTGCGCCACCATTTTCATAATTTTCCGCTTCTTCTGCGTCAATATCACTTGATGGCGGGCGTCTACCCTGTGCAACCAAATAGTTCTTCGCCGTGTTCACCGCAATGCGGTAAAGCCAGGTGTAGAACGCACTCTCACCGCGAAATCCCGGCAAGGCGCGATACGCTTTAATAAAAGCTTCCTGCGCAACATCAGGCACGTCGCCGCTGTTGCTGACATAGCGAGAGATCAGATTGCATACCTTGTTTTGATATTTTACGACCAGCAGGTTAAACGCCTGCTTATCACCATTCTGTACGCGCTCAATTAAGGCTTGATCGGTTAACTGCTCGCTCATTCGAGCGCCTTCTCCTTATTATTGATACCAGTAGTCTGCTTTCACTGTGGCAGTGTTCACCGCTAAGGTCAGAACACTGTCAGCTACCGGTATTTCTTCTCGCTCTTTGCCACTGTGGTGCCCGGCTTCTTTTTCTGCCGCGCGGTTTTTATTGAGTGAGCACAGTGTATGAGTGAAACATTAAAAGAAAGTTCCCTAAACGGATTCCCGTCGTTATACGATTAGATCCGGATCGCAAAGTCTATCAGAATGTTTGGTCACACCATAACCAACTCTCATTCTGCCGTTCCCACTCTGTCGCATAATGAAGCAACTGGCAACGTTCTACGTGTTGCCACATTAGTGTAAACTCACTGAAATGACTCGAACTCGTTGTTTCAGGTAGCTGACTTACATGGCTACTTGGGAGAAAGGAATACGTAATCAATGAGCAACCAAGAACACGTGTGTGATGTGCTGGTAATTGGCAGTGGCGCTGCCGGTTTGTCTCTGGCTCTCCATTTGGCCCCGACCCAGAAAGTGATGGTGCTGAGCAAAGGACCGCGCAGCGAAGGGGCGACCTACTACGCACAAGGCGGTATTGCTGCAGTCTTTGATGAAAGCGACTCCGTCGAATCCCACGTTGACGACACGCTGATTGCCGGTGACGGCATTTGCGAAGAAGACGTCGTGAGCTTTATCGCTGAGAATGCCAAAGAGTGTGTTCAGTGGCTAATTGATGGTGGCGTGCCTTTTGACCGCGAAGAAGACAGCGACGATGATGAGCCCAAATTCCACCTCACCCGTGAGGGTGGTCACAGCCACAGACGGATTCTGCATGCTGCCGACGCAACAGGCGCTGCAGTTCAAACGTCGCTGCAGGAAAATGTCATGCAGCATCCCAGCATCAATGTGATGGAACGCCATAACGCGCTGGATCTTATCACCCGCAAGAAGATTGGGATCAGTGGTGCAAACCGCGTCTTGGGTGCCTATATCTGGAACCGCGACCGTGAAGCCGTCGAAACCGTGCGTGCCAAGTTTGTGGTTCTTGCCACAGGCGGCGCATCCAAGGTTTACCAATATACCTCTAACCCAGATGTATCTTCCGGTGATGGCATTGCCATGGCATGGCGTGCAGGCTGTCGGGTCGCCAATCTTGAATTTAATCAGTTTCACCCAACGTGTCTGTTCCACCCAGAAGCTCGTAACTTCCTTCTGACCGAAGCCCTTCGCGGTGAAGGTGCTTACTTGCGTCGCCCAGATGGCTCCCGTTTTATGCCGGATTTTGATGATCGCGCTGAGCTTGCTCCACGCGATGTTGTCGCCCGGGCCATTGACTATGAGATGAAGCGTCTCGGTGCGGACTGTATGTATCTCGACATCAGCCACAAAGACCCAGAGTTCATCACCAAGCATTTCCCAACCATTGATGAAAAGCTGAAGACCTTTGGTTTCGATTTGACCAAAGAAGCCATTCCTATCGTTCCTGCTGCTCACTATACATGCGGTGGCGTTATGGTTGATCAGAACGGTCAGACGGATCTGGAAGGCTTATACGCGATTGGTGAGGTTAGCTACACCGGCCTCCACGGTGCTAACCGTATGGCATCAAACTCACTGCTCGAATGCGTGGTTTACGCATGGGCCGCGGCTATGCATATTGGTGAAAATGCTGCCACAGCAGAAATTCCACCTACACTGCCACATTGGGATGACAGCCAGGTATGTTGCTCAGACGAAGAGGTTGTTATCCAGCACAATTGGCACGAGTTACGTCTCTTTATGTGGGACTACGTGGGGATTGTGCGCTCCACCAAGCGTCTTGAGCGTGCACTTCGCCGTATCGAACTGCTGAAGCAAGAAACTAACGAGTACTACAGCAACTTCCGCGTTTCCAACAACCTTCTGGAACTGCGTAACCTGCTTCAGGTAGCTGAGCTGATGGTGCGCTGTGCAATGGCACGTAAAGAAAGCCGCGGTCTACACTACACCATTGATTACCCGGACAAGGCGGAGAACTCCGGCCCAACGATTCTGGTGCCAGACTTTCCTTGCTGATAGCGCCCCTTGCTTAACACGACATTGAAAAGGAAAAGCCCTCGATTGAGGGCTTTTTATTGGAAGTTATCAGAGCGGAAAAGTGCTCAAGAACGGAAAGCTGAGATCGCGGTTTCCAGTTCGCGACTCTGCTCCGCCACACGGGCTGCAGCCTTTGCATTCTCGCTAGTAGACGAAGTATTAGACGACGTAATTTCCTGGATAGAGTGCACGTTTTGGTTCACTTCTTTCGCCACCATGCTTTGCTCTTCTACCGCAGCGGCAATCTGGGTGCTCATGTCCATGATTTGCTGCATGTCGACGATGATGTTATCAAGCTCCATAGAGGCATCTTCCACATAGCTCACTGATTGCTCGCTATCTCGCTGACAAGTGTTGATGCGCTCTACCACGCTGTTGGTCTGCTCTTGCAGCGAAGCAATCATGGTAGCGATTTCATCAGTTGATTTGTTAGTACGTGTGGCGAGAGAACGGACTTCATCGGCTACTACCGCAAAACCGCGACCTTGTTCACCTGCGCGTGCCGCTTCAATCGCCGCATTCAGCGCCAGAAGGTTGGTCTGTTCTGAAATATCCTTAATGACGTCAACAACAGTGCCAATCTGTTGGGACAGCGACACCAAGCTATGGATATCGTTGTTGGCAATACTCAGTCCATCCGAAAGCGTAGTAATCGCATCACGGGTTGCCTGAACGGTTTGGTGGCCTTTTTGAGCACGGGTCAGACTTTGGTTGGCGTTCGCAGCTGCCGTTTCCGTGTTGGTTGCGATCTCACGAATGGTCGCTTCCATCTGGTTAACCGCCGTTGCCGCCAGTTCAGCTTCCGTTTGCTGTTTATCAAGCGCCACTTCTGCGTCATTGCTGCGTGACTGCACATCTGACGCCGTCGAGTTGAGAGTAGTAATGGAGACTTTCACGCCAGCAATAAGTGACTGGCAGTGTTCCAATACTGAGTTGAAATCAGTGGCGACCAGAGCAATTTCGTCTTTGCCCTGTGCTTCTGCGCGAAGGGTCAGGTCACGCTGCTCCGCCACTTTCTCCATGGTTTCGGTCAGCGTTTTCAGACGACGTTGAATGTAACGGTTCAGTAAAATACTCGCCGTGATCAGAAGTGTCGATATCACCAATAGCACGATCAAAGAGGTGACCGTCAGCGTTTGCTCTGCGCTTTCCAGTTCACTGGCAAGCTGCGCGCGCATGTCATCGAAGTCAACTTCGACCTGATGAGTTTGGCCGCGAATGTTGCCCAGAAGGCCCGATTTATGGTCAAGGCCCACTTCGCGACTGACTTGCATGTATTCTTCTACTAACGCTTTTTGCGCTTCAAGTGAAGCTAAACCGGTTTCGTTTTTCACGCTCTGCCACACACGACCAAATTCTTCGAAACGGGCTTCAGTGACATCCGCCATAAAGAGTCGGCTCAGCGTCACCAGATAAGCAATATCATTGATAGAAGGGTTGTCTTCCAAAAGCTTTTCATTGGTTTTGCCCAACTCACCATGAATACCAGAGGTGCGGTTCAATCCCAGCTTTTCATAACCTTTCGACAGAGTGATAAAACCACCGTGATAGTTCTTCATTGCCTGGGACACGGCGCCAATCTGCGGTAGCGAGATCTCCAACCGCTTTGCATCCTGAGAAAGGGTATTCAGATCCTCTTCGAATTTGGCAACATTGCCAGAGAATCGATCAACATATTTGGTGTCGAGTCGTGCCAGAAAGTCTTTTTCGTTTCGACGTAGATTAAGCAGTCGCACTTCCAACTCTGCGACCAGAGATTGCTTGGTTTTCAAATCGACCATTCGCTCTGACGCTTGCCAGCCGATGAATGCAAATAAAATTAACGACACTGCAGAAAATGCCGTCAGACCGTACAGTTTTGTTCTTATTTTCATGTCACCTCTTCCCTCTCTAACTTCTTGAGTCGGCGGCAATGCTGATGCCTGCTTCGATCCTTATCGGCGCTATCAATAAATCGTTTAGGAATGATGTACGCTAAAGAAGAAAAGCAAGATTTTGATCACATTTTCAACACAAGACAAACGCGACTAAGATGACGGAAGGTGTCCTCCTGAAAAGCATCAAAGGCCAGCGCTAATCGGCGCTTTTCGAACTGGGAAGTCAAATCAAGAACAATAAGGTGGCGACTGAAAAAGCTGACCCCTTCCACGTCGAATGTCTTACCATTCAACCGGCACGTACCATCGATATTCAGGAAAAGCTCACTATTGCTTTGAGAGATAAAGGATTGAGAACCCAGTTCCCGAATGAGAAAGCAAAGCAGCAGTGCTTTGACTTCAAGAGGCAAGGCGCTGACAACAAACAAAATCATTGCTGACAGCGCATAGATACCGACAACGCCCGCATGTAAAAAGCGGGAGGGCTGGATATCGGTATTAACGGAGTTTGCTACGGTTGTGCTCGACAATTTTATCTATCATCGCTGCCAGTTCAGGTTTGTCACTTCGGCCATGTCCCATCAACCATGTGAAAAGGTCAGGATCATCGCATTCCAGCAAAGCGACAAAGTGATGTTTTTCTTCTTCTGTCAGCGTATCAAAACATTCTTCAAAAAACGGCATGATAATGACATCAAGCTCCAACATACCGCGACGGCATGCCCACTTGATACGCGCTTTGTCTTCTGCGCCCAGCATGAGTACCTCGAAAATTAGGCCAAAAATAACTGGCTCAAATAGTATCAGCGCGCTGATCGCCTTGCTATGACTCCCGGATTGAATCTTGTAACCCTGTGATCTGACCCCATATCAAAGGCATATTGCTGACTTTGTCTTCGACTCGGATTACCATAATCCCAACTATTTTTAAGCGAGAAACACCATGACGACCTGGTATCAAACACACGCTTTCAACCGTCTTCCTCTTTCCTCAGATAGCGCGCTGCCAGCCCTGTCAGTTATCTCACTGGATAACCTTTCTTTGATCACGGCAGTCGGCCAGGACACCATTCCTTATCTTCAAGGCCAGTTGACCTGTGACTTGGTGTCGCTTGACAAAAGCCACTCAACCCTTGCGGCTCACTGCGATGCAAAAGGTAAAGTTTGGTCTGCCATTCGCCTATTTCATCACAATGATGGCGTAGCCTACGTTCAACCGGCATCTGTGGCAGAAAAGCAGTTGGCAGAAATCAAAAAGTACGCCGTGTTCTCCAAAGTGGATTTTTCGCTATCAGAGCAAGTACTGATTGGTGTGGCGGGCGAGAAGGCAGATAGCGCCGTAACCTCCCGCTTTATCGGAGAAGGTGATGTGCGCGCAACACAAACTGGCACCGCGGTTCGTATCGGTAACAAACGCTGGTTGCTGGCAATGAATGCCGAAGAAGCTGACGCACTGATTGCTGAGCTGGGTGAGCGTGCAACCCTGAGTGACAGCTCACTATGGACACTGCTGGAGCTTCGCGCAGCAATGCCTGCGATTGAAGAAGCGAACATCAGCGAGTTCATCCCTCAGTCCATCAACTTGCAAGCGCTAGATGCCATCAGCTTTAAGAAAGGCTGTTACACTGGACAAGAAACCGTTGCGCGCGCGAAATATCGTGGTATCAACAAACGCGCAGCTTACCTGCTTCAAGGTGAAGCGGCAGAAGCACCGAAAGCCGGTGATACCTTTGACCGCAGTGTCGGCGAAAACTGGCGTACCGGAGGTACCGTACTCTCTGGCTACCGTTTTGAAGATGGTCAGGCACTGGCATTGGTTGTACTACCAAACAACCTTGATGACGACAGTCAGTTCCGACTGGCCGACACCGACGTGCTTTGGCAGAAAGTCGATCTGCCATACAGTCTGGAAGACGACGCTTAGTGATGACTTCGATTGATACCCCTATCCTCTCCATTTTGCGCGATGCGGGCATCGCACACCGCTTGTTGCCTCATGAAAGTGAGGCAACAACCATACTCGATGCAGCCACGCAACGCGGTGTTAAGCCGGATCAATTGGTCAAATCCATGCTGCTGCGCGATATGGGCGGACAAATGGCATTAGCGTGCGTGCCGGGTACTGCGTCCGTAGACCCAAAGAAAGTCCGCGACCTTCTTGGATGCCGGCGCATGACCATGGTTGACAGTAAGCATGTGCAGAGCATTACCGGCTATTCACCTGGCATGGTGACGCCTATTTCAGTGTTCGGCATGTTACCAATATTCTTTGACCCAAGCCTTGGTGAGTTCGAATACATCAACATCAGCAGTGGCTCACCTATGGCAGGCGTAGAACTTCGTTTTCAGGATTTGGTCGATTTTTGTGGGCCCACCATCGCTGATATCCGACGTGATGATGAGACTGCCACATGAAACCGGTTAATTGGCGCGGCGTTGATCTTAACCTTTTGGTTGCCTTCGCTGCGCTAATGGAAACCCGCAGCGTGACCCGCGCTGCCGAGAAGCTCTCAATTGGCCAATCGGCAATGAGTCATAACCTCTCTAGGCTGCGTACCCTGCTCGATGACCCGCTTTTCCATCGTCAAGGCAATGAAATGCAACCGACGACACGTGCCTTCGAGCTAGAGTCCGTTGTTACTGCGCTTCTCGACACGATTGCCACCGATGTGCTGACCCCGGTGTCGTTCGAGCCAACGCAATATTCAGGGCCCGTTCGCATCGGTTTAACCGACTATGCCGAGTTGGTTTTTGCCCCGGCGCTGTTTGATGTTTTTCGAGAGCAGGCGCCGCAGTGTCAACTCAGTTGTAGACCAGTCGATCGGGTCAACTACCGCGAGGCATTGAAAAACGATCAGGTTGATGTGGTATTGGGTGCGGTGGAAACCGAAGACCCAGTGTTATTGATGGAAGAACTGTACACCGAAAAACATGTCTGTTTGTTTGACCCCAAGTCCACGGGGCTGAGTGCACCTCTCTCATTAACTGACTACACCAAAACGCCTCATGCCTTGGTGACGGTAGATGGCCAGTTAAGCAGCCCTGTCGATAACACGCTCAAATCCCTGGGTTGCGATCGCCAGGTTGTGATGGGCTCACAACGCTTCCTTACCGTTCGTCATCTTCTCTCTGGGCGCAATCTTATCTGCACTGTGGCGGAGTTGATGGCCAAACTCGACATGTTCAATGACAAGCTTGCTATCAGTGCCACGCCCATCGATGTCAGCAATTTTGTTATCCGCCAAATCTGGCACAAGAAAAATGCCACCAGCGCTAAAAACCTTTGGATACGCCAAACCATTGATAAAACAGTGCGTAATCAGGTGCAAGATTTACGTGCCAGATAGATAGGCTTTCTGCCTTGGTTTCCATACTGTGACCAACCCCAAAGTCATACGATTACATCCCTAAAATTTCGGGTAAGTGTCATATCTGTCACACAGTAGTCACACCCCTCCCGCTATAATGCCGCCCGCCAAAACCGAGCAGAACGTGACTGTCTTTGCATTCAACGGGTCTTGTCGGTTTAGGAAGTTGGCAGGAAATAAAAACAAAAAAGGAATTGCGAATGCGGATGTTTAATCGTTATATCCCAACCCTCATTGCGAAACACGTTTACCGATTATTCAGTGGACGGCTTCACATTGACGGGCGGGGTGATTTCGACTTCCATCAAGGAATGGTGCAGGCGCAGTCAGATGGAGATATTGAACACTTTCGGACAGTGAAGGAGATCAACACTGAGATCCGCAAGCTGAAAGAAATGTACTGATGGCTATAGATCGTTTGATCTGGCACTTCGCTTGAAAAAAACACCGCGGCTAACGCGGTGTTTTTTTATCTTCACAAAAAGGAGATTATTCTTCCTCTTCTTCAATAGAGCCCTGATAAGCTTCGGCATCCAACAGCTCATTAATTTCCGCGGAATCCGTGATGCGAATTTGGAACAACCATCCATCACCGTATGGGTCGCTGTTCACCAACTCTGGAGACCCTTCCAAATCTTCATTAATAGCCACAATCTCACCGGTCAATGGCGTGTAAATATCTGACGCTGCTTTTACAGATTCCGCCACGGCGCAATCATCACCTGCGTCTACCGTATCACCCACATCTGGCAAGTCCACAAATACCATGTCACCCAGCAAAGCCTGTGCATGGTCGGAAATGCCTACGGTATACACATCGTCACCTTCTGGTCTCACCCACTCGTGGGAAGTTGTGAATTTCAGCTCAGATGGGATATTGCTCATAAATCAGATTCCTTCTAGAAAAACGTGCTGCAGCGCTCGACAAATAAGGGATAGCACATAGTGTTAGATACGCAAATTAGGAAAGCCTTGAACACTTCGCAAGAAAAATCACCTTACAAAAAGCAATAGTTTTAACTCGATCAAGCCTTTCATGCTGCGACCGAATGGGTGCTTCATTTGAGCGACTTCCTGCGATAAAAACAAAAACGCCAACAGCAAATAGCCATTGGCGTTTTTGTCAGTCTCAGGGAGAAATTAACCGTCGACTTTGTTCAGGTGAACATCCATTTGCGGGAATGGAATTTCGATACCTTCTGCGTCCAGCGCCTCTTTCATCGCTTGCAGCAGGTCGAAGTAAACTGCCCAGTAATCTGCAGTACGAACCCATGGACGAACCACAAGGTTCACAGAAGAGTCTGCCAGTTCAACCACACCAATAGTTGGCTCTGGGGTAGTCAGCAAACGGGTTTCTTTCGCCAGTACATCAGCCAACACTTTTTTGGTTTTTTGCAGGTCAGCACTGTAAGACACGCCTACAACGTAGTCGATACGACGGGTGTCATGCTTGGAGTAGTTAGTGATTGGGCTTGAGATGATCGCACCATTCGGTACCACAACCATCTTGTTGTCTGGTGTTTTCAGTACGGTAGAGAAGATCTGAATAGAATCAACTGAACCCGCAACACCAGCCACTTCTACATAGTCGCCTGATTTGAATGGGCGGAATGCAACAATCAGTACGCCTGCTGCGAAGTTAGAAAGTGAGCCTTGCAGTGCGAGGCCAACAGCCAGACCGGCCGCACCGATAACCGCAACCACAGAAGCCGTTTGCACACCCAGGCGACCCAACGCCGCGATGAGCACGATAACGAACAGCAGGTAGCGAACAAAAGTATGCATGAAGTCGACAACAGCATCGTCGAGTTCTTTCTTACGCATGACTTTGGCAACACCATTGGCAATCGCTTTCACGATCCAGTTACCAATGATGAGAATGAGGAGAGCAGAGATGATGTTGACACCATATTGAAGCAGCAGATCCTGATTGCCGTTGAACCAGTTCATGGCTTCGTTAGTAGCATTTTCCATTGCGGTTTCCTTGGTATAGTTATGTCTGTGTTTGTTTACTTCCTGAGATTCGACAGCACTGTATCTCAAAATCCTGACGAAACGACTCGGATAAAAATCAGAGCAGAGTTTACAGTTTAAGCAGCATCAAAAAGTGTCTCAAATTTAAAACGAAAACACTGTTCCTTCCTGCTCTCACGAGAGCATAGCCATAAAAAAACCCTGTCGTATGACAGGGTTTCAGCATTAAGTTTGAGCAGCAAGGCGCTTATGCCACTTGCTTTTCTTCTTCTGGAGCAGCGGCTTTTGCCATTGCTGCGTGGTAGTGAACATCCATTTGTGGAAATGGAATTTCAATACCCTCTTTATCCAGACCTTCTTTGATCGCTTGCATCAGGTCAAAGTAGGTTGACCAGTAATCTTCTGTTTTCACCCACGGGCGCACAACAAAGTTTACTGAAGAGTCCATCAGCGCGTGAACACCGATAGTTGGCTCTGGATCTTGCAGCACGCGCTCGTCCGCTTTAACGATGCGGGTCAGCACTTCTTTGGTCTTCTGCAGATCAGCCTTGTAAGACACACCAATAATGAAATCGATACGACGGGTCGCATGACGTGAGTAGTTGGTGATTGGGCTGGAAATTACAGTGCCGTTTGGAACCACTACCATTTTATTGTCTGGGGTCGTCAACACCGTAGAGAAGATCTGGATAGACGCAACAGAACCAGCCACACCGCCTACTTCTACATAATCACCGGATTTGAACGGACGGAAAGTCACAATCAGCACACCAGCGGCGAAGTTCGACAGTGAACCTTGCAGTGCCAGACCAATAGCCAGACCCGCCGCACCAATAACCGCAACGATAGACGCAGTTTCAACACCCACGCGACCCAATGCCGCAATCAGCACGATCGCGAACATCACATAGCGAACCATGTTCTCGATAAAATCGACAACCGTTTGGTCCAGATCGCGTTTCTTCAATACTGCAGCGACAGAGCCTGCCACTTTCTTCACTACCCAGTTACCGATGAACAGAATAAGTAGTGCAGTCACGACGTTCACTGCGTATTGGATCATCAACTCCTGGTTGGAGGCCAACCAGTTCATCGCTTCAGTTGCTGTTTGTTCAACAGACTCAACAGCGTTTTGCTCAGTCATTTACATCTCTCATAAAGGCTAATACCAATCGTAGTAAATATCTGCTCATCCTAGCTTGTTAAAATACTCGATAACTGCGTTGGAAAATTTGATTGTAGAATAACTACTTATCGAAATTTCCCGCCTTGTTCTCGAGCATTTTTCCTGCGCTATTTCTGATCACCGACCTACTGTGATTGGTATAAAAAAACCAAACCACCTCAAGATGTTAAAAGCGCATCACGCGTCTTTTCTCTCTTGAGGTGGCTAGGGAAAATGGCCACTATCAATCAGGTTGAATAACAGCCATAAAAAAACCCGCTAAATTTAGCGGGTTTCATCACGATTTGTAATTAAATTTTTTAAATAAAACTTAAATTACAGTACGTCGATCGCGTTAAGATCTTTGAACGCTTGCTCAAGACGCGCAACCATACCTTCTTGACCAGCACGCAGCCATACGCGTGGATCGTAGTATTTCTTGTTAGGTGCGTCTTCGCCAGTTGGGTTACCGATTTGACCTTGCAGGTAATCGTGGTTTTTCGCTTCGTACTGACGGATACCATCCCAAGTCGCCCACTGAGTATCAGTGTCGATGTTCATTTTGATAACGCCGTAAGAGATAGACTCTTCGATTTCTGCTTGAGAAGAACCAGAACCACCGTGGAATACGAAGTTCAGCGCGTTAGGTGCGATACCGAATTTCTCTGCACAGTATGTTTGAGAATCGCGCAGGATAGTTGGAGTCAGAACAACGTTACCTGGCTTGTAAACACCGTGTACGTTACCGAAAGACGCAGCGATAGTGAAACGGTGGCTGATAGCGTTCAGTTTCTCGTATGCGTATGCAACGTCTTCTGGAGAAGTGTACAGCTCAGACGCGTCCATATCAGAGTTGTCTACGCCGTCTTCTTCACCACCAGTACAACCCAGTTCGATTTCCAGAGTCATGTTCATCTTTTCCATGCGAGCCAGGTACTCAGCACAGATTTCGATGTTTTCTTCCAGAGATTCTTCTGACAGATCAATCATGTGAGAAGAGAACAGTGGCTTACCAGTTGCAGCGAAGTGCTCTTCACCTGCAGCCAGCAGACCGTCAATCCATGGCAGCAGTTTCTTAGCTGCGTGGTCAGTGTGCAGGATAACTGGCACACCGTAAGATTCAGCGATAGCGTGAACGTATTTAGCACCCGCTACTGCGCCTTTGATTTGTGATTCCTGACCTTCCAGCTTCAGGCCTTTACCTGCGAAGAACGCAGCGCCGCCGTTAGAGAACTGAACAACAACTGGTGCTTTAACTTTCGCAGCAGCTTCCAGTACTGAGTTGATAGAGTCAGTGTTTACTACGTTTACCGCTGGAAGAGCGAACTTGTGCTCTTTAGCAATTTCAAACACTTTCTGAACGTCGTCACCAGAGATAACGCCAGGTTTTACGAAATCAAAAACTTTAGACATAACAATAGTCCTATTTACTCTGTTGTCTTGAGTGAAATCCTATCCAAGCCGGTCTTTCCTACCGACTTGTTTCAATTCGGCAAACGTTTGCGAACAGTGCTGCGCATTGTACCCAAACGTGATTCTAAACACATTATTTTTTGCGTTTAGATATGCATTCCAATGATTAAAGAGTTATCAAAGATGCATAAAAAACGGGGGCAGTAACCCCCGTTCGTCATTACGCTTTCGCGCGAGTTTCCAGCATTTCTACTGCAGGCAATACTTTACCTTCAACGAACTCAAGGAAAGCGCCGCCACCGGTAGAGATGTAAGAAACGTCAGCTTTGATACCGAACTGGTCGATAGCTGCCAGCGTGTCACCACCACCTGCAACAGAGAAACCTTCAGAAGCAGCGATCGCTTCAGAGATACCTTTAGTACCAGCTTCGAAGTTCTTGAATTCGAAAACGCCTACTGGGCCGTTCCACAGAATGGTTTTTGCATTCTTAAGGATTTCAGCCAGCGCTTGTGTTGAGTCTGGACCCAGGTCGAAGATCATGTCGTCGTCCTGAACTTCAGAAACGTTCTTGATTTCCGCTTCTGCGTTCTCGTCGAATGCTTTCGCACATGCAACGTCAGTCGCTACTGGAATCGCACACTCGTCCATCAACTTCTTAGCAGTATCAACCAGGTCAGCTTCGTACAGAGACTTACCTACGTTGTGGCCTGCTGCTGCGATGAAGGTGTTCGCGATACCACCACCAACAACCAGTTGGTCAGCGATTTTAGACAGAGATTCCAGAACAGTCAGTTTGGTAGAAACTTTAGAACCACCAACGATTGCCACCATTGGGCGCGCTGGGTTATCCATTGCTTTGCCCAGTGCTTCCAGTTCGTTAGCCAGCAGAGGACCTGCACATGCGATTGGAGCGAACACACCAACACCGTAGGTTGATGCTTGTGCACGGTGAGCAGTACCGAACGCGTCCATCACGAATACGTCACACAGTGCAGCGTATTTCTTAGACAGTTCGTCTTCGTTTTTCTTCTCGCCTTTGTTGAAACGTACGTTTTCCAGAACAACTAGCTCACCTGCGTTCAGCTCCAGGCCGTCCAGATAGTCTTTTGCCAGTTTAACGTCACAATCCAGTGCGTCGTTCAGGTAGTTAACAACAGGCTGCAGAGAGAATTCTTCAGCGTACTCGCCTTCAGTCGGACGACCCAGGTGAGAAGTAACCATCACTTTCGCGCCAGCTTCCAGGCAGTGTTTGATGGTTGGCAGAGACGCCAGAATACGCGCGTCAGAAGTCACTTTACCGTCTTTTACTGGTACGTTCAGATCGGCACGGATAAATACGCGTTTGCCAGCCAGATCCAGATCGGTCATTTTGATTACAGACATTTTCGTCCTCTCTCTAAGTTGCAAAAATCAAAAATTTGCTGTGGCTTTCTTTACTTCGGAAAGCCGTGGCTCAAGCCTTCGAGCCACTGGTAACTGTTGCCATGGCCAACGCTGTATCCAGCATGCGGTTGGCAAACCCCCATTCGTTGTCGCACCAAATCAACATTTTTATCAGATGATGATTACTAACTCGTGTCTGCGAACCATCCACGATGGCGCTGTGGGGATCATGGTTGAAGTCTATCGAGACAAGTGGTGCCTCGGTATAGTCGACGATGCCGTTCAATGTACACCGAGCGGCCTCCTCGAGTGATTGATTTACGTCATTAACTTTCACTTTTGTGTGAACAGTAACACTCAAATCCATTGCTGTGACGTTAATTGTTGGCACTCTAACCGAAATCGCTTCAAATTTGTCAGAAAATTTCGGAAAGATTCTTCCAATTCCTAAATGTAATTTGGTGTCGACCGGAATAATAGACTGACTGGCAGCGCGCGTGCGTCGCAAATCTGGGTGATAGGCATCGATCACCTGCTGGTCGTTCATGGAAGAGTGAATCGTGGTAATGGTTCCTGACTCAATCCCAAACTGCTCATCCAATACCTTAATCACAGGCACGATACAGTTGGTGGTGCAGGAACCATTGGAAACAATGCGATCCGTCGGTTTGAGGGTTTCTTCATTCACACCAAAGATGATGGTGTTATCCAGATCGTTACTGCCTGGATGGGAGAACAGCACTTTCTTGGCACCGGCGTCCAAATGCGCCTGACCGTGTTCACGGTTGCCAAACACACCCGTACAGTCGAGCACGATGTCGATGTCCAGATCTCGCCAAGGGAGTAGATTGATATCACTAAGGTGCAGAATGCGGATTTTGTCGTCGCCAACAAACAGGGACTCCTGACTGTTGGTCACTTTCTTGAAAAAGCGGCCATGACTGGAGTCATACTGAAGCAGATGCGCCATGGCATCAGGCTCAGCTAATTCGTTCACCGCAACCACTTCTATCTGGTCGCGTTTGTCACTTTCATACAGCGCGCGGAGCACGCTACGGCCAATGCGGCCAAATCCATTAATTGCGACGCGTAATGCCATATCCCTGCTGATCTGTGTCGTTAATGAAATGCGGCTGACAGTCTATCTCAAGCACGTGAATTTCGCACGCAGAATGTGACTGGTCTCTCATCAATGTTTCTTAAGGATTGGATAAAGAGCGGGAAAGAAAAAACCCGCCAGTTGGCGGGTTTTTGGGTCTTTTTTGTTGCTTATGCCAGCAGTTCTTTTGCTGTCTCAACCACGTTTTCAGTGGTGAAGCCGAACATCTTGAACAGCTCGCCTGCCGGCGCAGATTCACCGAAGGTATGCATGCCGATGATACGACCGTCAAAACCCACGTACTTGTACCAGAAGTCCGCGATACCCGCTTCGATAGCCACACGTGCTGTCACGTCTGATGGCAGTACCGATTCACGGTAAGCCGCATCTTGCTTGTCAAACACATCAGTCGATGGGATTGAAACCACACGAACATTGAAGCCCTGCGCTGACAGTTCAGTGCTTGCTTCAACCGCCAATTCAACCTCTGAACCAGTCGCAATCAGGATAAGTTCTGGTTTGCCAATGCAATCCTTCAGGATGTAACCACCCTTGGCGATGTTTGCTACTTGCTCCGCTGAACGCTCTTGCTGTGCCAGGTTCTGACGCGAGAAAATTAGCGAGCTTGGACCGTCTCTACGCTCAATCGCCAGTTTCCAAGCAACTGCAGACTCTACCTGGTCACATGGGCGCCATGTGCTCATGTTTGGTGTCAGGCGCAGAGAAGCGATTTGCTCAACCGGTTGGTGCGTCGGGCCGTCTTCACCCAGACCGATAGAGTCGTGAGTGTAAACCTGAATGTTCTGCACTTTCATCAGTGCTGCCATACGCATCGCGTTACGCGCGTATTCCATGAACATCAGGAAGGTCGCGCCGTATGGGACGAAACCACCATGCAGAGCGATACCGTTGATGATCGCGGTCATACCGAACTCACGCACACCGTAGTGGATGTAGTTGCCGGAAGCATCTTCACCGGTCAGGGCTTTTGAGCCAGACCACATGGTCAGGTTAGAAGGTGCCAGGTCAGCTGAGCCACCCATGAATTCAGGCAGCATCGCACCAAACGCTTCCAGCGCGTTTTGAGATGCTTTACGTGAAGCAATGTTTGCTGGGTTCGCTTGCAGGTCGGCGATGATTTGGTTGGCTTTTTCTTCCCACTCAGCAGGCAGGTCACCGTTTACACGGCGTTTGAACTCTGCCGCCAGCTCTGGGTGTGCAGCTTCGTACGCAGCCAGCTTTTCGTTCCAAGCCGCTTCTTTTGCTGCGCCCGCTTCTTTCGCGTCCCACCGACCGTAGACGTCAGCCGGGATTTCAAATGCAGGGTGTTCCCAACCCAGGAACTCACGTGCCGCTTTGATTTCGTCAGCGCCCAGTGGTGCACCGTGACAGTCGTGAGAGCCTGCTTTGTTTGGTGAACCGAAACCGATGATGGTTTTGGTACAAATTAGGGTAGGACGACCGGTTTCTGCTTTCGCCGCTTCAATCGCTGCATTAATTGCGTCAGCGTCGTGGCCGTCTACTGCTGGGATAACGTGCCAGCCGTAAGATTCGAAACGCTTGGGTGTGTCGTCAGTGAACCAGCCTTCAACATGACCGTCGATAGAGATGCCGTTGTCATCCCAAAACGCGATCAGTTTGCCCAGACCCAGCGTGCCTGCCAGCGAGCATGCTTCGTGAGAGATACCTTCCATCAGACAGCCGTCACCCAGGAACGCATAAGTGTTGTGGTCAACGATGTCGTGGCCTTCACGGTTGAACTGAGCAGCCAGTGCTCTTTCTGCAATCGCCATACCGACAGCGTTGGTGATACCTTGACCCAGAGGACCAGTGGTCGTTTCTACACCTGGCGCGTAGCCGTACTCAGGGTGGCCCGGCGTTTTCGAGTGCAGTTGACGGAAGTTTTTCAGATCGTCGATAGACAGATCGTAACCGGTCAGGTGCAGCAGAGAGTAGATCAGCATAGAGCCGTGACCGTTTGACAGTACGAAGCGGTCGCGGTCCGCCCACTCAGGGTTTTGTGGGTTGTGGTTCATGTGGTCACGCCACAGGACTTCGGCGATATCTGCCATGCCCATAGGGGCACCTGGGTGACCAGAGTTAGCTTGTTGTACACCGTCCATGCTTAGGGCACGGATCGCGTTTGCTAAAACCTTGCGAGAAGACATGTCTGCTCCTGAGATCATTAGAGGTTTTGAGTTATAGGCAATCCGGCACAATACTTGTTAACCAAGCAGCCAGATTGCTGAATTCGGCGGGCGAGTATTGTCGCAAGAGTCCAGCAGGTCTGCAAACGTTTTACATGGCTGATTTTAGGGGATTCTGTCTGTTCTCAATGGGAAAGTTCTGCATCTATTTGTAACTACAAGATTACGGACGCAAACGATTACTCAATAAAGCAGACAATTTGTGAGGTTGATTTATACGCTGCCCTGCGTAAAATAGACGTCCAGATGGAAAAGCATCTATACTTTTATACGGTCAGACGACCAAAGATGCTTTTACAAACAAAGATTCGGTATCAACCAACATTTATTATTGCTAGGGAAAAGACATGGCTAAACACCTGTTTACTTCTGAGTCAGTATCAGAAGGTCATCCAGACAAAATCGCAGACCAGATTTCAGACGCCGTTCTTGACGCGATTCTGAAGCAGGATCCAAAAGCACGCGTAGCCTGTGAGACTTACGTGAAAACCGGCATGGTGATGGTTGGTGGTGAAATCACAACCTCAGCATGGGTTGATATCGAAGAGCTGACCCGCGAAACCGTTCGCGAAATCGGCTACGTTCACTCTGACATGGGTTTCGACGCAGACTCTTGTGCGATTCTGAACACCATCGGTAAACAGTCTCCTGACATCAACCAAGGTGTTGATAAAACTGACCCTAAAGAGCAGGGCGCGGGCGACCAAGGCATCATGTTCGGTTACGCATGTAACGAAACTGATGTATTGATGCCTGCACCAATCACTTACTCTCACCGTCTGGTTCAACGTCAGGCAGAAGTTCGTAAGAACGGTACGCTACCTTGGCTGCGCCCGGATGCAAAATCTCAGGTCACCTTCCAATACGACCAAGGTAAGATTGTTGGCATCGATGCGGTTGTTCTGTCTACCCAGCACTGTGACAGCATCTCCACGCCAGACCTGCGTGAAGCGGTGATGGAAGAGATCATCAAGCCAGTACTGCCTACAGAGTGGCTGAACAAAGACACCAACTTCTTTATCAACCCAACTGGCCGTTTTGTTATCGGTGGCCCAATGGGTGACTGTGGTCTGACGGGTCGTAAGATCATCGTTGATACCTATGGCGGCGCGGCTCGCCACGGTGGCGGTGCATTCTCCGGTAAAGATCCATCGAAAGTTGACCGCTCTGCTGCATACGCTGCACGCTATGTAGCGAAGAACATCGTTGCTGCAGGCATGGCTGACCGTTGTGAAATCCAATTGTCTTACGCCATCGGTGTTGCGGATCCAACGTCTATCATGGTTGAAACCTTCGGTACCGAGAAAGTGTCTCACGACATCATCATTGAAGCGGTTCGCCAACACTTCGACCTGCGCCCTTACGGCCTGCAGGAAATGCTGAACCTGCTGCAACCTATCTATAAGAAGACAGCAGCCTACGGTCACTTCGGTCGCGAAGAGTTCCCTTGGGAAAAGACCGATAAAGTGGCAGCACTGCGCGATTTCGCTCAAATCAAGTAATCGCAGTCTGAATACGAAAGGGAAGCTCAGGCTTCCCTTTTTTGTTTCTGTTCCCTACCCTGTCGGCTCCTGAATCTAAACTGCCGAACATGAACGAACTCCACTATCGTCTTACTCAACGCGTCAGCGAATGCATCACTCTGGCTAACAAGCAGCTTGGGAGTGAATTTGCGGTGCCTGCAATCCGGTTTGATATTCGTGGGAAAACGGCAGGAATGGCATTGCTTCAACGCTGGCAACTCAGGTTTAACCCGGTATTGCTGGAAGAAAACGTCGAGGCTTTTTTTGACGAAGTGGTGCCGCACGAAATCAGTCACTTGGTTGTCTATGCCCGTTTTGGAAAAGTGCGGCCGCATGGTAAAGAGTGGCAGGCGGTGATGTCACAGGTGTTTGGTGTAATACCCAAAACCACCCACAGCTTTGATGTCAGTTCTGTTCAGGGAAAAACTTTTACCTATCAGTGCGGCTGTGACCATATCGAGCTCTCTATTCGTCGTCACAATAAAGTTCAACGCGAACAGGTTCAATATGTTTGCCGCCGCTGCAAACGGCCTCTTGTCTTCGTCCCTTCTCTTGCATAAGCAACGCTTTACTTATCAATAAACTCTTCAATTAACACTAATTTAGTGCGATTTCGCTCGCAATAGTCTGTAATAATCAAACCACACAATTCCAACACCGAGCGCTAATTACACATGAGAACATTTCTGATGCTGCTTTCGGCACTGATGATCCCTTCGATCACAACAGCAGCCGAGCATCCGCAATCCTTCAGTAAAGCCAAACGCATCGCGCAAAAAATCTATCAGGACTACCCAACTTCGTTTTACTGCGGCTGTGACATTGAATGGCAGGGCAAGAAGGGCGTGCCTGATTTTTCTGAGTGTGGTTATCAAGTTCGCAAACAGGAAAAGCGTGCCAGCCGCATTGAATGGGAGCATGTGGTGCCTGCATGGCAATTTGGCCATCAGCGTCAATGCTGGCAAGACGGTGGGCGCAAGAACTGCACCCTCAATGACGTGGCTTTCAAACTGATGGAAGCTGACCTGCACAATCTGGTTCCCGCCATTGGCGAAGTTAACGGTGACCGCTCGAACTTCCGCTTCTCGCAATGGAATGGCAACGACGGGGCTTTTTATGGTCAGTGCGCGGCGAAGGTGAACTTCAAGCAACGTGTATTTGAGCCGCCAGCACAAAGCCGCGGTGCCATTGCGCGAACCTACAAGTACATGAACCAGCAATATGATTTTCGTCTAGCATCCGCACAGAAAAAGCTGATGGACGCCTGGGACAAAACCTACCCGGTGACCGAGTGGGAATGTGAGCGTGACCGCCGCATCGCCCGAGAGCAAGGCAATCACAACCCATTTGTGCAAGCTTCCTGTGAAAAGACCGGTCTCTGATACTTCAGGGAGCGCGCAACACTACAGCCAATAGGCAGCAGCGTGATACACTGCTGTCTATTGTTATCCAGTCATGAAAACACCATGCGTATCCCAAGAATTTTCCATCCTGAATCCTTACCTGACACTGGCCGCATTGCCCTGAGCGATGACGCTGCCAATCACGTTGGCCGTGTGCTTCGTATGCAGGTGGGTCAGGAAGTATTGCTGTTTGATGGTCACGGCGCAGAGTTCCCTGCCGTGATTGCTGAATCAGGTAAAAAATCTGTCACTGTCGATATCGTTGAGCGTGTTGAACGCAGCATCGAATCACCGCTGGATTTGCACTTGGGCCAGGTCATCAGCCGCGGCGACAAAATGGAGTTCACTATTCAAAAATCGGTAGAGCTAGGTGTCAACATTATTACTCCACTGATCTCTGAACGCTGTGGTGTCAAGCTCAATGCAGATCGCTTCGACAAGAAACTGTATCAATGGCAGAAAATCGCGATTGCAGCCTGTGAGCAATGCGGGCGCAATGTGGTGCCAGAGATTCGTCCTGTAATGTCGCTGGATGAGTGGATGCAGGAAACATTTGACGGGCTGAAACTGAACCTTCACCCGCGCGCAAAATACTCAATCAATACCCTGCCCGAGCCAGTTAGCCGTGTGCGTTTGCTGATTGGCCCTGAAGGCGGTCTGTCATCAGAAGAAATTGAACGAACCCGTGAATTTGGGTTTGAGGAAACATTATTGGGGCCACGTGTTCTGCGCACTGAAACCGCAGCACTGACGGCAATCACTGCCCTGCAGGTTCGCTTTGGCGATCTGGGTTAAAGACGACCTCGGTTAATAAGGATAAATTAATGATCAAACTGGGCGTAGTGATGGATCCAATCGAGTCCATCAACATCAAAAAAGACTCCTCCTTTGCCATGATGCTGGAAGCGCAAAAGCGCGGCTGGGAAATTCATTACATGCAAATGAATGACCTGTCTTTGGAGCAAGGCAAAGCGCTGGCACGCACCAAAATTGTCACGCTTGAAGAAAACCCGGAGAAATGGTTCGAGGTGGTCAGCGAGCAGGAAATCGCGCTGGCCGATCTCGACGCTGTGTTGATGCGTAAAGACCCACCGTTTGATACCGAATACATCTACGCGACCTACATTCTCGAGCGCGCGGAAGTGGAAGGTTGTCTTATCGTCAACAAACCGCAGAGCCTTCGTGACTGTAACGAAAAACTGTTCACTGCCTGGTTCCCAGAGCACACGCCAATCACGCTAGTGACCCGTCGTGCAGACCAAATCAAAGCATTCCAGGAAAAACACGGCGACGTGATCCTGAAACCTTTGGATGGCATGGGTGGCTCGTCTATCTTCCGCGTGAAGCAAGGCGATCCTAACCTGTCAGTGATCATCGAAACCCTGACTGGCCTTGGTAACAATTACTGCATGGCGCAGACGTTTGTGCCAGACATCAGCAACGGCGACAAACGCATTCTGGTGGTGGATGGTGAACCCATGCCTTACTGCCTGGCGCGTATTCCAGCTAAAGGGGAAACCCGAGGCAATCTGGCAGCAGGCGGCCGTGGTGAAGCGCGCCCACTCAGCGACACTGACTGGGCAATTGCCCGTGCAGTGGCACCAACGCTGAAAGAGAAAGGCCTGATCTTCGTGGGTCTGGACATCATTGGTGACAAGCTGACCGAAATTAACGTGACCAGCCCAACGTGTATCCGCGAAATTGAAGCTGCATTTGATATCAATATCAGTGGCAAATTGATGGATGCTATCGAAGCTCGCCTGCAAAAATAACCGCAAGGCAAACCGGGCGAAACTGCTCGCCCGGATCTGACATTCTTCAGCTTACTGCTCATAATGAAAGTAGGCTCATACGCAATGAAGGGCGCAATGTGGAAGACACAGTGAATTTAAAAAATCATTTCTTAGTCGCAATGCCCAGCATGGCTGATGAACGCTTCCAGCACAGTGTCGTTTACATGTGCGAACACAATGAAGACGGGGCCATGGGATTGGTGATCAACCAGCCCATCAACATCTCCATTGCCAAAATGCTGGATCAAATCGAAGTGGAACGCGAGCAGGATGTTACCCATCCAGTGAGCCTTGACCAGCCCGTGCTATTTGGCGGTCCAGTTTCGGAAGATCGCGGCTTTGTATTGCATAAAAATCCCAAGCTTTTTGGCTCCAGCATTCAGTTATCTGATGAGCTGACGGTGACAACATCCAAAGACATTCTGAGTACCCTTGGGACTAACGAAGAGCCAGCCCAGTTTATTGTCGCCCTCGGCTACGCGGGTTGGGATGCGGGTCAACTTGAGCAGGAATTGGCAGAAAACAGCTGGCTCACAATTGAAGCCGACCCAAAAGTGATTTTCGATACTCCCATCAACGAGCGCTGGGAAAAAGCTCTCAAACAAATGGGCATAGACGCCTTGAACCTGTCCACAGACGTTGGACACGCATAAGAGTTTTCCATGAGTAACATTCAAACAGTGCTGGGCTTTGATTACGGCACAAAAAGCATCGGTGTGGCCATCGGTCAGGCTATTACCGGCACCGCCCGTCCGCTCAAAGCTCTCAAAGCAAAAGACGGCATCCCTAGCTGGGAAAACATTGAAGCCATTTTGAAAGAATGGACACCGGACCTGGTCGTCGTGGGTTTACCCTTGGATTTACACGGCGGCGAATTGGAAGCCATTACGCCTCGCGCCCGTAAATTTGCCAACCGCCTTAAAGGCCGTTTCGGTGTGAATGTGGAGCTGCATGACGAGCGTTTGACTACCACAGAAGCACGCTCTTCGCTGTTTGAGTATGGCGGCTATAAAGCCTTGGGGAAAGGTGAAATAGACAGCCAGTCAGCAGTCATCATTGTCGAGAGCTGGTTTGAAAATCAATACGGTGAATAAAAGAAAAGCGCCCTGAGGCGCTTTTCTTTTCTCTGTGAAGGCCAACTTTCTTTACTGCCCCTCAATACTGACATTCGCCAGCGACAAACTGCTGGATGACTGTTCCGCCATCTTCATCATGAGTTTGAGATCATTGCGCGAGTCCGCATGATGAAGCGCTTCGTCTTTCGACACTTTGCCCATCTGGAAAAGCTCAAACAAGGATTGGTCAAAGGTACACATTCCCGCATTCTTGCCTTTGCGGATCGTTTCTTTCAGCTCATGCAGCTCACCACGGCGAATCAGATCCGACACATGAGAGGTATTGAGCAGAAGTTCGTATGCGCCATGACGGCCGATGCCACTGACATCTGGCACCAGTTGCTGAGCCAGAATACCGCGAAGGTTGAGCGACAAATCAAACAGGAACTGCTCGCGACGCTCTTTAGGCACCAGATGCAACACCCTTTCCAGTGCCTGATTGGCGTTGTTGGCGTGTAAGGTTGCGATACAAAGGTGACCGGTTTCAGCAAACTGCATGGCGTATTCCATGGTTTCCTGGGTTCGAATTTCGCCAATCATGATCATATCCGGCGCCTGACGTAGCGAGTTTTTCAGCGCCACTTCGTAGCTGTCAGTATCAATACCGATTTCACGCTGGGTCACGATGCATTTGTCATGCGGGTGGATAAACTCAATCGGGTCTTCCACCGTCAGGATATGGCCGCTGCGGTGTCGGTTGCGGAACCCCACCATCGCTGCCATCGAGGTTGATTTCCCCGAACCTGTTGCACCGACAATCAGCACCAGACCACGCTTGGCTATCGACAAATCCTGAATCACATCAGGTAAACCCAGCGAGTAAATATCAGGGATTTGGGTTTCAATGCGGCGAAGTACCATAGCCGGTAAGTCACGCTGCCAGAACGCACTAACACGGAAGCGTCCATTTTCAGTGACTAAAGCAAAGTTCGCTTCACGGTCGGCATAAAACTTCTGCTCGGTTTCGGTATCCATGGCCTCAGTGACCAGCGCTTTGACACCTTCTAAGTCGAGCTTTCCAGCCACTGGTTTTAGGCTACCATCGACACGCAACATACAAGGCGCATCAACCGTGATGTAACAATCCGACGCTTTCTGCGCCAGCATCTTATCCAGCAGTTCTTGGAGCGTGTTCTGCATGGTTAGAAGCCCATCCCTGCGTTATCCAGTGCTTTGTTTGCTTCAGCCGTGTCCACCAGCCCTTGCATGGTGAGGTTACGAAGTGACTGTTCCATCGTCAGCATGCCAAGGCCTGATCCGGTTTGAATCATCGAATACATCTGGGCAATCTTGTCTTCACGGATAAGGTTTCGAATCGCCGGTGTCGCAATCATCACTTCGTGGGCAGCGATACGACCGCCGGAAATCTGCTTCACCAGTTTTTGCGACACCACCGCACGCAGCGATTCAGACAGCATGGAGCGCACCATCGGCTTATCCGCCCCCGGGAAGACATCGATAATACGGTCGATGGTTTTTGCTGCGCTGGAGGTGTGCAGCGTACCAAAGACCAAGTGACCGGTTTCTGCTGCCGTCAACGCAAGGCTAATAGTTTCCTTGTCACGAAGCTCACCGACCAGAATCACGTCCGGGTCTTCACGCAGCGCCGAGCGGAGCGCATTGTTGAACGAATGGGTATCACGGTGCACTTCGCGCTGGTTGATCAAACAGTTTTTCTGCTCATGGACAAATTCAATAGGGTCTTCGATGGTCAATACGTGACGATGCTGACTGCTGTTAATCTTGTCGATCATCGCGGCCAGCGTGGTCGACTTACCTGAGCCTGTCGGCCCGGTGACCAGTACCAGACCTTTCTGATACTCGGTAAATTGCTGGAACACTGCAGGCGCGTTAATCGCATCAAGTGTCGGAATTTTCGAAGGAATGCTGCGAAACACCGCGGCACAACCACGGGATTGATGAAACGCATTCACACGGAAACGGCCGACAGAGGCCAGTTCAAAAGAGAAGTCGACTTCGAGGTTTTGTTCAAACTCGCGCTGCTGAGCATCGTTCATGATATCGAAAATAAGACGGTGCACCGCATTGTGGTCTAGCGGAGGCAGGCTAAGCTTGCGGACATCACCATCTACGCGGACCATTGGGGGAACCCCAGCTGAAAGATGTAGATCTGAAGCGTTATGCTTTACACTAAAGTCCAGTAATTCAGTAATATCCATTAACTCGTTTCCTCGCAGAATCTAACATGTGTAGTATCAAACAAAACCTAGAACAGGTCACCAGCCAAATAGACAGTGCCGCACAAAAATGCGGGAGAGACGCCTCTGGCGTGCAATTACTCGCTGTCAGCAAAACCAAACCCATTGAAGCCATCGCAGACGCCGTGGAAGCAGGTCACACCTTGTTCGGCGAAAACTATGTGCAGGAGGGTGTCGAAAAAATCACCCACTTCAACGTGATTCACCCCAATCTTGAATGGCACTTTATTGGCCCTATCCAGTCCAATAAAACTCGTTCGATTGCTGAGCACTTCGATTGGGTTCACTCGATTGACCGCAGCAAGATTGCGCAACGCCTGAGCGATCAGCGTCCGGATGAATCAGCGCCACTTCAGGTGCTTATTCAGGTCAACACCAGCGGTGAGATCTCTAAATCCGGCACCGGATTTGAAGAAGTGAAAACGCTGGCAGATGAAATCGATGCATTGCCAAACCTGACCCTTCGCGGCCTGATGTGCATTCCACAGCCGGAAGACGATCACCAGAAACAGCTCGAGGCCTTCGCGCCACTGTCCGCGCTGTTTGAAGAAATGAAAGTAGGTCGCCCCCAATTTAATACCCTGTCTATGGGTATGAGTGGCGACATGGATGCAGCGATTGCTTCCGGCAGCACTATGGTGCGTATCGGCACCGCGATTTTCGGTGCGCGTGATTACAGCAATCGCAAGTGACAGAACACTCGCGGCGGTGACGCCGCCTAAACAAAGGAATTAAGATTGATGGAACAACGCACAATCGCCTTTATCGGTGCCGGCAACATGGCACGCTCGATCATTGCTGGCCTTATTGAGGCTGGCTATCCAGCAGATAAAATCACAGCTGTTAACCGTACACCAGAAAAAAGCGCCGCGTTTCGTGAAACCTTTGGCATCAATGCCAGTGAAGACGGTATTGAAAGCGCGAAGCAAGCCGATGTTGTCGTGCTTGGCGTTAAACCACAAGGCATGGAAGAGCTCCTAGCCAGCATGCAAGATGTTGACTGGTCGAATAAACTCGCGATTTCTATCGCTGCCGGCATATCAGTATCACGTCTGAGCGAAATGGCTGGCACACCGCTCAACCTTGTTCGTGTGATGCCAAACACACCTTCATTGGTTGGTGAAGGAATGAGTGGCCTTTATGCGCCAGACTCTGTATCTGATGCTGACCGACAATTCTCAGGCGAACTGTTAAGCGCCGTTGGAAAAGTCTGCTGGGTGAACGAAGAATCTGGCATCAATGGTGTCATTGCCGCAGCCGGCAGTGCACCTGCCTATTTCTTCCTGTTCATGGAAGCCATGCAGAAAGAAGCAGAGCGTCAGGGATTTGATACACAAACCGCACGAGAGCTTGTTCAGCAAGCGGCGCTCGGCGCGGCTAAAATGGTGGTTGCCAACCCGGACATTGAACTGGCAACCTTAAGAGAACAAGTCACGTCCAAAGGCGGCACTACCGCTGAGGCACTGAACGTATTTAATAACAAACAACTCACGGAAACGGTCTCTGAAGCCATGCAGGCTGCAGTGCGCCGCGCCGAAGAGATGGAATCGCTATTTTAGGGCTATTTTATGAACTCGATGAATTTTCTCGTTTCAACACTGTTCGATCTATACATCATGGTGGTGTTGCTTCGGGTCTGGTTGCAGTGGGCACGCGCTGACTTCTACAACCCATTCAGCCAATTTGTGGTGAAAGCTACCCAGCCAGTGGTTTCACCGCTGCGCCGCATCATTCCTTCCATCGGAAGCTTGGATTTAGCGACTGTATTGTTTGCTTACTTGCTGTGTGTAGCGAAGTTCTTCACCCTGCAATTGGTCGGTTCAGGCACCTTGGTGTTTGATTCCAGCTACTTCCTGATTGGTTTAGTGGCATTAGTGAAAGCCGCAGGTGGACTGCTGTTTTGGGTACTGATCCTTCGCGCAATTCTGAGCTGGGTGAGCCAAGGCCGCAGCCCAATTGAATATGTGATGGTGCAGCTTACTGAGCCACTGGTCGCGCCAATTCGCCGCGTGATCCCACCACTGGGCGGTCTGGATCTCAGTATCCTGTTCCTGTTCATCGCGCTGCAGTTCCTGAACTTCTTTATCGGCGATCTGCTGAGCCCCTACTTCGGCAATCTGTGGTTCGTGCTGTAAGTCATAGTCATGACCGCACCACGCCCGGCCTGGCTGGATAACGATGACCTTATCTTAAGGCTCTATATCCAGCCCAAGGCCAGCAGGGACCAATGGATGGGGCAACACGGCGAGGAAATTAAACTCGCCATCACCGCCCCGCCTGTTGATGGCAAAGCCAACGCCCATCTCACCAAATTCCTGTCGAAACAGTTCAAAGTGGTCAAAGGCCAGATTGATATCGAAAAAGGTGAGCTTGGCAGACATAAGCAGGTTCGCATTCACAGCCCTTCGCTTTGTCCCGATGCCATCGGTGATCTGATCCCTGCACTTAAGCAGTAATTAAAAGGTGCGTCCTTTCCTGGGCTACTAAGCAAATGGTCTTAGACGACGAAGCAAATGGACGCACTGGTTTCACCTGACAAGGATATCCGCAATGAAACGTTTCGTTCTCCCGCTGATAAGCGCACTGATGCTGCTCTCCCCGTTCGCACACGCTGGTCAGTCTAAAGACATTGGCACACTGGAAGTGCATTACTCGGCGTTTAACTCAACGTTTATTACCCCAAAAGTTGCTAAGGCCTATGACCTGAAACGCAGTGGTGTGAATGCCATCCTGAATATCGCCATTTTAGATAAAGCGCAGGCAGGAAAACCGGCACTCACAGCAACACTGACCGGCGAAGCGCGCAATCTTCTAGGCAACAAAAAGCCACTGACCTTCCGCGAAGTGCGTGAAGGAGATGCGATTTACTATCTGGCAGAGCTTCGGTTTGCCAACGAAGAAAATTACGCCTTCACTATTGATATCAGCGCTGAAGGAAACCGCAGCGGAAAACTCACCTTTAACCAGACGTTTTACGCTGACTGACCCCTGTTTATTCAGGTATCATGGCGCCCCATTGCGGCGCCTTTTTTTGGTTTTCGATTCGCGGCCGCCCCCAAATTCAGGAGAGAACAATGAGCAAAGTGGTTCTGGCAACAGGTAACGCTGGCAAAGTCAAAGAGATGGCTGATCTGCTACAGAATTTCGGTCTGGAAGTGTTTGCACAAAGTGAGTTCGCGGTAAAAGACGCCGACGAAACCGGCACCACCTTCATTGAAAACGCCATCATCAAAGCGCGCCATGCAGCAAAAGAAACTGGCCTGCCAGCAATCGCTGATGATTCTGGTCTGGAAGTGGATTACCTCAACGGTGCGCCGGGTGTTTACAGCGCGCGTTATGCCGGCGAAGGAAAAGGCGATCAAGCGAATCTGGAAAAGCTGCTGGAAAACATGGCAGACGCACCGGATGACAAACGCACCGCGCGTTTCCATTGTGTGCTGGTTTATATGCGCCATGCCAACGACCCAACACCACTGGTTTGCCACGGCAAATTCGAAGGCACCATCGCTCGTGAAGCGTCTGGGTCACACGGCTTTGGTTACGACCCAGTGTTCTACGTCGAAGAGCATGGCTGCACGCTCGCAAACATTGAGCCTGCCGTTAAAAAGCAAATCTCGCACCGCGGTCAGGCGCTGAAGAAGCTGTTTGCTGCGATGAGCGAAGAGAAGAAGTAATCCCCGATGGCGGTTCACATTCCCCTGAGCCTTTATGTTCACATCCCCTGGTGTGTGCAAAAGTGCCCGTACTGCGATTTCAACTCCCACACGCTGAAAGGCGAGGTGCCGGAGCGCTACTACATTGATGCCCTGTTGGATGATTTGAGAAAAGACCTCAACCGTTTCAAAGGGGTGAGTGGCCGCGAGCTGCATTCCATCTTCATAGGTGGCGGCACACCGAGCCTGATGTCACCGGAAGAGATCACTCGCTTGCTGCAAGGCATCGAAGCGCAGATCCCGTTTGATGATGACATTGAAATCACCATGGAAGCCAACCCCGGTACTGTGGAAGCTGACAAGTTCGTTGCTTATCGCAAAGCTGGTGTGAACCGCATATCGATTGGCGTGCAGAGCTTTGATAACCAAAAGCTCGCCCGTCTTGGGCGCATTCACGGCGCGGATGAAGCCAAACGTGCTGCCAATCTGGCGCATGAAGCTGGACTCAACAGCTTTAACCTCGATCTGATGCATGGTCTTCCTGATCAAACACTCGAAGGCGCGCTGGATGACCTCAAACAGGCGATTGCGCTCAACCCACCTCACCTTTCTTGGTATCAGCTCACCATCGAGCCGAACACCCAGTATTACTCCAAGCCGCCCACACTGCCGGATGATGACGACCTTTGGGACATATTCGAACAAGGCCACAAACTGCTGTCTGATGCCGGGTATGTTCAGTATGAAACCTCTGGCTACAGCAAGCCGGGATTCCAGTGCCGGCATAACCTCAACTACTGGCGTTTTGGTGATTATCTGGGTATTGGTTGCGGGGCTCATGGAAAAGTTACTTTAGATAACAATACCGTACAGCGAACAGTAAAAGTGAAACATCCGCGCGGATATCTCGATCCTGAGAAAGATTACCTCAGCGAATTGCATATAGTGGAGGCAGATGAACTGCCGTTCGAGTTCTTCATGAACCGATTCCGACTGGTAGAGTCCTGTCCGAAGGCCGATTACCCGGCAAGAACCGGACTGTCACTCGACACTGTGGAGACGCCGCTGCGACATGCAATTAAGGAAGGCTTGCTGACAGACACTAACACCCACTGGCAAGTCACAGAGAAAGGGCGATTGTTCCTGAACGATCTACTCGCAGGGTTCATCAACGAGTAGGCAGCAATGCGACGCTGCCTTTTGTTCTCGAAAGCAAAGGACAGCGTTGTAGATGAAGAAGTATCTGATTGCCCTTGGCGTGATAGCGAGCTTTCCCTCCCTCGCACTAGCGCAACAAAATGACTTATATACCGCTCTGCCAGATTGGGTAGAGCCTATTTCCCAAATCCCCGAACTCGACAAGAGCGCCCACTTCTACGATCAACAATTTTTGATTGTGGACAGACAGCTAAATCTCGTCGTGCCCAACCCCGTCGAATATAAACGCTACACCAGCAAAGTGGTCTCGATTGAAGGTGTTGAGTCCGGCTCCCAGATCTCAATTGACTTCGATCCTTCCTATCAGAAAGTCGCGATTCACCGCCTCGAACTGGTGCGGGACGGTAAAGTACTGGATCGAAAAGAAACCGCTCAGATCGACCGCTTCAAACGGGAAGTGGAACTGGATTCCCTGCTCTACAACGGTGATGAAACCCTGCATATCGTGCTTGATGATGTTCAGGTAGGTGATGTGATTGATGTCAGCTACACCATTACTGGATTTAATCCCGTGTTTGGTGAACGACGTGAGTGGTACATAAAAACCGGCTGGGCGAGCACAGTAGCGCTGGTGAATGCGCGGATTCTGGCCCCTTCAGACAGTGGCATTTCCGTCACCAATCTGGACGGTAAAGGACAGGGCGATTTCCGCCAGACCCGCGACGATGGCATCACGACTTTCACCTACCGACAAGCTAATGGTTTGTATGACTTCGACGAACCTGAACAGCCGCGCTGGTACAACCCATATCCTTATCTTCATGTTTCGAGCTATACAGATTGGAAAGATGTGGTGAGCTGGGCGCTGCCGCTTTATCAAGCCACGCCGGACGACGACGAAGTTCAGGCATTGGTCAAAGATATCCAGCAAACGTACCCAGATTCACAGGAAAAGCAGGCCGTTGCTGCGATTCACTACGTGCAAAACAACATCCGCTACCTCGGCATTGAAAATGGCATTGGCTCGCACAAGCCGCGCCCGCCTGCACAAATCATTTCCCAGGGCTATGGCGATTGCAAAGACAAAGCCTTGCTGCTGGTGTCTATGCTGGAAGCGATGGGCGTTGAAGCTTATCCCGCGCTGGTCGACACTTTCTGGCGCGATCAATTGGCCCATCAACCTGCCGCTCCATTCAGCTTTAACCATGTCATTGTGGCGCTAAAGAAAGAAGGCGAATGGATTTGGATTGATGCAACCCGTACCCATCAGGGGAACCGACTCGACACTCTTGCCCAGTCAAGACTCGGGTATGGCCTGATACTCCAACCAGACAGCAACGATCTCACCAAGATGTCCTCACAGGAAGTCCCAGTAACTCAGGACATCGAGCAGCGTTATGTCGTCAATCATGCTCACGCGGAAAGCTATCTGGCAGTAAAAACCACTTATCGCGGATTAGAAGCCGAACGCTGGCGTCGTTACCTCGAATCCAAACCGCTTCGCGAGCTGGGTGAGGAATATGCCAACTACTATGCAGGGTTCTTCAGTGGTCTCGATTTCCTGCGTCCATTGTCAGTCAGCGACGATAAAGATCTGAATGAGCTAACGCTCAATGAAGCGTACGTGATTGACGATCTTTGGTCGAAGACTGAAGACACTTATTCTTTCGTGATCTCTGGCGACATTGTCGACGATTACCTGACCAAACCCGATCTCATCCGTCGCAAAACTCCATTCCGCTTTGGTACTGATGGCGCCGTGCGTCAAAAAATCAAACTGAGCCTTCCTGAAAACTGGAACATAGAGCAATCCGAAAGCACAGTGAATAATCCATTTTTCGAATTCAAAAGCTCACTGAAGACCGTGGCCGAACCCGGTGAGGTTTTGCTGGATAAAACCTACGTGGAAGCGGATTATTACTACCGTGCCAAAACCCGACATGTAGAAGCCAAAGAGCTTCGCCAGTACATGAGACATGTGGATGACGCATGGCAAAACGTGGACTACGAGTTTACCTATAAACCGTAATGAGGCAGGACAGCAGAAACAAAAACGGCGTGGAAGTCCGCGCCGTTTTTTCAAGAAGAGAAAACTATCTAACGGTAACTGTCTTCCAGCCCTTCAACGCCGGGATAAGCTCAGAAATTTCTGATTCCCGCTCTTGCCAAACACCAAGACGAGAGCACAGCTCCTGTCTTACCTCTACAGTACGATTGCGCTGCACGCGGACTTCATTGGCGAGCTTATCCTGAAGCGTCGCCATCTTCTTGGAGATGAACTCCATTCGGTTGTTCTGGCCTGCACTGAGCGCTGCAATGTCCATCAGTCCACGACTTGAAACAGTCGCAATTAACTGAGGAAGGCTGGCCTCAAGTTCACGCACTGCATGTGTCAGCGCTTTGTGATTCAGCTGTGGCGAATGATCTTCCCCGTAGAAAGAAGCAACGACACTGCGCTGCAAGTGTTGGTGGAATTGCCCAAACTCACCACGAAGGCTGCTTTGCTCACCAAGCTCTGCGGCCAACACACCATCAAGCGCACGCCAGGAGGTTTGCAGCTCATCAGATAGCGATTTACTGAAATAAGGTAAATCAGCACGCACTCTTTCACTGTAAGCAGTCAAAGACGCTTTCTGAGCATCAGACAGGCTAACACGGTGCACGTCGACATAGAGGTTACCATTGGGCTCGATGCGGAACCTGTTGTTGTTCTGCTCGATAAGAATACTGTTGGATTTGATTTCAATATCGCCGTGCAGCTCCGGACGGCAGCTCTCTGCAGCAGCGAAAAACGGCAGCATTGCCATAAAAAAGCAAGATACTTTCAGCATATTTGTCAGACTCACAATTCCCATAAACCTTCTCCGCATCTCTGGCTTAGACGGTGCAACCGGATTTTTAAGTCACACCTTTCCAGGCGCTAGAGCCTGACCACAGACCCTAGAAGATTGAACGGCCGATGCGCTCTGCCAGCAGTTCTAGTGCTGCTGTGCCCGCTAGGGAGTTGCCTGATGGATCCAGCTCTGGTGACCAAACGGCGATAGACATTTCGCCCGGCACGATTGCAATGATCCCACCACCGACACCGGACTTACCCGGCATGCCAACACGGTAAGCAAACTCCCCTGCGCCATCGTACAAACCACAGGTGGCGAGAAGCGCATTCACCTGCTTACTCTGAGTCTGGCTGACAATTGTTTTTTCTGCGCCTAAAGGAAGTCCCTTATTTGCCAGATAGTTAAATGTCTTTGCCAGATCCACACAGCTCATACGAAGCGCACAATAATGGAAGTAGTTAGCCAGTACCGGCATCACATCGTTGTCGAAATTGCCGAAAGCCCGCATCAGATAAGCGATTGAGGCATTGCGATCGCTGTGATCCATTTCAGAGGATGCAACGACTTTGTCGTAGCAAATATGCTCGTTACCGGAAAGGTGACGAACGAACTCCAGCATGCGCTGGCGCGGAGCTGAAAGGCGGCTGTGTAACATATCGCACACCACCAAAGCGCCTGCATTGATGAACGGATTCCGGGGGATCCCCTGCTCCATTTCAAGCTGGATCATAGAGTTGAATGCCTGACCTGAAGGCTCTTTACCCACCCGCAGCCAGATCTCCTCTGGCTGGTAGTTTTGCAGGGCTAGCGTGAGACTGAGCACCTTGGAAATAGACTGGATTGAAAAGGCTTCTTCAGCGTCGCCAGCAGTGATGATTTCGCCGTCGTTGTAGCACACCGCGATGCCCAATTTAGAGGCTGGCACTTTTTTCAGAGCCGGAATATAGTCGGCGACTTTGCCCTGTCCGATCAGCGGACGAACTTCTTCCAGGATACCGCTCAAAAGCTCTGGGGTGGGTTTCATTGCTATCTCCAGTGGTCAAAAAAGCCAACACGAGGTTGGCTTTAGGCTTTGCGACACTTTACACAGTCGTGTCGCAAGAATGGTATGAGTTTTTTATTAATCGACGCGGGCGTACTTCATATCCCAAACGCCGTGGCCAAGACGGTGGCCGCGCGCTTCGAATTTAGTCAGTGGACGCTCTTCAGGGCGTGGAATGTATGGACCATCTACCGCTGTGTTTTTGTAACCTGGTGCCACATCCATCACTTCAACCATATGTTCAGCATAGTTTTCCCAGTCCGTCGCCATGTGGAAAATGCCACCGATTTTCAGCTTGTCACGCAGCATTTGAACAAATGCTGGCTGAACGATACGGCGCTTATGGTGACGTGCTTTGTGCCATGGGTCCGGGAAGAAAAGCTGAACGGTATCAAGGCTCGCAACTGGCAGCATGTGCTCGAACACTTCAACCGCGTCGTGGCACATTACGCGCAGGTTAGTAATACCTGCGTCACGCGCAGCCATCAAACATGCACCAACACCTGGGCTGTGTACTTCAATACCGATGAAGTTCTTCTTCGGTGCATTCTTTGCCATTTCAACCAAAGATGCGCCCATGCCGAAACCTATTTCCAGCACGACTGGGTTGTCGTTTCCAAACACTTCAGTCCAATTGAGTTGCTTCTCTTCGAAGTCGATACCCATGGTCGGCCAGCAATCGTTCATTGCTTGCTCCTGACCTTTGGTCAAACGCCCTTCGCGACGTACAAAGCTTCTGATCTTACGAATAACTTTGCCGTCTTCGTTCAATTCGGTTTTGATGACTTCTGCCATGGTGTTATGCCTGCAACTCAATAATGAAGAAAAGTTAAGCGGATCGCGCATTATCCAAAGATTGCGCCTCGGTGCAAGTCTTGGACGCTTGCCGTACAAATCTTTCCAGAAAACGTGGTCTTTTTTAATCAGCGACCGTAGTAGACTGTCCGCCAATAAAGATAACAAAGAGCAAGCAAAGTGAGTCAGTCTTTTTCCGATGCCATTTTGACGTGGTATGACAAATACGGCCGTAAAACCCTGCCGTGGCAGCAAGAAAAAACACCTTACAAAGTGTGGCTGTCAGAAATCATGTTGCAGCAAACACAGGTTGCGACGGTTATCCCCTACTTCGAACGCTTTATGGCGCGCTTTCCAACGGTGGTGGATTTGGCCAATGCCGAGCTCGATGAAGTGCTGCACCTCTGGACTGGGCTTGGATACTACGCCCGTGCCCGTAACTTGCATAAAGCGGCGCAGAAGATCGCCACTGAGTTTGGTGGCGAATTCCCAACAAACATTGAAGATGTGATGGCACTACCCGGTGTCGGCCGCTCAACCGCCGGTGCTGTGCTTTCACTGTCACTCGGTCAACATCATCCGATTTTAGATGGCAACGTAAAGCGAACCCTTTCCCGCCACTTCGCCGTTGAAGGCTGGCCGGGGAAAAAGCCTGTTGAGAACCAGCTTTGGGAACATGCCGAAGCAAACACGCCAGCTGAAGGTGTGCAGCGGTACAACCAGGCAATGATGGATATGGGGGCGATGATCTGCACCCGTAGCAAACCAAAATGCGATATCTGCCCGATCAATTACAGCTGTGAAGCCAATGCACTGGGTCGTCAGACGGATTTTCCCGGAAAGAAACCCAAGAAAACCATCCCAGAGAAAGAAACCTGTTTTATTCTGTTCCAGTACCAAGACCAAATCTGGCTGGAGCAGCGACCACCAGCAGGACTTTGGGGTGGGTTGTGGTGTCTGCCGGAGACCCCCGAGCAAACCGCCAACAATTTTGTTGCCAGTAAACTGGCGAAAAACAACTTTGATGAGCCAGAGCATCTCACGGCGTTTCGTCATACCTTTAGCCACTTTCACCTAGATATCGTGCCCGTTCGCGTCAAGTTACACAGTAAACCCGATAACATTGGGGAAAACGGGATCATGGAAGGCAACGGCGGGCTTTGGTATAACTTAACCCAACCAGCGAAAGTCGGGCTGGCAGCACCGGTACAAAAGCTGCTGGAAAGCCTGACCAGAGAGCTAGAACTTTCAAATAATAACTAGGGTAACTAGGAGCTTAATGATGAGCCGCACTGTATTTTGCCAGCGCCTGAAGAAAGACGCAGACGGTCTGGATTTTCAACTGTATCCGGGTGAGCTGGGTAAGCGCATTTTCGATAACATTTCCAAAGAAGCCTGGGCCCTGTGGCAAAGCAAGCAAACCATGTTGATCAACGAAAAGAAGCTCAACATGATGGAGCCAGAGCACCGCAAGCTGCTTGAAGAGGAAATGGTAAAGTTCCTGTTCGAAGGTCATGACACTGTGATCGAAGGCTATACTCCACCTTCAGAGTAAGGCTTTCTGCACACAATCAGCCTTATAGCTTTGTATTTAAAAGCATCTTGATTACGCTAATCGAGATGCTTTTTTGTTTTTATGGGATTCTTCGCTTTGCGCCGCTTATTCACAATACTTCTTCTGGCAATCCTAACTTCAGGCTGTAGCCGCGAAATGGTCGAGTCTACGCTTGGAGTAAGTTACGAGACCACCAACCGCTTTGCCAAAAACCTCGCGCCTTTGCCGGGGCAATTTGAAAAGGACTTCGCAGCACTTGATAAGCTCATCAACGGTTTTAGCGGCGACATCGAAGTGCGTTGGGGTAAAGACGAAATCTACATTTCCGGCAAGCGTGATTACGTAAAGTACACCGACAACTACATGAGCCGAGCCCGCGTCGATTTCGCCAACGGCCTTGTCACCATCGAAACCGTCGCCACCACTGAGCCCAAGCAGCACTTGAAGCAGGCGATCGTCACGACACTTTTAACACCAAACGATCCTGCGTCGGTCGATCTTTATTCCGCCGCTGATGTTCCTCTATCCGGCGCGCCTTTCTTGCAAGGGCAGATTTTGGATCAAGACGGAAAAGAGATCGCATGGGAATGGCGCGCCAATCGCTACGCCGAGTATCTGGTGGCGAATAAAGTGAAAACCAAATCGCTGCGGTTCCAGAAAGTGTTCTATGTCGAAATACCAATGGTGAAGGATCACTCCAGTAAACGTCGCTATCAGTATGCTGACCTTATTCGTGATGCTTCACGTCGCTATGGCATCTCCGAAGAGCTGATTTACGCCATCATCAAAACCGAAAGCAGCTTCAACCCTTACGCCGTGAGTTGGGCCAATGCATATGGTTTGATGCAAGTGGTGCCAAAAACAGCAGGACGAGATGTGTTTAAACTGGTGAAAAAGCGCCCAGGAGAACCTTCTCCTGAGTATCTTTTTGACCCAGCGAAGAACATTGATGCAGGTACCGCGTATTTCTACATCTTGAAAACACGATACCTGAAAGATGTGCGCGATCCGCTTTCAAAACATTACAGCATGATCTCTGCTTACAATGGCGGAACAGGTAATGTATTGAAAACCTTCCACCGTTCTGACCGAAAACGGGCGATGAATGATTTAAACCGATTAAATCCTAATCAAGTGTATTGGGCATTAACCAATAAACACCCGTCGTCAGAGTCGAGACGCTATCTCCAAAAGGTCACTAAGTTCCAAAAAGAATTCCGCTCTATGCAATAAAAACGCGGGAAACACTGGAAAAGCTGAGGATTTTTAAACCAAACAGGCCAAAAAGCCATCAAACGGTCTTATTTGACGTTTTTTTTAAAAAAAGGTGTTGACGGTAAGCCTCAAAATCCGTTTAATGCACCTCGTTGCCTCGATAGCTCAGTTGGTAGAGCAGGGGATTGAAAATCCCCGTGTCGGTGGTTCGATTCCGCCTCGAGGCACCATATTCAGTGAAATGGTGCAGATACGAAAGCAACGTTTCCACGGTTTGTGTGCCGGCTTAGCTCAGTTGGTAGAGCAACTGACTTGTAATCAGTAGGTCACCAGTTCGACTCCGGTAGCCGGCACCACTTTTTTGATGTATAGTCTCGCGCTTACATCATTGCCTCGATAGCTCAGTTGGTAGAGCAGGGGATTGAAAATCCCCGTGTCGGTGGTTCGATTCCGCCTCGAGGCACCATATTTGAATGGTGATTGATAATTTATCAGTACCAGACAATTCCCCCTTAGTTCAGTCGGTAGAACGGCGGACTGTTAATCCGTATGTCGCTGGTTCAAGTCCAGCAGGGGGAGCCACTTAAGAAGCCTAGTCGAAAGACTGGGCTTTTTTTCGTCTGTACGTTAGCACTTTGCGCCTATATGTTGCTGACGGAAGACTGCCTTACCTGTATGGCTCGTTCCAAGATCCAGCAGCGGGAACCAGTTAAGAAGCCTAAACTAGGCGTTCCCGACGAAAGACTGAGCTTTGTTCGCCCCCCTTCAGACTTACCAAATAAGAAAGCCTGCTAGTGATAGCAGGCTTCTTGTCTTCGTGTCGTCCATAAAATGTTAGGCGTTGTATTCCATACCCGCCGACAAGCGGAATGTGCCACGTGCTGTGCGCCCTTCATCGAGATAGGAAAAGTCCTCACAAAGCTCAGTGACCAGCGCGATACCCCTGCCACATCGGGCAACTGAATCATCAAGCGTGCTGTCTCCATCTTCGTAATAGAAACCTTCGCCATTGTGCGAAACATAGAATGTGAGTTCACGCTTACTTGGGCTGAATGAAATTCCCACTTCCAGATAAGCAAAACGGTCAAGCGCATCCAGCCTTGCCTGACGTTCGATGTAGTAATCCAGAAACCCTTCGTCATCTACCTTGAGGTTAGAGGCCAATCTCAGCAAACCATGCTCCAAGGCATTGTTAGCAAGCTCTGACATAATGGTACACATCAAATCCAGATCGATATTGCTGCCAAGCGTCCCTTTGAGCATGCGGCGGATCTCTCCGACCAGATTCACCTTACGAAGTTCATCAGCGCCGAAATAGACGGTGAGCTGCGCAGGTGAACGCCTTTCATAATATTCAGGTTCACCGGGCTGCAATTCCACACGGCTGAATATCGGTGCCGTCATTTCCAACATCGACATGTCGTCACCGACCCCACCACCTTTGGTAAACTTGGTCACATGCTCTCGGGTTGCTTCGATAATGCTCGGCTGATTGTCAGAGAACATGGCTTCCAGCCCTTCTTCTCCCAATTCTCTGCCCTCTGCATCCCGCGCTTCGATGACGCCATCAGTGAAGAAAAAGAGCTTGTCCCCTTCTTCCATTCGCAGAGCAACCAGATTCGCTTCAAACTCATCAGAATCCATTGCACCAAGCGCCATATGTGCTGATGGAAGGCGATGTTTAATTTCTCCTCGCTTGTCGAGCAGATAACCATCTGGCATACCGCCTCCCCACCAATTCACCTCGAGACCATTCGCCGACACCTCAAGAAGGTTTGCAGCCACCAGCATGCCAGGAGGCAGGAATTTCTTTAGGGTATCGTTCATTTCCTTCACGATGTCGCCAAGGGCAAAACCGTTTTTGGTCATGGCAAAGAAGGCTTTGGTAGCAGGAATCGTAGAAATAGCAGCAGGTAGACCATGGCCAGTCGCATCCGCAAGCATGGCGTAAATACCACCCTGCGGTCTGGGGGTCACCAGAACCACATCACCGTTAAAATTGGTAAAGGAACTGGTGTAGAACTCCACCCCTTCCGCTTCCTGATAACACGCTTGCATCAGGTTACTGAAGATGGTTTCTGCCATTGTGTGCTCATAAAGGGTATGCGCCTGAAAATGCTTGAGCTTATCGCGCTGCTCGGACACTTCGTTATACAAACGTATGTTCCGGCAGTGTGCACGCACTTTGGCAACGATGGTGGTTCGGCTGATGGGCTTGGTAAGAAAGTCATCCCCCAGCGTCATGCAGCGGTTAAACGCGTCGTTATCAGTGATCCCCGTGAGAAACACAATAGGGAGGTAGGTGTTGCGGTAACGCATCCGGATTTGTTTGGCCGCTTCAAAGCCATCCATTACCGGCATCAACACATCCATGATGACCAGATTGGGCAGTTCTTCCAGAGATTCCAGAATATCTAACGCCATCTGGCCATTGTCAGCAATCAGCAACTCGTCAAATTCATCCTTGAGCACATGTTCAAGGAAGCACTGCAGCGAGACTTCGTCTTCAACGATTAATGCTTTCACCCGCCACCTCCGGGAATCGATTTACTCGATAATAAATTTCTTCTCGAAGCGGGCGATCACTAATACACGTTTGATCTGCGGCATCGTATTAATAAGTCGGATATCCCCTTCCTTCTTATTCAGGAAACTCTGCATGTTCAGCAACATGCCAAGCCCCGCACTGTCGATATATTCGGTACCGCGAAAATCGACCACGATTTCTTTGCCCTGGCAATCCGTATAGGCATCTCGAAACTCCTGTACAACACTGAAGTCAAACTGCCCGTTTACGTGGATTACCACTGATTTACCGTCATTTTTTTCTTCACGACTGATGGCCATAGTGTCTCCTAAAACAATTCTATGTCGCCTTCATCTGCAGACATTTGTTTTGCCGGGGCTCGCTCTGCTGAGCCAGCCATTTCTTCAATATCATCCACTGCTTTATGCAGCGCGACCCAATCCACATTGCCAGACTCCAAACTCGCCATAATGAGGGCATTGAGGTCTTCCAGAATGTGGAGGTTGTTAAGTACGTGCTGGCCCTGCTGAGACACAATGTCTGCGAACTGCAGGCCCTGAATACTTTTAGATACTTCTGCGCGCACCGCTTCACCTTGGTCGGTCATCTTGCCGATCTCCAGGGTGACCTGTTGGTTAACTTCCTGTACGCCTTTCAACAGGGATTCAATGCGCGTTTTAGATTCTATGGATGTGGTCATATCAAGCGTGGCAATCTCACCCACTATCGAGCTGGTTTGCTTGACCGTATCCTGAGCAAGGTTGATGTCGCGGTGGATTTGGCTGTTGAGCGTCGATGCGCGGTTTGCCAAATCACGCACTTCCGCTGCTACCACACCAAAGCCTCTTCCGAGCTCACCGGCCCGGGCAGCCTCAATCGCCGCATTGAGTGCCAGCAGGTTGGTTTGGTCAGACATCGCCTGTACCTGATCCAGAAGACCAAATACCGCCTGAAGCTTTTCTGACATGTCGTGGATACAGTGGATTGCCGTAATGGATTTCTCCGACACCTGCACCAGAAGGTCAATGTACTGGTCGATCGCCTGTTCAGTTTCCGGTAACACTTTGGTGAGGTTGTACTCACTGTCTTCGTTGTTCAGGAGCTCAGTCACCATGTGTTTCGCGAGTGTTGACTGCTCTCCCACCGCGCGCTCCATGCCGAAAAAACTGGAGTTGAGGTTATGAACCGAGTCATTGATCACCTCTTGCTGGCGGTCGAGCTGCTCCCGGATAGGGATCAGCTCAATATTCAGGATGCTGTGAATCTTTCTCAGGATGGCCGTTGACTCATAAGAGACAGAGTTGTCATCCAGCGGGAATTCCTCGACAACATCTGCTTTCACACTGACATCGCTCTCGCCTTGCCTCACCAGAAGCAACACAGCCAGTGACACAACTACCGCAGCCGACATCGTTAATGGCGTCTGTGCTGCCACCAGCGGATAACAACCTGCAGCAATCCCCAATAATGCGATGACCCATCTAACGCTTTTTCTACCCATACACTTTGCCTACCAGGTAAGTCGCGATTTTCTCCAATGGCAGCACTTGCTGTGCCGCTTCTATTTCTACTGCTGCCCTCGGCATTCCCCACACCACCGAACTGTGTTCATCCTGCGCGACAGTCACTGCGCCCGCTTCGCGCATTTCCAGCATGCCTTCCGCCCCATCCCTACCCATACCGGTAAGGAGAATCGACATAGCACGGTTACCTGCTGCTTCCGCAATGGAGGAAAACATCACATCAACAGATGGCTTATGGCGCTGAACGGGTTCTCCGTCGTTACGCACGCAGTAATAACGACCTGCGCGCTTTACCACCTGCATGTGCATGTCTCCTGGAGCAACATAGACACGTCCATTCACAAGTGGCGCTTTATCCGATGAAAGCTCTTCCACCTGTAGTTTGGAGGCGCGGTTGAGCCTTTCGGCAAAAGACTTACTGAATACCGCCTTAATGTGCTGCGTAATGACAATCGGTGGCATCATCTCAGGGAGTGATTCCAAGACGTTACGGATGGCTTCAGTACCACCTGTTGATGCACCAATGGCGATAATGTCGAAGTCAGAGCAAAGGTTACGTCCCGATACACTGATTTCGCCTTGTGAACGGTGAGTTGCACCCGCAATGTTGGCAGAGGCTGCCATCTTCACTTTCTCTATCACCAACTGGCGATAGTTGCCCATTTCAGCCGCTACGTTCTCAGTAGGTTTGGGGAAGTAGTCAACAGCACCCAAATCAAGCGCTGCCAAGGTGGCGTCTGCCCCGTGTTGAGTCAGTGTGGAAATCATCACCACTGGCATAGGGTGGAGACGCATCAGGTTTCTTAAGAACTGAACACCATCCATTTTGGGCATTTCGATGTCCAATGTGATCACATCAGGTTTGAGCTTCTTAATCTTTTCGCGCGCTTCGTAGGGATCAACTGCCGCGCCCACCACCTCAAGTTGAGGATCTGAATCGATAATTTCACTGAGCAATGCTCTAAAAACGGCAGAGTCATCAACAATCAGTACTTTATGTACTCGTTTTCCCATTAGAAAAGCTCCGCACTGTCGTCATCTTGTCGTTTCGCCTCATTGACCAGGCGACGTTTATAACTGCTTTCTTCTGCTTCTACCTCACCACGATAACCACGAAGCTTCTTCACCCAGGCCTTGCCTGTCATAGGGTCAAATACCACCTTTCTGGGGAACTCGCTGCCTAAGTCTTCCCCTACCAGCGTCAATCCTTCGCTTTTGATGTAATTGCGGATGAATTCAATATTCTTTTCACCCACATTGGCCTGCTTCCCCATCACAGTGCCGCCGCCAAAAAGCTTCACCCTTAAACGACTCTTGATAGCACCCTGCTGGATCAAGGTGTTGATCAATAATTCCATGGCATAGTTGCCATATCGCGCTGCATTAGATCGCCACTGAGTGGGATCCCAGCCTTCAATGTCGTCTGCATCACCGAAGGGCAACATAAAGTGGTTCATGCCACCAAGATCGACGAAGGGATCCCAAACACAGGCTGAGATGCAAGATCCCAATCCCGTCGAGATCAATTCACGCTCGTTGGTCACATAGACCTCGCCGGGCTGAATCTTTACCATCATCATTTGCTTACCGGGGTGATAGAAACGCCTCGCCCCTGCCCCAATCGGACATCCGGTAAGCTCCAAAATCTTATGCATACAGAGCTCTGTTCGATGTTAATGCAGGACGGGGGACTCCGAAGTCAGGGTTTGCGAAACATGGTTTGTCCCAGGTTTTCAAACCGACTTCCCATCTGTCCGATGCTTTCTGAGTGACCGATAAAAAGAATGCCGCCGCTTCCAAGTTTTTCCCAATAGCGCTGGATAAGCATCTGCTGCACATCTTTCTCAAAATAAATCATGACATTACGACAAAAAATGGCATCAAGTGGCCCTTTGTGTGGCCAGTCCCCCATCAAGTTCAGTTGCTTGAACGTGATTGCCTGTTGAAGCAGGGGTTTAACTTTCAGTAGTTCCTGTTTTTTACCTTTTCCGCGAATGAATCCATGTCGCAACATCTGGTCGGGAATCGCCTTCATTGCGTCAATGCCATACGTGCCATTTCTGGCCACTTCCAGCACTTGCGTATCGAGGTCTGTCGCCAGAATTTTGCAGTCATAATTCGGCGTTAACAGGCCACACGCAGCCAATGTTGATGCAATGGTGTAAGGTTCTTCGCCTGTTGAACAGCCGGCTGACCAAATGCGGATACGGCGCTTTTTCTGCTTTTGCCATTCCGTCACCAACGTGTCCACCAGAAAATCAAAGTGGTGCTTCTCGCGAAAGAACTGGGTTTTGTTTGTGGTCAGGGCGTTGATGAACGCGACCCGTTCGTCCAAGTCGCTCTCAACACGGCTAAAGTAATCCCGAAAATTATCGAGCCCTGTGCGACGTAAGCGTCTTGCCAACCGTCCGTACACCATGGAGTTCTTTCGCTCAGAGAGAGAAATGCCTGTCTCTCTGAGCATGAACTCCTGAATGTACTTAAAATCCTTGTCAGTAAACTCAAACTCGCGCTGCTCTTCGATTTGGCTCAGCGCCTGAATGGCGTCCACTGTTAGAACTCCTCCCAATCATCTTCGTCTGCCATTGAAGAAGGAGTACCGTTGGCCACTTTCTTCACTGTCGCCGGTGCAGGCACTGACACTCTTGGCGAAGCTGGCGCGCTTCCTGAGAAGCTCTTAATCGGCTCTCTGGCTGCACTGAACCCCGTGTTGGCGCTGTCTACCTGAAAGAAACCGATCAGATTGAGAAGCTCGCTACCTTCGTCACGTAGTGACTGGCTGGCCGCTGAGGCCTCTTCAACCAATGCTGCATTCTGCTGGGTCATCTCATCCATCTTGACCACGGCTTTCGAGATCTCATCGATACCGGTCGCCTGCTCCTGACTCGCGGAGTTGATCTTGCCAATCAGTGTGCTCACTTCACCGACTGCATCGACAATCTCATTCAGCATTTCACCGGATTCATCCACCAGCCTTGAGCCTTCAGATACCTTTTCAACACTGTCTTTGATGAGATCTTTGATTTCTTTTGCTGCACCAGCACTTCGCTGTGCCAAGTTACGCACTTCACCGGCAACCACCGCGAAACCACGACCTTGCTCACCAGCCCTCGCTGCCTCAACGGCTGCATTCAAGGCAAGCAGGTTAGTTTGGAAGGCGATTTCATCGATCACGCTGATGATGTCTGAAATGCGCTTACTCGCTTTGTTGATTTCACCCATGGCTTTGACGGTCTGCTTCACAACTTCACCGCCTTTCTGGGCCTTAGTACTGGCATCAAGTGATAGACGGTTAGCCGCATTGGCACTTTCTGCATTCTGCTTCACGGTTGAGGTCATCTCTTCCATGCTGGCGGCAGTTTCTTCGAGGCTTGCTGCCTGCTCTTCAGTTCGTTCACTCAGGTCCGAGTTACCGTCGGCAATCTCACCGGACGCCGATGCCACGCGGGAAGAGGACGCAGTGATCTTCTCAACCATGTCACGAAGATTAGTAATGGAGGTATTCACCGCCTCGCTCAACAGGGCGAAATCCCCTTTGTAGTCTTCCGGCATGTTTACCTTGAGGTTCCCTGCCGAGACTTTAGACATAACGTCTTTGCAGTTATTCAGCGGCGAAACCATTGAATCGAGCAAACCATTGATGCCTTCACTCAGGTTAGCCATAAAACCGGTGTATCTAGAAGTATCCATACGCGTGTCCAAACGCCCCTCGGAGGCCGCCTCAATAAGCCTTTGAACATCACGCTGGCCCGCCATTTGCTCGGTAATATCTTCCCACTGCAGAGCAGGGCCAATGTAGTTGCCCGCCGCGTCATACATGGCGATACAGGTCAGTGAGAATTCAAGCTCACCCACTTTGATTTCGGCGGTGTAAGGTAAGCGGTCCGGATTGCTGATAATGCTGCGTTGGTGCGCCGGGTTTTTATGGAAAATATCGATATTCTTCCCTTCCAGCGCATCCGCCTGAAAGCCAGGGAAAATAGTTCGCAATTCGCTTTCACGACCACCAAGCAATTTTGTCAGTGCAGGGTTACAGTAGGTAATATTGCCGTCTTTGTCGGCCATCATGATGTTGGTGGTCATACCTTCCACCGCAGAAACTAAGCGTCCAACTTCTATCTCACGCTCACGTTCTGCTGTCACATCACGCCACTCTAAGCTGTTGCCAATGTACTTGCCCTTCGCATCAACAATTGCAGCAACATTGAGTTCAATAGTGACTCCAGCGACCTGAATATCGGTTTTGTAAGGGAGATTGTTAGGATCAGACAGAAGCTGGCGCTGGTGCGCAGGGTTTTTGTGGAATTCATCAATGCAACGGCCCATCAACCAATCTCTGGTGGCCATGAAACTAGGCCAAACTTGTTTGAATGACGCTTGATGATATTCGAACAATCTGACAGTTTCTTCATTGATATAGGTAATGGCAAAGTCGCGGTCAATAAGCACCATCGCCGTCAGTGATTGATCGATCGCCGCTTGCAATTGGGCGCGCTCATTGTCAGCTTTCAGATCCTCGGTAATGTCATCCCACTCAAGCGTATTACCAATGTAATCGCCTTTGTCGTCAGTGACCGCTCCCACCACAAGGCGAAGCGTCACATCTTCGACCTGAATGTTAGTTTCATAAGGGAGATTCGCCGGGTTCGAAAGCATCTGTCGTTGATGCGCTGGATTGGAGTGGAACATGTCGATACAAGCTCCAACGATCCATTCTTTCTCAGCGCGGAAGCTCGGCCATTTTGAACGGAACAGGGCTTCATGTATCTTCAACAATTCCATAGATTTGTTATTGACATAAAACACCTTAAAGTCCCGGTCGACCATCATCAGTGCCGTCTGCGCCGCATCCAACGCAGACACAATATGAGCTTTTAAACCTTGATCTTTTTGTGTGTTTTCAGCTGCAGCTGTTTGCTCTTTCTTCCACCACGACATAATTGTTATTCCTCGCTAACCAAATCTGGCTGCGTTACTTCATGCAACTCGTCAAAATCGAACAGTTTTTCTAAACGAATCAACACCACGTGTTTGCCATCAACTGATGCGATACCTTCAATGTACCGCTCATCAATTTTCACAAAACCGGGTGCCGATTTTATTTGGCTTTCGGACAGCTGATAGACTTCAGCTACTGCATCCACGATAACGCCCAGCGATTGGCCTTTGGCATTGCGCACAATGACCACCACCGTGGTTTTGCTCAATACCGACGGATCCATGCTGAAACGTTGCCTAAGATCCACAATAGGAATGTACTCACCACGAAGCTCTAAAACGCCCAGCAGATAACTTTCACTGTTTGGCAGTTTGCGCACTTCCGACCAACCACGTACTTCCTTCACGTCTAGAATGTTCAGTCCGTACTCTTCCTCGTCGATAAGGAAGCTGAGGTATTCCATGACTTCTTCAGACATCTCTCACTCCTCAATGCACCAGGTTGTCGATGTCGAGCAGCGCATCCACATCTAACAGGCTCATTACCTGCGCATCCACATTCAGTAGGCCGCTGACAAACGGCATCACAACAGAGTCACCAATCGGTGGGATCAAGCTGTTGTCTCCCATGTCGATCACATCTGACACTGCATCCACGACGATCCCCATCATGCGATTTCCGGCGTTTTCACCTGCTTTGAGGATCAACACCACAGTCGTGGGAAGGTATTCCACCTTTCCGATATCGAATCGGACACGAAGATCCATGATGGGCACGATCATTCCTCGGAGGTTGATCACTCCAAGAATGAATTCAGGCGCTCTTGGAATCAGTGTGGGCGACTCCCAAACCCGGATCTCCTCAACGGTCTGGATATCAACACCGTAAAGCTCATGAGCCAGATCGAAGCTCAGGAAATCCGATCCCTTGAGTCGGTCTTCACCGTTGACCATTTCATCTTTGTTTTCTGCTACAGCCAGGGCTTGCTCACTCATTTGCTCCTCCTATGCCGCAATATGGCTGTTGGCATCGCCGACGCGACTCAGGAATCCTGTCATCAGCCCCTGCACATCCAAGATCAGCGATACCGAACCGTCACCGAGAATCGTCGCACCCGAGATGCCATTCACGCGGGTGTAGTTAGATTCAAGACTCTTAATCACCACCTGCTGCTGCCCAAGCATTTCGTCGAGTAGCAGACCAATTCGGTTGCCACCGGCTTCCACCAGACACAGCAGTTGCTTGTCGAGTGCACCGGATTCGCCGAGGCAAAACTCTTCTTTCAAGCGGAGGATTGGAATATTTTCATCACGCAGTCGGTAAAGCTCTACACCACCCGTCGCCACTTTCACGCGATCAGATTCGATTTGAATGGATTCGATAATCGAAATGAGTGGGACGACAAAGACTTGATCGGCGAGTTTCACCAATTGCCCGTCAAGGATGGCGAGCGTCAGTGGTAAGCTGATTCGGAACACACTGCCTTCATCGGGCTTAGAGTCCACTTCGATATGTCCGCCTAGATCTTCAATGTTTCGCTTCACCACATCCATGCCCACACCGCGGCCGGATACATCCGAGACGACTTCTGCTGTCGAGAAACCCGGCGCGAAAATCAGGTTGTAGACCTGATGATCGGAAAGATCATCGATTGCAGTTTCTGCATGAAGCAGACCTTTCTCGATGGCTTTTTTCCAGACCCTTTCTTTGTTGAGGCCAGCACCGTCATCACGCACTTCGATCACAATAGACCCGCCTTGGTGATAGGCGTAAAGGTTGACGCGTCCGGTTTCTGACTTGCCTTTCTCTGCACGAACCTCCGGCGATTCCAAGCCATGGTCTACTGCATTGCGTACCAAGTGAACCAATGGGTCGGTAATACGCTCTAGCACGGTTTTATCAAGCTCTGTCTGCTCACCTTCGATGATCAATTCAACGTTCTTACCCAATTGGGAGGACAAATCACGAATAAGTCGTGGGAAGCGGTTGAACGCAAAGCTGATTGGCAGCATGCGGATATTCAGCACACTCTCTTGCAGTTCTTTGGTGTTCTGCAGCAGTTGGTCAAGCCCAGCTTGCAAGCGTTCGAGCTTACTTTCAGAAAAGTTCTGGCTGAGTTCAGTGAGCATGGATTGTGTAATAACCAGCTCACCAACGAGGTTGATAAGGTTATCGACCTTGTCGATTTCCACACGGATTGACGATACCGCATCGGCTTTTGAAGCAGGTGCCTTCGATGGCGCTTTAGGCTTGGCCGCTGCAGCAGGTGTAGGCGCACTACTTGCAGCAGGAGTCGATTCAACTGGCGCACTCTCTGGCACAGCTTCTTCGGTCTGCTCGCCTTCCGCTTGAGTGATTTCAAGATCACATTCGTCTTCCACCCATTCGAAGATTTCTTCAATCTGATCTCGGGTGACAACACTGTCTACCGAGATCTTCCAACTGAGGTAGCACATCTCAGGCTCGATCTCGTCAAGCGTCGGCAAAGTGTCCTGCACACATTCAATGACGCATTCCGCGCCAAGATCGAACATTTCCCGAAGGATGCGTACAGGATCGTTGCCCGAGAAAAACATCTCTTTATGGGGCTTGAAGAGAACGATCCAATCGCCCGAGCCGCCGCTTTGTTCAGGCAGAGCTTCCTCGGATTGAGCTGCTGGCGCTGCGCTATCGGAAGCCGATCCGCCATTGAGAAGATCATTGAGCTGATCTGTCAGTGCATCTCGGAGCGCATGGTCGAAATCTGTATCAGTTTCATAAGCTACCAACATGCTGTTGATGCAATCGCCCCCTTTGAGGAGCAAATCAATGGTGGCGGCATCCAGACGACGCTTCCCTTCCCTGGCTTCGTCGAGCAGTGTCTCCATGACATGAGTAAACTGGCTGATTTCATTGAGGTTAAAGGTCGCACCACCGCCTTTTATAGAGTGAGCAGCCCGGAAAATAGTGTTGATGATATCAAGATCAACATCAGCATCCGGGTCAAGGGCAAGTAGCTCACGCTCTAGGACTTCAAGGTTCTCACGACACTCCTCATAGAAAATCCGGCGCAGTTGGTCCATGTCCAAAGCCATAGCGGTCTCCTTGGTTGAACACTTAAATAACGCGTTGCAGGGTCTTCAATAGCGTGTCGGGATTAAATGGCTTAACAATCCAGCCAGTGGCACCGGCTGATTTACCCATACTCTTTTTCTCTGCCGACGTTTCAGTGGTCAGCATCAGAATCGGTGTGAATTTGTATTGCGGTACAGCTCGAACCTGTCGGACGAATTCCAGTCCATCCATGTTCGGCATATTGACGTCAGAAATAATGACATCGTATTGACCTGACTTGGCTTTTTGCAGTGCTTCGGCACCATCGTTAGCCGTTTCTACCTGATAGCCCGCTTCTTTGAGCGTATGGCTTACCATTTGACGAATTGATACAGAATCGTCCGCAGCTAGAATTTTTCGCATACTGTCACCCTGATTGAACTACCTGAAAAACTTACTCAGCAAAATCGACTAAACCCAATGGCTCAATCAATCCTAATGTCTTTGCTGCTCCTACTAGTTCACCGGACGCACCTTCCCATTTCCAACCTATAGACTGGTTGTTACAGAGATTTCTGGCGGTGAGTAGAAGTTGTAATCCTGGCGCATCAACACGTGATACTTCGCTACCATCGATCAGCAAGCTGTCGGACTGCTCTAATTCGGCTTGCAGGCGATCTTTTAGGTCCATCACCTGTGTAATGTCTAGTTGTTCCCCCAATGAGAATCCCATCGCAGAATTCCCTCCCCTAACTATTGACTTACGTCGAAAAGCTTTACGTACCACTAAGTGTAGCAATAATGGGAAAAATGAAAGTTTTTTAAGCAATTGGATTTATAGTGCGACATTCGGTAAGAATCCTGACACTTTTGACCAGAAGTCCTGTCATTTTCAAAACCGGAGTCCTTGTTTAAATCCACACAGACCTGCCGGATATAACTGATAAGCTCATCACAACACAGTGAAAACTGGTCAAACCTGAATCAGCCTGATTTAAATCGCATCGAATCAGGTAAAAAAGCAGCAATCGAACAATTTGGGTGAGAAATTATTTTGACAAGAACCCAGCTCTGCTATTTAATGGCGCCCGTTGCCTCGATAGCTCAGTTGGTAGAGCAGGGGATTGAAAATCCCCGTGTCGGTGGTTCGATTCCGCCTCGAGGCACCATTTTTAAATAGGCGATGGATTCTGTTTCTGCTTCGCAGAAATGTGTCGGTCCCTAGCCGGGCGCGGTCAATTCCGCCTCCAGGCAACGCGTTAAGTGAAATGGTGCAGATACAACAGCAACGTTTCCACGGTTTGTGTGCCGGCTTAGCTCAGTTGGTAGAGCAACTGACTTGTAATCAGTAGGTCACCAGTTCGACTCCGGTAGCCGGCACCATCTAAAACGAAGAAGCCTCGTCATTGACGAGGCTTTTTTGTATCTGCAATTTATCATCAGCCAAAAGAAAAAGGGCTGAACACTCCCCCAACCCCTTCTGGAATTATACCAATCACAGTAGGTAGGTGATCAGAAATAGCGCAGGAAAAATGCTCGAGAACAAGGCGGAAAATTTCGATAAGCAGTTATTCTACAATCAAATTTTCCAACGCAGTTATCGAGTATTTTAACAAGCTAGGATGAGCAGATATTTACTACGATTGGTATTAATTAAATATCGATTGCAGCCACCCGACAGGATCGGGCTTGTCACACCGCTTACGCCAATGGCCTTTCGGGTCCCACATCGGCAGCTTGCTCTCGCTGAAGCAGTCTGTCACGAACTGCCCTTCCCTGACCTGATACGGCACACTGGCAAGTTCGGATGGCCAATTCAGTACCAAAGGTTCAGGCTTTCTTGCTTTGATGTAATCTGCATACAAGCGCAATGCCCCAGACGATCCTGTCAGCTTGGTTGATTTGTTATCGTCACGACCCAGCCAGACCGTGACCACTTCACGGCCATCAATGCCGACATACCAGCTATCACGGTTGTTGTCTGTGGTGCCTGTTTTACCAGCGAGTCCAGCCCAACCGAAAGAAGGGTTGAGATAACGGCCAGTGCCGGTTCTTACCACTTCCTTCATCGCGTACATGGTCAGCCAGCTTGCCTGCTCAGAGACTGTCTGGCTCGACTTCGGCCAATTTCGGTAAAGCACCTGACCATCACGGGTAACAACTGCACGCAATGCCGTTAAATCAGCTTTCCGTCCCCCACTGCCGATGGTCTGGAACATTTGCGTCACTTCCATCGGCGTTAAGGTGAACGCCCCCAACAGCAGCGATGGCACACGGGTGATTTGGTCAGGGTCGACACCCAGCTCTTCATAGGTATCAATTACCCTTCCCAAGCCCACAGCAAGACCAAGGTTAACCGTCGGAATATTGTAAGAATGCGCCAGCGCTTTGAGCAAAGGCACCTGCCCACGGAATTTTCGGTCGTAGTTGCGCGGCTTCCACTCACTACCCTGATCGCCTTTCAACACAATGGGTTTATCATCAATTGGCGATGCCAGGTTGTATTTATCCGGCTCAGACAAAGCTGCCAGATACACAGCCGGTTTGGACAGTGAGCCAATCTGACGACTACCATTGAGTGCCCGGTTGAAGCCCGCATAACCAGGACGGCTCCCACCAACCATGGCACGGATCTCCCCACTTTGGCGGTCAGCAATCACCACTGCCGCTTCCAGATCTTTTCCGGCAACTTTCTTGAGCTGATCAACCTTCTTAACCACGGTTTTATCGATGATCGACTGAGACAAAGGATCCAGTGTACTGAAAACGCGGAGGCCACTCTCTGGATTAAATTGGCTGCCAACGCGCTCGCGGATTTCGCGGGTCAGTTGTTCAAAGTAAGCAGGCTGCCGGCTGTTAATGCTTGGTGATTTCTGAATGCCAAGCTTACGTGCCGCCGCCTCTGCATATTGCCCGGAGGAGATAACGCCATTTTCCATCATCATACGAAGGATAAGGTCACGCCTTTCCTGCACACGCTCTGGATAGCGCCAAGGGTTGTAGTAAGAAGGGCCTTTAACGATACCCACCAGCAACGCCAACTGGTCAATGCTGAGCTCTTCAATTGGACGACCAAAGTAAAGTCGCGCTCCCAAAGGAAAGCCATGAACGCCCTTGCCGCGAGCCTGACCCAGATACACTTCGTTCAGGTAGGCTTCGAGAAGTCGGTCTTTGCTGTAGCGATAGTCCAGCAGCACGGCGATATAAGCTTCCTGCGCTTTACGCCACAAGGTGCGGTCACGGGTTAGGAATAGGTTTTTCGCCAACTGCTGTGTGAGGGTTGAGCCCCCTTGCACGGTGCGTCCCGCTTTGAGGTTGACCACCAGCGCCCGGACAATGGCGAGTGGTGCAACGCCGTCATGGTGGTAGAAATCTCTGTCTTCTGTGGTCAACAGCGCATCGACCAGAAACTCAGGGAATCGCTCTCGGGGCAGGAAAATCCGCTGCTCATCGGTATTGGACTCCATGGTGCCAAGAAGCTTAGGTTCGATTCGTAGATAACCCAGTTGCTTGCCACTATCGAGCTGTTTCAAGCTTTGCACACCTTCTCCAGAGAAGGAGATCATCGCATGTTGTGCCTGCTCAGGGCCATCTTCAAACTCGAAGGGACGACGGATAATCTCGACGCGGGTCTTCGACGCGGAATACTCACCCGGGCGGCTTGGATTGCGCACACGCTTGTAGTTCAGGATATCGAGCTCGCGCTTCAAGGTATCAATGGTAACGGCTTCTCCGGGTGCAAGATGCAGAATGCGGCCATATACCACGGCAGGCAGTTGCCAGATTTGCCCGTCAAAGCGCTCCTGGATTTTGCTATCCAGATAAATACCCCAAATCGCCATAACTGCCACAAATACCAGCGTGCATTTAAAGCCAAAGGAGAGCAGTTTTTTACCCCAGCCTTTTTTCGCTGAAGCCGTTTTCTTCTTGCCACCACGCGGACTCGCTGTTTTGCGTCGCGTGCGGGGTTTGGTGTTCTTAGTTTCTTTTGTCATGAAGTCTGGTTCAGGCTTCCGGTTTAAAGTGTTTTTTAGTTAATCGCGTCGGCTGGTGATTTGCAGGGTCATCCGGCCACACATGTTTCGGGTAGCGCCCTTTCATCTCTTTTTGCACGTCGCGGTAAGCGCCTTGCCAGAACCCTGCCAAGTCTTGCGTAATTTGCAGCGGCCTTTGTGCCGGGCTCAATAGCTCAACCACCAGAGTCACTTTGCCATCGGCGATGGTTGGCGACGTGGCTTGTCCATACATTTCCTGCATTCTGACCGCCAAGACCGGTTTTTGTCCCTGTTGATAGCGAATAGCGTAGCGTGAGCCTGTTGGTACTTCGTAAGTCTCCGGCAGCAATTGGTTAAGCTGTTTGGTGATGTCCCAGCCAAACCAAGCTTCCAGTGCGCTGAAGAAATCGATTTTCTTCAAATCCTTCAAGCTACGAATACCGTTCATAAACGGTGCCAGCCAATCGTCAAGCGCTCCTAACAGCGCAGATTCATCAAGCAGAGGTAGCGAAATGGCTAATTCCCAGCTTTGCGCACATCGCGCCCTGTTCAAAAGGCTTACCGCTTTGTCTGACATCGGTAACGATGTTTCGCCTTTTCGCTTAATCGCCTGAATCAGGGCACGTGTCAGCATGTCATCACTTAATCGTGCTATCGCTTTTTTAGCGACAACGATTTCACCGCAGCAAAGGTGTTCCTCAGCGACCAACGCACCTTTCTTTTCGTCCCAGTCTACCCATTCTCGTTCAGAAAACAGTGAAGGCAGACGGGTTTGCAACGTTGAAAAATCCGTACGCACGGCGGTAAAAATACGACTATCGCCTTGCGAAACACTCATCAAGTCCACCGCAATTAACGCTTCTTCCCCCGAGAGTGGATGATCGGCATCGATTTGCACCCCATGGCCATTACTTAATAAGAAGCGACCATTGTTGCCTCGGGATTTGGCAATCCGATCTGGCCACGCCGCTGCAGCAAGGATGGGCAACCAGTCACCGGATAAACCCTCAGACAGTGTGCTCTTCATTCTTGCAACCAATTGCGCGGCATGCTGGCGACAGGTCGGCTTTTTCATTGCCATCATCAATTGAAGGCGCAAATCAGGGTCGGCTTTGCCTCGCGGTGGTTCTTCTGCCCATGCCGCCAACCAGCAGGCTGTGGAAATGGCTTCCTCACCAAACGCCTTTGCCGCTATAAGCATTGCTCCAAGACGGGCATCTGTTCCCAGCTCAGTCACCCGCTTGCCTTTGTGCGTCAGCGTATTGTGTTCATCGAGAATATCCAGCTGTCGCAATAGGGCAACGGCTTGCTGCCAATGTTGGGTTGGCGGAAGGTCAAGCCATTGCAAATCTTCCGGCGCACAGCCCCACTGCACGATTTCCAGCACCAATTGCATCAAGTCACTGGTGACGATTTCAGGATCTGGCACAGCCCGCATCCGCTGGAACACGTCTTCACTGTATAGGCGTAGACAAAGGCCCGCTGATAAGCGACCTGCCCGCCCCATCCGCTGAATCGCAGACGAGCGCGCAATCTGCACCGTTTCGAGCTTGGTGATGCCTGTTTTGCGGTTAAAGCGCGCTACGCGTTCAAGCCCTGAATCCACCACCAAACGAATGCCTTCAATCGTCAAACTGGTTTCTGCAATGTTGGTTGCAAGTACCACCTTACGTTGGCCTCTCGGTGCTGATGCGATCGCAGCTTGTTGTTCTTTGGCATTCATCTGACCAAACAGCGGGCAAACCATCACACCATGGGGTACTTTCGATTCCAACGCTTCGGCCACTCGGGTGATTTCTCCTGCACCTGGCAAAAACACGAGCGCTGAACCCTCTTCTTCCTGCATCAATTTCGCAACGGCAGACGCCACTAAACCCTCATAGCCATATTGTTTCGCGATCGGCTGATAACGTACTTCTACCGGAAAACTTCGCCCTTCGGACGTCAGTACCTTGGCTTCAGGCAACAGGGTCTTTAGCGCCGCATCATCCAGTGTCGCTGACATCACCAATAAGGTTAAATCATCACGAAGCGCGCCCTGTACATCCAGAGAGAGCGCCAGCGCAAGATCCGCATGAAGGTTGCGCTCATGGAATTCATCGAAGATAACCAAACTGACACCGTCGAGTTCTGGGTCAGATTGGATCATTCTTGTCAGTACGCCTTCAGTGACGATCTCAAGGCGGGTTTTGTCACTGACACGGGTCTCTCCACGCACACGTAAACCTATCGTCTCGCCCACTTTCTCACCGCGCTGGGAAGCCAGAAAACGGGCAATGTTTCTTGCCGCTATACGACGGGGTTCCAGCAAGATGATTTTTCCTTCGAAGACATTTTGCTCCAGCAGCGCCTGCGGCAATCTTGTCGATTTACCTGCCCCCGGTGGCGCTTTAAGAATCACTTGCGAAGATTGGGTCAGTGCGGAGATCACGTCATCTAAGACGCTGTCGATAGGGAGCTGTGACAATGGAAAGGCCTTTATGTCAGAATTACGCGAACAGTATACCCAAATCACGCAAGGATGCAGGACGTTGAGCAAGGAAACGCGCAGACTCTTCTTCGCTTTAGATTTGAGCGACACGCACAACGCCAAGAGCCGCAGCGCCATTGTTGCACTCAAGCAAACGCTGGCAGAACACGGTCGGCCCGTTCCCGATGATAACCTCCATATTACCCTGGCGTTTCTCGGCGAAGTCGACAGCCCTGCCTATCGCTCGCTGTGTGAGGCTGCAGACAAAGTATCGCTTCCAGCTATCTCCACCCAAACCACAGAAACCGGAGAATTCCCCAAACAGGGCATCCTCTGGCTAGGGATTGAGGAGAATGCCACGTTAAGAGCATTGGCCTGCCAGCTGCATGAGGCTGCCGCAAAAATCTTAGATCGCTCTGCAGAACATAATTTCGTGCCGCACATCACCTTAGCGCGCCGAGCCAGGCCGACAGAAAACCGACGTTCGCTCCGAATACCGCTCACTTTTTATCACTTCGGCATTTATGCATCGGTACCGGCTGAAAATGGGCACGGCATACATTATCAATGCCTGAATCGTTGGACATTAACCCGTTGATGTTCGTCGGTATATTTATCAAGGACAATCATGAAATTTGACCCTCCATTGCAACCGGCCACCTTGATCCGTCGCTATAAACGTTTTCTTGCCGACGTGACATTAGCGGATGGTTCTGAAGTCACCATGCACTGTGCAAACACAGGTGCCATGACTGGTTGCGCCACACCGGGTGATACCGTGTGGTACTCCACTTCTGACAATCCCAAGCGTAAATATGCCAACAGCTGGGAGCTGACAGAAACTCAACACGGGCACCTTATTTGCATTAATACAGCACAGGCTAACCGTCTGGTGGTGGAAGCAATCAAAGAGGATGTGGTGGCGGAATTGCAGGGTTATGAAACCCTTCGTACCGAAGTACCATATGGTGAAGAGAGGAGCCGCATCGACATCCTGCTTCAATCACCAGACAAAGAAGACTGCTATATAGAGGTGAAAAGTGTCACGTTATTGGAAGAAGACGGACAAGGCTTCTTCCCGGATACTGTCACCACTCGGGGTCAGAAACACTTACGGGAATTGGGCGTGCTCGCCCAACAAGGAAAACGCGCGGTGCTGTTTTTTGCCGTGCTTCATTCTGGAATTGAGAAGGTGTCAGCGGCAAAACACATAGATGCGGTCTATAATCAGCTACTTATAGACGCTCAAGCACTTGGTGTGGAAATTCTGTGTTACCAAACGACACTTTCATCAGTCCATATGAGCATAAATAAACGGGTCCCGTTCTCCCAGAATTGAGAAAAAATGTAGGCATCTTCACACTGGGATGACAAGAGGCAAAAACAAAGATTGCCTCGTTATAGGGTTTCTGATATAGATACCGCCCTCTTTTGACCGAGCAGGTCAGGGTGTATTTAGGAGAACGCTTAATGCCAGAGAGCAAAGTAAAGAAATCGCTGGGCATCCTGGCTACGGCCGGGTTAGAACCTTACCAAGAGAAGGCTGGCGAGGAGTACATGAATGATCAACAAGTTGATCATTTCCGTAAAATCCTCCAAGCGTGGCGTAATCAACTCAGGGAAGAAGTTGACCGTACTGTACATCACATGCAAGACGAAGCGGCTAATTTCCCAGATCCTGTTGACCGTGCGGCGCAGGAAGAAGAATTCAGCCTGGAATTGCGTAACCGCGACCGCGAACGCAAGCTGATCAAGAAGATCGACAAAACCCTTCAGCGTCTGGAAGACGATGATTTCGGTTTCTGTGATTCTTGTGGTGTTGAAATCGGTGTGCGTCGCCTTGAAGCCCGTCCTACTGCGGATCTGTGTATTGACTGCAAAACCCTTGCAGAAATCAAAGAAAAGCAAATGGCAGGCTAAGCCTACCGCTTTACCGAGATTCATGGCAAAAAGGGAGCTAAGGCTCCCTTTTTCCTTTTTCAGAGAAACAGAAAATGCAATACGTCGGGCGATTTGCCCCTTCGCCATCAGGCCCCCTACATTTTGGGTCCTTGGTGGCAGCGCTGGGAAGCTACCTTCAGGCCAAAGCCCATCAAGGTAAGTGGTTGGTTCGTATCGAAGATATCGATCCGCCGCGGGAAGTCGCCGGGGCGGCTGATGCCATTCTCAAAACACTGGACGCCTACGGCCTTCATTGGGATGACGGCATTCTTTACCAGCATGATCGCTACGGTGCGTATCAAGCGAAGATCGAGCACTGGCTAAGAAACGGCGAAGCTTACTTCTGCCAATGCACCCGACGCCAGATAAAAGACGCGGGTGGCATTTACCCCGGCACCTGCCGACACCGCACGCTGGACGCTGACGGTTCTGCCGTTCGTGTCTGCATTGATAATCCTGTGACAGAGTTTGTCGATATCAAACATGGCGTGATGCCACTCGACCCTGCGATGGCGGCGGAAGACTTTATTATTAAGCGCCGTGATGGCCTTTATGCATACAACCTAGCGGTGGTGATGGACGATATTCATCAAGGTGTCACAGAGGTCGTTCGTGGCGCGGATCTTATTGAGCCGACGGGAAGACAGGTTTCTCTTTATCAAAAACTGGGCGCACCTCAGGTGAGTTATTTACACTTGCCACTTGCACTCAACGCCGACGGTAATAAGCTTTCTAAGCAAAACCATGCACCGGCCATCGACAACACCCATCCTGGTCCCGCCCTTGAAGCTGCATTGGCATTTTTAGGGCACCCTGTTCCTGCTGAATTACAGGGGGCTCCGGTGGAAGAACTGCTCCTTTGGGGCGAGAAAAACTGGCAGATAAGTAAGCTGCCAAATGAGACGGAAGTGATTACAGCTTTCTAAAATACGGAGCGGTGATATATCATATGCCGTCGTTTTTATGGCCCGACCTGTCAGATACGAGGTGAGTTATCTTTAATCGAGTTACCAGCTTTTGCCGTAAGGTATTGAATCGCGATAATAAAACACGCGCGATTGATGACCTGAAGCTAGAAGTTATTCCACGCCAAGAGCACGGTATATCAAGAAAAGATATCAGCGAAAATGCGCTGAAGGTGCTCTATCGCCTGAATAAAGCAGGCTTTGAAGCATACCTCGTTGGTGGTGGTGTGCGTGATTTGCTGCTGAATAAACAGCCAAAAGATTTCGATATCGCGACCAACGCGACGCCGGAAGAAGTGCGCAAGCTGTTCAGAAACTGCCGCCTGGTTGGCCGCCGTTTCCGTCTGGCACACATTCTCTTCGGTCGTGACGTGATTGAAGTGGCGACCTTCCGTGGTCACCACGGCGCTGATAAAGGTGATAAGTCCGCCAGCCAGTCGAATGACGGCATGCTGCTGCGAGACAACGTTTACGGCACCATCGATGAAGATGCAGAGCGCCGAGACTTCACCGTCAATGCCCTATACTACAACATCGATGACTTCTCGGTACGCGATTATGCAGGTGGCGTTGAAGACCTGAAAAACCGCGTGATCCGCCTGATTGGCGATCCGGAAACCCGTTACCGTGAAGACCCGGTTCGTATGCTGCGTGCGGTGCGCTTTGCCGCGAAGCTCGACATGCAAATCAACGAAGCAACGGCTGCGCCAATTCCTGCGCTGGCTCACCTGCTTCGTGATATTCCAGCCGCCCGTCTGTTTGAAGAAAGCCTCAAACTTTTGCAATCCGGCAATGGCTTGGATACCTATCGCCTGCTACGCGACTACAACCTCTTTTCACCACTGTTTCCGATTTTGGATGAGCACTTCACCGAAGATCGCAGCAGTAAATGCGAGAAGATGTTGGAGCTGGTACTAAAATCTACCGACGATCGCGTCGCCAATGACCAGCGCATCAATCCAGCCTTTATGTATGCCGCCATGCTGTGGTACCCGCTGGAAACCCGCGCAGAAGAAATCGCCTTCGAAAGTGGCTTGAACTACTACGACGCCTTTATGGTCGCTGCCAATGACATCCTGGATGAGCAGGTGAAGAGCATCGCGATCCCGCGTCGCTTTACTGCGATGATCCGTGACATCTGGCAATTGCAGCTTCGTTTGAGCCGCCGCTCAGGTAACCGCGCTTACAAACTGCTGGAACAAAACAAGTTCCGCGCTGCATTCGATTTCCTTGAAATGCGCGGCAAGATTGAAGGCGGACAACTGGAAGAGCTCGCCACCTGGTGGGATGACTTCCAAAGAGCGAACCGTGACGATCGCCATGACATGGTACAGGTGCTGAACAAGGCCAGTGCGGCGAAAAAGACCCGACGCCGCCGCAAAACCAAGCCTCGCAGCCGGAAGCCTAAACCGAAGTCGAATACAGAATCATGATCCGTGCTTACATTGCTATAGGCAGTAACTTAGGCAATCCGGTAGAAAAAGCCCAACATGCGATTGAGGCACTGAAACACCTGCCGGGTACCCGCTTTGTCTGTACATCTTCGCTCTATAGCAGTAAGCCGATGGGTCCCGCCGACCAGCCCGATTACGTGAATGCGGTTGCAGCCATTGACACCGAGCTTCAACCGTTAGATCTTCTTGATCATACACAGCGCATTGAGCTGGAGTTCGGCCGCGAGCGTAAAGAAGAACGCTGGGGACCACGAACTCTGGACTTGGATATCCTGCTGTATGGGGATCTCCAGCTGGAAAGTGAACGGTTAACCGTTCCACACTACGGGATGAAAGTGCGTGAATTCGTGCTTTACCCTCTCGCCGAAATAGCCCCTGACTTGCAGCTGCCTGATGGCAGTGCTGTCGCAGAGCTGGTCGCCGTCACGGATAAAAACGGCCTGACTGCCCTCGCGTAAGCACACCCGCCTAGGCACCGAAATAAAACAAGCAGGGTTTGGGAGACAAGATGAAAAAAATTACGATTAGTACCTTAATGGCATGGAAGCAGGAAGGACGTAAATTTGCTTCGGCAACTGCTTATGACGCCAGTTTTGCCCAATTGTTTGAAGAGCAGGAAATGCCTGTGTTGCTGGTTGGCGACTCTCTGGGCATGGTTTTGCAAGGAAAGAGTGACACCCTTTCTGTCACGATTGACGAAATCGCCTATCACACGCGCAGCGTACGAGCAGGGAGCCCGAACAGCCTTCTGATGGCCGACATGCCATTTATGTCGTTTGCCACGCCAGAAGAAGCCTGCAAAAACGCAGCGGTTCTGATGCAAGCGGGCGCCAACATGGTGAAAGTGGAAGGCGGCGCTTGGCTGGCTGATACCATCACCATGCTGACCCAACGCGCTGTGCCTGTTTGTGCGCACCTTGGCCTGACCCCTCAATCTATTAATATCTTCGGTGGCTTTAAAATCCAGGGCCGCGAAGAGGAAAAAGCAGAGCAAATGGTTCAGGATGCACTGGCACTCGAAAAAGCCGGTGCTCAGGTTATCTTGCTGGAATGTGTGCCAAAAGCGCTGGCTGCGCGCATCACTGATGCTGTCCGTGTACCTGTCATTGGTATCGGTGCAGGTAATGCGACGGACGGCCAGATTCTGGTGATGCACGACATGTTTGGCATCTCTGCTAACTACATCCCACGTTTTTCCAAAAACTACCTGAAAGAAACGGGCGACATGCGTCTGGCTGTGTCCCGTTACATTGAAGAAGTGGCAAGCGGCGAGTTCCCTGGCCCAGAGCAGACGTTTAACTGAGGAATGCCGATAAATGCAAGTAATCGCTGAGATTGCCCCACTCCGTGAACAGGTTCAGCAATGGCGCCGTGAAGGCCAGCGCATTGCGTTTGTCCCTACCATGGGTCACCTGCACGACGGTCACCTCACTCTAGTTCGCAGAGCCCGTGAGAATGCCGATGTAGTGGTTGTTAGCATCTTCGTTAACCCAATGCAGTTTGATAAAGCAGATGATTTGGCCGCGTATCCACGCACGCTGGATGAAGACATTGCCAAACTGAACACTGAAGGGGTTGAGGTGGTATTCGCCCCAACAGCCGACATCATGTACCCCCATGGCATGGACAATCACGCATTTGTCGATGTTCCGGGCCTTTCTGGTGTGCTTGAAGGTGCTTCCCGTCCGGGCCACTTTAAAGGCGTAGCAACCGTTGTTTCCAAGCTGTTTAATATGGTTCAACCGGATGTTGCTTGCTTTGGTGAGAAAGACTTCCAGCAACTGGCTGTGATTAAAAAAATGGTGGACGATCTTTGCCTGCCTATCGAAATCATTCCTGTTGCGACAGTGCGTGAAATGGATGGGCTAGCCATGAGCAGCCGTAATACCCGTTTGACCGTCGATGAGCGTCAACGTGCACCAGTGCTGGCAAAGACCCTGCGTTGGATCAGTAGCCAAATGCGTGGTGGCCGTAGCGACTACAGCGAACTGGTGCTTGACGGTAACGACCAACTGCGCGCAGCAGGTCTGGAGCCTGACGAGATTTTCATCCGTGATGCCAACAGCTTGCAACCTATCAGCGAGCACACTTCTAAAGCCGTGATCCTCGCAGCTGCCTTCCTGAGCCAAGTGAGACTTATCGACAACCTTACAGTTGATTTGACCCCACAGGTCGTTGACGACAGCGAAGAGTAATACGGTCGTACTCAGACAATAAAAAAACCGCCGGAAGGCGGTTTTTTTATGCTCATGTAACGCTTAGCTTCGAAGGCCAATACCACGACTGATGAGATACCACGCAAGCGTGTAAAGTCCGACGACAAACAAACTTAATACAGCAAATGACGTCACGATATTCACATCGGACACACCCAAGAAGCCATATCGGAACGCGTTCACCATATAGACGATTGGGTTGAGTTTCGACACGCCTTGCCAGAATTCAGGCAGCAGGGAGAGCGAATAAAACACCCCACCGAGATAGGTCAACGGTGTCAGTACGAAGGTCGGAATGATGCTGATGTCATCAAAGGTTTTCGCAAACACAGCGTTAATCAGTCCACCGAGTGAAAAGACCACAGATGTCATAATCACCGTTGCCACTATCACGCCCAGATGCGCAATCTCCAGGTCGACGAAAAACAACGACACCAAAGAGACCATCAAGCCAACAGCCAAGCCCCTCGCCACACCGCCACCAACATAGCCCGCAATCATGATGTAGTTCGGTACAGGCGCAACCATGAGTTCCTCAATGTTGCGGTGCATCTTGGCACTGAAAAAAGAAGAGGCCACGTTGGAGTAGGAGTTGGTGATAACCGACATCATGATTAGACCCGGCACGATGTAGGCCATATAACTGAAGCCGCCCATCTCACCAATCCGGCTGCCAATCAGGTTACCGAAGATGATGAAATACAAGGTCATGGTAATGGCAGGCGGCACCAACGTTTGCACCCAAATACGGGTAAAACGGGTTATTTCCTTGATGATGAGGCTTTTAAAGGCTACCCAATACAGTTTATTCATGCTTTGGCCTCCGCATTTTCGCGCACCAGCGTCACGAACAACTCTTCCAATCGGTTGGCTTTGTTTCTCATCGAAAGCACCTGAATGCCTTGCGCGCTCAATTGCTCGAAGACTGTATTAAGGCCCGTGGTTTTATGTACATCGACTTCCAGTGTGTGGTCATCGACTTGCACCCACTGCACGCCTTCCAAGCTTTTTACTGAGCTGTCCGGCGCCAAATCCAGAATAAAGGTTTCTACATCCAGTTTCTTTAAAAGCGCTTTCATCGAAGTGTCTTCAATCAGCTCACCACGATTGATGATGCCGATATTGCGACACAGCATTTCCGCTTCTTCGAGGTAGTGGGTTGTCAGGATGATAGTGATACCCTGCTTGTTGATTTCCTGCAGGAAAGTCCACATCGAGCGACGAAGTTCAATATCTACGCCCGCTGTAGGCTCATCGAGAATAAGCAGTTTTGGCTCATGCATCAGGGCGCGTGCAATCATCAGACGGCGCTTCATGCCGCCAGAAAGATTACGGGCAGATTCGTTACGCTTTTCCCAAAGGTCGAGCTGGGTGAGGTATTTTTTAGCGCGGCGCTTGGCTTCTTCACGCTCTACACCGTAGTACCCGGCCTGATTAACAACGATTTGTTCCACTTTCTCGAACTGGTTGAAGTTAAACTCCTGCGGTACCAAACCGATTTGCTTCTTAGCTTCAACCAGTTGGGTGTCGATGTCGTAACCGAAAATCTTCACCTTGCCAGACGTTTTGTTTACCAGTGAGCTGACAATACCAATCGTCGTGGATTTTCCGGCACCGTTAGGACCAAGAAGGGCGTAAAAATCGCCCTCCTCAACCGATAAAGACACCCCTTTAAGCGCTTTGACATCTGTGCCATATACCTTGACCAGATTGTCGATCTCAATTGCTTTCATAAGTGTTATTTATTCTTTTATGGCATGACTTCCGTTAGCCGCTTGGCAGCATTGAGCGCATCGTAACGGGAGTCGAACATGTGCGTGTCAGCGACCCAGTCGCCAACATGAAGGCGTTTTAGCTGTTCTGTGGTCTGCTCATGAGGACTGAGCAAGAACACAGTACAATTCGCTTCGCGGGCATCGGCAATGGCGTTTTCCAGCGCGAGACCCACTGTCATGTCAATCAGAGGCACATCACTCAAATCCAGGATCATGACGCGATAATCGCCGATACTGGTGTGTTGTCGGGAGATGGCTTTGGACACGCTGAAGATCATTGGGCCGGAGAGATAGAAAAACAACACCTTTCCATCAGAATTATCTAATAAATCTCGCTCTTCATCTGTCAAAGGCACATCATCTTCATCCGCATCACTGATGGCTTTCACCTGCTTCGCCTGCTCTCGGCTAAGCCTTTCAATCACGATCACGTTGGAAATGAAAACACCCAAGCCAACAGCAACAATCAAATCGACAAAGACAGTCAACGCCATCACACCATACATAATGGCCGTTTGGTGCTTACTCACTTTGTGGGCGCGCTGCAGGAAACTCCAGTCAAGAATGTTAATGCCCACATAGAGTGCGATACCAGCCAACACAGCCATTGGAATCGGCTCTGTCAGGAAGCCTGCGACCAATACCACTGCCGCGAGAATAAGGGCACGAACAATCCCTGCCAATGGTGAACGAGCGCCAACCTGAACGTTCACCACGGTACCCATGGTGGCACCGGCACCTGGCAGTGCACCGAACATGCCCGAGATAATGTTCGCAATACCCTGACCACGAAGCTCCTTGTCAGAGTTGTGCTCTTCTCGGGTCAGTGAGTCTGCAATTACTGCCGTCAGCAGCGTATCGATACAACCCAAGGTACCCAGCACCAATGCATCAATCACCATAGTGGTGAGCTGTTCCGGGGTAAAAGTCGGGAACACAATCGACGGTAAACCTGTCGGAATTTCACCGATACGGCGAATGCTCTCAATATCAAAGAAAATGACAGATAACAGAGTTACCAGTACCAGCGCAACGAGCTGGGCAGGAATGTACTTACGGTATTTTTTCGGAAAATAAAACAGAATACCCAGTGTCAGAAGGCCGAGGAAAAGCTCTTTAAAACTGAGATTCGAGACGGTTTCAGGCAATGCCTGAATCGTTCCCAGCACGCCGCCAGGAGGCGCTGCCTGCCCCATTAGCGGGCTAATTTGCAACAGTATCAGTATTACACCAATACCGGACATAAAACCGGATACCACGCTATATGGCATTAAGGTGACGTACTTACCCAGCTTTAGCGTGCCCAGTAAGACCTGGAATGCGCCCGCCATCATAACGACAGTAAAGGCCATTGCCATGCCCGTTTCAGGGTACCTCGCCATCATAGAGGTGAGGACAGCGGTCATAATGACCGTCATCGGGCCGGTCGGTTCAGAAATCAGTGTGGAGGAGCCGCCAAACAGCGCAGCAAACAAACCAACGAGAATAGCGCCCCAAAGACCTGCTTCAGCACCAGCGCCAGAGGCGACACCAAATGCAAGCGCAAGGGGAAGAGAAATGATGGCAGTAGTGACACCGCCGAAAATGTCGCCTTTCAGGCTCCAGTGTTTGAATCGGTCTAAATTCACAACTTGCTCCCTTTTAATACTTCCTTTTTCGGCAAGCTACCCAATTACCCAAGTAGGTAATCAGCTCTCCTATCCGTGCTCTCCAACAAATCAAAGACGCAACTTTTCCCAAACCATCCGCGTTTCTTTGCGGCTGGTGTACACATTTTGTTCCCAAATAGTTAGCGGGTAGGAGATAAAGCGCGCCCTAGTATACCGATCAATTGCGGTAACAGGGATCTGTTATATCAACCATACTGCTGGTAGGAGGAGCTAATATGTTGAGTAGAAAGTGTTAAATTGTATCTAAATATGATCTTATGTGGTGTATAGTTGCTCGCAGTAAATTTCAGGGGGCGCCATGGCTCAAATAAAGCAGCTTCTTTCCAATAATGTGAAGTGGTCTAAAACCATCAAGGAAGACAATCCGGCTTACTTTGCGGAACTGGCAAAATCTCAGCACCCCGAATACCTATGGATAGGTTGTGCTGACAGTCGTGTACCGGCGGAGCGCCTGACAGGACTGGACTCGGGCGAGCTCTTCGTTCACCGAAATGTCGCCAACCAAGTGATTCACACCGACCTCAACTGTCTATCTGTCGTGCAATACGCTGTCGACGTGCTTCAAGTCAAACATATCATTGTGTGTGGCCATTACCGCTGTGGTGGTGTTCATGCTGCTATCGAAAACCCTGAGCTTGGCCTCATCAATAACTGGCTACTTCATATCCGCGATCTTTACCGCAAGCATAAGCGCTTCTTGAGCGCTCTTTCTTTGGAAGAGCAAGGTAACAAGCTTTGCGAAATCAATGTTGCTGAGCAGGTTTATAATCTGGGCAACTCCACCATACTGCGCGCGGCTTGGGAGCGTGGACAGGACGTGAAAATTCACGGCTGGTTCTATGACATCAGCGATGGTGTATTGAAAGATTTAGGAATGACGGCAAATAGCCGGGAAACACTGGAAGCAGGTTATGAGTCTGCGATGGCTGAATTGGTGCCAGAATAATCCCGGAAAATCTCAGAAATGTACAGATACAAAAAAGCGACCAAAAGGTCGCTTTTTTCATGACTGTCAGGTCATTAACCTTCCAGTGGTACCACTTTACCGATGTATGGTAGGTGGCGATATTTCTGAGCATAGTCGATGCCCACACCCACGACGAATTCGTCAGGGATTTTGAAGCCATACCAATCTACATGTACATCTACTTCACGGCGCTCCGGTTTGTCGAGCAACGTACAGATGCGGATAGACTTAGGCTCACGAATAGACAGGATTTCGCATACTTTGCTCAGGGTGTTACCAGTGTCGATAATGTCTTCCACCAGTAAAACATCTTTCCCTTTGATGTCATCATCCAGATCTTTCAGGATACGCACATCACGGGTACTTTCCATCGCATTGCCGTAGCTTGATGCTGTCATGAAGTCGACTGAATGAGGCAGCTCAATGGCACGCGCCAAATCCGCCATGAATACAAAAGAACCACGCAACAGGCCAACCATGACCAGGTCCTGAGAATCTTTATAGTGCTCAGTGATTTCAGCACCCAACGCTTTCACACGCTGTTGGACTTCCTGCTCTGAAATCATCACTTCTACGGTATGTTTCATTCTAACCCTCGACGGCTATCCGCCAGACTACCTGTGTAAATGAGGTCGGTCATTCTACCACTGCCGCCAGCTCAAGCCTACTCTCGATGCACGTCAAAATTTCGACGCTCAATGGTGTCAAGCCGTTGTTAAGCAACTTGTTGCTGTTGTACACTCCGCAAGCAGTTGTTAAGTAAAGCGTTACATCAATATAAAGTTTGCCAGATATAAGCAAACCAAACTCGTTATAAGTTGGCAGGAACCAGGATGACTACATCAAGTGGACGTACAAGGACCCGTTTGTCGCCTGAGCAGAGAAAGGAACAACTGCTCGGCTATGCGCTGGAAGTGTTTTCAAAGCGTGGCATCGGGCGTGCAGGACATGCTGATATCGCAGATATGGCACAAGTCTCTGTAGCGACAGTGTTTAACTATTTCCCTACACGAGAAGATCTCGTCGAAGCCGTACTCAAAGAAGCGGAAAAAGAATTTCAACAGATTATTGCCCGCCACCTTCATCTGGGCAAAAACCAAATCCGCAATTCACTTTCATTTGTGACTTCCGCTGTCATCGATGCAGCACTCGCAGATAAAGAATGGCTCAAAGTCTGGTACGAGTGGAGCACTTCCATTCGCGAAGACATCTGGCCTAATTTTGTTGAAGGCAAGAACGTGGTACTCGAGCAATATACCGCCCTTTTCAATCAAGGCATTCAAGAGGGGGTTATCCCCGAGCGCCGCTCAGCTATCGAACTGGCGCGACTCTTCGACGGTGTTTGCTACATTCTTTACCTTCAATCCAACCAGCAACCTGACAAAGAAGCTTTGATTCGTCAGGCTGATGGTTACATTGATATGCTCTGCGGGCATTAAACTCCGAAGGTCTGTTGATCTTAGTATTCAACCAATAAAAAACCGGCATTCGCCGGTTTTTTTGTTCTTCCGTGGTACCCAGCCGATTCAAGAGGCTTCAAATAGTACCGGCGGATGTGGCCTGATATCGAGCCTCACCTTATCGCCCATATCCAGCAACTGATTGGAGTACACCATTAAACTCTGGCCATTCACATCTACCAGATAACGGCAGCTATCCCCCATAAATTGCACATCACTCACGACACCATTGCCCGAATCATCCGGAGTAATCGAGAGATTTTGTGGGCGGATAAGCCATTCCAAATCGCTTCCATTAGCGGCCTGCTCAACAGGCCACTCTCCTAATGGTGTATACATTTTACTGTCGCCATTCACAGAAACCGGCACGTAAGAACCGTGCCCCAGAAAATCTGCAACAAATCGACTACTTGGGCTGTAATAAAGCTCCGTCGCCCCGCCGTATTGTTCGATAACGCCTTTGTTCATCACTGCCAGCTTGTCGGCAAACGCAAAGGCCTCCTCGCGGCTGTGAGTGACGAAAATGGCCGTCACGCCCTGCTCTTTAAAAATCTTACGGATTTCTTTGATCAAGCTATGGCGCACTTGGGTATCGATGTTGGAAAAAGGTTCATCCAATAGCAGTAAATCCGGCTTGCCAGCCAGTGCACGTGCAATCGCTACACGCTGCTGCTGCCCTCCAGAGAGTTGGTGCGGGTAGCGCGTATCCAAGCCATCTAGCTTCACTAACGCCAACATTTCTTTGACGCGCACATTGGTCGCAGCTTTATGCCAACCTTTCAGCCCAAATGCCACATTTTCCGCAACCGTTAAATGCGGGAACAAAGCATAGTCCTGAAAAATCATGCCTATGTTGCGCTGCTCAGGTGGCACATTCAGCGAAGCTCCAACGATCTGACGACAGTTAATCATCATCTCTCCGCCGTCGAGCGGCAATAGACCCGCGATAGCTTTCAATAAAGTCGTTTTACCGCAGCCGCTCGCCCCCAACAAACAGACAATTTCGCCTTTCTCGACGCGGAAGGAGAGATCATTCAGCACTGCCTGGCCGTTATAACGACAAATCAGATTGCTTACAGTCAGTGCACAACTCATGAGTGGCTTTGCTCCAGAGAACGGTTAATCATGATCAAAGGGATAAGTCCGACCAGCACCAGCAATACCGCAGGCAATGCGGCGTACTCCAAGTGCTCGTCAGAAGCATAGTTAAATACATAGGTCGCCAGCGTTTCGAAATTGAAAGGACGGAGCAGCAAAGCAGCATTGAGCTCTTTCATCGATTCGATAAACACCAACAGCATGGCAATCAAACAGCCACGTCGAATCAAAGGCAACTGCACGCGCTGAATCATACTGCGCACGTTGCATCCCATAGTGCGTGCAGCCATATCCAGCGAAGGCGATACCTTCGCAAGGCTGGACTCAACGCTACCAATAGCAACCGCACTGAAACGTACCACAAATGCCGTCAACATAGCGAACATGGTGCCAGAAAGAAGGAGTCCCGGACGTCCCCAATCCAAGGCTTTAGCAATATCATTGATAATGTGATCGGCGCTGGTTAAGAAAATCAGCACCCCAATCGCCAGCACTGTCCCAGGCACAGCATACCCCATTGAGGCGATACGAATGGGCACATTACTCGCGGCGCGGCCGGACAGACGCTTATAGAAATTCACTAATAGCGCAATAATCAATGCAACTACCGCCGCAATCGCCGATACATAAAGGCTGTTCACACTGTATTGTGCAAAATCTTCCACCGAACTGCTGGAATGGTAATCCCACGCATAGATAAGAAGCTGACCAAGCGGCGCGATAAACGCGATGGTAAACAGCCCCCAGCACCAAACCGTTGCCAGCATCTTGTACTTACCACGAAGTGGCGATTTGGCAATGGTATCCGGCGTGACATTCTGGCTGAAAAGCTTCTGTTTGCGGCGGCTATAGCGTTCACTACTGATCAGCACAAAAATCACAACCAGCATGATGGCAGAGATTTTCGCCGCGGCATTGAGGTTGGAATAACCCAGCCAGGTGTCGTATACCGCTGTTGTCAGCGTGCTCACTGCGAAATAGGAAACGGTACCGAAATCACCCAGCGCTTCCATGGCAACCAGCGAAGCCCCAACTGCGATAGCAGGACGGGCAAGCGGCAGTGAGACACGGAAAAAGCTTTGGGTCGGAGTGCAGCCAAGCAGGCGTGCAGATTGGGTCAACGTCAGGCTTTGTTCCATGAACGCCGCACGGGCAAGAAGGTAGATATACGGGTACAGCACTAACGCCAAGACAAAACATGCACCCGGCAAGGTACGTAAATCAGGGAACCAATATTGCGCGGCTGACGTCCAGCCGGTCACATCCCGTAAAAGGAGTTGGATAGGGCCCGCGAAATCAAACCAATCAGTATAGATATAGCCAACAATATAGCCGGGCATTGCAAGGGGAAGTACCAAGGCCCACTGCAACCAACGGTCACCGGGAATGGCATAGTTGGCCATCAACCAAGCAGAGGGAATGCCCATTAATAGGGAAAGAGAAACGGTTCCCAATACCAACAATGCGGTATTGAGCGTGTAAGTACCCATCACCGTCGACATCAGGTGACCGAAGACTTCGTCGGATTCACCAAGCGAAGTGTAAAAGATTGCCAAAATAGGCAAAACCAGCAGCAGGGAAAACACCCAACTACTGGCTTTCAAAAATCGATTCTGTTCTAACATTGCCTACAACATTATGGCGTCAGAATGCAGTAAGGGGGAACCAAGTTCCCCCTTTACCATTACAGGTCGAATTTCACTTCATCAAGAAGTTTCATCGCTGTTGCGTAGTTATCCGCAATGGTTTCAAGTGGCAGATCGTCTGCAGTGTATTCACCCCAAGATGCCACCAGCTCAGAGCTTGCAACGCCCGGCTTAACTGGCTCTTCGTAGTTCACTTCCGCGTACATCTTTTGTGCCGCATCTGACGTCAGGTACTCCATCAGTTTTTGTGCGTTTTCTTTGTTTGGCGAGTATTTCGCCATCGCCATACCGCTGATGTTCACGTGTGTGCCGTCAGCTTTTTGGCCAGGGTAGTTCAGGTATACACTCTCAGCCCAAGGGATTTGCTTCTCGTCTGCCAGCATTTTACCCAGGTAGTAGCTGTTACCCAGAGACACGTCACACAAACCTTCAGAGATCGCTTTGACTTGTGCACGGTCGTTACCCTGTGGTTTACGAGCCAGATTCGCTTTCACGCCTTCCAGCCACTCTTTTGCTTCTGCTTCGCCATGGTTAGCAATGATAGAAGCAATCAGGGAAACATTGTACGGATGCTTACCAGAGCGTGTACAGATTTTTCCTTTGAATTCAGGCTTCGCCAGATCCATGTAATCAAAGTCCGCACCCAGTTGACCTACACGGTCACGAGAAGAGTATACCGCGCGAGAACGCGTAGTCAGGGCAAACCAGCGGTCTTCACCATCACGGTATTGAGCAGGTACGTTTTCATCAATGATGTTGCTATCAACAGGTTGAACCAGATCTTTATTTACCAGCTCCATCAGACGAGAGATATCAACGGTCAGCAGAACGTCAGCCGGGCTGTATTCGCCTTCCTGCTCAACTTTCTCAGCCATACCTTTCTTAGCAAACTTCACGTTTACCTTGATACCTGTCTCCTTGGTGAACTGGTCAAGCATTGGCTCAATCAGAAACGGCTGACGGTAAGAGTATACGTTAACTTCTTCTGCAGCTTGCGCTACGCCTGTACCCATAACTCCAAACATCAGTGCTGATGCAGTCAATAGCTTTTTCATATCCTTGATTCCCTAAAGTGCAAATTCAAATGAGAACGTTTATCAATGCGATTAGTATACACACCAAATATGCGTATGCAATACGTTATGTAACCGATAAATAGCAAAAAGCCCCGCATCCAAAGGATGCGGGGCTTGGTAGCAGCTAGAAATGTTACATATTATTTCACGCTAACAAACTCTGGGTAAGCATCAACACCACAGTCGTGGAAGTCCATGCCTTCTAGTTCTTCTTCTTCACCCACACGGATACCCATGGTGGCTTTCAGCACTGCCCAAACCGCCAGGCTTGCACCGAATACCCAAGCAAAGATAACTGCTGCGCCGAAGATTTGAGCGCCGAAGGTCGCGTCAGCGTTGCTGAAAGGTACTGCCAGCAGACCAAACAGACCACAAGTACCGTGTACAGAGATAGCACCTACTGGATCATCAATCTTCAGTTTGTCCAGACCAACGATACTGATAACAACCAGTGCACCAGACAGACCACCGATAGTCAGTGCCGCGACTGGAGATGGTGACAGTGGGTCAGCAGTAATCGCTACCAGACCAGCCAACGCGCCGTTCAATACCATTGTCAGGTCAGCTTTACCCCAAGTGGCTTTACACACTGCCAGTGCCACAATAGCACCTGCCGCCGCTGCCGCATTGGTGTTCAGGAAGATTTGACCAACTGCTGTTGCGTTTTCAAAGTCTGACACCATCAGCTGCGAACCGCCGTTAAAGCCGAACCAACCGAACCACAGGATGAAAGTACCCAGGGTCGCCAATGGCAGGTTTGAGCCTGGAATTGGGTAGATTTGACCGTTCTTACCGTATTTGCCTTTACGTGCACCCAGCAGAAGAACACCCGCCAATGCCGCTGCAGCACCCGCCATGTGAACAATACCTGAACCTGCAAAGTCGCTGAAACCTGCTTCTGACAGGAAGCCACCGCCCCAAGTCCAGTAACCTTCCATAGGATAGATAAACGCCGTCAGTACAACAGAGAACGCCAGGAAAGCCCAAAGCTTCATACGCTCAGCTACTGCACCAGAAACCACAGACATTGCAGTCGCTACGAAGACAACCTGGAAGAAAAAGTCAGATTCAAGAGAGTGGTCCGCGCCTTCGCTTTGAGTACCAATCAAGGCACCGAACGATGGCAGCCAGCCGCCTTCCGTATTGTCGACGTACATGATGTTGTAACCCACCAGCAGGTAAGTCGTACATGCAATCGCATACAGACAAACATTCTTGGTGAGAATTTCCGTGGTGTTTTTAGAACGCACCAGACCAGCTTCCAGCATGGCAAAACCTGCCGCCATCCACATTACCAGTGCACCTGAAATTAAAAAGAAAAAGGTATCGAGCGCATAACGCAGCTCTGTCACAGTTGTAGTCAGTTCCATCTTTCTTACTCCCCTAAACCCTTAAATCGCTTCTGCATCCATCTCGCCAGTACGAATACGTACAGCTTGCTGGAGGTCATAAACAAAAATCTTTCCATCGCCAATCTTGCCGGTCTGTGCCGCCTTACTGATGGCTTCAATAATTTCGTCAACATTCTCGCTGTGCGCTGCAATTTCCAGCTTCACTTTAGGCAGGAAATCTACCTGGTACTCTGCACCGCGATACAATTCGGTATGGCCTTTCTGACGACCAAAACCTTTGACTTCTGACACTGTCATACCATCCACGCCGACTTCAGCCAGTGCTTCGCGCACATCATCGAGCTTGAAGGGTTTGATAATTGCGTTGATCAATTTCATTACCGTCTCCTTGAACCAGAAAATATTTGTGTTCTGGTTAACTTATAAACAAATGATGTGCCAGTTTTTTATTTTGTTTAATTTCAATTATTTAAATTAAATGTGAGATATATGCAAAATGACATGCACCATATTGGTGCACGAAATTCACCGTGATCAGGCAGGAAGTCAAAATAGGTATAACGACGCACCAAAAAGTTGCGTCAGGAAAGTTAGACAAAGGAAGGATAAAAGATTGGACTAACGGTCATCCATTACCGTTATCTTTAAATATCAGTTAATTAGCGACCATAGCGGCGGATGAAGTCTTGCCATGCTTCAAGCACCAAAAGGAGGTCTTCTGGCCCACAAAGTGACACACTTTCCTCTTCATAGGCATGAAGATCCACATCTGGCATCTCTTCATCACTGCCTTCAAGCACGATATTGGCCTGCACCAAGGCTTCTTCCTGTGTCAGTTGCAGGAGGAACACTTTACCTGAGCGAGTCCATTCACCACCTTGCTCCATGACCAGCTTCAGATTTTCCAAAACTTCATCAATGGCATCATGGTCTGTGCCAAGTTCATCAACCAGCCAGCGCCCCAGAGCCTCATGCCCCATTGATAGTTCCGCATGAAAGCTATCATCTAAAGTATTGCGTCGAAATTCATAATCCACGTGGTATCCTCGATATCACTATGTATGCCAGCCATTTACCGAACTGGCGGTTGGAAAGTTTGCTCATTGTCAGGATCTGAAGACCTAATGCAACTCAACAGCATGATCGCGCGTCAAATCGTCGAACGTACGATGAAAATCATCGGCTTTTCCGTCAACGTGATGGATGAGCAGGGCCTAATTATAGGCTCCGGCGATCCGAGCCGTCTGCATCAAAAGCATGAAGGCGCATTATTGACACTTGCTGAGTCGCGCGTTGTTGAGATTAATGAAGCAACCTCAAACTTGCTGATGGGCGTCAGACCGGGGATTAATCTTCCTGTGGTGTTTAACGGTAAAGCTATTGGTGTTGTCGGGATCTCGGGCGATCCGGACAAGGTGAGAAGCTATGGCGAGCTGGTCAAGATGACCGCCGAGCTCATCGTTGAGCAAGCCGCGTTGATCTCCCAGATGCAGTGGGATAAACGCCACCGGGAAGAGCTACTACTTCAATTGATACGCGAATCCGAGCTTAACGACCGTCAGTTAATATCCATCGCCCAGCGACTGGATTTGGATTTAGAACAGCCCCGTGTCGCCGCCGTGATTAAACTTTACCCCCATCAGGCTGAGTCACTTTCCCTGGAACACCTCCAATCAATGGTACACATGCTCGAGCACCCTGAGCGGGACAATTTGGTGGGTATTACCTCAGTCTCTCGAAACGAAATCGTGGTGCTGAAACCGATCAGTGTTGATAACGGAGAATGGTCGAGAAAGTCTGAGCAGAAGAAAGTAAAACAGCTGCTCAAGCGCATTGCGGAACAAAAAGCTTTCCGTGCTCAGATTGCCTACGGTGGCTATTTTCCTTCCCTCAAAGGACTTGCCAAATCCTATCAAACTGCAATCGCAACACTTTCATCAGGCCATGCTGAAGAGCCGGTACTTTATTTTGAAGATCATGCCCTTGCGGTATTGTTGAGCGCCATGCCTGAGCAGGATTGGCGAACCCAGCAACTTCATTCCCTGTTCACCACTTTGGTTGACCATGATGCACGCGGTACGCTGGTGAAGACTCTCACTGCATTTTTTGAGCAGAACTGTGATTTAGTTCAAACGTGCGAAAAGCTGCATATTCACCGAAACACGCTGCGCTATCGTCTGCAGCGCATTTCGGAGATAACAGAGCTAGATATCAATAAGTTAGAAGACAAAACCCTGCTTTACCTTTCCTTTATTACCTGGCATCAAAAACACTAATTTTGTGCAAATGAACAAATAAAGCCGTAATACTCCACACTATATTTGGGCGAGCGCCTAAAGCTTACGTCTTACCTCAGGCGTACAGTGCAGACAGTTATTCGTTTCAGCAGAGAAGTATGAGATGACTGAAGTTTCAACCTTAGGTGCACTGGCTGCCCTGATCGTTTCTATCACCCTTATTCTGAGAAAAGTGCCGCCAGCCTACGGCATGATCATTGGTGCCCTAGTGGGCGGTATTGTCGGTGGCGTATCACTGACTGACACCGTTTCCCTGATGATTGGCGGTGCACAGGGCATTGTTACTGCAGTGCTTCGTATACTGGCAGCGGGTGTGCTGGCTGGCGTGCTGATTGAATCTGGCGCGGCTACCACCATTGCTGAAACCATAGTGAAGAAAGTAGGTGAAACCCGCGCCCTATTGGCACTTGCAGTCGCCACCATGATCCTCACCGCCGTTGGCGTGTTCGTCGACGTGGCAGTGATTACTGTAGCGCCAATTGCGCTGGCGATTGCTCGCCGTGCCGACCTGTCGAAAATGGCTATCCTACTGGCGATGGTTGGCGGCGGTAAAGCCGGTAACGTGATGTCACCAAACCCGAACGCCATTGCCGCAGCTGATGCTTTCAATGTCCCGCTAACCTCTGTGATGGCAGCAGGTGTCATTCCTGGCCTGTGCGGTATGTTTGTCGCGTATTTCATTGCACAGAAGCTGGTCAACCGTGGCAGTAAAGTCGCCGCATCGGAAGTCGTTGAAGTAGATATGAGTCGCCTGCCTTCGTTTGGCGCAGCCATTGTGGCGCCTATGGTCGCAATTTCTCTTCTGGCACTTCGCCCGATTGCCGGCATCAATATTGACCCATTAATCGCCCTACCGTTGGGTGGCCTTTTAGGTGCCGTTGCCATGCGCCGCTTTAAGGACACCAACCACTTTGCAGTCTCTGGCCTTAACCGCATGGCGCCGGTTGCAGTGATGCTTCTCGGTACCGGTACGCTGGCGGGCATCATTGCCAACTCTGGCCTAAAAAGTGGCCTGATTGATTTGCTAACAAGCTCTGGCCTGCCTTCTTACCTGCTTGCCCCGTTCTCCGGTGCGCTGATGTCGCTGGCCACCGCATCCACCACGGCAGGTACCGCCGTCGCGAGCAGTGTTTTTGCTAATACTATCCTTGAGTTAGGTGTTCCAGCTCTAGCAGGCGCGGCGATGATCCATGCTGGTGCGACTGTGTTCGACCACATGCCTCACGGCAGCTTCTTCCATGCAACTGGCGGTGCCGTTCACATGGACATGAAAGAGCGACTCAAACTTATTCCTTATGAATCAGCGGTCGGTTTCGTTATCGCGCTGGTTTCGACTCTGATCTTTGGCGTGTTTGGCCTGTTTGTTTAAAAGGACGTTGCTGATGAAAATTGTTATTGCTCCTGATTCTTACAAAGAAAGTCTGTCTGCGATGGATGTGGCTGTTGCAATCGAAAATGGCTTCCGCCGCGTGATGCCAGAAGCCAGCATCGTCAAACTGCCCATGGCAGACGGCGGCGAAGGCACAGTGCAATCCCTGGTCGATGCCACTGGCGGCAACATTATTCAAACTAAGGTTACTGGCCCACTCGGTACACCCGTTGAAGGCTTCTTTGGTCTTCTGGGTGATGGCGAAACCGCTGTTATCGAAATGGCTGCAGCTTCAGGCCTTCATTTGGTTCCACCCACAGAGCGCAACCCTCTGGTAACCACCAGCTTCGGTACGGGTGAACTGATTAAAGCTGCACTGGATCATGGCGCCAAACACCTGATTGTCGGTATCGGCGGCAGCTCAACCAACGATGGTGGTGCAGGCATGGCTCAAGCACTTGGCGTTAAGCTGTTGGACAAAGACGGACAAGCGATTGGCTTTGGTGGCGCTGCATTGGCAAGTCTTCACACCATTGACTGTAGCGAAGTCGACTCCCGCCTCAAAAACGTAAAACTCGAGGTGGCCTGTGATGTCGACAACCCACTGTGTGGTGAAAAAGGCGCGTCAGCGATTTTCGGCCCGCAAAAAGGGGCGACACCAGAAATGGTCAAAGCGTTGGATGCTAACCTTGCTCACTATGCTGACCTAATGAAATCAGAGCTTGGCAGCGACGTGAAAAACAGTGCCGGTGCGGGTGCCGCAGGCGGTATGGGTGCTGCGTTGATGGGTATTTTCCATGCTGATCTGCGTCCAGGTATCGAAATCGTGATGGATGCCGTTAACCTGTCAGAGCAGCTGAAAGATGCAGATCTGGTCATCACGGGCGAAGGCCGGATCGACAGCCAAACCATTCACGGCAAAACCCCAATTGGTGTAGCACGCTGTGCCAAGCAATTTAACCTGCCAGTCATCGGCATCGCAGGTAGCATCACTCAAGATAGCGTTGTGGTGTATGACCACGGGATCGATGTGTTGTTCAGCGTGGTATCAGGTGCATGTACCTTGGAAGATGCGCTGACTAATGCCAAAGAGAATGTTGAACTGACCGCTCAGAATGTAGCGAGAACATTGAAGTTAGGACCTAAGTCCTAGGTCCTAGGTCCTAGGAAATCAGTATCCCCTATAACGAACAAAGCCTCCCAATTAGGAGGCTTTCTTTTATCAGTTATTCAAGCATTAAACCGCTGCTTGGATAATCACTTCATCCGCTTTCTTGGTGTATTGATCCATGCGGTGGAAGTTCAGGTAACGGTAGGTATCTGCCGCTGTCGCATCGATTTGCTTCGCGTATTCCAGATACTCTTCAACCGTCGGGATACGACCCAGGATAGCACCAACAGATGCCAGCTCAGCAGAAGACAGGTAAACATTCGCACCTGTACCCAGACGGTTCGGGAAGTTACGGGTAGAGGTAGACAGTACGGTTGCCTTGTCAGCAACACGCGCTTGGTTACCCATACACAGTGAACAGCCAGGAGTTTCGATACGTACGCCAGCGCGGCCATAGATACCGTAGTAGCCTTCTTCAGTCAGCTGGTCTCGGTCCATCTTAGTTGGTGGAGCGACCCAAAGACGGGTTTCCAGCGTGCCACCGAATTTATCCAACAGTTTACCTGCTGCACGGAAGTGGCCGATGTTGGTCATACAAGAACCGATGAATACTTCATCTACCTTGTCGCCAGCAACGTCAGACAGCAGACGTGCATCATCTGGGTCATTTGGCGCACAAAGGATTGGCTCGTTGATCTCAGCCAGATCGATTTCGATCACTTCTGCATATTCTGCATCTGCGTCAGCTTCCATCAGCTCTGGGTTCGCCAGCCATGCTTCCATCGCAGAAATACGACGCTCGATGGTACGACGATCGCCGTAACCTTCGCTGATCATCCACTTCAGCATCACGATGTTAGAAGACAGGTACTCTGCCACTGACTCTTGAGACAGCTTCACAGTACAACCTGCAGCAGAACGCTCTGCTGATGCATCAGACAGTTCGAATGCCTGCTCAACCGTCAGGTGCTCAACACCTTCGATTTCCAGAATGCGGCCAGAGAATGCGTTGATCTTACCTGCTTTCTCTACCGTCAGCAGGCCTTGCTTGATGGCGTAGTAAGGAATCGCATGTACAAGGTCACGCAGAGTGATACCTGGCTGCATTTCACCTTTGAAACGAACAAGGATTGATTCTGGCATATCCAGAGGCATCACACCGGTCGCTGCTGCGAATGCAACCAGACCAGAACCTGCTGGGAACGAAATACCCAGTGGGAAACGGGTGTGTGAGTCACCGCCGGTACCTACTGTATCTGGCAGCAACATACGGTTCAGCCATGAGTGGATAACACCATCACCCGGACGCAGGGAAACACCGCCGCGGTTCATGATGAAATCTGGCAGCGTGTGGTGAGTGTTCACATCAACTGGCTTAGGATACGCCGAAGTGTGACAGAAAGACTGCATAGTCAGGTCAGCAGAGAAGCCCAGACACGCCAGGTCTTTCAGCTCATCACGAGTCATAGGGCCAGTAGTGTCCTGAGAACCTACTGTGGTCATCTTAGGCTCACAGTAGGTGCCAGGGCGGATACCTTCAACGCCACATGCTTTACCTACCATTTTTTGACCAAGGGTAAAGCCCTTACCAGAGTCAGCCACTGGTTGAGGACGACGGAAAACGTCAGATGGAGCCAGACCCAGTGCTTCACGCGCACGGTCTGTCAGGCCACGGCCGATGATCAATGGAATACGGCCACCTGCGCGTACTTCATCGTAAAGTACGTCAGTTTTCAGGGAGAACGTAGACAGCACGTCGTCAGAGCCGTGGCTGCGAACCTCACCTTTGAACGGGTAGATGTCAATCACATCGCCCATGTTCAGCTTGGAAACGTCCAACTCGATTGGCAGTGCGCCAGCATCTTCCATGGTGTTGAAGAAGATAGGGGCAATTTTGCCACCCAGACAGAAACCGCCTGCGCGCTTGTTTGGAACGTTTGGAATGTCATCGCCCATGAACCAAAGTACAGAGTTGGTCGCAGACTTACGAGAAGAACCCGTACCGACAACGTCACCCACGTAAACCAGTTGGTGACCTTTTTCTTTCAGTGCTTCGATTTGCTTGATTGGACCAACCACGCCCGCTTGGTCAGGGTTGATACCGTCGCGCTCGTTTTTCAGCATCGCCAGAGCGTGCAGTGGGATGTCTGGACGAGACCAGGCATCCGGTGCTGGTGAAAGATCATCAGTGTTGGTTTCACCAGTCACTTTAAATACTGTCAGGGTGACTTTTTCAGGAACATTCGGCTTGGAAAGGAACCACTCAGCTTCCGCCCAAGACTCCATCACCTGCTTCGCAAATGCGTTACCCGCTTTCGCTTTTTCTTCTACATCGTAGAAAGCATCGAACATCAGCAGAGTGTGAGAGAGCGCTTTAGCCGAAATTGGCGCCAGTGCGTCATCATCCAGCAGAGCGACCAGTGATTCGATGTTGTAGCCGCCTTGCATGGTGCCAAGCAGTTCAACTGCGCGCTCTTTACTGATCAGTGGAGAGCTGTCTTCGCCCTTCGCTACAGCAGACAAGAAGCAAGCTTTAACATATGCCGCTTCGTCTACGCCTGGTGGAATTCGGTTTTCCAGCAGATCGATAATAGTGCTTTCTTCACCGGCAGGTGGGTTCTTGAGCAGTTCAATTAGGGCTGCGGTTTGCTCCGCATCAAGTGGTTTAGGGACGATGCCCTGAGCAGCACGTTCTTCGACGTGTTTACGATAGGCTTCAAGCACGACGTTTTCCTCATATTGCGGTCCGGCCGTCGCGGCCAGACATCCTTGGAATTAAGCTCGGCTAGCAGGCACCGGATGAAATGTAGGAGGTAGCTATCTTTCTATGGTGCCCTGCATAACGAAGCTGGCATGTTATCACTTTTTAACCAAATTTTAAATTCCGGGCATGGAATGAAACATCTGATTTGTCAGTGAGAACGAAGTGGTCACTTCGTTCTCTGCGTCCTTTAGAATTGGGACCCGACTATAAAATAGAACGAATCGAGATCATTTTCTGTACGACCATAGGCGACAATGATTGGCCCCAATGGTGAATCGACCCCAGCAAATATACTGCCTGCGGTGTAAAACGGTATATCTTTTAGTGAAAAGTCTGGGTTGTTCCACACTCCACCGTATTCGAAGGAAGTGCCTAAATACACAGGAGATTTAAACAATCCAAAGTCGTTATCCAGCAGACGATAACGATAAACCAACGCACTGTAAGCGATATTGTTCGCCCAGAGCGAATCTCTTGGAATACCTGACAGGTTCAGAAAGCCGCCCAGCTCATGTGGCTCAATCAATACATTGCCCACTCTGGCATTGATGGTGCCATATTTCGCTTTGCCGTAAAGGGTGTGCTTGCCCCAGTTTTGGGCGTAGATACCTTCTACATTAAGCACCGCCGCTTCACTGTCCGAACGCTCACCCTGAGATTTCAGACTATCTTTTGCATAGCCAAGAGAGGCATCAATATAGGCGCCGTAGTTCGGGAAGACCCGGTTATCCAAAGTGTCGAGAGTAAACGAAAGATATGGCATGGCTCGTTCATAGTCGCTCCGGTAACTTTCACTGCTCGCCACTTTCTCTTCGCCGTAAAGATGGCGGTAACCCAGCTTAAACTCGCCCCACAGCTTTGGCTGCCAACCCACACTGATATCACCAATTACCTCGCTGTAACGAACGCCGACGGCAAAAGTATCATTGCCCAGTACCGGCTCTTCCTCTCTAAAGTAGGCATCACGCTCTCTGACCTCGAACCCACCCAGGATTTCCGCAAAGAAGGTCTGCTCGGCGGAGAATGGTAAATAGAGTTCAGCCTGTGCTTTCTTGTCAGTACCTAATTCAAACGTCGAGCGAAGCTCTGCGCCATAATCCGAAAGCCCCGTAGTGTTGATACTCACGCCCGCAGAGAAATTGGTATCTGACTCGAAGTTATCTTCAAGGGCAAAGCGGAAGTCGACAAAGTTCGGCCCCCAACTCTTTTCCGCTACATCAACGACCAGCACATTTTCCTTACCTACCTGTTCAAGGTGGTAACGCACGGTTTCGAACCGATCCAGCGCATAGAGGTTCTGTACCGACTTCTCAAGATTCTCGGAATCCATTTTGCCGGTTTCCAGGTCTAGACGGGCTTTAAGTACTTCGTCAGAGAAGCTGGTGTCGTTGTTAATCACGATACGGTCCACATCCAACGTGTCACCATAAAGCATCATTCGGCGGCGCTTTTGTTTTTCTTCCACATACTCCTGATATTCACCGGAAGTCAGGCTCACTTTTTCCAGCGCCGCCCGATTGGCCATGGCGATCTCATAGCCTTTCTGCAGTGCTTCCGGCACACGGTCAAACTCTGTGGTTTCCATATCACCCACATCCGGGGTCAACAGGAAATCGTTCTTATCCATGTTTCCGATTTGTTTTTCCGTGCTCTGGCGAACCATAAAGTTCACCAACTGATTCATAACCTGAAGGTAAGAGCCCAGCTCTTCTGCCGGGTAGTAGTCGGTACTAATATCGACAGCAATGACGATATCAGCACCCAGCGCTTTCGCTACATCAACGGGTAAGTTATTCACTGAACCGCCATCGACCAGATAATGCCCATCCAGCTCCACAGGAGGCAATGCCCCCGGTACAGCCATACTTGCAAGCATGGCTTCGGTCAGTTGCCCATCACCGATGACAACGGGAATCAGTCGCTCAATGTCTGTTGCAACGGCTCGGTATGGCACCACCATTTGGTCAAACGATGCAAAGGAAGGCAGATTGCCCGTCGAGTCTCGAAGAATACGGATCATATTCTGACCCTGAACAACCCCTTGCGGTGTTTTCAGACTTTTAAAATCGAAGCCGAGATTGGTGGAGAGGTTATAACGGTCTTCATGCTCTTTGTCGCGGATACGACGGTCGCCGCGGTAAACTCTGTCCTGATAACCTTCATTCCAGTCGATGGATTCCATCATGGCACCAATTTCATCAGCACTCATGCCCGTGGCATAAAGTCCACCTACATAGGCACCCATACTGGTACCGGCAATGTAGTCCACAGGGATGTGCATTTCTTCCAAAGCCTTTAGCACACCTACGTGTGCTGCGCCTTTCGCGCCCCCGCCACCCAGTACTAAACCAATAGTTGGTCTTTGAGAATTATTTTCCGCAAACGCTAAAGATGCAGACAGCGTGGCCGACAACAGTATCGCTGCAGTAACCAACCTGCCCTTTAGAAGCCTAATCAACATTTTTTGCTGCCTTGCAATTTCAATGTTCCATGAACGCTAATAACGACGCCGAACGCATATCGGCACCACGGAGAAAAGCATGTATTTCACGCGGTTAACTATAAAACAGAAACTCATTTTTGCGATGATCTCAGCGGTTATCGCTTCCACCACCCTCGTCAGTTTCCTGAGTCTCACCAAAGCCCACGATATGGTAGAGGCGCGTCTGCTCGACAATGAGCTGCCACTACTTCTCACCAATATCCGTGAAGAAGTGGAGCAAAGTGTCACCCAACTGAAAGCCGCCGCAGAGCAATTGGCCAGTATGCCAATGATGGCAACCGCCGTTCAGGCTGCTGGGGACCCACGCTCCAAGTCGGATATCGTTGAGACACTTCAATCCCTTAAACAACAATACCAATTAACGGATGCTTCTGTCGCCAACCGTGCAAACGGTGACTACTGGAACCAGGACGGCTTTCTGCGTCAACTGAAACCAGAAGACAGCTCCTGGTTCTTTAAACTGGTCAGCAGCGGTAAAGCGCGCACCACCAGTGTATACCGGGAAGATAACGGCGACCTGAAGCTGTTTGTAAACTATCAACAGCTTAACGGATCCCTATTGGCTGGTCTGTCCCGTTCAATGGATAACATGGTCAACTTCATGAACCAGTTCAAAGTCGAGCAGAGTGGCTTTGTATTTATGGTTTCCCGTGACGGCCGAGTGCAGTTGCACCGCGACAGTGCCCACATGGGCAGCAGTAACATCTCTCAGATGTATCAGGGAAATGTTCGTGACCTGTTAATTCAAAGTGACTTTAACCTGATTGCGACATCAACCGGTGAGCGTGATGTTCTTTTGGCATCCAGCTACATTCCTTCTTTGGATTGGTTTGTAGTCGCCGAAGTGCCGACCGGCGAAGTTTACGATGAACTCACCAGCACGGCACAGCAGATCATCCTGCTGTCCGTCTTGGTGTGTGCGCTGATTGCCGTTGCTGCGGTATTCCTTGCATCGACTATCACCCGTCCTATCTCCGATTTGGCGAAAGTTTTCCGTGATATCGGTGAAGGCGAAGGCGACCTCCGCCAACGTCTTGAGGTAAAAGGCAACGACGAAATCGGTCAACTTGCGCAGGGCTTCAATGGTTTCGTCAGCAAAATCCATCAAGTGGTGGGTGATGTTGCAGCCACCAGCCAGTCACTTAACAACTCGGCTTCTGTCGTGGCTGAGCAAGCGCAAATGACCCAGAATCAGAGTCAAAGTCAGCGTGACCGTACCATGCTTGTTGTTACCGCCATCAATGAAATGGGCGCGACAGTGAATGAAATCGCGGCCAATGCTGCTCATGCGGCGGATTCAGCCAACAATGCAGCGAATGAAACGGCGACGGGCCAGAGCGTGGTCATGTCGGCGCAAGACAGTATTCAGCAGCTCGCCACTGACATGGACAACATGGCAGAGGTGATCCGCAAGCTGGCTGGTAATACCCAGCAAATCGGTGGAATTTTGGATGTTATACGTGGCGTTTCAGAACAAACCAATTTACTGGCCCTGAATGCAGCGATTGAAGCGGCACGTGCTGGCGAACAAGGGCGCGGCTTTGCGGTGGTTGCCGATGAAGTGAGAAGCCTTGCCAGCCGAACCGCGGAATCCACCAATGAAATTCAGACCATGATCGATGATCTGCAGAAAGAAGCGCAATCTGCTGTTGAAGCGATGGAGAGCAGTCAACAACTGACCTTCCAGGGCGCGGATGCGTCACAGAATGCCTCTTCAGCACTGATGCAAATCAACGAGCAAATCGTACTGATTTCAGACATCAACACTCAAGTCGCAACAGCGACGGAAGAACAGTCGACCGTCGTTGCTGACATCAACCGCAACATCGAAGACATTAACGAAACCACTCAGCAAACCGCAGATACGGCTGAGAACATGGCTCGTGCCAGCGATGAGTTGCGGGAACTTTCGCATACACTCGACGAACTGGTAAAACGCTTTAAACTTTAAACGTTGCCAAAAAAAACAAAAAACGCCGCAATTGCGGCGTTTTTTGTGCGTGAACGCTTAGACTCTGAAAGCGCCAACCACGCTGTCGAGTTGTCGGCTTCTTTCCGCCAGATTCAGGCACACACCTTCCACTTCTTCCAGGTTATCGTGCACTTGCTTTCCATTTTCCACGATACCGTGAATGTTGCGGTTAATGTCTTCCGATACTGTCTTTTGCTGAGAAGACGCTGCTGCGACCTGACTGTTCTGGTCATTGATGGTGACAATCATGGTGGATACTGCATCCAGGTATTCCGAGGTTTGCTGGATTTGAGCGACGGTCTTCTGGCTCGCTTCGCTACTTTCATCCATAGCTACCACGGCATTCTTGGTGCCGGTTTCAAGGCGCTCAATCATTTCACGGATCTCTTCCGTACTTTGCTGAGTCTTGTTCGCCAGCACGCGCACTTCATCGGCAACAACAGCAAAACCTCGACCCTGCTCACCCGCACGCGCAGCTTCAATCGCCGCATTCAATGCCAGTAAGTTGGTTTGTTCTGCGATGCCACGAATCACGTCGATGATTGACGCAATGCTGTCGACATCATTGTTAAGAGTACCAATGGTCGATTGTGACTGCTCAATACGCTCACGAAGCGATGCCATGGCGCTCACAGTGCTCGCAAGGCTATCCTGCGCTGCGCCCACTTCCTGCGTCGCAGTATGAGTTGCTTCTGCTGCTTCCGAAGCGTTTTCGCTGATCTGGAAGCTACTGGCACTCATTTCCTGTACCGCAGCAGCGATCATGTCGCTTTCACGTTGCTGACTTTCTGTTTGCGTCACACTGCTTCGCATCGCCGTTTCGATCTGCTCTGTTTGAGCACGGACATCATGAGAGGCATCAACAACCTGCTTGATACTGGTTTGTATCTTTGTGACAAATTCATTGAATGCGTTACCAAGTTGTCCAATTTCGTCTTGTGATTGCACTGACAGTCGCTGCGTTAGATCGCCATCTCCTGAAGCAATGTTTCTCAGTGCTTCCAACATTTCATTGATCGGCTTCATCAGCATTCGGGACAGCACTATCCCGCCGACCAGTGCCAGAATAAGCGCAGCGAACGTGCCACCAACAATCAAGCGCTCAGCGCTAATCGTGGACTCAGCGATTTCGCCGGAAACTCGTTTAGTCGCAGCCTCAATCGCCTTCTCAAGGATCTTGATATCACCTCGGATGTCGGCGAAATCGTCGGAGAGAGCCTTATGTTGCTCTGCATATCGAGCTTTCGCGGTGGAAGGCTCGTTAATAATCACTTCCAAAGCATCAAGCCAACGATCCGTCTTCTGTGTGAGTCGGTTTAGATCAGCCTGAAGAGATCTATCGACAATGCCCGTATCAATCAGAGATTGAAAGGATTTCATACGCTGTACCGCTTTCGGTGCATTGTCATAAAACTCGAATTGCTGCACTTCAATCGTTGCTGGTGATACTCCTCGCGCCAGCAAACCTTCCAAACTTCCCAGCGACTGATAGAGGTCTCGGTAGGCATCTTCAATATCAGTGAATGTGGGCTGAAGCTGCTCATTAAGCTCTTCGTTGAGCGTAATTTGTCTTTCAAAAGTCTGATAAGACGCCACTAAGACGCCAGTAAAAATGGTGCTAACAAACGCAAGCGGTATAAAAAGCTTGGTCTTAAACGAAAGTTGGCTAAACGCAAACATGGGAACCTCAAACTGCATAAACGATCGATGGGTATTGTTGAAAAAGCAAAAAGGTAGGGCTGACAGAAAAGTGGTGATGAGCACACACGCTGTCAAAAAGGGGAACCAAATAGGCTTACGCTAAATCAGACAAACACACGATCAATGTCCGCAATATTATGCGTTTTTTCAATTATTCAGAAACATTATCAAACACTTCTTTGACCTAATCGAAATAAAAATACGCTGACCGTTTAAAAATTTTAAGACTGGTTCAAAAAGCCGTTATATCAAGCTCTTACGCTTGTAAAGTAACGCTAACACCAAGCCTAATTTATTAAACAGCAGAAATAAAAAAGCGCCTCCTAAGAGACGCTTTTCAATTCTGGAATCAGAAATTATTTTTTCTTCTTCACCGCTTTCGCATTTGGAAGGTCAGTAATCGTGCCTTCAAACACTTCTGCAGCCAGACCAACAGACTCATGCAGAGTCGGGTGAGCGTGGATGGTCAATGCGATGTCTTCTGCATCACAACCCATCTCGATAGCCAGACCGATTTCGCCTAGCAGTTCGCCACCGTTGGTACCAACAATCGCACCACCGATAACACGGTGAGTGTCTTTGTCGAAGATCATCTTCGTCATACCGTCTGAGCAGTCAGACGCGATTGCACGGCCAGATGCAGCCCATGGGAAGGTAGCAACTTCGTAGTTGATGCCTTGTGCTTTCGCTTCTTTCTCAGTCAGACCAACCCAAGCCACTTCTGGCTCAGTGTACGCAATGGAAGGAATCACTTTCGGATCGAAGTAGTGCTTCTTACCAGCGATAACTTCAGCCGCTACATGACCTTCATGAACACCTTTGTGAGCCAGCATTGGCTGACCTACGATGTCACCGATCGCGTAGATGTGCGGTACGTTGGTACGCATTTGCTTGTCAACGTTGATGAAACCACGCTCATCAACTTCAACACCTGATTTCTCAGCGTCCAGCAGCTTACCGTTAGGTACACGGCCGATAGCAACCAGTACTGCGTCGTAACGAGTCGGCTCAGCAGGTGCTTTCTTACCTTCCATCGTTACATAGATGCCATCTTCCTTCGCTTCAACCGCAGTCACTTTGGTTTCCAGCATCAGGTTGAACTTCTTGCTGATACGCTTGGTGAAGACTTTAACGATGTCTTTATCTGCTGCTGGGATAACTTGGTCGAACATCTCAACCACGTCGATTTGAGAACCCAGTGAGTGGTAAACAGTACCCATCTCCAGACCGATGATACCGCCACCCATAACCAGCATTTTCTCAGGAACTTCTTTCAGTTCCAGTGCATCGGTAGAGTCCCAGATGCGTGGATCTTCATGCGGGATAAATGGCAGTTCGATTGGGCGAGAACCCGCAGCGATGATTGCGTTGTCGAAGTTAACAGTGGTCGCGCCATCTGCACCTTCAACCACGATGGTGTTAGGACCGGTAAATTTACCGTAGCCGTTAACCACGTTCACTTTACGCATCTTAGCCATGCCGCCAAGACCGCCAGTCAGTTGGTTAACAACTTTCTCTTTCCATACGCGGATTTTGCTGATGTCTGTAGTTGGTTCACCAAATACAACACCGTGGTCAGCCATCGCTTTTGCTTCTTCGATAACTTTCGCAACGTGCAGCAGTGCTTTCGATGGGATACAACCCACGTTCAGACACACACCACCCAGCGTGCTGTATTTTTCTACCAGAACGGTGTCCAGACCCAGGTCTGCACAGCGAAACGCCGCTGAATAACCTGCAGGACCCGAACCCAGTACGACGACTTGGGCTTTGATTTCTTTACTCATTCTGACCTCGTTGTAGTCTTATATCCCTGACTAAGAGTTTTATTATTTTGGACCATTTGTTTCACTGCGCGGTACATCTGCAGCCTCGCATTTGGCCTGACATTTTACAGCCGTGTTAACAAGCTGAAAAATAAAAACCCATAGCCTGTGAGCTGTACATCAAATCAGCGTTCGCCATATGCAGACGAACGCTGATCGGGGGAGTGTTGCCTTACAGTACCAGACGGCGAATGTCTGACAGACACTCGTTCAGGTAAGTAATGAAACGTGCACCGTCTGCACCGTCGATCACGCGGTGATCATACGATAGAGACAATGGCAGCTGCAGGCGAGGCGCAAATTCTTTGCCGTTCCATACAGGTTTCATTTCTGACTTAGACACACCCAGGATTGCAACTTCAGGTGCGTTCACGATTGGCGTGAATGCAGTACCACCGATGCCACCCAGGCTGGAAATAGTGAAACAACCACCTTGCATGTCAGCTGCAGTCAGCTTGCCAGCACGTGCTTTCTTCGATACTTCCATCAGCTCAGAAGACAGCTCATAGATACCTTTCTTGTTCACGTCTTTGAAGACAGGAACAACCAGGCCGTTTGGCGTGTCTACTGCGATACCAACGTTAACGAATTTCTTCAGGATCAGGCTCTCACCGTCTTCAGACAGCGAAGAGTTGAACGTTGGGAATGCTTCCAGCGCTTTCGCAACAGCTTTCATGATGAACACCAGTGGGGTGATCTTCATGCCAGTGTCTTTCTTCGCTTCGATAGCATTTTGTTCTTTACGGAATGCTTCCAGCTCTGTGATGTCAGCGTTGTCCCACTGAGTCACGTGAGGGATCATTACCCAGTTACGGTGTAGGTTCGCGCCAGAAATCTTCTTGATGCGAGACAGAGGTTGAACCTCAGTTTCACCGAACTTGCTGAAATCAACTTTCGGCCAAGGCAGAAGGCCTAATGCTGCGCCGTCACCTTTACCAGAAGCAGAAGCCGCCGCACCAGATTCCAGACGCTTCAGCGCGTCTTTCACGTAGTTCTGAACGTCTTCTTTCAGGATACGGCTCTTACGACCAGTACCTTTCACTTTCGCCAGGTTAACGCCAAACTCACGAGCCAGACGACGAACAACTGGAGACGCGTGTGCGTACTCGTTGTTTTCCTGGAAATCACCAGTTGCTGCTGGCGCAGAAGCTGCTGCAGGTGCCGCAGCAGGAGCTGGAGCCGCTGCAGGAGCAGATGCTGCTGGCGCTGCCGCCGCTGGTGCAGGTGCTGCACCCGCCACTTCAAATACCATGATCAGCGAGCCAGTAGACACTTTGTCGCCTGCTGCTACTTTGATTTCTTTCAGCACACCTGCGAATGGTGCAGGAACTTCCATAGAAGCCTTGTCACCTTCAACAGTGATCAGTGACTGCTCTTCTTCGATGCTGTCGCCGATTGCTACCATGATTTCGGTCACTTCGACTTCGTCACCACCGATATCTGGAACGTGAACTTCTTTCACGCCGCCAGCGACTGGTGCTGCCGCAGGAGCTTCTGCTGCTGGAGCCGCTGCAACTGGTGCTGCTGCGCCTGAACCTGCAGTTTCGAAAACCATGATCAGTGAGCCGGTAGACACTTTGTCACCCGCTGCTACTTTGATTTCTTTCAGAATACCAGCGAAAGGAGCTGGTACTTCCATTGATGCTTTGTCGCCTTCAACAGTGATCAGAGATTGCTCTTCTTCAATGCTGTCGCCAACCGCTACCATGATTTCAGTGACTTCTACTTCGTCGCCACCGATATCTGGTACGTGAACTTCTTTCAGTTCAGCCGCTGCTGCTGGAGCAGGTGCCGCTGCTGGAGCGGCCTCTGCTGCAGGAGCAGGTGCAGCTTCAGCTGCACCCTCGGCTTCGAAAATCATGATCAGAGAACCGGTAGAAACTTTGTCGCCTTCTGCGATTTTGATTTCTTTAACCACACCGGCCTGTGATGCAGGTACTTCCATCGACGCCTTGTCACCTTCAACGGTGATCAGCGACTGATCTTCTTCAACTTTGTCACCAACGCTAACGAGGATCTCAGTAACTTCAACCTCATCGGCACCGATGTCTGGTACGTTAATTTCGATTGCCATTTGATATATGCCTCTTACGCGTACAGTGGGTTCACTTTCTGAGTGTCGATACCGAACTTCTCAATGGCTTCAACAACCACTGATTTCTCGATGTCACCACGCTTCGCCAGTTCAGTCAGCGCAGCAACTACAACGTAGCCAGCGTTAACTTCGAAGTGACGACGCAGGTTCTCACGGCTGTCTGAACGACCGAAGCCGTCAGTACCCAGCACGCGGTAAGACTCAGCAGGAATGAACGCACGAACTTGGTCCGCGTAGTTCTTCATGTAGTCAGTCGCTACGATAGCAGGCTCAGTACCCATCACTTGTGCAATGTATGGGACTTGCGCGTCTGCCATTGGGTTCAGCATGTTCTGACGATCACACGCCTGGCCATCACGTGCTAGTTCGTTGAAAGACGTCACGCTGAATACGTCAGATGCGATGCCGTAATCCTTACTCAGGATGTCAGCCGCTGCACGTACTTCATTCAGGATGGTGCCTGAGCCCATCAGCTGAACTTTAGCTTTGTCACCCGCGTATGCTTCCAGCTTGTAGATACCCTTACGGATACCCTCTTCAGCGCCTTCTGGCATTGCTGGCTGCGCGTAGTTTTCGTTCATCAGCGTCAGGTAGTAGAACACGTTCTCTTGCTCTGGACCGTACATGCGACGGATACCGTCTTGCATGATCACTGCTACTTCGTAAGCGAAAGTTGGGTCGTAAGAGATACAGTTAGGAACCGTACCTGCCATAACGTGTGAGTGACCATCTTCGTGCTGAAGACCTTCACCATTCAGAGTTGTACGACCCGCAGTTGCACCCAGCAGGAAGCCACGTGCTTGTTGGTCGCCAGCCATCCACGCCATGTCGCCAACACGTTGGAAGCCGAACATTGAGTAGTAGATGTAGAACGGGATCATTGGCAGATCGTTGGTGCTGTATGAAGTTGCCGCAGCAACCCATGAAGACATTGCACCCAACTCGTTGATACCTTCTTGCAGTACCTGACCTGACGTTGCTTCTTTGTAGTAAGAAACGATGTCACGGTCTTGTGGGGTGTAGTTCTGGCCGTGCGGGTTGTAGATACCGATTTGACGGAACAGACCTTCCATACCAAAGGTACGCGCTTCGTCCGCAATAATCGGAACGATGTTTTTACCCACGCCTTTGTCTTTCAGCAGCACATTCAGTGCACGTACGAAAGCCATGGTGGTAGAGATGTCACGCTTCTGCTCTTCCAACAGAGGTTGGAATGCGTCCAACTGTGGCAGAGTCAGTTCTTCAGTGAAGTTAGGCAGACGCTTAGGCGTGTAGCCTTTCAGCGCTTGACGACGAGCGTGCAGATACTGGTGCTCCGCTGAACCTTCTTCCAGTTTCAGGTAAGGCAGTGCAGCAACGTCTTCGTCAGACAGCAGGTCTTGCAGACCCAGGCGGTCACGCAGGTGCAGAACATGGGTCATATCCATCTTCTTAACCTGGTGCGCAATGTTCTTACCCTCAGCCGCTTCACCCATGCCGTAACCTTTAACGGTCTTAGCCAGGATCACTGTTGGACGGTCTGAAGTTTCTTGTGCGCTCTTAAATGCAGCGTACAGCTTCGACGGCTCGTGACCACCACGCTTCAGCGCGAAGATCTCTTCGTCAGTCATGTCAGCAACCAGTGCTGCAGTCTCTGGGTATTTGCCGAAGAAGTGTTTACGAACGTAAGCACCGTCTTTTGCTTTGAACGTCTGGTAGTCACCATCAACGGTTTCATTCATCAGTTGCAGCAGTTTACCGGTGGTGTCTTTCGCCAGCAGTTTGTCCCAACCGCTACCCCAAACAACCTTAACCACGTTCCAGCCAGCACCTTTGAACAGACCTTCCAGTTCTTGGATGATCTTGCCGTTACCCATTACAGGGCCGTCCAGACGCTGCAGGTTACAGTTGATCAGGAAGCACAGGTTGTCCAGCTTCTCACGAGCTGCGAAAGAAATCGCGCCGCGTGATTCTGGCTCATCCATCTCACCGTCACCCAGGAATGCGTATACGCGCTGGTTGGTAGTGTCTTTCAAACCACGACCGTTCAGGTACTTCAGGAAACGTGCTTGATAGATAGCAGAGATTGGACCCAGACCCATAGATACGGTTGGGAACTGCCAGAACTCAGGCATCAGTTTAGGGTGTGGGTAAGAAGAGATACCTTTACCGTCGACTTCCTGACGGAAGTTATCCAGTTGCTCTTCAGTCAGACGACCTTCAACGAATGCACGCGAGTAGATACCCGGTGAGATATGACCTTGGTAGTAAACCAGATCACCACCGTCCACCTCGTTAGGTGCGCGGAAGAAATGGTTGAAACAGGTCTCGTAGAATGCAGCTGAAGATTGGAAAGACGCCATGTGGCCGCCCAGTTCCAGATCTTTCTTCGATGCGCGCAACACGATCATGATCGCGTTCCAACGAATGATAGAACGAATACGACGTTCCAGGTTTACATCACCCGGGTATGCAGGCTCTTTGTCTGCAGGGATGGTATTCACATAGTTGGTGGTGATGCCAGTTGGCATATCAACACCGTCAAGGCGCGCCTTTTCCATAACTTGCTCAAGCAGGAACTGGGCACGTTCTACACCTTCTTCACGAACGACTGATTCAAGAGCTGCTAGCCACTCTTGGGTCTCTAGTGCGTCCACGTCATTTTTCATGACTTCAGACATGGCGATCTATCCTTTCGTTGATTGACTCGTACAAAACTAATGTTGTCGCAGCTGAAAAAACGGTTCCTGACAACTCCTCAAAGCTGTCGGGATCCGCTATTCCAACTCGTCCTTGCGTTGCTGTATCCGGCGAAGAGAGCGCTCAATTCGACTCTCCTCACGGCCCAGATCCAGCAGGGTTTCCTCGATAAAGGCCAAATGTGCATGCGATGCCTGGCGGGCTTTTTCCGGCTCACCAGCGGTAATCGCCTGAACAATATTGGCTCTGTGCTTGGTTACTTTCGCGACGACATCTTCACGTCGGTTCAGTAACTCAAAGTTTTGCAAAATGTTTTGCTCCAGCAATGGCGCCAGACTGCGCATGATATGCAGCAGAACCACGTTATGTGATGCCTCGGTAACGGCAATCAGGTATTTCATAACGGCGGCGGCTTCGGCTTTCAAATCACCAAGCTGCTGGGCTTCGCGAATGCTGTCGTGGCAAGCACACACTCGCTTTAAATCTTCATCAGTTCCACGCAGCGCAGCGAAATAGGAGGAAATACCTTCCAGCGCATGACGGGATTCCAGCAAATCAAGCTGGCTTTCAGGGTGGTCAGCCAACAGGCCAATCAAAGGCTCGGAGAAACGCTGCCACAAGCGCTCACTCACAAAGGTGCCACCACCTTGTTTTCTATTAAGGAGTTTTTTGGCTTCTAATCGCTGAATTGCTTCTCGGACGGAGGGGCGGGAAACATCAAATTGCTTCGCCAACTCGCGCTCTGGTGGCAGTTTTTGCCCAGGCGAGAGGGTTCCTTCCAGAATTAGGCTTTCAAGCTCTTTCTCAATAACGTCAGATAGTTTGGGTTGACGAATCCGTTGTATAGCCATCGTTTTATTATTTATTTGGCGCCGGAGTTCCTGCGCGTCCTATCCCATTTTCTGGCCTTGTAAATTGGTAAGACCAATTACCAAACACATAAAAAGTTACCAGAATGCGGCTTTAGTGTCCACCGTAAACTTGATTTAAGTCATAGAAGTTACAATTAGATGTCGCGCATTTATTAATCAATGGAGATGTAATGGTCAGACCAATTATTTTGGTCACGGTTGGAATTCTGTGCGCTCAGTCTCAAAGTCGTTTCAGGTGGTGTAGTAAATCGTCAACACACCTTTACGCACATCCCCTCTGTTTTTTTGGCCTAGAGGAGCGCTTTAAACTTCTCCCAGTGGAATGACTGGCCGGGGTCGGTTTTTCTTCCTGGTGCAATGTGCTCGTGGCCAGTAATGTGCCCAGGGGTAATAGCAGGATAGTGCTTCATGATAGCGCGAGATACATCTGCTAATGAAACGTACTGTGCCTCTGTATATGGCAAGTCATCTGCTCCTTCAAGCTCAATACCAATCGAGAAATCATTACACTGCTCACGGCCTTCAAATGAAGACACCCCAGCATGCCAAGCTCGTTGATTGAAAGGAACAAATTGCACCACACTGCCATCACGTTTAATCAGGCAATGGGCTGAGACTTGAACATTGCGGATTTCATCAAAGAAAGGATGCGATGTAGAGGTGAGTTTTCCCTGAAAGAAATCTTCGATATAGCTGCCACCAAATTCACCCGGCGGCAAGCTGATGTTATGTACCACCAGCAGCGAAATGTCTTCCTCGACCGGGCGCTCGTTAAAGTGAGGCGAAGGAACATAACTGGCGCTATCCAACAAATGATCGGTGATGGTTAACATTGAAAACTCAGCTGCAAAACAGGTCTTTGACTATTTTAACCCGCCATTTGCCAAAACAGGCACAACTTTCTAACGATTCAGCATACAGAGAACTCACCTCTTACCTCGCAAAATTTCTGTCCCGGCGGTAAACTTGCTGCCAATGTTCAGGTAAAGCCTGATTTAAACCGAATTCACTGTGATGGAACCACCATGTCCGATCTTTCAAATACTTCACGCGTCCATGATAGCCAAAGCCGTATCGCCTACCTCAAAGCACACCTTGAAGAAGATGTGGTTCGCTGCGTCACTGATACACTGAAAGAAGATTTGGGCGGCGAGATTAATGCGGACAATGACATCACAGCCAGTCTGATTGCTGCCGACACTCAAGGTGAAGCAACTATCATCACTCGTGAGGCTGGCGTATTTTGCGGCCGTGCTTTTGCTGATGAAGTGTTCCGCCAACTTGGCAGCACGGTCACTATCGACTGGAAAGTGGAAGACGGTGATAAGGTCGAACCGAATCAGGTGCTTTGCGAACTGAAAGGCCCAGCCCGCACTCTACTAACCGGCGAACGTAACGCGATGAACTTTATCCAGACACTTTCTGGCTGCGCAACAGAAACTGCCCACTACGTAGAAAAGATTGCTGGCACCCAAACCCGCCTGCTGGATACACGTAAAACTATTCCCGGGCTTCGCAACGCGCTGAAATATGCAGTTTCCTGTGGGGGCGGCTTTAATCACCGCATTGGTGTTTACGATGCCTACCTCATTAAAGAAAACCACATCATTGCCTGCGGCGGTATTCAAGGTGCGGTAGAAACGGCTAAGAAGTTAAATCCTGGTAAACCGGTTGAAGTTGAAACTGAATCGTTGGATGAGCTGCAGCAGGCGATTGATGCAGGAGCAGACATCGTGATGCTTGATAACTTCACCACCGAAATGATGCGCCAAGCTGTGGAGCTCAACAAAGGGAAAGTCGCGCTGGAGGTTTCCGGCAATGTCACCCTTGATACCATCCGCGAATTTGCAGAAACCGGCGTGGATTACATTTCAGTCGGTGCACTGACCAAACATATTCGCGCCATGGACTTGTCGATGAGACTAAAGTAACTCATTAATATCAATCGACTAATTGATAGAAGCAGGCATAACGCCTGCTTTTTTATTTCGCGCTTCACATTAAAGTAATTGATTAACAAATCAGTTACAGAAAAGACAACCCACCACTCGTAACCCGAATTTTATCTGCTGTTTTCCCCTTTCTATCCGCCTTATCTTGGAACCACTTTAAGCACACAGTTGCGTAAATATATAAACTGGAGAGTAATGGATATGAAAAAGCAAAAGGGTTTTAGCTTAATTGAGCTCCTCATTGTAGTGGGGATTATTGGTGCACTGACTGCAATCGCTGTGCCTGCATATAGCAAATACAAACTTGAGTCAGATGCTAAAGCTGGTGTTGCCTCGGTTAAAAATCTACTAACTAAAGCTGAATTGCATATTGCCGCGAACAATACCAACACTTTAGCAACCTTTGCAGATGCTTTAGATCCTGATGAGGCTGCGGGTGAATTTAAAGTAGGTGCCCTTGGAAAGATCACTGGTACGGCAGCTACTACAGGCGATGATGCAGTGGCAGGAACTTTAGTCTTTACATTTGATACTGAACATTCATCTTTTGGTGATAAAAAAATTACTTTCACAAGAAATGCGGAAGCTTGGAAGTGTGTAGCTGAAGCAGAAATTATAACTGCTGCTGGCGATATCGATGGATGTAATGCTCCGGCAACTCCATAAGAATAATGTTACTAAACCTTGCTGTAGCCCTGCGCCGAGCGGAATACATTTCCCCAGCGCAGGAGCAAGAAATCACAGCAAAAATCAAAGCCGAAGGTGTGAGCACACCTTCGGCTTTGCTCGCTTTAAAGATCCTATCCAGTGAAGCGCTCGCTAAAGCCGTTTCTGAAATTTTTGGCGAGCCTTTGCAGGACATCAAGCAATATCCTTGGGAAAACACCAACACGACTTTGAATCAAAAAGATTTGGTGCTTTATTCCCAATCTCTCCCTTTAGAAATTCGCAATCAGCAACTGCTTTTAGGGGTTAGTGACCCCACACGAATAGATATTCAGGATGATTTCCAGTTCGCCACAGGTTATTCAGTTAATCCCATACTGTTGGAACATGGCCAAATTGAAGGGGCGATTCGACGGCTTTATGGTAAGAATGTCACGGAAAGAGTTCGAACCAACAGTGTGACAGACTCTGAGTTGGAAGCACTGAGTAACAGCATCGATGACATTGCTGAAAACGAAGACCTGTTTTCGGACGATGCGCCCGTCAGCCGTTACATCCAACAAGTCCTGATGGATGCTGTCCGTAAACAAGCTTCCGATATCCATTTCGAACCATTCGAACAGAGTTATCAAATCCGTTTCCGCTTGGATGGTATTTTGCAGACCCACAGCACCCCGCCAGCCGGTATCTCGCGCCGTCTTTCAACACGGTTAAAAATTATCGCCAAGCTGAATATCGCTGAGCGCCGTCTTCCACAAGACGGACGGATTAAGCTGAATCTTTCCGAAGAAAAATCCATTGATATGCGGGTTTCCACTCTACCAACGCTCTGGGGTGAAAAGGTGGTGCTGCGGATTTTGGACGGCGGCAGTGTTGCGCTGGATATTGACTCTCTGGGTTATAACGCGCAGCAAAAACAAGATTATCTGAATGCGCTGAATCGCCCACAAGGGATGATCTTGATGACTGGCCCGACGGGAAGCGGAAAAACCGTTTCTTTGTATACTGGTCTGAAGTATCTCAATACCGCTGATCGCAATATCTCCACCGCCGAAGACCCAGTTGAAATCAATCTTCCCGGTATTAACCAGGTCAACATCAACAACGACATCGGGTTGGATTTTGCTAAGGCACTACGTGCCTTTCTCCGACAGGATCCAGATGTGGTGATGGTCGGCGAAATCCGTGATTTAGAAACCGCAGAAATCGGTATCAAGGCGGCACAAACTGGTCACTTGGTATTGTCGACTTTGCACACTAATTCAGCGGCGGAAAGTGTCACCCGTCTGGCAAACATGGGCGTTGCTGCCTATAACCTTGCCGCTTCACTCACATTGATTATCGCCCAGCGCTTAGGCCGTCGCCTTTGCCCACACTGTAAAGTGCCGCATGATATTAATGACCATCATCTGACAGCCTTGACACAACACTATCCTTCGCTCAAACCAGAGCTGGTTTATCAAGCCTCACCGGAAGGGTGCGATCATTGCAACCATGGCTATCTTGGCCGCGTCGGTATTTACGAAGTCATGCCAATTAGTAGAGATTTGGCAGAAGCGATTGGTAATGGCGCGTCAGCGTCCCGCATTGAAACCCTCGCCATGGGCAATGGCATGTTAACGCTCCAATTATCTGGTATCGAAAAACTCAATGAAGGCATCACCAGCCTTGCAGAACTGCAACGCGTGATCAGTCTGTAAAAGGAAATATCATGGCCTCCAGTCCCAATAAACTTTTCTCTTATCAGTGGCGCGGCGTTACCTCCAAAGGCGCCAAGGTAAAAGGCCAGACACTGGCATTCTCAGAGCAAGAAGCTAGGCAATCCCTTCAGGAACAACACATTCGCTTGGAGAAAATTAAAAAGCGTTCGCCGTCCTCCTGGGTTCGCCGCAGAAACTCGGCGACAGCCAAAGATATCACCCTTTTCTCCCGCCAGATGGCAACCATGCTGGAAGCGGGCGTGCCGCTAGGAGAAACGCTGAGACTGCTAAAATCCAGCGCTAAGAAAGCGGAAATGAAACTGATCATCAGCCAGATTTACAGCCACATTGAAGCGGGCTCTTCACTGGCGCAATCGATGAAAGCGAGCTCACCTCTTTTTGATCAGTTTTACTGTGATTTGGTTGCCACCGGTGAACAAACCGGTCGATTGGAGCAAATCTTTGCGCGTATTTGTGTCTATCGTGAAAAGAGCGAGGAAACGAGGGCGAAAGTGGTGAAAGCCATGATCTATCCTTCGATCGTCTGCGTTATCGCTATTGGCGTGACTATCGGCATGCTGATCTTCGTGATCCCAACTTTCAAAGATGTGTTTTCTTCTTTCGGGGCAGAACTACCTTGGTTCACACAAAAAGTTTTGAATATATCTGACGCGATTCGGGACTACGGGCTTTATCTGTTGGTGGCGCTCATTCTGTTTGTTGCTGCCTTTAAAGCTTGCGTGAACAGAAGCTACAGCTTCAGACTTAAAGTCAGCAAATTCTCACTGCATATTCCTGTAATTGGGGATGTGCTGACCAAAGCCACCATTTCTCGATTTACCCGAACACTTGCGACTACGTTTAGTGCCGGTATTCCATTACTCAATGGTTTGTCTGCCGCGGGCAAAACAGCTAATAACAGCCACTTTAAAATGGTTATTGAGGAAGTGCATAAGCAAACGTCTGGTGGCCGCCCTCTTCACCGTTCCATCAAGGAAACCGGAGAATTTCCTGACATGATGACCCAGATGGTAATGATTGGAGAAGAATCAGGTGCGCTGGATGACATGCTGAATAAAGTGGCTGGTATCTATGAAGCCGACGTGGATAACACGGTAGATAATCTCGGTAAAATTCTGGAGCCGATGATCATCGTCACTTTGGGTATTCTTATCGGCTCATTGGTGGTGGCGATGTACCTACCAATGTTCAATCTAATGAGTGTGATGGGCTAGGCTTCCGACCCTTCTTTGTTTTGTGCGGCTAACTGCTTCATTTCACATGGAGCGAAGCGGCACAAGTCGTTATCATACCCAACAAAGTTTACACAGGATTGATTGATGGACTGGCTTTTTGACTCTCCGGGTCTGTATGTTTTTCTCGCCTCGCTGTTTGGCCTCATCGTAGGCAGTTTTCTCAATGTGGTGATTTACCGTTTTCCCAAAATGATGGAAAGCCAGTGGCGGCAGGAGTGCCATGAGTGCTTTCCTGATGACATGCCTGCTCCAAAGGAAAGCGACATCTTCAACCTGAGCTTGCCACGATCTCATTGCCCTTCTTGCCAAGCCCCGGTTCGTGCCATTGACAATATTCCTGTGTTGAGTTGGCTGTTCCTTGGCGGTAAATGCCGCTCGTGCAAAACTAAAATCAGCGTTCGCTATCCTCTTATCGAAATCCTGACAGCAGTCCTCTCAGGCTTTGTGGCGTTCAACTTGACTGGCTATTGGTCACTGGCTGTGATTGGTGCCACTTTTGTACTGGTCGCTCTTTGCTTTATCGACCTCGACACCATGCTGCTGCCGGATCAAATGACACTTCCTATGATGTGGGCAGGTATTTTGCTCGCACTTGTTGGTGTTTCTCCGGTGTCGCTGCAAGATGCAGTTATTGGTGCGATGGCGGGTTATCTTTCGCTTTGGAGCGTATTCCAGCTGTTTAAGATCCTGACAGGCAAGGAAGGAATGGGATATGGTGACTTTAAGCTCTTAGCGGCTCTTGGCGCTTGGCTTGGCTGGCAAGCGCTGCCGATGGTGGTGCTGATGGCCTCGTTTGTTGGTGCGATTGGCGGCATCATTATGATGCGTGTCAAAGGCACCGGAAAAGAAACACCTTTCTCATTTGGCCCTTATCTCGCGATTGCGGGGTGGATCAGTTTGCTTTGGGGCAATAAGATCATCGACTGGTACTTAACTTCTTACCTGGGTTACTGATTCATGGCATACGTGGTAGGCGTCACAGGCGGTATTGGTAGTGGAAAAACCACGGTTGCCAACCTGTTCGCGGAAAAAGGCATTGAGGTGATTGATGCCGATGTGATTGCCAGACAAGTGGTTGAACCTGGCTCTGAGGGACTAAAAGCTATTGCGGCAAAGTTTGGTGCTTCCATGCTTAATGACGACGGCACGCTGAACCGCGGGGCACTGCGCGAACACGTTTTCTCTCATCCAGAAGACAAGGAATGGCTCAATGGTCTGTTGCATCCCAAGATCAGACACGAGATGATTACCCAAACCGCTCAGGCCAAGTCATCTTATTGCCTGTTAGTCATTCCCCTTCTGGTGGAAAATGGTCTTCAATCACTCTGCCAACGTGTGTTGGTTGTCGATGTCAGTGAAGCCACTCAAATTGCCAGAACCACCCAACGGGACCAAGTGCCAGAAGAGCAGGTTAAAAGCATTCTCGCCGCGCAGGCCACTCGCGAACAGCGACTTGAAGCTGCTAATGACGTCATAACCAATGAAGATGACAGCAAAGTGTTGTCACAACAGATAGAAACATTGCACCACCAGTATCTCGCTCTGGCGGCGCAATAAACGGGAAGCAAGATGAGCAGTGACACCCTTTACGAGCATCCCCTGACTGAGCAGGTTCGCGTATACCTGCGTCTTGAGTACCTACTCGATCAAATCAATCAATCTTCCACACTGACTGATGACGGTCAGTGGCGCGTATTTTTCCGCAGCCTGTTCGACTTGGTTGAGATTTTGGAACAGGTACAGGTAAAGGGCGACCTTGCCAAGGATTTAGAGAAACAACGTGCCAAGCTCGAAACATGGCTCGATGTGCCAAATGTCGATACTGAACAACTAAAAGCGCTATTGCTTGAAAGCCGCCAGATCCAGCAAGCATTGCTGCAGGGTTCGCGCCTTGGCCAGAAGCTTCGTGAAGATAAGTTTTTGTCATCTATCCGCCAGCGCTTTTCCATTCCTGGTGGTACCTGCAGTTTTGATTTGCCGTCTCTGCACCACTGGCTGAATCTTCCGCTGGCACACAAGCAATCTAATGCGGAACAATGGAAGCAGACGCTTGCTCCGCTAGAGAACGCGCTGAGCTTCTGGTTGCGTCTGACCCGCGGCAGTGCTGGCCTTCAGCCATGTACGGTGGTGAATGGGTTTTATCAGCAGGATGTGGAAGGAGCAAGCTTGCTACGCATTCAACTCTCGACTGAATACAATGCTTTCCCGTTAGTATCTGGTCACAAGTCGCGTTTTGCCATCCGTTTTATGCCATTTGATGAGAGTCAGCCTGTCCCAGACATGATGGCCTTATCTCTGGCAGTTTGTTAATTAAAGAGGTTTTTGTGAGTCAAGAAAAGCCAACCATCGTCAATTGCCCACAATGTGGCATTCCTGTGGTTTGGGGCGATGTCAGCCCATTTCGACCGTTTTGTAGCAAGAAATGCCAACTGATTGATCTTGGCGAATGGGCCGATGAAGAAAAGCGTATTGCCGGTGCACCGGATATGTCTGACAGTGACGGCTGGTCAGAAGATAACTGAAAAAGATCAGCTCCTGGGGCTTAGGTCCTAGGAGCCTATTTTCCACACTGAAACAATTAACCCAGAATCTCGCGGATTTTATCCAGCACCGGATCGTTCGCTTCGGGGAAGGTATAGTTTGCTAGCTCACTGATAGCCACCCACTCCCCTGGCTGCCCTTCTTTACCAAACGGTTTACCTTCGAATTCTCTGACAAGAAAGAAATCGAAAGCCAACGCTTTATCAGGGTATTCATGCGCCAGTGAAATAAATGGCTCAATAGTCTTAGCGGTAATCCCCACTTCTTCTTCAAGCTCTCGCTTAACCGCTTCCAGAGCAGATTCACCATCTTCAACTTTACCACCAGCAAATTCCCAAAAGCCGCCTTTGTGAGCCTTGGCTGGACGCTGGGTGATGAAAATCGCATTGACTTCAGGGTTCAAAATGATCCCTGCAGCGATATGAAGTCGTTTCTTTTCCATTTAATTATCTCACTTCCATAAAAAAGGCCGCTAAGCGGCCTTTTCTTTCGCGTGCCTAGGTTTAATCAATCTTACCGTGGCACTGCTTGAATTTCTTACCGGAACCGCAAGGACAAGGTTCATTACGACCCACTTTACGGCCATCGCGAACCACAGTTTCTGACGATGCATTTTGTGTTTCACCGTCGGCCAATTGGTTTTCCGCTTCGGCATGGTTCATTTGCTGGCGACGTGCTGCGGCTTCTGCCTGCGCGCGGCGCTGCTCTTCCATGCGATCCACTTCTTCTGGCTGCTGTACACGTACTTTGCTCAGTGTCATGATCACATCTGACTTCAGTGACTCCAGCAGGCCTTCAAACAGTTCAAACGATTCACGCTTGTATTCCTGTTTCGGGTTCTTCTGCGCATAACCACGCAGGTGGATACCCTGACGCAGGTGATCCATTGCGGCCAGGTGCTCTTTCCAAAGCGTATCCAGCGTTTGCAGCATGACCGCTTTTTCGAAGTTACGCAGGGTTTCAGCACCCACAGCGGCTTCTTTCGATTTGTAGACATCAACGATGTTATTCAGGATCTGCTCACGCAGTTGCTCTTCATACAACTTGTCGTCGTTGTCCAACCACTGCTGCAAAGGAAGCTCAACGTCGAAGTCGGCTTTCAGACGGCCTTCGAGTCCTGCGATGTCCCACATTTCTTCCAGAGATTGAGGTGGGATGTACTGATCAATCACCGCATCGACGATGTCTTCACGATTTTGCTCGATCATTTCGCTGATGTCGGTATTTTCCATCAACTCATCACGTAGCTCGTAAACTACCTTACGCTGGTCGTTAGCGACGTCATCGAATTCCAGCAGTTGCTTACGAATATCGAAGTTACGACCTTCTACTTTACGCTGGGCGTTTTCAATCGCCTTGTTCACCCATGGGTGCTCAATCGCTTCGCCCTCTTCCATACCCAGCTTCTTCATCATGTTTGACACACGCTCAGAAGCAAAAATACGCATCAGTGAGTCTTCCATCGACAGGTAGAAACGGCTTGAGCCTGGGTCACCCTGACGACCTGAACGACCACGTAGCTGGTTATCGATACGGCGTGATTCGTGACGCTCGGTACCAATGATGTGAAGGCCACCCGCTGCTTTCACTGCGTCATGACGCTCACGCCATTTCGCTTTGATATCGTCAATTTGTTGCTCTGATGGGTTTTCCAGCTTAGCAACTTCAGTCTGCCAGCTACCACCCAACACGATATCAGTACCACGACCCGCCATGTTGGTCGCGATGGTCACCGCACCTGGTGCACCCGCTTCAGCGACAATGTCTGCTTCTGAAGCGTGGAATTTTGCGTTCAGTACTGAGTGCTTAACACCCGCTTTTTTCAGTGCATTCGAAAGCAGCTCAGATTTTTCAATCGAAACCGTACCCACCAGAGAAGGCTGGCCTTTCTCGCTACGTTCTCTGATATCTTCAATGATCGCGTTGAACTTCTCACGTTCGGTCATATAAACCTGATCCGCCATATCATCACGGACCATTGGTTTGTTGGTTGGAATAACTACAGTATCCAAACCATAAATCGACTGGAACTCGAACGCTTCGGTATCTGCGGTACCTGTCATACCTGACAGACGGTCATACAGACGGAAGAAGTTCTGGAAAGTGATCGATGCCAGCGTCTGGTTTTCGTTCTGGATCTTCACGCCTTCTTTGGCTTCAACAGCCTGATGCAGACCTTCAGACCAACGACGGCCAGGCATAGTACGGCCTGTGTGTTCGTCAACGATAATGACTTCATCGTCTTTCACGATGTAATCAACGTCTTTCTCAAACAGCACGTGCGCACGCAGTGCAGCATTGATGTGGTGAAGCAAAGTGATATTGGCTGGAGAGTACAGAGTGTCGTGCTCTTCCATCAGGCCATTTTTCTTCAGCAGTTCTTCAACAAATTCCTGACCGGTTTCTGTCAGGTGAGCCTGCTTGCCCTTTTCATCAACAGTGAAGTGACCGTCACCACGGTACTCTTCGCTATCTTCTTTGTCCTGGCGAACCAGTTGTGGGATCAGCGTGTTGATACGAGTGTACATATCTGAGCTGTCTTCTGCTGGACCGGAAATGATCAGAGGGGTACGCGCTTCATCGATAAGGATTGAATCGACCTCATCCACTACGGCAAAGTAGCGGGAGCGCTGAACGCGGTCTTCGGCACGGAATGCCATGTTGTCGCGAAGGTAATCGAAACCGAACTCGTTGTTGGTTCCGTAAAGAATGTCTGTAAGGTACGCTTCTTTTTTCTCTTGCGGATGCATGTTTGGCACATTCACGCCAACCGTCATATCCAGGAATTCAAACAGTGGACGGTTAGTTTCAGCATCACGCTTTGCCAGATAGTCGTTCACCGTGACGATGTGAACACCTTTGCCCGTAAGCGCATGCAGGTAAGCTGGCAGGGTTGCGGTCAGGGTTTTACCTTCACCGGTACGCATCTCTGCGATTTGGCCATTGTTCAGTACCATGCCGCCAATCATCTGAACATCGAAGTGACGCATGCCGTAAACACGCTTAGACGCTTCACGTACGGTAGCAAAGGCTTCCGGCAGAATAGCGTCCAGTGATTCACCTTGCTCGATACGTTCACGGTATTCCGCCGTCTTAGCTTTCAGCTCTTCATCGCTGAGTGCTTCAAATTGCGGTTCAAGGTTGTTGATTTCGTTTACAACTTTGCGAAGGCGACGCAGTGTGCGGTCATTGCGGCTTCCGATTACTTTGGTAATTAGTTTCGATAACATGGCTTTGCCGTTTCTCTCATTTTGTCGCTTTAGCGTGTTGGCCAAAGCCTGGATCCAGTGCGGCAGAGAACAATCAGCATATCCCTCTGCCAAAATTCTTTCGGAAGAATTAACGATGCGTTATAGCGTTGATCTTGTGCCTTTGGAGTCAGATTTCAAGGCCTGTGAATCAGTTAATCACGCTATGGTACTTCAAGGCTGATTATAATAAGGCATATCTATCGCTCATCCCACCTGTAATGCGGGTTCATCGACTTTCGTTGACAAAAATTAGAACCCGTTCATTGACTAGAACCTTTTTAGTGCAGTTTATGTTCAGTTGTGGTGCAAACTTATAACGCCATATCAAGGTTTATGCAGGGATGACATGGAGAGAATAGCCGGGAATTGATACTCTTTAACTATGCTTTTTGGGATAACAGACATCAATGAGAGACCATCGACCACAAGCCGCCCAGGAACTACTGGAAAGCTCACTGACCGGGCAAGTGCGTCAGCGAGCCATGGCGCTTTCCCAGCTCAATGAGCAGGTTAAGGCTTTGCTGCCTACCCAATCGGCAAAACAATGCCGCGTGGCGAATTACCGTGATGGTATTTTGATTTTGGAGTGCGGTTCTTCAGCATGGGCAACCAGGCTAAACTATGACAGACACACTTTGATGTCCGCGCTTAGAAGGAACACACTCCCTTCGCTAATGACGATTGAGATAAAGGTTAACCCAGCGCTAGCCGTCGATTTAGAGAAAAAGGAAGAAGCTAAAGAGGCTGAGAAAAAGATGCGCAAGGTTAGCCCTATGGCGGCCGAGTATCTTAAAGCTATCGCTGAAGGCGCGCCGGAAAAAGTAAAAAAACGCTTGGAAGCCATCGCAGCCACGTCGAATCGGGAAGATTAGTCACCTTTCTACAGGCATAAAAAAACCGAAGCTTTAGCTTCGGTTTTTTCTTTGTTCTTTCGATTACGCTAGAACCATACCTGGTTGTGCGAATGTCACTGGGAGCGTCTGCTCATCTTCAAATGTCGCCCACTCCCATGCTTCTTGATCAGCCAGCACTGCACGCAGCAACTGGTTATTCAACGCATGGCCTGACTTGTATGCGCGCATCTCACCAATGATGTTGTGGCCACACATATAAAGGTCACCAATGGCATCCAATACTTTGTGTTTCACCAACTCGTTGTCGAAACGCAGGCCTTCTTCGTTCAGGATTCGGTAATCATCAAGGACGATTGCACAATCAAAGCTACCACCCAGACATAGGTTACGTGACTGGAGATACTCGATGTCACGCATGAAACCAAAGGTACGTGCGCGGCTGATGTCTTTGATGAACGACTGAGAAGAGAAGTCCAACACCAGATTTTGTTGCTCAGCTTCAATTGCCGGGTGATTGAAATCGATGGCGAAGTCAAGGCGGAAGCCGTCATATGGCAGCAATTCTGCCCACTTGTCGCCGTCTTCGATGCGAACAGGTTTCTTAATGCGAACAAAACGCTTTGGTGCATTAAGTGTTTCAATACCGGCAGATTGCAGCAGATAAATGAACGGGCTTGCGCTGCCGTCCATAATTGGAATCTCTGGTGCATCTACTTCGATAATCACGTTATCGATACCCATACCAGCCAGAGCAGCGTTAAGGTGCTCAACGGTAGAGATACGTACGCCATCATCATTAACCAGTGCAGTACACAGCATGGTGTCGCGTACAGAAGCCGGATCCGCCGGAAAATCTACCGGTGGATTCAGGTCAGTACGGCGATAAATCACGCCTGTGTTCGCTGCAGCCGGGCGCAGGATCAAGGTGACCTTACGGCCAGAGTGCAAACCAACTCCGGTCGTTTGAACAATAGTTTTTAATGTTCTTTGTCTAATCATCTGCCATTCCCAACTGAATACATGTTTTTGCGCCCCAAATCACTCATTACAGTGTCACAATAGGGCAAAACGGGCAGCATGATACCATGCTGCTGTACACAAACCAAGCACTGCCTATTGTTAATCCGCTTGTTTACGTAAAAACGCAGGGATATCTAGGTAGTCTTGTTCCTGTTTCGGCTTCGGTGCAACGTTAGAAGTCTGTGGTTGAACAGACGGTTCTGAAGGACGTCCACCTTGCACAGGCGTTGCCGCCTTTGGTGTTTCTTGCAAAGGCTGTGCCTTATTTTCTACCGGTGTTGGTTTTTGCTGCGTGCCTGGCACCAAAGTGATGTCTGGCTTACGCTCGTTACCAATACCTGTAGCGACTACAGTCACGCGAAGTTCGTCACTCATTTCTGGATCCATGGACGAACCGATAACCACAGTGGCGTTGTCAGAGGCGAACGCTTTAACAGTGTTGCCCACAGTTTCAAATTCATCCAGTCGCATATCAAAACCAGCTGTAATGTTCACCAGAACACCACGAGCGCCTGCCAGATCAATATCTTCCAGCAGTGGGCTTGAAATTGCCATTTCGGCCGCTTCTTCTGCACGGTCTTCACCCGTTGCAACGCCGCTACCCATCATGGCATGACCCATTTCAGACATCACAGTGCGGACGTCCGCAAAGTCGACGTTGATAAGGCCTGGACGAGTGATCAGCTCTGCGATGCCCTGTACTGCGTTACGCAATACATCGTTTGCTTTCGCAAACGCATCCAGCAAGGTGATGCCGCGACCCAGAACTTTCAGCAACTTCTCGTTCGGGATAGTGATCAGAGAGTCAACGTGCTTAGAAAGCTCATCAATCCCCTGCTCCGCAAACGCCATACGCTTCTTACCTTCGAAGCTAAATGGCTTAGTCACTACTGCCACGGTTAGAATGCCCAGCTCTTTCGCTACCTCAGCAATCACAGGTGCCGCACCAGTACCGGTACCACCGCCCATGCCTGCCGCGATAAATACCATATCGGCACCTTCGAGCTCAGCTTTAATCGCTTCGCGATCTTCCATTGCAGATTCACGGCCTACCTGTGGGTTTGCACCCGCACCTAGACCTTTCGTGATATCGCCACCAATTTGGATAACGGTGCTTACCGCTGTCTTGCGCAGTGCCTGAGCATCGGTATTGACGGTGATGAACTCCACCCCTTCAATTGACTCACGCACCATGTGCTCGACTGCATTACCACCGCCGCCGCCAACACCAACGACTTTAATTACTGCATCGTTGGACATTTCCATCATCGGTTCAAACATGTGTTCTCTCCGTCTTTCCTGTTCGCATCAGGTTTAAAATTCTTTCTTAAGCCAGCCACTAAGTTTACTGAACATGCCTGATACAGTTCTTTTAGGCTCCGGCTCGCTCGATTCGTTCAATAGGTTTTCTTTGCCGTAATGCAGTAACCCAACTGCAGTGGCGTGATAGGTCGCATTGACATAGTCAGTCAGCCCTGTCACACCGGCTGGAAGCCCCGCGCGCACCTGGTTCTGGAAGACACGCTCAGCGCATTCCGCCAGTCCCTGCATTTGCGCAGCACCGCCCGTAAGGACAATACCTGCGGCCAATTGGTGTTTCACACCTTGTCCGCGCAGACGTTCCTGCACACGTTCCAGTTCTTGCTGCACCAACCCCAGCAATTCACTACAACGTGGCTCAATGACTTCGGCCAGTGTCTGGCGCTGAAGGCTCCGTGAAGGACGCCCTCCAACGCTTGGCACATTAACCTTGGCATCTTTGTTCACCAGTTCACTTAACGCACACCCATGCTTCACTTTGATTTTCTCAGCGTCGCTAAGAGGTGTACCGAAGGCATAAGCAATGTCGCTGGTGATGACATTTCCTGCGTATGGAATAACGGCTGCATGACGCAAAGCACCGCCAGTCCATACTGCAATGTCCATGGTTCCGCCGCCAATATCGACGACGCATACCCCCAACTCTCTCTCGTCAGCAGTGATCACCGCGTGGCTAGCCGCCAGACCAGAGAAAATTAATTGGTCCACTTTCAGGCCACAACGTTCCACCGCTTTTTCGATATTTCGCGCGGTATCATTGTGGCAAGTGATAAGGTGCACGCTGGCTTCCATACGCACACCGGAAAGACCAACAGGATTCTTGATCCCTTCCTGGTAGTCGATTTTATATTCCTGCGGGATAACGTGCAGCACGCGCTGCTCGTCGCTGATCTTCACCGACTTCGCCGTGTGAATGACCATGTCGACATCATCCTGCGTGACTTCCTCGTCGGAAATCGTGCCCATACCGCGTTCGGTCTGGCAATGAATATGCTTACCTGACAGCGACAGGTAGACGGAGCGAATCTTGCAGTCAGACATCAGTTCGGCGTCATTAACCGCGCGTTCCACTGACTTCACGACAGACTCAAGATCATTGACACCGCCTTTATCCATGCCTTGTGAAGGCGTAGAGCCCACGCCTAGCACATTGATCGCACCGTCAGGCAAAATCTCACTGACCAGAACAGAAACCTTGGAGGTTCCGATATCCAATCCAACAATCAGCGGTCTGTCAGTTGTTTGTTTCATTCCACCTACTCTCAGGTATTTTCGTCACCAGCGTCCGCTTCAGGGGCTTTCCACCCCACCGCAGCACCAGTGTCATAGCGCAAGTCTACATATTGAATCGCCCTGTCAGTTGACCTGAAGTCGTCAAGTAAATCGACAAAGCGTTCTAATCTCTCGTTGCGGGACTCCCGTCCTAATTCAATTCTCACACCATCACGGGTGACAATTCGCCACGAGCGACGCTCGTTGAGCGCCAAGGCAGCAATTTCTAATTTTGTTGGTGCCAGAATACTGCGCATTTCTCGCCATGCTTCCAGCACTTCTTTTTCACTGCCATCTGGGCCATGGAGTGAAACCAGACCCAAATTTTTTACCTCAGCAGGATCCGCGCCAAACACGTCCCCGCCAACATCCAAAAGAAACGATCCATTCCAGACTGCCTGAGGCTGGTATTCAGTCACATTGACTTTGATCGTATCCGGCCACTGTTTTCGTACTGCGACATTAGCGACCCAAGGTAGTGCAGAAATCGCACTGTGGATGTCATCCACATCTTGGATCATGAAGCTATTCAAGCCACCGAGTTGCAAAACCGCATTACGGACTTCCAACGGTGTTAAATGCTCAAGCTCGCCTTGTACAACAATTTGGGATAGCGGCAGTTGTTCCTCGTCACCCATCCAGGCAATGACCCGGAGCAGAGACCAAAGAATTACCAGAATGACAAATACTAAAAACACCAGCCCCCCCCAATGTTCTTTCAACATTGAAGGCTGAGCCGGTATGTCCTCAACGGTCATATTTGTCATATCAGGCTATTGCCTCTCTATCGTCAGGCAACCTGCGGCTTTGCTCTAGCAAAGCCGACCGATTATAACGGTCAGTTTGACAGGTCACCAACCCTTCTTGGCGTTGAAGTGGTGAAGCTGAGATCAAATACATGCAAAACCACCAAAAACAGGTTAAAAATTAGACATCACTCTGTCAGAGCTCAGTAATTTCGCATGTAATCAGGTTTATACCTGCTCGCTCAACGCCTTTTTATCCAGTTTCAATTCGGCCAGTTTTCTAGCCACCTTACCAATATCACCTGCACCTTGTGTCAGCACAAGATCGCCCGGCTGAATTACCGCAGCCAGTGCTGCAGGCAGAGCATCTACATCCGGTACAAAGATCGGATCGATTTTTCCTCGGCCACGAATAGTACGACAAAGACTTCGGCCATCGGCACCCGCAATTGGCGCTTCACCGGCAGAATACACATCCAGCATCAGCAGTACGTCAACCTGTTCAAGCACATTGGCGAAGTCGTCATACAAATCTCGGGTGCGGCTGTAACGGTGTGGCTGGAACACCATGACCAGGCGGTTATCTTCCCAACCCGCACGCGCAGCTTGAATGGTGACGTCGACTTCGCTTGGGTGATGTCCGTAATCGTCCACCAGCAGCGCGTGACCCTCTTCCACCGGGAACAGACCCAGCTGATCAAAGCGACGGCCAGTGCCCTCAAAGCTCGCCAGAGCACGTAAGATAGCGTCATCTTCCACACCATCTTCCGTTGCCACTGCAACCGCAGCTGCCGCATTCAATGCATTGTGTCGGCCCGGAATATTCAGTTCAATGTGAACCTCCGGTTTACCCGCGCGCAAAATAGTGAAAATACCTTTCTGACCTTCCTGACGGTAATCTTTCAGGCGCACATCAGCATCTTCTGAGAAACCATAAGTGATGACTTGACGACCTATGCTTGGGATCAACTCACGTACTACAGGATCGTCAACACACATCACCGCCTGACCATAGAAAGGCAGCTTGTGTAGAAAATCGATGAAGGTCTGCTTCAGGTTGTCGAAGTTACCGCCATAGGTATCCATGTGATCCGCTTCGATGTTGGTAACAATCGCCACCATCGGCTGCAAGTGCAGGAATGAGGCATCACTTTCATCGGCTTCCGCAATCAGGTAGCGGCTACAGCCCAAACGTGCATTCGTGCCAGCGCTTTTTACCAGACCACCGTTCACAAACGTCGGATCCAGACCTGCTTCCTGATAAATCAACGTGGTCAGGGCTGTGGTGGTGGTTTTACCGTGCGTACCTGCCACGGCAATGCCGTGGCGGTAACGCATCAGCTCAGCCAACATTTCTGCACGGCGAACCACTGGAATACGTGCGGCTTTCGCAGCAACCAGTTCTGGGTTGTCCTGACGGATAGCCGTAGAAACCACAACGACGCTTGCGCCATCGACATTGGTCTCAGCATGACCAAAGAATACTTTGGCACCTTTGCTTTCCAAACGTTGGGTCACGGCGTTTTCTGACAGATCAGAGCCTGTGATCTCATACCCTTCGTTGATCAGCACCTCCGCAATACCGCACATACCAGCACCGCCAATACCCACAAAGTGAATGCGCTTCACACGGCGCATTTCCGGCACCATGGTTCGAATTTTTTCTAATTGATGACTATCAAATTTGCCCATCACTTTGTTCTCTACTTCGCTACGTCTTTGATGACACTGGCTACACGCTCAGCGGCATTGGTTATTGCCGCGGCTTTAGCAGCCTTCGACATCGCCATCAATGACGATGAATCTTTATCTTCCAGTGCCGCCGCCAATGCGTCAGCACTCAAATCCGGTTGTTCTATCATTAGCGCCGCGCCACTCTCGACGAGGTGCTCAGCATTCAGTGCCTGCTGGCGATCTTTATGCTGGAAAGGCACGAAGATCGATGGCACGCCTGCCGCAGACACTTCAGACACTGTCAAAGCACCAGAGCGGCAAATCAGGATGTCTGCCCAATCGTAGGCTTCAGCGACATCATCAATAAACTCGGTGACTTCGGCATTTACCACGCCCGCTTTCTTGAAGCGCTCTGCCGTGTCAGCCTGATTGCCTTTACCGGCCTGATGACGAATCACCACTTCACGGTCCAGCTTTGCCATCGCTTCAGGCACTGTGTGGTTTAAGATTCGAGCCCCCTGGCTTCCTCCCATCACCAACACTTTCAGCGGTGCGCCATCTTCATAAGCCTTATGTTCTGGCAAGTCGCAAACATCCTTTCTTACCGGGTTGCCAACCACTTCTTTGTCAGCAAACGCTCCAGGAAAAGCCTGCAACACACGCTTGGCAATCTTTGCCAGCCACTGGTTGGTTAACCCCGCGACAGCATTTTGCTCGTGAAGCACAACGGGAATGCCGCTTAGCCATGCGGCCAAACCACCCGGCCCACTCACATATCCGCCCATGCCCAGCACAGCACTCGGTTGCCAGTTTTTGATATGGCGCTTTGCCTGAACAACAGCATTAAGTACCATCCAAGGGGCGAGAAGTTTACGCGCAAAGCCCGAACCACGCAGCCCTTTTACTTCAATAAAGTCGATCTCAATGCCATGTTTTGGCACCAAATCCGCTTCCATCCTGTCTGCCGTTCCCAGCCAGCGGATTTCCCAACCTTGTTCCTGCAACTCTTTCGCTACCGCAAGTCCTGGGAAAACGTGACCGCCAGTTCCACCGGCCATCACCAATAATCGTTTATGTTTTTGTTCGTTTTCGTTTTTCATGAGAGACAATTCGTTGGTGCGCCTGCGCCGTTTCCAAACGGTATTCGTGGTCAATGCGAAGAAGTAGCGCCACCGCCGTCGACATAATAAATAAACTGGAACCGCCATAACTGACCAGCGGCAACGTCAAACCTTTTGTCGGCATAATACCTGCCGCAGCACCAACATTCACCAGTGCCTGAAACGCAAACCAGATACCAATACCAAATGCCAGAAAACCGCCGAAAAGCTGGTTCGCTTCAAGGCAACGTTTCCCGATAAAGAGTGCGCGGAAAACCAATGCGAATACCATCAGCAAAACGACAGTGACGCCAATCAGGCCGAGCTCCTCTGCCAGCACCGCTATAACAAAGTCAGTGTGCGCTTCCGGCAGGTATTCGAGTTTCTGGATAGAATTACCGAGCCCTTGTCCCCACCAGCTGCCACGGCCAAAGGCCATCAAAGATTGCGTAAGCTGGTAACCGCTACCAAACGGGTCTTGCCAAGGATCCAAGAAGGAGGTGACACGAGCGACACGGTAGGGCTCAGCAATGATCAAAAGACCGACCAGCCCAAGACCGGTAAACAGCAAGACACCGAACTGCCATAGCTTGGCGCCAGCAATAAACAGCATGCCCACCGTCGTGACAAACATGACGACAACAGAACCGAGGTCGGGCTGAAGCAATAACAGGCCTGCAATCACCACCAGCACTGCCAGTGGTTTCAAAAAGCCTGTGACGCTCTCCCTTACTTCGCCATGGCGACGCACGAGATAGCCTGCAATAAACAGGAAGAGTGATAATTTGGCCACTTCTGCGGGCTGCAGGTTAAAAAAGCCCATTGGCAGCCAACGGGAAGCACCATTCACCGATTTACCTACAACCAATACTGCTAAAAGAAGCCCAAGCGAGATAAACAGCAAAGGAATGCTAAGTTGTTGCCAGCGCGACAAGGGTATCTGCATGGCCACGCCAGCAATGATAAGTGCGCCTATGAGATACACGCCCTGACGCATGGCGAAATAGAACGGCTCATCAACCAAACGGACAGAAACAGGAATAGAAGCAGAGGACACCATGATGAGACCAACCATCATCAGGCCGAATGAGAGCCATACCAGCTGGCGGTCATACAATGCCGTTGGCGCTGGATTCGAAATCCAGCGCATAAAACGGTTGTCGTCCCACTTCGCACTCATCATTCCGTCACGCTCTCCTCTGCACTTCGCTGTGCAATCTCTTGCGCGTACGCAGCAAAGGTATCACCTCGCACCATAAAGTTGGTGAACTGATCGAAGCTCGCACATGCTGGAGACAACAACACCATGTCACCAGATGTCGCAGTTGATGCCGCGATATCCATGGCTTCCTGCATGGTTTCAATCACCACAGGCGACGCAACCAGATTTGTAAAAGCATGACCATCACGGCCATAGCAATACAAAGTCACGTTCAGCTTGTCGAGGATAGGTTTCAGCGAAGAAAAATCGGCGCCTTTGCCATCGCCACCCACCAAAAGATGCAGACGCCCTGCCAACTGCAGGCCATCAAGCGCCGCTTCAGTGCTCGCGGGGTTGGTCGCTTTTGAGTCATTCACCCAAAGTACGCCGTTGTGTTCGATCACTTGCTGACAACGATGAGGTAAACCTCGGTATTCACGCATTGCCTGACGTTGCGCTTCACGGTTCACACCCGTCGCATCAGCCAGCGCCATCGCCGCCAGACAGTTAGCCACGTTGTGACGACCTACCAGCGCGATATCAGACACCGCCATCACAAGCTCGCCTTTTGCTGTCAGCCACTCTGCGCCGTCTTTCTCGGTGAGTGTGTACTCACCTGACGTGAAGCCGAAGCTGATAGCAGGCACATTGCCGCCTTTGGTCTGTGTATTTTTGGTCTGGAGATCGTCTTGGTTCCAAACCGACAGTTTGGTTTGGTCGAAAATACGCAATTTGGCATCGCGGTAGTCATCCATCCCTTCATAGCGATCCATATGATCTTCTGAAAGATTGAGGAACACTGCCGCTTCCAAATTCAGGGAGGAGGTGGTTTCAAGCTGGAAGCTCGACAGCTCCAGTACATAAAGCTCGTGCTCACTGGCCAGCATATCCAAAGCTGCAAAGCCGATATTGCCGCCAACACCGACATTGATGCCTGCCGCTTTTGCCATCTCACCAACCAGACTGGTCACAGTGCTTTTACCGTTTGAGCCGGTAATACCAATGACAGGCGCTTTTACATCACGGGCGAAGAGTTCAATGTCACCGACAATCTCAATGCCTTTCGCAGCCGCTTTTTTAAGCTCTGGTGTTGCCAGCGCAATGCCTGGGCTTGCCACAATCTGGTCTGCTGAAAGCAACCAATCCATATTCCAGCCACCGGCATGCAATGCCACATTTTTCGGTAACTGCTCTGCGCCCGGCGGATTAGCACGGGTATCAATCACTTTCACAGTCGCGCCATCATCTTTTCTCACAAGATGATTAACGACAGAGAGCCCGGTCATACCGAGCCCAATCACCACAATGTTTTTCGCGGCGTCTGTCTTCATTTAGCGCACCTTCAATGTTGCCAGTCCTGCAAGAACCAGCATCAGGGTAATAATCCAGAATCGTACAATCACGCGCGGCTCTGGCCAGCCTTTCAATTCGTAGTGGTGGTGGATAGGTGCCATGCGGAAAATGCGCTGACCACGCAGTTTGTAAGAGCCCACTTGCAGGATCACTGACAAGGTTTCCATCACGAACACACCGCCCATGATGACCAACAGGAATTCCTGACGCACCAACACGGCAATCGTGCCCAGTGCACCGCCCAGTGCCAGAGAGCCCACATCCCCCATGAACACCTGGGCCGGATAGGTGTTAAACCACAAGAAGCCTAAACCTGCGCCAACTATCGCCGCACAGACAATCACCAATTCATCGGCATCTTTGATATAAGGGATGTGCAGGTATTCAGCAAAGTTCACGTTACCTGTCGCCCAGGCGATAAAGGCAAAGCCACTGGCTACCATCACGGTTGGCATGATAGCCAAGCCATCAAGACCGTCAGTAAGGTTCACCGCGTTGCTTGAGCCGACAATCACGAAATAGGTGAAGACGATGTAGAACAGGCCAAGCTGAGGCATCACGTCTTTGAAGAAAGGCACCACAAGTTGGGTGGCGGCAGTATCTTTACCGTGGATATAGAGCGCGAAGGCCACTACCAGCGCAATGGCGGATTGCCAGAAATACTTCCAGCGGGCAATCAGGCCGTCCGTGTTCTTGCGCACCACTTTACGGTAGTCATCGACAAAGCCAACGGCACCGTAACCCAGAGTCACGAATAGCACCGCCCAAACATAAGGGTTGGAAAGGTCAGCCCACAGCAGCACAGTGACCGTAATCGCGGTCAAAATCATGATGCCGCCCATGGTCGGCGTACCACGCTTGCTGAAGTGGGACTCCGGACCTTCGTTACGCACTACCTGACCGATTTGCAGCATCTGCAAGCGGGCAATCAGGCGCGGCCCCATCCAAAGTGACAGCGTCAATGCAGTCAACACGCTGAGGATGGCGCGGAATGTCAGGTAATCAAACAGTCGGAAAAACGGAATGTGTTGGGTTAGGATATCTGATAGCCAATCTAGCATTTGGCTGCCTCCTCTATTGCTGCAACCACTTCAGACATCTTCATTCCGTTGGCCCCTTTGACCAAAACGGATACTTCGCGTTTTGTTTTCATCAGTTCTACTACATGCGCAATCAATGCGCTTTTATCTTCAAAGTGCTGACCACCACAACGCTCGCTGATCGCGGCGCTGGCAGGTCCATAAGTAATCACGGTTTGAATTGAGGCCTTGCTGAGGTGCTCTGCCACTTCTCCATGCACCGAATCGGAGTGTTCGCCCATCTCGCCCATATCAGCCAAGACGATAACTTTGTCTCCGTCGAAGCCATCCAGCAAATCCACCGCCGCTTTCATTGCTGCAAGACTGGCGTTGTAGCTGTCATCAATCAGACGAAGACCTGGGCGCGGGAAGCTTATCGCACCACGACCTTTGACAGGCGACACAGAAGCGAGACCTCGGACCACATCGTCCATTGTCACCTTACTATCTATCTTGGTCGCTGCGATGGCTGCGAGAATCGCGTTCGAAACGTTATGTTCACCGGGAAGGCTGAGTGTCACCGAATAGGTACCTTGTGGTGAAACCAAATCGAAGGCATAGCAGCCGTTGTCGACCTGATGAATATTCTCGGCACGGTAGTCGGCAGGCTTGTCAGTCACTGTCATGGTAAGTACTTGCTTACTTCTCAGTACGTCATCCCAAAATGCGCCACCATTGCTGTCCTGATTAACGATTGCAAGCTCGCCATCATCAAGCCCCTGGAAGATCTCGCCTTTGGCTTTCGCTACGCCATCAAGGGAACCGAAGCCTTCCAAATGCGCTGCCGCCAGGTTAGTGACCATCGCCAGATCCGGCTTAACCAAAGACGTGGTATATGCAATTTCACCAATGTGGTTAGCGCCCAATTCCATCACCGCGTACTCATCGGAAGGTTGCAGGCGAAGCAAGGTCAGCGGCACACCGATGTCGTTATTGAAGTTACCCGCGGTATACAGCGTCTGGCCTTTTGGAGACAGAATGGCAGCCAGCATTTCTTTGACTGTGGTTTTACCGCAACTGCCTGTGAGCGCAATCGTCTTCACGTCACATTGAGATTTCACCCATGCGCCCAGTTGCCCCAAAGCCAGCTTGGTGTCTTTCACGATCAGTTGTGGCAGTGATATATCGACAGGTTTGGAAACCAAAAGTGCTGACGCGCCGTTTTCATTCGCAGTTTCTACAAAATCATGAGCATCGAATCGCTCGCCCACCAGCGCGACAAACAAAGCGCCATTGCCAAGCGTTCGCGTGTCGGTGGAAACGGCATCAATCACCACATCTTCGCCGACCAGATCAGCGTCTAAAACAGTCTGCAGTGATTTCAACGAAACTGGGATCATGCCTCTTCCTCCAACAAACGGCGTACGGTCTCACGATCGGAATAGTGAACAGTACCTGATGCCAGCACTTGATAGTCTTCGTGTCCTTTTCCTGCGACCAGAATCACGTCTTTTTCTGACGCATTTTCAAATGCATAGCCACACGCTTCCGCGCGGTCGTGAAGGATAATTGCTTGAGCGGGATCGACCATGCCTTTGAGCATGTCAGCCACAATCGCTTCCGGAGATTCTGAGCGGGGATTGTCGTCGGTCAGGATAGCCACATCAGCCATTCTTTCAGCAATGTCTGCCATCATTGGGCGTTTACCTGTATCCCTATCGCCACCACAGCCGAAAATACACCACAGCTTACCATCGCAGTGACGACGAAGAGCCATCAGCGCTTTTTCAAGGGCATCGGGCGTGTGAGCATAATCCACCACCAACATAGGTTTGTCAGCACGATGAAAAACTTCCATGCGTCCAATCACCGCCTGCAACTTGCTGGCAGCTGCCATCAGAGTTTCTTTTTCGTAGCCAAGTCCCAGAAGCGTGGTCAGGCTAACCAAAAGGTTCATGACGTTGAATTCGCCAACCAGCGGCGCAGTATATTGACCAGCACCCCATGAAGAGTCAAAGCTGATGGTCACACCGCTTGTCGCGTAGTCGACAGATGTTAGCCAAAGCTTGCGGCCTTCATGCGCGTGGACATTGCTTTCAGAAAGTGAAACCGCCACCGCTTCCGGCATGTTGCTGACCCAGTTAGCACCGACCGGATCGTCAACGTTGATCACGGAAACCGGTGAGCCATAGTGGGTAAAGAGGCGAAGCTTGGCTTCTGCGTATGCTTCCATGGTGCCGTGGTAATCAAGGTGATCACGGCTGAGGTTAGTGAAGATAGCAGCATCAAAAGCCACGGCTTTCACACGATCCTGCACCAAACCATGAGAAGACACTTCCATCGCCACGTGAGTCGCACCCTGATGGTTAAACGCCGCCAGTTGCTGCTGAATATCCAACGCGCTGCCCGTGGTGTTCAAAGCTGGCTCTAATGCATCAAGGAAGCCGTTACCTGTAGTACCCATCACTGCTGCTTTACCATCGAGCAGGTCAATCCACTGCGCAACCAACTGGCTCACCGTGGTTTTACCATTGGTGCCTGTCACACCAATCACTTTCATCATTTTGCTTGGTGATTGATAGAAACGGTCAGCAATTTCCGACAAGGTGGATTTCAAGTGAGGGAAGGCAACGACTGGCACACCATTTTGCAAAGTGACATCAAACTGGCCGTTAGTATCGCCATCATCGGCAATCACCGCTGCTGCACCGGCTTCAATAGCAGCAGGAATAAAGCGTCGTGCGTCCAGGGAATGCCCCTGAACGGCAATAAATACATCACCCGGTTGGATCTGGCGGTTATCCAGCGTCAAACCGGTAATAGGTGTCTCTGGGATGGCGTCATACCAAGGCGCCAATAATTCTTTAAAGCTCGTGTTCGGCATCAGTTCCGATTGTCCGTATTAGCAATCTGTAAAAATGGCTGCTGAGCGTCCGGTGCGATATTGAGGATCTGCAACGAGCTCTTCATCACGTCAGAAAACACGGGGGCCGCAACCTGACCACCGTAATATTTGTCGCCTTGGGGTTCATTGATCACCACCACCATGGCAATGCGTGGCTCGCTCAAAGGTGCGATCCCCGCCGTATAACCGATATATTCATCACCGTAGCCACCGGCCACCGCAACTTTCGCTGTCCCTGTTTTTGCCCCGACACGGTAACCGTCAACCGCTGCGCGGCGGGCACTTCCGCCTTCCTGCGTCACGGACTCCAGCATGTCGAGAACTTTTCGGGTGTTTTCTTGTGATGCCACTTGTTTACCCGGTACCACTGATTCTGTTTTCAAAATCGACAGCGGGCGATTCACACCTTCCGCGCCAAGTACCGCATAAGCACGGGCAAGCTGAGCTGGCGTAATAGAAAGGCCATAGCCAAAAGAGAGGGTCGCACGTTCGAAGTCAGACCAACGGCGACGGTTCGGATACAGTCCATAAGACTCACCGACCAGATTCACACCAGTTGCGTCACCGATGCCAAAGCTGCTGTAAAGGCCAAGCAGTGCTTCGACCGGCATAGAAAGAGACAGTTTACTGACACCGATGTTACTGGATTTTTGGAGGATTTTACGGAGGTTTGCTTCACCGACTTTGGAAACATCGCGGACACGCGCTCCGCCGATGCTCATCACGCCGTTACCCGTATCAATGATGGTCGACTCATCCGCTACGCCATTTTCCAATGCCGCCAAAACCACCAGAGGCTTGATGGTGGAACCTGGCTCGAAAACATCAGTGATGGCGCGGTTACGCATTTTGAAACTTTTCAGATCGGCGCGGTTATTCGGGTTGTAAGATGGTGCATTCACCATCGCCAGCACTTCGCCCGTGCGGACATCTACCATGACCAAAGAGCCTGAAGTCGCGCGGTAGTCCGCAACCGCTTGCTTAATGGCGCGATAAGAAATCGCCTGAAGACGCTGATCGATACTGAGTTGAAGTGGTTTGCCTTCTTCCTTGGCCTCTTTGGAAATGACTTCAACGACGCGACCATAGCGGTCTTTGCGCACAGTACGGCGGCCTGGTTCACCACTCAGCCAACCATCATAGCCACGTTCGATACCTTCGAGACCGCGGCCATCAATGCCGGTTACACCCACAAGGTGAGCACTAACTTCACCTGCCGGATAAAAACGACGGGACTCGTCATTCATACCAATACCCGGTAAGCGAAGACCAGATACGTAATCTGCAACAGCAGGGCCAACCTGACGCTGCAGGTAGATAAAGCGTTTGTTTTTATTGCGCTCGATGCGGTTTACCATCGCCTGACGGTCGATACCCAACACATCAGCCAACGCGTACCAGCGGTCGATATCTTTCAGGCCACCGTTTTTAAATACAGTCACCGGATCCACATACACGGCCTCTACCGGCACACTGACAGCCAATGACTCGCCATTGCGATCGGTAATGATGCCGCGTGCTGAATGAAGGGCTTTGACACGGACAGAACGCATATCGCCTTCCTGAAGAAGGCGATCCGGTTCGATGACCTGAATGAATGCGGCGCGGGCAATCAACGCGACCATGGCAAGAGAAATACAGAAACAGACCGTGACAAAGCGCCACCGAATCAAATTCGGTGCGGGCTTTTTTGCTCGCTGATTGGTCGGTTTCGTTTTTCCCTTCACGCTATTGACTCACTATGACTTCACGTCGACTGTCTGGACGGATCATGTCCTGATCCTGCCGTGCCATGGCTTCGACACGGCTGTGTTCTGATAACGCATGTTCCTCAAGCAACTGGTTACGCCATTCGACTTCCAGTTGCTCGCGCTCCATCAAAAGTTGGTCATGATGGGCTATCGCAGCACGCGTTTGCTGGGTGATGTAAACCACGCCCAATGCAGAAAGCAGTACCAGAACCAAAAGCACCATAGGAACCCGACCAATACTGGTCAGGTCCTGCAGAATTTGCCTTGTCAGTCCTGGATTTTCTGCCGACATCAGTCACCCAATTTTTCTGCCACACGCAGCACCGAGCTTCGGGAGCGAGTGTTGTCTGAGACTTCCACGTCAGACGGTTTCAATGCTTTGCCCACCAGCTTCATCTTTGCCTGACCCAGTGCACGGATTTGATCTTCGGTCAGTGGCACGCCATGCGGTACATCCGGCCCTTTGCTCTGCTTGCGCATAAAGCGTTTCACCAAACGGTCTTCCAATGAGTGGAAGCTGATGATGGAAAGTCGCCCCCCCGGCGCCAACACTTCAAGCGCACCTTGCATCGCCGTTTCAATCTCTTCCAACTCACTGTTGATGTAGATGCGAATCGCCTGAAAACAGCGGGTCGCCGGGTGCTTTTTACGATCACGGGAAGGTGATACCGCAGCAATCAAGTTGGCCAGCTGCAAAGTTCTGGTCAACGGCTCTTTGGTTTCATCTTCTCGGTGGGCAACAATGGCACGAGCGATACGCTTGGCAAATCGCTCTTCGCCAAACTCTTTCAACACCCAGGCAATGTCGTCTGCGTCCGCTTCGGCAAGCCATTGAGAAGCTGGAATACCTGAAGTCGGATCCATGCGCATGTCCAAAGGACCATCGCGCATAAAGCTAAAGCCACGTTCTGGATCATCTAATTGCGGTGAAGACACCCCAAGGTCCAGCAATACGCCGTCAATCTTGCCACTCAGACCGCGTTCTTCAATGTATTGTTGGATGCCGGAAAATGGGCCATGAATAATGTTGAAGCGAGGGTCATCAATCGTGCCTGCTTCTTCAATCGCCTGCGGATCGCGGTCAATACTATAAAGCTGACCACCTTCACCCAGACGACGCAAAATTTCTCGGGTATGTCCACCACGGCCAAACGTACCATCGACATAAATGCCGTCAGGTTTGAGTGCGAGACCTTCGATGGATTCGTGGAGGAGGACGGAAATGTGTGAAAACTGCTCTGACATAATCTTGATTACCTAAAGCGATAAGTTACTGAGCCTGTCGCTCAGCGCTTCCGCTGATTCGGCTTGATGTTGAATATCCTGGTCGATCTGTTGCTGCCACTTATCACTGTTCCAAATCTCAAACTTGTTGAGCTGTCCCACCAGCATGGCTTTACCATTCAAACCGGCGTAATCGCGCAGTGTTGGTGCAATCAGAATTCGCCCCTGTCCGTCCATCTCACACTCAAACGCATGACCAAGCAGCAATCGCTGTAAACGACGCTCGGCTGGATTGAGGCTGGATAAGCGGGATAGCTTGGCTTCGATGCGCTCCCATTCAGGCAAGGGATAAAGCAGCAGGCATGGTAACTGATGATCAATGGTGCAGACAAACACGCCATCGCACAACGCATCGAGTTCTTCCCGATAACGCTTTGGCAATGCGACGCGACCTTTCGCGTCGGGCGATATGGCGCTGACGCCCCTCAACATGTCACTGACTACCCTTTTTCACCAGAATAACCCACTTTATTCCACATTTTCCCACTAGGAAGTGTAAGTATCAGGCAAAAAGAAAGTCAAGCAAGCATCGAGCGCGACAAAGATCACGTAATCGCGAAGCGCATTCTATTTCAACAGCTTGAACACCTTGCTAAGCCATGCATTTTTTAACCGCACGGCATTCCGCCCTTGCAGACGCTAACTTTTAATGAAGCCAAAACAAAAGAAGGCGAGCTAATGCTCGCCTTCTCTGGGGCAAGTTTATTGATAAACTCGCCCATTTAATTTAGTGAGTCGGCCTATAAGCCGGGTTCTGTACCGTAAAAACGGTGGTAGCCATTCGTCTAGGCCTGCAATCGCTCACAGGCTCCAGCAACCTACCCGTCCCCAACGCGGGCCGCGCCAAAGGGGACCTATTTGGTCTTGCTCCGGGTGGAGTTTACCGTGCCACGAACTGTTGCCAGTCGCGCGGTGCGCTCTTACCGCACCCTTTCACCCTTACCTGATCTCCGAAGAGCCATCGGCGGTTTGCTCTCTGTTGCACTGGTCGTAGGCTTGCGCCCCCCAGGCGTTACCTGGCACCCTGCCCTGTGGAGCCCGGACTTTCCTCCCCCTCGCCAGTCTCCCAAAGGACATCAACGAAGCAGCGGCTACCCGGCCAACTCAGGCGGCGGATTATATAGAGTTCACCGCCATGGATCCAGTGAAAACACCGGACTTCTTACTCGAGATTTTCTAAACCCCACTTATAGAGGGCATTTTTTTTCACATTATATAGCTCAGCTGCAATCGCAGCCGCCTTCTTCAATGGCAACTCCTTCGCCAGCAAGGTAACCGCTTTGGTTGCCTCTAATGGCAAATCCTCTTTCTCTGCACGGTGACCCGCAATCAAAAGCACCATTTCACCACGGATACGGTTGCTGTCTTCATTCAGCCATTCAATCAACTCGCCCAGCGGCGCGCCATGAATAGTTTCATAGGTTTTGGTCAGCTCCCGTGCCAACACTACCTGACGTTCCGCGCCCAATACCACCAGCATGTCATCGAGCGTATCGAGAATACGGTGTGGTGATTCGTAAAAAATCAGAGTTCGTGGATCTTCTGCAATATCAAAAAACTTATCTCGGCGCCCTTTACTTTTCGGGGGCAGGAAGCCTTCGAAGCTGAAGCGATCAGAAGGTAAACCAGACGCACTCAACGCGGTGATAACTGCACAAGGCCCCGGCAAAGGAACAACTTTGACACCCGCCTGACGACAACGGGTCACCAAATGGTAACCTGGATCGGATATCAACGGCGTGCCCGCATCAGACACCAGCGCGATGTTTTGCCCACTGACTAATTTTTCAATCAGAAAATCTGCTTTCTGTTGTTCATTATGGTCATGCAGCGCGAAAGTTCGGGTGGTGATTCCAAAATGGGACAGTAGTTTACCAGTGTGGCGGGTATCCTCGGCAGCGATGATGTCGACCTGCTGCAAAATCTCCAAAGCACGCTGGGTGATATCTCCCAGGTTTCCGATCGGTGTCGGCACGATATATAAAGTTGAGACGTCAACCATGGTTGAAGTTTCATCAGTCATTTGTTTCACAACCCTTCGGCGATTAATATAGAGGGCAACAAGTTACGGACAGAAGATGTTCATGCGTAAAATAACCCATAAGTGCAAAAGTGTATCACGAGTTCTTCCACCAATCGCGCTGGCGTTGGTGCTTTCGGCGTGTACCACCACACCACCTGTTGAGCAAGGACCGCAATATGACATCACGGCGCCAGCGCTGGAGTCATCGACTTTCTATTTGCTGAAAGCAGAAACCGAAACCGAAACCGGAGAAGCAAAAGCTGACTGGTATCTGTTGGCGTTAAAAGCACTGATTGCTGAAAAACAGTACGCACAAGCAGACGTTTTAGTCAGTCGTTTAGCAAAACTACCACTGACCCCACTGCAACTTTCCGAATGGCAACTGAACCGTGCCTTGTTATCTCAGCAAAAAGGCGATCTGCAGACCGCTGTTGATAACCTGAACTTCCAGCCATCTTGGGGTATTCCAGCTATTCAATACCAGCGCTATTACCAATTGAAAGGTGAGCTTTACGAAGCGCTGGGGAATTTGCCAGGTGCTGTATTGTCTTACGCTGAAGGCTCACCTTACATTACGGACAATTACGATAAGCAGCAAAACTGGGAAAACGTTTGGACACTGCTGGTAAAAATGCCGCCGTCTGAGCTTAACTCTCTGTCTGCAACAACCAACCCTGTTCTAAATGGCTGGGTCGAGCTGGTGAACCTACTGCGCCGTTACTCAGGTCGTCCTGCGCAACAACAAGAAGCGCTGAACCAATGGCTCGCTGCCAATCCATCGCACCCGGCCAACCGCTACTTGCCAAACGATCTTACTGCGCTTCAGTCGATGGAGATCCTTCGCCCTGACCGCATCGGTGTGATGCTGCCTCTGAGCGACAAGTTCGCGGCACAGGGTGAAGCCATTCGCAATGGCCTAGTTCAGGCCCTGTTAGATGATGATTCTGGGAACACTGCGCCTTCAGTGATGTTCTACGATACCAATGCGCTTTCAACGACTGACATCGTGAATCAAATGCGTACTGATGGCATTCAGTTTGCTATCGGCCCTCTTCGCAAAGACAAAGTGGAAGAGTTTCTGACAGTGAGCCAGAACGCGATTCCTACGCTTGCTCTGAATATCCCTAAAGAGGAAGATGGCGCAGCAAACACCTGCTTCTTCACACTCTCCCCAGAGCAAGAAGCCGAGCAAGCGGCATTACATATTGAACAGAACAAGCACCAATACCCATTGGTGATTGCCCCGGACAATGGCTTTGGTCGACGCGTTAGTGAAGCCTTCTCTAAACAGTGGGAAGAGCAAACCGGCGAGCCCGCGGAAATTGAGTTTTTCAAAAACCGCACAGCCATGCAGAAGACCGTCCAACGCGTATTTGGTTTGACCGAGAGCCAAGGACGTATTCAACAGATGCAGCAGCTTCTGGGATTGGAGATGGAATCAGAGCAGCGCAGCCGCCGTGATGTGGATGCCGTCTACCTTGTCGCCAATGCAGGCGAACTCACGCTGCTTAAACCGTTCATTGAAGTCGCCATCAACCCGGACGTTCAACCGCCGAAACTTTACGCAAGCTCACGCTCTAACAACCGAGTGAACGGCGTTGGCGAAATTGGTGAACTTCACGGTATCGAATTCAGTGACGTGCCCCTTCTTGTTGAGCCTAACAATCCCACCGCTGCGCGCTTCAACCAACTCTGGCCGGGGCTGGATAATGGCATGACTCGCCTTTATGCACTGGGAATGGACGCTTATGCGTTGATTGAAGCACTTCCTCAAATGCAGGCATTGCCAGAATACCGTTTCGAAGGACTGTCCGGCGAGTTGTCACTTGGCGATTACTGTACCGTCAACCGTAGCGTTTCCTGGGCGATGTTTGGGGATCAGGGGATTGTTTCGGTTAAGTAAAAAGCAAACCGGCGACCACTATGAAACACAAGCCTGCCGCTTTCTCGAGCGGCAGGGCCTTAAGACCGTCGAAAAAAATGCCCGCTTCAAGGGCGGCGAATTGGACCTCATCATGCGGGAGCAAAGCTGCCTCGTTTTCGTTGAGGTCAAATACCGCAACCAAACCACTTATGGTGGCGCCGCAGCCAGTATTTCTCCACGAAAACAACAGCGCATGCTCAAAGCAGCCTATTTGTGGCTGGCGAAAAATGGCCTGTCCGCGACACATACCGAGTTTAGATTTGATGCCGTGACTTTTGAAGGCGACGTAAACTCGGTAAACTGGATGAAAAATATCGTATTTGAAGGGTAATCAATGCTAGATAGCATCAAAGAGAGTTTCACCGAAAGTATCCAGACACAAATCGCCGCGGCAGAGGCATTGCCAGAGCAGATTTCCAAAGCCGCAATGGTGATGGTGCAGTGTCTGCTTAACGGCAACAAAATCCTGTGTTGTGGTAATGGTGGCTCCGCAGCGAATGCCCAGCATTTTGCTTCCTGTCTACTCAACCGCTTCGAAACTGAACGCCCTAGCCTGCCTGCATTGGCGTTGACAGCGGATACCGTCACGCTGACAGCGGTCGCGAACGATTACCACCACGATGAAGTATTCTCCAAGCAGGTCCGTGCTTTCGGGCAAGGCGGGGACGTACTATTGGCGCTGTCTACCAGTGGCAACAGCAAAGACATCATCAAGGCGATGGAAGCAGCCGTAACACGCGACATGACCATCGTAGCGCTTACTGGCAAAGATGGTGGCGAAATGGCGGGACTTTTGGGTGAACAGGATGTGGAAATCCGTATTCCTTCACAACGCACTTCGCGCGTTCAGGAAGTTCATTTGATCACTTTGCATACCCTCTGCGATCTTATTGACCAGTACCTGTTTCCAACACACGGAGAATAAACATGAAGAAGGCGCTTTTACTTGCAGCAGTATTGGGGTTGAGTGCCTGTTCAGCGATTTACGAGCAGGATACCCGTACCGCGAAAACGGAGTGGCAGGATACACAATTGGGAATGGAAGTCGCCGGGATCGTTAACAAGGCGCCTTTCAAAGGCGACACCCGTGTTAATGCCGTTTCCTATGATGGTAAGCTGCTATTAATTGGTCAGGCGAAAACCGAAGCGCTTAAAAACGGCATCCTTGCTAAAGTCCGGGAACTGGAAGGCGTAGAGACCGTCTATGACCAAATACGCATCAAGGCGCCTTTGTCTGTGGGAGATGTGTCTAAAGACACCTGGATCACCACCAAGGTAAAATCCGCTCTTATCGGTAGCAAGAAGCTCCGCAACGTGAATATCAAAGTGATCACAGAGGACGGCGAAGTATTCTTGCTTGGTTATGTCACCCGAGAGCAAGCGAATGAAGCCACTGAAATTGCCCGTAACCTAAGTGGTGTTAAGCAAGTCATCAAAGGCTTTCAATACTATGAGCCAAGCGCAAATAGCGAGTAAGTCAGATTCAGAAATGAAAAAAGCAGCCTGGGCTGCTTTTTTTATTTGACGACGGTGAGTGTCGGACGACCTTTCGGCTTCTGTTCTGGTTCTGAAGTTGGCTCCTCAGTCTCCAAAACATTTTCTTCGTCTTCCGTTACTTCCTCGACAGCATTGAGTTCCGGTTCAGATTCAATGCGCTCCAGCTCTTCATCGAATGCTGGCTCTGGATCGAACATGGTGCCAGCACCATTTTCACGTGCATAAATAGCCATCACAGCATACATAGGCACAGTCACCAGCATAGGCCGGCCACCGAATCGTGCATTGAAACTGACTTCGTCATTCCCCAATTCAAGATTGCCCACCGCACGTGGTGCAATGTTCAATACGATCTGTCCATCCTGCACGTACTCAAAAGGCACGTTCACGTAGGGCATGGTCGCATCCACAACCAAGTGTGGCGTCAGATCGTTGTCGAGTAACCAGTCGTAAAACGCCCGTAACAGATACGGGCGTCGAGGCTTGAGATTGATGTCGCTCATTATTGCGCCAGACGCATCTCACGCTCAGCTTCGGTCAGAGAAGCCAGGAAAGAGTCACGTTCAAATACGCGCGCCATGTAAGTTTTCACTTCTTTAGCGCCAGGACCGCTCAGTTCGATCCCCATAACCGGCAGGCGCCACAGTAGCGGAGCTAGGTAGCAGTCAACCAAGCTAAACTCTTCGCTCATGAAGAACGGATACTCAGCAAACACAGGAGCAAGAGCCAATAGCTCTTCACGCAGTTGACGGCGCGCTTTATCAGCTTCTTCTGCATTGCCTTTTTCAATTTTCTCAGCCAGTGTGTACCAGTTACGTTCGATACGGTACATCATCAAACGGCTGTTACCACGCGCAACCGGATAAACCGGCATCAGCGGTGGATGCGGGAAACGCTCATCCAGGTATTCCATGATGATATTCGCGTTATACAACGCCAATTCACGGTCAACCAGAGTCGGTACCGAGTTATACGGATTCAGATCGAGTAAATCCTCTGGCAGGTTAGTTGGATCAACAAGCTCAATCTCGTATGTCACACCTTTCTCTGCCAGAACGATGCGAACCTGATGGCTATACATGTCTGATGCGTCTGAATACAACGTCATCACCGAGCGTTTATTGGCAGCAACAGCCATTAACCCCTCCAGAATGTTTCATCTATAGAAAAAACAATGGGAGCACCTGCTCCCATTGTGGATCAGCAACTCACTAGATTAACCGATCAGTGAACGTCACGCCAATACTCTTTCTTGAGCAGAATGGCAAGGATGAGGAAAATGACCATAAAGCCAATCACCCAGTAACCCATTTGCTGACGCTCAAGCTTGTTAGGCTCACCTGAGTACTCAAGGAAGTTCACCAAATCGCGAACCGCATCATCGTACTCTTCAGGGCTCAACTCACCGTTACCCAATGATTCGATACCGATGAACTCCTGAACCTGTTCACCGTCAACCAGTACCGTTTTGTACTGTTTAACAGGTGTGCCTTGAAGCTCTTCCAGTACGTGAGGCATACCCACGCTTGGGAACACAGAGTTGTTCACACCAAATGGACGGGAATCATCCTGGTAGAAAGAACGCAGGTAGGTATAGATCCAATCTGTACCACGAACACGTGCAACCAACGTTAAGTCTGGAGCTGGGCCACCAAAGAAGGTCGCACCATCTTCTGCAGTCATCGCATTGGTCACCAGATCACCGATTTTCGCGTTACTGTCAAAAACCAAGTTTTCCAGCATCAGCTCTTTCGGGATATCCAGATCTTCTGCAATACGCTCATAGCGTTGGTACTGAGTGGCGTGACAGCCAAAACAGTAGTTCATGAACAGCTTCGCACCATTTTGCAGTGATGCTTTGTCTGACAAATCGTTGTTTGCTGCGTCCAAAGGAATACTTGGACCTGCTGCCATCGCCAGAGAAGGCAGCAGAGCAAACAGCATTACAATCCACTTCTTCATTTGTAGTTCACCCTCTCCGGTAATGGTTTCGTTGCTTCGTTTTTGCTGTAGAAGAACAGCGCAACAAAGAACATGAAGTAACCAAAGCTAAAGATCTGTGCCATCAAGGTATAAGTTGGGGTTGCTGGCAGCGCACCCAGAATACCCAGCGCAATGAACGAAACAGTAAATTGCGCAATGTTTGCCAGATGGATTTTGCTGCGGTAACGGTATGAACGTACTTTACAGCGGTCCAGCCATGGCAGCAGGAACAGAACAGCAATGGAGAGGCCCATCAGCACAACGCCCATCAATTTGTCAGGAACTGCACGTAGGATGGCGTAGAACGGGGTGAAGTACCACACTGGCGCAATGTGCTCAGGTGTCTTCAGCGGGTTAGCTGCTTCAAAGTTAGGTGGCTCAAGGAAGTAGCCGCCCATCTCTGGATTGAAGAAGATAACGTAAGCAAACAGAATACCGAACAGACCCACACCAATCAGATCCTTCACTGTACCGTATGGGTGGAAAGGCACAGAGTCGATGATGTCGTACTTCTTGGTGTAGTACTCGTGGAATGGGAACTGAGTTTCGTAACCTTCGCCTTTAGTGCCTTTAGGCAGCTTGGTTTCGATACCATCCGGGTTGTTTGAGCCCACTTCATGAAGTGCCAAGATGTGCAGTACAACCAGCAACAGAATCACGATGGGTAGCGCTACAACATGGAGTGCAAAGAAGCGGTTCAGTGTTGCACCAGACAGAACATAGTCACCACGAATCCACAATGTCAGGTCGTCACCGATAACCGGAATAGCACCAAATAAGGAAATGATTACCTGTGCACCCCAGTAAGACATCTGCCCCCATGGCAGCAGGTAGCCCATGAAAGCTTCCGCCATCAGTGCAAGGAAGATCAACATACCGAAGATCCACAGTAGCTCGCGTGGTTTCTGGTACGAACCATAAATCAGACCACGAAACATGTGTAGGTAAACGACCACGAAAAACGCAGAGGCACCGGTGGAGTGCATGTAGCGCAACAGCCATCCGTATTCCACGTCTCGCATAATATATTCAATTGACGCAAAAGCCCCTTCTGCAGAAGGGTTGTAGCTCATCGTTAGCCAAATGCCGGTTAATAGCTGGTTTACCAGTACCAGCATGGCCAGTGAGCCAAACAAGTACCAGAAGTTAAAGTTTTTCGGCATTGGGTATTCGGATAAATGCTTTTTATAAGCATTCACCGCTGGAAGACGTTTCTCAAACCAGTTAAGCAAGTTTTCCATTACGCTGTCCCCTCATCTGCGCCAACCAAAATACGGTTATCGTTAAGGTACGTGTAAGGTGGGACAACCAGATTAAGTGGCGCTGGTACGCTTTTAAATACACGGCCAGCCATGTCAAACTTGGAACCATGACAAGGACAGAAGAAACCGGAAGATACACCTTCTACCTGCTCGCCAAAGCTATCTGGCAGGTAAGTTGGTGAACAGCCAAGGTGTGTACACAGGCCTACAGCGACGAAGATTTCTGGTTTAACAGAACGGTACGTATTAACGATGTATTCAGGCTGTTGTGGTTCAAGGGATTCGGGATCACGTAATTTGTCCCCAATCTGGTCTAATTTTTCTAACGTCTGCTTACTACGGCGCACGATCCACACGGGTTTACCCTGCCAAATCGCCCTAACAAGCTGACCTTCTTCAATCTTACTCACATCGACTTCGACCGGGGCACCGGCAGCTTTCGCTTTGGCGCTTGGATTCCAAGACTTGATGAAAGGTACAGCGACTGCAGCTGCACCCACACCACCAACCACTGCGGTTGATAGAGTCAGGAAACGACGTCGGCCGGAATTCACTGGCGCATTGCTCATCCAACATTCTCCCATGTGCTCCCGCATGGATTCTTATAACTTTCCTTATGCGTCCCTGGAGCGTACGGCTAACTCAAATTAAGTATTTTTATTGCGTAGAAACGGGTGGTTTGTCCAACAAAAACCTATTAATACGTCGCCTAAATGATAAGGAAAACCCCACTTTTTGACAAGATAAAGCTACCTTTTTGTAACAAATGTGAGGTATACACCGTTTTTTTAACTAACTGCCAAAAAAGAAAAAATTTACGGAAATATCAAAATAAGGAAATTGGGGACAAGCGCACAGTTCACGCGTTGACGGGAGGGGTAAATGCCTGAATGAAGATAATAAAAAGCCCGGCATAAGCCAGGCTTTTTGGACCAGAATTCCCGGATAATCCGGAAGCGAATTAACGCTTAGAGAATTGTGGACGACGACGTGCTTTACGCAGACCAACTTTCTTACGTTCAACGCGACGTGCGTCACGAGTAACGAAGCCAGCTGCGCGCAGTGCAGGACGCAGAGTCTCATCGTATTCCATCAGCGCACGGGTGATACCGTGGCGGATTGCACCTGCTTGACCAGAGATACCACCACCAGCAACGGTGATGTACAGGTCAAGTTTCTCAGTCATTTCTACCAGCTCAAGAGGTTGCATAACAACCATGCGAGCGGTTGGACGACCGAAATAGGTTTCCAGAGAACGCTTGTTGATTACGATGTTGCCGCTGCCCGGCTTGATGAATACACGAGCTGCGGAGCTTTTGCGACGACCTGTGCCGTAGTATTGTTCTGCCATTTTGAAGTCCCCTTAGATGTCCAGTACTTGCGGTTGTTGTGCCGCGTGCTTGTGCTCAGCGCCCGCGTAAACTTTCAGTTTACGGTACATTGCACGACCTAGAGGACCGCGTGGTAGCATACCTTTAACAGCAAGCTCGATAACCATTTCTGGTTTCTTAGCGATCAGTTTGTCGAAGCTGATTGACTTGATGCCACCCATGAAACCAGAGTGGTGGTAGTACATCTTGTCAGTAGTTTTCGCGCCAGTTACTTTAACTTTTTCCGCGTTGATAACTACGATGTAGTCACCAGTGTCAACGTGCGGAGTGTACTCCGGCTTGTGCTTACCACGCAGACGAGATGCGATTTCAGTTGCGATACGACCCAGAGTTTTACCTTCTGCGTCTACAATGTACCAGTCGCGTTTTACAGTTTCTGGTTTAGCAACGAATGTTTTCATGCTAATAATTACCCGATAAATTTAGATTTCACTTAAGGAGCTCTCGCTCCCACTGTTAAGAGCCCATTCAGCACCCCTTCGAGTGGTGGTTCCCTCGGCCGAAGCCTTTCAACAGTAACGGTGGGTCGCAGGATTATAAGGAAGGGTGGAGAAAAAATCACCTTTTTTTCAAAAAAAGTCCCGACTTTTTCTCCATTAGATTTTTATCAATACTGTCATTACCGCAAGGCTGGTTATGGAAGATGCTCCAAAGCCAAGTAATCATGGCTTTGCATCTCCTTCAAACGCGAAATGCAGCGTTTGAATTCGAATGACAAGCGCCCGTCTGTGTACAGTGAATTCAAGGCAACTTCAGCCGAAATGATAAGTTTCACGTGTCTTTCGTAGAATTCATCGACCATCGCGATAAATCGACGCGCAGCATCATCCTTCGAGAGCCCCATTTGCGGTACGTTTGCCAGTAAAACCGTGTGATAGAGACGCGCTATCTCGATATAGTCCGATTGGCTACGTGGGCTGTCGCATAACGTGGCAAATTCAAAATGAACCACGCCCTCTGCTTCCCGTTCCGCAATAAGCTTTCGGTTGTTAATTTCTATTTCCAGTGATTCATGACAAGGCTCAGTGGCGAGTTTATAGAAATATTCTTTTAAGTTCTCACCTGCAGCTTCATCTAAAGGAAAATGAAAGATCTCTGCTTGTTCCAGGGTACGAAGACGGTAGTCCGTTCCTGCATCCACATTGACGACCTCACAGTGCTGATTAATCAAAGCAATGGCAGGGAGGAACCGAGCACGTTGCAAGCCATTTCGGTACAGTTCATCCGGAACAATGTTAGAAGTCGCAACCAGACAGATACCACGCTCGAAAAGAGCTTCCATTAGCGTGCCTAAAATCATCGCATCCGTAATATCAGAAACGAAAAACTCATCAAAGCAAAGAATATGGGCTTCACCGGCGAGCTTATCAGCGATTTTTTGCAAAGGATCTTGTTCGCCATCGAGAAGCTGCAGCTCATGATGAACGCGGTGCATAAAGCGGTGAAAATGCATCCGCAGTTTCTTATCAAACGGCAGGCTTTCGAAGAAGGTATCAACAAGATAGGTTTTTCCGCGGCCGACGCCGCCCCAAAAGTAGAGACCTTTTTCCGGCGCTTTGACGGACGTTTTTTTATTAAAGAGGGACTCTAGAAAACCCGGCTTCTCAACTGGCGCATTCGCCCTCACCACCAAACGGTGATAAAGATCTTCAAGTTTCTCTACCGCATTGCGCTGGGAAGCATCTTCAAAAAAGTCCGGTCTTTGTAAGTCGTTATGGTATTGCTCTAGTGGTGTCATCCTTGAACCTAGCTCTCACTTGCACCCGTGGCGTTCTCAAAATCAATAGTACCATGCGTCTGGCTTGCCATGTATAGTGAAGATAATGCATTAGGGGCATTGCAGTTTACTTTTTCTTTGCCGTCTCAATGGTAAAAACTGCAATTCATCCAAACCGTTAGATATAAGTTAAGGAGCACTTATGGCTTGGATCAACACGTTAGTATTTGTGGTCATCGGTATTGTCATTGGCTTCATTATTGCCCGTTTGACAATGCGTGATAACTCGCAACAGAAAGATTTGAAAAAAGAGCTTGAGAAGTCGCGCTACGAGCTTGAACAGTACCGTCAGGAGTTAGTCGACCACTTCGCTCAGAGTGCAGAGTTGCTCGATAATATTTCTCGTGATTACAGCAAGCTCTATCAACACATGGCGAATACTTCAGCAGAGCTAATGCCGAACCTGCCAGAGCAAGACAATCCATTCGCTAAACGCATCAGCAAACTTTCTGAAGTGACCGAGGAACCAGCTCCTTCGCAGGAACCACCACGTGATTACTCTGATGGTGCATCAGGCTTACTAAAAGATCAGAAAGAAACCAGCAAAGCGAGTTAACTCGATCACAAATATCACGTTATAGGGCATTGAACTTTTTTGACCCACCCCCACTCTTAAAACGTACCTATAGAGGGGAGTGTGTTTATGAAAAAGAAGTCTTTGCTTACTTTGAGTGCGATTGCACTCGCCGTTAGTACAACCATGACAGCCTTGCCGACAACTGCAGCACTACCCGCTGCGGTTGCTGGTGAGAGCCTACCAAGCCTTGCACCCATGCTGGAAGCCGTCAGCCCGGCAGTTGTCAGCATTGCTGTGGAAGGCAGTCACACATCAAAACAACGCATTCCTGAGTCTTTCCGTTTCTTCTTCGGCCCGGATTTTCCATCTGAACAAGTTAGAGAACGTCCATTTAGAGGTCTGGGGTCAGGCGTCATTATTGACGCAGACAAAGGGTATGTGATCACTAACCATCACGTCATTGATGGTGCAAACAAAATCCGTGTGCAGCTACACGATGGTCGTGAATACGACGCAGAGCTTATTGGCAGCGATGGTATGTCTGACGTCGCCCTACTGAAGCTGGAGGAGTCGGAAGATCTTACCGAAATCAAGCTTGCTGACTCTGATGCTCTGCGCGTTGGCGACTTTGCCATTGCCATTGGTAACCCATTTGGCCTAGGCCAAACCGTCACTTCAGGCATCATTTCAGCGCTGGGTCGAAGCGGCCTGAATGTGGAGAACTTTGAAAACTTCATTCAAACCGATGCAGCCATTAACAGCGGTAACTCTGGCGGTGCGCTGGTGAACTTAAACGGTGAATTGGTTGGTATCAACACCGCTATCTTGGGGCCAAACGGCGGTAATGTCGGCATTGGCTTTGCGATTCCCGTGAACATGGCGAAAAACCTCGTCGACCAAATCCTGGAGTTTGGTGAAGTGAAGCGAGGGGTGTTAGGAGTTCAAGGTGGCGAGCTAACATCAGAACTCGCGGAAGCGTTTGGTTATGAAACTAACCATGGTGCCTTTGTCAGTCAGATAGTACCTGACTCTGCAGCTGAAAACGCGGGTATTGAAGCCGGTGACATTATCGTTTCTGTAAACGGCAAGGAAATTCGCAGCTTTGGCGAACTTCGCGCGAAAATTGCCACGCTAGGGGCAGGTAAAGAAGTAAAACTTGGCATCATTCGCGACGGCAAAGAAAAGACCGTTACCGCCAAGCTTAAGGAAGCTAGCCTTGCCAAGGCCAATGCAGAGACGCTACATGAAGCACTAAAAGGCGCAGAGCTGGAAAATTATAAAGAAGGCAAAGTGTCAGGTGTCCGTGTTTCAAGTGTCGAAAAAGACTCCATCGCCGCACGTTATGGTTTGAAGCAAGACGATGTGATTGTTGGCTTGAACCGCAACAAAGTTAAAAACCTTGGTGACCTGCGCAAACAACTAGAAAGCAAACCATCGGTATTAGCTCTGAATATCCTGCGCGGAGATTCCACCATGTACCTAGTGATCCGCTAACTCAACGCTTTACGCAAAGTGTTTCAAATCAGGAGCCTGACAGTGTCAGGCTCTTCTTTATTCACCTTCACCAACTACTCATATCAGGGATTCAATGGTATTCTCATTGCTTCGTATTTAACGGTTTTATGGGGAATGGCATGCTGGCTTTTTTAGCACGTTCTGTGGTTTATGGCGTCTTGGTCGCTGCAGTGCTGCTTATTGCTATTCCCTCATTGCGAAATGCCCAGCTTTTGCCCGAAGCTACCCTCGCCACTTTTGAAACCAATAACAGCCTCATTTCCTATAATTATGCAGTACGACGAGCTTCACCTGCCGTTGTAAACATCTACACCCGCCGCTACAGTGCAGAGAACCGCTTACAGCTCAACGCTGAAGGGCTTGGCTCTGGCGTAATCATGAGCGACAAAGGCTACATCGTCACCAACTACCATGTCGTCGCACGCGCAGACCAAATCATTGTTGCATTGCAAGATGGACGTATCAGTACTGCGCAACTGGTAGGTAAAGATCAGCGAACTGATCTAGCCGTGCTGAAAATTGAGCTGGAAAACCTGCCAGTCATTCCTTTCAACGACAGCTATGAACCCAATGTCGGTGATGTGGTGCTTGCCATTGGTAACCCCTACAACCTTGGCCAAACCACCACCTTTGGTATTATTTCCGCGACTGGCCGTCCGGGGATGAGCTTCAACCGCCAGCAAGATTTTTTGCAAACCGATGCTGCAATCAACAAAGGCAACTCAGGCGGTGCACTTGTCAACAGCCGTGGTGAGCTGGTAGGTATCAATACTGCGTCATTCCAACAAGCCACTGATGTAGACACCTACGGTATTTCTTTCGCGATCCCCTACTCCCTCACTTTGCGAGTCATGCAGAAGCTGATCGCAGATGGGCGCGTTATTCGTGGCTACATTGGCGTGGAAGGACGTGAGGTCAACCCTGTAATGGCAAGGCTTCTTGATGCGGAACAGTTACGTGGTGTGCTAATTGCCAGCATGGAGCCGAGTGGCCCTGCTGCAACATCGGGTTTGCAGGTCAATGACCTCATCATTGCCATTAATGACAAGCCAATAAGCAGCTTCCGCAACGCTCTGGATATCGTTGCTGATACCCGCCCAGGCACTAAAGTACCGTTCAAAGTGATACGCGGCGGTCAGCCTATTGATGTCATCGTAACGATTGGCGAAGAAAAACTTCAGTAAGCGTTGTTACTCAACAATTCTACAGACACAAAAAAGGCCACTTCTAAAAGCGGCCTTTTTTATTCTGTCAGATCAGCGATTAGTCACTGAAACGCTCAATGCTAACACCCAGCTTTTTAAGCTTATCTTCGATATGCTCGTAACCGCGATCAATATGATAAATGCGGTCAACGATGGTTTCGCCTTTCGCAATAGCACCAGCAATGACAAGGCTGGCTGATGCACGAAGGTCAGTCGCCATCACCTGCGCACCACTCAGGCCATCACAATCACCACAGACAACCGTGTTACCTTCGATTTCGGCATGAGCACCCATGCGTTGAAGTTCAGGCACATGCATGAAACGGTTTTCAAAAATCGTTTCTGTGATGATACCTGTGCCTTTCGCCATTAGGTTAAGTAGCGTGAATTGGGCTTGCATGTCAGTTGGAAAACCTGGGTGTGGAGCAGTGCGAATGTTCACAGCCTTGAGCTCGCGATCCGTCATGTCCAGCGAAATCCAGTCTTCACCACTTTCCACCAGCGCGCCCGCTTCTTCCAGTTTAGCCAGTACCGCTTCCATCAGTTTTGGCGAAGTGTTGTAGCACATCACTTTGCCGCCAGATACCGCCGCACCGACCAAGAAGGTGCCAGTTTCAATACGGTCCGCCACCACTTCGTGATAGCCACCGCCCAAACGCTCAACACCTTCAATCGTGATGGCATCAGTGCCCGCGCCAGTGATTTTCGCACCCAACATGTTCAGGAATTTCGCGCAGTCCACAATCTCAGGTTCACGCGCTGCATTTTCAATCACTGTGGTGCCTTCTGCCAGCGTCGCCGCAGACATAATGGTCACCGTTGCACCCACACTCACTTTGTCCATGACGATATGTGCGCCTTTAAGGCGGCCATCAACATGGGCTTTCACATAGCCTTCGTCTAAAGTAATAGTGGCACCAAGCTGCTCCAGACCATGAATGTGCAGGTCAACTGGACGTGCGCCGATAGCACACCCACCAGGTAGTGATACCTCGCCTTTACCAAAACGCGCCACTAACGGTCCAAGCGCCCAAATCGACGCGCGCATGGTTTTGACTAAATCGTAAGGCGCGCAGAATTCGTTGATCTCACTGGCATCAACATGAACAGAACCATTGCGGGTTACTTTGGCGCCCAGACGTGATAACAACTCCATGGTGGTATCAATATCACGCAGTTTAGGAACGTTCGCGACTTCTACAGGCTCTTCAGCCAGTAGCGCGGCAAACAAAATAGGCAGTGCCGCATTCTTGGCACCGGAAATTGTGACTTCACCACGCAGTGGGCCACCACCGTGGACACGGAATTTTTGCATGCTGTTCCTCGTGAACTTATAGCGGTTGCATCAGTTTTTTGTCGCGCGCCCACTCAGTCGGAGTCAGCGCTTTGATGCTAAGAGCATGGATTGCATTAGTTCTGATGTGTTCCATCAGTGGGCCATAGATAGTCTGCTGTTTCTTCACGCGTGACATGCCATCGAACATGTCGCCAACTGCTATCACTTCGAAGTGACTGCCGTCACCTTTAACATGAATTTCTTCCAGCGTCAGAGCTTGCTCTAGAATGGCTTTGATTTCAGTAGGTTCCACAACTATTCCCCGTCAACCGATGCACTTTCATCAGTAAAAAGACTTTCCACGTTGCTCAGCTGCAGCAAGACGCTAAGCTGCGAAGGAGTGTTGCTCAACATCAGAGTTTGTTGTCTGTCATTGAGCTCTTGCTGCAAGTGGAGCAACATTGCCATACCCGCCGAATCGACACGCTTTAACGAAGACAGGTCGACTACAACCTGCTTGTCTGACGGTAGCCAATTGGCGCGGCGGCTCCAAAATGCTGGAACTGTGTCACGATCAAGCTCTCCTGACAAGCAGTAATGACCATTTGTGAGTCGCTGAAGTGATAATGCTTCACTCACGACGCTGCCTCATCGCGGGTGATTGGCGCTTTCGAGCGTTCAATCAACTGCTTGGCAACGTCTTCGATACCATTACGACGAAGTTCTGCACTCCATTCACTGGTTTTGGTGTCCAGCATACTTACACCTTCAACCTGTACATCAAAGCCCTGCCATTCTTCCGTTTTGCGGTTTTTACGCAAAGCGAAATCCAGACGAATTGGCGGTCGCGCTCTATCCAAAATATCAACGCGAACAGACACCACCTTACGTTTGGCATCAATTTTCTTTGCCGGTTCCACGTTGATTTCCTGATCCGTATATTGGGTCAGGATTTGGGCGTAGGAAGCAACCAGGTAGTCGTAAAACGCTTCGGTGAACAAGTCACGCTCTTCTTTGCTGGCTTTGCGTGCCTGAGGACCGAGGACTTTCATCGCCGCGTAGCGGACATTGATGTAGGGCATCAATTCTTCTTTAACGACAACGCGCAAAAGCTCTGGGTTTTGAATGTACTGATCTTTATCAGCCTTCAAGCGGCTAAATGCATTTTCAGCTACGCCATTAATCAAAAAGTATGGGTCTTTCGCGTCAATCTCTGCCGCAAAAGAAATTGATGAGAATGCCACTGTCAGCGCAGCAAATAGAGTAACAAACCACTTTTTCATTACTTTACTCCTCAGACCCACCGACGCTGTAAAGGAACTGACCAATCAGGTCCTCTAACACCATCGCTGAGCGTGTATCTTCCAGCAAATCGCCATCCTGTAGGACATCTATGTCTTCATCCAGAAACCCTGGGCGAATGCCAATATATTGTTCACCCAGAAGTCCTGACGTTAAAATCGCCGCCGAACTGGTTTCCGGGAAGTAGCCGTATTTACGCTCGATTTCCATCGTCACGGTTGGGACGTAGTCCGGTGCCGTCAAAGCGATGTTACTAACACGACCCACAACAACGCCGCCTACTTTCACCGGAGAGCGAACTTTCAAACCACCAATGTTATCGAAATGCGCTTCAAGCGAGTAATGCTCAGAGCGCGAAAAGCTCTTCACATCAGCGACCTGAAAAATGAGCAGTAGCACTGCAGCAATACCTGCGATGACAAAAGTGCCTACCCAAAATTCTGTTTTTCGGTTTTGTTGCATTTAATTAGCTCCCAAACATCAGTGCCGTGAGGACAAAGTCCAATCCCAGCACTGCCAAAGATGAATGCACAACGGTACGTGTAGTGGCGCGGCTGATCCCTTCTGACGTTGGAATCGCATCATAGCCGTTAAACAAAGCTATCCAGGTCACCGTAATGGCAAACACCAGACTCTTAATAAAGGACTGTCCAATGTCGTAACCCAGCTCAACGGAGGACTGCATCACCGCCCAATAACTACCGTAATCAATACCTTTCCAGTCGACACCCACGAGCTGTCCACCCCAGATGCCTACCATCATAAAAATCATTGCCAAAAGCGGCATGGAGATGACACCCGCCCAAAAGCGTGGTGCAACCACACGGCGCAGCGGATCAACCGCCATCATCTCGAGACTTGAAAGCTGTTCTGTCGCTTTCATCAAACCGATTTCTGCCGTCAATGCTGAGCCCGCACGGCCGGCGAATAAGAGTGCCGTCACGACCGGGCCAAGTTCACGTAACAGTGACAATGCCACCATTTGCCCGAGAGAGCTTTCCGCGCCAAAGTCCGCCAGTACCAGATAGCCCTGAAGGCTCAATACCATGCCGATAAAAAGGCCAGACACCATGATGATCGCCAGTGAGCGCACACCCACGGAGTAAATCTGGGTCAGCAACAACGGGAACATTTTTCTTGGCTGAGGTTTGCCGATCAACGCACCAAGCAGCACAAAGGTCGCACGCCCCATGGTTTGGGATACTGCCATTGCACGAGCGCCGATTGCCTGCACCATGCTTACAATCACGAGAAAAGCTCCTGTTTAATGTCCTTTGCCGGATAGCGGAAAGGTACCGGACCATCGGCATCACCCTGAAGGAACTGACTGACACGCGGATCAGGGTTGTCACGCAAAGACTGCGGAGAGCCTGATGCGATGATCTTGCCATCTGCCAACAGATATACATGGTCGGCGATACTCATGACTTCCGGCACATCGTGGGAAACCACAATAGAGGTCAGGCCCAATGCTTGATTGAGGTTGCGGATAAGGGAAACTAAAACACCCATAGTGATAGGGTCCTGACCAACAAAAGGCTCGTCGAACATAATCAATTCAGGATCGAGCGCAATTGCACGGGCCAGTGCTGCACGTCTTGCCATACCACCGGAAAGGCTGCTTGGCATCAAATCGGCAGCTCCTCGCAAGCCAACCGCTTCGAGCTTAAGCAGCACTATGGTTTTAATCAGAGATTCAGAAAGTTCTGTGTGTTCGCGCAGGGGAAAAGCGACATTATCGAAAACCGTCATGTCCGTGAACAATGCGCCAGACTGAAACAGCATACTCATGCGCTTTCGCACGTCATAGAGCTTGCTTCTCGACAGTGTAGGAATGTTTTGACCTGCGAATTCGATAGTGCCATTTTCTGGCTGGAGTTGTCCGCCTATCAATCTCAGCAGAGTCGTCTTACCAATACCTGAAGGCCCCATGATTGCCGTGACTTTACCGACAGGAACAGTGAGGCTGACATTGTCAAAAATCACCCTCTCGCCACGCGAGAAAGTCAGGTTGTTCACTTCAACCAGATTCGTAGTACTCATCAAGGCCCTTTGACGTTGTTTTCCTTGAGTGTTAATTGCCCGATCATAGAAGGGTAACAAAGGCAAAACAAGTAATTGTACACCATTCATTTGCAAAATCTTTATTAGAAATCTATCAATTTTCAGACAATCACTGTCTTTTCCTATATGCACTCATTGGAATTAAGATCACTCATTTTCAGACTAGAAACCGTCAGCTACTTTTACCTTCAATGAGTAAGGTTTTTTATGATTCTGTGAATTGAAGACAGGGTAATTCAATGGAAGATACTTCACTGTCTGACGAATTCCCGTCTAGCTTGCCAAAACTCATCCGTCCTTTTCCTTCACATTTACTCAATTAGCGGTCAAAATTGCCCTTTTGTATTGTTGTTAGCCCCAGCTAATTCTGAAGGTATCTAAATGTTTGAAGCGACCGCCATTCTCGTCGTGGGCCTATGTTTGTTGGTATGGAGTGCCGACAGACTCGTCTACGGAGCAGCCGCTATTGCCCGTAATGTGGGCATCTCTCCCCTTGTCATCGGTATGACTATTCTGGCAATGGGAAGTTCAGCGCCAGAGATGGTGGTTTCGGCAACGGCCGCGCTCAGCGGGAAAACAGACACCGCTGTAGGTAACGTTCTCGGTTCAAACATTGCCAACATCGCTCTGATTCTTGGTGTGACGGCTCTGATAAAGCCTCTCGCTATCAGTTCCGGCATTCTCCGCCGCGAGTTGCCCCTGATGCTAGGTGTGACTTTGCTTGCTGGTGCTATTTTGTGGAACAACTACCTGAGCTTTTTTGAAGGTGTTCTCCTCGCAGTGTTTTTTGCGGGTTTCCTGCTTCTGATGATGAAGTTCGGCCGTGAAAGCGGGGAAGAGGATCCTATGCTCGCTGAGCAGGAATCTGAAATTCCTGAAGGCGTCAGTAACGTGTCTGCGGGTATCTGGGTGGTTGTTGGTCTGGTGCTTCTCATTTTCAGCGCAGACATGGTGGTTGATTCTGCCGTTATCATTGCAAAAGCCTTTGGTATGAGCGACCTGGTGATTGGTCTGACAATCGTTGCGGTCGGCACCAGCCTTCCTGAACTGGCAGCATCGATTGCAGGTGTGATGAAAGGCGAAGACGATCTGGCGGTGGGTAACATCATCGGCTCTAACATCTTCAATATTCTCGCGGTCATGGGTATTCCGGGTATACTGGCACCATCTGCCATTAACCCACTGGCGATGGATCGTGACTTTTACGTCATGCTGGCACTGTCAGTATTGCTGTTCCTGTTCGCTGTCGGCAAAGCGCGTACGATTAACCGCTGGGAAGGCATTGCACTTCTTGTTTGCTTCGTGGGTTACCAAGGCTACCTGTTCTCGCATCTCGCGGCATAACCGGATTAACTATGACTTTTGATTTTCGCCAGGCAGGCATTGCAACACTGAAAACTGAATTGGATGCAATCTCCCAGCTCGAGCAATACATCAACAAAGACTTTAACAATGCCTGTAAGCTCATTCTTGAAGCCAAAGGCAAAGTCGTTGTGATGGGCATGGGAAAATCCGGCCACATCGGTAACAAGATTGCTGCGACACTGGCAAGCACCGGCACGCCCTCTTTCTTTGTTCACCCGGGTGAAGCCAGCCATGGCGACTTAGGCATGATTGAAAAAGGCGATGTAGTACTGGCAATTTCAAATTCTGGCGAAGCCTCAGAAATCATCACGCTGCTGCCTGTGGTTAAACGCCGTGGTATTACGCTCATCACCATGACGAGCAATCCCTCTTCAACCATGGCACGTCTGGCACAAATCAACCTTTGCATTAAAGTGCCGAAAGAAGCCTGCCCGATTGGTCTTGCGCCGACGTCCAGTACCACTGCGACACTGGTCATGGGTGATGCACTGGCAGTTGCACTCATGCAAGCCAAAGGTTTCACAGCCGACGATTTTGCCCTATCCCATCCAGGCGGCGCACTGGGTCGCAAGCTATTGATGCGTATTGCTGATGTCATGCACTCTGGCGACAAACTGCCAAAAGTCTCATCAAACAACACCATCCGTGACGCGCTATTGGAAATGTCTGCCAAAGGCCTTGGCATGACGGCTGTTGTTGATGACAGCGACGCCGTGCTCGGTATTTTCACCGATGGCGATCTGCGTCGGCTTCTGGATCAGCGTATAGACGTTCACGCTACCGAAATCGGCGAAGTGATGGGCAAAAAGCCAACACTCATTGGCCCTGATATGTTGGCGGCTGAAGGCCTGAAGCTAATGGAAGAGAAGAAAATCAACGGATTGCTGGTCACAGATAATGACAAGCTGATTGGCGCACTGAATATGCACGATCTGCTGAAAGCTGGAGTGATGTAATGCAACCCATGACTGAAACCCTTTATGGCCTTGTATCCACTGAATTGGTGGAACGTGCCCGTGACATCAAATTGCTGATTTGCGATGTTGACGGTGTATTCTCTGATGGCCGCATCTATATGGGTAACGATGGCGAGGAATTGAAGGCCTTTCATACCCGTGACGGTTACGGCGTCAAATCACTGATGAATGCCGGTGTCGAAATCGCTATCATCACTGGTCGCAAGTCTGCCATTGTCGAACGTCGTATGGGCGCCCTTGGTATACAGCACATTTATCAGGGACAGGATGACAAAGCCTCTGCGTATCAAGATCTCGTCAACCGCTTAGGCGTGCCTGCTGAGCAAACCGCGTACATCGGTGACGATCTTATCGACTGGGCGGTCATGTCTCAGGTTGGCTTGTCTGTTTGTGTGAATGACGGTCATCCCCTTTTGGCCAAACGCGCTGATTTGGTTACCCACACCCCAGGCGGTTACGGAGCCGTACGTGAAGTCTGCGATTTGATTCTCGAAGCGCGCGGGGAACTCGATGCGCATAAGGGACTCAGTATATGATGTTGCAACGCCTTGGTATCGTTGCCCTTCTCGCAGTATGTGGTTATGCAGGGTACTACCTGCTAACCCAGCACTACTGGGAAGCAGAGATACAGGTTGCTCCCGATGCTGAGAAGCCACTTTTCACGGCTGACAATATCAACTCCACCACATACAACATGCAAGGGATCCGAAGCTACCGCATCGAGTCCGTGCATGTAGAGAACTATCAGCAACTCGACGAGACTCACTTTAATGAGCCCGTGCTTTGGACATATAGTAACGGGGAAGAAGAAGAGTGGCGTGTCAGTTCCGAGTTCGCCGTTCTCGAAGATACAAAAACCTTGGTGATGACTGGCAGAGTCAGGATTTTTAACCTGTTGCCCGACGCACAAATAAAAGTTGTCACCACAGAAGAACTAACTCTGGATCTCGTGACCCGTGATTTCTGGTCAGACACCGAAACCGAAATTACCGGCGTGGGTCTGCAAACCCGTGGCGAGAGAGTAAAAGGCAATTTTGGCTCCCACCAAATGGAACTGATTGACCAAGTGAAGAGCAGATATGAACAACAAAAGAACTGAATTTTTTGCCATGGTATTGGTGCTGTTATCTGGCACTGCGATGGCACTGTCAACAGACTCCGAGCAGCCGATCTATATTGACTCCGACTCGCAGAACCTCGACATGAACACCAACACCGTGATTTTCACCGGTAACGTTTATCTGCGTCAGGGCTCTATTCGCCTTAACGCGGACAAGGTCGTCGTGACCCGCCCAAGTGGTGAAGAAGGAGTAGAAGTGATCGATGCCTATGGCAAACCGGCCACTTTCGAACAAACCATGGACGACGGAAAGAAAATTAACGGTGAAGCTTTCGACCTTCGCTACGAAACCGGTAAAAGTTTCCTCACCATGAAGCGCAATGCTGTGCTGACTCAGGAAGGCGGCAATCAGGTGGAAGGTCAGAAGATCACGTACAACATCGACAAACAATTGCTGGTTGCCGAAAGTGATGACAGCAGTCGCGTCACCACGGTGTTGCAGCCACAGTCAAAACAAGAGAAGAACTAACCCTGCATGGCTATTCTCACCGCTCAAAATCTCGCGAAAAGCTATAACGGCCGCAAGGTCGTTACGGATGTTAGTCTGGAAGTTAAGTCTGGCGAAATCGTTGGGCTACTTGGCCCAAATGGCGCAGGTAAAACCACCTCTTTCTACATGATTGTTGGTCTAGTGGCACGCGATGAAGGCACCATTAAAATCGACGAATTAGATATTAGCATCCAGCCGATGCACAACCGTTCCCGTATGGGTATCGGTTACCTGCCTCAAGAAGCGTCTATTTTCCGTAAACTCAGCGTTTACGATAACCTGATGGCCGTGTTGCAAACCCGTTCGGACCTGACCAAAGAAGAGCGTCAGGACAAAGCGGAGGATCTGCTGGACGAGTTTAATATCCAGCACATTCGCAACAGCATGGGCATGGCTTTATCAGGGGGTGAACGCCGCCGCGTGGAAATCGCACGAGCATTGGCAGCGAATCCGAAATTTATTCTTCTTGATGAGCCGTTTGCAGGCGTAGACCCCATCTCGGTTATCGACATTAAAAAAATCATTGAGCATCTCCGCGACCGCGGTCTTGGGGTATTAATCACCGATCACAACGTACGTGAGACACTCAGTGTTTGTGAACACGCCTATATTGTTAGCCAAGGGCACTTGATTGCCCACGGCACACCTGATGAAGTGCTCAACGACGAGCACGTGAAACGAGTCTATCTCGGAGACCAGTTCAGGCTATAGTTAAAGGAGAACGGTTGGCGAATCGCTCCAATATATGCACTGATAATAGATAAAAGGAAAGGTGCCAGTATAACTATGAAACCCTCGCTTCAGCTCAAGCTTGGCCAACAACTTGCAATGACTCCACAGCTGCAACAGGCAATTCGCCTGCTTCAGCTGTCGACGCTTGATTTGCAACAGGAGATCCAGGAAGCGCTGGAGGCTAATCCACTCCTAGAGCAAGACGAAAACGCCGATAACAATATCGACGGCGATAGCGCTCAGGAGTTTGAGGGTGAAGAGAAAGTCAGCGCTTCGGCGTCAGAGTCCGAAAATGAAGGACCTGACACCATGGACAGTTCTGATGCGCTGGGCCAGCAGGAAATACACGACGACTTACCCGTCGATACGACCTGGGATGATTTCTATAGCGCCAATACTGGCAGCACTGGAATCTCCGTCAGTGATGACACGCCCGTCTATCAAGGCGAAACCACCGAAACCCTCTACGATTACCTTAACTGGCAACTGCAACTCACCCCATTTACCGAACTCGACCTCGCCATTGCTACCGCCATCATTGATGCGGTAGACGACAAAGGCTACCTCACCGTTTCTGCGGAAGATATTCTCGAAAGCCTTGGCGCAGAAGAAGGTGAAGTGGAACTCGATGAAGTCGAAGCAGTGCTCAAACGCGTTCAACAATTTGACCCGCTGGGTGTCGCGTCGCGTTCACTGCAGGAGTGTTTGTTGATCCAATTGGCTGCGTTTGCCGAAGACACGCCTTGGCTGGCAGAAGCGAGAATGGTGCTTCGTGAGCACATGAATCTGCTTGCCAACCGTGACTATCGCCAGTTAATGAAAGATACCAAGCTTCGCGAGCCTGAACTCAAAGAAGTGATGCGTCTTATCCATAGTCTGGAGCCGCGTCCGGGTAATCTCATCGTCACCAATGAAGCGGAATACGTGATTCCTGACGTTTCCGTGTTCAAAGACCGTGGCAAGTGGGTGGTGCAAATCAACCCGGATGCAGTACCGCGTCTTAAAGTAAACCAACAATACGCAGCACTCACCAAAAATGGCTGCAGTGCTGCAGACAGTCAATTTATCCGCAGTCATTTGCAAGATGCCAAATGGCTGATTAAGAGTCTCGAAAGCCGCAATGAAACCCTGCTGAAAGTAGCGCGTTGCATTGTGGAGCATCAACAGGATTTCTTTGAATACGGTGAGGAAGCCATGAAGCCGATGGTCCTTAATGACATCGCGCTGGCTGTGGACATGCACGAGTCCACTATCTCCCGTGTTACCACGCAGAAATATATGCACACACCACGTGGCATATTTGAATTGAAATACTTCTTCTCAAGCCATGTCAGCACTGACAATGGCGGTGAATGCAGCTCTACGGCAATACGCGCGCTGGTGAAAAAATTGGTTGCAGCCGAGAATCCGGCTAAACCACTCAGCGACAGCAAGATTGCCACACTGCTGGCGGAGCAAGGGATCCAGGTCGCGCGACGAACGATAGCAAAATATCGTGAGTCTCTGGGTATTGCACCGTCCAATCAGCGCAAGCGCCTTATCTAGGCGTCTCAACCAAAAGGAAGATGTTTATGCAAATCAACCTCACCGGTCACCACGTTGAAATTACCGACGCTCTGCGAGACTACGTGACAACCAAGTTTGATAAGCTTGAGCGCTTTTTTGATCACATCAATAACGTTCATGTAGTGCTTAACGTCGAAAAACTGCAGCAGATTGCCGAAGCGACCCTGCATGTGAATAACGGCGAAATTCACGCAAAAGCCGACTCCGAAAACATGTATGCGGCGATTGACTCGCTGACCGATAAGCTGATTAAACAGTTAACCAAACACAAAGAAAAGATGAATCACCATTAATCATGGAACTCAAAGACGTACTCAAAGTGGACTGCACCAAAAGTGCAGTCCTTTGTTCAAGTAAGAAACGTGCACTTGAAGTGATTAGCGAACTGGCTGCCAGCCAATTGGATCAAAACCCGCAAAAGCTGTTCGAGTGTATGCTTGGCCGAGAGAAAATGGGCAGTACGGGCATAGGGAATGGAATTGCCATTCCCCATGGCCGTATCTTCAACAGTGATCATGCAGTTGGTGTGCTTGTTCAATGTGCTGAGCCTATCGAGTTTGATGCTATCGACAACCAACCTGTTGATCTGCTGTTTGCCCTACTGGTGCCGGATGACCAGTGTAAGGAGCACCTCAAAACACTTTCATTGATTGCACAAAAGCTCGGTGACAAAAAGGTTTGCCGCCAACTTCGCAATGCAAGCTCTGACCAAGAGCTCTACGATATAATTACAAGCTAAGCAGCTCAGGGACGCGCATCATGCAGCTAAAAATTGTCAGCGGTCGCTCTGGCTCTGGAAAATCTGTTGCACTCAGGGTTTTAGAAGATCTGGGGTATTACTGCGTTGATAATCTACCGGTGAACCTTCTTCCGCAGTTTATTGCCGCGCAGAATGACCAAGATAGCCTCATTGCTGTCAGTATTGATATCCGTAATATGCCGGCCGATCCCGACGAAATTACGCACACACTGGCTAAGCTGCCGAATGATGTCGATATTGATATTTTCTTCCTCGATGCCGACGACCCAGAGCTCGTCAAACGTTTCAGTGAAACCCGACGCCTTCATCCACTCAGCCGTGATAATCTCTCCCTTGAGCAAGCCATTGAGCGTGAAAAGCAACTGCTGACACCACTCAAAGAGCGCGCCGACAAAGTCATCAACACCTCCAAACACTCGGTGCATGATTTAAGTGAAGCGGTACGCTCACTCGTGCTGGGCCGCACCAACCGTGATTTGGTGATGGTGTTTGAATCTTTTGGTTTCAAACATGGTTTGCCATCAGATGCTGACTATGTGTTCGATGTTCGTTTTCTACCTAATCCGCACTGGGAACCAGCACTTCGACCACTCACAGGACTGGATGAGCCAGTGAAAATGTTCCTCGCAGGCGAACAGGATGTCGCCATGCTGATTGCGCAGGTAAAAAGCTTCCTTGAGTCCTGGCTGCCCGCGCTGGAAAACAATAACCGCAGCTACCTGACGGTTGCTATCGGCTGTACCGGCGGTCAGCACCGCTCTGTATATATCGCGCAATACCTTGCCGATTACTTTGCCGCGACAGGTCACCAGGTTCAAGTTCGCCACCGTACTCTCGAAGGACAAGTATGAGTCAACTCAGCAAGGACGTATTGATCCGCAACCGGTTAGGGTTGCATGCCCGCGCAGCAGTCAAACTGGTCGAATTAGCACAAAGCTTTGATGCACAGGTGATGTTGACCAAAGATGAACAAACCGTCACCGCAGACAGCGTGATGGGTATTCTTCTTCTCGACTCCAGTCAGGGCGAACAAATCACGGTTTCAGCAGAGGGTTCCGAAGCACAGCAGGCTTTTGATGCCATAACTGCGCTCATTGAAGCAGGCTTTGACGAGGAGAACTAACCCTTCTCCTTCGTTCCCAAAGAAACATTTTCTCATTTCCCACTCTTTTCCTTCTTAAACTCCAAAGACAGCTTTGGTTGTTTGCGTTAATATTCATGTCATTGCGTCACCCGCCGTCATACGGACACTCCCATGGCAGAGAATTACGAAGTAGAACAACCTAGCCAAACGCACCAAACGCTGCAGGAAGTAAGTCGCGCCCTCGAAAACGGCATGTTTGTTCATGTCCGTCGCATGCTCGAAGACATGGAGCCCGAGGACATTGCGCACCTCCTGGAAGCATCTCCACCGAAGAGCCGTCTGGTTCTTTGGCAGTTGACCGATCCTGAAGAACAAGGCGAGATCCTCGAAGAGCTTTCTGAAGATGTCAAAGACGGCATCATGGTGCGAATGCAGCCTGAGCAGCTTGCAGCTGCGACGGAAGGCATGGATACCGATGATGTGGCTTACCTGCTTCGAAGCCTGCCTGACAACGTCTCTCAGGACGTTCTATCGCAGATGGACGCACAAGACCGTGCGCGTGTAGAGCAAGCCCTTGCCTACCCGGAAGAAACCGCCGGTGGGATGATGAACACCGACGTGGTGACCATTCGCTCAGACGTCACCGTGGACGTGGTACTGCGCTACTTGCGTATGAAGGGTGAACTGCCTGAAGCCACTGATGCTCTTTATGTGGTCGATGAAAACAGCCGCCTGATTGGTGAATTACCCATTACCGTACTGCTCACTTCCCAGCCCGATACCGAAGTGCTGGAAGTGATGGAAGATGTGGATGACGCGATCCCCGTCGACATGAGCGACAGCGATGTTGCCAGCCTGTTTGAGCGCCGCAACTGGGTATCTGCACCAGTTGTCGATGAAGAGCATCAGCTTGTCGGTCGTATCACCATCGATGACGTGGTTGATATCATCCGTGAAGATGCTGAGCACTCAATGATGAGTATGGCGGGTCTGGATGACGAAGAAGACACCTTCGCACCTGTGTTGAAATCAGCCCGCAGCCGCAGCATCTGGCTGGGAGCTAACGTCCTTGCCGCGCTTGCTGCTGCTTCTGTATCAAACCTTTTCGAAAACACTCTCGATCAGATGGCAGCCATCGCAGTATTGATGACCATCGTCCCTTCCATGGGCGGTGTTGCAGGTAACCAGACTGTTGCCCTAGTCATTCGCGGTCTCGCTGTTGGCCATATTGGTGACTCCAACACCCGCTGGCTTCTGAACAAAGAGGCATTGGTTGGTTTGCTGAACGGCGTTATTTGGGCCTGTATCATTGGCGGTGTTGTAGTACTTTGGAAAGGCAACTTGATGTTGGGTGGTATCATTGCCGCAGCCATGTTGACCAATCTAGTGGTTGCCGGTGTTGCGGGTGTGACAGTCCCAATATTGCTCAAGAAGATGAAGGTTGACCCCGCCTTGGCTGGAGGTATGGCACTGACTACCATCACTGACATGGTTGGTCTTTCTGTTTTCTTGGGCCTCGCAACCCTATTTTTAGTTTAATATCATCAAATTTAACATCAATATAACAAAGCCTCCTTCGGGAGGTTTTTTCGTAGAAAAAGTCACATTCCTTTATCGACACCCTCCCAAAAAACACATTACCCCTACTTTTGTAAATGAAAAAGTCATCGAAACTTCATACTGTTGATTTTTTCTCGACAATCAAAAGTTAGACACTATTCTTAACATAACAAAAGTAAAATATGCAGCTGGAATATTAGCACAGGAGTTTATAATGTTCTTGCAATCGATCCATAATTACAGAGCCGTGGCTATTATCGCTATTGTTATGAGCCATTCTTATGTTTACGGCTTTGAAGATACAACCGGATTCGTTTCTGTTCTTAAGAATATTCTCACTGGTGGCACTGCACTTTTCGTTTTTATCTCAGGATATATGTTTCATCATATTTTCTATAAGAGATATCAATATAAATCCTTTATGAAAGGCAAGTTTGAGAGGATCATTGTTCCTTATTTAATTCTTACGTCACTCGCTATCCCTCTGGTTTATGTTATTAAATCTGGTTTCTTCGCTCCTGATGCGGACTATTACAGAATTGTATTTTTCTCTCCAGATGACAGTGCCTTCTCAACAACCATTAAATATTACTTGACGGGGAGAATGCTAACCGCCTATTGGTATATTCCTTTTGCGATTCTATTATTCCTGGTTTCTCCTCTTCATTTTAAATTTATTGAGCTATCCAAGCGTACACAGATCGTCCTCATAGCCTTATTTTCTGTTGTTTCTATTTTCTTGCATCGATCATATGAGAATATAAACCCAATACAGATGCTGGTATATTTCACACCTTTCTATTTGGTTGGGATATACATTTCTCTTTATAGAGAAGACATTAACAAGAGCTGTGGGACAAAGGCATCAATATTCCTTTCTTTTGCTTTACTCTTAGCATTCTATCAATACATTCAAGGACACGAGGGAAGTTACTCAAAGAGTATTTTTGAATATGGTGGTATTGACATCATGTTTATTCAGAAAATGTTTTTATCTATTGGGCTTTATTTCTTGCTGGAAACCTTCGTATTCAAAACTAAATTAACAGACCTGATATCTGATACCAGTTTTGCGATTTTCTTTATCCACCCTTGGGTGTTAACCACCATTAAAAGGCTTCCATTTCTGGATCACCCGGAATCGACCAATATTCCCTACTATCTTGTGACCTGTTTTGTCGTCATTGCGCTCAGTGTGTTGATAGCCGTTGCCCTGAACAAACTCCTGACAGGGAAAGTGAAATCCCGCTATATCATTGGCTACTAGCACTAGCAATCAGATAGAACCGACAAAAAAGCCACCTTATCGCAGGTGGCTTTTTCATTTAGTCGTCAGGATAAGCTAAGTGTTGAGCTTACTCACCACCCACTTTCATTGACTCTATAAGGATTGAGCCAGTCTGGATTTGGCTACGGAACTCCGTATCTGCACCAACCGCCACTATTTGCTTATACATGTCAGCCAGATTACCTGCAATCGTGATTTCACTGACAGGATACTGGATTTCACCGTTTTCGACCCAAAAGCCCGCCGCGCCACGCGAATAGTCACCCGTGACGATGTTAACGCCTTGGCCCATCAACTCTGTCACCAAAAGACCCGTTCCCAACTCTTGCAGCATCTGTTCAAACGACTGACCTGTGTTCTTCACAAACCAATTGTGAATGCCACCAGCATGGCCTGTCGGCTGCATGTTCAGCTTGCGAGCCGCATAACTGGTTGCCAGGTAGGTTTGTAGCTCACCACCTTTGATAATATCTAAATCGCGGGTCACCAGACCTTCACTGTCAAACGGTGCGCTCGCCATGCCTTTCAAAATGTGTGGACGCTCGTTGATCTCAAACCATTCAGGCAGGATCTGATGACCCAGCTTGTCCAGCAGGAAGGAAGATTTACGGTATAGGTTTGAGCCGCTGATCCCCATTACCAGATGGCCTAGCAGGCCGGTTGCCACATCAGCTGCAAACATAACAGGGAACTGCCCTGTCGCCAGACGGCGCGGCTCCATGCGGGAAAGAGTGCGTTTCGCCGCCTCGATACCCACTTTTTCCGGTGCCCATAACTCATCTTTATCACGGGAAACGGTATAGCTGTAATCGCGTTCCATACCTTTGCTGTCTTCAGCAATCACGCTGCAGCTGATGCTGTGGCGGCTGGAGGCATAGCTGCCCAGCATGCCATGGCTGTTGCCGTAAACGCGCACACCGTAATGGCTGTCATAGCTAGCACCGTCACTGAACTTGATGCGCTTGTCGTGATCCAGTGCTGCACGTTCGGCTGCAATCGCTTTTTCTGCCGCGTGATCGGGTTCTGGCTCATCTGGGTGGAAAAGATCCAAATCCGGATAATCAAACGCCATCATCTCTTTCGGGCCTGGCCCAGAGAATGGATCTTCAGAGGTATAGTTGGCGATATCCAATGCCGCCTCTACCGTCTGGGCAATCGCCTCTTCAGACAAGTCAGACGTAGAAGCACTACCCTTACGGTTGCCGCGATAAACGGTAATACCCAGCGCACCATCGCTGTTGAATTCGACGCTCTCCACTTCGCACATGCGGGTTGATACGCTGATGCCAGTCGTTTTGGTGATCGCCACTTCAGCCGCGTCAGCTTTTTTACCGGCCAACTCCAATGCACGGGTCACCGCCGCTTCCAGCTCAGTACGTTGCTGAGCAACCTGTTGTTTCACGTCCATAAGGTCTTAAATTAATGAGTGTTGCTGATAAGCATACCACTCGAAAGGGCCGCAATGCTTAAAAAACACCAGCAAAATTCGACATTCTTGATAAGATACGCCGTTATCGAAACCGTCAAACAACCTCGGGAAGAATTATGGGCCGTAAGAACAAACGTGAGCCTTGGGAAGAGGAAGAAGAGATCATTTGGGTCAGCAAGACCGAAATGAAACGTGACATGGAAGAGCTGCAAAAACTGGGTGAAGAGCTGGTCGCTTTGAAACCTTCTGTACTGGCAAAGTTTCCGCTGGACGACGATCTGCGCACCGCCATTACCGATGCGCAACGCTTTGATAAAGAAGCCAAGCGTCGCCAGATGCAATTTATCGGCAAAATGATGCGTGCCCGCGATCCTGAGCCGATTCAGGCTGCTTTGGATTTACTACGCAATAAGCACAGCCAACAGTCTATTGAACTGCACAAGATGGAAAAGCTACGTGATCGCGTGGTGGCTGAAGGCGACAAAGCCATCAACGATGTCATGACGCAGTACCCAAGTGCTGACCGCCAGAAGCTGCGTCAACTAGCCCGTCAGGCGAAGAAAGAACAGGAAGGCAATAAGCCGCCAAAAGCTTACCGCGAAATCTTCCAGATGCTGAAAACACTGAAAGCAGAGTCTGAAGACTAAAAAAGCCGGGGTTACCCGGCTTTTTTGTATTTCACTCGCAGCAATTATTCCGTGCCACCTACCGTCATAGCGTCCAGTTTCAAGGTAGGTTGACCCACACCAACCGCCACGCTCTGACCTGCTTTACCACATACACCCACACCGCGGTCCAGCTTCAGGTCGTTACCGACCATAGACACCTGCTGCATGGCTTCAATACCACTGCCAATTAGCGTCGCGCCCTTCACCGGCGTCGTCACTTTACCATTTTCAATCAGGTAGGCTTCACTGGTAGAGAACACGAATTTGCCTGAGGTGATATCCACCTGCCCGCCACCAAAGTTAGGTGCGTATAGGCCGTATTCCACACTGCTGATAATATCTTCCGGTGAGCTTTCACCTGCCAGCATGTAAGTGTTAGTCATACGAGGCATTGGCAAGTGCGCATAAGATTCACGGCGGCCATTGCCCGTTGGCGCTACACCCATCAGGTGCGCATTGTGTTTATCCTGCATGTAACCTTTCAAGATGCCGTTTTCAATCAACACATTGTACTGACCCGGTACGCCTTCATCGTCAATGTTCAGCGAGCCACGGAGATCTTGTAAGGTGCCATCATCAACGATGGTACAAAGTGGGGAAGTCACCTGCTCGCCAACCTGACCGGTAAACACAGAAGACTCTTTACGGTTGAAGTCCCCTTCAAGGCCATGGCCTACCGCTTCGTGCAGCAAAACACCAGGCCAACCTGCGCCCAGCACCACCGGCATGGTACCTGCTGGCGCGCCTTTGGCATGAAGATTCACCAACGCCTGTCTGACTGCCTCATCCGCGTAATTCATTGCGACGGTTTTACCGTCCTCTTCCGAGATGAAATAGGTATAAGCAAAACGGCCACCACCGCCCGCAGAACCGCGCTCACGGCGACCATCTTTCTCCACCAGCACGCTAACAGAGAAACGGACCAGAGGGCGAACATCCGCTGCATAAGTGCCATCGGTTGCCGCAATCAAAACCTGCTCATACACACCCACAATGCTGACTGATACTTCCTGCACCAAAGGCTCTTTAGCGCGAACATAAGCATCGACTTCTTTCAGCAGTGCGATTTTCTCCTCTTTGGACATGCTCTTCAGCGGGTCAATCGCCTGATAAATCATTGGGTATTGGCGTGAAGCAAACGCAGACACTTTTAGCTTTCCGCCTTTGTCTGCGATTCCACGTGCAGCGGTCGCGCTTTGCATCAAGGCATCGGCATTGATCTGGTCTGAATAAGCAAATCCGGTTTTTTCGCCAGTGATAGCTCGGACACCAACACCACGATCAATGTTGAATGAGCCGTCTTTGATGATCGAATCTTCAAGCACCAGCGATTCGTGCCAGCACGACTGGAAGTAAACATCACCATAGTCGATGTTTCTTGCCGCCAAATGTTCAAGCGTTTGGCTTAGTTGACTTTTACTGACACCGGAAAGGTGCAGCATGGTTTCTTCCACGTGTTCCAGGCTCATGAATAAACTGCTCTTTAGCGCTAAAAAAGGAATGTCCCGCAATGAGGTGTATTGCGGGAGAGATATGGGTTCGAGACTGCGCTATTTCATCGCGCATTGCAACCGGGCATGTTGCATGACAGGCATTTTGCTGCGAATGGCGCTGTTAGAGGCCAAATCAATATCTGCCCAAGCAGTGCCAATCTGCTCGTTCAGACCTGTGACCACTTGTCCCCACGGGTCAACAATCATTGAATGGCCGTAGGTTTCTCGGCCGCCCTGATGGCTGCCACATTGCGCCGCTGCAAGCACCCAACATTGTGTTTCAATCGCACGTGCTCTCAGCAACACTTCCCAGTGCGCCGCACCGGTCACTTTCGTAAACGCTGCTGGCACCACTATGATGTCTGCGCCGCGCTGGCGAAGTGCAGAATAGAGCTGTGGAAAACGGATGTCATAGCAAATAGAAAGCCCAAGGGTACCGAAAGGCGTATCGACCAGCACCAAATTGTCACCGGACTTGAATGTATCTGACTCTCGATAGCTACGGTGATTGTCGGCGATATCAACATCAAACATATGCAGCTTTTCATAGGAGGCGCGCAGATTACCGGCGGCATCGTAAACCAGACAGGTTGTGCTCAAGGTACCGTCGTTGTTGCGGATGGGAAATGAACCCATCACCAGCCAAATACCGAGATCAAATGCCAGCTGGGAAAGCTTCTTTTGCAAAGGGCCATGACCAAGTACCTCGGCGTGCTTGTCATAGTCTTCCTTTGTGCCAAACACCAGACAGTTTTCCGGCGTCAGCACCAAACGGGCACCTTGTGTTTTCAGATGTTTAAGCTGGCCTTCCAGCACTTCCAGATTTGCTTCGGGATCCATCCCTGAATTCATTTGTACGACGCCAAATTTGGTCATTACTCATTGCTCCTTCTGCTGTTCCCGCAAGCGCTTGGTGGCCTGCTCAGGCAACGTCACTTCGCCTGTGCTGCGCGAAACTTCCCTGACGACGGGATCATCAATGGCCCCGCTTACCTGATAACGAACCTGTGTGAACACATCTACAACTGGCGAGAGCACGGTAGTGACTGCCAAAACATAGAGTGCGGTTTGAGGGGTGACAGCAAATGCGGTCAAAACCGGAATCCCCGAGGTTAAATCAGGCACGAATCTCACGTCCGCATTAACCTGATTTTTCGCAAGATTTGCTATCCCTCTAATAAACATATCACCTGCGAGCGCATTCATCTGGATATTATCCGTGACAACTACCCCGTTAGTGATTGAGGCACTGCCGCTGATCTCATCAAAAGCAAGACCATCCTCAAACACACCGGTAAAGTCGAGCTGCATTTTCCGCAAGATAGAATCCAGGCTAAACAGACCAAGCAAACGCCCTGCGCCACCAACACCACTGATATATCCGTTCTCGATTTTGGTTTCGAGCACGCCATTCAAGGTTTCAACATTCACAGACCAAGGCGCACCATCGAAGCTAAGCTCACCCGAGGTTTTCACCGTTGCGTCCTGAATGCCGCCCGTCACAGCAAAGCGCCCCATGAGATCGCTGCTGTTTTTCGCTGATACATCAAAGGTAAGTTCAGAATGGTTAAACCCTTTATTCGAGATAGACCAATCACCATTGGCACGAATCCGGGTGCCGCCACTGTCGATGGAAAACTTCGGCATGGTGATCGTCTTGCCACGCTTCAGCAGTTGGGTTTCAACCTTACCAACGCGGTACCCCTGCAACCACAACTCCTTGATAGTCAGATCGGTCGATGGGATGTAGTGCATCAGGGCTTGGTCCACATCATTTGCCAGTCGGGCACCTTTGCGCTCAGAACCTTCTTCCGGCGTCTCTTTGTCCAAATCCACATTGAGGAAAAGGTGATCAATAGAAACAGTCAGGAAATCATCTTCATCCCACCAGGCATCACCTGCCAGCTCTTCACTACCAACCAATACATGGAAGCCATCGCTTTTCTTTCGTGCTGCCATGGAAAAGTTATTGAAGACTAGTTCTCCAGCTTTAACCTTGTCAGCTTTGACATTCAGGCGCGAAGGGCTTGGCAAAACAACGGGCATGGAATCTTTGGAATTGCGGTGCGCGGCCTCAGCTTTTGCCACCACTTCTTTCCAAGCGTGAATGTCCAACAGCGGCACATCAATGCTGAGCGCGTTGCCGGAAAGCGGCTGCAATGATAATTCACCATCGCCAATCACAGTGCGGCTCTTGGTGACAACTGGCAACTCACCACTGATATCGACGTTGGCCTGATATTTCACGTTTGGCAGCTCTACCTGCCCAACAAGACTTTGTGCATCGCCAGAGGCTTTCATGCTCCCCTGACCTTTGATAAATGAAGGCTTATCCAGTGGAGACGGCAAGTTGAAATCTAAGGTCGTCAGATCAGCATCCAGCTTCACGTCATAGGTAAAGCCAACATCTTTCAGTGCAATGCCAACATTTAAGTCCCATGCAGATTTCCCTTCAATGAAGGACATGTCTGGCTGAGCCAACGCGGCCTTCAGTCTGTCTGCTTCCCAGTTACCATCAATATCAATGTTGACCAGATAGTTATCGGACTCGGTTTCACCTTTAAACCCGATATTGATGGGCTGAGCCAACAGATTGGCTTTGAGCTTTTTCGCCCACACCACATCGTTATCAAATTTGATGGTGCCGCTGACTTTCTCAAATGTCATTTCAGGGCTGACAATGGAGACGGTGCTACTTTTCAGCGATGCCTGACCTTTAGCCAATACATCATCCCCATTGAGCGGGATATTCAGTGAAATTTTGCCATTCACTTTTCCATCAACCTGAACATGGGTCAGTGCAGCACCGACAGAGTCTACAAGTGGTGTCGCCAACATATAGTCACGCAAGTCAGCACCACTTGATGCCACATTCGCGTCAATCAAAAGCACACTGTAGTCTGCGCTGAAAGAAGGGATTTCCCCTTTTAACCCATAGCCGCGAGCACCCATCAATCCGACATGGGATGCATCAAGGTATAGGGCGTCATTTTGGAACAGCAGATCCAGCTCCAAATCAGTCAGTGTCGGCCATTGGGTATCAAAGCTGAACTGTCCATTTTTAAGCGGCACATAAGCTTGGAAAATCCCCTGATGCTCAAGGTATGGGAAGGTTTCAAAATCTCCGTACCATACCAGTTTGGCGTGATCAGCCTGTCCGCCGCGAATCGCCGCAGAAAGGTAGTCGGTAAGCTCTTCATCAAGTGCTAAAGCAGGAAGGTATCGCCAGGTTTCCCCAGCATTGTTCAGACTGGCTTCGGCGTAAAACGCAAGCCAGGAACTACGTTCATCAAACGGGATATCCAAACGAAACTCACCCATCACATCAAGGTGAGGTGAGCGAACAGCCACACTGTCAGACCAAATAGTGACGCTATCTTCATGCAGCTGCCAGTAGCCGACTACATCACCCTGCTCAATATTGAGCGGCGCCTGAAAGAAGCCGCCATACGGCAGGATGTCGTCTGTCATGGCCAACGTGACTTTGCCGTTCTTGCCGACGCCTGCAAGTGTCATGTCCAGCTTGTGAACTTCTGGCAAGTAGCTCCAATGGTTGAAGCTGACATTTTTCAGCGCGGCAGAATATCGAACCTCTCCACCTTTTGGCTGCTCGATGCGGATGTCCTGCGCTATCCCTTCCGGAGACAAAGCACTGATAGCATCTTCAACACCCTCTGGCAAAGCAATCAGTTCACGCAACGGAAGGAGTAAGCCCACATCGAAATAATTGGCGTTAACTCTCCAAGCTTCATCACTGATATCTGCGCGCAAGTTCGGTTCGGGCCACAGTTTGCCATCAGTTTTAATCGCGAAGTTATCGGTAGCGATATGCCAGCCTTCGCCAGATTGTTCGATCAGAAGTTGTCCACGCTGAACCTGAACCGATTGGGTGCTGCTTTTCTGGCTTTGCAGTGAAGGAGCATTGGGGAACCAGGCAATGTCGCTCTTATTCACGCTGATAAGGGCTGATCGCGCATTCCCTTTTTCGACGGTCAGCCAAGCTTCGCCACCGACTTTAGCCGTTGCCAGTGATACCTCTGGATTAATGAATTTGCTGATCCAGCTTTTCAGCGACACATCATCCGCTTTGAGGTAAAACTCGCCATCAAGTGACCCCAAACCGTTACGTTCAGTAAACACGCCCTGCACATCAAGCTTATTGAGTGATGTGCCCTGAACACTCACCACACCTTGAACATGGTGAGTCCCTGCGCGGTTGTCCCAAAGCAGGGAGTTAATATCAATGGTTTTGCGCTCTTCAGACGGCGACAGCAAAGTGACTTTGGCATCATGAATCGCAAACTGCCCAAGCCCAACCAGAAACAGGCGTTCCAACTGAGACTTCAGACTTTCGTTGCCTGTATTGTCACGCTCTGGTAATTGGGTCAAATCGACATTTAAGCCAGTAATAGTCACATTGGAAAATGTCGGCTTCCGGCGCTGGAGACTTGCCCAGAGATCGAACTGCATGTCGATACTTTCGGCTGTCAGAATTTCCAGATGGGAAGTTTCAGTAGAGAGTGTCAGATCGTGTAAAGACAATGAAGGCACCAGATAACGCCAGTGCCCTTTGAAGGTAGAAAAGTCGATGGTAAAGCCGGAGGTGTCACTTGCCCAACGTTGTATCGGCGCTTTAGCAGCATCCAAGTTAGGCAATACAACACGCATGGCCGCGGTAAATACCGCAGCACACACCAGTAAAACAACGAGAAGCCATTTCACCGTCACTGCTAAGCGTTGAGCAAATTTCGCCATTAAAAGAACGGTCTCGCTTACATCATCACTACATCAAACTGCTCTTGGGTATACAGCGGCTCTACATGCACTTTTACTTGTTTACCAATGAATACTTCAAGCTCCGCAACTGCATGCGATTCTTCACCTTCGAGCGCTTCGCCTACAGACGGTGACGCATACACCACAAACTTGTCAGCATCATACGCACGGTTCACTCGGGTAATTTCACGCAAAATTTCGTAGCAAACCGTTTCCACCGTCTTCACTGAACCACGACCTTCGCAAGTAGGACATTGGCCACAAAGGACGTGCTCAATGCTTTCACGGGTGCGCTTACGGGTCATCTCCACCAGACCAAGTTGAGTGAAGCCATTGATGTTGGTTTTCACGCGATCTTTCGACAGCGCTTGCTCAAGTGACTGCAATACGCGCTGACGGTGTTCTTCCGAGCTCATATCGATAAAGTCGATGATGATAATGCCACCGAGGTTACGAAGACGAAGCTGGCGCGCAATGGCACGGGTAGCTTCGGTGTTGGTGTTGAAGATGGTCTCTTCAAGGTTACGTCGACCCACAAACGCGCCGGTGTTGATGTCCACCGTGGTCATGGCTTCGGTTTGGTCGATAATCAGGTAGCCACCAGATTTCAGCTCCACTTTACGATCAAGTGAGCGCTGAATTTCATTCTCGGTGTCATACATATCGAAGATTGGCTGCTCGCCGGTGTAGAGCTCAAGCTTGTCAGATAGCTCTGGCACAAACTCTTCAGTAAATTCGCGAAGTGCTTCCATCGCTGTGCGGGAATCAACACGGATAATATTGAGCTCAGTACCAACGAAATCACGCAAAATACGCTGGGCCAAACCTAACTCGCCATAAAGCATCGACTTGGAAGGACGCTTGGCACGACGCTCCAGCACCTTGTTCCAAAGACGTTTTAGAAAAGCCGCATCCTGAGCCATTTCCTGATCCGATGCGCCTTCTGCCGCGGTGCGGATAATGAAGCCGCCGAGGTCATCACAGTAGTCAGACACGATGCTCTTAAGGCGCTCGCGTTCTTCTTCACTTTCAATACGCTGAGACACGCCCACATGTGCCGCCCCCGGCATAAACACCAAGTAGCGCGAGGGTAAGGTGATGTCTGTGGTCAGACGCGCGCCTTTAGTACCCAGAGGGTCTTTCACCACCTGTACCACGATATCCTGCCCCTGGCGGACTAGCTCAGAAATATCGCGCACCTGGAACTGTTGCTTTTCGTTTTCGGCCACACATTCGGTGTGAGGAACGATATCTGAGGCGTGCAGGAACGCCGCCTTATCCAGACCGATATCAACAAAAGCTGCCTGCATACCTGGAAGTACGCGGCTCACTTTGCCTTTGTAAATGTTGCCGACAATGCCGCGCTTCGCTTCGCGCTCAATATGCACTTCCTGTAGATTACCCGCTTCAATCATGGCGACCCGGGTTTCTGAAGGCGTCACGTTAATCAATAACTCTGCGTTCATAGGTTTTTACCGCGTAATTTTTGGAATTCTTTTAACAGAGTATCTGTTTCGTAAAGTGGCAGACCGACCACAGCATGATAACTGCCGTCAATTCGGGTCACGAACCGACCACCCAACCCCTGAATGGCATAGCTTCCCGCTTTATCACAGGGCTCACCGCTATTCCAATAGGTCTCGATTTCTTCATCACTCAGAGGTTTAAACCATACATTGGTTGTGACCAGTGTGGTCAGAGAATGGTTCCGATCTGCCAGCGTGACAGCTGTCATCACCTGATGTTGACGATCAGACAACTGTCGTAGCATGGTGCGCGAAGCATCGAGGTCTGCGGGCTTTTCCAATACCTTACCGTCACAGACAACGATGGTGTCTGAGCCCAGCACTGGCAGGTCGATAGGCGCGACATCCACGCCGGCTTTTGCCTTATCGAGGGATAAACGGCGGACATAGTCCGCCGCTTGTTCATGAGGCTGGCGCTGTTCTTCAACGTCAACACGTAAAATCTCAAACTGGACAGAGAGTTGTTCCAGCAGCGCCTTTCTGCGAGGTGAGGCAGACGCGAGATAAAGTTGAAGATCTGCCATGATTTCTCCAGATTACTTAATCGAAAACTGACGGCGCACCCGTCGCAGCAGCAAAAACAGCCAAGGCCATAATAAGAAGTTAAGCAGACCTGCCCAAAGCTGCGCGGGATCGAACTGCACATTGGATACCAAGTACTCCGCCCAAAACTCTAGCACTTTTCCTGCCAAAGTAAGCAAAGACAAGAGTGCTGCCTGTTGCCAGAGCGACATATTACGCAGCATCTGAAAGTTCAGTGCGACAATATAAACCAGCACTGACATCATCAAGCCGCGCACACCGAGTGTGGAGCCCAGCATCAAATCCCAGAGCAAACCGACTACCAATGCCGTACCGACATTCACGCGGTGTGGCAGTGCCAATACCCAATAGAAAGCCACCAACAACACCCAAGACGGGCGGAAAGGTGCCAGCTCACCAGGCCACGGCGCGGCCTGAAGGATCAGTGCGATAATAAACGACAGCCAGATAAGCGCACGGCCACGCATGCTTGAATTAGCCATTGCTTACCTCTTCGGTTTGTTCTTCGGTCGTTGAAGGTTGGGCCTCTTCACTTGCAGGTGCTGGCTCTTCCCCTTCAACCACTTCTTTTTTCTCGACGTCAGTTGGCCACACCAGCAATAGGTATCGCAAACGGTCAAACTGTACTTCTGGTTTAGCATCCACTTGCGCGAACGGGCGCTTATTGTCGAAAGAGAACGACGTGACCTTCGCCACCGGATAACCTTCAGGGAATACACCACCCAAGCCAGACGTGACCAGCATGTCGCTAGGTTCAATGTCCGTGCTGCTTGGAATGTTTTCCAGTTGGATATTGTCGTTGTCACCGCGACCTGAAGCGATAACACGAATATCGTTGCGCACCACCTGTACCGGAATCGCATGGGTTGGGTCAGTGATTAGCAATACGCGGCTGTTGTGCGCGCCTACGTAGGAAACTTGCCCCACAATACCGCGCTCGTTAATCACTGGTTGGCCTTCGTACACACCGTTTGTGCGCCCTTTATCAATCATCACCTGATGCTTGTAAGGGTCAGAGTCTACCGCCATTACTTCCGCTACCATCTTCCGTTCGTCACGCACAAACGGTGAGCCCAGCAGCTCGCGCAAACGCCGATTTTCTTGCTCTAGTTGATCCAGGATCAACTGTCCGCTTCGCAGCAGCAGCACTTCTTCTTTGAGCTTGGTGTTATCAATCAACAGCTGTTGGTGCGAGGTGAACTGACGGAAGACGTTATCGAGCAGATCACGTGGTACATTTGATGCGTATTGCAGCGGTGCCACCAGCGAGTTCAACAAATAACGGAAATTAGTGAAAGCACCCAAACGACTATCAGCCAGCATGAGGCTGGCTGATATTAAAAGAGCGAAGAACAGGCGTAATTGTAGCGATGGCCCACGGCCAAAAATTGGTTTCATTCAGTTACAACCTGTTTGTTGATGGAAGAAGATCAATCTTCGCTGAACAGATCGCCACCGTGCATGTCGATCATTTCCAGCGCTTTACCACCACCACGTGCAACACAGGTCAGCGGCTCTTCAGCAACAACAACCGGAATGCCGGTTTCTTCTGTCAGCAGACGGTCAAGGTCGCGAAGCAGCGCACCACCACCAGTCAGAACCATACCGCGCTCGGAGATGTCAGATGCCAGTTCTGGCGGACACTGTTCCAGTGCAACCATCACAGCAGACACGATACCTGTCAGCGGCTCTTGCAGCGCTTCCAGAATCTCGTTGGAATTCAGCGTAAAGCTACGTGGCACACCTTCTGCGAGGTTACGACCGCGTACTTCGATTTCACGTACTTCGTCACCTGGGTACGCAGAACCGATTTCATGCTTGATACGCTCAGCCGTTGCTTCACCAATCAGGCTGCCGTAGTTACGACGCACGTAGTTGATGATGGACTCGTCAAAACGGTCACCGCCGATACGTACAGAAGATGAGTAAACCACACCGTTCAGAGAGATAACGGCAACTTCTGTCGTACCACCACCGATATCGACCACCATAGAACCGGTCGCTTCAGACACTGGCAGACCTGCACCGATTGCCGCCGCCATTGGCTCGTCAATCAAATACACTTCACGCGCGCCTGCACCCAATGCAGATTCACGAATTGCACGACGCTCAACTTGGGTAGAACCACAAGGAACTGCCACCAGCACGCGTGGGCTAGGACGCATAAAGCTGTGGTCGTGAACGGTTTTGATGAAGTGCTGCAGCATTTTCTCAGTCACGTAGAAGTCAGCGATAACGCCGTCTTTCATTGGACGAATTGCTGCGATGTTTCCTGGCGTACGGCCCAGCATTTGTTTTGCTTCATGACCGACTGCCGCGACGCTTTTTGGTGAGCCTGCACGATCTTGACGAATTGCGACAACGGAAGGTTCATCCAGAACGATCCCTTGTCCTTTTACATAGATGAGAGTGTTAGCTGTTCCCAGATCGATAGACAGATCGTTAGAGAACATGCCACGAAGTTTCTTAAACATAATCTTCGGTTAATCCTGCAAGCGTTAAAATTCTTCAAATTCCGCTAAATGTACCAACGCTGACGGGGCGCGGCAAGGTGATGATCTACAAACCTGAATGAGATCTGTCTTTTTTTTCATTCCCCTGTCAATGTGATGTTTTTTTCACCTTTATAGATGACACGATCACTTCCCCGATAAAACCCAAAGGTTCCTATAGCGCTGGGATCATCATCAAATTGCGTACCCTGCCAATTATGTTGCAACCAGGCTTGTGGTGCAGCGCTGCCGATCGCCCTATCAAGCCTCTGCCAGTAACGGAACTGCTCCCGGTTTAAATTGCCATTTTGAACCGGAGCCTTCACGACAAACTCGGAGCGGCCATTTTCGACAGTTTTCTTCGTTATGGTGTGGTTGGCGCTATCGCGCAAGAAAATCTGGGCACGGTTGGCTTCTTCGCTGGTACTGCTGAATAGCACTTCTTTCTCACCAATATCGGTCGATATTTCTGATGCATTATCTCGTGTATTGGTGAAAAAACGCTGACCATTAAAGACTTCGACTACGACAGGCATCTTTTGTTCACGCGAAAGATCTTGGGTTTCAGTAAATCCTTCCATGCGCATCCGGCCAAACATAAATTCACCCGAAGAAAATTCGGCACCATCTATTGATGGTCTATCACCACTAACAGGCCTGACAACCTTGGTCTCGCACCCCGCGACATTTTGAACGTCGCAATAGATGAAGCCGGTGTTATCGATATCGTCTTTGATCACCCCAACCGCAAAGTGCAGCGGGTCAAAAGGTCGTTCAGGCGCGTTTCCTTTTTCTAGGATCATGCGTTCCGAATTAAGCGATAACTGGCTCGTACCATCACTTCCAGCCTTCCAGCCTGTTTTCCCTGCCCTCACCCAACGCTCAGAGAGGTCTTGGCCAACAACCGGATTGGTCGAAGTTGGGTTAATTACCCAATCCTCAAATTCAGCTTTGTAAGCGTCGCCAAGTAAATGGTAATTCTTGACCGCCCTATTATTGGCCGTCATCGCATAAATCGTGTATTGACCATCGAAAGGCTGATTGAGGTAAGTAAACCCATCGCCACCACTGTCTTCACTGGCAGTGATAGCAGAAGTCAAACTGCCAGAAACAGAAAAGTGGGAGGGATAAAGACGTCCTAATGGCCTTTCACCTGGATTGACTGTCATATCGAGGTAATTTGCTGCCAGCTTTGAACGAACTCCAAATGCGCCGACTTCATCAACTGAAATATCCGCAAATCGATAACGAACATTGTTAACATCACCCGCATTATTCGTTTCTGTATGCGTAAGAGGAACAATGCCAGTTATCGCTGCATTGCTTCCGTCAACTGGCGTGACGACATAGGCTGTTTCATCCAAAGTTACTGTGGCGTCAGGCGCTTTCTGGTGCCAAAAGCTCGGCGTTGGTGAACGATTACAGAAATTTGGTTTAAGCGATACAACGCTCCCATTGGTCAGTGCGGCCCCTGTCAAATCTCCGCTTTGCCACACAACAGGTTTCAATGTGACGGTAAACGGGTCACCCGCTTTGATAAAAGCTTTCTGATTCGACACATCTGAGAGTGAAGGTAAGCTGCCGCAAACAGCAAAAGTATATGGGCGCGCATGCAGAGAGACATCCCCATTCAATTGCCTACTTTCAACACCATTCGAATCTTCTTCAACTTCAGTGGCGCTATCGCTACCAGCAGCATTTGCACTTTGAACTTCAGAGATGGGAATAGAGAGCACACCTGCATCAGAATAATTTAAGGTCAGAGCATCTGTTGCTACGCCTTTAGAAAACTCCACTTCGATGGTTTGCTCACCGACAGTTCCATTTACCGATGGTTTATGTGGTGCTCCTGTGGAGGTGTAGTTGGGTTGCTGATAGCTGGCATTCCCAACACTCAGTTGTTTTCTCCCCTCATATTCAGGGATAGGCGTTGGGTCACAATCGCCATAAATTGCTTCAATGGTTAACTTCTCCGGTTTACCTGCCACCATTTTTAATGGCGAAGGAGAGAAGCGGAACCCACCAGCAGTAAAAGTGTAATTACCTTGCTCGGATTTTAGCTCGCCGGTTTCATTTGAGGTAAAAGTAGCTTCTGCGTTGACAGTTCCGATGGCTTTGTTTTGTAGCCAGAGTCTGGTACTCCCTGAGCGTAAAACAACGGTTTTATCTGGGCCATTCGAACATACCCCGTTTTCACTAGTGGCCCAGCATGCTGTATCCCTAAAATTTAGAGCCTTGGCAGTCAGATCTCCTGAAATATTCCTAAGAACTTCCCCTTTGTCATTCGTAACATTGAACGTTATAGGGATTCTCGAGCAAGTATCTGACTGACTTTGAGTGGGGCTCAGGCGAAGTTCATAACTATCAGGTTCTGTATAAACAATTTCACTTTGATCAGCCATGCTGAGTAGCTTTGCAGTTACTCCACCCCATAACCGAGTGATGTCATCACCAGCCGATAAAGACCCCGCGAGCTTTACGGTATCGGATGAATAAATAAATGCACTGGTGTCAGAATCTGCTCCAAGTTGTACTGCATAGCCCGCTGCGGAGGCATCCGTACCTCGCGACCAAATTACTAGCTTATGGTCAGTTGGAAGCCCATTATCATCAACGTTAACTTTTGCGTTGTTAGCCGTTTTGAAACTGTTTACATGTAACTCAACATCACCTGAAATATGTATGCGAGCATACTGTCCTAGCTCCACATGCCCAAAATAATAGGTTCCTGACTCAAGGTACAGAACCCCATTTTGAGGAATTCTCACGATTTTGAAGCTCGGATCAGACTGACTCACATAGTAGGTGTTTGATGGCCAGTCACCTGGCCAAGGCTGTGGCCAGTCATCTGGAAGGGAAATGTTATCCAGTTCACCTGATAAAGGAGGTAAATTGGGGTCAGGAACTCTGAAGCCAGGAGCCTCATTACATTCGAAACTATCAGTCAAATCGGAACAATGTAAAAAACCCCAACGCCACTGAAATTCAGAAAAACCGACTTCAAAGTCTCTTTTCCCTGGATAAATCAATTGTCCATAGCCAGTCATATCTAGCTTTGAGGAAGTGTTAACCACAGACTGTGCAGGTCCCGGGAAATACAATTGATTCGCCCATACAGACATAGGAATAACGTGTAGTAACAGTAAGCAAAGAAAAGCTCTCTTCATTCGCTTATTCCCCTTGCCCAGCTTTCCTGAACCCTAACAACCTGATACGCACCGCTACCGCACTGCCCCTTACTTTCAACGTGGTATTGAACAAACTCCCCAGCATCAATGGTTTCGCAAGTCACTGACACAGAACAGCCTCTAAGACCTGCACTACCAAAATTCGTCACAACAGGTGTTTCGCTGCACGTTGCTGCAGGTAGATTGTTAGCATCTTTGGCCAGCGGAAATAGTCTCGCCATCGCCAATTCAGTGCCACTGTTTGCCGCAAGCCAGGCGCGGGCACCCAACACTTCACGGGTCGTTGTATCACTTTGTGAGGTGGTGATTTGCATCAGCGCTGCACCGAGAGCTGCCAAGGCTGTCATCGCAAATACCGCGATGATTAACATGCTGCCTTTTTGATGTTTGAGAGAAGTAACTTTACGGTGCATTGAGAACCTGCACTTGTTGGTTATAAACCGAAGACTCGCCGGATTGGCTGAACTTGTAAGTGATATTGATTAGGTTACCGCTGGCTAAAGATGTGGTGCCCAAGTTAAACCCGCTGCCCGCAGCAATGTTCATTGCCAAGGTCGTACTGTTCTGAGTGCCGTTATTGATGCGGCGTTCAAGCGAATCTGTATTGTTATCAAAGCAAAAACTCACTGAGTTTTCATATATAAAGAAACGACGGGAGGGTGACTCAGCAGGCCACAGGTCCGCAGCCGTTTTCGATGTTGTGATTGTATTGCCAACAACACCAGTGATCTGGTAGCTGTTGTCTCCTGTTAAATCTGCAGGCGATGAAGGTAAGAACACAATCCGATGATTCTCGCTCACATTGGATTGCCAATCTGTCTCTTTGGTAGAGAGTGCAACGCTCAGCGTATTTTCTCCCTCAACTAACTGATGGTAAGTGCCGGAATAGCGAATCGGCGTAAATACCAAACATTCCCCACCACTGTATACATGCAGGCTATTTGGCACCGCATGACGCAGCTCCCGGCCTACCCGCTCAACCGCAAAACGGGCTTCAGATTGCAAAGCTTCACGGTTTCGCGATTCAACATAGCCTGATGCGCTGGATTCGATAAAACCAAAGATACCGACCGAAACAATAGCCAAAATCGTCAAGGTAACGATTAGCTCAACCAGCGTAAATCCGCTAGGTCTACGGGTGAACAGAATCATCAGAAGTTACTCCGATAGGACGTGAAGTCATATCGGCCAAAACTGCCGGTATCGACGTACAGGTCGATGCGTTTGTAGAGTCTGGCGTTGTTGGTGCTGTCCGCAAAAGTACTGCTGTCGTACTCGACATTGATATCGACAGTGAAGCCTTTGTAATCCGACGCAGAGGCTCCAACCAGAGCACTCAAATCGCCTCTGTGGGTTCGAGTGCAGGACGAGCTTCCTCCCCAGCACCCGATATAGTCTTCAACAGCAACAAAACCCGTTCCTGCTGTAAGTGGAGAAGAACAGGTTTGAATAGGATTCGGGGCAACAATACCCTGCGCCAAAACGGCGTCAGCGTCTTCATCACAGCGCCAGCGACTGCCGTTGGGATCAGAGTTTTTATCAAACTGACGTGCCAGGATCTCGTTCATCACCGCTTGCCCTAACGCGGCTGCGCGGGCTTCATAATGCGGATTGGCAGATTTGGCGAACATAGGGAAAAGGGTGGTACTGAGTAGCACCATGGCAACACCAAATACGACGATGCCAATCACTAATTCCACCAGCGTATAGCCACGCTGATAGATTGAAATTCGATAGGTTTTTTCAGCTGCAGGCATGGAAATAGCCCTCGCTGTTTAAGCAAATTCTGGCTTCTGAATTGCCTTGGGAGAAGGTGAACTCGCACCGTTCAGAAGTGCAAAGGCGGCCGCCTACTGAATTTACCGGACGTCCCAGCAAATCAAAATAAATCGTTTGAGCAGGTGAAATGCGCACCTGTGATTCAGAAAGATCCACCGCATCACTGCGGGTTTCACCAAAACCACAGGCAGAATTGCTACTGCCCCCCATTCGGGAGGCAGCAACATACAAGGCATTGCAGGCAGAAGACGGCGTCTCCTGCTGCATCGCCCTGAGCTGGACTTGTCTGGCAACAGACAAACCCGTATCCCGAGCGCTGGTCACTGAAAAGGCTTCAGATCCCGACAGGCTCGGTACGACAAAGATACTAATGACCCCAAGTATCACCAGTACGGTGATCAGCTCAATCAGGGTGAAGCCTTTGTTCATTTACGGTATTTAGCTTGTCGCGCAGGTTTCAATTGACACAACTGGCGGTGAAACCTCTGTTTCTCCATCTTTTATTTCCGCAGCAGTGTACTGGACACAGTCAGTACCAGAGTTCTCTGTCAACTTGTACTGGATTGAGTTCTCTGGAGCAAAACCGTTTGCCGAAAAGCCATCAGTAACAATTTGAGCGCCAATACCTTCTGCTGTCGCAGATGGATAACCATTGGTCATATTAGCTGACTCGTAGGTGTCATCAATCAAGTACTTACCGTGGGCCATGGATGCTGCACTTTGCATTGCTGCTGCAAGACCACTTAGTGATGCCTTGCGTGCATCATCTTGGAAGCTGATGAACTTAGGTGCTGCCGTAACCGCCAAAATACCCAGGATTACGATCACAACGATCATTTCAATCAGCGTAAAACCGCCTTGACGTTTCATTTTACTTCTCCAGTTTCTCTCAATACTTCTACGCGACCAGATGCCGGGTAATAAGTAAAAACATGACGCGCCGAATTTGACGTGCCATCACTCCAAATACCGGCGCGTGCCGGCCTCTCAAATCGGCAATAAGGTTGGGCGTTGTTACCTTTGTCCTTCACCACTATTGCGCGAATCTTTGGCTGCGAAATTTGCTCTGCCACAGCCTGTAATCTGTCATCCAGCCAGTAAGACTGGTCGGTAAATTTTTCCAGCAGCGCACCGCAATCTTGGCTGTGTAAATCTGCCAGTGTTTTTGCGCCATTTTCCAGCGCAAAAGGAAAACCTTGTTGATGGTTATCTGTTGGATTCAATCGGAAACTGACATCCTCAACAGTAACGATATCTTTTTGTTTACTCTCGTTTTTTAAAGCAGCTCGCAAATGCACATTCTTGGCAGAGCCTTCAAACGCATTGGCGAGATAACGAAACTCCACTTCATCGGCAAACTGCATCACACGCTCAAAAGCGGGAATCGCTGCCATCACGACAATACCGATAATCGCGGTAAGCAAAGCCCACTGGGTAGCACTGCTTTCCCTGAACCTAAAAATCCAGCGCATTTAGCCGCCGCGGATCAGGTCGAGCATGTTCCACATTGGCAGGAAAATACCCAATGCGAGGATCAACACCATGCCCGCCACAATCAGCAGCAGGATAGGCTCCATCCGCGCTGACAGGGTTTTCAGGTCGTAATCCACTTCGCGGTCGTAAAAGTCGCTCGCTTCCAGCAGCAGGTTATCAATCTGACCGGTTTCCTCGCCCACCTGAATCATCTGGTGAACCAGTGGCGTAAACAGTTGGCTGTCTGCGGTGACGGAACTGAGGTTAATCCCCGACTCTATCGCCGCTTTCATCTTGTCCACTTCGCCACCAAGAAAGTGGTTATCCAGCGCTTCACCAGACATTTGCAGTGCAGTGTTGAGCGGCACACCAGCACGCAGCATCAAGGCGAATGTTCGCGAGAAGCGCGACATCAAAGCGCGATTAACCAGGTTGCCGACCAGCGGAATGCGCAGTTTGAATTTGTCCCACTTCACCCGGCCTTGCTCGGTGTTTTTCCACACCTGTAAGCCTGCTACCAAGCAAACGGTGCCGAAGACCAGCAGCCACCAGAAATCGACAAAAAAGCTCGATGTCGCCATCAAAATCTTGGTCGGCAGTGGCAAATCAGAGCCAAATTTGGCAAACATGCCTGCAAACTGCGGGATCACTTTGACGTTCAAAAACGCCATCGCACCGATGATCACCATCAACACAAATGTTGGGTAACGCAGCGCCGATTTGATCCGGCGGCGGGTTTCCATTTCCTGCTCGTAGTATTCAGCCAGCTGGAGCATGGCATCATCGAGACGACCCGTGTTTTCCCCCACCTGTACCAGCGAGACAAACAAATCACTGAACACATTTTCGTGGTCACGCATTGCCGCCGACATCGGGCGACCGTTTGAAAGCTCATTGGCGACGCTTTCAAGCGCAGCTTTCAATGGCTTATCCGTGGTGCTTTGCCCTAAGCCTTTAATGGCACGCAGCAGCGGGACACCCGCTTTTATCAAGCTGTATGCCTGACGGCTGAAAATCACCAGCGATTCCAGTTTCACCTTTGGCTGAAACAGCGGCGCATTGGCTTTTTGTGCCCGCGCCTTGGTGATTTCCAGTGATAACAACACCGCGCCAGACGCTGACACGTTAGCGATCGCATCACTCTCGCTGGCAGCTTCAATAATCGCCGAAACACGTTTTCCGTTCGGCTTGCGCGCGGTGTAGCGATACCTTGGCATCAGGCACCTATCAGCGACATTGCTGCCGCTTCAGAGAGCTTCATCGCTTCTTCCAGCGAGGTTTGTCCTTGCTTGGCAAAATCCAGCGCACTGTGAACTAACGGCTTATAGCCCGCTTGTTGCTCCGCCAGCGCAGAGAACAATTGAGTGTCGTTAGCGCGCAAGGCGTCCATCAACTCTGGCGTGATTTCCAGAAGCTCAAACACACCAATTCGCCCTTTGTAACCGGTAAAGTTACAGCTCTGACAGCCGCGGCCTTTGTAGAAGCCATGCCCTGCCATTTCTTGGCGGGTGGTTGTCAGCCAAACCTGCTCAACATCGTCAGTGGCGTGGGGCACTTTACAGTCCGGGCAGATGCGGCGGATCAATCGCTGCGCCAGCACCGCGCGCACTGCACTCGCCACCAGATAACCCGGCGCTTCCATATCCAAAAGGCGGAGCGCACTGTCAATGGCGTTATTGGTGTGCAAGGTCGAGAGCACCAAGTGACCTGTCAGTGCCGCGCGAAGACCGATTTCCACAGTTTCAAGATCACGCATCTCACCGACTAAGATGATGTCCGGATCCTGACGAAGGAAGGTGCGAAGCGCGGAAGAAAAGCTCAGGCCAATCTTGCTTTGAATTTGTACCTGACTGATACGTGGGAGACGGTATTCCACCGGGTCTTCCGCAGTCAGGATCTTTTTGCCCGGCACATTCAGTTCATTGAGCGCGCCATAAAGCGTGGTGGTTTTACCCGAGCCTGTCGGGCCGGTGACCAGAATCATGCCGTGTGGACGGCGAAGCTGGTTTCGGAAACGCACCAGCATCTGCGCATCCATACCGACCTCTTCCAGCTGCAGCACACCGGCCGACTGGTTAAGAAGACGCATCACCACAGACTCGCCGTATTGCACAGGAAGCGTCGACACACGCACGTCGATGGCATTGCCACGGACATTGATGTTGAAGCGGCCATCCTGCGGCAGACGTTTTTCAGAGATATCCATGCCGCTCATGAGTTTCAGGCGAAGCACCAGTGCAGAAGCAATCGCTCGTTCTTTCAATAGCGTTTCGTGTAGCACGCCATCAATACGCTGGCGAATTCGCAGAGCATCGGCATCAGGCTCAATGTGAATATCCGAAGCATTCACTTGTACAGCGTCTTCAAACAGCGAGTTAATCAGTTTAACGACGGTGACTTCTTCAGATTGCTCTTCGTCTGCCCCGAAGTTTTGTTCCAGCTTTACGCCATGCTCGGCCTGCAGTCGCTCAGCAAAAGAAGCGATTTCGCTGGTGCGGCGGTAGTAGCGATCAAATGCGTCGATCAACGGCTGCTCTGCCGTGATCAAAAGCTCTACCTGATATTGATGCAGCTGATTCAGCACACTTTCCTGTGAGGCCAGATCCGCGGGATCGGACATCGCCACACGAACCGTGTTCCCGATACGACCAATCACCAGCGCGCGAAGGCGTCGAGCATGCACTTCTGGCAGCAAACTGACGGCACTTGGATCGACTTGGGTCAGACTGAGATCAATCAGTGGTACGCCAAGCTGTCGGGCAAGGAAGTCCAGCATCTGACTTTCGGTCAGAATGCCCATCTCCATTAAGGTATCGCCAAGCTTACGTCCGGTCTCAGACTGACGGGCTAGCGCAGCATTCAGATGTGCATCAGTGATGATGTGCTCTTCAACCAGCAGGTCGCCAAGACGCTTTCGTAATTTAACGGCCATCTGTCGCTCCCTGTTTCAGGTTCTGGAGGTAAAGCAAACGCTGGCGGGCAAAGTTCACTGACTGGTTGCTCAAACCGCCGGACTTCACAGCTTTGCCATAGGCTTTTGCGGCCTCCTCATTGGCACCGGTTTTCTCAGCAGACACACCCAGTCCGAGCCACCAGCGACCGTCCATCGGTTCTTGCTCTGTCAGCCATTGATAGCTTTGCTTGGCTTCAAGGTTCTTACCCAGCTTTTGTGCCAAGGCCGCGCGCATGGATACAAATCGTACCTGCTCGCCGTCCAGCAAGTTCACCGAAGAAGACAGCACATTCAGCGCAGATTCTTCGCTGCCACTTTGCTGGTACATGCGCGCCAGTGTGAGTTTCAATGTTGCGGAATTTGGGTTGGCGCTGATGCCTTTACGCAGCACGTTTTCTGCATCTCGCAATTGGCTGCGCCCATACAAAAGCCCAGCCAATTGATTGGTGGCAGCAATGTGGCTCGGGTTGTATTTCACCGCATCACGCAGAAAAGCGATGGCTTTTTGTGTATCGCCAACCTGAGCGCGTTTCTGCGCTTTTTCGTAAGCGATATCTGCCAACTGTTCGCCAGTCAGTTCGATGGTTTCTACTGACAGTGAGGCCGCTTGTTCAACTTCTACTGTTTCTTGCACTGGCGCAGCTTTAACTGGCTCTGCTTTCGCAATCAGCACAGGTTCAGCTACCTGTGCAGTTGCTCTGGTTTCGACTTTCGCCTCAGAGACAGGCTCAACAGCTTCCACCTTCGGCGTCATTTTCATTGCCACATAGCTGACTTCACTTTTCACTACTTTCTGGGTAGGCGAAGGGACGGCTTTAGGTGCCGGCTCAACGAATACGGGTTCAGGTATCAAAGTTGACGCCGGTAGAACCGTTCTCTCACTGCCACTCGAAAGTGCCCACGAAATACCCGTCGCTCCCACCAAAGTCGCTATCAGTGCCAGCACGACACGTGCAAAACGAAAGCCCCATACAGAAGGGATTGGCGCCACATTGACATGTTTTTCATTGTTTTTCGGCGACGATAGGTCGCTCAACATGCGGTTTAATTCACTCATGATTTCCTACCCCCAAACGGCCTGAAGCACTGAGTGCTTGCGGGCGAGAGGTGTATCTTTAATGGCAAGGCGAACAGCATGCGCGCTGACACAGCGTTTACCCCTGCCAAAACTCAGTAACAGCGATTTATGGCAAAGCTGATGCACCAGTCGCGGAATGCCCTGACTGGCGACCCAAATGCGGCGCTTTGCCCACGTAGAGAACAGTGGCGAAGCGCCCTGTTCTTGTAATCTATGGTCGATATAGGCCGACGTTTCGGCAAAGCTCAGCGGCGTTAATTCTGCGCTGAAACTGATACGCTGCAGTAGCTGGCGCATATTGTGCTGTGACAGACGCTCATCAAGCTCTGGCTGGCCGAACATAATTAGTTGAATCAGCTTACGCTGCTCGGTTTCCAGATTGCCCAGCAAGCGGATCGCTTCAAGCACTTCATCCGGCATGGCCTGCGCTTCATCGCAAAGGATCACGACAGGCTTTTCATCTCGTGCAGCCACAATAGCTGCCTGTTGGATTGCACCAAGCAGCTTGTCTTCTGTCACCTGTTCATCAATACCAAGCTCATCAGCAATCAGGCGGTGCAACCCTGCCACCGTATTGGCCGGGTTTGGCAGAAATACCAAGGTGAAGCTGTCGCTCAATGCTTTGAGCACCAAACGGCACACCATGGTTTTTCCTGTACCTACTTCGCCTGTCACTTTGACCAAGCCTTCGCCCATTTCCATCGCCGACACGCAGGTATTTATCGCATCCACGTGAGAACGCACGCCGAAAAAGCAACGTGTGTCTGGGGTTAAGCTAAATGGCGCGGCATTGAGGCCAAAGTGCGACATATACATAGGGCTGGCTTAATTTTCCGGGAACCAGTCGTTCAGCAACTGACGCGAGCGGTTGATTTCTTCCTGCCAGGTTTGTTCACCCACCACAGAAGGCTGTAGCAAAATCACCAGCTCGGTTTTCTGCTTCATGCGATTCACGTTACGGAACAAATGGCCAAGACCCGGAATATCGCCGAGAAGTGGCACTTTAGAGACCATTTCTTCGTAGCTCGATTTCATCAAGCCGCCAATGACGACCACATCGCCGGATTGAGCATGGATGATAGAGTCCGATTCGCGGATAGAGGTCTTCGCCAGTGGCAACACATAAGGTTGGGCGGAAGTGCCAAGCTGGATGGTTTTTTCTTCTGTCACTACATCAATCACCGCGGGGTGAACATGCAGCAGCACGCCATTTTCATCATCGATTTGTGGCGTCACATCCAGAGAAATACCCGAGAAGAAAGGTGTTAACTCGATGTTTGGGCCAGAGTCTGAGTTATCGCCCGAGGTGTCGCTGGATGAAATATCCGTAACGAAGTACTCATCACCACCGACTTTAATGACCGCTTTTTGATTGTTTGCCGCTGTGACACGTGGACTCGACAGCACGTTCACATCGCCCTGAGTATCAAGGAAATTCATCACAGCAGAAAAGTTACCATCCGTGATGGTGATATTGGTTTGTCCGCCAATCACATTGGAAATAAAGTCGCCGGTCAGTTCAGCCGCGTCTCGTGTAATTTCCACACCACCGCTGCCAATCGACGACGTAATGTTTGACCAGTTAACGCCTTGCTGATAGCCGTCACTCAGTGTTACTTCGAGGATTTTGGCTTCCAATATCACCTGACGCTTCAGGCGTGCTTGTGATGCGTCGAGGAAACGTTTCACTTCGCGAAGTTCATTCGGGTATGCCTTCACCGTGATAAGGCTTGCTTGTGGCGACACCACAATGCTGCGTCCATCGCCATTACCAATCATGGCGGCCACAGCACGTTCAAGCTGCGCCCAGAAATTACTTTCCGCGCGGGTTTCAATCACGGTTCCGCCCGTCGGCACTGAGGTACGCTCAGTTTTTTCATCATCTCCGCTGCCGGAGCTGGAGTCCGTCGAAACTGCACCTGTGCTGATTGAAGTCAGTGACACGCCAGCACGTTGAAGCTGTAGGTAATCTACCGGAAAAGTTTCCGTACGCAGTACCGCCGGGAAAATCTGGATCAGACGACCACTGATTTCGACGTTGTAGCCATAGATATCAGAAACCACTTCCAGCGCTTCAGGCACGGTGACATCTTTCAGGGAAACGGTGACCTTCCCGCTCACTTCCGGGTGCATCACCAAATTGAAATCCGTGCCTTGCACCAAAGAACCAAAGAAGGCTTTGGCATCCACATTGTTGGCATTTATGCGCAGGCGTTTTTCGGTCAACACGCCACTGCCAGAGGTGTCAGAGAAATCCCCCATCAAATCCTGAGTGACCGCATCTGGTAATTCCGTCAATGGCTGGGAAGTGCTCTGTGCATAGGCCTCGTTCAGCGCTTCCTGTATTTCAGTTGGCTTTTGATGTCCCACGCTCTGACACGCCGACAACAGCATCGCTGCGGCGAAGGTCAGCAAACCTTTGCTCAGTAATGAATGTGTCTTCACTGTACTACCTGCTCATTAAATACGGTCAATGCCCAACGCTTGCCACCACGGCTCAGCGTTACGCGCTCTTCATCAATTTGACTGACGACATAGCCATTGATGCTTTGCCCTTTCCCCACGCTCTTGCCATTCAGCACGGCAGAACAACTGCCATCGCTCGCACACAAAATCGCGTCCAGCTTTGGTAAGCGGTACACCTTTTTCTGGGTAGGCTGGGAGGAAGGCGTAAAACCCAAAGGCGCCGTCGGGTCGCTCTCTGCTAAAGACGTTATCGGCAGCAACAGCAAAAACATAATCAGAATGCTATTCAGTAATTTCATTTTTGCCCCCAATAAACACAGCACTTTCACCCAGGGTGTAAACCTCAATGGTGACTTCCGCCATTGGGTATTCTTTCACGCTGTAATCTACGCCTTGCCAGTAGTATTTGACGGGCAAGGCTTCTAACGCACTCAAGTAATCAACAATGTCGAAGTAGCGACCTTCCAGCGTGATTTCGACAGGATGGATGTAGTAACCCGCATCCTCAGTGTCTGTCAGTTGTTGTGGTGGCAAGGAATTCATTGATACCAGCGTCAAACGCTCAGACTGTCTCAGCACAGCTTCCATCAATGAAGACATTTGGGCAGCGGTAACCAAACCATCCACCTTGCGCTCCATTTCGCTATCAAGCGCTGAAATCTCTTTGTTGAGTGTTGCCAGCTCGGCTTCAAGCTCAGAATTCGGTGAGGTGTGCAGCTTTTCCTGCTTCAGACGATTGAGTGTCACCAAGTCTTCGGTCGTGCGCTCTGACTGAAGAATCTGCGTTTCCAGCTGCGCCAGCGTCTTACTTACTGGCTCAATAAAGAGGAACAAACCCAAACCGAGAATCGCCACCCAACCAGCCAGCGCAATCATCCACTGCTCGCGAAGACTCAGCGCGTCAAACGCGTCTTTTCCACGGGTCAATAGTGCATTCATTTCGCGCTCTCCCCGCTTTCACGCTTGGATACCAGATTGAAGTTCAGGCGGTTGCCTTTATCTCGACTCAGCGCCATTTGTTCAAACACACGATCAGCCAGTGGTGGTTGAGTGTTGAATGTCTGCAGCCAAGCAGGAACAGAAGCAGGAGTAGCAGCCAGTCCGCTCAAATCGAGCGACTGTTGACTAACAGAAATAGAAGACACGGAAATATCGCGGCGAGAAAGTGAGGCCAGCGCGCGGAAGGTATCTGCATGGCCTTGCTGCAGCGCTGCATCGTGCTGTTTCACCGCTGCCAACGCCTTGCGCTTAGCGTCAATGGCGGCTTTTTTCTCATTCACCTCATTGGTCAGGCTTACCGATGGCAGATGCAAAGCCATTTGCTTGTTAAGCTCATCGGAAAGACTTTGTGCGCTCTGTCGCTCGCTGTCTGCCAGTGAAAAGAATTTCTCGGCTTGCGCCAATGAAAATTGTTGGTAAGCAGCCACTAACACCACCAGCAGCGAGGTTGCGCCCCATACCAGCAGCATTTTTTCGAACGTCAGCAGCGGCGCTTTTGGCGACAGATCGTCACTGAACAGATTCACATCCGGGGAATAGTCGTGGCTTAAAGCCGCAATCGCGATGTGTTGATGATGGGTGCCGGTATCAAAAAGCTGCTGTGGACGCACGGCCACAGAAAGACGTGAAGACAGTTGAAACGCCAGTTCGGTATCGTCGATGCCATGAACACTGATAACCAGCCCAGTCACCTGGGCGCTTTTCAGTTGTGAACGCAGGTAATCGAGGGAACGCTGCACTTCCAGTGCCAAATCGTCAACAACCGATGGCGGCATCATTTGCCCTTCGAGCATCACACCACGAATCTGGCGCTGGAAGCAAAGCTGGCCAAGATGAAAGGCAGCTAGTTGCAATACGCCATGGCTATCACGGCTTAGCACCATCTCGGTTTTATCCAGCTGTGTCCACTGACGCAGCGCCACGTCTTCAAGCGATACGTTGGTGAGTCGGCACTGATTTTTTTCCAGTGTTTTGCTGAATTGGATAAGCGGCAGTTTGTGGCAGACAAATGCCTGAAAACGGTTAGCCACCGGCGAGCTAAAGCCATCGGCAACAATGTCCGACGGCGAATCAGAAATGAAGTCTTTTAACTGGAATGGTAAAGCTGCGCGTTTGTCTTCATCAGACAAACCGGGATCATCAATCAACAGAGATTGATACAAACCATGCCCGAGCACAAGATGTACGTCTGCCTTGCTGATCCCGTGACGGGAAATCAGTAGTGACGCTGCCGTCCACGGGTCAGATTGAGTGACGGTTTGCGCATCCAGTTGCGTCTTTCCAGCGTTGTCCTGATACGCAATCACGACCTGTTCGGCGGACGCAACCAAGCTAACAACATGCCGTTGTTTTACTGGGGAAAACTTTGCAAAAAGAGTAGAAACTGCCATCTGCACCTAATAATTGCTCGGGAAATGTTAATAAAGTGTTTGAAGTACACTATATTCTATCAAATTTCCCGCCAAAAAATAAGTACGTGCGCGACAGTTTCATGACGCAATTGAGCGTTTTATAAACAATGCTCGATCCATATCATTGTTTGCGCCAACGTTGCCTCTTTCGCGTAGCTGGACTGGAGGAAAGTTCTGCCCCCAGAAAACGCCCCTGGCCGCCCATAACTCCCAGTTGTAAAAGCACTTTCCATTCCTGTTGGGATTCCACTCCCACTGCCAGCACTTGCGTTGGTGTCGGGTCACAGGCTCCCAACATACTGCGGACATACAGTTGGTTTTCTGGTCGCTGGTGAATGTCGCGGATAAGGCTTCGGTGAAGCTTGATGTGCTTCGGTTGGATATCTTTTACGTAGTGGGTACTTACCACAGAACGGCCAGCTTGATCGACCACTACCGCACAACCCAGCGCGCGAACCATACGTAGTGTTGGTCTCACCGCATCGAAGTGTTTTACCAGCGGGGCTTCAGAGATTTCAATTTGCAGACGGTTCAACACACTGCGCGGCGTTTGTAGCAAAGTGTCACGCAGCCAGATTTGGTAAGCACGTTGACCCAGTGATTCGGCGCAGACGTTTATGGATAACACTTCACGTCCATCACCCGTACGAAGAAGGTGAAGGGCTTTACCCACCACACGCCTATCAAGCGTACCGTGCATCCCCACTAGATCGATACCGTTCATAAAACGCGACGCTTTGATGATAAGGCCGTTTTCATCTTTGATGCGTGCCAGCAACTCGGTATGCAGCTCCTCGCCCTTGGCGTCTTTCACTATTTGACGGTAAAGGTCTGGGCCACCCGCTTCAAACACCCGGGTCAACAAAGTTCGCCAGCGAACGCTGCCACGGGCATCGTCTGCCACAACATCTTTCTTAAACGCATACCAGCCATTGCTTCCCTGAAGCACAGCGCTACGTTTGGCCATGTCGGCTTCTTCCATCAACCGGCCTCGGCGTTCACCGGTGGTAAAGAAAGTCATCCCCAGATGCGCCCAGTTTTCTTCTTCAAGGCATTCAGGTGGCGTTAAACGTTCAAGCGCTTTCATCAATTGGGTGGCAAACAGACGGGCATCTTTTGCCGACTGGTGCGTCAGCAATACAGCAAATTCGGTGTCGTAATAGCGCGCAAGGACGGCATCAGGGAAACGAAGGATGGCATTGGACAACACGTTACCCACTTCTTTCACCCACTCGTCTGCGCCTTCTTTGCCCGACTCATGCACCAGAGTGTCCCAGTCGCCAATGCGGATCATTAGCACAGCACCCTGAGCACCTTTATCTTGCAGCAATGTTTGCAGGCGGTTGTCGAACATCACGCGGTTGGCCGCACCTGTCAGCTTGTCTAGGAAAGTGTTGGAACGGATAAACGTATCAAAGCGACTGCGTTCCTGACGCGCTTCGCGAAGTTCTGCAATCATCTGGTCGAGGGCGATACTGGCCGTTGCTGGCCATTCCCGTTCATCACCGGTATGCACTTCTTCCGCCCGCCCGGCTAAAATCAACCTACCTCGATGTTCTAACAGTTCGGCACCCAGAAGCTGGGTTCGAAGCCATCTAATACCCCAGGAAAGAGCCAACACAATGACTAATACCGCGAGCGAAAGCGAAGACATCGCCCCTATGGAGTAAGCAAAGTCCGCATATGGCGGCACCGACTTGATATTAATATAGAAGCCGGGGTTGCTCGGCAGAGCGTAGCGGTTTTCAATCAGTTCAAGTGGCTGTGTCGTCGTGTAAATTTGTTCATAGCGATAGAGAAGACCAGTCTTGCTGTTGATCTCAAGCTCAACAATATCACTGGCTTTTAACAGCTGCGGCAGCCAAAGACCGATGTTTTCATTAGATGTGGGGTTAGCAATCGCATGGTCAATTTCAACCACCACTTTGCCAAGATAATGGGAGAGGAAATCCGTCCCCAGCTTGCGAAAACTGATTGCGCCGCCGATAAAAAGCACGAACATGGCACAAACAACAATAAGCGTTACAAAAGCGACCAATCTGTTGGTCAGCTTCATCCCGGCAACTTTTCTCATGTACTATCCAAATGAAGGGTTTTGCTGATCCCTTCTCAGCAAAAATAAGTTCAGAAGGCCAATCGGCCTTGAATTAGTTATTATCGTTGTTCCTGTTATGAAAGTGAACGCAAAGTCGATACTCGATTGATAATGAGTCAATAAATGGATTGGATTACCTGCGCGAAAAGTTATGTCACTGTGGTAGAGATGGGCTCGCTGGCTCAGGCCGCGACCAAGCTCAACACATCAAGCTCTGCCCTTTCCAAGCGGTTGGCCTGGCTGGAAAATCAGCTTGGGGTTCAGCTGTTAAAGCGTACCACCCGTACTTTGACCATGACCGATGCAGGACGCTTGTTTTATCAGCGCGGAAAACTGCTACTAGATGACTGGACGCAACTGGTCTCTGAAACCACATCCACTTACGGTGAAGTTAGCGGCGTGCTGCGAATTGGTGCTCCGCTTGCGACTGGAAGCCGACTGTTGGTTAACAATATCGGCGAGTTTCTTTCGGCATATCCAAACATTCAGGTGGAGCTTCATACTCTCGCACCCGGGCAACTCCCAGACCCAAATCTCGACGTGGTGATCACGCGCGAACTGGCAGACTTCAACTCCGCAAGCTTTATCGCAACCAAGCTGTTTGATTTCCAACCGCGCTTTTTTGCCTCGCCCACTTACCTTGCGCAACATCCACCGATTGTCGATCCTGAGCAACTTTTGCATCACAACTGTCTGCTCTATGGCTCGACCAGCCACCCACAAGAGCACGAGTTTGAACATGACCGAAAGCTGCGTTTGAGTGGAAACTTTGTCTCACCAAACCCAGAAGCACTGGTGAATGCTGCTGTTGCTGGGCTTGGGATCATTCTGGTTGGAGATGTGACGGTAAGAAAAGAGCTCGATCAGGGCTTGTTGGTACCTGTACTACCAGAAGTACGCCAGCCAAAAAGCGCGGCTTACGCCTACTATCCGAAACTTGAGTACAACCACACCAAAACGCGGCTGTTCATTGATTTTCTTAAGCAGAAAGTCGGTCACTAAAAAACATTTTCAAAGTGCCAGATAAAACAAACCCCGCCAAAAGCGGGGTTGTGCAGATTCGATAATATCGCGTTGATTAGAACGGGATATCGTCGTCGAAATCTGGCATGTCGTTGTACTGCTGAGGCGCCTGTTGTTGTGGCGGCTGCTGCGCAGGTTGCTGCTGTTGCGGCTGGTAGTTCGACTGCTGAGGTTGTTGCGGCTGACCCCAACCACCTTGCTGTGGTTGCTGTTGCATTGGTGCACCTTGGCCCATGCCACCACCTGAACGGCTATCCAGCATCTGCATTTCGTTCGCAACGATTTCCGTTGTGTAACGGTCCTGACCATCTTGACCCTGCCATTTACGGGTTTGCAAGCGACCTTCCAGGTACACTTTAGAACCTTTCTTCAGGTATTCACCCGCAATTTCAGCCAGGCGACGGTACATTACCACACGGTGCCACTCGGTCATTTCCTTGTTTTCACCGGTGTTTTTGTCGCGCCACGTTTCTGAGGTTGCAACGGTCAAATTGGCAACCGCTCCGCCATTTGGCAGGTAGCGAACTTCAGGATCGTTACCCAAGTTGCCAATCAAGATAACTTTGTTTACTCCACGGCTGGCCATATTTTGCTCCCAAACCTTTATTTATTGATCACGTGGGTGACGGTAAACGGCGATGATAACAGAAGCAAAAAAAATCGTCACAATCTTTAATGTCGACAGTGTGACTGAAATGCAACCTGATGAAATCTACTGTGTAAGAATGAATTCTGTTACGCAGAAATCAGCGCCTAAAATCAAATTGTATTAGACTAACAATGAGTTTGGGCGCGTTTTACACACAAAGCTTCGGTTGTTAGTTCTAAAAATGATACGAATCGCATTGTCATTGAGCTTTAGAATGCTGCGAATGCGTTTTCATAGACGGGAACACACCGTCGGGATGCAACTAGCACAGTTACAGGCATTTAGGGATACACATGCAGAACATCGAGACCACCTCAGACAAATACACGATACTCCTCGTTTCAGAGCCAAGCATGACCATCACAGCTTTGATTTCTTGCCTGGAGAAGGAAATTAAGAGCGCAGTGTCTTTGGTAGAGAAACAAGAAATCAGTGAGAAACTCTCTACATCTTCTGGTCTGGTGTTAATTGACCTGAGCGCTTTTGAAGGCGATACCGTCAGCTTCGTCAAACAAAGCCTCGCTCCTTTCAGCGAGCAACATGTTTTTGCACTGTTCAATGCACATGACCTTTCCGCGAAGGAATTGGCGAGTTGGCCGTTTATCAAAGGCGTATTCAAAAAAGAAGATGATCTAGAGCACCTTTGTCACGGCATCGAAAAAATGCTGTCTGGCGAATACTGGTTGCCACGTCAGAAACTGGCTGAGCTCATTCACTATTACCAACAGAACAACAACAACGCTATCGACTACTCAGAAATCTGCCTGACCAACCGTGAGCAGCAAATCCTCCGTAAACTGGTCACCGGTGCTTCTAACAGCGAAATCGCAGATAGCTTGTTTGTATCTGAACACACAGTTAAATCGCACCTCTACAACATCTTTAAGAAGATCAATGTGAAGAACCGTGTTCAAGCTGTGTTCTGGGCTAAGAACAATCTGTCAGTTATCGGTTTGGACTACCAAGGCTAAAAATTCCTGCGGCCCCCACATTCACTGCGGTTTTCATCAGCAGGGACGCAATGTTCTGCAGTGAACGCTCTTTGGCCTGAGATTAACCGTTAGATTTATTTACACTTTATTAGCTTTCTCTCATGTTCGTTCAGAACTGAGACAAATCCCCGCTCGTCAATGCGTCACAGTTATAAATGCGATGCGAAGGCAGGCCTTCCAAAAACACTTCTATATAAAGCCGCGTCTCGCTGTCTTTCGCACCGATGCGATGACACATCTATTCACTCGTCGACGTACGCATCTCCCTATTTGACAAAGGTAATCTCACTCACAGAGGGTTAGCATTATGAGCGTAATCTTAGGTACAGATCTGGCCGACACATTTGGCGGCACAAATGATGATGATTTATTGATCGGCTTTTTCGAAGACGATGTCATCGTGGGCTTTGGTGGTGATGACGTAGTCTATGGCGGTAAAGGCAATGACAGGATCACCGGTGGCGCCGGGGATGATTTTGTCCGTGGCGGTGAAGGCGACGACTACGTTGCCGGCGGCAGCGGGAACGACATCCTGTTCGCTGGTAAAGGCGATGATGTCCTCAATGGAGGTATCGGCAATGACTTACTCTACGCCCGCGAAGGCAGCAATGTGCTTTTCGGTGGCAAAGGCGATGATGCATTGATCAGCGGTACGGGAGACGATTTCCTGTTCGGTGGTGAAGGTGCAGATGTCTTCATGTTCGACAACATTCTCGGTAACGGTACGGGCAATGACCGTATTACCGACTTTGAAATCGGTACCGATTTGGTTTGGATCCGTGCAACCGGTGATACCGATTTTGCTTCATTGAGTCTGACTCAGGTCGGCAATAACACACTTGTCAGCTTAGCCGACGGCTCAAGCATCATTATGAACAACATTGATGTCGACGACCTATCAGCCAGCGACTTCAACATCATTTAATCTCTTCATATATATCAATGAATTAATATCAGGCAGCAGAATTCTGCTGCCTTCTCTCAATTCTCTGACACTGCTTCTCGAAATCCCAACAGTCCTATTTGGGTCTCATAACATGGCAATAAATCTGTCATACAGATCAGACAGTAATCTCGCACATCAAATCACTATTGAGACAATTTTCTCAACGCGATTCCTGCAAAGTGGTAGCGCGGCTAGTTGGGCGAGGTCATACCTGTCTGCCAGTCGCCGATGTGAAGAAGTGAAAAATCACCTGAGCATCGTTAAGACAAAGGTAGGTAGTATCAAAAGGACATATAAAAAATGGCTGACATTGTAGGAACCAATAATCCAGAGTCACTGGAAGGAACAAACGATGCTGATGTGATCAGCGGCCTGGGTGGCGATGATCGCATTGTAGGTTTTAGCGGCGATGACCAAATCCTCGGCGGTGCAGGTAACGATCTACTCATCGGTGGTAAAGGCGACGATCTGCTGAAAGGCGGTGAAGGCGACGATGTACTGCGCGGCGGTACAGGCGAAGACAACCTCCAAGGTGGTGAAGGCGACGACAAACTGCTTGGCGGTGAGGGCAATGATGTTCTTCACGCAAACAGCGGTAACGACTTCATGTACGGTGGTAACGGTGATGACTGGCTGTTCAGCGGCACAGGAAACGACTTCATGTTTGGCGGCGACGGCGCAGACACTTTTGTCTTCCATAACCTGCTGGGTGAAGGCACTGGTAATGACCGCGTTGTGGATTTCGAAGTTGGCATCGACACACTGATCATTCGCTCAACTGGCGACACCGACTTTGCTTCACTGGACATTACCCAAGTAGGCAACAATACGCTGGTCAATCTGGCGGACGGCTCAAGCTTTACTCTGAACAACATCACTGCGACAGACCTGTCAGCAGATGACTTTATTATCGTCTAACTCAGGCGAGCTATACTCAAAACAACCAGCAGTATCTTCCTATGCTGGTTGTTTTTTTTGGGGCTCATTAAATCTTTCGCTACGTGGCTGTATCCATACGTATAGCGATGCAACGTCATCGGATATAACATGTCTCTCACTACACAAAAGCAATTAGAAAACACTCTCGGGCAATGTAAAAAAGCGCTGGTTTTCGTTATCGCATTCAGTTTTGTTATCAACATACTGGTGCTGTGTTTGCCCATCTACATGCTTCAAATTTACGACCGCGTGATCAGTTCCCGATCTATCGATACCTTGCTGCTTCTCAGCATGATCACCATCTTTGCCCTCTTAACCATGGCGGTGCTGGAAAATATCCGGACACGTCTTATGGTACGGATTGGCGCCTGGTTTGATGAAAGCCTGTCTCCCGATATATTGAGCGGCAGTATTGCCCTACAACTGCGTCAGGGACTTTCCGCTTCCGTACAAAGCCTTCGTGACATTGCCGCCATCCGCGCTTTTATCGGTGGTAATGCGATTATCCCCGCGCTGGACGCCCCTTGGACACCGGTGTTCCTTGGCTTTGTTTTCTTGCTTCACCCTATCCTTGGCATTATCGCCACGGTGGGCGCACTCATCCTGTTCGCCATTGCCATTATCAATGACATGTCTACCCGTCAGGCGCACAAAAAGGCCAATGAAGCCTCTATCATGGCGATGCAACAGGCGGAGTCAGCAGCGCGAAATGCTGATGCCATTGAAGCGATGGGCATTATGCCTAACTTCATTAAAAGCTGGACGGCACTCAACAATGACAGCATTCAGGGGCAGGTCACTGCGAACTCGAAAGGCGCACTACTGACAGCCTCTTCAAAGTTCATCCGCATGTTGCTGCAAATCTCCATGTTGGGTGTTGGTGCTTATCTGGTGATTGAAAACGAAATGACAGCAGGTGCCATGATTGCCGGTTCAATTCTGATGGCGCGGGCATTGGCACCAGTTGAACAGTCCATTAGTGCCTGGGGTACGGCGATTTCTGCGCGTCAAAGTTACCAGCGCCTGAAAGAACAGATCCCGGCTTTCCCAGAGCGCGCGAAATCTATGCCGCTGCCAAAGCCAAAAGGGCTGATTTCGGTTGAGAAAGTCACCTACTTCCATCCGGGCGGTGCGGAGCCAGTGCTGCATGGCATTAACTTCAAGCTGGAACCCGGTGAAGCGCTTGGCATTATCGGCCCATCTGGAACCGGTAAATCAACGCTCGCACGTCTGATGCTCGGCAACCTGACACCGACAGCCGGAACCGTTCGTCTGGATAATATGGACGTGGCGAAGTGGGACCCTGACGATTTAGGCCCACATTGCGGCTACTTGCCACAGGATGTGGAGCTCTTCCCTGGCACTCTTCGCCAGAACATCGCACGTATGTCTGAAGGTGACCCGGATATGGTCATCCATGCCGCCAAACTGGCGGGTTGCCATGAGCTTATTCTTCGCCAACCAAAAGGCTACGACACCGTCGTTGGCGAGCGCGGCTTGGGACTTTCCGGTGGTGAACGCCAGCGCATTGCCCTCGCCCGTGCGCTTTATGGCGACCCTAGCCTGATTGTGTTGGATGAAGCCAATGCAAACCTCGATGGTGTCGGTGAAGCGGCACTGCAACGAGCGATTGCCTATCTCAAATCCCGCAAGGCAACCATCATTCTGGTCGGACACAGACCGAGCATGATGCAATCCATGGATAAACTGTTGGTTCTCCAGGATGCTCAAATCCGCGCCTTTGGTGAGCGCGACGAAGTACTGAAACCGCTCCTTGAGCAAAGTGCAGCCATCGCTCAGAAAGGAGGCCAGAAATGAACGAGATCCCATCCATCAAACGCCTGATTATTATTGGCTTCGGCACCATCGCACTCTTCTTCGGTACATTTGGTATTTGGTCTGTCTTCAGTCCATTGGAAGGCGCTTCGATTGCACAGGGTGTGGTTACCGTTGATAGCCAGCGGAAAACCGTCCAGCATTTAGAGGGCGGTATTATTGAGAAAATGCTGGTGACTGAAGGGGCGACGGTCGAAAAAGGCCAGCCTCTGATTTATCTCGACAAAACCCAGCCACAGGCGCAGTTGGAGCAGCTGACTTCCCGTCAGCGAAATGCCCTGGCGCGTGAAGCCCGTCTGATAGCTGAGCGTGACAATCTCGAAACCATTACCTTCCCGGAAGAGCTCGAGACAGTGCGTGATAATCCTCGTGTCGAAGAGCTCCTGACCAACCAAATGCGCATCTTCACCGCCCGCCGCGGATTCTCTGAATCACAGAAAGAGATCATCAACAAACAGCTGGCGCAGAACAATGCGGAGCTGGAAGGCCAGAAGAAGCGTCTGGAAATTGAAAAGCGTCGCCTCTCGATTATCGGCGAAGAGATTGATGGTAACCGTCAACTCGCTGAAAAAGGCTATGTGAGTAAAACACAGGTGCTACGACTGGAGCGTGAAGAGGCACAAATCCTCAGTACCATCAGTCAACTTCAGGCAAATGCCAGTCGTTTGGCTCAGAACGTAGCAGAGAGTCAGGCACAACTTAGAGAGCAGGAACTGGAGCGCATCAAAGAGATCGTTGAAGGTCTGCGTGAAAGCCGTCAGGAGCGCTACGATCTTGATGAACAAATTGCTTCTTCGAAAGATATTCTCAACCGCACCACGATTTCCGCACCGTTATCCGGCACAGTATTGAATCTTCAGGTTTTTTCTGAAGAAGGTGTTATCACTCCGGGACAGCCATTGCTCGACATCGTCCCAAGTAATGAGGGGCTAGTGATCGAAGCCAAGGTAGATCCTTCAGATATCGATCAGGTGCGATCCGGCATGAAAGCGCAGATCCGTTTGACAGCGCTCAGTATGCGAAGCGTCAAACCACTGGATGGCGAGCTTCTAACAGTATCGGCTGACCGATTGGTAGACGAGCAATCAGGCCTCGCTTATTACCTTGCCCGGGTCAAACTCATTGATAACGTTAGCGACATTCTGGAAGGCATTGAGCTGTATCCGGGAATGCAGGCAGAGGTCATGCTTTTGACCGAACCGCGCACGCCAATCGAATATTTACTGAAACCACTCACAGAAAGCTTTAATCGCGCATTTCGTGAACAGTGATCTTCGTCATAGGTCACTCAGTCTTTTCTAATCCTCAAGACTGAGTGGTGATGGCCTTCAATCAAATTCGCGTGAATTCAACATCCGATAAATTCAACGCTAAATCTCAATTTCAACACATCGCCACAGCATTTGTGGAATAAAAGTCACTTGCTGTCTGCATTTCTGAACAGCTATTGATGACTTGCTAAATAGTGTAATGACAGGGAAGTACAAATGTCACATGCCAAAATCGGACAAACTTCATCTTCTCTGCTCAGTCGCATACTGGTTTACTTACACCTCAGAAATCGCGAGATACGCAATTGGTTGAAAGTCAAACCTGAGCTAGCGAGCTTGGAATGCGTGGTTTACTTTTTAATAAGAAGAAATGAAATAGAACCAATCGCTTTCAGTCCTGATCACTACAGAGAACCTAATCATGGATAGTAGAAAAATCCGCACACATGGAACTGAATTTGCCATTCTCTATCGACTGTGTGATTTGGCCGTCATCAGCGGCACATTGGCAATTGTTAGCCAAATCTACCTGGGTTCAATCAGTGAAGCCTGGTTACATCTTGCCACGCTGATTTGTATTTTCTATCTGCTATTTGCTGAAAGCTCTCACCTTTACCGTTCTTGGCGTATCAGTAACTTTCAGGGACAAATGGTCGCAACATTGCTGCCGTGGTGTGGCGCCTGCTTACTTCTTGTTGCCTATTTCTTCTTCTCAAAAAGCGGCATTCAGTTTTCCCGTGTTGTGATGACACTTTGGTTCACTGGTACAGCTGTAGGCTTAGTACTTTGGCGCTTTATGGCGCGAGCTGCGCTAAGCCGCCTGCGCAACCATGGCTTCAACACTCGCCGTGCAGTCATTATCGGTACAACAGCCAACGGTATAGAACTGGCCCAAGAGTTTCAGCGCAACCACACGCTGGGAATTACACTCCTCGGTTTTTATGAAGATCGCAGCAGTGATCGTGTCGAAGGCACCTTACCAGCCCCTATGTTAGGCAAAGTCAGTGAAGCACTTGAACTGGCGCGCCAGGGTGAGTTGCAACACGTCTATATTGCAATGCCAATGCATGCTAAAGACCGCATCGCCCGTTACCTGAACCAGTTTGCTGACACTACGGCGACGACGTATCTAGTACCCGACTTCTTTACTTACAACCTGCTGCACAGCCGCTGGCAGACCATTGGCCACGTTCATACTCTGAGCGTGCATGACACGCCATTCAGCGGCATTGCTGCCTGGGCGAAGCGTCTGGAAGATATTGTGCTGTCTATTCTGATCTTGCTCCTGATTTCCCCAGTGCTGCTGGCTGTTGCGATTGGCGTGAAGCTTTCATCACCAGGTCCAGTCATCTTTAAGCAACACCGCTACGGGCTTGATGGCAGCAAAATCAATGTGTGGAAGTTCCGCTCTATGTCTGTCATGGACAATGGTGATGATGTGAAACAAGCCACCAAGAATGATCCACGCGTGACGCCTTTTGGCGCTTTCATCCGCCGCACATCACTTGACGAGTTGCCGCAATTTTTCAATGTGCTGCAAGGCAGAATGTCTATCGTCGGCCCGCGTCCTCATGCTGTTGCACACAACGAACAATACCGCGCCATCGTAGACCGCTACATGCTGCGCCATAAAGTAAAACCGGGCATTACTGGCTGGGCGCAGATCAATGGCTACCGCGGTGAAACTGACACTTTGGACAAAATGGAAAAACGTATTCAGTTCGATTTGGAATACATCCAGAACTGGTCGCTGTGGATGGACATCAAGATTGTCTTCGCCACCGTGTTCAAAGGGTTTGTCGGTAAGACGGCGTACTAGGGAGAGATAGGTGAAAAGCCGTAACTTATTGTTTTACTCATTGTGTACTGTCCCTCTCTCTGTACAGGCAGTGGAGCCGTTTCCTTATCAAACGGAAAATGGCATCGACATCATTCCAACGCTGCAATTCAGCGCTGGGCACGATGACAATGTTCGCAGGACAGAAACCGATCCTGTCGACTCTGCCATGTACAGGGTGACGCCAAAGGTTGTTGCCCAGCTTGAAACGCGCCGCTCAGCCTATCAGTTCGACTATACGCTTGACGCAGTGAGCTTTACCGACAGCAGCGAAGACGACTACGTGAACCACGAGCTTCATGGAAATGCATTCTGGCTGTTCGATATCCGCCATCGCCTTCGTCTTGATTACACCTATCGTGTGGCGAGCGAAGCACGCGGAACAGGGCTGACTGAAGGTTCGAGCCTTCAGGTCGATGAACCTTTACGTTTCAGACGCCATGATGCCAACGCCCGCTATATGTATGGTGCCAACGGTGCACCTGGCCGTCTGGTCGGTATCTTAGGCTATGAAGCCAAAGACTATGATGACGAAGTATTTGTCCGCACCAATGGCGTTACTGTCGACACCAAATTCTATAACTGGGACATGCCTTATGTGGCCGGTGAGTTTTATTACGCGGTCTCAAGCTATTTCCATGCGCTGACTATCTTCCGACATGAAATACGCAGTTACGACAACCTCTTTACGGGCCCTGGCGGCAGCCGTGACAACAACAACACCTTCCTTTATGGCGGTTTGGACTGGGATGTCACAGGTAAAACACAAGGGCGACTGCTACTTGGTTTCCAAAATAAAGATTTCGACAGTGACCAGCGCGAGAACTTCCAGGGTTTCAGCTGGCAGCTGAGATTGAGTTGGAAACCCACTGATTACAGTGAGTTTCGCCTAGAGGGCCGTGACTTCGCGCGCGACCCGAACCTCAACGCTGACTACGTAGAAGATCAATCCATCAAGATTGACTGGGAACATAAATGGACCCCATTAGTGACAACAACGGCCTCCGCTAGGTATGGAACCAATGACTATCCGGGTATCCGTAAAGATGACGACACCCAGTTTGACGTAAGTGCAACCTACAGCATTGCCCGCTGGTGGGATGTAACGGCAGGCGTCAGCTGGTTTGAGCGTGACTCTACGTTGACTGGCTATAGTTATGATCAAACAAGATTTTTTCTCGGCATGGAGGTGAGCCTGTGATCAAACGATTTAGCTTTATTCTTTTCGCCCTGCTGACATTTTCAGTCACCGCGTACGCTGACAATGAGCAGTACGTGCTAGATGACGGTGACAGAATTTCTATCAAAGTGTATGGCGAGGAAGACCTCTCCATGGACATTCTTCTCAGCACCCGTGGGCGATTTGATTATCCCTATCTCGGCAGGCTGGAAGCAGCAGGAAAAACCGTCGGACAACTGCAGGAAATCATTCAGAGAGGGCTGAAAGGCGACTATCTGATTGACCCTAAAGTGACGGTCAACGTTATGCAGTTCCGTAAGTTCTACGTGAACGGAGAGGTACATCATCCGGGCGGTTATGACTATCAGCCTGGGTTAACGATTGGCAAAGCCATTGCGATTGCCGGCGGTTTCACGGATCGCGCTTCAAGAAACAAAATTCAACAAACAGAAGCCAAAAGCGGAAGAACAGAAAACAACGTTGGTCTGTCGAAATCTGTTGGCCCTGGCGACATCATCGTAGTGGATCAGAGCTTCTTCTAAGAAGCCAACCGAAAGAACAGCTTTTTTTTGCGCACGGAAGATAAAAAGGACTAGTAAACATCATGAAACTTATCGAGCCTAACCCGGCCAACGAACCTGCACGTCTCGATCTCAAGCGTTACGTCGGCATTCTTCTGCGTTACTGGTTGCCGATTGCTACGTTCGTGGCGGTGGTGACCTTGGTCGCGACAGTGCTGATCCTTGCTATTACTCCGGTTTACCGTGCGACCGCAACGCTGCTTATTGAGTCTGAAGCCAACAAGGCGGTATCAATCGAAGAAGTATATACCCTAGATACCAGCCAGAAAGAGTACTACCAGACTCAATTTGAAATCCTGCGCTCTAACCACATTGCAGAAAAAGTGATTGAGGATCTGGGTATTGCCAATATCCGCGAATTCAATAATCAGGTTGGTGAGTTGTCAGGCCGTGAGAAGCTATTGGGCTTTCTTCATAACATCGGGCCATTGCAGCAGTTCCTTCCGGAGCCGGTTTCTCCTTCAGAGCTCACCGATGATGCTTCTGCGCGCCAAGCTGTTTTGAATAAGTTTAAATCGCACCTAACAATCGAACCGATTCGTAATACGCAGTTAGTTAACATCCATTTTGGTTCTATCGATCCTGAACTGGCAGCAAAAGTCGCCAATGCTCTTGGTCAGGCTTACATTGAGTCCAATCTGGAAGCCCGTTTGGTGGCCACCCAAACCGCGTCGTTCTGGATCACCGAGCGCCTCACAGAACTGAAAGACAATTTGGATGCCGCCGAGCTTGCCCTGACCAACTTCCTGAAAGAAGAAGGTCTGATAGAGCTTGATGATATCGACCAGTTGGCGGGCTCAGAACTCACTAACCTGTCTATTCGCGTTAACGAAGCACGTGAACGTCGGGTTGCGGCACAAAGTCTTTTTGACCAACTGAAAAACAACGCCAGCGGCAGCCTGATGACAGTGCCGGAAATCTCCAACCACCCTCAGGTACGTGACGTTAAAAATGCCGAAACAGATGCAGAACGCCGTGTTTCAGAGCTGGCTAAACGCTATGGTCCAAAACATGACAAAATGATCCAGGCTCAAGCACAGTTGGACGCGGTCCGAGAGCGTATGTACTCGGTGATCAATAACCTGGCGCAAGGCATTGAGAAAGAACTGAACAGCGCACGTCAGCAAGAGCGCGCGCTGGTAGCACAGCTTGAAAGCAAGAAGAGCGATTACCAGAATATCAGTGCAAAACGTGCACAGTATGATTCACTCAAGCGCGACGTTGACTCTAACCGCCAGCTCTACGATTTGTTCCTGAACCGCCAGAAAGAAACCACAGTTGCTGGCGACTTCGATGCAGTGAACGCACGCTTCACAGATCGTGCAGCTGTCCCTCAACATCCATCCAGCCCTCAGACGGGCAAATTGATCGTGATCAGCGCCGCATTCGCCCTGCTGCTCGGTATCGTTGGTGCGTTTTTAGCGGATGCTTACCGCAACACCATTGAAAAACCTGACGATGTTGAGGAGAAGTTGGGATTGCAGCACCTAGGATTTCTGCCCCGTGTAAAAGCAAAGCGATTCAAGAATGTACCGCTTGATCACACACTTTACCTGGACCCAGATGAAGCTTTGTTCAGCGAATCGGTCCGTACTATCCGCACTTCTATTCTGCTTACGCTCACCAACAGTAAGCGCAATGTGCTTGCAGTGACTTCTTCACTGCCCTCTGAAGGCAAAACTACCGTGGCGATGAGCCTCGCCCAGTCCCTTGCCAAGATGGAACGCACGCTCTTGATTGACTGCGACCTGCGAATGCCTGCTGTCGGACAGCGTTATGGCTTGCCACGCAACCAAGCGGGACTGAGTAATGTACTGGTGATGGGCGCACCAGTGACGGATTGCATCTATCACGATGATGAAACGCAACTCGATATCCTGCCTGCTGGCCTGTTGCCACAAAACCCGCAGGAGCTTCTGGGCTCAACCAAGTTCTCGGCACTGATCAACCAGCTGAAACAGAGCTATGACAGGATCATTCTCGACACCCCACCGGTACAGGTGGTGAGCGATGGATTGATTCTGGGGCGTCTGGCTGGTGGCATGATCCTGGTGGTGAAAGCAGAAGCAACCACGGAGAAACAGGTCAACCGTTCGATCAGTCAACTTGTTCGTCATGACATCGCCATCGATGGTGTAGTGCTAAACCAACTCTCCGCCAAATATGCGGAGGAAAAATACAAGCTGCACTATGGTTATTACAACAATAACAAGCAGGATGACGAAACACTGGAAGCGAGTTAATCGCTTTCAGAACAAGGATTAACAATACCAATGAAAACCAGTTTTGATGTTTTTAACGGCGATGCTGACGGGATTTGCGCCCTGCTTCAGCTTCGCCTCGCCACCCCGAAAGACAGCGTACTGATCACCGGGGTAAAGCGTGATATCGCCCTGTTGAAACAGGTCGATCCCGCTGTCGCCCAAGACGTGACTGTGTTGGATGTGGCCATGGAGAAAAACCGCGCTGCGCTGGATAACTTATTGTCACAGGGCGTGCGTGTATTTTACGCCGACCACCATAACCCGGGAGAAGTGCCGGATCATGCGTCGCTGACCACACATATCAACACCGCCGCAAATACCTGCACAAGTCTCATTGTCGACAAACTGCTGGATGGCCGTTACCGCGAGTGGGCTCTGGTTGGCGCGTATGGCGACAACATGATTGCTACCGCTGACACACTGGCCAATAAATCAGGCCTGTGCGATCAAGACCGCATCAAGCTGATGCAATTCGGTACTTATCTTAACTACAACGGCTACGGCTCATCGCTCAGCGATTTGCTGTTCGCACCCGCGGAAATTTACCGCCTAATGGCAGCTTATCCATCGCCATTTAATTTCATTGCCGAGCGTCCGGATGTCTACGCGACACTGGAAGATGGTTTTGTCGGCGACAGTGAAAAAGCGGCTGCGATTATGCCTTACTCCGAGCGAGCAGGTTCCCGTGTGTTTATGTTGCCGGATGAAGCCTGGGCGCGCCGTATCAGCGGCGTGTACTCCAATGATTTAACCAACCGCGACCCGGAAGTGGCGAACGCGGTGATCACTGCCAAAGCAGACGGAAACTATCTGGTTAGCATCCGCGCGCCGCTGAAAAACCGCGTTGGTGCTGATGAACTGGCAGCCTCTTTCCCAACTGGCGGCGGCCGAAAAGCTGCGGCAGGCATTAACTCCCTGCCCGCAGAATTGCTTAACGATTTTATTGATGCGTTCCACCAGCGTTACCCGCTGGATACGTAAAAAAGGACTGACCATGGTGGACAAGATTTCGCTAAACCAAACCCATCTCAAACAGCTTGAGAACGAGTCGATACACATCATCCGGGAGGTCGCCGCTGAGTTCGATAACCCCGTGATGCTTTACTCTATCGGTAAAGATTCGGCAGTCATGCTCCACCTGGCGATGAAAGCTTTTCACCCGGGTAAACCGCCCTTCCCATTGCTCCATGTCGATACGACATGGAAGTTCAAGGAAATGATTACCTTCCGAGATGAATTCACCAAGCGTCATGGTCTCGATCTTCTGGTGCATATCAATCAGGAAGGCGTGGACATGGGTATGGGACCGTTTACCCATGGCAGTGCCAAACACACTGATGTGATGAAAACCCAGGCACTGAAACAGGCACTGGATAAATACGGCTTTGATGCTGCTTTTGGTGGCGCGCGCCGTGATGAAGAGAAAAGCCGCGCTAAAGAACGTGTTTACTCGTTCCGCGACAAACACCATCGCTGGGATCCAAAAAATCAGCGCCCGGAACTTTGGGACGTATACAACGGCCGTGTAAACAAAGGCGAGAGTATCCGTGTATTCCCGCTTTCAAACTGGACCGAGCTGGATATCTGGCAATACATCTATCTGGAAAACATCGACATCGTACCGCTGTACTTTGCCGACAAGCGTCCAGTTGTCGAACGTGATGGCACCCTCATTATGGTGGATGACGACCGTATGCCCTTGGAAAAAGGCGAGAAACCGGAAATGAAATCTGTGCGTTTCCGTACCCTTGGTTGCTACCCACTGACAGGCGCGGTGGAATCAACGGCGGCGACGCTGCCTGAGATTATTCAGGAAATGCTGCTGACCAAAACTTCAGAGCGACAAGGCCGTGTGATTGACCACGATCAGGCGGGCTCCATGGAGCAGAAAAAACGCGAAGGCTACTTCTAAATAATCATAAGCCTCGAAAAACATTTAAACATTTGCTTGCCTGCACAAGGAGTGACTCATGAGTCATAGCTCATCGCTGATCGCATCGGACATCGAAGCCTATCTTCATCAGCATGAAAACAAGGATTTGCTACGCCTGCTGACCTGCGGCAGCGTGGATGACGGTAAGTCGACCCTGATTGGTCGTCTGCTGTTCGATACCAAACTGATTTTTGAAGACCATCTCACCAGTCTGCACAAAGACAACGCCCGCGTCGGTAACGCCGGTGAAGCGCTGGATCTGGCGCTGTTGGTAGATGGCCTACAATCCGAGCGCGAACAAGGCATCACCATTGATGTGGCCTACCGCTATTTCTCAACAGAAAAACGCAAATTCATCATTGCTGACTGCCCAGGACACGAGCAGTACACCCGCAACATGGCGACGGGTGCATCTAACTGTGAACTCGCGATTGTGATGGTCGACGCACGTAAAGGGCTGCTGACCCAGACCAGACGCCACAGCTACATCGCGAGCCTGCTTGGCATAAAACATGTGGTTGTTGCCGTGAACAAAATGGATTTGGTCGATTTTGACCAAACCGTGTTTGATTCCATCCAGGCAGAATATCAGGCAATGGCTTCCCAATTGGGCATCAAAGACGTCCGTTACGTGCCGATTTCAGCACTGGCAGGTGACAACGTGGTCAGTGCCAGTGAAAACACGCCTTGGTACAAGGGTCCTTCTCTGATGGGGCTTTTGGAAGGTGTCGAAATCAGTCGCGACCAAAATCTCGACCAAATGCGTTTCCCGGTCCAGTTTGTGAACCGCCCTAACCTCGATTTTCGCGGTTACTGCGGCACCCTCGCATCAGGCATTCTGCGCAAAGGCGATACCGTTATGGCATTGCCATCCGGCCAGCAAAGCACAGTCACATCGATTGTGACTTATGACGGAGAGATCGATGCCGTTGCGCCGAAAAATGCGGTGACCGTGACTTTAGCAGACGAAATCGATATTTCCCGTGGTGACATGTTAGTGCACCCGGACACCGCTCCTACTGTCACAGACAGCCTTAGCGCCAGCATTGTCTGGATGTCGCAGGACACCATGAAGACCAAACGTGACTATGACTTCAAGTTCGCCAGTCATAACGTGACAGGTCGCATTACTGGCATTGAACACAAAGTCGATATCAACAGCTTTGAAACGCTGTCAGCCAATGAGTTGGCACTGAATGAAATCGGCAAAGTGGATTTACGTCTGAATGCACCGGTCGCGGCAGATAATTACAGCCTGAACCATAAAACAGGCGCGTTCATTGTGATTGACCGTCTCACCAATATCACGGTGGGAGCTGGCATGGTGGTAGCACTCCACGCACCACATGAACAAAAAGCGAAACGTACCTACACCGCGGCAGAAATTGCGTTGAACCGTTACATCCGCGAGCACTACCCGGAATGGGAAACCAAATCGGTCGAATGAACGTGGATACGTTGACGCTAAAGGCGAGGGTCTGTTGACCTTTGGTGATGATTTTTGCAGCAGTTTGTGGGGACTTTATACAAGGCAGAGGCTTCGATGTGTAGCTAGCCTACATGAGAAGCCGATAACGCAGGAGAAAGTCCCCACAAACGCTGCCCGAAGGGTTCTGCCCTAAGCGTTTTATGCTTTGTTAAGGTGTGTTTGCTTAGAACCACTAGGCGACACACACCTCGCCGCGCCTAAAACGCTTAGGGCTAGAACAAAATTTCACCCCCAAAGGTTAACAGACCCTGAGGAAGAGAGAAGCACCACCATGGCGGTAAAAGTACTGCACATCATTAATGATCTGTCACGAAACGGCGGCGCTCAGCGTTTTGTCGTTGATTTGGCGTGCCCAACGCCTGAGGGATACGAGAGCAAGGTCGTGATATTGGACGATATCAACGACCTGTCCAGCGAGCTGGAAGCTGCCGGTGTGGAATGCATCGTCTGGAAAAAGCTGTCCCTAAAGGAAAAGTGGCAAATTTTAAGATGGCCTGATGTGGTACATGGCCACCTCTTTCCCTCTATTTATGTAGCGCTGGCAGCGTTTGGTAAGAAGCGAATTCAAACTGAGCACAACTCGCATAACAGACGCCGCGACCACATCTGGATGAAGCCTTTCGAATGGCTGCTTTACTGGCGCTACCAGAAAACCGTGTGTATCACAGGGCAGGTACAAAATGCGCTGGAAGATTTCCTCCCGCATTGGAAGAAGCACTATTCAGTGATCCTCAATGGCATCAACCTCAGCAAGTTTTCCATGCAAGAGAAGCAGTCACCTGCAGAAGATGCGCCTGTTCGTATCGGCATGGCGGGGCGACTGCACCCTTATAAAGACCACCCAACGCTGATACGTGCGCTTGCCAGATTGCCAGCCCGCTATGAACTTCACCTCGCTGGAGATGGCGATCGCCGGAGCGAGTATGAAACCTTGGTCAAAGATCTTGGTCTTGAAGACAGAGTGGTCTTCCACGGTGTGCGCTCAGATATTCCTGTGTTTTTGGACGGGCTGAACATCTATGTTCAGAGCACCATTATCGAAGGATTTGGTCTGGCGGCAGTGGAAGGCATGGCCGCAGGATTACCCGTTCTTGCATCGAACGTTCAAGGCATCGATGAGGTGATCGGCACCGAAGAATATCTGTTTCCCTTGGGCGATGACGAAGCACTTGCTCAAAAGATTGCTTCAATTTGTGAAGACCCTAAGAAATACACGCAGGCATCGCAACGTTCTTTGTCACGCTGCCAGCTCTATAAACTGGAGACTTTCCGCGAGCAATATTATCAAGCTTATCAGGAGCTAGCGGATGACAAGATCGCTTGAACATGCAGCAGCCCTCGCCGTTGTTCTGTTTTTTGTCCCCACAAAAATCAGCGTAGCCGGTGTCAGTCTTTATCTTGCAGACTTTGTCGGTATCGCTGCGCTCGGCTTTCTTGGTCTTACGGCTATTCGCGGAAAACTGCTGCAATCGACCTTGCGTGCGGGTGGCTTCATTTTTGTCTTTGCCGCCTACATCGTGCTAACCGGGATCATTAGCAGTGTGCCGCCGAAGCTTGTCGTTATCGAAATGATCCAGTGGCTTTCTGTGGCCGCCTTTCTCGGTGTACTGCATCAAGCCGGCCTGTTAGCGTCCCCTCGTTTTCTGTGTCTTGTTGCGATTTATACCTTTATGGGAGCGCTTTACACGGCGGGGTGGCACTTAATGCACCCCGAGTACAACGACTTCAAAAAGCTTGGAAACACCAAGTATTTCTTCGGGTTTACCTGCGCCCTGCTCTACATCCTGCGTGACCAGATTCGCTTTGGTCATATCTTGCTTGCGGCAGCAGCCATCATGCTCTTGATGTCCGGCGAACGTAAAGCCCTGTTAGGCATTGCAGCGCTCATCGCCTGCGATCTGCTGTTTTGTCGTGACGTGTCGCACCCACGCTCCCGGCAAACCGCCTTTGCACTGGGCACGCTTGGATTGATGGGCGGTGTACTGGCACTGCTTTCTGTCTGGTATATGGTTGGCACACACGCCATTCTCGATAAGTTTGAGTTTACCCAATTCGACATTCTTTTCGCCGACCAACATGAGGCGCGTTGGGATTCTGAGTTATGGCGAAAACTGCTGCTGGCCAATGGTTTTGCTCTGTTCCTGGAATACCCAATATTCGGCGTTGGGCCCAAAATGCTGCCCGTCTACATCGCTAACTATTTTCAGAATCAGGAACTGGCTATCTACACCCATAACTTTGCCCTCGATGTGGCGATTGAATATGGCTTGGTAGGACTTTCCATTCTTATTGGTGGTTTCCTGCTGGGTCTTCGCCACCTGTTTAGGCAACGCTTTATCAACCCGGTGTCATTTCTGCTGGCGGTTTACATTCTCGCCATGGTGCTCTTTGTCGCTGTGAACAGCACCATCATGCTGATGTTCCTATTTCCCTTTTTCATCAATACGCGTACAGCTCCAAAACCTTTACCCGAAGCATCCATTTCTTCAACGCAATCTCTGGACGCCGTGACGCCGCTTTCAACCATCGAGTTTCAAGAGGATAAAAAATGAAGTTCAGCCTAGCCCGACAGCGCGCTTTTGACCAAACCCTGAACGCGCCGGATTTTGTCCTGGTTTACCAAATGGGAAAGGTTGGCTCATCGTCTATTGAAGCATCCCTTGAGCATGCAAATATTCCCAGCTGGCACATTCACACCTTCGACGATAACGAAGAGTTCCAGATGTACCATAACACTGACGATGTTTCGTGCTTCTTCGACTGGCATATTCGTGCGGCGTACAAGCTAACCCTGTCGCACCGTAAACGCATTTTGCAAAAGCGTGATCACCTGAAAATCATCACTCTGGTGCGCGACCCGATAGCTACCGTGGTCTCCCGTTTCTTCCAGGATCTGCACATTCAGTTCATTGCTGGTAAAAAGAATGAAGCCATTCATGGCGATATGGATGCCACGCTGCGCCACCTGACTGATGCCTTTGAAACCCAGATGCGTCTGGATTACTTCACCGATTGGTTCGATAGGGAACTAAAGCGTCAGTTCGACATTGATGTGCTTAAACATGTTCAGGACCCATCGCAAACGTACTGGCGCATCGAGCAAGGTGGCTGCGATGTGCTGCTAATGAAATGTGAAGCGATTAACCAATCAACAGATGTGCTGGGTGAGTTTCTTGAACTGCCGGACTTCAAGCTGCAATCAAGCAATGAAGCGTCCAACAAATGGTATTCCGCGCTTTATCAACGCTTTAAAGAAACCTATCCCTTTGAGCGTTTGTTCCACCTCTATGATGCGCCTTTGTATCGCACCGTCTACAGTGAAGAGGAAATCACTCAATTTAAGAAGAAATGGGGGCAGTAATGAAAACCGTTCTCCATATTACGGAAGCGTTTGGTGGCGGTATTCAAACCGCGCTCTGCAGCTATGCGAAATCGACCCAAGAGGACCCGATTCGACATCACCTCTTTGCCAGGCTACGCCCCAATGATGATACCGGTATGGCGATCACTACCCTTTTCGATGATGTTCAAACCATGGAAGGGGGATTATTGGCTTTCTTCCGTGAAGCGAGAAAAGCGGTACTTCAGCTGCAACCAGATGTGATCCACCTTCATTCCAGCTTTGCTGGGTTTCTGGGTCGGTTTCTACCCAAAAAAGGCAACACCAAAATTGTCTACACCCCGCATTGCTACGCATTCGAGCGCCGGGACATTTCTGATTTCATGCAGGAAGTGTATATGCGCCTTGAGAAATTAGGCTTATCCCGCATCGACATGATTGCCGGCTGCAGCGAGAGGGAGTGTGAACTTGGCTTTGCACTGGGCGCAAAAAAAGCCGTGCACCTTAATAACTATGCTGACCTTGATAGAGAACTGGCATCACTTGAAGCTGACAGTGAAACGCCCCCATACAATGTGATGGTTGTTGGACGAATCTCGCCACAAAAAGACCCGCAGTTTCTGCTGGATACTATTACCAGTCTGAACGAATACCCAGAAGCCACCCAAATCAAACTGCATTGGCTGGGCGGTGGCGATCCGGAAATGGAAAAAGCATTGCGTGACGCTGGCGTAGAGGTCACCGGAATGATCCCTCACCAGCAACTGATGCAAACCTTAAACAGTGCAGATCTATACCTTCATACCGCTGCATGGGAAGGCATGCCGCTCACTATTCTGGAAGCAGCCAAACTACGCATCCCTATGGTATTGCGCATTATCGGTGCAACGCAGAACCTGCACTATCCGTTTATGGTGAGCTCACCAGACACCATGGCCAAACAAATCGTTAACTACTGTAAGCGTCCTGACCACCCGGACTATCAGCAAGCGATTGATGCTTTCAACAGCGATTTCAGTGCGGAAAAACAACGCGAGGCGTTGCACCTGATTTATGAGGCCTAACCAATGAGCGTGGTCGTGGCTCTCTTGATTGCAGGGTTGCTGGTCACGCTGCTGCTTACCAACCTGCGCCCGGCTTTGGTGTTCGGCGCTGTGTTCACTGCACTTCTGCTGCTCGATATTGTCCCTGCTATTCAGCTTTTCAATAACTTCACCAACACCGCGTTGATCACGCTGGTACTCTTGGTCATGGTCTCTGTGATCTTAGAGCGCACACCGCTCATCAGTGCGCTGGGTCGCTGGTGTACCAGTGGCAACCTTCGAAAGGTGACATTCCAGACCACACTTTCTGCGGGCCTGCTTTCAGCCGTCATTAACAATACGGCGGTGGTTTCTACCCTGATGAGAAGCATGACGAGGAGCTCACACCCAACCAGTAAATTGCTGATACCGCTTTCTTATGCAGCCATTCTCGGGGGCACCATGACCTTGATTGGCACTTCAACCAATCTTTTGGTCAACGGTTTTACTCTCAACGCAGGTTTGCCAGGTATTGGCTTTTTCGATTTTACGCTGATTGGTGTTCCGGTTTTCCTCGTTGGTGTTGCTGTCATCACTCTTATTTCTATCAGAATGCTCCCGAGCCGGAAAAGCAATCAAGACGAATCCTCTCAGGCATACCTGTTGGAGTCCCAGCTTGATGAAGATTCGCCACTTATTGGCCAAAGCATCGGGCAAAGTGGACTTCGTCATTTAGAGCGTTTGTTCCTCGTTGAATTAGTTCGCCGAGATCGCATCATCTCCCCAGTTTCTCCCTCAGAACGCCTTCAGGGTGGCGATATTCTGGTTTTCTCTGGTGATTTAGATGCCACAGCCCTGCTTGATAAATTCAAAGGGTTATCGCTGAAAACACAAGGTGAGCAGCTTCCCTCTGATAACCTCGTCAGTGTGGTTGTTACTCCTAATGCAGTGATTTCAGGGAAAACAATAAAATCCCTCAACTTCCGAGCGCAATTTGGTGCTGCGGTCGTCGCCGTCAAACGTGGTGAAGATCAAATCCGCGGCGGTCTGGGTCAGGTCAAGCTGCAAGGTGGTGATTTGTTAGTGCTGGCAGTGGGAGAGGACTTTTTCACTCGAGGAAATCTGGCTCAAAACTTCATCTTGGTCGGGCAACAGGAAAACAATGCGTTGCTCTCACGCTCCCAGTCTTTGCTCTTTTGCGTGGGTGCGATTAGCGCGCTTGTCGCGAGCTTTCTGGAATGGCTACCGCTCTACAAAGGATTGATTCTGCTGCTGGCCATTGCTGTTGGTGCACGTCTGGTGTCTATTCACGATTTAAGACGCCGCTTCCCGTTTGAACTGGTCCTGGTGGTTGGCTCTGCTTTGGGGTTAGCACAAGCTATCGCCCTGACAGGGCTTGCAGATACGCTTGCAGATATCATTATGAGTATCGGGAACGCAGGTGGCGCTTTCGGGGCATTAGTGATTTTGTATCTCGCCACCTGGATGATGACAGAACTCATCACCAATAATGCCGCCGCAGCAATAAGCTTTCCCGTAGGTTTAGCCATTGCCGCTCAGTATCAAATTGATCCTATGCCATTTATCATGACCGTGGCCTTTGCAGCCAGCTCCAGTTTTCTTTCTCCTTTTGGCTATCAAACTAACCTTATGGTTTATACGGCAGGTCGTTATGTGCCGAGAGACTACCTTAAAGCCGGGCTGCCTTTGAGTCTGGTTTATGGTGTGCTTGTGCTTTCTCTTATTCCTTTCGTCTTTCCCTGGTAAGGCCGTTCCATGATTTCTCAACTTGTTCACCGCATTCAGTCCATGGAACCTGCCCGCCGACAGTTTCTGTTTCACGCAGCCCTTGCAGCCATCTTCCGGGTTCTTTCTGCTGCTGCGGCGTTTTTACTTAGCGTGGTTGCCGCACGGGTACTTGGCGCAGAACAATCAGGCCTGTTTTTCCTTGGTATGAGTCTTGCGATTTTGCTGGGCACTCTCTGCCTGATGGGGATGGAAAACGCACTTCTGCGGTTTATTGGACTGGCTGGAGAACAGGAAAATGCGAACTTAACCAATCAAGTCTTCACCAATGCACTGTTTGCAGTGCTCCCCTTCTCAGCGATGGTCGGTGGAATGACCTATTTGGCTGCACCTTGGCTAGCAATCAATGTGTTTAGTAAACCCGAAGCGACAGAAAGTCTGAGATACTTTTCTCTGGCGATACCGTTTGTCAGCCTGTTCTTTCTTAACGGCTATGCGCTTCAAGCAACGCGCAAAGTCATTGCCTCTGTCTGTTCCATGCAACTTGGTGTGACTGTCCTTGCACTGCCCGCTCTCTTGATGCTCGCCCATTATCAGCCTAATCCGATGGCAGGCACAGCATCTGTGCTTTATGTCATTGCCTCCGGGCTAGTGGTGTTAAGTGGTATGTGGTTATGGTTTCGAGTGCCGACACATCGCCTCGATACCAGTGACCGCAAGATGCCGGCACTTTGGAAATCTGTGCCTAACCTTTGGTTGATTTCGGCCACCAGCCAGGCAATCCCTTGGGCGTCCGTGGTGATTGTAGGTCTGTTTGTGACCTCTGAGGAAGTCGCCTATTTTTCTGCAGCTCAACGAACGTCCCTGCTCATCAGCTTTATGTTGATGGTCATTAATTTCGTTGCTGCTCCGAGGTTCTCGGCACTATTCAAAGCAGATAAGTTCGATGAGCTGAAACGGTTGGCTCAATTTTCTACCCGTCTGATGATAGTATTTTCCATCCCGGTGTTAACGGTTGTTCTCATCTGGCCGGATACTATCATGGCACTGTTCGGCAAAGAGTTTTCACAATCAGGTCAACTTCTGGTTATCTTGGCCGTTGGCCAGACCATCAATGTGATGACAGGATCTGTCGGATTTCTTCTCACTATGTGTGGCTATGAGAGAGACATGCGAAACATTACCTTGTTTGCCGGGATCCTCACCGTGACTTTGATACTGATATTTACGTCATTATGGGGAATCGTCGGTGCGGCCCTAGCAGTGAGTATTGGCGTGAGCACACAGAACATTCTCGCTGTGCACAAGGTCGAAAAACGACTCGGTTTTTGGCCTATCGGATAAGCCTATCTTGTTGAAGACTCGCTCTGCACGCATAATCAAACAATGAGACAGATTTGTAACTGATTAATGTTAACATCCTATCTGCCTAATTTTTCTATCATGACGACTAGATAGTTGGATGAATTGTATTAAGGACAACCTATGATTAAGAAGTGCCTCTTTCCCGCGGCTGGCTACGGTACCCGTTTTCTGCCTGCAACCAAGTCTATGCCAAAAGAAATGATGCCAATCGTTAACAAGCCGCTGATTGAGTACGGCGTTGACGAAGCGATTGAAGCCGGCATCACTGGCATGTGTATTGTTACCGGTCGTGGTAAGCACAGCTTGATGGATCACTTCGATAAAAACTACGAGTTGGAACATCAAATCAGCGGCACGAACAAAGAAGCCCTGCTGGGAGACATTCGCGCGACTATCGATGCAGCGTCATTCACCTATATTCGTCAGAAAGAAATGAAAGGTTTGGGTCACGCTATCCTGACTGGTCGCGAGCTGGTAGGTGACGAGGCATTTGCCGTTGTGCTGGCAGATGACCTGTGTGTAAATCTGGAAGACGGCGTACTCTCCCAGATGGTTGCGCTGTACAAGCAGTTCCGTTGCTCTATCGTTGCTGTGGAAGAAGTGCCGGAAGATGAGACTCATAAATACGGCGTCATTTCCGGTGAAGAGATGCGTGATAATCTTTACCGTGTCGACAACATGGTAGAAAAGCCAGAGCAAGGCACCGCGCCAAGTAATCTGGCGATCATCGGCCGTTACATCCTGACCCCAGACATTTTCGACATCCTGGAAAAAACAGAGCCAGGCAAAAACGGGGAAATCCAGATCACCGATGCCCTGTTGAAACAAGCACAAAGCGGCTGTGTACTGGCTTACAAATTCAAAGGTGAACGCTTTGACTGTGGTAGCGTTGAAGGATTTATCGAAGCAACCAACTATTGCTACGAAAATATCTACCTGAAGTCTGATGCACCGAACCAGCCTCAAAAAACGGTAAAAACAGGCTGATCGATTCAGGCTGAAGCACCGTTAAAATTTGCATGTCGCAACACTGAAGAAAGCTGTATATTTATACAGCTTTCTTCTTTTTCATCACGCGATAATGTGGGATACTTCCTCATTCGTTTTTTCTTCAGGCTGCAAACCTGAGCGCTAAGGGCAAGGTAGACATGGATACGATAGACGTCAGAGGGGCTCGCACCCATAACCTGAAAAACATTAACCTGACGATCCCACGCGACAAGCTGATCGTGATCACTGGACTTTCCGGTTCCGGCAAGTCATCACTGGCCTTCGACACATTGTATGCAGAAGGCCAACGCCGCTATGTAGAATCACTGTCTGCCTATGCACGCCAGTTCCTTTCCCTGATGGAAAAACCAGACGTCGACCATATTGAAGGCTTGTCCCCGGCTATATCTATCGAACAAAAATCGACGTCTCACAACCCACGCTCAACCGTTGGTACCATCACCGAAGTTTATGACTACCTGCGTCTCCTATACGCGCGTGTAGGTGACCCGCGCTGCCCGACGCACAATGTGACACTGGAAGCACAGACCGTGAGCCAAATGGTCGACAAGGTGTTGGAGCTTGAAGAAGGCAGCAAGATGATGCTGCTGGCTCCTATCGTAAAAGAACGTAAGGGAGAGCACGTCAAAACGCTGGAAAACCTGGTCGCCCACGGTTTTATCCGCGCGCGTATTGATGGCGAAGTCTGTGACCTTTCTGATCCACCGAAACTGGAGCTTCACAAAAAGCATACCATTGAAGTGGTCGTTGACCGCTTCAAAGTGCGCGACGATCTGCAACAGCGTTTGGCGGAATCTTTCGAAACCGCCATTGAGCTGACGGGCGGCACAGCTGTAGTCAGCTTTATGGATGGTGACGGTGATGATCTCATTTTCTCAGCCAACTTTGCCTGTCCGCATTGCGGATACAGCATGCAAGAGCTTGAGCCACGCCTGTTTTCCTTCAACAACCCAGCAGGTGCCTGCCCAACCTGTGATGGTCTAGGGGTACAACAGTATTTTGATGAAAACCGCGTGGTCCAAAATGAAGCGGTAAGCCTTGCTGGTGGTGCCATCCGTGGATGGGACCGCCGTAATTTCTACTACTTTCAGATGCTGAGCTCGCTTGCCGATCATTATGAATTCGACATCGAAACACCTTGGCAGGATTTACCGAAAACCATTCAAAACGTGGTTCTAAACGGCTCCGGCAATACTGAAATTGCTTTCAAGTACGTGAACGATCGCGGTGATATCACTGTGCGTAAGCATCCGTTTGAAGGGATTTTAAATAATCTCAACCGCCGCTACCGTGATACAGAATCCATGGCCGTGCGTGAAGAGCTGGCGAAATACATCGCCAACAAGCCATGTTCAAGCTGCGGTGGTTCTCGCCTTCGTGAAGAAGCTCGCCACGTCTTTGTCGGTGACACTAACCTGCCAGCCGTGTGTGAAATGAGCATTCACGAAGCACTCACCTTCTTTGCAGATCTGGAGCTAACGGGCCAACGTGCACAAATTGCCGACAAGGTACTCAAAGAAATTCATGACCGGTTGAGTTTTCTGGTCAACGTCGGTCTGAACTACCTCAACCTATCGCGCAGTGCGGACACCCTATCAGGTGGTGAAGCGCAACGAATCCGTCTAGCCAGTCAGATTGGTGCGGGTCTGGTCGGCGTGATGTATGTGCTGGATGAACCATCCATTGGTCTCCACCAGCGTGACAACGAACGCCTGCTGGCGACTTTGGAGCACCTTCGTAATCTGGGTAACACTGTGCTGGTGGTTGAGCACGATGAAGATGCTATCCGCGCGGCAGACTACATTGTCGATATCGGACCAGGAGCCGGAGTGCATGGTGGCCACATCGTTGCTGAGGGGACGTATGAAGAAATCATCAAGAATGAAAACTCTTTAACTGGCCAATACCTCAGCGGGAAAAAGGCGATTGAAGTCCCTGCCAAGCGAATTTCTTACGACAAGAAAAAGGTCGTGAAGCTTAAGGGGGCAACAGGCAACAACCTGCAGAGCGTTAACCTGACTCTTCCTGTTGGTTTGCTGACCTGTGTGACCGGCGTATCCGGCTCGGGTAAATCAACCCTTATCAACGATACCTTCTACAAAATCGCCCACCAGCGATTGAACGGTGCAACCACCGGCGAGCCTGCACCTTTCAAGGACATCGACGGTCTGGGTCATTTTGATAAGGTGATTGATATCGACCAGAGCCCGATTGGACGCACTCCACGCTCCAACCCGGCAACGTACACAGGCATCTTCACACCTATCCGAGAGCTGTTTGCTGGTACACAGGAAGCGCGTTCCCGTGGCTACAAAGTGGGCCGTTTCAGCTTTAACGTCAAAGGCGGCCGCTGTGAAGCCTGTCAGGGCGACGGCGTTATCAAAGTGGAAATGCACTTCCTCCCAGATGTTTACGTACCGTGCGACGTGTGCAAAGGTAAGAGATATAACCGTGAGACGTTGGAGATCCGCTACAAAGGCAAAACCATTGATGAAGTCCTTGAGATGACAGTGGAAGATGCCCGAGAGTTCTTCGATGCCGTGCCAGCGATAGCGCGCAAACTGCAAACGCTGATGGATGTCGGTCTTTCCTACATCCGCTTGGGACAGGCTGCAACCACCCTTTCCGGTGGTGAAGCGCAACGCGTGAAACTGGCGCGTGAGCTTTCCAAGCGTGATACCGGCAAGACGTTGTATATCTTGGATGAGCCAACCACTGGCCTACACTTCCATGATATCCAGCAACTACTGACGGTACTGCACCGACTGCGCGATCACGGCAACACCATTGTGGTGATAGAACACAACCTGGACGTGATAAAAACCGCGGACTGGATTGTCGACTTAGGCCCTGAAGGTGGTAGCGGTGGCGGTATGATCATCGCCGAAGGCACACCGGAAGACGTGGCTTTGGTTGAGGGTTCGCACACAGCAAGGTTCCTGAAACCCTTGCTTAAACAAAAAGCATCATAGGGCGGATACTGGCGTAAGCCAGTGAAAAACAGTCTATGCAAACAATGCGTTTTCAAAACCTCTGGCCATCAAAAGTGGCCAGAAAGCCTTTGGTTAAGCCAGTGCTGATTGCGCTGGCTGCGCTGTTTTTGTTCTGCCTGCCACTGAACCAAATTCCACTCGTTTTCTCCGGTGTTCAACATCCTGCGACAGCCTTAACGCTCTTGTTAGCAGTTACCATCGTTTGCTTCGGTGTTTGGGAAGCAGCAAGACAAGGGCGTTTCAGTCACACGACCATGACAGGATGGCTGGCGCTGAGCACGAGTTTCGCCCTGATACCGTCATTTTATCTTCACGCCGACTGGCATTCGGCTGCATGGCAGGGGTTCAGCGTTCTGTTGTCCTTACTGCTTTTTTGTACCTTGCAGCAGTTCAGCTTTAACCATCTTCAACGGCAATATCTCCTCTGGTTACCGCTTTTAAGCGGCTGGCTGCTCGCTATTCCTTTGTTGCTGCCTAATATCAGCGAGATATCGTCATCAAGCCTTCCAGACTTCAAAAGCAACAGTGATGTACTGGGCATCGTCCTACTGACATCTTTAATGCTGTCAGCTTACTTGCTCGCGCGGACTAAAGCGTACAAGCGCAACTGGGTGCCCGTCCATGCATTATTACTTGCGACGCCACTGCTCACCATTCCGGCTCTCACGGCATTGAAATCGCCTTGGCTAATCACCGTGATTTTAGTGCTGGTGATCTTCAGTCAGCCATTCTTATTCCGTTTCAGCCAAAAAAGACACCATGGTCTTTGGAATTTCGCGGTATTGGCGGGCTTTGCTATCGCTTGGAAGTTTGGAAGTGTTCCTCACTCGGCTCTTTTCGCTGCCCGTTATTCAGCCGAGGAGTTAGAGGTACTATCGCAGGCATGGGCATTACTGGGGCAGGCTCAGTTTGAAGGCATAGGTCTGGGGCAGCTCGATAAAGCACAGCTGTTGTTTGGCATCGAGCAAAACCATGTTCTGCCGCTTCAAGAAATGTATCCGAGTTGGCTGCTCGCAAGTTTAATTCAGGGCGGCATTGCCTACTGGGCGAGCTTTGGTGTGCTCTTCACACTGGTGGTGCGTAAGTTGTTAGAAGCACCGAATGGCACCCGCTTGATGCTGCTAGCAATCATTCTGCCATCCCTCATTGGCATAGCACTGACAGACTACATTGAAACCAACCTGGCACTGGGCATGCTGTTTGTGGTGCTGCTTTACTGGATTGATAACCTTACCGCGAGATACCGCCGCGTACTTTTGCCTTATCCACGGCCAATGAAAATCGCCGCTAACACGGTGCTGACTGCCACGCTGGTTTTGGTGTTGTCTTCAATCTATCTTGGCGAACAGGCGCTTCGCACCTATCAGATACGCGACGGTAAGCTGACTCAGTATCAAACGCACCCTTGGTGGAATGACTTCTATCAGCAAGTGGAAGGAAAGCGGGCGTTTCTGGAAAGTGTTGAAAGCCGGGATTTACGCGCGCAGGAATTGTACCTTCGGGGGCAAATCTCCCGACTGGAAACCTCTCCGAATGCTGATGGCTATCAATCTCTGATTGAGCTGGCGATGCTCACTGGGCATAAAACGGTTGCCAAACAGTTAAAGGATGAAGCATCACTGCTTTTCCCGTACCGAAAATTTCAACCTGACTTTTCTGAGCTTCCAGCGGAATAAAACAAAACGCCCCGCATTCATGCGGGGCGTTTCTCAATTCAATTCCGCTTAACCAAGCACATCTTTCAGTGCCTTCGCACACAAGGCTACGTTTTCACGTTTAGCCGCATAACCCATCAAACCGATACGCCACGCTTTACCTGCCAGTGCTCCCAGACCCGCACCAATTTCCAGATTGTAGTCATTGAGAAGTTTCGCACGCACCGCGGCATCATCGACGCCTTCAGGTACTGCGACAGCATTCAATTGCGGCAGGCGATGGTCAGCATCAACAAGGAAGTTAACACCCAGCGCTTCCAGTTCGGCTTTGAGTAACTCATGCATATCACGATGACGTTGCCATGCATTCTCCAGACCTTCCTCTTTCAGCATCAGCAAAGACTCATGCAAGGCGTAAAGGCTATTTACTGGCGCGGTGTGGTGATAGCTACGCTTGCCTTCACCACTCCAATAGCCAAGCACAAGGCTTTGATCGAGGAACCAACTCTGTACCTTACCAGTACGCTGCTGCATTTTTTCTACTGCACGCGGAGAGAAAGTCACTGGCGACAAGCCCGGTACACAGGAGAGGCATTTCTGGCTGCCAGAATACACAGCGTCCAGTTGCCACTCATCCACCAGCAATGGCACACCGCCAAGAGAGGTCACTGCATCAACAATCGTCAGGCAGCCATGCTCACGCGCCAGTGACGAAATTGTCTTCGCATCACTGAGTGCGCCGGTCGATGTCTCAGCGTGAACAAACGCCACCACCGATGCTTCTGGGTTCGCTTTCAAAGCCGCTTCGACCTTTGCCGGATCAACAGGCTTACCCCACTCGTCATCAACCATCACTGACGTCGCACCGCAACGTTCTACGTTTTCACGCATACGTTCGCCAAATACACCGTTTCGACAAACGATCACCGTATCGCCCGGCTCAATCAGGTTGACAAAACAGGTCTCCATACCTGCACTGCCCGGGGCGGACACCGCAATGGTGAAGGCGTTTTCGGTCTGGAATGCGTATTGAAGCAGTGATTTAACTTCATCCATCATTCCCACAAAAAGAGGGTCTAGATGACCAATCGTTGGCTGAGCCAGCGCTTGCAATACGCGTGGTGAAACATCAGAGGGACCAGGCCCCATCAGGGTACGTTGTGGTGGGATAAAGCGTGAAATTGTCATTATTTGCTCTCCATTGCCTTTTGTTCCTTGGGTCTATTTACCCTACCACCGGATAGGGCTGGCTAAAATCTCAACGTTGAATAAACCCAAGCATCATCAAGCAAAAGTCCTTCACTCGGCTGAAAAGAGGCGCTTGAAACTCAAACAAACGTTGACAATAACATTACAAACATTTATCAATAGAGGGCAATTTTTGCTCAGCACAATTTGTGCTCTGCAGAGACAGAAGAGGCGCGTCTACCAGGTAGTCGAATTGCGGAGCCCCAACTCCAATGCAATCCGATGAGGGGGTAAGACGCCGAGGCAATACCAGACCTTGGGGGCTGGGTTGTCGGTCTAGAAGGTTGAATCCTTCGGATTGTCATCTCAACGGAGATGGAGCGCTTCTGGAGAAATACCCTTTCTTCCTGCCCGCTCGCACCCTCTATCTGTCTCCCAACTTATTACTTTGTTTATTCAGGATTACTCCATTCGCGATTATGGGAGGTGAAGGGAAGTGAACGCATTAAATGTCGCAAAATTTGGCGGCACGAGTGTAGCCGACTACACAGCTATGTCTAACTGTGCAGCGGTGATTAAAGGGAATTTGAGCACTCGACTAGTAGTGATTAGCGCTTGTTCTGGCGTAACAAATCTACTGGTTGAACTGGCAAATGGTGTTGCCAATGACAGGCAGCAGGAAGTGCTGACAAAACTGCACGATATTCATTTCAGCATTCTGAAACAGCTTCCGGAAGCACCGGCAGTTGCATCAGGTGTGAATGCAATTCTCGATGAAGTAGCAACACTCTCTGCGGCGGCAGAAACTTCACCTTCAGATAAAATTACTGACGCCCTCGTCGCTTGTGGCGAGTTGATGTCGACCCATATTTTTACCCACCTGCTGAACGATAAAGGCATCAATGCTGTTCGCGCTGATGTCCGTGATGTGCTGAAAACCGACAACGTGTTTGGTAAAGCAACCCCAGATTTGATTGAAACAGCGCACCACGCTGAAACCGTGCTCACGCCGTTGTTTGAAGACAAAGTTGTCGTGACGCAGGGCTTTATCGGCTCTGATACACAAGGCAACACCACCACACTGGGTCGCGGTGGCAGTGATTACAGCGCAGCGCTTTTAGCTGAAGCCGTCAAAGCAACTTCGCTGGAAATCTGGACCGACGTTCCGGGTATCTACAGTACTGACCCTCGCGTCGCCCCAGCAGCGAGCCCTATCGATGAAATCAGCTTCAGTGAAGCGTCAGAGATGGCAAACTTCGGCGCGAAAATCCTACACCCGGCGACGCTTATCCCGGCAATGCGTCAGGACATTCCTGTGTTCGTTGGCTCATCTAAAGCCCCTGAACAAGGCGGTACCTGGATTCGTCATCAAGCAGAGAAATCTCCGCTTTTCCGCGCGCTGGCACTGCGTTGCAACCAGACCATGGTGACGCTCACCAGTCTGAATATGTTCCATGCTTATGGTTTCCTGGCGGAAGTGTTCAACATTCTGGCAAAGCACAAAGTGTCGGTCGATCTCATCACCACGTCTGAAGTCAGTGTTTCTCTGACACTGGATCAAACCAACACCAAAGGTGGTGCGCCTAAATTGCCTGAAGCGGCAGAACAGGAGCTGGCTGCACTTTGTAAGGTAACCGTAGAGCAAGACATGTGTCTGGTCGCGCTCATTGGTAACCACATGAGCGAATCAAAAGGTGCAGCCGCCAAGATCTTCAGTGCACTGGAAGACTACAACCTACGTATGATTTGTTATGGCGCAAGCAACCACAACCTCTGCTTCCTGACTAGCACGTCAGAATCTAAAGAAGTTGTCCGCGCGCTACACAAAGAGTTGTTCGAAGATTAATTTCTTCTTCTGTGGATACAAAAATGGCGCTCACTGAGCGCCATTTTTCTTTTTAATTTCCCAAAAATTAACCGTTGAGGTTTGGCCCCAACCACTTCTCTGCTTCGATCAAATCCCAGCCCTTGCGATCGGCATAGCTGTCACGCTGATCTTCCTGGATCTGCGCAACGGCAAAGTAGCGCGAATCAGGATGCGAGAAGTACCAGCCAGATACCGATGCACCTGGCCACATGGCGTAACTAGTGGTCAGCGACATACCAATGGTATCTTCTACATTCAGCAACTCCCACAAGGTGCCTTTCTCTGTGTGCTCAGGACAGGCTGGATAGCCCGGAGCAGGACGGATACCCTGATATTTCTCACGGATAAGGTCATCGTTCGATAGATTCTCGTCCGCAGCGTAACCCCAAATTTCCTTACGGACATGTGCATGCAGATATTCCGCAAACGCTTCAGCCAAACGGTCTGCCACCGCCTGAATCATGATGGCGTTGTAGTCATCGCCCTGCGCTTTATATTCGTCCGCAAGTTCACGTTCACCAATACCGCCTGTTACTGCAAACGCACCAATCCAATCTTTCTTACCGCTCTCTTTTGGCGCAACGTAGTCAGACAGGCAGTAGTTAAAGCCTTTCGGTTTCTCCGTTTGCTGACGAAGGTTATGCAGCACCTTGGCAACCTCAGTACGTGATTCATCGGTGTAGACTTCAATGTCATCACCCACACTTGCTGCCGGGAACAAGGCGCACATACCACTGGCTTTCATCAGGCCTTCGCGTTCAACGCGATCCAGCAGATCGTTAGCATCTTTGAACAAGCGCTTCGCTTCTTCCCCTACTTCTTCGTGCTCAAGAATCGTCGGGTACTTGCCCACCAATGACCAGGTCATAAAGAATGGCGTCCAGTCGATGTAGTTACGAAGAGTCGCCACATCAAAGTCTTCAAACACATGAACACCCGGTTTCGCTGGCGCTGGCGGTGTGTAGCTTTCCCAATCGATAGCGACTTTGTTCTCACGTGCCTTTTCAAGCGTCACAGGCTTAGTGCGCGGACGCTTGCGCGCATGCTGCTCACGCACCACTTCGTAATCCGCCTGAAGCTTCTCAACAAACGCAGGCTTGAGCTTCTCAGACAACAGCGACGAACACACACCCACCGCGCGTGATGCGTTATTCACATACACCACGGGTTGATTGTAGTTTTGCTCAATCTTCACCGCTGTGTGGGCTTTGGAGGTCGTTGCACCGCCAATCAGTAGCGGCAAGTCGAAGCCCAGACGCTCCATCTCTTTCGCGACATGAACCATTTCATCGAGTGATGGCGTGATAAGACCGGACAAACCAATAATATCAACGTTCTCTTCTTTGGCGACTTTGAGAATTTTCTCGCAAGGCACCATCACGCCGAGGTCGATGATTTCGTAGTTATTACATTGCAGTACAACGCCAACGATGTTCTTACCGATATCGTGAACATCACCTTTTACCGTTGCCAGCAGGATCTTACCGTTAGTGGAGCCTGCCTGTTTTTCAGCGTTGATAAAAGGCTCAAGGTGCGCCACCGCCTGTTTCATTACGCGGGCTGATTTCACGACCTGAGGCAGGAACATTTTACCCTCACCGAAGAGATCACCGACGACGTTCATGCCATCCATCAGTGGCCCTTCGATCACTTCAAGCGGTTTGGAAGCATTAACGCGAGCTTCTTCTGTGTCTTCAACGATGAACTCGGTAATACCTTTCACCAGAGCATGCTCAAGACGTTTCTCTACCGCCCAGGTTCGCCACTCCAGCGCAGAAGCATCTTCTTCTTTGCCGACACCTTTATTTGCGTATTCCGCAGCGATATCCAGAAGGCGCTCTGTACTGTCGTCACGACGGTTCAGTACCACGTCTTCCACCGCTTCACGCAGTTTCTCGGGGACGTTATCGTAGATCTCAAGCTGACCGGCATTCACGATGCCCATGTCCATGCCGTTCTTGAAACAGTGATAAAGGAACACAGCGTGAATAGCTTCGCGCACGTAGTTGTTGCCACGGAACGAGAAGGAGACGTTCGACACACCGCCTGAAATCATCGCATACGGCAGATCGCGTTTGATGTCTGCAACCGCATCGATAAAGTCGACGGCATAGTTGTTGTGCTCTTCAATACCGGTTGCGACAGCAAAGATATTCGGGTCAAAAATGATGTCTTCCGGTGGGAAGCCAACTTCGTCCACGAGAATGCGGTAGGCATTGGTACAGATTTCGAGTTTGCGTTCACGGGTCTCAGCCTGACCGACTTCATCGAAGGCCATAACGATAACGGCTGCACCATAGCGACGAATCAGCTTCGCCTGCTCAACGAATTTCTCTTTGCCTTCTTTGAGCGAGATGGAGTTAACGATGCCCTTGCCCTGAATACACTTAAGGCCAGCTTCAATCACTTCCCATTTGGAAGAGTCGACCATGATCGGCACTTTGGAGATCTCAGGCTCAGAGGCACAGAGGTTAAGGAAGCGTACCATACAGGCTTCCGCATCCAACATGCCTTCATCCATATTGATATCGATGATCTGGGCACCATTTTCTACCTGTTGGCGTGCCACTTCCAACGCTTCATCGTACTGCTCTTCTTTGATCAAACGCTTGAAGCGCGCAGAACCTGTCACGTTAGTACGCTCACCAACGTTGATGAACAGGGTTTCTTTTTCAATGGTCAATGGCTCAAGGCCAGACAAGCGACAAGCCACCTGAAGATCTGGTAATGCACGGGGCTTAACCGTCTTGGTCGCCTCATACATGTGGCGAATGTGTTCTGGTGTCGTACCACAACAGCCACCAATCATGTTCAGGAAGCCACTTTCCGCCCACTCTTTCACATGAGCAGCCATGTCCTCCGGAGACAGATCATATTCACCGAAAGCATTCGGAAGGCCGGCATTCGGGTGCGCAGAAACAAAGGTTTCAGAGATGCGTGACAGTTCTTCCACGTAAGGGCGCAGTTCATCAGGGCCCAACGCACAGTTCAGACCAAAGGAGATCGGTTTGACGTGACGTAGAGAGTTATAGAAAGCCTCTGTCGTCTGGCCTGACAGGGTACGGCCTGACGCGTCAGTGATCGTACCGGAAATCATCACCGGCAGTTGGGTGCCCATTTCTTCGAAAACGGTCTCAACCGCAAAGGCACAGGCTTTGGCATTCAGAGTGTCAAAGATGGTTTCAATCAGAATAAGGTCCGAGCCACCATTGATAAGCGCGCGGGTCGATTCAGAGTATGCCGTCACCAGCTCATCAAAGCTGACATTACGGTAACCGGGATCGTTAACGTCAGGAGAAATCGAACAGGTGCGGTTAGTTGGACCCAAAACGCCAGCGACAAAGCGAGGCTTATCCGGATTTTTCGCTGTCCACTCATCTGCGACTTCACGCGCCAACTTGGCTGCCGCAAAGTTAATCTCCTCACTCAGGCTTTCCATCTCATAGTCAGCCATGGCGATGGTGGTCGCGTTAAAGGTATTGGTTTCAAGGATATCCGCGCCAGCTTCAAGATATTCTGCGTGGATATCTTTAATCATCTGGGGTTGCGTGAGTACCAAAAGGTCGTTATTGCCTTTAAGGTCGCAATGCCAATCAGCAAAGCGTTCACCGCGGTAATCGTCTTCTTCGAGCTTATAGCCCTGAATCATGGTGCCCATGCCACCATCGATGATCAGAATGCGTTCCGCTAACAGTTTTTCCAGTGTTTCCTTACTACTCACAACCGCAGATCCTTCTTATATTTCTCGCTATTCGCATAGTATCACAGACCAAATGGAAATCTAGACGTCTAATTAACCTCAGCTAAGCCTTAACCTCTCTGCTGACATACATTTGTTGTAGTTTTCTGCGCCGCTTGGATTTATATTTCGTTACAACTTTCCGAATCATAATCTCAGCCTACACGGGGTCATCAATGACCGTCTACACAACGCTCTGCTTTCTCGCTGCGGCAGCCATGCTGATTGCCTTTATCAATAGCAAAATTGGCCAAATGCAGACAACTATCGCTATCACTGCCGGTGCCCTTATCCTCTCACTTGGGATCGTTATCTCGGGACACAACAATTGGTTTGATTTAAAAGACCTTGCTGCCGAGACCCTCAATGAAATTCACTTCGATGATTTCTTGTTGAAAGGCGTGTTGGGTTTCTTACTTTTCGCTGGCGGCCTGGGAGTAAAACTACCCAACCTAAAAGATCAGAAATGGGAAATTACGGTGCTGGCACTTGGAGCGACGTTGGTTTCCACCTTCTTTATCGGTGGTGTCGCCTGGCTCTTCTTCCAGCTCATCGGTATTCCGTTCGATTTCATCTACTGCCTGCTGTTTGGTGCCCTGATTTCTCCTACAGACCCTATCGCTGTTCTTGCCATTGTTAAAAAGCTCAATGCGCCAAAGCGTATCTCGACGCAGATTGAGGGCGAGTCCCTTTTCAATGATGGTTTTGGTCTGGTGATTTTTATCACCCTGTTCACTGTCGCATTCGGCACTGAAGCTCCAACCGTAATAGGCGTCGTTGAGCTCTTCCTGCATGAAGCGATTGGCGGCATCGTGTATGGCTTCTTACTTGGCTTGTTGTTCCATTACCTGATTTGTCATACCGACGACCACTCAATGGAGTTGTTATTGACCTTAGGCATACCAACTGCAGGCTATGTATTTGCCAGCCTGATTGGTGTTTCTGGGCCGCTGGCAATGGTGGTAGCCGGTATCATGATTGGTAACTGGACGCGCTACATCGGCTTCTCAAAAGAAAGTGAAGATCATCTCGACCACTTCTGGGAGTTGGTCGATGAGTTCCTCAATGGCGTGCTCTTCCTATTGATTGGCCTCAGCATGCTGACATTCAGTTTCCATAAGGAAGACTGGATCATCATGGCATTCGCTGTACCGCTGGTGCTGGTATCGCGTTATCTCAGCGTCCGTCTTTGCTATGTTGGTTTTAACCGTTACCGGGACTACAACCCTTACTCAGTGAGAATTCTAACCTGGGGAGGATTGCGTGGAGGCCTTGCGATAGCAATGGCGATGGCTGTTCCTGCGGGTTATATGGTGCTGCCAGAAAAGAATATTGATGTAAGGGAAATCATTCTGGTGATGACTTATGCCGTGGTGGTCTTCTCTATCCTGGTTCAGGGTTCAACCATCACCAAGATGATTGAGAAATCCAAAGTTGCTGAGCGGGATATGGAGATCAAACCTAGCAGTTATCAAAATACCGAACCAAGAACAGAAGTCACCCAGGACTAAACCTCAAAAGCAAAAAAGCCTGCAATCGCAGGCTTTTTTATTACTCATCATCGTCGTCTTTAGTAAATGCAGACTCTGAGAAATGATCGAGGTCGTAAGGCGTTTGCTGGTAAACACAGTAATTAAGCCAGTTGGCAAAAAGCATGTGCCCATGGCTTCGCCAACTCACATATGGTTCTTGTGTTGGATCGTCATCCGGATAGTAATTAGATGGAACTGTCGGCTCCATGCCTTCACCTACATCACGCACATACTCATTATGCAGCGTATGAGAATCGTATTCCGGATGCCCGGTGACAAACACATTTCGTTTATCTTTGGTTGCGGCTAAGTAAGTACCGGCAGTGGCGGAGGTTGCAAGGATATCGAGATCAGTATGTTCGGCTAGAAACTCAGGAGAGAAGTCCGCATAGCGGGAATGTGGCGCAAGGAAAGAGTCATCAAAACCACGAAGTATAGGGTTTTTACTGTGCTCTTTATGTGTTTTATGCCAGTACACGCCGGATAGCTTTTCCTTACGTGTTTTCTTCGGCAAATCATAAAGCAGCTTCAGGCCCGCTTGCGCCGCCCAACACACATAAAGCGTCGATGTCACGTGGTCTTTCGCCCAGTTCATGATGTCCTGCAAATGTTCCCAGTAAATCACGTCTTCAAACTGAACCAGACCCAAGGGTGCGCCTGTCACGATCAATCCATCGAAATTGCGCTCACGGATACCTTGAAACTGTCTGTAGAAAGTATCCAAGTGCTCGGTAGGAGTGTTCTTACTCGGTCTGTCATCAATACGCAGCAGTTCAACATCAACCTGAATTGGGCTATTGGAAAGCAAACGCATAAACTGCGTTTCTGTTTCAATCTTCTTGGGCATCAGATTGAGAAGTAGTACTTTAAGGGGACGGATGTTCTGACTTTCTGCGCGGGTCTCCGACATCACGAAGATGTTTTCCTGACGCAGGGTGCTGGCCGCCGGTAACTGATCAGGAATTTTAATCGGCATCTTAAATCACTCCCTCGTTAAGATGTATAGACGTCTAGAATTCCATTAACCCTATAACATCCCCTTTAGGGGTTCAAGTACATTTGTGAGATTGATCAGAGGGCAGATATGAAAAAACCCGCAGTGTTTCCGCTACGGGTTTGAAGAGACATCTGGCAATGTCCTACTCTCACATGGGGAGACCCCACACTACCATCGGCGCTGCAACGTTTCACTACTGAGTTCGGCATGGGATCAGGTGGGGCCATCGCGCTATGGTCGCCAGACAAATTTTAAATTCTGGTGCTGATACCCAGATTTGAACTGGGGACCTCACCCTTACCAAGGGTGCGCTCTACCAACTGAGCTATATCAGCAATTCTTATCCGTCTGAAGTCTTACAATAACTGCTTCATTTAGATGAAATTCAAGCCTGGCGATGTCCTACTCTCACATGGGGAGACCCCACACTACCATCGGCGCTGTTACGTTTCACTACTGAGTTCGGCATGGAGTCAGGTGGGTCCATAACGCTATGGTCGCCAAGCAAATTCTGCTAAGTCTTCACCTTTAAAAAGGTCAAAACCAAAATCTTGGAAAGCTGTTTCTGTGTTCTCTACACATTCAATGTTCTATTCGAGTCCGTCAAAACCCCTTGGGTGTTGTATGGTTAAGCCTCACGGGCAATTAGTATCAGTTAGCTCAACGCCTCGCAGCGCTTACACACCTGACCTATCTACGTCGTAGTCTCCAACAACCCTTTAGAGGACTTAAAGCCCTAGGGATGACTCATCTTGAGGCTCGCTTCCCGCTTAGATGCTTTCAGCGGTTATCGATTCCGAACTTAGCTACCGGGCAATGCCACTGGCGTGACAACCCGAACACCAGAGGTTCGTCCACTCCG
>NZ_FIZX01000002.1 GCF_900055185.1 Grimontia celer | reverse complement strand
TAACGCAAGGGGTGTGCCAGTGATGGAGTTCAATGAAAACAGAGACTTAACTGATTTCCAAAAAGGGGAGAGCAAGGTATTGCTTGTGCGTTGGGCGAAAAGTTGCTCAGCGAGCAAGATTTGGCCGGGACTCAGGTAGGAATTTAACCAGCGTATAGACTTAAAGGAAAATGATTCAGGGAAAGGTTCATGCGCGCTGACGAATTAAAACAATACCATACCTTCTTCACCACCCCGATTTTGGCAATGGGACAGAGTATTCCGGGTGAAAGCGATCTGCGGATCAACGAGACTGCCACGCGTGCCCGAGCGGGACTATTGAATGTTTTATCCGCGGTCACCATGGTGATCCTTCTGGTTCGCCCTGAGTGGGATCCTGTGATTTATGTCGGCCCTTATGTGATTTTCGATATGGTGATGGCGGCGATGTTCGGGCTGACGCCCTTAAGCCCGTCAGGATTGTTGGGAACGGCGATGACCATGCACTCCAAGGCCATTTGGAAACCGATAAAGCCCAAACGCTTTGCATGGAGCCTGGGTGCCATTATGGGGATCACCTGTCTGACATTTCGCTTACTGGAAATGCCGGATATCTGGCTGTTTGCTGTGTTGGGCATCTGCTTTATGTTGACCTGGCTTGAAGCGGTGCTGGGGTTCTGTGTGGGCTGTTGGATGCATGCAAAGATGTTTGGTTGCGAAACCTGCGCTTTGGATTGACGTATTGAAAGAAGAAAGGCGCGGAGTTCCGCGCCTTTGGCTTTGGTTGCGAAGATTCGTTAACTGAAGTTCAGTACCTGCCCCTCAGCGCGTCGGCTCACCGATTTGTATTCCACTTTGGAAATGACAGTATCTTCCGTATCCAAAAGCTCAATCACTGTCCCTTTATTCGAAAGTGCTGCCCCGCCGCCCCCTGCGCGAACAACAATTTTGTGCTCACGACCTGGTGGTAACTTGGTCTTCTCGCGAAGGACTGTGGTGCCGGATTTAGTTCGGATTTGCCAGCCCGTCACGTCAATCAGTCCCGGCGTTTCATTTCGAATGGAGACCCACTCATTTTGATCGCCGACACCCGGTGGATTTGGCATCGCAGAAGCAATGACCACATCGCCTTCGTCATACAGCAAGACATCGGTATTGGAATGCGGAGCCAATAACGGATCGCGATTATCGCGACTTTTAAGTACCGGATAGAAAGAGCGTAAGTGAAAGCCGCGATCCTGGTTTTTCAGGGTCTCGCGGTATAGCACCAAATCGTAGCGCCAGCCGTTGATGGCGGCTCTGCGTTTGGATTCGCCATCAAAAAACGACAGTGGCTGGGTGTCGTTGCGGAAGCTTTCAAACGTCAGCATGGTGCCCAGTGCCAAGAGGCATTCCGGGCTCATACCCACGAAGAATCCGCCTTTCTCTTTCCATGCGATCTTCTCGCCCACGCGCCAGCTCATCGCCAATGTCGCGACATCGGTATTCAGGTTTCCTTCAGGGCCGTCGTAGAAAGAGCCTAGATACTCCAAATCGGCTTTTCCGCCGTTACCATTTTGCTCATCCCAGAAGAACTTCGCCCAGAAGTGATAACCCCCGATTTCATAGCGGGAGCCCTCACGCTTAATCTCGCCAAGAAAAACATGCTCAAAGCCCGAAGCATGTTTCACCTGACGGTTGCCAAAGTTGTTGGTATAGAGCCCGAACCAAATATTTCTGACTGTTTCGCGGAAGGTCTCGATGCTGGTTAGGTCTATGTACTGTCCTTCACCAAAAGTGGTGCTGGTAAAAGGCATTTCAGTGAGTTTGGCTTGGGCAAATCCAAGACCGCCTTCACTTTGATCATCCGTGATGTATTGGTAGACCGACTCCATGAGTGAAATCCGGTCTTCATCGTCGTAGCGGGCAAAACAGGTATCGAGGAAATGCTCAATCTCGGCCAGTTCAACATCGCTGTATTTCTCTTCGTCGCGTTCAAGCTCGTTATAGTTATCAATCAATCGCTTAAATGCCTGATAAGAAGGCAGGAACATCAGCTTGTCGGTATTCACTTCATCGAAGAGGAAGAACTTGGCCAAATCACGTTTGCCTGGGCGTCGGTAGCCTTGCTCATAGAGGCGGATATCTGCGTTCTCGTTCATCCAGCGACCATCTGCAAGACGGGTGACATCGAAGCGGTTGTCATCGGCATCCCAAAGTTCCTGGATGATGTCGGTGTATTTTCCTCGGTTATCCACGATGTCAGTCGGCGATTCGATAGGGCGCATTTCTGGCGTGTCGATATCGTTTGATGTGGTGAAGTTGTTTGGGGAGTAGAACATGGGGTTTGTATCGTAGAGCGCTTGCTGGAAATAGAGGTCAGTGAGCTCTGTGATTTGGGTAAGCGAAACCTGATAGCTTTCCAGATTAAGGGTATTCCGACCATCGTGATCGTCCCAGAACTCGCTTTGCTTCATCAAAAACGCGCGGCATTGAAGTTCGCCACCTTTGGTGAACACAATCACTTTCCAGAACGCAGACGGGATGTAAGTGCCTCGGTAAGGTTGGTCATTGATGGTGTTGATTGGGCCAGTGAATACAGAAAGTTTATCGTCGAGGTCTTCTTCTTCCAACAACCAGTTTTCCAGTTCCAGCCATTCATCCTGATTGAACTTCGCGTGCTGCAAATTGGCGTTGGTATAGAAAAAAGAGTCTTTGTTTGCCTGACTTGCCTCAGGACGGGAGCCCCAGGTAATGGCCGCACGACGCACCATATGGCCACGGTCCCAGACGTTGTTTTTGTACACCTCGGGGCCCGCCTGATAGTCAATGTCGACGCGGGGATCGAGCTTCCATCTGGCGCGCTTCAGGCTCATGAGTGTTTGCCTGTCGATATTGTGGGCGGTGTAGAACGCCATTTTTGTTTCCCGGTTCATCACCAGTGAAAAGTGTTCACAGTGCAAAGGCTCACCGTATTCCCAAGCCACATCTAACAGGCTCTCGCCCAGTCGTGGCAGTGAAACAGGAACACTCAAAAACTCGGTATTAAATCCTTGTGAAGGCATGGCAGTCACCTCTAGCTGTCATCATGAAGTGATACACATTAGTCAGCGTTTATGTCGCTATTGTTTTAACTAAGGATGAATAACCCATTTTGCCTACAACTGAGACGCTATCTCATGCTTGCTTTGACAGGTGGGGAGAACATCGCGCGAGCTGCACAGCGTGATAGACTCTCATTCTGCCCAATAGGAAGTGAAAAACGACCATGCTCGAAAAAGAAAACATGCTCAAACTGGCGAGAATGAAAATGCCGTTTGGCAAATATGCCGGAAGGGTGTTGATTGACCTACCAGAAGAATATTTGCTTTGGTTCGATAAGCAGGGGTTTCCCAAAGGGGAGTTGGGTCAACTCTTGGCCTTGTGTCTAGCACTGAAAATTGAAGGGCTGGATGAGGTCGTTAAACCACTAAAAGATGGACATACTTATCGCCAATAGTGCTGCCTTATTATATTGAAATTAAAAAGGATATATTGATTTATTAGACTCGCATTTTTCACTTTGAGCGATAGGGTTTCCGCTCCAGCATGTATATCGTGATGCCTACAACTAAATAGAGTTAAGGTGTTTTCGCCTATCGTTGGAGGAATCGTTTTAACCCGCTGTCATCAAGGTCATCTATGCGAATTCAAGAAGCGTCGGCTGCGAGTGGTTTGAGTTGCCACACGCTGAGATATTACGAACGAAGTGGTTTGATTTATCCAATTCCTCGCGATAGTTCAGGTCATCGATATTACCGTGAGCATGATATTCGCTGGTTGCAGTTTGTTCAGTGTTTGAAAGTGACCGGAATGCCGCTGAAAGATATTAAATCGTACGCAGAACAGGTCCAAGACTCAGAAAACAAAGCGAACCAACTGTTGAACATTCTGTTCAAGCACAAGGAAAGGCTCGAAAATAAGTTGGCTGAAACGCAGGATTTTCTTAAACACATCGACTGGAAGATAAACCACTACTCCGAAATTCTTCATGATCATCAATAGATTGTAGCGAGTGAAGCAGGCTTAGAGCCTGCTTTATCGTACGATGATTCTTCCTATACCGTCGCCATATCTAAAAAATCACTAATCTTCGAAAAATCCTCTGCTGATAGCGATACCTTTGACGCGTTTATCAACCCTGACAATTGATCAGGAGTTCGGGCACCAATAATCGAGCCTGTGGTTGCAGGATGAGATAGCGTCCACGCGATGGCCACTTCCGCAACGGTGCAGTTTCTTTCGTTCGCAATATCTCTCAGCGCCTCAACGAGAAGCAGGCTTTGCGAGAACCCTGGCTCCTGAAACAAATGGTTCTTGTGACGCCAATCTCTCTTGTCGAGCTGCGCAAACCGCGCTTTTGTCATGGAGCCAGTCAGGAGACCAGAAGCCATTGTTGAGTGGTGGATGGTGCCAACATTGTGCTCCGCGCACCAAGGTAATACTGCTTCTTCAATCGTGCGGTTGAGTAGGGAGTAAGCTGATTGGTTGGAGGTAATCGGTACGATCTGATGAAGCATCTCCATCTGTTTTACAGAAAAATTGGATACGCCTATGTGACGAACCTTGCCTTGCTTTTTGAGTTCAGCAAGCGTTTCCCAAGCCTCGCTAATGTTGGCTTCAGGAAGTGGCCAGTGTATTTGGTAAAGATCGATAGTTTCTACATTCAGTCTGCTGAGGCTATCTTCTACTTCTTTGGTTATCGATGCTTTTGAAAGTCGATTAAAAAGCGCTGTCTCGCCTTGGTTCCAACACAAACCGCATTTGGTAAAAATGTAAGGTTTACGCTTGGCTTGTCTTAGCGCTTTATTGATAACCACTTCTGCATTACCCAACCCATATGCGGGTGCGGTATCAATCCAATTTATACCGTTGTCTAGCGCTGTAAGGATGGTATTGATTGAGTCCTTTTCGGATTGCTGACCCCATCCCCAATCGCCAATGTTGCCACCAATAGCCCAACTGCCGAGTCCCAGTCGGCTAATATTCAAATCCGAATGACCAAGTTTCTTTGTATCCATTCTCGTTCCTTTGTCTTAATAGGTTTAATCGAACGACGACAGGAATAAGGGTTTGAGTAAGCTCTAAGTCAAAGGCCAATTCGATAGAACGTTGAGTTGATAGTTTTCTTTTCGATGGATGTCACGATGTATCAGGGTGGATTTCTTCTCCTCTTTGGACTTGGGGCTTCCTCTAATATTGAAAGGTAAGAAACAAAAAACGCGAGCCCGAAGACCCGCGTTTTTGCACCGATGAGTGACTTTACACCCACATAAACTCATCAGCTGCTGGCATTGGGTCAGTGCCACAGCCACACGCTGTTTCACCGTGACCACCATGGCCACCAGTACCATGTTCACCTGAACCATGCTCACCAGAGCCATGACCTTCATGCTCGCCAGTCAGCCAACCCATGCCCATTTCAGAGTGGGAAAGACCATCGACTGTGTTGCCGAACACTTCATTGTTCAGATGTTCCCAACCTTCGACAGCGGGTACAAAAATGCCGTCATGAATCACGTCGTCGAAGACAAAGCTCTGCGCGTCATCAAGCACCAATGGTGCTTGAGAAATGTGGTTTTCGCCGATAACGCCTGTCAGCAGTTCGCTTGTCGCTTCAGAGACGACTTTGATTGGGATCTGAAGAAGTTCGATGTCGTGCTCCAGGTGCATCGCCAAATGCTCTTCGGCCGTTTCAACGATGTCACCAACGCCATCTTTAATGATTTCCGGTACGCAATGCCCATTGCCTTCTGCGACAGCTTCAATTACTTCGCCTGTGGTATCGATGACTTCGCCAACGGCTTGACCAACCTGAGCCACGTTCATGGCAAAGTGGTGGGTGACAATCTCAGCCGCATCGGTCACACCGTCCACCACGGTAGCAACGGCGGCTGTAATGCCGTTGATTATCGGTATGTCTGCGGTGGCTTCCGCAATTTTGTCCCCAACCCAGCTTAGGCCTTCATCGATAGCACTGACTGCTGTACTTACAACGTTCGCAATGCCAGTTGCTACATCAGCAATCGCTTCGCCTACTTTTGAAATCGCTTCACCAATTCCACTGAACAGATTTGCAAAAAATCCCATGTTAAATTTCCCCTTTGTCGTGAAGTATTTTCACGTTTCCTTTTTGATGTCTCGTACTGCTAATCCGAGCCCTGCGAGTGCAAGCTGACGGTGTTTGAACTCCGCGAGCTGCAATGCTCTTTTCTCTGTGCCTACCCTTTTTATTGGAAAGGTCACGTCGTAAATTGCCTGTGCGTGGCACATAAAAAATACTGTTCAATTAGAAAGGGAAGGACAACCGAAAAGTCATGTTGTTAGGGGGTTTAATACGTTGATTTCTCACAAGGATTCAGGTGACTCGATGACTGAAATGTGCTGTAAAAATTGATAGAAGACTGAGAGAAAATTAAATAGGAATGAAGCCTATCAATCGGTGCCCATCAGCCATAGTTCCTTTTAAGCGGTGAGTTCGGTGTGCTAAACGCTGCGTGTTGGTCAATATCACCACTCTATGTGCGGGTACTGGGCGTATCAGAAACAGGAGAATTCAGGCTTTTTTGATGGCGCTCACTTGCAGGGATTTCTTATTACCCGTTCACTGGGCTTAACGACATTTTGGCAGGATAGGAAAGAAATATTGAAGGAGGTGGTCTAAATGGAAAACGCACTGAAACCAGCATCACAAAGGGTACAGACATTTTTGTCAGAACGCGGAAAAGCCTTAAAGGTGAAGCAGATGCCGGCCTCTACACGTACCGCTTCGGAAGCGGCTGAAGCGATAGGATGTACAGTTGGTCAAATCGCAAAATCCCTGATCTTTGAGGATAAAGCGTCGGGAAACCCCGTGCTGATTGTGGCCTCGGGTACCAACATGGTAAGCATGGACAAAGTGAAAGTTAATGCAGGATTAGATCTGAAAAAATCCAATGCGGATTTTGTTCGGGAGCAAGTGGGTTTTGCAATTGGTGGTGTGCCGCCTATTGCGCACAAACAAAATGTGATCACTTTGCTTGATGCCGATCTCAAACAATTCGAAGTGATATGGGCGGCAGCAGGTACGCCTAACTCAGTGTTCGAACTGACTCCCCAGGATCTTGATGATCTGACTCAAGGACGTTGGGTAGAGATTTCCCAATAAACCAATGTCCGCTTTTTTCATCAACAAACTGGTTATGTTTCTAACGGGTGCTATCATTTCTTTGTAAACGTTTACAATTAAGATAATTGCTCCGATACGAGAAGCGTTGTCTGAAGGACGCAATAGAGAAACAAGGCAGTTGATACCGTGAATACCCCGTTTGATCCAACCGATCACCCACATCGCAGATATAACCCCTTGACTGGGCAATATGTACTAGTCTCACCGCACCGTGCTAAACGGCCATGGAGCGGACAGGATGAAAAACCGTCAGAAGAGACACTTCCTGCTTATGACAGTGGCTGTTTTCTTTGTCCCGGTAACACACGGGTTTCTGGTGATGTGAATCCGGCCTATAAAGGCACTTTCGTGTTCGACAACGATTTTGCCGCTTTGATGACGGATTCTCCTAATCCAGAGGAAAGCGACAACCCACTGTTCAAAATCGAGGGTGCACGTGGTCTGAGTCGGGTGATTTGTTTTTCACCGGACCACAGTAAAACGTTACCAGAGCTTTCCCTAAAGGCGATTCGGGGTGTGATAGAAACCTGGAACGAGCAGATTGAATCTTTAGGTAAAGACTACCTCTGGATTCAGGCGTTCGAGAATAAAGGCGAGGCAATGGGATGTTCTCAGCCCCATCCTCACGGACAAATCTGGGCAAACAGTTTCCTGCCTAATGAAATTGCCAGAAAAGACGAACTCTTGAAAGCGCACTTTGAACGCTATGGAAAGAACTTGTTGGTGGAATACGTAGAGTCAGAGCAGAAAGAAAGAACGCGCATCGTCGTGGAAACGACACATTGGCTTGCAGTAGTCCCATTTTGGGCTGCGTGGCCTTTTGAAACCATGCTGCTACCAAAAGCACCGGCAAAACGCATGAATGATCTCGGGGAAGAGCAGCGTGAAGATTTGGCGCTGGCACTGAAAAAACTCACATCGCGTTACGATAACCTCTTCCAATGTCCATTTCCCTACTCTATGGGTTGGCACTATGCGCCGTTTTTCCAAGATGGTTCAGACACAGAACACTGGCAACTGCACGCGCTGTTTTACCCACCTTTGCTCCGCAGCGCAACGGTACGAAAATTTATGGTGGGCTATGAAATGTTGGCTGAATCTCAGCGCGATATTACACCAGAACAAGCCGCGGAAAGGCTTCGAGCCCTCAGCGACATTCATTATAAAAGCCTCGAATAAGGAACTATTTAGGGTATGAAGAGCGTAATGACGACGGATCTAGAAACGATAACTTCGGCTGCTTTTTCCCAGCATTTTGGCGACGCGCCGAGTCATCTTATTCAAGCGCCTGGCCGGGTCAATCTGATTGGCGAACACACAGATTATAACGATGGTTTTGTCTTGCCGTGCGCTATCGATTATCAAACAGTCATTGCTGCAAGCCGCCGTGACGACGATTTGGTAAAGGTAGTCGCACTGGATTATGGCAATGAGGAAGACAGTTTCTCTCTGGATGAAGATATTGCCTTTCTCCCTGAAAAAATGTGGGCGAACTATGTGCGTGGTGTGGTGGATTGCCTGAAAAAGCGGGGATTGGTTTTTGGCGGCGCGAACCTTGTGATAAGCGGTAATGTTCCGCAAGGCGCGGGATTGAGTTCGTCGGCAGCGTTAGAAGTGGTGGTGGGTCAAACCTTTCAATTGCTTTATGGCTTGCCCATCTCGCAGGCCGAAATCGCGTTAAATGGCCAGAAAGCGGAAAACGAATTTGTTGGCTGCAACTGCGGCATTATGGACCAATTGATCTCTGCAGAAGGTCAGGCAGATCATGCTCTGCTGATTGATTGCCGCTCCCTAAAAACTAAACCGGTTTCGATGCCGGAAGACATCGCCGTAGTCATCATCAACTCAAACAAAAAACGTGGTTTGGTTGATAGCGAATACAACACCCGGCGTCGTCAATGTGAAGAAGCATCTTCGTTTTTCGAAGTCAAAGCGTTGCGGGACGTATCGCTGGATACGCTGAATGAGCGTCGTGAAGCATTGGACGACGTGGTGTTTCGAAGGGCTCGCCATGTCATCACAGAGAACCAGCGAACTTTGGATGCGGCAGATGCACTTCGCCTTGGTGATATGACCGCGCTCTCTGCGCTAATGGCAGAGTCTCACACATCTATGCGTGATGATTTTGAAATCACTGTGAATGAAATCGACACACTGGTAGAGATTGTTAAAGAGGCGATTGGCGAGCAGGGCGGTGTGCGAATGACTGGTGGTGGTTTTGGCGGATGTGTGGTGTCTTTGGTGCCTGCCGCACTGGTAGAAACCGTCAAGTCGGCGGTTGAGATGCACTACGAAAAAGCCACAGGGCTTCGCGCTGAGATTTATGTTTGCCATGCCAGCGAAGGTGCGGGAGCAGTGAATGTCTGAAACCTATCTTGAAGCCTTAACGTCTTCGATGACCGCCACGCCTGCTTTCGATGGTTTACCGGCAAAAATTATCCACCTGGAAAACGCGGTGGGCATGACGGTTTCTCTGATGGATATTGGCGCCACATGGTTAAGCTGCAGAGTGCCTGCTGGTAATGAAAAAAGAGAAGTTTTGCTTCGTGCCAAGGACATGCCAGCCCACCAGGCTCAATCTGCCTATTTAGGCGCGACGGTTGGACGTTTTGCCAACCGGATCAAAGCCGGGCAGTTTGAAGTAGATGGGCAAAGCTTTGACGTGACCACCAACAACCTTGGCAATGCATTGCATGGCGGCACTGAAGGGTTTGATAAACGCCGCTGGGATGTCATTGCTGCATCCAAACAATCGGCGGCTTTCCGACTCATCTCACCGGATGGCGATCAAGGTTTCCCGGGAAACCTGTCAGTGACCGTCACTTATACGCTCAGTGATGACAACTCGCTTTCTATCGATTATGAGGCTCAGTGCGACCGCACTTGCCCGGTGAGTTTGACCAATCATGCATATTTTAACCTTGATGGGGAAAGTAGTGGCGAAAGTATCAAGAAGCATGCTTTATGGCTGGGTGCGGCGCGTTTTCTTGCATCGGATGAAGCACTTATTCCAACAGGTCAAGTGCGGGATGTGAAAGAAACAGGGCTCGACTTCACCCAACAAAAAACCATCGAACGTGATTTCATGAAGGATGAGGCGCAGCGTTTGGCTGCGGGTTACGACCACGCTTTCTGGTTTGATGAAAAAGATTGTGATGGTGAAAAGCGGGTAGCCAGACTAGTCTCTTCCTCTGCAGACTTAGCGATGTCTGTTGCGACGACAATGCCCGCGATTCAGGTTTATACAGGGAATTTTCTTGAGGGCACCCAAGGAGCGAGTGGAGATTATTTAAATCGTGCTGGCATTGCGCTCGAAACCCAGTTTTTGCCTGATGGTCCGAATCATCCAGAGTGGGGCAAAGCAGGCGGTATATTGGAGGAAGGTGAGGTCTACCGACATGTCACCCGCTATCAATTTTCGGGCAAATAACGCACAAAAAATGGTGAATCAAAAAAGGGGCACTCGCCCCTTTTAGTTTTTGGTGATTAGCGACTAATCGCTGTAGCTGGTGATGGCGTCGAGATACAAATCCAGCAGAGCCTGATCGTTAACACTCACCGCCACATTCTGTGGGGGATAGTTTGCCCACTCATCTGTCTTATGACCCGTATCTTTGTATTTCTGCAGCGTCAGACCTTCAGCGGGGCCTTCGCATACTACGCGGATTGGGCCTTTTCGCACTTCAAACAGGTCTGGGTCAATCACGTATGCAATGGCGGAGGGGTCATGCACAAAGCAGCCATCAACGCCCATACGTGTTTTGTAGAAGTCGAGATAGAAGCGGCTGATGTCCCACATAAATTCTCCAACCTCGCCACAGGTATCGCGCAATGTGTCGATGTAGTCAGTCGAGAAGAAGGCTTCATGGGTGACATCCAGGCCGACCACGGTGACAGGCCAGTCAGCAGTGAATACGATATCCGCCGCATGAGGGTCGTCGTGGACATTGGCTTCGGCGAAAGGTGTCACGTTGCCCGTGTGTTCATGAGTACCAAAAGCGCCACCCATAATCACCACTTCTTTTACCAGTTTGGTAATTTCCGGTGCCTGTTCGAGTGCCAGTGCAAGATTGGTCAGCGGACCAACAGCCACTAAGGTGATCTCGCCGGGCGAAGCCTTCAGCATTTCGATAATGTACTGGTGGGCAGGTCGGGAGTCAGCGCTGATGGTGGGGGGCTCAATGGGGACATCACCAAACCCGTTTTCACCATGAACGGCGACACTTGCGCCAACAGGTTCTCGTTTTAAAGGTTGCGTTGCGCCCTTTGCCACATCGCATTGGAAACCAAAGCGTTGTTTGAGGTATAGGGCATTTCGTGTGCTGGTGTCGATGTCTGCATTGCCATAGATTGTGGTTAAGCCAACCAACTCGATCGCCGGGCTTGCCTCTGCAAAGAGAATCGCCATTGCGTCGTCGATCCCTGGATCAGTGTCCAGAATAATTTTTGTTGTCATTGCTAATATCCGGCAGAAAAACTTCCCTTATTCTATGACGGCTTGAGGTACTCCACCGCCCATGAATTGACTTAATATTGTGATTCCGTTCAATATTCAGCAGCAAGCATGAGTAAGGTGTATTCATTTATTCAAGGAAGAACTAATAAATATGCAAGATCAGTTTTAAAAGCCAAGTTTTTGGACAAGCAAGGCAGGAGTGAGAACGCGGCATTAGCCGCGCTCGAAAGGGCTATTCGTCGACGCTAATACCCGCTTTCGCGGCGATGTCGGTTTCAAAACCATCAAGGCTGACCTGATTCTTCTTCAACCAATATTTTTGTATGCCTTCCGCACCTTGACGCTCAGACCATTTCGCCAATTCTTCCCTGTCACCTTCATAGTTGTAGAAGGGCACAGACATTCCGCAGGAAGCCTGCACCATATCAATATCCAACAGAAATACTTGGCGTGAAGCGATGCTTTCCGGGAACAGTGAAATGTAGATCTCCCATTCCGGATCGTTTCGATGTAGTGCCCGTGCCTGCCCGTAAGCGCGCAGAATCAATGGGGCACCTTCAAAAGCACACCACATCACGGTCATTCGGGCGTCTTTCATCACATGCGCAGCGGATTCATTGCCGCTTCCTGTCAGGTTGAGCCAAGCCAGGGTTTTGTTATTGATCACGCGAAGCGAATCGCCACCTTTGGGGGAGATATTCACTGAGCCGGAATCGGCAGCAGTGCCAACAAAATAGATTTTCTGCTGTTCAATAAAACTGATTTGTTTGTCGTTGAGCGATTTGGTGGTTTGTCCCATCAGTGTATTTCCGTCCTTTTGGCTGAAGTTTAACCAACATAACACCCAGTGAACTAATGACCAATTCCATCAGCGCTATTGAAATCCGTTTCTTACCGAAATATGAGTTCTGCGTGATGAATCGCTGTTTTCTATGGGAAATTTCTAGTGGACGCTTCAATGCTTGCCTAGTCTGAAATGACAGTAACAGGAGGTTTTATCCATGTTGGTGAAAGCAACTCACAAAGGCTATATGAAGGCGCTGAAAATAGCGGCGCGTGTCATTCCTATTCCCCGCCCCACGCTTTTTACAGGGGCTGAAAGTGCGGAGCAGCTTTGTGAAGCGATTAGTCTGATGAACCTCGGAAAGCTCTTGCTCGTCACCGACGAAGCTTTGGTGGAAGTGGGAATTGTAGACCAAGTAGAAAGCGATTTACGTCGACACGGTGTCGAATTTGTCAGGTTTGATAAAGTGACGCCTGATCCAACGTATCCGCAGGCAGAAGAAGGCTTGGCGGTTTACAAGCGAGAAAGTTGTAAGGGGATTCTCGCTGTGGGTGGCGGTTCACCGATTGATTGCGCCAAAGTGATCGCTGCGCGGGTGACTAACAACAAAGCAATCAAAAAGCTGGCAGGGCTGTTGAAAGTATGGCGTTCACCGGCACCTTTGTTCGTGATCCCAACGACGGCAGGCACTGGTTCTGAAGTAACCGTCGCCGCCGTTATTTCTGACCCAGCCAATCACCAGAAAACACCCTTGATGGATCCCAAGCTTGTGCCTCTAATGGCAGCGTTGGATCCGCAGTTGATGACAGGTCTGCCACCGCATATCACTGCAGCAACCGGGATGGATGCACTGACGCACGCTGTTGAAGCTTATATCTCGCTCAATGCCACCACAGAAACCGATGCTTACGCCACAGCTGCGCTGAAACTCATTCATGGCAATTTGATTGCTGCATACAAGGATGGTCAATCGCTGAAAGTCAGGCTGAATATGGCGATGGCATCTTATTACGCTGGGTTAGCATTTACGAAAGCGAGTCTGGGTTACACGCATGCCATTGCCCACAACCTGGGCGCTAAATATGGTACACCTCATGGCGCAGCCAATGCGCTGGCTTTACCTCATGTATTGGAAGTGTCGATACCTTCCGCTAAGGCGCGTATTTCGAATTTGGCCAAGATGGTGGAAGTAGGGGATGAAAGCTGGGATGACCAAACCAATGCCAGCGCCTTTGTGAATTACGTGGTGTCACTGCAGGAGGCAATGAACATGCCGCGTTCCTTGCCGGACATCAAACCGGAAGACATCACCCAGATAGCGAAGAACGCCATTCGCGAAGCCAACTGGAATTATCCTGTTCCACATTATCTCACCTTGGGTGAATGCGAACAGCTTGTAGCCAAGATTAGGGCTTAGCGCCAACTCAGCCCAACGGTCAACAGACCCTAACACTGTCATTTCATCTTCCACATGTTAGAATGCGCGCCCTTTGGTCAGGCGCGCTTTTGCCGTTCTGCCGTACTTTGTCTTCTCAACTATGCCGAGATTTCTCATGTCATTCTCCAAACTGGGCCTCAGCCAACCGATCGTTTCCGCCGTGACGGAATTAGGTTATCAGCATCCAACGGCTATTCAGGAAAAAGCCATTCCTGTCATTTTGCGTGGTGAGAACCTATTGGCAACAGCGCAGACAGGCACTGGTAAAACGGCAAGCTTTCTGCTTCCTTTGATGGAAATGCTGAGTCAGGGCGAAACTCAACGCAAAAAGCGTGTGCGTGCGCTGGTGCTGGCTCCGACCCGAGAACTGGCCGCGCAGGTAGAAAAGAATGCTAACGAATACGGTAAGCTGTTGTCTCTTAAAACACTGGCAATGTACGGTGGCACAAGTTCAGCATCTCAAAAGCAAAGTCTGATCGAAGGTGTGGATATTCTGGTAGCCACGCCGGGACGTCTGCTGGATATGATGTCACAGCGCGCTGTTCACTTCGATGAGCTGGAATGTCTTGTTCTGGATGAAGCTGACCGTATGTTGGATATGGGCTTTATCGAAGACATCAACAAAATCATTGAACGCCTGCCAGTTGACCGCCAGAACCTGCTGTTCTCTGCAACCTTGTCAGACAAGGTTCGTTTTCTTGCTAAAACCGCCGTGCCTAATCCGGTTGAAATCAGTTCAGAAGGGAATAGTAAAGCGGACATTGAGCAATGGCTGACAACCGTCGACAAAGACAAGAAATCGGCACTGCTTGCGCATCTCATCACTGAAAATGGTTGGGATCAGGCGCTGATCTTTATTGAAACCAAACATGGTGCAGCCAAGCTGGTGGAGCAACTGGGTAAGCGCAGTATTGAAGCAGAGTCTTTCCACAGCGGTCGCAGCCAGGCTATGCGCGAGCAGTTACTGGAAGATTTCAAATCCGGCAAGCTGCAATTCTTGGTTGCCACCGGTGTCGCAGCGCGTGGTATCGATATTGAAGAGCTGAAGCGGGTAATTAACTATGACCTGCCGTTCCCAGCCGATGACTACATTCACCGTATTGGCCGTACCGGCCGAGCTGGGGCAAAAGGCGAGGCAGTCTCTTTTCTTTCAAAAGACGATTTCAAGAACCTTTGCATGATTGAAAGCCGTCTGGGGCATTTGATTGAACGACGTGAAATCGAGGGCTTTGCCCCAAGAAAACCCGTGCCTATTTCTATTCTGAATTACGTACCGAAAAATAAGCGCGAGCCAAAAGCGGGTGGCGAGAAAAACACGAAAAACAGCAAGCCTAAGCAGGCGGCAAAACCATCAAGAAAGCCGCAATCCAACAAGCGCGCTGAACGCAAACCATCAGGCGAAGATCGCGTTAATCCTTGGGCGACATTGAGCCCTAAGAACACTAAGTAAACCTGACCCGTGCTGAAAAAGGAGCCAAATTGGCTCCTTTTTTGATCAACTCATCGCTGCGGCAAGGTTACGAATCCATCTTCCTGACTTGAGTCGCCAAAGGCACACAACCAGCTTTAAGCTTTCTTCTACAAGCACCAAGCCAAACAGATAAACGGCAGGCCATTGAAGCCAGTGAGTCAGCAAAAAGGCGCAGGGTAACAGCACAATCCATTGGGCGAAAATATCGGTGAACAGACAAAATGAGGCATCTCCGCCTGCCCGTAGTACACCCACGATAAGCATCATAGAAAGACTCTTTATGACCAATGAAAACGCCATAATGTCATAAAGAGTGAGTGCCAATGCTTCTGCATTTGAAGGAACGTCATTGTGGAAGAACAGCGATACCAAAGGCGTTTTGAACAACATCAATAACACCGCTGAACCTATCCCAACCACCAAGCTGGTAATGAGGTTGGCACGCACGGTATCGGAAAGCTCGCCTTGCTGTTCTGCGCCCACTTTATTTCCCACCAGAATCGAACCTGCAGTCGCCAAACCGATCAACAGGGACATGGCTAAGGCTTCAATCGGTGCTAATACGGAAAGCGCAACCAGAAGATCCGCATCTCTGTATCCAAGAATGGCATGAAAGGCGAAAAGGCCAGCAGCCCAAACCACGCTGTTAATCGCAGCAGTTATTGAAAGCTTACTTACTATCCGAATGTCGCTGACTTTCAATGTGGTGAATTGGGAAGGGCGAAGAATAGCGAGAGGGTGCTTGGTGAGTTTTAGGTAGCCAATGAGCAGCAGACACTCAACAACGGCACTGATCAATGTGCCGATAGCCGCGCCTTTAATTCCCATGGCTGGCATTCCCCAATGACCAAAGATCAGAACCCAATTCAGTAACAGGTTGAGGACGACACCAATAAGGCTAACTTTAGTGGCGATGCCGGGTTGGTGCATAGCGCGCAGACCACAAGCCAGAGACGATGTCACGGCAAAGCAGAAAAGGGTGAATGCAATGGGTTTTAGGTAGTCGGCACCTTTAGCAATAACATCAGGTGACTGGGTGCCCAATGCCATGAGGGCTTCCGGGAAAACAAAGAGCAAAACGAAGAAACAAGCTGCTGTCGCCAGACTTAGCAACAGAGTGATTAAAACGGTGTTGAGGAGCTTTTTCTCTCCGCGCACTCCCTTTTCGCCGAAGCATTGCGCAGCGACCTGTCCGCCACCAATGCTCAAACCAATGATGAAAAAACTGATGATCATTTGCGCTTTTGCAGCGAGACCAACGGCTGCTATTTCTAGCTCTCCAATCCCACCAAGCATCAAGGTGTCAACGACACTCTTACTAGAAAATACTGCGGTTTGGAGAGCGACGGGTAAGGCGAGGGCGAATAAAGGTCCATTCGCCAGAAGTCTTGATGACAAGGCGTAAGATTTTGACATAGGAGTATCCGGAAAAAGCAGATCCTTCGAGCTTTTCGAGGGCTTAATGACTTCAGTTTGAAGAATGAAGGATCTGCAAAAAGGTTAGGAAACAGCGTCCAGTTGTTTAACGATGGTCGCGGGGTTTCCCATTGCTATACAGTTGTCTGGCACATCTTGGTAAACAACACTGTTTGCGCCAACGACGGCATTTTCACCAATGGTCACGCCTTTGAGGATCGTGGCTCCCATACCAATCCAGGCATTGTCTTTGATGGTGACTTTGGCGACGCGTGTGCGTGCTGCTTCATCATCACTCCAACGTCCTGTTACCGGATGACCACTGCTGTCCATAATGGTCACTTTTGGGCCAAACAATACTTTGTCGCCAATTTCTACTTCGTTGTAAGAAACAATCGCTGTGCCTTGCATGACACAACCTTCACCGATCGAAATCTTGCCGGACTGACTGCTATTCACCTTCACAACCGTCAGACGTACTGCGCGGTTTTCGAAGGCTAGATTGTCTTCGGAGTACAAAACCGTTCCTTTACCGATGGAAATGCTTTGAGCGAAATCCTGCGCATCAATCAGCGAGTACTGAGCATCTCGGGCGTAGTTATCGGAATCCCTTGCGAGCGTAAACGCGATATGAGGGTCTCCGATAAAGGTGGCATCCTCATCCAGAGCTATCTGTTCGCAAAAAAGAGTTCGGACATCTTCCGTTGTTCTTCCTTCAGACACGGGGAAGATATTTTCATAAACACACGGCATAAATCTGATCTTATTCCTGCGCTACGATTGGCTGGGTTTTAGGTTGTGGTTTATACAAAGAGGGGTCAGCCATAGGATGATTAGGGCTGCTTTTCAGCACTTTGATCAGCTTGTTTAAGGGGAGATCGTTAATCTCATGGTCCAAGCCGTAGTAGCTGGTTTGCCAGATGTTGTATTTGCTGTGAATTCGCTCAGCAGCGCTGCGTGAACTTTCACTGGTATCTTTCACTTCTTTTGGATGAGGCCAGTGGAAGGAAGACATCGCTTTATCAACGATAAACATGTTGTTGTTGATGAAAAGGCGAACGCCCAGATCAACGTCTTCACCACCCCAGCTATTAAAACCTTCATCAAACAGACCAGCCTTGATCAGTTGCTCGCGCTCTGCCGAGACGTGGCAAGTCCAGAATAAGTCAAAAGGCGCAGGCCAGTCACAGATGTTGTGTCCAAGGTCATCGTACTGAGATTGGCGTATGTCGTAAGCACCCTGTGAATCCAGCTCAGCCAGAATTTGGTCAACGTTCGTAGGTGTGATGACAGATTCCATTTTTTTAATGCCTTCGTCATCAAGATCAAAGCCATAAACATAACCAACAATCGCAATAGGGTGCGTGGAAACCTTATGTCTGAACAGATGTTCTTCCAAGGTACCAGTGCCTGGAAGCACACCAGTGTCGAGATAAACGATGTATTTGCCTTCTGCAATAGCAGTGCCTACATTTCTAGCTTTCCCCGCTCGAAAACCTTTGTCCTCTTGCCAGAAGTACTTAATATTTAGTCGGTCTGAAAAAGACAGAGCAACATATTCGGAATCATCCATTCCACCATCGTCAACAACAATAACTTCGAAAGTTTCTTTAGGAAGGGTTTGCTCAGATAAAGCCGTTAACGTATGTGAAAGAAGATCTCTTCTGTTATAGGTGGGAATAACAACACTTAATTCGATCATTTTTACTTCTCTATTATTTTCTAACCAACGAAAGGAATAATAAGAGCTGTGTTTTTAGAATCAACATCACATTTTTTCAATTATTTACAATTGCAAACCTCTGATTTTGATTATTGTTCTTAATAAACAATTAGTTAAATGGTTTTCTCGGCTTTATTTACGTTTTGATTCATGCGATAGATATCACATTGAGTGTTGTGTACATTGCAGGGTATTGCATGAAGCACATTTTTAAATCGCATTAATTGCGGCTGTTTTAATCAATCTGAAAATAGTTTAGGTATATCCATTGTTGAAATTATATACAGATTGTGAATGAGAGATATAAGAATGAACCAGAGATTTATTCTTTAATTAAACGCTATGTTTCTTAATTTTTGGTAATTATTGATGTACACAATAAAGTTCTAAAAAATAAAGACGCTCTAGAGTTTTCGTGTGTCTTGAAACTTGTATTTTCTGCTGAGTGTTGATACTGGGTTAGGGTTCAAACTAATGTTTTGTTTGGGCTAGTAGTGAGATTGGGGGGTGTTACCAGAATATAATGTGCTAATGATAACTATTACCAACTAATCATCTAAGAAAGATAATGTGAAAGATGTCGCAGTGGAATAAGCGAAAACTGTCTCAACGTAGATGTGCGCCGCACTAAGGGTTCTCTGAGCTCCAAATCAACTTAATTTGTGTCATAAATGATGTCTATCTCAATAGCGGAATGCGTTGAGGTGCTTTTTAACTATCAGCTATCCACTGCCTTTTGTTTGCTGATGACTCTCTTGTCACTGGTTGTTGTCCTTTGGTGCACTGGAGAGGTTTCGTCAATACTTGGCGAACACCCACCTGAACATTTCTCCCTACGAAAATAGGTTCAGGTGGGTGGTTTCTTCCTTCTTCCCAGCTCTCTTGTTCAAGCTACGTGCTTCCAAACCTTCGATTTCATCTCAACAGCCCCTAGCAGCGAATCGACTTTGCTCAGCGCCTCCGGCCGCTTGGTTTACAGCATACTTCCAAACCGTTTGCCAGTGTTCAAATAATGGTTTGTCAGAAAACTTTGCACAGTCCTGTTTGTTTAATGACACAGCTGCGATAGCTTGAGCGCGAAACAAGTTCACTGTGCCAGAGTGTATGTGTTCAAAACCGGAGAACGCATATGACCAGAACCGAGAGAAGCCGAATTGAAAAGACGAATGACTAGGGTCGCTGTAGGTATGTTAACCGCTGCCCTTTTGCTGACTGGATGTGCACAACCTTCAACGGAAAAGCAAGATGCAGCAGTCATCAAGAATACGTACGACACCAATTTGGCGGAACTGTCAGCCTACCAATTGGGACATTATGGTTTGCGTATGTACCGCCAGACTCAGGACGACAAATACAAAGCTGCGGTTTGGACGGACATGGCGCGTGTGGCTGATCGTCTCAATGAATATGCAGCGACCATTCACAACAAAGAAGATGTGGTGAAGCTGGGTAAAGTTAGACTGAAAGTGTATGACTCTGGTGACTCCGAGCGAGATGCGCTGCGTCATGCGGCTGCGCAAGGTCGGGAAGAGTATCTGGTTCTGGGGGCCGGCTTGATTAGCAGCATGGCTCGCGCCAATGAATATGGTCTTGAACACATTGATGACGAAAGGCTGCACGAAATCCTGAGCTGGTATGATTTCAGTGAATACGCGACGAATCCTCAGATGATCCGAGCATGGGCAGCGCAGCTTGCCAATCAGGTTTACTGGTTGAAGCAACTTGGCGAGCAGGACCATACGGCAGCATTCGATAAAGCCTTCCGTGATACCTATCCTGATAGTCAGGACGTGAACCTTACAACTCAGCAATTCAACAACAAACTTTATGGGATGACACACATCATTCTGGCCGCCTCTGAGTACTACAGAAAGCCCGTCAACGAAGCGGACTTCCAGTGGATTTACGATTACTTCCGCGACAATTTCGATGAGATTGCAGCACGTTCAAAAGAAGATGTGATTGCAGAAATCGGTATTACTTTCCTGCTGGCAGGGCTTGATGATGATCCTATTGTTGCTCGTAGTCAGGACATTATTCAGGAAGCGATTAACCGTGATGAAGGCATGGTGCCATCCGTTACCGGCAGTACAGACTTGGCCAAGGGGGAACACCGTAATGTTCTGGCTATTATGTTGCTGGATTGGCAGGGTGCGAATGCAGTGCCAATGGCCGGGCAGGACAGTCGTGTCGTATCCAATGCACCTTGGGGACTGGAAGCCAAAGAATAGGCGAAAGACACCGTGGGAAAAGACACAGTGAGACAAGGGTCGGCATGCCGACCCTTTTTGTTATCAGTAAAAGTTCAACGGAACGACTTTTCGGCGTAACGTGCCAGGCCAGAGGTGACTGAGCCAAAGAAGTCGCCGGCAACGATAGGCACACCTGGTAGAGTGCTTTCCAGCAAGGCGCGCAAGATAGGTGAACGTGCGCTGCCGCCAGTCATAAAAATAGCGTCCGGTTTGGTTGCGGATTGTGCCAGCGCTTCGTTAACCAGTTCACTGACTTTGGCCACTGGATTGGCAATGGCATCGGCTAACTGTTGTGATGTCACATTCGCGCTCAGAACTTCCTGAACAATCGGTAGGTCAATGTGTGCGTTGTCGCGCTCAGATAGGCTGATTTTCAGCTCTTCAGCGCAGCGGACAATCTGATAACCCAGTGTTTCACGGTGAACGCGCAGCAGGCGGGCAATTTTCTCCGGCTCGCTGGCATCACGCATCAGTTGCTCCAATACGGCGCGGTTTGCCGACGCATAAAAATCAGATTGCGCAACCACATTGTTTATAGCAATCGGGTTCCAGAACTGGGTCACAGGCATCGCAATACCACGCTGTAGGGTCGAGTCTTTACCAAACATCGGCATCAGCTGTTCGAATGCAAGATGAATATCCAGATCGTTACCGCCTACTCGACAACCAGAATGCGCTAACAATGAAGCACGACGGTCTTCTTTATTTCGCCAGCTCGGCCCCATCTCAATCAAACTGCAGTCCGTTGTACCACCACCGATATCCACAACCAGTACAGTACTGTCTTTTTCCAGCGTACTTTCGTATTCAAGGCCAGCGGCGACCGGTTCAAACTGAAAAATGATGTCTTTAAAGCCTGCGCGTTTTGCAGCACGGGTCAGAATAGATTCAGCTTGCTCGTTGGCTTTATCGCCACCGATACCCTGGAAGTTGACCGGCCGACCGATAACGGTCTGCAAGATATCCTGCTGAGTTTCAGCTTCGGCTTGTTGTTTAATGTTCGCCATCATGGCGCAGACCAGATCTTCAAAGAAGCTGATTTGCACATCGCGCAGTCCGGTGGCACCAAGGAAAGATTTTGGAGATTTAACGTAGTAAACCTCTTCAGGATCCTCGAGGTAAGTGTCGAGAGCTGCTCGGCCAAAGCGGAGATCACCCGGCTCAACATCAATGCCTTCTTCACGGTTAAAACTGACCGCACGGCGCAGGAGTTGCTCGCCGACCTGATCGGTGGGTTTGATGTTGAAGTGACGCCAAAGGTATTCACTCACTGCTTCACGGGTAGGTGCGCAGAGGGTGGACGGAATAAATGGGCTATTGCCTTCAAGGGGTAACAGGCGCGGTGTGCCGTTTTCCATCATGGCGACAGAACAGTTAGCTGTTCCATAGTCGAAGCCGATAAACATCGGAGATCTCCAGCGTCAAAAAGGCGAAGTAGTTTACGTGAACGGTGAATGATATCAAGCGAGAAGAGCTGAATGAAAATGACCGATACGCGTTAGCGCTTCCTAATCAAGCAATTACGAGAATGTCGTGAAACTTTATAAGTGAAGTTGCATAAACGATACATGATGTGATGAAGATCAAATTAGGCTTTAGACATGCCACTTCAAATAGGTGGAAGTGTAATTCCTTGATTTTAAGGAGGACACCATGAAAAGTGCCAAGGAGTTTGCGGCTTGGTTAATGGAACGCTTCGACACACATTCTGATGTCTGGCTCACGCGAAATGATATTACTGAGCTCACTAGTCGTCAGTCAGTGAGGAGCGAGTTCATCCATGATGTTCACTGTGAGTTGATGAACTTTGGACGCGCCCTCATCGCCGACATTAAAAACAATCGCTACTACATGGTTTCTCTCAGCGATACCTATTGGAAAGATGTTGGTGATATCTATGCAGAACAGGCCAACAAGTCTTCGAGTCAGCTTAACGACGTTGAGGCCCTCCCTCCTGATAGAGACAACACGAGGGTGACGCCACTTCGAAAATAGATTTCTCTCTTAGTCCACTGCCATTGTTTCTCTTTTTGTCTTCTATCTTGGGCCTGTATTTCAGGCCTCTTTTTTGTTCAACCCTAGCAATACGAGATCCTATACGACGGCCCTCTTGATTGTGCGCTGAAATGAGACAAAGTGAAGATTTTTTGAAAATTTAATCTCTCATTAAAACAGAAAGATAGACTGGTTTTTTATCCTGTAAGGTCAAAGATCAAAGACATAGACAACGTACGGAAAAGCAGTCCCGTTTGCTTTTCCCACGACTCTGCTAAATTAGAAATACGACGTCATTTCTTACGGACTGCCGCCTTCAAATTTGTAGTCAAACGTCGTCAGGGTTAGCGGACAAAGACAGTGCATTTTCGATATTCCCCGCCTTTACAGAACTGAAAGGTCTGACACCAAAAACGCGCGCCAGAAGTGGCTCTGGCGAACTCTGGGATCTGCAGGCCGGATCCTCATCATAAGAAAAACATGGAGTGACCTATGTTGCCAGCAACAGAGGTAAAAGCAGTCGTTTTTGAATTAGATGGTACTTTGGTGAACACGGCGGCGGATGTGCGCTATGCTGCGGAAGAAATGCTCGCCGACCTAAAACTTCCCAGTCTGAATGTTGAACATGTCAGCGACTGGCTGGGCGATGGTTCAGACAAACTGATTCACCGTATTCTTTCGCGAAAAATAGATGGCTCGGTGCCTGATCCGGTATTCCGGTTAGGGAGCGCGTTATTCCTTAAAGCATATCAACGCCGCAATCATGCCAGCGCAGAGCTCTACCCGGGCGTAGAGGTGTGTTTGCGTCAACTAACAAAAAAGAAAGTGCCGATGGTGGTCGTCACCAATCAGGCAACGTCATTGGCTAATGACTTACTTACCCAACTCGGGATTCGACATCACTTTGCCCTGGTGCTAGGTCGAGATGCATTGCAAGAGCCCAAACCTTCACCTGACGGTTTGTTGGAAGCGGCTTTGCTGTTGCAGGTTAACCCTGATCAACTCGTGATGGTCGGTGGCAGTGTGAATGATGTGAATGCGGCTAGAGCAGCAGGTTGTGGCGCAGTATGTGTCAGCTATGGATACAACTACGGTGTGGACATTCGCTACGCTGCACCTGATGCGGTTTTGGATTCTCTGGCTGACTTCCCCACTTACCTGCAGGACGATAAACCACGAGCCACGAAGGCAAGATCAAGGCGGGGTAAGAGCACAGCAACATCTGCAAAAGAAAGGCGCTGAAAAGCGCCTTTCTTTTCCCACTAGGATAATTACTCCTCGGCCACTTGTTCTGCTTTGTTGGCCTGCCTTCTGGTGAGATACATCAGCGTCAGAAGCACTGCAACCAATAAGCCACTTCCCATCAGGAGGGCATAATCTTCAAGACGGAGAATGGAGTAGAGAAGGGTGTACAAACCCAGCAGCATTGAGAGCATGATCAGCCCAGCATTGCGATTCCCTGTCGCGCTTCCCACGTATGCAGGGATACTGACTATCGGCATTACAGCGGCTGCAATGTATGCCATGGTGAAGCTCAGATGCTCGGACAACGCAAGCAACACAAGATAGAACAGTGTCATCGCGGCACCGACCATCACATATTGCAGCACTGAAAGGCTGTGTCCCTGACTGAGCTCGAACATCAGCAAAACAATAAAGGTCAGCGCGACGAACAGAAGACCGTACTTCAGTGAACGCTCGACCTTTCCGTAGTGGGTCACAGGTTCGAAGAGCTGGGTGTGTGCTTGCGCTTCGACCAGATTAGCACCGCGGCTTTCCACAAAGATCTGAGGATAGTTGCGGCTCAGATGACTGATTTCCCACAATGCCGAAAAGCCAGTATCTGAGATATTTCTCTCTGTTGGCAACATACCGCTGAAGCTTGGGTGCGGCCAGTCTGTGGTCAGAGCAAAGGTCGATGTTTCCCCAAGAGGAAGGAACCCAATGCCTTGCGAACCGCGAAGGCGGATTTTGAAATTCAATGAAAAAGGGACCGGATTTTCTGATAGTGCTATTGGACGGTGAAAGCCTCTTCTCAGTGCTTCGGTGGTGACGCCAGTACCAGACATCAGGTTGGCTTGAGGTTCGAGCCCCTCACCTGTCACAGTAAACACATCAACGCCATCAATGGCTTTGTTGGCTGAAAGCCCGAACACCAAACGTGCAGCATCAAAATAGATGTGTTCAACGTTGTTGATAGTTGGCACCTCGAAATCAAACTGGGCTTTACCTTCAATGGTGCTTTGGTAAACAAGGGAGTGGTAAATGCCACGGTCGCGGAAATCGTGGTTCAGTTGTGCCTTGATATCGAGGTCTTTTGGTAAAATGATCAACTCATCTTGCATCACGGTTCGGCGCTCTTTTCGTTCACCGTCGTCGTTAGTTTCCTCGGTGATGACCACGTAGCTATAGGGTATTGCCAGTACCGGGCCAGCCAGCAGCTGTTCGCTGCCCCAAGATTCGCCAATTTCATGGACGACATCGCGATACAGGCTCTCGCGTTCCCAGGCCATGTCTTGCACCATTGCCAGCGGTGCGATAATCAGCACGCAGAGCACAGCGGCTAACACGCCTTTTAGAAACAGTGAGCTTTTTGCTTTGAACACGGGGCTTTCGATATTGCCGCCGAAGCGGGCCAATCCACCCTTGATAAGCGCAAATGCGCCAAAGCCGAATACGGCAACGATGATGAGGATGACTATCCCTGCAAAGAATTCAATCATGATGCTTCCTTGGTGGTAAGTGAAATATCAATTGGTTTAGTGAATGCCATTAAACCAAAGGAAGTCACTCACAGGAGGGCAGACTGATGATCAATTGTGGCGAAAAAAGGGCGATGCGAAGGGGGATTAGTTTAAGGCAAGAGGTAACTGGAAGAATTCAGTCTCAACAGAGGAGAAAAAACTACCTCGTGAAAAGGTGGCTTTTTCTCCTTCGACTTTCGTCATTTAAATCTGAGTGGGAATTAAATGACGGTAGATATAGTGAGAGTAGGTGTTTATCAGATCTGAGTGTGGATCAGTTAAAAATATCAGCGGGGTCTGGCAGTTCTACCGCACCGATATCTACTTCTATTCCCACAATACGAGGGTGTCCGCGCTGGTCTGTTATCGGGTTACTCGCGGCTCCTCCAACTCCAAGATCAACGAGTGGGCTACCCGGAATTGGCATATGAGTGGGAATAGGGCCACTACCATTGTAATTCAGCGGGGCTAACTGAGAAGGGCCAACCAGTGTCGCGTTACACGTTCCATCGTCAATGTGAACACCGCCGTTCAGTGTGACGTTACTGCTGGCATCCAAATCGCAATGGCCTCCAGCCAAAACCGTATTTCTCAATACACTGCCTGTAGAATTAAACGAAAACAGTGAGCCGCCGTCATTCTCGGCAAACGTACTGTTGTCTATTTTTACCGCAGAGCTGTTATTGGCATAAAAGGCCCCGCCTCCAATGCCAGAGTGATTGCCAGAGAGCGTGCTGTTGGTTAGTTCAACAATGCTCATGTCAGATTTGATTGCGCCACCATGAATACTTGCACTGTTAGCGGATAGAGTACTTTCGCTGACTATGATGTGTGCATTGTATTTAGCAACGACTGCCCCACCGATATTGGCACTGTTTTCCGAAAAGAAACTTCTGGTGAGTTTGATGATGCTAGGGAACACAGAGCTCCCCCTAGCGCTCATCACCCCCCCACTAGAGGAGTGGTTGCCTGAAGCCATGATCGAGTTCAGATTGACCGTACCTGAGTAAAAGAAAAAGGCACCACCTTCAACGCCGGCATGGTTGTTTGAAAAGGTACTATTTATCGCATCGAAAGCGACATTACCCTCTGTGTAAACCGCCGCAGCATAAACCCATGCATGGTTATTTGAGAATTCACTGCGGGCAACGTTTAACGACGTAAATTGTGAGGATCCCGCTTGAATCCGAATCGCCCCTCCAGTGTGAGCAACGTTACCTTCAAACACACTGTCGATCACGTTGGCTTCCACGCCTGGACCGGCAAAAAAAGCGCCGCCATAACCTACTGTGGAGTTGTTAGAAAAATGACTGTTCCGGATGTTTATACCGGTAGGTGATGACCAGCCAAAGGCGGCAATTGCACCACCAAAAGCGGTGCTTACCGTGGATGCACTGTTGCCCGTAAAGGTACAGTCAGCTATCTCTATCTGAGCGCCTTGATGGGCATAAATAGCGCCGCCATAGTTGGCTGAATTGTTTGAAATGAGGCAGTTTGACAGGTGGACGGTGGAAGATGATTCAGCATGAACGGCTCCTCCACTTCCCTGGGCAACATTGTTGAGGAGTTTACTATCAGTGGCGGTGACAATAGCCCCGGATAGGGCGGCAATGGCCCCTCCGCTTGCCCCGAAGATACTCGAAGTTGTGCCATACCCCTGCACTAACTCCAGATTTGATAGATTCAGTCTGACCCCATCTACAACAAAAATTGAATAGGCATCGCCACCGCTGATAGTTAGCGTATTACCGCCTGTGGGGCCAGTGATGGTTAGGTCATCTGTGATCAGCGGTAAGTCTGCGCTTAGCGCAATCGTGCTGTTATAGAGATTGCTGGTGAAGATAATTTCGTCGCCGCCATTGGTGCCAGCGGCACAGCCAGCGGAAGTGCTGCCCGTGTTCGCTGCAACAATGGCATCGGCCAAGCTGCATTGGCTGCCTCCACTACCTCCATTGGCTGTATTTACTGTGATAAGCGCTGCTTGAGCGTTAAAAGACATGAATACGATGAACAATAAAATCAATTTCGAAAGTCGATGCATAACGTTATCTCCTAGTGGTATGAAATAAGGAAGCTAACTGTTTAATGCTCAGCGCTAAGATCGTGTTCAAACGACCAGAGCTAGTTGGCACTGAGTCTATTCTCCGAGTTGATTAGGCTCGACATTAATCATCGGGCTTCCTTGGTGGTAAGCGAGATATCAATTGAGTTGGTGAATGCCATTACAGCAAAGGATGAGATTCAAAGGGGGGCAGACTGGTGATCAATTGTGGCGGAAAAGGGGCGAAGAATATTTAAAAGAGGATTTAACAAAATGACGTTCATATGTCGTCGATGGTTAAGCGTGAAGCATGACAAAAAAAGATAGACCCTGAGGCCTATCTTCATTTAGCAGTTTTTGTTTTTTATTCATCACGCAGTAGCGCTTTTGCAAGCAGGGAAACCGCTGCTGACAACAGAACAATATCTTTCAGCAGGAATTGTCCTGGTACGACTGAGATTGCAGGGAAGCCACCTAGGCTTGCTTCAGCAATCGGCGCAGTAAACAGGAAGCTGGTGGTTACAGCGAATGTTACTGTCGCGCCTACTGCACCGATAATGGCAATAGTGCGATGAAACGGCGCCAACAGCAGGGCAACAGCTGTAGCAATTTCCACTGCGCCAATCAGGTTAGAAGCGCCCTGCAGACTGAATACACTGTATAACCAGCTCGTCAGTGGGCTTGATGCCACAAGACCTTGAATCGCTCCTGCCTCATAGCCGGTAAATTTCATGGCGCCAATCCAAGCCAGCACGATAACGATAGAGAAACGCACTGCGTTGTCCGCAATATTATCGAGTGTGTAAACCCAGTTGGCACGTTGGTTGTTGATTCGGCCGTGTACATTGTTAATCGTCGTCATGATGCTTCTCCTTAAACTTGTATGTCGTCTTATTTTTTTGATTAAACCGCGTTGGTTTGGCTTTCCAGAATCTTTTCGAATTGCCCGTTTCTGATGGCGCGTTGCAAGTCGTCATTACCGCCGACATGCACGTCTCCGACAAAAACCTGTGGCACTGTGCGGCGTTGGCTCCTTGTTTTCATTTCGTTAAACAAGGTTGCGTCGTCACTGACTTCAATTTCGCGATAAGCGATTCCCATGCGCCCCAGTGTCTGTTTTGCTGCTCGGCAATGAGGGCAGTAGCTCTTGGTGTAGATTTCAATCTTCGGCATGGTCTTGCTCCGTTGTGTTTGTGTATGGCTTTACTTTAGGTGTTGCGCTCAGGACTATCTATGCACAATAATCTTGAATAAATACATCGATCGTACAGTAGGGCTATCAATGGAAGTGATGAGCGATATCCTCCGTGCCATTCGGGTGGTAGGCAGTGTGTATTTCTGCAGTCAGGTAGAAGCGCCGTGGACGAAAACCTTTCAAGATCTGGATTACGCCAGCTTCCACATGATTCGTCGTGGTGCCTGCTGGGCAAACATCGATGGACAGATTGAAAAGCTGGAAGCGGGGGATTTGATCTTCCTAGGCCCTGGGCAAAACCATGAGCTTTCCAGCCAGTCTCCGGAAAAGGGAAAGCCGGATCTGAATGACACGACACTGCTGCTCTGCGGTTCATTCAGCTTTTCGCGTGCTGCGACAACGCCTCTGATGGATGTGTTTCCCCGCATCACAATTGTGCGAGATAAAGACTTTGCCAATCATCCTTGGCTGCGCAGCACTTTTGATCAGCTAAGCGCCGAATATATGTCGCAAGGGCCAGGCTCTGAGCTTATCGTCAACAAACTCACTGAGATCATTCTTGTCGAACTCATTCGCATTAACTTTGGACGTGAACAATCGAGCCCATTTCTGGATGCGCTGAACGACAAACGCATTTCCCGCGCGCTACAGCTTCTTCATGACAACCCAGAGCAAAGTTGGACGCTGGAATCAATCGCCAGTCAAATAGGCATGTCCCGGGCGGCGTTTGCCAACCGATTTTCATCGTTGGTCGGTCAGCCCATGTTTGGTTATCTCACCAACCTTCGAATGCAAAAAGCCCAGGAACTACTGCGAGAATCTCTGCTGCCGATTTACGAGATTGCAGAACAGGTGGGTTACGAATCGGAGCGCGCTTTTACGCTCACCTTTAAAAAACATTCGGGAACCACGCCTAAGCGGTTTCGGACCCAGTAGCACCCTGCTCAATAGTGCCCTGTCCAATTGTCACCATGACAATTTTTTAATTGAATTCAAAGAAGTGGGGCATTGTTCTCTGCCGTACATGCAAGAGAATGGTCGTAGAGAAGAGGGTATTTATAAGATGTCAGCGATGGGAATTAGGAGGCTAAAATGACGATTAAAGAATATGCAGACAAAAGCGTACTTTGCTGGCTGGCGACAGTCGATGAAGGTTTGATGCCCAATGTGTCGCCGAAGGAGCTTTTTGCAGCGCTTGATAATGAAACCCTACTCATCGCGAATGTCGCGTCACCCGTCAGTGAAAAGAACATTCAGGTCAACAACAAGGTATGCGTTTCCTTTATCGACGTTTTCGAACAGCGTGGATTCAAGGTGAAAGGCACAGCGAGAGTGATTGATGCTGCAAGTGCGGAATGGAAGGGGTATTTGGCTGAACTTCGAAAGCTGGCTGACGAAAGATACCCGATTAAAAATATCTTTGAAGTGAAAATAGAATCCAGCGCAAGGATTATTGCTCCCAGCTATTTCCTGTTTCCAGAGACGACGGCAGAAAGTCAGGTAGAGTCAGCACTGACAACTTATAAAGTACGAAGGAACGGGTGATTCAAAACTCATCAAGTATTGCTTGCTAGCCCGTAAATTCAGTGCTTTGATTGCACCAAATGCCCTCCCTGTTTTCGCATTCTCTGAGGCACTGAATGAATTCTGACAAACTCTATCCCATCGAAGGCTTTACCAACACTCTTCTCCTTAAACCCTTGATAGCCCAGAGCGATGTAAGGAATGTCGAGGTAGGTGAATTCAGCTATTACAGCGATTTCGAAGACCCAACTAAATTCCTTGAAAACAATGTGCTGTACAACTTTGGGTTTTCAGGTACATCCCTACGAATAGGAAAATACAGCGCCATTGCCCATGGCACCAAATTCATCATGGCTGACGCAAACCATGCAACCCAAGGGGTAACCACTTTTCCGTTTGCGGTGTTTGGCGGTAAGTGGGCAGAAGCCAAACCACTGACCGATTACCCCTTTAAGCAATACAAAGACATTGTGGTGGGTAACGACGTCTGGTTGGGTTTTGAAGTGACCGTGATGCCTGGTGTGACGATTGGTAACGGCGCGATTATCGGTGCTAAGTCGGTGGTCGCCTCAGATGTTCCTGCCTATGCAGTGGCAGCAGGTAATCCTGCGAAAGTCATTAGACAGCGCTTCACTGATACAGAAATTGAAAAGCTGGAAGTCATGCGCTGGTGGGATTGGCCGCAAGAGCATATAGAGAAGGCGATCCCGATGCTGGTTGAAGGAGGTGTTGAGACAGTTTGGGACTACGCGGTTAGTCACTCGCTCGTCTCAGCGTAATTCTGTGGGGTGCGACCTGCCCCAAAACAGGCCTGGTTACTGTCACCTTTCTGTTCAGGACCTGCCCATAATACGTGGGAAGGCTCGTTAAGATAAATCATTGTTATCAGAAGGGATTAATGGAAAGTGTTACTCAAGGTTCTTTTCACGAAAAAGCACTTTTTATTTGCAGTAAATGAACCCAGACAATCACGGGAATCACTCAGCGAATCAACCTCGATCATTTTTTGGTTAGAAAGGTGCCAAAAATATACCAGTTCTGGTATCTAGGTTTTTGAGACATTACTAAACCATTGGATACTGAAATGACGACTTACTCTAAAGATCAGGACGCGATTGATAAGCTCACCGAAGAGCAGTATCGCGTGACACAGGAAAACGGCACGGAGCGCCCGTTTTCAGGGGAGTACAACCGCCATTTTGAATCAGGCATTTATGTCGATATCGTTTCTGGCGAGCCGTTGTTTTCCTCCTCTGCAAAGTTCAGCTCAGGTTGTGGATGGCCCTCGTTTTCAAAACCCATCATCAAAGAACATGTCACAGAGCACTTTGATACCAGTCACGGCATGCGACGCGTTGAAGTGCGTTCCAAGCATGGTGACAGCCACTTAGGGCATGTGTTTACTGACGGTCCTAAAGATCAAGGGGGCTTACGCTACTGCATTAACTCCGCATCTCTACGCTTTATTCCCAAGGCGGAAATGGAAGCGGCAGGTTATGGGGATTACTTGGACCAAGTAGAATAAACCCGACTTCTTTCAACGTTAACGTCCCTGTTGATCGGCTATGCTGAAGCTCATGCTCAAAATCCGGACGATGAAGAGCAATAAAAACTTCAATAACAGGGACGGACAACGTGTTTTATATCCTCGTATTTATATTGCTGCTTGTTATCGCCTATGTGATGACGCCTGCTGAAAAACGTTTTGAATGGGGTGTTGCCACCGAAAGGAAAATGGCAGGCCTTGTGCTTAAAACGACCACTATTTCCGAAGGGGAAGTTCGCTATTTGGAAGGTGGCTCGGGTACACCTCTCTTGCTACTTCATGGCTTTGGCGCCGATAAAGACAACTGGGTACGAATGTCGAAACACCTCACTGGCAAGTATCGGGTTATAGCGCCAGATCTTCCCGGGTTTGGCGAGAGCCTCAAGCAACCTGATTTAAACTACGATGTACCTGCTCAGGTAGAGCGTCTGAAAGCATTTGTAGAAGCTATTGGCCTGTCAGAGTTTCACATTGGTGGCAATTCAATGGGAGGTTATATTGCGGGAAATTATGCAGTGGAGCACCCTGAACAAGTACTGAGTTTGTGGCTTCTAAACCCGTTAGGCGTCGCCACTTCACCAGACAGTGAGATGTTTGCCATGTTGCGCCAGCAAGAGCGTCCTGCAGTGCTGGTGGGTGATGCCGAGCAATACAAAGAGCTTTTGGCCTTCGCATTTCACAAGCCGCCATTTATTCCCGGTTTTATCATCAAAGAGCTGGCCAAAAGAGCTCAGGTTAGCTTTCCGTTAAACAGCCAAATCTTCCAGCAGATCCACCACATCGATGATGGACAGGTTCATTTCACTGTGCCGTTGGATACTGTGCTTGAAGGCTTTCATAAGCCAACGCTGATTACCTGGGGAGATAACGACCGTGTACTGCACGTTGCCGGAGCTGACATCCTCGGTAAATTAGTCCCTCAATCAGAAGTACAAGTGATGAAGGATATGGGGCATCTTCCGATGATTGAAGCTCCTTCCCAAACGGCGAAGCAATTCCTTCAATTTCACCAAGCGTAAAGCAAGGTAAAGCTAAGTAAAGCGCCTTCTTTTTCCTGAAAAAATCACGATACTTGCGCGTATTGTTGAGCATGAATAAGAAGGAATAACTCAATGAAAAAATTAGCGATTGCCGCTTTGGTATTGTTTGGTTTGATGGGCACCGCTTTTGCTTTCGATACGCATTGGACGCACGGGTTGGAAATGCCAGAAATGTCCTTGTTTGGTTGCGATCACGGTAGCCATCACTGAGATTGAAACGCGCGATTGATGAAAAGGCAGGAGTATATACCTGCCTTTTCTATTTGCGAGTTGTGATGAATGTTCCTTTCCCGATAAATCAACGCCTTATGCTTCGGTGTTATGATTCATACACATAGCAGCTACCCGGGACATCGCTTTGTATAAGCTCTTTTACTATCCACGTAATGCAAGTTGGGCGCCCCACATGTTGATGGTGGAAATAGGATTGCCCTATGAGCTGATATTGGTCGACAGAAAGGCCAATGCTCAGAAATCCGAAAGCTATCTGAAACTCAATCCGACAGGGCGCATTCCAGTGCTTGTCGATAATGAACGAGTGATTCATGAAAGTGCAGCTATCGGACTGCACCTATGTGAAAAACACCCGCAGTCTTGTCTAATTCCTGAACTTGGAAGTTCTGAGAGAGCTTCGTTTTTCCAATGGTTGTTCTACCTGACATCCTCGCTTCAATCTGAGCTAATGGTCTATTTCTACCCGCAAAGACATACAGAGAACGTCAATGAAGTGGCGGCGATCAAAAGTGCACAAGAAGACCGAATCACAGAAATGTTTGCTTTGATCGATAGCGCACTGGAAGGAAAAGACTTTCTAGTTGGAAACCGGGTCAGTATGTGTGATTTCTTTCTGTTCATGCTTTCTCATTGGGGGAGCGATTTGCCTAGACCGCCGCTCTCTTTTCTTCACTTAGGCCAGTATCTGAAGGCAATGGCAAAACGGCCATCAGTTGTGCAGGCAAGCGCATTGGAAGGAACCAACTTGGACATCTATCGCTAAAGGAGTGAGGAAATGAAAATACATAGCCTGTTTAACGACAAATCAGATCTATACGAGAAAGCGAGGCCCGTTTATCCCGATGAGATTTATCGCTATCTGGTAAGTATCTCTCCATCGAACCTTAAAGCATGGGATTGTGCTTGTGGAAACGGCCAGGTGTCAGAAGGGTTGTCACATTGTTTTGAAGGTGTCATAGCGACGGATGTCAGCGACCAGCAAATTGCGAATGCAAAACGGTTCGACAACGTCATTTACCGTGTTATGCCATCGGAAAGCACAGATTTCCCTGACGATAGCTTTGATTTGGTATGTGTGGCTCAGGCTCTCCATTGGTTCGATTTCCCCGTTTTCTGGCCGGAAGTTAAACGTGTATTGAAGCCAGGTGGTGTATTCGCTGCTTGGGGATATATATGGCCAGTGTTGCCATATGAAATAGAGAGAATTTTCCACGATCAAATTCTCAATGTGATTGCGCCTTACTGGGCGACCCAAAATTCACTTCTGACCGGTCACTACAAGGATGTGGAGTTTCCTTTTGAAGGACTGAGTTCACCAAAATTTGAGATGAAGGTTGAATGGAACCTCGATCAATTCTTCGATTTTATTAAGACGTTCTCTGCCACCCGACGGTGCATTGAGGAACATGGCGAGGCATTTCTTGATGTTGCTTACGAGCAGATTGAAACTTATTGGTCTGCCGATGAAAAGGCGAGGGTCATTCCGCTTGAGTTCGTCTTTTATGCTGGCCGGAATACCGAGTAAAATGAAAACCCGCCTGCAAGGCGGGTTTGGTTATTCACCTACAGTGCACGGATTCGGGTTATTTCATCCGCCCCAATGCCAAGTGATTCCAAAAACTTCTGGTGTTCAGCAGGCTCCATTTCTTCGAATTTCTGATGCCATTTGACCATGTCATTTTCCGAAAATCCGGCTGCGGCCATAATCTGTGTCCAACGTTCTTTATTCACGATGTTTTCCTCCAAAAGATGGGGTGCATGCAGCAGCGCGACAATCGCTTTCTGCTGCGCTTTCAGGTTCTGGATTTCATTCTCAAGCGCATGGAAATGCGTTTTGAGGATCTGAGCCTGATCCATATCTTTCTGCTCAAGCAATGTTCGAATGCTGGAAACCGGTAACCCATAAGCACGATAAGCCGCGATATTCCTTAACCGTTCAACCTCCTTTTTTCCGTACCAGCGATAGCCATTATCACTTCGACAGGCAGGTGTCAGGAGGCCTTCTCTTTCGTAATAAAGAATGGTGGCACGTGAGATATTAAACTCCCGTGCGAGTTGGGTAACTGTCAACATAAAAACACCGTTTGGCTGAAAGAACAGGCATCGTGAACCCTGATCCTATAGTCGGGTCAAGCTAGCATTATGTAGGAAAAATCAAAAGGGGGGGCTAGTGGGATGAAAATGGGGGAAAACAAAGCGGCCCCGTCTCCGGGGCCTAAGTTCGCTGAGAGAACTTAAAACTTGTATTGGATGCCGACACCGCCAGCAACTTCTGAACCAGATACCTTGCCAGATGTTTCGTAGTGGAAGGTGCCTGAAACACTGATTTTCTCGTTGAAGCCGTAAGCACCACCGATAGCCAAGGCTTCTTTGCTGCCTGAGAAGCCCACACCGGCACCGATTGCAAATTCACCTTCGGTCACAAATGGGCGTGCATTAGTAATAGCGTGCATACCTGCTCGAACGCCATCCATGTGCTCTTCCATCTCAGCAAAGCGTTCGTTCATTTGCTGCTGTAAGTCAGCAATGAGTTCACGATCTGAAGTAGGTGTAACACCAAACTCAGGATCAATGACGATAGGGTTTTCTGGCTGCGTTGGGTCTACACCAAAATCAGGGTCTGCTGGCTCTGGACGGTCAGGTGTAGAGTCTACATCTACACCGAAGTCTGGATCAGCTGGCTGAGGGCGTTCTGGCGTATAATTTGGACCATCACGGTCTGGTACGTTGCTATCCGGAGTGACACCGAAGTCTGGGTCAGCAGGTTGAGGGCGCTGTGGCGTATAGTTTGGGCCATTACGATCTGGCACATTGCTATCGGGTTTAACGCCGAAGCCTGGGTCAACAGGCTGCGGGCGCTCTACAGGAATTTCAATACCGTTCCCAGGTACGTGTGGCACGCTGTTGTCGATGTCAATATTGATAGAGTTTGCCATTGCGCCAGCAGAAAACAGGCCAGCAAGCGAAAGTGCGATTACAGTCTTTTTCATAAATTTGCTCTCTTAGTAAGTTTCAATCAGCGAGAGCATCCTTGCATCGAGTGTATAACTCGTTGTGATTCCTTATCTTTGACTGCAAGTCTACGGACGGGAGAGCACCCTTTCTAAGTAGGTGTGGTGATGTCGGTAATAAGCATTACTTATTAGATGAAATTGAATTTTCAACCTTTCTTCTTAATCAAGGTCAGCCCTTCATTTGCTCGGCGTATGAAAAGAAAAAAGCCGCCAGATAAATGACCTGGCGGCTTTGCTGATTGTTTCTAGGAATGGTTTTTTACCCTAGCACCCAATCCACCAAGTCTTTTGAGGCCGTGTTGTTGATTTGATAAGGCTGACCGAGCAGTTTGGCTGCTTGATTGCTATCTGCGTGGATGTGGAGTTCCTGACCATCTGTAAAAGTAAGGCGAAAGCCCATGAACACACTGGTGAACATGCCATTTCCTTCAAATTCTTCATGAATTTCGCGACAGCTTTTTACGCGGCGGTTGGACTTTCCGTCGTTAAAGTAAAGGGCAATGCCTTGTTCGAAAGCGTTGTTTTTCAGCAAGGGACCGATAAGTGCGGCTGAATCAATGTTAAAAATAATCACTTTTCCGTGTTCTCATATTTATGGAATGTATGGCGCGGTGTGATTTCTATCACGATTTAACATGGGTTGTGGTCGGAGGTGTGTAATTTAGAGGGTGGTAACATGTTTAAAAGTAAGGCATTTCGGTTGCATCTTGAGCCGAAATGCCTGTTTGGGATTCAATATAAGTTCAATAAGTGAATGGTTTGGTCTTGTGCTTCATGGTGGGCGAACTTGATCAGTGCCATAGAGGGTGGCCCTTGCGGCGCAGGGTTATTTGAAAAACCAAACCCTTCAGAAGGGATCCCATTCGCACCAAACGACAGCGTGTTGTTACCATCTATATCTTGATACGCCATGATGCCGTAAAAGCCTGATGGCAGTGCTTCCAACGTGATGCCCTCACGGGCTTCGTCTGATGTATAATGGTTGGCATGGGCAGTTGGCGCGCCTCCCATCAAATTGTCTGTTTCGTTGTAAACCAACACCACCACCCCCGCTTCTTCCACTTGAATGTCCGTGATTTTAATCGTCAGCGGATAGGATTCACCCTGTGCGAATGTCGGCGCTTCTTTGGGCTGCTTGCTGATTAAACTGGCACTTAATACCACAACAAAAATCGACGCAAGAGCCGTAACAGGTATCAATGTATTACCAGCCTGCTTGCGGCGTTCTTGAAGCCAGGATGCCATCCACAATGTCGCCGTCAGAAGCAGCACAAACAAGGTGTAATAACCATTGAGAACGGTTTCGCTGAGGAAAGGTGCGGCAAAGTAAATCAGCACCGCGTGCCAAGTGAAAACCTGAAGTGAGTTTTTACCAATGTAGCTCAATGGACGGAATACCAGCGCTGATGGCCATTTATGGATAACAGTCGCGACAAGGTATACCCAAACCATCAGGTTCAGCATGCGCAGCCAACCCAGCTCGGGCTTGTCAGCAAAGGAATAAAGCACACCCTGATGGATACCCATTGAAAGAAACGCGTCGTGGTGAGCAGCAAATAGCAATGCAGCGATAGCCAAACAGACCGTGGCAACGGCAGGGTGATGCCAGCGCAAATTGCCTTTGGCATTGGAAAAGCCAATGGCAGCGCCACCAATAAACAGTAACTGCCACGCAAACGGGTCGAAGTAGCCGACCTGAACGTTTGTGTTAAACAGTGATGAAAGGAGGCTGGCGTTAATCTGTGTGCTGATTGCCCAAACCCCGACACTGATTGCCAGCACCAGCCATATCCACCCACGGCGGAACGCGTATAGCGCGATGGGTAGAATCAGCATGAAAATGACATACAGAGGCAGTATTTCGAGGTAATCCGGTTTGTTGATCAGCAGGGCGCTCAACAAAATGGTGGCCAGTGGCGCTTCCCCGAGATTGTTAAAGCTGCTGCCGAGGGATTGCGCGACAGCGGGCAACGCAAACGCGCAATAAGAGAACCACACCATCACCAGAAGCAGGCTGACCATATGGTATTTGTAGATGGTAAAAGCGCGTCGCAGGACTTTACCTGTGGCCTCCCTGTCTGACAGCTCCGCGCGGCTATAAACCGCGCCTGCCAGCAGGCCGGAAATCATCACAAAGCCTTCCGCCGCACCAAACTGACCGAGTGGTTGAAGGGTAAAGTATTGGAGCAGGCTTCTGCCGCCACTGAGCCATATCAGGTGGTTAATGGTCATTAAAACCAGCAGCAAACCGCGCAGGCTATCGAGCGCAGGTATTCTTTTCATAACTCGTCTCCCTGTGACTTATACCCAAACGACCTGAATCCGGTAGCTTCAGGTCGCTTGGGTATCTTGCAACTGATTGTGTCGCAAGAAAAAAAAGAGCATCTGACAAAAATTGCGGTTTTGAATTTAGAAAGAGTTTTGTAGGAAGGATTGATAGACGCGTCGAAAAAAGAGCCTCCATTGAGGCTCAATTGCATATCAGTGTGTGACGGTTATTTCTGAACTCTTTGTTCGATGATGTTGAGCCAGAATGACAAGCTGTTGAGCTTGTAATCGAACTGAACCTAAGCCCTGCTCCTTTGAGCTAAATCGTTTTTGGACATCAACGTGGCAAAACGGTTCGGCCTGACAAGAGGCGGTACAGAAACGGGTTAGAGGCAACGATCTATTTTATTTGGTTCGGATTAGTTTAATTTGTGTGAAATGTATAGTGGCTATTCCCCTAAAGTTGGCCAGATGCTTTTGCTGGCATCTACTCATCACACTTTGCAGATACCCGATAACCAAAAGGCAATTCTGCGGATGTCTGGGAACCGAGTAAACGTTTAGCGAATCTATCAGCTTTGACCAAGCAAAAGGACAAATTCAAACATGGCAGATATACAACCCATTGGTAATCAGCTAGCAGAGCGTGTTTATGACCTTGTCATCGAGGGACACACGCTTGGGTTCTGTCATTACGGCTACTGCGGTGTTGGTTTTGTCAGTGAAGAAGGCATTGTTCAATACACCCACTTCGATGAGTGGCTTTCCACTCAAACTGACCATTCCTTATCAGGCTCTGAAGCCGAGGATAAGTGGTATAGTTATAATCAACGGGTAACAAAAGATAGATTGGAAGATTTTGCCACAAAACTCACTGTTTAATTCTAACGATCTCGATACATTAAACTTTGAGTTAACTTAAGAAGAAACAGGACCATCAAGCTAATCTAACCTCGCCTAATAACCATGTATCGCATCAGCCTGTTCGGATGGCGCTTTCAACTTCTTTTATGCACCATCTAGCATCAAACCCAATGTATCTACACTCTCTTTGGGGCGAAAAAAATTAAGCTAGTAGATGCAGATTGCTGGTGGCTATTTCGGGGGGCGATGCGTGTCTTTCTCATTGTTTAGAAAAGAGATCTTTAGTGGATTCGCTCGGACAATGTGTTGACGCTTTCAATTGAAATTCATACATTAGCGCCACGGAGGCTATTGGCCAAATAAAATTCTGCGTTGATGGCTGTTTATTTTTTTTGATTAAAAAAAGTCAGACCACATAGTTCAGCTAGCTGAGACGAGTAAGAAAAATCTAGGAGAGTATATGGAGTTTTACCTAAAAGGATGGCAGGAGTGCTTCAATTACAGAGGTCGGACAGGACGAGAAGAGTTCTGGATGTTCAACCTGTTTAGTCTTATTCTAGCTTACTTTGCAACGATATTGGACGATATTTTAATTAGCTTCAGATATTTTAGGTTTGAGGAAGATTATTACGCCAGTGTCACTGAGGGTTTAGCCTTCACTTTAAATGATATTGTGTTCGGTCCTTTTTATTTTGTTTTTATAACTTTGTCAGTGTTTCCTGCATTGGCAATTACCGTTCGACGTTTACATGACGTAGGTAAATCAGGTTGGATGATGCTCCTACCACTCATTCCACTTATCGGTACTGTGTGGTTAATTGTTTTGATGCTCAAGAACTCTGATGCAAATGAAAATAAATTTGGTCAAGGTACGCAGATATCAGATGAGGATAATGAAAGTCGTCGCGATTCGCTGGTCCTTTCTGGAGTTATTCTTATTATTTATGGGCTGGGTGGACACTATATATTTCTAACAACAGATTTAATGTCCTTTCAATTTGAACCCACTTCTGTTTACTTCGCTTACACAGGAAGCTCCTATGAAGTGCTGACGCATATTTGGAAGACACTAGACCTTAGTTCAGTTTTTGGTATTGGTTTACTGTTACTGAGTTTAAGGAGTAAGACTATAAAAGGTATCCTGTTTACTTTACTTGCTATTTTGATTGCCTGGGTGTGGTTTAGCTATTCTTATCCAATCTCCTAATACAGATACAAAGTTTCTGGTTCAAACCTATTGTCTGAAATCTAGCTCTTTACTACTCGATTTTTGCACACTCCACATTTGATTAAGCATCATAAGTGATCAGCCCCCTTTTAGGGGGCCGTTTCAAAGCCAGCTGCTTTGCCGGTGAATTTTTACTTGGACTAGTTTTGCGCATTGAGTCCGCTTCTAAATGCGTGCGACTGGACACAATACTGTTATTTGCCTTCGTGGCGAAATTCACGCTTGTACGTTCAATTCCTTCGCGTTAAATCTCAGGTCTGTTCCTCGCGAGTCTTGACCTAGAATATGTGGATATTAGTGAAGCGGTAACTACATCCACATCACATTGGTTCTAAAAAGCTTTTGGACACAACCAAGCCTGAACAAACCGCCAATTAGATTGCGAATTTCAATAAAAAAGAGCCTCAATTGAGGCTCTTTTGCATTTTAGTGTGTGAAGATCACTTCTGAACTTTTGGCTCGATAATATTGAACCAGAATTCGAAGTTATCCAGCATTACCGCGATGTCGGTCAGCGCTTTACCTTGACCTACCATTTTGGAGATAGAGGTTTTGCCCATCACCACTTTGTTAAGCCGAGACTAGACCGTGAAATGGCTGACCATTTTATCCAGAGATTCCGCGGTTTCTTTCAGCTGCTGGCTGCTGCTCTGTGATTGGCCTGCCGCGCTGGAAAGTTCGGTCACTACCTGGCTGATCTCTACCAGATCCTGACTGACTTGCTCTGACACCATGCTTTGCTGCATGGCAATGCTTGCCACTTCTGTATTTAGCATCGAAATGTTGTCCACCTCGTCTGTCATCTGAGTGAGCTGCGCAGCCGCATTATTTGCCAGTTCGACGCAGGCCTGCGCACTCTGACTACCTGCATCCATCACTTCAACCGCACTTTCAGCATCAACCTGCAACTGGTTAATCAAATCGTAGATTTGTTGGGTAGAAGACTGGGTGCGTAGTGACAGAGAACGTACTTCGTCAGCCACCACGGCAAAACCACGGCCGTATTCGCCGGCGCGAGCAGCTTCAATCGCCGCGTTCAGTGCCAACAGATTGGTTTGGTCTGCAATGCCTTTGATGACATCGATAATGCCATGCACGTTCTGGCTGTTTTCACCAAGGCGGGTGATCACGTTAGACGCTTCCGACACTTCGCTTTCCAGCTTTTCGATCGCCTGTTGTACCTCGTTCAGCATTTGCTGACCGCGAGCGGCGGCGTGTTGTGTGGTTGTCGCGGCAGTAGCGGCACTTTCTGCATGTTGTGCCACTGTTTGCGCCGTGGTACTCATCTCGGTTGCTGCGGTAGCGACCTGGTTCACCATCTGCATTTGGCGACTGACACCTTCCAATGTTTGCTGGGAAACCGCAGAAGACTGAACAGCGTTGTCAGACACCGTATGGCTGGTCGCAGTCACTTGCTTGATCACCGCCTGAGTCTGGTCAAGGAAGGTGTTACAAGCACGCGCCAGCTCACCGGTTTCATCCGGGGCGTCTGCTTCGCTGCTTAATCGGCGGGTAAAATCACCATCAGCGACTTGAAGCATAAATTCAGACGTACTGCGGATCGGGGCAGCAATGCGGCCTGCAATTACCCAAATCAGGGCAATATTTGCCAGCAAGACGACCACACCCATTAGTAGCGAAATCAGGGTTTGTTCGCGCTGATCTTCCCGTGCTTGCTGCTGCAGTGCGATAACGTTTTTCAGCACCAGCGCCTTGTCCAGTGTGACGACTAAGGTCCAGGGCGCGATGTCGGAATTGGCTCTGACAGGGATCATGGCCGTGATGCGTTGATCATCAGCACTGGTAAAGCTGTGATAGCCGTCACGACCTAAACGGTTTGCCCATTGGTTAGCATCTCCGCCGAGCGATTTGACAGAATCGCCCAGTGCGCGGTCGTTGCTGTCTGCGGCAATCGTTCCGCGATCGGTTACCAGCATCACGTGGCTTTGACCTTGGTAAAGGCGTTGGCTTAAAGACTCCGCAACGTGCGAAAGCTCTGCCAAAGAGATATCCAGACCTGTTATGCCGGCAAATCTGCCGTTGACCAGAATGGGTGAGACGACAGAGGTCAGCAGCACGTTCTGGCCGTTAACGGGATAGACATAAGGGTCGAGCAGACAGTTTCGGCGACTGTCGCGGGAACATAGATAGTATTCACCCACACGCGCGCCGCCTTCCGTGCGGGTTTCATCCGCATAGCCTGCCAGTGGTTCCAGTTGGAAACGACCTGCAGCATCACGGTTCCAATAAGGAATGAAGCGGCCGCTTCCATCGTGACCGGTTTGTCCTGCATAGAGGTTATCCATGCTATCGAGGGCATTCGGCTCCCATGCGGTGAAGACACCGAGAGCATTTGGGTTGCTCTCCAGCAGCCCCTTCAATTGGTGGTTTAAGGTGGCGCGTAAGTTATCTCGGGTGTCCTGATCACTCGCTTTTTGCTGGCGGGAGAAGTTTTCTGCCATCAAAGAGGTTTGCAGGAAGCTGTCTGACAACTCTCCGGCGATCATTTCAGCGGCAGAGCTTAATTCCGCCTGCAAGCCGTTGTTAAACATCTCCAGTAATAACGTCTGGTTTCGATGGTTTGACTGAGTTTGCAGTTGGGTTGAGGAGTAGAGTGAAAAAGCCGTCATCGCACTGATTGCGGCTAAGGTGGCAACACCAGTAAAAGTACTGATCTTAAGCTTAATGGACTTCATAAAAGTGTGTCTTTAGATCCGAAAAAGGAAGGAACTAAATAAACCCAACATCAGAAAATGGTGCACATTTCGTCCGTTGAGCGTAAAAGGCGCGCAATATTCGATGAAGTCGTCATAAATGTCTATATCTCCGGCACAAAATAATTTCAATATTTAACAGCTAATGCTTCATTGGTAAGACAGGGTGAAGTATTACCGTTTTTTCTAAATCTTTAATTCAATTTCTTTATCGAAACGCCCGAAAGCTTTGTTTTTGATAGTCTGGAAGTGTCGAGTGACTGGGGCTTTTGGCCTTTCCTAATTAGTGGCAAGTCTAATGAATAAAACATTGGGCATATCGACGTACCGTGTCGGGGAGATTATCGTTTCATCTTGACTCACCAGCCGCAGGGACGTGGATGGACACGCAATACAACGACCTTTACTGGGGCGCCCGCTATCACCTCAAACAAGATCCCGATGGAAATTTCTACCTGATTGGGATGCAACAGAAAATTTGGAAGGTATTTGGCTTTATAGCGCTGGTACCAATGAGCGCGTCAATCGTCATGGCGTTTGTCTCCTGGATGGAAAGCGATAATCAGATGTACTTCTTTCTGATCGTGGCTGCCTTTCTTTTTCTTATTTCTCTCATTCTGATGCGTCGTACAGAGCGTTTTGTTTTCAGCGGTGGTCGCGTTTCTCATCGTCGGGGTTGGGGAAAAACACCCCCTGAAAAAGCCTCATGGTCCATTCGTGATTGCAATGTCACGGTAATACCGATTGTTGCACATAAGTCTGGTTGTTGGTTGCAGTTGAATGCGGACGGGAAGTCCATGACCAGAAACAGCATTGGTCAGTTTGATCAAACTGCGGAAATGGCTTTATTTCTCACCAAAGAAGTCGGGATTACCGCGCTTGATAACGTCACTGATTGGCCTGAAATCCGTTCTTTGGAAATGACTGCAGCAGGCAAACCCCGCTACGTAAAACCGTCACGCATTGAAGGCGCAGAGTTTGAGGTTCAGGGTTCGATATGGCGTTTGCTTTGGATATTCCCGTTTACGTTAACCCTCGGGACGATGCTGTTTGTGCTTAATGGGATTCAAGGGTGATGCCATGGTGAATGCAACTCATGACACAACAAACAGCGTTCGAAAACTGCATTTAGGCGGAGGAGGTTTGCTGAGGTTTTTCGGCATTCTGTTCTTCGTGATGGCAGGGCTTTTGATTTGGTATCGCACAGTGGATTCGCTGCAATCGATACTTACATGGGCAATGTGGTCAGGCTTTGCCTGGCACATGATGTTTCTCGACCACCATATAAAAATAGACCTTCGTAAAGGGACCTTAACCCGGCAAATTACCAGCCTTTATCCCGTCTATCGACTAAAGGCAAACCTCCACACTATCAGCGGATTTTCTGTGGCAAGAAGCCTTCGTTCCCGTGACAGTCATGGTGGAAAACTGCATGAGCTGGTCATGCTTTTTGATACCGGAGAAAGAGTAAAACTGATGTCTGGCGGCCAAACCAAATTGATTGACCAAGGTAAGAAGATTGCCGAAATGTGCGACAAGCCTCTTGTGGTCGATGGACAGTGAACGTTTGCATCGTTCAAGCGGTTAGAAAGGAAATGAGTATGTTGAATTCCAAGCGCCATACAGTCAGTAAGACAAGCCGATTGGCAACCCTGTTGTTTGCCGCCATGCTGTCTTTGCCCTCTGTGGTATATGGGCAGATTGACCACAACATTCAGTTGGTGGAAGATCTGCAAAGAAAGACAGCATCCTTGATGGAAGAAAGTCAGCAGAACGGCGAGGCTTACCAAGAAATTATCGCAGCCATGACAGATGTGCTTGAAAAGACGGAAAGCCCTTTAACAGCAGTTCGTAGTGGTGACCTTGGTCGTTTGGCTTCACTGGCACGGAGTAACGCTTCGCTGGGGAATGGTTATGTCACTGAGTACAAAGCTTTCCTTGATAAAGTCGATCAGAGCTCAACCTGCTACAGACCGGATTTGGTGACGGAATACCGACAAAGCATCGAGGAGCTTAATGACTTTGCCGATGCGATTCCCTCCTTAAAAGCTGCCGCGAATACTGACATGGCAGCATCAGATGTGATGATGGCGTTGAACATGAATGCCATGTTAATGGCCACGGTTCCCTCAACCTTCATGGTCCATAACCTTTGTGTGGTAGGGGATGCTGAACCTATTCTGCAGCAGTTTAATGAAGTGGAAGGAGCTATTGTTAAGGCGTTGGTTGGGCAGGCTATTTTGGCTGAAGACTCAGATTTTGATTTACCGCCTGAAATGCTTGGTGATGAGTTTGCGGATGAATACTTGGCGAATGCTGACAGCTACCCGGATGCTGGTTTTGTAGAAGGCGACCATTTCCAAGATGAGTATGAGGAAACGGTGTCACCGCTGATCAGTGAGTTGGCTTTCGCCGATCCTCAAATCGAAAAATGTCTTAAACAGTCCGCGGAAATGGATCAAGCAGAGCGCGTCAATGATCTGTCTACGGTCATTTGTGAACTACCAACATCCGCCAAGATCCGTCTGAATGATTTGGCGCAGTTCCCAACTATTAGCGATGTCATGCTCAGTGGAGGGGAGATTGAATCCCTTTCGCCGCTTAACAGTGCGGAGTCTCTTTCTCAAATTCTGATCGACCACAGCACTATCCATAGCTTCGGCGATCTTTCCAATGTTTCGGCAACTGCCGTGTTTTCAAATGTGAACTCTGGAGACTGGGGGTCACTCACTCAATCAGGCATGGACTACATCGTAATTGAACAGCCTGGCGATTGCGGCCAATTAGCACCCCTTCTGGGGTCAGGAGCAGTTATCGTCAAGTTTGCTGGGGATGATGCACCTAACCTGACCTATGAAGACGTGAAATCGTCCAAAGTCGTGGTTACCGACTGTCGTAAAGACAGCGTGTTTTGAAGAGGGATAAGCAATGAAGTTGTGGCTAGGGAAAGTAAAAATAGAATTCGTATTAGGTTTAGCGCTTACGACATTGCTGGTAACCACTGCATCGGCTGGAGAGCTGTTTAGTGCGCCGCCGGAAAGTGAACTTAAAGAAAGAACAGTTCAACATTACACCAAGTTTCCTTTAGTGATGGGAATAGATGGTGGAGCCCCAATAGTGCAGAAACAAGGGGGTAGACTGACTCGTTTAGGCTATGAGCTTCCTGCTGGCTTCGAACCCTTTCACCTAGTTAACAATTACAAAGCTCAAATCGTAGCATTGGGAGGGGAAGTTCTATTTGAATGCGAGGAAAAGGCGTGTGGTAGGGTGAAGGGCTTGAAGAACCTACTTGAACCTAGCAGCAACATATTATCCGGTAAAGCGGCTCTTCTAGTGGCTAAATTGAGTCACGAAACTAAACCGATTTATCTATCTCTTTACTCGGTAAAGACCAACAATAGAACAGGATTACAGGTTGATGTTATCGAAGACGTTGAGGAGCCTCTTGACCTGATTAGCGTCGATGCAGCTTATTTGAGTGCGCCCGTGGAAGTGCTGACCTTTGAGGATAAATCCGGTAAAGACAGACAAGGTAGCAAAGATCATCCAATGGTGCAGAGACTGCCAGGTGCCCGGATCGTCGAGTATACCCAGCTTGGATTCGGGAGAACTAAAGTGCTAACGGCAGTCACAGAAAAGCGAGAGCACCAGATTGTGGCCTTAGATGGAAAAATCACAGATATTGGGTACAAACTGCCAAGGCAATATTCAGAATACGAAGCGTTTGCCAACTACCAATCAGCGTTGAGTAAACTGGGTTTTGTTCCTCAGTTTCGTTGTGAGGGAAAGGAATGCGGTGATGAAGACAAGCTTCATGAGGGATTGAACACGCTTGTTCATATCGGTAATGAAAAAGACCAATTTTATGGCCTATACAAGCTTGACCGTCCAGAAGGCAATGTTTATGCAATGGTCTACGTGATCGGTTTTTCCGGTGGTCTTTGGGGAGAGTTGCGCGTTATCGAAGAAACTGAGCTTAAAGATGACCGTTTAGTTATCGACCTCGAAGGATTAACAGACAAGATTGCACAGACGGGGCATGTGGCGTTGGATGGCTTGCTGTTTAAGTTCGACAGCGATCAGATGTTACCAGAGTCGAAAGCGGTGATTAATACTCTGGCGACCTATTTGAAAGCACATCCAGACTGGAAATTTTATGTGGTGGGCCATACCGATGACAAAGGCAGCGAATCCTACAACCAAAAGCTTGCGGATAAGCGGGCAAAGTCTGTGGTGAAAGCGCTGACCAGCGAATATCAAATCCCCAAAAGACAGCTGGTAGCGAAAGGGGTAGGTGAGTATGCGCCCGTTGCCAATAACCTGAATGAAGATGGCCAGAAGCAAAATCGCCGGGTTGAACTGGTATTAAGGTCCGACACGAAATAGCTCGCCCTCAATGTTCGAGTTGGCGGGATGCAAACACCCGCTAATTCGAACGGTTTCTTTGCGAATGGAATGGTCGCTCACAAAACTCAGGCATTCGCTAAATCTCAATAAAACATATTGTTATAGTTGAGCGCCACAGAGACAGCCGTTCTCTATACCACACGCCGCAATAAGGCCTCCTATCTAACCTATCAGTCAGCACGTGGAGTTTACCGTTATCGTTAAAGCAATTTTATGGATGTCTGGGACGCTCTTATCTTTTTGTTTAATGGCGGTTGGAGCAAGAGAACTCAGCGGAGAAATTCATACTTCACAAGTCATGCTGTTCAGGAGTGTGCTTGGCCTGCTGGTTATTTGCTCTATTCTATTGATCACCCAAAACAACCGCGGTTTTCTCACCACGCGGATCGGCTTACATGGCCTGCGAAATACGTTTCACTTTGCCGGGCAATACGGATGGTTACTGGGAATTACTGTCCTGCCCCTTGCGGAAGTTTTTGCACTGGAGTTTACCGTTCCACTTTGGACAGCCATGATTGCGTGGTTGTTTTTAGGTGAATCCATTACTGCTCGAAAACTCGCCGCCATTGGATTGGGGCTGGCTGGTGTGTTAGTCATATTGAAACCCGGTGTTGAGGTCTTTAATTGGTATTCACTGATCGTGCTGGCAGCCGCTTTTTGTTATGCCATCTCACATGCTTCTACCAAGTCACTTTCAAACACTGAAAGTCCGCTGACTATCCTGTTTTATATGTGTCTTATTCAGCTACCAATAGGGTTTATGTTTGCGCTGAACAACTGGACTGCACCTGTTGGGATGCAGTGGTTTTGGTTGGTGATCGTAGGCCTAACTGCCCTGAGCGCGCATTTCTGTATGACAAAAGCGATGCAATACGCTGAGGTTAGTACGGTGGTCATTCTGGATTTCCTGAGATTACCGGCGATTGGTATGGTGGGTGCGCTGGTCTATGGAGAAAGTGTCGAAGTCTCTTTGTTTGTGGGCGCGTTAATCATGCTGATTGGCAATTTGCTTATCATGTTTAAACCTCAACGAAACCCGCAGAAGATGTCAGGTGGCGATGCACCATCTTGATGGTCATCGCCCATCACTTGTCTGCAAGTCGTACTGGGTAAATTGGGTGGCTGGGTCAACCTTACTGCTGTATGCGGTCGTTAACCTTATGATATTCAGGATATAAATAAATTAGGCATAGAAATTCCTATCTATTCCCTCAGCAACCTGTATAGTTTGGCGAGCTCTGGAGTCAGAGCTATAAATGAAACATTTAGTCCAAGTATTTTCTCAGTCTCCATTCGATTCATTTCGTCTTCAGTGAATTCTTCTTCTTAATCGCCCATTTAGTAGCTTCTCTCTGCGAGCCTAATTTCCGTCGTTCAAAGTGAAAATCCCACACTGAGACATTCAAGTTTCAGGGGGTTTCAAAAAAGGACCTAGCAATGAGAAAGAAAAGAGCAAACCTTCAGAAACAGGCTTGGAAAAATGGCCATGAAGCCAGATTTGAACAGATGGTAAGTGAATACCACAAAGAAAAAGCAGTGCTGGAAGCAATGACCGCGGGTTCTGAAGAATATGACAAGCAAAAGAAGCTGTGTGAAAAACTGTTTGCTAACGCTGAACGCTTCTTCAAGCAGCATCAGTAAACTGACATTGAGCAACTGACAGCTGGAATCAGTGGTAAGCCCGGCAGGATTCGGGCTTAAGCTTTCTTTCTACGTCATTTCTGCGGTATCTGGACCATCAATCTCCTGCGACACCCTCCAAACGCTCCACTATAACTTAGCTTGATACTCAGGCTTCACTTCTGCTGGTGGGTGCAGTTCATCCAACGATTGCGGTAATCCATGGTCGTTGATCATCTGGGCATGGAAGCGGCGTAACCTGCGCGGCTCCGCGACACCACAGGAGTGGGCTATCACACCCACTTCATACATCATGTTTTTCGCATAATGGGCGACTCGCTCAGCTTTGTCGGATACCACCAAGCCCTTTTGAAGTTTGGGATCATGTGTGGTGATGCCCGTTGGACAGGTGTTTTTATTGCACTGAAGTGCCTGAATACAACCCAGTGAAAACATAAAGCCTCGGGCTGAAACTACGAAATCTGCGCCGATACACATCGCCCAGGCGACTTCCGCTGGGTTAACCAGTTTGCCGGAAACGATCACTTTCACCCGTTGTTTCAAGCCATAGCTTTCCAGCACATCAACCAGCAAAGGCAAGCTGCGTTTGATAGGCAGACCCATAAAATCCATCAGTGACTGCGGCGCTGCACCGGTACCGCCATCGGCGGAATCGAGCGTGATGAAATCCGGTGCGGACTCAATACCACGTTCATGTATGGCTTTCATCAAACCATCCAGCCAACCGTAAGCACCCAGCACCATTTTGAAACCGACAGGTTTGCCCGTGACTTCCCGAACTCTCGCAATCATATCCAACAAATCATCGATGCTTTGAATATCAGTGTGACCATTCGGGCTGATGGAATCTTGACCTTCCGGTATACCGCGAATTGCAGCAATTTCAGCATTCACTTTGTTGCCAGGGAGTATGCCGCCTTTGCCCGGTTTGGCACCCTGGCTCATTTTGATCTCAAACATCCGCACCTGCTCGTGGGCTGCAATCTGCTTGAGCTTCTCGTCACTCAAGTTTCCTTCTTCATCACGCACACCGTATTTGGCGGTACCAATTTGGAAGATGATGTCAGCGCCTCCTTGAAGGTGATACGGCGAGAGGCCACCTTCTCCGGTGTTCATCCAAATACCGGCCTTCTTTGCGCCTTTGGAGAGGGATAACACGGCGGGTACGCTTAACGCACCAAAGCTCATACCGGAGATATTGAAAAAGCTCGACGTGATGAATGGTGTTTTCGCTACGCCTTCACCGACGGTGACAGAGCTAGCGGGCACAGCATCTTCAGAGAGTGTCGGGAAAGGACAGTTGAGAAAAATGACATCCCCCGGCTGGTTTAGCGGACGTGTTGAACCGAAAGCAATGGTACTGTCGACGTTCTTTGCCGCGCGGTAAACCCAACTACGCTGAGCCCGGTTAAATGGCAGTTCATCGCGGTCTTGCGCGAAAAAGTACTGGCGGAAAAATTCGCCCATATGTTCAAACCAGTAGCGGAAACGGCCAACCACGGGATAGTTTCTGCGAATGGCTTGCTTGGTTTGTGTAATGTCGCGGACGTAGACATAGATAAGTGCTAATACACCGCATCCAATCAGGAAAACGAATAAAGCGGCACTGATCTCGAGCACACGGGATGCCCAGCTGGTAACAACTTCCATTTTATATCCTTATTAAATCACCAGAGATAAACAGACCCTATATTTGGTGGGGATTTTTTTTGCTCACGATTCGATAGACCGGATAGGTAAGCTTACGCTTTCCACTACTTTCAGGAGGCTCGTTATGAGGCTTGGAAGAATCGTTTTCATTCCGGACACTTGCATTTAAAGTGAGTGTTTGGACAAAACATCAAATTATCTGAGTGGCGAGACAGTTATATTCAACGAAGTGCGCTATACCCTATCAAGCTAGTAACAACGGAAGTTATAAAAAGAGGGAGGGAGAAGATGTACAGAAAGGTGCTGACATTCTGGTTTGAGGAGCTCACACTAAAGCAGTGTTTTGCCAAAGATGAGCAGTTGGACCGAACCATCAAGTCGCGCTTTGGTGAGGTGCTGGAGCAGGCATCTGTATCCGAGTGTTTCAACTGGCGTGAAGAGCCAGAAGGGCGTCTGGCGGAAATTATCGTACTCGACCAGTTTTCCCGTAACATTTTCCGGGATACACCACGTGCTTTTGCGCAAGATCCTCTTGCTTTAGCGCTGGCGCAGGAAGCGGTTTCTTTAGGTATTGACCGTGAATTGCCGCCGATTCAGCGTAGCTTTCTTTATATGCCTTATATGCACAGTGAATCTAAGATTGTGCACGAGGAGGCACTGAGTTTGTTTAATCAGCCGGGGCTTGAAAACAATTATGAGTTTGAAGTCCGACACAAAGAAATTATCGATCGTTTTGGGCGTTATCCGCACCGAAATGAGATTTTGGGGCGCGAAAGTACGTCAGAGGAAATTGAGTTCCTGAAACAACCGGGATCCCGCTTCTAACGACACCACCAGAAAGGCCGGAGATGACTCCGGCCTTTTGTGTTAACTGCTCAGTTCTTCACTTCGTACCATGGATAAGGCCCCATAAATTCGTCGGACAAAATCCGCCAAACGTTCATTTCCAGCCATTGGTCATAACCTACCCAGTTTTCATATTTTGGCAGTTTGAGTACTTTAGGAATTTGCATGGGGTTAGTGCCTTTTTGAAGCTCAGCATAGAAACCTGCCCGTAAATCCTGAATGAATTCGAGCTGGGATTGTATTTCTGCTTTACCACCGCCTTGCAGTGGATTTTCCGCTTCATTGTGAGAAAACACTGCCCGGTCAAAATCCAGCTCTAATATCTCACCCAGCGATCGTTCCCATTCGCGGGGATTGAAATCCGGCACCACGGCGAACACAACACGGTTTGGCGTGACCAAATCGGCAATGTAGGCAATGCGTTGTTGCGGCAGAACGAAAACCGTCATGCCAGTACCGTGGTTCAATCCCAGAAAATGTAGCTCGACTTTCATATCCCCAAAGATGAGGTCTTTGCGTGCGCCAGACCAGGTGTCGGTTGGGTTCACCATGTCTGGATACGGGTTGGCTTTGATCCAGGCTGCGGCATCTTCATGGGCGAGGATTTTGGTGCCTTCGTTAAGGAACACCTGACCGCCACTGGAGTGATCCCAATGATTGTGGGTTTGAAGCGCCCAGATAATCGGTTTGTCCGTCACGGATTTTATGGCTTCGACCATGGCTTTCGCGTGGGGCGTATTAACGGTTTCAAACACGATCACACCATCGTCTGTGACTGCAAACATCGAAATGTATTCACCGCTTTGTGAAAAGGTATAAATGTTATCCGCAATTTTCACCACGCCACTTTCTTCTGCTTGTGTTGTGCTGATAAATGCAAAATATGCAATAAACAACCCGATGAATATTCTTAGCTTTCTCATCTTGTTACTCCTGTCTTTCCTTATATAAAGCAACGCTAACAGCTGTGACAGTGAGAAAAGAAGGTGCTAATTTGCATTTATGGATTGTTAAAAATGCAATAAGTATGCTGACTCCAGAACAGGCTTTTCTTCAGGTGGTTGAGTCGGGCAGTTTTAAAAAAGCTGCTGTTCATTTGAATGTAGAAGCGTCCTCACTTAGTCGAAAAGTGGCGGCGCTGGAAGCGAGGCTTCAGGTTAAGTTGCTTCAACGCTCGACCACGCGCTCTTTGCCAACAGATCTGGGAAAGGAGTACTACAAAGGGCTTCGTAAACTGATCAGTGAACAATCTGCGCTTGAGGAAGAGATAACCGGTGGCTCTTCTTCTGTACGCGGAAAATTGCGGGTGAGTGCGACGGTGGACTTTGGTGAGCGCTTTCTGGTTCCAGCTATCCAGCACATCCAAACCCAGGCGCCTGATCTATCTATAGAGCTGTTGCTCGGCAGTGATGTGGAGAACCTGCTGGAGAAAAACCTCGATGTTGCCTTTCGGTTTGGTCCGCTTGCAGATTCATCTCTCTATGCCCGTCATGTTGGAGACATTCCACGTGTATTGGTGGCGAGCCCAGATTATCTCTCACGCTTTGGGAAGCCCGATAAAATCGAGGATCTGTCATCCCATCAATTTGTGCTGTATTCCCTCTCTCAGGCACGGGTAGACATTGCGTTCGACGATGGCAGTGTATTCTCTCATCAGGGCATTCACAGCAATGTGGCGGCGAACAGTTTAAGGGCGATCCGTCCTCTAGTGATTGGTGGAGCTGGGGTCCATTGGGGCCCGAGATGGTTATATCAAGACGACCTGATGTCCGGAAGCGTAGTGGAATTGCTTCCGGATGACCCGGTAAAAGGATTCTCGATCTTTGCGGTCTACACAGCCAGAGATTACCTGCCGCAAAAGACGCGATTATTCATTGATTGTGTCATTGAACAACTCTCTGATTTAAAGAGTTAACACTGTAAATCGCTCAGTAACGCAATTAAGGCATCGATCGCCAAACCCATATCTTGGTCACTGGCATATTCGGCTGGATTGTGGCTAATACCTTTCTTACAGCGAACGAATAGCATTGCAACGCGTGTGAGATCAGCCATCGCCGAAGCATCATGCGTGGCACCTGAAGGTAAGTGGTGAACCCGGTTATTGGTGGAAACGATGGCACGAGCTAACGCCAGTTGCAGCGAATCGTCACACTCAGTCGCCTGCTGGCTGTAAGTACGGGTGATTTCGCAACCAAGCTCCCTCAATTGGGCAGTTTCTTTGGCAAACGCCTGAAGCATTTTCCCGGCTTTTTCCCGAACTTCATCTACCGGTGAGCGAAGCTCAATGACCATAGAAACACGTCCGGGCACGGCGTTTGGAACATTTGGTGTAACGTCCAGTTGGCCGACTGTCGCGAGTAAATCAGGAAGTTTTATCGCAAGTTTTTCAGCCTCGATTGTGATTGCAGCGGCTGCTGTTAATGCATCTTTACGAAGATGCATGGGCACAGTCCCTGCGTGCGCAGCCTGACCAGTGAAGGTCAAATGGTGCCTCTCAATGCCGCATATGGCTGAAACGACACCTAAAGGAAGCCCTTCGTGTTCAAGCACTGGCCCCTGTTCTATATGGGTTTCGATAAACCCGAGGATATTGTCGGGATTGCGTTTTAGCTGACTAATCTTGTCTGGTTCAAGCCCGAAATCCGACAATGCTGTTCGAAGGGAGGTGCCCCCTTTATCTTTTCTATCAACGACGCTTTCGTCTATGGTTCCTGCTAACGCGCGTGGACCAACAAGCGCGGTAGGGAAGCGCACACCTTCTTCATCAGCAAAAGCAAGGACTTCGACAGAATAGGGCAGTTTTCTTCCCTGACGATTCAAGTAATCTAAGGCAACGATAGGCAGCACTATCCCCATGATCCCATCATAGGCACCGCCTTGTTTGACGCTATCCTGATGGCTACCCATTAAAAGGGTGGGTGCGTTATTTCCTGCATCATAGCGGCCGACCAATGTCCCTGCTTCGTCCATGTGAACACTGAGACCAGCTTCTTGCATCCAAGCTGTCAGCAAGGCATTGGCGCGTTTATGTTCCGGTGTAAATGGAAAACGGGTGACGCCGATTTCTGATGCAGAACAATCGGCAAGTTGTTTCAAATATTCCTGGGCCCTTTGGCCTAAAAGGTGGTTCATCGTTTAACGCTCCGGTTGTTCTAATGTTGGCAAGGTTGCCCTCCATGCCTGATAGTCGGGATCACAGTGTTTTTCATACAAGGTTCGTAGAGCGAGTAACGGTGAATCGTGGTAATCAATACGCAGAGTGGTGGGTGGTGAATCTGGTTTGTAAATGAGAAGAGCTGCCGACATCAGGCCGCGATAATCGCCACCTGATCGCTCTGCAGCAAAAAGAGCAGCAAGCAATCTCTCTTCAAAACCAAGCTGGCTATTTTTGAAAGCCAGCATCATGGCGTCGAGCACTTTAGTGTCTGACAGTAGATTGCCACACACGACAACGTTGTTTTCTACCAAACTGCCATGGGCTAATCCATTTTCACTGCCAGTATGAACGGCCCCATTTCCATGAAGATCTAACGCAGCAAGTTGCCGGTACGCGGCACCTGAATCCACGCTGGTCACTGCATTCACCGCAGATGAAGCCGTCGAACCCGCAGCCATTTGGGACAGTACATCTTCGCCCCAGAGTGTATTGGGTTTTGCGCCCTGAGATGCGGACATCCCCGCGCGTAGATCACCCCTGATCACCCAACCGCCTACGCACAGCGCGCCCGTGGCGGCTGCAGCACCTATCGAGCCAGTTTCTGGATCTCGTGCCAATATTGAATAAGTCATAGGTCTCGCTCCTGAGCCAGTGAACTAAGTGTGACTTGGACACTCATTAGTGTCAATTTATCATGATAAATACTTGCGGCAAGTAATTTATAGTGATAAATGTGAATAAAAGTTAACCAATGCTTAACTTCACATCCACAAACTGGGAAGGAGTTTCCCCATGAAACAAATGAGAAGTGATTTCATGACAAGGCTGCGGCGTGCAGCCAAGACCGCATTGATCGCGGTGTGTGCGATAGTGCCTTTGTCCGCTGCAGCGCAAACACCACCTAATGTGCTGATCGTGGGTCAGGTCGCTGAACCTAAGTCTCTCGACCCTCATGCTGTGACGGCCGTGAATGATTTCCGGATCCTGATGAACCTTTATGAGGGTCTGGTGCGCTACAAAGATGGCACTCTGGAAGTTGAACCTGCGCTGGCAGAGGGCTGGACAGTCAGTGAAGATGGTAAAACCTACACGTTTAAGCTCCGTGAAGGTGTGAAGTTCCATGATGGAACAGCGTTAACGTCAGAATCGGTGAAGTTCAATTTTGACCGTATGCTTGACGAGAAACACCCATACCACAATACCGGCCCCTTCCCGCTCTCTTTCTTTTTCTCGTCGATAGAAAACGTGGAAGCGGTTGATCCTCAAACTGTGAAATTCACCCTTAACGCTCCCTATGCCCCTTTCCTTTCCAATCTTGCGTACCCTACGGGCCTCATTGTCTCCCCTGATGCCGTGAAAAAACATGGTAAAGACTTTGGTCGTCAGCCTTCGGGAACGGGACCTTTCCGTTTCGCGGAATGGGGTTCAAATACCAAAGTGGTTGTGGTTCGCAACGACGACTACTGGGGTGACAAAGCCAAGTTGGAAGCGGTGGTATTCCGCCCCATCACTGATGCCAATACTCGCGTCGCTGAAATGCTGGCAGGGAGTATCGACATGATGGTGGAAGTGCCGCCAAACGCGTTGTCTGAGTTCGAGAATAATCGTTATCAAGTGGTGGAGCAGGCTGGCCCACACGTATGGTTCCTTATCCTGAATGCCAAGGAAGGCCCCTTCGCGGATAAGCGAATGCGTCAGGCTGTGAACTATGCCATCAACAAAAAAGCCTTAGTGGAAGGTGTATTGGAAGGAACGGCTGAAGTCGCTGCTGGGCCAACACCTCCTGCTTTTGCTTGGGCGTATAACGACAGCTTGCAGCCCTATCCTTATGACCCTGAAAAAGCCAAAGCACTGATCAAAGAAGCAGGTCAGGAAGGTGCGAAGCTGACATTTTACGTCACTGAAGGCGGATCGGGCATGTTAGATCCTGTTCCTATGGGGACGGCGATTCAGGCAGATCTGAAAGCAGTGGGCCTGAATGCTTCGATTGAAACCTACGAGTGGAATACCTTCCTTGGCAAAGTGAACCCTGGTCTGGAAGGCAAAGCCGACATGGCGGAAATGGCGTGGATGACCAATGACCCGGATACTCTGCCATACCTGGCGCTTCGCACTGATGCCTGGCCGGATAAAGGCGGTTTCAACTCGGGTTACTACTCAAACCCTGAAGTCGATAAATTGTTGGAAGCAGCACGTGAAGCGACAGACCAAAGCGAGCGCGCCAAGCTGTACCGCAAAATGCAGAAAATTGTGCAGGAAGATGCGCCTTGGGTTTTCGTGGCGAACTGGAAGCAGAACGCCGTGACCAATAATCAAGTGCAAGACTTCAAATTACAGCCTTCTTTCTTCCTTATTCTCAAGGATGTACAAAAATAAACTTAACGGCCAAATGACCTGAATATGCTTTTATTCAGGTCATTTGGATGAGCAACGTCAGTTAGCAACATAGGGCGGGGAAACCCGCCCATCTTTTTTGCAGAAGGGAGCACTGCGCGTGGGTAACTATTTTCTTCGACGATTGCTGTCCGCGATCCCGGTGCTTCTCGGGATAACGGTTATCGTCTTTCTCATCATGTCGATGATTCCCGGCGATCCGGCAACCGCCATTCTTGGCGCCTATGCAACGCCGGATAATGTCGCCAAAATCAATAAAGATCTCGGTCTTGACCAGCCTTTGGTGAGCCAGTATTTCATCTGGCTGTCGAACATGCTTCAGGGAGATTTTGGCCGCTCTTACTCGCTGAACCGACCCGTGATTGATGAAATTCTCGAGCGTTTCAATGCCACGTTGATTTTGGCAGGCGTTTCATTTGTGCTCTGCGCTCTGTTGGGCATTATCGCCGGTGTGGTCTCGGCGGCACGTCAATTCTCGATGGCTGATAAAGGCATCACTTTAGTGGTGCTGCTGGGTATTTCCATTCCTTCTTTTTTCCTCGGCATGATGATGATTTTGCTGTTCGCAATTAATCTCCGTTGGCTGCCGGTTTCAGGTATGTACGCAATTTATGGCGGTGGTGATTTACCTGACTTGCTGAAGCATTTAGTCATGCCAGCTGTCGCTTTGGCATCGGTGGCAACAGGTGTCATTGCCCGGCTTTCTCGCTCAGCCATGTTGGAAGTACTAAGGCAGGACTATATCCGTACAGCGCGAGCTAAAGGTGTGCATGAACGTCAGGTAGTCTGGAAGCATGCACTGAAAGCGGCCATGGTCAGCATTATTCCCGTGCTAGGTATTCAGGCCGGGTTTGTGCTTTCCGGCGCAGTGTATATCGAGATGGTCTTCCAGTGGCCGGGTGTCGGAAAAATGCTGGTAGAGGCGATCCTGAAACGTGACATTTTACTTGTGCAGGGCGGGGTAGTGTTTGTTGCGTCTTGCTATGTGCTTTTCAATATTGCTGTAGACATGCTGCAAAGTTGGCTCGACCCGAGGATCAAAGCATGACGGCATTTTTAAAACTTCTGGCTCGGAACCGACTGGCTGCCTTTGGCGGCATTGTGATGTCCATTATCGTCTTTCTGGTTTTGGTGACACCTTTGTTGGGTCTGCAGGATCCTGCCGTTACAGACACGGCAAACCGCTTTTTGCGTCCTTTCAGCGATGGGCATCTTTTAGGCACTGATCATTTGGGGCGGGATTTACTTTCCCGCTTGCTTTGGGGAACTCAACTGAGCCTTGCGGTTGGCTTTGCTGCAGCTTTAATTGCTGCCTTGATTGGCTCAGCGATTGGTATTGTTGCCGGGTACTACGGCGGCCGCGTCGATAACGTCTTTATGCGTTGCATCGATGTGTTGATGGCGTTTCCTTATATCTTGTTGGCGTTGGCCATTGTCGCGGCATTGGGCCCTGGATTATTGAATGCACTGATTGCTGTCGCGGCGGTCAATATTCCTTTCTTCGCAAGAAACATTCGTGGCGTGACTGTCTCTTTGGCACAGCGTGAATTCGTTGAAGCTGCCAAGCTTTGCGGTATGTCTGACTTACGCATTATCTGGTCCGAAATTGTGCCTAATGTTATCCCTGTGATTGTGATTGCTATGTCTACCACGATTGGCTGGATGATTCTGGAAACCGCAGGGCTTTCATTCCTTGGTTTGGGCTCTCAGCCACCACAGGCTGATCTGGGTTCGATGCTCGGTGAAGCGCGAAACTCATTGATCACGGACCCACATGCCAGCGTGGTGCCGGGCATCATGATTTTCCTCATCGTAATGAGCATTAACCTTTTGGGTGACGGCATACGTGACGCGTTGGATCCAAGATTGAAGTCTGGTGCGCTCACCCGTCCTCAACCTGCCACCAAAGTGAGTGATGCGTTCAATGCTGTTGGTGCTGATGAAACCAATAACGCGGTATTGAAAGTTGAGAAACTTGAGACGCAATTTCACATTAACCGCCGTGTTTACAAAGCGGTGAATCAGGTGTCATTTGAAATTGCACCGGGAGAATGTCTGGGGTTGATTGGAGAAAGTGGTTCAGGGAAATCGGTGACAGCATTATCAGTCATGGGGCTTGTGGCTTCTCCTCCCGGCGTGATTTGTGGCGGTGATATCCGCTTCAAAAACGAATCCCTGATTGGCGCGAGCTACGAGAAACTGCGTGCACTGCGCGGTAAAGATGTCGCCTATATTTTCCAGGATCCGCTCGCCACCTTGCATCCGCTCTATCGGGTGGGAGAACAGATGATGGAAGCGATACTGGTGCATGAGAAGGTGCCAGCAAATGAAGCAAGAGAGCGTGCGATTTCGCTTCTGGATGCGGTGCATATTCCCAACGCAGAAGAGCGGATGAAGGCATTTCCTCATGAGCTTTCCGGCGGGATGCGTCAGCGTGTGGCGATTGCAATGGCTTTGGTGAACAATCCTTCACTTATCATTGCGGATGAGCCCACCACAGCGCTGGATGTGACTGTTCAGGGGCAGATACTTGCACTATTGGATGAACTTCGCCGCACCAGAAATGTGTCGGTGCTGTTTATTACTCATGACTTTGGCGTCGTGGCTCAGCTGTGTGACCGTGTAGCCGTGATGTATGCAGGAAAGATTGTAGAAACTGGACCAACCGAAGTCGTACTGGATTCTCCCGCACATCCATACACTAAGAAGCTTATTGCCTGCGTACCTGAACTCGGACGAGGAAAAGGGACATTGGAAGCTATTCCAGGATTGCCGCCTGTGGTCGACAAATTGCCCAAAGGTTGCGCGTTTGCCGCAAGATGCAGCAAAGCAGCAGAAGCTTGTCAGCAAGGAGAGGTGGCCAGAGATGAAGCATCAGGCCGTATGGTGCTGTGTCATTATCCAGAGGAGAAGTTGGTATGACGGCTGCGTTGCAAATTCAGGGATTGAAGAAAACCTACTTTTTTAAAAAGCCAATGTTTGCTCCCGCACTTCCGGGTGTAAAAGCGGTACAGACCATCAGCCTGGATGTAGCTCAGGGCGAAACACTGGGCATTGTTGGCGAATCCGGCTGCGGCAAATCTACGCTGGCAAGAATGCTGGTGGGACTGACGACACCGACAGAAGGTCAGGTACTTGTTGAGGGGGAGGTGCTGTCGCCGGATAGTCCCGAAGAGAATGGAAAACGCATTCAGTATGTTTTCCAGGATCCTATCAGTAGCCTTAATCCACGCAAAACTATCCGCCAGTTGATGGAAGTACCTCTGGTTTATCTTCACAACATGGATAAAGCCAGCCGTGATTCACGTATTCGAGAGATTTTTGCGAGAGTAGGTCTTCGTGAAGAATTTCTTGAACGTTACCCTCATGAATTCTCCGGCGGTCAGGCACAGCGCATTGGCATTGCCAGAGCCTTAGCGGCCAACGCCAGAATATTGGTCCTGGATGAACCGGTTTCTGCACTGGATGTGTCAGTCCAGGCACAGGTATTGAACCTTTTGGCTGAGCTAAAGCAATCGCTCTCGCTGACATATCTTTTCATCAGCCATGATCTTGCGGTAGTCGAAGCGGTCAGTGATAGAGTTGCGGTGATGTACTTTGGTTCGTTGGTAGAACTGGCTCCCGCTGAAATGATTTTCAATTCCCCAAAACATCCGTACACTCAGTTATTGGCGAACAGTGCTCCGGTTGTTGGCAGACCGCTACAGGTACCAACACAACACGCAGAATTGCCTGACCCGCTTAACCCTCCTCAAGGTTGTGCATTTGCGGGTCGATGCCCCAAAGCGCAATCTGACTGCCTCGCTGCTCCACCACCGCTAACAAAAATAAAGGAGAACGAATTTGTCGCCTGCTACTTCCCGCTCGAATGACTCCGTTTCGTCCGCAAAAATGCGCCGCCCCTATAAAGTGGCGGAAGCGATCAAAAGCTGGATTGTGGAGCAGGGCTTACAACCGGGAGATAAATTGCCTCACGAGCAAACCCTGATGGAGCTTTTTGGCATGTCAAAAGGCACCATTCGTGAAACCATGCGTGTGCTGGAAGCCCAAGGCCTGATCGTGACCAGAACCGGTCCTAAAGGCGGAGCTTTCATCAATGCGGTTTCTGAGCCAATGGCAAGCAGTTTGCTCAGCAACTATTTTTTCTTCAATAAACTTTCAGTGAAAGATATCTACCAACTCCGCTGCCTGTTGGAGCCGGAATTGGTGGCATCTCTGGCTGGAAATATGTCTGAAGAAGATTTGGCAAGGCTCGAAGCCAACATTCAAAAATATGCCCAACCGGCTCTAGATGCTGAGGGCGAGCGCCTTCAACACATCGACTCCCTCCAGTTCCATATCATCTTGGCAGAACTTGCAGGCAACGAACTGCTGGGTTTCATTATCCGCTTCATGGTGAGAATGCTGACAGATCTGACGGTTTACCGCCGTTTGTATGAGCCGCCTAATCATGAGCTTTGGGAGCAAGGTTTTATGCACCAGAAAGATCTGATTGTCGCGTTGCGTGAAGGCCGATCAGACGATGCTCGCGACATTATGCGCGAGCACATGGAAGTAGCTAAAAAACTGATGGAAGCTCAGGAAGCGGAAATGGCACGTCGTTTTATGTTGCACGCGCCTTAAGTTCTCCAAGCGTTGAATTTGCCATATGTCATATCGTTACTGATCGACCTTTGGTGATCCCTGATTGGCGTGCCTCTGTATTAAAAATCATACTTTTAATGCAGAGATACCGCTCTGCACTTACTGCCAGAGAGTGGCAGTTGTGAGGGAATGGCGATGAAAAATGAACTCAACCCGGCGAAACTGCTCGCGGCCTTTGAAGTTGTGATGGAAAAAGGCGAAGACACTGAGTTTGGTAAAATCTATGAGGGTGTAGAGGCGTCAACCGACTACGATGGTTACAACGTCTACTTAAGGGGGAATGGTGTAGAGCTACACATTGGTTTCCACAACACCTATGATCTGAAATACGATCAAGCCCATCTAAGAGACAGTTTCCTAAAAAAAGTGGATGCATTGGTGACCGACAGGGTCGTCGACGACCATCATTAAAAAAGCCCGGAGAATCCGGGCTCATGTCTATTTTGTGGTTTCTACTTCGGCCAAAGGCTCTCTTTTGCTATGCGTCATTTGCACCAAATAGTGTGTTAATGGCGTTTTCTCTAAAAGCCACACCAAGCCTAATGTCAGTAAAACGGTCAAAGGCACGACGAGGATGTCTTTAACTGGCCCTTCAATGCCGTAAAAGCCGAACAAATTAAAGAGCAGAATAAGTGGCACGAAATGCGCCACGTAAATACCCAGAACACGTTTGCTCAATGCAAATGTTATCGGTCCATTGCCAAGGTTAGGGTGATTCAAAAGCAAGGCGAAGAGGCCCAACGCCATCAAAGGCGTGCCAAGCAGAAAGTCATGGTTTGCCATCCAAACATCGTAACGAGAGAGGTTGAAGCCTTCAGCTAGGCAAAGCGCCATACCGCCAAGCATCATGGACCAAGCCGCCTTATTGGAGAAACTCATTTTGCGGCGCCTTACTTCAAACCCTGCTGTGACCATCAATAAACTGAAAAACGGACCGTTGCGCGTAAAAATTGGTGCCTCACCTTCCATTATTGGTTGATAACTGCCAGCACCCAGCCCCCAAACGTATAAGCCCAGTGCTAGCGGCATAATAAGACTTTGCTGGTTTTTCTGGATCAACAAAGCCAGTATGCCGAGCGCACACAGCAGCCCTGGGATATACCAAAGATGCACCAGGCCACCTTCAAACAGGGTGTTGAAAGGTGTTTCCAGAAGGTAGTTCCAGTACCCAGAACGTTCTGTCAGGTATCCGTCGGTCATGGCGATATCCAGTCGGAAAGGCATGGCCAGATAAATAACACTCCAGGCAAGCCAAATCGTCATCAAAGGCTTGGCGTAAAGGACGAAGGTCTTTGTTGGGGCTTCAACCAGTTTGGGTTGAACAAAGTAACCAGTCATTAAGAAAAAGAAAGGGACGGCAAAGCGGCAGATTTGGTTAATCACATCGGAAAATGTATTGAAGCCTTCACTGTATGCCTCACCACGCAGTGGGCCTGCATGGATGATAATAACGGCCAGAATAGCCAATAAACGACCCATCTCTAATGAAGGGATACGGGCGTTGGACATGTTGTCTCCTCAATTTGCACAGCGTGCACAAGTAGAAAAAGCAGAGTGAGCACGAACTATATGTAATTTTTGTCGTTAATCTGAGGGGTGATTCTCGAATATGCGAAGGCAGGAATTAAAAGCGTTGCAAATTGTAAGTGATTGGTTGAAAAAGCATCGGCAAATCTCCACATAGAAAAGCCAAACCTAATCACGCATTCGGGTCTACCCTGTATAGTCGAACGACCCTATTCCCGTGGGAAGCGATTTCTCATGAAGGGTGTTTGGATATTCTGAGCTTGCCGAAACGTTGAAGGCGAGCACAAGGGTCAATAGACCCTAGAAGCGAGGAAAGTGGCACCAAGATGCGCAGAAATGTATCGAATCGGCTATCAGTGAAAACTTATCTGATATCACTGTGTTCTACATGTTTCTTTACGCGACGACGCCTGCTATACTCCCGGCCCTGATATAAGCCAGTAATTGTTTATAGAGACGAACAATGACAGATCTAAGTAAATACAGAAACATTGGTATTTTCGCGCACGTTGATGCGGGTAAAACCACTACTACCGAGCGTATCCTGAAGCTAACCGGTCAAATCCACAAGACTGGTGAGGTTCATGATGGTGAATCGACTACTGACTTCATGGAACAGGAAGCTGAGCGTGGTATTACTATCCAGTCTGCAGCTGTAAGCTGTTTCTGGAAAGACCACCGCTTCAACGTTATCGATACTCCGGGACACGTTGACTTCACCGTTGAAGTTTACCGTTCTCTGAAAGTACTTGATGGCGGTATCGGTGTTTTCTGTGGTTCTGGCGGTGTTGAGCCTCAGTCAGAAACCAACTGGCGTTACGCTAACGAATCAGAAGTTGCACGTATCATCTTTGTAAACAAGCTGGACCGTATGGGTGCAGACTTCTTCAACGTTGTTGAGCAAGTTAGAAACGTTCTGGGTGCAAACCCAGTAGTTATGACTCTGCCAATCGGCCGTGAAGATGAGTTCGTAGGTGTTGTAGACGTTCTGAACCGTCAAGCGTACGTTTGGGATGACACTGGTCTGCCAGAAAACTACGAAATCAAAGACGTTCCAGAAGACATGCTGGACCAGCTGGAAGAATACCGTGAGATGATGATCGAAACTGCTGTTGAGCAAGACGATGATCTGATGATGGCTTACATGGACGGCGAAGAGCCTTCTATCGAAGACATCAAGCGCTGCCTGCGTAAAGGTACTCGCGACTGTTCATTCTTCCCAACTTTCTGTGGTTCTGCATTCAAGAACAAAGGTATGCAGTTGGTACTGGATGCAGTTGTAGATTACCTGCCGTCTCCAACAGAAGTTGACCCACAGCCGTTGACTGACAAAGAAACTGGTGAGCCAACTGGTGAAGTTGCAACTGTTTCTGCTGACGAGCCACTGCGCGCGCTGGCGTTCAAGATCATGGACGACCGTTTTGGTGCCCTGACCTTTATCCGTATTTACTCAGGCGTAATGAAGAAGGGTGACACCATCCTGAACGCAGCGACGGGTAAAACTGAGCGTATCGGCCGTATGGTTGAGATGCAAGCTGACCAGCGTAACGAGCTTACTACAGCGCAAGCGGGTGACATCATCGCTGTTGTTGGTATGAAGAACGTTCAAACTGGTCACACTCTGTGTGATGTTAAGCACGAATGTACTCTGGAACCAATGATCTTCCCTACTCCAGTAATCTCTATCGCTGTGTCTCCTAAGGACAAAGGCGGCTCTGAGAAAATGGGTATCGCGATCGGTAAGATGGTTGCAGAAGATCCATCATTCCAAGTTGAGACTGACGAAGATTCTGGCGAAACCATCCTGAAAGGTATGGGCGAACTTCACCTGGATATCAAAGTTGACATCCTGAAGCGTACTTACGGTGTAGATCTGATTGTTGGTCAACCACAGGTTGCTTACCGTGAAACTATCACTCAGCCAGTTGAAGACAGCTTCACTCACAAGAAGCAGTCTGGTGGTTCTGGTCAGTTCGGTAAGATCGACTACCGTATCAAGCCAGGTGAGCCAAACTCAGGCTTCACTTTCTCTTCTTCTGTTGTTGGTGGTAACGTTCCTAAGGAATTCTGGCCAGCAATCGAGAAAGGCTTCGCGGGCATGATGGAAAACGGCGTACTGGCTGGCTTCCCAACTCTGGACGTTGAAGTTGAGCTGTTCGACGGTGGCTTCCACGCAGTTGACTCATCAGCAATCGCGTTCGAAATCGCAGCGAAAGGTGCGTTCCGTCAATCTATGCCAAAAGCTGGTCCACAGCTTCTTGAACCAATCATGAAGGTTGACGTGTTCACTCCAGAAGATCACGTTGGTGACGTAATCGGTGACCTGAACCGTCGTCGTGGTATGATCAAAGACCAACAAGCTGGCGCAACTGGCGTTCGCATCAAGGGTGATGTACCACTGTCAGAAATGTTCGGTTACATCGGTACCCTGCGTACTATGACTTCTGGTCGTGGTCAGTTCTCTATGGAGTTCGCACACTACGCACCATGTCCAGCAAACGTTGCTGAGAAAGTTATCGCTGAAGTTAAAGAGCGTAACGCTAAGAAGTAATTCTTAACGACTTTCTAAAAGAAAACCCCGCAGCTTGCTGCGGGGTTTTTGTTTGTCTGAAGAATGTCTTTTTTATTGCTGAGGCGTTGGTTGTGTCGCCAGTTTTGCCAGAGAGACCAAAGCCTTTTCTACCTTCTTCACTGCTAAATCACACTTATCCAATCTGTGTCGCTTCACCACGTAGTTTGGATTGTTATAGCCAAGCCAGACTGTGCCATCATCATCTTCCCAAATAAGGGCTTTTTGCGGCAGGTCTATCCCAGCTGTTTGGCTGCATTCCATTAACGGCGTACCCACCTTAGGGTTTCCGAAAATTACCAACTCTGTGGGGCGCAAGTCTTTGCCTGTTTCTCGCGCTCCATCCTCATGGTCAATACGGCCAATGACATTCAATCCTCGCGCTCTCACTGCCGCAATAAGACGGTCTGTGGTAGTTCGGACATCGTATTGACTCTGTACCTGAACCATTCCTTCCAGCGCCGTTGAAGGCAGGCTAAAGAAGGCAGCAATGAACGCGAAAAGTCGGATGTTCAATCTCATAGTTGAATCCTTTTTTGCGAATACCAAATCAAAAAATCGTCAATACCCGATCCATCAAGTTAGCGGGACTGATTGGCTTTAACTGCCCGAAAATCCAGTTTCACCTGAGTGATTGGGTATGCAGAAGACACCATTCATCACACTTTAATGGATGAAGTAGAACTGCATGCCGACACATAAAGACTAGCAAATTGTTTTAGAAGTCACTTAAATGACTGAGAATCAAATGTGGGATTCTAGGGGCTGTTGTTCTTTGGTGATGGTTTTTGCAGCAGTTTGTGGGGATTTTATGCAAGGCAGAGGCTTCGAAATGTAGCAGGCCTACATGAGAAGCCGATAACGCAGGAGAAAGTCCCCACAAACGCTGCCCGAAGGGTTCTTCCCTAAGCGTTTTATGCTTTGTTGAGGTGTATTTGCTTAGAATGACTAGGCGGCATACACCTCGCCGCGCCTAAAACGCTTAGGGATAGAACAAAATTCAACCACCAAAGGTCAACAGCCCCTACTCAAGCTGTTTAAAGTACCAGCTTGTAACCGACGCTATAGACGGATTGCACAACCTCGTCTTCAGGGTTGATAGCATTGAGTTTTTTGCGCAGCTTTTTGATATGACTATCGACGGTCCTTTCACTGACAACTCTATGATCTTGATAAATATTATCAATGAGTTGCTGTCGAGAAAATACCCGTCCTGGGTCGCTAAACAGAAGATTCAACAGGTTGAACTCGATGGCAGTTAATGCTACTTCCTGTTGTTTGAACGTCACGATGTAACGTGACTCGTCTAGCTCGAGATTATTTTGGGTTTCTTGTTGGTTCGTCTGATTTCCAAGGCGACGAAGCACGGTTTTTACTCTGGCAACCACCTCTCTGGGGGAGAAAGGTTTACAGATATAGTCATCGGCTCCTAACTCCAATCCGAGCAATCGATCAATCTCTTCGACTTTCGCGGTAATCATGATAATGGGAACACCGCTTTGCTGTCGGATTTCACGGCATACAGTCAGTCCGTCTTTCTCCGGTAACATCAGATCTAACAAAATCATATCCGGTCGATGGGTTTGTTCCCACTCTACCGCTTCAGCACCAGTAAACTGTTGGGTAACGTCATGCCCAGCTTGAACGAGATAGTCTGTGATCAATTGAGAAATTTTAGGTTCGTCTTCAACAACAAGTATCTTAGCCATGCTCTTTTCCTGTGTTAAAGGCATTGGGTAAGTTCACGATTATTCTTAGCCCGCCTAATGGTGAGTGGCTGGCCTGAATACTTCCAGCATGCGCTTCGGCAATTTTCTGTACGATAGCGAGCCCAAGGCCTGAGCCGCCTTTTTCCCGATTTCTTGAGCTTTCTACCCGGTATAGCTTCTCGAACAAACGGGGTAACGATTCATCTGGTACGCCGGGTGCAGAGTCTTCGACAATCAGATTAACTAGGTTATGCTCTCTTGCCAGAGATAATCGAATAGTGCCCGGAGAATCGGTATATTTCTCGCTGTTGCTCAGCAGGTTCTCAACAAGCTGTTGTATTCGTGTCTCGTCACCGTTAATCCAGATCGATGCATCGCCTGCTTCCCATTCCAGATTTAGCCCAAGCTTTTGCATTTGAAGCGCGCGTCGCTGACAGGTTTCTTCCACCAGCTCGCTGATATCCAAGTCAGACATTTTATAGCGATACGCACCTATGTCCGCGTTTGTCAGCTCATACAAATCCTCGATCAATTTCTGTAGATGAATGATCTCTTCTTCAATGGAGGCTAACGTTTTTTGGTTAGCAGGTCGGATTCCGTCAATGATTGCTTCGAACTCTCCCTTGATGATGGAAAGAGGCGTCCTGAGTTCATGGGCTGTGCTGGCTAGCCATTCTTTGCGGGCACTTTCTGCAGACTCTAGTGTGGCTGCGAGCGTATTAATGTCAGCCGCTAACTTGGCCACTTCGTCTTTTCCGTAAACCTTCGTGCGGGCAGAATAGTTACCTTTCGCTATCTCCCCAGTGGTTGAGGCGATTTGGGTGACAGGCCGGATAAAAGCTCTTGAGAAGAACAAAGCAGCAATGGCACCAAACAACAGCGCTACCAAAGCTAACAAAAGAAATGCATGTTTCTGGCTTTCTGCGAAGGCTACATCATAGGAAGCTTCCGGCACTTTGGATGGCGGCCAGGCAAGGTAAGCGATAAGCGTGTCATCGACAGTGATGGGTAAAATAGAGAAATCTTTCTTAAAAGGACCTTTGACGGGTACACGATTTTCGTTGAGCAGCGAAACGCGGAGTTGATCTTGTGGGTGAGGATGTCGACCACGCTTCCTCTCGTGAGGCTGCGGTGGTTTGTTGCCAAACTCTCTTTTCCTTGGTGGCGGCCGGTGGGCTTTATCTGGCTCAAAAAGCTTAGTCATCACCCAGTTGTCCATCAATTCATCGGTAAGGGTTTCGCCTTGCTTTGAACTCTCCAGAAGTTGTCGCCAGTAATAGGGCTCTTTCTCTATCAAAGACAGGTTGCCATTTAACTCATGGAAGCGCTTGATGTTGTCCGCCAATGTTTGGAAAGCAACAGCTTCACGTTGATTGATATAGCGGATTAAACCCTGGTCAAAACTCCATTGAATGGCCATGTAGAGCAGCATGAGAATCGCGCCCAACGTAATGAGAAAACTAAGCCATAAGCGGACAAACAGTGACATGAAAACTCCAATTCTTTGACTTAACAAGAGTATAAGTAGAGTGATGTCGCTGCGAATACCTCGTGGCCAACTTGCACAATTGATCCACATTTCTTGCACAAGGTCTGCACTTTTCCTTTGTAACCTAAAAAAGACACAGGTTGTGTTTAGGGGAAAGACAATGGAAATTGCAGCAAATAATAAAAGTCATTGGGCTGCACTGATGTTATGTAGTAGTGCGTTGATCGGGTGTGGCGGAGGCGGCGGCGATGACGGCAGTGCCCAAACGATGCAGACAGCAGAACAAACTGAACTGGCGGGGATAATAGATAGTTTGGGGTTAGCCGTGAGCCCACTGTCGGGCAGGACGGTTCCTAATATCAATGATCCGCTCCCTCAGCTCGGGAAAAAGTTGTTCTTCAGTAAAAGCTTGAGCGGCGATCAGGACGTAGCATGTGCCAGCTGTCATCACCCCATGTTGGGTGGCGCTGATGGACTGAGTCTTCCTGTTGGTGTCAATGCGATACAACCGGAAGTCATGGGAGAGGGCAGGGTTGATGCGGACAATCTGCCTGATGTTCCAAGAAATAGCCCAACCATTTTCAATGTCGCACTCTGGGATACCAGTTTGTTTTGGGACTCTCGTGTTGAAAGTCTGGGTAAAGAGGCTGGGCAAAATGGTTCAGTCTCTGGTATCAGTACGCCGGACTCCGGTTTTGGTGTTGCAGATTCTAATGCGGGTAACAATCTTGTTATGGCACAGGCTAGATTTCCGGTGACATCCGATGAAGAGATGAAAGACACCACCTTTGAGTCTGGCGAAACCAATGATTCAATTCGCGACCATCTTGCTGCACGGATCGGCGATTATGGTGAAGGTTCTGGCGAACTTGCCACTAACGAATGGCTGACTGCTTTCCAGACTGCATTCAACAGCAGTGATGGCGCAGCAACACTGATTACTTTCGATAACATTGCGTTGGCTCTGTCTGAGTATCAACGCTCCATGGTATTTGTGAATTCGCCCTGGCAGAACTACCTCGATGGAGATACCAGCGCGTTAAGTGATGATGCCATTGAAGGAGCGATTCTGTTTTATACCTCAACGGATGATGATGGCGGAGGCTGTGTAAACTGCCACAGTGGATCGCTGTTTAGTGATGGTCAACAGCACACCATTGGCTTTCCGCAAATTGGCCCGGGCAAAGGGGTAGGGAATGATGATGATTTTGGCCGTGAGTCCATCACTGGAGATAGCGACGACAGGTATCGTTATCGCACACCATCGCTGCTAAACATCGCAGTGACCGCCCCCTATGGTCATGCTGGCGCGTATGCTGATTTGAATGATGTGCTTCGTCACTACAATAACCCCAGAAACACCGTCGACGACTTCTTTGATGACGATGAACTGTGCGATTTACCGCAGTTTGAAAATGTATCGGGTTGTACCAGTCTATACCCAGATTCCCGCCAGAATTCATTCCGCGCATTGAACAAGTTGGATGATGAGCAGGACGACGGAACATCGCTTTTTGGCAACATCAATATTAACGGTAACGAGAGAAATCAACTAGAAGCGTTTCTGAATGCGTTGACCGATCCCTGTGTGACGGACAGGGACTGCATGAGCTCATGGATTGCTGATGAAGTCGCGGATAACCCAGACGATAATGTACTGATCGCGACGGACCAATTCGGCTCGCCACTATAGTGTTTAAATACTTGCCCAAAATTGGTCAGATTCTCTCTTGGCCAGGTTGTTGTTCTGGAAAAAGGAGCATTAACCATCAACGCCAAGGGTGACCGCAGAAATAAAAAATGCCCCGAATGGGGCATTTTTTCTTGAGCGAGAAAAAGCTTAGGCTTTCTTAAGCGCTTTTTTGATTTTCTTCACTTTCGCTTTTGCTTTCTTCAGTGATTTTTTCAGTTCTTTCTTTGACTTTGCCATGATGCAATCTCCATTTAATTCTCAAATGAAGCCCTTTGGTAATGCTTAATCCGAAGAACTCCTGTTAAAGGCCGTTTGACCCATTTTCCTTTAGGAACTGTTTAATAAACTTGCGAATTTCCCGTGCCGCCGAACTGTCCAGTTCTTCACAGAGCGACACAAATTCATCCCTTTGTTGGCCGTTGATCCGGATGATGAGTTGGCTGTCTTTTTTGTTGGTGTCACTTTTCTTTTTACTGGCCATGCACAAAATCCGTATCGCCATTAGATATACAATGTATATACACAAAGATGGCCAGCATCTAGCAAACTGTCGGCTTTTTGGAGGAGGATAACGTTGCGGTGCAAGCCGAAGCATTTCAGGTCGAGGGTGATGGGATTTGAGTTGGAAAATGGAAACGCCTGCCAATGTAACCAAACAAACGTTTCCGGTAGTGGGATTTATAAACCGTAGTAGGTAGAGAGATAAACCAGTACCGCTTCGTGGTCATCAGGATCTAATTCGTCCATGCCTTGCTCATCCATCATCCATTCAAGGGTTTCATCCCAACTGTCTTTACTCAAACCTTGCTGGACGACAAGATGAAGCGAGTGGCAGGCTGAACAAACAGCAGCAACCAGCGCCATGTTTTCTCCGGGCTTGAGAATACCGTCGCCCACAGACTTCACAGGAGCACCAGCGTAAGCGGTCGTCCAGAGCGGAGGATTCGGATTTTTAGTGGCAAGCCAGGCAATAATGGCAGCCCTTGCACCAGGGTCTTCAACACCGGGAAACACCATATTGGTGCCCGGAGCGAATGTTGCTGGAGACTGCAAAAAGGCATCAAGCTTTTCTGCGTCCCATTGCCCTTGATGCTGTTTGAGCCCGCCGCTGTAGTTAAAGCCTTCCACCGACGCGATGTTCCTATCAGCCAACCCCCACAGGGGCGGGCCGACAACCGCAACACCATCAGGCTCTACCTGATGACAGGCTTTGCAAACCAGAGCTTGCTGTTCTCCTAACGCTATCAATTCTTCATTGGCGAAAAGCGCAGTACTGAAGAAAAAAAGCAAAGATAAAGAGAGCGGATTAAACCGCTCAATGAAGTTGAATCCATGCATCCACTTACCCCTTCACGACAACCGCAACACGGTGAAAGCTGTTGTTGAGATAGCCTTTGGGGTTCCATGCAATGGCAAAGGGTTGGCTCACGCCCTGATCATCAGTGGCTTTTGCCCACACTTCGTAGTAGCCGGGTTGGGGGAATTGCACCTTAGCATTGAAGGTTTGCCATGCGCCTTCGTTTGCTGGATCTGATAGATCCGTATCCATCCATGTTGCTCCGAAGTCTGTGGAGAGTTGTACGCTGTCTACTTTGCGGTCTCCTGACCAGGCGTGGCCTTTCACCATTAACTCATTACCACTGATTTCAGTATTGGTTTGTGGCGACGTGATGAGCGACTTCACTGGCATACGCTCAATGATGACGAAATCTTCTTTCGCCACTTTCTCGCCCGGTGCGACAGGACGGTTGGGAACTCGGTAAGCCTTGCCCGTCATTTTTGGACCGTCATGAACCTGATCCCTAACCTGAATGCGAGTTAGCCATTTCTGTGAACAGGAACCTGGCCACCCTGGGACCACCAGACGGAGTGGCGCGCCATTCATTGGATGAAGAGGTTCGCCATTTTGTTCAAAGGCAATCAGATTTTCTCCGCCCATGGCTTTAGCAATGGGTAATCCACGGGAGATAGGGAGCTTATCTGCTTTGCCGGAAAGGTGCTTGTCAGCGCTGTAGTGCGCGGTGTAGACAGCGCCATCCCGAACCCCAGCTGCTTTGAGTACATCGGCGAGCCGAACGCCTGTCCAGTTTGAGCATGCCACGGCACCGTAAGTCCACTGGTTTCCTTTGGCTTTGGGCTCAAAGAAAGCGCGGCCATTACCGCCGCACTCCACCACTAGTTGCTGTTCAACCACATCGAAGTTTTTCTTAAGATCCCCAATGGTCAACGTCATCGGCTTATCAACCAGACCATCAATGGTGAGTGTCCAGCTATCTGCATCGACATCTGTTGGGGGAATACCATTATTACGGATAAAGTGTCGTGTGGTGGGCGTGATGTCATCGTTCAATAGGTGAGGTGGCGTTTCTGCATTCATGGGTCTGTCGTTTAAAACGGTCAAACCGTCCTTTCCCTCAATCACCACATCTTCAAGGCCTTCTGCAAAAGCGGCGGGAATCATGCCCGCAGGCATATTTCGGTGAAAGGGAATAGCTCCTCCCAACACGGCAGCCATAGTGGCTAACCCTGCGCCTTTCAAAAAGCCTCGTCTGTCTGGGTAACTAACCCTTCCGAACACTTTGTCATCCGCTGTTTCTGGATTTTTTTCGTAGTACTCGTAGATACCTTTTGGTGCGTTTTTGTCTTCTTCTTTCATACTGCGTTCCTTCTTTTAGCCAACATCCTGGTAACTAGTGTCAGTTACTCATCTACAAGCCCGTTTTAAATGTGCTGCAAAAAGCGTAGTCAGCACCTTGAGAGACGGATCTCTCGGAACCGATAAAACAGTGAGGTACAAACAAAGGGACGGTGAAAGAAAGTCGTTAGATGCGATAGAGAGACAAAAAAATGCTCACCGAAGTGAGCATCTTAGGAAGTTAAAATTGAGTGGGTAACCAATGCTCAACAGTAAAGTCGTCATCAGCTAACGCGATATAGCGCCACTTATCGAAAGTCAGGCAAGGATGTGACGTTGAAAAGGCGATGACATCACCTACCTGTAAATCGCAGTTTTCCGGGACATCGACAAAGGTGTGCTGATCCATCACGGCTGTGGCGATCAACCCGTCGATATCGATTGCCGAGCCGTTTCGGAAGCCGCGCTCTGCAATAGGTAATCCGGCATCATAGGAGGCATCACGTTTGCCCATACCAATCACTGCCTTGCCCGGCTCTGGAGTAGAAACTACGCAAGCCCATACCTCCAGCGCGTTCTTCAAATCGCCACCCATGCGGCAAGCGACTCCCTGATTTTTCTCTGCACGGGCCATCACTTTCTTCTGCGCAACATCGTAAATACCGGTGTCATGGGTGAGATAACAGCCGGGGCGGATAACAGGGAGTAAGTCGTTATATTGGGAGAAGGTCTCTGCCACCAAATCATACCAAGCCGAACCTGCACCAGTGACGATGGCATCTTTGGTGTCAATTAGACCCTGGTCTTTGAGGGATTTTGCAAATTCAGCCGTTTCGGCAATGAAGGCACGGACACGCGCTTCGGCATCGTCACCGGAAATGACGCCTTCGTAGACTTCGACACCTGAAAGGGCAGTACCAGGTAATTTGTGAATGCGTTTAGCAAGTTCAGTCGCCGCTTCAATTCCCCGCACCCCACACCGTCCACCAGCCACACCAAGCTCAATGAATACCTTCACTTGCTGGCCACGTTCTGCGAAGAAGTTTGATAACTGCTCCACATTCAATGTGGAATCGACACTACAGTAGAAATTCACATCGAAACAGGACTGCAGTCTGGCGACTTCTGCCATGTTGGTTTTACCTACCAGCTGGTTTGCCATAATGATGTTCTGAGCGCCTGCCATCGCAGCAATCTCGGCATGAGCAGGGGTTGCTATTGTCATGCCCCAGGCACCTTGTTGAAGTTGTCGTTTGAACAGGTAAGGTGTCATAGAGGTTTTGCCGTGGGGGCACAAATTCACTTGATGCTGGTTTGCGAACGCTTGCATCCACCGGATATTACTCTCTACGGCACTTTGCAGTATCACTGCAGCGGGTAAACTGATTTCCTCTTCGATCAGGCTGTAGCGCCCGTTATCTTTCTGCTCTGCCCAAACACCTTTGGTACCCGGCGGGAAGTTTTTTTGGAGTGACACTTGATAGTTATCAATAGGTTGTTGCGCATAGTGACTCATTCCTTATTCTCCTAACATCCACTGTGTGCCATTGCGCTGGCTGATAAGTATTCAAAATACTAAGTCTTCCATCCGGCGCTGGCTACAGCAAATCTCTCCCAATTCGACAAGCAACAAGGACAGATCGATGGACTTCGATTTTGTGGTAAGTCGCGTAAATCTAATAGACGGTTCGGGTAAGCCAGCCTTTGAGGCTGATGTGGCAGTGAAGGGCGATCGGATAGTAGCCATTGGCGACCCGGGTTCTCTATACGCTGAGAAGCAGATAAACGGGAAAGGTCTGGTGCTGGCTCCCGGTTTTATTGATGTTCACACTCACGATGACACCAATGTAATACGCCAACCGGAATGTTTGCCAAAGATCAGCCAAGGGGTCACGACAGTACTGGTCGGTAACTGCGGGATCAGCGCATCCCCTGCTTTGCTTAAAAGCGATCCGCCAGATCCGATGAACCTGTTGGGTAAACGCAGTGATTTTGATTACCCAAGCTTTGCGGAATATGTGCATGCGGTGGAAAAAGCGCAGCCTTCGGTCAATGTTGCAGCGCTGGTGGGCCACACTACCCTTCGCAACAATGTGATGGACGACTTGCACCATCCTGCGACTGAGCTTGAAGTTCAGAAGATGCAACGCACCTTGCGTGATGCACTGGAACAAGGTGCTTTGGGATTAAGTTCAGGATTAGCCTATGCCTCTGCAAACAGTGCACAGACGGAAGAATTGAAAACACTGACGGCAGAATTGGGGGCATTTAATGGGATTTACACCACTCATCTTCGCAGCGAATTCGAACCTATTTTGGAAGCGATGGAAGAAGCGTTTGATACTGCTTCCCATGCCAACGTTCCGGTTGTTATTTCGCATCTGAAATGCGCAGGTGCGGGCAATTGGGGACGTACAAAAGATGTGATCTCTCTGATGGATATGGCAGCGGCTAAACAGGATATAGGCTGCGATTGTTATCCCTATACAGCAAGCTCTTCCACGCTGGACTTGAATCAGGTGACTGATGAAATTGAGATCTTTATTACGTGGTCGGAACCGCATCCAGAGCATGCGGGTAAAACACTAAAAGCGATTGCGAAAGCTTGGAACCTGCCGCTAATGGATGCAGCCAAAAAGCTGCAACCGGCGGGCGCTGTTTATCACTGCATGGCAGATGAAGATGTAGAACGGGTATTGCAGTACCGCCTTACCATGATTGGTTCCGATGGCTTACCGAATGACCCTCATCCTCATCCTAGGCTTTGGGGGGCTTTTCCACGTGTGCTTGGGCATTATTCAAGAGAGCAAAAGCTGCTCAGCCTTGAAGTCGCAGTGCACAAAATGACAGGGCTTTCGGCTTCAAGATTCAACCTAAAAGATCGCGGAGTTATCCGTGAAGGTGCATTGGCGGACTTGGTGTTGTTTAACCCTGAAACCATTAGAGACAGCGCTACGTTTGAAATGCCGACGCAAGCGGCACAGGGCATTATTCGCGTTTGGGTGAATGGTACCGAAACATGGACAGAACAAGGGGCGACAGGTCAACGGGCAGGTCGCTTTTTACGAAGAAACGGAGAACGGAAATGACGATTAAACGCTATGGCGTAGAAGGTGGCACTGGCACTGGTGGACAACATTTACCCTTTGCACGCGCGGTAGAAGCGGGCGGATTTTTGTATGTGTCTGGGCAGACGCCAATGACTGATGGCGAAGTTGTGGAGGGCGGGATCGTTGACCAAAGCCGTCTGGCGATTCAGAACTGTGTCGATATCATGGAAGAAGCAGGCTATGGCCTTGAGGATGTGGTACACGTCAAAGTGGTGCTGACGGATTCCCGTTATTTTCAGTCATTCAACAAAGTGTTCAAAGAATTCTTTGGTGCTAACCCACCAGCACGGATTTGTTTGGTCGCGGATCTAGTGGTTGATGTGAAAGTGGAAGTGGACGTGACCTGTTACCGCGACGACCGTCGATAACAGTATTTGTGGGGAATTTTCTACTGCGTTATCGGCTTCTCATTTAGGCCAGCTACACATTGACGCCTCTGCCTTGTATAAAGCCCCCACAAACTGTTGCAAAAATTATCACCTAAGGTCACTGCCTCTTGATTTCCGCGTTATCTGCTATTTTCGGCGCTCCGAAAAGATAGGCTATTCGCGTTTTGAAAGGTACACCCGGTGACAACGCCAATGTGAGCATCGTCTTCCACTGATGAAACGTAGCGACGAACGGGTTCCAACTATTGATCGGTTTTGGGATGCCGTAATCAATGTTTATGTCCTGTCTCTCTTCCACAAAAGTGCCAAACATCTTGTCCCAGATGATCAAAACGCCCGCAAAGTTACGGTCGATATACTCTGGATTTCTCGCATGATGCACGCGGTGGTGAGATGGCGTATTGAACACTTTTTCAATCCAGCCAAGTTTGCCAACCACCCGGGTATGAACAAAAAACTGAAATCCGAGGTTAAGCGCGACAACCAGAATCACCAGCTTAGGCGGGAAACCTATTAAAACCAGCGGCGTCCAGAACAGCCACATGCCGGAAATTGGGTAGGTCAGGCTTTGGCGGAAGGCAGTGGTAAAGTTCATGCGTTCTGAGCTGTGATGGGCGATATGTGAGGCCCAGAGCCAGTTAACGTGGTGAGAAGCGCGGTGAAACCAGTAGTAAAAGAAATCCTGCAGGATGAAAACAGCAAACAGGGTGAAGGGGGTCAGTGTGATATCAAAAAGACGGAACTGAAATAGCCCAAGGAAGAAAGGCATCAAGAGCAATGTCGCGATGACATCTGCCCCTTGGTGAAAACCGGCAAGGCTGAAGTTACAGAACAGTTCTTTTAGCGAGTAATCCTTCTCTCCCTGCTTTTTCAAGATCCGGAATTCTAGGATCATGCACAGCAGAAAAATCGGGGAAAGGAATAGCAGTGTGAGTGACTCCCAACCAGTATCCATGTCATTTCCTTTGCCATTGGTTAGATTAGCCAAACCAATGGTCTGGCCAGTTACCTCAACCATACATCAGGTAAATGTTGGTGACAAAATGCTCAGGATGTTTTTGGGGCGTTAAGTCAACTCACTCATTATCGAGCTTTTTGAGCGCCGCTGCCCAAGGGTCGGCTTTTTCAGCTTGGTCTTGGCCGAAGAAAGTGTCGATATAAAGCTGTTCGACTTTCTCTCGTGCCCAAGGTGTTTTGCGCAGAAACTTCAGGCTGGATTTAACAGAAGGGTCGCTTCGGAAACAGTTAATGGCGATTTCATTGCCAAGTGCCTGCCAACCATAGTGCTCCACCAGCTTGTTGATGATTTTTTCGAGCTTCACGCCATGAAGCGGGTTGTTTGGTTGATGGTCCATAATACTGCTTGAATAGGTAATGACAGCGGCGAATGTGCCACAATGAGTGGGGCTGTTCAATGAAAAACAGGAGCTCAATAGCTCCTGTCTAAGTTTTTATGTTTCAGCGGGGCTGGACTTAGCGACGCATTGAAAGGCTTTGGTCACTGAACTGGTTCATGCGAAGACGGGTTTTGATGTCTTCACAAGCACGTTGGATGCTGAAGGTATCTTCATCACTCATGTGCAAAGAGAGAGTGCCGCTAAAGCGAACATCTTCACAGATGTCGGCAAGACCGATCAGATCGGCAATCTTTGCATCCTCAGGATCTTTTAGCAGTTTCTCGTGCTGTTTTTGAATTTGGATTGCATAGATTTTGCTGGAATAGGTGATGGAAAAGAGTGTCAGGCCAATCATTGCAATCAATAAAACGGCGGTGGCGATAAATATAGGTTTGTTGTTAGACATAGCGCAATTCATACCAACTGAAGTGAATTTAAGTATCTTATTTTGTAGGGGGAAGTCTACGCTTCTGGGCATTATGTTCGCAATAGTTTCAAATTTATAAATAACAGAAAACTGAGACTGCGCTCCAAAAAAAGTAAGTTACTCTTATTCAGAGATAGATACCCACACAACCTGCAGATGCTGGATTCTGCGAGTTTGACTGGCGTTGTGAATGCGAGCACCTCCAGGTCATTTGGTTAAAAGGGAGCATTCCCCCAATGAAAGTGAGTTGTATTTAGCGCAATGGATGTGAGATAGTAATGAGAATGAATATCATTAGCGGTTTTGAATGCCATGCGTGAACTACTGCTTATAGAAAATGTATTGTCACCTTGTGGCTGGATAAAGAGCGTGCTCGCAGAGCATGGTTGTAAGGTCACAAGGGTGCTGCATGTCAAACAGGCCGAACGGGCACTAAGCCAGACCCGCTTCGATATGATCCTGTTGGCTGGGGAAGGCACACTGCCGTGCGTGACCGATGTTAAACGGCTGCGCCAGTCTACGTCTTTACCTGTTGTTGTCATGCTTCCACAAACCAACTCTGACGATGAGTCTCACCTTTACTATGTTGGTGTTGACGGATTGGTGAGTGCTTCGATGCCCCGCAACGAATTGTGGGAAGTCGCGAAAACAGCTTATGACAATGCTATTCCCGAGCCTGTCGTCAGACAAGGTTTGGCTCGACACACATAGTTCTGACACCGCGCGCTGGGTGGATTAAAATCGCAACCTGCCGCGCTTAACCTGAAAAGTGTGTGCTGTTATACACTATGCTTTACGCCCAGAGAGACACAACTTCATGAATGCTGTAAAGCGCTTCGGCGCTGCAACCCTTTTAAGCCTGCCTTTATTCGCGCACGCGACGGACATTGATAAAGCGGCTGCTATCGAGACCCAAACAGTGAAAGCGGCAGCGGTATCGCAACACCGTATTAATGTTAGCGACGAGCAAGCCCAATCCACCAAAGCGGAAATCGAAAGGCTGCAACGCGAAATCGAAAACCTCACGCTTTACCGCAATCACCTTAAATCTCTGGTAGAGAATCAAGAGCAGGAGCAGGCTAGCCTGAACCAGCAATTGACGGACATTGCCCAAACACGGCAGGGTATTGTGCCATTGATGTACCGGATGATTGATGATCTCGATATCTGGGTGAACCAGGATCTCCCGATTAAACCTGAACAGCGTCAAAGCCGTGTCGATGGTTTGAAGACTTTGATGACACGCGCTGATGTGGCAGATGCGGAAAAATTTCGTCGTATTCTGGAAGCCTACCAAATCGAGCTTGATTACGGCGCCAAGCTTGGCGTTTATCAGGAAACCCTGACACTTGAAAATGTTGACCGAGAAGTCGATGTACTGCACCTCGGTCGCCTTTCTCTAGTAGCAAAAAGTCTGAACGGTGATGCGTTCTGGTTCTATGACCAGTCTGCGGCGAAATGGTTGCCAGTTGATAAGCGTGCTCATGAAGCGATACAGCAAGCGTTTGACGTGGCGAATAAGAAACAGCCTCCAACACTGATGTCGCTGCCACTTTCTATTTCCATGGCAAAAGGATCAGTGCAATGAAAAACATCTCTGCATTTGCGCTGAGCGCCATGTTGCTCGTTGCACCCGCATCGGCGGATTTGGTGAGTGAAACCAAAACTGCTCAAGCTGAGTCGCAACGACATAATGCGACCCGTGAAGCTGGATTTAATGCGTCAGAACAAGAACTGAAAGCCAAACTTGAGGCGCTAAAAGCCCAACAAGTGGCTTTGGAAACCGAAACCGAGCAGCTCAGCGACGTGTTCAGCGCCAATGAGGAAACACTGGCCGCGCTGGAAGAAACATTGAGACTCGAAACCGGTAGTCTGGGTGAAGTGTTTGGTGTTGTTCGTCAGGCGGGTCGTGAAGTGAATGCCGAGCGCTACAATGCGCCCGCCACTATCAATCAGGCTGATATGGATAGCGCATTGGATGCGATATCAGACGCAAAATCCTTACCTTCTCTTCCGACACTGTCGGCGTTCTGGAAAGGCATGCACGAAGAGCTCAAAAACAGTGGCGAGATCGGTTCAGAAACGGTCAGTGTGCGTGACAACAGCGGTGTGGTGACTCCTCAAGAGGTGCTGCGTCTCGGGAATATTGGTCTTGTTAACAATGACGGATATCTTGAGTGGGACAGTGCCCGCCAACAGGCCAACCAGCTTCCTATGGTTGAAGGGGGCTTGAACAGTGCATTGCTATCTTCGCTGCCGAGTGGTGAGTTAGCATTGGTGGATCCGACTCGTGGCACTGTGATTAAGCAACTGGCAAACACGCCGACACTGGCAGACCGCTTTGATCAAGGTGGGATAGTTGGGAAAATTATCGCTGCGCTGTTAGCAGTTGGACTGATCATCGCCTTGGTTCGCGGCTTTAGCATGTTCCGAGCGCGTATTGCCATTGCTAAACAAATCAAAACACCTATGCAGCCGGGTGATAACCCATTGGGTCGAATTCTTAATGTCTATCGCAATGAGCCGGACCGATCGCTCGACACGCTGGAACTGCGTTTGATGGAAGCCATCATGGATGAGCAACAGCATTTCGAGAAAGGTCTGTCGATGCTGAAATTGTTGGCTGCGCTCGCTCCAATGTTGGGTCTTCTGGGAACAGTAACGGGGATGATTGAAACCTTCCAGGTAATCACCCAATACGGTAACGGTGACCCCACTATCATGGCGGGAGGCATCTCAATGGCGTTGGTGACCACAGTTCTTGGTCTTGTCGCCGCCATTCCGCTTTTGCTTGCTCATAACATTCTCAGCACCCAAGCTGATACGTTGCGTGGCACGCTGGAAAAAGTGGGTGTTAGCTTGGTGGCTGAACAGTCTGAAACCTCAAATAACGTTCGACCAATAGTGAAACTGGCATGACAGAAATAACCATTCTGCAGTTGCCAGGTGTTCAAGACTGGTGGCTCTCCCTTAATGACTTTATGACCCAAGGCGGCCCAGTACTTTGGGGCTTGGCCTTGGTTGCAGCACTATGTTGGTTGCTGGTGTTTGAACGTTTACTGTTTCTTATCACCACCTTTCCCGGCCTGAAAAAGCAAACTATTGAGAAATGGCAATCAAGGGAAGATAAAACCTCATGGGTGTCGCGGTCTATGCGCGAAAGCTGGTTGTTTGAAGCGCGTACCCAACTCTATCGTAATCTCAATTTCCTGAAAGCTTTGGTAGCGATTTGCCCAATGCTCGGTCTGCTCGGCACAGTGACGGGGATGATTTCGGTGTTTGACTTGATGGCGCTGGAAGGGACGGGCGAGCCCCGCTCAATGGCTGCGGGTATTTCACTGGCGACTCTGCCAACCATGGCTGGTATGGTCATTGCGCTGGCAGGGCTGTTTGCCCATGCAAGGCTTCAGAAAACCTGTGAGCGCCGTGAGGCATCATTGACTCAGGCACTAAGGAGTCAGGCATGAGATTTCAACGTCACCAAAAACAGCGTGAAGATGCACAAATCGATCTGACTTCGATGCTCGATATCGTCTTTATCATGCTGATCTTCTTTATCGTCACGAGTACCTTTGTTCGTGAGTCTGGTGTGGATGTGAACCGTCCAACGGCGAGTAATGCCACCGCACAAAAGAGTGTTGGGATTTATGTCGCGGTCACCGCAAACAACGACATTTTCATCGACAAAACCCGTGTTGATGAAGAACGTGTCGAAGCGACCCTGACCCGTCTGGTCAGTGAACAGCCTGAAGCCTCACTGGTTATCCAGGCGGACGAGCACGCTTACAGTGGCACAGTTGTGAAAGTGATAGATGCAGCGAAAGGTGCAGGCATCGTGAAAATTGCGTTGGCAGCGGAGAAGCCATAATGCTGCGAATGCTATTGGCATTGCCGATGGGGTTATTGAGCGCTTTTGGTCTTTTCGCGCTCATGGCTACCATGGTTGCTGCACCGTCTGGCTCCCCGAAAGACGAAGACTTGCCGTTTGCTTTCGACGTTTTTATGACTGAGCCGGAAAGTGAAATTGAACGTCGTGATCGTGTCGCACCACCAAAACCTGACGTGCCGCCACCGCCGCCGAGTATGCAAATGAGCGCGCCAACTGCAGCAGCGACCACGCCATCAATTCAGCCTGTGATGCCGGACATCGCGATGGATATGCAGGTGGATGGTATGAGCATCAATATGCCAGCCATAAAAGCTGCGCCTGCGCCGGCAGTAGGTGAACTGACGCCTTCATTTGGGCAGGGTAATCAGGCAGCAATGCCTCTGGTTCGTGTTCAGCCAAGCTACCCGGCTAAAGCGCTAAGGCGCGGAATTGAAGGGTATGTCATCGTGAGCTTTACGATCAATCAAGAAGGCCGACCGACAGGCATGAAAGTGATCGAAGCGTCACCAAAGCGTATTTTTGACCGCGAAGCATTACGAGCTTTGAAAAAGTGGAAATACACACCATTGCTTATCGACGGTAAACCGGTATCGCAACCTGGTCAGACAGTAAAACTGGAGTTTGCACTCACAAAATGAAGCGTCTCATCCAACAAATAATCAGTCGTCGTTCAATGCTTATTTTGCTGGTGGGCGCATTCTATTTGTCTCCTGTGCATGCTGCTGAGCTAACTGCAGCAACCGCGAGGCAAGTTCAGAAAGCTCTGGAACTCCAAGCCGAAGAACAGTGGAAAGACGCTGCAGCGGTGCTTGAAAGTGCCGGTACGCCGACTGAGTACGATAAAGCATTTGTGAACCGTATGCTCGGGGTGGTCTATTGGCAGAAGGGAGATGCACTGAAAGCCATCAATGCTTTGTATGCGTCCGTGAATAGCAAAGTGCTGGAAGAAGAGGCGCAATTAGCATCCGAGCGTATGCTGGCAGATTTGCTGATGACGCAATCGCGCTATCAGGATGCATTAAAACTCTATTATCCACTGTCAAAATCCAAAACGCTGCGTCAGAAAGATCGTGGAGAAATTTGGCTGCGAATTGCTCAGGCACATTATCAGAATGAACAGTACAACGATTCACTGAAAGGTATCAATGCCCATTTGAAGCTGGTTTCTGCGAAATCTTCTTCGTTGTCGCTGAAGTTAGGATCGCAACTCAAACTCAAGCATTGGAAAGGTTCGACCCGAACGCTAAAGCAACTAATCGCTATTGAGCCAGAAAAGAAAACCTGGTGGATCCAGTTGGTAAGCAGCTATCAACGTCTCAACGATCAAAAACAGATGCTTAATACGCTGGTGTTGGCAAAACGTGAAGGTATTGCTCTATCAGAGTCTGAAAAGGTGATGATGGCGCAGTTATACCAACAACGGGGTGTACCTGAAAAGGCGGCTGCACTAATGCGCGAAGTCAACCAAGGTGACGCAGAGACGACGCGCTTGGTGATGGAAGCGTCTTACTGGCAACAGGCCAAGGAATGGAATAAGGCCATTGTTGCCTGGGAGCGCGCCGCTGCTGAAGCACCAAAATACTATTGGGTTGCTTCACAGCTGTCGCTTCAACATGGTCAATACCAAAAAGCGTTGTCGTTGCTAGAGAGGGTCAACAGCCCAGAAAAAGCCTCTGATGTTGAACTTGCCCGTGCGTTGGCATATGACAAACTCAATGAGTTTGATAAGGCGCTTCTCCACGCCAAAAGGGCGAACGAACTGAAGCCGTCAAACCAAAGTGAGTCGTGGATTCAGTACCTTAGCCAGAAGACCCAATAGGCTTGATGCAGAGAAGCATCAAGCCCTCTAATTCTCACATCCTCAATCCCCAAAATACTCGTTGATTAGTACATCAATATCACTTTATTATCGGTCTCAGCCCCGATAACCGTCTGCAAGCACGTTAATGAGTGGTTATATACTCGGCAAGACATACCTGCCGGTGATGGAAAACACACCTCCGAGCTAATCACGCTCACCTGTAAGAGAAGTACCCTGAATGACGTTAGATCTCATCACAGAAATCCTAGGATGGACCTCTGTTGCTTTTTACATTGGTATTACGATTTTCAACAGCATGAAATTTACCCGTTTTGCTGCATTTGGCTCGGCGGCAAATGACACGCTTTGGGCATTTCTTATGGGCTGGTGGCCGAAAGTTATCCTGAACCTTTCGGTTGCGTCTCTGAACACTTATCGCTATGCGAAAGACTTCACCAATGCATCAAAGTCAGTGATTCTGACGCTGGGGGCTGTAATGGCGGCGGGCATTGTTTACATCGCCTATGTTGCGGTTACCGCTTTCATTGCGGACCCAACGCTGCCAGTGGCGCTGCAATTCGCTGATTTGGGTATTATCTTGCTTGCGCTCTACATGACGACATTGACCAATTATCGCAAGTTGATGCTGCTATCAGGCTTCATTGGTATGGCTGCCTACTATGGCAATCCGCAGATGATGATCATCAAGGCTCTAGTTATCGGCATCATGAGTTACAAGCTGATGTTTGATAAATCGCAGAAGCTGGAAACGGCCGAAGCGGCATAAATTGATAGAAGTGTATAAAAGGCATCTCATAGAGGTGCCTTTTTTATATTGTTGATTTATAGATAAAACGATGAGATTGTTGCCTGAATAATAAACAGGATTACCGGAGCAGTAGAAAGGTGATCACTCAATAAGGAGAAGTGATGAAAGGAAGCTGTCTTTGTGGTGCTGTTCAATATGAAGTTAAAAAGTTAAGTTCACCGATTACACACTGCTCGTGTAGCGCTTGCCGAAAATCTAACGGGGCTGCGTTTAACACGGCAGCTGCAGTTCTTCCAGAAGACTTTCAATGGCTGAAAGGTGAAGAGAAAGTTTCCCAGTTTGAATCCTCACCGGGCACAAAGCGTCACTTTTGCTCGGTGTGCGGCAGTCCTTTGGTGAAGATGAAAAAGGGTGGTGCGTTCCATGCATTGCGGGTTGCTTCGCTGGATGAAGATCCTGGTCAGATCCCAGAGCTTCGCATATGGAAATCAGACGAAGTCAGTTGGCTGAGTTACGAACATGACATGCCACAATATGATGAGTGGCAACCAGGCCGATAACAAAAAAGCACCGAAAGGTGCTTTTTTAGCTTTGGGTATGGCTGTTGGCTTATCGAACAAAGCCATCATCGATGCACATTCTCACACAGCGCTCTGCAGCCTTGGTTGCATCTTCCTGACTTTTGAAAATTGAGAGTGACTTGTCAGAGTTCATTAGCTCATAGGCTTTCGAGACGGCATCACCTTGTTCTGAGGAAGAGGTGAAAGAAAACGAGGCAGCAAACCCGCCTAGATCTTCTCTTTCGTTCACCTTAACTATGTAACTGATATTATTGTGGGTTCCTTTCATATTTTATGTCCATTTTTGTTACATGTGTTTAACAAAGTAGACATAAAAGCTGAGGTCGTCAAAGTTCTTTCAGTATAAGTGCTGGTATGTGTGCTCAGTTGACTAAAGAATATAAAAAAAGCCTGAAAAGTGACGGCGTCACTAATTTCAGGCTAAGGGCAGAAATAAGGATGGTCAGGTTCTGATTTCAGCGAGCTAATTTAAGGTTTTAACTCCACCAAGTGTCATATCTTCACATCGCGGACAATCATCAGAACAACGTATTATTGAGGGATTCGTCCGAAATGCTTGCGCGCATGCATCGAGCAGTGCTTCAAGTGGATATGCTGTCCAAGTGCTTTCCCCGACCCGCTTTTTAGTCTGGATTGGTGACAGGTACGGCTGAAGATAGATAAATCCTTCGGAACAAGATCCCACACATGTCTCAACGACGCCCCGATTGGCTGTAAGGGCCCAGCGACGGAAAAGCGCTTTGCCAGCCAATTGCTCTGCATAATGAATAGGTGTAATGCTGTTTGGCGTAACTCCCATTGAGAGCACAACTGCATTTCTGGCTTGAGGCGATTGGTAAACGCCATACACATTGAAATCATCTTGGGGGGCAAGGGCCGCTTCAGCGAGCGGACCCACTGCGGCATAGCTGTTCATCGGATGTTCAGTTCTGATGCGTTTGGGGTGGTTAAGCACAGCTTTGGCAAAGGCACCCATTGAAGGCTCAATGTCATTGGCATGGGCGTCGTAAGGAGATGGGTCTATTTCAAGCTCCCCACGATAACCATTTTGAGGATATTCGATACCATCTGGCGAATGGCACATTGGAAAATAGGTAAACGTCGGCGCGACCACAGTGCAGCCGGCAGAAAGAAAAGTGTCCAGCAGCCTGTCAGCGCCGCCTTCAAATCCGCCAAATGAACGCATAGCGCAGTGGGCAAATATAATCTTGTCAGCCAGGTTCAGTGCTTCTATCGCAGTCTTGATGTTTTGTTCTGTGGTACTCACAGAGCGCCTCCTAGTGTGTTTGATTTATCTCATTGACGGTCAGAAGCGAAGACAAATACTCAAGACGACTGCTACTTTGCATCATGCCTCCGGGTCGGTAATGTTCTTGCCAAAGTTCGCGATAACGCTGAATTAATGGCTGCAATCTCGCTTTTAAGGCCTGTTTGCGTTCATCGCTGAAATCCTGTGTAAGGCGGTGTTCTTCCTCTGCGTACCCTTTTACAATCAGGCAAGCCATCTCTAACGCATCAATAGTCCAAAGAAGGTCATTTCTCAGCTCGTTGTCTGGGAGCGGGTCGAGGCGCACCTTCCAGCTTTTCAGCTCGGTGAGCGAGTGTTCAAGGTTATGGGTTGTGAGCCCCTTCATCCGCTTAATATGACGCCCTGATTGTTGGTCAAATAATACTGGACCAAAAAAGGCGCAGTTAGGTGTTTCAATACCGCTTGAGTGATAGATATCCTGAAGCTCGATCAGCGCATTCAACTCAATCTCAGACGCGTCAGGATAATACCAACTGAGCGGAATGATCATGTCACTGTCTGTTTGCTGTTCTTCACCCCATGCCATGGCGCTTGCGAAGGCATAACCTGGAATTGGCATTGCATGTTGCTGGCCATGCCCCATGTCACCCCATTCGGTCACCATGTAGCCTTCTGCACCAAAGCGTTTGGCTGATTTAGCGGCGCGGCGCATATGTGTCGTAGCGGCATTCCATCTTCCTGCGACAGAAGCAAAACAATCGGTAGAGACCACGACATGGAATGGATAGCCAAACAAAGCTAATTGCTTATGTTCAGCATCGAACGGGTGATCAGCTTCGTAACCCCAGTTCAGCAGGGTGAGGTTTTCGGGGAGCTGGTCGATAAGGTTCGGATATCGGAACAACATGTCACTGAAAATCTGGCATTGTTTCCCTTTCGACTCGGCAATTTCCAACACCTTGTTGAGGTAATTGAGGAATACTTTTCCTTTGCCGAATATCTCGCAAGCCGACTTACTGGCATTCACACCCAAATCCATGGTTTCGTCGAAGTTGATGTTCAGAATGTCGCTGGAAAAATTTGGCGTGACTTCCGTTAGTAGCTGATCAACAAATTCTGCGGTTTGTTCACTGATGGGATTCAGCCCAAAAGCGCCGGGTCTGAAATCACCTCGCTGATCAAGAAAGCCTGTGGTTTGCTCTGCAAGATGTTGGTATTCGGGATGGCGGAGCCACTTTTCCATGTGTCCGAACGTTGCCTGATTGGCGACCAATTCAATACCGAACTGTTGGCAGTATGCGTCGATTTCACGGATTTCTTCTGCCGTCATTGGCGAGTAATCTCGCCACACTGTTTCATGTTTACGGTAAGCGAAGGTGTGCTCAGTATAGAGCTGGAACTGGTTAAAGCGCAGAGCACTGAAGTAATCAATCAGTCTCTTCAGTGTATCCATGGTGGGCACACGATCCCGGCTGATATCGAGCAGCACTGAGCGCGTGGGAAAATCTGGCCAATCTTCAATCACAGCGTCTTGTTTGACGACTGCCTGAGTATCAATGAGCTGATTGATGGCGAGATGAGCATAGCGAATCCCTTGAAGGTCACTGTATTCAATGGTGACTCCATCACTGGGAAAGCTAACCCGGAATCCTTGTTCGGGCAAATCCGGATCGTGCCGATACGTGAGAGCTGCGTGATGTAGTTTTGCGCCAAAATTGACCGGACAGATCGCGATGATGCTGGAAACACAAATGCGTTCACTGGCGTATCCGGGCAAGTAGCGTTTTGGTGCGGGAAAAATGGTTACCATCAGACTTCCTTGTCATTCACCCTAAATCGAAAGATTACCGTTCTCGGGCAGGCTTAGGCTCTCTGCCAGTTTCAGTTCTGCCGTGAGTAATTTCTGCCAGGCCATTGAGGCCGCCCCCATCGCCGCGGCCTGAGGCCCCAGCAATGAAAATTCAATGTTTGGTTTTAGAATCAGGGAACCCGATAGAGAATCGCTGTGTTTGCGAAGAGAAGTCGCGAGTTCAGAACCGAAAGAAAGACCATTCCCGCCGATGACAATACGGCGAATACTCATCAGGCTACAAAGATTGACGGCGAGTGCAGAGAATTCTTCGATGATGACACTGGGAGTCGGCTCTGCGCCGCGCATGAGCTCCTGACTGTTAAATTGGCCTGCCATATAGTTCTCGCCATAGAAAAGCTGACGGTTAAGTACAACACCAACACCAACACCAAGACGATGATAAAGCTCTCGGGCATGGTGGGTAGAAAGCAACACGTAGAGGAAATGGTCATAGGGTAGACTGCGTTGCTGCATCAGTTCGCCCCAGGCACCGCAATTGGCATCGTTATCCAGAAAAACCGGGTAAGGGAAAAGTCGTTTGAACTGGGTAGCGAAGTTAATTGACGAACGCACCGACAGTGCATGGGAGACTAAAAGTTGGTTTTTGTCAGGATCGATGACACCGGGCATACCAATACCGATCGCAAGGATTCGGGGAAACAGCTTCTGAATAGCATTAACACTGGGAACAAGCGCCGCCAACATTGCTTTGTCGATAGTAGTGTGAGTGTCGATAGGAAGCATGTCGTGATAAACGACCTGACCGAGCAAGTTGACGACGGAAACTTTCAAGGTATCAGAGTTAACATCGACCCCGATGAGCACGCCAAAATCCGGATTAAAGACGAGGGAAACCTTAGGGCGACCGCCTTTACCCGTCACCATTTGCGGCTGTTCGAGGATCATCCCGATATCCAGCAGGTGGTTGACGGTTTTGGTGACGGTGGATTTATCCAACCCTAGCTTGGCTGCGACATCAATGCGGGAGACGCCCGGAGATTGCCAAAGGGAATTGATAATGCCAGCCGTATTTGTCGTGCGGCTTAACTTGATCGACAAGGCTTTAGTTTCCAAAAACAACTTAACTATCGAATATGTTATTGGTGGTGTTTAAAAAAACAACGAAATGCCCAGAATTCACGGCGCGTTTCACTACATAAATTCAATAGATTGAAGTGAGTCGAATTGATTTTGAAATAAGCGAGTTGAATATCAAATACCTTCGAGTGGTGACATCTTAGGATGCAACCAAATGTTAATGGGATAATTAGGCGCGTTCGTGGGCGCCAGTGTCATGAAACAGTGACTCTATTTTCATGTCACTGAAACATGGGAGCATCAAGATACCCCTGCTTTCCGATACATCATTCACTCTCTGGTTATGTCCCTGAAAAGGGCATTGAACACCACGGTCACAGACCATGGCCTCAGCCTCTTTGCGCTGAGGTTTTTTTTCGCAGTCACCAAACAAGAAAGCATCGCCTGAGCGATGCTTTTCCGGTTGTTTCTATTCAATACAAGATCGGGTCTATTGGATCGGGTTGGTTGTTGGCGAAGAGATCGCTCATGGTAACGGTATTGCTATCAACACCGTGCAGCATAATGGTCACTTTGTCCTCAAAGTCGATGACCATATTAGAACCCATTTGTTTGATGATGTAGGAGGTATCCTCATTCGTCCGGTATTCATCGCTGTAATAGTGGAAGTTGAGGCTGTCGACACCGACTTCAAAGTCTTTGATGCGAACCACTGAGTTAGTCGGGTCGATATCTTCATGGGCTTCGAATTCGTAGAACCGGAATATGTCCGCGCCTTCTCCACCAATACAAAAGCTGACGCCAGACTGCGCCGCCCCTAAATCGCGGAAGGAGAAAATGTCGTCGCCTGAGCCGCCATCCATGGTGCAGTTTTGGGAGCTTTCTGATGACAGCACATCGTTACCTGAGCCACCTGAAAGCACATCACGGTATTCACCACGATCATCATTGGGGTGGTTTTTACTCAGCAGTTGATCGTCGCCCGAGCCTCCGCGCATGACGTTGCTACCATAACGAGAATAGATGAAGTCATTACCAGCGCCGCCAACGAGCAGGTCGTCGCCGTAGCTTCCAAAGATATCGTCATCGCCCTTGTAAGCAATGACGGTGATATCATCAGTGTCTTGTTCCAAGTTGAAATAATCGCGCTGGGTTGACCCGTAAAGGAAATCGACATCAGACTCGCCATAAATCTCGACTGGCTCATTCGAAATCACCGACATGTTCAGCACCTTCCTTGTTGATTTGATAGTGAATTCCTACCACATACAGATTCACACAAATTGTCGGACTTGCATGAATTAATTTCGAGACAGGAGTGTTAGAACTCCTTACACCAAGTAGAGCGCGGGTTTGGGCGGATTCGCAGATTTTCCGGATGACTGTATTGTTGGAAGCTCTGATTTGCAGTGTCGATAAAGTCAGGCCAAGAGGTTGCTGTATGTCACATGCTGCGGGATACTCGAATCTTCGTCCCGCCTTTTCAGGAATTTCATGGAATGAATAGAAATGTCTGGTTGTTGGCACTTTGTCAGGCGCTGCTAATGAGCGGCAACATTGTGCTGATATCTGTAAATGGATTGATAGGCCAACAGCTTTCACCCAGCGATACTTGGGTCACTCTGCCCGTTTCAACCCAGTTTGTCGGCCTGATGATGGCGACGATTCCTGCATCGCTTATCATGGCGAAAATTGGACGTAAGAATGGCTTCCGACTCGGCAATATCATCGGTATTTTCGGGGCGCTACTTTGTGTCTATGCCCTGCAACAAGGGGCGTTTTGGCTGTTTTGCTTTAGTACCTTGTTATTAGGTATCGGGATTGGTTTTGGCACCTTGTACCGTTTTGCGGCGATAGAAGTGAGCGACCCGGAAAGTCGTGACAAGGCCATTTCGCTTTCCATGGCAGGTGGCGTGTTGGCAGCTATTCTAGGACCAAACCTCGCTATTGCCAGCCAACATTGGCTACCTGGTACCCACTTCAGTGGCGCTTTTATCGGAATCACAGTCCTCTATATTCTCTCTTTACTGGTACTGAATTTTATTGCCTTACCTGCTGCTGTACCGACAGAGGATCAACCAGCCCAAAGCTCTGTAGGGCAAATTCTTAAAGCGCCGGGTTACCTTGTGGCTGTTATCGCTGCCGTTGTGGCTTATGCGGTGATGAATCTGTTGATGACAGTGACACCGATTGCCATGCATAAACACGGTTTTCACTTTGAGCAAGCGGCATTAGTGATTGAGTGGCATGTGCTGGGGATGTTTGTACCCTCTTTCTTTACTGGCAGTATTATCGGAAAAATTGGTGCACGCATGACGATCCTTCTTGGAAGTCTGTTTTTCGTTGGCTGTATTCTGGTGAATCTAAACGGTGTCTCTGAATGGCATTTCCGTATTGCGCTTGTGCTGCTGGGTGTCGGGTGGAATTTCATGTTCATTGGCGCGACCAGTCAACTGACCCAAACTTACCTGCCACAAGACAAACCACGTGCCCAGGCAATCAATGAATTTGCCGTGTTTGGCAGCGTTACACTCACAGCGTTGATGGCCGGTAACCTTGAGGTGAACTTAGGCTGGCAGACATTGAATTTGGTGATGCTTCCTTTTGTTTGTGCGGTTCCGCTTATTTATCTGTTGTTTACCAGAACACCAAAAAAGGTTGAGGCTTAGCCTCTTTCTTTTGCTCTGCTTTTCGGGTTTAGAAAACCCGCTTTCAGTGCCTTTCGACTGCTATCTTTATTGAAGTATAGGAGTGAATGATATGGAACTGGAAAACGAGCGTGGAGAAACCATGCATCTTGCTGACGACCTGACATTAAAAGAGATGGTTGATATGGGGCTTCTGGTTGTGTTGTCAGATGCCAACGATGAAGCTGAAAATTGCTGGATTCCCACAGAGCCACTCGAATAATCTGAAAAGCCCCGACAAGGGGCTTTTTTGTGGTGATGAGATTTTGTTCGCGAATTAATCGCGGTGTGATCCTGCTTGAAACATCATCATTTTCCTTTGAGAGAAAAAACTCTACAATCTGCGCGTCATATTTGTGCCACAAAAGTGTAGGCGCACCTGTTTCAATAAGGATGTTTCATGAAACTGTTTGTGTTTGACCACTGCCCGTTCTGCGTAAAAGCGATGATGGTTGCCGGATTGAAGAAGGTAGACCTGGAACTTGTTTATCTTCAAAACCACGATGTCGACGCCCGTATCGAAAAAGTTGGCGCCAACCTGGTTCCGATCCTTCAAAAAGAGGATGGTAGCTACATGGCAGAGAGTCTGGATATTGCTGCGTACCTCGACAATCTCGATGGTAATCCAGCGGTTGCTGAGGGCACAATGAGTGATCGTATTTCAGCTTGGATGGACGTTGCCGGGCAGTTCGGCTCGCGCCTGATTTATCCGCGTTGGATGATGATTGAACTGCCGGAATTCCAGAGTGAAGAAGCTAAAGCCTGGTTTACTAAAAACAAATCAGCCATGATCAAAATGTCTTTCGATGAGGCGTTTGCTAACAGTGAAGAGTACATTGCTAAGCTGAACGTTGAACTGCTGAAGCTCGATTGGTTGGTTCCACCTTCACAGCGCAATAACGTGCTGACCTATGACGACATCAATATATTCCCATTTCTTCGAAACTACACAGTGACGAAAGGTTTGCGCTATCCAGGTAATGTTCGTCAGTACTTGGATGAAGTGTCCAAACTGACGGGGGTTGCGCTGTTCGATAGTGTGGCAGTTGGGGCGCCAGTCGCGACAGCCTAACTAGCAAAATTGAGAAAAGTGGGGCGAAATAGCGCCCCTTCTTTTTTGGCCATTCTTCCGCCTAATCTGCACTTCTGATCGATATTTTCCCGTGTATCAATGAACTAGGTCAGTTTGAGATTGATAGCGTTCATCTTCATTGATAATTCCGAGGATTACTATCGGATAAATTAATTGTATTGACTCGAAACTATGTGTTAAGTGTTTTCTATCCTCAGTGAAAGGAAAATGCACATGCAAATAAACAGTTTGGCAAGGTTAAGCAAAGCTGCGTTAGCAGTTGGGTGGTTGTTTTCGTTGGATGTCATGGCATCAGAAGATCTTCGGCAATTGGGTTTAAGTGTTTTTGGTATCATGCCGTATGCCATGCCCGGTAGTGAGAAAGACACGCCAGAACAAGTTGCTCTGGGAAAGGCCCTTTACTTTGAAACCGCACTATCAGGCAATGGCAGTCAGTCGTGTAATAGCTGCCATGACCTGGATAAATCCGGCTCGGGTACAGAGCCGTTATCGGTGTCTGTGGGGGCATTAGGGAAACAGGGTAGCCGTAATAGCCTCACTACCTGGAACGCGGGCTTCCAATTCGTACAGTTTTGGGATGGCAGAGCGAAAACGTTGCATGAACAGGCAAGAAGCCCAATTCTGAACCCGATTGAAATGGCGCTGTCTTCGGAGGAAGAAGCAGTGCGAAGACTGAAAGAGAAAGGCTACCAACCTAAGTTCGACCTTGCTTTCCCTCGTGATGAAAACCCACTGGTGTTTAACAACATCACGCAAGCTTTAGCGGCGTTCCAACGTACATTGGTGACGCAAGACAGATTTGATGAATGGCTGATGGGTGACGATACCGCACTATCAGCGCAGGAAAAGCGGGGAATGAAGCGGTTTATTACGGTGGGTTGTCATGCCTGCCACAATGGCCCTTTGATGGGAGGCCAACTCTTTATGAAAATGGGATTGGTGAATCCATATCCCAATGAAATCGACAAGGGAAGAGCGTCAGTGACTGGAAACAGCGCAGATAATTTCATCTTCAAAGTTCCCACCATGCGAAATGTCGGTCAGACTTCACCTTACTTCCACGATGGCGCAGTATTTTCACTGGAACAGGCGGTGCGCGATACGGCGTGGCATCAACTGGGTGTCAAACTCAATGAGCAGGATGTTGACGACATGACGGCGTTCCTGCAATCGCTCGACAATAAAAAGAAAATCGAATTCTCGAACCACGAATAACAGGGAAGGACGATGCAAAAAATGTATTCCATCAACAAGGTCTTTACCGGAAAAGTGAAAAGTCAGTTTGGCATGATGACTGCCATGGGAAAGCAGCCGATCGAAGGGGAAATATTCCTATCCGCACTGGGGCTTCAGGGGGATGAGTGTGCGTCTGACAAACACCATGGTGGTGTTGAAAGGGCATTGCATCAGTATCCTTCTGAGCATTATGACTTTTGGCGCACAAAGTTTGGTGATAAGGCCGACTGGCAGCCCGCAGGGATGGGGGAAAACATCAGCACTGAAGGCATGACAGAAGACGATGTCTGCATTGGTGATAAATATCAGTGGGGTAAAGCAGTAATTCAGGTAAGTCAGCCCCGCTCACCGTGTTACAAGCTCAACAAGCGTTGGGATGTAGAGACGTTTTCAGAGGTGATGCAGGAAACGGCCAAATGCGGCTGGTTGTATCGTGTGATCACGCCGGGGTTTGTCAGTGCTGCAGAGCCTTTGATTTTGATTGAGCGCGCTGAAAACGCTTTGACCATCAAACAAACCTGCGATTACTACTTTGGCGATCCATTAAACCCGGAAGGCTTGAGATTAATTGCGGCGCAGGAGGGGTTGTCAGCTAGCTGGACGCGTACCGTCCACAAACGCATGGAAACGCAGCAAGTAGAAAACTGGACGCCAAGGCTGAAAGGCATTTTCGCCTAAACGAAAAAGCCGCGAACATGGTCGCGGCTTTTTGGGAAATGATGACCCTTACAGGTACATCTTCGCCAGCTCAGAAGGCTCGACTTCTTTGCCTTCCAGCTCTGCATTCCAGTTGGTACCGACCAGCACGCCGTCTTCATCCAGCGTGATAAGCCAGTCTTCAACAAACACATCCAGTGGGATTTCAGTGATTTCGAAATCAGCCCACTCATCGACGTTGTGTTGCGCAGCGTCTTCTTTTGAAGACCAGAATGGCATCACTTCGCTTTCTTCGAACTCGCTCGAGTCACAAGCTAGCCAGCCTTCCTCTTCGTTTTTCAGACCCCAAACCACGTTAGTACGCTTGGTTTCTTCAACGAACAACATCAGATTTGCCTGAACGTCTGCAGTTAGTTTGCTCATTTTTCAATTCTCATGGGAAATTTCGCCGTAAGAGTAACACTTTCATTCCAAAGGTGCTTTATTCCTGTGTCGTTAATTCAGGAAATCACTGAATGGCATAGGTTTGCTGGCCAATAATTCTGCGAATTGGATTAGCCCTTCTTCAAACCGATCTCTTGAGCTTATAGACATCAGCGACAGTCGGACGCAATTAGGGGTGTCACCGACTGAAAAATACCCGCCGTGACTGACAAGAATCGCACGCTTTTTCGCTTCTTCTACCAATCTGTCTACCCGCCAATGTTCAGGTAACTTCAACCAGATATGAAAACCCGACGCTGTTTCGTAGAAGTCTTTGAGGATATCTGCTGCCACAGTTTGGCGATACTCTGCCTCGCGAAGTTGTGCGCTGGCCAGTTCAAAGGCGGTACCTTGTTCAATCAGGCCTGTCGCAGCCGCGAAGTTAATGGGAGAAGCCAGCCAGATGTTGGCGCGGATATGAGCAGCCAGAACAGGCAGTAAGGCATCCGGTGCTTTGATATAACCGCAGCGCATCGCTGGACTGACAGCTTTCGACAAACTGGTGATATAGATGCTTTGCTGCGGCAGCAGGTCAGAAATAGCTGGGATGGGAGTATTGTTCAAGAAGGCATAGATGTCATCTTCGACCAGATAAGTTGAAGAGGCTTTGATGACGTCGGCGATTGCCTGACGTCTTGAAACAGACATGGTGATGCCAGTTGGGTTTTGGTGTGAGGGAATGCAGATAACCAGCTTCGGGGAGTGCTGCTTGATCACCTTCCTCAAATGTTTGGGACAGAGGCCATCATCATCAAGGTTAACACCGACAACCTCTCGGCCAGCGAGATTGGCAATCGCCAGAATACCGGGGTATGTCAGCGCTTCGACCGCGATGGTGTCTCCAGGCTCTGTCAAAGTTTCAACTAAGAGCGACAATGCGTGCTGCGCACCGTTTGTTAGCAGTACATTCTCGGAGCTTGCAGATTGGAGGCCATGTTTCTGCAACCAGATTGCTCCAGCCGCCCGGTGGGCAGAATGGCCTGAGTCATCAGCATACGCGAGTAACGTCGGTGAAAGGGTTTCAGCTGCCTGAGTATATGCCTCGGTAAGTGCATTGAGGTTCAAAACCAAACAGGGCTGGAGAATAGAAAAGTTAAAATCTAATTCCTGGTGCTGAGGTTGGATAACCTGATTAAGAGCAGACTTGTCCCGAACGAAGGTGCCACGCCCAACAAATGATTCAACACGTCCTAATTCCGCCAGTAGCTTATAGGCTTTTGAAACGGTGGCTGGCGTGGTGCCAAGTTCATTGGCCAATTCCCTGTGAGGCGGTAGTTTGGCCCCAGCGGCGTAAATACCTTGCTCGATTCGAGAGGTTATCTGATTGGCAATGTCTTTGAATTTGGTTTCACTCAAAAGGTCTTTCCTGTGTCTGCTCGCGGCATGGACTAAATTATGACCAAAGGTGCGAATAATTGAAATAACTTAATTATGTCATTATTTAAAATTGACATATGTCAATTGATGCAATTATAGTCGCTCAAGAAATGGTTAAACGAACTTCATCACGGACATCAACGCATACCAAAAGGAGAAGTCATCATGGCTCAGGAAAAAGTCGCATTTATCGGTCTCGGCGTTATGGGCTATCCGATGGCAGGCCATCTCAAAAACGCTGGATTCAACACCACCGTTTTCAACCGTACCACTTCAAAAGCTCAAGCTTGGGCAGATGAATACAAAGCTGACTTCGCCGTTACGCCACGTGAGGCTGCACAAAGCTGTGATGTGGTCTTTGTGTGTGTTGGCAATGATGATGATGTCCGCAGTGTGATTTATGGCGATGATGGCGTACTGGCCAGTATGAAAGCAGGGAGTGTGCTGGTGGATCACACCACTACATCCGCAACGTTGGCTGAAGAACTCTCTGTCGCATGTCAGGATAAAGGTATCCACTTTATTGATGCGCCTGTTTCTGGCGGTCAGGCAGGCGCGGAAAACGGGGTATTAACCGTAATGTGTGGCGGCGACCAGACAGTCTTTGATGCGGTGAAGCCTGTGATTGATGCTTACGCCAAACAAGTCGTTTTGATGGGTAAAAATGGTCAGGGTCAGCGCTGTAAAATGGTGAACCAAATCTGTATCACAGGTATCTTGCAGGGCTTAAGTGAAGCGTTGGTATTGGCGCAGGCCTCAGGTCTGGATATTGAACAAATGGTGAATGTACTCAAGCACGGTGCAGCGGGTTCGTGGCAGATGGAAAATCGTGCCATCACCATGGCGCAGGACAAATTCGATTTTGGATTTGCTATTGACTGGATGCGCAAAGACTTGGGGATCTGTTTGGATGAGGCCACTGGCAAGGGTATAGAATTACCACTCACCAAAGAGGTGGATGAAAAGTACGCCAGCCTTCAAGCTCAAGGTTTTGGTCGAATGGATACTTCCGTTCTTATTAAGGCCCAGTGACGCATTAAGCCCCCGAACAGCCAGTAAAAAAGAGCAGCCAAGCTGCTCTTTTTTAATTTACAGAGTTAAGAACAGGGCCCCAAGTTCTTCCAAACTCCCCACTCGCCCGTCGTACCAGGCTCTTCATTTTGCGTCCACCATTTTGCTTCATACGCACTGCCTTTATGGGAAACGCGCTCTCCAGTGCTGTAAACCGTACCTGACTGCCAAACGGGATAGCACTCTGTTGTCGGATTATCATTGGAAACCACAATCGTGGTGACTTTCTCGTCGGTCACTCCCTTGGTATCAGTCACAATAAGCTTCACTCCATAGCTACCTTGCTGTTGGTAAGTATGCGTCGGGCTTTTTTCTGATGACTCAGTGCCGTCCCCAAACTGCCATGTTTGGCTAGCAATGCCAACATCATCGGTTGATATATTTTGGAAGCTGACGGTCAGTGCTGAAGCGGAGAAACTGAAATCTGCAATAGGAGGGAGGTTATCTCCCGGTGATGTATGGCAGTCTCCGTTTACCAACCAGACTTGAGGGTAAATATCCGGTTGTGCGCCAGTAGACCACCAAGTCGCTTTGTACGTTTTACCTTGAAAACTCACAATATCACCTGAGGAATAGCTCTTGTTGGGATCCCAAGCAGCAACTGAACATGAATTGTCTGAATCAGACACTGTTACCGTATTAACTGCAACGTCACTGTTCCCCTTGTTATCAGCGACTCTCAACGAGACTGAATAAGTCCCACTTGTCGCATAAGTGTGTGACGGACTCTGCTGAGAAGAAGAGCGGCCATCACCGAAATCCCATTGATATGAAGCAATCGGGCCTGTCGAAAGGTTGCTGAATACTGCGGTTAGTGCTTTGGTTTTATGTGAGAAAGAAGCATCAACAACAGGAGAAACGTCTTTGCAGTGCTCACCCGTTTTGCTGCCAGCAGCGACCCCCACTTGTTGGAAGGCGTCAACGACATCATCGACACAGTACCCCAAGTCACTGGCGGCATTGAAAACGCCTGACGCAGCATGGTTAAACGTTGATCTTGCCTGCCAGTAAAGCTGGTTTGCGTGAAGGAAAATATCAAACCCTTTGCGTATATCCCAATCCGGCTTCGTGGCCAATAGATAGAAGGCTTTGTTAAATACTCCAGAGCTGTGGTGTACATCTATCCCTGAATAGTAGTCTTTAGCATGGCCAATGGATTTTCCGTCCAGTGGAGGATTATCCATATGGCGCATGGCACCACTACCTTTCTTGATCCTGTCACCAATTTTCCAGTTGTAGCTTCCTTCCAGATAATAAATTGCCGCTGCGCCTGCAATATCAGAAAACGCTTCGTTAATGCCTCCCGACTGATTTTTGTACTCCAGATCGGAGTTTTGCTGAGTGACACCATGGCTGACTTCATGAGAAACAACATCCAGAGAAACAAGAGGATAAAAGTAGGATTGACCGTCTCCGAATGTCATTTGTTGGCCGTCCCAGAAAGCATTTTCGTAATTACGGTCGTAGTGAACCCGCATACGAAGTTTCTGGCGTATGGGAGCGATGCCATACCACTCCTTATACATGTTAAAAACAATTTGTCCGAAGGCATGAGCGTCATTTAACGGGGAGTAGGCGCCGTTGACCTCTCGTTCACTGTTTTCGAAGCAGTTAAAACTATGGACAGTGCCTCCACTTTTTTGATGCCTCATATCTAGAGTTTCGACGTTTTCGCTGTCCAAATAACATGTGCTTCCAGACTGCGTAACGTCAAATGCAGGATAGTCAGTACCAAAATGGTAGCGGCCGGTTTTTTGATTTCCACCCGGCCCTGTGCTTTGCGCATGATTTAGGCCTTCCCAGCTGTCCAGCACTTTACCGGATAGTGCGTCAATAAAGCTAATAGGGCGTGTTGGCTTATCGCTGTAAACAACATACGAGACCTTCCATACTAGGTGGGCGGTATCATTTTCGTCCAACCAAACCATGAGCTGCTTTTCGGGATGTTGGATCTGGTATAGCTCGTGTCCTTTTAGTGCAAGTAAGGTTGACAGTGCTTCATCATCGCTAATTGAGGGTGTTGTTGTCGGGAGGTCTTGTTCGATACCAGTGATAGCGCTCCCAACAAAGCCGCTGAAACGTCCTAGCAGACCCTTGTTTGCTACAAAGCTCTCTCCATAAATGGGAAGACCTTGATAGGTTTGATTAATTCTCACCACCTCGTTACCGCTAAGGTCTCTTCCTGAAAAGCCCTCTATGTAAGACTGGCCCTCCAGTAATGCTTCAATCTGATTGTCCGATTTGGCAAAGCTAGAAAGTTCGAGATTAATCCGTTGTGCAGCAACAGAGGGCAGCGATGTTACTGCGAGCGCGACGCCAAGAGACAGCATATAAAATTTCGGTTTCATTTATTTGTTCACCAATGTGTATTTATGGGTTAGAGGTAACAGCGATAAATACCTATCTATTTTCAGCTACGTTAAAACAGCTGACTTTTATCAATGAATGTGTAGAGGAAATTTGGCAACTATTCGGCTTGCGATTTTTTAATTAATTTTAATAGTGAAGGTGAAATGATGATTAAGTTGATATTTAAATGCTTTATCCGTTGGCTTGTTGCACAATTAATACGATATAACTCGTAAAAAACAGTGGGTTTGGTTGGTGGTTGGTGCTCTTTTTATCGGTTGTGTAACGAAATTGTTGCGCACATTGTTTTATGGGATTGTGTGACGGCGACTGTTTGGCTTATGTGATTTCTTAAGATATTGAAAAATATAGGGTGGAAATCATTATTTTGTTTGTTCAATGAATATTCGCCTAACGAGACGGTAGGAAAGAATATCTTACATTTTTAACAATTCATGTATGAGAATTCTAGCGTTACAAAAACGGCTGGTATTTGATTTTTTCAAGATGTTATGCCTATACCCAAGCACCTTAAGTTGTTTGGGTATAAGTGGCGACAACAAATTCGTTTCCACTATTTAAATATAAAAAGCCGGAGATAACTCCGGCTTAGGCGTTAATGTAAAAATGAGGGCAGTAATCTAAGCGACTTGCTTGTCTTTCTTCGCTGCTTGCACAAAAAACTCGTCGTGTAGTGCTCGAATAGCACCTTCATACATCTCGTCTTTTACCACAAACTGCACGTTGACGTTGCGCATTGAAGAGTGAACAGCAATCGGTGAAATATCGCTGTTCATCAGCGCCAGGACACCTTTGCTCAAGGTAGTGTTGGTATTGATCTGTGAACCAATCGCGGAAATCAGAGCAACCATGTGACTGGTGATTGTCGAATCAGGGAAGCGTTTTTCTGCGCGATAAAGTAGCTTGTTGAGATTCTTAGCGACACCGCTGAGATAGTAAGTGAGGGAGTTGGCACTCATCTCTTTACCGACCAGATTTACGCTTTCGTCTGCGATCATTTCCATCAGTTCATAGCCAACGTTATCAACGTTACCCACCATCGCCTGATCAAAAATGTGCAGGGCGAAAACCTTGTCGCGACCTGCAATGATTTCGATTTTCTCGGAATCTGGTTGGTAAGCCTGAGAGATCAAAGTGCCTTTGTGCTCTGGCTCAAAGGTGTTTTTGATTTGTAGCGGAATTTCTTTTTTACGAAGACCGGAAGCTGCGTTCGGGTGGATGGCTTCCATGCCGAGGTTGGCTAGCTGGTCAGCGACATCAAAGTTACTTTGGCCAATTGGCAATACGTTTTCTGGACCCGCAATACGAGGATCAGCGCTACTGAGGTGATATTCCTTGTGGATAATCGCCAGATCCGCAGAGGTTTGGCAGGCAATGCGGCTGAAGGTCATTTCGCTGTAACCGCGATCATAAGTCTTCATCAGGCCTTCGTCACAGTAGGCATAGCCAGTCACAATTGGCAGCTCGGTAGTGACATCAACCTCTTTAAACGCTTCAACAATCACTTCATCCAGCGTGCCGGAAAGCTTGTTGTCCCATCCTGAGAGATCGACAAACTTGGCATTTACACCAAGAGTTCTTAGCTTCAGAGCAGTGTTGTAAGCGCTGTGGGCTTCGCCGATTGAAGATAAAAACTCTCGGATTTGTGGCAGGTATTGGCGCAGCGTGAACTGACCATAGCTACATGTCGCGAGAATGTTTGAAATACAGTCTTTGGCATCTTTCAGACGCTCAGCAATGAAGTTGTCTGCACGGGTACGGTTGAGAGGATCTGCAAACAGATTTTCATTGATCATTTTCAAACGCACTTCGAGCGCATCGATGGCATCGGCCCACTGTTCATCACGCTTGGCAACCAGTTGGTAGATGCCTGGCTCGCCAGAACGTTTGCTTTCAAGCAGGGCATCAGTAATGCCGCCATAGGCAGAAACTACAAATACACGGTTATACGGGTTCTTGGGGCGAAGAAAAATGTTGTCCAGTACAGCATCAAATGCCGACATAGACGTGCCGCCGATTTTCTCAACGGTGTAAGTCATAATTGCAATCCTTGTCTGTCGTAAATAGAAAAAGGGGGCAAAATGGCCCCCAAAAGACATATATTTTTATTAATCTACCAGCGGATAAACGCCGTTTTCATCGTGAATTTCCTGTCCGGTAATTGGCGGGTTAAATACACATGCCATTACCATGTCCGCACCTTCGTAAGCGCGAAGGAAGTGTTCATCGTGTTTGTCCAGAATGTAAAGTGTGCCCGGTTTGATTGGGTAAGTTTCACCACCTACCACTTCAATTTCACCTTCGCCAGACATGCAGTACACAGACTCCAAGTGGTTTTTGTAGTGAATGTGGGTTTCAGTGCCTTTAAAGATGGTCGTGATGTGGAATGAAAACCCCATCAGATCATCTTTCAGCAGCATACGAACACTTTCCCAGGTTTCTGATGCTACGCGGCGCTCGCTGTTTCTACACTCTTCCAGAGTTCTTACGATCATGTTTCTTATTTCCCTTAAGATGCTTTGCGGGTAAGTTCATTAGCAACTTCCTGAGCTGCTTTTTCAAAGATGTGCAGACCTTGCTCAAGCTCTGACTCACTGATTGTCAGCGGACAGAAGAACTTCACAACTTCATCGTCAGGACCCGCGGTTTCAATGATCATGCCTTTTTCAAAGCAACGACGGGAAATCGCGCTGGCGATATCACCGCTTTTACACTCAATACCTTGCATCATGCCGCGGCCTTTTGCGCGAACAAACAGAGAAGAAAGTTGCTTCAGCGAGCGGTCGATAGTCTTGGAAACTTGCTGGCTACGGTCAGCAATGTGGCCTTCGAAATCATCATTCTGCCAGTATTGCTCAATCGCTTTTGTTGCCGTAACGAAGGCGTGGTTGTTACCACGGAAAGTACCGTTGTGTTCACCTGGAAGCCACTTGTCCAACTCAGGTTTCAGCAGCACCAGTGCCATTGGCAAACCGTATCCGCCGATAGACTTAGACAGGGTCACGATGTCTGGATTGATACCGGAAGGTTCGAAGCTGAAGAATGTGCCAGTACGACCACAGCCAGCCTGAATATCATCAACGATCAGCAGAATGCCGTGAGCTTTACAGATTTTGCTCAGCTTCTGCAGCCACTCGTTTGAAGCGACATTCAGACCACCTTCACCTTGTAGGGTTTCCAGCAACACAGCAGCAGGCTTATCGAGGCCACTTGAGTTGTCGTTCAGCATGGTTTCAAACAATGCAAGGCCATCAATATCGGCATAGCCTTCATAAGGAATGCGGGACGTGCCAAATAAAGGCGTACCTGCGCCACCACGGTGATGTTGATTGCCGGTGGCCGTCAGTGCGCCCATGGTGCACCCATGGAAGCCGTTGGTGAAAGTCACGATGTTGGTGCGGCCCGTCACTTTGCGCGCCAACTTCATCGCTGCTTCTACTGCATTCGTGCCGGTTGGTCCGGTGAACTGCACTTTGTAATCAAGATTTCGTGGCGCGAAGATGTGATTACGGAGTGCGGTTAGGAAAGCAGCTTTTGCTTGGGTGAACATATCCAAACCATGGGTAATGCCATCATTCGAGATGTAGTCTACCAAGGCTTTTTTCAGAACTGGGTTGTTATGACCGTAGTTCAGCGAACCAGCACCAGCCAGAAAATCAATGTAGCGTTCTCCTGAATCGGTAGTCAGCCAACACCCTTTTGCTGAGGTAAATACAACAGGGAAGCTGTTGCAATATGACTTAACGTTTGACTCTTGCTTGTTAAAAATTTCCATTTGGAATCCGTTTTATATTTTTAAGAATGTTTTTATTTCAAAGGAATACGGAACAAAAACTCCGTGTCGTGTTTTCCTTTGAAATGCTGTTTTTCGTCGAGAAACACTGTGACTTCACCGTTTTCACCATGTGCGGCGTCGAGCTTACGAAATAAGCTCCAGGAACCTTTGTTGGATCCAGTGATAGTGGTTTCTACAACATTGACGTCTGAGAGGTGGTCGCGCATCAACAGCTCTTGCAGCATATGAAAGGCGAGACCTTTGCCGCGTGCTTCTGGAGAAACCGCGACTTGCCAGACAAACAGCTCATTAGGGGCTTCAGGCTTTAGGTATCCAGAAATGAATCCAGCTACGGAACCCTTGTGCTCTGCGAGGATGCAGGTCTTGTTGAAGTGGGAAGATTGGAGGAAGTTGCAGTACGAGGAGTTTTCATCGAGTGGGGGACAACTGGCGATAAGCTCGTGGATCCTGATGCCATCTTCGATTCGCGGAGTGCGAAATACCCAGGCGTCTTCGTCCGTCCTCAAACGCGTCAATGTCGCGCTCTGGTGTATCGTCTCGGTACTCATTGTTTCAATTAATCCTTTAGAGGTCTAAGCATTTAAGCCCTTTAAATGATACATCTGATGGAATTTTTATCAAGTCTGAGTCACAAATAAGCATATTTATGTCTATAAGTTGCTGTTTTATATGTGCTCAATAAAAATGACGCAAAATTGAAACATTTAGATGTGTAATCAATATGCTTTAAGTGAATCATTCTGTATCGATAAAGGATAAAACCCGAATACAGCGACAGATCCCGCGTTAACTGTTGTTGTTTCGCTGATCAAAGGGCGATAACACCTATGGTGATGTCGTTTTTTAGTGAGGCGTATTAAGTAGATTTGGAGGAAAGAACTGAAAGTTTTACGTAGTAAACTTTCAATCAGATTTTAAGAGAAAGAAAATGAAAGCGTTTTACACTTGTAATATTTTAACGGAAAGAGGAGTAACTGGCTGAATTTTAATGAGATAAATGATGACTTATTTTTGCTAGGTTAATAATAATCAGGCCGTTAGACTCGTCGCCAAAATAATAAAAACAGTTACTGATTAAACTTTTATACCCTAAATCCCAAAAAGGCAAAGAAAGTCACGATGAGTCCAGAACAACATCTTACCCAATGGCAACAAAGTCAGGCCGACGCAGAAACCATGTCACCTCTCATAAGCAAGCTTTACCGTGAGAAGGGCGTCGAAATTCAAATTTATGGTCGTGCTGTGATTAACGCCAGTACGATTGACCTGCTGAAGTCACACCGTGTAGCGCGCTGGTACACTGGACAGGAAGTGACTACAGCACACACGCTCCCTATTCTGGAAGCATTGGCACAAATGCCACTTTCTCCTTGCCGAATCGATATTGGTCGTCTTGCCAACGTTTACTGGCGTGACCATGAAGACTTGGCCCAACTAGATGATTTCCTCAAAACAGCAATCGCAGACCTGCCGCCGTCCACGAGTCTTAAGGAGCCCAGAGATATCGTGTTGTATGGCTTTGGCCGAATTGGGCGTCTGGTCACGCGCCTAATGGTAGAAAAAAGCGGACCTGGCTACCCACTGCGTCTACGCGCGATTGTTGTACGTGGCGGTAAAGATGGCGACCTTGAAAAGCGCGCCAGCTTACTGCGTCGTGATTCTGTTCACGGGCCTTTTAACGGTTCCATTTTGGTGGACCATGCCCGTAACGCTCTGATCGTGAATGGTAACTACATTCAGATCATCTATGCTAACCACCCTTCAGAGGTAGACTACGAAGCCCATGGAATTAAAAATGCCGTTGTCGTTGATAATACAGGCATGTGGCGCGATGTTGATGGTCTCAGTAACCACCTGACCGCCAAAGGCGCGGGTAAAGTGTTGCTGACCGCACCAGGTAAGGGTGACATCAAGAACATCGTATTTGGTGTTAACCACGGTGACATCAAAGACAGCGATACAATAGTGTCAGCGGCAAGTTGCACTACTAACGCAATTACACCTGTGCTGAAAGCGATGAATGACCGCTACGGTGTTGAGTCTGGTCATATCGAAACCGTCCACTCGTTCACCAACGACCAGAATCTGATTGATAATTTCCACAAAGGCGATCGCCGTGGACGTGCCGCGTCATTGAACATGGTGCTTACATCTACAGGTGCAGCAAAAGCCGTGGCGAAAGCTCTGCCAGCGCTAAAAGGTAAACTCACTGGCAACGCGATTCGCGTACCCACGCCGAATGTTTCCATGGCGATTGCAAACCTGAATCTAGGAAAAGAAGTCGACCGTGATTCGCTGAATGCTTACCTTCGTGAAACGGCGCTGATGTCTCCACTGGCGGGTCAGATTGATTACACCCAATCTACTGAAATCGTCTCGTCAGACATCGTAGGTTCACGCTACGCAGGCGTCGTGGATAGTGAGGCGACCATCGCCGATGGTAACCGCTGCGTACTTTACATTTGGTATGACAATGAATTCGGATACAGCTGTCAGGTTATCCACTGCATTGAGCAGATGGCCGGCGTCCAGTATCCAGTGATCCCTGCTGTAAATCAGCACTGATCATTTAAAGAAAACATCCCCCTAAGCCAAAGCGACTCATCTGAGTCGCTTTTTTCTCTTGGACTAAGGGCTATTTGAGCTTTTTCACCAAGGCGAAGTTCTCTTTGATGCGTTTGACCTTGCCGGACATGCAAAGTGGAATGATGCCGTCGTTAGCAATATGACGGAGTACCAAAGCTGAAGGGCTCATCATTATCATATCTGCTTCTGCACGGAGCCCTGTTACATACCTTTCGTTTTCATGAGTGTCATACGCGTCTGGCAACTTACCGCCATGTTCAAATGCGCCATCGAGTAGCGGCGAGTATGCAACCAGCGTGACGTTGGGGTGAACTTCTTTCAGTAAGCTTCGGATTTCAGGTGTCAGGCATAGTTGCACACCAAAATCATAATCCAGTGTCACGGGTTTGATCACGCTGTGGCGGTATTGCGCAAAGCTTAGTGGTGCGAGCTTTTCCTGCTCAATGAGTACCAGCAATTCTTCAAGCCGCTCCAGCGTGTAGTTGGAAATGCCAAGCTTTCTCACCACGCCTTTCTCTACATAGCTAGTTAATGCCGACCGAGTTTCTAGAAGTGGCGTTTTCAAGTCATCAATGTGGCAATAGAGCACATCCAGATAATCAGTACCCAGACGTTCAAGAGACGCAGTAATTGCTGATTCTATGGTGGTTTTACTCAGTCCTTCCGGGTTTGAAATATCATTTCCATCCAACGGGAGGCCACCGATTTTGGTGTGAATTTCTACCGAACCGCGGTCAACGCCTGCCAACCACCGGCCAATAACAGATTCACTTTCACCGCCATGTCCTGCCCAAAATGCATAATTGTTGGCGGTATCAATGATCTTCCCGCCCATCGCGACATAAGTGTCCAGCACCTCGAAGGCGTCATTTTGGGAAATCGAAGTGCCAAAGGCGGCGGTGCCGAGGCCTGCTTTCATAAATTGCTCCTTGTTGAGATAAGGAAGACAAAGGCATTGTTTGCCAGGGAGAAGGGATAGCGCTGAAATTATGGTGAAGTTCGTGTCGTGAACTCAAGATCAAACATAGATTACAAAAACCTAGGGTTAGGCTCTGTATCAAGAAAGAGCAATAATAAAGATTGAGCTGGGGGCGAAGGGAATGTCATGAAAAAGAGTCAGCGTCTTGAGGACATCTATCACGCCGAGTCCGCAAAAATTCTGGCGGCTTTGGTGCGTCTTTTTGGCAAAGACAATATTGAATTAGCAGAAGACACGCTGCAAGAAGCGTTCAAGCGGGCAATCGAAGTTTGGGACGAAAAGGGGGAACCAGAAAACCCTTCAGCCTGGCTGATGTTGACTGCTAAGAATCAGGCAATTGATGTCATTCGTCGAAACAAACATCAGGTGAGTTACTCCTCAGAACTTGCAGACTTCCTTGATAGTGAATGGACACTGGCGACCGCAGTTGACCGCGCCTTTAAAAACAATGCAATCCAAGATGAAACCCTGTCGATGATTTTCTGGTGTTGTCAGTCCAATCTAAAGCCAGAAAACCTGATCCCACTGATTCTGAAAGTGCTGTGTGGGTTCAGTTTGAACACTATTTCCAAGTCTCTCTTCTTACCCGAAGAGACGCTAAAAAAACGCCTACAAAGAACAAAATCCCAGCTTAAAAAATCCCCTTATAGCGCCAATGTAACGCCCGATCTTGAATCAATGGAAACGGTTCATTTGGCGCTGTATTTACTGTTTAACGAAGGGGTGTATAGCTCTGAAGAGCGTAAGATCATTAATATCGATTTTTGCCATGAGGCCATGCACCTATTGGAGCAATTGGTTGTCTCTCCCGATATTGCTAACCGCGAAACCCTCGCACTTTACGCGCTGATGCATTTTCACATGGCAAGGCTGGAATCGCGGATTGATGATAATAGAGAGCCTGTGCCCTTGGATCTGCAGAACAGAACAAAGTGGGATCAGTCATGTATATCGAAAGGCTCACATTTTCTTGAACTTGCAGGGGCCAACAAAGAAGCATTCGGTAATACAGGACGCTTTTTCGAAGAAGCGAGTATTGCCCATGAGCACTGTAAAGCAGAGAGCTTTGAGCAAACAAATTGGCAGCAGATCGAGCAGCACTATAACAATCTCGTTGAGTCATCTCAGTCGCCACTTGCTAAGTTAAATCAGGCAATTGCGATTGCGTATCAGGGGGAGAAAGACCGCGCGCTTGTGGTTGTTAGTGAAGCGCAAAACACAGATATGCTTGCGGAGTCTTACCTTCCGTTTGCCACATTGGCTCATATCTATGCGTTGAATGGAATGAAGGAAGTGGCGTATTTCAACGCAGAGCAGGCCAGAATGAAAGGAGGCTCGAAAAAAGAGCATACACAATTGCTTGCCCAGTTAGCTCGCCTCCTTGCCAGATAAGCGTCTAGCCCATTTGGACGACCTCGCGAACCTCTACTGTGACGCCAGGGGATTCAAAGATCGGACAAAACTGAGCGATGGCGACCGCATCGTCGATGTTTTCCGCGCGAACGATGGAATAACCACTCACCAACTCTTTCAGCTCAACGGCAGCAATGTCGGTCACCATTTTGTTTGCATCAAGGCGCTTTCCTGAGTAATGCAAAGGTGCGCCACCTGATACCAGTTGGTCTGATGCCGCCAGTTTTTCCATCCACGCTTGCCAAAGTGCCATCAATTCGGCCATTTGCTCTGGCGTCGCATTGATTGCCCAATCCGGATCACCACCTTGATAGATAAACATGAACTCTTTCATTTTCTGTACTCCGTGTTAGTTAAATATCGTGTGAGATTTAGGTCTCCCTATCTCAACGAATGACGGAAAAAAATGGGGACACTTTTTAAAGAATGACGTGAGGCAGGTATCTTGCCAGATCCTGCGTAACGAGTGATGCGTCTTCTCGAATCGAAATGCCAGCCGCGCGATCATTGACCAGCCAGCTGCCTATTAAGGTGAAATTGTTGCCGAACTTTGGCAGTGGTTGGTACTGTTGAACGATGGCTTGGGAAAGATCATAAGGCCCATCAGTTTTAAAGGTCGACGCGCCATTTCTGATGACTTCGATGTTGGCACCCTCGCGCGAAAATAACGGCTTCACCACATAGTCAGACAGGGAAGATGCTTTCGGATCATCCGCGAAGTAAGCAGGCAACAAATTAGGATGATTAGGATGGAGTTTCCAAAGCATCGGAAGCAGTGCTTTGTTGGAAAGCACTGACTTCCACATCGGCTCCAGCCAGTTAATGGTGGCGCTACTCAAGAACTGGGCATATTCCTCATCGAATATGAATTCCCAGGGATATAGCTTGAACATCCAGCGGATGACCCGTCCTTTCATGTCGACAAATTGGCCGGCATCATTCACACCAATGTCTTCAACGTAGACAAAGCCCGTGTGTAATCCCGCCTCTTTGGCGCAATCTTCGAGGTACTGAACCGTCGCCCGGTCTTCCTCTGTATCCTTACAACAACTGAAATAAAGCGTCTGACCAGGCTGACGTTTAGCAAGCTCGGCAAAGCGCTCCATGATGTAATCCTGAAGGATATTGAACTGGTCAGCACTCTGGTGGATGCGTCCGCTGTTCACCACATCTTCAAGCCATACCCATTGCCAGAAGCCGGTTTCAAAGAGAGAAGTTGGTGTGTCTGCATTGTTTTCATAAAGCTTGGCTGGATTGACACCGTCATAGGTGAAATCAAGACGGGCATAGAGAGATGGGTCCCGGCGTCGCCAGGAGCCTGCGACCAAATCCCACATGGCTTCGGGAATGCCGAACTTGGTCAGCAGTTCATCACTTCGGGTGACGCGCTCGACCACATCAAGACACATCTGGTGGATCTCTTCGGTGGGCTTTTCAAGATCCTCTTCGATTTGCTGGAGGTTGAATTGATAGTAGGCGGTTTCATCCCAGTAAGGTTCGCCATACATGGTATGAAATCCAAACCCGTATTGCTTTGCCAGTTCGCGCCAGTGAGGGCGCTCAGGGATATCCCGCCTAAACATCGTTTAACCGCCGCTACGAGATGAAGAAGACGCACGTGATACGGATTTACCGAAACCGCCGCGTGACATCACTTGTCCGATAGTACCGCTAGACTTTGGCTTGGTGATCGAGCTGGTGGAGACTTTCACCGATTTGTTGCTCGATGAGCTGAAGAAGTTACCATCGCCGGAATAGTACTTTCCGCGATAGCCATACAGTGGCTTGGAATAGTAACGTTTCTTCTTTTTCTTGAAGTAGTCGTCATCCAGCATGTTGGCGAAGAAAAAACCCGCCATCGCTGGAATGTACCAGTTGTTGTAACGATCACAGCCATCTAAAAAGTCCGCTTCGCACTCGTATTCATTGTTATAACGGGGTGCAGATTGCGCTGCATCCGCCAGTGCATCCTGATAGGCGATACGACACTCTTCAATTTGATCCGGAAAAGAGCGCGCACAATCTTGTGCAGACTGGAACACGAAACCTTCAGTTTCAGGTTCGAAGAAACAACCTGAAATACCTCCGACAAACGCAAAAGGGATCACTTTGGCGGCTTTGTCCATGTTTGGACGAATAACGTTTTGACTCCGTTTCATGACTGCCTCCGTTAGTAGGTCAGACACGCAGCGTTCAGTACGCCGATGGAAACAGAGACGACTGCCAGAATAATACCGGCTGGCAATTCGTCGTTTTCAATGCGAGTAGTCAGCTCTTTCAGCATGACAAAGCGGACAATGGCAAAGGCAATAAATTGTGCCAGCATGGCAATCACGCCCCACACCATAAAGTCGACGATGTTGACGGAGTTTTGCGCCGCACCGGCAATGGCAATACAGTAACCCAAGAATGCACCGCCAAGAGCGACTGCTGCTGTTACGCTTTGCTTATCTTTGATCAGTGACCATTCATCGTATGGCGTAATCCGGATATAGATGAATTTGAAAATCAGTACAAACGCCAGCGAAGCAGCAAAGTAGATGATGAAGTTTGGTAGACCTGCAAGCAGTCCGGCGAGCATATCCATAGTGGTATCCTGTCAGTCCTTGAATCATTATCCCCACCTGAGCTAAAAGCTCACTGGGGTCGATAAGTATAAGCTTATGTTTGTTAGCGAAAAACGGCCTTAAACTATCACGACTTTGTGAGGCAAACCGTCTCAAAATTAAAGACACTCAGTTATTGCTGGAATTATTGGTTTACAACGTTCCTGAGAGTGAGTTTGCGAGTTGTCTACGAAAAACACTTTTTAAGCAAGGTCGCATTCAACCCCGCTTTCTATAATTCTCGCACTATATCTATACCCAAACCATGGATGGAGAAGTCATGTTTGATTACCCAAAAACACACAAAGATACGATCGTCGATACATATTTCTCCGAGAAAGTCGCCGACCCTTATCGTTGGCTGGAAGATGATTTAAGTGATGAAACTGCGCAATGGGTAGAATCTCAGAACGCAGTGACCTTTGACTATTTGCATAAGATTCCTTTTCGCAATGCGATTCGTGAAAAACTCGAAACCGCAAACAACTACGTGAAAGAGTCTGCCCCGTTTGACCGCGGCGGCTATATCTATTTTTACCGCAATGATGGACTGCAGAATCAATCCGTGGTGTATCGCGCCCAAGGTGATTTGTCTGATGCCAAGGTGTTTCTTGATCCAAATAGCTGGAGTGAAGAAGGCACAACATCACTCGACCAATTGCGTTTTTCCCGTGATGACAAGTTCATTGCCTATTCAACCTCTGAGGGGGGCAGTGATTGGCGGACCATCTATGTGATGGATGCGGAAACGGGAGAGTTGTTGGTGGATAAAATCGATAACGTAAAATTCTCCGGCATCGAATGGCGTGGCAGTGAGGGTTTTTACTACTCGACCTATGACAAACCTGAGGGCAGCGAATTATCAGCGAGGACCGAACATCACAAACTTTACTTCCATACATTAGGGACGTCGCAGGCGGAAGATGAGTTGGTATTTGGTGGAGAGAATGACCCGCAGTTTCGCTATGTCGGCGGCTACACCACTGAAGACGACAGTTTCCTTGTGATCACTGGCGCCAATGCAACATCGGGGAACATGCTTTATGTGCAGGATCTGAGAGGTAATGGCGAGCGCTTGTGTCTGACTGACGATGACAGTGCAGATAGTGATGTGATTGAGCATCAAGATGGCAAACTCGTCATCTACACCAATCTGGATGCACCGATGGGACGCATCGTGGTGACGGATGCGCAAAAACCTGATCAGGCTAATTGGAAAGACTTGATTGCCGAAACAGAGCACGAACTGAGTATCTCAACTGGCGCGGGCTATCTGTTTGCGAGCTATCTGGTTGATGTGCAGACCCAGGTGAAACAGTATCGCCTGAGTGGTGAGAAGGTGCGTGATGTGGTTCTGCCAGATGTAGGAACAGCGTCCGGCTTCTCAGGTCGCGAAAAAGACAAAACGCTGTATTTCACCTTCACCAATTACACGACAGCAGCAGACACCTATCGCTTCGATCCAGAAACAGGGGTTACTGAACGCTATCGTCAAAGCGCCTGCACTATCGACAGTGAGAAGCTTGAATCACGCCAGGTGTTTTACACCTCAAAAGACGGCACCAAAGTTTCGATGACCATTTGCTATCGCAAAGGCATTGAACTGGATGGCTCACATCCAACCATTCTTTATGGTTATGGCGGTTTCAATATCAGCTTAGAGCCTGCTTTCAACCCAAGTATTGCAGCATGGATTGAAATGGGCGGCATTTATGCGGTTGCAAACCTGCGAGGTGGTGGTGAATACGGTAAAGCATGGCATCAGGCAGGCACTCAGCTTCAGAAGCAAAATGTGTTCGATGATTTTATTTCTGCTGCAGAGTTTTTGATTACTGAAAACTATACATCACCCGAAAAACTGGCGATTCGAGGTGGTTCTAACGGCGGCTTGCTGGTCGGCGCGTGTATGACGCAGCGACCAGACCTGTTTAAAGTGGCGTTGCCTGCTGTCGGTGTGTTGGATATGCTTCGCTACCACACGTTCACGTCGGGTGAAGGCTGGAAGTATGACTACGGCACGTCTTCGCAAAGTGAAGCTATGTTCAAGTATTTGTTGGGTTACTCTCCGGTGCATAACGTTAGGGAAGGCGTGGTTTACCCTTCAACCTTGGTCACAACGGCAGATCATGATGATCGCGTCGTGCCTGCCCACTCATACAAATTCATCGCTGAGCTACAGGCAAAACATGCGGGCGAAAACCCTGTGTTGATTCGAATCGATGTGAATGCAGGACATGGAGCTGGCATGCCGATGCATAAAGTGTTGGATTTAGGCGCTGATGTGTATGCTTTCTGTCTTGACCAGATGGGTGAAGAGCCCGTGCTGTAACGGGATAAGAAAAACGCGCCAGATAAGGCGCGTTTTTTTAATTGCCAGCGGCATTAATATTGGTTTCTATGACTGTGATTGCGCTAACCAACGCACTTGGAAGCGCAGAATTTTCTGCAAACATGGCTAGCGTAATAACAGAAACAGCAACGCCGATAATGGCATACTCGATGGCGGTCACTCCGGACTCATCCAAGATGTAACGTCGAATGTAATTGAACATTCTCATACCTTTTTGGTTCTTTTTCCTGCTCTAACATAGCCGTGTGCTGTCCGATATTCCAGTCATGGTCAAATTTTAACTAACCCTTTAAATTCTCGCCGCTTTATGTAGAAATACGTAAAGTGTCCTACTAATAAAAAACTGATGAAAACAGTAGAATTATTTTCAATATATTTGTGTCTCATATGGCAAGTTTGATTATGAGCATGAGGCCTATTAAATAGATTGATTAATGCCATTGTCTTGTAGAGACGAATTCATTATTCCATGAGCGCTATCACATTGATTTTTGGCCTTTATAAGGTCTACTGGCCTTTGATGGTTAAATTTTGCTCTAGTCCTAAGCATTTTCAACTTTTAGCGGAAACTGTTTCCTTCCTTTTGTTTATTGTTGCTGTTCGGTGCCGTTGTTAGCTTAAAAGTCGACCGAAACAAAAAAACAAAAGGACGCTCAACATGGCTTATGAAGGCTACACCACATTTACCGCTAGTCAGGACGAAGGTGTCCTGACAGTGACTTTCGATTTTGGCTCAGTGAACGTTCAGGGACAGGAAATGTTGTCTGATTTGAACGGACTGGCGATGCGTCTGGAACGCGACCGCGATATAAAAGTGGTTGTCTTTCAATCTGCAAATCCTGAAATCTGGGTATGTCACTACGACACCAATCTGTTAAAAGATATGTCGACCGAAGCTGTTTCCCGCGAGGAAGCGAAGCTGCTCGATTTGCAGGCAGTGCTGGAGCGTATCAGCAAAGTGCCTCAAGCAACCATCGCCAAACTGGAAGGTTTTGCCCGAGGTGGCGGCCATGAGTTTGCGTTGGCATGTGATATGCGCTTTGCAGCTCGCGGAAAATACAAGTTTATGCAGATGGAAGTTGGCATGGGCATCTTGCCTTGCGGCGGTGGTGCATCGCGTATGGCTCGTCAGGTCGGTCTTGGCCGTGCACTGGAAATTATCCTGAGTGCGCGAGACTTCGATGCAGATGAAGCAGAGGCTTATGGCACCATCAACAAGGCATTGGAGCCGGATGAGATTGGTGAATATGTTGATACCTTGGCGAAGCGTATTGCGAAATTCCCTGCAGAATCTATCAATGCTTGTAAGCAAATGGTTTACGAGTCCATCGATAAACCTATCGATGAAGCACTGAAAGCTGAGGCTTACTGGCTGTATCAGGCAACTAGCAAAACCCCAGCAGTGAAGCGCTTCCAGATCGCTGACGATCAAGGGCTTGAGCACGATATCGAGAACCAGCGTAATTGGAATAAATTGGTCATGGATGTGCAAAACATCAACTGACCCAGTTTTAGCTAAAGCGAGAAGTCGACTATTCTCAACCATGGGTATATCTACATGGTTGAGAATTTTTTATGGTGAAAGCTCAACTACCAAGGAAATAAAAATAAGGGGCTGATATGTTAGGTGAAAACCACTCACTCGTTAATGAGTTCCCAGAGTTCAAGGACCTGATCGCTGAGCTCTCCAATCAAGATACTGCATTCGCAGAAGACACAAAAAAATACAATGCGCTTGATAAAGAAATTCGTAGTCTGGAGCTGAGAGATTCTCCGATTGATGATGAAGAAATGCACAAGCTTAAGCACGACCGTGCCGTGTTGAAAGACTCGCTTTATCACCGCCTACAACAGGCAAAATAGAAAGCAGTCAGTTTTGAACGACAAGACGCGCCGCCGGCGCGTTTTTTTATTCTCCTTATCCCAAATTCGCGCTCTCTTTACTGGAAAAAGTGTGCTTACATAAAGGCCTGAATACCCCAAAAAAGATGGTGTTTAATGAAAAAACTCACCCTAATTTCACTGATGGCACTATTGATGGCCGGCTGCGCAGAGAATGCTGCAGATACTGACACCATGGTAGGCGCAGATCGTGATAGCCATGGCTGCATCCCTTCTGCAGGTTATCAGTGGTGTGCCCATACTAACCGATGTGAGCGCCCCTGGGAGCTTGCTGAAGTTGAAGGGTTTGATAATACGCCCGAACTCTTTGAAGCATTCTGCGCTGAGTAACAACAGTGTCGCCAAAGCGGCGCACAAAAACGCACCACTTGCGTTTGCAAGTGGTGCGCTTTCATTGAATCAAAGGGATTTAACGGATTCCCGGAAATAGACCCATGACCACACCGAAGGTAGCGTAAGCATGAATGCTCTCTTCTTGGCTGGCCTGATATTGTTCCATAGCTTTCAGAATTGTCGGTGCTGAAACAATCTCACCTGACGCCATAAAACCTTGCTCAGTCAGCTGCCTGATTTCTTCTTTCGTGGTTGGTGTATCCAGTTTCACGTGAGTCACAACGTCTTGCGATTTATAGAACTGAAATCTGAGCATAGTGTTCTCCTTATTGGCTTCACCTTAACAAGGGTAAATAGAAGGTTTCTACCGTGAGTCAATAAGTTAGACGCTCTGTGCTACCCGTTAATAATACCATTGAGCAGGACGGAGAAGCCGCCATTATCGGTGGGCATGGATCGCACAATTAGCTAAGAGAAAGGCGGGTGATAATGAAACTCAACCCGCCTTGATTTGAAAATTTGAAAGGTGCTTTTACCAGATAACAGGGCGATTGACTCCACGGCCATCTTCAATGGTATTTTTCACCGTTTCACTACCTGCTTTTACCTGAAGAACGGCATAGTAAAGCGGTGAATTAGAGGTATTTCTCCAACAGCGTACGCCTTCGGGAGCCACACGGACGACAGAGCCAGTGGTGATCTCGAATCGATTATCATCCACCATAAATTCGCCTTGTCCTCCCATGAAAATGTAGATTTCTTCATGCTCGATATGGACATGGTGAAATGGCATAGAGGTATGTGGAGCCAGTGAATTAAGAGAAAGGATACCGCCGGACATCCCCAGAGCCTCGCTAACGAAGACCTTTCCTTCAACATCTACTGGCAAAGCTTCATGTTTAAATGTGAAGGTATCGATGGCATCTATCCCGCCAGTAGAAATTGCATCGTAATTGGTGCCCTTAGATAATGTGTTAAGCATTCCCATGATCTTCTCTCCTTAAATAACGCTTTGAATAAAAATGTTTTCTTGGTAGAAATTTGCCGACTTAAATCTTCCGTGGTTGTAGAGAGGAGATTAAGATGATTGACTATATGTTCAACATAATATTTTGGATGATTTATGCCTTGGCCAACGACAAGAAAGCAGGAAACGCGTAAGAAGATTCTGAAAAGTGCGGTGAGATTGTTTGCACAACGGGGATTTCACAATGTATCGCTTGGCGAGGTAATGGAAGATGCAAAGCTAACGCATGGCGCTTTCTATGCCCATTTCAGTTCAAAACAAGAGCTTTATAATCAGTCCGTTTACGCGGCAACCGAAGACAGCCCTTTGGCTGGGATTATGCGTGAGTCAGAAGGAGATTTGAGTTTTAACAAGATCGTAAAAACGTATCTTTGCTCAGAACACGTGGAACAGAAGGTTTCTCCTTGTCCGCTTGCTGCATTCGCCACTGATGTGTCGAATCAAAATGATGACGCAAAGCAAGCTTATTCTCATGTATTTGAAGGCTTATTGGATATACTCCAAACACGCAGCGGCGGAGAGATACCGGACAGACAAAGTGCAATGTCGCTCGCTGCCCTGATGATAGGCGGTGTGGTTGTGTCCCGGGCATTGAACGATGAAGAGGTTGTTGATGAGCTGCTTGAAGCTTGTATAACCAAAGCTTCGCAGCTCATGAAGTAAAAACGCGCCAGTAAAGCGCGCTTATTTACTCTAAAAGGACTGATAAAACGGGTTGCTCAATCTTCCGTCTCTATATCCGCAAAGTAATCTCCCCAGCTCTGGTGTTCGCGTCCTGCGGCTTGAAAGTAGTGGCTGGGATTATCGACTTTCCCTTCACTGATGCCCTGGTAAATACCAGCAATCACGGTGCCGATAAACCCGCCAAGTTCTGCGATGCGATCTTCCCGATAATCTTCAAAAGAGAGCGGCACGTAAGTTAGGTGCGTATGGTAAGTCGCATTCAGATATTCAGTTAATTGGGTTTGGGTAAGCGCTTCACCATGCAGGTTATAGGTTTGCCCGTTGTGCTTGTCTTCGGTCAGCATTCGAGCGTAAGCATACCCAAGTTCGCCGCGGGTGGTATAACCGCATCTACCTTCACCCGCACAGTTGGTGATAACCCCAGCTTTTTTGTAGTTCTCGATGTATTCGATATCCGGTTCAATGTAGATACCATTGCGGCCTATCACCCAGTTAAGCCCCGATTCACGAACATCTTGCTCGGTTTGTCTGTTGCTTTGAATAATGGGTGAAAACGCAGTGCCTTCTTCAGCGCCTTGAACACTGGTGTAAACAATCTTATTAACCCCTGCTTTTTTGGCAGCATTAATCACATTGCGGTGCTGGCCAATGCGCTTGTCTGGCGCATCCATTCCGGACACCAGTAACAAGGTATCAATGCCTTGTAGTGACTGTTCAAGCTCTTCAGGCTCTTCGTAATCACCGGGACGGATTTCAACACCAAGTCCTTTGGCGCGCTCTGGGGTGCGGGCTAAAGCAATGACATTTTCTTTCGGTATTACGTCAATCAGCGCTTTGACGATTTCTGAGCCCAATTGCCCACTGGCGGCGGTAACGGCAATTTTCACGGTCTTTTCCCTCATCGATAAACGGGCAAGCGAGTGATGATTGGCTTGCACTATGTTCCTAATAAATGTAGCTCGGGTACATTGTGCAGGAAGCGCTTTCTGAGTTTTGGCTTATGGAAGATACAAACAATGACTAAGTGTTACTTCATCCTGTTTTCTCAAAATGACACAGTACAGCTCTGTTTTCTCAGTACTGGATTTGATGTGAGAGTATTCCTGAGACGCAAATTGATAAATTATTTATAATCAATAAGATAAATACATGGCATGGATGTTGTCTATGTGCTCTTAAGCCCGGACTTAATTGGAGCCTATGTCGTGCGTCTACCTATGCCCATTTTTTTATCAGTTCTTTTCGCTTTCTCGGTAAACGCTGAAACACCAGCTTCCGTTGAGCCTTTCGATACATGTCCCAGCAAAGCCTTCCTGTTCCAAAGCTCACCCAGTAAAGTTTATGGTGTGAACCTTGTCACTGGTGGCTATTCAACGCTGGCAGAAACCACTGGTCTCAACACCCATATCAACGCTGTTGGGTTTAACCAATCAGACCGCTATATATACGGTTTTGATTACGACAACGAAGTGGTGATACGGATTGGCCAGAACTATGTTGGTGAACAACTCACAGTGAATGGGTTGCCTAACAACACTAAGTTTATTAGCGGTGATGTGCATGACCAGGTTTACTATCTGCACCGCAGAGAGCTGGGAATCATCAAAATTGACCTTTCTCCGCTGGAATCAGACCCTTCGGCGACATTAACAGCGACCACATTAGACACCGACCTCAATAACCTCAGAACGTCAGACGTTGCGATCAACCCGATTGATGGCAATCTCTATGCAGTCAACAACAACTCCTACAACCTGTATCGCGTGGACTTAGAAACAGGTGATTCCGACATGGTTTACAGTTTGGTGGCTGATATCGGCCCACCATCTGGTGGCTTTGGCGCAGTCTATTTCGACGTTGATGGCAACTTCTACATCTCCCGAAACGATGATGGCAAAATCTTCAGAATCGACCTTTCTAACGAAGACGATATCGATGATAAAAACCTGGAGGCAGTGCTGTTCGCTTCTGGGCCGGTATCTGGACAAAATGACGGTGCACGATGTGCTAATGCCCCCATTATTGATGAGGATTCGACGATTGATTTTGGTGACGCACCAGACAGCTACAAAACGTTGCTTGCTTCAAACGGTCCGCGTCACGAAGTGGATAGCGGTTTCTACTTAGGCTCCATCGCACCAGACAGCGAAGGTGATGGCTTCACATCCCCTCTTGATGACAACAAAGCCGGTTTAGCGGATGAAGACGGTGTTGGCTTTGTTACCGCATTGGAAGTGGGTAACACTTCTCTGGTTTCTGTTCAGGCATCTACTGCTGGTTATTTGTCAGCATGGATAGACTGGAACCAGGACGGCGATTTTGAAGACGTAGGTGAGAAGGTCTTTAGCGACAGTTTGCTAGCGTCGGGTATCAATTCACTCTCCATTGCGGTTCCGGCAGGGGCGACGATTGGTTCGACCTGGTCTCGTTTCCGTTTTGCAGAAGCATCTGGTCTCGATTACTTTGGTGGTGCCACAACCGGCGAAGTTGAGGATCATCCTGTGACTATCATGGAAAATGGCTCCTCGCTGCGTTACTACCCCAGCGAGAATGGATATGCCACGATCGCTTTTGAGGACAACTGGCCCAAAGAGGGGGATTACGATCTCAACGATGTTGTCTTTAAATTCCGCATCACAGAAACACTGGATGAAAACAGCGCGATTACCCGTGTATTGATTCAAGGTTATCTTTCAGCCTACGGCGCTGGTTATCACAATGGGTTTGCATTCAGACTCGGGGGAATAAACCGGTCTGACATCAGCTCAGCGAGCACTTTGACACACAATGCAGTGTTACAAGAGAGCAACGGCTTAGAGAGCGACTCCAATGAGGCAATATTCATTGTTTCAGACGATCTCAAACAGAAACTCCCAGCAGGCTGTATGTACTACCGAACGGCGCAGCATTGTCAGGAAGCGTTGGTCTTCGAGTTCGAAATAGATGTGTATTTCAACGAGGGTACTGATACGAGCTCTCTCATGACAATGCCTTATGACCCGTTTATTTTTGCCACACCGGGCGCTTATGTCCGCGACGGGCTCTGGTATAACCCTGGACGAGGATTAGAAATCCACCTCGCCGATCAGGCGCCGACAGAGCAATTCGACACCTACTGGCTGGGGTGGTGGAGCGACTCCAGCGACCCAGCAACATCACGTTACTTTAAAACCTCTTCGAATCATCCTTGGGCGCTGCTTATTCCGGATGAGTGGTCTTGGCCGAGAGAGCATGTCGACCTTGTCGAGGCATACCCAGAGTTTGCAGGCTATGCGGAGTCTGGTGGTGAAAATAATCTTCAGTGGTATTTATTAGAAAAAGCGACTGAAAACAAATACTACTTGTCTGAGGAGTAAGTGTCATGAATAAGAATATCAGTCTGTTAGCGTTAATGGCCCTTCTGAGCGCATGTGGTGGCGGTGGTGATGGAAGCGGCAGTTCAAACGTGTCTTCAACCGTTACCGCTGATGAGTCTGCACCGGAAAGTAATGTTGAAGTATCCAGTCTGTCAGAGTTTGAAATTATGGTTGATACCTCTGGTGGCGAAGCAAACATTCCGGAGACCGTCACCAGTTCAGCATCGAGTTTTAACGAAACAGTTGTGCCTGATGGTTTCTCATATAGCCCTGTGTTGGAGCAGAGTTTTGTCGTCGACATCAGTGGTTATTCAACATCACCCGGTGTCGTGTCGATATACAGCGAGTTTTCTGAGAATGACAACGGAACCTACACGGCAGCCTACAGCAGTCGAATGGCTTTCTCTTCCTTGGAATCAGGAGAAGCGATTGTCGATTTTGTTTCTTCAGAATCTCACTATTACGTGCTTGCTGAGGTGTGGTTTACCGATGGAACGCCGCCTGTCCATAAGAGGATTCCGAATACAGAAACGAGCTGGGTCTGGTAAGCAGTATAAATTTAAAAACGATACGACCCCGAAAAAAAACAGCCCAGACACTTGTCTGGGCTGTTTTTTTAATAGGCAAATTTAAACGTTACAGAAACAGTTCCAGCGTAATCTCATCGATGTACTTGCCGCCAATTTTCGCATGATTTTTCGCTCGTCCTGACACTTCAAAGCCATGTTTCAAATAAACGTGCAGCGCGGTTTCATTGTCAGCTCGGACTTGGGCTACCAGCTTTTCAAAACCGCGTGAGCGCGCGATATCGAGCGTGGAAGCAAACAGCGAGGTTGCGACGCCTTGTCGATGATGTTTTTCTTCGACATAGGTGGTGATGATGCCGACATGATCGAGTGCGCGTGAGTAACTCGCGTATGGCTCAACGGTTTGGTAGCCCAGAACAGTTTTCGAGTCATGGTCTTCAGCAACCAAAAATACGCCATTAACCGGGAAGTATTGGATGAAGAAACTTTGGTCTGACACCGAAAACGTGGAGTCGAGAATCACGTATCGACCGCTTTCGATAATGGGATTGACGATGTCGGTGATGCTTTTGGCATCTGAAGCTAGCGCAGTTCTTGTTATTAGATTCATATTTCTTTGTTTTTCTGACAGTAATCAAGCAAAGGGTGTAGGCGAAGCGTAGCGTAAAATTGTCACGTCGCGCCAGTGGATTAAACGGCGTTATCGGTCATATTGTGGTGTCTATTCATTGTCCATTTTTTTGTTGGCAAGCAATTTTCTTAATTTATGATTTTCCGAGCTAACATCAGTGAACTTTTTTCGAAGCTGAGTATTTTCTGCTTCGAGCTTTATAATCTTCTCTAGCTTGCAGTCCTCACCATATTTGTACTGCCAGTTACAAAATGTTGTTCTGCGTAATCCATGATTTTGACAAATCTCGTCGACTGTCTTGCCAGAATCGACTTCTCTGAGAATTGAAGAGATTTGAGATTCAGTAAACCATGGCCTTTTCATAGTGTTCTTCTCCAAAGCACTAGCAAGTATTTCTTATCAATCAATATTTACTACGTCAGCGATTTGATGAAGCTAATCACTGTTGTGCTGTTATTCCTACTCCAGAAAGTCCTTCACTGTTTTTAAGTCCTCTATCATCGGTATTTCAATACTCAGGGAACTGCTGAAACACCAAGGGTAGGGCAGTTCGCCTATCCCATTGAGCAAGTGATCTTTATTGGAATAGTTGATGGCAGCCATGTACTCAATGGTGATGGTGAGCTTGTCCACTTTCGGGTCTTTTGCCGAGATGGAAGAATCATCACTGAATAGCCAGTCGTAATAGCCACAACCGATGCGCAGTATGTCATTGTCTTTTTCTGTCATCACGACGAGCCACTTGCAGGTGAGAAGACTGTCATCCCTGATAATGGAGTCCGACAAGCAGAAGGTATAAACATTCTCAAAACGCTGGTTAAACTGGGATGACAACACGTGGCGGATTGCTTCAACGCCAACTACATCTGAGGGAAACGAAATACTGTCGGTATTAACCTTCATTTCCAGCAGTGATTCTTCCGTAAACACTTTGGTGAGCAGGTGTGGCTTGTTGTTATCTTTGGCTGAGATATACCGATTAATCGCCTTGAGAAAAGGGCGCACATCATCCGGCCTCGCATTCGTGGCCTTGTCGATGTGCACCATTTTCCCCTGAGATGGACTCATCCGAAAATGACCCGGTTGAAGAGCCTTCTTTCGACTTCGGCATCCGCAACATCCATGGGGGAGAAGGTAACAATCTGCCCGGGTTGACGCTGCGAAAGTTGGCCGGCACCTAAACTGCTCAAACAGCCTATTTTGGGGTAGCCGCCGATGGTTTGCCTGTCCTTCATCAGTACGATCGGTTGGCCGTCATTCGGAATTTGAATCGCACCAAAGGCGATACCTTCTGAGATGATGCCATCGAGACTGCTTTTCACTGGCGCACCAGACAAGCGATAACCCATGCGGTCGATGTTTTGGCTGACTTCATACTCACTGGTGAAGAACGTCATCTGTTCATCATGACTAAATGACGCATGCTGATAGGACGGCATCACCCCTAGTTCGAGCGGCGCATCGTAATCGGGAATCGCCCATTTCGGCGTGCGCTGTTCGGTGAATTCAGTCGTTGCGGTAAAGGGCAGAATATCCCCCGTTTTCAGGGCATCACCAAGACCGGTCAAACCGCCCAGTTGCTCCCTTTTCACCGTGGAGCAACTCCCGAGCTTAGGCTCACATTCGAAGCCGCCAGCCACGGAGAGATAGGTTCGCAGCCCACTTTTCGGCGCACCAAACGCCAGGACATCACCGGGTTTTACTGTATAGGTGAGCCAGGGCTGAATAGCTTTGTCGTTTAAGGTGGCGGAAAGATCTGCGCCGGTAATAGCAACGGTTGTGGCGGCATTCACCTGTAGCTGCAGTTGGCCGAAGGTGATTTCGAGTTGCGCTGCATCTGGCTTGTTTCCCAATAGACGGTTTGCCCAGTAAAAAGCATGCTCATCCATTGGGCCTCCTGTGGTGATGCCCAAATGCTGGAAGCCGATGCGGCCACTGTCTTGCAGTAGGGTAAGCATGCCAGGGTTCAGTACTTCAAAACTCATAACACGCCGCCTTGCTTCAAAAATTCGTCTTTGTCGATAGGGCAGAACCTCACCCGGTTGCCGACGTTTACTTTTGCCAGTGATTCACTGTCCCAGTCCACCATATTCAGTGGTGTACGGCCAATAATTTGCCATCCTCCCGGCGTGCTGCTGGGGTAAATGGCTGTTTGGTTATCCGCCAACCCTACACTGCCCGTTGGTACTTTTAGGCGTGGTGTGGATTTACGCGGCATGACTATGGCGTCATCTAAGCTGCCAAGATAGGCAAAGCCGGGACTGAAGCCGATGGCGTAAACGCGGTACTCGCGCTCGCTGTGCAGTTTGATGACAGACTTACTGTCGAGGCCAGTTTTTTCACACACGTCCGACATATCCAGCGCGACTTCCTCACCGTAGTAGACGGGAATCTCAACTACCTGATTGTCGTTGTTATTGGTGACGGCGTCAGTGTTGGATTCTAGCGCCAGCCGGATGCGTTTGATGATGTCAAAACGGTCCGTTCTGTTTAAGTCAAAGCCAATCAACATTGAGTTGTAGGAGGGGATGATGTCTGTGACCAAATCACCCAGACTTTCCCTGACTTGAAAGATAGCAAGGTTGACGTCAGCGGCGATGGCATCGTCAATTCTGTCCCCAAAATACACAATCAATGTCTGTTCATTGACTGCCTCAATTTGCGCCATTTGCCCTCCATTGCTTCAATGCCTGGGCCACTGCTGAAGCGTGGGGACCATCTCCGTGAATGCAGAGCGTATCTGTATCCACCTTGAACGTTTTTCCACTCAACGTTGTGACAGAACCGTGTTCAACAATCTGTTGTACCTGCTTGATAATGGCGTCAGGACTGCCGTGAACCGCGCCTTCAATACGACGGTCGACCAGAAATCCCTCATCGTCATAAGCGCGGTCAGAAAAAGCTTCGAACATCACGTCAATGCCGACGTCTGCCGCCAAATCGAGAATAGGTTGGCGCTTAGGAATCGCCATCACCACCAAGGGACAACCCGGCGCAGCGGCTTTCACTGCGCGCATCACGGTTTTCAGCACCGCCATGTCTTTCATCATGGTGTTGTAGAGCGCGCCATGGGGTTTTACGTAATCCACAATGGCTTTTTGCTGACGACAAATGCCTTTCAGCGCACCGATTTGATAGCCAAGCCAGGCAAAAAGCTCTTCTTCTGTACAATCAAATTTCCGGCGGCCGAATCCCATTAAATCTGGGTAGCCAGGGTGGGCGCCAATGGTGACGCCATGTTCAAGGGCTAAGGCGACGGTCTTTTGCATCGTGACTGGATCCGAGGCATGGAAGCCACAGGCGATGCTTGCCATATCAATACAGGGCATCACTTCAGCGTCTTTCCCCATGGTCCAGGCACCGAAGCTTTCTCCCATGTCGCAATTTAATTTCATCTCAACTCACTCCTTGTTGCTCTGCTTTCTTTGGAAGCAGTTTGTCCTGCTAGCGCTGACTCATGGTGGTCGGCAGGTAGGTCACGATTTCCGGGAAGGCCGTAATCAACACTAACCCTAAAAGGATCAGCATAAAAAACGGAAACGCAGCGCGTGCGACATACAGAATGTTTTTGCCCGTGAGAGCCTGAATAACAAACAGGTTGAAACCGACGGGCGGGGTGATTTGCGACAGCTCCACCACAAGAACGATGAAGATACCGAACCACAGCAAATCAATGCCTGCCTGCTGCACCATTGGCAATACAACTGCAACGGTCAGAACCACCACAGAAATACCATCCAGAAAGCAGCCCAGCACCACAAACAGTATGGTGAGGTAAAGCAGGAGTTCAAACGGGGACAGCGACATCGCAGCAATCCACTCCGCTAGCGCGCGGGGAATGCCGAGAAATCCCATTGCCAGTGTAAGAAAATGCGCGCCCACGAGAATAAAGCCAATCATACAAGCACTTTTTACGGCACCCAGTAGACTGTCGATAAAACTCTGGCGACTCAACGAGCCGGTAAGGGCGGCCAAAACCATGGCGCCAAACACGCCAAGCGCTGCTGCTTCTGTCGGTGTAGTGAAACCGCCGTAGATCGACCCCAAAACAAAGGAAATAAGGGCGACTATCGGGAGCAGCTTTTTCAGCGCTTTGAATCTAACTTGCCAATTAACATCGTTGCTCGAGTGCTGAGGCACTTCATTTTTATTCATCAATGCCCAGATGGTGGTGTAACCCACAAACAGGAGCATCAACATGATGCCGGGAAGGGCTCCGGCGATAAATAAGCGTCCAATGGACACTTCTGCAGCCACCCCATACACAATGAGAATGATGGAAGGCGGAATAAGAAGACCCAGAGTACCGGAACCTGCTAGCGTGCCGACGGCCATTTTCTCGCTGTAGCCCTGTGCTTTCAGCTCGGGCAGAGTCATGCGTCCAATGGTAGCCGCAGTGGCGGCGGATGAGCCTGATACCGCAGCGAATATGCCACAGCTCAACACATTCACATGCAGCAGTTTGCCGGGAAAACTGCTCAGCCAAGGCGAAAGACCTTTAAACAGATCTTCCGAGAGTCGAGTTCGGAATAAAAGCTCACCCATCCAGATAAACATTGGTAGGGCTGTCAGTGACCAACTGGTGCTCGCTCCCCAGCTTGAAGAACCAAACAGCAGGCCGATTTGTTCGTTGCCCGTCATGTACAGACCCATGACACCGACACCAATCAAGGCAAGGGATACCCATAAACCAGCGGCTAAAAACAGCAGCATGGAGATGGCAAGAATAAAAGAGATTAAGGTCATGTCCGTCATTTTGCGCGCTCCTTGCTGCTTGCCTGCGTAGCTATTGCTTCGTCAGGGTTTTCAATCAGTTCGAGCGAAACGTCTTCACCTTCCAACTGTTTGTAATAGGGGGTAATACCGCGAATGTTGTCAATCAGGCTATCCAGCACGGCGAGATTGAATGCAATCATGCCGACCGCGAGTGGCACTTGTGGAATCCACAGAGGAATCGGAATGTAACCGTGGGTGACTTCTTCAAAGTCGTAGGATTCCCAGACCATGTAAGTGCAGTAATAGCTACAGAAACAAAGCAGCAAAAATGCAAGGGTTAGGACCAGAGTTTCCAGAGGGCGTTGCAGCGTTTCTGGCAACCTTTGAATAGCAAGGTTAACGCGTATATGACCACCTTCACGAAAGGTATAGGCAAGGCCAAAGAAGGTTGAGGCAGCCAAAGCGTAACCGGAGAAATCTTCTGCCGACGGGACAATAAAGCCCATCATGCGGCCAATAATTTGGGCGAGGATGATCAGCATGATCAACACAATAAAGAAGCCGGATAAACCACCCGACAGCAGGTACAGAGCTCGTTTCATAATAATGCTTCCAGACAGGCGTAGCTCAGGGTATTGAAGCCCTCCCCAAGTCCGTTTCCAGGGGAGGGTACGTCGTAGTAAGTAACTACTTACTTAGTTTTTATAGGCTTTCAAAACAGGCGCTAGCGCTTGTGAGTTTTCTGCTTCCCACTCTTCAGTCATGGTCACGCCAATCGCCTGAAGCTCGTTTAGCAATTGTTCGGAAGGTTTCGAAACCACAATGCCGTTGTCAGCGAGTGTTTTGGTGTCTTTTGCTTCTTGATCTAAAACCTCTGCCCAGCCACGTGCCTCGGCTGCTGCAGCAGCATCCAAAATGGCTTTCTGAGCGTCTTTGTCCAAACGCTTAAATGCGCGCTTGTTCACGACGACAAAGTTCTTTGGAATCCAGGCCTTGATCTCGGTGAAGTGGCTCAGATAATCCCATGCTTGACCGTTTGCGCCCGTCGATGGTGATGTCACCATCGCATCGATAATGCCGGTGCTGAATGCCTGTGGAATATCCGGCACCTGAACCGTGGTGGGTGTGGTGTCCATCAGATCAGCAAGACGGGATGTTGATGGGCTATAAGCGCGCATCTTGGTGCCTTTAATGTCAGCCAGCGAGTTCACCGGCTTTTTGGTGTAAAGGCTTTGTGCAGGCCATGGCACGGTGTAGAGCAGTATCATGCCTTCTTTACTGAGCTGTTTCTCAATCTCTGGTTTGGCTGCTTCCCACAGTTTCTGGGCTTGCTCATAGTCAGTGGCGAGGAAAGGAATGTTGTCGTGCTTAAAAATAGGGTGGGTATTACCCATGATGCCAATGAAGACTTCGCCAAGCTGCACCTGACCGGTGCGCACTGCGCGAGGGATCTCAGGGTGCTTCATCAAAGATGCGCCTGAATGAACCTTGATATCGACTTCACCGCCTGTGGATGCTTTGATTTGCTCAGCAAAGTCATAGGCGATTTTGGTCGGCAAGTTAGCATCACCGTAAGGTGTCGGCATGTGCCATTGTGCAGCGAGTGCAGAAGGCACTGAAAGTGCAGCGAGAGACACTGCCATAGCTGGCAGCAGGTTTTTCAACAACTTCATCGGAAGTCTCCTTTTCACTAGTGTCCTATTTTGGGTCAACAGACCCTACTACTTATAAAACTGAGAGTTGCTCGTTACTGATATCCGTTACCAGCATCTTGCCGGGTGCATGGGTAATGGCGATGGGCGGCTTAGCATTAATAATGGCCAACTGTGGCGTTACACCACATGCCCAGAAAACGGGGATTTCACCGTCCTTAATAGGTACTGCATCACCAAAATCCGGGTTGGAGAGATCTTTGATGCCAATGTCGGCGGGGTTTCCTATATGTACTGGCGCACCATGGGATTTCGGATAGCGGGAAGTAATTTGAATGGCGCGAATAGCGTCTGCTGGTTTAAACGGGCGCATAGTAACCACCATGTTACCACTGAAATACTGGCTTGGTGTCGTCGCCAAGTTGGTGCGGTACATTGATACATTCGATTGGCAATCAATGTTACGAAGAGACAGGCCAGCACGAATCAAAGCATCTTCAAACGAGAAAGAACAACCCAAGACAAAAGTCACCATGTCATGCCACCAAAGATCTTTAATGTCATGAGTTTTCTCAGCCAATTCACCGTTTCGGAAGATATGGTATTCAGGTACATCGGTGCGAATATCGATATCCTTACCAAGCAAATCAATCATTGGTTCACCCGGGCTGGATACTGATAACAGAGGACAAGGAACGGGGTTCTTCTGACAAAATACAAGAAAGTCGTCCGCCCAGTCTTTGGGAAGAATGACAAGGTTTCCCTGTGCGATGCCAGGGGCAAATCCACTTGTCGAACCAATAAACTTGCCGTCACGTGTCAGATTTCTTAATTCACGTGCCTGTGTCAGGGCTGCTTCGTAGTGATTGGATGAAAGAGGGGCTTCTTGTCCTGCAAGTTGACTCATGGCTTTCCTTCGCCTCGTTGAATGAATGTTGTGTTAAGTAAATGTTGCAGGTTGGTGTCATTTCGTCCAATTATAGTTTTTTACCTTTTCCGATAAATAAAATTAATGTCCTGCTCTGTCGACAATGTGATGTGAATACTCAGTGGCCATGAGCAATTTACGAGACACCCGCTTAAATCACGGGTACTAAGTCATTGATACACTGTCAACTTCATGAATATGCATGGTTTGTCTCGGCTTTGCTCACGGCTCACCTCCTATCAGTGCATAGAATTTCAGACTGAAAGCCATTGAATAAAGATGGTTCACAACAATAAAAGCACACCCCGGCGGCACAAAAACTCCCGCTTTGGTCACAGAGGTTTTGGAGAAAATGTGAAGTTTTGGGGTAGGAGGTATCTATGCCTGAAAACGAAGCAAAGTCTGAAAGTGAAGCTGCGTCATATTACGGTGACCCGAAACAGAAACTCATCGTCCTTTTCGACGGCACGTGGAATGACCCACAGGATCAAACCAATGTCTTCCTGATGTCTCAATGCATCACGCCATACGATGCCGATGGCATTAAACAGCGATTTTTCTATGACCCTGGAGTGGGAACTTCCCGCTTTACCCGTTTATTAGGGGGAACAACAGGATGGGGTTTAACCAAGAACCTCATGCAGGGATATGCGTGGCTTTCCAAGCACTACCATGAAGGTGAGCAAATTTGGATCTTCGGTTTCAGCCGTGGTGCTTATACAGCGCGGAGTCTGGCTGGGCTCATCCGAAAATGTGGTGTATTGAGAACAGCGACGCCTGATTTGTTAGAGCAAGCAAAAACGCTATATCGCAATAAGGCACTGTCACCCAATTCCAAAGAATGTATCGCTTTTCGAAAAGCCTATAGTGACGAACCCAAGGTGCATTTTCTTGGTGTTTGGGACACTGTGGGTGCGCTTGGCGCGCCGGGCACAGTGTTCTCTGAAAGGGGCATTTTCAAATGGCATGACACCAAACTTTCCCGAAGCGTGTTAAGTGCCTTTCATGCAATGGCGCTGGATGAGCACCGCGCAGCTTATGACACTGCACTTTGGACACTTCCGGTTGGTTCTGAGGAAAAACGGAGCCCTGATAACGTCGAACAACGTTGGTTTATCGGAGCGCACGCCAATGTTGGTGGTGGCTACACAGACGATGAATTGAAGCAAATACCGTTTAAATGGATGGCAGAAAAAGCGCAACGGAAGGGCTTGGAATTAGATCTTTCCAGAATGGTCTTTGATGCCAATGCATGGCAGACAGAGCCACGAGATTCCTATGAGGAATTTCTTAAAGGCGTATATGGCATGTTCCGCCGTTTTAGAGGGAAAGGTGATGACCACGGCCGCTTCCATCGCGCATTTGGTGGTAATAAACCTGATGAACTGAAAGCCGTGAATGTCAGTATTGATGGTTCAGTGTGGAAAAGGTGGAAAGCGGGAGAGTACCGACCGAAGACTTTGGTGAACGCGGCGCAATCCCCACCTAGTCAGCCTTGATGTATCGCTGCCACTTCCACCGCCAGTTTTGCCGCTTCTTCCGCCGCGCCATTCATTGGAGCATGCAGGTAAGAAGCGGTGAAGCCAAGTGGGGAAGGTACCCAGCCGCAATCAACAAGCTGCAAATTTCCGGCTTCAATTTCAGGCTCAGCGATCACTGTAGGTAAGGTAGCCAAGCCCAATCCGTCTTTGGTCATCCGCAAACAGGCGGAGAGAGAACTCGATGTAAAGAAACGGGCGTTAGCCGCATCAGCCTGTGCGAACTGTTCTTTGATTTCTCCGAATGGTTGTGTGTTGCGGGCGTAAGTAATGATGGGGAAGTCAGCCAATTCAGTTAACGACATAGAAGTGTTAGAGATTGGCATTGACGTGCTTCCCACCCATACCAACGGATAGCGACAAAGTGGCATGTTCTGGACGGAAGGCTCCGAAATCGGTCCCATCAGAAAGGCTAAATCCAGCGTTCTGTCCAACAAGTCATGACGCAGGTTCGACGTGACATCCACCGTAATATCGATATCCAGCCTTGGAAACTTATCGTTAAAGCTTCGAAGAAACTCCGTCAGCCAGGTGTGCACAACGGTTTCTGAAATTCCCAGTCTCAAGGTTCCCGTAAACAGCGCATTGTTCTCTGCGCGCTTTTGAAACTGTTCCGCACTGAGCAGCATTTTCTCAGCGTAAGGTAATAGCTCACGCCCTTTGGCTGTTAGCGTGATAGGCGAGGCCTCGCGGTCAAAAAGAGTAACGCCCAGTTCCTTTTCTAAACTTGCGATGCGAGATGAGATAGCAGGCTGTGTGGTGAATTGCTGCTCGGCGGCTTTGCGAAAACTGCGAAGGGTGGCGACGAGTACAAAGGTTTCAATGCGTTTCAGGTTCATGAGAGGCTCTACAAACTGCGTGTACCTGAAAAGATAGAGCAAAACCCAAAGGATTCAATTGCGCTAGAGGTTTCTGAGAATTAGATATATCAATATGACCTACGGCGATGATCTTCCTGTCTTCTTCTCTCTAGGGGGTAGAACACCCCCTAGAGAGAAACGCTGTCAGTGCGTGTCAGGTGTTTTCAATTAGGTGATAAGCAGATGTCATAACTTCGGTTGATTCGAAATTGAATGTACATTTGCACCACATGATTTCATGTCTAATGCGTTCCAGCACCATATCTCGTATGACAGATTTCTTAGCCATATCAATGGATTTACTTCGAACAAAGAGGCAAGTAATGAGGGTATGAAGCTCATCAATATGCTGACCCTCTTGTCCAGTCAATGCCTGATATTCGGCAATTAAGTCAGTGAGTTGAGTCAGCATGTGTTGTTAAAGAATTGACAGAGCTGTTTCGTATGAAGGTTCTTCAGTAATCTCATTAACAAGCTCACTGTGAATAACGATTCCATCTTCATTGATAACGATAACCGCGCGTGAGGCGAGACCTGCTAGTGGACCATCAGAAATCGCCACCCCGTAGTTTTCGGCAAAATCAGGTGCGCGGAACAAAGATGCTGTCTGTACATTGTGGATGTTTTCCGCAGAGCAGAACCGTTTGGTCGCAAATGGCAAGTCTGCAGAAATGCAAAGCACAACCGTGTTTTCCTTACTTGCGGCAACTTCGTTAAATGTTCTGACACTGGTGGCACAAACTGGTGTATCTATGCTCGGGAAAATGTTGAGCACCACCTTTTTACCTTTGAAGTCTGCCAGTGTGATGTCCGAAAGATCGACAGTGCAAAGCGTAAAACCAGGTGCAATTTGTCCAGCAGTTGGTAGGCTTCCAGCAATGGAAACTGGGCTTCCAAGAAAAGTAACAACTGACATTTTAGATCTCCTTTTTTTTGCTTTTTAGGTTGGGTATTACCCACTCGTTGTTTTTATTCATCAGTGACGTTTATTGTCGCGATGTTTAGTAAAACCAATTGCCACAACGTTAAAATTTCACACCCGGACAATTGGATGGGATATCAATCCGCATGGAAGATGCGCTTTTCACGTCGCCTAAACGTGAGTAGTAAGAGGGTACAAAGCGTGACGGCACCTAAGGCGCCGTCAGACGCTTTTGGATTACTGGGTTTTGCTGGTGTCACTGCGTCGGGTTTTTCCGGTGTGAGGGTTTGCGTGGTACTACTCTTGATAACGTTTGCATCTTGGCAGTTGCCAATCATGCATTGCTCAATCCAGTTTTTGTATGTGGAAACCTGCGTGTAAACAGTAGAGGTTAATCCGCAACGGTACCCACTTCTTAAATGGTTGCCTCCCCAGCTGGTGATACCCATTAGATACTTGGTGTTATCAGAAGGATTCTCCCATACCATTGGTCCCCCAGAGTCTCCCTGAAAAGCCCCAATTTGCTGAGTAGGGTCATTTATACTCATGTCTTTTGCACCCGCACAGATAAAAGCGTTCTCGTCATTGAGCATGTTGGGAATGTAAGCACCGCGGTTTGCAAATGTATTGAACTCTTGCTGACACTGCTTATCTGTGATGGCATAGGTATAGACCGCTTGAAGTCTGTCCAGCATGATGACTTTGCTTACTTTCGGGTTTACATGGCCATAGCCGCTAATAAGCTGTGAGCGATTCGGTGAGTGTTTTGTGTTTTCCGCACTCGAATCGTAGTCCTGTTGCACGCTGTCTGACGCCAAAGCGATAGCTTTTGCCGGCTCTGATACTGGGCTGTGGAGTTCAATTAAAGCAATGTCGCTATACATATCATTACTTTCTTTATCCCAATCTTTGTGGATGTAGACCGTCTTAGCTTGAACAGCACGTCGTTTGAACTCGGCATCGCCTTTGTCTGCTACGCCGGTTGAAACAAAGACATCATCCGCTGAGTCAGGGAGTGTGCGATAAATGTCGGCAACATTTACATCCATGCAATGCGCTGCTGTCAGTACCCATCTCGCTTCTCCGCTGTCGACGTCTTTAATGACAGACCCGCCACAGCTTGAAGCATATCCAAGTGCATGACTCTCAACATAGGCCTGCCAAGGAACATCCTGAATATCGGTATCGCTGCCGTTTAAAATGTAAGCAGAAACGTTACTCTGTGAGGCAAATGCTTGGGCGTGAAGAAGCGAAGCCAATGCCAGTGACATGGGCCAAATAATCTAATACATAGATACTCCGGAGATACTCAGTTCAGGGGTTTAGAAAGTGGGAAGTTGTCGCGTGATTCCAATTGATTCGCATGTATTGCATCGACTTTCACGGCAAACTTTTGGCTGCATTCAGAGATAGCAGTGTTCCAGACTCTCGCTAGAAAGGCCTTGAATGACGCGCCCGTTAAGCTGTCGAATGGCATCAAAAAATGAGAGGTTGTTTCGCTGCTGTTCATCTCATCACGAAAAGCGCAACGTTCAATCCCAGATAGAAGAAGGTTATTGTCGCGATCGTAAAGCTTGAAGGTCACACTCGCAGCAGCATTACTTTCGCCGAATATCGTTCCTGGGATTGCCATTGATTTATCTTCCAGTTGATATTCGACCGTGTAATTCACGTGTTTAAGAGTATTGGCTTCAGTTGATGGGGTGTTGTTGACTGAATAGCCTCTGTCCACAAGTGCTAACTGTGTTTGATGAGCAATAGAAGAATAAAAATCAAACTCAAAATGCTGGATGTCGTATTGCTCAATACTTTCTATATTATTGTTTTGAACATCAGCTATTAGATTGATTGACGCTTTGCAATCATTGACGCAGTTAGAGATGTCGCTGTCATTATTGAGATGTACGCTATGCGTGCAAGCAGAAAGCAACATCGCAGCAGCTATGTAAAAAAGTGTTCGCATAATAGGGAGTTTTTTGGTGGTTGAGAAAGCGGCTTACATCAAAGCAATATAAGCCACTCTTATTTATTAGAAGCTGTAATTTACGCCGGCGAATACACTGAATTGTTTGTCATTTTTGTATTCGAAGTTTGAGCCATTGTTCTCGAACTTGGTGACGTTGCCATTGAGATGCATATAGTTAACACCAGACTCAATTGACCAGTTCTGATTAATTGCATAACCAATACTAGTATTCACACCCAAAGCAAGGCCTTTTGACGTCAGTTTCGTTGAGTCGGTGCCGCGAAAAATTCGCTGAGAATCAATTGTTACTTCTGAGTTGTAACGACCTAGGCTACCTCCAATTACCCAGTACAATCTATCGCTCAGTGGTTGCAGATAGTCCAAGCCAAGACCGAAGATATTTTCCTGCCTTTTTATATCTACTGTGCCAATTTGAGTGTTTGAACTATCCATAATTCTAGAATGAGCAGAATCTTCACTCGACACACGCCAAAAAGTATAGGCTCGTAGGTTATTATTGATGGTGTAACCTATTTTTAAATCATTGTATAGTTGGTCATCAATGGCATCGCCAGTGTCTTTTAATTTCTGCTCAAAACTTCCAATTGTATTCGAGGTTGTCATCTCTGAGTTGTTTTTTGTATAGCCCAGATCAAAGCCAAGATATACTTCGTCTTGATTAAATGGTGTTGCTGAAAAGGCACCTGTTGAAAATAAAGTCAACACACTTGCTGCTAAGTAAACACTCTTATTCATCATTATTTCTTCTCAATATGTATCTATGAAGAGGATATATTATGTAGTGATAATATGAACTCTTGGTTTTTATTTATTCACTGTCGTAATTACTTGCTCTCGCTGCGCGTTGCACCTATCAGCAACGTAACGATACGCTAGGAGTGAAATCGAGGAGCATTCTGCATAGAAATGTGATGTTGATCTAAATAGTTATCAAATAAAAATCACACCACTTTCAAATTCACGTACAAATCCAGTGGTTTAATGTTGCTTATCTATCTGAAAATAAAGGTTTTATGTTTTTGTCTGTATTTGGTGCAACGGGTCGCCGCTGAACTATGGTGTGGGTGAGCAGAAAGCAGTTGCTCTAGAGTTTTGGTTTCGTAGTTAGTCGTCAAATTCAAGTCTCAACACTTGGAATGTCTATCTGCGACTAGAGGACGTAATAGAATTATGAAAATAAAATTGATAAGAGTATATGGACAAATGATTAGACTTGAAATTGCCATTTTCTAGCCCTAGGCTGTAAGCTTCTCAGTGTTTTACAATACTTTTAATTAGTGCTGGCTAATGTTTGTATTGGAAGAAAAGTGGGTGTTTTAATTGAGATAAAGTCAAACTACAATTAACAGGTAACCTTGAATGGTTAAATAGGCGGTTTTATAAAAATGAGAGGATGTATTTTATGAAGTGTCTAAAAGTCTTGTGTGGAAATTGGAAGTAGTCAATGCCAGATACATCTAAAGCATATGGCTTCTCGGATATTGTTTACTTCTCGGGTACAAGAACACTTGTTTTTGAGTCTGGACGGAAAGAGCAACTCAGCCCGATAGCGGGAAAAGTGTTTATACTGCTGCTAGAGAATGTAGGCACAAGCGTAACTAAAGAAGAGCTCTTCTCTTCATGTTGGGGTAACGCGGTCGTTTCTGACCAATCTCTGACAAATGTTGTCTCAAACCTCCGAAAAACTTTAAAATTGAGCGTTAAAGGTGGCGCTCAGATAAAGACCATCAGTAAGGTTGGCTATATCCTTAATATTGATGGAGATATCTCCGTCAGTATTGATATGGATGATTCGGGGAGTTTTAGCTTATCCACCGAATCTGTGGGTATAGAGTCCCAGACAGGTAAGCCGCTTTATCATGACAACTCAATCGAGCTTGAAGACTTAGCGTTATCAAAAGAATCTGGCGCAACGTATTACGGTAAATCACTCCCTAATAAAAGCATTAGCAAAACGTTTATCGCGATGTTAGTGATAGTAGCAGTGACGTTCACTTGGATGACTTTCTTTGTTATCTCCAAGATTGAAACCAGCGTTAGTCAGTTACCTTACTTTATTGATGTTGAAGAGTATGCACTTAGCCACCGAATAGGTGACGTGACTGTTTTTGCAAACTCGGAGAGCGCACTGGAAGCAGCATCTGCCTTTTTGGAAGGGGATGGCAATAAGATTATAGATAACTGCCATTTAACCTTTTACTTGCGGCGATACTCTTCAATTGATCGACCTTCACTGAATGCCTTGAACATATTCATTGTTAATCAGCGAAATCAAACGTTGAACTATGTTGTTTCAAAATTTGAGCACAGTACATCATGGATACCTTTAAAAAATCTCTTATCAAGCGACAATTTATTCTGCCGATAGTGCTCTTTTTCTCCGGCTTAGCTGGCGTCTTTCTCTATGAACTGCATGAAGAGCGGAAATATGAAAGTTTGGTCGCCACCAGCTGGCATTGTGAAACGCTGAAAACCGGATTCTTATCGGAGGCCTTCCATAACTATCTTTCCATTTTCGAGAGGATGACTCTGACCTTTGCATCCCGAAGCCAACTCAATATTAGAGAGTTTGTTGAGGTGACGGACAAGGAGGGTAAAGTCGAGAAGCTGGAGAATCTTTACTTTGGCACTTACCTCCTGAAAGGAAACGAATTAATCGTCAGCTTTCAGGATGTCAGGCAGAATCTGCAGCATTCTGATGATGTGATCAACCGTGATTACCTTGAGTTCAAAGGAGCAGAGGTGAGATACGCATTGAGCGTAAATGACGAAAATCTTTATTTCTACTCCAATACTCGTAACGAGATTTACAACATGGCTTGTTTTGCGTCTTCTTAGACGCAATACCGATTTTTGATTTTACTGCGCTGAGCGACAGCGTCTAATAAAGGAATTGACACAGTGATCTCCCACTACGGGTTTATCATCAAAGCGCCGGATTACCAGCAAGATGAACACCAATCTGTCATTGAATCACCTCTGTTCCGCACTGAAGTCTTGGGTGTCAGATCCGACGAAGAAGCAGTGATAGCGGCCAGAGCACTGATTAAAAGCGGTGCTCAGGTCGTTGAACTTTGCGGCGGCTTTGGTGCAGAAAGTGCTGAGAAGATCATCGCTGCGCTGGGCAGCGATGTTCCGATCGGGTTTGTGAGCTTCAGCGAACAGGAATTGATAAAGCTGGGGGAGAATGCTTAGGGGCTGTTGACCTTTGGTGATGATTTTTGCAGCATTTTGTGGGGATTTTATGCAAGGCAGAGGCTTCGATGTGTAGCTCGCCTACATGAGAAGCTGATAACGCAGCAGAAATTCCCCACAAACACTGCCCGAAGGGTTCGACTGCGCCTCCCGTACTCTAAGCGTTTTATGCTTTGTTGAGGCATATTTACTTAGAATAACTAGGCGGCACACACCTCGCCGCGCCTAAAACGCTTATAGCGAGAACAAAATTTAACCACCAAAGGTCAACAGCCCCTAGAGTCAACAAACCCTAGTTAGCTTTCAGGATTCTGTTCTGCGCTGATCTCTGCATAGGTGTGTAGCAGTTCTGTGAGTGTGTTAACCCAGCCGAAGACATCCTTGGGCGTGTTTTTCAGCAGTTTCTCGACTTCTTCACAATGGGTTTCCAGCGTAATCGCCTGTTCCAGGTGAAAAGAGATAGCGTAGAAATGCCAAAGCAGTAGTCTCGTCATTCTCTCGCTGTTTTGCTTTGCATGCTCAGAGTCATCAAACGCTTGCTGGGTTTCGTTCAGTGCGATTGCTGTCATGCGCAACATGGCGTCGAGGCGAGCAGACAACAAACGTTCTTCGCTATCTATCTCTTCTTGCTCGAACGTGAATATTTCAGTCATCACATCCTCTGGCACCATTCGGCCGATCATTCGGGCACTGAATTCTTCCAGTTCATGGCGTGGCATGGTGACAAGGCATTCGAAGGTATAGTCGCGAGACATAAAGACACTCTCATTCATTGCAAGATTTAATGCCCGCATTCTAGATATTGAGGGGTTATTTACCACTCTTTTCTTTGAGTATCACTCCACTAGATGCCTTTTAAGGACAATGGTTTTATCTTTATACCCAAACAACCTGAATACGCATGATTCAGCGAGATTGACTGGCGTTGTGATCGCGGCGTTCCTTTGCAGGTGTAGTTATCTCCATCAAAAAGGAACAACAATGAGCACGGCGTCAGTCAACTCGCCCGAAGGGAGGCCCTCAATGCGCCCACTTCTTCGTTAAACTCCACGGAAATAGAATGACTATTCCTCGCGGAATTTGCCTCGAATTGAACGCATTGATGACCTCTGAACGCGAGCATCTTCAGGTTGTTTGGGTATACAGTTTGAAGGAATGAATCACAGAGATGTGAATTATCGGTAAGTGATGATCTTTTTGCTTGTTGTCTACATATTATCGTCATAAATCCAGACAGAATGGACTTCAAAATATCATTCTAACTTATCAATTTGTTGCGCAATTGGTCTATACAACTAAGCTACACTGATTCATGGCAACTCATTTTTCATGAACAAAGTTGCGTAATATTTTTGTTTCCAAATGATATTTCTCGATTTTGATCTGGGTGTAGCCACTGTTGTATCTGAAATGATTTTGGAATAGTCCTCACCTTTTTGACAAGAATACAAAACTCTCTTTTCGGCTCATTCTTCATTTTATATCTGCAGTTTGATGATCTTGCTTCCAACAAGGAAATTGATTTGTGGTATTTGATGCAGTGAATCAGTCTCCTTACTTCTAACGCTTCTTCTCATTTTTCTCCTTTATATTAAAAATCTCTAATCATAAAAGTTAAATTTTCTTGTTGGAGATTAAGGAAAAATAGGATGCATGGTTAAGAGTGGTGGATTTATGACTGCAAGCGCTTTCTTATGTTTTAAATGTCCGTTTAAATGTATTTCACTAATATGTAGCGTTAAGAGAAGCATACAGAATGGGAAAGCCTAATTTCATTACCTGAATTTAATATGCTCTTTTTATTTGAAAATTATATGCGATTAGATTCATAGTTTTGCAACGTGTGGCTCAAAAAAAAGACCATGAAACGCATATGAAACTTTGAGACAATGTTTGAAATTAATGTCTCGTTGCATATTGAATTATTTATCCTTACAAAACATGTAGATAAGAAAACTAAAGCCAAATTTTCCAAAAAAGGAGACAAAAATTTTCATTTCATTTGGCGCAAAGCTGATATGTTTTCTATTAATAATAAACAGCTTAAAGAATATTCTATTGATGGCTATTGACAGCGATTAATAAACTTTCATATAGAAGGTTAGTGTTCATGGCCCTTCTCGATTACAACAAAAACTCGAGAGAGAAGGGTGGTCAACTTCAGCGTTTGAATTCTAATTACGACAATGCGCAAAGTTTAAAATTGGCAAACACATTGGGATTTATTCTTAGCACTAATAGGACATTGGGTTGGTGGGGAGAGTGAAAAGTACTAAACATGTTGCAGTTATAGACGACTCTGAATCCGTCTTATTGTTGATTAAAAAAATGCTTAGCTGCCTAGGGTACGAAAAGGTGAGTTGTTTCTCGTGTCCGCAAACAGCATTAGATGAAATCAACTTTGGAAGGACTCACTATGACGTTGTGTTTACTAACTTAGGTATGCCTGATATTGATGGAATGTGCGTTATCCGCGAATTGGGAAGAATGAACTTCCGTGGCGCGGTATGCATTATTTCCGACTTAGAGAATCGGGTAACGGAATTGGCTGCTGAAATAGCAAAATTGCAGTGGGTTTACCTATTGGGCAGTATCGCGAAGCCCATTACGTTAGACGCATTGGAAAAAACGCTGAATAAGCTTCCAAGACCTGATGAAATGCAATTTGCACAGAATTCTGCCATGTCACGTGAGGAGTTGATCAAATACCTCATTGGCGGAAATGTGGTGCCTTATTATCAGCCGAAAGTGAACCCTCTGACCAAGCGCGTAGAAAGCGTTGAAGTCTTGGCGCGTATTTTCGACCCCGAAAGAGGGGTGGTAATAATGCCAAGTTGCTTCTTGGCCACTGCGGTTCAGCATGGGTTGGTGGATTTACTCACTACAACTATTGCGGAAAAAACAGCAACGGATATGGAAACGCTTTCCGCGATATTTGGGCCGGATGTGACGGTGAGCATCAACTTGTCTGCGCAGCAACTGGGTGATTTGAGTATCCCAAACCGATTAGATGCGCTGTTTAAAGCAAAGAACGTGCTGCGACAAAGAATTACGTTAGAAATTACAGAGGAGTCAGCACTGAGTTCGCCTGAGCAACTCGAATCCTTAAACCGTTTAAGGATGCAGGGTTTTGGTGTCTCTTTGGATGACTTTGGAACCGGTTTTGCCAACTTCCGCCACTTGCGGCATTTGCCCTTTACTGAAGTGAAGGTGGATCGATCGCTTATCAGCAAGATCCACACCGATCATTTTGGTCAGGCAATTGTTCGCTCGTTGGCGGACTTTTCTTTAGAGTCGGAATGCAAAGTCGTTGCTGAAGGTGTTGAACTTTCCGAAGAGTTGGAATACCTGACTTCCAATTATCCGAGCATGTTGGTGCAGGGATTTTTAATATGTCATCCCAAACCCATAGAGGAGTTGGAAGCCTGGTATGTAAAGTGGGCAGCACAGTGTGAATATAGCGAGAAAGTAAAATCCTGATTGGAGCGCTCACCCTGAATAGGGTGAACGTTTAGTTTCTTCTCACACTGTGCGCTATTTGTTCTGACTTCAATTGAATACTGCGGGTTTTAATGACACTGATCTCTTCCGGACTTAATCCAAAATCCTTAAGGAGGTAGTCCGGATAGCTCGAAAGCGAGTCGCGAAGTTTCTCTCTTTGATGCTTTAGCCTGAAAGCCTGATACCCCGCCATTACACCTTCCACCAATTTCCAGATCATTCGGCTGATTTCAAGACGCGTTTCTCTACTCTGCCCATAAGGCGCGACCAACAGGGTGTGGCTTTTCTTCTCTGAAATCCTCATTTGCCTCTCCTCCAGTTTGTCTCTTTGTTAATCAAGAAATACTTAAGTTCAGCTCAATCTTGAGATACTCTTTCCTTAACCACAAACGAGGTTTTCTGCTTTATGGATAAGGAAAACTAAATCATGGAAGTACAGTTTCCCCCATTGAATGCTCTGAGAGCTTTTGAAAGTACGGCGCGGCACCTCAGTATTAAACAGGCAGCGGAGGAGTTGCATGTCACGCCTGCCGCCGTCAGTCAGCAAATTAAAACGCTGGAAAGCTATCTGGATATTGCGTTGTTTGAACGTAAGGTACGCGCAATTTCACTCACTGAAGCGGGTGAGCAGCTTTATCCGTTCATGGAGGAAGGATTCGCGAAACTCGAAGAGGGGATCCGACAATTACATCGGCACCGTCATAGCAATGAATTGGTGGTGAGTGTGTCACCGACTTTTGCCGCAAAATGGTTACTGCCAAGATTAGGCAGTTTTTACCAGCAGTATCCGGCGTATCGTTTGCGGGTAGACGCCAGTGAGTCTTTGGTTAACTTCCGGCGGGATGGCGTAGACGTTGCGCTTCGTTATGGTGGTGGCGATTACACTGGTTTGCATTGCGAGGTGTTAATCCCGGAAGAGGTGGTGCCAGTTTGCAGCCCTGCCTTGATGGAAGGCAAGCGTCCCTTACATTTGCCAAAGGATCTGAAATATCACATGTTGTTGCGCTCTGATTGGCAAACCACTCAGGCGCAGGCACCCTGCTGGGGTATGTGGCTGCGCGCGGCAGGGGTTGATCATCCAGATGCGAACTCTGGTCATCAGTTTTCCAGTGAAGCGCTGGCGATGCAGGCGGCTATCGAAGGGCAGGGTGTGGCATTAACGTCGACCGCGTTAGCCGATCTGGATGTGAAGGCGGGGCGTTTGATATATCCCTTTGGACGGGAACATAACCAAAAAGTCGCGTTCGGGTACTACTTTGTCTGCCCGGAATCGCACTTCAGGATTAAAAAGGTGCAGGCATTCCATAACTGGATAGTTTCAGAGCTCTCAGCCTGATATAAAAACGCCAGACATAAAAAAACGGCCCCTTGGGGCCGTTTGCATCCTAAAGCGACTTATTAGGTAAAGTCGAACATGTCCGTAGATACACGGTCCACATCGAAGTTTTCCAGGGTAATCGTCGCTGCGCCATCATTAACCGAAATCACAGTATCAGCGCCGCTTTGCCAGTAGAGAAGAGCGTCTGTCCCGCTGGCGAGTGAACTGTCAATCTGGATGCTGTCTTCACGCAGATTAAAGTCGGTAATGGTGTCAGAGCCAGACTCGCTGTCGAAGAAAAACACGTCAGCATTCTTACCGCCTGTGAGGGTGTCAAATCCAGCACCGCCGGAAAGGAAGTCCTCACCGTCTTGACCTTTCAACTCATCGTTGCCTTCATCGCCGTAGAGCTCATCATCGCCTTGGTTACCTTCCAGACGGTCATTGCCCGTACCACCGTGAAGCTCATCGTCATAACCATTACCTTCAATGGACATGGTGTCATAGCCAAAGCCAAGCTCTACAGAGGCAGCATTGCCATCGGCATCCACCAGGAAGTAGCTGCCGTCTTCTGTCTGAACGATAACAGGCGGCGTGTTGTCATTCTGAATGCCAGTGACGTTGAGCTGGTGAACCAACTTGCCATCTCCATCGATGGTGTAGAGGTCGACACCTTCGGTTGCATTTGGCATCACAAACACAGGCTCTCCATCCACATACCCTGCCGATGACATGTAAGCGCCACCACCAGAGATAGTGTCAGTGAGAGTGAGCGTGCCTTCTTCGCCGACAGCAAATACAGACGCGTAGTCCGCGCCGCTACCAGAAGTAATGGCGTAGGTAGCACCATCTGACGTTTGGTAGAAGTTAACGGAGTTGCCACCACCTGCAGTGACTGTTTGGGTATCTGCCAGCGTCAGGTCGCCGGTAACGCGATTAACGTCATACAGGTTGACGCTGCCATTGGCGCTTGAAACCACGTAAGTTTGTGAGCCGATGGAAACGATATCGATTCCGGAAACCAGATCTCCCGCCTCAACGGTTTTACCTGTTTCGGCGATTTTCCCGGTTTCAGAGTCGTAGGTCAGAATATCAATGCGGTCATTCTGAGAGCGGGTGACATACAGATATTCGGTACCGTCGTTTGCTTCAAATACCACGTTTTCACGCACGATACCGCCACGTAACCCGGTTTGCGATCCGCCAAAGTTAGACAGGCCACCATCAAGAGAGAGTTTACCGTCGTCTGAAATATGCCAGGTGGTGATAGAGCCACTGTTCTGTGAAGTGAGGAACAGGGTGGCTTGTCCATCGACATACGTCATGTTGGAGTGCGTCAGGCCATTACCCATAGCACCCACTGACAAACCTGCATCTTCCACCTGCGCGGTAATGTCACCCTGTGAGGTGGTGGTGACTGTCTTGGTGCTGTTGTTGAACACCATGCGGTCGGTCTCTGTTAGCGTACCATCGTTCTCCACACGGGAGAGGATGGCCGCGCCGCTGTAACCCCATACCGTGGTTAGGACATAAGGCACACCGTCGATGTCGATAGTGGTGGTGGTCCAGCCGGAGTTGGCATCATTGGTGACCGCATTGCCTTGCTGGAAAAGACCAATTTCAGAGGCTGAGCCATTGTCACCACGTAAAACATCATTGCCAGCACCACCTTCCAGTAAATCATTACCGTCTCCACCGAACAGCAAATCATTGCGCGGTTCGCTGAAGAAATCGTTAACCGCCAATTTCACGGAAGAGGCATTGCCGTCTGCATCGACAAGGTAATAGCTACCATCAACCGTCTGGACAATCACGGGTGGGGTATTGTCGTTCTGCAGGTCAGTGATGGTTGTGCGAAGCTCAAGCTCGCCATTTGCATCAATGGTGAAGAGATCCACGCCTTCGGTGGCATTTGGCATCACAAACACAGGCTGACCTTCCACATAGCCTGCTGTAGACATGTATGCACCGCCACCGTCGACGGTGTCAGTCAGCGTTAGAGAGCCATCAGCACCCAATTCAAAGACCGAGGCATAGTTACCGCCAGAGCTTGAGGTAATGGCGTAAGTGGTTCCATCAGCCGTTTGGTAGAAGTTGACTGAGTTGCCGCTGCCATTGGTAACTGCTTCGGTGTCAATGGCAGTGAGATCGCCAGTCGTTTCGTTCACTGAGTAGAGATGAACGCTGGCATTGCCACTCGCCACGGCAAACGTCTGGCCGTAGGCTTCGATAATATCGATGCTTGACGTGATATCACCGGCGACAACGGATTTTCCGGTTTCTGCCATTGCGCCTGTTTCCGGATCGTAAGTCAGAATATCGACACGATCCTGGAAAGGGCGGGTGACATACACATATTCGCTGCCGTCGTTAGCTTCAAAAACCACATTTTCACGGATTATGCCGTCACGGAGCCAGGTTTGCGAACCGCCGAATTCTGACAAGCCACCTTCCAGAGAGAGAGTACCGTCTGGAGAGATTTCAAACGTGGTGATAGAGCCGCTGTTCTGAGATGTCAGGAACAGGGTTGCTTTTCCATCAACAAACGAAATATTGGAGTGGTGGAGACCATTACCGAGTGCGTTAACCGAAAGGCCTGCATCAGCCATGTCAGCGGTAATGTCGCCGCTGGAAGAGATAGACGCTGTTTTGGTGCTGTTATCAAAGGTGATGCGATCGGTTTCTGTTAGGGTGCCATCTGTTTCTACGCGGGAAATGATGGTGGTACCACTATAGCCGAACTGTGTGGTCACCACATAAGGCAAACCATCGATAGTGACAGTCGTGGTGGTCCACCCGGTGTTTGCAGCACTTTCAATGGCTGGACCATCGGCTTTCAGTTGGACACCGTTGCTACCGCTTGAGCCATCGCCAACGTCAGGGTCATTGCCATCATCACCCACGAGATGATCATTGCCTTCATTTCCCCAAAGGACGTCGTTGCCTGTATCGCCATTAAGGATGTCATTTCCTTCGTTGCCGAAAAGTACATCATTACCTGTGCCACCGTGAAGTGTGTCGTTACCTTCGCCACCTCTTAAACGGTCATTCCCCTCTTCGCCATACAGGACGTCTATCCCTTCACCGCCGTAGAGGAAATCATTGCCTCTGCCGCCGTAAAGGAAATCATCGCCTGTATTGCCTTCGACGCGATCATCGCCATCATCGCCGTAGAGAAAATCGTTGCCAAAACCCCCGCGCACCCAGTCATTACCGGCATCGCCATGGACGATATCCTCATCGTCTCCACCGATGACCGTATCATCGCCATCGCCACCGTAAACGTAGTCGGTGTTGCCATCCGCCTGGATAAAATCATTACCGCCGTAACCGTAGATTGTGTCTACGTCATTGGTTCCGCGTAGGTTATCGTCTTCTTCTGTCCCATTGATAATGTTTGCCACGTCATAGTCTCCCTGTTGAGCATGTCTTGTTATTGTTTTGTGCTGGTTTATTCAGCTTTGAAATATAAAGGTCAAAAACCGTACAGGGAATGTGGCTAAGTCTTAGTAATGAGATGATGTTGTCAGTTGCATATAAGGAGTTTTAGGGAAGTATGAAGGATGAAAATCTGCCGCCAAATAGCCATGCGAAAAGTGGGGTTGCAACTGACTGTATCTAATGATCATTACGCTATTTGTAATATTCATTACTGAATTTTTATTCGCCATTTTGATTGGGAATGAAAAAAGCATGAGATTTGATATCTAAACGTTAACGTTTTCTGTTGTCTTCAACCTTGTAAAACAGCAGGTTTAGTTAGGTTTTTGGGGCAGTATTCGGGTATGAATATGGAGATGTCTGATTATTAATACTCTAAATAACAGAAGATTAAGGCGGCTAATTGAATGCCGCCTTGAATGGCGTGTTTACTAAAGAATATGGGGAATAAATCCTATTCAAGAGGGATGTAAATATCCGTTAGCAGCTCAGTTTGTGGTACGGAATGAACATCATTGAGATACTCTTCGTAGGCCGGTTGGTTGCCCACACGCTCAGTGGAATTTGGTAACCATTCAGAAAATAACCAACGATAGGCCGCGTCCATATTTGCGTATGGGCCTTTGTAGCGCATTACCGCACATTTGCCTGCTTGAATATCAAAACGCTTCAATCCCTCTTCCATAGGGAACTCATCTGGATTCGCTACTGTGATACAAGCCAGAGAGCGCAACTGGTCGGTAGGCACAGTATCCGGATCATCAAAATACACGCCGAAGAAACGGATGCTTGGATCAATGAGGTTGCGGGTCGCCAGCCAGCCCTGCAGCTTCTCGAATTGCTGCCCAACCTTCATATAATCGCCGTGGTGTTCGAATCCGATAAGTGTCAGTGCTTCACTGTCTTTTACTGTGATCTCTTGCATAGGGTAGTCCTCGTTTTTCCGCATTGGTTGCGTAAATTGAACATGATCACCTTCACGCCTGAATCGGGCGGGTGGCATGCCAAAGGCTTCACTGAAAACACGGGTGAAACTCTGCACAGAGTTGTATTTCGCCATGCGGCCAATCGCTTCAATGCTCATGTCCGTCTTTATCAACCTGTCCGCAGCATAGTGAAGACGTATCCAACGGATCGAGTCCGTCAGACTATTGCCGTAAATCCCGCGATAGATGCGGTGCAGGTGGTAAGGCGAGATCAGCGCAACCTCCGCGAGCCTATCCATATCGAGATCATCTTCCAGATTTTCGTAGATGTAATCCGACAATACGGAAAGTCGCTTCTGGTAGTGCTCTGCCGTTGACTGGCGTTTCATTGCTGTTTCTCCCTTGTCTCCATCCCTACAAGTTATCAGCAGGCTTTTTAACAAATCCTGCGCATTTTTTGTTCGAAAACTAACTCTCTGAATAGTAACGCATGATGATCGGATAGAGGGCCGAACGTGATGTGGAGGTTGCGTTGATGTTCGATTTATCACTAAAGCGAATGGTGTGTAGGTCGATACATCATACGGTAAATGATTTATTTCATCGGGAAGGAGAAGCAGCATGTTGAGGAAGCTGACAGTCAGTCAAAAATTGTACTTGGGGTTTGGGGGCATTCTAAGCCTGTTAGTCACCATGGTGGCGTTTGTATGGATAAAACTGGCGTTTCTGCAGGAGGTCGGTATTGAAGTAAGAACCGATGACGTGCCGGAAGCCATTGGCTATTTAGGATTGATTGATGAGGCGGGTGATGTCTACCGTGATTCTGTGGGGGTGATAAATGGAGTAACCGATGCAGCGAAAGATTTAAAGAGCAATACCAAAGAGTATATGGATTTGATTGCCCAAGTACGGTTACTGGAAACACCGGGATCGGAAGACTTTCAGAAACTGGCTGAAATTGAAGACCACATGAAGGCTTACCTGACCGCTTTTGAAAACAACATTCTTCCGCGGGTTAGCAATAGTGGCGAAATGGCTGAGCTGGTCGAAGAACTTCATGATGTTTATCTACTTCATCTGTCGCCCATCGAAGATATTCTCGACCAAGTTTCTTCTGAGGAAGTGGAAGAAACTGATAAGGCACTTGGCAGTCTGCTTGATGCCTATGAAGTCATGCGAATGACTCTGCTTTCACTCGCAGCTGTGGCCATTTTGCTCTCCTGCGGTATTGCTTACTTGCTTTCAACCTCCATTACCCGCCGATTGAAAACGTTGAATGAGGCAGCGCAGCGTATCGCGAACGGCGAACTGTCCAATGATTCTATCGAAGATAAATCTGGCGATGAATTGGCAAGTCTGGCCGTGTCTGTGAATGCCATGCAAGCGTCTCTGGTGAGTCTGATTTCCTCAATCCGTGGGGTGACAGAAGAGGTGCATTCATCAGCTAAAGCACTGTCTACCATCAGTCAGGATGTGGTTTCAGGCGCTTCGATGCAGGCTGAAAAAGCAACCTTGATTGCGACCGCATCAGAAGAGTTGAGCCTGACGATTTCTGAAGTCGCAAATCAGGGCACAGCCACCTTTGATGAAGCCAAGCGTTCAGAAGAAGCCGCGCACGAAGGGCGCCAGGTCATTAGCGAGATGGTAAGCAGCATTCAGCAGGTGTCTGTGCAGATGCAGGAAATGTCGGTTTCTATGCGTGAACTGGGTAGCCACAGTGAAGAGATTGGCAATGTAATCAAGGTGATTCAAAGCATCGCAGAACAAACCAATCTGTTGGCGCTGAATGCGGCGATTGAAGCAGCACGCGCAGGTGAGTTTGGTCGCGGGTTTGCCGTGGTTGCTGACGAAGTTCGCGCACTGGCGGAGCGGACTACGCAGGCAACACAGGAAGTTTCTACCATCATTCAGTCCATTCAGGCGGGCACACAAAATGCCGTCACCAGTACTGAAGAAAACTGTGGCTTGGTTGAGATTGGTGTTAACCACAGCGAGAGTGCCGTGAAAGCGCTGGATGATATCTTCAATGGTGCGGCATCGGTGCAAAGCATGATCAGTTCTATTGCGACGGCTGCTGATGAGCAAACATCCGTGACCCGAGAAATCGCCTCAGACATTACTGCTATCAGCGATATTTCTTCCAAATCATTGGACAGTGCACAGGAAAGTGCAGAGCGTATTGCCTCACTCGACAGAAAAGTTGACGAGCTCGATGCGCTGATTGGCAAGTTTAAAGTGTGTTGAGGTTAAAGAATTGTGGTTAGGACATGGGGTCTTATACCTGATAGTTATATTCGGAATTTAAAGCCCTAACAAAAAAGATTAAAGTTAACGTTATTGCATAAGATACAATGTACTTTTAGCTTGCAGTTGATGTATAGAATGGAGCGGGTGCAATGGGTGGGATGAGTGTAAGTAAGAAGTTGTATTTGGGGTTTGGTAGTTTGGTTGGATTGTTAGTCGCAATGACTGCATTCATAGTGATCGAGCTTTCCGTGCTGAAAGGGATAGCGAGCGAAATCCGGAATGATGACGTACCTGAGGCGATTGCTTACCTTATATTGGTGGATGAAGCCGGGGATGTTTATCGGGACGCCGTAGGAGTTGTGACTGGCGTTGAGGGAGCTCAAGCCGACTTAACATCGAATAAAAATGAATTTGCCGCGGTACTAGCCGAAGCGAAAAGTCTAGAAGTCCCCGGGTCATCGGACTACCAAAAGCTGCTTCAAGTTGAGCAGCATATGAGTGATTTTGATGTGGCGTTCAACGCAAATATATTGCCTCAAGCGGATAGCAACCAAAGTATGGCATTGTTGGTTTCAGAGCTAAGGACGCTTTATGAACAACACCTACAGCCTATAGAGGAGTTGCTTGATTCGGTGACGTCGGCTGAGCAGGAACAAATGCTTTTGGCTTTGACTGGTCTGCTGGATACATTCGATGAGATTAAAAGCCTGGCATTGTATGCTTCGTTATTCGCATTGGTGGTTGCATGTGCTATCGCTATTAAGCTTGCATCATCTATCACAAAGCGTTTGACTAAACTGGATAAGGCTGCACAGCGCATTGCCCGTGGTGAATTGTCTCGAGATGAGATTGAAGATAAGTCCGGTGATGAGTTGGCAAGTCTTGCAGCCTCAATCAATGTGATGCAGCGTTCTTTGGTTGATTTGATCGGGTCTATTAACACGGTCACCGAAGAAGTTCATGTGTCTACCAAAGCGTTGGGTGCAATTGGCCAAGAGGTAGTCTCTGGTTCATCCATGCAGGCAGACAAAGCCACGTTGATAGCCACAGCATCTGAAGAGCTAAGCCTGACCATTTCTGAGGTGGCGCATCAAGGTACGTCTACCTTTGACGAAGCAAAGCGAGCAGAAAACTCAGCACAGGAAGGGCGTCAGGTAATCGATGGCATGGTGAACAGTATCCAGCAAGTGTCGATGCAGATGCAAGATATGTCTATTTCTGTGCAAGAGTTGGGTAACCACAGTGAGGAAGTCGGTTCTGTCATCAAAGTTATCCAAGGGGTTGCGGAGCAGACCAATTTGCTGGCTTTGAATGCAGCTATTGAGGCGGCCCGGGCGGGTGAGTTTGGTCGTGGTTTTGCAGTGGTCGCAGATGAAGTTCGTGCGTTGGCAGAACGCACTACACAGGCGACACAGGAAGTTTCAAGCATTATTGAAGCGATTCAGGCTGGTACACAGGATGCTGTCTCACGTACTCAAGATAACTGCCAGTTGGTGGAAATTGGTGTACAGCAAAGTGAGAATGCTGTGAGAGCATTGGAAGACATCGTGGCTGGTGCGAGCTCGGTACAAAACATGGTGAGTTCAATTGCTACTGCAGCGGAAGAGCAAACTGCTGTAACAAGAGAAATTGCGTCCGACATTACCTCAATCAGTGATGTATCAGCGCAATCTCTTGCACGCGCGGAAGAAATTGCTGATCGCATCACATCACTCGACAATAAAGTCGAAGAGCTCAACGTTCTTATCGGCAAATTTAGGGTGTCATGAGCTTGGACTTCACAAAATAGCCGCTCTTAGAGCGGCTATTTTTTTACTCTACAGTAATCCGCTTGTGCGCGATGCCGGTGTGGCAGTCGATACAGGTCTCGCCTCTTGCATCCATTTGCTGATGGTTCAGCCTTGCCCGCTGAGGCTGTTTGCTCAGGTCAAAGTTGTCTCCAACGTGGCAATGGCGACAGTTGGCCGAGTTTTCTGCGGTCATGTCATCCCACACTCTTTGAGCGAGCCTCGGACGTTCCTGCTCGAAGTTCTCCTTGGTAATTTTGCCAATGAACATGTAGTAGATATCAGCCGTTGCAGTGATCTTCACACGCATCTTATCGACAAACTCGTGCGGCACATGGCAGTCGGCGCAGGTCGCATGAACCTTATCCTCACTGACATAATGCGGCGACGCTTTGTACTCCTGAACAATAGTGTCCATCTTCAGATGACAGCTAAAACAAAATACATTTTGATTTGAAGCCACCATCACGCTCTGAAAACCAGCAAGGCCAATCACAAGCAGATAGATCCCAATTGGAATGCTCAGTAGCCATGGCTTTTTCAGCCAGCGCCAAAGCCTTTCTCTTCGTGACAGAGCAGATGCTGAAGACGTCGGGTCATCCATAGATCCTCCTCAGAACAACAGCAAAGACAAGCAGTCCTTGCTGTTGTCCGCGCTATCAGTTGCTATCGTCGAGGTAACGGGCTTTGAAGGCTTCCTGCGCTTCTTTGCGGGCGCGCTTCACTTCATCAGGTTCATTGCCACTGAACCAGGCATGTTCAGAGCGGGCAAGAATATCTGCCAACACAGCGCGGGCACGTTCTGCGCCTTCCTGATTGCCATTGTGGGCGGCTTTTTCCACCACTTCGAGGAACTGCGGCACCAGTTCGATATAGAAACGCTCGGCGACTTCATACAAGCCATGCCACTGTACATAGTCAGGTGCCTGCATTGCAGCGCCATGTCGGGCACGTCTGCCTTCGTGGTGCCAGAGGTAGAACCAGGTCCATTCGATTTCTTCATCGAAGCCGGTTTCTGTCAACATGTTTTCTTGCTGAAGCACTGCCATAAGCTGCTTACCGGGGCGGGCAAACTTTTCGTTGTAGAGCTCGACCAGCGAATCAAACTGAATGTAGAAGTTCTCGACCATCGATTTGGTGTGGCAGGACTGACAGACGTTCTGCATGTCAGCGCGACGTGCTTCCCAGGATTTGGTTTCCTTGCCGAGTGCTTTGTCCTTGGCGTCGATTTTCTCGGAAATGGCTGGCCTTAATGTCCACGAAATCCGATCGCCAACATCATGAGTGACCGCCAGCTCGCGGGTCGCTGACATGTGGCAAGTCGCGCAGGTTGGGGCAGAATCATAATCTTCGCCGACAATCCATTTCGCGGAACCGAGGTTCATCTGATCCACATGGGCATAGAAGTTAATGCCGTGTTTGGACTCTTCGTAAATCTCTTTCTGAGGATGGTCAGGACCAAGATGGCACTTGCCGCAAGCTTCCGGACGACGGGCTTGCACCATATCAAACTGATGGCGCTGGTGGCATGCACTGCATGCGCCAATTGAGCCATCAGGATTGATACGACCGATACCTGTATTTGGCCATGTGGCAGGGTCGAGATCGCCATTTTCGAGCACTTTGACTTCAGAGCCATGACATTGCCAACAACCGTTAACGGCGGCAGGTGAGGTGCCATTCAGCATCAGAGAGCCTTCCACAACTTCTGCGAGGAAGTTATCCAGCGATCCTATGATCTGTCCGGCTTTCGCGTGATGACTGGCATCGAACTCTTCGACTTCCTGAACATGGCAACTGCCGCAGTCTTTGGGCGAGACAATAACCGCAATGTCCACGCCTTCATGTCGGATGGCATCGGCGTCGCCGGGTTCTGCTTTGTGGCACTCATAGCAACCCACATTGGCACCATAGTGCTTCGAGCGACCCCATTGGGCATAGATGGATGGATTCTTTTCTTTATGGCAGGCAGCACACTCCTTGCTTTGATCACTGAGTTGATTGAATGGCTTCATCACTAAAGCCTTTGGGGCTGCGTTCAGGCTTCCTGCAGGGAATAGCAGGAGAAAAATGGCCAGCAGCGTGGCGAACACGACGTTACTAATTTTCGTCAACAATCCTGAGTCCATGGTGAACCTCACTCACTTTGCTCCGGTACGTTGCCGGCGCATTTTTATGGAGATGTTGACTGACTCACTCTCTCACCTTGAGAGTAGTTGTGTGGTAAGAGTCCTTATTTTTTATAAGGTATATTTGTGATGCTACTTCACGAATATCTGCCACGGCTATTCAAGGTGTTGGATAGCAGTGGATGGAAAGGTTGGGCGCTTGCTGAGTGGCGGGTGTGGGAATTTCCTGCATTACATGAATGTGTCTGAAATGGGTGATTTGTTGATCTCTGCGACAGCTTATTTAACCGAAAAGGACAACTTGTTTACAAATTGATTTCCATCAAAACTGTGTGGTTTTTGCATGGTAAATTGCGGCGCAGTTCAAAAATAAAGCGATTACGAAGCCCTACCAAGTAAGGAAACCATAATGAAAAAAACGATGAGTCTGATTGCCATGATGGCTGCCGCTGCTTCTTCGCCTGCGCTTGCCCACAGTGAAGGAGATATTATCGTCCGCGCCGGTGCCGCCTATGTTTCTCCGAATGACAGCAGCGATAAGATACTTAACTCTCAAGACGAGTTTTCAATTGACTCTGATACTCAATTGGGTCTGACCGTTGGCTACATGATAACCGACAATTTCAGTGTAGAATTGTTGGCAGCAACGCCTTTTAAACACGCTATTTCAACCAGTTTTGGCAATCTGGGGGATATTGGTGAAACCAAACATCTGCCGCCAACTTTGATGGTTCAGTACTACTTCGGAACAAAAGACAGTAAGTTTCGACCGTATGTTGGGGCGGGTATTAATTACACGACGTTTTTTGATGAAGAATTAAATAGTAATGCACAAGCAAATGGTCTTTCGGACCTGAGACTGGAAGATTCTTGGGGTCTCGCAGCAAACGTTGGCGCAGATTATGAAGTTTATGACAATTGGTATGTGAACGGTTCGATTTGGTATGCGGATATCGATACGGAAGCATCATACAAAGTAGGCACAGACGAACATAAAACTGACGTCAGCATAGACCCTTGGGTATTTATGATCGCAGTTGGTTACTCGTTCTAAACAGCTAGAGCGCAGTGAGAAAAGGGAAGCGAATGCTTCCCTTTTTACGTTTAGCGGGTCGCCTCATGGATAATGTTCATCACCGCTTCGAATCGCTTCGGCAAATCACGATGTTTCTTCTTCGAAAGAAACAGGGATTGCGAAATCGGTGATTCAAGTGGAAGCGACGTAAGCTGTTCTTTTTGCTCAAATCGACTCATGACGCTTTCTGGCAACACGGTGAAACCAATGCCTTTTGATATGGGTAACAGGATCTGCGCCAGTTGGTTGACGTAACCGCGATGATCCAAGGATTCGACGCCACGATATTCTTCGGGGAAGTTACTTCCAAGCACTAAGTCGGCGTAGTGTTTTCCATCGGGGTGATGGATATAGCCCAACGAAGCAAGCGTATGGAAATCGCCTCAGACATTACTGCTATCAGCGATATTTCTTCCAAATCATTGGACAGTGCACAGGAAAGTGCAGAGCGTATTGCCTCACTCGACAGAAAAGTTGACGAGCTCGATGCGCTGATTGGCAAGTTTAAAGTGTGTTGAGGTTAAAGAATTGTGGTTAGGACATGGGGTCTTATACCTGATAGTTATATTCGGAATTTAAAGCCCTAACAAAAAAGATTAAAGTTAACGTTATTGCATAAGATACAATGTACTTTTAGCTTGCAGTTGATGTATAGAATGGAGCGGGTGCAATGGGTGGGATGAGTGTAAGTAAGAAGTTGTATTTGGGGTTTGGTAGTTTGGTTGGATTGTTAGTCGCAATGACTGCATTCATAGTGATCGAGCTTTCCGTGCTGAAAGGGATAGCGAGCGAAATCCGGAATGATGACGTACCTGAGGCGATTGCTTACCTTATATTGGTGGATGAAGCCGGGGATGTTTATCGGGACGCCGTAGGAGTTGTGACTGGCGTTGAGGGAGCTCAAGCCGACTTAACATCGAATAAAAATGAATTTGCCGCGGTACTAGCCGAAGCGAAAAGTCTAGAAGTCCCCGGGTCATCGGACTACCAAAAGCTGCTTCAAGTTGAGCAGCATATGAGTGATTTTGATGTGGCGTTCAACGCAAATATATTGCCTCAAGCGGATAGCAACCAAAGTATGGCATTGTTGGTTTCAGAGCTAAGGACGCTTTATGAACAACACCTACAGCCTATAGAGGAGTTGCTTGATTCGGTGACGTCGGCTGAGCAGGAACAAATGCTTTTGGCTTTGACTGGTCTGCTGGATACATTCGATGAGATTAAAAGCCTGGCATTGTATGCTTCGTTATTCGCATTGGTGGTTGCATGTGCTATCGCTATTAAGCTTGCATCATCTATCACAAAGCGTTTGACTAAACTGGATAAGGCTGCACAGCGCATTGCCCGTGGTGAATTGTCTCGAGATGAGATTGAAGATAAGTCCGGTGATGAGTTGGCAAGTCTTGCAGCCTCAATCAATGTGATGCAGCGTTCTTTGGTTGATTTGATCGGGTCTATTAACACGGTCACCGAAGAAGTTCATGTGTCTACCAAAGCGTTGGGTGCAATTGGCCAAGAGGTAGTCTCTGGTTCATCCATGCAGGCAGACAAAGCCACGTTGATAGCCACAGCATCTGAAGAGCTAAGCCTGACCATTTCTGAGGTGGCGCATCAAGGTACGTCTACCTTTGACGAAGCAAAGCGAGCAGAAAACTCAGCACAGGAAGGGCGTCAGGTAATCGATGGCATGGTGAACAGTATCCAGCAAGTGTCGATGCAGATGCAAGATATGTCTATTTCTGTGCAAGAGTTGGGTAACCACAGTGAGGAAGTCGGTTCTGTCATCAAAGTTATCCAAGGGGTTGCGGAGCAGACCAATTTGCTGGCTTTGAATGCAGCTATTGAGGCGGCCCGGGCGGGTGAGTTTGGTCGTGGTTTTGCAGTGGTCGCAGATGAAGTTCGTGCGTTGGCAGAACGCACTACACAGGCGACACAGGAAGTTTCAAGCATTATTGAAGCGATTCAGGCTGGTACACAGGATGCTGTCTCACGTACTCAAGATAACTGCCAGTTGGTGGAAATTGGTGTACAGCAAAGTGAGAATGCTGTGAGAGCATTGGAAGACATCGTGGCTGGTGCGAGCTCGGTACAAAACATGGTGAGTTCAATTGCTACTGCAGCGGAAGAGCAAACTGCTGTAACAAGAGAAATTGCGTCCGACATTACCTCAATCAGTGATGTATCAGCGCAATCTCTTGCACGCGCGGAAGAAATTGCTGATCGCATCACATCACTCGACAATAAAGTCGAAGAGCTCAACGTTCTTATCGGCAAATTTAGGGTGTCATGAGCTTGGACTTCACAAAATAGCCGCTCTTAGAGCGGCTATTTTTTTACTCTACAGTAATCCGCTTGTGCGCGATGCCGGTGTGGCAGTCGATACAGGTCTCGCCTCTTGCATCCATTTGCTGATGGTTCAGCCTTGCCCGCTGAGGCTGTTTGCTCAGGTCAAAGTTGTCTCCAACGTGGCAATGGCGACAGTTGGCCGAGTTTTCTGCGGTCATGTCATCCCACACTCTTTGAGCGAGCCTCGGACGTTCCTGCTCGAAGTTCTCCTTGGTAATTTTGCCAATGAACATGTAGTAGATATCAGCCGTTGCAGTGATCTTCACACGCATCTTATCGACAAACTCGTGCGGCACATGGCAGTCGGCGCAGGTCGCATGAACCTTATCCTCACTGACATAATGCGGCGACGCTTTGTACTCCTGAACAATAGTGTCCATCTTCAGATGACAGCTAAAACAAAATACATTTTGATTTGAAGCCACCATCACGCTCTGAAAACCAGCAAGGCCAATCACAAGCAGATAGATCCCAATTGGAATGCTCAGTAGCCATGGCTTTTTCAGCCAGCGCCAAAGCCTTTCTCTTCGTGACAGAGCAGATGCTGAAGACGTCGGGTCATCCATAGATCCTCCTCAGAACAACAGCAAAGACAAGCAGTCCTTGCTGTTGTCCGCGCTATCAGTTGCTATCGTCGAGGTAACGGGCTTTGAAGGCTTCCTGCGCTTCTTTGCGGGCGCGCTTCACTTCATCAGGTTCATTGCCACTGAACCAGGCATGTTCAGAGCGGGCAAGAATATCTGCCAACACAGCGCGGGCACGTTCTGCGCCTTCCTGATTGCCATTGTGGGCGGCTTTTTCCACCACTTCGAGGAACTGCGGCACCAGTTCGATATAGAAACGCTCGGCGACTTCATACAAGCCATGCCACTGTACATAGTCAGGTGCCTGCATTGCAGCGCCATGTCGGGCACGTCTGCCTTCGTGGTGCCAGAGGTAGAACCAGGTCCATTCGATTTCTTCATCGAAGCCGGTTTCTGTCAACATGTTTTCTTGCTGAAGCACTGCCATAAGCTGCTTACCGGGGCGGGCAAACTTTTCGTTGTAGAGCTCGACCAGCGAATCAAACTGAATGTAGAAGTTCTCGACCATCGATTTGGTGTGGCAGGACTGACAGACGTTCTGCATGTCAGCGCGACGTGCTTCCCAGGATTTGGTTTCCTTGCCGAGTGCTTTGTCCTTGGCGTCGATTTTCTCGGAAATGGCTGGCCTTAATGTCCACGAAATCCGATCGCCAACATCATGAGTGACCGCCAGCTCGCGGGTCGCTGACATGTGGCAAGTCGCGCAGGTTGGGGCAGAATCATAATCTTCGCCGACAATCCATTTCGCGGAACCGAGGTTCATCTGATCCACATGGGCATAGAAGTTAATGCCGTGTTTGGACTCTTCGTAAATCTCTTTCTGAGGATGGTCAGGACCAAGATGGCACTTGCCGCAAGCTTCCGGACGACGGGCTTGCACCATATCAAACTGATGGCGCTGGTGGCATGCACTGCATGCGCCAATTGAGCCATCAGGATTGATACGACCGATACCTGTATTTGGCCATGTGGCAGGGTCGAGATCGCCATTTTCGAGCACTTTGACTTCAGAGCCATGACATTGCCAACAACCGTTAACGGCGGCAGGTGAGGTGCCATTCAGCATCAGAGAGCCTTCCACAACTTCTGCGAGGAAGTTATCCAGCGATCCTATGATCTGTCCGGCTTTCGCGTGATGACTGGCATCGAACTCTTCGACTTCCTGAACATGGCAACTGCCGCAGTCTTTGGGCGAGACAATAACCGCAATGTCCACGCCTTCATGTCGGATGGCATCGGCGTCGCCGGGTTCTGCTTTGTGGCACTCATAGCAACCCACATTGGCACCATAGTGCTTCGAGCGACCCCATTGGGCATAGATGGATGGATTCTTTTCTTTATGGCAGGCAGCACACTCCTTGCTTTGATCACTGAGTTGATTGAATGGCTTCATCACTAAAGCCTTTGGGGCTGCGTTCAGGCTTCCTGCAGGGAATAGCAGGAGAAAAATGGCCAGCAGCGTGGCGAACACGACGTTACTAATTTTCGTCAACAATCCTGAGTCCATGGTGAACCTCACTCACTTTGCTCCGGTACGTTGCCGGCGCATTTTTATGGAGATGTTGACTGACTCACTCTCTCACCTTGAGAGTAGTTGTGTGGTAAGAGTCCTTATTTTTTATAAGGTATATTTGTGATGCTACTTCACGAATATCTGCCACGGCTATTCAAGGTGTTGGATAGCAGTGGATGGAAAGGTTGGGCGCTTGCTGAGTGGCGGGTGTGGGAATTTCCTGCATTACATGAATGTGTCTGAAATGGGTGATTTGTTGATCTCTGCGACAGCTTATTTAACCGAAAAGGACAACTTGTTTACAAATTGATTTCCATCAAAACTGTGTGGTTTTTGCATGGTAAATTGCGGCGCAGTTCAAAAATAAAGCGATTACGAAGCCCTACCAAGTAAGGAAACCATAATGAAAAAAACGATGAGTCTGATTGCCATGATGGCTGCCGCTGCTTCTTCGCCTGCGCTTGCCCACAGTGAAGGAGATATTATCGTCCGCGCCGGTGCCGCCTATGTTTCTCCGAATGACAGCAGCGATAAGATACTTAACTCTCAAGACGAGTTTTCAATTGACTCTGATACTCAATTGGGTCTGACCGTTGGCTACATGATAACCGACAATTTCAGTGTAGAATTGTTGGCAGCAACGCCTTTTAAACACGCTATTTCAACCAGTTTTGGCAATCTGGGGGATATTGGTGAAACCAAACATCTGCCGCCAACTTTGATGGTTCAGTACTACTTCGGAACAAAAGACAGTAAGTTTCGACCGTATGTTGGGGCGGGTATTAATTACACGACGTTTTTTGATGAAGAATTAAATAGTAATGCACAAGCAAATGGTCTTTCGGACCTGAGACTGGAAGATTCTTGGGGTCTCGCAGCAAACGTTGGCGCAGATTATGAAGTTTATGACAATTGGTATGTGAACGGTTCGATTTGGTATGCGGATATCGATACGGAAGCATCATACAAAGTAGGCACAGACGAACATAAAACTGACGTCAGCATAGACCCTTGGGTATTTATGATCGCAGTTGGTTACTCGTTCTAAACAGCTAGAGCGCAGTGAGAAAAGGGAAGCGAATGCTTCCCTTTTTACGTTTAGCGGGTCGCCTCATGGATAATGTTCATCACCGCTTCGAATCGCTTCGGCAAATCACGATGTTTCTTCTTCGAAAGAAACAGGGATTGCGAAATCGGTGATTCAAGTGGAAGCGACGTAAGCTGTTCTTTTTGCTCAAATCGACTCATGACGCTTTCTGGCAACACGGTGAAACCAATGCCTTTTGATATGGGTAACAGGATCTGCGCCAGTTGGTTGACGTAACCGCGATGATCCAAGGATTCGACGCCACGATATTCTTCGGGGAAGTTACTTCCAAGCACTAAGTCGGCGTAGTGTTTTCCATCGGGGTGATGGATATAGCCCAACGAAGCAAGCGTATGGAAATCGCCTTGGGGAATATCTGCACTGGAGGGCACGATCACACAAAGTGCTTCTTCACCGAGTAAGGTTTCCTCAAAGGCAGAGTGATCGAATTTTTGAGTAGTGATGCCAATGTCGGTTTGGTTATCCATCAGCATCTGACGAATTCTATCTGCGGGTGCGGCTTCAAGCTGCACTGATAAGCCGGAGTGTAAAGCTTGTAGGTTCAACAAAGACGGATACAGCTTCATCGCCATTGCGCCGGAACAGGCAATGCGGATGGCCCCTTGATGCGGGTCATCGTCTTTCATTCTTGCCAGAAAGTCTGCTTGTTGCTGCTTTTGCTCGGCGATAAAGGCGTTCAGCATGATGCCTTCACGTGTCAGTTCGAACTGCTTTCCTTCGCGGAATATCAGGGTTTCGCCCAATTCGTCTTCCAGCTTTTTCACATGCTGACTGACGCCGGGTTGCGTCATGTAAAGTCGTTCAGCGGTTTTGGTAAAGCTGCCGGTTTCAACCAGCGTGGCGAAGGTGTGAAGCCATTTGGGATTTAGCATATAGAGGTGGATAAATAAATATTATGGATTTAATAATAATCGATAATTTTTCAATGAAAAAGGTGCCGAGTAAACTTCTCTTCATCCGATAACGCATTGAGAGATTTTAACCATGACAACGCCATATCCACGTAACTTTTCACACATTGGTATTTCCGTTCCTGACTTGGAAGCAGCGGTGAAGTTTTACACCGAAGTACTGGGCTGGTACCTCATCATGGAGCCGACTGAGATTGTTGAAGACGACTCTGCCATTGGTGAAATGTGTACTGACGTATTCGGTGCCGGCTGGGAACGTTTCCGCATCGCGCACCTTTCTACTGGTGACCGCATTGGTGTTGAGTTGTTTGAATTCAAGAATCAGGAAAACCCAGAGAACAACTTCGAATATTGGAAAACCGGCATCTTCCATTTCTGTGTGCAGGACCCGGATGTTGAAGGTTTGGCAGAAAAAATTGTCGCGGCAGGTGGCAAGAAGCGCATGAAAGCACCACGTTTCTACTACCCAGGTGAGAAGCCTTACCGCATGATCTACATGGAAGACCCGTTCGGTAACATCCTGGAGATCTACAGCCACTCTTATGAGCTGCATTACGCGGCGGGTGCATACAAGTAACATGCTGTTTTAGCGCTAATTTACAAGGGGTGACATTTGCCGATTTCTACAGAATACTGTGAAGTGTTTTTGTGTATCTCCAAAATAATACAGATCATTTAAATATTACCTGACTTATAATCAGGAAAATAGATTTCTTTATGGTAATCCTATGTTGTTTTCAAATTTCCGAAAATCAGCATTATTGAATAAATCTGAAAGTATTTTTTATGAGGTTTTACGCTTAATTTTAGTCGTATTTCCTCTTGTTTTTATTGCTATATCTGTAAATGAGATAGCGGGTAGAGATAGTTTGTTAAGCCGTCTGGAAAAGGAACAGAATGAGCTACTGAAATACCGACTAGATATGTACAATGGATTCGAAGATACTTCAACGACGGACATAGAGATAGAAATAAATAAAGCAATGATCAAAGATCTTAAATTCTTAATTGTTCATGGATGGACTGAGCTTGGTTTAATTAGGGATGAGATTTTGGAGTATCATATAATCAGCCCAGAAACGGCAAAGAAAAAACTTGACAACAGAATTAACAGGGAAGAGGCTGAAGCAACAGGTAGATATACTAATTCTGAATTAATTACGGTTGGTTTTAAGTCTGAGTTAGTCTATTTAAATGATGAAATTGAATTATATAATAAGTTATATAATTCAATTTCCGAGGAAATGGAAATTGTAGATTTTGAGATCATAGACGATAATGGCGATTTTAACGATGATTATGTTAAGTCACTGTATTTAAAGTATATAGATGATGATTATGTAAGTTATGGAACTCTTGAAGAGTTTTTGCAGGCAGTTAAAGTCGCATATGATACCAACTCTGAAACTACCACTACTGAAATAAAATCAACCCTGGAAAGTATTTCAATTGATCTGAAAGCTGAAATTGCTAGTAGTGAAGCAAGAAAGGAAATTATAAATAGAAAGTTGAATGAGATGAAAGCAGATGAAGGAAAAGTAGATGATAAAGAAAAAAATAATAATATATATGAAGAGTATTATTTGGAAAGCCAGTCAAATGATACTTTGCTATTAATTGTCTTTCTCTCTTCTGGGGTTTTAGGTGCTACTATAGTGACAATGAGAAAAGAAGATGTGAAATTAAGCTTTGAACTGGTCTTAATCGGGGCTTCTACAGGGGTTATATTGTATTTTATTGTTAAAGGTGGTCCTAAGATATTTGTTGATCAAGTAATCTATCAGGGAGTTAATACTGCCAATCCTTATTCCTGTGCCCTATTTGGACTATTGGGAGGGCTTTTTTCTGAAAGGGTTTATATTATGTTGGATGGCTTGTTAGGTGGGAAGGGGTCTGATGAGGATAAAGATGATAACAAAAGAACCCATAGTGGAGGTAGAGATTCGAGTTTATAATGCCCCTGTCATAAATCATTACTTATAAACATATAATTCATAGAGTGGTGAGTGTTTTACCTTTACCTAAAATCTCCCATCAAAATACTCGACCAGAAAATCAATCAAAGCGCGCACGGGCCTCGAAAGGTGCTTGCGTGACGCGTAAAGCAAATAAATGGTCAGGGTGTTCAATTCCCATTCCGGCAATACCGCTTCCAGCTCGCCTTTTTCCAGCATTTCTTCGACCAGATATGTCGGCTGCATGGAAATTCCCATGCCCGCTAGTGAACCATGAAGCAGCACTGTGGCTTCGTTTCCAGTGATAGGACAGTTCACTTCAATGGTTTGTTTATCATGACCTTTGGTGAGATGCCACTCGTGCCGGCCAAAGTTCTTATAGCCCAGGCATTCGTGCGCCTTGAGATCTTCCGGCTCCAAGATAGGCGGCCGCGATTTCAGATAAGCGGGAGAGGCAACCAAGGTTGATTCACAGGGCGCAAGCGGTCGGCCAATCAGAGAAGGATCAGGATTGCTGGCGGTGCGAATAGCGAGATCAACACGCTCAGCGACCAGATCAACCGCTCTATCCTGTGCGTCGATATCAATGATGACATCGGGGTGACGCTCCCGAAATTCATGCAGTGCTGGCATCAACAGGGAAAAACCAAAAGACATACTGGTGCTGATGCGGATAAATCCGCTCAGTGCTTCGCCGGGCATCAGGCTCTCTTCCAGATGCAGCGCCTGTTCCACCCATCGCTGCATATCTGGCAGTACTTGCTTACCCATATTGGTGAGTGACACTTTGCGGGTGGTACGGTTTAACAGCCTCGCCCCAAGCCAGTTTTCCATCGTTTCCACATAGCGTGTCACCATTGGTCGGGACATCTCTAATCTGTCAGCGGTGGCGGTGAAACTTTCCGTTTGCGCCACATCGAGAAGCACCCTTGCGGCAGTCAACTTATCCATAAGTTCACTCTTTATCTGTTCGATTTGAGAAATAATGATGCAAAGAATAGGCGGTATTTCCGAGCATATCCAATCGTTATGCTTCTTCCCAAGCCCAAATAACGAGGAAGTACAACAATGAAAACAGCAATCGCATTAGCTCTATCTTTCGCTTTGACCGCGCCGGTGATGGCGGAGACTACACCACTGACCTTTGACGTTTACTACGGAGACGACAACAGCTTCAACGTGACTTCTACCGTCGTTGCTGGCGAAAAAGAAGTGATGATTATCGACACAGGTTTTACCCGCGCCGATGCGCTACAAATCGCCGCTAAAGTATTGGACTCTGGCAAAGAGCTGAAAACCATTTACATCAGTCAGGCCGACCCGGACTACTACTTCGGCGCTTCACAGCTGCTGGAAATTTTCCCACATGCGAATGTGCTGACCACACAAGCTGTGCGAGACGCTATCGTGAAAAAGCTGGAAACCAAGATCAGTTTCTGGGGCCCTAAAATGGGTTCGAACGCGCCGAAACAACCACGTGTACCGGATGTATTCAAAGGTACTGAGCTGAAAATCGATGATTCCGTTATCGAAATAAAAGGCACTGATGGCGTGCTGGCGCATCGTCCGTACCTCTGGATCCCATCTGAGAAGGCCATCCTTGGTAACGTCGGCATTGTTGAAGGTATGCACGTTTGGATGGCAGATACCCAAACCGATGAAGAAGTCTCCGCATGGTTGGATCAACTCAAGGAGATGCAATCTTTGAAGCCTGAACTGGTGATCCCGGGTCACATGAAAACCGCTGGTAAACTGGACCCCTCAACCATTGATTACACAGCCACTTGGATTGAGCGTTTTGCAGACGCTAAAGCCAAGAATGAAAACAGTAAAGGCGTGATTGATACTATGGTGGGTTACTACCCGAAACTGGGTGCCACCTTCACGCTGGAGCTAGGCGCGCAGGTGCACGAAGGTGAAACCCAGTGGTGATGTGCTAACAAGCAGCGCTTAAAACGGTGACTCTGGTGGTCACCGTTTTTGTTTAGTCCATGTTTGACTGTGAAAGCTGGAATTGCGACAGCAGCGTGTCGATAACCAGACGGATTCGCGCGGGTGTAAACTCTGAGAATGCGTGAATGGCGTGAACATGACGCTGTTGTTCTGGTTCAGGCTCGACTTCTGAAACCAATTTCAACAACCCTTGCTCACAACATGACTGGGCAAAAAGATCAGGCAGCAATACACGACCCAATCCCTGTTTTGCCATTTCTGCAGCGGTGAGAATATTGTTTACACGGAGCACATTGGCATGCTCTGCGGTTTGCCATGGCAACAAAATCTGATCATCTGAATCTTCTGCCAGTTCAGGTGACTGATACCAGCGTTGGTGAAAGCGGCCGAGCAATCTAGCTTTCAAATTGCTATCTGGGAGGTTTCCGACACGAATCGCCACATCGATATTTTCCTGCAGCAGATCCTGAATGGCATCCGTCACGGCAAGCTCGATATCCAGTTCAGGATGTTCGTACCTCAAGGTTTTTATTGCAGGAACAACTAATACCGATGCCATGGCTGTCGGGCAGGAAATCCGGACTTTTCCTTTTATGCCCATTTGGGTCGAAGAGATATCTTCCTGGGCTTTTTCCAGCAAACTTTCCATTGCTACGGCATGTTCAAAAAAGCGCTCGCCGGAATCTGTCATTCGCAACGTGCGGGTGGTGCGATGCAACAACAGGGTGTTTAGCGATTTCTCTAATCCACTGATTTGCTGACTGAGCCAAGAGCGGGTAATGCCCAGTTGTTCTGCTGCCTGAGTAAAATTGCCAGCCCGAACCAAGGCAACGTAAAGCTGCATTTGGTAGCCAATATGTTTAGTATCCATAAACAGTGTTTTCTATTATGCGATATATATCTAACAATACTGCGTTGGTACTCTTTGCTCAACCCAAATAAAGTGACGTGGAGTGAAGGATGAAAAAGCAAATAATGACAGCGGCAATCGCGACTCAAATGGTATTCGCAGGTGCAGCTTATGCAGGCCCGATTGAAGAGGCACAAGAAGCATCGAAACAGTGGATCGTTGCATTCAATAAAGGTGACTACCAATATCTGGGTGATGCTTACACCATGGAATCGACCATGATCTCCCACCCGTTTGGTGTGTATCATGGCCGCCCGGCGGCAACGGCATTCTGGAAGCAATTGATCAGCGATGGCGCGACAGATTTGGTTTACATAGAACCAAAATTTACTGAGCTGGATGACAAAACTGTGGTGATGGAATCCCGCTGGAAAATGAATATCGGCGAAGGCCATATCACGCTGGAGAAGTGGGTGAAAGAAGCTGATGGCGTTTGGCGTCTGGAGCTTGATGATTTCACCGTTGAAAAGCGTTACTAACAAGCACCATTTAGTTATAGAAAGGGACGCAGATGCGTCCTTTTCTGTTTGGTATCTACTTAGCTTGCTGTGGGAAAACCGCAGAAGTTACAGCCTAGATAGGTAATCACTAGACGGTTCTGATAGCGGTTCTGGTAGTTCCACGGAGATACATCATAAGGTGCTCGCTGATAGCGGCCTTGGATGAAAATAGTCTCGCCTTTTTCAAGCTGCATAATGCTGTTTACTGCTGCGACGCCAGGAATGGCGCAACCCGTATCGTTATTGGCAAATGTTACTGGCCCGATAGAAGCATTGCTGCCTGGTGGGACAGCATTTGGCAGTGAGATGCCAATCCGAAGCAGGTACTTAAACCCGCAAGTACGCTGTGCATAACGGGCATCGATATTATAAAGACCAGCCACAGGTGCCGTGAACATATGAGACGTGGTGTCAAAAGCGTAGTTAAAATTGATCGCCGTCTCATTGTATTCGACAACTTTGATGGCGCCATTGTTGGCCTCCGTCAACTCATCACCGCCTATGTAAGCGTCGACAACAACGCTGTTTGACGGCAGGTATGGTGTGGTATCAGCAAACACGCTTGCTGAAAACATCAGCGCTGCTGAGGAAAAAATAGATACTGGTAGCGAGTATTTCATCCGCATTCTCCATACGACTATTGTGTGTAAATCAATGGGAATATTAGGACGGAAGTGGTTAACAGTTGTGTCTCTCGAGTGAGACTTTTTTGCCACTTTATTATGTCGTTAATCGTTGCATATCAACTGTTTTGTGTACTTCTGTTGAAAGTGGGAGCAGTGTTCGCTACTCCCATGTTTCTTGGCGTTTTTTACGTTGAATCAATAGCAGATTAAGTACCGATTGGACCACCGTCGTTACGGCGAATCACTACGGTTGCGGCGCGTGGGCGCAAATCCACATCGCTCGGGGTTTCTTCCGTCGCATCATCCGAATATGGCCAGTTACCAGGGTGTTGGATGTTCACGAACACGGAACGGTAGTCAGGGCTAACAGCAAAACCTGTCACCTCACAGCCGTTTGGCCCAACGAAGAAACGGCGCAACTCACCTTGGTTTTCTTCGCTGATCGGGAGTTGGTTAAATTCGTCGTCCATCAACGGCGAAGGCACCACTGCCAGCATTTGGTCGTTGGTGTACTCTTCCACTTCATCTGCGCCATTATCAGTTTGAATCCACATGATGCCGCGCTGATCAAATGCCAAGCCATCAGGGCTTGCGAATTGGTTGAATTCAGTCAAGCCAGAGCGGTTAGTATCCGCATCACCATCAGCCGGTGCACCAAAGACAAAGATATCCCAGCTGAACTCAGTAGAACGGCGACCTTCATCCCAACGGATAATGTGGCCGAATTTGTTGTTTACACGTGGATTCGCTGAATTGCCTTCGATACGGCGGGTATTGTTGGTCAACGTCATGTAAGCCGAGCCAGAGAAGGGGTCAACTGCGCACCACTCAGGGCGATCCATCGGGGTTGCGCCCACTTTGTCAGCGGCTCCTGGTGTATTTAGGATAATCGCTTCCAGCGAATCGAAATGATCTGACAAAGTGCCGCCGTCAGTCGTTGCACTGTTGAGCGTCAACGGTAACCAGGTGCCTGTACCATCGTCGTTGAAACGAGCAACATACAGCGTACCTTGGTCCATATATTTATCACCGACAGAAAGGCGATCAGCACGGCGCGCATCACGCTTGTTCCATCGCGCTGCAGATTCAAACTTGTAGATGTATTCAAAGCGGGAGTCGTGGCCTGAGTAGAACACGACAGGCTTGCCGTGTTTCACGTTGCCAAATACACAACCCTCATGGCGGAAACGGCCAAGCGCGGTACGTTTACGGGCGCGGGAATCAGCTGTGTAAGGGTCGATTTCAACAATGTAGCCGTGGCCGTTGGCTTCATTGCGGTAATCGTCAGACGCGGATGCACCGGAAGGCGTCACATTGAAGCGGGTGAATTCATCGTCTAATTCTTCCGCGTTGCCAGCCAGTGTTTCCCAAAGATAGCGGGTGTTGTCGTCAGAGACACCGAGGCGATCCTGGTCCTTCGTCTGAGTGCCCGTATTCACAAAGTAACCGGGCCAGTTTTCCTCACAGGTCAGGTAAGTGCCCCAAGGCGTATAGCCATTACCACAGTTGTTCAGCGTACCGCGTGCAGTGTTACCGTTTGGCGAGTGTTTAGTCACCAAGAGCGGGGTGTATGCCAGCGGGCCGGAAACATCCATTTCCGTTGCACCTGTGTAGCGGCGATTCAGTGGGTCGTTATCGACCATTACCCACTTGTTAGCTTCCAAGCGGATACGCACCACGCTCACGCCATGCGCGTTAATTTCTTTGCGAACTTCATCAACGATAGTACGAAGACCATTGTCCACGGTTGGCCCATTCGGGTGCAGGGCACGCAAATCGATGTACTCATGGTTTATACACAGCAGACCTTCTTCGTCGCTATTGTTTAACGGGAAAAAATGCATGCCATCGTGGTGCATGCCAATGGCGTTCATCTGGTCTTCTGAAGTGTTGGTGCCGTCATCTTGCCATGTGTTGCCATATGCGTTTAGTGGCGTTCCCCAAGGAACAAGCACCTGAGCGTTGTAGCCAGGAGGCACCGCTACCGCGTCAGTCAGTGAGCCCGGAATTGACTCAAAATTCAGCTTGGCTTTCGATACGTTCGGGTAGAAACAACCGGAAAGGCCGAGTGAGCTCATCGCAGTGAGTGCGCCAACACCCACGCCACCTTTCAATACGCTACGTCGTGACAGGTTGGCTTCCAGAACCTCATCGAACGGTTTGTTGCCGCTATGGTTACGTAGCGTAGGGTCAAACGTTTCCTTACTCATTGCTCAATTCCTATTGGTTATGTTTATGTCGCAACCAGTCTGGGAGCAGAAATTGACGCTTTTGATGAACAAAAATGAACTTTAGGTGGAGGAAAAATGAACGTCGTACGGTTTGCTGGTTACTTTGGGGGGGGGGCAACGAGCTCCCTTTCGAAATGTGCTTCGAGCTTGAATTTGCAAGTGAGTTAACGCGCTTTTAGATTCTACAAAGATCGTTTTTCTAGAAATGGCTGAATATGTATTTTGAATTTTTACTAATTCTAAAATGATGTAACAAGCCCAAACCTTAAATTATTTTATGAACTAAAAGTCAGTAATTTTAATTAAATTAGTATGAGGGAGAATGAAAGTTGCGAAGTGCCTATATTCTTGTGTTGGTTTGATTAAATAAACTGAGTGTTTTTATTATATTTTCACGTTTCAAACTTGAGATGGTTTGATAATTTTTTGAAATAAATTTTGATGGACTATTTGAGATGGATAGCGGCCAAAACACAGACAGATAAAGTTAGTGTGATTTTATATTAAATTCTTATTATACATGATCTTGTGTTGGCTATGGCCTGGTTTTTGTTCTGTTTTTCTCTGATTTTCATCTCTCATCTTGAAGACGTGACTCAGGCTAAATGCGGGATTTATATAAAGCATGAAAGCCTTGGCGCTGTTTGACGCTGATTAAAGCCCTTGGTAACATTTTTCGAAAGGATGAAAGACGCATAAATAAATATATTTGTGTAATTAATTCATGGATTTGGTGGTAGTAACATGAACTCTTTTATAGAAAACTCTCAATATTTAACTGACTCACTAATTTCGGAAATTATGGGCCGCTTAGAATCTGAATCCGAAAGTGGTATTGCAGCGAAAGATATTGTTCCTTCTATGTCATTGCGCGATGACCTTGGTATGGATTCTATGCAGGCTGTCTCGCTGACATTGGACTTGGAAGATTCTCTGTCGATAGCCATTGATGATGAAGACCTAATTAAGCTTGAGACTGTGAGTGATCTTTTGGAAATCATTGAATCTAAGTTAAGTCAAAAAAATGGATAATCGCAGACGTGTTGTTGTAACAGGGGTTGGTGTCGTTTCATCAATAGGTAATGATTTTGACACGTTAACTGAATCGTTGAAGCTTGGCCGCAGTGGTATACGCGCTGTCGAAGCTTGGTCTGAATACGGACTAACGAGTCGTGTTGCGGGCTTGATTGATTTAGATGAATCAAAAATTCAAGCGGCGAATATCCCGCTTAAACTCCGCAAAGCAATGCCTACCTCAACGCTGTATTGCAGTGTTGCTGCCAGTGATGCAGTCACTTCTTCTCGTTTGACGCCTGAAGAGCTCGCGGATCCAAAAACCGCCTGTCTTGTTGGCAGCGGTGTGGCTGATGTCAGCGTGATACACCGAGAAGGGGTAAGGTACTTCGATGGTCAGGTTCGCCGATCTGAACCTTATACCGTACTAAAATCCATGAGTAGCACAGCGAGCGCAATACTCACCAAGCTCTTTGGTATTACTGGCCGAAGCTACTCAATATCGTCTGCATGCGCGACTGGTGCACACAATATCGGCCACGCTTACGAGCTGATTCGTGATGGAGTGATAGACAGAGCCGTCACCGGCGGCTGTGAGGAAGTTAACGAGCTGATCGTCGCCTCTTTTCAAGCCTTGAGAATGGCACTGTCTACCGGTTTTAATGACACGCCAGAAACTGCATCACGCCCTTATGATCGCGATAGAGACGGCTTTGTCATTAGCGGCGGGGCGGGTGTGCTTGTCTTGGAATCGCTTGATTCCGCTTTAGCGCGCAACGCACCCATCTATGCTGAAATCGCGGGTTATGCAGCAAACTCCGACCCTTATGACTTAGTGCTGCCACAAGCTGATGGCGGAACATTTGTTGATTGTATCTCCAGTTCATTAGAAGACGCGGGGATCTCTTCGGCGGATGTTGACGCCATCAATACACATGGGACTGGTACAGGGCCCGGTGATGTGGCAGAGGTCAATGGATTGCGACGAGCTTTTGGTGAGAAAGTGCCTAGGTTCTCGTCGACGAAATCGATGACTGGGCATGCGATTGGTGCGGTAGGAGCCATAGAGCTGATTGCTTGTATCGCGATGCTGAAGGAAGGCTTCATTGCTCCTTCTATCAACATTGAAAACATTGATCCTTTGTTTGCTGATGCACCTATCGTGCGTGAAACCACGCCAGCTGATTTGAAAACGGTATTATCGTTGAATTTTGGCTTTGGCGGCACGAATGCGGCGACTGTCCTGCGAAAAATGGACTGACATTTTGTTGTCTGTGGGTAAAGCATATGGATAGAAGCTTCATCGATGGGTTGCGGAACTCACAGGGCGAACTCGACAAAGAGGCCATTCGTTCCATCTTGGCTTACGGCGATGCCTTTCTGTTTGTGGACTTAGTCAGAGAGCTAACTGAATCTAAAGTCGTCGCACAATACGAGATACCCGAATCTTCTGAGTTGATTGATGCTCACTTCAAACATGTCAGCATGATGCCCGGTGTTTTGATGGGGGAAGCATTGGCACAAGCTGGTATTGTCTTGGTTCATTACCGGAGTGAGTTTGAAGAAGAGACGGATGTGATTGCCAGCACCGTTAGCCAGATGCGATTTAAGTCGCCTGCGCTACCGGGCAATACCTTGGAAGCACACGTCACGATAAAGGCTATCAACCGTCTGGGTGCCAGATTAATGGGTAACTCCTATGTCAATGGGCGTGAAGTCTTGTCTGCGACGTTTGATGTGACCTTTATAAAACGAAAGAATCTTATCGAACATATCTCTCAACAGGTCATGAGTTGAGCTATATATTGGTCTGCTGTATACGCCGAATCGATAATTTATTAAAGCTGTAATTATAAAATGATAACGCTGTTCAGTTATATGACATGTAATCAAAGAATATGATTGGAGATTTTAGTGCCATTTAGATTAGCAACTTTAGATGATTTTTTAGATTTGGAGTCATCAAGCTTTAGATATTCAACTTATAAGAATTTGGCTTATCCACTCGGTTGTTCAAAGTCCGAGCTTGATTCAGTGTTGGGTGAAGGTGACTTTGTTGTATTTAATAATTCAACAAAAGTGGGGTTTGTCAGAATAAAATCTGTTTTTGAAGGAATTGCCTATATTGATGTCCATTTGTTATGCGACGCTGCTGATGAAGATATTAAAGGCGTAATGGAATGGTTGGCCGAAAATTATAATCTCGGAAAATATTATGTCCAGTTACTCCCCAATGAGAAGTTAGAAATAGACTGCTTAAAGCGTTTAGGTTTTACCGAGGAAGCCCGTCTTAAAGATCAGTTGTTTGTAGAAGGCGCGTATTACGATTTACTAATAATGGGAAGTGAGGATAAGCGTGTTTGATAGTGTCCGTGGAATCTATTGCGCTCTGCGCCGTCCTAACCTCGAAGATCTTGATACCATCGTTCGTTGGCTAGATGACCCTTACCTGAATTCGACCGTCTTCGACAGCTCTAGCTTTGTTAACGGTGCTAAGGACCAGGCAATGACCTGGCTTGAGGAGAATGCGGCTGTTTATGGTGGGGACAACCTTTTAGGCTTGGTCTGCTCCGTTAAGAGTGGCAAGCCAATAGGGATGGTCTGGTTTAATAACATCGACTGGAAAAGCCGCACTGCAGATCTTCGCTACCTGGTTGGAGAGGAAGAGTATCGCACCAGCGTTTTTGGTCCTGAGATTGCTTTGTTAAGTCTACAAATGGCTTTTAATGTGATGAACTTACATAAAGTCTATGGGTATGTCTTATCTGGTAATAATGATTCAATTAGCCTTGCAGACTTTGGTGGTAGAAAAGAAGGTGTATTGAAAAATTACGTGCGGGCTGGTGATGGATGGAATGACTACCACCTCTATGCCATGTTCTCAGAGGATTTCAGAGCCTTTTTGCAAGAGCACAAAGAGGGCGTATTACGTCGTCACTTTAAAAAAGGAATTTTCTAGAAGTGGGCTTGCTCGCGTTACTGCTTATTGCAGTTTTGAGTTTGTCTTTTTTATACCCGAGAGTGATTGGTGATCGTCTCGGTTTCATATTAATGCTTCCTGTCATTGCTTATACGACATATTTCTATATTGACTGGCAGGTTGCATCTTTTTTCCAACTTTTCACAATAGCCCTAGGCGGGGTGTTTGTTGGTGTGGCCTTGTTGTTATTGGGGTTGCCAATGAGTTCCCCGGAACCCAAAAAGTTTGTCGCTAATACTTTTTATGGGTTTAAGTTTCTTAAAGAGAACAAAGGCTACCTTTTCTTTCAATTAGGAATCACAGGTTACGAAGAGTTCATATGGCGGGCGTTTTTAATTAGCACATTGATGCTAGCACTCCCAGTCTGGGCCGCCATTTGTCTTTCTTCAGTCCTGTTTTGGGTCGTTCACGAAGAAAATAGGCCGCTGGGATGGCATTCACTTGAGTTCTTTATCTTTGCACTGCTACTCGGCGTCGCTTATGTCGTGACTGGCTCAGTGCTATTCGTTTGGATTGTTCACCTCACCAGAAACGCTCTTATCCTGTCAGCGTCATTTTACGAAGAACACGATGCTAGCCTTGGCTGACGAGCTTATCTTCATGAATCCCTAAGTGCATCGACTGGCTTCATTTGTGCAGCTCTTCGAGCTGGCAAATACCCAGCGACTAATCCAACCAAGATGGAGACAACAAGGGCAATACTGACCCCCAGAATGCCGGGAAATAACGGAAAGCCGGTAAAAAAGTCCAGCACAACGCCAATAAGCATGCCAACGGCTAAACCCGCCAGACCACCAATCAGACAAATAAGCACCGATTCCACGATAAACTGAATCATGATGTGGCTGCGATGAGCGCCAATGGCTGCACGAATACCGATTTCGCGGGTTCGTTCAGCAACGGCCGTGCTCATGATCCCGCCGACACCGATAGCCCCGACGATAAGCGCGCTAGAGGCGGCAATGATGCCTATGATGGTGACTCCGCCGAGAATGTTATCCGTGGTTTTTATGTAAGAGGCGAGAGTACCGCTTTCATATTCAAATACGCCTTGGTAACGCCTGGAAAGAACACCTTTCAGTTGTGTAGCTGCCGCTTCAGCGGATTCAACGGTAGTGGCTTGAGCTTGAATGTAACTCACGTCATCATTGCCATTGAGCGCCTGTATCAGCGGGTAACTCACTAATATCCGGTTATTCACATCGCCGCCTGCAGAACCAATACTGGCGAGCAAATCCCGACTTTTAGAGCGAAGTACGCCAATCACCTGATATTCACGGCCTGAAATCCGAAGCGTGCGGCCCAGAGGATCAGAAATGCCAGGATAGAGATCTGAGGCGACAGTTTCCCCAATCATAGCGACAGGTCTGCGATTTCTGATTTCGACTTCTCTCAGGCCTCTTCCGACACGTAACTGGTCATTATTAATGGTTAAGTAGTTCATGTTGACGCCAGTGACGTGTGCATTACTGTAGCGGTTTCCCGCCTGAACGATAGGGGCAGAACCGCTCGGAGAAACGATAGGACTGATCAGGCTAACCGAGGGGCAGCAGTCTCCTTGTAGTGCGACTAAATCTTTATTGGTGATGCCTGTGCCTGTTCTTGTTCGTCTGTGCGGGTCTTTACTGCTATTTGCGCGATATACCCAAACAGACTTGAGGCCAAAGGTTTCTAACTCCTGCATGACGAAAGCTTTACCGCCAGTACTAACAGTATCTACCGTCATGACTGCGGCGATACCGACGGCAATACCAATCATACTCAGCATGGATCTGCCCCAGTTCGCCAGCATGGCAAGCCGGGCTTCTCTGAACAAATCAGGCAGAATGCGTAATTCCTTCATACCACTATCCTGCCATCCCGCATATGCACAACTCTATCAGCCGCCTGCGCTAAATGCGCATCGTGTGTGACCATCACAATGGTATGACCCTCAGAATGCAACTCCTTGAACAAGTCCATCACCTGCTGACCTGTTTTACTGTCTAAAGCGCCGGTGGGTTCATCTGCAATCAGTAGTTTGGGTTTGTTGACCAGTGCCCGAGCGATGGCAACGCGCTGTTGCTGACCACCTGAGAGTTGATTAGGTAAGTGAGTGGCACGATCTGCGAGGCCGACGCGTTCAAGAGCGGCAATAGCAAGCGCCTGGCGCTGAGAAGACGGAGTGCCTTGATACACCAATGGAAGTATGACATTCGCTAATGCGTCACGGCGCGAGAGCAAGTTAAACGACTGAAATATAAAACCCATTAAAGAGGAGCGGAGTTTTGCAAGTCCATCATCGTCAGTTTGATGAACACCTATGCCGTCTAAGTGGTAGGTGCCTTTATCTGCTTTGTCTAAACAGCCAATGATGTTGAGAAGGGTACTTTTTCCCGAACCAGAGGCTCCCATGATCGCGACGAATTCCCCCTGATCGATAGTCAGGTCAACACCCCTGATGATGGGTAACGGGGTGTCTCCCCGAAAATAGGATTTATGCAAGGATTCAATTTTGATCATCGTTAGTGACAAACCTTGCTGAACGCCCAATCTCCAGATATCCGCTATCAAACAGCGCAACTGTCTGTCCTTCTTGAACCCCGCTGAGTATTTCGACATGTGTGTCGGTTTCTAATCCTGATTCAACAGGTCGTAAGCGAATCGTACCTTGTTCAATCAGTGCAACTTCAAAAAGCCCCGGCTCGCGCTCGCGTAAGGCGCTGTAGGGCAGGCTGAGCGCATTGCCACGTTCTTCGATAACAATTTCGATATCCAGTTGTTGCCCCAAGAGCAATTGTGGCGCATCTGCTCCCAGTGCCATGCGAACGGGAAAGGTGTTCAAATAGCGCTCTGTTGAGCGTTCAATCGCGGGGCCTATCCAATGGATTTGGGTTTGCCAAACTAGGTCAGGAAAAGCATCAGAACTTACGTTGACGACCTGGCCAAGATGAATTCTTCCAGTGTCCACAGCATCTAAATTGGCTTCTATTTCCCAACCCTCGACAGCAACGAGTTGGAAAAGCTGTGTGCCGGCCTCTACCCATTGCCCGGATTCGGTCCACTTATCCGTGACAACGGCATCGAAGGGAGCGTCCAGTCTTTGCCAATCTTGTTCAATAGCGCTCATTTGTGCGTCGGCTTGAGCGATAGCAACCGCGGCTTTCGCCGTTTCGAGTTCATATTGAGCTTGGTCGAGGGCTTCGACAGCGACGAGCTTTCTATCGGAGAGTTCGGACAATCTGTTGTAACGTTGTTTCTGCTCTTTCAAGCGAACCGTTTCTTGCTGAACGACGGCTTGAGCGCGTTTGAGTCTGGCAATTGATGCGCGGTTATCCATGGAAGCCAAGGTGTCGTCCTTTTTCACCCGATCGCCTCGGGCAACATAAACTTCCTCTATACGGCCATTGACCAAGGCGGTCAGGGAAACGGTTCGGTCATTGATCACCTCACCTGTAACGCGAATGATGTAGGCCATGTCATTACGTTGCACCTCAACACCGGAAACACTAAGAGGCGGCTCTTCATAGAAAAAGTAGCCAGCAGCAACGGCAACCAGAATGATGGCGGCGAATATGCTTTTGAAATAGCGTCTCATTGATTGTGTCCATACTGTTTTAACTTCATAACAGAGGTTTTCAATTCCCTATGTACCCAAACAACATGAAGACGTTATCTCGTTTATATTGTTCGGCTTTTGAGTCGGTTGTTAGAAGGGGCGTCCCTTTGATTTTTCAGCTGCCGCCTAGCCTCACTTAAACATCCTGAGTGTGTTGATGACTACCAAAGATTGAGATTTCGTAGAAAAACCACACTTTCGTCCTACTTACCTTGTCTAGTCGATGTTTCTGTCACTCGAGTTGAATCGTTTGAACTGTCATTTTCAAGGTAAACGACCCGATCAACCGCATCAAATAAGCGGTCATCATGGCTAACAATCACGACAATCTTGGACTGTTTTTGTGTTCGAATGATATCTATAAGTAACTTTACTGCTTTACTATCCAGGTTATTGGTAGGTTCATCCATTAACAGAACTGGTGTATCCCGCAATAAAGCCCGAGCCAGGCCTAATTTTTGAATTTGCCCGCCAGATAGTTCTGAATGTGTGTCTTTGATGACATGATCGATACCTTGCTCGAGTCGTTGCACCCAGTTATCCAGACCCACTAGAGACAACGCGTTGTGAATCTTTTCATCCTCAACATCCACACCAAAAGAGACATTGTTGCGAATGGAATCGGAAATAATATGGATTCGCTGCGGAACCATTGAAATCCACTGAGAGCGGTTTGATAAGGTGTCTAAAAGCGCCGTGTCCAGCTTGATATGCCCTGACTGGGGTTTCAGCTCTCCACTCAAAATGGTAAGCAGCGTCGATTTACCTGCACCGTTACCACCATTGATCAAATGTGCCCTGCCTCTATCGAATGCTAAGTTGAGATAAGAGAACAAAGGGTAGTCGCGTTGGTAGGAAAAACTCATTCCCTCTATTGCCATGGCTTCAATGAGAGGAGATAGCTCAGTGTTGCGCTCCGAAACTGGTTCAGATTGCGCCTGAGCTAAATCGCACAATTCCTTTACACGCATTAAAGCCGTCAATTCATTGGGGATGCTTGAAGCAAACTCAATAATTCTAATCAGTGAAGGTACCATCAAGTTTAATGTGGCTGTATAGGTGATGATTAAGCCAATGGTGAGTTGCTCTTCAATAACCATCGCACCGCCAAGGTACCAAATGATCACCATCGCCAGCATGGGTATTCCCATAATGATCATGCTCACTTTGGTATCGTATAACTGACGGATCAAACGTTTATGTTCTAGGTTTTCAACCGCTTTTCGGCAGTACTTTAAAAAGAAACTTGAAGAATCATATAGTTTTATTTCAGCATCAGCTTCAATGGTTTCTTGTATGACTGTGATTTTTCTTACTGAGGCATCAGTTTCATCTCTAGAAGATGACCACAGCGCGCCATCAAATCTCATGTAAACGATAACGGCTGCAGGCAATAGAACGAGTAATATTAAACTCAATTGCCAGTTCATAATGAAAATGATGATTAATAACACTAAAGATAAGACGATATGGTGAACGGCACTTGATAGTCCGTAAGGCATAATATCTTCGAATTGTTCGATATCCCTTGTTACCCGAGACAAGAGATCGCCATTATTTATTCTAAGTCGTTGATTATAATTCATACCCAGAATGCTCTTTATCACATCCTGATTGAACTCAATCATGATCTCTTTCCGTACTTTTAGACGAAACCATGCATTAACGTAGCTTAGAATCAGGTAACTGCAGTAAAGCGCTGCGAGCAGTAATACTGTCTTGAGTAGCAAATTTGAGTCTGAGCTGGGAAGAACTTGGTCGATGAGATGGCCAGACAGATAGGGAAGCGGCGCTTGAGATGCGGTTAACAACATTGCCAACAGCAAAAATGAAAAAGAATGAGATTTTCTCGTTTTATAGATAAGTTGATATAAATAAGAAATTCTTGTCACAATCTTCGAGCAATGTAAAGGAAATATATTTCAATTATAAAATCAAAAAGACATGTTAGGAACCACGAGTCTCACAACTTTAATACAAAATGGGGATGAATGAACATCCCCTCAATTTAAGAATAACAATGCCTTTTAAAAGGATTTTCTTAAATTATGTTATTTAAATTTCAGAGATTAGGAGTCTACTCTAAAATATTAAGGCGTACAGCAAGGGCCTGGGTTCGGACCTGGGTTAGGACCTGGCTTGTGAGGCTTGCTCTTAGTGGCTAAAACAGGGCCTTTTTTTGCAACGAAATTGACTTTCTTCATCATTTTTCCCTTTTGCTAATTAAATTAATGATTAACGGAATCAATATATGCATTTAGTTTATCGATTAAACAAATGCAGCTCCATTGTTGTAGAGGAGTTTTTGAAAGTCAACTCATGACGATACGTACAATGTTTAAATTAAAGCTGTAAATTCTATACCTGTTAATTAATTTTTAATTGATTACCAATTAAAAACTAGTTGGATTAAAGTTCATGTCTAATTAATTTCTAATCCAATGAATTAAATACGGGTGATGTTTTAAAATTGAGCATTGAGGACCGAAAGAATGTTGTCAGCCAAAATAAGCGACTAACGCATTGATTTAACGATATTAAATCTAATGGTCAGGTTTGGCTGTGTATTGGGGTTGTAGACGTGATATTTGGGTCGATTTTGTTGCTATGGTTGGTCGCAGTCTCTATAGAAGTTAGCGTACTCAATGTCAGTCAAACTCATCTAAGCCAAAATTGTCCGAAATCTCCATCTAACTTACCCCTTGTAAGATTAAGGGAAAGCTTTTATCCAAAAGTGGAAAAGATCTCTTTTCAAAGACAAGATCTGGCGATAAACCAGATCTCACTTTATTTTCCTTCTGTTTCTACCAAAATTCTCAGTCTTTGCGGTAGCTTCTCGAGCAGAGTTGGGTCATCAGTCAGCATCTGCTTTAGCAGTTCACGTGCTTTTTGCTCTTTGCCTGCATTCAGCAGCTTTTCGACTTCAGAAAACTCAGTATTTGTTGCGTCTTCCCGTTCCATCTCCATATGCGGCAGGGATTTCGCCGCAGCAGGTGAATTGCGGAATAGACGCTGCTCCTCAGGCTTTGGTGGCAATATTTCCATAGACGGGACCGCTTCTATTGCGCTGTCGGACAATGCTTCCTCGCTCATGGTTTCTGGTGTGCTCATAAACTCAATGTCCTGGGGGGCTTCAAGGGTCTGATCCACCCACTGCCAAGGCGCAAGCAAGGCGACAAAAGAGACTGTTGCCGCGAGACCTGCGTAGGTCCACCAAGGTATGCGTTTTTTATGCTGGCTGTTGGCGTAAGCAAGGATGCGATTGTCCAGGTCTTTGCCTGATGTCTCTGTCGCGCTTTCCTTGTACAGCGCGACGATGTCTTCGTCTTTGATTGGCGCTGTCATCGTCTGTCTCCGAGTTTTTTGGTCAGGCACTGGCGAAGTTGATTCATGGCATAGCGAAGCCGGGTTTTCACAGCCTCTGCTTTCGCACCGACGATTTCGCAAATTTGTGCTGGCTCAAAGCCTGCTTCATGGCGAAGTAGAAACGCTTCCCTTTGCAAAGGGGCTAGCAGTGCCATACAGGCTTTGATGGCAGTTTGCTTATCGCCATCCCAATCAGGCACTTCAATCTGTTCGTCGTCTAGTGATTGAGCATAGGTGCTGGATGACATCATTTTTCGGTGTTCATCAATCACCAAATTATGGGCAATATGATACAGCCAGGTGGTGAACTTGGCGGTCGGCGCATAGCTTTCCCGCTTATCAATCACGCGGTACCAGACATCCTGATATAACTCTTCGGCACGGGCATGTTGTGCCACGCCTAATTGACGCATGAAATAGCGATACAAAGGATTTTTATGGCGCTGATAGAGCTCAGCAAAGGCGCGCTGGTCGCCTTTGCTAAAGTTCACCATCAATGTTTCGTCGGTTTGTGTATCCATGGATGCCTGTTAACAGCCCCTAAAGGTTCTGTGCTATCTCCACCAGACTGATAAATTCGCCGCGGTAGTTGAATGGGTCTTTGCCCCGGTTTTCACGCGCGATATCAGCTATTTGACTGTAGGCTAAACCATCGACATAGTGATTGTCTTTGAGCTTCTGCGCAAAGGCGGAAACCGCGGTGGCAAATTGGAAATCAGCACTGGCTTGTTTGAATGTCAGCTTGCCTTTACTGCCATTAATCACTTGAGTGGTGAGTTGGCTTTTTTCTTTGCCGGGCAGCTTATATCGGACTTTGACCTGAGCGAGTTCGTCACTGTGTGAGACGGCGTCTGTCTTTTTCTTCTGATAGTGCAGGTCGTCAATGCGTCCCTGGTCGCCAACCAGTGTCAGTTCATACAAGGCTGTAACTGTGTGTCCTGCACCGATTTCGCCGGCATCGACTCTATCATTGTTGAAATCTTCATCACGTAGCGCTCGGTTTTGGTAGCCAATCAGGCGGTATTCCTTAACCGTATCTGGGTTGAATTCGACCTGAATTTTTACATCTTCCGCGATGCTTTGCAGCGTGCCGCTCATCTGCCGTAATAGGACTTTCTGTGCTTCATGAAGCGTATCGATATAGGCATGGTTGCCGTCGCCGATGTTGGCGAGTTGCTCCATCATGGCATCGTTGTAGTTGCCACGACCAAAGCCCAGTGTGGTGAGTGAAATGTCGTTCTCACGTTCGTCTTCCACCAAATCTTTTAGCGCATCCAAACTGGTCATTCCGACGTTGAAATCTCCGTCTGTCGCCAGAATGACGCGGTTTACGCCATCTTTGATAAAGCCTTTTTTAGCTTGCTGGTAAGCCAGTTTGATTCCGCTTTCACCATAGGTGCCGCCGCCTGCTTGTAGGCTTTTGAGTGCATCGACGATCGCTTGCTGATTGTCACCGCTGGTCGGTTCGAGCACGACGGAGGCATTCCCCGCATAAGTCACCAGACTCACCTTGTCTTTCTCTCCAAGGTTTTTAGCGAGCAGAGAGAGGCTTTGCACCAACAGTGGCAGTTTATTGGTTTCATTCATGGAGCCTGACACATCGACCAGAAACACCAGATTCGATGCTTTACGCTCGTTGACCGGAATGTCGTAACCTTTGAGCGCAATGCGCACTATTTTACGTTCGGCATTCCATGGCGCAGGCGCAAGTTCTGTGCTGACAGAAAAAGGTCGGGCTTTGGTTGCCGGCGTCGGGTAGGCGTAATCAAAGTAGTTGATGAAGGCTTCTTCGCGAATGGCATCTGCAGGTGGCTTGTTTCCCATCTTCAGATAACTACGCACATTGGCGTAACTGCCGGTGTCGACATCAATAGAAAACGTCGACAAAGATGACACTGTCACTAATTTTGTAGCATTGCTCGGTGTATCGAGGTAATTGTCGCGGTTTTCGGTTTGTATATAAGGGTCAATGCCGGGCATGGGCATCACCATAAATTGATGGTTTGCCGCAACGCGGCTATGCGCCATTTTAGTGGTTGGCGCAGCGGGTAGGGCATTCGTTGCATCTATAACTTCCAGTTCCACCAACTCTTCCTGAATCCTTGACGATTCTTGTTGAGGCGTAGTTTGGGTTGAGTCGTTCATGGATTCTGAACAGCCAACAACCACGGTCAGTGCTGTGACAATAGCGATAGTGACTTGATTGAATTTCATATACCGATTCCTTTTTCTTGCTGGTTTGTCGGTATAAACGGGCGGGTGAGGCAGAGGGGTGAATTTTTTTACGGCTTTTTATAATTCGATGGAGCGAGGATAGCTCAGAGTATTGTTTGTACAAAAAGTAATCAATGCGGCGGATATATCTATAAATGCTCTTATTTGCAGATTATTACATAGAACATTTCGTTATTTATCACAAAAAAATGTATGAGTTACATTTGGCTCCATAAATCGAAACACCTTACGAACATTAAGCGTATCGAGAGTAAGGTGTTGAAGCCCAAAGGCCGTTTGGGGAATAAACAGAATAACAATTGGAGTTGTAACCATGCCTTCTATGAAAAACGTTTTGCTTGCTACTGTCGCACTTGCAGCAAGCTTCACTTCGACCGCTTCGCTTGCCCAAGAAGAAATTAAAGTGGGTATGTCTGGCCGCTACTTCCCATTCACGTTTGTGAAAATGGACAAGCTGCAAGGCTTTGAAATCGATGTATGGAATGAAATTGGCGAGCGTGCGGACTACGACGTTGAGTTCGTGACTGCAAACTTCTCAGGCCTTTTCGGCATGCTGGAAGCGGGCCACATCGACACTATCAGTAACCAAATCACCATGACTGACGCGCGTAAAGCAAAATACGCTTTCTCTGTTCCTTATGTGGTAGACGGTGCACAGGTGGTTGTGCGTAAAGGCCGTGAAGACATCGAAGGTATCGAGGATCTGAAAGGCAAGAAAGTGGCGGTTAACCTTGGCAGTAACTTCGAGCAACTGCTGCGCAATTACGACAAAACCAACGAGATCAATATCATCACTTATGATTCTGGTTTTGAGCAAGACGTTGCATTGGGCCGTACCGATGCGTTCGTCATGGACCGCGTTTCTTCAGCACAGCTGATCAAAAAGTCTGGTTTGCCACTGCAACTGGCGGGTGAACCGTTCGAAACTATCCAGAATGCGATGCCATTCCTTAACACTCCTGAGAAGCTGGCTATCAAAGCCAAAGTGGATCAGGCACTGACTGAAATGAAAGCTGATGGCACCCTCAGCGAGATTTCAGAGAAGTGGTTTGACTCTGACATCACGAAATAATGCAGAGCTTCGACTTTAACTACATGCTGGAGTTGTTCCCGATACTAGTGAAGTATCTGGGAATAACTCTGGAAATGTCACTGATTGGCTTTGCGATTGCTCTGGTGCTGTCGGTGCTGCTGGCACTGGTAAGGGTGTTCAAAGTCAAAGTGCTCGACTCTATCGTCGCCGTGTACATTTCGTTCTTCCGCGGCACACCGCTGCTGGTGCAGCTCTTTTTACTGTATTACGGACTGCCACAGGTCTTCCCGATATTTGTAGGGATGGATGCTTTTACCGCGGCTGTGATTGGCTTGTCGCTCCATTTCTCCGCCTACATGGCCGAGAGTATTCGCGGTGCGATTCTGGGGATTGATAAGAACCAGATGGAAGCCAGCCTGAGTGTCGGTATGACCGAACTTCAGGCGATGAAACGCATTATCCTGCCGCAGGCAGCGCGCGTCGCAACACCTTCATTGATGAACTACTTCATCGACATGATCAAAAGTACCTCACTGGCGTTTACGCTGGGTGTGGCAGAAATCATGGCGAAGGCACAGATGGAAGCCTCTTCGAGCTTTAAGTTCTTTGAAGCCTTCATGGCGGTGGCTTTGATTTACTGGCTGGTGGTGATTTTCTTCACCCGTCTTCAAACGGTGATGGAAGTCCGATTGAACAAGGCGTATGCACGATGATTGAAGTTAAAAATTTGAGCAAACGCTTTGGTGATGTCGAGGTCCTGAAGCAAATCGATCTCGACGTCAAACAAGGTGAGATTGTGGTGATTATCGGCCCGTCTGGCACGGGGAAGTCAACACTGCTTCGTTGTCTGAACTACCTGGAAGTGCCAAGTGGTGGTGAAATCCAGATTGGTGATGTGCGTGTTAACGCTGGCAAGGTATCAAAGAACGAGATTCACCAGCTTCGTAAACAAAGCAGTTTTGTGTTCCAGAGCTATGCGTTGTTCGCCAACAAAACCGCACTGGAAAATGTGGCGGAATCGCTTGTCACCGTGTGGAAAGAGCCAAAAGATAAAGCGCTGGAAACTGCACGTAAATTGTTGGTCAGCGTCGGGATGGAAGCGCATTTAGAGAAATATCCTGCGCAACTTTCCGGTGGTCAGCAGCAGCGTGTCGGCATCGCCCGTGCTATGGCGTGTAAAGGCGAAGTAATCCTTTTTGATGAGCCAACTTCTGCGCTCGACCCTGAATGGGTAGAAGAAGTGTTGGCGGTAATGAAAGCACTCGCCAAGCAAAAGCAAACCATGATTGTGGTGACCCACGAAATGCAGTTTGCCCGTGAGATTGCCGACAAGGTGATCTTCATGGAAGGCGGCGTGATTGTCGAGCAGGGTCCGCCATCCCAGATTTTTGGTAATCCTCAAAACGAACGCACCAAAGCCTTCGTGGCTCGTGCGGCGTAACAAATTCAACTGTTCCCCCTGGTTGATGTTCCCTTAAATTAAAGCCCCATAATCTGGCCGATTAAGGGGCTTTTTCTTGCCTAGCCAACTTTGTTGTTAAAGATCTTCAAGGAAGCTTGGGAAAGAGTTAATGGCGTATTCAGCTTGCCACGCCATCAAGTCCAACGTGTCGTCAGTCCAATCGATATAGAACAGGGCCGTAAATCCATTAATGTCGTTGTCGATGCTGTTCCAGTCATTGGCATTAACACGAAAAACCGGTTGGGAAAGAAATTGCAGTTCTTCTCTCAGTGGCGTAGTAAAGTGGCGGGAAAGGCCAGTATCGAGGAAAAACAGAGGTGTGAAACGTGCGGCGGAGAGGTAGAAAATATTGCCATACTGTTTTGAATCCACGCCAATCACATCGGCATCTTGTTGGTAATCGCCATCAGATACGAATTCGCCTTCCAGGTTATAGTTGGTGATTCGCCCGGCATTGGTTGACCACGATGCGGCGCTAACACCTGCGTTAGCCATGGACTGTTGAATTTCACTCAATACGGCGTTCCCTATGCCTGATGCGTCGAAGACGGTAGCAGGCTTGCCCGTGCGAATGGCAGCAACCGTAGCAAGACCACCACCAAGGCTGTGGCCAGTGTAATGAATGTTGTAGCTGCTGTATTGGCTAGCGAGTCGCGCTGACTCTGAAATGGCTAAACGGTACTGCGGTGGCACTTCTCCGGCGGCCATAATGCCATTGTTTACCCAATCAGAAGTCCCCAGTTCGCTGCCACGGAATGCAATCACTGCGTTGCTGCCACTGGTATAAACGGCGGCATGAAAACCCGTACTGCTATCGTGAATGGTTTCCGTCAGCGTCCATCCGCTTGGTGCGCCCCAACTTTTGTAAACATATTCGGCAAAGGCAAGATAATGCAGCGCATCACCAGCTTGATTAATGGATGGCGGCTGGTGGGTTTTGTATGTTGTGCCTGTTGTGTTTGCAGTGTTGGTCATGTTTGGATTCAGGATTGAATCAACATAAGCGCCAATATTGCCCAGCTCTTCCTGTGTTGTTGCTGAAGCTGAGTGAACGGAAAAGCCCATCAGAACGGCTAATGAGCATACGGTGATCTTCTTCATGAGAAATTATCCCTTTATTGATGATTGACGATACTGCCTTGTGTCAAAACGATACTTAATGTATCGATATTCATCGTAGGGCGTCTGAAATATCCTGCCAGCCCAAAACTGTAGCAATGATAAGACTACTTAATTTTAGTATGGGTATTGTCCGAAAATGATTTTAAATATATGAAATATTTATAAATATATTTATTAGAGTGGTCTTAAATATGATGGGTTTACCCACAAAACAAGCCTGCCGACATCATGGGTGATGTAGCAGGATAGCTGTAGGGCGGGCAGGTAAAAATCGGGATTCTAAGTGTCTTAACCTTCCTTCATGAGGGCTTCAAGGTCCCTTGCTGCACGTCGAAGTTGCGGCTCAAACTTCAGCAAGTCTTCCAATGAACTTCTAAATACCGGGGCATGGGTAAACAAGCATGCATGCAGTTGCCCATCTTCATTGCGAATAGGTACTGCGATCGCTGCCATACCATCGATAAACTCTTCATTGTCGATGCCAAGATCCTGCTTTTCGATCTCCGTGAGCGCACGCTCTAAATCAATGGGATCTGTGATGGTGTTTTTCGCATGCCGCTCCAGGCTCATATTATTGATAAGTCTTTGGCGGCGTCGTTTCGACAGGGTGCTGAGATAGAGCTTGCCACTGGCAGTGCACCAAATAGGCGTATGGCTTCCAGTCTGCAAATTAATCTGCAGGGGCCAGTTGGTTTGCACGCGGTCGAAATAGATCATGTCGACGCCATTTGGTAGAGAGACACCACAGGTTTCACCCACCTCATTGGCGAGCTTTTGCAAAATGGCCTGTCGAATAGCTTTAAAGTGTGTGGTGTGTAATACACCGAGCGCGATGTCATGCATACGGTTCGCTGGTACAAGGTTTCCACGCATGTTGGTTTGTACAAAGCCTTCCCGTTCTAGCTGTTGCAGCAATCTGTGAATGCTGGGTTTAGGAATATCGAGCATGATTGACAGTTCGGCTGGACTTGGCGGCCGCTCTGAGCAGGAGATTGCTTCGATAATTTCCAATACACGGGTTATTGATGAGGCTTTTTCGCGTCTTTCTGTCGTCATCCCTGCACCTGATTCAGTCGATATGGTGAAAGTATATCTGCATCAGACAGCAAACCGTATTGTCGGGGCGCACCTGTATAAGCTCGCTCACACAAGTGGGCCCCTTAAGTATCACGCTTTCACACTATTTCATCACTGGCATTGAAAATGACACACCCTCTCGCACGGCTTCAGACGGCCAGCGCTGGGTGATGGTTTTTCTGCGCGTATAGAAGCGAACGCCATCTGGACCATAGGCACTCAGGTCGCCGAAGAAGCTGCGCTTCCAGCCACCAAAGCTGTGATAGGCGACGGGAACCGGTAAAGGCACATTAATGCCAACCATACCGACTTCAATATGATCCGAAAAATAACGGGCGGCCTCACCATCGCGGGTGAAAATACAGGTTCCGTTTCCGTATTCGTGATCATTGATGAGCTGCATGGCATCAGCCATGGTATCAACGCGAACCACCTGCAAAACCGGGCCAAAGATCTCTTCTTTGTAGCTCTCCATTTTCGGTGTAACGCGGTCAATGAGGGTCGCGCCAACAAAGAAGCCTGATTCGAAACCTGCAACCAAAGGTTCACGACCATCAACAACAACGTCTGCTCCCTGTGTTTCTGCACTTGAAATCAAACGCACCACGCGGTCGCGGTGCGCGCCGGTAATCACAGGACCGAAGTCATTGTTGTTGTCGTTACAGGCTCCAACGCGAAGATCTGTCATTTTCTCTTTGAGTTTGGCAATGAGCGCATCGGCGGTGTTGTCACCAACTGCGGTAACAACAGAAAGCGCCATGCAGCGCTCACCCGAAGAACCAAACGCTGCACCAAGAAGCTGGCTGACGGCGTTATCTAAGTCAGCATCTGGCATCACGATGGCGTGGTTTTTTGCCCCACCCAATGCCTGACAACGTTTCCCAGCAGCACTCGCGCGGGAGTAAATGCTTTCTGCCACGGGCGTTGAGCCGACAAAGCTGACGGCGCTGATGTCTTTGTTGTCGAGCAGGGCATCAACCGTGCCTTTGTCTCCGTTGACCACATTCATCACGCCCGGTGGCAATCCGGCTTCCTGCAACAACTGGGCGACGAAGAGTGTCGAGCTTGGGTCGCGCTCTGAAGGTTTGAGAATAAAGCAGTTCCCACAGGCGATAGCGAGAGGGTACATCCACAGTGGCACCATGACTGGGAAGTTGAATGGAGTGATACCGGCAACGACACCAAGGGGCTGGAATTCACTCCAGGCATCAATGCCCGGCCCCACGCCGCGGCTGTGTTCGCCTTTGAGAAGTGTCGGGATCCCACAGGCGTACTCGACGTTTTCGATGCCACGCTGAAGCTCACCCATCGCATCATGTTTAATTTTACCGTGCTCGTGGCCAATCATTTCGCAGATGGTGTCCGCGTTCTCTTCCAGCAGTTGCAGAAATTTCTGCATGATTCTGGCACGGCGGATTGGCGGCGTATTACGCCAAGCCGGATAAGCCTCTTTGGCAAGCCGTACCGCTTCGTTGACGGTTTTGGCGCTTGCTACATCGGCTTGTGTAGCCACATTGCCTGTGGCTGGGTTGTATACGGGCAATGTGGTTTGACCTTCGGTGATTAAAGCACCATTTATCAGATGTCCAATCGTGTTCATGTTTAACTCCCTTTAGTGGATAAACTTGGGCTTACTGCCAAAGCTGGCTGTAAATATCGACCATCTCTTCATGGCTCGGTAATCTCGGGTTATTTGCGGGTGAACCTGACGCCATCGCCTGCTTAGCCATGGTGTCCATATTGGTAAAAAAGGCGGTTCTGTCGATGCCAAATCCTTCTGGCGTTGGGACATCCAAATCGCGGTTGAGTGCGTGCAATTCGTCGAGCAACTTTTGACATGCAAAGTCAGTGTCATCCTGCGGGTCAGCAACGCCCATGGCTTTCGCGCAGTCGGCATAGCGCTCTGGTGCTGCGGGTAATGAAAAAGCAGTAACAGAAGGCAGCAACATGGCGTTTGAAAGGCCGTGCGGCACATGGAATAACGCGCCAATAGGGCGGCTCATACCATGCACTAAAGCTACGGATGCATTGGAAAAGGCGATACCTGCTAGGGTTGCGCCCAGCATCATGTCTGCACGCGCCTGAATATCACTCCCATCTTGGCAGGCGCGACGGAGATTAGGCGCGATCAAGCGCATCGCCTCTCTGGCGTGATAGTCGCTAAAGGCATTGCCTTTTCGGCTAACGTAAGATTCAATCGCGTGTGTCAGAGCATCGATGCCAGTATCTGCGGTCATTCGCGTGGGCAGGGTATGGGTAAGCTCGGCATCCACTAACGCGGCGGTCGGCATAAATGAGGGGCCGACGCAGAGCATTTTCTCGTCATTCTCTGCATCCGTGATGATGGTGAAACGGGTAACTTCTGAGCCAGTTCCGGCTGTGGTTGGGATCGCCACCAGTGGTAATGCCGTTTCTGACACAATGCGAGGGAAACGGAAATCACGCATTTCGCCCCCAGAACCAGCCAATACAGCCATGGCTTTGGCACTGTCAATCACGCTGCCGCCACCCAATGCAATGAGGCAATCATAGTTTCCAGTGCTAATGGCGTTAACACCTGCCGAGATGGAAGCATCAGTGGGTTCAGGAATGGTGTCATCAAAGACAGTGGATTGAATCTCTTTCTGTTGCAGCAGACTTTCCACTTTCGCAGCCTGTCCCAGCGTTACCATGGTTTTATCAGTAATGATGATGGGACGATGGCAGCCAAGCGCACGCATCATATCCGGTAGCTTTTGTAATGCACCGTCGCCAATTTCCATCAGGCGCGGAAGAATAATCGAATGAGACATAACGACTCCTTGTAAATCTATGTGTGAACCAGTCACAAATAACTTTCTTGGGTAAAAGCGATAAATCAGGGTGAATAAACCACCTTGGGTAGCCAGGTCACGATGGATGGCATCCAAAACACGATCGCGAGACCGAGTAGCTGCAACAGAATGAAAGGCACCACACCACGATAGATATGGATGAGGTGGATACCTTTAGGAACAACGCCTTTTAGGTAGAAGAGAGCGAAGCCGACAGGCGGCGTCAGAAAAGACGTTTGCAGGCAAACCGCAAACAGCACAGCGAACCACACCAGATCAAAGCCCAATGCACTGACCACTGGGGCCACCAAAGGCAAAATGATGAGGGTGAGTTCAATCCAGTCGAGGAAGAAGCCGAGAATAAAAGTCACGACCAGAATGGCAATGACGATGCCGCTGGGGCCGAATGGCAGACTGGTAAGGGCTTTCTCTATCAGTTCATCACCACCCAATCCGCGTAGGATCAGAGAAAACGCAGTCGCACAGATAATCAACGCAAAGATAAATGCCGTGGTTTTGGTGGTTTCCCTACCCACTTCGCGGACAACCTCGAGCGTCAGTTTTCCACGGGCGAAGGCCAAAATCGTTGCTCCCAACGCTCCAACACCGGAGGCTTCTGTTGGTGTCGCAATACCCATAAAGATTGAGCCAAGCACTGCAATGATAAGCGCAGCAGTCGGCAAGGCTGCACTTAGCGCACTGAAAATGACTTTTAGGCTGATAGGCTCGGCGTCTTTTGACACTGGGGCGATATCAGCACGGAGATAGCCCAGTGAAAGGATGTAGGTAACGTAAAAGCCCGCGAGCATCAGCCCCGGAAACACCGCGCCAAGGAACAGATCACCAACTGACACGCCAATACGATCGCCCATCATCACCAACATAATGCTGGGAGGAACCAGAATCCCGAGCGTGCCGGTTGATGCGACTGTGCCGCAGGCCAACTCCTTGCTGTAGCCATCACGCATCATCATTGGCATTCCCAGCACTGCCAGTAGTACGACAGATGCGCCGATTATCCCGGTAGACGCTGCAAGCAACAATCCAACAAAGGTAACGGTGACTGCCAGTCCGCCTCGTACACGACCAAAAAGGCGCACCAGATTGCCCATGAGATCTTCGGCGGTCCCGGATCTGTCCAGCATCAGACCCATAAAAATGAACATGGGCAGGGCGACCAATACCCAGTTGGTCATGATGTCCCACATTCTTGGGACGACCAGCGAGGCGTAATTCCAGTCAATTCCGATAAAGGCATCAAACCATTCATCCGCCAACATGGCGACAGGCACAAATACCAATGAAATGCCGCAAAGTACCCAAGCGACCGGGAAGCCGGTAAACAGCAGCAGGATAAACATCCCGAACATGATGAGGACGAGAATTTCATTCACTTCCATGGCGATTACTCCTCTCGTTCAGTGCCTGCACGGGCAGCAAGTTGGTGTGCGGTAGATTTATTGGAAAACAGCAAAGCGCAAATGCGGCTGAGTCTCGAAAGGGTGGCAAATGCTAGTAACCCGAAAGCAAGGAGCAAGACCGCTTTCATCGCCCATCGATAAGGCAAGCCACCCGGCGCTGCAGAAACCTCGCCGAGTTCCCATGAGTAAAGAAAGAAGGGAATCGCATACCAAAACACCAGCACCAGAAATGGCATCAGCAGAATGATGAGACCAAGCAGCTCGATTTTGGCCTGGGTTCTGAGTGAAAAGCGCTCGCGCAGCAAATCAACCCGGACGTGGCTATCCGTGACCATGCAATAAGAGAGGCCGACCAACCAGCCAAGTGCGTAAAGGTGCCACTGCAGTTCTTCAAACTCGATGCGGCCTTCACCCAGTAGGTAGCGCATCGCCACATTGGTGATAATGACCAACATAAGCACCACCCAAACCCAAGAAAATGCGTTACCCAGGCTAAGTAAGAAGCCATCGAGCGCGCGCGAGAGTCGGGTTTCTGGCAGTGCTTCGGTGTCTTGTGAGGCAGAGTTGTGATTATTGTTATGCATAGCGCATCCTTGCCCAAAAAGGGCTCCCCAGTGCACGAGGCGGGGGAGCAGTTATGTCATCCCAGTTGACGAATTACTCGAAATCCCTTGGCAGGTAAGCCATCTGTTTCCAGAGTTTGTAGTTGCCGAGGAACTTCTGTTGGGACGCGTAGATGCGTTTGAAGTCAGGATCTGAATCTGCAATTTCCTGCATCACTTCGGTGGAAAGCGAATGCAGTGACTGCAGCAGTTCTGGGTTGAGGGTGCGGGCTGTAACGCCTTTTTCTTCAAAGCCTGCGAGCACTTCACCTTGCAGCGACTCACCGCGGGTGAGGGCACGGAACGTACCGGCTGTACATGCCATGTCGATGGTGGCTTTAGTGGATTCCTCCAGTGCATTCCAGACATCTTTGTTAATCACGAGGTGGGAGGCCGTGAAGGTCTGGTGCCAACCAGGGAAATAATTGTTCTTGGCGATTTTGTCGAAGCCCATCAAGCTATCGATAGCAGGCATGGAGAACTCAGACGCATCAATCGCGCCTTTTTCCAGAGCCGGGAATATCTCGCCGCCCGGGAGAACGGTGACAGAAGCGCCCGCTTTTTGCAGCACTTTACCGCCAATACCTGCGAAGCGGATTTTGAGCCCTTTGAAATCGTCGAGTGAGTTCATCTCTTTGGTAAACCAGCCTGCCGTTTCCGGACCGATCACGCTACACAGCACAGGATGAACACCATGTTTACCGTAGAGTTCTTCGGCTAACTGCTTGCCTTCGCCCTCGTACCACCAGGTCGCGTATTCCCATGGTTCCATGCCAAAAGGAACCGCTGCAAACAAAGCGGCTGCAGGGATTTTGCCTTGGTCGTAACCTAACCAGGTGTAGCCGGCATCGATCTGCTTGTTTTTGATAGCTTCAGTAATACCGAAAGGCGGGACCAGTTTGCCAGGTTCATAGATTTTGAATTTGATATTGCCATCAGTGGCTTTATCCACCTGTTCCGCGACCTGAGTAATGGGGTCCCCCAGTGCGGGTAAGTGAGTGCCAAATACTGCCTGAACTTTCCAGCGAATCTTTTCCTGCGCCCATGCTGGTGCTGCAAGAACGGATGTCATTGCAGCGCCCACAAGCACGGCTGCCCATGTTTTTCTTCCCTTTAACCAATTACTTCTCATTGCCTTGGTCCTCATTTGTTGTCACCCCAGAGGGAATGACTTCGTCCTGTTGTTAACTAAAACGATACGATATTTATCATTTTATTAACTTTGTGGGGTTGGCAAGCTGATAGGGATGTTGATACGAAATGAATCGATATAATTTACGGGTGACTCATTTATTTGCTTTCTGATTCAATAGTGAGAATGTTGGGCGAAGTATCCAGATAAAACATAGGGTTACCTGGCAAGTTGGTAGATGCGAATACAGGGAGATAAGCCGTTTATTGGAAAAGTGATTATTAAATATGAGACTTATCAGCGCCTGTAAAACTTGACTCCGGGCGCTGATTTTTTAGGAAGAATATAGGCTTAGCGTTTCAGTTCAACTTCGAGCAGCCTAATTGGAGTTGTTCCCACATTCCTCACATTGTGAGTGGCAGCAGGTACATAGAGGGTCATTCCTTCCATAAATTCGATGGTGCGGGTTGGTTTGCTCGAATCATCAGGTACAAGTTCTGCAGTGCCGCCTTCTAAAACATAAACGACCCGGTAAGGGTAATCATGTCCATGCATGCCAGATTCTGAACCTGGCGGATAGGTATGGCGCACGGCCATCACTGCATCGTTTTCTAATAGATGCTCTGTCTTTCCTTTCTCTGCGGCAAAACCAGAGAAGGTGGTCAGCAATAGTGCGGTAACAAGCAAAATTTTCATGGGAACGTCCTTATCGTTGTGAGTATTGGCCGACGTTATCTCTGAGTCGGTTAGTAGCCAAATCAATACGACGGTTCTTTGAGAAGGCTCCGATGAGAATGAGAAAGGAACAAGGGAAGGAAGCATTTTTGTGTTCTGGCACGATGATCTGATCTTTTTTCTCTGGTTTAGGTAATGCTCAATGTCGACAACTACTCAAAGAGGTTTGCCTATGAAAATGCTCATCCCCGCCGTTATCACGCTGGCTCTCAGCGCCCCAGCATCAGCACAAAGTTGCCCCGATATTCTCAATGGCTCGCAGCGAAAGCTTAACTCTAATGAGACAGTCGACCTTTGCGAGACCTTCAAAGGCAAAACCTTGCTGGTGGTGAATACGGCTAGTCAATGCGGATATACGCCACAGTTTGAGCAATTAGAAGCACTGTACCAAAAGTACAAAGATGAAGGCTTCAGTGTGATAGGTTTTCCGTCCAATGACTTTAACCAAGACAGAGGTAACGAGGAGCGTTCAGCTAAAGTCTGCTACCTCGATTATGGCGTGACGTTTCCGATGATGGCGAGAAGTCCTGTAAAAGGGAGTGATGCTAACCCAGTGTTTGCAGAAATCAGTAAGCAGGCAGGGGTCGAACCGAGATGGAATTTCTACAAGTACCTGATCAATGCAAAGGGTGAAGTGGTTGCTACATTTCCAGGCTCAGTCAGTCCAATATCCTCAAATATAACAATGATTTTGGAGAGTATAATCTTTAAAACCAAATAGCTCTCAAATGAAAACTATTTTTATTTGCAACAAAATTTGAAGACTCTCCATAAGTTAGAATTACAAGTAAATTATTGATTATGTAATCGATTGCCGTTATTGAGCTCGTGAATGCAACTTCATAGTGTGTGCATAGAGGAATGTGAAGAAACGGACAGGGAATATCTATGCGCACAATGATTTGTCTACCAATAGCGTTGGCTCTATTGGGCTGTGGTGGAGGAAGTGGTGATTCAGCTAGTACGAGTAATGGCGGGTCGACTTCTCCTGAAGAATCAACACCCAGCAGCGGTACGCTTGAATCATACTCTTTGGCGTACGATCAACGAACTTTTATTCCCCTGCCAATGGACAACAAGGGAGCTCTCCATCTTTTTGCCGGTGAGTCTTCAACGTTTACTGCAACAGTTGAAGGAGAGGGGCTCCCCGAGCACGAGTGGACCTTGAAAGAGGTCAGCACTGGCAGCATGGCGGTGTTGTCCGAGTCCCAAGGCGATTCCTATATATTCATGCAAAACAACCCAGGTGAATTTTTACTAACGGGCTGTGCTGATAAGTCGGGCTACGATAGTGAGACCTTGGAAGGTTTTGAAAAGTGCATCAATGTAGCCATTACCAACCACAGTTCAGACGTGATTACGCTGACAACGGACAAAGATACCGACAAAACAGTTGGTGTGGATGTGTTTAGCGATCTGGACCTAAAGTTTGTTGAGGTTGAGCAGCCAAACCGCGGACAGCTAATCGTCAATCAGACAAGAAACACGCTCACCTATCGCCCCTTGAATCATTACGATTATTTGATGGATACAGATGAGGCAGAAACTCAAAAAGTAGCTGTCCGACTTGAGGGCAGTGGAGAAGTTATAAAGCGGTATTTGAACATCGAAGTGAATGGAACGGCAACGCTGCCAACATGTCATGATGGCAATAGTATATTGATAGCGCCGGCGAATCCTGCAGCAGTGGTAACCGTTGATCCCGACCAGTGCGTTGAGCTTGATGCCGCTGCCTACGGCGAAAACGGGTATTGGGATTTGCTAAAAAGCCCGTTGGATAGCTTCCTGATTTATGCAGGTCTCGAAGAAGGAATGTCAGTACTGCGCTTTAAGTATCCGCAGTATGGTGACTTGCACTTTATGTGGTGCTATGACTCAAATGACTGCGAGTCTGACACTTGGCAGGTCGCTTCGTCTTTGACGGATGATGATGTGATTTCGAGCCCTAGACTTGAAAATCTCACGAGCCAATCGGAAGAGACTGTATCTACAACTATTACTCGAAGTGTTCAGATTACGAATGAAGCGGATTATACAGCACCAGATCCTATCACTTATGAGTGGTCTCTAACGGATAGCACTTATGCGGAGCACCGCGTACTGAATCTTCTCACCAGCGAAAAGCATTTGGACTTTGACCTTCCTGACAGCACAAGGAATTTTAAGCTTGAGGTAAGAGCAATTAATGGTGCGTATCAAGATGAGTATTTTGGGAACACAGCTATAGGCTACAACGTGTCGCAATACATCTACGCAAGAGGAGACAGAACAGACGCTCCTACAGCTATAGTGAGAGTGAATGGTGAAGAATATAATGGAGAGACAAACAAGAGAGTGAACTTACATGTTGCCGACGCAAAACAAGTCAGCTTTGATGCGTCCTCCACTATCTTTAAATCGGACAATCCATTCAACCGAAGCGTTTTTGTGGCTGCCGCTAGTATGGTTGCTGAATCGACTTATCAATTTAGTGAGACTTATACACACGACCTTTCTTCAGGCCAGGTACAACCCGTTACCTTCTGCGCTCAAAATGACTATAGCTGGACCTACGTAGATAACAGCTGCATCACGTTTATCATCTACCCAGGTGAGTAAGCACTTTAGTCATCTCAAGGAGCCAGCTACGACCTTGTTAAGCTGGCTCAGATCCCAACATAAATTGGGGCGTTATATTGTGTGAGATGGCCACACTCCCTACAAACAGAAACAACGCGATTAGACATGCCTAGCCAGAGCCGCTGGAGATGCAGTCGCTACGTTTCTAAGCTCAGTGACGCCCTTATCACAGAGGAAGGCGCCACATCTGGAAACTCAAGGTGGTTAAAAATGGCATGGTGAGAAATTCTGCCTATCAAGATCTTCGTAAAATAAATTCCCATTGTATGAAATTTAAGGCGGCAAGCCTGACTTTATAGGTGTTGTTTTGCGGTCATATTGTGAAGAGAAATAGTAACAGCTCGAAACATCTTTATGGCTTGTCATGAAGGATTTTTCTGCTAGCCATTTGGGAAATTTCTGTTTGGTCATATTTTGAGCGCAAAAAGAGTAAAAAAAGTGCCGTCGCAATCTTGGATTCATATTTCTGTAATATTTAATTCATAGCATCCACTTCGAACTGAAAACATTACTATCAGGAAGTGAGTTATGAGCATCCAGTCTGATGCGCTACAAGGACCTCAGTCCGCGAATCCAAAACGTGCAATGCAATGGGCAACACTCATTGGTATGTTGTATCTTCTGCTGGTTTCCGTATCCATGATCGGCAGTGGTTTCAAATGGGCTGTAGGTGAGCAGGCAAAAGAGCTTTTCGAATTTGCCTCTAACCCTGTTGCAGGTTTGATGATTGGTATCGTCGGTACCGCGTTGATTCAATCTTCAAGCACAGTCACTGCGATTATCGTTGGTCTTGTTGCTGGTGGTCTGCCAGTTGCAATGGCAATCCCAATGGTGATGGGCGCAAACATCGGCACTACGGTAACAAACACCTTGGTGAGTTTGGGTCACGCACGCTGTAAAGAAGAGTTTCGTCGCGCATTTGCTTGTGCCACCGTACACGACTTCTTCAACCTATTTGCGGTTGCCATTTTCCTTCCGCTGGAAATGATGACCGGCTTCCTGGCGAAAATCTCCGCTTGGCTCGTATCCCCACTGATGCAAGCTGACAACCTCAGCCTGAAAGGCCTGAACTTCATCAAGCCTTTGACTAAGCCGGTTGTGAGTGGTGCTAAATCAGTATTCGAAATCTTCCCTGGGTCGTTCGGTGGTGTAGCGCTGGTTCTGTTCGGTATTCTCCTGGTTGTTGTCTCTATCACTGTGATGGGCAAACTGATGAAGAAACTGATGGTAGGTAAAGCGCGCGAAGTACTGAACGGTGCAATCGGCCGTGGTCCGATTCACAGCATTGCATCGGGTACGCTGGTGACTATTCTGGTTCAGTCTTCTTCAACAACGACAAGCCTTGTTGTTCCGCTGGTAGGCACTAACGTACTGAGCGTGCGTCAGGTTTACCCATTCACTCTGGGTGCGAACATCGGTACTTGTATCACGGCACTGTTAGCTGCAACCGCAGTAACAGGTGGTAACGCAGTATTTGCTCTTCAGATTGCACTGGTTCACTTGGCATTCAATGTTCTGGGTATTCTGGTTATCTTCGGTATTCCGTTCCTGCGTGAACTGCCGCTGAAAGCAGCAGAACTTCTGGCCGACTACGCTGCGAAGACAAAACTGGCTGTAGTGGCCTACCTGACCGCTGTGTTTGTTGTACTGCCAGGTTTGGTACTGTCAGTGTCTTAATCGACAGCCAACCGAATAACGAAAGCCCGACCATCTGGTCGGGCTTTTTGCTATCTAGCACTAGCTGTTCAATCTGCCGTAGCTATCAGTCAGTCGCAGGCTACTCAGTTTGAGTGTGGTGGCGACTGACAAGGTGACTGTGATGAAAATGGCTACCATAATCACCAGTTGATATTTCACCGCCAGCAAGGGCTCTGTACCACCCAGAATTTGCCCTGTCATCATTCCAGGTAGGCTGACAATACCTAAAGTGCTCATGGCAGCCAATGGCGGTCTCAGGGCGGCAGAAAAAGCTTCTTTCAGAAATGGCTTACCCGGCTCTTTCGCGCCAAGAGCCACATAAAACTGATATTCCGCGTGGCGCTGTTTCATGCTGGAATGCAGACGTTCAATCGCCAGCACATTGGCAGACAGCATATTGCCGAGCAACATCCCCGCCACAGGGATTAGATATTGTGCCTGCCACCACGGAGAAGTTTGAATCACCCCGACCATCAATAGTGGCAGCACAATTCCAAGGGAAACTAATTGTCCGCTCAGCACGGCGGGCAACATTTTGCGCCATGGCGTGTCGGCTTGTTTGCAGATAGTCCAGCTTGCCACCAGTATCATCACCAGCAACCAAGCCGTGTTAAGCCAGAAGCTGGCGAAGTTAAACAGGGTTTGGAGATAAAGACCGACTACTGCGAGTTGTAGGGTCATTCTCACCACTGAGGTGATCAGGCTTTTACTTAGCCCCAATTGCCAGCGCTGGAAAAGCAGAAGTGGGATCAGGAAAACACAATAGAGGCCAGCTAATGCCCAGGGACTGATTTCGAGCGCGCCATTCATGATGCGACTCCCATATTAAATTCGACATCTGCTGCTGCGATCCAAACTGGGTCGTGGGAGACAGAGACCGCAATAATGTCTTTGGCCTTCAAAAGCGACATCACGATATCGCGACTATTGCCATCTAGCGCTGACGTGGGTTCATCCATCAGCCAGATTGGGCGTTCCAATATCAGGGCACGGGCAATGGCAAGGCGCTGTTTTTCGCCGCCAGAGAGTGAGGAAATTTCAGCGCTGAGTGCATGTTGGAGCGAGAGCGATCTCAATACTTCTTGGCATTTAGCGGGATCTGGCTTGCTCAGTGTGGTCGCCTGCATTGACCAAGGCAGCATCAACACCGCTTCGATAGTGTCACCACCCATGACCGGATCCTGTGGCAGGTAATTAACCTGAGTGCGCCACCATGACAGTGATTCCAGAGTAACGCTCTTTGAGTCCCATTGAATACTTCCTTCCGAAGCAGGCAACAATCCACAAATCACTTTGAGTAGGCTGCTTTTGCCACAGCCTGAAGGGCCGTGAATCACCAGATGTTGCCCATTTGAGAGGGAGATATCCAGTGGAGATACGCTCCGGCTTTCAAAGCCAGAGCGCAGTGCAGAAAGCGTGAGGGAGTTTGCGGTCATTGACCACCCACATAAGCTTGAAGTCCTTCCAGCGTTTCAGCAGGAATAGGACAGCTTTTCCCTGTGTTGAAATCGCAATACACGATCAGCGCTTCTCCTTCTGCCACGCAACGTTGTTGGTTATGGCTGTGGATCTCATATTTCATGGTGTAGCGTTTTTCCTGAATGTTTTCGACCCAGGAAATCGTAGTGATAGTGTCTGGGTAAACCAGTGGCGCGCGGTAATCGCACCGTGTTGAAGCGACGACAGGGCCAATGTTGTGGCTTTTGACGAAATCGAACACTTTGAGCGCTTCGAGCATGACGACGCGAACATCCTCGAAGTAGCGGAAATATACGGTGTTGTTGATGTGTTGCAGCGCGTCCATGTCGTTCCAGACGATAGCCTGCGTTTGTGAGAGCGGGTATTCCTTAAAGTCTACATTGGCCACTGGGTGGTCCTCCTTTTTTGTTGTACTTTGATTGCACAACAAGACGTCACTGCAAACAAGCCCGACGTAAGGAATGGGCTGAGTAATGTGACATTAGGCCAATGAGTTAGGAGGAGTAGAGAAGATCAGAACTGGACTTTGCCGCGAAGTGATTTGGTCTTCCCGCGCTGGGTTTTACTGTCCATGCGCTTTCTTTGTGATGACTTGGTCGGCTTGGTAGCACGGCGCGCTTTTTGCACTTGAGCGACGCTTTTGATCAATTCCTGAAGGCGCAGCAGTGCATCCTCACGATTCTTCTCTTGTGTTCTGAACTGTTGGGCTTTGATCACGATGACACCGTCTTTGGTCAGGCGACTGTCTTTCAGTGCCAGTAATCGTTCTTTATAGAACTCTGACAGCGACGATGCCTGCACATCAAAGCGAAGATGCACCGCTGAGGAGACTTTGTTTACGTTCTGGCCGCCAGCGCCTTGCGCGCGGATATACGAGATATCAATCTCGTCATCGGGGATAGAAACGTTGTGAGAAATAAACAGCATTTTTCGCGACTTCCGTTTTGGATCTGGGCGCCACTATAACGAATGCCAATCACTCTGCAAACTGCATCAGGTAATCAATAAACAACCTAGTACGCAGAGAGAGGTGTTTTCGCGACGGATAAAGCAGGTAATAGTAAAAATCCCTGCCATACCAATCCGGTAGCAGTTTGACGACGCGGTTTTCGTTGAGCGGGTCTTCCATCATCCTATCTGGTTGAAGGCCAACGACCTGACCGGAGAGCACCATCTCCCGCATCATAGTCGGGGAATTGGTTTTGTCGAAATGGGTGGGGGTAAAGGTCAGTTTTTTTTCGCTATTAGAGAGGGTTACCAAATTATTTGGCGTCATGGCTTCAAACAGCACCCAAGGGTAATCCGCAATGTTGTTATCAGTCGCCGTATTGCCCATTTGATTCGCCAATTCAGGTGAGCAATAAACGCCGGCTTTATCTTTAAACAAAGGACGGGCGATATATCCCGCTTCTTCAATGTTGGCGATTCGCACGGCAAGATCCACTTTCTCCTTCACCAGATCAATACGCTCATCAGACAGGACGTAGTCGATATGGATTCCGGGGTACTGCACCTTAAAACCAGCGGCTTTAGGCAGCAACCAGTTCGCGGCAAAGTCGTAAGTTGTCGTAACCCGAACTGTCCCCTGCGGTTTGTTCAGGTTCAGGCTTGGTTCTGCACTGTCGAGACCGTTAACAATCGCTTTGGCTGAAGGATATAGCGCCTCACCATCCGCTGTTAGAGTGAGCTGGCGGGTGGTGCGTTGCAGCAACCGGACGCCCAGCCCTTCCTCTAGCTTACTGATTTGCTCGCTGACCGCAGAGCGATTCAAGCCCAGCGCTGAAGCTGCTTTGGCAAAGCTTCCTTTGTCTATTACAGTGGCAAAAATGGCGAGCCCTTTTAAGTAGTGCAGATTCATTTCCTCTCCATTGTTCTGATTATCCGAACAAACCAATTCAAATATAGCGTCTTATCAGAACCTCAGTGTTCTCTTAGTCTGGAATGACAGATAACAAACCAAAAAACTCAGGGAGATACGATGAGAAAAATAATGATGGGTGCGCTGGCAGGTACGGTGTTGATGGCAACCGTGCCGGTAGCAGCAGAGCAACTGACCATTGAAGAAGGTCAGGCGATTGTGAAGCCTTTTTACGATTTGTTTAGCCTACAGGGTTCTGAGGCTGCCGCTCGCGCGAATATCTCGCCGGATTGGAAGTCGTACTATAGCAACACAGGTTACAAAAATCTGGATGACACAATGAAAGCGGTTGCCGGTGCGTTTCCTAAGATTTTGCCAGACATGAAGTGGACACAGGATGATATTTCCGTCACCACTGAAAATGAAGTGGTGGTGCGCGGCACATTGTCAGGCACACCTGCTGGTGACACCTTCTTTGGTCAGCCAGTGAATGGAAAAACGTTTGAAACCATGACTCTGGATATTCACACCATCGAAGACGGCAAGATTGTGAAGACTTATCACATCGAAGATTGGTTCCGTGCTTTGGGGCAACTCAAACCACAAGAAAAGTAATTCACTCTAGGGGCTGTCGACCTTTGGTGATGATTTTTGCAGCAGTTTGTGGGGGTTTTGTGCAAGGCAGAGGCTTCGATGTGTAGCTAGCCTACATGAGAAGCCGATAACGCAGCAGAAATTCCCCACAAACGCTGCCCGAAGGGTTCTGCTCTAAGCGTTTTATGCTTTGTTGAGGTGTATTTGCTTAGAATAACTAGGCGGCACACACCTCGCCGCGCCTAAAACGCTTATAGCGAGAACAAAATTTAACCACCAAAGATCAACAGCCCCTTTCTATCCCTTGTTGGATCTTCCGCGCTCGCCTGCTGAGCGCTTTTTTTTCAGTGCTTCACCGAATCTGTGTGATGGGAACCGCCAGAGATATTCGCCACCACGATACCCGTGACGATAAAGCCAATTCCTAACCAGTGGTAATTCTCTAATCTTTCTCCAAGAAGCAGCATGGAAAAAATCAGCCCAAATACCGGGATCAAATGCATAAATTGCCCGGTGGTTGCTGCTCCCATTCGCTGTACGGCTGCATTCCAACAAAAGAAGGCAATACCGGATGCGAAAATACCGGTGTAGAGAGAGATAGCGAAACTTTCCTTGGTCATTGGCATGGTTTCGAACCACAGTGATTCCCCAAGGTAAAACGGAAGCAGTATCAGGTTGCCGAGAAAAACGGTGTAACCCAACATAGGTAAGCCCTTGAGTGCTTCAGGGAGTTTTTGCACCAGCACGGAATAGGTCGCCCAAACCAGAATCGCGAAAAGTGCAATAAGCTCACTATTGCCAATATGGAAGTCACTCACCAGTTGACCTTTGGTGATAATGAGTAAGACGCCAATCGCTGAGACGGAAATAGCGACAGCCTGTTTGAGCGTGGTGAGTTGACGAAAGAGCAGAAACTGCACCAAGAGAATCCACAAAGGTGAAGAAGATTGCAAGATCACCACGTTGGTGGAGAGGGTGTTTTCCAATGCAATGTATACCAGCGTGTTGTAACCCGCGACACCGAAGAGCGCCAATAACACCATCAACGATGCATTGGCTCTGAATAATGGCCATTGTTCACGCATTGGGCGCAACACAAACGGAGCCAGAACCAGCGAGGCAACTGTCCAGCGCCAGAAGGCAAGTCCTATCGGCGGAATGGATTCATTGACCAGCTTTGCCAGCGTAATGTTACCCGCCCAGCTCATGGTAGCGATTACCGCGAGCAGAATGGGAAGCCAGGTCATTGATGAAGATGGGTGATGCTTTTTCATATCCCTTTGATGAAAAATGCCGCTGAGTCATTCAGTTAGTCAGCTTGTTAACCAATATGCAACAACTCAGCGTCAGCAATGTGCCTTCACTCACTGTGTCAGGTTGTTCAATAGGTTGGATAATTTGTTAAAATAAGCGCTGACTTTTTGCCAGTGGGCCGGTGTTTCCGCTGGCTTATTACTCGGAGAGAACCATGAATTGGTATTTCGGCGTGTTGAAACAATACGCGAACTTCAAAGGCCGCGCGCGCCGCAAAGAATACTGGATGTTTTTAGCGTTCAACATGCTGTTCACTTTTGCACTGGCATTTGTGGATCAGGCGTTGGGCACATTTAACCCTGATATTGGCATTGGCACAGTGGGAACGGTATACGCGATAGCGGTATTTATTCCGACGCTGGCAGTCACCGTGCGCCGTCTGCACGACACAGATCGTGTGGGCTGGTGGGCATTGATCGGTATTTTGCCGTTTGGTGTCATTGCATTGCTGGTACTGAATGCTTTCGATGGCACCAAAGGCAGCAACCGTTTTGGTCCGGACCCTAAGTCGGGCGAACGTACTGACACAACAAAGACCGGCACGTTCAGCGGTTAATCATAAACAAAGCGCCTGCATTCAGCAGGCGCTTTTGTTTTCTTCGTTTATCTTCCCCTAGTCGTTTTCATTTTTGCCATGTCGCAAACAGCGCAATTCATGTACGCGATGCCGCAAATCACCCCAGATGATCTGGTTTCTGCTAATAAGTCACAATCACCGATATGAAGGTGCCATTCATGGATATTGGCTTTATCGGGTTGGGCAAATTGGGAGAGCCCGTTGCTCAGCGTATTTTGACTTGGTGTCAAACTCACGGCTGTCGCTTGTATGTGTTTGATGCTACTCAGCGGGAAGCGATGGCAAGGCTCAAAGCCTCGGGTGCGAGAGAAGGAATCAACACTGCATCTATTGCTGAGCGATGTACAATTTTGTTCAGTCTGTTGCCAGGGCCGGAAGATGTCATGGCCGAAGGGCTGGGAGAGAAAGGTATTCTCCACAATGCAGAAGGGTTGGATATCTGGTTTGAATTGAGCCCCTTTCAGAATGTCCGTTGGGACTCCCTTCGGGAACAGGCCCCACCGGATTTAGTTTTGGTGGATGCCCCAATAAGTGGAGATGAGTCACTGGCGAAATCTGGCCAGCTTAGTATGGCGTTGGAAGGTGCTGAGCCAATCCTGCAGCGTTATCAGGCTTTGCTCAGCACCTTTGTCTCGCGCTGTAAAGTGACTGAATTAACCCAAACTACACCTTCATTTTTTCGACTACCTGATGATTAAAGGTGAAACCGCATCCTGGTCTTATAGGTATTTCAAGCTTTCCGTCTTTTATGATCATCTCTTCATTAAACAGAGGTGCGAACCAAGGCATGTGTTCAACAGAAACACAGTTAGTGCTGCTTCCCGCAATGCATAAGCTGTGCTCAGTGAAGATATGCGTAGAAATAGGAATGTGGTAGGCCGAGGCCAATGCGGCAGTTTTACGCATTTCGCTCAGTCCGCCAATACGCTGTAGATCTGGCATTAAAATATCGCAGGCACGTTTTTGTAGCATCGCTTGCATGCCAAACCGTGAGTATTCGGTTTCACCGCTGGCGATATCAATATCCAATGCGCGCCTGACTTCGACATGCCCATCTAAATCATCCGCAGAGACAGGCTCCTCCAGCCAACTCAGGTTAAACGGAGCTAGTGCTTTTCCAAGGCGAATGGCCTGTTTCACAGACAGAGATTGATTGCAGTCTGCCATCAATACCACATCGTCGCCGACAGCTTCCCGCACTAAGCCTACCCGTCGGACGTCGCGTTGAATGTCAGCGCTGCCGACCCGCACTTTCATTGCTTTAAAGCCTTGCTGGATAAAGTTTTCAGCGTCCAGCTTCAACTGTTCTTCACTGTCCATCAGCCAGAGGCCACCGCTCGCGTAAGTCTCCACCTCATCCCGACAAGCGCCGAAAAGTTGATGGAGAGGAAGTGAAGCAAGCTTGCCATTTAAATCCCAGCATGCGGTATCCAGAGCTGAGAGCGCAGCGATAGTCAAGCCTTTGTGTCCGCTGGGATTCACCTCATTCCAGACTTTTTGCCAATGCCGCTCTACATAGCGGGGATCTTCTCCAACAAAGAACTCGCCAAGTCCTTTGAGCATTTCATCAAATGCGTTCAGGCGAACCCCATTGAGTGTGAAGAGATAACTCTCGCCGCAGATACCCTGATTGGTTTCGATAGTGACCAGAACGCAGCCGACGGAACGCATGTCATGAATGGCTGTTTTTATTGGACGCTCAAAGGGAATGGTCACTTTTTGACGCTTGATAGCCGTGATCTTTACACTCATACGATTGCCTTAAGGCCGTCAACAGCAGCCTGAACGGTGGGTTCATCTTTTCGGTAGTGTAGACAGACGAGATAAACGGGAAGATTCATAGTGGCAGCGCCTCCGACTTCAGTCAGTCTGCCACTTTGTAGGTGCTCAATGACTAACTGTCGGGGGAAATAGCCGGAGCCGCCGAACCGCTCAATGTGTGCCAGTGCCACCACGGCTTGGCTGATTTCGATGCGGTGATAGGGTGCCTCAGGATAAAGCCGGTTATGTTGGGTACGAAAGCTTTCTCCCCAATCGACATAAATATAACCAGGTACTTGTTTCTCCTCGACATGTCTGGCTTCACTGGAAACCAATACCAGTTCATCCTCCCCCAGAAACTCAGCGGCGAGTTGAGGACTTTGCTGTGGCTCGTGAACCACAACCAAATCCACCAATCCTTCCTTTAGGCTATTGATTAAAGGGAGAGAAGCGTCAGCCCTTGCCTGGGTGGCGAGTTGGGGGTGGTTGTCCGTCATCCAGCTAAACCAACTATCCGCCCAAAGTGGCCATACATTGAGATGAAAACCGATGGTGACGACGGATTGCGAATCATCAGGCAAGGTGATTTCGAGTCTTGCATGCTCCCAGGCTTTCACCATGGTCGTCGCATGGCGCAGAAATTTGTGGCCGCCCGTAGTGAGAACCACACCATGTCTTGTGCGCTGAAACAGAGGCCTGTTTAGCCTTTCCTCGAGCCCTTTAATTCTCGCACTCATGGTCGATTGTGTGATGTAGAGATTATCGGCGGCCTGCTGGAAACTGCCAGTCGAGACCACTTCCAGAAACGCCCTGATGGTTTCTATGTTCAACGCTTTGCCCTTCCTTCTCGCTTACGTTAGCTGTCCTGATCCCTGCGTTTTACTTGCTCCAGTTAGATATCGAAAAAAACGAATTAATGTACCAATTATATTTGTTTTACACATATTTCATGGTCGGTCAATATTTGAGCGATGTGAAAGTGAGTAATGTGTCAGAACGGGTACAACATGGCGATTTTGCTCAACAATATGGGATACGGGAACGCACCTTGGCATCAAATGCTGAGCGAGCTGTTGCCTGATGATCGCATCGTGCTGCCTGATGATGATTTTTCTCCTACGGACATAGAATTCGCGTTGGTCTGGGATCATCCGCACGGAGATCTCGTCCGATACCCCAACCTACAAGCCATCATGCTATTAGGCGCGGGCACAGAGCATATTGATCAGGAAGTATCGTTGCCCATGGTGCCAATCGTCAGATTGGTTGACCCAGCAGTCGTCATGGATATGGCGAGATACGCACTCTATTGGGTCCTCCATTTCCAACGTCAGTTTGATGTCTACAGCCAGCAGGAGAGGGCGGCTCATTGGGAGCGTCATGATGCGACTATGCCAAAACACTTCCCGGTGACTGTGCTTGGGCTTGGACAAATCGGCGGGAAAGTCGCGCAGCATATCGCTCTGAGCGGCTTTTGCGTGAAAGGCTGGGATGCAGAGCCAAAACAAATTGAAGGGGTTTGTAGTCTTGCCGGAGCAGAGCGTTTGGAAGAGGCGTTAGCTCATGCTGAGATAGTCGTGAATTGTCTGCCGCTGAACCCTTCGACTCATCATTTACTGGACGACAACACTCTGGGTTTTCTACCAAACGGAGCCCGGGTAGTCAGTATTAGTCGCGGCGCAGTGATAGACGAAACTGCACTGGTTGATGCCTTGGACTCCGACCGTTTGTCCGCTGCCGTTCTGGATGCGCATCAAACCGAACCTTTGCCTTCTTCATCTCCACTGTGGCAGCACCCCAAAGTGACGGTAACACCGCATATATCGGGCGCGACGCTCGCTTCAAGTGCTGCAAAAGTAGTGGTGGAAAACATTAACCGGACAAGAAAGGGGGAGCTGCCACAGCCCCTGCATTTGCCGCCTTGCCACAAAAATCATGTCGCAACCAAAACACTGTCGGGTCGCGAAAGTGTAATCCCGCTCGACAATCGGGACGGATAGTAATCGTATAACGGCGTATAGAGGAAAGTAAGAATGGATAAGCAATCGCCAACACTTGCCCAGCAACAATGGGATGTCAGGGTCGATCTGGCAGCGATGTTCAGATTAACGGCGCACTTTGGGTGGGACGATACGATTTGGAATCACATTACTGCCCGTGTACCGGGTTCTGACCATCACTTCTATATGCACCGCTTTGGTTTGATGTACAACGAAGTCACCGCGTCGAACCTGATTAAAGTGGATGAAGAAGGCAATGTCTTGGAAGGACCGGAAGACGTCAACACGGCCGGATTCATTATCCATAGTGCGATTCACCTCAACCACGCTGAGAACAAATTCGTGTTCCACGCTCACCCTAAAAGCGCGATTGCCGCGACTGCCATGAAAGAGATCCCTTTCTGGGTTCAGGACTCTTCAATGCTTTACGGAAAAGTCGGTTATCACGATTGGGAAGGCTTATCGGTCGATCCTGATGAGCGTTTCCGTATTGCCGAGAATCTTGGCGATAACAAATGTCTGGTGATGAGAAACCACGGTTTCCTGTCTGTTGGGAAAACAGCCGGTGAGGCTTTCATGAACATGTACTACTTGGTGCGGCTTTGTGAAGTGGCCATCCAGCTTAATGGTGCCCGGTTTGATATTGACCCCGGCCCAGAGGACATCTGGAAATTGAGCGCCAAACAGTACGAAGCGTTTTCCCCCGGTATGTACGAATGGCCTGCGTTGCTGCGGCTGTGCGACCGCCTGGACAGTTCCTACAAATTCTGACGAGTCTGGAGACAAGCAATGATGTTACAAGGTCTTCATGCCCCAATGCCGAGTGCTTTCTCAGCGGCGGAAATAGCATTGGAAGCGATTGTCGATCTCGACACCTTTCCTATACACGATCTTCAGCACCCTAAGCGCAAATCACTGGTGGCTGATTGCTACGAATCACTTCAGGAAACGGGTTGTGCCCACATTCCGAGATTTATGCGTCAGGACGCTATAGAAGCGATGCGTGAGGAAGTGTCCAGACTCAGGAAGGATATCCGACGCTCGGAAGATACAGTTAACGCCTATTTCACCAACGATGATGATTCGCTTCCGTTGGAACACCCTAAACGTCATTTTATGAGCCGCCGGAGTGCGTTCATCAATTCGGACAAGCTAGAGTTCCAATCTATTCTGCGGCAGTTCTACGACAGTGACGTTATCGTACATTTTCTCAGTGACTGTCTGGGCGTTGCACCGATTTACCGTTGGGCGGATCCATTGGCGCGCAACCCTTATAGTGTGATGCAGGAAGGAGATCATTTCCCTTGGCATTTCGATGGCAATGACTTCACCGTCAGCATCCTTGTTCAACAGAGTGAAGGGGGCGGTGACTTTGAATATTGCCCAAATCTCAGAAACCCCTATGACGAGAATTTTGATGGTGTTTCCGCTGTATTGGGAGGAGACAGAAACCCCGTGCATGTGTTGACACTTCAACCTGGCGACTTACAACTGTTCAAAGGCCGTTACTCACTGCACAGCGTCACGCCCATCGTGGGAAAAACGGAGCGGATCATCGCACTGCCAACCTATGTGACCGACCCTTATGCGGTGAATCGTCCTCATCACGCTAAGACGGTTTATGGCGAAGCCTTACCTATCCATTTCGAACGCGAGCGGGCAGTTCGGGCTGACAACCTCATTGATTAGGCCAGACAAATGAATATCGGTTTTATTGGATTAGGGCAAATGGGCGGAGGTATGGCGGCCAATTTGCTTGAGTGGTGCAAGGTCAATGGTCATACATTGATGGTGTTAGACCTGAACGCGGAAGCTGTAGAGCGAATGGTTGAAGGTGGTGCCCTTCATGGCCAAAACGTGGCGAATGTGGCCCAGCAATGCACTGTGCTATTCACATCCTTGCCCACAGCAAGAGAAGTTAATGCAGTCGCTCTGGGAGATGAAGGGATTTTTGCCAATGCGGATGCGCTGGAGGTCTGGTTTGAAACCAGCACCAATGCGCTTGCAGATTGGGACGAATTGAAAGCAGTTGCACCTGATGATCTTTTGCTGATTGATGCTCCGGTAACAGGCGGTGCTGAAGGTGCAGCAGCAGGGACCTTAACCATGCTGATTGGTGCCGAGCCCCTAGTATTGGAGCGTTTTGAATCCTTGCTGAGTGCATTCACGAAAAAACGGGTTGTGATGGGACCGAGTGGCGCCGGATACGTTGCCAAGCTGTGTCAGTTGCACCTTAACTATCTGGTCGCACAGGGCATTGGTGAAGCACTGATGTTGGGTAAACGTGCGGAGCTGGACATGGATACGCTCTGGGATGTCCTCAACAGCAGTTGTGCACGCAGCTACGTGGTGGAGTCGTATGTACCTAAAGTACTTGATGGCAGTTATGACCCTTCATTCACGCTGGCATTGGCGACCAAAGACATGCGACTGATTAGCGAACTCGGTGAGCATCTGACAGTGCCGTTAACCTTGGGTGATACGGTTTTTGACAGTTACCGGGATGCCTTATCGCAATATGGTGATAAAGCGCCGCACCTCTCGATTGTCCGGCTTATCGAAGAACATACCGGCCAATTACTGCGAAGCAATGCAGGAGGACCAGAGCGAACAGTGTGAAGATGAGACCTTTTTTCTCGATATAGCTTGGAAGGCTACAGCGACTTTTGCTTTCTTTCTCTATATTGAACAGCTTGTCTTGGAACTGGCCATGTTACGCTTTTGCCCCAATGTTCGATTGATCATATTTGTCGGCCGAACAAATTAGGCCACGCGCCAAAATGCTTTTCGGGAGAGCTCTAACCGGCTTCCCTTTCAATTAAGCCCATCTTAACAGGGGTGTTAGAGCTGCATTTGTTGGATTGGTGAGCATACACCGACCTAGCAGCAACACACCTTGTCCTCAGGCCCTCTGGTCTTTTTGTCCAGATGGCGATTTTCTCTATCCGTTCTACTTCATAGATGAAGCAGGGCGTTTTAAAAGGTAATGCTATGACAGAGCCTACAACAACCGTAAACAAAAATGATGATGACCTATACAACACGGATTACCAGGTAGGTCAGGACAATGTGAACTTCCTGGGGTTAGATTTTCATAATCCCGTCTTCCCAATCTCCGCCATCATGGTGGTGGTGTTTGTACTGGGTGTGCTGATCTTTACGGATCAAGCAGCCGACTTCTTCGGTTGGTTGCGCCCCGCTATCACCCAATCCTTCGACTGGTTCTTCGTGATTTCAGCCAACCTTTTTCTCATCTTCTGTTTAGTGCTGGCAATCCTACCTGTCGGAAAAATTCGATTGGGTGGCGAAGAAGCAACGCCGGATTACTCCTACCCAGCATGGTTCGCAATGCTGTTTTCCGCGGGCGTAGGTATCGGCCTGATGTTCTACGGTGTGCTTGAGCCGATGAACCACACTCTAACACCTCCTTTGGGGTTAGAAGCCGGTTCCGATGATGCAAGAAGCATTGGTACTGCCGCTGCGATATTCCACTGGGGCTTCCATGCGTGGGCAATCTACGCCGTTGTCGGTCTGGCGCTGGCATTCTTCCACTACAACAAAGATCTGCCGCTAACATTGCGTTCAGCGTTTTATCCGCTGCTGGGCGATCGTGTTTGGGGTCTGTGGGGACACATTATCGATATCATGGCGGTATTGGCCACTTTGTTCGGTTTGGCGACGTCTCTCGGTATCGGCGCAAACCAAATTGCCGCAGGCCTTAACTACCTGTTCGGAATCGATTCAGGCATTGAAACAAAATCCATCCTTATTCTGGCTATCACCATTGCTGCTCTCGTATCGGTATACCGTGGCATGGACGGCGGTGTGAAGCGCTTGAGTGAAATCAACATGGTGATGGCAGCCATGCTGATGGTGTTCGTGATGGTGGTGGGCCCAACGGCACTTATCTTCTCGGGTATTGTCAGCAACACGGTTGATTACCTGAGCTGGTTGCCAGCGCTGTCGAACTGGGTGGGCCGTGAAGATTCAGGCTTCTACCACGGTTGGACGACCTTCTACTGGGCATGGTGGGTATCCTGGTCACCATTCGTTGGTATGTTCATTGCACGTGTATCACGCGGCCGCACCGTTCGTGAGTTCATTCTGGCAGTGCTGATTGCACCAACCATTGTGTGTATTGTGTGGATGACCACTTTCGGCACAACCGCGCTGAATCAAATGGATGGCGGTTATATGGGCGTGGTTAACCTGATCACCAATGGTAACTGGCAGCCTGAGCTTTCTATCTACAAGATGTTTGAAGCGCTGCCATTCACTGCGGTGATTAGCTTCTTCGGTATGGTGCTGACCATCATCTTCTTCGTGACTTCGTCAGATTCCGGCTCACTGGTTATCGATACGATTACGGCGGGTGGCAAGATTGATGCGCCGGTTTCGCAGCGCATTTTCTGGTGTACCATCGAAGGCCTGGCGGCAATCGCCCTCTTGATGGGCGGCGGCTTGGGTGCGCTCCAAGCGGCAACTATCTCTACAGGTCTGCCGTTTGCGGTATTCCTGCTGGTGATGTGTGTGAGTCTTTACATAGGGCTTTCGCGAGAGCTGCGTAGAAAGCAGTTCGCGTAAAATCGATGAGTGAAAAAGAAACCCGCCTGATGGCGGGTTTCTTTTTACTTATTCTTTGCTTTCTAGGCATAGGTCCAATTTAACTGGATTTTCTCCCTGCGAGAGAACAGATCAACATGGCCGGTAATAATCGCTTTCTGTATCTCAAGCTTCTCGTCGCTATCGGCTTCACACTGAATGGTGAGTGCTGTTTCTTCCTCATTCACGGCAAATTTGGTGGTGCCGGCAGGAAAATTCACTTCGCCATACTTCTCATCCCAGTCAGCCGATACCTTTCTTGCAAAGTGCCGACAAAGCGTAACGAGGTACTTTGCGGCATGTTCAGATTCAATTTCTGTCATCGCCTTTTTCATACGTGTCTCCGGAAAAAAATGAGGCGGAAGCAAGACGCTTTCCGCCCTCAAGAGTGAAAAAGTTAGAATTGGTAAGATGCAGACAACTTCACGTTGCGGCCTGGCTCGTAGTCATCAAATGTCGCGCCGCGGCCTTCGCCTGAACGTGAGGCGTGAGATACGTAAAGTTCGTCAAAGACGTTATCGATACCGAAGGTCAGTGTTAGCGAATCCACTGAAGAGGGTGCCCATTGCGCGTAAAGGTTATGAACGTTGTAACCGTCTTTGATGGGTTGGCCGTCTTGCACGTTGTCCTCGTCTTCCACAAAGAAGCTTGTCCAACCGAATAGAGTTTCAATGTCACTGGAGTAGTAATTCAACGCCAGTACGACAGTGTCACCTGTGTCCATGCTACGGCCATTACCTGCCAGAACAGGACCACCAGTGGTGACGTTTTCGATGTCAGAGCGTGAATAAGAGAGCTTGCCTGAGAAGGTTTTATAGGCGTAGGTTGAACTGATTTCAAAGCCTTCCAGCTCAACATCGCCAATATTCTCAATCAGATAATTGTCATCTGTGCGGCTATATGACTCAGCGATGTAGTCGTTGATTTTGGTTTGGAACACGGTGGCATTCGCACCAAATTGATGTGCGCCATGGTGGGTTGCGAACCTGAAACCACCTTGGGTGTTGCTGCCTGTTTCGGGTTTAATATCGTCTGCCAGGAATGTCACATCCTGATAGCGAATATAGGATTCCAGCAGTTCAGGACCTTTGAACAGTGAGCGTGTGTTCGCAAAGAGTGTCCAATCCTCGGAAACAGCCCATTCGGCCCCCAATGACCATGTGATGTCGTCGTAATCTGTATCACTGGTTTCCGCTTTACGCTGGTAATCGTCATAACGAAGTCCTGCCACTAAGGTGATGGAGTCAGTAACTGCAATGCTGTCCTCTACAAAGATGGCAGTAGAGACGGTGGTTTCGTCCATGAACTGTTCACCACCGTATGAGCTGGTGGTATTACGGTCGATGTAATCAGTGCCGTAAGTGAGGGTATTTTTGAGCTCTGCCAGTTTAAAGTCTGACTGGAATTGAATGTTCAGGCCGAGGTTATGGTTGTCTGCTTTGTTACGTGAAGTGCGGTTTGGACGCCATCGAGGTGCGAGTACAGACTCATCGCGGTCTATCTCAGTCTTGCTGCTATAAAGAGCGATCTTGCCGTTGTGTACCTCCCCAGAGAGTTTGTAACTCAGGGTTATAGTGTCACGATCGTATTTGGTTGGAACCAGGGAGTCACCGGAGAAGATCTGGTTGGCATCGCCGGACATATCAGGGCGTACACTGTAGTCACCTTCATCACGATAGGCGTCAAAGGCAAACTGCAGGCGTTGTTCGTCATTAATCTGGTAGCCAACTTTAAATAGTCCATTGAGAACGTCACCTTCAGAGCCAAAAGTCTCTTCGCCATTACCGTCTTCAAAGTTGTCTCTACTGACGAGGTGAGTGTATAGCATCATATCGATGTGCTCGGTAAGCAAACCGTAAGCTGTCAACGAACCCTGTTGACTCTTGTTGGAGGCTAAACCACCGTGGACACGTAAACCGTAGTTTTCGTCGTAACGAAGCAAATCCAACGCATCTTTGGTTTCAAAGTAAACCGAGCCACCAAGACCATTTTGAACAACAGAGTTGTTTCCGACTTGAATGTCAGCAGACTTCAGAATGTCGGGGTTAAGCGTTAAGTTACCGATGTGGTGGAACATGTTGGCGTGCTGAGACGCGCCATCCAAACGAATATCCAAATCGTCCTCACCGAGACCACGAATATTGATACGTTGGTTAACGGAATGGGTTCCACCCACATCGACCCCCGGGATTTCTCGCAGAAGGTCAGACATATGGTCAGCTTGCTTCAAAGCGAATTCGTCAGACAGCAGTTGCTCAGAATTACTGGTAACGCGGGTACCCCACACCACCATTTCTTCTTCGGCCTGTGTTTCGGCTAAGACAGGTGTGCTGATCGCAGCCATGACGGCTGACGCAAGGGCTGTGGGTTTGAAAGCGGCAGTGATCTTCAATTCCATGACAATGATATCCAAATACAAATGATAATGATTCGCAGGTATGGTATGGTTTTGCATTCGAGTGATGAAGTGCGATCACTTATGCGAAATCGCCTAGCTGTTATGAGGAAAGGTCAAAGATGGAACTGGGTCGTCGTCCTCGTCAGAAACCTACGAAAGTTGCGTTAGCTGAAAAAATTGAGCTGACAGAGAAACAAATGATTGTTTCCAAAAATCGTGGTCAATCTAAGGCGCTATTGGAGGGAAACTTCGTTGCTTACCAATATGGTGATGGCATCGCCATGCATGGTGGTACAAGCATGGAGCTGCATGATTCTAATATTGTCTCCTCGGCCCCCTCTTCATTGATTCTGACCTTGCTTCTCGAAGGACAACTCAGCTTTGGATACGACGAACTGCAATTTGAATTAGACGCCAATGTAACGCCCAAAGCGGTGTTGGTTAATTTGGCTCGTCCTGCTCATTTTCGCCGTGCTATTCGCAAAGGAAACCCGGTGAGAAAGATCAATGTGATGTTCAAGCCTGATTGGGTCAGAGAACGCGCCGATAAACACAGTGAAATGCTTCGCCTGCTTTCCACGCATCAGGCACACATTAAGATCCATGTGAATGAGAAGGTGTTGACCATCGCTAATAAGCTTGTCGAAGCTGGCACGCCGGAAACCTTTGGGGAAAAGCTGGCAGTAGAAAGTTTGATACATCAACTTGCTCTGCATGTGCTGAGCGAGCTAGAAATGTCTGAGATGCAGACAGGTGAGAATGCCGTGTCTGAAACTGCAAGGCGGCTCGATCCCACGGTGGAGAACATTGTTGGGTATATTGAGACGCAGTTGCAGCAACCTTTAACGTTGGAAAGCCTGGCGAGTGAGTTCGCAATCAGCGTGTCCAAGCTGCAGCGTCTATTTAAAGCAAACCTCGATCTGACTGTTCAAGGCTATGTTCGCCAGCGTCGCTTGGAAATCGCGCGCCAGCAACTAGAGAGGGGATTGGTTGGCATTACTGAAGCAGCGTATGAGGCTGGGTACCAACATCCTTCCAATTTCACGGCAGCATTTAGACGTGAATTTGGTGTATCCCCCAAGGCGCTGCTCAGTAAAAAGTGAGGGCGAATATACCCTCAGTAGTAAAGACACATTCGCTTGCCGTTGGCTTCGACAATAGTAAATGGCGTGTCGTAGATGTTTTCCAAAACCGCTTCCTGAATCACTTCATCAACCACGGCATTGGTGGCAATTTTGCCTTGCTTCATCGCGATGATGTGGTCGGCATAACAGGCAGCAAAGTTGATATCGTGGATGACGATAACCACGGATTTCCCCATTTCGTGAGCCAAACGTTGAATGGTGCGCATGATGCTCAGTGAGTGGCGGATATCGAGGTTGTTCAGAGGCTCATCAAGGAACACATAATCTGTGTCTTGCGCGATCACCATGGCAATAAACGCCAACTGCCTTTGACCCCCACTTAGCTCATCGAGATAACGGTTTTCCAAAGACTTCAAATCCAGATAATCAATGGCTTTGTCGATGACTTTATTGTCTTCGGTGGTCAGGTTTCCCTTTGAGTAGGGAAAGCGCCCGAACGAGACTAATTCGCGCACGGTAAAGCGCATGGTGATTGAATTCGCCTGACGAAGCACGGCAAGACGTTTTGCCAGCTCACCGGTATCCCATTCGGCGATGGCTTTGCCATCTATCAATACATGGCCACCATCGGGAGTGACGAGGCGGCTGGCCATAGAAAGCAGGGTGCTTTTTCCTGCGCCATTTGGACCTATGATGGCGGTCACTTTACCCTTCTCGAATTCGCCGCAGGCTTCATCTACGACGCGTTGTTTACCAAAAGCTTTGGTCAGGTTTTTTAAGGTGATCATGTTAAACAACTCGGTTCTTCAGCAGCATCCAGAGGAAGTAGAGTCCTCCAGCGAAATTCACGACAACACTTAGCGTGGTATCAAACTTAAACAGGTTTTCTACCACCCATTGGCCGACCAACAAGGTGCAAATGGACATCAACGAACATCCCACCAGTAAAACGCGGTGCTCATAGGAGCGAAACAGTTCTCGGGTCAGGTTCGTGACCAAAAGGCCAAAGAACATGACAGGGCCAATCAATGCGGTCGACATGGCGATGAGGACAGCGGAGAGAATTAGCGCTTTACGTGTAGTTTTCTGCACATCAACACCCAGACTGATGGCGTTGTCCTTATCCAGCCAGAACACATCTAATGTCCGGTGCATGCGGTAGAGCAGGAAGCTGGCTATCAGCAAAAGTGGCAAGCACAAATACACCAACTCAATCTTGATATTGTTAAAGCTCGCAAACATCTTGCTTTGCACCACCAGAAACTCGTTCGGGTCCATTAGCATGGTGAAAAACGAGGCGGTGCTTGAAAATACCTGTCCGAGGATTAGGCCAATCAAGAGCAACACAATCAGGTTGCGGCCGTCCTTGCCAAAGTAGAAGCCAAACAACAGCAGCGAGAACCCCACCATGACGGTCACGGCAATGGCGAAGTTAATGTAGGTGTTGATCAGGAAAAAGCTGAAGCCACCAAACACAGCAACCAGCAGTGTCTGTGTCAACACATACAGGGAATCAAACCCCATGATGCTTGGTGTGAGAATCCGGTTGTGGGTGATGGTCTGGAATACCAACGACGACTGGGCAACCGCAATGCCAGCCAGCACCATTGCGAGCACTTTCGGGACACGACGAGACAGGAAATACCCATAGTTGGTGGCCGTGAGTCCAATGCAGATAAACAGGGCGGCAAAGACAAGGGCCGTAATAGCCATTGCCCACATTTTCTTTGTATCAGACATTTTTTGGCCCTTTGGTAATGAGATAGATAAAGGCCAATCCACCCAAAATACTCACCAGCATTGAAACGGGTATTTCGTACGGGAAGATGATTAAGCGGCTGACAATGTCGCAGGCAAGCACCAAAAGCGCGCCGACAATCGCCACGCGGGAAATGTTCTTGCGAAGGTTGTCGCCATAGAAAATGCTGACAAGGTTAGGCACCAACAAACCAATAAAGGGTAGGGCGCCCACAATCATCACAACACTCGCCGACAGAATGGAAACCAGCATTACGCCAATCACTAACACCTGTCTGTAACTCAGTCCAAGACCAACCGCAAAATCACGTCCCATGCCGACAGCGGAAATCCGCGCGGCGTAGGCATAGGTGAAGGCTGCAATCGGCAGTGCGATATAGAGAAGCTCATAATCACCTTTCAAAATGCTGGCAAAGTTGGCGACTGTCCAACTGCTTAGCATCTGCAGGGCATCATACTTATATGCGAGGAACGTGGCGCATGAGCTGATGATACTGCCGTAGATAATGCCAATCAGCGGTACAAATACAGCATTACGAAATTGGATGCGTTGGATTAGGGTAACAAACAACAAGGTGCCAAAAATGGAAACGGAAAAAATCAGCCAGAGTTGATTACCATTGCCGAAAAACACAAGGCTAAGCATATAGCCGAGCATGGCACATTCAATGGTGCCTGTAGTGGAAGGCGCAGCAAACCGGTTTTGGCTGATTTGCTGCATCACCAGACCTGCAATGCTTAAGCCTGCACCTGCGAGCACGATGGACAGCAAACGGGGAAGGCGGCTGGTGAAGAGAAGTTCGAGCGCTTGGCTATCTCCTGCCAACAAAAGGGCAGGAGACAACTCGCTGACACCGACAAATAGGGATGCCAGACTCAGCAAGCCCAGAAGAAACAACAACTTTAACAAGGTATACCTCAGTTTCTTAGGGCTGTCGCTTATAGATCAACGCTATTTTTGATGTCAGAAATCATTTGCTCAGTCGCAGTGATGCCGGACATAGACAGATACCAGGCGTTCAAATCCAGATAGGTCATCTTGTTGTTCTTGTAAGCTTGGGTTGCTTTGATCAGATCGTTATCAAACTGCTCACGGGTTTCACTTTCAGCAGGGTTGATCAGGGTATCACGGTCAATCACCAGCAATGTTTTTGGGTCAGACTCGCGAATAAATTCAAACGAGATCATATCGCCGTGGTTTGATGCTTTGATGCCTTTTACAGACTCGTTAAAACCAAAGTCTGTGTAGATGGCAGAGAAACGGGAGTCAGCACCAAAAGAAGACAGTTTGCCGCCAGCACTCATGATTGTCAGGGCATCGACAACATTTGTCTGGTTGTAGTTGTTAATGGCTTTGAACTCTTTATCCATGGCTGCGATTTTTTCTTCAACCAATGCTTCTTTGCCAAAGACTTTGCCCAGATTGCGCCATTGCTCCTGAGTGGCTTTCCAGTAGCCTTTTGAGTTGTCCGCGGCGAAGACCACTGTTGGGGCAATTTTAGAGAGTTCGTCGTAGCTGGTGGAGCTACGTGGGCCCACTATGATGATGTCTGGGTTCTGGTTATAGATTTCTTCGAAATTCGGTTCAAACAGGCTACCGACATTGGCGTACTTGTCGTCTTTGTATTTTTCCAGGTAAGCAGGGACTTGAGGCAGCGTTTTGGATACCGCAACAGGATTAATACCCAACGCGTTGACAGCATCTAGAGAGCCCAAACCAATGACGACGACGCGATCAGGCACACCGTGAACTTCGGTTTGTCCCATGCGGTGTTCTATTACAACCGAGTCTGACGCCATAGCAGAAGTGGCGGCCAAAGAAAGCAATGCGGCGTGGATGAAAGTTTTCATTTACTTCTCCTTTTCATAAATGAAAATGGTTATCAAAATCGTTCGCAATATACATTTGAGCTTGCGCTTATTCAACTGGATATCTTGAAAAGGCGCGTTTTGAGGATTCAAAGCTTTGAAAGTTGCGACGACGATGGTTGTTTGGAGGTAGTGAGTAATGACGAACTGAGGCTCGCTGGCGCTTGAATTTGAAGGGTTTCATTAAAGTTTGTGACTTTTTAGAGCTGAGAAATACGCCTCAAAAATGACAATGCCAGCGTAAATGAAAGCCAAAACGGTCGTTTTGTGTAGTGAGTTCACCTACAAAGGTCAGGCTTTTGGTAGTTTAAACCCGCGTTTTAATCAGTGGCGCTAAATACCCCGAGCCAAGGCCATACAAAACAAAAATAACGTGGCCTGCAGTAGTAAGGATACGAGAATGAAATGGCTGTTTGTTGCGTTTTTGAATTACGCAAAGTTTTCAGGCAGGGCAAGACGGCGGGAATACTGGGGCTTTTTCCTCATTCAAAACATAGTACTGGCTCTTTGCATCTGGATAGATATTGCCGAAGTGGGATTGAACAATTTCCAGGTGACAGATTTACATGCCGCACCTTTGTGGTTTGCCATTACATTGCTTCCTGCAATCGGTGTGACTGTCCGTCGATTGCATGATATCAACAAATCCGGCTGGTGGTGGATGATTAACATCATTCCTGTTGTAGGGCCTTTGGTTTTTCTGGTCTTCACTTTGCTGCGTGGCACCAAAGGAACCAATCGTTACGGTTGCGATCCCAAAGGCATTTTCAGCAATAGTTTTTGAAGATACCCCTTTAGCAATGCTGAAGGGATGTTTCCATCAAGGCTTCGACGGCCCTTTCAGCCGCGTCTAACGCGCCTTCCAGATATCCGCCATAAGCGCGGGAGGATTCTGTCCCCGCAAAGAAAACGTTTGGGTGGTTTTCATCTTGCTGGCTAAAGCCATACAGCCCATGCATTGTCGCCATGTCATCATTGGTAGCCGTGTACTTCTCCTGAAACCAATCGATATACTGAATGGAAACGGGATTTTCAGCATCAGACCCAAACATTCTGACAAGTTGTTGCTGAATGAGTTTTTTCAATGTCTCATCGCCTGCGGTTTTCCGCGCTGCGGCGTTAATGCCCATAAAGCCCATGATTGCTCCATATTCGGGCTGACCATTTAACTCTGGCGAAGCGTCATGGATTTCCACTAAAGGTCCTACATTGCTCGAAGCTGAACCCGAAAAACCATTGTCGCGCCAGAAAGGTTTGTCATAGATAAATACAGCTTTGGCATGTGCCGCCATCCAGGTCTCCGTGCCGTCAAAAGTATTCAGCAGATCAGGGTTCAATGACGGGGTAAAACTCACAGTGCGTGCAATCAATCTCAGCGGCATAGCAAAAATAATGTTTTGTGTCTGCAGCGTCTTAGTCTCCCCCGACTTCGTATAGCTCAGGGTGTAAGTGCCATTGTTCAAAGAAACTTCCGTTAGCTTGCTGCCCGTAATTCGTTTTTCCGCTTGAAGCTTTTCCAGTAAGCCATCGACCATCGCTTGCATACCGCCTTCAAGGCGAAAGGTGTCAGGCATAATGTCATACCCAACATTTATCGCTTGCGGCGGCGCCCCCCGGGCTTTTTCGACAAGATAATGACCTTCACCATGTTGCTTATAACTTGGAATACCAAGGGCTTCGGCCAATGCGGAAATTCGTGGGTTGATGTTCGGCCAGAACCAGGATGGGCCGAGATCGACTCTGGCTGTCTGTGCATCCGGTGACGCAGAGACTATTCGTCCTCCAAAACGATCCCGTGCTTCTAACAACAGGTAATCCTGATTTTGTTGCTCTAGCAAATAGGCAGCATAAAGTCCGCTTAGTCCGCCGCCGACGATGACGGTTTGAGTATGCTCGTTCATCATCATGTCTCCTTGTTCAAAACAGCTCGTTATATGGGCGAATATCTATTTCCTGAGTCCATGCGCTGGCAGACTGTTTGGTCAGGCTAAGATACGCACTGGCGGCTTCGTTTGGATCGATGGCGTTCTCGTGCTGAAGGGCTGGGAAGCGATCGCGACTTTTCGGTGACCACAAAATTCCATCAACAATCACGTGGGCGACGTGGATGCGCTGTGGCTGGAATTCTCTTGCGAGCGATTGAGTGAGACCGCGTAAGGCAAATTTTGCAGATGAGAACGCGCTGAAGTTCTTGTTGCCGCGGATACCTGCTGTTGCACCCGTTACCAGCAAGGTGCCACCGCCTTGCTTTATCATCATTGGAATCACTGCCTGTGAGATATTGAAAACGCTCATCACGGACCTACGCCAAGTTTCTTCAAACCTTGCTGGTGTTGTTGAAAGGAAGCGCTCAATAGTCAGCATAGCGGTGTTGCAAATCACGACATCCGGTGTGCCATGAAGGGCACTGATCTGAGCAAACGCGCGATTAACTTCATTTCTATCTGTTGTGTCTGCAAGGAACATCCCACCTGAACGGCTGATGGTGACAACGTGGTAACCATCGTTCTTGAAAGTGTTTTTGAGTGCTTCTCCCAGACCCTCACCGTAGCCAGCGATCACCGCCAGGGGTTTTGCAGCTGATGTCGTCATTGCAACCTCCATGATTAACGTACTGATTCTGAATGCTAACGCGTTCACGGCTCGGGTCGAGGCATGTTTGATTGGGAGGCGGAGAAGTTTTTCTTTGTCGCCAAAAGAAAGCACTAAAAATGTTGCTGTGTCTTAGTTTGTCATCTGAGCACTAAAGAATACGCCTTCAGGAGAATTATTAGCGCCTATTAGGTTTGGATTAATTTCATATTGGCTTTAAGTGATGATTTTTATATTTCCACCTTATCTTTTTCAAGAAAGTTAGCATGATAAAAGTACTAGATGATCGTTCACTATAAAGCAGTGATTTTGCCTTTTTAAATACGTGTAAGTTAGTAAGTTATTAAATAATAGTGACTAATTTTCATTCCTTTGATGTTTTTTGGCTTTTTAGTCTTATATAATCTGATTGCTTTGAGCTATTGCTAATATAATGGTGTTTGTATCTCTTCTATAATCTGATATTTTTAATTGAATGTTAATTATATTAAATTTTACTTCGTAATGATTAATTTTTGTCCGGTTTCTCCTACATAATTAGGTGTTGTTAATATAACAGAATGAATAATCCAAGTGTGCATCTATATTTAAAAAAGGCCCTAAGGTTGTTTGTGTATATCTGTTATCGGGATGACCAGCTCAGATCAGAGAAATTGTACAAATACAAAAGGTTGGATGATGGATTCACCAAAGAAACGTTTTTATAAAAAGAAAGGGAACAGGATTGCCCATCTTAATGGGATAAGAGCGTTTGAAGCGGCAGCAAGGCACCATAGCTTTGCTGGTGCTGCGCAAGAGCTTAGTGTAACACCTGCAGCTGTTGGTCAGCAGGTTAGACAATTGGAAGATTGGCTTGATATCCGACTCTTCGACAGGGCGACATCAGGTTCCTCGAGACTGACCTTAACAGAAGATGCCCTTCGCGCGTTTCCCGATATTCATCGTGGCTTTGAACTGATTGGCCGGGGCCTGAACAGCTTGTTTGATGAGCATGAAGAAAATGCTATCACTGTTTCAGCAAGCCCCTCTATCGCATCCAAATGGCTGCTTTCAAGAGTAAATACTTTTCAGTTGGAGCATGAGGATTGTGATATTCAGGTTGAGACTGACGTTGCGTTGGTCGATTACGCTGAGCGGAATATTGATATTGGTGTGCGTTATGGGTTGGGGCAATGGGAAGGATTGTGTGCACAGCATTTGATGTTTGAAGATATCTTCCCCGTCTGTTCACCTGAGTTTGCTCAGAAGTATGGCTTGACTGAAAAACCGCCTGAGGGTTTGCAAGGCATACCTCTGCTGCATGATTATTCTGTTCCCGCGAGCAACGGGTATCCGTCATGGCAAGAATGGTCAGACAATGTCGATGTGCCCCTTCCTGGAAAGTTGCATGGGCTTAAAATAAACGATTTTTCCAGTGTTATCGAACTCGCTCGCCGGGGTAGTGGACTGGCTCTTGGACGGAGCCGGTTAATCGAGGATGAGTTGAGGTCCGGGGAGCTTGTTTGCCCGTTTACCCCGGAAAAATATCAGTTCCGCTCGCGATTTTGCTACTTTTTGGTGTGGAAAAACGAAGCATCGGAAGAGGAAAGGATCAGCGTGTTCCGTGACTGGTTGCTGTCGACAGTAAGCTAGAGGTGACAGGATCTAAATTTCAGAGAAAGAAGACTGGATATCTTATCCAGTCTTCTTTTATCTTCAGGCTTTAGGTAGTTTGAATGTCAGGTTGAAAGGCACCGCTATGTCTAGCAACTTCGGTGCTTTTAGCGAGCCATCACGCTGGTTTCTGGCGAAGACATATTCATCGATGGTTGTGCTTTGACGCAACATGACGTTTCTACGTTTTTGCCAATCCAATTTCACACACATAGTTGGCGATGCACCCATAGGTGGGTAATCGTGGCAAAGGTAAACATTTGTGGTGCTAGGGAGTGCATACAGCTTTTGAACCGAGCGATAGAGCTCTTCTGCACTACCACCAGGGAAATCAACTCTGGATGTTCCTTTGTCTGGCGCAAAAAGCGTGTCTCCCACGAATACGTTATCAGCGATTTTATATGTGACACATGCTGGCGTGTGGCCCGGTGTTTCAATAACTTCAATGATTTTTGAGCCGAAGTGAAGTTTTGAGTTGCCGTTCACTAAAAAATCAAACGTGGCGAGTTTGCTAAGCCCGAATTTACTCTTCCACTGTGAGAAAACATCTTTGATTCTCTGACTGATCACCGTCTTCGCTCCGGTAGATTCGCGCACATAGTGTGATGCTGATAAGTGGTCAGCATGGATATGTGTGTCTAGCACGAAACGAAGCTCAAGGCCTTTTCGCCTGATGTATTCGAGAATATTGTCGATATGGCTATGCGAAATATCGCCGTCTTTGTAGTCCAAAACCGGGTCGATAATCAGTGCTAAACCACTGTCGGAGACAACATAGGTCAGGGAGCCGGTCTCAGTGTGGAAGAAAGGCTGCACTTTCATGGCGCATCTCCTTTAGCTTGCAGAAAAACAAGGCCGCTCCGACATAGTTTGTCTCCAACCAATTAGGTTGGTGAGCTCCGCCGGAATATCGATGCCAGCAAATTCTGCAAATGCCAGACCGTAGAATAACGTGATATCAGCCATCGAGAAGGTATCTGCAGCCACGTACAAGTTGTGCTCCAGGTGTTGGTTGAAGTACGAAAAACCGGCTAGTGCACGTTGCTTCTGATGATTGCCCCACTCACTGCACTGATAAGTTTCGAGTGCTGGACCCAGACCTTTTGTGGCATGGTGGAAATAGGTGCCGACTGCATCCATCACCATAGCTTCGGCACGGCGTTGCATCATGTGAATCATGCCACGCTCAAGTGGGGTTGTACCTGTGAGAGATGGCCCATCAAAAAAGGCATCAATGTACTCGGTAATAGCGGTAGATTCTGAAAGGTATTCACCTTCCAGCGTACGCAATACAGGTACCGTTCCCAATGGGTTTATGGCGTAAAACGCTTCAGTTCGATGCTCAAGGTTCATCACATCAACCTCGATAAACTCTACCTGACTCAAAGATCCTTTTTCAGCCAACGCTGCCCGAACACGTGCAGGGTTGGGGAAGCCCGTAGTTTCATATAACGCGATTTTGCTTTCCGAAGACATGACTTTTCCTTATCCGGTTTTTCCGGCTGTTGTTTTTTATGAATATGTTGAGCAGAAGGGTTAAACGCGTACTTCGCCTGCACCAATTTTTCTGTAAATCATCGCGCCGCTATTGGTAGCGATCGTGACAGGCGTGTTTGCGGGGAAGCGCATCCAAGAGTGATGTTCATACTGAGTACCATTGATGGTTGCACTACCAGAGAGAACAAAGTATTCAACGACCTTGTCGAAGGTTTCTTCTGTGGATTGATAACCCGCTTTTAGCTGATTTAACGAGGTTTCTTCGAGGTCTGAATCCCAGAGAGACAGCGTTTTGTGGAGCTCAGACACTGATGTCCAATCAGCTTCGTTGGTGTTGAGGTAGAAGTAGTCCGGTTCGGTCGAAGGCACTTGAGAAAGTTTCACGAAGATCTCACAACCTTCTTTGGTAAAAGGGGCGTGAGTTGAACCAACCGGATTGCGTACATACCAGCCTTTGGTGAAGTCACCATTTTGGTCAGAGAATGTACCCTCCAGCACAACGTATTCTTCACCACCTGGGTGGCTGTGTGGTTTGAACGAGCTTCCTGGTGCATAGCGAACACAAGAGGTAGCACGTCGGGCAATTTCATCACCACGACGTTCAAACATCATGCGTTTTACGCCCACCATAGGGGTGTCTGAGAAAGGCAGCGAACCGCCTTTTATTGAGATTGGGGCCGAAAGGTCAACATTCCATTCAATGTATTCCTGACTGGCTGTTTTGGTGTCCGTTGTCATGCTGTCACTCCTTGTTCGTGATTTTTTGTCAGTCTAAGGAGGCGATACGAAAGGGACGAGGCACAAAAATTTGTAGGGTGGGAAAGTTTTGTTTTTTCAGGGGCGCCTAAAGCATGGTATCAGATTGAAAGTAATGAATAATTTCAGTTTGCTCTTAAGCGTTCATAAAAGAAATAGACAATAAAAAACCCGCCAAATGGCGGGTTTTCAGTATTGAGTGGGTGCTTACGCCAGCAGTTCTTTTGCCGTCTCAACCACGTTTTCAGTGGTGAAGCCGAACATCTTGAACAGCTCACCCGCCGGTGCAGATTCACCGAAGGTGTGCATGCCGATGATACGACCGTCAAAGCCCACGTACTTGTACCAGAAGTCCGCAATGCCCGCTTCGATAGCCACACGTGCTGTCACGTCTGATGGCAGCACCGCTTCACGGTAAGCCGCATCTTGCTTGTCGAACACGTCAGTCGATGGGATAGAGACCACGCGAACTGCTTTGCCTTCTGAAGACAGCTGTGCTGCTGCTTCAACTGCCAGTTCAACTTCTGAACCAGTCGCAATCAGGATAAGTTCAGGTTTGCCAGCACAATCTTTCAGGATGTAACCACCCTTGGCGATGTTTGCCACTTGCTCGGCGTCACGCTCTTGTTGAGCGAGGTTTTGACGCGAGAAAATCAGCGAGCTTGGACCGTCTTTACGCTCAATCGCCAGTTTCCACGCAACCGCAGACTCTACCTGATCACATGGACGCCATGTGCTCATGTTTGGTGTCAGGCGCAGAGACGCGATTTGTTCAACCGGCTGGTGCGTTGGGCCATCTTCACCCAGACCGATGGAGTCGTGGGTGTAAACCTGAATGTTCTGCACTTTCATCAGTGCCGCCATACGCATCGCGTTACGCGCGTATTCCATAAACATCAGGAAGGTCGCGCCGTATGGGACGAAACCACCGTGCAGGGCGATACCGTTGATGATCGCGGTCATACCGAACTCACGCACACCGTAGTGGATGTAGTTGCCGGAAGCATCTTCACCGGTCAGGGCTTTTGAGCCAGACCACATGGTCAGGTTAGATGGTGCCAGGTCAGCTGAGCCACCCATGAATTCAGGCAGCATCGCACCGAACGCTTCCAGCGCGTTTTGAGACGCTTTACGTGACGCAATGTTTGCTGGGTTCGCTTGCAGGTCGGCGATGATTTGGTTGGCTTTTTCTTCCCACTCAGCAGGCAAGTCGCCGTTTACACGGCGTTTGAACTCTGCCGCCAGCTCTGGGTGTGCAGCTTCGTACGCAGCCAGTTTTTCGTTCCAAGCCGCTTCTTTTGCTGCGCCAGCTTCTTTTGCGTCCCACTGACCGTAGACGTCAGCCGGGATTTCAAATGCAGGGTGTTCCCAACCCAAGAACTCACGTGCCGCTTTGATTTCGTCAGCGCCCAGTGGTGCGCCGTGACAATCGTGAGAGCCTGCTTTGTTTGGTGAGCCGAAACCGATGATGGTTTTGGTACAAATCAGGGTAGGACGACCAGTTTCTGCTTTCGCAGCTTCAATCGCTGCGTTAATCGCATCAGCGTCGTGGCCATCTACTGCTGGGATAACCTGCCAGCCGTAAGCTTCGAAACGCTTAGGTGTGTCGTCAGTGAACCATCCTTCAACGTGACCGTCGATAGAGATGCCGTTGTCATCCCAGAACGCGATCAGCTTGCCCAGACCCAGCGTACCTGCCAGCGAACATGCTTCATGAGAGATACCTTCCATCAGACAGCCGTCACCCAGGAACGCATAAGTGTTGTGGTCAACGATGTCGTGGCCTTCACGGTTGAACTGAGCAGCCAGTGCTCTTTCTGCAATCGCCATACCGACAGCGTTGGTGATACCTTGACCCAGAGGACCAGTAGTCGTTTCTACACCTGGCGCGTAGCCGTACTCAGGGTGGCCTGGAGTTTTAGAATGCAGTTGACGGAAGTTTTTCAGATCGTCGATAGACAGATCGTAACCGGTCAGGTGCAGCAGAGAGTAGATCAGCATAGAGCCGTGACCGTTTGACAGCACGAAGCGGTCGCGGTCTGCCCACTCAGGGTTTTGTGGGTTGTGGTTCAAGTGGTCACGCCACAGGACTTCGGCGATATCTGCCATGCCCATAGGGGCGCCTGGGTGACCAGAGTTAGCTTGTTGTACACCGTCCATGCTGAGGGCACGGATCGCATTGGCAAGGGTTTTACGTTCCATCTTGGGCTTACCTTGTTGAATTAGATTTATCTGACCGGGTTTCAGAACCGGATCATATATGAAATAAGAGAGCGGCAATAGCCGCTCTGAGTAATTCTGTTTTTCTGGATTACAGCATGTTACGAATCATGACTTCCAGCTTACCTTGGTCAACCGCGAAGTTGCGGATACCTTCGGCTAGCTTTTCGACGGCCATCGCGTCCATGTTGTGTTCCCAAAGGAACTCAGCATGCGTCATTGCGGCTGGGCGCTCTTTCACTTCCACGTCGTCGTTCAGCTTCTGCACCACTTCACCTTCTGCATCAGACAGTTCTTGGAGCAGTTGAGGGCTGATGGTCAGGCGGTCACAGCCTGCCAGTTCCAGAATTTCGCCGGTGTTACGGAAGCTTGCGCCCATAACAACAGTCTCGTAGCCGTGTTCTTTGTAGTAGTTGTAGATGCCGGAAACAGACAGTACACCTGGGTCTTCTGCTGCTTCGAAATCACGGCCTTCTTTCGCTTTGTACCAGTCCATGATGCGGCCAACGAAAGGAGAAATCAGGTAAACACCTGCTTCAGCACATGCGCGAGCTTGGGCAAATGAGAACAGCAGAGTCAGGTTACAGTTGATGCCTTCTTTTTCCAGCACTTCTGCAGCACGGATACCTTCCCAGGTAGACGCCAGTTTGATCAGAATGCGGTCGTTGCTGATACCCGCTTCGTTGTACATGCTGATCAGCTTACGTGCTTTCGCAACGCTACCTTCGAAATCATAAGAAAGGCGTGCATCTACTTCAGTAGAGATGCGACCAGGAATCACTTTCAGGATTTCTTTACCGATGTTGACGGCCAAACGGTCGCCCGCATCAGCCAGTTGTTGATCAACGTCTTCGCTTTTCGCTTTTGCGTAAGCAATCGCTTCTTCAATTAGCGGAGCATATTGCGGGATTTCAGCAGCTTTCAGGATCAGAGAAGGGTTTGTTGTCGCGTCTTGCGGCTGGTATTTGGCGATCGCATCGATATCACCCGTGTCAGCAACCACGGTTGTGAGCTTGCGTAATTGTTCCAATTTAGTGCTCATCTTTTAAACCTTTTGTTGTATCTAATAGGGGGCTCAGAAGTGCCTCAATTGGCCATTCAATGCATCGGGGTAGAAGTTGAATGAACAAATGCAACACACCTGAGCAAATGATTGGGTCATATTTGTGTTTTTGTGCGACAAAGTCAACGCTCAGATTTGATAAACCTCACCGGGATCTCACAGAAACGTTTGCGTATAACAAGATCTGTTGGAATCCTGTTGGTTCATTGACCAGCAGGGCGTTTAGCGGTTCAAAATCAACCTTCGTTGTCGACCATATTCAGCAGCGCCATGGCGCAGCTTGCACTGGTTGCCAAAACGTCAATCGTGCCTGTTTTCAATGCACCGAGAATAGACAAAGCCTTGCGGCTTTCACTAGCCATAGCAATGACATTTGGAATCAGTCTCAAGTCACGCATTTCAAGTCCGACAACGCGATCACGCATTAGTGTGTTGGCGCGACTGCCGTCGAGCTTGAAGAAATCAAATCCACCAATATCACCGACAATACCATCATTCACACGTGCTTCAACGAATTCACGCGCTGAGAAGCAGCCGAGCTTTACCATATGGCTGTTTTCATCCATGTCACCAATACCCACTAAAGCGAATTCCGCCTTACGCGCTTGGTTGAGTGTTTCGTTGATATTGGGGTGGTTTAGGAATACATCGCGGATTTGCGGCGTATCGACATAGGCTGGTGCATACAGGGTTTCGCTGCTGCCACCGAACTTCTTGGCTAGGCGGCGGCAGATGTGGTCTGCATTGATAATATCGCCACTACGGTGTGTACCGCCGATGGCACAAACAAATCGGGCGTTTCGATGAGAGACGATACCTGGGTGGTCTGCAACGGCTGCGACGTTTTGACCCTGACCGACGGCAACAACCATGCCCTCTTGCAAGTTACCATCAATAAAGGAAGAAACCAGCGTTGCTACTTGGTTGCGCTGCTCTTGAACACTGGGTTGGTCCAGGGCGATTAATGCGCGTTTCAGACTGAACTTTTCCATCAGCCTTTGTTCCAGTTGGGCACTGTGTACCGGGTGGAACTTGACGGAAATTTCTACAATACCTTCTTCACGCGCACGACGAAGTAGACGGCTGACTTTGGCTCGGCTGATGCCGAACTTTTTGGAAATCTCTTCCTGCGTTGTGTTTTGCTGATAGTAAAGAATAGCAATCTCAGTGAGGAGGTTGGTGTCATCAAGCAGGCTTTCGAAGTTGCTGCTTAACGTGCGTGTCGTGGTCATGACTCTATCCTGCGGCAGGTAATCAGCCTCAGAGTCTACGAAGTTTTCACTGCGTGAACAAATGTTCATGTGCCATTCATATGCTCGAGGTCACATTTGAATGTGATCTATCCGTAATGTCCGCAATATTTCGGGTTTTTCATGTGGTGATGTTTGAAAAAGTAGTCATCCGTATCTAGATTGAAACATGTCATTGTAGGAATTTTCAGCAGCTCCGGATGATAAGAAGAGCTGCGTCATGGTTGGCATATGACTAGGTATCCTAATGCTCTTGCTTTCCCGAATTTTTCACTTCAGTTCAAGGCTCAATTTGGTCGGGAGAATGAATGAAATTTCAGCCTTTAATCCCTAACCGCACGTTGTGGATTGCGGCGACGTTTTTTATCGTCATTCTTTGTACGCTGGCGGGCACTCGATTCGCCGGACTCTTCCCTACGCTGTCATCTTCCCCCGAAAATGTCGAAGTTAACTACGGCTACTTTATCGACAGCACAAACAGCCACATTCTCCGCTATGTTCGCGAGTCGGCGATTTTTCGTCACATTGATGACCCGGTGGAGGTTCCTTGGGAGCTTGGAAATAAATCCTATTGGATAAAGCTCGAAGTACAAAACCTCGAGTCTGAACACCGTCATCTGTCACTCTATTTCGACACACCCATGATTGATAGATTGAATATTTACCAGTTTGACGACAAGGGCCATGAGGTGAAACGGTGGCGGTTGGGTGACAGCCTTGAGCGCGGTTACATGGTAGGTGATATGCCGCCAGCGGTTCATTTTATGATGGATGGTTTTGAGCGCTATGAGCTTTACCTGCATGTTTATTCCGAAGGCTTCCCGGCCATGCCAATCTGGCTGTTAGATCAGCACGAATATCATACGCTGACGCAACTGCTGCATGCGATTTGGGGAGGTTTCACTGCCATCATGCTGGCTGTGGCGGTATATACCTTCGCTGTGTATGTGTCACTGCGTGAACGGGTTTATGTCGTGTATACGGGTTATGTGGTTACCAGCATGATATTGCTGGGTGCTGTCCACGGTTTCGGCATCTATCTATTCCCGTCAGCGATTCAGATTTTCTTTAGTAATAACACTGTGGGATTAACCTTTGCGCTGTTTATCCTGTCATTGTTGTTCGCCCACCTATACCTCCGTGTTCACAAGGTGCAGAGCTTGCTACGCCAAGTGGTGAACTATGCCTTGATGGTGCTCATGGGGTTAATGATCATTTCGATGGTGATCCCAGAGCATATTGCTGCGACCTTCCTGATCGCCATTCAACCTGTCTTTTATACCCTGATTGGGGTTTTGGTCTGGCGTCGCTGGACAGTGGCGCAGAAGTGGAGCCCGATGTTCACCCTCTCCTGGTTGCCGCTGGTCGTTGCGGGTGTGTTCCCGCCATTGCTGGTGACTGGCCATGTCGAATACACCTTGGCAGCACGTTACGCGTTCATGATGGGGAATGTGATGACTGTGATGCTGATGGCATTAGCTCTTGCCGAGCGATTCCGACAGCAACGAGAAGAGTCTGTTTATCAGCTGACTCATGACATGCTTTCGTCATCGCCCAATGTCAATGTCCTGACGCTCGTGGTGGACCAGCTGGTTGATAAAAACCGCGAATTTACGTTGTGCTGCTTCCAGATAGATCGCTTTAATTCGCTGGCACCCTATATGTCAGTGGATCAGAAGCAGCACTTTGTGAGTGAGGTGTGTGAACGCCTGCACATTGCGCTCGACAGTGATGCTGTAAAGGTGCTTGAAGGTGGCTACCATCGCAAACACCGCATCGCCTGCATAAAGGAAGGTTTGTTTGGTTTCGTGGTGATGTCGACAAACCAAGAGAAAATCAAGCTTCTGCTGGCAAGTGCACTTGATGAAGTCGACCACTATGTGGAACTCAGTGAATTGAGTATTCGCACGCAAGGCACCATTGGTACCAGTGAGTTCCCGAAAGATGGCAGTACAACCGATGTCTTGCTGCGCAAGTCTATGCAGGCAGTGGCGGAAACTTCTACCGCTGAAAAGCGCTTTAACGCATATGACTCACTTAACAGCTTCAATCGGACAATGAACATGTCTTTGGTTTCCGATCTGAAAAGGGCGATTGAGAGCGACGAGCTGGATTTGTATCACCAGCCTCAGATTGACCTGCGTACTGGCTCAATTCATGGCTCTGAGGTTTTGCTGCGTTGGGACCATCCTAAATTCGGTCAGGTTTCCCCTGAAGTGTTCGTGAAGCTGGCAGAGGAAGTCGGCCTAATCAATGACCTGACGCTCTGGGTAATTAAACGCGCTTTCTACCAACAGAGCAAACTGATAGAGCTTGGCTTTAGCCGTCGTTTATCGATAAACGTAAGTGCTTCAGACATCGCGATTCCTAATCTGGTGGACAAAATCGCGGATGTTGCGGAGCAATACCATGTACCCACAGGCACGCTTTCGCTAGAGCTGACAGAATCGACCATGGTGTCGGATTATGAAAGGCTGCATCAGGTGATTGATCGCCTGTCTCAATACGATATTGAAGTATCAATTGACGACTACGGTACAGGTTATTCTTCGCTGACTTACCTTTCACAACTGCCGTTTACCGAGCTTAAGATCGACCGAAGCTTTATCAATTCACTGACAAACAGCCCAAGAAAGCAGAACATCGTCCGAGCAACTACCGAAATGGCAAAATCACTTGGCTTGATGGTGGTGGCAGAGGGGGTAGAAGATCTGGAAACGGCGTCTGTGCTCAAGCGATATGGTGTCGATATTGCTCAGGGCTACCACTACTCTCGTCCACTCAGCTTTAGCCAGTATCTGCTTTACTTGAAGCGCACCAGTCATCAGATGCCAGTAGCGCTGAAACGTCCGAACCGTTTTGGCACTCAATCAGGCTAGGGTCAAAGGACTTTAATCGGGATAGTAAATAGCTCCCAGTCGACAAGAACGGCTGGCGCCAGTGACATCCGGCAGGTTCCCAGGCTTTCCTTCCAGCGCTTGATGTGCCAGCCAGGCAAAGGCTAACGCTTCTAACGAATCACCATTTACGCCTTTCTCATCTGTCGCCATCACCTGCCAATTGGGCAGAGCAGTTTTTAGCGCAGCCATTAATGCTTGATTCCGCGCACCACCACCGCATACCAGAAGCTCACCTTGTCCAAAGCGTAGAACATCATTTGCGATAGATTGCACGGTGAACGCGAGCAGGGTTGCTTGCACATCTTCAGGGTTCACTGGCTTGTTGAAAACGTTTAGTTGAGCTTCTAGCCACCCGCGATGGAACAACTCACGACCGGTGCTTTTGGGGGCAGGTTGAGCAAAATATCCATCACTCAGCATCTGGTTCAGTAGCGCTTGATTGACTGTACCGATTGATGCCCATGCGCCGTCTTTGTCATAGGGTTTGCCTTTGTGTTCACTTATCCAACTGTCCATCAGCATATTCCCCGGGCCCGTGTCATAACCGACGATGGATTGGTTGGGGGTGAGTACTGAAATGTTGGCGATGCCACCAATGTTCAGCACTACCTTGGTAGAGGCATCTGTGCCGAAAAGGAATTGATGAAAGGCAGGAACAAGCGGTGCACCTTGGCCACCAAGCGCCATGTCTTTGCGGCGGAAATCAGCAACCGTTGTAATGCCTGTCAGCGCTGCAATGATGTTGGCATCGCCAAGCTGCATGGTAAAAGGCATTGGTCCAGTAGGTTTATGGAAGACAGTCTGACCATGGCAGCCAATAGCAGTAATATCGTGTGCTTTTAGGTCGTTTTCGGCTAAAAAACGATTCACAGTTTCCGCGTATGTTTTACCGAGGAAGTGATCGATGGTGCCGAATTCTTCCAATGTAACAGGCGCGCCTTGGCTTAAGGCTATCAGCTTCTCTTTCAGTGTTTCTGGAAATGGATATTCAGCCTGATGATGCAGGGTAACGCTTTGGTCTGAAAAAGAGGCGGCGACCATATCAATGCCGTCCAGACTGGTGCCTGACATTATGCCGATGTACATGATTTGTTCGCCTCTCTTCTTTTTAGACTTCAGTTGCTAAGTTTCTCATAGGATTGCAATTCCCAGCACCAAATTTTGGTATCAGGCTTTCTAGAGTGTGCGTGTCAGCGTAATATGTTGCCAGCTTAAAATGAAATTCAAACAGGAGTGACCCATGGGCCCATTGTGGCTTGATCTTGAAGGGTGTGAGCTGGACGCTGAAGAGCGCGAATTGCTGGAACACCCAAGTGTAGGTGGCTTAATTCTTTTCGCTCGCAATTACCACGATAGTCGCCAGCTGGCAGCGCTGACAGAGTCCGTTCGTAAAGCGGCTAAACGTCCAATTTTGATTGGTGTTGATCAGGAAGGTGGTCGTGTTCAGCGATTCCGAGAGCATTTCACTATCATTCCGCCTGCGCAGTCTTACGCGCAAATGGAAGACGGCCTGACATTGGCGCAAGAAGCGGGTTGGCTAATGGCCGCTGAGTTGATGGCGCATGACATCGATCTGAGTTTTGCTCCTGTGCTGGACCGGGGTTTTGATTGTAAGGCTATCGGCAGCCGCGCATTTGGCGATGACAATGATACCGTTATCCGCTACTCAACGGCATTTATGGCTGGCATGAAAGAAGCTGGTATGGCAACAACAGGGAAGCACTTCCCAGGCCATGGTGCTGTGATTGCAGATTCACACTTCGAAAGCCCGAAAGATGAGCGTGACGATCTTTTCGAGCAGGACATGGCAATATTCACTGCGCAAATTGAAGCCGGTGTACTGGATGCCATGATGCCGGCACATGTTATCTATCCACACTATGATGATTTACCAGCGAGTGGTTCACCGTTCTGGCTCAAAAAAGTCTTGCGAGAGCAGCTTGGTTTCCAAGGGATTGTGTTCTCAGACGATCTGAGCATGGAAGGTGCGACAGTCATGGGTGGTCCGGCAGAGCGTTGTCAGCAAGCGCTGGCAGCAGGCTGCGATATGTTGCTCTTGTGCAACAACCGCCAATCATCAATTGAAGCACTCGACAACTTGCCAATTATTGAAGTGCCTCAAGCAGCGTCACTGGCGAAGAAGCATCAATTTACGGTTCGAGACCTGCAGAGCGCAGAGAAGTGGCGAGACGTGAAAAAGCGTGTGGAGCAACGCCACGTCGAGTGGCAGGAAAAGCAAAGCCAACCATACCAATCGTAGTAAATATCTGCTCATCCTAGCTTGTTAAAATGCTCGATAACTGCGTTGGAGAATTTGACTGTAGAATAACTACTTATCGAAATTTTCCGCCTTGTTCTCGAGTATTTTTCCTGCGCTATTTCTGAGCACCTACTTACTGTGATTGGTATCAGAAGCAGGGCAATTGCCCTGCTTTTTTATCCGTTTGAAGCTTCTTCGGCGGATTCATCTGCACAACATTCTTCCCGAAGAAACGCCAACACACCTTCTAATTGTTCATATCTGGGCAGGCAATAAAGGGTGCGGCCTTCACGACGTTGTTCAATCAGATCGGCTGACATAAGGCTAGACAAATGATGGGAAAGGGTTGAACCAGGAATGTCCAATTCCTCCTGAACTAAACCCACTGCGATACCGGCATGCCCACCTTTGACTAACCTTTTGAATATCGCTAACCGAGTAGGATGTCCCAGTTCTTTCAATGCTTTAGCAACGGCTTCGAGTTCCATAGCGTTTCCCGTACAAAAATAATATTTCGATAATAACAGAAATATCTTGCAGAGGAGAGCGTGAATCTCTATATTTCGAATATTCTAGAAATATAGAGATTTTAATGATGACAATGGAGACCATTCAATCAACCCTGGGCATGTTCGCCTTTCTGGCCGTGGAAATCACCATACTGTTCTTGGTGATCAGTTATCTAGTGGGTGTATTGCAGCAATATATCCCGCCGGAAAAAATCCGCAGCATGCTGAGTAGCCAAAACGGTAAAGGCTATGTGATGGCAGCTTTTCTCGGTGCAATCACACCATTTTGTTCTTGCTCGACGATTCCTTTTCTTAAAGGTCTGATTCGTGCACAGGCAGGATTTGGCACCATGATGGTGTTCCTGTTTGCAAGCCCGTTACTCAACCCAATGATCATTGGCCTTTTTGCAGTGACCTTCGGTTTAGAGGTGACGGCGTACTATTTTGCTTCTGCTCTGGTGATTTCAGTGGCATCAGGTTATTTACTGGAAAAATTGGGATTCGAGAAGTATCTGAAGCCTTCTACCTATGAAGAGCCGGAAAAAAGCTGCTGTGGCTCTACCTGTGGCACGAAAAAGGTAGAAGAGAACAAGTGGATGAAGATTTGGCGCGGAGTGTGGAAAGACTTTAAAACGGCGATGCCTTACATTTTCATCGGCGTTGGTGTGGGCTCTTTGATTTACGGTGCAATGCCTGCGGAATGGATTGCTTCTATCGCGGGTGAGGATAATCCATTTGCTATACCTTTGGCGGCAGTGATTGGTATTCCGCTTTACATCCGCGCTGAGGCAGTGATTTTGCTGAGTGCGCCGCTACTGGCTAAGGGCATGGGCATAGGAACCGTAATGGCGCTGGTTATTGGTAGTGCTGGCGCAAGTATTACTGAAGTCATCATGCTCAAATCCATGTTCCGCAACCAGATGATTCTGGCATTCCTAGCGGTGGTTCTTGGCATGGCAGTACTAACGGGCTACACCTACCAAATGTTTTTCTGATGGTACGTTAACACTTGAGATATCAAAGCCAGCGCGAAGACGCTGGCTTTTTTTTTCATCAATCGAACGGGTAATCCTCATGAGATGAGCGGCTCGGTTTTGCCTTACGGCGCGCCTTCTTGTCGCGTTGAGGTCGATCGTCAAATTCGTCATTGAATTTGGAATTAAACTTCTCTTTACGGTTTGTGTCGTTTTTCAGCCACTGTTCCCACTTGGCCATTGTATTTACCCTGTTCGTTTAACAATACTTCGGAATAGTTTTTTGTAGAATAAAAGGATGTTGATTATTTCGCTAACCCTTTGTCTCATCAAATATAGCCGAAGTTATGTGACTAATTGATGAAAGTTCCTTGGCATAACGATGACACCAATTCCTCCCAAGCATAAGTCCAGCGATACGATTAAATAAAACGAAAAAATTCACTGTTTTTGATTAATGTTTTCGATTGTTACGAAAAGAATCTCATCAGTAAGTAAAGATTGAATGGAAAGGGAAGTCTTTGTTTCTATCGTTGTGAGCTGAAAGCGCTACAGGCCAGTAAAATTGTGAGGTTTGGCTCATAAATAGAGTCGAGGAAAGGTGTTGGCTAAGCGGAGCCTTCTAGGCTGTCTTAGATGGAATTTTGTCAATTTTTGACGTTTTTCACATTGTTACAAAGGCTTACTTTCTATTGTCTCGACCTGGGAAAACTTCTCAGATAAGTTACCTGCAGAATTCATCATGAATTTGTCGTTAATTGCTCGACAGAATTCAAAATCACCGCTATAAACCGGATTGAGAATTAAATTTCTTAATCGTCAGATCAACAATATTTTGCTTTACACCTTAATGGTTTAATGAAGAATATTGCGCAAATTTGTTAAGGAGCTAAATAATGTTTAGTGGTCAAAAGTTTTTTGATGACAAGCATTTTCCAAAAGGTTTTGCTCGATCAGGCTATTTCACCATCAAAGAAGCACAACTTTTGGAAACTAGTGGGCGTACCATGAAAGCACTGTTCGAAGGTGCAATGGTTCCACAAGATGAAGAGCAGCAGAAATTTGTTGATGAAGTGAATGGCCGTCGTGCAGCTGAATCATCATATGCTCTTTGCTGGTTGAAATACCTGAAAGAAATCAACCACAAGCATGTCGTTTACAACTTGTGCTCTACTTCCCGTGGCGGCGTAAGTGAAGACTACTCAGAAGCTGAAGCTGACGAGTAATCTGGTTTTGCATTCAATGAAAAAAGCGAGCTATAGGCTCGCTTTTTTGTTTTCTTGCGGTGATAAAGGCGTAAATAGAGCCGAATAAATCTATCGCACCCTAACGATTAAGCCAGTAAATTCGCCAAAGTGTAAGGATGACGGGCTAGCCCCAAAGCCTGTGCTGGCGTAACACCTTCGCTGTTTTGATGGCAAAGGTTATTCCACGCCCGGAAAATGTCGAGCAGTGGTAGTAAGCCACCGGGACGCAGTCTACGCCTTGGTTCGTCTATCAGGGAACGGAAATGCAGGTGGAAGCGATCTTGATAATCTTCCAATGCAGTTGTTGTCGCTTGCTGCAGCCATTCTGCTTCACTACCGCTTTCTTTCCCTAAATGGCAAATTGCTTTTGCTGCTTGGCCTTTTTGAGTAAATGCCCAGCGATCCCGCCACCAACTCAACAACATGATATCGATGCTGCCGGCGCTGTCATGCTCTAGCCATTGCGCGTTTTGCACGACATATATAGGGTGGCACTGTTTTTCCTGCAGTCGGTCTTTGAACACACTGATTATGGCGGAACGAAGCAAAGGCTCTTGAGGTAAGTAAACCTTGAGATCTCCCCAGCCCTCCGTCAGTTCTTTCAATCGAAGATACTGCGCATATGCCGCGTATTGTGGGCGGATCAGGCAGCCTTTCGACGGATAATCGACGTGGATTGGACGTGTGTAAAGGTCTTCAACATTACTGCGCGACAAAACTTCTTTGTATTTTTCGTTCACTTGATTGAGCAACCCTTCTGGGTTCGATTCAAATGAGTCAGTAAAGTGATTGAAGTTGTCCGGCATCAGTCTGGCATTTTCTGCATATACATCTTCAATGTCTTCCGGCTTTTCTTCGTCGGATGAGTAATTGATGTTTTGCAGCAATACATAACCATGTTCCGCATCACCCGTCGTTAGCCACATCACGCCGTTGTCGCTTCGCGGTTGCAGTGTTGTCAGAGCCGAAGCTAGCGGATTTTCTTTTGCCAGTTGCAGGAATCGCGCATCGACGCTGGCCAGTTTGTTTCGGCAGCGAGCGGCAATTTGCTCCAAGTGATCATAAAAGGTCTTTGGGTTGATATGCAGTTTTCTGCAAATCTCACGAACCGGGTGGCCTGTAAAAAGCAAACCCAATAGACGCTGTTGAATGTCCAGTTTCGGGTTGGCATTGGACCATTTGTCTACGAACGTCGCCTGACAGTGTTTGCAGCGGTAGCGCTGACGCTCACCGCTGTAGCCAAACGCATGATAATGCTCGCGGTGTGTGAGCACGGGCTTATCAAAGGCTTCGCAGCCCTCAGTATTGCACGCGGCGAGATTGCCTGAGTCTTGCTGTTTCAGGCGACTCAGTTCTTCAATCACACCCTGGTTGTTAAGGAGAGGAGGAAAGGCACCACACTCTCGGCACACCAAGCCGGGACGAGATGGATCCGAATCTTGAAGTAAATAATACTTCTCATCACTCAATCCAAAGTTTCGACACGCCAATGTTTTACAGAAGTTGAGTTGCAATCCATCTGCCGCCGGCGGTAGCTTCCCTGTCGACACCAGTCCTCCTCGAATTCTCTACGTCGTTAAAAAAAAAAATTCCAGCGCTCAAACTACGGCGCTTAATGGGGTAAACGAATAGGGGCGATACTAAGAAAAGAATCGCGTGACCATTGTCTGATAAGCCATGCCGCCGAGGTAAATCCCAACGATACCCATGATCCCGGAGATCACCGGTGGCGCAGGAAGCGGTAACTTCACGGCACTAAAGAAAAAGCCAACGATCGCACCAGCAAAAACTGCTAATAAAACTTCACTCATCAATGTATCCCTCTGTGTTTGCATTTAAAAACAGCAATATTTTTTAATTTATGTGTCATTACTGTTAATGTTTCGGGCTCCAGTCTAAGGAACCTGCAACACCCTTCAGCAGATCGGGATCACATTCACCGCGTTTCTATTTCAGTTTTTGCTTATTGATTACTTATTTTGTTGGAATGGTGACATTGATCTATTTGGCTGGCAAATGGATGCCCCGTTTTTATTGGGCTTCAGAGGAAAGCTGACTTTACGGTCAAAAAAAGCACTACAAATAGTAGTGCTTTTTTGTTTTTAACAATCTGAATTGTTTAGGAAAGGTTACAATTTATCCCAGGCATCTGCCCAGTAAAGGCTGTTACCCGGCGCGTAAGATGCGCTTGCACACCAACCTGTGTAAGGCCATGGTTTGCACTCGTAAATATTGCCATCAATGCCAGTTACGCGATCACCTTCGGTATAGTTAGTACCTGCTACATATGCAGGGTACTCGCCGCCTGGAGGTGGAGTGACGCTACCCGTTTTCACGGTAAACGCAGCATTCTGAATCAGTGTTTCACTACTGTCCGTTTCGGCAGTTGCTGTTAGTGTGTATGCGCCCGCTTCCACGTTGGAAAGTGATAGAGACAGCTTGATTGAACCATCAACATTCAGTTGTGCCTCTCCGCCAGAAATCACAGAAGCTCCTACTACAGAAACCTGTACTGACATTGGCTCGTTGGTTTTCAACGTCAAATCAAGTGACATTGTGCCGTCGTCAGTGGTGTAGCTGGATTTCACTCCCGACAAACTCAGTGAAGGGGCCGGAGAAGGAGTGCCTGTGTCTCCACAATCACTGTCTCCGTCAAGACGCCAAACGCCCCATTCTCCGGTTGAGCCCGGTTCTTCGCCGCGTGTCCACCAAGCAGCTTTCCAGTTCTTGCCTACATGGCTGACGATATCGCCACCGTTATAAACCTGGGTTTCCTCCCAGGCATTTGAACAGGTGCTGCCGTCAGTGACAGACACCACGCGGTTTGTTGAAACGGTCTGGAATGCGCTATCGGTGACTGAGTAAGTCAGGGTGTATTTACCGATGGCAGATGTATTTACGCTTCCTTCGAGGGAAATATTTGCGGTGAGGTTCCCGTCTTCAGCGTCTGAGGCGCTCACACCCTGCATTGGGTCAAAGCTGTCACCGATTTTCACGCTGGTGTTGTTTACACCACTGAATACTGGTTTCTGACTGTAAACCTCGACCAACCGCGTCGCTTTGGTTTCGTTGCTGTCTGAGTCAGTCACACTGTAAACCAGCACATTCGGACCTAGGCGTGAGGTATCGACGTTTCCGTCAACCAAAATGCTGTAGGTCAGATCGCCATCTTCTTTGTCTTTTGCGGTCACACCCGCCAGAGCGTCAAATTCATTACCGTGAAGGACACGTGAGTCAGTCACGCCACTAAACACTGGCTTGCCTTCGGAAGGAGGCGGTGGTGTTTGTCCGTGAATGAATGGGCCGTAATCTTTAATGAATTGCTCGTTGTAAGGATTACCTGCTGCGTCTGTGCCCATGTCCCAGTTTACTGACCATGTCATCACACCACGAAGAGGCTGGCCTTGGTCGCGGAGCTGACCAAATGCCGCATAGAGCTTGTTTGGATCTTTCACAAAACCGGTTGCTGCTGCGTCATTACTGGTTGGAATGCCAAATACCAGCTTGTCGTGCTGGATCTGATGGAAGCTGCGGGTACCGTTAACCAGTGAATCCGAGATGTAGTAAATGAACTCCTGCTTTAGATTGTCATTGTTCTGCGCGATCCAGCCCACGCTGTCTACATAAACACCGTCACCGCCTTGATTGTAAAACTGAGGGTTAATCCAGTCGTAGTAACCTTCCAATGCGGTGATGTAAGGCACGTACTTACCGCTTTGAGTCAGGTAAGGAAATTCTGGTGCCATTGTAATGAGGAAGTTTTTACCTTGCGCAGCATAATGGTCTTTTACCAAACGCAGCGCTGCAGGAATCACAGTTTGGTTGTCGGCTGCGGTGACTGCGGCTTGCTCTAGGTCGATGTCCAAACCATCGAAGCCGTAGAGGTCAGTGACACGGATGATTTCGTCAGCGAATGCCTGTTCATCGCCTGCTTTCAGTTCAACGTGCGCATCGGCGCCGCCCAGCGCAATCAACACTGAGCGGCCTTGTTTGTTCAGCTCGCCAATTTGATTAATAAATTCTTGCTCAGACAGACCAATCATTGGATCGAGGCGGAAAGTCGGAATGCGACCTTCTGCTACATCGAAGACTTTCATGAAAGAGACGTTAACCACGTTGTACATTGGATTGATCTCTTCCAATGTCACACAAGGTGCGTTACCGCCTTTATAACCAGCACCATCACACCAGTTGTGCCAGTAACCGACAACTACACCGCCTTGCGGATTTACCATATCGTTGGCGCTATACGAAGAAATTGCAGCGTGAGAAGTAAAAGTTGCCATTCCCATAAATAAGGCGGAAAAAATTGCATTGGGCTTGAACGTCATAGCCGTTTCATTCCTTTTTTAACAGAGGTCAATTATTTTTATCGGTAACTTATCTGAATAGCTGTGAATTCGATAAGTGAATTTTTTGTCGGCATTTTTTACATGGAAGTATGATCACGTGATATCGAAAAATTACTGAGATGAGTACAAGAAACCTCCATGTAACTCACTGAAAATTAGCGCGGATTTTAGGGTTTATTAGTGAGGTGAATATCAGGGTAAGGAAGGTAAATCGTCAGGGGAATGTCAGCAAAAATGCGATTGATTGATAATTAGCCAAGCATATATTAATAAGCTAGACATCATGCCGATAGAAATTAAATTAACTCTCAATTTGAAACGAGTTAAATAAAAAAGCACTGCATTAAACAGTGCTTTAATTATGGAATTAAGATAACAGTTTATACCCAAACGACCTGAAGATGCAGGGTTCAGCGAGATTGACTGGTGTTGTGACCGCGGCGTCGCTTTGCTGGTGTAGTCACCTACATCAAAAAGGGACAACAAAGAGCTCGGCGCCAGTCAACTCGCCCGAAGGGAGGCCATCCATGCGCCCACTTCTTCGTTAAATTCCACGGAAATAGAACGACTATTCCTCGCGAAATTTGCCTCGAATTGAACGCATTGATGACCTCTGAATACAAGTATCTTCAGGTTGTTTGGGTCTATTTAATCACGGTGATATCAACCTTCTCACCCAATGACATGGCAAGGTTGTTATCGTAGTAAGCGGCTTCATTAATAAAGTGAGGGTAGGCCTCGTAGTCGCCATCCCAATGCACTTCAGTGCCATCGAACTTGGTGAAGATAGGGTCGCCGTTTCGCAGTGGCGTGAAGTCAGCATCCTGCACATTCTTATGCACCATGCCGATACGTTCGCCCTGCTCGTTTTCAGGCAGCTTCAAGGTTTCCACATAGCGGTATGCCGAAACAGTATCCGGTAGCGTCGGGACTTCGTCTTTATTAAACAGCTCAACAAAGTCGAGAATGTGGCGTGTCATATCGTCCATCCACTCCAGCACGTCCTGACGAATAACAGACTGTGGCTGGGGGCCCACTTCAATAATGATGCCCTGATCAGCGATGGAACAAAGGAAGTAATGCTCTTCCATTGAACAGTGGTCTTCAAACAGAATGACTGCATTATCCATGCGTGCGGCCACGTAAGCGGCTAGCTGGGTATTGAAGGCATCGTTTTTCAGCAGGATCAGAGTAGGGCCCATATTGCTGGTGGTGTTGTGCAGATCAATGATGAGATCGGTTCGAGCGTTGCCTTTCGGTCCCAATTGAAGGTTGATGGCTTTGGCTCTGCTTTGCTCATAATTACCCAGTTCTGGGTTCGCAAGATCGGCAGGGATGAACTGGCGGTTCAAATCGCAATCTAAATAACGTCTGTTATCTCGAAAAGCATTTGGGTTGCCGAAAAGGGTTTCAGTTTCAAAGGTGGGGCGGCTGATAAGTGCAGGGCTTTCCTGCCACTTTTTAAGAAGATAAATGCCGCTGAATTCGTTCCCGTGGGTACCGCCGACAATGGCTACCCGATTGAATGTGCTCATCCTTGTCCTCTCCTGATAGACGAAAGCTCAATATATCAGGGAGCTATATACCCAAACAACCTGAAGATGCCTGATTCAGCGAGCTTCTTCAGATTGTTTGGTTATTCACTCTCTAGGAGGCAAGAGCTCTTAGAGAGTGAATTTTTATACGCACCAACGACCAGAGTATGCGGCCGAATAGTCCGGTGTTTCGTCGACACTGTTATCAGCGGTTGGTTCTAAAGGCCCTGCTACTGTACGGAAAGGAAGGATTCCCGCCCAAACGGGTAAATCCATATCGGCCAAATCATCATTTACGCCATGACGGCCAATCTTGACTGAAGCTTCAGCGAGTGGCATCACCAAAAGCTCTGTTGCTGTCAGTTCCTTTTCATTACCGGGGCGAGCTTCTTTGCTTCTTCCTGGAGCGATTTGCTCCAGGAACTCATCAAAAGCAGCGGCTTTTTTTGTGTTGTCTTCAACCACCTCAAAACGTCCAAATGCCATTGCACAACGGTAATGTGCACTGTGGTGAAAAGCGGAACGCGCTAACACCCAAGCATCCAGAATAGTAAAGGTCACACAACAATCCGCGCCGTTTTTCAGGTGTTTGAGCATCTTGCTGTTTCTGGCGCCGTGAATGTAAATGTTGTCACCTTCACGCCATGCCAGCATAGGGATCACTGTTGGGCCTCTCTCATCGCTAAAAGCAACGTGCGCGAGTTTGGATTCATCAATAATGCTGTAAAGCGCTTCTTTGTCTTTAACCGCTTTGTGAGCAGCTTTTTTTACTGTTGTGCGTTGTGTGTTGCCTAGCGTCATAAACGTCTTCCTTGTTTGTTCATTGCTTCTTCGTCGCTCATTCCTGTAGTGTAGTGAAAAATGGCTCCATAAATAGAGCCAGTTTAGATAAGTGGATGGATCCAATATGCAGCCGATCGACATTGGTGATTTGCAACTCGCCAGTGAAAAAAGCTCAAAACAAAGCGCACTCTATGCCGCGATTCAGGAGAAGATTCTGAACCAGCGTTGGCCTCATCATGGCAGGCTTCCCGCTACCCGTTTTATGGCGCAGGAATTGGGGTTGAGCCGAAATACAGTGACAGCGGTTTACGAGCAGTTGAAAGCAGAAGGGTATTTGGAAAGCCGCCGCGGCGCGGGCTACTTCGTGAATGTGTCGACTCCTGAGCAATTTCTTCAGGCAGAAAACGGCCAATCGTCAGTTACGCTATCGCACTCTGATGAGACCGCAGCAGCACCAGAAGCTTTTGATACCCAAAAAAGAAACCGTGCCTTCGCGCCGGGTGTGCCTGACCTTGTCCATTTCCCCTACAAGAAATGGGCGAGAGCGATGCAGCTGCAGTTTCAGCGAAGTTTCATCGCTGGGCAAAATGACATTCAGGGAAGCCTGACTTTCAGAAAAGCACTGAGCGAATACTTATCTGTCAGCCGATCTGTTTCCGCGCCCGCGCATCGGATTATTGTCACTTCTGGTGCGCAGCAAGCGCTATATATCGCGTCGAATGCCATTTTGAAGACAGGTGATAGCGTGATGATGGAAAATCCTGGCTATGTGCAAATGCGCAAGGTACTAAAGCGAAGTGGCATGAAGATCGAAGAGCTACCAGTAATGCCAAAAACCGGCGCAGATGTTGACAAGATTGAGCAATTCGAAGGTCAAGCCGTTTACCTGACACCAAGTAACCAATACCCCATGGGCACTAGTCTCAACACCACGCAGAGAATGCGCTGTATTGAGTGGGCAAGTCAGAAAGCCCGTTGGATCATCGAAGATGATTACGACAGTGAATTTCAGTTCGCTAACCGCCCTTATCCTTCGCTTCAGGGACTCGCGACGCAATTACATGGCGATGATGCGCGGGTGATATACATTGGCACCTTCAGTAAGGCATTTTTGCCCTCTGTGCGTGTTGGTTACCTTGTCGTGCCGGAAGCCTTGGTGGAACCATGCTTACAAATTAAGGATGCAATCGGTGGCGATACCCCGATCCATATAGAAGAAGCGTTGGCGACTTTTATCTCCGAAGGCGATTACCTCAGACATATCAGAAAAATGCGCAGCCTATATCAGGAAAAACAGCGGCTGTTTGTTGAATTGCTAACCAAAGCTTGTGGTGAGCAAGTAGAGATACTGAGTCAGGCTGCGGGGTTACATGTCACTTTTCGTTGGAAAGAAGGACCGACTGCGACAGAGGTGAAGAGGCGGTTTGATGCGCTGGGATATACCATAAGAACGCTGGACTACTACTGCGACAGCCATCAAGACAGCGTATGTCCTGTAGAAACAGAGCGCGCTATGGTGGCCGGATTTGGAAACAGTTCCTTAAGCGATATCCGAGAAGGCGTCGCACTGCTTGCCGCGCTGATTAACGGTTAGCACATTGGGCGAACTGGGCAGCTGGGTCGAGATAAAACATCTTCTTCCAACCTTGGGTTTCTGTGCTGAACAGCCAAGGATAAGGGATCAGTGACATCACGGAATAGTGCAGGTGAGCAGGTTTGTTAATGGCGTTACCTGTGCTGCCTACCGTGCCGATCGATTCACCTTGTGTAAGCCACCCTGAGGTGTCCGGAGCGATTTCATCCAAGTGGGCATAATAGTGTAAACGCCATTTTGGCCCAAGAATGGCAACGACTTTACCACCTTTGGCTATCTCTCCGGTGTACAGCACTAGCCCGCCTGCGGCTGACATTACCGGTGTCCCTGATGGGGCAAAAACGTCTATGCCTTTATGTACCCCTGAGCTTCCCCAAGGTTCGAACCAAAAAGTCTTCGCATTCCAGTCATTGCAGTCCGCGCCTTTGACAGGAATAACAGCGTGAACAGGAACAAATAACACCGCACAAACCATGGCTAAGATAACCAACGCAGCCAGTTTCATATTTTCACTCCATTTGAACGGGGTAATCCTTCAATCCACTGAAACAAAACCATGATAGGGCAGTGTCAGCGCTTTGAAAGGATTTGCACTGTGAGGAAACTGAGTGCCTATCAATAGATTTAATTCTGCTCACATTTCTTAGACATTTTGGACGGAAAATCAGGCTGTTGACTAAGCTAACAATAAGATGTCAACGCGGAACGAATACCATGTCAGTCAATGAAATTCGCTTTTATGAACCTGACGAGCCTTATGGTTTCTTGTCTAACTTTTACCCAGCACCGATAGAAGTAGATGGTGAGAGCTGGGCGACCACAGAACACTTCTATCACGCCCAGAAATTCACGGACCCTGAATTGCAGCGCCGAATGCAAATAGCGAGCACGCCTTGTGAAGCGTTTAAGCTCAGTCGCGAATTGGCACACTTTGTGCGTGGAGATTGGATAGATGTGAGATACGACATTATGCACTTTGCAGTGATGGAAAAGTTCATTCAAAACCATGATTTGTGCCAGCTGTTACTTGAGACTGCGCCTGCCACTCTGATTGAAAACTCGCCATGCGACAGCTATTGGGGATGTGGAGGAAAGGACGACGGCGAAAACAAACTGGGACTCATACTTATGTCAGTACGAGCGCAGTTTTCGGTTAGAACTCGGCACGTTTAGGCGGAATTTATCCTTTTAAATTCAGAGAATGTGCCTACAAAATAAGAATTAAGCGCAATTCCTACCATTATCGGAAACGTTTCCAAACTACGCTGCTAGAGTATTTCTCGAGCGAAAGAATCAGCTCGGAGAAGCTTTGCGGCGTTCAGTGTGAAAGTTGTATCGACACTGACAGACCGACAAGTCAATAACAACAAAGAAAAGCTTGACCGTACCGACCTGCCTCATTTCCTCAAAACGTGTCGTCACCGCGTGTTTTCCAGAATTCCCGTGTTTTACAGACACGCAGCGAATTGATAGCGAGTTAGGGCCTCGCGCCTTTGGGTTAGTGAATGCTGCGTAAGAACGTTAGAAAGCACCGTGACTTTTAAAGATTCCGGTTGGTAAAGGACTGTTGTTGGTGGAGTAACTCTGTGCCCAAACTGACAGCATTTTTACTGGTACCCGTTGGATCTGTAACGCCAAAAAGGCAAAAACACGGACGTCCGTGTTGCTTCCGGAACGTGTGGGAAACTGCTCGTTAGTGGCCTGAGGCAAATCTAATACACGGTGTTAATACCCAAAGGGGAGATTCATGGTTGATACCGAGCCAAGCCTGACCACAAGACGTCAGGACGCACTGCTAATAATTGATGACGATCCTGCGTCTCAACGGCAACTTAGCCAAATTCTGGAGGATATTACCTCCGTCGTTTCTGCTCCTACGCAAAGCGTGGCAACAGCGCTAAACCAAATGCTCACATCAGTGGTTGTGATGGGCAGTAGCGACGCTATCGCGATTAATCTCATCAAAGACATCCATTCATTTGCTCCCCGGACCAAAATACTGGTGGTAGTGAACAGTGAAAAAGATGCAGTGCTGGCGCTGAAAGCTGGTGCAACCGATGTGATAGAACGTCCTTTCAGTGATGAACTTCTCCGCATGATGGTGAAGCGGGCAAGGCATACAGCCAAGCTTGAGCATGAAGTGGAGCGGCTAAAAGCGTTTGAGCGTCAACAACAATCTATTCTTGGTGGCAGCCCGCCAATGGTGCAAACCTTGCGTATGGTAGATCGTGTTGCCAACACCGAAGTGAATACTCTTATTTACGGTGAAAGTGGTACAGGTAAAGCGCTGCTTGCCCGTGCCATTCATGATCGTAGTCCGCGCAGTGATCGCCCTTTTATTACTGTTAACTGTGCGTCCATCCCTGAAGACCTGCTCGACAGCGAACTATTTGGTGTTGAGAAAGGCAACTTCGATTCCCGTCAGGTGAAGATTGGCAAAATCGAAGCGGCTCATGGCGGCACCCTATTTCTTGATGAAATCGGCGATATGCCACCTTCGATCCAGGCAAAAATCTTGCGCTTTTTGCAGGAAAGAATGGTTGATCGTATCGCGGGTCAGCGCTCGATTGCTGTTGACGTGAAAGTGGTGGCAGCGACACATCAGGATCTGAATCACCGATCTGGCGATCGCAAATTCCGTGAAGACCTGATCCACCAGTTAGGCGAAGTGACCATTACGATCCCACCGCTTCGCGAACGTGAAGATGACACCTTATTGCTGGCAAAAACCTTCCTGTTGCAGTTCAACCACAGCATGAACCGCAAGCTGGTGGGTTACACCGAAGATGCGGTAGAAGCGTTGATGTCTTATTCCTGGCCAGGCAATGTGCGTGAGCTTCAGAATAAAGTGCAGTCAGCGGTGATCATGGCTGACGGCACACAAATTACTGCGGTGGATTTAGCACTTACCAAAGAGCATCGTAAAGACAGTGGATTACCATTGAATTTACGTCAGGTTCGTGAAGAAGCAGAACGTCATGCCGTTACCCGGGCCCTTGCCCGAGCCGAAGGCAATATGTCTCAAACGGCTAATCTTCTTGGTGTTTCGCGCCCTACGCTCTATACCCTCATCGAAAAGTACTCACTCCAGCGTTAATGCGGGATTGAGGCGAATACAATGCCCCTGTACCGACGTGCACAGGGACATTGTTTTGTCTCAATGTTGCGACCTTTTGATAATTACCCACGATTACCGTGTGGGAAACAAGAATCAGCATATACAGTTAAATTGTCGCTGCTGTTATCTGTCGGGTTCGATGGCGCAAAGTGACTATACCCAAGCTATTTGAATACTGAATTTAGATGGTTTAGGTATACGTAGTGGAGTAGTAACGATGAGAATGACCGAGCTAATAGATAATAATCTGGTGCTGAAAGCAGATGTCGAAGTCTGCCTTGCAGACGGGTTCTCGTTGGATATTTGTAGCTACGAGTCTGGTGATCAAATGGTGCTGTTTAGCCCTGCGAATGGTGATGTGATGGTGTGTGATAGCGCAACCAGCGTCTTCCTCTCGTTGCTTGAAAAAAACCTTCCTTTGGGTGCGGCACTATCAGCACTGTCTGTCTGTGAGCCCGAGTATGCCCGAAACTTGCTGCGTGAACTCGAGCGCATGGAAATCATTTCCTTGGCGGGAGTGCGCTGGAGTTAGTCATAGGTTGATATACCCAAACAACCTGAAGATGCATGATTCAGCGAGATTGACTGGCGTTGTGATCGCGGCGTTCCTTTGTGGGTGTAGTCATCTCCATCAAAAAGGAACAACAACGAGCACGGCGTCAGTCAACTCGCCCGAAGGGAGGCCCTCAATGCGCCCACTTCTTCGTTAAATTCCACGGAAATAGAACGACTATTCCTCGCGAAATTTGCCTCGAATTGAACGTATTGATGACCTCTGAATGCGAGCATCTTCAGGTTGTTTGGGTATATAACTGGCTGTATTCCCATGGTTAGTGAGGTATGCTGAATACAATCATTGACTGCTTTCAAATGGCCACCCTTGCAATACATTAAAATCACAGATGCCATCCGCGAACAAATTCAAAGTGGTCAGTTAGCTGCTGGCACCAAACTCCCATCCGAAAGAAAACTCGCTGAAGCATTCAAAACCACACGCGTAACACTGCGGGAAGCCTTGTCCCTGCTAGAAGCAGATGGACTGATTTTTCGTGAGGATCGTCGAGGTTGGTTTATTTCCCAACGCCCACTGATCGTGAGTCTTTCTAAACCCTATGACTTTAACGATGTCGCCGTTTCCCAAGGGAGAAAACCGTCGACAGAAGTTCTTTCCAGCGACAGCATGATGGCAAACAAAGAAAGCAGTGAAGCATTGTCACTCCCACCTTTCTCTGATGTGTTCCGCTTTGAAAGGGTTCACGGTGTCGACGGGCGCCCAGTCATGTATGCCGAACATTATCTCCGTGCAGAGCGCGTTCCAAACCTATTGCAACATGGATTGGAAGGTGATCTCTCGGAGCTTTACCATTCTCAGTGGCAGCTCCGTTTCACAAAGTCATGCTATCGATTAGTGTCGACGACGTTCGACAAGGATGTGGCGCTGGCGACTCGTTCAACATCGGGATCACCGGCCATGAAGATAACGAAAGTGAATTTCGATGAGTCAGGAGTTGCTCAGGAAGTGGTGTTTGAATATTGGCGCTGCAGTGCGATAGAACTTGAGATGGAAGCGGCGTTTAACCTCCGCTAAACCAGCCTTTCTTTTCCGCTCTCTCTTTTTCCATCGCCTGCTGGCGTTCAATGCGATTAAGCTGTTTTTGCAGGGTGACACCGTTAAAGGGTTTAACAACAAAACCATTCACACCATGCTGGAGCAGCTCTTTCACTTTGTCCTTGTCTTGTTCGCAGGACACAATCAGCACGGGGGTGCGGGACAATTTCTCGTTGCCGCGAACTTCTTGCAGCAGTTCACGACCGTCCATTTTCGGCATGTTTAGATCGGTGATCAGCAGATCGTAGGTTGTTTTCTGCATCATCTGAAATGCCTGCCAGCCATTGGTAGCTTCTTCCAAATCGAGATAACCAATGCTTCGAAGCAGATTTAACATCACGTGTCGCATGGAAGTCATGTCATCGACAACCAAAATTTTCATCGTCAGTCGCTGCCTTTATTCACAGTGCCTGACTAAATAGTAGTTCACACATTCTTGATTTTGCGACAATGATTGTGTCGGAAAAAATTACATTGAAATGATTCTCTCAGCGATTTAACTGAGACGGTGTAATTCGTGGGGTTGGCGCTTCTTCTTCGTGCAGCAAAGGCCGATTTCGCTTTGCGAGTTCGTACAATGCACGGTAACGAATGCGGTGTTCATGGTGGTTGTGCTTCTGCATGACGTAGCTGCGGGAGGCTTGACCGAGTTTCAGACGTAAGCGGCTGTCTGAAAACAGTGTCAGAAGCTGATACTGCATGAGGGGATCATTCTTGGCCACTTGCCACCGCAGGGGATGGTCACCTTCACTTTCACCTGATTCTGAACGGTTGGTAATAACGGGCAACCCCATCGACATTGCTTGCAGTAAACCGACCGGTGTTTGCTTTTCATCGTTGAGGCTTACAACCACATCTATGTGGCTGTAAAAACGGTCGTTATCGGAAAGGTGACTATAAAACCGCACACTTTCTTCCGTGATACTGAAACTGTCCAGAACATTTCGGTAAGCACGAAGGTGGGGGCTGTTGCCCAGTAGCAGGAGTAAGCACTCGCGGGCGAATGCTGGTGACTGCTTTCTCGCCGCCATGTATTCATCCAGAAAAGACAATACAGTCGATTTGCTGAATCCAGAGACCGGAACACCCACTACGAACCGTTGTGTAGGGATTGGCACCGTGCCGATAAAATGGTTCGTGATGTTTGGGTCGACTTCACGAAGCGGTGGACAGTGATGACGGTTGTCGATACCTGTGCGGATAAGGTGTGCCTTGCCGGGCTCCAGCCCAACTTTTTTTTCCAGCCAAACCAAACCTTCATCTTCAGAAGTAACAACAAAGTCAGTGGAGTGGGAAAGCACACGGTATTTCCATTGTCGTAAAATGCGACTAAGTCCGTTGGGGCGATTAACACTGTCTGCATGAATATGAAGCTTCACCGGGATATCAAGGCGGTGCGCCAGCCACTGGATCGGGAAAGTGGTATCGCCATATGTTTGGCAAACATCCGGCTTCAGTGCTGAAAGGGCTTTGTTGCATTCACAAAGGCGGCGAATGAGTGACCCTTTTAGGGCAAGCTCCAAACAGCTAACCTGCCTTGGCAACTTTACGGGTTGTACTTTGGATTTCTTCAGTACAACAAGTGTGTGCTCATAATGGGGTTGAGGAAACTGGCGAATGTTGGCAAAAACCAGATCATTCTGCGCGGTATCGCTCAGCGAACTGACGATATGGCAGATTTGTCTTGGTGGTTTGACATACCCCATAAGGAACCCCATGCACATGCAGTTTATCGATGACTAATGTTTGCATAGTTGGGAAATCCAGAGTTTCTGATTTAAGAGACAATCAGTGAAAAATCATCACCAAAGGTCAACAGCCCCTAGGAACATGTTGATAGGAAAGAAAAAGGGCAGTAAGACTGCCCTGGCTGCATCGGCTTGTTGTGTTACACCACTTCTTCAGTTGATGCATTGTAGCGTTTGAGCTCTGCGCGATTTCGTCCTGCACGTTTAGCTTTATAGAGACACTGGTCGGCAGATTCCAACAATTGGTTTGGCTGGGTGTCAGGCGTCGGCTTGCAGATGATACCGCCGATACTAATAGTGATAATGCCACTGTTTGCGCTGCCCTGATGGGGAATGCATAAGTCGCGGATCGTCTGACAAAGCTCCCACGCCACCTGCTGAGCGGAATCTTCATCACTTTTTGGCAACAGCATCGCAAACTCTTCACCACCAAATCGTGCCAATGGTGCGTGGTATTCCTTCGCCACTTTGTCCATTGCGCGCGCTACATAGCTCAGCACTTTATCGCCTTGAAGGTGACCGTAGATATCGTTGTAGGCTTTGAAGTGGTCAATATCGATCATCAGGATGGTGACCGAGGCGTCTTCATCCACCGCATCGTATAGCGCGGTGCTGAATAGTCGGCTAAATGGGCGTCGGTTAAGCAGCCTTGTCAGCTCATCAGTTTCCGCTTCCAAGCGCAACCTTTCGTTCGCCATGATGAGCTCTTCCTGAAGTTCGGTCATCGCCAGATGATCACGTTCTCGGATAGTCAATTCGCTCAACATGGTCGCAAATCGCTTCAACAGCAGGCTTTTGTTTTCGTTCCACTGCATTGAACGGTGATTAGTGGTGGCAGCCACCAGACCAAAGCTCTTGCGGCCGTCGGTTAGTGGAAACATAGAAAGGCTGTGAACGCCTAAGTGCTCCAGGAAATCTCGCTCCGCAATAGCGTTTTCATCGATATTGTTAATATCAACAGTCGCAACTTCATGCGCTTCCATCAGCCATCGTTTGACTTTGTAGTTATCGCTGAAATCAATGGGTGGTTCGTCACTGTCGATGGGGTAGGAAGCGCGATAAGACACTTTTTCCTGATCGATGGAAAGCCAGAATACATGGTCTGATTCAAACAACTTTGCCAGTGTTGGCATGCAGATACGTACATCATGCTCCACATTGGTTTTGTGGCCCTTCAGCAAGCGAAGGGAAAGATCAGCGAGCAGTTTATTAGCCAGACTTTGCCATTCTAATTCCTGCGCACGCACCGATACTTCTTCCGCCAGTAGGGTTTTATGTTGTTTAAGCGTGCGCTCTTTAAGCTTGTTATGTACGAAGTCGCCACGTATACGCATATAAAGTTCTTGGATAGAACGCGCTACCTGACCGAGTTCGTCTTCGCTGCTGGTCAATTTTTCAGGAATGGCAAACTTGTTCACGCGGTTTAGGTCGATGCGATCAACGCTTTCAACCAGTGCACGGATTCGGCGGGTAAAAGTGCGGCGGACGATAACAATCAGCAGAAAGGCCACCAACATGGCTTCGAAAATATAAATCAGTGCAGAAGGCGTGGCACTCTGGAAGGCATCGTCTTTAATGGCGTCATAATCCAGATAGATTTCCAAATCGCCAATGTCTTTGCCTTGATAGAACAAATCATGGTGCATGAAATGTTCATCAGTTTTGCTGCGTGAGGCATTGTCAGCCCAGTATTGCTGACCGTCATCACCGATAAGGTACACATTGCTGACGTAAGGCATATCCGCCAGTTGTTGTATTTGGCGAACAAGCAGTGTGAGGTCATCTTGCTTGAGGGAATAGCTGATGGTGCTAATTGTACTCTTAACGCGCTTTTCGAGAGATTTGGTGGTCCACTCTACGGTGTGGCTGTAGTTAATGCCGAGCTGAACAGTCACCGAGACTAATGCAAACACAAGGCTAACGCCAAGGACGATGGCGGAAAGCTTGGTTTGGATGCTCTGACGTGATTTGTAAAGACTTTTTAGCATTCAAGGCTCTTATCGGGTTCGACGGCTCTTATTATGTAAGACGGCATTCTCGATTTGGATGCGTCTTAGCATATATGACACAGAATATGACGGTATGTTCAAGGATAGTGGCTGAACGTGTCATGATTTTGTTAAACAAAAGCAAAATGCGATTCTGGTCTCTCGTCAAAAACTGAGACGGCACGCACTGTGCAGCAGAGAAAGCAACATTCTGGCCTGAGGAACATGCTTGATATAAGAGACCGCTTCCGGGGCAGTCACTACAAATCCGGGTGAAAAATTGTATAAATAACAATTTGATCCAGTTTGTCTCTCACTATCAATCATCTTTGGGTCAATGTGCTTCTCATTCCCCGTACTGACTTTGATTTTTTTGCTATCAATAAATTTGTCAGTTTGTGTGCATTTTACAGGAAAACTGACTCAAAAATAGCGCAATGAATGAGCGGTTAGCTTTATCAAACGCCGTTTGGATATAAATCAGTCAAATGAAAAGAGGATGTAGCGAGTAGGTGAGGTGAAGATGTTTTTCATTGTATTTGATTGTTTCTATCTATGAATAGCGAAGTTTACGAAACGGGAAATTTACGTTGATCATTCGTGTTTGGTGACACAAACGCGATGACTACCAACACTGGTTTGCTGTCCCATATCAAGACAAGCATCAAGATAGGTAAATTTCTGATACTCAACACCGAATATAAAAGCACCAATTACCATCACAACGACGATTATCCATCGGAAAATCTTCAATTTCATGTAAACTGCCCGCCCCCTGTAAACACAACAAATGCTACCGACTAAAAAGCGTAGTTTAGGTTACGAGGTTGTGTTGCATTAATCCTGATTATAGTCAGAACAATATTCTGAATAACGGTGAAGGGGCAGTATTAGCGAGTTTTTGCTTAGACCTATTTTCCAAAAAAGGAAAACAAAAACAGCAATTTATTTCGCTTTTCGCTGTGGCGACTATGAAATCAGCTTCTATACTCAAAACTGTATGTGCCTGAAGCCACTGTGCTTTCAGGAACAACGGGTTTTCACATGGAATAAGAGAAATCACATTGAAAACGACAAAACGAATCCGCAAGTTTTTCCCTTTGGACTTCTATGGTGAAGATAGAGGTTGGCGGTTTGTTATCAGAGCATACAATGCCGCTGAAGTTTTCGATGCGCTAATGTGGCGTTCCTATCTTTCTGTCCGCCGACAGGACTTCAATTTGCTGCATCTTGCCATTGAAACCTTTCAATATGTCAATGACTACTCTGAAGGCCGTATTGCTGAAGTGGCTGGATCTCATGGTACGCTGATGCGCGTGAAAATGTTGGGACCAGTAGTAGAAGTCAGTGCGCTGAATCAGGCCTATCTCGACAAGAAATTGTTGGAAGAGAACCTTTCTTCAGTCGCTTAAATCTGGTCTTGTATAGAAAAAGCCGGGAGTTTACCCGGCTTTTTTGTGCGCAGCACTCTGAAGAAAGTGTGAGAAAGAAGAGTACGCTGAGTGGTATACCCTCATAAAAATAAGGTGTTAAAAAGGCTGACAGCTCTTCGAACGCCTACTCGCACCGCATATTCTAACATCTAATTCGTAACGAAATGTTTCCAAGGGTAACAAAACAACAAGTTTTTAACGCGTTGTTTTATCGCTAAGTGATGGAAATATAGTCACATTGATTCCAGTAACCCACTGATTAGTCATTTATATGTTACAGGATTGTAATATTTTCGGGTTTCGCGCTTTACCAGGAAATATGTGAAAATAGCCGCAACTGAGCAAAATGTGCTCAATCTTTCATTAACCTTGCTTATTGGAGTAGAAATGGCCTTTTTTGCGGTTGTTTTTCTTTCAGTTGTTGGTGGCATCCTCGCAGGCGATCACTTCCATTCTTTTATGGTGGGCTTTTCGCTGGCAACGATAGCTGTTGGGTGTTGTTATTGGCTGAGTTTCCGTCACACCAAATACCCTCAACTCGCTCTCCTGTTATTGATTTCAGGTTTTGCGGTTAAGCTGGGTATCACGGTGTTTGGCGTGATGTGGAGCCTGGAGCGTGAGTTGATTACCTCACCGTTTGTTTTCGCACTGTCTTACCTGTTCTTCTCTTTGGTAGCGACCTACGGTTACTTCAAGTACAGAGAGTTTTGGAACAAACGAATGGAAGCAGTGAAAGCGAAACTGCAGACGACCTAACCAATAACAGATCAACCAAAAGGCAGCTTCGGCTGCCTTTTTCATTTTATGGTCTAAAAACCATTAATTGAGGATGGAATTGAATAGCGCTTCCAATTCACAAATCAATCATGCAAGGCACTGTAAATAGTAACGATGTCTAAACTAAAAGACAGATGACTTTTAAATTAGGCAAACTGCCTCATGACATTCCGGAAGTTGAACATTCTCTTGGTCGTGCTTACGCTCTCCGTCGGTGCGATTTTGGTGTTTCATAATGTTCGCCAAGCAGAGTATGTTCGCGAGATGAATGAGTCTTGGAATCAAGCGTCTGTTGAAACGATGCAGATTGCGCTCGACCTTGCTGCGCTTGAGCGATCTTTTGGCTATGTCGGTTTCATCCACCATTTTAAAAACTATGTACTACGTCGTGATGAAACCTACTACTTCGACGCGACAGAGAGCTATTGGCAAACAGTGGATGCGCTGCGACGCTTGATGATGTCTGAACTTCCGGAACGCGACCGCTTGGATTTGCTTGTTGTTCAAAGAACCCTGAATGCTTACTTTCGTAAACTCAACGATCTTTACCTGAACCGCGCCGATCTTTCCGCCGTGGATGCTGATAGATATGTGACGGTGGATGACACGAAAGCCCGGGAGGCTTTGGTTAGGCTGCGTGCAGATCTTATCCCAAACCTTCAAAACCAGTATTACCAGACAGCTGCGAGTAATCAGGACAATGCTTTTTGGATATTACTGAGTAGTACTTATCCTTTGCTCATCATCCTTGCGTTCGCTTTCTCTATTTCTGTGATCAGCCGAAAAGTACTGATGCGTGCAAAAGAGATAGATACGATTTTTAATTCCTCTCCAGATGCGTTTATCTATTCGAATTCGAATGGGCAGATCCTCAGAACGAACAAAATGGCGACAAAGATTTTTGGTTACAGTGAGGAAGAGCTACGGGAAATGAGAATCGAAGATCTGGTCGATTCCGCTCTCCGAGATAGCCATAGAAAGCTTCGGGAAAAGTTTGTCAGTGAAAAAGGAAGCCGGGTGATGGGGGCAGGTAACTCCAAGATCACGGGTTTAACCAAGACAGGGCGTCATGTTCCTCTCAATGTGTCTATCTCCTCATTTGGCTTCGGTCGTCATAAGGGCATCATCGCGATCGCCCGTGACATGACCACCATGAATAAGCTCCAGCTTGATTCCACTCATGACGCGCTAACCGGGGTATTTAATCGACGTCACATTGAAGTGAGGTTAGATGATGAAGTCAAGCGGGCAAAACGCTATGGCAGAGGCTTATCTGTCTTCATTGTTGATTTAGACAATTTCAAAGGACTCAACGATTCAGAAGGGCACCGCGCGGGAGATAGAGGATTGGCGGTAGCCGCTGAACACCTTCGTTTGCAGTTGAGAAAGCACGATCACGTCGGCCGCTGGGGAGGAGATGAGTTTTTGGTTATTTGTCCTGAAATTAGCCAGACTGATGCCACAGAGATTGCTGACCGGATTCGGCGGCGGTTCGAAGATCTTCATTTTCCGTGGCACTGTAAACTGACCATGAGTATTGGTATTGCCACGCTACAGCCGAACTCTGCGACGATAACGACGCAAAACCTTTTCGACGAGGCAGATCAAGCGCTATATGTCGCCAAGGAAAGAGGGCGAAACCGTGTTGAACACTTCGCAGAGCTTCAGCGCCCGAAACGCATTAAATAGAAAGAGGGCTTTCAATCCCGGTTGATAGATTGGTCGGGAGGCGATATCGATTTCCCATCATCTTTAAAAAACGGGGTTGGGACATTCCTTCCTTTGATTTTGTTTTTCAGCATAAAGCCGATCACCGCAACGAGCGACTTCATGGAAAACTTAGGATGAGGTTTTGTTGGTGGTGTTCCTTTTGCAAAAGAGCCCATGACATAACACTTCACTGGCCCAAGAGCTTCTTCCTTTTTCGCGCCATGAATGACAGCTGTAGGAATACCGACGAAAGGATGTTTACGACTGATCGTGTTGGCAATCGGCGCGTGGCAACAAGCGGTATAAAAGCGATAGATGCCGCCTGGTGTCATTCGAACACACCTAAGCTGTTCAGCACCTTTATCAATCACAACATCGGCAGGAGCAAGCTGAAAAACGTCTGTGCCGCCCCATTCGTCCAACCACTTTTCTTCATTGCCGACATGCTTTGCGAAACCTTGGCAGTCATTACAGTAGCAAACCATATGATTGCCCGATTGTGGTGACACATGCTTTAACGTTCCTTCAAGCTCGCCACATTCGCAGCGTAGAGTGAGATCTGTCATGAGAGCCTCTTTTGCTGTTTATTTTAATTAAGCATTATCTAACTTATTGTGAGTCTGAGATTTGTTTGAAAGGTAAATGAGCCAGTGCATCTTCGTAGTAACCCTGAATCAAACCGTGCTCGCGTTGCAGGTAGTCATCAATCGTTTGATGGAAACCTTGATGTCGCAAATGATGAAGCGAGTGGGTGATGACAGGCTCAAACCCCCTAAGCAGCTTGTGTTCGCCTTGTGCTCCTGCATCAAAACGGGAAATGCCATTGGCAATGCAGTATTCGATGCCCTGGTAATAGCAAAGCTCGAAATGAAGGTTCTCAAACTCGGCTAAGCAGCCCCAGTAACGCCCATACAAAGTTTCTTCAGAGCGAAAGTACAACGAGCCAGCAACACGTTCGCCGTCGACCAAAGCAAACACCAATACCAATGCGTTGGGTATTGCGGTCATTAGTTGTTCAAAGAAGTCCTGGTTCAGGTAGCCTGTGTGGCCTGAGCGCTTGAGGTAAGTGCGTTGGTAGAATTGATAGAACCGACTCAACTGTTCTGTTGTCACCTCATTCCCTTCGACAACTTCCACTGAAACACCTTGCTCGGCAACGCTTTTACGCTCTTTGCGTATGTTTTTACGCTTGCGTGAGGTGAGGGCATTCAGAAAATCATCAAACTGACAGTATTCGCGGTTAAACCAGTGAAACTGAACGGCACGTCTTTCCAAGAAACCTGTAGGCTGACTTTCTTCAATCAAAGTCTTTGGTGGGAAAAGAATGTGAATCCCTGAACATTCGAGTTGTTCGGCGAGTGAATGCATAGCACCTAACAGGTATCGACGAATTTCCTTGTCATCTTGACCCTCTGAAACCAAAAGGCGCGGGCCTGATGCCGGAGTGAACGGTACGGCACAGATAACCTTAGGGTAGTATTCCAAGCCCGCATCTTCGTAAGCTTCCGCCCACGACCAGTCAAAGACATATTCACCATAAGGGTGGGTTTTGAGGTAACAAGGTGCGGCACCGATCAGTTCATCGCCGCGGAAAACACCAATATATTGGGCGTACCAGCCACTTTTCCCACTAATGGTTTTACTGGTTTCAAACGTTTTCAGGAAGGCGTAGCGCAGAAAAGGGTAGTCGTCAGTGAGCAGCGCATTCCAGGCTTTTTCACCAAACTCTTCAATGTGTGCTACAACCCTGCATTCCAATGTCATGGATTCTCTAACTTCCTTTAAGTGATGGAATAAATAGTGACTGACCCAAATGAAAGATCAACCCACACTCACTGGGTGATTGATAGCAATCTCCAAAGACAGCTCTATTTCACTACGGACGATCTAGATCACGGAGATTAATTCTATGCTGATCCTAAAATGCAATCAGATATTCTAATTTACGAAAGTGGCGAGATTTAATACTGGCATATCAAACTTTATTTAGTTTTTGCTATTGATGAAATGTATTTAGGTGGCATAAGATTCTTTTAACAATCTAGTAACAGATTGGGTTTTGTCAGACCAATCCACAAGGAATGAGATATGCAAAACAAGTTTCTGATTGAAGCCTTCCAAACGCCAGAGAATGTCGCTTCGACCTTGCTCCCTTACTTCGGTGAGTTACGCAAAGACCCTTATGTCGATAGCGATGTCCGTTTCCGAAGCTATGCCCGCTTTTCGCTCTCTGACAAAGGAGGGCTAGTTCGTCTCCCTCATGCACCATTTATGCAGTCCTCAGAGGTAAACCGGGTGGTGGGCGATATTGAGCGTCACTTTGAACCCATGTCTGATGACATGATTGATTTGCCCGAGTTTCAACATCTGCTGAAATCCTTTGCCAGTGCTACGGGGCTTGAGCACACCGGCGCTAACATCGATGTGCATCAAATCCGCGTAACTTGCTCAGCCAACGACACCAGTGCGCCTGCTCCGGAAGGTATTCACCAAGACGGCTTCCGCTTTGTGGGCATTTTTTGTGTACAACGCAAAAACATTGCTGGTGGTTTCACTCAGATTTTCTCATCACCTGTGGATCAGCATCCGCATCTGAATACAGTGCTGGAACCAAACCAATTCATCATTCTGGATGACCAACGATACTATCACCACATCTCAGAAACACTGTCGAGCAACCTAGGCGAGGAGGGAGTACGCGATGTCTTCGTATTCACCGCTTAACCGTAACAATATCCAAGCATTAAGAGCCCAATTTCCAGCGTTGCAGCGCGAAGTGAAGGGCGTAACACCGGTTTATCTTGATGGCCCTGGCGGCACACAAATGCCTGATTCAGTGATTGACGCATTCAGTAGCTATCTGAAAGGCGGAAACTCTAACCTTGGTGGCAAATTCCAGGTGAGTCAGGAAACAGTAGACTTAGTGACCAAAGCCCGTGAAAGTGCCGCAGCACTATTAGGCTCTGAACCCAATGAAGTCTTCTTCGGGGCGAACATGACGTCGGTGACGTTTAGCTTCAGCCGTGCTTTGAGCCAACAATGGGAAGAAGGCGACGAAGTGATCGTGTCAGTCGCCGATCACGGTGCCAACCGATCAAGTTGGATCATGGCCGCCAAAGATCGTGGCGTCACGGTTCATCATCTGCCGATCAAAGATCGGTCCGGGGCGCTGGATTTGGACACGCTGGGTACCTTACTCAGCGAAAAAACCAAATTGGTGGCGGTGACAGCAGCCAGCAACATTACGGGTACTATCACTGATCTAGAAGCTGTGATTGCCAAAAGCCATGCAGTGGGCGCAAAAGTGTTTGTTGATGCCGTGCATTTGCTTCCTCACCAACTGTTGGATGTAAAAGCGTTGAATGTCGACTTCCTCGCGGGTTCTGCCTACAAGTTTTACGGCCCTCACCTTGGTTTTCTTTACGGGAAATTCGATCTGCTTTCGGCCGTGGCGCCTTACAAAGTGGAGCCAGCCCCAAGCTTTGCACCCAATAGTTTTGAAACGGGCACATTGAATTTCGAAGCGTTAAGCGCCTTCGTCGCTTCGGTAGAGTATCTAGCCTCATTGGGTGATGGCGATACGCTTCGCAGTCAGTTGGCAGATGGCTACAATAACCTGAATCAATATGAATCCGCGCTTTCTGCTTATTTTCTTGAAAAGCTAGAAGCCATTGAGGCTGCAGAGCTCTTCGGCATTAATGATGCTGAGGGGAGAACTGCGACGTTTGCGTTGCGATTTGGCGAACGCGATCCAATGGAAATTGCAGAAGCTTTGGGTAAGCAGCAAATCTATGTTTGGAGTGGTCATCTCTATGCAGACAAACTAACCGATGCTTTTGGCGTGACAGACAAAGGCGGTATCTTGCGTGTCGGACTGATGCACTACAACACCTTCGAGGAAATTGACCGTTTCTTTGATGCGCTGAAAAGCATTCTGTAGCAGAAAAAGAAAGGCCACCCCTCGGGTGGCCTTTGCGTATTTTCGTCTACTAGAAGTTAGGCGACCAGCGTATAGGTGATCACATAGAAATCTTCGTCGTTCGGGTAGATTTCACGAATCAATGGCTTTAATTCTTCCAGCGGAATGAATTCCTGAGCAGCATGCTCTTCGTTGATATCTTCAAAGCTAATCTTTTCTACTGACACGATATCAATCTGGCAGACGTATTCGTCCTTCTCCAGCGTGTGAACATCGACGCGCGTTCCCGGCACATAGTGACTTTCTGATTCATCGCGAATGGTGATGGTTTTCTTTCCTGATGCGACAAGCGGCGTCAGCCATTCAAAGAAAGTAATTTTTGTTGGCGCTGCACTCATGATGATACCTGTGTGTGGAGTAACTGAGCGCGGAGTATATTCGCGTTTTTGCTCCCTACAAAGAAAACATTAAAGGGCGCCTTGCAGGAAGATACCGCCTTGTATTTTGCGTAGAGTAAAGTTTGACACTTGGCGTACGAGCCAAGTGCCAATATAAGTCGATCAGAAGTTCGCCAAGAAGAAGGGAATCATCAACGCGTTGACCAAATCGATAAAGAAAGCACACACCAAAGGCACGATAATGAATGCCAAATGTGAGTTACCGTAGCGCTGAGATACGGCTGACATGTTCGCCATTGCAGTTGGCGTGGAACCCAGCGAGATACCACCAAAGCCACTACAAATCACTGCAGCATCAAAATTCTTACCCATGGCTGGGAACACCACATAAATATTGATCAATACCGCAACGAGGAATTGGGCGGCGAGGATGGTAAATATCGGGCCTGCTAAATCGATGAGCGTCCAAAGTTGCATGCTCATCAAAGACATTGCCAAAAATGTACCCAGTGAAATGTCTGCCAGCAAAGCAACAGCAGGCTTGCGTGATGGCCATTGCGTGCCTGTTAGTCTTGGGAAAGACTTGGGGACGAGGTTAGTCATGATGATGCCCGCAAACAAACAACTGACAAACAGCGGCAGTTGCAGACCAAGCTCAGAGATTCCCTCATTGATAGCAAAACCCAGAATAATACAGATATGAATCGCCAGAACGGCATCCAGGAAATCGAAGCTGTTGATTTGCTTTGGTGCTTGGTTTTCTTCTGAGCCGATATCTAAAGGTTCAACGGTTTGCGGTTTTAGTTGGTGTTTTTGAATCAGGAATTTAGCGATGGGGCCGCCCATCAAGCTGGCGAGAATGAGGCCAAAGGTGGCGCTGGCGATACCAATTTCCATCGCATTTGAAATACCGTATTCCTCGGCAATTCTTGGCGACCAAGCGATCGCTGTGCCGTGTCCACCAATCAAGGAAACGCTGCCGCCTAGCAATCCAACAGGCGATTCAAGACCAAACAACCCTGCAACGGTAATCCCCGTCAGATTCTGCACCACCATATAGCCAATTGTGATGAGCAGGAGAATCACCAGAGGTCGTCCGCCTTTCATCAAATCTCCGAGGCTAGAGTTGATGCCGATAGTGGTAAAGAAATAGACCAGCAAAATGTCTCTTGCGACGAGATTGAAGGAAATTTCGATACTTGTGAAGGCATAAAAAAGTGAAAACAACACAGAGAACAGAATGCCGCCAGTAACAGGTTCAGGAATGCTGAACTCTTTTAATACAGGGATGGCCTGGTTCAATCTACGTCCGATAAACAGAACCAAAATGCCGAGCGTTACGGCGAAAAAAGAGCTTACCTGAATCAGGTTTTGTTCAAGCAGAAATTCCACGTTATCTCACCCAATCGTTGTTTTTAGTGTCGAGTGAAGCTAGCTAAACATAGGGTTATGACAAGGAACAGTAAAGATCGGATAGATTGCTTAAATGACTGATGATGAAGGGACTAAATGCGGTAAAAATCACAAAGTGCTAATTTGAATTTCATTGAGCGCATTCAGCGCTTGAATGGCGCTAAGGCCGCGATGGCTTCTCTGACCGTTGGGAACTGGATTTTGGTCAGGCAAACCTCGGCTTTGCAAAACTCATGAGCTTGAATCAGTGCGGAAGCTTCAATGGCATTGAAGTGCTTAGTGTGTGGAACGAGTGAAATTTGTCGGTTTGCCATTGATAGTAAAAAGCTGGCACCTTCGGAATCGATCAGAATATCTTCATCGCTGAATATCATATCTGTTGCTTCATCTTCAAACTGGCTTTGATTGGCAATGAAAAGCAGCTCGTCATCACCATCGAGTTTTAATATGGCTGGCCAAACTGGGGTAGAGAGCATGATTATTCTCGCTATGCATGTGGCTGGTCAGCGTATCAAAGACCTGTCAGCAAATCACTGGGAAATCATACTGATGCTACTTTCGACCCCGTGGCAGATTTGAAGGCTCCGATCATGTGAATGACGACGAGTACACCAAAAAGTACCGCCAGCGCTTTGTGGTACCCGGAGGCAATGCCAGCTAGCTCGAAATCGGCGTCTCCTGTCATGAAAAGTATTTCGCTGGTGCCATCAGGCAAGTAATTCACTAGGTATATGCCGAAAAAACGGATCCCGTAGGGATGAGAGGTCAAATACCCTGAGATTGGCAAAGCAAACATCAATAAATAAAACAGAGCATGCACGAAGCGGGAAGTAGCACTCGCAAAAGTATTGGGGTAGTTTTTCCAGTGTGGAATGGATGAAGTGAGCCGGTGCCAGACGCGCAGGAAAACAAGCGGGATAAGCAGTAAACCGAATGATTCATGGGCATCGCGAATCACCCATTTGATGGTGCTCATGTCGGAAAGCTGAGGTGTCAGAAATCCAGTGATCAGCATGCCTAACAAGAGCACCGCCATTACCCAATGAAGGATTTTAAGGCGGTGAGAGTAACCTGACATGATTGGCATTTTGGGCATGAACAGACTCTGGGCTCGTCAAAGAGATTTGGAGAGTGTAAAAAATGCCGGACTGTTTTTCGATGTTACCTATCGCTCAACAAAAGACTTGGTTCGGTGGGCATTAAGAATGAGCCGTAGGGTCTTTCTTTCGTCGTGCTGAAAAGCATTTAGCAGTCTTTCGTGGCTTTGATGGCATATAGCAATGGCACTTGCTGACCTTTGTGAAGCAATTGATAGCCTTTTTGCTCTACATACTCCAAACCTTCGAAGCAGTTATAGGGGCTAAATGGATACTCAGCAAAAGCATCAATTCGAAGGCCTGCCTGAATCAGCGCATTGATGACTTCGCTGAGTGGATGTGGCCAGGTAGCCATGGTCGATGTGGTGCCATCGCAGTTTTCTGTGTAAGTGCCTTCCTCTTCAATATCTGGTTCCTCACTTGGAAAGTAGGAGTAACCGTAGAGTAAGTCATTAAAAGTATGGAACTCGACGAGGTGGAATTCCCCGCCCACTTTCAGTGCGCCTGCGACTGTCTTTGCCCAGCGCGAAAGATCCGGTAGCCAACAAAGCACGCCGTAAGAGGTGAAAACGACATCGTATTGCTCTGTGTTGTTCTCTCCAAACTCGTAGATATCGCTTTCAATAAACCTTGCTTCGAGGCCCAAGTCGCGACTGAGACATTGGGCTTGTTCAATCGCAGTGGGAGACAGGTCTACGCCAGTGACTTTTGCGCCTAAACGCGCCCAAGAAAGGGTATCCAGGCCAAAGTGACATTGCAGATCAAGGAGGGATTTGCCTGCAACGTTACCGACTTGTTCGAGCTCGATGGCATTGAGTGAAGACTTCCCCTGTTTAAACGCTTCAACATCATAGAACTTTGATTCGATGTGAACCGCTGTTCGCTTGTCCCACGCTTCTTTGTTGAGTCTTAAATAATCCAATTCCATCGCTGTTCACCATTAATGTGGCTTTTGAAAACTAATCTGGACTGACCCTATATCTCATTGCCAAGCAACGCCAGATATTCACTCATAAACTAGATACGTTTCTCAGCTTCAATCAATCTGAAGAGATTCAAGGGTTTTGCGAACCACATAACGTTGTCCGATAAAGTAAGCCCTGTCTTTTTGCGCCTTCACCCTGATCCACGCTATACCGTTTTGGCAGGCATTGTTGCAACCACATTTATTCATCATTCGAACGCAACGCAGGGAAGAAAAATGCCTAAATACCAATTCGTTAAATCGGAAAATATGCTTATTCCGCTCGACGCAGAATCACCGGTTTTTGAAGAAGAAAAATCGCAATTGCTTGAGCAAGGGTTTGAGTTAGCGAGCGGAATGATAGAAGCACAGACTGCAGAAGAAGCGGAATCTTTGTTGTATCAACAAGGCCAAATCTCTTCATCTGAAGTTTTACCAAAAAGCCATTCAGGGACTAGTTACAGCAAGGTGTTGAAAGATACCGTAGGCAACATCGTCGACGGTGGGCCAGTCTCAGAGCACCATTACCGACTGTTTTGTCACCAGTGCAAAGCGGTGACCAAGCACATAGCGATTGAATATGAAGAAACGCCTAAGTGGGGTAAATCAAAACATGCAGGCTTCCTTGGTGTACTGTTTAGTTTGATTGACGGGCTTTCCACTATGATTATGGACACCGGCATGGACAATCGGGCTTCTCACAAATGTTCCCAGTGCGGCAACCTGTTTAACGGTGATTAAATAAGAAATTAAGAAACCCAGCGATTTTTTGCTGGTTTTTTAATTTTTAATGTTCTGATTTAAAAAGACTAAATTCCCAATCGCCTTCTTCGCTTCTAACATGAACTGAATCTGAATATCGCACTCACCGGGCGTTAAGTGTGGGTTCTTTATTCTCTCTCTATCAATCAAATGAAGGAGAAAGAAATGGAACCTATCAGCGTAGTCATTATTACCCTCAATGAAGAAAAGCGTATCGGCCGACTGCTGGATGACTTGGTCAACCAGACTCATCAAGACTTCGAAGTAGTGCTGGTGGATTCAAACAGCGACGATGCGACCCGCGATGTTGCCCGCTCATTTGAAAAGCATCTGCCAGCATTGACTGTGCATCGCATGGAAACCCGTGGTGTCAGCCTTGGTCGTAACACGGGCGCTTCCATTGCTAACCATGAACGCGTGTTGTTTCTCGATGCCGATGTGCGTTTGGAACCAGAATTCCTCGAAAAATCAGTGAAAGAACTGAATGAAAAGAATCTTCAGGTAGCTGGTGTTTACATGGGTGCCAAGGCGCTGCCAGCGATCCAGAAGGTGTGCTACGCAGCATTTAATGGCGGTATGTTTGCCACACAGTTCTTCTTCCCGACAGCCGTGGGTGCATGTATTTTCTCAACCCGCACGGCACACAAACAGCTCGAAGGCTTTGATGAAAAGATCACCCTATGCGAAGACTGTGATTACGTTCGCCGTGCCAGCAAGCTGATGCGCTTTCGCTTCATTAATCAGGCTTTCCAGTTCGATCCGCGCCGATTGGATCAAGACGGCATGGTTGCAACAGGCTTTGTATACCTGAAGGCCAACTTCCGACGCTTCTTCTTCGGTGAGATGCGCAATAACGAAATGGAATATCGCTTTGGTCACTATCAGGACCAAAAGTAAGCCCGACGGAATGAATCAAAGCGAAGGATTAAGAGGTCATCATGTTTGAGTCTATCGGATTATTTCTGGGCGCTTTTTTCGATGCGCTGATAGGCCCCAACTTATTTGTGCCAGCAGAGCCTTTCCTGCTGGCCGCGGGTTACCAGCTTTATGACGGCATTATCACAGGTGTGATCATGGTCTTGCTGGGCGGTTTTCTCGGCGACCAACTCAGCTATCTGGCAGGACGGAAATTCGGTAAACCCGTGCAGCAAAAACTGATGAAGTGGCAGCCAAAAACCCGCAGAGCATTTGCACGTTGCCGACGTTTGATGGCGACAAAAGGGGCCTATGCGATGACCTTCGCCCGACTATTGGGGCCGGTTGCCTGGGTGGTTCCTTTTATGGCTGGTTCACAGAAGGTGTCATGGAGACGTTTCACGTTCTACTCGACAATCGGTTTGATTCTGGGCGCAGGGCAGTTCATCCTTTGGGGTTATTTGTTGGCCACAGGTGTTGAGCAATTTCCTCTGTTGGACACCATTGTCTCGATGGTCAGCGAGCACCAATATAGCTTAATGGCCATCGCGGCGACCGCGACTCTTGGGTGGGTAGGCTATGCCTTCCAATGGAAGAAATTAGTGCCAAAAGTCAGTGCGTTCTTCCTAGTCGCCATGCTTGGCGTAAATTACAGCCATTACTTCTGGTATGCCGACAACTTTGTCGATGCGGTGCCGACAGAGACGGTAACGCCGGTTTCATTGACCTACAAAGTTTACCCTGGCAAATCGCCATTCTTTGATGCGCAAGGGGTGAATGTGCTTTATGTTGGTGAGTCGCCAAGAACCATGATGAATGAATTAGGTTGGCTGGAGAATCAAACTTTCTCCCGTAACGATATTGATTGGGCTGACTATGTTGATCTGCTGAAAGGCCAGACACCACCTGTATCCGATTTATTCTGGAATGAGCGCCCTCAGGATATGGCGTTCCAATTGCCGGGCGACTTACTGAAACGCTCACATATTCGCTGGTGGCAGGCAGGGATTGATAAAGATTTGAATCAGCCACTGTGGGTAGGTGCCATTAGCTATGACGATGGGTTAAAGCTGACCATGTATTCAGGGATCATCACCGTACTACACAGCATTGACCCGAATATCGACGCAGAGCGCGATGAACTGGCGAACATGATCAATACGCAGCTTCCTCAGCTTTCAACAGAGTACTATCAGGCATTGACCCCGTTGGCGGTGGATGACCAGCACGATTATTACAGCGATGGTAGGGTGTTGGTGGTTAGCGACAACGAGATATCGCTGGCGAATGTTAGCCCTTAGATAAAGTTAGCCCTTAGATGAAAAAGAGCCGCCATCATTGGCGGCTCTAAATAGTCCAAATCCTTCTTCCCTTAAGGTCAACAGACCCTAGCGGGCGAGCTTCACTGTCAGCACCGCTTTTAATCCGCCCATGCTTCCTTTTGTTAACTCAAGACTTCCACGATAGCTATGGGCAATTTCATTGACAATATTGAGTCCAAGGCCCGTGCCGGGTGTGGATTCATCGAGTCTGACACTGCGTTTGAGAACGTTCGTCAGCTCTTCGTCGGGAATGCCTTCTCCATCATCTTCAACACAGATTTGAACGGTTTCTTTTCCCGCATCAATAGCGTAAATCCGCACCAAGGTGTTTGCCCACTTATAAGCGTTCTCGATGAGATTCCCCAACATTTCATCCAAATCAGCAGGGTCGACGGCAACGTCAAATTCATCATCTAGCTCGTTAATGACAATGACTTCACGAGAAGCATAAACCTTGTCGAATGCCAGCGTGATCGCATCCACCCGTGTACTCGGGTTGGACTTCACTGCGAGGATATTCATTGAGCCTGCGACCCGGGCGCGACCAAGGTGGTAGTCAATCTGGTTCTGGATACGCTCAATCGAGGGCAGCAGCTTTTTCTGGCTATCCTCATCCAGTGAAAGCACGTCATTTTTAAGCACGGATAAAGGCGTTTTAAGCGCGTGGGAAAGATTGCCCGCATGTTGTCGGGCACGGGAAAGTAACTCGTGATAGTGAAACAGTAAGGCATTGAGATCGGACACCAGTGGCGAGACCTCCTGCGGGTAGTTAGTGCTTAGGACATCTTGTTTGCCTTCTTTAAGTTTTACCAACTCCCGCTGCATGTCATTCAGCGGCAGCAGTGACCATGCGACTTGCAAGCCAACCAACACAATCACGCCCACAAACAGCATGGATAAAATTACCCAAAGCTTACTGGAGAGGCTTTGCAATACGTCTTCGGTGGGATCTTCATCGATACCAATTTTGACGGTGACGGGCGTTGTTCCGCCGTTGGGTACGAACGTCTGGGTAATGGTGATGAGAGGTTCTTTCCTCGCACCAAGTATTTCCTTGATGGGCCCGTCGGAGAGTTTGAAATCTTTCTCCGCCAGTGACGGTGATCGCAACACTGTCGTTCCCTGAGTAATACGCCAATACAGCCCACTGAAAGGACGTTCAAAACGGGCGTCTGAGAGAGGCTGTGCCAACACCAACTGTTGGTTTTCATCAAGCTGCAAGTTGTTGGAGATTTCATCCATCGACAGCTGTAAGCGCTCTTTGGTCGCCGTTACGAGATAATCGTTCATCAGCACTGGGATTCCGATCCCGGCAATAGAAATCATGACGGTTGCCCAAATCACCGTTGCCAAAAGCAGGCGGCTTTTCAGGCTCAGTTTGCCGATATAGCTGACTCTACTGCGCATTGAGTTGGTACCCTAATCCGCGCACGGTTTTGATAATGTCTGGCGCTATCTTTTTGCGTATTCGCCCAATGAAAACTTCGACGGTGTTAGAGTCGCGCTCGAAATCCTGCTTGTAGATGTGCTCCACCAGTTCGGTTTTTGAAATCATCTTCTCCGGGTTATGCATGAAGTAAGCAACCACTTTGTATTCAAGCGCAGTCAGTGTCACCGCCTGACCTTGCCAAAGCACGGTCGACGTTCGGGTATCAAGGCTCAAATCACCCATCTGTAGAACAGGCGATGCACTGCCGGAAGCACGTCTTAGATGAGCACGAAGTCTGGCAATAAGTTCGAGCATTTCGAACGGCTTGGTGAGGTAGTCATCCGCACCGGCATTCAAACCTTCAACGCGCTGCGAAAGGGTATCGCGTGCGCTGAGGATGATAACCGGGGTGTTGATATTCTCGTCGCGAATACTTTTCAGTACTGTCAGGCCATCGATTTTCGGCAGCCCTAAATCGAGCACAATCGCATCCCAAGGCTCTGAGGTAGCGCGATACAGGGCATCGATGCCATCTTCAGAGAGCTCCGGCACCCATCCATTCTTTTCTAAGGTATCGAGTATTTGTTCACTTAATTGTGGTTCGTCTTCTACCACTAATATTTTCATTTCTTATCCTGTTTGATCTCGAACTATCAGAAGTATGGTCGAGGAAAAGTGAAATTTAGGTAAAACAGCGAGCTAGAGATGAAAACTCACTCTTTGCTAAAGGCTATTTTCCCAGCTAGACCGATCAACAGAACTCCTGAAGTCCCTTCAATTACACGTGAGAATCGTTGGGATTTCGCCGATGAGAACAACCAGCTTCCCACAATGGCATACGAGAGATTGCAAAGCGTGGCGGTGATGCAGAAGACGACGCCAAGAACCAGAAGTTGGTATTCGGGGGAGGCCGCTTTCGGGTCAATAAACTGGGGAAGGAATGACAGGAAGAACAACGCGACTTTGGGGTTCAACACTGCCACCATCACGCCTTGTTTAAAAACATTGACGTTATTGCCTGCATCGGAAGCGCTGATATTGATTTTTGAGTTGCCAGTGAAGAAGTTTCTCAATGCACAAATGCCCAAGTAGAGCAGGTAAGCCGCCCCCAAATACTTCACGGCCATAAAGGCGACAGCTGAATTGACGATAATCGCCGAAAGGCCAAATACGGCTGCGAAGGTATGCACGAAGTACCCTACACCTAAGCCTGTCGCGGCGCGAAGCCCCATCTTTAGCTTTCCTGCCATTGTGTTGGACACGATATAAACGACATCTTGACCTGGGATCAAATTGATAGAAAGTGAAGCCACCACAAATAGCAACAAGGTTTGGATTTCCATATCAGCGCCTCTGTTCGATTTTTCTGAACAAGATTGTCAAATTCAAGTGGTTAATTCTTGGACTATATCTGCTGTAACGTTAGATATCGATACCGCAGACACATCGAAATAAAAAAGTTAGCGGGGAGGTTAGAAAAGGAGACACATCAATGAATAAGACTCAACCAGTTCTGTTTTTATCGCACGGCGGTCCAACGCTAGCAATTGAAAACAGCCACGCTTCCCAGTTTATGAAATTGCTGGGTGGCACACTCAACAAACCTAAAGCGATCGTCATTTTTTCAGGTCATCTCGACAGCGATGACGATGTCGTGATTACTTCCGGTGCCTCGCCTTCAGTGATCTACGACTTTTATGGTTTTCCAAAGCCGCTTTATGAACTGACCTATCCTGCGCCGGGCGAGCCCGATCTGGCATACAAAATAGCGGATATGGTGTCAGCATCAGGCTACAAAGCCGTTTTAGATGAAGATTTGGGCTGGGACCACGGTGTTTGGATCCCGCTACGACTGATTTATCCAGACGCTGACATTCCTGTGGTGCAGATATCTATCAGCAGTAAGCAAGGCGCAAAGATGAACTACGAGCTCGGAAAAGTGCTCGCGCCGCTAAGAGAAGAAAACGTTCTGCTGATTGGCTCAGGGGCGATAACCCACAATCTTCGTGAAATTTTCGGACGTCAGAAAACGCCGAATGGCTCTGCGATGGCAGAAGCGTTTACCGATTGGATTGCGCAAAAGCTGGAAAACAAAGACCATGAAGCGGTGGTGAACTATCTGACTGATGCGCCCAATGCTCGCTTTAATCACCCAACGGATGACCATTTCCTGCCATTGGTTGCTGCGCTTGGTGCAAGCGGGGAAGACGACGCAGTGCGCATTCACCAAAGCTGGCAAGATGACAAACTGCTGGCGATGGATGCTTACCGATTCGGCTGATCAGTTGCTGATAAAATGGGACTGGTAGTACTTAGGTGTCACTGCCAGTTTCTTTTTGAAGTGGCGCTGAAAATGCGCCTGATCGGAAAAGCCGAGTTCGAAAGCCACTGCTGAAATTTCCTTCCCTTCACGAAGCAGCACTTTCGCACGTTTGATTTTCTCATCCATCAGGTAAGCGTGAGGTGGCAGACCAAAATGCTGTCTGAATGCACGAATCAATTGATAGCGGCTCATTCCCGCTTCTTCTGCCAAGTTGTCGAGCTGATGGGTCTCGGTGAGCTCATCCAGCATTTTTTCCCTGACTCGCAGAACATCGCCCTCACGTTGAGTTTTCTCTGTGCTCAACCCGTGCTGCCAGAAACTGGATTCAATAAAGTCATAAAACGCTACCTGCGCCTTTAGTGGACTATTGTCATCTATCAATGCTTCCAACAACGTCAGAAAACGGGTTTGAATGAGCGGATTGCGCTCCAAATCGTTCTTGAAAGGTGTGTAATCCTGATTGTAACCACGGTGCGCGTGTTGAAGGATGTCCCGTTGGATTTCGCCCATTTTCAGCGTATCGACGAACAACATGCTGTAAGACCAGGTGTTGCCTTTTGGATTGCAGGAATGCACATCAGCGGGATTAATGGTGACGATGTCGCCGACGCGAACATCGTTCACGCGATGGCGGTTTTTATAGTCAGAATGGCCTTGCTCAATAATGCCGAATGAAAACTCATCGTGGGAGTGGGCTTCATAACAGGCGCGGCTTTGATTGGCGACGCGCATTTCCACCCAAGGCAACAGCGTGCTTTGTTTGAACTGTGTGGTGGTGTCCTTTTTCATTGCTCGTCCCTGATTAAACCCATATAGCCGCGACAGACAACGCCAATACAATCGCCATCACTCTATTAAATTGGCGCTGATGAGCTGGGTTTTCAAGCTTGCTGGACAAAATATGTCCAAGCACAGCCCAAAAGCCGATGCTAATCAGACACACCAGCAAAGAAACGAAAGTATACATCCCCAGCCAATACACTTCGTTTTCCCTGCCAACCACATAAATGCTCACGCCGGAAAGGGCATATAACCATGCCTTTGGATTGAGAAGCTGAGTGATGGAACCTGTCCACCAACCGGACTGAGTTTGTGATGTCTTTTCAATGGCAGATACTGGAGCAGTGAAAATTTTGTATGCCAGATACAAAAGAAACCCGCTACCGAGTAACTGCATCATGGTTTCCAAAGACGGAATCAGTGTCAGCAAGCTTTGCATCACCCCGCCACACAGAATCACTACCAGAGCATACGCCAGCGACGCCGCGACAACATGTTTGATTGCTTCTTTTAGCCCTTGGGTAATTGCAGTGCTGGTGGCGAGAATATTCACTGGGCCAGGTGTTACCGCACCGACAAAGGCAAAGGTGGTCATTGCCAGAATCAGACTGTTCATTGCTTTCTCCTTTCTGATGAAGAAGACGTTAGCAAAGCCAAAAGCGAAGTTATTGAACGATATTGCAGCGATTTATGGAGGTGAGTACAAGCAATAACCACAAACAGGATAAATTGCATGCAAATGTTAGTGTGCCAATAATATTTCCTGATTCGAATAATAGACATTAATCAATTAATTGATGGAAATATTATTATTAGTCTGATTCATTTTTAAATAACTAAGTCCAATCACAGAACCTATCACCAGAATTCCATTTTCCTTGAACTCCCCTAATGGCAGTGGAAGTATGCTTTTGAGGGATCTTCCGCACTAGATACGAAAACCCCTCATTAAGCATTGTTAATTAATTGTTTTATTTTCATTGTCTTAGGGTTTTCTGGTGTTCTGCCCGATTGCCACTATCTCAGTGTCTTTAGAAATTCTCGTTTTGAAATAATGACATTTTTCAGTATCAGATGAGGGTCTAAATGGTTACTTTTCTTGCCTTGCCAATAATATTTGGTGTCGGCTACTTCATTGTTAAAAAATATAATACCCAAGCAGTTTTATTTCTTGCCGGTTTGTTAATGATTGCACTCGGCGTCATGGACGGTGCGACTGACTTTATTCCGAAAGGGGGTAAACCAACCGGCTCAGTGATTGTCGACTTCTTCGAAGTCATCAAGGTACTTTCTTCTTCCACGCTGGCGAAGCTGGGTCTTATCATCATGGCTGTTGGCGGCTTCTCAAAGTATATGGGTCATATTGGCGCTGCCAATGCCATGGTACAAATCGCTACCAAACCGCTGTCGCACATTAAAAACCCTTATCTGGTATTGGCGATGGCTTACATCATCGGCCAGCTGATCAACATCTTCATCCCTAGTGCAACCGGTCTGGCGCTCTTGCTGTTGGTGGCTATGTACCCTGTATTGGTGGGCGTGGGTTGTAACCCTGCTGCTGCTGCGGCGGTTGTCGCAACCACAGGTTGTTTGGATTTGGGCCCAGCGTCTTCGGCGGCGAACAAAGCCGCAGAAGTGTCAGGCATTGACGTGGCGACCTACTTTGCAAGCTACCAGCTGCCTGTCGCTATCGTGACCATGATTGTGATTGCGGTTCTGCACTTCTTCAGCCAGCGCCATTTCGATAAGAAAGACGTGGAAAAAGGCGTGACTTATGAATTCAATATCGATGCAAAAGAGCAACGTGAAGCGCCAAAATGGTTTGCGGTTCTGCCTGTTCTGCCGCTGATGTTGCTATTGATATTCAGCAAGTTTGCGGTTACCAGCGTGCGAATGGACGTGGTGACGGCGATGTTTATCGCGCTGTTTGTTGCCATGGTTGCTGACTTCATTTACACCCGCGATGGCAAGCAAGTCGCGGCGTCTCTTAAAGTGTATCTGGAAGGTATGGGCAACGTATTCACCAGTGTGGTAAGCCTCATTATCTCTGCACAGGTATTCGTGGTCGGCCTGACAACCATTGGTTTTATCGATCTGCTATTGGGCAGCGCTGCAAACCTTGGCTTGGGCTACCTGGCAATGGTGCTGATTCTTGTGGCCATCATTGTGGTGGTGACCATGCTGTCTGGCTCGGGTAACGCTTCATTCTTCAGCTTCTCTAATCTGGCACCGGATGTGGCAGCGCAAGTGGGTACTACCGCGGCACACGTTGCTATGCCAATGCAGTTGGCTGCGGGCATCATGCGTTCTGCGTCACCAGTGGCGGGTGTGGTTATTGCCTGTGCGGCGACAGCAAACGTGTCGCCAATCGAACTGGCAAAACGCACCATGATCCCAATGGTGGGCGGTCTGGTGACCTCGCTGGCTTGTTCTCAATTCCTTGTTTAAGCAGCACTAAAGGTCAACAGACCCAAATAAAGAACGATAATTTTACTGAGGCTGTGGGCAAATCGTTCATGGCCTCAGTGGTATGGAATGGATGGAAAATGAATATCGTCGACCGATTTTTGCAATACACCCGTATCAACACCACCACCAGCCGCGAGAAAGGCGCAGCAGGCATCATGCCGTCGTCTGATGGTCAAATGGAGCTGGCACGCCTGATTAAATCCGAACTTGAAGCTCTGGGCCTGGTGGATATCGAACTGCGAGATACCGCCATTCTGACCGCAACCTTGCCTTCCAATTTGCCCGCGGACCAGAAAGTCAAAACCGTATCCTTCTTTGCGCACCTCGATACCAGTGCAGAGCAAACCAATGACACCAAAGCAAAAATTGTCGGCTACGAAGGCGGAGATATCTGCCTGAACGAAGCGCAGGGCATTACCCTGAAATTGGCAGAGTTTCCAGAGCTGGCGAATTACATCGGCGATGACATCTTGGTAACAGATGGCAACAGCCTGCTGGGCGCAGACGACAAAGCCGCGATTGCCGCGATTATGGATGCAGTAAGGCACCTCGTTGCTAACCCTCACATCCTTCATGGTGACGTGAAAGTGGCGTTCGTGCCGGATGAAGAACAAGGACTTCGCGGTGCAAAAGCGTTTGATGTGGAGGCGTTTGGAGCTGATTTTGGCTACACCCTGGATTGCTGCGGTATTGGCGAGTTTGTGCATGAAAACTGGAATGCGGGTGATGTGGTTGTCACCTTTACAGGCCAATCTGCGCACCCTATGTCTGCCAAGGGTAAGCTGAAAAACTCACTGCTGATGGCACACAAATTCATCAGTATGTTGCCGGAAGGCGAAGCGCCGCAATATACCGAAGGCACGGAAGGTTACTACTGGGTGAAGGAGATGTCCGGTAACAGTGTGAAAACCGTGCTCAAAATGGACGTGCGTGACTTTACCAAAGACGGTTATCAAGACCGCATGAACTTCCTGAAAAACCTTGCTGAAAGCTGTTGCGCTTTATGGGGTGAAGGAAGTGTTTCCATTACGCTGGCAGATCGCTATGAGAACGTGGCAAACAGCCTGGAAGGTGATGCCGGTTTCCCGATTGATATTGCCAAGCTGGCTTACGCGCGCAACGACATTGAGATGAAGGCCATACCAATGCGTGGAGGTTATGACGGCGCAGTGCTTTCCCAGAAGGGATTGCCATGTCCGAACATTTTCACTGGTGCGCATAACTTCCACTCGATCTACGAATACCTGCCGGTGAAGTCACTGAAAGCGGCCAGCGCTGTGGTAGTGGAAGTTATCAAGATTACCGCTGAACGCGGCTGACAGGGCGCTTAGATAAAAGGAAGGCGAGCCAGATGGTTCGCCTTTTTTGTTGTCCTTACTTCTTGGTTGTGGGCGGAGTAACAGCACAGGAAGCTTTATCTTTATCAAGCTCTGAAGACGCACAGCAGCTGCTCTTAATTGGCTTGCGGGAAAACACCACACCTATCGCCAGCAAAACGACACATGTCAGAAAAACAATCACGGTAAGAACGAGAGTCATAACAACATCCTCCTACAATTTCTTGTCTATGCAGTGTTGGCTATTCCTGTGAATTCCACAATGGTGGTGTTGTAACCAGTTATAACCCTTGCCAGATAAAAACCTCTGCTCTCTAATTGACCTGATGGCGTGAGAAAAGTGCTCACCGAAAGCATCAAGTTGGGAGTGAAAAGATTGAACAAGCTATTGGGAATAGGGTTGTTATTGTTGTCATTGGGTTGCCCAGTATTTGCTGAGTCGGCAGGTGAACGCGTTTTAGAAGCCAGAAACCAACTCAAGGACTATGCATTGGCATCTTGCCTGATGACCATTGATCCAGAAAGCCAGGTAGCCAAAGATCTTTCTTATACCAAGCGCTCTTTGTCCTTCATGGGTAAAGGTTCCTATATGGTGATTCAGGATGAAGAGACCTTCGAAACCAAGCATGACCCCTACCCAGAAGCCGAAGCGATGATGTTACGGGAAGCTGAAAACCTTGTAGGTTATCTGCAAAGCGGTGACATCTCCAAAAGCTATGGCTGTTTTCGGGCTTATCAATCAAAGGCTTTCAACGACTATATTATTAGCCAAGATGGTTTTATCGTTGTTGAATAAACGAATTCGCCTTTCCTGAATAGATCAGAAATTGAATATTTCTCCCGCTTATAATGTAAGAAATCAATACATACCATCTTGTTTTTAAGACTGCAAAATCAGACTTTTTTACGCTTCTTGATTGCCTGCCAAATTACTGTTTTTGACAGCTAAATTTGATGATTAAATAACCTTACTCGTTGCTATTTTTCTGCGTGTCATCTCTTAATTATTGTTTTATAAGAGTTTTTATTTTTGATCTGAAATATAAAATAAAATGATGTGCAATTGAATGATTACATTATTCAACTATGCTGAAGAGAGGTGTGGAAAAGCGATCTACATCAATCTAGTCGGAAAATTTGATAGCGATGTATAAATAGTTAGCTATTGTTAAAATAATTAGTACTAGGAAATTAAGGGTTATTCCTTGAGCAAAAAAATACTGGTTGTGGAAGACAGTCGCGCTTTTAGAAATTATTTGAACCAAATCATCACGCAAGCGGGCTATGAAGTACTTCTGGCGGCTAGCTACGAAGAAGCAGAACTCATTCTCTCTTCAAAGCCGGAGCTGTTATGTGCAGTGTTGGATTACTGCCTGCCGGATGCGCAAGACGGTGAAATCATCGATCTTTTGTTGGTTCAAAAACAGAAAGTGATCGTGCTGACTGCGATGTTTCAAGAAGACATACGTGAGAAAATGCTGGCGAAAGGGGTGCTTGATTACCTTTTGAAAGACAGTATGGCGTCTGTGTCTTACCTTCTGCCGCTAATTAATCGCCTCACCAACAATCAGCATCATAAATGCTTGGTGGTGGACGATTCCATCACGGTTCGTCGTCACGTCGTGCAGTTGTTAGAACATCAGTATATTCGAACATTGCAGGCGGAAAACGGGCAAGAAGCCATAGAAATTATTGAGAAAAATCCTGACATCACACTTGTACTGACTGATCACGATATGCCGGTAAAAGATGGCATTACCATGATTCATGAGTTGCGCCAGAAGATAGACAAGAATCAATTGGCGATTCTTGGGATCTCCGGCAGTGATGCCAATACGATAACCGCCCGTTTTTTGAAAGCTGGTGCGAATGATTTCCTGAACAAACCTTTTAACCAAGAAGAATTTTATTGTCGAGTTCACCAAATTCTCGAAATGAAAGAGGCCAACACGGAACTGTTCCGGATGGCGAATCAGGATGCGCTCACTGGGTTGTGGAACCGTCGCTTTTTGTTTGGTGATGCCTGTGGCGATTGCGAGAGAAAGCGGAATATTGCCATGTTGGATATCGACTTCTTCAAGAAGGTCAATGACAACTATGGCCATGATGTAGGCGACGCAACCATAGTGATGGTGGCGAATATCCTGAAAATCTATTTCCCGAATGACGTGATTGCCCGTTTTGGTGGGGAAGAGTTTTGCATCAAGGCGGATGGTAACTTTGACGATTTCGTGACCTGCCTTGAGAAGATGCGACAACGTGTGGAAAGAACACCCATTCCACATCAGGAAGAGAACATACAAGTCACTATTAGCATCGGAGTGTCTAACGTTGAGGGAAACCTCGACCAGCAAATCAAAGTAGCTGACGATCGTTTATATGAAGCCAAAGGTAATGGTCGTAACCAAACCGTGTATCAGTAGCCAGCTAAAACCAGTTGGTACTATAACAATGAAGCCCTGCACAGCAGGGCTTCATTGTTAATTCTGGTTTGCTTTACTCAGCGTCGTACACTACTTGGAAGCGCTCTAGGACGAGCAACATATCTTCCCGCATTTCCAAGCCCAACTCTTCGCATTCTTTGCTGAAGAAATTCCAGTGAGCTTCTCGCCACCATTCATAGCTTTTGTCCCCTTCACCTTCAGATGCGGCAAACTCGGGCGTCACTTCATTAAAAGGGCAATGGGAGACATCAGTAAGTTCGATAATACAGTGCGGGTTGCCATGCCAATCAGTCACAACATGCAGGTGACCGACTTTGGGGCGTTCTTCACCTTCCTGACTGTACCAAAGCTCCAAACTACAGCTAGCACGCTTTTCACCTTTCTTAATCAGTTCCGCACATGCATTGGCGTTGTATTCGTCGGCGCAGAAATAGTCAGCGGTAAAGCTGGTGTAGCTGTCGCGCTTTTCTGAGGAGAGAGTGTTGAGAAATGCGTTGAGATATTCTTGAGAGCGAGCGTCCATGCTTTTATCTTCTGGCGGGTAGTTCGTGCCGGAAGTATATCGCTTCCAATGCGTTTAGAAGGGGCTCTCTTTGTTAAGTTCGTTACAGATTTCCACAATGGCAAGAGAAAGGCCTGAAGCAATCATTTGTTGCTGGCGTTTAAGTTGTAGCTGATAAAACTCTAGGTCCACATCATCATCCGGCTGCATGACTTCCAGCTTTACCATTCCCATTTTCTCAACCAAGTTGAGTGACTTGATCGCGCTGATAATGAATGGATCCGTGAAAGTGTATTCTTCGCCATCGCTGTTAAGCTGGTTGCGAAGTTTGATGATTTCATTGATGTCCTGATAAATGGGATCAGGCAGCACACCTAAGCCATAAAGCAGTTTGAGTCGGACAGAGAGATCGCCCAGGGGTCCAGTGGCATCAAGCAGAGGACCGACCACTGACTTCACCGCGAAATCGTCCTTACGAAAAATGCGCTGGATGAGCTGGTCGATAGCGTCTGCAAATACATCAACAGAGGCAATAAAGAACCCTCGCACAGTCGGCGCAGCGTTCAGTTTTTCTAGTATGTTCGTTTCGTTTACCGGCGCTACCATTTTTGCCTTAGTTGGTTTTCTCTTTGGGGAGGGCTTTCGCCCTCCTTTTGGTTTCCCTTCCAGCAAAGGGATAGGTTTAAAGCTGGCTGAAGATTGATTCAATGCTCTGAGCCTCTTTGCTGGTTGCCTCTAGGCCGCAATAATGGGTGAGGGTCTTCATCACACCATACTCTTGCAAATAAGCCTGCAACTCGACGGCTTGGGGGTCAGTGGCGTTTTCATATTTGAGTGCCGCTGCTATGCCCTTGAGCAACGCATCGTTTGCCGTACCGTACTCAATTGTACCGAGTAACGGTCTGATTAATCTATCATTTCTGCCAAGTTTTCTGATGGGCTCTCGTCCAACCCTTGCGACTTCATCTACTAAGAACGGATTGGAGAAGCGCTCAATGATTTTCTCTATGTAGGCGTAGTGCAATTCGCGGTCAAACCCGTAGCGCTGAATCAACACCTCGCCGCTTTCTTTCATTGCCTCCGTCACATCCATGCGGATGATAGGGTCGCCAATTGCTTCACGAATGGTGCGGTAGCCTGCCATGCATCCCAGATAGGCGGTAATGCAGTGCCCAGTGTTCAGCGTGAACAGTTTGCGTTCTACATACGCCATCAGGTTGCTGGTGCGTTCCATACCCACAATAGAAGGGATTTCTCCCTTAAACTGCTGGTCGTCCACAATCCACTCGCTGAAGCTCTCAACGGTGACTTCAAGTGGGTCGTCGTTCGCCGCATCCATCGGGGGAACGATACGGTCTACGGCAGAATCGACGAACCCAACGTACTCGTCTGCCTTGGTTTGCTGCTCCTCATTGAGATGAGCATAAACTTCGGCTTTCAGGTGTGTGCTGCCACGCACCATGTTTTCGCAGGCAATGATATTCAGAGGTGATTCATTACCTTGCTCAAAGCGTTTCACCAAACCTTCTGCAATTGTGCGGGCAATCTTATCCAACACATTTGCGCCAACTGCGGTGGTGACCATGTCTGTATTCGCGATTTGGTCAACCACGTCTTTGCTCATTGAGTTGACCGCAGTGATGTGTTTCACCACATCTATCTTGCTGTCTTTTCCTACCACTCGAACATTGTATTTTTGCTCGTGGCTCAATTGGTCAATCAAAGGACCATTCACGTCTGCAAATGTCACTGCGACGTCTGAATCTGCAAGCAATTTGCCGATAAAACCACGGCCGATATTGCCTGCGCCAAAATGGACAGCTTTTTTCATCATCATTACCTCACCAACAAAATTAAAGGGGAGCCAGAACTGCCTGGCTCCAATCTTTCGGGGGGCGTTATGCCGCCTCTGTCGCAGACAGGATTTCGAGCACTTCACTGACGTCTTGCGTGGAGGCAAGTCGTTCAATGGCGCTGTCGTCATCCAGTGCGTTGGTGATGGAGGTAATAACCTGAATGTGTTCGTCGTTCTTCGCGGCGATGCCAATAACCAGTTTGGCGACGTCGTCTTCGTCATCGGTAAACTGCACACCTTGTGGGTATTGGCAGATCACGATGCCGGTTTTCTTCACTTTGTCCTTCGCTTCAATAGTACCGTGCGGTACAGCGATGGATTCGCCAAGGTAAGTAGATACCAGTTTCTCGCGCTCGAACATGGCATCGACATACTCAGGCTCAACATAGCCGAGTGCGACAAGCTGTTCGCCCGCAAAGCGGATAGCTTCCTCTTTATTGGTGGCTTGAAGGCCAAGGTGTACGTTCTTTTTCTCGAGCTGGAAAGCTGGCGTTGGCTGTGGTTCGAGCGTTTCATCATTCGCGGCCAATAATGGCTTTTTGATGTACTCCGCATCGTTAGCTGCCTTTGGGCCTTGTGCCGCCATCAGCTGAGTCACTAAGTTGTTGTAAACTTCACTATCAAGGAAGTTTTGCAGTGAAATATGCTGGGCATTTTCAGCATGCGTACGAGCGCGGTCTGTAAGATCTGAATGGGTGATAACAATGTCCACGTCTTGCGGGAGATTGTTGATGGCCACATTGGTGACTTTGATATCTAACCCTGCATCTTGCACTTTCTTGCGCAGCAAACCTGCGCCCATGGCGCTCGAACCCATGCCCGCATCACACGCAACAATAATGCTTTTCACGTTAGCCATATCAACACGGTTGTTGGTGTTCTTCTCAGCAACCATACCTTTAGATGTGGCCTTCATGTCTTTCATTTGTGATGTTGCTTTGGTCAGTGCGTCTTCGTCACCATCTTCATCTTCCGTACGTTGAGCTTTCAGCAGTACTGATGCAACGAAGAAGGATACGCCAGTTGAAGCGGCAACCGACAGCAGCACGCCGACCAAAGAGCTTTTCGGTGTCATCAACAGAATCGCGAAGATAGAACCAGGAGAAGCAGGTGACACCAGACCAGCGTTGAACACTGTCAGGATAAATACACCTGTCATACCGCCAGCAATCGCTGCCAACAGAAGGCGAGGATTCATCAGAACGTACGGGAAGTAGATTTCGTGGATACCACCGAAAATCTGAATGATAGATGCGCCGCCGGCGGTTTGTTTTGCCGTGCCTTTACCAAAGAACATGTAGGCCAACAGAATACCAAGACCTGGACCTGGGTTAGCTTCAATCAGGAAGAAGATCGATTTGCCTGTTTCTGCAGCTTGCTGAATACCGAGAGGTGAGAAAATACCGTGGTTGATAGCATTGTTCAGGAACAGGATTTTTGCTGGCTCAACAAGAATAGAAGTGAGAGGGAGCAAGTGCGCATCCACTAGGAAGTTAACGCCTGACGCCAGCATGTCGGAAACGACTTTTACGAATGGACCAATCAGGAAGAAGGCCACAATCGCACACAGCATACCGATGATGCCTGACGAAAAGTTGTTAACCAACATCTCAAAGCCGCTTTTGACTTTGCCTTCCATCTTTTTGTCGAAGGTTTTAATTGCCAGACCACCCATAGGACCAACAATCATTGCACCCATGAACATGGGAATGTCAGAGCCGACAATCACACCCATCGTGGTGACGGCACCCACTACAGCGCCGCGCTCGCCGCCAACCAGTCGACCACCGGTATAACCGATAAGCAGTGGCAGCAGGTAGGTGATCATTGGGCCAACAAGTGCTGCCAATGTTTCATTTGGCCACCAACCTGTTGGAATAAAAAGCGCTGTGATAATACCCCACGCGATAAACGCGCCAATGTTGGGCATAACCATGTTTGAGAGAAACCGACCAAAATTTTGTACTTTGATCTTCGCATCTGGTGATATCATAAGAATTACCCGTCTGAAGTCTCTTTAGAATTTGTGTGGAGCGGTTCGCCAAAACCGCTGGTTTGTTTTTGCACAACTACAAATTACCACACTCTTCTCCGAAGGCACTGATGACGGGTTTTTTGTGACTTTGATCTCTAAAACCCCAGTGGCACCCCACCAAAAAAGTGAGAACAATCTCACATTGGCTCTGTAGTTTTCTTTCAAATTGCAACTATTTTAAAAGTCAATAAAAACCGTCATAACTAATGATGATCTAAATCTCTTTTTTCACACCGCGCTACTTAATATTTATTGTGACAAAGATCACTTAATTGACTAATTCAAATCCTTCATGAAAATTTAAAGTGATTTGAATCACGTTAAAATTGTTAATTCACTTCTCGAATAAATTGAACTTACTCGCATTAATTTTTCTGTAATTTTTATACGCCTCAGATTTGGTGATCGGGGACACGTTTATTGTCACCAAGCGCATACTCTTTTTGTCTTCCAAAACGTGCATCTTGAGACCGTTTTGATGAAGTGACTCTGCTATGCTGGCGAAAACAACAGCGGAGTAACACCATGAAAAAAATTAAGCATGAGGCACAGTTGCTCAAAAAAGCGCTCCAGATCGGTGAGCAATACGCCCGTAAACGTGGCTTCGCAACCTTCGACGAGGGAACGTCGAATAAAATTAAGATTGAGTGTATTTATAGGTTGTTAGTGGAAGATAAGGTGCTAACACCTCTGGCGTCGGATAAAGAAGATGGTCCAAACATGAAGCATAAACTGGTGCTTTGGATCCATAAACAACTTCCCGAAGGACACCCATTGCTTCAGGACTGATCGGTTTACTTCTCCCATTGCGTAGCGAGAAACAAGGAATAGAAACAAGCGAGCCAAATATGAAGAAAACAGCGTTGACGTACGGTGCATTGGGACTTGTCCCGTTCATTGCTTTCGGCATTTTACTCCCTGTCTGGCCGGATGCCTGGCAGCACGGGCTGGTGTATGCCTTTAATAGCTACAGTGCAATGATTCTGGCATTCCTTTCTGGTGCCGTGTGGGGGATGACCATCAGCGGCGCAAGACCGGACAAACCAACTAACGGCTTAACGGTAGGTATCGTCTTTTCACTGGTGGCAGTCGGTGCATTGCTGATGCCGTTGCCTTATTCCATCTATTTATTGATTGTGTCGTTTGCCGTGCTGTTTATTCTGGAAGTGGTGCTGATGTTTAAAGGTATTTACCCATTCTGGTACACCATGATGCGTGCGATGTTGACGGCTGTAGTGGTGGTTTGTCATATCTTCTTGTTGTACTGGCTGAATGATCTGAGCGTCATTTCTTCACCCATGCAGGTTTAGGCACATATCGTCTTTTCAACAACCAAATAACGAAAAAGCGCCTGAGGGCGCTTTTTTAGTGTTGGAGGTGATGAATGAAAAGACCTTAGTCTTCCAAATCATCCTGCCATGGCATCTCTGGCAGCATGTCGAGATGCTCTTCGTAGCGCTTCAGGTTAAATTCACCTTCACCTTTTGCTACGTCGTAAATCTCAACCATCAGCGCGCAAGCAATGTATTCCAACGCTTCTTCTTGCGTTGAGCCCGTCATGCGAAGACGCATCAGCGTTTCTTTCACTTTCTTAGGGTTGTTGTCGGCCAACTGGTTTTCAACGATCTCAATCAGGTTTTCACTGGTCAGGATATCGTCATCATTCATGGTTATACGCCTTGCTTTAGAGTCGAAATTACGGCGTATGTTAAGCGAAATGATGTGTCTTTCACAGGGCTTTCCAATGTCAGAGAGAAAGTGCCAAGTGATAGGGCCAGTGAGACACTAATTTTCAATGTAGAGGTCATACTGGTAGTAGGAATTAGTCTGCAGGGATAAGGCAATGAAGAAAAACGATACCCGTACAGAGCGGGACAGTATGGGCGTGGTGGAAGTACCGCAACATGTCCTTTATCAGGCACAGACTCAACGGGCTGTGAACAACTTTTCCGTTAGCGGACGCACCATGCCTGTGCCATTTATCCGCGCATTGGCGATGGTGAAATACTGCGCTGCTAGCATTAATAGCAGTTTGGGTTTGCTTGACCCGCAGATAGCAGAAGCGATTACTGAGAGCTGCGATGAAGTCATTGCTGGGGATCATCTGCAGCATTTCCCTGTTGATGTGTACCAGACAGGTTCCGGTACCAGCTCCAACATGAATATGAATGAAGTGATTGCGACGCTTGCGGCGATTAAATGCGGTGTCGCTGTTGGGCCAAATGACCATGTGAACATGAGCCAAAGCAGCAATGATGCTATTCCCACTGCCATTCAGGTCAGTACCGTTCTTGAAGTCGAAAGTCGGTTATTGCCTGCTATTAATGTGTTGTTGGATGCCATAAGCGCAAAAGAAACGGAAGTCGGGCATATCGTCAAAACCGGTCGCACACACTTGATGGACGCGATGCCCGTGACCTTCGGGCAGGAAATGGAAGCCTGGCGACGCCAGTTTGAAAGCTGCCAGGAGGGCATTCTGTTCAGTCTGAAAGGTATGAAGAAACTGGCGCAAGGCGGCACCGCAGTCGGTACGGGCGTGAATGCTCACCCTCAATTTGCCGCACTGTTCGCTACAGAAGTCTCGGCACTGACTGGCGTGGGCTTTGAAGCCAATCCTCATCCCTTCAATGCGATGGGTAGCCTGGATGCTGCCGTGGCATTGTCAGGCCAATTCCGAAACCTTGCTGTGGCTTTGATGAAGGTTAGCAATGATCTTCGCTGGATGAACTCTGGCCCCTTAGCGGGTTTGGGAGAGATTGAGCTCGAAGGCTTACAGCCGGGCTCGTCGATTATGCCGGGGAAAGTGAACCCGGTGATCCCCGAATCAACCGCCATGGTGGCAGCGCAAGTGATGGGAAATGACGCCACACTGAGCCTTGCCGGGCAATCTGGTAACTTCGAGTTGAATGTGATGTTACCGCTGGTGGCAGACAAACTATTGGAGAGCATTAATCTGCTTTCTAACGGCTTAACCATGCTGGCGGTGAAAGCGATTTCCAGCTTCAAAGTCAGGGAAGAGGTTGTAGAGGAAGCATTGGCGAAAAATCCGATTCTGGTGACCGCCTTGAACCCTGTTATCGGTTATGCCAAAGCTGCTGCGATTGCCAAGAAAGCGTATGCTGAAGGCCGGCCGATCATAGACGTGGCTGAAGAAGAGACAGATTTAACTCGTGAGAAGCTCGAAGCGCTTCTGAACCCTGCTCTGTTGACGCGTGGCGGTATCGCCGACCGCTAAGTGGGGTAGGTTCGCATCAGGAAATGATGGTACGGTTTCTACCATCTTCCTTGGCTTGATAAAGCAAGCTATCTGCGCGGCCGAGAAGGGAATCTTTCGGCTCGGGCGATTTAAACACGGCAGCGCCGATACTGATGGTAATACTCAGTTCAACATCCTGATAACGCGAGATATGGGATTCACAGCGCGTCCGTAAACGCTCAAGCGCCTTAAAGGCTTGGTCTTCGTTTGTGCCGGGGAACAGGATCGCAAACTCTTCGCCACCTACCCGCGCTAACAGGTCGGAATCGCGCATTTCTTCCTGCATAAGCAAAGCAATGTCCATCAACACCACATCTCCGAAGGCATGGCCATAGGTATCATTGACCATCTTAAAATGGTCAACATCAATCATGGCAACCACCAGTTTTTTCCCTTGTTTCGATGCATGCTCAAACTGCTTTGCAAGCTCTGGGAAGAAGGCATAGCGATTTGGCAATCCGGTCAATTGGTCGGTGCGCGCTTTGGACTGCCATTTATCTCTGGAACGCGAGACCACATTCAATCGTCTGACATGCAGCCCGATGGCCAGCGGCGTGATGACACTCATCAGAACGTAAGTAAGCAGCGAAGCATGACCTTGCACTTTATTGGGCAAATCAAAGGGGCCAAGGTTATAAGGTGCGATGGTGGTAACAATAATGCCCATGCCAAACAATGCAGCAAGCGAGGCAAGCTCCTCGCCTTTAAATGCCAGAATTAAAGGGATGACAGGGGCGACAAAAATCAGCCCTGGCGCGCCTGCGATAAAGGCCAGAATGGTGAGAGTGAGATAGAGAACAATGCTCAAAATTGCGTTTCGGGAAAACTGACGAAATGGGTCTTCTTCTAGGCGCCATAGTTGATAGAAAGGAGCAACCAGAAGAATGCCAAGCGCATAGGTCGAAGTGAGCTCATAAAGATCGTAAAAGTAACCGCCTTTTCCGGTGTAGCTGCCATACAGAGAATCCGAAGCGGCAACCAAAGAAACGAGGAAACCGGGCAGGATACAAACCTGTAAAACATAGTGCTTCAAGGTTTCAAAGCGCACGCCGCCATTGCTGAACAAGTTCTTCCAGATTTGTGCGGAGAGATAACAGGCCAGAGGCATGACTGCACCAGTAACAAGTGCAGGAATGAGCGGGGCAGTAGGGTCCCAGCTATAAATGGCTAGTCCAAAAGCGAGTGTGGAAGCAAAGATCAGGGCGAGGAGGGTGCGAATACCGCCGTAAAGGCAGCCAATCATCCCAATGCCGGAAGCGATACTGACCTGCGCGATATTGGCATCGTGAAGATTGAACGGCGTTGTGCCGGCAAAAGATGCCAGAAAAAAGATCAGTGTTACGACTGCTGCCCACGCCGTCGAACCTCGTGCCATTCAGTGACTACTCCAGTTTCGAATTGGCCGCAATACCGCATTCAATAAGTGAATGGGCAGTGCAATTGATTCATTTGATTATAGGAATTTTACTGCTGTTATTGTGCAATTCGTAGCAAAACACTTTGAATCGTTGGGATTTGTTTGAGCTGGAACGCCCATTGTCGGGGAAGTTATACACTCAGTTGGCGGGCAAGAAAAAGGCGTCCAAGGGACGCCTGATTTTGAGTGCCGATGTTCTCACTTCTCTTTAGCGAGTGCCACGGCATTGATGCAGTAGCGAAGACGCGTTGGTAAAGGACCATCCGGAAATACATGCCCAAGGTGCGCATCACACACATTGCAGGTCACTTCGACACGTGTCATGCCATGAGAGATATCCATATTGTACGCGACCGCGTTTTCGTCCAAAGGCGCGGTAAAGGAAGGCCAACCTGTGCCTGAATCGAACTTTTCGTTGGCATTGAACAGACGCTCTCCACAACAAACGCAAGTATAAATACCGGGTTCAAACAAGCCGCACATCTCAGAGCTGAAAGGACGCTCAGTGCCATGTTTGCGGGTTACGTAGAACTGCTCCTGGCTTAGCTCGGCCTGCCACTCCACCTCTGATTTCTCAACCCGGCGGGGTGGTACAGGGTTGCCGTTTTTGGCAGTGGTAATCACAGAATCCCAGTTAAGCATAATGTTCACCTTAATCTTGGTTAATACAGTCACCAACATAGAGAAAGTCCGTGTTGGTGGAGTAATTGACCGCAAGTTCCAGAAATTAATTTCATCTCACTCCCCGGGCAGCGTTTTTATAGAGTTGTACTAAGGTTGAACCATGGCTTTAGATCAACGCACTTTAACGCTGATATCACCAATGCTGGCTTATACCTTGCTGCTTCGAGGCTTGGCATGGCTGGTGTTGCCGCTATTTCTGCTCTCCGGTTGCGCGTCAGATAACACTAGGTCAGATACGTGGATAGACTTTTCTCAGATCAAAGATGATGAGGTCATGGTGGTGGGAAAAATATCAATTATCCCTGCCGTGATTGCGCAAGATCTTAAGCAAGAGACTGATACTTTTAGGCCCTTCGCGAATGAGCGTGCACTTTTGTGGATTTCTGATGATGTAGGGAGCAACAAGGAACGTTTGGGCTTGCTGGCGGACTGGGATGAAACCTTCTATTTCGCCTTGCCGCGCCAAACCATGCGCCTTTCGGAGTTGGAGCGTGCCTTTGATGAGGACGATGAGCTCGTCTATCGCGCCTTGCCACTCCCTGAGATGATGAAATTTTTAGTAAGAGTAGATGACAGGGCAATCTACGTTGGCAACCTGAGACTTTACGTTGACGAGTACGATCAAATTGTCGCTCTCGAAGTGGTGGACGAGTCTGCTGCTGCGCAGCAAGCATTTCAGCGCAGATTTGGTACCACGGTTCGTCCGCGGGTTTCTTTGATGGCACCGGAAGCTTATTTTCGATGATTGCCTCTCGGATTTAGTTTGCCCAGCTCTCACAATTGTGTGTTCAGTTATCTCACTGTCATCAAGTTGTGCCAAGATTAAGGTTAGTCAGAAACACCCTCATCACTCTATAAATCAAGGGGATAACCATGGCAGCACATCTTGCTGTGTTCGATTTGGATGACACGCTGGTGGAAGGTGACTCTATGTCCCGCTGGCATCAATACCTGATCGATTTAGGCATGGTGAATGATCCGGACTTTCTGAAAAAAGATGAAGAGTATATGGATGCCTACTTCGCGGGCACCCTGGAGCTGGATGGGTATTTGGCGTATAGCCTTTCACCGTTGAATTCATGCTCGGTCAAAGATGTTGATGCGCTGGCGGAGCGTTTTGTACAAGAACGTATGCTGGAGCACATTTACCCTGAAGCCAAAGCGCGGTTTGAAGCGTTGAGGGCAGAAGGAGCCAGCATTGTCATCGTGTCAGCTTCTCTCGGTTTCCTGGTGCATCCTATAGCTAAAGTGCTGGGTGCGGACGTTTCAATGGGTGTTGATTTGGTGGTGGAGAATAACCAGTACCAGCCCAAGCCTGACGGCATACCCTCTTTTCGTGAAGGCAAAGTGCATCGCTTGACCCAATGGATTGCAACCCTTGATGAAGATTTCGAGCACGTCAGTTTTTATTCCGACTCGATTAACGACCTGCCGATGTGTCTGTTTGCCGACGAAGTGTATGTGGTGAACCCTTGCAGTCAGCTGTTCAAAAAAGCAGGAGAATACCAGTGGCCAGTGTTGAAATGGGGTTCTCAGGCCGACTAACGCTTTAGCTCAATGCCAGTTAAATCGCATTGGCGTTGGTTATCGCTTCGTCGTCGTGAATACGTTCCAGCGCTTCAGCACGGCGGCGTTCTTCATCAGTAAAGTATGACTCTCTTAAAGCACCCAGTGCCTGTTCACGCTCGGTATCGGACAGATAACTCTCATCCAACAAATGTTGCCGCTCGGTCAGATATTGCTGAAATTGAGTGTCAAACTTTGCTTCTTCCTGCTCAAGTGCCTGCAATCTCAGCATGGCTTCTTCACCGACCAACTCATTCAGTTGTTGATACTTTTCGCCCGCTTCCAGCGTCGAGAGGGTATTCATTTCTCCCAACAAAGCTGCGTTCTGGTAGCTCTCTTTCATGTCAGGCGTTAGTTGATCCAACTCGGCCTGCCATTGGGCATTCATTGCGTCTTGCTCTAACCCCAATGCTTCCAAACGCATGCGTTTGATGGTCATTTCCCGTGCGAGGTTTTCCTCATAGAAAATGCGTTTTCGCTCGGCATCAGCAAAGTGCTCGGATTGCAGCTTCAGCATTTGCTCGTGAATTGAAGTGAGGTAGTTGAGTCCAGACACGCCGTTAGGCATGGGAATACGAGCCAGCGATTGGCGATAAGCCTGATATTTTTCGAATTGCGCTTTCTGTTTTTCTCCGAAGCTCAGTGTGTCAGCAAAGGCTTCGTAATCTTCGGTGATCTGGGCGAGATCGCGCTCGCCCAGCGTGGAGAGGAAGTACTCAAACGTATCACGATCAGACGATATATCGACTTCCGTTCCTTCATGAGAAGGCGCTTGTAACTTGGCTGTGTTTCCTCCGTTTCCGGGGTAAAAGTAAAGCGCAGCGAGAAACAGCACGCCAGCAATGACGACGATAGCGATCTTATAAGCGGTGAACGTGATACGCATAATGAGTCTCCTTATCGATTACAGCCCCTGTAACTTCAGGCGGTTCGCATGTTGGCGATACACGGTGACAGGATCAGTTTCAAACAGGTCGTGCAGGCCAAACAGTTGGTTCACTTCATCCAAGTGATTCATGCGGTAGTTGCTGCGAATGACTTTACCCAGATGCGTCGCGCAGCGACCCACCAAACCGTCATTCGCTTCCGAGAAGAAAAGGCCAGTGGTAAACATGGCAGGGTCACTGATATCCAATACGTTGGTGACCGTGCTGGTGCCAGACCAGGAGTAGTAATACACACCGTTTGAAGCGCGGTAAGAACCTTCGCCACAACGGCTAGTTGGGACACCTTCAGGGTACTTAGCGTTAAACGCCAATGAACCTTTGGTGGTCAGAGAGTGGAGAGACGCCAGAGGGTCTTGAGGCAGGCTCGCACCGCCGGACAGGACGCTGATAAGGCCAGAAAGTGCGTGAGCAGCGGTCACAGCCAATCCTTCTCCCACACTACCTGGAGGGATGCCACGAACAGCATCTGCAAATTCAGAACCTTTATTTACGCCGCCAACACTGGTGACTGATGCCACATGCTGTGGTGCGACAGAAGCGACATAGCGGGCTGTAGGGCTGCCGTGACTGTGTCCAATAAGGTTCACCTTGTTTGCACCGGTGACTGCCTTCACCCAACGAACCTGTTGTAGCAGTTGTTCGCCGCGTTGTTCTGAACTGTTAGTTGCAGAAACCTGCGCAACAAACACTTTGGCGCCACTGCGGGACAGGGCTTGTGGAATAGCATGGAAATAATCAATACCTGCAATGCTGTCAAAGCCGAACAGTCCGTGTACCAGCACGATAGGATATTTCGTTTGGGTGTATCCGGTGGTTGATGTACCTGATGCGGTTGAACCTGCAAACGCCGACAAAGACGTCATCGTGAACAACACCGCTAGAACGATTCCTTTCATTTCAAATCTCCTCTGGTCAGTCCTCTGATGTCGTTCAAATATTAGCCAGTGGTTAACTCTGAGTCAGGTATCAAAAGTGAGAATGAAAAGATCATGTTAAAATAAAGTGAATATTGTGTTTTTCATCACTATTTGAAGGGGTAATGAACATGGTTCGTTTCATAGTCTTGCAGGATGGGTGTGGTGGGCTAGACAGTGACTCTTTCTAAATTAATGAAATATAAGAAATTAAAGCCATTAAAAAGGAGCGCAATGCGCTCCTTTTCTGTTGGTCATCGAAGTGCTTATTGCACGCCAATACCCCATTTAATTTCGTTGCTTGAGTCGTCAACCACTTCGTCGAGGTAGTTTTCAACCTGCTGTTCGACCAATTTGTCCGGTTCTTCGAAGTAAGCAATGTGATAAATCGCATCACCTTCGTTTACCAGTGGCAGGGTTTGCTGGCCAATAATAATACCGCCTGCTGGTGCGTAGATTTGGATCTCTTCGCTACCGGTTGGTGCACTGATTGAAGCCAGTGACTGGCCTTTGCTAACACGTTGGCCAAGTGACACATGTGAACGCAAAATACCATCAGCTTCTGCTCGAACCCAACGGGTTGCACGCGCAATCACAGGTTCAACCTGAGTCTTACGTTTGGTACTCTTGCGAATCATACCAAGATGCTGCATCACACGCTTAACGCCTTTCACGCCTGCAGTGATCGCATATGGCTCAAAACGGAGCGCTTCACCGGCTTCATAGGTCAGTACCGGAATACCAATCTTTTCAGCTTCAGAACGCAGAGAACCTTCACGCAGGGCAGCATCGATAACCACTGGGGTACCGAAAGCCAACGCCATGTCGTAGGTCTCTTCGTTAGATAGATTCGCACGGATTTGAGGCAGGTTAGTGCGGTAGATAGCCGCGGTGTGCAGGTCAAGAATATGAGTACAGCGACGAACGATTTGTTCGAAAATCTGATACGCCATACGGCCTGCGATAGATCCACGCTCAGAACCTGGGAAACAGCGGTTCAGGTCGCGACGGTCTGGAAGGTAACGGGATTTATGAATGAAGCCGAAAACGTTAACCACAGGAATCGCAATCACCGTGCCTTTCAGAGTGGCAGGGTTAAGACGATCCAGAATTTGACGAACGACTTCAACACCGTTTAGCTCATCACCATGAATGGCCGCGTTTATCATCAAAACAGGGCCGGGCTTCTTACCATGAATAACTTCCGCTGTCACAGACAGCGGTGAGTGTGTGTAAAGCTTAGCAACTTCAAATTCAACACTTGCGCGTTGACCTGGCGGGATACTTGTCCCGCCAATTTCGAATGCATTATTTTTGTTATTTGCTTTTGACACGTGTCCTTGTCCTCGGAGAAGAGACTATTTTCTCTATATGATCAATGATCAGTCCTGCCACGTCTTTACCGGTAGCAGTCTCGATCCCTTCAAGACCCGGTGAAGAGTTCACCTCCATCACCAGAGGTCCGCGCTCAGAGCGCAGCAAATCAACGCCTGCTACGTGAAGACCCATCGCCTTCGCAGCAGCAACCGCTGTTTTACGTTCCTCAGGAGTAATACGTACCAGTGACGCACTGCCACCACGGTGAAGGTTCGAGCGGAACTCGCCTGGCAAGGCCTGACGTTTCATCGCTGCGATCACTTTGTCGCCGATAACGAAACAGCGAATATCTGCGCCGCCCGCTTCTTTGATGTATTCCTGAACCATGATGTTGGCTTTCAGGCCCATAAAGGCTTCGATCACACTCTCTGCCGCTTTACGGGTTTCTGCCAGTACTACACCGATACCCTGAGTACCTTCCAGCAGTTTGATCACCACAGGGGTGCCACCAACCATGCCCAGAAGGTCTTTAATATCGCCCGGTTTGCTCGCAAAACCTGTGATTGGCATACCAATATTTTTACGAGACAGCAGCTGCAGTGAACGAAGTTTGTCACGTGAGCGTGAAATCGCCACGGAATCGTTCAATGTGTAAACACCCATCATTTCGAACTGACGCAAAACCGCACAGCCGTAGAAGGTTACAGACGCGCCGATACGCGGAATCACTGCATCAAAACCCACCAGATCTTCACCTTTCAAGTGAATAGAAGGCTGGGTCGAGTTGATGTTCATGTAACAACGCAGTGCATCAATAATTTTGTATTCGTGGCCGCGTTGCTCACACGCCTCGATCAGGCGGCGAGTGGAATAGAGGTTTTCGTTTCTAGATAGAATTCCAATTTTCATATTTTTAACCTTGTGGCGCCTGAACGAGGAAAGATTTAACCGGGTCGACAATCAGTCGGTTTTCCATCGCTGTGCGACCCAGCAGCATTCTAAATACCATGTTGTCACGGGCAGTCAGTGTCATCTCGATTGGGTATGACAGAGTGCCAACAACAAAAGTTGTTTCGATAACGTAGCGCAGCGTCTCGTGACCACCAGAGTCACGCACAGTGCGCATATCTTTAACTTTGGCGTGACACTCTTTCTCGGTCACGCTGTCGTCTTGAACTGGATGGATCATGAACTTCACCCACTTCTCGCCGTCTTTTTCATATTCTTCGATACCGAAAGTGTGCAGGCACGAAGTGCGCGCGCCGGTGTCAACTTTCGCTTTAATCGCAGAGATACCTAAATCTGGTAAGGCAACCCATTCACGCCAGCCAACAAGCAATCGGTCATTAGAAATAGCTTGGTTATCGCCCTCGACTGCTGGTCGAGCGGTGTTTTTGTCAGTCATTGCTGTCAATGCCCCAGGTAGTGATTTTCGTACGGATGGAGTGAGCGCATCAGTCGTTGACACTAACTCAAGTAAACGATAGTTGCTCTGCGGGAACGTGCCGCTCACATTTGTAAGAACTGATTGAATAATCAAGACTATCGTTATCGCTGGTTGCCCAGACAGGGCCGCTACTCAGCGTACTGAACTCCGGCGGCGCACATCATCATCCACTTACTCAGCACCGCACCAAAGAGCGCGCAAGTTACAGCTTTGCGAAGCAAGCGACAAGTCAATTTGTCGTTCGTGACGATAAAAGATATTGATGAATGATTGGCGTCAATTTCATGAAATATCATGTGCTTGGCTTGTCGGTTTATTGGACGTTTTACGGGAAATTTGTGTCCTGAGAGTGAGATTAAAACAGGGGAAGCTACGCGGAATAGCGGTATAGCGCGCGTTCCAGCCCAAGATTCAAATGCGCAGGGCTTCACCATCGCTGATTCGCTTAAACCATTGATACATAGGCGTGGAAGCCGAGTTATCGATATTTGGCGCGGAGCGATTTTCGATAATGTCGTTTTTATTGATGGTTCGCCACTCCACACTGAAGCGTATTTTTCCCGTGCGGTTAATTCGGCTTGCGTGAAGGTGTGCAGAAGAGAAACAGAGGATCTCACCGGGTTCGATAATCGGACAGAATCGATTGCTTTCATCCACGATTTCTGTGGCTTGTGGTGAGCTGGGATAGGGTACCTTTGTGTGCAATGGTGTGGATTTTCTCGTTTGTAAGAAGTCAGAAAAAGACCAGCTATCCGTGGTATTGGCGATGGGTTGACGCCAATAGTCAGGGTAAAACGCCATGCTGCGTCCCGTTTCTAATTCGAATATAGGTAGCCACCAATTCTGCTGGCAGTAAATATTCGCGCCCCATGTATCTCTGTGATGGCGAAGTGTCGCATTGTTTCCTTTATCGAAGGCATCGAGACAAGGGACGATGCGAAGCACACGCGAGTCGATGTAATTGTGTTCTGGGTTCACGCCACAGGCTTGCAGTAAATGATTGATTGCCTCTTTGACTTCCGTGCTTTGTTTAAATGCATCCTGCGTGGCGGCGGCGAGGCCTAGATATTGTTCCGGCGAGAGATAAAGGTGTGCAAGTTCTGGGTCTGGCACAACGAAGTGTTTGCGAATGATTTGCCGGGCAATGCTTACCAATGGATTACAGGCTTCCTGCTCTTGGAAAACCAGCAACTCCCCTTGAAACAACCTTTCGCTTCGCTGGGTTTCATCCAATGGACCCTGAACGGGAGAGACGTGCATAAAGTAAACTCACCAACCTGATGGAATCATCATTCAGATTAGGTGAGTTTTCTCAGCAGAAGTAGTGATAAATCGTCGGTAGTCAAACTGAACGCGACAGGTTAGCTAAAGGCGTAGCGGAGTTCCGGGTAGTCGTCTTCGCGCTGCCATTCGCAAAGCACATCGGTTAAGCCTTCTTCATTGTCATGCTGGCCAATCTGCTTCTCTTCAAAACCGTGTTTTTGCCAAAAGCATCGGGCAGGGGCATTCATCTCGAAAGTGTATAACTGAAGGTTCTGGCTGGTGGTCTCTTTTGCCAGATCTACCAAGGCGCTGCCAATCCCCTGATTCTGGTGATCGCAGTCGACATAAAGCTGGGTAATAAAGTTCTCATCAAAAGCAATCATACCGAGTACCCGTTCAGCGCGTTTTTCGACAGCGAGATAAACGCGGTTGCTCGTGGTGAGGATACGATTGAGATAGTAGCGGTGCGCTTCAAAATCATGAGCCTCGGGAATACCCAAGGCTCTCTCTTTGCTGGCGCGCCACATGGAAATGGTTTGTTCTGTGTAGCGCGGGTGGTAATCAATAATTTCTATTCTTTTGTTCATATAACCCTGAATCTACGTTGTCCGTAACGTTAGGCAGGACTGAACTGTTGCAATGCTCGGGTATAAAAGACGCTGTTAGGGTCTTCCACATATTCCCCGAATGGCGAGCAAGCTTCGAAGCCGAAACGTTCGTAGAGACGATGCGCTGGCTGAAATTCTGGTTCAGTACCTGTCTCTAAACTTAGACGCGTGTACTGACGCCTGCGTGATTCTTGGAGAATATGTGCGAGCAAGTTCGCAGCGACACCTTTTCTCAGGTGATTTTGTGAAGTGCGCATAGATTTGATTTCACCGTGAGAAGGGCCAATTTTCTTCAATGCACCACAACCAGCAAGCTCCCCCTCGATCCACACACTCCACAGCGTCACATCTGGTGATTTCAGGGCGCTGAGGTCCAGTGCATGCACACTTTCCGGCGGGCTGATTTCGTGCATATTATTCAAGTGTTCCTGGAGGAGGCCTTTGATTTCCGGGCCGCTGAGATCGTCGATACGAATTTCCATGATGTCTTCCTCCATTCCTTTGAGTGAAAGAACATTTAGCATTGGCTTTAGGCGCTGTTCAAGTTGAGCTGAAAAGCGTATTGGTGTGTTGTTATGAAGCTTAATAGGGCTAAATCGCCACTTGTTTTACGTTGGGTGAATTTTCATTCTGCATTTAATGTATATGAAGGAGTATTTATCCAAAAAAGCATTAGAGGGATATGCATCCGCTTGAGGGTAAATATTAGATTTGCTTCAACCTTTTATGTATCTCAATCACCCTGCTGTCTTATCTATAAAAAGCCCCTTTGCAGGGGCTTTGGAAACTTGATTATTGAGCGTGCTTCAACGCCAGCTTTCGTTGCGTTCTTTGTTTGCTGTAAACCATGAGTACCAAACTCATCATCACCATGGCAATGCCGAGCCATTGATAAGGCCCCAACACTTCACCCACAAGGAAAATACCCAGTGTCACGGCGACGACGGGGTTCAGCATGCTGATCATTGCCATGCTGTCAGCGCCAATCTTCTTAATCGAGCGTGAAAACGCCCAATACGCGAATGAACTGTTGAGCAAGCTAACCCAAATTAGACCCGGTAATTCATGGGTGGTAATGGGTTTTGGTGCGCCTTCCACAATAAATGCCAATGGCACCAGCAATAAACCGCCCAGTGTTAACTGCCAGGCTGTCAGGCGGAAAATATCGGTAACAGGCCAGTCTTTCAGCCAGAGTGATGCCCTTGCGACCAACGCGGTCGCCGCCAGTGCGGCAGCAGCACCAATCGGGTCAATGTCAGCACTAGGATTCAGGATCATCACAATCCCTGAGAAGCCGACCAATGCCAACAGCAGCATTTTAAGCTGTGGCCGTTTTCCTTCAACTAGCCACTGCATCAACATCAGTTGGAGTGGCAGTGTTGCGCCAAGCGTACCTGCCACAGAGCCGGGCAGACGATAAGCTGCGATAAACAGGAGTGGAAAGAAAGCTGCGATATTGAACACGCTGAGCAAAGTCATTTTGGACCATGGAAGCGGCGGGCGACCCGGTTTCAACAGCAGAAGCAATAAACCTGCAGGCAATGCACGCCATACCGCTACCCAGAAAGGGGAGAGATCATGCAAGAAAAGGCTGACGGCTGCGTAAGTGCTCCCCCATAAAATAGGGACGAGTGCAGCTAACAGGTAATTTGCCACGTGTGTCTCCGGTCAAAGTTTTTTCAAAAAGTATCTTTTGTGAAAGATAAAGTATTCCCTTTACCTCTTTCGATCAAGTATCTTTTTAAAAAGATAAATTGAATGCCGAAGTGAAAGTTGTAATGAAAGCCGATCATGTCGATACCATCATCGCCCAGTGGGCGACACAAAGACCGGATTTAGACTGCTCGCCAATGGGTGTGATTGGTCGTCTTGGAAGGGCGAAACAGATCATCACACCGAAGTTGGATGACGTGTATAAGCAAAATGAGCTCAGCAGTATTGAGTTCGATATTCTCGCTTCCCTGTGCAGAGCTGGCGAGCCTGTTACCCCGACTGATCTCTATCAAACCCTGATGCTGTCTTCCGGTGCCATGAGTACGCGTGTTGATGGTTTGGTGAAGCGTGGTCTTGTCATAAGGCAAGCCAGTGAAACCGACAGAAGAAGCTGTTTGGTGACCCTGACAGAAGAAGGCAGGGCGCTGATAGACAAAGTGGTCGAGCAGCATGTTGAGAATGAACGCCAGATACTTGCTGTACTGTCAGAGGAAGAACAAACGCAATTGGCTGACCTTTTGAGGAAATGGCTGGCTGCCAATGAATAACCGTTTGCACTGAAGCTGAGACGCCAAAGTGAGTTCACCCAGTGCATACTCAAGGTTGAAGGGAGTATGCCAATGAAAATGATGAAAGTTAGCGAACTGGTCGCAATGGATTTGAACTGGGTTCGGGGAGAGGATACGCGGTTCAAGTCTATCCTCAAGGAGCTCAAGCAGGGGGCAAACATTAACGAAGCGATTCAGATGATCCGCTGCGCATGCGGGAAGACCTATGTGCTGCAAGATGGTGGTCATCGCATCAGTGCAGCTTTCAAAATCTATAAAGACACAGGTAAAGACCTCGATATTCCCGTGAATCTGTTTCAATCCTCCATTCCTTGATTCCGTATCTTCTGCTTTGGAACGCAGCACAATTTAACCGTACTTAATACGGCCTATTTCTTTGTTTTTTATCTAAACATTGAGCCAAACCGGCTTCATGATTTTCACTACAATCAAATCTATCACCAAGGAATTTATTCAGGTTTCAGCAGTCCGTGACCTTCTTTCTTATCGCCATCCTGTTTCTTTTTACGCTCGGTTACCTCGCCCAGACGACAGGTCTCTGTTTGGTCAAAGGCGTCAATCAGGCATTGGATAAACGCCCTCAGTTTCTCATCGCCATTTTATTGAGCGGTGTGTTGGGGTGGGTATCTTTGCTGGTGGCAGAGATGATGGTGATAGATGTTCCTTTCCGTGTTTACGCCATTCAGTGGACAGCGCTTCTCGGTGGTGTGCTATTCGGATTTGGCGCGGCCATTAATCTTGGTTGTGGTGTGTCGACCATCAGTAAGTTATCGCGTGGCGACACCTTAATGATTGCGACCGTTTCAGGTTGGTTAATCGGTTGGATTCTTCTGGCCAGTGTGGCAGAAGACTTGCCACCAAGGCTTTCATCCGCGCTACCGCAATGGCATCTCCATGCATTGATTGTCGCTTCCATCATTATTGGAGCTGGAATTTTGCTGATAAAGAAATGGGATACGCGGCTTTGGATCAGCATGCTGACAATCGGTTTGATGGCTAGCCTGACTTTTCTCTATGAACCGAAATGGACGCCTAGCGGTTACCTTTCTGATCTCAGTCTCTCCGTGTGGGAAGAAACACACGAGCGTTGGCCCTCCATGGAGCGCACTTTGCTGCTGCTTGCGTTAGTCGGAGGCATGGCTTCGGCGGCTTTGATAACGCGCTCTTTTAAGCTGAGCATCCAGCATTTCTATCAATATTGGCGACACCTCTTCGCCGGCATTTTGATGGGCATTGGTGCGTCGCTGGCAGGAGGCGGAAATGACAGTCAGTTGCTTCTTTCACTCCCGGCATTTTCCCCATCCGGTTTTACCGCCGTATTGAGTATGTTATTCGGTATATTCATAGGCTTACGACTTCCCCCTTTGCTGTCGAGACCAACTATAGTTAGTTGATAAATCGTCATATGAAAGCAGCTTGGGGGAAGAATGATCCGAATCATTTATGCCAGTTCTGCTACCGTTGAGTTTACTGAAAGCAAACTGATGCAATTGCTGGGGAAAGCGCGCCAGAACAATGGAGAGCTGGATGTTAGCGGGCTTTTGCTCTATGCCAAAGGCAACTTCTTCCAGATCCTGGAGGGTGATGAGCAGAAGGTTGATGTGCTCTTCAACAAAATTGAGCAGGATGACCGCCATGGTAGTGTTGTGGTACTAGACCGAGCTGAAATCTCAAAGCGTGCTTTTCCTAACTGGTCAATGGGCTTTCGAAATCTGGAAAGCTTCGATAAATCGCAAATTCGTGGCTACAACGATTTTCTGGATAGGAAACTCACGGCAGAAGAATTTGGCGATATTGGTGATGAGGTCATTTCCCTAATCAACCAATTCCGCACTATTTGAAAACCTTCGCTGATTCGAAAATACCTCTAAATAGGCCTGTCTGTTTCATCTGAAAAGAGGCAGGTTTACCTTTCCTTCAGAAATATTTTTTCCTTCCAATATCAAGCACAAATAAGAAACTTTTTGCATGTCTCTCTTTTGAGTCAGGAACTGACAAGTCGCTAGAGGTAGTATTTCCGTAACAAGGAAGAGAAATGGTGATGTGCTGGGTGCCTTCACTCGGATTAAAACAATAATTGTATTAAATCAATAATATAGAAAGTCAGTGGCTTGATCATAAAGCCGTTTACAGGGTCGCTATTGGAGTGGAACTGAATCGGCGGAGGTTGTGGATCATGCTATATGTTGATGGACTGGTAACGGCCTTACCCGTTGCCAATAAAGAAGCCTACAAGCGTCTGGTTCAGGACGCTATCCCCTTGATGCGTGCTTATGGCGCACTCAATGTGGTGCACTGCAATGAACAAGAATCTTCTCGAAAGCTCACGGTAACAGAACTTGAGGATGGCCCTTCAGTGGTGCTGTTTTCCTGGATCATCTGGCCTTCACGTGAGGCGCGGGATCAAGGCATGGAGCGCATGCTGGCTGACCCGCGAATCGACAACGTAATGAATCCGGTCTCGCTACATGGTGAAAGGCTGGATTTAGACGAAGACTTCACCCCTCATTTCCATTGAGTGAGACCTTACAAGGCTGAACCTTCAAAGCGTAATCAGGAAAATCCGCTGCAAAGTCAGCGGTTTTCTTCTTATCCCTCACGCGACAACGATCTCATTTCTCCGCATCGCCCAATTATCACGTTGATTCTCCCCACAAAGGCCGTGCATGGTTGAACAAAAAGGAGAGAAGCAATGAGCCAGTACATCGTCAAAAAGCAAGATATCGAATCCATGGAAGGGCAGACCAAAACCCACTTCCTGAACCCCAACGCGGTGCGAACGGGCAAATCTCTCGGTGATTTGGTGGGCCTGACCGGACTTGGTTTCCATATTGTCGAGATAGAGCCGGGGTTTGATTCGACCGAATATCATGTCCACTACTTTGAAGACGAGTGCGTGTATGTTCTCTCTGGAACTGCGATCGTCACGATTGATGATGAAGATTTCGAAGTGGGTGAGGGCGACTTCATCGGCTACCCTGCTGACGGGCTGCCACACGTCATGACCAACACAGGCAACGAAACCCTTCGTTGCATTGTGGTAGGTCAGCGTCTCGACCACGATGAAGCGGATTACCCCAAGCAGAATAAACGCATCTTCAGAAACAAAAACCGCCCTTGGCAGGTGGTGGATATCGACGACATTGATTTTCCGAACGCAGGGAAGAAGTAAGCCATGAACCACAAGAATGAAATCGCGCTGGTGACAGGCGCAAGCCGTGGCATTGGTGCTGCGACAGCAACGCTGCTGGCTTCACAAGGCTATACGGTTTGCGTGAATTACCATTCCCGCAAAGAAGCAGCAGACCAAGTGGTCAGAGAAATTGAAGAAAAGGGCGGCAGTGCCTTTGCAGTGATAGCCGACATTTCAACAGAGGAGGGCGTCGCCACGCTTTTTGCAGCGATTGATGCCCAAGCTCAGCCTCTGACTGGCTTGGTGAACAACGCAGGTATTCTTTTCACCCAAAGCAAGCTGGTGGATTTAACAGCCGAGCGTATCAACAAAGTGCTGACAGCCAACGTAACGGGCAGTTTTCTTTGCGCCCGCGAAGCCGTAAAACGCATGAGCACCGAACGCGGCGGAAAGGGCGGAGCGATTGTGAATGTTTCCTCTGGCGCATCGCGTTCTGGCTCGCCAGGTGAGTATGTCGATTACGCCGCCAGTAAAGGCGCGGTGGATACCTTAACCATTGGACTTGCCAAAGAGGTTGCTGCTGAAGGCATTCGCGTTAACGGCATCAGACCGGGCTTTATTCATACCGATATTCATGCCGACGGCGGAGAGCCAAACAGAGTAGAGAGACTTGCGCCGCGCATCCCCATGCAACGTGGTGGAGAGCCAGAAGAAGTTGCGAGAGCTATATCTTTTTTACTCTCTGAAGATGCGTCATACACAACAGGCAGTATTTTGGACGCCACGGGTGGAGTGGTTTGATGTTTAACTCTATAAGAAGCTTTTTTGTATTTTGACTAAGGCTATCAATAAGATGTTTAGACTCAAAGCATGGTTGGTTCTTTTAGTATCCCTTTCGATTAACGCCAATGAGGTGAAGGACTGCGGGGATTTGTACAGTAGCTTCGTTGATAACAAAAAGCGCGCTATAGATTTCTCTGTATTGGCAGAAAAAAGAGATGCTTGGATTAAACAACACTTAGATATCCATTTTGATTATGACGATGGGTCGAATGCATCTACAAGGTTTCGAATAGTCAAATTTGCCATTATTGAAAAATTGCAGTCAGACCCATCTTTATACTTAGACCCCAATTTTATACCAACAGCGATATATGAACTCTCTAGGTATTGGTCTTATTACGGGGTAGATGCTGATACTGAAAAAGTGTTTGTTAATATGAAAAAGGGGAGTGTTAGCTTTCTCTTTAAAGATGTTGAAGAACACGGCATGTCCACCGCTATTTACGTTCTAACATCTGGAAATCATGCGTTGATAGAAGCGATGTACAAGCCACTGGGTGACGCTGTCTTTTCTTTAGATGCACTCCTACCACTTTACCCAGAACTAACGGGAAGTGATTTACAAGATTTTTACTTCTGCCGATTCTAGTGCCACCTATATCTTCCCGCACTCCGAACATCAGAATAGTATCTGATGTTTTGCCGACCTTAAGCTGATTTTAACGTTTAAAAAATTTTTTAATTTCAAGTGTTTAGATATGAAATTACAAGCCGATAGGATAAGCGGATAGTATCTTTCTTGTAGTGTCTGTCCCTGCTGGTTATTTCGATGCCAGTAAAGGCGCGGTGGATACCTTAACCATTGGGCTTGCCAAAGAAGTTGTTGCCGAAGGCATCCGCATTAACGGCATCAGACCGGGTTTTATTCGCACCGGTATTCATGTCGACGGTGGAGAGCCAAATAGATTAGAGAGACTTGGACCGCGCATCCCCATGCAAAGAGGCGGAGAGCCATAAGAAGTTGCGAGAGCAATTTGCTTTTTACTTTCTGAAGATGCGTCTTACACAACAGGCAGTATTTTGGACGCCACGGGTGGAGTGGTTTGATACTGAGTTGAGAGATGGAAAAAAGAGCGAACGGTTTTCTTGTCCTGTTGTTGGGTGTGGTTATCGGGGCAAGTGGCGGGTCTTTTATCACCTACCATGCCACCCGCGCTCAGATTCATGCGGCTGAAGTAGGGCAAGACATCAGCCGTGAATCGCTTTCCGAAAGCGCGTCTAATACATCTTTGGCTTTCGTCGAGACGCCTGACCCTACCGAAAAAGTACTTCCTAAAACAGCCCCTTCATTTGACTCAAAACCTGCCGAGGCAGAGCTTCCTTTAGAGGATTTTCTGGCGTCCACTGACGACTTTGAAGAAAACGATACGGAAGATGACTCCTCACAGGCTTATTCCAACGCCCCGGAATCTGAGCTTAATGACCGAGTTCCGATTGCCGAGCAAGAGAGCGAGCAAGGGACTGAAGTCACTGTACAGGAGAACTACGATCCTTACGAAAGACTTCTTTCGCCGACAGAGTCCAATAAGGTATTCAATCACTTCCAAGAGAGGTATGCAGAGTTCGCCAAGCAAGAAAAGACCGATGAACATGCTCATATCGCCCAAAGCTTTCAGGACTACTTTGACATTTACGTGGTTTCAGAAGACGCCCAGTTAGATAAAGCGGAATGCCGAGTTAACGCTTGTGAATTGCGGATCAGCAGCCCAAATACCTCCTTTAGTGTGCCGGGCAAAGTCTTCGATATCGTGAAAGAACTGGATATAAAAGCAAAAGGCATGCAAGGCGTTGATAGTTATGATGTTGAGCTAGAAAGAAAAATCTATATGCTCTTGATTGAGATGGAAGAGTTTGAGGGTTAGAGGGGGAATCGGTAAAGACCGTTTTGATAGGATGCCAATAACCTCTAAGGCAATTAGGCATCCCGATCCGCTGTTTCAGCCTACCTCTTTAAGATCACCGATATGCTTACACATACGGAAGTAAAGAAGCGCAAACCAAACTTGAAAAAGTATCACTTCGAAGGGGGTAGTGACGATTTCTTCCTCTATGGGAAACGCATAGAAATAGTAAACCCCCAAGCCAACCAGCATCGGTATCAACCAAGGCAATAATCTGAGGGTCACAACAAAGTTGATACTGAAATAGCGCCCAAGAAAATCTGTACCTTTGTCTCCGCCATTGGCTTTATAGGCGAAAAAGGTTCCAACAACCGTAATGACAAGCAAGCCGAAGTCATCAATTTTGTCCCAAAGGTTTGGGCTTTCCATGGGAAAGTAAGCTCCAAACGACATGCCAAACAAACCCAGCACGATATATATCAAGACGTAACTAAAGCGATCTTTCTCTGAGAAACCGCCTTGCTTGATGTTGCTTTTTAGCGCTTCAATATTCCAAAAGTACACCTATCATCTCCTTGACTGATCAGTACCCATCAAAGTGGCCAGGCAAGCTAAGCTATTACGCATTGCTCTGCCGAAGCCAAATCAAAAACTGAAGGCATAGCATGACAAAAGCTATTGAGAATTATTACCAGAGGAATACAGAACGTCACAACTATTGAGATGTAAAACAAATCTTCAACTGAATTCTTGGAGAGTTCAAAGCACAAAACCGTGAATTACCCCAATATTTTACCCGTAGGCCTATTCCGGTAATGATTTATCTCGTTTATTGGGGAAGATAAAGTAGGCACTGAAAGCCAATGTTTAACCGGGCTATTTAGATTTCTGAAACCACTGCTCTCGTGAAATCTTATAAAGACAATGTCTTTCTAAATCATGCCCTTTGGGGAGCTTGGGATGGTCAAAGTTCTGATTAATGTTTTCCATGCCCAGCTTGGTCATAACGCGTTGTGAAGGCTTATTGGGTAGAGCGGTAAATGCGTAAACTGAAGGGGAACCGAGCTTACAAAAAGCAAACTCCAGCGCGCCATATGCAGCTTCTGGGGCATAACCTTTTCCCCAAAATTCAGAAGATAATCGCCAGCCAATCTCCACAAAAGGCGCACATGGAATACCACTCTGCTCATCTTGGTTGTGAAGCCCAACAAAACCGATAAATTGCCCGGTGGTTTTCAGTTCAACGGCCCAAAACCCCCAGCCTCTCTCGGTAATCAACGATTGTATCCGCATCGCCTGTTCATTGCTTTCTTCTTGGGAAAGGGTTGAAGGGAAGTGCCGCATCACTTCAGGGTCGGCATTTAACCGAGCAAAAGGAGCAAAATCTTCTTCTTTCCAGTCTCGTAATATAAGCCGGTTTGTTTCGAGCACAACTTAGTCCCCTTGATGATGATTAACGTTAAAGCTGGTCGTGATGGAGCAGACCCGCCACATTTGGTGTAGAGCAGTATCTTTTTAATTGTATATACCTATACGCATTATCACATCATCTATGACCATATTGGTGTTATCTAAAAGGCACTGCAGAACGATTAGAAATTCGATGATATCGTCTTACTTGCTTGGATAGGAAAGCTGAAGAAGTAAAGACAGACACTTCTAAAATCTTAGAACTGTCTGTCTCTATAACGTTACCATGATACCTGCCAATTACCGCTACAAATTACCAGAGTAAAGATAAGATACTGTTTATACACTAGAGGAACATAAACTCCATCGAGTACATTTGTCTATATATCACTCACCAAGATTGAGATAGTTCACAATCTTACCATTCTTTAAAATGAACAAATATGGGCTTATTCGAGCATTGCGCTCTTCATTCCATGCATCAACATGAACTCCGGCAAACTTAGCAAAGATCTCATCTGACGAGTCAAATGCTACCGCGCTCAAGGTTGTTCTTGTAGGGATGGAAACTATTATCTCTTCTTTACCTAACTCTCGGTGGATCCTATTCATTTGGTTTTCTGATAGGATTGTTTCGCTGACAAAAGCATCAGGCTTTGCTGTTAAAACTTGGTTTTCAAATCCATTCGGATAAAAATATTCTACTTTTAATGAATTGATATTTTTAAATGCATTTGAAGCGGCCTTTTCAACATCCAAATCACTATCCCAGTTTAAAAAGAAATAATTTTCTTCTGTATCTGCTGCGTATGCTACGACCAACTTTGGCGCTTCTTCTGTACCTATCAGCACTTGATATACTGACGAGGCTCCTATCCCTACCCAATCACCAGGCTTAATAAGAGGATAGTAATCCTCTTCGGTGACACCTTTCAGGAACTCAATAGCTTCTGGAGGTGCTTCCTTAAGGATATTGGTATTGCTGTTTGGAGCATCGGAAGCATATGAAAGAGTTGCGAGGCTAAAAGTGATCATTGCCAATAAAGCGTGTACTTTGAAATTTCCTTTTCTATGTCTCATTTACAAACCCAAAATAAATTTCCATGTCGAATAACCATGCCCAAAGAAAGAGGGCAATCACCCAAAAGCTCTTAAACTTTAGCATCGCCAAATGAAAGGTGTATCGTAGTTTCTCGGATGATAGTCACGTTTAAGACTGATTTATTTGCAGATAGTGGTGACAGGGAAATGAAAGACAGACACTTTAAGAAAAAGACCTACTTATCAGTTTCATACGTTCGTGCACCCCTCCCCGTTACCAATCATTCAACATGCAATGATATATTAGCTGAGGTAGGTTAAATCTATTCTTAAGCCATGTTTTTCTGACCCAAGATGACCACAGCGCGTGCTTCACTGATTAACGTCGATGCTACTCCCTATTATCACTGCGTTTCGCGTTGTGTCCGTCGCTCTTTTCTTTGCGGCTATAACGATGAACAGGGAAAGTGTTTTGAGCACCGGCGTGGCTGGATAGAACAACGTTTGCTAAAGCTAGCTAACGCATTCTGCATCGATGTGTGTGCCTACGCCATAATGAGCAATCACTATCATGTTGTTTTGCACATTAACAAGGGTTGTGCGAAGGCATTATCACCGATTGAGGTTATCGAGCGCTGGCTGACGTTCCATCAAGGCCCTCTTTTGATTCAACGTTTTATGCGTGGCGAGGTTCTATCAGAAGCCGAACAAGAACGTTGCATGGAAATCATCGAAATTTGGCGAGAGCGGCTGACGAGCATCAGTTGGTTTATGCGGTTATTGAATCAACACATTGCGGCGGAAGCGAACCGAGAAGATCAATGCACAGGACACTTCTGGGAAGGTCGCTTTAAAAGCCAGGCATTGCTTGATGAAAAGGCTCTTGCGGCAGCTATGGCGTATGTAGATCTCAACCCCATACGAGCAGCAATCGCTGATGCTCCCGAAACTTCTGAGTACACATCGGTTAAAGCTCGAATTAAAGCGTTAAGAAATGACCAAATAACCCCTGAAGGTCTGCATGTTTTCGCAGGATATCCCCGCAAAGATCAACCAGAAGGTATTCCTTTTCGTCTATTGGATTATCTGGAGTTAGTCGACTGGACTGGCCGACAAGTTCGTGATGATAAGCGGGGACAAATCGATTCCACCCTCCCGCCATTACTAGAGCGCCTTGGTTTTGAGCCAAAGCAGTGGCTAAAAACAGCATCGTATATTGAAGTCGGAAATATGGTGGGTAGTGAGACTTCAGTCAAAGCGGCTTTGCCACTTCTTGATCGTCAAAGAGCATCGGGTATACGTTTGCCCGATAGCTAATTTACCTATTTCACCCACATTCTGAACATCAGGCCAATGCCTGATATTTTTGTTGTCCGAAATTTAAACTAACCCTGCTGAAAGTGTCTGTCCCTACTAGCTCCACATAACGTGTGCGCTACCGGCTATTATTTGGGATTTAACCTGAATCTTCTCGCTTCTTGTTGATCAATACGTGTTGCAGTAATCCGGCCATTCTCATGCTCTTTTATATCTGCAAGTTCTAGAATTAATGTGTTGTTGGACATCGGCTTGGATTTGGCCACGATGCCCCAATTTTTGTCACTCTCGGGATTTTGCTTAACTCTAAGTACGTAATAAATAGATTTACCGGCACTGACAGCATCACGAAGATTATTTCGCTCGCGTTCTATTTTGCCCAACAGTTGCTTCGATGCACCTTTCTCAATCGCTTGCTCGTCTGAGCTACAAACATCTACGATACCAGTTTTAAAATCAGCCGCACCTTTCCAACCCAGGTAAAAAAACGCATTCTCTGTTTCACATGACCAGTCATAAACACTTTTCAGGGGGGCCTTTAGGATAACTTTACAAAAATCAGTGATATTCATCATCAGTCCACATGTATCAATTACCATAAAATACACTGTACCATATAGATATTTAGAGGTGTAACATTTTTGTGATGTGATTTTTAAAGTGTCTGTCCCTACTAGTTCCGTAAAGAAATAAGCGAACCCCCTTGAAAACTGAGAATCCCAAAATACACAGACAAAGTCCTACGGCGCTTCTCGTTAAAAAATAAATAACCAACGAAGATGCCATGCTTTGAAAACTCTGGGAAAGAAGGAAGGAAAGGAAGGACAGACACTTTAGATTTGTACTGGACGACAAGTTCGTGATGATAAGCGGGGGCAAATCGGTTCGACCCTACCGCCATTACTAGAACGCCTTGGTATTGAGCCAAAGCTTTGGTTAAAAACAGCATCGCATATTGAAGTCGGAAATATGGTGGGTAGTGAGACTTCAGTCAAAGCGGCTTTGCCATTTCTTCATCGTCAAAGAGCATCGGGAATACGTTTGCCCGATAGCTAATTTACCTGTTTCTACCTCCACCTTGAACATAAGGCCAATGCCTGATGTTTTTGTTGTCCGCAAATTGAGCTAATCCTGCTGAAAGTTACAAAACGCCAAAATTAAAGACTGATTGCGTGACTTCTCGGGAGTGAGGAAAAAATCGATAGGGTAAGGGACAGAATCTTTCTTAAAGTGTCTGTCCCAGCTAGTTTCTTTTACTCTTGGCATAACATGTTGGGCAAAAAGGAACCCCTGATGGTTTACCTGCATCATTTTTCATATATCTAGCGCCCAAGAAACCAACAGTTTCACTACTATCTTGAAGTTTTTTCTCAAGCTCAGCTATGAACTGGTCTTTCTCCTGCACAACCGCTTGTATATCTGCCAATTCAATTTTTACATCGGCTAATGCACCAATTAGCTCCGCAAATTTCAATTTAATTTCGGCTTGCTCAAGCGAAGATGCTGAGTCCTTTAGAATTTTTGCAATCTCTGCAGCTGTTTTAACACCACTAAGAGCCGCTGCGATTGAAGCCATATCTGGCATATTATCTCCTTTGAACAAAAAATCAGTGTAAGGGGCTAAAAAAACACTTTTTGAGAAATAGACCCCCTAATCTCCAAAACATCATTTTTAAAAGTCTCTGTCGCTATGGGTTTCGTTTTAATTTGAATTCTCTTTGAACATAATGATATGTGTCAATCACTTCATTGTACAAATTGTTTGGAGGCAAAAAGGAATTCATTTCCCTCGCAAATCCATCATATGTTCTTATCTCTATGAAGTTATTTTCCGTGGTTTTTTGGGCCCATCGTTCTTTTCTTCGAATATTGTTTATTTCTGAGCTTCTGCCATAAATCAATAGCCCTCGAGCATTATAGTACCCTACGGAATCACCTGACCTTTGTCTCAGAGGTTCGAGTAAGTTATATAGATATCCTGAGTTATTAGAACACCAATAAATCCAGTCATTAACTTGCTGAAGAGCTTGATTGAATTCTTTAGTGAATTCATCACTTTGTGTGAATATTGACTTTCCTGGTTTTTCTATCTCAACAAGGTGTAGAAATGTATAGCCTGATTGGGGATTTATATAAGCAAAATCAGTTTTGTATTCATTACCAAGCGGTAGCTTTGAAATTACACAGTTCCCCATTATATATTTTGTTCCACAAATTGCGGATGGGCACTTTTCAAGGAATTCTTGTACAGGCTGTTCTAAAGGTTCTTTATCTACAAGGTTTATTAAATCGTTCATTAGATTCCTCTTATCTCAATAAATCGTGAGCTTAACAACTTATAAGCGGCGATAAAGCCCCTTAGCCCACTTGGTCCCCGGATGCACCCGCCATACGTTCCCAATAAGACCTTGGTTTGTTTCTCACCCAGCCCAAAGCTACCACCCTCCGCTCTTCGGCAAACAAGACACAATCTCTGTCCAATTTATCCGGCGAAATATACTACAAGGTGCACAATTTAAGACGCGACTGAGTTCGCAGTCTTATCGAAATTGGTACGACTTTGTTCAAAGAATTCAGAAGGTTGTTTATTGAGAGGAATATCGACAGCATTTCGTTACACTCTCTGAGTTCAAAAATCGGGTGTGCGCCTCAACAATAAGTCTCATCTATGGAATAATCTCGCCACACGTTAATGGACTGATGGAAAAGATGTCGTTGTTTATACGTTTTTTCTCCCGCGCACTTGCCGCTTTTTTGCTTTTACTACTCGCACCAACAGCCTATTCTGCCGCGCCTCTCGATGTTGAAAACGTCAAGAGCGCCCGAAACACCTTCGACCGCCAGCAGGCGAACGTCAGCGAACCTATCTGTCGCAACAATCTGCGCACTCAATTGCTTGCCCAGCAAATCGCGTTCAGCGACAGCGAAAACTCGCCAGAAGAACGCCGCCTAGCGGAAGAGAGCATCGATTATGCCCGTGGGGTGTTTGAAGAAAGCCAGAGCTACTGCGAAGCCAGTTTTGCGCTCACAGAGTTTTTAGACAGGGATTTGCTGGATAAGGCGCAGGTGCCGAAGTCCGGACAGGTTCAGAGCTTCGACCCTTAACGCCTGAAAAGAGGATAGGGTTCTACATCACTCTTGGAGATGCATGCTTCTTGCGATACGCCAAGGGGCTGAGTCCTTTGATGCGTCGGAACTGACGGCTGAAATTCGCCAGATTATGAAAGCCCACCGTTTGGCTGATATCGGCAATGGTATCGTCTGAATCACTCAGCAAGACACAGGCGCGCTGAATGCGCACACGGTTAACGAAGTCGGTGAATCGGTGTCCTGAAGATTGATGGAAAAAGCGCGAGAAGTAGGATTCTGTCATCCCCAGCTTGTCTGCCACGGTTTTCAAACGGATTGGCTGCTGGTAGTTCTCCATCACGTAATCCACCACTTCATTAATGCGGGTCTGAAGTGTACCTGCATCTTTCACCGCGGAAGCTGGCATGCTTGAGAGCAAGCGGGTACTGCCTTTGCTCAGGTAATCAATAAACGACAGGAAGTTCACCAGTCGTGTCATGCCCGAACTTTCCCTCACTTTAATAAAGTGCTCTACCGCTTTGTCGAAAGGCACATTCAAAAACTCGATACCCATTTTTGCCTGTTCAAGCAAAGGGGTGAGCTGCGTCAGTTCGGGAAAAGATTTGGCGGCGGTGTTGAACAAGTCTGGTTCGAACAAGATCACCATGTCGCGCAGTTGATGGGTTTCACCGGGCGATAAATTACTTTCCCAGTTATGCGGAAGCCAAGGGCCAACTAAGGTGAGCTGGCCGGGCGAGAAGGGACCCAGGTGGTTGCCAATCATGGCTTTGCCGTTGGTTTTAACAATCAAATGCAGTTCATATTGCTCGTGAACATGCCAGTGAATGCTGTGATGAGGCACCCCATGTTCTTTGTAGAATATGGACTGCTCCTCAAACTGTATGAACTCCCAAACGGGATCCTTGGCTGCAGACATAAGCTCACCTAATCCTTTTCGCGCGCACCCATCGTTGGCTCAAGCCGTCGGTAATAATCGGTAAAGATCTGATATTTTTCCCGATGATACGCCTGACGGTCTGCCTTTGGTTGGAACGCTTCCGAGACAGCCGGTGTGGTACAGACTTCTTCCAGTCTTCCGCCCTGTACCGAGATCATAGCCAATCTGGCTGCACCCAGCGCGGGGCCTGTTTCTCCGCCGACATACTGATTGATTGGCACTTCAAGCACATCAGCAATCATTTGAAGCCAGTATCGGCTGCGTGCGCCACCACCAATAGCGCCCAGTTCCTGAAACGGCAAACCATCTTCTGACAGCGCGTTTAAACAATCCCGTAGGCTGTAAGCAATGCCTTCGAGGATGGCTTGTGTCATATGGTGGCGTTCTGTAGTGGAAGTGACGCCCTGAAAGCTGCCCGTCGCGAACGGATTATTGTGCGGAGTACGCTCGCCGCTGAGGTAAGGCAGGAACATTTCTGAACCATTTCCAGTGCCATGTTGCTCGGCTTCTTCCAGCAGGGTTGGCACTGGCTGGCCGCAGATAGACCCAAACCAGGCCAGTGGGCTTGCCCCATTGAGCAGACACGCCATTTGGTACCAGCGGTCTGGAATCGCGTGGGCAAAGGCATGCACCAGCTTTTGTGGGTTGGCGACATAGCGCTCCTTCGCCACGAAGATTTGGCCGGAGGTACCGAGCGAAACAAAGGCGTCGCCTTCGTTAATTGCCCCAATCCCAATGCCCCCGACGGCAGCATCACCGCCTCCGCCACAAACGGGCGTCTCTATAGAAAGGCCAAATTCCACGGCCGTTTCTACCGTTAGCGTGCCACTGATTTCGTTGCCTTCAATTAGCTTTGGCATGTGCGAGGTAGTGATGCCACTGGCGGCAAGGACGTTTTCATCCCAGCTTCTCAAATGTTCGTTCAACCACAAGGTGCCCGCCGCGTCGCTGACATCGGTACAAAGCTCACCAGTAAGTTTCAGGCGCACGTAATCTTTCGGCAGAATGACTTTATGGATTTTGCTGAAGGTGTCCGGTTCGAACTGTTTCAGCCACAGTAGCTTTGGTGCAGTGAATCCCGGCATAGCAGGCACGCCAGAGCTTTCGCCAAGGTGAGGAAGCTGTTGGTTGAGGGTGTCACACTCTTTAAATGCCCGTCCGTCATTCCACAAAATAGCAGGGCGGACGGGATTGTTCTGTTGATCAAGACACACGGCGCCGTGCATTTGACCGGAAAGCCCGATCCCAGCAACCGCACTCCAGGCGTAAGACTGGCGGGTGCGGATTTTGGTCATCGCAGCGCGGGTGCCCGTCCACCAAATCTCCGGGTTTTGTTCTCGCCAGAGCGAGTGGGGTGAGTCGAAGCCATAGGACTCTGATTGCGAGTCGAGCACATCGCCGTTTTCACCCATCAGAATGACTTTAACGGCGGAAGTGCCAATATCAATGCCAAGGTATGTGGCCATAGGCTTAGCTCATCACGTTGCCGCCATCGACATTGTAGGTCTGGGCGGTGATGTAATCAGAAAGGGAAGAGGCTAGGAACAGCGCGGTGCCTGCAATATCGTTTGGCACGCCCATGCGCCCTAATGGCACTTCTTCGCCCACCAGTTTTTTCTTTTCACCAGGTTTTCGGTTTTCATATTTGGCAAATAGGGCATCGACATGATCCCACATCGGCGTATCCACCACGCCGGGTGAAATACCGTTGACGGTGATGCCGTGTTCCGCCAACGCGAGCGCCGCCGATTGGGTGTAGCTGATCACTGCCGCTTTGGTCGCGCAGTAGTGAGCAACGAGTGCCTCGCCACGGCGACCTGCCTGTGAAGCCATATTGATGATCTTGCCGCCTTTGCCCGCTTCAACCATGGCGTTTGCGACATCTTGCATCAGGAAGAACATGCCTTTGACATTCACGTTGAACAGTCTGTCGAATTGTTCTTCTGAGGCTTCCAGCAGTGGCCCCATATCGAATATCGCGGCGTTGTTGAACAGCACATCAATGGAACCAAACTGTGAAATCGTTGAGGTCACCAAATGATGCCGTGCTTCTGTGTCCGTGATGTTGCAGTGGTGGTATGCCACATTTTCACCGAACTGACTTTGCAGTGCCGCCACGCCCGGCGACGGGTCCAAAGGAATATCTGCAATCACACACTTAGCACCGCTGGCGAGATAGGCGTATGCCACTGCCAACCCGATGCCGCCGTTGGCACCGGTTAGCAGTGCCACTTTTCCCTCAAGTAATGGTGCGCCATTTTGTTGTAGTGATAGTGTCATGGGTAACGTTCCTGATAGCCATCAAGCGTTTGTTTGATTTGCGCTTCGAGCTGTTCTCCAAACAGTGGAAAACGTTTGTTCAGCCCTTGCCAGATGTCGGGGTCAGCAAGGAAAGCCTTGACTGGATCGGACTCCTGCATCCATTTTTCAGCGATGTGGAGATAAGGATCTTTATAGTTGAATTGGAATCTGCCGTTGAGATACAAAGCGAGAAAACAGTACCAATGGCTGACCAATGTCATCGCCGCGGTTGGCACGTATCCGCGCTCAAGATTCAATTTGATGGTGGGCAAAATAAACTGCGGAAACTTGCTGATACTGTCCATCGCGATACGTTCAATCGAATCGGCGATAAACGTATTGCTGAACCGCAATACAATGACTTGGCGATAATTTTCCAAATCAAAAGGGTGATCATAGATAGTTGGGATGACTTCGCGTTGATGGTACTGCTTGAGCAGTTCATTCAGTTCGTCATCACGTACATTTTCGTCATAGGTTTTGTAGCCGCGCAATGCACCCACATAAGAAAGCCCAAAGTGTCCGCCGTTAAGGATGCGGATCTTGGTTTCTTCGAACGCATGTACTTTGTCTGTAAAGGTGACGCCGACTTTTTCTAATGGCGGAAATTCAGCGGCGAATTTAGATTCAATCACCCACTGCTCAAAATCTTCCCCCATGATAGGGCAAAGGTCTTTTTTACCGACAACGCGATCAATTTCCTCGGTCAAGTCTTTAGGAGGAACAGGGGTAATTCTATCCACCATTGAACATGGAAAAGTGACATTGTCACTAATCCATTGCGTCAAATCATCTAATCCTGTGGCTTCAACAAACTGAGCAAAGGCATGTTCAAGTCGGTTGCCATTGTCGCGAAGGTTGTCGCAGGTAGCGACTGTGATGGCGCCGTTGGGCATTTTCTGACGAACCAATAGCGCCAGCGTTAAGTAGCCAAACAGGGTTTTCGGTTTGCCATTACCTGATTTCACCACTTGGATGTCGTGGGCTATCTCAGGGTGGGTGAGATTGAGGTCATCAGATTCAGTCAGGTAGTAGCCGCCTTCTGTCACCGTAATCGTGATGGCTTTGACCGCATCATCATTGAAAATAGTATTGATGATTGAAGGGTCTGAGGATGCATCCTCAACCCTATCAATACTGGTGATTTCGATGTAATCAGCGTTGCCATCTGGCGCGATGCGCTTGAAGTGAAATCGCCCGTTTTGCTTACCTAACGCTTCAGGAATGGCGCGGGTTTCTTCCCGAAGGTTCACATCGGTGTAGTACCAACGCTCCGCTTCCGGGAGCTGTTGGTTAAGTAGGTGCAGGTAGTAAGCCTGGTGTCCGCGATGAAACGCACCGATCCCAAAGTGGACTAGGCGGTTGTGCTCAGACATGGCTGACCTCTCCATAAATGTTCACGGCATTTTCGTTCGCATCGAACAGATACACGCGGGATGGATCCAGCTTGACGCCGATGACTTCGCGCAGCTTCGGTGTGTATTTCGGATCAGCACGAACCACCACTGTTTCGCCGCTCATGGTGCGAATGTAGGTCAGGGTTTCAGAGCCTAATTGCTCTATCACTTCCACATCGCCTTTCAGATCACCTTCTTCCGGTGAACAGAAGGAGAGGGATTCCGGGCGGAAACCGATGGATTTCGCGTCCACGGCTGATTCCTCAAACAGTGAAGGGTCGAGCTGAATGTGGGCATCACTATTGAAGTTAACGTTCAGCGCATCGTGACTGTTGATCGCCGTATCCACTGGTAAAACGTTCATTTTCGGCGTGCCGATAAAGGTAGCGACAAACTGGTTGGCTGGCTGGTGGTAGAGCTCCAACGGCGTGCCGATTTGTGCCACTTCACCCTGACTCATGATCACCACTTTGTCAGCGAGGGTCATGGCCTCGATTTGATCGTGGGTAACATAAATCATGGTTGCACCAAGCTCCTGATGGAGACGGGAAAGCTCGATACGCATTTCTACGCGAAGCGCAGCATCCAGGTTGGAAAGGGGTTCATCGAACAGAAACACTTTAGGGTTTCGCACGATGGCTCGGCCGATCGCCACACGTTGGCGCTGACCACCAGAAAGCGCTTTGGGCTTCCTGTCCAGCAGGGCATCCAGCTTCAGGGCTTTTGAAACCTTGGTCACTTTCTCCTGAATTTCTGTTTCCGGACGCTTTGCCAGTTTCAGCGCGAAGGACATGTTGTCTTTCACTGACATGTGCGGATAAAGCGCGTAACTCTGGAACACCATGGCCACATCACGTTTGGATGGATGGGTTTCGATGATCGACTGACCGTCTAATTGGATGTCGCCATCTGACGAGTTTTCCAACCCCGCAATGGTGCGCAGCAAGGTGGATTTACCACAGCCTGACGGCCCAACGAAGACGACGAATTCGCCTTTTTGAATTTCAAAATCAATGTCTTTGAGTGCCAGCGTGTCGCCGTATTTTTTATATAGATGATTGACTTGTAAGTAGCTCATTTTACAGCCCCAAAGGTTAATCCCTGAACCAGTTGTTTCTGACAGAACCAACCGAGAATGACGATAGGCGCACAGGCCAAAGTAGAGGCGGCAGAAAGCTTCGCCCAGAACAGTCCCTCCGGACTGGAGTAAGTAGAAATCATGGTGGCGAGCGTGCCTGCGTTTGCCGAGGTCAGATTGATTGACCAGAAGGCTTCATTCCAACTCAATACGATGGAAAGCAGCGCCGTTGAGGCAATACCACCCAGTGACAGCGGCAACAGCACATAGCGAATCTCGCCCAGTGTGTCAGCACCATCCAGTCGCACCGCTTCGAGAATGTCTCTCGGAATATCTTTGAAATAGGAGAAGAGCATCCAGACCACGATGGGCAGGTTGATCAGGGTGTATATAATCGTGAGCGCCAAGGTGGTATCGAGTAGCCCCGTCTTCTGACAAAGAATGTAGATAGGCACCAGTACACCGACGGCTGGAAGCATCTTTGTGGATAGCATCCAGAGCAACATATCCTTGGTGTGTTTCTTGGGGTAGAAAGCCATTGAATAGGCCGCTGGAATCGCAATGATCAACGCCAGAATGGTCGAGCCAAATGCCGTTATAACGGAGTTGATGGCGAATTTCAGGTAGTCACTACGCTCCTGAACCAAACCAAAGTTTTCGATGGTGGGTTCAAAGATAAAGCTGGGTGGTACCTCAATCGCTTGCTGCTCCGTTTTGAATGCAGTGATCAGCATCATCAAAATGGGAAAGAACACCAGCAGCGCGATAGCCCAGCAAATGATGGGGCGCAGCCAGCCTGTCTGATCGATTAATGAAACATGTTTAGCCATAACGCCCCCTTAGGTCACCAGGTTCTTGCCGATCGCGCGGATCAGGAAGAATGCGACGATATTAGCGAGTATCACGGCGATAAGGCCGCCGGCAGACGCAACGCCTACGTCGAATTGCATCAATGCCTGCCCGAAAATCAGGAAAGCGAGGTTGGTGGATTCATAACCTGGACCACCGCCAGTGGTGACGAAAATCTCTGCGAAGACGGAAAGCATAAAGATGGTTTCAATCATCATGACCACGGCGATTGGACGTGCGAGATGGGGCAGTGTGAGGTAGCGAAATACCTGCCAGCCAGTTGCGCCATCCAGCAGCGCTGCTTCTTTCTGCTCGTGGTCCATGGATTGGAGCGAGGTAATAAAGATCAACAACGCAAAGGGCATCCACTGCCAACTGATCATGGCAATGATTGAGCCGAGCGGAAATTGTTCAAGCCAGTCAACCGGCTGTAAGCCCACGCTTTCCCAGAGTGCAGCCAGCACGCCGTAAACCGGGTGCATCATCATGTTTTTCCAGATGAGTGCGTTCACGGTTGGCATGATGAAGAAGGGTGAAATCAACAGTACGCGCGCCACACCGCGACCGAAGAAGGGTTTGTCTAACGCGATGGCGATAATGAGTGCGCCAATGACGGTGACAACCAGCACCATACCAACCAGCGTCAGGGTGTTGATGATCGCAGGCCAGAAAGCTTCGTCCGTGTAAAAGAATTCGAAGTTCAACGAACCAATGTATTCGTTGTCTCCCGGGTAAAGTAAGTTATATCTGATGGTTGAGAAATAGATCGTCATGGAGAGAGGGACGATCATCCAGAGCAGCAAGCTGACAAAGGAAGGCGCAACCAACAGCCTAGGCAACCATTTTTGCATTAGAAATTACCAGTACAGCTGAGAAGGAAAAGCCGGGCAGGTGAATGCCCGGCAATGAGGTGCTTACTTGTAGTAGCCAGACTTGCGCATCTCGCGATCCGCAGACTTGTTAGCATTTTTCAGTGCCTGCTCAACAGATACCTTGCCAGCCAGTGCCGAGGTGAACTGTTGACCCGCTGCGATACCAATCGCTTGGAACTCAGGGATAGCAGCAAACTGAACGCCCACGTATGGGGTTGGTTTCAGGGTGCTGTTTGCTGGGTCTGCTGAGTTGATTGCTGCCAGTTCTGCTTCAGCGAATACTGCGGCTTCCTGGAAGTTAGGGTTGTCGTAAGTTGACTGGCGGGTGCCGGTCGGTACGTTCGCCCAGCCGTTCTCTTTCGCGACCAGATTGATGTAGTCCTTAGACGTTGCCCAAGTGATAAACTTCTGCGCTTCTTCAGCATTTTTGGTTGCTGCAGGAACTGCCAGCGCCCATGCCCACAGCCAGTTTGCACCGCGGTCTGTCACAGCAACTGGTGCTTGTGCGAAGGCCACTTTGTCTGCCACTTTGCTCTGCTTAGGATCGGAGATGAAAGATGCTGCGATGGTGGCATCAATCCACATACCACACTTGCCTTCGTTGAACAGTGCCAGGATTTCATTGAAGCTGTTTGAGCTTGAACCCGGAGGACCGTAAGTGCTCAGCAGGTCAACGTAGAAGCTCACGGCGTGGTTCCACTCTGGCGAGTTCAGCTGTGGTTTCCAGCCTTCGTCAAACCAGCGCGCACCAAAAGAGTTTGCCATGGTGGTGATGTACGCTGCGTTGTCGCCCCAACCTGGCTTACCGCGCAGGCAGATACCGTAAACGCCGTTGTCTGGATCGTGAATTGCCGCAGCAACGTCACGGATATGGCCCCAAGGTGCTCGGTCAGGAACAGTCAAGCCCGCCTTCTCGACCAAGTCTTTGCGATACATCACCATGGAGCTCTCGCCATAGAATGGCACGGCATAGAGTTTGCCGTCGTAAGACAGGCCAGCTCGCATTGCTGGTAACAGGTCGTCAACGTCATAGGCAGCATCGGTTTCGACTTCTTTCAACCAGCCTTTTTCGCCCCAAATTGGGGTTTCGTACATACCGATTGTCATTACATCAAACTGACCGCCTTTGGTCGCGATATCTGTAGTAACACGCTGGCGAAGTACGCCTTCCTCAAGGGTTACCCAGTTCAGTTTGATATCAGGATTTTCTTTTTCGAACTCCTTACTCAACTTCTGCATTTCAATCATGTGGCCGTTGTTCACCGTCGCAATTGTCAGCTCAGTCGCCGCAAAAGTGGAGGCGGAAAAGGCCGCGCAGGCAGCAGCAATCGTTGTTAGCGTTTTCCTTGTAGACAGCATTATTACGTTCCTCTTTGATAAAAGATGTACTTCGAACGGGTGTTAACATCTGTATAACAATAGAAGATCAAAAAAAGGCAAGTGAAAATAAAAGCGGTGCATAAAAGTACTTTTATGACGAAGGAATGATGAAATTTTTACTTCCTGAATTTAACAAAGTTGAAAAATTTGGACGAAAAAGCAAAAAGGCTGCCTTTTTATATAGGCAGCCTTTTGTTTTCGAAAGTGGAAGATTTTTCAGCAGTGTAGGGCGCTGGAGTCTGTATCTGATAGCAGATCTTCAGCAATCGTGACAGGAGGCTGTTTTAAGACTCTTTCACAGTACATGGTCATGAAATCTTCGCGGATAAGTTGTTCCAATTCGGTGGCACGTTCGGTTGGACAGAACAAACGAACATGGACCTGCGGGTCGCCTAATTCTGAAGAGGTAACGTGAATATGTGGATCTGCCCCGGGTAGGTCAACACCTGCGTGGCGCTCAATCACATGGTTGTACCGTGTAGCGACTTCATAGAAATCTTCACAGTGATCGTCGATTCTCGCCAGCAAACTTGGCACCAACGGGTAAAGGTTCGCGGTTTCTTTCACTGTGATATTAAATTCATGATAAACATAGCGTTTCATGAAATTAAGGTTTTTCACGGGCGTGGTGAAAAACAGGCTGTTCGGGAAGGTAACTGTCTTGCCTGTGTAATTGTAGGTGCCGTGGTGAAGGTCGATCTCCTGGATTTTGGTTGCCATCAAATTGTGTTCGATAACCTCACCGCAGAGAGAACCAACTTCAATCCACTCGCCGATTTGAAATGATCGGGAACTGGCGCGTTGGATTGAGCCAGTGAAACACAGAATGATCTCTTTTGAAGCCACGACGACGGCAACCGCTATCGCAGTCAGTGATAACGCGAACTCGTTGATTTCTGAACGCCAAACCAAAAACATGACGACGAGAAGCATGGTAAATGAGCCGTTTTTGGTGCGGGAGATCCATTTGCGTTGTTCTTCGCTTAGGAAGTTGGAATCACCCCAGATAAATTTGATCAGCACACGGCGGATCAACATGAAGATGGCGATCACAACGAGGGTGAAGAGAAATTTGTGTTCCGTAAAAAAGGAGATAAGAAACTCTAGCTGTTCCACAACAATATCCTGATTGTTTTTATGACGATGGTCGGTAAATGAGTATGGCGCATTCCATCCGGTTACAACACTAAACACTCATTCTAAACCGCGCAATAGAGAATCACGCTTAATTTTCCTCGAATTTCCGTTAGTTAGAAGGACAGTGCTAGTTATGAGTGCCTAGAAATCGAACGGGTGAAATTTTCTAGCTGAAGAGAGACAAATAACAACTCGTTTATGTCTCCAGTTTCTTGTGTCGTTCTCGTTTACATGCAATCGATTGATATCAACTCAAACTGCTATTTCTCGCATTAACAATAAATAATTGATAAATATAAATTTAATATAAAGGCTATGAGCTTTTAATTTTCCAAGTATCAAATACGAATCACAAGCGTCAAAAAATAACCATTTTCGCTTTATCAATACCCAACCCTCAACCATGATTAATCATAGGTGAAACGTATGTTTCTAGTTTGAAACTATTGGAGGGGTCGATGCTTCGCCGTGCGCTATTCCTTTTTGGCTTTATTTTTCTTAATTTTCTGATTTTAAAAGGGAATGCTGCCGAGGTTTCTGTGGCAGACGATTCTGTGTTTCAAAATGCGCCTGCTGCAGCAGCAATGCGTAGCAGTTTATCGTCTTCAAAAACCGGCTTTTTTCCCTCTGAAACCGTCATCTTGCCTAACGGAAAAGTGAAGGTGAAACACCAACAGTATTATCAAGGTGTTCCCGTCAGAAAAGGTCGTGTGGTATCGGATAGCGAGAATAGTCAGTACAAAAACGCCCGCGGTTTGAAAGTCTCTGCACTCAGCAACACAATGTCTTCTGTTGCGCCTTCGATGAGTCATCAGCGTGCTATCCAAATCCTCAAAGACCAGCATTTGATCAACGCGCCTGCTGCTGAGATCGTGATTCCTGAGAATGAAAAGTCTGAGCTGTTTGTCTGGCTGGATGAGCAGGGCTCTCCACGCTTGGTTTACGAAGTTAGCTTTTTCCTTCCTGCCAGAAAGCCAACCCGTCCACGCGCTTACATTGACGCCAAAACCGGTGAGATTTTGAAAACCTGGGAAGGTCTTGCCCATGTGGAAGATACTGCGCATGGCCCCGGGGGGAACGAGAAAACAGGTCAGTACCTGTTTGGTACGGATTATCCGGCCCTGAAAATCGACAAAGTGGGTTCGACGTGTACGCTTGAAACCGCTAACGTGAAAACGGTGAACCTGAACCATGGGACTTCTGGCTCATCGGCGTTCTCGTATAGTTGTAACGATGCGAATAATACGAATACCTTCAAAACCATCAATGGTGCTTATTCGCCTCTGAATGATGCGCACTTCTTTGGCAATCTGGTTTTTGATATGTATCAGGATTGGTTGAACATGTCGCCGTTGACCTTCCAGCTGGTGATGCGTGTGCACTATGGCAGCAACTATGAAAACGCCTTTTGGAATGGATCATCTATGACCTTTGGCGATGGCCAGTCGCGCTTTTACCCGTTGGTTGATGTGAACGTTTCAGCGCATGAAGTCAGTCATGGCTTTACCGATCAGAACTCAGATCTGATCTACTCGGGTATGTCTGGCGGCATCAACGAATCCTTCTCTGATATCGCCGGGGAAGCAGCCGAATATTACTGGAAGGGAAGTGTGGACTGGCAGGTAGGCCGCGCGATTTACAAATCCACCGGCGCTTTGCGTTACTTCGAAACTCCTTCTGATGATGGTCGTTCTATCGACCATGCCAACCAATATTACGCAGGCATGGATGTACACTACTCCAGTGGTGTATTCAACCGCGCTTTCTATTTGCTCGCCAACAAACCAGATTGGGATATCGTAAAGGCGTTTAAAGCCTATGCTTTCGCAAACAAACTTTACTGGACACCAGACTCTACATTCGATGAAGGTGGTTGTGGTGTTGTCAGAGCGGCGGACGATTTAGGTTACAGCACGGCAGACGTGGTGGATGCGTTCGATCAAGTTGGTGTTTACGCCTGTTTGGATGCGACAGAACTGACTGATGGCGTGCCTGTGAACAACACTACGGGTGGCGCAGGTTCTGAGACTCACTACTACTTCACCTTGCCTGCAAATACGGATTCAGCATCCGTCACTCTCAGCGGTGGTTCTGGTAACGCTGACCTCTATGTGAAATTCAACGGGTGGCCAACAACCACTGATTACGATTGTGCTTCAACGACATCTGACAACAACGAGTCCTGTGACGTTACGTTGCAAGGTAGCGGTGAATATAATGTTCTGGTGGTCGGGCAGAGCGCTTATTCAGGTGCTGCGATTCAACTAGATGTAGTTGAAGCGCCGCCTCAGGTGCTAAATGTGGGTGACTCTGTTTCGAGTCTTTCTGGTAGCCGTGGCGACATGTTGTTCTATAGTTTCACCCTGCCTGAAGATGGCAGCAGTTTGCGCATTGCTATGGCTGGTGGTTCCGGCGATGCCGACCTTTATTTGAAAAAAGGCAGCACACCTTCTCAGTCAGATTACGATTGCCGACCTTACTATTACGGCAACAATGAAAGTTGTATTGCACAGGGTAATCCGGGCGATGAGTTCTTTGTGATGGTTCATGGTTATGCGGCGTTCTCGGGGGTTTCTGTTTCCCTCACGCAAAACAGTTCTGAAGCACCCGAACAGCGCGCTGATCCGATTGATACCTCTGCGCCGATATCGAATATTCAGGGCAGTGCTGGTGATGCAATTTACTACTCCTTCACAATTTCGAATGCTGGCGTGCTCTCTGCAAACCGTGCGTCTGCAATGTCTGTGAGCCCACTGTCTGGAGGTGGTGTGACGATTGCACTGACCGGTGGCCTGGGTGACGCAGATTTGTATGTACGCTCTGGCGCTGCGCCGACGACAACTGTCTATGATTGCCGTTCTATATCCAGTTCAAATCAGGAGTCTTGTTCGCTTTCGAACATGTCTTCGGGAACTTACTATGTGATGGTATACGGTTCGCAGGCATTCGAGGGTGCGACCTTGTCGCTATCTCAAACTTCAACGCAAGATAATGTCTCCGGCGGCGGAGGTGGTGGTAGCTTGGGATGGTTTAGCTTGTTATCAATGTTGGCACTGGGCTGGAGGAGAAGCAGTTCCTCAGCCCATGCCAAGCATTAATAATGACGTAGAGCTAATTTAAGCCGCACTTAAACATGCTTTGAGCTTTTTCTGACTGCGCTGAGCGCCCAACAATGTAGGGTTGGTTTCCAGCCATTTAAGCAACTCTACCGTTGCCGCTTCCGGTGACTGATTTGTGGTATCAAGCTCAATATCGTAATGCAGGTGCTGGTGTACGTGGTTATATTCACTCTCAGCCAGCCCAATTGCTCGGTCTCCGCGCTCTTTCTCCCGCTTTGCTGCGATGAGCAAGTGGCATTTCACCCCAACCATGCAAATGTTAAATCCTTCCAACGCGGTCAGAAGGTTTCGCTTTTCTTCGTCTATTGTCCAGGCGTTATCGAGGATCAAGTAGCAGCCAGCTTTGGCTAATCCTTTCGCGGCTTGGTGATAGCCTTCGACTAAGGTGGGGTAGTTGTACCCTTCCCGAAAGATAGGTTTACCTTCCATCATGGCTTTCAGATCGGAAGGGGGTAGGGCGTAAAGCACGCTATCAATGCTGAAGTTCAGGTACTGGCGAGGTAAGCGTTCAATGAGTTCTTTGGCAATGCTGGTTTTCCCCGCACTGCCCGTTCCGTTGAGAATAATAATTTGTGGAAACATGTCACCAACTTTGTCTGATCGTATTTTTATATTCCATTACCAACTGGCAATACGAATATGTAATTAGATGCTTATGTCGATTTTATGTACAGGAAAGTGGCTGCAAATTTAAGCAGAGTTCACACAAAAATCATGGTGTTATTTTGCGAATTTTGTTTCGTTACAGAGACTAAGATAAATCACTGGTTATATTAGAGTATCTTAATGAACTGAGCCAATGGTAGTGAAGGTTGTGCGATTGTTTTTGCGTTATCTATAAAATACAAAATGTTGTATGAAAAGCCGTTGTTCTCTCTTGGATCACTTTCTCTAACAGCTTGTCCTTACGTTGGTATTTGCATGCAGCAACCTTCAAATTTGACCTTCTGATCCCACCCGTACGCTGTTGTGTAACACAGTCACTCGTTGAAAAAAGAGGAGTGACGAGATGAAACAATGGCTAATGATTCTGTATGTGATTTTAGGCTTTTCGCTATACGGCTGTGGTGGAAGCAGCGGAGGAGGAAATTCTCATACCCAAGCTTCACTCAGGGTGATTCATGCTGGTGCCGACGCACCGAAAGTGAATATTCTGGCGAATCAATCTGCGCTGGTTGATGGACTGGACTATGGGGAAAGTAGTGGATTCAAGCAGGTAGCATCGCAGAACTACAACGTTAAAGTGAATGCACAATTACCAGACCAGGCAACACCCACGGTTCTGATCGAAGATTATGATCTGAAAGCTGAGCGCAATTATTCTGCCGTAGCGTTGGGGAGTGTTGCTGACAACACGCTCGAAGTGCTGGTGGTTGAAAATGCCGACTCTGCTGTCGCGAGCGGCTATGTCAGGCTTCAGGCCGTGCACGGCTCCCCGGCTGTACCTGCAGTCGATATCTATGTAACAGCACCGGGTGATGACATTGCATCGGTTTCGCCCACTTTGACGCTGAGCTATCGCCAGTTCAGCGACCAGCTTTCAGTTCCTGCGGGGGATTACCGCATTCGCATTACACCGGAGGGAACTAAGACTGTGGTCTTTGATAGCGGAACTGTGCCATTGGCTTCCGGGACTGACTTGTTGGTGACTGCCGCGCCGAACGTTTATGGCGGCAACACCACATCTCCCGTTGTATTGGTTGCTGCGTCTGGCAAAGGCGCGTCAGTGATTTTTGACCAAACGACAGGCGCAGACCTGCGTGCGGTTCATGGTGTAGCTGATGCACCAGCAGTGAATGTCGTGCTAAACAACAGTGCGACGCCAGCCGTTGCGGGCCTGACTTATTTGAACGAATCTCCATTCTTGCAGGTTCCTGCTGGCACGCAGGACGTCACTGTGAATGTGCCATCTCTGACAACAGACGTACTGAAGGATGTGCCAGTGCCACTTGAGCAAGGTAAATTCTACAACGCTATTGTGTTGGGTTCAGTAGATGCATCAGATGCGTTTGATATTGAATTGCTGCCATTTGAAGAAGACCGCCGCAAAGTTGCTACAGAAGCCAAAGTGTCATTGGTTCATGGCTCTGTTTCCGCTGGAACTGTGGATGTTTACATTACACCGACGGCAGATATTTCCAGTGCGAGTCCGACTATCAGCAATTTTGCCTACAAGCAGACCATCACAGGCGTCGGCTTGATGCCGGGAGAGGCAGTGATTTCAGTAACACCCGCAGGCTCGAAAACGGTCGCTATCGGTCCGCTGACAGTGAATTTCGAAGGCGGAAAGTTGTATGGTGCTGTCGCTCAAGATGCGGCCAGCGGTGGTGCTCCGTTGGGCGTAAATGGTTTTGACGAGCTGAACTGATTCAGTGGATAAGAAAAAGCCCCGCGTTTGCGGGGCTTTCTATTAACGCTTAAAGGTGACGGCTTCAGTCTCTTCAAGGTGTAATGATGTGGTAGCAGGTTGAGTGTCTGCAATCACTTTACCTGCACGGATCGAGTAGCGAACAGGCACCTGACGACGCAGCGCGTCAAAGTCGTTCTCAGCAGGGAGGATAAGCAAGTTACCCGGCTTGCCAACTTCCACACCGTAGTTGTCTTGAATGTTCAGTGTTTTTGCCGAGTGATGACTGATGAGATCCAACGATTGGTTGAGTTGGTCGTAACCCATGATTTGGCAAACATGTAGACCCATGTGAAGCACTTGCAGCATGTTGGCGGTACCCAATGGATACCAAGGATCGAATACATCATCATGACCAAAACAAACGTTGATGTCTGATGCCAGCATTTCTTTTACCCGGGTAACACCACGGCGCTTTGGATAGTCATCAAAACGACCTTGCAGGTGAATATTGACCAAAGGGTTGGCGACGAAACTGATGCCAGACATACGTAGCAAGCGGAACAGGCGAGACGCGTAAGCACCATTGTAGGAATGCATCGCCGTTGTGTGGCTGGCCGTCACTTTGTGCCCCATCTCGTACTTGTGTGCGAGCGCTGCTACAGTTTCGACAAAGCGTGATTGTTCGTCGTCAATTTCGTCACAGTGCACGTCAATCAGGCGGTCATATTTACGTGCGAGTTCAAAGGCGTAGTGGAGAGATTCCACACCGTATTCGCGGGTGAATTCGAAGTGTGGAATGGCACCTACAACATCGGCACCCATTTTCACTGCTTCTTCCAGTAACTCCTTACCATTCGGGTAGGAGAGAATGCCCTCTTGAGGGAAAGCCACGATTTGAATATCAACCCAAGGCTTCATTTCTTCACGCACTTCAATCATGGCTTTCAATGCGGTCAGAGTAGGGTCTGATACATCCACGTGAGTGCGGACGTGCTGGATACCGTTAGCAATTTGCCATTTCAGGGTTTGTTTGGCGCGTTTTTTAACGTCTTCGATAGACAGCATGGCTTTGCGCTCAGCCCAGCGCTCGATACCTTCAAACAAGGTGCCCGAAATATTCCAACTTGGTTCACCCGCAGTTTGAGTGGTGTCTAGGTGGATGTGGGGTTCACAGAAAGGTGGCATTGCCATTCCGCCTTCTGCATCAATGACAGTTGCGTCTGTTTTCAGCTCGGCGTTGTTGTCTTCGATAGCGCGGATTACGCCATCTTCGATCAGGATTTGCGATGCCTTTTCCTGACCACGAATAACAACATTTTTAATCAGTAGAGATGCTGACATTGAGGTTTCCTCTTTGGCTCACACGCGAGCAGATTTAGTCTTCTTATTATCGTTTAGCATATCCAGTACAAGATAGCTGATTGCACCGCCCAATACGGCGTTCAAAGGCACGATCCCAGGCAGCAGGTGTCCAGCTGCAATACCGGCAGCAACGCCACCAATCGCTGCCCAGTTCACGGTCTTAAACTCGGCGTTGGCAAAATCTTTGTAACGCGCGCGGTGCTTGATGAAATCGGCAATGATGATACCACCAATCGGCGGAATCGCTGCTGAAAGGAAGGTCAGCCAGCCAACAAAGTTGTTGTAGAGCCACAGTGCACACAGGGTACCAATAATACCGTTGGCAACGGACAGGTATTTACTTGGCAAGCCAGTGATATTGGAGAAACCAAGGCCAGATGCATATAGGGCGTTATCGTTCGTCGTCCAAATGTTCAAGCCAAGCACAATGATTGCTGGAAGCAATAGCCCTTGCATCATCATCACTTCAGAAATGTCTGACTGACCAGTTGCTGCTGCGCCTGCTGCTCCGAAGATAAACATCAGACTGTTACCGATAAAGAACGCCACCATGGTCACAACGACAGCACCCTTCGCGCTCTTGCCGAAACGCACAAAATCAGCCGTTAGTGTGCCTGCAGAAATGAAAGAGCCGACCACCAGAACCAGCGCGGTTGAGAAAGACATCGGGTTGTCAGGAGAGATGAGCTGGAGTTTTTCGATACCACCCAGACTGTCGACAGCTTCGATGACTGAGTATCCGCCGAGAAGGGCAATAGCAGGAACGGCGATGGCGGAGAGAACCATAAGGGCTGAGATACCGAAATAAACGGTGGCGGTCATGGCGAGACCGGCGACTGCAATCAGGATGTTGGTATCAATGCCTGTTGCTTTCTGGACTGGCAGGGCAAACATGGCAACGCCAACACCGAACCAACCAACTTGTGTACCACCGAGAATGAGAGAAGGAAGCCAGGAACCTGTGGTTCCGAAGGAGAATCGAGCAAGAAGGTGAGTAGAAAGGCCAGAAGAAGCGCCAATGTAACCAAGAAATGAAGTGTAAATACCGAGGAGAAGATTACCGATGAGAACTGCGAGGAAGAAATCTTTGAAGGAGAGGCCAGTGCCTAACGTTCCTCCTGTCCACATGCTCGCCGAAAAGAAGGTTAATCCCAACATGACCATCGTCAGGGATAGGATGCCCTTTCGAGCTGACTGGGGAACTGGTCCCAGGCTGTAGTTGTTGTCCGCCGCCATTTTACACCTCAATAACAAAGAGAAACGCGCCCGATATGAGATTCTATCGGTTAAACGGCGCGGTATTTTATCGACGAAAAAGGTGATGTCAATTGAATAAGGTCTGTTTTTGTTGGTTATTGGATATCTTGTTTTTAACTTATTGAATATGAAGGACTGTTTGTGTGGCTGTACGGCGTTGCACAGACAGATGTCACGGTTGTAATCGGTTGCTGTACCCCGAAAAGTTTATAAACACGATGTTAAAATCAGAATTTGTTTAAAAGTCGACGGTTGAAGAAAATTGAATGCCAAAAGCAGTTGTTGATGGAAATTTGAGGGCAGTTTTTAGCTGCTCTCGAATACGAGCAGCTAAAAAATCAGCGATGACCGCGAAAAATAAAGGTTATGATATTCTTTTTAGATGTAATGGTCAGAACTGAAAATAAAGTCGCTTATTCTTCGCCCACAGAAGGGGGGAAGTTTGCAAACATGTCTTTCACCTGTTCATTGATAAACTCATTCTTACTTGAAGGTGTCATGCTATCAGTGAGTTTTCTGTTGGATACCGCGCGCCAAACAACTTGATTGCTTTGGTTATCGACCATCTCTACGACCAACTGACCATAATCTCTTTCTTCAATTCTAACCGGTGTTTCATAGCGGGCACCAAAACGGCGGCTGCCATAGCCAAAGCTAAAAGAGGGTCCATATGCCACGGCTTCGGTTTTTGGTTGCACGAAATAGCGTAATGTCACATTTGGGGATGTGTCTGTTTCCTGAATTCCTTTTGCCGCCATTTCTTTTTCCAGCGCTCGTTCAATGCGACTGTCATCCAATGAGATCGGAGACGTCGACGACTTCATTGCAATATCGTAGGTCTCTATTTCCTGATAGGGGAACTGTTGGTCAAAATCGGTGTAAACGCTTTTGGCACAACCGCCAAGTAAGAGCACAAAGAGAACGGAGAGAATTCGCGCGGACATAACATCGCCTCGTCTTGGGAGCTAAGGATCGTGGTAATAAGAATATATGGGTATAGACCCCAGCGATGGGCAGAAAGTTGCGTATTTGGACGGCGGTCGATTAGTTTTCGATCAATTCCAGTGCTTGTTGCGTGTAGGGGTGGGTCGGGGCAAGGCGCTGCATCTCGTTGGCCCACTTGGTAGCCGTAGGCGCGTCTTCCATATTTATTGCGGCTTTAACTGCTCCAATATGAATCCAGGCGCGCGGGCCGAAAGGATAGTAACCCAACTCTTCCGATGCCATCATATCTTTGAGCATGGCAAAGCCGCGTTCGCGCTGGTCGAGAGATTCAGGTAGGTTAATGAAGGTGATGGCAGCAAGCGACTGTATGTAAAGCCCTTCATTGAGCCCGTAATATGGTTTGTCGAACGACTCATCTGATAGTTGATTTAATGATTTGTTGAGTGAGTCGACACCGATTTGCGAAAACTTCTGGCGATTCCAAGGGAACCAGGCGTCACGAGCTTTCATTGACATAGTGCTGCCGTAGTAAGCCGTTAGTAACGCATCTTCCGGGTATTGAATGAGCAGGTCTTCAACGGCACTGAGAACGTGCTCGCCTGCATCACTATTACCCGTGCTGGCATCCATGAAGGCGTCTTGAAGCGTCTTTTGCATAGGGCCAGCATTAACCTGATTTAACCAGGCCGGAGTTGCCGCAATGATAACGACAATACTAAACAGCGCGATGCGGCTCAGCCAATTGTCCTTAATCTTCATTGCGTTTCTCCTGAGGGGGTTGACGTTGTTTCAGGTTGCCAAGCTACAGCAGATTGTTCGAAAGAAAAGGGCGATGAGACCAAATGCAGTTTTGGCTGATAAACAGCATTTGGCGGATTTGAAATGACTAGTACGATTCAGGCAGCTTTCGGCTGCCTGAATAAGAGTTTTACATTTGTTTGAACAGAGAGTGGGCGTTTCGACTGACAGGCAGTTGGTTTTGGTTTGAAGCCACTTCAACGACCATTTTACCTGTGATGTCTTTAAACACTCGGCCAATCGCGGATACTTTTATGATTACCGAGCGATGAATCTGCCAGAACGTTTCTTCGCACAGCATTTGGGATAGATTTCGCAGCGGTGTGCGAATGATGTATTCCGAGTCGTTAGTGACGACAGTGACGTACTTATCTTCTGCCCTAAAATACTCAACGTCATCAACATGAATCAGGTGAATATCTTCACCTTTTGCCGCTTTCAGCCAAGTGAGAGGCGCGCATCGTTTTTCCTGTGCCTGGGAGAGGATTTGGGTGAACTCATCAGCATTGAGTGTCGGTTTGGTTCGAGTTTTTAAACGCGCGCAGGTTTTGGTGAGGCGTTTTTCATCGATAGGCTTGATCAGGTAGTCAATCGCGCCATGTTCAAATGCTTCAATGGCGTAATGATCGTATGCAGTGACAAAAACAATGCGGGGCGGGTTTTTCATTTCTCCGATGAGATTGGCGACTTCCAACCCATCTAACCCAGGCATTCTGATATCTAGAAATACCACATCAGGTTGAAGTTTCTTGATGAGGTCCAAAGCTTCAATGCCGTCTTTCGCACTGCCAACCACATCAATATCTGATGAAACTGCACCAAGCAGTCGACTCAAATGATGACGAAGAATGGGTTCGTCATCAGCAATTATTGCTCGCATTGAAATGAAATCCTTGTCGTGAATCCCCCTCCTTGATGGGGAATGAGTTTGAGTCGTCCCTTCTCGCCATAGAGTGTTGAAAGGCGTTCTTTCACGTTTCTCATGCTCACTCCATTTCCTTTGGAGCCGTCATTGAATCCGATACCGTTATCGGAAACTTCAACGGTGAGCACGTCTTCCTGTTTCGAGAAGTTGATTTGGATGTAGCCCCCTTTTACTGAAGGCTCAATACCGTGAACCACAGCATTCTCTACGGCTGGCTGGATCAGAAAGGGTGGAATTCGGGTTTGTTTTGAAATAGATGGGTCAACCTTGATTTCAAATCCCATACGATCAGACAGACGAATTTGCTGAATGGAAAGGTAGCTATCAAGGAGTTTTAACTCGTCATTGAGTGAAACTGTGTCTTTGCGCTGTTGCTTCAAGCTGGCGCGAAGTAAATCAGTGATTTTCTCTAGCAGCACTTTGGCCTTAGGGGCGTCAATGTCTATCAGCACCTGGATGTTCGCGAGTGTATTAAATAAAAAGTGAGGCTCCATCTGGCCTTGAAGACTTTTTAGCTGGCTATTGATTAATGCCTTTTCCTGTTCGGCCTGTTGAAGCTTTGAGTCTTTAAGGTCGTTTTCGGCTTGCCTTGCCCGCTCACGCATGATGAAAAAGCAAGCAGTAAATATTGCGACTGATACCGTGAATATCAGCGTGGGTAACAGCACCTCAGGGCGCCAAAACCCCCGGTATTGGTATATCCACAACTGCATGTTCATGGTGCCGATGATCGATCCTGTCGTAATAGCAATTGCGGTACGTGCCGGATTTGACCATTGTGGGAAGTTTCGCAGCAGAAAAACGTGCAGAAAGTTGAAGGTGATACCGTAGCCAAGTGAAATGGCTAGATGATAGAAAAATGCGCCGCCGAAAAGAAAGCCTGTAATGTATGCAATTACAGAACAAATTCCGATAACGACGAGGACGCGTGTGCGTTCTAGGTATGGGATTGTAGGGTTCATTGTGCTCTATCTTTCCTAACAAATGAGATGTTAGTTTTTATTGTTTTTCCTTGAAATACCTTGCCGTCCTTATATTGGTGAAGATGATCGAGAATTTTGATTCCCGACTTATTTTTATGGGTAGAGATGTTCTTGTTTTCGGCTTAAAAAAGAGGCGCAGCATAAAACATGCGCGCCTTTCGATAAGGTATTTCGGATGCACAGTAGCTTTTCCGTAAAAATCTAAGGAAAAACAACCAACGAAGCCACATTAACCGAATTGAGAGAGAGTGAAAGCGCAATGCGATAAAAGCACCGATATCATGATGATCGGTGCTATTTGGGAGTGAAGGGAAGTCTCTTTTAACGCTAACCGTTGTTTGAAGAGCCCGGCTCAGAATGTGTGGCGATAACATCAGAGCGGGTTCCGTTCCCACCTTGTTTCTCTGCATCGATTCGCATCATCTCGCTGGTATTGAACATATGCTGGGGATTAATGCGTTCGCCACTCGCTTCAAGCGATGATAAGCCGATACTGAGGGTGACAGCGCCCGTGCTGGAAAGGATAAAGGGCAGATTTTTAGCGCGTAAATGGTCGTGCAATTTCTGGCAAACAATGTGCGAGTTTTCGCGTGTCGTGTGCGGAAGGATGATGGCAAACTTTTCATCGACTAAATGGGCCAGCACGTCAGATGAGCGTTGACAGGTTTCAGAGATGACTTGACTGATCCCTGTAAGCACAGCGTTGGCTTTCTCTTCACCCTGCGCTGATTTGTAACCTTCAAACTGGTCTACCGATATCATCAGTAGACTGAGTGGAGTTTTGTAGCGACTGGCCCGGCGCAGTTCTTTGTCTAGCATATCGTTGAAATGACGGAAATTGCTCAATCCAGTCAGTTCATCAATCGGATTCACTTCTTCGAGCTGGTGGGTCACATCATCAAGTGCTTCTTGATTCAAATCTAACGCATGGGTGAGTTCGACATTTTCATCGCTGATCTGGTGAATGGTTTCACTTTGTCTTTTGGTCAGCAGTGAGAAAGCAAGAACTAAGGAAGCGAGGCCGAATATGATCACCAGTGTGGTTAAGGCTTCAGTTTTGTATTCCTGCCAAATAGGTGGTTGATAGTTAATAAAGCGCGTACCTTCAGGCAAGGCATCTCGAGATATATTGTGCTTGTCCAAAGAATCGAGGTCGAAAAACAAGGAAGCAGGTGCAGACTTTGCAGAGGGAAGTGCGGTGGCTACGTCTTTTGAAAGTACTTCAAGCGCTAGCTGAGCGGCCGCCTTACCCTGACTGTAACCAGTAACTATCTGACCCCCGATAGCCCCGTGACCGATGTGTGAGTGCCAATAGGTATAAACGGGGAAGGGAGTGATCGAGGAAAGCAGTCGGGCTGTTTCTGCTGGGCTGTACTCCGTCCCATCTGACTTAGGTAGAGTGTTGCTAAGCAGAAAAACCAAAGAATTCGCAGGGAACTGGCTCAATTCCTTATCCAGTGCTTCTATAGATTTATCGACGATGATTTCAGTATCAAGAATGTCAGTGTAAGCAGGAAGAACTGTTTCTTTGACGATGTCTACCACCCGTTGGTTATGGCCTTCTTCGGTTGTGCCGATAAATACGATAGATCGCGCATCACTATGAAGTGACAAAGCCAGGTCGACGGCATTTTTATAGTCTGTGTACTCAGATATCCCGGTTGAATTCAAAGACTGGCTTAATGTCTCGGCAGAGTAATCTTTCAGCGCGGTATAAAGAATTGATTGGTTCGGGAAGAGTGTTTTTTGATGGCGCAAGGCAAAATCGAGCGCTGCATTGTCTGATGTGATAATGAGGTCCTTGGAATCAGCGACTTTCTTAAGCGCTAATAGCTCTGCGACTTTCTCACTGACTGCTTCTACTTCATGGCGCAGAGAGTCGAGGTAAACCACGGACAGATCGATATTGGTTCCGGATGCATCAAAAGTATCTCGGATCCCGCTCTCTATTTCATCACTCCAGCCATATCCACGGTGAAACGCATTGATATACAGCACCTGCTTTGCCCCGGCATCTGCTGAAGCATTGGAAGAGGCTACAGCAACCAGCATAGTCGTAAAAAATGCGCCGACAACCAGACCAAGGATAGGCAAGCTAATGAAGCGGGAAAATGTCGAGTTAGTTTTATTATTCATAGTGGTCTCGAAAGTGTTCTTGGACTGCCGACGGCTGTTCTTAATTTGAGACAAAGTAATCCAGTAAGTGTAGTTAGAAATTCCCCGAATTTGGGGTCTTGCAGGTGGAATGTAGGAGCTTGGGACGTGGCGCAAATTTTTTCCGCAAAACGGGGCTGGTAATGACAGAAATGTGACTTGTTTCTCCGTTTGCTTGAAGTAGTGGACTGAACTCTGTAGTCTTGCGGCGTTTTCCATTCTCAGTTCAGGATTATTGCCTTGCTTAGTACAGCTAATATCACCCAGCAATTCGGCGCCAAGCCACTTTTCGAAAACATTTCCGTTAAGTTCGGTGAAGGTAACCGTTACGGCCTAATCGGCGCGAACGGCTGTGGTAAATCGACGTTCATGAAGATCCTGAGCCGTGAATTGGAACCAACCAGCGGCAACGTTAGCGTTGATCCGAATGAGCGCGTTGCCAAGCTGAACCAGGACCAGTTTGCTTACGAAAATTTCACGGTTATCGACACCGTTATCATGGGTCACAAAGAGCTGTGGGAAGTAAAGCAAGAGCGTGACCGTATCTACTCGCTGCCAGAAATGAGCGAAGAAGACGGTATGCGTGTGGCTGACCTGGAAGTTGAGTTTGCTGAGATGGACGGCTACATGGCAGAGTCCAAGGCTGGCGAATTGCTGCTGGCAGTCGGCATTCCTGTTGAACAGCACTATGGCCTGATGAGCGCGGTAGCACCGGGCTGGAAACTGCGTGTGCTTTTGGCACAGGTTCTGTTTGCTGATCCAGATATCATGTTGCTTGACGAACCGACGAACAACCTGGATATCGACACCATCCGTTGGCTGGAAGATACGCTGAACGAGCGTAACTGCACCATGATCATCATCTCGCACGACCGTCACTTCCTGAACTCAGTGTGTACCCACATGGCTGACCTGGACTACGGCGAACTGCGTGTTTACCCAGGTAACTACGACGAATACATGACAGCAGCGACGCAGGCACGCGAGCGTCTGCTGGCAGACAATGCGAAGAAGAAAGCACAGATTGCTGAACTTCAAACCTTCGTTGCGCGTTTCTCTGCAAACGCCTCTAAAGCAAAACAAGCGACTTCACGTGCGAAGCAAATCGATAAGATTCAACTGAGTGAAGTGAAGGCATCGAGCCGTCAGAACCCATTCATTCGTTTTGAGCAGTCAAAAGAACTGTTCCGTAACGCACTGGAAGTCGAAAACCTGAGCCAAGGTTTTGAAGCTGATTTGTTCGCTAACTTCAGCGGTATTTTTGAGGTGGGTGAGCGCGTTGCCATTATCGGTGAGAACGGCGTGGGTAAAACCACTCTTCTGAACACGCTGGCAGGCGTACTTGAACCACGTACCGGTGAGTACAAATGGTCTGAGAACTCAAACATTGGTTACTACGCTCAGGATCATGCTCATGACTTCGAAAAAGACATGAACCTGATGGATTGGATGGGGCAGTGGCAACAAGAAGGCGATGACGAGCAAACCGTGCGTGGTTTCCTTGGCCGTATGCTGTTCTCTCAGGATGACATCAAGAAGTCTGTAAAAGTCCTGTCTGGTGGTGAGCAAGGTCGTATGCTGCTTGGTAAGATCATGATGCACAAACCAAACATGCTGCTGATGGACGAACCAACCAACCACATGGACATGGAATCTATCGAGTCATTGAACACGGCTTTGGAGCAATTCAAAGGCACACTGTTCTTCGTGTCGCATGACCGTGTGTTCGTTGACTCGCTGGCAACCCGTATTATTGAAATCCGTGACGGCAAGATCACTGACTTCAAAGGCACTTATGCTGAGTTCCTGAAATCACGCGGCATTGAAGGCTAATCAAGACTTCAATGACAAAAAGAAAAACACCCGCTTCGGCGGGTGTTTTTGTATCTGAACTCAGGAGCTAGATCTTTTCGACCAGCGCTTCAAATGCTTCAATACGTTTCTCGGCGATCTGGATACTTTGCTGCCAGAAGTCCGGCTTAGTCAAATCGACGCCTAAATGAGCTTTTGCCACGTCTTCCGCGCTCATTCTGCCAGTGTCTCTCAGCAGTGCTTTGTAGTCGCTGTAGAAGGCTGAGCCCTTTTCAGCGCGTCTAGCATATACACCGGTACTGAAAAGATAACCAAACAAGTACGGATAGTTGTAGAAACTGATTTCGGCGATGCTGAAATGCAATTTAGTTGCCCAGAACAGATCGTTAGGCTCAGACATAGCATCTCCATACCATTCATTCCAGGTTTCCGCCATCAAAGCGCGGAGCTTCGCAGACGAGCATTCGCCTTGCTGTCTTTGCTCATAGAAGGCTTTTTCAAACCCATAACGCACCGGAATGTTGAGCATCAACGCAACTGCGGTTTGAGCTTCTTCCCAGAGCATCAGTAGTTTGTCACTGTCGCTCTCTGCTTTCTCTAGCAGGGCGTCACGTACCACGTTCTCTGCAAAGATTGAGGCGGTTTCTGCCAAAGTCATCGGATACTCAGTTTCGACGAATGGCATATCGCGCATCACCCAGTTGTGGAATGCGTGGCCTAGCTCATGTGCAAGCGTTAATACATCAGACATACTGCCGCCATAACTCATAAACACCAGTGGCGTGCGGGTTTTGGCAATCTTGGTGCAGTAAGCCCCCATGCTTTTGTTTGGCTGTGGCGCTGCATCAATCAGGTTTTTCTCGACCATCATATCGACGAACTCGGCCATTTCTTTGTCGACGCTTTCGAACGCCTTACGGATGATGGCAATCGCCTCTTCAAACGAATACAACGCAGGCTTTGATGCGCCAAATGACGGCATGGCCGCCATCTCATCCCAAGGCTTCAACTGACTAGTGCCAAACACTTTGGCCATCGCTTTTGCTGCGCGACGGGAGAGATCCTGACTGGCTTTGGTGGCATCCAGCATGGCATCCAACGTTGGTTGCACAATACGGGCTTCTTCAAGCGCGGGGTCGAGGAAATGCAGTGGTTTGGTATGGCTGCGTTTTTCATACTCGGTGAGTCGATTGCCTGCTAGGGCATTCAGGATGGCAGCGAAGGTGACTTCTTGTTTGCCCATGGCTTCGCGAATTGCATGCCAGGCTGGCTCACGTCGATAAGTATCACCACCGTAAAGCAGGCTTGCTGCTTGTGACAGCCCCATTTCTTCTTCGCTGCCATCTGGGAATTTGAGACTGACTTTCAGTGTGCCTGTAATGTCGTCGTAGAGACGGCCCCATGCGTTTTTACCGTCTACCTGCATAGCTGACAGCAACTGCGCTTCAGGCACCGAAAGACGGAAGACCTGCTGTTCACGCAAACGGGTGAGGCTGAATGCGTGGCGTTGATAGCTCCCTGTGCTGTCTGAGCCGCTGAGCACACTTTCGAAAAAGTCAGCATCGCTGGTTGCCAGCTTATCTTCAAACGGGCTAAAAGCCTGTGTGAGGTTTGACTCCATTACGTCCGCTTTAACTACCACGGTTTTTGCTTCGGCATCCGTGGCGTCGACAGTCGACAGACAACCAGCGTAGCTGGATGCCGACTGAAGCAGGGTAGAAGCTTCATCGAACAAACTGAGGGCTTGTTGGCAGTTTTCAACGGTATCGGGTGAGAGATTTTTTAGTGCTGCAATGTTATCGCTGCAGCGTGCGAGATCGTTTTGTAGCGCTGTGTCTTGAAGGCTTTGGTAGACAAATGAGAAGTCCCAACTTGGTGCTGACATGCCTTTCTCCTTTTCAATTGGCGGGATTACTCTATCGCAATCCTCTAGGTGATGAACAGGAGGGGGCAGGTTTCACAATGCATTCCGTTGCATTGTGTCGGAAAAACGCGCGTGGTGTCACTTACTCTTCGTTATCAGTCTGTGCCGATTCGCCTGCTTCGGTTTGTACTTCTTCTTGTTGAGCCATTTTCTCGCGCTCAGCTTTAGAGATGTAGCGGGGCTTGCTGCTTTTGTGCATTTTGGCTTTCTGTTTCTTATCTTTCTTTTTCAGCGTTTGGATAATTTTCTTTTTACGGTTCATGGTGACAGCCAGGGTCAGTTGACCTTTGAAATTGAAGGTGGAGGATTGTATAGGAAAGGGCCGCAGCTTGCACTTAGGATGAGTACTTTACGCATTGTTGGTTGTTTAAAATTTCGGCAAACAAACAGGCTGAGAAAGGAAATTGTTAATATTCACAAGGTGAATGCATGGCATTCACTCGGGCAATAAAAACAGACTGATATCGTCGGCATTTAACTTAGGGTTAACCACTCTGACTTTGCGCTTACAATTACCTGTAAACCAGTTGTTGCCAGAGCCTGTTGGAAGGGGAATATGGCCTCTTTTCATCATAAAAATACACTGTATACTTCGCCGACTTTTTAAACTCACAGTGTGTGAAACGATGAAAAAATTTGCAATCAAAGCTGTTGCAGCAGCAGTTCTGACGGTGTCTCTGACAGGTTGTATCGGTCAAATGGCGACTTCAGGTGCAGTAATGAAACTGAACCTGTCTGCTGTAGATAACCGCTATGCTCGTGCAGGTCTGTACGTACTGATGAGCCCAGTTTACGGTGTAGCAGCAGCGGCTGACCTGTTCATCTTTAACTCAATCGAGTTCTGGACGGGTACCAACCCAATTTCTGGTAAATCTCCAGCAGTTGCTGATACCCCAATGAGCGCAGTTATCAAGATCAACCAAAAGCTGGATAAAGATCTGACTACCGCGCCAATCAAGATTTCTTCTGCTGACGTTAAACAACTGAACGACAAGTCTCTCGAAATGTCAGTTGCTTACGCAGACGGCACGACTCAAATTCTGCGTGGCGAGAAGGACGGTGAGATGGTTAACTTCTTCCTGAACGACGAATTCATCACTGCAGTTTCTGTAGAAGAGCTTAACCAATACGCTGCAAACCGCGTATAATTGTTTAGCTGATTATATCCAGCTGACTGGTTTAGTTGGATATGACAAGCCCTGCACTTGGCAGGGCTTCGTTATTTTTGGGGCAGGATGCCAATACGATTTAACCTGCACCATGAGGAAGTTTGAGTCATTATGCTGAAACTCATCACCACATTGCCGCCATTCGTTACTTTGTCTGTAGCTATTCTTTTTGAAATTGTCGCTACGTCAATGATGCCGAAAACCCAGTCGTTCACGCAGCCGATTGCAACCACATCGGTACTGGTCTGCTATGCCATTTCTTTCTATCTACTGTCTATCACTGTGAAATCGATGCCATTGGGTATCGCTTACGCGATATGGAGCGCAGCGGGTATTTTGTTGGTCTCTTTAGTGGCTTGGATGTTTTACGGGCAACAGTTGGATTTGCCAGCGGTTATTGGCATGTCTCTGATTGTGGCCGGAGTGGTCATCATCAACGTGTTTTCTTCAGTAATGCACTAAAGCGACACCGAGGTTAACTAGTCTTCCTAATTATCCTTTCGCTTTGATGGCTAAATTTCGGGCAACATCAACCAGGTGCCCGAAATCATAATCCGCTTCTGGTTCAGCCCAAGACACGCCGACGTAATAATCCAACGTATAAGGGAGACGATTCTCTACCGCGTAGCGATCAACGCGCTCTTTGAATCTATCCAGAATATCCCGCGTGTTCGCGATGGGTGTGTTAGTCATCAGTACTGCAAATTTGTCGCTTTCCAAACGTGCGAGTACATCGGAATCGCGAAAACCAAACTTCAATAAGTCTGCAAAGAAGACTAACGCTCTGTCGCCTTCCACATTGCCTTGAAGCTTGTTAATCATCTTTAATCCGCGTACATCGAAGAACGCCAGCGAAGCCGGGGCATTGAGCCGTTCACACATATTGAGGCTGTTCTGGCACAGCACTTCGAAACCGTGCTCGTTCAGCAAACCGGTGAGGTGGTCTTGAGTGGTGAGTTGCATCGAGGCTAGCTCATTCTCAACTAAATCGACGATGTCTTTCATGCAGCGTAGGTCGTAATCATCAAACCCTCTTGGTTCATCATCAGCAATGCTAAGGGTTCCGAGTAGAGAGCCGCTAACATGACGAATTGGATAACCTGCATAAAAGCGAATGTTGGGCTCACCAAGCACAAGGGGATTATCTGAGAAGCGGACATCGGCTTGGGTGTCGTTGACCACCATAGGATCGCTGTCCAGGATGGTGTGAGCACAGAAACTGATGTCTCTTGGGTATTCTGTTTCCAACCCAATACCGGATTTCACCCATTGCCTGTTGATATCAATAAAACTAATGGCGGCGATTTTTGAGCCAAACATTTGCTTGGCGAGGCGGGTAAGTCTGTCAAAGCGCTCTTCATTACCAGTATCAAGAATATTCAGGTGATGCAGTACCTGCAGGCGGTGTGTTTCATCGACTGGTAATTCTGGCTTTTTCATAGTTAACCCGATGTTTGAGTGTTTTCATTAATATAGACGATATACAGCAGTAGCTTGTTAGCGAGAGATTAGGGGACTTTGATAGCGAAAGAAGAGGGACGCCGGAGCGCCCCAATTTATGCATTATGCGCGGGCAAACGCCATATTGACGTTTTCGCTACTGTCTTTTGTCGAAATAGCTTGCGGTTGTGATTGGCCAGTGAAAGTACCAACCAGCTTATCAAGCTCATTTGCCAACTGTTCGATGGCAGAGGCGGATTGGTTGGATTTTTTCGCGGCGCTGGCTGTATGTTCTGCCAGCTCAACAATGGCGATGATGTTTCTGTCTACACTCTCAGTCACCACTGTCTGTTCTTCAGAAGCCGTGGCGATTTGTAGGTTCTGACCAGCAATATCTTCAATTTGTGAAACCATGGCAGCCATTACCGAAGCGCCTTCCCGAGCTTGTTCGACACTGATTGAGGCCATCTCACTGCTCTGATTCATCAAGTCGACGCTGTGACGGATACCGTTTTGTAGTTGCTCAATAATCTTGGTGATTTCATCTGTTGACTGGTGGGTCTTCATCGCGAGCTCCCGAACCTGATCAGCAACTACCGCAAAGCCACGCCCCTGATCACCTGCACGAGCTGCTTCTATCGCCGCGTTCAAAGCAAGCAGGTTGGTTTGTTCAGTGATAGAGCGGATAACATCAATGACTGAACCAATTTCTTCGCTGTCGGTATTGAGCCGCTGCATGTTGTCGCTGGCGCTGCGCATACTTTCCGAGAGCTGGTTGGCTTTGGCAGACGTTTCACCATTCACTTCACGGCCGGTTTGCGCCGAGTCCTGGAGTTCTTTGGCCACGTTTGCCGCTGTCGATACGCTTTCTGCAATCTCGCGGCTGGTGGCCGTCATTTCTGTCATTGCCGTAGAAACAGAGTCTGACTCGGCGCGCTGCTTCTCTGCATTGGTTGCGGTATCGCTAGCCATCATCAGGCTGCGTCTTGCGTTACTTGAAAGCTCTGAAGAGATACCCGCAATTTTCTCCATCGTGTGCTGGAGATTACCGATAAATTGATTGAAGTAAGATGCCATTTCAGACAACTCATCTTTACCACGAAGGTTCATTCGAACCCGCAGCGAGCTTTCGCCTTCTGCGATCTTTTTCATCAAGGCATTCGCTACGGAAACTTTGTGAGTCACTAAACGGGTAATCAGTCCAAGTGTCAGGCAGACAATAATCGCCAACGCGCCGCCGATCAGCGTCAATCGCTTGGTAACACTTTTCTCACGGCTATCGATGGCGGTAACCAAGTCTTCACTGAGCGCCCTCATTTGTCTCTCAGCTTCTTGAACCGAGGCACGCAAACTTCCATGCAAACCACTTTGCGGTGTTAAGCCTACGTCTTCCATGCCAGTTGCCAATGCATTAAAGGTTTTGTGATATTCGCGCAGTGCGGTTTCCATGATAAGACGGTTACTGGCGGGCATATCACTCGTTGCGATGGCAGGAGACAGTTCATCCATCAGTGCGTTGAATTTATCGACATACTGGGTATCAGAGCGCAGCAGAAAGTCTTTTTCGTGGCGTCTTAACATCAAAAGCTTGTTGTAGAGCATGTCGTTATCCACTTTCTGGATTTCCCTTTCAACACGATGGGAAGCAGCACGAGCAGTGCCTTTCAACCCTAAGTCGTGGGAGGCACCGATTTCCAGACGCTGGTTAACCAAGGCGCTGAAGTCGCGTTGGTATTTTTCCAACTTGTACAGCATGGCATCAATGGCTTCGTGGCCTTCCATATCCAGCGAGTTAAGTTTCGATTTTGCGGTCACCAGTTTTTGGGTCAGTGCATCGTACTCGGTATCAAATCTCTCTTTGTACTTGGCTTCTTTGCGTGCCATAAAATCTTTTTCATGTCGACGAAGCATTAATACGGACGTCTGGCTTTTCAGGATATCAACCGAAGCACCGTCTAGTGTCTCCAGTTCACTGAAAGAGCGTTGGAAAGAAATGGCAAACACCGCCACGGATAACAATATGAGTATCACGACACTCGAGAGCTGGGCTTTGATGGTTTGTGGGAATGCCATTCGCATGATGTCTCCTGTCCAATTTATTCGTGAGCTAAACCGTTTGGGGGAAATGACCTATACAAGATGTCTTAAATATAGGACACCTCTGGTGTTCGTCACGAAAAATGTTGCAAAATTATGACAGGTCACAGTTTGGCTGCGACTCTATTCACGCTAGGGGTGGCGAAGCGCTTTGAAAAGAAGGTTGGGAATTCGGCAAGAAATGTCATTTTGCTTTGCAAATTTTTCTGGTCAAATCGGGAGTTCCAGAAACACTATTTGCTTGGGTTTTAAGTTTGTCCATATTTCGTATGTGCTTTAAATATCGAAATTTTTGTTGGAGTTTTTCGAATTTATCGTCTGGCAGAACGTGAGATGCAGATCTATCTTTAGGGGGAGTAACGTGTGACGAAAAATGACGGAGAGGTCATCATGAAAAAAATAATGATTGCGTTAAGTCTTTTTGCTGTTTCATCTGCTGCTTCGGCAGGGATGATGAATGAAGATGTCAGTATGCGAGTGGTAACTGCAGGGCAAGGTGCCTGGGTAAAAGTGGTACAAAATGGCGAGCCTGTGCAAGGAGCCACTGTCACGCTGAGCGGTACGTTGGATGAATATGTTACGCCAGAGAATGGCCTTGTGTTTGTGACGACAGATGAACCCTATACGCGCAGTGCGGTTTTCACTGCCAAGTTGTCAAATGGTGGAGAGGTTCAAAAACGTGTGTTGATTCCACGTGACCATGATTAAGCATAACGGAAACAAAAATCCTGCTTAATCGCAGGATTTTTTATACCTATAAAGCCTTGAGCTAAGGTCAGCAACCCTAGTAAAACTCCTTATTGGCGACGAAGCATTGCTCATAGCCATCATTCCAGCCGTTGGCATAGCGAGGCTCTTTAAACATACGCTCGGGGTCTTGGCGATAGCCGTCTCTATTGGTTTGTGCCGCAGTGACTTTGCTGTGGCAACCGTCGTCATAGCCTTCCATGTATGGCGTGCTAAAGCCTAAATCAGCAAGCTGATCATGACGCGATGTCGAACAGCCCACCAAACTGGTCGCAGCAACGATGAGCAATGTGGCCTTGAGAGCCGTAATGATTTCCTTGTGAGTTTGCATGTCATACTTCCTCTTACTGACATGGGAATAGACAGCCTACCTTCACAGTGTGTTCTCAACCTGTCTCATAAGTGACTATCTGCACATGGGGTATAGAAAAGGCAGGTGAAGTCTTGTTTTTAATACCGAAAATTGAAAACAAAGAAGGTCAAGCTTGGAGAGAAAAGCTAATAGAAGCGGTCTATAACGGAACAGGATAATAGTCGAATTCGTTCATCACCAAAGGTCAACAGACCCTAAGGAGTATTTCTACCATGGCAAAAAGGCCTGTATTCGGTGTCTTTCTTATTCTGATGGTTTCAATTTATCCGGGCTTTGCCACGGCAGATAAAAACGAAATGCCTGCACCAAGCGATACTGAGGCTTGGATAAAGATCGCTGGCAATCCTGATGCGGAAAGACGGGTCGTGTTTATTCATGGTTCACCCGGCAGCAAAGAAGCCTACGATGATTACTTAGGGCATCCAGCATTGCAGCATTTGGAACTGGTTTCTGTGGATCGTCCTGGCTTTGGAGAATCAGGTAGGCCAGTCGAAACCTCAATTCAGAAGCAGGCTGAAGCTCTAATGGATTTGGTGAACAGTGGTAAGGAAACTTGGGTGGTGGGCCACTCTCTTGGTGGCCCCATTGCGTTGCAGCTGGCCTTGTTAGCACCAGATAGAGTGAGCGGTTTGCTGCTTATTGCGTCGGCCTTTGACCCCAAATTAGAATCACCCAAATGGTACAATATTATTACCGATACTTTGTTGGCGAACTGGATATTGCCGGATGATCTGCTCAAATCCAATCGAGAAATGATGGTGTTGGACAAAGAGCTAGAGAAGCTTGCAGCGCAAAATTGGTCGACGCTTGATATGCCAGTTTTACTGGTTCATGGTGCGGAAGATGACTTGGCTGATCCGGGTAATTCCCTGTTTGCGAAAGCAAAACTCCCCGCTGCTGAGTTGATGATGATGCCTGACGAAGGGCACTTTATTCTCTGGGAAAATGTGCCGTTATTAGTGGATCAGATTAATACCTTGGTCAGTAAATAAATGTAAATGCCTCTTGATATTTCACCCCCTAAGCCGCATGTTAGGGGGAAGTGAAATGAAGCCAACACGATTTTAATCCACGGGGAATTACAATGATACAAATCCTGACCAGTGTGGTTACGCTTATTCTCGGCTTCTTTACCTTGGTGTTTGCTGCTGTATTCGGCCTTCTGATTTCGGTTGGTGCTCTGATTGCAAAACCGTTTGTAATGAAAAAACTGCGCAAAGCGCAAGAGCAGCAAGCTGCGCAATTTGAACAGGCTTATAGCGAAACCCGCGAAACGCCTTTTGGTCCAAAAACGCGCCATCAGGGCCAGACAATCGACGGTGACTACCAAGATATTACTAACGGCCGATAAGCCTAAACAGGAATGAATACAAAAACGCCGCCCATCGGGCGGCGTTTCTATTTCTAGTCTTTCAACGTTATGGCGTTGAACTGACAGCGAAGGGAAAATACTCCCACTCATACTCATCGTAGAGACGTTTAATCTCCCCTTTGTTGAGCAACTCTTCAAACCGTTCATCATAAATTCGGCGAAGTTCTTGTCCTTTTTCGGTGTCCGCAAACCCTGGATAGAGTTTGAGATCCATGATGTTGGCCATCTCAAACTCATCACGATTCAAATAACCAAGCTCAAACTCTTCAACCAGTTCCTCTCTCGCATCCAGTAAGACATCCAGTCTGTCTGAATAAACCATTGAAAGGCCTTGACGCCGGGATTTGACTTCGTGGATGGTAAATTTGGTGTCGATGTAATCATTGTAGTCATAGCCCTTTACCCAGCCGACCGTTCTATTTTCCAGTGTTTCTTCGCCTTTCCAGGCGGGTATCACCGAAGCTTTGTAAACAGCTGAGACTTGTTCGGCATCAAAATGCCAGTAGGGGTAGAGGACCTGTTCTTGCTCATCGATATAAGACCCTAGAAAGGCGTCCATTCTTTTTGTTTGCACGAGGTAAATGCTGCGAGAGTAGGTGGTGGTGATGGTTTTGATGCTGTAACCAAGCGGCTCGAAAACGCGTCGCATGATCTCGAAATATAGGCCAGAGCCGTCTTTTTCTGTCGCATCCTCCCAAGCCTCACTCACTAGAATAATTTCTTTTTCGCCGTGTGTGTTGGCTGTGCTGGGAAGGGCGATAAAGGCAGCGAGTGTAAAGGCAAAAACGCAGGCCAGTTTCCTGGCGAATAGAGAAGTCATTACGAGCTCCTATAAATGCAGTATCGACAACGAGACATTCTTATAAGCTTAATCAAGATGATGATTTTCGCGAGAAATCAGGGCGGATTTGAAGTGAGAAACAGCGCCGTTCTGAAATAAAGCACGGTCTAGGGTAGAGTTTGAAAAAGCTACTGGCGAAGAGAGATAGTGACGCTGACTATCGCGTGATCGCTGCTGTAAGTGTCCTGATCAAATTTTGGATTCACCAGATGGGTGTCTTCGCAGTGAAAATCTCCTACTTCAGCGAGGCTTGCAGGATCTGCACTGTTGAATTCGCTGGAAAGCAGAATGTAATCCAATACCGATCCTTTCGCATGGAAGTAGTGAGTGGCAGGGCGAACCATACCTGTTTCACCGATGTTTTTGACGTATAAATCCCAGCTGTCATGAAGCTGATAGTGAGAGAGTGGCATTTCTGCCATGTCATCAGTAATGGAACGTAGACCCGAAACATGGAAAGCACGCAACACTTCCGATCGAAGATCATCATTAAAGTCGCCCATGACGATTGCAGGATTATTGGTGTGCGACCGACGTTCAATGATGCTGTTCATCAGGTGACAGGCTTCAGAGCCTCTTTGAATAGCTGATGCCCAAGAGCCGGTCATTTCCACCTGCATAGATTGAGCAAGCTTCTTAGGTTCGTTCTCATCTGAGCTCTCTTCCAAAATCGGACGTTTAGATTTGAGGTGAACCACGTAAATATCCGTTTGACCGAGAGAGGGGAGCTCCAAGGTCGCAAACAAAGGCAAACGACTGTATTCAAAATCCTGCTGGATACCCATACGGGCAGAAACTTCTGGCTCAGCTTGCAAAGGAAGGGCACTTAAAATTGGGTAGCGGGACGCCAGGCAAACAACTGGGCTTTTGTAGATATATTCCTCAAGCGGCTCCGGCTCATCGACAACAGCAAAGAACCGATAACCCAGCGGTTCGAGCAACGACTTGAGCGCGGACGCACTGAACACTTCCTGAAAGGCAATAATGTCAGGTTGGTAGCTGCCAATGTAACGGTTTAACCAAGCACGTTTTTGCCGCCATTGGTCTTCGCTGTAGATGTTGCTGAACTCGTAAAATGCACCCGGCGGCTCGATAAAGTTGAACAGGTTTATCGTCGCTAGCTTTAGGCCGAAGGCGCTGTGTGCGTATGAGCTTTTGCTATTGGTTGCGAACACGATACCGTCTCAGGAATGATAAATATTCCTCTAGTATAGCGAAGTCTGCCGTGGGACAGAGGTTGATATGTTGAATAGTAGACACGTGCTGGAATAAAAAAAAGCGCTTCAAATTGAAGCGCTTTTTAGGTGGGAAAGAGAATAAGTTAGGCGGATGCCGCCTCAGGCTTTTTTGCCTCTGGCTCTTCATCCTCCGCACCGTTAGAAGACTGATCGGACAGTACTTCCACCAGATTTGCACGAGAAAGCTCACCTTGAAGCTCACCATCTTGATCCAGAACTGGCAATGGCAATTCGTGCTCTAGCGTGTCTGGAATGACAGCTTCAATCAGTGCATCACTTTGGATGCCTGGAACTTCTTCAAGAACGGCTTCATCAATAGCGTCACCGTGGCGGGCCGAATCTACCGATTCCAGTTTCTCAATGCTCAGTGCACCTTGGTAACCGTCATCATTCACGTAATAACCGTGTTCCGCTTTGGCCTTGCGCATTTCTGCCAGCGCTTCACCAATAGTTTCAGCGCTAATACGCAGACTTTGCGGTTTCATCACCGTATCAACGGTGAGTGCACGTGCACGGTTAACGTCTTTAACAAAGGCTTCGACATAGTCGTCAGCTGGGTTAAGCAGAATATCAACCGGACGGCCTTGCTGAACGAGCTTACCATCGCGAAGAATGGCAATGCGGTCACCGAGGCGCAGTGCTTCGTCCAAATCATGGGTGATGAAGATGATGGTTTTGTGCAGCTTCTCCTGCAGGCCAATCAACTGGTCCTGCATTTCACTTCGAATCAGGGGATCGAGTGCCGAGAAAGCTTCATCCATCAGCAGGATTTCAGCATCGGTACACAGTGCGCGGGCCAGACCAACACGTTGTTGCTGACCACCTGACAATTGCGACGGGTACTGTTTTTCATATCCGCCAAGGCCAACAGTGTCTAGCCAGTCAGTGGCTTTCTTTTCACGCTCGGATTTATCGACACCTTGCACCTGCAAGCCGTAAGCGACGTTTTGCAGAACAGTGCGGTGAGGCATCAAGCCAAAGCGCTGGAAAACCATCGACATTTTATGGCGTCGAAAATTCTGTAAGCCTTTCTCGTCCAGCTTCATGACGTCTTCGCCCTCAACGATGATTTGGCCTTCAGTTGGCTCAATCAAACGGTTGAAGTGTCGAATCATGGTGGACTTGCCTGAGCCGGAAAGCCCCATAATCACGAAAATTTCGCCGCGCGCGATATCAAGGTTGATGTCCTGAAGACCCACCGTATGGCCCGTCGCGGCAAGAATATCGTCTTTGGATTTACCTGCTTTTACGTCCGGCAACACCTTTTGTGGGGTGTTACCGAAGATCTTGTAGAGGCCTTTAATCTGGATCAGCGGTGTGCTGTTTTCAGTATTACTCATTGTGGCCTCCGCTCAGGTGCTGCTGTGAACGTTTTGCGTAGCTTTGAGATACGCGGTCAAAGATGATTGCCAGTGCGACAATCGCGAGGCCGTTAATCAGACCCAATGTGAAGTATTGGTTGGTGATTGACTTCAGTACCGGCTGGCCGAGGCCTTTAACGCCGATCATTGAAGCGATAACCACCATTGCCAGTGCCATCATGATGGTTTGGTTGATACCTGCCATGATGGTTGGCATTGCTAGAGGTAACTGAACACCGAACAGTCGTTGCATGGGGCTTGCGCCGTATGCAGTGGCGGCTTCAAGCACTTCTTTGTCCACCAGTCTGATACCAAGGTTGGTCAAACGGATTACAGGTGGGATAGCGTAGATAACCACGGCAATCACGCCAGGGATTTTACCGATGCCCAGTAGCATCACAACAGGGATCAGATAAACGAAGGCTGGCATGGTCTGCATGACATCAAGCAGTGGTGTGACCATGGATTGCACGCGGTTTGAGCGTGCCATTGCGATACCGATAGGAATGCCAAGGAATATGGCGAGCATGGTACACACCAATATGATGCTCATGGTGCGCATGGTGTCTTCCCACATACCGAAATATCCGATAGCGAGGAAAGAAAAAATAACAGCAACAGCAAGCTTCCAGGAACGGCTCGCCATGTAAGAAACACCCGCGAGAATGGCGATCATCAGCCACCAAGGGGTGCCGAGAAGAAGCTTTTCAAACCAGATGAGAAATTGGAGCAGCGGGTCAAAGAAAGATTCGATGGTTTCACCGTAGTTTCGCGAAAATTCGCGATAGGCGCCATCAAGTGTTTTACGAATCGTCAGAAGGTCGGAGCGTGACATCTCCGGAAATTCTGTCAGCCAAGAATTGTCTGCCATAACAGTACAGCGTCCTCTGCGTCTTTAGAATATTAGAAACTATATACCCACCTTGGGTGGGAAAGCGCTGACGTATGTAGAGAGCCAAACGATACGTCGCGTTTTAGATTTGGTTGTCGCAAAAAATTGCGGGCTGAAAAGCCAGCCCGCAAAGCATTTATAGCGATTACAGTGACGCTTTAATTTTCTTCGCCACTTCAGGTGTTACCCATGCGCCCCAGATGTCTTCATGGTTTTCCAGGAAATGCATCGCAGCAATTTCACCGTCGGCTTGGTTGTCTTCCATCCATGCAAGGAGGCTGTTCAGCTGTGCGTTGGTGAATGAACGATTAGACAGGTAGCTAACCGCTTCTGGAGAGTTTTGTGCGAAGCTCTCTGTGATCACCGTATCTACCGCTGATGGTGGGTACATGGTCACTTTTGGCTCAAGACAGTCTGCATTGGTGGTACAGGTTTTAAAGTGGTCTTCATCAATGCCTGAACCGAAGTCAACTTTCACCATTTCGTATTTACCGAGTACCGCAGTTGGTGCCCAGTAGTAACCAAACCAACCTTCACCACGCTCGTACGCTTTCGCGATTGAGCCAGACAGACCAGCGCCTGAACCCGGGTCAATCAGTTCAAAACCTTTGTCTTCCAGACCCATTGCATTGAACAGGTTGCCAGATGAAATTTGACAGTTCCAGCCAGCAGGGCAGCCATAGAATGCGGATTTTGATGGATCTTCTGGATGTTCAAACAATTCGCGGTTCGCAATCACACCTTCGATAGTTCCAAGGCTAGGATCTTTTTCTACCAGATACTTAGGTACCCAAAAACCTTCTTCACCACCGTCAGAAAGTACGGCACCCGCGAAACGGAGTCGGCCTTCCTCAACACCGCGATCAAGCGCGGCTTTCAGGGAGTTACTCCAAAATTCAGGTGCGATATCTGGTTCGCCTTTTTCGATCATTGAAGTGCCGGTTGGCATAGTGTCGCCAGGAACCAGCTCTGCGTCACAGTCATAGCCTTCAGCAAGAATGATGCGGTCAACATTAGCGATGAGGCTTGCGGAGTTCCAGTTCATATCTGCGATGGTGACTTTGCCGCACTCTGCCGCAAAGCTGCTCATTGGCATAGCTGAAAGCAGCAGGCAGGACGAGGCTAAAAGTTTTTTCATGGAAGTTCCCTCTCATTTTAAATGACATGATAAATGAATATAGCTCTAATCATTTACCTGAGTGATATTGCACTACGTTACTTATCCTTTCTTGGTTTAAATAACTGAAAAATATGAATGCAATGAAATTAATCATAACAAGTTTGTATCAAAAATTCTTTAGTGCTGTTACCTATTTAGTGTCAATTCGTTCGCGTTCTAAGGATTTTTCGTTAGGTAAAGCTGGTTTGGAAATGCGATAACTTGATGATTTGAATGTGTAAATGTCAGTACCAAAAGAGCCTGATGTAAGAAATGTAAGAATGAGTGTTCAGATTGAAGAAATGTGCGAGTGTTATCGGATTTTCAACGAATATCGTGAAATTTATCTGCCTATTCTAGGTTCATTGGGAGTGATGATTGCCAAAGAGTGGGAGTTCCCTATGCAACAATCTGTTTTGGTTCTGGAAGATGATGCTGATATCGCAGGCCTTATTGCCCTGCATCTCAAGGTGATGGGCTTTGATGTAGTTAAAGGCACCTCTTTGGAGGACGGATATCGTGCGTTGGCAAATGAAAACATCGCCGCTGTTGTTTTGGATAGAGGTCTGGATGACGGTGATGGAAAAACCTTCTGTGAGTTTCTTCGCCAGCAGGAAAACGGTATTCCTGTGCTCATGCTGACGGCATTGGATTCTGAGTCAGACATGGTGGAAGGTTTTGAGGCGGGAGCAGATGATTACCTTGCCAAACCGTTCAGTGTGATTGAATTCCAGGCTAGAGTCCGTGCTCTGATGCGCCGTGTTTCCGTTCACAGCCAGTGGCAGGCAGGAGCGGTAAAAGAATTGAAGTCTGACAGTTGTGAAATGAGCAGTGAGCATTCAACAGCGCTGCTTTTCCAACACCTCGAAATCTGTCCTGAAACCCACAGCGTCAAATTAGAAGGTCGTGAAATCGACCTGACACCCACGGAATTCTCCTTGCTGTGCTGTCTGGCTAAACGCCCTGATCGCGTGTTCAGTAAAGATGAGTTGCTGAGTCGGGTTTGGAACACCGACTATGACGGTTACCGTCATACAGTGTGCTGCGCTATCAATCGGCTGCGCAGCAAGTTAGAGAGCAATCCCGCTGCGCCTAAGTACATTCATACGGTATGGGGAGTGGGCTACAAATTCCGCGAAGCATCCGATCCCGCAATGCTTCAGCGTGCCAGTCTCTAGTACGGAAAGAGTGGGAGGTTGATATTGGCGTTTAAAAACCGTCTGCTGTTATTCACCTTAATCTGGTTTTTGTGCAGCGCTGCGCTTTTAACAGCGCTGAGTGTATCCGTATGGCAGCAAAATGAATTGCGGTCGCGTCAGGCACTTCACAAAGATCTCGCGATGCACATGAGGGATGATAATCCCTTGATGGTAGGGGATGACTACAGCCCAGAAGCCCTGTCTTCCATCTTTCATACCCTGATGTTGCTTGGGCCAGATTTTGAGATCTACTTTCTGGATCCACAAGGCAATATCACTACTTCTGGTCCCCCAAAAGAAGATGTTCTTCGTTTGCAGGTAGACGTAGAGCCTATCAAGCAGTTTCTTCGGGGGGAGCCTTTTCCTGTTCTTGGCCAAGATCCACTATCTCAAAGCGGAGAGAAAGTTTTTTCAGCAGCGCAAATCGATGCAGACGGGCAAGTCGCAGGGTATCTATATGTGCTAATCGGTAGTCAGGGCTATAACGCGTTTGCAGACATGGAGAGTCTGTTGCAATACGCACCTGTTGTTGCGGCGGCGCTGGTGGCGATTTTGTTGTTCGCTCTGGTGGTTTATCGAATGGTTTATCGCCGTATTATCACACCAGGCCAATTGATGGTGAAGCAGATTGAGCAGTCAGCCAAATCCGAGTTTCGAGTTTCTCCACCACTGAACGTGCACTCGCCTGAGCTTCAGGAACTTGCGACCCAATACCGGCGGATGATGGCGATGATACAGCAACAGTTTATCCAACTTCGGGTTCAAGAAGCGCAAAGGCGGGAGTACTTAGTACAACTGAGTCATGACCTGAAAACACCGCTGGCAAATATTCTTGGTTATCTTGAGACGTGGCGAATTCAACATGATGAAGGACGTGGAATGATTGACACGGCTTATCACAACGCCCAGCGTCTTCAAACCCATCTCAAAAGCCAACTTGAAGCCGCAAGGTCGCCATCTGCGAAGATTGTGCTTTCCTACCGGGAAATAGATGTACGCGAGTTATTTGAAGATGTTCGCCACCGGTTTGAGCTTCAGCTTAAAAAGAAACAAGTGGACTTGGTGATTACTGTGCCTCAGCCTTTGATCGTGATTGCTGACGAGGTGCTTATAAACCGGGTTTTCGATAACTTAATGGAGAACGCGATTCGCCACAGCCCGGTTCGCTCATCGATTCTGATGGATGCCAACAAAGCGAAAGCGGGTAACGTCAATTTCTGCATTGAGAACGCCATTGATGAATCCAGTGATGCCGGGTCTCTTGGTATGGGGAGCAAAATTGTCGACGCGATTCTGAGTTTGCATCAGAGCCAACTGAAGGTAGCTTCGTCCGAATCTAAAGAAGAGCTCAGGTACCGAGTATGTTTTGAACTGTCTTCTGTCGCCGCACAGTCAACTGCGCAGATAAGGGCAGTGCCGATGACGATGAACTTTGAGGATGACATGCCGCCAATCGATTCTGGTTATCCCAAAGTGAAAGCAGAAAGTGGGAAAACTGAGGAGAGCGCACCAGGCGGTGACATACATCTTTCCACAAGGGATAAGCCCGCACCACAAATGCCCCTGCCATCTTTCAGTGCTGTGACGGCGAAAGATGAAAACACATCTCCACCAGAAAAAAACAAGGCAGAGTAATCGGCCTTGTTTACCCTTCCTGTAGCTTAACCTATGAAAGAAGGCAGCTTGCCTGCCATAGCGAGGAAATGGAACAGTGCAGTGAGGACACCGAAGATGATGACGGCGCCAATCATGGCGTTGCCACCGGGAGCCATAAAACCTTGGTTTCCGCCTGTAAGGGTTCGGGATTTCATCGCTAACAGTGCGGGAACAATACAAGCCCAAACCGTCGCAGCCGCACCTGCATAACCAATTGCCACAATAAATCCAAACGGGAACAACAGTGACATCACCAGTGGTGGCAGGAAAGTCACTAACCAGCACTTGGTGCGGCCGGCTTTGGTGTCGTCGAATTTGAAAAAATCTGCCAGGAAGTCAAAGACACCTAAACCCACACCGATAAAAGAAGACAAAATCGCGGCCATTGAAAAGGCATTAATCGCCTTTGAAATGCTCTCAGATGCAATCACACCATCAAGTTGTTTAAGTAGAACATCAACGTTTCCCCCTTGCTCAATGACTGGGCCAAATTCGTGGCGAGGCAGGTTGCCAAAAATGCTGATGAGCCAAAAACAATAAAGTGCCAGCGCGATGATGGTGCCGCCCAGAATGGCGTATTTCGCCTTTCTTTCCTCACCATAGTAAGCACGCATTGACGAGACCGAATGATGATAGCCAAAGGAGGTCAGGGCGACTGGCAGCATCGCCATCGCATAAGGGGCATATTGGCGCTCGGGGTTAGCGACATCGAGCAGCACTGCAACATCCACATTGATTGCCATGCCGGATACGCCGAAGACGAAGCTCAATACCATAAAGGCAATAAGAACGACGGAAATTCGGTCGACTGCCCGGGTGGAATGCCAGACGAACAGAGAAAACACAGCAACGAACAGAATTGAAGCGAGTTGGCTGCTCATTCCCGTTAATTCTTGCAGAATTAACCCAGAGGAAGTGATATAGGCATAAAGTAAAATGCCACCCACAAAATACACCGTTAGATTATTAAAGAAATTAACCTTGTTACCTAATAGATCTTTGGTGACGGAATTAAAAGACACTTTTAAATCGTAATGTTTAAATGACTCAAGAAGCATCCAGCCTGAAATAGTCATCACGATCATAGTTACTGAAATAGCGAGGATTGACCAAACCGTCCATGCGCCTGCTCCCGAACTGGGTAGCCCCAACATTCCCGCGCCAACACAAACACTGGCGATAATGCAGGAGCCACCGACTAACGATGGGCTCTTTTCCATTGTTTATTTCTCTCACGTTATTGGATTTAGCGATTTATAATTCTTCTAATATAAAAAAGAGCGCAATTTCCATTGCGCTCTAAAAGATTTCTACACTGTGGTTTCCAGCTCAGCAGCGTTGTGCTTTTTTACTTCCACTGGCTCCACTTCCTTAAGTCTTGCCGTAAAGTGACGGAGGACGGAAGGCTCATACGTAAAGTCGAGTCCTTTCACATTGTGCGCATTTTTCTTCACTTCACCGAACGCTTCAATGATGAAGTCCATGTGTGATTGGGTGTAAGTCGCACGCGGGATGGTCAGACGAAGCAACTCAGCCGGACATGGGTGTTGTTTGCCAGTGGCAGGGTCGCGACCCAGAAGCAGTGAACCGATTTCCACTGCCCGGATGCCCGCAACTTTGTAAAGCTCACACGCCAACGCATGTGCCGGGAATTGGTCAGAAGGGATGTGTGGCAGCAGCTTACCAGCATCTACAAACGCCGCATGACCGCCAGCTTGTTGGCAAACAATGCCAATCGCTTCCAAGCCATCAACCAGATATTGAACTTGCTTGATGCGGTATTCTAGCCACTCTTGACGCATACCGTCATAAAGGCCCACGGCCAAGCGCTCCATCGCACCACCTTCCAAACCGCCATAGGTCGGGAAGCCTTCCTGCACGACACAAAGGGTGCGACATTCCTGATATACGTCCATGAAGGAGTCGTCTTTGAAACACAGTAGTCCACCCATTTGTACCATGGCATCTTTCTTCGCTGACATCGCCAAACCATCAGCATATTTGTAGGCTTCACGGGTGATTTCAGCGATCGTCCAGTCTTTGAATTCTGGCTCACGCTGCTGCACGAAATAGGCGTTTTCAGCAAAGCGTGCAGAGTCCATGATGACTGGAATGTCATAGCGTCTTGCAATCTCATACACTGCCTTCAAGTTGGCGATAGACACGGGCTGACCGCCTGCGGAGTTACAAGTAATGGTGCTCACAATGTATGGCACGTTGGCTGCGCCAGCGTCGAGGATCGCCGCTTCCAGTTTTTGCAGATCAAAGTTGCCTTTAAAGTCAGCAGTAACAGAGGTATCAAACGCATCTTTGGTGTAGACGTTCTTTGCCACACAACAATTTACCTGCGTATGACCTTGTGTGGTGTCGAAGAAGTAGTTCGACAGCGCTACCATTTTGCTGCGATCCAGACCTTTCTCCTGCTCGCGCTTTTTGATCAAGACAGGAATGTAGATTTGCTCTGCGCCACGCCCTTGGTGGGTTGGAATGGTGAGGTCATAGCCGAAGATGTCCTTTACTGCATTAGACAGCGCATAGTAGCTACGGCTGCCACTGTAGGCTTCATCACCGCGCAGCATGGCTGCCTGCATTTCCTGAGTAATCGCACCGGTACCGCTGTCTGTCAGCAGGTCGATAAACACGTCTTCACTGTCCAAAAGGAAGGGGTTCATACCCGCTTTTAAAATGGCCTCTTCGCGATACGCGCGGGAGGTACGTTTTACTGGCTCAATCACTCGGATACGGAATGGTTCTGGGAGGTGTTTGAAGTTTTCCATGTTTTTACCTTTTGTTTATATACCAAACTACCTAAATCCTGCATCTTCAGGTTTTTTTGGTATACCTAACGGAAGACTTGCCAATTATTCATTTTATTTTTGCACTAGGATTCCATCAGGAAATTAATCTGATTTTAAATTTATTTACTGGATTTTAATTATCGAAATAGCATGCGTAACAATACGGAAACACAATTAAGTGAATCGGGTTACTGATACAGATTTTCGATAAGTGTGCGCAGGCACTGCGCAAGGGGAATGCTTATGCAGGGAAGAAGAAAGCGATTTTGTAGTCCTGGGTACACCAGCGGTTTAATTCATTTGTGTTTTTCATTTTTACCAATCTGAAACTCATCAATTCAAGCTAACGATAATACTATCGATTAGAAAGTTATAACTGTCATCAATAAAAAAATCAAATTGAGAAGACGTCGACAAATTCTATCCCCAAACTACCCGGATTCTGCAACTTCAGGCTTTTTTGAGATATTGGGTGGCGAAACAGGAAGTTGCTTAAAGTTAGATACTGGCCGTTAACCCGCTAAAACAAAAAAAGCGCCCGGAACAGGCGCTAAAATCAGAAACGAGATGTCAGTTTCCAGTGAATTGCGGTTTTCGTTTTTCGATGAAAGCGTGCATGCCTTCTTTTTGGTCTTCCGTGGCAAATAGCCCATGAAACGCGCGGCGTTCCATGCGCACACCTTCTTCCACAGAAAGCTTTTCTGCGTTTAGCACGCACTCTTTCGCAAGCACAACCGCTGGCTTGCTATAACGGGCAATGGTTTTTGCTGCTTCAAGTGTCTCCTGCAACAATTGCCCGTCTGGCACCACTCTTGAAACTAATCCGGCACGTTCTGCTTCAACTGCATCCATCATCCGACCCGTCAGGATCATGTCCATCGCCTTGGATTTTCCGACCAGCTTGGTAAGGCGCTGAGACCCTCCCATGCCGGGAATCACGCCAATCGTCAGCTCAGGCTGACCAAACAGCGCAGATTCAGCTGCGAATATGGTGTCGCACATCATGGCGAGCTCGCAACCTCCGCCAAGCGCATATCCTGAAACCGCAGCAACAATAGGCGTGCGAATGCGGGTAAAAGCTTCCCATCCACCGAAATAGTCAGTCGCTGCCATTTCCTGATAGCTCATGTCTGCCATTTCGTGGATGTCTGCGCCTGCGGCAAAGACCTGCTCGGAACCTGTCACTACAAAGCAACCGACATTCGGGTCTGCGTCATAATGGGTAAGCGTATCCATCAACTCTTCGAGCAGTGGTGTGCAGAGCGCGTTACGTTTTTCAGGGCGGTGCAGTCGGATGATGACTACATTGCCGTCGACTTCTGTTTTGATCGTCATCGTAAAAGCCTCTAGTTAGGAATCCCAAATAGCGCCATAGGCAGGAATACCGCGGCTTTCCATGCCATATACCACTTGTCTGGTCAGTTTCTGGTTGGAGATACAAATCACGGCTTCCGCATCAAATGCCTGATAAGCGGCATACGCGAGTTGCACCATGTCTGGCTTCCCGAGTTCATCGGTATCCCAAATCAAGGCATCCGGCTGGGCGGCGAGGATTTCATCTACCAAGGCATCGCCGTAGGTTTTTCTCGGATTACGCGTTGACCACACCAACTGCATTGGAAGCTTCTGGGCCAATAGGTGAGGGAGACATGGCCCAATGCCACTGCCAGTTGCTACATAAACTACCCGCTTGAACAGGACTTCGATGTTTGCGACACCTGCGGTTGGAATACCTTTCACCCATACATGGGACGGTTTGTCGTCAATCAGTTTTCCTGTCCAGTCGCCAGCGCGGGAAACAGTCAACCGATAACCCGGCTCGTCCGGTGAAGGTACATTGGCAAAGTGGTGCCATTCCATCAGTGGAGAGCGGCTTATTGCCATGGAGGAGCCAGCAAATGGCGTCACACCATAATTGAATTTCAACAGTGCAACATGATTGGAAGGCGTAGTGATCTCAACCGGCACTCTGCGAAGGCGAAGCCAAGGTAGAAGAATGCTGAACGTCATGATGCTGAGGAGCCAAACTGATGGCGTCTGCAAAGCAAATTCCCACAGTGGCTGCGTGGGACTCTGATCTTTGGCGGTAGATAGGCTCTGCACCCAAAACAAAATCAGCACTGACCAACCGGCAAAGCGGTGAGAAGCTTCAAAGGCGTTGTGATATTTCTTACGAATGTTCGGCATGGCCATCGCAATCATTACCACCAATAAGCCAATGATACCGATTGTCGACCACAGACTGAGGTCTGATACTGGACTCAGGCCATGCATTTTTTGGTAGATAATTGCGCCAGTGAACAAAGCGAACCATAGACTGCCATTGATCGCACAGCCAGAATGCAAGCCGCCATGGTGATATACCTTGCCTAAATGCCATCTGATGGAAAGCGGCCAGGTGACGGGTGCGCGGGTGGCCAACCAGAATAAAAAGTTAATCGTGTATTGCTGGCGAGCTAAAACAGCGACAAAGAAATTACCAATCACCATATTGCTGAGGCTCGTAAGGTCGAGATGGTTTTTGTCAAACCAATTGCCTTCTGTAACACCATAAGCCAACCAGCCAAGGTTAATCAGAGAGATAACAATCACCAGCCGCATATAGTGTTCCAAGGCAGGATACTTCCACATTCGTTGCAGTAATCCCTGCTTTGCGGGTAATTCTGTCTGGGTGTAGGGCGCCATCATGCTTCACCTTCCTTGGTTTGATTCATGGCATTGTCGAAAAGGGTGAGGAGTTTGCGTTTGTCGATTTTCCCGCGGTCGGTCAGCGGGAGTTCATCAGTTGCCAGCACCCGTACCGGAACTGCGTAATAGGGGAGATTGGCAGCCACATGCTTGATGGCGGCTTTCTCGTTGACGCTTGCAGGAACGACAAAAGAGGCGAGTTGCTGGTCATTAACTTTGAGTGTGACAGCGAGTCTGCACTCTGGGATTTTTTCCAGTGTGGAAGAGACAGAGTCTAACTCCACCCGAAAACCTTTCACTTTTACCTGATCGTCGGTACGTCCGAAGTGCTCTAATTCACCGTCTTTGTTCCAACGGCCTAAATCACGGGTGCGGAACATCACGTGACCGTCACCAAGGAAGGGATCCGGCCGATAACGAGCTTGACTGAGTTCGGCATTGGCTAGGTAACCCTTAGTGACACAAAGGCCGCCAGCCCACATTTCCCCGACTTCACCAATTGCGCAGGGAGTGAAGTCTTCATTGAGTACATACACAGTATTGTTGGGCGTAGGCTTACCGATAGATAGCCTATCCCCTGGTTTAAACAGCTTGGTGGTATTGATAATGGTGGTTTCTGTTGGGCCGCAGGAGTTGTAGAAATCACATCTTGCACCCCAGACCTCAGCCAGCGGCAAGGGGCAGGGTTCTCCTGCCACCGCGACCGTTTTCACGTCCGGGCAGGACTCAGGATCAATCTGTCCAAGAATGGAAGGGGTAGCAATAATCACGTCCGCGTTAGCGGCGGTTTGTTGGATTGAGCTGTCACGGATAAGCAGGGTTGCGCCGTGGCAAAGAGCGGCGTAGATCTCCCATGCCGACATATCGAAAGCAATACTCAGTATTTGGCCGACCCGCATACCCGGCTTAACGCTGAGATTTCCCGGTGATGTCATCACGATGTTGGCCACATTCTTGTGCGTGACCTGAACGCCATTTGGTCTGCCGGTGGTGCCAGATGTAAACAGGATAAAGCAGACATCATCGGGTTTGGTGATGCGCTTTCCGCTGGCTTCCATCGATTTAAACTCAGGAGATTTGAGTAGGGTATCCAGCTCAAGGCGGATGGTGCCATCGTTTTGAGGCAAGTCGTGTTTGTGTTTGGAGAGGGTAAACACCACACGAATTCGGGCGACGTCGATAATGTGTGAAAGCTGGGCTTTCGGAGCCACCCCTGCATGTTGTGGAACGTAATTAGCGCCAATCTTCAGACAAGCCAGCATGCCAATCAGCATGGGAATCGAGCGCGAAAGAAAAATGCCGACAGAATCGCCGGATTTGACCTTCAGACGCTGAAGCAGTGTGGCTAGCTTTTCAGCTTCTGAATTTAATTCTCGGTAAGAAATGGTCTGCCGACCGTCTATTGCGGCTATCGCAAAAGGGGTTTCCTGAGCATGGCGCTCAATCGCCATGCTGAGCGTTGGAAACGAAGGTTTCTGTGATGGGCCGCGCCCGTAAGAGACAAACTGGTGTCGCTCTTGCTGAGTTAGCTTCCCGAGCGGTGCCAGATTAAAGAACTGTCCTGGCTCGTTGGTATTGTTGCCAGGCGTAGGTGGACAATATACCGAATTAACAAGAACTGTCATGGATAAACACTCCCTAGAGCTTGCTTAGCTGAATACCTTCAGCGCTGATTTGTGTTGCTTTAGGAAACGTTAATAAACAAATCTCGCGAAATTCTCACAGAGAAATAGCAAATCACTCTTCGTTCGAAATTTCTGATGAAGAAAGCAGGCATTGGTGTTAAAACGGAGGGCATTTTTGCATTTATCATGATAAAAGGCTGCCCATGGCAGCCTTAAAGGTATATTGGAACTACATCATATATTTCGATCAACTGAAGCTTCTGGTGCTTCTTGCTGATCGTCAATCTTCCACATTGTCCATCCCATGACGCCAAACAAAATGGTCACGAGTGGCGAAATCCAACAGAAGAAATTGAATGGCAAGTAGGCCAACGTAGCAACGCCCAATGTGGCTGCCTGATATGCACCGCCTGAGTTCCAAGGAACGAGGTTTGCCGTCACGGTGGCGGAATCCTCAACCGCTCGGGAAAGGTTTTCCGGTGCCAAGCCACGTTCCCTGTAGGCTTCCGCATAGCTACGCGCACTCATAACAATTGCCATGTATTGGTCACACAAAATCAGGTTGGCACCAATACCGGTGAGTACAGTAGATACAACAAGCGAGCCCGTCGATTTAGCCGCAGCAAGGATCTTGTCTGCAATCACGCGAAGCTGGTTAGTCCGCTCCATCACACCACCAAACATCATGGCAACGATAATCAGGCTGATGGTGTACATCATGGAATCCAGGCCACCGCGTGACAGTAGCGAATCCACGTCGCCGATACCGGTTTCTGAGGTATAGCCACCAAACGCTACACTGGCGATCGCGTTGTAATCTGCACCCTGCAGACCAGCAGCACATATCGCACCAGCAATTACACCCAGTGCAATTCCCGGAATAGCGGGCATCTTCTTGTAAGAAACAAACAGCACCAGAAAGAGAGGAAGGAATAAAACGGGGTTAATGAAGAAGGTACTGTCCAGTGTCGTCAGAATATTATTGATACGTTCAATGTCGCCGCCTGATGCGCTGTATTTCAAACCCAATACAGCTTCGATAACCAGAGTGATCGAAATGCTCACGCCCGTGGTGTAAGACATGTGTTTGATGTGAGTGAACAGATCCGTGCCTGCCATGGCTGGTGCCAGATTGGTGGTGTCAGACAGAGGGGACATTTTGTCGCCGAAGTAAGCGCCGGAAAGTACCGCACCAGCAACCAATGGAAGCGGAAAGCCAAGTCCGCCGCCTACACCCATCAACGCCACACCGATGGTTCCTGTGGTGCCCCAACTAGTACCAGTCGCGAGCGAAGTGACAGCACAGATAATCACACAGGCAGGAAGGAAGATCTCCGGTGCCAGTATTTGCAGACCATAGTAAATCAGTGTTGGAACCACACCGGCGAGGATCCAGACACCGATGAGGGCGCCAACAATCATCAGAATGATCATCGCTGGCAGGGCGTTGTAGATGCCATTCACCATGCCAGATTGAATATCTTTCCACGAAAAGCCACAGCGAAGCGCGACGACACTGGCGACGACCACACCCAACAACATGGGAACTTGTGGGTCGAGTCCGTAAATGACGATGGAAACGCTGATGCCAACAACAAGGGAAAGGAGTGAGACGATAGCCTCCCAGAACATAGGCGCGCGGGCGCCCTCTGGAATATCAGTCTTCATGTTACCTCCAGATGTTTACATATATAGACTGAGGGTGCGGTGGTTTCTTATTGGAATTCACCGCGAAGTTTGAGGGTCAGTAGTGTTGCGTTACTTATCTGGGACGAGTGAGTAGCGGTTTCGGCGGGCGATCGTATCCGACTTCAGTGGGCATGGGTTTCGTCCTGTTGCTCACTGTGAAACATTGTGCTGCGCATTGACCTTTTATGGGTAAAGCCTTACTGCCTCAAGGTTCATCGTAAGGCGCGGTTGCTGGCTTCGGAGTTCTATAAGTGAGATGTGTTAATAAAATGTTTAACTTTTTTGATGCTATGTATTCGCTTTCTGTTGAAAGCGCTATCTAAGGCTTCTTTCCCTTTTAGTCGATTCAACCCCCCGTTCTTTGGCATCGTTTTTACTGTGTTCAACTTTGGACAACACAGGGTTTTCCGAGAGCACTGCTGACAGTGAGTCAGCTCAAATTTCCCTGCCCAAAAACCTAAAGATAAGAGATCAAAATCACGCCTGAATATTTATTATGAAGACGCATCGAAACGTTTCGATTATTGTCAGCGAAACGTTTCGATGGGCCGTTTTTTCAGCTTGATTCCCAAGAAAGGCTGGTGACCCATCGGCAATTAGCCGCTGTTAGAAGGTTAAAGAATGAAAAAAAGTACCTTACTGAACTCTGATATCGCTCACCTGGTTTCTACGCTGGGCCACACCGATGAATACACCATTTGTGATGCCGGTTTACCCATTCCCCAGCATGTAGCGCGTATTGATCTCGCATTGACTCACGGCGTTCCAGGCTTTTTGGAGACGGTTCGTGTCGTGCTGACGGAGTCCCAAATTGAAGGGATTATCTTGGCAGAAGAGTTCGCAACAGTAAGCCCTGCTTGCCATGAAGCGCTGATTCAGGAAATCCGAAACGAAGAAACGCGCAGCGGAAAATCGATTTCAATCCAATACCTTTCGCATGAGGAATTCAAAGAACGCACCAATGACAGTCATGCAGTGATTCGCACTGGAGAATGCACACCTTATGCGAACGTGATTTTTCAAGCAGGCGTGGTTTTCTAAGCGCTTTTGATTTGAGTGAGACGAGGACATTCCTATGACCCAGGCAATATTGCAACTCAGTGAGATTGAGAAAGCTTTTCCCGGCGTGAAAGCGCTGGATAAAGCCAGCCTCAACGTTTATCCAGGCCGTGTGATGGCGCTGATGGGAGAGAACGGTGCAGGTAAATCGACGCTGATGAAAGTGCTGACTGGCATCCACGCCTTGGACGGTGGCTCGATTCATTACGAAGGCAAAGCTGCAGCATTCAAAGGCCCACGTGATTCGCAGCAGGCTGGTATCAGCATTATCCATCAGGAGCTGAACCTGATCCCTGAACTGACAATTGCTGAGAACATTTATCTCGGCCGTGAATTCACTGGCCCATTCGGCCGTGTTCTTTGGGACAAGATGTACGCAGAAGCCGATAAATTGCTGGCACGACTGAACGTGAAACACAGCTCGAAAACCTTGTTGGGTGCGTTGAGTTTGGGCGAACAGCAAATGGTGGAGATTGCCAAGGCGCTGTCGTTTGAATCTAAGGTCATCATCATGGATGAACCAACAGATGCTTTGACTGACACCGAAACAGAATCGCTGTTCAAGGTCATCAATGAGCTTCGGGACGAAGGCTGCGGCATTGTTTATATCTCTCACCGTCTGAAAGAAATCTTCACCATTTGCGATGACATTACTGTGCTGCGCGACGGCAAATTTATTGGTGAATGTCAGGTGAAAGATATCGATGAAGACCGCCTGATCGAAATGATGGTGGGTCGCAAGCTGGAAGAGCAATATCCACGCATTGCAGTCACCCATGGTGACACTTGTCTGGAAGTGAAAAACGTTTCCGGCGCGGGTGTGAAAGACGTCAGCTTCACCCTTAAGCGCGGCGAGATTCTCGGTGTATCCGGCCTGATGGGCGCAGGCCGCACTGAACTGATGAAGGTGATATACGGCGCGCTTTCACGCGATGGCGGCGACATCTTACTCAATGGCAAAACCGTTAACCCAATCAGCCCACGCGATGGATTGATTAACGGTATTGCTTACATCTCTGAAGATCGAAAAGGCGATGGCCTGATTCTGGGATTGTCGGTGAAGGAAAACATGTCGATTTGCTCTCTGGACAAGCTGAGCAAAGGTATGCAAATCCGCCACAACGACGAAGTCATGGCCGTCGACGATTTCATCCAACTCTTCAACATCAAAACGCCAACCCGGGAGCAGCTCATAGGCAATTTGTCTGGTGGTAACCAGCAGAAAGTCGCGATTGCTAAAGGCCTGATGACTAAGCCGCGTGTACTTATCCTCGACGAGCCAACCCGTGGCGTTGATGTAGGTGCAAAGAAAGAAATTTATCAGCTAATCAACCGATTCAAAGCAGAAGGTATGAGCATCATTCTGGTTTCTTCTGATATGCCGGAAGTGCTTGGAATGAGTGACCGAATCATGGTGATGCATGAAGGCCGTATTACCGGGGAATTCGATGCCAAAGATGCGGATCAAGAAACATTACTGGCCTGCGCTGTAGGTAAATACGTTAAGAAGGATGCAGCATGAATAGTAACGCCGTAACCCAATCGAAAGCTGAAGGTAAAAAGCTATTCAGCAAAGAATGGTTGATAGAACAGAAATCGCTTATTGCGCTTCTGTTTCTGATTGTCGTGGTGTCGTTTTTAAACCCGAACTTCTTTACCGTCGACAACATTCTGAACATTCTTCGCCAGACGTCGATTAACGCGATTATTGCGGTAGGTATGACACTGGTCATCTTGACCGCTGGTATCGACCTGAGTGTGGGTTCAGTTCTCGCGTTATGTGGTGCATTTGCCGCAACACTGATTGCGATGGAAGTGCCTGTGCTGGTGGCAGTGCCAACCGCGCTATTTGCTGGTGCGGCATTGGGAGCGATTTCCGGCATCATCATCGCCAAAGGCAAGGTGCAGGCGTTTATTGCCACGCTGGTCACCATGACATTGCTGCGCGGTGTGACCATGGTTTACACCGAAGGCCGTCCGATTTCTACCGGTTTTACTGATACCGCTGATGCGTTTGCCTGGTTCGGTACGGGCTATGCATTGGGTATTCCGGTTCCAGTCTGGTTGATGGTGATTGTGTTTGCAGCGGTCTGGTACTTGCTGAACCACACCCGTTTTGGTCGCTACATTTACGCGCTTGGTGGCAACGAATCTGCTACCCGCCTGTCCGGTATCGATGTCGACAAAGTAAAGATTGGCGCTTATGCGATTTGTGGCCTCTTGGCTGCTCTTGCAGGCATCATCGTGACCTCACGTCTTTCTTCAGCACAACCTACCGCAGGTATGGGCTACGAACTGGATGCGATTGCTGCAGTGGTACTGGGAGGCACCAGCCTGATGGGCGGTAAAGGCCGCATCATGGGTACCCTCATTGGTGCGCTGATCATTGGCTTCCTGAACAACGCCCTGAACCTGCTGGACGTTTCCTCCTACTACCAAATGATTGCCAAAGCGACAGTGATTCTCGCGGCGGTCATGGTCGACAACAAAAACAAGTAACCCTACGAATCCAATATTAAACCAACGATTTACGTGTAGAACGCGCCAGTGTCCCCCTCACTGGCGCACCAAAAACAAAAGGATGAAGACAATGAAAAAACTATCCATGCTTATCTCAGCCGCTCTGCTTTCCTCAACCGTTTCCGTGGCTGCACAAGCGCAAGACACTATGGCGATTGTTGTGTCTACACTGAACAACCCCTTCTTTGTCACTATGAAGGAAGGTGCAGAGAACAAAGCAAAAGAGCTGGGTTATGAGCTAATTGTTCTGGATTCCCAAAATGACCCGAGCAAAGAGCTTTCAAACGTGGAAGATCTAACCATTCGTGGTGTTAAAGCGATTCTTATCAACCCGACGGATTCCGCGGCAGTTTCTAACGCTATTCGCATTGCGAACCGCAGCGAAATCCCTGTTCTGACATTAGACCGTGGTGCACAGCGCGGCGAAGTGGTGAGCCATATTGCGTCTGACAACGTGGCAGGCGGTGAAATGGCAGGCAAGTTCATCATGGAGAAAGTGGGTGAGCAGGCTAGAGTCATTCAGTTGGAAGGTATTGCGGGTACATCAGCAGCGCGTGAACGTGGCGAAGGCTTCATGAAAGTGGTGGATGGCGGTTCAATGGAATTGCTTTCGAGCCAGCCTGCTGACTTTGACCGCACTAAAGGTCTGAACGTCATGGAGAATATGCTGGCAGCTAACCCGGATGTTCAGGCGGTATTCGCGCAGAATGATGAAATGGCATTGGGAGCATTACGCGCGGTGCAAGCGTCAGGCAAAGACGTGATGATTGTTGGCTTTGACGGCACCGATGACGGCATTGCAGCGGTGAAACGTGGCAAACTGGCAGCAACTATTGCTCAACAGCCTGAATTGATTGGTGCTATTGGTGTTGAAGTGGCAGATAAAATGCTGAAAGGCGAACAGGTTCAAAAATCGATTCCTGTTCCGTTGAAAGTGGTCACTCAGTAAGCCTAATAGGGAAAACCCCAGCCAGACCCTCCCTTGAAAAGGGGAGGGTGTATTAGTCCTCGGATTTTGAGGGGGAGTGCAGAACCGATTGCTTTAGATTCTTGATAAAGAGCCTAAATCACTCAGTTTTTTAGTACAACAATAAGGTCTCCCTGAAGGAGGCTGAGGATAGCGCGATGAATAAGTTAGTGGTTTTAGGGAGCGTTAACGCAGACCATGTATTGCAGGTGCCTTCTTTTCCCCGTCCGGGTGAAACCCTGCATGGTCGCAATTATCAGGTTATCCCTGGTGGTAAAGGTGCAAACCAAGCGGTGGCTGCAGCGCGTTTGAAAGCTGATATCGGCTTTATTGCCTGCGTGGGCGACGACCCATTCGGCGTGAACATCCGCGAAAGTTTCAAGTGTGATGGCATCAATATTGGTGGCGTGAAAATGCAGGCAGATTGCCCAACAGGTATCGCCATGATTCAGGTTTCTGATAGCGGGGAAAACAGCATTTGTATCTCTGCAGAAGCCAATGCCAAATTGACGGCAGAAGCCATTGAACCAGAGCTTGAACGTATTCGTCAGGCCGAATACTTGCTGATGCAATTGGAAACGCCGCTAGACGGTATCGAACTGGCTGCTCAAATTGCCAAGCGACATGACACTAAAGTGATTTTGAACCCTGCTCCTGCCCGAGAATTGCCTGAAAGTTTGTTGGCTTGTATCGACATCATCACGCCAAACGAAACAGAAGCAGAAGTGCTGACGGGCGTGAAGGTGGAAGACGATGTATCAGCAAAAGCGGCAGCGGACCTACTGCATGGGAAGGGTATCGAAACCGTGATGATCACGTTGGGCGCGAAAGGTGTGTATGTCAGCCAGAATGGCGAAGGTCAAATCGTGCCAGGATTCCGTGTAGAAGCAACGGATACCACCGCAGCAGGCGACACTTTCAATGGCGCATTCGTGACTGGTCTAATGGAATCAATGCCTTTAAAATCAGCGATTAAGTTTGCTCACGCAGCAGCGGCAATCTCTGTAACACGTTTTGGTGCTCAGACTTCGATACCAACACGTGATGAAGTGAACGTATTCCTAAAAGAACACGCCTGATTAAGGAGAAGACATGGCGACAATGAAAGACATCGCGAAGTTAGCCGGTGTTTCAACCTCGACCGTTAGCCATGTCATCAACAAAACGCGCTTTGTCAGTGATGAGATTGCAGAGCGCGTAAATAACGCTGCTAAAGAACTTCATTACACTGCGCCGTCTGCTTTGGCGCGCAGTTTCAAAACCAACCGCACCAACACCCTTGGCATGATTGTCACCACATCAACCAACCCATTCTTTGGTGAGGTGGTAAAGGGGGTGGAGCGAAGCTGCTATCACGCGGGCTACAACCTGATACTCTGTAATACCGAAGGCGATGCCCAGCGCATGAAAGCCTCTATTGATACGCTGATGCAAAAGCGTGTCGACGGTTTCATCCTGATGTGTTCAACGCTTGAAGGGGAGTATTCCGAGATCCTTGAAAAGCTTCAATCCGTACCGGTGGTTGTGATGGACTGGGGTCCAATCTCCCTGCCATGCGACAAGATTCAGGATAACTCCCTTCGTGGCGGCTATTTGGCGACCAAGCATCTTATCCAACAAGGGCATAGAGAAATTGGCTGCATCACTGGGCCTTTAGTTAGGCATCAGGCGCAAATGCGCTATCAGGGCTTCAAACGTGCTATGAAAGAGGCTGCCCTTAACATCAACCCGAAATGGGTGGTGGAAGGCGATTTCGAATGTGAGGGTGGCTATCAGGCTCTGGCAAAATTTCAGGACAACGGTAAGTTACCTTCCGCAATTTTCGCAGGTAACGACATGATGGCGATGGGCCTTATTAACGCTGCCAACGAACAGGGGATTTCTGTTCCAGCAGATTTATCCGTGATGGGATACGATGATATCCACTTGGCGAAATACATGACGCCTTCGCTCACTACCGTTCATCAACCCAAGTATCGTCTAGGAAAAGCCGCGGTCGATGCTTTGATTCAACGCATCAGTGACAGCGGTAGCGAACCTCAGATCGTAGAGTTAGAGCCAGCCGTCATTGAGCGAGGCTCGGTAGCGGAGTTTTTAGGAGAAAGGTAAATGGAGAAGGTTGGGAAGTCTGCACTTATTGTAGAAGGTGGCGCAATGCGCGGCGTGTTCTCGTGCGGCATTCTTGATTACTTCATGGAGAAAAACTTCTCGCCGTTCGATAGCTTCTGGGGCGTATCTGCAGGCGGCAGCAATCTGGCAGCGTACTTGGCTGACATGCCGGGAAGAAACCTGAAAATCTACCTCGATTACAGCCTTCGCAAAGAATTCCTGAGACCGGGTCAGTTCGCCATGGGCGGTGACTTGATGGATCTCGACTGGATGTGGGAAGTCACGCTGGAAGAGCTTGGTATCGACAAAGACGTTCTGAAAGCAGACCCAAGGCCGTTTTTTCTCGGTGTTACCCGGCAGGACAATGGCGAACCTGAGTACCATACACCAGACGTTGAAATGTTGGCTGAAACCATGAAAGCCAGCAGCGCGTTGCCAGTGATGTACCGACATGGTGTGGAACTGAATGGCGTGAGATACGTCGATGGTGGCGTGGCAGATGCAATTCCTGTTGCAGAGGCGATTCGTCGCGGGGCTACACAAATCATGGTGCTTCGGAGCCGTCCGGCAAGTTACAGAAAATCTGAGCCTAAATTCGACGTTTTAACTAAACATCTACTCAAAGATCATCCAGCATTGATAGCGCCGATGCTGACGCGACACATTCGCTACAACGAAACGCTTGAACTGATAGAGCATCCGCCTGAAGGGGTGGAAATTATTCAGATTTGTCCGCCGGAAGATTTCAAGTTGAAGCGCCTTAGTAGGGAAAAGGCGCCTCTTAAAAAGGCCTATTATCTGGGTTATGAATCAGGCAAAGAAGCCATGATACGCTGGGATAAACTCAGTCTGAATTCTCTGTGACTCAGTAATGGAAAACATCGTCTCGGCTTTCCGCGAATCCCTCGTAAACGTTTGAGAAACGCTTCGGTGCACTGACTTTCTTTTTCTTGGCCCGCTTTTTCACTGGGCGCATGTTCATGCTTTCTAAGCGAGCCAACTCTTTTGCGTGAAGCTCAGCCTGTTCAATAAACGTATTATCTTTCAAGGCTGCTTTACGGCTTTGGTTAACCCGTTCAAGCAACTGGTCAAACTCTTTCGTATTCATGAGCACCTCCAAATGATACTGTTTATATATACAGTATCATTTGGAATCTCAGTCACGTCAAGTGTTTAAATCAGAACTTCCCATTCTGATTGTTCCAAATCTCACGTGGGGGTATTTCTTCCACGGTATCCCAATGTTCGACCACTTTTCCGTCTTCTAATCTGAACAAGTCATAAAAGGCGATATGAACACCAGCGCGCAGGCCTTCGCAGGCAGTGAGTACAAAGTTACCTTCTGCAAAAGTGCGATGTAGTGTTTGGTAATGAACATATGGCGAACCATCGGGCTGACTTTTCAAGAGGGCATGTTTTAGCGAGTCCAGATCATCACTGAGCTCAGGGCTATGTTCTTTATAATCAGTGGTATTGAAAAAGAGAGGAATCACATCGGGGTTTTGATCTACCAATACTTGATTAACGAGATTGATGATGGTTTCGCGATTGGATTCTGTTTTCTCCAAATCAGCGGCTTCTGTTGCGCCATCAATCATGCTTCGGTCAGAAGCATTGCTGGGCTGCTTGAGCTCTAAGTTGTCCCAATGCTCGACGGTTTTATCCCCTTCAAATCGGAATACTTCAAAGCAGATTTTTACGCTGGAAAAGTCATACTCGGTATGGGCAAACACATAATCGCCATCTGAGAAAATGCGCAGAATCTCAACATGAGGGTTAGTCTTTGCCAGTTTCGCAAACAGCTCAGCTAACCCGACATCACCTTCCTTTGTCATAGGGTTGTGCTGTTTGTACTGGGTTTCATCGACAACTTTAACGGCTTCAGCATCGCCATGCTCAATGCCTTTCTTGAGGAGATCGTGAATCCATTGTTTGCGTTGCTCGCTCATTTCAATGCGTCCTTTCTTTAGCGCGTTGTTTCCCCGAGTCTAGCCGTTAATGATTGCTTTTATTGCTTAAATTTTGATGCACAAAGTCAATTCCTCTTCGTGCCACCATGATAGGCGTCAGTGCCATATTTAATCGTCCTTGCAGCCTTGAGCAGGGCATCAACCAGCAAAGTCAGCGCGCGAGGCTGATGTTGACGCTCGCGATAAACCAAATAGGCGGTTCTGTCGGCTCGGGTATATTCCGGCAAAATCTCAACGAGCTTTTTATTGCCAAAGGTATGACGAAGAGGAAGAGACGAGACGCCAATACCTTGTTCCACAGCAGTAATCACTGCCGCGATGTCATTAACAACTAACTTGGGGCGTATAGCGATGGTGTGCTCAAGGCTCTGTTCGCGATATAGGTTGATGTTCCAGACTTTATCTACGGCTATCCAATCTGCTTGCTTCAACGCTTCAATCGTTGCGATCTCACCATGTTTTTCGAGATAACTTTGGCTGGCAAAGAAGCCATGTCTGGCCGTAAAAAGTGGCCTGGCAATGAAGCTTTCAAGACCGGTTAAATCGAAGGTCATTAAGAGATCCCTATCTGTTGTCGGGATCTGCTGTTCTTGGCTTAAAATAATCTCAAGTTTTACCTTGGGATAATCCTCAAGGAATCGACTAATCACATCCCCAACAAACCCATGATAGAAGTTATTTGGCATGGTCACCTTGAGGTTGCCAAACACCTCGTTGCTATCTTGTAGAATTTGCTCAATCCCAGATTCAAGTTGCTCCATGCTGCTAATGAGTTGTTCATAAGCTCGCTTTCCTGACTCTGTCGCAACGAGCTCTCGTCCTCGCTTTTCCAGTAATCGAACATTGAGCCTTTTTTCCATCGCGCTGATCCGGCGAGACACAGTAGAAGCGGGTAACCCTAATGACTTACATGCCGAAAGCAGCGAGCCATCACGGATGATTTGGCAAAAGAGATAGAGATCGTCAATGTTTCCAAAAATGGAATTCATGGTTCAAATTGTGCCTGTATATCTCGTTTATGGATTTATTTATCTTAAGTCCAAAGACAAAAGCACAGCAAGTTTGAGGTGAGAATGGAAAGGAAACGGTTTTGGATAACAACAGCACTCAGCACATTAGTGATGGCAGTTACTATGTCTGGGTTGATCTCCGGCTACAAAATGGGGTTTTCTGATGATTGGCCCGAGGTCTGGGGGCAGAGTTTTGTGGTTGCTTGGCCGTGCGCATTTTTATTGAGTGTGACTGTGTTGCCGAAAGTCAGGCAGTTCTCAGAGTGGTTGGCGGAAGCAATTTAAACATCAAAGATGACAGTTAGGCTTTTTTACGCAATATTTAGTTAACCCTCTGTATTTGATAGATATAAAATTGATTGCACTCCTTCTATGATTTCTCGTCGACGATTTATTCAACAGGCTGGTGCAGCGGCACTCACGTTGCCTTTTGTTCCTGGCCTTCATGCAACAGAAATAACGCGCCCGAATCGTGCGGCTTGGATAATGCCTGATGAATCGGCGCCTCATGAGCGTACATGGATGGCATTTGGGGCATCAGAGCCAATCTGGGGAAAGAGATTACTTCCTGCGGTTCAAAAAAATCTCGCGGACATTGCGCTCACGATTGCCAAATACGAAACCGTTTCCATGTTGGTACGAAAAAAGGATATGGAAATCGCTCGGGCCTTGATGGGAGACAAGGTTGATCTAATCGAAGGTCAACTCGACGATTTGTGGGCGAGAGATACTGCGCCAGTATTCGTATTGAACGAGCAAGGTGACAAAGCTGCTGTCGACTTCAACTTCAATGGGTGGGGAAATAAGCAACAATATAGACTGGATGCATCCGTGGCAAAGCAGATTGCCCGCCTTAGCCATACTCAACGTATTCAAGCGCGAATTGTTATGGAAGGTGGCTGCATAGAGGTAGACGGGCAGGGTACCGCTATTGTTGCTGAAAGCTGTACTTTAAATGCAAACCGTAACCCTGGTATTTCTAAAGCCCAATTTGAAGATCTTCTGATGCCGTTTTTAGGGTTGGAAAAAATCATTTGGATCCCAGGAATACGAGGACGCGACATCACTGATGGGCATACAGATTTTTACGCTCGATTTACCAGTCCAGGCAATGTGGTCGTTGGTATTGATACCTATCCAGAATCCTATGAATACGAGCTTACCCGAGAGCATTGGGAGATTTTGTCAGCAGCGACCGATGCACAAGGAAACAGGTTGAGCCTTCATGCACTGGAAACGCCAGATACGATTCGTGAAGAGTTTGACAGCAAAGAGTTCGCTGCTGGCTATGTCGGTTTTTATGTTTGTAACCATGCAGTGATCATGCAGGAGTTTGGTGACAAAACTGCGGATGCGAAGGCCAAAGCAACGATGGAGAGACTTTTCCCAGAACGCACTGTGGAGGCATTAAACGTAGATGCCATTGCTGCGGGGGGAGGCAGTATTCACTGTGCAACTCAGCAAGAGCCTCAGATAATCTAGTACCGTAAAACGTTTTCTCACAACCATTTGCTAGATAACTTTGCTATTGGAAATTTAGATACTGGAAGTGTAACTGATAAGGCCACTATTAATTGAGCGTTAAATTTGCCTAAATTCACAGACAAAAAAGATAACGGTGTAATGCATAGTATTTGATGGTGTGGGTTTGTATACAGGTGTTTATTGGAAAAATAAATATATACAAAGATCATGAAAATCAAATTTCAAAGAACGCTTGCTTCGCTGTTACTCCCTGTATCTGCCGTATTAAATCTCGCTAGTGCATCAGAAAATATCTGCACAAAACCAACCAAAATGTCTGATGTCAGCGCTAAATGCGTTGTGACGGATAATTCCTACTGGATGCCTGATAAGTTAGTTATTAGCTTGACTAGCGAATGTGCCGAACGTGTTTTTGTCAAAGCTTGTATGAAAAATGGAAATGATTGGGGAAGGTGGGAATGCAATGCTATTCATCTTTCTAACAACCAAGTATGGGAATCGCAAATTAGCGCCGAATTGGTGTGGTACGAATGGGCTTGGGAAAAGGTAGAGCCGAAAGCGTGTTGATACGCGGGGTATTGGAAAGTAAAAAGCCAGAGCAGTGCTCTGGCTTTTTCTTAGCTGCGTTTAGGTTGCTTGTAAGTACGACCAGCTGCAGCGTAGGTATCGCGGTTCTTGATGTCGAACTGAGTGAAGAAGAACCAGGCGACAAATACAATCACGTCATCGCCCACGTTCATCACGTGTTCGACAAACTCTTGTTCTTCGCCTTGATCATTTTCTTCAGTGAAGACGTGATAAACACGGTTTTCACCTTCAATTTCTGCCAGAGCGAACTGTCCTGTTAGCGCGTTAGCTGCTTCAGCAACCGCCTCGTCTTCGCAGACTTTAAGCATATCGAGGGCTTCAGGAAGGCTGGCTTTTTCGCAAAGGGCTTTGACCAGCGCTTCAAAATCTTTATGTTCCATGGTGGAGCCTTAATGTAGTCAAAAAGTAAAATGCCCGGTTAAACCGGGCATTTCGAACGCAAACGTTAAGGAGTTACGCCTCGATTTCTGCGTTGTGGTAAACGTTTTGTACGTCGTCACAGTCGTTCAGCATGTCCATAAACTTATCGAAGGTTGCAACATCGTCGCCGCTTACTGCAGTCATGGTTTGTGGAACGAAGGTGATTTCTTCAACGTCGATAGTGACTTCTGGCATTGACTCTGTCAGTGCGTTTTTCACTTTGAAGAATTCAGTGTGAGGTGCAAATACAGTAATTACGCCGTCTTCACATTCGATGTCAGTCACGTCAGCGTCTGCCATCATCAACGCTTCCAGTACCGCTTCTTCGTCTTCACCGGCAAACTGGAATACAGCCTGGTGATCAAACATGTGAGCAACAGTACCTGGGCCACCAATCTTTGAGTTGGTTTTCACGAAGCACTGACGCACTTCCATGTAGGTACGGTTGTTGTTGTCAGTTAGACAGTCAACGATCACTGAGCAACCGCCTGGGCCAAAACCTTCGTAGCGCGCAACTTCATAGTTTTCACCGCCGCCGCCAGCTGCTTTCTCGATTGCTTTGTCGATAACGTGCCCTGGCACCTGATCTTTTTTCGCTTTCTCGATCATGCGCTTAAGCGACAGGTTTGAATCTGGATCGCCACCGCCGTTTTTCGCGATAACGTAGATTTCTTTACCGTACTTTGAGTACAGCTTAACTTTGGCGCCTTGTGTTTTCGCCATTGAAGCTTTACGAACTTCGAAACTGCGTCCCATGGGGAGTCACTCTCTTTGATATGCGTTTATTGAAGTGGCAGGGATTTTATCAATCACCCGCAGGGTATTTCCAGCACTAAAAGCGCGATATGGAAGGGTTTTGCTGAGTTTGATCAAGTCTTGTGCGGCTTACACAGCCTGATACAAAAGAAAAGGGAGGCTTTCGCCTCCCTTTGGGTTTCAAGAAGAGGGACTATTTCTTCTCGTATCTAATGTTATCGAGTTGCAGAACCATCGGCCCTGTTGGCTCCATAACAAAGATATTCTTCAGGCCTTCAACATTCGCTTTCGAACCTGGTGCAAAACGGTTACCGTTTTCGATCAGTTCAGCGAAGTTGATACGAACTTCTGTCCATTGACCGAGTGGTGGCACTTCTACATCGATGTCGCTCGATGCTGGCCAGCCGCTGTCTACACGAACAAGGATGTTTGATTCCGGCGCTTTTTCTTCAACCAATAGGTCAAAGACCAACTCACCACCTTGCATCCATTCACCCATGTTGACTTCAGGTGATTCGAAGTAGAAGTTACCGATCTCACCGGTTTTCTTCATTGCCAGCACATCACCACGGCCTTCAACAGGCTTGGTTTCTGTGTAGATCTTGAACTGTGGATCGTACTCTTTCGAACGCAGGTGTTTGTCTGGCTTGTCGCCAAACAGCACAAACTCAGGGCCGGTTGCATAGTCTGGGCCCGGAATAATGATTTCAGGCGCAGGTGTACCAGCGATGAATTGAGCGGAATCCTGAACGGTCGCACAACCTTTGCCGGTTTCACGGTCTTTCGAACATTCGTAAACGCGAACAAAATCCACTTCCATGGTTTGCGGGAAGATAGATGGGTCGATACCGCCTTCGTTAGCATTCGATGCCCAAGAACCACCAATCGCAAGGTTCAGAATCATGTGGAAGCGCTGGTTGAACGGGGCATCAGACTCACCAGTTACCCAGCGACCACCTTCTTTGTATTGGCTGTACCAACCGTCGGAGCGCTGCGTTGCATAGTGGATATCATCGATATACCAGCGCATTTCGTCCTTTTCCCACTCTAGTGAGTAAGTGTGGAAACCGTCTGCAGGGTTTACGTGATCTGGAAGGTGATATTCCGCAGCTGTACTCACGTTATCCGGCCACTCACGACCATAGTGAATAGTACCGTGAATACGTGCTTCTTCTTTACCTGCCTCAGCACCAAGTTCGTCAGTGGCGGTTTTCAGGTTAACCGCTTCAACGATATCGATTTCACCAGAGGCTGCCCAACCGCCAAATACATAATCAGTCGGCAGCATCCAGATGGCCGGCCAAGTACCTTGACCAAATGGCAGTTTTGCACGAACTTCAAAGCGACCGTACTTCCAATCACCTTTGTTCATCGTACGCAAACGCGCAGACGTAAAGGGTAGGGTCGCCATGTGACGAGTTTTACCCTCTGGGTCGGAAGGCCCCGTGAACTGGTAGTCACGAGCGACAATGTGCAGCTTGCCGTCTTCTACAAACGAGTTCACTTTACGATCGGTATAACACTGGCGCTCAGCGTTACCGCCACCGTAACAGTTTTCCTCGTGGCTCCATTTTGATTTATCAATCGCGTCGCCACTAAATTCGTCGTTCCACACCAGAGTCCAGTCGCTGGAAGGACGAACCATAGGAGCGCTGGTATCAGGGCCAGCAGTCACTGGTTGATACACTTTCGACTCACAACCGGCAACAGCAGTAACCACTGCTGCAGCCACTAATGCGCGTCGATAAGGGAAATTAGTCATTGTTGTATCCTTACACGTCGGCAATTCAGGTTAATTGCGCAATACATTCAAACACTTTTGGAGCTACTTACAGCGTAGCCTTTCAACTCCAAAGGCTTACCAGTAGGCATCCGCCTGAATACCGAAGACAACGTCGTCTTTCAGTGGTATGGCTTGGTTGCCTTCTTCGCCCGTTGTCCATGAGAGCGGGAGGTAAGTTGCAGTAAAGCGGATTTCTGCCGTCGATAGACCATCGGAAAGCACAAATGTAGGCGCTACCGTAAATTTAGATTGGTGCCAATGGCCACCATTCTGAACGTTTTCGTAGTAACCCACCTCAGTTTGAATGATGAAGTTGTTTTTGACTGGGAAGATATTGCGCATCATTGCTGATACCCAGTAGTTGTAGCCAGCATCATTGCCTTCGTTATTCGTGCCTTCATCGTTGTATTGCGCTTGAAGTGCAGGGAAGAAACCAATTCCTTGGCTGTTGGTATATCCACCCCAGAGAAGTGCGCGAACGGACTTGGCGTCATCTTCACGAAGCGTTACCCGGTAATACGGGTCACCAAAAATAGGGGCTAGGCCGTCTTCACCAAACTGGCTCGTGTCATTAACTTTGTAACCTTGTGTGAGTGAACCAGGTCTTAAAGATACAAAGTCGGTCATTGTGCCGCCAAGAAGGTTACCTGAACCTAACCCTTCGCCAGCTTGAAGAATGGCATATGAAAATGCATTTCCTTTTAAACCGAAGAAGTCGAGCATATGATAGATGGCAGTGACATCGTAACCATCTTCAGCCCATTCCTTACCGGTAAGATCCCAATTGTCAGGCATGTACTTATAGTTGCCTTGCAGGGTTAATGCACCAAGATTGTAAGAGAGGTGAAGGGTGTGCATTGGATTGTTTTGATTGTCAAAAATGCTTGCGCGCTCAGCATCAGTCACATAGCGAGCGTTTTGTTGTTTGATGACCTCTGCGTTTGTTGAAGCGTTGTCAATGAAGTCGTCATAATCGTCGTAACTATCACTGATGTTTCTATCGCTAGCGATGTACGCCAAATCAATGAAGCTATCTCCAATCTCGTAATCTTCTATACCTACACCAATGCCGTCGATGTCGGTGTAAAAGAAGTCGGTCATAAAGATGTAATTCTCTTCACCTAACTTTCTTCGACCCGCCCAAAGACTGCCTGATGGTGTAACACCGGACATCTCTACGTATCCGATAAGGTCATCGAATTCAATGTCACCGATTCCGACATGAATGCTGAGCTGTTGATCCTCTCCAATGTTGGAGCGAGCAATAAAGTTCAGGTTTCCATCGTTATCTGCCTCTAGTCCGAGACGCCCCAGTTGCTCTTTTTGCCCAGGGATATCAGCTTTCTTGAAATCATTTTCCGAACTGAAAAAGTAACCAGCACGGAAATAACCATGAAACTCAAACTCGTCAATGATGTCTGCGTTTGCTGGCGAGCTCGTAAGAGCACCGATGCCACACAGAACAGCCACCGCTAATGTAGACTTGTTCATTTTCACTCCATAAGCGAAGTTGGTTTACTTTTTGAAAGCGCTTTCTTGTGAATTTAAATAAATACCCGATTCTAAGTTTATGTTAAGCCGAACACCCTATCGGCTTAACGTGTACAACAGTCGAGTTTGTCTAGCTTTTTATCCATCCCTTCCAGCAGAACTGGCAATCTAGTTACCAAAACGTTAAAGAAACCGATAGTCAAAGCAACCGTAAAGAGGTGCGGGGGCATCTGCAAATAGTCACAGGTTAAAATGTTATCCATTTCACATAATGTTCACAAATTGACTGGATTACTTGTCTTCTTAATTAAGAGGTTAGGCAATTGTCCCATAAGCGAACCAATAAAAGCCAAGTGTCTCATTAGTGGTTATTAGATCATTCGTTGCAAATTACTGTGTGATAAATCCCATTTATTGCCAGTAAAGCCGAAGATTCTGATTGAGAAGCTCATGTGATTAACAATATCTTTACATCATACGCGGGCGTGTATCCCCGTTTTGGTTAGAGCCGTTCAAACGGCTTTATTTTGAACTTGCTTAGAAAGCGCTTTCTTTTTGTAACGACACCCACACCCAAATGTGATTCTCCGTGCGACATGTGGAGTTTCTAGTCCCTGCAAGGTAGTGGCCGCTGCGGGTTAGAAGTAAGGATTCAGGAATACGGACGATATGATGAAAAATTTATTTGCAAAGATGCTGCTGATGAGCTCGGTCGCACTGAGCGGTTGTGGCGGCGGTGATGACTCACCAGGTGGAATTCCTCCAGCCGGGACTCCTACAGGAAACAATGTTTATACCGTTTACTACCAAGGGGTGCTAAATCCTGACTTAGAAGGAATTGGTTTTCAGAATGAAGCTGCATCAGACAGTGCAGGCAGCTTTGTTGGTACAGCTTTCATGGCGGCAAATGGCGAGACTCAGTCATTGCTAGCGGAAGGGCCAACTGATTCCAATGTTTTCCAAGAAGCTGAGTGGGGTTGGGGAGCGGGTGTTATAGGCTCTGATGGCCAAAAAGCGGGTTCGGCTAACCTAACAGGATACAACGACGGCTACCTGAACTTTGAAATCAAAGGCACGACAACCCAACCCGTAACAGTTGGTTTCCAAACGGGTAAAGGTACCGATTTCGAAGGCAATGAACTTAACCAGCGCCCTGTCAAAATTGCTTCGGTTGAACTTCAATCGGATACAAAAAGTGCAAACAGCCAGGTAGCACCGAGAGCTGGTGATGACCGTACGATTGGCTCTGATTGGAAAACTATTCGAATTCCGATGAGCGAGTTGATGGGCAATATTGCCATGGATCTGGCTGATGTCTCAATGCCACTGTTTGTCCAGACAAAAGGCAGCGATGCAGTTGTTGAACTTCGAGCGGTTTACTTCAGTTCGTCTACAAATACAAACGTCGGCGAAGATATTGGTGTGGGTCAAACGCAAAATATTACTAACCCAGACTCAACAGTGACCCTCTTCAGTGATGGATCTTTGCAAAACGATCTTCAAGCGTTTGGATGGGAAGAGACGTCTTTTCTTGGCGCTAATTCTGATCTGCAATCACTAGAGTTGACCACACCGCCAACCGGAGGAACATCCAAAGATTGGGGCTGGGGGGCAGGTTTGGTACTGCCTCAAACTGGAGCGGTATCACTGGTTGGCTTCGAAGATGGCTATCTAAATTTCGATATCAAAGGCACAACGACAACTGATATCAATATTGGCTTCCAAACAGGCGTTTTTGATAGTTCTACTCGTCCTCAAACAAGCAACTCGGTGGTGTTTGGTCCGACTGGCCGCACTTTGACATCAGATTGGCAAACTGTACAAATCCCAGTATCTGAGCTTTTGGGAACCAAAACAGTAGATATGTCTGACGTAACTTCGCCTCTCTTCTTTAGTTCCAGCGCTACAGCAGATGGCGGTGTTATTGAAGTAAGAAATGCTTTCTTCAGCAAGACGAAAGATGATGAAATTGGAGCCGATTTGACTGACGGCGGCACTGACGGTGGTACTGACGGTGGCACTGACGGTGGTACTGACGGCAGCAGCAGTAGCGATTACGCAGTAGCGCCTGAAATTGCGCCTCAGCCAGCGCCTACGGGTAACTTCCCTGTTTCTTCAGTAGCCGGTGGTGTCGCTCCTGGGCAACCAGTGCTCGGTACTACTGAACTTCCTGCAATCTCATATGGTGCTTTCCGCGCGGAAGAGCGTTCTAACGAAAGCGCTCCTAGCGTTGAAGAAATTAAAGAAGATCTAAAGATTATGCATGCCGCAGGCATCCGTATGTTACGCACTTACAATACGCGTGACTTTATCGATACTGAAAGGCTGCTCCAAGCGATTAGCGAACTCCAACAGGAAGACGCCAACTTCGAAATGAATGTGATGCTTGGTGTGTGGATTTCTGCTCTGAATGCGTTTTCCGATCTTGAATTAGACAGTACTCAAGAGCACCCCAATAACCAACTCGAGATGGAGAAAGCTGTCGAGTTTGCTCAAACTTATCCAAACATCATCAAAGTTATCGCAGTTGGTAATGAGGCGATGGTCGAGTGGTCTGCGTACCGCATTGAGCCAAGATTTGTACTGAAACATGTTAATGATCTTCAGGCACTTAAAGCTGACGGAACCATTGACAAAAATATCTGGATCACCACTTCTGAAAACTGGGCTGTATGGGCAATTAATGACGGTTTCTATCAGCAATATGAAGCTGACCTCAAAGCGTTGATCCAAGCTGTTGATTACGTGTCTGTCCATGTATACCCATTCCATGACACTATCTATGATAGCGATTTCTGGCCAGTTCCTGAGTCAGAACAGTCTCTTACGCGTCAAGAGCAAGCTGATAAAGCCATGGAGCGCGCCTTCAATAAAGCGCTGACCCAAATCGATGCAGTGAAAGACAGTGTGATGGCCGTAGACAGTACCAAACAGGTGCATATTGGTGAAACCGGTTGGTCTACAGAGTCTACTGACGGTGCAGGCCAGGGCGGCACTGGTGCTGCTGGCGAGTACAACCAGAAGAAGTACTACGATGCAATGAGCCAATGGGCTGTCGATTACGGCGCGTCTGTGTTCTTCTTCCAATCATTTGATGAACCATGGAAAGCTGGTTGGGATGGAGATAGAGCGCAAGCTGAAGGTCACTCAGAGAAACACTTTGGTTTGGTCGATATTGACGGTAACGCCAAATATGCAATTTGGGATCTTGTAGATGCCGGCGCATTTGAAGGAATCACTCGTGGTGGTAATCAGATCGTTAAGTCACACGGTGGTGTAGAACAAAACGTCATTGATGCAATTTTTGCCATTCCATATGAAACGGGTTCTGATGACTCTGGAGCTGGATACGTCATGTATACCGGTAAGGACACTGTTCACAACTTCAACGATATTCAACTTTGGCCTAACGGCGAAGACACTAGACTTGAAGATGTGAATGATGATTCCTACAACCCGGTTAAACAGCTCACTGCAACTTTAGGTTGGGGGGCTGTTGCTTGGATTTTCAACGATAACCCTGTTGACTTGACCGCATATACCCATGTTGAGTTCAAAGTTAAAACAGCCGCTTCTGATGTACAGGTAACTGTTGAAAATCAAGATGGTGGGAAGTCAGAAAACAAATATGGCACTGCAACGGGCTCTTCGCTTGCTAACGGTTGGGTTCAAATGAGCGTGCCAGTGCCTTCCTACACCGACATGACAATATTTGCTTTATCTCTCGTTGACCTTCCAGATACGGAAACATTGCAGATAGCAGATATTGCATTTGTTAATAACGATAGCAACGGTGGAGACGACACTCCGCCTGAAACTGCTTACATTTCTTACACGGGTCAGGCAAACAACTTTCCGGCTGAAGATATTGCATATTGGGAAGGTTTAAGTGTTGAGATTACAAGAGGTGGCGCGTTTGATGAGGTATTCAATGTCACCTCAAGTGAAACATGGGAAGCATTAGCCTGGACGTTCAACAATAACCCTGCGGATATAACCTCGTATACAAATGCACAATTTAAAGTGCGTACGGATAATGAAACGATAGGTGTGCTTGTCCAGAGCTTGTCGCAACCAGAGTCCAACAAAGACTACGCAATTTCAAGTGGTGTAGCGCTTTCAGATGGCTGGGTACAAATGGAAGTACCATTGCCCAATTACTCTGATATGAAGACGTTTGCCTTTGCGTTCAAAGGTGAGAATGCCGGGTCTTTTGAAATTGCTGATATAGCATTTATCACCAAAGAAAGACCAGTTTCTCCAGAGACGGCTTATCTATCGTACACAGGCCAAGTCACTAACCCACCAATTGATGCATTGCAATTCTGGGGGGAGCTCGACGGCGACACGAAAGAAGGGGGTGTTTATGACCCTATATTCGAGGTCACGTCAAATGATAATTGGCAGTCTATAACTTGGTTATACAATCTAAATCCTATTGATATCACTTCATACACACACGCGCAGTTTAAGGTGTTGACAAGCGAGCCAGAAATCGGCGTGTTGATACAAAGCATCATTAATGACGAGGAAGTTCAAGAGAGCTACTTCATCTCAGAGGGCGAGGCGCTTTCTGATGGTTGGGTGCAGATGGAAGTATCTTTGCCTGAATTCAATCAAATGACAGCTTTTGCGTTGGTATTTACTAAAGCAGGTTCTTTTGAAATTGCAGATGTTACTTTTGTAAATCAAGGCACTGATGGTGGAACTGACGGCGGCACCGATGGTGGTACAGACGGCGGCACCGATGGTGGTACAGACGGCGGCACCGATGGTGGTACAGACGGCGGCACCGATGGTGGTACAGACGGCGGCACCGATGGTGGTACTGACGGCGGCACCGATGGTGGCACTGACGGCGGCACTGACGGCGGGACCGATGGTGGCACTGACGGCGGCACTGATGGTGGCACTGACGGCGGCACGCCAATCGTGATCTTCAATGATGAAGCAAACCCTCAATGGGTTGCTTGGAGTGATGCCGCACCGGATGCCGTTCAACCGGTAGTGACTGACAGCGATGCAGCACATGGCGTTGTAACCTCGTTTGAACAGCCAACTGACAAATGGGCGGCGACTGGTTTCAACACTCGTAAAGCAGGCACTCCAACTCCTCTCAATGTTAACGAGTGGATGGTTGATGGTGTCATATCTTTCGATATGAAGTTGATTGAAGAAGGTGACACGCCAGCGACGACTTGGCAGTTCAAAGCGGAGTCTAACGGTGGCCGCTACGATGACAATCATGATATAGGAGAAGAGGCCGATGTTGACCTTGGTCCGCTACCAGAGTTGAACGTATGGCAAACTTATACGGTTGAACTGAGTGAACTGTCAAACCAAGGTTTAGACCTCACTAACATCGATCTTATTATGGTGTTCCCAGCATGGCAGACTGGAGCAGGTTCTAAGTACCTGATTGACAATGTTATTGTTTCACCGACAGGCACTGACGGCGGCACCGACGGTGGTACTGACGGCGGCACCGACGGTGGTACTGACGGCGGCACCGACGGTGGTACTGACGGCGGCACCGATGGTGGTACTGACGGTGGCACCGATGGTGGAGCTTTAGGTGATCCCAATGACTTGTTTACCTTTAACGGTTCTCAAGATGACATTGATCTCCAATTCAATGGTGACCAATGGGGAAGCGGTGCGGTCCTCAGCTCAAACACTAATGATTCGCCATATTCTGACTCAGTCACGAGCATGCCTGGAAACAATTGGCGTGGTGAGGGTGCACCTGATGAGCAATGGGCTGTGGTAGTGATTGAGACTGTCGAAACTTCGGGAGCAGATATCACGGGCTACACTCACTTTTCTTTCAAAGTGCAGGAAAATGCTTACTATGAAACAAAAATTGAGTTCCAACGCCCAAGCGGTGCACCAGATACTCATTTGTTCAGTACTAAGAATCCTGACGGAGCCATTGGTGAGATCGTCGAGGAGAGCTTGGGCAATGGGTGGAAGAAAGTAACCGTTCAGACTCCAGACTTCACCGATATGAAAACTTTGGGCATTATCCTCAAGGGAGAGACAGCGGATGTGGGTGACGTTAAGTTTGCTGAGTTTGAGTTCTATGGTGGCACCGATGGTGGCACTGACGGCGGCACCGATGGTGGCACAGACGGCGGGACCGATGGTGGCACTGACGGCGGGACCGATGGTGGCACTGACGGCGGGACCGATGGCGGCACCGATGGTGGCACAGACGGCGGGACCGATGGTGGCACTGACGGCGGGACCGATGGTGGTACTGACGGCGGGACTGATGGTGGCACGACAGGTAACATGCCAATCGTGATCTTCAATGGCGCAGCAAACCCTCAATGGGTTGCTTGGAGTGATGCCGCACCGGATGCCGTTCAACCGGTAGTGACTGACAGCGATGCAGCACATGGCGTTGTAACCTCGTTTGAACAGCCAACTGACAAATGGGCGGCGACTGGTTTCAACACTCGTAAAGCAGGCACTCCAACTCCTCTCAATGTTAACGAGTGGATGGTTGATGGTGTCATATCTTTCGATATGAAGTTGATTGAAGAAGGTGACACGCCAGCGACGACTTGGCAGTTCAAAGCGGAGTCTAACGGTGGCCGCTACGATGACAATCATGATATAGGAGAAGAGGCCGATGTTGACCTTGGTCCGCTACCAGAGTTGAACGTATGGCAAACTTATACGGTTGAACTGAGTGAACTGTCAAACCAAGGTTTAGACCTCACTAACATCGATCTTATTATGGTGTTCCCAGCATGGCAGACTGGAGCAGGTTCTAAGTACCTGATTGACAATGTGACTGTCTCACCGACTGGCACTGATGGAGGTACTGACGGTGGGACCGATGGAGGCACCGACGGTGGAGCAGTAGGTGATCCTAATGACTTGTTTACCTTTAACGGTTCTCAAGGTGACATTGATCTCCAATTCAATGGTGACCAATGGGGAAGCGGCGCAGTGCTCAGCTCAAATACCAATGATTCTCCATATTCTGACTCCGTCACGAGCATACCTGGAAACAATTGGCGTGGTGAGGGTGCACCTGATGAGCAATGGGCTGTGGTAGTGATTGAGACTGTCGATACTTCGGGAGCAAATATCACGGGCTACACTCACTTTTCTTTCAAAGTGCAGGAAAATGCTTACTATGAAACAAAAATTGAGTTCCAACGCCCAAGCGGTGCACCAGATACTCATTTGTTCAGTACTAAGAATCCTGACGGAGCCATTGGTGAGATCGTCGAGGAGAGCTTGGGCAATGGGTGGAAGAAAGTAACCGTTCAGACTCCAGACTTCACTGATATGAAAACTTTGGGCATTATCCTCAAGGGAGAGACAGCGGATGTGGGTGACGTTAAGTTTGCTGAATTTGAATTTACAACAAACTAAAAACCTTACTAATACCTAGTATATTCAAGGGAGCCAGCGGCTCCCTTATTTTTTAGAACTGAAAGCTATGTTTGTTTGATTTACCTGAATCAAAAAGGCTCTAAATTGTGATTCATCTCACTTTTTGGGGCCTTTTTTCATTTTCCCGCTCAGTTTTTTCCGCGTTTCTTTCCATGTAGGGGTGTCACCCATAAAAACACTCAAGGAAAGAACAGATGGCACTTATCATCGGCGGCGCAGGGCTGGGACAGTTTGACGTACAGGGACAGGCGACGGTCGGGGGCGCAGGCGGGATAGCCGTGAACGCGTTCACCGGCAATGTCGTGGCGGGGGGCGCCGACCAGCGTCTGATTACCCAGGGGCTGGACCTGTCACTGGCACGCACCTACAACAGCCAGGGTACCAGCGGGGAAGCGTGGCGCTTCTCGTTTGAGCGTTCAGTGCTGGCGGCCGGGGATGTGCTTGAGCGCGTGACCGGGGATGGCCATCGCAGTGTGTTCCGATTGCAAGCGGATGGGTCGTACCTGTCGACGTCCGGCAGCGGTGCCCATGATGTGCTGGTGCGTGACGGAGAGACCTGGGTGTACACCGAAGGGACGACGGGTCTTCGTGAAGTGTACCGTGTGGGTGACGGTCAGCTTCAGTACACCGAAGACAGCGACGGCAACCGCGTCACCTACGGGTATGAGAATGGCGTGCTGACTTCGCTGGTGGGCGCGGGCGGGGAGACCCTGAGTGTGGTCTATGATGACGCCGGCCGTGTCTCGCGTTTAGATACCTATGTGGCGGGGGCAGACGGTGACCTGACCCACAGCCACAGCAAAGTCCATTACGGGTATGACGACCTGGGGCGTCTGTCGTCGGTGACGGTGGACTTAACCCCGGCGGATAAATCTATCGAAGATGGCCATGTTTTTACCACCACCTACACCTATCACGGCACCTCCTCCCTGATAGACAGTGTCACCCAGAGTAACGGCAGTGTGGTGACCCTGTCGTATCAGGATGTGGAGGGGCAGACGCGCCTGAGCACTGTCAATGATAACGGTCAGGTGACGGCCTTTGACTGGGACATGACCCGGGCCAACGGGCACCAGCTGGCGGTGACCGATGCGGGTGGCGCGGTGCGCTACTACCAGCACGATGCACAAGGACGCCTGACGTCCGTGCTGTCACCGGACGTGGTGTATGGGGAAAGTGCCGGGGCAGAGGCTGCTGCGGTGCAAGGCCGTATGACCTATACCTATGACGACGCTGACAACCTCAAGACCGTCACCGACGCCAGCGGGGCGGTGGTACGTAACACCTATGACGATAACGGTAACCTGACAGAGGTGCACCGCAACGGGGTGCTGACCCTGTCCCATGCCTATGATGCCAACAACCAGCGTATCAGCAGCACCCGCTACCACGAAGACGGCACGGTTGAAGGTATCAGCCATGCGGTGTATGACGGACGCCTGCTGCGCTTTACTGTGTCCTCGGTGGGCAGTGTCACCGAGCACACCTACAATGGGGTGGGCGAGCGGGTCTCAACCCGGGTGTACACCGGGGCGCCGTTCGACACCGGGGCGGTGGTTGACCTGTCCGCTCTCGAGGGCTGGGCAGGCACACAGAACAAACAACAGAGTATCCTGACGGACTACACCTATGCCCGCGGGGAAGTGGCGACCCAGACCACCTACACCCAGCTGGACAGTGAAGGTCAGGGTATCGTGGTGGCCGACATCACGGTCTCCAGTTCGACACAGGCCAGTGGCCGCAGCGTGAGCGTGGGCACCACCCCGGTGGTGAGCGACCTGGGGACGGGCATTACCCTGACGGTGCTGGATGCACAGCACCGGGTGGTCTCCAGTACGACGGTAGACACCCAGACTGAAGCGGCCGGGGGCCGGTTGCTGACAGAGGCATTAGCCGCACTGGTGATGCCGGAAGAAGGGGGCAAGGTGGTGGTGACCGGCTCAGACGGCTGGGCCAACAACTTCAGCGGCAAGGCCGCGAATGCTCTGAAAGCCCTGGGGCTGGACCACCCGCTGTTTACCGGGACAATAGACGAGCGCCGCGCCTCAGACACCCTACTGGTGGCGGTGAGTGAAGTCAAAGACGGCCAGTGGTCACTGGTAGACCAGAGTGTGCGGGCGGCAGACGGGGCACTGACCCTGTCAGTGACCGGCACTGAACATGTGCAGATGACCTATGATGCGTTCGGCAACCTGCTGGGGACACAGACCCTGAGCGGGAACCTGGCGACGGGGGAAGTGCGGGTGCTGTCCCAGAGCAGCCAGGTGGTGGATGGCCTGAACCGGGTTATCAGCACCACGGACGCGGCCGGGAACACCGTCAGTACCCAGTACCTGGACGCCAGCCGGCAGGTGTTGGTGACCCAGGAAAGTGGCCTGGTGACCGAGCGCACCTTCAGTGCGCGCGGGGAGCTGGTGACCGAGACCCAGCGGGCGACAGGGGAAGCGAGCCGCACCCGTGGCTTTGTCTATGATGCCCGTGGCCAGCTTGTGGCCAGCACCTACCCGAACGGCAGCGTGAGCGTGCAGCAGTATGACAGTGCGGGACGTCTGTGGGTGAGTGTGTCCGTGACCGGTCAGGTGACCGAGTACCGCCGGGACAGTGAAGGGCGGGTGGTGCAGGAAATCCGCTACGACAGTGCGTTGGACATGACCGGCTGGTTGAGTGACGAGGATGGTCAGTCCACCCTCGCTGTTACGACAGAGGATATCCTGTCCCAGGTCAGCGAGAAGGCGACCCACCGTATTATCACCACCGAGTACGATGCCCGAGGCCGTGTGCACCGGGTGATTGACGGGGAAGGGCGTGTGGCCGAGACGGTGTATGACCACCAGGACCGCCCGACCCAGACCCTGACCTACACACAAGGTGACCGGGCGAATGCCGTGTCAGCGACCCAGACGTATGATGCAGCAGGGCGTCTTGATAGCCAGACCGATGCTGACGGCTTTATCACCCGCTATGCCTATGATGCGGCAGGGCGTCTGAGTGAGACCCGCACCTACCATGTGGCCCACGCCGCTGAGACCAGTGGCCTCGTTGACCGTGTCCAAACGTTTTATGATGCCAAAGGGCGTCAGCAGTACGTGCTGGACGCCCAGGGCTTTTTAACCGGGACCCGCTACCTGGATGCCGGGCGTGAAGTGGCGACCTATCGCTATGCGAAACCCGTGACCCACCGCGACGGGGGTATCACCAGTATCTTGAACAAAGCCGGCGATGCGCAGTTGCTGAGCCGGGTACGCCATGACAGCGCCGGACGCCTTATCAGCAGCATCAACCAGTATGGTGTAGAGACCCGCTACGCCTACGATGAGGTGACCGGGCTGTTGCGCCAGCAGACCCTGGCGGCCAACACCGATGACAGCCGCAGCGTGTACCAGACCTACACCGGCTTTCATGAGCAAGAAGGCCAGGTGACCCTGGCGGGCAAACAGGACTGGCAATCGCTGGCCCTGACCGACCTGGTCAAGGGGCGGGGCAGCCAGACCACCTATAACAGCATGGGCTGGACGGAGACCACTTCCCACCCGGCGACCGGCACCACCACCTATGCCTATGACCAGGCAGGGCGCCTGCTGTCGACGACCGACGCAGAGGGCAGCACCACGTCCACCACCTACAACGCCTTCGGGGAAACAGAGACCCGGACAGCCGGGGGGGAACGCAAAGAGAGCTTCACCTACGACAACGCCGGGCGTCTGAGCCGCACGGTGGACGGGGAAGGCATCACCACTGCCTATCACTACAACCACCAAGGCCATGTCAGCCACACGGTGCGCCAGCATGTGTCGGATGCCTACCAGGCGTTCAACACCACAGAAGGGGAAGCTCGGGGCGACCTGATTGCGCGCTATGTGACCCAGTACGGCTATGATGCGCGGGGGAATGTCATCACCCAATCGGTGGCGAAGGACACCCGCGAGGGGAGCAGCATCACCGGGGGTGACGCCCTCACTGACATAGCACCATCAGCCAAACTGAAATACGTGGCCCAGTGGACGCGTAAGTATGACCATGCGGGGCGGGTTATCAGTAGCATTGACGGGGAAAACCGTAAGGCCGAGACCCGCTATATCGCCAATGGACGCTATGTGGAAACCCGCCTGTCCGGGGCGCTGCAGGAGCGTATCGAGCTGGATGCGCTCGGCCGTACTCTGACTCACAAGGACGCCAAAGGGCTCTTTACCTACTACACCTATGACAACCACCTGAGCACCCTCACTATCCTGACCCCGGGCGGGGTGCGGACCTCGACGGAGAAGAATGCCCACGGGGAGACCCTGACCGTCACGGACGGGGAAGGCAACCAGCGCCACTTCCACTATGACCACCGGGGGCAGGTGACCCGCACGGAATTTAAAGCCGCGGGCAGTGACACGGCCGAGACCCTCACGACGAACACCTATCATGCCGACACCGGCCTGTTGCACTTCACGGTTGACAGTGAAGGGGGCAAAACCGAATACACCTACAAAGACAACGGCCTGCAATGGCAGGTTATCCAACATGTGGATGACATCACGCTCACCATGGAGTACGGCTACGACAGCCAGAACCGCACTATCTGGCGTAACAGCGAAGGGCGGGTCACCACGCTCCGCTATGACAGCCATAACCGGGAGATACACACCGAATTAGGCGGCGTTGCCACCACCTACCGGTACGATGCCAACGGCCAGGTGCTTCGCAGCGTGGAAGGCAAAGTCATCGACAGCACAGACACCACCCCCGAGCGGGTGCTGGAAGAGCGCGTGACCGAGTACGGCTATGACGCCCAACAAAATCTCACCCACAAAGTGGTCAAATCCGGCGCAGACTGGGACCAAACCCAGAGCGTGCGCACCACCGAATACCGGTACAACGGGGCCGGTCAGGTGACCGAGAAAATCACCGGCAACGGGGCGGTGACCCGCTACACCTATGACGGCCGCGGCCGGGTGGTGCATGAAGTCAATGCCCTGAACTATGTCACCGAATACGACTATGACGTGAATGACCGGGTGACACAGACCACCCGCTATGCCCACGCCATTGAAGCGCCCCGTGTCTGGACAAAGTTCCTGACCGGCAAAGAAGCTGACAAGGTGGCCGACAGCACAAAAGACCGCGTCACGAAAACCCAGTACGACAAAGACGGGCGTATCACCTACGAAATCGACGGGGCCGGGTATGCCACCGGCTACACCTACAACGCCAACGGGCAGGTGCTGACCACCACCCAATACCACAAGCCTACTGCGGAAGCGGGCTGGAACCAGACGTCCACCGCCAACCGCACCACCCACAGCCTGTATGACGGCAAAGGGCAGCTTCGCTTTACCGTGAGTCCGAACGGGCAGGTGAGTGAGCGCCGCTATGACGGGGAAGGCCGGGTGACCCAGACCCTGCGTTATGGCGAGACGGTGAGCCTGACCGCCGCACTCACGGACACCCAGGCCCTTAGCGAACACCTCAAGACGCAACTGGCGAACGACACCGTGCGCAGTGAGATGACGGTCTATGACACCCTGGGCCGCAAGCGCTTCACCCTGGACGGTGACGGCTACCTCATTGAGTACCAATACAACCGCCACTCAGAAGTGGCGACCAAGAAAGAGTACGTGAACAACAGCGCCATCAAGAACGCCATCATCAGCGTGCGCAATGGTGACAGTGACATCAAAGATTACGCGGTGTTCCAGCAGGCGTTAGATACCCTAGGGGGCATTGAAGATGCGTCTGCAGAACTGAAAGCGAAACTGGATGAACTCAACGCCCAGCAGGCACGCATTGATGCACTCAATGCAGAGCTTGAAACACTGGAGCAGGACATTGCCAGCACCGATGCGGCCAATCACGCGTTGGGTGTGGACATCAATGACGCGGCGACCCGCATCGACAACCTGTACCTGGAGGTGCGGGAAGAGGCGGCCTATCAGGAAAACCTCAAGCAGGACATCCTGACGCTGAGGCAGGAGATAGAGACCAAGGAAGATGAACTGCGGGTGCAGTATGCTGAGGAGCTGGCCACAGCGCAGTCAGCGGCTGATACGGCCAGTGCGGCTTATGACGACGCCGTGGCGCAGAAGGCTGTGACTGAAGCGGCGGTACAGGCATTGGTGGGTGAAAGCAAGATCAGCGAACTGCTGCCAGACATGGCAGACGACTTTGCCTCACCGTCAGGGACAATAGCCCTGTCGACCCATTCTGATAGCGCAGCGCAGACTGCACTGGCCGTTATTCTTCAGGCGAGAACGACACTGGAAACCCGTCTGGAAACGGAAGCGGATGTCGGCATTAAAGCGGACATCGCAACGGCACTCGCCCGTTTGGCTGATATCGAAACGACTGTGCGCAAGGACGCACAAGCGAGCCTGTCACTGGCTTACACGACCGCCTCCCAGACCCAGACGGCGTCGACCCTGCTGGATGTGCAGATGCGTCTGAACAACATGGAAGCGCAGATAGCCCAGAATGCGTTTATTGCGCTGGGCTCGGTGGTGAATGTGGAGACCGATCCGCTGGCGGGGCAGCAGGACATTGAAGACATCCGCACACTGGATGAGCTCAACGCCACGCTGGCGGTCGCAGAGACTGAATACGGTGCGGCGCAAAGCGCAGCCTATGAAGCGCAGACGGCCTTCCAGACCTACCTGGCCGGTGGTCATGGGCTCGAGACCAAGATAAACATCGCGACCAACCCGGTGAAGCCCATCCTGCCAATGCATTCCGAGGACGCCTGGCCCGAGCTGCGTACCCTGTTTGATGCAGACACGTTTGTGTACGGCTTTGGTGAGCAGTTTGAGCGGGTGTATGCCAGCCTGTTGCCGGGAGAGACAGAGGTCAACCCGTCCTATTTACTGCGGGCAGAGTTGCTATCGAACCTTGAGTTGATAGATGTGGAGCTGGAAGGGACATTGCAAAGCGCCTCCCTCAACACGATGCTCAATGACCTGCAGGCACACAAATCCACGTTCGAGGTGATGCTGGAAGCCCTGTCCAAGGTGGCCGACCACTTCTGGGCGCTCGATGATGCCAGCGACATCTGGTCGGCCCGCCATCCGGCGGGCAGTGCCCCGGCATATACCCTGGAGGAAGCCCTGGCTGCCACAAAAACGCAGGCAGAAACCAGCAGTGGGACCATAAAGCAGAACATCCTGACTTTGCTCGAAACCTTATCGGCGTACGAAGCCCAGCTGACCACCACGCTCAATGCCGCCACGGCGCTGGAAGTGGCGGACGCGGACGTCAGTGAGCTGCAATCTCTCATCGCAGCGAAGGAAGAATCAGAGGCCACCGAGGCACTGACCCTGTCACTGAGACAGGTGTCGGCGGAGCTACAGGTGTTATCGGTACAGATACGAGACCAGCAGGCCCGGTTGGCGGCAGACCCGGATAATACGGCACTGTTGGACGGACTGGCAGCACTGGTCAATGAGCAGAATACCCGGTTAACCGAGCAGGCTGAGTTGCTGGTCCAGCTTCAGACCTACAATGCCCATGAGGTGTTGGTGGCATCTGCGGCCAGTGAGGCTGACGCGGCCAACGCCTCCATGATGACCGCGGCACAGTGGGATGAAGCGGTGGCGGTGGCGCATCAGGCTTATCAAGATGCGCTTGAGACAGAAAACGACAGAAACTACCGACTGTCACTGCGCTACTTTGGGGAGTATGCCCAGCCGGGGATACTGCAGGACATTGAGGCCTTGCCGGCCAGTTACTTGCCGGCACTGAACTTTGATGAGGCCCAGCAATATCTCATTACAGCACAGACAACGTTGGATGTCGCCAATCCGCAAGAGCTGTACAGCTATCGACAGGAAGCGTCGGCGATTAAAGCTGAGATAGATTTGGTTGGAAACATTTCTAGTCAGGCTCATTCAGGAGTGGGTTTGTCTGGAGATATAGGACGCTATATTGGTGCAGTGTTCCCTTACTCTAGAAGTCAGAACTATGGCTATCTGCACGGTTTCTACAGCCACTACAGTTCGCATCTTAATGAGCGTATTTCCTCCATGGTTGACATTGACTCGTTCTCCGGGGATGTGTCTCGCTTAAATACGTTGAAGGGACAGGTTGAATGGAGTGACAGTGATGTGGCTGAAGCCATTGCGCTGACCGAAAGACTCATGGCTGACTATTCCCTTATTGATATAGAGCTGTTAACACTGGCAGACGATTTCCTTACACTGGACGAGGCGCAATCGCTACGGGAAAATAACCCTGGGAATACATATCAAGGCCTTGATGCGGTTGATTTTCCTTCGATGGAGGGGTATTCGACCCAGGAAATACTGGATGAAATACTAGCCGCTGTTGAAACTAATTCTCAGGTCGCGCGCAGCAGAGTTTCTCAGCAGGTCTCAGATGTTCAGTCCCTTCAACAGTTTTTCCAGTCACTGTCAGAAGCCAGACAACGCGCGAAGTTCTATAGCTTATTTGGTGAGAAGGCCGATTTAACAACGTTTCAGGGCACTTATGACCACTTCCTGAGAAGGGGGAGTGACTCTGCTTATACGACGGATGCCCCTCTTATCGGTGAGCTCTTTCCCTATTGGAAGCATCAATATTACGGAATACTTTACGGTTACGACCACCACTTCGGAAAACGTTTCGACGAGCTTGTGCAGCCACACGTCAACAAGGCGGCATTTGGTGAAAACAGTCAAATTTTAGATACACTCCTCGGGCAGTCTGACTGGGACGACAATGACATTGCCAAAATCCTGTCAGTCGCAAAGCAGTGGTTATCAGACCTGACAGCCATTGATAATGTCTTGTCCACCCTACCTGAAAACTTTCTGACCTTAGAAGAAGCCGAGTCTTTAAGGGAGAGTAATCCTGGTAATACCTACACAGGTACCTATTCGCCGGTTGACTTGTCATCGGCGGACGAGTACACCACACAAGCGCTGTTGGATGCCACCCTGGAAAGGGTGCGCACCGACGCTGAGAGCAAGCGCAATGAAATCGCACAACGGTTGACGGCGGTCGAATCGATTGAGGCGTATTTTGAAGCGCTTGCTGAAGATAGACAGCGCAGCAGATTACAGTCTTTGTTCGGTAAGGCAGGGTCTTTCGACGACTTCTCTGCACATTATGAACAGGTACTTACCGGGCTGTCACCAAACGCTGTGCCAACCAATATGGGCGCGTTGACTGAGGCGCTTACCCAGCACATCAGCCTTTTGCCTGACACGGCGGGGTTGAGTACAGAAAATGCTGAACTGGTTCGTTATCGCGAAGACAACGCAGCCTTCATTGACACGCTCAGCCAGTTAAAAACCGCTATCCTTGCGGTGCCAGAGCACTTTATGACCCTGGAAAAGGCTGAAATACTGTGGCAACAGCGTCATCAGGAGATTGACCCTGACACAGGCGACATCCGCTATGAGGCAATGCACAGTGCCGCGGAAGGCCTTGCTGCCGCGAGGGCGCAAGCAGAAACAGCAGGTGCGGCTTACCTGGCCAAGCTGGATGACACACTGACGTCCTTGCAATCGGTGCAAGATGCCATCAATAACGCCCTCCTGGTAGAAGACGCCCTCACACACCTCAATACCCTCGAAGCGGATGCCTATCTGGCAAAAACCCAGCTGACCACAGCGATTGCGCTGGACACACTGACCACACAGCGTGCTGGGTTAAATACCGCTATTGAAGCTGAAATGGCGGCGTTAAATACTGCAGCGCAAGCCCAGTCGACGTTGTTTACGGACCTGCAATATTTTTCCAGCGTAGCTCCAACCAGTGGCCATACCGCGAACAACAGACTTTATAATGAAGTCTCATTTTTGAATGAATATGAAAACGCCCTGTACACCTACTATCCCGATGGCACCCGAGGGGTAACCGAGCACTATCTGAATAAGTTGGGGCAATGGGTTGGTGGTGTCACGAATACCACGCAGCAAGACTGGGATTCGCTCCGTGGTGCTATGAGATCGTACAGCTATGGTGTGGTGTTAAGCCTGCGTTCGAGCCGTATCACGCAGTCGAATATGAGCAGCTACATTAAAGCGAACCAGAAGCTCGAACAGGTGTTGGAAGCGGCTGATATTATTACTGAGGCTCTTGACGGCGTACCAGGGAGCTTGGCTCCACAAATTCCTTACAGCCCACGCTCGAGCTTTGCGTACGCGCTGTATCATAGAAATCCTGAACGCCTTGATCTAAGAACAGGGGAGCCTTCAGGACTGTCAGTAGAAGACATCCGGCAGGCTATCATTGCAAGTGGCGAGGCGATATCCGTGCACTTGGCAAGCTCGCTAGAAAGCACAATCGAAGGGGTTGCGACTCTGGGAGGGAGGCTGAGTACCCTGGAGTACTTGTTGTCAGAACGTGACCGCAGTGACTACGCGCTTGCAGGCTTGCAGGCCCGTGCTGAGGAGGACGCTAGAGCCTTGGCACAGGCAGAGCTTCAAGCGATGTCCAACAGTACGCTGAGTGAGCTTCAGGCACTGGCTGCGTCCATCGAAGCCGTGGAATTCCAGCTGGCGGAAGACCCTTCCAACCCAACCCTTCAGAATGAACTCACTGCGCTCATCCATCAGCAGCAAGCCTTGCTCGCTGAGCAGCAATCAGCCATGACATCGCTGACGGATGATGACGCCCAAGGTCTGCTGGTCAACAACTCCCTGCGTAATCTTGATGAAGCGATAGCGACAAGGGATAAAGCGGCAGAAGATGTTGCGGCCAATAAGCAGCAGGTGGCTGACCTGAAACAGGAAGTGGCCCTGCTGTCAGAAGAGATAGCGACGCAACTGACGGCGATAGCAGACAAACGGGCAGAATATGAAGCTTTGGAGGAAGAAGCCGAGCGTCTGCGTCAGCAGGAAAGTGTGTTGAGGGATACCTTAGCCGGTGAAGAAGCCGCGCAGACAAATGCATTAGCGGTTGAAGCGGCCAAGGTAGGCGCGCTGACTTCTTTGTATACCCAGAAAACCATTCTTACTTCTTCGCAGGTCGACAGGGAAGCTATTGAGGCTGAGAACCAGACGATCATCAGAAATGCGAGTGATTTAATCAGCGCTAATGAGGCGGTACTAGCTCAGAGCGCTCTGGACATAGAAAACAAAGAAAATCAATTAAGTTCGGCTCAATTTGCCTTAAACAATGCCAATACAAATCTTACTAATGCAAAACAAGCACTTAGCCGCCAATTTCTAAGGGCTAGCCCTCGTATTGGGTGGAATGGAAGGGTTCGTCATGTTTGGAACCCTCTAACTCTATCTGGAATTGGAGCTCTATCTCTAAAACCAGAAGTAGGTAATCATCCAGTCCAATATATATATCATGATAGCGATCGCGGACGTGATAGAAGATTTTTCTATCCAAATACGTTTGAAGAACAATTTCAAAGAATGTTTATGAATAAACTTTCTTACGTTGACTCATCAAGTGCAGGATCTTTTGCTAGTTTTTCCCGAGCTCTTTCTCAGGTTATCGGTAACCCAAATTTAGTGGACTCAAAAATCTCCGGTATCAATCACTACATAAACGTGTTTCAAGGCATTCATCGAAGTGCAAGCCATCTAAATCGAGATAGTGACGGCCCTTACGCGAATATGAGACGTGGAGGCGGTTTCTTCTTTTTCTATAGGAGTGGATATTCTAGTTCTGCAATTGAAATTATTGATGGGTGGTATAATCAATCTAAGGCGCAAATAAAGTTTAATGCTAGTCGCGCAATCAAAGAGCTTCGCGCAATAAAAGCTTCCATAGTTAACTACAAAAATGCCATCAACGCCGTCAACACCGCCAAGGCCAACATTGCCGGCATCGAAGCCTGGCTGAACCCTTACCGTACCAAACAAGTCGAAATTGATAACGCCGAGAAACAGATAACCACGGCGCAACTGGCTCTGGACACGGCTCAAACAGCCATCACGGACGGTGAAGCGGCCCTGGCGCGGGTGAATGTGGATATTGCCGAGGCGGAAGCGGCGCTGGCTGATTCGGTGGCATCACGTAAAGAGGCAGAAGCCTCAGTCAACACCACCCGGGCGCTGCTGGCACAGGCAGAGACCGACAAAGCTAACGCAGAAGCGCTGGTGCTGGCAGCCCGTCAGGAAATCAATGTGGCGGGCGGTCACTACAACGAGGCGCAGGCGTCCCTTCTGTCGGCCACCACCGAGCTGGACTCAGCCCAGGATAACCTCAATGTGGCGATGAGCCTGCACCTGCAGGCGGAGCAGTTTATCCATGACGCGGAGATGGCCAAGCTCAATGCGTCCCAGACCCTGTCTGATGCCGAGCAGCTGGTGCAGTTCAGCCAGTACCTGGTGAAACGCCAGGTGAACGCAGAGGTGGCGAGCAACGACACCTCCTACGAGTACGATGACCGCGGTCAGCTTGTCGGGGAAGTATCAGCGCTGGTGAGCTACAGCGAGCGCACCGAGCAAGGTGGACTGACCCAGTATATCGGGCGCTTGAGGACCGAACACCAGTACGACAGCCTGGGTAACGTTATCCGCACTGTCACCGCCAAAGGCACGGCAGACGAGGCTGCCAATACCTTCGTGTACGATGTGAACGGCAACCAGACGCAGTCACAAGGCATTGCCGGCGGTACCGTGGTGTTTGACGTCACTAATCAGGCCATCATCAACATCAATGCGGAAGGTCAGCGCCGTGACAAGGTGTACGACGACCTTGGCCGTCTGCGCTTTGACGTGGACGAGCTGGGGCATGTGACTGAGCACCGTTATGACGGCCTTGGACAGAAAGTGTCCGAGGTGCGCTACAGCGCCGCCTATGCCGGTGCACGTGTCAATGATACGCCGCTGACCCTTGACGCATTGACCACCTTCGCGGCAGATGCCGGCGCGCAGCGTGCTCTCGATTACCGCTATGACCTGCGTGGCCAACAGCTGGCGACAGTGGAGCGCAGCACCCTGGATACCCTCCAGCGTGAGACCGAGCGCAGCCTGAATGCCTTCGGGGAAACCGTGGCGGTGACCCAGCGCTATCAGGACGGGGACGTGCTGACGGCGGTCACCACCCAGGCGCATCTTTACAGCGTGGCGGGTCAGTTACTGGCGAGCCGCAATGCAGCGGGAGATGTCACCCTTTACGGTTACAACGGTTACGGCGAGCTCAAAACCCAGCGTGAACTGACGGCCCGTTACCACGGTGAATGGACACTGGATGCGTTGAACAGCTGGCGACAGACGGTGGATACCACCGAGCGTCACCAGAGCTATGTTTACGACAATCGGGGGAACCGACAGCAGACCACACTGCACAATGTGACTTACCACCGTCACAACGGCACTCTGGTTGAGGAAGTCACCCACGACCTTATCACCACCAACTATCATGACCATGCCGGGCGCATGTACATCACGGTGACAGAGGAAGGCACCACCAATCCGGACACCCACTATACCGCGGCAGACCGGACCCTTTACGAATACGACGCCCTGGGCCGCCTGGTGGCGAGTTGGGGCAAGGCGCGTGAATACCTGGTTGATGGCCTGGAGCTTGGATTTAAGGGCGACCTGCCCAAGCGGCTTATCGCCAACCAGCGAACCGACTACTTCTATGATGCGCAGGGTAACCAACTGGCGACCCGTGTGGATGGCCCGATAGGCCGGGTGACTCAACAGTACTTTGATGACGAAGGTCGCCTTATTGGTCGCCGCGATGCAGAAGGTCACTATACCGCCATCACCACGGATGCGATGAACCGTGTGACCAGTGAACGTACCGCTGTCAGCGGCAACGGCTATCAACATACCCGTGAAGTGACTTATCACTACGACGCCACCGGACGCCAGCAGGGCACCACGGTCTCGGTCAACAACGCGGATGACATCATCGAAACCGTCATCTACAACGCCTATGGTGAAGTGACCGAAAAACACCACAACGGCACGGTACAGGAAAGCTATGACTATGACGGCCTGGGCCGTGTTACCCAGAATACTGTCAAAGGCGTGACCACCGGCTACCGCTACAACTGGCTGGACAAGGTCACTGCAGAAACCGTGGAAGGCACCCGCACCACTACCCGTGATTACGACCAACTTGGCAATGTTACCCGGGAAACCGGTCCGGCGCAGGATGTGAATGCTGCGACTCCGTTACGCTCAGTGGTGACCCTCACCCATGACCGTTGGGGCAATGTGCTGACCCAGACCGTGAACGGTCATAGTCACTCCTTCACTTACAACCATGCCAATCAGGTTGTCAAGCAGGTGGGCCCGGCGGTGGAGGTTATCCGTGCCGACGGCTCAAGCGTCACGAAACGCCCGGTGACTCTGATGTACTACGACCATCAGGGCAACCGGCTGGCGGTGCAGGACGCGAATGGTCAGTGGCAGAAGAGTTACTACGACCTGACCGGCCAGAAACTGATGGACGTGAACGGGGCCGACGGGGTCACTCACTACTACCACAATGCCTACGGGGACGAGATAGCACGGGTCAATGCCGCCGGTCAGGGGGAAGTGTTCACCTATGACAACAACGGTCAGTTGCTGACCCGGGCCAGAGTGAGCCAGAGCAAGGGTTACCTAGAAGTCTACGCCAAGTACGCCTATGACCAGGCGGGACAGCGCTACCACGAACAGTGGCAGGGGGCGTCAGGCTATGAAGTCTTCACCCGTTATGACGCGGCAGGCCGGGTACTGGAAACCCAGGGCGGTGGTCAGCACAAGCGCTACACCTACGACAGCTTCGGTAACCGCAAGACCGAATCCTGGCTGCAGGCCGGGGCAGTCAAGGCCACCAAAACCTCGTACTACGATGCCCACGGCAGGCTGACCACCCAGACACTGTATGATGGCACGTCCGTGAACTATGGCTATGACGCCTTCGGGCAGCTCAAGACCAAAACCGGGGCCATCAGCCAGAGCTACGACTACTGGGACAATGGCCTGCTCAAACGCCAGACGACGGGCAGCAAGAGTGAGTCGTACACCTACGATGCCAATGGGCGGGAGAGGTCGCGCACCCTGACGGACACGGGACATAAACTGGTGACGGTCACTGACTGGGATGCACAGGGACGGATTCAGCGTGTCACAGCCAGTGAGGTACAGCAGACCGAGGCCATTGATGAGTACGAGCGTGTATGGACAACCCATTACGATGAGGACGGTGACTCTTACCGAACCTGGGAGGACGTAAAGAAACCGGATGTGGTACATACGCTGGCCAACTCGTCAGTGCAGTACTACTACGATGCAGTGGGCAACCGCCGCAAGGTGGTGACCACAGGTGAGCAATCCGGTACCCGCTGGTATCACTATGACGGTGACAACCGAATGGTGGGGTCACACACCCGCAGTACCGATGTGGCGCTAAACAGCATTCAGGGACGCGCAGGTGACCGACGTATCACCTACAACGCGCTGGGCCAGAAGGTGACCGAGCAGAGCTGGGAGCAACTTACCCGGGATAATGCATCGGTTCTGGTACAGACAGAGACCCATCTGGGTTATGACAAACACGGTCACCTTGACCGTCTCGAGGCCTTTGAGGTGGTGGGGGCCACGAGTCACCAGACCCGCCTGATGAGCCAGACCAACAGCCGCCGGGGGGAGGCTCTCTCGCAGTCTGATACCGTCAACACATTCCACTATGTGAACGGGCAGATAGTAGAGAAAACCAGCGCGAAGACCACCGACACGGTGTATGGCTATCAGGAAGGGCGTCTTATCTGGCAAACGGTGGATGAGAACGACAAAGCGACCGTGAGCCTGCATTTTGATTACCACTTCACCGGGCAGGTGGCGACGCAGCGCACCTTGCAAGTGCAGGACAACGAAACGGATGCCATCGCTTACACCTACACCGGAAGGGAGCACTTCCAGAAGACAACCGCGACAGCCCGCACGACCCGTCGGGCCTATGGGCAGAACTTCACAGAAGGCACGTCCACCTTCCACTACAACAGTGCAGGCCACCTTGAAAAAGTGACCAGCACCAAAGCTGACAGCGAACGTCAGGTACTGACAGACTTCAATGGGAAAATTGCCCTGCAGGTCGCTGGCGGCAAACTTACAGCGGAGCTTTCTACCGGGGGTAACCCGCTTGCGCATATCGGGACTGGCAGTGTCGATGCCGACCTTCTGAGTGACAGCGGCAGTAGCGCAGGCCAACAGCCGGGCACCTACACCGTGGGTGCCAATGACACCCTGCAGCGTATCGCACAAATGGTGTACGGTGATAGTCGCTACTGGTACCTGATTGCGGATGCCAACGGCCTGTCGCCGACTGAACCACTGACTGAAGGCAAATTGTTGGTCATTCCGAACCAACATACCCAGACCTTTAATGGCGCAGAGAGCTTCAAGCCTTACAACGAAAGTGAGGTTCTGGGCAATGTAAACCCAGACCCGATTGCGCCGCCGCCGCCGAAGAAGAGCTGTAATCCGATTGCAATGATTGTGATGGTGGTTGTGGCGGTTGTGGTGACCATTTATACGGCAGGGGCGGCTGCTCCTTACGTTGCGGGTATGACAGGAGGAACAGTTGGTACTGCAGCAACTGTCGGTGGAATAGGAATGGCTGCAGTTGCGGGCGGAACAGCCACAGGTATGAGCCTAGGAGTAGCCGTAGGTGCTGCAGCGATAGGCGGAGCAGCAGGGGCTGCAGCATCACAGCTTGTAGGCATGGCTATGGGCGTCGTTGATGATTTCTCCTGGGAACAGGTTGCGCTGGGTGGTTTGGCTGCAGGTGCTACCGCTGGTATGGGGGCTTCACTCGGCACTAATGGACTTTTCAATGCTGCTCCCGGAGCTGATTTAAGCTGGGGGCATGTTGGTAATGCGTCTTTTAATTCGGCGACGAGTTATGGCGTTAACTATCTGGGGTCTAAAGCGCTGGGTGAAGATGTTTCCTTTAGTTGGAAGAATCTCGCAGCCTCAGTGGTTGGTTCTGTTGTCAGTATGGGTGCAGCGCGCGCTACGAAAGGTGGCATTGTTGGCGACACCTTGAGTGGTTTTGCAGGAGCCGCCTCATCATCAGCAATAAGAGGTGACTCATTCCGGGATAATGCTGGCATGCTATTAACCGATGCCTTTGGGAATGCGTTGGCGAATGTCGCGACTAGGGGGGCGAGAGTTGAATACCAAAAAAGCGTTGGTGTTAAATCGCTTGCGGAAAGATATGGATTAGACCTTTCATCTGATGGCGTCAATGAAACGCTACAAAACGTTTACGGCATTTTAAACAGTCAAAGCTCATCTACTGAACAGCGGATGAAAACAACTAAACAACTTGTTCAACTGCTGGGTGCTTCTAAAACTGAAGCAAACGAAATTATGCGGTTATATGAGGAGACTGTATTTAGCCGTGACCCTGATGTTGCTGCGGCGAAGTATGCCCCTGAAATCGAAGAGTACAGGAGAAACAACCCAGGGGAAGCATTAACAGACAATCCACGCAGCAGTTTTCTTACTATTACGATAACAGAGGGGAGAACTGCGGCGGCTTTTCATAGCCCTGAAGTTGATGATCTCCTAATTGGTGCGGGAGAGTTCTCTTCATATGTCGCTCAAAATATTGATGATAATCCCTACCTAAAATATGGGCTTATGGCTTTGGATGTAGCCTCAGGCCCTGCCGCATTTGTTATTAGAGAGGCAATGATGGCATCTCCTGTTGGAGAGCTTGTTGTTACTGCTCAGGAGGCGGCGTTGAACTCGGCTGAGGGACAGTTTAGCCGCAACGGGTATAGCGATGCAGATTCAATACATGGTGCTGGTGGCGTTGTATCTGTTGCTGGTATTGCCGTTTTGGGTGCAACAAAACTAGTTAAGGGGCTAAATGATATAGGTCTACCGGAAAGGTCCAATGCTTCTATATTTAGGCAATATGTACGTGAAGTGGAGACATTTTCTAACTTTAAGCTTGGTACGGAACAGCGAAATTTGCTAAAAGATTATTTGAGAAATAATAATGAGCTGGTGAAACTGAGCACCAAAGAGGCAAATGCTCATCGATGGAGTACTTCTGGTAGGGATTCTTTGATAAAACAGTGGGAAGAACATACAGGTCAACAGTGGCCGAGATACGCAGAAGATAAAATGTCGAAAAATGGAAATGTATACATTAGGGCAGGAGAGTACTTCGATGCCCATGAAATAATACCAAATCAGTACAACGCTCCTCATGAATGGTGGAATATTGTACCTGCTGAAAGGCCTAATGCACACCAAGGCGGCATACATGCGAAAGACAGTGGATATAGAGAAATTATAAAGAGGTTTTAGATGTCAATTTATAATGATTTAAAAAAATATATTGGATTGAAAACTGGCCCGATAAGACTATTTCCTATTGATGAAAAGGAAATATCTAATGCGGAAAAACGGTTGGGTTTTAAGTTTCCCTCAAGTCTAAGAACATTCTATCAACAGGTTGGATATGGATGGTTAAGCAGTGATGACTGTCAGGAATTACGTAATCTAATTATTCACCCTCTTGATGTGGTGGATCTGTTTTTCAATGAATCCGAATTTCAACCTCCGGCGCCGTTTCTAGATGAGGATTTGCCAATATTTGATTGTGGGCAAGATTTGTTTTTGGTCATTAGGCCTCGCTCTGAGAACCCTGATTATATATATAGAAGCGATGGGCAATCTTTAATTTTAGCTCAAAATATGCAGGATTTGGCTGCTAAGCTCTCCGTTAGAGCTGATTTTTATTTTGATGTATAAAATAAAGGCAAAACAGGGGCAGGCACTCTACGAGAAAGGTGATGACTAGTGTGTTAGTAAATGGCTTTTTTATTGTTGAATTCTAAGGAAAAGTGCTCGGCACGAGTTTTTAGGAAGAGATTTCTTTAAATCTTGGTAACTTTGTAAGTTGTAGACAGATCAAAACCAGACGATGGCCTGTTAGCTGTATAAAATTGGGCGAAGTTGGTTGAGGGGAAGGTTTAGCTATCAGGCAATCTTAGGCCTGAAAGTCGCTTTCGATTTAGGTGAGGCAGTGAGGCTTTAATTGCTTGGCTGCTGCCGATTAATCTGCCTCTTTCTACTTGGGTGCAGGCGTTTAGCCAATCGGCTTTGTCAAACCCCAACCTTAAAAGAATGGGTGGTAAAGCACGGCTTATATAGCCGCGTTTGTCATCGCGTATCTGGCGCCCAGTCCAATCAACCAGCTCCAAATAATCCATCAGGCGAAAAGGGATCCCACCAGGCATCTCTTCGCGCGGGTTTCCGGCAAACGGGAACAAGTCAGGGGCCGTCATCTCATTATTTTTAATCGACTCAATCCTCGCTTTTACTGACGTATGGTCAGACTGTTCGGGCGTATCTGCCATTGCTGCTCGCAAGGTGTTTAAATCGACAAAGGCCATCGCAACCGCTAACGCTTTTTCGACCAGGAGTGTCTGGCTCTTAAATCGCCCTTCCTAGAAATACCCCTGCATCCCACCTCAAACTTGTTTGTCTTCGCTAAGCTCAAAAATTTCGATCACTGCCGTTAGCTATTGTTCCAACTGCAGGTCTAAAACAATCCCTGTTTAAAACATTGAAACTGACCAATAAGTGTACTAATACTTTAATACACAAACAAAACCTTACAGATCCTTAGGTCAATCGGCCTAGTTTGAGTGATCAAATTAGTACTAATCTGAAATGAGTATGTAACACTCCAACTTTTATCATCCTTTCTGAAACCTCTTCGCTACTTGGATAATATTTCTCATTGGTAATAATTGTGTTCGATCTGTAAAAAATTCAGACATGTCCGCTCTTTCCCCATTTTCTAACCCAGAAAATGCGTTATCGTTTGTACAACCAAATTACAAAAGTCCGATGAGTTGTTAGAGAATTCGGACACACAATAAAGCAGTCGGTTGGACAAAGACTATGCAGTATCTAGAACTATTCTCCACGGAAGAACTTTTGGCGCTTGCAGCGCTGGATCTTGAAAAAGAACAGTTAGACAGGGGTTTAGCAAAACTCAAATACCTTACTAAACAGAGCGTTGTTTCAGATGAACTTGATTCAATGCTTGGTAGTGTTTACGCAAAGCTACGTTTATTTAACCTGGCAGCAGATCACTACGCCCTCCTTTTGGAAAGAACGCCGTCGCGTTTGCATGAAAGATTCCAGCTAGGCATGGTTTATCGCGAGATGAATGAACTTGAGAAAGCCGCCGAATGTTGGGATGTCGTATTGAAAGAAGACGGTACTTATCCTCCAGTTTTATTCCACAAAGCCTTGTTGCATCTCACCATTGAAGATGTTTCCGAGTCGAAAACCCTATTGAACAAATTGGTTGCCACGGCTGATTCAGACAACTACTACGTCGAGCGTGCTCGCAACGTGTTGGAAGATATTAATTTGTCTGAAAGCGAGCCAAAACCATCAACAACAGCTGAGCAGGTTCACTAAAGGGTATTTCTGATGTCTGTAGAGCGTTTGCGGGAATATTTGGCGCTCGACCCTGAAAACAGCATCTTGGCATGCCAACTCGTCGAGTTACTGGCAAAAGAAGGTGATGTTAAAGGAGCGATGGCGGCAGTAGATACAGCGCTTTCTTATCACAGTGATGATGCACATTTACTGAGTTGGAAGGGGCACCTTTCTATTGCGACCAAGGCATATGAAGATGCTGTCTCTGCTTACAACACATTGTTTTATTTAGGCTACGAGCAATCAGGTCTAAAGATCAATTGTGCGCTGGCCAATTATCAGATGAAAGCGTTTTCTGATGCGACTGCATTATTGGAACAAGTTGATGAGTCTGAATTGGGTGTGCAGCATGGTTTGATGAAAGCCAGGTGCTTGGCGCACGCTGAACAAATACCAGAAGCCATCGCAGTGACGGAAAAGCTGCTAGCAAACAGCGATGTTGAAACACGAACTGAACTGCAGGGCGCATTGGGTTTGTTTTATCTTGACGATGCGCAGTATGAGCAGGCTGAGAAGTATCAGCGAATTGCGCTAGAGCACGATCCGAATCAGTTCGAGGCACTCATTACGCAAGGCAGTTTGGCGCTCTATCGCTTAGATATGATCAAAGCCAAGAAGATTGTCGACAGGTTGATAGGACAGTTACCTACCAATGGACGAGTACTGGCAATGAAAGCGCTCATTCATATGTACAAGCAGGAACTGCCAGCGGCGATTTCGACTTATGAGTTAGCGTGCAAAGAAATGCCTGATCATATTGGTAGTCGAGTCAACCTTGCGTGGTGTTTCTTCGCCATGGGGGATTTGGATACCGCTGAGAAGAATTTCAACCAGGCTGTTGAAATAGAGCATAATTTTGCTGAGTGTCATGGTGGTCTGGCGGTAGTGAAAGCATACCGTGAAGACTGGAATGCGTCGAAGCAGCTAGCTAAGAAAGCGCTAAAACTGGATTCGCAGTGTGCATCAGCGCTATTTGCCCGTTCGCTTTATCTCAAAGTGAAAGGTATGGATGAGCAAGCCGAAGCCATCATGAATGGTGTGATGTCATTCCAATCAGAACTTGCTGCACAGAATTTGAGTGACACGATTACGTTGAGTTTTCTGACGAAGAAAAAGCCAAATGGATAAAGATGCCGCCAGCTTTTTACTCAGTGAGATGATGAGTACAGCATTTCTAGTGTGTGGCCCGGTATTGTTAGTGGCGCTCGTGGTTGGTCTGGCGGTGAGTATTATTCAGGTGGTGACTCAAATTCAGGAAATGACATTAACCTTCGTGCCAAAGATGTTCGCAGTGGCATTGATTATTATGTTGATGTCGGGGTGGATGTTAGGGGTATTAACAGAATTTACGATTTCGCTTTTTGAATATGCTTCAAGTTTGTGATTGAAAATCAAATTGCCAATGAATGGCAAGACTATATCAGTGTTTTCTTTTTGATCCTTTGTAGGGTCACGCCTCCTCTTGTTTTCAGGAGTGTAAATCCGTTGTCGATGTTACCGCCTTATATAAAGGTGTTGGTGACATTGGTATTTTCTCTGGTGATATTTCTCAGAGTGACGGATGACAATATGATAATGCGCGTTGTACAACTCGATGGTACGGCAATGGCGGTAGCGTGCCTAATCGAATTCGGCATAGGATTAATACTTTGGTTCGCTTTGCTTGCTACCTATGGAGCGATATATACATTTCTACGGATATTAGATATGCAAGTGGGTTTCAATCCCATGGGTATATTTAATCCCTCTATGAGTGAATCGGACCCGATTTTAACGCGTGTTGTGCTGGTGTTTGTGTTTCTGCTGTTTTTTATTACAGACATGCACTATTTCATTCTGTTGGCACTGACTCAATCATTGAATCTGTTCCCTGTGTTAAGTGGTTTTGGTGAGCCAAGCTTGGAGTTGTTGATTGCCTTGTTCTCTTCCCAGTTCATGTTGTGCCTTATTTTGGTGTTGCCGATTATGGTCGCGGTGTTTTGGGTCGATTTGGTTTTGGGCATGTGTAGCAGGGTAATGCCGCAAGTGAATATCTATTTCGTTGGCTTACCTTTGAAAATTGCCGTGGCTTTTATCATTTTGGGCTTAGCATCGCGTCACATTACCAGTGTTTCAGAAGAACTGTTTGACAGCGTAGTAAGGTACTGGCAAGCGCTATATTGACGCCAGCTACCGTGAGGTGTTTTGGTTGGCGACTGAAGAAAAAACAGAGAAAGCAACGGAGTATAAGCTCCGAAAAGCCAAGGAAAAAGGCCAGGTATCCAAGAGCATGGATGTTACCTCCACGGCCAGTTTGTTGGTGACGCTTATCATGGTAATGGCGATGATCTCCCATGTTGGTGTCGTCGTGCTCACCACAACGTCTGATGTCTTCCTGCTGGCTGCAAATCTAGATATCACCAGTAGCCTTGATTGGTTATTGAACAAGTTATTCAATGCCTATGTAACAGCGCTAATGCCAGTTTTCCTCACTGCCATCGTTTTTGGTGTGTTGATTAATTTGGTGCAAACCAAAGGTGTATTCAGCTTTCATCCTTTAAAGCCAAATATCAGTAAGTTAAATCCGATTAAAGGATTGAAAAAGCTCTTTTCTATAAAATCTCTTTTTGAACTGGGGAAAAATATTCTCAGGCTAAGCTTTGTATCTGTGATGGCTTGGTATTTATTTTATGATGAAGTTTTCTACATTCCAGATAATGCTGGATTATCAGTTTGGCTGATTCTTGAAAGAACACAGGTTTTACTTGGTAAAACAGTGGCGCTTTTTATACTTACAATTCTTCCTTTTACATTGTTTGATTTTATTTTTCAGAGCTGGTCATTCGGAAAAGAAATGAGAATGACTAAAAAAGAACTCAAAGATCAGTATAAGAATCAGGAAGGCGATCAGGAAATAAAACAGAAGCGCCGACAATTGCAAAGGGAACTCCGTTCTAAGGTAGGTTCTCTGACGAATGTTTCCAATGCAGATGTAGTGATTACTAACCCAACACATATTGCCATTGCACTGAAATATGATGAAGAAAAGATGACGGCGCCGAAAGTGGTCTCAAAAGGCAAAGGGCCAATCGCTGAGGCTATCAAAGAAATCGCGCAAGAACATCGAATTAAAATGAGACCCAATATTCCACTTGCGCGCGCACTATACAAGAAAGTCCGAATAGGAAGGGAGATTCCCCCCGAGTTTTATGACGAGGTGTCGGAAATCTATAAGTGGTTATTGAAAAGTAGAAATGCCAATTCGTGAAGTAAGGTCGAGATTTGTTTAAGCAGTATTTTCTAAAAGATTGGCATAGTAATTTATTCATTATCGGCGTAGTGCTGATATTGATGGTGATTTTTCTGCCTATTCCGCCAGCATTGCTGGATTTTCTGCAGATCGTCAATTTCAGTGTAGCCCTGCTCATTCTTTTGTTGACGTTTAGCACAGATAAACCGCTGAGCTTTTCTACCTTTCCGTCGATCATATTGATATCAACCTTATTCAGGTTGGCACTCAACATCTCTGCGACACGCCTGATCCTGGGTGAAGGTGATGCGGGTGAGGTGATTGGCGCCATTGGCGAGTTTGTTGTTTCTGGCAATTACGTTATTGGCTTTATCGTTTTTATCATTCTTGTGGTTGTTCAGTACGTGGTTGTTACCAATGGTGCGCAGCGCGTGGCAGAGGTCGCAGCCAGATTTACGCTAGACAGTATGCCCGGCAAACAAATGGCCATTGATGCCGACATGAATATGGGCTTGATTGATGAAGAAGAAGCCCGGACCCGACGCTCAAACATTGAGAGAGAAGCCAGTTTCTACGGCGCGATGGATGGTGCGACGAAATTCGTCAAAGGTGATGCGATTGCGGGCATTATCATCATTCTTATCGACATTATCGGCGGTGTAACTGTTGGCGTGATGCAACACGGCCTCACGTGGGGAGAATCACTCGCGAAGTATTCTTTGCTGACCGTTGGCGATGGCATTGTGACGCAAATACCATCGCTCATCATTGCGGTTGCAACAGGCATTATTATTACCCGTGCCGCGACAGATTCTGAGCTAAGCCGAGAGATCGGACGCCAAATTGCGTCACATCCCCGCACGCTTATTTTGGTGACGATGGCCTTGATTGGTGCGCTGTTTTTAGATGGTCTACCGACAGTGCCAATTCTCATTGTCGCTATCTTCTTTGCGGCTTGTGTTTGGTGGGCAATCCGGAGCAAAGAACACGAAACCGATATAGAAATCGAAAGCGCTGAAAAGGAAGACCTGGCTGACATCATCAAGGTCTATCCACTTGAAGTGAGACTTGGAGCCTCGCTGAAATCTTTAAGCGCCTCACACCAGTGGAACCTTGGCAAGCGCTTGGAAGCGCTAAAGAAGGTGATCGCCAAAGAGTTTGGTTTCATTTGCCCCGATATCAAGTTTACTGAAGATGAGCTTCTCGGTAGCGATGATTATGAGATTCACGTACATGGTTCCCGAATCGGCAAAGGCCGCCTAAAAACGGACAAAGTGCTCGCGATTGGCCACAGTGATGTGCTCTCTCAACTGGAAGGTGAAAAAACCAAAGAGCCGGCTTATGGATTGCCCGCTCTGTGGATTGATACTTCCGCGCGCAGCAAGGCACAAAGCCAGTCTTGCACGCTTGTTGAGCCTGAAATGGTCGTGTTCACCCACATTTCCGAAACCGTGAAGAACAACCTGCATGAAATTATTTCCCGTAAGGATATTGAGCAAATTCTCATCTCGCTGAGACAGGACAAGGTCACCATCGTTGATGAGATTGTTCCTAATTTACTCACAATTTCAGACATTCACCGGATCTGCCGAATGCTTCTGACTGAAAAAGTCAGTATTCGCTATATGGAGCTGATCCTTGAAACGCTGGCAGAGCATGTTGCTCAGGAAAACAAAGACATCGAAAAACTGGTGGAGAAGGTGCGTGAGCGGTTGGCATTACGCCTTTGTGAACGCTATCTCGATGAAAATGAGCAGTTGAACGTGATCACCATGTCTCCCCAACTTGAGGCCATGTTAAAGCGCACTTTACGTGGTGAAGCATCGAGTGGCTTCAATGTTGATAGTGTGCTGAAGCAACTCGTCTCTCATTGCGAAGAGATTATCTCGAAGGGTATGGAGCCCGTATTGCTTTGTTCGGGGGCTATCCGTTCACCGCTAAGGAAAATTACTGAAAGGGTCGTGCCTAAGCTCGCCGTTATCTCAGCGCAGGAAGTGCGTGGGGTGAAGTCAGTACAAACCATAGGGAAGTTGACGTATGAGGAGAATGCGTAGTGGAAAATGTCTCTGAAATTGTTGCCTCATCCATCACCCGGAATCTGGAAACACTGGAACGAATCAGTAGCAATACACAGAACGTGACAACTGTGGGTTTCAAGTCCCGTTTACACAGTGAGTCATCTTCCGAGAGCACTTCGATGGCTCAGGCGATTGATATGTCTCAGGGTGAGCTGCGTCAAACCCGCCGCTCACTTGATTTGGCCATCAAAGGGTCAGGTTGGTTTCTACTCAAACAAGACGACGGCCTTTACCTCACCAGAAATGGTCAATTTCGCCTGACAGGAAATGGACAAGTGATTGATGCCAAGGGGCGCATTTTACAGGGACAAAATGGGGACCTTTTGCTCGATTCTTCCAATGTTTCTGTCTCATCAAATGGTGAAATCTCAGATCTAAATGGCTCACTTGACCGCCTTCTTCTTGTGTCACCCACTGCCACAACGAAAGGCCAATATGTGGGTGGAGAGTGGCATGTGAGCCCATCAACAACCTTAGATATTGATTCATCCAGTCAGGTACTTCAGGGGTATTTGGAGCAATCCAATGTTGACCCTTCAACAGAAGTTCTCGAAATGATGTCAGCGAGACGGCATGTGGAAACCATGCAAAAAACACTCGTTGCCTATAACGAAACACTCGGTAAAGCGATCTCAGAGTTAGGTAAATAATATGATTGATGCACTAGCAAATGCTGAGCTTGCGTTAAGAACGCACCAAAAGCATATCGACATGATTTCGAACAACGTGTCGAACATTAATACCCCAGGCTATAAAGCCAGTACGCCAGTTTTCAATAGCCTTGTTTCTGATGGTTCCAGCCCGAATGCGACGACGGCTGCAGCGAGTGGAAGTGGTGTTGAGATCAGTGACGAAATTTACCGTTTTGATAACGGTGAATTCAAGTTCACGGGCTCATCACTTGATCTTGCTATTCAAGGCAACGGCTTGTTGGAAGTCGAGCTGGACAACGGTGATTACGCCTACACACGAGTGACCTCTCTGAGAAAATTGGAGGATGGCTCGCTGGCTACTGTCCATGGTCATAAGTTAGCGGCAGGTATTGTGGTGCCGCCAGACGTCTCAGAAATTCAGATTTCAAGTGATGGCATCGTGAATGGTGTGATTCAGGGAGAGCCGGAACCTCTAGAATTAGGACAGCTGGAGCTTGCCTTGTTTGATTCTTATGAATCACTTGAAGCCCGAGATGGTGGACTGTGGTACCGAACTGAAAACGCTGGCCAGATGCAGTATCTACTTCCCGGTGAGGAAGGGGCAGGAACGATTCTTCAGGGGTTCACAGAGATGTCCAATGTGAACATGATTGAAGAAATGGTTTCCTTAATGGCCGCACAGCGAGCGTATCAGCTGAACTCTCGCGTTATTCAAACCAGCGACCAAATCCTCGAAACCATCAATAACCTGACGCGCTAAATGCTTTCCATCAAAGGCACTGCTAATGGCGCTTGGTGTTTGGGGTTCATATTTCTTTTGACTGCCAACAGCGCTTTGGCTGACATCGAGAATAGTGATGCGACCCAATTCCTCTCGTCACATCTACTCTCCAAGGGCTTCGATGATTTGGTCATTGGAGAGGTGGGCAGCAAGGAAGCAGATAATCATCAGGAAGTTCGTTATATCAGCGTGGATTGCACTTACAAAATCAATCGCTGCAGAGTGATTGGTGAAGATCCTAAAGGAAATCGTGTCTCTTCTTGGTTTCGTGTATATAGCCAACAGCTTGGCTGGCAGGCCAAAAAATCCATTCGTAAACATGAACGTATTCTGCCGTCGGACTTTGAATGGGTAATGACAGATAGCTTTGTCTGCGCTAACCAGCGGGTGGGCAAAGAAGGTCTTCAGTCTGAGGCTATTGCTGCAGAGCGGGTGAAGAAAGGTTCAACGCTTTGCGATTCACATATTCAGCAATCTGATGGTATTGCGGCTGGAGATATAGTCTCTCTCACCTCAACCACTGAAATGCTTCAACTGATGATTGAGGTAAAAGCACTGGATTCAGGCAACGTCGGAGACACCATCAGAGTAAGAATACCCAGCTCTGGCAACATTCTTGAAGGCAAAGTGGTGTCTTCTGAACTCGTCGAATCGGAGATCGAGTGAACATGATAAGGATATTTCTGGCTTTGGGAGCCTTACTATTTGTCAATGCATCTCATGCGATTGCGTTTGATATTGATGGCTACAAGTCCACGTGGGCCGATCAAAGAGCCTCTGCTGTTGGTGACATCGTCACTGTTCTGGTTCAAGAGAAAGCCAAAGCGGTTTCATCTGCTGGGATTGATGCGGACAACGCCCACAGTATTGGGATTTCAAGCAACTATAAAGGCAGCGCTTTCAATCTGGATGCAGGGTTGGATAGCCGCATGAACAACGATGCCAGCACCGCCAGAAACGGCAGCATTAGCGCTACCATCACCACCCGTGTGATTGATATTGATGACTACGGTCTTCTGAAAATTGAAGGCACGCAATTTGTCACCGTCAACGGTGAGGAGCAGAAGATTACGTTAAGCGGCTTTGTGCGCGAGAAAGATCTTTCTCCTGACAGTGCCGTTATCTCTTCCAGAATCGAGTCGGCTCGTATTGAATTGAGCGGGATCGGCGAAGTCAATGACAACAGAAAGCCAGGAATCATCCGGGCCTTGTTCAGATGGTTAGGGTTTTAAATCATGAAAACCAGGTTCTTACTTATCTTACTGGCATTGACAGTATCGCCACTGCTATCTGCTGCTGAATCATACGTTCGTCTGAAAGATGTAGCCCGCGTAGAAGGTGACAGAGAAAACGCCTTGATTGGTTACGGTTTGGTTGTTGGCCTAGCCGGTAGTGGTGATTCGCGCAGAAGTAAGTCTACGATCAGAAGTATTGCTAACACCCTTGAGCACTTTGGCTTGGTTGTGTCAGATAGTGATGTGAACAGCCGAAACGTAGCCGCAGTTATTGTGACCAGCACTGTGGGGAGTTTCTACGAGAAAGGTGACAAGGTTGACGTGACGGTGTCCGCACTTGGTGATGCCAGAAGCCTTGTAGGCGGCACCTTGTTGATGACTCCACTGGAAGCGGCTGACGGCAAAAATTACGCTATTGCTCAAGGCCAGATTTCGGTGGGCGGTTACAAGTTTGAGCAGTTTGGCAACACACAGCAAAAGAACCATCCCACCGTTGGTATTGTGCCTAAAGGCGGCACGATCGAGCGCAGCAATATGGGCAGTATGGTCAATGAAAATGGCCGGATCGGTATCATTCTCCGTGAACCGGATTTCAACTCCGCGGTTAACATTGCTGATGCCATAAAGGCAAATGGATATAAGGCAGAAGCGGTTCATTCCGGGAAGGTAGAGGTCATTGTCGGCTCTCAGAGTCCGGGCAACGTTATCCGAACAATCGCGCGTATCCAATCCATCGATGTACTGATTGATCAGAAAGCTGTCATTGTCGTGAACGAACGAACAGGAACCATTGTTTCTGGCGGTGATGTCAAAGTGAATTCAATGACCGTTGCTCACGGCAATTTGGAACTGAGCATAAAAACCCAATACAACGTTAGCCAACCGAATAATGCGATCATTGGTCGAAACAACACGACAAATGGTCGCACTGTTGTCGTGCCTGATGTGGATATAAAAGTAAACGACAACAAGAAAAATGTGGCCGTTAATTTTAGGAATGAAACGACGGTGTTCTCTTTAGTAAAAGAGCTGAGAAGGTTAGGACTTTCAACGCGGGATATTATTGTTGTGCTACAAGCCGCGGATAAAGCAGGCGCAATTAATGCTGAGCTAGTTCTTCAATAAAAGAGGTAATAAATGGAAGTTGAATTAATTCTTAACGAAGTATCAAAAGCGCTCGATAAAATATCTGTTGAGTCAAGAGTCAATGCTTATAATCTTCTGGCTCAAAGAGCGAACAAGCCCCAGTTTTCGGTTTCATTTGGCGAGAATTTTAATCTAGAAACGCTTTCTGCTTCTTCGTTGGAAAATCAAGTGTCTTTGAAAGAAGAAGATTATTCCATCGACGAATTGCTGCTAAATGCAATAGACCTATCAAGCCAGCAAGGAAAACTGATTTCTGTTACCAATGCCAGGTTACAACTGGAAAGAATGGTAATCAAAGGAAGTGCATAATGAATGATCTCAGTACGTACAACATCTTATCGACATCCTTGAGTGCGGAGGGAAATCGCCTCGAAGCGGTTGCCTTCAACTTGGCAATGATCAACGAGACATACGGCAGTCAGTCAGATGTGCCTGGGGCGAAATACATCAAAGTCAAAAACTTTCCCGATATCAAGGAAGCGGTATTAGGGGGAGCGACTGAGGCTCCCTCAGCTGAGATACGCAATAACTTTAACAGAGTAGACAGCGTGTTAGAGGTCAGTGGCTCAGAAACCATCACCAAGTTTAAAACTGCCATCAAGCTGGAAGAGCAGATGATGTTTTTAAATGAGGCAACACGCGCCTACGAAGCCAGTATTCGACTATTTAACCTCCAAAAAGAAATGAATGGAAGATTGCTTTCTTTGGGAGGAAACTCGTAATGAAAATAGAAGCTATCCAGTCTGAAGTCGTCAACCTATTGCAAGTCAATAATGAAGTATCAACAGCGAAGGTTGATGAAAAGAGTTTTTCAGAGATGTTGAACAGCATCGATACTCGTATTGAAAAAATGGCGAAAGGTGAGCATGTAGAATTACATTCTTTGCTCATTGATATCGAGAAAGCAAAGCTAAACATTGAATACACGGTCAAAATGAAAGATAGCATTATTGATGCATATAAAGAAGTGACAAGGATGCAGGTTTAGAAATGGAATTTAGTAAGAATGGAAAAATCTTACTGGCAGTAGGTTTTGTATTCATATTTAGTTTGGCTGCGTATCTAAGCTTTGTTTTTCTTAATAAAGATTATACGCGTGTATTTACTGATCAAAGTTCAGAGCAGCTAGCAAAAATTGTTGATAGCCTTGATCAGGCAGGGATCGCTTTTGAATATCCGGAAAGTGGTTCGGGTATTTTAGTTGAAAATTCATCGCTTTCTCAGGCACGTATTCAATTGTCTAAAGATGCTGTGTTTAGCAGTGACATTGTTGGGCTGGAGTTCTTTTCCGAATCGCAACATGCGATGTCTGACTTCTATCAGGTTGTTAACTATCAGCGTGCACTTCAAGGTGAACTAGAACGCTCCCTCATACTGATTGAAGGCGTAAATACGGCTCGCGTTCACCTTGCCATCCCAAGAGAAAAATCATTCTCGATTAAAAAAGCGGATATCAAGGCGGCCGTTACTCTCGAACTCACTCCAGCCGGAAGAGCAAACGAGGTCGAAATTGTCAGTTCAGTTGTCAAATTGGTGGCGAGTGCAGTCCCAGAATTAACAGAAGAAAAAGTGTCTGTGTTGGATAGCCAAGGAAGAGCACTTACCGGGGTTAGTGATGCAATGTCTATGGCTGGGGGAGCTCGCCAAAAAAACACCATTGAAACTACTGTTGAAGGCAAGATTAAAAGTTTGCTGGCTCCGTTCTATGGGAGTGAGGATGTGGGTGTATCTGCCTGGGTTGAAGTGAACAACGATAAAGTCTCAGAGCGCGCCGAAGGCTTGGATGCATCGAAAGAGCCAGCCGTTCTAAAACGCACCACCGAAACCACACAGGCATCTAAAAGTAAGGCGAAATCCACGGTTCTCAATGAAGAGTTCAGCTACCAAACGTTGACGCGTGAAGTTGAATATGAAAGTGGTTATATCAACCGTATGACAGTGAGCGTGTTGCTGCCAAAAGGCGATCACTTTACTGAAGCAGAGCTCATTGAGCTTATCCAAGCGGCCGTAGGGATTGACGAAAACCGCGGAGACAAACTAACGGTTTTGCAATATACGCCAGAACCACAAACAGTAACGACAGAGTTGACGCAACCTACGGCTATGTCTGAACAAACTGCCAAGGTTGAACAACTTCAAAAACAGGATGTGGTTACACCGCTGAGCACGGGCAATGATGCCATCGACTGGCTTTCTTCGAACGCGCTTTATTTGGTGTTTGGTTTACTGACGTTATTGGCTTTTGCTTTTGTCGCTTTCTTTTCATTTAGGCAACGCGCAACAGAGCTAGAAGTTAAGCAAATCACGACAGATCTGAAAACATGGATTGAGGAACGAAAAGTTGAGCAAAACCTTAATCTATAGTTTCTTGCTGATGAAATCTTCAGCAAAAGTTCGGGCAAAAGTGCTCTCTCGTTTAAATTCGGAAGAGAAAGCACTCGTACTCAAAGAGCTCGAGAATACGCCGTATTATTCAGCAGAGCTGTTGAGGTCGATGAAAGGCTCGATTGTAGAAGAGAGTAATAAGCCTTTGCTTATCAACAATTCACAAGAAGCACAGCCCAAGACGGAACAGAAGTATAGCCCAGAACTACTTGATTGGATTGTAAAATGTCACTTTCTCAGCATTAGCGAGAAAGAAGCGGCTGCTCAGTATCTGGATGGCCTCGATCATTTGGCTTTGAATGCCCTTGTTGAATATGCAGAGCAAGACCATGGATAAAGCATCTATGAATCAGTTCAACGCGCATGACAGCGAAAGTGACAACATTAAAAAGTTTATTGAGAAAAACTATGCCACTGCGCTAGAGAGAGCATTCAATGAGCAAAAAGATAAAGCGTATGCCAAAGCCAAGGAAGAGCTTGAACTAGAGTTGCAGTCGCGGGAAGAAGAGCTAGCACTTCAACAGAAAGAGTGTGAGGAACTTTCCGAATCTTTGGCGCGCGAAAAAAATGCCCTAGAGAAAGAAAACCAAGCATTAAGTGAAGTACTGACGCAGTTTGAAGACTCTATATTGGCGCTAAACGACGCGATTTCTGATGTTCAAAAAGTGTGTGAGGCGGAAAAGCTGACTTTTGCTGCAACGTTAACCAAAGAGATATTTTCTCTATCCTCATTACCTTCGCTTTTCGAAAAGGAATTGTCGGCTTTATCGACGCAGAGCCACGAAGCAGCAGTCTTTCTTGAGCTTTCACCAGAGGACTACAGAAATCCGGCATTGACTCGTTACTTCGAAGCACAGAATTACTCAATCAAGGTTAACAATGAGCTTGGGGTAGGAGAGATGAAGCTTGTTACTCCGACAATTTGCTATCTGTTATCCGCGGATAAAAAGGTAGAAGTGCTCAAGGCGAATTTGCAAGGCTTGGTCGATGCACTTTGATCATTTGCTTTCAGAACTAACGAGTCATGTCAGCAATGCTTCGCTCTCAAATGCGTTCGGCAAGGTCATATCGATCAAAGGCGGATACATTCACGCCACACATCAACAGTGTGCGTTTGGTGAGTCAGTTGTTGTTGGTAAAGCGGACAAAAAAATTGAATGTGAAGTTATTTCTGTTGATGAAAAACACTGTCTGCTGGCGCCACTGACGAGCATTGAAGGTTTAGCGATAAATGACCCTGTATCTTTTGAAGGGGAAATGCCTCAACTGACACTCTGGGACAAGCCTTTTGGAAAAATACTCAATGGGTTTGGTGATGTGGTATCGGCAGAGGAGTCAACATCCGGAGAGAGTCAGACCTTATTTCAGGAACCTGTTTCACCGATTGATAAAGAGAGCCTTTCTGAGCAATTGAGAACGGGTTCGCCAATCATCGACAAAATTCTGCCTCTGTGTAAAGGCCAGAAAGTGGGTGTGTTTGCAGGGTCTGGTGTGGGCAAATCAACCCTGCTGAACAAGCTCTACACCAATGTCGATGCAGACGTAAAAATCTACGTGATGATTGGTGAGCGTAGCCGGGAAATCGTTGACTTCTATCAGTCTGAAATGGCGTCAAAAGATCAGAATAGAAAAACCATTTTGATCGCCTCAAGTACAGAGGACTCACCAGTACTTAAAAAGCGGGCTGTATATGTGGCGATGGCTTATGCCCGTCGTTTTTCAAAAGCGGGCAAGTCAGTCGCTGTGGTGATTGACTCGATAACACGCCTTGCTCATGCCATGCGCGAGATTGGTATTTCCCGTGGTGAGTTGCCGGTCGCGCGCGGTTATCCACCTTCTGTTTTCTCTGAGTTGTCTCGTTTGGTCGAGCTTGGCGGGAACTTCAAAAACCAAGGCAGCATCACCACTGTGATGTCTATTCTGGTTGATGGTGATGATGTTAACGAGCCTATCTCTGATTACTTGAGAGGTGTTCTGGATGGCCACTATGTTTTGGACAGAAAACTGGCAAATCTAGGGTACTACCCTTCCGTCGACATTTTAAAAAGCCGCTCCCGAACCATGGGGGATGTTTTTGATAGAGATGAACTCGCGTTTGAGCGAAAGGTGCGTGAGATATACGGTGAATACCACGAGGTTGAGGACATCGTAAAAACGGGGATCTATCAGAAAGGCTCGAATGCAGGAATAGATGAAGTAATCGATCTTAAGCGGTCACTTGATAACGAACTCTACACCTGGCCAGGAAGTATAAGCAAAGCGCTGAGAGAGCAAGTTCATGCCTTTACCCAGAATCATCAAGATTAAACGTTTACAGCAAGATGCTGAGATCCAGAAGCGGATGAAGTCTCAGCAATCGTTGGTAGAAAAGCGTTCGAATGTTGATGCTGAATTAAGCCATCTAAAACAGCACGTTCCCTTAATGAGCGACACCTCCTCAGAGTGCTATACCAACCCTAATCTTCACGAGCTTTCTTTAGAACAGATCGATGGGGCAATAACCACTATCAATACCCTTGAGGCGGAATCGAATGATCTGGAAAAACTGATAGAAAAGTCTCAAGAAAAACTGAGTCGGGAGAGGGCGATTAAAGAGTCTCTCAAAGAACTTGAAAGCAAAGTTGAGCAAAGCCAGCAGCCCTCTCAACCCAATGAGCAAGTCGATGATTTAGTGATTCAGCAAGCAGGACTGATTCAGTATGGAAATTCATAGCGATTTCGGCACATTGGTCGAGCCAGAAAGAAAAGATGTCGCAGTCAATAACAGCAGTCAGGACTCGTTTAAGCGTCATTTGGAACAAGAGGATACTTTGAGCCAGACTGAGCAGATAGATATCGCTGAAAGTGTATCTGATGACATCTACCTCTCGCTCATTTACCAAGATCTTTCGGTATCTTTGGATGAGAAAAATATCCAAATAAAAGAAGAAGTCGTCACGCTACTTAATCAAGCGTTTATCCAAAGTGCGCTAGCCATTGGACAGTATAAAACGGTTTCACACACCGAGTTTGACGCTGTTGTTTCTCCTTCACATTCAGCCGGGCAGCACCTTCAAACAACGGCTGTTGGTAGTAGCAATGTATCAACGCGAGAAAACTCAGTTTTTACCTCATTCAATGATGGTGTTCGGTCCAATTCGATATCAACGCATTCCAACGCTCACCGCAATATTAAGGGGTCTGATGCTCTTCGTACTGAAAATGGTAAGCAGCAGGTTTTGCTTCCTTTCAGGCCAATTGATGAGTACGCGAAGGTATTTATTAAAGTCGTCGAGCACGGCAAGAATCTAAAAATCATGTATCGGAACTATGAAGATTTGGATGGGGTTTCTCTAAAACAGTATCTATTCAATTCCGCGTCTCCAGCTTCACAAGTTCCACTTTCACTAACGATCAATGGCAAAACGGAGGTATTCAATGGATATCCCGCCAGTAGGTAGTACTGCAACCCAAACAAGCCAACTCAATAATGCGTTGGGGCAGGATGACTTTATTGAACTGTTTTTGACCCAGCTTAGGGCACAAGACCCGCTTGAGCCTGTGAACAATCAGGACTTTCTCGCTCAAATGGCGCAATTCTCGCTGTTAGAGTCGAACCGTGTGTCCAACGAAGAGCTAGCCAGCCTCAGAGCGCTTGTGGAAGCGAACCAGGGAATTGGCTTGATTGGTAAAGTGGCAGAAACACAATCAGGTGGTCAATTAGTTGTTGGTGAGGTGATTTCTGTGGGATTCGAAACCACGGGAACGGTTGTTTCGCTGAAGGTGACGGACGCAAGTGGTGAGGAGTTCTTCCTGAACGAATTGCCGGTCTCCCAACTTACCCGCGTGTACAACGACGAAAACTAAGGAGCGGTTATGTTTCAGTCTTTCTACAACGGCTTGTCTGGAATGAAAACAAGCTCAGAGGCGTTGGATATTGTCAGTGACAATGTAGCGAATATGCAAACGCCGGGCTTCAAGTCTAAAGAAGTTTTCTTTGCCAATGTCGAGTCAGGAGACAAAGGGTTAGGTTCTCGCGTAGCTTCAGAGTCGGTCAAATATACCGATGGTGAAGTATCTCAGACTGGTAACGTGACAGACCTGTATCTTGATGGACGCGCGATGTTTGTTCTAAAGGATGACACGAACCAGTACTACACCCGTGCGGGTACATTTACTTTGAATGAAGACAATGTGCTGGTGGATCGCCTCTCTGGATACGAAGTGGTTGGCGTCGATAACCGAGGCGCGAAAACAGACATCAAAATCGGAGATAAAGCATCAATTGCTGCAGTTCCAAGTACTGAAGCCACGTTGACGGGAGAAGTCACCACGAAAGATCCCAACGTATCATTGGAAGCAATTGGCTATTTCGATAGCGAAGGCGAATACAAAGAGCTTTCAACGTTTCTAGAGTACAACGCTGACGATGAATCTTGGGGAGTCAGCATCACCGACATTGACGGCAACGAAGTCGGCCAGGGAACGCTGGAATTCGATCTGGCTGGAACGTTGACTGTGGGAAGTAATGAAGTTGTTGTGACGCTTGAAGGCGGTCAGGTTATTACGGTGAGTTTTGGTGAACCAGGCTCTTTGACTGGATTGACGTTGCGTGAAGAAAACGAAACATCAACGCTTGAACTGACAGAGATAGATGGGTCAGCCGAATCGCCTTATACCGATATCCGCTTTGAAGATGACGGTAATGTTGTTTTGGTTTATGGCAATGGTGATGAAGCATCAATTGGCAGGGTTGCCGTTGCTAAAGTCGTAAACTTTGATGATTTCAGTGTGAAGGATGGCCATATCCTTATTGCTGATAAAGCACCGGAAATTACAGCGATAGGTCGAGGGGTTGATGCGACTATTATTTCTGGCTCTCTTGAACTATCAAATGTCGATTTAGCCGAAGAATTCGGTGACATGATGGTTATTCAAAGAACTTATCAAGCCAGCTCAAGGGTCATGACAGTCTCTAACCAGCTTCTGGAACAGCTCTACAACAGCACGGGTGGCTAATGTCTGAAGAAAACGTCATTCAACTAAAAAAGAAGCGATATATCTCATTTATTCTCGATGAATTGGTGAAGTGTTTTCCCTCTATATCTAACAATTTAATAACCATTAATGAATCGACAGGAATGGATTCATTAACGCTCGACAAAAACCATATTAAAGTCTCTGTGGGTAATAACCTAAGGTTTGAATTCGACGAAGTGATGGTTAAAGAATTGATGCGGCACTGTTATGGAAGTGAGTATCAGCGAAGTCACTTAGAACTTGAAGAGATTTTTATAAATAAAAAGATCAAGCATTGGATTGATGAGTTAGGGCTAAGCCTGAGCTTTTCCTCTGATGAAGAACCTATGTTACGAAAGGTATCCTTTTTAACTCGTGAAGGGGAACTTTCTGTCTTTCTGAGTGAACGCTTTATTAAAGTAATTAATGAGAAGCTTGGTTTAAAGATATCTAAAAGACTTTCAGTGAAAAACATCTATGAAAGAGTGAGTTCTCAGTCTGTAGAGATGAATCTTAAGATAAATAACATTAACTCTACGATAGGTGTTTTGAAAAGTATTGAGCCAGGAGTGCGAATAAAAACTCAGCAAAAAATAGAAGATGGACTGCTGATTATGCATGGAGATTCTGTCCTATCAAAAAACGCGTTTGTGACATTTGAGCAAGGACAGCCACAGGTAACGATAGGAAGTATAGAAAGTGACTACAGAAGTGGAAAGTAAGCGGTTAGATACATTCTCGGACATACAAGTCTCTCTAGAAGTAAAGATAGGGAATGTGACATGTACATTAGGAGAAATCATGAAGTTATCTCCTGGGAGTGTCATTCGCTCAAACGTAAAACTATCTGAAAATGTTGATCTCTTAATGGATGGTAAGCCCATCGCAAAAGGCATACTTGTTGAAGATGATGGTTTCTTCGCAGTGGAAATCTCGGACGTCATCTAATGCCTTTCAAACCAGAGCCAGACCTCTTCGGGATAGGCTATCTCATACTCTTGGTAGTGCTTATTGGGGCGCTTATTGTTGTTCTCTATTTTAAGAAGAAAAAATGGAATGATAGCAAAGGCGTGGAACTAAACTCCAAAGTCCAAGTAATAGACAAAATTTATCTCGACAACAAAACCAAGTTGTTCGTTATTAAATACCATGATGATGAGCTCTTTGTGGTCAGTAATTCAAATGCTGTCTCTATAAGTGAAAAAGTTGACAGTGCAGGGAAGAGTAAAAAGGACTACTAAGAAGCTTAATACATGATGGATCTGGATTTCACACACCCAATAATACAATCATTTCTTTTTGTTACTGCATCAGCATTTGTCCCTTTGTTGCTGGTATCTGTGACCAGTTTTACTCGATATGTGATTGTTCTGTCGTTACTAAGAACTGCTTTAGGATTACAACAAACGCCACCAAATATTGTTGTTATATCTTTGGCATTGTTTATGAGTGTATTTACGATGGCACCGGTATATATGGATATTAAAGGTGAAAGCTATGATAAATACCAAGACGGTATGGTTTCTCAGGAAGTAGCAATAGATAATGGTCTCTCAGCCTTTTCTGAATATTTAACAAGTCAAACAACAGAAAAAGATTACTACTTCGTGAAAGGGCTAAGTCAAGATGACAGTAATAGTGTAGATAGCATACTTCCCAACGACCTCGGTACATTAATACCTGCGTTTATGCTTACTGAGCTTAAAGCAGCTTTTCAGTTTGCATTTGTCATTTTTCTACCCTTTGTACTCATAGACTTGATCGTTGCAAGTGTACTAATGGCACTTGGTATGATTATGTTGCCACCTATTTCGATTTCTCTTCCTATCAAAATATTGGTCTTTGTGCTGATCGACGGTTGGACACTGTTGGTTGGTAGCTTAATCAGTGGGTTCTAGCCCCGTTTTTCGATATGAAAGACAGAACGTATTCATCTTTAGTGCTGGACATGCTCCCTTGGTGTGAGGTTATCGCTAAGGGTTTTGTCAGAAAGCACTATTACAACAAAGAGAATGAGTATGGTGACTACGTAAACAGCGCAGTAGTCGGACTATATGATGCCTACAGGAACTATGACGAAAAGAAAGGTCAGGTTCAGCCATATTGTTTTCGTTATATGTACCTGGAAATGAACCGTATCCTAATTCATTCCAACGCCTATCAATCTCGTAAACTTAGCATGGCACATTCAGGTTACGCCATGGATGAATACCTTTCCCTAAATTACCCTGACAGCTCCATATACAGCAGCATTGATGGGTCCGTTCAAAGGTCATATGAATTCTCTGATCTCATAGCAGCTCAAAACCTCATCGTTTCATTATGTGTCGATAGGAAAAAGGTCATGGTCGATCATTACTTCCGAGACATCAAAATTAAAGACATTGCTTCTTCAATGGGGAGAGATCCCTCAAGAATATCTCAGATACACCAGTTGGCGATTAGTGAGTTAAAAAATAAAGCGAGTGGTAAGGACAAAAATGGATAATGAACTCAACTACGAAGAGTTGTTACATCTCGCAGCATACTCTGTGAACAATAGTGATTTGGCGACTGCATTGAATCTCTGTAAGAAAGTAGATATCAATGCGGTACCGGATCAAAGGTTAAATCTTATACATGCAGCCATTCTTAACCAGTTAGGGTTACATCGAGAATCTATCGATCTTTATAAACTGGTTATAGAAAATGAGCCTGAAAATGAGTTGGCGAGATTTCAGTTAGGCGTTGCTTACTTTTTCAGTAACGATCTGGAAGGTGCGGAAACTTACTGGGATAAACTGGATTACTTTGCTCACTTCGCAGAAGGGTTGATCGCAGCGAAGGAAGGAAAGTTCGATGAAGCCATCAAACACCTTTCGTTGTTTATCGCGAATAATGATTTATACCCGGCGTTGAACAATGATGCTGGCAATTTGTTGAAAGCTTTTGAAGATAAACTAGAAAAAGACAAGGCGGTGGGTTCACAAGACAATGTTACTGAGATAACAACTAAAGAGCCTGAAGCATCTGAAAGTCTGCAAGAACCTGTCGATCAGAAACCAGCACCACCGGATGTTGCTGCTTTGCTTTCTATCTACAAGGAGTGACGCTTTTCCTTCTTTTTATTCCTTCTGAGATCTCTCAAAAGGCCACAAGTCGTGACTCATCTCACGCTTTGTGGCCTTTTTTCGTTTTCCCGCTCAGTTTTTTCCGCGTTTCTTTCCATGTAGGGGTGTCACCCATAAAAACACTCAAGGAAAGAACAGATGGCACTTATCATCGGCGGCGCAGGGCTGGGACAGTTTGACGTACAGGGACAGGCGACGGTCGGGGGCGCAGGCGGGATAGCCGTGAACGCGTTCACCGGCAATGTCGTGGCGGGGGGCGCCGACCAGCGTCTGATTACCCAGGGGCTGGACCTGTCACTGGCACGCACCTACAACAGCCAGGGTACCAGCGGGGAAGCGTGGCGCTTCTCGTTTGAGCGTTCAGTGCTGGCGGCCGGGGATGTGCTTGAGCGCGTGACCGGGGATGGCCATCGCAGTGTGTTCCGATTGCAAGCGGATGGGTCGTACCTGTCGACGTCCGGCAGCGGTGCCCATGATGTGCTGGTGCGTGACGGAGAGACCTGGGTGTACACCGAAGGGACGACGGGTCTTCGTGAAGTGTACCGTGTGGGTGACGGTCAGCTTCAGTACACCGAAGACAGCGACGGCAACCGCGTCACCTACGGGTATGAGAATGGCGTGCTGACTTCGCTGGTGGGCGCGGGCGGGGAGACCCTGAGTGTGGTCTATGATGACGCCGGCCGTGTCTCGCGTTTAGATACCTATGTGGCGGGGGCAGACGGTGACCTGACCCACAGCCACAGCAAAGTCCATTACGGGTATGACGACCTGGGGCGTCTGTCGTCGGTGACGGTGGACTTAACCCCGGCGGATAAATCTATCGAAGATGGCCATGTTTTTACCACCACCTACACCTATCACGGCACCTCCTCCCTGATAGACAGTGTCACCCAGAGTAACGGCAGTGTGGTGACCCTGTCGTATCAGGATGTGGAGGGGCAGACGCGCCTGAGCACTGTCAATGATAACGGTCAGGTGACGGCCTTTGACTGGGACATGACCCGGGCCAACGGGCACCAGCTGGCGGTGACCGATGCGGGTGGCGCGGTGCGCTACTACCAGCACGATGCACAAGGACGCCTGACGTCCGTGCTGTCACCGGACGTGGTGTATGGGGAAAGTGCCGGGGCAGAGGCTGCTGCGGTGCAAGGCCGTATGACCTATACCTATGACGACGCTGACAACCTCAAGACCGTCACCGACGCCAGCGGGGCGGTGGTACGTAACACCTATGACGATAACGGTAACCTGACAGAGGTGCACCGCAACGGGGTGCTGACCCTGTCCCATGCCTATGATGCCAACAACCAGCGTATCAGCAGCACCCGCTACCACGAAGACGGCACGGTTGAAGGTATCAGCCATGCGGTGTATGACGGACGCCTGCTGCGCTTTACTGTGTCCTCGGTGGGCAGTGTCACCGAGCACACCTACAATGGGGTGGGCGAGCGGGTCTCAACCCGGGTGTACACCGGGGCGCCGTTCGACACCGGGGCGGTGGTTGACCTGTCCGCTCTCGAGGGCTGGGCAGGCACACAGAACAAACAACAGAGTATCCTGACGGACTACACCTATGCCCGCGGGGAAGTGGCGACCCAGACCACCTACACCCAGCTGGACAGTGAAGGTCAGGGTATCGTGGTGGCCGACATCACGGTCTCCAGTTCGACACAGGCCAGTGGCCGCAGCGTGAGCGTGGGCACCACCCCGGTGGTGAGCGACCTGGGGACGGGCATTACCCTGACGGTGCTGGATGCACAGCACCGGGTGGTCTCCAGTACGACGGTAGACACCCAGACTGAAGCGGCCGGGGGCCGGTTGCTGACAGAGGCATTAGCCGCACTGGTGATGCCGGAAGAAGGGGGCAAGGTGGTGGTGACCGGCTCAGACGGCTGGGCCAACAACTTCAGCGGCAAGGCCGCGAATGCTCTGAAAGCCCTGGGGCTGGACCACCCGCTGTTTACCGGGACAATAGACGAGCGCCGCGCCTCAGACACCCTACTGGTGGCGGTGAGTGAAGTCAAAGACGGCCAGTGGTCACTGGTAGACCAGAGTGTGCGGGCGGCAGACGGGGCACTGACCCTGTCAGTGACCGGCACTGAACATGTGCAGATGACCTATGATGCGTTCGGCAACCTGCTGGGGACACAGACCCTGAGCGGGAACCTGGCGACGGGGGAAGTGCGGGTGCTGTCCCAGAGCAGCCAGGTGGTGGATGGCCTGAACCGGGTTATCAGCACCACGGACGCGGCCGGGAACACCGTCAGTACCCAGTACCTGGACGCCAGCCGGCAGGTGTTGGTGACCCAGGAAAGTGGCCTGGTGACCGAGCGCACCTTCAGTGCGCGCGGGGAGCTGGTGACCGAGACCCAGCGGGCGACAGGGGAAGCGAGCCGCACCCGTGGCTTTGTCTATGATGCCCGTGGCCAGCTTGTGGCCAGCACCTACCCGAACGGCAGCGTGAGCGTGCAGCAGTATGACAGTGCGGGACGTCTGTGGGTGAGTGTGTCCGTGACCGGTCAGGTGACCGAGTACCGCCGGGACAGTGAAGGGCGGGTGGTGCAGGAAATCCGCTACGACAGTGCGTTGGACATGACCGGCTGGTTGAGTGACGAGGATGGCCAGTCCACCCTCGCTGTTACGGCAGAGGATATCCTGTCCCAGGTCAGTGAGAAGGCGACCCACCGCATCATTACCACTGAGTACGATGCCCGTGGCCGCGTGCACCGTGTGATAGACGGGGAAGGGCGTGTGGCGGAGACGGTGTATGACCACCAGGACCGCCCGACCCAGACCCTGACTTACACAGAGGGTGACCGGGCGAATACCGTCAGTGTCACCCGCACTTACGATGAGGCGGGCCGTCTGGTGAGCCAGACTGATGCTGACGGCTTTATTACCCGCTATGCCTATGACGCGGCAGGGCGTCTGAGTGATACCCGTACCTACCATCAGGCCAATGCGGATGTCGACAATACCAAGGCGACAGACATTGACCGCATCCAGACCTTCTACGATGCCAGGGGACGCCAGCAATATGTGCTGGACGCCCAGGGCTTTTTAACCGGGACCCGCTATCTGGAGGGGGGGCGGGAAGTGGCCACTTACCGCTACCTGGGTGTGGTCAAAAACCGTGATGGCGGTATGGAGAGCATCCTGAGTCAGGCCGGCACCGCCCAGTTGCTGAGCCGCGTGAGCCATGACAGCGCGGGACGCCTTATCAGCAGCATCAACCAGTATGGCATAGAGACCCGCTACGCCTACGATGAGGTGACCGGGCTGTTGCGCCAGCAGACCCTGGCAGCCAACACGGACGACAGCCGCAGCGTGTACCAGACCTACACCGGCTTTCATGAACAAGAAGGCCAGGTGACCCTGGCGGGGAAACAGGACTGGCAATCGCTGGCCCTGACCGACCTGGTCACGCAGCAGGGCAGCCAGACCACCTACAACATCATGGGCTGGACAGAGAGCACTTCCCACCCGGCGACCGGCACCACCACCTATGCCTATGACCGGGCAGGGCGCCTGCTGTCGACGACCGACGCAGAGGGCAGCACCACCTCCACCACCTACAACGCCTTCGGGGAGACCCACACCCGGACAGCCGGGGGGGAACGCAAAGAGACCTTCACCTATGACAACGCCGGACGTCTGAGCCGCAAGGTGGACGGGGAAGGCATCACCACTGCGTATCACTACAACCATCAAGGCCATGTCAGCCATACGGTGCGCCAGCATGTGTCGGATGCCTATCAGGCGTTCAACACCACGGAAGGGGAGGCCCGGGGTGACCTGATTGCGCGCTATGTGACCCAGTATGGCTATGATGCGCGGGGGAATGTGATTGCCCAGTCGGTGGCGAAAGACACCCGTGAGGGGAGCAGCATCACTGGCGGTGATTCGCTGAATGACATTGCGCCGTCATCCAGGCTCAAATACGTGGCCCAGTGGACGCGCAAGTATGACCATGCGGGGCGCAGGGTGGAAGAGAGGGACGGTGCCGGGAGAATAACCACCCTGACCTATGCGGAGTGGGGGCGTAAGCGCATTACCCGCCTGAGCGGGGCCATGCAGGAGCGTATCGAGCTGGATGCATTCGGCCGTACCCTGAGCCAGAGTGATGGCAAGGGGCTGCTCACCCGTTACACCTATGACGACCACCTGAGCACCCTCACTATCCTGACCCCGGGCGGGGTGCGGACCTCGACGGAGAAGAATGCCCACGGGGAGACCCTGACGGTCACTGACGGGGAGGGCAACCAGCGCCACTTCCACTATGACCACCGGGGTCAGGTGACCCGCACCGAATTTACCGCCGCGGGCAGTGACACGGCCGAGACCCTGACCACCAACACCTACGATACTGACACTGGCCTGTTGCACTTCACGGTTGACAGTGAAGGGGGCAAAACCGAATACCGCTACAAAGACAACGGCCTGCAATGGCAGGTTATCCAGCATGTGGATGACATCACGCTCACCACGGAATACGGCTATGACAGCCAGAACCGCATTATCTGGCGTAACAGCGAAGGGCGGGTCACCACGGTCCGCTATGACAGCCATAACCGGGAGATACACACCGAATTAGGCGGTGTTGCCACCACCTACCGGTACGATGCCAACGGGAAGGTGCTCCGCAGCGTGGAAGGCGAGGTGATTGCGGCCACCGACACTGCGGCGGCGCGGGTACTGGAAGAGCGCGTGACCGAATATGGCTACGACGCCCAACAGAATCTCACCCACAAGGTGGTGAAATCCGGCGCCGACTGGGACCAGACCCAGAGTGTGCGCACCACGGAATACCGCTACAACGGGGCCGGCCAGGTGACCGAGAAAATCACCGGCAACGGTGCGGTGACCCGCTACACCTATGACGGCCGCGGCCGGGTGGTGCATGAGGTCAATGCCCTGAACTATGTCACCGAATACGACTATGACGTGAATGACCGGGTGACACAGACCACCCGCTATGCCCACGCTATTGAAGCGCCCCGCACCTGGACCGCTTTCCTGACCGGCAAAGAAGCCGAGAAGGTGGCCGACAGCACAAAAGACCGCGTCACGAAAACCCAGTACGACAAAGACGGGCGTATCACCTACGAAATCGACGGGGCCGGGTATGCCACCGGCTACACCTATAACGCCAACGGGCAGGTACTGACCACCACCCAATACCACAAGCCGACCACCGAAGCGGGCTGGAACCAGGCCTCCGCCGCCAACCGCACCACCCACAGCCTGTATGACGGCAAAGGACAGCTTCGCTTTACCGTGAGCCCGAACGGGCAGGTGAGTGAGCGCCGCTATGACGGGGAAGGCAGGGTCACCCAGACCCTGCGTTATGGCGAGACGGTGAGCCTGACCGCTGCACTCACGGACACCAACGCCCTCAGCGAGCACCTCAAGACGCAACTGGCGAACGAGACCGTGCGCAGTGAGATGACGGTCTATGACACCCTGGGCCGCAAGCGCTTTACCCTGGATGGTGACGGCTACCTGATTGAGTACCAATACAACCGCCACTCGGAAGTCGCGACCAAGAAAGAGTATGTCAACAACAGCGCCATCAAGAACGCCATCATCAGCGTGCGCAATGGCGACAGTGTGCTCAGTGATTATGGGGTGTTCCAGCAGGCGTTGGACACCCTGGGCGGGATTGAGGATGCGGCTGAGTATCTTCAGGAGAGACTCAATGAAGTCAATGAACAGCAGGCACGTATTGACAGCCTGAATGCCGACATTCTGGCCCTTGAGCAGGACATCGCAGCGACAGATGCAGAGAACCATACTCTGGGTATCGACATCAATGATGCGGCAAACCGCATCGACAGCCTGTACCTGGAAGTGCGGGAAGAGGCGGCCTATCAGGAAACCCTCAAGCAGGACATCCTGGCGCTTAGACAAGAAATCGCCGAGAAGGAAAACGCTCTTAGGGCGGAGTATAGCGAAGAGTTAGCTGCCGCCAGGGCTGCAGTTGGCGTTGCCAATAACGCGTATGAAGCGGCACTGAGCCATAAAGCCGTCACCGAAGCCGCCGTACAGGCGTTGGTGGGAGAGAGCGTCATCACCGAATTGTTGCCAGACATGACGGATGATTTTGCCTTGCCGTCAGGCGTTTTAGGCCAATCGACGACCTCTGATATGGCAGCGCAGGCAGCATTATCCCTGCTGAACACAGCAGAAAGTCAACTGGTGACCGCCATCAACGCGATTCGCTTTGAAGGGGTGACGGATGAGGCGGAGTTAGCCTCCCTTAATGCCCAGCTTGCTAATCTGCAAGCGGCCGTTGCGCGCGTGTTCCAGACAGAGCAGGCGATACGAAATGATATGGCTGCCCGGTATACCGTGACCTATACCCAGGCCAACCAAACCCAGACCCAGACGACGTTGGCAGATGTGCAAGCCCGGCAGGCCTACATGGAAGCCCAAATCGCTGAGCATGCATTTACCGCCCTCGGCGAGCCTGCGGATGTGCAAAAAGCGCCGCTGTCGGTCAGTCATGAAATCGCCGATGCCCGCACTGAAGCCGAGCTGCAGGCCGCCATTGAGCAGGCTCAGGTCGACTATGAGACGGCCATAGCGCTGGCGCAGGAGAAAAACCGGTCGGTAACAGGCTTTATTCAGGGGATGTATGGCTCAATCACCCAGAGCTTTAATGCGGCTACCGATGAGTTTTTGCCCAACTTGTATGTTCCTTATCAATACTACAGCGTCCCCTACTTGCACTCGGCACATGCTCTTTTTGATTGGGAGTTGGATCGCCATAGCAATCACTTCAATATTTATGGATATAGCGAGCACTTCGAGCAAGCGCTGAACGATGCGCTAAGCCCGGGAGGGCTCGAATCAGTCAAAGCCCAGCAAACAACCCTGCAGCATCACCTCGCTCATGTTCGGTATATATCCTATACCACCAGTTCTGTTGCAGGCATGTTGGATGTGCAGAAGAGCCTGACACAAACACTGACGCAACTGGATGCGCTTTTATCTGACCCATCTGAATGGTTCCTGACACAGGAAGAAGCCACGGCCTTGTGGGAGGCCCGTGAGCAAGAAGTCAATGCGCCGTCCGCTGAAAGCGCATACAACGCCGCGATGTATCAGGCTGAACGCGATGCCATCGTTTTTCGCACTTACATAAAAAGTGCCCTTTCTGACATGGCGATGTTGGCTGACAGGCTTACCACTTACTATGACGCCCTGCTTGACCGAGACGAAGCCAAGCAAACCCTCGAGACTTTGAAAAATACCCTGTCGACGCGCCAATCCGAATCGGTGACTACCGCGCTTCGTGAGGCGCTCCGCGCTACTGCTCTGGAACTGCAACAAAACGCCGCAGACATTGCCGTTCAGCAGGACTTGCTGACAATCGACCCGGACAACAGTGAGGCGCTGGCAAAGCTGGTGCAACTGGAAGCGAAAGAGACCGAACTTCTCACAACCCAGTCAGCGCTGATGGTTGAGCTGGACGCAACAGACAGTGTGCAGGATGTGGTGACCAGCATCGCGATAAACAGCCTCGACGATGCTGTCCGGGTGAAGGTTGACGCTGAAAAGGACATCCTGGCTAACAAGGCGAAGATAGCCACCCTGAAAGGCGAGGTGGCGACCCTTTCTGAGAAAATCGACGAGCAGTTGGTTGATTTGGCTGAGCGGCGCAGCGCCTATGACGCGCAGTTGCAGGCTGTTCAGGATGCAGATACTGCGCTGAAAAACACCCAATCCACTTTGGCCACCCAGCAGCAAGCCCTGGAGACACACATCCTGAATGTGGGCAACGCTCAAGCCGCGGTGGCGCAGCTCAGTGCCAATAAGCAATCGGCGTTGGATGACCAGTCCAGTGCGCAGCAAACCCTTCAACTGGAAACCCAGAAACTCGACAGTGCCAATGAATTGCTGTCCATACATGAGCCGGTGTTGACGCAGGAAGGCGTGTTGGATGAAGAGGCGAATGCGGAAGAGCTGAGTGAAGCCATCACAGACCTTGGTGCCGCCACAACTCAGGAGGGGAATGCCAGAACGGCACTGCGGAACTATCTGACATCCGGGGTGAAGGGCGCTTCTCAAACGTATCATGTGACTGATACCTATAAGGCATTAAACCTAAGCCCAAAAATGAATGATCGTCTGGCATCAGGGCAATTTGGGCATACTACTGAGAGAATGCATCAGTGGGTTGTTGGTTTAATAAGCCCTCAATTCCCTCAGATTACAAATATGCCGATCAAGATTATCGAAACGGGGTTTATAGTTGGGGATTTCATCAATAGCGTGGATTTGGCTCCAGCGTTTTCGGAAGTGAAAAAGTACAAAGATGTTTTAAATGGTTTAATCCAGTTATTCCAAAGCCTACCTGCGTACAATTACAGAAACTTGCCTACCACACTATACCCTATGGACTATTTTTCGGCTGTATATGGTGCAGTATTTAATGGCGGTTTTGCCTCGATACATTCGGGTTTTGCTGATCACATTGTGAATACCATAGCAATTGACTACTACAATTTTTATTTAGATATTCAAAATTGGGCCAATGAAGGTATCAAAGAGCTGAACCTGCTCGAGGGCTATCTGGTTGCCATCAACAACGCTGTTACCAATAAAAATACCCTGCAGGCGACGGTTAACCGCCTGACCGAGGTCGACGTCGCCTACGACAAAGTCACCGAAGCCAACGCGGCGAAAGAAGCGGCTAAAACGGCCATTGCCAATGCCAACGCGGCTATTTCTGATTCGCGCGCTGCTCTGCTTTTAATTGACCAGGACATTGCCGATGCCGAAGCCGCGCTGACGGCGGCCCGCTCAGCACGTGAGGCCGGGGAAGCGGCGGTCGCCAGTACCCGCGTGACCCTGGCGCAGGCAGAAGTGGACAAAGCCAATGCTGAGAAACTGCTGCTTCAGGCGCGCAGCCAGCTCAATGTGGCGGCGGATAACTACAACGAAGCCCAATCCGCCCTCTTGCTGGCCACCGATTCCTTAGACTCTGCCTATGACAATCTGGGTGTGGCGCTGGACCTACACCGTCAGGCAGACATGTACATCCGCCAGGCGGAGGTCTCAAAAGACGAAGCCAAAGCCACCCTGGCGGAAGCGCAGGAGCTTGTCAGCCTGGCGCACTTCTCGGTTTACCGTAAAGCCAATGCTGACATCGCCAGCCATGATACCTCTTATGAATACGATGACCGTGGCCAGCTCAAAACCGAGCTGTCTGCCTTGGTCAGCTTCGGTGAGCATACTGACGCGGGGGTTCAGCAATACATCGGTCGCCTGGCGATTGAACACACCTATGACAGCTTGGGCAATGTCAGGACCACCACCACTGCGGCCAATACCAATCAGGCGTCGACGAAGGCCTTTGAGTACGACGTGCAGGGCAACCAGACCCGCGCTGTTGGCTTGGGTGGCGGCTCGGTTATCTACAACAACCAGAACCTTGCAGCGGTTAACATCAATGCCCTCGGGCATCGCCGTGACCGGGTGTATGACGATGAAGGGCGCTTGCGCTATGAAGTCGATGAACTGGGTTTTGTCACCGAGCACCGCTACGACGGGCTCAACCAGAAAACCACGCAGCTGCGTTATGCCAACGCGTATACCGCAAGCCGCCCAGAGGGCGAGCCGCTGACACTGGCAGCGCTGGACGCTTTCATCTCAGAAGGAGAAGGTGGGGATTACCGCGCGCTGGATTACCGCTACAGCACCCGCGGTGAGCTTGAAACCACCACCACGTCGAGCTCGGTCGACAGCCAGACCCGTACCAACGGGGTGCACCACAATGCCTTTGGTGACAAGACGTCGACCTTTACCACCTATGTTGACGAACAGGGTGAGAGCCTGACCGTCACCAACCAACAGCACCTGTATAACGCGGCAGGCCAGCTGATGGCGAGCCAGGATGCAGAAGGGTATGTCACCGTGTATGCCTACAACGGCTACGGTGAGCTGTCGTCCCAACGTGAAATCAAGGCACGTTATGTGGACAGCAACAATAACCCGCTGGTGTGGGACAGGACATCGGTAGAAGCGTGGGCAGAGACCCAACAAGGCGCCGCCCGTGAGCGCCGCACCGACTTTGCCTATGACGCCCGGGGCAATCGCCAGCAGGTGACCCAGGTCGATGTAGAGTACGCTCAGCATGGCGGCACCACGGTCGAGCAGGTGCGCGGTGACCTTATCACCACCACCTACCACGACCATGCCGGCCGCCAGTTTATGACTGTGCAGGAAGCCGCCCCGTCTGACCCGGCAAGCCACCTGATAGCAGAGAACCGCACGTTGCAAAGCTACGATGCCCTGGGGCGTCTGGTGTCAAGCTGGAGCAAGCGCAAGGACTATGTGGTTTCCGGTCTGCAACTGAGCCTTGAAGGAGTTATCCCGGACCGCCTACAGAAACACCAGCTGACCAGTTACCGCTATGACGCACAGGGCAACCTGATGGCGACAGAAAGCGATGGCCGCACCACCTATCAGTACTACGATGCAGACGGCAAGCTGACCCGCCGCGTGGATGCAGAAGGGAACGTCACCCATGTTGAGATGGATGACATGAACCGCACCCAGGCAGAATGGCGCCATGTGAGTGCACCGGGGTACCAATACCAGCAGCGCACCGAATACAACTACGACGCGACCGGTCGCCAGACCGGGACCACGGTGGTGGTAAATGGCGGCGACAACATCAGAGAGGAAGCGCACTACAACGCCTTTGGCGAAGTGGAAGCCAAGACCCACAACGGCGTGGTGCAGGAAGCGTATGTCTATGACGGGCTGGGCCGCGTCGACACCAAAACAATGCATGGCAGTCAGCACAATGTCATCACCACTTACCAATACAACTGGCTGGATAAGGTCACCGTAGAGACCCTGGGCGGCAACCGTACCACCACCCGGGCATATGACCTCAAGGGCAACCTGACGGGCGAAAAAGGACCGTGGTTTGATGGCAAGCAGTCCGTCACCACCCAGACCTTCGACCGCTGGGGCAATGTGCTCAAGCAAACCATGAATGGCAACACCTACGACTTTGTCTATAACCATGCCAACCAGGTGATATTGCAGACCTCACCGCTGGAAAACAAAACCATTGTCGACGCCACTGGTCAGGTGGACACCGACGCCCGCCCTCAAACCCGGATGTTCTATGACCAACACGGTAACCGCATCGCCGTACAGGATGCTAACGGCCACTGGCAATGGAGCGGTTATGACCTGACGGGCCAGAAACTTTGGGATAAAAACGGTCAGGGGGGTATCACCCGTTACTATCACAACATCCACGGGGAGATGGTCGGGCGCATCAATACCGACGGTCAGGGGGAAGTTTACCGCTACAACAACAATGGCCAGTTGTTGACCCGCTCAAAAATCGACAACGCCAAAGAACTCATCGTGCTTGAAGAGGGTAACGATGTTTACTATCACGAAACCGATGACGGCTCACCGGGTTATCTGGAAGTCTATGCCCAGTATGCCTACGACCAGGCCGGCCAGCGTTACCACGAGCAATGGTTCGGTGGCTCTGGATACGAAATCTACACCCGGTTTGATGCTGCGGGTCGGGTGCTGGAAACCAAGGGCGCAGGTCAACACAAACGCTACACCTACGACAGTTTCGGTAACAAAGAAGCCGAAATCTGGCTCGATGGCGGTATAGAGCAAGCCCGGAAAACCTCCGCCTATGATGCGTTCGGCAAGCTCTCCACCGAGACTTTGTACGACGGCAGTGTGGTGACGCATCACTATGACCGATACGGCCAGCTGGATAAAAAGACCGGTGCCATCAGCATCGACTATGACTACTGGGAAAATGGCTTACTCAAATCCCAGACAACCGGGACGAAAACGGAGTCTTACCAGTACAACGTCGACGGCAAAGAGACGAGAAGGGTGCTAAGCGACGGTGCAACGGCCCTGGTGACCCATACCGAATGGGACAACCTGGGGCGGATTGAGCGCATCCGCAATGAGGCAGTCAGTGCCTTCGGCCAGTCACTCAACGCCTCAACCGTCGCCTACCGCTACGATGCAGTGGGGAACCGCAGAAAAATTACCACCACGGGCGAGCAGAATAGCACCCGCTGGTATCACTACGACAAAGACAACCGCATGGTGGGCTCACATACCCGTGCCCATGATGTTGGCACCAACAGCATCGGCAACCATGCCGGTGACCGCACCATCACCTACACCGCGACGGGCCAGAAAAAAGACGAGACCCGCTGGGAGAACAAAACCCGTGATGGGCACACGGCCCTGGTGGAAACCGTCGACGTGTTTGACTACGACAGCAACGGCCACCTGACGTGGGTGGAAAGTGCCGAAGTGGTTCAGGGACAGTCGTATGTGGTGCGCCGGGTGAGCATGGAAAACCACAAAACCGGCCATGCGGAGCTTCAGCGCGACACGGTATATACCTATGCATACGTCAATGGACAGGTATCGGGTAACGCGACAGAATCCAAGACCACGGTCATGGACTTTGCTTATCAGGATGGCCGCTTAAGCTGGCAAGAGGTCAAAGAGAACGGTGACCCAAGCACGACGACGCACTTTTACTATCACTTCAACGGCCAGCTGCGGGAGCAGAGAAACGTTATTTACGGTGAAGACCGGGGGGTAGATAAATACACCTATACGTATCGCGCGAAAGACTTACAAAAAGCGACCATCACGGCCGACAGTACCCGCAGAGGCAACGGCAGCGGGTTCAGGGCCGGCACGACCACCCACCACTACAACAATACCGGCCAGCTCACCGGCATCACCAGTACCCGGAATGAAAGCGAGCGTAAACACCTCACGGACTTCAACGGGCAAATCGCTCTGCAGCTGGATGTGGATAAAAACACGCTGCTCGCGAACCTCACGACCTCGGGTAACCCGCTGGCGACCATCACCAAAGGCAAGGTCGATGCGGACCTGCTTGATGACAGCGGCAGCAGCGCGGGCCAACAGCCTGGTACCTATACCGTGGGTGCCAATGATACCCTGCAGCGCATTGCGCAACTGGTATATGGCGACAGCCGCTACTGGTATCTGATTGCGGATGCCAACGGCCTGTCTCCGACTGAACCACTCACCGAAGGCAAACTGCTGGTCATTCCGAACCAGCATACCCAGACCTTTAATGGCGCAGAGAGCTTCAAGCCTTACAACGAAAGTGAAGTGCTGGGTAATGTCAACCCAGATCCGATTGCCCTACCACCACCGAAGAAGAGCTGTAACCCGATTGCAATGATTGTGATGGTGGTTGTGGCAGTGGTGGTGACCATCTATACGGCAGGAGCGGCGGCAACATTGTTTGCGGGCGGTGGCTTAACGGCAGGTGGTGTCGGCGCGGCGGGCGTCGGGGCGCTGGGTGGTGTTGCGGCAGGTGGTGCAGTAGTGACTACAGCAGCAGGCGTCACGACATCTTTAGGTGCTTTGGGTCTGGCTGGAGCCGCAGCTATTGGCGGCGCCGTTGGTTCAGCCGCTTCTCAATTGGTGGGTAAAGGATTAGGGGTCGTTGACGACTTTTCGTGGGAGCAAGTCGCGCTGGGTGGTTTAACAGCTGCGGCTGCATCCGGTATTGGCGGTGCACTAGGCGAGTATGGTGTGTTTAATGCTAACCCTGACGCGGCGAATCTGGCATGGCGTCAAGCGGGTAATGCCGCCGTTAGCAGTGCGACTAGCTACGGCGGGAACTATCTGGGTTCAAAATTGCTGGGTGAGGACTTTTCATTCAGCTGGACCAATCTCGCGGCCTCTGCTGTGGGCTCTGTAGTCAGTGTGGGTTCCGCGCAGCTGACGAAAGGCTTAAATGTTGTCGGTGATACGATCGATAATTTTGTGAGTTCAGCAACCGCATCCGCTTTACGTGGTGAGTCTTTCCGAAGAAATGCGGGGAATATCCTCACTGACGCGTTTGGTAATGCTTTGGCTACAGCAGCGACCAGCGGGGCGAGGGAGGCTTATGACATTGAAAGAAGTGCAGCTTTTGAAAGAGAGAAACTTAGAAAGTCAATAGATGAAAACAGTATCAGGCTTTTGAAAACGGTAGACTTTAAGCAAAGGGAAGAGCAGCCTGGAAGGATTCTTCTCGCAAACGTTAATACACCTGAAGCGCCAAAAGGCGTAGTGCCGTCTCCTGCTAGAGTTCAAGCTGATGCCCTTCTTTACACTGCAGAGCAGCAGAGAGCAGTTTGGGACGAGTTGGAGCATATGCTCGGTGACGAAGAGTTTGCGAACATAGGGGGGTACAAAGAGTTTGGTGACTACATTTATGATGACTTACTTACTAGCGCCCTGACCAAACAGACTCTCAGGGACCTACAAATAGCTGATATCACCGTAATACCCGATCATGGAGGTCTGGGTGACAGCTTGGGAGTCTTATATGACAGAGTGTATGATCTTGAAGGTAATCAGTATGCGGGAATAGATAACGATACTGCCAACGCCTTTACCGATGGGTTTATTCAAGCACAGGACACACATAATTTAAGAACAACAGGCTATCGAATGGCTGGTGTTGATTATGCGATTGGCGGTGTTGCTGGACGTTTACTCGGCATTGGCTTGACTGGGCTTGGTACTCTGGGTAAATATGGAGCTGCGAGGTTTAGCGGAGGTGTTTCAAGTAGTAATCTTCCTTCGCAAAGGCCATCTTGGCGTCAATCTGAAATTGATGTCACTGCACCATTGGAGCTGCAAGGATTTAGAACACAAGTATCCTTCAAAGATGGTGTAGAAGTTCCATATGGCACCAAAGGAAGTACGCGGCCTGAAGCTTACACAGAAGGTCTGAGTGTAGAGGTCAAAAACTACAATGTAGAAACCTCGCAAGGTCGTAGTAATCTTGTACGGAATGTTTCAAATCAAGCTCAACATCGAGCACAGAACTTACCCGCTAATACTACGCAACAAGTCAATATTGATGTCCGTGGTCAAAATGTATCGCGTACAGAATTGAATCAAATGATCGAGCGTATGGTAGAAAGATCAAACGGTGCTCTAAGAGCTGAAGATATCAATATTTTGCGGTGATGAAATGACAGTAGGTTTAAAACTAGGAAGTATTACAGACGAAATTGGAGGTCAAGATTTTTTCCATGCCTTCTTTTCAACTGTTAGTTATAGATTAGAAATAGATGGCTGGGGTTCACGTTTTCCTTGCTTGCTCAAAAAGCTTTATCAAGGAAAATTAGAGCAATATGATGCTAGGCAGGCATTGGAAGAACTCGATGTTATTGTCTCTGAGCTGAGTCAATTCTCTCCAGATAAAGTGGTTTGGGATATCGATAATTTAAGTGCCTCCCCACCTTGGGGCAACGATATCAGTAACGATATAACGGACTTATCAAATTATTTTGTTACGAGCACTGGCCGTGATTTGATCGATGTGTTGAAAGAATGCCTCGAAGAGCAGCGAGATCGCGGAGGTTCAATAGAGGTAGTGCCGATTTAAAAAGATGTCAAAAAGCCCAGTCATCGAACTTAAGGCCACTTGCTTAAGAGCGAGTGGCTTTTTTCTCTCTGGTTCTGGTCGGTTATTTTGCGGGAGCATTAAAAGGACAGTCGCAATTAGAGAAAGACGACCAGTAACTTATCGATGATCTGCTGTTTCAAAAATTGCTCTGTCAGAAAGTAGAAAGTAACTAAAAAGACAGTCACAATTAGAGAAAGACAGCAACTCGCTTGTAGATAATCTGCTGTTATAAAGATTGCTTTCTCAGAAAGGTACCCAAGCGAATCTGACCGCTAGATTTCGCATCAAATCTGATTAAATCTGGAAACGTAAGACAGCACAAAAACAGGCGATTGCCTGTGAGTGGATTACATCGGGCTTGAGGATAAGGTTTAGCTGATAGGCAGTCTAAGTCCTGAAATGCGTTTCCGGTTTAGTTGGGGTAATGCAGCTTTAATGGCAATGTCACTGCCTACTAGACTGCCGTACTCGATTTGGGTGCAAGCCTTAAACCAATCACCGGGTTCAAAGCCGGGCCTAGAAAAAATAGGCGAAAAAGCGTTGTTGATGTGGCCGCGTCTGTTGTCCCTGATTTGCTTTCCAGTTCATAAGTTCAGCTATAAACAAAGGAAGCCTGTAAGCTTCCTTCACTTTTTAAATTTGCAATGCGGATTGGCCTTTGTTCGCAAACAGATAAGATCGGCTAACTATCGTTTTGACAACCTCGAGTTCGTCATCATCCCGCGGTGAAAAAACCATGATGAGTCCCGGAGGATAATGGCCTAGCGTTACCAGGTAATGATCCTCTCCCCAACCTTTATCAACGACTTCCTTTGCTTCATCTGCTGGTAACTTAACATGCAAGCTACCGTTGTCTGGATGTGGGTGAATATGTGCAAATTCACGTCCAACCATAAATGCTTCCTGATTGCAGTCGCATGATTCATGCAAAACCATGGCTCGGGCACCGGGAACTGAAATACCACTGTGCTGATTGTCTACATGTGGCAGAGAAAATGCCCATTCATGCAGTTTGTCGATCACGTCATCCGGTCCATGTTGGGTTAGTTGAGAGTGTGGCAGCCTGCGGCTTGTTTCTGGCTTCTCGCCAGATCTTTTGGGTAGCGTTAGTGTTTTGCTCATAACAATCTCCTTCTTGCATCTTGTTAGGAAGATTAATATGGGTAATCCTTGAAAGGGAATTGACGATAATTGCAAAGGAACCTTGCATGAATGCACAGAGGTTGGATTGGAGCGATATTCCCTATGTACTCGCGGTCTGTGACTCGGGCAGCTTGTCCGGTGCTGCACGGGCGATGAAGGTTAACCACTCCACCGTTTTTCGAAGAATTGAAGGTGTTGAATCCAAGTTAGGTGTGCGTCTTTTTGAGCGCGTTCCACGTGGTTATGTGATGACAACAGCAGGGGAGCTCTTTTATGAAAAGGCGAAGCGTCTCAGAGAGGGCTTAATTGACATTGAGAGCCATCTTGGTGGCCAAGACTTAAGACTGGAAGGCGTTCTTTCCGTCACGACGACAGACTCCATCCTACATTGGCTAACACCGCTGATTCAGCAATTCCAAACTCAACATTCGGCTGTTGAGCTCAGGCTAATCACAGAAGTAAGAGCACTGGACTTAATGCAAAGAGATGCCGATATTGCACTCAGACCGACAAACAATCCTCCCGAGCATTGGGTTGGCAAAAACCTGATGACACTTTCCTACACCGCTTATGCGCATCGTGATTATTGGCAATCTGTAAAAGATAAGCCTGACAATCAGCGGTGGATCTGCCTTTCTGAGGAGCTAACTCAGTCCCCAATGAATAAACTGACCCGTAAATTAATGAGCGAGGGTGCGCCAACAACGGTTGCAAATTCAGTGATGGGGGTCTTTGAGCTTGTGAAGGGCCAGCTTGGTATTGGTGTTCTGCCTTGTTATTTGGGCCAACTCTCTGATGAGTTGGTGGAGGTCATTGAAAGTGATCCAATCCATGATGGACAATTATGGCTTCTGGCTCATCCAGATGTACGAAGAAGCGCACGGGTAAACGCATTCTTTGAGTTTGTATCCCAACATATCTCCGCTTTTAACAAGCAATAGCAGACGATATGGGTTAACTGGCAAAGGTGGCCACCTAACCTAAAATCCTGCAATCACCACCACATACTGTTCTGCAACGATGTAATGAGTCTCACTACTGATATTCATGATAATTAGACGAGTGAGTATTTGTGATCATTGTTACAAAAAGGTAAAAGTTGGGTTGTTGAGATGCCCTGATTTTCTAATATCTACCGCAAAGAAAGCGCTTTCTTTTATGTTTAAACGAGAGAGCGTACGGAAAGTAGTTGGCTACACTCTTAAAAAATATAGAGATATTTAAGTTTTCGCTGAAATAGAAGCAAGGGCTGTTTCAGGGGCCACACAAATAATAAAACGACAAAAGGACGGCAAGATGCACAACAAGAAAATGATCGCTTCTCTCGTTTGCAGTGCGTTACTGACTGCGGGTGTTCAGGCTGCTGACATCAAGCAGGGTGGAACGCTTAATGTGCCGATCATTACGACTGGTTTTGTCGAAAACTACAATCCGTATACGACTAAAGATATTTTCCACGGCATCATGTTTGAGCCTTTGATGGTGTTCAACAACATGACTGGCGAGACTGATTTCCGTCTTGCAGAATCAGCGAACTACTCAGACGACCTGAAAACTATCACAGTAAAAATGCGCGATGGCCTTAAGTGGTCAGACGGCTCTCCATTGAGCGCAGGAGATGTGGCATTCAGCTTTGTTCTGGCGAAAGACAACCCGGCATTTGATTCAAAAGGGATCTGGTCCGGGGGCAACCTTAAATCGGTAGAAGCGACAGACGACCGCACCGTGGTGTTTACACTGGCCAATCCAGATTCAACCTTTATCTGGAATCTGGAGAAATACCACATCCTGCCAGAGAAGGTTTGGTCCAAAGCGGAAAACGCCACCACTTTCACCAACCCGAATCCAATTGGTACGGGCCCAATGACGGAAGTGAAGTTCCTTAAATCACAACAAATGGAGCTTTGCCGTAACCCGAATTACTACCTGGAAGGGCGTCCTTATCTGGATTGTGTGAGTTTCCGTTCTTATAACGACAACTCACAGGTTCAGCCTGCTCTTATGAAAGGCGAAGTCGACTGGGGCTCTAACTTCATTGCTGACATTGAAACCACGTTCGTGAAGCGCGACCCAGACAATAATCATTTCTGGTACCCAGCGAATGATGCGATTCACCTTTACCTGAATACCAAGAAAGTCCCGTTCAACGACCTGAAAGTGCGTCAAGCGCTCTCTATGGCGTTGGATCGTGATTTGATTGTGGACATCGCAGCTTATGGTTACCCAACAGCTAACTTCAATGCAGGTGGTATTGGTGAGTTGTACGCGCAAAACATCAATAAAGACATCTCTGAGAAATATGCGTCTTTGACTACCTTCAACCAGGACAAAGCCAAAGCGCTGCTTGACGAAGCTGGAGTGAAAGACGTCGATGGGGATGGCTACCGTGACAACCCGGACGGCTCCAAACTGGAGTTTAATATCGAGGTGGTTAACGGCTGGACTGACTGGATTCAGGTCGTTCAGATGGTCACTGAGTTTTACGATGAAGTCGGTATTAAATCTAACGTGAAAACGGTGGATTGGGCGGTCTACGACAGCAACCTCAAGCAAAGTAACTATGACGTAGCGATCAACTGGTCAATGGTGGCGACCAACCCCATCATCGCGTATCAGGAATACTTCTCTACTTCACGTGTTGGCAACAGCTGGCACGCTGGTCACGGTGTCAATGACCCAGAAATTGATTCACTGATCGACAGTTTTGGTCAGACCGGCTCACCAGAAGAACAAAAAGCGATTTTGGACAAGCTACAGGTATTCACGGCTGAAAATCTGCCATTTATTCCGCTGTTCTCAAACCCGACTTGGTTCCAGTACAGCACCAAGAAAGTCGATGGCTGGCCGACCAAAGAAAACCCTTATGTTCAGCCAGTGTGGTATGACGGCGGTAAGCGAGTGATCATCCTTAACAACCTGCACCTGAAATAACAGTGTGAACTGAAGGATTAGGTGAGGGCGGATCGATGTCATTTTTACTGCGACGGTTCATTTTTTACTTCTGTGCGTTTCTTATCGCGATAACGTTCAACTTTATGTTGCCTCGCTTAATGCCCGGTGACCCGGTTGAAGCTTTGTTTGCTGCGGCGCAAGGAAAAATGGATCCAGCTCAAATGGATGCAGTGCGTGAAATGTACGGCTTCCTTGATGGCAACATCTTTGAGCAATATCTGGCGTACATAAAAAGTGTGTTCACGCTGGATCTGGGACCGTCAGTGTTGATGTTCCCCATCAGCGTATCGGAAGTGATTGGTAATGCGCTGCCTTGGACTTTGTTCCTTGCGCTTGGCTCACTGATCGTGGCGCTGACTATTGGTGTGTCGATTGGCACTTATGCCTCTTACCGCCGCACAGGATTTGTTGGGCAGGTTGTGCCCCCGGTATTGGCGTTTATCAGCAACTTCCCTTATGTGGTCACTGCTTTGTTCCTGTTCTATCTGTTCGGAATAAAGTGGGACATGTTGCCAATCGCTTACACCTACGACCCGTCGCTGGATCCGGGATTCACGCTCGAATTTATCGGCAGCGTGCTGAAACACGCAATCTTGCCAGTCGGCTCAATGGTGGTTGTTGGTATTGCTGCATGGGTATTCAACATGCGTAACGCCATGATTAATGTGCTTGGTGAAGACTACGTGACCATGGCGGAAGCCAAGGGCTTGAGCAGTACCCGTGTGATGTACCGTTACGCTGGTCGCAATGCGATATTGCCAGTGGCGACTGCTGTGGCGATGGCGATTGGTTTTTCCTTTGCTGGTTCGATCATGACAGAAGTGGTGTTCAACTATCAGGGGTTGGGCAACATTTTATTGAAAGGCATTGTGGCGCGGGATTATCCGCTCATTCAGGCCATCTTGCTGATACTGGTGACGGCTGTGCTCACCGCAAATTTCATCGCCGACTTGTTATATGTCTGGCTTGACCCGCGCATTGCGAATTAAGGAGCGGGCATATGGATAAGACGATGGAATCGAGCCAGAACAAGCCAGTGAAACTGCCAAAAAAAGGCGGGGCGATAAAGCGCGCTGGCAAAAGTATTTATGCCTTTTTCTATGGCAATCCGCCAGCGATTCTTGGCACCTTGCTGCTGACCATGGTGCTGGTCGGAGCGATATTTGCCAACGTGTTGGCGCCATATTCAGCAGAAAAACGTGTTGCGCGTCCGCATCAGCCGCCGAGTGAGAAACACTTGATGGGCACCACACGAAGCGGGCGTGATGTTTACAGCCAAGTACTTTATGGCGCACGTAAAACGCTGACCGTTTCGCTGTTTGCGGGTCTCATTGCGATGGGTATCGCAGTGGCAGTGGGTGTGTCCGCTGGCTACTTCGGCGGCAAGATTGATGAAAGACTGAATTTTTTAACCAATGTGTTCTTGGTGTTTCCACAGCTCCCCTTATTGATCGTCCTGGCGGCGTTTCTGGGGCAAGTGGGCTCATTGGTGATAACGATTTTACTTGGGGTGACCTCCTGGCCTTGGGGCGCACGCGTGATTCGCGCGCAAACCATGGCAATTCGCAACAAAGAATTCATTCTGGCTGCAGAAGTCATGGGTGAATCGAAACTGCGTATTATTTTGGTCGAGATTTTACCCAACCTTGTTTCCATTGTGTTCGGCGGATTCTTGGGTGCCGTCATCTACGCTATGGGCTCCGAAGCAGGGTTGGGTTTTTTAGGCCTGGGTGACGCGACAGAAGTGAGCTGGGGCTCGATGCTCTATTGGGCTCAAACGTCGTCGGCACTCTACACGGGCGCTTGGTGGGAAATGATGGTGCCAGCTTTGGCACTGGCTATCACCGGTGGCGCACTGGCGCTGATCAATATGTCGATTGATCAGGTCAGTAACCCGAAACTCAAAACCGGTCCACACATGAAGCTCTGGCGCAAACTGAAAAAAGCAGCAGACAAGAGAAGGGGGTTGTAATGGCAAACTTGCTTGAAATTAACAACCTCTGCGTGGACTACGTGACGCCCAATGGCGTGGCACGAGCCGTAAACAAAGTCAGTGTGAGCATCGCCGAAGGTGAAACACTGGGCATTGCCGGTGAGTCTGGCTGCGGAAAAAGCACACTGGCGTTTGCGATATCGCGTCTTCATAAAGCGCCTGCGCTGATCTCAGAGGGTGAAATCCTCTACAAAGGCGAAGACGTGCTGAAGATGAATGATAAACAGCTGCGCGCATTCCGTTGGAATGAAGTGTCAGTGGTTTTTCAAAGTGCGATGAACTCTCTCAACCCAGTGATCACCATTGGTGAGCAGCTGACAGATGTGATTCTGGCGCACAAAAAAGTGTCGTTGAAACAGGCGACAGAAAAAGCGGCAGAGCTGCTGCAAATTGTAGGGATTCACCCGGATCGTCTGTCTGCATTTCCGCACCAGTTGAGTGGCGGTATGCGACAGCGCGTGGTGATTGCAGTGGCACTGGCGTTGGAACCAAAGCTCATCATCATGGATGAGCCAACGACGGCATTGGATGTTGTCGTTGAAAGGGAAATTCTGAATGAGCTTTATGATCTTAAAGCAAAGTTCGGTTTTTCCATTCTGTTCATCAGCCATGACTTGAGTCTGATGGGCGAAATTGCTGACCGTATCGGCGTGATGTATGCAGGCAATATGATTGAATTGGGCGAAGCGCATACCGTTTTTGGTGCGCCGCAGCATCCTTACACACAAGGATTGCTGTCTTCGTTTCCAACCATTCATGGTCCGAAAGAGCGTTTGTACGGGATTCCTGGGAATCCGGTGAACCTGCTGAATACACCACAAGGGTGTAATTTTCAGGAGCGTTGCGGTAAGTGTTTTGCGCCCTGCACTGAGCAGGATCCGCAGTTGAAACTCATCGCGCCTGAGCATCAGGTTGCGTGTCATCTGGTTTAGGAAGGAGCTTAAAATGGAAAGCAAAGAGACCCTTCTTGAAATTAAAAACTTGGTGATGGATTTTCGCATCGGGCATTCCAAGTCCAATTTGATGCGTGCGGTAAACGACGTTTCCTTTGAACTGAAAAAAGGGGAAGCGTTAGCGATTGTGGGAGAGTCTGGCTCTGGGAAAAGTACTGGTGCAAGGATACTCACCCGTATTTATGAAAACACCGGCGGCTCGGTCACCTTTAAAGGCAAGCCGCTGGCGGAATACATCAGGGAAAACGGTGAACTGGAATATGCGCGACAAGTGCAGATGATTTTCCAGGACCCATTTGGCTCTTTGAATCCGGTGCATAATATTTATCACCACATTGCTCGCCCGCTCTTGATTCACAAGCGGGCTAACAAGCAAAATGTGGCAGATAAGGTGTACGAACTGCTTGAGTTGGTAGGGTTGTCGCCTGTGGTTGAAACCGCAGAGAAATTCCCTCATGAATTGAGCGGCGGCCAGCGACAGCGCGTGGCCATTGCGAGAGCCATTGCTGTCGACCCAGAAGTGATTCTGGCAGATGAACCGATTTCTATGCTGGACGTTTCAGTACGTCTGGGCATTCTAAACTTAATGGCCGATCTCAAAGAGCAACACGGGATCGCCTTTATGTATATAACGCATGATATCGCCACCGCGCGGTATTTTGCAGAAAAAACGGCCGTCATGTATGTCGGTCATATGGTGGAGTGGGGCGATAGCGACAGCGTGACGCAGACACCCCAGCACCCTTACTCGAAATTGCTGCTGTCAGCCGTGCCGGAAGTGGGACGAGCAGGACGCCGCGATCTATCGGTTAAAAAGGGCGAGATACCGCTGTGGAAACCCAGTAGTGTCGGATGTCCGTTCGCTTCGCGTTGCCCAATTGCGACGGAAGCGTGCACACAATCCATGCCTGAGGCGACGGAAGTCAAACCAGGACATTACGCGAGGTGTCACCACCTCTAAGGCTATAAGGCCCTAACAAAGCGTAACCTTTTATCGACCTCCCGGTGATGGTTGAAAAATCCACCGGGAAATTTTGAAGTCAAAAAGAAAGCGCTTTCTTTTTAGGAACCAAGAAATATGGAACATTGTTTTAAACTGGCAAGCGCTCCTGTAAAGGGGCAATTCGTAGACGAAAATGGCGAACGCTTTTATCGCATTGAAAATGTTGATCAAATGCCACCGTTCTTTATGAGTGTGGTGTCTGCCAATGATCACTGGTTGTTTGCATCGTCAACAGGCAGCTTGTCGGCTGGTCGGGGTAATCCAGAGAATGCTCTGTTCCCATACCGCTCTGTGGATATGATTCACGAGAACGCGGAGAACACAGGTCCGAAAACCTTTATCCGTCTTGAAGATGACGGTGGTGATGTGGTGACCTGGGAACCGTTCAATCCGCAGCATGACGGCAAATTCAACGTCACCCGTAACCTTTATAAAAACTTTACGGGCGACAAAGTGGTATTTGAAGAAACTAACCAGACCTTGCGTCTGACGTTCAAATACAGCTGGCAGAGCGGGAATACCTATGGTTTTGTGCGTCGCGCTGAACTGAGCGATTTCTCAGGTTATTCACGCAAAGTTGAAGTGCTGGATGGCGTTCAGAATATCTTGCCAAATGGTGCGCCTATGGTGGCGTTGCAAAAGAGCAGTGCATTGGTAGATGCGTACAAATGGAATGAGCGTGTTGATGGAACGACATTGGCGCTTTACACCATGTACGCCAAGCTGAGTGACCGTGCAGACCCAGCAGAAGCGCTGACTGCAAACACGGTATTCTGCATCGACAATGACGAATCAGAAATTCTGCTCAGCAGCCAACAGGTTCCAGCTTTCCGTCGTGGCGACATCATCGAGAATGAAACCCTGACGCGCGGTGTTCGTGGTGCTTACTTCATCCACAAAATGATCCAGTTAGGCTCTGGTGAGTCTAACGACTGGTTGTTTGTTATCGACATCGAAAAAGATCACGCCGGCGTGGCAGCGCTTCGCAAACAACAGAAAGACCTGAAAGCGCTGCGTGAAAAAGTTGAGCAGGATTGCGCACAGAACCACAAAGAGCTGGTTTCTCTTATCGCTGCGGTAGATGGTTGGCAGTTTTCAGAAGAAGAGGCGACCAGTAATCACCACTATGCAAACGTACTGTTTAACAGCATGCGTGGCGGCGTGTTCGAACAAGGCTATGCACTTCGCAAAGATGATGTGGTGCAAACTGCCGAGAACACCAACAAGAAAGTCGTACTGCGCAACAAAGCGTTCTACGACGCACTGCCAGAAACGTTCAGTCATGAAGAGCTGGTGAAACGTGCTGAGCAGGCAGACGACATTCAGTTGCTGCGTCTTTGCTATGAGTACCTGCCATTGACGTTTGGTCGTCGTCACGGTGACCCAAGCCGTCCTTGGAACCACTACGACATCAAAGTGAAAGACAAAGAAGGTAATCCGCTACTGGCCTATCAAGGCAACTGGCGTGATATTTTCCAGAACTGGGAAGCATTGGCGCTGAGCTATCCGGGCTACCTGCGCTCGTTCATCGCTAAGTTCGTGAATGCCTCAACGATTGATGGTTACAACCCATACCGCATTACCAAAGACGGTATCGACTGGGAAGTGTTGGAGCCAGAAGATCCATGGAGCAACATCGGTTACTGGGGTGATCACCAGATCATCTACCTGCTGAAGTTTCTGGAATGGTCTGAACGTTTTGAACCTGCGCAGCTGACAGCAAACCTGTCGCGTGAAATCTACAGCTATGCCAACGTGCCATACCGCATCGGAGACACGCGTACGCTGTTCTCGAACCCGAAAGACACAGTGACCTTTGATACCGAGTTGCACGAGAAGACAGAAAAGCTGAGCGAGATGATCGGTAGCGATGGTCGCCTGCTGTTGGATTCAGACAAAGAAGTGTACCTCGTAAACCTGTCTGAGAAGCTGCTGGTGCCGTTATTGTCGAAATTGGGTAACTGGGTAGTCGATGGAGGTATTTGGCTCAATACACAGCGCCCTGAGTGGAATGACGCCAATAACGCGATTGTAGGTAACGGTCTGTCAATGGTGACGCTGTACTACATGCGCCGTTATGTTGAGTTCATGCAAACCCTGTTTGTACAGTCACCGGAAAAGGTACGCATCTCTGATGAAGTGGCGACTTGGTTGAAAGAGACCAACGACATTCTGAGCAAGACGCTGCTTGATGTGAAGAAGAAAACCATCACCCGCCAGACCAAGCACAAGTTGCTGACTGAGCTGGTGGATGCGGCTAGCCGCTTCCGTCATCAGGTTTACCATCAGAATGGTTTCAGTGGTAAAACGCTGGTCGACAAGCATCAAATTGAATCTCTGCTGAGTACCAGTCTCGATCTTCTGCACAGCAGCACGCAACGTAACCAGCGTGAAGACGGTCTGTTTAATGCCTATAACGTGGTTCAGTACAACAGCGAATCTCTCGATTCCTTACCGCTGTACCCAATGCTCGAAGGTCAGGTTGCGGCATTGAGCTCTGGCGCGCTGAGCAGTGCTCAAGCTGTGTCACTGCTGGATAACCTGTTCAACAGCGAGATGTATCGTGAAGACCAGAAGTCTTTCATGCTCTATCCAGATCGCGAACTGGCAGGATTCAGCCGTCGAAACTGCATTGAAGCGGAAGCGGTGCGTAAGAACGATTTGCTGCGTGACATGAATAAGCGCGGTGACAAACGTGTGGTTTATGCAGACCTTGATGGTGTGTTCCACTTCAACGCTGAATTCGAAAATGCAGGGGCACTGAAAGCGACACTGGATTCAGTTCGTGCAGACTACCCGCAAATGTCGGACGAGCAATACGAAAACGTGCTGGCGCTTTATGAGTCAGTGTTTAACCACCGTGAGTTCACCGGTCGTTCCGGTACCATGTTTGGTTACGAAGGATTAGGTTGTATCTATTGGCACATGGTATCCAAGCTGCTGTTGGCGGTTCAGGAAGTTTACTTCGCGAGCTGGAAGGAAAATCCACACAGCGCGGACACCCGTAAACTGGCAGACTACTACTACCGAGTGCGTGAAGGCATTGGCTTCAACAAAACGCCAACGGAATATGGTGCTTTCCCGGTTGACCCATACTCGCATACGCCAAAACATGCCGGTGCCCAGCAGCCAGGTATGACGGGGCAGGTGAAAGAAGAAATCATCACACGCTTTGGTGAGCTTGGGATTCTGGTCGAAGGCGGCGCAATGACGATTTCACCATCATTACTGTTCGAGCGTGAGTTCTCTTCAAAAGAAGCTGAATTCCCATATGTCGACTTACAAGGCGAAGAAACAAGCATTGCGCTAAAAGCAGGTGAACTGGCCTTTACTTACTGTCAGGTGCCGTTTGTTTACCGCTTGGCGGAAAGTGGATCAACCACGATTGTTGTCTCTCTGAGTTCTGGTGATGTACTTTCTATCGAAGGTAATCAACTGCCAGAGTCGGTGTGTAAGAAGCTATTCAGCCGTACTGGTGAGATTGCGCAAATCGCGGTAGATGTTCCGCGTAGTGTTCTGAATCAAGCTGGATAACAGTAAGCACCAAAACGAAAACAGCCGCAATTTGCGGCTGTTTTTTTTGGAGTGGATGCGGGATTAAGCTGGAGTGACAGGTGCAGTCTCTAACGTTTTCACCGAACCGCGTTCCATGAGGGTTGGGAATAAGCGGGTGTTAATGTTGGCTAACGGTTTGCCTTCCAACATATTGAGTACCCCGCGCGCCGCTTCGCAAGCCATGTCTTCTAGGGGGAAGTGAATGGTTGTGAGGCTTGGCGTCATGTATTGGCTGTAGGTGTGGTTATCGAACCCGACAATTGAAATGTCTTCGCCGACTGTCATGCCGCGATCATGGCAAACACCATAGGCGGCCAGGGCGATGCTGTCATTGAGACAGAAAATCCCTGTGATGCCGCTGTCGCGATCCATCAACCGGCGCACGGCTTTATCGTTGCCATCGTGATCGAAACGGCCTTCAACAACCAGATTCTGATCGTACTCGATGCCGTACTTTTCGAGCGCATTCCGATACCCTTGAAGACGCTCTCGGCTATCAATTTTGCTTAGCTGACCAGTAACACAGCCAATGCGTGTATGCCCGTTTTTGATCAAGTACTCTGTCGCAATGTAGCCGCCCCATTCGTTGTCCATGCAAATACATTGGTCGGAGATTTCCGGAATGTATCGGTTCATCAGCATGGTTGCCGGCGTTTTTTCAACGATCTGCAGAATGTCAGCGTCACTCATCATGTCTGATGTCAGCACCAATCCATCAATCTTCTTCGCGTTGAGGAAATGAATGGATTCCTGCTCTTCATCATAGTTTTCGTGACCGCTGGTGATAATGAGGTGGTAGTTTTTCTGGCGAACCACTTTCTCAACATGGTGCATTAACGGCCCGAAGTAAGGGCCATCAAAGGTACCCACCAACATGCCAATGCTGTGAGATTTATTCGACGCCAGTGCTTGAGCAAAAGCGTTGGGTTGGTAGCCGAGTTTTTCGATGGCATCGAACACCTTCACGCGGTTTTTTTCCTTAACCGACTTGTGACCATTCAACGCCCGTGACACGGTCGACTGGGAAACGTTCGCCAGCTCCGCCACTTCTTTTATGGTAATCAACGAGATCTTCCTTAATTTACCTGATGTTGCACGCCGTGATTTTATTGCCTCTCATTGCAATGAAAGTGCTTTCTTTAGTAATGACTAATGGATGCAAAATTTCGCCTTAATCCGAAGTTGCAACCTTATTCATTTGGCGCAGCTATTTTTTCAAATAGCGTTAGTTTTGCCACGAAATGCGAAGCATTGCCAAATGGAAAGGCTTTACATCACTCACAAATGTTCAGTAATTAACACTTTTGATACCAAAGTACTCAATTATGAGTCACTAATTTCAGTGAAAGCGTTTTCATAATTCTAGCTCAGCCAAAGCATCTTCAACGGTGAACTGGCTGAACACCTTGATACCGTGCTGTCGAAGAAGGGCGGTGGTTACTCCATGACCGGGAATTTTTTCACCCGCAAACTCGCCGCTATAGATGAGAGAACTACCACAGGAAGGACTGGATTCGGTGAGCACTGCAATTTCAATGTTTTGTTGTTGGCAAAGATCGAGTGTTTTTTGAGCGCCTAATGCAAATTGCTGGGTAACATCGATTGCATCAACGGAAATCACTTTTCCTTTTCCAGCAATTACTAAATCACCATCAGCCACATTGATTTCTGCTGGTGGACGGGGCGTTGGCAATCCACCGGCTACTTCCGGGCAGAAGGTGACAATATCGGCTAACTGCGTTAAACGTTGAAATGCTTGGGATTCTTGAGGTAGGGCATTGCCGTCATAGCGAACTTTCTGCCCCATCAGGCAGGCGCTGACCAACACTTTTTTCATTGAAATTCACACTGATTCGAATAAGTGGGTTGTGATGTTATCGAATTTAAATGACAGGAAAACAGACTTTTTTTCATTCGAGAGTTGAGGAAATGTGAAATCCGTCAAATAATTAATCTTACCCGCTGTCAGAGAGAGGCCTTTGCATCATGGTGTATTCTGCGGATTTTCGGGGATCACGGAGGGAGAACCAAACCATGTCTGAAATGCTGCATCAGTACCCAATCATCAACGGACGCGAGATTCATGTTCGTGCATGGAACCCTGAAGGTGGGGAGACAGTGATCTGTTGGCATGGTTTGGCGCGAAACAGCATTGACTTTGTTGAGCTGGGCGATGAGCTTGCTTCAAGAGGCTACCGCGTACTCGCCCCTGACACGCTGGGCCGAGGACTCTCTCAGTGGGCAGAAAACCCGAAAACTGAATACAGCTACGCCAATTACATTGATATGGCTGTGAAGCTGATGGACTTTTATTGCTGCGATAAGGTGCATTGGGTTGGTACAAGCATGGGCGGTTTGATTGGCATGTTGATCGCGTCCAGCCCTGATTTCGGTGCTCGGATTTCCACATTGGTGCTTAACGATATTGGCCCGGAAGTGCCGCAAGATGCTTTAGAGCGTATTGTTAATTACGTGCAGAAACCCATCGCATTCCGTCGCTATAACGAAATTAACCAATATCTCCAAACGCTATATCAACCATTTGGTCCTCACACCTGCGAACAATGGCACACCATGATTTCGGCTTCTGTTCGCAGGCTGGAAAATGGGGACTACACCACGCACTACGACCCGGACATTCTCGCACAGTACGACCCTAACTCTCCGCCCATGAATCTATGGCGCCATTTCGGTAATTTGGATCTGCCACTTATGCTAATGCATGGCTTGCACTCAGATGTGTTGACGAAAGACATTGTAAAAAGAATGCGGGATGAGCAGCCGGATATGGCGGTGAACTACTATTTGGGATGCGGACATGCGCCGAATCTGTTCTACAAATCATATCGACACGACGTAGAGCACTTTATTGAGGCGCATCCGATCGAGAGAGTCGTCAGCCAAAAACGTAATGCTGGCTGACGAGACCCTTTACTCAAATATTATTTGGCAGCCCAGAGGTGCAACAGCTCGGTCGCGATGGTTGCGCCCGCCAATGCGGTAATTTCACTGTTGTCGAACGGCGGGCTGACTTCCACCACATCCATACCCACCAGATTAATGCCGCGTAATCCGCGTAGAATCCTCAGTGCTTTGTCCGACGTAATACCACCAATCACAGGTGTGCCGGTGCCGGGCGCAAACGCAGGATCCAGGCAGTCGATATCGAAGGTGACATAGGTTGGCTTGGCACCGACCAAGGCTTTGACATGATTGGCGATTTCATCTGGCGTCATGTCGTTGGCGGCTTCTGCACAAATCACGTTAAAAGCGTGATGATCTCTGTCGTAGTCGGTACGAATTCCAATCTGAACCGACACTTTGGGGTCTATCAAACCTTCCTTTGGTGCATGGTAAAACATGGTGCCATGATCATACTGACTGCCCTGGCTGTAAGTGTCGGTGTGAGCATCGAAGTGTATGAGCGCCATCTCGCCGTGTTTGGCGTAATGTGCCCGTAGGAGAGGAAGGGTAACGAAGTGGTCTCCGCCTATAGTCAGCAAAGCTTTGCCTGTTTCAAGGATCTCACTGGCCGCTTTGGTTGCTGTATTCAGAAAGTCCTCGCTGTCACCGCAGGTAAACACCAAGTCACCAGCATCAACAATATTGCAGCGCTCGCGTAAATCGAAAGGCCAAGGGTAGCGAAACCCTTCCCAGGCAAGATTGACTGAAGCGCGTCTCACTGCATCTGGGCCCAAACGTGTGCCTGAACGTCCGGTTGTCGCCATGTCATAAGGCATGCCGAGAATGACTACGTCCGCTGCGGTGTCTCTTGGATCTCTAACCATGGGCAAGCGAAGGAATGAATACGGATTGGAATACAGCGAGTCATCTTTTCTTGCAAATATGTCTTCCATATCAGCCTCTTTGACGATGGTTTGGGTATCACTATCAATCGGATTGTTCATTATTCCTATAAATTAGCAGCATGAGCGAAAATCTTTGTCTATTTTCTGCATCAGCGAACAATTCACTGAAAGGCATGTAAGTGAATAGGTCAAACTGTGATGGCCTCGCGTTTGTCCCGTTTTGAATAAGAAACTTAACCCGTTTGCCTAACTTGTTGGTCTATAAAGACTCCAGTTGATTGAAATGGAGACAGGGAAATGGCAACAACAAGACGCAACAAAAAACCTAAAGTTTGTCTGGTGCTGCAGGGTGGTGGTGCGCTAGGTGCTTATCACATCGGTGCCTACCAAGCGATGAAGGAAGCAGGTTTTGAACCGGACTGGTTTGCTGGTATCTCCATTGGCGCACTGAACTGTGCAGTGCTGGCTGGGAATACGCCAGAAGACCGATTAGGAAAATTGGAAACGTTCTGGGAAAGAATTTCCCGCCCAGACACTGATGCACACATTCCTAATTCTTTAGCGATGGCATTCAATACGATGAGTGCCTCATCGGCGCTAATGTTCGGACAACCAGATTTCTTCACGCCGCGTCCAGTCAACCCTTGGCTGGCCCCTCCAGGTGAAGCTGCGACCAGTTTTTATGATACGTCACCACTGTTTACCACCTTGGCAGAACTGGCTGATTTTGACCTTATCAATCAAAACAAAACACGCCTGACAGTTGGTGCGACTCGCGTAACTGACGGTGAGTTGGTGTTTTTTGATAGTAAAACCGACGAGATCGCCCCTGCACATGCTGTGGCGAGTGGTTCACTGCCACCTGGTTTCCCTGCAACTCAAATCGGCGAGGAATACTTCTGGGATGGTGGTGTTGTTTCCAATACGCCAGTTAATGGCATTCTCGATTTAGCGGGTGATGAAGAGCTGCTGATCTTTATGGTCGACCTTTGGAACGCCAATGGAGAGCTCCCCAAAACCATGAGTGAAGTGCTTTGGCGCGAAAAAGAAATTCAGTATGCCAGCCGCACCAGTGAGCATGTGGAAGCGCTCATCGCCAAACGCAACCTTGACCATGTGCTGAAAACGACACCGGGTCTCGTCGACAGTGCCCAAGTGCCGGATGTGACCACGCTGAAAGCAGGAAAGAAAATTGATATCGTGCATATCACTTTTGACCCCCTTGAAGGACATATTCCTTTGAGTGACGCAGAGTTTTCCCGCCGTTCAATTCGGTTACGTCGAGAGTGCGGTTATAACGACATGAAACAGGCACTGGAAGAGTCTCCATGGACACAACCAAACGAAGGTTTACCGTGTCATTTCCACCGCCGCAAGTTCGAAGGTTGCTGGATAGAAAACAAGAAGCTGGATAAAGCGTCTTAAATTAAAGCTGCCAGCTCTCTAAAATAAGGGGTGCTGGCAGCTCTTGGATTTTTTTACAAAATCCTTTCTCAATGATGACCTAATTTGTTAGCTTGTTCATAGAGTTAGCAAAAGACAGGAAATCATTGTTCAATGGAAGTCACCAACGCGCTGTATCCCACCGAAGCGCAGTACGAAACACTACATGCCTCCCCTGAAACAGGTGAAATTCAACTTCTGAACCTGTTTAAATTCCGTGAGAAAGCGCAGTACCCAGATGGCAGGGATTCCGACCTTTCGGGTAAAGAAGCCTACGATCTTTACGGTAAACCCATGCTGGAGGTTCTCACTGAATATGGTGCCGAAGTGGTTTACTTCGCTGAGCTGACCGAGATGGTGATTGGTCAGGTAGAGGACCTTTGGGATGCAGCTGTCATCGTCAAGTACCCTTCCCGCAAAGCGCTTCTGGAAATGACTTCTTCTGAGGAATTTAAAGCGTTGGCTATTCATCGAGAAGCGGGTTTAGAAGGGCAGTTAAACATTGAAATGAAAATCCCGAATTAACATCTGAGGTATCTGATGCACATCCAATATCTACCTGACGCTGAAATTACTGACTTCATCGATGAAAAGCTCAGGCTACTTCTGAGTGCCAGCTTCTTAAACAATCAGGACTCTGAACATTTTGCTTGTCACCGTTACTACAAAGAAATGCCTCAACACCGATATATGGTGTGGGAAGGAGATGAGCTCGCAGCGCATATTGCCGTTCACGAAAAGCAGGTATCTATTGATGGAAATGACTACTCCATTGCGGGTATCGCTGAAGTTTGCGTCAACCAAGCATTTCGTGGCCAGGGGCTGGTAAAGCGGTTACTGAACGAAGTTCACCAACATAGATTGGCCGCAGGGGATGACTTTGCATTGTTATTCGGGGAGGCAGAGATATACAGTTCCAGCGGCTATCAAACCACAACTAACTTGTTATTACACCATCCGGATAAAGGATGGTCGTTAGCAGGAAAAACCATGGTGAGAGAGCTCGATAAAGAGTGGCCATCAGGCGACGTAAAGCTGATTGGTTTGCCTTTTTAACCGATGAATTTAGCGTTGTTTGATTTTGATGGTACCGTCACCACGGAAGACACCTTTACTGCGTTTCTTTTCTACGCGACCCCAAAACGTAGGCTCGTGATAGGTTTTGCGTTGGTGTGGCCGTTTATTTTGCTGTACAAGCTTGGCCTTCTTCCTGCCAGAAAAACACGTCCAGTACTTGCATACGTTGCGTTTTGGCGTCGCCGCGAAGAAGAGGTCGATCTCATTGCAAAGCGCTTTGCTGCGGAGTATCTGGCAACCGTATTAAGGCCAGATGCGATGGAAACGCTCGCTGAGCATAAGGCGAATGGTGACGACGTTTATTTGGTGTCTGCAACGCTAAATATCTATCTCCGCCATTTTTGCCAACAGCACGGTATCAAACTGCTTAGCAGTACAATGGAAGTCAAAAATGGCAGGTTTACAGGTCGATATGTGAATGGTGATTGTAGTTGTGCAAACAAGGCCATCGCAGTGAAAGGTGCGGTAGAGCTTTCCAATTACAGCATGATTTTCGCGTACGGTGATACTGACGAAGATCTGCCCATGTTGGAATTAGCGGACAAGAAAGTGATGTGCGGCAAACCTTTGACTTCGATAAGCAGGAAATAGAGTCGTCAGCTATCCTGCATCTTGCTGCCTGCCATTACCTGTTCAATATCCTCCTTACTCAGTGCCTGATGATAATAATACCCTTGAGCGATATCGATATTGCATTCTGACACCAGGGAAATTTCCGTGTCGTTTTCCACGCCTTCAGCAATGACTGTGTAGTGCATTTCTTCCAGTGCCTGACTGATGTGGCGGTAAAGCACTTGCCCGGATTGGCTGGAAGTGTTTTCCAGGAATTGGCGATCCAACTTAACGAAATCGGCATTGAGGTTAGCCAGCATTGATAGACTGGAATAACCAGAACCAAAGTCGTCGATGGCTACGTTGAATCCTTCTTTTCTTAACCGGTTAATGACGTTCTGCGCCTTGTCTTGGTTCTGAATATAGCTGGACTCAGTCAGCTCAACCACGACGGGCAAGCCTTTCAAATGTGTGATGAATAAGTTGATATAGTCCCGGTCTAAAAGTGCATCTACTGTCATGTTCATGCTGACTTTGTGCGTCAATAAGCCTCTTTCCTGCCAGTCTTGTAAATCGTAACTGAGTTGATCAAGCACCCATCGATCGATAGGTAGATTTAATCCAGCATCGTTAAAGTCTTCCAAAAATGACGGCCCATAAAAACGGTCACCTTTTTTCAGTCGAAGTAAGGCTTCCATGCCGATCAATTGGCCCGTTTTCAGATTGTATTGAGGTTGATAGAACAAGACCAATTCCCCCTCGATCAGTTGTTTCATGTGGGCATTCACTTTATCGAGCTTTTTGTCAAAGTTGAGTTGTGCCTCGTTTAGCAGCACATCAGAAGATGAAAGAACGTTAGAGTTTAAGCGCAATTTTCGGATTAATGCGTCTCTCACTCCTTCATTACTTCTCTCTTCAAAATACTTGATAAAGGGGCGATAAATGGCGACACCAATTGTGATTAGGGCGATCTGTAGAAAAACAGCAATCACATCCCCACCTGTTATTAGCCAGGCATTCATGAATATGGGTGTTACCCAGGAAATGGGCTCACTGATGATTTCTACCGGTATAAACGAAAGAAAAGTGTAAGCCAGTACATGATTGACCAGAGGGACAAGCACGAAAGGAATGGCGAGGGCAGGGTTATAAATGACCGGCAAACCAAAAAGTAGAATCTCATTGATATTCAAGACTGCAAATGGAATGGAGATTTTTGCCACTGCACGACCATGCGAGCTTTTAGAAAATAGCAATAACGCCAGAATAAGCGACCATGTGCTGCCTGCGCCGCCATAGACCACAAACAAATCGAAAAAATTGGTGAAAGGGATATTGGAAACGTATAAATCCGACACGAACTGAGTATCGAAGAAGGTGTAATAGGCCGCTGCTCCGTGAATACCGGTAATCCAGAAAAGATGGATAAATATGGTGTAAGAGATCGCTTGCAATTGTAAGGGGAGGCTGGCAACCCACTCGACAAAGGGTGTAAAAGACACCAAGTGCAGTTTTGGTACCATGAATACAGCCACAATGTATATGATGATATATGGCAGGGTGGCATCGACATTCCGTGTCAGTGAGCGGTTTAAAATGCCTTTGGGATCAATGGTAATTCTCAGATACTTGTTCAGCAGCACATACATGACGCAGACAAAGATTGGAATTGCGATGGCCTGCGGTAAAACAAATTTGTCTGTCAGTTCTAACCCTGTTTCGCCCAATTGAACAAATCCAGAGAACTTAAAAAACAACAGGACAGTGAGAATAGTGGCGTGGACCCGCTCATAAGAAAAACCAAGCGCCAAATGTGAGGCTAAAGACATGGTCAGAAGGGGAGGGAAACTCAAGTCGAACATTTTCGACAGGGTGTCAGCGGTGTCTATATCCAATATCCCAACGTGTTGGTTGATGATATAGAAAACAATCCAGAGTGAACGAAGAAACATATAGGGAAGAAGGGCCAAAACCGCTTCACGAAAGCTCATTGCGAATATCTTCAACGCCGACATTCTTTGCATAGCGAGCACTGAATTGACTCCTGACAGATTATTATTCCCCGGACAACACCAAAAGATTACTAGGGCATATTGGATGGGGTTATTAAATTTGCTTCATGGTATCGCTAATGATTGTGTTGTTTATGTGTAGCTTTAGAGACTAAGAGAATGTTTTGTCCCCAAGCAACCTGAAGAAAAACGGATAAAGCCCCAAGAAGGGGCTTTATCCGTTCTCTTACCCGGCAGTGGAGGGCAGGGAGAATAAGGGTGTCGAATCAGGCTCTATAGCGCATTGGACACTTTGAATCTTCCGACTGAGCTTCTGAATTTACCCACCAGGTTATTAACCTCACGGGCAGAACCTTGAACGTCTTCTGCGGATTCATGGTTATTGGCAGCCATGTCTGCAATGCCTTGAATGCGGCGGGCCAGTTCCTGGTTGGCAATGGTTTGCTCGTGCAGTGAACGTGAAACTTCCTCAATGATGTTAATGAGGTCCATCGACTTTTGATGCATTTCTCGAACGGACTGCTCTGCGGTATGGGTTTGTGACATGTTGTCACTCACGACGGACACACTGTCTTCGATGTGGTTGACGGTGGCTTCAATACCAGTACGAAGCTCCTGAATCGTAGAAGCAATCTGCTTGGTGGAATCGGAAGTGCGAACTGCAAGATTACGTACTTCATCCGCCACAACCGCAAAGCCACGCCCTTGATCACCCGCGCGTGCTGCCTCAATCGCTGCATTCAGGGCGAGAAGGTTGGTTTGTTCCGCCACATCGTTAATCACGCTAATGATGCCTTCAATCTCTTTCGAATGCTGGTCGAGCTCAGCGACGGCAGAACTAGAGCGCTGTGACTTCTCAGACATCTGGTCCATATTGCTGATGGTTAACTGCATGGTGTTGGCACCTTCCTGCGCCTGAGCACCGTTTTCATTCGAGAGCGATTTCATCTTGTCAGCGTCATGAGAAATGGTATTGATGCTGGCTGCAAACTCTTCTACCAAAGCCGCGATACTCCCTGTATCTTCAGATTGCTGAGTAGAAGCACCGACAATGTGATTGGAAAGGGTCTCAAGCTTAGAAACTTCACTATTCAGTTGCGTTGCGCCTTGTGCAATCCCGGTCAACGTTTCTTCGAAAGCAGTCATCAGGTTATTAAATGCTCGGCCTAAGTCAGTGATTTCGTTTTTACCCTGAAGGCGTGAACGCACGGTCAGGTCGAGGTTTTTCTCGGCCGTTTGAAGTAAGTTCTGAAGTCGGCTCAAGGGTTGAGTAATACTGCGGGCAATCGTAAATGAAATACTGGCTAGAACCAGTGCTATCGCACCCACCAAAAGAAGCATCTTACGCACGTCTTCATAAAAAACGGCATCGACATCATCCACATACAGGCCCGTATTCAGCACCCAGCCCCACGGCTTGAAAGGCAGGGAGTAAGCAATTTTCGGATAGGGTGTTTCATCTGAACCGGCTTTTTTCCAGTGATAAGTGACGAATCCACCGCCGCTTCTGGCCTTTTTGACTTGCTCCGCGATGATGTAAACGCCGTTAACGTCCTGAAGGTCTGCGAGGTCTTTGCCAATCAGGTTACTGGCGATGGGGTGGTGCACCATGGTGGAATTCATATCATAAATCATGAAATAACCATCGGTGCCGTAACGCATGGCATCCATGGCGGTAATCGCACGTTGTTGTGCTTCCTGGACAGAAATTTCTCCCGTCTGCGATTGCTGGTATAAACGGGTAACCAGGCTCTCGGCTGTTTCAACCAGTACCTGAATCTGACTTTTTCTTTCTTCGAGCATATTGTCTCGCTTGATGATGAGCGAGATGGTGGTGACTGAAACCAAAGACAGCAGGGCAATCACAATGATCAACGATAAACGTTGCCGGATAGACAGCGCGTTCATGTTTCTCTCCCTAAGATCTAACTAATTAAAATAATGGGCTTTATCAAAAGTGAGCATAGCAATTGAATTCATAATTGCTTGCTGCCAAATTCGCTGGTTATGTTGCAAAAATGTCACAGAAAAAACATGCCATTCTGTCTGACTAGGTAGACAAGGGGCTGGGGGCTTTCTATTTGTAAATTCATAAGCCGAATGAATTTAATGTGACGAATCAACATTTTCCGAAAATGTGATCCGATGCATTCAAATGTAAGGAAACTGATCGTTCAGTGATGCGGATGTGGGCAAGCTTGTGACTCGATTTTCACCATATTGTTGCAGGTGAAGGGCTAAATAATCTTAAACCCGGAAAAAGTGTGTGCTTATCACGTTTCGCTATATGCGAAGCTAGGGGTTTGGTTTAGACTAGCGCCTCTTTGTACCAATCGGACTGACGATTTAGTCCAATTGGTATTCTCCATCCTTACCGAGGTGATCAATCATGTCTTTACCAAATTGCCCACAATGTAACTCTGAATACACTTACGAAGACGGTGCACTGTATGTATGCCCTGAGTGTGGTCACGAGTGGTCTCAGGATGCATCAGCTGATGCAGAAGAGACGAAGGTAATTAAAGACTCTAACGGCAATGTTCTTCAGGATGGCGACACAGTTACTGTGATCAAAGACCTGAAAGTGAAAGGATCGTCACTGGTTGTTAAAGTGGGTACCAAAGTGAAAAACATCCGTCTTGTAGACGGTGACCACGATATCGATTGTAAAATCGATGGCATCGGCGCAATGAAGCTGAAGTCTGAGTTCGTGAAGAAGGTTTAAGTCCTCACTTACCCTGAAAGAACCGCGCTTTTTAGCGCGGTTTTTTTGTATCTTAGATTTATACCCAAACAACCTGTAGATGCCCGAATTCAGAGGTCATCAATGCGTTGCTGAATCATGCATCTTCAGATTATTTGGGTATATGCCCAGTGAACGATTATCCGTTCTGTTCGTACTGGTTTATGGAAAAACAACAAAAAGGACACATATTGTGGCTGAGTACGACGACGGTAAAAAGGTTCCTACCAATCGAATGAGCAGGGTCGGTATGTTTGGCTCTGTGGTCACCAAAGTGGCGACCAACATGGCAGCGGAAGGTGCCAAACAATTGATTGCAGGCAAGCGCCCAAAAGCGAAAGACCTACTGCTGACGCCAAAGAACATTTCCAACATCACAGATCAGCTTGCCCAGCTTCGCGGTGCTGCAATGAAAGTCGGCCAGTTGCTGAGTATGGATGCGGGTGATGCCTTGCCAAAAGAACTCACAGATATTCTCGCCAGACTGCGCTCTGATGCAGCGCCAATGCCTGCCAAGCAACTCGCTGACGTGCTGGCAGGCGAGTGGGGCGGTGATTGGCAGAGGCACTTCCTTTCTTTCAAGTTCAAGCCAATGGCGGCGGCCTCTATTGGACAGGTGCATTTCGCCTACGATGATGACGGCTCTGAACTGGCAGTTAAAGTGCAGTACCCTGGTGTGAAGAAAAGTATCAGCAGCGATGTCGATAATGTGGTGACGCTGCTTCGCCTGACAGGGCTGGTACCAAAAGAAGTTGATTACAAAAGCTTGCTTGAAGAAGCCAAAAAACAGCTCCATGCAGAAGCGGATTACCTACTGGAGGCTGAACATGCAAAAGCCTTCCATGAATTGCTTAACGAAGACGACAGTTTTGTTGTTCCCAAAATCAAAGATGCGCTAACCACTTCGTCGATACTGACCATGAGTTATGAGCAAGGCGAACCGATCGAAGATCTGGATAATTTGCCCGACGCACAAAAAACGGAACTGGTGTCGAACCTTTTCACCTTGCTCTTCCGAGAGGTGTTTGATTTTCAAAGGATACAGACAGACCCCAATTTTGCTAACTACCTGTATCAGCGTGAAACAGGAAAAGTCGTCCTGTTGGATTTTGGAGCGACACGCCTTTACAACGACACTATCAGTGAGGGATATCAGAGGTTGTTAACCGCTGCGATGCATAGCGATACGGCGGGTGTGGCAGATGCCATGTCACAAATCGGCTTTTTCAGTGAACATATCTTCCCTGAGCAAAAAGAGGCCGTGGTGAATCTGGTGATGACGGCTTGTGAACCTCTGCGCCATGTCGGTCCTTATGATTTTGGCCGCAGCGATCTCGCCAAGCGCATACATGATGCCGGTATGGCTCTGAGCACCGAGCAAGGATATTGGCACACACCACCTGTCGATGCACTTTTCCTTCACCGAAAAATAGGCGGTTTGTATCTGCTTGCAGCGCGTCTTGGCGTAAGTGTCGATTTGCCTAAATTGTTTGCCCCGTTTGCTTGGGAACCAGAATCTGAACTTGCAAAAGTGGTGGCGAATTAACCATTCGCTGCCGAATTTCAGAAAATGCGTGTCATTGCTTTGAAATGAAAGGGCGTTAGGAGTATTGGTACTTATACAAAACCTATCGGGAATACTACACATGCCAGCACGTCTTTATAAACACATCGAAACCATCTGGAATTTCCACCTTATGGGGCATGAAGTTACGCCCGCAGACTGCCTGTTTGTATTGTGCAGTAACGATGTACGAGTCGCTGAATATGCGGCTGATCTTTACCGTAGAGGGTTGGCGCCGTATGTATTGGTATCTGGCGGAAAAGGCAGGTTCACCGAAGAAGTGTTCGAAAAGTCGGAAGCTGAGACGTTCGCTGAAATTCTGCTTGATGAAGGGGTTCCTGGCAGGGCAATACTGCTGGAGAAAGAAGCGACCAATACCGGTGAGAACGTGACGCTGTCACATGCTCTCCTTGAACAAAAGGGGCTGAGGTTCAACCGTTTCATTCTCGTGCAGAAACCTTTTATGGAACGCAGAGCTTACGCAACGTTCCTGCAGCAGTGGCCAGATGAAGTTCAAAGCGTTGTTTGCACCTCTCCTCCTATCCCGTTCTTGGAATATCCCAATACTGATCTGACGTTTGATCATGTTGTTAATGCAACGGTAAGTGATTTCGAGCGAATTAAAGATTATCCAGCACAAGGTTTCCAGATTGAGCAGCCGATACCGGATGAAGTGATGTCTGCTTATAACGAGATTAAGAAAGCGGGACTTTGGTGAGACATCAGCAGAATTTAGACGATGAAAGCGGCTTAAAGTCTAATAACCTGATCAATCTCTCTACACTTTGATACCTTAAACCGTCATCCTAATCTGATGAAATATTGCTCTAATTGCATGAAGTGATTCAGAAAAGCAGGTTCAGGATGACGGCGCAGACTCCCAAAAACTTTGATCCCTCCCTCCCACATTGCCAATGGTGGCTGGCGATAACCTCGCCACAAATCAGCTATAACCGTGGCGATTATGACTACGACTTACCCGCGCTAAAAAGAGACTTGGATGACCCCGTTGAGTGGGGCAAAAATTTTATTGACTGGTGGGGAATTGATACCAGACGCGAATGGCATGAAATGATCCATCGGCTTGCTATGGCGGAAGTTCACGGTGATGTGTGGGCCGGTGAATTTGGGCGTCGTGCCTGTATGAGTGCTAATGAATGGCAACAACGAGTTGATAGTGTCCCAAACCCCGTTGCCAAAGCAGAAATGCGTTATCTGGACGCCGCATATCGCCATGTTGGGTCAGCCGGTTTCAAGGGATGGGATTTTTGTCGGGGATCTTTCCTTACTCGGGCTGGATATGGTGCGGGGAAGGTGACACAGGAAGAGTTTGTCTTCTTGCTCAATTACTTCAGCCGACAAATTCAAAAGCACTTCTCAAGCTGGGAGCAATATACCCAAAGCTTCATATTTGGTCGTAATTACTGGGAGTATATGAACGATCAGGATGAAGACAGCGACAACATCAGATACTTACTGAACAACGGCTTCTATATTGGATTCAGCAGTTTCTATCAATGTTTGGAAGAAGATACAGATTGCCCAATCCCTGCACTTGATTGGAACGTGGAACTGCCTGATATACCCCAGCCAGAATCGCTTAGAGCCATTTTGAGTGATGATGAAGGGGAGGCGCAGTCATGAATATGTGGGAAGTACTCGACCTGGAGCAAACGACTGACGAGTCCGTTATCAAAAAAGCCTATCGCGTTAAGCTCCGTCAGCACCATCCGGAGGATGACCCTGAAGGCTTCAAGCGGGTTCGGGAAGCCTATGAAAATATCCTCCAATGGTTGAAAAGCGGCGGAGACGAGAGTACCGAACAAGCAGTAAGCGAAGAAGCCGAAGCGCCTTCTGAGGTGCATCCGCATTCTGAATCTTTCAATCAATTGCTTCAAAATCCCGTAAAACGTATGGATTTAGCGAGCTGGAAAGCTTGGACAGAAACCAGTCAGATGCTGCAAATCGATGAGCAGCAAAAGATCTCAGACGATGCAATTACCGTAGTGTTGGCAAACCGCTGGCTTCCTCCTTCTATTATTGATGTGCTCTGGAATGGGCTGAGTTGGAATTTGTTACTCAACGGCGAACAACAGCAGGTTGAGCTGGGTGAGTTTCTGGATGAATGGCGTCAATTGCCATTGTCCGTCAGTCTGGAAGAACTGGCTCAATTCAGCGCACCGGAGCAACGCGCACTTCTGAGCTTCCTTCGCCCACTCCATATTGCTCTTTCCAGAGGGCAGTTAGATGCATTGGAATACCATCTCCAGCAATCGCTGACTTTTGTTCCGCCAAACATTCTGAACGTAAAAATCAGCGTGCTTAAAGCGCTCGTGGCCTTGAAAACCAAGCCTTCAATGGTTGCTAATGCGTTGGTTCTTGAACTACTTCAACAACCCGCTGAGGCATTAACACTAGCTCAATGGGAAGTGGTGGCTGATACGGCTAAGTTAAGCGGCAATGCAGCGGCAATAGATGAGGTCACTGAAAAGTTTATGGCTCTTGGCGCATTCTCCGAAGCGGCAGAGCTCCAATATTCGGTTTCACTCGAGCACGATAAATTATTGGCAATGAGCCTTGCCTGTATGCGTCAGCGTTGGAGCCCGCTTCCTCCGGTTTTTTGGCGCAATGAGCGACAACTCTACCCAGAACCAGAAAGTGATCCTGAAAGATTAATGTTTAACTGGCTATACGGTCAGTTAGTCAGTCATAACAACGGTGCAATCAGCCACAGACTCGACTTTATCGGTGCAGAAGGGCGGACAGCGCTGATAGTGAAAGCGATTTGGGCGGCGCACTCTGGCAGTTGGGCGTGGATGTCTTCATTGAAGCATGACCTCACCAAAGAGTTCGAGATAGTTGAAACCCTCAGTGAACGCGTTGCCATCACCTTGGTCCTGAAATGCTTACAGGAAGTGATGGAAACCCAAGGCGGCTCAGAAACGCTCCAACAAAAACTCACGCACTATGAAACAGACGCCTTCCTTACACAGGAAGCGTTGACGATGGAAGAGCTGAGTTCGCTGTCGAAAGAAGGTTGGCTTGAATGTATTCGTCGTCATCCGCTGTTGCCAGACAGTTGGTACCGACAGCTGGAACAAGCAGAAGTACTGGTGATGGATGAAATCCGCGAAGGGTCTATTTATCCCTTCTATGTGGATTCACTCTGTTTCTACCGAAGTGCCAACCCGAATTATGAAATGAGCAGTGTCTGGCAAGGCAGTCCTTTCGACAGTGTGTTTGATTGGACATTGTTCTTTATGTCGCATCTTGGCTCAGGCGGTTTGTCTAAGCAGTCAATTGTCGAAGCTCTGCCAGCGTTACCCGACAGCCATCACGAAGGACCTATTTCACTTGTCCTGCCATTTGCTGCCCAATCGGATGAGTATTTGCCAGAAAGTGTCCAAGCGTTTTCCCGATACCCGGATCAGTTTGTTTACCGGCTGGTGGTCGACAATCAGGTATCACTGTTGGTTAACAATGAGAAGCCAGAAGCCCTGATGGAGAAAGCGAGAGCACTAGATCTCTGTGCCACCATGGCGCTTTCCCGTCTTCTAGAAAAAGACCATTTCGATGAGGCCGTCGTGTTCTGGAACTTGGTCGCGGCGAATGTAGATTCAAACCCGCAGTTCCATGTGGTTGTCGATTGGCAACAACAATCGCTGATGCGCCTGAAAGAAGAAAAGGGCTTGGTGAAAGAAACCTATCACTATGTGAAACCCGAGTTTCTGCATGCCATGATCACCACCAACCGGGAGTGGTTTGCGCCACCTGAAGAGTTTGAAGAACACTCACCAGAGGATGAAGCGAAAGATTTCCATTACCCCATGTGCATTCTTCTCACCCAACTGCATTTAGGCCTGGAAGGTGATGGATACAACATGGCTTCGCTCAAAGCTTTGGCAGACAGGCGTAAAAAGCAGACTGAACTTCAGCAGGAAACCACGGACGTAGCGGTTGAATATCTGGACGAAATGTATCGCCAGAAGCTGGAGAAAGACATTGCAGAGAAAGGCGAAAAGGCAGCAACCTACAGCAAAACCAAGTTGAAGTTTCTCTCGTTCGTCTTCTTTGCTGCCTGGGTCTTTGTTTTCCCAATGACCGTGATGGCAGGCTTTGACGTTTCTAAGGAAACGTTGGGAGGCATGGTCATCTTTCTGTTCATCACCCACAGCCTTTTAGCTTGGCAGGTTTCGCGTCCAATTATCACCAAAGGCAACAGGAAGAAATATTTGTTTTACAGCGTGTTCACCTTGTTGGCAGCCATGATATTCCGCTCAGTCTTCCTCGCTTTCATCAATGTTATTACCCACTACATGACCGCCAATGGGCTGAATGATCTCTACTCCCGAGGTGGCTGGGATAGAAAAGTGGTGGCAAGAAGGAAGATCAATATGAGGAAAGTGTTGGGGTTTAAGGATTAGTACACTGAAATAAGAAGCGAAGAACCGCAAGAAGGGCCCAATGACGCTAACTTTACTGATTAAACAGTAAGCGTCGCGGGCCATTTATCATAGGCGACAGCTTTACTGAACAAAAAGCCTTGCCCATAGGTTTCTCCGCTCAGCTCGCTAAGCATCTTGGCCTGTTCTCGGGTTTCCACGCCTTCGGCGACCAGCTCGATATTTAGGCTCTTCGTCATATTGATGATGACGGCGACGATCGAGGTACTTAGCGTTTCCTGCTCTAGCGTTTCTACAAAAGCACGGTCGATTTTCAGACAGTCAAATGGAAGCTTACTGAGGTAAGAAAGAGAGCTGTAACCGGTACCAAAATCATCGATCGCGATGTGAACGCCGAGATCAATAATTGCCTGCATGTTTGCCGTGGTAACAAGATCATTCTCAACGATTCTTGACTCCGTCAACTCAAGAGTGAGGTTGTTGGGATTCAAACCTGTTTTCGACAGGATTTTGCGGAGCGTGTCGGTGAAATCGGCGTGAACCAATTGATTGACAGACAGATTTACGTGGAGATGAAATTCTGGTCCCCATTTTCCTTCATTCATTCCCTTTACTGCATCCGCACAAGCTTGATAGAGGATTTGATCGCCTAGTTTTTCAATGAGTCCGCTTTCTTCAGCAAGCGCGATAAACTCCTTCGGCTCAATCACGCCAGACTCGGGAGATACCCAACGAGCAAGAGCTTCTGCACCAACCACTTTGCCGGTATTTAGGTCAACAATGGGTTGGTAAAATGGAACAAACTCTTTCTTTTCGATGCCATCTTTTATCTTCGCTAGCATTTTGGTGCGCTTGCGAGAATAGTCAGCCATTTCCGGCTTGTAGTAACTGATATTGGTTTTATCCCGTTTAGCCTTGCTAAGCGCAATGCTGCCGCTTCGAAGCCATAGCATCATATTTCGCTCGAGATGGTCGGCCACGATGCCGATAGAAGCGCTGACTAAAATTCGCTCTTTCTGAATGATGAAAGGAGAGGAGAAGAGTTGGACCAGTTTGTTGGCGTTCTTGTCGATAATGCGATCGCTTGGGTTATCGATAAGGTAAACGGCAAATTCATCACCACCCACTCTTGCAATGTAGCAATCTTCCTCGAAAAGCACTTTGAGCTCATCTGCGATGGCGACAAGTAATTGATCACCTGTAGATTGTCCAAGGCTATCGTTAATTTCCCGGAACTTGTTTAAACCAATAAACATTAAGCATCCATTGTATTCTCCCCGACGATCGCACACCTCTGTCAGGCCTTCCCGGCTATAAAGTTCAGTTAGTGAGTCGTAAAGTAACTGATGGCGTAGCGCGCGGAAAGAAGCTTTGATGTTATTGGTCATTTCTGTAAAAGCGAAGACCAGCATGGAGGTTTCATAGATACCCCCAGGCTTCGGCATTTTACTGTCCCATTCGCCTTTAGCTAGTTGTCGTGCTGCGGCCGCTGTGGACGTAATAGGCGCGACGATTTGGTTAAAAGAAATTAGCCCAACAATGATGCCAAGCGTGCACAGAATTAAACCGATAATCCAACTGTCCCGCTGGCTTCTGGGTAGTTTACCCAGTAGTGCGTGTTCTGAGGTGGCAACGCCGATATACCACTCGAGACCATACTCATCAGTGTATGGGGTGATCTGGTTGAAATAACGCTGCCCGGCCACGTCTGTTGTGAATCGGCTGACCGTTTTACGGATTGAGAGTTGATGTTCTTCGGCATACTCTGCGCTGGCAAGAATGATGGGATTGGTACTCTCTGTCGTCAGCAAGCGCTTTCCGGCCGGGCTGATAGATGTACCCTTAGAGATAATGCCGCTGGTGTCTGATTGAGCAATTAAACGTAGTTCACTGTCATAAAGATAAATCTCCGCATTGAACTCATTTTGCTTCTCGATAAGGAAGGCATTGAGGGTGTCTATTTTGACGTCGGTCACCACAACGCCAACGAGCTCCTCGAGATAGAAAACGGGTGCCTGTGCAGACAGCGTAATTTCCTGCCTTTCATCTGCGTTTGTGTATATCTCAGACCAGCCAGGTTTTCGACTTTCGGCAACTGGCGCATACCAGGGGCGGACACGTGGATCGTACTCTGTAAATACCGAGCGGATATTTTCGCTGACCTGGCTCCCTTGGTAGATGATTAGATTATCGTTGGTCCGCTTGTCTTGAACCATAAGGGTGTAGTCGTCTTCGTTTTCTTTTCGGTAGGCAACAAAGTCCCCACCTTCACCACCGAACCCAATGGCATCCAGCCGCGGAATATTGAGATAAATATCTTTGAAATTTGAGAGCAAATACTGCTCAACTTTTGAGGTGTCACCGACTTCATATAAGCGGTTGAAACTGATGCCATGGCTAAGAATAAGACTGGCATTGAAGGGAATGTTCAGAAACTGCTGAAGCTCCAACGTCACATTTGAAGTCAACGATGACAGCTGCTTGCGGCTGGTATCCTGAGCTATCTCTTCAAAACTATTGTTCTGAACGGCAAAGACAATACCGATTGTGAAGAGAAGAATGATAACAAACGGGAGCAAAATTGCTGTTCTAAGCCTAATTTGAGTCGGTGGCATATTGTTGTTTTTATCCCATTTACGTCTAGGTGTTCCATTAGTGACTAATTTTCGTGTATAGAAAAATTACCCTCAAAGCACCAAAATTTAGACGTAAATAATTAATAGATCAATTTAGGATTTGCGAAAAATATTCTAATTTTCTGATATACGAAAAGGTAGGATGGAATTTTATTTGGTAATTCATTACCTTGGCTAGGTGAAATGTCCGATTCTAGTCTGCAGGGTTCTTGGGAGGTAATCTTGTAGATGTTTAGGTGCACCAAGAAAAGTTTCGTAGTGCGCCTCGTGTTTCTGGTTCTTAGAGTTGAGTTCTATATGAGCAAGGCGTTATCAACTAAACCCCAGCACTTTCAACTGCTGATCAACCGACTCTCTCGCTTCACGAATAACACGTTCATCCTGGCTATCCAGTGCTTGTGTGAAGGCGACTATCAGCTCCTCGACTAATTGGCGTTCCTCGGCGAGCTTTTCCTCGTAGAGGCGGTTTAGTTTCTCTGACATAGCAATGTTAGGCAGCTTGTCGCGAGGGTGGACTTTGAGCTTTGCCAGTCGTTCGCGGCTGGCGGATTTGTCGTCTTCACTCATGCCTACTGGGGTTCGGTCGATGATTTTTTGGGTGGTTTTCTGCGTCGAAAGTACGGTTACATCCACTTCCAGCAAGCCGTTAATGTCATAGCTGAAGCGGACATCAATGGCTTCTTCACCGGCTTTTTTTTCGGGCACCGCGATTTCAAATTCGTTGATGAAGATATTCTCACGAACCCAGTAGCGTTCACCTTGGTAAACGGCGATTCTGACAACGTTTTGATTGTCTGTGGTGGTGTAGTAACGTTCAACACGGGAAGTAGGGATAACGGTATTTCGCTCGATGATGGGGCTAAATACATCCACCTGACCATTGCGGTTTGAAGCGATGCCTAGGCTGAAAGGAGATACATCCGTCAGCACAATCTCCTCGACGGCTTCATCGCGCAAACGGCAAGCAGCTTGAGTGGCTGCGCCCATCGCAACAACTAAGTCAGGGTCGATAGAGATCTTACCAAAACGTCCAATCAAACGGGTCGCGAGTTGCTGAACCTGACGCAATCTCGTCGCGCCGCCAACAAAAATCAGTTCATCAATATCTTCCGGTGTAATACGCGCATCGCTCAATGCCTGACGAAGTGGCTGGGAGAGTCGCAGCATGGTCTCTTTCCAGATCTCATCAAGCATGAATGGCGTGAGTGAAAATGATTTGGCGAAAGGCTCGGGCAGACTGATCACAACGTCTCCTTCGCCGATTTTCTTTGCGTTTTCACAAGCGCTGATGATCTTTGCCATGTCATTCAGGGCAATGTCGCCATCGTCAGTTTTGACTTTATCGACAACATAATCTGCAAGCTTACGCGTGAAGTCTTCACCGCCAAGTCGGTTATCACCGGCAGAAGCGCGCACATCAACAAACCCATCAGCGTGTTCTACGACGGTGACATCAAAGGTACCACCGCCAAGATCAAACACCAGAAAACGGCGTTCGTGAGATTCGTGAAGGCTGTAAGCAAGACAGGCAGCAGTCGGTTCGTTGATCAGGCGAACAGCAATCAGATCAGCCAATTCTGCAGCGAGGTGAACCTGTTTGCGTTGTTGGTCACTGAAGTAAGCGGGAACAGAAATCACTACTTCGCTAATGGCATGGCCCAGAAAAGCTTCCGCATCGGCTTTAAGTGAACGTAGGATGAGGGCACAAAGCTCAGTCGGAGTGTAACGCTGTTTACCCAGTTGATATTGCTTGTCAGAACCGAGGTAACGTTTAAAAGCAGCAGCGGTTTCCCGAGGACGAGTAACCAAACGAGAGTGAGCCGCTTCGCCAACCAACACTTGACCGCTGTCATCGATACTGACGACTGAAGGGGTGAGGTATTGACCAAGGGCATTGGGGATCAGTTCTGCGCTTCCATTCTGCCACACAGCGATAGCGCTGTTCGTTGTGCCTAAATCAATCCCGATTGCCAATTCGTTTGGAGCTGTCATCCTTTACATCCATGTCCATCTTTACTCTGCACAGGGTAACAGCAGAATTTTCCGGCTTAAATGATCGATATCGAGACTTGAGGTTCAACGGCTTTTAATAATTAAATCGACCAATCATACGGTTGAGGTTTTCTGCCTGCTCATTCACACCATCCATATTGTTGTTGATACGATTCAGAATACGCGCACATTGCTGAATATTGTCGCCCACATCCGTTACGCCATCAGAGGCTTCCCTGACGCGGTCAAATTGCGCTTTGATGGAAAGATTTACACGCTCGAAGTTGGCGCAAACTTCACTGTTCGACTGGGTGATTTTCGATAAAAGCTCACCAGACAGATTCACCTTTTCAGCTCCCAACGTTACACGAGTATCAGACTCTTTAATCAGCGAGGAAATCTCTTTCGCAGCGTCAGCGGAGCGTTGTGCTAGGTTTCTTACTTCACCGGCAACCACAGAGAAACCACGCCCTTGCTCTCCGGCACGTGCGGCTTCTACGCTGGCGTTAAGCGCCAGAAGATTGGTCTGGAAGGCAATGCCTTCAATAGTTTCGATGATGAGCTGCATTTTGCGGCTGGAGTCAGTGATTGACTTCATCGCGTCTTCGACTTCTTTCACCAGCACTTCGCTTTGATGTGCATGATCGAGTGCGGTCTGTGAAACGGAGACGGAGACTTTGGCGTGGTCAAGCGTTTCTTCTATGTTGCTCTTCATCGCAGCCATACGCAGTGTTACGTCTTTCAGGCCTTTGATTTGAGTGTCTAACTGGCTATTGAGGTTAGAGACTTCGGCGTTGGTCTCTTTTGAACTGTTGGTTGCAGTTGCTGCGGAGCCCTGAATTTCTTGCACCATGTATGCAAGGCTGATAATGGTGTCGTTAATGCCTGATTTGAGTTTCTGGTAATCGCCAGACACTTTATGGTCAAAGGTTTCAGTTAGGTCGCCTCTAGAAAGCTTCTCCAAAATTTCATGAGTGTGAGCGAGTGTTTCGTCGATGTTAGTTGCAGATTGGTTAACTGCATTAGCGAGATTGAGCAAGTCACCGGATACTTTGGTGGTCTGGCATCGTGCCGAGAAATCACCTTCAGAAACTTGTGCCATAACAGAAACAATATTCGCGATGACTTCGTTAATAGAAGTCGAAGCGCGATTCACGGCAATCTTCATTTCTTCTAATTTCCCGGCTGCTTCGATGGACGCCGTTTGTCCGAACTTACCTTGGCTAAGCGCTTCCATCACGTCACAGATATTGACGATAACGCCCTCAGTATTAGCAATAGATTGGTTGATGGAGTCTTTCAGAGAAGCAAGCTCTCCGGCGGCAGGTGTGGTGATACGTTTGTTATAGTCGCCGACTTCAAGCGCTGACATGACCAACTTGGCATCTTCGATGAAGGCAGCGGTGGCGCGCGCAGAACTGTTCACCTGAGCTTTCAGCACACCGAGTTGGCCTTTGGCATTAGTGGTGACCTGAGAGCTGAAATTGCCTTGTTCGATTTTCGCCATCACATCACCGATCCCTTTTACCGTGACTTCAATTTCGCTGGCGAACTCATTAATACTAAGTTTGAGCTTCTGTAAATCACCGGTCATTTCCGAGCTAACGCGTTGAGAAAAATCTCCTTCAGAAAGGCCTTCCATGGTGTTCGAAATACTACCCACTGCCGTATCGAGTGACGCGAGCATGGTATTTAGAGCTTCTGCCGCTTGTCCTGTTTCGTCTTTGCTATGGACGTTGGCACGGTCGGAGAATCGCCAGCTTTCACGTAAACTCAGAATAAAAGCAGAAAGCTCCTGAATGGGTTTAGCGATAAGTTGGCCAAAATGTTTAGCAGAGAAAAGGACCAAAGCGACAAGCACAAAGGCAACGACCAGATAAATAAGCTCTAAACCGGTAATAGCTTCTAATGCCTCACTGACATCCTGCTCGACGATAATCACCCAATCTGTGTTATTACCAATGGTGACTTTTCGAAATACGGTGAACACATCATGGTCACGGTAATTTAAACCGTGGATGGCCGTGTCAGGGATCGAGGATGTGCTATTGAAGGCAGCCTCGACCGCAATGGTGCTGATGGTTTTGTTCTCACGAAAAGCCGATTCAACGGTCATGTCTTCGCTGAGAAAGGTGTCTGAGCGGAGTTTGCGGTCGGGGCCGACGATATAGGATTCGCCCGTACGTCCGAGACCATAGCCCTTGCTCATGACTTTGCTGATTTGATCCAGTGGCAATTGGATGACCAATGCCGCTTTAGGTACGCCATTCACATACACAGGTGTGGCAGCGAAAGCCGCAGGCGTATCGTAAGAAGGGAGGTACTGGCCATAATCATTGAATACCGTTTCTACCTCTTCTCCATTTAAAAGTCGGGTTTTCAGATCACGATAAGTATCACCAAGGCCAGATGAGGCATAAGGGCCTTCATCTAAATTGGTAGCGAAGTCGATTTCTTTGAAAACAGAATACACCACGTCACCTGTGGACAAGCTGACCAGAAAAATATCGTAGAAGCCAAAATCATCGAGGTATTGGCGGAATGTGGAGTGGACGTTCTTATGCACTTCGTCATAAGCAGAACGTCCAGCCTGACGAAGTTGATCTTTCTGACCAACGGGATAATGATTTTTGACGATGTAGGCGTGCTGTAGCGAAATCATTTTCGCATTTGCACCTTGCATCAATTGTCCGGTCTCTAACGTAGAGTCAGTCTCGAATTGATAATTTGGGGCAAACGTCTCCTCATAAAACGCCGCCAGATCCTGCATTTTCTGTTGGATGTTTTCTTCCGGGTAATCCTTGAATGAAGAAAGAAGGGGAGAAATAGCATCAACGGTCAGAGGGTTTTGGGCAATGCTTTTCAACACTGACTTTGAGTTTTCAAAATAAAGCTCTAAGGCATCCGCTTTGAGTTGAGCGATGGCCTGCAAGGATTCGCTTTTCTGCTGCTCTATAGAATTGGAAGAACTGTAGAGGCCAATCAGTGCCGTGAGTACAGTAGGCACAAAACCGATTAGGCAGAGGATGACGGTCATTTTTTTGACCAACGCAAAATCCTCAAATTTTTGCATCCAATTCTCAAGCACAGTTGGCCCCTCTACATGAAGTCGTTGTCGCATTGTTAAGAGTGTAGGAAGAAAACTGGGTACTGTGTAATTAGTCAGGCACAATAGTTAATGAATTTTCAGTAACATGCGCGGTCTTATTGATAGATTCAAATTGAGAGTTTTAATAAGTGAGTGAAAAACCTTCTGACATGGACAAAAATCACGCGATTCTGAACAAGCCACTTTCCTTCGTCATCCTGATGTTGGGGATGACTTTTGGGGTGCTAAATCTGCAGTTGGTGCTGGGAGGAGAAGAACAAAGTCTATTGATGAATCTCTTGTACGGCTTTCTGGCGTTCGTTGCTATTTTTGTCTCTCTGTTCTGGGTATTCGATTCTAAAAATACCCGTGTTACGGATGAGTATGTCGAGAAGGGAAAAAGCCGAATTTACTGGCACGAAGTCACTCATGCTAAATCCAATGAATTTTCTATTGTGATTTCCGCCAGTAAGATACGCGTTGTGGTGAATTACTATGCGTACAGAAACCCTGAAGGCTTAATGAAAGAAATCCAGTCCCGTCTGCCTAACTCCAAATAAGGCAACACTGAAAAGTTAAGCATCAATACGTTGCATGAAATTGAACAAAAAACATACAGAAACGAAAATCAGTGTTAACGTCAGATTATTTGCACCTATATGGTGCGAACCCTCCAAGCTAAACCGTTTTCGGTGAACCAAAGTCCTAAATTGATTGAATTTATATGCGCAATATCGTGAGCGTAATCTGTCGTTTATTGCGAATTGGCAGGGCAATTATGTTGAGCTTCTAGAAAGTTCTACTTCCTTTCAGGTGTAGACCATAAATACTGCAGAAAGTGTCTCATTATTAACTCTTTTGTTTTTTAAGTAAGCGGCTCGTCCAAATGATAGAGCGATCGACTTGAAAAATATGCAAAAAATCAGAATAAAATCGCGAATTTCGTCAAGTTTTCACGCTCAGGAACGGCGTAGAGTCAGTTAGGTGGATCGCAAAAAAAGGAAGAACCGCCATGAGTGATTTGATGACGAAGTACGACAGTGGAGAGTTCTTCGACGAACTGGTGGACAGTAAAGGAAATTACCGCGTTTCCTCTGACCGATTGATTAGATACCTAGAAGATCTTTCAACGGATGAACTGGAGAAACGCAAGCAGGCGGCTGAGGCAACCATTGAGGACATGGGCATCAGCTTTACCGTATATACAGATGAAGGAAATATAGACCGGGCCTGGCCTTTCGATATCATTCCCCGAACCATAGATGCTGACGATTGGGCAATCGCAGAAAAAGGACTCAAGCAACGACTCACCGCACTTAACCGCTTTATCGACGACCTCTACCACGATCAAAACTGCATTAAAGACGGCATTATCCCTGCACATATCATCGAAGAATCCAAAAACTTCAGGCCAGAATGCGTCGGTGTTTCGCCCCCCTTTGGTGTTTGGGCGCACATTTGTGGCACCGATTTGGTTCGTGCGGGCGATGGCGAATTCTATGTGCTGGAAGACAACCTCCGCGTGCCATCCGGCGTTTCCTACATGCTGGAAAACCGCGCTATCACTAAACGTGTGTTGCCGGAGTTGTTCGAGAATGACGACATTCTTCCTATCGACGCTTACACGGCTGAACTATTCAAAACATTGAAAGCGCTCTCACCGCGCAAAGTGAAGCAGCCTGAAATCGTCGTGCTGACACCGGGTATCTATAACTCTGCGTATTTTGAGCATGCTTTCCTTGCCCAGCAAATGGGTGCTGAGCTGGTGGAAGGTAACGATCTTTTTGTCGATGACAACGACTGCGTGTACATGAAAACCATTCATGGTCCTGAGCGGGTTGACGTGATTTATCGCCGTATCGACGATGAATTCATCGACCCGGAAGTCTTCAACAAAGATTCCATGCTGGGTGTGCCGGGTTTGATGCGTGCATGGAAAGCCGGAAATGTGGCACTAGCCAACGCACCGGGGGCTGGTGTGGCTGATGACAAAGTGGTTTACGCTTACGTACCGGAGTTAATTCGCTACTACCTCAATGAAGAACCGATTCTACCGAATGTGGAAACCTTCCTGTGTGAAGACGAAGAGCAGCGTGAATATGTGTTGGCAAACCTCGACAAATTGGTGGTCAAGCCCGCCAATGAATCGGGCGGTTACGGCATGTTGGTGGGGCCACACTCCACCAAAAAAGATCAAGAACTGTTCGCCAAACTGATTCAGGAAAACCCGCGCAATTACATCGCACAACCCACCTTAAAACTCTCAACGGCACCGACGCTGGTGGGACGCGGAAAACTGGAACCGCGCCATCTCGATTTACGTCCGTTTATCCTGCAAAGCAAGAAAACCTATGTCACTACCGGTGGACTAACCCGCGTCGCTATGAAGAAAGGCTCGCTGGTGGTCAACTCGTCACAAGGTGGCGGCAGTAAAGACACATGGATTGTTAGAACAAAAGGAGCGAAGTGATGCTATCGAGAGTTGCAGAACGCCTGTTTTGGAGTGCGCGCTATCTGGAGCGCGTAGAGAACATCGCTCGTTTGGTGAGCGTTTACGATGAAGTGTTGTTTGACCTGCCACGCGACGTGAAAGTCTCTTGGTACAACCTGATTGAGATTAATGGCTGTGTTGAAGAGTTCGGCGCTATTTACAAAGATCAGGGTGAGAAAAACGTCATGCGCTTTCTGCTGGCGAAAGAAGACAACCCAGGTTCGCTGTTGTCTTCCTTGCTAATGGTGAAAGAAAACATCCGCACCACGCGTGATGTAGTACCGGAAGAAATGTGGGAGCTGATCAACGAACTTTGCCAATACGCAAAGAACAACATTCAGCAAGGTATCAACCGTTCAAATCGCCATGCTTATTTGAATGCGATCATTGAAAGTTGTCAGAAAATCAATGGATTGCTGGCTGACACCATGAGCCGCGATGAAAGCTGGAGCTTCAATGTGATGGGGCGCTATACCGAAAGGGCAGACATGTGTACGCGCATTCTGGATTCAGCGGTCATCATCTCCGTCAACGCCTTGCCCGAAGAGAAAGTGGTGCTAGACCAAGCCATTTGGTCGAAGGTACTGAAATCGCAAAGTGGGTATTTAACCTGTCAGCGCACCATGAAAACGGGCATTGATAGTGTGGTGGCGTGTCAGTTCCTGTTGGGCGACCAAAACTTCCCGCGTTCGCTGAGATTCTGTCTGCGCCAAATCAAAACTGCGTCGACTTACCTGCCACGCTATGAAGCGGTCGCTGAGTCTGCGGAAGCGCTGCGAGCCAAAACCTACGAGGTGGAAAGCGAGGACGATATCAACCTGTCGCTCAGTGAGTATCTCAATGATATCCAGTTGGCGCTGATCGATCTGCAATGCCAGATCCGCGAAACCTGGTTTGATTTCAAACACGGAGAGGCCGCATGACCATTCGCGTAGCGATCCAACATAAAACGTCGTATCAGTTTGATCGTGACGTGAACGTATCTCCGCACGTGCTGAGACTCAGGCCGGCGCCACATTCACGCACCCACATTCATGCTTATTCGCTGAAAGTGACACCGGAAGATCATTTCATCAACTGGCAGCAAGACCCGTTTGGTAACTATCAAGCGCGCTTGGTGTTCCCTGAGAAAACGCGCAAGTTGGAATTTGAAGTGGAAGTGATCGCCGACATGACGGTCATTAATCCCTTCGACTTCTTTATTGAGGAATACGCCGAGCATTTCCCGTTCAAATACGATGCGTTGTTGCTCGAAGAGCTCTCGCCGTATCTGAAAACATCGGAAGATTGCCCTGAGCTTGACCAGTGGATGGCGGCGATTGACCGAAGCGAAACGCCGATCGTTGACTTCCTTGTAGGGTTAAACAGCCAGTTGGCAAATGAAATTGGCTATGGGATTCGCCTGGAACCGGGTGTGCAGACGTGTCAGGAAACACTGACGCTGAAGAAAGGTTCCTGCCGCGATACCTCATGGCTGCTGGTGCAAATCCTTCGCCGATTAGGATTGGCGGCGCGTTTTGCTTCGGGCTACTTAGTTCAGCTTACTGCTGATGTAAAAGCCCTAGATGGCCCGTCTGGCCCAGAAGAAGATTTCACCGATCTCCATGCCTGGTGTGAAGTCTACTTGCCCGGTGCAGGCTGGGTAGGGTTGGATCCGACCAGTGGTTTGCTTGCGGGAGAAGGACACATTCCACTGGCTTGTACCGCAGACCCGATTTCCGCCGCACCAATCACAGGTGGCACAGACAAATGTGAAGTCACCTTTGATTACAGCAATACGGTCACGCGCATCCATGAAGACCCGCGTGTGACCAAACCCTACAGCGATGATGAATGGGAAAACATCAAAGCGCTGGGTAATGCAGTGGATGCTGAGCTGTCAGCGGGAGACGTGCGTCTGACCATGGGCGGCGAGCCGACGTTTGTCTCTGTCGATGATATGGACTCAGATCAGTGGAACACCAAAGCGCTGGGTGATGACAAATTGCGTCTCGCAAAGGACCTGCTGATTCGCTTGAAGGATGAATTCGCCACTCACGCCATGCTGCATTATGGGCAGGGCAAGTGGTATCCCGGTGAAGAACTTCCGCGCTGGGCGCTGGGTTGTTTCTGGCGTACGGATGGCGAAGCGCTGTGGCGTGACCCTGCATTGCTTGCCCGTGTTGATAAAGATTATGGGCATGACATTGAAGACGCAGAGCACTTCAGCAAAACACTGAGCCAATCCTTGGGGTTGTCCTCTGTGTTTGTCCAGCCAAGCTTTGAAGATTCACTCTATTATCTTTGGCTGGAGCGGGGTTTGCCGGATGGCGTGAACCCGAAGAAAGCCAAACTCTCCGATGACCTCGAAAGACGCCGTCTTGCCAACATACTCAGCAAAGGCTTAGACAGCGTGACGGGGTATATCCTGCCTATCGCCTATTCCGGTTCGGGTTGGTACAGCTCCAAATGGCCGATGCGCTCCGACGTGATCACCTTGGTGCCGGGCGATAGCCCAATGGGTTTCCGCCTACCGCTGGAATCTTTACCCGCCACGACGCCGGAAGAAATCATTCCAGAACGTGACCCGTTTGAACCGCGAGAAGAGCTGCCTGTTTACTCTCAGGAAAACATCTCACCGGAAGATGCGGATGCACCAAAGCGGTATGTCAGTGTGGTTCGCACCGCGATTTGTGTGGAACCAAGGCATGGCAGGCTGCATGTGTTTATGCCGCCGATGAACACGCTGGAAGAGTATGTTGAGCTCATTCATCACGTTGAAGAAACAGCGAAGAAACTGGAATTACCTGTGGTAATTGAAGGCTATGAGCCCCCGAAAGATCACCGCTTGCAGAAGTTCCTGATCACGCCAGACCCTGGTGTGATTGAAGTGAATATTCATCCATCCCGCAGCTGGAACGAGCTGGTTGAGAATACCGAAACCTTGTATCAGGCAGCTCATGAATGTCGCCTCGGCGCAGAGAAGTTCATGTTGGATGGCCGTCACACAGGAACCGGGGGCGGGAACCATATCACTTTAGGCGGCATCACACCTTCCGACAGCCCGTTCCTGCGCCGTCCGGATTTGCTGCGCAGCTTCGTGAACTACTGGCAGCATCATCCGGGGCTTTCATACCTTTTTTCTGGCATGTTTATCGGCCCAACCAGTCAGGCACCCCGTGCAGATGAAGGGCGTGACGAAGCTTTGTATGAGATGGAAATTGCGTTCCAGAACTTCCCTGATGGATTAGTCGACCAACCTTGGCTCGCAGACAGGTTGATGCGAAACCTGCTGGTGGACATTACCGGTAATACCCACCGCGCGGAGTTCTGTATCGACAAACTTTATGCGGCAGGCACTGCAAGTGGCCGGCAGGGTTTACTCGAATTCCGCGGGTTTGAAATGCCGCCTCATGCACGTATGTCGCTGGTACAAAACCTGCTGATTCGCTGTCTGGCTGCAAGGTTTTGGAAAGCGCCGTACCACAAGCCATTGGTGCGCTGGGGAACCTTGCTGCACGACAAATTCATGATGCCGCACTTTGTGTGGGAAGACATCAAAGAAGTGGTTGACGACCTGCAACAGCATGGTTTCCCGTTCAAGCTGGAATGGCTCGCGCCGTTTGAGGAATTCAGGTTCCCGCATTACGGTCGATTGCAACTGGATGATATGGAAATCGAAATCCGCTGGGCGATAGAACCTTGGCACGTATTGGGCGAAGAAGTGACTCAATCCGGAACCAGCAGGTATGTGGATTCGTCGGTGGAGCGCATCCAGGTCAAACTGAGTGGATTGACAGACTCGCGCTACATGCTGACCTGCAATGGCCGCCGTGTGCCGCTGCGCCCAACAGGCAGACAAGGCGAATTTGTTGCTGCGGTGCGTTATCGTGCTTGGTCACCACCATCAGCGCTTCACCCAACATTGGGTGTGGATGCGCCTTTGGTGTTTGATTTGGTGGATACCTGGAATGGTTTATCTGTTGGTGGTTGCACTTACCATGTCAGTCACCCGGGGGGACGAAACTACGATACCTTGCCGGTGAACAGCAACGAAGCGGAAGGACGGCGTATCACCCGTTTCAATGACGATGGCTTTACACAAGGGCCGCTAATGCCGCCTCCAGCCTTTGATGCGCTGCGCAGGTTCTACCCGAATGAAGAGGTTGCCAAGCCTATATCTCCTCAGAAGGAAGAGGTGAGTTTTGAGTATCCGAATACCTTAGATTTGAGAAAACGGAACACTAGAGTGAGCTGAATTCCCGACTGTTGGTTTGAATGAGGTATCCTTCGTTACGAAGAAAACAGGAAGGTTTCTAAAACAACAATGATGAATGACTCAGATACTGAGCTTGAAGGGGCGGTTTCGCCCCTCACTTATCTTCAGCAGGGCAACGGAGACGCCTTTGATGAAGTTTACGAAGAGAACAAAAAAGTCCGCGCACATTGGGAACCTATTCTCTCCCATTTTTCCGGGCTTCGAGCAGAAAGGCTGGATGCATTGCATCGCCGTGCTCAGCGGATCCTGCGTGATGATGGTGCGACGTACGACCTGAAAAATGATCCTTTGTCGCCGGATGTTTGGTCGCTGGATATTCTTCCCAATATTATCGATATTGCCTCATGGCAACATGTTGAAAGTGGGTTAAAGCAGCGGGCAGAGCTATTCAATCTGATCCTGAAGGACATATATGGCGAGCAGCGTCTGATTAAAGACGGCATCATTCCACCGGAAATTATTTTTAGCCACCCAGACTTTATCCGCGAGTGCTCGGGTATCAAAGTTCCCGGCGAAAAACAGCTAATCCTTCAAGCCACCGATCTAATTCGAGACAACTCGGGTCACTTCGTTGCCATTGGTGACCAGACTCAAGCGCCTGCGGGCATGGGTTATGCACTGGAAAACCGCTCGGTAATTTCCCGTGTTCATTCCAAAATCTTCCGACATAGCTATGTGAAACGCCATTCGAGTTTTTTCCAAACGCTGCGAAATACGCTGACTGATCTGGCGGCGCACAAAACGGATGACCCAAAGATTGTGATGCTTACACCAGGTTCATCCAGCAGCACCTATTACGAACATACTTACCTTGCAAACTACTTGGGCTACCCCTTGGTGCAGGGCGGCGATTTGACCGTTCGAAACGGTAAAGTCTGGTTAAAGTCGATCAATGGTCTTTCGCCGGTGGATATCATTCTTCGGCGAACTGACGATAAAGACTGTGATCAGGTCGAACTCAGCGCTTTTTCTATGTACGGGATCCCGGGGTTGTTGGAAGCAGTACGCAGCGGCAGTGTCATTCTGGCAAACCCACTGGGCAGCGCGGTGTTGGAATCACCAGCGCTGATGTCGTTCTTGCCAGCACTCTGCGAACATTTCTTCAAAGAACCGCTCAAGCTGGAAAATGTGGCGTCTTACTGGTGTGGCGATCCAGATTCGCTGGCGTATGTTGAAGCGAATCTGGACTCTCTGATCATCAAACCGGCTTATCGCCGCTCTCAAGGCATGTCGGTATATGGCCACAGCCTCGATGAAGAAGGAAAACAAGCCATTCTGGCTAAGATTCGCAGTAACCCTAGCAACTATGTCGCGCAAAGCTATGTGCCGGGTTCATTGATTCCAGTCTGGTGTGACGGGTCATTGGAAAGTCGTCCAAGCCTGCTCAAAGCTTTTACGGTTGCAGCAGGTAGTGAATATTCCGTTATGCCGGGTGGTTTGAGTCGGGTTGCGGATGCGCAGGATGACTATGTCGTCACACATCTTTCCGGCGCACGAAGCAAAGACTTCTGGGTAACCGCCGATCAGCCTGATCATACTCACCAGTCACTGCTTGAGCGTTCAGGCTTTGAACTGGTTCAGGAAGGCAATCTGCCAAGTCGCGTCGTCGATAACTTCTTCTGGTTTGGGCGCTATGCGGAACGTGCAGAAATGAGCATTCGCCTTATCCGGGTGGTGTTCAAGCAACTGAGTGGTTTGGAGCTTCTGGAAACTGAAAGTCGGGATACCCTACTCAAGGCTGTTTCCCTACAGACCCGCTGCTTGCCCGGTTTCACAGAAGGGGAAGAAGACCTTTTCGAAAATCCAGAAGGTGAACTGGCAGATTTGGTAACCAATGCCAACCGCGTGGGTTCTATCAAATCAAACTTGTTAGCAATGTTGGCTTGCGGCGAGCAGGTGAGGGAGCGTTTGTCGGCTGATACCCGCATCATCCTCAACCGTCTACGTGACAACCTCTACGAGATCGATCGCGCATTCATGAATGGTTTGCCTGAAGCACCAGAGGAATCGTTGGATGGACTGGTTACATCCTTGCTGGCGCTTTCCGGTTTAAGCAACGAAAGCATGTTGAGGGGCCACGATTGGTTGTTCCTGCAAATGGGTCAACGCACAGAGCGCGCGATCCAGACCGTTACTTTGTTGAAATCCACGTTGGTGGAGCAGTTGCCTAGCCTGCCTCAACAACAGGTGCTGGAGTCGGTATTACTGAGCGTGGAAGCGCTGATCTCTTTCCGTCGCCGATACCGCACTAAGGCCCGGGTGCCATTTGGTCTCGATCTGCTGATGATTGATCGCACCAATCCAAGAGCGTTGGTTTACCAAATCGAAAGGCTTCGTGAATTCCTAGATATGTTACCGAAGCATCAGTCTTACATTCCGGGTGGCTGGACACCGGAAAACCGCGTGATTCTGAAAACACTCAGTGACATTCAACAGGTCGACCTCAATGCGCTTTCAACGGCAAATGATGAGAATCGACGCGAGGCGCTTGAAGCGCAATTGAACAGCGTCAGTGCGAACCTCGAACAGTTCACATCACTCATCGCAGACAAGTACTTCGACCACACGGCTGGACCTCAACAGCTCATCAAACCTAAATGGAAATTGGACGTATGAAATTCCGGGTCCAACATAAAACAACTTACTCCTACAGTGCGCCTGTGACCCTTTGCTACAACATGGCGCACTTGGTGCCGCGTGATACTGACAATCAGCGCTGCTATAACCATTGGGTCAATGTGACGCCTTCACCTGTCTATCAAAACGAGGGTGTGGATTACTACGGCAATAAGACGTTTTACTTCTCTATTCAGGAACCCCACCAGACTCTGACGATTGATGTCGTCAGCTATCTGGATGTGCAACCTACGCCGTGGGGTGCAATGGTAGAAAGCCATGCACTGACCTGTGGTGAGTTGAGAGAGATACTGAAAAAAGCGGAAAATGAAGAAGCGAGAATGGCGAGTGAATTTGTGCTGGATTCAGCACAAATTCAGCGTTCAGACAACCTTGCTGCTTTCGTTGATGAGTTGTTTAAAGACGATCAACCCGTACTGAAAGCCACCATGGCGTTGACCAGCAAAATCTTCAATGAATTCACCTTCGATCCCGCTGCAACGGATGTCACCACGCCACCAGAGCAAGTGCTGGAGCAAAAGCGCGGCGTTTGTCAGGATTATGCCCAGCTCGCGATTGGTTGCCTGCGTTCGGTAGGCCTTGCTGCCCGTTATATGAGTGGTTATATCGAAACCTTGCCGCCTCCTGGACAGGAAAGGCTAGTGGGCGCTGATGCCTCTCACGCTTGGTTTGCGATTTTCGTCCCTGATGTCGGTTGGGTGGAGTTCGACCCGACGAACAACCTGATCGCCAGCGACCAACATATCGTGACAGGATGGGGCAGGGATTATGCTGATATCACACCGCTGCAAGGCGTAGTATTTGAAGGTGGTGACACCCACAGCCTGAGTGTGGCTGTGGATGTGGTGCGGATTTAGTTACAGACCACTCAACCATGCATGCAGATCTCAGCAATTTTCTGGGCTTTTTCGATGCTGATGCCATGAGTAAAGTCTTCATAAAGCTCATGTTTGGTTTCATGCAAAGTTAAGGTGGGTCGTTGTCCATCAGGCTGTGGTGTCACATCGGTGGCAAGAGAATGAGTGCTTTCATAATAAGGGAGACGATTGCAGAACCACCCAAAATAACCCATCCCATCTTCGGGCTCGTCCCAAGTGGCAATGTAGTGGTCGTAACTTTTTTCGCTAAGAGATACCCACACTCCCCACATAAAAGGGTCCGTCACGCCATGAATTGGGATTTCTAAAATGACCCGTGCGAAATAGTGGTAACCGTCGCCATCTTTGTAGTAACAGAGGTCATCACCCAGCTTACCCGCTTCTCTGACTTCGTCTGGCTGATCAAGCCATGGATCAGGCGCACGGTAAGCGAAACTTGGAGAGCCTTCATGTATTTCTTCGCAGCTTGAACACTTAAAACTGAATATACCTGCCATATCAAATTCCCATCCCAAGTATCTCCGGATTTACTTAGTAGTATCTAATATCAGATCTTAGCGGTAATAGGTTTTTAAAAAAGTCGCCAACGTCAAAATTGATTTCCTTCAACGTTTTCTGAACCGTACAGAAGACATTATGTGCAGATTACGTTGAAGGAAGTAACAGCAAGGTTGGGATTTAGATTTTATGGGCTGCTAGAAGAACCAATAAATCCCCACTAACACCCAAGCTGCAATTGCTACCGTCTCAATCACCACCATCAGAATCGGCTCGTAGCCGATGGTGAAGAGTTTCTTGACAGAAGTTTTAATCCCCAAGGCAGCAACTGCCGAAACCAGACACCAGGATGAGAGTCCTGACAGGGTATTGGTCACGCCAACAGGCAGGATATGGGCGCTGTTTATCGCAACACAAATACAGAAGCCGATAACGAAAAACGGAAGCAGTGGGATATCTGCTTTCTCGCTGTCTTTGTCGGGATGACTGCGGAAGTAAAGGGAAATCACCAGAATGACGGGAACCAGCAACGCCACGCGCAGTAGTTTTGTGATGGTGGCGAACTCGCCGGCTTGCGGGGAAATAGAATAGCCTGCACCAACAACCTGCGCGACGTCGTGAATGGTTCCGCCGATGAAAATGCCAGCCAGTCGGTCATCAAAGCCTAAAAGGTTAACGAAGATGGGGTAGATGACCATGGCAATGGTACTGAATGCGGTGACCGCGATAACCGTAAACAGCGTGTTACGCTCACTGAACGGGTGTTTGGGTAGAACTGCCGAAATCGCCAGCGCAGCAGATGCGCCACAGATAGCGACTGAGCCGCCCGTCAACACGCCGAACTGAATGCGGCGGCCGAGAATTTTCGCCACTAACATGCCGATAGTAATGGTGAGCGCTATGCCTAGTGCCACCCAAACCAGCACTTCCCAGCCGAGAGACGTCATCTCTTCCACGGTAATGCGGAGGCCGAGTAGAGCAACACCAAATCGGAGGACTTTTTTGGCAGCAAACTCCACGCCTGCCTGACACTTGGAATCATCAGCGAGAAAGTGAAACGCAATGCCCAATAGGAGGGCAAAGAGCATTTGCGGTGCACCATAATGTGCTGCTAGAAAGGTGGCTGCAGCAGCGACGGTGACGGAAAGTAACAGGCCGGGCGCAAGGGTACGGGCACTTTGGCTCAGTGATTGCCAATCAGGGAGACGTTGTCTTAGTTGTGATTGCATGAATAACTTCCATGTTATTGATTATTAGATAAGTCAGCTAATTCCTTCAGCTCTTTCATAGTGGCTTCGGTAAGGTGTAAGCCTTCTTTGAGAACACGTTCACGGCGGATAATGCGACGCTGTCCGGGCAAGCGAACACCCTCCTGCTCACACATGGTGTTGAGGAGTAATTCAAGACGTTCAGCAAATTGTGTTCCAGAAACAGTCGTATCGATGGCGATGACAGAATGTCCGATAGCAGGTGGCTCACCCTCAGTATCGAAAAAATTTGACGCCTCAAAGCCATAAAGGGCACTGGTTAGGCTTGCTGAGAGAATCTCGACCATGAGCGCGAGCGCAGCACCTTTGACATCGCCGATAGGGAGCATCGAGCCTTTTACCGCAGAATCAGGATCTGTGGTTGGCTCACCATTGGCATCGATCGCCCAGCCTTCAGGAATGGTTTCGCCGTTCTTTCTGGCGACCAATACCTTGCCGCGGGCCACTTTGCTCAGGCTCATGTCGATGACCAGTGGTGGAGCACCGTCACGGGGGCAGGCAAAAGCGATAGGGTTAGTGCCAAAGAGGGCTTTCTTTCCGCCCCAAGGCGCAATGGCGCTCGGGCTATTGGAAAATACCAATGCGATACAACCTTGCTTGGCAATACGTTCTGCGTGGAATCCTGCTTGTCCAAAATGGTGGGAACGGTTGACTGTGGCTAACGCAATTCCTTGGGCTTTTGCCATGGCGGGAAGCAGGGAAACAAGCTTGTCCATAGCAGGAAAGGCAAAGCCGAGTTCTGCATTGATATGACAAACCGCGGGTTTTCGGGTATCAACCTTTGGCGTCGCTTCACCCATCACTTTTCCGCACTTAACCTGCTCAATGTAGGCCGCAAGACGGGCGAGTCCGTGACCTGATTGACCGTCGATTTCCGCCTGAATTAGGGCGTTGGCGACAGATTTGGCATTGGTCGGCGACACGCCCGCGTTTTCCAGCGCTTGTGCGGTCAGGGATTTTGCTTCTGAAGGGTCGATAAACACAGGCATAACTGGCTCCTGCGAATGGTAAGGAAAAGGACGCTGGGTTTCCCCAGCGTCGGTCTTGCTGTATCAAATGATTGCCGCGCCGAATAAGCGAAATGCTTATGCGCTTCGATACAGTTTGGTCAGAACGAACTCGCGGTGACCCAGCGCTTCTGCTGCGGTTGCACGGCCGTTTGCGGTACGCAGCGTCATGTCGATCAGCGCATCACCCGCTGTGTCGAGATTCAGCTCACGGCGCAGAATGCCGGAAACGTCTACATCGATGTGCTCACCCATGGTACGCACGGTACGTGGGTTCGCAGTGATTTTGATAACCGGCACAATAGGGTTACCAATGACGTTGCCTTGCCCTGTTGGGAACAGGTGAACCGCGAAGCCTGCAGCTGCCTGCAGCGTCACACACTCTGCCGCCGCAGAAGAGGTATCCATGAAGTACAGACCTGGGCCTGCTTCTGGGCGCTCTGCTGGCGTCAGAACATCAACGAACTGCGTGGTTTTACCGATCTTCTGGTAGTTACCAAACGCTTTCTCTTCGATAGTGGTCAGGCCGCCTTCGATGTTGCCTTTGGTTGGTTGGCTGTCAGACAGGTCAGACGTTTTGTGTGGCTCGATAACTTCGTCCATGTATGCCTGCCAGGTGTCCAGGAACTTCTGGCCAACTTCCGGGCTCACTGCACGGGTCTTACAGATTTGCTCTGCACCGGTCAGCTCTGACGTTTCACCGAAACATAGGGTCGCGCCTTCCGCTGAGAACTTGTCACACAGGTTACCCACGGTTGGGTTCGCTGCCAGACCAGATGTGGTATCAGATTCGCCACACTTCATTGAAACCCACAGCTCGCTCACGTCGCATTCTTCGCGGGTCAGTTCGCTCGCGTAATGAACGTATTCTTTCGCTACGCGGGAAGCGGCAGCAATCGTGTTGATGTCACCGTTTTGCTCAATCGCAAAGCCTTGAACAGGCTTACCAGAAGCTTTGATGCCTTCAACCACACGGCTGGTCCAGCCCGGCTCGATACCGATAACTACAACCGCAGCCACGTTCGGGTTGCAACCTGTACCAATCAGGGTACGGAAGTGCAGTTCCAAATCTTCACCAAATTGCAGGCGGCCATACGGGTGTGGCAGTGCAAGTGTGCCTTTGATGTTGTTAGCTACGGCTTCACATGCTGCGTTAGACAGATCGTCCAATGGCAGGATGATGACGTGATTGCGCACACCGACACGGCCATTTTCGCGGCGGTAGCCCATAAATGTGTATTTGCTCATGGTTACCACCTCTTGGTTTTCACATTGTGTACGTGTACGTGACCGCCTTTCGCGATGTTTGCGACAGCTTTACCGATATCGTTGTCATACTTAAGAATGGTGTCGCCGTCTTTAATGTCGCTCAGCGCCACTTTGTGGCCGAGAGGGATTGCGTCCAGCGCGAGTACTTCGATGGTGGCATCTGTGTCCATCACCCATCCGGTTAGCGTTTGGCCTGCTTCGAGGCCCTCGACCACAATCACGCCGACAGTGTCAGACGAGTCATGGACGAGAAAGTCCGGTGCTTGCATTTTCATCTCCTTTTGAATCAAGGTTTAAAACTTACTTCCATATATCCTTGGCGTGGCTGGCATACAGCTTGGGCAATCTGCTTCACCAACCTTGCTTCGGTGTTTGTTTACCCTTCGGGGAGCAGCACCACTTTGGCAGCGGCGATACGTCCGTTAAGTAAATCGTCAAAAGCGTTCGCTCCATCACTAAGCGGGCGCTCCTGAATCCAGTCCAGTGCGCCAAGCGCACCGTTATGCATGGCTTCAAGCGTCGCTTTAAAGTCCTGCATGGTGTAGGTGTAACTGCCTGCGAAGGTCACTTCCTGAAGGGTGAACTTACGAACATCCAGCCCTTCGAAGCTGTCTTGCAGTCCCACATGAATGATCACGCCACCGGGTTTTACCGCCGCTGATGCACCCATTCGCGTATGTTTATTGCCCACGCAATCCACGACGAGATCCATGGTGTTCTCACCAACGACCTGATCGGTCAGGGGGTCGAAAACAGTGGCGACATTGGCCTTTTCCACGGTTTCACGGCGTAGGGCATTGGTTTCGGCCAGATAGATTTGCTTGCAGCCTTGTGCAGCAAGTGACAGCGCAGCTGCCAGACCCACTGCACCACCGCCATAAACTAATGTTTTGTTTTCCACCAAAGGACGTTTGCTGAGCTCTGCGCCTTTGGTGACGGCGTGCCAGCCTGTAGCAATCGGCTCAGCCAGTGATGCTGTGCTGAGTGACATACCCTCCGGTACTGGCACTAAGTTGCGTTTGGGAATAGCGACAAATTCTGCGAATGCACCTTCCCTTGGCGGCATTGAAATAATCTGGCGAGATTGGCATTGGTTCGCGAAGCCATTCAGGCAGTATTCGCATTCGCCACAGCTGACCAGTGGGTTGATGACGACGGCTTGTTGATCCCATTCGCCACCGTGGACGATACCCGCACCTTCGTGCCCGAGAATTAATGGGGCAGGGCGTCGCTCGTCGTGACCGAGGTAAGCGTGTAAATCAGACCCGCAAATCCCAACCGCCCGGATTTCGACCAACACTTCGTCTTCCCGCGGTGTTGGTACTTCCTCGTTGCGGTAGGTCATTTGATTTGGACCTGTGTAAACCAGCGCTTTCATATCCATTTCAATTAGTCCTTACTGCTTGCCTATTTCGCGGTATAGCCGCCATCAAGGGAAATCATCTGACCTGAGATGTAATCCGAGGCTTTGGAGGCCAAAAACACCGTCAGTCCATCAAAGTCGCTCAGCTCTCCATTGCGTCCAACCGCAGTCATTGACGCGTGGTGCTTGGAGAGTGAATCGTCACTGAACACTTTCTCGGTGAGTGGTGTTTGGAAGAACCCAGGTGCAATGGCATTGGTGGTAATGCCTTCCTTCGACCAGGCTTCTGCCATTGCTCTTGTCAGCTGCGCGACGCCGCCTTTTGATGCGCCATAAGGAATAGAATTGGCAAAGGCGCGATAGCTTTGCAGCGAGCCGATATTGATGATTTTTCCGTGGCCTTTTTCCCGCATGCCTGGCAAGCAGGCTTTGGCGAGAAAGAAGGGAACAGACAGGTTGAGGTTCAACGTCATGTCCCAACTTTCCAGCGTGATGTCATCGGCGGGTTGGCGCAGGTTGACGCCAGCGGCATTCACCAGAATGTCTGGCGCGCCAAAGTGCGATGACACTTTTTCAATGAATCGGGGCAGCGTTTCGCGCTTGTTAAGGTCAACGGTTTCGATAGCGGCGTCTCCGCCTTCCCCGGCAATAGCGACCGCCGTTTGTGCCAGTGTTTCTGCGTGGCGTCCGGAGAGCACCACTTTTGCACCCGCTTTGGCGAGGGCATAAGCCATACGTTGTCCGATACCGGAACCCGCTCCCGTCACCAATGCGACTTGACCTTCAAGGTTGAATAGTTGATTTATCATGCTGCCCGTCATCTCAGTCCCTCTTCGTTTTACTTACTCTGGCTGCAGGTTGAACTGCTCGTCAGGGAAGTATTTCGCGAGGCGTGCATCGCCCGTTTTCGCGTGTGCTTCCATGCCTTCAAGGCGGGAAATACGCGCAGTTACTTGCGCAACATCTTTGCTCGCTTCCTTGGTGGAGCGTTGATAGGTCACTACCTTGATGAACTTGCCCGCACTCAGGCCACCGGTGTACTTGGCAGCGCCTTTGGTTGGCAGGATGTGGTTTGGCCCTGAGGTTTTATCACCGAAGGCCACATTGGTTTCTTCGCCAAGAAAGAGAGAGCCGTAGTTGCGCAGGTTTTGCAGCCACCAATCCAGATCTTCAGCGTGTACTTCTAGGTGTTCAGAAGCGTACTCATCGCTGACTTTCACGGCTTCTTCTTTGGTGTCGACAAGAATGACTTCGCCGTAATCGCGCCAAGCAGCTTCCGCTGATTTGCTGTTGAGCTCTGGCAGATCAGCAATCAGTTCGGGCAGTCGTTTCATGACTTTCTCAGCCAACTCTTCTGAATCTGTCAGCAGCCAAGCCGGGGTGTTAGGGCCATGCTCCGCCTGACCGACCAAATCGACCGCGACCAGTTCTGGGTCTGCATCAGCGTCTGCAATCACCATCACTTCAGAAGGGCCAGCGAACATGTCGATACCCACACGGCCATAGAGCTGGCGTTTAGCTTCAGCTACGAATTGGTTACCCGGGCCAACAAGAATGTCTGCTGGGTGACCAGTGAATTGACCGAATGCCATGGCAGCGATACCTTGCACGCCACCTAAGTTCAGAATGGTGTCAGCGCCACACAGGCTTAGGGTGTAAAGAATCGCAGGGTGGATACCGCCTTCGCGGCCTGGAGGTGAACACGCAATAACATGGTCAACGCCTGCCACTTTTGCAGTGGTTACAGACATAATCGCGGATGCAATGTGTGAGTAGCGGCCACCCGGCACATAACAGCCTGCGGCTTGCATAGGGATCAAGCGCTGACCCGCGAACAAACCTGGGGACAGTTCGGTTTCAAATTCGCTCAGGCTATCTAACTGTGCCTGAGCAAAGTCGCGAACGCGTTCATAAGCAAACTGAATATCCTTTTTCAGTTGCTCTGGAACTTTCGCCGCTGCCGCGTCGATGTCTTCCTGAGAGACGACAATGTCGCCATGCCAGTTATCAAATTTTCGCGTGTAAGCGATGCAGGTTTCTTCACCGCCCTGCTCGATATCTTTGAGCATGTCCGCCACGATTGCGCGAACATCGTCTTCACCTGTTGCAGCAGTTTTTTCTGCTTTTTTCAGATACTTAACAGCCATGTCGATAATTTCCTCGTTAAATTTTGGGCGCAACTTCCCTGTCTGGCTTGTCGGCGACAAGCCAGGGGAGGGTTAAATACATTGGGTTAGTCGAGCGCCCAGAGCGACAATTCGGGGATAAATGCTAGGAGCAATACCACCGTTAACATGGATATGACGTAGGGCCCCGATCGCGCGGCAATCTTCAGAACCGAGGTCCCCGTTAATCCGGATACAACAAAGAGGTTCAGCCCAAGTGGCGGTGTGATGAAGCCGACACCCAGTGCGGTAACCATCATGATGCAGAACTGCACATCTTCCATGCCGATCTCGCGTGCCAGTGGCAGCAGGATTGGCGACAAAATCAGAATGTTTGGCGTGGTTTCCATAAAGCAGCCTGAGATGATCAAAATACCAATCATGATCAGAATCAGTGCCGTGCGACTATCAGTAAACGATGTCATGGTTTCCACGAATGCCTGTGGTACATCCAGCGCGGCCAGTGTCTGTGCCAACGGCAGGCTCAGCGCAATAATGGGCAGAATCACGCCGTTTACTTTGGCAGAGCTTTCCAGCATTTTCGGGAAATCACTGATTTTCAGCGTGCCTTGGAAAAGGCCGATAATAATGGTGATAACCACAGCCACCGCGGCAGCTTCTGTCGGAGTAAACACACCTGAGTAAATACCACCAAGAATGATGACAGGTACCAACAGGGCATAACGGGCATCGACCACGACTGAAAACCAGCGCTTGATAGAGAAGCCTTGTCCCGCGTTTTCATAACCGTAAATACGGTTCATGACGACGTTGGTTAACATGATGGCCATCATGACCATGACACCCGGTACCGCTGCTGCCAGGAACAGCGTTGATGCGGAAATACCCAGCACAAGACCAATAATGATGTAGGCAATTGATGGCGGGATCAGGATCCCGGTACAAGCACCTGCGGCGACCAGTGCACATGCGTAAGGTTTTGGATAACCCTGCGCCACCAAGCGGTCAATGGTCATTCGTCCTACTGCTGCTGCACCTGCTGCGTCAGAGCCAGAGATACAGGCGAAGAAACCACAGCCTAAAACGGTTGCACTACCAAAACCTGCTTTCGCACCGCCGACACTGGCTTCTGCCACATCAAGCAGTTTGTTCGAAAGACCGGTTCTCACCAGAACGTCACCTGTCAGGATAAAAAGTGGGACGGCAATCAGCGCGAATGCATCAATACCGTCGAACAGAGATTCACCAAACAAGGACAGAGGTAGTACTTCGGTGATAAACAAGAGGGCGATTGAGCCCAAGCCCAGCGATACCCATACCGGCACCGCGAGTGCGATGAGTACCAGCATGGCAATAACAGGGCCATAGAATTCCCAGCCAAGATCGACGGAGACCTGTTGCGAGTAATAATTCAGCATGAGACCTCCTAATCAAACAGCTTGTTGCCTTCAAACACAGGAGTATTCCGTGTGAGGCTTCGGATATCCCTGCGCATAGACTGCATAAGTCGGAATATCATCATGGAGAATCCCAGTGGAACAGCGGCGAGAAACCATGCCTGACTGATCCCCAGACCATGGGTCACAGACCCGAATTTCAGCGATATCTCAATAGGGTGGATTGACCAATAGAGCGCGAATAATGCGACAACCAATGTGGCGACATCCCCAAGTAAATAAATGGCTGCCTTGCCTCGGTTTGGCAGGTAGTGCAGCAAGACATCGATACGTATGTGCGCGCGCTCTTTTACGGCTGCGGATGCACCGACCCACGCCAGATAAATAAAGGCATACCTTGCAACTTCTTCGCCCCAGATGGAGGAATAGCTGAAGACAAAGCGTCTCAGTACTTCCATGGCGATGGTGATGACGATGGTGGTGTAGAAGAACAACAGCAACCAGCGCTCACCATTTTCGTCGATTTGTTTTAAGAAATTCATTGTGACCGTCCAACATCCGTTTCAGAGAGAGTGGGAGCCATTTGGGTGCGCTAGGAGAAACGTCCACCCAAATGGCGATTTACTCAGCTGTTAAACGTCGTGAACGAATGGACCTTTGTTTTCATTCGCCGCTGCAAGCAGTTTGTCAAACGCAGCTTTGGAGCCAGCAAGTTCGTTTTTGAATGAATCCCAAGCGGGTAGCTGATGGCCTGCTTTGTCGGCCCACAGCTTCATTTCATCATCGTTTGGTGCATAGAATTGCACCCCAGCGCGGCTCAGTTCAGCCATGGCGTAGGCACGTGCAGCAGGAACTTTCGCGAGGTTTTGCAACGAGGTCACTTCACTGGCGAATTCAATGCCTTCCTGAATGTGACCTGGCAGGCTGTTAAACCACTCTAAGTTACAAGAGAAGACTTGTGAGTCTGGCACTGAGCGGTTGAAAGTGACCCAAGAGAGCACATCTTTGAAGCCGAAGACATTCAGCGCTTCTACCGAAGGGTCGAGGGCATCTGCCACGCCTTGTTTGATCGCCGAAGGCGTTTCGCCCCAGGCAACTGGCGTTGGGTTTGCGCCCAGCAGGCGGTAGAACTGCTGAAGGATTTTCGAACCCGGTACACGGAATTTGATGCCTTCCATTTGATCTGGGGTTTTGATTGGACCTTCGAGACCATTACGAATTGCCACAACGCGAGGGTCGATCACCACATACCAAAGCGGTTTGAAGCCTTTCGCCTCTACTTTCGGGTGGATTTCGTTCTTCCAAGCGTCAGACGTTACCAGATTGACGAACTTCTGGTTCTCACCACACCAGTAAGGGATGTTGATGAGGTCGACAGCAGGTGCAAACGGTGCAAAGTTAGAGAGAGAGTGTTGCGCGGCCTGAATGGTACCTGCCTGTACTTTTTGCGCTAATGCGCCACCGGCACCCAGTTGACCACCCGGTGCCAGTTTTACGTAAACTTCACCGTTGGTCATGTTCTGGATGTTTTCTTTGAAATCCAGCTGCATGATAGGGTAGCTGCGGGATGCACCAATGATGTATGCCGTAGCAATCGTCATGGTGTATTTAGCTCGCTTCTGTCGTTCTTTTTCTTCATTAGCCGCAGCGTGTGCGGTGGTTGAGGTCAACAAGGCCCCCGAGGCACCTGCGACGACAGCTGCCGTAAAACCTGCTTTTTTTGCAATTTCCAGGAAACGGCGACGCTCTGCACTTTGTGGGGAGTCATCCTTATGGTGAACAGACATATATCTACTTCCTTTCTGCTTTTTATCGTAATTCTGTCGCACGGCTGTCAGCTTCCTTTTCGGCTGACAACGTGGCGACGACGAAAGTCAGTGAAGCGAGGAGAAGTAAAATGAACTCCCCAACATCACCGACGCGAACTATGGATGTGGACCCTGAAGCGATCTGAATCTTTGTGGCAATCACATTGAGGAAGTACAGCGAAAAAAGCACCGCGGGGGTGATGTAGCGTTTCTTTAACGTCATGTCGCATTGCCTCACAGTAGTCAGTCGTTGTTGGCTTGCAGTCGCCATTTGTAGTTATAGCACCTACCAATCTTGTAAAATGATTGTTAAATGTAAGCGCTTACATTGTGAAGATAGAAGAGGGGTTGAATGACTGTCAAGTTTTTGGCGGTGAAATTTTTGTATAACGCTATAATTAGGTAAGTTGCGGTTTATAAATCCCAAAAGTGAGTCAACGATATAACTTTCTATGACAAAAGAGACTCAATCAGCGCGTAAGCGCTTACAAAAACGACCGTCAGATGCACCAACGGCGGAAGATGTTGCGATTGCAGCAGGGGTGTCGACGGCGACAGTATCCCGCTATTTAGCGAATCCTACGTCTGTGAGTGAGAAGCGGGGCGCCTTGATTCGATCGGCGATTGAATCACTTGGCTACATTCCCCATGGTGCTGCTCAAGCGCTGGCCTCACAACGTTCACGAACCATCGGTGTTATCGTTCCCACATTAGACAACGCGATCTTTGCTGAAGGTATTCAGGCTTTTCAACGTAGGTTGCAGGAAAAGGGTTACACCCTGTTTATTGCCAGCTCGGATTATTCAACAGAAGAGGAGTTGGCTCAGGCCGAACGTTTGATCACCCGTGGCGTTGAAGGTTTGATGCTGGTGGGTGCCGAACACCAGCCTCAGCTTTTCGAGATTCTCGACAAGAAGCAACTACCCTATCTCTACACTTGGTCTTTTAAGCCTGAGTTACCTCATCCGTGTATTGGGTTTGATAACTACCGGGCTGCAACTCGCCTTACTCAGTTTTTGGTGGATCTTGGACACACAAGTTTCGCAGCCATTCCAGGTATCACTCGTCTTAATGACAGAACCAAAGACCGTCTCGCGGGTTGCTTAGATACGCTGAAGCTTAAAGACATCAAGCTCTCAAAAGAACGAATTATTGAATGTCGTTACGATCTGGCGGAAAGCCGACAGGCATTGCGAAAGCTGATGGACTTGAATCCAAGGCCCACGGCGATTGTTTGTGGTAACGATATCATTGCCATGGGTGCTTTGCTGGAAGCACAAACGCTAGGTATTCGAGTACCGAAAGATTTGTCGATTGTGGGATTTGATGACGTCGCTATGGCGTCTCATATTCACCCTGCGCTTACCACCATGCAGGTACCTTCCAGAGAAATGGGTGAGAAAGCGGCGGATTATCTTTTGGCGCGACTTGCCAGTGAGCCAATCAACGACACGCTGGAACTCGAAGCAAAGCTTGTGGTTCGGGAAACCACAGCAGCAATAAAAACAGGCGGGTAAGTCCCGCCTGTTTGTTTTGAATGGTATTGAAAGCTACCAAACCCAACTGGATTGCTCGTTGTTAATCCTTGTCTGTATCGGCGTTGTTCCATCGTAAAAGTAGACCTCGGCCAGCATGTAGTATTGGGAATCGGCTAAGGGGTAGGTTAGTGAAGCCAACCCGTTTTCTACATCGGCCGAGGTGATTCGGCTGTTGTAATCTGCGCTGTAAGTACCGTCATCGTTTTGGGTAAATCCACCATAAATGGAGATATATCCCTGACTTGTACTGTAGCCGCTGATATCGATGCTGACATTTTGTGAGTCGACAGGGTTGTAGCTAAATCCACTCGGTACCACCATTTCAGACATATTGGTTGCTGAACTCAATACTGTGGGTGGGATGGCAACATCAGCACCAGAGGTATCGGTCATCATTCCTAATGGCGTTGTACTCGTGGTGCCAGTATCAGATGATGATGCCGTTCCGCTATCTGTGCCTGTTGGGCCAGAGGAAGTGGCGTCACCGCCGCCTCCGCCACATGCAGTAAGTAATCCAGCCAGAGTCAGTGTGATAAATGGATATTTCATGTCAGTTACTCCTCTGGCACGTAGATTTTGTTTTCGGCTGCATTTTCTTCTGCATGCCAGGTGGTATTCGAGACACCCTCGCTTTCCGTGTAACCTGCGAACAGTGGGTATGCCTGGATTAGGTCAATATGTTCGCGAGGCCATTTCCACTCGTCCGTGATAAGCAGTACCCAAGGAAGGTGCGAGCTTGTTTTGTAGTAGCGGTTTTCTGCCGGCACACTATCATCGTCTTGCCAACCGTAAAGGAAGGTGTCGAACTGCTCAGTGGGCGCTTGGTCAGGCAGGTGGATTTCTAGACCACGGCCTGGGTTGTACCAGATACCATCCCGTACATAACTGCCTGGGGTCGAGAAGATAAATGGGTCGTAAGGCATATCCACTAAACCGTAGGTGTTGACGCCCTCGTTGGTGTAGATATCAATCTCAAACTCAAATGACAAGGCTTCCTGACAGTACTGGGCGGTACGGTAGAAGTTGCATTCGCCGGAAGGTATTTTGGTTTTCAAATCTTCATCAATGATGAAAATCGCTTCCGTGGAGTCTGTTTCCAACCCATTGTTTTCTTGCACCACACCATTGTGTTTGAGCGTGGTCGCAGCACTGTCGATATCAGATTGATTCAAGCCAGGTAGGCGGATGGCAAAACCATTGTGGTAGCCCGCACCATAAGCTGCGAGGTAGCCCGTAATGAGAATGCGTGTTGCGTGATTGTCCTCATCGAGTGTTTCTGTCATCCGGAAGCGGATTACCACATCGTTCATGTCGTAATCGCCTTCTTTCGGCCAGTTATCCTCGTAAGCGATAGTGGCGTAGCCCTGCTCGCTCGGGTAGTGGACGAGTGTGGTGCCGGATTTCATGACAGTGACAGGGTGGTCTTCTACCTCACCGGTTGTCGCACCGCCATAGAAATCAAGACCTGACTGCTCAGCGAAACGGAATCGACTGTAGGTTGAACCGACAGCCGCATCGACTGGCACAGAGATCGAAAGTGTGTTGGCACCAGCGGCCAGCAGGCTATCACTGATGATTTTCTCGCCGCTGTCTTTGAAGTCGCCATCGGCATTCCAGTCAATCCATGCTGACAGATAGCCTTGCGTAGACGCCTGAACAGAGACGATTGCGCTCGAACCTGCTTCCAGAGCGGTAACAAAGCCTACGCCGTCTTCATCGGCGAGACCTGCTTTGTTGTCATCTAATGGAGAAATCAGGCCGTCGCCTTCGCTGTCCGGTGCAACCGAACCGAGGTAATATGCCGTGCCCGTTTGGTGACGTGGACCGTTTGACGCTAACAAGGTCATATAGCTATCCGGGGCATCACCAAAATCGATTGTAGAGTCTTCGTCAATAACGGGAGCATTCGCACAACGCGCGCCGTCGTTTTGATTTGAATTGGGACCGTCTGCGAACTTCACTGCGGTAATGTCCCCATCTGCGCCGTAATCAGACAAATCAATGCGGAAGATGTCCCCGTCACTGTTACGTGAAACGTAGAAATAACCGTTGACATCAAAATAGCCTGCGCCGAATGTCCCGGTTATACCTGCATTACCAACCAAGGTGGTGCTGCCATCTGTGGTGTCGAACAAATAGAGGTTGCCGGTTTGGTTGTCGATGCCGTAAAGCCCGCCGTTACCGGGATGGAAAGCGAAGTCGGTCAATCTGACTGATGCGGTGTTTGTGATTTTCTCCATCACTAAAGTGGCATTCGGGTCACTGTCCAGTGGGCTCAGATCGATTTTGAATAGACCTTTGCCTTGGCGATACAGGTAGTAAGTGTGATCATAAACGTCACCAACAAAGAACGTGTGGTCAGTGGGAACGTCTGAAACGTTTAATACTTCTGCTTGGAAGTCTTGCCCTAAACGAACAATTTGCTTGTTGGTTGTGTCGTACCCATAGATATATCGGTCTTCGAAGTCGAAACCTACGCCGTTGATATTGGCGTTTAGTCCTGTGTCTGATTGTAGAAGCGTGGTAGAGCCAGTAACTAAGTTTACGCCATACACTTGCACAGGCGTTGATTGGAACAGGTAGGCTTTGCTCGGACACGTGTCAAAAGGCGCTGCAAATGCAGCGGGAGACATCAGCGCGAGCGCGATTGATATTGCACGGCGAGACATAGTCAGCTCCGGGTTTGAGAAATGTTGCTGAAACCATTTCAAGGAGCGTGCCATTTTTATCTTTATGAAATATATGGAATTTTCAATGTGAGAATCAGCCTGAGAAGGCGATTTTTCTCAGATTGATAGTCATAAGAAAAGGGACGGGATACTGATTTCTCAATATGAGAAAAACGATAAACCGCCGCAAGGTGGGCGGTTGATTGGCAGAGACTTTAAGCTAAGTCATCTTTTCCTTCTATGAGGAAATGATGACTGATTGAACCTTCAGTACGTGCTTTTAGATGAGGAACATATTCTGGATCGTTCATAAAGTTAATCGCAGCCTCTCGCGATGGCCACTCAATCACGATTCGCAGCGCAGCACCTTCACCTTGCCCCTCTAAACGTTCGTGGCTGTCGGTTCGAGCCAGATACTTGCCACCGTATTGAGCAACAAGTCGGTTGGCTGGGCCGATATAATCTGCCACCCAATCTTGAGTTGTGGGTGTCACTTCTAGTACTGAGTAGTAAGTCATTTTGTTTTACTCCATTTTGAAATTGGCTGACTTTGCCGCGTGTAAATATTGGTTTTGGCGGCAACAAACATAAGACTAACCATTAGTGAAAACATTGATAATTGGCTTGAATGTATATTGAGTTTCAACACTTCATTGAAAATTGGCTATCAAATTTTGTCAGCCACTTTCTCCCCAACAACGCATCTTTTCAAATCGTTGTGCAAAGTGATCAATAAATGCGCGAACCTTGGGTGCGAGTTGCCTCGAGCTTGGGTATACAGCCCAAATTGCAGTGTCTGATTCCAGCTGGTAGTTCTCCAGAATTCTCACGAGTTCCCCACGTTCCAATTGCTCGTGCACTGCCCAGTTAGAACAAACAGAAATACCGATCCCATCAATACAGGCGTCCCTAACGGCTTCACCGTTGTCGGTTCTCAACAAACTTTTCACTTTGATGCTTTCAATCCCTTTTGGGGTGCGGAAAGCCAATTGCTCCAAAGAAGGCAGCTGGACGAAGGTGTGGCTGCTGAGTTCATCCAGTGTCTCTGGTTTGCCGTTTTTGGCGATATAGGAAGGTGAAGCACAGAGCATTCGGTTGTCTGGTGCGAGCTTGCGTGCGATGAGGCTGGAATCCTTGAGCTCGGCATTTCGAATAGCGATATCAAAGCCGCCTTCAACCAGATCGACAATGGAATCAGACAAGCGCAGGTCTAGCGATAGATCAGGGTATTCCTCCAAAAAGCCTTTTAGCCCAGGAATAAGGTGCATTCGTCCAAAAGAAGCAGGGGCGGTTATTCGAAGTGTTCCCCGCGGAGAGGTCGTGCCTGCACCCACCGATGCACATGCCGCCTCAACGCTGGCCAACACATCTTCAGCATGAGGCAAGAAGGCAATGCCTTCTTCAGTCAGCGAAACTTTTCGTGTGGTTCTGTGCACCAGTCGCACGCCCATGGACTCTTCTAGCTTATTAATGTGGGCACTTGAGACGGCTGGCGAGAGGCCAAGCTCGGCGCCAGCGGCACTGATGTTGTTTGTCGAGGCGAGTCGGACGAAAAGTTTTAGGTGATCAATATTCATCATTATCAATAAAAATTAAAAAGTGATTCTTTATATTCTGTGATTACTAATAAAAGCATATTGAATATGATTACAGCATAACCAATGTAGTAGCAATCGCTAAAACAGAGACAAAATGATATCCCGTGTCATGGTAATGCTATTAAGCTCAGATGGTTGGAAACTACTGCTGCCATAGTGAAGGGTAGAGCGATAAAACAAGGAACAGGGTAAATAATGACAAAAACGATTCTAATTACGGGTGCAACAGACGGTATCGGGCTGGAAACCTCCAAATTACTGGCTTCTCAAGGTCACAATGTCTTGCTGCATGGGCGTAGCGCCGCCAAGCTGGAAAATGCGAAAGCCCAAGTTCAGGGGATTGCAGGTGTCGGTAATGTGGAAACTTATCTGGCAGATTTGTCGAACCTGAAGGATGTAGAAAAGTTTGCAGATGAAGTGGTTGCAAACCATACATCGTTGGATGTGCTTATTAACAACGCGGGTATCTTCCGCACTTCTTCGCCGATCACAGCAGATGGTTTCGACGTGCGATTTGTTGTAAACACAGTCGCGCCTTACCTGCTGACTAAGCGCTTGTTGCCATTGCTTGGTGGACAAGGGCGAGTTGTTAACCTGTCTTCTGCCGCTCAAGCACCCGTCAACATCGCCGCAATGAAAGGTGAAGTGAAAGTGGGTGATGAGTTCTCAGCTTATGCGCAGAGCAAGCTTGCTATCACCATGTGGACGCAAAAGCTGGCGCGCGATCTGGGTATTGATGGTCCGATGCTGGTGGCCGTTAACCCGGGTTCAATGCTCGGCAGTAAAATGGTGACGGAAGGTTTTGGTGTGGCAGGCGGTGATATTGGTATTGGCGCTGATATTCTCTCGCGCGCAGCGCTGAGCGACGAATTCACCAATGCATCTGGCAAGTATTACGACAATGATTCGCATCGCTTTGCCGCTCCCCATTCTGAAGCGGCGAATGGCGCTAAAGTTGACGCAGTTGTTGAAGCGATTGAGTCGCTAATTTAGGTGCTAAGTGCTATTTGAAAAAGAACCCCGCTTTTAGCGGGGTTCTTTTTTAATTGGGTTAGTTTGGTGTGTTCTTGGGTTTTGCCAACATGGCGATAGCGCCAAAAACCAAAGTTAGTAGCCATAGCTGGGAAAGGTGGCCTAGCTGGCTATGAAGTGTCGCGCCCATTTGATTGAGCTGAATAGTCGCCTGAATGGCAGGTGTGGAGGGTGCAAATTGCGCCAAAGTATTTAACCACACTGGCAGCTCACTGCTTGGCCAGACAAATCCTGATGTAAACAGCAGAGGCATCGAACTTAACAGCACTGTTAAGGTAATGATTTCTGACCTTGAAAGACATTTCCCAACCACCGTACCTAGGCCAATCGTCGCCAGTAAAAATGGCATCATAATGATGATGAGATTTACAGGCTCTGCCAAACGATTAACCCCGTTAACCTCTAGGCTAGCGCCCAGATAGTACATTGCCATTACACTGTAAATCGCCGTAAGAATGCAGGTTCGCGCGATCAGATTTTTCGCCCCGTTATGTGGGTTTGCGCTGGCCAGCATGCCTGAAGCGATCAGCAAAGTTTGCTGTAAGATCAAGATAAACACGCCGGGAACGACATAATTCCCGTAGCCAGTCGTCGGGTTATAAACTGGAACAAGATTCAGTGAAAACGGCGTTACCTGCTTGGTGGCTGCTTCCATTGACGTATCTTGCATCATAGCGCGGGTCGTTTTTACTGATGCGCCAAGTGTGTTGCCTGCATTGACGACGCCTTCTGCGATGGTGCTGTAGGTCAGGAAGAAAGAAGCGTCTCCCCCAACAGAAATTACTGGGCTTTTGCCCATCAATAGATCGCGGTAGAAGTGCTGTGGAATCACAACGACACCTTCAATATTACCATCGGCAATTTGAGCGCTGGATTCCGTCTCTGTGCCCAATCGCATTGCGACAGAAAGCTGTGGGGTTGCGTCCAACATTCTAACGAACGTGCGGCTTTCCTGACTGTTATCGTGATCGACAACCGCAACGCGAAGTTCGCGCGGGAGTTGATTTTCATAAGGCAGTGGGTAAAGCAGCGAATAGATAATGATGCCGCCAAACACGGTAAAAACGACAGCCGGATTGGTAAACAGTGTATTGAGTTCTTGCTTAAACAATGCAGTCCAAGTCATACGCCAGCCTCCTGAATTAGCATCGCTGAGCGGCAGAGTCGTTTGAGTTTAGCGGCGACAAATAGCCAAATCAGGCTAAAAGCCGCTAAAGCGAAAAGCATTGGCTGCATTTGTATCAGCGTGGCGCCATAGTTGAACTGGCCAATTTGCACCGTGATGTAATGACTCACTGGGAGTATTGCACGCCAACACTGCGCGAGAAATGGCATGTCACTGGCTGGAAAACTCACTCCCATAAAGGCAAAGGCTGGTGCGGTAAAACCTGCGACCAGACTCATTGCACGGGTAGCATCTCGTGTGCCTAAATACAGTAATGAACCAACCGCGAGACCTGCTGACACCATCAAGCCTTGTGATGCAAAAAGTAAGACCCAACTTCCGTTCATCGGCCAGCCCAAACCAAAGTGCATAGTGGTGGCGAAGACAACGCCCATCAGCCAAAGCGGAATAAGCAGGCCTACTACTTTAGCAACTAGCGCTGACAACAAACCTTGTTTGAAGTAATTTTCCAGCCCTATGCGTTTGTCGGTCAGTGCCATGGAAAGCATGCCGCTCGCGACAATCACGATTTGCCAAAGCGCGGGAATAATCGCTGAGACCAAAAACTGCGCGTAATTAGTGCCGTTATTAAATAGTGGCACTAACTGAAAACGGACTGGCACAGACTGTCCGGCTGCTTGTGAGAAAACCGTTGTGCCATGCAGCATTTTCCCTTTGGTTTCCACCATGGCCGAAAAGGTACTTTGGCTTTGGGTAATCGCTGCGTTCACCAGCTTACCAATCAGAATGTATTGGCTGTTGTAGAAGACCGTTACTTCCGGGGTCTCACCGCGCAGGGTGATTCTTTCAAAGTCTGAAGGAATGATGACGGTAGCGTAAGTCTCCGCACTGTTCAGTGAAGCGGTAGCCTCTTGAACACTGTTGAAACTTCGAGTTTCTAAAGTAGGACTGGCGTCGTAGTAGCGGGCGAGGCTCCGCGACATGGCACTATGGTTAAGATCAACGACGCCGATCGCCAAATCGCGACCTGTGCCAGAAGAGAAAATTGCCCATACCAACAGAAATAGCGCGAGGGGTAACCAGCTCAACAAGGCGGTTAGCCACCTGTCTGACGACGTGAGTCGCCACTCATCCATCAGCCTTGAGGCAAACGAAGGCTTTTTCATCGTGATCAACCCTGAGTTTGTTCAGAGACCAGAATACTCATGCCAGCGCGCAAACCCTCAATCGTTGTTACCGGGCGGGCCTCCACTTCAAAGGTGCGCATGTCATAGCCGTTCTGGCTGTTGGTGGCGCGCCAAGTGGCGAAATCCCCCAATGGGGCAATGTGTGTCACTTCAAACTCATAGGCCTGCTCTCCCAGAGAGGGAATGTTCGCATCAAATAGAGTGCCTTTGGCAAACTGACGCAGTTTGTCTTCGCGAATATTGAAAACTGCCCAGGCATCTTTCATATCGATAACAGTGACAACAGGGAAACCTTGCGGTGCCAGCTCTCCGGGGTGAAGGAGGATTTGGCTGACTTCACCTTGGTACCAGCTATGGATCTTGGTGTCTTTGGCATAGGCTTCCACTTCTGCAACCGCACCAGCAGCCATGCGAGCTTTTTCCTGCGCTGCCCGTTTGGTTTCTGAGCGCGCACCTGCTTTCGCCAGTTCATACATTTGGAGCGCAGCGTTTTCTGTGTATTTCGCCGCTTGCCACTGGGTGTAGGCTTCGTCGCGTTTTTGTTCAGCGGCAACACCTTCTTTGTAGAGCGCATCAACACGCTTAAAGGTTTTCTCCCCCAATTGCGCCGCAGCGCGGGCCTTTTGCCATTGATCGCGTGCTGCACTGATTTCCTGCTCACGTGCGCCGCTTTCAGCTTGTTCTGCCATGGCGTCTGCTGCTTGTTGTCCTGCTTTCGCTTGCTCCAGCTTTGCATCAAGCTCTGGGCTGTAAAGGGTGAAAATCAAATCGCCCTTATTCACGGTTTCGCCTTTGCGCACCAACACATCATCAATACGGCCGGCGACTTTCGAGGAAATACTGTATTGCTGGGCTTCAATCTGACCCTGAAAACGTTCAGGCACGGGCTGATACGCTTGGTAGAAGCTGTAACCAATCCAACCAATAACGGCAGCAGCAGGCAATGCCAGCGCGATAGACTTCAATTTGCTCATTGTGATTTATCCCTGTAATGGTTGGATTGATTGGAGTGATGCCGACTGAAATTCCGGGAAACGGTGCATTTCGCCACTGATGGCGAGCAGACGGGAAAGTGACAGCACGTATTGGTATGACGCTGCAAGCTGCTGGGTTTTGATGCTGGCGAGATAGAGTTCTGCATCGACGACATCGAGTGAAGTGGAAAGCCCCTGTGCAAAGGCTTTTTCACGCAGTCGCAGGTTTTCCTGTGCGAGGGAAATACTTGAAGCCAAGCCTTGATACTCTTCCAGTGCCTGTCCTGCTTCTCGCCAGGTTTTCTCAACCAGCAGTGAAAGGTCTTGTTCCGCTTGGGCGCGAAGGTACTGAACCTGAAGTGCGGTGCTGTGGGCAGCTTTGACTTTGTCTGAACGGCCACCATTGTCGATAAGGGGAATACTCACGCCTACGCCAACTGCCCAATCAGGTGCCAACTCAGCGGTCAGAGAATCACCTTCATAGAGGTTGTAGTTACCGTAAAGATAAACCTGCGGGTAGTATTTACCTTTCTCTAGGTTAACCAAGCCATCAGCTTGCTCACCTTTGGCGTCTAACACCTTTAGACCTGGATAATCCGCCAGCGTTTTTTCCATGAATGGCGCCATCGCAGGGGGATGTTTCTGAGTAAAGAGGGCGCTGGATGGCGTCACGGGTGCATCGCTTTTCACCAGTGTTTGCAGCGCAGCTTGGGCGATTTCCAGGTCGCGTTCGGCTTTGCGACGTTCAGTCCTGGCTTTGTCGAAAGAGACTTCTGCTTGTAGGCGTTCCACACGTGCAATTTGGCCTTGTTCCTCCATCTTTTTCGCATGGTCGAGGTGCTTAGCCAGACCTTGTTCCATTTCAATTCGCGTCTGCAGAACTTGTTCGGCCAGTACGGTTGCAAAGTAGACTTTCGCCAAATCTTCAAACTTGGCCTGCTGGGCCATTTGCATCAGGAACTTGGCTTCTTCGCGCTGTGCGTTGGCAATGTCTTCCGCAGCAAGAATGCGTCCGCCGGTAAAGATCGGCCAGATAGCTCGGATAGAGCTGGTGTAAATATCGCGGTCGGCCAAAGTGGTGGTCAGCAGGTTGTCGAGGTTCCCCATCAATGGACCCAATTGGGGGACAGAGCCAGCGATTTGACCCAGCGCATCGCCACCATTCATATGATGAGCTAACTGGGAGGGTTTGAGTTCGACATTCTGATCCAAGCGGGTGTAGTTACCGCTGAGTGAAACCGAAGGAAGATGGTGTGCTGAAGCTGCGTTTCGCATGTGCTCGGCGCGCTGAACATTAGCTCGTTCTGCGGCTATCGCATCATTTCGGGTCAGGACAGAATGCCATGCCTGTTCAAAGGTCATGGGCTCCGCAGTGGCCATACCCGGCAAAAGCGTCAATGCAAATATCAACCGGATAAGGAAAGATTTTCTGGCAAGCATATTGGTTTCCACATGAGGAAGTTGCGAACATATTAGAGTTAATGCTCTAAAATTGCCAGTCTTACAAAGTAGAGACTTTAAGGGCCACTAGTGATGTTGGGGTATATGCATTTATTTAGAACGTCCGGTATCGGCAATTTTAGGATGGCATCTGAGAGTTCAAACATTCAGCAAAGAAAGGTCTGCTTTATTAGGCTTTGTGTATTCATTTTAATGCAATTCATTGGTATGAAAGCAGTTTCTATAAATTCGTGAAATCCAACGCTATTCTGCATTTGAAGTTTGAAGGAAAGATTGTTTATAAAAACCTAATAAACTAAGACAAAAATTCTGACCAAAGATGAAAGCGTTTTCATACATTTATTGGGGTTTAACTTTATGATAATAAAGATTAATTTCTAATTTTCATGAGAGATATTCGCATCAATGGAATGCCAAATAGAAAAGTTTTCTAGAATATAGTTCTGAGTTGTCGAGTATTAAGTGGTGGTATTCACTGTATGAATAACTAAAGCTCAGTGTGATGATTTGGAGGCAATTTCATTTCTCATGATAATTCTACTAATGCAACTATTGTCTTATAAATGAAACGTAAATCAATGACGACACATGGCAGAATAAATTGGAAGTCTCGCGGTAATCGCGATGTGTTTTCTGGGGGAAAGCCATGGCCAATCTTTCACCATATTTTTCAAAATTATCACAGCGTTATAATCAATGCTTTGTTCTTTTTGCTTGTCTGTTGATGTTTTCTGAGTCTGTTCGTGCCAAGCAATTATCTGAACAACAGAAACTTTATCTCGATTCCCTGAAAGGGGTATCAATGTGTGTTGAGCCCAACTGGTTACCCTTCGAATACATCAATCAGGATGGTGAATATGTGGGTGTATTAGCGGACTACGCAACACTTATCAGCAATAAGCTGGGGATTCCTTTTCATCTCTATCCTACTGAAACTTATTCTCAAAGTCTGGCAGCAGTAAAAGCAGGGGAATGTGACATTATTGTCGCGGAGGTTGCCACCGACGAAAAGCGTCAGGACTTTATGTTTACGGTCCCATATTTCACTTCACACCGCGCACTTGCAACCAATATGGATACGCCGTTTGTTGATGATCTCAATAACCTCGCACAAGAAACGATAGGTGTTCTTCGTGATTCTCCAGCTTCGGAAATTATGCCAAAGCTCTATCCCCATTTAGACTTCAGATCCTTTGACTCAACGGAAGAAGGGTTAAAGAAGGTTGAGAGCAAAGAAGTCTATGGATTTGTGAGTGTATTGGGCTCGCTGGTCTACATCATTCAAGAGCACAATATCATTAATGTGAAAATTGGTGGGGTGCTACCTTCAAACGCAAAGCTCTCCATTCTGGTTAGCCGCGACCATCCTGAACTGGTGGAGTTGTTCAATTTCGCTATCAACGAAATCACACCCTTAGATAGGAAAGAAATTTTTGAACGCTGGTTCCCGGTGAAGTACGAAACCGGCTTTGAATGGGGTCTGTTCTGGTGGGTCGTTTCGGCTATCTTAGTGTGTTCCATCTTTACTGTGGGTATGTTCTACCACTGGAATTTGAGGCTAAAGCGAGAGATAAAGCGTCGCCGACGTGCGGAAAAGAAGGCGACAAAATTAGCCATGAGCGACCCACTGACCAAGCTGGCAAACCGCATTCGTTTCAATGACGATTTAAAAATGGCACTGGAACTCGCACAGGTTCAAGATCGCCATATCGCGCTTGCTATCCTTGATTTGGACGATTTTAAGCCCGTCAACGATGAGTACGGTCACCCCATTGGTGATGAGTGCCTCAAGATAGTGGCTGACCGATTGTTGAAGCAGTGTAGGGATCAAGACACGGTGGCCCGGTTGGGCGGTGACGAGTTTGCCATTGTCTATAGCGGCCCAGAAAGTCGTGAGTATTTGCCCGTGATGGCAGAAAGGCTGATTGAATCTGTTGGGCAACCTATTTTTGTAGACGGTATTGAGATTCAGGTTGGACTATCGATAGGTTATGCGTTCTATCCAGAGCATAGTGACAGCTGTGACTCGCTTATTCGCCATGCAGATGAAGCGCTATACGTGGCCAAAAAAATGGGTAAGAACAAATTCCGCATCTACGAGCCTGATGCCAAAAAAAAGTCTAGGGTTGCCGTTTCGGTAAAGAAAACGTCGATGACGACAACCAGCTAAACCGTAAAAAGAAAAGGGCACAAAATGTGCCCTTTATCGTGTCATATTGGTGGCTTACGCCATTTGTTCTTCTGCTTCTTGCTCTAAACGCTTCTTCTCACGCATCAGTTCATTGAACTCAATACGCGCTTGTTGCGCAGCTTCAGAGGCCTGAAGCTTATGCTCTTTGGCGGCCATAGCTTCGTCAGTTAGGCGTTGGATTTCATCCAGCTGCTCTTGAGGAGCATCGCCCAATTCCATGCCTGTTTCGCCTCGTGACAACGCTTCCGCGCGGATGTTCTTCTTGAGGTCCCAGATAGCATCCAGTTTCTCACGTTCTTCGTTTGCTGCGGTGATCGCTTCGTCTTTCAGTCGTTCAAACTTTGCCATCGCCATACCTTCACGAGACCAAGGATCAACCTCGGGGAACTCTTCGATGTTGATGGTTGGGTCTTCATAGCCTTCCTGATGTGAAAGGTCGAGCGTTGCCGCTTTCACACCTGAGATCATCAGCATGACAGCGATCACCAGAAGAGGTAAGCCGCCGACGATTGCTGCCGTTTGCAGCGTAGCCAAGCCACCCATAAACATCAGGATTGAAGGCATCACAGACAGGGTGAATGCCCAGAACAGACGGTTCCAGCGTAGCGGGTCTTCTGTCACGTTATTCTGTACTACGGAAGCTAGAATGAACGAAATAGAGTCGAACGTGGTCGCGGTGAAGATGATACAAAGAACCGTGAACACAGCGATAACCACAGTGCTCATAGGCAGTTGCTCAAGAATAGAGAAAATCGCAGTTGTCGCGCCTTTCTCATTCAAGATTGAAACAACATCCAACTGACCTGACAGTTGCAGTGACAGACCAAAGTTGCCCAGGATCATGAAGTACAGTGCACAACCCAGAGAGCCGAAGAAGATTGAGCCTGATACCATCTGTTTGATGGTACGGCCACGTGAAATACGCGCCACAAACAGACCCATACTCGGCGCAAATACCAGCCACCATGCCCAGTAGAAGATGGTCCAATCCTGCGGGAAGTGGGTGTCTTCAAACGTGCCATAGCCACCAAACGGTTCTGCCCAAGTCGCCATCACAAAGAAGTTGGACAGCATGCGACCGATGGAGTCCAGACCGGTTTCCAGCATGAACAGCGTTGGGCCAGCAAACAGTACAAATGCCAGCAGACCAAGTGCACCCCAAAAGTTAATGTTACTCAGAACCTTGATGCCCTCATCCATACCCTTGTAAGACGAGTAAGCGAACAGCGCGGTACAAAGCAGCAGAACACCGATTTGAGTCACTGTGGTAGAAGGAATGCCAAACAGGTAGCTGATACCTTCGTTGATCAATGGTGCCGCCAGACCCAATGTGGTTGCAGCACCACCCAGAAGACCAAAGATGAACAATACATCAATGAACTTGCCCAGTTTACCGTGGCTGCGTGCTTCACCAATTACAGGCATCAGCGCGGCAGACACTTTCAGGACAGGCTGCTTACGAACGTAGAAGAAGTAAGCAATTGGAATAGCTGGGATCAGGTATATAGACCACGCAATTGGGCCCCAGTGGAAAATACCGTAGGTCGCTGCCCAACGGACGGCTTCTTCACTACCAGCCTGAAGCTGGAAAGGAGGGTTTTGATAGTAATAAGCCCATTCGATAGTACCCCAGTAAAGGATACTGGCACCGATACCGCCACAGAAAAGCATCGCAGCCCAAGAGCCAGTCGCAAACTCTGGCTTTTCGTCTGCGTCACCAAGTTTGATTTGTCCGATATCGCTGAAAACGATGTAAGCCATAAAAAAGAAGGCAGCGATACCAAGAGCCAGGTACATAAAGCCCAGCTTGTCGGTCATAAAGGTTTTTGCAATCGCAATCCACTCTGCACCTTGGTCAGGCCAAACCAGCAATGGAACGATGACAGAAAACAGCAGCCCCAACGCGCCGAAGAAAGTCGGTTTGTCGATGAGCTCAAAGTGTTTTTTCATAAAATAAACTTCCAGTTCACAGTGTTGTATCTAGAAATTCTCATGATGAATGCAATCCATATCAATTCAGCTATTGGATGCTGAAGATAAAAAGGTTTGATGAAATTCACTGCGTGAATGGAATGCTGGGTGATTCTTGTGTTGGGTGAATTTTGCTTTCAGAAGGAGGCGGTGGGGTTAACAATTTGGTGATGGGTTGCACGATGAGAGGAATTAATCTTTTACAAAATAGAGACCGCTCATCAATTTAAAAGTGTGAGCGATCTCAAAATTGCTTATCGTCCGAAAGATTAAGCGATCTTCTCCGCTGACGTTAGGCGGTATTGAACCATGTCTTCAATGGTCAGTACCGGCATGTCATGCTTCTTGCCGAACTCAACGATCTCTGGCGCTTTTGCCATGGAACCATCTTCATTCTGCACTTCACACAAAACACCGGCAGGTGATAGACCAGCCATTTGCATTAAATCGATAGTGCCTTCGGTGTGACCACGACGAACGAGAACACCACCTTTTCGTGCGCGGAGTGGGAACACGTGGCCAGGACGCGCTAGGTCAGAAGGTTTCGCATCTGGGTTCGAGGCGGTCTTGATTGTAGTGACGCGGTCAGCTGCAGAAACGCCGGTTGTGACGCCCACTTTCGCCTCAATGGAAACGGTAAAAGCGGTCTGGTTGGCGCTGTTGTTATTGGCCACCATTGGCTGAAGTTCCAGCCTGTCGGCTTGTTCTTCAGGCAGGCACAGGCACACGATACCAGAGCATTCGCGGATCATGAGTGCCATTTGCTGAGTCGTTAGATGGTCTACGGAATAAATGATGTCACCTTCATTCTCTCGATCTTCGTCGTCGAGAAGCAAAACGCCTTTACCCGAGCGCAGTGCTTCAAGCGCCGCTTCAACGCGCTCAAATGGGGTGCCAGAAAGTAGAGATGTGTGAGTCTGATTCATGGTAACTCCTAAGTTTAAATACCAGAATCAGGGCGTATACCCAAACGTCCGGAAGATGCAGGATTCAGGTCGTTTGGGTATGGATGAGCGCAAACTGCGAACGCAGCCATACGCAATCCACCGATCTTCGGCTAAGCGAACGCCGCCGTGAATCGGTGCATTTTTATCATCCTCTTTCATCCGGACTATAACCGTCGGCCTTGGCCTCTCACCAAGTCTGCTGACCCCAAACATGTGCTTGGGCGCTCGCGGGCTCGCCAGTCTTACAATTTCTTGCTTGCTGACATACCGCCGGTGGGGAATTTCGCCCCGCCCTGAGAATAATGCTCAAAATGAGCAAATAAATATTACTGTGTTTTCAATCGAAAAGGGAAGGGCTGATCGGCTGCATGCTTATTGTTTGCGCGATCAGTGTTCCATACGTCGCATGTACTCTTTCGGCGTACACCCACGGACACGTTGGAAGGCTTTGGTGAAGCTTTGTGGGTTGCTGTAGCCAAGTAGACGGGCAACCTCATCCGGGGCATAGCCCTTTAGCATGTACCTTGCCGCAATGTTATTCAGCACATAACCCCGCATGGATGAGAAACTGAAACCCAGTCGATGTAATCGCCGCTGCAATTGCTGCGTGGAAAGGCCCAGTGTTGATGCGACCGTTTCCAAAGAAGGCATGCCGTAATGCCGGGAGAAATTCACCACTTCATAAAGCGCTTTGGTGGGGTCATCGCGTTGCGGCATGTTGACCAGTTCATCCAAATCAAACAAAGAAATCAGAGTCGCTTTGTTATGGTCGCGCGGCACGGCATGTTCCAAAAGCAGTAATTTGTTGTCGAACCAGACTTCCGTCATGGCACAACCTGTCTTCACTTCACATCCAAACCATTCGCTTGCAGCGTTGATATCGATATCCGTTCCTTTGAGTCTGACAGCCAGCGGCGCAAAACCGTCATGGGTGAAATGGCGAAGAACGGAGGTCATCATAATCGCGACGCGTAGTGAATCGATACCTGCCGCCGTTCCTGAGTATTCGTTGTCATAACACCACTTCAACAACTTTCCAGACTGCCTTCCCACGTAGTGAGCGCCTGAGTGAAAGCAGCTCAAACCATAGTTGATTCGCCTGAAGGTGACTGCCAAATCCGGTGCAGACATAAACCAGTTTGCTTTCACATCAATGGAGGAAATCGTCAGGGAAGCTGCAATGGCGAGAGGGTAAGACGGGTTGCCTGAGAGCTCGGCGATTTTTGTTAGCCATCCATTGACTATCGCATGGGGGACGAGTGCCATTTCATCACGATACAGCGAGGCCGGAATACCCAGTTGTTCCGGCGTTAAGTGATATTTCGAACATGCACCACTGATTAGCGGACGGATGTAAGCCATACGGATAAATGAGATGTCGAACATGAAATACGAATATGATTGGATAGTTTGAATCAATATATACCAACAAATAATGTAATCAATCCATATTCAGGTGTCGTTAATCTCTTCGTGTGAGCATTCATGCATTGAATGAATATCGGAGTATGTGAATGAGCCTGTTGGCAACCCCTTTTGTAGATACCACCACGGATACTGTCCTTCATGTGGTCGCGCTGGTTGTTCTTTTGGGATCGGTTGGTGCAATCGCGTTTGGCTTCTGGAAAGTCCATGAATTGCCTGTCAGCAAAGCCCGTAAAAAGCAGCATCACCAAATGGGATTGATATCCGCCCTGACGTGGATTGGTTTTATCTGGCATTGGGTGTGGGTGGTTGCCGTGATTCTCGCGTTTGTGGATGGAGAAAAGGCACTGAGAAAGATTCGGGACATCTGGCGTGAGTCGAGTGAGCCGGTCAATGAAACCGAAATCACCACAAACACAGTTAGCGAGAAGGAGGAAAATCATGCTTGAAGGTTTGGCCGTATGGGCACTCTTTATTTACCTGCTTCGCCTGGTTGGCATGCCATGGAACGTTTATAGCAAAGCGTTTGCTTACATTGGTGGTGGTTCATGGCTGATTTTTGTATGGATTGGCTTATTGAACTTCACGCCGATGGATCTAACTGGTGGGTCTGTCGTGCAGTCTCCGCATATTCAATTGCGCCCGGGGTCTAACCAAATTCGTGGTAATGTTGACCAAATTTACGTTAATCCAAACCAGCGCGTCGAAGAAGGCCAGCTTGTTTACACGCTTGATGCAGAACCCTATGAGATCGCTCTCAACCGTGCTGCTGTTGCTGAACACGCTGGAAACGTGGCACTTGAAGTGGCGATTCAGGATGTTTCTTTAAACGAGCAGCAATATGAAGCGACTAAAGCAGATCTGAACGTGCTGGAAAGCCAACTGGCAGCGGCAAAAGAAGACGCTAAATGGAAAGCGAACCAACTTAACCGCTACATCACTCAGAACAAGCGTGCGCCAAATACCGTGACGGAATCTGTGATGGACGAGCAACGCAATAAAGTCCAACTTGCTGAGGCGCAAATCGCTACGCTCGAAAAGCAAATACAAAAGGCGGAGATCGGGGTTGAACAAGCACGTTTGACCAAAGAGAAGTCAGTATTGGCGGTTGCAACTAAAGAAGCCGAGCTGGAAAGTGCGAAAGAGAATACGGCGCAGGCTGAATGGAATCTAGAGCAAACCCGAGTGCGTGCACCTTCAGATGGTTATGTCACCAACTTCATCATGCGTGAGGGGCAGTATGTCGGTATGGTTCCTCGCATTCACATGTACACCGACGAAAAATATGTGCTGATGCGGGTGAACCATCAGGCTATTCGTAATGTTGAAGTGGGGCAGTATGCTGAATTCGCGAGCCCGGTTTACCCAGGTAAGATCTTTAAAGCAGAAGTAGAGGGGATTGTTGAAGCAACAGGAGAATCTCAGGCCCGACTGATTGCCACTGACGACAATGTGCGCATGACTACAGGTTCAAACCTTGCTAACAAGCACCATTTTGTCAGGCTGAAACTGGAAGAACCGGAAGGCTATGACATTCCTGTCGGCGCAGTGGGATTGGCGTGGGTATCAGGTGAGAAACCTATCGGGTTTATGAGCTTCCTTGATGTGATTCGCGGCATCATCATCCGAATGAAAGCCCAGCTTTACTTCATCTACTCGATTTAATCGAATTTATTTCCGAAAGGGCTCGTGATGAGCCCTTTTTTTATCCCTGTTACTGCATCTCATCACGATAGTGCTCACGCTTAATGATACTTTGTTGTAAGTCCGGTGCTTTCTCGAAAACTAACATTTGGGGGGTGAATCTATCTCAGTTGTCCATTTCTGCTTGTTAAATGAACAAAAAAATGAGTTTGTAACGTGATTTATCTAAATGTTTATTGATGTGTTGATTTGAGTCAATTTAATGAATTAACATGCGCTTTTTTTCACGCTCACGTAAAAATAAGTACAAATATAATGACAACAGATACAAAGCCTTCAAAGTTTAAATCTTCTGCCATGATCGCATACATGCTGCTGCTTAGTGGCCTGCTGACCTTCGGTGTTTTCAGCATTGCTGGTGCTGCGTTTGCTTACTTTAAACGCAAAGAAGCGCAGGAAGCCGGGGAAGACATGTATGTTGACCATTTCCGCTGGATTATTCGCACCTTTTGGATTGCAGTGCCTCTGGCGTTGATGAATCTGCTGCTGATCCCATTTGGTATTGGTATGCTGACAGCGGGTGTCACTTACCTTTGGGTTTTCTACCGCGGTATGTATGGTGCGAAAGTGCTGACTGATTTAAAAAGCCCTTACAGCAACCGACAGGCACAGACTGCCTAAAATAAACAGACTCCCCCTTGAGAAAGCCGCTTTATGAAGCGGTTTTTTTATGTCGGCGTATTTTCATTTTCAGTGCTTACGGCTGCTTTTTGCTTACTCAGGGTGCGTTGCAAGAGCTGACTGTAGAGCGGTTTTCCGCCCATGGCCTGCGCCGTCATGGTTGCACCGAGAGACGTAATCAAAAGAGGTAGGATAAGCTCATAGTTATGGGTGAGTTCTATCACCAGAAGTATTCCGGTAATGGGCGCGCGAACGGTAGCAGCAAACAATGCGCCCATGCCTGCGACAGCAAACATTCCGATAGTGATGTCAAAGTCCGGAAATACCAACATACAAACGGCACCAAAACAGGTACCGAAGAGTGTTCCCAGTGCAAGCATGGGGGCGAAGACACCGCCGGGTGCGCCGGAACAGAAACAGGCGAGAGTGGTGACGGTTCGGGCCACGAAGAGCAGTAGAAGCATCGAAAGCGTAAACGACCCGCCAACGGCATCTGTGATCAGACTTTCACCTGCGCCAGTTAATCGAGGCAGAAAAATGATCATCACACCAAACATGGCGCCGAGCGCTGCGCCAATGCCGATAAACCGCTTAGTTTTATGTCGGTGCAGGCGCTCGAAACCGTCCATACTCCAAACCACCATTCGGTTGAACAGTACGCCAAAACCACCAAACATCAGCCCCAGAATCAGGAAAAGCCCCAAGGCTTCCAAAGGCACATCTGCATGTGCAGGTAAGGGGATCATCGCGCCTTGTCCCTGAAAATATCGGTAGGTAATGGTCGCGACAATCGCGGCAATCATGACGGACTTAATCGAAATCAGGTTATAGCGAAACTGAGGGCGCATCTCTTCAACGACAAACATAATTCCTGCGAGTGGTGCGTTAAAGGCTGCAGCTAAACCTGCGGCAGCCCCTGAAGCTACCAAGGTGTGGCGACTTTCATCATCATTGAGCCGAAATACATCAGTGATCATTCTGCCGACGCTGGAACCCATTTGCACGGAAGGCCCTTCACGTCCCAAAACCAGTCCAGCACCAATTGCGCCTATACCGCCAAAGAACTTTGCTGGAATTACCCGCCACCAACGAACGGGACGAAGCCCATCAAGTGCGCCTTCTATCTCAGGGATCCCAGAACCAGCAGCCTCTGGAGCAACTTTCTTTACCAACAGAAAACCGAATGCAGAGAGCAAAGCGCTACTGACGACAACAGCCACTATGGTCAGCAGCGACATTTCGCCATGGGCTTTTGACCATTCATTACGTTGCGTGATGACCCAATCAATGGCGATATCGAAGAAAGTACAGAGCAGCCCTGCTAATAGGCCAACGAATACCGCAAGGAAAAGAATAGGAAGCGAGCTTTGATGGCTGGCAAGGAAGCGACGCATCACATTGGACTGAGGGTTCCTTTGTAGGGATTCGTCTTGCGCCTCATTTGTTTGCTGTGCCATTGCCTTTCCCTTCGTTTTGACTCGCATTCAGCATAGAGCAGGAGATAGGAAGGTTACTTTTCGGAAATGATACATAAAGGGAAGTGAACTGTTTTTCATCGATTATCTACACAAAAAAGCTCAACGTTTGATGGATAGGGTAACTGGATATCCAATTTGTACACTTAGGGAATCAAACTGCTGCAAAAATCAACCACTAAAGGTCAACAGACCCTATGGTTAACTCAATCTTCTTCAAAAATTTTATAGCCTTATGACTGAATCTGTTCCCGCGCTAGTGACATACGCCGCGCTTGGCTGGGTCGCGCTGAATGTTATTTTCTATATATCCGAACGCTGGATGGTGTTTTCCGACATCATTTGGATTCTACTGGCTGGATTGCTTTATGGGTGGGTCGCTTCCTCCTCTAACGCGGGCCTACCGGAGTTGGTATTGAATCCGGAAATTGTCCTCTTTGTGTTTGTACCACTCCTTATCTTCGCTTCTACCAAGAAAATGTGCCTATTTCATTTCAGGCCGATTTTGCTGCCGGCGATGCTGGCGGGCACGCTGGGCATTATTATCAGTATGCTGGTGATCGGTGGTGCTCTTTATCTTCTGCTTGGCGTGGAATGGCTTCCGGCACTCTTGTTTGGCGTGATTATCTCAGCAACAGACCCGCTAGCAGTCAGTGCGCTGTTTAAAGGCAATGAAGCGGTGACGGAAAATCAGAAGCTGCTGATTGAGGGAGAGTCGATTCTAAATGACGGCTTCGTGGTGACAGTGGCAGGTATTCTCGCCTTATTAATATTTAGCGATGAAAGCTTCGATGCTCTGCAAACAGGGTTCAGTTTTGTCACCCACATTTTTGGCGCTCTGATATCTGGGGCTGTGCTGGGAAGGGTAGCAAGATGGGTATTGAAGCTAATGCACACATCGCATTATATCCTTACCACCAATATTACGCTGGCATTGGCCTATGGCAGCTTTGCGCTGGCTGAATTTCTTCACTTCTCGGGAATTTTGGCGGTATTTGCAGCAGCATTGGCATATGGCTATAAGCCGGATCACGACAGCAAGAACAGGGAATCAGAAGAAAAGGTTTGGGAATACCTGGATTACGCCGCCAATGCCTTGCTGTTCTTCCTGTTGGGCACTAGCTATTTCACGCTGACATCAGATTCAACATTACCTGTTCTCTATACAGTACTCGCATTGGCTTTATTGTTTGCGGCTCGTTTTATTGCTCTAGGGGCATTAAAACCAGTGATGCGGGTGGAGCGTGAACCCCTGACAATGAATGAATTTTGGCTGCTGAACTTTTCCGGTGCAAGGGGAGCGGTATCTGTAGCCTTGATACTGTTGCTGCCTTCCACTTTTGAGTATCAGTCGCTGTTCCTTGGCATGGCATTTTTGATGATTTTGGTCTCACTCATTGTTTATCCGCTCATCACGGTCAAGATCATTAAGCGGATGACGGAATAGCAACGATATCCGAATAGTCGAAAATTCGGGGATAGTGCTCTCGCCATGAGAGTACTATTGCTGGCTGTGCTACTGCTAAAAATGTTTAGAGTGCTAAATATTAAGCAATTGAACACTTCTGTTGTATGTCATGGTTTCTCTATAAATACCTGAAATATTAATATTAAATTCCTCATATTGATTTCTTTTCCACATTTACACTTAAAATATTATTTTGACAACAAATGTTTTATTTGTAACTCTGTTTTTAATTGAACGTTCAATCAAGAAACATTTCCGCTACATTTTTAACCGATGTATGGAATGTTTGAACACGCCCGGAGGAATGAATGCCAAAAGTAGGGATGCCAGCGATTCGCCGCCCACAGCTAGTCGCTGCAACCATGGCAGTGATCGATGAAGTCGGTCTGGCAGGTGCAAGTGTTTCGCTGATCAGCCGCAAAGCGGGGGTATCAGCAGGCATTATTAATCACTACTTTGGCGGGAAAGATGGTCTTCTGGAAGAAACCATGAGATCCGTACTTCGCGAGCTCTCCAATGGCGTACAAATCCGATTGAACATCACCTCCCGTGAAGATGCATATGGCCGGATTCTGGCAATCGTTGAAGGTAACTTCGACCCAAATCAGGTCAACAGCAAAGTCACCAAAACCTGGCTGGCGTTTTGGTCTCATGCCATGCACCAACCAGCGCTTTTCAGATTGCAGCGCGTTAATGAAAAACGCCTGCTATCTCACCTTCGCATTGAATTGAAAAAACTGATGCCGACAGACCGCGCAGACTTCGTTGCACAAGGCATCGCGGCGATGATCGATGGGATTTGGCTTCGTGGAGCACTGGCTCCCGAGGGCATTGATCCACACGCTGCTGTCGCGACAGTCGAAGACTATCTCAAGCTTCAGCTAAAAGAATTTGAATCCATATCAAAAGGCAAAAATTAAATGGATATTAAACAGTTATACATTCACGGAAAGTATGTTAACGCGACTTCCGGTGAAACCTTTACCACATTAAACCCTGCTACCGGTGCAGAGCTTGCTGAAGTCCAACAAGCAAGCCAAACGGATGTCGACATTGCTGTGACTTCTGCATGGGAAGGCTTCAAGGTTTGGTCTTCAATGAGTGCGGCAGAGCGTCGCAGCATTCTTAACAAAGCCGTCGCGATACTGCGTGAGCGCAATGACGAACTGGCCGCACTGGAAGTGTTGGATACCGGTAAGCCAATGCAGGAAGCCCAATATGTTGATGTAGTCACCGGTGCAGATGTTATCGAATATTACGCAGGTCTTGCTGTGGCTATTCAGGGCGAACAGCAAAGCTTGAGCGAAAATCAATTCTTCTATACACGCAAAGAACCCCTCGGCGTGTGTGCAGGTATTGGTGCCTGGAACTATCCGATTCAAATCGCGATGTGGAAAGCAGGCCCAGCATTAGCCGCGGGTAATGCTATGGTGTTTAAGCCTTCTGAAGAAACACCGTTGACCGCGCTGAAGCTTGCAGAAATCTTTACCGAAGCAGGCATGCCAGATGGTGTATTCAATGTAGTTCAGGGTGACTACCGTGTGGGTCAAATGCTGTCGCGCCATGACAACATCGTGAAAGTGTCTTTCACCGGAGAGTGCGGCACGGGCAAAAAAGTCATGGCAGATGCGGCAGGTACGCTCAAGCCAGTCACCATGGAACTTGGCGGTAAGTCTCCATTGATTGTTTTCGATGATGCCGATATTGATAACGCGGTATCCGGCGCGATGATTGCCAACTTCTACACCCAAGGTGAAGTCTGTACGCACGGCACCCGCGTTTTTGTTCATGATGATGTTTATGACAAGTTCCTTGCCCAACTGAAAGCTCGCACTGAAAAGCTGGTGGTGGGCGACCCGACCGACCCAGAAACCCAAATCGGCGCGTTGATTTCCAAAGAACATCTATCCAAAGTGCTCGGCTTTATTGAAAAAGGTAAGGCAAGTGGTGCAACCCTGTTATGTGGTGGCTACCAAGTGACAGAAGGTGAATTGGCGAAAGGAAACTTCGTTGCACCTACCGTGTTTGCGAACTGTACGGATGACATGTCACATGTTCAGAATGAAATTTTCGGCCCAGTGATGTCTGTGCTGCGATTTAGCGAAGAACAGGAAGTGATTTCCCGTGCAAATGACACCTCCTATGGCCTCGCAGCAGGTGTATTTACGACCAATTTCTCCCGCGCACATCGCGTGATTGCCAAGCTTCAGGCGGGAATTTGCTGGATTAATAACTGGGGCGCATCTCCGGCGGAAATGCCGGTTGGCGGTTATAAGCAATCCGGTATTGGTCGTGAGAACGGCATCCAGACCCTAAGCAGTTACACCCAAACCAAGAGTGTTTACGTCGAATTGGGCGATGTAGACAGTCCTTACGCATAAGAGATCGGGACTGATGGGGGCTGAAATGTCGAACAAAGAATTTGATTACATCATCGTTGGTGCTGGATCGGCGGGTTGTGTACTGGCAGATCGCCTGAGTGCGTCAGGTGAACATCATGTGCTGATCCTTGAAGCGGGTGGCACTGACCGAAGCATTTTCATTCAAATGCCGACTGCGCTTTCATACCCAATGAATACGGAAAAGTACGCATGGCAATTTGAAACCGAAGCTGAAGACGGGCTGGATGGCCGCAAACTGCATTGTCCACGTGGCAAGGTTTTAGGCGGCAGCTCATCGATTAACGGTATGGTTTACGTTCGTGGTCACGCTTGTGATTTTGACGAATGGGAAGCTAATGGCGCGGCTGGCTGGAACTACCAAAACTGTTTGCCGTATTTCAAACGTGCTGAAACCTGGGTTGGTGGTGAAGACGAATACCGTGGCGGTAACGGTCCGGTAGGAACCTGCAACGGTAACGATATGGCGCTTAATCCGCTGTATCGCGCGTTCATCGATGCAGGTGAGCAGGCTGGTTATCCGATCACAGAAGACTACAACGGGTATCAGCAGGAAGGTTTTGGCCCCATGCACATGACCGTGGATGGTGGTGTTCGAGCCTCTACGTCAAATGCCTATCTTCGACGTGCGTTAAAGCGCGACAACTTGACGCTAATCAAAGGCGTTACGGTCAAACAAATCCTGATTGAAAACAAAGCAGCCGTAGGTATTGCCTATGAAAAAGGCGGTCAGTCATTTGAAGTGAAAGCGCGTAAAGAAGTGATCAGTGCTGCAGGCTCTGTCGGTTCTCCGCAACTGTTGCAAGTATCTGGTGTCGGCCCGAAATCCGTGCTGGAAAATGCAAATGTGGAAGTGAAACATGACCTGCCAGGTGTGGGGGCAAACCTACAGGATCATTTGGAAGTTTATTTCCAATACTTCTGCAAACAACCCATCACATTGAACGGCAAGCTGGGACTGATCAGTAAAGGTCTGATCGGTACTCGCTGGATTTTATTCAAAGATGGCCTCGGAGCGACCAATCACTTTGAATCCTGTGCGTTTATCCGAAGCCGTGCGGGCATCAAATGGCCAAACATTCAATATCACTTCTTGCCGGCAGCAATCCGTTATGACGGAAAGTCTGCGGTGGAAGGGCATGGATTCCAGGTTCATGTTGGGCCAAACAAGCCGGAAAGCCGTGGCCATGTGCACATAAAAAGTGCCGACACCAATGACAAGCCGGAAATCATCTTCAATTACATCAGCACCGAACAGGACAAACAGGACTGGCGTGACTGCATCCGCCTGACCCGCGAGATTCTGGCGCAGGAAGCGATGTCGTCTTATCGCGATGGCGAAATCCAACCGGGTATGAAAGTTGAATCCGACGAAGAAATTGATGCATGGGTGAAGGCGAATGTGGAAAGCGCTTATCACCCATCCTGCACCTGCAAAATGGGGGCAGACAGCGATGACATGGCCGTGCTTGATAACGAACTTCGTGTTCGCGGTATTGCCAATCTGCGCGTGGTGGACTCGTCAGTATTCCCAACTATCCCGAACGGTAACCTGAATGGACCAACCATCATGGTTGCCGAACGTGCTGCAGACATGATTTTGGGTCAACCCCTGGAAGCGCCGACGGATGTGTCGGTGTGGATTGACCCGAACTGGGAAACTCAACAACGCCTGAATCCTTTGCAGTAAGCGACCTATGCAGTAAGCATGGTGAGGGCGACAAGCAACATCAGCAACACTCAAGTAAAAACGGAAGGGCGCAGCAAGTCGTTGCGCCCTCAGCCAAAAAGAAAGGAAGAGGAAGTAATCATGGATATTAAACAGACCAAGCGACTGGCAGGTTTGAGCATCACACTGGCGGCGGGTCTCACTGCGATGCCGGCAATGGCAAACCAGTGTGAAACAGTCCGCTTCTCTGATGTGGGCTGGACGGATATTACCGCGACGACGGCTGCGACCACGCTTGTACTGCAAGGTATGGGATACAACACTGACATCCAATTGTTGTCTGTCCCTGTTACCTATACCTCGCTGGCAAATGGCGACATCGACGTGTTCCTTGGTAACTGGATGCCAACCATGGAAGGTGATATCGCTAAATACCGCGAGGCTGGCACAGTAGAAACCATCGGTATGAACCTGGAAGGCGCAAAGTACACCCTCGCGGTGCCAAAGTATGCGTTTGAAGGTGGCGTGAAAAACTTTGCTGATATTGCAAAGTTTGAAGATAACTTCAAAGGCCGTATCTACGGTATCGAACCCGGTAATGACGGTAACCGTCTGATTCAGTACATGATTGATGCCAACGCTTTCGGACTGAAAGAGTTTGAATTGGTTGAATCAAGCGAAGCGGGCATGTTGTCTCAGGTTAAACGTGCCGTGCGCCGTGATCAGTGGATTGTGTTCCTGGGCTGGGCGCCACACCCAATGAACAGCAACTTTGAGCTGGAATACCTGGACGGTGGTGATGATTACTTCGGCCCTAATTATGGTGGCGCGAATGTTTACACTAACGTACGCCAAAACTACACCTCTGAGTGCCCGAACGTCGGCAAACTGCTGACCAACCTCAAGTTCACGCTGCCAATGGAAAACGAAATCATGAACGGCATTTTGAACGACGGTGAGAAACCGGAAGTGGCTGCGAAGGAATGGCTGCAAAGCAACCCTGAAGTGCTGACTGCATGGTTGGACGGCGTGAAAACACAAGACGGCAAAGATGCACTGCCAGCGGTGAAAGCTCACCTCAATATCCAGTAAACCCAACTGCATTTCGCAAGCAGTAAACGCGAAAGCAGGTGCTGGGCTGACCATCAGCCCAGCACATCAATATGGATTTTGGAGTACACATGAACTGGATTACAGATAATAAAATTCCACTCGGCAGCTACATGGAAAACGTTGTCGATTGGCTAACCTACAATGCAGCGGGCTTTTTCGACGCGCTTTCTATCTCGCTTGAATGGCTGATTCTTTCCCTCGTCGATGTGATGCAATGGTTCCCACCGTATGTGCCTATTGCGTTGACTGCGGGCATCGCCTGGCTGCTTCACCGACGCGTTTCGCTGGTGATTTTTGTTGTTGCAGCGCTTCTGCTGATTTTGAATCTGGGCTACTGGACGGAGATGATTGAAACCTTCGTACTGGTGCTCACTGCGACCATGTTGTCGGTATTACTGGGTGTGCCGCTGGGTATTCTCGCTGCACATCGACCTTGGCTGTATACCTTTATGCGCCCGGTTCTGGACTTAATGCAGACCATACCAACGTTCGTTTACCTGATCCCAACGCTAGTGTTGTTCGGTCTGGGTGTGGTGCCGGGGCTAATTTCTACGATTATCTTTGCCATTGCTGCACCTATCCGCCTGACTTATCTCGGTATCCGCAGTGTGCCAGAAGAGTTGATTGAAGCAGGCAAGGCTTTTGGTGCGACGCCGACCAAACTGCTGTTCAAAGTTGAACTCCCTGCCGCCATGCCAAACATCATGGCAGGCATTACCCAGTGCATCATGTTGTCACTTTCAATGGTGGTCATCGCGGCGCTGGTAGGTGCGGACGGTTTGGGCAAGCCTGTTATCCGCGCTCTGAATACAGTGAACATCTCGCAAGGTTTTGAGGCAGGACTCGCGATTGTATTGGTCGCCATTATTCTCGACCGTCTCTGCAAAGCGCCAGCTTCACAAGGTAAAGAGGGTTAATCATGAAAGCAGTATCGATTGAAAACCTCGACGTGATTTTTGGTCATGGGCTTGAACGAAGCATCACCATGCTGGACGAAGGTAAAACCCGCCAGGAAATTCAGGAAGAGACTGGCAACGTGGTCGGTGTCAGTAACGCCACCATTTCTGTCGACGAAGGCGAAATTTGTGTGTTGATGGGGCTGTCCGGCTCTGGTAAATCCAGTTTGCTGCGTGCTGTGAACGGCTTAAATCCAGTGACCCGCGGATCTCTGAAAGTACGTGATGGCGAAGAGATGGTGGAGCTTAACGGCATTGATGCCAACAAGCTTCGTGACCTACGCTCACACCGCGTTTCCATGGTGTTCCAGAAGTTCGCACTGATGCCTTGGCTCAGCGTGGTAGACAACGTCGCTTTTGGCCTGGAAATGCAAGGCATGGCTAAAACAGAGCGTCGCAAGCGCGCCATGGAAAAGCTGGATATGGTTGGCTTAAGTGAGTGGCATGACAAGCTGCCGCACGAGCTTTCTGGCGGCATGCAACAACGCGTAGGCTTGGCACGTGCTTTCTGTATGGATAGCGACATTTTGCTGATGGATGAGCCTTTTTCAGCCCTAGACCCACTCATCCGTAACCAGCTTCAAGATGAGTTGTTGGAGCTTCAACGTAAGCTGAACAAGACGATTCTTTTCGTGAGCCACGATTTGGATGAAGCGCTGAAAATAGGCAATAACATTGCCATCATGGAATCAGGCAAAATCATCCAGCATGGTAAACCGGAAGACATTGTGCTGCGCCCAGAGACTCAGTATGTCGAAGACTTTGTGGCGCACACCAATCCGCTGAATGTTCTACGTGGTCGTTCTTTAATGACTGCCATTGGCGATCTAGAGCATCGCGACAATATGGTTATGCTTAACGAGATGGAGCAGAGCAGACTTCAGTTTGATAGTCAGAGTGCATTGATCGCAGCGTATCGTGGTGAAACAACCTTGCCGATCCTGACGTGGGATGGCGAAAGTGATGCTTGCTCGTTGCCGAAAGATGTCATCGTGATGGCGAATGCGGATATTTCAATGCGCAATGCGCTTGAAATTCGATATCAGACAGGTTTACCTCTGTTATTAACGGAGAATGACCGAGTGATTGGTGTATTATCTGATAACGATTTTTATCATGCACTGCTAGGGAAGCATTTTTCCAATGCGGCATAATTAATAAATATAATTGTAATAAGCGGTCAGACAATGTCTGGCCGTTTTTTGTTTTACGCTTGTATAATATAAATTAGTTTAACTATAAACTTTGTGGTTATTAAAAAGAAGATGTCTTGTAAAATTAACCTTGGCTAAATAATGAATGTCTTAAAATAATACAAATACCATACCTACACTGTACTTAATTACTAGTACGAAACTATCAATTAACTCCCAAAGCCCCTGCCATACCCATTTTTTTCTTATAGGTGCATTACATTTTTTGTGCCTTGAATTTTTAAGGTAAAACCAAAAGTTAGATTTTAATAATATTAGGAAATTATGATGAATATTAGGAAGATAGGGGGACTGCTCTGTGCAGCAGTACTCTCGATTTCATCGTTTCAAACTCAGGCAGTGGGCCTCTATGCGGGGCAGGTACTTAATAAATCACATCGTGCAAATACTCATAACGTCGTGAAAAACTTCGTGGAAACACGTAAAGGTTTTGGTTATGTGGAGTTTACCGGGGGAAAAGTGATTGGTAATACCGACAATGAGTTCAAAGTGACTGTGGGTCCCCACAACACCACTTTGGGTTCTGTGCTTGGCGGTGTTGACCTGAACTTTAATCCTGAAGAACTGAATTGCGTCCGTGGTTTGCATCTTTCACTCAGTGTGGGCAGTGACGTTCCGTTATCACTCAGCCCAACGTGTGACGCGTTGTTACGTGCTGATATCAATCGCACAATCAGTCACACAGTGGCAGAAGCAGAAGTGCCTATTCCTGAGGTGCCTATCGATCCAGCCGGCGTGTTCCGTCTCGGAGTGAAAGTCGGTGCGGCGTTAAAAGTTGGGGCTGATTTTGCTGCAGGTCTTGAGGTCGGTGGCTTCGATAAGCCTAACAAGCCAATCGAAATCAATGGTCAGCGTCGTCCGGACTTTGTGTATGCCAGTGTTCGTCCCTTTATTTCTGGGGATGCGACAGCAAAAGGCTACGCCAGCTTAAATCTTCTATTTAAAACAGTTGAAAAAGGCGTTAAAGGTTCACTGACCTTAATTAATGCGGGCACAAAAGCTTACGCTGAAGCAGGTATTTCCTACGAGCCTGACTGTGAGTGTGATCAAACAAAGGATTACCAGTATTACACCAAGCTTAAATGGGATGCGAGCGCTAAAGGCGGTAATGGGAAAATTGGATTGTATTGCGACGTTAAACTATTTGGCCTTGCGCGAATATTTTATGCAGAAACTGATCTAATTAGTTGGTCGCCGATTTACGAGTTTAACCACACGATTTATGAAAAAACGGCTTACTTCTAATTATTAATATTTATGGGGGCACCAAAGGCCAATAGACTCTGGTGCCTCCTGTTTTTGAATGGATAAGTCATGAACAAAAATATCGTTTTAATTTCTCTGATTGCCTGCTCAGCGGTAGCCGCATCTTTTGTATGGTTTGATACAGAGTCAGAGTCAGAGTCAGAGTCAGAGTCAGGGTCAGAGAAAACATACGTCTCGTCAGAGGTGAATGCTACAAGTGACGTGGTCACTGGATTGATGGAGGTTTCTCCTGACGAAAATAACGCTTCATACTCCGCACAAAACAGCGAACAAGCCCCGACAGTTAGGGCATTTAAGGCGGTAGTGAAGTCCAAACTTTCAACACAGCAAGCCGTTTTGGCTGATTTTACCAATGTACTGAGTTTTGAACTCGACATGGAAGGGGGAGTGCCAAACAAAGGCGTTATGTTTGACGTGAAGTTTGAGTCAGAAGACCCCAATACTCAAATCCCGCCATATCTGGGGTTCACTTTCAAGTACCGTGATGGCGCATTCAAGGATGTTTCCATGCTCGGTTTAGAGCCAATGCATCCGCTGAATATGATGACAGCATTGCTTCAGCAGTTTTCTTACTACGAGGGTATTCAGAGCCTGCAACTGCCTGATGGCACTCACACTTATCTCTATCAGATTAATGGCGACGTGGTCACTCGTCAGAAAGCCGCGGACATTGGCAGTTCTGCAAGCTATCAAACATTGGCTGACAACGACAGTTGGCAATTAACGTTAGACAAATTTGCTTTTCCCTCAGAGCTCAAAAACATCACTGGAAAAACCATTGCGATGGATGGGAATGAGCTGAAATTAGAACAACAAATTCTCATTAAACCTATCGAACCGAAAGGAACCTTGTTTGCTTCGGCAAACTACAATGCAGGCGCGAACAGTCAGTACCGAGTGGCCCTGAATGACACCACGCCAGATGTGGAAGTGACCGATGAAAACTTTATGGAGGTCCTGGTAGCGTTCGACGCGAACCCGACGTTGGATACTGCGAAGGTACTTGGGGTCTACTTGGTGAATCAGGGATGGGGCTTTGTGCGGGATTTACTGACCTCAGAAGATATCACCGACAGCATGCGTTCCAGTCTGATCTTTGCCCTCGAACGCTCTGGAGAACAAGAGGCGGAATACGTGTTGTCCTCCATTATTGAAGATGACGCTTTAGCGGAAACGGATCGTCTTCGAGCGATAATGTCTATTTCTAAAATGGGGGAGATTAACAGCCAGGTTGCCCTCAGCACGCTTCAAAACATGCTCACCCATTCCAATAGTCTGTTGGCACAAACCGCCATGCTGAACATCGGTATATTGGGTAAACAGAACCCAAGGATGACCAATGAAGTCACAGGGTTTCTTGCCAACAAGCTGGCTTCAAGTGGTGCGGGTTACAGTGAACTGTTGGCTATCGCAAACCTGGGGAATGCAGAGCTCGACAACCGTGTGCTGCCATATCTGGAAAGTGAGTATGCTGATGAGAGGCAAGTAGCAGCCAAAATGCTGAGCCGGAATCCAGAAATGCAATCAAGGCTGCTGACTCAAATGCTAAATGACGGTCACCCTAGTGTGGTGAAGGCCATTACCTCAGGTATTGAAAACAACAGCCAGAATCTGAAGCTTTCAGAAAGCTACCAAGCGGAACTCAGGAGCAGGATTGATTCACCGAACATACTGGCACCCACCCGCGACCTTTTGTTCGCTTTTCTCGCAAACAATGCCCAACCAACAGCTTTGAACAAATCCATTGCAAGAAAAATTCTGGAAACACCAGATGTGTCGGCGTCTACACTCGCGCTGGCTCAGGATTTGATAAGCCGCTAAAACTCACATCATCGATTAGGCGCCGATTTCAATATCGGCGTTTTCTTTTTCTCCCAAAGAAATCTTATTGACCTGTCTACAGCTTTATAGTTTAAGGTGGCGACATTGATGGGCATAGGAGGCGAGCATGTACCGTATTTCCGAGCTGGCGGATTTGGTTGGATTATCCCGCACGGCGCTGCTTTATTACGAAAAGCAGGGACTGATTCAGGGTAAACGTCTGGAAAACAGTTACCGCGTTTACAGTGACAAAGATGTTCAACGCGTCCGCCTGATCCAGAAGCTTCAGGCTGGTGGTTTAACGCTAAAGGAATGCAAAGCATGCCTGAATGCCAAGGTCGATCGTGAGCTGCTGCAGAACCGTCTGCAACAGTTAGATGAAGAGATCGCGCACAAACAACAATCGCGACAATTGTTAGCAGCACTGCTGGGTGAAGGGGACTTAAAAGCCTGGCATGAGTCTGTCGACAAAATAGCGCCAGACGCGCATCTCGAGTGGTTAATAAAGCAGGGCTTCAGTGAAAAAGAGGCGCTGCACTTGAAATGGTTATCAAAAGACATGAATGAACATGATCGCTATATGGCCGACTTTATGCGTGTTTTCGAAACGTTGGATCGTTGGGGTCCGGGTTCGGAAGAGGAAACACTTCGCGCGCTCAGTAGTGTGAAGACTTCGCCGAAAACATTGCTTGAAATTGGCTGTGGCAAAGGCATTGCGACGACTGTGTTGGCAAAACATACCGACGCAGCGATTACAGCGCTGGACAATGAACCTTCTGCGCTCAACCGCTTGAATGAACGTGCAGCAGAGCTAGGTTTTTCAGATCGCATTACAACCGTTAACGCCAGCATGACCGAATTGCCTTTCTCTCCAGAAAGCTTCGAGCTGATTTGGGCGGAAGGTTGCGCCTACATCATGGGGGTAGAAAATGCGCTCAAACAGTGGCGCAAAGTACTCAAGAATGACGGTGTTTTGGTGTTAAGTGATTTGGTCTGGCTGACAGAAACACCAAGTGAAGAAACCGAAATATTCTGGCTACGGGAATACCCGGATATCGACACAATTGCCCAGCGTGAAGCCCAAGCAAAAGCAGGGGGTTACGAAGTATTGGAGAGTTTTACCCTTGCACCAGAAGCTTGGGAAAACTACTTCAAGCCATTGGAAGAAAGAGTAAATGCACTGAAAGCAGACATGCCGGAATCAGCGGCGCTTAAGGATATTCAGACTGAACTGAACATCTACAACCGATATTTGAACGAGTTTAGTTATCAGGTCTTTGTGCTTAAGAAGAAAGACCTTTTAGGAAAATGAAACATGAATTACACCACATACCAAAAGACCGATATCGAAGGGATTATCGAGTTGTTCCAAACGACATTTGCTAATTCTGAAGGTGAGGCAGAAGGAAAAGTGATTGGCGCATTTGCCCGCGAAATGATGGAAACCACGCCTAAGGAAGATTTACAGGTATTCATTGCCAAAGACGGAGAGAAAATTGTGGGTGGCGTGATGTTCTCAACGCTCTCGTTGGAAGACGACAAAACAGCCAAACTGCTTTCACCAATGGCCGTGAGTACAGAAGTGCAGGGGAAGGGTATTGGGCAGGGGCTGATCAACCATGCATTGGCAGTGCTGAAATCTGAAGGTGTTGATATTGCAGTGACCTACGGCGACCCTAACTTCTACAGCAAGGTAGGTTTTGCACAAATCAGCGAAAACATAATCAAAGCACCGCTTCCGTTAAGCTTCCCTGAAGGGTGGTTGGGGCAATCGTTGAATGACGAATCATTGGAAGCTATTCCGGGACAATCTGGCTGTGTTTCAGCACTGAATAACCCAGAACTTTGGTAACCAGAAAAGCGCCTGTGAGCGCTTTTCTTTCTATGCGATACATCTCCAAAGAGAAAATGTGATTCATATCGCATGGCAATCCGTAAATCTCACTAGTGATAATTTTGTAACCAATGTGAAATGTGGCGCTACTAGGCTTACCCACAAATGAAGTAGGTAGGTGATAGGAAACACTATGAGCGTACGTCAGCGATTGCTGGTTGCATTCACACTTTTTCTCGCGTCAACGATAGGACTTGGCAGTTTGGCGCTGTGGATTTCATCCCGTTCGACTGAGGCGTATTCGGAATACGTGAACGAACAGCTCCCTGAAGTATGGGCCCTCATGGCGCTGGAAAGGGATCATCGAGACCTCTCAACCCTTTCTCAAAAGATTAAAGCTCAGCTCCTGTTCTGGGGCGAAATCACACCGCAGTTTGAGAACTTCCAAGCAAATTACCAAGCGAGCTGGGAGCAGCTCTATCAGCATCCTTCTCTCAGTGAATGGGTTCACGCCAACGAGGAAAACAAAGAGAAAGTTGATGCTTATGTCACTAAGTTATCCCGCGCGATTAAAGACAAAAGCTTCTACGACGCTGGGCGAGTGGTCGACTTTGATTTGTATCCCGCTGTAGACCCAATGTTAGCCGCGATAAGTGAAAAGCTGGCGGAGCGGCGCGAATATGCAAATATATCTGCAGGTGGACTGATCGCCTTTTTACAGCAGCAGTCGATGTTCATCATGGCTGCAATCGGTATAGCGACCATTGTCGCCGTGATCCTGATGCTGTGGCTGCACCACACCGTCATCATTCGTATGAATAGGATTTCCACGGCGCTGACCAATATTGATACGGAATCTGATCTCACTGTACGTCTTGAAGACCATTACAAAGATGAAGTGTCAGCCATTGTCCGAGCATCCAATAATTTGCTGGAGAAGTTCAATCATTTCGTCACGCACATTCACACCAGAACCGGGGAGCTGGATGAGCAATCCGGTACGCTTGACGGCCAAAGTCATAGAGTCTCGGATATTAACAAAGATACTCAGTCACAAATCAATGAAGTGGCTCAGTCTTTGACAGTTATGGAAACGGCGACCTCAGACATCGTGTCGGCAGTTAACAACACGCGTGAATGTATCGGCAAAATGGCCAAAGACAATGGTGATCTTCAGGCGCAGATGACCGCGACAGAGAAGTCGATTACCTACAGTGTTGATTCTGTTGGCAAAGTGGCAATCACGATGGAAACTCTGAGAGCCACCAGCGAAAAAATCTCTGGGGTAACTGATGTGATTGAGTCCATTGCTGAACAAACCAACCTGTTGGCGCTCAATGCGGCTATTGAAGCCGCACGTGCTGGCGAGCAGGGCAGAGGGTTTGCTGTTGTCGCAGACGAAGTTCGTAGTTTGTCGAAACGTACGTCTGAATCGACGGGTGATATTCGGAACTGGATTAACGATCTGATTTCACAGGTTGAAGCTGCAAGCTCACTACTGAGTGAGACGAAGGTGGCGAGTGAAAACAACCAGCAGGCGAGTGTGCAGCTTCAACAATATCTCAGTGAAATGCACCGCACGTTTGAAGGCTTGGAACAACTCAGTGCAGAAGCCGGCGTGGCGCTGACTTCCCAGCACCGCGAGATAGAGCAACTGACAGAGCGAAGAAGGGAGTTGAAACGCGGAAGCCAGTCATTGACTGATGCCATCAACACCACCAGTCATGTCAGTGGTCAGTTAAGTAGTCAGTCGAGCGAGCTGTCTAAGCTTACAATGCAGTTTAAGACCTAAACCAGTCAATAAAGCTGACAAGCCTGCATCAAGCAGGCTTGTTAGTATCAATAATTTTCCCCTGTCGCTATCCAGTCGGTCTAGGGGATTGCTGAACTTCCAGACATGCCTTGGAGATGGCGCTGACCTGACCCTGCAAGCCCGGCTTCTCTGATCGAAATGCACCAGCAAAGGCCGCCGTACCCACTGTGAAGCCTGAGGCACCTGATTGGTATACCGCCTCAATTCGTTCTTGGTTACCAATACTCCCCGCCATGATGACCGGCTTTGATGATGCTTCACATACTCTGCGCATTAACTCGGGTACATCTCCTGAAAAACGGTATGCGAGCAAATCTAGTCCGTCGACCCCATCGATCGCTGAAATCTCTTCTGCATGCTGGGCAATGCTATCGACACTGCCGCTTAGGATACTTGGATGTCCTTGTATTTCTCCTGCAAAAGGGTAGTACTTAAGGGGGTGGTTTCTCACCAATGGAGCGACCAGTTCCGGCCTGGTTCCACCAAGCAGATAATCGACATTCAAGGTCATCGCCGCTTTCGCTGATCGGATTTCACTTTCCTGATCCAAACTCACCACTTCCAGATAGACAAACGCTCCTGCCTGACGAATGTCCTCAGCCAGCAACTGCAGCTCTTCAAGAGGCAAACCGACATCTTTGAAGCCAATATGTATCGCCCCGCCATCAATCACCTCTTTAACTCTCTCACGAGCGTCAGAGATGGTTTTGTCGTTCTCTGTCAGCATAAAGATAAAATCAAAACTCATGATGGCTCTCCTCTAGTTGGTTCAGTGTATCTCTGTTTTGTGATAGTTGATGGGCGCATCGGATAGATGCCAATAGGCTGGAGGGGGAGGCGATACCTTTACCTGCAATGTCGAACCCTGTTCCGTGGTCTGGGCTGGTGCGGATAAAGGGTAATCCGAGCGTGACGTTCACGCCTTCATCTAGCCCCATGTACTTCACCGGTATGAGTCCCTGATCGTGATATTGGGCGACGACGATATCGAATCTTCCTTCTCTGGCCTGCATAAACACAGTGTCTCCGGGCCAAGGACCAGAGACATTGATGCCTTTGCCCTTTGCGTATTCGATAGCGGGAGTGATGATATTCTTCTCCTCATCACCGAAAAGCCCGTTTTCTCCCGCGTGCGGGTTTAGACCTGCGACCGCAATGCGAGGAGCCGGAATACCAAACTGAATACAGGCGTTATGAGCCAGTTCAATCGCACGGCATTGCGCGTTGAAATCAGCCTGCTCGATGGCATTTCGCAAGGAACAATGCACAGTAACGAGCACGGTTTTGATGCTCTCATTTAACAGCATCATGGCCACATCATCTGCTCCGCCATAATCTGCAAAGATCTCGGTATGACCGGGGTAAGGCACCTTGGCAAGATTCAACGATTCTTTGTTGATGGGCGCTGTTACCACAGCAGCAACTTCGCCATTTTTTGCTAACTCGATGGCTTTCAAAATGGCTTTAAAGGCTACTTTTCCGCTGTCGCCTTGTACCTGGCCTACGCGCGGGTGTTTGTCGAGTTGACTACTGACCAGCAGGTTCACAATGCCTTGTTGATGTCGAACCTCACGAGGGTGAGCGACTACATTTAGCTTCATTTGAGGCTGGTAAATGGCCAATGCCGACTCGATGACGGTCAGGTCTCCGATCACCACGCAACTAGGCAATGGTTCAGCGCTGTTCAGGGCTTTCAGAATGATTTCTGGCCCGATGCCGGAAGGATCGCCCATGGTAATAGCAATCGGTTTTTCATTCGCTAACATGACGTTCTCCTGTGTGCTTGAATCCGAATTGATGAATGGCATTTTTCAGGGAATCTGGCTTGCCAAATCCCCCTGCTTTTATGCCAATAAGAAAAGGTGTTTCTGAATGGGGTAGAACAGCGTGGCAAACCGGAAAGCCTTTCTCCAACTGGTGACACAGCGTCATAGCGGTCACGCCAATGCGATCCAAAATCGCACGGGAAGTCTCACCACCCGTTGCAATTAGCCCGTCATAGCATGCGATAGAAATAAGACGAGCCGCTTTGTTTGCTAGTGTGTGTAACACCTGATTTGGATCCGCGTTTCTTGTTGATGGTGTGGCGAGCATAGCGAGATCATGTGTGTGGAAATTCTGTTCTTCTAAGCCAATGGATGTGCATTCAAGCTGTGCCTTTTGCTGGTGGCTAACTTCGTTTGCACTGCCTATCACTACTAACAACTTGGAAGCCTTAAGGGGAAACGAACTCTCAGAGGGTTGACTCTCAAACCTTACGGCCAGCGCTTGAGCCAAGCCTGGCGAGCCGACCCAAAGCATCTTTTCTGGGTTAGGGAAACGGCTGACCAACAAATCCAGTGCAGATTGAGAGTTGGCATCCAGAATGAGCACCTTGTTGTTCGTCAATGCCTCATTAACGGCCTCAGAAGATGCGTCACCCGCCAATACCGCGATATTGCCAATATCTGCGGAAACGAGTTCAACAATCGACGACGTAAGCGCTGGGTGAAGTAGATCTAGCCCGTAATTGGATTCAGCAACAGGAATGCCATTAACGTACTGAACGCCAGCTCTGGTTACGCGCCCAGCGTCCGGAAAGGCGGGGGCAATAACAAGATGCTGTTTTCTACTGGCATCAAAAGCGGCGTGGATCTCCGCTTTGATATGTCCACGCAAAGTGGAATCGATAGTTTTGATGACCAGTTCATTTTCTCGCGCCGTGCCAGCTGCCTGTTTGGTTATCTCATAAGCCAACTGTTCGGTCAGGCTACGAGAGTTTGTGTCGATAGAGACGACTTCTGCATTTGAATTATGGTGATAATTAAGCACCACTTCGCAATGCTTTCCCTTTTCATAGAAAGGGAGAGCTGCATCTGCAGCGCTTGTTAAGTCATCAGCAATGATGCGTATCTTCATTTACTTCTTACCTCTGCTATAACCATGGTCAAATGCTAAGGCAATGCGGCAGAGACGAATATCGACAATAACTGACAAGTATTGGTGATTTATAATCACCAATATTGCTAAAGTGAAAAAGAGATCCCGAAGCGTTAAGGAATGACATGAAACGGAGAGATATCCCGTCTTTGGACGACTTACGAGCTTTTGAGGCAGTGGGCAGATTGGGTTCTGTCAGGGCCGCGGCAGACGATTTGGCCCTCACTCATGGTGCGGTCAGTCGCCGCGTCAGCAAGCTTTCAGAAGACATCCGAGTGAGTTTGTTGGAGCCTGTGGGAAGAGGCGTAAAGCTAACTTCTGAAGGGGAAAAACTGTTTGGATTGATGCAAGGGTTCTTTGAAGACCTGGCCGACACACTAGAAGAAATCAGAACACCAACCCCTTCACCACCTGTGTTGCTATCTTGTGAGCGCTCGGTCGCGATGCATTGGCTTATCCCTCATCTCAGTCAGTTTCAGGATTCTAGGCCAGATATTGAAATCAATCTTTCCGTTGGCGGAGGGCATTTTGACTTTAAGCGGGATGGCATCACGTTAGCGCTTCGAAGGATGGATTTCAGTGTTGACCCGCGTTGGAAGGTCGAGCCGTTGTTTGAGGAAGAAATGGGTCCCGTGATGACGGAAAAACAGCGTGAGTTATTTGAAAAAGGTGATTACGTTGCCTTGTCCAGTAAAACCCGTCCAGACGCATGGCGAGACTGGTTGGCTCTCTGCCCGGACGCGAAACCTCCTCGTGAATACCGTTTTCTTGATCACCATTTTCTGATGGTTGAATCGGCCGTGAATGGTTTGGGTGTGGCGATATGTCCAAAAGTATTAGCGATCAATGAGCTTAAAAAACAGCGATTGGTTAGCCCTTTGGGTTTTTTCAAAGACGGTTCTTACTACGGGCTGTTGTATGAGAGCAATAAGCCATTAAGCAGCGAAGCGACCGAGGTTAAACGCTGGCTTAAATCCTTAGGGAAGTCTTTAAACGACGATTAATGCATGCCAAACCCTGGTACGGGTAAGAAATGTAAACAGGACATATAAACGAGAGCTGGCGTGTATTTTGGTTTTCAACAGTAGGAGGTTGTTGAAAACTTCGTCACTATTGTCTGAATTGATGCAAACAAGGACGATTAAGATGCTCAAGAAAATTGCGATAGCAGCAGTGAGTGCAATGATGATGTTGGCAATGCCAGCTAAAGCCAATGTTGATGCGTTTGCGACTTGCATGGTGGATTCGTTGAATGGCAAAGAGCGCAAGCAGCTCGCACAGTGGGTGTACTTCGCGATTGCGGCGCACCCAGAAATGGCACCTTTCGCAAAGGTGACAGATAAAGACCGTGACGTTTCTGACAAAGTGATGGCTGATTTGGTCAACCGGCTGTTGATTGAAGATTGCTCTGAAGAATTAGTTGTTGCCTTTAACCAAAATCCTTTGGCGGTGAACCAGGCATTCGAGTTTGTCGGGAAAGTTGCCATGCAGGAATTGATGACCAATCCAGAAGTCATGGCAACCATTTCCAACTATGCGGAGCATCTGGATCAAGAGAAACTAAACGGATTGTTGAGCGGGCAATAATCTCATCGAACATGCTCCGGAATTTTCCAAACGCGAAAAGCTGCAGCGACTACTTTTGATTGGTTGTGGCGGCTTTTTGTTGTTTCTGACTGCGCAATTTTGGCTGTTTCCGATGATAGACAACTTCGCTGAACGCCCACATTGCTATTCGATTTTTGGCATCCAACTTGTTAACTACTTTTGGTATCTCGTTTTTGTCGGAATACCTTTATCGATACCCATTCCCACGATGTTATTTATCCCGTCTGGAGTGAGAGGGTGGAAGCAGGGTCAATTCCCGCCAATAGGTACAAAGGTCTTCCGTCGCACACGTATTAGAATTGGTGTTCAGGGGAAGCTTTTCTCAGTGTTCCAAATATTGCCTTCCGTGGTGGTGTTGGCGCTGTCAATTTGGGGCTATTTTCAGGCCTCAGCATTATCTCCAATAGATTTGAGTCAATTTGACCTGTCCTTATGTGAAAAATGAGCACCTGCTTCCGCGCTAAAACCTCTGACGGCGCTAACCTATAAGCTTGCATGGGATTAGAGTTGGAAGAACTTATGATGGAAGTCCAATGCCATTGTGGCAATGTATCAGTGACTGCAGATTACCCACCCACAGAAGTCACCCAATGCAATTGTTCAACCTGCCGACGCTACGCAGCTGCATGGTCTTACTATGCGCCTGATGAAGTTAGCGTTTCGGTAAGAGAGACACCTACCCAAACCTACTGCTGGGGCGATGAGGATATCGAATTCCATCACTGCCCGGTTTGTGGTTGCATCACTCACTATGTCACCACGCCTAAATGTGCCGCCAAAATCGTTGCTATCAATATGCGTATGGCTGACAACGGCATACTGGAAAAACTTCCCGTTCGATACGTCAATGGTGCCAGTTTCTAGGGCCTGTTGACCACCAAAGGTCAACAGACCCTAACTTTGCCATTGTCTCAAATATTCTCTCTTTTTAGTCATTTTATTAAGAAATTAATGTATGAATTGATATTCATAATGAAATTTTTTCAAACTTTTTAATTTATATAAAACAGTGAGATATCGCTATATTTGGCGCAAAATTTATTCATCCGCGAAATATTCACGAAAATGCTTGGGTCTGTTTGAGGGAGTTAGACATGCGTCTTAACCTCAAGGTAACCGAACACCCGTGAATGGACAATTTGTCGGTTACCCAACCTACAAAAACTGGAGTACAGACAATGAATAAGATTGAAAAGAGCGCCACTTTTGCATCAGTAGCACTGGCAGTAGCAATGAGCGCAAGCGCGTTTGCAGCAGAATCACCAGCAGGTAGCACTGGTGCTGCAATCGGTGCTGGTGACAAAGTTCACTGCTACGGCATCCACTCTTGTAAAGGCCAATCAGACTGTAAAACTGCAGAGCACCAGTGCAAAGGTCAAAACGCATGTGGCGGCCACGGTTTTAAAGCGATGCAAGCGAAAGAATGTCTGGATAAAGGCGGCGTAATCTCTGACGTCTAATTGATTGACTGGAGTGAATGAAATGACTTCGAGCTTTGGACTGGGTTTACGCACTCAGCATTACAACGATTTTCTGAATGCACGACAACCTGTCGATTGGCTGGAAGTAATTTCTGACAACTTTATGGTCAATGGCGGTAAGCCATTGGCCATTCTCGACCGCATCCGCGCTGATTACCCGATGACTATGCATGGCGTTTCCATGTCGATTGGTTCGGTTAATGGCCTGGATGAAGACTATCTAAAACGCCTCAAAGCGCTCGAGCAACGAATCGAACCCATGTGGGTTTCAGATCACCTATGTTGGGGCGGCGTCCATGGACGCAAACTTCACGATTTAATGCCATTGCCATTCACGCAGGAAGCGCTGGATGTGGTGGCTAGAAATATTCACCACGCTCAGGATGTTTTGAAGCGTCCTTTGGTGGTAGAAAACGTCTCAAGCTATGTTGAATTCAAAGATTCAGAGATGACTGAGTGGGAATTTCTGAGCGAGATTTGTAATGCGACTGGCTGTCAGCTTCTGCTCGATATCAACAACATCTATGTCAGTGCCTTCAACCACGGATTCTCTGCGTTTGAATTTATTGACGGCGTACCCAAGGATCACATTTGCCAGTTCCATCTCGCCGGCCACCAAAACAACGGCGACCACCTGATTGATACCCATGACCACCCGGTTTGTGCAGGTGTGTGGGATTTGTATGAATACGCGCTAACCCGCTACGGCAATGTACCGACCATGATTGAACGTGACGATAATGTCCCACCTTTGGGTGAGCTTTTGGATGAGTTGGATGTCGCACGCAAGATTGCAGCAAGCGCTTTGAAAACGGAGGGTGCAGCATGAGTCTTCAATCCCTTCAGGACAGCTTTCAAACCATCGTGCTTAGCCAGCAATGCACTGAGGCTGACTGGGTAAACGAGAGGGCAGGCAGTCTACCATCAAAAGATCGCTTGGCGATTTACTACAATGCTTACCGTATCCGACTTATCGATGTTTTGCGCGACAACTTTGAACACACAGCGGTCTACTTAGGCGATGATTGGTTTAACCAATTGGCTGCGGACTACGTACAAACTCACCCTTCGACTTACAACAACATTGGCTATTACGGTCACTTGTTTGCCGCGTTTATTGCAAACCAGCTTCCTGATGATCTGGAAGTGGCAGAGCTGGCGGAACTGGATTGGACGCTGAGAAGAGCGTTCGACGGTGAAGACAGTGATGTGCTGACAATGGAAACACTTCAGGTAAAGGCAACCACCGATCCAGAAAATATCCAACTGTTTGCTGTACCGACACTGACCTTAACCACACATACCTGCAATACTCTCGATATCTGGCATGCCATCGACAAAGAAGAAACACCACCAACCGTTGCGCCATTACCTCAAGCTGTCGATGTACTGGTTTGGCGAAAAGGGCACTCTCCACATTTCCGAAGTGTTTCGCCATTAGAATCTGCCGCTATTTCCATGATTCAGAAAGGTGTGAATCTCAATGATCTCGGCGCACATCTACAGGCGCAGTTCCCTGATGTCGATGTGTCCGTTGAGTTTGGGCAAATGCTGCATCGTTGGATTGGGGATGAGGTTCTCATCGCATAGGTTTTTTCTCAATAACTATTGAATTTGCAAACCACATCATGAAGCTTCTACTGTGTATTTTCTAACTGAATTGATTCATACCAAAACAGTTAAAAGATACCGATACATAGCAGGAGTTTGTGTTGTTGCCCCAACCTCAATTAGAAACCAAAAGACTCGTCCTTCGTCCTTTCACCCTGAGCGATAGCGAAATCGTTGCTAAGTTAGCGGGCGACAAACGCATTACGGATATGACCGCCAATATTCCCCATCCTTACGAATTGAACATGGCAAAGACTTGGATAGCGACTCACCAAGCCCAATGGGAGTCTGGAAAGGGTGTCGTCTATGCGGTCACGTTGAAAAGCGATCAACAGCTTATCGGTACCGTCAGTTTTCCTAGTATTGAAGAGGGCGTAGGCGTTTTAGGGTACTGGATTGGCGTACCTTACTGGGGAAATGGCTATGCTTTTGAAGCGTCTCGTACGCTGGTAGATTTTGCGAAAGAACACCTCGGCATGAAGTACTTGGAAGTCATGCACCTTGAAGAGAATCAGCAGTCCCAGTCTGTTATTCGCAAACTGGGTGTGGAGTATACTGACACGCGAACCAATCGCATGCAGGGCAAAGACCGCCGAGTGAAATACTATCGATCTGCGCTTTAGTCATCGCTAGACGTAAATCGGCAATGCCCCACGGTCTTTCACTTTACGAATCGCGAGCTGTGTATGAATGTCTTTTACGTTTTGTAGGCATTGCAGTTTTCGGGTGAATTGCTCATAGCCGCTAAGATCTTTGGCAACCACTTCCAGTAGGTAATCATAAGCGCCAGAAACGACATGGCAGCTGACGACTTCCTGCATATCACCAATCGCTTGTTCAAAATCATCAACCGATGTCACTTGGTGATTGTTCAGGCTGACTTCCACAAACATTGTCATAGCGATACCGACTTTATCCCGCGTTAACGAAGCGTGATAACCCGCGACAATCTTTTCTTTCTCCAGCCTTTTAATACGTCTTGCGCAAGGGGAGGGGGAAAGACCAACTAAATCTGCAAGTTCTGCTGTTGTCAGTCTCGCGTCCTTTTGCATCAGCTCCAGAAGCTGTTTATCAATACGATCCATGCATTCGCGCTTTTATTAATCAAGAATGATGTGAATATTAGCGGAAACCATCAATCTTTGTGTAATTGATATAAAAAGTTGCCAACTAACGCTAATCGCTGTGCCAGATAATAGCCATTCAACATCAAGGACAGAGATGAACAGTGATGGCTTCGAACGCAGAAAACGGAACGACACAGAGTAAGACGACAGGTTATTTGTCGATGATGGCAACGCTATTGGTTTGGGCAGGTTTTTTTCTCTCTCTAAAAGGTGGCGCGAACTCCGATTTGCTGCCAGCTGATCTGGCACTCATGCGCTTCCTTGTTCCTGCACTGTTACTGACTCCTTTTGTCTATAGGGCACGAGAGCAAATCGTAGCTATTCCGGCCAAATATATGCTGGGTATGTTTGTCGGCAGCGGACTGCCTTATCTTCTGGTGGCAAGTAACGCGATGCAATATGTCCCAGTCTCTCACGGCAGTGCGCTCGTGCCGGGTACCTTGCCTTTGTTTGTCACCGCCATTGCTGTGCTCTTTTACCAGCAACCACTAAGCTCACACCGCAAACTGGGACTTGCTGCGATCTCGATAGGCACGGCTCTGTTTCTCGTAAGCAATATAAGCAGTTCGGAAGGTACCTATGACTGGGCGCAGTCCAAAGGGCATTTGTTATTTCTATTAGGTAGCTTGATGTGGGCCATTTTCACGATCAGTGCGCGGGTAGCGAACCTTAATGCACTCGCTTGCTCTGGGGTATTAGCCATCATGTCGTGTTTGGTTCTGTTTGTGGCCGTCAGTATTGGTTGGTTGCCGAGTACGCTGCATCAAACCCCGCTATCAAGTTGGCCATGGCAGCAAGTGTTTACCCATACCTTGTTGCAAGGTGTCGGGGCAGGGATAGTGTCGTCGTGTACTTATCTGTATGCCGTTAAACAACTCGGGGCAGAGCGAAGTGCAGCATTCGGCAGTGCGACACCGGTGATCGCGACTTTGCTGGCTATTCCCATCTTCAACGAAGTGCCGGATGCAATGACTATGTCTGCGCTGGGGTTTGTCTGCGTCGGGAGTTTGGTGGCGAGTAATATCTTTATGAAGAATGATGCGTCTTTGAATTATCAGCCACCAGTCCATCAGGGCAGGTAGGCAGCTCCCTAACTTGGTTCGGTAGTGCTCGCCAATTCGTTTTTCCTTCGCCTGAAGAACACAAAAACATAACAGCTTGAAAGAATCAGCAGGGGCGACGAAGTGAGAAATAAAAAGAGCACTCTTTGTGATGCAAAACAATAAGGCGTGATGGCGAGCAACGAGAATAATAAGCCCACGACGGCGTGCTTTCTGTAAGCACAGAACCATGTATAGACCCAAAGAGAAATCAGGGCGGTGAAAACAATCAAAGCGACGACATACCAATGTGGGTTTCTAAAAGTCAGAGGCGTTTCCAAAGCCAGCCAGACTGCCATAAACGTGTAGCTGAAGAGAAAATAGGAAATGACCAATTTGGCAAGCAACTTCATATGGCGTAATTCCTTGCATGAGGAACGACTTCTGTGAATAGCGTCAACACATGGCATGTTTGATTGGCTCTAAATCCAAGCTTTCTGAAAAGCCTTTGAGACCTGACATTGTGCTGGTGGATATCTGCTCTCAACTGCTGGATACCTATTGATTTGGCATACTCAAACAGCAAGGGGTGTGCTTCTAACATAAAGCCTTTGTTCCAATAAGCGCGATGTAACAAACAACCGACTTCGCATTCAGAACGGACTTGGTTAAAGCTATGCAACCCGCAGGTCCCAATGACTTTGTTTGAAGCTTTCTCAACAATCGCCCACTCAAAAGACTCCTCTGCGGCTTCCAATCGAGCAACGCTGGTGAGCATTTGATGAACCATTTCGATAGAGGTGAACACAGGATCAGAGGCAAATTCCATGACTTGCTCGTCACCATAAACCTCAAACAAATCGTCGGCATCAGAGTGAACGATAGGGCGCAATGCGAGGCGATGGCTGGATAAAACAGTATTCATTAAATCTCGAAGTGCACTTGATAGGTGTATACAAAAAGCAAGTCAGACTCGGTCAAGACTGACCGAATCTGACTCTAAGACAATTCGTTTCAGAAGTTATAACGCGCAGTCAGCAATACGCCTTGAATAGTTAGGTCGACGTCATTGAAATCGCCGGTTTGATAGCGGTAACCGATGCCTACATCCAATTGGTCGAACATATAACCCAGCTCGAAGCCAGCTTGATAAGCCAACTCGGTTTGTGAGCGGGAAACGCCGTAAATGTCGGTTTGAGCTTTAATACCGCCGACGCCCAGGATCAATGCACTGTAGAGATTGTTTCCTGGTTCAACCCACTTTGGTCTTAGGTTGAAATAGTAGGCTTCACCATCCATGAAAACGTCTTGTGCGAAGTCCGCTTTACCGAAGTGCTGATATTCCACTTCCAACCCAAGTTCCATGCCTGTTGAAATTTCCAGCCCATACCCAACAAAACCACTCAGGCCGAATGCGTTGTTTTCATCCACCTTTAGATCGTTGTATTGCAGTTCTGTATCGTCATAAACAGAGAGGCTGGAGCCTGCATAGAAGTAGTTGTCAGCAAAGGAATGGCAGCTAAAAAGGAGTAAAGCAACAAAGAGTCTTTTCATCGGTAAACCACATGTCATTTTGGAAGAGTGGGAGAGTTCGATGTTATCCAACGGCTAAAAGCGAGTTGCTGAAGTCTCCCGGACTTCATAGAGAATCAGTCGGTGAATTTAACATTAGGTGCAAAGATGCATATTCGAAGCAGGTCTCAATTGTGGATGAATCGAGAATTTTTCATGAATTAAATCATGGGATTGGAACTTACAACGCACAAAGACAGTGGATACCTGTTCAATCGCGAGCAAAGCTTGTAGAGAAAAAAACGGGGCGATTAAGTGACGCCCCGTTTGGTTGAAAGAGTCGGAGGTTTGAGTGACTAGCTCATCTTAATCACCGAATCGCAGCGCTTTTCGACAAGGTGTTTATCATGACTCACAAGCAGAAGCGCACACCCTTGCTCCTTCGCCAAAGTGATCAGTACATCGGTGACCTCCTTAGCAGTGATAGGGTCGAGTCGCGATGTCGGCTCGTCAGCAAACAAAAACACAGGCTCAAGCAACAACGCGCGCATGATGGAAAAACGCTGCAACTCGCCGCCTGAAACTGAAAGACTGTTCCTTTCGAGTAGTTCTGGTGCGAGGTTTAGCTTATCCATTAACGGCGGGATTTTGGTGCGATCGAGATTGTGCAACGAAACCAAATCTTCCAGCAAAGTACCCAGGGTGACGCTCGAAGTGACTGCAGAAGGCGGGTCCTGAAACAGTTTTTGCCACTGATAAGGTGCCGTGTTTGGTTTCGGTTTGGAGATACTGCCTTTCACGGCAGGCAGCAAACCCAGCAAGGTATCGCCCAAGGTGCTTTTGCCGCACCCACTGTCACCTACAACCCCCATCACTTCTCCAGCATGGAGTGTGAAAGACAAATCCTCCGCCAGTGCTTTGCCGCCCCGCCCAATGGATAGCGATTCAGCGCTAATCACAGTATCAGTGAATGGATTGGCATCGGTATGTTTATCCCAATGTAACGGGTCAGCGGCTATCAGCGCTTTGGTGTACTCATGCTGAGGGTTCTCAAGTACCTGAGAGGCCGTGCCTTTTTCCAGTAGCTCACCGTTTCTCATGACCATGATGTCTCCCTGTAACTGGCGGGCAACTTCAATATCATGGGTAATGGTCAGCAGACCTCCACCTTGAGCACTTTCTTTAAGCAAGCTAGTGATATCGTCACGGCGGCTGGCATCGAGACCTTTGGTGGGCTCATCAGCCAGAATGAGTTTTGCGCCGCCTGCTTTCGCAGCGACAACGGCTAAGCGCTGAGCCATACCGCCTGAAAGTTCGCCGGGTCTTTTCATCGCACTTTCTTTCAATCCGACTGCATCGAGATCTTCAATGGCCATGTTGAAAGCGGCTTCAGGACTATTACCGTGCACACATTCATACACTTCTGAAACCTGTTGATAGCCGCGCATCAGCGGGTCCAGTGACCGCCAAGGCTCTTGCGGCAGCATAATGATTTCCTTTCCCCACAGTGCTTTCAGCGCATCCCCTTCAAGCTGTTGGTCCAGAATTTCCACGTCGCCGTGCTGAGAGAGTGTCTCGGGTAAAGTTCCAATAATGGCCTGTGCTAACAGACTTTTTCCTGAACCTGTTTCACCGAGAATCGTTAACGGCCTGTCCTGATACAAGGTTAACGAAACGGGTTGGATCAATAGGGTGTCTCCAACCGTTATTGAAAGATCATTCAGTTGAATCAGCGGTTTCACGACCTGCTCCCGTAAGTAGATGAAAACCCAATACCAGCAGTGCAACGGCAACCAATGGCTGCGCAAGTGCCCAAGGGGAATTGACGGAATAAGGGAACAGCTCGACGCTCATTAAGCCAAGTTCAGCAAGGGGCGGTTGAATACCGACAGCAACGAAGCCGAGCGATGCCATCATAAGAACCGCGTTAGCGCCGCCAAATGCTGCCATGGTCGTCACTGAAGGAAGAATGGCTGGCAGGATATGGCGTTTAAACTGATACCACTTCCCAAACCCCATCATGGAGGAAAGTTGTCTTTCAGGGCTGCCCACTTGTGCGCGGGTAATGGCTCGGGTGACCCGGTAATACTCAACCCACTGAACCAGCGAAATAGCGAGGTACAGCATCACGAAAGAGCCCGGAGCGATAGCAGCCAGCAGCAATACCAGAACCAATCCCGGCAAGGCCAACAGCGTATTGACGACGATATCCAACACTTGCTCCACTTTGCCGCCAGCCCAGGCGGAAAGCACACCAAGACTGACGCCCAGCACGGAAGCAGTAATGACACACAACACGCTCAGTGAGAAAGACAAACCAATCGCACTGGCTAATCGGGTCGCTATGTCGCGGCCAAAATGGTCAGTGCCGAGCCAGTGCTCACTACTGGGTGCCATCAAGGTTGCCGAGAGATTCTGCTGGTCAATCGAATAGGGCGAGACTAACCCGGTCAACAGTGAAAAGCCGAACAGGAACAACAAGATCGAAATACCTGCTTTTTGGCTGACAGATAATGTTTTCATCATTGTTCTTGTCGCCCCCTTGGATCAATCAAATAGCAGGCGATATCAATCAGGCCATTCAACACCACAAACAAAACTCCCATGGTTAGCGCACAGCCCTGAATCACAGGAATATCGCGGGCAAAAATAGCGTGTGCTAAACCGTGCCCGACGCCCGGCCAAGAGAAAAGTGACTCGATCATCACTATCCCTTCAATCACAGCGACTAACTGAATACCGATAAACGCCACCACGGGCACCGCCATATTGCGAACGCCATGGCGCAAAAATGTCTGCGATTCGGTTAAACCTTTAATGCGTGAAAATTGATAGAGGGAAGAACGAAACACCTTGAGTGCGCTGACATGCACGACACGGTTCGATACCGCTGCCAAGCTGATAGCGAGCGTGAGGGCAGGCAAGACCAAATGCTGCCAGGTCCCAAAACCTGCGACAGGCAGCACCGTGAAGTTCATGGCGAAGACCAAAATCAGCACCAAACCCAACACAAAAACAGGCAACGCTTTGGTGAAAGTCGAAAGCCAGACAAGCGTGGTATTGACGGCTCCACCTTTTTTGGCAGACCAGATGCCGAGGGGAATGGCAATCAGCACAGACAGCGAAATGCCTGCTACTGCCAGCAGCAAAGAATGCCCCAATTGATGCGCGACTTCACCGCTCACAGGTAAACCACTCACCAGAGAGTTCCCAAGATTGAACTGGAGCAAGTCAGTCAGCCAACTGACGTAACTGCTAAACCAGCCTTGGTCGAGGTTAAGTTCACTACGCACTAACTCTGCCGCGTTGGAATCCACGTTATCCTGGCCATAACGACTGGCGGCAATGCGATACGCCATGTCACCCGGAAGGCTCCTCATCATAATGAACGTGAGGGTGCCAACCCCCCACGCCACAAGAACAAGCTGGATCAGCCGCTTTTTTATCAGCGAAATCATGATCACTTAATGTCCATTTGATTGATGAAGTAGTCACGCTCGAACGGGTCGAAACTGAAGTTGGCAACACGACTGTTGACCGATGTGTGTTGGCTGTAGCTCGCAATCGGCAGCACAGGGTAATCGTCATGAATAGCCTTCGCGACTTTTTGACTGAGCATCAGACTCTTTTCTGCATCCTGCGTTTGCACCAGCTCCGCAATCGCGGCGTCAACGTCGGCGTTTTGCCAGTTCATTGTGCCCCAATCACCGCCACCATTAGAAAAATCGGTGCTGATGATAGGCAGAGGATCTGCGATAAAACCAAAGTTACGTGCAATCAACGCCACTTCCAGAGAGCCATCCGTGTGACCAGCAGGGATCATACTTGAGTTGGTAATATCTACTTTTAAATCCACACCAAGCTCAGCCCATTGCGCCTGAATGGCAGTTGCGACGGTAGCAAGCTCAGGGCGGTCAGCATAAGTGATCAGTGTCAATCTGAAGGGTTTGCCATCGCGCTCCAGCACGCCAGCTTCGTTTAACTCCCAACCAAGACCTGAAAGTAACGCTTTTGCCTCGCTCAAGTCATATTCTTGATTGGTTACACCATCGAGATACCACTTGGACATCGAGCTAGGAAGGAGTTGCGCGGTTTCAGAACCTTCTGCATACAGCACATTCTTTGCAATGCCACTGCGGTCAATCGCCATGCTAAGGGCTTTACGTGCTTCGGTTTCTTTCAAGAATGGATGCCCATTGTTGAGCTTCACAAACAGCGTTCGAGGGATCAGGTTGCTATGAACGTTAACCTGATCCGCGCCATCAAGTTGCGGCAGCATAGATGGGTCGAGTGTGAAAACAATGTCTGCTTCACCGGATTTCGCTTGCAGGATCCGGCTTTCTGCGCGGTGACCCGTTAGGTAAGAAGCAAAGGGGATGTTGGCATTATCGCCCCAGTACCCATCAAACTTCTTCACTAATAGCTTGTGCGGTGGTTGGAAGTTAGCCATTTCATAAGGGCCTGTGCCATACAGGGTTTCAACCTGACCATCTTCCTTGAAAGAAGTGGGTGCCACGATCGCTGTTGAATAGTTGGTCAGCAAAGCAGGGAAGGCAACATAAGGTTCATTCAGTTGGAACACAACCTGATTATTACCCTGCGCGCCGATGCTTTTGACAGAGGCTTTACCCAGGGTACCGTGCTTAGCCAAAGACTGGTTTAAGCTGTTAACCACAGCCTTGATATCCATTGGCGTACCATCATGAAATGTCACGCCATCTTTAATGGTGAGCGTCCAATCCAAGCCGTTGTCGCTAACTGCCCATTCTGAAGCCAGTCCCGGCGTGATGTTACCGTTTTGGTCAACGTTTAATAACGTCTCAATCACCTGCATACGGGTGAGAATGTAGCCTTGTTTAGAAGGGTCCAAGCTGGTTATCTCCCATGGACCACTGATGGACAAGGTGTTGGATTTATCTTGTGTCAGTTCCGTTGTTTTTTGCCCTGAAAACCAGAACGCGGCACCCGCAATAACAACTGCGGCGAGCACGCCCAGTCGAACCATTTTCTTCTTCTTTGCCACATTGGCGTACGAAATTTCAGTCATAACAGTCCCTAACGTATTCCTTAACGTCATAAAAAATTGAGTAATGTATTAGATGTATTAAAAGGAGAGTGCGTTAGGACTCGGGTGGAGAGCGGGTTCTCGGGTGAACACATGCCGTTCTCAAAGTGGTTTTGTCTTCGAATGATCCAACTGGTTGAGGTTCCGGCAAAATCAACACGTCCGTGTCAGCGTGCAAAACAGCATGATTAATCGACTCATAGATCGTGCATTGATGTCCTGCGTGAACGTCTTCATGGTGTTCCAACGCATGGAGCACAGAAACCGAGCTCAATCCAAAAGTCAGGGCGAGAAGAAAAAACACCCAAAACTGTTTCCCTTTAACACTCTGAAAAGAAAGCACTATGCCGAATTCTGCTGACATAAATTGTTATAATATAACAATTTCAAGAGGTGTACTGAACCAATTGAGAGGTTATTTATTGATTGAATTATTAAAAATACAAATTAATGCAAATGAGACGCAATCGCAAATAAAAGAGAGGAGAAACTTAGGGAAGAGACCCAGTAAAGGAAGCTAAGAAAAGAAGCAAAGGGCAGGTGAAGAGAAAAACAAAGGGAAAGATACCGACGATCCTTCCCCTTTAGTTTCGTTTAACGTAAAGCCATGTTTGCCGCCATCGCCAGCAAAAGTAGCGCGAAGACTTTCTTTATCGTGGCAACAGGCAAGGTTTGGGTCGCCTTCGCGCCTAAAGGCGCAGTGAACCAAGACGTACAGACGATACCCAGCAGCGCAGGTAAATAAACAAAGCCAGCGAAACCGTCGCTCAATGCAAAGTGGGCACTGCCAGATGTGATGTAACCTACCGAACCAAACAAAGCGATAACAATGCCACAAGCAGAAGCACAACCAATTGCTTTCTTCATGTCGATAGAAAAGAAGCTCAACATAGGTACCAGAAGGGCGCCGCCGCCGATACCAATCATGGCTGATAAGCCACCGACAATCGTGGTGAAGAAAGTCAGCAGGGGTTTGTTTGGCAGTTTACGCTCGGCGTCATCATCGCTCTTGCCGCTGAAAATCATCTTCAATGCAATGAGTACCACACTCACCGCAAACACAATGCGAACGATTTGCTCAGGTAACAAAGCTGCCAGAAAGCCGCTGATAAGTGCGCCAAGCGCCACGCCAGTCATGATCCAAGGGGCCAAATCCCAAGGGACATTACCGTTTTTATGATGAGCGATAGCCGAAGAAGTAGAAGTAAAGAGTATCGAGGCTAATGAAGTGGCGATGGCTGCAACCACGACCTGCTGAGCGGGCAATACTTCAAAGTGAAGTAAAATCACGCTGAGAATTGGCACAATCACCAATCCGCCGCCAATACCTAACAATCCCGCCAGAAAACCTACGCCACTGCCGAGCAGCGCACAATATATAAACAATAAAAGCAAATCACTCATCCATTTCATCTCTGCTTATTTTCAAGAGGCTGAAATCCTACACGAACAAATAAAAATAGATCATGAAGATTTCTCATGATGAAGGTGAAGGAAAAGAGTTTTCATTAAATCCATGAGGCACGTATAAATCTCACTATGCAAGTGTCACTGAAAAACAGTGAATACGACTTACTGGGAAAGTGATAATCAAAAATAAAGCCCAGGAAGAGTAAGGAATTATGTCAGCTTTAGATCAGGAACCCGATCACCATGAATAAGAATTTTACGTTCGCAATTAACAGCATTAGTTTTGATGAAAACTATCAGCCAAAAGACAACACCCGAATTACCACTAACTTCGCCAATTTGGCGCGAGGTGATAGCCGTCAGAGCAACCTGCGCAATGCACTGCGAATGATTGATAATAGTTTTAACTCTCTCGCAAATTGGGACAACCCAAAAGGCGATCGTTATTCTTTGGAGTTGGAAATTATCTCTGTTGATATGGATATCGAAGGCAGTGGTGAGGCATTCCCGTCGATTGAAATTCTGAAAACCAATATTCTTGATCGCCAAACCAACGAGCGCATTGAAGGTATTGTGGGTAACAACTTCTCATCTTACGTGCGTGATTATGATTTCAGTGTTCTGCTTCTTGACCACAACAAGGACCAGCCTAAGTTCAGTATCCCTGAGAACTTTGGTGAGCTACATGGCAAGCTGTTCAAACACTTCGTTAACTCAGAGGCTTACAAGCAAAACTTCAAGAAGCCGCCAGTCATCTGTTTGAGCGTGTCAGACAACAAAGTTTACAGCCAGACAGAAAACCAACATCCGGTGCTGGGTGTGGAATACCAGCCAAATGAGTCTTCACTCACCGAGCAATACTTCAAGAAAATGGGCCTTCAGGTTCGCTACTTTATGCCGCCAAACAGCGTTGCACCTTTAGCTTTCTATTTCTTTGGTGATTTGCTGAATGATTACACCAACCTTGAGTTAATCAGCACAATTAGCACCATGGAAACATTCCAGAAGATCTACCGCCCTGAAATTTACAATGCCAATGCAGTAGCCGGAAAACGTTACCAGCCAAACTTGAAAAATGCTGACCACTCTTTAACGCAAATTGTATATGACCGTGAAGAGCGCAGCCGATTAGCGATTGAACAAGGTAAGTTTGCAGAAGAAAACTTCATCAAGCCTTACCAAAATGTTCTTGAGCAATGGTCTGCGAATTACGCCTAATCACGATCTATAAATAACGAATAAAGAGCAAAGACAGTATTTATTATGAAAACACTATTACCGACTTCAACAGCAGGAAGCTTACCGAAACCTTCATGGTTGGCAGAACCAGAAAAATTATGGTCACCATGGAAATTAGAAGGTGATGCATTAATTGATGGCAAACATGACGCACTTCGTGTGGCATTGCAGGAACAACAAGTCGCAGGCGTAGATATTGTCAGCGATGGCGAACAAACACGACAACACTTCGTGACGACGTTTATTGAACATTTAAATGGCGTTGATTTTGAAAAGCGCGAAACCGTGACAATCCGAAACCGCTATGAAGCGAGCGTGCCTTCGGTGGTTGGCCCTGTTTCCCGTCCAAAGTCCGTGTTTGTAGAAGATGCGAAGTTCCTTCGAAAGCAAACCGACAAGCCAATCAAATGGGCGCTTCCAGGTCCTATGACCATGATTGATACCCTTTACGATGGCTACTACCAAGATCGCGAAAAGCTGGCTTGGGAATTTGCGAAAATCCTCAACCAGGAAGCGAAAGAACTGGAAGCGGCCGGCGTAGATATCATTCAGTTCGATGAGCCTGCATTTAACGTCTTCTTTGATGAAGTGAACGAGTGGGGCATTGCCACGCTGGAACGCGCCATCGAAGGGCTGAAATGTGAAACCGCTGTTCACATCTGTTATGGCTACGGCATTAAAGCCAACACCGATTGGAAAAAGACGCTCGGTTCAGAGTGGCGACAGTACGAAGAAGTCTTCCCTAAGCTGCAGCAATCCAACATCGATATTATCTCGCTGGAATGTCATAACTCCCGCGTACCAATCGAGCTGTTATCGCTTATCCGCGGTAAAAAAGTCATGGTAGGTGCCATTGATGTGGCGACGAATACCATCGAAACACCGGAAGAAGTGGCCGATACTCTGCGCGAAGCGCTGAAATATGTTGATGCCGACAAACTTTACCCATGCACTAACTGTGGTATGGCACCGCTTTCCCGCGAAGTGGCAACAGCCAAGCTAAACGCACTGAGTGCAGGTGCGGAAATCATCCGAAAAGAACTCTCTGCTTAACCAAATTACTGGTAGAGAAATTTAAGACAGACACAGCAAGCCAATACGTGTTGTGCCCAATTCACAACATTTTATGTGTCTGTCTTTTCCCATTATTTTTATTCTCTTCAATAGTTTAATTGCCTTCATTCCCCCTACATACACGCTGTGGAAAAATGTGAAAAAGCGCTTTCACATTTTTTTCACACCACGTCATTTAGTCTGCCATTGTTGATACGAGGCATTGTCCATTTTTGCTGAAGGCGCTCTCAGGAACTCAAACCTTCAACATCTCATGAGGCAAGGCACTTTGACTAAAATGGAATTAAGGACAGACAAAATGAAAAAACTGATCTTAGGTAGTGCACTTCTGGCTTCTGTGGGCGCATTCAGCGTTTCTAGCTACGCAGCAGACGCAAAAATTATCTCTGAAGAAGCTGCTATCAAAGCCGCACTGGCACAAGTCGGTGTTGAAGTACTGGGTATCCGCTTCGACGAGCCAGACACCCAGTGGGACGTATTTGTCAGATCTGGCGAGCAAGCTTACGAAGTGGAAGTTGATGCAGTAAGTGGCAAGATCGTAGCGGCTGAAAAAGAAAGCCTGGCAGAAATCAAAGCTGAGCTTTCTGGCGACCTTTCACATGAAGGCGTGGTTGGCGACGTAGATAAGTAAGTTTCAAAAGCCGCCTCACTCTCCATGGGTGGGGCGTTAACTCCTCTCTAAACATCCTTCCTCTTTTTTAGAAAACCCTTCGAATGTATCAAGGCATAAAACTGGACCGTTAAGCGCGTGCTGCAACTTGATGCTATTTGTAGCGAAATTGCGCTTAAATTCGGCAATGTCACCCTGAAAATTAACATAGATCAAGCTTATTGCAGATATAGGTAAAAGCAATTGTTCTCATTATCAGCAAGGCAGTATTTTATTCGTCATTGCAGAGTAAGCCTGCATCTAAAACTGTATTGCTTAGAGAATAAAAAATAAAAGGCTTGATTATGGATAATAAAAACAATGCATCGGGCAAGTGCCCAGTAGTACATGGCGCAATGACCAGCACAGGCAACTCTAACGTCGCTTGGTGGCCGAAGGCGCTCAACCTCGATATCCTCCATCAACACGACAACAAATCTAACCCTCTCGGCGAAGATTTCGATTACCGTGAGTCACTCAAATCCCTCGACGTTGAAGCACTGAAAAAAGACCTGAAAGCGTTGATGACAGACAGCCAGGAATGGTGGCCAGCAGACTGGGGTCACTACGGCGGCTTGATGATCCGCATGGCATGGCACTCTGCAGGTTCTTACCGTATCGGCGATGGCCGTGGTGGTGCAAGTACCGGCAACATGCGTTTTGCGCCATTGAACTCATGGCCAGACAACGCCAACCTGGATAAAGCACGTCGTCTGCTGTGGCCAATCAAACAAAAATACGGCAACAAAATCAGCTGGGCCGATCTAATGATTCTGGCAGGTAACATGGCGTATGAATCCATGGGTCTGAAAACCTTCGGTTTCGCGTTCGGCCGTGAAGATATCTGGCATCCAGAAAAAGACATCTACTGGGGCTCAGAGCAAGAGTGGTTGGCACCAAGTGGTGGTGAGAACGGTCGCTACGCAGCAGAAGGCGAACGCGATCTGGAAAACCCACTGGCAGCCGTGATGATGGGTCTGATCTACGTTAACCCAGAAGGTGTAGACGGTAACCCAGATCCACTGAAAACCGCACAGGACATGCGTGTGACCTTCGCTCGTATGGGCATGAACGATGAAGAGACCGTGGCATTGACGGCGGGCGGCCACACTGTGGGTAAAGCGCACGGCAATGGCGATGCAGCAAATCTGGGTCCAGCCCCAGAAGGCGCAGATATTCATGAACAAGGTTTCGGCTGGCAGAACCACACCACCCGCAGCGTGGGTCGCGATACTGTGACCAGTGGTATTGAAGGCGCGTGGACCACTAACCCAACGCAATGGGACAACGGCTTCTTCGACATGCTGCTAAACCATGAGTGGGAACTGACCAAGAGCCCAGCAGGCGCATGGCAGTGGGAACCGGTCGACATCAAAGAAGAAAACAAACCAGCAGACGTGGAAGATCCAAGCATTCGTCACAACCCAATGATGACTGATGCAGACATGGCACTGAAAATCGACCCGGATTACCGCGAGATTTCAGTGAAGTTCTACAACGATCCTGCGTATTTCTCAGATGTATTCGCACGCGCTTGGTTCAAGCTGACGCACCGCGATTTGGGTCCTAAATCCCGCTATGTCGGCCCAGACGTACCGGCAGAAGAACTGATTTGGCAAGACCCAATTCCAGCAGGTAAAGCGGATTACGACGTTGCTGCTGTGAAAGCGAAAATCGCACAAAGCGGCCTGTCTATCAGCGAAATGGTTTCAACTGCATGGGACAGCGCACGCACTTTCCGTGGCTCTGATAACCGTGGCGGTGCAAACGGTGCACGTATCCGTTTAGCGCCTCAGAAAGACTGGCAGGGCAACGAGCCTGAGCGCCTGGCAAAAGTACTGTCTGTGCTTGAGCCTATCGCGACCGAGTTCGGTATCAGCGTGGCAGACGTAATTGTTCTGGCAGGTAACCTGGGTATCGAGCAGGCAGCAAAAGCCGCCGGCTTCGAGCTGGAAGTACCATTCGTAGCAGGCCGTGGTGATGCAACAACAGAACAAACAGATGTTGAGTCATTCGCTGTGCTGGAACCGCTGGCAGATGGTTTCCGTAACTGGCAGAAACAGCATTACGCGGTAGCACCAGAAGAAATGCTGCTGGATCGCGCCCAACTGCTGGGCCTAACCGCACCAGAGATGACCGTACTGTTGGGTGGTATGCGTGTTCTGGGTACGAACTACGGCGACTCTGCACATGGCGTATTCACTGACCGTGTTGGCACCTTGAGCAACGATTTCTTCGTGACGCTGACCGACATGAACTATGCGTGGAAACCGACAGGCCGTAACTCTTACGACATCGTTTCACGTAAAAGCGGCGAAGTGAAATACACTGCAAGCCGTGTTGACCTAGTGTTCGGTTCAAACTCTATCCTGCGTGCGTATGCGGAAATCTACGCGCAAAACGACAGTAAAGAGAAATTCGTGAAAGACTTCGTTGCTGTATGGACCAAAGTGATGAACGCAGACCGTTTCGACATCGCTTAATAACCACCGCGAGTTAGAACGACAACAGACTATACCGCTCCCAGTGAGCGGTATTTTTTTATCTGAAATCAGCAGAACTTAGATGCGCAAACATCAGCTTGAGTGATTCTCTGAGCCTCGTGGGATAAAAACGGCACTGTCTTTTTTGCTGCGTTCATCCCTATTATCACCATCCCTTGGCGTTGGCATCCCTTCATAGCGAATCAATCCCGCCAGTAAAATCAGGGTTGCAGCCATCATATCGTTCAGGCTCACTGCATCTCCCAGAAAAACCCAAGCCAAACCCAAGGCAAACACCACTTCACAGCTGCTAATCATGGTGGTCTGCTCCATATCGGCCAACTGCGCCCCTTTGGAAAACAAGTATTGGGGTAGGGCAGCGGAAAGCACGCCGAGAGCCAGAATCAGCCCAAGTTCGTCAAACGAGGAAGGGACAGAAAACGTTTCCTGACTGACGAATGCGACAGGCACAAGAATCGCCATATGACCCAACAAAGCGGCAAACATTCGGGCTGAGGCGTCGTGATTTTTTTCAGGCAGGGAGAACATGTTGATCACCACGGCGAACGACACAGGCGCAGCGAGACAAACCAGCAAATCTTGCCAAGACGCTCCAAAGCCTTTTGATTCCTGCATAATGCAGACAGCGATAGCAATCAGCATGGCAGCGATCATCCGGTTGCGGCTCATGGTTTTGTTAAAACAAAGCCAGCCAATCAGAATCGCGAACATGGGGTAGGCGTAATAAGTCAGAATAACCGTGTTTGGCTCAAGCTTGGAGAGGCTCGACATAAAAGCCAACATGCCCAAGGCTGATAAACCGCCCACTGCGATAAAACGCAGAAATTCGCCATCCAACACCGGACGCTTTTTCAGCAACAACAGCATAATGAAAGTTGGAATAGCAAAGCGGTACAGGGTAACAGTATCTGGCGAGAACCCCTGACTCAGCAGCAACTGCGCCAGTAAAGGGTTCGAGCTAAAACCCAACGCAGCGGCCAATACCATCCAAATGCCCATCATCTGTTTCCCTCCTGCTTTTAAGGAACCACTTTGTTAAGAAGCCATGTTGTTAAAAACTCATGCTTTCTAACAACGACAAGAGAATGCTAGTGGTTTTTATGTAGAATGATTAATGAATAACTCTATAAATACATAAAAATGGTGCATGTATGAGGTTGGAGATCCGCCACTGGCAGTTACTTGATGCGATTGGAAAATACGGCAGTTTAGGTGCCGCCGCAGACGCCATTGGCGTCACACAGCCTGCCATGAGCCATCGCCTTGCAGAAGCGGAGCGAAGACTGGGCAGTGCGATATTTGAGCGCGAAGGACGAAGACTCAAACCAACTCCCGCCGGACAAGCATTGATCCAGACAGCATCATCCATCCTGCCGGAGCTATCACGGGCAGAAGACGAATTCGAGCGCACCGCTGCCAATGCCAGCCACCTAGTGCGAATAGGGATTGCAGAATACTCTGCCTATCATTGGGTACCGGGGTTTCTGAAATCGCTCGCGTTCAGCAGAGAAAAGCTGCAAATCGATTTTGTGGCGGCAGCAACCCGAGAAGCCGAAGCGACCCTGATAACCGGAAAAACGGACATCATCATTTCTCCTGCGCGTTCAGAAAACCCAGCGCTGGATTGTAAAACCTTGATGGAAGACGAGCTGGTACTGGTGACTCACCCCAATCACCCATTAACCGCCAAACCTTGGATTGAAGCGCAGGATTTAGTGGATGTAGATTACCTGACCTACAGTCTGGACGCGCTTCCTGGTTTTGAATACGAACGCTTTATCCGTCCATCCGGTATTCGTCTTCCTCACATGCAGGTCGTAGAAATGACCGATGCCATCGTAGAAATGATCGCCGTCGATTTGGGCGTGAGCATTCTTTCCCGCTGGGCGCTGAAACGCTCGATAAGACAAGCGCTGGTGGCACCTGTTTCCGTAACTAAACAAGGGCTGCCTCTCACCTGGTTTATTATCAGCCGCAAATCAGACCGCAAAAATGAAGCCATTAAAGTCACCGCTGAAGCCTTACAACAATGGTTTTCGTTGAATGAATCGAGCTAGTTAAGTTGGATTAACTAATTGCGCAACGCTTTGGGGTAAAGCGTAGATAGAGAAATTGTGGTTATGTTCGAGGGGAAAGCAGGCACCTAAATGCTGATACCTGCTTGAAAAGAAAAAGGAGAGAGGGCTATTCGGATTTCTGTTGCTTCGCCAACTGTTTTTCACGGGCTTTCACGGCGTTCTTAATCCCCATTTTCTCGCCCCACTTGAACACGAAATAGCTAATGATAAGAGTCAGCGGCATCAAGATGGCCACAATCCACCAGAACACCGCACCAAACTCCGCAGTAAATTCAGCCAACGTTAAGCCGAAGAAGTAGCGCATGATGCCCGCAACAACAATGAGCTCAACGGCCCCCCACAAAAGAATTGACAGCAAGCGGGTTTGACGAGACATCAAACGTTCCGTTTTCTGCCCGAAATACATGCCTGCGACAACGCAGGGAAGGGCAGTAGAAATAAAAGAAGAGCTCGACTCTGTAGGGCCGAAATAAGATTCCAGCGCGTAAAAAATCACCTCGACGAGAATCGTCAAAAGGCTTAGTAAAAGGGCAACATGCCAAATCTTCGGCTCTTTGACATCAGCGAGAGGAACATCGGTTTGCTGTTCAGTGGTCATCATTCATCCTTGTTTAAGTAAAAAATCCGTTTTTTCAGAAACATGGCTATTAAATCATCTTTGATGATTAGCGGGACAAGTAAAGATGGAATGAATAGGGACATTGATTCGCTTTGCGAGAGGCGTCGATATTGTGGAGAGCCCCAAAACCCCAAATGTTCAGTCTTATCTATGCAAAAAGCGTTGGAATACATGGGTGTATCAATTGTACGTAAGCGTACTCCGTGAAAACCTAAGAGACTGTTTACCTGAATAAGTACAACAAGCAGGACGTTTTTATGAAGCTTGCCAAGTACGGCCCTCTTACCTTGCTGGCCCTGTTCCTGACAGGGTGTGAAGAGATAGACCGCAGTGTGAGCTCCTCTCTTTGCTTTAACGAAGAGCTAGACAAAGAGGGAGCAGAATACACGGTGGACTACATCTACCGATTGAAAGACTCACACAACTATTACTATGGCGCGGGTGAGAAAGTGGTAACAGGGGGGGAAGTATCCGTCCCCGGAATGACAGGCGTGAAAGCGACCCAATTCTTCACCTACAAACGCAAAAAACACAAAGATGGGCACTTCTATACCCTAGACCCAGATAAGCCAGAAGAAATCTCTTTCTCCACTCACAATGTGTTTTACGGGGCGATTGAAGGAAATGAAGAATGGTATTACTTCCCTTCGGGAGTTCAAGGCAAAGATGAGTTGTTTAAAGGGGAAAAATACGAATCAGAGAACATCTTCAAGCGCTTTATTGATGGCGTAGAGCAACCAGAAGTAGAGATAGAAACGACGGTGACGTTCTTGGGTGTTGAAGAGCTGGATTTCAATGGCCACATCTTTCCAGCGTGCAAAAGAATAATGAGGATGGAAGGCTCTTTGGAAAACGGAAGAGAGTTCGATTTTTCTCTCTTCTTCTATGTCGGCGTTGGCAATGGTATCCCGATTGATCTAGACGTAGAAGAGGGCTGGGAAGTGGTATCTTTTGAAATCACGATTAATGGTGAGAAGATTTTTCCGTTGAGTGAGGGGGAAGGGGAGTAGCAGCCATTGGTATGGCTGCTTGGTTGTTTTGGAGTGGCTGATAGAGCCCCTGTTCTACCACTTTCTTAAGCCACTTTTGGACAGAAGCTGGTTAGAGTCGGTGCTCTACGCCGTTAGATTCGAATAACTAAGACTATGGCGGCGCTCGCCTATCATTCCTCGATGGGCGTCCCGCCTTCCTGTAGGCATCCGAGCAATCTACTTAATAAAGGACGGGCTTGTTCAAAACCCAAATAAAGTGTCGGCTGCGCGACACTTATCATTATTATTTTTATGATTTCTAAATTATTTTACTGATTGCGATATCTATCCAGGGTGTCCACCAAACTTCTCATGTCATTTGGGATTTCAATACCATTAAACTCATCAATAATCTTGATATCTGTTAATGTTACAGACCACTTATCACTGATATAGCTTCTCAAATCTTTCAAAACTTTTTTTCCACAGACAATCTCCATTCTTAATGAGATGTCGGACCACTTTTTATCGAATATATCAATTGCATTTGAAGTTAATGTGGAAATATCTTCTGGGCTACCTTTTTTTTGATGAAACTGCGTATATCTACCAATGTACTGACCTTGTAGATCATTCTTATACTTGGTAGACAATTCATCCAAGATACAAATAACCTCTTCATCAACTTGTAAGTCAAACCCCTTCCGTGAATTTCTTTCTTTCACCAACTTTACCAATAGCCGTTGTAAAACAGAAGGGACAAGCAAATAGTTCTCAATCTCTTTCCTTTGGTGAATATGAGCAAAGGAAAGATTACTATTTAGGTCGTTAAGAGTTTCTTCTACCTCCTCTTCACACCAGTAGTCATGATCATAAACAGCGGCAATTTTAATGTCAGCACCAAGTGTGTTCTTTATGCCCCATGCTAATGAGCGAACCCGCTCCCATGAGGAATAACCACCGGACTCGAAAGGAGTGATGTCTGAGCCAGAAGCAAGTTCAATGAAGCCCATTTTTCTAGCAAACCTACGGATAACTTTGTAGTCACCCATACCTTCAACAAATAGAACTTTCTTTGTTCTAGCTAATTGAGTTAAAGTAATGTTTTGAATTGAGCCTATCGAGTCTAAAGCTTGCTGCACACCTTCAACATCTCGAAGCCTTCTCGCTGCCTGCAACCTTTTATCAACGAGAAGAATTTCACTAGGGTCAGCTTCGCCTAGTATTTCTGTTGAGTGTGTGGCAAGTAATACATCAACATCTATCTCACGTAAGATCCCCAGTAATTGTCGTTGAACGTCAGGGTGTAAATAAACTTCAGGCTCATCAATTACTGTTAGGCTATATTCATTCGATCTAGAGATATGCGTTAAAAGCTGACACCAAATTTGAAATCCGAAACCAGCCCAATATACCTCTCTATCTTGCCGGCTCTCGGAACAAAACATAACCAACCGTTGTTCAAGTGCCGTCGTTAATTCAGGCGGTTGAATAGACATGCCGGGCCATGTCTCTTCGAGCATATATTTAAAATCATCAAATCCTTCAGGATTTTTATACCAATAATTCCTAAAGTGCCTACTAGCTCTTGGTGTCCCAACACTCTTCTTTACTGTGGCATCAGTAACAATCTTCTCTTCTTGTTCGATAGGACCTAATACAGGAACAACTTGGACCTTGAAAGGAAACGCCTTTTTGAACGCTGAGGGTGTTCTTGCTGATTTTCCATCAGTATCTATATTAAGAACACATCCACCATCGCATGGAAAGAATAGAACTAACTTATTTCGATTACTAAACCGAAAGGTAATAGTAGTGTTTACATCTGAATAGTCTGTGTGAACATTTTCTAATGATACAGGGAGATTATCCTCAGGTATCCGGTGACCGAGACTGTACCCACCAGAGTAGTATGGGACATTTACCGCGCTTTTGGAGTTAGCTATTTTTAACGCAGATTCGAGGATTCTCAGTGCACTAATAACAGTAGACTTTCCAGCGTTGTTAGGGCCAACAAGAATGTTCATCGCATTAAAGCTTAGCGAGAAATTCTTTAATGCTTTGTAGTTCAAAAATCGAATTGATGTCAAAGTAACATCTTTCATTAAAAACCCTTCTCTCTTATCGAAAAATATGGCAATCAGCTCTTTCCGCTTAACCATTTATTAAACCCCAAAACACAGGGTATTAGACATCCCACTCTGGGATCTTTTATCAACACAATCTAAATTAGCATAAGTATGTGTTTTAAAAAAACTTATCATACCTAATAACACATAAACTAGAAATGTCACAAATGGGCAATTCCACACCACACGATTAGCATTAGAAAATCTATCGAATACTCTCGATGTGAGACTGATAAAATTAGTTTTCGCCAACAAGCAATGGGGCACAAGCGACTTACGCTACCGCCCTTCGCTTCTCGGCACGCAACACGCCATCACTGTCTAAAACTTTTGGCGGGAATGTACCACAAAGTGCATAAAAGGAGGCTTGATTTTGGTCGCATGGAGAATCGAGTGGAGTGATTTTATTCAAAGAAATGAGGTAGTTGCAAGGTGAGAGGATTGGCCGCGCAGGGGCAGCCAAGAGAATGCTATTGCCTATTGACCTTAGTAGGGCTCATATGTATTCGCAGTCTATTTCGCCTTATTCAAAGTAACTTCTTGATCTAGACTACTGAAATCCCAGTAGGTGAAATTCTCCCTTAACGAGAATCCGCCCAAACTCTCTTCCCAAATGAAATCAGTACTACTGTCATTCCATTTCACTAGGAAATGAAGAGCATCACCTTCCTCATTGCATTTCAACACTTTAGGCAGTCCATCAGAGTAAAGTTCTGAAGTTTCAATTTCTTTGTTTGGACTGCAAGGAGTAACAAACTTTGCCATAGCACTGAGGCTATAATCGTCATTTTTGTAAGCATAGATTACATATTTATTCTGCAAGTTGACCTTTCTAAGAATACTTCTTCCTTCTACAAACTCACTGATTTGTATCCGCTCATATTCATCGTACCAACTCCATTTTTGCTGAGAAGCATAATTTAACTCTTTTTCGTCTTGCTTTTTTTGTTGACTTAGATCGTAGAAATAGTAGCCAGTCCCTATAAAAACAAAGACAAAAAACAGTCCAAGAACTCCCTTCAAAATTACTTTTATAACTTTCACAATATTCCTATCTTTTGATTGCCTGCTAACACAGTGTTCCGGGCAAACCGAAGCCTAGCGTAGTTTTTCTCCTATCAGGGCTTTGTTAGCCTTTAGCGGGGTTTGTCTTTCTTCGTTTCAATCAATTCTGTCCAAGATGCTCGCAGAAACACCGGCTCTAATGTACGCCTCGCAAGCAAAGCGAAACTGGGTGAGATAACTTTCACCAGAAAATAACTGATAATTGGCTATGGTGTTACAGCTTTCGGATGGGTACATCACGGTTAGGTTATCGACTTGGTTACAGTATATAACTTCACCTTTTAACTCATTTGTTCCCTGATAAACGGTGCAGGACATGTAATCAATCCTCAATCCGGAAACATTGCCTTTATCCAAGCCCTCTTTATTCAGTTCAACGCCGTCATAGGCAAGTAACGGGAATGAAAGGATTGTGGTGAGAAAAATGGCCTTTTTCACTTTTAGTTGCCGCATATGTATTCGTTCCGAAGCTTTTTGGGGGTAATAAACGTTTTATGACAGCGATACTAGGTAAAATCCGGCGTAAGGTACCGCCTTTCGATGCTTTGCACGCTAAACACAATCACTGTCTAAGTCATCTGGCTGGAATCTACCACAAAGTGCATAAAGCAAGATTTGACCGTGATCGCATGAAAAACTGATTGGTTATTGTTAAGTCGGCCATCAATAAGCAATATTCTCACGATGAATGAGTGAGGGGTAAAAGATTAGTTTTGGTAAGGGAAAAGTTGTGTTCTGCGAGATAAGTGAAGAGCATCCCTAAATGGAAAAGGGGCATGATCTATCCAAGCTAACGCCCTTTACTTCTCGGCACGTAATACGCCATCTACTGTCTGTAATTTCCGGCATGAATATACCATTGAGCACCAATATGCATACATGATTTCACTCGCACTCCAGCTCGGTTGCTGAGATCTTCGTCAATAAAAATGTAAGGTTTTATTTTGAGATTAATGTGGGGTTTCAGTTAACCCGTCTTTAACTCTTTAATCACCATCACCTGCTTTTCCAACACTAATCGGTCAGCCTCTTTATTGGTCTTTTTCACATTCACCCATTGCACACCAGTGGTGTCGGCATGGTTGATTTCTAATTGCAGGGAATACTTGGCGCGTTTGAAGATGGAAAATGCACCTAAGCCAGTTAAAACCAGCGCAAGACCGAGAACACCTTTGTTCTGAAACTGGGAGTAGGCAAGCCAGACGCCGCCGGAGAAGATCCAAATCCAGAAGAAGATATAGAGCAGGTTATCCAGAAGCGAGAGCTCTTTGACTCTGGCATCTTTGATTTTCCAGAGCGCATATTGGTCTTTGCGGAAGTGGAAGAATTCGTGGTCGATTTTAAAATCTTCGTCTTTCAGCATCTTGGGTCAATCCTTTAACCGATTTAGCGGTGATTATCCAACGTGTTGATCGTTTTGAAAAAGGAAGGTCTTTTCAGGTGAGAATGCCTTCAAAGATTCACAATATTGTGTGCGTGTGACATCAAGAAAATGGAGGGGGAGTTGCTTGGTGTGAGAAGCACGAAGGTGTGGAAACCTTCGGAGATTTCCATCAATTTTAGTGATGTGAGCACTAATATCGGTAAGCCTACCTATTAAACCCTGTAAGAGTACTTAGACTGAAAATCTGAATATTAAACAGTTAGATGCAGGGGTAGAGATAATGGGTTTTGTTCAACCTTATAGCGATACCGTTTTGGTACTGGGGCTTACCGGTTTTATCTTTTTCATTCAGTGGATGGTTGCCGACGTGGTAAGGCTTAAAGCGAAATGTGTACCGGGCTACCCGATAGAGCCAAGCCATTCGAGCATTTTGTTCCGGGCGACCCGCGCTATTGAAAACAGTAACGAAAGCGCCGCAATTCTGATCCTTTTCTCTCTGTTTGCCATTCTTTCTTCTGCCGACCCTGAGTGGGTAAACACCAGTGCGTTTATCTATTTCGGCGGACGTGTACTCCACATGCTCTGCTACTACCTGAACTTAAAACTCGGCCGCAGCGTAGCCTTTGTTATCAGCTTGGTAGGATTGCTGGGCATGTTCATTGCGGGGATTAAAGGTTGGGGCTGATTATTGTTTCACTGGTGGTTGGCGTTATCGTCAGCTACCTGATGTTCAGTGTGCCGAAAGACAAACGAAGTCCTTTATGGTTTGGGGCATCGATTGTGTTGGTGATAGGTATCGCCATCTGTTCTTACCCACTCGCGACGCCGCATATTCTTGTTTCTGACTACTTGCCGATTGAGCAGTGCGAAACCACAGACTATGAACTACGAGATTACCGCACCCCAAAAAACACAGATGTTTTGGATTTAGCGAAAAGCCAGCAAACCTTTTCTATGACCATTGACGGCAGCTTGGGCTATTGGGCTGGTGATAGAAATCAGCTGAAAGCCAGAAAAGGGCAGACCGTTTTCATTACACTATGTCCGTATTTCGGCTATCCGCATCTGTCGAACATGGTCGCGCAAATCGCGTTAGCGGATACTGTGATTTATCAATACCGCACTCAAACAGAATTTGAAGAACAGGCCGACACTGGCAAGATGTTTGGCTTTATCGGTTTCCCGTTGTTTTTGCTGCTGTTGATTGTGCTGAATATTTATCTGCGCCGAGATGATTGAGGAAAGTAGGAAAGGAACTTCAGTGAAAGCCCGATGCCCTGAGTGTAAAACGGATACAGACACATTACCCCACACAGGGGTTTGTTCTGCATGCCATCAATTCTCAAATGATTGGCTCATCGATGACTGGGCGCAATTCGTGAAAATGAAGAAATTCTTGATGTGGTGTGACGTAGGAATGTTATTAATGGCGTCGTTGTCTCTAGGGTTTTGCCTTTTCCTGTCCTCGGATTCTCTGGTTTTGTGGCTGGTCAGCGTCGCCATTATTCCTGCGTCTCTCAGTTTTCACTCTAACTATCGCGCTATTAACAGACCAGATGATTATCAAGGGCATACGAGTAAGGATATAAGTTCGTGGATCCCACTGTTCTGATGAAATTTAAAACGCTGCCCGTTATAAAAGCTGATGGGCAGCGCTTGGGGTTCAGAGTGGTTAACTCTTGTTGGATAGTGCTCGGCGACTAGAGTACGCGAAGACTCTTAATCCAGATGTTGCTGGTTTCACCGGTTTCAAAGTTCAGTCTCGGTGAGAGATAAATGTCTTGAACGTTGTCCAGGTTGAGTGCAATTTTCTTTGTGCTTTCCGGCGCCCAGCTAGGTTGCTTGAATTCGTCGGCGTTTAATTTCACGGTGATCCACTGCTTTGACGCTGGGATGACGGTTTGATAATGCGCGTAGGAGCCATCGCCACTTGAACCAAAGTCTGACTGAGAGAACTTCACGGAAACGTCTGATTCAGAGCGGTAAGTAATTTCTACCACCGACACGCCAGACAGCGCTGTATCCGTATCACAAATTATTTCGACAAACGGCCAGTTTTTCCCTTCCTGCTTGGCGGATAAAGTGAACTCGACCTGAATCTCACCATCTTGAATTAATGGGTCTGCCGCACGGAAGCTGGAGCCAAAACTGTCCGTCGCCGCTTTCCAATTCGCAACATGAAGCAGATTCTTTCCTTTGATGCCATCGGCCGCCTGTGCGAGCGGAGATACCAATACCGCAAAGAGCATAGTGGTAAGAAGCATAGCGCCATGTAAAAGGCGCTTGTTGTTGATGAGATTCATAATAAAAAACCTATATTGTGTGTGGTTTCGCCAATATGGGTTTTGCTGAAAAAAGAATCACTTACTAACGAGTTAAACTACGAGCCGCATCATCTTGCGGCTTGTTGAGTGAACATATTTGCGAAGCTTCAGGCTTCCTTCATCTCAAACCACTCCCTGAACCATTTAGCGGAGCCCCTGACGAATTGCGGCGACAAACGCAATCGAACATTGAGTAATAGAAAAAACGTCACCGCTTGGGTGACGTTTCTCAGTAAAGCGCTATAGATATTTAGCATTGAGGCTAAACGCTAAAATTGCGCTCGAAATGCGCGATATCAACGCCGCTTTTCACCTTGTACAACTGTGCCAGACGGCCACCCGAACGTACTTTTTCCTCAATACCTTCAAACATTTCAGAAGCTTCGATGCGGCGAATCAGACTTTTACGCTGAATCGGCTTTTCAATAATGGTTTCAATCACACTCTTTAACTGGCCGATTGTAAACCTCTCAGGCAGGCAATAGACAGGCACCATAGAGTAGAGGGCTTTCTGTTGCAGGCGTTGGCGGGCTGTCTGAATAAGTGCGAAGTGGTCGAAAGCAAGCGTCATTTCAGCCAGTGAGTTCACATCAAACCAAGCTACATCGTCAACCGTGCTGATGTGCGTAGAGACCTTTTGTTCTGTGACAAGGGCGTAGTAAACCAAAGTGATGCTGTAGCCTCGCGGGTCACGCTTGTCACCGGAGAAAACTTGTAATTGCTCTAAGTACTGAGGCTCAACACTGGTCTTCTCTTTTAGTTTTCGCTTTGCCGTATCGTCTGTATTCAGATCCAAATCTTGGTCTATGAAGCCTCCAGGCAAACCCCACAATCCCTCAAAAGGCTGATTAGCACGTTTGACCAGTAACACCTTGAGTGTTCCGTCTGCGACGGTAAATAGAACGCTGTCTACCGTAAATTGCGGATTCGTATGGCTATTTTGGTTTCCGTTTGGCATTTCGTGTCTTTGCCTATCTTTCTGTCCCACAGACACATTAGGGAAATTTCCTTATACGGTCAAACCCATATGATTAAATTTCATATAAATCAGATACATAAAAATTAATTGTGTCATAAGGACACAAAGTGCTTGATCGGCTAAACTCTATCCGCTAGTTTAAATAGTGTCGAAGGGACACAATGTGAGATTAAAGGAGCAGCCATGAAAATTTCAGCGATTGATCAAGTGGGAAATATCAGAAGTGTAAACACCACAGCATTTACTTTTTCAGGTGGTGAAGAGCAAGTGAGAGTAGACGTGGAGCAACTGGAAAATGCGGCGCGCATTCTGATTAAAGCTCGCATTCAAAGCTCATCAGATCTTATGAAGCTTCTAATGACCACTGACGCGATTAAGCGCGCAACGTTTGATGCTGTTCCGATTGAGCTTACTTTGCCTTATTTCCCTTATGCCCGTCAGGACAGAGTATGTGTAGAAGGGGAGGCTCTGGGTGCTGCTGTTATGGCATCTGTGATCAATCAGCAGGGCTTCGCGAAAGTGACGCTTTGGGATGTTCACAGTGATGTTTCTACCGCGCTAGTGGAGCGTGTGAACAACGTATCACAGGCGGAAATCTTCACTAGATGTGAAGCGTTAGTTGAGCTCATGAACAGCGACGAAGTGATTTTGGTTTCCCCTGATGCAGGAGCGAGCAAAAAGACGCAAAAGCTGGCTGAAGTTTTTGATGGTCGTCCATCTGTGATTCAGGCGCAGAAAGTTCGGGATCTGAAAACGGGTGAGATTGTTAAAACCGTCATTGAAGGAAACGTTGAAGGTAAATCTGTCCTTATTGCTGATGATATTTGCGATGGAGGAAGAACCTTTATTGAGCTGGCCAAAGTTCTTAAGTCAGCAGGTGCAGAGAAGGTATCTCTGTTTGTTACACACGGTATTTTTTCGAATGGCATGGCAGTGTTTGACGGCATCATTGACGAGATTTACACCACGGACTCGTTCAAAGCAAAAGAAGAATACGACACAGCGGCCAACGTAACACTCAACGTCATTAGCTTATAAGGAGATCGCCATGACTATTATTGCCCCAAGCATGCAAAAAGATGTTTATAAAGAGTTCCATGCGCGAGCTTATCACCCAGACGTCTCAGAAGTTTATGCAAACTACACGTCACGCAGCGGGAAGCTCAGTAACGTTGCTGAAAATGACAAAGTTGCGTTTGTTGGTCTGCAATATTTCATTAAAAGCTATTTGATGGAAGAGTGGGATGCTTTTTTCAGTGCAGATAAAGAAACGGCAGTGGCAAACCACAAGCGAGTGATGAGCGCCATGCTGGGATATCCGGTTGATGTGAGCTATTTGGAAGAGCTACACGACTTAGGTTATCTACCCCTTAAAATTAAAGCATTGCCAGAAGGAACTCTGGTGCCTTATCAAGTGCCACCAATGACGGTGGTAAATACCAAAGAAGGTTTTCAGTGGCTAACCAACATGATTGAAACGGTGTTGAGTGCAGAGAACTGGCCGATTCAAACCAGTGCAACAACCTCAGTAGCTTACTTGAAAGTCTTTAAAGAATTTGCGGCTAAAACCGGCTTGGCGAAGGAGTTTGTTCCTTTCCAAGGGCACGATTTCAGTTTCAGAGGGATGTTCGGTAAGCAAGCAGCAGCAATGAGTGGTTTTGGCCACTTAGCATCTGGCCTTGTTGGTACCGACACGATTCCGGCAGTGTTGTTTGCTGAGAAATATTACGGAGCAAATGTAGATCAGGAACTGGTAGGTTGCTCTGTCGATGCGACTGAACACTCAGTAACCTGTTCATGGTTGCTTGAAGGTGAGATTGAGTTCTTCCGCTACCTGATGAGAGAGCAATCACCGAAGGGAATTCTGAGTGTCGTTTCGGATACCTGGGATTTCTGGACGCTGGTAACAGAGTATCTTCCCCAGTTAAAAGATGAGATTTTGGCAAGAGAAGGCACTTTGGTTATCCGCCCGGACTCAGGAGATCCGGTTAAAATCCTGACAGGTTACAAAGCGTCTCCCGTATCTGAGTACTCTGAGCTTGCAAACTCTCAAAGTGAGGCGGAGCAAGAGGCACTTGCAAGTGGCTATGAAGCCTATCGCTGGAATGGTCAGTTTTATGGGGTCTTTGAAGGCCAGACCATTGAGTTGATGGACTGCGAAGTAAAAGGACTTATCGAGTGCTTGTGGGATATTTTCGGAGGCACGATAACAGATAAGGGGTTCAAACTTCTCGATGAACACATCGGTGCTATTTATGGCGATGCCATTACGCTGCCGCGTCAGCGTGAGATCTTACAAAGACTGATGGATAAAGGGTTTGCCTCAAAAGTCGTATTGGGCATTGGTTCATACAGCTATCAGTACGTCACCCGAGATACCCATGGTTCGGCAGTGAAAGCGACAAGTGTTGTGAAAAGCGGTGAACGAGTTGCTATTTTCAAGGACCCAAAAACGGATACCAAAAAGAAATCAGCGAAGGGATTGCTCAAAGTTGAGGATGTGGGAGGCGAGTTAGTGCTGTTTGATAACGTCTCAGAAGCCGAAGAAGCGCAAGGGTTGCTGGAGGTGGTATTTGAAGATGGCAAACTGGTCAAAGAAACTTCACTGGCAGAAATCCGCTCAGTGATTGATAGTCAAATCTAGCTAAGTAAACCCTCAAACTTGTATACCGCTATTTCCCAGAGAAGTAGCGGTATTTTCATGTTTAGGCTTCCTTCATCTCAAACCATTCTCTGAACCATTTGGCAAACTCGCGCGCGGGTGGTTTTAACGGTACATCTTTTCTTGAAACCAAGTAGTAGCTTGATGCCGAAGGCATGGAGTGTTCGCCGATTCTTATCAGCTCTCCGCTAGCTATGGCGGACTCTGCTAACACGCTGCGGGCGAACAACACGCCGTATCCTTCAATGGCTGTCTTTTGAGCGTATTGGTATTCGTTGAATCTCAGGCTTTTGCAGCCTTCCACATCGAAGTCTTCGAATTTACTGAGCCATTGCTGCCAACCGGGTTGGACGTTCACCAGTTGCGGGCTGGAATCGATAATCATGGCGGAATGGTCGAGCAGTGTTTTTAAATCGTCGCTTTGTACACGCTCCAACAACTCAGGACTGACGCAGGGGAAAATCTCTTCGTCGGCGATTTTTTCGAAGACCAAGCCTTCATCGTAAGGCTGATAGGTATAACGAATGGCAAGGTCGAGAGATTGAGCGCGGAAGTCGACTTTGCTGTTGTTGGCATCCAGCGTCAGGCTGAGGTCTGGGCTGGCGGCGTAAAAGTCGGGCAGGGCTTCCATCAACCGTAAATAGGCGAAAGATGAAATAGCACTCACGGTAATTTCACTGCTGGCAGCGGCAGAACGAATTTGATGGGTGGTGGCGAGCAACTGGTCAAAGGCGGTGGTGCTGGATGCTGCAAGTTGGCGGCCGATGTCTGTCAGTTCCAGTTTGCCTCCGTTGCGATGAAACAATGGCGCACGAAACCAGGATTCGAGCTGTTTGATGCGCTGGCTGACAGCCGAAGAAGTGAGGTTAAGCATCTGCGCCGCGCCAGCGATGGTGCCGCTTTTTATCACTGCATCAAACGACACCATGGCGTTCATCGGTGGAATATCTTGAAACTTGTTCTCGTCCATTTTTCTTCCTCGTCATCCTTCGCGAACGATGGTGTTTAGCTGCGCTTAATGCCCGTTAACTATGATAAATATCGCGAAAGGCACATTGCCGTTAACGTCTTCAGATGCTCGCACACAGGTGAAGCGAGCACAAGGAGACGAAATGATGCAGCCAAATACTATCGGTAAAGTGGAAATGATTCTGGCGATGATGCTTTCGAGCACCATCGGCGTGTTTGTGTATGAGTCGGGGCAGTCAGCGCTCAATGCGGTGTTTTATCGCTGTCTGTTTGGGTTCATGTTTCTCGGTTTTTACGCTTGGGTACGCGGTTATCTGGATGCTTCGAAGGTCACGGGGAAAGAGTGGCTGTTGATGCTGGCAGGTGGCGTCACTCTGGTACTGAATTGGTGTTTTCTGTTTACCTCGTTCAGCTTCGCCCCGATTGGCATCACTACAGTGGCATATCACACGCAACCCATTTTTGTGTTATCTATTGCAGCGCTGTTTTTGCGCGAGCGGTTTGAGGCGCACAACTGGCTCTGGGTGTTGGTGGCATTTTCCGGCGTGCTGATGATTGTGGATCCGTTCTCCAGCGGTTGGAGCGAAAACCTGCTCTGGGGGATTGGTAGCGCGATGTTAGCAGCAGTGCTGTATGCGATAACCACTTTGATCACCCGTCGGCTAAGTCATATCAAACCGCATTTAATCGCAACGGTACATTTAGCGCTCGGTACGCTAATGATGGCGACTTTCTCGCCCGTTCAGGAAGTGCCGGCAGCAGGCGATCATTGGTATTGGTTGCTGGCGTTAGGATTCTTGCAGACGGCAGTGATGTACATTTTGCTTTATGGCGCATTCCAGAAGCTGGAAACTCCTATGATTGCAGTGCTGGCCTATGTGTATCCCGTCGCGACCGTGATTGTTGATTATCTGGTTTATGGCAATGCCATCACGCCATTGATGACGCTCGGCATGGTAGCCATTCTCTTCGCGGGCTTTGCAATGAACCGAAATATTCGCCCTTTCCAGTGGTGGCGGAAAGCGCAGACCTGCTGATTGGCTTCGGACGTTTGCTTAATAACCACAAGGGACAATATTATCCCTTGTGGTTAATCAGAGTGATTCGAGCCAAGCGTTTTAGTAGCAATTAGAAATCAAATTCCATCGTGCTTTCCAATTCGCCTTTTCGCTCGTAAACCCGAATTTGGATGCGCTCCTGAGTCACGCTCACTCTGGTGAAGTTATCGCCCGAGTAAACATCAGAAACGGCACCTAACAGATAGGCGTTTTCATCAGTGGTAGAAGCAACGGAGCCTTTGAGTTTGAACTTGCTACGTTTCATGTGCGGATATGGCCAGTAGAAGGCCGAAGAAATAATGGAGTAGATGTTTAATGGTGGCTCACCGGGCTGGGCGATATTGAGCTCAGCAGACATGGAGCAGTGGACATCACCCGCGAGAAAAACGACTTTCTGCACATTGTTGTCGCGAATGCAGTTGATGATTTGGTCGCGTTGCTGTCTGTAGGCGCTCCACTTGTCGTCGTTTTCTTTCTTTAAATCTGGGAAGAAAGGGACAGAGGTTGCGACGAATTTTACGCGACCAGAGTCATCCGCTAACCAAGCCAGAAGTGCGTCCATTTGCGCTTCACTGATCATCTCTTCATCTTCTGGATCCCGCTCAGTGCGTGTGTCTGTCACGAAGAAATCACAGCAGCCATCTTGGAAGGCATAGTAATAACGCTCTGTTGAGCCAGAGAGCTTTCCATCGTTGTTAATGGAGAGCAGCGGACTGTGGCTCATCTGATAAATCTGATAGGAGTGGATGGCAGCAGGGTATTTGGTCGTCATGTCTTTTGAAGTGGCTTTGCTCGGCCAGTTGTCTTCAATTTCATGATCATCCAGCGTCATGTATGTCGGGACTGAGCTCATCAGTTTTCGAATGTGCTCTTGGCTGAAGGCATCTCGATAGCGTGCCAGGTACTGGTCGACACATTCATCGGGGCTGATAAAGTTCAGGTCATCGGCATAGATTTGGTCGCCGACCATCAAAAATCTGTCGACCGATTCCCCATCTTCCATCTGCTTTAAAATCGATCGGAATGTTTTGTCACCACGATTATCAAACCAACTTCCACCAAAGAGGCGCAATAGGTAACGGCATGAGCCGAAGACAAATTGTTTTGGCGCATGGATATCGTTGCTGGCGGTTTGGAATTCGCCTTGGTCTGCATCTTTCCAATCCCACTTTGTGGATGCTTTGAATTCATCGAGTTCTTTATCAGAGAAGATCCAGCCAACTTGATAGATGTATTTGGTGTCAGGCTCTAAGTCCTGAAAGACGGCTATCCCCGTCATATCGAAGTTTGGGTTCATTTTGAAGATGGAAGGGGAGCGAAAACTACTGCCAGCTTTGCGTATTCGCGCTACACCAAAAGCTCGCCTTGGCTGTCCGTTATCAAGTTTCTGGTGGTCTGCACGGCCAAATATCCGGGCCGTGTTTTCGTCTACGTGACCGACAATGGGGCCGACCGAAAGCTTGTTGATTGACGTCATTGCTTATCTCCAGTGGTTGATATTGTTCTTATTAAGTAGTGATGCCTCTGGCTAATTGGGGGTGTATACGAAGTTTGTGTTGAGCGCCCAAGAAGGCATATACACGACTATAACGTGCCACATAAGGGATAAAGTGGTGACAGATCGACTATGGAAAAACGCAAAGGAAAAGATAAAGCGACTTGCGAGTATGAAACACTTGCCTAGATTTCATGCACTTGAACAGGGAGCGAAATCTGAGGCCTTGAATTATGCGTTGGTGGCACAAATAACGGGGTAATAGCCGCCAGTTCTGCGCGGCGGATTGATAAGCCGAGGCGAAATCATGGCATACCGAAATACTGAAAAAGCGAAGAATGAAGCGGTCGAGTGGGCGTTAACACACGGCATGGCGCTTAAGCAAACCTCAGACTCTGCAAGGCATCCTGCATTTACTCTGACTCCTACCGCGATAGAAAAACAACGCTTTGAGCACCTGACTTCTTCTGTACATTTGCTGGGTAAATTAGTCCATGCGGTGTCTGAAGATGCGCACTTCATTCACCATGCGATTTCGCCGATTACCACAGGCAACATCTTCTTCCGTGCGTTGTTAAAAATGCACCAGCAAATCCACAGCGGTGATGAACCTGCGCGCCGGGTTCCGCTGTTAATGATGCGCAGTGATTTTATGGATGACGCCGAGCTGGGTCCTAAGCTGGTGGAGTTTAACGGCATTGCCGCGGGTATGGGGCCATTTGGTCAGCGAGTCCATGAATTGCATGATTACCTCACCGTTCAGTGGCCATCTCCTTACGCTGAGTGGGCGGGAGAAAACCATGGTGATTTGGTTGAGAACAAAGCGCTTGAAGGCTTGGCAGAGGGCGTAGCAACGGCGACCAAATCTGTCAAAGATCACTTTGGTGACGAAGGCCGACCAACGTTTCTGATGGTGGTGCAGGATCGTGAAGACAATGTCTATGACCAGCATTTGCTCGAGCATGCGCTTCAGGCCCGCGGTATCCGCACGGTTCGCCGCACTTTCCGTGAATTGTATGACGGGCTTTCAACCGGTGAGAACCATCGTTTATTGCTGGATGGTATTGGGCCAATTGATTGTGTTTACCTACGAGCAGGCTATCAGTTCAGCGATTATGTGGCGCACGACATTATTGATGTAGCGTGTTGCGAAGCGCTTTCCCAAACACGGGTAATGATTGAAAAACACCATGTGGCGGTGAACGCGACAGTTAGCCAGCAATTGGCCACCAGCAAGCGTGTTCAAATGTTACTATCTTCAGCTTCCGCTGAGTATTTGATGCAATTCGGATTGAACGAAGAAGAAGCGCAAACCGTGAAGCATTTCCTTGGTGAGATGATTGCGGTAGATGAAAGCAGCGCTCAGAAAATGGCGGAAGACAACGTAGAAAACTGGGTGTTGAAAAATCAGGGTGAGGGTGGTGGTCACTGTGTATTTGGAGAAGACATCATCACCAAACTCAATAAGCTTGAGCTTCACGAATATCAGGCCTGGGCGCTGATGCGTCGGTTGCATCCAAAACCAAGAACCCAGCCTGCGCATTTGGTTCGTAAAGGCGAAATCTATGTGGTGGAAGATTTAATCAGTGAAATTGGACTGTTCACCGTGCACCTGAATGGCGAGCCAGTTGTCGATAATGACGGCTATGCGGGATACCTCATCCGAAGCAAATCCGCCAAGGTGACAGAAGGTGGCGTTCACAGTGGAATGGGCGCATTGGATTCGTTGGTGTTTAAGGGCGATTGAAACTGCGCTCCATAAAAAATCCCACGCGATTGCGTGGGATCTTCCTAAGTGACGTCAAAGTGAGGCTCACGGATTAACCGAATATAAAGTGATCTGCTGTGAGGTACGTAGCGTCAGTGTTATTCAATGTGATGGTAAATGGCTCTTCATTCGAAGCGTTATCTACCGTTGCTTCGATGACCGTGTTGGTACCTTGCTGGGAAATTTGCAGCTGACTGTAATCCAGTGTTGCTTCATGAAGCTTGAATGCAATGAAGTCTTCATTCACGTCAAAATCTGTAATGGTGTCGTGTCCGAAGTCGTTCTTGATGAACTCTTCCCTGTAATGACGGTTATGATGGAACATGAAGGTGTCACTGCCTTCTCCCCCGGTCAGCAAATCATTGAACCTACTTCCTTGCAGCGTGTCATTGCCTTTCCCGCCCTCTAACGCACTTCCGTCTCCAGAGTGACCTTCTATATGATCATTGAAGTCAGTACCAACAACGTTACGGGCTTTCAGGATGAACTCAGTATTCTCAGAGGTTAACTCCGAGATATCTGTATTCAGTAGTGTCACAGATTGACCTTCGGCGATATCGATGACAGTGTCAGAACCAGATTGAGCGAATTGCAATGAGGACAGATCAATGTCTTGGGTATTGTACATGCGGTGAGAAATCACCAAAGCGTCTTCACTGGTGAAATCTCGGATTTTGTGGTCATAGTCGCTCGAAACCAGTTTATCGGTAATGACAAACTCTGTATTTCCAATCCCTGTGGTGTAACCAAGCCAACCACCGATGTAGAAAGTATCTGCACCCTGACCGCCAGTTAAGGTATCACTACCCAAGCCAGCGAAAAGCTGATCATCACCGTTGCCGCCAATCAATATGTCGTTGTTGTAACCACTTGAGCTATCTTCTCCCGCGACAAGAATGTCGTTCCCATCTTCTCCTTTCAGGACATCGCCATTTTCGCCACCAATGAGTATATCATCACCTTTTCCGCCACTGAGCTTGTTGTTACCGGAATGGTCATATAGCGTGTCATCACCATCTCCTCCCACAAGGACATTGTGTGCATTGCTTAATGAACGTATGTTGAATGACATATCATTTTCGATAGAGAAAGCTGAAGCATCTACACCCATAAGGATATACGTTTGCCCATTGACCGATAAAATTGCGTTATCGCCATCTTGAGTCACGTCGATATCATATGCCGAGGCGTCAACATTCAAATTCTGTGTATTCGAGAAGGCAGTAAAGCGAAGACTGTCGATACCGACTTGAAAGTCTGTGATATGTATCGGCGAGGTATTATTGTTGTCTTCGTATACGTAAAAAACAAAAGTGTCTTCACCTGATCCTCCCGTAGTAACTCTTGAACCAGAAAATGTATCATTACCGTCACCTGCATCTGTATAACGAAATTCTCTGGGGCCTCTAATCCCTGACTGAGTCTCGACGAATTGATTGTCGGTTGAGCGAAACGCTAAGAACCTATCAATGGCATTTTGTGAATAGCTCACCATACCACTGTGATCGATGGCGTCATTAAACGAAAAGTGTGCAGAAGTCAGAGAAGTCGCATCAGTGTTATTTAAGGTGATTGTTGAATCTTCAGAAAGCGTGATGACAGTAGTCATACCTACCTGGTCGATCTGCAGTTCGCTAAAATCCGAGGCAATTTGATTATCGATACTGATCACGTCTTTATCGAGTTCGAAATCAACAATTCGATCGTGGCCTGAGCTTATCGAAATATCGGTACCTTTTTCTAAGGCAAAGTACAAATCTCTATTTAAGACGTTAGCTCCAAAGAAGAAAGTATCGCTGCCTGAACCACCGAAGAGCATTTGGTCGTTGAAGTTACCAGCCAGTAAGTCATTACCATCACCGCCCCAAAGGCGGGTGCCCTGACCGAGGCTACCGACAACAAGTAACGCATCGTCTCCCGTGCCACCTAATGCTTTGTCCTGGTTCCCTAGGCTGATCAGAACGTCGTTATCTGAGCCACCGCGGAGCGTGTCGTTTCCATAACCTTCAATCCAATCTCTGCCAGCGCCGCCTATCAAAGTGTAGCTAGCGTCGACATTGCCGATTAACATGTCGTTGCCCTTACCGCCGACAGCCTTTTCGCTATTTGTGATTTGGTCATTTCCTTCGCCGCCATAAGCTTGGTCATTTCCTGACCCACCACGGATGCTATCGTTGCCTGCTCCACCATCAATGAAGTCATCTCCAGCATTACCAGATAGTAAATCGGAGCCACCGAGTCCATATAAGAAATCGTTACCATCGGTGCCTTCGATGGCATCGACACCTTCAGTACCGGACTGAGAGAGTGGGGTATCCGCTGAATAGAGAAATTGTGGTTGCGCTGAAGTCTCATCACTGGTTTTCGATGAGTTATCTGTAGAACCCAACATAGTTGAAGACATATTTTCTTCCTGATTATTATTGTCCTAATGTAGAGGGTTTAAATTAACAATCGAAGTGAAAAAATCTTGTTTTTAATTTGAGAACGAGGTTTAAACTCATCGGTGTTTCACTAATAAAGCATTGGGTTGTAAATTATGGTTTTTAAACTTTTAAAGGTGGAAAATTATTCTAATTGACGGTGATAACTTATTTTAATCAAAGGGGGCTTATACTTGATTGTCTATATAAGCAGTTGAATTAAATGGTTTCATGACTCATTGATGCTCGGATTCTTGTCGCCATAGAGTCTATCTAGAGATAATGTCCTGTAGTAGTTGGCTTTTCCTTCCGCTAGTTCAGTTAAGTTTTTGCCTACTATTCCATACAGTAAATGAGGGGCATCACTTTGATTGGGTGAATAATTTGGTGGATATTTTTGAGGTGGAAGTCAAGTGTATAAAAGAATTATAAGCTTAAATTCAGAAGGCGCTTCAAATTCGAGTTGGTTAGTTTGTGTGGCTAGGTAAATAAAAGGCGCTAATAAAGAATTAAGCACGAATTATGGCTTACATATCATTATGAATTCTTGTTCAAGTTCATCAGCACGAATAAAGCCAAGCTTTGAGTAGAGTTGTTGTGCTGGATTGCTTTTGATAACACTCAATTGGACAGTCGCATTGGTTTCTTTAACAACACCCAACAGGTTTTTAATTATACGTTCCCCAATACCTCTGCCTTGATAGTCAGGGTGAATCTGAATTTGAACCAGTTTCCAAATATTCTCCTCGGGGGAATAAGTCGCTTTCAGCAATCCTATCCGCTTGCCTGAAAACTCGATGATTTGTGCGCAGTCGAACTGGTAGCGAATCCGTGCTTCGTAATTCTCTCTGGACGTTGGCATACCGACTTGTTCGAGGTACTTTCGCATCGTCAAGTCTCTGAGTTCGAAAAGAAAATCCATGTCAGATTCAGTGGCTTTGCGGAGGTTAATTTGCATTACATTTCCTTTTGGCTCAGGGCTTTGCAACGAATTTCTCAAGAGATATCTAGCCGTTTGACCATTTCTAAATCATTCAGTGTGATATTCCCGCTGCGTTCCTTGTTGGATTTCCCTGTCGCTTCAAAACCAAGCTTGTTGTAAAAGTTGATTGCTCGATGGTTTGTATCCAATACCCATAGTGAAACCGACTCAGCTTGAAGATGCTGAAGCCTTTTCTCGCACTCACTATAGAGCGCTTTTCCTACGCCCCGGCCTGTGGCCTGTGGCAATAAATAGATGCTTGTTAATTCGTAGCTATTTGGCGTTGGTGAATCAACATCTTGTCCAAAACTCGCGAAACCAATCAAGCTGTGGTTTTGCTCGGCGACGAGGACATGTGCGAGATTTTTGCTGATGATTTTACGCCATAAGGCTTCACGCTTTTCGAGTGTTTGGGCTTTTATGTAGTCTTCAGGAATGAGTCCTTCATAAGTCTGTATCCATGCGTCAACATGGATTTGGGCAATGTTACTGACATCCTGGAGCGATGCATTCCTTACCAAAACATTCATCAATGATTTTTCTTTTATTTAGCCTTGTTGAGTGGATAGGGGCTGTTGACTTTTGGTGGTTAAATTTTGTTCTAGCCATAAGCGTTTTAGGCGCGGCGAGGTGTGTGCCGCCTAGTTATTCTAAGCAAATACACCTCAACAAAGCATAAAACGCTTAGGGCAGAACCCTTCGGGCAGCGTTTGTGGTGAATTTCTGCTGCGTTATCGGCTTCTCATGTAGGCTAGCTACACATCGAAGCCTCTGCCGTGCATAAAATCCCCACAAACTGCTGCAAAAATCATCACCAAAGGTCAACAGCCCCTAGCGTGGATTAAGAAAAATCAGTTATGCATAGCCACATAAAGGTTTCAATACGGCCTAGTGGCTATGCGAGCGAACTCGATCAGAAAAGGCGTTTTTCTACTCCTCACCACCCGGTACTTTGGGGTAGGGGAATTTGATATGGCCGATTCGGATGACAAACACGGTGATCGCGAGGATAAGACCTGCAATTGTGATGGAGAGGATCCGCCAATCATCCATGTTTTTCATGTCGAGGATAAGGTAACGCGCCAGTGCAACTATCCCGATATAGAGGGGCATGCGGACGGGTACTTTCCCTGATTCGAAGAAGCTATGCACCATGGCAAGCACTTCGAGGTAGATGAACATCAGCAGAAGATCGCCGACTGATACGGTGCGGTTAACGATGACTAAATGGATTTCCTCGCCAATGGCATAGATTGTGGCGATCACAATCAGTACCAGCACGCAGTTTTCCATAAAGTGAATGATTTTAGACGTATTTTTGTTCTTGGGCATTTTCACCACCATCCTTGGGTAAAATGGCAGTGTAGCGAGAAGATTTATAGCTGTGCCGTCTCATTGGCAAGAGCACACCCCTTCAATATTGAAGGAGTGCGATTATGAAGTGCGTTAGAAGTGTCTGTTATTGAACAGAAAGCAGGTAGTTCAATGCGCCGCGAACAGCAGCAACCTGCGCGTCGTTACATTCTTCGTCGGTCACTTTCGGGCTGTCTGGGTACACTTCTGTGGTCGTACCGTATTGGCAATTGGTGAAGCCACTACACAAGCCCAATTTCTTAGTTGGGTAATTAATTACGCCTTCCTGCTCAACCGGTGTTCCAATGATGTTGCCGTTTTCGTCGGCTGGCGCAATGTGAGTGACTTTGCGCACTTCATTAATGATTGCGGTCTGGAATTCAGTGTTGGGCATGTCAGTATCACCAACAGTGTAGAAACCGTCTGGCACCGTATCTGGCTCGTATTCTTTGCCGTCGCGAGCTGCCAGTGCAGGGCGGAATTCAGATTCGTCGGTGTCGGTGGTTTCGTGCAGGTCAATATGGGTGAAGATTTCAACACCCAGGCCTTTTACCCAAGCCATCACATTGGCCGCTTCTTCTGAAGGGCTGTTTTCATAGAATGAGCGGTTAGGGTCGACGGTTTGGGGGTTCCATCGGTTGATGGTTTCGTAACCCCAAGGGCTGACACAAGGAGCTACTACCAGGTTGAAATGCTCTGTGTAGTTTAGCGCTTCTGTATCAAGAAACTTCAGTGCACCATGAACACCGCTGGTTTCGTAACCATGAACGCCACCTGTGATCAGAATGGTTGGTTTGGAAGCATCGAAATTGCGGCTACGAATACCGAACTGCGGGTAACGTGCTGCGTTGTATGAAAGTGCGCCATATTGCTCGACATCAAAACGGTCTTTCAGCGCGTTGATTTTGCTCAGCACTTCTTCCTGATAGCTGCGTTTAATGCTGACGGTGTGCAGCCACTGAGTTCTTTCTTCTTTGCCCCAAGGTTGACCTGGTGTTCCGATCGGGTATGCGTTTGACATGCTTGGTACTGTCCTCCTGTTTAATTGGTTGATATTAGCTGCGATACCTTATCGGGCAACTAAAATCGCGAGTGATTCGCGCGTTTGTTGATTATTTACTCAGCGTCAGCGACAAGGAAGTTTTCCAGTCTATCTGAAAGCCATGCTGTGAGTGCGCCACCACGTGCATCCATGGCGGTGATTTCACCATAAGGTTGCCATTGCATCGCGTTGGAGTGGCGCATGACCTGCAAGGTGCCACTACGAAGATACTTCCTCAACAGCATAGATGGCACATTTGACCAACCTGAACCGTCCAAAACTGCATCGCGGAGGTGCTCGTAAAAAGGCAACGCGATGTAGTGGGGTGAGATTGGATCAAGCGCTTTCAGGCCTTCATCATCCACGTAAGCAAGGGTGATTTCGGTGTAGCGTTCGAGATCTGCACGTTGAATACGTTTCATAGACGCCAGTGGATGATCTTTTCGTACCACAGACATCATGCGGACCTGACCGAGCTTTTTTGAATTGATTCGACCGAACGCGCGGGTTTCAGGCAAGAGGCCAAAGGCGACATCCACCATGTTTTCATCGACCATTTCGTAAAGCTCTGGCGGCGGAGCTACGTAAATTGAAACGCTGGAATCAGGGAATTGCTGCTGGATTTCGCGCATGGTGGAGCGCCAAAAAGATTCAGGCAGAGCGTCGTCACGACCAATGCGAAGTGCAGATTCAATACCGCTTTCGAATTGTCGACATTTGGCCTCGATATCCACGGCGGCTTGCAACATGCGTTCACAATCGTCATGTACCATGCGGCCCACATCTGTGAGTTTCACGCTGTTGCCAGATCTGGAAAGCAATTCCACGCCTAAGCTGTCTTCCAATGCGCTGATCGCTGCACTCACTGTGGTACGGCTTTTATCGAGTTCACGGGCAGCGCCGGCAATCGAGCCTTCTTCTACCGCTGTCAGAAACATTTCTATTTGGCTACTACGCATATCTGCATACCGTTTCATCAATCCTGTGGAAATTGATTCTACGCCTAAATATTTCAGTGAAAAGACCTGGTGACGAAAAAGTTGTCGCTCAGCAACTCTTTGATTTTGTCCAAAGCGGTTATTGTGTTTCCAGAGCGTTAAGGAATACCCAAATTACCTCATATAAACGGCTGTTTTAGGCCAATAAGAACTGCGCTAAATGGTAAGAGGTGGTTTGGTTATTCTCGCTACTGTCAAAATTTTTGTCACTTTGTGGGGATTTATGTCTTGTGAATATACGAAAGAACGTAACTTATTGAAGTTTTCTACCCTTGCTTGTTTAGGTTTTGCGGCGATGGGTATCGGCCTGGGCGTCTGGGCGGGATCTATGGTTATTGTGTTCGACGGCGCTTACTCTCTTGTCAGTCTGGCTCTTTCTCTGATGGCGCTTGCAGCAACCATGTACATTCGTAAGCCTGTGAAGAAATCAGGTAAAAATGAGCAGCCAGTTTCTGCACGCAAGGCCGCAGTGATTGAATCGCTGGTGGTTCTGATTAAAGGTCTTGTGGTGGGTATTGTTTGTCTGGTGTCATTCGCTTCAGCAATGCAGGCCATGTTCGACGGTGGCCGTGAAGTGAACGCAGGTTTCGCGCTGGTGTTTGGTGTGATCAACGTGGTGGGTTGTCTGGCAACCTACATGGCGGTTCGTAAACAATCCGGTAAACGTCCTTCAGCGATTCTGAAAGCAGAATCAAGCCAATGGCTGATGGATACAGTGATCAGTGCTGCCGTGTTGTTGGGTTTCTTGGTGGCCGCCGGTTTGATGATGAGCGGTCTGGAAGAATATGCGGTGTATGCCGACCCAATGATGGTGATTCTGGCTTCGGTTTATTTTGCTACCGTACCAGTGAAAATGATCAGCGAGTCTTCGAAGAAACTGATGGCTATCCATCAGGAGTCAATGAACGAAAAGGGTGAGGGTGTCCTTGCTTGACTCACGAAAGAGTAGTTTGAAGAAAAGAGCAGCTTAGGCTGCTCTTTTTTGTGGAAAGCTGAGCGTGAAAATACTGCCTTTCCCCAATTCTGAGGAAACACTCAGATCTCCCTGAATCGTCGTTGTGATTGCTTTAGCCAATGACAGCCCGAGTCCATAACCTTCAGTCGAACGGCTTTGTTCTGTTCTGAACAGACGTGAGAAAATCAGTGACTGATGTTCCTCTGCGATCCCCATTCCTGTATCACTTACCGTAATACGAGTAGATTCGTCGTCTTTTCCATATGCCAGCACGACGTTTCCTCCTTCCGGCGTGAACTTGATGGCATTGTCGATAAGGTTTACGAGAACCTGAATCAATTTGCTTTCGTCACTCACCAGCTGTTGACCCTGTTTGCATTCAACACTGAGCGTGACTGATTTTTCCTCCGCCGCTTCTTCGTACCACTCAGCCACTTTTTCTAAGGTTCTTTTAACGTCGATGTGGTGAAATGTCGGTAAACTTCTACCTGCGGCTTCATCATTGATTTTCATTAGCGTGGTCAGCATTTGGCTGGCAATTTCTGAGGATTCAAGACAGTCTGCCAATGCCGATTTTAATGCTTCTTCAGTTTCCGTTTTGGGCTTGACACTGATAAGCGTACTTTCTGCGGAGAGTCGAATACGAGAGAGAGGCGTTCTCAGGTCATGTGCTATCGCATGAAGTGTGTTTTCCATACTTTCAATAACCATACTTAGCCGGGTCAGCAGTTTGTTAATGCTTTGGCTCATCGCTGATAACTGACCTGACTGGTTACCGGCTGACACATTAAAGGCAATGTATAAAGTGTCCAGTGAGGCTGTACTGGCTTCATCTAATTGATTAGCCAGGGTGAAAAGCGGCGCGAGGGTTAAGTGGATCAACTTCCAGACAAAACCCGCGCAGATGACGGCCAAGAGAGCGAGCGCCATGCCAATTCTTGTCCATTCACTCAACACCGTTGGGAAATGGACCAATGTTGGCTGCACCATCCAATAGGTTCCTGTGTTTGCCTGCATGGGTAGGGAGATAAATGGCGTGCTGGTGATTTGGGCTATCCAGCTTCGTTCGTTGGCTAAGAACGTGTCCAAGGGCGCGAGCGGTGATTCCAGATTAAAACCACCAATTCTTTTTGCTTCTTGCTGGTTCTCGGGTTGCCAGAAAATGGCGATTTGGTTTTCTTCCAGTCGCTGAGGATTGGAGGTGATGACATGGAGAAATTTATCATCATCATTGAAGGTGATAATTCGCTGATACTCGGCCTGCATCGAACTGAGTAGTTTTACGTCGTTGCGGTGAGAGCCGTAAACTAACATCACTGCAATAGTGATTTGCACCACGACCAAACATAGCGCAAGCACCAGAACAAAACGCATGAACAGATGGCGCTGCGTTTTGGAGAGTGATTGGCTAACACTCTTTTCTGAGGACATAACCGACTCCCCGTATGGTATGTATCAGCGAATGGGAAAATGACTTGTCCACTTTATTTCGCAGTCGGCAAACAAGCACATCTACCACGTTAGTCTGGGGATCAAACTGGTAACCCCACACTTGTTCAAGAATGGCAGTTTTCGACATCACTTTTTCCGGGTTTCTGAGAAAAAGCTCTGCGAGTGCAAATTCCCTTTTATTGAGGGATATACGTTCATCACCCCTGACCAGTTCGCGTCGAATTAAATCAAGGCTGAGTTCATCAAAGCTCAATGATGTGGAGGAGGTGGGTTCTCGGGCTCCCCGGCGCGAAATAGACTGGCATCGCGCCATAAGCTCAGTAAATGCGAAGGGTTTGACGAGATAGTCATCAGCTCCGCATTGCAGTCCAGTTACACGTTCCTGAACCGAGTGTTTAGCACTGAGAATGATCACGGGTACGTGGTGGCCTTGCCCGCGAAGTTGGCGAAGCAATGTCATGCCATCCATTTCAGGCAGCATCAAATCCAAAATCACCACGTCGTAGTGATCTTGAGTGGCGTAGTGAAGACCTTCTACACCCGTTTTTGCCAGCGTGGTTGAGCATCCTTCCTGTTCAAATCCTTGCTGGAGAAACTGCTGTATATGTGCGTCATCTTCGACGATTAATAAATTCAATCCATGACCCCGTTTTTGTCTTTGTTTTAATTTATCAGAGCGTGTCGGTGAATTGGCTTTCATTACAAGTATGTAATGGTTTGGAAAGTTTTGGGTAATTGGGTTCTGGGTACCTTGTTTATACCCAAACAACCTGAAAATGCGTGATTCAGCGAGATTGACTGGCGTTGTGATCGCGGCGTTCCTTTGCTGGTGTAGCCACCTCCATCAAAAAGGAACAACAAAGAGCACGGGGTCAGTCAACTCGCCCGAAGGGAGGGCCTCAATGCGCCCACTTCTTCGTTAAATTCCACGGAAATAGAATGACTATTCCTCGCGAAATTTGCCTCGAATTGAACGCATTGATGACCTCTGAATGCGAGCATCTTCAGGTCGTTTGGGTATATCACATTAGGACGAACAGAAAGGAAAATGCTCATGAAACTATCAATGAAACATTTAGCACTTGTTGTTGGCGCCACCTGTTTTACTTCCTTTGGCACAATGGCAAAAGACATCAGCATTCAGAAATCGGAACTTTCTTCTTCCGTTGCTTTTAACCTTGCAGTGGAAGCGATGAGCCAGTGCAAGAAAGACGGCTACGCGGTGACGGCAACTGTTGTTGATCCTGCAGGAAGAGTGTTAGCTCAGGTTCGTGATAACAATGCAGGAACGCATACATTGGAGAGCTCTCGCCAGAAAGCGTTCACATCCGTCAGCATGAAACGCCCAACTGCGGATCTGATGAAAACTATCAATGACAAACCGATTCTGCAGCCACTTCAATATATGGATGAGAATCTTCTGCTTTTGGCTGGTGGTATTCCGCTGAAAGAGAAAGATATGATCATTGGAGGGATCGGTGTTGGCGGTGCACCTGGCGGTCATCTTGATGTTGCCTGTGCAGAAGCAGCCATTGAGAAACATCTGAAATAGTGCGACAAGAGCAGGGGAGACTCTGCTCTTTCTATTTCCGGCCCTTGATAAAGCCCAGTTTGGATCGAAGCTCAGCAATTTTGGTCATGTTTTATTTTCGGTTTCAGGATAATTTGGTCTGACTGAATTGCCGTGCAAATGGCAGACTCAGAATGACACTGAACATGGACGAAACGGCAAACATAACAAGATGCATCACTTAGCAGAAAAACTGGAAAGAGCACGCGAATTCATTGAACTCAACCTTGATAGCGACATTGATTTAGATGCACTCTCCGGCGTTGCATGCTTATCCAAGTTCCATTTCCACCGTCAGTTTTCCATCCGCTATGGCGTCAATGTTGCCACTTACGTCAGGTTGCTTCGCCTGAAAAAAGCCTCCTATCAGTTGGTCTATCGCCCTGATATCTCTGTGACTGATATTGCTCTCGATTGTAACTACGAAAACAGCGAATCTTTCTCCCGCGCGTTCAGGAAAGTGTTTGGTGTTTCCCCTTCAGCTTTCAGGCAGGATCCAGACTGGGCGTCGTGGGAGACTCACTTTGATGCCATTGTTCGGGTACGGAATGAGGTGTATATGAATGGTGCTGACTTTGATGTAGAGATTGTGGAATTTCAGAGTATCAGCATCGCTACGATGGAACACCGTGAGCGTCCCAACCAATTAGGAGGAACGGTGGGGGAGCTGATTGAATGGCGACGCGCCAATCAGTTACCACCATCCAAGTATCGCACGTTCAACTTAATATACGATGATCCGGATGAAGTGGTTGATCCGTCTTTTCGGTTCGACATTGGTTGTGAGTTTCGCGGTAATACGGATTTATCTGACCCGCGCATCAAAGTGAAAACTATTGAAGGCGGCCGATGCGCAAAGCTTCGGTTTATTGGCAGCACTGATGCCATCGGTGTTGCTGTTCGTTACCTTTATTCCCCGTGGCTGGAAAAGTCCGGTGAGAAGCTGCGTGATTTTCCAGTGTTCTTTGAGCGGGTCAACTTGTTCCCAGAAGTGCCCGAGCGCGAAATGATCACTGATATCTACCTGCCAATACTATGAATGTGATGGGGGTGGAGAAGCTTCTGTGTTGCGCCCGTCTGGGTGTGGCGAGTTTTATCAAAACCTATCTTGCCGCATTGCTTGTTGTCACGGTAAAAGGAGAGATGTTCGTATTGTCATTGCGGATATGGTCTAAAGAGCCGTTGACGTTCTGGGGAAACGGACTTTGGCAGGTGAACTTCATTCTGGCGCTTTTCTTCACTCTTTTTTATTATGTGAATCCAAACACTTGAGTTACCTCGCGTCAGCAGATTTATTTCAGCAGGTTAATGTCTGGTAGGAGCGCGATGGGCGACACAAAGCGTTAGTATGAGCTGATGAAATTAGCCCACGGATAAGATGTCATGAATAGCCTTAAACTCAAAATCCCCCCTGTCATTGTTGTCGCACTGGTACTCGCATTAATGAAGGTCATTTCCCTGTTTACCCCTGCCAGCGAGTGGCTAGTTTCCCTTCCTTCTGGTTTGCCGTTGTTATTTGTCGCTATTGGTGCGTTTGTCGCTGTGAGCGGTGTGGTCGAGTTTCGTCGCCATAAAACGACGGTGAACCCGATGCTGACGACTGAAGCGACCGCCCTTGTTTCTGGCGGTATTTACAAGATTACCCGAAACCCTATGTATCTTGGTATGTTGCTGGCGTTAGTTGGGGGCATTTTTTATTGGGCGAATCTGTTCACTGCGTTGGGCTGTCTTGCGTTTGTGTTATACATGAACCGTTTTCAGATAGAGCCGGAAGAGGAATACCTGACGGGTCAATTCCCGGATGCTTTTACTGAATACATGACCAAGGTAAGACGCTGGATTTAGGCGCTTATCCTTCCAATCGTTCCGCAATCAACTCAATCCAATGTTTCACTGGCACTTGGGCTTTCGAGCCTAAGTGCAATTGACAACCAATATTGGCTGTCACAATCCCTTCAGGACTCCCTTCACTGAGCGCTTCGACTTTGCGCTTTAACAATTGCTGACTGAGCTCTGGTTGGAACAGGGAGTATGTGCCAGCCGAACCACAACAAAGGTGATCTTCTGACGTACTGGCTTGGACGACATTCAGGCGCTTCAACACTTCGTAATACACTTCTTTGTTTTTCATGCCGTGCTGGAGGGTGCAGGGGCAGTGAACGGCAATTTGCTCATCGCTGGGTTTGAGAGGCAACTGACTGAGATCTTCCGCAAGCAGGATTTCACTAAGATCTTTGGCTATTTCTGCGATGGCTAAAGCCCGTTCGCGATAGTAGGGGGACTCGACTAAAAGCTTTGGATATTCTTTGATGGTGACACCACAACCTGACGCAGACATCACAATGGCTTCCGCGCCGTGTTCGAGATAACGCCACCATGCATCGATGTTTCGCTTGGCTTGTTGAACAGCGCGTTCATGCTCGGAAAGGTGGAGATTGATTGCACCACAGCAGCCTTCTTGATTCACCTCAACGAGCTCAATCCCTAAATGACTTAACACCGCTTTGGCAGCTTTGACAGTATTGGGCGTAGCGGTTTGCTGCACACAGCCTCTGAATGCAATCATGGTGCGCGTGTTTTGGTTTTTCTGTGGGTAGGATTTTGACCTTTGCTCTGGCGGAATCTGCTCACGGAAGGTGTCTGGCATCAGAAACGTAAATTGTCGTGCCAGCCTGAACATCACCTTGTTCCATGAAGCATTGGGTAGGATTCGTGTGACGCCGTAACGCAGTATTCTGTCAGGTAATGAGCGCGGTACATGTTTCTCGATGTGTTGCCTGCCAATATCCAAAAGCTGGCTGTATTCAACACCTGATGGACAAGTCGTTTCGCAGCTTCGACAAGTCAGACAGCGGTCGAGATGTTTACGGGTTTTCTCGGTCGCTTCACCGTTTTCCAGCATTTGTTTAATCAGGTAAATCCGCCCGCGAGGCCCATCCCGTTCATCGCTGAGTTCTTGGTAGGTTGGGCAGGTGGCATTGCAGAACCCACAGTGAACACATCGGCGCAGGATTTCTTCGGCCTTTTTGCCATCCAGCGTGCTCAAAAATTCATCTTTCAATGATGTTTTCATTAGCTATTGCCTCCCTGAGTCTCATCTCGTCCTAACCAGGAATACATGCGCCCGGAATTAAAAAGACAGTGTGGGTCAAAAGCCGTTTTGAGGTTCTGGTGAATGCATTTGGCCGCAGCTGGCTGTGGATGAAAACACTCTTCGATGCGGTCAATGGGTCGATAGCAAGTCGCGTGTCCTCCTTGCAAGGCAGCAAGATTGGCGAGGGTGGAGAGTGGTTGGTCCGAATAGACCCACCTAATGCCACCTGCCCAGTCGATCAAGGTCTCTTCACCCAAGCTTTCAAAATGTGGAGCTGCTGGAGATACAGAGAGGCGATAGAGGGGTTGTGCGGTGTTAGCAAAAAACGGATGGCGGAAGTTCCTTATTGATCGCCAGAATAAATCCTGATTCTCCAAACGTTCTCCACCCAATGTATCTTCACTGTTTTTGACTGCAGACTGACTACCAGATAGCCGAACAAACAATTGGCCTGAACACCAAGCGCATGCAGAGATAGGGTGGGCGGAAACAGAGAGATGACGCATTTCTTTTATGGCATCTGACGCATCTAACTCAAACACTAACGTAGCCGTGCTTTCTGACTTTGGACGAACACGAAGACTGACTTCTGTGATGATGCCAAAAGCCCCAAAGGCGCCGGACTGAAGTCTGGAAACATCGTAACCTGCGACGTTTTTCATCACTTGGCCACCGAATTGAAGAAGCTCGCCATATCCATTGATGAGCTTTACTCCCAATATTGCATCGCGTAGCGAACCCCAAAATGGGCGTGATGCGCCGCTGATGCCCGCAGCAACAGAACCTCCCAGCGTGGCTTTCCCGTTGAAGGCAGGTGGTTCGCCGACCAGAGTCTGGTTGTTATTCGCCAGCAGTGCTTGAATTTCAGCGATGGTCGTACCCGCACGGGCAGTGATTACCAGCTCAGTCGGGCGATAAGAAATAATGCCGGTATGCCCTTTTAGGGAAACTGCCTGACCGACAGGTTGGCGGCCGATGAAGTGTTTGGTATTGCCACCAATCAAATTCAGGGCCGATTTATCAGCAATGGCATCGTGGACTTGTTCGATCAAGTTGGAGGTGATATCAGCCATTTGAGCTCCCCTCCGTTTTGTGAGAGTGGATAAGCGTTTTGTGTTCCTGACAATGCTTCGGCTCGGGAATCCCTTTTCCGGGATTGAGCAATCCTTCCGAGTCCCAGGCTGATTTTACGCGATGGAACTGCGCCAGTTCAGCATCATTGAATTGGTGGTGCATCTGGTTGATTTTTTCGACGCCCACACCATGCTCACCAGTAATGCACCCTCCTGCCTCGACGCAGATTTTGAGAATTTCCGCGCCGAACTCTTCGGTCTTTTCCAGTTCACCTTGTACGTTTGCATCAAACAAAATAAGAGGGTGAAGGTTACCGTCTCCTGCATGGAAAACGTTAGCAACACGCAGGCCGTAGAATCTTGAAAGCTGGTGAATTTGATTGAGTACGATGGCAAGTTCACTTCTTGGAATGGTGCCATCCATACAGTAATAATCCGGTGATATTCGTCCGACGGCGGGGAAAGCAGATTTGCGACCTTTCCACATTCTCGCCCGTTCATCTTCGCTTTCCGAAACCTTGAGAGTTGTTGCACCTGCCTGCTGCAATATTTGCTGAGTTTGTAAAAGCTGATGATTAACATCTTGTTCACTGCCATCAAGCTCACAAAGCAGCAGGGCATCAGCCTCTTTAGGATAACCCGCTTTGGCAAAGTCCTCCGCGGCAGCAATGGCATAGGCATCCATCATTTCGAGGCCAGCGGGAATGATGCCGTTGGCGATGATATCGTTCACTGCATTTGCTGCGTTCTCTACGGAATCAAATCCGGCAAGAATCACTCGCGCCACTTCCGGAATAGGAAGCAAGCGAACAGTGATTTCAGTGATGATGCCCAGCATGCCTTCTGAGCCAGTCATCAATGCCAGAAGGTCAAACCCCGGCAAATCATAAGCTGCTCCGCCTAAGATCAATTTCTCTCCTTCGGCGGTGACGACCACGGCTGACACGACATTATGGACAGTGAGACCATATTTCAGGCAATGCACACCGCCTGCGTTTTCAGCGACGTTACCGCCAATTGAGCAAGCGATCTGGGAAGAAGGATCAGGCGCGTAATACAAGCCTTCACGACTCGCTTGTTCTGTGATCGCGAGATTGCGGACACCGGGTTGAACCACAGCTAGCGCGGTCTCTTTGTCGATATCCAATATACGGTTGAGTCTGGCAAGGGAAAGGAGTAAGCCATTATTTAACGGCAAAGCGCCGGCAGAAAGGCCTGTTCCTGCTCCCCGGGCAACGACGCTTATGTTTTTCTGATGACAAAGTGACATGACTGCCGTGACTTCTTCTGTCGATGCAGGAAGCACGACACACGCTGGCATTTCGGTGTAGACCGAGAGGCCATCACATTCATAGGGACGCATGGTTTCTTCATCAGCAATCACATGTTCGTTGCCGACAATATCTTCGAGCGCTTTGAGTATTTCCCTTTTCATGTTTTCCATCCCTGAAAACAATCCATGTCTGTTAACAATAGGTGAGGACTTGTCTCAACCTCCTATCCATTGAGCCTAGTGTGAGGGCCGCCGTCCAGTTTGAACAAAGAATGAGAGGGCAATTCACTTTTGCCAGGAAATATCGGTGGGAGGTAAAGGCAAAGCTTGATTGTCAGACCAATGACTTTTGAGGTGATTAGTAAATGCTTTTACCAGACCGTTGTTGATTTGAGAGCGGTGATAAACCAACCACAAGTCCCAATTGGGTAGCGTTTGTTCTACTTCAATGGTTTCAAGGTAGGGATCGTTTTCCACCACAAAATCCGGCAATAAGCCAATACCTGTCCCTGTGCGAATCAACTCTGCGGCGCTCATATAGCTGTCGACTTTGATTTGGCTTTGACTCTCTGATTTTTGCTCGCCCAGCCAGCGTTCAGCAGGAAGGTGGGAAAAAGCATCATTCAGGCAAATCCAGTTTGCATGAGGAGGAGAGCTAGCCCCTGCACATTTCGCCAACTGAAACTGAAAATGGCTGAGTTTGACGCCAACAAGAGACTCATCGGGGGAGGTCGTTGCACGAATGGCAAGATCTGTGCTGGCAAGTCGTAAATCTGCATTCATGGCGCTGACTTTAATATCGAACTGAATGCCAGGGTTGGAGACGGAAAGGTCTCCTACAATTCGTGACAGGCTTTGTAACGCGATATCGCAGCAACTGAGTGATAGGACGCCAGCGAGGTCGTCTTTCTTTTGCTTAATCCAAAACATGATGTCATTGGCGCGATCGTCCATTTCCCTGACAAAACCACCAAGTTGCTCGCCATCTTTGGTGAATGCGATGCCATTTGAGCGTCGGCGGATTAATGGGACCCCGACAATATCCTCAAGACGCGAAATTCTCCTACACACTGTGGAATGACTGATACTTAGGCGTCGGGATGCTCCCGATAATGATCCCTCACAGACGACGGCGTTATAAATCTTTAGGTCATTCCATAATGGGTCCGCATTCTTGCAATCCTGCATTGCACTAACCTCCATGTTCGAAGGCATATTTTCGACTTACAGTGATGAAACCTCAATCATCCATTGGAAGGAGCTTTGGATATGAAACTCTATGATCTTGAACTTTCCGGCAACTGCTACAAAGTACGTTTGTTTTGCGCTTTAAATGATATTCCATTATCTATCTACGCCGTTGATTACATGGCAGGTGAACACAAAACGGATGCGTTTTGGGAGATAAACCCTTTAGGGCAAATTCCAGTGCTGAACGACGATGGTTTTATCGTCCGTGATTCTCAGGCAATTCTTATTTATCTCGCGCAAAAATATCAGCTTTTATCGTGGTGGCCTCAGAATGCCAAAAGTCAGGGAGATGTGATGCAGTGGTTATCATATGCTGCCAACGAAATCGCAAGGGGTCCAAATGATGCCAGATTGCATGACCTTTTTGGCATTAATTTGGAAGTGGACAGCGCGAGAATTAAGGCGCTTCAGTGTGCTGAGATATTAGATGATCATCTATCAGATAAAGATTGGCTGGTGGGTGACTCGCCGACCATTGCAGATATCGCATGCTTTCCTTATATAGCTTTGATGCATCAAGGGGGCGTGAGTGGAGAGCAATTTGAGCACGTAAACCGTTGGATGAATGCTATCAAAGGGCTCGATCGCTTTATCAGCATGCCAGGCATTGAATGATGACGGCGGAGCTGAAAATCAGGGCTTTAGAACATGTAGGGATTCGGGTTTGTAATGCTCAAAGATCGATGTCTTTTTACAAAATGCTTGGGTTTACCAAAGTGTTGATGTTGCCTGAGCACAACGCTTGTGAGATGAAAAACAGCGAGGGTCAGCGTATTAATCTGATATTCAGTGGCGATACCTCATTGCTGCATGGGCATAATGTTTTGCAGGATGCGGACACGAAGTTTCCAGGCATTACCCATATTGCTTATGTGATTGACTCAATGTCTGCGTTTCTCTCTTTCTGCAAGCGAAGAGATATCAAGGTGACGGAAGGGCCGATACGTATTGGGGAAAGACGTGTGGCCTGCTTTATCCGCGACCCTGATGGCACTGTGCTTGAGTTTAATGAGCTGGAAAAATGAAGAGTGACAGGCGATTGATAACATTGATATGTTACGTCGTCTGGACACTATTCAGGACCCATCATGCTTACCACGCTTTCCATTGCTAACTACCGTTCCATTCAGTCTCTCACTATCCCCCTTGGGCCGTTAAATCTGATTACCGGGCCCAACGGTAGTGGCAAATCGAACTTGTACAAGGCGCTTCGGTTGCTGGCTAAAACCGCATCCGGCGGAGTGATTAATTCACTTGCTGAGGAAGGTGGACTGCAATCCACTTTTTGGGCGGGGCCGGAAGAGATATCTGAGGCGATGCGTCGTGGTGATGTGGAAGTGCAGGGAGGCCCCCGTAAGGATGTAGTCAGGCTGAAGCTGGGCTTTGCCAGCGAGACCTTTGGTTACACGATTTCACTGGGCCTGCCTGAGCCGCAGCAAAGCGCATTCTGTTTTGATCCCGAAATCAAGCGTGAGTGCATTTTTAATGGGCCTTATTACCGTCCTGCGAGCTGTTTAGTGGAGCGTAAAGGGAGTATGGTCAGAATCCGTAGTGGTCGCAGTTGGGAGGTCGCCTCTCAGCATGTGCCCAGTTATGACAGCATGTTTGATGCACATTCAGACCCAAGTTCTGCTGCCGAAGTTTTTCACACGCGAGAGATGATTCGAAGCTGGCGCTTTTACGATCATTTCCGCACGGATGCAGACGCACCTGCCAGAAAACCGCAGTTGGGAACAAGAACCACCGTTTTGCATCATGACGGAAGAGACGTTGCAGCCGCGCTTCAAACTATCATCGAAATCGGTGACAAGGAGGCGTTGGATCGCGCTATTGAAGATGCATTTCCGGGTTGTAAGCTGCGTGTCGTGACTAAAGATGATGGTCGTTTCTCGCTTGAGTTTTACCAAAAAGGTTTGTTGCGCCCATTGAGTGGCGCTGAACTTTCAGACGGCACATTGCGTTTCGTGCTTTGGGTAGCAGCTTTGCTTACGCCACGTCCGCCTGCTCTTATGGTACTGAACGAACCAGAAACCAGCCTTCACCCCGATCTTTTACCCGCATTAGCGCGTTTAATCACTCATGCTTCGCAGCATTCTCAGGTCTGGGTGATTTCCCATGCCAACCGATTGATTAACGCACTGAATCAGCATTCTGATTGCCATGCTATTGAATTGGAGAAAGTTCTCGGTCAAACGGAAGTGCAAGGTCAAGGGATGCTGGATACGCCGAACTGGTACTGGCCTGACTAATAGTCATTAGGAGTCTGTTTGCGTATGTTGTCTGCTATAAAAGCGTGATGAATCGCAAAAATAATTTAAGAAAATATTCCTTAAATTTCATATAGAACAGGCTTTCTTCAAACTTTTTGCCCAAAAAGGTATGCAGTGCTGTATGTCTTGTTAAAACTTTGTGTCTATAATTAACGGGCTTTGCTGCTGTTGGCTTGGCGGAGTACAGGAAGCGTTGGAGAGTCGCCTTCTGTTAAAGCCGTACTATTAGAAAAGGAATGTGATAATGCGGATTCCGTTCATCATTAAGATCATGTTTCCAATTTTGCTGCTGATGGGCTTGATGGCTAGCCCTGTTCTTTCTGCGTTTTAGCTTTTGCGGATACGATTTAACCATTGAAGAAAAACAGCCACCGAAAGGTGGCTGTTTTTTTATGCCTGTTATTGGACTTATGCTTCTGCCGCTTCCAAAGAATTTGGCTTATCCAAAGGACTAAACGCAACAGCAACCCTGAATGCTGCGGGCACGAAGTAGAAAGACAGCAGTGTGGTTAGTAGGGTACCGCCAGCAATGGCAATCGCAAACGGAGGCCAGAATCCACCACCCGCCAGAATCAATGGCAGGAAGCCGCCAATCGTCGTAATGGTCGTTGAAGTAATATGTCGGCCACAACTGCTAACCGCTTCAACAATGGCCTCTTTGTCTCCCGCTTTAGCTTCAGGGCTGGATTTAAGCTCCGCCAGAATGACAATCGAGGCGTTGATAGCTAGACCCACCAAACCCAGAAGACCGATGATCACGGTAAAGCCGAAAGGATAGCCAAACACCCAAACAGAGAGCAGACCTAAACCGGCGGCTTGGATGCCGACAAGAAAGATGATGGCGCTTAAACGGAATGAGTTGAATGAAACCACGACGACCGCGATCAGTAGGGTGATAACGATGGTCAAGTTAGCGAGAAGTTGGTTCACTGAATCATTACGCTCAGCAGACTCACCACCAAACTCGATGCGATAACCTGGTGGTAAACGTAAGTCTGCTTGTTCCAATTTGGCATTAAAAGCATTCAGCGCGGTTTGTGGGAGTACGCCAGCTGTGATGTAGCCTTCAATCACGTTGACACGCTCTCCATCTCGATGCGGAATGGCTCCTCGGCTAGGCTCGATTTGTAGGTCTGCAATGGCTGAGATAGGAAGATCAGCCTGACCTTCACTTCCTGCCAGTGGCAGTCTCAGCTTGTTCAGCTCGTTAATACTGGTTCGCGAATCATCAGACACTCGTACTCTAACCGGAACCGATTCTGTTTCTTCCACTACGCTTCCCTGAACAATACCCGACATAGAGGCATTGAGCAGCATGGCGATATCACTGAGTGACATGCCAGTTAGCTGACTGGCTTCTTCATTAACCTTGACGGCTATTTTCGGTGTGCCTGGCTGCAGCGTTTCGCGGGTATTGATGACATCCGGTGTTGACGCCATCAACAGGCGAATGCCTTCGCTGATATCGCGCAAGCGATCGAGATTAGGACCATAAACGCGCACTTCCAGCGGTGCGTTAAACGGAGGACCTTGCTCCAGTTTTCTCACCAGGATTTGCGCATGAGGAAATTGCTCAGAAAGCTGCCCTTGCAGCAGTGGAATCATTTCATTGGCCGCACGGAAGTCTTCGGCTTTGACCATGGCCTGTGCAAAGTTAGGTGCGCCACGTTGGCGTCCCATCATGTTGTAATAGAAGGAAGGGAAGTTCTCGCCAATCACCCAGCCGACTTGCTCAACTCCCTCTGTTTCTTCCAGTACCGCTTCAATGTGACGGGTCGTCTCCAACGTAGCGTGAATACTCGCCTGCGGCGACAGGAACACCTGCACCTCAAACATGTCCCGATCTGATGGTGGAAAGAACTGTTCGGTCAATTGCCCGGCAGCCCAGAATCCAGAGAAGGGCACCATAAACACAATAGGAATGGCGAGCCATGGGAACCGGATGGCAGCACGGATAGAAGCGCGGAAAGCCCCACTTAACCATGGAATGGTCAAACCCGATTGATACCAGCGCTGGTGACTTTCTCCTGATGGTAACCAGCGTGCAGCAAAACCTGAAACCAGAAAATGAGAGACGATATATGAGCCAATTAGCGAGAAGCTTACTGTGATTGCGATGGCTCCAACGAACTCGCCCGCAGGCCCCGGCATCAGGAATATTGGCGCAAAGGCAAGGATTGTCGTTAGGGTTGAACCCAGCAGTGGAAGCCACAAATGTTTGATGGCATTGACTGCCGCTTCCAAACGTTTAACACCTTGCTGGCGATAATGCTGGATGGTATCCACCATCACAATGGCATTATCCACCATGATACCGAGCGAAACGATTAGACCCGTCACTGACATCTGGTTGATTGGTAAACCGGTAAAACTCATCAAAGCCAAGGTAAATGCTGAAGCAATAGGCAGAGATAGGGCAACCAGAATGGCAGAGCGGAAACCGAGTGTGACGAACAGAACGATCAGTACCAGTCCGAAGCCGAGTAGCAGGCTGTCGACCAACTCTGAAAGGCGGGTTTCCGTATATCTTGCCTGTTTGAAAATGGGTTCAATGCTGATATTTGATGGCAGGTCAGCACGAAACGCTTCAATCAGTGCATCGGCAGATGTCGTCCAGTTATCCACTCGGATAGTGTCTTGCATACGGGCAGAAACTAGCACTGCCGGTTTGCCGTCAATCAATGCGATTTGGCTTTGTGGCATAGCCTGAGCCCGCTCAACAGACGCCACGTCTTCTAACCGTACAAGGAAGCCATTTTCGTCAATAGCCACTGGCACACGTTTTACGCGGTCAACGGAATCCAGTTCTCCGGCTACTTCAAGTTGGAACCGGTTGAGATCGTTATGAAGCTCTCCCGCTGCGTTTTTTGCGTCTGCGGCAGAAATTGAGTTTGAGATAGAAAGCGCGGATTGGCCCAAGACACTCGCAGTCGCAATATCCAATGTGACCAGTATTTCTTCGTCTGGCGCACCATGGGTTTCAACAAACTCCGTGCCACCCAAGTTTCGCCAACGTTTCGCGAGTTCCTTGGCATATCGGCCAAGTATTAGTGGGTCGACCTGACTTTCGTCATTCCATTGCAGGGCGGTGATATAGGTGAAAGCGTTGGAATGGTCGTTGTCGAAGGCAGGGTCTAGTGCGCCAGAAGGAAGGCTTGGTGAAGCGTCCCCCAGCTTGTCGCGAACTTTTGACCAAACTGGCTCGGTCTCTGTCAGCTCGTCATGAAGCTCTATGGTAATGACGGAAATTCCCGGACGGGATTGGGATTCAATCAGTTTGATCTCATCAAGTGATCGAAGCTCATTCTCCAGCTCTTCTGTTACTAGGGCTTCAACACGTTCAGCACTGGCGCCCGGGTAAGGCGTGGTGATGGTTGCCCAGCGGTTGGTCAGGGCTGGGTCTTCAGCACGGGGTAGTGTAGAGAGTGCCGAAAGCCCGGACACCAACAGCAAAACGGTAAACAGCACCAACAAGCGGGTGTTTTTCAGTAACTTTCTCATACTAAGTTACTCCGCAGCCAGATTCACAGACTGACCGGATACCACTCGGTGAACGCCATCAACCAGCACTTTGTCGCCATTTTGAACGGCACCGGACACAAAAGCTTTTTGTTCGTCGGCGTGCAGTACTTGAACCGAACGACGTGATATAAGCTGATTTCCGGATTCACCAGGCACCACAGCGTAAACATTCCATGTTCCGCGCAATCCATCGGTTAGTCCTGATAGTGGCATCCAGAACCCTTCTTTGGGCGTTTCAAAAGCGAATTCCAAATAGGCAAGCTGTCCATCAAGCGCATTGGCATTTTCAGGAAGCAAATAACGCAAGGTGACGGTGCGGGAACGCATGTCGAGTGCTGCTCCTGGGTTGAGCAAAGTTGCCTCATAGACATTTTCACCAACGCGGACATTGGCAGACGGATTAGATGAGAGTGCTTCAAGGTATTTGATAGGCACACCGATACGTGCTTCTTTAAGATCATCAGCGAGTAGCGTCAGGGTAGGAGCACCGACATTGACGACATCACCTTGAGAAACAAAGCGCTGACTGATCTTGCCGTTGTAAGGCGCGTAGATGGTGGATTTTTCCTGACGAAGTTGATTCGAAGACAGTGAGGCTTGTAGCTGGCGGACATTGGCCAGCAATGCGTCACGTTGACTGATCAAAGAGTCGATTTCTGCATCTGCACTGAAGCCTTTTTTCTTTAACTGGCGTTGGCGCTGCAGGTTAGTCCGGGTTAAATCTAACTGGGCATCAAGCTGTTCCAACTGTGCTTTCAGTTGCTGCGCTTCTGTGTCTAGCAATTGCGTATCGAGTTTAATCAGTGGCTGACCTTTGGCGACAGTATCGCCTTCATCAACCAAAAGACTATTTACTTTGCCCCCTAATTCAAAGCCGAGATTGGCGCTTTGACCCGCTTGCACGGTGCCGACATATTCGCGTTCAACGGAATAACCCGGTGCGAGTTCGACAGTAAGGGCGTTAACTGTGGGCAGGCTATGTTCTGGCTGTGCAGCCACTTCTTCTGTCTGCGAGTTGCAGGCAGTGAGTAAAGTGATGGTCGCCGCGATAGCGATTGAAGGGATGCACTTTTGCATGGCAAATTTCTCGTCTTCCATTACGATTAGTTTTTAGTGGACTAGACTGTCCAGTCCAATTAGATTAAAAATAAAGCAACCAAACTAGACTGTCCAGTTTGATTAGACGCTTTTTTGTACATATTTTCAGTTAAGGAACACTGATGACTACGCACGTTTCGCAGAGAAAAGAGCAAAAACGCCAACAAATCCTTTCGGCGGCTGTTGAGTTGTTTTCTAAGCAAGGCTATGGCATCTCTATGGATGCGATTGCAGTGCACGCAAATGTCAGTAAACAAACGGTTTACGCGCACTTCAGTAGTAAAGATCAGTTGTTCGAAACCTGCATCATTGAGAAATGTATCTCTGCGGGTTTGGATCTGGATCTGGAACACGAATCACGTGCTGCACATATAGTTCTTCGAGAATTTGGTTGGTTGTTTCAAACCATGCTGCTTGGTGAGGAAGCACGCAATACATTTCAGAACACGATTCGCCAGTCTGGCACGCATCCAGAAATTGCCCGCATCTTCTTGGAGCAGGGGCCTATCCGGAACATCAACCGTATCAGCAACTACTTGAGTCTTTTGGTTGAACGGGGTGACTTGCCGCTTTGCGATAACACCGACTCTGCAGCCATGCAGCTTTTGCTTATGCTGCATGGGCGGGCGGTATACTGGGCGCTTTTAGGGTTCGATTCCGGCGAGGATGAAACGACACGTCGTGATTATGTAAATTCATGCGTGGATCTGTTCTTACGTGGGTACGGTTATACCCAAGCTCACTAAATCCGCCATCTTCAGGTTGTTCGGGTGTACTAATATTAGTCGCTGACCAAAAGTGTTTTGTACTCGTCGAACGCGAACTGATCTGTCATACCGCTGATGTAATCCTGTAGTAAACGACATCTCAAATAAAATTCCCACAGCGTTGGATTGGTGACTGGCGCCTCTTCCTTCAAAGCGATTTCATATGCAGCCACATGTTTTCTTGAAAGTTTGTTAAACAGCCTTCTTTCCACTGGTAATTTACGGCCTTCTCCGCGAACGATTTTCTGGAACGTGTCTGTGTCTAGGTCGAGGAGTGGTCGGTATTCTTCCAACAACCCACCAATGATTTTGTAGCCTTGAAGTTCCAGATTCTCGACTTCCGGATCGTTAAACACATGATTGATCGCCACTTGTTTGAAGGTTTTTGCCAAAGCGTGGAATTGGCTGTTGTCTTCAATCAAGGCGCGGTTTAAGTCGCCATTGAAAACCGCTTCCAGATTATTGGTGAATTGCTCAGACGCGTGATTAACCAGCGGATGGACCATTTCAACGCGTAGTTTTATGAAGAACTTATGGGTCGGGCTGATTTCATCGTTTTGAGCATCTTGATAAACGTTATCGAGCAAACGATCGAAGCAATGCTTGCCTTTGATTGGACGGTTATCGGGCTCCAGTTCAGCAAAGGTGCGTTTGAGGTGTTCAGTCAGGGTTTCCAGAGAAAGAATACGTTTCTCAACAGCATCTTCTAAATCTGCCAAACAATAGGAAATATCATCTGCTGCTTCCATGATATAGCTGAGTGGATGACGACAGTATTTAGCCATCTCAAGCTCATCCATCAACGAGTTGACATAGCTGTTCTCTGTAATGTAATAGCCGACTTTCTTGGTGAGATAATTCTTATCAGTGGGTACTTGGTCAGCACGCTCGGTTGCTGGACGAGTATATTTCAATACTGCAGCGGCCTGACTGTATGTGAGATTAAAGCGGTGAAGTGATTGCACCAGGCGTATTGCTTGCGCGTTGCCATCGAAATGACAAAGCTCATGGATGATTGGGTCTGTTGTCTCCGAAGACAGTTCCTGAAGCAATTGTTGCATCGGAGCGAGTTCTTTCAAGTGCTTGGTGAACCATCGGTTGATCGCATCTTCACCACAATGCCCGAATGGCGGGTTACCCATATCGTGCATCAAGCAGGCGATTTCCACCAATGATTCCACCGCACGTTCAAGAGATGAAAGCCCGTAAGCGTCTTTTTCATTCTCAGAAAGGCGGTCATAAATTGAATGAACAATAAAACGCCCGACTTGCTGCACTTCCATAGAATGGGTGAGCCGGCTTCGTACTGCTGAATTTCGCTCCAGTGGGAAAACCTGTGTCTTTTGTTGAAGGCGACGAATTGGGGCAGAGTTGATGATCCTCCCACGGTCACTTTCAAGTGCCCGTTGAAGATTGCTGCCATAAGGTCTTGGGCGTGCGAGACTGATTTTCTTCCTGAAATCGATGTGCGGCATTTATCTTCCTAACGTCTAAGCGACATGTTTTCATAACCTTAGCGCCGTCTGGTTATCTTGTCGACAGACTTGTTAGAGAGAGAAAAGCCAATGGCTGACGCATGATACGTCAGCCTTCTTGGAATTTACCGAGATGAAAGGAGTATGGTTAGAACAACGCTCAAAAAGCTGAGACGAGAAGGGCAACGCCGACTGAAAAGCCAAACATAAATACCGAAAAACCTGCTTTATACTGATTCCTACGTTTTGTAGATAGCGTCATAATCACATCCATATTGTTGCTTGTTGTGAATACACAGCAAATCGGATGCCAACTCATGAGTATTTAATTTCAATGAGTTAGGCTTGGTTTGTATAGAGCGTAGTGTTCAGGTTGGTAATATTTGCCAATAGTTGGCGAGAAATTTGGAGTAAAAAATAGTGATTCAAGGAATTCATCACGTCGCATTGATTGCCAGTGACATTGAGGTTTCCAAGCGGTTTTATCGCGATATTCTGGGGTTCAAGATCATTGCAGAGCACTATCGCGAAGAGCGGGATTCATGGAAAGTAGATGTGTTACTTCCTGACGGCCGACAGCTTGAAATGTTCTCATTCCCGGGAAGTCCAACACGCCCTTCATTTCCTGAAGCGCAAGGGCTCCGTCATCTTGCTTTTCAAACCCTGGATATTGATTTCGTCATCGCTCATCTACAAAAACATGGAGTCGACTGTGAAGCGGTACGCACAGATCCTTACACTCAATCGCGTTTCACTTTCTTTCAGGACCCAGATGGCCTGCCATTGGAACTCTATGAAATGACTCAATAATGAGATGTCTCGTAAGCTAAATTTAAGTTGTTTCTAAAATAAGACGAAATTTTTTCGCCCTCGTCCGTACTATATCCGAGTAAATAAGTCAGGTTAGACCAGTTTGGAGTAGTAGGGCGATGGGTGAAGTACGCCGTTGGCAAAGATATAAGTGTCAGTCTAGGGTGAAAGGAACCCTGTACTGGGCACACAAAATTTTCCCTAAGGTGAGTATTCAAATTACGGATATTTCTGAGCGGGGAATGGGTTTCATTTCAGAATGGAAGCTGGAAGAGGGCATTGGAGAGTTGAAAGTGAACTCTATGCCAAAGCTTCGGGTGGAAATTCGTCATAAAGGCGAAGTGAAAATTGGTGGCCGTGTTCGCTATCGATACGGTTTGGCGCTGCGCCGCAAACTGCATTCGGTTCAATTGTCCCAAATCAAACGTGCCGCTTGAGCGTAAGTTCAATAGAATTTTGACTCAGCGGTATATTCTCCCACCTACACGAACCGTCTCCGGCACTGTTTCTACCTGTGTTCCCCTGATATACAAGTTGCCATCAACCCTCAAATCGGGTGGCAGCGTTTTTACCTTGGTGTTTCCAAGATAAAGGTTTCCTTTCACGTTTAGTCGCCTTGGAAGCGCAGCGATTGGGGTGTCGACCAAACTCAAGTCTCCGTTCACCTTAAGCCCTGTGGGCAATACCGTAACTTTCGACCCAGTCAGGTTGATATAACCGCCTACTTCTATCTTCGGAAACCTCGTTAATACGGTGTTGGCAGCATTTACATAACCATTAACCGTGAGTCCATCTGGCAGTCGTTTTATCTGACTCCCTTCTATGTCTAGAAAACCTTTCACTTCAAAGGGTTCAGGCAGCTCTGTCAGGGGCGAATTATTTAATCTGACGTTGCCATAGTTATCAATGTATCCATGAAGTTTCAGAGTATCGACGAAATGGGGCTTTTTCTTGCCCATTGCGTGAACGGGTTGAAACGAAAAAGCGAGCGTGGTGATAAGCAGTAACGTTCGAATAACTAAGCAGGAGTTAAGTTTTGATTTTTCGGGCATATCTGCTCACTGAAAAACGGATAATGGCTTACAAACTATATACGAAAAATGGTTTGCCTTTTGGCAAAATTAAAGATTTCTTTCAATACGATATAACAAATTTGTACTGAATAATTGACGTTTACTGGAGGTTACAAATTTAACGATTTAAAAATTATCGAGCCAAATAACACTATTGATAGTGTTGTTACTTAATTTTTTATTATTGGACTCAAGATCTCGTTTTCTGTCTTTAGTACTTATGCTTCATAGGGTTGGTGCCGACAACATGAATAGATTTTCAATGTAAACGATTAGCAATGAGAGGTTGGACGGATGAAATCTGATATTGCATTCATTTTGTGAATGTTAATGGCTAGTAAAAGTCGATTTTATTTATGGGAGATGTTGATTTAGGTTTTCTAGACACTACAATACCCGGCAAATTATCGCGGAAATAGCATATTTACTCGCTCAGTATTTTTCATCGCGACCCCGATATTTTTTTGTCGCGATAAAGGTCAATGGCATTTTATTGATCCTCATTCAGTGAATTAAATGAAGCAATTATCAAACAACAAGTCTTTCTTACATTGGCTCAATCCGTATCGGTTTGAGGCGGTGACGCGATCGCTCCGCGCGATGCGCGATGGGATGTTGTGGCTAGTCCCATGTCTAATAGTGTCAAGCATCCTGGGGTTCATGGCGAGCATGCTCGAGTTCCTCAATGTGGATGCACCCATTTTTATACATGAACTCAATCTGTTGAGATTGTCACTGACCTCCCTTTATCCTTACCTTTTTGCCGCATCCATCAGTATGATGCTGGCGATTCAGTGGCGATTGCCCCGTCCTCCAATAGCGGTGCTTTGTATCTCTTATGTGGCTGTTGCCGAGAAGGTATTGGGTTACGAATATCAAGCAAGCTCAATCTTACTGACCTTTGTGGGTCTAACGCTTCCTATCTACGCTGTGCCTTTGTTATCCAAACTGAAGAAGCAAAGATGGGCACGTATTGTTGAGAATGAAGTAGCAGGTAAGCTTGTTAAAGACTCAATGAATCTCATCATTCCTGGTGTGATAACGACAGGCGTGGTGGTCGTGATGACCAAACTGCTGACCCTGACCAGTCTTTACTTTGATTCTGCTGCTTTCCTGAAAGCGTTCGATCCGGTCAATGAACCGTATACCGTTGGCGCGTTGTTCTCGACCCTGAACTCTCTACTCTGGTTCCTCGGCATTCATGGCTACTATGCATTGACACCTTTGGTTCAGCCGTTGATTGATGTGCTTGATATTAACCGCGTTCTCTACAGCGCGGGTGCCATGCCTTCAAATGCCATGAACATTTCTACGCTATCGTCGTTTGTTTTTATAGGTGGTTCTGGAGCAACACTCGGTCTGGCATTGGCTATTCTGGCATTCTCTAAAGACAAAGTGATGCGGGTGATTGCGCTTTCGAGCATCCCGCTAGGCTTTTTCAACATCAACGAAATATTGATGTTCGGCCTGCCAATTATTTTCAACTTGCGCCTCTTCATTCCTTTCGTGATAGCACCATTGGTGAACATGGGGATTGCCCTTACAGTGCTTTCTGCAGGTCTTGTTGCCATTCCGGTGGTGATGGCACCCATCACCAGTCCACTGATTCTCAATGCCTTTATTTCGACGGGTGGTGACTACAATGCAGTGATTTTGCAAGTGGCGTTGGTGATAGTCAGCACGCTGATTTACACCCCGTTTGTTCGCTTGTTGGATGCACACGCAAAGACCCGTGATTTGTACATTCCTTCACTGGACACTACTTTCACCCGACGTGAAGAAGAAGCCTATGTGCTGGCCGTTGATCCTGTGACTGAATCGCTGCACAAAGTCCGTGAGATTCAAGGGGTACAGTTACAGTTGGAAGCCTTTGCAACGCGCGAGTTCTATTTGGAATATCAACCACAAATTTCGAGCCACACTGGTCAGGTCACTGCGGTAGAAGCCCTTATTCGTCTTCGCGACAGCATGGGGAATGTTGAAGCGCCGGGTAAGTTCTTGTCTGTGTTTGAGAAAGCAAACCTGATGACAGATATCGATTTGTGGGTGGTTCGACAGTCAGTGGCTCAGAGCAAGATATGGATGGAACAGAAGTTCTACATGCCAATCAGTGTGAATATCACCAGTCATACCCTGACCAACAAAGGGGCGATGGAAGATATCCTTGCTTTGATCGCACAGGTGCCAGGCTTGATTCACTTTGAGATCACCGAAGAATCACTGATTGATAATCCAGCGTTGGTGGAAGACGCCATTTCTCGGCTACACATGGCAGGTTCAACGGTTCATATTGATGACTTTGGTACGGGATATAGCTCCTTGAGTTACCTCAACCGATTCGATATCGATGCGATGAAAATTGACCGCAGCTTTGTTCTGGCGCTTAACAGCGAGCGTGGCAAGCAGGTGTTCTACAGTCTGACCGGTATCGCAAAACAACTGGGTATGAACATCATTGTGGAAGGTGTCGAGACCAAAGAGCAGCTTGATATCGTTTCCCGGGAATCAGACGTTGTGATTCAGGGGTGGTATTACAGCAAAGCGATTTCGGCATCTGAAGTGCGAAATTACGCGCTGCAGAGACAGGCAATCAGCAAGGTTCCTCAAGCGAGAGCGAATCGAGAAATTGCTTAACCTGATGTTTGATTTCCCCGCATAAAATAAGAGAGCGTAATTCGCTCTCTTATTTTTTATTCCCAAACGCTTCATCCAGCGCTTTTAACAACCTTTCTCCCGGCTGACCTGCCAACTCGATATATCTCTCCCTGATCGGTACCGAAAACTTTCTGAACGCATTTTGTTGCGCGCGGGTCAGAGTGATGAAGGTCATGCTTGGCTTAAACTCCTTAATCTTGGTGAGTTGGGCTTTATTCAACGCTTGCTGCTTTTCAAAGATGAAGTCGCTCATTTCTTCAAAGGTATCTCGAAGCAGCGTTTTGTGTTCAGCAGATAGAGACAAATACCAGGCCTGATTGGCAATCACTGATGTGGTGAACTTCTGTTTCCCGGACCAAATCATGTATTCAGTCACTTCGTAAAACTTCATCTCTTCGATGGAGAAAACCGGATTACTCTGACCATCAACAATGTTGGCTTGCAATGCACCGTAAACTTGTGAGTAGGGTAGAGGGATGGTATCCGCGCCATAAACACGAAATGATTCAATCACCAAAGGCGAGTTCATCACTCGCATTCTGAAGTCTTTAAAATCGTCAGGTTTGACGATTTCTGTATTGGTTGACCACACCATGTCACCCTCAAGATAGAAAGTCATCAGGCGTAACTCTTGATCAATGAGCGCATTACCGACAACTTCATACAGCGTGGCGTTATTGGTCAGAACCGATTGGTTGAGTTTGTCGTGTTGGGAGAAGATATAAGGGATATTGAAAACCTGCATTTCAGGTACCAGGCTGCCAATGATACCGACGGAAGCATGAGTCATTTGCAATGTCCCCAGTGAAGTCAGCGCGGTAAGATCTTCAGATTCCCCCAATGTGCCATATGAATAAATGTCTACGGTCACTTGTCCCGCTGATTTTTCTTCAATGCGCCGTTTGAACTCTTTCGCGTAGATGTCTTGTACGGAACCATCAATTTCTTCTAGGCCAAAGCGCCACACCAACCGTTCTTCTTCACTTGTGGCCAAAACGGGTAATGACAGTAAAAAGGTGAGTGTCACCGTAAACAGTCTCAGCAGATAGCGCATTTTCACCTCTTTACTTCCGTGCCAATAATGATTTGCTTCTAGTTAATTGTTAATGCAAATAGATATGTTTCATCAGTTTAGTCCTTGAGATTCAGGGAGAAAAAGTGATGCCTTGGGAACTTCCTTTATGAAATAAAAAAGTTGCGGACTGTGTTTGTGCAATGGGCACCAATGTGAGCGTAAAAAGCCGTATTGTCATGGAGTTAGCTGGCTGATTCACCCATGATGGAAATGGGATAATTCTCGATAAGAATAAAGTCGACAGATCCCAAACCACGCCACGAAGTCTTTTTGCGGTAGTCCCGTGAGCGGGACAGAAAATGGTGGTGACTTATTATCGAATAAGGAAATTCATCATGCACAAACCAATGATGCTCTCGGCCATTGCGCTGAGTGTAGCAACAGCACTGCCAGCTTGGGCAGTTGACTGTACCTCCTTGCCAACGTGGGAAAATACTGCTGTATATAACGGCGGTGATCAGGTGGCACATACTGGCGAAGCTTACAAAGCCAAATGGTGGACGACAGGCAAGAACCCTGCTGAAAACTCAGGCCCATGGCAAGAGTGGGAAGCACTTGGTCAATGCTCTACCGGCGGTAATCAGCCACCTGTCATCGACCTGACTTCTCCTTTGAATAACTCCAACTTTGTTACTGGCGATGTGATTACTCTTTCTGCGACTGCCTCAGACTCTGATGGCTCGGTCTCGGATGTTGAATTCTTCGTCGGCACAAACAGTGTTGGTGTTGTCACCACGCCTCCTTTCTCTTTGGATTGGGTGGCGGAGCAGGGGCAGGCTGCTGTTCGTGCGGTGGTGACAGACAATGAGGGCGCTATGTCTGAGCAAAGCGCGAATATAAAGGTAGAGGATCCTGTCTTTGGTATTCCACCTACCGCGCAGCTGACTAACCCGACAGTGAACTCGCAGCTGAAAGCAGGTGAAACCGTTGCTCTGACAGCAACCGCAGAAGACTCCGATGGCGCAGTCATGCTTGTAGAATTCTATGTTGACAACAAACTTGTCGGTTCAGATGACGTAGCACCGTTTGAAACTCCTTGGCTCGCTATGGAAGGCAACCACAGTTTCAATGCCAAAGCAACGGACAACGATGGCTTGCAAGCTTGGGCTGGTGAGGTCTCTGTCAATGTCGCAGGCAATGCCGTGGGTGGTGGCTGTGCTGGCGTACCAACATACAGTGCCGGCACCAGCTATGCGGTTGGCGATATTGTTCAAAACGGTAACTACAAATACCAATGTGATGTCGCTGGGTGGTGTTCATCGGATGCGGCTTGGGCTTATGAACCTAATACTGGTGCTCATTGGCAAGATGCTTGGACCGAGCTGGGTATTTGCGCCATTGTACCTACCGTGACTTTCACTTCTCCGTCGGATAATGCCACCTTGCTGGCTGGAGAGACGGTCTCCATTGCAGTCGACGCAGTAGATTCTGATGGCAGCGTAACTGGCGTCGAGTTCTTCGTGGCAGGTCAAAGCATTGCCGTTGATAATTCCGCGCCTTATGCCATTGATTGGGCTGTAACAGGCTTAGGCGAAGTGAGCATCAGCGCAGTTGCTACTGACAACGAAGGCAATACAGGCAATGCTGGTGTTCTTGTGAACGTTAGTGATCAGCCATTGGTGGCAAGTTTGACTTCTCCAGCCGCGGGCAGCTCTGTCGGTCTGGGCAAGGTTGTCTTGTTGGAAGCCGAGGCAAGCGCGCTTAACGGCACTGTAACCAAGGTTGATTTCGTTGTGGATGGGGCGATTGTTGCCACTGATTCAACCGCTCCATACAGCGCAAGCTGGACGCCAGGGGCGGTAGGCAGTTACGCCGTTTCTGCTCTGGCGACTGACAGCAATGGCCTGACTGCATCAACCGCAGCAGTCACGCTGAAAGTGTTCGAGCAACCAGCGAAAAAACATCAGCTGATTGGTTACTGGCACAACTTCGTTAACGGTGCTGGCTGTCCACTGAATCTGAGTGAAATGTCAGATGCGTGGGATATCATTGATATCGCCTTCGCAGAGAACGATCGCAACAGTGACGGCACGGTTCACTTCAACCTGTATAACGGCGACATTCGCAGCACCTGTCCTCCGCTCGATCCGATGAAGTTCAAGCAAGATATGGCGGCGTTACAGGCGAAAGGTAAAATTTTCGTCCTGTCACTTGGTGGCGCGGAAGGGACTATCACACTGAACACCGATGCAGATGAAGCTAACTTCGTTTCTAGCCTCACAGCTATCGTGAAAGAGTGGGGCTTCGATGGTTTGGATATCGATCTGGAAAGTGGCTCTAACCTTGTTCACGGTTCGCAAATTCAGGCTCGTTTACCACGTGCTTTGAAGCAAATCGAAGCGAACATGGGTGGTGATATGTATCTGACCATGGCGCCTGAACACCCATATGTTCATGGTGGTATGGTGGCATACAGCGGCATTTGGGGAGCTTACATTCCATTGATTGACGAGCTGCGTGATACGCTGGATCTTCTTCATGTGCAGCTTTACAACAATGGTGGCCTGCCTAATCCGTACCTTTCAGGCGCTGCACCTGAAGGTTCAGTGGACATGATGGTGGCGCAATCAAAAATGCTGATTGAAGGTTTTGAATTGGCAAACGGCACCACGTTTGCGCCACTTCGCGATGATCAAGTCGCTATCGGCTTGCCATCAGGTCCAAGCTCAGCGAATTCTGGCCAAGCACCTACTCAGAACATTCTGGATGCTCTGGATTGTGTGACCAAAGGTACGGCTTGTGGAACAGTGAAACCTGCTTTCAACTACCCGAATTTTGGTGGTGTCATGACTTGGTCAATCAACTGGGACAAGCATGACGGCTTTAACTTCTCCGGCCCGGTCGGTGACAAGTTAAGTGCCATGAATGCAGGGCAATAGCGCAAAATTGAGAAGCGGGAACATAGTTTCCCGCTTTTTTTATAAATTCTTCATTTTTGAAACAACTTGGTGTGACATCCCTTCATAGACTTGCTTAACTTTCATTAGCAGTCATGGTGTTATGCACGCTCAAATTCCTAACAAAACGCTTCGCGGTCTTTCCTTCCTCTTTGCTCGATTACCCTCAGCGGAAAAATGGCTCCACTTTACAACTTTGAGTTGGGTGCTCTTTCAGTTGGTATCGGCAGCAGGTATGCATGTCAGTAAAGATGCAACGGTTTACCACCTCACGTTGATTGATCACATCCATATGTACAGCGGAGTGGGACTGCTACTTTTCTCAATGGTATTTTTTGTCACTGTGATTAACCGTCGGCCATTGACCGACATGTACCCATGGTTGTCTGGTAACTTCAAAGTGATGAAAGCTGACCTTCGCATTCTTAAAACCGGTCGATTACCATCACCTAAACCGGCTGGTCTAGCAGCAACGATCGAAGGACTGGGATTATTAGCGTTGATACTGGCGACAGTCACTGGCGCTTTGTGGGCGATCGCGATGCTCAATGAAAACGCGAGTAGCCCCGACTTTCTTACCATCCATAAAACAGCGGTTACCGCGATCGAAGCTTATGTTTGGGGACATGGTATTTTTGCTCTACTTCACTTAATCATCTGGTGGCGTCGTTAAAAGCGCCTCAGATCATACTTGTCTTATAAATGAAACAAATGGCTTCGCCTCTATCTATAATTTCGAAAAGCTAAAACGAAGAGGCATCCAAGATGAATACATGGAGAGAACAAGAAGTTGCCGAATTTTATGTTGAAGTGTCGTCCAAGAGAACGGTCGGCGAAGTCGGCGCGGAGTATGAAAAAACAGGCCGTGGTAAAGATTGGCAACAATGCATGAAGCTGTCATTTGAGGGTTTCAATAATTCCCGTATTTTGTCGCTGGATGATATTTGGCGTGACCTAATTGAGAACAAGAAAACCAAATTTAACGGTGAGGTTCTGGCATTGGAAACCATAGTGAAATTTGGTGACACCATGCAGTTAGAAACGCCATATAAAGTCCAGATTAAAGTGACCCACTAATTCCACTGGCGATGTCACTGGATAAGTATGAATCTTTAATGACGGGGTTATCTAGACAAGTCGATTAACTTATCTAGATAACCCCTCCAGCCCCTGCATACAAACGCTTCCACGCAATTTATACCTCTATCTCACCCAATTATCCGTCAACTTCCCTGACACCATTCCGTTATAAAAACGACACAAACAGACCACACGATAGGGGCACCACATAACGAGGTTCCCTGAAACATGGATAGCATCATCGAAGTGAATGGTCTGACGAAGACGTTTGGAAAAAACAAGGCGCTTGACCAGATCAACCTCAAGATCCAACACAAAGAAATGACCGCACTTCTTGGACCTTCTGGTTCAGGAAAGTCAACGCTACTTCGCCATCTTAGCGGCTTGGTCTTCTCTGATAAAACGCAAGACGGACAGATTCAGGTGCTTGGTAAAACTGTTCAGAGTCAGGGCCGAGCTTCAGGTCAGGTTCGTCACTGTCGCGCCCAAGCTGGTTATATCTTCCAGCAGTTCAATCTAGTGAACCGCCTGTCAGTGATGACCAACGTGCTGATTGGAGCGCTCAACTACACGCCGTTCTGGCGCACGCTTACCGGTAACTTCACCAAGCAGCAAAAGGCAGAAGCGATGGCCGCATTGGAACGTGTTGGCATGCAAGATTTCGCTCATCAGCGTGTTTCTACTCTGTCAGGCGGACAGCAACAGCGTGTGGCCATTGCGCGTGCACTCATGCAAAAAGCCCGCATCATTTTCGCCGACGAGCCTATTGCTTCTTTGGATCCTGAATCTTCCCGCATCGTGATGGAGCTGCTTAGCGACATCAACCAGCGTGAGGGTATCCCTGTGATCGTGACGCTTCACCAGGTCGATCACGCCCTCAAATACTGTCAGCACGTTGTGGCATTGCGCGACGGAAAAATCTTCTATCAAGGCGAAAGTGCGGCGATCGACAAGCTGGCCCTTGCCGAACTCTATGGCAGTAAATCAGAAATGAATTTGGAAGTCGGTATGGAAGAACAACCGGCTTCTTTGGAAAGAGCGCCACTTTCTCTCATCAGTTAAACCGTTAACACACAAAGGACGACGACGATGTTACGAGTACTACGCACAATCACCTGTGGACTTAGCATGCTGGCTGCTGCAGTTGCTGCGCCAGTTTCTGCAGATGAAAAAATGGATACCCTGAACTTCGGTATTATTTCTACGGAATCTCAGCAAAACCTCAAATCCGTTTGGGACCCGTTCCTGGACGACATGAGCAAAAAGCTGGGTATGGAAGTGAAAGCCTACTTTGCTCCTGACTATGCGGGCATCATTCAGGGCATGCGTTTCGACAAAGTTGACGTTGCATGGTTTGGTAACAAATCAGCGATGGAAGCGGTCGACCGTTCTGGCGGTGAAATCTTCGCGCAAACTGTCGATTCAGAGGGTAATCCAGGCTACTGGAGCCTTTTGGTGGTTCACAAAGATAGCCCAATCAACAGTGTTGAAGACATGATTGCGAACCGAAGCAAGCTGGCGTTTGGTAACGGAGATCCTAACTCTACTTCTGGCTTCTTGGTGCCTTCTTACTATGTGTTCGCTAAGAACAACATTCAGCCTAGTGACTTCAAACGCACACTGAACTCAAGCCACGAAGTGAACCTGTTCGCGGTTGCTAACAAGCAGGTTGATGTGGCGACTAACAACACCGAAAACATGCGTCGCTTCGAGCGTACCAATCCTGAAAAATTCAAAAACATTAAAGTGATTTGGCAATCGCCACTCATCCCTTCTGACCCGATTGTATGGCGTAAGAACCTGCCAGATAACGTGAAAGAAAACATCTACAGCTTCTTCATGAACTACGGCACAACGGGCGATGCACAGGAAGTGGCGATTCTGAAAGGTCTGGACTGGGCACCGTTCAAACCATCTAGCGATCTGCAACTGCTGCCTATTCGTCAATTGGCGCTTTACAAGCAACTCAATGGCCTGAGCAACCAAGACAAGCTTTCTGATGAACAAGCCGCAGATCTGGCGAACATCAAGAGCTCTCTGGCTGCCCTGAATCGCCAAATGAGTGCGCTCGAGGCCATGGAGTAAAGATCCACAGAGCCGGAATTCTTTCCGGCTCTTCTTTTTAACTCGGTTATTTGTAGCTTGATGGAATTTTAGAATGAGTAGTAATACCGCCGTTTTAACCGCACCACAAACTTCTCACTGGAAACGCTTTGTTGGCATGTTGATTGTGGCTCTCGTGCTTGCCTGGTCATGGCAAGGTTCTGAGATGAATCCAGCACAACTCATCAAAGATGCTGGAAACATGGCAGAGCTGGGGTCTGACTTCTTCCCGCCGGATTTCACGCATTGGAAGCTATATGTCGACGAAACCCTGATCACCATTCAAATCGCTATTTGGGGCACCGTACTTTCTGTACTCCTTTCGATTCCCTTCGGGCTTCTATGTGCAGAAAACATCGTGCCTTGGTGGGTTTATCAGCCAATGCGCCGTTTGATGGATGCCGCGCGTGCTATTAACGAAATGGTTTTCGCGATGTTGTTCGTTGTCGCTGTTGGCCTAGGTCCATTCGCAGGTGTGTTAGCACTGTTTGTTCACACTACGGGCGTACTCGCCAAGCTGTTTTCTGAAGCGGTCGAAGCAATCGATATCGGGCCAGTCGAAGGGGTTCGGGCGACCGGAGCCAACAAGATTGAAGAAGTGATGTACGGGGTGTTACCTCAAGTATTGCCACTATGGATTTCGTTCACCTTGTACCGGTTCGAATCGAATGTCCGCTCAGCCACAGTAGTCGGCATGGTTGGTGCGGGTGGTATTGGTGTATTGCTTTGGGAAGCCATTCGCGGATTCCAGTTCCAACAGACCGCCGCGATTATGTTGATAGTCATTGTGACCGTCAGTTTGATCGACTTCGCGTCCCAGTACATCCGCAAGATGTTTATTTAAAAACCCGATTTTTATTTCACCCAACTTGTCTAGATAAGTGCAGTGGAATGCGGAGGGATAAAAGATGCGAGTTTATTTAGATATCGCCAGACATCTTGAACAGGAAGTTCGCAGCCATTTTCAGCCGGGGGATTACCTGCCGCCTGAATCCAAGCTGGCGAAGAAGTATGACGTTAACCGCCACACAGTGAGACGTGCGATTGACGAACTGGTTTTTACCGGCCTCATCGAGCGTCAACAGGGGCGCGGCAACATGGTGGTCAACCAACCGTATGACTACCCACTTCACGCCGGAGCGCACTTTACGGACAACTTGATGGAACAGGGCAGTTTGCCCACCAGTCAGGTGATCAATAGGGGACTGGTGGCTGCGAACGAGAAAGTAGCAGGCATGTTTGGTGTCGAGATGGAATCGCAAGTGATCAAACTTCGCACCCTTAGAAAGATTAATGGCATGCCGGCGAGCGTGATTGATCACTACCTTGCTGACATTGAATGGTGGCCGGTAGTGAAGCATTTCGAAGTGGGTTCTCTGCACGCTTTTCTAAAAGACAAGTTGGACGTTCACCTTACCCGTAAAAGCACTCGGCTAAGAGCCATGATGCCGAAAAAAACCGATTGCCGATTGCTTCAGCTATCTGGCAAGACTCCCATCATGGTGTTTAAAACCACCAACGTGATCACAGGAACCGACCGGATTGTGGAGTTTTCATCGTCCCACACACGTTCTGATCTGGTCGAGATTGTTTTGGAGCATTGAATGGAACAGGAAAAGCAAACACCGCGCCAGCGTTGGATGTCAGTCCTCGCAAGAACGGATGCCAATGCGCTGATAACGCACTGGGACAAACTCGCACTCGACCCACAATACCAGTTGGTTCGCGCACCTGAACTGGGGTTAGCTCAGGTACGCGCTCGAATGGGCGGTACAGGCAACGCTTTCAATATGGGCGATGTCACCATCACCCGTGCTGTGGTTCGACTGGGTAGTGGCGAGCTGGGATACAGTTATGTCACTGGAAGAAACAAGCGGCATGCAGAACTCGCTGCTGTGGTGGATGCAATGATGCAAACCTCTGCACATGATGCGCTGCAGCAAGCCCTGATATCGCCGCTCGCCGCAGAAAAAGCAGAACAGGAGCAGTTGCGTGCAAGGGAAGTGGCTACCAGTAAAGTCGACTTTTTCACCATGGTGAGAGGAGAGGACGAATGAGCAAGATAACAGCGGGTTTTGAGTCACCCGTGCATGATGCACAGCAGGTCTTCCGAGAGTTAATGGAGGCGATGTCCCGCCCCGGGAAACAGGTTTCATTGGACTACACCGCTCAGTTTGGAACAACTAGCCGCGCAGCGACCCAGGTGTTACTGACGTTGTCCGACAACGCAACCAGCCTGTGGCTATCAGAACGCTTCAATTCAGATGAAGCCTTGGTTGAGAACATCCGTTTTCACTGTGCCGCTCCGCTCACGGGTCAAAAGTGCGAGTCCGCTTTCGCGCTTGCCAGAGGCAGTGAACTGGAAGACTTTGAAGGTTTTAATGTTGGTAGCGAACACTACCCGGACAGAAGCACCACCTTGATTATTGAGGTAGATAGCCTTAGAGAAGGCGATGTGCTGTTGCTGGCTGGCCCCGGTATTCAGTCGACAACGAAAATGAAAGTGAAGGGTTTGAACCCGCTGCTTCTTCTGGCTTTGGTAACAAAACGCAGCCATTTCCCCCATGGCGTGGATATTCTGTTTACGTCTGGCTCCGACGTTATTGCATTGCCTCGTTCGACCGAAGTGACCCTGGAAGTTGAGGAGGCCACATGTATGTAGCTGTAAAAGGCGGTGAGAAAGCGATCGCTGCTGCTCATAAATTGCAGGACAAAAAGCGCCGGGGCTCTTTTTCGCAAGCCGCTCTGAATGTCGAACAAATCGCTGAACAGCTCGCTGGCGCGACAGATCGTGTGATGACCGAGGGCGGCATCTATGACAAAGAACTTGCGGCGTTGGCTATCAAACAAGCTGGCGGTGACTTGGTGGAAGCTATCTTCCTGCTTCGCGCCTATCGCACTACGTTGCCTCGGCTGGCGGTGACGGAACCTGCCAATACCGAAAGGATGAAAATCGAGCGCCGTATCTCTGCAACTTATAAAGATTTGCCGGGTGGGCAGGTACTCGGGCCAACTTATGACTACACCCATCGATTGCTTGATTTTGCATTGTTGGCAGAAGGTGGAGAACGTAGCGAACCCGCCAAACTGAGTGATATCGATGAGATGGCACATTGCCCAAGGGTGATGAGTATTCTGGAAAACCTCGACCTGACGGTGACTGAGGAAGATAACGGTGCAGCGCCTGATGATATCACCATGGAGCCACCCACATTCCCGGCAAACCGAAGTGCAAGGTTGCAGCAACTCGCGCGCAGTGATGAGGGGTTCTTGCTGGCATTGGGCTATTCCACCCAACGTGGTTACGGGCGCAATCACCCGTTTGCCAGTGAAATCCGCTCTGGCAACGTCACGCTTGAAGTCGTTCCTGAAGAGTTAGGCTTTGCCATTGAAATTGGTGATATCGAAATGACCGAATGCCAGATGATCAATGGTTTCACTGGCAGTAAAAACCACAAAGCGAAGTTTACCAGAGGTTACGGCGTCACGTTTGGGTTTTCTGAGCGTAAAGCGATGTCGATGGCTTTGGTAGATAGAGCCTTGCAATGTGGCGAATATGACGAAGTGCCACAAGGCCCTGCTCAGGATGAAGAGTTTGTGTTAGCGCACGGCGACAACGTTGAAGCCGCGGGTTTTGTCAGCCACCTGAAGTTGCCGCACTACGTGGACTTTCAGGCTGAGCTCGAACTCATCCGCAAGCTTCAAAAAGAATTTGATGCCCGCGACGCATCGGGCGAAGGAGAAGCGCTATGACTCCGCAAGCCGTTCAAAGTGGTTATAACTTCGGTTACCTCGATGAACAAACCAAACGCATGATTCGACGCGCCCTGCTAAAAGCTATTGCGATTCCCGGTTATCAGGTGCCGTTTGGTGGCCGCGAAATGCCCATGCCTTATGGCTGGGGCACAGGCGGTATTCAAATCACCGCTGCCATTATCGGTGAGCCTGATGTGCTTAAAGTGATTGACCAAGGGGCTGACGACACCACAAACGCGGTTTCCATCCGCCACTTCTTTGAAAAGGTTGCCGGCGTTGAAACTACTGAGCGCACAGAGCAGGCTGCGTTGATTCAAACCCGCCACCGCATTCCAGAAAAAACACTGACTGAAGGTCAGATACTGGTGTACCAAGTGCCGATCCCTGAGCCATTACGCTTTATTGAACCGCGTGAGACGGAAACACGCAAAATGCATGGCCTGGAAGAATATGGCGTGATGCATGTGAAGCTCTACGAGGATATCGCGCGTTATGGCCATATCTCGACCGCATACGCCTACCCAGTGCGGGTCAATGGTCGCTACATCATGGACCCTTCGCCCATTCCGAAATTCGATAACCCCAAGATGGATCAAATGCCCGCACTGCAACTCTTTGGTGCTGGGCGTGAGAAGCGTATTTACGCCATTCCCCCTTATACGGATGTGAAGAGTCTGGATTTCGACGATCACCCCTTTGAAATTCAGCAATGGGGTGAGCCTTGCTGCATCTGTGGTTCAACAACCAGCTTTCTGGATGAGGTAGTAACGGATGATAAAGGCAACCGAATTTTCGTGTGTTCTGATACCGATTATTGCAATGACCAGCAGTCAAAAAATGCTCTGACAAAGGAGCAAGAGGAGAAGCGCGCGTGTCAGTCACAGAGTTAGGTCGCGAGCACGCGACGATGCGAGTAACGAACTTGCAGCCACTATTGGAAGTAGAAAGCCTTACCAAGCTTTATCAGCCAGGTAAGGGGTGTCAGGACATCTCTTTTGCTTTATGGCCAGGCGAAGTGCTGGGTATTGTGGGTGAGTCAGGCTCTGGAAAAAGCACCTTGTTACGTGTGCTTTCAGGTCGTGAAACGCCAGATTGTGGCGCAGTGAATTACCAGTTTGAGGGTGGCTCACAAGCGAGCCTCTACGCGCTTTCTGAAAGTGAACGCCGTCGATTACTGCGCACCGATTGGGGAGTAGTTCACCAACATCCGATGGATGGATTACGCCCGAGGGTTTCCGCTGGCGGCAACATCGGCGAGCGACTGATGGCGGTAGGAAACCGACATTACGGCGATATCCGTGATCAAGCGCTGGAATGGCTTTCTCAGGTGGAGATTCCTACAGACCGAATAGATGACATGCCAATCACTTTCTCTGGCGGTATGCAGCAGAGGCTTCAAATTGCCCGGAATCTGGTGACGCATCCAAGACTCATCTTTATGGATGAACCGACAGGTGGGCTTGATGTTTCTGTGCAGGCAAGGCTGCTGGATTTGATTCGAAATCTCGTTACGGACTTAGGGCTGTCTGTGGTCATTGTGACCCATGATTTAGCTGTCGCGAGATTACTGGCTCACCGATTGGTGGTGATGAAAGAGAGTCGAATTGTCGAAACCGGGCTGACCGATCAGGTGCTCGACGATCCACAACATCCTTACACGCAGTTGCTCGTATCATCCGTGTTGCAGGGGTAGGAAAAACCATGACAAACACAACCATGTTAAGCGTGTCGAATGTCAGTAAGACCTTTGTTCTTCACAATCAAGGGAGCGCAAAGCTCTCCGTACTGGCTGACTCCAGCTTCTCTGTCGACAAAGGAGAGTGTGTCGTGCTGCTGGGGCGTTCAGGTGCAGGCAAGAGTACCTTGCTCCGTGCGCTCTATGCGAACTACCTTGTCGATAACGGCGAAATCAATGTACGGCACCAAAATACAACGCAAGGCGAGCATTGGGTGGATATTGCCAGTGCGCTGCCCCGCGACGTTCTGGATGTTCGCAAAAACACCTTAGGTTGGGTGAGCCAGTTTCTGCGTGTTATTCCCCGCATCAGTGCACTGGATGTCGTCGCGCAACCTTTGGTGGAACAAGGGGAATGCAAAGAAACGTCACAGCAAAAGGCTGGGGCTTTGTTGAAGCGACTCAACGTGCCGGAACACCTATGGCATTTGGCGCCCGCGACGTTTTCTGGTGGTGAGCAGCAGCGTGTGAACATCGCTCGCGGATTTATCGTTGAATCACCGATTCTTTTGCTGGATGAACCGACGGCATCACTGGATGAGAAGAATCGTGATGTCGTGATTGAACTCATTCTGGAAGCCAAGCAACGGGGTGCTGCAATTGTTGGCATATTTCACGACGAATACGTCCGCCAGCAAGTAGCAGATAAGTTCTACGACATTTCAACCGCCACATTGAAACTGGCTTAAGGGAAGGAAGCGACAATGATCATTACCAATGTTCAACTGGTGTTGGAAGACGAAGTCGTTAATGGCTCGTTAGAAGTTGAGAACGGCATTATTCGCGCCATGTCTGATTCGTCCAGCTATCAGCCAGGAGCGGTAGATGGCAATCAGGGATGGTTGATGCCGGGGCTAATTGAACAGCATACCGACAATCTGGAAAAGTACTTCACGCCGCGACCAAAGGTCAGCTGGCCAGCATTCTCGGCCATGGCAGCGCATGATGCGCAACTTATCGGAGCCGGTATCACAACGGTTCTGGATGCGATTGCAGTCGGTGATGTGCGCGATGGTGGTCATCGTCAGGATAACCTCGACAAGATGATCAATACCATTGTCCAAAGTGGCGAAAGAGGTCTGAATCGCGCTGAGCATTTTGTTCATATCCGTTGTGAGTTGCCCCACGAGACGACGGTTGATTTAGCTAAGCTTTATCTCGACTTGGATCAGACTCATATGGTGTCCCTGATGGACCACTCTCCGGGTCAGCGCCAGTTCGTGAATCTCACCAAGTATTACGAGTACTATCAGGGTAAATACAACCTCAATGACGAGGAGATGGCTGCATTCGAACAGGACCAGCGTGAAAAGTCCGCGATATGGTCAGACCTAAACCGACGAGCGATTGCGAGCCTTTGCCATGAGAGAAATATCCCTCTTGCAAGCCATGACGATGCGACCCGTGCCCATGTTGAAGAATCCCGTGCGTTGGGACTGGTGTTGGCGGAATTCCCTACCACAGTTGAAGCGGCACAACGCTCCCACGAACTTGGTCTGAAAGTCATGATGGGGGCACCCAACGTCGTTCGCGGTGGCTCGCACTCAGGCAATGTGGCGGCTCATGAGTTGGCGTCGTTGGGTGTGTTAGATGCACTGTCGTCTGATTATTTCCCTGGCAGTTTGTTGGATGCGGTTTTCCGTCTTGCAGATGATGAGCGCAATGCGCTGGATCTAGCCTCGGCGACTTGCCTGGCGACACGTAACCCAGCGTCCGCGCTTAGTTTTTCAGATCGCGGCATCATCAAGGAGGGCATGCGGGCAGATTTGTTGCTGGTGGAGCGTCATTACGAGCAGCCTTATGTGCAGCAAGTGTGGCGTCAGGGGCATCGCGTGTTCTAAAACAGGAAATGAAAATGGCAAAGCTGTTTTATGTGCTTGGTGCTTCTGGGGCGGGGAAAGATTCGCTGATCAATGCCACCAGAGAGCGCTTCTGCGACAAATTGATGGTGGCGCATCGTTACATTACACGACCCGCTTCGGCTGGCAGTGAAAACCACGTTGCCTTGTCAGGCGACGAATTTGATCTTCGTATCAAGCAAGAACTGTTTTCCATGCACTGGCGAGCGAACGGACTTCGCTATGGGGTGGGGCGTGAAGTGGAAACATGGTTGGCGTCGGGCATGGATGTGATGGTGAACGGTTCTCGTGCGTATCTACCCTTTGCCAGAGGGGTATTTGGGGAACAGCTGGAAGTCGTGTGGATCTCAGTCAACCCTGATGTACTCAGAGAACGTCTCGAAGCCCGGGGCAGAGAAAACGCAGAAGAAATTGCCCAGCGATTAGAACGCGCCATTCACTATGATGCAGTGCGCCCGGCCGATGCGATTCATCTCAACAACAGCGGGAAACTTGAAGACACCGTCGCTCAGTTTGCTTGTGAATTAGATATCGCACTCTGCAAGGAAAACGGAGGCAATCACTATGGATAAGCATCACATTGACGCAAATCTCACTTTGCATGAAGAGGCAACAATTTGTCGCGATGCTGTGGTAACTGACTCGGTGCTCGGGCGATGGACTGAAGTCGGCGAACGCACACTATTGGAACATGTTGCACTGCAAGACTTCAGCTATATTGGTCCCGACAGTGAAGTGGCGAATACTGAAATTGGTAAGTTCACCTCGATTGCATCAAAGGTTCGGATTAATCCCGGCAACCACCCTTGGTGGCGTCCGACTTTACATCACTTTACCTATCGACCCGGAAAATATGGAATGGAAGATCTCCAACAGGGCGGCTCAGACAAGGATGCAGAGGTATTTAACTGGCGGGCGGAAAACCGGGTGACTATTGGGAATGATGTCTGGATTGGGCATGGTGTCATAATCCTCCCCGGCGTCAGCGTCGGAGATGGTGCGATCATCGGCGCAGGCAGTGTGGTCACCAAAAATGTGGAAAGCTATACCATTGTGGTTGGTAATCCAGCGAAGACGTTGCGACCAAGGTTTGAAAATATAGAAACCGCGAAAAAGCTTGAACGCCTATGCTGGTGGGATTGGCCGGAAGAGAAAATCAGGCAGTATTTTCCTTACTTTCAGCAAAGTGCCGAAGCCTTTATTGAAGCAGTAGAGAAGCGCCACTGACTGTCAAAATTTAAAGGGCTTAGATTCTATACCCAAACAACCTGAATGCGAGCATCTTGTGGTTGTTTGGGTATCAAGTTGGGTAATTTCCCAACTTTTTTGTGCATGGAAGAACCAATGTTACGAGTGACCTTGCTAGGAACAGGGGCGGCAGGGGGGGTTCCCCTTTATGGATGTGAATGTGCCGCATGTCAAAGAGCCAGAGAACACACTGCATTTGAACGAAAACCCTGCTCTGCCATGGTGGAATGGGGAAAAGGAAGCGCCCGGGAGAGATTGTTAATAGATGCGGGCCTGATGGATTTACATGAACGCTTTCCCGCGGGTACTTACTATGGCTTTTTGCTGACCCATTTCCACGTTGATCATGTACAAGGGCTTTTTCATTTGAGATGGGGCAATCCTTCTCCTATTCCTGTGTGGTGTCCGGATGACGAACAAGGCTGCGCGGATCTTCTTAAGCACTCTGGTTGCCTCAGGTTTCTGCCAGAGATGAATCATGGTGATGTAGTCAATATCAATGGGCTTCGCGTCACTCCGCTTCATCTTAAACACTCAAGGCCGACAGTTGGTTACCTGCTGGAGTATGGGCCAAAGAGTATCGTGTATCTAACTGATACCGATGGGTTACCAGCCCAGACTCTTGATTTTCTTGCCTCGCTAACTCAACTGGACGCGTTGATTCTTGATTGTTCGTTTCCACCTGAGCATGAGGGATCAAACCATGGGAACGTTGAAGTAGCCCGGCAGGTTTATGAAAAGCTGCAACCGAAGGAACTCATCATCACTCATATCGGCCATGAGCTTGATTGTTGGTTAATGGATAACGATATCCCTGATTGGATGGAAATAGGTAGGGAAGGGATGGAGATATAAGGGCGACTTGTCGCCCTAACGCATTAAAAGCCTACTCGGAAACTTGTGTCTTCCAATATTTGTAAAACCCCTCAATGTCTGAAGAGCACATTAAATCCATACAACCCTTCAGTTGTTCATCGCTCCAGTTCCACCACTGCATTTCTAGTAGCATTTGAATTTCAGCCTCATTGAATCGGAATTTGATGTGTTTAGCGGGGTTGGAACCAACCACTTCGTAAGGGGCGACATCTTTCGTCACAAGGGCACGACTGGCAATGATGGCGCCGTCTCCAATCTTCACGCCTGCCATGATCATGGCTTCTGAACCAATCCAGACATCATTGCCAACCACAGTATCACCGGCGCGTGTGAAGCCGTCTTTGGCACCGGCAAAATTCTCATTGTCCTGATAGAAAAATGGAAAGGTACTGACCCAATCCAATCTGTGGCCTTGGTTGCCCGCCATCATAAATACTGCGCCGGAGCCAATGGAACAGAAGCTGCCAATGATGATCTTGTCGACGTCATCGCGATTAGGCATCAAATAGCGAGCGCAATCGTCAAAGCTGTGCCCATGGTAATAACCCGAGTAGTAACTGTGTCTGCCAACAAGGATGTTGGGATTGGTGATTTGCTCGGAGATAGGTTTGCCGACGAAGGGAGATTCGAAATAGTTCATGGTCTTTTTCACTGAAGTTGCTGCGCGAAAATGATACTCCTGAGATATCGGACAACCAAAGGAAAATTGACATGAGTATCTGTAGAAAGGTATATTGATTTCGAGTCGAAACTATAATTGGTGAGAGGAAGATATGTCGAGTGTATTATCCGGTCGGACTTTCAAGCTGACCGCTAGTGAATGGTTGAATACGGAGCGACCCATCGAACTTAATGAATATCTGGGGAAAGTCGTTGTCATCTATGTATTTCAAATGCTGTGCCCTGGTTGTATTTCCCATGGTTTACCACTGGCAAAGAACATTCAGAGCACATTCTCAGACTCAGGCGTTCAGGTCATTGGTCTGCATTCTGTTTTTGAGCATCACGATGTGATGACACCTGATGCACTGCGAGCGTTTATCCATGAATATCGTATTAAGTTTCCCGTAGCGATTGATCAACCGAGTGAGCACAACCCAATCCCAAAAACCATGGACCGTTATCAGTTTGGTGGAACGCCGACGCTTCTCATTCTGGATCAGCATGGAAAACTCAGGCTAAACCATTTTGGTATGCTGAGCGATATGCAGGTGGGTGCGCTCATTGGCTCATTGCTGGAAGAGAAAGCATACGCAGAGGCAGCAAGCCAGACTGTGAGCACTCGTCGCCAGGGCGGTAAGGCTGTCGATGGTCACAATGGGTGTGACGAGTATGGTTGCAAGGTGTAAGTCAAACTACCTGAAGTTAAGAGCCGACACGTGGTCGGCTCTTTTGGTTTTACTCGTTAATCTTATCCAGCATTTTCAATGAACCCATATACGCCATATATTCGATAAGCTCATTCAACTGCTGATCGGAAAGATGTTCAAACGTCAGCATCCGTGATTTGGCTCGATATGAGTTCGGATTCTTAATGAAAGCCTTTAAGTATTCGATATCTCTATATTCAGTAATATTTTTGGGGATATTTAATTCCGGGCCAATGTCGCCACCTTCCAGATTAATAGAATGGCAAGAAATACATGTGGATTTGAATGCATTGTATCCGGCCATAATAACGGGTTTGTCTTCCGCTCCCGAAGGGTAATAATCCGGTTTTGGCGCTTGATAATTAAGCTCTATCTTATAAACCTGAAACGGCCATATCCAATTGTTATATTCTTTAGGATCCGTCGTCATGACATAAAATGGCCCTGGATTGAGCGTCTCTTTGCCTTCACCAATGTCGGTGAATTTCCCTCCAGTACCTTGCTCGCCAGTCACCACGATCAACGGGCTTTTCGTTGTGCCTTTAGACCAAGTTGCGACAAAGCCATCCAACGCGACAAACTTGATTTCTTCTACTTTGCTGAAGTCAACGCCGGCCTGGCTTGCAACATCTTTGAAGGACAGACCTTCGTAAGCCATTGGCTTGTTGTAAACGGGAGACTGAAACGACAGTGAGCGCTGAGCCGCCGACGCTTGCATCTGATCAATGCCTACTGTTTTCTCAAAGAGTACCTGCGGTCCATCTTTGAGAATGAATTCTAACTTTCGGTCATCTGCTGAACTCTGGAACGAAATAAAACCTAGCAATATTGCAAAAACGAACCTGAACATATTGTCACCTTTTTATTGAACATCCTGTTTGGTTTCATTTTGATAGTAGTCTTAGAGTTTGATTGCATTGATATTTATTTGGCTACTTTGAAACTGATCAAGTTAATTTTTCGGAGTGTTATGAGTGAAGGCGAATATTGTAAAGATTATATGGTCTTTATTTATAAAAAAGACAAAAAGGGTAGGCATTAATTGGGTGAGGTAAGATGTAAGGGGGAAAAATCCCCCCTATTTGAGTAGACTAAGCAGTCGCAACGGAGCGGTAAAAAAGACGCTCACAGCGTTTGCCATCGATCAGTCGCATTAGTCTGGATACAACACCCACTAAAACCAATGCAAAGACCAATCTTCCCCAGAAGATGGCAGTAAAGTCAGCACCAATCACCAGCATCAAGAGAGTATCTTCGATCAGGCTGTGCAGTAGCCCGAGCAAAGTAATGGCTGTAAATATATCCCGAGGCGGTATATGTCCCTTCTTGGCCTCATTGATAAGCAGGCCACCTCCATATGAAAGACCCAAAGTTATACCAATCAGCGTCAGATTCGTGGCCTCTTTGCTGATGCCAAGCAAACGAAGGAAAGGACTTAGTGCCTTGGCGATAAGTTTTTCAATACCTATTACCTTGAGAATATTTAGCACGAATATCAAGGCGACAATAATCACGAAGACCAAAATCAAATTCTGAAGCTGACTAATTCCCCAGACAGCGAGCGACGTGTCTGTTTCCATGGAGGGTTGCCAGATGATTTGTGCCTGTTCTTGCAGCGATCCCGTTGCGCTGTATGTCAAATGTAAGAGCCAGCCAAGAAGCAATGCACCGCCAACACGGGTAAGAATGCTCCACCAGACAGAAACACCGGATTTCTTGGCGAGCCCGACTTCAATTGGCATTGAGTGCGCAAGCAAGATCATGCAGCTTAGAATGGAAGCTTGGGCTACTGACATGGTGACATCAGTATTTATAAGAACGACAAGGGCAGAGTATATATTCACAAAGATAGCGGTCGCCCAGACCAAGCCCATTTCACTGGGAAGGCCAACTGCATTCATTAGAGGTGCAATGAAATTGGAAAACCAGACCACGCCGCCGAACTCCTCGAAGATCTTTACCACGATGATGGTAGGGATCATCACTTTGTATAGCGTCATTGCTACATTGACACTGTCGACGATTGTCCGCCTGAAAAACTCGACTACCTTTTGCATACCTACCTCCTTGTCTAACTGATAGCTCCCATATTAAACCGATTTGTATTAATATTATTTCTAATTGGCGGCCATAAAGAGTTGTATGTTTCTTTTATACGGTAGTATAAGAAATATTAAGGTATAAAAATGGTAGGTTAAGAAATATGGAAATTGACCGTATCGACGAGCGAATTTTGATGGCACTTCAAACAGACAATCGCATCGCCAATGTCGCGTTGGCAGAGAAGGTTGGGCTATCTGCACCTGCGTGTCTGAAACGCGTTAAACGACTGCGTGATGAGGGTGTGATTGCGAAAGATGTGTCGATTCTCAACCCAGAGTTAGCAGGCGTGAAGATGACAATGATTGTCTCGGTAGAAATGGAACGGGACCGTCGGGAGATTTATCAGGTTTTCCGGTCTTCAATCCTGAAAGCGCCTGAGGTGACTCAGTGTTACCAGACTTCTGGCAGCTATGATTTCGTGTTGATCGTCAATGTGCCTGATATCAAAGCTTATGAAGCTTTTGTAGAGCGTGTTCTTCACACTGACTTGAATATCCGAAAATTCCACACGTCTGTGGCCATGCGTCAGGTGAAGTTTGAAACGGCGATTGGGTTGGGAAGTGAAGTCAGATAAAATCAACCAATTAGCCAGATTTTATTGATGTAAATGAAACTCTCCCAAACCCCGGTCACCCAACATACCTTTGGCGGTTCATCCTTCTTTTTGAAACGCGACGACCAGCTTCACCCGCATTTCTCTGGCAACAAGGCGCGGAAGCTAATGGCTTTGTTGGAAATAGAAGACAAGAACATCACCCATCTGATTGGTTACGGCTCCCCACAGGCAAACTCGCTGCTGTCGCTTGCAGCGTTAGCCAAGATTAAAGGTTGGCAATTGGAGTTCTATGTTGATCGAATCCCTGATTGGTTGAAAGACAATCCCATCGGAAATTATCGGATAGCGTTGGAACTGGGCGCGGAAGTGATTGCAGTTTCGAAGCTGACGGATGAACCTATCCATCCTCACGATTACATTCAAGCTAAAAAGCTTGGTGAAGGATATTTGTATGTACCGGAAGGAGGGCGCTCCCCCATCGCAGAGCAGGGTGTCGCGAAGCTGGCGGAGGAGATTCTGGATTGGGTGCAATCTATGCAGGTAGAGAATGTTTGTGTGGCATTGCCGTCAGGAACAGGGACTACCGCGCTGTTTTTACACAAGCACCTTAAAGCGCATGGCATTGAAGTACTGACATGCCCGTGTGTAGGTGGGAAAGATTATTTAGTTCAGCAGTTTGAAGAACTCGGTGAGTCGTGCTTTCCAACGGTTTTAGAAGCTCCGTCAAAGCACCATTTTGGAAAGTTGTACCTTCATGATTACCAAACGTGGAAAGCGCTGCTGGAACAGACCGGGGTTGAGTTTGATTTATTGTACGACCCTTTGATGTGGCGATGTCTGAGCGAGTGGTTACCGGAGAACAAAGACAAATCGCTGCTCTATGTTCATCAAGGTGGCATTATTGGTAATGAGAGCATGGTGCCGAGATACCAACGAAAGTATGGTGAGTGACAACGCTGAGAGACAGAGAAATGCCCTCCGAATCGGAGGGCATTTCTGTTAGTTGCTGATACGGATCAGAGTATCGCTATCAGTGTGCGAGAAAGGCTTACCGTAAATATCAAGTTTCACTGTTTCTGTGTAAGTTAGCTTGTCACCATCAATTTTAATGTTCATGGTGAAATCTTCGGTGCTGGCATTGTCGGTCATAAAGTTAGATTGTGCGATCCCCTCACCAGACGCCACTAGGGTCATGTCATTTCCCGCTTTCCCTTCTGCAACGACACATGTTGCGCGAGGCACGCAAAACGAGTTGTAAACGGTCTGATTTTTGTGGTCGTAAATCAGATAACCGCGTTGGTCATGAAACTTGGTGTCGTCAGCTTTGCGGAATACTTCCTGTTTGTAGTAAATCGCTGCTAGGTACTGTTCGCTCGCATTGGTGGCATCCGCTGCGACTTCAAATGTCATCACTTCGTAGAGAGGGGTCGCAGCCGGCGCGCCTTCGCCATTTTCTGTACCTGACTGGGCAGGTGCTACATCAATGCCGCCTTGTTCCGCGCTTTTCCAAGTGCCAACTAACTGCGCCAAAGGGCCGAAGTTAATACCATTTATGACTTCATCTTGATTGGTTGCTTTGTCCTCAGCATGAGATACAGCGCTGGCTGAAACAGCCAACGACAGCAGCGCGATTTTGATTGCAGTTTTGCTCATTATTGTCTTCCTTTTTTTGTTAAGCCCAAGCTTTCCGTTGGGGACTTTCTTCACTCAACGCCTGCGTAGCTTGTGAGCGCTTAAATGCGTAGATCGTTGAGTTGTGCGAGTTGGAACAGGCGGATAGATACTAAGGAAGTGATGACAAAGAATGTAGTCAGAGATAGGCCAATGCCATCAGTTTATTTTTGATGATACAAAGCCGGAAAATCAATAATAATCAGTAAATTTCAGAATGTTTTGTTGTTATTGAGAACTTTCACTGAGTGGTCGGTGAAAGTGAGAGATTGTGTCCATAAATCCAGTGTTTACATAATTATGAGCTAACATTGGGCTAATAAGGGGAGGCTCCATTCTGGAGACGAAATAATTGATCGAAATGGGCGTTATTCTGGTATTGGAAAGCAACTATGACAAAAAGAGGTCATCATGCATTTCAACAATGAAGAGTTAGGGAAGCTTGAAGACAGGTATCGAGCCAAACTGATTAACAGTCTCTCTGGATTCAAGAGTGCAAATCTTATCGGCACAACCGATGGAAAGGGCAATCACAATCTCGCGATAGTCAGTTCGGTTTTTCACATTGGGGCTAATCCGCCTTTGGTAGGCATGATCATGCGCCCTCATACCGTTACCCGTGACACACTGGAAAACATACTTGAGCTCGGTGAGTACACGATCAATCAGGTCAATGCTGATATCTGGAAAGAGTCCCATCAAACATCTGCCCGTTACGAACAATTAGTTTCTGAATTTGCGGAAGCTGGGCTGACGCCTGAATGGTTAGATGGAGTGAAAGCTCCCTTTGTCGCAGAGAGTCGACTCAAATATTCTTTACTATTGCGACAATCGCAGACACTGGAAATCAATGGCACAGTGCTGGTGATAGGTGAAATCAATAACGTGCTGGTAGAAGACGATGTGATAGCGAACGATGGCTATATCGACATTGAAGCGTTAGAAACAGTTGCTGTGTCAGGGCTTGATAGCTACCACGTTACCAATAGGTTAGGGCGACTGAGCTACGCAAAACCAGACAAGAAACCAGATGTTATCGACTGAGAAAGCGTCTAGCAGTAAAAAAGAAAAGCGGAGGGGAAACCTCCGCTTTTGGGTTTTCAGCCTTATACGAAATCAAACATAGACGCATCCAGATCGGTTGCGCTGAACTTATCCAGCACGATCTTGGTTGGCGCTTTATCAAATGTCATGATCACGTCTTCACCAGATTGGCGAATGTTGATGTCTGACATGCGTGTCGCCAGCGTCTTCTGAATCGCAATGGTGTCCAGGTTGCCATTGAAGTCAAGAATGATGTCGTTTTCACTGCTGTTATTGAAGAAGAAGGTGTCACGGCCAGCGCCACCAGTCAGGATGTCACGACCCATGCCGCCATCCAGATAGTCGTCACCGCCACCGCCATTCAGGCGATCCAGTCCGTCGTGGCCGTAAAGCTTGTCGTTACCTGCTTCACCGAACAGTTTGTCGTTACCCAGTCCACCTCGGATAGTGTCATTACCAGACCAGCCGTAAAGCAGGTCATCTTCAGTGTGACCATCGATGAAATCGTTGCCAAGGCCACCATAAATGGTGTCGTTACCTTCAAGGCCAATCAAAGTGTCATCGCCTTCTTCACCGAGAATGGTGTCGTTGCCGGAGCCACCGTTCACAAAGTCGTTGCCAAGGCCACCACTGACATAATCGTCGCCCGCACCGCCAAAGACCTGATCGTCGTCACCACGACCATACAGTTCGTCGTTGCCAAGACCGCCATGAAGCTCGTCGTCACCGTAGCCGCCATTCAGCATGTCATCGCCATTGCCGCCGTCCAGGTAATCTTTGCCGCGACCACCATAGATTTCGTCTTTGCCGTCTCCGCCTTCTAGAAGATCATCGCCGTCAAAGCCGGAAAGCAGGTCATTATCTTCGCCACCGAAGAGCTTGTCGTTACCTAGGCCACCATCCAGCTTATCAGCGCCTTCATTGCCCCAAAGTACGTCATCACCTTCATCACCTTCGATAACATCGTTGCCGGTGTTGCCAAAGAGAACGTCATTGCCAAAACCACCGCTAACGAAGTCATCGCCTTCGTTGCCGCGTGCACGGTCATTACCATCGCCGCCGTAGACTTTGTCATTGCCTTTGCCACCATACAAGGTGTCATTCCCGGTACCGCCGTACAGGTTGTCATCGCCGTCGAAGCCTTCAACACGGTCGTCGCCAGAATCGCCAAATAGGTTGTCATTCAGCAGACCGCCACGTACCCAGTCATTACCTGCATCACCGTGAACTTCGTCTGTGCCAGCACCACCGATAACAGTGTCATCGCCGTCACCGCCGTAGATGTAGTCTGTACCATCCCAACCTTCGATATAGTCATTGCCGCCATGACCATAGATAAAATCAACACCGTCCGTGCCGTCAATAATGTCGTCGTTCTCGGTTCCATGAATGATATTTGCCATAGTTGCCTTTTCCTTATTCTTTTGTTGATTGAAGCGTTTAACGTGATGAAACCGCTTTCACGTGGGGCGAGATAATGCCAGTTCTGATGAGTCGTGATGTCTCAGGGATGAGATGAAATAGAGGGTTAGAACGAATTTGTCATGATAAATAGATTTCAGAGGGTAGAAATAATTCATCTACGATTAGTGTGGAAATTAGATTCGACTTATGGCTGACATGACCATTTTGATGGAATTCTGGACAATATTTGAGATTAAGATCCAAGGAACACAGATCTTGATTAGATACTTCTAAAATTTAACAGAAATACATTGAAATATGTTTTTAGCAATTCAATGCGTTTGATGGAAAAAGAATGGAAGTGGGAACTGGTACTTTGTTAGTCATGATTTAGTAGTCGCCCACAGCAGATTTATTACTGTGGGCGTATTTGGCTATTCTCTGCGCTCTATCGTGCGAGTTTGACTGACTTTGTGCCCGTCTGTGTCCGTCACACTAAATTCAACGCGCTGGGTGATTTGGGGTGAAGCGGAGAAGAATGCACGTCCCTGATCGTCTGTTACTTTGGCACCGAAAATCTCTGGTTTTGTCACCACCTCTGTGCCTTCAAGTGGTTGGCCATCTTGAGTCACTGTGACAAAAGCGCCTCCGGGAACGGGAACCACAGTAATGTCAGTGTTTGCTGCGAAAACAGGTGAAGCAGCGAGCATGAGTAGAGCCGTAGCGAGAGTCTTTTTCATTTGTCTTTTCCTCATGAATGCGTTGACGCCGAATCACGTTAGCAGTGAAATTTTCTGCGGGAAAGTGTTAATCGTGTCACGTTCAGTAAGGGTTAAGTCTTGGTAAATAGTCTGAATGTCAGCTTAATCAACTTTATGATTTTGTTAGTATTAAGAGAAAGAATGACTTTCCAAACAGGCATGAATGAGGCTAGCGAAAATGTTTGAACTGATGACGCCAAGACTAAAGCTTCGGGATGTTGTGGCAGAAGAACTTACTCTTCCAAGAAGAGGTTTTTGGCGATAGAGCTGCCAAGAGCGAGGTCTCATAAGACTACTCTGACCAGTCTGATCTGGAATTGATAAATCGAACGTTCGTGCTATTTTAAATTGAGAAGTTTGAGAATTGTAGAATGAGCAAGAAAAAGCAGACGCGGGAGCAGATACTGAGTACTGCCTTTGAAATGGCGAGTCAGGAAGGGTTGGAAAGCCTCACTATTGGCGAACTTGCTAAACGGGTGGGTATGTCGAAAAGCGGGCTGTTTGCTCATTTTAACTCGCGCAGTAATTTGCAGGCTGCCGTAGTGATGTTTGCGGGGGAACGTTTCACTGCTCGTATCATTGTGCCCTGCAGAGAAGCCTCGCATCCGAGTATTGAAGCGAAGATCCGCCATATGTTGGACAATTGGCTGACCTGGAACAGTTCATTCCAAGGAAGCTGTATGTTTCTGGATGCGTGGCGTGAAAGTCATGATGATGCAGATCCTATGCAGCAGGCATTGGAAGGGACGATTAAAAAGTGGCTGAACTACCTGCACATTCAGTTCGAGAAAGGCATCGAATCTGGCGAGTTTCGTGAAGATTTGGATTGCTGGCAAACCGTATATGAACTTTATGGTTTGTACCTGAGTAGCCACTTGTTCAGAACTCTGAAGCTGGAATCAGAAGGGGCGCAGAAGTTTTGGACAGGTATTGATGGCCTGTTCAATAAAGTTAGAAAATAACCAGTGGAAAGCAGACAAATACTGAGTCTGCTTTTTCTTGGAATGAAAATAGCACGACCGTTCGAAAACTAAGAGGGACATCCATGAGTAGCAAAATCTACTTTGGTAATAACAACCGGTTCAGCTTTAAACGTGGCGCATTGAGCGTTGCGAGTCGGCTTCATCACAAAATTGCGCCTAAGCATGCGCTTAAAACGGCGCGTCGTTTGTTTCTTACACCTGCAAAAGGACGGGAAACTAATCCAGTGCCAGAGGGAATGGTCATTAAAGCTGTTCCTACGAAGCAGGGTAGCATGATGACCTATAAGTTGGGTTCTGGGCCAACTTGGGTACTCACGCATGGCTGGTCAGGCTCTTCAAACCAGTTCTTTCCTTTGATGGAACACATCGCAGAAGCGGGTTTTACCGCATTGGCTTATGACCATCCGGGACATGGTAAGAGTGAAGGCAAAGAGGGGAGCATTCCTGCTTTCCTTAACGCTTTGGATGGCATTCTCAACCAGCAGGCGAAAATAGAAGGTGTGGTGGCGCACTCAATGGGTGGTGCAACCTTGCTGGAAAGCGAGCACCCATCGCTTCATGGCAAACCGATTATTCTTGTGGCGCCGGTACTCAAATACTGGGACAACCTTTTTGGCACCATTGAAGCCTCTGGTTACTCTATGAAGCTCTTTAAAGAAGTGATCGCTTCTGTTGGGCAGGAATACAATGTCCGCATTGAAGATATCGACCCCTTCGTTAAGCTGGGTAAACGCCAATCTCCGGTTGTGATTGTTCACGACAAAGGTGATCGTTTCGCGCCATTTGGCGTGTCAAAAGAAGCGACAATGTATGACCATGTCACTTTGGTGGAAACGGAAGGGTTGGGGCATGGTCGTGTTTTGAAAAGCGACCCACTGAAAGAAGCATTCTCTAGAGTGGCAGGGCCGCTAATTTAAACTAGTCATTGGGAAGGGAAACTCATGATCACACCTATCTACGCTGCACTGCTTTGTTTGGTGTTTATTTACTTGGCAATAAGGGTCATTAAATTCCGTCGAGGATATAAAGTGGCCTTGGGTGATGGCGATGAAAAGTTATTGAACAAAGCGATTCGTGCCCATGGTAACTTTGCAGAATACGTTCCGTTCGCTTTGTTGCTGATGTTGATGGTGGAACTACAGTTAGAGCAACAAAGCCCGTATCTTCATGTGCTCGGTTTCGCCTTACTTGTTGGTCGACTGCTCCACGCTTATGCGGTGAGCCAACCCAGTGAGCCTCTGAAATTTCGTGTTTACGGTATGTTGTTGACTTTCTCAGTGTTGATAGCTTCAGCACTATGGGCGCTATATCTAGGTATCTTCTGATTTTTTCACATCCGGTGTGTTATTCTCTTCCCGTCCCTCAATAAGCACACCGGAACTTCCTTTGAAGAAAATTGCTGTATTCGCAGATGTACAAAATATCTATTACACCACCCGCCAGGCCTATGGCCGCCAGTTTAACTATCGAAAACTTTGGCAGCAGCTGCAGTACATGGGAGACGTGGTGGTGGCTAACGCCTATGCGATCCGTCGCGACGACGATCAGCAAATAAAGTTTCAGGATGCTCTCCGCCATATCGGCTTTGAAGTGAAGCTGAAACCCTACATTCAACGTAGTGATGGCAGTACCAAAGGAGATTGGGACGTCGGCATTGCAATAGATGTGATGGAAATGGCACCAGAGGTAGATACCATTATCCTGCTTTCCGGCGATGGCGACTTTGACTTGCTGATGAATAAAGTGCGTGAGCGCTACAGTAAAGAAGCGATTGTGTTTGGTGTGCCGATGCTGACTGCTAATTCATTGATAAACAGCGTTGACCAGTTTATCCGCATTGAAGAAGATCTGTTGCTATAACTTCAATTTCAAAAGCATGACTTCGGGTTCAGGATGCGCAGCTTTCGCTTTTTGGAATCCGAGGTTCTTGAGTAGTTTCAAACAACTTTTGTTAGTTTCAAGTGTGATGGCTACCACTTCTGTCAAAGCCAGTGAATCTTTCGCCATGTCTAATACAGCCATTGCTGCTTCTTTTGCATACCCTTGTCCGTGATATTCTGGGAAAAATCCAAAACCCAAATCGATTCCGTCAAGGTTGTCTCTGTCAATCAATCCGCATACGCCAATAGGTTCATGGTTTTTGAGCTGCACGGCTAATAGGCCCATTAGGGGAACATTGTGCATAGGCAGCAGCGTCGAACGAAGGTAAACAGCAGCGTCTATGGGACTGCGAATATTTTTGTCTCCAATAAACTGAAGAAAACCATCAGTGTTATAGAGTCGGTTGATAAAGCCTGCATCTTTCTCGTTAAGGTTTCTGAGCGTTAATCGAGATGTGCTTAGTATGGGTTGTTGCATCGATATTCCCTAAAAAAGAGCCCTTAAAGTAAGGGCTCTTATGATTATAGCTGCTTGAGATAAAACGATTTAGTTAGAATGAGATGACATAAGCACCGCTTGCTTGATTGAGGGTGACAACAAAGGTCTGTTCTGGCTCTGAGCTGCTCATTGGTACCCATCTGGCGTATATTTGTTCCCAATTACCATTAATTTCGATATCGACGCTTGTAGTAAGGTCGGGATAAATCGTCGTCAATCGGGATAATGGGTCAACATCTACATCGCCGTTGGTGTGAACGTAATCTGCGTGGGAGTATACATGCAGAGCCCCTGATGTTGAGCCACTGTAATTCACACTTAATTGGATGGCGTCACCAATACAAAATTTGAAAGCGCGAGGGGCAACGATATCTTCAGTATTGACTAACGAAGTTGTCGGTGAAGAACTTGAGATATCAGTGCTGCCTGATCCGCCACTGCCACCGGAAGTATCTCCGCCTCCACCTCCTCCGCAGGCGATCAGAAACACTGGCAGGGTAAATAGCGTAAGACTTTTGATTATCGTATTCATCTCATTACTCCTCATCCGCCAATGGAGCGATGACTTTTCCGGAAGTCGCCGCTGAATACCAGCTTTTGTCCGATTCGCCGCTGCTTGTCACCCAATCTGCAAATGTGGTGAAAGCGTGGCTGATGTCGGTATTCTCTGTTGGATGACTCCATTCGTCCCTGATATTGATGGCCCACGGCATATTGTTACTGGTCAGGAATGATTCTGCGCCACCGGAGTTGTCGTCGTTTGTGTTGAAAAAGGCGTTGTTCATATCGCTGGTGCCGGAAAATTGTTTGAGATGCAGCTGCCAACTGATTCCGGGTGGCGTGTCGGTAAAGTCACCGTGATAAATACCGTCGGTGGCAAATATAAATGGATCGTAAGGTGGGTAGCCGACGACAGCACGTGCTACAGGCGTCGTGAGTTCGACGTTAAGTTGGTAGTCCAGTTCGCTCGTTTGCGAATCTAAACACGCGGTTTGAGTCCGGTAGAACGGACAACTTTCAGAAAGTGCACCGAGATTCTCCACATCCTCTCTGACATTCTCCGAAATGATAAGAACCGTTTCGCCTGGGTTAGCTTGTTGCACTGTGTGGGAAACGGCTTGTCCATTACGCGTCAACGATACTGAAGCAATATTCGAAGGATCGACGTTAGGTAAATGCAGGGCAAAACCATTTGCATAGCCTGCTCCCATTGCTTGTAGGGTGTAATCCGCGGAGAAGCTCTTCAATTCGCGTTGCCCGTTCATCGTTTCAGTGATTCTGTAACGCATAACGACATCATTGAAGTCATAATCCCCTTTAAACGGCCAGTTATCTTCGAAAGCGATGGTGGCGTAGCCATTCGAGCTCGGATAGACCGAGGTAACTGTGATGTCAGGGTTGTTGTTTTGTGTTAGAACTTCATATTTTGAATCGGTTGAACCATCTGGGTTAACCCCATCGATTGCCTGGAATGGTGTTATTTCGACTGTAAAAATGAGGTCGTTGAAATCATTGTCGCCTTGAGGACGCTTAATATCTTCAAACGCCAACACGAGGAAGTCATTTTGCGTGTCGATAAAGGCAACGTTATGTCTGCGCCAATCAGATGTTGTTTCAGGGTTCAGGTCTGGGTAGCTGTAAAACGGTGTTCCCCATTTGCCTAGATAAGGAACACTGTTGTAACCCCAGCCCCAACCCCAGGCATTGGATAGAATAAAGAATCCCAGAGTTTGACCCGCGTTAAGTTGTACGCTCAGATCGATAGTATCGCCTTCCAATAGTTCACCCTGATTGGGTTTAGAGGCGTTTGGAAAGATAATCATATGTGTGTCGACATCATCTATCGAAGCTGGAGGGTTTGCGGTGTCGTAGACAAAATAGCCAAGCACATTCCGGTAACCGGCGCCTTCATTAAGAAAAGTGACCCGCGCCGTAGCGTATGCAGCTCCACCCAACTCATCATCGATATCGATACTGGAATATTTACCGCTGTCAATAAAATTAGGATTAACGACAGTACCTTCAGGGAGCATGGAATACACGTTATCTAATGTATCTTGCGGAAGTTGGTCAGCTATCGAGTAAACATCATTTGGCTTACCCAGTGCAGAGTAGTTGCTTGAATCGGCACCTGATTCAAAAACCAAATCTTCTGCGGTTAATGCATACGTGCAAGTGCTGAATATGCACCCTCCAGTCATGAGCATTTTTCTCAACAACATACCTAGCCTCCAAAGTGAAATCTTAAGAGGACTGAGCAAAAACGATGCCTGAATTAATTTCTAACTATATCAATGAATTAGGTTTTGATGCTTGAGGTGCGAGAAAGAGTGCATCAATTTGAGAATAATGATGATTGTCGATATGAGAAAAATGCCCCGATAAACGGGGCATTTTCAATCTAACTAATTGAGAGTATTACTTACCGGCAATATTCAGTCGCGCGAAGCGAATCAATGGAGAGTAGAACTGTCCGGCATAATTCGGCACCACGGTATTACCAACCGCTTCCACTTCTTTAATCATGTTATAGAAGTTACCTGCGACAGTGATACCACGCACTGGCTGGATTCGCTTACCATCTCGGCAGAAGAACCCGCTTGCACCAAACGAGAAGTCTCCACTGATAGCGTCAGCGCCAGAGTGAACACCTTGCAAATCAACTAACTCAAGGTATTCGCCAGCTGTTACTTCAGCTTCACTGCTGTTGCCTGCACCTATGACGTCATGACGTGAGCTTACACTTAACGTCCCTTTTGATGAACGGCCTGCATTGGCTGTGTGTGCGACACCAAAATGTGCAGCAGTCGCTGAGTTGTGCAGCAAGCCAACCAGCTCACCATTTTCGATAAGCGGCGTGTCGCCTGTTGCGAAGCCTTCACCATCGAATGACTTGATGGCATGGCCGCCAGGCATGTAAGCGACGTCCCTGAAAGTCAGCAATGGACTAGCAACTTGTTGCCCAATCTTATCGCGCCAAGGGTTAATACCACGTTTTGCCGATTCACCGGAGAACACGCTGCCAAAAGCACCCAGTACTTCATTCAGGCTGTCTTGCTCGAAAATGACCGAGTATTGGCCAGTCGCAATCGGTGTGCCTTCCAGAAGGGCTTCTGCCATGTCGTAGGCATCATTGATGACTTTTTCTGGCGTCAGGCCATCGAAGGTTCGTGCAACAGACGCAGCAACATGCATCGCTTGCTTGTCATTGTGGTCAATCAACGCAGCGGTGTAACAGCTGAGTGAGCGTGATTGATGGAAACAGCGGGTGCCGAGGGTGTTGCCCAGCAGTGTGATGCCGCTGCTTTCACTGTAACCATTGTAAGGCGCGCCTTTTGCCAATGGTTTTTCACGAGTCTTTCCTTCAAGTGACAAAGCCAGCTCAATTTTTTGCTCAGGCGTTGCATCGTCTTGTTGGTAGATTTCCGGGTATTCTGTGCTGATGTTAAGACCTTCTGCACGAATTCTCTGGAGCGGATCTTTCTTGGTGAAGCTGGCATTGGTCAGTGCCTGATCGACCATTTGCGCCAGGTTTTCTGGCTCAAGGGATTCTGAATAGCTAATGGCAACGTGGTCATCTTTAATCACGCGAACACCGATGACTTGGCTTGCCGTCACTTTATATTCAGACAATTCACCTTGGTCGGCCTTCAGGCTAAAGCTCTCGTTGCTTGATGCAATGACATCGGCCTGTGCACCGCTTTTCTGGGCCAGTTCAAGCACCTGCTCGATGGCGTTCTCTAATGTTTTTTGCTCGCTCATTAGTTACCGCCTCCTACCAGAATGTTGTCGACTTTAAGCGCGGGTTGTCCAACCGTAGTGGGGACGGAGCCGCTTACAGAACCACACATGCCGGCAGCAAGTGCAAAGTCTTTACCTACCATGCTGATTTCTTTCAGTACTTTAGGGCCGGTACTTATCAGGGTTGCGGATTTCAGCGGCTTGGTTACTTTGCCGTCTTCAATCAGATAGGCTTCCTGAACCGCAAAGTTAAACTCACCGGTACCAGGTTGAACGGAGCCGCCACCCATTTTCTTCGCATAGATACCGCGTTCTACGCCACTGATCATGTCATCAAATGACGCATCACCCGGTTCAATAAAGGTGTTACGCATACGGGAAGTAGGGGCATATTTGTAGGATTCACGACGACCAGAGCCCGTGCGTTCAAACCCGGTTTTCAGGCTACCCATGTGGTCGACCATAAAGCTCGTCAGTTTGCCGTCTTTAATCAGTTGAGTGTGTTGGGTCTCCATGCCTTCATCATCAATGTTGATAGAGCCCCATTCATTTTTCATCAAACCATCATCGACGGCGCTAACCGCCGGGTGAGCGATCATCTCGCCCATTTTGTCGTGGAAAACTGACGCTTTCTTAGCGACAGATGTTGTTTCCAACAGGTGGCCACAAGCTTCATGGAAAATCACGCCGCCAAAACCGTTACCAATCACGACCGGCATTTCACCAGAAGGACAGGCGTCCGCGCCAAGTTTAATCAGCGCCTGTTTGGCAGCCATTTCACCTAACTCTTCTGGGTTAATTTGAGAATTAAATTCCCAGCCAGAGAGCATTCCCGGTGCTTCATATCCGGTAGATTGTTCGTTGCCATGAGTCGCAACGACCGAAGATGCGATTCGGGTGTAGTGGCGGGTGTCCTGAACGTGCAGTCCAGTGGAGTTGAAGATTTCGATCTGCTGTTCACGTTGGGCGATACGACCAATGATCTGAGAGATCTTGTCGCTCTGCGCTCGGGCTTTCGCATCAACACGTTTGAGGAATGCAATTTTCTCTTCGACATGATTGTTTGCGGAGAAAGGCATGCTCACAGGGTGGCGGTCATCACGCTGTGTGAAATTCAATGCGCCAGCTTGCGCGATCTGGTCTCGCTTATCCTTGGCACAGAGAAGTGAAGTGACTTGTTTGAGTTTCTCTTCATCTTGGCTGTTGGTATAGCCATAAAGTACTTTGTGACCAAAGAAAAGGCGGATACCGATACCAAAATCGATACCTGAATTCACTTTATCCACTTCGCCTGAAAGTAACTCTACGCTCCCCGAATGGTGTCGTTCTACGAACAACTCCGCAAAATCCGCACCCAAGAATAGGGCGTGGTCAATCACTGCTTTTGCAGTGCTGGTATTTAACATTCCTTCCTCCTAAATAGAGTCAGTTTTCTCGTCTATTACTTTGAGATTAACAGCTAGCAACCAGAGCACCAATCGTGTGTGCCTTTTAGTGATATAGGTGCCGTCTGTTCGGTTAAAATTCATTCAAAACATTTACATAATGTAAGTGAATACACTGTATTCATGGCAGTAATAAGGAATTTGTACTTTCGTATCTCTGCTGGATTGATACACTGCTCAGCCTGACAATGATCAGCGTACTGATAGGAATCTCCATGGCCGACAAGCTAACCAAAAAAGTCCCGACCAACATCATCACCGGTTTCCTCGGTGTAGGTAAGACAACTGCCATTCTCAATCTGCTCAAACAAAAGCCAGAAAATGAAAACTGGGCTGTGCTAGTGAATGAGTTTGGTGAAGTGGGCGTTGATGGTGCTTTCCTTAGTGAGCAGGGCGCGATGGTGAAAGAAGTTCCAGGCGGTTGCATGTGCTGTGTGGCGGGTTTACCTATGGCTATTGGCATCAATGCGTTGCTCGCTCAAAATCCAGATCGTTTGCTCATTGAACCGACCGGTTTGGGACACCCGAAAGACATTATCGGTAAGTTACTTTCAGAGCATTACGAAAACTATATCGAACTCAATGCGACGATTACGTTAGTTGATCCTCGTAACTTCTCAGATGTTCGTTACACCGAGAACCAGAACTTTCGCGATCAGTTGGCACTGGCTGATGTTGTGGTGGCAAACAAAGCCGACCTCAGTTCACCTGAAGATCTCGAAGCTTTCGACAATTACGTGCAGAGTGCTGAAATCGCTAAGCTGGCTTCCGGTTATGTTGAACAAGGACAACTTAACCCTGAATGGCTAGCCTTGCCGCGAATCGACCGTAATGCGCAGTTTGGGCACCATCACTCACACGACGATGACGAAATGCCTCCGTTTGAGCTGGAGCCAGGTGAAAAATACCGTCGCAAAGAAAACAAAGGGCAGGGCTATGTCAGCTGCGGCTGGGTGTTCGAGCCAAACACGGTTTTTCCTTTCGATTCACTCTATGGCCTGTTTGCGAACTTGAATGCGGAGCGAGTAAAAGCCGTGATGAATACAGATGACGGTATGTTTGCGTTCAACGTGGTAAACCAAATGGTGACAGTGAGTCCAATTAGTTTGCAAGGCGTTGAGTCCCGTGTCGAAGTCATCGACAAAGAGCCCTTACCTTGGGATGAGCTTGAAGGCATCCTGCTGTCGTTCATCGCAGAATAATTGTCACGCCCGGCTAAATGCCGGGCGTTTTCATTGGAAAAAGGATTTCAGCATGATGAAGGAAGAGATAAAGACAAAGTTTGAAAGTTACCCAGAGCCAGCACAATCAATATTGCTGCAGCTTCGGGAACTGATTTTCGCCGTAGCGGCACAAAGTGGTGTCAGTGTTGATGAAAGCCTGAAATGGGGTGAACCCAGTTATGCTGTAAAAGGTGGAACGCCACTGCGGTTCGATTGGAAGACCAAATCGCCAGAATCGGTCTCCATTTACTTTCATTGTCAGAGTTTAATGGTCGATACGCTGCGAGAAGTGATGCCTGAGGCGTTCAGTTATTCTGGAAACCGCGAACTCTCGTTCCCATTAAATCAGCCTCTTCCGGATAAAGCTTTGAGGGTTTGCATTAAAGCGGCGTTTACTTATCAATCGAGAAGAAAATTGCCGCTCCTAGGCCTATAGCTTTTAAGGTTTCATGCTGCAATGATGTTGTTACGGACCAAACCGCGGCGGACGCTGGTACACATTTTTCCAAAACGGCGAATTTCGTCGAATTGCGGTGTGATGCCTCGAGACATTGCTGATTCCCAATAACTCAGTTCTGAGTCCACCATTTCCAACAGTTTCTTCGGACAACCAATACAGTTACCTTCGGGACCGCAAACAAAGGTATCGGATTCGTAGAGAGGAAGCTCCTGCTTTACCTGCTCAATAATCTGTTTCATTGCATCCATGCGAGTCGGTTTTTTTGCCATTTTTAAGACTCGCTTGGGCCTGTTGACCTTTGGTGGTTAAATTTTGTTCTCGCTATAAGCGTTTTAGGCGCGGCGAGGTGTGTGCCGCCTAGTCATTCTAAGCAAATACACCTTAACAAAGCATAAAACGCTTAGAGCAGAACCCTTCGGGCAGCGTTTGTGGGGAGTTTCTGCTGCGTTATCGGCTTCTTATGTAGGCTAGCTACACGTCGAAGCCTCTGCCTTGCATAAAATCCCCACAAACTGCTGCAAAAATCATCACCAAAGGTCAACAGGCCCTAATAAAGGGAGCGAAATCTTACGCCTCCCTGAAACCGCTGTCCAGCAGCACGTAAATCACGGGTATGTAATTAGCTTGTTGTGCTGGTGTTAACCCTTAATATTTCTAAACAATTCGACGTAGATCCTCACTGAATCCTTCTTTCGTACCCTAAATAAAAATTGATATAGATCAATTATCAAGGCCTTTAGGCATCACACCAAACATCTCACTTCTTCTGTTTGAACGTGTTTTCAAAACCCATTTTTTGAGTTGTTTATGATTGAGGTACAACGATGTTAGAAACCCTTATGCTCTCGCGAATACAATTCGCTGCGAACATCAGTTTTCATATTCTCTTCCCGACCATCACCATTGCACTTGGCTGGATGTTGGTGTTCTTTAAACTTCGCTTTAATCGGACTCAGGATTCGGCTTGGCTGGATCTTTATTACTTTTGGGTAAAAGTGTTCGCTTTGACTTTCGCACTCGGCGTGGTTTCCGGCATCACAATGAGCTTTCAGTTCGGGACAAACTGGCCGGGTTTTATGGAGCAAGTCGGTAATGTGGCAGGGCCGTTACTCGGGTATGAGGTAATGACTGCCTTCTTTATGGAAGCGACTTTCCTAGGTGTAATGTTGTTTGGACGTCACCGCGTTGCCGAATGGGTGCATACTCTGGCGACTTTCCTTGTGGCCATCGGTACAACATTGTCGGCCTTCTGGATTCTGGTACTCAACAGTTGGATGCACACTCCTGCGGGCTACGAGTTGATTGACGGTGTCGTTCACGTTACCAGCTGGAAGGAGGTGATTTTCAATCCGTCTATGCCATACCGACTGGCGCATACGTTGTTGGCATCTGGTTTGACGGCAAGCTTTTTGATTGCCGGTATCAGCGCTTATCAATACCTGAAAAAACCGGATCACATACCTGCCCAAAACGGCTTAAAAGTTGCCGTATTGGCAGCCGCAGGGCTTATCCCAATTCAGATTTTTGTGGGCGATTTGCATGGGCTAAATACACTTGAGCACCAGCCAGAAAAAATAGCCGCGATGGAAGGGGTTTGGGAAACGCAGAACGGTGCGCCTTTACTTTTGTTTGCTGTGCCCAATGAAGAAACCCGGTCCAACGATTTAGAAGTTGGCGTTCCGAAGTTGGCAAGCCTGATTTTGACACATGACCTGAATGGTGAATTGGTAGGCTTGAATGATTTTGAGGACCATCCGCCGGTATCTCCGTTGTTTTATGGTTTCAGAATCATGGTTGGCGTCGGTGTGATGATGCTAATGGTGGCGGGTTATGGCGCATTCAGAATACTGAAGAAACGCGAACTTCCGAAACCCTACCTCTATGTATTGGTCGCAATGACTTTCTCAGGTTGGGTTGCCACCTTAGCAGGTTGGTATGTGACTGAGATTGGACGCCAACCTTGGCTGGTTAATGGTGTACTTCGCACTTCGGATGCCGTTACAACGGTTTCTAGCAGTAATGTCATGTTATCACTGGTGATGTATCTGATTGTTTATACCGTCTTACTCGTTGCTTACATTCGCACACTTTTCTATCTCGCAAGGAAAGGGTTAATCACTGAAGCAACAGAATCAAAAGAAGTACTGAAGGAGGCGCGCGCATGATGGACTATCTACCGGAAATTTTTCTTCTACTCCTTGGCTTCTCAGCATTCATGTACGCTATTTTAGATGGCTATGATCTTGGTGTGGGGATGCTGCTGCCTTCCAACAATGAAGCGCACCGTGACCGTATGATTGCATCCATTGGCCCTTTTTGGGATGCAAACGAAACCTGGCTGGTTTTGGCGGTTGGCATTTTGCTGATTGCTTTCCCAACTGCTCACAGTCTGATTCTGACCGAGCTCTACTTGCCCACAGCGTTTATGCTGATTGCGCTGATCATGCGTGGGGTGGCGTTTGACTTCCGCGCCAAGGCTAAGGCTGATAGAAAAGACAACTGGGATATTTGCTTTAAAGCGGGCTCACTGATCGCTTCGCTTTCCCAAGGCTACATGATGGGTCGCTACATCATGGGCTTTGAGGATTCAGCCTCAGCTTATGGATTTGCGGTATTAAGTTCGCTCTGTGTGACTGCTGCATATGTGTATATCGGCGGTGCTTGGCTGGTCTTAAAAACCGAAGGCGAATTGCAAGTCAGAGCTGCCAAATGGTCACGACGTGCAGGTTGGTTAGCGGCATTGGGTATTGCAGCGGTCAGTATCGTCAATCCGCTAGTCAATGAACAAGTTGCCGAGCGCTGGTTCAGCTTCCCTGAAATGCTATTACTAGCGCCGGTACCGTTGGTGGTGATGTCTATTATTTTCCTCGTTGACCGTTACTTGCGTCAGGTGCCAGTGAAAGATGACTTGGGAGCAAGATGGCCTTTCTTCGGCGTGAGCCTAATTTTTGCGCTGAGCTTTCTCGGATTGGCTTACAGCTTCTTCCCGGATGTTGTGCCAGGAATCATGACTGCGAGTGAGGCCGCTAGTGCCCCTGCAACCCTTATGATCGTGGGAGTAGGGGCGGCTATCGTGATGCCAATGATACTGCTCTATACCTTTATGATTTATCGCATCTTTAAAGGGAAAGTGACAGAGCTAAGTTATCTATAAGAATTTAATTACAAAAGCAAAATGGGCACCTGATGAGGTGCCCATTTTCATTGTCAATTCAGTTGGGGCTGGGGTAGGGTGATAATTCACCAGTAAAAGGAGTTTACGATGTCAAAACCTTCCAGCTACAAAGGCCGATGCCTTTGTGGCCAAATCCAGTACGAAGTCGACCATATCGAGCCTCAAATGGGGCATTGCCATTGTTCAATGTGTCGAAAATTTCATGGTGCAGCGTTCGCCACTTTCGGTGAAGCCAAAGCGGAGAATTTCAGGCTCACCAAAGGTGAGGACAAACTGAAAGTCTATGTAGCGGAAAATGGTACAAAGAGAACCTTCTGCGAAAACTGCGGATCCAGCTTGTTGTTTGAGCCTTCTACTAGTGATGGCAGTTTGGTCGAATTTACTCTTGGCACTTTGGAAAGTGATATTCCACTCAAACCGGATGTACATATTTTCAAAAAGTACAAAGCACAATGGTATGACATTACAGATGAGTTGCCGCAGTTTGATGAGGGAAGACTAAGCAACCCTTAGCCGTCAATTTAGTGTGTGAGTACAATATATTGGTGGTTAGTGAGTGTAAAAATAGACATTTAATGAGAGTTGAGCCGAGAAGTGACTGAGTAAATAAAGCCATTAGTATGATCGCAGGATATCGTCAACCCGTTGATTAAATGGATTCTTTTGAGGTGTTGCGATGAAAGGTCAAATCGTTAAAGCGTTACTTCTTACTGCGACTGGAATGTCATTTGCTGGTTCAGCAAGCGCTGATGAACCCCAACTATCACCTGCGATCGTTTCTGGGTCATATGTACAAATCTCAAATGTACCTTGGCAAGTCGCTTTGACTTTTAATGGATACCAGAATTGTGGGGGCATTATTATAGGGAAGAAGCATGTCTTGACTGCTGCTCACTGCGTTGAAAACGTAAACCCTTATCTATTAAAAGTAGTGGCTGGTGTCGAGGACATGGCTGATGTTACGAGTGAAAACTCAATATCAGTGACACGAATTGATTCACACCCAGATTATGATGACCACTCTCTTAGGTCAGATATCGCCTTACTTCATTTAGCGTCAGAGATTCCTGATTCAGCCTCCCCAATTGCGATTCTGCCACCGACAAAACAACATGAGCTAGATGCTCAATTTGCAGTTGCTGAAACCAGAAACCTCTTCGTTTCTGGCTGGGGTCAAACAGGAACGAATTCTTATGCAAGCCGATTTTTACAATTCACGGTAATGAACGGTGTTGATGACTTTACTTGTTTCGGCAACGACCACAATGGCGTTTATTCGTCATTCATCTGCGCTAACAGCTCGGAACCAACGGGTATATGTTATGGAGACTCAGGCGGTCCACTGATTTGGCAAGATCCTTTAGCAACTTCTGATAGTGATCAGGGATATTTTGCGGTAGGCGTGGTGAGCTTCACTTCTTGGGAAGGTTGCGCCACCGTCAACAATGAAGACGGTTTTACTCAGATATCCAGTTACTACAACTGGATATCTGAGAAAATGGGTGGCTATCAAAAACCAGATGTTACCTTCGAGATGGACTTGTTCAATCTAAGAACCGACTATGAGCCTGATACAACACTTCCGCTGGTCGAAAGCACCAGCGGTGGTGGTGGCTCCCTACCAATTTGGTTCCTGACATTGATGCTGCCAGCGGCTTTGATAAGAGCGTCACTCAGAATCACAGCGCGCTAAGGGCAAAGAAATGAAAAAGCCGGAGGATGAAAATCACTCCGGCTACTTTTTTTTGAGGTTTATAGTTTCAGATTCATGGTGTGAGACAGCGTTTCGAATCCCATGTGCTCATAGAATCCGACAGCGTCTTCATTGAATGACATCACTTCTAAACGCACTTCTACGGCTCCACTTTCAAAGGCCCAACTTTTACAAGCTTCAATCAGCGCTCTACCCATTCCTTTGGCTTGTACAGTCTGATCAACAACTATGGTGTTTAAACGGCAAATCAATGTCTTGGCCAAAAATGGCACGGTTTCATTTCTGTCCAACCTTGCCATGGCATATCCGACTATCTGGCCCTTTGATTCCGCAACGGCAAACCACCAGGCATCATCTTGGATTTTGGAAAGTAGAAAACTTTTGTCTTCTTGTGAGGGAGGGTTAAAGGCATTCGGTGCGTTATCGAAGTGTTTTTGGGCAATTTGTTGATAGATGTCGAATATCTCTTCGATATCGAATGGTGTTGCTTGTCGGATTTCCAAGTTCAGTTTCCTTTCGTCTCAGCGCGTTCCATCTGAAAGTTTGTCATAACAGCACTGTGGATGTTTGCCTGTTTTGCTTTCAACAAGGTGAATACCATGTGCTTGCAAAATGGATGAGCAAGGATACTGGCATGTAATTGATATTATGCATCTATTTGGTGTGAAGACTTTATCGTTTTAGAAATGAAAAGGGCAGATTTCTCTGCCCTTTGCGCTTTTAGTCTCAATCAATATTCATGCGTAAGAAGCGGTAAGCGTCATCCAATTACGCTTCTGCTTCTGAAAGTCTGCTTTCAGGATCTGCAATTGCTGCAGCAGAATGGCTCGCTCGTACTTCTTCAGCAGGTTCTGCTTTTTCAGGTCAAGCAATCGCTTCTTGGCTTCATAGTATTCACTCATGCGAGATACCAATGCCTCATATTCTTGCTCAACAATCTGCAAGCGATGTGTCGCGTTTGGCGTGAGGCTCAAACGCGCTTGAATATTTTTCAGCATCATTCTTGCCTTGGCTTTCTCGATGCGATCTGGTGGCGTGATACGAAGTTTTTTCGTCAACCCAAGCCAGCTGCTTGATTTAATCAGCCACTTTGTTGGATCAAACTGCCACCAGTAGATGCCATTGCGGTAGTCATTTTCAAAGATGTGGTGGAAATTATGGTAGCCCTCACCGAAAGTCAGGAATGCCAGAATACCGTTGTCACGCGCCGTGTTTTTCTCTGTGTAAGGTTGTTTACCCCAGATGTGCGCTAGAGAATTAATAAAGAAAGTACAGTGATGGTTCAGCACCAAACGGGTGAAACCAATCAGGATGATAGCACCCCACAAATCACCGTGAATCAGACCAAAGGCAATAGGAATACCGAAGTTGGTGGCAATGACCAATGGGAGGTAATACTTGTGCTGCCACATGACGATCTTGTCTTTCTGCAGGTCACGGCAGTTGCTGTAATCGGAGTAGCGGTGTTTTTGATATTCACGGAGCATCCATCCGATGTGTGAATACCAGAAGCCGCGCTTTGCGGAGTATGGGTCGGTGTCGTTGTCATCGACATGACGGTGGTGCACGCGGTGGTCGGAAGACCAGTGAAGGATGCTGTTTTGAACAGCATAAGCGCCGCCAAGAGCAAAAATGAATTTCAGAATAGGGTGGGCTTCGTAGGTTTTATGAGACCAGAGTCTGTGGTAACCCGCTGTGATTGACATACCGCTAAAGGTAAAGGCGACGAGGAGCATCGCGATTTGGGCCCAATCGAAGCCATGATAGTAAGCCCAAAGTGGCGTACCAATTATCGCTACCGCAAAAGTGACGACAAACACCGAGACATTCAGCCAAATGATCGGTGGTTTATTTGTGTTATTTGATTCCATGTTAAATACCGCAAAATTCCAGCGTACACATGTACGCTAGAATAGTGGTCGGTATGTAGGTGGTCAAGATGGCTGTTAACAATTTGTCGCAATTTAGGTGTCTATTTTTGTGACCCGCTCCAAAGCAACAAAAAAGGATGAAACGCCATGAAAGCATTTCATCCTCTTTGTGAGCTAAAGATATGAAATAGTTAACACCCCCTAGAGAATGATATTACCGTTTTGGTAGTTTAAGCCGCCCTGAACATCATCACTGATCAGGAACGCACCATCGAGATCAACCAATACCGCAGTGGCTGCGACTGGTAGAGCTGCGCGCATGGCGACAGAACTTCCAAGCATACAACCGACCATCACTTGCATTCCTTTAGCACGCGCTGCTTGTTCCAATTCGAACGCTGCCGTCAAACCGCCAGTTTTGTCTAATTTGATATTCACCATCTGGTATTTGCCTATCAAACTGTCGACATCATCTGCGGTATGACAGCTTTCATCGGCACAAAGTGGAATTGGGCTGGAAACATGGCGCAACGCTTCGTCTTCAGCGGCAGGTAAGGGCTGTTCAACCATGGCAATGTTTAGTGGTGCGATTTGTTGAATCGTCGCTTCGATATCCAGATCCCCCCAAGCTTCATTGGCATCGACAATCAATGTGGTATCCGGAGCAGCAGCTCTAACCGCTGAAAGTCGCTCAAATACATCATCACCGTTTAATTTTACCTTGATCAGCGTTGCGCCTTGCTCCACATAGCGTTTAGCCTCTTCGCCCATTTCTTGCGGTGAAGCAATCGAAACGGTCATTGCTGTTTGAATAAACTCTGGCAGCGAAAAGCCATCAGGGAAGTTGTCTGATTCCAGATCCCAGAGCGCACAATCTAAGGCATTGCGGGCAGCACCTGCAGGCAAAAGCGCTTTTAATTGTGTACGGTCAAAGGCTTTTCCTCTCACCGAATCAATCTGTGCTAAGACGCTTTCAAAGGATTCCCCATAACGTCCAGTTGGCGAACATTCCCCCGTCCCTTTTTTGCCGTCTTTCTCGATGGTCACTTGAATCACTTCCGCTAGCGTTCGGCTTCCACGAGAAATCGTAAAGGGGCGCTTTAGGTTGTATGTGGCTATCTGCGCGTTTATCTGCATCTTAACCCTCGTAACTGGTGACCAGATGATTGACGATGTTTTCTACACCGAATCGAACCGGATCGGTGGCTGGCAATCCATGCTTTTCTTCCATCTCTTTAAGATAGACCTTGGCTTCTTCTTCGCTAAGTGCAGAGGTGTTAATTGCCATGCCAACAAAGCGAGGGTTTGGATTGGTGAGTTTTGCTAAGCTCAAGCCAAGCTCCATAATGTCTTCGACTGCTGGCATTGGCATATGAGGCATATGGCGGGTGTGCGGGCGATTGGCTTCGTGACAAAGGACCAATGCATCAGGCTGGGAACCATGCAGTAGACCCATAGTGACACCGGAAAACGCAGGGTTGAGCAAAGAGCCCTGACCTTCAATCAGTTGCCACTCATCGGCGTCGCATGCTGGCGACAACGCTTCCGTTGCACCTGCGATAAAGTCTGAGATCACTGCATCTACTGCAATACCTTTACCTTCCACCAAAATGCCTGTTTGCCCTGTCGCGCAGAAGGTGGCTTTCATGTCACGTGCTTTCATCGCTTTTTCAAGCGCCAAGGTGGTGAACATTTTGCCCACAGAACAATCAGTGCCTATGGTCAAAAGACGTCGACCAGAACGTTTCTTGCCATTTCCCACATCCAGCTTTTCAGCATGGTGGCGCAAATCAAACAGTTGAACGCCCGCCTTTTCTGCTGCATCCGCAATGGCTGGCACGTCTGCCAAACGCTGGTGCAAGCCCGAAGCGACATGCATACCCATTTCAATCGCTTCAACAATCATTGGGATCCAGTGTTCTGCCAACACACCACCGGCGTTTGCTGTACCCAGAACAAAGGTTTTGGCGCCTTGCGCGTATGCAATATTTGCATCCATTTCTGGAAGGCCAAGTGAAGGTACACCATCGTTCAAACGTAATTGGCCTAGACATTTCTCTGGTCGCCAGTAGTGGATACCACGGGCAGTTTTGATCGCGAGTGGGTCGTGGCTGTCGCCGAGCATAAGAAGGTATGGGGCTGGGATGTTCATCGTTTTCCTTTTCTCCGGCACGCCTTGCGTGCTGCATGATGTCCTAAGGTGATGTTTTAACTATATGAGGGTTAGTCGTCGTGGAAAAATGCCGTTTGTGATTCACCTATGCCGATTGGTTATCAAAAACTAAGAATTATGTGATTTATATCGACTTAAACTTCGTCTATGAAATTAGAATGTCGATAGGAATAGAAACAAAGCATGGGAAGTGGGCTTGAATATCGAAAGTAAGTGGCTGGAAGATTTTCTGGCTTTGGCAGAAACACGGAATTTTTCGACGGCAGCAGGGCTTAGAAATATTACCCAACCTGCTTTTTCACGCCGTATTCGCATGTTAGAACAGTCTGTCGGCGCTGAACTGATTGATCGCACCCAAACCCCCGTTGCATTAACAGCCAGTGGTCGAATCTTCCGGGTTACCGCGAGAACATTGGTTCATCAGATGGAAGAGGGGATCAGCCAGATCTCGGCGCTCAACTATTCTGATGGCAGCCTGGTGCGCATCGCTTCTGCTCATTCATTGGCGTTAGATATGACGCTCTCGATTCAGCAAGCCTTTAGGCCCAAAACACAGCCAATGCTGAGTGTCGACGCCATGAACGTAGATGAAGCCGTAGATGCACTTCAACAAGGCGAGTGTGATTTGTTATTGGCATTTGAAAACGAACACCTGAAATTACCGCCGTTTGACTACATTAAGGTGGGTCATGCTGATTTGCTACCCGTTACAGCACCCAACGAAAAAGGGTTGCCAAAGTTTTCCCTCGAATCTGAAGAAGCAACACCATGGCTGGCCTACAATCCGGCTTCATACATGGGACGACAAACTGACTCCCTTCGTAGTGAACTCAATCTAAAAACTGTCTTTCTTTCTTCCATGGTCGACATGCTAAAGCTACAGGCAGTGAAAGGTCAGGGAGTCGCATGGCTGCCGGACTTTTCGATACGTGATGAAATCAGAGATGGTCGTTTGATTGTTATTGGCGATAAGAAGCATATTCGGCAGGTCTCTTACTACGCTTACAGGTACCAGTCCCGATTGCATCCCTCGGGCGAAAGAGTTTGGTCAGCTCTGAAAAAAATTGCTACCGGTAACTCTCTCAACTGACAATGGAAATTCAGGAAACGAGCTTGTTTTCCGAAGATCTTGTGCCCTAACTGCTATATTTTTCTAACGCGCTGCCGATAACAAAAACATAAGAAGTCCAAACAGCCTGCCTTTTCTCAAAGCATGTGGTGATACGATCAAATAGCCTCTCGCGAGCGCTGTTTGGATAGACGACTCTCTCGCTAAATGGGGTGTAGCGAAAGAGATTGACGCTGGGGGTGATATGCCGTTGAAAGAACCTATCCCGAATTTCGTCAAAGCCATGGGGCACCGCGTTGTCAGTTACATTTTGAACGTTTCTGAAGCAGACGCGAGGTTGGTGCTGCAACATCAGGCGCGTTTGAATGCCAAGCAAAAAGATACACTGTCTTCCTACATTCAACTGTGCCGACAAATGCGTGCAGTCGCGGTTTCTCAAGGCGATATCGAACAGTCATTTTTCCATCGTTTGCCGCATGTGCTGCAAAACGGTCAGCATATGTTTTCTGTGTGGCGCCGCCAAAACGGAGGCACAACGCCAGTAGTCAATGCGACTGATCCCCTTGCGCGAAGCTTGGCCAACGTAGCAGCAGAACTCTACCCACTTTTTCTGGTAAAAGCGGGGGCACGTCCTCATTTGTTTTATCGCGCCTCGGGTCATTTGAGTGCCGCGATCATGCACCTGCCTGGCCACAAAACTCTGTATCGACACTTCATCGAAGATCATTCGTTTGAGCGTGTGTTCGAAACCATTGGTAATGAGCCGAGTGAGACCTTCGGCCATTATGCAGATTCCAAAGGCAAACGTGGCGTTATCACGCTTTCCTCACTTCCTGCTGCTCTTCTCATTAACAGCTATGACTTGATGCGTGTGCGTGGGCCTATTTCTGCAGATATTTTCGTCGAAACCGTATTGGAAATGCTCGAGATAGCACGCAGCGTGGCTGACGGTGAAGTGGCGCAGATTCCATTGTTTGTTGGCTTTCGCAATGCCTCTCTGATTGATTTTGATGCGTTGGATACAAAGTGGGGAACCATTCGTCGATACACACCAGCGATCGCTGAATATGTTCTTCAATTGCCAAGTCAGATGGCAAAGCGCAAAGACAGTGGCTTTATGTTGGAATCCGGCTTTGCTTACGCCATCAATGCGGGAGATTTGTTGGATGACGATGAATGGCCTGATGATGTGATGGATGCAGAGAACGACAAAGTCGCGACCGAACTAAACATAACTTTATGCATGGCGATGTGTTTTCTCGAACAAACGCCGCCGTTTGTTGCGCCTGAATGGGCTTGGCATATCGACCCTTTTTCCCTGGAAGGGGCAAAGCAGGTTGTCGACACAGTAAAAGAAGCAGAAGAGCCAGTGTCAGTGACCAACAGTGTGTTGGACGATTTGGAAAACTGGAGTTTGCTGCTGGAAGATACCGATTCAACGGGTATTCGACTCGCTTTTGGCAGACTGTTCAGTGCGGCGAGGCAGCCAGAAAGGTTGGATGGCTTGCTGGATGCGATTCTCGCTTTGCGCAATATATTTGGTGCAGGTTCTCAAGCCGAGAACGTTGCTCAGGCAGTTAGCGTGTTGATCAAAGGTGATGCACAAGAGGCCGTTGAAGTCGCTCAAATGCTGACCCGTGATTGGAACCTCATCCTGTCCGGCGAAGCGTGGTGGGATGCAGAGGAGATCCGTGAGAAAACTAATGATTGTATATCTCTATGTCTGACCTGTTTACATCATTTGTATCTTAAGTATCCGACGTTAGTGAGTGAGCCTGATCGACTAGCGCAAATCATCGCTTCTGAAGGGAAAAGCATTGCCTGTTAGTTCAGTAAGATATCAGTGAAGCATTTCTCTTACTGAACAGTTTGTTGGAGCAATAAAACGCCGATTCTGTACAATACAGAATCGGCGTTTACATATATACCCAAACGACCTGAATCCAGCATCTTCAGGTTGTTTGGGTACAAATAGAAAGGAGTCAGCGTGAGCACAAAAGTCAGCCAGATAAATGTATTTCCCGTTAAATCGGCAGGAGGCATCTCGCTCTCCAACGCTTGGGTAGAAAAAATTGGCCTGAGTTTCGATCGCCGCTTTATGGTGACGGATAGCACGGGGAAAATGGTCACCGGACGCACCGAGCCAAAGCTGACTGAAGTGTCTGTGGCTATTCAGTCCAACGGTATTACGTTGACCCATCCAACCATGTCTCCTTTGGTGTTGAAGTACTCTCAATTCTCTATGAGTGAAGTGCAGACAGGCGTCTGGAAAGACGAGTTCGCAGGATACTCCACAACATCTACCGCCAATGCATGGTTCAGCCATTTGCTAGGTGGCAATAAGCAGTTGTTGTTTACGGGTGAAGAATCTTCCCCACGTTTTTCCCAAAGCGCTCAAACCAAAGTCAGCTTTGCAGATGGGTATCCGCTTTTGGTCATTTCAGAAGCCTCTTTGGAAGCGTTGAACGAACGCTCCCCAGATAAACACATCATGGACCAGTTCCGTACTAACATTGTGGCGACCGGCTGTGATGCATTCGAAGAAGACCGCTGGGAAAAAATACGCATTGGTGGCGTGACGTTTCAGGTCGACCGTCCGTGCAGCCGATGTGTGTTTACCACGCTTGATTTAGAAAGTGGTCGATTCCGTGTGAACGGTGAGCCTATCACCACGCTGAGCCAATTCCGCACCGACAAAGAAGGGAACGTGAATTTCGGTATGAATCTGGTTGCCCTGAATGAAGGATTGATTTCCGCAGATGATGAAATCAAAGTTCTGGAATACCGTGAACCGGAAGTCTACGAAGACAACACCACGCCAAAACTAAATCTCAAATGCAGCGAAGTCGAAGACGTTGCCCGTGATTTCAAAACCTTCTGGTTTACCAGCCAGCAAGGCACCTTACCTACTTACAAAGCAGGACAACACCTTCCCATTGAATTGGATATCAATGGTGAACGTATCCAGCGTCGTTATACGCTTTCTTCTTCCCCAACTCGTCCGGATAAGCTATCGATTTCGGTCAAGCGTGTTGATGGTGGATTAGTGTCTAACTGGCTGCACGACAATCTGGAAGCTGGTGGCAAAATCAAAGCGCAGCAACCAGATGGTCAGTTCCACTTGAGCGATGATTCTGGTAAGCGACAGACACTGCTGCTGCTTTCAGGCGGTAGTGGTGTCACGCCCATGATGTCGATGCTTCGTGCTATGGCGGATAACAACGAAGTCAATGACGTGGTTTTCCTGCACCAATGCAGTACGGAAGCAGATATCCCATTCGCAGAAGAACTTAAATCTCTTGAAGCTGCCCATGCTGGCTTGAACGTTATGACATTGTTGAGTCAGCCCTCAGATGATTGGCAGGGAATGTCTGGTCGCTTGAGCCAAGAGCATCTCGCATTAGTGCCTAAACTCACTCAACGTGAAGTCTTTGTTTGTGGTCCGGAAGGGTTTATGGAGTCCGCCATGAATCTACTTGGAGCCTTGGGCGTTCCCGAGAACCAACGCCATCAGGAGTTCTTCACACCACCAACAGTGGGTGTTGATGCGCCAGCGATGGAAGTGAACATCAATATCGAAGGCGAGTTCATCCGCGGTGAAAACCAGCGTCCAATTTTGGTTCAAGCGGAAGAGGCAGGCATCTATGTGGATTACAGCTGCCGCGCAGGAGTATGTGGATGCTGCAAGCTTCGTTTGGTCGAAGGTGAAGTAGAACAACCAGATATGCCGGCTCTGTTCCCGGGTGAGAAAGAAGATGGTCTTGTACTCGCATGTTGTTGTATTCCAAAGGGTGATGTGACCTTGGTTAAACCTTGACCAAGTAAAAGAAATATAAAGAAAATTTTCCTTCAGCTAACATTAATAACTGCCACCATGCGCTATCATGGTGGCAGTTATTTTTTTGGGGTTAGGCAGTGACAGCTGCAAGGAACAAACAATGACAAGCACAAATAAAAAAGGTGCATTGCTGTTTGCGGGTGGTTTGCTTTTAGGTGGGCTAGTGGCCTGGAACCATTGGTCTTCCATTGAAAACGGTACGAAGTTGCAGTTGGAGGAGGCAAACGCTGCGTTGTCCGATGCGCAACTGGCGTTGGCAGATACTCAGAAACAACTGGCTAAATTGGGTAGTCAAGGCGATGAAGCGATTGAACATGCTGAATCACTCACAAAACAGATTGAAGAGAAAGATGCTGAAATTGCGGCGCTTAAAGCGACGTTAGGACAGAAGGCAAAAGCTTACGCAGGTAAAACCGGACAGTTGGAAAAGACGATGGAATCCCAATCCATCGCGATAGCACAACTGAAAAAGCGGGTGACGGATACTGATGTTTTGTATGCAGAACGTTACCGTTTAACACAAGCGGTTGGTGAGCTGAACGAGAAAATCCTCAAAGGTGCACACCAATTGGAGCTAAACCAAAAAGCCTGTGCCGAGTACAAGAAAGGGAACTCATGGAACAAGGTATCCCAAAGCGATTGCGACAATTTTAATTCGCAGAAAGCAGAGAACACCGCGATGATAGAGCAGTTTGACCATCTGAGCTCAGATCTCGACAAAGTGAAAAGGGAACTTTCAGCATTTGGTAACGTGCCACTTCCTGATCACCCATAGTGACCAAATGGGGGAGCCGAAGTTTGATCAATCCGTCTCCCCATCACATTAAATTACTTCCACCGAGACCAATAGGCCTGTTTAACAACTATGCTTATGGGAGTAAGGTCATATTTCCTTGAAAATTGCGTTATATTTCGTAGCCTTGCTTACAACAACAATTCCAATCAATAGAATACGCAGCCGGATTTAGGGGTGGAGATTTTGACAACCCGAGTATTAATCACCGACGACTCTGCATTAGCACGGAAGCAACTTGCTCGGTCGCTGCCAGCATTCGTTAATGCAGAAGTGACTTTCGCCGAAAATGGCAAAGTCGCCATCGAGCAACTTCAGTCTTCCAGTTTCGACGTTATGTTCCTCGATTTGACCATGCCAGAAATGGATGGTTTTGAAACACTGGAAGTGATGCGAGCCAACAGTATCAATGTTCCCGTCTTTGTCGTATCAGGCGACATACAACCAAAAGCGCAAGAGAGAGTCCTCTCTCTGGGCGCAAAAGCATTCGTACAGAAGCCTGTCAGTCAGGAGAAATTGACCGAGCTTTTACAACCCTTTAAAAACAGCGAGCCTTCTTCCTCACCAAAACCAGCTCAACCACCAGCGGACATGAAAATTGGCCGCCGCGAGATGTATATGGAAGTCGTGAACGTGGCAATGGGTCGCGCGGCAGACTCGCTGGCACGCTACTTTGACGTATTTGTTCATATGCCTCTCCCACACGTTAATGTACTTGAGGTGAGTGAGCTCACCATGACCATCAAGCACCTTGCCAACAACGACAACATGAACGGTATTTGTCAGGGGTTTAGCGGTGAGGGTCTAGCCGGTGAAGCCTTGATGCTGATCTCTGATTCTTCCATGAAAGACCTACTTGGCATTCTGGATTATCCGGATGACGGTAGTGTAGATAATGACCTCGAAGTGCTTGTTGATGTCAGCAACGTGCTGATCAGTGCTTTCCTTTCAGGTATTGGTGAGCAAGCCGGTTTAGTGTTTGCCCAAAGCTATCCAGCCATTATTGGCCAACACCAATCGGTCGATAAGCTGGCAGAGAATATGCGTGGAACGTGGAAACGGACTGTGACAATCGAAGTGAGTTACGCCATTGATGGCACCAACATCAAGTGTGACTTGTTGTTGCTGTTAGTCGATGAGTCCTTGCCACTTCTAGACGCGAAACTGGCTTACCTGATGGATGACGAGGAGTAACCATGATTGACTCACCAGAATTTGAACAATTCAACTGGATGGTCGATATGGTTCAGAATATCGACATGGGTTTGATTGTCGTTGACCGTGATTTCAACATCCATATGTGGAATGGGTTTATGGTTCACCACACTGGCAAACACCCAAATAAAGTGAAAGGGCAGTCACTGTTTGATGTATTCCCTGAGATCCCGGAAAGTTGGTTCCGTGCTAAATGCCGACCAGTGTTTGAATTAAAATGCCGAAGCTTTGTGGTGTGGAAGCAGCGCCCATATCTATTCCATTGCCGGAATGTTCGTCCGATAACGGGCCAAGCCAGCTTCATGTACCAGAATGTAACGCTAAACCCCATGGTGAACCTGCGCGGTGAAGCGCAGCACATGTTTATATCGGTGGCAGATGTAACGGGTGAAGCTTTGGCTTCTCAATAGCTATCACCAGACAGAAAAATGCCAGCGTCCTCGCTGGCATTTTTGTTTCCGACGTTCAGTTAATCAAACGGCGTTAGCCGAATAGATTTGGGCTGCCGCAGTTAGGCGCTTTACGGGTCGGTGGTGGCAATTCGTTGATAGCCGTTTGTAAGTCAGAAATTCGTGTGTCGTGTGATGGGTGAGTGGAGAGAATCTCCGGTGGAGCGCCATCAGAAGCTTTCGCCATGTTTCGCCACAGTGCAACGCTCTGGTTAGGATCAAAGCCCGCTTCGTTCATCAATTGCACACCAATCAAGTCTGACTCAGACTCGTGGGTACGGCTAAATGGCAGTAAAACACCGACATTCACGCCGAGACCTAATCCCGCCATAATAAGGTCAGCATCCGCTGTCCCTGATGCACCCAAAGCGATACTTGTTATTTGTAACGCGCTATTTGCAGCTAGTGAGCTGGAAACGCGCTCGCTACCGTGATTCGCCATTACATGACCGATTTCGTGGCCGATAACTGATGCGAGTTGATCTTGTGTTCTCGCGACTTTCAGCAAACCGGTATATACACCAATTTTCCCACCAGGGAGCGCGAATGCATTGATCTGATCACTATCAAAAACCACCACTTCCCATTCATCAAAGTCCGGCTGCGGAGGCGTTACTTCTAGAATGGCATCTGTCACGCACTGAACATATTGGTTGGTCTTTTTGTCTGTGTTGACTTTTTCATTCTTCTTGAGTTCAGAAAAAGACTGCGCTCCCAGAGTTGCCATCTCTGAACCTGAAACGAGAATAAACTGGCTGCGACCGGTTGGTGATGTTGTACAACCAGCAATCAACGCACTCAACAGCGCCGCAGCGACTGTGTATTTGATTTTGTTGATCTTCATAAAGCTATTCCTTAAGCCCTTAATAATCCTGCCTATATAGTAAAGGATCCATAGGTCTGAATTAAACAAGTAAGACTGACGGAAGACTTTAAATGTCACTGATTGCGACAAAAGCCAGTAGCGTAGAAAAGTGACAACAAAGATAATACCAAAACAACTCAAAACCAAAAAATCATCGAAGGGGACTGTTTTGTCTATCTGGAAGAAACCCATTTCGCTTGAAGGCTTGAATGCCACCTCGAAAAACACCTTGGTTGAACATCTCGGTATTGTTTATACCGAGTTCAGTGATGACTGCCTGACGGGAACTATGCCTGTAGATTCCCGAACCCACCAGCCGTTAGGTATGTTACATGGCGGTGCGTCAGTGGTTCTTGCTGAAACCCTAGGCTCGCTGGCAGCCAACATGGCAGTGGAAGAAAATAAGTATTGCGTCGGTCTGGATATTAACGCCAATCACATTCGCGCAATGCGCTCTGGGTATGTCACTGGCAAAGCCCAAGCGATTCACATGGGTGCGACGACACAAGTCTGGCAGATTGAAATCACTGATGAGCGCGGACGGTTAGTGTGCACCAGTCGCTTGACGATGGCTGTACTTCAGCACAAAGGGAAATAAACATGGTGATTACGATTCCCGGCGGCCGCGTTATTGCGACCATGCATGAAGTGATGGTGAAGTTTCAGGAAAATCAGATGACACTTCAGGCTCAGACCGACGACATCAGTTTGCTGGGCGCCCCCTGTATGCTGATTGCCAATGGCGGTACAGTGAACTGGAGCTTGTCACTTGGCTCAGAAGACAACTTAAATGCAGTGTCAGAAGCGACAGGGATTGCCATTAAACGCTAGGGCTGTTTACCTTTGTTGAGGTGTATTTGCTTAGAATGACTCGGCGAAACACACCTCGCCGCGCCTAAAACGCTTACAGCTAGAACAAAATTTAACCACCAAAGGTCAACAGCCCCTAAAGAGGGAAAGAAAAATGAAAAGACTGATCGCAGCAAGTTTGATGCTCTTCGCTGGAATTGCTTGGGCTGGAAAAGCCGATGTGGTAAATGCAACAGCGACCAAGAGTGGTGAGTCTTACCGTTTTTCTGCCACAGTCGAACACGCTGATGAAGGTTGGGAGCACTATGCCGATGCTTGGCGTGTTGTCACCGCTGAAGGCGAAGTGTTGGGTACGCGTGTGTTACATCATCCCCATGTTAACGAGCAGCCTTTTACACGCAGCCTTTCTGGTGTAGAGATTCCAGTAGATATTAAGGAAGTTTATGTAGAAGCTCATGACAACGTGCATGGCTGGGGTGGAAAGCAGTTTAAAGTAACATTGAAGTAGTTTTGAAAGTTCCCCCTTCCTGATGGAAGGGGGAATGTTTGGGCATACTCAATATTCCGCAGTCACTTCATAGCTGGTGAACTTGCGGATATTAATCACACCGGTATCGAAAATCAGATACTGGCCTTTAATTCCTTTCAACACACCTGAAACCACAGGATCTTTATCAAAGTTCAGTGACGTAATCTTGGTTGGGTGTTCCGTCACAGGAAAACTGATGTCGATGATGTCGTTCTGAATCGGCTCAACGGCGTCAAAACCATATTGCAGTCGCAGGCTGTAAATCTTGGCATCAATTTGAGGCAACAGTCGACGCGCTTCTTCATGCAAATCCAACTCAACATTGTCGCCTTTCAGCATTGCACGCCAGTTGGTTTTATCTGCCAGGAACTCAGCAATCGCAATTTCCACCAGACCTGATAGATGACGGCTTTTCACCTTTAGAATCGGCAGTGCCTGCGTTGCACCTTGATCCACCCAACGGGTCGGAATCTGATTGGCACGGGTAATACCGACCTTCAAACCCGAAGTATTCGAAAGGTAAACGATGTGGTCGGTCATACAGAACTGTTCTGCCCACTCAGGCTCACGACAAGTGCCTTCGGCAAAGTGGCAGGTTTCTGGTTTCAGAATACACATGTCACAGCGCGCAAGCTTTTTGGTGCAAGGGAAACAGTGACCCTGGCTGAAGCTTTTGTTGGTTTTGGCGCCACATGCGTCACAGTAGATATTGCCGGTGTATGTCAGTTTGAGTGATTTGCCAATCAGGGAATTGAGAGAAATATCGGTATCACCGACTGGAAGGGAGTAGTTGACGCCGTTATCCAGCGTGCTTTTCATTTTGCTCAGAGTGCCAGTAATCATTGTAATTTTATTGTTGTCCTTCACGTGCCGAGATTCTACAACGAATGCTAGTGAAGAAAAACCGCGGCACATGAAGAGATGACTGACAGCGTCGATCTTAATTAGCTTTCACCAATCCATCATTCAGGTCGTTATAAAGAGAGACATCCAATACCAACATATTTTGGTCGATATCTTCACTGATCTCGTCAATCACGAACAGATCAGCATCTTTGTCCGTCAGATTGTTTTCTGCGAGATTGACAATGTTGTCGTTGATGTCGCCATGAATGGTTACCTCTTCCACTTTTTCATAGTGCCCGTAATCGAGCATGGTGGCAGGAACCAATTCCGGTGCAGCAAGGGTAGGCAGGGATAGGAGTAGGGCAGCAGCAAGCAAAGGTGCTTTGTAAACTTTCATTTTGGTGTTCCATCTTTCTTGTTTTACCGCATTGTAAAAGCGGGCGTTGCGAGTTTTGTCAGTAATAGGTCAGAGCGACTTAAAAGCGCCGCAAAAAGAGGGCATTGTGGGGAAGTTCAGGAAACTTACAAGTCGACAATCACAGGACAGTGATCTGAAAGGCGATATGTCGCGACTGCGTGATAAGAGTATTGATATTGGCGCGCTTTTGGCGTCGAAGATTCAGGTAACGCACCCGGGCTGGCGACAATGTGGTCAATGAGTTTTCGGTAGACAACATGTTCCCAGCGTTTGGTTCGATAGTTGTATTTTCGCGCCTTACATTTGGCGTCTGTGTATTGGGTGAGCTTCACCATATTCTCTTCACCGACTTCGTCCACAAGCTGATCCCAGACCCACTCATTTTTTTCATTCATGTAGTGGTTAAAATCGCCGGCGATAACGAATTCCTGTCCGAGTTTGAGGCGGGCATTAATCCAAATACCCAGAGCTTCGATTTGTCTGGCGAGCTTTTTACAGCTGTTGTTGCGTCGAACTGGCGTTTCAAAGCAGCCCGATTTGAGGTGAATGGAAAGCAGATGCAGCGAGGGCTGGTTGTCGCGTACCACTTCGATATACGCACCATAACGCAAGTCACCCCTAGATAAGAAAGTGGGTAAACCGAGCGGCTGATAATCCATGTGATCAAAGACCTTGATACCTTTTTTTACCGCCCAGCCAGTGAACTGATGGCTACCACGGCTTTTCTTGAAGTACTTGGCGCGATCTGAGAAATAAAAATCGTAGTCGGCAGGGTTAAGCACTTTCTCAAGCGATGCTTCGCTATCGACCTCCTGAAACGCAACCAGATCAGCATCAATGACTGAAGATACGGTTTGCATCATCAAATAATCGTCTTCCGTTCGCTTACTCTGAATGATGTCGTTTTTGTCACTCAACCATTCCATGTTCCACGTCGCTATAGACAAGGTTGCGTAAGCGCTCGAAACCTTGAGTAAAAATAGCAAAGGCACAATAACAGCTAGCCATGAACATAGTGTCCGCTGGAATAAAATAGGGTGTCGTGATGTTTTTGCTGAATTCATTAAATAGTTGCTAAGTGTTTGTTCTTAAAATGGGAGCGTTGTGGGTCAGAAAATACAAGGCCTTCAAGCGCATAGTAGTTCATACGGTATCCCACAGTTTTTACAACATAAAGAATTTGGGGTGCCTGTAGCAAATTTTGACAGGCTTTTTTCATTTCTTGAAGTTTGTCCACACTAATCGAATAGATAAAAATCGCATCCCCTCGGGCCATGATCTAAATCAAAGTATCGTATTCAGCTCGACGGTCTAATACACCACATATTGTAGTCCTAGCTTTGAATTCGCCCATATTTGGTATTTATTGACGCCATTCACATTTGCGTGTAGGTCGATTGGATCTTGCCGGATCCTTGTTCGATTTCGCTCAACTAACGCGAAATGGCGTGCTTTTTCACGGATATGGCTGGCTACTTCCAAAACCTAACGACGACTTACTGAGGTCAACAGACCCTAAAGTGGTCGACCTGATTTTCTTTCCCTTGCAGTTAAAGAGGGCCGATTTGTTGAGGAGCTATTTGTGAAACCTGTTGTCATCAAACGCGATGGAGGCCGCGTACCGTTCGAGCGCCAACGTATTCAGGATGCAGTACTGAGCGCGGCGTTTGCAGTAGAAGACATGGATCAAGCCTATGCAGCAGCAGTAGCAGATGGCGTACTCGCGCAATTCATGCGCAGCGATGAAGTGGATATCAATCAAATTCAGGATGCCGTGGAAAACCACCTGATGGCAGGGCCATACAAGGCGGTTGCCCGTGCATACATTGAATACCGTCATGATCGCGACAGCATTCGAGAGAAGAAAAGCCGGCTGAACCATGAAATTCGCGGTCTGGTTGAGCAAACCAACTCTGACATCCTCAACGAAAATGCGAACAAAGACAGCAAAGTCATCCCAACTCAGCGCGACTTGCTGGCGGGCATTGTAGCGAAGCACTACGCCAAGCAGTACATGCTGCCAAAAGCGGTTGTACGTGCTCACGAGCAGGGTGATATTCACTATCACGATCTGGACTACGCGCCATTCTTCCCAATGTTCAACTGCATGTTGGTTGATCTGGAGAACATGCTGACGCATGGCTTCAAAATGGGTAATGCGGAAATCGACACACCGAAATCTATCCAGACCGCAACAGCAGTGACGGCACAAATCATCGCACAAGTCGCTAGCCACATATACGGCGGTACAACGATCAACCGCATTGACGAAACTCTGGCTCCTTACGTTGAAATCAGCTACGAAAAACACCTGATGGTGGCACGAGAGTGGGATATTCCAGACGCAGAAAGTTATGCCCGTGCGCGTACTGAGAAAGAATGTTACGACGCTTTCCAATCTCTGGAATATGAAGTGAACACTCTGCACACTGCGAATGGTCAAACGCCGTTTGTTACCTTCGGTTTTGGTTTGGGTGAATCTTGGGCAGCGCGTCTTATTCAACAATCCATTTTGCGTAACCGCATTGCAGGTTTGGGTAAGAACCGTAAAACCGCAGTTTTCCCGAAACTGGTTTTCAGTCTGAAATCTGGCCTGAACCTGAAAGACGGTGAGCCAAACTACGACATTAAAAAGCTGGCGCTGGAATGTGCGTCAAAACGTATGTACCCAGACATCCTGAACTTTGACAAAGTGGTTGAAGTGACGGGTTCGTTCAAAACGCCGATGGGTTGTCGAAGCTTCTTGTCTGCGTATGAAGAAAATGGCGAACTGATTCATGAAGGCCGCAATAACATCGGTGTTGTATCGATTAACCTGCCGCGTATTGCGATTCGTGCTAATGGTTGTGAAGAAGCCTTCTACAAACTGTTGGATGAAGTGTTAGCGGTCGCCCGTGAAGGCCTAGACACCCGTATTGCTCGTCTTCAAGGCGTGAAAGCCCGTGTTGCACCAATCCTATACATGGAAGGGGCGTGTGGTGTTCGCCTGAACCCAGATGATGATGTCAGCGAAATCTTCAAGAATGGCCGTGCTTCTATTTCTCTGGGCTACATCGGTATTCACGAAACCATGAATTCGCTGTATGGCGTAGAAGAGCACGTTTACGATTCAGAAGCGCTGCGCGAAAAAGCGCTGAACATCGTTAAACACTTGAAAGCGGCAACAGACAGCTGGAAAGATGAAACTGGTTACGGTTTTAGCTTATACAGTACGCCAAGTGAAAACTTGTGCAGCCGCTTCTGTAAGATCGACACCAAAGAGTTCGGTGTAGTCAATGGCGTTACAGACAAAGGTTACTACACCAACAGTTTCCACTTGGATGTTGAAAAGAAAGTGAACCCATATGACAAGATTGATTTCGAGATGGCTTATCCAGCTATCGCTAACGGTGGTTTCATTTGCTACGGTGAATATCCGAACATTCAGCACAACGTAGAAGCACTGGAAGACGTTTGGGACTACAGTTACGAACGTGTTCCATACTACGGCACGAATACACCCATTGATGAATGTTACGAATGTGGATTCACTGGCGAGTTTGACTGTTCAAGTAAAGGCTTTGTATGCCCAAGCTGTGGCAACCATGACTCGACCAAAGTGTCAGTGACCCGCCGCGTTTGTGGCTACCTGGGAAGCCCGGATGCACGCCCATTCAATGACGGTAAACAGGAAGAAGTTAAACGTCGCGTTAAGCACATGTAAGCGAGCGAGAATGAACTTCCACCAGTATTATCCGGTAGATGTAGTTAACGGCGAAGGTACGCGTTGCACTCTGTTTGTGTCTGGCTGCGAACATCAATGCCGAGGCTGTTATAACCAAAGTACCTGGTCACCATCGTCTGGCGAGTTTTTCGATCAGGCAATGGAAGATCGCATCATTGCGGATTTGAATGACACCCGCATCAAGCGTCGTGGATTATCGATCAGCGGTGGTGACCCACTGCTTCCAGTGAACCTGCAAAGCGTGTTGAAGCTTGTTCAGCGCGTGAAAGACGAATGCGAGGCCAAAGACATTTGGATGTGGACCGGATATTCGCTTGATGACCTGACCGAAGCGCAGCGCGAAGTGGTGAGTTATGTGGATGTGCTGGTGGACGGTAAGTTTGAAAAAGCGTTAGCAGATCCTTCGCTACCTTGGCGAGGTAGCTCGAATCAGGTTGTGCACCGTTTGACGTGACGTTAACACAGCACGAGCTACAGTTTGTTAGTGTTCCTTCAACGCCGCTTAATTGCGGCGTTGTTATTTGCCAAACCGTGAATTTCTCGCCATATTAAGCTGAAATTCAGAAACTTAGTGTAGTTTTAAAGCCGTTACGAACTTTCGACAACACGCATTGTCCATTCCAATGAATTTGCTGTTACCACAAGGACATCGCAATGAACCAACGTATTGCCGCCTTCTTTTTACTTATCGTATTAAGCCCGTTCAGCTTTGCAAATACTGCGAACACTGCTGAAAGTTATGAACACCTGCCAGATGGAAAACTGATGATGGGTGAGAAAGAGTGGGTGAGGGTTGATGACATCAACGTGATCGCGAAAGCCCGAGTCGACACTGGGGCGACGACCTCTTCAATCAGCGCTATCGACATCAAAGCGTTTGAGCGCAATGGCGAAGAATGGGTGAGTTTCAGGTTGGCCCATGATGAAAAAGAAAGTGATTTAATGGAACTGCCAGTCGTCCGAACGGTTCGCATTATCCAATCAAGCGCTGAAGGCTATGATCGCCGCTATGTAGTGGAAATGCCGATCACCATCGGTGATGTCACGGAGTCCACTGAATTTACTCTGCGCGACAGGCATCATCTCAACTTTCCCGTACTGTTGGGGCGCACCTATCTGAAAGACACCGCGGTTGTGGATGTCAGCCGTCAATATGTGCAGCCAAAACCTGGGAAACTGGATCAGTAAATCTCACTTGACGAATTTACAGCCAAAAGCGCATTTCAATCTGATTGAGATGCGCTTTTTTAGTTGCGCCTTCAGCAACATTTAGTAATGTAAAAGCCAGTAAGACGAATTGCCGTTAAATAAGGAAGTTATCGAATGTTAGATCTGCTATCTCCGGCGCAACAAGATCCTATCTTGTCTCTCTCCATTGCTTTTCGCGAAGACAACCGGGCAGAAAAAATGGACCTCGGGATTGGCGTTTATAAAGACAGTCAGGGCAACACCCCAATCATGCAGGCGGTGAAAGCGGCGCAACAACAGTTGGCAGACTCCCAAACCACAAAAAGCTATGTCGGATTGGCAGGCAGTGAAGCCTATAACCAAGCGATGACGAACCTACTGCTAAAAGGCACAGACGGATTCTCACGCAGTGCAGCGGTGCAAACCCCTGGCGCAAGTGGCGCGCTGCGCATGTTGGCTGACTTGATGTATCTGGCGAAGCCGATCACTACGGTATGGATCAGTGACCCAAGCTATGTGAATCACAAGCCAGTGATGGAAGCAGCAGGTTTGACGGTGAAGTTTTACCCGTACTTCAACGCTACGACCAAGCAAGTTGATGCAGATGCAATGCTGGATGCGCTGGCGAGTGCAGGCCCTGATGATGTGGTTCTGCTGCACGGCTGTTGTCACAACCCAACAGGTGCTGATATCCGTCCAGAACACTGGCAAGCGATTAACGAACTGGCGCAAAAAAATGGCTTCACGCCATTTGTCGATATTGCATACCAAGGTTTCGGTGAAGGGCTGGAAGAAGACGCGAACGGTTTGCGCCTGCTTGCGGATTCAGTAGAAGAGATGTTGATTGCGACGTCTTGTTCAAAGAACTTCGGTTTGTACCGTGAGCGCACAGGAGCAGCGATTGTTATCGGCAAGAGCGCGAAAGAAGCAGGTAATGCAAAAGGACGCATTCTGCAGTTAGCTCGTGCAACTTACACTATGCCGCCTGATCACGGTGCAGCGATCGTCGAAACCATCCTGACGAGTGATGAGCTGACCAAACAATGGAAAGATGAGCTGGATGCGATGCGCGGACGAATCATCACACTGCGTGAGGGTTTGAGTTCTGCGTTAGCAGCACGTACCGGCGACAACCGCTTTGACTTCATCAAAGAGCACAAAGGTATGTTCTCCATGCTGGGTCTGACGCAAGAACAAGTAGCAAAGCTGCATGATGACTTCGGTATCTATGCGGTCGGCGACAGTCGCATTAATGTCGCGGGTTTAACGGAAACTCGAATTGACTATCTGGCAGATGCATTGATCGCTGTCGCGAAATAATCAGTTTCACTTTAAATTAAATAAAGCCAGCAGTTGCTGGCTTTATTATTTTGGATTAAAGATTATTTAGATGACTACTTTTCTTTAAATACCAGACTGACATTGACAGGCACAGTGCTGGAAATATCAATATTTCCGACTGTCGCTGAAACTGCTTTTAGGTTTTCTTCAGGAATAGCAAATTTTGCACCACTGATAATGACTGGTTTGGTGGTAAATGCGAAGATATTGTCGCCGGATTTAATAATATTCATATTCAGCGTCACATCTTTAGTGTTACCGAACAGAGTGACCTTAGCAGGAATAGCCTGCTGAAGTTGTGCGCCAGATTCATCCAAGCTTTCGATTGAAACCTGACCTTCTACCTTCAACATCGGAAACTTCTTGGAGTCAAAGAAAAGGTCGTTAAGGCGCTGATTACGAATAGGAATGCCAGTTGCAATTGAAGAGAGTGGGGCAGTGATGCTGAAACTACCAGAAGCGTCGACACTGCCTTCTAATCCGCTCAGGTTGGCAGGTTCAACGACGTAAGTTTTCTTAATGGTTGCAAAACTAATGGAAGAGGCTTCACTGTCAACCGCGTAATCGTTTGAGGCAAAAGCAAGAGAAGGTGATAAAGACAAAGCTAATATAATTGCCGACGACATACGTTTCATTTTTTATTCCTTTTTTATTGGTTGGTTTTTATATCCTTGTTGACAGTAGACAGTTTGTACATCGTTTTATTTCGATTCATATTTTCTAAATTTTCGATTGATTCCTATCTGTTTCAAGTGAGTCAAAAATAAAACAGGGTGTGGTTAAGTTATTTATACCCATCAATAAAATGTTAACTGGTGATAATTCAAACTGACCGGGATGACGAGCAGTACATTCAAATGTTAGTATGTGCCGTCAAACCTAATCTGGTAGTAACCCAATGAAAATACATCGAATTAACCCTACAAAGCGTTGGTCAGACGTTACCGTGTTCAATGGCATTGCAAACTTCGTTGAAGTGCCAGAAAGCGACCTGAGTGCAGACATCAAAGGCCAAACGCAACAAATTTTCGCGCAGGCAGAAGAAATGCTGGCAACGGTAGGTGCAGACAAAACTCGCATCCTGTCTGTGACTATCTACATCACTGACTTTGCAAACCTGGAAGCACTGAATGAAGTGTGGGATAACTGGTTTGAAGAAGGTACTGCGCCAAGCCGTGCTTGCGTAAAGGCCGAGCTGGCAGACCCAGATTACCTGGTTGAGATGGCATTTGTAGCCGCTGCTGGCGAAGAGTTTCATTAAGTTAAATTAGCCATGAATTAAAAACGCCCTGCAAAAATGCAGGGCGTTTTGTATTTCTACCTGAAACTACACACGATAAGTCGAAAGCAGTTCATTCATCTGTGTTGAGAGCAATCGCAGGTATTCACTGGCTTGTTGGGTTTCCTCAATATACTGCGCATTTTCCTTACTGATAGAACCAATTTGGCCGATATTGTGGTGAATCTCTCCAGCCACCACGTGTTGTTCGTTAGCCACGCTATTGATAGAAATATTCGCTTGAGTCAGCATTTTTACGGCCGACAAAATGTGTTCTAAAACTTCCCCAGCAGCTTTCGCTTCCTCGACATTAGAAACAGAAATTTCCCGATTCTTTTCCATTAGCGACAACATTTCGTTAGTGCCATTTTGAAGCCTTTCGATCATCACACGGATTTCTCCAGTCGAATCTTGTGTTCTGCTGGCAAGAGAGCGTACCTCATCGGCAACAACGGCAAATCCGCGACCTTGTTCTCCTGCCCGCGCGGCCTCAATGGCAGCATTCAGTGCTAGCAGATTTGTTTGCTCCGCAATCTGGAGTATCACATCAAGAATACCGCTGATATCACCTGTCGCACTGGCCAGTTCATTTACAACGTTGGCAGATTTCGCCATAGATTCATCTTGGCTCTCTAAGCTCACAATGACGTTCTGAACCACAGAATTACCGCGCACGACTTCCTGATCTACCTTATTGATCGCATCTGAAGCGGCGCTCGCGCTATCTGTGACAGATTGAGCGGATTCATTCAGTTGTCGAATTGAGTACTCTGCACGTTCTACTTCCTCATTTTGCTTACTCATCGCTGTTGAAGAGTGGGCAGCGATACTGGCCAATACTTCAGATTCCGAAGAGAGTTTACCCGAAGATTCAATGACCTCTTTGATGGTGGTTTGAATACGCTCCAGCACTTTGTCGAAGTGCCTTGCCATGATACCGAACTCGTCGGAAGCATCAGAGTTAAAGCGTTTAGTGAGGTCACCTTCACCTTCTGCAATATCCTTGATAGCTGCAATAAAGGCGTTCAAAGGTTTGCCTACAATTTGTTTCATCACTAAAAAGTTAATCACCATAAACGCAACCACAAAGCAGACAACGACGGCAAAAGCTTTTAGCGCGGATTGTAAGATCAATGCCGAAACATCCTCATTCGGATAGGCGATGACAATTTCGTAGTTCCATTTGTCATAGGGGAATCGGGCAACAGACCAAGCTTCAGGGGTAACATTCAGTGCCAGTTCAACCGTTGCGGCATCAACCGAGTCTGAATGCATTCTGACGCGCTTTTTATTATCCAAAAGCGCGACAAAACCGCTATTCAACACCTTTGACTTGCCGATGGCAGAGGAGAGTTGTTTTAAATCTGCTGAATACCCGACATACCAGATGCCGATCACTGTGTTTTGCTTGTCGAAAATGGGCTCATAGGCCGTGAGGTAAGGGTCGCCGAGAATATCAATCTTTCCGTAGAAGGCTTCTCCCGCCTTTATTTTCTTATCGACGGCGCCGCCCGGGAGCAATATCGTACCTGTCGCACGTTTTCCGTTCTTCTTAACGTTAGTAGCGACCCGCACAAATTCAGAACCATCTTTAGCGAAAAGGGTTGCGGTTCCCCCCATGGTGCTGGTTATCCTATCGACAAGTTCAAAATTGTTGGCTTGTGGATTATCGCCAAGGTAGAGATTCAAAGCTTCACGGTCGTTGACTGTGACACGTTCTCCAAGCCGAGGGGAGCCCAGTTCTTGCCCCTCTTTTTTTAGCAACGCCATACTAGCGCCAACACGTTCCATTATCAGGCTGTGTGTTGTGTCCATTAAGCCAAGTAAGTCATGACTTAGGTTCTCTTTTTGGACATAAACACTCTCTTTGATGTGGTTGGTTTCGTTGATATTGGTCAGTACAAATGCAATAGCACTGGCAATTACCCCGAGTGTCGCGATGGCAGCGAGGAATTTACGTTGAAGAGACATTTTTGAGCTCCTTGTGGATCCACTTAATCAAAAAAGCGCATCAATAGAATGAGTTGCATATCAGATGTTTCTAAATGTTTCCTTCTGAATGAATTCTAGATTCGGGTGTCAAGAAAGTTGGTAAATACCGAACAAATATCGGTAAAAGTGTATTGAAGATGAGAATTTTGACGTCAAAACATAAAGTTTTAATCAATTGGTGGCATAGAAATGCAGAAGGTGAGCGTGAAAATCCAACCAGTTTTGTTCATGAATGGATATTTGATGGAGGCATCAAAGTCGATGCATCACCATCTCCCTTTGTGATGCCTTTGCAGGCAAAAGAAGAAGCCATCGATCCGGAAGAAGCGTTTATCGCCGCCATTGCCAGTTGCCATATGATGACCTTTCTGACAGTGGCTGAGAAACAGCGTTTTAGTGTTGAAAGCTATGCCGACGAGGCCATCGGCACGCTGGGAAAGCTGGAAAACGGGAGAACGGCTGTCACTGACGTGGTGCTGAAACCCAAGATTGTTTTCAGCGGGGGGAATCAGCCTACACCTGAGCTGCTAGCTAAAATGCACAAACTGGCACACAAGCACTGCTTCATAGCTAACTCAGTCACCACTAATATCACGGTGGAAAGTGACTAATCATCAAATCGCTCGTCGATAAATCGCTGCGAGGGCACAAAGTAGTTAGTGCCAGTCTTTGCCTCAACATAGTCCAGCAGTTTGTCGTAATCTCCGTTTTCGTCCGCGGTGATCATCTGCGTCAACGACGTTTCCACCACAGACGACGAAGCTGCAAACCCAACAAACATGGTGCCGTGCTCTATGGCATTGCCGTAAGGACGGTTCTGGCGGTACATTTTGATTTCCTCGCCATTCACTTCCACCTTACTTTTCTCATTGTGCGCCCAAGCAGGTTTTTCATCGTCACTGAGTTCGATGTCATCCATCTTAGTACGGCCCACGACTTGTTCTTGCTGTTCGGTCGGCAGAGCATCCCAATCCTGATGACGGTCGATATAACGCTGAACCGTGAGATAACTGCCGCCCACCACATTATCACTGCCTTCCTGTACCAAAACTGCTTCCGCGCGCTCTTCATCTAAAGGATTTTCAGTACCGTCGACAAAATCGATCATGTCGCGGTTATCCAGATACTTAAAACCCTGAATATCTTCAGTGAGCTCTGCCACATCGCCTAGAGCTCGCGCTGCGTATTTAGCGACCTGAAAATTCAGGTCTTTGCGCTCTGATTTCACCATCAAAAAGATATCGCCCGATGTGGAAGGAAAAAGGCGAGAGCCATCAGCCAGTGCAGGGAAGTCATGGAGTTCAGAAGGCTTCGGTATATCAGGGAACAAGATGGGCCAACTGTTGGAAGAAAAACCTATGGTGACAGATAAGCCGGCAGAGGTATCTTTCTGTCGAATCGACTTTTCAATGCCCGGCAGTTGGGAAAGTGCCTCGTTAATTTGATCCATATTCAGCCACTGATCTTTCAGAGTGAAGGTCAGGAATTCAGCGTGAGTAGTAGGGTTAGACAATACGCCTGGCTGCGCCAGTGACACGAGCTCGTTCATACATCTTCCTGTTGATAGAAGTTTGAAATCACGTTGAGGATAGAACAGCCCCGAGTGTCAGGGTGAGGTAGGAATGAGACGCCACGCAAGAACAGATACAACCCCACAACAAGCTTGTTGATGTCCCGTTTTACATACATAAAAGATTCATATCATTAGACTTTTTAGGCAAGCCTAACTAGGATAAATTTTCTTTAAATCGATTCAGTTGCATATAGGGAAAGCATGCTCTGGCACAAGGTTCAAAATCAGCTCAAACTCCATGACATCAGCCTCGTCGTTGGTCCTAACCGTTCAGACAAAACCAAGTTTCTGGTCGAGCAATATGGCGATACACCATTCACCATTGATGTTTCCAAAGCCAAGCTCGCCTACTGCGGCGGCGATACCACCATCACCGACGCTGAATGGCATCAAATCATGGAACGTGATTGCCCATTTATCACCGTTGATGACGCCCACTTGCTTAAAATGCCTGACCTGCTCAAGTTGATTGAAGTCGCGGTAGAAACCAAAAAGCGCCTTTATATGTCATGCAATGAAACCATTGTTTTTGACCTGCCTGCATTGCTGACTCATGCCAGAAAGCATTGCCTTTCAGTGGTTAAACTGGAAAGGCTGACCGCGAATGATGTTTGCGCGTGGGTGTTGGGGGAGTTTGGGTAACCTCTTGTTCCTTCTCCTTGCTAAGGGGAAGGTTAGGGCGAGGTTTTGGTTAGTTTTGCCCCTTCTCAAGACTGAATCCCTTCCTGCGTGTCATTGCTAAGTCTGTCTTTACGATACTTTTTATATTCCGAACGTTACTTTTCCACTGTTGAAACACACAGTAGATGCAAAGGTGTCGCATAATACCGAAGTAGCCCCATTTTGGCGTATTTTCACAAGGTCGTTTTGGGCTCTCTCAGAAAAAGCATTAAAAAACAAAAAATAAGTTAAATTTAAAGTACGACGACTTGTTATTAGTGGACAAAATGGGGTGTTTAAATACACCGCTTTGGTGTCCAATACACTGTTATGCATAAGATAGAGTTTCTTGGACTATGGCTGATTGGGATTTCTATCAGGCGAATGTAAATGAAAAAATAGCGTCTATATACCTCGATTTAGATGCTCAATCAGATTTAGATCCAGGCACGTATTCTATGCTCTGTTGGCTCTTCATACGACTAAAGGTAGAAAGAGCAGATGGGCTAAGTCATGAAGATGAGTTCGATGTACTTTGTGACTATGAAGATAGGCTTGATGAGCATCTTAAAAATGAAAAAATAGAAATGGTTGGCAGAGTTACCACTGACGGTATGAGGCAGTTTTACTTTTATTCAGCTCCAAACTTTGCTTTTGAAAGCAGCGTTAAAAAATTTGTATCCACATATAGCTCGTATCAGTATCAATTTGGTTGCATACCTGATCCAGATTGGAGTCAATACGAAAACGTATTATATCCAGGAGAGCATGGACTAGATCAGATAAATGAGCGCAGAGAAAATGCTGGAAGAAAACCTTGATGAATATATCGAAAATTTCGGGTCTTACATTCGGCCTAGCGAGCAATGCATAACAAGCGAATGAACGAGGGACGTTTACTCGTGGCGCATTTTTTCGTAGAAACGCTGTGATTCAGGCATTTCAATCAGTTTGGGCTAGTAAACGCCCGTTATTCGAACGTTATTTTCAAGGTAAAAAATGAGGAGAAAAAGGCTCAATCATTACGTTGATGTAATTCCCAAGATATTCGCTGGATGGAGAATGGGCGATGATCTTGAAGCACTTTCTGAGCTACCAAATGGTGTTATCGACATTGACGTCCTAAAAGGTTCTGCGACTCACTCATTGGTTGGGAACATTGAGCTATGGATTGCTGTAGAGATTTGTCAGTGGCTAAAAGAAAGCGCAGCCAGAGACAACATAGATTTGTCACATTTGACCGAAGCCTACCTCACTGTAAACATCGACACTGACAAAGTAAAAACTCATAAAGATAAAGTGGTAATGTTCCATTTTGATTTGTCATCGAGAATAGTGACGAGCAGCAAAGCATATGCAAGTACCGTTACAGAAATGACTAGGTGGCATAGTAGGCATTGAACATAACAAGAGGCTATGAACGGGGCGATCTGTCACTGCGGTAGCTTTTGAAAATGGTTTGAATACAAAGAATTAAAGAAGTTGGAAGGTTAGGTAAGCGCCCGTTATTGCAACTTTATACTCCCATGTGAAATATGAATAAGATTGAGCAAAAGCTTAAAGAAAATCGAAATCGGAGAGCCAGAGAAACGCTACTGTCTCAGCTCCCCGAGTCAATGGCTATATTTTTAGAGCAAGCCGATTTCTCGAGTGATAGAGAATGCTTGCTCTATGCAGCTTTTACAACTTGGGATCAAGAGACCGATACCCTGACAACTACAAGAGGTTTTGTCGAAAATTGGATAAACCTTACCTTCCCGCGCTGGAGTGATCTTTTCGGTAGTTTAAGAGAACTTCCCTCACTAGAATATGAAGGTTGGTTATTCTTCGATACTGACGGACCATATTTTCAGGTGAAACTTTCCGAGCTACTTCTCTTCTTGGGTGATCTAGAGTCATTCACAAGTGAGAACGAAAGATATGACTTCGGCTGGGTTGGTGCAGATATAGACTGTGGCGTAATTGCAGAGTTTAATCACACTTCATTTTGTAGAAATGATTTTGAGTTAAGTGTTTGGGGAATATAACAAGAAACTATAGCGTCAATAGCTATGAACGGGGTGCTTTGCCATTGGGACTGCTTTTAAAAGTGTCATGAATACATCGAATTAAGCGGCTTTTTGACTTCGTGGTAAGCTTCCGTTATCGCAACGTTATATTATTTAGGACTTTCAGCGATGGATTGGGAAGATATCTTAGTATCAATATTCGGTGGGTTGTTAAAACTCATCAAGTTAATCCTGATAGATTTTATCGTGTTTGGGATAATCTATTGGTACGGCTATGTGATCTTGATGACTCTCTCGTTTGGAAGATATCCCCGAGGCTCGAAAAGAACCGATGACGAAAACCTTATCAGTTTTTTTGGCATTTTTTGCTTTTCAATGACGGTCATAATCTTTCTTGGTATAGATGCTGCCGCCCCACAAGAACCCTCCGCGTTAGAATGACCTAGCTTCAAATTTGAACGACCCTTAGCCTGATTTGTGTTCACAGCATTCCTCCGCTGTTCTAAAGAGTGGAAGAACCAAAAGCCAAACAGCCAAAACAAAAAAGCCCCGCATTTGCGAGGCTCTTCTATCTTAACTCTCGAAACTCTTATCTCAAATCTCGCCTTAGCGCTTATTTTTCAAATAACGCTTACGACGCTCTTCTTTATGTTTAGCTTTTTCTTCTGCTTTCTGTGCTGCGGCTTCTTCTACTTCAACCAGCTCTTGGCTAATCATGTCTGGGTGTTCCAGCGTGATGAGACCAAGTGCACCGTTGCGAAGGTCGTTGATCAGAATCTCTGAGGCTTTGTGCAGGTCGATACGGCCACCAGCGCGCAAACAACCACGCTTCTCGCCAATCGCTTCCATCAGTTCCACTTCAGTTTGTGGCAACTCTTCGATGTTGTAGCGCTTTTTCAGCAGTTCCGGGTAAGCGCTTGCAAGATATTCCACGGTGTAGAACGCCACTTCGTCATATTCCATGGCCGTGTCTTTTACCGCGCCAGTTGCTGCAAGGCGGAAACCACTGTGCGGGTTTTCTACTTTCGGCCACAGAATCCCTGGGGTGTCAGAGAGCACTACACCGTTTTGCAGGTTAATGCGCTGCTGTTGGCGGGTTACTGCTGGTTGGTTACCGGTTTTTGCAACGACGCGGCCAGCCAGAGTGTTGATGATGGTGGATTTACCCACGTTCGGAATGCCCATGATCATGGTACGAATGTTCTTGCCCATTTCTTCACGGTGAGGGGCAAGCTTGCGGCAAAGATCCATGATTTTGTTCACTTCGCTGATTTGCTCAGTGGTGATGGCCATTGCTTTAACGCCTTGTTCTTTCTCAAGGTGTTCCAGCCAAAGAGCAGTCATTTCCGGGTCAGCCAGATCGCGCTTGTTCAACACTTTGATCACTGGCTTGTCTTTGCGGATGCGGCGAATCATCGGGTTTTCGCTACTGAAAGGAATGCGCGCATCCAGTACCTCGATGATCACATCGATTTTCGGTACCACTTCTTCGATTTCTTTGCGCGCTTTGTGCATGTGGCCCGGAAACCACTGGATGGAATTGTTAATCATGCGAATGATTGCCTTTGTAATTCTGTATAAACGCCGGTCAGTCGACACTGAGGCGAAAAGTTGTCGGGGATTTTAGCACTTAAAGAAGGCTTGATAAAAAATAACTGGAGGAACAGGGGGAGAGTGGTGAGAGATTAGTCGATTTGTTTATTCGACTTTCTGAGTGGGTCCACGTTTAGCGGGGTTGGCGGCGAAGAAGTCTTCGAGTCGTTGTGGCATACCCAAATAGAAACCCTGGAAGTAATTGATATGCAGGGCGCGCATGGCTTCATATTCTTCCTGATTCTCAATACCTTCCACCAGTATTTCCGCGTTCACTTCATTAGCGAGAGCGATTGCGCGCAGCAAGGTGTCCACTTCACCTTCTACATATCGTTGTACTAAAGAGCGATCAAGTTTAATCAGGCTTGGGCGAATCATTCGTACACGCTTTTCTTCTGAACCTTCTACGCCGTAGTCATCAACCGCGATTTGGAAACCGTTATTGATAGACTGGGTAGTGGCTACTGAAAGTGAAGCTGTGTCTGAATGCAGGTGCTCAACTACTTCAAGTACGACATGGTGACGAGGAATACCCAACTCGGCGAGGCGTTTTAGCATCAAGTTCTGATTGGAAAATGTTTGGATTGAAGCAATTGCTGAAGAAGGCAAAACGTTAAGGAAAATGGAATGGTTGCCCGCATAGGGAGAGAAGTTTCGAAGATGGATAACGCGGGCAAGCTTATCGAGACTGACCTGATCGCCAAAGCCCGGATCGTCGCGTTCCAGATTCCTAAAAATGTAGGCAGGACAAACTGGGTCACCGTCAACGCTTCTGGCCCTAACCAGTGCTTCAAAACCCAAGACAGTGCCATTTGCCCGGAAGATAGGTTGGAATACGCTCCGAAGCTCCAATCCATTGAAGATAGCCATAACGTCCCCGTTATCGTCGGCGCACAGGCATTCTTCAAATTCAGATTGTGTCCTCAAGTGCTTTACCACGACTACCTTACCTCTCAATCAGACTCAATCGATGTTACGACAAAGCGCACTATCGGCAAATCAATCATTAGTTCGCACAGTGAATTAATGTGATCTTCTCCGAGGTCGTGCGCATTTTGAGCAATGAAAATGGTCTGACAAACCCGGTTTTATTGGGGGCTCTTATACATGTTATGAGTGTTCCATTTACGAGTGTAGATTCGATCTGGCTCACAGTGAAATGTCGTTGATGAATCTCTTCGTAAAAGCGATATGTAAATATATTGTTACGCACCACTGTTCCGTAAAACCCGTTTAGATGTTTTCCTCTAGATGCCGAACCGCTATCGTTTTTTGTAGAGACGAAACAGGGAGACGTAGCGATGAAACAGCATCAATACGAATCTAAGCCGTTGGATTCTAAAGGTCAGATTAATTGGTCCGATGATGAACATGAGGTATGGACCCAGCTTGTCGCCAGGCAATTGGACTGCATCAAAGGCAAGGCATGTCGCGAGTATTTTGAAGGACTTGAACTGCTCGATTTGCCCAAAAATCGTGCGCCACAAATTCCTTCCATCAACCGAGTTCTAGCTGAAACCACGGGCTGGCGGCTTGAACCAGTGCCTGCTTTGATAGATTTCGACCATTTCTTCGCACTGTTGGCGTCTAAACGCTTTCCCGTTGCGACTTTTCTGCGTACTCAGAAAGATTTCGACTACTTGAAGGAGCCTGATTTTTTCCACGAGATTTTTGGTCATTGTGCCATGCTGACCCATCCTGCTTTTGCATCCTTTACCCAACATTATGGAAAGCTGGGAGTGAACGCATCGAAGGCTGATCGCGTATATCTGGCTAGGTTGTATTGGTTTACTGTCGAGTTTGGGTTGATCCAAAACGACGACGGCTTATCGATTTACGGCGGAGGTATTTTGTCTTCACCTGCCGAAACCGAATACGCATATGGCAGTGTTGAGCCAACCAGGAAAAAACTGGATGTGATTGACGTAATGAGAACGCCTTATCGCATCGACATTCTGCAACCTATCTACTTTTATTTAAGTACGCTAGACGAATTGTATGAACTCGAAAAGCTGGATTTGCTTCAATGCGTGAACAGAGCGAAAACGCTTGGACTGCATGCACCACTTTACCCTCAGAAAATCGCGTAAAAATAGGGAGAACGAAATGGAACAACTGTCTGAACTGCAATGTGAAGCCTGCCGCGCAGATGCTCCAATGGTGAGCGGTGATGAAGCAGCAAATTTGATGACGACATTGCCTGAGTGGCAACTGCTGGATGTAGATGGCATTAACCAATTGCACCGTGTTTACAAGTTTCGAAACTTCAAACTGGCCTGGGCTTTTGCAGATAAAGTGGCTGAGCTTGCTGAAGCGGAAGGGCATCACCCTGCGATTCTGCTTGAGTGGGGCAGCTGTTCGGTGACTTGGTGGACGCACAAGATCAAAGGGCTGCACAAAAATGATTTTATCTGTGCAGCCAAGACGGACTTGTTGTTAGATGAGTAGTCCTATCGCGAATCTAAAAAGGGGCTGATTGCCCCTTTTTTGTCATCATGCTGACCTTATATACTGCACCTCAACCCTCGTTCCCTTATCTCCGCCTGCCGCATGGGCATCTCATCAATAATCTGCACCATCTCATTGATATCGAAGCCCTGACGCCAGCGCGCTTTTTCGGTGCCATCTTTACCGATTAAAACGGCGGTATGCTCGCTGTTTTTTATGCGGTATTTATTCATTAGTTTGATGATTTCCTGCGAAGAGAAAAGGCCGCTGGAATCAGAAAGGTCGTTCATGTCCAGAATGAGGGTATGGAGGTCTCTGTCATCAATCTGGCAGCGGTAAACTAACAGCTGGCGTTCAAAAGTCGCGACATCATCGTCGAATCCCTTTGAAAAATAGATCAGTGTCCGATGGGGTTCAATCAGCCCGTAAATCGGATAGGCTGCAGCAGTTGTGCTAAACATCAGCCCAGTAGCGACCAGCCAGAAGCAAGTTAGATGTTTCATTATACACGCCCTTCCTGCAAGAACATGTGTACCACTACGTAAGCATAGTTTGTCCGGATTGATCTCTCCTTCTTTAACCGCACGATGCTCCATATAAGTGCATGAACAACGCCCTTACTAAGAAATGACTAATATGGTGCGATAGCCGGGTTTCCATGCACCAAACTTACGCAACCGGATTTTTTCCTCTTGGTTTATAGCGTCTATTGCTCCGTAAAAAATCCCATTTAATTCATTAGATTGCATTTTTATTGCGAGTGATACCTCCCTTGTGGCAAGGCTTTTGCTCAAAGCTTTTCCAGATACTCAAAAGGAGCTTTTGCAATGAAAGGGAAGAAGTTTGCATTAAATTGGGTAAGCGCAGTTGCACTCGCAGGCGCTGGAATGTCGTTCCAAGTGCTTGCTGAGGAAGACACCATCAAAGTCGGTGTGCTTCACTCACTGTCCGGGACGATGGCGATCAGTGAAACCACATTGAAAGATACTGTGTTGATGATGGTGGACGAGCAAAACAAGAAAGGCGGCTTGCTTGGCAAGAAGCTGGAAGCTGTTGTGGTTGACCCAGCTTCAAACTGGCCGCTGTTTGCAGAGAAAGCACGCGAACTGATCGAAAAAGAGGAAGTAGACGTGGTGTTCGGCTGCTGGACATCGGTCTCACGTAAGTCAGTGTTGCCAGTGTTTGAGGAGCTTAACAGCCTGCTGTTTTATCCGGTTCAGTATGAAGGTGAAGAGTCTTCAAAAAATGTGTTCTACACCGGCGCTGCGCCTAACCAACAGGCAATTCCTGCAGTTGACTACCTGAAAAAAGACCTTGGCGTTGAGCGCTGGGTATTGGCAGGTACTGACTATGTTTACCCACGTACGACCAACAAGATCCTCGAAGCCTATTTGATCGATAGTGGTGTCGCTAAAGAAGACATCATGATCAATTACACCCCATTTGGTCACTCTGATTGGCAGTCCATCGTTGCTGACATCAAGAAATTTGGCGCTGCCGGTAAGAAAACCGCAGTGGTTTCTACCATTAACGGTGACGCCAACGTGCCTTTCTACAAAGAGCTTGCTGCTCAGGGCGTAGAAGCGGAAGACATTCCTGTCGTGGCGTTCTCAGTCGGTGAAGAAGAGCTGTCTGGTATGGATACTTCTGCGCTGGTAGGCCACCTGGCCGCATGGAACTACTTCATGAGTGTTGAAACTGACACCAACGACGAGTTCGTTGAGAAGTGGCATGCCTACATCAAAGACGACAAGCGCGTGACTAACGACCCAATGGAAGCCACTTACCTTGGCTTTAACATGTGGGCGAAAGCCGTTGAGAAAGCAGGCACTACAGAATCTGAAGCCGTTCAGGAATCGATCATTGGTGTGACTGTACCGAACCTGACTGGCGGTTTCGCGACCATGATGCCTAACCACCACATCACTAAACCTGTATTGATTGGTGAGATTCAGGACGACGGCCAGTTCGTGACAGTGTGGGAAACCCCAGATGTCGTCGCGGGTGATGCTTGGTCTGATTACCTGACTGGTTCAAAAGATCTGTTTGCAAGCTGGCTGAAGCCAATGTCTTGCGGCAGCTTCAATGTCACCACGGGCCAATGCTCAGGTGTTGCTGAATAAGTTTTAACCTCATCAATCAGGGTAGGGAGTCCGGAGAGACTCCCGCCCGCAAGATTACTTCCAGTTTACCTGCCCTTGCGGTGCCGTCTCCTTGCATCTGAACCGCACTGGCAGGACTTTTTCGAAGGATCGATTCATGTTTCGTTTGACAGCAATAATGAATCGTCTGCTGTGGTTAAGCCGTGTCCTTGTTTTAATGAGTGGGGCGCTGATAACAGCACAGGCGAATGCCGACATTTCGGAGATGTCAGAAGCCGCAAGCGCACTTGCAGGCAAATCATTCAAAGATAAAGAAGCAGCGATCGCATTTATTGCATCCGCTGACCTGTCAGAGTCATCTGATATTTCAAATACGCAACTTCTCGAAGGCTTGCTGAACAAGCAGGTGGTTTACGACAAGAAAGCCAAATCCATTTGGTATCTTGCCGAGCCGCCATTGGCGAAAGGCAGCGAGCTGACCAATATCCTCTCTGGCGACATTGTAACGGTGGAAAAGAAGCGCCAGTACCGTGCGGTGACCATCAATAACAAAATCCGCAGTCAGATAAAGACCGCCATGGCGACAGCCGCGCTATCCAGTGCCGATGCAGAAACCCGACAAACCGCGGCTAGGCGCATGATTGGAGAGCTTGATGCCTCTTTACTGCCTGCCATCGTTTCGATACGTGATGATGAGAGTGACACTGTCACTAAAAAATATCTCTCGACGGCGGTTTCTGTTTACGCAGTGACAGAAGGCAGCGAGCCAAAGCAGGCCATGGAAGCCATTGCATTCCTGTCTGGCGTTGGTTTGCCTGAAGCTTTTGATGCGCTGCAAGCAGCAAGGACGAAAGTGAAGAGTGATGATGTTGAAACCATCGCGGCACTGGATAAGGCAATCGCTGAATACGAACAAAGTCAGCGTGTAGTGAACGCCGCCCAAACCCTGTATTTCGGTTTAAGCCTGGGTTCAGTATTAGTGCTCGCCGGGATTGGCCTTGCCATCACGTTTGGTGTGATGGGTGTGATTAACATGGCACACGGCGAGCTGATCATGATAGGCGCATACACCACCTATGTGCTGCAACAACTTTTCCCTGCGCAAACCGGCATGGCGCTGCTGCTTTCTATTCCGTGCGCCTTTGTGGTTTCCGGTTTGGTAGGCATGGCGATTGAACGTTCGGTGATTCGACATCTTTACGGTCGACCATTGGAAACCCTGCTGGCGACATTCGGTATCAGCCTGATTCTGCAACAAGCCGTGCGTAGTATCTTCTCGCCGCTCAACCGTTCCGTCAGTACGCCTGATTTTATGAGCGGCATGATTGAAGTCACGCCAATGCTAGAGCTGACGGCCAGTCGTATGTACATCATGGTGTTCTGTCTGATTGTCTTCTTTGCGCTCCTGTTCATTTTGAAACGCACGCCGCTGGGCTTGCAGGTTCGCGCCGTGTCGCAAAACCGTGCAATGGCGCGCGCGATGGGTGTGCGTTCAGAATGGGTAGACATGGCGACATTTGGTTTGGGCTCTGGTATCGCCGGTGTGGCGGGCGTGGCGCTTTCTCAGCTCACCAATGTGGGGCCGAACATGGGTCAGGCTTACATCATCGATTCTTTCATGGTGGTGGTCTTCGGTGGTGTTGGAAACCTATGGGGAACGCTCGCTGCAGGCTTGAGCCTCGGCGTGTTCAACAAAGTCTTGGAACCTTGGGCGGGCGCAGTATTGGCGAAGATCCTCGTTCTTGTGTTCATCATCCTCTTTATTCAGAAACGTCCTAAAGGTTTGTTCCCGCAACGTGGACGCATGGCGGAGGACAACTAAATGGTTACTAAATCTCTTTTCGACCGCTCAACGGTCATGATGATTGTGGTGCTGCTGGGCATTGGTTTTCTGGTGCCTATCCTGAACCTAGTGGTACCAGCGGGCAGCATTTTTCACCTCGAAACCTATACCGTTTCTCTACTCGGAAAATATCTCTGCTTTGCCATTCTCGCGCTTTCCGTGGATTTGGTCTGGGGCTATCTCGGTATTTTGAGTCTGGGCCACGGTGCGTTCTTCGCACTCGGCGGTTACGCCATGGGTATGTACCTGATGCGCCAGATTGGTGATCGTGGCGTTTACGGTAACCCAGAACTGCCTGACTTTATGGTGTTCCTAAACTGGCAGGAATTACCGTGGTTCTGGTTCGGTTTCGACCAATTCTGGTTTGCCTGTTTGATGGCTGTTGCTGTGCCCGGTCTGTTGGCCTTTGTGTTCGGCTGGCTGGCGTTTCGCTCCCGCGTATCCGGTGTTTATCTCTCCATCATGACGCAAGCCATGACGTTTGCTTTGATGCTGGCTTTCTTCCGCAATGAAATGGGGTTTGGCGGCAACAATGGTCTGACGGATTTCAAAGACATTCTCGGCTTTAGTCTCCAAAGCGATGCCACCCGAATTGGTCTGTTTACTGCGACCGTGGTCGCGCTAATGCTGGCTTACTTACTTTGCCGCGCGGTGGTTGTGAGCCGATTAGGTGCGCTGACGATAGCGATTCGTGATGCGGAATCCCGAGCCCGCTTTGTTGGGTATCGTGTTGAGAATAGCAAGCTCTGGTTGTTTGTCCTCTCTGCTGCCATCGCTGGTGTTGCCGGTGCTCTGTATGTACCTCAGGTAGGCATTATCAACCCGGGTGAATTTGCACCTTTAATCTCTATTGAAATTGTGGTCTGGGTGGCACTGGGTGGTCGTGCAACCCTTTACGGTGCTGTCATTGGTGCCGTGTTGGTGAACTATGCGAAAAGCTGGTTCACGGTTGAATTTCCAGAAGTCTGGCTGTTTGCTTTGGGTGCGCTGTTTGTCCTCGCCACCTTGTATCTGCCAAAAGGCGTAAGTGGACTGTTTCGCAAGGAGGCAAACGCATGATGTCGAGAACGCTGGTGGCAGAAGGCATGAACCACCAAAAAGAACAACTGCCTGAAACCAATCCTACGGCGGAGCTGCTGAATGAAATCACCCGACGTGATCAGGTATTCAGCTTCCTAAAGCCTCAATACAACCCAAAAGTTGACGTAAAAAACGGCATGTTGCTTTACGTCGAAGGGGTGTCGGTGTCTTTCGATGGCTTCAAAGCGATTAACGATTTGAACCTGTATATCAAAGAGGGCGAACTGCGCTGCATTATCGGTCCAAATGGAGCGGGTAAAACCACCATGATGGACATCATCACAGGGAAGACGAGACCGGATGTGGGCGATGTTTGGCTCGGTCAGCAATTGAACCTGCTCAAGATGGATGAAGCGGAAATTGCCAATGCGGGCATTGGCCGTAAATTCCAGAAACCTACCGTATTTGAAGCGCTGTCAGTTTGGGAAAACCTTGAGCTCGCCATGGCGGGTGAGAAGTCCACCTGGCACCTGTTCCGCGCCGTTTTGTCCGGTGAGCAGAAATGCGACATAGAAAGAGTGCTCGAACTAATAGGCTTAGAAACACAGTCCAGAATGTTGGCGGGCAAGCTTTCTCATGGCCAGAAACAGTGGCTGGAAATCGGCATGTTGCTGATGCAGAAACCCAAGCTGTTGCTGGTGGATGAACCTGTAGCGGGCATGACGCATCAGGAGATGGATCGTACCGCTGAATTGCTGCTTTCACTGGCTGGCGAGCATTCGATCATGGTGGTTGAACACGACATGGATTTTGTTCGCAGTATAGCGTCGACAGTGACCGTGCTTCACCAAGGACATGTGCTGGCAGAAGGGTCGATGAAATCGATTCAGGACGACCAGCGTGTTCGCGAAGTCTACTTGGGCCAATAGGAGAGAGCTTAATGCTGACAGTAAATGGATTAAATCAGCGTTACGGAGAGAGTCAGACACTCTGGGATCTTTCTATTGAAGCGCCAAAAGGACAATGCACCGTGGTGATGGGACGCAATGGTGTAGGAAAAACCACCTTGCTGCAAAGCATCATGGGGCTGTTGAAAGTTGATACCGGCCAAATCCTGATGGAAGGTAGTGACCTTGCCCCGCGCCGCGCGGAAGACAGACCGCGGGCGGGTGTGGGTTATGTACCGCAGGGTCGTCAGGTCTTCCCACGACTAACCGTCGAGGAAAATCTGGAAATCGGCCTGCCAATTCGCCCGAAGAACGACAGGAAAATCCCGGATTACATCTATGAGTTGTTCCCTGTTCTGGCGGAAATGAAGCGTCGCTTTGGCGGGGATCTATCCGGTGGTCAGCAACAGCAATTGGCAATTGCCCGCGCTTTGGTGATCGACCCCAAACTGTTGCTGTTGGATGAGCCAACAGAAGGGATTCAGCCAAACATCGTGCAGGAAATTGGCGACATCATCTGCAAGCTCAATCAGGAGATGGGCCTCACTGTCATTCTTGTTGAGCAGAAGCTGCCATTTGCGCGAAAAGTCGGCGATAGATTCTGTTTGCTTGATCGCGGAAGAAGCGTTGCCAGCGGTGAAATGGATGAGCTTTCTGACGATCTGATTCGACAGTATCTGACGGTGTAGGAGTGATTGCATGGCACAAACGCTCTCTGATGTTTATGAAAGCAATGTCCTGAACACCCAGTCTCACGGCCGATGGGAAGCGGAGCTTCGCCTCGGTTATCAGCACAACGGTACCCGAACGGTATTGCGTGATTGCCTGCACCGTGGCCCTTTGGCGGTGCAGCGCGCTTTGTATCCGGAAGGCGGCGTTTGCCATAGCCATTTGTTGCATCCGCCGGGTGGTGTGGTGGGTGGCGATAGCCTGAATGTGTTTGTCGAGGCCAAAGACGGCGCAGAAGCATTAATTACCACCCCCGGCGCAACCCGTTTTTATCGCTCTGATGGTCGTGTCGCGACGTTAAACCAATCGCTGAAAGTGGGTGAAGACAGCCGTCTTGAGTGGCTGCCGCTGGAAAACATTGCGTTTCCGAATGCCCATCTTGTCACCCGTACTGATATTCAAATTTCCTCTCATGCGCGCTTTGCTGGCTGGGAAATTTGGACTCTGGGACAGCCTGTTTCCAACCAAGCCTTCGATAAAGGCATGATTGATGGAATGACCACGATTTCCATCGACGACAAGCTCGTTCTCTGCGAGCGCCTGCGCGTCAATCCAGCCACGTTACAACACTCTGCCGCGGCGCTTCGTGGCTATCCCGTTGTCGGTTCGATGTTCGTGCATGGGGACGCAGAGGCTTTGCCTGAGTTGCTTAAAAGCTGGTGGGCTGAACAGGACAAACCGACAGAGCTGGAGCTTGGCATTACCTATATCGACGGCTTGCTGGCTGTGCGGGCATTGGCATCAAACACAGAAACCCTGTTCCACATTCTGACGGAATGCTGGCTAAGAATTCGAAAACACTGGACCGGCACAACCCCTGATGTTCCCAGAATCTGGCGTACTTGATTTATAGCGGTATTGACCGCGAAAACTGCGAGGAGTCAACACATGGAGTTAACCCCGAGAGAAAAGGACAAGCTGCTGCTATTTACCGCTGCGTTACTTGCCGAGCGACGCAAAGAACGTGGCTTGAAGCTGAACTATCCCGAATCTGTCGCCTTGATCAGTGCCGCCATTATGGAAGGTGCGCGAGACGGTCGAACCGTGGCGGAGTTGATGGATTACGGGCGCACTATCCTGACCGTCAATGACGTGATGGAAGGGGTGCCAGAGATGATCCACGACGTGCAGGTGGAAGCGACTTTCCCTGATGGCACCAAGCTCGTTACTGTTCACGATCCGATTGTGTAGGAGGCCAAAATGAAACTAAAAACAGGTTCCTTTACGCCGGGTGAAATTCGCGCAGCAGACGGGGAGATCGAACTCAATGCAGGTCGTCCAACCGTTTCCGTTGATGTAGCAAACACAGGCGACAGGCCAGTTCAGGTCGGCTCTCACTATCACTTTTTCGAAGTGAATGACGCGCTGGTTTTTGATCGCAACATAACAAAAGGATTTCGCCTCAACATTCCTTCAGGCACGGCGGTACGTTTCGAACCAGGTCAAAGTCGCTCTGTAGAACTTGTGGCTTACGCGGGTTCTCGCGAGGTGTATGGCTTTCAAGGGCGCTGTATGGGTCCGATAGATGGTACTTCAAACAGCGATAAGGATGATTGAGATGAGTAAGAAAATATCCCGAAGCGCTTATGCAGAAATGTTCGGTCCAACCACAGGCGACTGTGTGCGTTTGGCCGACACCGAACTTTGGCTGGAAGTGGAAAAAGACTTCACGGTTTACGGCGACGAAGTGAAATTCGGCGGCGGTAAAACCATCCGCGACGGAATGGGACAAAGTCAGCGCCCGAGCAGCGAAACGCCGGACATGGTGATCACCAATGTTGTGGTACTCGATTACTGGGGCATCGTAAAAGCGGATGTGGCGGTAAAAGGTGGTCGCATTGCGGGTATAGGCAAAGCTGGTAACCCGGACATTCAGGACAATGTCGATATCATCATTGGCCCAGGTACTGAAGTGGTGGCGGGTGAAGGCCAAATCCTGACAGCGGGCGGCATTGATTCTCATATCCACTTTATCTGCCCGCAGCAAATCGATGAAGCGCTCACCTCGGGCGTGACTACCATGATCGGTGGCGGCACTGGCCCAGCGACAGGCACCAATGCGACAACTTGTACTCCGGGACCCTGGAACATTCACCGCATGCTCGAATCGTTGGATGCGTTCCCGATGAACTTCGGTTTGTTGGGTAAAGGTAACGCGAGCTTACCAGATGCGCTGGACGAGCAAATTGCGGCAGGTGCCTGTGGTTTGAAACTGCACGAAGACTGGGGCTCGACGCCAGCAGCGATTGATTGCTGTTTAAGCGTGGCGGAAGTGACCGATACTCAGGTTGCGATTCATACCGATACGCTCAACGAGTGTGGCTTTGTGGAATCGACGCTGAATGCCATTGGCGATCGCGTCATACATACCTATCACACCGAAGGGGCGGGCGGTGGTCACGCGCCGGATATCATCAAAGCGGCAGGACTCGCTAACGTGTTGCCGTCTTCAACCAACCCTACACGCCCTTACACGGTTAACACGGTGGATGAGCACCTAGACATGCTGATGGTGTGTCACCACCTTTCACCTTCAATCGCCGAAGACATCGCGTTTGCGGAATCCCGTATTCGCCGCGAAACCATTGCAGCGGAAGACATGCTCCATGACATGGGCGCTTTTTCGATGATTTCCTCAGACTCGCAAGCCATGGGACGAGTCGGTGAAGTCATCCTTCGTACCTGGCAAACCGCGCACAAGATGAAAGTACAGTTTGGTGCGTTGGAAGGCGACAGCAGTTATAGCGATAACGCGCGAATCAAACGTTATGTGGCGAAATACACCATTAACCCGGCGATTACCCATGGTGTTGCCCATGAAGTGGGCTCAATTGAAAAGGGCAAGTTGGCGGATTTGGTACTTTGGAAGCCAGCTTTCTTTGGTGTGAAACCGTCGTTGGTGATCAAAGGTGGTTTAATTGCTACCGCGCCAATGGGCGACCCAAATGGCTCTATTCCAACGCCTCAGCCTGTTCATTACCGCCCGATGTTTGGTTCTTTTGGTGCTGGCCCAGCGCAGAGTTCGCTGTTGTTTATGTCTCAGATGTCGATTGATAACGGTGTACCGGAAATGCTGGATCTGAAGAGTGGTGCAGTGGCGGTGAAAAACTGCAGAAACATCCGTAAGAAAGACATGAAGCTTAACGATTGGCAACCGACGATCGAAGTTGATCCTCAAACCTATGAGGTGCGCGCTGACGGTCAATTACTGGTTTGTCAGCCCGCTGATGTGTTGCCGATGGCGCAACGTTACTTCCTGTTCTGAGGTGAAAAATGATCGAGTTTACAGAAATCATCAAAGCATCGGATGTCAGGGACAGTGATATCACCGAGTTGGCGACCATTCACCTGGGCATTGATTCAAGAATAAAAAGCCGTATCCGTGTCACGTTGGATAACGGCAGTGAGGCTGGGTTGTTTCTTCCTCGTGGGCAAACGCTTCGCGGTGGTGATGTGTTGGTATCAACCTGCGGCCACCAAGTTCGTGTTATCGCGGCAGAGGAAAAAGTATCAACCGTACATGCTGAAGATGGCGTTTTATTGGCAAGACTCGCTTATCACTTGGGTAACCGCCATGTGCCGCTGCAAGTGGGTGATTGGTGGGTACGTTATCAGCATGACCACGTTTTAGACGAAATGGTGGGATTACTCGGAGGCCGTGTGGTGGTCGAAATGGCCCCTTTTGAGCCAGAAGCGGGCGCTTATGGCGGCCACTCATCCGGTCATCACCATCATCATTGATTTTAGATTTAATACATTCAGTCAAGGAGACAGGACTATGAAGAAATTACTTATCGCTGTGTTGGCATTGCCATTTCCCGCGTTTGCACACATCACTGGCGAACCACACGCTGAGACGCCGCATCATATTTTGGCCACCGCGCAGGCACACCCATTTGAAACTGTATTAATGCTGGTGGCTGCGGCGGGGATTGGCTACATGATTCACCGCATGTTCAACGGCCGCTAGTCATGCAATCCGATTATCGTCTGTTTCAACTTATTAGTCCTTCTTTGCCAGTGGGGGCGTTTAGCTACTCACAAGGATTGGAGTGGGCGATAGAAACAGGCTGGGTCGACAGTGAATCTGCATTGAAGGACTGGCTGGTGAGCTTGGCGACAGACAGTTTGCAACAGCTTGAATTGCCCGTGCTTCGCCGTGTTTTCGCTGCACTGAAGTCAGATGATGTTGTGACGGCAAATCATTGGTGTGACTGGCTGTATGCCAGCCGCGAAACGATGGAACTACGAACGGAAGAGCTTCAGCGCGGACGCACCATGGTGAAGCTGTTGCAGCAGCTTGAACTGGTTGAAGCCGAAAGCCAGTTGGATGTGGTGCTGGCGAAAAGTCAGGTCGCTGGCTTTGCGTATGCCGGAATGAAATGGGGCATAGAAGAAGAAGCCCTTTGCCACGGTTATGCATGGAGCTGGTTGGAAAACTGCGTCGTAGCGGGCGTGAAAATGGTGCCGTTAGGACAAACAGCGGGACAACGTGTGTTGATGGATGTGTCTGATGCTTTGCAGGAAGTCGTCGAGGCGTCGCGTTTTATCGCTGATGAACAAGTCGGCTCTTTTGCACCTGCGCAGGCCATTGCTTCGAGCTGCCATGAAACGCAATACACGCGGCTATTCCGCTCATAAGGAGAATTAAGATGGATTATAAACAACCGCTAAGAGTCGGTGTAGGTGGCCCTGTGGGATCAGGGAAAACGGCACTTTTAGAAGTGCTATGTAAAGCCATGCGTGATTCCTATTCGGTGGCTGTCGTCACCAATGATATTTATACCCGTGAAGATCAGCGCATTCTTACCGAGGCCGAGGCTTTGCCTGCAGAGCGTATTGTTGGTGTAGAGACGGGCGGTTGTCCGCACACTGCGATTCGTGAAGATGCGTCAATGAACCTTGAGGCTGTTGAGGGATTGGCAAAGCTTCATAAAGATCTGGATTTGGTGTTTATCGAAAGCGGTGGCGATAACCTGAGTGCCACGTTTAGCCCTGAACTCGCTGATCTGACAATCTACGTGATTGATGTGGCAGAAGGCGAGAAGATCCCACGCAAAGGTGGACCGGGTATTACCCGTTCTGACTTACTGGTGATCAACAAAATCGACTTGGCACCCTACGTTGGCGCGAACCTCGATGTGATGGATTCGGACACCAAAAGAATGCGTCCGGTGAAACCTTATGTCTTTTCCAACCTGAAAGAAGGCGTGGGGCTGGCGGAAGTGATTCATTTCCTCGAGACGGAAGGAATGTTGAAAAAAGCGGGTTGATAACCCGCTTTTTCTTTATGCCGATTATGCCTTCAGGGCGCTAACGGTGGTTTTCAACGCTTCTAAAAGTTCAGGGTTACGCAGTTCCTGTTTCTCCATGTCGAAGTTATCGAAGAAGCTAGGAATAGACAGCGTGCCTTTCAAATCCACGCCGAAGAATGGCGCGGTGTTCTTCGCGAAATCCAACACAAATGCCGCGCCGCGTGGTCCAGGAGAAGTCGCTAGATACACTACAGGCTTATCCTGATACACCTTCATATCAATGCGCGATGCCCAGTCAAAAATGTTCTTATATGCAGAACTGTAAGTACCATTGTGCTCAGCCAGAGACACGATAATTGCATCTGCTTCGCCAATCTTGTTGTAGAAAGCTTTCGCTTGTTCTGGAATACCGTCGTTCGTTTCACGATCTGAGCTGTAGATGGGCATTTCGAAATCATTCAGATCCAATGTTTCTACTTCAGCGCCTTCCAGAAAGCCCGCTGCGTAAAGTGCCAGTTGTTTGTTGATAGATTGGATGCTGCTTGATGCGGCAAATGCGAGAACTTTCATAGTGACCCCTTAATAAAACCTGATTGTTCGTTAACGCCTTATCCGTAATGGGAATTCCCGCTAACGAAGAGTTCGTTTTGATGGGTTAACTTTACGTCCTTTCCGTTCGTTGATTAATGGGGTGAACGGATAAGCATTGTTTCCATATGACCTTTAATCAATTATGGTGGTAAAGATTAAGGCCAATTTGGAAACACGAAATGAACACACAACTTCTTGATGGCATGGTGGTGTTTAACGAAGTCGTTAAGTGCGGGAGTTTCACTAAAGCCGCAGACAAAATCGGGCATTCGACCTCTTACATCAGTAAGGAAATTAATAAGCTGGAAGAAAGGTTAGGTGTCCGGCTTTTACACCGTACCACGAGAACGCTCAATCTAACGGCAGAAGGCGAGATCTATCACGCACAGTGCAGACAGATAGTTGAAGATGCCGAAACGCTAGAGAGTGCGATGCTAGGACATCAAACGATTCCTAAAGGTAACCTTAAGATAAGCTGTCCGACCAATTTTGGTTTAAACACCTTGACGCCTCTGCTTATGAAGTTTTCAGAGAAGTACCCAGATGTCACCTTTGATGTTGATCTCAATGACAGGAAAGTCGATTTGGTGGCTGAAGGAATTGATGTTGCTATTCGTGCCTCTCAGTTCATGAACGATTCAAGCCTGATTAGCCGCAAGATAAAGACTTTTCAAGGCGTCACCATCGCTTCACCAGATTATTTAGCGAAGAACGGCACCCCGACGCATCCTCACGAGCTAAAAAACCATAAAGTACTCTGCTACAGCAACCTGACCAACTACGATGTTTGGCGTTACATCGAACAAGATGGCAATGTGGTCGAGGTGGAGTTGGATAGTTTCGTCACAACCAACAGTTCGCAACTGGAAGTGGCGCTATGTGTCGCGGGGCTTGGGATTACAAGAATGCCGCTGTTTAACCTGAACGGGGAATTAGAATCCGGTGAGTTGGTGGAGTTGTTTACTCATTACCAGCGAGTGAATGTAGAAATGAATTTGGTTTATCCAAGTCGAAAACACATGTCTTCTAAAGTGCGTAGCTTTATTGATTTCGTCCTCGAGGAGATTGGCGAATAGAACTAACCCTTCGCATAGGGAGGGTTAGTCGTCGTTTTCATGAGGGACTTAAACTACTTACCAAAGCCATAGTGGCGGAAGTAACAGAAGCTGACCCAACTCACCAGTAATGTTGCGACCGTTAATTCAACCAGTCCCAAACGTTCTAACCAGGTCCAATGGGGAAAGTCCTTTCCGAGCCAAAGAATCAATCTTTCCATGGCGACAGCGCTGATTACGGAAGGAAACGTCAGTGCTGCAAGCGTGGGTTGAAAAGGCTCTTTTAACAGGTCGATATAGCAGAGATAGACGAACAGCGTCATCATTATCCCCACACCCGCCAGCGCGCCAGCCAAAACCGGATCAGGCGTTGGCATGTTCACTAGATAAGCCGTAAGCGCAAGATTCACAGGTGCCGCCATGATCGCCAATACAGGACGTGAATTCCTGGGTAGGCTTTCCAAAAAGCAAAGCCGGTAAAGCACAAAAGGCAACATACAGAAATAGGCGCCGATACAAATGTGGGCGAGAAGGGCAGATTCGTTATCAAACCCCAGCTTTGGCCCTGCGAGCGTGCTACTGATTAAGCCGACGGGATAGAGAAACCAACTTGGGTAAATGTTGCACTTCTCAAACGCTTTGATCTGATGGAAAAAGAAATAGCACATCATAAAAATGTGCATTGCCATCGCGGGATACCAAACCACGGCTGCTACCCCAACATTCACTTCAGCCAGAAAATCTGCCATTAGCAAAAGCGACATAGTCATAGGCGCCATCAGGCTGCCATATAGTGGATCTCGGAGATCTTGGAAGAAACGCTTTGGCTCGAAGATGTATTTCAGCCAGACCGGTGCAATCAGCAAAATGCCGATGGTGGAGAGAATCGGTCTGGTTAAGTGTCCGGTAATGGGATGATAAAGAGACCATGCGACACCTAGCCCAAAAAATGCCATCGCCAAGGACGACTGAGCGGTAGGTATAAATCGAAATGGGGAGTGAAAAGCAGTCAATCTAACATCCATGCGCTTGTTGCAGAGTGGGCATTATACGCCTGCTGATTTCTGGTTGTGAGTGGGTATGCGAAATTTCTTTAATAATTTCAGATAATAGAACCTGAGGATTCGTATAGTTTTTCCTCAAGCCTTTTATAGCAAGGGTTTGAAGCATAATTCCTGCCGAAAAATCACCCCAAAAGACTGATATTGCCGAAAGCGGAAACCTGATCACAATCACAGAATTGCAATATAGAACCTTTTGAATGCTTACCTATACTCAAATTGCACCCAGAAATTTAGACGAATGAGGATGAGCTTTGAGCTCGAGTTCGCCGGGCAAAAGAGCGCTGGCGACGAGTTTGGGTCGCATAACAATTTGGAATGTTACACCTGTGTAGAAATACACTAAAACTGAATAAGTCCTTACAAACCGAACAGCCCATGGTTGCAAATGCACGAGGCTAGGTAGCTCAACGTAGTGAGCAAGGTAAGGCACGCTATATCTACGACAACACCACAGTATTCGATTTTCAACCTTTAGAGATAAGCAAAAAGCCACCGTTTAGGTGGCTTTTTTTCGTGTGGGGTTTCTTTGTGAAGTCGGGATTCAGAAAGAAATGCTTCTTCTGCCGTTTTCCGCACGCTCTTCGCTCTTAGGCTTCGTTTTTCCTTTTGCTGATTTTGTCGGCTTTGCTGTCGGCTTTTCGGCGGCTTGCTTATGTGCTTTTGGCTTTTTAATTGCTTGTTGTGGTTGTTGGTCTTTTGGCTTTTTCTGCTTTGGTTCAACCGGTGCAGGTGGCTTATCACAAAGCACCACGTAGAATTCTTCGTTAAACGCAATCACATCACCATCATAGATTTTGCAACGTTTACGTGTTTCTACTTCGCCATTCACGAAGACATAGCCTTCAGCGATCGCCATTTTGGCTTCACCACCGCCGCTAACGGCGTTGGCGATCTTTAATACTTTATAAAGTTCTACTGGTTGGGAAGAGACTTCGATACCCAGCGCTTCTACTTCAATTTCTTCGTGCGACATGTTCGCTACTCATTTCTTTGTGAATTGCTCGTCGGGAGTTTAGCGTAAGATTCGATACCTGTGCACTCTGAAACGCACGAATGACGTGGTATTGATAGAATTAATGATACTTTATTCAGGTGAGCTGTTGTGGTGCAGAACTGTGACCTGCGCGTCATGCACACGTTCGGAATCTCTTGAAACTTGAAAAGGGATGTAATAAAAATACTTTCGTTGTGACAAGTTCTGGAATTTTTTTCAATTTCCACTGTCATATCATTAGCTTCATCCTGCATCTACGGATGAATCTTTCATTCTTAAGAAGTGTGCTCCTTGAGGTAAACGAAAAAGGGGAGACAGCCAATAAGTTGGCAACTGCGGATGAAGTGTATTTTAAACACTCAGGAATGTAATGCGTGCGCACCTTCAATCAAGAAGGTCGGCTCATTTTAACCTGATTAAAAAAAGAGGTGTTCTCTATGAGTAATAAAGCAAGACGCCTGTGGTTTTACCATCAAAGTAAAACGCAAAAGACGCGTCCTTCAAAACTGCGTTAATCGCAAAGATACCAGAAACGCCATTCGGCGTTTCTGGTTCCAAAATCTCCTCCAAATTTCTCTCTATCCCGATTAAATCCTCGCTTTATTGATACTTGCACAGAAAAAGTGGGGCAACTGTCAGAAAATTCTATTTAAAATCAGTATCCCAACCCGTTGCTGGCTACACTTTAACCATGCCTGTTGATACACAAAAATAACGATTCAATCAGGACGCAACACAACAACTAACACGGATGTCGGGAGAGAAAAAATGAATGTATTGTCTTGGGAGAATATCTCCAAGTTAACCGGACAAACCGTTCAACTGATCGATGGTGCAGAAAACGAATACGATGTGTTGGTTGAAGCGGTGAATGAAGGCGAGAGTAACGGTACGACAAAAGATGACCGCCTTGTTGAACACTACACCATGGTTTTGCTAGGGCCGGAAGAAGCAGAATTTCCGCAGGGCAACTACCTCATTTCGCATCCATCGATGGGACAACAAATCCTTTATATGATGCAAGCCAAAGACAACCGCTACACCATTACGATTAACACTGAGGCGTAACGTTTTACGCCTCTTTTGTTCGTATACTCGCCAAGCAAGTCTTTACGTATCGCTTTGATTTCCCGTCTTGATAGATTCGTTGTTATGATATTGCCTTTCTGTCTTATGTCAGTCAGAGGTTGCATGCAACGCATTCTTCTCACTTTTTTCTCTTTCATGCTCGTATTTTCCTCACCTGCATTAGCGCGTGATGATGTTTTGGTGTTCGCGGCATCTTCAATGACGACAGCATTGAATGAAATCGTGAGTGCTTACGAAGTACAGAGCGGAAAGAAAGTGACCGTCTCTTACGCTTCTTCATCTGCATTAGCGAGGCAGCTTGCTTATGGCGCGCCTACGGATATCTATATTTCCGCTAACGAAAAGTGGATGGATTACGCGGTAGAGCAGGGCGTTGTTAGTGAAAGTGCCGTAATGCCTTGGGTTGAAAACCAGTTGGTTTTGGTTTCAGCGCAAGATGGTGCTGCGCTCCCCTCCTTAGATAGCGCAAGCCTAAACAAGATAATTGGAAATAGCAGATTGGCGATTTCCGACCCTGGCCATGTGCCAGCGGGCATCTATGCAAAAGAATCTCTGGAAACACTAGGTCTCTGGGATAGCCTGAAAAATAGACTGGCTCTTTCTAACAGTGTTAGAGCCACCTTAGCTTTGGTTGAGCGCGGTGAGGCACCTCTTGGCATTGTTTACTTTTCCGATGCCAAAGCGTCTTCTCAGGTGAGGATCATCGCTGAAATCCCTGAAAATGCTCATGCACCCATCATTTTTCCTAAAGCGCTGACCAAGGAGGCGGATGAGAATGCTGAATCGTTTTTCCGTTTTCTGGAGTCAGACGTCGCTGCAAACATTGTCGCAAACAATGGGTTTGTGGTGATGCAAACAACACAAGAGCAATAAGCACTGATGTTACTTACACCTGTTGAATGGGAAGCGCTGACGCTCAGCCTGAAAATCTCTCTTGTGGCTGTAGCTGCTAGCTTGCCACTTGGCATTGCAACTGCTTGGCTACTCGCAAGAAAGGAGTTTGCTGGTAAATCGCTGCTTGATGGCTTTATTCACCTTCCTTTGGTACTTCCGCCCGTCGTGATTGGTTATCTCTTACTGGTGGTGATGGGCCGTCGTGGTGCTGTCGGCAGCTGGCTTTATGATACCTTCGGCGTGTCGTTTTCATTCAGTTGGAAAGGGGCTGCGTTAGCATCTGCCGTCGTGGCATTTCCCCTGCTGGTTAGGGCTGTGAGGTTATCTATTGAGCTTGTCGATAAAAAGCTCGAGCAGGCTGCCCGCACATTAGGTGCATCTCCATGGCGCGTGTTTTTCACCATAACCTTGCCTTTAATCGCACCAGGTATTTTGTCTGGATTGGTTTTAGCTTTTGCCCGTAGCTTGGGTGAATTTGGCGCAACTATTACATTCGTTTCGAACATTCCCGGTGAAACCCAGACCATTCCTCTTGCGATGTTTGCCTTCCTTGAAACACCAGGAGCGGAAGAGAGTGTTGCACGTCTTTGCATTATTTCGGTCGTGATTGCGTTGATCTCATTGTTTGGCTCGGAATGGTTGAGCCGTCGGATGAAAAGGAAGATGGGGCTGTCATGATTACGCTGACGCTTAACGTTGACCATAAGCCTTTTCAACTCAGTGTGGATGAGAGTATTCCTTCATCGGGTATTACTGCCGTTTTTGGCCGTTCGGGCGCGGGTAAAACCTCTCTAATTAATGCGGTAAGTGGTTTGGTGAGGCCGCAATCGGGACGCATAGCTCTGGGTGACAAAGTGCTGTTCGATAGCGATGCCAAAATAGATCTTGCTCCTGAACACCGTCGGATTGGCTATGTGTTTCAGGAAGCCCGTTTGTTTCCTCACATGTCTGTGGAAAAGAACCTCAAATATGGCCAGCCGAAGGAAGATAAAGCTAAGTTTGGGGAAGTGATTCAGTTGCTCGGTATCGAGCATCTATTGAAGCGTCATCCTTCAGCCTTATCTGGTGGTGAGAAGCAACGCGTGGCGATAGGGCGTGCATTACTCTCTGAACCTGAGCTCCTAATCATGGATGAACCTACCGCATCGCTCGATGGCCCCCGAAGACAAGAGTTAATTCAATACCTGCTTCGTCTGGCAACGTCACTGAAAATCCCGGTGCTTTATGTCAGCCATAGTCTTGATGAGATCCTTCAGATTGCTGACAACATGCTGATCCTGAATGAAGGGCAGGTTGTGGCTAATGGCCCTTTGCATGACGTTTGGGGCTCTGCACCGATGCGACCTTGGTTATCTGCCAAAGAGCAAAGTGCGTTGGTAACAGCAAAACTGATAGGACATCACCCAACTTACGGCATGGCGCAATTGGATTTGGAAGGGGAAACAATCTGGGTAACTAAGGTAGATGATGCGGAAGGTTCTATGCTTCGACTCCGTATTTTCGCTAATGATATATCCATTGTGAAATCCCGCCCGGCTGATACCAGTATCCGGAATATTCTGCCTGCGGTTGTAGAAGAAGTTTGTCGATCTGAATGTGAGGAAAATGCATCGGGCTATTGCCAGGTCGTGTTACGAATTGGTAACCAAAGATTACTGGCGAATATAACCCAGTGGGCTGTTGATGATCTCCATTTATTGCAAGGAGATACAGTGTTTGCGCAGCTTAAGGGGGTAAGCATTACCAAGGGCGATTTGGCCCAAGAGCACAAGAATTTTTAATAATTTCTCTGCCGTTTCTGTCGCAATTTGAAGTAGAATCCCGAGTGTTTGCCGTACATCGTATTTGTCCACTGGCGCTAAATCGTTTCCGTTTGGGCAAAGTGATGTACGAGTGAAACGCTCTGGGATTGACTCTTGTATGATGAGTCGCAAAATTTCCCTTTAGATACAAGCAACAGCATAATTTTCACGAGCAGATTAGATACTCTCGTTGAGTAGATGGCTCGTGATGAGTAGTAGGAGAGATAAATGTTTGCATGGCTAACCGGCTTGTTTAAGAAAGAAAAGCTCAAGTCGACGGATTGGGTAAAAAAGCTCATGCAAGCGAATCGCACTGGCAGTTATGGAAAGTATCGTGATTACTACGACAAACACGTGACCCGAATCCACCAGTCGTACAACAAGGATTTCCAGCGATTCGAACGATTCGCCGTTCAAAACTACAAGAAGAACGATCAGAGAGCATTCATTGCTATAAAAACGGCGATGTACGCTAACAAACTTAATCAGATTAAAGTGGCCGCATGTCTGACTGCTTCTGTGATCAACTACAACAAGACCTTGGTGGAAGGGAAGCAATTGCAAATTCACCCTAGACTGCTTCGCGCTGCGACTTCGCTTCACAAACAGATTGTTGAAGCCCATGCGAGCTCTAAGACACGACCAAAAGAAAAAGCCTGAGAAATCAGGTTTTTTTATACCTATTCACCCCTATCAATCTCATCACTCCGCACCATTGTTTCATTACTCTTTTTGGGTTTCCTCCCTGATTCAACCTATTACTGATTCTCATGCATGTTTAGTACTGATAACGATTAATTGCGGTATCTTTGACGTGTAAATGAATAAAAACAGATGCTTACTGAATTTTAAGACGATACGAGTACCAGAAAATGTAACGCCAAATATTAGAGTTCAAATAAAAGTGATGGATATCACACTATGGTTTTGCTAAGGTGCCGCCCCTCACACACAATGTGAGAGCACAATGACTTTTACTTCTCTATTTAAAGCTGAAAAGCTGGTATCGACTTTAACCATTAGCTTTTTTGCCCTGTTCCTTTTAGCGGCGATGATAGACATGTCGCTTTTCTCTCAGACTATCAATGAGATGTTTGGATTCGCAGCTGAAGAGTTCGGCGCATTCTGGCAATGGTTGATGGTAGCGAATCTCGCATTGGCGCTCGTCATTGCTTTTTCCCCTTACGGAAAGATGAAGCTCGGTCATCAAAGTAAGCCGGATATCAGCGCGTTTCGCTGGATCTCGATGATCATGTGTACCTTACTGGCAGGCGGTGGTGTATTTTGGTCGGCAGCTGAACCTGTGTATCACTTCCTTTCACCTTCTCCTTCCTATTCTGGTATTGAACAGCACACCGAAGCTGCAGCGACGGCAGCCCTGAGTCAGAGCTTTCTTCATTGGGGATTTCTCGCTTGGGCGGTTTTAGGTACTTTGGCGACAATCGTTCTCATGCATGCACACTACGAAAAGGGACTGAAGCTAAGGCCCCGAGCATTGCTGTATCCCTTGTTTGGCGAGCGTTTCGAAAAGCATTGGTTCGGTGCGGTAGTAGACGCATGTTCTATTGTCGGTGTGGCTGCAGGAACCATTGGTCCAATTGGATTTCTGGCTAGCCAATTGGGTTTCAGCATTGAAGCTTTATTTGGCATTGAAAACACCATGAGTACGCAAGTGATGATTCTCATGGCGGTTGTGGCCATTTACTCGCTGTCTGCCTTTACGGGAATGGATAGGGGACTTCAGTGGCTTTCTAAACTCAATGTACTTGGCGCGTTGGCTTTGCTTCTATTTGTATTGGCATTGGGGCCGACATCTTTCATCTTCGGTTCGTTTGTCACCGCATTTGGTAGTTATCTAGAGCACTTTTCATCGATGAGTCTGGATACCGAAAAAGCAGCTTGGATGACCAACTGGACGTGGTTTTTTTGGGGATGGTTCATTGGCTTCGCGCCTATGATGGCGATTTTCATTGCGAAGATCTCTCGTGGCAGGAGTATTCGCGTGTTGATTCTGGCGGTCGCTGTTGGATCTCCGATCGTGACCAACTTCTGGTTTACTGCACTGGGCGGGACGGGCATCTTCTTTGAGTTGACCAATCCGGGCGCGATATCCGGCCCAATGGAAGGCGCGGGTTTACCCGGTGTATTGATTGCGACGCTTCAGCAGCTGCCACTGCAATATATATTGGTGCCAGCATTCCTTATTCTCACCACTACCTTTGTGGCGACAACGGGTGATTCCATGGCATATTCCATTGCTGTCGTCACGTCCGAAGATGCGGCACCATCAAAGTATCAGCGACTGTTTTGGGCGGTGATGTTGGGTGTGGTTGCAGCAGTATTGCTAACAGCTGGAAACGGTGGCTTGGCAGCATTACAGTCATTTATAGTGATTACAGCAGTGCCAGTTTCGTTGTTGATAGCCACGACACTGATTTCTGCGCCAGTGGCGTTGAAGGGCATGTCAGCCGCTAAAGTCACGCATCAGGAAGCGATAGTTTAAGAATTCCATGTGGCGTCGTTACCAAAGCGACGCCATATGATTCAGGTAGTGAACGTAGTTTTCCAGGTCTTCCTGAGTGTCGATATCTATGTTGCACTGATCAATAGCAACCACATTCACCACATGTTTGCCATTGTTAAGCAGGTGCTTAGCGCCTGCATCTCCTTTCAACGTTTTAAGCTCTTCAAACATGGTTTTCGATGCAATTGCTGGCACGCCCACTGTATCGTGATACTGGCAACAAACTGCATCGTTAATGTGTTCGATAAAAACTTTCCAAAGTAGTTCGACGTTGTCACTGCTTACTGCAGGTTGATCGGCAAGCATAAATAAAATGGCATCATAGTCGTTCTCAAGCTTCTCTGTCACCGAAGATATAACGCTGCCAATTCCTTCTTTCCAGCAGTCGATATATAAGATTTCTGCTGGCCAATCGTTGTCTTTGCAGGCAGCTTCGAGTTCCTTATGCCAGAACCCTGTTGTGATGAATATGTCCTGAGTTACAGGAACCGCTGCGTTGATAGGGAAGCTGATGAGCGGAGAGCCATTGATTTCAGCCAGCGCTTTGCATTCGCGAAAACGTGAAGCGCGGCCGGCAGCGAGTATCACTGCGGCAAGTTTTATCATTCTTATACTATTCCACTGAAAGATTTGGCGTTTGAATCATTAAGTGCCGCCATACATTCTGACAGAATAGAAAGTCCAATCCCTTCTGGCAATGCTGCACCCAGTTGCAACCCTGCTGGTCCTGCAAGTTTGCACGGTAATTGTGATTCCTGTAACTCTGCGGTTTGCAGAACATCTTCTTTTCTATGTGTTGGGCCAAGTAGGGCAAGATAACGTAAACGCGTATCCGTGAGCGATTTCAATACGGAGGCGTCGAGAGAAACACTGTGCGTCATTACTACTGCAGCATCGACATGCTTTTCGTTGCAGAAATAACCCAAGGTCTCTGCCTGTTCTCGCAGGATGTAATGCGCGGTTTGAAAGTAATCGCGTCTTGCATTTGCTGGGCGGGGGTCCCAAAGCGTGACGCGCCAACCTAATTGATGAGCAAGGGAAACTATCGGCCTAGCATCAAACCCTCCTCCACAAACGAGAAGGTGAGTAGGGGGTTGAATGAAGGTTTTCAGCCAGCGCTGATCGCCTTCATCAAGTCGTTCACCAATGGTGTTTCTATCAGCCTCTAGCTGGTGAGTCTTCTCTGAGGGGATATAGTTCGCCTCTATTTCAGCACTTTTCGTGACGATGCGCTGATAGTAGAAGCCGGATCTTCTTTGTTCCAACTGGGCATGAATAACATCGAGGCTTAAGTAGCCGTTATCCGCATGGATTGGCTGCAGCATGATATGAACGGTGCCGCCACAGCCAATACCAAGTTGGAAAGACAAATCGTCTTCATCCTGGCTGTCATAAGTCAACGTGCAGGCCTCACCTGTCATCATCACCTTTTTTGCATGGCGTTGGATGTCTGATTCCAGACAACCACCGCTAAGCATACCGAGTTGTTGACCCAAACTACTGAAAAGCATCATTGCACCGGCTTTTCGGTAACAAGGTCCCTCCGTTTCATAAACAGTACCGAGTACCCACTCGGCATTGTCTCTTTCCGGATACCACTCGTTTAGCAAATAGTGTAGGTGGTTTGCCATTATCCTTCCTTGATGACGTTGAGGTTAAGACAGCTTCATTGGTAGATCGTGTAATCGCTGGCCAGTTGCAGCAAACACGGCGTTTGCGACAGCGGGGGCGATAGGTGGTGTACCAGGTTCACCAACACCGGTTGGTGATTCTGCAGACGGCACAATGTGCACCTCAATCTCTGGCATCTGCATTTCTCTCAGTACCAGATAGTCATGGAAGTTTGACTGCACTGTTGCGCCATCCTGGAGTGTTATTTCGCTGACAAGCGCAGGTGACAGACCAAAACCAATACCGCCTTGCATCTGGGTTTTAATGATGTCCGGGTTGATAGCAACACCACAATCAACGGCACAAACGACCTTGTCGACAGTGATTTGGCCATTTTCGACGGTGACTTCGACAACCTGAGCAACAAAGGTGCGGAACGACTCATGAACCGCAATGCCGCGGCCTTTACCTTTCGGTAGTGGTTTGCCCCAGTCTGACTTTTCAACGGCCAGATTCAGAACACCAAGATGTCGTGGATGGTTTTTTAGCAGACCTCGTCGCATTTCAACGGGGTCTTTACCAGCTTTGTGGGCCAGTTCATCAAGGAAGGCTTCCGTTGAAAACGCGGTGTGGGTGTGACCCACTGAGCGCCACCACAAAACAGGAACAGGTTGCTGAACGGTATGCAGTTCAACGGCTAAGTTGGGAATAGCATAAGGCAGGGTAGAGGCACCTTCGACCGAAGATGAGTCAACTCCATCTTTCACCATGAAGTCCTCAAATGCGGTACCTGCAGCGATCGATTGCCCAACAATACGTTGTTCCCATGCAGTGATGTTGCCTTCATCGTCGACGGCACCACGGATTTTGTGAATGTACATTGGGCGGTAATAACCCGCGCGCATGTCATCTTCACGCGTCCATACCAATTTTACTGGCACACCCGGCTGCGTTTTGGCAATCATTGTCGCTTCAACAACGTAATCTGCTTGTGGGTTGGCTCGACGTCCGAAGCTACCCCCAGCAAACAAGGTGTTGATGGTCACATTCTCCGGCTTGATACCAAGGACGGTAGCTACGGCAAACTGATCGATGGTTTGAATCTGGGCGCCATACCAAAGTTCAGCTTTACCATCGCCGGCCAGAACCACACAGTTCATAGGTTCCATTGGTGAATGGGAAAGATAAGGGAAATAGTAAGTCGCCTCGACAACGTTTTCGGCGATTTCGAGAACTTTACCTGCTTCGCCATCGTTGCGGGCGGCAAGGCCGGGTGTTTGGGCAAGTGCCGTGTATTCAGTTTTCAGCTGTTCAGTGTTCTTTGTGAACTCAGAGCGATCCCATTCTATCGACAATTTGTCGCGTCCCGTTTTGGCGCTCCAGAAGTCTTTCGCTACAACCGCAATACCCGTCGGGATCTGGACAACATCGACAACACCCGGTGACTGCTTGGCAGCAGTGGCATCAAACGAAACGACTTTTGCACCAAACGCTGGTGGATGAGCCACTAACGCGGTCAGCATACCGTCAAGTTGTACGTCCTGTGTGAAGGTCGCGGTGCCGTTGCTTTTGCCTTTATCTTTGCGTGCTGTTCCCGTTCTACCGATGATGGTGAACTGTTCTGGCGTTTTTAATACAACTTGATCATCTGCAGGCACTGATTGAAGTGCGGCGAGCTCAGCCATCTCACCGTAGCTGGCTGACTTTGCAGTACCGGAATGGGAGAGGGTGCTGTTGCTCGCTGTGATTTCTGCCGCAGGGACTTCCCACACTTTGGCGGCAGCGTTCACCAGCATTGTCTTGGCTTTTGCGCCCGCCATGCGAAGCTGCATAAAGGAGTTTGCGATAGCGGTACTACCGCCTGTACCTTGTACGGGGCCAAATAGCAGGTTGTTATATTCGTTGGCGTTTGCAGGAGCAGCCTCTGTGGTGACTTTGCTCCAATCTGCATCGAGTTCGTCAGCGGCAATGGTTGCCAAGCCCGTCGTCACGCCTTGGCCCATGTCCAAGTGTTTAATCATGATAGTGACTGAGTCATCTGAACCGACACGCACAAAAGCGTTGGGTTCAAAAGGCTTACCCGCTGTTTCGCTGGCACCGGCTGCAACAGAAGGAAGATGAACACCTAAGGTTAATCCAGCACCGGCTGTCGACATGAGCTTAATGAAGTTACGGCGGCTGGTTCCCACCTGTTTAGTATTTTTGAGGAAAGCCTCTTCAGGCACATAACCGTTCAGAAAATCGCGCATGGTTCTATCCCTGTCTCAGTTCAGTGGCTGCTTGCTTGATTGCTTCACGAATACGGACATAGGTTGCACAGCGGCAGATGTTTCCGTTCATGGCTGCATCAATGTCTGCGTCGGAAGGGGATGGATTGCTGGCAAGTAGTGCGCTGGCAGCCATGATCTGGCCTGATTGGCAGTACCCACATTGCGGTACTTGAATCTCTTCCCATGCAGCTTGAATGGCTTTAGAAGCCTTTGACTCAATACCTTCAATAGTAGTGATTTTCTGCCCTGCAACAGCAGACACTGGTGTGACACAAGAACGAATGGGTTGACCACCCATGTGAACAGTACACGCGCCACATTGTGCAAGGCCGCACCCGAACTTAGTGCCTGTTAAGTTGAGGTTGTCACGAATAGCCCAAAGTAAAGGGGTGTCCGCGGGTACATCGAGCTCAAAGTCCTGTCCGTTAATATTCACGGATACGCTCATGGTAGTCTCCTTTCGTACATAGAACGGCAGCGTATTTGGCTTCAACACACGCAACTGTGGTCATTAGCCTTTATTTACTATGTATTCAATTTATGGCTAATGTTATCGAGATGTTCCAGAACTCTTGCCTATTACTCCGGAATTCATGAGGTGTATCATTCTAACTGCTTATTTAGTGTCATAATCCTACGGTCATGTAGACAATGTTTAGCAAAAGGTTAATAAAATGGAATTTGTCTCAGCACTTGCAAAGCAAGTGTTTGAAAAAGTGAAGGGTGAGTGTGGTCAACCGTCTGAAATAGAGGGTTTAAAGCTTTATGCGAGCTTAGAGAAGGTTGATCTGATGCCAATAGTGCTCCAGCCTTCAATTTGCTTTGTGTTGCAAGCAGAAAAGCACGTCTCCACAGGAAAGCAAACCTTTGTCTACAGCGAAGATACCTACCTAATTAATTCTGTTACACGGCCCGTAGAAGCAAGCCTTTTAGATGTTAGCCAAGAGAGGCCTTATGTGGGTTTCAGTCTGGCGATAGACCAGCAAATGGTCGGCCAGTTGATGATGGAAATGTCGCCTTGGCAGCAGGAAGCCTCTTCACATCCTCAGCGAGATTTTACTCAATCAACAAAAATGACCCCAGCGATCGAGAATGTTGTGACAAGGCTGTTGGGCTTGCTGGATAACCCAATGGATCGCGACATTCTGGCACCCTCAATATTCAGGGAACTCTACTATGAGGTACTGAAAGGACCTGGTGGTGGATTGTTGAGAAACTGTGTGAGTAACCATGCGGGGGCAAATCGAATTGCACCGGTTGTTCACTACATTGAGCAAAACTTTGAGCGAAATTTGGCGATTGAAGAGATTGCGAACGTTGCGGGAATGAGTGCTTCGACGCTTCATGAGCATTTTAAGCAAGTTACGACAGTTTCACCTATGCAGTATGTGAAATCACTTAGGCTGCATAAAGCGAGATCGATGCTTTCTTCAGGGTATCAAGTGGCGGAGGTTTGCTATGAGGTGGGATATAGCAGTCCGTCTCAGTTCAGCCGCGAGTTTAAGCGCTATTTTGGTTTTACTCCAAGCGAAGCACGTTCTTTAGTTTCAACCATCGAATAAAAAAGCGGACACTCTGCCCGCTTTGATTTGACGTAAATTTAAGATTAAAAATTAAAAAGTACGTCGAAATAGAATTGCTCTTTGTAGAGGCCATTAGCCCGATACGTCGCGCCGACAGAAAGGATATCTGTTGAGTGAAAGCGGCCCCCTAGCTCGACGACAGAGCGTGTATCGTCTGAGTCAAAAGCAATCTGACCGACAAGAATGTTAGCTTCGATCTGAGGTAGGACCCATGCTTTCGCGCCAACATTGACGCCGTAAGCTAATTCGCCCCAATCGTGCTTATCATCCTCTGGGAATTTCACGGAATAGACGCGTGCGTCACCGTGAATATCGACAAAACCGTTAACAGGGGCATGGAAACCAGCGCCACCTGAAACAATCCAATCCCCTTCAAACTGACTGCTACCGTTAACAATAAAGTGCGCACCGTCCATAAAGGCCAGTCGGCCTGTCGCGCCGAGTCCAGAAGGGTTACCAGTAAATCCGACTTCTAAATTGGTGTAGCTAAAATTGGTCGCCATAGCGGCTGATGAAGTCAGAGTAAGGGCGGTAACAATCGTCTTGATAGCACATGATTTTTTTAAATTTTTCACAGCGTTCCTTGCAGCAAGCGTTATTTGCAACATAGCTTTGAGTGTATGGCTACCTGTGCGAAAACTTTAGTGACGATGCAAATAACTTTGACCGCGATTACAAAGAATTTGCTGCTGAACGATGGCGCTAGCATTTTTTTGCAATGACTATGATATCTTTGCCTTTCATATCACAGTTTCATACCGTTCGGATTCATCCATGCTATCTACCTCTAAAGCCCTTATGGTTCAGGGCACAACATCTGACGCAGGTAAAAGCGTTATTGTTGCTGGTCTCTGCCGCGTTCTCTCTCGCCAGGGTGTAAAAGTGGCTCCATTTAAACCCCAGAACATGGCACTTAACAGCGCTGTGACTCAGGATGGCGGCGAGATTGGCCGCGCTCAGGCCTTTCAAGCGTTCGCCTGTGGAATCGAACCGACAGTGCACATGAATCCTATTTTGCTAAAACCAAGCGCGGACAGCGCTGCTCAGGTGATTGTGCAAGGAAAAGCGGTCGATGCCATGAATACCATTGGCTTCCAATCCTATAAAGCGTTTGCCATGACGCCAGTGTTGGAGTCTTTTGAGAAACTGACCACTGAATACGACTGTGTACTCATCGAAGGGGCGGGGAGTCCTGCAGAGGTTAATCTGCGCGAGAATGACATTGCCAATATGGGGTTTGCGGAAGAGGCGGACGTTCCGGTGATCATAGTTGCAGATATAGACCGGGGCGGTGTATTTGCTCATTTGGTTGGCACCTTGGATTGCCTTTCACAATCAGAACGGGATCGTGTCGTCGGCTTTGTCATTAACCGTTTTCGAGGCGATGTCAGTCTTCTCGAGCCTGGCCTTGATTGGCTTGAAGAGAAAACAGGCAAGCCCGTGCTTGGCGTCGTCCCTTATCTTCAAGGGCTGATGCTTGATGCGGAGGACGCTATCGACACTAAACAGGAAAACATTGATTTAGGTAAAACTGTCCTGAATGTTGCTGTTCCCGTTCTGCCGCGCATTAGCAATCACACTGACTTCGATGCATTAAGAGCTCATCCACAGGTTAACTTGCAATATGTGGCGCCAGGAAAACCAATTCCTTCTTGTGATTTGATTGTCGTGCCGGGCAGTAAAAGTGTGATTTCAGACTTAACCAGCCTCAGAGAGTTTGGCTGGGATAAACAAATTCAAAAGCACCTGAGATATGGCGGCAAAGTCGTCGGTATTTGTGGTGGTTACCAGATGTTAGGAAAGCACATTTCAGACCCATCGGGGCTGGAAGGCCCCCAGTTGGAAGTAGAAGGACTTGGTTATCTTGATGCAGTGACTGTGATTGAGAAAGAAAAGGTACTTACCCAAAAGTTGGGAGAACTTCACCTCAATGGAAAGGTGAGTCAGGTCACGGGCTATGAGATCCATATGGGAGTGACCGCATCAAAAGGTGTGACCCCAGTCATCTGTGAAGAGGGTGATGATGGTTTGATCAACTCGGATAACAATATCTTTGGGACATATTGGCATGGGTTGTTCGATCAACCAGAGGCACTCAAACTTATTCTTGAATGGGCTGGGCTGTATGACGCTAAAGGTATTGATTTATTGAAAGAAAAACAACGCAGTCTAGACGTGCTGGCGGACACGCTTGAAGAGTATTTGGATTTGGATCTCCTGTTCCCAAACCCTGCTGAAAACTAGTTGCTAGCACGTATGTGTTGATAGTCAATATTTAAGTGGCATAAAAAGTTTATCAAAAGCGTAAAAATAGGTTTGCACTCTTATTGGATTGGCGATAAGTTAACTAAAAATAAGTAGGGAATACGCACTCCATCAAAGATGGTGGGTGTGAAGAATGTAGCAAGGGTGAATGAATGAGCTTCCATCAAACAGACGATGTCCGAATCAGTAAAATCAAAGAACTTCTGCCGCCAGTAGCGGTACTGGAAAAATTTCCTGCGACTGAAAATGCGTCTGAAACAGTATTTAACGCTCGTCAGGCAATCCATAAAATTCTGAACGACAAGGATGATCGTCTTCTCGTTATCATCGGCCCTTGTTCGATTCATGATCCAGAAGCAGCCGTTGAGTACGGTAAGAAGCTAAAGGTTATTCGTGACCAACTGAGCGATAGATTGGAAATCGTTATGCGCGTTTATTTCGAGAAGCCGCGTACAACAGTCGGCTGGAAAGGTCTTATCAATGACCCGTACTTGGACAACAGCTTTAAGTTGAACGATGGTCTGCGTATCGGACGTAAGTTGCTGTTGGATATTACTGACATGGGTCTTCCAACTGCAGGTGAGTTTCTCGATATGATCACGCCACAGTACATGGGCGACCTTATTAGCTGGGGTGCCATTGGTGCACGTACCACTGAATCTCAGGTTCACCGTGAGCTGGCATCTGGTCTGTCTTGCCCGGTAGGCTTCAAAAACGGCACCGATGGGAACATAAAGATTGCGACTGATGCCATTCGTTCAGCAGAATCTCCTCACCACTTCCTGTCTGTGACTAAATTTGGTCACTCAGCGATTGTGGAGACCGCAGGGAACGAAGATTGCCATATTATTCTCCGTGGTGGCAAAGAACCAAACTACTCTGCCGAACACGTTGCAGCAATCACTGAACAACTGGATTCCGCTAAGTTGCGCAACAAGCTGATGATCGACTTCAGCCATGCGAATAGCAGCAAGCAATACAAGCGACAGCTAGTTGTTGGTGAAGACGTAGCAAGCCAAGTCGCTGGTGGTAACGATGCGATCTTTGGCGTGATGATTGAAAGCCACCTTGTAGCAGGACGTCAGGATCTGGTTGATGGCCAAGCACCTACTTATGGCCAAAGCATCACTGATGCATGTATAGGCTGGGACGACACCGAGAAAGTGTTAAATATTCTGGCAGATGCTGTTCAAGAGCGTAGAGCTGCCAAGAAGTAAGCTTAGCTAACTTCATCAAACCTTGAACCGCCGAAGTCTTGTGACTTCGGCGGTTTTTTATTTGTCTTTTTGTTTACTCTATTCAAGTGACTTCAAAGCCTGGTGAGGCTATCTTTGGTCTTTATTGTGAGACCTGTTACTTGGTTTTACATAAAAAATCGCTTGCTAACGACGGAACAGAAAAATAGCGCGATGAGCCATAAATTCAGCACATAATCGTGCAATCAAACTGTAATTAAACGCCTTTCCAACAGCATTTCTCACTGCCACTATTTGCAACCAAAGAAAGCGCTTTCAAAATGTGGTTTTAGAGATATATATCGTATGCGAGCGATTTGCTGAGTTTTAGCTTAGCTAGGTAGTATTCGAGAACGGCATTTACATACGGTTAACATTTCGACATGTCACAACAAATAGAAAACACAGCAGGTGAACTTCACGACGCAAGGGAGAGCGTTCCAGTCCTTCAGAAAGGAGCTTATGGCGCAGGTACACTGACGCTTAACCTTCTTCCGGGGGCGTTAGGGGTATTCTCTTTCTTCCTTATTACCGCCTTCGGCATGGACCCTTTTCTGGCAGGTTTGCTAGGTGGTCTTCCACGATTGTTTGATGCGATCACTGACCCCATCATGGGCTTTATCACTGATAACACTAAATCACGCTGGGGTAGACGACGTCCTTACATTGTCGTTGGTGCGATCTTGAGTGGCGTGTTCTTTGCCATGCTTTGGCAGCTGGACCCTGAAGCATCACAAGAGTACAACTTCTGGTATTTCCTCATTTTCTCTTTGATCTTCACTATCGGTAACACCATGTTTGCAACACCGTTTGTTGGTCTGGGTTATGAAATGACCTCTGATTACAACGAACGTACGCGTTTGATGGCATTTGCAAATACCATGGGTCAGGTGGCTTGGATGATCGTACCTTGGTTCTGGGTACTTATCGCCGACCCTGATTTGTTCAGTAGCCAGGCAGAAGGCGTGCAGCAATTGTCGCTGTTTGTCGCAGGTGCTTGTATCACTCTGGGTATTCTTCCTGGTCTGTTCTGTAAAGGTATTGATGCTTCAGACATGGGTAACCGCGCTGAAATCTCGTTCAAGACGATTTTCTCTAACTTGAAGGAAGTCTTTAAAGGCATTAAGCAAGTTTTCAAAAACAAACCTTTCGTCCGTCTTTGTGGTGCAACTTTCTTGGTCTTTAATGGCTTTCAGCTTGTTGCGTCATTCAGCTTCTTCATCATCGTGTTCCACATGTTTGGTGGTGATTATGGTGCAACAGGTACGTGGCCTGCATGGTTCTCTACGGTCAGCGCGATTGTTACCGCGTTTGTTGTAATCCCTGTAATTACCTGGATGGCAAACAAATGGGGTAAGCGCAACGCATTTATTATCTCCACTGCTATTTCAATTGTTGGCTATGGCCTGAAATGGTGGGGCTTCGACCCAAGCAATCCTTGGATGATCTTTATGCCAATCCCACTGATGTCTTTCGGTATCGGCGGTCTGTTTACTCTGATGATGAGCATGACAGCTGACGTCTGTGATATGGATGAGTTGGACAACGGTATGCCACGTAAAGAGGGCACATTTGGAGCGATTTATTGGCTTATGGTGAAAATTGGCCAAGCGCTGGCGCTCATCCTTGGTGGTTTAGTGCTTAAAGTGGTTGGTTTTGATCCAGGTGCTGGTGCACAGTCTGTTGAAACCATCACGAACCTTCGTTTGGCAGATATCATCATCCCTGCGTCTACTGCGCTCTTGGCCATTCTTGTCATGTGGAAATATGACCTGAGTGAAGAGAAAGCGCGTGCAATCAAGCAAAAACTGATTGAGTTGCGTGGCGAGCTATAAACACAAAAGTACTGATTGAAAAAGCGAGGCTCCGGCCTCGCTTTTTTGTTATGAATCTACCGATCAAATCGCTTGGATAAAGTCCTGCGCTTTCAGTCCGTTCATATCTCGGATGATTTGTTCGAAGATTTTGCTGGAAACGTCAATCAACGCATCCGGGAAGTCATAGTGAGGGTCGTGCAGAGGAGGATGCTCCACACCACTACCGAGCCCAAAGAACGCCGATGGCCAGGTTCGGGAATATTCAGAAAAGTCTTCAGACCAGCGCATGGGTTTATCGAGGACATTGTAATCAAACCCTAGCTCCTTACTGGCTTGCTTCAACAGCATATTTGCTTCACTGTGATTAATGGTGGCATTGAACTTATCAAACCACTCGATAGTTATATCTAGCCGATCTCTTTCTGCATAGCGTCCCGCAATGTTTTCCACCTCACAACACAGGGCTTCAAAGCACTTGTTGCTATCACTTCTCAGTGTGGCCATTAAAGTCGCTTCTGCTGGGGTTGTACCAAAAGCAGGCTGTCCCAAACTCACATGAACGATGGTAGCTAGTGAAAAACTGCCGGACGCTTTTTGGGGTAATTGTTCAATGTCGAGCATCAGTTCTCTTAGCGCCTGAGTGGGGTTCAATGCGGTTTCAGGATAAGCTGCGTGAGCCGTTTTCCCTGTCAGCGTGATTGAGACACCGGCAGAAGCACAGGCAAATGTGTTTTCACGATATAGTATTTGCCCAAGTGGGTGCCCCGGCACATTGTGATAACCAAATGCGTAATCGATTTTGCCTTTGGACCAACTCTGATCATCTAACATTGCTCGAGCACCCTGACCATTTTCCTCTGATGGTTGGAAAATCAGGGTAACTTTTCCCCGCTGGAGAGAGGACATCGATAAACGGTAGGCCAACGCCATTAGACTTGCGGAGTGACCATCGTGCCCACAGGCGTGCATGATGCCTTGAGTACAAGAACAATGAGTATGAGAAGCGGCTTCATCAATAGGAAGTGCATCGGTATCAGCTCGAAATAACAGGTGAGGACCAGCTACGCCACTCTCAATCGTAAGTACTATCCCATAACCACCGATATTCACCTGGGGATCGTAGCCAAAACTTCGCAAAGTATCGGCAATTAGCTTTGCGGTATTTTCTTCGAAACCAGAGAGCTCAGGTGCTTTATGTAGTTGGTGTCTAAACAGGATAGGGTTGAACATGATTCCCCCAAACAACCGGAAATAAGCTCCACACTCTACGCGTTGAAGCACGCTATTTATGTGATCAAAGTCAGATCTGTAAGGGGATGGTGATCAGAGTTGTTATTCGTTCTGTTTGTGCTTAATGGGCAAAAAAATGGCAGGTAAAAACCTGCCATTTTCAGTAGGTAATGTTGCCTGAAATTACTTGCGGATACCTTCCACATGCAGCTCAAGATCAACATAGCTTGAAGGACCCATCACAGCGATGTCGTAGTCTTTAAGCTCCAAACGTGTAGTACCTTCGAAACCTGCACGGTAACCGCCCCATGGGTCACTGCCTGCGCCAATAAAGTTTGCAGCGATAGAGATAGGGTTGGTTTTACCATGCAGAGTTAGATCACCATTAATTGTGATTGAACCTTCGCCATTGTCTTCTACAGATGTACTCTTAAATGTCGCGGTAGAAAACTTTGAAGCATTGATGAAATCACCAGAACGAAGGTGTTTGTCGCGCTCAGCATGGTTTGAATCCAGGCTAGTCGTGTCAATGTTTACAACGACGGTTGATGCAGCAAGGTTTGCTGGGTCGTAAGAGAATTCACCGTCAAAGTTGTTGAATCGGCCTTTGATGAAGCTGTATCCAAGGTGCGGAACTTTGAAGTTAATAGACGCGTGAGCACCACTGGTGTCGATCACGTAATCGTCCGCAGTAGCCATTGTTGGCAGCATGGTTGCCGCAGCGAATCCTAGAGCAACAAGTGTCTTTTTCATAGCGATTTGTCTCCAATCATTTTCCGTAATGTATTGTCTTTATCTATAAAGTGGTGCTTTAACGCCGCCGCCGCATGAAGAATAGCAAGGCCTATCAATGTGAAGGCTGCGTAGTAGTGAATCGCGCCTGCAATATCCGACTGGTTAGGGAATAGTTCGCCAAGGGCGGGTACTTCAAACCAATCAAATACTTCGATAGGCCGACCATCAGACGTGGAGATCAGATAGCCAGACGCGAAAATGACGAACAGCAAAACGTAGATAAAATGGTGAGCCGCATGAGCCGCAGTGCGTTCTAAGCGATTTCCCTCAATGTCCGGCGTACCTTTTACAGTTCGCCAAACCAATCTGAATACAGTCAATGAAGCGAGAAGAACACCGATTGACTTGTGCCAGTAGGGGGCGGTTTTGTACCAACTGCTGTAGTAGGTCAGATCAACCATCCATAGGCCAACCGCAAACAGGCCAATAACGACCAAAGCTGTCAGCCAATGGATAGCGCGTAGAATCGCATTGTATTGCGTGGGTTGTTCCATCTTCCGTTTGTGTCCAATGTAGTAAGTTAATGAGAATTATAATCATCATTAAATGTAGGTGAACCGGATACAACTGAACGACTTATTCGAAAATCTTGATGGAACTCTTAAAATTAGGGTGAATTACTCTTCTTGCTGCCAACTCAAGCTTAGTGAGACTGAATCGGCAAAACGCAGAGCGTGAGGCTTGTCGATGGTCACATTGGCATAGGTCACCCAGTGGTGAGAACGTGAAATATCCAATACGCTGGAAACCAATTTTTCTAACAACAGGAATCGACCGTTTTCGACATGATCAATGATCGACTTGGTGATCACTTTGTAATTCAAAGCCTCTTCAACATTGTCGTTCATGCATGCCTTGTCGCCCGGGTAGTGTATTTCAATGTTAAGGACGACATCCTGCTTCTTCTGTTGTTCTTCGGGGTTGAATCCGATGTAAGTACGCAGGCGAAGATTTGTAATTTTGATAATGGCATTTTGCATAGCGCAGCCTCCGTTATTTATTTGAGTGCCCGACCGCCATCCAAATTGATGCTTTGGCCGGTCATATAATTGCTGTTCATGATGAATTCCACGGCGTTGACGACTTCTTGCTCGCCGGGAGCTATAGCCATAAGTGACTTGGACAGCGCTTTCTTTTTGTAAGCCTCGTCATCCCCTTCATTAAACATGATAAGTGCTGGTGCAATGCTGTTGACTTTAACGCCAGGGGCCAACTTCTGGGCAAACGAGAGAGTCATGTTGTCCAATGCGGCTTTACTGGCTGAGTAAGCAATATGCTTCTCGCTGCCTTTTCGTACCACATAGTCAGTGAAGTGGATAATGTCTGAACCTGCCGGTGAATCAGATGTCATGAATGGCGAAAGAGCTAGATTGAGCAGGTAGGGTGTTTTTACATGTATTTGCAGCATGTCATTTAACAACGCCGCATAGTCATCAGTCTTGCTTTCCGCATTCCAATCAGACGCGTTGTGGATCAGCGCCCGTATCTCAACATTCAGCTCAGCGATCTCCCGGGCAAACTGATGGATTGCACCATCAGAAGAGAAGTCAGCTTGGATACAGGTTATACCCAACTCTCTTAACGCGGTGACCCCTGGCTTCTCTGAGCGATAAGACGTGATCACACGATAACCTTTTGAGCGAAAGTGGCTAGCAAGCGCGAATCCAATTCTTTGCCCTGCACCAGTGATCACAATTGTTTCTTCAGTCATATATTTCTAGCTCTAGGGCTTGTTAACGTTTGATGTGCGGTTCCCAATACGGACACGGTTCAAAAAAGATCAGAATTGGGAAATGATAATTTTAAAATCAGTGAGTTAGATTCTAGCAGAACAGTGAGAGAGGGAAGGATGCAAAAGAGCGTATTGGTGGCTGGCTCACATGGAACGATTGGGAAAGCCGTTTGTGAACGATTGAAACTGGCAGGATACGATACGCTGACAATCAGTCGCGCTCAGGAAACGTCACTCAGTCACCTCAACATTGCCATGACAGAGCCAGAAAGTGTTGCAGCGATGTCGAATTGGTTAAGTGAGCGAATGGAAAATCTTGTTGGTGTGATTCATTGCGCAGGCTTCCTTCATGAGGGTGACAAAGGACCAGAGAAGAACCTTAAGCAACTCAATGCTGACTGGTTACATCAATCAATACAAGTGAACACAATAAGTCATGTCCATCTGGCTCAGGCTTTGGATAGTTTAATTCGACGACGTTCTGAGTTGCGTTGGTTGTCGCTTAGCGCCAAGGTGGGCAGCATTGAAGATAACGGTTTAGGTGGGTGGTATAGCTACCGAATGTCTAAAGCGGCATTGAACATGTTTATAAAAAACTTATCTATTGAATGGGGAAGACGCGCATCAGGCACTTCTGTGATCGCCATGCACCCTGGAACGACACCAAGTGCACTCTCAGAGCCTTTCACCCGGAACTGGCCGAAAGACAAGCTCTACAGTCCGCAATTAACGGCAGAGCGAATTGTTTCTGTATTTGAAAGTATGTCTGCTGAAGGCACTGGAAAACTCTATCATCACGATGGAAGCGTTATTCCCTGGTAGTTATTGCAAAGGGTAGCGGCGAACATCAATAACTCTTTTTGACCAGTAAGGATTGTCGACGCTGGAAATAGTGACTCCTTTAGACGATGATGCATGCATGAATTCTTTCTCACCGATATAAATGCCAACATGGTATCGACTGGAACCGGTTTTAAAGAAAATCAGGTCACCGTGTCCTGCATTGGCGAGTGTGATTTTGTCTCCCACCTTAATTTGTTGTCTCGTCGTTCTGGGAAGTGAATGTTCATATACAGCTAAAAATGCTTGTTGGGTAAATGCTGAGCAATCAATACCGCGTTTAGAGGCACCGCCGTAGCGGTATGGTGTGCCTTTCCATTCTTCAAAGTAAGCAAATAGCGCATGGATCTTTGACGACTCAAATGAAGAACCGGAAGGAGCGAGCGTTCCAGGGCGGTTTGTTTCGTAATGCGATGAAAAATTGGAGTCGTCACTATCATGTGTCGGCGATTCACAACCAATCAATAAAAGGCTGGAAAAAAGGCCAGTAATGAGAATCCAATTTCTCGGCATTGTCACTTCCATCGATTTGTGGGTTCTGAACCAAACAGAGTATCTGTGTAATTTTCATTACTACTCGATGATGCATGATATCTAATGAGTTTATTGACAGAAAAATAACCGCGCAATGACGAAAGGCCTGCGGTGTCACAGAATTCTCAAGTCTGGAACTTTATGCAGCGGTTTGGTTCCTGCGTACATACCACTCGGTAATGTAATCCGCTAACGCAAGCACTGCAGGTTCGTTGGCTCCGGGCTTGATGGCCAAACCATTCGCAATGGCGGTTTCGAGAGAATTGCAGTTTATCCGTTCGAGTAAATCCATTTTGTCTGTGACTGAACATGCAGCGATAAGGGAAACAGCCATACCAGATTCAATGGCTGCATTCAGACCGTGGAAGTCAGCGGCAGTGAGCACAACTTGGTGCGAGACATTTGCGCGGTTTAGTAGCTCTAGCGCCAAGCGTCCCCAACGACAATCACTCTCAATCGCAACGGGAAGAGGCTTGTCTTTGCAGTAGCTGACATGACGGGATTTTGCCCACACGAGTCGTTCAGTTGAAAGCTGTGTGACAGGGTAACTTTCATCGTGAATATTGACTAAAGCCATATCCAGTCGACCATCCTGGACTTGCTTTAAAAGTCGCTGACTACTGTTGCTTTGCACAGACAATTGAAGGTTGGGATAACGCTCTGTAAAGCCGTTCAGCACGCGGCGGAAAATGAGATTAACGTAATCATCGCAAACCCCAAATTTAACCATGCCATTCATATCTGGACTGTGAAAATGAGAAATGGCCTGATCGTTCAGATTGAGCATTTGCCTAGCGTAGCTAACCAAGGTTAAACCGTGAGAGGTTAAGACATGTCGTCTTCCTTGCTTCTGGAATATCGCGACTCCAGCCAATTCTTCCAATTTCTTCATTTGCATGCTGACGGCTGATTGCGTTCTGTGAACGCTATCAGCAGCAGCGGCGAAGTTTCCGCAATCAGCAATCGCGACTAAAGTGCGGAGTTGGTCGATGTCGAAGTTTGTCATTACTTCAGCTCCCTTGAAGTATTAAGCAAAAAATATTGGCTTTTCTTAATAATTAAATTGATTAAATATTGAGCTGTCAAGAAGGAAAACAAAAACGACGTCAGGGGAGAGTAGGTATGGTAGTTAAAACGAGCGACAACGATTTAATCAATGAAGACAGGCAAGGTTTAAGCAAAGTTGCGTATAGAGGTGGTTTGTTAGCCAAGTTGGTACATGCTGTGTGGCACTTCAACCGAAAGTACTATTTGATTCAAGATTTATCCAAAAACTTAGATGATCAGCGTTTTCTACAAGATGTTGGTTTGACGAGAGCGCAGGTAGAAAAAGAAATTAAAAAGCTTCGCCGCAGTAAACCTTTTTAAGAATCGAGTCCTTGGATACTTCCGCATATCCAGCCGCACGCCAATCTGGTGCTGCGGTATTTTTTTATCTAAACCTTGGATGATTGGAAGACTCCGTCAACTGGATGTTGGGTAATGAGTCGGCCTCTTTTTATTTGCACCGTTAATACAAATGCAAAAATCACATGCTGAAATTTGCATCGTAAAACGTGACTGCATAGCAAAAAAGCAGACAAAAAACTGTCCTGAAAATTTGGCATGCCTGAATGGCACTTACTACACTTGTAGTAACCCAATGAATGTGAAATGGTTTTTGCCTTGACCGTCGATGTGGTTTTTGACAAATGCTTTACAAGTGCGACTCGGATATGTGATTATAGTCACCATTGAGGTCGAGTTTGCCCGACTGTTTGGGTTGGAATTGCGACGCGATACAAATTAATGAGCGATAGAACACTAAGCATTATCTTTGTCGTTCAGTTGCGTTTAAGCATCACTTGGTAGAATTTTTCTCATAACAATAAGGTTTGCTGAAGAGCAAGCTATTGGACACAAACAGTCATCGGGAATTGGTTTGGCCGCCGACAACCCAATGATTGGTCCAACTTTGGCGTTACTGCATAGCTGGACTTTACATTCGCTTGCTGCGTGAAAAGTCAAAAAGTAACCTATACCCGGCTTCCATGGACCGGGTTTTTTATTGCCTGACGCAAAAGCAAGAGATCCAAATTAGACATAAAAAAAGCCAGACATCAGTCTGGCTTTTTCACTGAGCGTAGCGACTTACTCGCTTTTCTCTACCGCTTCTTCCGTTTTCTCTGCAATCACTGCAAACTCGCGGGTTGGCTTACCAACAATTGAGCGTGTAGGCTCTTTGACTTCAGCAAGAACGACTTCGATGGTATCGCCCAACTGGAACTCTTTGACGCCATCAACAGAGATAGTGCCCATATCACCATTACATTCAATGCGCTTCTTGTTATCGACAATTAGCGGTGCAGGAATAAATGCCATCGCACCGTTTTCCAACAAACGTACACGCATACCTGCACGGTTGATGTCGAAGATTTCTGCTGTAAAGGTGGATTTCTCAGCGACGCTATCTTTCAACAGTCGAACATATAACCAGTCAGCCACATCACGTTCAGCCATACGATGATGTCGACGATGAAGAGCTAGCTCCTCACCAATCATCTCGTCAGGCGTAGTCGCAGCATTTTCACCACGGATAATCGCTTTCAACAGACGGTGGTTTACCATGTCGCCATATTTACGGATTGGTGATGTCCAGGTCGCGTAAACATCAAGACCCATTGCGAAGTGAGGCGCAGGGGCATTACCAATCTCGCTATAAGATTGGTACTTGCGAATACGGTTATCCAGATAAGTTGTTTCCTGCTCGTTCAACCAACGACGCAGAGCACTGAAACCTTCGATAGTTTCAAGCTGGTCAGCTGAAACGTTGCCACCGTTGCTGTTGATGAGTTCAACCGCATCAGCCATCTTCTCTGGAGAGAAACCCGCGTGGGTGTTGAATACACCAAAGCCAAAGTGTTCGCGAAGCGCACGACCAGCACAAATGTTTGCGGTGATCATCGCTTCTTCAACCATGCGATTTGCGATACGGCGAGGGTCAACATGGATGGCAACAACATCGTTGTCTTCGCTCAGTTCAAAGCGGTAGTCTGGGCGATCAGGAAAGGTCACTGCATTGGTTTCACGCCAGGTCATACGGGCTTTTGCGAGTGCATGTAGCGCATTAACCTGTTCTGAAATGATGTCAGTTGGCTGCCATTTGTCACATGATCCCGTTTCCAGCAAATCGGACACATTATCGTAAGCCAGACGGCCCTGAGACTTGATGGTTGCGGAGAAGAATTGTGCATCTTCAACGATAGTGCCGTCAGCCAATACCGTTACGCGGCAACACAGCGCTGGACGAACTTCTTCTTCACGCAGTGAACACAGATCGTCACTCAGTTGGCGCGGCAACATTGGAATGTTTCGACCCGGTAGGTAGATAGTAAAACCGCGTTCACGGGCTTCTTTATCTAGATCGGTGCCTTGTGCTACATAAGCTGTTGGGTCAGCAATGGCGATAGTCAGAGTAAAGGTGCCGTCTTCGTTCGCTACTGTGTGCAACGCGTCATCCATGTCTTTTGTGGATTCGCTGTCGATAGTAATAAACGGAAGGTGAGTCAGGTCTTCTCGAACCAATGACTCGTCCAGCATTTCCCAGTTATCTTGTGGCGCTGGCTCTTGATTTGGCAAGTTATGCTTTGCCAGCGTTACCCACCAAGGAGCAATCTTGTCATCTGACTCAGTGATTTTTTCACTGATTTCACAGAAGAAGTTGTTGTCGCCTTTCAAAGGGTGTTGGATAAGGGTAGCTACAACCCAATCGCCTTCAGACAATGCATCACGGCTAAGGCCTTTCTTCGTCTTCGCGCGGATTGCATCTTTGAGTTGAGGGCTGTCCGGTACGACATTCAGCTTGTCGCGAATCATTTTCACCCGGCCAATGAAGCGTTCAACCGATTGTTCAATCAGTTCGTCTGGCTCTGCCACTTCTTTTTCTTTTTCAGTGCGGATAAGCGCGACGACTTTGTCACCGTGCATGACTTTTTTCATGTAAGCAGGTGGGATGAAATAGCTGGTTTTGTTGTCTACTTCGAGAAAACCGAAACCTCGTTCGGTTGCTTTGATAGAGCCTTCCTTCTTTGGAATGGTCTCTTTAATTTGCTGCTTTAGCTGTGCAAGTAATGGATTGTCTTGAAACATTAGCCTGGTCTCAGATTGTGAACCGCCACACTATACGGATTCACTAGCTCAAAACCAAGTCATCACTCATTAAACCTGTGTGACGATATCTTCTGCGACGCATCGCAAACTGAGAGCTAAGTCAGCGAAATGAAATAACAAACTCAATTTCACTCGCAAACTTGATGTAACGGAGAGGCCAAATTCGACATTGATGACAAAATAATCGTTCGTTAAAAGGGAGTTACGGTTTGGCGTATGGAAAGTGCTGAAGTTCAGGTGAGAGGCACAGCCGAAGATGTCTGCAGCGCACTGGATAAATGGTGTGAGGACATCTTCAGTCGGTTGGTTTGTCGTAATGGGATTAGTAATATCGCGCTTTTTGTATGGGTTGATGATGACCTAAGGCTTGCAGCCAGCCAGACACAGGACGTATTCAACTTCTATCCTGCTTTTAAACCCTGTGAAGAATACAGTGGTTACTACATTGATTGGGAATCTCTCGCTAACAAGCATAGGCATCAGTTCTCATTTATTTCCGAGTTGCCTTTTAATGGTGGCTGGCAGCAAGACGATCAACTTTGGGAGCATGCTGTCATTCCTCTATATAAAAGAGAGGAGAGATTGGGCTATTTGCTGGTGGAGTCTGTCACTCAAACCCGCGAACGAGCGTTTTCACCGGTTGATTTCACTTGGCTACTGGAAAACGCTGACACACATCTTAAGTGCAAGATCCTTGCTCACAGGCTAAACCAACAGAATGTCTATCGTCGCAAGAGTGAATTAGACCTCGCTCTGGATAATCACACACTCGCATCCCAACTCACTTACTTAAAGAATCTTCACGAGATTTCACTTCGATTTACTAAAGCGACAACCATCCACTCGCTATGTCGGATAGCGGTTGAACTCGGAAGAGACAAGCTTCAGGTAGATAGGATGGGCATTTTCCTGTGCGACATGGAATCTCACAAAATGTGGGGGACTTGGGGTACTGACCCACAAGGCAATGTTGTTGACCGTTCTGAATTTTGTCAGGAAATGCCAAAAACCCTTTTTATGGAAGAGGCGTTCACTAAGAAGAATGAGCTCATCGTGAAAGAAAACGTCCCTCTATATTTCGGCAAAGAGCAGGTGGGCATTGGCTGGAATATCATGATGGCGATGTGGAATGGTGATGAATGCATCGGCTGGTTGGCTGGTGACAACCTTCTCTATGGTACACCACTTGATGAACCTAAAAAGGAAGCACTAAAACTGCTTGCTGCTTCGGTTTGCCAAAAGATTGTCAAAGTGAGAGAGACAGAAGCATCTAACGTGCGGTTTGATGAACTCATATCAGTGAACAGTAAAAGGGAATCGGAATTAAAAGCGTTAAAACATAAACTCTTTGCTAAGAAGCGGAACGAACGTTGGATGAACCTTTGTGATGCTGATACGGGCTTGCCAAATGAGCAGGCTTTGCAAATGGCATTGCCCGGCCTCTTTAAGCAGGCGAGAAAAGAGAAACAGCGCGTTGCTGCAATTTCCATCGACATAGATTGTTTCGACGGGTATAGAAAGTTCTATGGTGAATCGGCAGCGACAAACTTGGTAAAAAAGGTGGCTGACGTTCTTGAAAGGCAAGCCGGAACATTGCTTCCTGGCATCCTTAGCTACCAATCATCAGGTACGTTTTCTCTTCTTCTATTACATGACGATGATTTGATGCTGCGGGAAGTGGCTGAAAATATGGTGCATGCCGTTTACCATCTCAATATTCCTAACAAGAATTCGTCAGGTTACCAGCGAGTAACATTGAGTCTGGGAATGACGCTAACGTCTATTTCACTATTTACTCAGAAACTGAAAATTATGAAACAGGCAGAAAAGCTGAAGACGACGGCGGTAAAACTAGGTCAAAACCGCGTTTGCCTCGACTAAGAAATCATACGCCTAGGGAAATGGTTGTCTGAAATAACAGCAAATTGCTACGGAAATAAGCTTTTGCAGTCAAAAAGCCATCAGTCGTAGAAAGAATTGTGAACTTGTTCAATTTTTTCTGGCTTTTTTTGGTCTAGTGGCGCAGAATGCACGCCTTATTTGTCGAGGCCCGTAGCGTTAGATACTGTTACAGAGAGTAGGTTGTCACCGTGTTTTGTTTGAGTGACCCTGTATCAGTGAAAAATAACAGTGCGAAACCGCTAGCAGGGGCCCCGTTACTTTTGTCTATATATTGGGATCCCAATGCAAGATACTGTTACTGAATTTCGCCAGTTAGATCTGGCTGAAAACATTCTTTCTGCTCTTGACGCAATCGGCTTTGTAGCGCCGACTCCTATCCAGGCAGCTTCGATTCCTCTTCTGCTTACCGGTGTTGATGCACTGGGTAAAGCACAAACCGGTACTGGTAAAACAGCAGCATTTTCTCTGCCACTGTTGAACAAACTGGATCTGAAACAACACAAACCACAAGCTATCGTTATGGCTCCAACTCGCGAGCTGGCTATCCAGGTTGCAGCTGAAGTTAAGCAACTGGGTCAAAATATCAATGGCCTGAAAGTGCTTGAGATCTACGGTGGTGCTTCAATCGTTGATCAAATGCGCGCGCTGCGCAGTGGTGCTCATATTGTTGTTGGTACCCCTGGCCGTGTTAAAGACCTGATTAATCGTGAACGTCTGCAACTGGACGAAGTTCATACCTTCGTTCTGGACGAAGCTGACGAAATGCTAAAAATGGGCTTCGTTGACGACGTAACCTGGATCATGGAACAAGCGCCAGCATCAGCGCAACGCGTGCTATTCTCTGCAACCATGCCTCCAATGGTTAAAGAAATCGTTGACCGCTTCCTGCGCGAACCAGCTCGTATCGACGTAGCTGGCAGCAACCGTACTGTTGAGAAAGTTGAACAGCAGTTCTGGGTTGTTAAAGGTGTTGAGAAAGACGAAGCAATGTCTCGTCTGCTTGAAACTGAAGAAACTGATGCGTCTATCGTATTCGTTCGCACCCGTCAGGACACCGAGCGTCTGGCTGATTGGCTGAGCGCGCGTGGTTTTAAAGCTGCAGCACTGCACGGTGATATTCCACAGTCGCTTCGTGAGCGTACTGTTGACCATATCAAACGTGGTGTTATCGACATTCTGGTAGCGACTGACGTAGTTGCTCGTGGTCTTGATGTGCCACGCATTACTCACGTATTTAACTACGACATTCCGTTCGATGTTGAGTCATACATCCACCGTATCGGTCGTACCGGTCGTGCGGGACGTGCGGGTAAAGCAATCCTGCTGGTTCGCACTAACCAAATTCGTATGCTGCGCACTATCGAGCGCGTGACTTCTACTCGCATGGAAGAAGTTCAACTTCCACTGCGCGATAAAGTTGCTGAGGCACGTTTGACTCGTCTGGCTGCTGATCTGGCAGAGCAGAAAGAGTCTGATAGCCTGGAAGCATTTGTTGGCCTGATCGAGAAACTGCAAGAGCAAATCGAAGTTGATACTGCAACGTTGGCAGCTATGCTGCTTCAGCGTCAGCAAGGCAAACGTCCATTGTTCTACAACGGTCCAGATCCAATGATCGCCGCTATGGAACGAGACAGCCGCCGCCGTGAATCACGTCGTGATGACCGTGGCCCACGTGATCGTTCAGATCGTGGCGAGCGTCGCAGCTACAATGCAGCAGACTGGGACACTTACCAGCTACAAGTTGGTCGTGATCAGGGTGTTCAGGTGAAAGACATCGTTGGCGCTATCGCAAACGAGCTGGGTCTTGAGAAGCAATTCATCGGTTCAATCAAGCTGGCTACAGGCCATACTTACGTTCAGCTGCCGAAGAAGATGCCTAAAGAAATCCTGGGTCAACTGAAGCAACTGCGTATCCGCCAGAAAGCGACTGACGCTCAACTGGTTGAAGGTCACGTAGACATGTCTCCACCACGTCGTCGCAATGGCGGTGACCGCAACGGTGGTGATCGTGGTCAACGTCGCTTTGATGACCGTGGTCCTCGCGGTGGTAACCGTGGCGAAGGTCGTGGTGACAAAGGCGGTCGTCGTTTCGACCGTGACCGTGGCGGCGACAAGCGTTCGTTCCGTGGTGAGCGTCGTCACGCAGACGCATAATTAATCCGCGTCACTGTAAAAATCCAAAAGCCCGCTTAAAGCGGGCTTTTTTGCGTTTATAGTTTCCGAGACATCTAGCGTCATTTCAGGCTTATGGGTGTGAAGAATCGATTACATATGTATTTGCTAAAGTAATGGACGATGTTCCAATGATTGGGACTAGGCTGTTTATTTTGCGCTGCTATATTCTTGAAACAGCAAGCCGAAACTGGGCGTTATTCGTATTACCCATACAGTCGATTTTGTTTAGATTGGGTGGGGATATACCCAAGTCGCCTCAAATTGCTCTGACGAGCAATATCCTTCGTCGACAAGGATGAGGTTGTTTGGGTATATGTTGTTTCCCTGTTTGAGGACTGTTTTATGCTGAACATGCAGTTTGATGAGCGGGTGATTATTAACACCAGCGATATGGATTGGCAATCTTCCCCGGTAGAGGGCGTTTATCGCAAGCCTCTCTCTCGGGAAGAAGCCGAGCGAGGTCACGCCACCAGCATTGTAAAGTACTCTCCCAAATCTTCCTTTCGCCATCATGAACATCCTCTAGGTGAAGAGATCCTCGTGCTTGATGGCGTGTTGTCTGACGAAACCGGTGATTACCCAGCAGGTACTTATCTAAGAAACCCTCCCGGTTTCTCACACACCCCTTATAGTGACGTTGGTTGCACTTTGTTAGTCAAGCTTCATCAATTCTCTGCGAATGATCATCACAAAGTGTGTATCAACACCTTGGATGAAGAAGGCTGGATTGAGGGGCAGGGGCGGCTGCTGATGAGGCCTCTGCACGAATTCAATGGTGAGCAGGTAGCCATGATCAAATGGCCAGCGGGACAACACTTCTTCAGTATTTCGCATTTCTGCGGTGAAGAGGTGTATGTCATCCAAGGGGAATATCGGGATGAATATGGAAAATATGGGCCCGGAACCTGGATTAGAAATCCACACATGTTCGAGTACAACCCTTATGCAGAAGAAGACACCCTTCTTTGGGTGAAAGTTGGGCATCTTCCATACCCAGGGCTGGGCTAGAAAAGCGGATGTACAGATTATCCAACTACCGATGAGAGGATTGCATATTTTATTGATTCGAGCGTAAAAGTGAGACAAATGTCAATCCACTTTATCGCTAGTATGTTGGTTGAGTGTAAGGCTCGAATGTTCGAGCTTTTTCTTGAAAATGCCTCAGTGGCGACAGGACATGACGAACCCGGATGTTTCAGACTCACAGCCCTCCTCAGATGCAGTTTTTTGAACTTGCACCTGTACCCATGGTTCTATTGAATGAGCTCGGCGAGATCATTCAAAGCAACCGTGAGTGTCAACAGCTGTTCCACGTTCAGCCCGATGAGACGAACATCGATGGCTATTTGACTGCGAGCGCCTGGAATGAAGCAGTACGATATTTCCAGGTTGTTTCTAACTCCTCCCAGTACGAACCGTTTACGAAATTAGTTCGGCTCGCGCGCAGCAAAGACATTTACGTGCTGAAAGTGAATTTGGTTAACACTGTTCCTACGAACACCTTTATTGCTGCACTGACTCTTTACCAGCAGGACGATGAGTTAAATGAAGCCCTGCAGGAAAGGCTACCAATGGGTATGGTGCGTGTCGATACAGAAGGGCGGTTTATCAGCGTCAATCCCGCGTATCAGACATTGCTTGGATATAACGATGATGACTTGTTGCAGCTCACTGAGTTTGATTTAACTTACCACTCTGATGCAAATAGCGAGAAGCCGCTGCGCGAAAACATCACCTTAGGCTCTGGCAACCAGTATCGAGTCGACAAACGCTACATCCACAAAAATGGTCACCAAATTTGGGTTCGTACATTTGTCTCCTCCATTGTGTGTAAGTACACCAACCAACAACAATTCTTGATTGCGGTATTGGATATTCATGAAGAGAAACAGCTTCAGGACACCATCGCCACGTCAGAAAGGCGTTTTCGGGCCATCGCCGAGAACGTTAGTTCGGTTGTTTGGATCTCCGCAGCTGATCCTTTGCGTTTGTTTTACGTGAACAAATGCTACGACACCATTTGGGAAGAAAAAGTGGAAACGCTCTACAGCGACCCACACGCTTTTCTCGCTAGAATCCACCCGGCAGAACGCGAAGTAGCGGAAAATACGCGTTTTTCATCATCCACTAATTCTTGGAATATCAACTATCGATTGCTTTTCGAAGATGGAAGAGTGAAGCACATTCGCGATAGCGGTAATTGTGTTTTCGATGGTAACGGTGAGCTGATTTATCGTGTAGGCACGCTGACCGACATCACTGCTGAAATCGATCAACGCGATACAGTGGTTGTGATGGCAAAGAAACTTCGTGAGCTTGTGGAGTATGACTCTCTTACGGGGATTAAATCACGACATGCGATCATGACTGACATTCAGGAAGCCTATCAGGAATATGATCGGATAAGTGATCCCTCGGTGCTGGTATACATAGATGCGGACGGGTTTAAAAACATCAATGACTCTTACGGCCATGACGTAGGTGACGAAGTATTGAAAGCCATTGCTGGCCATCTTACTTCTAATATTCGCGATTCTGATGTTGCGGGCCGTATCGGCGGCGATGAATTTGTTGTGCTGTTAAGGCATACCGCAAAGGCTGAGATTCCGCATATCCTCGAGCGCTTGAAATGCGATATTGAATGTGAAGGCTTGCCGGAAGGTATCAATGTCTCTATCAGTCTTGGTGCTATTGAACTGTCAGAGAACGTTGTTTCGGCAGAACAATGGCTTAGCGAAGCAGATAAAACGATGTACCAACACAAGCGTGCTCGCAAGAAAAATCGTCTCAGTCGAAAGCATTAGATAACGCTGTTATGCGTTTATTCCCCGGTTTTCCTGTGTAAATTGGTGAATGTCGCTCAACATCTCTCAATTCTAGCCACCTAACGTACTGAAACTCAGTGTTCATATCTGTCCTAATCTCAGCGTGACGCAACGACAAACTTCATTCTTCTCAGACTTTTTTCTGATACCTAGCGACTGTTTTATAAATGAGACAAATGAGTGTAACGCTTCCAAGTATTCTCTTAGTTGAATAACAGGGGGAATGGCCATGCAGAGTGTTGTAGAGGTATTTGGTACCGCGCTAGCCAGCTATTACAACGGCAATAAATCAGGGAAACTCATTGTTAGGGAAAACAATGGCACATCTGTGATCCCAACATCTGACTTCTTCCGTCGTCCGGAAGATGTTGCCACTGACAGAATAGCTCTTTCGTATTGTCGTCGCAGCGTATTGAACGTTGGCGCGGGGAGTGGAGAGCATTCTCTCTACCTTATTGCGAAAGGTATTAAAGTGACGTCGATTGATAGTTCACCGATTGCTTGTGCAATCATGCATCAGCGCGGTGTTCCATCAGTAATTTGTGGTCATCTGTTTGACCAGCACCCAATGTTTGATCGCACCTTTACCTGGTTAGCACTTCGCGGAGTGATAGGGCAGTTGGGTAATATTCGTAACTTCTTTCATTTTCTCAATCTGGCGCATCGGAATTTGTATCCAGGCGGCAGATTGATCTTGAGTTCAGAAAACCTTCGTTATGAGGGCTATCGCACGCGTCATTTGACGTTTGAATTTGACGGGAGAGTGAGTGAAGAAGTGCCGTGGTTTGATATCGGCATGTCTACGCTCCGAAGAGTGGCTGACAGTCATCACTTTAACTGTCGCATCGTTTACTGTGATGACAGCAACAAGTACGTGGCTTTGCTAACAAAAAGGTAAACGAGAATTTTCCTAAATGAGTTAGGAAAAAATGGGGCTTCAAAGCCCCATTATTTTTGAATACTTATCAACGCAATCAACAAAATGCACACGTTCATTTTCATCTGAAATGTCTTTTGCCTGCTGCGCGAGTGTACTTCTTTCTGCCAATGCATTTTTAACCTGCCACACCGAATAAGCTGCTTGCTTATCGAGTTCAATTTCTTGTTTTTTATCTGGTGGTAGCAATGCAAGGTTGTGGCTCATAGTAAGTCTCTCTTTGTCATGATATGCCCAGAATGAAATGAACGACCAGGCAGGGCGATAACATAGCGAAGAGCACCAGTTTCGACAAGTGTTTACGCCGCACTTACGCCTCGCTGACATTGATAAAACGCTTCACCGTTATGATTTTCTTTATGGAGAGGTAGGTAACAAGCGGGGATTTATGGAATTTACCTATCATGACAGGCAAACACTTTATGACGCGTGGATGTCTTACAAAGCGAAATTGCGAATCACCCAAATCGAAATGGCCAAACGCCTTGGGGTGAGTCAGTTGGACTTCTCAAAGACCATGCGCGGTGATGTTCCGATGGATCGAAACTTCGTTTTCCGTTTCTGTAAAGAGATGGGGCTGGATCCTGGTAGCTCATTACCCAGTCTAAAGGACAACAAAAACATCATGAACAACGGACCCATCGTGGTAAGAACCTCTTTAACTGTTGATGGCACCATTGCCAAGGTCGAACATTCAGGCGACCAAGTGTTTATCGAATACATCAAAGAAATATAAAAAGTCTGCTATGACTGACAAAGCCGCCCATCGGGACGGCTTTGTCGTTTTTCGGAGCAGCGTTTTACTTCGTTACCATCTTAGAGATTTGTTTTGCTTTCTCTTCGTCTGACAGATTAGACGGAGGGGGAACCAGAATGCCTTTTTGACAAGCAGGCCTTTCTGCCAATTCGTCTACCCAACGTTGGAGATGCTCCAGGCCGGAGATATCAACGCCGCTCCATTCATGGATTCTCACCCAAGGCCAGGTCGAGATATCTGCAATTGTGTATTCGTCACCAGCCAGATAACGGTTGTTAGCCAATTGACTATTCATGACTTCGAACAGGCGACGTCCTTCGTTTTGGTAGCGCTCTATGGCCGCTGGGATTTTCTCAGGGAAGTAACGATAGAAGACGTTAGCCTGACCCATCATTGGCCCAACACCACCCATCTGGAACATCAACCATTGCAGCACTTGGCTTTTCTTCTTTGGATCGGTAGGAAGGAATTTTCCCGTTTTCTCTGCGAGATAAATAAGAATTGCGCCTGACTCGAAAACTGCGAAGTCATCGTTGTCTTTATCAACAATCGCTGGAATACGTCCGTTGGGGTTAATCGCCAGATATTCGGGTTTCTTCTGATCTGCGGCCATCAAATCAAGCGCGTGGTACTCGTAAGGCAGCCCCATTTCTTCAAGGGCAATCGATATTTTGTAGCCATTCGGCGTGCCTGCGGTGTATAGCTCAATCATTTGTTCAATCCTTTTTATTTCGACTGTGCTTCGATGAATGCTTCTCGTTGAGTGATTTGTTCATACCAGCGTTGAATAGAAGGCATGCTGTCATCAATATGAATATCAATGTTCTTTATAAAATCCACCATGATATAAGCGGAAATATCTGCGACGGAAAAGTGTTCCCCAGCCAAATAGGTTGATTGAGAAAGCCTTTCTTCCAATACCGGCAAAAATTCGATATTTCTTAGCTTACTTTCTTCGCCCCAGGCCTTGATACAGCGCTCACGGTCACTGTATATACCCGTCAGGTTCCGGAAAGCTTGGAAGGCAGTGAAGAGACCTTGAAGTTCGACAATTCGGTTCCACATTTCTACTTGTCCGATCTCGGTTGGCGTAGAGCCGAATAAATTGTGATCTGTTGGGAAAGCAGCATCCAAGTAACGGCATATTGCAATAGACTCGCAGATCGTTGTCCCATCATCTAATTCTAAGAAAGGGATGCGTCCATTCGGACTCATAGCTTTGAATTTGTCTGTTAGGTTTTCGCCTCCACGAATATCAACATGCACTGAGGGTATATCAATTTTCTTTTCAGCAAGGAAAAGTCTAACGCGCCGTGCGTTAGGAACAGGTGCAAACTCATGTAGTTTCATGGAGATTCCTTTTGTTGTTTTCCCTAATTGTATACTCAGCTCGTTTGGGTCGATGCGAGTGGTAGCCAAACCGTGACATTCACGCCTTTGCCATCTGGTCGATTGGTTATCGAGAGCCGCCCTTGGTGGAACTCCGCCACCAATCTGGCCACATACAACCCTAAGCCGAGGTGTGGCTTGTCTGATTTATGCTTTTCTTCCCGAACAGAGACCATGGAACCGAGTAATTGATTTCCCATATTTTCAGGCAATTGAGGTCCAATGTTAGAGACTGTGATGCGTGCCAAATTGTCATGAATGAGCATGTATATCTCGACATTAGTGTCTTGCTGGTGGAACTCAACCGCGTTGGCAACCAACTTATCTAAAAGCTGTGCAATGTACTCAGGCACGCCGGACATCTGATAGTTGCCGTCTTTGATATGAAGGGTGAAACCCTGCTCTGGGTAGGCATATTCATAGCCTTGCACACAGCCGGATACGACTTTGTCGAGCGGAAACTCAGTGTGTTCGGCATGTTCAAAACTCTGCTCAAGACGGGTTGCTTCCGTCATACTCGACAGAATAGTTGCCAATCTTGTGACGCCTTCCTGAGCTCGCTCAATGTAACGAAGCTGATCGTCTTCCTTGGTGACAAATGCCAGGTTCTCCAGCGAAGACCTGACAACGGCGACAGGTGTTCGCAGTTCGTGGGATAAGCTAGAAGACATCTTCTCCAGGTAGGCATTGTAGTCAGATAGGCGTGTTACCATTGTCGACAGTGTACGGGACAAATCCCCAATCTCGTCTTTGCTGGTAGCAGGCTCCAATTGACGTAACACGCGCCCTTGCGGGTCGATGGCACTCTCAGCATCGTCGCGCAGTTTTCTCACGCGACGTGATATATGTGATCCGAAAAGTAGCAGCACGACCACACCGGTACAAATGACAGCAAGCAGGACATTAAATAATTGCTCAAGCGCCTTATTGCGTAATGTTTTGATCCCTTTTGTTGTTTCTTCAACCACAACAGCGCCAACCACATTCGAACCCACTCTCACCGGATAGGCCGCTGAGAGGATTGTAGTGCTTTCATCCGGTGTTAGACGCCAATTAGCATAAGGACGCCCTATAAGTGCCTGCTGAACTTCCACGCCACGGAAAACGGCGGCATTGTGCATGGCATCGATAATTTTCTCAGGTGGACGCTCCAGTAAACGGTAATAGAAGGGGTTCAGAATGTTGTTTTGAATCCAGCCCATTACGCCAGTCGGTTCTTCGTGGTATTTAATGGTGGTTTCCCAAACTCCGTTTGCCGATTGGAGATCTCCGGCTTTTGCCAACACACGCCCATGTTGATCGACAACCCAAACCCTAGAACTTCCATCGTTCATTCTTTGTAGCACTCTCTCGATATCAGGAGATGGAACGAGAAGGGTACCCAGAGTCTCGGCACTGCGTGGATTTGAAGTGGCGAGAATAGTCTCAACATCACGATTGTAGGGATTAGTCACATCGTAATAGGCGAAACTGAGCTTTTCACCAACAAGCCAATCTGGAATAGCCAGTTCAATGACGTAGCCTTGTGCAGTTTCCTGCCACCAGCCCCGAATCGCTTCTGAAGGAAAATTATGTTCTATATCTTCTATCGTATTTTCAATAAGGTAGATGTCGGCATTTCCACTTTTTGTAGTGGTGACGCCGTAACGTTTAAGTTCGCCTTGTTGGGTTGTTAAAGTGACCACCAAGTGGTCATTTCGGTCGATCCGCGCAGTATTTTCACGACGAAGGATTGGTGATTTGTCGATGACATCAATCAGTGCATATAAATCATCACCGTCGCTCGCCATGATCAAATCAAAGTTCAGTTCATTTGATTGATAAGGGGAGCGGCTGAAAATCACGTGGGCATCGGCATAGTTGACTCTGTGTTTTTTATAACGCTCCCAATCCAGCGTAGAGCCATCAATATCGATGGGGGATTCCAGCGCCACAGCATAGAGATCTTTTCCTTCTTCCAGCCTCGGCTTAGTCTTTTGCTGGCGCTCAAACAATTCAGGCTGTTGATTCAGTGCCATTGAGAAAGCACGGGCAGAACCCATCAGGGTTTGTTCCTGACCTTGTCTGAGCACATTTTCAAGTTCCCAGACATAGTTGTAACCAATAAAGGGTAGCAAGAGTAAAAGCCCGCTCAGCAATACCACTTTTGTTCGGATGCCTGATATCCAGCGCCACACCTTTTCGGTTACTGCCTTCATTTTGTGCTGTCCCAGCGATAACCCATGCCATAGACAGTGTCGATATGGTCAAACGTGCTATCCAGAGCGATGAATTTTTTGCGTATGCGTTTGATATGGGAAGTAATTGTGCTGTCATCAACCACCACGTGCGCTTCTTGCATCAAATCCTGGCGGCTTCTCACATGCCCAGGGCGCTTTGCTAGGGCATGGACCATCCAAAACTCCGTCACGGTCAGATCCACCGTTTGATCTTTCCATTTCACCTGCATGCGGTTGAGGTCAAGCGTCAGGTTTTCGCGCTCTAATAAAGATTCAGTCTGAGTCGATGCCAGACTGAGCAATTCGCTTCGTCGGAAAAGAGCGGCGATGCGCGCCATTAGGTGAGGAAGACTAATGTCTTTCGTTAGATAGTCATCAGCGCCCATTCGCAGACCAACAACCGTGTCTATATCGCTGTCCCTGGCGGTCAGGAAAATGATCGGAATGGTTGCAGACATAGCACGCAACGATTGGCAAAGCTGAAACCCACCATCAATTTCATCCTGAAGACCGATATCGATGATCGCCAAATCCGGAAGGCGTTGCTTAAAACCTTCTTCAGCATCAGGGCGGTTGGCATAGGTAGATACGGAATAACCCTGTTTTCGCAATACATCTGCATAGTTTTCGCGAATGGCCGGCTCGTCTTCAACAATAGCGATACGTTTCATTTTTACTCAAGTAATCAAACAGAAGATGGTTTGACTATACCGTAAATTGCGCCTTTAAAAAGGGGATCTCACCGATTCAGGGCAAAAGCCATTTTTTTGCCACAATTGCCCCGAGCATTGCCTTTTTTGTTCCCAGTCGGTGCCATTTTGCCTTGTTTTAATGACCTCATCGAAACAACGAACGGGTTCTCCCTTCACAACCTGAAATGGATGAGGAAATAACAATGAACAAGATGAATAAAACACTGGCAGCAATCTCTCTGGTCATCCCTATGACTGTTTCTACGGTTTTTGCAGCAAACCAAACGCTGCAAGCTGAACGTGACCAAACGACAGAAATGATTGGCTTCGGTGGTGGCGCTGCGTTAGGTGCTGTCATCGGCGGACCTGTTGGTGCGGTAGCTGGTGCCATTGTGGGTGGGCTGATCGGTCAGGTAGCCAGTATCGATGAACAAAGCGAACAGCAAGCGATGGTGATTGCAGACATCAGCGAGCAAAACGCGCAACTGGAAACCTTCCGCTCGCTGTATGCGGAAAACGAAATTGAGTTAGCGAAATTGAAAGCCGAAATGAACGAAAAAGAAATCGCGCTCGAATTGGCGATGGATATTCAATTCCGAACCAATTCTTCGGAAATTGAGCCGCATTTCCAACTGCAGCTTGATGAAGTGGCCGCGCTGATGCGTCAGCAGCCAAATGTGCAATGGGACTTGGAAGGCCATGCGGATGTGCGAGGCAATGAAGAGTACAATCTGAAACTGTCACACCAGCGTGTACAAGCAGTTTATGACTATCTGGTTGAGCAAGGTGTTGATCCTTCGCAGTTAGCTCAAACGGCATTTGGCAATCAACTGGCGCTTGAAAAAGAAGGTGACCGTGAAGGCTACTTCTTTGACCGTCGAGTAAGCCTGCGCGCGATATCAGATGCGATGCCTACGGCAAACAATCAGTAATAGGAGCTGGATATGATTATTCGTCCGGCAACGTTGGAAGACGCAGAGCGCATTAATGCGCTCTGCCACACACTGGGTTACCCGTCCGAATTGGAAGATACTGAGCTTCGCTTGGAAAAAATCATGAAGCAGTCACGGGACGCGCTGTTTGTTGCAGAGCTTTGTGACATGGTAGTGGGCTATATCGCCTTGCATACCGTCGATGTGGTTCACGATGACATGCCTTGGGGAAGAATCTCATCAATGGTTATTGATGAAAACTTCCGCGACATGAGCATTGGTAAGCAGCTGCTAGAGCATGCTGAAACCTACCTTAAAAAACAAAACTGTCACCGTATTGAAGTAACCAGTCATATTAGCCGCGAAGAGGCGCATGGGTTTTATCTTCACTTGGGTTACCGCATTACGCCTCTACGATTTATCAAATTGCTGGCTCAACGTGTTTTGGTGGCTGCGGGTTGACCTATTTCGCCATGGCCTGCTCATGCTTAAGCAACCAGGCCTTGGCTTCCAGCCCCCCAGCGTAACCTGTCAGCTTTCCATTCTTTCCAATGACCCGATGGCAGGGAACAATGATTGCGATGGGGTTCTGGCCATTTGCAGCACCAACAGCACGAGACGCTTTTGGCCTGCCGACATGATTGGCGAGCTCTCCATAGCTGCGCGTTTCACCGGGTGGAATTGATTTAAGTGCTTCCCAGACTTCACATTGGAACGCGGTACCTAAAAGATCCAATGGCACATCAAATTCCACCGCCTCACCGGCAAAATATCTATCCAATTGTGAAACGATGGACTCGAAAGGTTTGCGGTCGATGACTTCCTCGTCAGATACCGGAATGTCGTACTTGTATTCAGGTAATGAAAGGGAAGTCAGCCCTTGATCGGAGGCAGTTAGCGTAATCGTGCCGAGAGGAGATTCGTATTCATAACGGTACTGTTTCATAGGATATCCTTATTCATTTCCCGCATTGAAAGCGGTTTGAACTGATGCGTTCTTTTCGGTGAGAGCGAGAGCTTGATAGCTTCTCCAGGGTTTGGCCGAAGTTGTAAGCGCTTCGTCAAGCATTTCAACGTCTGAAATGTCAGGAAGGCTTAACCCCCTAAGACGTGCATATGCATATTGTGCTTGGCTCAGATATGTTGATGGCGAAGATTCTGGCCAAGGTTCGTGTTTAAAGTGTTCACAAATGTCAGCCCAATGTTTTTGAAAACCTGTTTGGTCTGAATTCGTGACGTCGGATAACGGATTTGCTTGCTCACCAAGTACAGGGCATGAAACTAAACTTTCACCTAAATAGGCTCGTAAGCCTGCTTCTTCCATATCCCAGCAGCCAGGAATGCGCACACCCAAAGAACTATCCTTAGGCGCAGTTTTACGTAATGCATCGTCAATGACATCTGGGTTGGCATCCAAATCCAGCAGGTGGCGAATGCGGTTGACGACTTGGTAAAGAAACTTTGGATCTTCGAGTTCAATTTCTACCTGAAACGTATTTTTCCCTTCTTGCAACGTCGCGGTAAAACTACCTTGTTTTCCCTGATGGATGAAGCGTCTTCCATAACTGTTATCAGTGAGCCACTCAAGACCTGCAATAATGCGAGGTGCAATAAAACGCTTGAAGGCGTCCCAATGGTAAGGAGGGCGAAAGCTCATGCTAAGCGTCATTCCTTCATGACTTTTTAAATGCTTACGGCGCACTTGAGTGGGTGAAAGAGAAAGCTGTTGTTGAAAGCAGTCATTAAAGCGCCGCACACTGTTAAAGCCTGATGCAAAGGCAATATCAGAGACAGATAATTGACTTTCGTGTAGCAGCTTTTTTGCAAAAAGGATTTGTTGGTATTGGGCATATTGCTTTGGTGAACAGCCGAGCGATTCAGTAAAGAGCTTACGAAGGTACCTGTCGCTCACACCGAGTCTGTCAGCTAATTCAGGAATGTTATGTTCATGTAGATAGCCTTCCTGAATCAAATTCAAAGCACGTCTAAACGTGGTTTCTTTTCCCATCCAGGCTGGAGAGCCAGGCGCACTGTCTGGGCGACAACGCAGGCAAGGTCGAAACCCCTGTGCTGCTGCTTCGATTGCAGAGGAATAGTAGCGAACGTTCTCTTCTTTCGGAGAAGGTGCGGGGCAAATAGGCCGACAGTAGATGCCTGTCGATATCACGGCAGTAAAAAACAGTCCATCAAAGCGGGCGTCGCGAGAAAGCCTGGCTTGTTGATAGGTGGTAGTGTCCAACATGATTTCTGAGCCTTGATGAGAATTTCTATTAACATATCATCATGAATGAAAGACATTAGCCAGAAACGGAACTGAATAGACGATCAAGCGAGAATTCAAAGAAAGAAAAAGGGCCGCGAAAGCAGCCCTTAATGTTCATTAATCCGAAGGATTATTTGTTTAGGTATGCACAGGCCGTCAAGAACGCTTGCTCTTGAAATTGCTTAAGACCTACCTCTTTCAGCGAAACCTGAATAGGGTTGCGCTTCAGTGAAGCTTTCATTTCAGAAGAGCTGAATACTTCTGCTTCAATACCATCAATAAGCTGCAGTGCAGCTTCCATTTTGAAGCCTAACGCGCTGCCCGCGAATTTACCTTTAGTAGGGCGCTCACGAATAACAATCTTTTCAATTTTGTAGTCTTCGATCAGCTTGGCGAATTGCTTTTGGAAGTTGCGGATCTGCTCGGCACTTGCCGCGTCAGTCATCGTAAACTTTCGCGCGCGACACTCAGGTACTTCGAATAGACCTTGGTTAGATTCCAGCAGGCAAATGTTCGCTTCGTTGCTTTTTAGATCGACAGCACAAATACGCATTGTTTCAGTTCCACAAGTAAATGAGCCGACAAGTATAAGAAAATCTGTCGGCTAGGTCATGAAATAAAAAAGAGAAGTGGTGCGATTGGTGAAGAATGGAACGATTAGCGGAACTCGGCGAAATCTGTTTTCAGTTTAGCTTCTGTCAAACCGCGTATGATTTTGAGATCTGGCCTTTTCTTGAGGTCGATATATTCCACTTCGCGGAAAGACTCTGTTCTTGCTGAGTAGAAGAGTTTGACGGTTGGCGTCATCAAATCATCAGGGTTCTCTTCACAAACCAAGCCGACTCGACCATTGCTTAGCTCAACAACAGAACCAATCGGATAGAAGCCGACGCAACGGATAAACTTTTTCAGCAGATCAGAGTCGAGATGGAAAGGAGTGAGGCCAATCATGATCTTAAATGCTTCAGAAGGTGAAAGGGCGGGCTTGTAACATCGTTCTGCGGTCAATGCGTCATAGATATCAACAATGCATGACATACGGCCAATGAGCGTCAGTTCGTCGCCTTTCAAACCGTTCGGATAGCCATTCCCGTCTATTTTTTCGTGGTGCATGACGCTGACATCTTTACTCAGTTTAGGTAGGTCGATCATGCTGTCCAAAACAGGTTGTGACAATGTTTGGTGTTCCTTCATGTGAAGGAATTCTTCATCGGTCAGTTTTCCTGGTTTGTTGAGCACTTCATCACGCACCAAAATTTTACCGATGTCGTGAACAAGTCCACCGATCGCTAACTCTTCCAAGGTTTGGCGGTCAAGTTCAAGATAACGGCCAAAGTTCACTAAGTGGAACGCTACATTCATCGAGTGTTCAAGCAGATAGGCACTTTTTTCGCGGATACCGCTGATCCAAAGCACAGCGTCACGTCGCTCGAAGATGTTTTCTACAATGTCTGAACTGACTTGCTTGACGGGTTCGATATCGACGGGCTTGTTTTCGTAGACATCATTGAGAAGCTTACTCAGCTGTTTCTTTGACTTATCTACGAGTTCTTTTGCCGCGCCGAATTCATCGTTGCCTTTGATGGAGGAGTGTTTTCCTACCTTGGTCTCGCGGTACTGAATGTCTTCGTCTGATGTAATCTGGTCGGCGTCGATGTAAACGAAGAGCACACCTTTCTCACGCAGGTTATCAATGGTTTCCTGTCGTCTGATGAAGCCCGGCTTCTTCATCTTTGTGCGGGCGCGTTGAGACTCGATCTGTTCGACATACATGCCGATCTCAACATTATCAATGGCGACTTTCTGCAGCATTGATGCTTGCTCCGTTAAAAATCATTCGTAATAGGTTCTCGCTTTTTAAACCACGCCGTGCTGTAAAAGTAATTGGGGGAACTACGTTATTGATGAATATAATTATATACAAAATGCGACTTTACGGTTCGAAAATGACACTCATTTGTCGATAAACTTTACGTTTTATCGAATGTAATCCTGTTTATCCACTAATCTGTAGAGACATGCTCTGCTGTAGGTCAATGAATCTTATAGATTAATTCTATGAAATGCCGCTCGAAGTATTGGTGCGGGGAATGTTTATATTCAGTTTGCAACCACAACAAAAACCTTTCGGGCTACTCTAATTCGGCATGGTTTTAAGGTTGCATGTATTCTAAGACCCTAATCGCTAAATGCAACAATTGTCATGTATCTCAATAACTCAAAGCATTAGGTGACTCGCATTTTATATTTGCCCTGTATGGTTCTTCTCGCTAGAGTGCGTCTCTTCGCGTTTTTGGCAACTCGAGTTATTCCATGCAAATTCTAAAAACCAGCTTTCACCCAGATGTTCTTCCACTTGAGGGGAAGTCCACGTTCCATCGACGTGCCGCCCGTGCAATCGTTGTTAAAGAAGACATGATCCTGCTTCTGTTTACCGAGCGCTATCATGACTACTCATTGCCAGGTGGTGGCATTGACGAGCATGAAGATGAAGTGCAGGGTTTGGTTCGTGAATTGGGCGAAGAGACTGGTGCGCAGAATATTCGAAACATTCGCGAATTCGGCGCTTATGAAGAATACCGACCATGGCACAAGCCGGATTTCGACGTGGTACACATGCTGTCTTATTGCTTCTGGTGCGATATTGATGAAGAACTTGGCGAAGTGTCACTCGAAGATTACGAAGTAAAAAATGGAATGCGGCCGCTATGGGTTAACATTCATGAAGCTATTGCACACAACAAAGAAACGATTTCCAGTAGCGATAAGCAAGGCCTTTCGATTAAGCGGGAAACGTATCTGTTGGAGCTGATCGTCGAAGAATTAGGCTTGTAAGCATCCGATCAGAAAGGGCTGGATAACCAGCCCTTTGTTGTTTGTTCAGAATTAACTAGTAGCGGTAGAAAAGCGTAAAGTTAGCGTAAGCACTGAAATCGCGATCTGACTCTTCAAATTGCTTGGATTGACCGGTAACAGAGGCGACAGCCCCCCAATGGCGTGAGTACCATGACACGCCACCTGAAACGGCAGCCTGCGTGTTCTCCACATGAATATCATCGTTTTCGGCAGGCTTGTCACCTTCAATGGTAATGTCGTCAAAGCGGTATCTTGCTTCTACTGATGTGAAGAAAAACATGCCATTGTCACTGTGGCTTAGCAACCCGACATCAACCGCATTGCCTGGTAGTACCGAGGTCGAACCAAAGGTGTTTGCTAGGTCAAAACCAATTCGATATGTACCGCCAATGGCGACTTCGCTTTGGAAATTTCCTCCCTGCCCACGTCCAAACACACTGAACTCACCAATTGGGCTTCGTGTGATGAGTTGATGCGCCTCAAGCCCCGCTTGATACACAAACTCGTTGTCAATTTGGTATTCCCAGCCTTTCGGGTCGGGAGAGCCTACAATTTCGTGGACGACAGACTGAGCGCTATCGGAATTTGAATCAGGGCCGACCATACCAAGCATCAGGCTTCCTTTAAATGCGTTGATATCGGTTTGGTGATAAACGCGGCCCATACCATAAACCAGACCAGCATAAGGCCGCTCATTAGGTTGTGGCGTGGTGAGCTCAATATCTGAAGGCGTCCACATTTGTGAGCCAATTTCCAGACTATACCCAATCACGCCTGGGTCAGATGACCAACGAAGGAAAAGACCACTGGTGTAATCCCGGTCTGTACCTAATGCACCATCATTATCGATAGAGAATGAAACAGTGGCAGCTTGGGTTGTGGCGCTCAACAGAGGTAAAGCGAAAATCGCTGCGCCAATTAATCTGCGTGACAACATAACGTCCTTTGTATTATTTAATAGCGACTTGGCTCATGCTATACCATTCGCTAGGGTCTTACGACGGCGAACTATAAGGAGAGTGATTTGCTACAGATAAATGAAGTAATAGTCAGTGCTGAATGGTTAAGAGATAACCTAGGTTCGCCAAAGCTGAAGTTGGTGGATGCCAGTTGGTTTATGCCGGGCACTGATAGAAATGCTAAATCAGAATGGATGACAAAACGTATCCCCGGCGCGGTGTATTTTGATTTTGATGGCGAGATTTACGACAAAGCTTCTCCACTCCCACATATGTTGCCAACAGAAAACCACTTTGAAACCGCCGTTGCGGGTTTGGGGATCAATAACGATGACCATATCGTTGTTTATGACACGGCTGGTATCTTCTCTTCTCCGCGAGTGTGGTGGATGTTTAAAGTCATGGGTCATGAAAACGTGGCATTGCTGGATGGGGGCATGTCTGCTTGGGAGGCTATTGGAGGTAAGGTGGATTCAGATGAGCCTGAATCCACGACTTTAGGCTCATACAAAGCGCACATTGATAAAGAAGGTGTGATTGATGCACAAGCCTTATTGGCTGGAATCGAATCAGACTCGCTAAACGTTATTGATGTACGACCTTCAGAACGTTTTTCTGGCAGTGTCGCTGAGCCAAGGCCTGGTGTGAGAAGTGGGCATATGCCCAATGCGAAGAACTTACCTTTCCCCGTTTTGACTGAAAATGGCAAGTTCAAGACGAGAGAAGACCTTACAGCGTTGTTATCACCAGTGCTCTCTGAGAACAAACCTAATGTTTCCTCCTGCGGATCTGGTGTTACAGCATGTACGTTTGCGTTAGCAGCAAAATGGGCATTGAATGCCAAAGTCGCGGTTTACGATGGCTCCTGGAGTGAGTGGGGGAGTAACGAAGAGCTACCTGTCGTGAAAGACTAATTAACACAGCGAGATATTCTGACGTTCGAATCAGCCCTCGCTCAGACGGGGGCTTTTTTATGTCTGCTGATCAAAGAAAATCTGGGATGTTGTCAGTGTGTGAATGAAACGATGTAAAACTCGACATGTATTGCGTAATTTCCATGCAACAAAAATGAAAACTAAGATTGAAAGGTGGAAGGGATCAAAGTTGAAATGGTATACAAGATGTAAGCGGATATTAATGGTTACAAAGTGTTAACAATATGATAAGAGTGGAGTCATGTTGTTGATTAATCTACACGGAGCAGCAACGTGACGAATCAAATCGCTATGACTACAAATAACGTTTTACTCCCGGAGCGCATTCAGAAACTTGTACACGCCCTTTCTAATGGTGTGTATGAGAGGGAGAACACTATTCGTCTTTGTCTGCTTGCAGCACTCAGTGGTGAAAGTGTTTTTCTATTGGGACCTCCCGGTATCGCCAAAAGCTACATCGCTAAACGCCTGATTGAAGCCTTTGATGACAGCCGTTTTTTTGAATACCTGATGACCCGCTTTTCAACGCCTGAAGAGGTGTTTGGCCCACTTTCCATTCAGGAACTCAAAGATAACGGTAAGTACGTACGGCTAACCGATGGCTATTTGCCAACTGCAGACGTCGTTTTTCTTGATGAAATCTGGAAAGCCGGTCCCGCGATTCTAAATACCTTACTGACCGTCGTTAACGAACGTGTTTTTCGAAACGGAAGCGAGGTGCTGCCGGTTCCGATGCGTCTTCTGGTGACAGCATCTAACGAGCTTCCTGAACCCGATAGCGGTTTGGACGCGCTTTATGACCGCATGCTGGTAAGAATCTTCGTAAACCGTATTCAGGAAAAAAGCAATTTCAAACGCTTGCTGACCGGTGATAGCGGTGAGGCTGAGATTTCCATCGGCAGTGATATTTCTATCAAAGCTCATGAATACGAACAGTGGCAGCGTCAAATCGACAACGTTTCGCTGTCTGATGATGTGTTCGAGAAAATCTACGCGTTGAAAATGCTTCTCGAGAGAGAAGCTCAAGAAGAAGGGAACAACTTCCCATCAGAAGAGCTTTACATTTCAGATCGTCGTTGGAAGAAGGCAGTTCGTCTTCTCAAAGCAAGTGCATTCTTTAACGGTAGAAACGACGTCAATCCTGTTGATCTTTTGCTACTTCAGGAATGTTTATGGCATAGCCCTGAGTCGCGCAATGTGGTGACTGATGTCATGCGTCGGTTTGCTCAGGAAATCTGTTTCAATCAGCAAGAGGCATTGGCCATTGCGAATGAAGCGAACGAAGACAGTCGAGAGCTTGCTGAAGAAATCAAAGATGTGTTGGGCCACACTGCAGACACTGAGCTTTCAATGCGCAAAGAAAAGAACCGCATTGATTTAAGCGGTGCGCGTCGCTATTCGCTCAATATGGCGAACAACCTTGTGAAGTTCGTGATGTTGGACTCCAACCCTTCGGTGTCAGAGAAAGAAAAGGGTGACAGCCGTTGGGTATATGTCGATGCCAATGAGTTTGAAAAGAAAATCAAAAACGGCGCATGTGAAGTCTATGGCTATGTGAACAAGAACCCGAATCTATGCATGTTGAAATTTGATGTCGATGGCGAGCATCGTCTGGTAATCAAAGACATTGCGAATCGACCTGTTCCTGTTGCAATCGCGGGTATTGATGATAACGATCCAAATACCTTTTCTGAGTGGCAAGCGCGTAATGAAGCATCCATTGCTAAAATTGATGATGCGAAGCATCTAATTCGCGTTGCCCGAACGCAAATCAATGCTGCCTTGCCTCATCACTTTGCAAATTCAGAATTGCTGGAACTGTTAGCAAATAGCATTACCGATGCTGAAGAGACGTTGCAGCGTCAGACGACCAAGTTTGAAAAAGGCGCATTCAGAACACGAATGTTAACCGAATATTTTGAGTAAGGAGGAGCTATGGTAAGTCCAGAAAGCCTCCATCTAGGTATGATGTTGGCGGAAACCGGCATGCTGGAACATGCTGTCACAGAAGTAATGGCTAAACCTCAGCTTCTCGTTATGACGGAGGCCAGTCCTTCTGCCAAATCTGCTGTGCGCCAGCATATCCGCAAATGGCGCCACTCTGTTAAGCGGCGCCTCAGCACAGATTGCATAACCAGTGACTTAAAACAAGAGATACTGCTATATCAAGATGCTGTCGCTCTTCCGCAGCATGATTTTGCCAATCAGGCAAAGTTGATCTTCAGAAAGTTAGAGGGTAAGTCAGCTTTCTACCTTGAAGCGCGAAGAATGCTCGAGAAGAACATTGCAAAAGAGACCCCTATGTTTCAGGCGTATTTTTGCAATAAGTGGTATGAGCATCTAGCCAGTGCGATCCAGCAAGCCCAACAAAAAGAGCTAGAGGCTCATAAAGATAAATTACTGAAAGAACTCTACCAACGTATAGAAACTTACAAGACGCTCGAAAATGTTCAGGAGCACGGAACCATCGAAAAGGTCGGCCGCTTGTGGGACTTGGCTTCTTCGAAAGTGACACAAACTGACGTCGAGCTACTGAAGCGTTTTGTGGCGTTTTTGAAAGAAAACAAAGATCTGCAAGATATCGCTGAGAAGCTTGGGCGTATGGCGAATGAAGTGGATGATCCATCACTGCATCGTTCTCCTGCTGAGGAATTGAAGTTAGTTGAAGAGCCTGACGACAATGTCGCTGATGATATTGTCGGTGTTCACCAAAGCAACAACCTTGAGCGAATCGTCCCGAATGAAACGATTTTCCTCGCTGAGCCTGCCTTGGAGATCCTTTTCTATAAACACTTTGCCGATAAGCGGTTGTTGACATATCGCATGCAGGGTATGCAACGCACGTTACGTAAAGTGAAGTCCTTCAAACCAGCCAGTAAACAGGTAGAGATAGAAAAAGGGCCTTTCCTGATTTGTGTGGATGCTTCCGGTTCAATGAGTGGCTTTCCAGAGCAGTGCGCAAAGGCAATGGCTTACGCCCTGATGCAAATCGCTGTAAAGGAAGATCGTGATTGCTCTGTGATGATTTTCTCAACTGACCACATCACCTATGAGTTAACCGGTGAAGATGGTTTGAAAGAAGCGTTAAACTTCCTGTCTTATTCTTTCCATGGCGGAACAGACTTAGAACCCGTCCTGAACCATTCCATTGATTTGATGGGAACAGACAAGTACCGCAACGCTGACCTGGTTGTTATTTCCGATTTCATTGCTCCGGTTCAACCAAAAGAAGTTCAGGACAAAGTGGATATGTTGAAGCAGCAACACAACCGCTTCCATGCCATCAATCTATCTAAATATGGAAACCCTAAGTTGATGGAAATGTTCGATCATACATGGGACTACCATCCGTCGTTAATGGGTCGGTTGCTTAAACGTTTCTAGTCTCCTTCTCGCGCAATAGTACATAAAGAAAGCCCTGAATTTCCGGGGCTTTCTCTTTTAATCCTTCAAAACATCAATTGGTTCGCTCAGAAAACGCAAGTTTTAAACCCAAGGCGGCAAAGCTGCCAGCGAATACTCTTTGCAACGCTACCGTTAAACGTTCTGAATTGATGATGTAATCTCGTACTGACGCCGCAAGTGCACCATAAACCAGAAAGACCACAAACGTCATCGCCATAAAGATACTTCCTAACACCAACATGTTGGTTGTGGGAGAAGCCACTTGAGCAGGAACAAATTGAGGTAGGAACGCCATAAAGAAAATCGTTAGTTTAGGATTAAGCACATTCATCAAACAGCCTTTAACGGCTACGCCTGTCATACTCATAGGTTCTTTTTCTTCACTCAGTGACAAAGCAGTGCTTGAACGCCACATTGTCCATGCTAGGTAAAGCAGATAAGCCACACCGACGTATTTCACGACCTGAAAAGCTAACGCACTGGTATGCAGAATAATGGCGAGACCTGTAATGCTGGCAAGCATGGAAGGAACAATACCCACTGTGCAGCCTAAAGAGGCCCAAATCGTTGCTCTAGAGCCGAGAAACAATCCCGTTGAAACGGTATAAAGCACACCGGTTCCGGGGATCAGCACAACGACCAGAGAAGTCATTAGGAACTCAAAACTAACCATCATTTCTTTCCTCTCTATCAAAGGTTAACAAACCCCAGTCTTTTAACTATGTCACCGATCGACTTGATTTACTTGTCGTAGGTTTGAAAACCTGACAAATACTTCCATATGAAAACAAAAGGGCAGTCGAAACTGCCCAGTTTGGAAAGACCCGGTATCAATTGATTAGCTCAGAAGTAAACTATCGTCTGCCAGTTCTTCACCACGGACTTTGCTGAACATTTCCAGTAACTGCGGAACACCCATGTTGGCGCGCTCTTCACCTTCGACATCCAGAACAATTTCACCTTGGTGAAGCATCACTGTCCGATCGCCACATGCCAGTGCATCTTTCATAGAATGAGTCACCATCAGCGCCGTCAAACCAAACTCTGTGATGACTTTCTTGGTAAGATCGATAACGAAAGCAGCCATACGGGGGTCTAGCGCTGCAGTATGCTCATCCAACAAGAGCAGCTTACTGTCGGAGAGCGTCGCCATGACTAAGCTAACTGCCTGACGTTGACCACCGGAAAGCAAGCCAATGCTGTCGCCAAGACGGTCTTCCAGACCCAATCCCAAAATGGAGATACGTTCTTTGAAGACTTCTCGGCGCTTTCCTGACAAAGCAAGGCTCCAACCACGCATACTTCCGCGCTTATATGCCAATGCGAGGTTTTCTTCGATGGTCAAAGAGGCACATGTACCTGCGAGTGGATCTTGAAAAACACGAGCGGCGAGGGCAGCGCGCTGTTGGACCTGCTGTTTAGTCACATCAGTGCCATCAATAATCACGCGGCCGCCAACCATTGGCGTTTCACCGGAAACTGCGCCAAGCAGGGTGGATTTACCTGCACCGTTAGAGCCAATAATCGTTAGAAACTGGTTTTCAGGAACAGTAAGGGAAACACTGCGAAGGGCTCGGTTTTCAAGCACTGTACCGGGGTTGAAGGTAACTTGAATGTCTTTAAGTTCGATCATTTCACCGCCCCCGCTTCTTTCATCTTTTTGTTCTTCTGGTACTGCTGTTTCGCTTTCGGCGCGACCAACGCCAGCGCTACCAGCACCGCGGTCACAAGGTTCAGGTCGGAAGCCTCCAAACCAAACATGCCTGAGCTAAGCGCGAAAGCCACGGCCAAGCGGTACAAGACGGAACCAAGAATAACGGCGACGACGGCTACCCAGACTTTGCGTCCTGGCAGCAAGGTTTGCCCAAGGATGACGGCTGCGAGGCCAACAACAATAGTACCTACACCTGAGGTTACGTCAGCAAAGCTGTTGGTTTGGGCAAAAAGAGCGCCCGAGAAACCAACAAAGCCATTTGATAATGCGAGGCCAAAGTAGGTGTAAAAGGCAGTGCTTGCGCCTTGTGCTTTAACCATGCGGGCATTGACACCAGTCGCTCTCAGACCCAAACCAAAGTCACTGCTTAGTAGGCGAATAACAAACAGCGCACTTAGTACAACCAGAACGAAAACCACCAGCGGGCGGGCGTAAACAGGGTCGATACCCATGTTTTCAAATGGAGTAAGAATCGTATCCACGCCTAATAAGGCGATGTTTGGGCGTCCCATGATGCGGATATTGATAGAAAACGCGGCAATCATCGTCAGGATACTGGCCAGCAGGTTCAAGATGCCGCATTTCACCGTAAGAAATGCAGTAATCAAACCCGTCATGGAACTGGCAATGATAGCGGCAAAAGTGGAAATCCAAGGATCAACGCCTGAAACGATAAGCGTGGCTGCAACAGCAGCTCCCATTGGGAAGCTGCCGTCGACAGTCAGATCCGGAAAGTCCAAAACCCGGAAAGTCAGATATACGCCTAGAGCTACCAGGCCATAAACCAGACCTACTTCCAGCGTGCCAAAAAAGGCAATTGAGGTCATGTACTGCTCCTGACGTTATTATTTTTCTACAGTTGTTGCACGATCCAGCAATGCTTGAGGCACTTCCAGACCCAGTTTTTGAGCGGCTTTCATGTTAATCGCCAAATCAGAGCCCACTGCGACTTTCGCAGGCAGCGCAGACACTGCTTCACCATTTAATAGGGCAGCGACGTAGTCAGCGGTTTGAACACCGATTTGGTAGTAATCAAAGCCCAATGCAGCCACTGCTCCATTTGGAATGTAAGAGGTAGCGCCACCGATGACAGGTTTCTTCGCTTGGTTTGCTGCGCCAACAAGTCCATCAATCGCACTGGCTACAGTGTTGTCAGTTGGTGCGTAAATGGCGTCTGCTTGAGATGCCACGATTTGCGCAGCAGACTGAACGTCAGCACTCTTCAATGCAGTACCTTCAACCACTTTAAGGCCTTGGGCATCGGCAGCTTCACGCAGAAGTTCAACCAGAGCGACCGCATTAGCTTCACCTGGGTTGTACACAACACCGATAGACTTCATGTTTGGCAGAAGTTCTTTAGCCAGCGCTACGTGTTGAGCTACCGGAGAAAGATCTGAAAGACCAGTCACATTAGCGCTTGGCTTTTCCATGTCTTTGATGAGTTTTGCGCCTACAGGGTCAGTAACAGCAGTAAACACAACAGGAATAGATTTTGTGGCGGCAACGAGGGCTTGTGCAGAAGGGGTTGCAATGCCAACCAAGACATCGGGTTTCTCACCAACGAATTGTCGTGCAATCTGAACCGCGATTGCAGGATTACCCTGTGCGGTTTGGTAAGCAAATTCTAAATTCTTGCCTTCTTCATAGCCTTTAGCTTTGAGACCATCCAGAAGACCCTGGCGGGTTGCGTCAAGTGCTGGGTGCTCAACGATCTGTGAAACGGCTACCTTTGCCGTATCGGCCATTGCTGCGAAGGGGGTAGTTATCATTGTTGCGGCACAGCATGCCGAAAGAAGTAATTTGGACACTTTCATATCATTCTCCGTGATGAAATGGCGACTGAGCTTTACACTCAATCTTTCCGCCAGTGTTAATCCATTGTTATATCCAAAATCTGATGCTAAATCAGGCACTAAAGTTGCGGGCTAAGACGACTGTTTACATGATTGCAGAGGTCTTATTTGCATATTTGTTGTTAACCCTATGAATAAAAGAGTTTTTTTAATCACAAGTAAACGTTGCTTAAAGTTTGTTCACACCAATCTAATGACTACAGTCTCCTGATTAAAATAGCGACAGATTTCTTGATTAAGTTATAAAGCAGTGAAAGATATGTCACAATCACTTTACAGTGGGTGTCCGTGCTTTTTGTAAAAAAGTTTGATCTGAGTAGATCCTCGCGTTGATTTTTACAATGTAAATCGAAATGACATGGTGAAGCCGCAGAATTCTGTGACACGGCGCTTTAGCACTTTTCGGTTTTGAAATGACAGATCATCCTCTCATTTACCAACAGTGAAACGTCAATTTTCTTGCTAAAAATCAGGTTTGTGGGTGATGCCTGAAAAGTAAACAATTTACTCTGCATTATTCTGTAACAAGATCTATCATTGTGGCGCGACAATTAGGCTTCCGGCCCTTCATTAACTGTAGGGTAACAATAAATCTATATATATCAGGGAGTCATGATTTAGGGGCGTTGCGTCTGTGAGTGTATTGAACGAGCTCATGTAGCCCGGCAGTGCCCCTCGCGAAATTCATTTAAATTCGCTTGGAGGCACAAGGATGAAGTGTTTATTAGCGTTTGTGTTGCTGTTTTCCAGTAATGCATTCGCCGCTGCTACAGGTAGTGGTAATCCCATAGATCTAACTCAATCAGCTGTCGGCTATATTTCTCTCATTATTTTCGCGGCAGCCTACACCCTCGTCATGCTCGAAGAGCAACTTCACTTAAGAAAATCCAAACCAGTATTGCTGGCAGCAGGCCTAATTTGGTTAATGCTAGGTTTCGTTTATTCAAACGCTGGTGAAATTGAAGTAGCACAGAGTGCCATTGAACATAACTTGTTGGAATATGCCGAGTTAATGTTGTTCCTGCTTGTGGCCATGACGTATATCTCTGCAATGGAAGAGAGACGCTTGTTTGATGGTCTGAAAGCTTGGATCGTCGGCAAAGGCTATGATCTTCGCCAGCTTTTCTGGATTACCGGCATCCTTTCTTTCTTTATCTCCCCGATCGCTGACAACCTGACCACTGCGCTATTGATGTGTACTGTGGTGCTGAAGATTGGTGGTGATAACCCAAGATTTATCAATCTTGCGTGTATTAATATCGTAGTCGCAGCCAACGCGGGTGGAGCATTCAGTCCATTTGGTGACATCACAACACTGATGGTTTGGCAGGCGGGATTGGTTAGCTTCTCGGAGTTTGGAGCGCTGTTTGTTCCTTCGGTGATCAACTACGTTGTACCTGCATTTATCATGTCTTTGTTTATTCCTAAAGATAAGCCTGACGTCGTGAATGAGTTTGTTGAAATTAAACGTGGTGCTAAACGTATCGTCGTTCTTTTCCTGTTTACCATCGTCACAGCGGTAGGTTTCCACGGCCTTGTTCACTTCCCACCCGTTATCGGCATGATGATGGGGCTGGCTTACCTGCAGTTCTTCGGCTTCTATCTGCGTAAGACGTTGCCACGTTCATTGGCGAGAAAACGTGCTGTTGCACAGGCTAAGCAAGACGAAGCGGCCTTGAAACGATTGGGGTCAGTCATTCCATTTGACGTTTTCCGCCGGGTTTCACATGCAGAGTGGGACACCTTACTGTTCTTCTATGGTGTTGTAATGTGTGTGGGCGGCCTCAGTTTAATTGGTTATCTCACCACCATTTCCAACGTCATGTACCTGCAATGGGATCCGATTTGGGCCAACATCATCGTCGGGTTGCTGTCAGCGCTTGTAGATAACATCCCAGTCATGTTTGCGGTACTGACGATGCAGCCAGAAATGTCTATGGGTAACTGGCTTTTGGTCACCCTGACAGCAGGGGTTGGTGGTAGTCTATTGTCACTCGGCTCTGCGGCAGGTGTTGCCTTGATGGGGCAAGCGCGCGGGAAATACACCTTCTTTGGGCATTTAAAGTGGAGCCCGGTGATCATGTTGGGTTACGTCGCAGCAATCATGTGCCATTTGGTGATTAATGAGTCACTATTTTAGTTAATTTCGGCATTTCACTATGAAAGCGGCCCAAAGGCCGCTTTTTTGTTGAGCTGAGCTTATGGATTAAGCAAAATAGTCACATTGTGAATGTGTAACTTATTGGAAAGGCGATGATCTCGAAGTGGGCGGTACGTTTCTATCAGATGGCTGAGCTTGTAGGCTCTTGGAGTAAAGATCCATCAACACAGGTTGGCGCGGTTATTACCAAGGGGAACCGCATTGTCTCTGTTGGTTTTAATGGCTATCCACATGGCATTTCAGACAGCGCAGATACAGATGATCGCGCGATGAAGTTACTTAAGACGCTTCATGCCGAGGAGAACGCAATCCTTTTTGCTAAACGCGATCTGGCAGACTGTGAAATCTGGGTAACGCATTTCCCATGTCCGAATTGTGCAGCGAAGATTATCCAAACAGGGATAACGCAGGTTCACTGCCCAGAACAAGCGGAAGATTTCCTTTCCCGTTGGGGCGAAAAAATTAAAGTCAGCGCAGATATGTTTGAACAAGCTGGCGTGAAAGTCACTTGGTTGCCGCTGGAGGCACTGAAAAATACCACAGCGAACTAAATGTGGAATGGTAGCGGTCTCGGAGATATAATCCGCGGCCAATGAAAGAACGGCAGTAAAAGGGCACATGCATGGCCAGCACAGCACACGCACTCCACATTTTGGTGAAGCACCAAAACCAGGCAGAAGATATTGTTAGCCAATTAAAGAAAGGCGCAAAGTTTCAAACGTTGGCAAAGAAATATTCTACCTGCCCGTCTGGTAAGAAGGGTGGAGATCTAGGCGAATTTAAACGCGGTCAAATGGTGCCTCAGTTCGACAAAGTGTGTTTTAACGCTGAAGTGCTGACGCCGCATATTGTGAAAACCCGCTTCGGCTGGCATGTGGTAAAAGTGCTTTACCGGACCTAAAAAGAGCGATTTGCTTTTAAAGTTTCAGTTTTTAGAACATAAAAAGAGGCCAAGTGATTCACTTGGCCTCTTTTAGTTTTGGTTGCTAAGTCATTAACGTTTTGGTGTAAACGTCTGGGTGCTGCGATCTTCTTCAGAAACTGGCTGAATTTTCTGACCACTTTCCGTCAAGCCACGAACGTAATCGATGAAGGTTTCCGTATAGAGCTTCAACGTATCTTCATACTTGGATTTATCACCAGAAATTTCACCGAAGGTCAGGTAGCCGTCTTTACCACCTGCAATGTAGTTGTTGGTAACGACAACAAGCTCACGGTCGTCAGCTAGCTTGGACCAAGTACCATCGCCTTTTGCCTTCACTTCGAAGTTGTGAACACGCTGACCAGCAGGTTTGTTGAAATCAACATCGTAACGGATACCGGCAGAGTATGGGTAAGCGCCGTCTGAACCTTCAGCACTGTTGTCTACATATTCCAGGTAAGCTTTATCAACAGCTTCGTTGATAACTTTTTTCACCTGAGCACCCGTCATGGTCAGGTTAACCATGGTGTTGTTGAACGGAAGTACTTTGGTCGCGCCTGCCACTGTGAATGCACCTTGCGTGATATTTGCACGCGCACCACCACCGTTTTGGATAGCAACGTCAGCGCGTTTTGTTTCTGCAAGAAATGCTTGTGCAACGAGATCGGCGACTTGAGAGCCGTGCAGATTGGTTTGGGTATCACAGCCATCTGCACCCTTGTGTTTTTGTTGTCCTGGAACACGGTCATAACACAGGAGCTCGGAAGACTGAGCAATTTCCGAATCTTTTAGCACGTTCAGTTTTTGGCTAAATACAGAAAGTGTTTCTGCTGTTGCTTCATCCGGTTTAACCTGTACGAGGTTAGGTTGGGCTTTAACATCTGCAATCACTTCCGCAAGTTCAGCGCCAACCAGGACCTGCTTCTTGCCATTTTCATCTTTACGTTTGAACTCCTGACCAATCAGAAGGTGTGGCGTGCCGTTACATGAGGCCACTTTGCCGTTTCCATCAAACGATACTGAAAGTTCGCCAAGAATTTGAGTGTATTGCCAAGCTTGAGCAACACAAACAGTGTCGCCGTCTTTGTTTTTCATCAGCGTTGGATATTGCCCATCGCTTTTTAAGCCTACATCCGCGAAATCACCAAGCAGGGTGTGTGAGTCGCCACCGATGATAACGTCGACATCTGTTAATGCTTCAGCAAGTTGAAGGTCGTTTGAGTACTGGTAGTGGGTTAACAAAACGATGTTGTTAATGCCTTTAGAAACCAACTCATCAATGTATTTCTGAGCCGTCTCGACTTCGTCTAGGAACTGAGTCGATTCATCTGGGTTCGAAGAATTCATCGTTTTGTTGGCGATATCGATACCGACAATACCGATTTTTTGGCCACCGTACTGCTTAACAGTGTAAGGCTTGAAGTAGTCGTTTGCGGAATTCTGGGCGAGAGCAGAAACACCTTGCTCAGGAATCACGTTTGCAGCCAATACTTCAGTGTTACAGTTACCTTCGTTTAACCAATCAAGGAACTGTGCCAGACCGGCATCTCCGTCATCAAATTCGTGGTTTCCTAATGCAAAGGCATCAAAACACGCGTGATTCATCATGGCTGCGTCTGCTTCACCTTTGAAGAGCGCGTAGTAAAGCGTTCCTGAGATCGCATCACCAGCGTGAAGCTTCAATACGTTGTCATTTGCGTTGGTACGCTGATCCAGTGCCGAAACCAATGCTGGATAACCGCCTACTTCAGCATACGTAGATTTGCCTGCCAGTTTCAGCTTTTGAGAAGAGGACTCTAAATGAGAGTGGTGATCGTTAATGTGTAGGATAGTGAGATCGAACGGAGCATTGTTCGAATTGTCGACAGCACATCCTGTTGCGACTGCTGCTGTCAAGAAAGCTAATGCTAGTGGGCTTTTCTTCATTTTTCGTCCCTGTAGTTCTGTAGATTTTTAGGCTGGCTTTCGCACAGCCTACAACTATAGGTTCTAAATGAAATCGGATGGCGACTTACACGCGATTAATGAGAATTAGGTCGTAAAAAGTGGCTCTTTTGTGACAAAGTTGTGAATCGATTCCGCTTGTTACAGTTTGTATTAATTTGTCTGGGATATATTCAGGGGGAGAATTGAGAGGTAGGACGCAGGTTTCTGGTAACAGGCTTTAAGCGCAAATTGCTCGTGCCTAGTTGCGTGTCGAACTTTCATTTCTTGCAATATCCTGCAGTTACAAAAAAGAGGTGACAACGTCACCTCTTTTTTCTTGCTCGCTTGCGCCCAAATTACTTAGTGAAGATTTCGCGGAATTCGCGCTTCATAGCGGGTTTTAGGCGAGCTTGCTTCAATTGCTTGACCAGATCTTTCACACAGTTGTGCAGCAGTTTATCCAACAAAACAGCTTTGTATTCTGCAGTTTGCTCGTCGTCCATGTCATCGAACTTCATGTCTTGAGTTTCTTGCATGAAATCCAAGCCTGCGTAGCTTTGGCTAAGGCTAACCAGGGCATGGAACTGCTCGAAGTTATCCAGAATGTTCTGTGCACTTGCTGGCATTGCATCCCAAGCTTCACGAACAACACTCTCAGACGCTTCATGAATAGAAGCTAGCATGGTGAACAGTTCAGCTGGTACTTGTTCGTATTTAATCACTTGCTGCAGTTCAGCAGACAGATCTTCCAGCTTTACAGTTTCTTGTGCTTGGTTTGCTTGTTCAGACATCTTCGTACTTCCGAAATTACATAATTTCGCGGATCGTATAATGTTGGGGAGTGAAGTCAACAGTTGAAAGCGGATAGGGCAGTCAACTGTTGATCATTGCATCAGATTGGCAAGTTATGCGGATGCAGAAGCTGCTTTATCAGATGTGCCTTTATCTTCGTTCACCACTTTGAGTGATGGCTCATCTTTCAGCTTGTTTTCACCCATCAGGCAACCACCTTTGGCGATGGTGAGTTGTTCACTTTGAATTTGGCCTTTCATTTTGCCTGAGCTCAGGATGTTCACTTCGCGGGCAACGCATGTGCCTTCAACATAGCCGTTGATGGTGACATGTTCTGCGCGAATGTCGCCTTTAAAATGGCCGGTAGAAGAAATAACGACATTACGGGCATTGACAATGCTGCCTTCACCTTGGCCATCGAACTGAATATCACCTTCCAGATCAAACTCACCAACAACGCGGCATTCTTTTGCGATAAGTGACAGACAAGTGTTCGATGCAGCCTTCTTTCCGAACATACCCATGGCTTTCTCCTGATACTCCAAAACGACACAAAGTCATGCCGAAAAATAACAATTCGACGGATCTTATATGAAAACTGATAAATCACGTGACAGAAATTTTTCTTCATTGAGCCAAAATCACACCTATAAGACGGAATTGCAGTCCGACATTCCATAAATTGACCAAAGTTCCGGCAGTTACCACGCTGATTTGGCAAATAGTCATATGTGCAGTTGCCGTGATAGCGGTTGATTGCTATAACCCGCTGCATAGGATTAAACTGAGGTATTCTCATGGCGATTGAACTCAACCCTTATGAAGCGCGAGTGATTGGATGTTTATTGGAAAAAGAAGTCACTACGCCGGATCTCTATCCACTGACCCTCAACAGCCTGACCACCGCAGCCAACCAAAAAAGTAATCGTGACCCTGTTTATGCGCTAAGCGAAGCAGAAGTGTTGGACGCAGTGGAATCGCTAAAATCCAAACGACTGATTAGTGACCTAGAAGGTTTTGGTAGTCGTGTGACGAAATACCAACACAGATTCTGTAACACCGAATTCGGTTCATTGCAGTTTTCCGAGCAGGAAAAGGGCATTGTTTGCGTCATGCTTCTTCGCGGTCCTCAAACTCCGGGTGAGCTACGTACCCGTACAAACCGCCTTTGCGAGTTCAGCGACATGAGTCAGGTCGAAGCTGCGCTGAGCGGTCTTATTGAAAAAGGCTATGTTGCTCAGCTTCCAAGAGAGCCAGGTAAGCGTGAAAGCCGTTATGCACATCTATTCGGCACTGAAGCGCCAGCAGAAACAGTCACACCTTCATTCTCTGCAGAACCTCAAGAAAGCGGATTGGCTGAGCGTGTCGAAGCCCTAGAAGCTGAAGTGGCTGAATTGAAGGCCTTGGTTAATCAACTACTGGATAATCAGGACTAACACATCTTTACGTCATGACTTTGACTCCTTCCAACGACGTGCCGCTTTGGCACGTCTATCTCATTCGTGCGCGCGATAACTCTTTGTATTGTGGTGTTACCACTGATGTCATGCGTCGATTTGATGAGCACCAGCAAAACGGCACGAAAACTGCAAAGTACTTAAGAGGCAAACAGCCTCTTACACTAGCCTGGTCGTATGAGGTGGGAACGAAACAACAGGCGATGTCGCTGGAGTGGTATATCAAGCGGCTGACAAAAAGAGAAAAAGAACAACTTTGCAAAGACCCGGGCCGTATACAGGTCTTATTGAACGACAAATTTTAGAGTGGGTATAACCATGGCACTTAAAGCAACGGTGTATAAAGCCTCCATCAATGTGGCTGACATGTCGAGAAGCGTTTATCTCGACCATTCAGTAACGCTGGCGCAGCACCCGTCAGAAACTGAACAGCGCATGATGCTTCGTCTGCTTGCATGGACCATGTACGCCGATGAGCGTCTGCAATTTACAAAAGGACTGTGCGAAGATACAGAGCCAGAGCTCTGGATCAAAAACTACAGCGATGAAATTGAACTTTGGGTAGAGCTTGGCTTACCAGATGAAAAACGCTTGAAGAAAGCCTGTACTCAGGCGAAAGAAGTGGTGTTGTTTACCTATGATGACAATGCCGCGAGCGCCTGGAAGGCAAGCATGCTTAACAAACTGTTTCCGTTCAAGAACCTGACTGTGATTAACGTTATTGATGAAGTACTGGATGCAGCAGCGGCAGCAAGTAGCCGCACTATGGCGATTCAAGCGACTATCGAAGACGGACAAATTTGGTTCTCAGTAGGGGACTCGGTCATCGCGATTCAACCAGATGTCTGGAAAACTGCAGCCGCATAACCAGAATGCTTTGCAATTTGCGATAATCATGTCAATTAAGAAGCCGGGTATAAACGCCCGGCTCTTTGTTTCTTAAGCTCCATCATCAACTGCTCCGCAGTCATCGGCGCATAGTAATAATGGCCTTGTGCGAAGTTACATCCGATGTTTCGCAGTAATTCTTGTTGATCAATCGTTTCCACGCCTTCCGCAACCACTTTTAGCTGCAACAGGTTTGCCATGCTGACGACGGCCTGACATATCACCAAGTCATCTTTCGACTGTGGAAGATCTTTGATGAAACCGCGATCAATTTTAACTGTATTGACCGGGAAGTGTTTAAGATAAGCAAGCGATGAATAGCCTGTGCCAAAGTCATCGATCGCCAAGCTGATACCGGAGGTCGTTAGTCTGTTCAGTATGTGTTGGTTACGCTCAAGATTCTCAATGAAGACTTGCTCTGTCAGCTCAATCTGAACGCGCGAAGGCGGAATGTCGTAACGGGTAACGGAGCGAATGACATAGTCTGCCAGATAACCGTCCTGGAACTCATGGCCAGACACATTGATAGCTATACATTTGGGCGCGCAACGCTCGTCCAACATGTGTGAGTAGTGTTTGAGGGCGGTATCCACCACCCAATGGCCCAGTCGCTGCATTAAACCGGTTTCTTCTGCCGTTTTGATAATGATATCTGTACTTATAGCGGCACCACTTTTCGCTTCCCATCTAACCAGTGCTTCAACGCCAACAATCTGTCGCGTGCGCAAATCGACCTGAGGCTGAAAATAGAGCTCCAATTCGTCGTTGTTTATTGCTTTGCGAATGGCGCGTTCGAGTTCTTTCTTGTGATTAAGCTGATCCTGCATGGTTTGGTTGTAGGCCACGACTTTCCGGTTACCCAGCGCTCGGGCTTTATTGGCGGCAGTATCAGCATGGCGAACCATATTTTCTGCGCGAAGGTCATTACTGTAGCGGTAGGCAATACCAATAGCACAACTGGTAAGAATGTCGTTGTCTTCAATGTAGAACTCTTCTTCCAGGCACATGCGCAGCTGGTTGGCCTGCATTTCTGCTTCTAACTGAGACATACCCGCGCAAGCGACCATAAATTGATCATGGCTCGTTCTGGCAAGAATAGCGTGCGGTGGCAGGACGGTTTTGAAACGTTTAGCCGCCTCGAACACCAACTGGTCCGCAACCACATGGCCATACATATCATTAATCTCACGCAGCTTATCCAAAGATAGACACATGAGCACGATGTCCTGTTCCGAGCATAGGGCACGGTCGAGATAGGTTTGTAGCGCAAAACGGTTAGGTAAATGGGTTTGAGGATCATGGTTAGCCGTGAATTGAAGCTGAGCTTCCACTTCACGACGTTGAATGATCTCTTTCTTCAATTTGTAGACTGTTTTCGACTCTGCGCGACGACCAATAATATTGACTTCAAGGAGATAAAGCGAAATAGCAACAAGTATCGTCACCACGAGTCCTGCAAGGAAAATCAGCATGGGTAGAGAGAAGTACACCTGATCAGACTCAGGCCGCTGCCAAACCGTCAGTTGCCATTGCCCATTGAGTGAAGAGAGTTCCACAGTGTTCAACATGGCACCGCTGAAGTCGGGTAACTCTCCAATAAATGGAGAGACGCCATCGCTTAGCACCAGTTGTTGTTCAGGGCGGAGAAACTCGACCGAAATGGCCTCAATCATTTGTTTGATGTTATAGCTGGCACCCAAATAACCAGCGACCCGACCATCGAAGAAAACAGGGTGAAGCATTTCGATAGAAATAGCGCCATTGGGTGCGACTCTTACATCTGAAGTAGAGAGTTTGGAAAGCACAGGGATGCTGGTAAATCTAACGGATGGAGCAATTTGCCATGCGCTTTCCATAGGTTTAGGAACAAAGTATGCCGGCGTGGTGTACAGAACCTTCTGGTCTTGGTCTTGCCAATAGACGCCTGAGAAAAATGGAAAGGTCCGCTCGATCCCTGTTGTCGCTGTTTGCCAGGTGTTTTCGTTTATCTCGCCTTTGTTCTGAAGGTTATTGGCAAGCCAAACAAGAAAATAGGCTTCTTTTTGCAAGTTAACTTCAATCGCTCTCTGAACGCGGTTTACTTCCACACTTAACATTTGGTTTTGGAGATCTATCTGTCGGGATAGGGCACTTTTATAAAGTGTAAAAGTCGAAATCAGGATAACCACGCACACCACGACGATGCCCAACAGTGATAAAAATCTTGGGGCATTGGAATCGGCGGTGGTGATGTTCTCAGAAAGAGGCGGTATTGACGGCAAATTCAAACCTTATATATGAGTCATGTGTCTCTTAAAAAAGTCTATGACATATGCGCCAGATCGCAACGCTGATTGGAACAAAAATCCCAGAAATTCAAAACCTCGGCGTCGTTTCAAATACTTTGAAAAATGAAATTTTTTACGTCTCAAAAATGAAAAATGTTGTCGACATTAAAACGCGAGATCTCGCCTAGTCAATGCGAGTCATGTCTTTAGCTTTGTGAAAGTGTCGAAGAATGGAGAAAAAGTAAGGTTACTGGGGGATTTCTGCTGAAGACGGTTGATATGGAGAATTCCACCACAATCATCTAAACAGTGGAATTAAACGCCATGAAACCGCTTTATTTCTGAAAAATAGGGATTAATTCATAGTTTGTCTAACAAAACGATGCATCGTAGGCGCTATTCAAGGGGATGAGATTAATTTTGAATTAGTCTCGTATTTTTACAAAGATCGCATTGCTATTTGTCCTATCCTTAGAAGCAATGATTTGGGATTCAACAGGAGCCGCGGTGGATTGGCTCAGAAAACACATTAAAGCGCTATCAATTATTTTTGTTTCTGTTCTTTTTGCTTACTTTTCTCAGTTTGCCGTTTCTAACTGGCTGGTTAAGAAAAAGATAAAGGAAGACGTTTCAGTGCTCTCACAGCTCTACTCTGAACTCTATCGCCAGAGTTTTGAGCAGATGCGCGTACTCGAAGCAAACCTGCTTTATCAGTGTGACATTGATGATGTTGAGTTGATGAGTGAGGTAAAAAACGAAAACCTTTTCATTGAATACGTCGACCTTCATCTACCTAGCGGTCGATCTTGCTCGATTTACAATAGTGATAAGGCCGGTCGCGAAATGGTCACTTTTGCACCGGAAGACGAAATTGTGTTCAACAAAGTCTCGTTGATTCTGAGTGACCACCAGTTTGAAGAGATGCGCCTTCGCAATGAGCAAGGCTTGCTCCGCTTCATATTTCAACAGCCGCGCAATTTCCTTTCCAACTGCGAGCAGTGCCTTTACATGGTGGTGAAGGTGAATGGGAAGGAAATATCCCTTTACCAGCGAAATGATTTGCCATATCGCCAGGTTCATAGCGGAGAGCTTGATGGTGACATCAATGTCAGCTTGTACATTAATGAGGACGGGGTTGAGTACCTTGTCGGGGATCTAGTCATTTTGTTTTCAGCTTTAGTGACGTTATTCGGCGTATTAGTCGCGGTTGGGGTAGAGCTCAACCAATCAGAGCGTAAAGGTCTCACTGGCTTATTAAATGAAGCTATTGAATCCAACGCGCTTAAACCGTTTTATCAACCCATCGTTATGCCAGACGGAAGTGGCTATAAAATTGTGGGAGCGGAAGTGTTGGTTCGTTGGCAGGCGAGTCACGGAGAATATATTCCGCCGGACACCTTCATCCCGCTCGCCGAGCAAAATGGCTCCATTGACCGGATTACTGATCAGCTGATAGATAACGTTTTAGCGCATATGAACGATATCAGTGTCCCGCAGGGATTCTTCGTCAGCGTGAATGTCTCTCCAAGTTATCTCGAAAAATTTGATACTGCAGACAAAATCTTAACCAAGATGGAGGAGGCAGGCTTAGATCCGCACTTGTTGTCCCTTGAAATCACAGAGCGCACTAAATTTGGTGACTTGAACAAAGCGGCCGTATGTATCGAAGCGCTAACGGATAGAGGTATCTCTATCAAGCTCGACGACTGCGGGACTGGATACGGCGCTTTTTCTTATCTTCATGTCCTGAATATCGACACCATTAAGATTGACCGTATGTTCGTTGACGGGATCGGTTTGGAAGACTTTAAAAACACCATTCTTGATTCAATCCTCGCTTTTGCACGTGAGTCAAAACTTCATGTGGTGGCGGAAGGCATCGAAACCAAAGTGCAAGCAGACTATCTCATCAAGTCGGGCGTTGAGATGTTGCAAGGTTCCTATTTCGGAGATCCAGTACCTTTTGAGGTGTTCCGCAAGCTTGTTGATAGCGATGACCTTATTGACACTCAGAACGTGGCGCTTCAATAACCTCTTCTGATTGCGGTCTGAACGGCCGCAATTTGTTCACTTAGATCACACAATTTGGCAAGGTGTGAACTCAATCAATAAATTTCCTTTGAAGTGATAGAATAATCAATTAGATCAATTTCTTATCTTTTCGTAAATCAGCCGACTAATGACTAGACTTGAAATATTCTGCTTGGAAAGACGTTCATTTTATTGACCTCTGACAGATTAGGTCGAGGGGAGAGAAACTCTTTAGTGTTTAGGCACTCAAAGAGTCACACAGAGTTTTAGGAAGTGTTTTTATGTTTAAATCTTTTTTTCTGGATAGACGCTGGTTTCACTGGTCGATTTTAGGCTCCGCACTCATTCTCTACGTGACCTGGTACAAAGTGGAACTGGATGTTCAGATTAATGAATGGTTCGGCTCGTTTTACAACTTGATCCAAAAAGCGCTCGCAGAGCCAAATACGGTTGAGTTCAATGAATTCCTTGCTTCCTGCCTCGATTTCCTGACTATCGCAACCATCTATATTGTGGTTGCCGTAATCTTGGAATTCTTTATCCGCCACTACGTGTTTAGGTGGCGGACCGCGATGAACGATTACTATGTCTCTCACTGGAGCAAAATTCGCCATATCGAAGGTGCATCTCAGCGTATCCAGGAAGATACCATGCGCTTTGCGCGCATTGTTGAGTCGCTGGGTGTCAGTTTTATGCGCTCCATTATGACACTTTTTGCGTTCCTCCCTATCCTTTGGGTGCTTAGTGAAAACATCACAGAATTACCTTGGATTGGTGAAGTTTCACGCTCACTGGTTTATATCGCAATTCTGTCGGCGTTGTTTGGCACTGTGCTGCTGGCAATTGTGGGGATAAAACTGCCGGGATTGGAGTTTAAGAACCAAAAAGTCGAAGCGGCTTACCGCAAAGAATTGGTATACGGTGAAGACCATGAAGACCGTGCTGAACCAGAAACGCTAAAAGAGCTCTTCTTTAATGTTAGACGTAACTACTTCAACTTATACCGCCACTACTTGTACTTTGATATCGCCAAGTGGTCGTATCTGCAGGGAACAGTCATCGTGCCATACATTGCATTGGGACCTACCATCGTCTCAGGTGCTGTCACTCTGGGTGTGCTTCAGCAAATCATCCGTGCATTTGGCAAGGTTGAGGATTCTTTCCAGTTTCTTGTGAATTCTTGGTCAACAATTGTTGAGTTGATGTCCATCTACAAGCGTTTAAAAGGCTTCGAAGAACAAATTGATTTGGCAATTGAAGCAGAGCAGTCCGCTGCTGCTGATTAACCGCTGAAAGCCACGTTTATAAGCGCCTCTTCTAGCTTGGAAGGGGCGTTTTTTTATGCACTGCGCAAATTTATCACCTTGTACATAAAAAAATATTTGTACAAGAGTGATCCTTTCATATGCTTAAGTTGTACAAATAATAAAACCTGTACAACAAGGAGCAGCATCATGACTATCAAACTTGGCGTTAGCGCATGTGTAATTGGCGATAAAGTTCGCTTTGACAGTGGACATAAGCGCAGCCACTTCGTGGCGACAGAGCTTGAGCCTTTCGTAGAGTTTGTACCCGTTTGCCCGGAAGTGAGCATCGGATTGCCTGTTCCACGTCCTACCATCCGTCTGCTTGACCGTGGAGAGCCAATTGGGGTGCGTTTGGTAGAGACCAAAGATGCTGACGCAGACCATACAGCGAAGATGGTCGAGTTCAGCAAGAAGAAAGCGGAACACTTAGCTGGTATGGAACTGTGCGGTTATGTTGTTTGTGCTAAGTCTCCAACCTGCGGTATGGAACGAGTGAAGGTATACCGTGAAAACGGATATGTGGCTTCGGAGAAGATTGGCGTTGGTCTCTACACACAGCAGCTGATGGAACGCATGCCTTGGCTGCCAATAGAAGAAGATGGTCGACTCAATGATCCCGTGCTCAAAGAAAACTTTGTCTTTCGTATATTTGCATTGCGTGACTTCTACGATTCAATGGCAGAGGGAATCAGCCGACGCGCTATCGTAGAATTCCACTCACGCTACAAGCTTGTTTTGATGGCACATTGTCCAACCGAGTATAAGGAGCTTGGAAAGTTTGTTGCCGACATTGCAAATCACGATATCGACGAGTTCTTCGCTGAGTACCGTACCCGTTTTATGCAGGCCATTGCCAAACGCGCCACCCGCAAAAATAACACGAATGTGTTAATGCATCTCCAAGGCTACTTCAAGCGCGCACTCGATAAGCAACAGAAAGCCGAGCTTGCTGACTTAATCCATGCTTACCGCAAAGGCACGATGCCGCTTCTGGCACCGTTAACGCTTATCAATCATCACCTTAACCAAAATCCGGATGCTTATCTGCAACAACAATGCTACCTGCATCCTTATCCGGATAGTCTGAGATTACGTTATGGACTCTAAAGAAAAATTGCTATCCATAGGCGAAGTGTCAGAACGCACCGGGGTGAATTCCGTCACCCTACGTGCCTGGCAACGTCGCTATGGCTTAATCACTCCCCAGAGGACACCTAAAGGGCATCGACTCTACTCGGAACAAGATGTTTTACACATTCAGGAAATCCTTTCCTGGCTTGATAAAGGCGTTCCTGTAAGCCAAGTCAAAGAGTTACTGGGAACAAGCTCAGGGCATGTTGAGAATGTCCAGAATCTACCCGAATGGGAAAATTTAAAGGCCCTTGTGATGAGTTTCGACGTGAAGGCATTAGAAGCGCGCCTTTATGAACTCACCAAAAATTATCCTATTCATGTACTCGAATCAAAATTGTTTGAGCCGTTAACCGATTGGTTCGATAAACAAAGCTCAGAAGCTGGAGTCTTGTGCGCGCAAATTTGGCGCGCGGAGTTAAACAACGTGCTGGTGCATTGCTTGCACATGAACAAGAAAGCAAAAGGTAAAGACAAATGCTGGATAGTCAGCGTCAGCCGAGATCAAAGCTATCGCTTTTACCTTAAAGCACTGTTGTTACAGTCTGAAGGTTACGCTGTCACAACATTGGGTGGTGTAGGGTCAGGCTTATCTATCCTGTGCAGCAGCCTGGTAGACAAAGGTGTGAAGCGATTTGTGATTCACTCTGACCAGGCTTTCACACTGGCTTTGAGACGAGAAATCGCTGAGCTGATGGTTTCAGCTCCGATTGAGATAGAGATATCCGGTGAATCAACGAAGATTCACCCAGAACTTGCTTTGGCAAGCGTCAGCGCTGCCAACAGAACGCAATAAAACATGTAAGGGAGCATGAGGATGAAGCTGGTTTGGTTCAGGAGAGACCTCAGGATTAAAGACAATATCGCTTTGACGGAAGCCTGTCGAAGTGGTGAACCTGTGATGGCTATTTATTACGAAACGCCGGTTCAGTGGCGTTCACATAGAATGGCACCCATTCAGGCTGATCTCATTCGCCGTCGCCTTGTTGTGCTTCAACAAGAGCTGGAGGCGCTGAACATTCCCTTGTTGGTTCGTTCGGTTGACACGTTCAGAGACGTCAACCAGTCTCTGGCACAGCTTTGCCAGCAATACCAGATCGCCGATATCTACTGCACAAGGGATTACGAGTCTGATGAAGTAAACCGCGATAACTCTATCGCTGGCATGCTCAGTTTAACGGGGACGCTACTTCATCGATTCGACTACAAGTGTATCTTTGCACCTGGAGCCATCACTAATGGTGCTGGAAATACATATCGGGTTTTCACGCCTTTCAAAAAGGCTTGGATTGCTCGCGCAACGCAAGAAAACTTATCTCCTCTAAGTGCGCCTGAACCCGTGCAAACCAATACCATCACTTCATCTCTTTTACGTCAGCCATTCAGTATTTCTCTGCGGTACCCGCAAAGAGACTCGGTGGGGTGGCCAATCGACGACAGTGCCATCATTCAGAGACTGCGTGATTTCTGCAGATATCGCGTTGATCAGTATGAATCGACACGTGATTTTCCGGCGATTCCAGCAACCAGCCAACTGTCCCCTTATCTCGCTATTGGTGCAGTGTCGCCGCGTCAGTGTCTGGCTCGTTTGTTGGTTGAAGAGCCTAACTGCTTTGATAAAAGCTCAGGCGGTGCCAACGTTTGGCTTTCTGAATTGGTGTGGCGTGAGTTCTACCAACATATCGTTGCTGCGTACGTTGATATCAGCAAGGGCAAGGCGTTCCTTGAATGGACAGACTCCATTGAATGGAACCGCGACGAGATCTTGTTTGAACGTTGGAAACAGGGGCGAACTGGCTATCCAATCGTAGATGCCGCCATGCGTCAGTTGAATGATACCGGCTGGATGCACAACCGCCTTCGTATGATAGTCGCCAGCTTCTTGGTGAAAGACCTTCACATCGATTGGCGGTGGGGCGAGCAGTATTTTATGTGCAAGCTGATTGATGGTGATTTTGCAGCAAATAATGGCGGATGGCAGTGGTCTGCATCTGTAGGCACTGATGCCCAACCTTATTTTCGTGTGTTTAATCCCACTGCGCAGAGTAAGAAATTTGATCCTAACGTGCGTTTCATTCGTAGATGGTTGAAAGAATTAGAGTCTGTTCCGGACAAGTCACTTCACGAACCCCATGTTTGGGCAGAGAAAAACGGAATAGAGCTCTCCTATCCCAAACCGGTTGTTGACCACAAAACGGCGAGGGAAAAAGCCATCCAAATGTTCGAGATGGCAAAGAGCTATCAGAACACGCATAGGGCCGAATCATGATGCAAACAGCAGCCACATCTCAAAATGACGCATTGGACCGTTTCATTACCGTCTACACGTCGCTGCGCAAGGACAACTTGAACACGCTGGATGAAATATACAGCGAAGATGTCGTGTTTGAAGACCCAGCTCATCGCATCGAGGGGTATGACAATCTCTCTCGTTACTTCGAATCCATGTACACCAACGTTACTGATTGTCGCTTCAACATTCATGACCATGCGGTGAATGGAGACGTCGCTTTTATTAGTTGGACGATGACGCTGTCCCATCCAAAGCTAGAAGGCGGTGCAGAAAGGGCGGTCAACGGTTGCACGCGTCTCGTGCTCAAAGAAGGGCGCGTGGTTCTTCATCGCGACTATTTTGACCTTGGCGAAATGCTTTATGAAGCGCTTCCCGTATTGGGCTCAGCCGTTCGAATGATTAAAAAGAGGTTGGGTCAATGAAGCGGGTACTCATTACAGGTGCAACATCAGGTATCGGTCTGCAACTGGCGAAGGATTATTCTGCTGAAGGCTGGCACGTCACAGCCTGTGGTCGCAATGTGCTGACCTTACAATCCTGGGCGGAAGGCCGTGACAACGTCACAGTGTTAAGTTTCGACGCCACAGATACTGAGGCGACGAAAGCGGCATTAGTGCAAGAAGATATGGCCTACGACTTAGTTATTCTGAACGCTGGCACCTGTGAGTATATTGACCACGGCGAGATTGATGTCTCCCTGTTCAAACGCGTTTTCGACATCAACCTGTTTGGTGTTTTGAACTGTATTGAAGCTCTCCAAGGTGGGTTTCAGCATGGAACACACTTGGCTCTAATGGGCTCTACTGCTGCTTACTTGGGCTTGCCAAGGGCAGAAGCTTATGGCGCTTCAAAGGCGGCAATCTCGTACCTGGCACGTTCACTTTCGGTTGATTTAGAAAGTAAAGGGGTGACCGTGTCACTTATTTCTCCGGGCTTTGTCAAAACGCCACTCACTGATAAAAATGATTTCGCTATGCCGATGCTGGTGACGCCAGAAGAGGCGTCTTCAGCAATTCGACAGGGCTTAGATAAAAAGAAAGTGGAAGTGCACTTCCCCAAGAGGTTCAGTTACTTCCTCAAGTTCCTATCCTCACTGCCTATGGCAATGCAACTCGCGCTGGTAAGAAAAATAACAAGGAAAGCATAATGAAAATTGCAATTATCGGCTCAGGTATTTCAGGCCTGACATGTGCGCACTATCTGCATAAAGAGCATGACATCACGTTGTTTGAATACAACGACTACATCGGTGGTCATACTGCCACGGTGGATGTTGAAGTTGCCAGTGGTCAGTATGCTATCGATACAGGATTCATCGTTTTCAATGACCGCACGTACCCGAACTTTCAGCGTCTGATGGCTGACATCGGCATTGGCGCGCAAGAAACTGAAATGAGTTTCAGTGTTCACAACGACGATAATGGCTTGGAATACAACGGCCACAGTGTTGCTTCTTTGTTTGCACAGAAGCGAAACCTGCTTAACCCAAAGTTCTACAAGTTCATCTCGGAAATTCTTCGATTCAACAAAGAAGCACGTGAGGCTTATGCCGTTTCAACCCATGGTGATCCGCTTATCGAGCAGACATTGGGTGATTTCCTCACGCGTCGCAAGTTCAGCGATTATTTTTGCCAGAACTACATCCTGCCAATGGGCGCTGCAATCTGGTCTTCTACGCTGTCAGACATGCGTGCATTCCCGTTGAAGTTTTTCCTTCGCTTTTTTGCCAACCACGGCTTGCTTGAAGTGGCAAACCGTCCGCAATGGTATGTCATTCCGGGCGGCTCTCGCCAGTACGTCCGTAAGATGGTGCCAGCATTTGAAGATTGCATTCGTCTTAACGCCCGAGTTAAACAGGTTCTTCGTTACCACGACCGCGTTGTGGTGGAGTCTGAGAAGGGCGAAGAGTATTTCGATAAGGTGATTTTTGCTTGCCACAGTGACCAAGCGCTTTCGCTGTTGGCTGACCCCTCTAAACACGAAACTGAGGTGCTGGGAGATATCGATTACCAAGACAACGATGTTGTTTTGCATACGGATGAGAAAATGCTGCCAGAGCGCAAGGCCGCTTGGGCGAGCTGGAACTACCATCTGGGCAAAAACGATGGCCGAGAATCTCGACCAGCAGCGCTGACTTACAACATGAACATTCTTCAGGGCATCAAGTCGCCTGAAACGTTCTGCGTAACACTCAATCAAACAGACAGCATCGACGAGTCCAAGGTACTGAGAAAATTCGTTTATGCACACCCAGTGTTCGACCAAAAATGTATCGCTGCACAGAAGAAGCGTGAACTGGTATCGGGCATCAATAATACCTGGTTCTGCGGTGCATACTGGTACAACGGTTTCCACGAAGACGGTGTTCGTAGCGCGCTTGACGTTGTCGCGGGTATCAACAGCAACGTTGAGCCAATGCCACTTCGGAGCGCGTCATGAACGGCGACTCACTCAGTGGCCTATTTGTCGGCAGTGTCCGTCACCGCCGCTTCACGCCCGTAGAACATGTGTTTTCTTATCCTATGTTTATGCCATTGATTGACTTGGATGAAGTCGATGAACTCACCAAATCTGTCAGAGGTTTCACTACCAAAAAGTGGGGAATGGCTTCGTTCCACAGACCTGACTATATGGAAGGTCGCGAAGACACCAAGCAAGCGGTACAGGATAAGATTTTTGCACTGACGGGGAAACGTTATAACGGAAAGGTACTGGCGCTTTGTCACCTGCGTTACTTTGGTCTGTATTTCAGTCCCGTGAATTTCTATTACCTCTACGACGATGAAGGCAATTGGACTTACATGCTTGCAGAGGTCAGCAATACGCCTTGGAATCAACGGCATTATTATGCCGTTCCAGCTGGTAAACATTGGGAAAACAACAAAGCATTCCATGTTTCTCCCTTTAATCCAATCGATCAAAAGTACGTTTGGAAGCTGCGTCCTGTCGACAAGACGGCTTTTGTCCATCTCGAAACACATCGGGAAGGCAGAGAGTTCGATGCAACGCTTGCTATGAAGAAGAACCCGTTTACTTCCTCTGAGCTCACCAAACTTATCGTAAAAACGCCCGTGATGACGGTAAAGGTCGTGTTTTCGATCTACTGGCAATCGCTAAAACTCTGGATAAAAGGCGCGCCATTTTACGGTCATCCTGAACAGGCAAAGGAGTAATTATGTATTCAAGCAATATCGAATCATCAGCCTGGCCAGTCACGAAGAAGGATACCTTCGCGAGAAGCATGTTGGTTTCCACGTTTGACTACCTTGAAGGCGCTTCGTTGACCTTGGTCGATTTCGACGGGCAGACTCAAAAGCTGGGTGATCCTAACGCTGATCTTCATGCAGAAGTGATTATCCGCCACCCAGGATTTTACCGTCGTGTGCTGACAGGCGGCAGTATTGGCGCAGCTGAGGCGTATATCGATGGTTGGTGGGACTCTCCGGACCTAACCGCAGTCATTCGCGCAGTTTGCCGAAACCTGCCAGCGCTTGATCGTTTGGAAAGTAAAGTGGGCTGGCTTGCCAACATTGCTACCAAGATTGGTCACTGGAAAAACCGAAACACAAAAGAAAACTCGCGTTCTAACATTTCCGCGCACTATGACCTTGGAAACGATCTTTATGAACGGTTCCTTGATCAGGAGATGCTCTATTCGAGTGGTATCTATGAAAGTGATACCGACACCCTAGAGCGTGCGCAGTTTCTTAAGATGGACCGTCTGTGTAGACAGCTGAAGCTTAGCCCATCCGATCACCTGATTGAGATCGGCACGGGTTGGGGCGGTATGGCGATTCATGCTGCAAAGCATTATGGCTGTCGTGTGACGACAACGACAATCTCCAACGAACAGTATGAGTGGGCAAAAAGCCGTGTAGAGCAGGAAGGGCTGACCGATAAAATTACCTTGTTGAAGGAAGATTATCGTGATCTCCAAGGGCAGTACGACAAGCTTGTTTCGATCGAAATGATTGAAGCGGTAGGTAAACAATTTCTGACCACGTATATCAAGAAATGCGAATCGCTTTTAAAACCAAATGGTTTGATGGCGATTCAGGCGATAACTATTGCTGACCAGCGCTACGAGCACTACAGCAGTAACGTCGACTTTATTCAAAAGCACATTTTCCCAGGCGGTTTTTTACCCTCAGTCAGCGTGCTTCTGGACCAGTTCACCCTCAAGAGTGACTTGGTAGTGAGAGATCTGAAAGACATCGGTCTTGATTACGCCAAAACGCTCGAAGAATGGCATCAACGTTTTAACGACAACCTCACTGAGCTTGCGGATCTGGGGTATGACGAGCGTTTCGCACGACTCTGGCGTTACTACTTTTGCTACTGCGAAGGTGGCTTTCGCGAACGCACCATCAGCACGGTTCAGTTAGTGCTAAGCCGTCCAGATTGGCGCGAATAATCCCAATATGAGTAAGGAGGAAGTATGCGGATTGTCTTGATATCACTGGCGTTCAATGCTTACTGGTTTGCTGCTGTGCTGGGTCAAAACAGCATGCTTCCTTTCCTGGTGCTTGCCCTTATCGGTGCTGTGTTGCTCGATAGAGGTGTGTTGTTTGCAACGCCACTTTTTACGCTGATCGGTGTAGCAGGGGACAGCGTATTAACTCATCTACAAGTGCTGAATTTCGATACTTCTTATATGCCTTTATGGCTTGGGGTCCTTTGGGCTGGGTTTGCGACGTACATCTGGCTGGTTCGTGATTGGCTGATGGAAAAGCCGCTCTGGCTACTAGCCATTGTTGGTGCTGTCGGCGGTGCAGGGAGCTACTTAGGAGGAGAGCGACTTGGCGCGGTTGAGTTCACTATGACGCTTGTCAACACTGCACTTGTCCTTGCTGCTGCTTGGTTTATCTACAGTGTCGTTTTCTTGGTCATCTTAAAGCGTCTTTCAAGGAAGGGGGAGACATGTCCAAAACCACATCTTTCTATGACAGAAAAGTCGCTGGCCGAAAAAGAATAGCGGCCCTTTTCTCTTCATTAGTCATCGCGTTCACGCTGTCCGCACCAATCACAGCCAGCCCCACAAGTGCGCAAACCCAAGACGATTGGGTTTGGTGGAAACCTGTTGGCGCCGCATCTCTCACTTGGGGGTTCTGGAAGATCTATGACAGTGAACTAAGAACTCCCTCAGGTAAGTTTGAACCTGCTTCCGGCGACCCATTAGCTCTGGTCATCACATACAGCCGTGACATTGATGCAGACGATTTACTCGATGCAACCGTAGACCAATGGCTGCATCTTGGGTTTAGCGAACAACAAACTCAGGAGTGGCTTCCTCAGATGCAAAACGCATGGCCTGATGTGAAAGAAGGGGACCGACTTATTTATGTTTTGTCGGCAGACCAAGGGCAGTTCTTCTATCAGCCAAATCAGGGGAAGGCATCGCCTTACGGGAAACTGATAAACGCGGATATTGCTAATGCGTTCTCCGCAATCTGGCTTTCGCCTGCAACCGCCTACCCATCACTTCGTCTAGCTCTAATTGGAGGAAACCCTGAGTGAAAAAACTTATCGCTGCTTTTGCATTGATGACCGCATTAGTCGGGTGTTCAGCTTCGCTGGAAGACTATAAAGCGACAAGCCCCAATTTTAATCTGTTTGAATATTTTGAAGGGGAAACCTTGGCTTGGGGAATGGTTCAGGATTATACCGGTAAGCAAACCAGGCGTTTCGAAGTCAGTATAATTGGCACCGTGGATGGCGATCAGATCACCTTAGACGAAGACTTTATCTTCGATGACGGTGAGAAGCAAAAACGCATTTGGACGATAACGCGCCTTGAAGACGGAAGTTATGAGGGAACAGCAGGCGACGTTGTCGGCACAGCGAAGGGAAGTGAGTCAGGCAATGCTCTTAACTGGATTTACGACCTCAGCGTAGAAGTGGGCGACAGTACTTATGTGCTGACACTTGATGACTGGCTTTACCGTCAGGATGAAAAACGCGCTTTCAATCTGACCTCAATGAAAAAATTCGGCGTGGAGGTCGGTAAAATATCAATCTTCTTTGAAAAACAGGATTAACCTGCTCCTCTAGCCATACTCACTACCCGCTGCACGATCCACCGCAGTAGCAGTGGGATATCATCTTCCAAATGCCGCTCTGTATATTCAATGATAGCCAAGGCAGCATCTGGCTTCGCATATTTTTTTAGTGCGCGCGCAATGATTTTCTTGGGGGCAATGTAGGTATTACCTTCAATGTGCGCCATTTCCCGGAACAGTGGTTCGTATCCGTGGTTAAACAGGTAATGTTCTATGTCTCTGTCTGGAAGCACAGTAAGGCGGTGCTTCTCTTTCTCTCCATCAAGCTTACTGCGAGCCGTATGGGCGTATTTCTGGCCTGCCATATCGCCATCTGCAATAACATGCCATTCAATACCCAACGCAATCGCCAGCTTAATAAGGGGTTTAAGTCCGCTTTGTGCAAATTCGATCAGTTGAACACCTTCTGCAGCGAGATCATAACCCTGAATACGCGCCATTTCGTTAAACAGCCAAACTTCTGTTTCACCTTCCACTAGCAGCCAACAACGGGCGAATAGGGCGCTTGGACGATGGAATCTGACATGGAATGACACCCGGCGTTCTTCGTCTTTGCTAAGGCGGTTTGGCGGCACTTGATGCGAATCGGTTTGCGTGGCACCACGCTCTAATCGCCGAATGCTGTTGAGGGGAACGGCAGAAAGCAAATCACCACTGTTGGTGGTCAGAATTTTCTGCATAGGCATTAAACTGATGAGTCGCCAAGCTTGGTTGAGCAAGGTTGGATGCAGCCTACTTTCCGGATCTTCGAAGATCACAATAGGTCGGGCGTTAGCTTTGAGTTGCTTAGGTCCGCGAGCCCGAACAAACGTACTCAGCAAGCCCATCAGCAGCAGGCGACTATGATTCGACGTATTGTTAGCGACTATCTCTAACGGATGCACGTAATTAGCGCGCATGTTCAGGTGCCTTGATGGCTCTATCTCTGCGGGTGAACGGTTGTGACTATCAAAAGCAAAATAGTGGTCGAGAAGCGTACGCATCGCTTTTACACCACTGCGCACCTCGCCTTTATTCACATGACCGGGTTTTTGTTGAAGTCGCTTGACCGTATTCTCCAACCGTTTTTCCAACCGTGTTTTATTGCCGTTCAAATCCATTTCGCTGTCACGTAAGCGACGTGCATCCTGAATACGAATGATTGGGTGCAGAAGGATGAGCTTGAGCGCCAGACTTTCACTGTTCGGTGTTTCGATGATGGCACCGTCTTTATCAAGGAAATCACGCGTTACCGCAATTTTTCCATCGACATGAAGCGCGTTGATATGAAAATCGAGTCGACGCAAACCTTTGTCATCACTGCCATTCCAAACTTCATTGAACGGACGATATCGCCTAGCTCTGTGTTCACCAGAGAAGGTCTCGACCCAACGGAAGATGATCTGGATTTGGTTGGTTTGGGCGTTGCCCAAGGTATAGTCGATATGGAAATCGGAGCGGACAAAATCGTAATGTTCGCCGGAAGATGGCAAGCAAAGTGAAAGGGCGTCTAGCAGTGAACTTTTACCCCAAGCATTTTCACCGATGAGTACGGTGAGCTCATCAAGACTAAGAGAAAGGCGTCGAATGCCTCTGAAACCGGAAATCTCAATACGGTCTAACTTCATAATCACCTCTTTCTTAAGCCTAGGGTCTGTTGACCCATAGTGGTTAAATTTTTGTTCTAGCCATAAGCGTTTTAGGCGCGGCGAGGTGTGTACATCACGGTTTTATTGAACTTATAGATTTTTCTGTTTTCTATCAGTTGATTGTGACACATTTGCAACAGTCATATTTTTTGGTGCATCCCGAAACGAATATAAAACGTCTCTAATCGGGTCATATACTTACCTAAGCCCGAAACAACATCAAAAATGGCTTTGGAATAAGAACAAGGAACGATAAAACCCATGCTATCTTTCGAAGCTCTTCAGGTGCTGGACGCCATTGACCGCAAAGGAAGCTTTGCCGCCGCGGCAGATTCTTTAAACCGAGCCCCTTCATCATTAAGCTATCAAGTTCAAAAGCTTGAGCAGGATTTGGATCTGGTGATTTTTGATCGCTCAGGCCACAAAGCTATTTTTACAGACGCTGGAAAACTGCTGCTGGAAAGGGGACGTGTTCTGATAAACGCCGGCGACGAGCTGGTGGCAGATGCAAAATCGCTGGCCCACGGTTGGGAGTTAGACATTACCATCGCGTTTGATGGGTTGTTGACCGCCCGCCATTTCTTTCCGCTGGTGGACAAGCTGGGCAGAGAAGCCAGCACGCGCGTTCGTCTTCAAGAGGAGATTCTGGCCGGTGCGTGGGAATCACTAGAAGAAGATCGCACAGATATCTTGATTAGTCCCAAGCCGCCTGCAGCGCCTCCAGGTATTAAAATGCAGGAAATTGGTTTCTCTGATGGCTATTGGGTTGCAGCTGCGAACCATCCCATCCATCGCCATGCTAATCCTTATGATGCTGATGTACGCCGTTTATACCGCAGTATTTCTGTGGCGGACTCAGCACGGAATGCGAAGACATATACTTTCAATATCCTTGATGAACAACCCCGTTTGACCGTTTCCTCTATGACAGAGAAATACCATGCAATTCTTGATGGCTATGGTATCGGGACCATGCCGGATTGGTGGGTGAGCAAAGATATCGAAGAAGGTCGTTTAAAAATCATTGAGGGTAGCGAGGCTTACAAACTTTATTGGGTGATGGCGTGGAAACGCAATCGTATGGGGAATGCGAAAAGTTGGATGATTCGTGAAATTCCGCGATTACTAAAAGTGATTCAGCCGATTCCTCAAGAGAAAGTAGGATAAAGACATTGGTCCGGTAATGTGGCGGATCATTTTACATTCACCTTAAGCGCTGCACGGAGCAAGCAATGATCAGACACGTACTGCTGGTAAAATTCAAACCGACGTCCAATGAAGCGGATTTTGAAGAAATTCGCGAAGAATTTATGTCGATGACTGACCGTGTCGAAGGGGTTGTCTCTGTAGAGTGGGGCGAAAATGACAGCCCAGAAGGCAAAAATGAAGGCTACACCCATATTGTCTTTATGACCTTTGCTAATGAAGAGGGACGCCAGAGCTATTTATTCCACCCAGAGCATGATGCGTTGAAGGAAGTGTTTGTACCGCATATTGAAGACATCATTGTGGTGGATTACACCTTACCTGCTGCTTGATTCGACAGGCATTGAACAGCAAAAAGCCGCATACAGCGGCTTTTTTGATCGCATTTTAGTGGTGCGCTTTAGGTTAGAGCGTCATGTCCATTTCAACGATGCCGTCCTGTAACTGCACATCGATAGCGAACCCGACTTTTTGTGCCAGAGCAATCATCCCTGAGTTTGAAGGCATGGTCATGCCATTAAAGCGCTTAAGACCACTTACTCGACCATAGCTGATGATTTTCTCCATCAGAATTCTGCCAAGTCCCATACCTTTAAGATCCGAACGAACTAACACCGCAAACTCTGCATCTGTGTGCTGTGGGTTGGCAAGGGCTCGCACAACGCCGAGTATTTCATCAGAACCGTCTTCCAATCGATGAACAGCCACAAAAGCCATCTCGCGGTCGTAATCAATCTGGGTTAGATTCGCCAATGCTTCATGGTTTAACTCACCAACATCTGAGAAGAAGCGCTTATAGAGGTCTTCTACCGATACATGCTCGATGAATGATTTATGGTTAGGCTCGTCTTCAGGCAGGATTGGGCGCAGTAAAATCGCTCTACCATCTTTCAATTCAGCGCGCTCTTCCATCTCTTTAGGATAAGGACGAATCGCCAATCGGGTATTAGCATCACCTTCAAACGGGCTGAGTTGAATAGATGCATCCAGCACTGTGAAGCTGTCGCCCGTTACCAGCAAAGGGTGAATATCCAGCTCAGTGATTTCAGGAAAATCAATTAAAATCTGTGACAGTGTCACAAGGAAATGGCATAGCGCGTTCACATCCAAATTGTAGGGATGGCCGCGTTGGCGAAGCTTTCCACTTTTGATCGCACCAATCACCAAGTAACGTGCAAGGGCCATGTTGAGGGGCGGAATGGCAACGGCAGCATCACGGTTCACATCCCATTCTGAACCGCCTTCTCCCAGCAAAATGACAGGGCCAAAAACAGGGTCGTGACGCACACAAACCCGAAGTTCCTGCGACCCTGCTCGGTTTGCCATGCTTTGGATTTGCAGTCCTTCGATACGTGCTGTGGGGTAGGTCATGCTGACTCGGTTCAACATCAGCTGCGCTGCATTCGCTACTTCGGTGGCGTTGTTTAAATCCAGCATCACACCGTTAACGTCAGACTTATGAGCGATGTCGGGCGAGCGGAGTTTAACGGCAACGGGGTAGCCAACCTGCTCCGTGATCTGCGCGGCTTCAGAGGCATCAGACGCTAACCATGTCGCCATCACATTAATGCCGTATTTCGAAAGAAATGGTCGTGCCTCATGGGTGGTCAGCGTGCCCAGATTTTCTTCCAAAGCCTGTTGGATTAACGCTTTACCGCCTTCTACATCGTAATCAATTTGACCGATAGAAGTCGGCGTTTCCATCAGTTGCTTCTGGTTTCGCCGGTACTCAACCAAGTGCATGAATGCGGTAACGGCACTTTCCGGTGTTCGATATGCAGGAAAGCCAGCATGAGCGAAAGCAAGTCGAGCTACGGTGGCATCGTCACTTTCACCTTGCCAATTGGTCAGAATATTAAAGCGCTTGGCACGCTGTGAGTTTTTCAGCATATCCGCTAGTGCTTTTGCGGTTTTTAAGCCAGGAGCAGTCACAGAAGGAGAGTGAAGGATTAGCAGTGCATCGGCTTCGTCGCTCTCAAGTAGAATTTCTGTCACTTTCTTGTAGCGCTCAGTGTCTGCATCACCCACGATATCGACAGGATTTGATTGCGACCAGCTGGTAGGGAGAATAGCATCAAGCTTCGCTTTGGTTTCTTCGCTGAGTACGGCCAGTTTGCCGCCCATTTCCAACAAGGTATCAACCGCCATGACTGCAGGGCCGCCTCCATTGGAAATTATCGCGAGTCGCTCACCACGAAGTGGTACGGAGTGAGACAGCGTTTCTACGGCTGCAAATAGCTCGTGCGTTGTACGTACTCGCAGCATACCGGAGCGCCGAATAGCCGCGTCATAAGCGCCATCTAGCCCAATTTCATTTTCCTGCAAATGAGGAAGGATAGAAGCGCCTTCGGGTGTACGTCCGCTTTTCAGAACCAGAACGCGACGGTTACGGGATGCCGCTCTGGCTGCGGAAATGAATGCGCGGGCATCCTGAATATTGTCGATATAAAGCAGGATGGCATCTGTTTTACTCTCCCGGCTCAAGTAGTCCAGCAGTTCAGGGAAATCAATATCGCTGGCTTCGCCCAGAGAGATAAAGGTGGAAAACCCAATTCGGCGGTTACGTGCCCAATCAAGAATAGTGGTACACACCGCCGCGGACTGAGAAACGAATGCAATGTTCCCTCGATTTGCCGGAATAGGAGAGAAAGAGGCATTCAGATTCAACCAAGGCAAGATCAAGCCAAGACTATTCGGACCAATCACCCGCATCGCATATTGTGAGGCGATGCCTCTCATCACTTCAAATTCACTGCAACCATCTTCGGCTTTGGTTTTCTTCATGCCAGCCGCCAGAATAATCGCCACCTTCACACCTTTTTCGCCTAATTGACGAATCAGTTCGCTATTGCGTGAGGCTTGTGTGCAGAGAATCGCGAGATCAGGAATGAGAGGTAAAGCTTCAATGGTCGGATAAGCGAGGATCCCGGCAACGGCCTGGTATTTGGGCGTGACAGGCATGATGGGACCTTGGAAACCGCCTGACTGTAAGTTGCGAATAATCACGTTACCCGCACGTCCTTGTGTATCAGAAGCGCCGATAACGGCAATTGATTTTGGTTTAAACAGCGTATCCAGGCTGGTCATTTCGCTCTCCGACTTGGTAACCCACAGACAGTTTACTGTTTTTCACCCCACGATGTTTCAATCAGTTAGCTTGGCTGTGATCCGTAGCTAAAAGCACGGTCAGATTGCCAGAAACCAGTAAATGATGTGTGACATGTGGCAGATACTTATCAGAGTGGTCTTGGTTTAAGTTGAATGAATGGCGGGGTAGGTACAGAATAAGGGCAGTGGCTCCTAAAAGTAGAATATTCATGAAGAAAATCCTTTCGATCGCTTTCACTCTTGCGCTTGCCGGTTGTGCCGGGGGTACGAGCACCACTCAAATTTTGACCCAATCTTCTGAAGAAGAAGTGATGCCTGTGACTGAATCTATGGCACCTGTGTCAAAACCAGAGATGACCAAGCCGATGCCTAAGCCTGTTGCGGCAGAAAAACCAAAAACACCAGCGCCTAAACCAGTTATGACTGCGCAGAAGAAACCGAAGCCGGCACCTAAGCCAGCCAAGAAGCCGTCTGCGACTTCATCTTCAACTTACACCATTCAGGTCATCGCACTGAGTCACAACAAAGGCTTCAGTGAATACATGAACAAATTGCCGTCAGATAAGCCGGTTTGGTCAAACAAGAAAATGGTTGATGGCTTACCATGGTACACCTTGCTCTATGGTGAGTTTAAGTCGAAAGCAGATGCACAAAATGCACTCAAAGCTTTACCCAACGACATCAAACAATACGGTCCGTTTATCCGGTCATTTGCCTCTATAAAATCGTCTTCGACACCAGAAGTTAAACGATTGAACTAAGCAGGTTTATCTAAGGAAAAGAGAGCTAAGGCTCTCTTTTTTCTTGCTTGTTGTATCGATTCTTCAGGCAAGCGGTGGCTTCTAAAGCAAGTAACGACGGGTTTTTGCGCGATCACGCAAAATTTGCCAGTTATTTGCGTTCGATTAAGTGAAAGCGCCAATGTGTTTGTTTACTATACCCAAGCGACCTGATTGCGAGCATTTTCAGGTTGTTTGGGTATTGTAGGTGCCTCACGGATTGTGCAATTGGATTTTGTTATCCCTGAGCGTTTTATCAGGGCGAAGTAGGAATGGTCATGAACCCAACTCAAGTATTGTTGCTGTGTGGTGGCGGTAGCGCTGAACATGAAGTATCGATGGTGTCAGCGAACTATCTGGAATCTGAACTGAAGAAACTGCCATCCGTTTCAGTTATTCGCGTTGAAATGACAAAAAGCGATGGCTGGAAAGACAGCAATGGGCAAGATTGCCGCCTCAATTTGGATAAGACACTTAAAGTCGGTGACGACATTATCGATATTGATTTTGCCGTGCCATGTATTCACGGATTTCCGGGGGAAACCGGCGACATCCAATCTTTGTTTGAGTTGGCGGGTGTCCCTTACATGGGTTGTGATTCTTCAGCCAGTAATGTGTGCTTCAACAAAATCACATCAAAACTCTGGTTTGACGCCATTGGTATTCCCAATACGCCTTACGTTTTCCTGACAGACAACAACGAAGACAGCATTCAAAAAGCAGAAGAGGCTTTCGAGCGCTGGGGTGCGATTTTTGTGAAAGCAGCGTGCCAGGGCTCATCCGTTGGCTGCTATAAAGTGACGGATAAAGAATCCGTGCGCGAATCCGTTGAAGATGCGTTTGGCTATTCAAACCAAGTGTTGGTTGAGAAAGCTGTTCGCCCACGTGAACTGGAAATTGCTGCGTACCATTACGATGGTCAGGTAGTTGTCACTCGACCTGGAGAGATTGCTTGTCCTGAAGACACTTTCTATACCTATGACGAGAAATACAGCGCAGGTAGTCACAGTCAAACGACCGTTGAACCAGAGAACCTGACGGAAGAGCAGGTAGAAAAAATGCGCGAGTATGCAGAGAAAGCGTTTGTTCACCTTAAGCTGAAAGATCTGTCACGCATCGATTTCTTCCTAACACCTGAAGGTGAAGTCCTGTTGAACGAAATCAACACCTTCCCAGGTATGACGCCGATTTCAATGTTCCCCAAACTCGTTGAGCACAATGGTCATACGTTCTCTGAGTATTTGGCGAGCTGCATTCGCTCAGGGGTTAACGTCGGCTAGAGCCAAAAGTTCCTAATCCTTATCCAGCTTACGTTTGAACTTATCCATAGCCTCGTCTCTTGCCTGTTTATTTCCCACATACTGGGCTGGCATAGCGGGGCTTTTCCATCTTCCTTGTTGCTGAATTTCTTTTATTGTCAAACCAGAGTCTGACAAATCCTGACTGGCACCTACACGCGGCGATTGGCCAGAGAAAGTCAGGGTGCCCTGAACGCCCAACTCCTCTGCAGCACGACGAAATACGCGATAAATTGAAGAATGATCCATAGGTGCTTCACCAAGCTGTTGGTGTTTATTGATACGACGTAGCAACGGGCCTTCCGACATGGCAGTCATTTCAAACCATTGTTCAACCAAAGCTGAGGCTTCCGAAGAAAGCTCCATGACGTTATCCGCAATGTGAAGAGTGAAACTATCTTCCATTTGGGCTAGGTCTTCAAATTGGATAGTTGCCAACTCACTGCGCTTTAGCATGCATTCGAAACAGAGCGTCCAGATCAACAAATCTCTGATGTCTTTCAAGCGGTCACTGGTGCAGAGTTTGGTGTGAAGTGACTGAAGATGATGATAGTGGAATGCATTTGCCTGACCTGCTTCATCTGCTTTCTCCTGATATAGCTTGTTAAGCGTAAAGCGAACTTCTCTGTGACGTGTAGGGTCGGATTGGCTGTGTATTCGATGCATCATAGATACAGTGATGATATAGCGCTTAATACTAGAGGCTTTCCGGGTTGTGGCTTTAGCTTCCACAAATCGACGAACTGCTGTCACGGCAGCAGGTAGGGGAGACACGTTGACTTCCCGACAGTAATCGACGAAAACCTGCCAATCATTTTGGAAACTCAACAAGGAATTTTTGCTGTAAAGCCCTTGGGTGAGCGCATGCCATTCATCAAGAGATACATCCCCTTGTTTAAACAGCGTAATACTACGTTTTATAGCGTTTGGGTCAGTGATAGGTTCAATTTTTTTCATTTATTTAATGCACTATAACTATAGTTTCTGCTTGTTATTATCACATCCAATCCTAGGTGTTGGAAGCAACGTCGATCACATAACCTATTCATATATCGCCTACTTTTACGGTCTCAAAAATGCCGGAGATTTGGCTAAGACTGTTAAATTGGTCTAATTTACATAGTGATACGTAGTTTGTTTTATATCATTCTTTAATTTGTATCCAAGACGGGTTCTACAAAGAGGTAGCAAGCGCTTGGATTTTGCTCCAAGAGGAGAGAGTCGATGAGAAAGCGCTTATATCATCGTGGATACAATATCGAGCTGGCTGATGAAAAGACACAAGAATACAGCGCACGCTTAGGTGGAAAGCGTGTTACTGGCACTTTACTTGGCATCAAACAGTCAATCGATTGGTGGTGCGAAACCAATGTTGTCTGCATGCCGGACGAGTTCGACAAACAGGAATTCAATGCGCCTAAAGAAAAGAAGACAGAAGAATACAAAGGCATTCAAATCATGAATGACAGCCCTGAAGATGAAAAGGGCTGGTACATGATGGTAAGAGGAAGGCTATTGAAAGGTTCTCTGCCAGCGTTGAAAAACTTCATCGACAAAAAGCTCGTTACCAAATCTTAGTGCGCTTGTTACCCCGCGTTTATCGAATCGTATCTACAAAGATAAATGTTGGGCAGAAGCCACGTTAATTGTCGAATTATCCTTTCTTTTTCATTAAAATCGCCTCGATAACAACTCTATACTCAAATTGCTTGTAACTGCCTGATACTTGGCGGTTAAGTTAATGGGTAAGCAATCCACAGAACAGGTAGCGAATGAAAAAGCGATATTCTCATCGTGGTCATACTATTGAATGTAAGGACGATGTTTATACGTCAATTGTCGCAGGGAGAACGGTATCCGGCACGATGCTGGGCGTAAAGCAGTGTATTGATTGGTGGAGCGATACCCGTATTTTCCGTCGGCCGGCGGAATTTGAGCGTCAATCCTTTCGAACGGCACAGGGGCCTTCCTCTGAAATCTATAAAGGTATTCAGATTATGTCTGACGACAAACAACCAGGGCTTTGGTATATCCTGGTTCGTGGACAACTTCTGAAAGGTCCTTTACCAAAGATTAAGCAGTTTATCGACCAAAACGCGCTTTCTCGCTAATTCCGTCGTTAACGTATTCTGATAGCGCCAGTTTTGATAGCATTGGTGCTATCGACAAGCGTCAAAGAGTGAAATATGAGAGACGATAACAGCCGCCTAGTGTATTCAACCGATTCCGGGCGTATCAAGGAAGAAAAGCAGACGCCAGTTCGTGAAAAAGGCGATGGAATCGTTCGGATTCAGCGTCAAACCAAGGGCCGTAAAGGCAAAGGGGTTTGTCTGGTGACAGGGTTGGACATTGATGATACCGCACTGAAACTGGTCGCCGCCGAGCTAAAGAAAGTCTGCGGTTGTGGCGGTGCTGTAAAAGACGGTGTGATTGAAATCCAAGGTGATAAGCGCGACCAAATTAAAGCATATCTCGAGAAGAAGGGTCACACAGTCAAACTGGCCGGTGGTTAATTTTTCTTTCAGAAAGACATAAAAAAAGAGATGCCAAATGGCATCTCTTTTTTGTTATGCAAGAAGGGTTGTTCGATTAGCCTTTGTAGCGTTGGATTGCACCGCTTTCCAGACGCGCCAGGTAATCGTTCATGTCCGCTTTGATTTCTGGAACCAGACGGTACAGACCGACGATGTTAACCAGAGCCATTGCGAAGATCATTGCATCAGAGAAGTCGATAACTGGACCCAGGTTCATCGATGCACCGATAACAACGAAGCAGCAGAACATGATTTTGAAAATCATCTCAGCACGCTTGCTCTCACCGAACAGATAAGTCCAAGCTTTCAGGCCGTAGTAAGACCAAGAAATCATGGTTGAGAACGCGAACAGTACAACAGCAACTGCAAGAACCAGAGGGAACCAAGACAGTGATGCTTCAAATGCTGCTGATGTCAATGCAACACCGCTCAGCTCCTGACCTTCGTACAACTGGCCGGTAATGATGATAACCAGAGCAGTCATGGTACAGATAACAACGGTATCGATGAATGGTTCCAGCAGAGATACGAAACCTTCAGACATGTGTTCTTTGGTTTTTACTGCTGAGTGAGCGATTGCCGCAGAACCAACACCCGCTTCATTCGAGAACGCGGCTCGTTTGAAGCCCTGGATCATGGCACCGATAACACCACCCGCGACACCTTCACCAGTGAATGCACCGTTGAAAATTGCGCCGAATGCTGCACCTACTTGGTCGATGTGCATCAGGATGATAATCAGAGCTGCACCAACGTAAACAATTGCCATGAATGGAACGACTTTCTCAGTCACTTTCGCGATTGACTTGATACCACCGATGATAACTACACCAACGATAACCGCCATGATAAGACCAAACAACCAGCCTTTATCTGCGAAGAAAGACATGTCGCCACCAGTAACGCCAACCACTTGTTTGAACGCTTGGTTAGCCTGGAACATGTTACCGCCACCCAAAGCACCGCCGACCGCACAAACTGAGAATAAAACGGCGAGGGTACGACCAAATGCTGGGTTACCTTTGTTAGCCAGACCTTTGCTCAGGTAGTACATTGGACCACCGGAAACAGAACCATCTGGGTTAGTGTTACGGTATTTAACACCAAGGGCACACTCTACAAACTTGGTAGACATACCAAGCAGACCCGCAAGGATCATCCAGAAGGTTGCACCTGCACCCCCGATAGAGATCGCCACAGCAACACCTGCGATGTTACCCAGACCAACCGTACCGGAAAGTGCGGTCGCAAGCGCCTGGAAGTGCGAAACCTCACCTGGCTCTTTTGGATCGGTGTAGTCACCTTTAACAAGACGGATTGCGTGAGTGAATCCACGAACGTTAATAAAGCCCAGATACAGCGTAAAGATGACAGCGGCAACAACGAGCCACATGACGATCCATGGCGCTTCAGCATCTAGAAAGGGGAGTGGAACAGAGGAGAAGATCATACCCACGAATGGGTTTACAATTGGCGCGACTATTTCATTGATTGCTTCATCGATCCCTGCCGCAGAGGCTGAGCTCGCAAACAACGAAAGTCCAGCAGTCGTCATTATACGTTTCATTACCGAGTCCTTTTCTTTTTTATATAGCTTTCATACTTACCGCAATATGCTGTGTTACATGATTGTTAACAACCATTGCGCTGCGGATTATTTCACGTATAAACATATTTGCAATATATTTCGACCCCGTAATTTTGCATTTTTTATAACAAGATAAAGCGCTCACACTTTTCTAAAGAAATCTCCCTTTCATAATTTATTTCGCGAATTTACCCTGGCGAAAAAATAACTCGGCAATAAATGTATAAGTAATTGTGCAAATATAATTTTCGCTTTCTCTAATTCAATCATATGGCTGCAAGCGCTTTCTGCTGGGGCATGAATTGCACCACTGTAAAGCAGGCTGATATAGGGTTGTGTTAACAGATGAATTTAAATAACTATTTCTATAAGAGCAAAATAGAGAAAGTGAATTGAAATTAAGACAGGGTTAAATTAGCAAGAAAATAGCACTCGAATTAGAAAAGTATTAGGATGTAAATAAGTTAGTCATTCTTAAAATTGATACAAACTTCATGCATAGCAAATGATTGACCGAAGTAAACTATGCGCCTTGTATTAGGCAACTTTTCGCCAACTATTCCCTTTATTTGGTGACTTATGTCACGTTAAGAATTTATATCCAATTAATTTCGGTTATTAAGCATATTTAGTCACTTCTTATTAGAAATTCAGTCATGCAGTGGTTAGCAAAGTTTACCGCTTCGCCAACGCTGATCTTCACTGCGGTCGCCGTAGCAACGATCGCGTCAGATGTAGCGATGCAGAAGCAATCAGAATCCAGTCGGGTGCTTTTAACAAAGTACTTGGAAGTGCTGCCTTCAATTTCTTTAGAGATGGTTAAGGCGCAAAGTGCTTTGGAAGCTTCAGACAAAACTGTGCTTGTTCCGCAGCAGGTTGATATGCTTGAAGAAACGCTCGCCAAATTACTCTCCAGTCAATATTCCAGCTTTGAAAAGCGTCGCTTGGCAATGAAGATTGAAATTTTGCGGACCAACGAAGAAGTGGAAAATACAGACTACGATAGGGAGTTACACCGCTTTGGCGATAAGGGCTGCGAACCGAATGTTCAGTTGGTTAATCAAATAGAACAATTGGAACCACTTAGTGTGAGACCTCAATACCAAGTGACCCTTTGTTATCTGAACCGCGATGGTACAACAATGATGTCCAGCGCTTCCTCCTTAGACTTGAGTCCAAGTGAAGCGCTGGATCCTTAACAGCCTGTAGTACTTGGCTATGTTGCCAGTTCTTATTGAATCAATGTGGCGTAGTTTGGAAGGTGTTCAACAAAGCGCTGCTGCACATCCAAATACGTTTTTCTGTAGATATCATCAATCTTGTCTGCGCTCGGGAAAAGATCCGAGAAACCAGGGTGTTTGACATCAATGGTCATTTCAGCTGCACGCTGCATATGAGCAATGAAAGCCCTCGGGTCTTCCAAGCCTACCGCTATGCGTAGTGTTGTCGGTTTGATACCTGCATCGGCTAAAGCAGCACTTGATAGCTCCGAATGTGTTGTCATAGCAGGACACAGCGCAACTGTGTTGGTTTGCCCAAGACTAACCTGCATACCAATTGCAGGCTCCAACATGTCGAAGAACTGTTTAAATGACGACTGATCAATAGGTTGGCGGTCCGCTTTCCCTTCCATATCAATGGTGAATAAAGAAGCCGGTAAGCCAAGGCGCATTTGAGACTGCATCAAAGGGTAGTTAGGGCTCTCAGGCAGAGCAGGGCAGGACACGTTGATATCAGGGTGAAGCGAGAATATACGCGCCAGAGAGAGTGTGTTGATGGCTTTTTGCAGTACACGTAATTCAAAGGTCTTCATGCCATTCAAGACTTCAAACGCTTTGTCGGCATCAAGAAAAGCGCCTTTAATGTAATAGACGTTCCAGAACAAGGTGTTATTCCAGCTTACTTCACGTTGCTTTCCACTTGGTGTCTTACAGGTTACGCTGTCACCTTTCGGAATGAACATGTCTTCATTCCGCCCAATTACTACACCAGCTGTTGTGCTTCCTGAACCTGCCAATTCTTTAGTGTACGAATGAATAACAAAGTCGGGGCGCTCCATATGATCACTTCTTTTTAACACAGGATGAAGAAAAGGAGTGCCAACCGTAGTGTCTACCATGATACTCCAATCTCGCTCATGGGCGGCTCTGCTGATTCCGGCGACATCCAAAACGAAACCATGGGGATTACAGGGGCTCTCAAGATATATGTAAATCTTGCGGCCAGCTTTGATTCTGTCTGCGTATTTATCTGCCGTTGCATCCATGGCTTTTGCAAAAGTTGCTGCGTCGTAGCCATCCACCCATTCTATTGCAACATCCAGATTAGAGGATTTGCGATACCAATCTTGTAGTAACTGGTAGCTGCCACCGTAGATGTTGCGTGAGGCCAAGACAATATCTTCACGGCCTAACAAATGACTTAGCAAGCCATCAATCGCTGCCATTCCGGAGTTGAAGTTCCAAGCGAGGTATTGATCCGCCATGTCTCCCGCTTCGATATCGACAATATGGTTAGCCAACGCGATAGACGTTGGGTTCAGCAGACGGGAATAGATTTCGTGCAGCGGTTCCCGTCCATTAAAGGCATCTTCTACCCATTCTGTGCAGGCAAATAGGTAGGTAGCAGTACGCGTTATCACCGGCGCTGCTGAGAATATCGCAGCCACATTATCAAATATTGGGTAAGCCCCTTTTGCTGCGAAGTGTCCGTTTTTGGTTGCTATGGACTTATAAGTTGCGCGCATCGGGTTCTGTAGATTGTCGAGAATTTTCGCTAACTGAAAAGATAGGAACCGTTTAGCGTTGAACCAAGCTATGCGGTCATTTCTGTCCAAGTCGTTAAGGCCATCTAAGGTAATAGCCCAAAGGTCATGCGTGTGATGATTAGCGGTATATAAGGTGGTTGCTAGGGAGACCAATGCTTGGCCAAAGTCTGAATCAGTGTCGATGCCGAAGTGCTTTGCCTGCTCCGTTGCTAGAGACGCTGCATCTTCCATCTTTGTCGTATTGCGTAGTGGGCTGAGTTGAGTGGCTCTGTTCATCGTTATTTCCCTTCACTAAATCACGTAGTAGGTATAACGATAAATTAGCCGACCTAACGATAAGGATGATTGCGAATTTCACCCTATAGTTGTTACTAAATGGCAGTATCTGCCAATATTTAATTATCTGGCGCTACTAATGTGAGGATAGAGCAGGGTATGGAGCATAATCTTGATAGCATTGATAAGAAGATTCTCGACGAGCTGCAAAAAGAGGGACGCCTAACCAATCAGGAACTGTCAGATCGCGTATCACTATCCCCTTCGCCTTGTTTGCGCCGGGTGAGAGCGCTGGAGAAAAAGGGAATAATTACTGGTTATCACGCTCACATTGATCAGGAAAAATGTGGTTTGCCTATCAACGTCTTTGTTTTGGTTAAACTCGAAAAGCCCACGGAAGAGAACATGGTGAAGTTTGAGTCGTTAATCGACCAAATGGATGAAGTGCTTGAGTGCTTTCTCATGACAGGCACCCACGACTACCTACTTCATGTTGTGAGTGAATCACTCAAAACATATGAGCGGTTTATTCGTAGAGAGTTGACCCGTCTTCCCAATATTGCAGCCATCGAATCCAGCTTTGCATTTGGACAGGTGAAAAAGCGATCTCGCTTACCCATATAGTTTTTGTTGCTCGCTTAGCTCCAGTTTGAACAGCTCTAGAAGCGCTTTGGCGCCCTGAGTCATACGCCGCCCTGGCCAACTGGCAAAGATGTAAATATCAGGCATAACAACATGGTCTATCTTTTCCAGCCTTCCTTTTTCCAGGTAAGGCTTAGTTGGTAAACCGGTAAACAGTGCAGCTCCCAATCCGTCATAAGCCATTTGTTGTGCGGCAGTGGCGTTGTCTGAAGCGGCGACAGTCTTTAACTTGAGCGTGGCATCCGTACTTTTAAGCTTCATTTCTTTACTTTCAGGTAGGCGCAACAAACGAATAAAAGGCGCACCTTCAGGGTATAAGCCTTCACGGATGTTCTGAATGATTTCTGGAGAAGCAGCCAGGAAAGGGCGGGTTTTCATGATCACCTCTTCCTCGGTTGTCGCTTTGCCTCTTAGCTTGCCTACGCGAATAGCTAAATCAATATCGGCCTCAGACATATCCATGACCTGATCGGAAGCAAACAGTTTCACTTCCACGTTCGGGTATTGCTTATTAAAGCTTGATATAACGCTCGGCATCAGGTGAGTGCCAATATCAACTGGCGTGGTAATAGATAAGACCGAAGGAATGGCGTCAGGATCGATATCCTCACTCACAGTGTCGAGCAAGGTGTAAACCAAGTGGTGGTATCGCTCATAAGCTCGTTGGCCAGCATTCGTCAGTTTCATTTGACGGCCTTCACGGCGAAATAACTGAACATTCCAAATCTCTTCTAAATATTTGAGAGATTCACTAATCCTTGACGGCGCAATTCCCAGCGCTTCTCCAGCATGCGTGACAGATTGGTTCGACACAACCGCTAAAAAGTGGGAGATGGGCTTTATCATTGACAGAGATTTCTTAAAAGACGTCATGCTCTACCTAACTTTCCAGAATCCGTAATGATTTATACAAATATCACTGTTTACGATATCAACGTGAGTGAGCACACTATAAGCGCAATTTGAATATGCCTTGTATTAATTGTGGTTATTATATATTCCCGCAGCAATGTTAAGGTTAGTTCAAAGCAACTGCGTAACTCCACTACAGAGCAATCCCTCTTGCTCTTGTAGCTAACCAAAAATAAGTACCTTTTTTGCCAACTTGCGGCTTAATTTATTTAAGCCGCACTCTTTTTTAGCAAGCGCTTGCACAGAAAAATATACTAATTTTCAGATACCTTAGACTATAGCTTCTTTTTATTCAGTCCGTGCTACAACTTTCCTTTACGACAAGTGGCGCTTTACAATACGACAAATGACGCACATAATTTAGTCAAAGCTCATTGGAGGTTGGTATGTACGCAGAACAGCTAATGTCACTTGGCATCGTGAAAGAAGGCCAGGTCATCAATCAAGACATGGAACTGGATATCATCCGCCATGGATTGAAAGTCAAACACGCGCGTAAAGTCATGAAAGAAATGGCGATGAGCAGTGGTGAATGGGTGACCTTGATTGGCCTAAGTCCAAGAAGTTTACAACGTAAAAGCGACTCTGATCTTTTGACGCCTTCCCAGTCTGAAAAGACACTGGCCATTCGCCGCGTTGTCGATTTAGCGGTCGAATACTATGAAGACCGCGCCACTGCATTGGACTGGCTGAAAACGCCACAGGTAGCTTTTGGTGGAAAGGCCGCTGTCGACTATTTGGATACTAATACAGGTATTCAATATGTAGAAAACGTGCTTAACCGCCTGATGCATGGCATGACCGCCTAATGGAGGTGTTTCGACTTTCTGTTAAGCGGTTTGCTGATCTCAGTGGGATGGGGGGCATGTTTGGGTCTGGGCGCTGGCATCAGAAAGGACAACCCATTCTATACACTGCAGGCTCCCGTTCTTTGGCTGCACTTGAACGCTTTGTTCATGAAAGCCCGGTTCAAATGCCTCCTTTGGTGATGATGACCATCTACATACCCGACGATCTGCCAATCAAACGTGTCTCAGAGCAAGAACTCCCAAATGGTTGGGACGCTGTGCCAGATGCCGATACTTCGCGTAACTATGGTACCGCTTGGCTTCGAGAAATGACGACACCAGTCATTCAGTTACCATCAGCGATCATCGCCAGCGAATACAACTTCCTGATTAATCCCACGCATCCTGACAGCCATAAAGTCAAAATCATCGACCAACGCGACTTCTATTACGACAGTCGTCTGAAGCGGATGATGCGTTAGGGGAAATATGCATAGTTTGGTGGTCAGTGTGTCGCAAATAAAACGCCACCAATTTGGCATTTCATCCACTCCATATAGGCTTGTAACCGCCTAATATAAATGGAGTAAATAATGAAAAGGAACTCTGTACTTACATCAATCGCGGCTGCAATGCTCTTAGCTGGTTGTGGAGGCGGTGATTCAACAGCTACTGATTCTCAATCGGGCACGAGTAATGATGGGATTTATCTAGATCCAACGATGCTAAGCGTCATGCTGGTCGATACTACTCGAGATAAATACCCGGTTATTCTCGCTAACTATGACACTAGTGCGATTCTGGTAGCCGATAGTGCGATTTCATCATCAAACAGCTTGACCACCAAAGGTATAACTGCGGTAGAGGGAGCGAACGGTACATTTGTATATGACGAGAATATTGGAACAACAATTAATTTTGCTAATAATTCAGCGTCACTAGATATCGACATTCCGGGTTACTCAACGACAGTAACAATGGAGAAGACGGCTGATTCTCTTCAACTTGCTGATATCGTTGGAACACATACCAACATGAATGATGGTTCAACTTGGACTGTTTATGAAGACGGTTCATTTGACGTCAATGGACAATGTACGATTGGCGGCCGACTTGAAAGAAAGAGCAGCTACTTCAATATCACTTGGGCAGATGCAACTCAATGTTGGAATAGTGGCTTTGATGGTACTTACGAATACGGCGCAATTATGACAGTAACAAAGGATGGCCAATCATACATTGCTGGTGTTATTGGCCGCAGTGACAGCATGATTTGGGGCAGCGCACCGATCAACTAACGCTCCCGAGCAAAGATAATTATCTGAGTAAGAAGAAGCTGCCACAGAACGTGTTTTGTGGCAGCTTCTTAGTAATATGGTAATTATCTATTTTATGGTAAATAGATAATTACGTTCAATAGACTGAAATCTTTGAAGAAAGTGGGTAATGACAGACGTAGGAGAGTCAGATTTGGCGTAGCTGTATATCATATTTAACATAAGATAGATAATGCGCACTTGAGCATGGCTAATTAACAGCTAGATTTAGGCTGAGTTTACACGAATTGGTCTTTGAAGTTTGGATACTCTGAGTCTGAGTTAATAAATACAACCAAAACAAATCTATACTCGCGCACTCAACCAAACATGACACCTTCCACAGATGCATAGCAGTTTGATACATCCAATTGCTTCAGTTCAGAGAATTACTCATAAAGATTTGAGACTGGTCAGCTTCCACTATGAACATCTGAGCTGACTTTCGTTACTCTCGTTATGTGTTCTCAGTAAACGGAAAACTGCCTTCAGGACATGTGAAACTATCAGGTTGTTTTTTCACAATGAATTCCATGAGAACACCTATCGAACTATTTCAATTAATAAGGGATAAACCAATGAAAGCAAGCAACCTTTGCATCATTACATTGGCTATGACAACGTCGTTCGGTGTGTTGGCAAAAGACGCAAATACGCCAGTATCAGACGCTGTTATTTTAGAGCAACGTCAAGAGCTGGCTGAAAACACAGAAGATGAAGGATTTGGTCCTCAATCACCGCGTGATATTGATTCTAAAGCAGGCAATAACACCACGTTGTTCAGCACTGCACCGTCTTACACAGAAATGAACCTGTGTAACATCCACTTCCACAAAAATGCTGAACACAAAGGTGGCGAATTTACTGTTTATGCCGGTAATGGTGACGGTGAAGGCTACCACACGGGTTACCGTTACTCCGGCAAACTGTCAGATGCTGAACTAGCGCCGGTTATGAATGAAGTTTGTCCAAGCAAGCATGGTGATCTGAAACCTGGTGATACCATCGAGGTTCACTATGTTCACTCAACTGCGCAGGTTGAACCCGGCCCGACGCTTGGCGCATGTTTGAGTGATGCCAACAAAAACCCGCAGCTTCGTGTAGAAACTCAGGTTTACGTGCTGGTGAACGACAAAAATGCTTACGACTTTGAAGAACTGACAGAGCATGAAGTTCAAGATGGTGTGCATCAGGCGGTCGCGATTCCTACTAACACGGGTAAGCCAATTCAATATATGGGTTCAACCACTGGCCCTGGCTACAACGAGAAAGGCTCACCATTCCAGGTGACTTGGAGCGTTCGTCCGAAAGTTGCAAAAGTAAATATCGAAACCGTTGGCGAGTGGTGTGAAGGCAATGCCTTTGATGAAGACCACGCACACGGCGTACGTAACCTTGTGGTGAACAAAGATCTGTTGTCTGAGATTGTGAACTAAGGTTCTCTGAACAAGGGCGTAAACAGTGTTATGCGCCCTATTCTTCTTACAGTTTGTTTGTCTTAGTAAGACAAAAAGAAATGGCGCGAAAGCGCCATTGTTCTATTCGTAACAAACCGCTTGGAGCTTATTTCCGTCTGGATCTCTAACGTAAGCAGCGTAGTAATTCGGCCCATAGTGCTCCCTTAAACCTGGAGCCCCTTCGTCAGCGCCACCATTGGCTAATGCTTCAACGTAAAACTCATCGACCGCTTCACGGCTTTCCGCTTTAAAGGCGACGTGTGTACCGTTGCCCCAGGTTGCAGGCCTGCCATCAAACGGCTTGTATAGATACAGGAACGGCATTTGATCGTCTTTGGCATAAAGCGGTGGTTTGCCGGGTGGCTTGGGTACGCGTGTCATACCCAAAGGTTTCAATACCGCATCATAGAATATTGATGCCCTTTCGTAGTCATTGGTACCCAGAGTAATGTGGCTGATGATAGACATGTCTGTTCCTCGTTTATTTTGCTCGGTACCGCAGAGCCTATCTGTCGTTTTCAACTAAGGTGATAACATCCCGGGCTTTCACGAAATGGTCGAGTTCATGAGTTTTGATCCACCAGGTAGCGGCTTCCATTAGCAGCTCTGGATCGTCATTTTTGTTCGCAAAGAAGGCATAGAAGGAAACATTGACGTTATCTCCCTTAGCAAGGATTTTCTTTCTACAGACTTCGATGACTTTCGCGCGCAGTGAATCTCTCATGTTTTCCCTAAATATGGATCGCTAATAAGCAACACTGTATATAAATACAGTTTTCAATAAAAGTGGTACGTGTGAGAGTTTGAACCACCCTACACTTCTTTTGACTAAACAGAAGCGATACATTGAGTAACGGATGGTTACGCTACTAACAGGGAGAGAAATATGGCGGGAATCGTTGAATTAGAGGCTCTTTTGTCATCGATGGAACCAGCTTTGATTGACGGGGAGTTTGTGTTTTGTGCCGTATCAGGTGCGCTGTCGGATTACGTGGAGCTTGAACCGTTGGCCATTTTCCGGGAAGCCGAAGGGTTAACCTTGCTGCTGGAGAAATCAGCGGCTGAATCAGCAAACATTGTGTTCGAAGGGGTCTATCGTCAAATTACTTTGACAGTTCATTCCAGCCTGGATGCTGTAGGTTTAACGGCTGCGGTTGCTACCAAGTTGGCAGAGAAAGATATCAGTGCGAATGTGCTCGCCGCCTACTACCACGATCATATCTTTGTGCAGGCGGAAAAAGCAGAAGCAGCGCTGAGAGCACTGCAGGAATTTTCAGGCTGATTATGCACCAAGTGGGAATGATTACTGTAAGAGTCTGATGTCAGCTTAGCGGGCTCGTTTCACAATAACCCCGCAGTTCTTCACTCAAATTCTGTTTGAAGCTTTGTGCCAAGTGGAAGTGCACTAACATCAACAGATCACTGGCGAAGTATCTCTCAAAATCATCTGCTTCATTCTCAATGCATATTGCTTCACAACGCTCTGCGTGTGTTCGCGCGTCTTGATATTGACCAGCTTTTATTAAACTCATCGCTAATCGATATTCAGCGCGCTCTTCTTGTATCCAACCACCTGCAACTCGCCAATACTGTAAAGCCAATTGTGCTGCTTTGATCATTTGCTGGTCTTGCTCTGGGGTACGATATTTCAAATCTTCAAACCGACAGGCTAAGTTATTGCCAGTGATAGCAATAGCCCGCGCTAGAGGTTTTGATACAGATCTTTCGCTAACCCCTTCCGTGGCCATCGTTAACCATTGTGACGCTTGAGCCGTGTTTTCTAATGCAGTGTACTCGTTGGCAATCTGAGTGAAAACTCTGTGCTGCTCATCAGTTGTTAAATGGCTCATGTCGCATAGAACATTGGTAGAAAAGTAATCTGCCACGACTTGCGCACGAAGGCTGGAAGGAAGATTTGATTGGTTAGAGTTCAATGATGCAAGTAGGTGTAATAGCTTTTCAGGAGCGCTCAGATGCCCTATTGCTGTATGGAGCAATAAGGTCATCGCAGATTCGGTTTGTTCTGGATCCAAGCTATCTAACATAGAGGCCATCGAATCAAAAACACTATCAGGTTCTGACTCGTGCTGTTGCCAGCCTTGGTTTAGCGTGGAAGTGAAGTTTTGCTCTTTGCTGTTCGACATGCCGACTATCCTTGTCCCAATTATGCTCTTCATTATGGGAATATTAAGGGCATAGTCGACCGCGAGAACGAGGCTCTGGAACCACTTCACTATTTTTGGCTATCGCTAAAAAGTGTTAATAAGCAAATATATAGCTATAGCTATAGCTATCAAGAAAGGTATTAATTTACTGAACCATGATAGGCTTACCACCGGAGAGCACCACAAAATACTCCCCGCGCATGAACACGCCCAAGACTTTATGGCTGCCGATATCTTCCCATGTCGCGCCATCATCAGAATGTGAAAACGCGTCAATGAACATCAGTTTGACGTACTGTTCATAGGTCAATACTTCGCGCCTGACGAAGCCGCCAAATGGGTAGTAAATCAAGCTACCATCTTTCAAATAAGCAGGGATCATCTGCCCTTTTCGGTGCTCGTCAGAGCCGCTCATCACAACGGCTTTGTAATTGTGTCGGTATCGGATCGCAGGCATAACAATGAATACTGTTTATATATACAGTATAATTCTACTCTGTTTATGGAGAACGGCAAGCAGCTTTGTTTGGACTGTTAACGGTAACGGTCTCAAATTCAGCATCTGCTTATATTGGTTTGTATTGAAGACTGGAGAGAAAGGCGGATAGTCACCCGCCTTGGTATGAAACTTTTTATTTGTGATTCAGCAGCATGATGATGTCATCTAACATCTCTTTCTCACCCAGCTTGTTCATTGGGTAATCCATGTCGACTTCCAGCTCTTTGGCAAACTTCTGGAAATACTTGGGTACATGGGAAAGGATGTAATCCGAACATTCACGCTGTTTGTTGTGGATGAAGTTGCGGATGATGTGCTCATACTCCACGTCCACATCACTACCCGAAACTTTGTCCAGGTAGAACTCTTTCTTGTTGTCTTCCAGAAAACGGATATAGCGATTTTCTGTGAGATATTTGTCCAACAGCGCTTGTCGGATACAGGCCAAAACAATACGAGAAGCACGCTTTGGTTTAGTCTCACCAGACTCTTTAAGGGATTCAAGAATCCTCTCTTCGAGATATGGTGCGTATTTCTTTTTATCAAAGAAGTCTTCTTCTACTCGGGTGAAGAACTTCTCAAACTTCTTCTTGCGAATCCAATTCGTCAGAATCCATTTCATAAGCTTTTAAGTCTTGGGTCTATCAACGACGCTAACCTACCACTCTTCCGTTCGTTTTGGTTAGGTCTATCAAAATTTTTTGCGCTTTAAGCGCCACTTTTTTAATGAATGAGCACGTCGAGTATAAATAATTGTTCTCAAATTGATGTGATCTGAAACATACCTGTCTAAGAAGCATACACATCAATATGCTACTGGTTGGTTTATTTTGCGATGTCGATTCAAATAACAACAGCTTTGATGAGGTTTAATGGTCTTTGAAACGTACTTGTCACAGTTATAAGAATAAAGGTGTCAGGAGGCATCATGACGACATTTGCGCTGGGCCGAAAAACCATTATTAATGAATGCTCTGTAGAGTATGACTGGATAAGAAGACAAGTCGAAGATGGCACCGAAAAAGATGAGATCATCAATTCGATTCTTTGTTGTTTCGGAGGCGATGAAGAGATCGCTGAACTCTTCTACTCTATTGCTGTTGGTGAAAGTTCACCAGGCGTTTTGCTGACTCATTTGAGCTTGTCGGATTGGTCTCCCACTCAAGGCGAAGAGCAACATTAGAACCAAAAAGAGGATGGGTCCGCCATCCTCTTTCGAATCAATTACTGCTTGAAAACATCCATGACCAGCGGTACCACTTTGTACCAAACTGCCGCACCGATACCTATCCAAACCAGTAACCAAAACAGACGTGAAAGCCAGGTATTACGCGAGTGATAACGGGCTGGATCCGGCTCTCCGCATCCAGGACAAGACAGCGCGCGTTTGGAAACCTGCTTTTCACAAACCGGGCAAGCAACTAATGGCATGTAGACCTCTTATTCCTTTCTGAATCTTATAATGATCGCCAAAACAAAATGGCGTTAGCGTACATATTATTACGAGTCGCTTCACCTAACTAGGTGGATCAGAAAGAAATCACAGAAACGATCAAGTTCCTGAGAAAATTCATGAAAAATACATACTTTCTAACGGAAATGGCGTGAAGGAGAAGCTGGGCAGCTTCTCCTTGAAAAGGGATCACGCTTGATTTGGTACGATTTGAACCTCTACACGACGATTCTCGGCGCGGCCTGATGAGGTTTCATTAGAGGCGATAGGTTGCGTTTCACCATAGCCAGTCACATACAAACGTTGTGCATTGACCGCCGAGCGAAGCAGATACCCTTTCACACTCTCAGCACGTTTTTCAGACAAGGTCATGTTATATGCAGCATCGCCTGTGCTGTCCGTGTGCCCTTCTATGCTCAGGAAAGTTTTGTCATATTCGTTCATTACCCGCGCTACAGCGTCGAGAGATTGATAAAAACCTGGTGAGATACCACTTTGGTTTGAGCTGAACGTAATATTTGAAGGCATAACCAAGCGGATGTTGTCACCTTCACGCACGACTTCAATACCCGAGCCCGCCAACTCTTCACGTAATGCAGCCTCTTGCTGATCCATATATTGGCCAACAGCAGCGCCTGCCAATGCGCCAATCGCTGCTCCAATAAAAATACGTTTGTCTTTGTGATTGCCGGTGGCTTTACCCAGTACAGCACCAGTAGCGGCACCAATGGCAGCGCCAGTGCCTGTGTTGGTAGCGCAGCCTCCAAGGACCAGTGAGGCTGCAAGTAATGTCATAACAGGAATAGACTTACGCATAAATTTTCTCCTTCTTTCTTCCCCTCACACTTCGAGGGTGTTGTCCTGACGCATTGCGCCACAGATATGCGTATTGATAAGGCGACCAATCTTAGGCTGCTGTAAAACACTGATTGTCAGCGGTTTGTAAAGTTAATCCATCAATTGAACGCTGTTTTATATTCATAAGCATTATGACCGCGAATGACAAATATCATTCCCTAGGATTTGAAGAAATTTGTTAATTAGATAAGCAACAATAGTATGAAGACGAGCTAAAACTGTTTAAACATAACCACTTAGTTGATTTTAAAGCTATGAATAGGAAGTTATAGTGCACTAAGACTTCATTAAAAAGGAGCAGTATATGTCCTGCTCCTCCACCAGCGACGATTTAATCACCAAAGTCATGCACAGCCAACTGGAAGATATCTACGGGATCGACCCACTCTACCGTTCCACAAACTGTGCAAGTGCACTCAGTGTAGTCTTTATAGTTATCACCCGTTGGGGGTGCAGTTAGCGCGCGAACAGCTGGATCATGGTGAGCCTGCTCACGTACTTCATGTCCAGTTTCTTTTTTGCAGTTAGCACAATACCAAGTGTGTACACTCATCGTTATCTCCTTGCCAAAAACCTTGCTCCGTCGCGGTGAGTGTAATTTCATATAACTCTCAATTTGTGATGCAATATTGAGACGAAGAGCAATTTGTCGGAAATAGACTTTTTCCGGATGATTTTCGACATAGAAAACAGTATTGCGTAGCGATTTTTAGGCACCTTATTATGCAAGAGTGAATTATGTTTACTCTTTATGTTCAACAGGTTGCTTCAGGTGGAGTCAGAAAAGATGTTCAAACAAGGAAACCTCTTCAAAACCCTGCCAAACGCCAGAAATCATGAAGTATTTGAAGATTTAATCAAACACCCGTTTGTCAGAATAGAGAGAATAGTGTCGCGAGGCCAAACGTCACCTGAAACAGGTTGGTATGATCAGGAAGAAAGCGAATGGGTAGTTGTATTGCAAGGCAACGCAGAGCTTACATTTGAAAACGGTGAATCTGTATCTTTGGAGGCGGGTGACCATCTTAACATCCCGGCCCATACCAAGCATAAAGTCAGTTGGACTGATCCGGAGCGAGAAACTGTTTGGCTGGCGGTGTTCTACCCTTCTGGAGAGATCGAATAATCAATGGAGCTTGTCGGTGCATCGCCCAACACCTTTCACCTGCGCTTGAGGACAAGGAGCATCACCATAAGCACAGAACACACAGCACATGCCTTCCTGCACGATCATTATCTCGCCACACCCTTCGCATTCATAATGCTGCAAAGGCTTGTCTATTGGCATGAGTTCTGACTTTATGTGACCGCATTTCGGGCAGGTTATGTTGGATTTCAGCAGCACTTTCATTAGCGACAGTAACCCTTCTATAAAGATATCTATTAATAAGGGTGGAACACTCTTGGCACTCTTGCCAGCACATCTCTGTATTTGCCGTGGGAAATGTTGTCATTCCTACTTGTCTTGCCTTCCCCTTTTTGTCCTCTTGAACGCAAAACACCTAATTTCTGAGGCAGCCTCAAGTAAATGAGGAAGCGCTTTTCATGCGAAAACTCTCTTTTTCTTCCATTGATAGTTATCAATACTGTTACCTGTTGCCAGCATACTGAAAACGTGAATTCAGAGGTTCACATGAAGCTATTTCCAAACAATTTTCTTTGGGGCGGTGCGATTGCCGCTAACCAGGTAGAGGGCTCTTACAATCACGATGGTAAGGGGCTTTCAACCTCAGACATGCTCCCTTCAGGTATTCTAAGTTCGCATCAAACCCGCGAAGAACGAACGCCAGGCATTAAAGATGTGGCCATAGATTTCTATAACAGATACCCAGAGGACATTGCCCTTTTCAATGAAATGGGTTTCAACTGCCTGCGCCTTTCCATCGCTTGGACCCGCATCTTCCCCAACGGTGATGAAGAATCGCCAAATGAAGCAGGCCTCGCTTATTACGACCGTATTTTCGATGAATTGGCCACACACAATATCCAACCATTTGTAACCCTGTCCCATTACGAAATGCCCTACTCACTGGTAGAAAACTATGGGGGCTGGGCGGACCGACAACTGATCGGCTTCTTCGAGCACTATGTCAGCACCGTTTTCGAACGCTATAAGGACAAAGTTAAGCTATGGCTGACATTCAATGAAATCAATATGTCGCTACATGCGCCTTTTACCGGCGTTGGGCTTCAGGAAGATGCCAGCGAGCAGGAAATCTATCAGGCAATTCACCACCAACTGGTCGCCAATGCAAAAGCGGTGAAGCTCTGCCATCAAATTATTCCAGACGCCAAGATCGGTAACATGCTGCTGGGGGCAATCAATTATCCATTTACTTGCAACCCAGACGACGTCATCGCTGCTATGCATGAGAACAACAAATGGCTGTTCTTTGGTGATGTACAGACACGAGGAAAATACCCGGGCTATATGCTTCGTTACTTCAGAGAAAATGGTATCGAAATCGCAATGGAAGATGACGATCTGGACGTAATTGCGAGTGCTTCAGTCGATTTTATCTCGTTCAGTTATTACGCCAGCGGCTGTGCGAGTGCTGATCCTAAACAAAAAGAAGTCGGCAATATCGTCGCCAGCGTGCCAAACCCTTATCTGAAGAAGAGCCAATGGGGTTGGCTCATCGACCCGAAAGGCCTACGTATTCTGCTGAATTTCCTCTATGACCGTTACCAGAAGCCTCTATTTATTGTGGAAAATGGACTGGGCGCAATCGACGAACTGGATGAAAACGGTGAGATTCACGATGACTACCGCATTGCTTACCTTAATGATCATTTAGTTCAGGCACGTGAAGCCATGTTAGACGGCGTGGAGTTAATGGGATTCACAACGTGGGGACCGATTGACCTTGTCGCCAATTCCACCGCGGAAATGCGCAAACGTTATGGTTTCATTTATGTGGACCGACACGACGACTTCAGTGGCTCTCTCAAACGAAAACGTAAGAAGAGCTTCTTCTGGTATCAAGACGTGATAAAAACCCAAGGTGCTTCGCTGACAGTAAAGTAATCCGTACCGCTCCAGAAAGCTAAAAAGCCCTGCTAATGCAGGGCTTTTGTTTTAAGGCGTTGTTTGTAATCAACCGACTTGAAGATTACCGTATAGGGTTTGATAAACCCCTTCTTCCTGCACCAGTTCGCTGTGGTTACCGCTTTGCGCAACCTTGCCATCTTCCAGTACATAAATCAGGTCAGCTTGTTTCACCGCAGACAAACGGTGCGCCACAATCAGTGTGGTTCGGCCTTGAAGAAAGTTATTCAGTGCTTCATGCAATGCTGCTTCTGTTGCAGTATCCAGCGCTGAGGTGGCTTCGTCCAATATCACCAGCTTCGGATTGGTCAGAATCATACGCGCAATTGCTAAGCGCTGACGCTGTCCTCCAGAAAGCTTGAGGCCTTGTCGACCCAACTGGGATTCCAATCCGTTATCCAGCTTATCGACAACATCACTTAGCTGAGCAATTTCCAGAGATTGCCACAGCTGATCGTCAGAGAAGTCGGTTCGCCCTAATGTCAGGTTTTCACGCAATGTATCGTTGAAGATCATCGGTTGTTGCAAGACCACGGCCGTATGCTGGCGCAGGGTTTCGTAACCAATCTCTTCGACAGGTTTACCATCAATCAGGATTTCACCATCAGACTTGCGATAAAGCCCCAGCAGCAGCTGAATCAGTGTGGATTTACCACCGCCTGATGCACCAACCAGTGCCACGCGCTTGCCTTGAGGAATGTTCAGAGAAAGGCCGTTCAACACCGATTTCTCACTGTCGTAACTGAAGGTCAGGTCGCGACATTCCACCCCAAAGGTTTCTTTGCTTTCCAGCGGATCTTTCTCGGATGCGTTACGTGGCTCTTCATCCAATGCAAGCAGACCGTTCAAACGTTTCATTGCTGCAGAAGCACTGAACCAGGCGTATTGAATACCCAGCAGCTCTTGAATCGGGCTGAGCATAAACCAAAGATAACCAAACACCGCGAAGATCTGGCCAATCGTCAGGTCGCTGAACAGCACCATCAGCATCGCCGCCGCACGGAACAGTTCAAAACCGATCAGGAACATCAAGAAGGAAACACGTCCCGCCGCCTCTGACTGCCAAGCGTACTTATCAGCATCGTGGCGAATCGCTTCGGCGTCTGTCTTCAGAACATCAAGGTAAGCACGTTCACGGTTAGCAGCACGGAGCTGATAGATGCCATCCAGCGTTTCTACCAGACGTTGTTGGAACCGCTCAAAAGATTGGTTTTCGGCCTTTTTCAGGTGCTTAACGCGTTGACCCATTTTGCGTGAGAGGTAGATGACCAGCGGGTTAACCAGCAATATGAATAAGCCAAGCGCCCAGTCAAGCCATAGTAAGATAATTGCCGTGCCAAAAACCGTCAGTACGCCCACTACAAAGCGACTCAAACTGTTGCCGAGGAATGAGTCGATAGTCTCGATGTCCGTCACCAGATGAGAACTCACGCCCCCGCTGCCACGCTCTTCGTATTCTTTCATACTGATGCGGCCAAGCTTATCGAGGAGTTGCTGGCGAATATTGCAAGTGATGGATTTGGACACCAGCGTGAACTGACGGCTTTGCCATATATTCAGCGCCTGGCTGACAATCCTCATCACAATCACCAGTATCAGCACCATGACGATATAACTGGCTGGTTGCTGCAGTGACTCAGGCAAAATCTGGTTGAAGAAATTCACCCCACCGGCAGGTTTGTTTAGCAGTACCTCGTCGACCATTAGCGGCATAAACAGAGGAATTGGCACGCTGATTAGCGTCGCACAGATAGCGATAAGGTTGGCGGTAATCAGGCGTTTCTTGTGCTTTTTCGCCTGCTCAATCAACCAACGTGTCGAAATGGTTGTTAGCGTACTGCTAGTCACTGTATCTCCGGAATTCTTTGTCATTTTTATTATCATGTACCTTCTGAGCATAACTCAGGCTAGAACCGAAAACACCCCAGAGAAATCCGGGGTGTTTATCTTCAGAGGTTATTCTGCGTTTAGAACACGTATTCGGCTTCTATACCCCAGTTACGTCCTGGTTGCGTGCGACGATCAAGTCCTTCTGTGGTTGATTCAGCACCAATCAGGTCGTTGTAGTCCCAATATTTCTTATCAAAGGCGTTAAACAGACCGGCACGCAGCGTCAGATCAGTCAATGGACGGTAGAATGCAGTCAAATCTGTTACAGCGTAACCTGGTGCACCTACGTTTTCAGTTCCGTTTGAGTTACTCCAATCGGAACCGGATTTACCCGCAACAGCTTTCACTGACAACTTGCCACCGTAAGTGTTTTCAACGTCGGCATAGCCCAGCGCAAAGTAACCAGAAAGTGGAGCGACAGTATCCAGCGCTTCACCGTTTTCTTTGTCTTCACCTTGGGTGTAAGCCACACTCATGTCACTGTAAAGACCCGTTGGTGCGCCAAACAGCACATCCAATGCCAGATGTGTTTTTAGCTCAGCACCATAGATTTCTGCTTTGCTGATGTTCTCTTTGGTCCAAAGTTCTTTACCTTGGCCGTTGTCATCAGCCAATTTGTGCGTTTCGATAAAGTTCTTGTAGTCGTTGTAATAAACCGAGAACTCAATACGACCGAAGTCCTGAGTGAAGCGCAGACCAGTTTCGTAACCAATGCTCTCTTCCGGCTTCAGGTTAGGGTTTGCCTCGAATACCGCACCACTTGCAGCGTCAGTTTCGTAGAAGTAGTAAAGGTCTTGAAGTGTTGGTGCTTTGTAACCTTGGCTGATATTACCGTAACTGCTCAGGCTTTCCGTCCAGTGATAAACCGCACCCAGTTTCGCCGTTAACGCGTCACTTTTGGACTTTGGATTATCTTCTGAAGCTTGTTTTGGCTCTGCGGTAAACTTGTCATAGCGAAGACCCGCATTCACTACCAGTCGTTCTTCCAGGAAGAAAGCTTGATCCTGTACAAAGATGCCCCATTTCACTGACTCTGCATTTGGCACTTCACCGGTTTTATCTACTGACGTACCCGCTTTGTAACCCTCTAGGTAGTAATCGCGGTAATCCAGGTCAAACTCGTTAGTGATGTAATTCACGCCATAGCTAATTTCGTGGAAACTGTTCTCCAGTTCAATAGCCTTGTCGAACTGGGCATCAAACTGTGCGCTCTTGTCTACACCGTTACGCATACGCTGACGATAACCATGACCAAATGACGTTGGCGGCTCTGGCGTTTCATCAAAGGTGTTGTGATTACTTTCACTTTCCAGCGCTGTCACTTGCCACTTCAGGTGGTCGAACGCGACGGTGTTCGCTTGCCATTCATGCTCGAAGGTGACGCGCTTGCGCTTGTCTTCATCACTGGCGCTGTTACGCGTATATACGAAGCCTGGCATGATTTCATAGCCTTCGTTAGACAGCACCAGGCCATCTGCTTCTCGATTATATATCTCACCCGTCAAGCCAATTCGATGCGCATCATTCAACTGATAGAAAGCTTTCAGCAGAAGGTTGTCTGAGTTGATATCAAATGGGTCAGCCTGTCCACGTTCGCGGCCTTCAATATCTGCACCACTGCCGTGGGTCGCTGTTTCGTGACCATCGCGATGTGTGAAAATTAACAAGGTTTCCAGATCGCCAGTACGGTTTGCCAGAGTTGCAGTCGCTTTGTAGCTCTCATCAGCACTGTAGTAACCGCCTTTAACGCTGGCATAGGTGTCATCACCCTCAGCTACCAAAAGGTCGCCCGGGTTCTTGGTCCGGATGATCACAGCACCTGCCAGTGCATCGCTGCCGTATAGGCTGGAGGCTGGGCCTTTGCTTATCTCTACACGCTGCAAGGTGTCGGTCTCAACGTTGTTGTTGTATTTGCGCATCACATCTGCGCCTGGGTTGAATGATGAAGGTTGTTCAACACCATCCACCATGGTTTTTACGTAGTTATCGCTCAAACCACGAATATTAAAGCCTGAGTTACCGAAACGACCCGTACCCGGCATCGACACGCCCGGCTCATTCGCAATCGCCTGCTCAAGATCCTGAGCAAGGTTTTCCTCGATCGTTTCGCTGTTCACTACGTCAACAGAAGCGGCTACATCACTGATGTTTTGCTCACTTCGGGTTGCAGAGACAACCACTTCGTCAAAGGTATAAACGTCTTGGGCTGAAGCTGTGCCCGCACAGAGAAGGCCGACCAAAATCGCCAGTTTGTTTTTCTTGATAGTCATAATTTCCACTCTTTAAACCGCCTGAGAAATCCCAATCAGTTTTCTTCAGGCAAAAGAAACCTACTCACACTGGTTTCCGTGCGATTTTTATAGTTATGGGAGGTGATATCAGGCCCTCAGAATTAGGGCCTGATAAAAGAGATTAAGCGTTCTCTTCTTTCATCTTCTTCACGTGACCTTCATTCAGGTGGATCACGGAAAGCATGTCTTCGCCCGACACATCAAATGCCTGACCGAAGCCTTTCACGTAGCGGCCGATGACTGGATTCAAACGGTAGAGATTGAAATCGCCGAGTTGGCTGAGGTTGTCGATCATCTCGCCCAAACGATCGCGCATCACTTGAATTGCTGTGGTCCAGTGCTCTGAATCACGCTCAATCAGTTCGGCATTGGTGTCAAATGACAGGCGGCGACGCGCAAAGATCGAGCGCGCCTCGCTTTCGTCTTCGATCATCATGATAGAGACGGCTTTGCAGTACTTGAGGTTTTGACCATGGGTAGCAAGATCCGACACCAGAATGTAGTAACCCATTTCGGAAAAAGCGAAAGGCGCATAGCTGGTATGTGGCTTACCTTCTTTGTCTACAGAGCCCAATTGAAGCGTGTTGCGAGAATCACGAAACTCCTGGATTTCTGGGCCTAGACGGTTTTGTAGACGTTCTGCTTTGTCACTCATTTTGCCAACTCCTGCTTCATGGCGTTAAACAGTTCAATTTGTTCTGGGAATAGCTGACGCTTTTTGTCACGGCCAAGGTAAATCTTAAACACACAGTGGCCAGTGTTGTCGAAGAAACCAATGCAGTGGCTCTCAGTGCCGCGGAATGGCTTGCTGACAAACGCAATGTCAGAGACCAAATCCAGACGAAGGTGACCGTGTAACTGGCCTTCGCGTCCCATTAGGTTGTAGTAACCGTGAGCAACTTTGCCTTTTGGAAAGGCCGCTTTAAATTCAAAAACAGAGCCACCAGAATGTACGATGGTGGTGACCTTACCCCATGCTGGCATTGCTTCCAGAATGGTCTGCGCAAGTTCACCCTTCACGTGGGAAATCATACTTTCTGGGAGTGCCAGCGTAATTTCACCTTCCGTCAGTTTCAGTGAGTCCACCATGTTTGATACTGGTGTGTGCTCATCCTGAGCCAGATATTCAGCCACGCGCTGTTTGGTTTCTTCCGTCACGATGATCGCTTGTTGCATCGTTTAACTACTCCTAAGCTGCGACATTTGCCGCTTTTCTTTGCACTTTCTGCGCTGTTTGGTTTTGTAATACTTCAATCAGGTTTTGGGCCAATGTAACCGCCCAGAACTGTCCGGCGAGAGTCAGCGTGAGATAACTTCTGCCATTTCCATTCTTTTCAAGATAGACCAGCCCGTTTTCCTGCCACGCTTCGAACAAGGGATACAGCGCTTCAAAAGAGCCTTGTCCAGCCACTGAATCCAACTTGTGTTGAGCCAGAACACCCGCATCAAATCCGCTTTTCACTTCAGCAGACACACCTCTATTGGCAGGTGCTAGTGTCATCATAGTGACAGGGTAACGTAAATCATTTATCGCTGAGATGTAGGTATCCATATCGCGGGTTTGCATCATCTGGCATCCGTTGACATTGCCACCAGCCCCGGCTCCTAAAGGCATGATCTCCGCAGTTGTTTTCGCTAACGAGTTGTAAATACTGCGTTCGCGGTTGTCTGAAGACCAATGGTTAACACTGAGACGTTTCTGATGGTGCTTCGCCATGAAGTTCACGCCCATCTCAAACATACTGGCCTTCATTTGTGTATCTGCCGGATACGGCAATTTGCCCTGCTCAACCAACTTTGCCATTGGCAAGCCCAGCATTTCGATAAGCTGATATAGGTCGACACCATGAGCACCGGACTCGAGATAGTCATTCAAGTCCTGCTGCCAGATATCCAGAGTTTGGTGAGGCAAACCATAAAGTAAATCCAGAACGATAGGAGCCGCGTTGTATTTGGCCAATTGCTGGATTTTGTCCAACACAACTTCCCGGTCATCGAGCCGCTTCGCACTGCGACGAACCTGAGTGTTGAAGCTTTGAACGCCGAATGAGAAGCGGTTAACGCCCCCTTCAAGCGCCGCTTCAAATTTGTCTAATCCAAAACGGTTGATACGACCTTCTAGTGTGATTTCGCAGTCAGGTGTCAGCGGAAATTGGCTGCGGATATCAGAGACGATCATTCGGATTTGTTCGCCGCTAAGATCGGTTGGGGTTCCTCCGCCAATGTATACCGCTTGGAACGGCGCTGATTGGCTCCAGATTTGCGACGCTTTCCATCGAATTTCTGCGCGCAGTGCTTCAACGTAGCCTTCAATTAATGACTTGCTGGATGCGTATTGGAAGAAGTTGCAGTAGGTACAACGCACGCGACAGAACGGAATGTGGATGTACAAACAGCGTGGTGCATGCGCCGATGACGCTGGGATTGCATGTGCTTTTTCAAGCTCGGTTTGGATATCTTCAGAGTTAACTGAACGCATCATGCCACCGGCATGAGCACTCTTCTTGCGTTGAAAAGCAAAACGAAGTGGATCGGGTGTTCTTAGCCCGACCAATTCCGGATTGTGAAGATCAACATTCATCTCATTTTGCAACCTTTAACATTAACAGCGTCAAACTGCGAGCTGTTTCCTAGTGATTTCAATCATATTCATAAAAGATAATAATGCAACTGATAATTGATCTCATTAGCGTTTCATGCATAATGCACCTAATCACTTATTAAAATCAGTTCTTCAGGAGTACGTGTGAACACTCGACGGTACGTAGTTTGTGGTGTCGTTTCAGTTGCACTGCACAGTTTGGCGATTTGGGCTCAACCGCCCTCGCCTCAATTCACAATTAACGATGCCAATGCGGGAAATCGTGTGGCTATCCAGCTCATTGCGTCGACGAAACAGGTACCAAAAGAGCCAGAACCCGCTCCTGTTGAAGACCCACCACAGCAAGAAACGACAAAGCCAGAACCTAAACCGGTTAAATCTCCTTCAGTAAAAAAAGAGTCACCTAAGAAGGCAGAAGTCGAAACTCAGAAAAAGGTGAAGCCTGAGGTTAACCCGCCAAAAGAAACCAGGAAAAAGCCACTTGAGAAGGTGACGAAGAAGGAAAGCAAAGAAGAGAAAACAAAGCCTCTTCCGCCGAAAAAACCAATAGAAAAACCTGAGGAAAAACCGAAAGAGACAGCTGAGGAGATGAGCAAAGAAAACCAGATGACTCAGGCGAAATCATCTTCTCCCATGTTGGTCGAAAGGCCCACATTTAAAGTCCGCCCTTCCCAACCTAAGTACCCGAGAATGGCAAAACGTAAAGGGATGGAAGGCACAGTGCTTATAGAAGTCTGGCTGGACGAAGAAGGCAATCAAACCAATCGCTCCTTACTGAAGAGTTCAGGGTTTGAATTGCTTGATGGCGCTGCAATGGATGCGGTGAAAAAGTGGCGCTTCAACGGCCACGAAGAAAACGGTGTCGCCCTGGCGCACAGAGTAAGAATTCCTGTTCGTTTTAATTTGGATTAATCATGTTCGACTTACAATTTTTCACGTCAATCCACGCTCAACTCGGCATCATGACCTGGCCTTTGACGCTGCTTTCCGCACTCATGTTGATGCTCATCTTTGAGCGTATCGTTTTTGTTGTCATGAACACCAAAACGGGCAGTAAACCTTTGCAAAAAGAGATCTACTCACTTTCGCTGACCAATGACAAACAGCTAGAAACGTATGTAGAACGTCATCAGCAGGATAAAAGCACCCTATCCCAAGGGATCTGCATGCTGATCAATCATCGTCATTTCACTAAATCTTTGCGTGAAGAAGCTGTTTCTATCTGGCTGCAAAAGAAACGCCGTCAATTCACTGCAGGTCTCAAATTGCTGAACATTATTGGCGTGCTGAGTCCTTTGATTGGTCTGCTGGGAACCGTTGTCGGCCTGATAGAAATGTTTAAAGGACTTTCAGCCACACAAGGTGGTATTTCACCTGCAGAATTGGCCGATGGCTTGGGATTGGCGATGTCTACGACGGCAGCGGGTTTGCTGATTGCCCTACCAGCTATTGCTTCATCACAAGTTTTTGCGCTGTGGGCAGATCGCACACTGGCAAAAATTGAATACGTGCTGAACCACTTTAACCTGCATCTCGCCGGAGTGTCATTCGATGAAAGCGCGGATTGTCCGAAGCATTGCAAACCTTGTGCTGGTTCTAGCTCAGAGTCTCCTAGGGAAAGCGCCGCATGATCCGCTCTCAACCAGAAAGTGAATCAACATCATTCACTCCGGATCTCACGCCGTTGCTGGACATTATTTTTATCGTAATGGTGTTTTTGCTGCTTACGGCAAACATCCAAATTAAAACCATGGATATCGCGATTCCCCAAACCAATGATTCAGAAGTTCTGGAATCTCCAAACCGTGAAGTTATCGCCATCAACGTGTTGCGCGGTTCACCTTCGTGGGCACTTCAAGGTGAACCTCTTCACGACTGGGAAACCTTTACGACACAGCTTCTGGAAGCTATTCAGCAAGCCCCTGATAAACCGGTGGTGATCGCTGCGGACAAACAAGCCAATGTGGAAAGCATGCTTAAAGTCCTCGCCTTCATGCAAAACAACAATATCAACGCCACCAATATTGTGATGGAAGAACAATGAAAAAGAATTTCAAACTTGGCGCTGCTGCGCTGCTTTTTACTGGCTTATTTACTTCATCGGCGTTCGCGCAGGATGCAAGAATCATCAGCGCTGGCTCAACCGTCACTGAACTTTTGTTTGCACTAGGCGCCGAAAAAGAAGTGGTTGCAGTAGATTTAACCAGCCGCCATTACCTTGATGGCAGAGAGATTCCCGTACTGGGCTATCATCGCCAATTATCAGCCGAAGGCCTACTAGCACTAAGCCCTACCCATCTCGTGGGCTCGCCAGAGATGGGGCCGGAAAGCACGTTGAAGCTATTGAAATCGGCAAATGTCGATGTTCAAAAGCTGCCAACAGGGACCTCCATTGAAGACTTTAATCAGCGCGTGGATTCAGTCGCGTCGATTACTGGTACTGAAGACAAAGGTGCTGAAATTAAGAAGGATGTTGCTGAGAAAATAGGAAAGTTGAACGCCTCAGCGCCAGAAAAACGCCCTTCAGTGATGTTCATGATGATGTCTGATGGCCGCCCATTGACCGTCGCGGGTGATGAAACCACGGTGAACGCAGTGATCGAGTTGGCTGGCGGAGTTAACCCTGCGGCAAAAGAAACCACCAGCTACAAGCCGCTGTCTACCGAGTCGATCGTAGAGATGCAGCCTGAATACATTCTGGTATCAGAACGCACCCTTTCGCAGGTTGGCGGTATTGAAGGTATGGTGAAGCAACAGCCTTTATTGAGGGCAACACCTGCATTCAAGAACGACAACATAATCCCTATTTCTGGCTACGCAATTCTTGGTGGCTTTGGGTTGGCGAGCCTAGATCTCGCTACCGACCTTAACAAACGCATTGTGGCTGGTGAGTAGTACATTTCCATGAATGATTTGCTGACTCGCCGCGTCTCAGCGCGGTGGATGATGATCGTCTCTTCGATCTTGTTGTACATCACTGTCGTGAGCTCAATTACTTTGGGGCCGATGAATATCGGTTTCTTCGACAGTTTGAAAGCACTACTTCCCGTTCAATCGGACCTTCCTGACTATGTCTCTGTGATCATTCAGGAAGTCCGCTTACCACGCACACTTCTGGCCATTGCTGTCGGTGGTATCCTTGCGATGTGCGGGACCGTCATGCAGGGGCTTTTCAGAAACCCACTGGCAGATCCCGGTATTATCGGGGTGTCTGCCGGTGCTTCTCTTGGAGCAGCCATTGCGATAGTTCTATTTGGTGGCGTGATTACCCATACCGCATTTCTGGTGCTGGGCACGGTACCGGTATTTGCTTTTTTGGGTGGTGCGGTTACAACCTTCGCAATCTATTACATGGGCACCAGTAGTAATGGCACTTCAGTGACAATTATGTTACTCGCAGGCGTTGCGCTTGGCGCGATTGCCGGTGCTGGCATGGGGCTTCTAAACTATTTTGCTGACGATCAGGAGCTTCGCGATCTTTCTCTTTGGACGATGGGCTCTTTAGCAGGCGCCTCATGGGATGCGATTGTGTTGGCTTTTGTTTCGTTAATCGTATTGGGTTTCCTATTCCACCGCTACGCAAAACCTTTAAATGCCTTGCTGCTGGGTGAAGCTGAAGCTCGTCATCTTGGCATCAACGTCCAATCACTCAAGCGCAATCTCATCCTTCTCACTGCTGCAGGCGTCGGCGTGACAGTTGCCCTTTCAGGCATGATTGGTTTTATTGGCCTTGTTGTTCCCCATATCGGACGCATGCTGACAGGCCCAGATCATCGTACCCTCATTCCGGTTTCAGCGATTTTAGGTGGTTTGGTGCTGCTAGCTTCCGACATGATTGCTCGCACCATTGTTGCGCCACTTGAAATCCCGGTAGGCATTATCACAGCGGCTCTAGGGGCGCCTTTCTTCCTTGCATTGCTGCTTAAACAAAAAGGTCGTTTGGCATAATGGGTATTGATATTCGACATGCGTCGCTCACGCTGGGTAACAAGGTTCTACTCGATAACTTCAGCACGTCTTTCAAATTGGGTGAGCTAACTATTATTCTTGGACCAAACGGAACCGGTAAAAGTAGCCTGCTTAAACTGATTAGCCGCGAATGGCCATGTTATGGCGAACTTCGCTTCTATGATAAATCTGCGAAAGATTGGAAACCTGAACACCTCGCAGCATCGATGGGGATTCTACCGCAGTCCAGTAGTCTGACATTTGCCTTCACCGCTCGGGAAGTGGTTGAACTTGGCGGGCTGGCGTTGAGTGCATCCCAAGCAGAACTCACTGAGATCGCATCTGAAAACATGGCAAAGACCGATGTACTTCATCTTGCTGACAGGCTTTACCCAAGCCTTTCCGGGGGCGAGAAGCAGCGCGTACACCTCGCTCGCGTGCTAACACAAATAGCAAAATCTCCAAGAGACACCATATTGATGCTGGATGAACCAACGAGTGCGCTGGATATTGGCCACCAACATAAGACATTAAGCTTGGCGAAAGAGATGGCACAAGCCGGATCGGCGGTGATCGCCGTGATCCATGATCTCAACCTCGCTGCACAGTATGCAGACCGTATCTTAATATTAAATAAAGGAAAAATAGCGGCAGATGGCATCCCAACAGATGTGCTGACCCCTGAAATTATCGAGGAAGTCTACGGCTGGCCTGTTTCCGTTATGCCTCATCCAAAGGGTAATTACCCAGTTGTACTGGCCTAAGTTTCACAAACTCCGTAAGTGGCCCTCTGATGAGGGCTTTTTTATATCTGCTCACGTATACTAGAAAAACTAAAACGCTAAACGAACACAAAACAAGGAACGACAAATGATTCGTACTGGCATCGTAGGATTTGGCTTTGCTGCCCAGACTTTCCATCTTCCTTTTCTCTCTATTCATCCAGATTTCGAACCCGTCGCGGTTGTTTCTTCAAACCATGATTTAGTGGCTGAGAAACTCCCCTCTGCGGCGTACTACTCAAACATTGAAGAAATGCTTCGTGATGCAGAGTTGGATTTGGTCATTATCACCACGCCAAACCACACGCATTTCGATCTTGCAAAACAATCACTGGAAGCGGATTGCCACGTGTTGCTCGAAAAACCTTTCGTGGTAAACAGTGGACAAGGCTTAGAGCTAATTAAAATCGCGAACCAGCGCGGTAAAATTCTTTGTCCATACCAGAATCGACGCTGGGATGGGGATTTCCTTACAGTAAAAGCGTTGATTGAATCTGATGAACTAGGACAGGTTCGTGTTTTCGAATCGAACTTCGACCGTTTTCGTCCTGAGGTTCGCCAACGCTGGCGTGAACAGGCAGGAGAAGGATCGGGCATTCTTTATGACCTGGGTTCACATCTAGTAGACCAGGCGCTTCACTTGTTTGGCTCACCTTTAGCGGTCACCGCTCATTGCAAAGCGATGCGACCACAATCTCAAGCTACCGACTACTTCAAGATGACGCTGCATTACGCTGACAAAGAAGTAGTGTTGAATTCCAGCCCATACCGTTCAGGCAAAGGCTCTCGCTTTGTCGTACAAGGAGATAAAGCCACTTTCTCATGCGCCGGTTTGGATATTCAGGAACAACAACTACGTGACGGCGTCACGGTAACAAATTCAGAATTTGGCCGCCAGCAACATATTGGCAAGCTCGAAATCGGTGACAACGTCACTGAAAAAGATATCGAGTTGGAGCACGGTTGCTACTCTGAGCTCTTTGCCAGCCTGGCATCAGCTATTTTGAACGGTACCACACCGCCTATCGACCCTTATGACGCAGTAAAAGGTATTTACACCTTAGAACTTGCCCAACACGCTTCAGAGGCAGGCAAGACTGAGCGATGGGAGTTTTAAGCTTCTACGAAAGCGCCGAGAAATTTCGGCGCTTTTATATCTTTGCCGAGAATAGTTCTGTCTTTGTTCCCACCCAAGAAAATCCACGAAAATTCATCAAGTAACGTCATTCCTATACCGTCAATCAACACGCAAAAGCAATTAGTTATAGTGCGTTAAGATGGATTGATTACTCCCAAATAAACAAAAAAGCCCGCATTTGCGGGCTCAATAATGAATGACCAATTTAGTGTTACATCATGCTCTTAGCAATGGCGTAAACCAGCATACCTGCAAGCAGCCAGAATACTGACAAATTAAACTTACGCAGAACCGCAAAGCCAACAATGACTGCCACGACATCAGAAACACCATGAACGGCTGACATCCAAACTGGTTGGTAAAATGCTGCAACCAGAAGACCTACCACAGCCGCATTAATCAGTACCACAGAACCTGCAAACTTATGGTGGTTCATCACAGCCTGCCAAACAGGAATGGCAGCAAACAATAGCAATGCCCCTGGAAGGAATATTGCTATGGTGGCCACTGCACTACCCAGGATTGGATTGATCCCTTCCATTGAAGCACCAATGTAGCTAGCAATGGTAAACATAGGACCCGGAACCAATTGTGCCGCTGCATAACCTTCAACCAAAGCATCGCCAGAAACCGAGTCGCCAATCAAAGGTTGCAACAGAGGAAGTACAACGTGACCACCACCAAATACAAAGCTACCTGCTTGATAGAAGTGATTAAACAAGCTGATAACCGGTGCGCTACTCAGAGCGGGAAGTACTAATAGCGCAGCAAACACGCCGAAAAGAATGGCTGTTTGCTTAATACCTGTTGGCTCTTTGGCTTCAGTCGCTACTTCTGGCTTACGAATAAACAACCAACCAAGAATGCCGGCGATAAGTATTGGCATCAGTTGAGCTACGAGGCCAGACTGCCAAAGGATCCAACTAGCAGAAGCCACACAAACAACAAGTGTGACTGCGTCACTGATGAACTTTCGTGCCATCGTCCAAATGGCATCAGCTACTACTACGACTGCTAGCAGCTTTGCAGCAGAGATAAGTAATGCCAACGCTGAAGACTCCCCCAGGCTCGCGCTGTACATAGCCGCTGCCGTTAATAAGGCAAAAGATGGAAAGGTAAAGCCAATAAAAGCGGCAATTGCCCCAATGTAGCCCGCTCGATGATAACCAATAAACATCCCGAGCTGACTGCTTGCAGGGCCAGGAAGGAACTGACACAAGCTCAGCGCTGTTGAGAATTTATCCTCTTCAATCCACTTACGCTTTTCAACAAACTCTCTTTGAAAATAGCCAATATGAGCGACAGGACCACCAAAGCTCATACATCCCAGCACAAAGAAACGAAACAGTACTTCTAACATCCGAAAACAAACCTCCTTAATGAACCAGGCCATTGATGACTTTCACATCAAATACCTGAATTTCTGCCGCAATTTTAAATCTCATACCCCATGAATAGAAACAATTCTTATCAATCCTTTATATCGATTTGATTAATTCTCTATTTAGTCATGTTCACGATCTATTCAAAGTAACGACAAAAGATCCTCTAGATCTGTAGGTTTACAACAAATGTATGTTAGTACTTACTTACATGACATTACATTGTTTCCAACTGAAAACAAAACACGTAACACATTGTTATAAAATGCCTTATTAAAATCAAAACCACGAATTTGGCTATCGACTCATTTAGTAAATCCCTTTCAGAACGCGATCTGGAATCTGATTTGGGCAGATTGAGCACTAGAGTGCGGATCATTGAACACAATCTTTACGCAGTTTCTTCTAGCTTATTGGTTGAATGAATTTTTGATGACAACAGCGTAGAGAAACGTTTTTCATGCACCTGCTCTCTCCCGATTGAAGGAATGTTGGCAGAGACCTACTAACTTCAAATTTAAATAAAGGAGTTTTCCTATTTGTGACAACGTCACCCAATGAATTAAGAAGAGATGTGATACGCTATACTCCTCTCGATAATTAACGAAAATTCCATATGTTAGATAACCTTCAGCAAATGGTGGTCCTGGCGACTGTGGCGCATGAACAACACTTCACCCGTGCTGCCGAGTACCTTGGGATTTCAAAGTCTCAAGTCAGTAAGCAAATTCGCTATCTCGAAGAACGATTAGGTGTTCAGCTGGTTCAAAGAAATACCCGCTCTGTTGCCCTAACCGAAGCCGGCGAACAATATGCAGCCTTTGGGCGCCAGATTGTCGAAACCATGCAAGACGCTGAAGCCATGGTTGCAGGTTTTAGGAATGAGGTTTCTGGAAGATTAAAGGTTGGTGTTGCTCAGTCATTTGGTAATGCCCAGATCACAAAGTTACTTTCTACATTTCAAGCACAGTTTCCTGCCCTCGAGTTGGAAGTACACTTGTTCGATCACCGCCCGAACTTGGTAGAGGATGGATTTGATTGTTGGTTAGCGATTCATGAAGCACCGCCGGAAGGCATGGTTGCAAGGAAACTTGGTGATTGCCAATTTAAGCTCGTTGCCTCTCCCTCTTATCTCGAAGCACATGGTTCACCAAAGCATCCCTCTGATCTTCGCGAGCACAATTGCATCACTTACCAAAGCGTTCAACGCACCTATGATCAGTGGCCATTTCAACGAGACGGGAGCGAGCAATCGGTGACTGTCAGAGGATCTTACCGTATCAACAATGCACCAGCGGTTTTGGAAGCGACTAAATCAGGTGTAGGTATCGCATATATCGCTACTTATCTATTAGATAGTGAAATTGAAAACGGTGACTTAAAGGTATTAATGAAGGATTGGAAGCCGACAATGAAGCTACCTGTTTACGCGGTCTATCCACGCCGAGAATACCTAGCTCCCAAGGTTAGACACTTCGTAGACTTCCTTTCGGAAAATATTCGGGTCGTTTAAGCAGATAAAGAAAAGAGGATGTGACATTGTCACATCCTCTTTTATATCGATAAATCAATATTATGCGTCAGCTTTTTTGTCGGTTGGCATGGCGTACATTGCCTTGACGATCTGAGCAACCCCTTCTGGCAATGAAGAAAGCTTGCTATCAAACTGGGCGCGGTCACTATCGGTGATTGAGCTGTGCTCTTTCCCTGCAGCAATGTAATTTGCCGGGAACAAGTGGTAATTCTGATAAATCTGGCGATCAATTTCAGCAGCCAGCATTTCAGGTGAATCGAACTCGTTACCAATCACGTCGCCAAACGAAACATGGATTCTACGTTTCTGGCCAACAATACCTTGGACGATACTTTCGATATCTTCAAACTCACCTTTTTCGTATCCACCTTCTTGCTGCTTACGGTAAAGCTCGTTTGCTTTTGCTGCATCACATGGATCGTTTTCGTAAGAGATAGTTACCGGAACAATACGCAGCGAAGCGACATAATCAGCGAATTCAATTTTCTGGCGACGCCCTTCCATGAAGAACATTTTCAGAATCGCAGGATCAGTTTTATCATTGCCGTCTTTCGCACGGCCTTCTCTCTGAGCAATCCAGATAGACTGCTTCTCATCCAAAGAGGCTTTGATGTAAGCAGATAACTGACCCAACGCCTTCATCATCTCTCGTGGGCCTTTCGCAGAGCGCTTAACGATAAAACTCTTATTCAGTTTCATCAGCTCAGTTGCACACGGCTTTTTCAGCAGATTATCACCAATGGCAATACGAACCGTATCAAACTCATTTGCATGCAAGCACCAGTTCACCATCGCTGGATCCATCGCAATATCGCGGTGATTCGAAACAAAAAGATAGCTGCTACTAGGATCCAATTTGTCCAAACCACTTGTCGTCAAACCTTCTGAAGTACTTTTGATCATTGAATCCATGTATGTCGCAACATGAAGCTGTACGTCTCGAACGGTTTTGATTTTATTCCATTTGGAATGCAGGTAACGCTTCAAAATCGGCTTAAGAAGCCAGCCTGCTATGCCAGAAAACTGCGGGAAGCGGTACTTTAAAATAGCTGAGATGAATTCTTCATCTTCAATGAGACGATCAATCGCACCAGGCACTTCATCGTCATTGTAAGGACGAATTTCTAAGAAAGGATCGTTATTTTGTTGCACGTGATTCTACTTGCTCCGATAAAAACCGCGCCATTTTACGCGGATATAGGATTTCGAACATTGTTTTAATCGCCATTATACAGAGGTTGGAGGTCTTACCTCACTTTAGTTACTAACGATTGTAACAACGCGGTGTATTTTTAGACAACAAACCATACATCACGCTTCACCGCGCTTGATCTCCCCTTGAAAACCAAAGACTATGTGCGCCTCGCAATGAGAGAGGGTTAACATGAAACAAGCCATAGAATTTTTGCACCAAAAAGCTGACCATCTGATCGTCGGTCCTCGAAGAAAACAGCCTCACTCTTCTTACATACTGGTCCATGAAGGATTGGCTCTGATCCGTCTTGGAAAGTTGGAACTACCTGTTTGTAAAGGTCAAGGGTTCTGGCTACCTACTGGCTGCTTGAGCGCCGTTACTATTCTACAAGGCTCCGTCGTTTCAACGCTTGATTTCTCAGTACGTTCAACTGTCGTGCTACCAAATTCCGCTGGTTACGCTTTACCATCTCTACTGATCCAAGGTATCGCACAGCAACTGAATCTGGAACCTAATGGAAGTTGGTTTGGCGCTCATGGTCGCCTTTTAAGATGTGCCCGAGATTATCTTTCGACGGTGTCACCAAACGACAGGTACGATGCAAACACCTTACAATTGGCTGAAGCCATTGCGAAGCTTGAAAACTTGGATGATAAGAAAAAGCAAAAGGACCAAAACATTTTTCAACTGACAGGCTTTTCTGAAGAACAAATTGCACTCCAGCTCAGTATTAGGGATTGTGTGAAAAAACTGAAGTCAGGCCAGAAGTTGGCGAAAATCGCACAGCAAGCATCAATGCCTGAACAGGAATTGATGCTACTGATTGAGAAAACGGTTGGAGCTATTTAATAGGCACCTGCATTTGAAGCAAGAACTCGGTATTGGTTTCTTCATGCCAGCGCATATCAAATCGGTACCGGGTATCACTGCTGTTTGATTCCGTGGTAAAGCTGAAATTCAGACCATGGTTCAGTAACCAGTCTTCCATCCCCACCTCAGTAAAGCTTTGCTGCTGATACTCTTCCGGCTTCCATACTCCAAATCCGTAGTACGAAGCGCCAGTTTGCGTGGAGAGGAAATGCGGAATATCCCAGTCATGTTTCCAACTGTCCCAAATAGTCGGAAGAACCTGGTCTTCTACTTGCCACTCAATCACACTGCGATCTTGCGATTGTGAAAAATTAATAGAGTTGGCGACATCTACATCGTCAATGGCAGTGCCTGTTTCAATAAATGCGGCCGTAGAAAGTGACGGCGTAATAAAGAATGTCGCCGCAATGAGTCTGGGTATTATTATAGAAATCACGATTATGCATCTTCCCTTGCTTTATCAAACGCCTCCAAAGTGCCTTTACGCGTCGGGATTACGCCAAAGGCTCTATCAAAATACTGCGCTGATAAAGTCGTTGTTTCTTTTATTGGCTGAAGTCGTCAGACGTCAATTTGTTAGCCAGTGCTGGCGTGGTTAGGTCATCGATAGATTCCCCTGCCAGTAAACGCTCCCTGATCGCCGTACTTCTGACGGGTAAAGTTTCAGGGCAAGCAAGTACGTTCCATCTTTGCAAAATCTCTGCCGATTTGTGGAACTTTGAAAAGTTTAAAAGATTATCAGGACCAAGTACGAAGGTGAGATCAGAATTGGGATGTTGCTGCTGAATATGATTAAGCAGAGCCCATGTGGTCACCGACTCTTCCTCATAAAGGGCTTCCTCTTCACGATAAAGCGCTAAGTTTTCACACTTTGCTTCGCGAATAAATTCACTGACCCACTCACAACGCTGAGCAAAATCCGCCATCTGCTTACCCCATGCATGGGCATAGCTTGGTACCAATAGCACTTGATCGAAATGGTGGAGACGTTGCACAACACTCAGGTGCCCCAAGCTCGGCGGATTAAATGCGCTGCCAAAGATGGCAATGTTTTGCCGTAATTCCGTTTTACTCATTTTTTCTTATGTATTTTTGCATCCATCATCTATTGATAACCGATTCACTCTATCACCTTCAATCAATTTGCTGTGAAAGCGGGATTAGATGAACAAGAAACCATCTACCAAGTCTGTTATTGCATCAATTTGGTGAGAAAATGCCATGACTTGCGCGCTAAAAGAGTGAAATCTTCACCAAGTGCAACTTGAGACAAGAATGATCATGATTTTGCGCCTAGGATGTTGCAGAATAAACGAAACATGTCATAAGGGTCTGTCTTGAAATGGAACAAGCTATCCGCGAAGAAATGCGAGTATTGCCAACAATCGATGCTGAATTTGAAGTCCAACGTCGTATCACCTTCATCAAAAACCGGTTGAAAGCCTCTGGTACAAAATCTTTGATTTTGGGCATTAGTGGCGGCGTCGACTCGTCTACCTGTGGTCGTCTAGCTCAATTAGCCATTGAACAACTGAATGAAGAAACAGGTTCATCTGATTACCAATTCATTGCGGTACGGTTGCCTTATGGCGTTCAGAAAGATGAAGATGAAGCCCAGTTGGCGCTTAGCTTTGTCCAACCTTCTCACTCTGTCAGTGTGAATATTAAAGATGGTGTAGATGGCTTGCATGCTTCAACACTGACAGCACTGCATGGCACCGGGTTGATTCCAACAGACAATGCCAAGATCGATTTCGTTAAGGGTAATGTTAAAGCACGTGCTCGTATGGTCGCGCAATACGAAATCGCAGGTATGGTTGGTGGTTTGGTGCTAGGTACCGACCATTCTGCCGAAAACATCACCGGCTTCTACACAAAGTTTGGTGACGGTGCATGCGATTTGGCGCCACTGTTTGGTTTGAGCAAGCGTCAGGTCCGCCAACTTGCTGCGTACATGGGTGCACCTGAACTTCTTGTCGTGAAAACCCCTACAGCTGACCTCGAAGAGCTGTCACCACAGAAAGCGGATGAAGATGCCCTTCAACTGACTTATGACGAGATTGATGATTTTCTGGAAGGCAAAGCCGTTGAAGATCGTGTTAAGGATCGACTGGTGGCTATCTACAACGCCACTCAGCATAAGCGCCAACCCATTCCGACCATCTATGACGATGAGTAGATTTGGAGATTCGTGAAAGAAAAGCGCTCTAGATGAGCGCTTTTTTGTTTATGTTGCAGGGCTTGATTACTTCCAACCTTAGTATCGGGCTATCTTGTCACCGACTTCAATCAACATATCCAGCTCCCACCAGATCATCTCACACAAGCCATAACGATAAGCTGCTTTGCGGAATTCTGGGTGTTCGCCTTGATACATGGCGAATTTTTCAGGATGGAAAAGTCGGCAGGCTTTGACGTTGGACAGTCGATCGCAAGCTTTGACGATTAAGGCCAGCCTCGCTGCTTCATCTGATTCATCAAGCTGAAGAAATCTTTGGTTAAGCTGCCGCTTCTTCTCACTTCTGTTCCCCCCGACAGGATCGGTGAGGTAACTGACTGACAGCGCAATTTTATCGCCAAAGTCATGTACTAATTCGTCCACACTTGTTGTTGTGTCTTCAAGCACATCGTGCAGTTGCGCCACAATCATTGCGTTGATACCAAAAGGTTGCGCCAGTTTCTCCACATCATCCAGATGAACATAATAGGGAAACTCTCCATATCGCTGCCCTTCATGACGGGCACGAGCGAATGTTTTTGCCAGAATTAGCCGATCGTTCAACGTCGCCCCTTTAATCTAATAATCCCCCTGCACAATACAGGGTTAAATATACAGCCCTTAGGATAACGTTAGGAAATAAAAAGAAAACGGCCAAATATTGGCCGCTTTCACATTAATCATCTTTTTTGGACGCTTCGCGTTCGCGAATCTCGTTGGCCACTAGCATAATGGCTTCTCCGCTACTCATGCCCTGAGCCATCAATGCATGAATTCGCTCTGCTGCTTCTTGTTGCTCAGCATGGCTCAACGTTGGCATACCGTTCATTTACGACCTCAAAATCAACCTGTTCAGAAGCCGCATATTCTACTGCCAATTGCCTTAGAAGGTAAATGCCAGTTGAGCAGAACCACCGTAGCTGTTGCTATCTATGAGTTGGGCTGCAAGGTCGAAGTGAACCGTATTGAACGGCGATAGGCCAAGACCTAACGTCACAGTGCCATCCAGCGTATCTTCAAGATCGTTGATATAACCTGCTCTCAATTGCGCCCAACCAAAAGCATTAAACTCAGCGCCCAGACGCACTAGCTGAGTATTGTCGACAATAGCTGGACCACTTGGCGCTGAGAAGCGTTTTTGTTCATTCAGATCCACATCAATCGCTGCAACAAAAAGATCCGTCACAAACGCTCCACCAACGGTATAAAGCGGCTCAATATGGTAAGTATATTCACGCGTTCGGTTAACCGTTTTGATTTCCTGTGAAATCAAATTTTTGGCGGCGAAGCCAACACGGAATGGACCAGTCTGCCATGCTGCGCCCAGGTCAACGTTGAATGCGCTCTCTTCCGTGCGGTTCGCGTCAGAATCCCAGTCGTCTCCTTCGAAACTATTAATATCTACTTCGTAATGATAGGTATAGTACTGTTGAGATTTGGGTGTCACACCAACGGCAATACGTTGGCCCGCAAGTTCTAGGTTACCCGCAAGCGCCAGACCTACGTCTACAACACCAAATGCTAGAACTCGGCCTTTAGAAGTTAGTGTAGATGGAACATCACCCGGCCCGGTTGTACCACTAATTGCGTCGACGTCAGCCTGAGAGACTTCTGGCATTACGACCGCCTCAGTATAACCTTTTACGAAAAAGCTTCCGGAAATCGTATTAGTTGGTATCGAAATAGCACCGCCTATGCCCCCGCTCACGTAAGCGAGTTTGTTGTTTAGATTGCTCAATGCATTTGCAGCATCATCACGGTTTTCTGAGTTTGTCGGATCATTGGTGAACGTGTCATAAACATCACCAAAGTCTTCCATAGCATCGATAAGCTCGTCTGGGTCACGTACTTGTATGCCTATCACCGGAAACAGCACACCAAAAGAGCTGTCTGGATCCATGGCGACTAACGCAGGGTTATGGAAACCGGCAGATAGGAAATCTGCGGCGGCCGTTCCCGCGCCGCCCATAGCATCAATTCGGGTATCAATACTGTAATTAGCAGCCAGTGCTGGCATAGAAGTCAGCGCAATACTGAATGCGAGTAAACTCTTTTTCATGGCAAGAATTCCATCTCAGTGGTTCAAAAGGCGGGAGACACTGCGAGCTTTGTACTAGAAAACGGCATTGTGTCTACTTTCTCTACAGAGGGTAGTAGAAGCCTTTTAGCAATAAAGAGACAATTCTTGAAGGTGTGACATCACTCAAACCAATGAGTAGCGTTATTGATAGAAGATCAAAGAAATTATGTTAACAAGGTTATTCTTGGCCAGGTTTAAGTGAAAGCTCCCTCAGGTCCACATCAGGCAAATCAATGAATCTGGCGATTCGTTGAACATCTTCAAACAATATGGCGCCTTGCCAACGCCTTTCGATAAGCGCTACAGAAAACCAATATTGTCCGTTTGGTACGTCAATAACTGGCAGCGATGTTGGCAAATTCTTGTCTTTTTCCTCAGACCAGATTGGCGCATCCTCACCCACATCGGTTTGATAAAGGTTCATAGACAAAAAAGGCCTAGGGCACGTGCTTTTCAAATCAGTGGGTGGCGCGATACGCCAGCTTCGACTGTCTTTCCAACTGATCTTCTGGATTGGCTCTGGCTGAGAAACCAACACCCAGGATGACCAGTTCTCACCTTCAGTCGACGTCACATCAAGCTTATAGAGACCGGCATGAACGGCGCCTGAGAGGCCACCGATATCCAGCTTGAAACTGTTGGCATTTTCAGCTGTTAGATTCGCATTCAGGAGTTTCTTTTCAGGCCACTCAGAAAAAGTAACATTGGAAATGCCCGCGTCAGACGAACCATAAATGGAGAACTGGTAATACACCCGGTTCGGGGTTTGTACTGTTTCACGGCGAATAACCATCGCTTGAAGCCAGTTTGGAAGAGAAAGTGTACTTAAACTTCTCCCACAATCTTCACTAATTGCCAGCGAAAGCAGTTCAGTCAGGTGACGTTGCTCTGTGTCTGTTTTGTCCTGTTGCCATGCTTCAACCATGGCATCAAAACTATGGGCGGTATTCCCTTCCAGTAAACGCTGGTGAGCAGATGTTAGTGCGTCTGATCCGCTGAACCATGCTGCTGCGCTTCCAAATGGAGCGATGGAAGCTATAAAAAGGAATACCGCGGGCTTCATCAGTGCATTTTCATCCGATAACCAACACCACGAAGTGTTTCGATTTCACACTCAGGTAATTTTTGGCGAAGCTGCAATACGTGGGTATCAACCGTTCGTGTTGTTGGGTAGTGGTTATAGCCCCAAACCTGGTCAAGTAGCTCATCACGGGTGAATACGCGGCCAGCATTCTTAGCCAGAAATGCCAACAAATCAAACTCGGTACGTGTGAGAATCACTTCACTCTCAGAGCAAATTACGGAGCGCGTAGACAGATTGATGCGGAGCTTACCAACGACGATGTCATCAACGGCGGTAGTTTCGCCTTCAGTCACGGGACGGCGCAGATGAACACGGATGCGTGCCAGAAGTTCAGCTTCCGCGAACGGTTTGGTCATGTAGTCTGTTGCACCGGAATCAAGGCCTCCTACTCGGTCGCGCACAGAGACCATCGCAGTGAGCATAATGACGGGAACTTCTTTAATTTTTCTCCAGGCAGGAAGCCATTCCATAGAATCGCCTTCCGGAAGCTGACGGTCGAGAACGACTAAATCAGCTTGCGCCCAAAGCGCCTCTACTTTGCCCGCGCAATCGGCGTAAAGGCATTTATAACCGTTCTGTTCCAAACTGGCGAGAAGACCATCTGCCAGGTTTGCATCATCCTCAACCAGCAACAGAGTCGTTTGTTGGGTCACAAGGTATCTCCAAAGTAAATGTGGTAGGCGGTCCAGACAATGTCAGTCTGCCCCCCATCCTTTCTATCATTGCTTCAACAATTGTCAGTCCAAGCCCCAGGCCTTTTTCGCTGACAAAAGGTTTTCGAATCGTTTTCCAATCTTTGGCAGTCAGTCTTCCCTGATCCTGAACACGAATCGATAACGTGTCGTCGTTTATTTCGGCGTACACCATCACAGGTGTTACACCGTACTTTTTGGCATTGCTTATAAGGTTGTCGAGTGAGGTCGTCAACCAATAAATATTGACCGCAACCGGTCCGTCTTCTTTCACCTGCAATTTTACCTGACGCTCTTCGCACAGGTAACCAAGCCAATCTTTCAGAGAAGGAATGTCTTCCCTTACCAGTTGTTGCTGGTTGGACTGCAGGTAGTCTTTGCTCGCCTCGGCAAGTTGCTTTAATCGCATGGAATCTTCACAAAGGCGACGAAACTCATCATAAAGGGGCTCTGGCAAGCTGTCGAATTTACGGCGAAAACCTTCTACCGTCATCCCTAAACTGGCTATAGGAGTGCGAAGCTCGTGGGTCAGGATCTGCAAGACCAGCATGCGCTCCTGCATCAAGCGACGCTTTACCGTCCATCGGTTAAACACCCATCCAGCAATCCATAGAATGTTGATCACGGCCAGCGCGATAACAAGCTGAGACCAATAAGATGGTGCCTGCTTCTGATTCCAACAGACATTACCTATGCGTGAAAGACAAAAACCATTTTCATCAATCGGCGAAGCCATAAGATTTTGCTTTTCAAGAAGCGGTGACCAGGCGTCAGTGCTATAAACCTTGTATTGGCTACCTTCGCGAATCCAAAGATCATCCCCTGACACGATCGATTCCGCACCACCGTTCAATGCATTGATGCCATTTTCAGGCATACGTTGCAGGCGACCGAGCAAGGTATCCGGTGGTGAAAGCAACCTTTCTTTTATATGGAAGAAGCGGAGTAGCTCATCGCGGCGATCGGGAAATTTCTCTACGTACTTTGCCGCATAGCTCCCTCCACCTGGGTGGATGAGATTAGAGCGAGAAAACCACACAGAGGGCAGTTGTGTGTTGAAGCACATCGCACGGGTAAATACCAAAGGATCTGTCACCAAAGGACTCACAGGCCATGGCCCTTTGCATTTTTCTGATGACTGATAGAGACGCTTAAGATCTTTCAGCGGGTAGTTAGAAGATTGCGGTAAAAGACTGTCAGGCACTAACAGCGCTTTTGGGTACTCGCTGTGAATGGCATTAAGAGCATAAGTAGCGATTGGTCGTTCAGCCAATAGCGATAGCCTGAACGCACTCAGCTGTTCAGGAAACGACGCGTTTGCCCAGACATGCGAGCTGAACAATGTAAAACAAACAATCAGAAACTTTTGCATGGCGTGAGATTACCATCAAAATATTTCACAATGTCAGTAGTTTGTAAGAGTCTCTGCAAGAAAAGTCGCTATCTGCTGCTTTCTCGCACAAAAAAGGCCAGCAACTTGCTGGCCTGATTCATTCGTTTTGCTGGATTAGATAGCTTTCGAGATCGCGTCAACACTCTCTTTCGCATCACCGAACAACATTGCCGTATTGTCTTTAAAGAACAGTGGGTTTTGAACGCCAGCATAACCAGTGTTCATAGAGCGCTTGAATACGATAACGTTCTTCGCATTCCACACTTCCAGAACTGGCATGCCTGCGATTGGGCTGTTTGGATCTTCCATCGCCGCCGGGTTAACTGTGTCGTTCGCACCGATAACCAGAACGGTATCTGTTTCAGGAAAGTCATCATTGATCTCGTCCATTTCCAGAACGATGTCATACGGTACTTTTGCTTCAGCAAGCAGTACGTTCATGTGGCCCGGCAGACGACCCGCAACAGGGTGAATACCAAAGCGAACATCAACGCCTTTCGCACGCAGCTTTTCAGTGATTTCGTGCACTGGGTACTGTGCTTGAGCAACCGCCATACCGTATCCAGGAGTAATGATCACAGAGCGAGAATCTTTCAGCATTTCCGCAACTTCATCTGCAGACACTTCACGGTGTTCGCCGTACTCAACATCTGAAGACACAGAAACTTCCTGCCCGAAACCACCAGCAATAACACTGATGAATGAGCGGTTCATGGCTTTACACATGATGTAAGACAGAATCGCACCAGATGAACCTACCAGTGCACCGGTAACGATCAACAGATCGTTTGCCAGCATGAAACCTGCCGCTGCTGCTGCCCAACCTGAGTATGAGTTCAGCATCGAAACAACAACCGGCATATCCGCACCACCGATTGAAGCCACGAGGTGATAACCGAAAGCAAAAGCAATCAGTGTCATCACAAGCAGTGCAAACATGCTGCCGTCCGCCTTCACGAAGTAAACCATCAGCAAAGTTGAAATAACAACTGCTGCCAGGTTCATCTTGTGTTTGTGTGGCAAGTTCAAAGGAGAAGACGAAATGATACCGCGCAGCTTACCAAACGCGACAATCGAACCAGTGAAAGTCACAGCACCAATGAACACACCCAAGAACACTTCCACCATGTGAATAACGTGTTCAGTTTGTGCAAACTCGCCAGCGTATACTGGTGGCTCTAAGTAGCTGTTGTAACCCACCAATACGGCTGCCATACCTACAAAGCTGTGTAGGATCGCAACCAGTTCTGGCATTTCAGTCATTTCTACGCGTTTGGCGTAGTAGATACCGATAGCAGCACCAATGACCATAGCGATAAAGATCCAAGAAAGACCTTCTGCATATGGGCCAAAGATGGTCGCGATGAGCGCGATGCTCATACCAGCGATACCAAAGTAGTTACCTGATCGTGCTGACGTTTGCTTTGATAGGCCAGCAAGGCTCAGGATGAAAAACAATGCAGCAACGATATAAGCTGCTTGTGCTAGTCCTGCAGACATTCTTTGCTACTCCTATTAATCTTTACGGAACATTTCAAGCATGCGTTTAGTAACAGTAAAGCCACCAAAGATATTTATGCTTGCAATGAGAACGGCAATAAAGGCGAGGAAAGACACCACACCATTGCCTTGACCAATTTGAAGTAGCGCGCCCACAACGATAATGCCTGAAATGGCATTGGTTACTGACATCAGCGGCGTGTGCAGAGCATGTGTCACGTTCCAAACGACGTAGTAACCAACAACACAAGCCAGTACGAATACCGTAAAGTGCGAGAGGAACGCTGGTGGTGCAACAGAGGCCACCCAACCAAATGCCCCAAGACCCACAGCCAGTGCAGCAATTTTCTTCACTGGTGATGTTGGCTCTTCTACTTTCTCTTCTTTAGGAGCAATCGGTTCTGCTTTTGCTTGTGGCTGCGCAGACACTTGAATCGGTGGTGCAGGCCAAGTGATTTCACCGTCTTTAACAACAGTGACACCACGCAGAACCACGTCTTCAAAATCGATATCGATGTTGCCGTCTTTTTCTTTGCAAAGCAGCTTCATCAGGTTTACCAGATTGGTACCGTAAAGCTGTGAAGATTGTGTTGGCAGACGACCAACCATATCGGTGTAACCAATAACTTTAACGCCGTTATCTGTTACAACCACTTTGTCAGCTTCTGTATATTCGCAGTTACCGCCATTCGCTGCAGCGAGGTCAACGATTACGCTGCCCGCTTTCATCGAATCTACCATCTCTTTGGTCACCAGTTTTGGTGCCGGACGGCCCGGAATCAATGCGGTCGTAATGATGATATCAACGTCTTTGGCTTGATCAGCATAGAGCTCAGCGGCTTTCTTATTGAAGTCATCAGACATTTCTTTTGCATAACCATCGCCACTGCCCGCTTGTTCCTGAAAATCAACCTGCAGGAACTCAGCGCCCATACTTTCTACCTGCTCTTTTACTTCAGGACGAACGTCGAACGCGCGAACAATTGCACCAAGGCTACCTGCAGCACCGATGGCTGCCAGACCAGCAACACCAGCACCAGCCACAAATACTTTTGCTGGTGGTACTTTACCCGCTGCAGTGATTTGGCCTGTGAAAAAGCGACCAAACTCGTGTGCGGCTTCAACCACTGCACGATAACCAGCAATGTTTGCCATAGAGCTCAATGCGTCCAGCGCTTGTGCACGAGAAATGCGCGGCACAGAATCCATCGCTAGAACATTGATTTTTTTGGTGGTGAGATCTTGCATCAAAGCTTCATTCTGGGCTGGCCAGATAAAACTAATGAGCGTTGCGCCCTCTTTGATACGATCGATTTCGTCAATACCTTCCGCTTCATCTTTGTGCGGCGCATTGACCTTGAAGATAATGTCGGATTGCCAAACAGCGTCGGCATCAACAACTTTCGCTCCGGCCTGCTCGAAAGCAGCGTTATCAAAACTTGCCAGTTGCCCAGCATCCTTTTCGACAACAACTTCGAAGCCCATCTTTAATAGCTGCTCAACCGTTTTCGGTGTGGCAGCAACTCGCGTTTCGTGCGCAAGTATTTCTTTTGGAACACCAATTTGCATAGTTAGTCCCTGACTATTGGCAGTGTAAGTAAATTGTTTGTAGCGAACTGAAAAAGCTTAATCAACACTTTTGTAGGAAAAATACCAAAATAATTCATTATCAAGCCCATAACGAGGCAATTTTAATGACTTTTGGTAATAAAATAACGCCATTTGTTTAAGGCCGGAGGTCAGACCTGATATGACGTGCTACTACTAACGCACTGATTTTAATCTTGTTAACTTTTAATTAGCTCACATGTCTGCGACGTTCCGTTTCCTTACGAACCGTTGGTGTACTTTTTGACCTAAATCCTTACTTTTTGCTTTGATCTCGGTCATTTCCGACGAATCCATCTGCACTGAACATAAGGAGCCGATCAATCAAAACATTCTTTCGCCCATTTGATCGATAAATAGTTGAGACTTCTTCAGCATCAACTCATTGGCACTATCTTCAGAAGGCAATAGGTCTGAACGGATGAAACTGTGGGTTTTAAGTTCCCCATCCAATTCTTTACAAATACGCCCATTAATTCGGAATTGACCGCCCTCTGATTTCGCTTCTGCGTAAATCAGAAAACCTTTGTATTCGGTCGGCTCTGTTTCTTTAGTCGGTTTTTCTTTACTACTGAATAACCAATCAAAAAGTCCCACGTTAAGTCACTCTCAATATTTGAACTAGTTCGGTAGTTCATAGTGACGAAACGCCCAGTTTTTGTCCAGAGAATCGAGGGGGAAAGTTGAAGTTAGATTGGGATAAATTCTTTGTGTACGCCAAAATTAAAAAGCGTTGACGCTAACGCCAACGCTTTTTGTCTATTAGCAAATCTAGATGTGCTTTTAGCGGATCAGCCCGATATCGCGCTTGATGTGCTCTGGAAGTTCATTCGTCGAACGAATCGCTTTATTCAGATCACGTTTGCGCACTACGTCCATCGCATGGGCAATCAATCCTTTGAAAGAAACCGCATAGTTTTTCTGCACTTTTTCTACAGAAGCAACTGCTGGAGCGAAGTTAACTGCCTGTGTCATAACGGCCTCACTATGTGATTGTCTTTACTGAGCAAATTGTATGCATTCGGTGTATGCTAATAAAATGACTTAATTTGTTTTTCAGGATTAGTTTTACTAATCCGAAAGAAAAATCATACTGTCTGCAAAGAGCCATTAAAAAGCGGCAGTATTCGCTACTTCCCGGAAATCATCATATTGAAACTCATTATTAATATTTATTTATCAAAACAATTTCAGTTTGTTAACATCTGATTTTAACGACCTACGCCTGAGGCTCCCTTGCTTTCATTTTTAAGTAGACATTCCTCCATCCTGCTCATAGCAGCTGGTTTTGCAGGATTTGCTTTCCCAGACCTTTCAGCATCTGCTCTGCCCTTTCTCCCCTATGTACTCTTTACTTTGATGCTCTTTACGTTGATAGGCATTGACCAACGAGCGTTGGTTAAAGCGATTATTGATCCGGGCGCGTGGGTATACGCTTTAGTTCACTGTGGTGTGACGACAATTGTTGTCTCAATTTTCGGTATCGCTTTTGGTGCCAGTACAGAGTTATTAATGGCTGCTACCGCCGTATGCGCTACAGGCACACTTTTCGCTACGCCCGCTATTGTGCGCTCTGTTGGTTTTGCGCCACTAAAAGCCATGGCATTTACGATAACCAGTACACTGATGATGCCAGTGGCGCTATACGTCAACCTGGTCATGTTAAGCACTGATGAGTTCACACTGGATCTTCAGGACTATTGCCTAAGGCTATTCATCTTTATCTTCGGCCCCATGCTTTTTTCTTACACTATCCATAAGTTGGTGCCAGAACATCGCCTGTCTCGCATTCATGGAAAGCTGGCGCAATTTACCATTATTCTGGTATTCAGTTTTCCTTTTGGATTAACAGGGCAGTATCGATGGCTTTGGGATAGCGACCGCTCTTTTGCTATCACAATGCTATTTATCGCATTTGCAATTTGCGTTTTATTTTTCGTCATCGGATTGGCGCTTTATTGGAATAAGGGTCGGTCAGAGGCGTATGTCGCGGCAATCACATCAGGGAACAGGAATGTCCTACTCACCTACTCTGTTGCTGGAGCATTTTTAGGACCTTTGTATCTGCCTTTAATTGGCGCTCTTCAGTTGCCAATATATATGCAGCCGGTGCTGGTAAAATTCTTTTTGAAAAGAGATGGGAAGAGAACGGCTAAAGCATAGATGCTTTAGTCGCAGCATGAGTCTACATATAAACGCCTGAATGGGCCCTGATTCAGGCAGTTTGTTTAAATTTTGTTGTCTTTCTTTCGCTCAAAGGCCTGCAGCAGGCACAAAGTAAACCAGCGATGCCCAAGCGGCAATCCAGAAAGCGATAAGTCCGAAATCCAGCCAATCACGCTTTTCCACCATGATTTCCCCCTTTAAACAACTTCGTTGTTTATATATCGGTCAACGGATAAAGAAATTTAGTTTTTTCTTAGCTGTTTTCATAGACGGCAAATTTCCGCCATATATCCGTGGTGATGCAAATATTGGGCACATATTTTGGGGAAATGTGAATTAAGCCTTTAATTGGAGTGACAACTATAAAAATAGGCGGCAAATTTACCGCCTAACTGTCAGATTTGTCGCAACTAATACTTCTAACTAAACGCCTTCAAGTCAGACTGAAATAGTTTTGCAGCGATTGCTCAGGCGCCAATAAAATATCTTTAGTTCGGGCAAACTCGATAAAACTGTCTGCGAGCGTGACGTAAATCGAATATGGGCACTCGCTCATGTTCTTAAGCGAGTCATAACCTTCTTTGCCCTGGGAAGTGTATGCAGAAGACACCGCGACGTAATGCTTATCCAGCTCGATTGCATGCCATGAGCCGTCAAGCGTCTGATATTCTAGCTGCGTAATGCGGCTTCCCTTTGGTTTGTTGCCTTCATAGGTATATCTCAAACCAGATGTATACGGGAAACTACCATCTCCTGTTCCTTCTACGCTGTTATTGGTCGCGTTGTTAATGGCACCTTCCAGTGCCTGCATCACCTGAAGGCCTGTTGGTTTATATAGCATCAGGTCAATGGCAAACGGCAACAACCTGCCAGCAACTTCAGCTGCTGTCAGCTTGCCTTGCTCTAGACTTACCCTTACCCCGCCTGCATTGTGAATCGCAAAGTCAACAGCATGGCCACGTGTTCTAGCTGAATACATCATTGCGTCGCAGACTAAAGGGGCTATTTCACTTCCGCCTTTGTCATCCGGCACTCGAATATGGCGTAGTCTGGCTGGCAAGTTAGTGACAACGTCACTCTTGAGTTTTTCAACAGCTGGACGGTACCGTGCTGCAATGACATCTTTGACGGCATCATCACCACGGCAATGAATAACGTTGGGTTGCTCTAACAGATATGCCTTTGCCGTCTGAAAGACCTTATCCGGAAGGCTTTGATCCCAAGATGCATCCATCGCAAGGCTTCGACCAAGCATAAGGAAGTTACCGCCATTGTGAGAAGTAACGCGCCCTTTTTCATCAAGCGACACCGTCAACTTCCCGAGCGCCAAGGAGTGACAGCCTGCTTGAACCACCAGCGTGTTATTAATCTGACGCCCATATGGCCCCATGTCACCTAATCCGAGATTACTAAAGTCACCCTGTAACACATGGCTATGGCCGCCAACAATCACCGACAAGCCTTCTACCTCTTCCGCCATTTTAAGGTCCTGGTCATACCCCAAATGACTAAGCAGGATGATGTGAGGAGTGCCAATTTCCTCATGAATGTATTTCACCGTGTTGATGATCGTTTCTTTCGAATTCACAAATGGGGTGTCAGGGTCCGGCATCGCGATATCGGCCATCTTATCCAGCGCCACACTAAAGATAGCCACTTTCTTACCGCCAAATTCTTTCGTTAACACACTGGCAATTTTTAGCTCTGAATCGTAAGGCAGCAAAGGCGCTTTGCCTTTTACCGGAAATTCTTTGTTTGGCAATTCCCTACTGACATCCCAGTTTCCGGCCAAGAATGGAAATGTAATTTGATCGAGGAATTTCGAAACTGCCGCATTCCCTAGATCTAGTTCATGATTCCCCAATGCCATCGCATCGAGGTTCAACATATTAAGGAGGGTGGCGTTAGCCTCACCTTTAAACAGGCTGTAATAAAGGGTGCCTTGAAAACAGTCGCCCGCATGAAGAAAGAGGAATCCATCCGTGTCGTTTTCTGCTTCTTGTTTGAATGATTTAACGACAGATGAGATACGTGCGAAACCGCCAACATTGGCGTATATGCGATCTTCCAAGCCTTTTACAGCGAGCGAAATGGGGGTCGGTTCGAAGTGAGAGTGTGTATCGTTGATGTGCGCAATTGATAGCGTGATTGGTGTGACGTTGGGCATGATTTCCTTTTATGCGCTACACAAAATCGAAGTGTATCAGAGTTTAATCTTAGTTCACACACATCACATTTTTATTGCAAGGTTTGTTAAGTAAAAAGAACCATGGTGAGAACTCTGACAATACCGCCCAGTATCAAGCTGAACATTGCGATATACCACCACTTCATTTCTTCCCTGGAAAGACTCTGCACGTGGAACAAAACAACATTGAGCTGATGCCAGTTTTCTGTTCGGGATGCGTATTGAAAAGCGCAGCGAATAAGCGCTACAACACCTGTCACAAGCAAGACAGTTTCAATCGCATGTGCAATAACCACTAACAAGGGGAAACTCCATTTGTTTTGTTATCTAGAAATAAAACAAAAGAGTTAAAGCTATTCAACATTTTGTTTACTTTGGCGCGTGTAATCGTGAAGCATCATATACTCACGTAAAAAAGGGAGCGCTAAGCTCCCTTCTATCCGTCGACTTAAATCAATCAGTCAACACACCATTTTGGTAGTCCGTTATAGCCTGATTAATCTCATCCATTGAATTCATGACAAACGGACCATAGTGTACGACTGGTTCATCTATCGGCAAACCTGAAAGAATCAATAAGCCTGTTTCTTCATTTGCCCTCATTGATAGGCTTTCACCACCTGAAAGTTGAACAAAATGGCTTTGCTTGACCAACTCCCCGGCAATCTCTACTTCTCCTTTATAGACGTAAAGATTTGCCTGATAGTTGCTTGGAAGTTTGATTTCACGTGACTGCCCTGCCTCTGCACGCCAATCTGCAACAAACACTTCAATACTGGTTTGTTGTAATGGGCCTTCAACAGGCACGCCGTTACTGACTGCATGACCACCTATCACCCGCAGTAAGTTTTCAGTTTCACCATACTCATTAATTTCAGGTGACTGAAAATCGTGGTACTGCGCAGGGCGCATTTTCTTGGCTGCCGGCATGTTTATCCAGATTTGAAACCCATGAAGTTCACCATCATTCATGATAGGCATTTCACTGTGAATGACCCCCTTCCCAGCAGACATCCATTGCGCCCCGCCAGATTTAAGTTCACCCACATTACCCATATGATCACGATGTTGAAAGTGTCCCTTCAACATATACGTCAGCGTCTCAATACCTCGGTGCGGGTGCGGAGGAAAGCCACCAATGTAATCATCCGGATTTTCACTTTTCAGCTCATCAATCATTAAAAATGGACTGAACTTAGGGTCATTGAATCCATGCGCTCGACTGATTTTCACACCGTCGCCGTCTTGCGAAGCGTGAGAGCGAATAACACGATGTACAGTTCGAATAGTCATACTTAACTCCTTAGTTGAAGTCAGTTTATGTAACTAACATGAGAGTTAACACCATTCAAAAACTAACAAGTCATTCGATTTTTTCGAACAATCAAAAGCATCCGTAACTTCATGTATATAGTGAGTAAAAGAAATACTTTCCGAAACCTGTTGCTTCTGATATTGATCTTGTTAATCGACATTCACGGATGAATTTCAATGATCGAATGGCATGCAAATACGCTTTGGCACCACACCGACTCTTGCCGTCGATTTGGCGTTGAAATTGGCAATAGAATGACCGTATTCCGACTGAAAGACGGCACGCTATTGGTTCATAACCCTTCAGAGCTAACAACAGACATTCGGGAATACCTGTGTAAGCTTGGCACTGTTAGTTGCATTACTACTGCTAACCAGCAATTGCATCAATCTTTGTCAGATTGGTGGTTATCTTTTCCTGAAGCGTTTTTCTTTTCAGCACCAGGGCTGGCAGTTAAACGCACTGATCTGGGATTTGATGGAGTATTAAATTCAACGACATCACCACTCTGGCGCGGTCAACTTTATCAAACGGTGTTGCGCGGTAATGACGCTCTTGAAGAAGTCGTTTTCTGCGATCCTATCAGTCGAACTTTGATCTTGGGGGAAAGCCTTTGGTTGTTGAGCGACGGAAACCTAACGAAGCGTCTAGCCGGGCAGTTGCTAGGTTGTGCTAAGGATGCGAATGTCCCATTGGTTTATCAATTACAAGTGAAGGAGCCAAAGCTACTTAGGCAGTCACTACAGGAAATTCTGACTTGGCCATTTGACCATATCCTACCCGTTCATGGTGATCCGATACTTTTCGATGGAAAGAAAAAACTCGCCGCAGCTTATCTTTGGGCGTTTCACAGCGATAACAATTCATAGCCCTTTCAGATTGAATCGCTATAATGGCGGCACTCTATAAGTTATGGCTAGTTTTCACGCAATGAAGCAAAATATTCTCACCTTTTTCAAAGGAATGGCGATGGGTGCGGCAGACGTCGTTCCAGGTGTTTCCGGTGGTACCATCGCATTCATCACCGGCATTTATGACACGCTTCTCGAGAGCATTCGTCGGGTAAACCCATCTATTTTCTCGCTGTGGCGCCGTGAAGGCTTTGCAGCAGTATGGCAACATGTAAACGGTACTTTTCTCGCATCCTTACTTACAGGCATTCTGACCGCGATTCTGACCTTGGCTAAAGCGGTTTCTTACACCCTCGAAAACCACCCTATTGTTATTTGGTCGTTTTTCTTTGGCTTGATCATCGCTTCTGCTATTCACATGATTAAGCAGGTAGAAAAGTGGTCTGTGGTTGAAATCATTCTGGCAGTTGCAGGCGCCATCTTTGCCTATGGCATCACCGTAGCCAACCCTATCAGCATGGAATTCAATATGCTGACAGTGTTTATAGCTGGCTCAATCGCTATCTGTGCCATGATTCTCCCCGGTATTTCGGGCAGCTTTATTCTGCTTTTACTTGGCATGTATGCCCCGGTATTGGACGCCGTGAAAAGCCTAAACATCCCTGTTCTCGCGTTGTTCGCTGTAGGCTGTCTTGCAGGGATCCTGTCATTCTCTCACGTGCTTTCCTGGCTATTGAACAAATACCGCAGCTTCACCATTGCTTTCCTGACCGGTCTGTTAATTGGCGCATTAGGTAAGGTATGGCCTTGGAAAGAAGCCATCAGCTTCCGCGTAAACTCTTCAGGTGAGCAAGTGCCATTGGTCGAGAAAGTTTTGTCACCTGGCGCTTTTGAAGCTGCAACCGGACAACCTGCTCTTCTGGGTACTGCAATCGTCATGATGATTGTTGGTTTTGCCCTGGTGATTGGTCTCGAAAAAGTATCAGAAAAACTCGCTGACTAACTTCTCTTCTTCCTGATCAATAAGGCCTCTTCATGAGGCCTTATTTCGTTATTTATCCTAGCAATATGAGCTCGATTGCTTTCATTTCAAGAGGTTTCTCACAACCTCAAGATACGTGAAATGATAAGCTGCTCACTCTTTGTTTTGGCTGTAGCTCTTTTATGAACTTAACTGGCACAGGACGCCGACGCGGCGTTGAATTGATGGGTTTAGCGCTTGTAGTTGCCTTTGGCTACTTCTTTGCAGATAAAACCCTGTTTGATGAAGCAACACCTGCCATGCCTTCACTCACATCAAATTGCACCATCGGTACTACACCTTGTTCGTTTGACAACGCAACGGTCTCGATGGCATCAGCCACGGCTGCTCCTCTTATTCCGACTGAAATCCGTGTGGAAGTCTCTAAATCAAATATCGATCACCTGATGGTAGAGCTTCAAGGCGTTGAAATGAATATGGGGATTTACAAACTCAAGCTCTCTTCAGCAGGTAACAACGTATTTAAAGGAGACTTGATGCTTCCCATCTGCATGGAAGATGAAATGACTTGGCGAGGCGTGATCAAAAGCCCAGATAACGTTCTCACTTTACCCATTAACGTAAGGATGGCTCGATGAAAGTAAAAGTTCTGGTTGTTGTCGCTGCTCTTTTAGCTGGTTTTGGTGCACGGTACCTCGTTGACCAAAACGATAAACCTGCTGCTGCCCCATCAGAAATAGGTCTACTTCAAAGCGGAACAGAAACCATCGATTTGTTTGATGATAACGACGGCCGAGTGCGGGTGGTTTATTTTGGCTACACCCATTGCCCGGATGTATGCCCAACCTCTCTTGCAATTATGTCAGCAGCATTGAAATCCTTGCCGGAAGAAAAGTTGGAGGACATAAGGCCTGTCTTCATAACGCTGGATCCAGAACGCGACGATGGCGAGGCGGCACAGCAATATGCGGGATACTTCCATCCAAGTATTGAAGGAGCCAGCACCTCCAAAGCGAAAACAGACGCGTTAGCACGAAAATATGGTGTGCTTTACCAAATTACTCAAATGGAAGATTCGGCGATGGAATATGCTGTCGACCACAGTTCTTACTTTTACTTCCTCAACCCAAATGGCGAACTTCTTGAGAAAGTCCCGCATACCTTGAATCCCAACATGGTGTCTGACGCAATCCTTCGTCTAACCACACAAACCCAATAAATACTACAAGCAATAAAGCGCTCGGTGGAGACCGATCGCTTTCAAATTAACAGGAGTTTTCGATGAACTTTCGCACCTCATTAATTGCCGCTGCATTTAGCGCCGTTTCTTTCTCTTCTTTTGCAGCCATTGATGTCTCAGAGCCCTATGCACGTGCAACGCCACCCCATGCCCCTAACAGTGCCGCTTTTATGACCCTGAAAAATAGCGGAGACGAATTGGTTTCTCTTGTTCAGGCAGCAACCCCGGTTGCAGGAACAGTTGAACTGCACACGCACGCAATGCATGACGGCATGATGAAAATGAGACAGGTAGAAACCATTGATGTGCCTGCTAAAGGAATGACCGAATTAAAGCCGGGTGGTTTACACGTTATGCTGTTTGATTTGCAGAAACCGCTCAAAGAGGGTGAATCTCTGCCTCTTACCCTAACCTTTTCAGATGGTTCAGAAATCACCAAAGAGGTACCGGTCAAAAAGGTCATGGCTGGCTCACATATGAAACACAAGCACTGAATTGGTCGTAAAATTGCCAAAGTTCTAATCTATTATGCTGATGACATGCTTAGTTTTTTAAGCTGTATCAACATTGAGGCGAATAAGCTGACGCCCAAGCGGCAGAATAGTAAAACCCAGTCTATGGTTATACTGCAGCCAGTTGTTTAAACAGGTAAATATAAAGCAGTAAGGCAACCCAACAAAAACGAAGAGGTTTTTACTATGAAAATTCGTCTCCTAGCAGTAGCAGCAATCGCTTCCAGCGCATTACTCGCTGGTTGTTCAAGCAAATCAGGTCTTGAGCAAAGCGTTGCTGATCTGTCGTCTAAAGTAGACTCTCTGTCTAATCAAGTTTCAGCTCTACAAGGCGACGTAGCAGACGTAGCAGCGGCATCAGCGCTTTCTTATGATGAAGCGGCTCGTGCGAATGAGCGCATTGACAACATGGCGCAGTCTTACAGCAAGTAAGAACTACACCATATTCCCCCTATAATTCTGCGGCTCCTTCGGGAGCCGCAGCGTTTTGTGCGAAAGCGTTTCCTACCTCAATTGGTACACCTGATTGCACAGCCAGCGCTGCGCGATAACGACTAAAGTTCATTTGGTTTGATTTCAGCCAATGCGTGATACGCGGATCGGGTTGCGTTAAAACTCGTTTACCCACTTCTGTTTCATCGATTGAAAGCGGTCTATGCGCTTCAACAAATACAGCGCCATCTGGTTCATAACTGGTTTTTACTGGCTCATTGATAATTCGAACCTTTTCACCCAATGCGACTTTCTCAAATAACCAAACAATATCGCTCGGTCTCATCCGAATGCAGCCAGCACTGACACGAAGCCCGATACCAAAGTCCTTATTTGTGCCATGAATGAGGTAAGAGCCGGTACCATATGCCAATCTCAGCGCATGAGTACCAAGAGGGTTTTCTGGGCCTGCAGGTACCACATCTGGCAGCACGATATTGCGCTCTTCCAAATACTCTTTTCTCAGACTTGCAGGTGGTGTCCAGGTCGGATTTTCGCGCTTCTGGCTAATTTTGGTTGTCATAATTGGCGTTTCACGACCAACGCTACCAATACCAATCGGGAATATATGAACCTTTTGGTTTTCCGTATCAAAATAGTAGAGGCGCAATTCCGCCAGATTGATAACAATCCCTTCGTAATCAACTTCAGGAAGAATCAGTTGCTGTGGAATAGTGACAAAAGTCCCCGGTTTTGGCAGATAAGGATCAACGCCCGGGTTTGCAGAAAGCAAAGCCAAAAAACCTACGTTGTAGTCTTTGGCAATCAATTCGAGGTGCTCACCAGGCTCAACAATATGGACAGGGTTGTCCCCTATCAGCCGTGTTTCGGCTTCAGGCCAGGCATACTCATTCGCCATCGATAACGTCGGTAGAAGGCCTGCAAACAAGACAGGTATAAGTTTACGCGCGAATTTCATCTCGCTTTTTTCTCTCGCATTTTTGAGTTTTTAGAATCTACTTAAAAGATAACACGAGATATGACCTTTGCTCTCTGCTATGCCTTTCAATACCCGTGATTATTCGCTCTTGTTTCTCATGGCCGACACACAAAGATAAAGAGCGCTTTTCAGCGCTCTTGTAACGAAATTGCACTTTGCTCAAAACATGCTCAGAAGAACATACGCAGGCCGAATGAACCTTCAAACTTAAAGGCTGCATCTTCCTGCCAATACCAGGTTGAGCCTGCTTCACCGTACACTTCAATGTTTCCATGTCCCATCGGGACAGCGATACCCAAGCCCGCTCTCGGTCCCCACTCGTGGTGTTTGTCATCTACCCACTGCGCACCTGTATACGCGTACATTGGAGAAAACTCAGGACGGGCTAACCAATCTCCGAGGTTCCACAATCCATCCACAGCAACACCTGTTTCTTCAATACCGAGAGAAACACGCAGATTGTTTTGACCAATAGATACTCCCGACATAGGAGTGCCAAAAAATACGCCCGCCGAAAGGCCTTGTGCAGAAGCTGGCAGTGCAGTTGCAGCAAGTGCGAACATCAAAATAAAACGTTTCATTAGAAATTCCATTCCCGAAGTGCTTTTTGGAAACTGGCGGCTAATTAACCACTTAATTATTAACTGACCATTGAGGCTCACTCTACCCATCATCAATGACAACTACCATACTGTAATGAACGTTTTTCATAAAAACCTAATCTATTGAAAGAACTTTGACGTTATATAGGTCTGATAAGTAAGTGAAGTAACGTGCCTTTGCACAGATTGAAAAACGGAGTAACCCGATGCTGATCCGAGTGCCAAAGAAATCAGAAATAAAAGAAAACGAACTCACCCCGGAAAGTGTTTACAAATCCCGTCGTGAAATTCTGAAAAAACTCGGAATCGTGACAGCTAGCCTCCCCTTCGCCGCCCAAGCCCAGGCCAATATTTTTGGTATTTTTGGTGGTGACGATGACAAAGCAGCCGATGGCACAACCTTTGTCAGATCCCCGCTGGTCGCAGAGAAAACACCTTATGGCAAAGGGCTCGAAACAACGCCTGAGTCAAAAGTACTGACCTACAACAACTTCTATGAATTCGGCACTGGTAAAGGTGATCCTGTCGAAAACAGCCAAAATTTCGTGGTTAATCCATGGACACTCGAAGTCGATGGCTTAGTGAACAAACCCATGAAGCTAAGTTACGACGATCTGCTCAAAAAGTTTCCTCTCGAAGACCGCTTCTACCGCATGCGCTGTGTTGAAGCCTGGTCCATGAATATTCCTTGGGTAGGTTTCTCCCTCGCTGCACTGTTGAAAGAAGCGGACCCAATGGGAAGCGCAAAGTACGTGGCATTCGAAACCCTTCATGATCCCAAACAAATGCCAGGACAACGTTCCCAGTTTGTTGGTGGTGGTATTGATTACCCTTATGTAGAAGGCTTGAGACTGGATGAAGCCATGAATCCACTGACTTTGCTTAGCGTCGGACTGTTTGGTCAAACTCTTGCACCGCAGAATGGCGCACCAGTGCGTTTGGTTGTGCCTTGGAAATATGGTTTCAAGAGCATCAAATCCATTGTGAAGATTCACCTTCTGGAAGCGCAACCAGCAACGACTTGGAATTTGTTAGCACCACATGAATACGGGTTTTATGCCAACGTCAATCCGCAAGTTGACCACCCTCGTTGGAGCCAAGCTTCAGAGCGCTTTATTGGAGAAGGTTCTATTTTCAGCTCGCGTCGTCAGCCAACCGCGATGTTTAATGGCTATCAGGAAGAAGTCGCTCACTTGTATACGGACATGAACCTGAAGGCGAATTATTAATGCGTTTAACGCCCACGCACATCACACTGATTAAAACGATTGTTCATCTTGTTAGTCTTGGCTTTGCAGTCAACTTGGTGAACTTGGTTTTATCGGGTCGATTTGGTGCAGATCCGGTCGATGGTATCACTCACTACACAGGCGTCGCTGCGCTGAATACATTGGTAGTGACTATGTTGATCAGCCCAATCGCCCGTTTTACCAAAAACGGTTTGCTGGTTCGTTGTCGTCGTGTTGTCGGTCTTTATGCGTTCTTTTGGGCAACATTGCATATGCTGACCTATTTTGCGTTGGATCTGACTTTCAATTTCTCACTGCTAGGGACAGAAATCCTGTCACGACCTTATCTGACATTCGGTGCATTAGGCTGGCTGATTCTGTTTGCACTGACAATTACGTCGACTGCAAAAATCCAACGCCGTATGGGCGCGAAATGGCAGAAGTTACACAACCTAGTTTATCTGGCACTTATTCTTGCTCCGGTTCATTTCTACTGGTCGTCAAAATCAGAACTTATCGAACCGACAATTTACATACTTTTAGCGCTGACGCTGCTAGCGATTCGTTGGAAAACCCTAAAAAGAATCGTTGTGAGACCAGTATTTAGGAGGACATAGCCTCACTTTTGAACAGCTCTGCACAATTAGTGCATCCAGATATAGCAAATTTCAAATTTTTGCCATACTTTAAGGAACCTTGACGCAACCCTATGTTGTAGTGTTGATTTTTTGGAGTAGGCGTTTTTGCTGGACGAACTCATTTCGCAGAGCTTGAGAGATTTCCAATCTGATTGTGTCAGCTTCTGCGAACACCATTATCCGACGATCCACAACCGTGGAATGAAAGAGAGCCATTTAGGCAAAGCCTTGGCGCGTCGTTTAATCCACTCCTACAACAATCTCAATATCGATGCGGAATACACGCAGCTTGATGAAACAGCCACACTCAAACATCCTGCATTTCGCATTGAGAGCCCTGAACATCAAATCTACATTGTCGCGCATCGCTTAATCAGTGCGAATGTTGCCTGCCGAAAAGGTCTTGTAAAAGACACGCAATGGACGTTAGAGCATCTAGATACGGCAAGTGATAAAGAGAAACGGCTCATCATTGTTGCCGATCACTGGGTCGACCGCTCCAGCGCGAGTAAATCCGTACCGAGTTGGTGGCTCGGTCACCAACCCATCCACAAAGAAGAGTATGCCGCACAAGGGATCCGATTAGTCGACGCAGATCGCAGCCTTTCGGAAGATATTGCGCAAGAATGCAATTTGAGTGACGGTCGACACCGGATTTTTCATCCTCTTTTCCGTCATCGCGATGGATTGCCACTGTTCAAATACATGCTACTCACCGCTGCCTACACGCTGTAACTGATCCACCCTGAACGGAATCTCATGACCACAGAAGTTCACGCTAACGACGCGATGCTGCGCGACGCGCCATTGTTACGCCTTTTCCTTCGCTATTCACTACCTACAATCGCTGCCATGCTGGTGACCGGTATTTACGTTGCAGTCGATGGCATGTTTATCGGCCATTTCGTGGGCCAAGAAGGCCTAGCGGCAATTATGCTCGCCTATCCCATTGGGTCGGTGCTTTATGCTCTCGGCAACCTGATTGGCATGGGCGCCGCATCTCTTGTTTCTATCAATCTTGGACAAGGAAAGCCAAACGTCGCGCAACATATTGTTGGGAACGCACTGTCTTTATCTCAAATTGTCAGCCTTCTTATCTCAACCGTCGGAGTGGCGTTTTGCGAAGATGTCATTCTCGCACTCGGTGCAGAAGGTAGGGTTGCAGAAATGGCAGTCACTTACCTTCGGTGGTATTTCGGGATGGGCATATTTGCGCTGGTATCCATGGCATTCTCTATTTTATTGAGAAATGATGGGGAACCAAACCGCGTTACTTTCATCATGATCTTTGGCGGCGTACTGAATATCTTTCTAGATTGGGTATTTATCGTTCTGATCCCATGGGAGCTGAAAGGCGCGGCGATTGCTACGATGCTATCGCAGGCCGCGACTGCATTGCTTTGTTTACGCCACTTCTTCAAACCAACCACCCGGTTACGTTTTACGCTAAATTCCATCGCCATTAGGGCCAAAACGATCACAGACATTCTTCAACTCGGCATTCCGGGTTTTCTGATGTACCTGTATCTGTCTGTTGTGCTCACTTTTCACAATATGGCGTTTCTCGCCTCTGGTGCTCCTATCAATGTCGCTGCCTATGCAATAGTCAGTTATACAGAAGCCTTTTTTTATTTAGCTTTTGAAGGTATCGCCTTGGGCATGCAGCCGATCACCAGCTTTAACCTGGGTGCAGGCCAGATTCAGCGTGTTAAAACCAGCCGGAATATCGCCTTTGGTGCGACCATGATTGTTACCGCTTTTGGCTTGTTTATCGTATACGGATTTCCTGAAGCCATTATTTATGCCTTTGCCGGTGATAATCCTGAGTTGGCGGCAGTGACCCGAGAAGGCATGTACCTCTACTTCTGGGGCTTGCCAATGGAAGGTTTGCTCCTGGTCGGTGCGATATATTTTCAGTCTATCAATCAGGCGAGCATTGCCAATTGGCTGACTGGCGGTAAACTGGTCATTATTGCCGCAATGCTGTATTTCATGACGAAACTACTTGGCACAACAGGCACTTGGATTTCTCTAGCCTGTACAAGCACTCTACTCACTGCATGGATGCTGTGGAAGCTATATCAAACACAACCCGTTACGTTGTCACACGACAACCAACCACTATAAGGGGCACGGATGCTCGAAAAAGTCATTAGCATACTGTTTCCGGTATTTGCCGTCGTCGCTGCTGGCTTTTTTGTAGGCAAGGCATTCAAACCTGATATGCGCCATATCAATCGAATTAATATTGATTTAATGGTGCCATGTCTGGTGTTCACTACTCTTTCTGTGATGCCTATGGGCGGCCAACAAAATTCGCTCATCGCCGCTGCGGTTCTCGCTGTTTTACTCCCGGGTGTTTTAATGTTCGGCATCGGAAAAGTGATGTCACTGCCTTTTAAAACCTGGGGACCTCCGCAAATGTTCCGTAATAGCGGGAACCTTGCTATTCCTCTTTTTGGCTACGCATTTGGGGTGAGCGCAGAGGCACCTGCCGTCTTGCTATTTGTGGTTTCCGTCATTCTCCACATCACCGTGGGTATGGCTTTGCTAAGCAACAGCGAATATCGCTTCAACAACGTCCTTAGAATGCCATTGTTATGGGCGGCCATGCTTGCGCTGATTTTCAATTTCAATGGCTGGACGGTTTGGAGCCCACTTAATGAAGGTATGACGCTTGTTGGAAATGCAGCGGTTCCCGTTATGCTGATTTCACTTGGCGTTCAGCTTACCGCCATTAAGTGGTCTGGGATTCGCGTTGGGGTGTTGAGCACGGTATTGAGCTTGGTGACAGGCGCAATCAGTTTTACTCTGATCTACTTTTTTATCCCCCTTCCGTCAGAGCACATGCGAATGATGCTTTTGTTCGCCATGTTGCCACCAGCCGTGATGAATTTTTTGTACGCCGAGCGCTTTAAAGTGGGCGCAGATGAGGTGGCGTCAATGGTGCTGTTCGGAAATGGCTTTACCGTATTGACGCTACCTTTGTTGCTTATCGCGGCTTTTGCATGGTTATGAGGCGTTAAAGAGACGGTTTCTTCCACACAGATTTGAAGTCGAACCAGCCGACGCGGTTTGAGGCAACATCTTCCAGTTCCTGCCCGTCTACAACGCCCTGCCAGATATGGAAAAGTGGGACAATCTGTGAGGATTCAACCAGCAGACGCCCTAATGACTCTGCATTGAAGGTTTCGTTTTTCTGGGCGCGCCACGCCGCCATTTTCTCAATCAATGCCTCAAACTCACCCTCTGGCATAGCTGATGAAACATGATCAAAATTCATCAACCAAGGCAGAATGGCATCATGCTTCTTGCTACCCAAACTCATTCCACAAAGCCAAATATCCACTTTTTTCGGGTTGGTAGGCTGCATCATTTCTTCGTATGGCACAGTGTGAATTTCCAGCCCGACACCGTCCTCTTCCAACATGTCTTTTAATGCCGCTGCGAGAAGTGGAAAAAGAGGATTATCGGCCTGATGAGCCAGCCTCAGTTTTGATTTTGCAGGAGGCAATACATCTTGTCTCGCCGTTTTGGTATGTATCCATCCTGGAACTAAACCATAGGCATTAGTCAGACGGTATTCACCGATTCCTCTTTCCGCTAAGTGAGGCAGCAAGAAAAGCGATGAAACACGCTGACAAAGGTAATCCGCCCAGCGCTTGTCCTTCGCAATACCCGTTTTTCTATTCAACAAAAGGTAATCACAACCTTCGTCTATCTCCAGCCGCTCGTTCGCTGCGCTTTGAAGTGCACCTTGTCGAGAATCCAACGCGGTAGGATCAAGTGACGCTGTGGGCTGCAGATAACACATTGCTGCGCTATCCAGCACCCATATTTCAATTTCATCAGTCAGCGCACGAAACCCAAAATACTGGTCGTGTGCTTTTAGCACCAAGTGGCGTCTGTTGTTTTCAACGATTCGATAAGGGCCCGTCCCTACAGGAAAAGCGTCGGCATCTTTACTTTTTGCTGCCTTGTGGGACTGAATAGACGCCATGGGAACAGCCAAGGTTTCTGCAAACCTCACATCGGGTCGGCTCAAAAAGAAATCCACGACATTCTCTGCTGGTGCTTCAATATGCTGAATATGAGAAAAGTAAGGACTGTCGGACATGGCATTGATTGACCAAATCACATCTTCTGCACTCAGCAGCGTGCCATCATGAAATTTCACTGCAGGGCGCAAATAGAATCGCCAATGGGTATCTGTGATGGATTCCCAGTGATGTGCTAAATCTGCCTCGACTTTCTCATTAGTTTCATTAAGTCGCGTCAATCCATTGAATATTTGAGAGACCAAGTGCTGCTCGGAACGGCGTAAAGGTTTGGCTGGGTTTAACGTAGGGAAGGAGCGGTAATAAGGAAGGCGGATGATCTGCTTACCTTCCTGTGTAGAAACACCTAACTGTTCCTGAATCAGCCTTGCAAGTTTAGCGGCGTCATTGTCCAGCTCCTCAAGTGCAGCATCCAGCTTGCCTTCCTGAACCCACTTTCTAACGCGGCGCATTTGAAGATCGGAATCACTGCGGTGAAACGTCAGGCGACTCTGCTTTCCTCGGCCGACTGCGGGCTCCCAGCTCAACCACCCCTGCTCCGCCATCTTATTGAGCACCATTCTTGCGTTGCGACGGGTACAACAAAAGATGTCCGCCATGGTCTCGAGATTAGTATCAGCGTCTTTTCCGTCGAAACGGTTATAAATCATTGAAAACTGGGTTTGAAGGCGTTGTCCGGACATAAAAAGGGGAACCTGAGAAGTCAGCGATTATCGAATCCATTTCCTATTTTATACCTAAAATCATGATTCTCCAGCAATGGTTAACTGGTCAACTTATCGCCACTCGGCTTTAGTATTTCCTCATTTTGTTGGTGGGCCATTGTTATTTCATTGAACAGCGCTATTATCGAAGCACGATTGAAGATTGCCTTCACGCTGCCGAGAGATTGAGTTCTCGGACATTCTAGATTCCGGAGTTCTTATGAGCGAATCCACCGTTCTTTCCCACTTCCACAAAAAACAGGCTTGGATGGCAAGCCACGTAGAAAGTGCACAATTCCCAACGGCTGAAAGCAAAGAAGGTTTACGTTTGTACAAGGCAGCGGAGGCAGAACCCGCTTCAACGGAAACATCGTCCGGTGGCGCAACAGAAGGCTTTACATTTTATGAGGTAGATTGTCACCCACTGATGGTTCGCTACGCGAAAACGCTGGCACAAAAATGGCCAGAATCAGAACGCGAAACCATCATGGAGTTCTTATCTCAACTTTCACTCACAGATTTGCCGACGCCAGACGGCATGCATGTCGGACTGTATGTCGCAATGCAAGAAGGCACCCCAGTGGCAACAGGAATGTTATTTAGCTCGGAAGAGTCTGATGGAAAAGTTATCGGAATTTACGATGTATACGGACTAACGACTGACGCTTCAAACGCTATCAAGCAACACCTTATTTCACTGGCAGATGATGGAAACGTTGTAAGCGAATAGCGTGGCGTATGCCCAGAAACACAAAAGCAGAGCTCGGGCTCTGCTTTTTGTTTTTTTCCGCTTTAGCGTTTTTATTTTAGTTGTCGACTGGAAAATGGGCTTTCAAAAAAGAATCAAACAGTCGTCACTGGGCACTTATGAACGGCAAGCACGCTCTTTTTTCACGATAAAGAATGCTGCAACGATAAATGCGACGACCAGAATAGTTTCCACGTTTCTCTCCTAAAAAGTTTTGCTCTGCGTTTCGTAGCACCGCCAAAACTACTGCCACGTCTTGCTTTTGCGAATTGATGATTTTTTGTTCGGCGCGAATTATAACCAAAACCCGTTAGCAAATCTCGTGATTTGTTAACTTTTAAGGCAAAAAATTCACACACTCAATAGAATCCGTGAATTGGCTCCATAACTACTCATTCAGGGTAAATACACATCAGTGTTATTTCGTTGATTTAAAGCAATAAAAATAAAGCCACCCCATAGTGGAGTGGCTAGTCATTCACATCATAAATATGAATTTTTTATTGGATTTGAGCGCCACCTTCCGCCCACTTACCAATCAATTCGCGCTCTTCCTGTGTCATTTGCGTCAGATTGCCAAGAGGCATGATATTGGTGGACACTGTCTGTGCCACGATCCGGGACACTTCCAGCTTCATTTGCTCCGGCGTATCCAACATCACACCGGCAGGAGCGGTTGCAAAAGCTGGGTGTGTCGGCGCTTGAGAATGACAAACCGTGCAACGCTCCAAAATGATGCCTTTTACAGATTCAAACATCGTTCCTTCACTACCAGCGGGCGCTGCCATTGCCATATCATGAGAATGAGCGGCTGAGGCCGTCGGTGCATTTGATTGAGGCGCAGAGACAAATGCCAGACAAACCAAACCTAACGCTGCTGTCGGAATGGTCCACGCATACTTTTGGCTTCCATGACGCGTATTGAAGTAATGGCGAACCAATACGCTAATCACTGAAAGACCCGCCAGTATCGCCCAGTTGTATTCGTTGCCATAAGTGCTGGGGAAATGATTGCTTATCATAATGAACAGCACAGGCAGCGTGAGATAATTATTATGACGGGAACGCAAAAGTCCTTTAGCTGGGAGCTCAGGATCCGGCTCTGTGCCCTCTTCAATCGCTTTCACCAATCCACGCTGCGCAGGCATGATGATACGGAACACATTACCTACCATGATGGTACCGATAATGGCACCGACATGAATGTAAGCACCACGGCCACTAAAGACCAAACTCAGTGCCCAGGCAGCAAAGACTAAGAAAGCGAATAACACTAATCCAAGTAACATGGGCTTTTTGCCCAGCGGGGAATCACATAGAAAGTCGTAAACAAACCAGCCAGCTATCAAAGACCCAACACCGATCGCTACCGCTGTCATTGGCTCAATACCCGACCCTGGTTTAACGAGGTAAATGTCTGCATTGGAGTAAAAAACAATGGTGAGCAGTGCAACACCCGTGATCCAGGTGAAGTAAGCCTCCCACTTAAACCAATGAAGTGTTTCAGGCATTTTAGGTGGCGCAAGTTTGTATTTCTCGAGGTGATAGATACCACCACCGTGTATCGCCCATAAATCGCCGGACAATCCTTCTTTAGGATTCGATCGGTTTAAGTTGTTTTCCAGCCATACGAAGTAGAAAGACGCACCAATCCAGGCAACACCTGTAATCATATGAACCCAGCGCACTGCCAGATTGAGCCATTCCGTGATATACGGATCCATAACAACCTCCTGTACGGACGCCGTCGCTAAATTTGTCTACTACAAAAAAGCTTACGTCGTCCCTTCCTGTTTTTCTCAGATATCGGCCTTTTCGTTTACCAAAGCAACAAATCGCTTTTGTTAAAATGATGACATTAAAAATTGAGCGCCAATATCACACGTATCTGTTCTGAAAAGAAAAACTCGTCACAGTTATTACCTGCACCTTCTCTGTCGACAACCAGAAACTGGTCATTCGGTGTCAATGCAAGAACTGGATGATGCCAAACGCCTTGATGGTAGTTCACCCCCTGACTACCTTTTGCATGGAAGGCGCGGATCGAAGCTGGATCCGGCGCTTCTCCCGGCGGCGCGACCACTACCAGATAGTCATTGCCGAGCAAAGGCATAAAAGCCTGTGAGCCCTTGGGATGGCGTTCCAACATCATGATGTGCAAAGGATAGGAAAGAGGCGTCGCCTGAAAGATATTGATGATAACGCCACTGCCCTCATCGACCTGCGTCGTTGCAAGCTTGTGGTAGCGACGCGTCGAGCCGTTATTAATCATGAAGTAGTCACGATTTTCGGCTTCAATCACATCGCCAAACGGCGTAAACCCTTCTTTCGTCAGCGGTTCCGGCTTTAACATCAATTCCGTGACTGGCACTCTTCCTTCTCCTTTGTCTTTTTCTCACTGCAACGGGTTATCAGCTCAGCCAGATTTCCTGCCAAATAGGCGTACACGACTTATGCCGCCATCTGGGAAAATGTTGACCCTGACGTGGGAGATCGAACCCAAATTGCACACCTGTTCTGCAAACTCATGGATCGCATCTGCAGATAGCTTCTGACTTGGCAAAAGCTCACGCCAGAAGAGGCTTTGCGTAGCAATTTGCTCGTCCGTCCCGCCTTCGACAAAAGCAGCTTGGATCGAGACGCTATCTGGGAAATTTCCTTTGAAATGGGCTGTATCAATAACAATCCGCTCTACCAATCCCGCATGCCCCATAGAAAGGAGCACCCAGTCATTCCCTGGCACACGACGACGCGCTGTTTCCCAACCGTCTCCCATATTGACACCACGGCCTGGCATGATCAGATTGCTCATATGACCGAAGTGTTGGTCATTACACGCCAGAGCGCGTCCGCCGTTTTCTACAGCGACTAAGTCGAGTTCGCTTTCCGGGTTAACGCGTTCCCAATCAATTTCAGGGTGACCATAAACACGTAGCCTTGCTACCCCACCGTCTGGGTAGATATGAAAGCGGACATGGGTGAAGGGTTTGTCTGAATAAATATCCGCAAAGTGGTGACTGTCTCCCTGAAGATTCATTGAAGGCAGCAGTTCTTCCCATTGGTGTTCGTCGGTTGGATTACCATCAGGGCAGTAACAGCCTTCCAGTGATGCTGAAGGAGGATAGTTTCCAGTGAAGTGAGAGGTGTCAATATCTACGCCGATGATCTTACCCGGCAAACCAAGGCGAACAACACAGTAGTCGTGACCTTCTTCACGCTTGCGGCGCGATTCCCAGCCATCCATCCACTTCCCGTTCTCATCGTAAACGCCTTCTTTCCATTCCGGAGGCGCATCATCAACAAGGCGTTGTTTGTCAGCGAAGAAGTCATCTGTCGCGTAGATCGCTTCCGTGCCGAGCCGGCTGCTGGCGAGATTAACGAGCTTGACGAAATCAGGACGATTATCCATTTCAATTGCTTCCTTTATCACATATATCTGAGACACCGGATGAAGTTAAAGCTGTGGTGTCGGTGGATACAAAAGGTCGCGTCTTTTCCCCTTTCACTGTAGCTGGAAGCATCGAGTGTGCTTCCGGCGAGCTTCAATTTGCGAGACGCTGAATTCGTCGACAAGTTCTAAAATTGGATTGCTATGTCGACGGCCAGAGAGCTACAAATCACGTAGCCTGAACAGTGCGATTTTGTTGATTTCAGTAATCGCAGTGTTGAATTCAGTTATTACATCGTTTTCTAAACGTTTTTCGAACGCTTCAAGGATCAAGTGTCTGTTTGCCCCTTTTACTGCCATGATGAAGGGAAACTGGAACTTTTCTTTGTAACGGTCGTTTAAATCGGTGAAACGGGCAAACTCTTCTGAGGTACACTGATCAATGCCTGCACTTGTCTGCTCAGAAGTAGACTCTGCCGTTAATTCACCAGCCTGAGCCGCTCGACCTGCAAGGTCGGGGTGAGCCAGAATGACCTGCATTTTTGAAGACTCTTCCGCATTGTTGAGCACATCTGCCATGCGGGAATGAAGCGTCTCCTGTTCATCAAACGCTGCATCAAGCCCAGCACCATAAGCCTGTTCTGCTACCCAAGGACTGTGCTCGTAAACCCCGCCAAACGTATCGACAAACTCTTCTTTCGTTTGCTCGCTGGGGCGACAGGTTGAAAATCGTGCCATTACTATGCCTTTCCTTAGACCTGTTTAGTCATACTTGGATGTGGGTGATGATTGTGCCAGTGTTTGGCTATATCAATACGACGGGTGATCCATACCCTGTCATGTTGCTTCACGTATTCTATAAACCGCTTAAGCGCGGCCAGTCTTCCCGGTCTGCCAATCAAGCGGCAATGCAAACCGATAGAAAGCATTTTCGGTGCGTCCTGTCCTTCTTCATAAAGCACATCAAAACTGTCTTTGAGATACTGAAAAAATTGCTCGCCGGAATTGAAGCCCTGAACAGTAGAAAAGCGCATATCGTTTGTATCTAAGGCATACGGAACAACGAGCTGAGGCTTACCCGGCTTAGTTCCATCTTCATGCCAGTACGGAAGATCATCGTCATAAGCATCAGAGTCATAAAGAAAGCCGCCTTCTTCAGCGACCAGCCTACGTGTGTTTGGGCTGGTTCTGCCCGTGTACCATCCTAATGGCCGCTCTCCTGTGACCGCTTTAATCGCCGCGATAGCTTTTTGCATGTCTTCCCGTTCGTCTTCTTCACGAACATATTGATAGTCAATCCAACGGTATCCGTGACTGCAGATTTCATGACCTTCGTCTGCCATCGCTTGAATGGCTTCGGGATACCTTTCAGCGGCCATCCCGACGGCAAATACCGTCAAGGGAATCTCATGTTGTCGAAAAAGTTTTAATGTCCGCCAAAGTCCAGCACGCGTGCCATATTCGTAGATTGACTCCATGCTGATGTGCCTGACACCTGCCAAAGGTTGTGCGGAAGGAATTTCAGATAAAAATGCTTCTGACTCCCTGTCCCCATGCAATACACAGCGTTCGCCGCCCTCTTCAAAATTCAGTACAAACGAAACCGCAATCCGAGCCTCCCCCGGCCATCTTGGATGAGGGGGATGAGCACCATAGCCTTTCAAATCCCGAGGATAGTCACTACTCATCGCGCCATTCCTATTATTAAACCTTGCATCAAAAACCTTGAGGCTTACCGTTTCTCTTTATCAGTTTATTAGAAGCAATCAGAGTAGGATCTTCCCCCTGACTGGTAAGCACATTTTTAGTATTACATTTTGTATACAATTTACAAGAACAAGTTAACGAAATGTTGTCACCTTCATATTTCTAGAAATCCATCTCATGAGAGTTTTGCATCAAAATTCTGCGTTAAGCCCTTTAGATAACGGCTTTCTTCTGTGATTCCCACTATTGATACTGCGCATTTTTCTACCTTTACAAGAATTAAGTATTGTGTACATTTTAAGTTCGTAGATGTGCACACAGAATGAAATGTATCGGATCACACACATGCTATCCGCTCTCGAAATCACGTGGATCCTCAATAGATACAAAGAAGCACGAAGGAATAAATCTTAAAGAAAAGGACAGAGGTAAATGGGAAAGCTCACAACGCATGTGCTCGACACGGCCAAAGGTAAGCCGGGGGCGGAGATTGAAGTGTCGTTATTCCGTTTAGACGGAAATACCCTTCAACACGTCATCACCATGACGACCAATCATGACGGGCGAACCAATGAGCCATTGCTGGAAGAAACAGATTTCCAACGAGGAAAATACCAACTGCAGTTCAATACTGCCGAATACTTCATTAAAAGCGGTGTAGCACTCAGCGATATCCCTTTTCTTGACGATGTCGTTATCCGGTTTGGCATCGATGACGAGAAAGCGCATTACCACGTCCCTCTACTGGTTTCTCCCTATAGCTTTTCAACATACAGAGGTAGCTAGCTGACTGGCCTACGAATGCTCATTTAAATAAACAGAATCAATGCGAAAAGGAAAAACTCGCAGTAACTCCTAGAAGGAATATGTCAATGGATAAGCAAAGCACTGCTGAACAACCCATAGGAAAGAGTGGCTTTCTCGAACGCTACTTTAAATTGAGCCAACACGGCACATCGGTTAAGAACGAGCTCATAGGTGGGGTCACCACTTTTGCCACTATGGCGTATATCATTTTCGTGAACCCCAATATTATGTCTGCGTCCGGTATGGATCCTGGCGCGCTGTTTGTTGCTACCTGTATTGGTGCCGCAATCGGCACCCTGATGATGGGGCTGTTTGCAAATTGGCCGGTGGGGCTTGCTCCGGGCATGGGCTTGAACGCTTTCTTCGCATTTACCGTGGTCGGTGAAATGGGATACAGCTGGCAAGTTGCTCTTGGTGCGGTGTTTATTTCCGGGGTCATTTTTGTCGGCTTAAGTGTCTCTCGGGTTCGCGAATGGATCATCAACAGCATCCCTTCTTCACTGCGCTATGCCATGACAGCGGGCGTGGGTCTATTCCTCGGTATTATCGGCTTAAAAAGCGCTGGGATTGTGGTTGGCAGCCCCGCTACTTTAGTAACACTTGGCGACTTTACTCAACCACCTGCCATTCTCGCTGCCGTGTGCTTCTTCATCATTTCTGTATTGGCCGTTAAACAAGTCTTCGGTGCCGTTCTAATCGGCATTTTCGGTACCACACTGATTGGTTTAGGTCTTGGCCTTTTCGAATATGGCGGGATCTTTTCAGCGCCACCAAGCATTGCTCCAACCTTTATGGCCATGGACATTGCAGGCGCTCTGAATGTCGGCATGATCAGTATCATTCTTGCTTTCCTGTTTGTGAACATGTTCGATACCGCGGGCACACTCATGGGTGTGGCCGAACGTGCCAATCTCATTAACAAAGAAACGGGCAAGATTGATGGCCTGCCAAAAGCACTGAAAGCGGACAGTATGTCTAGCGTTATTGGTGCATGTTTCGGCTGCCCACCAGTGACCAGTTACGTCGAGAGTGCTTCGGGTGTGTCCGCGGGAGCAAGAACCGGACTGTCAGCGATCGTCGTGGGAGTGTTGTTTCTGGCAGCCATTTTCCTTTCACCTTTGGCAGGAATGATCCCGGCTTACGCCACTGCAGGTGCACTCATTTATGTTGCTTTTCTCATGATGAGCAGCATCCGCCACGTGAACTGGGATGACTTTACTGACTCAGTGCCAGCCGCTGTCACCGCATTGATGATGCCGCTGACCTTCTCCATCTCAAACGGTATCGCACTTGGCTTTATCACCTACACCGTGCTCAAAGCGGGTACTGGAAAGTTCTCGGATATTTCCATCGCTATGTATGCATTGAGCATTCTATTTGTGTTCAAACTGATCATTCTCGGATAACCAATAAAGGGGCCCAAAGAGGCCCCTATTTTTCGCTTTAATTTTCAGGACCAACGACGTCCCAAGGGGTAATTCAACATTCACCACTAGCGCTGCCGAATAAAAAAGGAACGCCGGCAGCTTAAAGGAAGAAGTCATGAAACTGCTCTATGAATTAAACGACAAACCGCCTGCAGGCTCGACAGTCCTGCTTGGTATTCAACATATGCTTGCCTCAATCGGCGGTATTATCGCCGTACCACTCATTGTCGGCACTGCCATTGGCCTACCAACAGGTGACGTTGTCACATTAATCAACGCTGCCCTGTTTATTTCTGGTGCCTTCACCATCATTCAATGTATTGGCTTTGGGCCTGTTGGAATCAGGCTCCCCGTTGTCATGGGTTCCAGCTTTGCATTTCTCGGCATCGCGATAGGCATAGGGAAAGCTGATGGCGTTTCTGGGATTATGGGAGCGGCACTGGTAGGTGCATGTATGGTGATTGTCTCCGCCTTTTTTATGGAGCAAATCCGTAAGCTTTTCCCGCCAGTTGTCAGTGGTGTTGTCGTCACGCTGATTGGTTTAACCATTCTTCCGGTCGCCATGAACTGGGTAGGTGATGCGCCGGCAGGCAGCGAACACTTTGCAACGCTGCCTAAACTTTTCCTTGCGGCTATTTCACTGCTGGTTGTTTTGCTGGTTGCCACTTATGCGAAAGGTTCAGTCGCCGCATCAGCCATTGTCATCGGCTTAGCAGGCGGCTATCTGGTTGCTCTCAGCATGGGCATGGTGGATATGAAGCAAATCGGTGAAGCAAGTTGGTTTGCTGCACCTGAGCCACTGAAGTTTGGACTCAGCTTTTCCTGGCCTGCCATCGTGAGCATGTGTCTTGCCTACGTTGTGGTTATTGCTGAAGCAACGGGTGATTTCCTCGCGCTTGCCAGCAACTGTCACCGCACTATTTCTGGTAAAGATCTTAAACGTGGCCTTCTCGGTGATGGTATCGGTAGTGCTGTGGGTTCATTCTTTGGTGCCATGCCTTTGGCCTCTTTCAGTCAGAACGTGGGTATTGTCGGTATCACTGGCGTAGCAAGTCGCTATGTTGTTGGTACCACAGGCGCTCTGTTGATCCTTGCCGGCTTGTTCCCGAAATTTGGTGCATTGGCTGTTACAGTACCTAAGCCTGTGCTTGGCGGCGTTGGTTTCATCATGTTCGGTATGATTGCCTATGCGGGCATTCGAATGTTGGTTAAAGCAGCAGACACACGTCGTAATGCGCTGGTGATATGTGTTTCTCTGGCGGCTGGCCTTGCTGTCACCATCAAACCTTCCCTGTTACAGCATCTTCATCACGATATCGCTCAGCTTCTTCATTCAGGTATTACCACAGGTACGATTGTCGCTGTTGTCCTGAACCTTGTGCTTCCTAAATCGAAAGAAGATGTCCACGCTGAAAAGCAGGCAGAAGAGGAAGAAATGAATAGCGAGCATACGATCCCGCTCAGTGAAGATACGGCAGAGCCTGCTATGGCTAGCACTTCTTCTCAGTCGACAGATCAACCTTCTAAACCAACTCAATAAACACTCCGCGTCAGCCCCGATTTTCTCAGAAACTCGGGGCTGTTCATTTTCCAGCAAAGGATACAAATACATGGCGATTACCTGGATTAAAAATCCTCTCGCGATTTGGACTGGAACGAATGATGACGCGGCCGGCGGCATTGTTGTTCAAGGAAACACCATAGTAGAAATAGTAGCCAAAGGCACTGCTCCCACCCAACCTTTCGACCATACCCTAGATGCTTCAGAGCATGTCGTGTTACCCGGTCTGGTTAACGCCCATCACCATTTCTACCAGACGCTCACCCGTGCTTATCCCGATGCATTGGACAAAGAGCTATTCCATTGGCTTAAAGCGTTATATCCCGTGTGGGCTGGCCTTGATGAAGAAATGATGCAGCTTGGTACAGAACTCGCCAGCGCTGAACTTTTGCTCTCCGGTTGTACCACGGCTTCCGATCACCATTACTTAATCCCCGTTGGTTTGGAACACGCCATTGATATTCAGGTAGAAGCAACGAGAAAACTCGGTTTGCGCACTGTTCTGACCCGGGGCTCAATGAGTCTTGGTGAAGATCAGGGCGGTTTGCCCCCAAGACACACCATTCAAACTGAACAAAACATCATTGATGATAGCGTTCGTCTAATCCGCGAATATCATCAACCTGAATTTGGCGGCATGACCCAAATTGCCCTCGCCCCCTGCTCTCCTTTTTCAGTCACCACAGAGCTCATGAAAGAAACGGCTCACGTTGCCAAACAAAACAATGTGATGCTTCATACCCATCTTTGCGAGACCATCGACGAAGAGAACTTCTGTCTGGAACGTTTCGGTTATCGTCCCGTCGATTACCTGGAAGAAGTAGGATGGCTGCATGACAGAACCTGGCTGGCACACGGCATACATTTCAACGATGAAGAGATTCGCAGGCTTGGGCAATCTGGCATTGGAATTTGTCATTGCCCAAGTTCTAACATGATGCTCGCTTCGGGTATTTGCCGAAATCTGGAACTAGAAGAAGCTGGCGCTTCTGTTGGTCTTGGCGTTGATGGATCCGCGTCCAATGATGGTTCCAATTTGGTGAATGAACTACGAATGGCGACCTACATTCAACGCCTGAGATACGGTTCTGCCAAAGTCAGTCACTTTGATGCCTTCCGGTGGGCGACGCAGGGCTCGGCGAGAAATATCGGCCGAAAAGACATCGGCACGCTGGATAAAGGTATGTTGGCCGATATTGCCATGTTCAAGCTAGACGAAATTCAGTTCTCTGGCAGCCACGAGCCTCTCGCTGCATTGGTGCTTTGCGGCCACCATCGTGCAGATCGCGTCATGGTTAATGGTGATTGGCGTGTGGTTGATGGCGATTTGGTTGATGTCGACAAGCAAGAACTAATGGCAAAACACCGTGCGGCAGCACAAAGGCTGGCGGATAAAGCTCAGCAACTAAGGCGCTAAAAAGCGCCTTCATTTTTTCTTTGCCATATTAATTAGGGGAACACTTAACCGATTTCTTTCCGCTCAAGCTTTGCGCGTTGATCTCTTTACCGGTGACATAGTTGAACGATGAAACCACCAGCGCATAAACAACATCAACTTCGGCTTGAGTCGAAGGCGTATAGATCATGACGAAGCCTTCCCAACCCAAACGCTGAGACGACCAGGGATGAAAGGTTGCCCAGTTGTTTTTAACCGCTTCTTTGGCTAATTCTGGAGGTAGTGAAGCATGAAGACTGCCGTCTGGATGCAAATGCGCGAATTCTCTGCCACCAACGATGGCCTGAGGATTCGCAAGCGGAACACCGTCGCGAATCCAGAAGCCTTCAGCACCAGGAAGAGAAAGCATTGAGCTTTGCAATGATACATCTGGGATCTTTGCTACCTTTTTTCTGAGTGCAGCAATCAATTCCGCATCCGTTTCCACGTTCAACTGCACATGAGGAACGCTATCCGTCGTATCCGGAATTGCCGTTTCTCTTGGAGAAAGGTCGCCAGCGACTTTGGCATGTGCATCTAATGTTGCAGCAAGCAAAACTGTTGAAAGCCAACTCACACTCTTCACTCTGAACTTCATAACCTTTCTCTCCCAGTCGTATTAGAAACGATAACGCAACCCAAGAGACACTTCGTGGGCAGTGGCGCCGTCTATTTGGAAGCCATCGGTGAAGGAGTCCTGATAAGTTTGAGCATCACCCAGCGAGACGTACTGATACTCCCCGACGACTGCAAAACTTTCATTGAAGGAATAGCTTGCCCCCACGCCAACATTCCAGGTGAATTCCGTTTCCGTTTTATCTGGATATCCATCGTAAAAGCCATCTGACACACCATCAAATGGGTCAAAGGCGGAAACACCCTGACCACCTAGTTTGGCACTGTACTTGTTACGGGCAATACCCAAGCCACCTTTGATATAGGGCGAAAAGCCAGTGCCTGTATCGATATCATAAAAGCCTTCCACCGTTAGCGTCGTGCTCTCAAGTTTCCCGACCAGAGCATACTCCTCGCCATTCCTCGCTCCGGTGCCAAAACGTGTGCTGTTAAAATCGCTTTCGCGGTAACCCAATCGCCCTTCGATTCGGAATGACTCATTGACGAGATAGCCCAAGCCAATCGTACCTACCTCACCATCACCGGAATCAAAGTCATTCGGAAAATCCGCATCAACAGCGATGTTGTTGCCATAGGCTTCACTGTCAGTCGCTTGATAGCTTTTACCGGCCAGCACAGTGACATACACACCTTCTGCAAAAGTCGAAGTAGAGAATACAGTCGCGGCCAATACTGCCAGCGAGAGCTTGGTTTTCTTTGAAATCATCTTCATATCCCTTTGTTTTCCCGTACGCCATATCGCACACGAACAATGTACTAGAAGATGTTTAGTTGTATTATCGTGTATTAACGGACTTCATAATTCGCTCAGGAAGAACAATGATTGAATACCTCAAACATATGGCTATTTTTGTCCGTGTTGTCGACGGTGGATCATTCCGCGCTGCCGCCAAACAGTTAAATCTTGCACCTTCCCGAGTGAGTCAAACCGTTTCAGATCTTGAAGATTACCTTGGGAAGACTCTGCTCTACCGCACTACACGAAAACTCTCCCTGACTAATGAGGGACGCATGTTTTACCCTCGAGTGGTAGAAATGCTCAAACAGGCAGAGTTAGGTTTAAACGAGCTCAATGCTATCTCAGTTGAACCAATCGGAGAATTGCGGATCTCGCTTCCCGCATTTCTTGCTTCCTCTGACGTATCCACTGCACTTGCGGCATTTACCCGACAATACCCACGAGTTTCTCTCTCGATTTCTTACACAGATAAACCTGTCAGTCTGATCGACGATGGGTATGATTTGAACGTACGGATTGGTTGGCTAGACGACAGTTCCATGCTTTCGAGAAAGCTCGGTGAATACCAGCGCGTTCTGGTTGCTGGTGCCGACTACGCTGCTTCAAACCCTGCGCCAAAACACCCTGAGGATCTTGTTAACCTTGAATGGATAAGCTTCAAGCACCGCAAGGACAGAATGGAGTTTATGTCTGCCAATGAATCAGTGAATGTCGTGTTCACTCACTATCAATTGAGAGTCGACACGATAGAGGCACTCTGTCATCTCGCCCACCAAAATGCAGGGATTGCGATCTTGCCTCAGCACATCGCTGAACCAGGATTGAAGTCAGGCGCACTTGTTCAACTTCTTCCAGATTGGTCCTTACGGAAGCTTGGGCGATATGCGGTTTGGCCTGATAAAGCAAGAAGGGAAAACTTAACGCTATTGCTGGCACGGTTTTTGGCGGAGCAGCTCGCAGATTAATGACTATACAAATAACAAAACGCCCCTATTTACGGGGCGTTTTGTTATTTGTATAGTCATTGATGTCTCTATTGCTTAACGAGGCAATTTTCCTAAAGCTTCTGCGACCATATCCACATTGCCAATACCACCAGATGGCAGATAGCCACTCCCGGAGAATCCTGTGAATGCAGAAGGTGCTTCACCGATAAGCTCACTCATGGTCGTGCCCGGCTTTGCGACAACAAATACATTTGGACCCGCTGTTTCTGTGAACGTCTGATCCGTCACTAAGTTGCTTAGTGCTGAAACGCGTTTCTTGCGATCAACGCTCCACCAGTTCGCCACAAAATTTGCGCCGCCAGGGTGACATTCGGCCGTGGCTTCAACGACCTCGCCGAAAATGCTAAATGAATAGTCATGACTACCCGGCACACTCACACTGAGTTGTGCAACATCACAGGTACCCGGAGTGGTATCAACCTGCGCGTTAATAATGTTTTCGTTGAACATTGCGGCTTCCATGCCCATCCTTTTCATGGCGCCGTAATACGCTGGAGAGGAAGTTTGATAGCTCAGTGCATATATGTTGAAGTCAGCACCATTGGTACCATCATTGTTGAAGGTCGTCGCAGGTAAATTTGAGGTGTTAATTGGTGTCCCTACATGAGCAAAAGCGACATTCTCATCAGTGAATACTCTGCCCTTTGCATCTGTCACTTGAATGACTTCGCACTGTAATGATCGAATAATCAGCATGCCGAGGTTGTCTGAACCCTCAAACACAAACCCCATATCTGAAAGGCTGTTTACTTTGATGTCTGCCGGCACCAGCGAAGTCAGTGCATCTTTCTGCACAGCTATGCCACCAGCAATTTCCCGGCAGTTCGAGAAATCCACATCTGAATTACTCACTCGCTTGCCTTTGTGGTGCTGGTATTGGCCATTACCCTTTCCATGTTTTTGTGATTTTGCTGAATCAGCACCCTGTAAATAACCTTCTTTCGCCATAACCGTAGGTGTAACAGCCATTGAAGTGATTAGCGCCATTGCTAAAGTGACGTGATTGAATTTCATCCTTACTCCTTATCCGTAGCGTCGTACTGTTTAATGAACAGAAACCAATCTACATCAGCGTTATTAGCAACATAATCCAGCATTAAGTGAACTAATAGTTCTGAATTTAAGCACTAATCCATATCGATATATTCGACTAAGCCACCGTCTTAGGCTCTGCGTATTCACAAACAAAATAACCCGCATTGGGCTGCGGGTTTTATCGGAGTAAATAAGAGAGTTAACTTGCTAAGCTAGGGAACCAACACCCTCCAAGTGGCGCAATATTTCATCTAATTCTGCAGTAAGGCTTGTATCTCTTATGGCTTTGTTTTCCTGATCAAAGTTGTCATAGAAACTCGGTAAACTAAATGTTCCGATGACATTGCCACCAAAGTGTGGAGCCCCCTCTTTAGCCAGCTTCAGTACTGTTTTTGCGCCACCTGGACCAGGGGATGTAGCGACTAAGACAATCGACTTATCTTGATAAACATTTCTATCGATACGACTTAGCCAATCAAACAGGTTCTTAAATGCCACCGTAAAATTGCCATTGTGCTCAGCAAAGGACACTAAAATTGCGTCAGCATTTTCTATCCGCTTCTGGAAAGCGTAAGCACACCTTGGAATACCATAATCCTCTTCTAAGTCGCTATTGTAGATAGGCAAATCAAAATCATTGATTTCTACATAGTCGACATCAGCGTTCTTAATTCTTCCCGCCGCATATTGGACGAGTTGCTTGTTAATTGACTTACGGCTGTTAGTTGCAGCAAATGCGAGTATTTTCATCGTCTAATCTCGTTCAATATTGATACTTGGCCCAATCGATATCAGCCTGAGCTTAAAGCTGGCCCAACTCTCCGGATTGATAGCGGGCAACAACCTCATCGATTTCTTGTTGTGAGCTCATTGCAAACGGTCCTTGTTGGACAAAGCTCTCATTAATAGTTTCTCCCGAAAGCAAAGCAAAATGGCTCTGTGTTTTGTCATCACCCCGGACTTTTAATACGGAAACTTCTTTGGGGACGATTGAGACAGACTCGCCTTGCTTTATAGCATGCCATTCATCGGCGATTTGGTATTCGATGTTTCCTTCCACTGCATAAAGCCAAGCATTGAAGTCATCTGAAATCTGGTGTTCAAAACCCGAACGCTCATCAGCAAAACCATCAAGAATGGTAAACGGCCATACCGAAGATGCCTGTGTTTTAGCGCCGTTACTTTCTCCTAGTACTAGCCTGACACGATAGCCTTCTCCCACCAGCGTCGGCATATCCTCACGCTTTACATGAAGAGAGCTAGGCGATTCGTGTTTTAACTTTGCCGGCAGGTTGACGAAGATCTGCAAACCATGAATTTTCGCACCAGGTCTCGGTGCTTCGTCATGAATCGCGCCATGACCAGCATTTAACCAATAGAGATCACCCGCTTGAATATCGAAGTCGTTGCCTAGCGAATCACGGTTGTTGAATTTGCCTTCGGTGTCTTCAAACAGCACGGAAACCGCCGAGATACCGGCATGTGGATGGGCGCCGAATGTAGGTACTGTCATGGTGTAATGATCAACCATGATGATTGGGTCCATCGCCCCTTCGAATTGCGTATGGCGAAAACCAAGACCTGTGAATCCTTCACCAATATTCAATGGGCTGCCAGTCACATGCTTATCCGAGGCAGTACTCTGGTTTAATTGGGCTGCTGAATGTGTCATTGCTCTACTCCGTTCTATTTGTTGGCCTAAAAACAATGTAACCAGTTGTATTCTGGATAAAAACCGTTAGAATTCGAACTCTACGTTCCATAAATAGGACGATAAAATGAAAGTCGACTTGAATGACTACTTTTACTTTGTGCATGTCGTTGAGAAAAAGGGATACACAGCCGCCGCAAGAGCGTTAGATATGCCAAAGTCACGGTTGAGCCGACATGTTGTGCAGTTGGAAGAACGATTAGGCGTCAGGTTATTGCAGCGAACATCCCGCAATGTTGCGGTGACAGATGAAGGTAAGAGCTTCTACCAGCATGCACGAAAGTTGGTAGATACCTTAGAACTTGCAGAAGCCGCCATGGATAACCGCGGTGGGAAACTTACGGGGAAAGTGGTCATTAGTTGCTCAACAGGTGTTGCTCAATTTGCCTTACTAAGCATTGTGACCGAGTTTGCCAAGCTACATCCCAAAGTACATATCGAGCAACGTGTCACGAACGCAATGGAAGATCTTGTCGCCGAAGGAATTGATATTGCTATCCGCGGACATAGCGCAGAGCTGCCTGACTCCAGCCTCATCCAACGATTTATCACTAATGTGGAATGGCAGTTCTACTGCTCGCCCCGTTACCTTGATACGCTTCAACAGTTAAACACGCCCTACGACCTTGCTGATTGTCAGTTTTTAAAAGTTGGCAGAAGCGGCTCCAAAGACGCGATTCCACTGATGAACCGTGATGGTCTCCGTACCCACCAAACATCCAATATCGCTTTATGCTCAGAAGATATGTCCACCATAAGACAAGCCGCGATTGAAGGGTTAGGTGTAACTGCACTACCTGACTACGTATGCCGCACTGCATTGCAAACAGGAGAGTTAGTGCGGGTACTGCCCGATTGGCTTTCACAGTCGGCAAGTTTAAGTTTGTTGATGCCTTCAAGGCTGGGCGTACCACCACATACCAAAGCATTGGCGGATTTTATTCGGGAGAAACTCCCGTTGGTGGTTAGGGGCAGTTGACCTTAGAGCAGCCACTTATACATCACAAAGCTATCGACATAGCCAATGCGCGGATGTTTGTAGGCTTTGGGAATGGTCCCGATGATATCAAAACCCAGTTTCTGCCAGAGTTTGACTGCCACTTCGTTGGTAGAAACTACGCTGTTAAATTGCATTGCCTTAAAACCAAGTTCTACCGCAACTTGCTGAGAGTGTTCACACATCTGACGGGCAATGCCTTTACCTCTTGCCTGGTCGGAAACCATATAGCCGCAATTGCAAATATGACGGCTCGGCCCCATCGCATTGGGCTTGATGTAGTAAGTGCCGAGAACAACGTCATCCTCAACGAAAACAAATGTCTTCAGAGGCGCTTCACACCAAAGCTGATAAGACTGTTCGAAAGTCATATCAGCATCAAAGGCATAGGCTTCCTCTGCAAGAATGACACTGGAGAATGTCGGCCAGAAGGATTGGAAGTCTTGAGGGGTTATTTTGCGGATCATGGAATTCACTACTCAGACTATTCAATTGCGATGGGAAATATTTGTTATCAGTATTAATGGTCACCAGTCTCCCCCGCCGAAGTCTCCTCCGAAATCTCCTCCGGAGTCATTTCTGTCTGAACTGTAGCGAGACTTTGGGGAATCGTCGCGTGGGCGATTGGGGTCAGTTATATATATGAAGAGGGCGGTAGCGAAAGCAACAAAAAATACAACAACGGACCAAGGCATAAGAAACCCCGAAATCGCACAGAAGAGTATGCCTATTCCACTTAGAAATACTATTAATAAAGTCATGAACAACCTATCTTACTTTTCAACATCACAATACATTCACAGAGGTTTGGAAATGCGTTTGGGAGATACCTAACACCATATTTACCCCCAACTTTCAATCCGCATGCTTTACGCCACAACCTCTGAGCACCAAATTCACCAAAAATTCTGCCGCATCTTCGAAGTCTTGATCTTCTAATTCAAACTGACCGCTGACCTGACATATCTGCCAGTTAAAGTCAGCGTAGGTTTGGGTTGATGACCAGAGCATGAACATCAGATGCTTGGGAGGCACAGGCTCCATCCAACCCTGCTCAATCCAGTATTCGAACTTGTTCAGAATCATTCGAGATTGATCCATCAAGGATTCTGCGATGTCACTTGGGAGGTGTGGTGCGCCAGCCATTACTTCAGCAGCAAAAGTCTTAGAAGCGGCTGCGTATTCTTTAGATATGCGCAGTTTGGTACGAATATATTGGGTAAGCGCATCTCGCGGATCGTTGAGCTGCTCGATAGGGTAAGACGCCTCGAGCAATGGCTGGGTGACACTTTCCAGCACTGCACGATAAAGATTGTCTTTGGTATTGAAATAATAATAGAGGTTGGGCTTAGGAATTTCGGCGCGTTGGGCAATTTCGGCGGTCGTCGTTGCAGCATAACCTTTTTCTGCGAACAGCTGGCTAGCGACTTCGATGATCTTTTCCTGATTTTTCGTCCTGATGCGTGACATTACCCGTCCGTGGATTCTTTAAGCGCTTGAACATAACTGTAATGAATCCCTTTAAGATCATCCAGTCACGGCGCCAGAATCTAGGGGTTATCAAACAAAAAAAGCCCGCTGTGAACCGCGGGCAAAATACCAAGGACCGATAAAACGAAATTGGAATAGAATTTTAATTCGCGCTATTCGCCACGAATATTGTGGTTTGAGAGTGATTCAATGGCCTTCACCAAAGCGGAATGATCCCAATCTTCCCCGCCTTGTTCAGCACACAAACCAAATAGCTTCTGGGCTGACTCAGTATTAGGTAATGACACGCCTAAAGCTTTCGCCCCTGTCAGCGCAAGATTCAGATCTTTCTGATGCAGGCGGATTCTAAAGCCTGGGTCGAAGGTGCCTTTCACCATGCGTTCACCATGAACTTCCAACACTTTTGAATTGGCAAAGCCACCCATCAATGCCGTTCTGATTCTCTCTGGGTCAGCTCCCGCTTTCGAAGCAAACACCAAGGCTTCTGATACCGCTTCGATGTTGAGTGCAACGATGATTTGGTTAGCGACCTTACATACCTGCCCTGCGCCATTGTCCCCAACCAGATTGATATTTTTGCCCATGGCACCGAATAGCGGCAGCGCCTTTTCGAAGGTGGCCTCATCGCCACCCACCATGATGGTCAATGCCGCGTTAATCGCACCCACTTCACCGCCAGAGACAGGCGCATCTAAATAAGCTGCACCGCTTTCATTGACACGGCTTGCAAATTTCTTGGTTTCAATCGGCGAAATAGAACTCATGTCTATGACGATTTTCCCTTCATCCAATACCGCATCAATACCGTCTGTACCAAACAGTACATCTTCAACCTGCGGCGTATCAGGAACCATGATGATGATAAAGTCCGCATCTTTAGCTGCTTCTTGATTGCTTGAGAAGGTTGTTGCTCCTCCTTCCAACAAGGAAGAAGGCGCAGTGGTACGGCTTTCAGAAAGATGAAGTGAATACCCGGCCTTTTGTAAATTTTCAGCCATGGGTTTACCCATGATGCCTGTGCCGATAAATGCAATTGTCGTCATTCTATTACTCCTTATTCTGGTTGTAATTCTGAAGCCAGCTCAGGCCTTCCTCTGTGGTGGTAGCAGGCTTGTATTCGCAGCCAACCCAGCCTTCGTAGCCAATGCTATCGATGTAATCAAACAGGAAGTGGTAGTTGAGCTCACCCGTACCTGGTTCATGGCGACCTGGGTTATCGGCAATTTGGATATGTCCAATCCGGTTGACCGTGGAGGACAAAGTAGCCGCAATGTCCCCTTCCATGATTTGCATGTGATAGATGTCGTATTGCAGTGAAATGTTGTCACTGCCTACGGCATTGCAAATCCGAAGTGCCTGCTTCGTATTGGTAAGCGCAAAGCCCGGAATATCTCGGGTATTGATGGCTTCAACCACCAATCGAATACCGGCTTCCTCCAGCGCTTTGTTTGCGTATTTGAGGTTCTCAATCAGGGTTTCCTCCGCATGTTCGTGACTGACGCCCTCGGGGACGATGCCAGCGAGACAGTTCACTTGCTGACAATCCAGCACACGAGCATATTCAATGGCTTTTGCGACACCAGCACGAAACTCTTCAACTCTTGAAGGGTCAGCCGCGATGCCACGATCACCATTATCCCAATCACCCGCGGGTAGATTGAACAGCACTTGTTGAAGTTGATTTCTGTCCAGTTCAGCTTTCAGCTCATGAGCATCAAACGCATAAGGGAATAAGTACTCCACACCTTTAAATCCGAACTTTGTCGCGGCACTGAAACGTTCAATAAACGGCAACTCGGTAAATAACATGGATAAGTTGGCAGCAAGTTTTGGCATTTCAATATCCTTATTTTCGTTTTGTTTAACGTTCCGCAGCGAGTGCCGTTGGCGCATCAGCAATGGTCTCAGCTAAAGATTCAAATTCATTCACAGAGTCAATCTCTACACCCATGGAGATGTTGGTGACCTTCTCTAAAATGATTTCTACAACAACTGGCACACGATGCTTAGCCATCAAGGCCTTTGCCTCTTGAAACGCCGACGCAATTTGTTCTGGGTCGGTAACACGCAGCGCCTTACAACCCAACCCTTCCACCACGGTCACATGATCGACACCATAATCGGCAAGTTCAGGTGCATTCTGGTTTTCAAAAGCCAACTGCACGCAGTAATCGATATCGAATTGACGCTGCGCCTGACGGATAAGCCCCAGATAAGAGTTGTTCACCAACACATGGATGTAAGGGAGGTTGAACTGGGCACCAACAGCGAGTTCTTCAATCATGAACTGGAAGTCGTAGTCACCTGAAATAGCCACGATTTGGCGCTCAGGATCCGCAGCGCGAACACCTAACGCTGCGGGTACCGTCCAGCCTAAAGGTCCGGCTTGACCGCAATTAATCCAGTGGCGCGGTTTATATACATGCAGGAATTGCGCAGCAGCAATTTGAGACAAACCAATGGTACTGACGTAACAGGTTTCACGGTCAAACGCGCGGTTCATCTCTTCATAGACACGCATCGGTTTGACTGGCTGTTCCGTATAGTGCGTTTTGCGCAGCATGGTAGCTTTGCGCTGCTGACAATCGCTAACCCATGAAGAGTGATCGTTCAGTTTGCCTTGTGCTTTCCATTCTTTTGCTACTTCGATCAGCACAGTAAGCGCTTGGTAGGCATCAGACACTATGCCCAAATCCGGACAGAACACGCGTCCGATTTGGGTTGGCTCAATGTCGATGTGAACGAACTTACGACCTTCGGTGTAAACCTCTACTGAACCTGTGTGACGGTTGGCCCAACGGTTACCGATACCAAACACCACATCAGACGCCAACAAAGATGCATTACCATATCGGTGGGATGTTTGAAGCCCAACCATACCCGCCATCAACTCGTGGTCATCTGCAATAGTACCCCAGCCCATCAAAGTTGGAATAACCGGTACACCTACGATTTCGGCAAACTCCTGTAAAAGTTCAGAAGCATTCGCATTGATCACGCCGCCGCCAGAAACGATCAGTGGTCGCTCAGCTGCATTTAGCATCCCCATCGCTTTTTCTGCTTGATGGCGCGAAATCGAAGGCTTGTAAGGCTCAAGAGGTTCATAACTGTCGATATCAAATTCGATTTCAGCCAGTTGAACGTCTAAAGGTAAGTCAATCAGTACAGGGCCAGGGCGACCCGATCGCATCACCTGAAAAGCGTGTTGAATTGCGCGTGGCACCTGCGCGGGTTCTAAAACCGTTGAACACCACTTGGTCACAGGACGGGCAATAGATTCAATATCTACCGCCTGGAAGTCTTCTTTGTGCAATCTCGCGCGCGGCGCCTGCCCGGTAATGCAAAGAATGGGGATGGAATCAGCCTGTGCCGAATAAAGACCGGTAATCATATCGGTACCTGCGGGACCTGACGTTCCAATACAAACACCGATGTTCCTAGGGTTTGCCCGGGTGTAGCCCTCAGCCATATGAGACGCACCCTCTACATGGCGGGCTAGAATGTGGTCGATACCTCCCGCTTTCTTTAACGCGGAGTAAAAAGGGTTTATCGCCGCGCCGGGTACACCAAAGGCTTTCACCACACCTTCTTTCTTCAGCACTTCAATCGCTGCATCAATCGCTCTCATCTTTCCCATACAAAACTCCTTTTGTATACAATTTGAGTATTAATTGTATTCTTAGATCGATTATTTTTTAATCGCAAGGAATTTTTTACAGTTCTAAAACAATTGAACGAAGCACAAAGGCGGCAAAATCATGGCTGGCAGTGCATTAGAAAGAGGTCAGACAAGATACTGAGTAAATAGAATTTTGGCACCACCCTATTCACAATGCATTAACATTGTGCTTTTATTGTTCTCCATAAAAACACCAATAAAGAAACATTATTAGACTTTTATTGTATACATTAACCTTAAGGACCCTGCCGATGTATGAACTAGAAAGTACTTCAGAAAATCGTTCCAGCTCAGCAGCTTGCTCCAGCGTAAAGGTCACTGGGCCTTTGTTCAGTGAAGACGCTAAAAGCATTCTGAGTAAGGACGCATTGAACTTTATATCTGCACTTTGCCAACAGTTCACGGGACCATTGGCTTCGCTACTGATTGATCGAAAGCGTCAACAGGAGAAATTTGATAGCGGTGCCCTACCTGATTTCAGGAGCGATACTACAGCCATCCGAGACGATCGAGATTGGAAAGTGGCTGATATTCCGGAGATATTGCTCGACAGGCGCGTTGAGATAACAGGCCCCATTGACCGGAAAATGGTGATCAATGCGCTCAACTCTGGCGCGAATGTATTTATGTGTTGCTTTGAGGATGCCACTTCACCGACCTGGGAAAACATGGTCAATGGCCAAGTCAACATGCGTGATGCCAATGCGGGCAGCATCTCTTATAGCGACCCGAAAAATGGCAAGCATTATCAGTTAGCCGATAACCCGGCGACATTGATCCATCGTCCAAGAGGTTTGCACCTTCAGGAATCTCATATTCTTTTCGACGGTAAACCCATGCCAGCCAGCCTAATGGATTTCGGGTTGTACTTTTTCCACAATTACCAATCCCGCAAAGCGAATGGTCAAGGCGTTTACTTCTACTTGCCAAAGCTTGAGTCCATGGAAGAAGCTGCATGGTGGGAATCCGTGTTTGATTTCACCGAAGAGTACTTTTCTGTCGAAACAGGCACGATTCGCGCTACTGTGCTCATTGAAACCCTTCCAGCTGTATTCCAGATGGAAGAAATCCTCCACGCAATGCGTAAGCACATCGTGGGTATGAACTGTGGCCGGTGGGACTATATTTTCAGCTATATCAAAACGCTGAAGAACCACACCGATCGCATCTTGCCTGATCGTCATGCCATCGGCATGGATCAGCCTTTCTTAGAGGCGTACAGCAAACGTCTTATTCAGACCTGCCATCGCCGCGGGGCATTAGCGATTGGCGGTATGTCTGCCTTCATTCCATCCAAAGACCCTGACGAGATGGCTCGCGTAACACAGAAAGTGATTGAAGATAAACGCCGTGAAGCGACGAATGGTCATGATGGAACCTGGGTCGCACATCCCCACTTGGTATCACTAGCCCGCGAAATATTTGATGAATACCTGAATGGCGCGATAAACCAACGCCACTTTATTCCTGATGGAAGCTTTAACAGCGAACTCCTTCTTCGACCAAGCCAAGGACCAAAAGATGAGCACGGTGTAAGAAAGAATATCCAAATCGCCGTGCTTTATATGGAAGCCTGGCTGCGCGGTATTGGTTGCGTACCTATTTACGGGTTGATGGAAGATGCCGCTACAGCTGAAATTTCCCGCGCCAACATTTGGCAATGGCTCAAGCATCAGGTGTCTCTGGACGATAATCGTCCATTTACCACTGAGCTATTTAGAGCGTGGCTTGATCAGGAAGTGAAAGACATGAAAGCGTCAGCAGGCGATGACGAATTCAGGAAATTTGATGAAGCATCGGAGTTGTTTTTCTCCCTCTCAACCGATTCTCACTTTGCGGATTTCCTCACCATTCCTTGCTACGCCCAGCTCGAATGATTTGTATTGCCTCATAAGGAGAGCTCAAATGGAAAATCTGACGATGATAAAAGCACTGGAAATCACCACTAAGGTGTTCCATGCGGCGCAAGAACGGAAAACCCAACCGCTAACGGTGGCCATTTTGGACAAAGGTGGCGCACTCATTTCGCTGCAGAGGCAAGATGGTTCCAGTATGATGCGACCAGAAATAGCGATTGCCAAAGCCTGGGGGGCATTAGCTCTGGGTTGCTCCTCCAGGAAGATTGCGGATGATGCTCAAACCCGCCCTTGCTTTATCTCGTCAGTCGCCACGCTTGCTCAGGGAAACCTTGTTCCCGTTCCCGGTGGAGTTCTTATCCGAGATGCGGCATCTGAATTACTCGGTGCCGTCGGCGTTTCCGGCGATATCTCTGATACGGATGAAGCCGTCGCGATTGCCGGCATTGTCGCTTCCAATCTAAAAACTGATGCCTTTCTGGCAAGCTGACCCCACCTTCAAACGGCCGGGATTCTCCGGCCGTTAAATCTCTATCCTCAATTCTCTACCTTGGAACAGTACCCGCCCCGCAAACCGATAACAGTACCAATACAATAATTGCACCAATGTTGTACAATCGAGTTAGCTATCCTTATACAAAACAAAGTACATAAACTCTTTGATTTTTTTACGTTCATTTTCAGAACGTTATTTGACAGCCGCTCGTTAGAGACGACGAGTTGGGAAAGGAACGACTGTATGACAGGGCTTCTTAAAGCAACGAATAAAAAAACCAAACAGACAAACCCTAAAATGACGCAGGATGACATCGTATACGGTCATATCTTTGATGCGATCCTAGAACAACGCCTGCCACCTGGTACCAAACTCAGCGAAGAAGCATTGGGCGAAATCTTCGGCGTCAGCCGTACCATCATTCGCCGAGCCTTACTGCGACTCTCTGTAGAGCAGGTTGTCAGTACACGTCCAAACCGCGGCTCTATTGTGGCGTCACCAACCGTTGAGGAAGCGATGCAAATCCTCAAAGCGCGTGAAGTAATGGAGCTGGCCATTGTCGAACTGGCAGCAGAGAACGCGACACCGGAACAGATCGCCAAATGCCGCGCCATGGTTGCAGAGGAAAATGAAGCCATTGCGAAAAACGATACGGGACGCAGCATCCGCCTTTCCGGCGAATTTCATATCGAACTTGCTGCAATGGCAAATAATCTGCCTTTGATGAGCTTCCAACGTAGCTTAGTGTCCCAATGTTCACTGATCATTGCTCTCTATGAGTCATCGAAGAAGACGCACTGCTCTTGTGACGAGCACACTCAGCTATTAGATGTGATTGAGGCGGGAGATAAGCAAGCGGCTATTGCGCTAATGAAGACGCATCTTGACCATATCAATTCTAAACTGAACCTGCACGATGACTCTGGCACACAGGATCTTCATGCTGTGTTTTCGAATGTCTTGAAGAAAAAAGCCTAATACCTCACTCAATCAGCTTAAAAACGGCCTGAATGTTGAAACATTCAGGCCGTTTTTTCTTTCTGTCATCGTCATCTCAGTTATCAAAACCGAGAATCAGGAACGATCAAACTCACAGATTGTATACAATCCATGCTTGCTATTTTTGTAGTCGCTCCTTGGAAATATTCATTACTCTCTGTTTTTATTAAATATTTTATTGTTAATTTCAAAGTAATCACTTGTTAACAGAAAGTTGACCGAACGGTCAGAAATGACTAGCTTGTAATCAATGGATACGAAAACGTCATGGAGGCCGTGTGATCCGTTTCCTTTTAAATCAGACTTTGCAGGAAGAGAAAGACATTTCTCCTAACCTGACTGTGTTGAATTACCTGCGTGAACATTTACGCAAAACAGGAACCAAGGAAGGTTGTGGCTCAGGTGATTGTGGAGCTTGTACCGTTGTTTTGGGTGAAGTAGTTAATGGCAAGCTGGAATACCGAAGTGTTAACTCTTGTTTGACCTTTGTTTCCGCCCTTCATGGCAAACAACTCATCACAGTAGAAGACTTGCGCACAAAAGATTCGCTTCACCCCGTTCAACAGGCCATGGTTGATTTTCACGGTAGCCAGTGCGGCTACTGTACACCTGGCTTTATCATGTCGATGTTCGCACTCTCCAAAAATCATCCCAATGCAGACAAAGAAGACACTTATGAAGCCCTGGCAGGTAACTTGTGTCGTTGCACAGGCTATCGCCCTATTGTAGAAGCTGCATTGTCGCTGAGTCAGGAAACGCCGATTCGCGACCAGTTTGCTGAATACGAGCGTGAAACGATTGAAAAGCTGAATGCGATTGGTAAGCCTGAACTGGAATATCACGCAGACGGCAAAACGGCATTCACACCGACTAACAGCGATGAACTGGCAAAAACGCTGATGGCGCACCCCACCGCTAAACTGCTGGCAGGCGGTACTGACCTCGCACTGGAAGTGACTCAGTTTCATCGCGATATCGACAAACTGATCTATCTTGGCCGCGTTGACGATATTAAAACCGTTAACGAGACCGATACCCACATCGAAATCGGTGCCAATGTGCCTTTCACTGATGTGTATCGTGCATTAGAGCCACACTACCCAGATTTCGGCGCACTGTTACAACGCTTTGCATCCCTACAGATCCGTAACCAAGGCACGATCGGTGGCAATATTGCCAACGCTTCTCCCATTGGTGACGGACCACCTCTGCTGATTGCCTTGGGATCAACGGTGATTCTTCGCCGCGGTGAAACAGCACGGGAAATCCTGCTTGAAGACTTCTTCAAAGATTACAAAGTGACGGCGCTACAACCCTCTGAGTTTGTGCAAACCATTCGTGTGCCGAAACCGCAACCTAATCAGCCATTCAAAGCCTACAAAATTTCGAAGCGTTTTGATGATGATATCTCAGCAGTCTGCGGAGCATTCAGACTGACATTTGAAGGTGACACTGTCACTGAAGCTCGTATTGCTTTCGGTGGCATGGCGGCCATTCCAGCGCGTGCTACCCATTGTGAACAGGAACTTGTTGGAAAACCGCTAAGTGCCGCCACTATTAATGCCGCAATGTCGGCATTGGAGAATGACTTCTCGCCCATTTCCGACTTCAGAGCGACAAAGGAATATCGCGCTGAAACCGCAGCGAACCTGCTTTACCGTCTGTTCACAGAGCTCAGTTATACGGCTGATGGAAAGAAAATTGAAACGAGGGTGATTCATTATGTCTCGTAAAACAACTCCAGCGATGACCATGGAAGAAATGACCGCGCAAGCGAAAGCTGGATTAGCCACTGGCGTCGGAAAATCGGTAAAACATGAAAGTGCTGAAAAGCAGGTATCAGGCGAAGCGCTCTACATTGACGATCGCGGTGAATTCCCTAATCAGCTTCATGTGTACGCGCTGATGAGCCCACATGCTCACGCAAATATTACCAAGTTGGATGTATCACCTTGCTACAAAGTGCCCGGTGTTCGCACTGTGATCACCGCTGAAGATGTGCCGGGTGAACTCGATATTGGCCCTACCCTTCCCGGCGATCCTATGCTCGCTGACGGCAAGGTTGTTTATGTCGGTCAGCCTGTGATTGCTGTTGCCGCGGACAGCCTCGACAATGCCCGAAAAGGTGCAGAGGCCGCCATCGTTGAATACGAATTGTTGCCTGCCGCTCTTGATGTAGAAGAAGCCTTGGCGCAGGAGCTGTTTGTTACTGACAGTCATACCCAAAAACGAGGAGATTCAGCGGCAGCCATCGCCAATGCAGAACACGTATTGGAAGGCTCGCTTCATGTCGGCGGTCAGGAGCATTTCTATCTGGAAACCCAGGTTTCAAGTGTTGTCCCCACTGAAGATGGTGGCGTGATTGTTTACTGCTCCACTCAAAACCCGACCGAAGTGCAAAAGCTGGTTTCGTCCGTATTGGGTGTTTCGATGCACAAGGTATTGATCGATATGCGCCGTATGGGGGGTGGCTTTGGTGGTAAAGAAACACAAGCCGCCGCTCCAGCCTGTATCGCAGCCGTGATTGCAAACCAAACAGGCCAACCGGTGAAATTCCGTTTGCCTCGTCGCGAAGACATGATGATGACGGGTAAACGCCACCCCTTCTTTAATCAATACAAAGTGGGTTTTGACGACAATGGCGTGATTCAAGGGATTGAAATCGTGGTGTCAGGTAACGCCGGACACTCACCGGACTTATCTCGCTCAATTGTCGACCGCGCCATGTTTCACTCTGATAACGCATATTACCTCGGCAATGCCACGGTAACCGGGCATTGTGTGAAAACCAATACGGCGTCGAATACTGCGTACCGTGGGTTTGGTGGCCCACAGGGCATGATGACTATTGAACATGTGATGGACACCATTGCCTGCCACCTCAAGAAAGATCCTCTCGAGGTTCGTAAGGCAAATTACTATTCAGAAGGTCGTGATGAAACGCACTACTACCAGAAGGTCGAGGACAATTTCATTCACGAAATGACCGCCGATTTGGAAATGTCGTGCGAGTATGAAAAGCGCCGAAAAGCCATTGCGGAATTCAACGCCAACAGCCCTATCCTGAAGAAAGGCATTTCTATCACGCCTGTGAAATTCGGTATCTCTTTTACCGCCACATTCCTTAATCAAGCCGGCGCGTTAGTCACGGTTTATACCGATGGCAGCATCTCGCTGAACCATGGTGGCACAGAAATGGGTCAGGGCTTGAACACCAAAGTCGCGCAGATTGTTGCTGAAACCTTTAGTGTGGATATCGGCGCGATTCAGGTAACCGCAACCAACACAGAAAAAGTACCGAACACATCGCCGACTGCAGCATCATCCGGTACTGATCTGAATGGCAAAGCTGCGCAGAATGCCGCGCTCACCATCAAAGAGCGAATGGTTAACTTTGCGTCCTCGCACTTCGATGTTTCACCTAAAGATGTGGCATTCAGCAACGGCATCGTGTCCATTGGCGACAAGCAAACCATGACCTTTGCTGACTTCACCGAACTGTGTTGGTTTAACCAAATTTCTTTGGCGGCATCCGGTTTCTATCGCACACCAAAGATCTTCTATGATCACGAAAAAGCACGCGGTCGTCCTTTCTATTACTTCGCTTACGGCGTCTCATGTTCAGAAGTGATCGTCGATACCCTCACTGGCGAATACAAAGTCCTGCGCGCTGACATTCTGCACGATGTAGGCGCATCGCTTAACCCAGCCATTGATATTGGTCAGGTCGAAGGCGGCTTTATCCAAGGCATGGGTTGGCTGACCACCGAGGAACTGGTTTGGAATGACAAAGGCCAGTTGATGACCTCAGGCCCTGCCAGCTACAAGATCCCTGCTGTCGCTGATACGCCGGAAATATTCAACACTCGATTGGTAGAAAACCGAGCCAACCCAGAAGACACCGTCTTCCATTCGAAAGCGGTCGGCGAGCCACCATTTATGTTGGCCATATCGGTGTGGAGCGCTATTCGTGATGCTGTCGTGAGCGTGGCAGATGAAGGCGAAATCCCTCACCTGCCTGCACCAGCGACACCTGAGCAGGTTTACAACGCCATCAAACAAGCGCGAAAAGGCAAATCGCCTTTGCCATTCGAGATGTAAGCGTCGAAAAGTGGAGGTCAGTGATGTTTAAAGACAATTGGATCCAGGCGCTGGCAGGGCTCGAAGCCAAAGGCACGCCCTGTGTGATAGTCACGGTGCTTGAAGACAAAGGCTCGGTGCCGCGCGGCGCTGGCACAAAAATGCTGGTGACTGAGAATGAGGTTATCGCCACTATCGGTGGTGGTCACCTTGAACATGTCGCGATGAAAGCCGCACAAGAAATGCTGGCGCATGGTGAAAGTGACATGAAAATCGAACGCTTTAATCTAGGCGCTCGTCTTGGCCAATGTTGTGGAGGTATGGTCACACTGAGCTTTGAACCTATTGGCCAACAACGTCATGTTCTTGCGCTGTTCGGTGCAGGACACGTCGCCAAAGCCATGGTTCATATTCTGGCTACTTTACCGTTCAAGGTGATTTGGATTGATGAGCGTGAAGATCAATTTCCTGATGTCATTCCTGACAACGTGGAAATGCGCTTAACAGACGACCCTGTTGGCGAAGTGTTCACGCTTCCAACTAACAGTATGTATCTGGTGCTCACCCATAATCATCAGCTTGATTTCGATCTTTCGCGCGCCATCTTAAAGCGCGGAGACGCCAAATACTTTGGCCTGATCGGTTCCCTATCAAAACGCAAACGCTTCGACTACCGCTTAAAAGAACGTGGCTTCGATGATGAAACCATTAACACTATGATTTGCCCCATCGGCATCGACGCGGTGAAAGGAAAACACCCGGCGGAGATCGCCGTATCTGTAACAGGTGAGCTTATAGCTTGTTATCAGGGTGAACAGATTGCCAATAAACGCGAATCCTCTACCCATTCAGCATCACAGAAACAGGCTGAGAAACTCTCTATTCTTAAACGAGAGCCTGAAGAAAACGATAATAAAAATAACGAGAAAATAAGGGCATAAAGGAATGACAGAACCAAAAGCTCATCCGGCAAAAGCCTTTCGCGCTGCCATACTACATAGCCTTGCCAACCCAACGGACGTGGGTTTGGAAGACTCTTATCAGTACTTTGATGATGGCGTGCTGCTGGTTGCCGATGGTCACGTTGTGAAAGTCGGTCACGCTGACGATATCCTTCCATCGCTCGACCCCAGCGTTGAAGTGGTTGTACTCGAAAACAAACTGATCACACCGGGCTTTATTGATACTCATATCCACTACCCTCAAACCGGCATGATTGCCGCCTATGGTGAACAGCTCCTGGACTGGCTGAATAACTACACCTTCCCAGAAGAAAAGCGCTTTGCTGATGTAAATTACGCCCGTGAAGTCGCCGTACAGTTTCTTGATGAACTCGCACGAAATGGCACCACAACGGCGTTAGTTTTCGGCACAGTACATAAAGAATCCGTCGATGTCTTTTTCCAGGAATCGGAGAAGCGAAATCTTCGGATGATTGCCGGTAAGGTACTGATGGACAGAAATGCACCTGAAGATCTGACCGACACCCCTGAGTCTGGCTATGAAGATAGCAAAGCGCTGATCGAAAAGTGGCATAACAAGGGCCGTTTGCATTACGCCGTGACACCACGATTCGCGCCCACCAGCACGTCTGAGCAATTACGTTTAGCAGGCAAACTGCTTGAAGAGTATCCCGACGTTTATATGCACACACACCTCTCAGAAAACCAGAAAGAGATCGAGTGGGTGCAGGAGCTGTTCCCGGAAAGTAAAAACTACCTGGATGTCTACGACCAACACGGATTGCTTTCCAGCCGCTCGGTGTTTGCCCATGGTATTCACTTGTGTGATGGCGAATGCAAGAGGCTCTCAGAAAGCGATTCAGCGATAGCCTTTTGCCCTACCTCTAATCTATTTTTAGGATCCGGCTTGTTCCCGCTTTCCGAAATGGAAGCCAAGGGTATTAAGGTAGGAATGGGAACAGATGTCGGCGCTGGCACCAGCTTTTCACTGCTTCAAACCATGAGTGAAGCATACAAAGTGATGCAACTTCAGGGCAAAAAGCTGCACCCTTTGAAATCGCTGTATCAGGCCACACTAGGTGGTGCAAAAGCGCTCTCTTTGGATCATCTGATTGGTAATTTCGAATCAGGCAAAGAAGCTGATTTTGTTGTACTGGATTTACATGCGACCCAATTAATGAAGTTCAGGATGGAACACGCTCAATCATTAGAAGACAAACTCTTTGTGCTAATGACGTTGGGTGATGACAGAACTGTATGTGACACCTATTCCTATGGCCAATCCGTTTACAACCGCTGAACAAACAACCTGATAATAAAAGGCCTCTGTCAGCAGCGCTCTGCCAGCATGCAGCAAGAGGCCTTCTTTCTCTTCACCATCTACTTCATCTTGAACACAGAGCAGCACGAAGGGCCATTGGATGGTCATCGTTCATTTGTAGTAAATCCCAGAGATTGCCATACAAATCTTCAAACACAGCGACCGTGCCGTAATCTGCCTCTTTCGGTTCACGGACGAACTTGATTCCCAGCGACACCATTTGATGGTAATCACGCCAAAAGTCATCAGTATTCAGAAACAGGAATACCCTGCCACCAGCTTGGTTCCCGATGAAATCCAGTTGTTCAGGTTTCGACGCCTTTGCCAACAACAAGGTTACGCCGTTTGATCCTGGTGGTGACACTACAACCCAACGTTTATCCTGCTCTGGCTGATAAGTATCTTCAACCAATTCAAACTTCAGCTTGTTCACGTAAAAATCAATCGCTTCGTCATAGTCTTTCACGACCAAGGCTATGTGGATGATCGATTGCTTCATGCTTTCTTATTCCATCTAAACGGTACTTCTCCAAAGCACTATTAGAACACGCCTTGAAAAACACTTTCCTCAATTAGTCCAAATAAAACCTCCCAAAGGAGGATTTATCGAAGCAAAGGACTTAACTAGTATCAAACTCACTACTCATAAAAATCTTAAATTCAAAGGGTTAAGGATGAATGCAATGAAGATGGGTTTATCTCTGGTGCTTGCACTTTCAACAGTTCTGTCGTTTCAAGCGACAGCAAAAGGCAATCTCTCCCAACGCGCAACAGACTTACCTGAGCTCGTGCTCGGAACTGATGATGCAGGATTTGCCATTTCCCAAAAAGAGTTCCAGATGGAGACAGGCAAAGCCTATGCGCTGACGATAACCAGTACTGGCGCAAAAGAATGCGCGTTCGAAGCCCATAGCTTCTTTGATAATGTCTGGATGCGAAAAGTGGAAGCTGGCGGTATCGAAATTAAAGCGAATGGATTTTACGAGATCGAATTTGAAGATGAAGGCGAAATAGAGCTTTTCTTTGTCCCAATCAAGCCTGGCAAATACGCCTTTGAATGTGCTGGATTTGCCAGTAAAGGAATGGCGGGAACATTTATCGTTGAGTAATTCTCGATAACACTGCCTTAAAGCACTTGGTGACCAGCCCACGAAGTGCTTTTTTATTTTGATTGGCTCATTTTTTGAGCAATCAAACTTTAACTCAATGTTAAAGCTCAGATCTCATTTACACAGCGTTAAGATAACTATTTAGTACATCTTTAAGGCGAAGTATTCATTTAGTTGTCTATACAATCTTAAACAACGTGACAGTTGGCAAGGTGTTGTCGCTGGTTCGCAAACGATTGCCCAACGCAGCCACCCCCTGCATTGTTAACGGTTTGTGTCTATTTATTTTCTCCCCTGAACACTCATCACCTCATCCATCAGTAAAAGCCAATATAAACCCATATATTTTACATGTGATTTTATCTTGAGAATTAAAAACACTGTTCATATAATGCCGCCGAATTGATTGCCCGGACGATGATTCGCAAAACAAATGCATTGAGCTTGGATGCTCTATAAGGATTAACAAAGCGCCTTACTGGGATGTTTTGGTGTTTTCGTATATTTAGGATTAAAAAGATGCGAGCAGGAAGTATCAGCCTTGCACTGGCTTTGGGGTTAGCCATCACAGGTTGTGGCGAGGACAAGTCAAATTCAGGTAACACAGCAACAACAGTGAATATCTATCAGTCCATTGATAATTGTGAATTCACTTCAGCACAGGACGTGAATAACTGTCCTTTCAACAAAGGGATTTACGTTCTTAACTTCGACCCTTCCAATATTTCTGCTTCCGAACATCAAGCCGTTGTAACACGGGTCACCAATATGATGACTTGGGCGAGCCGTGATGTTCAAAATGCCTTTAACGCCAAAACACTGGTATTGGGCGTCATTCCCTCTCAGAACGACGTTGACCCTTCTTCACCAACACCAGCAGGAGAGTTTGTTGTTAACCTCGCCTTGAATGGTAAAAGTGTGGTCAATGGCGTTGAGTTACTGTTCACCCAAGATGGCGGTATCAACGAGACGAACGGCCCAACGACTTACCAGAAAATGATGCAGCTTTTTGATTACTACATTGACGATCAAACGCTGGCAGGTGATGAGCTGGATACAGCCTATGTCGCCTTTAATATCGCTATCCCTTTTGTTGCGGCGCAGGCAAATGCTCAATCTGTAGTGCTGCCGCACATCTCTTCTTATGACTATTGCCCATACTCCAATGGTCAAATCCCATCATGTACCAATGACCCTGACCCAATTCACGAAGCCTCTGGTGTAGACATGAACCCTGGGGCAGTAGCCGGCACGGTCTACGAGTATATGGTTGAGGGTTCAAAAACCTCACCGCTTGGAGAGCTTCAAATCAATGACGGCAGCAAGTTCATCAACAAGGGAGCTGTTGGCACTGATGATCCAACTCTGTTGCCGCATGAAGTTCTTAGAAGCTGGGAGAACCCTGCTTTCATTCCAATGGTTGAATACCTGAACAAACACTTCTTTGTGAATCGTTAAAACAGCTCACGCTGGATTTGGCACCCATTTTTACTGGTCGAGATTCATTCGTCCTTTTTTGCAAGTAGGGAAATAACATAAAAAAACTCGTATGCGCTATCGCATTATCAGCCACTCTGACTGGCTGTTCCACGCCTTTTGATGAAAGCGCGAAGTTCAATGCTTTCAACGCTCAAACCAATGTCACCACAATGGATAGCGTTGTTTCTTATCATGGTGAACCTGATGAGATCATTGAAGCCGCTGATACCACGGTTTACGTTTATGAGTACCGCGAAACGGTCGATATTGTTCCCTATTTCATGTCGACCATGGCTTTCCGATCGCGCGCTTTCACCTTCGATAACGAGAGCAAAACACTGTTGAAGGTCACTGACTAAAATGAAAAAGCATCCGCTGATTTACTCAAGCGGATGCTTTCAAATACTGTACCGATTCGATTTAAGCGTTAGATTTCGAAGCCAGCCATTGCTCTAGGTTATCTGCCCCACCGATGTATTTTCCGTCCATCCAGATTTGAGGAACAGTAACCGGCGTTTTCTCACCAATGATAGCTTTTACTTCCGGGATCATGCGATATAAAGCGGCGCTTTCAACCACCACATCGTGGTAGTTATATTCAATCCCGGCTTCCGCCAACATCTCTTTGGCTTTCACGCAATACGGACACGTTGCTTTGCCATAAACAATGTTGCCTTGCAGTGTGTCGCGTTTCGCCCACTCTTTGATAACAGATTGAACAAGTACACCTCGGTTAAGTGCTTCACCCTGGCTAATGAGCTTGCCTTCTACCATCAGGATTGGCGCATGCCATGCTCCCACTTTCAGAGGTTCCCACCAATGGGAAAGCCAATCTTTCACTTCCAGTTCGATAGGCACATCACCGAGCTCTTTTTCAAAAGTATCTTTCAGAATGTCTTTGGTAAGTGTGCATTCCCCGCATGGGATTTTCACACTGAAAGGTCCCCAACTGCCACCCCAGCGATAAAGCGTTACTTTGATTGGCTTAGTCACTTCTATCATTCCTTACTGATTAAAGTTCAACTCTTTAGATTAAGACCTGCCTTCCTTTAGGTTTATTTCCAGTCATTAAGTGCAAAATTGATGATTTTAAATATGAATCTATATGCATTTATTATTAAAAAAGGCTGACGCAAAGTCAGCCTTAGTTGTCTCGTGCAACGCCATTGCGGTTACATCACACACTCTTTTGCCGCTTTGGCTTTCTCAACACCTTTCTCAATCAAAGATTGGGTGTCTTCACTACCAATCGCTGACATGAACTTGTTGAGCAATTTATCTGCTGTACTTTCAGAAGTGGCATCAACCAAACACGCGTAGGAGTTCGCCACTTTTTCCTGAACGTCCGCTACGACATCCGCGTTCGTCAAATCAGCGGTGAGCGCTTCTTCCATCGACTCAGTAAACTCTTTGGCGTACGCGGTCGCGTTTTCCAGCGAATCCAGATTCAGTTCGCTCAAATCAACGGCGTCGACTTTATCTTGAATGCTATCTACTGCGCTGTTTGCCGCTTCCTGAGCTTTATCAATCGCCTCGTTGGCCTCTTCACAACCTGCCAGCGCGAAAACAATAGCCGCTGAAACAATCATCTTTTTCATATTAATCCGCCTACGTTGGGATAGTTTGCATTAGCATCTTAGTGCAAACAGTTTCACTAGATAAAGGGAATTTCGTAACGAGACATTGAAGAGTATTGCCAAACAAGCACTCGAATAGCACTGACTAGAATCCAATCACGATGGCTTTACTATAAATAACGACCCCGGAAAGCGTTAGAGTAACCATGGCTGGTATCCCATCTTTCCATGTATCAAACCAAAGGTGGCACGCAATCGCCCCTGCAGATGTACCAAACAAAGCCAGAGCACCCGCAACACCAACATAGTCTGGCCCCCAAAGGGCAATTGCACCAAACAGCTCAACAATACCCATCAATAACATGATGGTTCGGTTAAGCCCGTACTTCTCAAAGAAAGCCAGTTGGGTTTCAAAGATCATCTTCTGCCAACCCAGGATCTTTATCGAACTGGCAAACAGAAAAAACGCGGTGAGTAAGCCTGATATGACCGTAATACTTGTATTCATAAGTTTTAGCTATCTGATTTTTCACCAAGCATAACATCGCTGGATTGCGAATCCCCTTAACTCAAAAAGGATTCTGTTTTTCGTCTTATTTCCGGCTCAAGTTTCTTGTATTTCCATGACTCCCGGATAGGTAAAATGAATGAAATACATTTCTAAATCGATGTCCACTTCCAAGCCTAGCGAATAGTCCCCTTCCACCAGCGCTTCGACCGCTGACTGCCAGAAGCCAAGCACCGCAACATTTTCCTTTAGAATGCGGATTTGCCAATCCCCAAGTCGCTTATTCAACACCGCTGATAACGCCTTTTTACCTACTCCTTTGCCTGCAAACTTGTGTAAGACAAAGAACTGGTCAATGTCCCACACAGCAATGTTGGGTGGATAACGACGAACCAGCACAAAGCCAGCTAGTTCACCATCAGACAGAATGAAATACGGATGGTGATCATCACGAAGCCAATACGGATTAAGGGTTTCGGACTTGAAGGCGTATTTACCGTCACTATCAAGGCTTAGTCCTAGAGGTTTCGAAAACTCATACACATAGTAAGCAAACAGATTCTCCAGAACATGCCGCTCTCTGATATCAATAGGCTTAAGCGAAACTGTCATTCGCATTCCACCCAATAGCGAGCAATTGGCCAGTTGTTCACTTTCCCAACAATTGTATTCTCATACTTGCCACCATTGGCTTGAATGACTTTTTGAGACGCCAGATTATCTTCATCAGCCGTAATCAGGACTTTGGATATGCCGAGTGATTTTGCCCGTGGCAAGGCAAGCTTTAACATGGTGGTGCCATGGCCCTTCCGGCGATGTGACGGCGCGATATCATACCCAATGTGGCCACATTCCAACGCAAGGAAATCATTGTCTATGTGATGTCGAACGCGGATAGCACCAAGGATATTTTGCTCGCTATCCATTAGCCAAAAATGGCTACAAGGAACATAACCATTCTGGAGGTTGAGACCCTCGGATTCATCAAGCAGCCTCTGAACATAGCGCTTGAATTGCGTTTTACCTTCCTGGTAATACGCCGAATTCTCCACGTCATTGTGGGCGAAATCGTCGAAAAACGTATTAAACGCTTTTTCAAACTCAAGCGCGGGTACCACTAGTTCCATGTATCTCTCATCTGTTTGTTATTAGTCCAGCAACCATGCCATTGCTTCATCATATTCTGTGAAAGTTTTCACTTCTCCACTGATAAACCAGCTTCCTACTTTTGCAGCCCACTCTTGCCATTCATGCGTGCCATAAAGTGCGACTTTGGCAAAGCTCGAACCATGGCGAAGCCCAAGCTTAAAATCGTCCCATGCTGCGCGAAGTTCCCAACCTTTAAATTCTGTCGCATCAAAGAAAACATTCACCGTTGGGTGTTCGACTTGCTCTAGGGCTGCATTCAGCATCGGCACCAATTGCTGATAATCTTCATGCGTCAATTTTCCCATCGCTTTGATGGAGAGATACACATCGCTTTCGACCCTTTCCAGGCCGATTGAAATTCCATGTTGGCTCATCACTTCATCTCCAGTTCACTTTGAGTGAAACCAGTATAGTGATGAATTTTCAGACACCTCTTTCTAATAAAGTCAGGATTATGCGGTTTGTTAACGCGAGTCCAAAATCATTGCTTATCAATTCATCAAAAGACGTCTTACAGAATGGCATATTGCGGATAGGAATACTGCGGTTTTACTGACTAATCAGGTTATTGCAGGAGATGTGGTTCACACCTCAGCACTCACCGATTGAATTGTGGGCAAATGCTGAGATGGATTTGGTTGTGGGAGATGTCAGACTGTCATTCAAGCCAAGGCGCGGGCTTGTCTTTATCAAATTCAAACGCCCGTATCGCCACTTCTTGAGCGCTGACTTCCAGTACTCCTTGTTGAACCAAAACGTCAATGGTTGCAAGAATAATGTTGTAGCGATCAACTTCGAAAAATGCACGCAGATCTTTGCGTTGATCACTTCGGCCAAAACCATCAGTCCCCAGTGCCACACAATGTTGAGGAAGATACTGAATCACCATCTGAGGAACTGCACGAACATAGTCAGTTGCAAAGATTGTGGGTTGCACTGTACCCAGCATCTTTTGTAGGTGAGATTTTTCTTGAGGCGAACTCGGGTTCCTTCTTCTGTTTCTCTCTTTGGATTCCGCCTCTCTTGCCAGTTCAGAAAAGCTCGTGGCGCTAAACACAGCAGCCTTAATACCAAACTCCTCCTTCAAAAACTCGGAAGCATAAATCACTTCCATCATGATGGTTCCTGCGCCAACAAGATTAATCACCGCATCAATTTCAGAATAGGTTTCGAGTCGATGAAGACCTTTGATGATGTCAGTTTGATACTCCGTTTGTAAGGAAGGATGAGGATAGTTTTCGTTCATCAAGGTGATGTAATAGAACTCGTCGTGCTGTTGCTCCATCATTCGCTTGGCACCATGATCAATAATTACCGCCAGTTCGCAGGCAAATGCCGGATCAAAACTTTTGCAGTTAGGAATGGTGGAGGCTATCAGTTGGCTAGACCCATCCTGATGCTGCAACCCCTCTCCTGATAGGGTCGTCCGCCCTGCCGTTGCACCAAATAAAAAACCTCTGGCGCGCTGGTCGGCAGCAGCCCAAATCAAATCACCCACACGCTGAAAGCCAAACATTGAGTAATAGATATAGATCGGCAACATCGGCAAACCGTGAATCGAATATGACGTAGCGACGGCGGCCCAGGAAGAGATCGCACCAGCTTCTGTTATTCCCTCTTCAAGTAATTGACCATTTTTCGATTCGTTGTAGTAAAGCATAGAGCCAGCATCTTCAGGCTCGTACTGTTGGCCATCAGGAGAATAAATCCCGATTTGCCGAAACAAACCATTCATGCCAAAAGTTCTCGCCTCATCCGCGACAATAGGAACAACACGGGGCCCGAATTCCGGCACTTTCAACAATCCACTCATCATGCGGACGGCTGCCATTATCGTCGACATCTCTTTGCCGTCAGCTTCCATAGCAAATTTGGCATAGCTGGTTATATCAGGAACAGAGACTAAGGTTTTCTGCGGCGCAGTTCTGACTCGCTTTGGCATATAGCCACCTAGCGCTCTCCGTCGTGCATGAAGATATTGGATTTCTTCACTGTCGGAAGCTGGGGTGAAGATATTCAGGGACTCAATATCCTGATCAGGTATAGGCAGCTTAAAACGCTCACGGAACTGAAATAGCCCTTCGAGGTCGAGAGACTTAGCTTGGTGCGCTATCATCCTTGATTCCCCAGCGCTTCCCATACCAAATCCTTTTTTGGTTTTAGCAAGAATTACCGTGGGTTGGCCTTTGTGTTTTCTGGCTGCATGAAAAGCCGCGTATAGCTTTCTAAAATCATGGCCTCCTCGCTTGAGATTATTGATTTCAGCATCTGACCAATGCGCGACTAACGCCGCACTCCGCGGATCGGTGTTGAAGAAGCTTTCTCGATTGTAGTCTCCGTCTTTTGCGCCAAGATTTTGGTACTCACCATCCGTTGTGTTAGCGAAGCGTTGAAGCAAAATGTTTTCTTTGTCCCGAGCGAAGATATCATCCCATTCCGATCCCCAAAGCACCTTAATGACATTCCAGCCAGCACCGATAAATAGAGACTCTAACTCTTGAATAACTTGCCCATTCCCCCTTACCGGCCCATCAAGCCGCTGCAAATTGCAGTTAACGATAAAGGTTAAATTATCCAATCCTTCTCGCGCTGCTAATGTAAGTCCCGCTATGGATTCAGGTTCATCCATCTCACCATCACCGAAGACTCCCCATACATGTCGATCTTCTGTATTCAACAGGTTTCTTGCTCGCGCATAGCGCATATAGCGCGCTTGATAAACCGCATTAAGTGGGCCAATTCCCATCGAGCCAGTTGGAAATTGCCAGAAGTCTGGCATCAGCCACGGGTGCGGATAAGAGCTGAGGCCACCACCAGCAACTTCCTGACGATATTTACTCAACTGCGCTTTGGTTAACCTACCTTCTAGATAGGCACGGGCATAAATCCCCGGCGCGGAATGAGGCTGGTAGTAAACGAGATCGCCCCCAAAATCATCAGTACGTGAGCGAAAGAAATGATTAAATCCCAGTTCAAAAATCTCTGCGGCCGAAGCATAACTGGCTATATGCCCGCCCAACCCGCCATAGGCTTCATTCGCTTTAGCAACCATCGCCAGAGCATTCCAGCGCATGATTGCAGTGAGTCGATTTTCAATCTCTAAGTCACCGGGATAAACGCCTTGTCGCTCGACAGGTATAGTATTTCGATAGGCGGAGAACGGTTTTTCGCTCGTTCCCATCCCTTCCATTCTTGCTTGCTCTTCGAGCTTCTTGATAAGAAACGAGGCTCGCTCATTCCCTTGTGATGATTGGACGCTTAGCAATGAATCGATCCACTCCTGTGTTTCGATAGGATCGGCATCAGTTAAACCTTGCGTTTGATTTCCTTGCATACAATTCATCCTTCAAAGAAAACGAGAAGCAACCGCTTTGCCCTCTATCTGAAAATCGTAACAACAAGAATTTGAAATGTGCTTTCTAATTGAAGGTCTATATTCCAATCAACACTAATTTTTAGCGATTTTTATGAATTTATAATTCATTGACAGAGAGTTTTATGAAAGATATTTCCAGCGACATGCTCGATCGCATTGACTTAAAAATCCTGCGAATGCTGCAAGAGAACGGACGCTTTACTAACGCTGAAATCGCCCAACAGGTCAATGTTAGCGCTGCCACCTGCCATCGCCGCACGCAGCGACTGTTTGATGAAGGCTATATCAAAGATGTCAGAGCGATGGTGGACCCAAAACGTTTGGGCTTTGGAACATTGGTGATTGTTGGGATAGTACTGGACCGCTCTACGCCAGAGGCTATTGCTGAATTTGAACACGCAGTGGAAGGCATAGAAGCGATCCTAGACTGCGACTTGGTTGCCGGTGATTTCGATTATTTGCTAAGGATCCGCGTGAAGGATATGGAAGACTATCACCATCTACTTGCCAAGAATCTCATTGCACTACCTGGCGTCAGGCAGGCAAGGACTTTCTTCGTTGTGAGGGAAGTTAAAACCAATGCGAGGTTAAAGATATAGGTTAAACACAGGCGGGATGCAGGCACCCCGACTGCTTGAGCCTTGGGTTATTTCGTCGCGGTTTTGCTGATTGCACCAAGTACTTTAGACACTTTCTCCAGCACCTTTTCACAACCTTCCATGTTATGGCGCTCTTTCAAATACATTGGATCGTTGTAGGTTAGCCAAACATTGTTTTCCGCGTCTTGGCTTATCAGCATTTTTTGTGGCAAATCAATTGCCACGCTTTGCGCACATTGCATCAGAGGAGTGCCAACCTTTGGATTACCAAAGATGATCACTTCTGTAGGGCGTAGTTCCAAACCCACTTTCTCGGCGTTAGCAGCATGATTAATGCGTGCAAACTGGGTGAGTCCTTTTTCCTTCAAAAAACCTTCAATATTATCCGCCGTTTGAGCAACAGAATGCGCACTTTGTATTTTTATCAATCCGTTATCAGCATGTACTGAAAATGCCACCATCATTGAAGCCACCGCAGCCACTGCGTATTTTTTCATTGTCGTTTTCCTTTCTCTGTTTCTGTTCTAAGTTTTCCGTTCGTACACAGATATGAAAACTCGCTTAAAAATTACAACCGGCTTTCTGTTTTGTAGGCCCTGCCACAAATAAAAAAACTCAACGAGGTCTCCCCCGTTGAGCGCGTATCAATCGTATCGCTAATAACCAGTGGCAGTGGTCAACGACACATTGGTAAATACCCAAACATCCTGAAGGTGCTTGGATATGATAATTCTGCTAACTACTTAATCGCGTCTTTACTTCACCAAGGTGCCAAAACTGTTTGCTTGTACGTTCAGCGTTGTTCCATCACTGAATCGCACGGTCTTGGCTACATCATCATAGTTGTAGACAAGATATGTCATTGTATTACCGTTCTTAAAGGCAACAGCCGCTGGGTAATCTGCTGTCAATTCGCCCGTTCCGGTTTCTAGTTGTCCCAACGCCTGCCAGTTGTATATCCAATGGTAGGTATGGGCTTTTGATTCCCCCTCTTCCGGAATGTAGTTGGAGCCTACGGTTTCATAATCTGCGATAGATGCGTCAGCATCTGTCATCGCCCAAAGGTTCCACCAAATATCTCGCCAGTGGCCATCCAGCAAACCAGAAGGTTTACGGTTTGAAGATTCTGTCAAACCCAACTCGACATAATCTTTCATGTAGTCAGCATGTAATCCAATATGAAATACCAGCGGATTTAGAGGTAATCCTTGAATTCCTAAAATATGTGCGTATGCCGGACTAAACCAAGTGGAGAATGAAGCACCGCGCCCCCAAATAATGGAAGTGGTGATATAGTTGTAGTTATCCGGGAAGTTATCATAGCTGTCGCCTAGATCTGGGTAAGACGGCGAGGCATTTCGGTAACCATCAAGGTTGTTCCAATATTCCCAATACGTCGCGGCTGACGAAGCGTGTAGATAGATGCCTTTGTCTACCAGCTCTTGGTCACCTTTAATCAACCCATAAAGGATGATGGCACCGTAAGAGTTTGCGGCTTCCGACGTTGACTCATTGTTGTTACCCAATGCAAAGTTCGCTTGCCCGGACGCCCATGAGAAACCATTGGCTGGGTCGAAGTTGCGCAAATAAGGGAACATGTCATCGCCTTTACTCGCTGCGTAGTCGCGGATAAGAAGGTCAACCATCGGTCCGTATTTATCCTCGCCACACCATGATTTGTCTGTACGGCATATTTCAGCTGCCGCTCGGACAAAATAACCATAATGAAAATGGTGGTCGTTGAGCTCTGTATGAGCAAAAAAGGACTCTTCTACACCCAGCAAAGTTGTCCAATTTTCGTCGTAGACGAAATACTTTTTCGTATCAAGATCGCCGGTCGTATCTGCTTTAAACCAATCCTCCAACTCACCCTTCAACCAAGCGGTTAAGCTGGCGGCTTCTGATGTCATACCGATATCTCGGGCGATGGCAATAATTTCCGCAGCTTTACCATAACTCTTACCAGACCAGTAGGTATCTGTGTAAGGGTTCCATGCCGATTTACCACCACTCATATATTCATTGACTAAAGACCGTAAAGTGTTTAGGTCAAGATCAGAAACGTTCGGTAAATAGGGCAACACACCTACAAACGGCAGTGTGTAACTAAAGCCATTAGTTTGAGCGAACTTTGTAATACCACGAGTACTTCGCACGCTGTATTGAGTTGGCATTTCATTACTGTTTTTCCAATGCAGAGGCTGCATACCTGCAAGGGTCTCGATTGGACTGCCACTGGCATCAAGATAAGTGTGTGAAACTGTCACTTCATTGCTTGTGTGATTCACTGAGTAACTAATTTCTACGTCCTTGACCACTTGGCGAGCAAGACTTTCAAAATAAGATGATTCAGCACTGCTCGGTATGCCCGTTGAAGGTAACAAAGCCACTGTCAATTCTTTTGATGCGTTGCTAACTGTAATGAGATTACCGGAGGTGTTACTGAAAGTGGTATTACCCTCTCCAACAATCAAGAAGCTGTTTCTGCTTTCAGAAACATCAGTCCAAACACCCAGTGATTGTTCACTCTGGAAGAATACGCCTTTTTCAGAGCCATCTGGTGCGTGGGTTTTAATTAGAAAGTCGCCATCATAAGATTTGAAATACACATAAGGGGAACCATGGACAAAAGTGGCCTCCATGACTGGCGTTGAACCTGACCACCACTCAGCAGACATAGCACCGTCACTATGACTCTTCAGATAAGCCTGCATGTTCGAATGTTTACTGTTAGCGATTGCAATGCCATCATGTACCTCAGCAAGTGGATCTGCGATTTTGGATTCAAAGACCTTATCATCTACCCTAAGAGCATTTGGAATACCCATAATACGAACACCTCGCTCTGACAGGCGCGCCGCAATTGGGTCTGGTGTAATGTGTCCGGGATCTGATGAATCGCCAATTCTCATCTCTCCCAAGAAAGAGACGGAGCCCCACCATTTGTGTGTAGGAATTGGTTTTGACTTTAAGTCAGGGACAACTTGGGGAGAAAGATGTTTCAGTGAGCTCAAATCGTTACAAAACGCGACATTTGGATCAACTACGCCTGCATTCTTGACTTTGTTGTTAATACATATGTATCCGTTTGGATTAAAGGTGTTAGCGATGTTTCCTGCACCATACTGAGTGACAAGTACTTCTCTTGGTGCTCCCTCAAGATATACATCGGCAATTTCAATAGAGCCATCACCAGCAAACATCAAACCGATCCAAGTCAGGTCGTCAAACCCAGGGAATGGCACTTCCATTTCATGCCAATCGTTATCCAAAGCGACCGCAGTACCAAGCGAGTAAACCACTTTTGACTCAGTGTGATTTACACCCTGAATAGACACTTCAACCTGTGTTGCAAAGTTTGATTTATATTTAAATTTCAATAGATTAAAATTTGATGCATCAACTGAGTTAACGTCCTCATTTCCCCATGCAGCCACTGCAAATGGTCCCCAGTTGTAACCACTTGTCACCTTCACGCTTCGACTATAGACGCTATCTGGTGGATTTAGTTCGATCGTCGCGTGCGATTCCCAAGGACTAGCTTTGTGTTCAAATTCGAATGACGCATCAAACTCAGAATGGAATACATAACCAATAGCATTGCCTTGAGATTCGTTTCCACTCCCTTCAGAGCCACCAGAACCATTTCCTTCACCAGCGCCTGTTTCTGTGCCACCTGCCTCGGTGTTGTCAGTGCTATTACCGCTATTTCCTGGTTCCGTCACTGTCTGGGTTGATGCCATGCTGACATCCAACGTTTGGGCAACACTCCCTATCGTCGCTGTTAACTGAGAGGTTTCGAAGCCACTTTTTTGAACAGACACACTGTAAGTGCCGCTGGCGAGTGAGAACTCTGCAACACCAGAAGCATTCGTTTGAGCGCTTTTGCTATCGACACTCACTGTCGCATCGCTCAATGGAGCACGGGAGTTGTCTGTGACATTCACAGTCAGGGTATAAAGTTGCGTGCCGGAGTCGGTATCTCCTCCACCTCCGCCCCCACAGGCAGCAAGAACTAGAGTTGCTAACGTCACAAACAGCAAACGGCAGTACTTCTTCAAACCCAAACTCCTTATGGTGTATGCACTAATAATTCAAAGAAAGCGCTTTCTTTTGGTGCAGTATAAGGATTCACATTTCCTTAACAATGAGGGTTTGCCGTTGAATCAAACGATCGTTCGATCTGTCTCACTACCTAAACAGATCCGATGAGTTTTGATAGAAAAGCATCATAAAAAAAGCCGCAAACTGCGGCTTTATCATTGCTTTAATCAGGGTTAAAGCTGGCTTGAAAGAAATTTGCTCAATGCTTCGGTAACAAATACGTCTTGCTCAAGATTGCTAATGTGGCCAGCCTTTGGAATGACGGTGTATTCGCTGCCATCAATCGCATCATGCATCAACATAGATTCAAGCGGCGGACGCGGTTTGTCTTCGGCACCGACCATGATAAGTGTCGGCAAAGTCAGTTTTTCGATATCGTCAAAGGTATCTCTGCGGTCAAAGACCATACGGCCTACCCTAACAACGTTTCTCGCCTCTTCATCTTTCAGATTTGCTAGCTTTTCCCTGAAATCGGCGACCAATTTTGGATTGGCCGTTTCCGCATCATTGGCGAAAAACAAAGGCGTAATCGCATCAATCATTGGTGGCGGAATGAAGCCCATTTGCTCAATGGTATCGAACATACCGAAGTATTTAGCTTTCGCTACTTCAGGCTCATAACCAATGAATGTGTCCATCAATACCAATGCACTTACACGTGCTGGTACTTTTAGCGCTAACTCAGCGCCCCACATACCGCCAACAGATAGACCCACTATCGCAAACTGCTCAATATCCAACTTGTCCATCAATACCAAAATGTCATCAGCATAGTGAATCAGCGAAGTGGTACTTTCCGGCGCTGCATCCGACTGACCATGAGCCCAAAGATCAGGAACAATACAACGATAATTTTGGCTTAACGCATCAATCTGTGGGCGCCACATTTCGCTGTCCCACAAATAACTGTGGCCAAACAGTACAACTGGACCTTCACCAACATCCAAGTACGACATATTTTTGCCGTTTATCTGAATCGAATTCATTTAATTTCCCTGTATTTATACTGTTACTTAACTATCCAAACATCCCGTTAAAACAGAATCCGTGACATCTGGATATACGAAATTTAATAGACCGAGAATATAGAAAAAAAGCGCCAATGAAAGGCGCTTTTTTGAAGCAGAATCTGATTATTCTTCCGCAGGTTTTTTCTTCTTAACAGCAAATACTTGTTCACCAACAGCCACACCTTGATAGAAGCTCTTGTTGCGCTTCTTAGGTGACGCCGCTTTCTTCTCTGAAGGCTTATTGGTTTTCTTCTTGTGCTGTGGCTTCTTGCTAAAGGTTTTCTTTTTCTTCGGTGCCAGGCCTTTGAACTTGCCTTCCAGACCTTCGAAAGTCACGAAGCTCATGCGCTTGTCAAGGAAACCTTCAATGCTCTTGAAGCTGTTCCAGTCTTTAGGACCTACGAAAGAAATCGCAATGCCTTTGTTACCTGCTCGACCGGTACGGCCGATACGGTGAACATATTCTTCAGCATGTTTTGGCATGTCAAAGTTCACGACGTGAGATACGTTTGAAATATCCAAACCACGGGAAGCGACATCAGTGGTCACCATTACTTTATGAAGACCGCGCTCGAATTCATTCATGATACGATTACGCGCACTTTGGCTCAGATCACCGCTCAGAGCAACGGCTTTAATACCACGGTCAGCGAACACTTTAGCCAAACGATCTGTATCCGCTCGGGTCGCGGTGAAGATCATCATCTGCTGGTATTGCTCTTCTTCCATGACTCTGTCAAGCAAAGCTTGTTTGTGGTCAAGATGGTCACAAAGGAAAAGACGTTGTTCGATGTCTTTGTGCTCTTCATTCACAAAGCCAATTGCAACGCGCTTTGGCTCTTTGAGCATGTCAGCAGCAATCTCGTTAACTTGCTGGTGATCCAGAGTTGCAGAGAACATCAGCGTTTGGCGGCGGCGATGGTTGGCCGCGTTATTCATCGCTTCGAGTTGCGGAGCAAAACCCAGGTCTAACATACGGTCTGCTTCATCCAGAATGAGCAATTCCAGACCTTCAAGCGTCAAATGACGGTGCTCCAAGTGGTCTGCAAGGCGGCCCGGTGTAGCAACGATGAACGCAGGATCTTTGCGGAATTCTTTCGCCTGGTCATTAAAGTTTTCGCCGCCCAGGATCAACATGCACTTGTATTGGGTGCCAGCCAGAAGCTTACGCAGTTCGCCGTAAACCTGTTTTGCCAATTCACGGGTTGGTGCAAGAACGACAACACGTGGGCCAGAACGGCTAAATGCTTTGCTGCGCATAACGCGTTGCAGTGCAGGCAGGAGAAAAGCCAGGGTTTTACCTGATCCGGTTTTAGACGACGCCAGCAGATCTTTGCCTGCGCAAACGACAGGAATGGCAGAAGCCTGCACATCAGTCGGGGTGCTAAATCCCCATAGTTCCATCGTTTTAAGTAGGCGTTTATCTAAACCCAGGTCTTCAAATTGCAAGGTAATACTCCAGAATTATCATCTATACAGAGAGTTACTGAGCCCACTTGGCTTTCTCAACTCCCACAAAATTGGCGCGGATTCTACCATACTTCTGTAAATTGCCGCAGTTTTTATTGTGGTGGATCACATTTTTAAGCTGCCTAATCAACCAATCGTCTGCCTTTCACGGTATTGCAGTTAGCGTAGTCGACAGCACTTCAATGGAATTTTCACCTATGAACCAACCGAAACAACTCTTTGCCTGGAAAAGATTCTCTCTTGAAGAGAGCGAACACACGCTGCCAAATGGTCTTGTTACCAATCACATAACCCTTGAGCATCCAGGTGCCGTGCTAATCCTGCCTGTTGCCAATGACGGCAAACTGGTCATGATTCATCAGTATCGCCCTTCAATACGTCGCTGGATCTATGAATTTCCTGCTGGCACTCTCGAATCTTCGGAATCCCCACAATATTGCGCCCAACGAGAACTAGCCGAAGAAGCTCAGCTAAAAGCCGAAGAGTGGCATGCTATAGGCGAATCCTTGCCCGCCCCTGGCTTTTGCAATGAAACCCAGTACCTGTTCGTTGCCAAGCAGTTGTCTGATTGTGAGGCGCAGATGGATGAAGATGAAGTCATTGAGGTAGTGCATTTTTCAGTCGATGAAGTGAAACGACTCATCGCTGAAAATGAAATTCAGGACAGCAAAACCATCGTTGCGTTTTGCCGTGCACAATTACTGGGACTGATCACATAGAGCACTCATTAACAGTGGCTTAACATTGACATCCGACCAGTTGAAAATTAGGGTGATTGCATCTTTCCTCTTCAAGGACGAAGCATGAAACAGACTCTCGCCCACGCCAACCGCATGCTTAAGCTGTTTGGCTTCTTCAAAGTTCCTCTGATTTGGTACTGCCGGCCCAAAATCTTGGTATTGAACGAAGAGCAAGTTCAAATCCGTATTCCGCTCAAGCGAAAAACCAAGAATCATCTCAACAGCATGTATTTCGGCACACTTGCGGTGGGTGCTGACGTCGCCGGTGGCTTCATGGCGATGAGCAAAGCAGAATCTCGTGGAAAGAAAATTTCACTGGCTTTCAAAGCTGTGACGGGGGAATTTCTGAAACGCCCGGAAGCAGATGTGATTTTCACCTGCAATGATGGCCAATTAATCGACGACATGCTGGATCAAACCTTGGAGACCGGCGAGCGCGTCAACCAACCCGTTCGCATCACCGCAACATGTCCTTCATTGCATGGTGACGAACCCATGGCAATCTTTGATCTAACACTTTCTGTAAAAGCAGTTGGGTAATCAAATAAGCAATCTTTTGCATTAAAGGTCGATCTGTCTAGCTTCCATCACAATTTTCCTACGTTTCCCAAGGGCAGTTTTTGCCCTTTTCTCTTTTTACTCATTAGACTTAAGTAGTATTAAAAGATATCGGGAGAAGCGTTTTGAATAAAAAGCTAGTCGATTTTTTTCAGCTCGATACAGCGCCCGGTATCATCCTGATTGCCTCCGCATTTTTGGCGTTAATCATCGCAAACTCACCCCTCGCTCCTTTCTACCTCGCACTTCTTGATACACCGATACATTTCAAAGTGGGATCGTTGGATATCGAAAAGAATCTTCTGCTTTGGATTAATGATGGCCTGATGGCCATTTTTTTCCTTTTAATCGGTTTGGAAGTGAAACGGGAACTGATTCAAGGTGCACTCAGAACCCGGTCCCGAGCTATGTTTCCCGTGGCGGCAGCCATAGGAGGTATGATTGTACCTATTTTATTTTTTGCCGTTTTTAACTACGAAGATTCACAAGCCATGCAAGGTTGGGCAATTCCAGCCGCAACGGACATCGCATTTACGCTCGGTGTATTGGCATTATTCGGAAAGCAATCTCCTGTCAGTTTGAAGGTATTCCTCTTAGCACTGGCGGTAATCGATGACTTGGGGGCGGTGATTATTATTGCCCTTTTCTTTAGTAGCGATTTGTCTGTTATTGCCCTATCCATTGCCGTGCTTGCCAGCGCAACCCTCTTTTACATGAATGCAAAAGGCGTCGCCCGCTTAACAGGATATTTGCTGGTCGGTGCAGTGTTATGGGTAGCGGTGTTGAAATCAGGCGTTCACGCTACAGTTGCCGGTGTCATACTGGGTTTTGCTATTCCACTTCGTATTAAGCACCATCGCGTCCGCAGCCCTCTCCGTTATCTTGAACACGGTATACATCCTTGGAGTAGTTATTTGATACTACCAGCCTTCGCTTTTGCTAATTCGGGTGTTCCGCTGGATAACTTTAGCCTTGGTCTTTTGCTAGAACCCTTACCGCTGGGTATTACCCTTGGCTTATTGCTCGGCAAACCCATCGGTATCTCGTTGGCCTGCTTTATCTCGATTAGGATAGGTATTGCCAGCCTGCCCAAAGGGCTTCATTTTGCCCACATCATGGCGGCTTCGATTCTTTGCGGTATCGGCTTTACGATGTCCATATTCATCACTACTCTGGCGTTCCCGGGGACAGACAATCATGCGCTGGTTGATTTGTCACGTATTGCCATATTTATCGGCTCGTTTCTGGCCTCTGTATTGGGCTACATGGCGCTCAAGCAAACCTTCGAGCGGATTCCTCGTCACTCCACAGAAGCAGAGCAGACTTAGCCCTGACACATCATTGATATATCAATCAGTTAAACCCCGCCAGAAGATCATTTGGCGGGCTTTTTCTGTTCTACATAATCATGAGATGCACTTAGTAAAAGGTTGAAATTCTGCAACCCAGAATTATCCATTTCGTCATTGAAACAGATGAGGTATTGACTTTCCCAGAGGCCGCTTTTAGTAAGGTTTTGGAAGAGAAATCTACCGACTTATCAACTGTTTTTGTGGATAAAAATTCCGTTATCCACAAGCGAAATATAACCGTAACACATTGTTTTTATATAATTATTTATATGACAAGTAATTACAAACAAATGAAATAAATTTTTTCTGTGTGATTTTTAGCACTATTTTCAAATGAAAAATGCCTGCGTTACGCAGGCATTTTTTCGGTAAAATTCAGGGTTAAGCAGGATGATATTTTATCTTGTAGAAGATCCGGTACAGCACCGGCACCACAATCAAGGTCAACACCGTTGCAAACCCCAAACCGAACATGATGGTAACAGCCATCGGTTTGAAGAAAACATCAGGCAACAGAGGCAGCATGCCAAGTACCGTAGTGATTGCCGCCATACACACTGGACGAACACGGCTCACCGCGGCATCAACAATCGCATTGTAATGGTCTTTCCCGCTCTCCATTTCAATATTGATTTGGTCAATCAAGACGATACCGTTTTTGATCAACATGCCGGATAGACTCAAGAAACCCAGCAATGCCATAAAGCCGAATGGCGTATCCAGCAATAACAAACCTGTGGTAACACCAATGACCGCCAACGGCACTGTCAGCCAGACAATCAACGAATCTTTCACCGAGTTAAACAGCACCACAGTGACCAAGAACATGAACAGGTAACCCATTGGCATAGTGGTGAACAGACTTTCCTGCGCTTCGCCGGAAGATTCATATTCACCGCCCCACTCGATGTAATAACCTTTTGGCAGTTCAATGGCTTCAACCAGAGGCTGAATACGTTTTTGCAGTGTCGCCGCTGTCACCTCATCCTGAAGCGGATCTGGATCTGCCAATACCGTCAGAGTACGTTTACGGTTTTCACGCATGATGAGTGGATCTTCCCAAATCAGGTCATACCCCAAAATCACTTGCTGCAACGGAATGTAATCTTTCAGCACTGGGCTCCAAATCTTCATTCCTTCAATGGTCTTCACATCAACGCGCTCTTGCTCTGGCAAACGTGTCACGATCGGCATCAATGTCGTGCCATCACGATAAACGCCGACATTCAGACCCGAGAACGTCATCATCAGCAGTTCATCAACGTCTCTTTTGGTAATGCCGTAGCGACGCGCCTGACTTTCGTTGAATTGTGGCTCGAGAATCTTGGTCCGTTCACGCCAGTCATGACGCACATTTACTGCATCCGGATCTGCATTCAGGATGTCAGTAACCTGAGCCGCAATCGTACGAAGAATCGTTGGATCCGCACCTACAATACGGGCTTCAATTTTCGACCCGGATGATGGCCCCAACTCAATACGCTTCAGCTTGTATTGGATATTCGGGAAGTCCGCATCAATATGCTCCCGAATCGACGCCATGGTTGGCACCACTGATTCGTAATCTTTCACTCGAATAATCACTTCACCATAAGCCGAGTAACTTTTCTCCGGCGCATAGGTCAACATAAAACGTTGAACACCCTTACCAGAACTGGTGTTTACATATTCGACATTGGGTTGTTCAAGAATCCATGACTCCAACTCAATCAGTGTTTCTTCTGTCGCGCGGATATCGGTTCCTTCCGGCATCCAAACATCGACCATAAACATTGGCGTGGTAGAAGATGGGAAGAAAGACTGCTTCAACAGAGTGAAGCCATATAGCGCTGCCACCAGGGCTCCCACCAGAATGATCATGGTTAGGTAAGCGCGCTTCATGCAGATATCCAAGAACTTTTTGTAAACCACAAACAACATTCCGTTGTAGGGGTCTTCCACGGCTTTACCGTCTTCCACGTTCTCTTCTTTAAAGAACAAGCTGGCAAAAAATGGCGTCAAAGTAATTGCGGTAAACCAACTCAGCATCAATGAGATCAACAGCACAGTGAACAAGGTGCCACAGTACTCACCAGTAGAGTCATCTGACAAACCAATTGGCGCGAACGCTGTTACTGCAATCACTGTCGCGCCCAATAGCGGCCACTTTGTTTGTGTGACGATATCAGACGCCGCCTCTATCCTCGTTCGCCCTTTTTTCAAGCCTATGAGTATCCCTTCCACCACCACTATGGCGTTGTCGACCAACATACCTAGAGCGATAACCAAAGCACCAAGAGAGATACGCTGAAGGTCGATAGCGAAGTACTTCATGAAAATGAACGTACCGAGCACGGTAAGCAGCAGAATCAAACCAATCAGCAGACCTGAGCGCAAACCCATGAAGAAAAGAAGGACGATGATAACAATCGCCACAGCCTGGCCCAACGACACCACAAAGCCCTTAACTGATGTATCGACTTCCACTGGCTGCGCGTAAACCACCCCTATATCTATGCCGATGGGTTGGTTCTCTTTTAATTCGGCCAATCGTCGTTCCAGACGTTCGCCCACTTCCACAACGTTAACGCCGTCGGCAAACGACACGCCAAGGTGCAGTGCCTGTTGACCGTTGTACATTAAGACATTGGTGGGTACTTCCTGATAACCGCGCTTAATGTCCGCCACGTCTTTCAGGTAGATAAGTTCCTGGGAACCCGCTTCATTGAGGATAAGGTTACCGAGTTCTTCAACACTTTCGAACTCACCCGTGGGGTGAATGCGAAGGTATTCGTCCCCGTGACGCAAAGCGCCAGCACTGGAGACGATGTTCTGCGTCGCCAGCAAACTATCAAGGGTATCGGGTGAAATACCCAGATTTGAAAGCCTTCTCATCGACATCTCAATGAACACTTGCTCTTGCTGGGTACCTGTTACCTGAACCTTGCCGACGCCATCCACCAGTTCCAAATCCCGGCGAAGAAAATCGACATAGTCAGAGAGTTCCTTGTAGGAATATCCCTCCCCTGTAATGGCGAGCAATACGCCAAATACATCACCGAAATCATCAATGACCTGAGGGTCACCAACGCCAGGTGGCAGGCTGCTTCTAACGTCATTGACCTTACGGCGCAATTCATCCCATATCTGTGGTAAGTCGTCCGGACCGTAGTTATTCTTCATGGTCACGGTGATCTGCGATAAACCACGGCTAGAAATCGACGTTACTTCGTCGACATACACCAATTGTTGAACGGCTTTCTCGAGCGGGTAAGTCACTTCCTCTTCTACCTGCTGAGGCGTCGCTCCCGGGTAGCTGGTAATGACAAGAGCATCTTTCAGTGTAAAAGCGGGATCTTCCAGTCGTCCAAGACCAAAAAATGAAGTGGTGCCGCCAATAAGGAATATCAGCGTCAGCATCCAACTGATGATCTTGTTGTTGATAAAGTAGCTGGCTACGGTCTGTTTCATCAGTTGATTTCCTTATTCGCAACGATATTGACTGACTGTCCGGCACGAAGGCGGTTCACACCTTCAGAGACAACTTTGTCTCCCCGTTTTAAGCCATTGGTGACCAAGACGCCTGTCGGCGTTAGTTCACCCACTTTCACTTTGCGTTTTTCAACTGTGTTATCAGCACCAACGACCCACACAAACTTGTTGGAAGGATCGAGCGCATCACCATCTTCGTTGAAGACCGTTTCCATCGGGATTTCAACCTGGCTCGCCCTATCGTTGTATAGACCAAGCTCTTCAACCACCACTTCAACTGTCATGCCATCCAAAATGAACTTGTCTTCCGGCATTGGCATGGTCAGTGTCACCATGAAAGAGCCTGTTTCAGGATCCGGCTGTGCCGTAAATTCTTTCACTGAAGCACGGTACTCTTTGCCATCTTCTGTTCTGACATGGGGACGAATGGTCGCGTTGTTTTCCTCACGGGTTTTACCACCATGTTTGGAGAACAGCACATCCGGCACCTGAATGCGGATATCAACCTGGGTAGCATCATGAATATTCAAAATACTCTGCCCGATACCCACGTTTTCGAATTGCTGAACCGGAACACGGCTGATAACGCCGTCAACAGGAGCTTTGAGCTCGGTGTAAGAAAGCTTAAGTCTTGCCAATTCGAGTTCAGCTTTAGCAATCGCTCGCTGTGCGCCTATTTCGTCAAACTGGGATTTCGCCAGCAAGCCTTTGTCTACCAACGGCTTTGAGCGTCGATATTGGCTATCCACCACATCGAATCTCGCTTTGGCATTGTCGACCTGCAGTTTGTAGTCTGTCGGATCCAAGGTCGCCAGTACGGTATCTTTTTTAACGATATCCCCTGCTTTTACGTTGATCTTATTGATCTCGCCAGCGACAAGAAATGAAAGTTCAGCTCTGTCTGCTGCAGCGGCAATAGCTGGGAAATGCAGCTCACTTCCCAGAGAGTCGTCACCAATTTCCACCACATCAACATTCAGGAGTGCTTTTTCTTTGGACTGCGGCGCTTTGCCACACCCCGAGAGAGACAACGCCAACGCAGTCATTGCCACGGTAAGGCCGATTGGATTTTTCATATTACAGTCCTCGCTCCTTAACCCACGGGAACACCACCATGCCCTCTTCAAGACTGGATAGACCGTTCACCACAATGACATCACCATTATTTAACCCGGCTTCGAGTTTGTTATCTTCACCCAATTCAACCAGAACGCGCGAAACCTCTCCATTGTCCGCAACACGCCAGACATGGGTGCCTGCATCACTGGCTTCTACAGCCGTTTCTGGCAATTTGTTGTGGCTGGACGCTGGGATAGAAGTAAAGACTTGTGCCGCCATACCCGGCAAAACATTCACATTCTCAGGCCGAGGCAAAGAAACTGTTATGCGATAAGAGGCAGATGTCGCATCTGCTTCGGTATCGACTTCCTTGAAGTCAGCCTCAAACTCCTGATTTGGGTAAGCGTCAAAACGAATACGGGGCTTGGAATGAGTAGAATCATTTTCTTGGTCAAAGAAGCTAATCAGTCTTTCCGGCAGTTGGAAGCTCACATTAATCACATCCTTAGTTTGGATATGCATGACTGGCTCCATGGCATTGGCAAACTCGTTCCTCTCTTTCATTCGCAGAGAAATCGTACCGGTGTAAGGCGCTTTGAGGGTGGTGTAATTAAAGTTTGATTGCGCCAAATCTAATCCGGCCTGAGCTTCATTGAGACTGGATTTTGCTTTATCAAAATCCTGCGCGGAGATGACGTTGGTTTTCTTCAATTTGACTGCACGGTCATATTGCACCTTGGCGAGTTGGTAACTTGCCTTGGCCTTCTGCAACAGAAGGCTATATTCGTCTTTATCCAACTCAGCAAGAACATCGCCTGTAGCCACATCCTGTCCCGCTACGACAGGAATATCGACAATCTCCCCCGCAACACGGAACGCGAGTACGGCTTCATCATCGGCTTCTACAGTACCTGGGAACTCACGAACAACATCACTATCACCAATGGCGACAGTCATAAGTTTCGCGGGGCGAGCTTCAGGTTCGGGGATTGGGGGCTCTTCACTACAACCAGTTAAGTAAAGGGAGACCAACGCCATTGATAGCGTTTTCTTCATGGTCGCGCTCCTTGCTTTGTGTCGCCAAAGGAATCATTGGCAGCATTGATGATATGACTAGAAATTTATGTATTTAAAAAATAGTAGCAATTTCTAAACTATCTGGGATGTGTGTGAAGGTGAATGAGATGAAATTTTGTTTAAATTCTGAGGATTGAGATGACTGAAGGCAGCCATGAATGCAACTTGGTGCTTTCATAACTGCCTATACGTGATTTGACTTAGGTTCCTGACAAGCTCTCAACTTCTCGCTTTATCGCGGCCGTTTTCATATTAAGTTGCTCGTATTTCTCCTTGATAATATCGAGTCCTTCTTCATGTTCTTTTTCGATAGAAAGGCACAGCTCAGCCAAATCTTTCGCCCCGATCATCGAAGCAGCCCCTTTCATTCTGTGTGCAATTTTTCTGACTCCTGAAAGGTCTGAAGAGGTCATTGCATTCTGCAGTGCTTCCATATCCGCCTGTTGCGTGGTGAGATACTTAGTAAGTATGTGAAGAAGCATCTCTTCACTGTCTCCCACTTGATCTTTAAGCTGGTCTAAATCGAAGGTAGTGCAGTCTTCCAAACCCGCAGCTGGCACAGGAGCCTCAACGATGGCATCTAGCTCTTCTTCTTTAAGTGGGATTTGAGGCTCCCACCCTTTCGAGACAGGAAACGCTTTATCAGCCGAAACGTAGAGCAACATCAGATTAACCAGTTGCTCCTTAGTGAAGGGTTTTGCCAAGTGAGCATTCATGCCCGACTCAAGGCAACGCTCTGCGTCACCGGAAAGTGCATTGGCCGTAACCGCGATAATCGGCACTTTCTCATCGAAGTCCCGGATATTGCGTGTTGCCTCAAAGCCATCCATTTCTGGCATTTGGCAATCCATTAGAATCAGGTCGAACGGGTCAGCACGATGTTTCTCTAGCGCTTCTAGACCATTGTCAGCCAGTGTGGACTGACAACCAAGGCTGTTGAGAACCAACACCATCAGATCTTGATTGACCAAATGGTCTTCGGCAATAAGCACATTAAGGCCATCAAATCTTACAGCATCAGCTTTTACTTCCGGTACATCAGCATTAATCGGTGTATCAGCAGAAAGTGCGTGGATTAAGGCATCGGGATTAATCGGATTAATTAAGCACGGCATGCCAAATTCATCAACGACGCCACTGTGGCTGATGAGGATGGTGTGACCTGCTGGATTAATCGCCGGTCGCATTTCACTCATCATATTGTCGTCAATGAACAGAAGCGTTGACTCCGAGACCACCTCCTCCGGTGGTACCTCACCCGACCACTGCGAAACGTCAATCCCGACGTTCGACAGATAGGCATTCAACACGGAATAAAGCTGTCCATCCTGCGTGGCGACCAATGCGGACATCTTCTCTATTTCTGGTTTAAGCGTCAGTTTGGCCAACAAGGTATCTGTATGTCCATCGACTACTGTAAGCGGCACATCAACCGTGAACGTTGTGCCAACCTCCTCTTTGCTGACCACATTGATGGTGCCACCCATTAGCTCAGTCAACTTGAGACAAACCGGCAATCCTAGCCCAGTTCCCTGATAAGAGCGCGAATAGGAGTTGTCCACTTGTGTGAAGTTTTCAAAGATATTACCCAGTTTTTCTTCAGGTATACCTATGCCGGAATCTTTGACTTCCAGGCGAATATGTTCATGCCCATTAACAAAGACCAAGCTGACGTGAACCATCACCGAGCCATGCTTGGTGAACTTGAGCGCGTTCCCAACCAAATTAAGGATGATTTGTGTGTAGCGCACCGGATCAAGCATTAACCAGCGCGGCAGGTCTGGTTCAATCAAACAGTGCAGTCGCAAACTCTTCTCGACTGCTTTTGCATGGAAAACCACCAGTGAGTCATGAACTAAATCTGTTAGCTCACACTCTTGTTCAAGCAGACGCATCTTACCCGCCTCGATTTTCGTCAAATCGAGAACGTCATTGATGATGTTAAGTAAGGCATTGGACGAATGAACCAAGGTATCGACGAAGTAAGTCTGCTGCTGGCTAAGGTCTGTTTCTTTAAGAAGGTTCGACATCCCCACAATACCATTCATCGGTGTGCGTATCTCATGGCTCATCATGGCAAGGAAATTGGTTTTAGCCTCGTTAGCGCGCTCCGCGTCTTCTTTGGCGCGCACCATTTCTTCGGAGATAAGGTCATTGAGTTTCTTCTGGCGAACGAAGTTCACCATGGCGCTCAAGCTCGACAACACAGGTTCAAGCCAGGACACCAAATCCTCATCATAGTTGGTGGATTCATCAAATAGACAAACCACACCTACCAGTTGATTAGAAAGGAACAGCGGCATACTCAGAGAATTGATAATTAACTTGCCATTGTTAGCTGACAGCCCTGCAAGTTGCAGGCTTCTGTCGCCTTTTTGTGTATCGATGACACGGGTGACAACATTGCGTACAAAATCCTCCGACACATAGCCATTGGCGATCAAACGTGTTTGAGCGAGCACGCGATAGTTGTTTTGTGCTTCGTAATCGAGCTCTACGATAATCCCGTGATTACTTTCGCCGATCTTTAGCAGGATTTTTAACACTTCACGGAAGCTGTTGTGGAAGTCATCGCTGATAAGGAACTTATCCTGCAAGGTCTTCACTGCGGAGAACAATTCAGCACCTTTGGAGACTTTGATTTTATCCAGATGTTGTTCGGTGATGTCTCGAATGATAGCCACTTGGAGCGGCTTTTCGTTCACTTCGATTTTGTTTGAACGTACCTGAACAATCTGTCGATCGTTACTTCTGATTAACTCGTAATTCAGGCTCTTGGTGTTAAAACCATACAAAGCTTGTGAAAAGTACGCCCTTGAATCAGGTACTACTTTGGCGATAATTTTTGATAGTGTCACTTTCTCCAGCGGCACATCGTCAAGCTCAAACATCCGTCTTGCTGCTTCATTCAGCGTAGAGATTTCATGATCTTCACCAAGGACTAAAAGACCATCTTTGTAGCTGTGAATAATAGTATTGAGGTAGTTCTTACTGGACTCTATCTCTTTAATCGCACGGGCATATTTCCAGATCAGGAACATGATCATCAGGTCTAACAAGAAAACCTGCGCAATACCGGAGACAATTTCCGATGTCAGCGTGCTTTCAATCGGCCTTGGATCTTCGTAGATAATAAGGTCGCCCACTTTGGTCTCTTCATTCAGCTCATCATAGATAAGCGGAATACTGCGAAGGCGGAACTCATTACTGAACTCCCCACTCTTGGGCTTTGTGATATGTCGGAAATTGTCGTCTTTCGATACCACCTCAATGCGGTAAACAAAACGGGAGAGAGATTCACTCTCTAAATCTTTGGCCACCGAATCAAAGTCGTAATTCCACATCTGGGCGGGAAGCCGATAAGACAATCGCGCGATGATTGACTGGAGTTCGTAGTCCATTTCGCCATAAAGGCGATCGTGGGTTTTGTAGTAGTTAAAAATACCGAACACACTGAGGATCAGTGTGCCGCTAACAACCAGGATTACCGCGAGTTTCGTTCGCATCATCAGCATAGGGTCATACCTGCATGCTGGAAGTCATGTCCGCGGTACTGCTGCGAGCCTGTTCGTATTCTTTCAACACCGCTTTGTCATTGAGCTTGAGCTGGTTGCACCAATGCACCAAACCATTCCAATTGGCATGTTCAATGTCATGACAAAGTGACAGGAAGTGTCCGTAAACACCCTCTTTGGAAATCAAAGCACGCTTCACTTCGCTCGATAAGTCCAGCTCCCCGACAATATCTTCCATCGGCTTACTCAACATCACATCCAACATGGAAAACGCGCCCACAATAAAGGCCTCATCTCTGTCAAAGCCCCGAACGTTGGTGTCCAACATCGACAGGAATGTTGCACGCGTTAACGAAGCACTTTGCAACTGGTGCGCATGTTGGTGATTCAAGTTCGTCATGATCAGCAGTGAGACCAAGCGGCGCAGCGCTTGCACACCGAGATAAACCACAGCCTGACGAGGGTTGGAAATTTTATTGGTTTTTGTCTTCGCTAGAATGTTGGCACTGGCAACCACTTTGTAAAGCAGCGAAACATCTTTGGAAATGATTTTGGTCAGTGTGTCGATATCATCCGGGTTACGGTTGATGATGATGCACACATCCAGCAATGACATCACAGACGGAGCGATATCTTCAGAACGTTTAATTTGGGGTTTCTCAAAGAAGTATCCCTGAAAGAGCGCAAAGCCGCACCCTTGAGCGGCTGCCAATTCATCTTGCTTTTCCACTTTCCTAGCGAGAAAAACCTGCTGCGAAAACTGAGAAATCACGTCTTCCCACTCGGAAGGCTTAGAGCGCTCCATACTGATGCTGAATATATCCACTAGCTCAAGGTGGTTGCGCCATTCGTTGGTCATCGCTTTGCCGTCCATCAAAATACGATAGCCTTCCGTACGATAGGTACGCAGCTTGCTGACAATCTCTTGTGTCGGTAAACATTCGTCGGTTACTGCGATGATTAAGTGCTGAGGTGGCATGGATAGCGGGATTTCATCCATCAAAGACGATTCGCCGAAACTGACAATGTAACGGGTGTTTTCTGCTTTACCGCCGCACGCTAGAAAGTTGGCACTGAGAATACGGGAAGTGGCGGTGTCTTCATCAATGGAGGGGAATTTGTTTTCCAGCCCTTCGCGAAACAACAGTTCGCTCCCCCAGTGCTGGAGGTCTTTGTCGAAAATCGGCTGACATGAGAAAAATACTTCGGCCACGCGGAGAGAGTCCTATATTTAAGATCACTCTTTAAAAACTAGACCAATCGCCGTATTTTTCCTTCTTTTTCCGCTAAATAAGTCACATACCTAACAAGTTCAGAATGCAGCTAGGTGTATGAAAAAAGGAAGCCTTTCAGCTTCCTTTTCCTCGTTAAACCGCTTCTGCTTCCAAACGGTAAGGAATGCGTATTGGTTTGTCACTGGAACCACCAACGAATACTGCGCTTATTTCGTCATTATCTGACTCTACGCTGGCCCACAACAGTGAACGCTTGTTCAGTACCTCGCCCTGCTCGAATAGGTAGCGGTATTTTCCACCCTGATAAACGTGAAGGTACGAAGCCAAAGCACCTGCCGCGCTTCCCGTTGCAGACTCTTCATCAATCCCCAATGCTGGAGCAAAGTTCCTGCATCGTGCAGAAATATCAGATTCTGTCGGAGTCATGGCAAACGCATGAATCGCCCCGGTGTTGGTTTTACGGTTGAAGGCAGCAATCGCTTTTTGGTCAGGCTCAATGGCAAGCAGTTTTGCTTCGTCATCAACAGGTACAATGATATCCCACAGCCCTGTTGAAACCGCTTTAATTGGCATACCTGTCGCCAAGATATCTTCTGCTAACAGACCGAGCAATGGTGCTATGTCTTCCTCGCTGAAGGTTTGGCCAAATTCAGGGAGGACTTGCTCCATATTGATACGGCCTTCCGACGTTACGGACACACCAAGCACGCCAGCGCCTGTTTCCTGCTTGTATTCGCCCGGTTCGATTTTGCCTGTTTTCAAAAGCGTAGAAAACGTGCCCACCGTAGCATGACCACAGAAATCAACCTCTTCGGTCGGTGTGAAGAAGCGAACACGGTAGTCCGCTTTTTTGGAAGGTGAGATAAACGCGGTTTCAGAGTAGCCAAGCTCCGCCGCGATGGATTGCATCTGTTCGACGGTTAGCCCGTCACCGTTTATTACTACCCCTGCTGGGTTGCCGCCTTGGTTGTCTGCTACAAAAGCGTTGGTTACGTAGACTTCAAGAATATCTGACATAGTTACCTTTCCTTAGTTCTTATTATTGTCAGTTGGCTTTCCATCATAAGATGTCGAGTCAATTCAGCCTGAACACGCCAAAATGTTCAGCACCTACACCAAGATCCTCTATCCCGTTCTATCTGTTGAAGAAGTTAATGCAAAAGGGAATCAATTCACTCGGGTATCTTTGTTACAGTGTTACAAAATGCCATAAAACACAAGAAATTGATTGATATTAAGGGATGCGACGATAGACGTGCTGCGGCCTTGATAGCTTCGTCACTTTTTCATTAAAATACGACCAAATGCAATTTGGGTATTAACCGTATGATCGATTTAGAAAACCTGATGAAAGACGCGCCAGAGCGTGAAGCCGACATTCCATTGCCTTCAATGGAAGAACAAAAGCGTATCGTTGCTGAGCTGAAAGCGCTGGAAGAGAAAGGCGAACTGACACCAGAAATCCTTGAAAAATACTTCGGTGGCAAGAAATCACACTAATAGATTTAAACTATCTGTTAGCAAGAACAATAAAAAACGCGCCCTTCGGGGCGCGTTTTTTTGGTGCTATGGGCTATTTGGCTTTGATCGGTCTCAGGATGCTTTCAAAAAATGCTGCATCTTCAAACAGCACTGATGCCATCTCGGATAAGGTCTTGGTATCAATTCTCTCAATCACCTGCTCAGGGAAAATCAACCCTTCAAGGTCATAGCCCCAGAGATCGTATCGCGCGATACTTCCCACCAGAAATTGTGGATCGGTCTGGGATTCATACAAATCTTTTATCAACTGGCGCGCAGCATTATCACGTTCTGTTTTCGTCACAGGTTTAGTCAATGACGTTCTGATTTTCGGCCACAGCAATGTGAGTTCTTTTTCCTTGTCCGGGGAAACCAATGCAGTCATTGTCGTTGTAACAACATCCTCACCATCCCAGGTCCAGGATGAAAAATATGGGTCATACGATAGTGAATACTCTTCTCTAACAATTTGGTTATAACGCGTCTGCAATACGCGATTGAGTAAATCCTCTGCAAACACCGAATCCACTGTACGAGGTGTCGAACTGCGAATGTAGACTTGCTCTACATATGTTCGATTTTCGGGCGAGAGATGTTTAATCACCCTTCCCCCCCTTTGGTTGTAGCTTAACGGTCTCGCTTCTGTTTTCTCCCGGGTAGTTTTCATATTGCCTAAAAACGCAGTGACTACCCCCTGAACAGCCAGCAATGGCTCGTCTGACACGACATACACACTGAAATGTCCCATGTCACCAAACAGCTTGTCGAACAACGCTGTAACATCTTCAAATGTCACCGATTCATAGTCCTCAGTCGTCAACGCTGATTCATAGGACGGCGCAGGATAAATCAAGTCAATAGACGCACGTCCAAAGACTTCATAAGGGGAGGTCTGTGCGAGATTCATTCGTTCAATCAACCGCACTTTTTCCCGCTCAAACGCCACTCTATTTGGCGTGGCATTTTCGACGAGATAACGCATTGCATTGAGGCCATCGAGCAAGGCTTCAGTCGGCACATACATAGAAAAGTTATGGCTGTTTCCATAAACCTGCGGCTCGATATTGACGCCTAACGACTCAAGGTAGTGGGAAAAATCATTCGATGACACATCACCCACTGACCCATTGCGATATGTCTCGAACAGAAAATCAAGTGCCGCCCTTTCTTTCGTCGACATAGCGGCTACACCACCTTTGGCCTGAAGCACGACTTGGGTCTCGTAATAGCTGTCGTCCATTTTGTAATAGAGCGTAGGCAGGCCATTCGGCAACTTCCAACGAAACACGTTCTCAGCCATTTCAATCGCATCTTCTGACACAGACAAAAATGATTCAGGCTGAGGAATCTGTACCTCTGCATAAGAGACTCTGATTACGTCGCCTTGTTTGGCGACCGTATTCATATAGCGATCACGCTGTTTTTCAGCGTTGGCGATAGACTCTCCTTTGCCGTATACCAATGATAGTGACTGGTTTGAAGGTTTTAGCAGACGCGCCAACTCGTGGTTTAGATCGTCAAGTTCAATCTCTTCAAGGAATTTGTTGAAGTTGGCGTTTTGCTCTGAGCGACTCTGAGGCAAGCGATTGTAGTAAAGATCGTTGTAGACATTTTCCGCGACTTCGATAGGAAGTTGGTCTTCATGGAAGAAAATACTGGATTCGTATTGTTCAAGAAGGGATAGGAACTCATCAAAGGTCACACCATGATCTCTAAGTGATGCAATGTTCCGCGCAACAGAGTCCAGCACAAAAGGGCGGTCGATGTCGTTGAACTCTACGCTCAGTTCATACACAGTCCAACCCGGCAGGAATCCGAAGTTAAAATACAGACCATTATGAGCGAGATTTTCCCGTTCAAACTGTTCTTCCAGACGAAGCTGAACAGCATCCAAGATCATCCAGTGAAGCCACAACTCCCTTTGCTCGGCCAAGGTTTGCGGGTATTTGTCCTCACCATCCTTGAAGCTCACCACCAAGGCAGGCGATTCCCCCTGAGAAGCATAAAGCGTGAGTGGATATTGAGTGTCTCTATCTACAGGAATAATACTGTGTGGCTCTGGGTTTGGGCTTTCTGAACGGAGTGAGGCAAATTCCTCTTCTATTTCGACCTGCACATCCTCGGCATCAAAGCCCCCAATAACAACCAATTGAATGCGGTTCGCCTGATACCACTTGTCGTAAAACGCTCTCAGACGTTCTGGTGTCACCCTGTTTAATGTGAATTCTGTACCAATAGGATCTCTATCGATGTAAAGGGAGTCATCAATCAAATCCTCATAGAGCTTCAAAGGCCAGGATGTATCTTCTCGATTGTCCCGCCGCCACTCCGCAAAGATGACCCCCACTTCACCTGCCACTTCATTGCGATCGAGTGTCATACCGTCTGATATATCGCGGAACCAGTCCAATGCTTCTGGCAGGCGTTTATTGTCGGGCAAGGAAAGTTGATACACAGTGCGTCCGTAGTCAGTCACCGCATTGATGTCGGGACCAAATTCCACCCCAACCTGCGCGAACTCCGTAAAGACAGAATTGTTTGGGAAACGTTGGGTGCCGTTGAAAGCCATATGCTCTATGAAATGCGCATAGCCCCGCTCTTTATCTTCTTCGTTCAAACTGCCTACATTCACCACTAAGCGCAGTTCAATCTGCTCGCCATCAATGGGATACAGATGATAACGCATGCCGTTTGGTAGCGTTTCAGATACCCAATTGGGGTCGGTCGTTAGGGATGGCGATTTCGATAATGAAGCGCAGCCGGAAATGAATGCAAGTAAAAGAGCGACCGCATAGCGAGCGAGCATATGAGCACCAGACAAAGTGATTAAAAATGAATGCGATGCTTCCAATCAAGCACAAGATAGGTATATCAGTAAAGGCAAGTATCCCTAAACCCTATGAAGATTCTCAGTTTCTACCATTTACTGGAAATTTAGGCTGAACATACAGAGCAATAAAGGAAAAAGCCGCTGACTATGCAGCGGCTTTGTTTTTGATTATGCAGATAAATCAAAACGGTCAAGATTCATCACTTTCACCCAAGCTGAAACGAAATCACTGACGAATTTCTTTTCAGCATCCTGCGTGGCGTAAACTTCTGCCAACGCGCGGAGTTGAGAATTAGAACCAAACACCAGATCCACCCGGGTGCCCGTCCAGCGAAGTTCACCTGATTGGCGGTCACGGCCTTCAAAAACATCATCACCGTTTTGCGGCTTCCACTCGACACTCATGTCGAGCAAGTTTTTGAAGAAGTCGTTGCTCAGCGCTTCCGGACGTTCGGTGAACACGCCATGGCAATCTCCACCTGCATTGGTGTTCAGCACACGAAGGCCACCAACCAATACTGTCATCTCCGGCGCGGTCAGCGTCAGGAGTTGAGCGCGGTCAACCAACAACTCTTCTGCCGAAACGGCATACTTGGTTTTCTGGAAATTACGGAAGCCATCAGCCTGCGGCTCAAGCACGGCGAACGATTCTACATCTGTCTGCGCTTGGGATGCATCGGAGCGGCCAGCGGTGAAAGGCACTGATACAGTATGACCTGCATTCTGCGCGGCTTTTTCAACACCAACGCTGCCCGCCAACACAATCAGATCTGCCAAAGAGACACGTTTGCTGCCAGACTGCGAGCTATTAAAATCAAGCTGAATACCTTCGAGCTTGCCAACAACGTTTGCCAGTTTCTGGGGTTGGTTAACCTGCCAATCTTTCTGCGGTGCCAGAGCAACACGGGCACCATTTGCGCCACCACGTTTATCTGAGCCACGGAAGGTTGACGCTGACGCCCAGGCGGTTGTCACCAAATCAGATACTGACAGCCCTGCTTCGGCAATTTTCCCTTTCAACAGTGCCACATCCGCATCATCAATCAGGTCATAATCACGCGAAGGGATTGGGTCTTGCCAAATCAACTCTTCAGCAGGTACTTCTGAACCGAGATAACGGGCACGTGGACCCAAGTCACGATGCGTCAATTTGAACCATGCGCGGGCAAATGCATCTGCAAACTCGTCCGGATTGTTCATAAAGCGACGGGAAATCGCTTCATATGCCGGGTCATAACGCAGTGACAGATCCGTGGTCAACATGGTAGGCAGACGTTTTACACTGTCATCAAACGCGTCTGGGATAACACCATCAGCATTTTTCGCGATCCACTGGTGTGCGCCAGCTGGGCTTTTGTCTAACTCCCACTCGTAGCCGAACAGGTTTTCGAAGAAATAGTTACTCCACTGGGTTGGTGTCTGTGTCCAGGTCACTTCCAAACCGCTTGTAATAGCATCACCCGCTTTACCAGAGCCATAGCTACTTGCCCAACCAAAACCCTGCGCTTCAAGTGGTGCCATTTCCGGATCAGCTCCCACCAAGGCGGCATCTCCAGCGCCGTGGGTTTTGCCGAAAGTATGCCCCCCAGCAATCAGCGCGACAGTTTCTTCGTCATCCATCGCCATGCGGGCAAAGGTTTCACGAATGTCTTTTGCTGCAGCAAGAGGATCAGGATTGCCATTCGGGCCTTCTGGGTTAACGTAGATCAGGCCCATTTGCACAGCAGCCAATGGATTTTCCAGATCGCGCTCACCTGAATAGCGTTTATCGTCAAGCCACGTGTTTTCCGGACCCCAATAAATATCTTCTTCTGGCGCCCAAATATCTTCACGGCCACCTGCGAAACCGAAAGTTTTGAAACCCATAGACTCAAGCGCCACGTTACCGGTGAGGATCAGTAAGTCAGCCCATGAAATACTTTGTCCGTACTTTTGCTTGATTGGCCAAAGCAGGCGACGCGCTTTATCAAGGTTGCCATTGTCCGGCCAGCTATTCACTGGAGCGAACCGTTGGTTACCTGTACCTGCACCACCACGCCCATCAGCGGTGCGATAAGTACCCGCACTGTGCCAAGCCATACGGATGAATAAAGGACCATAGTGGCCAAAGTCAGCTGGCCACCACTCCTGTGAGTCCGTCATAAGAGCATGTAAATCTTGTTTTACCGCTTCGAGGTCAAGTTTGCTGAAGGCTTCGCGGTAATTGAAATCTGGATCGAGTGGATTTGATTCTGAGGTGTGTTGATGAAGAATATCGAGACGCAGTTGATTAGGCCACCAATCTCGGTTTGTTGTGCCGCCACCAGCAGCATTGTGAAAAGGGCATTGGCTTGCGTTAGACATGGTTGCTCTCCATTGTGATTCCTTGTTGTCAGTTTTTAGGGCGTGTTAACGTCCTTATATCAAGCCACTTCGAATGCTCTCTCTGAGCATATTCAGCGGGTTTAGTATGGTTCAAGCCCGCTTTGTGAGGTGGATTGATTATAGGTATAGGAGCAATCTGATTTAGATACCAATGGGTTATTTCTACGCCAGCGATAGATAAAAACTATCTCGGAATGAAAGTAAATTTATGTGCTATTTTTCATTCGGTTAGGAAGCTGCCTGAATGTGTTATCCCAAAAACACCAAAGATAGGCGTTAAAGCTAGGGAATAAAAAAAGCGGCCCCATCTTACTGGAGCCGCTTGATGCATTCAGTGTTATTCCATCGGATTATTGAAGTTCCCAAGGACCCCAAGCAGATCCAGGTACATCACCTTTCGTCCACCACTTCGCTTTGTAAGTGTTGCCTTCATAGATAGCAACATCGCCACCGTTGTAGACTTTGTCAGCACTCCAGCCTTTCGCTGAACCGTCATCGAACGCTTCCCAAACCGAAGACGTTCCTGGTTCTTCACCTTTCGTCCACCATTTTGCAGTGTACTCAACACCGTTGTGAACGACTTTATCGCCAGTGTTGTAAACCTTGTTTCGATCCCAGTTGCTGTCTACTGGCGTATTTCCTTCAACGTTCACAACCACAGTTGCTTCAACAGTTTCTACACCATCAGTCACAGTAACAACGACGTTAACCACGCTGTTTTCCGTTGAGTCAACTGTCGCCACAGATACCGTCGCACTGTTACCTGTTTGAACCAGCTCTCCTGAAGACGCTGTAAATGTCAGAGAATCACCTTCGGCATCAGTTGCTGAAAGGTCAATCACTGCGGTTTCACCTGCTTTCACAGAAACAGATGCTGGTGCAGTCAGTACTGGTGCAGTGTTAACCACATCACCTGAACCTTTCACATTCACCGTCACTGAACCACTGTCAGACTTACGTCCGTCAGAGACTTTCACGCTCACCGTTTCAGTCAGGTCTACCGCAGTGTTTGGCGCTTTATACGTCACCGTTGCGGTACCATCACCGTTATCCGTTACGTCGGCACCTTGAGCTGAAAACGACAACGCGTCGCCGTCTGCATCAGTCGCTGACACGGTAAAGCTAATCACCGCCCCGCTATCGACATTTTGAGCGCCTGGCAAGGCCAGAACTGGCGCTTCGTTTGGAATGATATTCGCGCTGAACACCTGATCAATTTGCTCAGCCAACGGCGAGCGGAGATTGGTACATTGCTTCAGCTTGGTGCCATAGTTAACGAACGAGCCTTCACACTGAATGTCACCATGCACCTGCCATACAATGATGCCGCCCAAATCGTTATTTACGATGTACTCCGCTTTCTTACGAATTGAATCTGGATCGTCATAGCTCAGGAAGTATTTCCCTTTCACTGCATACGGTACTTCCGCGTTTGCATCCCACTTGTGTGCCCAACCTGGCTGTTTGATCAGATAGTTGTAGTTTGGTTGGCCTTCAAACACTTTCCAGTTAGTCAGGTCTACTGCAGAAACACTTGGACCATCAACTGAGAAGTTAACATTACGTTTGTCTGTCGGCGCACCAAGGTAAGCTTCCGCTTCTGTTGTCTGAACACCACGGCCATAGAACGCGGCACCAAAGTTGATTTGTTTCGGGTTGATGCCCTTAACGTTCACCATCCAGTTTTTCAGTGTATCCAGGTTTAACCCTTCAAACTCTTCTTCTGGATATGGATAGAGTGGAGAGTTATGACCGGTTACATTAGACCAACCACCATTCAGGTCGTAAGTCATCATGTTGAAGTAGTCCATTGAACGTTGCAGGCGCGCCCAATCGTAACCTTCCAATGCCGCTGGCACAGCTTTAAATGCCGCTGTCAGAAGGCGGTCTGGACCGATGCGCTCGCGGATATCATCCATCAGCTGTTCGAAGTTTGCGTAGTCTGCATCCGTACCGGTAAAGTTCATACCACCTGAGCCCGGGTATTCCCAATCGATATCTATACCGTGGAAACCCAGGGCGATCAGCTTGTCGATGTCTTGTAGGAAGCGTTCTTTCTTGACTGGATCTGCTGCCATTTCTGGGAAGTGCTTGGACATACTCCAACCACCGATAGACGCCATTACCTGAACGCCTTTTTCATTCGCCAAGTCGATCAAACCCGGTGCGCCACCCGCTTTTTTCAAAGGGATTGGCATTTGGCCAGTGATACCGGTTGGTGCATGTTTCCAACCACGACCATCTTTTACAAAACCTTGAGCCTGAACTTTTGCCAGTGCTTCTGCTTGCCAAGGCTCGTTTCCTGGATACTCGTGAATGTACTCCAGTTCACCCCAAAGGATGTGGAAATCCCAGCTTGAGTATACATCTGGGTGAAGCAAAGGACCCGGCTCCTGAACCGAGCCTGGCTGGTAAATACTCTTATTGCGAAGGTCGCCACTGTGCAGTGAGCCGTCTTTCGCTACGCCAAAGAATGAAAAGTTGAGGATGTTGTAGATATCCATATCTACGTTCAGATGTGTTGCTTCACCTTTTACGCTAAAGCCCGCATCAGTGCCCTTCCACGCTTCCCATTGTGTTAGGTAACCAATAACGGCTTTATCGTGCGATGGTGCAGCGGTAGCAGTCGCGGTAACGCCAAGCGCTCCGGCCACACATGCAGCAATCGCGGTGAACTTAAGTCCTTTATTCATATTATTTTTCTCCACGTCTTGGGTGTTGGTGTTTTCCTTCAGATTTACTCTTTCACCACTTAATTTCTGACGCGAATGAAAATCGCAAAGTTTGGTATCGTGCTTCGGAATGAATTTAATTAATTACATTTTTTGCGGGAATTTTTTGCATGAAGACATCATGGTTCACAAGTTTTGGGCGGTAGGTTTCCGCACGGCAAACTGTATGCAAAGTCTTTATAATTCAATGAGATTGAACAAAGATCACAATAGAGTGTGACAAGCGAATTAAGTTTGAAGTAAAAAAATCTCCGCCAGTGCAAAACGTAGCGGAGACAAGCAACAAGGAGAATGCGCTAACTAATTCATCTCCTTTCGGAGATAGTGAGTGTAAGCCGTGCTGTGGAGCACAAATTCTATAAAGCAAACACCGTACCAATTATGAATTTACCGAAAATCCAGGGAAATCTATTATTTTCAGTTGGTTACAATCACGAAGATGACTACATTTGGGGCAAGCGTTGCACCAAAGCAATGCACCGTAGCCAAACAGGAAGAGGATGTAATTCCATGTATTCCAATTCGTTACTGAGTTCTGGATAATGAACGCTATCCACTGGCGCAGCCAGGTCACCAACTGAGAGAGTTACAATGGATTTCGCTTTACCCCTCGTCATCCTCGTGATGGTTGTTTTCATCATCCTTATCCGCCAAAAATCGAAAAAAGCGGCTGAAGAAAACAAGAAAATCGGTGCTGAGTTCCTCGCCAAAAACGCCAAGGAAGAAGGTGTTATCACCACTGATTCTGGATTGCAGTATCTGGTGTTGGAAGAAGGTGAAGGAGATACGCAACCTACTGCCACATCTCGTGTAAAAGTGCATTACCACGGAACCTTGCTAGACGGCTCAGTTTTTGACAGTTCAGTCCAACGTGGTGAACCCATCGAGTTCGGTTTAAATCAAGTCATCAAAGGCTGGACCGAAGGCGTTCAATTGATGAAGAAAGGTGGCAAAACACGCTTCTTCATTCCTGCTGAGCTTGCGTACGGCAACATGTCTACAGGTCCTATCAAGCCGGGTTCGACACTGATTTTCGAAGTTGAGCTTCTCGACTTCAACTAATCGATATCTCAAACACAAAAAGGCCGCGTTTGTCGCGGCCTTCTTTTATTTGTCACTCTGCTGGTTGTGATTCGTTGCCTTCAGTCGTCTCTGTTTGTTTCTTTGACCAAGCAATGGCTTCATCAAGCGGCAACGGTCGGGAAAAGTAAAATCCCTGGCAAATATCAATACCACAGCTTTCCACAAAGGTTTTCTCTGTTTCGGTTTCTACCCCTTCAGCAACCAGCGCACATCCAGTTACCTCACTGATTTTTGCCAACAGTTGGTAGAGGTTTTGCCCTCTTTCTTCTTTCACGTTCAACAACAGAGAGCGGTCCAGTTTCACCTTGTCGAAGTTGTATTTCAGCAAGTGCGGGAAAGACGCATAACCAGAGCCAAAATCATCAATGGCCACCTTCACACCAAGACGTTGCAGCGCATTGATATTGCGGCTGATTTGCTCATGGTCTTCAAGAAGTGCCTCTTCCGTGATTTCAATTTCCAGCGATGTCGCCGGTATTTTGTAGTAATGCAGCCGTTCCGCAATGCTGTCTACGATATCTCTGTCAGAAATCGTTTCAGCCGAAATGTTTATGCCCACCTTACAGCCTTGTAGCAGTGGCAACGCATTCATGTCCGCAAGCACAAGGTCGATCACCATTTCATCGAGCTGTTTAATCGCTCCTAGCATCTGAAAATCGCTGATGAATGAAGGAGGAATCATATTTCCGCTATCATCGCGGTAACGTATCAAAGACTCGAACGCTAGATGGGTGTTGTCTTTTAGATTTACCTGAGGCTGATAGAACATCACAAACTCACCACGATTCATCATCTTGCTGATGCGTTGGCTGACTTCATGTTTGCTGATATAGCTACCCATTGACTCATTTACATCCCCCAAAAAGGATTTAAGGGTACTGCGTTCAATCTCCATTTTTCGCAACATGCTTTTGCTATCCGTGCTGTTTTTACCTGCATAGTGCAGATAGAAAGGACGATAAATCAGCACACCCATCCCGATAACAACGATCTGCAATGCAGTACCCGCAAAACTGTTCTGAGTGGCAAGATAGCCGCTCAAGAATGGCGGTGTCATCCAGTCAACAATGGTGCTTACCGGATTGACCAGTCCCAATGCCATGACACTGTATACCAGAATAAAGCTTGCCATTGGCACCAACACAAATGGGACGATCAGCGTTGGGTTGAAGATGATAGGTAAACCAAATAGTAACAGCTCGTTGATGTTAAACATCACCAACGGCAGCGCGGAAAGTGCCAGCGCAATGTGTCTTTTCTCACGGGAAAACAGGAGCACACACAAAAGCAAACTCAGAGAATTGCCGGATCCCCCTATCGCCAAAAAAGCGTCGTAAAAACCCTGGCTCAGAATATTCAATGGTTCTTCACCAAACTGCCACGCTGAGATGTTCTGCTGTGTATCTTCGAATAGCCGTTGTTTAACGCGGAACAGAAAGTTGTGGCCATTAATACCTACAGCCCCCAGAAGGCCAAGCACGAACTGATACGCCAACCCACCTGCAAATGTCAGAGGGTCCAAACTGAGGTGATCTTTAAATACCGCTGAGCTCTGCATGATGCTCCCGGTGATTCGGGTAAAGACGATCGTCAACAACAAAAAGCCGAAGAAATGTGCTGCTTGTTTATAAAGCGCACTGACAAAGTCCAATCTGGAAGGGTCTAATGGATAAAGTCGGGCAGAAACACAGCAAATTGCGGCAACAATAGCCGTTAATAACGCCACCAATGGATTATTCGGTAAGCCATTACTTGCCACCAGTCCATTAGATAAAGAAATAGCAATAAACATAACCAGCGAATAAGGCACCACAACCATTGGGTTGACGTTATGCTTTGTCGACAAGTAATAAGTTGTAATAATACAAAGTGCTATTGGATAAATACCAATTAACAAATTTGAAAAATAGAAAAACTTTTGCGCAATGTCAGGAAGTGCAGCAAAGTTTAAAAAATGGCCAACAAAAATCGAAATCGCATTACAAATAGTCAAAGGAAGCAAAAGCAAGAAGACGATCGAGATGTCACGAACATAGGTATCGTAACAGGACCTTAAAGAAGGCATTTTCCACATGTTGATGAGTTGGTTCTCGGGGCAAGGCCAAAAAAGTTGGCGGATTATATATGCGGCGTCAAATGCTCTCAATTAAAAATAAATGGAAACTTAATATTAATTCAACGAATAGCATTCCTATTGTTGTTAAAAATTTTAGTTAATCATCACTACCTAAAAATATCGACAGTGATTCCATTTAAATGGGCAGCACTGCCGATTTTTTTATATATGATTAGTTAAATCATTTAAACAACATAGTTAAAATGTCTTTCTTGTTTTGCAAAATATATTGAATATCTTCCTCATATGCTAAATCGTGTCCATCTTCTAAGTTCTGCTGAAATGCTTCATTTCCTTCTTCAGCTTCTTTTCGCATAAACGAAACCAAAGCTTCCAACCTTTCGATCATGACATCGGGCAGGCCGCTTATCTCCTCTTTGGTCATGCCATACGCTTTACAGAAGATCACAGCACGAGCGATTTGTTCATCTAACGTCCCCATTTTATCGAATTCATGAGTTTTAAAGGGCGCCCAGCAATACACTGCATAGGCCAAATCCCACATCCTTGGTGCAGGATGAGCAGTATCAAAATCAATGATGCCAACAGCTTCTTCACCATCGAGAACTAGGTTGTATGGCGCATAATCACCATGGCAAATCACTTCAGTTGGTTTGCGTACTGGGAGCATCCAATTTTCATTCCCCTTCAAACTATCGACATAAGAAGCTGAAGCATCATGCATTTGTCTCAGTAGCTTTGCCGCGCTTTTTAATGTTTGTTTGGATGCAATATTGCCTTGAAGCGGATAGTTATAAACCTGACCCTCAACAAAGCTCACTGTTTCACGTTCATGGTCTAGGGCAATCGGTATGGGGCACTGATGAAAACCTTGCAGATGAAGGTGGTTCAAGAGGCCATGAATCGTCTGGGTCGTTTTATTAGCAGGTCGGATTACTTGATTGCGAACCCGATATATACCATCTCGACCACCGGGGAGTTTTTCCATATTAGGCTCCGTGTTGGCGTTCAACGACATATCAGAGGGTAAGCGTGGGAATAAACAGAACAACAACAAAGCTCACCATGATGGATCGCGTCATCACCAGATAAAATTAAGCGTAAAAACAAAGGCATAAATTTAAGGTGATTAGCAATTCAACATTGGCATTCGCTCCATTTGTTCAGAAAGATGCAAGAGCAAGGATAGTATCGAATTTTATCTGCTATATCTTTGAACCGTATCGAGTTCGATAAAAATTCGGTCTGATTTATGCTGGTTGATTGCAAAGATCAGAAATTTTCGCAACTACGTATCAATAATGAGAAATCGAGATTTTTAGCCGTCTCGAGCCATCATTGATGCTCGTCAGCCCAAACTATTGAGTATTTTATTATTGACTGTTTTTTGAACAGTGGTGTAAGTGTAAGTAATGAGATGCAAATTACTTGCGTTACATAGCAATAGAGAAAGGTGACAAAACTAGCAGCGCACCCGCACAGCAAAAATGAAAACGGGTAGCACAAAGCTGAGAGGCAAAACAGTTATCTGGTCTGAGCGATAAGTCGCCCCAACAAGACCCATAGCGATAACTGGCGATGACTCTGTATGTCAACGTTCGTCCTGTATGGGCGGTACCAAAAGGAGCATGGGGCATGAGTGACGTTGTGCTTAATTTTACGCTTGATGAGTTCAGCGTCCGGCTGGCGAAAGTTCGTGCGGCCATGGAAAACCGTGAATTGGATTTACTCATCATTCACGACCCTTCAAATATGGCATGGCTAACCGGTTATGACGGCTGGTCTTTTTACGTTCCGCAGTGTGTCGTCATTGGGTATACAGGTGATCCACTGTGGTTTGGTAGGAATCAAGATGCCAATGGCGCTCGCCGCACTGTTTACATGAACCATGATAACGTTGTCGGCTATCCCGACCACTATGTGATGAACCCTCCCCTTCATCCTATGGAATACCTCGCTAACTCTGTGTTGTACGAAAAGCTTTGGGACAGAGGCCGTATCGGGGTGGAAAAAGACAACTATTACTTCAGCGCCACGGCCTATGAATCGCTTCAGGAAAATCTTCCCAACGCCTCCTTTGCGGATGCAACCGGGCTGGTGAATTGGTGCCGCGCTGAAAAGTCGGACCAAGAACTTTACTACATGCGCGCTGCAGCAAGAATTGTGGAAAACATGCATCGCGTCGCTTACGAGCTAATTGAGCCAGGGCTACCAAAACACATTCTTGTCGCTGAAATAAATAAACATGCGGTGATGGGACATGATGGCCACTTTGGCGATTACTCTGCCATTGTGCCGCTTTTACCGTCTGGTGTAGACGCTTCAGCGCCACATTTGACCTGGGATGACAGGCCTTTTAAATCCGGTGAAGGCACCTTTATCGAAATGGCTGGTGTTCATCGCAGATACCACTGCCCGCTTTCGCGTACCATCTATCTCGGTGAGCCAGAAGACCATTTCAAGCGTGCCAATGATGCGCTCAATGAAGGCTTGGAAGCTGGCATGGCAGTCGCCAGACCCGGAAATACTTGCGGTGATATTGCAGCGGCACTCAATGCGACAATGGAAAAATACGGCTTTGACCGTGGAGGTTCACGCTGTGGTTACCCTATTGGACTCAGTTATCCACCTGATTGGGGCGAAAGAACCATGAGCCTGCGTCCAACCGACAGCACTGTATTGAAAGAAGGCATGACGTTCCATTTTATGCCGGGGTTGTGGATGGATGATTGGGGAATGGAGACAACAGAGAGCATCGTGATCACAAGGCGTGGCGCTGAGACACTATGCGAATTCCCTCGTCAGCTATTTGTTAAACATTGAGTGAACAGAAACGGATTATTTTGTCATGCCTAAATTACCGCCAAGTTCAGTTTCAGCCACTGTCGATTTTGATGCTGACGGGATTCAGCACGGATATCTAAAACTACCCTACTCACACAATGATTCAGCGTGGGGCGCGATCATGACGCCCATCACCGTCATTAAAAACGGAGATGGACAAACTGCGCTGCTGACCGGCGGTAATCATGGAGATGAATACGAGGGAATCACTTCGCTGTTAAAGCTCACCAGTAAGCTCAAACCGAAACAAATTCGGGGAAGAGTCATCATCATCCCAATGATGAATGCGCCAGCGGTTCAAGCATCGGCACGGGTTTCACCGATTGATAATGGTAATATGAACCGCGCCTTTCCTGGTCACCCCTATGGTGGAATGACTGAACGCATGGCGGATTATTTCACCCGTTATCTGATCCCGATGTGTGATACAGCATTAGATATTCATTCTGGCGGTAAAACGCTGGATATCATTCCTTTTGCTGCTGCTCACCGTTTAAAGAACAAAGCGCAGGAATTTCGTTGTATTGAAGGAGCGCGTTTGTTTGGCGCACCTTACACCTTCTTTATGGAAGAAATGGATGCGACCAAGCTTTACGATACCGCTGTTGAATCCAAAGGTAAGGTGTTCGTTACCACCGAACTTCGTGGCGGTGGCACCACCACACCCGACACCATTGCGATAGCAGATCGTGGCATCCACAACTTTCTGGTTTACAGCGGTATCTTGCAGAAAAATTATATTGATCCGCCAAGTGAGCCCATCTCGCTGGAAATTCCCGACACAGACGCTTATCTACAAAGTGAACACAACGGTATTCTGGAAATGTGTGTAAGCCTGGGTGATGAGATCAAAGAAGGCGACCTGATTGCACGTATTTATTCCACCGAGCGAACAGGACAAACACCTGCTTATTATCGCGCTACCACTCAAGGCATTCTGGCGGCCAGACGGCACGTCTCGAACATCAGTATCGGCGATACTTTTGCGGTTATCGCCAAAACTGTCGAATAAAACTCGCTTCCACCCCTGTCTATATGCCACGCTTATAAGCGTGGTTTTCTTTATTTTTCTGGGAGTAATGGATGAAGCTTGACCGATATGACATCAAAATTCTGCAAATATTATCCAGAGACGGAAGGATCACTAAATCCAATCTCGCAGAATCCATTAACTTGTCGGTCAGCCCTTGTTGGGAGCGAGTAAAGCGCCTTGAAGAAGCGGGCATCATTGAAGGCTATGGTGCCAAAATCAATGCTGACCTCTTTGCCAAAAAAACACCTGTGATGGTCGAGGTGACACTCGGCAAGCACCACGCAACCAGTTTCCAGCGTTTCGAACAAATCATGCAAGATTGCCCAGAAGTGGCAGATTGTTTCGCCACAGGCGGCGGAGTAGATTACATCATCCGTGTCATGGCAAAAGACATCGACCAGTACCAACGCCTGATTGATAGTTGGCTGATGTCAGATTTAGGCATAGAGCGCTACTACACCTACATCGTTACCAAAACTATCAAACAGACACCACAATCACTCGATACCGACGAAAGCCTCGCTGAATAACGGCGAATATATTCGCTATTTTTCAGCTAATTAAACGTGAAACAGAAAAAACACTAAGTTTTCGGCTGAAAATCCGAAAAATCACCAACCATAATCACCCTCATACAGAAAACCCATTCCCAGATGCTGGCTTAAAGTTCTACTGAGAACATCATTTTGCTTTGGGAGGTCAACGTATGGCCGCATTGAATTTGCCCCATGATGGGAAAGCGACGGATGCCGTGCTCAACCACTTGCGTGATGCACGCCTGTTTCGCCAACTCGCCTACATCAATGGTAAGTGGGTCGCAGGTAACAAAGACATCGCTGTAACCAATCCAGCCGATGATGACGTGATTGGTTACGTCACAGCACTTCGAAAATCGCAGATAGATAGCGCTATTAATGCCGCAGACAAAGCGTTCAAAAAATGGCGCGCGCTGTCCGCTGAACACCGTGCCACTAAGTTGATGGCTTGGCATGACTTGTTACTCGATAACCGAGAAGATCTCGCTCATTTGATGGTGCTTGAGCAAGGCAAAACCCTCGATGAGGCTCGCGGAGAAATCGACTACGGCGCTTCTTTTGTGAGTTGGTTTGCTGAGGAGGCCAAACGGGCATATGGCGAAACCATGCCTAGCCATATTCCTAACGCGCAACTAGCAACACTGCGTGAACCTATTGGTGTCGCCGTCCTCATCACACCCTGGAATTTCCCCAACGCGATGATCACGCGAAAGGCTGCGGCGGCACTCGCGATTGGTTGTACCGTGGTGGTGAAACCCGCAAACGAAACCCCTTTCTCTGCCCTCGCTTTGGCTGAATTAGCCGAGCGCGCAGGCATTCCCGCCGGCGTATTCAATGTCGTCACTGGCGATGCCCCAATGATCTCTGAAGTGCTGTGCGCGTCAGATAAGGTCAAAGCGCTCTCTTTTACCGGCTCAACAAGAGTCGGAAAATTGCTGCTTCAACAAAGCGCACACACAGTGAAAAAGTGTTCGATGGAATTGGGCGGTAATGCCCCTTTCATTGTGCTACCTGACATGGACATCAAGCAGGCTGCTAAGGCAGCGATTGATGCCAAGTTCCAAACCTCCGGGCAGGATTGTCTGGCGGCGAATCGCATCTATGTACCTCGCCAACATTACGATGCATTTATCGATGCTTTCGCCACCGAGATGCAAAAGCTCCGCGTGGGTAACGGCATGCAGAAGACCACGGACATTGGCCCTCTCATCAATGCTCAGGCAGCTGCAAAAGCGCAAACGCTAGTTGACGACGCACTCACGAAAGGTGCGACTTTGATTGCCACGAGTCATAAGAAAGTGCCTGGAGACAATTTCTTTCATCCAGTGCTACTCACCAACGTCACACCTGAGATGGCGGTATTCCGGGAGGAAAACTTCTGTCCTGTAGCGGGTGTGCTCGCCTATGACGATTTGGACGCCTTAATTGAGTCCGCGAATGACACTGAATACGGCCTGGCGGCTTATATCTATGGCCACGATATTCGCGACATCTGGAAGCTAATGCGAGGCCTTGAGTTCGGCATGGTCAGCGTCAATAGCGTCAAGATGACGGGACACCCTATTCCCTTCGGCGGGATGAAGCAATCCGGTCTTGGGCGCGAAGGTAGCCGTCACGGCTTCGATGAATACAGCGAAATCAAATACTACTGTCTGGGCGGTCTCGACACGGCCAGCGGATGCTAGGGGCTGTTGACCTCAAGAGGAACTTCACTATGAACAATAAAATTGATACCAAAGCGCTGCTTGAGATTGACCGTCAGAACGTCTTTCATGCATCGACGCACCTCAAACAATATGCGCACGGCGAAATGGCCGGCCGAATTATCACCAATGCAAAAGGCATTCGCATTCAGGATTCTGAAGGCGTTGAACTGATTGATGGTTTTGCTGGCCTGTATTGCGTCAACATTGGTTACGGACGCGAGGAAATGGCCGAGGCGATTTATGAGCAGGCTAAAAAGCTCGCTTACTATCACACCTATGTCGGTCACACTAACGAAGCGTTGATTACCCTTTCTGAGCGCATTCTGAAAATGGCAGGCCAAGGCATGAGTAAAGTGTATTACGGCATGTCTGGTAGCGATGCGAACGAAACTCAGCTCAAACTGGTTTGGTACTACAACAACGCACGTGGGCTGCCAGAGAAGAAGAAAATCATCTCCCGTGACCGTGGTTATCATGGTTCGAGTATCGCATCGGGTTCGATGACTGGTCTTCCCCTGTTCCATGCACATTTTGATCTGCCGCTCGAGCGTATCAAACACACCCTCGCGCCCTATTACTATCGCCGCGAAGACGATGGAATGACAGAGCGCGAATTCTCGAAGCATTGCGCTGACGAGCTTGAAAAGATGATCCTCTCAGAAGGCCCAGAAACAGTGGCAGCCATGATTGGTGAGCCTGTGTTAGGAACGGGTGGTATAGTTCCACCACCAGAAGGCTACTGGCAGGAAATCCGTAAAGTGCTGGATAAGTACGACATTCTGCTAATTTCGGACGAAGTGGTATGTGGCTTTGGTCGTCTGGGCGCAGATTTCGGTTCGATCATATACGATATGAAACCGGATTTAATCACCGTTGCTAAAGGCCTGACATCCGCTTATCAACCACTTTCTGGTGTGATGGTTGGTGAACGTGTGTGGAAAGTGCTGGAAGATGGCACTGACCAATGGGGCGCGATTGGCCATGGTTACACCTATTCCGGTCATCCACTCGGCGCAGCGTCGGCACTGTGTAATCTCGATATTATCGAGCGCGAGAATCTGACCGCCAATGCACGGGATACGGGTGCGTACTTCCAGCAGCAAATGCAGGCAACATTTGCTAACCATCCATTGGTGGGTGACAGCCGCGGAATTGGCTTGCTGCATGCGCTGGAATTTTCCAGCAACAAATACAAGCGCGAGCACTTTGACCCTAACCTCAAAGTTGGGCCACAAATCGCGGCGGCCTGCATGGAGCAAGGGCTGATTGCACGGGCAATGCCACATGGCGATATTCTGGGATTCGCGCCACCTTTGGTAGTTGATCGTGGAGACATTGACGAAATCGTTGCCCGCGCCAAGAAAGCCATTGATAAAGTCACCGACAACTTGGTGAATAATGGCAGTTGGAAAGCCGCATAAACGAAAAAAGCCCCTTTCGGGGCTTTTTCTTTACTACTTGCTAACCATTAAACAGCAGGAGCGAGCTCCGCCTCTTTCACTTTCTTCGGCGGCTTAATGCCGAACAGGATAGAGAACATCACGGGAACCACAATCAGCGTCAGAATGGTGGCGAAACCAAGACCTGCCATGATGGTGATCGCCATCGAGCCGAAGAAGGCATCAAACATCAATGGGATCAAACCCAGAATGGTTGTCAGCGCCGCCATGCTTACTGGACGAACACGGCTTACCGCACTGTCTACAATCGCCTGATAGGGCTCTTTGCCCGAATCCAGCTCGAGGTTAATTTGGTCAAGCAATACGATGCCGTTCTTCAGGATCATTCCGCTCAAGCTCAACAAGCCAAGGAACGCGGTAAAGCTAAATGGCATATTCCACAGCAGCAGGCCAAACGCTACACCGATGATCGACAGCGGCACCGTGAACCAGATGACCAATGGCTTTTTCAGTGAATTGAATAGCAGCATGGTGATGACAAACATCAGCAAGTAACCCATCGGCAACGAGCCAAATAGCGAGTCCTGCGCATCTTTGGAAGATTCGTACTCACCACCCCAGCTAATCTCATATCCTGCTGGCAATTCCAGAGCCATCACCTGCGGTTGGATACGGCTCAACAGTGCTGCCGGCGTGTCCTCACTCAGAATGTCATGGTCTGCCAATACCGTCAGTGTGCGTTTGCGGTCACGACGCTTGATCAGTGGCTCTTCCCACGTCAGCTCAACACCATCAATAATTTGATCGATGGGCACATAAGCTTGCAGAGATGGACTCCAAATCGTCGCGTTCTGAATCGATTCGAAATCGACACGCTCATTCTCTGGTAGACGGCCAACAATCGGCAGAATGTCTGTACCATCGCGAAGCTGACCAATCGCCGCACCACCAAATGTCATTTGAAGGGTATTCGACAAATCTTCTTTCGAGATACCTAAACGGCGTGCCTTGGACTCGTTAAACACGGGCACCAACTCTTTGGTGCGCTCACGCCAGTCATGGCGAATGTTTCTCGCGCCCGGATCGGTATGAAGAATGTCTTCCACCTGTACTGCGATTTCACGCAATACTTGCGGATCTGCACCCGTGATACGGGCTTCTATTTTGGAAGCCGGAGACGGTCCAAACTCAATCAACTTGAACTGGAATGTTGGTGTATCAAATTCCCGTGGAAGCTCTGTGTTGAGTTGGCGCAATACCACAAACATGTTTTCCCGGTCTGTCGCACGGATCTGGATTTGTGCATAGGCTTCATAGCTCTGTTCTGGCTGATAAGTCAGCGCAAAACGCTGCAAACCCTGGCCTACAGAAGACGACACAAAATCAATGTGGTCTTGTTGGCGAACGTAATCCTCAACCTTCTTGGTTTCTTCAATTGTCTTGCGGATATCTGTGCCTTCCGGCATCCAAAGATCGACGTAGAACATTGGCGTATTTGACGGCGGGAAGAACTGTTGTTTTACCATGCCGAACGCCATCACCGCGGCGACCAACAAGGCGATCATGCCTGCTACTGTCAGCCAGCGGAAGCGCATCGCCAGCTTCAGAGACCAGCCAAACAGGGTAAACAACCAACCTTTGTACGGGTCGACATCTTCACTTGCGGCATCTTCTTCTTTGAGTAACAGGTTCGCCAGGAAAGGGGTAATAGTCAGTGCCGTTACCCAGCTCAGGAACAGTGAATAACACAGTACCCAGAATAGCGATCCCATGAATTCACCAGTCGCGTCTTCCGAAAGACCAATCGGTGCAAAAGCAGTAATCGCAATCACAGTTGCGCCAAGCAGAGGCCATTGGGTCTGCTTAACAATATCTGCCGCCGCCTGCACGCGGGTGCGCCCTTTTTTCAGGCCAACCAATATGCCTTCGACCACCACGATGGCGTTATCCACCAGCATACCGAGAGCAATGATCAACGCGCCCAGTGAGATTCGGTGAAGTTCAATTTCGTTGTAATCCATCAGGATGAAGGTACCGAACACAGTCAACAGCAGCACAAGGCCGATGATGATCCCGCTTCGCATCCCCATGGCGAACAGCAGCACGATGATAACAATCGCCACCGCCTGCCCCAGACTCACTACAAAGTCCTGAACCGAGGCATCAACTTCTGCCGCTTGGTTATAGAAGTGGTTCAATTCGATACCAACGGGTTTGAGCGACTCCAAACGTTCAAGTTCTGCATCCAGTCTTTGCCCTACTTCCACCACGTTCACACCAGAGGCAAAAGAAATACCGATGTTAATTGCTGGCTTACCGTTGAAGCTGATGACATTGCCCGGCTTTTCTTGAATGCCACGCGAAACTGTCGCTACATCTTTCAGGCGAATCAAGTTGCCGGTGTCACGGCCGTGAATAATCAGGTTTTCCAGTGCTTCTACTGAGGTCAAAGTACCACTTGGTCGAATCACCAGACTCTCACCATTCACCATGACTTCACCGGAAGAGACGACATTGTTCTGGCGATTGAGCAGAGACGAAACCGTGGTCATATCCAGATCAAGCGCTGCCAGTCGGTCGAGGGAAATCTCAACAAACAACATTTCTTGCTGGTCACCAGCGATTGACACCTTGCCCACACCTTCGACCAGTTCGAGGTCTCGGGCCAGGTAATCAGCATAGCGCTTTAGCTCAACATAATCGTACCCATCACCGGTGAGCATCAGCATCACGCCGAACACATCACCAAAGTCATCGATGATAGAGAGTGAGTTCACGCCGCTCGGAAGAGAGGGTTGAAGATCGTTAATCTTACGGCGCATTTCATCCCAAATTTGCGGGAGTTCATCCGGGCCGTAATCCATCTTCATCGACACCATCAACTGCGACATACCACTTGACGAAGTGGACGTGATCTTATCGATATAAGGCAAACGACGGATCTCTTTTTCCAGCGGATAAGTCAGTTCTTCTTCGACTTCTTTTGGTGTCGCACCCGGATAAGTAGCCACTACCATGGCATCTTTAATCGTAAACGCAGGGTCTTCGAGTCGTCCCAAATCAAGGAAAGAGAACACACCACCGACCGCGAGGATGACGATAAAAAGCCAGCTGATGACTTTATTTTTTATTGAATATTCAGCGATGTTCATCCGTTACTATTCTCCGTCGCCTCAACCTTTCTTCCCTCACGCAGTTTGCGCAGGTTTGAGTTCACCAGAATGTCTCCCTCAGAAATGCCAGACGCGACAATGGCGCCGTCGCCCGTGACTTCTGTGACGGCCACTTCAATGCGATTAACCTGATCGTCTTTGAGCTTCCACACGAAAAAACGACCTTTTTCATCACCAGCCTGGAGCACTGTCATCGGTACTTTGTAGCCATCAACCGCTGAGATACCAGCCTGCACCATGTCAACAGAAACAGTTGCTGTGGTACCCGGTAAAATTTCAGGTGAAACCTGTGCCATGGAAAGCCACATTTCGTAGCTGCCCGTTTGTGCGTTCGGCTCGCTGGTGTGTTCGAGGTAACCCATTTGATAATCACCATCGATGCCGGAAAAGGTCACCTGCGGTGTGTAAGGAATGCGTTCACCCGTTGGGTTGATCATCGATAGCAGGTTGTCAGAAAGTTCAATCTGCACATAGACCTTGTCGTCCTGATACAGGTTTACCACTGGCTCACCTGCCTGAACACGCTCAAAACGCTCTTTAGGCACATCAGAAACCGTGCCTGTGAATGGCGCTTTGAGTTCGGTGTATTTCAACTGATTTTGCGCTAAAGCAAACTGGGCGCGTGCTAACTGCGCATTGGCTTGTAGCTCATCGAGTTCCGCTTCGGAAATCATTTCGTTTGAACGTAGACCGCGCCCGCGTTCAAGCTGTCGGGAAGCCAGGGTGTATCGCGCTTTCGCATCGTTGTATGTTTGGCGGACGGCGTTGTCGTCGAGACGTGCAATCACCTGACCCGCTTCTACATGGTCGCCGGCTTTCACATAAACTTCGCGAAGTTCGCCTGTGCTTCGAAACGCGATAGGCGTTTTTTCCGCAGGCACTACTTCCCCTTTAAAGGTGCGGAATTGGTTCTTCACGGGAGCATCAACCTGTACGGTCGATACATATAGAGGTGACGCCGTCACGTTCTGTTCTTCTGTCTGACAGCCAGTCAGCATTAACGCGCCAATCACTGCGGCAGTGAGTGTCTTTACTTTCATTAAATCCCTTCCTCACGTTCCCATGCTTTCACTTCCTGACCTTCATGAAGCGTTTCTACACCGGCGACAACCACCAGGTCTTTTTCATCCAGACCAGAGAGAATCTTGCCTTGTGGCGTCAGAGACACTGCCGCTTTTGCGACGCGATGGGTAGATGAGTCCATTACCCAAACCGTCCCTTCGCTGTCATTTCGGCTGACCCATGCACTTTCAGGCAACGAAAGCTGCAAACCTGCCTCTGAACGCGCGATGTGCACCTGCCCTGTCATACCGCTAAGCAAGTTACGGTGTTCTGGACGAACGACAGTCATGGTCGCTTGATAGGTGTTGGTATCGGTGTTTGGCTGAGTCGAGATCTCTTTAAATACGCCCGGAATTTTTGCGTTGGGTTCGCTATCCAAAGAGAGCCACATGGTTTGAGCTGGCAGATTGGCAATTCCCATTTTCTCCACAAAGCTAACTGGCATAGTGAAAGACACATCCAACTTTGCATTGTCGATAATGTTCAGGATTTGCTGTTTTGCTGCGACCACTTGGTTCGGTTTGACAAAGGTGTAGGAAACAACACCATCAAACGGAGCCACCAGTTGGGTGTACCCCAACTCTGTTCTGGCTTGCTCGTAACGGGCGCGTTCAGCTTTGTAGTTGGTTTCAGACTGCTCATAAACATCAGTGCTCACCAGCTTCTTTGCATAAAGACGCTGCGATCGCTCCCATTGGGTGCGCGCCAGTGAATAGCTGGCTTTCGCTGAATCCAGAGATAACGTCAGATCACTGTCATCCAGCGTCGCAAGCACATCGCCTTTGGCAACACGTTGCCCCATTCGCACATTCAGGTGCTGGACTTCACCACCCACCTGAAAAGAAAGCTGCGCACGGTTTGTCGCATCAATTTCAGCCAGGAAACTATCTGTGCTTGAAAGTACATAATCTTCCACTGCTAGAAGTTTTACTGGCTTCACTGGCATTGGTTCCGACGTTTCAGAGACGGCTTCATTACATCCTGACAACAATCCCACCATGACAAACAGGGCGAGGACATTTCCGAGGGTGCGTTTCATTCTTTGATATCGCACAACACTCACTCCATAGGTTTATATTACACACCTGTGCAGTATAAGACCGAATGAGAACAGATCAATATATTTTCCACGTGTATAATAAAAAAGTTGGAGTGCTGGCGCTGAATCTGATAAATATGCACTTGGTTAACTGAGGGTAAGACAGGCAGTTATGCAGGAAAGAAAGCAAGGCCGTCGTAGTGCGGAAGCAGCAGAACAGACGAAATGTGATATTCTCCATGCGGCAGCAGACATGTTTGCTGAGCAGGGTTTTGAGCGTGTATCGCTGAGGAATATCAGCGATAAAGCGGGTGTTTCTCATAGTCTGATCCGCCACCACTTCGGCAGCAAAGAGCAGATCTGGCAAGCGATTAGTGATGGCATGGACGACTTCATGCAGCGCTACATTGCCGCTATCCTTGAATACCTTCCTGAGTCATACACCAGCGCTCAACGCGTCTATCATTTCCTGTCTTACATGAGTGCATTTACGCTGGTTCACCCTCGCCCAATCCAATTTATTGCTGACGCTGTCCGACAGGATGATGATGCTTTATTGCGTTACTTCCTTCGTTCCAAAGATGAGTTTTCTGCGGCTTTCTCTTCGCTGTTTGACGAATACAACCGTGACAATCCCGAAAAGCCTGTCGATATGTGGGAAATGAAATGGCAGATGCTGCAAACCGTCCATGCCGCGACCAGTTTGCGACCAATGATGGCGGAAACCTGGCCAGAGTGTGAAGGTGACCATGACAAGCTATTGCTGAAACACTGGTCTCTCTACAACCGGATAATCGCGATACAGCTTGATATTAGTGCCGATGAGATGATCAAAGTCGATTCCCTCGACTCACTGCTTTTCGACGTACCTTGCCACGTTTAAACTTCAATCGCGTTGGTCATCCATAGGACAAGAACCTGTTCGAGGTTGAACCAGCAGCCAAACAAAAACCCGGCTTCAGCCGGGTTTTTGTTTGCAGTTCATCTTAGAGCACATAGAGTTTAGAACAATCAAAATCTAAACCGTACTTTGTACTTAGCCCCAGCTAACACTTTTGCTCTAGAACTTCCTGATAGCGGGTTCAAAAACCTACCATTTTTCCCCGTCAGCGTATTCGTAAGCTGCAGCAAGTGGTAAAACAGGCGGCTATTAATCCATCATGATAATTTCTGCAGGGCGATGGCTTATGCAAAATATTCATCTCAATGGATTTAACGCATTAAAATTTTGATCTCTGTATCCAGCCCCTCTAACCCGGGGCTTTTTTTACGCCCGGGCATATCGCTCCGAGTAATCAAAGAAGTCACTCGCACCCATTGATCGCGCGAAGTACCAGCCTTGTACTTTGACGTCATGCTTCTTGGCGACATAATTGTACTGCTCTTGGGTCTCCACTCCTTCAACAATGATCTTCATGCCCAGCTCATGGGCAATCGCTATCAGTCCGTTGAACACTTTTTTGCCCTTTTCGTCTGCTAGTGCGCGGACAAAACTCTGGTCAATTTTCAGCGCATCAATGTCAAAGCGGTTCAGGTAACTCAACGAGCTATAACCCGTGCCAAAGTCATCTATATGCACAGAAGCACCAACTTTATGTAAACGTCGGATAGAATCACCCACCGTTTTTTCGTTCCCTAACAAAGCGCCTTCGGTGATCTCAATGTGAATCAAGCCCGGTATGCTACTTATGGTGGTCACGATCCTATCCATACGATGCTTGTCACTCAGAGTATCGGCAGTGATGTTCACGCTGATAGGAATTTCCAATCCTTGAGCCATCCACTGCTGACACTGCTCAACACACTTATCGACCACCCACATGTCGATATCACTCATCATCTGGGCTTTTTCAAACACAGGCAGAAAATCTCCAGGCAGCTCGACATTGCCTTGCTGATCTTTCACCCGAATCAATGCCTCAACACCAACAACCCTGCGGGTATCACAGCTGATCTGAGGTTGGAACTCCAGAAAGAACTCGCGGTGGGAGAATGACTCCATATGGAGCTGGGTCACTTCAATTTCGCGCAGACGCAACAGAGACTCGCGTACAGGGTCGTATGACAGTACATAAGCCTCCTCTTCCTTACGGGTGTATGTGGTATCAAGCGATGGAAGATAAACGTTTTGCTTACTCGCTTGCTCATCCACCATTTTCAGGAACGGCAGATACACAAAGATGTTCATCACAACAATCGCTATCTGGAAGATCACTGCAGCGATATCTCCCCCTGTCGCGATATAAGCATTGATCACGACAGGGCTGGTTAGCGGGGCCAACGTATATGGAATAGTGACAAGCCCACTATTCAGCACCAGAACAGCAACCCAAACATTAATTAAAGGCGTGAGCAAAAATGGCAGAAACAAACGTAAGTTAAAGATGATCGGCAGACCAAAGAGAAGTAACTCATTAATGTTGAACAGACCAAGAGGAATACTTGTTAAAGCTATCAGCCGCATCTTAGTGCTTTTGGAAAACATCAACACCGCAAATGAAAGTCCAAGTGTTGAACCCGCACCACCCACAAACACAAACAGCGCCATGGTAGAAAGGTTCATCACATTCGGAGCTTCGCCTCCGGCCATGACGGTTGTCCGGTTAATTTCGAGCGCATGCACTAAAGGTTCAACCAATGGGGTTAACGCATAGTAGCCATGGATCCCCAAGAACCAGAGCACAGAATTCAGAGAAGCGAAGATAGCCCCGGATTCAATCGGTGAGTTTTCAAAATCCGTGTTGTGGAGCGTCTGCAGCATGATTCCCACATCGAACAGGTGATAAACCCAGGAAATTCCCATTGCCACCACTGCAACAAGTCCAGCGACAATCACGCCTGGCAACATCAGATTCATGGAATCTTTTACTGGCTTACCGGCAATTTCGCTGTTTAGAATCCTTGTCCAGCGAAAACGCTTAATCTTAGAGAGTAAAGGCACAGCATAAAGCGGCAAGGTCAACCCAACGAAGAGAAGCAAAGTGTCAACGGCTTTGTCTTCGCTGCCCATCACCTGTGCAGTCACAGCCACATATGCCATGTTCAAGATCACGACAGGCGGTCTGGGGAGACGCCAATAAATGGCGAACATTGAGCTTATTGAAGCAGCAAAAAAGTAGGGGTAAAGCCCCACCAACATGTCGATAAGTTGGGTGAGATTTTCCTGTAGGGTGGGAACGTAAAAACCAAAGAAGTCGAGAAGGCTGGAAGTGAATACCAAGGTATTAGAGAGGATCAAACACGGGACCAGCCAGAGCATCCCATCACGTACTGCCCTCAATGGGCTCCATAAACCTTCGACAGTTCTTGATACTAACTTGGTGAATAGATGTTGCATTGAGTTGTTATTCTTCATCGCGTATACACCAACACATAGAGTAATACGATGCTCGGTTTTTTCCGGGCAATCTGCTCATTGACTCTAAAGCTAGCTGAACGACATTGCTTGCAGTGCAACATTCTTAGGAGCCCGGTTGATAAAGCTATACGACAATATGAAAAAAGAAAAATAGACATCGATGAATAGTTTAAGAGACTACCCCAACCTCGCAAAAGTGATACAAAATTTAAGCCTTGTACAAGTTTTTGTGGTTTTTCCCTCAGGCAAAACTCATGCCTGTGAACCCAATGTGTAAATCCTACTCCACACCGCAATGCTCTCCAATGTCCCAATTAATCTCGACTTTCACACTTAATTTCCGCATCTTGTCTGCCTTTTTTAACCGCCTTTTACTTTTTGGTGGCGCCCCAAGGAAGGAATCTACATCATGGATAAGGAACATAGTCTGAGAGAAAATTTACTTGCCTTGCTGCTTGGCAGTGCGCTGGTTTCTCTTGGTGTTATTTTTTTCAACAAAGTCGGCTTATTAACTGGTGGTACAGCAGGGCTTGCCATTTTCCTGACTAAGGTCAGCACCTTTAGCTTCGGCCAAATCTTCTTCGCTCTGAACCTGCCGTTTTACATTTTGTCTGTCATGCGTATGGGCTGGCGATTCACCCTTAATACCTTCATTGCAGTCACTATTGTTTCGGTCGCCGTTGATCATCTACACCATGTGATTGAGATTACCCGCATTGATCCTGTTTATGCTGCCATTCTCGGCGGAGGGTTGATTGGTATCGGGATGTTAGTCATCTTCCGCCACAAGATGAGCCTGGGCGGTTTCAACATTCTCGCCCTGTATTTACAGGAACGTTTTGGTATCCGCGCTGGAAAAGTACAGATGGCTCTGGACTGCAGCATTGTCGTGATGTCTTTGTTTATCGTTGATTTCTGGCTGATTGCCCTGTCTGTTGTTGGCGCTATTTCCACCAATCTGATATTGGCAATGAACCATAAGCCAGGCCGCTATCAGCCTAAACCGCAAACAGCGTAAACAGTCGCTGATAGAAAGAAGAAAGCCGCCAAACTTGGCGGCTTTCTTTTTCCTGTGCGGTTAATAAAAACTGATAGGAAGATAGAAATCGAGTTCGAACCGTTCATCTTCGTTAAGAAAATGATTGTTATGATAATGAACATATGCAGGTGTCGAGTTCAGTTTGAACCCAGAAGCTGGAAGCCATTGCTCCAACACCTTACTGATTTGTGGCAGCAACTCTCCATAAACGCCCGTTAGCCTGAATACAGCGTGTAATCCTCCCGGAATCACCAGTTGATTCACCACCCCACGCACTTTGATGGGCTTATCTATGGCAATGCAGGCGACATAGCGGCATTTATCCAGTTCAACCCAAGCTGGATTGGAGTGGTGCAAACCAAACTGAATAGTGTCATCCCGCCCTTCTGCGTTCGCCCAAGCTTTCATCACCCGCCAAGCATTCTTGATGGAGCGGTTATAACCAACATGGCGAACATATGCTGCGAAGCGTTCTGGCACTTCGACGATTTTAGGTTCAGGGAGTTGTCGGGGAGATACTCTGTGATAACCCGCCGCCACTTCCGGGTCTCGTAAGTAAGGCTTTTCGTCCCCTTCCAACTCATGCCTTCTCCACTCTCCCGGTGCGACATGAAAAGTCGCTTTGAACGCGCGACTGAAAGAAGACACTGAGTTAAATCCGCACTTATTGGCAATCTCCAACACTGACGATCCTGCATCAAACATCAATTGATTTGCCGCATACTCCATGCGTGTTCTTCGTATGTACTGATGAATTGATTCACCCACCACACTCTTAAAAATACGATGAAAGTGTTGCTCTGAATACGCAGCCACATCAGCCAGTTCCTTTGCTGGTAAGTCACGGCTGATATCTTTGTGAATGTAGTAAAGCACATCATTGATGCGAGAAATATGCTGTTGGCTCATTAATGGAAATAGCATGAATGGACATGTTTAAGAGCATAAATGGACATACGAAAACAATCAACGAGGAGTAATATGAACCTTATCCCCTCAAAAGGGGCCAATAATAAAAATTTAATCAGGTGCAAACATGGAAATCGCTAAGTCTCTTCAACAGACCCCATCGTCATATATTCGTGAAATTCTTGCTGCGGCGTCAGACAAGAATGTTATTTCACTGGCAGGTGGCCTGCCTGATGAAAAGACATTTCCCATTGATCTGATGAAGCCAACACTCGAAACTCTTTCCGAGATGCCAGAAGTCTTTCAATACGGTGCTACCGCGGGTTACACGCCGCTATTGAACTTCCTGACTGATTACTTCCAACTGCCTGATACTCATATTGCAATGGCTTGCACTGGTTCTCAACAAGGGCTTGACCTGATTGCCCGTGCTTACGTGAACCCTGGCGATAAAGTCGTCATGGAAGCACCTAGCTATCTGGGGGCCATGCAGGTATTTGGTCTGGTGCAGGCAGATATCGTGACGGTTCCACAAACCGAATTTGGCCCGGATATCGAAGCCTTGCGCACTGTGTTCTATGAGCAGTCACCGAAGATGTTTTATGCGGTGCCCGACTTCCACAACCCAACGGGCGTGTGCTGGTCGCTGGAAACCCGTAAACAAGTGGCGGCGCTTTGTGAGCAATATAATGTGGCACTGATTGAAGATGCCCCTTACCGCGAATTGCGTTTTTCAGGCGAAGCGATTCCACTGGTTTCTGATTTCTGTCCGCAGCACTCTATCGTGCTCCGCTCTTTCTCGAAAATTGCGTCGCCTGGTCTACGTGTGGGGATCGTTAGCGGCAAACGCAGCTACCTTGAACCCCTTATCAAAATCAAACAAGGTGCAGATCTGCACTCAAGCGTGCCAATGCAGGCGCTTTTGCTGGGTCTACTGAAGCACGACAACTTTGACTACCACATTGATACTATTCGTACGCTTTACAAATCGCGCTACGAAACATTGTATTCAGAATTGCAAGATAAGTTGCCGGAAGGTTGTGAAATTAAGCCTGTCGATGGTGGTATGTTTGTTTGGGTCACCCTGCCAAGCTGTGACACCTTCAAATTGGCGAAAGAGCTTCTGAAAGATGGCGTTGCTGTGGTTCCAAGCCCAGTGTTCTATCCGCAACCTGAAGCTGCAAAAGCGGCGCTTCGCCTGAACTTCACTAACGCGACACCAACAGAATTAGCTGAAGCGGTAAGTCGCTTAGCAAGCGGGCTAGCCAAAGCAATTTGATCGTCATAACTTAGCTGCAAAAAATAGAAAAGCCTGAACCTTTTTAAGATTCAGGCTTTTTTGAGCCAACCAACGTAAATTTGATTGCACTACTTTTTCTTCTTCACTTTTCCCTGAACCGCTTTGAAGCGCGGATTGGATTTGCAAATCACATAGAGACGTCCGCGGCGTTTCACCACCTGACAATCTTTGCTTCGGTTCTTTGCACTTTTCAGTGAACTCAATACTTGCATCGTTTACTTCCCTGCTTTCAGATTCTTGCCACCAAAGCGTTGATTGAATCGCGCCACGCGACCATCTTGCTTCGCCATTTTTTGTTTACCGGTATAGAAAGGATGCGAATGCGATGAAACATCCAGCGTCACATAGGGATAGGTTTTGCCATCCAACTCCACCGTGCGTTTGGTTTGTACTGTCGAACCGACAAGAATGTATTCGTTTGCGCCTGTGTCGTGGAACGCCACAGTTCTGTATTCCGGATGGATACCTGGTTTCATGATAATGCCCTCCAACTCATGATTGCTATGTTATAACATAACATTTAAATTCACTAAGTCAAATACTAATCATTATCATTTGCAAAAAGAATGGTGCGAATGCATTCAGAGAGGTACGCGAAAGCGAGGATACAAAAAAGGCCGCGATGAGTATCCGCAGCCTTTTAAAACACCTCTGAATAAAAACCGAATTACGGCGTTTCAGACGCTTCGATTTCGCTGTTTACTTCGACTTCAACAGCTTCTAAATCAGACATCGTTTCCTCGATATCAGCGGCATTTTCACATGCGTAGGCATTACCGAACATGGTGACCGAAGAAGAGAAACCAAATGGCTGATACAAGTACAAGACGTTCGCGCCTTTGTCTGCCGCTTTAATACGCATTTGATTTAGGGTTCCCCAAACCATGTCTTTGTCAGCATGCAGCCAATAGTCGTAAAAATGGCCTTCAGAACCGATCACTGTGCCTTTGTGTTCACATCCCTGAATGGCATTTACATCGTCCCAGATGACTTTAACTTGTTCAGATTGTTGCGTTGGGAACGTTACACAACCTGAAAGCAGTGTCGCTGAAAACAGCGCCACACTCAGCATTACCTTTTTCATTCAGAATGAATCTCTCAAAGTTCAAGGGCGCGGAGTTTATCGCCCAACGAACCAAAAGCAAACAAAAAAAGCAGGCTTTAATTGCCCGCTTTTTCAACACCAAAACCGCTAGCTATTGTTAGTCAGATACAAACGCCAACTACCATAGGATGAAATATCTTTCGCTCCTTCAATTGCAGATGCCTGACAGATAAACCCAGTCACCCAGGTACCATCATCCAACTCCACTTTGCCCAGGCCCAACGGGCTGGGAATGCCAGCGAGAAAATCACCCACGCGGGATGTCGGCACTTCCCAAAGCTCCATTTCAATGCTAACGCCAGCTTCGTTCACGCGTACCATGCCGGGTCGTTTGGGCCCTTCCCCTGCCAGCGCATAGAAGCGGTAACTCGATGCACTCCGGCGTTTATCGATAAAGCTCGCGTGGCGATCTTTCAACTGATGATTCAGCGGCAAACCTTCCATGTGAGCGCCGCAAACGGCAATGACCATGGTTTCATCAATCGACTCGCCCACCGAAACGGCTTCGTTGGCAATATAAGCTTTGGCAAGATCCAGCAACTTTGATTCACTGCCTTGATCAGAAAACAGCGTAATACCAAACGGCATTTGCTCAGTTTCATTATCGGCGGGAATTGCAATCGCGGCATAATCCAGAAGATTCATGAAGTTGGTGTAATAACCAAAGTCCGTATTTTTCTGGATGGGGTCATCAAGCATTTCTTCGATGGTGTAAATCGTCCCAGACGTCGGAACGATAACTGCATCAACGGTTTTCAGCTTGGCATCACAGCGCTTTTTCAGTGCTTTCAATTGATAGTGAGCATTGAACGCATCCACCGCCGAAAACTTGGACGCGCTGCCAAGGATCGCCTGAATCGTCGGTTCACACTGGGTTTCATGCTCATCAAAAAAGCCTTCTATGGCGGCATAACGTTCTGCTACCCAAGGTCCCTGATAAAGCAAGGTCGCGGCATCCAGAAAATCCTGAATGTCCATCTCCACCAGCTCAGCACCATTTGCCGCTAACTTCTCTTTACTCAGCTCAAACCGACGCTGGAAGTCAGCATTACCAAAGAACTCCAGATTATCTGTCTTCGGTACACCAATCCTGACTGCATCAGAAAGATAAACGATGTCAGCATCAGACTCAGAAAAGTCACGGGCGTAAGCGTCACCCGCATCATACTGCCCGGCGATAGGCAGCAGGTATTCAATATCTTCAACGCTGTGTGCAAACAAAGTCACGCAATCAAGCGTTCTGCATGCTGGCACCACGCCACGGCAGCTGATCCGTCCAATACTCGCTTTCATCCCCACCAATCGGTTGAAAGCTGCCGGTATCCTGCCTGAGCCTGCCGTGTCCGTACCCAAAGAAAACATGACCTGACCCAGAGCAACGGAAACTGCGCTGCCGGAGCTTGAACCACCAGAAACGTATGCTGGGTCAATACTGTTCTTACAGGCTCCGAATGGACTGCGTGTGCCGTTTAACCCTGTCGCGAACTGGTCGAGGTTGGTTTTTCCCAGTGGCACCGCGCCCGCTTCGATTAAGGCCTGTACCACAAACGCGGATTGACCTGGTGTGTAGGCAAATTCTTTGCAGGCTGCTGTCGTTTGCAATCCCGCCAGATCGATGTTGTCTTTAATGGCAAACGGCACACCATAAAGCGGCTTGTTTTCTGGCTTGTGGTTTCTCAGCGCTTTGAGGTAACCATCCAATTGCGCTTCGCTGATCAGGCTAATCCAACAATTATGCTGATCGTTTTGCGCTTTTTTCCACTGGGAATAGAGATAATCTGCTGGCGTGATTTCACCTGACTGATAAGCCGCCAACAGTTGTTGAATTGACGTAAATTCCATTAGATTTGCTCCATGATTAACAGTGTTTGTCCGGCGCGAATTTGCTCACCTTCGCTTTTGGACAGTCGAACCACACGCCCTGATTGTGACGCTGTCACTTCAATTTCCATTTTCATGGATTCAACGATAAGCAGTAGCTGCCCCACTTCGATGGTATCGCCGGGCTTCGCCAGTAATTGCCACACATTCCCTGCTAGCTGAGCAGTCACAGGGAACTGGCCGGTTTCGAGCACTTCGAGGTTTGTCTCTGCGTTGTCCACGACTTCAGCAACAAAGTTCGCCTGTCCGGTCTCTTCCCAACGCTGACGCTCTGCGTCAAACGCAGCTTGCTGTTGAGTTTTAAACGCGCTAATAGACTCACTTTCTTTCGCCAGCATGGCCTCGTATTCAGCGAGACTGAAACGGGTTTCTTCAATGCGAACATCAAATTTTCCACGTGGAAAATCACGGCGGATTTGAGTGAGTTCTTCAGGCGAGACGGGGTAGAAGCGGATCTGGTCGAAAAAGCGTAACAGCCAAGGCTGGGTAAATGCCTCTGTCTGGTTGTATCGGTTCCACATCTGAAGTGTACGCCCCATTAACTGGTAACCGCCCGGCCCTTCCATGCCATATACACACATGTAAGCACCACCGATACCCACCGCGTTTTCAGGCGTCCAGGTACGCGCCGGGTTGTATTTCGTTGTCACCAGTCGGTGGCGAGGGTCCATCGGTGTCGCGACAGGTGCGCCAAGATAAACATCACCCAAGCCCATGACGAGATAACTCGCATCAAACACGATATCCTGCACCGCTTCTCTGCTTTCCAATCCGTTAATGCGACGAATAAACTCAATATTATCAGGGCTCCATGGTGCATTTTTGCGCACCACTTCATCGTACTTTTTCATTGCTAACTGGATGGATGGGTCATCCCAGGAAAGCGGTAAATGAACGACCCGGGAAGGCACTTCCAACGTGCTGATATCGCCGAGGGTCGCTTCTGCTTTTTCAAGCAGCGAAAGCATGGCTTCACTGCCGATTTGCAAATTATCGAAATGCACCTGAAGCGAACGAATACCGGGGGTCAGCTCTTTAATGGCGGGGATCGCCATTTTTTCGAGCGCCAGCATCAATGCGTGAACACGAAAGCGCAGTTTCACGTCGAGCATTTGTGGGCCATATTCCACGAGCAGAAAATCTTCTCCACTTGGGCGATTCACTACCTGTTCGCCATATTTATCCGCTGGGATTTCCTTCAATACCGGAGAAGTTCGGGTTGAAGCACTTGGCAATGCCAATTCCTTCGAGGACAACATGCCAATCGCGGCTAACTGATGACGTTCCGCGCGCTCGGCATGCTCTAAAGACACCGCCTGAAAACGGATTTTATCTCCCGCCTTCAATTGTCCGAGCTTCCAAAGATCGGCTTTTATCACTGTGGCAGGACAAACAAAGCCGCCCAAACTTGGGCCATCTGGCCCTAGAATCACAGGCATATCACCGGTAAAGTCGACTGTGCCGACGGCGTATGCATTGTCGTGAATGTTAGAAGGATGAAGCCCGGCTTCACTGCCGTCTGGTCTCGCCCATTCGGGTTTTGGTCCAATTAAGCGCACACCCGTGCGGCTTGAGTTGAAGTGAACTTCCCATTCGGCATCGAAAAACGATTGGATATCGTCATTCGTGAAGAAATCTGGCGCACCGTGCGGGCCATAGATCACGCGCAAGGTATACATCATGGAAAGGTCCGGTGCTGGCAATGTTTCACCAACGCGCTTTTTATACAAGCGAGTGTTATTGAGGTGCAGTACGTCTCCTGCCATCAATGCACGGCCTGCATGTCCGCCAAATTTGCCCAAAGTAAACGTCGAGCGGCTGCCAAGGTATTCAGGGCAATCAAATCCACCTTTGATTGATAGATACGCCCTCGCCCCTTTGTTTTGGATCGCCCCAAGCGCGACGGTATCGCCTCTCGATATTGCCAGCACAGTAAACATCGGTGCTTCAACGCCATTAATCGTGACGGGCAATTCAGCACCCGTCACCACCAGTTGGGTGTCAGCGTTGAACTTGAGGGTGGGTCCGTTGGCAATGATCTCCAAACCAGAAGCGGTTTGATCGTTGTCCAACAACTGGTTACCTAAACGAAAACTCAGGTTATCCATGGGGCCAGATGGCGGGATACCAACATGCCAATAGCCACTGCGGCCGGGGTAATCCTGAATGGTGGTTTGGGTGCCGCTGTTTAATACATCGACAGAATGAGGCTGATAATCAAATGACGCCAGACTCGATGTCAGCACTTCTCCCTGTTTCACCAGAGGCTCTCGGGAAAGTTGTGCAAGGTAATCAAGGTTGGTTTCTATGCCATAAAGAGCGGTGTTTTCCAGTAAGCTGGCGATGCTATCCAGAGCTTGTTCCCTAGAAGGTTCATGCACCATGACTTTGGCAATCATCGGGTCGAAAAATGGGCTGACTTCCACGCCCGCTTCCACCCAAGTATCAATGCGCACCGTACTGCCATTTTCGTCATGGCTCACCGCATTTCCCAGAACACCTTCTGGGAAATCTAACTGAGTGATTAAGCCCGTTGATGGCAGAAACTGTTTGTTTGGATCTTCGGCATATAGACGGAATTGAATAGCATGTCCTGTAGGTTTGGCTTCAAGAGCCTCTTGCCAATGATCAGCGTGTTCACCACAGCCAATTTCTACCATCAGACGAACAATGTCCACGCCAAAGGTCAGCTCAGTCACACCATGCTCAACCTGAAGTCGCGTATTAACCTCCAGGAAGTAAAACTGTTGGGTAGATTGGTCGAGGATAAATTCAACCGTACCCGCATTTCGGTATTTCACCGACGCGGCAAGACGAATAGCTGTCTGTTGTAACTCTTGGCGGGTCTCTTCATTCAGATTGGGAGCTGGTGTCTCTTCCATCACTTTCTGGTTACGGCGCTGTGCAGAACAATCCCGTTCTCCCAACGCAATCACGTTACCTTCACCGTCACCAATCACCTGAACTTCGATGTGGCGGGCTGAAGTAATGAACTTCTCCATGAATAAACCGCTATGGCTGAAGTTGGCTTCACCCAGACGTTTTACTGCCTCGAAGGCATCCTGAAGATGTTCGGCATTTTCACAAAGGCGCATGCCGATACCACCGCCACCAGCGGTGCTTTTGAGCATGACCGGGTAACCCATTTCTTTCGCTTTGCTAAGCGCTTCTTCCACGCTTTCTAGCAACCCCGTACCCGGCAACAAAGGAACATTGGCTTTCTCTGCCAGTTCACGAGCAGTGTGTTTCAAACCAAAAAGATTGATTTGCTCGCTGGTTGGGCCAAGAAAGGCGATATTTTCACGTTCACAAGCCGCCACAAATTCTGGGTTTTCACTTAAAAAGCCATAGCCGGGATGAATCGCTTCGGCACCCGTTTGTTTGGCGATGGTAAGAATTTTGTTGATATCGAGATAGGTTTCAGCGGCACTGCCCTCGCCTAAGCTGTATGCCTCTGAAGCGTTGAGAGTATGCAGGCTGCCTGCATCGTCTTCGTGGTAAACCGACACACTTGCGATGCCCATGGCATCAAGCGTTCGAATTATTCTGCAAGCGATGGCGCCACGATTGGCGATAAGAATTTTTTTGAACATAGCATTGTCTTCATCTATCCGGGTCGTCCCGGACAAAGACCTGAGGCGCATTTCCTGCGTGAAGGGTCGTCCCTTACCTCTCCTTGGTAACCTTGTTGTCGCGCGTATTACTTAGTGCTCAGCGTTAAGCTGCATCCCATACTGACACTTCAATTGGCGTTGGGTTATAGGCATTACACGGGTTATTGAGCTGTGGACAGTTAGAGATCAGCACGATCACGTCCATTTTGGCTTCCAGCTCCACATATTTACCCGGCGCGCTGATGCCATCCGCGAAGGTCAGTCCGCCTTCCGCTGTCACTGGCACATTCATAAAGAAATTCACGTTGTGGCTGATATCTCTTTTGGTCAGGCCATACTCTGGGTTTTCTGTGACTGCCAGTAACCAGGAATCGCGACAAGCGTGCATGCAGCGCTTTTCATGCGCGTAACGCACAGTGTTGCTCTCGGTTGAACAAGCGCCGCCCAAGGTGTCGTGGCGACCACAGGTATCCGCGACAATTTCCAGCATCGGGTTGTTCAGATTCGATAACAGCATCGAGCCCGCTGTCAGGTAGGCATTGCCTTGCTCGCGAAGTGTATCCATCGCCGAATAACGTTCTTCGGTGTTGTTAGCGTTATAAAACAGGGTGTCCGCGGCCTGATTACCTTCAAGATCGGTAATGCGCATACGCTCACCCTGCTTCATGACTTTGAAGTAGTAATCTCCAGCATCCACAACCTCTTTCAATTTGGCTTCCTGGGTGCAAAGTTGGCTCTCAACAATCATGACTGGCTCCTTATCCCATGAGTTGCGGTTGATATTGGCGGGTGTTGACGAATCCACGGCGGTTTTCATCGCAATGATTCAAACAAGCATCATCTTCTGCGAGGGGTTCAGCGCGCACCATTTCGACGTCCACGCCCGTTCTCGGATAAGTAGAAGAGGGATTCATCGGATGTGGGCAGGTGCTCAGCAGAACAACCGTATCCATTTCAAAGCGGAGCTCAATCACATCACCTGCACCGGTATTTTCGCTATCAAATGCCAGCACACCGTCATCGGTCGTGGAGACTTTGCTAAAGAGGTTCATCGGAGCCGCGACATCACGTAATCCCAATCCAAACTTCGCCATTTCAACCAACATGGCATCGTGACCGTTTTGCATCCACAGGTTACGGTGATGCTGATAATCGCGCGCGCCCCATTTTGTGGTGACGTGTTGGCTGTTGCTGAGGCCGCCAATGCTATCGATCCATCCTGTGTCGTCACGGACAATGGAGCAGAAAATACGCCCCATGTCGGAATACACACAGTTGCCTGCAGTGAGCTTAAACGTGTGCTGGCATTTCAGCGTGTCCGGCAGGTTGATGCGCTCTGACGTATTACGCGGGTTATACATCAGCAAACTTAGGTTTGCTCCGCTGTCTTTCGCGGTAAACCGTAAGCTGTAACCAGCAGGTACTTCCAGCGAGCCATGTTGCCCGCCTTGGTAACTGTGCTTAAACAAGCTATTCAGTGTCATTGCTTTCTCCTTTGCTGTCGAAGCTGGTTTCCGGTGGCTTATGCCACTTCCTTTTGTTCTTTCGCCTGCAGAGAGGCGATGATGTCCTCCTGACCTGAAGCATTCAGGGGAATATCAAACGTCACCTGCGACCCATAACGGTCTGGTTCTTGTGGGTCGAACCTTGGCTTATCGAATACCCAAAGACGTGAACCCAGCTTGAAGCCTTCATGAAGGTCATGGGTGATCATAAAGATGGTCAGGTTTTGCTCCTGCCAAATGTCATTGATCAGCACATGCATATCTTTCCGAATACCCGGGTCAAGCGCCCCGAAAGGTTCATCCAAAAGCAGAATGCGCGGCTTTTTCATTAACGCTTGCGCAATTGCCAAGCGCTGCTGCATGCCGCCTGACATTTCTGCCGGATACTTGTTGGCAGCCTGTGTCAGACCCAGCCTTTCTAACTGTGCCATGGCGCGATCTTTCAACTCGCCCTTGCTGCTTCCCCACACTTTTCCGAGCACTTTTGACATTTCGAATTCGTCAGCCACCATAACGTTTTGCAACGCCGTCATATGCGGAAATACTGAGTATTTCTGGAACACAATGCCGCGTTCAGGTCCCGGTTCCGAACTCAGAGGTTTTCCATCCAAAAGCAGCTCACCACGGGAAGGTGCCTGGGTGCCGAGCAACATGTTCAGAAAGGTGGATTTACCACAACCCGAAGTACCAAGGATGCTGATGAAATCCCCCTGCATCACTTTCAGGTTCAAACGTTCAAGCACCACGTGGTCGCCATATTCTTTCCAGACATTTTTGGCTTCGATAATGGGTGTATTTGAGTTGTCCATAATCATTTCCCTCCCTGAGTCGCGTGGAACCACGGGTAGCATTTAGCGGAGAGTTTTTGCAGCAGCCAATCCATCAGGAAGGCAAGAATGGTTATCCAGACGACGTAAGGCAGAATCACATCCATCGCCAGATAGCGGCGGATAAGGAAGATGCGATAGCCAAGGCCTTCGGTGGAAGCAATCGCCTCGGCGGCAATCAGGAAGAGCCACGCACTGCCAAGCGTCAACCTCACCGCTTCGATAAGGCGAGGCATTACCTGAGGCAACACGACCCGAACCAGCAGCGTCCATGAGTTTGCCCCCAGTGTTTGCGCCTTGATGATTTGCTCGCTCGGAAGGCTTTCTGTTCGAAGCTGCAAATCGCGGATCATCATTGGCGTAATACCAATGACAATAAGCACGACTTTAGAAAGCTCCCCTAAACCAAGCGCAATAAACAGAATCGGAAGAATCGCCATCGGAGGGATCAGAGACATTGCTCTGACCATAGGAGACAGCGGCGCCCGCACATAGGGGATCATGCCGTTCGCGACACCCACCACTAACGCTAACAACGCACTGATACCAACACCGAGGCATAAACGCTCTAAGCTCGCCCAAGTGTCGACCCAAAGGAGAAACTCTCCGGTTCGACGGCTGGGTTCAAACGCCATGCGTTCAATACCATCGGCAATGCTGGCAAATGAAGGGAGCAGTTTATCATTAGGGTTTTCTGCCAAGCGGGCATCTGATGCCACCAAATAGGCGGCGATCAGAAGCACAAACGGCAGGCAAGCTAGAACCGAGCGACCAAATGGCGATGGCTTTAGGTTAATAATTCGCGTCATAAGCCCACCTTACAGCTCGCCTTTCGCAGCCATTGCCATGAAGGTTGGGTTGAATCGAAGCAGAACGTTGCTGCTGTCACCAAACACACCCGCAGGGGTTTCGATGCCGATGAAGCCCGCATCCGGTGCACCCTCACCCAGCAAACCATGCTTGAATGAGAACTCAGCCACTTTGCCCATGGTGTCTTTTAATGTTTCAGATTCAGTGAAGGTCACTGCATCCGCAGGCTGGTAGAACATTTTGGTTGAATCCAGCTGAGCTTTGTAACCTGCCAAATCAGTACCAGAAGATGCTGCCATGAACTCCAGCGCTTTGGTGCCAACTTCGTCGTCCATCTGCATCTGGCTCATGATTTCATACCAAGCACCCGTCAGGGCTTTACCCAGTTCAGGGTTTTGCGCCAGGGTGTCGCTGTTTACCACCAGAAGGTCGATGATTTCACCGGGGATTTGAGAAGAGTCGAAGACTTTTGATGCCTTTGGCATAGAAACAATCTCTGCCAGCAGCGGATTCCACGTGGTTACGGAGGTCACGTCTTTCGTCGCAAACGCCGATACCAAGTCCGCATCAGCGGTGTTTACCACTGTTACGTCACGTTCAGTCATACCCACACTTTCAAGGGCTCGTGCCAACAGATAGTGAGAAACACTCAGTTCCACCAAGTTGACGCGTTGGCCTTTGATATCTGCCAGTTCAGCGGCATCTTTCAGCACGATGCCGTCGTTACCATTTGAGAAGTCACCGACGATAAGTGCCGTTGAATCAACACCGCTCGCCGCAGGAATGGTCAGAGCATCCATGTTGGTCATCACAGTCGCATCGAACGCACCTGCGGTGTACTGGTTGATCGACTCGATGTAGTCATTGACCTGAACAACTTCGATTTCGATGCCGTATTTGTCAGCCCATTTATTGATGATGCCTTCGCTGTTGCCGTAATCCCACGGCACCCAACCCACGTAGATTGACCAAGCCAAACGAAACGTTGGCTTATCTTCAGCGAGCGCTGGGCCTGAGATCAGAGTGAGACATAATGTGGCGGCAAGCGCCAGACGAGTGGAAATTTTGCGAAGAACGGAAGAATACAACTTCATAACTACCTCTACCTTGAGTTTTCACGAATCGACGGCACCAAAGAGATATCAAGCGAATCTCCCGGGCTTTTGTCCCTCCGTGTGACCTCGTATTCAGCAAAGTGCTGATTCAGGTGAGGTTGACAACTCTCGGACCAGTCATGCTTTTGCTTGCCAGCATCGGAACCCTAGTTGTCCATTTTCAAATTGTCAGAACGCTTTCGAACGATACATCTTTGGTGCGTTACTGATGATGTTATAAGCAATGGACTTGCCAAATTTTCAATCTATTGCTTTTATTGGTTTATTTTATTTTTACACGTTCAACACAAAGATAAATGTTCAAAAACCGTGCACTGTTTGCACTGTTCTGAAACAAAAAAGCCCAGCGAGAGCCGGACTTTTTGTTGCGTATTATTCGTGATCCACGAGGTTCTTGATCCACTTTTTTGACCTTAATCGATATGTACAGGCCACCCACTTAAATAAAGTTTCGAGGAAGAACATGGCGAACACCCATTGCGGTGGAAAACCCAGTAGCACTGCTCCAATTGCCGCTAAAGGGATCCCAAAGAACCACTGGGTCAACATATCCTGATATAGGCAGAACTTCACATCCCCACCAGCCCGTAAAACACCTACCACCAAGGTCGTTGGTAATGAACGCAGTATGTTGCCGAAGCATAGAATGACAAAGAAGATCTCTGTTAAATCACGGGTTTCCGGTGTGAGCGCTGTGAATAAATTCAGGATTGGCGTTTTGAGCCAGTACATCATTAGCGATACCAGCGCGGTGACCACAATAGCCACGGCTACTAATGCCATTGCCTGATAGTAAACAGCATCATAGTTTTTCGCCCCTAGCTGATTGCCTACCAACACGGCTGATGCGTTTGCGAGGCCCACCAACAAACTCAGGGAGACTGACTCAATCGGTGTCATCACAGAGTAAGCCACCAAACCTTCAGAACCTGTCGCTCCCATGATAGCTGTGTAAGCAAATAACCCACCAGCCCAAGCTAGAAAGTTAAACGTGGTTGGCAGTGACAAAGCGAGAAAGCGCCGGATTTTATCCAGCCTCAATGCACTGCGGACATCGTTAAAGCTGAAAGATAAAAGATGCTGTTTGTAACGCAGGAATAAAAACAGGGCTGCGGCCTCTATCAGACTTGCCAGCACTGTCCCGATTGCAGCACCTTTGACTCCCATTGATGGAAAGCCCATATAGCCAAAAATTAGCACCCAGTTGAGGAGGATATTCAGCCCAATACCTAATCCACTGAAAAAGGTGCTGACCATGGGCTGATGCATAGATCGTAAACCTGCAGCAGAGCTGCTGATATAGGCAAGCGACAGCATACTGAAGCCAGTGATCATCAGATAATCACTCCCCAACGCAATAACTGCAGCATCGGTACTGGCCAGACCCATTATGTTTTGTGGTAACAGGCCAAAGACTCCAATAACGATGAAGCCGGATACGAATGCGGCTACCCAAGCCAGTGCGACGCTCTCTCTTACACCATCTGCGTTTTTTGCCCCCCAGTATTGGGCGGTGAGCAATGCGCCACCGGCAGTAATACCGCCGATAAATATCGTCGCGACAAAAAGCGCTCTGCTCGCAACACCGACAGCCGCGATGTCCGTTTCGCCAAGTTGACCCATCATCAACATGTCGACCAGACCTTTACTCGCAAACAGAAGTGTCTGGAGCGTAATAGGAAGCGCAATGGTGAAGAGTTTAACGAAAAAGTCGCCGCGAGAGTGATGATATACCTGATGAATAACAGTCAATGGAGCATCCTGTTATTTCACGCGAAATAGACAATGCTCGGCACCACCCACGGTAAAACGAATCGACTCTGACAGCTTGAGTGATTCAAGACGTTCGAGCATCTCGCTTGAGTAGTTCTGATCGATCATCCATTCCATCGGCTCCCGAAAGTTGTCCTCGCTGATAACAAATGACTCACTACTCTTTTCAGCCTCCCTGACATTCACAATCCACATCCTTTCACGAAACTCCACCATGTTGTTTAAGGTTCCAGTCAAAGAGTCATGCATTTTGGTAAGGAAGCGAGAAATAGCCATATTGTCTCCCGATAAAACAGTGAAGACCCATACAAACTGAATCCGGCATCTTCAGGTTATTTGGGTGTAAGTTCATCCATTTATGAACACTGTCCTATAAAGACTCAATACTATAGGTATTTCATTTTGTAAGTTTTATTGTGAAATGTTGGACATAGAATGACCACTTGAAAACAAAGCGCAACTCATTGTTTGCAGTAATGAAAAGTTCATCGCTGTTCACAAAGCAGCCACTTCGTTCACACATCAATATTGGAATGTTCTGGGAGAGGAAAAAATGTTTCCCTGTCCAACCAACGGAGGATCGAAAGGACAGAGAAACCAACAACGACAGCAAGGAGTAAACGTAACGTCTGCAGCAGTACTGCAATCGCACGCCATACTCTTATTAGCAATCACCTTGCCAATTTTTTAGATAATTGATTTAAAAGCAATTAGTACTTGCGGTGGTTCGAATGCTTGAGGGGTGTGATCATCGTCGGTGCAGAAAATGCACCGACTTTGCACCTTGGTTTTGGAGGGATTTTCGTTGTTTCGCTGCGTTATTTCACGCGCATAATGCAGTGCTCGATATCACCGACTTTGACACTGATAGATTGAGACAACTTTAGGTATTCCAGTTCTTCGAGGACATCATCGGGATAGCCTTGGTCAACCATCCAATCCATAGGTTCACGGAAAGAATCTTCGGAAACAATCAAAGAGTCATTCAACAATTGATTCTCGCGAATGCTCACAATCCACACTCGCCCGCGATACTCAAAAAAATCATTGAGTGTTTCGGCGAGAGAGTCATTCACTTTACCCCAAAATGTACCCATCGTATTTGGCTATCCTTCAACTAAACGACTGAAGATTTGTATGTTTCAAACGCTGAGATTAAAGAATATACCGTACGGAATTAGATTCAAACGCTCATTCTCTAGGCGTGGGACATGGCACATAGTTAGGGAAAATCTGCGAAGTTTGTCGACATCTTGAAGTAAGGGATATCGCCTTTGTAAAAGCGTTCACCGGATGGTTTCATCCCAAATTTCCGATAGATACCCATTGCGGCTTCACGCGCATCACACCAAAACACTGAGACACCACGTGCCTTCATTTCTTTAAACGCCGCATTCAGTACCGAAGACCCGACACCTTGACCTTGATAGGCCGGTAACGAAGCAAATTTTCGCAGGCGCACCACATCACCATCAAAGAACAGCGAAGCCACACAAACCAGCTCTTTATTGATGTAAGCGCCCAGGTGAAGCGCTTCATCGTCCCCTTCCGCTTTACAAAACTCAGGAGGCTTTTCTGGCCACAGCACTCTGTGGCGAATATCGATGGTTTCCTGCCAACTGATTTGTCGAATTTCCATTTCTTCCCTCCCAAATCAAACACCTTACCATGGCAAAGCAGATCATATGAGTGGAAAGCTATCGTCCTATCTGGTCACCAATCGGCGCGGCACTATTCTGCTGACTGCCCAATCCGATATTGACTGCATCATGGCCACCAAATGACTGGAAGGGTCGTAAACCAAACATCGGCATGATGGCGTAGATATGGTCGAAGATGTCTGCCTGCACGCCTTCATAGAAGACCCAGTCCGTGTTGTTCACAAAAGCATAAACCTGAAGCGGCAAACCTTCCGCGGTGGGTTCCAATTGGCGCACCATGCACGTCATGTAATTGTGAATGTCCTTATGCGCGCGAAGGTAAACAGCAAGATACGCGCGAAATACTCCAACGTTAGTCATTTGACGCAAGTTCGCTGCGTGGTGGACATCTTCAAAGCTCTCGTTGAATTCTTTGATCTCTTTGACCCGCTCAAACAAGAACTCGCGCAAAATTCGTATTTCTTTCAACGATTCAATTTCTTCTTCAGTCAGAAAGCGAATGGAAGTTAAGTCGATATGTACTGAGCGTTTTATACGACGACCGCCTGAGTCGGACATCCCCTGCCAGTTGATAAATGCGCTCTGTACCAACGCGTAGGCTGGCAGCATGCTGATAGTGTTATCAAAGTTGCGGACTTTCACCGTGGTGAGTGAAATCTCTTCAACGGTGCCGCTGGCACCATATTCATCCATCTGAATCCAGTCATTCAGGCTGACCATACGGTTGGCGGAAAGCTGAATGCCCGCCACAAAACCCAAGATGGTGTCTTTGAACACCAACATGACCAAGCCTGTCGCTACACCTAATCCACTCAAGAAAATGATGGGTGACTCGTTCGCCAGAATAGAAATACAGATCACGATGCCGACAAAGAAAGTGAAGAGCTTGATGAGCTGAACGAAGCTCTTGATCGGCATCCGGCGGCTGATGCCTTTTATGTAGGCAATATCATGAAGCGCATCAAGAAGCGCAAACATCATCCAGATAAACATCACGATAACGGCAATGCCAAGGCAGCGGTCTGACATGGTCGCAAGCAATGGATGATGCGTCAGAATAGGTGGAACCAAGACATCAAGGATCATCACTGGCACAAGCGCAGCCAGCTTTTCCAATACTTCATGTTTGGTCAGGCTGTTAGCCCAAGATTGCTTGTTTTTACTGATGGCAAGGTTAACGTAACGAACGATAACGCGATGGACGAGAAGATAGCTGATGCCCGCAATGCCGACAGCGGCCAGAATGAAAATCAACGTTGGCTCTGCGCCATAGGGGTCGCTGTCGAACCCCATTTGGGTCAATTTGTCGGTAACGTACTTACGAACACCATGATCTAACATCTGCCGGACTCCCTCTGCTGATGTTTGAGCGTATCAGTCAGATCTCCCGTCCGGTGCGGCAGTTTTGATACAGGAGTCAGTAAAGTCCACAGTCCTTCAAAGGTACTTCCAGCGCATTCGTTTCGCCTTTGGCTGGTGCACCAACCATTTCGTCATACGCACTTTCCTGGCGGAGTACCGTTTCTTTCGCTTTTAAGTTCTTACAGCACTTTTGGATTTCGATCAGCGAATGCGTTCGGAGGAAATTACCGTCGTCATAACACACAAAGTGCTCTTCACCATCAATAATGACAGACGCCTGATACAAGCACAGATCTAGGGAATGGATGATCAACTTGTCGATTACGAAGTATTTTTCGAGCTTGGTGAGTGGTGTTTTCATGGCATCCTCCTGTGACCAACAAAAAGTTACGGGAGGCATTGCTTTATGGTTCAAAAAAGCCGCTTCGAAAAGCGGCTTTTAGTCATGCTGATGAGATTACATTGCGTTGCGGAAAATCTCGCAAATCTCTTCATGAGTGGCTTGTTTCGGGTTGGTGAAACCACATGCATCTTTCAGGGCATTGTCTGCTAATACTGGAATGTCATCTGCTTTCGCACCCAGTACTTCCAAACCTGCTGGAATACCCACATCTTTTGACAGTTCTTGAATGGCATTCAGTGCTGCTTCTGCACCATCTTCTGGTGACAGAGCATCTACGTTCACACCCATCGCCTTGGCAACATCGCGCAGACGGCTTGGACAAACCTGTGCATTGTAGCGCTGCACATGTGGCAGCAGAATTGCGTTACATACCCCGTGAGGAAGATCGTAAAAACCACCTAGCTGATGCGCCATTGCATGTACATAGCCAAGAGATGCGTTGTTAAACGCCATGCCCGCCATAAACTGCGCATAAGCCATTTGCTCGCGGGCAACCAGGTTCTGTCCATCGCTCACAGCGGTGCGCAGGTTCGCCTGAATAAGCTCAATCGCTTTAATCGCAACCGCATCAGTAATTGGAGATGCTGCAGTTGAAACATACGCTTCTACCGCATGAGTCAGCGCATCCATACCGGTCGCAGCTGTCAGTGATGCAGGTTTTGCCAGCATCAGCTCAGGGTCATTCACTGAAATCAGCGGCGTAGTGTTCTTATCAACAATCGCCATTTTAATGTGGCGCGCTTCATCGGTAATGATGCAGAAACGAGTCATTTCAGACGCAGTACCCGCAGTAGTGTTGATAGCAATCAGTGGCAACTGTGCTTTCGCAGATTGGTCGACACCTTCGTAATCACTAATGTTGCCGCCGTTGGTTGCCACCAGCGCAATACCTTTCGCACAGTCATGTGGAGAACCGCCACCAAGAGAAATCACAAAGTCACAGCCATTTTCTTTCAAAATAGCCAGACCTGCTTCAACGTTGCCAATTGTTGGGTTTGGTTGCGTACCATCAAACACGGCAGTTTTCACATCGCGCTCAGCCAGAAGAGCCGCAACTTTTTCTACAACGCCGATTTCATTCAGCACCTTGTCGGTCACGATAAGACCATTTTTGAAGCCGTGAGACTTAATGGCATCAGCAGCATCTCCAAGGCAACCTGCGCCCATCAGGTTAACGGTTGGGATAAAAAATGCGCTCGTCATTGCGATTCTCCTGGGGTTGTTATTCGAATATGTAGGGTGCACGAAGATAGGCTTGTCCTACCTCTTTCGTACCTGAATTTTGTAACACCCCGCCAGTGTGCAAGACTTTGATCTGGCTCAATTGCACGCCCAACTATTGATACACATGACCAATAACTTGAGATGGATCTTATGTTTTTCGTCGCAAATACCATGATTTTGTAGTGGTTTTTGCCAAATTATTTCGAGCGGTAACAAATTATGAATGGCAACGAGGCTGGATTTTTAGATAGGGAAAAAGCAAACGGCGACCTGAATAAGTCGCCGCTTTTAAAACGCAGGAAGGCGCTTTGGACTAGATAAATTCATCAACGCCTGTTGAACCACGACGGTCAGCGCTCACACGGCGATCATACCCATGGTATTTGCCTCGCTTTTTACGTCGGTCTCCACGATCGCGTCGATCCATGACATAGACGCCATTTACCAATTTAGTCTCTGCCACAATGGTTGCGTCTTCGATATTTTCATATGGCTGAATTTTCATGATTGGTAGCTCTGCAGTGTGTTAATACACAGCGAAAATACGCTATCTCATTATTTCTTTTATAAAGAGACCGCCAAAAATTCAACCTGCCTTCAGTCAGAGTATTTCTCCGTCTCAGCCGCGTATCGCATTCTCAAATTTTATACAGCAGTGCATTACAACCTATTCATGTTGAAACGTTTTCTTATAAACCACTGACTGAAAAAGTAACGACATGAACAAACAATCATCAATCGAGTTCTCGCTGACAGAACCCTGACAATTCCCCCAGAAATCCTCGGACATACGCAGTGATACATTCCGCGCCGTCAAATACCCACACTTATTCAAGGCTCACTTAATGAAACGTTACGCGCTTTTTCCTCTTCTATCTTTGGCTTTAACAGCGTGCGGCGGCAGCGGTGGAGAAAGCGGCGAGACGTCCACTACTCCAACACCAAGTGCTGTAGAAGGCAAAATCCAGAACGTGAATGGCTCAACTATTACCGTCAACAATCGTCCGTATCAGGTAGCGCAAATGGAATATGCTGGTCATAACCTCAGCGATGAAACGCTTGAGGCAAATATGATGGTGTCGTTGAAAACCTCATCACGTGCAACCAGTGCGAATGTTCAGCTCGATCCGACCTTCACTGGCAAAATAACTGATATCAATGGCAAGAGCTTCAAGGTAAATGGTGTAGAGCTTCAGTTTGATCGTCTGTCGAATAAAATTTTAGAAGGCGATTGGGTGATGGTTTCCACACTGCCAACCGCCAACGCGGGTTACAAAGTACTGAGCATTATTCAATTTGAGTACGATGCTGATGGCATGGTTGAAGCCGAGGGTCGTATTTCAAACCTCAACGTTAACAACAATACGTTTAAGGTTGGCAACTCATTGACTGTGCTGTTCGACTCACAGCTCTTACAAAACGGTAAGCTTCGAAATGGAGCGTGGGTAGAAGTGTTCGGCACATACAACGAATTCGAAGGTGAGCTAACTGCAGAAACGCTAAAACTAAAAAGCTTTAGCGGTGTACTTGGCCGAGGTGAAACTGAAGGTGTAATTACCTGGGTAGCGAATGATCAAAGCCGCTTCGAACTTAACTATCGAGGTATTTTCGATATCGACCCTTCTACCAAGTTTGATGATGGCTCAAAGGCAGATCTACGTCTTGGTGCAGAAGTTGAAGTGGAATACGTCAACCAAGCCAAACGCACCATCGCCAAAGAAATCGAATTTGAAGATGACTTTGATTTTGATGTCGACTGGGACAAGTTTGAATTCGAACGCAAAGGGATCATTGAAAATACCAACGACGTGGAGCAGTCATTCGAAGTTCGTGGGCAGAAGATATTTACTGATGCAAACACAGAGTTTGATGACGGCTTAGACTTCGATTTCCTGGAAGGCGAATATGTAGAAGTTGAAGGCGTGATTATCAATGGTGATTACGTCGCTCGCGAGATTGAACGCGAAGACGACTAAGCGATAAAGCGAGGGCTGGTTTACCAGCCCTTTTTGTTTCCATTGTGCAGGCTGCCTCAACCAAACAGGCAGTTGTGTTTCGTTATGGAGGCCTTGCTATATGCAATTTTTCAAAGCACTAAACTCTTCGGCAGCCATAGTCGGAACAAATTCAATGGCTTCGTAATCAGCGGCACCTTCAATATAAAACGGGTCTTCTTTGATGATTTTGTCTAGTTCATCTCTACTGCTTACATGAACCAAGATAACGCCACCAGTACGCGGCACTTTGCGGCCAGAAGCAATGAATTTACCTGATGCGTAATACTTTTCAAGGAATGAAACATGGGCATCAATATGCTTATCTACTTCGGACAATTCCACTTTGTATGTTAAGGATAATATGAACATTTGGCTCCCAATTTCACATGAGGTTGCATAAAGAACGGTATTTTTGATCAACTAAATCGTTCTAGCATTATTATGCGCAAGTACCTTCAGAAGAATCAATATAGCAAATATTTTGATTTACTGAGACAAGGCAAACACCACAAAAAACAGAAGAACCACAAGCACACTGCCTAAGGCCATTAAAACTAACAGCTCAGTTAGCAGCCTCCTGGCATTGTAGTCCACTTTAACAAGATCAAACCTCGATAGAACGATGCGAATAAAAAGTACAAACACACCCAAAGGAAAACCAAATATGCATATAAAAAACAACACATCCAAGTTTGATATCGAAAGACCAAACAGCATATTCGTTACCTTATTTTCGCTGATGTGCGACGTTGCGACAACGGCTGCCCAAAAACCACCGAAAGCCATGATTTTAGGCTAAATATGATAAGCGCCATTTTTCTAGGCGTTCCACTAATAACGACTTATGATTCGAAAAATCATAATTTTCAATACAGTTTTTCTCTATCAAACGCTTCCTTACAGTGCTTACCGAACCCATATACTTTATTAGTGAACACCTTTAATGACTCTCTATTAATATCTCCTTCAGGAGTATTATATATGCGACTCACCTCTGCACTGCAGGTTAGACCAGTATGTTGATAGCTAACCTCATACATTTCATTCTTATCAAACTTGATTTTCACTGGTACTCCACAGGTATACTCATACCATCCGTCTAAATCCTCGGTCAATTCACCCATGTAAGTACTTTTAAACATAAAGATATGTTCCTTACTAGCTGAAACAAAATTCTTTAAATGAGTTTTCATGTAAGTCGTCGCTAAGAGGAATATTGAGAGTTTTAGGTGAACTATTTAATAAAAATCCATTCCGTAATCTCATCCATTCAGATTCTCCTTCGCAGTTTAAGTTCTTATAGCCCGAAACATGCACGATACTCTCAAAGTCAGTTGAAAAACGCACTTTTGCTAAAGGACCTTCTGTTGGTTCTTCATAGCTTATCGTACTACAGCCTGAGAAAGTCATACCCGCCAGTACTAACGATAAAATTTTAAAATATCTCATATAACATCCTTATTGAAAAACCAAACGCACATGATGCCGAAAATTTAAGCAATTAAAAAACCACTACAAATGTTACAGTAAGAAAAACCAATAATTATACTTCTGAGAAAACCGGAGCTTTCTTTATTTTTAGGGTTATAGAGCCTCTTTACAGAAAACTCATAATAACTTAAGAAATCTTGTTTAGATATATTTAAAGTTTTAATCATTGTCAGAGAATATCCATATATATAACACCCAAAACAGAACCAGATTTGGAGCGGCGAAACCGCTGAAAAAATATCCATACACGCAGCGGCTGAACTGCTTTGTATTGTGTGACACTTTTGGCTGCGCTGTATGTATCAACGGTGGTAAACACTTGCGGGTTGTCAGTGTCAGTTAACGAATTTGAATATGCCCGAGAATAAACCCTATTCGTTCTTCTACAGTAAGTCGTGGCACTTCAATTAGCCTGTATCCCGATCTTTCGTAAACACCGACCATCACTTCATAGGTTCTTACCGCTTCTTCAAAATCTTGTTTTCGTTCTGCGTCGTTCTCGAAGATTTCTTGCCAAGGCGGGAAGACGAAAACTCGCTTTCTATAAGTCAATTCTTCGCACAACTCTTCCAATTTCTTTGGGGTGGGAAGTGCTTCAAGAAGGCTATATCCCAAGCAATCCAGAATACTGCGGTCAAAAAAGACCGTCTCTGGCTTATCGCGATAATCATTAAAGTTGGCTAGTTCCATTCGCACCATCTCATCTCGAAAGGCAATTTTGTCTAGCCAAGGGAATGCAGTGCCATTTTGTTTTACCTGCTCTTGAATGACTTTCCGTCCTGTTTCTGGCGCACAGCAGTAACCTTGCCTTCTTAGAGCTTCAATAACCGTCGTTTTGCCTGAACCTGGACCGCCGGTGAATACGATAAAATTGTTCAATGTTGCTAACTCAGTAAGTTATTTTTGGAGAGTCATGATTTGGTAGGAAGAATATTCGAATCCAACTTTTTCATATGCTTTACTCGCAACGATGTTGTCAGCATGTACATATAGCCTAAGCTCCAATCCTCCTTGTATCTTCATTTCATCGTTAACAGTATCGATAAGCTTACCCATCAGGCCCTTTCCTCTGGCTTCCGGTAGCAAATACATGCTCTGAATCCACCAATAAAAGCCAGCATTCCAATCACTCCATTCACGTATCGCAGAGACGCTGCCAATAACTTTTTCTTTTTTATCAAACATCACCCAATACATCGCCAACGACGTGTCATTGAGTGCAGCTTCTATGCCTTTTCTCAACGTTTCAGGTGTTGAGGATGAACCTTCGGCTTCTCTTGCTTCTTCTGCAGTGAACTTCACCAGTGTTGGGAGATCTTCTGTCGAGGCGCGTCTTACATTAAAGGTATCTGGCATGTTCGACATTCCATTTTCTCTTGACATTTTTTTCACCATATCCGGCACATGATGACTAGGAACCTGAACAGTAGTGAGGTTCTGGGTTTTAACTTTCAGTTATCCAGTGATCGTGGGAGTTCTCAACGTATCCCACCAAGTATAGGGATTTTGCCAATGAAAAAACGCTATCAAACTCTGTCCATGCTCTCCCTTCTTACCTGCATGGCATTTGTCTCGGGAAATTCATTTGCCAACGTCGTCAATGAGCCAACTATCTCTTTGGACATGGCGTTAAAAGCCGCTAAAGCCGCCAATGACAGCTGTTTGAAAGATGGTTTTAAACCGACAACCACGGTCGTTGATCAACGTGGTCAAATGAAAGTTCAACTAAACAGCGACGGTGCTTTCCCTCATGCTGTGGAAACCAGCTACCGAAAGGCACTCACAGCAGCATCCCGCCGCGAGGCAACATCCATCATCGAAGCGGAAAATGAACACGAGCCTCAGCTCGGTGCTGTCTTTAACGAAATAGGATTGATTACGCTAAGTGGTGGCATTCCAATCTATTACAAAGGGCAAGTCATCGGTGCAATTGGTGTCGCTGGTGCACCAGGGGAAAATGATGAGGGTATAGAATATGACGATATCTGTGCTGAACACGGTATTAAAAGTATTTCAAAGGAGCTGAAAGGTTAGACCCATTTCATGAGCCAGCGATGACGCTGGCTTTTTCAACACAAGTCCGCCGAATAGAATGCGTTAAAACAGCAACCCTAGCTGCTTCAACTCGGATTTTGCTTGTTCTGCATTCTCAAATTGAATCGCTGCGATGCCAACGTCTTGAGCGCCTTTAACGTTATGAGGCATATCATCAAGGAAAACTGTCTCTGCTGCATTCAAATCATAGCGGGTCAAAAGCGCCTGATAGATTTCAGGTTGAGGTTTGAGTAAGCCCACCTCTGCCGACACAATTTCCCCGTCAAACAATGGCCAGAAGTCTTGGGTTTCTTTGAGGAAAGCAACGATTTCGTGCACATTATCGGTCAAAGCGTATACGCCATAGCCAGCCTGTTTCACGCGTTGGATGAGCTCATACGAACCAAATAGGGGGATAAGAGATTGCTTCACATAGTAAAAGAGCTTATTTGTGATATCTGGTGAGAAACCCATTTCGGTTTGGTAGCGTTTTTGGGCCTCATCTTCAGTCATCAAGCCTTTGTTTAAGTCCATCCAGATGTCATTTTGAAAAATCTCTCTGGCAATAGATTCGTGTTCTATTTTGTTCCCGAAAGTCAGCCTAACAATTTCCAATGGTGACCAACGCACAATTACATTGCCTACATCAAACACGACATTTCGGATATTTTTACGCTCCATCTTTGCCCTCTCAATTTTCTTCGATAAGTCATCAACATAGCTTACTTTCACAAGGGAGTCAGATAAAAATACCTTTGTTACACAGAGCGATTATAGAGAGGAAAAAGAAGTAGGGAATGAACTGCCGTGGAAACACGGCAGCCTTCAGAGGAGAGTTATAGTACGCTTTGCCCAAACGCGCTGAGTACCAGTGACACGGCACGTTCGGCGGAGATGTTTCCTTTATCTAGAAATGGGTTCAATTCCACCAAATCCATGGAAGTCATCAATCCGGTTTCCGCGCACTTTTCTAACAACAAATGCGCTTCACGATATGTCACCCCGCCCGGAACCAAAGTTCCTGAACCCGGCATCACTTCGGGGTCGCATCCATCCACGTCAAAGCTGACATGGAAACCCACTGTTCCTTTGGTCACAATTTCCAGGATCTCGTCGCTTACGCGGCTCATACCAAGTTCATCGATATCTCGCATGCTGTAAACCTTGATGCCCGATTGCTTTATCAGCTCTTTTTCTTTCTCATCAATATCCCGTACACCCACCAGCACCACATTTTCAGGCTTTATTTTTGGGTTGACGCTGAGAATGCCTGTAAATTCCTTGTCGCCGTAGCCAAGCAGATGGGACAGCGGCATTCCGTGAATATTGCCCGATGGTGAAATACCCGGAATATTCATATCTGCATGAGCATCAAACCAAACAAGGCCTAGCTCGCCGCCCTTCTCCTGAAAATAGTCAGCGATGCCAGAAATCGAACCAATTGCAAGGGAATGGTCTCCACCGATGATCAGAGGGAGATTCCCTTTGTTCAGTGCCTCTTTTGTCACGACGGCGAGATCCTGACACACCTGCAGAATTTCGCTGCGGAAACGCATATTGCCTGTGGTCTCTTTGGGTCTAGACTCCTTAGAGGGAACGGCAACGTCCACTTCGTCCGTCACTGTATAACCCATCTTTGTCAGCTTCTCGCCAAGCCCTGCTATGCGAACCGCAGAAACGCCACCATCTGTTCCGCGCCGGGAAGCACCGAGATCTACAGGAACGCCGATGATTTGAATTGATTTTGTTTGTCCATTTTCCTTCATGGGGAAACCCTCGAAATGATCGTATTTGTATGAGGAGTTTACTCCTTCGATGTTTCTAAATGCTCACGCATAACATTTCTTTAACACAACGATGATTTGAGTATAAGGTCAGCGATCAAAGGAAGGCAGGAAAGAAGAGATGACTACAGAAAGTGGTACGCTTTCTCGCCAGAGAAACACAACGTACCACCCTGAGTTTTCAACAGTTTTCGTTATTATCAACATTAGATCGGCAAGTGAATGGTATCCCCTTTAGACACCAGTAGTTTGATTTCACCGGTTTCATGGTGAGGCAAAGTGCGGTGTTGACCCGGCTCAATGTCGTGAAAAGCCGATTTCATGATCTGTAAGATATCGCCGTGAGCAACCAACAGGATGGCTTTGTCTTCATGTTGGTTTTCTAAATCTTGAATCAAGCTGACAGAACGATCGCGCACACTCACGGTGCTTTCAACGTTATTAAAACTTTGGTTTGAGTCCTGCAAATCTTTAGCCCACACGTTTTCATACGCAGATGACGATTGCCCTTCCCATTCACCAAAAAATCGCTCTCGCAGTCGGATATCCTCAACCGCCGGTTGCACGGAGAGTTCCTCAGCAACAATGGCTGCCGTTTCCTTGGTACGTTTGAAATCGGAACAGACGATAATCTCTATCCCCTTGTCACGAAAAGCTTGCGCCGATGCTTTGGCCTGCGTTTGACCGAGCGGAGATAACCCATAATTGGCGCAACCGATAGCAGGATCGCTCACCACGATATCAGCCACATTCGCTTCACTCTGTCCATGGCGCATAATGAGGTAAGTATTCTTGAAAACGGTCATTCTTCCTTCCTTAGTGAAAACTCAAGCAACCTTACGTTGGAGATTCATTGCTATTAATCGATGGTTCCGCTCTGCTTGACGGTTCCGCTTGGGTATTTTTCAATCTGCTGGCTCTTAGCTCGCCTGCTTGATCCAAAATAGGGTATGCAATAGACGTAAAGTGAGAGTTGATACGGATTAAATCTCTCAATAAATCCAAATATAAAGAGCTACCAGCAACAACGGTAATTGTTTGATCTCTTAGGCCTTTTTGGTGAGCAAGAATTGCTTCGCGCTCAATGTTTTTTACCACGCTCTTCTGTTCAATTAACGCACGAGCATTGTTCACATCACCGGTGAGTAGCACGCTGAACGCGAGTTCCATATTACGGTAAATACAGTTCTTGAGTTCATCAATCGCTTTACGCTCATAATCAGGCAAGAGAATATTTTGTTGGATAATTTTGTTGATGACCTCTGTCATGCTGTATTCGAGAATATCGCCTGCATGCTCCAGATTGGTCGTATAAGACGAAATGCGATAGCAACGGCGGCGATACTTCTTAGGAATGTCCTGACGACTGAGCTCCGTTAAATAAAGATTTATCTTCTCGTAGTACTCATCGACCAAATCATCCGAACGCTTAATATGCTGTAACTGCGCAGAATTGCGGGTGTTCAACGCCTCAAACGCACCATCAAGCATGCCTCTCAGCAAATCCCCCATTCTCAGCACCTCACGCACAGTATTCGACAATGCCACTGAAGGTGTACGAAATGCTTTTCTATCCAGATAACGAGGTTTGTTGTCTGCCTTATCCAAAGTATTCGCTGGTACCCATTTTTCGAGTAAACGTGCACAAGGCGTCACCAAGGGCAAAAATGTCATCGCCAACAATACGTTGAAAAGAAGGTGGAAGTTAACAAGTACTACCGCGGGCTCATCAGACGCGAACAACGCCGTTGAATTCAGTACATCCAGCAGAGGCAGAGTAATCACTACACCGACGGCGCGGAAGCCAAAATTCCCGAGAGGCACCCTTCGAATCTCTGGTGTTGCGTTAACCGTATTCATCACCGCTGGTAATGCTGCGCCTAGGTTTGCCCCTAGAATCAGCGCCATTCCACCTTGCAGGGTAATCACACCAGAACCTGCCATTGCCACAATGAGCAAAACGGTTGCAAGACTCGAATGCACCAAAAACGCAATACACATACCGACGATGACAGCCAACAAAGGCTCATCGCTAAGCGCTCCCATCAAGGATTGAATTGCCACAGAATCGCGCATAGGAACTGACGTAGAAACGATGATTTTCAACGCTAGCAACATAATGCCAAGGCCAATCATAATTCGGCCAATATGCTTGGTTTTATCCTTCTTCCCTGAAGATATGACTATAAAACCAACAAATAACAGCACAGGTTGAAGCCAACTTAAATCGAATGTCAGAAGTTTAGCCACAAGAGTGGTTCCAACATCCGCACCAAGTAAAATCGCTAAACCACTTGCTGTTGCCAGCCCCTGGCTACCCAGCGAACTGGCCAATAGCGCCGTGGCTGTGCTGCTTTGTAGCAGGCATGTCACTCCAAGGCCGACACCAAAGCCGCGCCAACGGTTAAACGCCGACCGTCCTAAACTACGGCGGATACGTCCACCGAAGGTTTTCAATACATGCTCTTTGACCAGCGCAAGACCAAACAGCAGCAGTGCCACGCCTCCCAACAAATTAATTAGTACAGATGTTCCTGTCATTCTTATATCACCTAGCGCACGACGTGCGTGTTCTCACTTCTCTGTTTCACCTCTATACCCATACCGCTTGAGCATTCGCTTATTAATAAGGTAATCAACATTGCGCTTTTGATCAACAAATGAACATTTTTATGTTCGTATGCTCATTATATGTTGGCTTTTTGTTAAATATGATCTTAGATTGAAATGAAAGTGGAGATGTGAGCAGTTATGACGGTAGCAACCAAACTCAAATCGAAAACAGAGATTCGACGCGAAAAGATCATTGAACTGACACAAGCGCGCGGCAATGTATCTGTCGAATTACTCACGGAAATATTGGGAGTGTCATCTCAAACCGTGCGGCGCGACCTTAATCAGTTGTGCAGCGAAAATCTGCTTCGCCGTCGTCACGGCGGTGTGGAGTCTTTTGAAGAGCAGTTGAATGCACCTTATGACTTACGTGCAGCAACAAACCCAACTGAGAAACGCGCTATTGCTAAAGCAGTGGCTGATGTCATTCCTGACGGTGCCACGGTGTTTATTTCTATTGGTTCGACACCGGCGATTGTGGCCGAAGCATTGACTTCGAAATCTGGCCTAACGGTGATGACCAATAACCTCAATGCCGCCATGGTGCTGAGTAATGAGCCAAGTAACCGCATCATCATTCCGGGTGGAGAGGTACGCATGCCTGACCGGGATGTACTCGGTGACGGCGTGCTTGAGTTTTTCAACAGTTATCGCGCCGAGTACGGCATTTTTGGCGTAGCTGGCGTATCGGAAGACGGAGGCATGTTGGATTTCCATGCCTCTGAAGTCAGGGTTCGCGAAGCCATTCGCACCCATTGCAAAACGTCCATTTTAGTTATGGACAGTACTAAGTTGACGCGAACAGCCCCTGCTATTGGCGGGAGTATTTTCGACGTGGATTTGATCATCATGGACCAACATCCCGGCGATGACTTCTCAGCACTGAGTGACCGTGTCGGAGATCGTTTGAAGTTAGTGGGAGGCGACGCTTCATGAACACAGAACCCTTTGTTTCGTTCGACAACATCGCAAAAAGGTGGAACGGACAACTTGGTGTTGAAAACATTTCTATCGATATCCCAGAAGGCACATTTGTAGCCCTGCTGGGTCCCTCTGGTTGCGGCAAATCCACAACACTGCGCTTATTAGCCGGTTTGGAGATCCCTGATGAGGGGTCTATTCACATTGAAGGCACCGACGTGACTGAAATGGCACCTTCAGCGCGAAACCTCTCCATGGTATTTCAGTCTTATGCACTCTTCCCGCACCTCTCTGTCGCAGAAAACGTCATGTTCGGCATGAAGGTACGAAAGGTGCCCAAAGATGAGCGCCTAAAGAAACTTGAGAACGCACTGCGGATCACCGGCCTTCTGGGATACGAAGAGCGTAAGCCGGGCGAACTTTCCGGTGGACAGCGTCAACGTGTAGCTCTTGCGCGTGCGATTGTTGCAGGTCAACCCCTTTGTCTAATGGATGAACCGCTCTCCAACCTAGATGCCAAGCTGCGTCACTCTGTGCGAAAAGACATCAAAAAGCTCCAGAAAGATCTGGGAATGACCGTGGTGTACGTCACCCACGACCAAACGGAAGCCATGAGTATGGCTGACCTGATCATTTTGATGAAAGACGGTCACATCATGCAGGCAGGCACGCCGCAGGAGCTCTACAACATTCCTCAAAATACCTTTGCGGCTGAATTTATTGGTGCCCCACCGATGGCACTGATCGACGGTGACGTTATTCCTGGCACTGAGCACGCGCACAAAGTGGGCTTGCGTACCGAAGACGTGGAGTTGGTAGAGGCAGGCCAAGGCCGAATCAGTTGTACCGTTTCTGAAAGCGAATATTTGGGTGATGAAACCCATGTGTTGCTTGACCATCCCAAAGCCAAGGGCTTGGTGGTCAAGCTTCACGGCTATTCATCACTTCAAGAAGGAAGCAGCGTAGACATAACCTTTGAGGACAGTGCCCTGCACTTCTTTGACGGTGATGGAAAAAGAATCAATTAACAAGGAGTGGAACGGCTTTTCTTAACGCCAAACAGAAAGCTGATTCCCAAATTAAATACGTAACCAATGGTGAAACTATGAAGTTCTCAAAGTTAATGAGTTGTGCCTTTGCCGGTGCGTTTACTCTCGCTTCGCAATCAGCAATGGCGGCAACAGAACTAAACATGTACTACCCAATCGCAGTGGGTGGCGCGCTAACAAAAGTGGTTGACGGCATTGTTGATGACTTTGAAGCGCAAAACCCAGATATCAAGGTTAACGCTATCTACTCTGGTAACTACGATGACACCCGTGTGCGCGCACTGTCCGCACTGAACTCTGGCGAGCCTGCACAGTTGGCCGTTATGTTTTCTATCGACGTGTACGACTTGATTGAGCAAGATTTGATCTCACCGTTTGACGACTTGATGCAAGGTGATGCCGACAAAGCTTGGTTGGCTGGTTTCTATCCTGCACTGATGGAAAACGGTCAGGCGGAAGGCAAAACTTGGGGTATTCCGTTCCAACGTTCCACCATTGTTGCCTACTACAACAAAGACATGTTCCGTGCTGCGGGTCTTGACCCGGAAAAGCCGCCGACAACCTGGGATGAGTTGGTTGAGGTGAGTAAAAAACTCACTAACGACGACACTTACGGCATCATGATCCCTTCCACTGGTTACCCATACTGGATGTTCCAAGCTCTGGCGATTCAGAATGGCAAGAAACTGATGTCTGACGATGGCCTCACCACCTACTTCGATGATCCGGCCGTGATCGAAACACTCAATTTCTGGAAATCACTCTCACAAGAGCATGGTGTAATGCCAACTGGCACCGTTGAATGGGGCACACTTCGTCAAGCTTTCCTTGAAGGCAATACGGCAATGATGTGGCATTCAACCGGTAACCTGACGGCAGTCAAAAAGGCCGCTAAGTTCGACTTTGGTGTTGCTATGCTGCCAGGCAATGTCCGTTTAGGCTCACCAACCGGTGGCGGCAACTTCTACATCTTTAAAGACACCTCTGACGAAGAAAAAGCCGCAGCCATGAAGCTCATCAAGTTCATGACTTCACCAGAGCAAGCCGCAAGATGGTCAATCGCGACCGGTTACATGGGTGTGTCGAAAGGCGCATACGAAACCGAAGCGCTGCAAGAATACACAGCAGCGTTCCCACCTGCATTGGTTGCGCGTAACCAACTTGAGCATGCTGTTGCTGAGTTCTCCACTTACGAAACCGCGCGTGTCCGTGAAGGTTTGAATAACGCGATTCAGTTTGCCCTGACCGACCAGAAAACACCGGAAGCTGCGCTTGAAGAAGCTCAGAAATCCGCGAAACGTCTCCTGCGCGATTATCAATAAGCACGTCTCCCCCATCTGACTCAGATGGGGGACTCTCTGGAAGTTGAGCAGTACTATGAATCATTACGCTGAAATGGAGCGCCGCAGACAGCACATGTATGGCTGGCTTCTGCTGACACCCGCTGCCATTTTACTTACGCTTTTCGCGTTCTACCCTTCGGTAGCTACCCTGTGGGAAAGTCTATTTTCCAAAGGAACGCGTCGTCGCCCTTCAGAATTTACCGGGCTGGAAAACTACTCGGATCTTTTTAACGATCCGACCTTTTGGATCGTCGTCGAAAACAACCTTTTCTATGCCGCGATTACCATTCCGGCGTCGATCGCTATCGCACTCATTATGGCGCTTTGGGCTAACTCAAAAATATCGGCCAAGGGTTTTGTCCGCACCGCGTATTTCACGCCCACCGTGCTGCCCATGATTGCCGCTGCAAACCTTTGGCTGTTTTTCTACACGCCGGATTTAGGCGTACTCGACCAAATCGGTGCGTTATTTGGCTTTGAATCAGTCAATTGGTTAGGCAGACCTGAAACCGCGCTTTGGGCAGTGATCATTGTCACCATCTGGAAAGAAGCGGGCTTCTTCATGATCTTCTATCTCGCAGCGCTTCAAACCATTCCTGCAGACTACAAAGAAGCCGCAGATATAGAAGGCACCAGTCGCTGGACTTACACACGCCGCATTGTGTTGCCACTACTGATGCCCACCACCCTGTTTATTGTGGTCAACGCCATGATTAACTCGGTGAAGCTGATTGACCACCTGTTCATTCTGACCAAAGGTGGGCCGTCCGACGCGTCCAAACTGATCCTCTACTACATCTGGGAAATGGCATTCGCCTTCTTTGATGCGCCGCATGCTGCAGCAATGACAGTGCTGGTGCTGATAGTACTAGGGATTGCAGCAGCGATTCAGTTCACTTATCTGGATAAAAGGACGCACTATCAATGAAATTTATCGAAAAGTATCTCGATACCTTTGGTGCGCTCCTACTGGCCGTCATTTGGATATCACCCTTAGTGTTTGCCTTCTGGGCTGCATTCCACACCACATCAGATGCGGTAAATTTCAACCTACTCTCGGGTTGGACACTCGATAACTTCCGCGTCGCTTGGGAAGGTGCGCCTTGGATTCAGTACTTCATCAACACCTTCTGTTTGGTGACCGTGGTTTTGATTGGGCAATTCATCATCACCACGCTGGCGGGCTTTGCATTTGCACAGGTGTCATTTCCGGGTAAAGACTTCGTCTTCATTCTGGTCTTGCTGCAACTGTTCATTCTTCCTGAAGTATTGATCGTCGAAAACTACGCAGTCACGTCCAAGCTGGGCCTGTTCGACACTATCCTGGGTGTTGGTATGCCTTATATGGCCAGTGCATTCGGTATTTTCCTGATGCGCCAGTCCTTTAAATCGGTGCCTTATGAGTTGCATGAAGCAGCCAGTGTCGAGGGTTGTTCGCTGTTCGGTATTTTGATGAAAGTCTATGTGCCGCTCGCAAAGCCGACTTATCTCGCTTACGCACTGGTTTCTGTCTCGACCCACTGGAACAACTTCCTGTGGCCCTTGATTGTGACTAACTCTGACGATACCCGACCACTCACCGTGGGTTTGTCAATATTCGGTGCGCCGGAAAACGGTGTAGATATTTCCGTGATTTCTGCTGCGACAATGATGTCGGTTGCACCACTACTGATCGCGTTCTTGATCTTCCAACGTCAGTTTGTGCAAGCGTTCTTGCGTGCAGGTATCAAGTAAGGAGGGCGTTATGACACGAATATTACAGCTGACAGACACACACGTCGTCTGCCCTCCCAACAAAGTCTCCGGCGTGCTCGACACGCTGACCTTGTTTGAAGATGCCATCACTAAGATTGAGCAGGATTTAGAGAAGCTTGGACACGTCGATGCCATCATCGTGACTGGCGATATCACCGACCACGGCGACGTCGAGAGCTACGACGCTTTCAATTCTGTAATAAGGCGTTTGGGTATTCCCTATTTCGTGATACCCGGCAATCACGATCTTCGCTCCTCTATGCATCACTGCTTTGAGAATCTGACACCCGCGACCAGTGATGAAATCAACTGGGTGAAACACTTCCCAGACCTCGACATCATCGGTCTGGATACCGTGATTCCAGGTCAAGGTGGTGGTCGTTTATCTCCCACTGCTTTGGCTTTTCTCGAGCATGCATTGACGCGTCACCCGGATAAACCCGCCTTGATTGCCATGCACCACCCTCCTTTTGCATCCGGTATTCAGTTTATGGATGCTATTGGTCTGGAAGGCGCAGATGAAATGGCAGAGATTCTGGAGAAATCCCCCCGTGATGTGCGGGTTATCTGCGGCCATCTTCATAACAGCATTGTCGCTACAATAGGTGGAGCCACGGTTTTGTCCTCCCCCGCAACAGCGAGTTCCTTTTTGACGGATCACCGAAGTGATGCGCCTGTTGGTTTTACACAAGATCCCGGCGGCTATATGTTGCATGAGTGGAATAAGGGGTTCCGAAGCACCTACCTTCCACTGGCTTCTTCGGGCCAACTTTATCCTTTTTGAACCACTCTCGTACAAAGCCCTCAACTCTCACGCTAAAGCGGTGACAAACCAGTTTTAGCGTGCTATCCCGTTGATAGAACTTATACCAATCGTAGTAAATATCTGCTCATCCTAGCTTGTTAAAATGTTCGATAACTGCGTTGAAAAATTTGATTGTAGAATAACTACTTATCGAAATTTTCCGCCTTGTTCTCGAGCATTTTTCCTGCGCTATTTCTGATCAGCTACCTACTGTGATTGGTATTACATTCAGGTATGAGGATTTTCAATGTCACCCAAACCTCTTCTGTTTATTGTTGAAGATGACACCAAGCTTCGACAGCTTCTTTCTTCCTACTTCCGTGAGCAGGATTTTGACGTAAGGGAGTTTGATCACGGTGAAAGTGCCATTGGTGCAATCCTTTCTGAACAGCCCAACATCGTTATGCTCGACCTGATGCTGCCGGATATCGATGGCCTGACAATTTGCCGACAGATTCGCCCACAGTTCTCCGGTAAGGTGTTAATGCTCACGGCAAGTGATGACGACTTTGACCATGTCGCCGCATTGGAAATTGGGGCTGATGACTTTGTCACCAAACCAATTAAACCCCGTGTACTACTTGCCAGATTACGTGCATTGCTACGCAGGGAGGGTTCAGGTAATGAAATGCCGGAAACGTCGAAGCCTGAACCTGCCAGCGTATTAACGTTTGGGAATTTGTCTCTCAACAACGCAAGAAAATGGTGTGAATGGTCTGGTGAGCACATTGCCCTATCAGACAGTGAGTTCGACCTCTTATGGCTGCTCGCCGCTTCTGCCGACGAAGTTTTGTCGAGAGAAACACTGACTCTTGCTGTTCGTGGCATTGAATATGATGGTCTGGATCGTACTGTAGATAACAAGGTCGTCAGTCTTAGAAAAAAACTGGGAGATAACCCCTCATCACCCCATCGGATACTGACAGTGAGAGGGAAAGGCTATCTCTTTGTGCCGGACGCATGGAAGGAATAACAAGACCAGGTTAACTATGTGGCGTATCTATATCGAATCCTTTATCGGACTGTTTGTTCTTTTTATTGTCAGCCTTTTCGCGTTTGACTTGTTCGTTTATCAGCTCAATACAGATTACGACTATGTCCTTGAGGACATGCAAGCAGCAGCAGTACAAGATTTGATGGCGACTTTGTCAGAGCATCAAGATGATGAAGCGCTCAGGCAATTGGTTGCTGACTACGCGCAATCCACGGCGAACAATCTAAACCTCGTGCCAATGAATGATGCACCCGAAGAAGTAAAGCGTTACTTTTCAGGAAGCAATATGCCGCATTCCTATTCCTTTCACGATGAAGACCGGGGACTTTGGCTAACACTGCCGGATTCAACGAACTACTACCATTTTGAGCCAAATACTGATGACGTAGTCAGACAGAATATCGAGTTTAGCGATTCACTCTTTTTTGTGTTTATTGGTGGCGGATTCCTGATTTATTCGAGTTGGCTAATCTGGTTTCTAAGCAGACGGGTTCGGGTTTTACAACGAGTGACCGCAGACTTTGCCAAAGGCGACCTAAACGTCCGAGCACCAACCAACAGCGGCAGTAAAGTCGGCAAGTTGAATGAAAGCTTCAATGATATGGCAGACAAGATTTCTCAGTTGATCACCAGCAATCGCTCCTTGACCCAAGCCGTTGCCCATGACCTTCGCACGCCTATTTTCCGCATTCAATGGCAAGCAGAGATCATCAAAGATGAAGTCACGTCTCGCGACCTCAAGGATAAAGTCGCCAGCATTGTTGAAGACACAGAAGAAATGGAGCAACTTGTGAACGAATTGCTCTACTTCGCCAAAATTGGGCGTCAGGATCAGTCACTAACGAAAGAAGCCCTTCCTGCTGAGCCCTTTATCCAGCATTTGGTTGAGCGACTGCCCAATCGTCAAAACCGTGAAATAGAAGTGATTATTGAGCCTGATATCTCACTTCTGGCTGATAAACCCTTGTTGAAACGCGCTATAGAAAACATATTAACGAATGCAGTGCGGTATGCGGAATCAACCGTCAAACTCATTTGCCAACAAAACGGAAACACTACCCAGATCATTGTTGAAGACGATGGCCCCGGGATCCCTGAAGAATATCGCGAATCCGTCTTTGAGCCGTTTTTCAGTGTCGACCCATCAAGGAACAAAACCAATATGGGCCATGGATTGGGTCTTGCCATCGTTAAACTAATTGTTGAAAAACACGACGGGCATGCCGTGTTCGAAGAAAGTGCAAAAGGAGGAGCCAAACTCATTTTGACCATTCCAAACCAAAGACCCTGACAATCGCTGACAAACCCATGACAAATTGATTCTATTGTCAGTTAGCCGAGTTTTGTACGGTGTTCATTAAGCGCACAAACAAGGACAGAATCATGAATAAATCTGCATTACTCTTTTCCATTCTCGCCGCTGCACCTGCGGTACAGGCAGCGAATCAAACTTATATTCTCAACGGTAATATCTATACCAAACAAAGCACCTGGATTGCTGAGGCGGGCGTAGCTGCCACCAGCGACCTCTACAAAGAGCAAGATCACTCTGTCGTTCCACTCCTTAACTTTGGCTACCACGGTGAAGACTTCAACATCGACTTCAGTGGTGCAAACTACCGTTTTTATGGAACCGACGGCGATCTGGTCAATCTTGGTGTGCATCTCACCAGTGCGGGGATCGGTTACGATGACGATACCTCGGATTTTCTGAAAGGTATGGATGACAGGGACATCAGTGTCGACCTTGGATTAAATGCTGATTTCCAAGTTGGTACCGGCGTGGTTTCCACCTACTTCCAGCATGATATATCTGGCGCTTACAAAGGTTATCTGGCGGGCGTGAGGTACTTCGACATCTTTCCCATTGGCGATGCGGATTTGGTTTCCTTCGCAGGGGTGATGTTCCAGAGTAAAGACTTTGTGGACTACTACTTCGGTGTGCAACCAAAAGAAGCCCGTGCCAACCGAACTCAATACACTGGCAAAAGCTCAGTCGCTTATGAAGTCGGTTATAAGCTGATTTATCCTATCAGCGAGAACTGGAACCTGACTCAATCTGCACAATACACAGGTTTAGGCAGTGAAGTTGCTGACTCCCCTATCGTTGACAGTGAACACCAATGGCTGGTTGGCGCGACGGTCGCCTATCACTTCTGATCAAAAAAGCCTGACGGCAAAATGTCGTCAGGCTTTTCTTCCTAGTTTCTATAGATCGACTAAATCTAGAGCGAAGCGCCGTCAAAAACATCAAATGGCAGCTTGGTCGTATCGACACCTTCAAGACAACCAAGATTAACCCGGTAGTGTCCCGGTTTTCTGAGTGTTTGGTGGAAAGGGTAAATCCCGCAGCGGCTACAAAAGTGATGTTTCGCTGTTCCGCTACCGAATGAATAGGTCGCCAGTGCACCTTCCGCCGCATTGATATTCATGGCTTCCGGTGACACAGTAAACGCGCTCATCAATGCTCCTTTCTTCTGGCACACCGAACAGTTACAACGCAACCCTGATTTAATTTCTTGCTCTTCAAATTCAAACGTCACCGACCCACAGTGACAACTTCCCGTGTATTTCATGCCTTCTCCCAGCTGTACTTGTGATTATTTTTTAAGCTTTATCAGACTAACACGTCATACTGGTTGTTTTTCAATCAAGGATTGTTAAGTGGTCTGAAAAACTGGGCGAAACGAAATGCTATTCTGTGGGCATTACGTTTAGGAGGGGAAAGATGAACAGAAGAGTGGTTATTAACGGGAAAGAAATCTCCAACCCGGTTGCCATCTTGGCGCTTCAAGCTGGCGCATTAATCGTTGCCGCATTGGTCATTGCTTTTGTTTTCTTTTTGATTCTTCCGTTAGTTGGCCTTTTTATCGGCTCTATTTTTATTGCCGTCATTACCTTTTTGGTGGTTATTGCTGTCGCAGTGATTATCGGGATATTCAGCAGTGTGATTTCTGCTTATCTTTCTGAGCTTTTCGGTGGCAATAGACGTTAATTTAACTTTTCTTTTTCCGCTAACCGCTCGGTTAGCCATTGTTGGCTGGTTTGGGTGTCTTCGCCACATTTAACCTGATACGCGCGGCCAGTAAACCAGCTTTTAGATGCCACTTCGTTAATAAACATCTCGGTCGAAGCGACCCTATCTTCAGCATATTCCCACTTATTCTGAAGGTGTTCGGCCGCCTGCAGATTGTCGTATTCAGTGCCATTTCTTACAAAAGTGCAATCGGAGCTTTTCATCTGCTCGATGAGATATTCCACATCGTTTTTTACCGACGCAGAAGCTGGGATACTGACTAAGGCAGCGGCAGCCAAAGCCGCCGCGATCCCTATTGTCTTCTTCATTTCTGATTCCACCATTCAACCACTGGCAGCGTATCACCGATCGCCAAACGCTGACCAATCTCTGGGCTGACCATGGTCACTCCGCGCTCACTACTGATTTCCAGTGCTTTCGCCATCGGTTCTTGCCAGTCGTGCATCGCCAGATCAAAGGTACTGTTGTGAATAGGCAACATTACCTTACCCTGCAAATCGATGTGAGCCTGAACGCTTTGCTCTGGGAACATGTGAATGTTCGACCACAGCGTGTTGTAAGCACCGGTTTCAATCATGGTGAGATCGAACGGGCCAAATTTCTCACCGATTTCTTTGAAGCCATCGAAATAGCCAGAGTCACCACTGAAATACACATTCTTTTCGCGTGAACGGATTACCCAGCTTCCCCACAGCGTTGAGTTGCCGTCAGTGAGGCTTCGCCCCGAAAAGTGCTGCGTCGGTGTCAGGGTGAAATCAATGCCATTAACGACTTTGGATTCCCACCAGTTCAACTCAACAACCTTCTCTTCCGGTACGCCCCATTCTCTCAACGTCTGCCCAACTTTAAGCGGCACCAGAAACAGACCTGTTTTGTCGGTCAGCTTTTTCACAGAGGCCTTATCCAAGTGATCGTAGTGATCGTGGCTAATTACAATCACATCGATTTCTGGCAGATCTTCTATTGAAATCGGCGCTGGATGGAAGCGCTTAGGGCCCATAAATTGCACCGGCGAAGCACGATCGCTGAACACAGGATCTGCCATCATGAGGCTGCCATCAAGCTTCATGAGTACGCTCGAGTGACCAAGGCGATACATCACGTCTTCACGCTCCTCAATCAACTGCTCTGCAGTAATGGTATGGACAGGCAGATCAAAAGTCGGCGTTGGGTTCTTACGCTCAACTTTGATGTAAGCCTTAATGATTTCAAACAGGTTGCCTTGTTGTTTGAACCCAGGATCGCTGTTGACGAATTTGTCCGGGTAACGAGTTTCCTGTGTTTCGGTATTTGAACAAGACAGCATTGTTGAACTCATAGCAATCACTCCTAGTGTCGTCAGTAAGGTGCGTTTTAAAAAGGTTCTTTCCATAGCGACCACATGTTGATTGATAAAACTTAATGTAAACTACTCGGTGTAGTTTACAAAAGAATGATGAAAAGTAAACCGCTTAGTGTAAAATAGTCAGCGTTATTTTTGAGTTGGCACCTAACCCAATGACAGTGAAGAAAAAAACCAGAAGCGAAGTTAAACGTGAAGCCATTCTGGAGGCCGCACGTCAGGCTTTTCAGGAGTTTGGCGTGCAAAATACCAGCATGGATAAGCTTGCTGCGCTCGCCAATGTCTCCAAGCGAACCGTCTACAATCATTTCCCGTCTAAAGAAGCACTGGTCATGGAACTCCTCTCAGTGCTTTGGAAAAGCTCCATCACGCCAGAGTGCCTTGAAGAACTGTCGAAACTGCCACTGTCTGAACAGCTTTCTACTCTGCTCTATCAAGAGATCGCAGTCATTGCCCGACCTGAATACCTCGACATGGCAAAAGTGGCTTTTGGTCACTTCCTGTTCCAGCCAGAAGCCCTGCAGGAGCAAATGAAGAGTATGTCGAAAGAAGATACCGCCTTACATGCTTGGCTGGTTGAGCAAGACAAAATCGGCACATTGAGAATGGAAAATGTGGAGCTTGCACGAACTCAGTTACACAACCTCATCAAAGGATCTGCATTCTGGCCGCAGTTAATTGGTGCATGCCAACCATTGAGTGAAACAGAAGGTAAGGCTTTGGCGGAAAATACAGCTGCAATATTCCTTAGCCACTACCAGAAATAGACTCGCTATCAGTTTAAAAAAAGGCGCTGCTAGGCAGCGCTTTTCATTGACTACTTAAAATATACAAATAGCGACTATCAAAGATAAATATATATATTTTCAATCACTATGCATGATAATATCATTAGGGAAATTATTGATAATATAGTTATTCCCACAATATTAATATATCATTACACTAAAAAAATATTTCTCATATAATTTACCTTTTCATACATTCAAGTTCTCAGTTTCCGACTAAAAATGATCCAGCTCAAAATTAGTTTGCGATACATACCTATATTCCTTTTCCAAAGCCAACTTAGAAAAGGAAGTAATAATGAAAAAATTGAGCACGCTTGTTCTTGCCTCTGCTGTAGCAATGCCAGCATTTGCCGACCATAATGTTATCGACGGTATGGACTTTGGTCCTCTAGCCTCTCTTGTCGGTACTTGGAAAAGTGTCGAAACAGGTGGTGTTGATGTGGCACCCGCTCAGGAGGGCACCGAGCAAGGTAAAGGCGCTCCTGCTGTTACGCCATTCTATGAAACCATCACTTTTGAAGTGGCAGCCGACGCCGTTAACGCGAGCGATCAAAGTCTAGTTGCTCTTTACTATAAGCAGGAAGTTTTCCGTAAATCAGATGACTCTAAGTTCCACGACCAACGTGGCTACTTTATTTACGATCAGAAAAACCAAATCGTTTATAACTCTTTTTGTGTTCCGCGTACGACTTGCGTAACTGCAGAAGGTGTAGCGGGTAAAACAATGACATTGAAAGCATCAGTACGTGGTATTGCCGAATCAAATTACATGACAGAAAATGCAACCACGACTGGTTTCACCATGACAATAAATATCGAAGATGACAAGATTACGTATTCTCAAAATACCGCTCTGAATATTTATGGTAGTGATTTCTCGCATACTGATAGCAGCACCTTATATAAGGTAGCTGAATAAATAATAAAGCCAGCACTAATGTGCTGGCTTTTGCATTTGGCGGGTTTGATTCATGGTTCTCGAACCTGCCGTTCCATAGGTGTTGATATCATATCGATTGGGTGAATAACCTCTTTGCTTACGGTACTGGGTGTCTAAGCTTCTTAGGTTGATACCGTAAGATTGGTTGATTCGTTCCACGACCTCATTGATCTGAGACTGCGGTGCATTCTGGGATCTGAGGAAATAATAAAGGTTGATGGCACGTTGCTCATCCATAACTCACCTCCTCTTTCAGTGATGAGGTGAGTATAGATTTCAAGCTGACATTTGATAATCCACCATATCTGCAACAGATTATTTCCTCTATGTAATAATCAGTCCTTAAATTGCGTTTCTTTCATTTCAAGAATCGCTTTGACATCTGCACAATATTCCGCCGTCGGTCGAATAAGTAAGCGAGGAATGCCAATCGGCTCTCCAGTCTGTAAACAATATCCATAAGTTTCCAAGCGAATACGTTCCAGCGACAATTTGATTTTAGGAAGCAGCTTTTGTTCTCTATCAACAATTCGCAATGCCAATGCAGACTGCTCCTCACAAGTGGCACGGTCACTGGGGTCGCTGAAATCCATCGGGCTGACCATTTGTTCTTTCGCCGATTTGATCCTTTCAAGTGTGCTGTCATGTAGGTCGATCAATCTTTGTTTGAAGAACGCCAACTGATCGTCGTCCATATACTTAGATTCCGGTTGTTTCAGAATCTCTTCTTCCGTGAGTATTTTTGTTTTTGTATTCATAGCGTTTTATCCCCTGTCCAAGAAGGCTTCAACCTGTCGCTTCCCATTGTGGGAATGGGTCATTCAAGCTCTTCCAATAATCTTTACCTCTCAGCATTTCTTCTTCAGATAACAGGCAGTCATCCAGTGCCTGTATCATCGCATCCTGATTGAGTCCCTGTCCGATAAACACCAACTCTTGACGCATATCACCAAATGGCTCCACCCAGTTTTTGCGGATTGCCGAAAGGTATTCTTCTTCGGTCGGCCAATGAGTCTCAGGAACAGCTTTCCAAAACAAACCGGCAAAACCATAGTGGGCAATGCCTCCAGCCTGACTCCATTGCCCAGCAAATTCAGGACGGGAAGCCAACCAGAAATATCCTTTCGAGCGGATCAGTTTTCCAAAATCCCGTGTGTTGTGCAGAAACTCAAAAAACTTCTCTGGGTTAAAAGGACGGCGCGCAACATAGCTAAAACTGCCAATACCGTATTCCTCAGTTTCAGGTACATGCTCACCGCGCATTTCCTGAAGCCAACCAGGTGCTTGCTGTGCATGTTCAAAGTCGAACAATCCGGTATTCAACACATCATCAACATTCACTTGTCCATGCGAAATAGGAATGATTCGGGCGCGGGTATTAAGGGTTTTGAGGATGGCCGTTAGCCTTTCAATGTCGGTAGGCTCAGCGAGGTCCGTTTTGCTTATCAAGATGACATCAGAGAATTCCACCTGATCAATCAGCAAATCAGCCACGCTGCGCTCGTCTTCTTCTCCGAGCGACTCGCCAGTTTCAATCAGGTATTTTGCTTCGTCATAATCTTTCAGGAAGTTCACTGCATCGACGACAGTGACCATGGTATCTAAGGTCGCAACATCGGAAAGAGACACGCCGTCTTCATCGGCAAAGGTAAAGGTTTCTGCGACGGGTAAGGGTTCTGAAATCCCTGTCGATTCAATCACCAGATAATCAAACTTTCCATCCTGGCAAAGCTTGTTCACTTCCAGCAGTAGGTCTTCGCGGAGGGTGCAGCAGATGCACCCGTTGCTCATTTCCACCAACTTCTCTTCCTGATGACTTAGTGAAACTTCATTCTTCACCATGGAAGCATCAATGTTGATTTCACTCATGTCATTCACAATTACCGCAACCTTCTTCCCTTCACGGTTATTGAGAATATGGCTAAGCACCGTTGTTTTTCCGGCACCTAGAAAGCCCGAGAGCACAGTCACAGGGAGTTTAGCCATCAGAATTTACCTCTTTCCAAATCTGCAATGTTTCAGTGATGCGTCATTTCTGAAATGTTATAACATAACATTTAATCATGTTTTGCAACATTTGCGAATTTAGAGTTTGAATAAAAAACGCAGCGAAGTGCTGCGTGAAGAAATGGTGGTTGGAATAGCTTCTAAACTTCTGCTCTTAGCCTTTCACCCGAAGAACGATTTCGTCGGCCAATATCTGGGCGGCATCAAAAATCGGTAAATGGGATTTCAGGGAGTCTGCGATAACGGAGAGCTCGGTGCAGGCGATCAGCAAACACCCTGCGCCTTGGTCTTCGAGGTTTTCAGCAGCTTCGTTGAATTGGGCAATCATGTTTTCAGTCTGATTTTTTGCTTTCACCGCTTTAATCAGTGTCATCACATTCTGTTGGAAATCATCATCAGGAAAGATAGGCTTAATCCCCTGCTTGTCCATGGCTGTAGCATACAGATTCGTCAACTGAACAGCTGTAGACGCCAACAGCCCCACTCTCTCGATCTCAGGATAACTCTGATGAATTTTGGCTGCGGCGAGCTCCAGCAGATTCAATACGGGAACTGACACCGCACTTTCCACATCCGGATAAAACTTGTGGGCCGTGTTACAGGGGATCACCAGAAAGTCGGCTCCTCCCCTTTCCAACCCTTGCGCCATTTTTGCCATATACGGGCCAGGACTTTCCCCTGTTCCTTCTATAAGTGCTTTAATGCGTGAAGGAACTTTCGGGTCGTTATCCACCAGCATTCTAATATGGTCAGCATCATCATTGGCGGGCGTTGCTGCTATCACACGCTGCATCAAATCCACTGTGGCTTCAGGTCCCATACCACCGAGAATACCTACCGTTAACTCGTTTTGATTCATCCGTTAATACCCCATTAAACGCGGTAACCAAAGCACAGTTTCAGGGAAGTAACTCATCAGAAAGACCACCAGTATTTCGATGAATACAAACGGCAACGCTTTAACGGATATTTCCTCTATCGTCACCTTCGCGATACTTGAGCTGATAAACATGTTCTCGCCAAGTGGTGGTGTCGAGAATCCAATCTCGCAGCAACAAACCAACACCACACCGAAATGAATCGGGTCAACACCGAGCTGCACCATGACGGGCAACAGCACTGGCGTGACGATCATGATGGTCGCCAACGTTTCCATAAACATGCCAATCAGAATGAGAAACAGGATCACGATTAGCCAAATTAAGGCGAGGCTATCAGTCATTGACAGCAGTGCATTGGCAATCATGGTTGGCGTGTCGTTTTCCACCAAAATGCGGCCAAAGGCGGTAGCGGCAAACATGATGATCAGTACGCGACCTGTCAGCCAGGTGGTTGAACTCAGTGATTCTTTCAGACCATCCAGCGTCAGCTCTTTGTGGATGAACTTACCCACAAATAAGGTATAAAACACGGAAACTACTGCTGCTTCGGTTGGCGTAAACAGGCCGGAATAAATCCCACCTAGAATCACCAGTGGCGCCATAATTGACCAGATGCCGTCAATGCAGGCTTTCCGTAACTCTCCTGGTTCATGATCGTCGCCACCTACGTAGCCGTTTTTCTTACTGATGACGTAGTTGGCGATCATCAAACCGCCTGCGAGCATCATGCCGGGGATCACCCCTGCAATGAACAGTGCGCCTATCGACTCGCTAGCTGTCACACCATAAATCACCATGGGAATACTGGGAGGGATCACCACGCCTAATCCACCAGACGACGCCGTCAACGCAGCTGCGTAGCCTTTGTTGTAGCCTTTATCTGCAAGCGCAGGGATCATCAACATACCCACAGCCGCCGTCGTTGCAGGACCCGAGCCAGAGATCGCGCCAAAAAACATACTGGCGAGAATGGCTGAAAACCCTAAACCACCCGCCATTGGCCCAGCCAACAGCTCCGCGATGTGAACCAATCGGCGTGAAATGCCGGAAGCCTGCATTAGCGCGCCAGAGAGAATGAATGCCGGCAGCGCCATAATTGGAAAGGAGTCCACTGCGTTCCATGCAGTCTGCACCAGAGAAACATAATCATCGCCGGAGAGCAGATAGACCAGCATGGCTGAGCCGCCGAGTGCGATAACAATCGGCGCACCAATCAGCAGAAGACCAAAGAACGAGCTGAACAATACGAGGGATGCCGCCATGGCACGCTCCTTTTCGTTTGAAGCAACACTCCGTGTCGCTTATATCTTGTTTTCTTCCATCTCAATGTCATCAACATCTTTGAACTTCACGCCTTTTACCAACTTGAGGTAATTCACCTGCACAATTCGGATAGAGGTAAGTGTGAATGAGATAGGAAAGATGAGGTACAGAAAGGCCATCGACCAATCCAGTGCAGGAGAAAGGAAAGGGAATTCCATCAAGCTTTCTATCACTTCGATGCTTTTTACTGTCATCAACGTGTTGAACGCTATCCAGAGCACATCGGCAATGAGTTCAATGCCATTTCTTACCTTTTCCGGCAGCAATTTGAGATGGAAAGTCACCCGGTTGTGCGCGGAAAGCCTGGCTGCGTAAGACGCGCCAAGAAACACAAACCAAACGAACGCAAAGCGTGATAACTCTTCGCTCCAAGGAATGCCGTAGTTGAATACCACGCGCAGGATTACCTGAATAAACAGCAAGGTGACAAACAGACAAAGCAACGCCTGGCAGGCATAGCTTTCGAACTTATCGAGCTTTAACAGGAAACTTCGCATACTGAGATCCTTCTGTTGAGCGGTACACGCCAAAGGCGCGTGAGAAGGGTTGACGACTCGGCGCGCTGTGCACCGAGACGTCAACACTCAGCATTACTGCATTTTACTCAGTACGTTATCGAAGCTTGCTTTGCCACCGATATCTTCATAGAACTCTGGCCAGACTTTCTCTTTCGCCAGTTTGATCCATTGGTCTTCATCTTCCAGCGTGAAGACTTCTACGCCGTTAGCAATCATGTTCTGCTTGGCGTTTTCCGCTTCTGTCATCTGGAACACGAGTGCGTATTGCTGCGCTTCCAACCCTGCTCGGCGCAGAATTTCCTGTTGCTCCTCATTCAGTTTGCCCATGGTGCGGTTACCAATCAGTAGTGGCTGCAAGGAGTATTGGTGATGAACCTCAGTCAAGTAAGGCTGAACTTCGTAAAACTTCATGGTGTTGTTCACGATATAAGGGTTGTCCTGACCATCCACCACTTTCTGTTGTAGTGCGGTGAAGGTCTCCGTCCAAGCCATCGCGATAGGGTTTGCACCAAAGGTTTCCCAAGATTTGAGCATGATGGAGTTTTGCGGCACACGGATTTTCAGCCCTTTCACGTCCTCCATGTTTTTCACAGGGCGCTTGGAATTGGTCAGGTGGCGGAAGTTGGAATAAGTCCATCCCAGAATGTTCATCCCCGCTTCATCTTTCGCCAAAGAGTTCCAGTAATCCCCCAGCTCTCCGGTGGTGATTTTCACCGCATCGGAAGAGTTGGTGATGAGGTAAGGCATAGTTAACGCACCCAGTTTTTTCGAAAATGGTGTGACGTTACCGATTCCGACCAGCGCCATATCCAGCGAACCAAGACGTGCGTTTTGCACCATCTCGGTTTCACTGCCCAGTGCACCGCCCGGATAGAGTTTGACTTTAATATCGCCATTTGAGTAGTACTCAACCAGCTCTTTAAAACGTGTCGCGTAAGCCCCCTGGTCAGACTCAATCGGGTCACCCATCCCGACTTTCATGGTTTTTGCACTCGCCAGCACTGGCAGTGCTAAACAGGAAATCGCCAGATATTTTGCCAATTGGTTGAACTTCATATCCTTCTACCTCTTTGTTGGATTACATCCGTGAATAGTTGGCGCCTACGCGCTTTTATGGGGATAGCCGAGCTCTTCCAGCACCTCTGAAATAACTGCAGCGATTAAAGTGCTATCAGACTCTTCAAACGTGAGTGGAATGCGCATGTCCAAAAGCGCGCCCAACACCCGTTCGGTTTGGGAAAGTTGACCGGGCGAATCGAGATAAGCCCAATGGTCATACTTGCTGCTGTATCCGGAAGGTGATGTATCGCCGAGCCATTTCATGGTCACGCCGCGTTTCTCACATTCCTGAATCAGCGTTGGGAAATCGGCATTTGTCAGCTGCGGGAATGCAAACTGAATGGAACTGCCGACGAAGTGTTCCGCCTCAGGACGAACAGGTAAGCGAATACCGGGAAGCACAGCCAGCGCGGACTCGAAAGCGCCATAAAGTGCATTCCATCGTTCGCACTGTTTGTCCAGAGACGAAAGTTGTGGGCGAAGAATGGCAGCGCGGAGATTATCCATTCTTCCGCTGTAATTGGGTGTAGCAGTCGCAATCGTTTTGAAGGTTTCAATGGGCGGTAAGGTGGGATGACGATCGAAGAGCATGTAAGAGCCGGAATAGATAATCGCTTTTGCCATCACCTCGTCATCATTGGTGACCAGAAAGCCACCCTCACCGGAATTAATGTGTTTGTAGGTTTGAGTGCTGAAGCAGGAAACCAATCCAAATGTTCCGCTCTTCTTGCCATTCCAACTTGCCCCCATGGTGTGGGCGCAGTCTTCGATAACCACAATGCCTTTTTCATCACACAATGCCATTAAGGCATCCATGTCGACCAAATGCCCCCGCATGTGTGATAGCAAGAGAAAACGAGCACCCGATATGGCAGCTTTATCAGCGAGGTCTGCCATATCAATCGTTAAGTCATCAGTCGTTTCCACCAACACTGGTTTACCGCCAGCGTTATTAATTGCCCCGGGCACAGGAGCCAAAGTGAAGGCATTGCAAAGCACCGCATCACCGGATTTCACTCCCGCACACAACAGCGCAACATAGAGGGCATAACCACCGGATGCGCAGCTCAGGCAATACTTCATGTCGAGGTATTGGGCAAACTGCATATCCAGTAAATCTGCTTCACTCCGCTCTCCATCCAGCGTGTTGTAGCGATGTAGACGGCCTGTCTGCATCACTTCCACTGCGCTTGAAATCGCAGATTCAGGAATAGGTAACTGCTGGGTAAAGGGCTTGGTAAACCGCTTCATTGTACTTTCCTTCACAATCCGTGTGAGTGCCTGACAATCAGTCGTAACGCTTCTGGTCGTAGACTTCGAAATCCCAGTCCGTATCAGGGAAATACTTGGTCAGCCGCCAGTCACAGGCGCGGGCGTGTCCTTCCATCCCTTCTGTTCTGGAAATGCGCGAACCTGCCGTGCTGAATGTCAGGCTGGCATCGCGATCCAATTCCTGTGTCGTCAGGATTTTGAGGAACTTCTGCACATTCAGGCCACCGCTGTATCTCGCCGCTTTCTTGGTTGGCAGGATATGGTTGGTGCCAGAGCACTTGTCGCCGTGCGTGACTGTGCTGCCTTCGCCAAGAAACAGCGAACCATAGTTGCGAAGCCGCCCTTTCCACCAGGCAAGATCTTCCGCCTGAACCTGAACGTGTTCACATGCCCATTCATCGCTCACTTGCGCTGCTTCTTCTCGATCGTCACAGGCAATTACCACGCCGTAATCACGCCAAGCGGCTTCGCAGACATCAGCATTCGGCATATCTGCAATCACACTGGGCATGAGTTCAATGACCTTTTCGCCCAGCGTTTTACTGGTGGTAAACAACCAAACTGGAGAATTAGGCCCATGTTCAGCTTGTGAAACCAAATCCACCGCAATCGTCATTGCGTCTGCCGATTCATCTGCAATCACCGCCGATTCAGTTGGGCCAGCAAAGACATCAATCCCGACTTCACCGAACAACAAGCGCTTCGCCTCAGCGACGTAAGCATTTCCCGGACCAACGAGGATATCTGCCTGTTTTCCGGTGAATAAGCCAAATGCCATGGTCGCGATAGCATGAACACCGCCCATTTCGAGGATGATGTCTGCACCAGCAAGATCCATGGCATACACCACAGCAGGATTGATGCTGTCCCCGCGCGGCGGAGAGCAAGCGATAACGGTTGGAACACCTGCCGCTTTCGCGGTAGCAATACTCATCAGTGCGGAGGCGGCGTGGGCGTAACGTCCACCGGGGACGTAACAACCAGCACAATCGACTGGAATAACGCGCTGGCTCAGTTTCACGCCTGACTCGGTTTCGATTTCGAATTCCGTCAAACTGGCACGTTGCGCTTCAGCAAAACGACGCACCTGACGATGGGCGAAATCAATATCATCTTTCACCTGCTGCGAAACTGACGCGATCAGCGCTGCTTTCTTTTCGTCAGACAGGATGAAATCTCCCTGCCAGTTATCGAATTGCTTGGCATATTCCTCTACGGCTGCAGTGCCATCTCTGCGGATATGGGCAAGGATTTCCTTCACCACTTGCTGAATACGTTCATCTTCCGTTTGCACTTCTGATTCTCGCTTCGCGCGCTTGAGGTATTCCATGTCGTTATCTCCCTTCAATCCCTAGGGTTTAGCAATAGCTTTCAAAGTCAAAGGCATCGCGATAGCCTGGCAATGCCTGAGCGCCGCCTGTGTGCAGGAACACAATATTGTCGCAGTCTTTGAATTCGCCTTTGCGGATAAGGTCGATAAGTCCCGCCGCGCCTTTGCCGGAATAAACAGGGTCCAGCAAAATACCTTCGTAACGGGCAAACATTTCTATCGCTTCCATAGTGCTTTCGGCGGGAATGCCGTAACCATCTCCGACGTAATCACAGTTAGCACGCACGTCTTCACGTTTAACCGCGCCAGAGATACCTAATAAATCGCAGGTCTTTTCAGCCAACTTGAAAACATTCCCTTCTTGCTGTGGTTGAGGAACACGAACGCCAACACCAAGCAAAGGGATCTGGCTGTTAGTAGCAACAAGACCAGTGACTAAGCCCGCCTGTGTACCAGCAGAGCCCGTCGCGTGAACAAGGTGGTCGATTCTCAGGCCCATGTCATTGGCTTGGTTAACCAGCTCCAACGCGCAGTTGGCGTAACCCAATGCGCCTATCGCATTCGAGCCACCGCCAGGGATGATGTAAGGTTTTTTGCCTTCGGCACGCAGTGTCGCAGCAACATCTTCCATCGCAGCATTCATGTCTGTGCCGCCTGGATATTTACTGAGTGACGCGCCAAACAGTTGGTCAAGCATCACGTTGCCGTTGAGCACGTAATCCGGGTCTTCAGACGCGGTGCGATCTTCCAGCAAGATGTGGCACTCCAAACCACATTTCGCTGCAATTGCTGCTGTCTGACGACCATGGTTAGTTTGGGTCGCGCCTTGGGTGATGATGGTGTCAGCGCCTTGTTCAAGTGCATCTGCCATCAGGAATTCAAGTTTGCGGGTTTTATTACCACCGCCAGCCAGACCAGTACAATCGTCGCGTTTAATCCAGATTGTTGGCCCGCCCAAAGCTTCAGAAAGGCGCTTCATTGGCTCAAGCGGTGTAGGTAGATGCGCAAAGCGCAAACGAGGAAAGCGTGAAAGGTGCATGTCGTTGTCCCTAATAAATCGGAAAAAATAAAAAATGTGTTGCCATTTCAGACTGTGAGACGTTTTTGACTTGCGCCAATACCTATATTGAAGTGTGACCGGTTACTTTTCGGCATAACCGATTTAGCAGGAAGCTAAGAGGCTGTATCAATGGAATTAAAGTGGATAAAAGACTTTATTGCGCTCAACGATTATGGGAGCTTCTCGAAAGCGGCAGAGGCTCGTTTTGTGACACAACCCGCATTCAGCAGACGTATCCGATCATTAGAAAATTGGCTTGGTGTTGCCTTGGTAAATCGTGACAGTTTGCCCACCACATTGACGGATGAAGGCAGGAGCTTTGTTGAGGAGGCGCAGCGTTTGTGCCATGAAATGGAAGACATTCGTACCCGATTGCAAACCCAAAAAAGCGGCCGCTCATTAGTCTTTCTGGCGCAGCACTCCACGGCAGTTTCTTTCTTCCCAGCATGGATCCATACACTTAGCCCTTTGATTGGCGATACGTTGGTAAAGCTGGTACCGGGCAATATCCATGCGTTGAATGAATCGTTTCTCGCGGGCTCTGGCGATTTTATGCTGACTTTTGGTTCACAGGCCTTAGATAGCCCGCAAATCAAACGTAACAGCCAGTGCATTCAAGTGGGAACAGATACCTTGGTGCCTGTTTCTGCACCCAACGATCAGGGTTACCCCATACACAGCTTTGAAGAAGGGAAGCCCTGCCGTTTGTTGGCCTTTCCTGCAGAAACCTATCTTGGAAACCTGATTAAGCAATCTGCCATTGCCAATATTCCGAGCCAATACCGTTTCGATATCGTTTGTGAAAATGAAATGGCAGAGGGTTTGAAAGCGATGGCGAAGCAGGGTTTTGGCGCCACCTGGCTGCCATCTAGCCTGATTAAAGAGGAGCTTGCTAACCAACAGTTGGTGATATTAAACGCACCCTTTCCAACCTTGGATCTTCGGATTTTGCTTTACCGAAACCGCCACGGCTCTAAACCCGAGGCGGAGAAGTTCTGGCATTATTTGATGGAGCTTTATGGGCAGGAGTAAGCGGAAATTAATGACTCATTTGGTCGTGTTGAAAAACTCGGTCAGCACGATATGGGTCACCACCTGTTTGATGTCTGGAATCGCCTGAATCACTTCACGGATTTGATTGATACGGTTCATGCTAGGTACTTCCACATACAGCATCATGTCAGTTTCGCCGCTGATCGCATGACACCATTTCACCCCTTCAATCCGGCGAATGGTTTCCGCATAAGCCTCACAGTGATATTGGCTGGATGAAGTGTCGTATTTCAATGCAAGGTAAGCGCAGACCATTTCGACGCTTTTGTTCTCCACCACATCGGCGTGGTAGCCAAGAATAACTTTGTCTTGCTCAAGCTTTTTGATTCGTGCTGTCACTGCGGAACGCGACAAATTGACGTCCCGCGCGATTTCGCTGACGGAACGACGTGCATCTACGCGCAGAATATCCAATATTTGTTGGTCGAACTTATCCATGTTCTTCTTTCAATTCTCTTTTCGTAAATCACTTCTCTCGCAGAATATTGCGCGAAAACTGTCACTTTGTCAGCCTCAGCAATAAAAACCGTCAATCTGACGCTGAACAAAGACACTTTGCGCGATGCTTTTTCAATCAATCAGCTTTAATCTGGCAACAGTCATCAACACAAAGATACTGGCTGGATGCCCCATGAACCAACTCAAAAAAGAAATCACATTGCTGTCCGGTATCGGCCAACTTTCCACCACCCTTTTGGGTACCGGACTATTCATGATCCCTGCTATTGCAGCAGGCATCGCAGGTGAGTTTTCCCTCTGGGCTTGGCTTTTCCTGTTCGTCGCTATTTGCCCGATTGCCCTGACATTCGCCCAATTAGGTAAGCGCTACCCGAATGCAGGCGGTACCGCTTATTTCGTCCGCAAAGCTTTCGATAAAAGGTTAGAGCGCAGCGTAGCCTGGCTGTTTGTCAGTGTGATTCCCGTTGGTGTTCCAGCGGCCGTTGCGCTTGCCGCGGGCTTTTTACAACAGCTTTTGCCTGAGCCGATTAACGGCTCTCTAACAGCTCAACTTCTTACCGTCGCGCTCTTGGTGGGTGTCAATTTGATGGGCGCTAAATCTTCAGGGCAGCTGCAAACGCTTATCGCCATCAGCATCTTTCTCTTGGTTGGCGCTTTTCTGTGGAAAGGCGGCGTTGGTGTCACCGATTTGACCATGCCCACCATCAGTGAAGAATCCTTTTGGCCCATTGGTGCTGCGCTTGGTGTGATGTTCTGGTGCTTTGTTGGTATTGAAGCATTCGCCCATATGGGAGAAGAGTTTAAAAACCCGGAAAGAGATTTCCCCATCGCCATTATCGCGGGCTGTTTCGTAGCTGGTGCAACCTACTGGGCAATGTCTGTGGTCATACTGAAATTCGGCGCTTACGGCACCCCACAGTTTGATAGCGCTTCAATCCCATGGTTGAGTGAAAACTTGTTTGGTCCGAACTTTAAAATGCTGATCAGTGTGATTGGTTTCTCTGCCTGCTTCGCCAGTGTCAACCTCTATACGCAAAGCCTTTCACGTATGGTTTGGGCGCAAGCGCGAGAGAACAAGCCAGAAGGAAAAATGGCTCAGGTTTCGAGCCGTGGCGTCCCACAGAATGCAACATTAAGTGTCGGTGGCGTGCTGGCGGCTTCCTGCATCATCGGATATTGGTCAGGTTTGGATTTGGAGTTTTTCCTTAAGCTCGCCAACAGTGTGTTCGTATTGGTTTATCTGATGGCGATGCTCGCAGCATTGAAACTTCTGGAAGGTGCCGCAAGATGGCTGGCAGGTATCGCGCTGGCACTTTGTGTGATTGTTTTCGTCTGCCTTGGCTGGTCGATGCTATATGCGCTGGGCGTATTTGGTCTTTTGATGTTTCAGGGGAAAAAAGACACCACCAAAGCAGCTATCTAACCCGTCTAGACAAGGCAAATATTTTGTGAGACCTTTCGCAAAAGTTTTGAAATGCCCAAATCTGTTTGGGGTACAACAAGAAAGAGCGATCACGGATGTTTGTTTTATTAGATGGCGGCATGGGGCGAGAGCTTCAACGTATCGGCGCCCCATTTTCCCAGCCTTTATGGAGCGCTCAAGCGCTGATTGAAGCGCCAGATTGTGTTTATCAGGCGCACCAGAATTTTATTGATGCGGGATGCGATGTCATTACGGTCAACAGCTATGCCTGCGTCCCATTCCACCTTGGCGAGCAGCGTTATCAAGAACAAGGCTTCGAACTGGCTGAGTCTGCCGCGCAAATTGCCCGTCGTGCTGCTGATGATAGCGAGAAGAATGTCAAAGTTGCGGGCTGTATTCCTCCGGTTTTGGGTTCTTATCGCCCTGACCTTTTCTCTGCAGAAAAAGCACGCACCATCATTCAAACACTGGTTGATGCACAAGCGGGCTACTCAGATGTTTGGATAGCTGAAACCATTAGCTTGATTGAAGAATTCGAAACGATTTTCGACGTACTCAAAACTACCAATCAACCTGCCTACTTTGCTTTCAGCTTAATGGACACTGAAATCGATCAACCTCGATTACGTTCTGGTGAATCTGTGGCGGATGCAATTCGCGTTGTGTGTGAAAGAGGCGTCGATGGCGTGCTGTTTAACTGTTCACAACCCGAAGTGATGCTCGATGCTATTGCTGTAGCAAAAAACATTATCGAAGAGTCCGGAAAAGACATTTCTCTCGGTGCTTACGCCAATGGTTTCACCGCTATTCACTCAGATCACGAAGCGAACGACTCTCTGACGAAAGTTCGTGACTTATCGGCCGATGAATACGCAGCGTTTGTGCGTGCCTGGCTGGATGCAGGGTCGAATATTGTGGGTGGATGCTGTGCAATTTTTCCGGAGCACATCGCCTATTTGGATGCACTCCGGAAGAGTCACGACTAGGTCGTCACTGCCAACTGACGTTGTTTCACTTTTTCGCTTTGCAGAAATTCAATCACCAGTAGATTGAAAATCCGCGCTTTCTCAAGGTGAGTGTTGTGCGCCGCCAGCGGCACCACGGCGAGGTTAGTATCTTTTATGCCTCGCCACAGTGTTTCGGTTTGCTCCCACATGTAGGAGCGATCGCTGTCTGGCCATAACACCAGCGTTTTCGCTTCAATCTGATCGAGGCGTCCCAGAGACTTCCACCCCGCCATCGCACGCAGTCCATTGATATAGGTTTGTGTGGACACACGTTCAGCAAGTGCCATTCCCCCAACAAAATCGGGATCCTCTTCCCCTTCGGAAAACCAGGTTCGGACGGTATCCCGAGCTACTTGCTCTGTGCCCTCTTTTTCGGCGCGTGCCATGCTGTCTTCAAGCGATTCAAAGCGCCCCGGCAAGCGGCCATTCGGACCGGTTGCGTAGAGCACTAAACCCATCACCCTGTCTTTCGCTTTTATTGCCACTTCCTGGGCAATCATTCCTCCCATTGAATGTCCCATCAGATGAAAACAGTCAATACCGAGTTCATCCAGTTTTCCCAACACGAAATCCGCAAAGCCTTCAACGCTGTCCAGACCCGTTTCTTTCGCCTTTCCCCCATAGCCCGGCAAATCGAACGCGACAACGTCGAAGCGCGTTGAAAACAACTCAATCTGTTTTTCCCAATAGGTCAAACTGCTGAGAAACCCATGAACCAGTACCAACGTGGGTCCGGTTCCTACACGTATACAATTCATCGTTATTATTCCATTAACTCAGGGAGCCAAAGCGCTGTGTCAGGCAGTCCGACCAACAACAGCAGCAAAATCACAAGCGCGAAAATAAATGGAACACAGCCGACGATCACATCCCCAATAGTCACGTCATCTCTCGCAAGACTCTGTATAACAAAGAGGTTGAGCCCGACAGGCGGTGTCAGTACTGCTATCTCCATAGTGATGGTGTAAACCACCCCAAACCAAATCAGGTCAAAGCCTGCCGCATGCACCAATGGGAACAGGGTTGGCAGAGTGATAAAAGTCATGGAGACAGGTTCTAAGAACATGCCGAGAATGATGTAGAAGACCACAATCATTGCCAGCACGGCGTAAGGTGATAAATCCATTTCAACGAACAGCTGGGTAAACTGTTGTGGGATTTGGTGGTAGGTCATCACGAAGCCAAATAACACCCCTGATGACAGCAGCAAGCCCAAGTAACCCATGGTCTGCATCGTAGACTTGAGGGATTCGAGCAGGCCATCCCAACGAAGGCCACCAAAGCAAAATGCCATGATGAGGGTGATAACCGAAGAAACTGCCGCCGCTTCTGTTGGTGTCGCGATACCGGCATAGATTGAGATGGTGATGACCAAGCCGATGATCATCACAGGCGTCAGTGCTGACAGCGCCACCAGCCAAGGGATCGGCTGAATGCTTTCTTGTCCCGGAATATCTTGAGGTGCAACCTTCCCCCACACCGCGACAATGATGAAAAACATGGTCACCAATACCAATCCGGGTACCACACCCGCAATAAACAGCGAGCCAATAGACTGATCTGTCACGATGCCATAGAAGAGCAAGATCAAGCTCGGCGGCAACAGAACACTTAGCGTACCCCCTGCTGCCAACACACCGCTCGACAGGCGTTTCCCATAACCCAGCTTCAGCATTTGCGGCAGGGCAACACCGCCGATAGTAAGCGAGCCGACCATGCTCGAACCACATACAGCACCGAAGCCTGCACACGCACCAATACTGCCGTACGCCGCTGCACCGCGTAGCGGCAGCTTACTGTGCATAAACCAGTAAAGATTGGGACCAATCGAAGAACGTCCTATCAATTCACCAAGGAATACGAATAGCGGAACCGCCAGAAGAATGTAGTCAAACCACACGCCCCACAGTTTCAGTTCTACCGTCACCAAAGAGGATTTCAGGCTTAGGATATCGAGCAAAAATGGGATTGATGCAGCGGCAAGCGCAAAGGGGATTGGCAAGCCGATGATGATGAATCCCATCAACAAGCCCAGCATACCTAGCCCAACTACGTACCATTCCATAACACTTCCTTGTTATTGTTTGTTTTGGCTGAGTTCAGCGTTATCCGTCGCCGCTCTTCCTTGCGGCTTACGAGGTGGTCTGCCAGCCAGCAGCAAATACGTTGCTGTCAGGCAGAAAACCAGCAGGGATAACACGACGGGAATCCAGAAATAGAATCGCGGCCAGAGAAGAATTTCGGATGCCGCACCGGAATCAATCGACTTGAACATGGCTTTCGCTGATGCAGTAAAGAAGAATGCGCCAATCAGCAACATCACCAATATGTTCAGCTTGTCGACCCAAAATTGCAGGGTTGCGGGTAGCTTGTCGCGCACAATCCCCACCTTGGGATAGGCATCATTCAACAGCGCATACGAAATACCGAGAAACGCGACAGGCACCAGTAACAATGCCGTCGCTTCTGTCACCATGCCGTCTGGCGAGTCGAGGATATAGCGAACTCCAACACCGTAGCTGATCCAGACAGCCTGGATCAGCACGATAACGGCACCGCAGTAGAGCAACGCTAGAGATAGCCAGTTCAAAGCCTTTAACAGGTTTGATTTCATACTGCGCACCTCTTCAATTATTCGCTGTGCGCTGCAAACAAGCTCCGGACTTTGTCAGCCAGTGGCACGCCACAGGCACCATTTACTTCCGGTGTCCATTTCTCCTGAATACCTGCAAGTAGCTCACCGGTACGTTCTTCAGACATGGAAACCGCAGAACCGCCGTTCGCCATCACCGCATTGCCGACACGCTCATCAACCCAAGTTTCATAGCGTGGTTTCAACCAAGCCTCGGCTTCCTTCGCCGCTTCCTTCAGCGCTTTCTGATTGTCTGCGCTCAGGCCATCAAACTTGTCTTTGTTCATCATGTAGATGATGTTGCCGTAGAACATGTTGGCGTTAACCATGTAGGGCATGACCGACCACAGTTTCCATGAACTGTATGTCGCGACGCCCATGTTGATGCCATCAACCACGCCACGCTCTGCGGACTGGAACACCTCTTTGGGGGCAACGAACACTGGCTTGCCGCCCCAGGTTTCGATCATCAGGCTCACCAGAGGACCAATCGATCGAACCAGCTTACCGTTCAGCTTACCGATGTCTGAAACAGGCTCTTCAAACCACCATTCTTGGTCGTAGGAATAGTTAGAGTTGATCAAAGGGATAAGGTCAGCTTTCGCCGCTTCCGCTTCAATCAATGCCGCGTAATCAGCATCAAGCTCGATTTGTTTTTCAAGGTTAATAGCAACGGGATACAGCGAAGTGACGCGATAACATGGCAAACGTTTATCAGCCGGAATCCAGCTGATATCCGATACGCCACCTTGAACCGCATCTACACCTTCACTCCAACCATGCAAAGTGCCGGATGGGAAAACCTGAACTTTCAAGTCACCATTACTTTTCTCTGCCGCAAGTTCTGCAAATTTCTGGAAGCCTTGATAGCGAATGTCGGACTCGTTGACATAAGTGGACAGGCGAATGGTTTCTGCCGCTTGAGCGGTGAAAGGTAAGGCACCGACAATGGCGACACTTAATGCGCTTTTCAGAAAAGAACTGACGTTGTTGCGGTACTTCATGAGACTTCTCCCTAGTCTGATTTTCCATGCTTTGCAGCGCTGGACATTCGCTGCGATTCATCCATATTGGTTTTCGGCCGCCGAGGTAGCGTGCGGCTAAAAACACTCAATTAAGCATGGTCAGGAGAGCCGATTTTGCATCATGCCAATTCGGTTGCCCTACATACCGAAAAGTTATGTCCCCAAATAACCCCCATAAATTCATAGCATTAAACACCGAGACTTCACTCAGCCTAGAAAAGAAAAACTTTTCACACTTATCCATAGATTTAGTGGTGAATAGGCCATTTTCTTATCTTTAAGCCTACGGAAAGTATGCTTTCTGATAATTTTAATAATTCGAAGGAATGAAGTTCACGAACGACATTGGCACCAAGCCACGCTGTAACTGGCTCGGAGGGAGTATTGGATTTTAAGTTATTGGAAGATTTTGTTTGTCTGGCACATTCAAGCAGCTTTACGTCTGCTGCCAGAGAACGCTTTGTCACCCAACCCGCGTTCAGTCGACGCATCAAAGCCCTGGAGCAATGGGTAGGCACAGATCTCGTGAACCGTGACTCTCCGCAACTGGAACTCACCGAACAAGGCAAAGCCTTTGTGATTGAAGCGGAAGAGATCCTCAATCGACTGCATCTCGCCAGAGAGTCTGCCCGGGCATTGAAGAAAACCCGAACCAATGAAATTTCTGTTGCTGCACAGAACTCGATCGTTCAGACGGTCTTTATGTCATGGATGCATGAAATCGAAAAAGAAGTCGGCCCTGTTTATGTGAAACTTTCGTCTGATCGTCTTGCTGATTGCATAGAAATGTTCAGAAATGGGTCTGTTGATTACCTGCTTTGTTATACCCACAACGAGCTTGGAAACGCTATTGATGACAACCGTTTTCAAAGCACAGTGATCGGCCAAGAAACCTTAGTCCCGGTCTCCCTGGCAACCAACAAGCAAGCCATGTTTCATCTTCCCGGTGAAGCCAATAACCCGATTCCCCTCGTGGCATACACCCATCAGTCTTTGTTTGGTAAATCAATCGACCAATTGCTCGACAAAGAAGCGTGTTACCTGAACAGACGCTATGAAAACCCCTTCGCCCATACCCTAAAATCCATGGTACTCGGCGGCTATGGCTTAGCTTGGCTACCCTATTCATTTGTGAAGGATGAATTGGTGCGCGGAGAGCTTGCACTGGCAGGCGATGAGAAATGGAATATCCCCTTTGAAGTCAGGCTATTTTATAGAGAGCCCGATGATTCATTGTCTAACGCGATACATACCATTTCTGAAGGAATGACGGAGATGGCCAGCATTAAATAGGCGGGGAAACCGCCGCCTTTTTACCACTCTTTATTTTGCCAATCCCAAGAGTAGCCCGTTTTCTTTCCAGAGCTTCACTTCCACACCATCAACCACAATGGAGTCCAACTCTTTCTCTGAGGCCAGCATGTCGGGGAGTTTTGCTTGATATAGCGTATACACATCACCGTTTTCTTTGTTTTCGACTTTCAGTTGCGCCGCGATCTTCCCATCAATGCTGCAATATCTACCACCAATAATTCGCCATACATTTGCCGGCAACTGTTCTGAGGCTATCAGCGAAAAATCGAGTCTGTTCAGGTAGTGTTGAATATCATCAAAGACATCACTTTTCACTTCCATCTGCATCTGGCTGTTATGGTTATAGGCAATTTCAGCTGCGATCCGCTGATAATCCTGACTCCACCCAGTAAAGATGATCAACGAAGTGCAAAGCAGCAGTGCCGCAGCTAAAGAAGACAATAAACGAGCTGGTGACTTGTAGGGTTCACCCAATGACCGGAGCTGAGACAGTTGTGCCTCGGAAAGCTCTTTCTGTTCGAACTCTTTTCGCAACGCATCTTTAAACGTTTCCTTGTTTTTGTTCATCACAACACCTGCTCATTTAAGTGACCAAACTGCGCGACTAGCCGCTTTCTCATCCGTCTAATTCGCGATAACAAGGTTCCAATTGGTGTATCGGTCGATGACGCAATTTCTTGCAAGGTCTTGCCTTCCACCGCCCACAGAAACAGTAATTCCCTTTCCTGTGGTGACAGTTCTTCGAGCACCAACTTTACGTTCTCTTTTTCAATTTGCAGCTCTTCCAACGAACGCATGGTCAGCGAGTCGTTTTGAATTACGCTATCTAACTCATTAGCCTCAACCACTAACTCCAGATGCCTTCTCCGATATTGATCGATGAAGGCATTGCGGATCGTGGTCATCAAATAAGCCTTTTTGCGCTTGCGGAGATTATTCAATCGCAATGCTTTTTCACAACTGGATTGCACTAAGTCAAACGCCAGGCTCTCATCTTGGCAAAGTGAATACGCGTACCGATAAAGCTGATTGAGAAGCTCCTCATCAAACGTCTCACTTTCCCTTTTCCTGAAAAAATTCCACATAGATAAACGACCCACCTACTTCAACATACGTTGACTACAGGTGGGCTCACTCCTCAATCATTCTTTCAAGAAACTGGCTTATATACGCCAAATACATGTTTCGAACGGTTGATTAGGTCAATCAAAGTGAAGCGTTCACCACCCCCTAACTTCATCAACACTAGACCTGCCGCAGCCAATGCAAATTCCCGCTTAACACCATTTAAGTTCGCGATGACACCTTTATCGACATTGAGTTTGGTGAACATAAACCAAAGCATGATAGCTACGACAACACCGCCAGCGATTTTGACAAATTGAGGACGACCAAACACAAGTACGATGCCCACCAATGCAAGCAACAACTGACTGGTCGCAAAGGTCGGAATCTTTGCATAAGCGCCAAAGAAGCCACCGACGATAAAGGTTAAGCCAAGAGAGAACCGAAGCAGTAGCCCCAACGAATTCCAATCTGGCTGCTCAACGGTATAGCCACGTTTATTATCTAAACTGCGCGCGCCTGCGCCCAGGTTAAACAGCACGAACATCAAGCCGGACAGAGTAATGTCACGGATTTGGACAAATATGGCGGGTGAAGTGTAAGTTTTCACCCCCACTGAAGCCCCCGGTACCGTATCCACAGGCAACGAGAACACGAAAGTCCAAAGCAACAGGCCATAGAAAAGCGCCAGTGGCCTCACCATTAGCCCCACAACCAAAGCAATACCGGAAAAGAACTCGAACGCGGAGAGCGAAGTGAGAAAAAACCACGGGGTAAGAATACCGTTGCTGAACAGATAGTCCTGAAACAGCTCATTGATGTAGCCAGTGGTTCCCATGTAATTGGCAACCATTGCCGCTTGGTGAGTGCTTGAGAGTAATAGACTGAGCTTGGATAACCCACCGATGATAAATACGGTGCCTAGCCCAAGGCGTAGTATCAATGCCGCCTTGTTGAAGAAGGTATTTTCTGAATTCATTTTGATTCTCTAGTTGAAGGTAAAAAGTCCTGTTTTCACTTCAATAACGAATCACTGACTGAAATTATTGCCTCTTGGGAGAAATTTTTTTCGTCGCGGGAAGAATGGATACTGAAACACACGCCAAATCGGTTGTTACTGACCTCTTACCAGCCCCCAACCGCTCATGTTACGAGTTGCGATAATCTGGTACTCACCGATAGGTTCATTCGCAATATTGGCGACCATAATTGCCATGATGGGTCGCATTGATTCGCCTTGTTCACTCAGCGGCGATTGCTCGGAGAGTTTTTCAAATCCTGGGCTGATTTCGCTTTGCGTGCGACGAATCGTAAACACAACGCGACGATGACCAGTGCGATCGGCGCTTGAAAGCACATCGATATAGACATCAACAGTGGTATCGATTTGCTGCTGCGGAACAGGTTGGGCAGCTGGCGCCGCTGGCTCCATTCCACTTGGGTCTCCTGGTCTTCCCAATGCTTCTTGTTCCTCAGGTGAGTACGTTCCCATGTGCACGAAAAAGCCCACCATACCTGACACAATAGCGGGCAGCGCACCACCAGCAACCAACATAGATTCCTGAATTGCGGTACCTCTGATGACATTAGCCATACCCCCTTCTACCAAACGGAGTCCGGCACCACTTTGAATCATATGATCCATGATAGTGACTGGCACCAATCTGCTTGTTGCGCCTGCCGGCATTAGTCGGCTCAAAGCGGTCGCTGACAGTTCTGAAGCTTCCAGTAATGCCCCTTGTAAAATGCCGCAACTGGTAGGATTCCCGCTTAACCAACGAACAATCGCAGGCGCACTGTTTTGCACTATGCCTGTCGCACGTTCAATATCGACGGCCGCTTCACCCGCCTCAATCACAACATAGGCATTCACTCTTCGGCCCAGACTTTCAACAGCTTCTTGCCCTAGAGCTCTCGGTGCTTCATGGAACAGTACTCTTAATGGTCCACCATGAACACGAACAAGCTGACCCGCCGCATTCCTTGCATACATGACGGCATGATTAAGGCCACCTTCAGTCACCAATAGCATCGCGCCACGTTGCAAAGCTTGCATCATCTCTGCCGTTGCAGCAGAGCGCGTGGCAAATACAGCGCCTCCTTCACGGACAAACCCTTCAGCGACTTCCCTTGCCATAGCCTCAGTCGCAATTTCTCCGCCTTCCCGAACCACTAACCGACTCCCTTGTCGGGTCACGGCTGTCCGTACCAAAGCAGCCGGTGCCCGGATTAATGCTCTTGCAGCCACACCTGCTGATCCCAATGTCGCCATATCAAGCATTAAAAATCCCACCCCAAGCACACGTTGAAAGTAGGATTCTGCTTCGCGAATTTGCTGAATGGACCCGTAAATCGGCACCAGGGTCCAAAGGCTTTGGGAAGCATCTTCCTCCCCTGCTGCATGACGCCGACGATTTTCTTCTGGACTGTCTGATACAGCCCAAGTCACCAACCCTGCCGCCAAGCCAATTCCCGCAAGAATTAACCAGGGAGCAACCTGATGGACGTCTTCATCAACAGCCTGACGAATATCATATCGACGGCCTGCTAACGCGGCTTTCGTTGCGCTTTCCGCCTCTCGTTCTGAATGCCAGTTTGGCTGACTCAATCGAGGTTGATGATGAGCTGATTGACTTCCCAACCTTCCTTGCACTGCGTGAGCCAGCTCATGCCCGAGAACATGCCTTCCTGCATGGCTATCCAGACTGATCCGACTGTCCATGACAATATGGTCGTTCAACGTAAATGCGACGGTGTTTAGTGCCTGCAATGCGCTTTCCTCCCTCACACCCTGATGCAACCTAACGGGAGATAAGTCGTACCCATACGCACTTTCAAAATGCACACGGGTTGCCTCAGGAATTGGGCTACCTGAAGATAAGGGCGCAGCATTAAAGCCAGCGGGAAATGACGGTTCCATTGCAGCTTCAGTTTTGGTCTCTTGGGCGGCTTCAAGAAGCGCATGACCAAAGCCTCTCACGCTGGATGCAACGGATGTTGGAACCTTAGCAGTGTGCTTAGGTGTTTTAGCATTGCTGAATTGCCTAACCACCCGAGCCATATTCATTGGTTTTGTTGCATTACCACCTGGCAATACTCTTAACGAACTTCCCGTACATTCAGAAACGGCAAGCGCCTTCTCGGCTGTTGTCTTTTTGTTTGACGACAACAGCTCACTTCCACGACGTGAAAGAATGTTTGCGCTTTTCGCATCTTTTTTGGGCGTACTATTCGGCGTCACTTTTTTCTGAGGGGCGAAAAGCATTTTCATTCTCTAGAGGACTACTTTCGTCGTCTGTACTTGATGATGAATCAACACACAAAATCACAAAAAGGATCTACAGCGAGAGGTCTAACACAATTCGACTATTTCGTTAGAGAGCAACACTTTGCGATAACCTGTAACCCCTCGTTTGCACTATTGATCGCCCCACATCTACTAAACCGAAACTCACTCATTATTGGTTTGCTATCTGGGCATGAAAATACCACGCGATCAAAATAATAAGTTGGCTGCCTAAACATCCCCGTTCCACATTTCCCCCTGATATCTTCACAGCGACCTACCTTCAACTCTCCCGAGATCTCATTAAGTATTTTTTCTCCCGATATACCTATGTTTTTCTTGGATATTTTCACTAGCTCATTGATGTCCAACTTACCTTCAGAGACTAACTTATTAATACTAAGTATTTCTGCACCAATGAGTTTTATTTTCTCGTCAGCCTCCATTTTTATTTTATTAAACCTGGTTTTTATATTTTCGGCATCCTTATTCATCGACTCGACTTGTTCCTCCCTTAATTTTACTATCGACTGCCAATCTTTATCTTTTTCAATTGCCTCTAACCTTCCATCTAACTTACCTATAAAAAGTGCACCTGTTATAATCGAAATAACCAGTGTGATGACAACTCCAAATTCAATATTCGACATAATCTAACTCCAGATAAAACATACTGAATTTCAAACTCATTTTTAACTAAAAAGCTTTACTTCTTCGTCGGCCTTCTTTTCGGCGTAGTCGGTGAAACCTTTCTCTTTGTCGTTGCTTTTATCACCGCCTCGGTATTTACCTTGGGGGTTCTTGGTGTGCGAGGCTTGGGTTTTGGGTTAGGCTTTTCTTCGGTTTTGGGTTGTTCTGGCTCCGCGACCATTTTTTCGAACCGCTCTATCTCAATGAGTTGTTTTTTCTCTTGTGTTATCGCTTCGTCCATTTTCTTATTGAACGCTGCACGCTGCTCTTCCAATTCTTTGATTCGACTTTCAACCTTTGCCTTTTTGGCCGCAGCGGCAGTGCGGGTTTTCACTACCGGATTCTTCACGTTATTCGGTTGACCCGCCTTTTCCATTTCGCTGATGAGCGAAAGGTGTTTTTTCAATACTGTACTTGCCTTTGCCATGATTTCGCTCCTTAGTTATGCCTGAGTGTTGAAGCCAGATTCAGGCGCAGGGAATTCAGGGTGATTGATGATTGAGCCGCGGACGACGTTGCCAATAAAAGGCCCTTCCATGCCGTTGAAGTTGAACGATGGAAGGAAGAAAGTGCCGGATTTGACGTGGTTACCCATCACAGAGGCTTGACTGCCATTGAGAATCACCGTCGCACCATTGGCAATGTTGTCGTCGTTGTTACCGACGTGTTCGATGAAGTTGTTGTTGAAAAGAACACGTTCAAAACGCATTCGGATATTGTCGCTGAGGCTGCGGGTAAGGATTTCCACCAGGGTATCAGCACCGCGGCCAAGGAATTTGTTGTTAGCAACCTGACAGGCATAGCCAAGAAGCACAAAGCGCCGGTCGCCTATTGGGAAAGAAATTTCCATCAGCCCCTGCATCAAAAGGGCACGATCTTCCAGAATACGCTCCCTTGTCAGCAAGTCTGAGTAAGACACCAGATTGCTTTCTATGCGGGCTTCCAGAACAAACAAAGCGCCAATGCCGACGGTTCTTTGTTGATTCACCATCTCGTCTCGCCCAACGCCAGTATTCAGGACTTCGTTGGATTCAATATGACACTCGCCGAGGTGAAATACGCTCATGATGGAAGAGGCAAAAATATTTGCGCCTGAAACACCCACGTAGTTGAGGCGGTTTCCAATAATTCCGACTCGGGCAATGCAAAGGAGCGCGAGAATACCGCCATGGGTACAATTCGCGATTTGGTTATTGGTGATATCAACACGCACACAACGTTCACAGGCAATAGCAGCGGCATCATCGCGAATTTGATTACTGTTGATTTGAACGTCTTCACACTCACTGGCAAACACTGCCAATGTAACGGTCACCATGGTGTTGTTTTCAATACTGACCAAGGTACATTGCGTTGCCGATACCGCGAGTTCCGTACCTCTGTCGCCTGAAATGTCATTGTTGTCGACACGCAGCCCAACGACCTGCTCAGCGATGACGCCACCGCTACACCCGCTAATCCAGTTTTGCGCGGCGGTGATACCACCAGTAAAGAGTTCATCGTCCTCACTGCCGACCATGATTGCGACTTGGGTTTCAACCTGTTCTTCGGTTTGGATGCGGTTGCGCTCAATCAAGGTGCCGACACCACGAACCATGATGCCAGTGCTCTCTTCCGCCAACAGGAGGATCTGATTTTCAGACACCGTGGCGTATGCACAGTTTGACTCCACAGCAATAGCGTCCAACTCACCCGCTATTCTGCTCAGCGTGATTCGGTTTCCTTTTACCTCGCTGTACGAAGCGGTTGAGAAAGCGGGGCCAGCAGGCTGGTTATTGATGACAACACCACGGGCAAAACCGTCTATATCATTGTCAATGATCCGTGCCCTACCGGAAATTCTGGCTACCGCGACACCGATCAACCCAGGAAGTTGCTCCGCGCTAAAACGGACTAGGTTGTTGTTGATGGTGAGATCTTCGCCACCTTCACCAATCCAGACACCGATCGGTGAACCTTCGAACTGACAGTGGCTAACTCTCACCCGCTGGCAATCAAACAAACCGACGGCGGGGTTATCAATCGATTGAACACTCCCATCGAGCGTTTGTACCCGGCAATCTTCAACTAGACTGTCCTGAGCTGCTCTTATCGATATGATGCCTTCTGGTTTCTCCGTCGCGCCGCGATTCATGATGGAGACGGTTGAGAGATGAATACCAGCGAGCACACTGCCATCGTCCGAACGGACAGCAATAGCAGTTTCACCGGAAAGGTTTCTGATTTGCGCACCATGGCTTTCCCCATGCAGCGTCACGTTTGGATAGCGGATTCGAAGCGCTCGACGAATGGTATGAACACCCACTTTCAGGCACACACAACCACCAAATTCTGGTGAGAGACTGTCTAACGCGGCCTGAATATCTTCGCCCGGACGAACCACCACGGTGCAGCAGCCAGCGGTGCCAATCGGGTCACGGCAGTCCTGAAAAATCGGCTCAACAAACTCTCCCCCCAATACATCCAGAACAGCCAGTCGGCAGTAGTGGTGATGGAAGGTCTGAGGAGGCGCTTCTGTCAGCGTTTCTACTGAGCTGTCTGCATAGCGGGTAATGAAGCTCCAGTTGTCGCTGACGTGATATTCTCCGGCGCCACCTTCCAGCGAGATAGCCACTTCCACGCCATCTTCAAGCGCGATGAATGTGCCTTCTGGTGCTGGAATTAAACCATCGCTTCCTGGCGCATCGAGATTAACGATTTCATTTCCGTCAGTGTCCAAAACCACGCCAGATTGATCCCAGCGGCGCAGTATTGGATGAATCGTCTGGTTAGCCGCTGTCGATGCGGGAATCAGCATCACTTCGCCAACACCTAAGGGGCTTGTGAGTACAACGGTATTGGTCGCATCATTCACAGAAAGGATTTGCACCATGGTGCCAGGGTTACCTTCCAGCACTCGCACATCATCCGTTATTTCGGCCCAATCTCCCGCGTTGAATCTGAGGTAATCGTCTTTCGCTACCTGCTCTAACGTCAGAGTATTGTTTGCAGGTTGTGCAAGGATTCGTCCGGCAAACGCACCATTGACCCGAGACCATTTCAGCAATGGCACTTCATCTTCATTGGTGTCATGCACGGCAACCATGTAGGTGCGGTTTTCCAAACCTCGATAGCCGCCTTCTGGTGGCAGTAAGCAAGGATCATCGACCGCTGATGCTGGGTTAGCACGGGTAGAAAGGCGAGCAGAAGAGGGTTCAGTAAACGCTTCCCACCCTTCAATATCTTCGTCATCAGTATTGCAGGTGACACCGTCCTCCACGGCGAAGAGTTTTACCTGCCAAACGGTTTGCACCCGCGCGCTGGTATCTACACCAATGGCAGGATCGATGAGTTCTGGATCTTCAAGAAACGTGACCGGACGTTTCCAAACATCCAAAAAGGCCAAATAGCGACCATCTTCCAGTTCAAGCGGTTCCATAATGGGAAGATAAGGCTGCGCATCGAAAGGGACAGGTTCTGAGCTCCGCAACTCTTCTAATGGCAGATAGAAGTCGTGTTCCCCGTGACCGAAATTTTCCGCCATTAAGCCATCGACATAATAGCGGCCGGGGTGGATCAGCAATTCTCCACCAGAGATTTCAATCCGGAAACTGTCTGGCAGATGAGCCGGATATCCGCTGAATCCGGCTAAATCGATGGTTTCTGCACGAAAGCGTCGATCCACAATCGCCGCGCCTTCATTGAGTGGCGTATCCGACACCACCCTTCCCTGCATTGACACCAGTTCGGAGTAGTTATGGCGTGGGTCAAACGTTTTTCCTGAAATATCTATAGCCATGAGTTCCTCCTCAGGTCACATAGATCAAGCCCGCATCAAGGCCGATGGGTAGAAATTCATTGAGACGAAACAGCAAAGCATCGTGCCGCTGCGGGTGATAGAGGTGGTGATAAACGCCCATTTCACTGTCACTGTCTGCGCCGCGTCGAATTTCCTCAGGAGCGGAAAGCAACAATTGACCATAGGCAGGGTCGTTGTATCGGGTTGACGTAAACGCGGGCACAACGCGAGCGCGAACACCGCGAATAATATGGGAGCGCGCCGAGTCAGTAAGCGCAGGGTTTCTTGCTTCTGCTGCTTCAACTGCTTTTGATGCCGCAAACTGGGGCTGACAACGATGCTGACGCGGTACTCTCGAATCTGGTGGAATAAAGGAAAATCTCGCGCAACCCGTCTGTCGTTGAAGAGCCCAGACTGGCGCTGTCCAGTCGTCGCCCTCCTCTAACGCCGCATCCAGAATAGTGTTGGAAATCAAGGGGAATGAGCGGGCTCCAATTTTGCCAATCACCGTGGTTTCACAGAGTGTCAGCACACCGCCATGGCTGGCACCATCAAGCGATGAAAATGCTGTTCGCGAACGAGATGTCGCATCAAGCATGCTGTCTTTTATCGTGACAGACGCGCCTTCTACAGTGCGAATTCCACCGAGAATGGAGCGTTCAATTTCAACAGTCACATTGGGGATTTCAACCATCAGCGAAGGCTGCTCTGGCGAAATCGGCTCTCCGTTAATGTCCAGCGAAAGCCCCGGCACAAGCGTGACGTTGCGCAACACCAAACGGCGAAGTGCGTTGTCTCCAGTATCGGGGATCAGCAAACGACCACCCGTCACTACCAATCCATCAAGGACGATCTCTGCTTCTTCACCGCCAACCAGCGTCATGTCATCGCCTTCAAGATCAACAAAGGCGCGATGCCCCTCAGCAGCACGCAACGACAATGTTTGGTCGGCATTGACCGAAACATTCAGGGCTTCGGTGAACACATGGGAAACACCAATTTCCGCCACGCCACCGTTTTGAATCAGATCCAAAGTAGGCTGAATGGCATCGCCCTCACCAATCTGTTGGGATGGCGTATTGAAGACAATAAAGCCTTCGCTTCGAGGGTAAGCCCCTCCACCAATATCGGCGGCTGCACCATAGTGATAGGTCACCTCGACGGTATCAGGCACGGGTATTGAGGTCGGAAGTGATAGCCTGCCTAACTCAGGATCAACGGAAATGCGGTCGACTGGCGAATGCGCCCAGTCAGCGCCGTCATCACTCAAATTGCAGATTTGTAGTTGATCAGCCGTATGCAAAATTCCGTCAATCACTACTGCAAAGGTATGAGGATAGAAAGTCGCCAAACGCGAACCTGCAATGCTTCTTCGTTTCAGCGCCACAGGCAGGTTTTCTTCTTCGGCGAGATGATTGATATTTGGCTCTGGGATAGGCTGATTGAACAATTGAGTATTGCACCCCAGCGGATTGAACAGGTAGTGTCGTGCGTCCACCTGATAGGCAGGCACAATGGATTGACGGTGATGAGCAAGACGCCACATGAATACACCGACATTCCGGAAATGATGCTGCCCTTCTCCCTGACTGATTCGACCCACTGCGGTGCTATAGCTGGCAGAATCAAATGCTGAGCCGATGGATTCGCACTTGGCGCTGTTTCTCACATCCAAGGTGTAGTGATTGTTTGGACGAAGTGCTGCTAAATGCTCAGGTCTCGACAGCAAGCGGAAGAATTCCACCACTCTGGCGGGATAACGTGTGGTATCTGTCGCCAGTTGCTCTAAGGCTAAGGCAACACCGCGACGACGGGTGATCCGAATTTGATTGGCAGCAGACGCGCGTTGGCTGACGCCCGGGATCTCTGGACCATACCGATAACCCACCAGCTCGCCCAAATACGGTGCCGCCCATTCGTCACAGGTTTCTATAAACTGGTTGTCGTAAAGCCTGTCGATATCATGCTTCACGATGGCCGCCTGCTCAGCCAATATTTCCATCAGCGTTTTGAGCGGGAAGCCCTGCTCTTCATCACGCCGACGGTAAACCTCAGGCAATAGGTTGTATAAGGATTCCGGTGACAAGCTGCTCATAAGCTGGCCTCCATAAAATCAAGCGCTTCAGGGTGCAGACTTAATATGGTGGCACCTACGACTTCCCCCGAGACTATTTCGGCAACGGGAGCGGCAATGCCGTCATGACGTGTCGGCGTGTTTCCTGTGTAGAGTCTGTCAACCACCACCGCATCTATGCCGTCTACTTCGTGGAGCAAAGCAATCACTTCACTCGCAAAAACGGGCTGGCCGAAATCGCGGGCCTCAAAGGAAAGCGCATCCCGAAGCTGGCTTTGCGCACGGGAAATCACATCATCAGCAAGATAGTCTTCGTTGACTTTGATTTTGATGCCTAGGCGGAAAAACGTTTGCCGGAAACTGCGCAAAACAAAACGGGCAAATGGATCACCAGCCGCCACCAACGCTTCCGTCAAAGCATCGTGTAAATCACCACCTTCAGGTACTTGAGCGCCTTCTTCTGCTGCCACTGTGACCACAACTTGAGGCCCACTGCTCAGGTGCAGCCATTGCGACGTCGCCTTGGCGATGCCGCCATAGGCGCGTGAAAAATCGGCGTAGTCTGTCAGGGAAACCACACGTCCCAAGGTTCGGCAGGAAAGCGGTGCACTGACGCGGATTTCATCGAAGCTTTCAGGGTCAGCCCCACCTTCCGCATCAAGTAAATTGTTTACGCCCTGCAAACCCAAAGGTTGGGACATGAGTAGATTAAGTTGCCCTGCTTTCACCCGCCCTTCCAAACCCAACGTTTTACGGTAGCTGGCTCGGATATTTTGTTGCCCTTTGCCCGGCATTGCGCCCAATACACCATCACCAAACGCCAGATGGCTGTAGCCGTTTTCATCAATGCGTAACGTGTAAACCCGGTCTGTTGGTGAAGCATCGAGGAAGTGCGGCACCTGCTTCCACAGGATCTTGTTAACGCGGATTTCCATCGTTGGCTTCACGCCTGTCGCCGTTGCTGCTGGCACAAAGGTTTGGGGCGTTTGTTTGGTAGTGAAGGCAAGATGCGGCGTCGCACTGCCATCATCCAGTACTTCTGCCACCGACTCACCTTGTGTTGCATCAGCGATGTTGGCGTGGATGCGCAAGCTTTGTGGCAAATAGGCAACGCCAATGGGCGAAAAAAACGTTAGTGTAGAAGTACTGTTTTCATGCGTGATAGATTGGACGATCTGTGTTGTCACTACAGGTTCTTCCCCGAACCCATCCGCTTGACCCTTCAGAATAACTTTGCGCCCTTCTTCTGCAGTAAACAGACTGTTCAGATCCAACGAAATACTGTTTTCATCCAATGGATCAGTGATAGGCGGATCAGCAATATCAATCCATTCGCTGGCACCAAAACACGTGGTTCCACGGATGGATAGATCATCAAAGTGTTCATCGTCGTTTAGGGTTAAACGCGAACTTTTACCCGTGACAGAAAAGAATGACGCAGAGGTTTCCGCAGTGTCTGTCACGTTATACCGCGACCATTTCCTACCGTCTTTCAGAACAACCGTGCTGCCTTTGCTGATTTCAGACACCGCACGTTCCAGATAAACGCGATTGGCGTTTTCATCCATCACCTCCAGTTTGCCATCCGCCCACTGGGCATCTTCCAAACCAGCGTAGGGGCCGGAAACAACGTCTTCTACAATCACATCACTGCCACTTTTCTTGAAAACAGGCGATGTCCCCGTCAACGAATAGTGGAGCGTATCGAGTGGCGGTGCAGCGTGGCCGAAAATCGCCGCTTTGGTGCGGAACACCTGAACCTGTCTGACGGTTTTGGATTGTGCAGCCAACGCGGAAAAGAAGGCTTTTTCACTGGTTTTTTCTTCCATCAGCAGGGTGCGAAGTTCTTTCCCCTTGATGGCTTTATCGACATATCCTCCCGCTTCGGCAGCAAATACTGTGGTAATAGACCCCGTCGCGCCGGAATGGGTCTTAACCAATGGCCCCTCGCCGACTGGCGATATGTCCAGCCAGGTAAGATCTTTCGCTTCCCGGTCTGTCGCAATGTCTGCCAACACAGGCGTCACTGCGTTGATTGTCGCAAAGACCTGCTGCTCATCGTCGGAGACAAAAAACAAGGCATCGCCCGGTTTCAAATTGAGATTGGTACCCGGCAATGGAATACGGGTCGTGGATGCGGTTAATGGATGAGGTGCAGTGAGTTTTGGGCGCATCGCATTCCAAGCTGCCCGCGCTGTCAGGTCTTCCAGCGTTTCGTAGATAACAGGCTTCTCGTCCTGCCCCGGCGTACTCTGCACTTTGGTGCCTGCAGGCACTGTGATTTCTTCCGGTATTCCTTCACCCGCAGCGATGGTGAAAGCCAGGTCTGCCGTCGCTGCTGCGCCAGGATGAGGCGCATAGTCAATCAGCATCGCCAATTCATGCAGCGAGCCGGTTTCCATCGCGGTATTAACGTAGGCTTCGTTCAGCCACATTTCGTTGTAGAAGGTCAGCACATCACAACTGGCGGCCCAGGCATCAATAAGCGCCAAAGAAAAATCACCAGAATCGCGCGAAGTCAGTACACCCAGAGCGCCATATTTGGCAGAAGAGAGTCTCGCGGTCATGCTGGCATAAAAATCTTGGTATTCGCCGCTTCGATAACCGATTCGGGATAAACCTTGGGTATTTTGTGCCGCTTTCGGTGTCAGCACTTCAATGCCGCTGCAAGCGCCACAATGGGGTTCATGGTTTGCCATATCAACGCCCTCCATCCATATCGAGAAGGAACACGCCATTGCCCGGATGGCTGATATCATTGTCGATCCGCGCGATTTCCGTGCGGCCGAATTCGAGCTTTCTGTCTATCAATCCACTGGTTCTTGGGTCCCCAAAACGACGGAATCGTGTCACTTTGGCCGCAATCACTCCTTCCACATTTTGAGCGGCAGCCAACCAAGGTGAGAGATGGAGCGTTTCTCCAGCACGGAACCGATTGGGGTGTAGCAAACCCAAAGCGCCATCAGGCAAACGGTTTGGCGAGAACAGTTTCAACAAGCGCTGGCGAACATGGGATTTCGACGTATTCGGCGCAACACAAACATGAAGCGTCACTTCAAGGGGAACATAAACCGGAGACGACACTTCTACATCATGGGCAGCGAGACGGAATTTTTCGTAGTGGTCACGAAGCGTGGTTCGTAATGTGTCAGATACTTCTACCCTGTCGTCCGGATCGGGCAAGGCAAAGGTCGTCATCCAACTGCCCGTATGGATGTAGGCGCAACTGACGTCCTGAATACCCGCCACCCGTCGACCCAGCGTTTGATAATCTTCCCGCGTCACTGCCCGCTCTTGTGTTTTGAACAAGAAAGGCGCGCGTTTTCTGATTTCCGCGTTGGTTTCTGGGTTTCGCCCTCCTTCACCGGGCGTGATATTGCGTACTTCGGTGACTTCTGGAATAGGCAAAGCGAGATGGTAGAGCTTGTCAGCACCGATGTGACCTGCTGACCCAACGCCTACCCGATAGGTGGCTGTAAACCGGGTTTCGGGCAACGGACGACGACCGTAGACGTTGTCACCAAAGCGCAGTGAAACCACGCCATCCCGCTCGATTTCCGTGGTAAATACCAAGGACGAATCGTCTGACGCGAGCATATCCCTGACGACGTGATAAGGACGCACTTCAACGCCATCATCTGCATCAAGAGAGACATTGGCGAATGTTTCGCTCGGTGAAGGTGTTTTCAAAAGCTCCGTCGCAGGCGCGCCCAGCGCATAGTCAGGGGAAAACGTCAGTGGGCGATTGGCGAGCGTCGGCTGGTATTTTGGGGTGATGGTTTCAGCTTGCTCCTGCTCGCAATTGGCTTCTGCGCAGCTTGCTCCTTTCGCACTACCAGCTTGCATACCCTGCCCCGGCGCCCAACTCAGCGTTGGCAGTGGCACTTCTGGTAAACGCTCGCCAAAAATCGTTTGACCATGGTCCACCAGCACTATATTGCCCCGGGCAACGGTGACGGGTTCAAGGTATCGGCGTCCTTCCTCAATGGAAGTTTCTGATGAAATGCACATAGGGAAACGCAAGGCATCCGCGCCATGCCAGACAATCTCTGTGATTGGCAATTCCGTTACCGGATCGAGGAGCGGCTCACCATCTGCATCGAATGCCTGCACTTGTGTGAGGAGAACCACCTGACGTTGCGACAGTTGTCGGTCAGCTGGACTGCCACTTCGCGCCCCCATGACTTCCTCAAATGCCAGATACATGCCCGCTTCCAAGTCAGGGAAATGGCCATCTAAAGTGGCACTGACAGCGCCTTTTGGCAGGTAACAACGGGCGTCACTCCAAGTGTAAAAAGTGATTTCGTTATGGAGGTGAAAAAGCGCAGGTACATCATGGCAGGTTTCATACACTGCGCCACTTTGCGCGAGCAAAGCGTCGTCTCTCGCGAAAGCTCTGGGTTGCTCACTCAGTTGGGTACACACCGCGCTGCCTTGGGGAATGACCAAGGTGGCGGGGGCAATAGGATGTACATCTGCCGACACGGCAAAGTGGCAAAAACAGCGGGCATTACAGCCATCATCCACGCTGTAATCCACCAGTCGTGTCATGCGTTTGAGCGAAATTCGCGAGCGCGCTTTATTGAGATAGGCTTCCGTTGTGGCAGCATCTTGTTGGTAAGCCAGTTGGTCAGCGGTATAGGCCAGCACTTCCACCAGCGCAGTAGAAAGGTCTGCGGGATGTCCGGTCGCCGCGGCTGGTGCCGTCATGGAAAGCCTGTCGAGCATCATACGGCGGAAGGAATAGAAATCTCTCGCCGTGTAATCAATCTCAGTTTCAACGGCTTCGGGTTCAGGGCAATCGCAACTGCTTTGACAGTCGAATGGCGAAGGGCATTCTACTTTGAAAGAGAAACCAACTGATGCCAGCGCGGGATCTATCTCTGGTGGTGGAAGCGGATTTAATGCGCTGGTGACGATGTTGATGGTGTAAGGCGAGAAATCACCGGGCTCGGCGACTTCAATCACCAATACATTGGTTTGTCCGTCCAGTCCCATTGTGACATTGACTATTTCAATGGCATTCGGCCCTTCAATGCGAATGTTATCGACGGTGTAAACAAACGCACCGGGATCATTGACCAAATACAGATGAAGAAACCGTTGGCGATCAGTTTCCAGCGCCGCTTCACGGTCGATCACTTCAACGAAATCTATGCCATTCAAATCGGACTGGCGCACCGCCTCACGTCGGCGTTGGTCGCAGCAAAAATAGATCATGCTGACACCTCCCGCTCAAACATGGCTTGTTGTGACTCTCCGGTAGGAAGAACGATGTAGGCGACATTGATGAAAAGCGCGCCATTGTCGAAATAGACGTCTACCTCAGAAAGATCGATATCGTCCTGCATCCAGGTTTGCAGCGAGGTCGCCACCAGACTCCGAGTGTTCTCAATCACCGCTTCGCTGACGCCCGCGAAAAGAAGGCGGTTCAGCCCGCACCCGAATGTTGGCATCATCACCCGCTCGCCCGGCTCGGTGAAAAGTACCTGCTCGATACGATCGCGAATGACATCCAGCCGCGTCGTGGTCGCTGTCCGGCCTTGGGTATCAATGCGATAAGGAAAGTTGGGATATGCCATAAGGATTCACTCCCTTAGGTCGCCAGTACACGCGCTTGAACCACGGATGGGAGCAAAGGCGTGCCAGTGGGTGCGCAAACAGATTGTCCCGTTTGTAACGCGAAAGGCTGCCCCAATGACAAAACGCGTACTGAACCTGAAAGCCACTGCCCCGTCACACAAGGACCATTGCCAGCGTTCGGCGGTGGCATGGCACAACCGGCGACGGCATAAGGTGAGGTTTGCAACACGGTAGGTTGTCCCGACACCATCACCCTCGGATTAGGCACAGTGGGTGTCGCCTGCCCACCATGGGCGCAGGTGACTGTGGCACCAACATGAAGAATCGCTCCTGGCATTGCTACATTCCTCTTAGGTGATGGTTAACGCGCCATTGTTGATATCCACGGTTGGTCCCACCATCGATATCTGCGCCCCTTTGCCGTTGTTGATGAAAATGCCCGCGTCAGTCACTGACAGCGTTGCCCCTGTTGCTGTTTGCAGCGTGATACCACCCATGCCCATTGGCCCGCCGATATCGCAAATCACGATGCCGTTCTTCGCCATAGTTTGCAGCGTGATGGCAGAAATGGGCGGCACTGCGGTTCTCGCCAGCGTCGGTACATCCGAAGGCGAACCTGCAAAACATCCCGTCCAAATGGGGTAATCCACATCCCCTTGTTCAAACTCTATCCACACGCCTGCACCAATAGGTGGGACCGAGAAAATTCCTGAGTTCAAGCCCAACACAGGCAGACAAGGCATACACCAGCTTCCGGGAACCATGCCTGACACGCTGGGAACCGTGGCGAGGATCCGCCCTTGCTGCATTGGGTCAACATTGTTGACCACGGTGCCGCGGAATTTACCGTAAAGAGGTGTTGTCATGCGGACACCCTGTTAACGGTCGACAGCAAACCGTCCCTACTCAATTGAAAGTCCTGCTTCAATTCGCCTTCCTTAAAGGTGGTGGTAACAGATTCCACATAGTGAATGCCATTGAATGCTGGGCTCGAACCTCGCACATACACCAAGCGCCTAGCCATCAACAAAGAACCGTAAGCCAGCACGTCCAACGAGCCTGTCATTTTCAACACGCGAACCGCGGATTGGGCCGCTTTCGCCATGCCGATCATGGCCGCCTGAACCGGTGAGTATTTAGCGGTTTCATAGATGTTTTTGGTTTTTAAAGTGATGGGGCGAATCAAGCCCAATGGCGGATTGAGTGGATTGAAGTCTGGCACTGGAATCGTCAGTGGCATTTTGGTCTGTGGATTCTGAATGGTGATCAGCGGAATGTAGGCTTCCTGCGCATCATATGAGCCAGACAGCGAAGTCACATTTCGGTTGGCATCCAAGTCGTCATTGAGCGGTTTCTGTACTTTCCCGATACGAACATCCGGCCCCCAATACGCGACAGACACACCAACGGTATCCGTGGTTTCTGTGTAGAACACGTACCCCACGCGATCGGCCAGCGATTGGATATAGGCGAGATCGGTTCCCTGCTGAGTGGGTATGCGGTCTGTCGGTACTGGCACATCAATCAACACAGACGGGATAACTTTTGGGACAAGCCCGAGGAACGCATACTTCGCCAGCACCAAGTTGATTCGGGCAAAGTCCGGCATAGCGGGAAAGCGCATAAAGCTGAAATCGAGATAGCTGAGCACATGCGTCAAATCACTTCCTGTCACCGTCATCCGAGACACACCCGGAGCGCTGGCAGGGCTGACATTGTGTTGGGTGATCACACCGTCCATCAACACACTCTGCTTGCCGTGCATTTCTACCGTAATCACGGTGCGCACCAGAGGGATCGGATTGTTGCTGGCAAGCATGAAAATGGTGTGCAGCGGCGAATTATTGTCGATCTCAAACACCAACTGAAAACCAGAAGGCCCCTCAGTTTTGGATTGCACTTCACAGGAAACAAAGGCGTTGATAACGGCTTTTGAAACCGGAACCGGTGCAACAGGGCCAATGTAGAGGCTCATGACTACTTCAGACATCAGCCCTCCCCATCGCCCGAAGAAAGGGTAATTTTCCGGCCCGGTGTTGCTACTAAATCACCGGGATAGGCTTCCAGGTTGGAATCAGCAATGTGCCACCAACGCGATGGCTCCGAGTAATACGCTGCCCCCAGCAAATCCAACCTGTCTCCTTCCCTGCCCAAAAGCATGGGTGCGGTACCTTCCGCCGCGGGTTGGGGAACGAAACGGCGACGGACAAAGACCTTCTCTGTGCCATTGCTGTCTGTCATCACTTTTAAAGGCGCGCCCGCATAACGACTGCTTGGCGTAAAGTCTGCGGTTTCGTCGGTATTGCTGAGAAGGTACTGGGTAAGATCAGTCATGCTATTTGCCCCTAATCATCCATCAACCGCTGGTTTGATGACTTTCGCTGCTTGCTTCTCGATGCCATCAAGGTAATGAAGGAAGAGCGACGAAGCAGGATGGTCAAAGCCCAAATCATCGACCGACAACACTTGCAGTGACAGGCTGGCTTTGGCGCGAATCGGATTTAACTGCGCGCTGAAAAACTCTTCTGCCACAGAAAGGCTACCGACTTTCACAGGCATTCTCCGACGCAATCCCCAACTGAACACTGGCAAAGGCTGAGTCATCGGAATAATGGTGAGCTTGCCTTGTCGCGCCAGCGTGTCATTGTCTAGAAGCTGACGTTTGGTGGGCGAAATCAGGCTACGAAGCGCAGCGATGTAATGCCCTATTCCGTATTTCACGGCGTCCTCATCACCGCGTGACATGGCATCTGTCGCATCGAGAATGGCATCAAACGTAATGGTTTCTTTTGGCGGACCATTCAGACGAAGTTGTTCACTGCGGGTTTCAGAGGTCGATGGTGATTTCACCTCAAACTGGGTATTGAGTGAGTCCGGATTAATTAGCAAAGGAATGGCACTCATTGGCTCCGCGCTTTGTGGATCCAAAAGAACAATTCCCGCTTTGAGGTAGTTAGGTTGGGAAGACAGCATTTAGCGCGCCCTCCTAGCTGCAACAGTCCGGGATAATTGCCTTGCCGCTGAAGCCGCAGCTTGCTGCTGTGCCAGCCTTTGATGTTCTGATGAAACGGATGTCATACCCGGCCAGTTTTCCCGAACGGCATCAGACATCACGCGATAAATTTCGCGATAGGAGGCGTTTTCAGCGATGTCGATTTGATCGAACCTAATCGTGACTTTCATTCATCCTCCTATGGCACCGCGAGATTGCCAGGAATGGTCCACCAAAGCGGTGGCGCTAATGATGGGATCATTCGAACACCGCGATAAATAAGATAACCAATGCCAACGGCAGCAGCCCCTGCAACCACAGGTTTAACGGCTGGGCGCAAATCCGGCATTTCGGGAAGCTCTGGCATACGCCAAGGCTCTGAAGGCGGCTCCACAGGTCTTGGTGTTGGGCGCGGAGCAGGCCTTGGTGAAGGCACAGGATGTGGGTTTGGCTGTGGGACAACTCTGGGAACAGTACGCGGCAGCAAAACCGGAACCGGTAACCGAACTCGGATTCGCACTCTTCTCGGGGCTCTTCTTCTGCGTGTGTTCCGGCATCGGTAGTAATAAACACCATTGGAAGCAGAACCACCCACAGCAGGCCAAACATCAATATTCTGCAAAGGGTTCGCCACAAATGGCATGGTCGGAAAGGCGTAAGACCACATGGTGGTTGCGGGGCCAATGATGCGCTGGTAATTGGCTATATCGCGGTTTAACTGGGCTTCGGCATCAACCTGACGACCGTTTAACCAAGAAGCAGGCTTGATTTCCCCAACTTCATCAACAAAAGGACCTTGAGACCATTGCTTAACCATATCAGGTCGCGTTGAACCGGGAATTTGAAAGCCGGGGTGACCATTTCCCAAACAAGGTGTTGTGGGAGATATCGCTTGGTGAAGTACGCCACAGAACCCACCAATCTGGCGGTGTGCAGCGACGCCAATCTGACCCATTGTCATCGTTGGCACGTTACAACCTGCTACGATTGCCCGCTGGATTACTGGAAGTCTTCCCTGTCGCGATACGCCATCCAACAACTTAGCTTGAGGAATGGGTGCCGAAGGCTGCGGTCGGTTATCGCCAAAAGATTCCACCGCAGATTCTGGGATGAGATAGAGCTTGCTCTCTGGAGTCTCCAGCGACTGCAAATCAGTAAACAGGCTTTCAACCTCAGACTGTTCCATCATCTCGCCGAGAAATTCAAGGTCGTGAGAAGGTGATTCCGAGCCCACGACTTCCGCAGACTCTGCCGCACCCATCCTTTGTGGGAAACGTCCGATCGAGCCTTGCGGTGACGACACACTGAAGCGCTTACCCGCAGCAAATGCATCACCACCCCGATCAGCTTCTTGCTCGTAAGTGTCACCCGCACCTTGAAGCTTCGAAAACGCCAGTCCTCTACGCTGCTGCACCACATGCGTCAGCTCATGCCCAATCAAACGTAAGCCTTCCGGTGTATCAGGCCGATAGAATCCGCTACCGAAATAGACATCATTGCCTGCGGTAAATGCCTTTGCCTCGAGTTGTCGGGCATAATTTTGCGCCGTACCACCGGTGTAGAAATTCACATCCGGCAGCGCAGTACCGAAGGTCTGTTCAGCACGCTCTCTTAACGATTGGGGAATAGCACCATCAGGTTGAGTCGCACTCGTGCTGATAGCAGGCTTTTTCAATACAGGACTGTTCGCTGCTGCTTTCGCAGCGCAAGCAGAACAAGTGCCTCCTGTCGGTGCTGCATTTCCACAACCGCATTTTTTCTGAATCACAAAACCGTTACGCGGGGTATTGGTCGCTTTCTCGGCATTGGATTTTTGCGGTTGTAGCGAGGAGAACTCAGCCATAATCTAAGTCCCCCGCTTTAATAGGACGCTCCAGCTTTTGAAGCTCTGCCGCGGCCGCTTCCATCAGCCACCGCATAGACACCGATTCATTGTGTTGCGCCGCGAGAAACGCACCATTCAGTGCAACGTTGTGAATGCTGCCGCCTGTGAGGTTAAGTCGAGCAAGCCGAGCAGGGTTAACGTCGGAAGCCAATGGTGTTTGGGTCGGGAATACAGAGCGCCAGATCCGCTCTCTTTCCGCTGGCGCAGGGAATGGGAAATCCACCACAAAGCGCAGACGACGCATAAAGGCTTTGTCGATTTGGGATTTTAGATTGGTGGCTAGAATCGCCAATCCGTTGAACATTTCAATCCGTTGCAACAAGTCATCGATGCCAATATTGGCGAATCTATCATTGCTGTTTTTCACCTCGCTTCGCTTGCCAAACAGTGCATCAGCTTCATCAAAGAAGAGGATGGCTCCACAGCGCTCAGCCGCCTGAAATAAGGCGCGCATTTGCTTCTCGCTTTCGCCGATATATTTGCTGATCACACTGGCAAGGTCGATGCGGTAAAGATCGAGGTTCAGGGTATTCGCAATCACCTCTGCTGCCATGGTTTTCCCTGTCCCGCTTTCGCCGCTGAACATGGCGCTAATGCCCATGCCCCGGCTCATGCGTTCACGAAACCCCCAGGACTGATAAACACGGCTGCGAAGAGCAACCTGAGAAGCAAGCTGCTCCAACATCTTGGTTTGGGATTCCGGTAACACCAGGTTGTTCCAACTGGCTTTGCATTCGATACGTTGGGCGAGCTTTGACAGCTCGGTTGACGCACCGCGCTGGCAGATTTGCCAGAGTGCTTTTTCAAATTCTGAGTCGCTATCTGAGCCACTTTGCGCAGCGGCCACTGAAGCGGAACGGAAAATGTCTGGCTCGCTCATCGAAAACTGTTCGGCCAATCTTGCAGGAAGCTGCTTTTTGTCAACCGGGAGCAACTCAGCCCATATCGATTCCTGCTCTTGCACCGAGGGGCGTTTCACTTCAAGCGGAAAGCTTCTGCTTGAAAGGGCTGCAGAAGCGTGACCTGTCTCAATCAACACCAATCCACGCAATCTCTCGACAAACTGCGCTGCCAGCTTTTGTTTTGGCGCATCGTCCGCTTCTTCGACCAATAGCAGCATGGGTAAAAGGCTCGCTTCCCGCAGCCACAGCCTTGCCAATGCATCTAAATCGTTAGCTCGTGTAGGTAGATTAGCGGCATTAATGCGTTGCAAACCGATATTTAATTCGGTCGAAATAGAGACCGCCATTGTACGCTTAGCAAAGGCATCATCACCAAAAAGCTCAAACACGGTCGAGGTATTATTCATTTCGAAGCGCTGGCTTTGAGAAAGGTAATTTAATGCGGCATCCAACTGTTGGCGCTGGGATGGCATAAGAGAAGCAGCAGATTCTGAATTGGCAGGCTCAAGTAATACGGAAAGGCGTTCATCGATATAGCTAAGACCTCGGGCAAAATTCACCACCCGCTCATCGGCACTCAATACTCCGTCACCAGAACCTAACGGCTGCCATTCCACCAGCAACCAGTAACGAAGTGGGGAATGCGGTGAAAAGCTGCTCCAGTCACATTCAGGAATCCGTGATACACAAAGTATCGCAGTCGGAAAAGGATTTGAGTGATTGCCGGAAAGTACCGCGCAACGCTCTGCTACCAAGGGTTCAAGCGCTGCGGCAACCACCAACGCCAATACGCTCTGGTCGCTTTCGTTAAGTCCAAACTGATCATTCAAGACATTGATTGAACTCGGGTTGCCCGCTTTGGTTTCAGAACGAAATCGAGCATTTATGGATGAAACCGATTCCGACGATGTGGTGCTGTCTTCATCTGACAGCAATTTGAGCGCCCAATCTACCAAGGCGGCTAAATGAGCGTTGTTCAACGCCTGCCAGCGCTCAAGAGATTGCAGCTCTTTGGCTTGTTGTTGCTCAGAAATAGAAAATTGGATGGACTCAGACATTATGGCACCACCACTACCTGAGTCGGGTCGAAAATCGGTGCCCGAGGGGTGAAGTCAGGAGCAACAGGTGGTCTGTCGCGAAGGATAAACCAGCTATCGACACCATCAACACGCAATCTGGCTGGGTAACTGCCTGCAGCCAGTGGCCCGAAGATAAAAACAAGGGTGTTTGTCGCCAATGCGACAGATTCCGCCGTCGCCCCTTCTGAACCGAGCCACATCATGGCTTGTTGTCCGGGATGAACATGCGGGGTAACGCTTAACGTGACAACCACAGTTTGACCATTTCGCACCACACTGGTGGGCGGCAAGGTCATCACTGGGGCGATTTGGGCGGAAAGTTGATTAGATTGTAATGGTTGACCACCAACGTCAGCAGTAAAGAAAAGTGAATAGATACCTGCTGCCCAATTGGCTGCAGCATTCGGCAGTGTCACTGACTGCGCGCGTGCTGTTCCGCCCGCCTCTGCATTGATTGTATGTTCCACCTCCTGTGAGATATGCGAGAGCGTAAATCGAGGATTCGCGCCATCCAGCGCAAAACCTTCGGTGTCCAGGGTATCTCCCAACCTTGCACTGGGCTGCAAGGCGGGAGGGATAATGCGCGCCAGTTGGGGAACTGACGGAACCAGACTTGGCTGGACATCGGGCCCAGTATTTCCGGGGCCAATGGTCAATACCGGAAGCGCTTCCCGCGTGCCTTGTTCAACTTGCATCAACACGGTTGATACGCGGTAAGTGGCGGAGGGACGATACTGACTTTGCAATGCGCTCCATAACGCGGATTTTTCCGACACGGGCATTGGGTGGGGCGCGATACGAATCGCCTCAGCCTGATCAGCCAAACCTGTGTCTGCCAGCGCTTGGAGAAGCGGTGGAAGGCCCGCAGCAATCGCGGGTGAAGGGTTTAACGCAGTTTGAATTTCTGCGCGGGTAAACCCCGGATGCTCGTGAAGAATTTGCATGGCATAGCCAAGCAATACATCGTTGTGCAAATCAGCGGTGCTATACGCACTCACGATGTAATACAAATCCAGCGGCAGCGGTGTGTTGTTGATTCTATCGCCGTCGCTGTTTCGGGTTGGCAAACATTGGTTTGCCCAGGCAGCGTTGACTTCGGTGTGATAAAGAAAAACATTCAGCGCAGTTGCATTGTCTTCTTCTTGCGCCAACATTTGGTCGGGTGGAAGCGCGTGAACAGGCACATTGGTGTTGACCATGGTTGCCACGTCGTGATCAACCAAGCCATCATTCAGCAAATCCCGGAGAAGTTGAGTGATACCAGCAATGGCCAGCGCGCTGCTCATCGTTTGCCCTCCTGACGTTCACGAAGGTAATCACTCAGGCTGACTGGCGGCTTCCAGCTTGGCGTTTTTTTCTCTGCCGCTTTTGGCGCTGGCACAATGGAAACATGACCAATGGTCACAGACACTTCTAGATGGTCTTGTGGGCTCCCTTCACTTTCTGCTGAAAGAGCTGATTCAACGGGCGAAGCCGATATCTTGTTGTCGGTTCGGGTAGAATCCGATTCATTACCTAAGATCGACGCGGCCACCTGCTTGGTGAAGTCACGGCGTTTAGCGGACCGTTGCTGAGTTTCAGGCACCACAGAGTGAGACGCTTGCTCTAAATCCCTCAGCTCCGCGAGGGTCGTGTTGTTGGACTCAGGGTGACTAAAATCACTTGAGGGAGCCTCAACGTTAGTGGAATTCGTCGGCTGGTTATCTGTGATTCCCCGGCGCTCGACGTTTGAAGAGTCTTGCTCATCGGAAGTTAACTGCACATCCGTTTTGGAACTCTGTATTGAGTGACTCATCACCTTATCTGGTGAAGTGGGACTATCTGGCGACGTTGGAAGCTGTAAGGAGTCAACTTCCCTGTAAAAGCCAGTTTCAATATTTTTATCAATACGTTGCGACAATGAATTGTTTGATGTGGCTGCCGGAGAGGTTTCACTGTGCTGGTTTTGAGTTCGCTCGACCTTCGAATTTGTCAGCTCGGGCGTTAGCCATTCAGTGACACTGTCACTTGCAGAGTCTGCCCCTGTGTTCGATATGGTCTCTCCCGCGTGGGAGTAATAGGAATGCACTACAGGTTTAAGCGATTGCTCACCGGAGACATTGCGGCGAAGAAATTGGCTGAGACCTCGACTCATCGCACTCCCCTCCTCACTCGATAATCATCGCAATGTGGCGACGGCGACGGGCTGGGCTCATGGTGAGAATATCCTGGCTGGACCAACCGTATGCGGACGCGAGCAAATGCACATCCCAAAGCTGTTTCTCAACACTGGCAGAGAGCTGTGCCCAGAACTGGCTGGCAATATCAAATTGATGCAAGGTTTGCGCACCGCACTCCGGACAAGCCGAATTTAGTGACACAATGGAAAGAGGCTCACAGGCCAGCATTTGCTGTTCAATCTGTTTGAACAGCGCCTCCCAAGCACCTTCTGGATTATCCCTCTCAGCCAGCGCAGCGCGAATTTGTTGGAAACCTTCGGGGTCGATCACTCGCTGTGCGAATTGAAACATCATGGCTTCGCTGTTATCCAGCATGCTTAAATCCGCAATACGAGGAAGACGAAACTGACAAGGGATCCCTTCAAGATCCGTGTCGTGATAAGCCGGGAGGTACGCATCCGTATCCAGAGAAGCCTGTACCGCATTCCACGCATTGGAGAGCTCTGGTGAGGCGGTATTCAGGATTTGCGAAACAGTAAATGAGAGTTTGGTTTTCTCTCCACAGGCACTGCACGCCGCTTCTACTTCAATGGCATCGCCAAACTGGCGCTGGTACGCAAGCATCAATAAATGATCACGGCCAGCAACCGTCCAATCAGGCAATGAAGGCTTCAGCGAATCAGGCACAAACGCCCCCGCCAGAAGCGCCGCTCGCTCCTGCGCTCGACTTGCAGAAGCAGCTTCCCAGACTTCCACCTGACGATTATCATTCAATGCCTGCAATACCATGCCCATCAGCGTCTACTCACTGTTCCGGATGAACGAAACTTGGCTCTTGCGCTGGCGTCACCGTCATACGCTCCCAGCCTTCGTTTTCGATTTTGATGGATTGAATCATGAACGCTGAACTGGAAGCATCGAGTCCAGGCAGCGCTTTGTACTCCGATACCCAGCAACGATAAATGCTGTAACTCAGCACCTTCTGGCCAGCTTCATTCATCACTTCCAGAATCAGGTTTTTGTGGAGATCTGCCAGCGATACTTCACCGCCGGGCTCAGTGCCGATTCGCCAAACCTTATTCGCCCACTGTTCGAATTGCAGATTTTCCGTCACACCACGTTCTAGAGTGATGGCTTCAAATTTCACCTGCCCTGGCGACTTGCGCGTGTGTGATGGATCGCCACCTGCGCGGTATTCATTGACTTCCACCGTGCGGCTGAGACCAGAAACTTTCTGCACCGCCGCCAACACTTCACCACCGGCTTCCTTGATGATGAATTTGTACCCGGGATACGGCACAACCCGTTGACCGTTCACGTTGAGCTGAGACATAACGCCCCCTCGCTACATGTCCATAGAATTCATTGAAGTCGCCGATGACCAACGCCATCGGCGGGAGAGTTTAGCTTCCACTGTTGTTCATCAGTTGCAGACTGACGACGACAAATTCCGCAGGCTTGAGGGGCGCAAAGCCCACCAGTACATTGACGATACCGGCGTCGATATCGGCTTGTGTGGTCGTTTCGGCATCACACTTCACCAGATAAGCCTGTTCCGGCGCACTGCCCTGAAACGCCCCCTGACGGAATAGCCCCTGCATAAAGCTGGTAACGGCAATGCGAATTTCCGACCACAAAGGTTCGTCATTCGGCATAAACAGCGACCATTGCAGACCGCGGAAAAGGGATTCTTCGATGAAAAGCGCAGTACGGCGAACAGGAACATACGTCCACTCTGAGGCCAGCTCGTTGGCACCTCGCAGAGTTCGAGCACCCCAGACGATATTGCCGCTAATGCCGCCATTTCGCAGACAATTCAAACCGATGGGATTGAGCTGTCCGATCTCATTGTTGGTGAGGTTATGATTGAAGCTAATCACATTGCGAAGGCTGGCAGTAATGCCCGCTGCTGCCGTCCAAATCCCAGCTTCTGAATCACGGCGGGCATATACACCGGCGACAGTACCACTTGGGGCTATGGTCCGTAAGCGATTGTCGTTATTGGGGTCAGGCACCTGAACACGAGGATAGTAAGCGGCTGTGTTACGGTGACGCAGACCTGCTCCTGCCACCTCATCCAGCCACTCAATGGCTTCTTCAGCGCTGTTCACATTCTCTGGCGGATCAATCAGCATGAATGCACGTTGCTCTTCACAGTAAGCAATCGCTGGGCTAATCACGCTCGACATGTCCGCGACATTACCGCTGTTCAGATCTGACGCTTCCGGTATCAGCAGCAGATTGAAAATATCAACATCTTCCAACGCGTATATACCGGTTCTGGCATTGCGGTTACCACGGAATTGCGCTGCTTGCTGCGCGTTGGAAAGCAGAGAAAGGTCTTCTGCTGCGCCCGCAGTCGCCGCGCTTTGGAATCCCGCAGGTGCCGCTGTGTTCATCGCGTACTGCTGGACATTTGCCCTTGCACCTGCGCCTACCAAACCCATCACGGTACCGAAGTCACCGGCCGATTCGGCAATCGAGATAACCTGCCCGGCCCGATATTGAGTGCTGTTTCTGCCGCTGAAAATCGCCAATCTGTCGCCCCGAACCACCACCAGGCATTGCGCCCAAAGTGGGTCGGCAGGTCGCGTATCACGAATGGCGTTTTGCAGCATCAGCGCCGCGCCTGCTGCTGTGGTCGGTGGTGTGGTGGCATCAACATCTACGTTGTGGACACCGTTCCCGAGATCAATTTGCAGCGTATTGTTGGCAGCCACTCCGGCATATTGAAGTGGGTCCTGCACATCTGAATAGAAACCGCTTGGCGCGGGCATGTCTGTCCCGACAAAATTAGGGATTTGAACCAGCACAGAGTCATCATTCACCACGTTTTGCACGAAGCGTGTGTGGGTCGAGACCATCGAGACATTGCGATAAGTTTCATTGCGAACGGGCACTTCAAGGCCATCGACATGTCTGATCTCGGTAACGGATAGATTGAAAAGTGAAGTCGGATCAGACGTCAGGTAGTCGATATCGATGCGGATGTGATTGTTCCAGCCACCGGGGTCAGTCACCGATTGTCCCTGGAACTGGCGTCCGGCGTTAAACACCAATGTCGTACCACCATTCCAGCTTTGAACGGATGCACTGCCGTTTGTCCCACCTCCGATACGTACCGCGATAGATTCGCCGCCGCCATTTGTAAAAAATTGCGACACTGAATAGCTAACTTCGCTGTCGGTGTGAACGCCCCCTAAATGGGTGTCAAAATCTCCGACATGGAACATACGAACCGGTGTGTTCAAAGGTCCTCGGGAAAAGCGACCGACAAACGCAGCGATAGATGTCGCAGCACCACTTATTGAGCGGCTGCCGCTGGGAATTTCCTGGATGTAAACGCCGGGATATGTCAGTGCAACGGGCATGAGTGACCTCCTCAACCATGACAGAAATCGATTTAACTGGCGTTGGGAGCGGCACAGTGGTCTGACAGATCTCCCGACTAAAAATGACTAAATCATCGTGCGGGAGATATGCCACTACAGACACAGTATCAGTGCTGCAATACACAAAGGATGATGGCTAACTATCAAAGTTTGGCGTGTCGCAAAAGCAAGAGTCGGACAGTCTTAGCAGGCAAGCGCTGAAAAAAGCACGGGTGTTTTAACGTCTAATTTTCAGTGCATTAGAAACAATGTAATCGTTCTTACAACTTGACAGTAATTTTCATTGAAAAATATGTATTTCTTTCTTGAATGGTATGACTTTCCATACATAGACAGAAATTATCTGGATGGGTTGAGAGGTTATAGTGGTGAGTTAACAGACGGAATCAGTCATCAAGATTGATAGCAGAGAAAAGTAAAGGGCGGCTTTATGTGAACCGCCCTTGAGGTATCACTTACTCACAAAAGCGTGGATATAATCGATTTGAGGCTGTTTGGTGAACGCGCCCGGACGAAGCGCCTGAACGTCACGAATAATATCTTCCAGCTCCCAACCGCGCTCTAGCAATAAGTGCGCAGCCAGCAAACCGGTGCGGCCTGAACCACCCATGCAGTGCATGACAACCTTGTCACCGTTTGCGATCGCTTCATGTAATTCAGATTGGCTCGCTTCCCACTTCGCCATGAAGGTAGCGTCTGGGGCTTCATCGTCCTCAATAACGATGTGGAACCACTTCATACCGAGTTCCTGAACCAGTTCACCCAGTTGTTCAACGCCTTTGGATGCCATTTCTTCTTCGTTAATCGCAGTCACAACTGCCGTCGCGCCCTGCGCTTTGAGCTGCTGAAGGCTCTTCAACAGCGAAATCTCTTTGGTTCCCGGGCAAGGGGTCAAAATTAATGCGCCAGACTCTACCGGCAATTCCCAAGTTGGATGTGTCATCCGAATCTCCCTAATTTTATTTTTCGGTGCAGGATCTTGGGGATGAATTATGACAGTGAGATGACAGTCATCCTATGACTTTGATTAGCGAAACGACACTTTATTGAGATCAAAGCCAATGTTCCTAACCATGGAGTCCAGCGCTTTTGACAGTGCATTCACCAAGGACTGATACCCTTCATCTTCCAGAGGTTCTTGCGCATAGAAAGCTCGGGACTCAATCACATCTCCATCGGCTCCCAATAAGACCCAATCACCTGCCACGGTGGCATTGCCCAAATAGTCTCCATCAAAGCGATTGATGTTTACCTGAAGTCTGGGCATTTCCACACTATTCAATGATGCATTCGGGTACATAGGCCAATAATCTGTCTGATACGTTCGCAGTTGGTTGACCAAACGCTCAGTCACTTGCTGCGACAGGCTTTCTCCCCAAAGGTTGTTCTGGGCAATAACAATCTCAGTGTCGGAGGTTTGGTACGCAATCCCCTCGCCCGCCAAATACCCAGCCACTTTCACAGTTTGGATCAACAATATTGGCTGACTTTTCCTCAATGCAGCATCTGAGGATTTTGCTTTTGGAAGCAGATAGGTTTTGGTCGCTAAATCCGGCGTGCTACTGCACCCTGCCAACAAAGCGGCGAAAAGCAATCCAAGCAAAGGCTTCTTCATTAGCGGTCTCCTTTCACTGGAATAGGATCAGAAAGTTGGCTTTCACCGAATATCAGAGAATCTGGCTTCTGGTTAAGCTTTTTCATTAGCGGGCTAAATCCGTCCATCGCGTCATTAAAACCTGTCAGCGCTTCCTGAAGTTTTTGATAAGACTCTGAATCCGGGTTGAAGCCACGTAGGGTTCGCTGAAGTTCTTCCAACGTTTCTCTCAATTCTTGAGGAAGGTTTTGGGCGCCGTCCTGAGCAAGCAAGCCATCTAGACGTTGAATCAATCCATCCAGCTCTTTACCAGCCGAGTTCAGTGTCGCCATCGTTTCCTGCGAAGCGTCCAACGTTTCCTCAAGAGAGGTCAACACACCTTCAACGGGAAGCTTATTAATCTTGTTAAGAATGCTGCCAATCTGACGTTGAAATTGAGCGAAACCACCAGATACGGAAGGGAAAAAGTCATACCCGCGATAGCTTGTTAAAAACTCACTGTTGGCCTCATCAGGGAAAAAGTCGGTGTCGATATAAAGCGCACCTGTTAACAAGTTCCCGGTTTTCAATGTTGCGCGAAGCCCATGCTTAAACTCGGCGGCAAACGCTTCTTTCAACTCAGACGGCGTGATTTCCACGTCCGGTTCAAGAATGCGCTCGATCTCGATGTGAATAAGCACAGGAATTTGCTTGGAAGCAAAGCCCCGCTTTTTATCCGTAAGATGAAGCGGCACCTTTTTCACAGTGCCGATTCGGACACCTCGATACTCCACAGGTGCGCCTGGGTTCAATCCGCGGACGGATTCGCTGAACAGCAACGCGTATTCCAGATAGTTGTCGAACATCTGATTCTGAACCTGTTTTAGATCGTCATAGAGCTTAAACAGCGTCATTTGTTCAGTAATGGGATACCCTTTCGCTTGCCCATCCGGCACACCAAAGCTCACCCCACCACTCACAAGAGATTCAAGCGAAGCAATTTGCACCGCAAAACCTTGGGCATTGAGGCGAATATCTAGCCCGGACGTTAGCCAGAAACGAGTTTCACTCTGAATTAATGCATCGTAAGGCTGGAAAATGAAAAGCTGGTATGTCGCCTTTTCTTTCTCTAAATCAAAACCGACCCGTTCAACGCGACCAACGGTGTAACCTTCGAAAAGCACAGGATCCCCCACCGAGAGCTTCCCGGCTTTTGGTGAAGTCAGCACAAGTCGAAGCCCTTTTGCATCTGGCGGTGCAATGGGAGGCACTTCAAGCACAGTAAATGTATCCTGAGATTCTTTTGACACACCCGGCCGCAGCGAAATATATGCCCCTGAAAGCAAAGTACTGAGTCCCGAAACCCCTTCCTTACCGATACGTGGTTTCACAACCCAAAAGGTCGCATCTTGCCGAAGCATACGATCTGCGGTCTTATCCATCCTTGCTTTAACGACAATGGCGGAATAATCACTATTGAGCTGAACATCTGTCACTACGCCGACTTTGACATCACGGGCACGAATTTCTGTTTTACCCGCTTCTAAGCCATCTGCCGTTTGAACGTGCAAAGTGATTAAGGTGCCTTGATTACTCTCGTATTGGTAAAACATCCAAATACCCACAGCCAGAGACACTATCGGCAGAATCCAAACCGCAGAAAAGGAGCGTCCTTTTTTCACTTTTGCGGTGACTTGTTCTTCATCACTCATACGTTGTTATCTCTTGTTTTTCGTTGTTATACAGCGTCATGTAAGACTGGTGATGTGCTTGCTGCGTCACGATGTTTAAGCGGTCCCCAGAATACACGGGGGTCAAAAATCAATGCGGCACACATGGTGAAAAACACCACCAGCGCAAAATAGAATGCTGCGGGGCCAGGGCTAATGCTCATCAGCCCTTTGAGATTGACCAAGGCGGAAAGAATGGCGACCACAAAGACATCAATCATTGACCATCGACCAATGAGTTCGGTAAAGCGGTAGTATTTGAGCTTTTTAAGTGCGTCACTGTCTTCTGCCACACCGCTATTTGCAGCTCTCAGCAGCCATACCATGATCAGCATTTTGGTCATGGGCACGAATACGCTGGCAATAAAGATGATGGCAGCGATGGGGTAAGACCCCAGGTTCCAAAGCAGGACAACGCCATCCATGATGGTAGAGCGTTCAATGCTCCCAAGGCTGGCGGTGTACATCATCGGATAAAGATTCGCTGGCACGTAGAAAATGACTGCGCTAACCAGAAAAGAGCACGCCCAGCCTACATTCATGGCTGGATTATAGGGATGAAGTCGACTGTCGCAGCGCTGACAATGTTTGTGATGAGGTGCGTTGATTTGTTGGCAGACACGACAACCAATGTGGTTCCCCGAGAGGTGTGTATCACCCGGTTTAACGTCTCCACTGGTATAGGTTGGAAACAGGTTTTCCCACAGCCATTCTTTATCAATCGCCCGGGAGAAAAACACGACCAGCGCACTGTAAGCACAGTAAGCCCAGAAAGCGGTACCCAGCTCAACGTCTGCCAATGAGGCAATCTTCACCAGGCTGACAATCACGCCAACCAGGAAGATATCAACCAGCAGCCAAATCTCTGCGCGAAATACCAAGCGGCTAAGTTGTTTTAACAATGAAGGCGGTGTGTTCACCTCCCTGCCCTTAGAAGATTTGCTCGCAACATGAAAAAGGAACATCACAAGACTGATGTATATAGCAGGCAAAACAATAATAGTGATGAGCAGCATGGCGGCGAGCGCGTTGTTGTCGAAAGTATGAAAAACCTCCAGCGCATCCAACAATGAAATCTTGTTGCTGATCCCACTGGCACTGAATGACATAAAAGGAAAAACACAACTCAGCAGCAGCATGACAAGGCAGGAAGTACCGTATGCCTGTACTTTGGAAGCACTGTTTTCGACCTGTCTCACCAGTGTATGCCCGCATCGAGGGCAACTCGCTTTGCTGCTGCCTTCCATATGAGGAATGGCAGAAACTAATCCACATTCATTGCATGCGATAAGTAAATGGGAAGGTTTCTGCATAGGATAGGCCCGGATGGATATTCAACTGAGTATATCTAGCGCACTGATCGTCAACGTCTTATCCTTGATGCAGTACTACGAATTCCGACTAACCAAGCCCGTAAATCGTCACATACAAATACCCAAGCAACCTGAAGATGCAGGATTCAGCGAGATTGACTGGCGTTGTGATCGCGGCGTTCCTTTGCCGGTGTAGTCATCTCCATCAAAAAGGAACAACAAAGAGCACGGCGTCAGTCAACTCGCCCGAAGGGAGGCCCTCAATGCGCCCACTTCTTCGTTAAATTCCACGGAAATAGAACCACTATTCCTCGCGAAATTTGCCTCGAATTGAACGCATTGATGACCTCTGAATGCGTGCATCTTCAGGTTGTTTGGGTATACCCCAGTCTGGCCATTTTCAGATATTCATTGCCCTATCCAAGGTAAAAGCGCAGAATAGCGCCCCTTTGTCCCGGTCTTCGGCACACTTGCCGACCGAGCCCGTTTTTGGGCACTCACTTACCGAGAAGTTAATTTATGGGTTTTACCGATCTAGGTCTTTCTGCGCCAATCCTTCGTGCTATTCAGGAAAAAGGTTACGACACACCATCTCCTATTCAGGCTCAGGCAATCCCTGCTGTTCTGGAAGGAAAGGACGTCATGGCCGCTGCGCAGACAGGTACAGGTAAAACCGCGGGCTTCGTTCTGCCGATCCTTGAGCGTTTGAGCGAAGGTTCGCGTACGCGTCCGAATCACATTCGTGCACTGATCCTGACCCCAACCCGCGAGTTGGCGGCACAGATACACGAAAATGCAGTGGTTTATAGCCGCCACCTTCGCCTGCGCTCCAGCGTAGTTTTCGGCGGCGTGAAGATTAATCCTCAAATGATGAACCTTCGCAAAGGTACGGATATTCTGGTGGCGACTCCTGGTCGTCTGTTGGACCTTTATCAGCAAAACGCGGTGAAATTCTCGCAGCTTGAAGTGCTTGTATTGGATGAAGCAGACCGCATGCTGGATATGGGCTTCTTCCGCGACATCAAAAAGATCCTCGATCTGCTGCCGAAGAACAGACAGAACCTGCTTTTCTCTGCAACTTTCTCTGATGAAATCCGCGACCTGGCGAAAGGCTTGGTTAACAACCCTGTGGAGATTTCTGTAACGCCTGCGAACTCAACAGCTCGCACTGTTGAGCAATGGATCTACCCAGCGGACAAGAAAAAGAAACCAGCCATGCTGGCAAAGCTGATTAAAGATGGCGACTGGAAACAGGTACTGGTATTCACCCGCACCAAGCACGGCGCCAATAAGCTTTCCCACTTCCTGAACGATGAAGGCATCACTGCTGCGCCTATTCACGGAAACAAGAGCCAAAGCGCCCGTACTAAAGCGCTGGCTGACTTTAAATCCGGTGACGTTCGCGTGTTGGTTGCTACTGACATTGCAGCCCGTGGTATCGACATTCCACAGCTGCCACAAGTCGTAAACTTTGAAATTCCACACGTAGCGGAAGATTATGTTCACCGCATCGGTCGTACTGGTCGCGCTGGTGAACCCGGCAAAGCAGTTTCACTGGTGTGTGCGGACGAAGCGGATGATCTGTTTGGCATCGAGCGTTTGATTCAACAGCTGTTACGCCGCGAAGAATTGGAAGGTTTCAAACCAACCAGCGCACTGCCAGATAAGGCGCTGGATACTCGCCCTATCAAACCAAAGAAACCGAAAAAACCTAAAAAAACAAAAGCGCAAAACGGAGAGGCAAAAGCAGCACCTAAATCAGGTGCGACAAAAGCCAACAACGGTCAGCCAAACAACGACAAAGCGCCACAGAAGAAAAAGCCGTATAAAGGTAAGCCTCGTAATGGCGGACAGCAGGGCCAAAAGCCAGCGGGTAACAATACTGGCAATCGCACGAACAACGGTGAAGGTAAACCGCGCCGCGCTGGCAATGGCAATGCAAGCCAACCAAACTCAAATAAGGCTAAGCCGAATAATCGCAAATCCAACAATTCACGTCGCAAGCCAAGCAGCGACGGTGTGAAAGTCAGTTGGAACAACTACTAATTCCATCTAAAAAAGCCAGACAGAAGTCTGGCTTTTTTGTGCCTAATGAACAAGGCAAAGTGAAATTCCGCGCTCTATACCCCAACATATTTATGCCACCCCCTCCATTGATTGAAATCAAAATATTGACCGACTATAAGGTGAAGCCAATCACACATTTATAGTAACTATGGTTACCGAAAATCCGTTCAGGAAGCGTTAAGTTTCATCAATTAATTTGGTCACGAAACAAAATATTCACTCGCAATATTCTGATTCACCTTTTGATGCTTTAGCTGTCTTGTTATTTCCTATGGAAAGAAAAACGCAGGGAGTTACAGCCCTAAACATTTATTCAGGGCTGTTAAAAATAAGCGTGATGGTTGTTTGATTGTTCCAGTAACCATTTCTTCGCAATAACGCGTGAGGCATCGTTCAACACTTTTGGGGAATAGTTATTCCCTTCCAGGAGATAATTTATGAAACGTGTAGTGATTGCTTCTGCCGCACTTCTTATGGCTCAAGGCGCGATGGCCTCATCTTATGTCACAGGTAATATCCAATTCCACAGTGATGGTGAATTCCATGGTTCTAGCGCTACCTCAACACTTGAGACTGGCCATACTTTTGACAACTCTCTAGGTGGGCTGACTGTTTATACCGAGTTTGACGGCATTCAGATCGGCGAAATTTATAATGCTGATTCGGCTTACATCACAGTGGGTGGTGAACAAGCTTTCAACATTAACGAGAATCTTTGGGTCGCTGCGGGTTACCAGCATCTGCTACATGAAGGTGACACCCTTCAATACCGCCCTTTGGTAAAAATTGGCTACAACTTCGATAACGGTGTACAAATCAGTAACCGCACCCGTGCCCACATCCACGAAGAAAGCGGTAATGACACCGACTGGCGTTTTGACACCCGCGTTGCCTACGCAGTGAACAGCGATGTCGCACTGAGCTACAACAACGTTTACATGTATGCTGGTGACAAAGATGCCAAAGGTCTTAAGAAAGACAATTCAATGGACCACGAGCTTCGTGCAACCTGGACCCGTGACGGCGTGCAACCATACTTTGAGTACCGTAACCAAGGCGACAACAGCAACGATGCTTTCGTATTTGGTGCTTCACTGAGTTTCTAAAATCAAACCAAAGGTTTTATAAGGGGCCAAAAGCCCCTTTTTCTTTTCTCTTTTATTATTTTCATCTTTATACCAACACCCAACAAAAGCTCTTACTTCGCAACCAATGAATATTAAATAGCTATAAAAGTAAGCAGTCAGTCATTCTTGCTGTGCATTCCTTCAGATTTAGTCAATTAGTTCTCGTCTCGTTCTTATTTTTGCAGTAAAACGTGCCGCTTTTTTAATTACATAAGACCTAAAAAAGCTTAACGACCGCCGCTCTGCGGCTAAAGAGAACAAGAATGCATAAAAAGAAACTCCTCTCTGTGTTGATCGTTGCTGCGCTTGCGGGTTGTAACAACGACACCCAATTTATTCAGCCTGATATAGAAACGGAAAACCCATCTCCCGCACTGCCTGGTGAGGGGCCTGATGGTTTGCCGGAAATTGGCGTTCCAGACCCAATGATTGCCGGTGAGTTTTCACTAGACGGAAACCGCGTATTTGGTGATTCAGTGACCTGTAACGGCGCGCCCGCAGATCAGTTTGAGTTCCTACAAAATGACGTGATCACCTGTGATTATGAAGGCACAGTGCTGGCAACGTTCGACAATGTATTTCACGATATCCCAACACGTTCATCCACTGCCGCGCCCTCACGTCATAGACTAAGCCTTGCTGATGCCATTGAATTTGAAAGCCAACCGGAAAAAGCGCGCAATGCCATTGCTCTTCTGAATACCGTTGCCCCCTCGCACAGTAACCAAATCGATATTTCACTGACCACCACTCAAGATAAGCTGGCGTTCTCTGCCATCTATGAGAATGATCTGACTTTGGCTGCTGAAGAGTTTGACCAACTTATCGCTGAGAAGCCTGCTGAAGAAAACCTTGTCGATAAACTGCCATCAACCCATATTCCAGACGTGGACCCCGAAGTATCGCCTGGCACATCGACCGACCTGAACGCTGATTTTGTTTCTGCCAATGCGGAAGAGGCTTATCAGTACAAGCCTGCTGAAGTCATCCTTTCTAAAGCTGTCATTAGGGATTCAGCTGGTTTACCTGTTCAGGGGCTTTCTTATTTCAGCCGATCTTCACGCGGAAAAACCAATGAACTTGGCGAATTTGAATTCGTTTGGGGAGATGCTATCTCCTTTGGTATCGACACCTTTGAGCTGGGGGGATTCCGTGGCAACAAAACCGAGTTTTTACTGACCGATCTTGGTGTTGAACAACGCGGGCGAAATGCCGAATCACTGGTTCAGCGCTACGCACAAAAGCAGTCTGAGACATTAGTGTTGACCGATAGCGTCACTGGTATTTTTGCTCAATATCCCAACGTTATTAACGAGGCGATATCACTTTCATTGAGTGACATTGATACTGAGCTTTCCATCGGTGACGGGACATCAAAAGTTGTTCCTGCAGAGTTCGAAAAACAGTTTGAAACTGGTATTGCCGCTCAAATCGATCAGGCGATCTGTGGAGCCTCCTGTAACACTCCCACATACCGCTTTAAATCAATGCAACCAGTGCGTGTTGCCACTGACGATTTAGCCAACATCGAAGCAGACATCAACAAACTTTGGGGTATAGAAGCGGGTTGGGACAAGGTAGAAAAATTCCACGTGTTCGCTGATGCCACATGGTTCTATGGCAGTGTAGGAACAGCTCGAGGTCAAGCTGCCGTTAACATCAGTAATACGGCCTTCCCAGTGATGATGGCGCGTAACGACAATAACTACTGGATCTCCTTTGGTGACAAGAAAGCGTATGACGAGCGCGGCCTTGCTTACATCACCGAAAAGCCGTCTAAGGTGACACCTGACTTGGCGGGTAAAAATACCGCTACCTATGGCCTACCTTTCGTCAGTATTGGCGAACTGGGTAAAGGTAAAATCATGGTGATGGGTAATGCCCGATACAACTCGATTTTGGTTTGCCCAACCAACTATTCTTGGAATGGCGGCACAGAATGCACCAACGAGAAAGATGGCGACGACATGAAGCATTTCTTCAATAACGTCATTCGCTACCTCACCAATCGTCAGGCTGGCGAGCGCATTCAGGTAGGTACCAATATTCCTCATGTATATTTCACGCGGGGCGGCATCACTCTTGGCCACCAAGTTGAGTATCAAATTGCTGAAGAATTTAACGCGGAAACGGTTCAACTCACTAGCTTTGAAAACCTAAACCCTGCCGACATGCCGCTGCTGATACTGAACGGCTTTGATTACAACGGTAGAACGGGAGATGTTTACCTTCCGCCACATACCGCCAATACGGCCAGTCCGAAACTGTCGCAAGAAGACGTAAACGCGTTGATTGAGTATGCAAACAAAGGCGGCGGCATTCTGGTAATGGAAACCGTCAGAGCGACCAATGATGCAGGTGAATTGGGTCGACTTCTGGATGCAGCCGGTATTGCGTTTGGCATGGGTGAATCTGTTGTACCAAACGGCAATGGTCCAAATGATGGTTATGCCGATCGTGTTCGCTCAAATCGCGAGTATGGTCTTTACATCATCGAGCGTTATGCCGCTGTTGCAGGTGGAGAAGGTGATCAACCAAAGCTTCCCTATGATTTCGACGAAGAGGGCAATGTCATTTGGGACCATATTCTGGAAAACAAGCCGGATGATAAGCCAGAACTGGAAACCGCTTACTACATGGATAAAGATGCCGAAGGTAAGGATGTCGTCATTAAAGCCTTTATCCGTGAGGAAGACCATTTTGTTCGCGATGACAACGGAAAAATTGATGTATCCAACGGTGAGCCAGTTGTCGATACAAAGTCACTCCGCAAGGCTATCGATGATTTACTGGATAAGTTTGCCGTTAATGGTGTTCGCACCTATCAGGAATGTGTACTGCCAAGCTACCACTATGAAATCAACTGCCTTGAGTATCGCCCGGGTAATGGCATCCCACTGACCGGAGGCATGGCACGCCCTATCTACACCAAGCTGGATTTGGGCGCAGAAGAAGCGAAAGCCATGATTAAAGCAGCTGATCTGGGCACCAACATTGAACGCCTGTATCAGCATGAACGCTACTTCCGAACTGGCGGCAAACAGGGTGAACGCCTGAGCAGCGTCGATCTGAACCGTATCTACAGCAATATGTCAGTGTGGCTTTGGAATGATCTCGACTATCGCTATCAATCAGGTATCGATGACGAGTTAGGCTTCGAACGTTTCACCCAGTTCTTGAACTGTTACACCGAAAACCAAGGTGCAACAGGCACGCAATGTCCGGAAGATCTTGGTAAGCAGTTAATCGACATGGGAATGGTTTACGGTTCTGATGCTAACCAATACAGCGGCATGATGAATCCAAGTTACCCGCTGAACTACATGGAAAAGCCCCTGACACGCCTGATGCTGGGTCGCTCATTCTGGGACTATGCCGTAAAAGTGGATATCCGCCAGTTCCCCGGGGAGCCTGATGGTTGGACAGCCGGAAGAGCTTTAACGCTAGATATGAGCAATAAGGTTGTCGCCTACTATGCGGGTAACCGTCAAGCAACAGGCCATTGGGCAGTCGCTCATGAGCCATTCACCGTCAGCGTGTCTGGCAACACAACTCCCGTGACGGTCACAGTCGGCCTCCACGATGACCTGACAGGTCGCGAAAAACACGAGTTGGCACTGAAGCGCCCACCGCGCATGCAAAAGAGCTTTACCGTTAATTCGGTCGGTACCTTTACTGTTCCTTATGGCGGCTTGATCTATGTCTCTGGCGGTAATAGCGAAAGCGTTGATATCAAGTTCGACGGCACCGTTGCCGCGCCTTTGTATGACGCAGCTAAAGGTGGTTGGGTCAATGAACAAAATTCCCCAGCACCAATTGGTGATGTGGTATCAAACAGCTTTGTCTACACTGCACCGAAAGCGAATCTGAATGCAGCCAATATTGAAGGCGGCATTTCACAATTCGTGGCAGACTTAGACACATTTGCCCAAGATCTGAATGACTTCTATGCCCGTGATGAAGGCTTGACTGGAACCAATAACAAAGCCGTCACCCATACTGAACGCAGTAACAACCGACATGCCTTTGTTAATGACGTTTCCATCAGCATAGGTGCCGCCCACTCCGGCTATCCGGTCATGAATAGCAGCTTTAACGCGAGCAGCCAAAACATTCCAACAGATCCATTGGACAACTGGCTGATTTGGCATGAAGTCGGACACAATGCCGCAGAAAAACCGCTAACGGTTGAAGGTGCTACTGAAGTGGCCAACAACGTGCTCGGCCTATACATGCAGCAGAAATACCTTGGGTACATGCCACGTGTGGCTTCCGATATCCGTATCGCACCGGATTTCGTGAAAGCTGAATATGGACATGCCTGGGGAGATGGCGGTGCGGGTGAACGCCTGCTGATGTATGCACAGTTAAAAGAATGGGCAGACACCGAGTTCACTTTGTCGAACTGGTATCAGGAAGGTGAAATTCCAGCCTTCTATTCCGATCGCGAAGATATGAACGGTTTCAATTTCTACAAATTAATGCACCGCTTAAGCCGTAATCCATCGGAAGAAAACCGAATAGACAACGACAAAAACGCCTGTTTTAACTCAGGGCTGGGTAAGAGCGACAACCTGATGCTTTGTGCCTCATACGCAGCACAAACCGATCTGACCGAATTCTTCCAGGCTTGGAATCCGGGTGTCGTTGCGAACATCCTGCCGGGTATTGCCGAACCTCAGTACTCTGGCGGTATTACTGATGCAGGTATTGCTGCGGTTAAAGCACTCAACCTACCAAAACCGACGCGTGACCCGCTGGTAATCAATTCCGTCACTCAGGTGACATCGCCAGCTCAATAACACAATACGTGAAAAATAGAGGGAGCCAGATGGCTCCCTCTATTTTTCCACTTCTGCTTGTCCACTTTCCGGCAAAGTCTTTCTCACCAACATCTTTTTCATCACCAGTGCTTTCATTTGCTTATCAACAATATCCAATTCCTCTTTTGCCTGCTCAATCTCACCATCACTGATCAGTTTTTCAGCAAAAGAAATGCGGGCAACTAGCGGAGACAAACTAATCGCGTAGTTTTCCAATCCTCTGGCGAGGGCTTGAACCTGGTCTGCTCGACCACTTTTGGCATACAAGCTGATGTTCGCAGCTCGGGTTCGGGCGGTTTCGAACCTCTCATTCATTGCATCAAATTCTGCAACCAGTCCAGACTGCCAGTGTTGAAGAGACTTGGCGACCTGTTCCGCTTCCGGCGTATCGGGGAAAAGGTATTGAAGACTGTCGGCGTACTCCATACCCGCTGCATAATTATCGCCAATATTCGATGCTGTGAGTATCGAGACTTTATCTGCATAACTTGGAAGCAACTGTGCCTGATATTCTTTCAAAGCCTGAGAGCCATATTCCGCACGGATTGACTGTGCTTCTTCCAAGGAAATCACCTTGGGTTCAGCACCGGCAATAGTCAGGGTTGAAAGAGGCGTTTCAGCGCTCCCCTGCACTTCCAACAATCCATATAGCAGTGCCGCACCAACGGCCAGACCACCAATAAAAATGAGTGCACTGGCGTTTTGCTTTTTCACTTCTACCTCAACGGGAGGAGGCGCGATTGCAACACCTTTACTTTGGCGCTCTAGGCGATCGATATGCTCGAAGATGGTAAAGCCAAGCACGTCCAAATCGTCGACTTTACCTCCGCCATTCTTGGAAAGGTTTCTGTCTATCGCTTCAAGTGCGCGTTCACAACGGTAGAGATCGCGAAGCTGACCGATACTTGGATGAATCGCGCGAACCTCCTCTCCGATGCGTCCGAGCATCCAGCGATAGAGCTCCGCACGTTTAGCATGAGGCATGCTCTCATCGTCAGGTGCACGCAACACCGCCACCTGAAGTTCTAAACCGTTGGCAAAGCCAGAGAGGCCCTGCGTTTTCATCGAGGCGACGGTGAAATAGATGGCAACGAGAAGATCTGCCCCTTCTTCTGTCGCCACTTTTTCACAAAGCTCACGAACATTGGTCCAGTCCGTCGAGCCAGCAAGCGGGTTAAAGCGTCGGTTTATCTCGCTGCGTATTTTCTGGTAGTCAGAAGAGTCCCGCAGTTTTGCGCTATTTTCTGCCAGTTTTACGCCATCGATGTCCGTCAACATCCACTGCGACACTGTGTTTGTCCTTGTTTTTATATTCAAGCCACCTAATGTCGATTGATATAGGTTCAGTTGACCTTTGGTGGCTTGATTTTATTGTCGTTAATATAGGGTCCGCGACAGGTTGAATCCTCTGAATATCGACGCAGTAAACGGATTGCTGTCTGCTTCAGAGTGCAGACGGTACATCACGTTTCCACCGTCAATGTTAAAGCGATAATCAACGCTGGTTGAGCTTGACCCCACAACCTCGGCCTGTTCCAGCAAGCGGAAAAACGCCCAAGGTCCTCGAATACTGATCCCTCTTGGCGAAGCGTTTGCTGCCACAGGAACCAGAGTGATTTTGCTGACCGCAGCTTCACGAAGTGTATTTGGCCAGACCAACCCTACGTTTTTGCGTGGTCCGTGACTGTATTCAACATACTGACCATCAATGTTGATGACAGAACGTCTTTTATTCGCGCTCAGCTCAATCGGCTCAAGCGTGAACTCTACATCCAGCACGCCCTTGCGATTAAAGAACGCACCTTGAATCGCTCGTGCACGGTCAATTTGATTCAACACATCCTGGCGGATAAGGGTTTTGTCCCCTTGTTCTGAAGTAAACTCGCCTGTGTCCTCAAGGAACATTCGCAGGTTGCTTTCGTAGAAGTTATTCAGGATGCCATTGGGTGCAAAGAAAGCTTCGAAGTCTTCCAGCGCCACATCTTTAGAAGAACGCACGTTAAACGGGTAACGCGAGGCGAGTTTGCTTTGGAACGGATTGAAAACATCTGCCGCCCAACGAACTTCCAAATAGCGAATCGCTTCCTGGCGAATCACATACCAACTCTCATCTGCCAGTTTTTTCAGCATGATGTCGTAAGGCTGTGGCATGCCAGATGCGATGCGTTGAAGCACATAAATAGGGTCAGAGTTATTCAGTGAGAGGCGCGCTTTAGTCGCGTCCAAAGCGGCTTTACCGACATCCGGAGCATCGTTGATTGACTTCATGTACGCTGTCAGTTGGGTGACCGCATCCATCACTTCATCAAGGTAAATCGGTTTGCCCGGTTCGGTTTCCGAAAGCCCATTCAGTGAAGAGAATTGGTTATCAACCATCGCTGCGACACGATAGCGTGGAGACTTAATCAACTCTTCTTTTGCCGCGTCGCCTTCAGGCAAGGCCGGGAACAAGTCTGTGTTATCCGTGACTTCTTCAAGCAAGCGATGCAGAGGTTGGTTGTTACCTGTAACACTTTCCAGCACAAGTACCGCGTTGTAGATATCCGGGAAGGACTTCACATCGATATCGTTGGTCGCACGACGCCAGGTATCAGAGTAATCCGCCACATACAGGCTGCGGATCTTATCTCTCAATACGCGCTTATCTTCATCAGAGAAATCTATCGATTCAACCTGCCCCAGCACCCAACTATCTACCAGCGCCAGTTCAGAGACAGAATCTGATTCAGGAATGAAGTAGGTTTCGAAACCTTTCTTGGTCAGGATACGCGGGATATCAAGGTTGTTCGCTTCCGAAACACGCTCGGTAAAGACCACATCAAACACTGGACCGATAGAGGTCGCCAAATTGATTGGAGAGCCTAAAATCGCCGTCGATGCTTGCTTGAGATTACGGTAAACACGTTGTTCGATTGGCATACGGCTCAGTTCGCGCTGAGCGTTGTAAATAAGTCCATCGTATGGCGCCAGTACTCGCTCTGCATCTTCCTGTCCATCAACACGATCACCCACCAGATCAGTATGCTCCATCGCATAATCCAAGTGCTGCATCAGGCGTTCTTGTGTTTCACGGTCGCCTTCGTACTGTTCTTGCCACTTGCTGGCAAAATAATTCTGCACCATGTTCTGATAACGGCCATCATCGTCCGTCATCATGCGGAAAACACGCAACGAACCCAGTTTGTTCTCGTCATCGTCTGCACCAACAACATCGGCAGCTGCGACTTTCATCAAAGCTGGCAAGTAACGATTTTCAAGCAGGCTGAGATACGTGCTTTCGACTTGTGGCCCAATGACATGGCCTTGGTACAAACCTAAATCTGAAATGAATTTCGGTTTTTCACGGAAAAAACCAAACTCCAGTGTGGCCTGACGAATCGTATCCAACGGCGCGAGGATATCGACGCCATTATCGATAATCGCCTCAGACGCATAGTTGTTCTCGTATTCGTTAACCTTGGCTAATACTGCATCCGCCTGTTTAACGTTTTTCAGGTAGTACTTGTGCCAGGAGCCGATCAGTAGAAGTGACGCGATACCACAGGCAACGGCCGACAACATAATCACGCGGCGCTTGGTTTTCGCGACACGGAAGTTATCCGACGCCAAGCCTGCTTCCGGGTAAATCACGTTATTGAATAGATTCTGAGTAAAGTAAGTGGTGGAGTTTGCAGCGTTTTGTGCCGTATTCACCGCATGAGAAATACCGTAGCGGCGAGAGGCAGAATCGATAAACGCATTGGTTGGCACCCCTTGCTGATACACGGAGGTGAAATACACGCCACGCACCAATGCCGAAGTAGAGAACTGGTCACTACCAAATGCATCTTGCAGGAACTGCTTTAACACATCATGCAGACCTGCCATCTGGCGGCTAAAGCTGTACATAGCAGTGCGATCTTCACCATCGAAACACTGCATCAGGGCTGTCGGCAGCATTTTGTTAACGCGTTCGACAAATTGCCCAAAGTCTTTATCAAATTCATTCAGCCAGCTATCGAGGTCGTCAACGGAATCCAACGTGAAAGTGAAGCCCATGACTTCTTCACGCTCCGCTTTGGAGTAGTTACGAAAAAAAGGTTCAAAGCCGTGAAGCAGGTCGAGCTTAGTCAGCGATACATAAACAGGCAGACGGGTAGAAAGGGTTTCCATCAGCTCACGCAGGCGAGCACGGATCAGATTTGCATGTGCTCTGCGCTCAGTCGTCGTTGCAGTAGCAAGTTTAGCCACATCCAGCGCAATCACTACACCATTTAACGGGCGGCGGCTTCGCGTTTTTTCAAGCCATCTAACGAAGTGGATCCAGAGGCGGCGCTCCATCTCCCCTTCACCATCGCTACTGGTTGCACGTTGCGTTAGCAGCTCACCATCGGGGTCGATAAGTACTGAGTCATCACCAATCCACCAGTCGAAGGAAAACGGATTTTCACTTTTCTTGCCCGATGCACGCATGACAGATGAGAAAACAAAGTTCTGGCCTGAACGGTTAATGAGGCTTGTTTTACCTGCATTCTCTGGCCCCAAGACCAAATACCAAGGTAAGGCATACAGGTAGTTTCGCTTGTTCAGGCTCTTTTGTAGTGCAGTCATCACCTGATTGAGTTCGGCTTCCTGGCGCTCTTCATAGCGTTGGATAGGGTCTTCCTGAAGCTGACGTTCACGCGCCTGATCTGCATGGTAGCCTTTGAGTTTTCGCCATTGCAGAAAGCCCCAAGCCGCCAACCAGAAAAGGGAGAAAATCACACTGGTGATAAGGCGCGCTGTGATAGGCTCCAGCGGGTGGCTCTCGTCAATTTTAAGCCACGGACCCGCCCACCATATCGCGACATTGATCAAGACGAAAATAGCCACCAGCAATATAGGTAACGCCGATTTCATGGCGGGTAGCATTTTCAGAAGAAGCGATTTTAACTTGCTGAACATTTCTTTCGATCCCTGCTTAAATTATGACTTCGCAATGTTTTCTAAACGTTGAATCAATGCGGGTTCCCAATCGGTGAGCGAGGTATGGTTGGCCTGCTCTAAAAGTTGGTGGTAGTGCTGATCTGCCATGGCAGAAAGGTTGTGACGCTTCATGACATCTGCTGAGAGCATGCGCCAATAAAACTGGTCTCTGGGTTCTTTGGATGTTGATAGGCCATCATTGAGCATGGCTAACGCCACCGACAGGCCGCCTTCATCTGCGAGGGTGAATGCTTCTTTGCGCTTTCCATCCCAATCAGAGGTGGTTGCTGAGCCCGTACTTGTGGTGTCACCTTCATCAAGCCAACGACGTGTTTCTTCGCCGACATAAGGCATGCCGCCTTTGAAGCTAAGCTCGGCCACTGCAGGAACACGCTTAACAAAACTACGGACTTCCGAAGCGATGGTATCTGCCCACTCTGTGTTGCCGAGTTTGAGCGCGATGCGATAACTGAGAAAATGACCGTCAATCCAGTAAGGAGCAACAGTGAGGCTTTGCTCTACCTTGCGCCAAAGCGCGTGGTCTGCACCCCGGCTAAGTTGATCTTCATACTCTGAAATGCGGTCTGCCGAGACTGGCATAAGCTGTGTTTCACCATTCGCCTCGGCATCGGGCGCAGAGGTAATAGAGAACCACACCGCAAAGCGACGAAGGCGAAGTGCTAAAGCAATGCCGCCATCCAACTCAGAAACAAACTCAGCCACTTTCAGCAGCGTTTGTTTAACAGCGCGGTCAGAGCTTCCGTCTATTTCCAGTTTCGGAGAAGGTGCGCTGGCTGACGATGACGCCGCTTCAGAGGGTGAAGATGAAGGTGCCTGTTGAACTTGCGGCTCTGGATTTGCCAGTTTTCGTTTCAGCAAGGAAGCGATATCTAACACACCTTCTGTCGGCAGATCTTTTTCTTCTGCCGCCGCTTCAAGTTCTTTTAGCGCTTTCTCCACGTCTTCTTTCTGATCGACATCGAACATGGAGAAGTCGAGCTTCTCTGCCGCTTTCTCAGTACGCTGAACAATCTGGGAGAAGAACTTACGACGCGGCAATACACCGCGAGGGCCGGGAGCGGGATAACAAGTCTCCCAGTAAGCAGCGATGAAATCCGCCAGGATAAACACCGATAGAGTGAAACGCTCCGGTGAAGACTGATACTGCAAACACTGCAGAAGATGAGTCAGCAGTTTGAGGTCTTTGGTTTGCGTCTCAATCAGCTTCATGGCGCTTTGTTCAGCTTCACCCCACTGCACTTCTGCGTGAGAAAGTGAGCCGACTTTCATCATTTGTGTTTCAACAAAGTCCAACAGCGCATCGTCAAGCAGACGTTCACCGACCGGATTTTCTCCGGCAATCGGCTTAGCGACTCTCTCTCGGTAGGTTTGCATATCCATGATTTGCTCCCCTACCAACGACATGTCTGGCGCATGGGTTTGATGCTCTCGCGCAAGTCGGCGGTATCAAACGTCAGGTTACCGATCGCTTCCAAATCAGAGCGAAGCACCGCGCGTTGGCCGGACATTAATGCCTTCATCACATCAATAGCTGGAATACCACGACCCGCACGCATGATGTTGCCAGTGTCATCGCTTAACCAGCGTTGAGTGACACTGTAACCTGAAGAAGCCATCACTTCCGCTTTACCCTCAGATGTTGCGGTTGGCAGTATCAACTCAACCCGGCTGATATTGTCGATACAGCTGAACATCAGAATAGGCATTTCATTCTTTTTCTGGTTTCGGTCAGGCAATGCAGTCGCTGTCATCCAGATGCCAGATTTCGGTTCAGCCCGATTGGCATAGCGAAGCGCAAAACCGGTTTCATCTTCATTTCGCTCAGACTCACTCTGTTTTGCGCGTTCCCATGCTTCCGGTTTTTGCACAATAACAGTAGCTTCTGGCTGACCAGAAACAGGCGTTTTGAACACCTCATCAAAACACGCCAGTCGGTCGAGTCTCGCGGGAATGTTCACACACTCTGAGGCGCTTTGAATCAGCGCCTTATTGTCAGTCTCGTTTGCCAGCGTGTTTGCGCTTGAAAGCGCCAGTCCCGCCATTAAACACAAAGAGATTGGTCGGTACGTCATATCAGTCAATCTCCATTTTTAGGCATTTGTGCGCGAGAGTACGTTTGGGTAAACCAAGGCTTTCTGCTGCTTTTGAACGGTCACCGCCGTAACTGGATAGACGATAGCGAATCACATTGCTTTCGAAGCTCTGAACAGCCGCCTTTAGGTTATTGATGTCATCAATATCCACTCCAATGTAACTTTCAGAATTCACATCGTCAGAATTCGCGGCTACCGGGCTCGATTGTTGTAACACTCGATCGCTAAAGCTTGATGGCGTGATCTCTTCCCCGTTCGCCGTCAATGCACAGGCGTATTCAATAAGGTTTCTCAATTCACGTACGTTCCCAGGGAAGCTATGCCGGTTCAGTAAATCCAACGCGGCATAGCGAATACCAGCAATGTGTACACCTGCCTGCTTGTTGTACTCAGCAATGAAGTGTTTACACAGCTCTGGGACGTCTTCTTTGCGGATATTCAGTTCCGGCATGAAGACAGGGAACTGATTTAGACGGTAGTAAAGATCTCGACGGAAACTGCCCTCTTCGGCTTTTTCTTCCATAGCCACATGCGTCGCCGCCACCAAGCGGAAATCTGCATTCACTTCGCTGGAAGCGCCCACTGGACGGTAGGTGCGTGTTTCGAGAACACGCAGCAGCTTGGCTTGCAGCGCCAGCGGCATGTCACCGATTTCATCAAGGAACAATGTGCCGCCCTGCGCATCAGCAATCAGTCCTTGTTTGGCACGATCAGCGCCGGAGAATGCGCCTTTCGCATGACCAAACAGCTCACTTTCCAGAAGATTTTCTGGAATCGCTGCGCAATTGATGGCAATAAACGGCTTTCCTTTGCGGTCTGAAAGTTCGTGTACCGCGCGGGCAACTAGTTCTTTACCCGTTCCTGTGTCGCCACAAATCAGGACATTCAACGAAGATTGTGCCACGGTAACGACTTTCTCTCGCATTTCCTGCATCAGTCGGCTTTCGCCAATCAATACGTTTTTCAGCTCATAGGCTTGTTCGCGCTTCTGCTCATCGTTGCGAATACGCTTGATGGATGAACTCAACACTGAAATCTGGCGATGTTCTTCACCCAAATCCTGAATAATCTGGCTTTGATTAATAAAGATCTCGCAAATGCTTTGCCACTGAGGATCAGCCAGCAAACTGCTCAGTTGATGGGAAGAACCTGTGATAGTCAAAATCGCTTTGGTTCTTCTCGCGCCCGGCGGAAGCGGCATCACCAAGACACTTTCACCGCGCTTGCGATGATTCATGAGCTCAACGAAAACTGCATTTTCCTGCCAGTAATTTAACTTGGTTGGATCCAGCAGCATGGCTGATGAGGATTGGAAAACATGCGCAAACGGATGACTGAAATCGTCCACTTCCCAGTCAAAATGTTGGCCATTGTCCTTGGCGCACAGCTTTCTGCCCTGCTGGCAAGGGAGCATGACCCACACGTTGCTGATCTGCAGGTTTGATTTCAACGCATCAACAAAGGTGTCCGTGAGCGTTTGCTGATCACGGATACCAGAAAGTGTTGCTGCCAGTGAAAGCCAATCTGCCATTGCTTATTCCACCTCGCTGACAAACTCGCCGTCTTCTGCGGTGAGATAAACGCGCTGCACAGGCTCTCTAGCGGCAAGCTTATTGAGCAAAGCCAACGATACTGGCGGCAGCAATTGACCTTCGATGATCGCTTCAAGCATGCGGGCGCCATTTTCCGAGCGCGTAGCACGGCGTTGAATTTCGCCCACCAGCGCGTCATCAATTTCGGTTTCCGCGTCATAACGCTGGGCAAACACTTTCACTAAGCGGCTTAGCTTGCCTTTGATAATGGCATTGAGCGTATCGCCGCTAAGTGGCAGATAAGGCACAATTTCCATACGCGCCAGCAGTGCTGGTTTGAAGAAAGCGGCCAGCTCTGGGTAAAGCATTTCTTCCAGTAGTTGCGGTTGCTCTGCGTAATCGACGATGGTCTGATAGCCCAGATTCGAAGTGAGGAAAAACACCACATTCTGGCAATCAATCACACGGCCTTCGCCGTCTGCCAGCTCACCTTTATCAAACGCTTGATAGAAGAGGTTCAACACTTCCGGGTGCGCCTTTTCTACTTCATCAAGCAGCACGATGGAGTAAGGCATTTTTCGGATAGCTTCCGTCAGGATGCCGCCTTCTCCATAGCCTACATACCCCGGAGGCGAGCCAATCAGACGTGAAACAGTATGCTTCTCCTGATATTCAGACATATTAATGGTGGTCAGGAATTGCTTGCCGCCATAGAGAAGTTCGGCAAGTTGCACCACAGTTTCGGTTTTACCGACACCACTTGGCCCGGCCAGCAAGAAAGCCCCTTTCGGACGACCTGGACGGCGCAGGTCAGCACGTGCAGTCAGTAAGTGACGGTGAATCACTTCCAGCGCAACATCCTGTCCTTTGATTTCATTACCCAGCAGTTCTGGAAGGTGGGTAATGCGACTCAATTCATCAGTGTTCATCTGATCGACAGGAACGCCCGTCCAATCACCAATCACTTCGGCAATCTGCTGCGCATCCACATGTGGGTGAACCAAACGCTCAGTGTGTGGAATGGCGTCCAGCTCGGCATATAGTCCGCGCAGTTCATTGCGAATGGCTTCGCGATCCTCGTCACTCAGTGCCTCTTCATCTTCTGATGGCACCGCAAGAATTTGCTGTCGCTTTTCAATCACATCAGCAACCAGATCTTTCTGAACACGCCATGCTTCACGCAAAGCTCCCTGCTCTTCGAGATCTTTTGCTTCGTCAGCTTCGAGTGATGCAAGCAGCGCTTCGTCTACGTCATAGCCAAGCTCTGCCTGACGGTTCAACATATCGATTTGGCGTTGACGCTGAATGGTGCGGGTTTCCAGTTCTGCCAGACGACGCGGTGGTGAACTCAGGTTAATCGCGATTCGTGCACAGGCGGTGTCGAGCACGTCGATAGCTTTGTCCGGCAATTGACGACCAGAGACGTAACGCTCTGAAAGCTCCGCCGCTGCCACCAGTGCGTCATCACTGATCAGCACTTGGTGAGATTTTTCGTAAACGCCATGCAGACCGCGCATGATATCGACAGCTTGCTCGACGTTTGGCTCGTCCAGCTTCACCAGCTGGAAACGACGGCTTAGTGCCGGGTCTTTTTCAAAGTACTTTTTGTATTCTTTCCAGGTTGTTGCCGCAACGGTGCGTAGCTCACCACGTGCCAGTGCTGGCTTTAAAAGGTTCGCAGCATCACCGCCACCTTCCTGTGCACCTGCACCAATCATGGTGTGGGCTTCGTCAATGAAAAGAATGATAGGAACCGGAGAGGTTTTTACCTCATCAATGATGGCTTTCAGACGTTTTTCGAACTCACCTTTTACAGAAGCACCTGCCTGCAGCAAACCCAAGTCCAGGGACATCAGATCAATGCCTTTCAGCGAGTCCGGCACATTGCCATCAACGATGCGCTGCGCGAGACCTTCTACAACGGCACTTTTACCGACACCGGCATCACCAACGACAATCGGGTTGTTTTTACGGCGACGACATAGAATGTCGATCATCAGATTAATTTCGTCATCACGGCAAAGCACAGGGTCAAGTTCACCTTGCTTGGCCATTGCCGAGAAGTTGGTACAGAATCTCGCCAGTGCGGTTTCAGCTTCAGCAGGTACGGCTTGTTTTCCTTTTGTCGAATCCGCTTTGACCGCTGTTTCAGCGGAGTCTTCTGTCAGTCGCGCGAAATGCTTCTTCATCGTTTCGCGATTGACGCTTTCAAGCTGACGGATAAGATTCAGCGGCAAGTAACGATCCGGGCGGATTAGTGCCGCTAGGAAAATAACACCCGAGCGGATTTCTGAATGACCAAGATCAGTCGAGCCCAGAAGCCATGCATCCTGAAGAAGCTCAACCAGCAGCGGAGAAAACGACGGCGTATTTTCCGGCACATTTTCGCGGCTCAGTGCATCACCTGTCAGTTGACGAACGTGTGTATGGTCCACTTCCGCGCTTTTCAGTAACACGCGTACGTCGCACAACGGGTTATCCAACAAAGTGAAAAGCAGATGCTCTACTGTCACTTCCGGATTTTGTCGCTCAATACTCAGCGCGCCCGCTTGCTCCAGCGCCAGTTTGGTCTGCTGGTTAAGTTTGCCAATTAACGTATGTAGTTCAATTCGGATCACGGGTTCACCTGTTACTGAAGAAGTTGATTAAGCTGTTCAAGCACGCTGGATGTTTTATTGCTGAGTGCAATGGAGTACCCCGTAAACACCACCGCAAGCAAAGTGATAAAGCCTGCGAAGATCGTCCACACCGGTACCTGCTTACTCAGGCGGTATTTGGTAGAAACCACGTTATTCGCAGCACTTGTCAGCGAGACTTGTTCGTTGTCATCCAGTTGACGCAGCAGTTGGTGAAGTTTTGTGATCACCTTTTCATATTCTTCGCGTCCTTTTTCCATCACCTTGTAACGGCCTTCAAACCCAAGCGTCAGGCAAAGAAAGATGAATTCCAGCAGCGACTTGTAGCGCTCTGGCTCACTCTCCAGACGGGACAGAATCGTAAAGACTTTTTCGCCGCCCCAGGTTTCGTTATGAAAGCGGGTCAACAGCGAATGTTCGGCCCACACACTGTCTGCGCCCCAAGGCGTGCTCATGATGGCTTCATCGACAAAGGAGCAAAGCACATAGCGGTAAGCCAAGATCACTGCGTGGTCATATCCTTTTTCGGTCAGTTCCACTTCAATGGCTTTCACTTCTTCTACAGCCTGCTTGTAGATGGTTTCCACGTTGTGGCATTCGGAGAGTTTTCTCACTCGAAGGGCCATCCCCAGCAGTGGTGTCGCTGCATCAATCAGTGGATTGATGTTGTCGCCTCGTAGCTTGAACCAGTAATCCTGATCCGCGTCGATATTGGTCGCTTCATCAAACAGGAGGTGGTCGTAATGGCGCTCTTTATCCGGCGCATCGATATACATTTCTGCCATGGCTTAGCTCCTTATTGCCCAGAATTGCAGGTCGAGATCCGGGAAGTTACCGGCGACGTGGAAGGCGAAACCGCTGGCATTGGCCAACATCGCCCAGGCAGCGCTGGTTTTATCCAGCTGGTAATAGGTGTATCCCGCGTGGTAAGGCAACTGGCGTGGTGCAACCGGCAACGGAGAAACCGGAATGCCTGGCAATTGCAGTGAGATGAGTTCGCGGATTTTTTCCACGGAAGCCACTTTGGTTTGCTGTACAAACAGCTTGCGAAGCTCTTCCATTGGCATGCGAGCGCGCACTGCCAGAATGAAGTCGGCATCGCGGACCAGCGAAGGATCCTGAAGCGGTGCCACCATAAGGCCGTACTTGCGTTGATGAAGTTGAATAGAGACCGCACGCGGCTCCAGCACAATGCTGAGAGACTGACGAAGTCTGGTCATCACCGGCTTGAATGAAGAAACCGGCATGTCGTGCTGATAACTACCAAACTCGGGTGCCATGCGGCTTTCATCTGTGAAGGTTGCCAACTCACCACACATGGAAGACAAAGCTTCATACAGTCTTTCAGGGTGAAGGCTACGCAGTCGCGACAGATGTTGGAGTTGCGGCTGCATGCGATTCAACGATTGAAGCAACATAAAGTCGGAAACATCTGCCACACCACCTTGGCTTGGCGCGCCGATACGTTGGGAAATGTTCTTTGCACGTTCACGCATCAGTCCCGCCATTTCGCCAATAAAACGATGAAGCACGGACACTGCACCAACGTTCAAGTGACATGGTACAAAGCTGTCATCGAGCAACACGCTGCCGTCAGGACGCTTTTCCAGAATGCGGGCAATCGCGATGGAGGCGTATGCACTGCGGTCTTCTTTTTCCAGCATCAAACGCAGGCAAACCGGACTCACATCAATCGGTGCCATGTCGCCTTGGAAGGTGTGAATATCACGCACTTCCTGACTGACAGAAGTGTATCGACCTGAACCTGCGCCTTCCGGCCAGGTCACTTCGGTGATCGAATCACTGCGAAGCGGAATTGCAAGATAGACAATCTGATTCGCCAGCGAACTATCGACCACTTCCAGCGCTTCTGGTTGCATGTCTTCCTGAGGAATGCGGAAGACAGTCCCGTCAGGCATCACGCCTGATGCACTATCGAGCGCTATACGACCAAAGCTCAGATACTCCGCGTTCAGCGTCATTTCAGTCAGGCCATAGAGATAACGGCTGACAGAGCCTACGCGCTCATCCAGCTGATATTCCAAATTACGCTGCTGCTGTTGAAAATGCTGCGGCTTAACAAAAAGCCCTTCGTTCCAGACAACCCGGTTTCTCGCTGACATCTTTACTCCACTTTATCCAGAACGACTTCGGTGCCATCGAAGTACATAAGCAGGTGGTAAACCCGACCAACCGGCAGGACCTTAACGACTTTCTTCCAATCACTGACATCTGGGTCAGAGAAGCGCGCCATCACGGAGATGTAGCGCGTACTTTCATCAATCTGGAAATGGTCGATAAATTTGAATTGCCCCGGAATCAAAGAGAAATCCCGGTGGTCGACGTAATTACTTTTCAGCGCGGCTTCAGCATCGCCTGCCAGTTGGTCAAAGCCGGACGCCAGAAACATGGAGTCGTCTTCCAGTTCAAAGACCTGCACTTCAATCGGTGTCGCATCGCCACTGATGTTGGGATTGACCTTTTGCGTCGCCACCAAACTGAACGTCACCGTTGTCGGTTGATCTTTTGGCAGTGCGTCATCACTGCTCGAACAACCGAAAAGCGTGAATAGCAGAAAGCAACCTAGCAGACGTTTCATCGCCTTATACCTCCAGTTGTTTCTCACGAATCTTTCGGTCGTAAGCCTGATCAAAAATTTCCCAGAACAGCTTTTCAAAACCGCGCTGGCGGTCGGAAGTCAGCTCTTTGTAATAGTTTTTGTACATGTTCCATGCCCAGGCATCTGCGGATTCTGGTGACACTTCGCCAGGACGGCGATAAGCGCTGAATCGACGCATCAGCACTTCCGGCGAGAACGCGCGGAGAATCTGACCCAGTGCTTCCACGGTTGCGCTTTGCACAGCCTCGTTGTGGTGTTGGATGTTAGTCAGGCTTTCGCTAATCGCAGAAGGGGCAGACAGGTGAACCATACTGCGGTCGCGATCGAACATGGTTTCAACCGTTTCTTCATAAGGCAGACCAAGACGAAGCGGGTTGTCTTCAATCGGTTGAAGGTTCTTGTTCATCATGCCAAAGCGGCTTTCTTCGACCTGCTGATGCAGCGCCAAAAGGCCACGGATGGCAGATTGCAGTGAAGCACCCATCTCTTCCGACAGTGCCTGCATTTCAGCCATGTTGCTGCTGTTACCCGCTTGAACGCCAAGACCACGGAAGATAGGACCTGTTACCAAATGATTGCCATCTTCTGCAGAGGCCTCACTCCCATATTCTCCCGATGCATAACCACTGAATCCGTTTTCGCCGTATGCATTTTCTGGCTTGTCAGCATTTGCGTAGTCTCGCCCTACTTCTTGTTCCAGGCGTTCAAGGGTTTTGTCATCCATCAGGGCATCCTCATAGGGTAAAGTCCGTTTCAGCGTAATCGCTGAACTCATTTCGTATTCGCTGTCTGCATGCACGGTTTTCTCTGCGCCGTGCCATTCGGTGTCTTTTGCCAGCAGGTAGCTTTCTTTCAACTGCTCGGCAGACATTTCCTGGTGTTCACTCAGTGGATCATCACCAGAAGAAATTTGGGGAGTGGCAGCTTCAAGGGCGGCCAAAGGGTCATCAATCACTGCATCATCGGGATTTTCAACGTCGCTATCGTCACGCTCAGCGCCAATCTGCGTCGCGTCTTTTTCTGTCAGAAAGACATTCTCTAATCCATGCTGATTCGCCGAACCGTCTGAGCCCGCGGCACTTAAATGAATGCGGATTTGATAAGGACCAATCAGCACCATGTCGTTGTCTTTCAAACGCGCTGATTTGCCTGCGCCGACGGGAATCGTGGCGCCATTCATGTAGCTGGCGCCGCGAACATCAAGCAGACAAAGCTCGCCATCGATTTCAACGATCTCTGCGTGATGCGGGAACACGCGGCCTTCTCTGTCGATCAAGTTCCACTCGTCGGCACCGCTGGAACCAATTGAGCCACCTTCATTGGTAAACACATGCGTGGCGGACAAACCTGCCTCTAAGTGCTGGGTGTTGGTTACCGTGAGTGTTGCCTGCTGCAACTGCGATTCCTGTTCTATCTTGGGATAGTGTTGAGACATATTTCCCTCTACTGCCTGGCCTGGATGCGCACCATGCGCGGTCGGTCTAATTCGCCCGTGAAGGACGACCAACCTAGCGATGCCGGGTTTTGCGCTGAAAGACGCATCGGCGGTGCCTGGTCAGGCTTCAAACCAAGTTCCAAATCAAAAGCCATTTGCTCTCGCAGCACGAACTCCACCAAGGTCAGCAGAGGCATGTATTCCTTGCCAGAGGGGAGAAAATCGCGAAAGCGCGCTTGCGTGAGTCCATTAATACAGATGACGAATTTTCCGCTTCGGTCAGCGACTTTGTCGCCAATCACGGTGTCCATGCCCAACGCCACATTGGCCATCCCCAGACTCATTTTTTGCTCTTGGGGAATATCGACATGACGCAATTCCCATTGGCGGATGGTGACATCTTCCAAATCAAAGCAATGCGCGATGATGCCGGAGACCACTTGAGGTGAGCGACTACGTCCTGCCAACATGCCGGCGTAAGACAGCATCTTGCACCAGTTAATCGGGGTCTCTCCGCGAAGGTCACTGTCAGCCAATCCAACCAGAGCGAAAAGCTGTGCAGAAAAGGCATCTGAAGCATCTTCACGGAAACGGATGTAGTAGCGATACTTGCGCCAGATTTGGTAAACCAGCGTGATAATTCGGTGGTTGAAGAAATCCAGAAACGGTTTTCTAAGGCCCGTTTCCTCGCTCTCAGTCAGTATTTCTTCGAGGAAGAAGCCAGGGAGTGGCGATTGTGCACCACTCATTCCAAGGAATGTGGTTTCAAGGCGATAGCGGTCACCGTTCACTTCTTCCAGCGCGGTAACATCGCTGGCAGCAAAACCTAGACCAGGATGGTTACCAAACAGCAGCTTGCTGGAGGTCGACTTTTCACTTTCCGGATCCAAATCGTTGAGGTGGTGCATAAGCTCCACCAACTGATAGAAGTTGTAGGCTCTGACGTTTTTAGGCAGGCCCGATCCCTTGTTATCGCCCCCGTCCTTTTCATGAAAGTCAGGGGCAACAGTTTCCTCTATATCAGAGGTTGCTGTCCGTTCTGAATGCCCCATGTATACCTTTCCTGATTATCAGCATTGATGATCACCAACTCGTGGAAGGAGTTGATGCTGGCGTAAAGTGAGAAGAATCGGCTGAGTACGGTGCCGAAAATGTAAAGCTCGCCCTCAGAGCCAAACGCACTTTGGGTTAAGGTGATTTCTGAACGCAATCCGCGAACCGGAAGTCCACGAATGAGTTTTTCGATCGGCTTGGATTGGATATCGACAATGCCATCCAAACGCTGGCGTGATACACGCTCTGCCTGACGGTCAACCAGGGCGCGGAAGTCATATGCTCGCAAAACTGAAGAGAGTGCATCCTTGGAAAGTAACGACAGATAGTTAAGCGACAAATTGGAAATCAGCGTCCAAAGTAAGGTGCCATCAAGCATTGGCCGCATAGGCGCAGTCGGTTCGGTCAGGTTGCTGAACTTTGCATACGCGGGAGAGGAATCCGTCGGGATACTGATATCGCCTTTTCCTAGCTCCAAAGGCAATTGACGGTTTGTGCAGGTCAAACTTAGAGAGATCGCCTCGCTGAAATCCACACACTCGGTCTCATCGCTTCGGACGAAAGAAATGTGGTGATCAAAGCCATCGGTATGAACACTGTCTTTCACACGAACGCGGTAGTAGAGCGCTTTTCTGTCGCGCGCACGTTCGATTTCATGCTGAAAGCTTTCAAATGGCGTATAGGTGCGAACCTGACCGCGAATGCGTCCTACATTGTTTTCCTGCCAGCCCTGAACCAAATCCACACTGAATATTTCGTAGTGAGATGCATAACGGCTGGAAGGGGTAATCTTGTATTCAGTGCTTTTCCCGTTGAGATCAATCGGATCTGCATCGTGAGAAAAGAGGTTGATGATTGGCGTGCAGTAGAGCTCGAAGCTTTCATCTTTCACGCGAACATCTGGCGGAAGCGTTTTTGAGAAGCTGAATCTCAGTGTGATTTTGCCTTGCGCTTCCACGGGGACAAACTTGCCAAGATTGGGGACATCGAAAAACAGATAGGCTTCAGGAAACGAGAGATATTCCTGCAAAATGCGGTAACCTTCATAGACGTTTTTCGGGTACGGCAAGATGGCATCATCACTGTCAAAGCCTACGGCTCTGAAGCTGTTTTTGGGTAAAATGACAACTTTGTCGCCAGTCACCACTTCCACTTTATCGAGGTAATGACTCAACCAGAGATAAAGCATTTCAGCACTGTAGGTTTCCCCGCCAAGGAAGAAACGCAGTGAGTTCAACCCCAACTGCCCTGCCATTTGGTCACCGAGAATCGTCAGCTCCACATCAACCAGCGATGCATCTCGGGTATGGACGGTAGAAACTTTGTCGCGACGCAATGGATAAATATCGACATTACGGCAGGTTCTGAAATGACAAACAGTGCCAAACACAGGATTGGCATCAAGTTGTGTGCCTTTCTCGATTTGTTGGGCGTAAGTCAGCGCTTTTTCGTCTGGGGAGAATTGTGCAATGCTGATGCTGGGGACCGGACGAAGATAGTTCGGCCACAGCATATTGATAATCGAGTGAGTCAGTTCAGGAAATTCGTCTTCGACTTTTTCGCGCAATCTTCCCGTCAGAAACGCAAAACCCTCAAGCAAACGCTCGACATCCGGGTCGGTATTTCTGCTGTTCAGAAAGCGGGCAAGCTGAGGGTAGACTTCTGTAAATTCAACGCCTTGCTCACGCAAGAACGCCAGCTCATCCCTGAAAAATCGATTCCGTGACACTTAAACTACTCTGTACTTTCGATTGCTATCCAACAGAAGTTCCATCTGCACATTCCTGTGCAAGGCTCCTGCATTGATTGATGCGGTAACTTGAAACCTGAGATTTAACGGAGATCCGTTATCCGGTAGTACATGAATTTCCATGCTCTTTATCCGCGGTTCATAAGTTTCAATGCATCGTCGAATGGCTCGGCGTATCTGCAAAGCCAGGTCATGTGAACTCAGGGACGCATCGTTGAAATCCACCAATCCAAGCTCCGGTGCACTCAGGGACTCTCCCATTCGCGCATTCAGAAGATTGGTGACATTTCTCTTCAACGACTGCAGAACCTCATCGGTATCTGGTCCCTGAGTGACAGACCGCTTTGGTGCGTCAGCTTCTAACCGTTGGAAGAAGCTGACGCCGTACGCGGAGTCCTCTGCGTCAGGTACAGCCATGGATTACTGATCCAGGCGGCCTACCAAAGACAGCTCGAAGTTCGCGCCCATGTACTTGAAGTGAGGACGAACAGCCAGAGAAACCTGGTACCAACCCGGATCGCCTTCCACGTCCATCACTTCCACTTTCGCTGCGCGAAGCGGACGACGGCTGCGGACTTCTGCCGGTGGGTTTTCCTGATCTGCCACATATTGACGAACCCAAGTGTTCAGCTCGCGCTCAAGATCCTGGCGCTCTTTCCAAGAACCGATCTGTTCGCGTTGCAGCACTTTGATGTAGTGCGCCAAACGGTTGATGATCATCATGTATGGCAGCTGGGTACCCAGCTTGTAGTTGGTCTCTGCTTCTTTGCCTTCTTTGGTGTTTGGGAACACTTTTGGCTTCTGGATAGAGTTTGCAGAGAAGAAAGCGGCGTTATCGCTGCCTTTACGCATCGTCAGAGAGATAAAGCCTTCTTCGGCCAGCTCAAATTCTTTGCGGTCAGTGATAAGCACTTCGGTAGGGATTTTTGCTTGAAGCGCACCCAGTGATTCAAACAGGTGAACAGGCAGATCTTCCACTGCACCGCCACTTTGTGGACCAATGATGTTCGGACACCAGCGGTATTTCGCGAAGCTATCGGTCAGACGTGAAGCCAGTGCGAACGCAGTGTTACCCCAAAGGTAGCTTTCATGTGAATCGGATACGTTTTCGCGGTAGTTGAAAGACGTGATTGGGTTTTCAACTGGATCGTAAGGAACACGCAACAGGAAGCGTGGCGCAGTCAGACCCAGGTAGCGTGCATCTTCAGACTCGCGCAGTGAACGCCATTTGGTGTAACGCGGGCTTTCGAAGGTAGCAGACAGATCTTTCAGGTTTGGCAACTCTTCGAAAGAGTCGATACCGAAGAACTCAGGTGCCACTGAAGACAGGAATGGCGCATGAGCCATTGCACCTACTGAACCTACATATTGCAGCAGCTTCATGTCTGGTGTGCTTGGCGTGAACGCATAGTTACCAACAATAGCACCTACTGGTTCACCACCAAACTGGCCATAACCTGCTGAGTAAACATGCTTGTACAGACCAGATTGCGTAGTCTCAGGAGCAAATTCAAAGTCATCCAGCAGTTCTTGTTTCGTAGCATGGAGCACTTCAATTTTGATGTTTTCGCGGAAATCAGTGCGGTCAACCAGCAACTTCAGGCCACGCCATGAAGATTCCATTTGCTGAACAGGCTCGCTGTGGAGAATTTCATCCATCTGGGCACTGATTTTCTTGTCCAGTTCAACCAGCATCTGGTCTACCAGAGCTTTATTGACTGGTTCTTCCTGCTGGTCTGAACCAATCAGGTTTTCAATGAATGCAGCTACACCCTTTTTGGCAACATCATAGCCTTCTTCGCTAGGTGCCATGCGGGTTTGAGCCATGATGTCGTCGAGCAGACTGCCAGATTCATAGGCAGAACTCTCAAGCGTTTTCTCTTGTACGGACATTAACAAAATCCTTTTCTCTTCTGCGTTGATTACTGTTCGTCAGCCGGTTGCTCTTCAGCACCCACCAGCTCCAGTTCAGCGAGTAATTTCTCGCGGGAATCTTCAGATGCCAGCAGCTCTTGAAGACGGGCGCGGAAAGCAGGGATATTGCCTAGCGGGCCTTTGAGAGCAACCAGTGCTTCGCGAAGCTCAACAAGCTTCTTCAGCTCAGGTACCTGGTTTGCTACTGAATCTGGGGAGAAATCCGCCAAAGACTTGAACGACAATTCGACAGGAAGATCTTGACCTTCCTCTTCTGTCATCACGTTTGGCACTGAAGTAGTCACCGAAAGGTTGCTCTCTCGCATGACCGAGGTGAAGTTGTTTTTATCGACAGAAACGGCTTCGCGTTCTTCGATTGAGGTGTCTTCTGGGTGACCTTTGAAGTCGCCCAAAACGACCATTTTCAGCGGGAGTTCAATCTCCGCCTGAGCATCGCCGGTTGCTGGAACGTATTTAATGTTAATACGTTCTTTTGGAGCAACACTTCCCTCTTTCGCCATTTTACGCTCTCCTTTCGCTATAGAGACTTTACGGATTAAACATGTTTAAGCATCGATTTCACGCCGCATGAAGGTGTTATTCCAATCAAAGAAAAACACTTTAAAGCAGCCAATCTCCTCTGCGACAAACGACGCAGAAGAAATTAAGGAAAACAAACTCGAGCCGGGTTTCTTTCGTTAAGAAACGGCTAAGTTAGAGATCGCTAATTAATCTGTGTTTACAGCAAAAAGAACTTTGGAGGGAAAAAGAAGAGAACAAGTAAAAGGTCAATGAAATGCAAAAAGAAATTCGCCATAAATGCTTGCGACAAAATGCATAACACTCAACTATGATTCACTTGTTAAGCTTGTACCACCTTAGAACCTTGCCAACCAACGTTATGTATTTATTAGTATTTTTAGATGCTCACTGAAGAATCTCATGAAGAAGCTTTCAGTGGCTCTTATCAGCTTGTCGCTAAAACGCCTATGCCAATAACCTTGAACGAGGAGACTATATAAGCGTTAAAATTTTATAATTATGATTATTCAATAGTACGAGCATAGACAAGATATAATTTACTAAATTACAGGCATGAAATAATAAAACCAGACCTCAGTCGCGATTTATTATTTATTGGACAAGTGACTCAATAAAGAGCATTAAAAAAGCATTAGGAGAGAAGTTAGTACAAATCACCTACTTTTTAAATTAAGGCGAAACGAATGAAAAATTAATTACATATTTAATTGTAGAGAACAGTAACTATAAACCAAATCAACATTAATCCGCGCCGTTAGATGGCTTGAACATTTCCTCAACGTCAATTGTTCCATAACACATCACTATAGTGTTAAAACCCAGGGTACCTCTACTCTGGTCACGGATATGCCAGTTTCAGCATTCTCCCCAATCACTTCTACCATGACGTGGAAATTTAGGTTTGCTATAAGCAGCTAAAGCCAGCCCTGAGTGCGGCAAAAGTAGTCATACTTCATCACATCAGGAGAGCAAGATATCGTCGTAAAAGAACCATAACCAGCATATGCCGTATCAAAATTGGTTAGCACAACTGCGTTCCCCACTTCATTGCTCCCTTGGTGAAAGATGTGAATCTGACATGATACAAAGCAAGTTGCAGACCAATATTGTAACTCTGAGTATTCAAAGAGTTAGACATCTGCTCTTACCAGTTCAAGCAACTTATTGCCTGACTTTCAGGTAAGTAGTTGCCAAACTGGTCATTTTTTGCCCTGAGTTAGCTGTCTAATTCTGCTAACGTTACAGAATCACAACCAGAACTTAAGTATGGCAAAAGGACTAGATATAAAGCTGTACATATTTCATGACGTAAAATTAATTTACGCCCAATATTTCATACTTGATTCATAAGGTCTCTAAATAGATTAGAAACTGAAGGCAACACCCACACCGTAAGCCGTTTCATCAAAGCGGTAGTTTGACACAGTGATCCCATATCCGGTTTCTGCCTTTACATAACCTCTCAAGCCTTGATAGATAGGTAAGTTCCAACTGACGCCGTAGTAAAGGTGATCAAATTCATCAGCAAACAAGTTACTGACTGTCAGTTTAATTTCTTGTGATTCTGTGGGCTGCCAACCTATTGTTAACCGTCCATAACCCAGAAAATCGGAAATATCAGGATTGTAGGTTACGTTTCCTACCCTGACCCAAGGCTTAAAACTTATATATCCCCCCGCCCAATCTCTTCTGGCATCAACATAAATGCGGTTCCAGCTTACCTCATTGTCACCACCGGCTCCGTTAGATTCATGTTCAGCCCCCATGTCAATTTGCCAGTCCTCCAAATTCAGCCGATAGAAAAGCTCAGGGTTATAAGTACTGTCTCTAAAGTAGGCAGATGTATCGTAGGCTTCCCAGTTAGACCTCTGGGTGTAGGCCAGGTAAAGACCATCTTTTCCAACTTCAATCAATTGATACTTTGCGCTGAACTGAAATTGTATAAACGTGTCCTTAGCTTCTGTGCCATTCGGGTTCAGGGGTTCAAACCGTTGTTGGTTAACACGACGTTCTTTATAGAAAGGGAGGAAGTAATTGTTTTTGTGGGCAGATAGTCCTTCGATAGCTGCTACAGCACTTGAAGGGAAAAACAACAGGCTGCTGATGGAAACAAAACCCAGTGCCAAAGATATAGCTCTCATCAATACTCCTTAGGGCCTGTTGACCTTTGGTGATGATTTTTGCAGCAGTTTGTGGGGACTTTATGCAAGGCAGAGGCTTCGACGTGTAGCTAGCCTACATGAGAAGCCGATAACGCGGCAGAAATTCCCCACAAACGCTGCCCGAAGGGTTCTGCTCTAAGCGTTTTATGCTTTGTTGAGGTGTATTTGCTTAGAATGACTAGGCGGCACACACCTCGTCGCGCCTAAAACGCTTATAGCTAGAACAAAATTTAACCACCAAAGGTCAACAGGCCCTAGGGTCTATCGCACTTCATGCGCTCAATTGACTAATTCCGGAGTATAGACAGAGTTAAACCTTGTCAGGTCACCCTTTTTGAGGAGGTGAATCAGTAATGATTCATTCGCCACAATCGAGGAAAAGCTTACCTTAATGGTGAATCTGAAGAGCCCAGTGCAAAGGCTCGAAGAAGTTGGAGCCTCTATTGATGCCTTTTTGAAACGCTCAGAGGTGAAAGCCTTGTTTCTGGAAACGCACATTCCATTTACCGTTGTTTTCTTTCTCGCAGTTTTCTTCCGTATCAAATTGCACGTGCTTGCTCATATCTTTCACTTTGATATCGATAGAATCCAACGCATCTTTGATAAGTCGATGAAAGCTTTCTTGGTTGGCTAACGCCAAATTTGCCTGGGTGTCAAAGACACAAACGATGTTTAGCGAGTTCGGGAATCTGTCGTAATTTACAAAATGAGTCAGCCACTCGAAGCCATCATTTTCTGACTGGGCAATGTCACACACTTGGGTTAGTGCCTTTCTGAGTAAATTGTCGATTTTCTTGTCTGTCTTTCTCACATTCCTCACCTTTCGAGCTTCATGGCGCATTTGCTGTTTTACAGCATGTTAGGTGGGACTGAGGGCAAACACCAGTTCGGTGTCGACCGTTTAGATTGAAAGTTCCGACAGTCAATGAGAATTGCTTCCCTCTAACTGCTGATCTTCGCCAGTGATTAGAGGGAACTCCTTCGTGGGATGAGAATAGAGACCATAGCGATCAATCAAAGTCAAAATCAGACACGTATTTTTGCTTAAATTGTTGCAAACTCTCACCGGCTTCGCCCTGCATCTCAGCGCCATTGGAACGACTATCCAGAGGCATCCAACCGTATGGGTTATTGTCGTACATTAAATTCACGTGACGACACAACCCAAACAAATTGTTGTATATAGAATGTTCATTGATACCGAACTCATTAAGCTCTTGAATAATTTTGACTTTGAGATCTGGCATGATCGGGAGTTCAGTCAACGCGGCATGCATTCCTTCTTCCTCCTCCAACGCCGTGAATTGAGGGCGGCCCTGAATAAGGTTTGAGGCGTGCACAGTTAGCCGTTTGTTTTTATCTACGGCTTTCCCGTAGACAGGCATGATGTGTGTTTGTGTAATCGCAAAAGGATCATCGTCCATACCCAGTTGTGGAATACTCTCCGTGTTCAGTACATAAACAAGAGGCTGAGATCCTGAACTATGACAGGCGTACCATAGCGCCTCGTAAGGATTAATCGTCCAGTCCAACAAACGGGTTTCCAAGCCGGCGTTGTGCGCTTTCATCAGTAAGTGGCATGTAGAAGGATTATCAATGTCGATGTAGTCCCGGCCATACTCCGCGATATGCGCTAACATCTTGGCTTCCGTTTCTGCGGTTTTAGTGCGACCGCGAGCCGCCTGAGGGAGCAATTTGCAGCGGATATTGGGCTGCCCTCGAAACAGCATGATTTTGTTGGTTGCGGCGATTTTTTCAATCGCTGCCGTAAAGGCAGATAGTGAGTCTATATAGTTAATATGATTCATAATTCCCTCGCATTGGAGTAGCCAACTGAGCTGTTTATCTCTTTTTGCACGACCGTCACCGCGATAACGTTAACAATGTCATCCACGCTGCAGCCCCTCGATAAGTCATTCGCTGGTTTTGCCAAGCCTTGCAACAAAGGACCAATCGCAACCGCTCCTCCAACACGCTCTGCCAGCTTGTAGCAAATGTTGCCCGCCTCCAGATTAGGGAAAATGAGGACATTCGATTTCCCTTTTACGTTGGAATTAGGCAGTTTCTTCTTCGCGATATCCGCGACAATTGCCGCATCCAATTGGATATCTTCATCGATAGCAATGTCCGGCAACTGCTGCTTTACCCGTTGAGATGCCCTGACGACCTTGCTGACCGATTCGTGCTCTGCGCTGCCGCTGGTTGAAAAAGACAACATGGCGACTTTCGGCTCTTCCATCAGTAAGGTTTCTGCATTCTTCGCTGCTGCAATAGCAATGCTCGCCAGTTCTTCGTCGGAGGGATCAATCACCAGCCCACAATCTGAAAAAATCAGCCCTCCTTTGAGGGTGTGGAAGGGTTGGCACAGCATCATTAGAAAGAAGCTGGACACAATGGTGCTGGTACCATCCAATCCAATGATTTGTATTGCGCTGCGAACGACATCTTTCGTTGTGTGCACAGCCCCAGCGACTGAGCCGTCAGCGAGTCCTTTGGCCACCATAAGGTTGGCAAAATTGAGTGGCTTAAGCGTTTCTTGCAATGCCTGCTTAGGCGTGATGCCTTTCTTTTCCCGAAGCGCGAAATACAACTCCGACAAAGAGGCTGTGAGTGGACTGGATTGAGGTTCAATCACCTCAAAATCATCAAGTTGAACTTTGGCTTCGTCTGCAGCCAGTTGTAGTTTCTCTCTTTCGCCAACCAGAACGACCTTTGCAATTCCACCTTGTTGAGCCTGAGCGGCGGCGATGAGAATCCGTTTATCATCGCCTTCACACAGCACAATTTTTGAGTCCAACTTCTTCGCTTTCTCAATAATATTGTTTAACGCTTTCATCACTTACTGCTCTCTTAACGTCACTTTTCAAAACCCAATATCCCCATGGGATTTCACCCAAATATCTCTAAAAAAAGCTGCCGTAAGCTGAACCTTCTTTATGGGCCCACCAGCGAAGGAAGCCATAGAGTGAGTTGTGGGAAGAAGGCAATAACAAACACACCAAGCACCGAGGCAAAAACGAAGGGATGAATTCTTGAAGTAATTTGCTCGACGCTCGATCCGCCGATACCGGACGCGACAAAAATGTTCTCTCCCAATGGCGGCGTCGCAAAGCCAATGGATAAGGTACAAATCACCACGATCCCAACATGTGTAGGGTCTGCACCCAGCATGTACATGATGGGCAGCAGCACAGGCACAATGATCATGATCGCAGCCAGGGTTTCCATAAACATGCCGATAAAGAGCAGCAGCATGATGGTTAAAGCCCAAACCAAATACATGTTGTCCGTCACACTCAATAACGCATCAGCCACATGAACCGGAATTCGCTGCTCGATGAGAAGACGTCCGAAAACCGTGGCAGCGAAGAGAATCAAAAGAACACGGCCGGTTATCCATGTTGTGGTGGTCAAAGACTTAAGCACATTCTTAAATTTCAGTTCTTTATGTAAAAAGAACCCCACAAACAGTGAGTAGAAAATCGCCACCACTGCCGACTCGGTTGGCGTAAAAATGCCACTATAGATCCCACCCAGTATCAGAAATGGCGCAAGAATCGACCAAACACCCCGACGCAACGAGTGGTTGATGTCAGGAAGAGACCAGGACTCCATCAAGCCTTTGTAGCCACGTCGTTTAGAGATGTAGTAGTTGGTCAGTATCAAGGTTGTCGCCATGATCAGCCCAGGAACAACACCTGCAATAAACAATTTAGGGATGGAGACGGTATCAAACTCGCCATGCAGGGATATCGCTTCTGGCGGTGCCATCAACCCCATCGCAGAGATACCGAAGATAACAATAGGTATAGAGGGAGGAATGATTATCCCTAAACCTCCGCTTGCGGCGGTCACCGCTGACGCGTAGCTGGCTTCGTATTCACGTTTCACCATGGCAGGGATCATCAGCATCCCTACCGCAGCCGTCGTCGCTGGCCCAGAGCCGGATATCGCACCGAAGAAAAGACAGGCAAAAACCGTTGCAGCTCCCAGTCCACCTGTTACCGGGCCTGCCATGTTTTCTGCAATATCGACCAATCGGCGTGATATACCAGAGGCTTCCATCAAGGCTCCGGCCAAAACAAAAGATGGCAGAGCCATTAGTGGAAAGTTCCCTACAGACGTGAATGCGATTTGCACCAGTGCAATAGGGTTTTTATCCAAAATCAGGTAGGCCGCCATCGATGCGCCAGCTAATGAAACGGTGATGGGTGCCCCAAGCACCAGCAGAACTAAAAAACCACCAAATAGGATGAGTGTTAAATAGGCTTCCATAAAGTTGAATCCCTTCTCGCTATCTTGTCACCGCCGTGCCTATGGCAGCTTGGGAATATCCATCTTTTTTTCGCTGAGTTTGCGGATCTCTTCTGCCTCAGGATCATCATGTTCAATGCCTTTTAAGCGATCGATAACGTTCCATAGAATACGTATCGACATCAGCAAAAACGCGATGGGCAGAATCATGTAGATATATTTCATTGGGATCCCGGTCGTTTGAGACTTCCAAAACAAGTTCATCTTGTTGAAAACAAAGTCGTAACTCAGGTAAACAAAGTAAAGATTGAAGGCAATCCAAAGCAGATCAGCGATCGTTTCACAGACAGTTTTCACAACGGGTGGAAAATAGTTGAAGTGAAATGAAACACGGTTGTGTGCGGACATTTTTGCTGCGACAACAGCACCTAAATAGGTAAACCAAACAAACAAATAGGTCGCGACTTCATCCCCCCAGGGAATGGAGTATTGGAAAAACTGCCTAACCAGGATCTGTGTAAACAACAGCGTGACAAATACAGCCAGAAACAAGCAGCAAATGTATTCTTCAATTCTGTTTAAGTGACGACGCACTGTTAACATTGTCGACATGGTCTTACTCTCAACATTCGGGCTTTAAAGCTCGGTTCAATGTGAAGCCCACCGGACACTTTTTGTGTCCGGTGGGGATATTGTCTATCGACCAAGTTGTTTCAATGCGTTATCCAGTTTCTCTTTGCCACCGATACTGCTGTAGAACTTCGGCCAAACGACCGTAGTTACGCTCTCAATCCATGCTTTTTCGTTATCAGCCGGTTCGGAAATCTCCATGCCTTTTGCCGCCAACTCTTTCTTGATGCGATCTTCCGTATTTTGGAGAAAGTCAAAGCTGTGCACGGTAGCTTCTTGACCAGCCTCTAAGATGGCTTTTTGCATTTCAGGAGACTGCTCCTGGAAAATTGACTCGCTGATGATGAGCGGTTCCATCGAGAAGATGTAACGGATATTGGTTACGTACTTCTGTACTTCATTGAATTTCATGGCAGAAATAGTGATGTAAGGGTTGTCCTGACCATCAACCACACCTTGCTGAAGACCAGTAAATGTTTCTGACCATGCCATTGGCGTGGGATTAATGCCTAAAGCCTGATAGGAAGCAATCATGATTTCATTGCGGGGAACGCGGATCACCAGGCCTTTGAGATCTTCAGGCGTTTTGACAGGGCGTTTAGAGTTAGTGAGAACGCGGAACCCAGAATAAGCCCAACCAATAATTCTGACGCCTGCATCACGAATAGTGTTTTCCACAAGCTCTTTACCGATATCGCCTTGCGTCAGCAGTCTCGCCTCTTCGGCTGACTGAATCACGTAAGGCATCGTCAACAGGCCCACCGTTGGGGAAAAAGGTGTGACGTTGTTGATGGCCAGTACCGAGAAATCGAGTAAGCCAATAGCTGCATTGTTAACTGTGTCTTGCTCGGTACCGAGCTGGCCATTGGGAAAGAGGTCAACCTTGGCTTTACCATCCGTTTTGTCACTGAGTTTTTCAGCAAACGTTTTACCCAGTTCCCACTGCGTACCACCAGCAGCATCTCCAAGCGCCATTTTGAAAGTTTGAGCAAATAACTGTGGGGCAGTCAGCGCCATGCTGAAAGCGGTGACCATGGCGAGGACGTTACGACGAAGTAATTTCATGATGTTAACCTCTTTATATTAATGTGTTAGTTATTGCTTTCCTCGGGTGCCAGCCACCCAAAACAGGTGGCAAAACGTTACGCTGGATGTCAGTGTTATTGTCTCAAACCACCTGAAACCTTATTCGTCAGGTGGTTTGTATCTGCTTGGCTCCATCAAGCAGTTGCGCTGCAGCGAGCGCTTATCACTTTTTGATTCGAATACATGCGCCTATATCGCTAGAACACTTCGTCTTTTAAGTGATACCAACGGTATAGGAATCGCTGCCCCAGCCGTCGAAACGGCGCAAAGTGTTCAGATTCAATAAACTCCTTCACATTTGGATAAGGCAACCTTGACTGGAAAATAGGAAGATTGAGGTCTTTGGTATCCCCTGCAATCCACTGTGCTAATCGCTTGCCAGCTTGCGCGGAATACATCACGCCATTACCGCCATAACCCAATGCGTAATAGAGAGTCTCAGATTCGTTGGGTTGGAAAATTCTTGGCATCATGTCATGGCTCACATCCACCCAACCCCACCATGAGTAGTCGATACTGATGCCCTGCAAAGCAGGGAATTTTCGAACCATGTCCGCATATAGCTTGTCCTCATACTTCTGTTTTGGCGCGTCAAAACCGGTAATGGCGCTACGCGAGCCAATTTGTAGCCGGTTATCAGGAAGTAGCCGGTAGTAATGTCGAAGCACACGGGTGTCTGTGAGAATCTGAGTTGTTCTGAAATTGCATGCCTCAATTTCTGAGGGTGTTAAAGGCCGGGTTACCATGGAATTAGACAATATGGGCAACAGACGGTTTTTCAGCTGAGGATGCAGCGATTGAGAGGTATAACCCCCCGTTGCGATGCCTACGCTTTGCGCTTTTACCGTGCCATGCGGTGTTTGAAGGTAGTGGATACCCTTTCGTGTTTCCCACCCGGTCACTGGGCTTGCAGGGTGCACTTTCACGCCTAAAGCGCGTGCCTTCTTCAAATAACCAAAGGCCAGCTTGCCTGCGTGTATGCCAATACCCTCAGGTTCGTGCAGTGCCCCTGCTGCTTCGACATCGTTGACGTATTGTTCTTTGACGGTCTGGGCATCAAAGATTTGAGCATCATAATTAAACGTTTTACGAAGCAGTTGCGCCTCTTTGACTAGCCCTGGCATCACCTTCGCACGGTGAGCAATATAGAGATGTCCACCCGGTTGAGGATCACAATCGATGTTTTTAATCAGCGATTTGAAGGTTTCCATGCCATCTACACATTCTTGATGCATGCGAAGCGCCGTATCTAACCCCCATCGTTCTATCCACTGAGAGCGCTTTAGCCGGCCAGAAGCACATTGGGCCTGACCACCATTTCTGGTACTGCACCCCCAACTGGTTCGGTTAGCCTCTAGAACAGTCGCTTTAATGCCATAGTTTTCTGCCAGAAAAATAGCGGCGGTCAGTCCGGTAAACCCCGACCCCACAATTACCACGTCAGCATCAGTATCTCCGGGCAGCGGGCCATCATCTTCCGGTGGCGCACCCGCTGTACCAATCCAATATGAAGGAGAATAATCCCTACCTTTTCCTGGCGTCGCATCCACAAGAGGATCGTAGGCTGGGTCATAAGCATCAACTGCTGGCGTCGGGGAACGGGAGACCTCATTTTCGACACCAGATATCTCTTGAGTGGCTGATTCCATTGCTTGCTCCGATATCAATTGCTGGACAATCAAACCACTAAGGCAGGTCTGTCTTTGCGGAAGGCATTTTTCACTGCAATCTTGCCGTCACGGAGCGTAAACACATCCACCATGCGCGCTTCTATCCGACTGCCATCTGGTTTTGTTGCACAGAAAGTAGACTCAGTGATGGCTTTGCCCCCAGATAAAATCGTGTGCTCTGCATCTTTCCAACACACATCAGGAAAGTTTTTCCAAACTTGCTCAAATGCATCGCGGACGGCATCAAACCCTGAAATAGTGGTGCCTTGCAGTTCACTGCCGGCTGCCGTAAGAAAAACGCAGTCATCCGTCATAAATGTCATCAGTGCTTCAACATCATGGTCATTCCACGCTTTCGAAAACGCGTCCAAAAAATCGGTGGTGATGGAATCCGGTTTTGCCTGAGTCGTAGGGTTGTTCACGTTAAAACTCCTTTTCATCCGCGGTCAGCGCTTTAAGCTGAACCTTGTTATTTTTGAAATCTGTCTCGGGTTAATTTTTAAGAGAGGTCTGGCCGAGAGCACTCAGCCAAACACTCACTCTTTATTTAAAGAATTTTCCTTCTCGGTGCTGTCGACTTCGCGACACGCGGTTAAACGTAATCCTGATACTTTTCGAGGAAGCGAACAGGTGTAGAAAGCGCATCACGACGGAATGGGTCTCCCAGTTCCTGGGTACACATGATTTCAATCACCGTGGTTTTCCCTTCATTCATTTGTTTGTCGATGGCTGCTTTGAGTGCTGGGCCAACATCTTCCAAACGATCTACAGTGACACCTTCCGCACCCATAGCGCGTGCAATTTCTGCGAAGCTTTGGTTATCCAGTTCGCCCGCCACAAATCGACGGTTATAAAAATCAACCTGATTCTTCTTCTCTGCGCCCCATTGACGGTTATGGAATACCACTGCTGTGACTGGGATGTTGTGTCGTACACAGGTCATGGTTTCAACCAGGCTCATTCCCCACGCACCATCACCGGCGTAAGAAATAGCAGGTCTGTCTGGTGCCGCCATTTTGGCGCCTATGATGGTTGGGAAAGCGTAACCACAGTTACCGAAACTCATTGCAGCAAAGAAGCTGCGGGGCTTTTCGAATCTTAGGTAGCTGTTGGCAATGGAGTTGATGTTGCCAATGTCGGTAGAGACCATGACATCCTCAGGCATGGCTTTTTCAAGCTCGCGCAGGACTTGACGCGGATGGAGGTATTCGCCACCGGAAAATGGCGTTTCATTCGCGTTGTGCTCAATCATGTCGAGGCTGAAAGCGTCTTTTTCATGCGTCCACTCATCCAGCTCTTTTTCCCAGGCGTCTTTTTCCTGCTTCATGATGCCGAGGCGCTCTTCTTTGTTGCTGTCACATGCCAGCTCTCGGCTGCTTAAGCGCTCAGTCAGTGCCACCGCAGCCGCTTTCGCATCACCACAGATACCGACTGAAATTTTCTTCACTAATCCCAGCATTTTGTTGTCAGCGTCAATCTGGATGATTTTGGCGTTCTGCGGCCAATAATCGAGACCGTGTTGTGGCAAGGTGCCAAATGGTCCCAAGCGGGAACCCAAAGCAATGACAACGTCTGCTTGCGCGATCAATTTCATCGCCGCTTTTGAGCCTTGGTAGCCCAGAGGACCACACCATTGCGGGTGTGAAGCAGGGAAAGAGTCATTGTGCAGATAGCTGTTTACCACTGGCGCACCTAAACGCTCAGCCAGCGCTTTACACTCATCTACAGCATCAGCCATCACCACGCCGCCACCGGAAATGATCACAGGGAACTTGGCTTCTGCGAGAATATCAGCGGCCTCATTCAAGCTTTTCTCACCGCCAGGACCACGGTCTAAACGGGCAGGTTTTGGAATTTCACAAGTGATTTCGCCATAGAAATAGTCGCGCGGAATATTCAGCTGCGTTGGGCCCATCTCACTCATGGCTCGGTCAAAACAGCGCCCTGTGTACTCGGCCATTCTCGCGGGATGGGTCACATGCCCTTGGTATTTCGTAAACTCCTGAAACATTGGAAGTTGGTTACACTCTTGGAATCCGCCCAAGCCCATGGTCATGGTTCCTGTTTCCGGTGTAATCATCACCACTGGGCTATGTGCCCAGTAGGCTGCCGCTATCGCTGTTACACAGTTACTGATCCCTGGGCCATTCTGGCCAATCACCACCCCATGATTCCCTGATACACGTGAGTAACCATCCGCCATGTGCGCTGCACCTTGCTCATGAACAACCGGGATCATTTGAATACCCGCAGGCGCGAAGATATCCATCGCATCCATGAATGCAGAACCCATGATGCCAAACATCGTTGTGACGTTGTTTGCGACCAGTGTTTCCACGAATGCTTCTGATGGCGTCATCTTGGTTGGACCTTCAACAACAGTGCGCATCGACGATTCACTCATAACGTTCTCCTTGATAAATTTCACAATATGGAATTAAATGTTTCGTTATACGGAATTTGAAATTTAGTTAATGCCATGTTTCGAGATTGGTCAATAAAAAATTTGAATAACGGAATTATTGGTATCGAAATTCTCACCAGCGAGAAATCACCTCGTTGGTAAAAACAACTCAGTAGAAGCTCGCTCAAGGTTTAATCACGGAGGGAAAATGAAGAGGACAACGATGCAAGGACCCGATATCCAGGTGTCAGCCAAAGAAGTATTCGGTATCGATACACGCCTACTTGTACCCGCTTTTTCCAGCACCAGCGAGTTAGTGCCTAAAATCGACCCTGACTATGTCTTCAATCCAGAAGTGACCAGTGCGATTCTCGCGGGCTTTGCTCACAACCGGAGAACACTGATTCAAGGGCTACATGGCACGGGAAAATCCACCCACATTGAGCAAGTTGCAGCCCGGCTTAACTGGCCTTGCATGAGGATTAACCTTGATGGGCATATCAGTCGGCTGGATTTGGTAGGAAAAGATACCTTGTTGATCCGGGACGAAAAGCAGGTCACCGAATTCCAAGACGGTATTCTGCCCTGGTCTGCGGCCCGACCGATTGCGCTGATCCTAGACGAATATGACGCTGGCAGACCTGATGTCATGTTTGTTATTCAGCGCTTACTTGAGAAAGACGGAAAGCTTGTCCTGACTGACAAAAACCGGGTGATAGAGCCTCACCCTTCATTCCGCCTGTTTGCCACAGCCAACACAGTCGGTTTAGGCAATTTGAAGGGCCTGTATCATGGCACTCAGGTATTAAACCAAGCCCAGATCGACCGATGGAATCTAGTTGTCACTCTGAACTACCTCAAGCCAGAAACTGAAGCCAAGGTTGTTCTTGCACGTGTCCCCTCAAAAAACACAGAACGCGGGCGAAAGCTGGTGTCACAAATGGTTGAGATTGCCAACCTCACACGTAAAGCATTTTCAACCGGTGACATATCAACCTTAATGTCGCCCCGAACCGTGATCACATGGGCGGAGAATTGCGAAATATTCAGTGACCCTAAAACTGCCTTCCGCCTCACCTTCCTCAATAAATGTGATGAAGCCGAATGGCCAATCATCAACGAACTTTATCAACGTTGTTTTAATGAAGAAGTCATAGAAGAAAGCTCCGCTTTAATGGGTGCTGAAAGATGAGTCGCGCTCTCCACCCCGAGCCCGCACTTTTTACCCGAGCCCAGCAGCGCAGACGGGAACTGACTCTGGCAACCATCCGATCGGAAACGGGCAACCCGGAGCTCAAACTTCGTGGTGAGCATTTTTACAATGGAGCGGTGTATGTGCCGATCTCGGCCGCTCACTTACAGGCTCATGATCTTTCCCATGATGCGCAAGCACTGCGCGGACGGGCTGATGCAATATCAGCTCGTCTGTTGTTCAGCAATGCTGATGTTCACCGCTCAAGCATTCCTGCAGACCCTGTCGCGGGCATGCTGTTTGACCTCCTGGAACAATTTCGCACAGAAGCTCTCCTCAGCAGAAACCACCAGCCAGGCACACAACAAAATATTCGCCATCGGTTTGACGCTTGGAGCAGGCTCGCGTTGCACACGAATCTGATGGAATCAAAGCTCGGGATCTTAATTTTCACTGTGATACAGATTGTCCGTTCACGCCTGTTTTCAACACCCATCGACCCGGAAATTGAAGATTTAATCGAAGCCACCCGCGCGGGAATCACACCAATTTTGGGGTCTGAACTGGCAGGGCTTCGTCGTCATAGAAATCATCAAACCCTTTACGGTCAACACGCGTTGTCACTGGCGGAGAAAGTGTCCTCCTTGGTGAAGATGCACGTGGAAAATGAGGATGACAATGAGAGAAGTCAGCAGATCCTCAGTGCTTTTCCCCTGTTACTCAGCACGGATATAGAAGCCGACAATACCTACTCTTCAGTCACAGGGGGAAACAGCAAATCATTTGAAATGCACCGCCTTCAATATCGGGTTTTTAATCGTGAATTCGATGTCGAGGTAGACGCATCCAGCTTAGTGAGAAAAGCGCAACTTGCAGAATTTCGCTCACATCTTGATAAACGCTTTCTTCATCTGGGACTGAACCTTCGGGAAATATCCAGACGCCTACTGCTTTGTTTAAACCAAAAAACGCGGGACGGTTGGCAATTTGAGGAGGAGGAAGGATACATTGATGGAAGCCGCCTTCCACAGGTTGTTTCATCGCCTATGGAAAGGCGCGTATTTATTAGAGAACACTTCGTTGAACGTCCTGATAGCGCTGTCACCGTACTGATTGACTGCTCCGGCTCCATGAGGCAGCACATGGAAAACATTATCCATCTTGTTGATGGGCTTGTCAGGGCACTGGGTATTGGTGGCGTGCCTACTGAGGTTCTCGGATATACAACCCAGACTTGGAACGGCGGGCGGCCATACAAAAAGTGGCTAATGACAGGCAAGCAAGCCACGCCCGGCAGGATGAATGAAGTGTGCCATTTGATTTTCAAAGATGCTGGAACACATTGGCGTCAAGCCTCTAAAAACCTGGCAGCATTGATGAAGGGAGATATTTTCCGTGAAGGTATTGATGGCGAAGCGATTGAATGGGCTTGTGCAAGATCGCGTCAGATAGACACCTCGAGACATCTATTGCTGGTGATATCTGATGGCAGTCCGATGGATACCGCCACTAATCTGACCAATGACGACTTCTATTTGGATAACCACCTCAAGCAAGTCATAGCAAGCCGAGAAAAACAGGGGGATATCATCACTGCTCTGGGTGTGGGTGTGGACCTCAGCCGTTTTTACCCACTCAATTTAACCTTAGATATCGACTTCCAACCTGATAGTGCGACGTTCAACGATATCATCACACTGATTGCAGAATCAGTACGAAGATCTTATGGCAAAAGGAGGTCATGAAAACCGCGATTTAGTCATCAACGCCGAAATGGGTTAAATGGCAGAGGATTTCATTTTTCAAGATGATTTGTTGTCATTTTCCAGAATTTTGATATATATGGCGGGTATGGAGTAAGGGAGAACCATGAAAACGAAGAACAAATCTGATCTGGCTGTTGTGGACGGCGACACGCCAACATTGCGTCTATTTTCATTGCTGGAACTTATCGCTAAAAAAGACGAATTTTTCTCGCTACAAGATCTCACCGAAGAAACCAACATCCCAAAGCCTTCACTGCATAGAATGCTTCAACAGCTGGAAAGTGCAGGTATCATCCAGCGCGACGGTGACGAAAGACACTATGGTAAAGGCGCAAGACTGCGTCACATGGCAGAGAATGTCTTGCTTAACTCCACCACGCACAGTGCACGACACAACCTGCTGAGCCAATTAAGGGATGAAGTCGGTGAAAGCTGTAATCTGACGTCACTGTCCGGCGGTGAGGTCATTTACGTTGACCGCGTAGAAACAGAAGCTCCATTGCGTTTCCATTTACACCCTGGTTCCCGAGTCCCCGTTCACTGCTCAGCAACCGGTAAACTGTTTCTGGCAAATATGACCCCTTCCCAGCGCCGCAGGCTGCTTGGTAACTCTGAGATGACCGCCTTTACCGAGAAAACGATCACTGATCTGGCTTCTTTGGAGGAAGAGCTGGAAAACGTTCGTGCCTGCGGTTACGCCATCGACAACGAAGAGTTCCTACCCGGATTGTTGTGTGTCGCGGTTCTTGTGCCATCCAAGCGAGGAAAATCCAATCTCGCAGTCGCCATTCAGGCACCTATCATGCGACTCAAAGCTGACCAAGCCTTACATTTCCTCCCTGCACTGCAAAGGGCATCTCTCGCGTTTTCGAAGATAGAAGATGAAAGCTGGGGTGAAGATTCTTGATACTACCGATATATAACAAAACTACCTATATTCGACCTACTTGCCGCTCCTAACGACTCCCTGTTGAGGAGTCTGAGGTTGGCCATTCAATGTCTTCCATTGACGTGATATCGAAAGCTCTTGAAAAGAACTCTCTTCTCAAAATAATGAGAATAACAATCATGAAAACAGCATAGAAAACATAAGGGTGGATAATCCAAGCCAGTGAGGATATTCCAAAGTAATAAGCTCGCACACCATATTGAAAGTGGTAAGAGGCCAGCACGCTCATTTCGGAGAGTTTGTTGACAACGAGGCTCGTCGCTTTTGAATCCTTTTCACTAGGCTCTGGCGCTGATCCCAGCATAAGCAAAGAGTTCGCGTGTAAACCCATAGACCACGCAAATTCAAAAAACGCAATCACCATGATAATCAACAAACTCGTTATTTTTAAAACCACTGCCTCCTCTGTCGTACCGTTCAAGTAAGAAAAAGAGTTTAACTTTTCAGTGATTGAGTGGCTTGCACCTAACAGCGCAACTAAGCCGCTAATAACAAAAACGGTCGTTGTGGCGAAGAAAGACACATTGTGAATCAATCCTCGCACCAGGCTGACATCCGTAATTCTCTCATGGCGCCAGAGCATCTGGGTTGCCCACGCTTTTCTCCACAACATCATTTGGCTAGAAATATTCTTCCCAAATATCGCCTTACTTATCGGCTCATAAAGAAATAGAGACAAAAAGAGAACAACAAGTGCAACCAAATCTCCGTCGTTCAGCTTTAGTAAGAATTCACTCATCCTCTGCCACCCATCACGCCTTTCATTCTTTGATCGCATCTGACCAGGCTGACATCACCTCTGTGATACCAGCATTATCGAGTTGGCCACCTACAACCTGACTCGAAATGATGCTTGGGCAAGCGAAGTTGAACGGATATATGGTCCTCGGGGCTAATTTGATCTGTTGTATCGTTCCCCTTAAATCTTCAATGAGGCTCTCATCCATGGTGTCATCCACAATCGTGAGGTCACTGAGGCTGGTATCTATCCTTGGCATACACATCGCTTTCTCGATATCCATCTTGTAGTCCAAGATAAACGAGGAAAGTTGCGCCACTGCAGGCATGATTTTACGTCCACCCGATGCGCCTAACGCAAAGTAGTGACCATCGTTGCGTTTGAGAATGGTGGGACACATATTCGCTAAGCATCTTTTATCAGCAGCAAGCGAGTTTGGCTTATTAGGTTCTGGATCAAACCACATGATCCCATTGTTCATAAGAATGCCACTGTCTCCCAACATCAACTTGGATCCGAAAATGGAAAGAAGCGTCTGCGTTACCGATACGCAATTTCCCTCAGAATCCACAACGTTAAAATGTGTGGTGCAACTAGGTGCTACTTCCTTACGTTCATCTCCCATAAAGCGGTAGCGCTCTTCGTTGGCTAACCGAATAGCAGTGTCGTAAACCTTGTAGGCTTTTGAGTCAGGAGAATTACCCTCTGGCTGCCAATTCTCCATGAGTGAAAAAGTGTGTTTTAAGGTTGGACCGGCAGTCATTGACGGCGTACCAAATATGGTATGGTCGCGATAACTGTATTTATCCGCAGTCTGCAGAGTAGCTGTGTAACTTTCAAAGTCTTCCAAACTATGCCTGCCCCCCGCTGCAGCGAGTTCATTGACAATCGTTCTTGCTAACTCCCCGCGGTAAAAACTTTGATGGCCTTCTTCCGCTAAGGTTTCCAGCGTTTTAGCCAGACGTGACTGATCGCAGACGTTTGATGAATGAGACGTCCACGCTGAAGATTTAGGGAAAAGACCGGAATCCAAAAACGTCTCCGCGGACGCTTTAAACGGCACCAGATCTTTGGCGACGGATGAAATAACTAACTGTGCATACCAGTCAACGACCAGACCTTTCTTAGCAAGGTCTATGGAAGGCTCAATGAGTGCTTTCCAAGGAAGAGATGAAAAATGCTCAGCAGCCAACCCCATTCCAGCCACTTGGCCAGGAATAGCAACCGCGAGCGCCCCCGTCACATTTCTGTCTTCATGGACGCGAGTCCAAGGAAACAAATCTGTGCCTGAACCTTCAACCAGCGGATAATCTTCGACGTTAAGATTCTTAGGGGACTTCATACCGAAGTTGATCACCTTAACTTCATCAGTTTTGGCTAAACGAATCACCATAAAGCCGCCACCACCGATACCGCTCATCCAGGGTTCCGCGACGCCTAAGGCGAACGATGTTGCTATTGCCGCATCCACTGCGTTTCCGCCTTTTCTTAGAACCTCGGCACCAATTGCTGACGCAATACGGCTTTGTGACGTCACCACACCCCGGTGCGTACGAACAACTTTCTTCTTGATATTCCACGTGGATGATTGAGACAAACTCACTGTTAAACTCCATTTTTATTCGTGTTACGACGGAAAATCACCACCGCAGATATGACTGATAAAGTTAAAAACAACACAGAAAGTGGTGTAGAAACGAAAATGAGCCAATTGCCTTCAGACAGGGTGAGCGCCTGACGCACAGCTTGTTCACCTACAGGCTCAAGAACAAAGCCAATCATCATTGGGGCAAGAGGAAAGTCGAGCTTTCGCATGACGTAACCCAGCAAGCCGAACCCCAACATAATCCAGAGATCGACCGTGCTGTTGTTGAACCCATAAACACCAACAACACAAAACACGGCGATGATGGGCAGCAAGACACGTTGAGGGATTCTCGTAATCTGAAAAAACAGCTTTATCGCGACCTTACCAACAAGGGGTAGAAACAGTGATGCGATAAAAAGCACGACGAACAGTGAATAAATCAACGAAATATCTTCACTAAAAAGCGCAGGCCCAGGCGCCAAGCCATGTATCAGGAAGGCTCCCATCAGAACAGCGGTTGTCACATCTCCTGGCACACCTAATGCGAGCAGAGGAATCAAAGCACCACCGCAGGTAGCATTGTTCGCTGACTCTGCGGCAGCGACTCCCTCTAACTCTCCTTGGCCAAATTTCTCAGGTGTCGCCGATTTCCTTTTTGCCTCGGAATAGGACAGAAACGCCGCGGGCGTTGCTCCCAACCCGGGTATCGCCCCCAACACAACACCAATGAATGAGCCTCTACAGATGGTCTTCAAGCTCCCCCTGATTTGTAACCATGAAATAGATGAACTGGCTTTGCTGTTGGCTTGTTTCGCTGTCTGTTTCTCAACCAAATTTTCTGCCTGGATCAGAAGCTCAGAAACGGCGAATAAACCGATCAACATCGCCATCAGCGAAATACCATTCATCAAATTGACGTTATCAAAAGTGAATCTTGGGGTGGCTACCATCGGGTCTAGTCCGACGGTTCCAAAAAGAAACCCGAGTGAAGCGGTAATTAGACCTTTGGAAAGTGAATTACCCGACACCCCCGCGACAACAAGAAGCGCAAAAAGTACTAGGGTTGCGAACTCCGGCGGTCCAAAATTGGTTGCCAGCTTAGCAAGAGAAACAGCGCCCAAAACCAATATGATAGTGGCAATAACATCAGCAATAACGGACGCCCATAGCGCCATTCCCATCGCCTCGCTTCCTCGTCCTTTTTGAGCCAAAGGATAGCCATCCAGAACAGTCGCCGCTGCTGCAGGAGAGCCTGGTGTATTTAATAAAATGGCGGGGATACTCCCCCCGAAAAGGCAACCTTTATAAGCCCCTAACAAAACACAAAAAGCGGTTAGAGGGCTAAATCCATAGGTCAGTGGAATAATCAACGCAATACCCATGGTGCCAGTTAGCCCTGGGATTGCCCCCATAAAGATGCCAAATGCAACACCAACAAAAATAGCGACAAGATTAAGTACAGAAAAAACTGAAACAACAGATTGAAGGATCTCGCCTTCCATACCACCCTCCTTGGTTTAAACGGACATTCCCAGTCCAATGACAAACAGTGCATAGAGCGCGAGAGTGACCAGAGCCGGTATGATAATTAGCATCGCTGGTCGTCGTACTCCATTGACAAGAAAGAGCAGAAACATCATTGCTGATACAGAAAGGATGAAGCCGTATGTTTCAAACACACTGATGAACAGGACTATCACAAGGACGGTAAGAAGAGGTCGAAACCAAGTCCCAACACTCTGCTTTGGAGCTGCAGTTTCGTGCTCACCAGCGGCTTTATCAAAGCTGCTTATAAACAGAAAAACTGCGCCAATACCAACCAACGCACAACCAAAGTATGGGAAGAACCTCGGTGACAACGCGATAGATTGAGTATCTTCAACCTGTCCTGGTATTAATGTGGCACCTATAAACACAGCAATAATGGCAAGCACCACTGCTGACAATCTGTCCTTTGATTTTTGATTCATCATTCCTTCCTGAATTCCTGCTCTACTCTACCCGCTCTCAATACTGGGCTATTTCCCTAGCCCAGAGAGCTGAATGATTTCGCCTTGCTTGTGGAACGTCTCTGTCACGTTCTCCTCGAATTTCTTCGCGTCGAGATAGTTCACCTGCATAGCCAGTTTTTCGATAATCTCCTTGAAATCCCCACTTTCTGTCGCAACTTGTATTGCGCTGGCAAGCTTCTCTACCACTTCATCGGGAATCCCTTTTGGACCCGCAATACCCAAAATAGAAGGCGCGGAGATGTCGTAACCTGCATCAATCAAGGTTGGCACATTGGGGAACTCAGCCATTCGCTTGTCTGTAATGATTGAAAGAAGCTTAAATTCACCAGAGCGGACTTGAGGCAACCACTCCGTCGCTCCAGCCATCAAATCAACATGCCCACCCAAGAGTGCCGTAACACTTGCAGCACCGCCTTTAAATGGGATCGCCTTCCACTTCAACGACTCTTGTTGCGAGAGACGCTCCATAGCAAGGTGTTGTGGAGTACCGGCACCAGCAATTGCGTAACTCACTTCGCCCGGATGTTGCTTCACATATTCAACAAGCTCTTGAATAGATGAGTACGGCGCATCCTTGGGGGCCACTATTCCAAGGTTCCATTGGGCAATTTGAGAGATGAAAGAAAAGTCGTTTAAAGGATCATAAGGCAGGTTTTGCATATGGGGAGATAGTACTGCCGCGCCTGTCGTCAGTGTGAAAATTGAATATCCGTCCGGGCGTTGCGCTTTCGACAACGCAGCCGCGACAGATCCGCCACCTCCTGGCTTATTGATGACGGTAACTTTCTTACCAAGACTTTTCTCAAGTTCGGTGGATAACACACGCGACACTGTATCCGTTGTTCCACCGGCTCCATAACCAACAGTTAATTTGATTGTTTTCTTCGGCCATTCAGCAGCTTGAGTAAAGCTAGCGACAATAGAAAGCACAGCAAAAAGCGTAGCGAATAGATACTTCATGATATTTACCTCCATATAAATATTGCATTGCAATACCTTGTTGTGTATTGTGTTACTCTGTTAACAACCCTATAACGATCAGGTTACGATCGCAAACCAGATCTTGCGTTCTAATGTCTTATTTCTGAGGATTAAGAGGATGGAGAATCGCTTATTTGTTGGCTCAGTTAAGAAAGCCTTTGAAATTATTGAAGCTTTTGATGTGACCACGCAAAGCTTGAGTTTGACCGAACTTGTTCAGGTCACAGGGATGGGGAAAAGTGCAGTTCAACGGTATGTTTATACCCTTGAGGAGCTGGGATACCTGACGAAAAGTCCAACCTCAAAGCGATATGAGCTCTCCTTAAAAATGCTTCTTCCAGCAAGTAGTTACCTTAGTCAGAACAATCTGGTGAGCGCCATCAACCCACACATTGTCAATCTGCGTCAGAATCTGGATGCGCGCGTTGGTGTCAGTGTCTACCATCAAGAAAAAGTGGTTTATCTCATTCCGCTGCAAAGTATCACCGAAGCCTACCCCAACGACTATCCAGGCTTTACGGTGCCTATTTACTGTACAAGTTCAGGGAGAATATTCCTTTCCACTTTTGGTGATAATAAGGTCGACTCAATTTTGGATAAGGAAATCAAAAGGCCATTCACGCCGCTGACAATGACAAATGAAGAGGACATTAAGAATGAAGTGCAGAAGTTTAAGCAAAATGGATATTGCATAACCAATCAAGAGATAAGTCACGGAAAGATAAACATTTCTGTACCCATTCTGAATTACGACAAAGAAATAATAGCCTGTATTGTCGCCATATTTAAAACGAGCGAATGGGATGAAAATCGCTTAATCAAAGAGGTTTTCCCTAAGATCCAGGAGGTAGCTTCATTCATCAGGGTTCCCTCAAGGTAGCGTATTGGGAATGAATGCCCCCATTAACAGTAAAAAGTAAAAACGGCGCTAGATACCCAAACGACCTCTGAATGCGAGCATCTTCAGGTCGTTTGGGTAAATAACAGCGCCGTTTTTATTTGTCAGCACAGCAATAGATTTTAAGGTCGAGCTCCCTAACCCACAGCTGAAAACTGCACAAGATAGGTCGAAAGCGGCGGCCAGAAAGCGATGATCATCCATGCCACCATCAGTGCAAACAGGTAAGGCATTACGTATTTCACAATGGTGAAATACGGTATTCCCGTGATCCCGCTGGCAACATACAAGTTCAACCCGTAAGGCGGCGTGATAAATCCAATGGCATCACCAACCAAGAAGATCACGGCGAAATGAATCGGATCCACCCCCACACTGTAAGCAATTGGCGCCAGAATAGGCGCAAGAATGATGGTGTTTGGCAGGCTTTCTAACACCGTTCCGGCCAACAAAACCAACATCATGCAGGCAATCAAAACAAACGTCGGGTCACCAATGGCAGACATCCATCCACGCACCACTTCACCTGCGCCCAAGAGGGACAGTAACTGTTGCATCACAACGGATATCGCGATCAGTGGTGCCAGCATGCCCGTGATTTGCCCTGAACGCAGTAAGATGTTCGGCAACTCGCGCAGCTTGATTTGTCGCGTGATCAGCACGCCCGCTATCAAACAAAAACCCACCGTAACACCGGCTGCTTCAGTCGGAGAAAAGGCTCCGGAATAGATGCCGTATATCACGATACCGATGGCAATTAAGCCGAGGTAAGCTTTTAAACCAGTCTGAAAGATACGCTTGGGCTCAAACTTGATTAGGTTACCCCATCCATTCTTCTTACAGACGATGTAGCACGCCAACTGCATTGCAATAACCATGAGTAAGCCCGGCAGCATTCCACCAACGAACAAGTCGCTGATCGAAAGATCGAGCAGAAAGCCATAAACAATGAAGATGATGCTTGGCGGAATAATGATACCTACAGTTCCGCCCGCCGCAGCGGTAGCTGCAGCAAAACGTTCATCATAGTTATTCTTCGCCATTTCTGGCTGCATGATGGAACCGATGGTCGCTGTCGTCCCGGCATTGGAACCGGAAATAGCCGCGAACATTCCACACGCACCAATGGTGGCCATTCCCAAGCCCCCTCTCACCCATCCTAAAATGGAATAGGCAAAATCAGACATACGCTTGGCAATACCGGCAGCATTGATTAAGTCTCCTGTCATGATGAAGAGTGGCAATGCCAGTAAGCCAAAGAAGTTCAAACCTTCAAATAAGGTCACGCCAATGTTGGCAAGGGTGAAATCGATAACGAGGCTGCATCCTACAACCCAAAAACCAATCACGAGAAAAATCGGAACGCCGATGATAAATAGCAGTGTGACACCGAGAGAAATCAGCGCAATGAGAGTGCCGTCTTCCATATCCTGCTCCTAATCCAGTAGTGATGCTTGGAGCACGAAAGGCTCTTTACGCTGATATTGCTTGATGTCTTTAGCTAGGTTCTGTAACACACGAATGACGATCAGCCCCCAAGCAAGTGGCGTTGCTAAGTAAAACCACCACTCCATGACATCATCCGTTCCACCCACAATGGCGAAATTGTCATAAGCAATGTAGGTTTGACTCGTTGCGTGATAGATCACGATGATGGCGAAGGCAATCCAGAGCACCGCATCTAGAACCAAGCAGTAAAATTGATGTTTGTAGGAGAGTCGCGAACGAATTTCGGTTAACGCAAGATGCGTACGTTTTTTGATGTTGTATGAAGCACCAAACCAAGTCACCCACAAGAAAAGCAGTACAGGCACTGTCGTGCTCCAGGGCACTTGTTGGTTGAACAAAAACCGCCGAACAACCTCCACAAAAATAATCCCGGCCATACTTGAGTAAGTGATCAAGATGATGACCTTTTCCGTATTTTCATCTAACCATTTGAGCAAGGTTTGTAGCGGTTTCATGCTGACCTCACAGAGTTTGAAGTAAAGACACGCACAGGCCTGTTTGCGGATGTGTTTTCACATCAGCAAGCAGACACTGTGCGACCCTATTTAGCTCATCCACCAGCGTTGTGGCGGCACATTAACGGCGGAAGTGTCGCGCGGAATTTCTCGCGCAATATCGTAGATTTCTTGGTAGGTATCGTGTCCACCCGACCACTTATTCAAACGGTCACGCCACTGTTCCCAAGGTTCTGGGTTAAACTCTGGCGAACACATTTCTTCTGCTTTACGAAGTTCAGCATCAGACAAAGTAGCGACTCGCGTATTGTTCTCAGCAAAGATAGTGCCCGGCCGTGGCGGGTTAGTGGCACCGATGACGTCAGTCAGTGCGGCCTCATTCATGCCTTGAGTGAAAATCTGAGCGACGTACGCAGATTCCATCACATCATCCTGAAGATCGGATCCCAACTTATCAAACACCGGTAGACTCATGGCTGTGTGCTCAGTCCCTGAGAAGAATTTCAGGTCAACACACTGCGAGACCACTGGTGCCATACCCGCATAAGCCACCGCCCCCATCCAAGTTTCTGCCCCATCGATAAGCCCTTGTTTCAGACCATCCAAGGTTTCTTCCCAAGCAATCGGTACTGGGTTGAGGTTCATCAACTGCATAGCGATACGCCCTAGTTGCGTACCCGTCACACGGTTTTTCGTACCTGCTAACTGGTCGATCGACGTGACGAGAGGCTTGTCTTTCCATTTCAAGCCAAGCTGGATACCTCGCAGCTCGCAATGGGTAAACAGGAATTGCATTTTATGACGCTGGCGCAACGGCTCTCTAAACAGGGGCTCGCTTTTCTTGCTGTAGAAAAAATGAAACTGAGATGCGCGGGAAGGGAACATGTAGGCGTAATCCAACACATTGAGGTACGGCGCACCGCCCGCTGAGTTTTGGGTTGATGCAGAATACATATCGATGATGCCCTGCTGTGTTTTCTTCACACAATTGGTTTGCCCGCATATTTGATTGCTGCCAATGAACTCAACGCGAATTGCGCCGTTTGTCCGCTCCTCCAGATCTCTTGCAAAGAAAAGCTGCGCCGACTTTTGAATATCGAGGTTCTTCTCGTTAAACCCGGACGCACCAAATTTAAGTTGAAATTTAGGGGGCGCAGAATAGCGTTCCTTTTGGGTACTTTCGGCTGCTCGTGCCAGTGAAGATACCGTGGCACCTGCTCCCAAAGTACCTGCTGCGATAAGGGTCGAGGTCATCCCAAAATGGGCTGACACCTTCATAAAATCTCGCCGCGTGAGTTTTTCCCGATTTTTGCTCATGCTCGCACTCCTTTGTGTTGGCTGTCGCTCAAACGTTTACGCTGGCATGCCCACATTTGCGTTCTCAAACAGAGCCTTCTGCGTTCAATCATCACGCTCTGAAATTCAAGCAATCCAACGTTCAGTGGAAAGTTATTGCTCCGTGTTTTTGGTAACGCTTCAACCACTCCATGTTAAAGAATGGTTAAAAAATGAACCGGAACATTCCATTTATGGCATAGAAAAATCAAAATTCAAGCCTTGACTATAAAAATCGAGATAACTAGTCTCATATTTTAATGTTTGAGAATTTTCGATTTCGCGCTGGGTCGGGAGCATCTCGCCTTGAATACATGACAGTGACTCGTGAACAGGGAGAAAGGAAAAGATGGGATTATCTTCAAATCATTACGATTTTATTGTTGTTGGAGCTGGATCTGCCGGGTGTGTTCTCGCCAATCGTCTGTCTAAAAACCCATCGATCCGGGTCCTTTTGATAGAAGCCGGGGGGAAAGATAATAATCCCTGGTTGCATATACCTGTGGGGTATTTCAAAACTATGCACAACCCAAAAACGGATTGGTGCTATCTCACAGAACCTGATCCAGGTATCAATTCTCGCCAATTGCAGTGGCCAAGAGGGAAAGTGTTAGGAGGTTCCAGTGCTCTGAATGGGCTGTTGTATGTTCGAGGACAAGCGGAAGATTATGATCATTGGGCAGCGCTCGGAAATCAGGGGTGGTCGTATCAGGAGGTGCTTCCCTACTTCAAAAAGTCAGAAGATCAGGAGCGCGGTTCCAATGATTATCATGGTGTAAATGGCCCACAGAAAGTCAGCGATTTGCGCTTACGCCGCCCGATTGCCGATCACTTCATCAACGCCGCGACCGCGTTGGGTATTCCCTATAACCCTGACTGCAATGGCGAAGTTCAAGAAGGTGTCGGTTACTTCCAACAAACCGCATATAAAGGCTTCCGCTGGAGTACAGCAAAATCCTTCTTGCGTCCCGCTAAGCATAGGGAAAACCTGGATATTCTCACCAATCACCATGTATCAAAAGTGCTCTTTGAGAACAAAGCTGCCACCGGCGTTGAAGTACTCAAAGAGGGTGCTAAAAAGCAAATTATGGCCAGTCGGGAAGTCATTCTTAGCGCAGGTGCCATTGGCTCGCCACAGTTACTTCAGCTTTCAGGAATCGGTCCAGCTTCTCTGCTTAACACTCTTGGCATTGCGATTGTTCATGACTTGCCTGGTGTAGGTGAAAACCTGCAAGACCACCTTCAGGTGAGATTGGTCTTTAAAACCAGCGAGCGCACACTCAATGACGAATTGAATAGTCTGACGAAACGAGTGATGGTGGCGCTGCAATACCTCTTTAACCGAACAGGTCCACTCACTCTGGCAGCAAGCCAAGTTACCATTTTCACACAGTCCGATACGAGCTTAACGCGTCCAGACATTCAGTTTCACATGCAACCGCTTAGCGCCGACAAACCCGGAGATGGCGTACACCCCTTTTCAGCGTTTACAGCGTCAGTGTGTCAACTTCGACCTTATAGCCGCGGGAGTGTAAAAATCACGTCGACAGATCCCTTAAAACATCCAGCCATTCAGCCCTGCTATCTGTCTGATGAGCGCGACCAGACTGTGATCATCAATGCAATTAAAGTCGCAAGAAAGATAGCGAGTACGCCTCCACTTTCAGAGCATGTGCTAAGCGAATATGTGCCGGGTGAAAAATTCCAAACCGATGAAGAATTGTTGGCAGCAGCCAGAGAATTCAGCCAAACCATTTATCACCCAACCAGTACCTGCAAAATGGGGGTTGATGAGATGGCGGTAGTAAACCCAAGATTGCAGGTTTATGGCGTTAAGAACCTACGTGTTGTAGATGCTTCAATCATGCCGGAAATTGCATCAGGTAACACAAATGCACCCACTATCATGATTGCAGAAAAGGCCTCTGATATGGTTTTGGAAGACCATGGTCTCGCGCAATAACCGGCTGTTTAGACCGCGTCGAAGAAAGTGTTCGTCATCAGGAATGGGGAGAGTCTGCTGGCTGTTTGGTTTCAATTTACCCTTTTCGCTCACCAGACTCTAAATTAGCGAGTTGTACTCAATCTTCGACGATGCCAAATTCTGCAACGGCTAACCGCTGGGCAGCACGGCGAAGCAGTGGCAAATACTGTCTTAACTCTTCTGTTGTTTTACGCGCAGAAGGTGCATGAACGGCGACAGTAAAAGCGACGCGGTTATCGTTGTTTATCACGGGAACTGCTATTGCCACCATATCATCAAGAAACTCGCCAGAGTCCACACCCACGCCATCTTCGGCTATCTTCGCCAAATGCGCTTCCAACTGAGTGAGATCCGTGATGGTTTGCGAAGTCTCGCGAGTCAGGTTCATGCTTTTTAACAGTCGTTTGCGCGTCGCTACTTTCATGTCTGCAAGGAACAGCTTACCCGATGCTGTGCAATGCAGAGGGTAATGCGCACCGACAGGCAAATGAATGCGATATGGCCAGTTAGTCTCAACACGTTCCAGATAGAGAATTTCATAGCCATCCAAAATCGTCAGATTACAGGTCTCACCTATCTCATCAGAGAGTTCTTTCAGAATGGTATAGCGATGTGCATTGATAGAAGAATTTTTAAGAGTGGCTCTGGCCAAATCTAACAAACGAGTGCCGGCGGTGAAGCGCTTTCCATCAGGTTCGCGCTGCAACAATCCATCCTCTTCCAGTTGTTGCGCGATGCGATGAACGGTTTGTTTTGGTAGCTCTAACTCTTCAGCAAGATAGACACTGGAAAGTGGCTTTTCGGCTTTCACAATTGTTTCAAGGATATGGAAGCCACGAATAAGCGTTGATTGCGTTTCCTTCATTCTGCTCCTCCGTTTGTTGTTTGTTCTTTTTAGGAACGCGAGAAATGAAATATAAAACTATCTTGATTTTATTAATTGGCGATGAAATCTTCCAATGCAGCTCTAATAATTGAGACATTGAGTCCTGAATATTTTCTTACTCGTATGATTAGGGGTAGCAGAACCTCCATAAAGAAGACTCTTGATTAGGCATCTCGCCGTTAGACTTCTCCAAAACTAGAGACCTCACTATTTTTTGAACTGACAAAAAAACCACTGACTCTCATCAGCGGCTTTTGGTGAAATAACCAACTCTTCGTTGGCTAGGTGCCTACTCGTAAGTTTCTAGTATTTTGTAATGTTTCACTTATTGAAGAACAAAGAAGGCCAACTTTAGTATTGATGACATCACTAAATAAGAAGCTCACTGACAATACGCTCCCTTAAATTTGGAGAAGCAGGGAAAAGAGACTTCAACTCACCATGGTCCATCATCCAACAGGCATCAGCGATCTGCTCAATCAGTGATAGATTCTGCTCTGCCACAATAAAGCTTCTTCCTTGTTTAGCTTGTTCGAGAATAACCTCTCCCATTCGCTCGATATTTTCGGGCTGTACCCCCTCTGTTGGCTCATCAAGTAATGTCATCAATCCATCTTCGACGACAGATCGGCAGAAAGAGACCAACTTCCTCTCGCCACCCGACAATTTTCCAGCCTGTACATCATAGCGCTTTTCTATGATAGGAAAGGCTTCAAGAAGGCGGTCTACGAGTGAGCTTTTACCCCATTTTCCTGTCAAAGAAAGGTTATCCCGAACAGTCAATCCACTAAATACTGACTGTTCTTGCAATCCATGGCTAATTTGCTTTTGCTGTCGCTCAAAAGCATTCAAGCCCGACAGATCTTTTCCATTAAGGCATATATGACCTTTGCCGGGCGCCAGAGCTCCCGACAAGAGTTTCATTAAAGTGGTTTTTCCCACACCATTGCGACCAGCAAGGCACACAACCTCTCCTTTCCCGATTGAAAAGTTCACATCCCTGACGATCGTAATATCTCCATACCCACCGGAAAGACCTTTCACATCCAGAATTTTGTCTGACATTACTTGGTTCCTCCTGTGTATATCGCTCGTACTTCCTCGTTCTCACGAACAAAATCAAAGCTGCCAAAACACAACATAGAACCTTGATTCATCACCAGCACTTCGTCAGCCAATTTCTCCACCACTTGCATGTCATGCTCGATAATCACACAAGGTTTCCTCTCTCTGGCGATGTAATTTTTGATGATGTCGATGAGCGTTTTTGTCTCGACAGGTGAGAGTCCCGCACAGGGTTCATCCAGCAATAACAAGTCAGGTTCAGCAAGACAGGTCATCGTAAAGTCCAGCATTTGACGTTGCCCTACCGATAGCGATCCGGCCAAGACTTCACCCTGTTCAAGAAATGGCATCGCTTCGTAAAGCGCGTTTAAAGATGCAGAACGTTTTCCGTATTTGGCGACTCGGAATAATGATTTCTTATTCGAACGGCTCGCCCACATCGCCAAATGAATATTCTCTTCAACGCTTAACGATGGGAACACACAGGGAATTTGCAATTTCCGACCTATACCCCGGCGTGCAGCATCATAAGGCTTACGTGGACTAAAGCGTTCTCCATTCCATACAAGCGTTCCGGAAGAAAGCGGCAGCACGCCAGTCATAGTGTTGAATGCCGATGTTTTTCCTGCGCCATTGGGACCAATTAAGCACTGAATACCTTTTCCGCCTAAACGCATCTCCAATGAACTGAGGATATTCACCGGTCCGATAGACACTGAAACATCGTTAATGGCTAGCGTCACCCGTTTTTCTGACGAGCCAGAAACCGCTTCTTCTAACTTGTCTTCCTCAATACGCTTTTTCGTCGCGGGCAACCAACCTAGCAAACCCTTTGGTAAAAAGAGCACCACAACAATGAAAATAGATGCGACTATCACTTCCCAATAAGGGAAGGACGCTTTCAACTCACTGGACACCATTCCCATCACCAAAGCACCAGCAATAGGACCAACTAGCGTAAAACGTCCTCCCACTGCAGCCCAGATAACAAACTCTGCCGAAAGGAAAAAGCCCAGAGCCTGTGGCGTAACGATGCCCTGATGGACACTGTACAACGCGCCCGCCAACCCAGAAACCGCTGCGCTTATGGCAAAGACAATACTTTTCAGTTGGTCACTTTTGTAACCCAGCAAGTCAACACGCTGTTCATTATCACGGATGGCATTAAGCAAAAGTCCGAATGGCGTGTTTTCTAAATACTGAAGGGACAAAAGCACAACTGCCACTGCGCCTGCAATCACCCAATACAGGTTTTCGTAACGATCTGTTCCTGGAATGTCATTAATGCCATTAAGGCCGTTAAACCCGCCTGTGACACCATCAAAAACCAGTGCTAATTGCGTTGCCAACATGGCAACCGCCAGTGTGATCAAAGAAAAATAGGGGCCGGAACTCGAAGTACGTGAGAACACCAGTTTTCCCAACGCGAAAGCTAACAGCGCCGGTACCAGAAGTGCCAAAAACAGTCCTTCTACGACACTGAACACCGATGCCTGCTCAACATTCACATAACCATAAAGATACGCGCCCAATCCAAAGAAAGCGGCTTGGCCAAGCGGCAAGAAACCAGCCTGTCCCCAACAAGACGCAACGCCCAGTGCTGCGAGTCCGAAGATTAAATAGAGACCAACCTCATATGCAGTAAAGCTATCGATAAACAGAGGCAGTGCGAAGATAAACGCGAGCGCGTAAAAATTAACGTTGCGAAATGATGCCATTGGGTTTCCACCATAAAAAGAAAATCGACAGCAGAAGCACACCTGTATAGCCGACGACCTTGTCGAACAGGTTGGAGAGGGACTGATCTAAGCCGCCAATCATGCTGCTTCCCAGAATCAGGCCTTCAACGCTGCCGAGGCCGCCAATCACAAGGGCGAAGAATGAGGAGAGCAAGTAATCCAGCCCCATGTAGGGGTCGACCCTCACCAGAGGTGCAATCAATGCACCGGCGAACCCTGCCGTACTGACACCGAAAACAAACGTGTAAAAGGCAACGCGTTCAGTGTTTATTCCCACCGCCTGCGCCAGTGCAGGGTTGTCTACCATCGCACGAATTTTGAGGCTGGCAGGGCTTTTTCTGAACCACAGGTAGATGCCTGTCATCAAGGCGGCAATCAAGACCACCAAGAGCAGTCGATAAACGGGGTAATCAACACCAACAACATCGACGGTGCCTGGCAAGTATTGAGGTACGTTTTGGTACTCCCTACCAAAAAGGGCTTCAATCCCTTTTCGGATGAGCATGGCAACACCCCAAGTAGCCAACAAGGTGTCAAACGGGCGCTGATAAAGGTGCCTGATGAGGCCCTTTTCCATTAGTGCACCGACTAAAGCACTCACAATGACAGCCAACAAAAGGCCCGCAGGCCAAGGCAGTGACCATTGACTTGCGAGCAGCGCGCTATAAGCGCCAAGCATGACAAACTCGCCATGCGCCATGTTCATCACACCTAGTAGTCCGAAAACAGCAGCAAGGCCTGTTGCAACTAACGCCAACACTGAGAGGCTGTAGATGACGTTCAAAATATACAAGGTCAACACATCCATGTGCGTCACTCTCTCCTTTAACTGCAGGTACTGCCGCTAGGCACGTTTTCAAAGGTTTCAACAACGCGGAATCTGCCGTCTACGGCTTCCGCAAGATAGATATCTTTATCAACATGTCCCTTCGTCAACGTCATGTTCCCACGAGGAGAAGAAAATGACGCGCCCTCAGAAGCGCTGGCAATTTTTTCAGCCGCTACGCCTTTTGCTTCGTTTGCCAAGGCTTTGAAGAGATAGACACCGTCATAGCAGGACTCACCTAATGCATTGAGTGCAGGTGCATCACTGCCAAACTTTTCGTAGTAGCGCTCAGCAAATGCGGCGGCTTTTGGCGAGTTAATGTTCTGAAAATAACCTGATGAAGAGTAAAGTCTTGCAGCATTTTCTGCCCCAATACCTGCTAGGGTATTTTCTTCTATTAAGGTGCCCAATCGCAGGGCTTGCTTGTCCAAACCGAAGTTTGCAAATGCGCGGTTAAAGCTCACTGATGCACCACCAACCAAAGTGATCAGTACTGCATCAGCGCCACTGGCTTTGATTTTTGCCAAGCTGGAGTCGAAGTTATCGGCTGAAAATGGCAGATATTCCTCGCCAACCACGTCACCACCTGCTGCTTTAATGTAATCTTTCGCCGCAGCATTCGAATCACGTGGCCAGTTGTAATCATTACCAATCAAATACCATTTACTGACCTTGTTATTTTTTGCTAACCAAGGAATGACCGGCGCCAATTGCTGAGCAGGGGTCTCACCGAGTACATAAGTTCCCTCTGCGCATTCACCACCTTCATAGATTGGCGTATAGATGTAAGGCACCTCGCCTTTGAACAAGTTGGTGAGTGCACCTCGCACAGCACTGTCATGCATGCCAATAAACGCATCCACTTTTTCGCCTTTGTACAGGCGCACCGCATTTTTCAGCGCCTCGGAAGGAGAACCGCCAGCATCGGCATAAAACACTTCAACCTGCTTGCCTAAAATGCCACCCGACTTATTGATTTCTTCAACCGCCATTTCTGTGCAGTTTTTACAGGAGGGGCCAAAAAGACCCGCGGGGCCTGACTGGGGAATCATCACACCGAGTTTAACTGTCTCCGCAGCGAGAGCCCGGGTTGAGACAAAAGTCGGTGAAATCGCTGCCAGCAGCGCAGCACTCATCGACGAAGTTAAAAATTCGCGTCTTTTCATTGTTGTGTTCCTTACATCTATGAAGAGTGGATCAGGGGCGTTGCGTAAAGTTGAAGACTGATTCCAGCGCTTCCGCGATCGATAGCAACCGCTCATCGCTGTTGAAAGGTCCATCAATTTCGATACCAACAGGCAAGCCGTCATGGGTTAGGCCAATGGGCAGGCTTATTCCTGGAATACCTGCATTGCTGCCTGGATCGGTGTTATGAATAAAAGTTGGAAAGGTAGGTAGGCGTTCGCAATTAAGCTCAACGGTTTCATCATCACCAATAGGTGTGGCGGGCAGCACAGTGGTTGGGAAGATGACAGCATCCACGCCTTGCTTCGAGAAATAGTCTGCGTAGGTTTGTTGGAGTTTAGGACGAACCACATTAATAGCGTCTCGATACACGGATTCTGGCATCGCGCCATCAGACATCAGCGAAGCCATCAATCCACTCACGTCAGGGCTTAAAGCATGGTCAGCGACGTCTTTAATACTGATATGTGATACATGAGCGGTAAGATAGGCAGGTAAGTCCTGCATAAATTCATAAAGCGCAATCGGGAAACTGCAGGCTTCATCAAGTTCACCAACATTGGGAATATCCGCCTCTACCAAGGTCACTCCCGCATCAGAAAGTTTCTTTAAGGCATCTTCAGATAATCTGCCTACTTCAGGGTCTAGATTGTCGAAGAAATAGGCTCGGGGAACACCCAGCTTGATAGAAGAAAGACTCGCTACTTCATCAATGGCGGAGTCGTTTTTACCCGCCATGATGGCATCCAAGATTCGGCAATCCTTGACAGTATTCGCCATTGGACCTGCCGTATCCCGGGTATGGCTGACAGGTACCAGCCCTTCTGATGGATAGCGCATCATAGAAGGTCTAAAGCCAACGATCCCACAGAGTGCAGAAGGTAACCTTACGGAGCCTCCTGTGTCCGTTCCAATGCCTGCTGGCATAATGCCAGCTGCAATCGCCACAGCGACACCACCGCTGGAGCCGCCAGGGATCCGCTCGGTATTCCACGGGTTTTTCGACGCGCCGCTATATCCATTGTTAGTCGTAATACCAAAGGCCAGCTCGTGCATGTTTCCCATGCCACCCACTAAGGCACCACTGCTCAACAGCCGCTCAGCCACGACGGAAGCACTGCTGATGTTTCCCGCTAATGCTTTAGTCGCAGCAGACGCAGCGAGAACGCCAGTCTGAATGTTATCCTTGAAGCAAAGAGGGATGCCATTGAGCCCTTCACCTGCTTTTCCACTCTGGTCAACGTCCCTCGCTGCCTTTCGAAGCATCTCCCAGTCAACCGTAATAAAAGCGTTAAGGTGGTTCAGACTTTCTGCGCGCTCGATAACCGCGTCGATGTAGGATTCGCAGGTTAACTCACCCGATTTAAATGCTGCCTGCAGCTTTTCTAACGTAAACGGTACATCTCTCTTATCCGTCATCTCTTGCTCCTGAGAATTATGCTTCCTTTCCTTCTCAGCATGAGACGAGCACGAAAAAACCGCCATCCTCAACAATGAGGATGGCGGCAGAGACGTGAACTCAATGACTTCTCAGAAGGGGTTTCTGCATTGCGGATTGTCAGCGCTGGATTATGGGCAAAGAAGTTGTGTGGCATGATGTGTACCGTTTTGCATTTCTGCGGTACATACTTACACACAAGAATAGGACGTTTGATAGTTAAGCAAAAACATGGACCCTAGGGGCTGTTGACCTTTGGTGGTTAAATTTTGTTCTAACCATAAGCATTTTAGGCGCGGCGAGGTGTGTGCCGCCTAGTCATTCTAAGCAAATACACCTCAACAAAGCATAAAATCCCCACAAACTGCTGCAAAATCATCACCAAAGGTCAACAGCCCCTAGCCTTTCATTTTCTCCAGGCGGGCATCCAACTTTTCCATCACGCGAAGGAAGTCGCGGTACTCAACGGTATCAAGTACATCAATAAGCTCAGCTTCCCAATCCAGCGCTTTGGGAGCGATTTTCGCATAGAGATCACGGCCTGACTCACTGAGCGAAAGGAAAGACGCACGATTGTCTGTGCTGTCTTTTACCTTCAGCAAAAGGCCTTTTTCTTCAAGCAATTTGACCGCGCGGGAGACCCGGGATTTGTCCATAAAAGTGAGATCACCGATGTCTTTGGCGTTCAGTTTTTCGTGCTCAGCCAACCGAGCAAGAATCCGCCATTCGGGAATAGAAACATCAAACTCTTCCCGATAGATTTTCGAGCAGGCGTTGCTGATACCATCAGCCAAATTCACCATCCGATAAGGAAGAAACTGGTTGAGCATTAATGTGCGATGTTTTTTCTGTGTCATTCCTAATCCTGTAAAGCGTCCCAGACTTCCCTATCTTTCTCTGCGGTCCAGATTTCGGGCCAGTCCTTACCTTCAAATTCGTCCCATAATCGTTTTACATCAAACGGTAAGCAATGCTCAAATATAGGCCATGCGCCAAACTTAGGAGCGAGCAATGTGTGGGTTTCCTCGAATGCTTCTTTCAGTGTTCCACCGCGCTTATGCACTGCTCCGACGGTGTCCAACATACCCGTTAAGAAGCCGCGGGTTTGCTCAATCGCAGCATTGACTGCATCGTTACCCCGCGCCACCGCGCCACGTCCTCCGACTAATATATCAGCTTGATATGATTTCACTTTATCCAGAGTTTGAGATGACCAGTCAAAGTGGAAGGCATCCCCAGTGTAAAGTGCTGCCTGGGCCTCAACCAAGTCCCCTGCAAACAGTATTTTTTGCTTAGGCAACCAAGCAACAATGTCTCCCGCAGTGTGCCCTCGGCCACAATGTTCAAGTATCAAGCTTCCGCGATCACCACCGAGCGGGATTTCAATGCGGCTGTCAAATACAACGTCCGGGTGTGTTAAACCCGGAATGCCTTCCGGCTCTCTGAACAAACGAGGCATACGCCCGAATTCACTTTCCCAATCCTGCTGGCCACGCTCTTCAATAAGCATTTTCGTGCTCTCATGCGCAATGATGGTTTCCGCGTCAAAAGCTGATGCACCTAATACCCTCACCGCATGGTAATGAGACAAAACCAAGTATTTCACGGGCTTGTCCGTATGCTCTCTCAGCATCGTCAGCCAGTCCTGAGCAGCTTTGGGTGTGGCTCTTGCTTCAAAGGCGATAATGAAGTCTTCTGCTTCTATCGCGCCTACATTGGGATCACCCTCTGCCGTTAACGCGTAAACGCCTTCGGCTAATACCTCAAGTGTTTCCTGTTTTTCACCTAAATCAGCAGATGAAGCAAATGGTTTGGTTGCCATGGTAGGTTCCTTTAACGTGATTTGATTCCTAAAACCAACATAGCAAATAATCTCATGCGAGAATTTATAGATTACCCTAATATCTTATAAATAGGACTCAGGGATACACGACCTACAAATCAGCACCTGTAAGTTATGATAGAAAAATAGCTTACATTCAGAACTATAACCACATCACCACGATAACACTTGACGACAAACCGCCAATTACTCTCATATTCGATACACCGACTTGCTTGATCCCTCATCAAATCGCGCATTAAATTTAATCTCATGAGAGAGCAATATTAAATGGATATTTATGTTATCGACGTATACCAATCCGGTTTATTCCTATTCGATGAGTAAAGACCAGCAATCAGACACAGTGACTCATCACAAGGTCGTGATTATCGGTGGCGGGCCAGCGGGCTTATCCATGGCTATTGATCTTGCAAAGCAAGGAGTCGAGTCCGTCGTACTCGATGACAACAACACCGTCAGCGTAGGGTCGCGGGCCATTTGCTTCGCCAAACGAACACTCGAAATCATGAATCGGTATGGTTGCGCAGAGCGGATGGTTTCAAAAGGCATCACATGGAAAAAGGGCAAGGTTTTTTTTGGTAACGAAAAGGTCTATGAGTTCGACCTACTACCTGAAGAACACCATAAGCTCCCAGCCTTTATCAACCTCCAACAATATTACTTTGAGGAATATCTGGTCGATGTGATTGAGACGCTATCAGAGGTCGATCTTCGCTGGAAAAACAAGGTTCAGGTTGTTGATGCGCAAACAGACATCAACCTTCTAACCGTCGACACACCCGACGGCACTTATCAGATTTCCTGCGATTACCTTATTGTTGCGGACGGCGCAAACAGCCCTATTCGCACCAAGCTGGGTTTGGAAAGTAAAGGACAGGTTTTTCAGGACAGATTCCTGATCGCTGATGTGGTCATGAAAGCCGATTTTCCTACTGAACGCTGGTTTTGGTTTGAACCACCCTTCCACCCTGAGCAGTCCGCATTATTACATCGTCAGGCCGACAACGTTTGGCGCATCGACCTGCAACTCGGGTGGGATGCAGACCCCGAATGGGAAAAGAGGGAAGAGAACATTCGCCCCCGTATCGAAGCCATGTTGGGGTCAGACAAAAACTTCGACCTGGAGTGGGCAAGTGTGTATACCTTCCAGTGCCGGAAAATAGATGACTTCATCCATAAACGGGTGATTTTTGTCGGTGATGCAGCACATCAAGTCAGCCCTTTCGGTGCACGCGGCGCAAACGGAGCAGTCCAATCTGTTGAAAATTTAGCTTGGAAGCTATGCCGGGTACTGAACCAAACGGCCTCTCCCTTGTTGCTTCGTACCTATAATGATGAGCGACAGTTCGCGGCAGAAGAAAACATCCTCAACTCTACCCGCGCGACCGACTTCATCACCCCCAAAAGTATCATGAGCAAGGTGCTGAGGAATGCGACACTAGAACTGGCAAAAAGCTACCCTTTTGCCCGCCCACTGATTAACAGTGGCAGATTATCGACACCCTGCACATACCGCAATTCAACGTTAAATACGCCCGACAAAGACACATTCAATAATGTGTTGATTCCGGGTAGTCCGATTCTAGATGCGCCTGTAAACAAACACGAAGTTGCTTCCTGGCTGCTCGATTGGGTGGGCAATCATTTCGTAATCATGATTGCAGAAGGTAGTACAGAACAGGATAAGCTTCTGGCTGAATTGGCAAAGATAAGCGACTTGGAAGTACTGCTAATCAGTCGCGACCAAAAATCTGCAAGCGTCCGAGGGATCAATAAACTGACAGACAAACAGGGATTGCTCCACCAGAGATATGACTTATCTGAAGGCACGGCTTATCTCTTTCGCCCTGATCAGGTGATCACCGCACGCTGGCGACAGCCGGCAATTAACGACATAACAGAAGCCATGCAGCGCGCACTTGGTCACCAACTGGAGAAAGCACAATGAAATTGAATATCGAGCCGAACTTCACCGATGGAGATGCATTCTATGCAGCACTCGCCAACATTTATAACTCTCTTCCTCCGGAAGAGGTCATGACGGTAAACGCCAAGTTGGTGTTGCTTCTCGCCAACCATATCGGCGAACAAGAAATTCTGGAACAAGCCATACTCTCTGCAACCCAATAATTGCCCGAGCCGCCTCTTTTAGATGCACCTTATACCCAAACAACCTAAGGAAAGAATCAGGTTGTTTGGGTATATCCTTCTCTATCAATGAGTCAGTACTTTGTGAATCAGTTGCGTTCTCCCCCTCACATTGAGCTTTTCAAAAAGATGCTTTATGTGAGTCCTTACCGTCGTGAATGAGACATTATATCGTCGGGCTATTTCCTTATCAGACAGCCCCTGTATCACCGCCAAGCACACGTCCACTTCACGCGCGGTCAGGTGATACTCTTCCACCAGAAAGTCTTCATCCATCCCCGATGATGCATTGATATCCGGGATAACATCGGGTCTGACATCCTCTTTCGAAAATGCATTAGGTCTTGCGTGCTTCATGGCATTGGTGAAAGCTGTGCCCATTGCACTAACAATTTCCACATCTCTTTTGGTGAAGTCATTGCGTCTGCGACTTCTCCAGATCCTGATGTCGCCGATGTTCTGGCGACCATCATGGGCATGGAAGTTTAGACCATACGTCAGTCCATCAATAGACAGGAAGTCGTTGAAGAACTCCGTCTGTTTCAACGCACTGTGTGGCATGATTTGACTCACTGCTGTTGCCTGTTTACGTTGCTGAAGCTTGGGCGTAATAGGATCGTGATACTGAAAATAGCTTTCATAGTGGGAAAGATTGTCGTCAGACATATTTATCGCCACGCGATGAGAAAAGCCGCACCGCGGCCCGTCCCATACATAGGAAGCAAAGTAATCAGCATCAAGAAGATCCAGCAAGCATTTACCCACTTGCTGGCGCATTTCCGAGCATTCCATGCCCGCATTCAAACACTCTGCAATCTGGAATACTGCATGAGTTTCTCGCATAGACAGGTTCACAACGTCCCCCTGTTACACAAATTTATCCATAAAGAAAATTAGGTAAACCCAGCGCCAAAGCGGGGATGAAAATAATGGCGAAAAGCCTCACCATATCTGCAACCCAAAATGGCATCACACCGCGAAATACCGTGCGATTATCAAGGTCCTTGAACATGCCGCTCAGCACAAAAACGTTCATGCCAACCGGCGGCGTAATTAAGCTGATCTCCGTGACCACCACAACCACAATGCCGAACCAAATCAGGTCAAAGCCCATACTTTGAACCACAGGGTAAAACACAGGAACGGTCAACAGCATCATCGACATACTTTCGAGCACAGTGCCAAGCATCAGGTAAATCATGATGATCATCAAAAACACTAGCATGGGCTGAAGATCCTGAGTGGTCAGGAAATGCACCAATCCCTCAGGAAGACCCGCACGGTTGATAAAGTTTGAGAATATCAACGCGCCCAGCACGACAAAGAATATCTTTGCGCTCATCACCGCCGTTTCAAAAAGGACTTCCTTCAGCAGCTTTTTGGTAAGCAGGTCACGCAGATAAACGATCACCAAGGCACCAAAACTCCCGATACCTGCGGCTTCGGTGGGTGTGAAAACCCCCAGATATATCCCACCCATAATGATGGTGAACAAAGAGGCGATACCGGCAATACCTTTATAGGCCTCCCTTTTCTGCTGAGACGTCATTTCATGCCCACGGGGGCCGGCCTCTGGCGAGCGCCAGACTACGTACTTCACCGCCGCCAGATACAATAGAATCCCCATCACCCCTGGCACGAAGCCTGCCGCAAACAATTCACGGATACTTTGTTCCGTCAAAATACCGTAGATAATCAAAGCCACGCTGGGAGGAATAAGGATGCCAAGCGTCCCCCCAGCGGCAATACAGGCAGACGCCAGGCTGTCGGCATAACCGAACCGACGCATTGAAGGGATAGCCACCTGACCCATGGTTGCTGCCGTCGCCAGACTAGAGCCACAAATCGCGGAAAAACCGCCGCACGCCGTGATGGTCGCCATGGCCATACCACCGCGGTGGTGTCCCACCAGCGCATTAGAAGCCCGAAACAATTCAACAGACATCCCTGATCGGCTGATTAAGTTACCCATCAAAATAAACAAGGGGATCACGCTCAACGCTGGGTCTTGTAAGGTATCGACAATTCGGCGGGCACTGATCGTCAAGGCAGCAGTGAAATTGAAATCTAGTAAAGAGGCATATCCTACGACGCCTACCAGTGTCATGGCGTAAGCCAAAGGCATTCGCAGAACACACAGCAGCAAAACAATCGTGAGTCCAATCAGGGCACTAATCATGACGCTCACCCTCCAAGGACTCAACATGGCTATCTAAGGTCGCCGTTGAGCAGATCCCTCTGAACAAAAAGGCAAAAGCGCTCAGCAGCAAGCAGAAAGCAATCGCATACATCGCCCAAGAGGCCGGAATTTCTAGGTACTCTGTTACCAATTGCTTTCTGTCAGCACGTGCTGCCAATTTATAGACGCTCATCGCCAGATAGATGCAGCCAATACTGAGGCCAAAGGAGTAAATCCTTTCAACCCATTTGACAAACGCAGGACTTATCGCATCCGTGAGTAAATCCACCCGGATTTGATCATCTTTAAAAACAAGTAATGGCAACATCAGCATGACCAATACCAACAGCATGAAGCCAGTCAATTCGCTGCCACCCAAGATAGGAGTGCCGAGAAGGTATCTGCCCAACACATCAAGGACAGTTAATAACATCATGCCTATCAGTGCCACAGCACTTGTCCAACGCATCAAGGGAAACAGGTAACAACATCCTTGTTGGAACAATGACCAGTAGTGCTGGCCAATGCCTGTTTTATTACTGACCATTACCGACCTCATATGCGTGAGCCTCTTCGCGGATTGCTCTCAAAGCAGCTTTGGCGTCCACATCACGATCTTTGACCGACTCAACCCAAGCCTGATCTAAGTCGCGGGTGACCGCAGCGAAATACGCCAAATCCTGATCAGATGCATCAACAATCTGGTTCCCTTTTTCGCGGGCGACACCTTCTGCGTAGTCGTCAGCATCAGCCCATGCTTTCGCCGCCATTGCGGATAGTTTCTCGCCGGATACCGCCATAATGGCGTCTCTGTCTTTTTCAGACAGCCCATCAAGCGTATCTTCGCTCAGAAAAATACCGAAACTGCCCAAATACATGCCATGAGGCAGCTTCAGTGTATAAGGTGCAACTTCATGGAGTTTCAGTGTCGTTTTAGTCGACATCGGGTTAAACACACCATCTACAACACCTTGCGTCAGCATTTCATAGATTTTGTTAGCAGGCGCTGCGACGCCGGTAACACCGAGGCGCTCACCGATTGCAGACTGAATGCCGCCACCCACACGGATTTTTTTGCCTTTGATATTCTCAAGGCTCTCCAAAGGTTCACGCATATGGATCTGGCCGGGGCCATGAGTAAAAACGCCCACTAATTCAACGCCAGCATGTTCCCCTGCCTCAGCAAGGTAATCCTCATGAATCCGCCAATGGGCGACAGATACCGCTTCTGATCCGGCATTATGGTTAGGTAATTCCGCGAGGCTCGTCAGTTTAAACTGACCAGGGAAATAACCGTGGTAAGTCCAGGCACCATCTACTGCGCCATCTTCCACCAAGTCAATCAGACTGTTGGGACTTCCAAGGTCATAGACCAGAGCAATCTTAACGCGCCCTTCAGTCGCTTCTTCAATCCATTTCCCCCATGTTGGCAACACGGTTTTATTCATCGCCGCTGCTGGGGAAAGCCATGTGGCAATCTTAAGTTCGACCTCTGCCATCACACTCATAGGCAGGAAAAGCAAACCTACTGCTACTCGCCAAAACACTCGTTTCATTACAACCTCACAATCCGTTACGATACACATAATGACAATATTTAACATATAACGTTACATGTCATAACAACAAACTAACATTACGATAAATGCGTTGATTCTCGTTCTTGAAACAGCTCCGCACACAACGCTTTAAAAACATAAAGTTAGAGACAAAAGATGTTAGTGGTAGACGAATAAAAGACAGAAGAGTGATTGAGAAGCACAGTACTGAAACAGCTAGACAGCCGACAGGATGTAAACTTTTTGTGATAAATAACGAAGGCAAATAGCATGGCGACTTTATGCACTCTAGCCTTGATGACTCGAATTTTTTCGATAGACCCAAATTTCGAACCATAAAAATATGAGTAACCAGGCTGCCAATGACAGCAGTTCAGGCCTCGGCGGTTCTGATTGGTCTTCAGACACACAAGCCGCAGCAAATGTGGCTAAGCGCCTCGAATGTGGCTCAGTCTGGATAAACCGCCACGGCATGATCCAACCCAACGCACCGTTTGGCGGAGTCAAAAGCTCAGGTCTGGGTGTCGAATTTGGAGAAGAAGGATTAGCCGAATACACCGATATTCAGGTGGTATTTAACTGAAGGAGAAATCATGTCTGCTTTTGAAAACGCAACCGAGTTCTTTCATGCTTGTGAATCAGGCAAGGGTTGGGAGGCCTGCAAAGGCTTCGCTGAACCCAACGCCGGGTTTGATTCCCAAGCGTTCGCACTCACTGACATTCAAACACTGGAAGACTACATCCATTGGATGCACGGTATCACCAACGGTCCTATGGCGGGCAGCCATTATGAACTCACCACCTCTGCATTTGACGATGACAAAAGCACCGCGATTTTCTTTGGTACCTTTTTCGGTATCCACAGTGGAGAAGGTGGGCCTGTCGCGGCCACAGGGAAAAAGTGTGCAAGCCATTATGTGTATGTGATGCAATTATCTGGTGAAGGCAAGGTCACGCATATGACCAATATCTGGAATGATGGCTGGGCGTTGAAAGAGCTTGGTTGGACGCAGTAGGAAACCGAAGAGCCGCCGGATAATAAGGCGGCTCTTGTTGTTGAACCATTAGTGCTTTTCAGGCAGGTCAAAACGTTCGATAAAGTACTGGATAATGTCATCGGTCTTATCAATATGACGCATACCCGTATGTGCTGACACCGAGAACTTCTCCGACCCAAACTGGTCGCCTTCATTTAAGACCAAATTTGGACAAACTTGATTTGTCTCCCCCAAAAATACCGGGAGATCGCCACGTGGCTTCTGGAAGTCGACATACCTAACTTCTACGTTATGGCGGATTTCTGGAAACATCGCCATCAATCCTTCAACCCGCATACAGTAAGGGCAGAAGTACTTTTTCCCACCGTCGTTAAAGTCTCGCTTAAGCAAATACAAAATCATGATGGCCCTCCTTGGTAACAGCATAAAAATACATAATACGTATTTTACAAATTTTGTTTCGATTCAAAACTGATAATCATACCAAGTCGCGATTGATGAGAGGGTTAAGTTGCGACTTAGTGGCAAGAGGACACTATGAAGTAGATGGTTTTGTTATAGAGGATTGGCTGCTAACGCAGCCAAAAGAAGGCTATTGCCTATTCAGCGGAGAGGGACTCATATGTGTTAACTGCATTTCTACCACACCATCGAATCTAGGGCTGTTTTAGTTCTTATAGCAAAGCTGCCCTTCAGGATGTAACTTTCAAGTAAGAATGAAGCTGTCAGTAAGATCCACGACAAGAAAAAAATAACAGCCATAGGTTCAAGCTGAATTAGGTTACTTAGATACCCTGCCTTTAGTATTTTAACTAATGAAAAAACCACAGGTGATAGAAATCCAATTGCCATAATTGGTTTAATGATATGCCCCGCACCACCCGCTGCTTTGATTAAAGTGAATAATGCTAGTGTGGATAAAGGACTAAAACTCCATATGCTATTTAAGTGTTTACCTTTGTCCTCAGGGTATACAGCCACATGTAGTTCTTTAATTTTTTCAATATAAACTTGAGTCCCTAGGAAGCTGAGCGTTCTACATACGAAACAAAAAACGCCAATGACAAACATAGTTACCAAAGCCATTGATGCCTCAAGAACTAAGCCATTGATCTCGATATTCTTGTTAGTTAGGGCAACAAGTGATGCCAAAGAGAAAAACAAAAAAGCAGACACTGAATACTTTTCTATTCGAGACTCTAGCACTCTTAACGATGTAATCGCTTCTTTCAACGAATACTCTTCAACTGTAATTTCTGCCATGTTCCCTCTTATTAAGCTAACGCCGAATTAAGGTGTGAGCAACGCTACTATGAGACTTAACCACACCACCATAGACACAAAACCCAACGATGGAATGAAAAATGCCAAGCGTTGGGGATCACTCTTAAATGCTTTAACTTTTCTATTTACAGTTACTGATTATATACCTCAACCAAGGGAAAAAATTTTCGTCCTTCATCGATATATCAAATAATTGCCAATATCCCTTGTCACCAATTACTTCGTAACGCCCCCTGAATTGGATGATTCCTTTATCAGGAAAAAACTCAACAAAAGAAATTTCTGGAGCAGATTCATGGATTTTATCGCACAAAAATTCAACATCGCTTGGAAACTGGTAGAAGAAGCGCTCTGTTGCTGCTAAAAACAACTCAACAACATCGATATAATCTTCAACTTCATTCCTAGTCGGTATGTAATAATCATGTTCAACAGCATTACGTACCTTGTTTAATTTGGACAATATTCTAGGGCTAACAATCCCACACTTATCAAAGAAGCGTAATCTAGTAGGAAAATTAATATTCTTACCCTGTTTTGGTAAGTGCTCTATACCAAATGCATCTGTCAGAATTTCCACTTGATAATGAAGAGCACGTTTCGCATTTGATAAAGCGTTTACAAGACATCTTGGCTCATCATTTGACTCTATATCTCTATTGGAAAACTTTAAATAATCTGACGGCAGCAAACCTGAAGGTAATGAAAGCTTATACCACGAAGGGCTATAATCTTCTCTAAGTTCTGAATATAGTTCAGGAAGAATAGAGTTAAGTTCCACTAGGAATCCTTATTTTATTAATACTCTTCCTAATCTATCACACCTTAGTTGAATGGAGAAAGTTAACGCCCTGTTAAGGTGTGAGCAACGCATTACCGAAGCCGCTGCATACCACCTTAAACACCAAACACAACGCATAGTAAAAATGCCACGCGTTGCGAATCACTCTTAAACAGTTTGTTAGCTTTATTACTCACCTTTACCAAAGGCATAACCTAGAGCGAGGGTAATTATAGGAACAAATACACTCCAAATCTGAACTAATGAATCAAGTAAGCTCTCACCACTGGCAACCTCAAAAAACGAACGAGCAAATAACAAAATACTAATTCCGGTCGCAACATAAAAGCTCCATGTAATAGTCATCCAGATAAAGGAATCTTTAGCATTTTTTCCTGTACCTATATGATCAGCTATTTTTCCTGCGATTGGTTTGTCAGTCAGACTACCAGCTTGTGCATTACTAGTAGAGGTATCTGTATCTTGGCTAGGCAACTTAATCTGTCCGTCCATTACCCCTCCAAAACCATAAAGGTATAGCCAAACTGCCTCAAATTTCCTTGCACTGTATTTACAAACCATGTGGCAAACAAACGCTTCCCACCAAGAGTGCCTATTTCTACTGGTTCAAGCTTTCCCTCACCCAAAGAGTTTGAAAAGTTATGTAGGTTAATGATCAACTCTCCATTCACCACATCCGCGGTAAACTTGGTATCTTCACTATCAGAAATAAATCGGTATTTAATCACTAGGTTTGCCAAATCAAACTTAACTTCTGTTCCTGTCACATGGACAACACCTGACGCAACAACCGTATAGCCTGACGTAGATACTTTTAGTGGATATGTAACATTTTGTTCAACCACAGTTTAGCCTTTGTTCTATGAAATTTTCCTACGTCGGATGTTATCACTTTCACAAACTCACTCCAGACATTTTTAAGAAAGCTAACAGTGTATTAAAAGACAAAATGTCGGAATCAAACACGACACTTTGTCTTTTAATAACAATAACGATTCGTTTCCAGTCATAGAAACTCTAATCCGCAAACTTCGGCTTGATGCTTTCATCAATCACCATCCGCTTTCGGTCTGCTTCAACCGTTTTTAACGGCTCGACTTGCTGCATAGTCGCAAGGCAACGTTCGGTGAGTTCTATATAGCCATCCGTGCCTAGACTCTTCCATGTCACTTCTTCTTCTCTCAGTTCACGAATGACTTTGGCAGGGCTGCCAAGTGCGAGCATTTTTGAGGGGATATGTTGTTGGGAGGCCACAAGGGAGTGAGCGGCGACGATACTATGAGCACCAACCACCGCGCCGTCCATGACCACGGTATTCATGCCAATTAGTGCGCCTTCTTCAATAATACAGCCGTGTAATATGGCGCTATGTCCGATATGACCGCGCTCATGAACCACGACATCGATACCGGGGAAGGCGTGAATCACGCAGTTGTCTTGCACATTGGCGTTGGCTTTGATGTGTATCCGGCCAAAATCGCCCCGTAAGCTGGCAAAAGGCGCAATATAGCTGCCCCGCTCTACAATGACATCACCGATTAAAACCGCTTCCGGGTGAACATAAGCACCCTCTTCTACCACAGGCGAAATACCGTCCAATGCATAACAGGGCATGACTACTCCTTAGTCTGTTTAGTGTCAGTTCAGCGTGATGCCTCCAAAGCGTTCACAGAACTGTTTATCTGCTTTTGGAAGAGGCCCATCCGCCGCGCGGGCAACAGCATCGACGTGTTGCTCGGCCGGATACGCCACCAGATTATAGATATTGTGTGTCAATGTCCTCGCCGCTTTACCTGGCCAGTTTCCCGGCAATAACTCTTCGGGTAATGGCGGGTATTTCAATAGCGCACGACGATAGATGTGGATCAGCAGTGTGCGCACTTGAAAGGCTTGTGCAGGCTCCAATTGGTCACCGTTTTCCAGCAACGACAGAACTGGCCTGAATTGGCTGAGTAGGGTATGAAACCTGTCTTCCACTTCTTCCAGTTGCCACAGCTTTGCCACCAGCGATTTCAAGTTGGCTTCGTTACCTTCCGAAAGGTCACAAGAGGCGGCTTCGAACACCAGCGCTTTATCGTTCAGCTCATGTTTGCTCAACAGCTGTCGTGTCGCATCTTTGTCTGCGCGCGGATACAGCATGACGGAGGTCGAAAGAATTGCGTAACCTGCCGACTCCAGTTGCTTTCTTGCCTCCATCAACTCACTGCCACTGAGTGAGGGCAACGCTATCATCTGCCACTGGCGGTTCCACTCAGCATCATGTGCACTGTATATCCGCTCTTCAGCTGCCGTGAATCGGTCCATCGCTTCTTCAGTCACGTGATAGAAACTGTATCGACCACTGCGTTCAGCCGTCAGCCAGCCATCTTTGACCAAACGAAACACCGAAGTTCTGACAAATCGGTCAGACACATTGAACACACTTAACAGCTCAATCAGGCTGGAAAGACTGATTGAGCCACCGCGACGGGCAAGAATGTCACCAAAGACCGTCATGATGAGCGAGGTGCCGCTGACCGAGTCAGCGGCGAGAATGTCAGAAAGCAGCTTCCCTAATTTTTGGTTCATACGTTGTTATCCATAAACATAGCGCTTTGTTATTTTGTACCTTAACGGCACTTTTCTTCATGTTACACAATCACAACAAAACAGCAAAAATATGAATCTGTTAATTAGGGTCTGTCGCGTTCTTGCATCGATTCTCTGCTAACGCTTCTATCGCTTATCGAGCACTCGCTTGGCCTTACCCTCTGAACGCGGCAACACGCCGGCTGGCACAACTTCCACTTTGGATGAAATGCCAATAAAGGTTTTCACTTTGCCTGCCAGCTCATTCGCCAAACCATTTAACTGAGAACCATGAACTTCAGGTTGCTGTTCCACCCTTATTGTCACGCAGTCCATATTGCCCTGCTTAAACAGCTCAATCAGGTAATGGGGTGCCAGGCCACGGGTATTACAAATTTGTTCTTCTATCTGGGTGGGGAAAACATTCACACCTCTAATAATCAGCATGTCATCGCTGCGACCGGTGATTTTCCCCATTCGGCGCATGGTGCGCGATGTGCCGGGCAGAAGGCGGGTCAAATCACGGGTACGATAGCGGATAATGGGCATCGCTTCTTTGGTGAGACTGGTAAATACCAACTCCCCTTCCTCGCCATCTGGTAATACTTCGCCGGTTAATGGGTCGATAATTTCCGGATAGAAATGGTCTTCCCAAATGGTTGGGCCATCTTTTGATTCCACACATTCCTGCGCCACACCTGGGCCAATCACTTCAGATAAACCATAAATGTCTACCGCATCCATCGACAAGCGACGTTGCATCTCTTCACGCATGGCTTCTGTCCAGGGCTCTGCACCAAAAATACCTACCCGCAGGGCAAGTTTTTCTGGGTCCATACCCTGCCTCGCCATTTCATCCGCGATGTTAAGCATATAAGAAGGCGTCACCATAATGATGTCTGGGTCAAAATCCCGAATCAGCTGAACTTGCTTCTGGGTTTGGCCGCCACTCATTGGAATCACAGTACAACCTAACCTTTCCGCACCATAGTGGGCACCTAGACCACCCGTAAAAAGTCCATAGCCGTATGAAATATGCACTTTGTCTTTGGGTCTGCCACCCGCTGCGTAAATAGAACGGGCAACCACATCCGCCCACATATCTACGTCGTTTTGTGTGTATCCCACCACCGTCGGTTTGCCCGTCGTACCACTTGAAGCGTGAACGCGAACCACCTGCTCCATTGGCGTACAGAACATGCCGAATGGATAGTTATCGCGAAGGTCAGCTTTTGTGGTCATAGGGAACTTACTGAGGTCAGACAGTGTTTTCAAATCGTCTGGATGGACACCATGGGCCTTGAATTTCTCGCGATAAACCGGCGAGTTTTCATAGACGTGGTTCAACGTGTTTTTAAGACGTGATAGCTGAAGTCCGCGTAACTCATCAATGCTGGCATTTTCAATCGCGTGCATCCCTACCTTACTGCTCATCTTGCTCTCTCCTTTCAAGGCTTTACTTCCAGCTCCATCGCTTTTCAAGGTTCACCTCTTAAAGCGTAGTCGCCAATTCGATTATTTATTCATGTTACACATTATTGATCATTTACATTTATTGTGTATCATAAAATTTAACCATTCATAAACATTTTTATTAAACCTCGACAACAATTGACCGCTTTCGCAGGGATTGATTTGGGTCGAACGCAAATGCGAACACGTAGAAGGACACGTGACATGAAGGCAAAAAGTTTTGTTTACGGCACATGGCATGAAGGAGCTACAGAAGGGGTTTCTGTTGCCAATGCCATCACGGGAGAGCCGATTTGTTCTGTCTGCTCTGACGGCATTGATTTTGCGAAAGTAGTGCGATTTGGCCGTGAAGTAGGCGGCCCTGCGCTGCGTGCGATGACCATTCATGAGCGAGCAGAAATGCTAAAAGCACTGGGTCTGAAGTTGCTGGATAATAAAAAGCGCTTTTACGATATCTCTCAATGGACAGGCGCAACCAAAGCCGATAGCTGGGTTGATATTGAAGGTGGCCTTGGCACCATGCTGAGCTACTCAAGTATTGCCCGCCGCGAACTGGGCAATGAGCCTTTCATCGTTGAGGACAAAGCCCTGCCACTATCTGCAGATGGTTCATTTGTTGGCCAGCACATTCTCACACCAAAACCCGGCGTTTCAGTTCACATCAATGCCTTTAACTTCCCTTGCTGGGGCATGCTGGAAAAAATTGCTCCTAGCTTGATCGCAGGCGTGCCCGTGATTGTTAAACCCGCCACACAATCGGCTTACCTGACGCAAGCCATGGTCGAGGATATGGTCGAAAGCGGTCTTCTTCCTGACGGCTCTCTCCAGCTTATTTGCGGAAGCGTGGGCGATCTGCTGGATCAACTGGGCGAACAGGACAGCGTGACTTTCACAGGCTCAGCTTCTACCGGCCAGATGCTTAAAGTGCATCCGAATATCGTTGCCCACAGCATTCCATTCAATATGGAAGCAGACTCGCTGAACTGCTGCATTCTTGGGGAAACGGTGAGTGAAGACGATCCAGAGTTCGAACTTTTCATCAAAGAAGTCGCAAGGGAAATGATGGTCAAGGCGGGCCAGAAATGCACCGCCATCCGTCGTGCTCTAGTGCCACGCTCTAAAGTCGATGCGGTCAGCGAAGCGCTAAAAGCACGGCTTGCCCGCGTGGCGATGGGCGACCCTTCTATTGAAGGCGTCAAAATGGGTCCTCTGATTGGCAAAGGCCAGCGGGACGATGTGGCGGCTCAGGTCAGCACACTTTGCGAGCAAAGTGATGTGCTTTTGGGCGGTAACGACGCGGTGTTGGAACTTGTCGGTGATCACTGTTCTCAAGACGCATTTTATCCGCCGACCGTATTGCTTTCTAAAGCCCCAACCGAAGAGGGCTCTGTCCATAGCGTCGAAGCATTTGGTCCTGTTTGTACACTGTTGCCCTATGACGACGTGTCCCAAGCGGTTGCTATCGCTGCTCTGGGTAAAGGCAGTCTGGTCGGTTCAGTGGTGACCAACGATGCGTCAGAAGCCTCAGAGCTTGTGCTGAAAGCAGCGGCCTACCATGGCCGTATGCTGATCCTGAACCGTGACAATGCCAAATCCTCAACCGGACATGGCTCCCCGCTCGCACCGCTGGTTCACGGTGGTCCCGGACGCGCTGGTGGCGGTGAAGAGTTAGGTGGCGTCCGTGCCATCAAACACTATATGCAGCGTACCGCGTTGCAGGGTTCACCCACCATGCTGACCGCGATTACCCGCGAGTACACCGCAGGCGCTGAGAAAACCCGAACGCCAGTACACCCTTTCCGTAAGTACTTTGATGAACTGCAAATTGGTGAAAGTCTGACCACGCACAGACGCACGGTCACTGAAGCTGACATCGTGAATTTTGGTTGTTTGTCTGGCGATCATTTCTATGCCCACTTCGATGAGATTGCCGCTAAAGATTCACTGTTTGGTCAGCGCGTGGCTCACGGTTACTTCGTGCTTTCAGCAGCCGCAGGCTTGTTTGTCGATCCCGCGCCAGGGCCGGTACTTGCCAACTACGGCTTAGAGAATCTGCGCTTTATTGCTCCAGTCGCGATTGGCGACACCATTCAGGCTGACATTACCGTGAAGCAGAAGATCAAGAAAACCCGACGCCCAGATGAGGAACGCGCAACGGGTGTGGTGGTGTGGGACGTGTTGGTACGCAACCAGAATGACGAGACCGTCGCGGTGTACGACATCATGACTCTGGTCGAGCGTCAGGAGGGCTAAGTATGAAGAAGCCAATAAACTTCATCACCGTGCTTTTCACCGTCCACAATGGTGTCGCGACCTTGGTGCTGAACCGGCCGGACTCGCTCAATAGCTTCAATGCACAAATGCATGAAGAAGTAAAAGCCGCCATCCGAGAAGTGCGTGAAAACAGTGAGATCCGCTGTTTGCTTATCACGGGTAATGGCCGGGGCTTTTGTGCCGGACAAGATCTGAATGATCGCGCCGTGAATGACGCCAGTGCCCGCGTTGATTTGGGCGAATCTGTCGAGCGCAATTACAACCCATTAATTCGCGCCATCAGCACGCTCAATGTTCCCGTAATCTGCGCCGTTAACGGCGTAGCCGCTGGCGCTGGTGCCAATATTGCCATGGCGTGTGACATTGTCTTTGCTGCCCGCTCTGCCAGCTTTATTCAGTCTTTCGCCAAAATCGGACTGATCCCGGATTCCGGCGGCACCTGGAACCTTACCCGCGCACTTGGCCTGCCCAGAGCAAAAGCCTTGGCGTTGCTGGGTGAAAAGCTTCCGGCAGAGCAAGCCGAGACTTGGGGAATGATTTGGCGCTGTGTTGACGATGAAGCCTTGATGGAAGAAGCCAATGCGGTAGCAGAAAAACTCGCCAGCCAGCCGACTCTTGCTCTCGCCAATATCAAACGCCTGTTGAATGCATCGTTTGCCAACACGCTCGACCACCAGCTTGAGCTGGAAAAAGAGACCATGCGTAACCTTGGCTATTCAAAGGATTACGCCGAAGGCGTGGCTTCCTTTCTTGAAAAGCGTACACCGCAGTTTAAGGGGGAATGAGCATGGATGCGGACCAAATAGCGCAAGCCTGCGCGCAGCAAATGTTCAGCCATGACAATGTCTCCCGCACCATGGGTATGGAAATCGTGCACATGGCCTGTCGGCAAAGTGAAGTCACCATGCGTGTCACCGCGGAGATGCTGAACGGTCACCAAACCTGTCATGGCGGCCAGATTTTCAGCCTGGCGGATTCAGCATTTGCTTTTGCCTGCAATTCAGAAAACGAATCTGCCGTGGCCTCTGCCTGCTCTATCGATTTTCTGCGCCCCGCTAAAGAAAACGATGTACTCACTGCACGGGCGCAAGCCCTGCATCAAGGCAGAAGAGTCGGCATCTACATCGTCAATATTACTAACCAGAACCAGGAGCTCGTCGCCATTTTCAAGGGCAACTCAGCACGCCTGAACCAAGCCGTACTCCCACCAGATCAAAGGAGTGATTCATGAAGCATGCTTATATCTGCGATGGCATTCGCACCGCATTTGGCCGCTACGGCGGCACGCTCTCCGCAGTGAGAGCCGATGACCTAGGCGCAGTGCCTATTCGCGCTCTCATGGAGCGTAACCCGCAACTTGATTGGTCCCAGATTGAAGAAGTCTTCTATGGCTGTGCCAATCAGGCCGGTGAAGATAACCGCAATGTGGGCCGCATGAGTGCCCTTCTGGCAGGCATGCCAGATTCTGTCCCCGCCACCACCATCAACCGCCTTTGCGGTTCAGGTATGGACGCCGTCGGCACAGCAGCCCGCGCCATTGACTGTGGAGAGATTGAACTGGCGATTGCCGGCGGCGTGGAATCTATGTCCCGCGCTCCCTTTGTGATGAGCAAAGCGCAGACCGCTTTTTCCCGTCAGGCAGAAATTTTCGACACCACCATTGGCTGGCGCTTTATCAACGACAAAATGAAGAAACAGTACGGCGTCGATTCCATGCCTGAAACAGCAGAAAACGTCGCAGAATATTTTAAAGTCAGTCGTCTCGATCAAGATGCCTTTGCCCTTCGAAGCCAACAACGTGCTTCCAATGCACAGGAAACAGGCGTTTTTGCCGCTGAAATCACACCAGTGATGATCCCACGCCGTAAGCAAGAACCGCTTTGTTTTGAGAAAGACGAACACCTGCGCACCACAACCGCTGAAGCACTGGCGGGATTGCCCACGCCCTTTCGGGAATTTGGCAGCGTCACCGCTGGCAACGCGTCAGGTGTGAACGATGGTGCGGTTGCCCTGCTGCTTGCATCAGAAAGTGCCATTGAGAAGCACGGCCTTAACCCCCGTGCTCGCATTCTTGCTATGGCAACGGCTGGCGTACCACCTCGCATCATGGGCTTTGGCCCCTCTCCAGCAGCCAAGAAAGTGCTGAAACTGGCGGGCCTGACTCTTGACGATATCGACACCATTGAGCTCAACGAAGCGTTTGCCGCACAGGCGTTAGCGGTAACCCGCGACCTTGGCCTGCCGGACGATTCACAAAAAGTGAATCCCAATGGCGGAGCTATCGCGTTGGGTCACCCTTTGGGTGCCAGCGGTGCACGACTTGTGCTTACCGCCCTGAACCAACTTGAACGTACGCAAGGCAGATATGCCCTTTGCACCATGTGTATTGGTGTCGGTCAGGGTATCGCCCTCGTGATTGAACGTGTTTGACTTTCTGCACCTGAAAACGGAGCAATGATAATGAAAAAACTAAGACAGGAAGCCCAGGAAAAAGCACTGCTGGAAGCCTTTCAGCAAAAGATTGATCGTGAAGAAAAGATCGAACCAAAGGATTGGATGCCGGAAGCCTATCGCCAGAATCTGATCCGCCAGATTTCCCAACACGCGCATTCAGAGGTGATTGGTGAACAGCCAGAAGGCAACTGGATCACCCGCGCGCCATCACTGCGCCGCAAAGCCGTGCTGCTCGCCAAGGTGCAGGATGAAGCCGGTCACGGCTTGTATCTCTATAGCTCTGCAGAAACGCTCGGAATCAGCCGCGCAGAAATGATCGAAGCACTGCAAACCGGAAAAGCGAAATACGCCTCTATCTTCAATTACCCCACCCAGACCTGGGGCGACATTGGCGCTATTGGCTGGCTGGTTGATGGCGCAGCTATCTGTAATCAGGTTTCCTTACAGCGCACCTCATACGGCCCTTATTCCCGCGCCATGATCCGCATTTGTAAGGAAGAAAGTTTCCACCAGCGTCAGGGCTATCAAATCATGCTGGCACTCGCCAATGGCAGCGATGCGCAGCGCCAGATGGCACAAGATTCACTCAACCGCTTTTACTGGCCATCTCTGATGATGTTCGGCCCGCATGATGCAGAATCTGCGCACTCAGCACGTTCAATGCAATGGAAAATAAAACGCGAAACTAATGACAGTCTTCGTCAGAAGTTCATTGACCAGACTGTGCAGCAAATTGAGTTTCTTGGGTTGGAACACCCAGACAAAGCGATTAAATGGAATGAAGAACGCGACCATTACGACAGCGGCGAAATCGACTGGGAAGAATTCTACAACGTCATAAATGGCAACGGTCACTGCAACCGCCAGCGTATTCAGCATCACGTGAATGCCCACGAAGAAGGTGCTTGGGTGCGTGACGCGCAGAATGCTTACGCGGAAAAAGTCAAACAACGTCAACAACATGCTGTGGCTTAAGGAGAAGCGGTATGACTCTGGAAAATCTCGAACTGTTTGAAGTCTTTGTTCGCGGTAAGCGCGGCCTTGACCATAAACACGTTGGCAGCCTTCATGCGGAAGATGCCGCTCACGCATTGCAATATGCGCGAGACTGCTACACGCGCAGAAGTGAAGGTGTGAGTATTTGGGTGGTTCGCTCGGCTGATATTTCTGCCTCACAGGAAGATGACAACGAAGCTTTCTTCGACCCGTCAGACGACAAACCATACCGCCATGCCACCTATTACCCACTTCCGAAAGAAGTGGGCAACATGTAAGGAGGCTTGGAAATGGAACAACAACAAGATTTGCTCCGCTACGTGCTGAGCCTTGGCGATGACGCATTAACGCTCGGACACCGTTTGTCCGAGTGGGCGAGCAATGGGCCTTTTCTGGAAGAAGACATTGCACTGGGTAATGTCGCACTGGACTACATTGGCCGTGCACGCATGTTTTATGGCTACGCTTCAGAACTGACCAATGGCGACAAAAGCGAAGATGATTTTGCCTTTCTTCGGGGGGAGCGAGATTACATCAATCACCTCATCAACGAGCTTCCACGTGGTGACTTTGCGTTCACCATGGCAAGGCAACTTATCGTCGACATCTACAGCCAACTGTTTATGACCCAGTTGCTGGAATCCAGCGATCCAGTGTTGTCAGCAATTGCTCACAAGTCGATTAAAGAAACCCGTTACCACCTGATGCGCAGTAAGGACTGGGTCATCAAACTGGGGGACGGCACAGAAGAGAGCCACCAGCGCATGCAAATGGCCTTCAACGATTTATGGGGTTATATCCCAGAGATATTTGAGCCGGATGACACAGAGCAGCGATTGGTTGCCGCTGGCATAGCCGTGGATACTTCTGCTCTTAAAGCCAGTTTTGACGCCCAGTTAAGCCGCGTTTTGGAAGAAGCCACGCTTGAGGTTCCAGCTGATGAATGGGCAGTGCGTGGAGGCCGGAAAGGCTATCACACGGAACATCTCGGTCATTTGTTAGGCGTGATGCAAAGTGTACACCGCGCTTATCCCGGTTGTGAGTGGTGAGGTATGGAAACCATTCCAGTAACACCACATGCCCGGTTTGAGCGAGTGAAGATGCGGGCAGAATCTCCGCTGCCAGACGTTTGGCAGTTGCTGGACGAAATCGCTGACCCTGAAATCCCGGTGCTTTCTATTTGGGATATCGGGATCCTGCGTGATGTCAGCGAACAGGACGGTAAGCTCCTTGTCACCATCACCCCCACGTATTCCGGCTGCCCGGCGGTGGAGACGATCAAGGAAGATATCCTGGCTCTCCTGTCTGAAGCCGGTTATGGCAGCGTTGAAGTCAAAACCGTGCTTTTCCCTCCTTGGTCAACCGACGACATGTCAGAGTCTGGCCAACGAAAGCTGAGGGAATATGGTATTGCACCGCCCTCAGATGCACCTGATGGCTGCCTTCGACTGACTCCCAAGCAAGGAGTGCGCTGCCCTCACTGCGGTTCATCAAACACAACGAGGATCAGCGAATTCGGCTCAACAGCCTGTAAAGCGCTATTCCGTTGCGAGAGCTGTCATGAGCCTTTCGATTTCTTTAAATGCTTGTAGTAAAGGGAATTGACCATGAGTGAAACCAATTTCTATTCATTAAAAATAAAACATACGCAGCCCCAGACTGACTCTGCTTTATGCGTGACATTCGACATTCCCGACACGCTTAAAGAAACGTTTAGCTTTGTTCAAGGGCAGTTTCTGACATTGCGCGCCGACATAGATGGGGAAGAAGTTCGACGCGCGTACTCGATTTGTTCCGGTGCCGATGAAGGCGTATTGCAAGTCGCGATCAAACGCGTGGATGGCGGTAAGTTCTCCAACTTCGCCAATGACACGTTTGAGGCAGGTCTTACGGTTGATGTTATGCCGCCACAAGGCAGCTTCTATACGGAACTCGACGAATCCAACCAGCATCATTACATGTGCATCGCCGTCGGCAGCGGGATCACGCCGATTTTGTCGATCATCAAAACCGTACTTTCTCAGGAGCCCAATAGCCGTATCACCTTGATTTACGGCAATCGTCAGAGCAACACCATGATGTTCGCTGACACCCTGGGTTATCTGAAAAACCGCTACATGACCCGATTCAGTTGGATAAACATCATGAGCCAGGAAGATCAGGGCTCAGACCTGTTATCCGGCCACATTGACGTGAAGAAAGGTGCCGCACTGCAAAAACATCGCCTGATTGATATCAACAGCACCGACCATGCCTTTATCTGTGGCCCTGAATCCATGATGGCGGAAGTCTCCAGAGGGTTCCGTATTGAGGGGCTTTCTGATGACCAAATTCACTATGAGCTTTTCTCCTCGTCGTCTGAAGATGCGCAAGTTGCGCTGGAAAAAGCCAAACAGCGTGTCGCCAACTATGGCGAAGAAAAAATGAGCAAAGTGACCGTCACCGCTGATGGGCGCTCTATCACCTTCAAGCTGGCGACTGTGGGTGAAAACATTCTCGATGCAGGCATCGAGAATGGCATGTCACTCCCCTATTCATGCAAAGGCGGTGTTTGCTCCACCTGTAAAGCCAAGCTGGTGAAAGGAGAAGTCGAGATGGATATCAGCCACGGCCTTGAACAACACGAGATCGATGCGGGTTACATCCTGACCTGTCAGGCACACCCCCTTTCTGATGACGTCACCGTTGATTTCGACCAGCGATGATTTTGACCAATGTAAGGACACATTATGTTTCTTTCTGACACTGTTAACCTTGTCATTGAAGACGGGGTTGGCGTCATCCGGGTAAACAACCCACCGGTAAATGCCCTTTCCCATTCCGTTCGCTCTGGCATTTTGGCCGGACTGGAACAGGCAAATGCCAATCCAGATATTTCCGCCATTGTGATTGGCTGTGACGGCAACACCTTTATTGCCGGCGCTGATATCAAAGAGTTCGGCCAAATGCCCAAAACACCTCACCTTCCTGATGTGTTGCAGGCGATTCGAAACAGCGTGAAACCCGTGACGGCTGCACTTCATGGCACCGTGCTTGGCGGTGGTTTCGAATTGGCACTGTCATGTCATTACCGGGTTGCCATGATAGGCACAAAGGTTGGCTTGCCCGAAGTGAACCTCGGCCTTATACCGGGTGCCAGCGGCACTCAGCTTTTGCCCCGTTATGTAGGTGTAGAAAAGGCCCTTTCAATGATTACATCCGGTAAAATGGTATCGACAGATTCATTAACGGATCTTATCGATATGAAGGTCGATGACGGCAGGTTAGGACAAGCCTCTTCACCGCTACCCGAGCACGCCTCTCTGGTTAACCAAGCATCGATTCTTTTCTCCCAAAGCACAGCTAACGACGTCTTTGTTGCGCCGGACAAGCGGGATATTCCGGATTCTTTCGAAGAGAATATCTTCGAAAGCTGGCGTAAAAAACTCGCCCAAAAGGCCAAAGGTCAGCTCGCTCCTCAAAGAGCCATTGATGCCATTGAAGCTACCACTAAGCTTCCCTTTAACGAAGCCTTGGCACTGGAAAGAACCCTGTTTCTGGCCTGCCGGGATTCCGAACAATCCAGTGCGATGCGCTATGCCTTTTTTGCTGAAAAACAGGCTGCTTCCGGGCATGCCAAATCGACGTCTAGCGACGATATTCAATCGGTCGCCGTCATTGGTGCAGGCACTATGGGAGCTGGTATTGCCATCGCTTTTGCAAATAGTGGTTACAGCGTCACTTTAGTGGAAACCAATGAAGATCTGTGCGTCTTGGGTTTAGAGCGCATTCGTCACCAATATCAGAAAATGTATGATCAAGGCCGAGTGTCAGAAGCGCAAAAAGAGCATGCCCTCTCGCTGATTTCTGGCACCAGTGATTATGGCAACCTTGCTAATATTGATTTGGTGGTCGAAGCAGCATTTGAAAAAATGTCGGTGAAGAAGATCATTTTCTCTTCTTTAGATGCAGTCTGTAAGCCGTCGACCATCTTCGCGACCAATACCTCCTATCTGGACATTGATGAGATAGCCACCTCTACCACCCGACCCGAGCAAGTCATTGGCATGCACTTTTTCAGCCCCGCGAACGTGATGAAACTGGTTGAGGTGGTCAAAACCCGTTCGACATCCGAACAAGCTGTCAGTGCAGTCATGAAGACCGCCAAGCGATTGGGCAAAGTACCAGTTTGTGTTGGGGTTGGCTTTGGATTTGTTGGCAACCGGATGTATGCCGCTTACGGCCGGGAAGCCAATATGCTATTGCTGGAAGGTGCAAGCCCGGAACAAATAGATTCGGCGATGGAATCCTGGGGCATGGCGATGGGACCGTTGGCAGTGAACGACATGTCCGGTATCGATATCGCCTACAAAGCGCGCCGCGAGTACCCACCGATTTACGATGATCCCGCCTACTTTCTCGCAGCCGACACCATGGTTGAACATGGACGACTCGGCCGAAAAACGGGTGTGGGCTTTTACCGTTATGAAAATGGTAAGAAAACCAATGACCCAACGACAATGGCACTGATTGCTATTGAAGCAGAACGTTTAGGCATTGAAGCCAGAAGAATCAGTGATGAGGAAATTCAGAACAGACTGGTGCTTGCATTGGTCAACGAAGGAGCAAATTTACTAGAAAAAGGAATTGCCAGAAACAGTGAAGATATAGATACCATTTGGCTAAATGGCTACGGATTCCCCCGTTTTCGTGGTGGCCCTATGTATTACGCTAAAGCAACAGGAATAAATAACACTATTGAAAGTATCAATTATCTTTATCGTGAAACAAATAAAGCATGGTGGCAACCCTCTGAGAAACTAGAAACTATTTAAATTCATCTTACGCACTAATAACTCCATTTTCCCCGCATTAATTTGCGGGCTTTTTTATGCCTAAAAAAAGACCTTAACTAATGTTAAGGCCAAATACTAGGAGTGTAGCTAATATTCCGTACTAAATGCTAAGTACCAAGTGCTAAGGATTAACCAGTAAAAACTTTCCTATATTTTAAAACGGAAGGCTTAGAAATAAGCAACCGCATTGAGCAGTGCGATAAATTGATCATCTGATGTACCACCAGCAAACAGCCCCGCACCATTGCCTTTATAGGTGTCATAGCGAAGTTCAGGACGGATCTTGAAGTGTTGATTCACACTCCAGTCGAGATTTGTCGTCACGGAGTAAACGTCACCACCTGTTGCACCGACTGAACTCCACAGCACATTCGCTGCATTCTCATCATCAAACCATTCGGCACGGGCTGCGAAGAAGAGGTTATCGTCCAGTTTATATCTCGCGCCCAGATTCAACCCCATCCAGTCACTGTCTTTTGTGATAAATACAGGTGCCGCTGCTACATCGCCACCTTCCTGAAAGCCATAAACAAACTCTGCAGCCAACTGCAGGTCTGGATTGACAGTTTGGATCAGCGTGGTAGATGAGTGAAAACGGTCGAGCTTCTCATCGGTAGAGCTAACAGCAATGTAGGGTGAACCGCCTTTGGCAGCACCAAATGCATCGCCTTCGCCATCACCGTAGATAAACTCGAAATCTAACCAGGTTGCTAAATCCGGGCTACGCCAGCGCGCTGCACCGATAAAGGTTGGACGCTTTTCATCCCAGTTATTCCAGCCCGCCACCAGACCGGCATCAAAGCTCAAAAGCCCAAAGTCTTCATCCGTCGGTACTTTAATGCTGGCAAACGCACCAACGTGTTTTGAAGGGCCATGTTGCGTGGCGTAAGTGTGCGTGACAAACCAGTTAGGCGGCGTAAAAGGAGCACCGACTTCATTGCCGATGAAAGTGAAGAAGCTACCTACCATCAATGTCATACCATCTAATACTGGCAGGTATGCATCAATGTAAAACTGCGGAATGGCGAGTTTGTTGTCATCATCGTTATCGAAGGTGTAGTCGTCAATGCCTGCAGTACGAAAAAACTGAATATCCTGGCCGTACATGGCTGTCACGTTGAAATCAATTCGCGCTTCACCAACCGGACCTGGGAATGGTCCTACCCGACTCAAGACGTTCTGAGCCGGTGCAAAAGCACCAGTCGGTAAACAACCCATGCCCTTACACAACATTAAGCCGATTTGGTTTAGGCCTACACCGTCTTTCTGGTTTAAAAAGGCACCGTTGCTGATATTGCCATCGCCAATCGTGTCTGAAGCATGAAGTGCCGTCGCTTCTGCCCAGCCCGCGACAGTGATTTCATATTCATCTAGCGCGTTGTTTGTCGCTGCACGAAACAGCGAGCCGCCAGCAGGCTCAGCATTCGCCAACCCCACTGTAGGTACCATTAATGCCAAAGAGACTGAAAGTCCAAATATATTCCTTGTTAATCTCATACTGCTTTCCTTTTATGGTTTAATTGTCACATCTAACGGTGATAATTTTCCTTGATTTTTAAATTCATTTAATAGCCAACCAAAAGAATAAATAGACGAAACCAGTCCCCGTAAAAAACGGAGATTCATGGTATTTTTTATTATTTAAATAGAGTGGACACTGAGGCCTAATTGGACAATCCTCAAAATTAAGGAGAATTGTCCAATTTATACATCTATGACAATTTAACGCCTGATAATAAACCCGTTCCTTCAGTACAATTAATATATTCCCCATACTGAGAGCCAGCAGGTAATACAGATACTTCGTGCCAAAGTTGTAGCTGAAGATCAGGTCCATACTTGGGGGCAATTTCAAGGAAAGTATTAAAAATCGCCACATGAGTAGGATGGCTTTCAGACCATGCCTCTAAGTCTGACATCGTGCGGAAGAAGGCAAGACCAAACGTGCACTCCTGCTTACCTTTAAAGGGCAAAAACTGCGTCATATAACGGCAGCTATAACAATTGACCTCATCACCTTCATCACGCAGGAAATTCATACCCGCTTTAAGCACTGGTTCAATTTGATTTAGGTACTCTTCCCTTTGGGTTCCTGTAGTGTTACTCCAATCCTGACCAGATCGAATAATGCAAAGGTTCTCATGTGCACGAACCACAACACGATTTCCATGCTGTTCAATCACTTCCAACGTCTGATCCGCTTCAAAAGGGTTTTCAGCCGAGAGCGGAATACGATCCCGCATCCCTCCCCAATAGCCATGACGTTCAATAGGGCCTTCGATGTCCTTGCGTATCTGACTAAAGCCATGGTTGTGTAGCGGGCCAGAGAACAGGGTCTCAAGACGTTCAAAAGGTACATTGAACACCTCCCGGAAAATGCCGAACTCCCACTTATCATCTGAATACAGCTCCCAGAATAAGGTAACAGCATCGCTGTGAAGCCAATCTGCACAGGATTGCGCATCCATCCAATAGATAATCGCAATGGTTTGGCTGTACCCGTCTTTGTCTTCACAGGTTGCGAAATCACAGACATCCGCTTTTTGGGCAAGGCTATTCAGTGCACCGACAAACTCACTAATTTGAGCATCAGACTTGTGCTGACAGCCGATAATACACATGCTTACATGTTGTTGATTTTCAGAAAATACTGAACTCCATGCAGGTACAGGTGGCTCCCAACCCGGTGGCATCCTAAGTGGCAGTTTTCTACCCGTCGTATTCCTTGTCATTGCAACTACTCCTTTTGTAACCAAACAATCACTTCGCTGGTTATTTGCAATTAGTCGATTGATTTGGCTTGCCAGATATCCAGGCCGCCAAAACCTCCTTCGCGATCGGAGACGAAGTTGAGGATGCTCCCATCTTCAGTCGCAGATGGCATATGCTCTTCTGCAGCAGTGTTGATCGATCGGCCTAAGTTTGTTGGTTTAGCGAACTTGTCAGGGCCATTATCTCTGCTTGCGAAACGCCACAAATCACTACCGCCCTCACCACCAGACGGGTAGTTGGCCCAAAAGTAAGCATGGTCTGGATCAAGGTGTGCATCCATAAATGGGGTGCTCACGTCCATGACGATCACTTCCCTCTGTTGGTTCGAGTCTTTCTTTGCCAAATCAAACTCGACTTTTTTAAAGTCCAATGTCATGGGATCCGGGGTTGTAGAGGAGGTAAAATACAAAGTGCCATCTCTCCATATAGGACATGAGTCATGCCCTTCCCCATTGACGCCGCCATCTTCCAAACAACCCAAATGTGTTGATGGTCCCCAGCCTTGGTCATCGTTTACGTCTTTTCGATAACTGATGTAGAGATCAAGCTGGCCGCATCCGCCTGCTCGGTCACTCGCAAAGATCAGGTAGTGGCCATCAGGGGAGAGAGAGGCACTATGGTCACTGGCCGTTGAGTTCACCGTGTTAGGTAAGCGAACAGGCGGTTCCCAATCACTGTCCACACTCTTTCGATGACTGATATAAATGTCGTAGAGAGTCGCTCCTCCAGCTTCAGCCATTACCCAGTGGTCCTTAATGCTTGTTTTTGACAATCCTCCTGGACGGTTCGACCCAAACAAAAGCGTCAAACCATCAGGTTGCATTACAGCCCACCCATCGTGATATTCGGTGTTAATCGTTGAGCCCGCATTTTTCACTTGCCAGTCTTTCACTTCTGCCGCAGCACTTTCTAAGCTAAAGAGGCTCAAGGCACCCAGAAACAACTTCCATTTCATATTGGTTTCCCCTCTATTTTCCGCTCACAAGCGCCTTAGCTTTGTTAAACAAGCTAGCTCCTTGTTTTCCTTCTGTCCCCTCGTTATTACCCTCGATTTCTGGCAAGGACTGATTGAAGACTGCCTCAACATTCAAATCTCCGACTTCTACTACGGCATCTCTTTTTTTTCGGTCAATCAGTAACTGAGTGGCATCCTTTTTCGCATAGTGGCCCGCAGGGTCAGCGACGGCTTTGGCATAAGGGATCATGCTTAGATCAATATCTGCTATCACCAAACCCTCTTCCGTTTCTCCGATTTCAGAACCTATCGACTGCCCATCCGGTGCATAGATTTTGGTGTAACCACCACCGACCTGACACATGGCTTCTTTTTCGGGATCCCCCTGACAAAGCATTTCCTGCTGAGCTTTGCTAACGGTGGCGCACGGCGCGATGACGTAACAGCCACCTTCCACGGCATATATCATGCTGGCAGCATTGTTCACCGCATCACCAAGGGCATATGCCATTCCCCGATAAAGGGAGAAATTCGGCCATGCCGCACAGTGGATCTGTTCATTCTGTGCGTACATCGCATACTTAGAGAGTGGCTGTAGATGTTCCCAACAGGAAAGTTGTCCAACGCGGCCAATAGATGTTTCTTTTACCGCCAAGTCACTACCATCACCCTCGCCAAATACTGTACGTTCGACATGAGTGGGCTTGAGTTTTCTTCTACGGCTGATGATTTCGCCATCTTCCCCGTAATGCCATTGTGATATATATAAGCTACCGCCATCGCGCTCACTCACGCCGATAGAAACCTGAATATTGTTTCGACGCGCCGCTTCAGCAATTGCTTTATCTTCCTCACTACCTGCTTCAATGCTGTTGTCAAAATAGCGACCAACAAACTGCATTTGCCAAGCAACGGGGCCAAGCCAAATGTGGTTCGGGTAACCGGGAAGCCAGGTTTCTGGGAAGGCTACCAATTTGCACCCTTTGGAGGCAGCTTCTTCGATATACGCTTCAACGCGCTGTATCCCTTCAGCGAGATTTAAAAAAGACGGTGCTGCCTGTACCGCAGCGACTTTAAATACTTCCGACATCGCGCATTCTCCTTCTTAGCGTGTAGTCATGTGGTTTAGCCATCAAACTCATAAGTGGTGCCTGGCACGTGATGAAAACCAGGACCTTACGGCGGGGCTTTTAAAACACTAAGAGGCGAACAGGAGGATTGCTTGCGCAAGAGGGCGGCCCTATTTGTCGTAAAAGGCAGCGAGCGACCCGACTCATATTTGAGACAGTGTCAATTTTGGATTTGGTGTTACAACATAAAGGTAGGGATTAAATGAGAGAAGATGGATGAGTAGTACCTTCAAAAGGTTCACATACGACACAAACGATTGCCAACCAAGCGAAAAGTTCGCTTTTTGGCGGGAGTCGGTGTGTGATGCTTATGTCAATTTAGGTTGCGAAGCCCTATCCCGAAAAGACTTTAAGGGAAGAATTGAACTCTCCAAACATGACGTTATTGATCTTTCTTTTGTGTCTGGGTCGAAACATAAGGTCATCAGGCGCGCGGAAGACATTGGACGCGCTGCGGAAGCAGAATTCTTGTTAAGTATCCAACTCAATAACCGTTCTATTATCGAGCAATGTGGACGGGCAGCTCCGCTCTCTCGCTACGATTTTACTCTCTACAGCAGCACAGAAACCTACTCCATTGATCTCGAAGAAGATTTCAAACAGTTAGTCATCAAGTTTCCAAAGAAGGCACTATTGAGCCGGCTCCCCGATGCCAATATGCTCACGGCTATTCCGGTGAACGGCGCTTCGCAATTGGGCAGTTTAGTTGCTACCACGGCATTGAATATTTCTTCACTTATCGACAGCCAAACCACGGATTGTAAACTCCTGCTGCAAGAGACATTGATAGATTTGATTGCCACGTCGTTAGCACCGCTTCGAGGTTCACGTGTCGAATTGTCCCAACCTGAGCAGCAACTGCTGATCCGTGCCAAGTCTTTTATTCTCGCAAATCTGCAAGATGCCAGCCTTAACCGTGAAGACATTGCGAATAGCCTCGGGCTGTCAGTGCGTCGCCTTAGCGAAGTATTTACGAAAAATGGGGAAACGGTGTGTAGCTTTATCCGAGAGAGCAGAATGCAGAAAATCGCCAGTGACTTAGTGGACGAACGCTTTCAAAAAGCAGGTATAAGTGAAATCGCATTCAAGTGGGGGCAGAACAACCTGCAACATTTTTCTCGCACCTTTCGTGACCAGTTCGGTTGCTCTCCAAGAGATTACAGGCAAAGGAAACACTAACCAACTTAACATCAGAGTAAAATGCTTATCAGATTTCCCCAAGTCTTAGCCTTTTAAGTTCGAAAAATGACTGTAGTGAGAGACAAACTCCCATATTTTTCATAGTGCCATCTATAAACAGAAGACCAAAACCAAACAAAAAAAGCCGCTGACTCTCATCAGCGGCTTTTCGTATTCAATTCAGCTATCGAATATTAGTTTGCAAATTCAGCAGCTTGAGATGCAATCACGAATTCTTCGTTCGTTGGAATAACAATCGCCACCGCGCCCAGAAGCTCCGATTTCGCAATGATGCCGCCATTACCAAAACGTGCAGCTTCGTTACCTGCTTCGTCTTCAACAAAGCCCAAAAGCTTTAGGTTCTTGAGGATTTCACGACGGATAGGTAATGAGTTTTCGCCGATACCACCAGTAAAGATGATCGCGTCGATGCTATCAAGTGGGATCATGTACGAACCGATGTATTTGGCTACGCGGTAAGTGAACACCTCAAATGCCAACTTGGCACCTTCATGACCACTTTCCATTGCTTCCAGAATGCCACGTGCGTCAGATGTCAGGCCCGATACACCTAGGAAACCTGACTTCTTGTTCAGCGCTTCAAACACTTGTTCCTGGCTCCAGCCTTTCTTCAGCAGAAATTCGATGATACCTGGGTCCAAGTCACCACAACGGGTACCCATCATCAAACCAGACAGCGGAGTGAAGCCCATGGAAGTATCAACAGACTGGCCATTGCGAACGGCACACACAGACGCGCCATTGCCTAGGTGAACAGAAATGAAGTTTGCTTCTTCAACTTGTTTGCCCAGCTGTTTTGCTGCTTCGCGGGTAACAAAGTAGTGGCTGGTACCGTGGAAGCCGTAGCGACGAATACCATAGTCTGTGTAAAGCTCGTTAGAGATTGCACCGGTAAATGCTTTTTGCGGCATAGTTTGGTGGAAAGCTGTATCGAACACTGCCACCTGAGGCAATGCAGGGAAAGCTTTCATTGCAGCGCGGATACCCATCACGTTTGCTGGGTTGTGTAGCGGAGCCAAATCGCTCAACGCTTCAATTTCAGCCAACACGTCTTCATTCAGAAGCGTCGCATCAGCAAATTTTTCACCACCGTGAACGACACGGTGACCGATTGCAACCAGTTGGCTGCCAACATCCATGCTCTCCACCAGCTCAACAATAAGGCTTACTGCTTTCTCGTGATGGTTACCACCCTGCTCCAGCATGGCTTCTTGCTTGTCTTGACCTTCGCGTTTCCAGCTAATGCGCGCATCTTCAAGGCCGAAGCATTCGCCCAGACCAGACAGAATGGCTTCTCCGGTTTGTGCGTTCATCAATGCGAATTTAAGAGAGGAACTGCCCGCATTAAGGACAAGTACTAGTGAATTGCTCATGAAAAATCTCGTTGGCAAATGGGTGTAAGACTCGAATTCGAAAGCCCATTATTAAATTAATTTTGAACAATTCAACTTAAATTTGAATGAGGCGCGCTTTTTTGACTTTTTACTGTTTCAGATCAAAAACGGGCCGCTAACGCGCAGAAAGCCAGCACTTTAAGGAAATTTTGGCGGAACAAAAAAGGCTCCCTGATGAGGAGCCTTTTCTTCGAAGAAATGGAATATTGGCTAGGCCATGGTAAGCAGGGATTTGCCCAGCAGCCACTCCAGATCTTTCTCGAATTCTTCGCCGTAACGATTGCAGCATACATCATGTAATTTTCTGCTCGCGTGGCTGGTAAACTCAACAGCGTTTTCCGACGAAACTGTATGTAGAAAAAAGAGGCGGAGAACAGCAATGAAGCGATTGTCTGAGCGAAGTGCAGTCAGCCAACTTTCTATAAAAGAACGCTTGTCGCCTTCAAGATCCAGCCTGTCAATCAGAATACCCAACAGCCTATCATCAAGGCGCGTGATGAAATCCGTTTTCTTTGGGAAGTGATGGCTGATTCCTGTCCTTGAAATCCCCGTTTGCTGACTTAGCGTGGTGTAAGACATCTTGTCGTACCCCAAGGTAACCAGTTGATCGACCACTGCATCCAGAATTAACCTGATGGTTACTTCTGTATCTTCTTTGCTTCTCTTTGGCATAGTTTTATCCCTGTTTTTTGGCTTCCGTAAGCTTTAACAATCAAGACATCACTACTACCGCTGTTAACGCTATTGTTGGTATGTATTTCACGTATGTAGAGCTTGATTATGTTGAAAGTAAAAAGGGTTTACCGACTACCGACCCTTAACGTAACAGTCTTAAAGATAGTACACAGGTGTAAAATGTGAGCCAATTAAGCGTAAAAAAAATGAGAAGCGTGAAGAGTGCTGCATAAGGTGGACCAACAAGTGTTATCAGGGTGTAACACGCTGAAACGCAAATGCTATTCTTGTCAGTAAATCTGCAACGCTCAGTGTTACAGCGTTACATGCATCAAAATTTGAACAAGCGTTTGAATGAATAGCTTGACCAGCGTCTATCAAGACACCTAATTTAACAAGCTAGTAACATACAATTAAAAATAAACTCTTTTCCCTACTGTTATACGGGGTCCTTTTATGGCTCAACAAAAACCATATCTACAAATGCTGCGCTGGGCTGAAGAACGCCCTAACGAAATCTTCCTGAGACAGATCATTAACCGCAAGTTTAACGATTTCACATACTCCGATGTCGTAGACCAAGCGTTACGTATCGTCACTGCACTGCGCGGTATGGGTCTCGAGCCAGGAGACCGTGTTGCTCTCATCTCTAAAAACTGCGCTGAATGGTTCACCGCTGACCTTGCCATGATGCTCGGCAGCTATATCAGCGTGCCGATTTTCCCGACCGCGGGTTCTGAAACTATTTCTCACGTGCTTGACCACAGTGAATCGAAGGCTCTGTTCGTTGGTAAGCTCGACGACACTCAAGCCCTGAAAGAATCTTTAGTAGAGCGTTCAGACATCCCAACCATTGCCTTCCCTTATCCAACCATTAATTGCGGTTACGACTGGAAAGACTTGGTGGCGCAAAACGACCGCGCAGACGTGAAGCCCGATCATCAAGACGATGAGCTGATGTCTATCGTTTATACCTCTGGTACCTCTGGACTGCCAAAAGGTGCAATGTTGACTTATGGTGCGCATGCTTGGTCCGCACAGCAGTTGATTAACCACATTGGTATGCGTGAAGGCGAGCGTTTGTTCTCATACCTGCCACTGGCGCACATCACAGAGCGCGTATACATCATGGCAACAGCAATGAATGCTGGTATTTGTACCGCCTTCCCAGAGTCTCTCGATACCTTTATCGAAGACGTGAAGATGCATCGCCCTACTCTGTTCATTTCTGTACCTCGTTTGTGGACGCTGTTCCAACAACGCATTCAAGAGAAACTGCCGGACAGCAAACTCAACATACTCCTTAAACTGCCGATCATTTCTGGCCTGATTAAGAAGAAAGTGGCAACCAACCTTGGTTTGGATCAGGCTCGCGTCTTGGGGTGTGGTTCTGCACCTGTTTCAGCAGCGTTGCTTCGCTGGTATGAAAAGCTGGGACTAAACATTACCGAAGCCTGGGGTATGACGGAGTCCTACGCGTATAGCACCCTTAACTACCCATTCCGCAGTGACAAAATTGGCTCTGTGGGTAACGCAGGTCCCGGTGTAGAAATCAAAATTGCAGAAGACGAAGAAATTCTTGTTCGCAGCCAAGGCTTGTTCACCGGCTACTACAAAAATCCTGAAGCCTCAGCGGAAACCATCGTGGACGGTTGGCTGCACACTGGTGATATTGGCTTCTTAGATAATGAAGGCTTTCTTACCATTCAAGGCCGTAAGAATGACACCTTTAAAACAGCAAAAGGTAAATTTGTCGCGCCTGTGCCTATCGAGAAACGCTTGTTCGAGCTGAGCAACATCGAAATGATGTGTCTTGTGGGCTCTGGTATGCCTGGCCCTGTGCTGCTCGCGTTACCTCATCACTTCCCAGACTTTGACCGCGAGCGCTATGAGCGACGCGTGAAGCATGTGATTGAAACCATCAATGGCGAATTGGAATCACACGCAAAAATCCGTGGTGTATTGATGATCAAAGAACCTTGGAGCATCGAGAATGGATTGCTGACACCAACCCTCAAAATCCGTCGTCATTTGCTCGAGAAAAAGTATCACGATATTGGTGCAACCTGGCCATCAGGCACACTGGTTCAGTGGGAAGAATAATACCCTTGGACAAAACGAAAAGCGTGGGTTTCGCCCCACGCTTTTTTTTGTTTTCGTCTTTTGAAATTGAACAAGTAATCTAAGCTAGCTTGATTAAAATTCTTTGTTAAAAGCCCTACTTTTTGCACGCCTAAATGTAGTAATATTACTTAAATTCCAACATACAGACGCCTTAGGACGTTTCCAAAGCGCGCTGCTATTGAGAGAGAAAGCGATGAGCCAAGAAGAATACCAAGTATGCGATGCATGCGGTGTAACAGCGGAAATGGGCTTTGTTATCGGTGAAGGTGATGAAGTTGCAGAAGTAGAGATCTTCGCAGAAGATAAAGCGACTGCTGTTGCTGAATTTCAACGTTATCTGGATCTGGCAAAGCAAGTAAACGAAAAGGTTATCCATGACCTCAACGAAAATGCCGAGCTTTCATTGAGTCCACTCACAGTAAAATTGAAGTTCGAATGCAGTGCTGAAAAGCTGATTTTCGAACTGCGCAGTCGCTCACTGTAAATCGCGTTCAAAAAAGCCGCGTCCACACGCGGCTTTTTCTTTCCTGCAATTCGCTCAGCAAATCAGAATAATTCAGGTGTTTCATCTACCTCATCGACACCCAGCGATTCAATCACCGCTTCTAGCTTGCTTGCCGCGGCCTCGTATTCAAACTTACGAATCGCATCTTCTACACCCGAAAGATCCACATCCATGCTCTTCGAGTTCTCTTTGATACCTGTGATGAAATCGACAGCCTGCGTATCAAAATTATTCAGCAGGATTTTTAGCTGTTCAAGTTCAATACGGAACTCTCTCGGTGTGTACCCTGCAAACGCCTGTACCTCGTCTGCTTTCTCTTTTTCCGGCTCTGCACCTGGAATGTAAGTATGGATCTCCTGCAGGCATTGCTCGATTTTATCCACCAGTGAGGCTTCCATCTTGAGATCAGAACCCGCTTGGTCTTCCAAATTACCCGCCAACACTGCTAGACCTTTAGCAGAGACATTTGCCGCAGCACCTTTAAGGGAGTGCGCAAACAGTTCCACGTCTTCCCGTTCATCGTTCGCGAGCTGCTCACGGATTTTGTCTATCACAGCAAGCTTGGTTTCCGTGAATGCCGTGATGACTTTCCAGTATGCTTCTACATTACCGCCGATCCGGTTTATGCCCTCTTTTGCATCAAGTACCAAGGGATCAATATCGTCCAGATCAGGAATCGAAGGCTCGTCATCTTTCTTGCCATTCAGTGCAACGGAAGATTTCACCGCTTCTTTTGAAGCCGATGTCCAACGCTGAATCGCACTGATCAACTCTTCCACATCAATGGGTTTGGAAACGTGGTCATTCATCCCCGCTTCCTTACATTGTTTGACGTCTCGTTCCATGGCATTCGCGGTCATGGCAACAATGGGCAAGCTGGAAAGAGATTCAATTTCACGGATCTTGCGGGTCGCCGTTAAGCCATCCATAACAGGCATTTGCATATCCATCAGCACAATATCGAAGTCCTGATCCTGTGCCATATCCAACGCAATCTGGCCGTTATCAGCCACCTCGATGGTCGGATTAAATTGCTCCAAAATACCTTTCGCCACTTCCTGGTTAATCATGTTGTCTTCTACCAGCAAGATTTTCAGCCCGGTAAAGTCGACTTCTTCGCTCTGCTCTTTTTCAGCTTCGCGGCAATTCGCCAGTTTCATTTCTTCTCTGCCGAAGGCTTCCATCAGCGCATCAAACAACGAAGAGGGGTTGATCGGCTTCACTAAAGACGCATCAAAAACTTTCTGCACTTCTTCATTGATCAGCCCAGAGTCCTCGCCATAGGCACTGGCAAGGATAACCTTCGGCATCTTGTTCAGAGGCTTGTCGCGAATTTGCAGGGTGGCTTCATCACCATTAATGCCCGGCATTTTCCAATCCATGACAACCACATCAAAGCCGTCGTGGCTATTATCTGCGGACTCCACTTCGTAAACCGCTTCTTCACCATTCGAAACCGCCGCCACTCGCAGGTCAAGGTTATCGAGCAGCGCATACATGATGTCGCGTGAGGCTTGGTTGTCGTCGACCACCAGAACACGTTTATCATGCAGGATTGTGGAACGCGCCACCTGTTCTTTGATACTCGACTCGCTGCGACCACAACGGATAGTGAAAGAGAAAGTAGAGCCTTTGCCCGGCTCACTTTCCACCCAGATCCGGCCACCCATGAGCTCAACAAAGCTCTTGGAGATGGTGAGACCCAAGCCTGTACCGCCGTATTTTCGGGTAATGGAACCATCAGCTTGTGAGAAAGACTGGAACAGACGGCCAAGCTGCTCTTCGTTCATACCGATACCGGTATCCTGAATATCAAACTGAACTTCGATAATCTCGTTTGCGTCGCTAACTTTGCGGGCACGAATGATAATTTCGCCCGTTTCGGTGAACTTCACTGAGTTACCGGTCAAGTTGATGATGATTTGCCCCAAACGAAGTGGATCACCGACAAGGTCATCAGGAAGGTCAGGGTCGATATCGAAGATAAGCTCCAGATCTTTCTCTTTCGCTTTCACCGATATGATATTGCTGATGTTGTCCAATACTTCACTAAATCGGAATTCAATGTGTTCGACGGTCAGCTTACCCGCTTCAATTTTCGAGAAGTCCAGAATGTCATTGATGATACCAAGCAGTGATTTACCTGCTTTCTCAATGTTGCCGACATAGTTACGCTGCTTATCGTTTAAGTCGGTCAGCAAAGCCAGGTGAGACATACCGAGAATCGCGTTCATTGGTGTACGGATCTCATGGCTCATGTTGGCAAGGAACTCGCCTTTCGCCTTACTCGCTTCTGTGGCCTGATCTTTCGCTGCAATCAGGTCAGATTCGAGGCGTTTCTGCGTCGTAACATCAACGAACAAGCCTACAATACCGAGAGGATCTCCATCACCGCCGTAGTAGGTCGCTTCATACACAGTAAGAATTCGCACATCGCCGCTCGCATTGGCCAGCTCAATGTCATAAACGGTCGAGCCCGGGTTATCGAGCAGTTCTCTTTCCTTCTCGGTAAACATGGTGGCAACGTCACTGGCAAACAATTCCTGCGGCGATTTGTCGACGACATCCACATAGAAAAGGCCGAGGAAATCAGTAAACGCATCATTAACGCCAATGTAAGTGCCTTCGGTATCGCGGAAATAGGTTGGGTTCGGAATCGCATTGATGATTTGCTGATTGAGTTTGAGCTGCTCAGAGACGCGCTGTTCTGCTTCCATTTGAAGCTCAGCATTGAGCGTGAGCTGAATGCCCACCGCCAAGTCTTCCTGAACCTCATTGAGCCAGTCGATTTCCTTGTCAGAGAGCAATCTCACCGAACCTAACTCAAGTACACCCACCATCTCGTTGTTCACAATCAGTGGAATGAAATACATCTCACTCAGGGAAAGTCTGCCAACAGGCAAGGTGAGCGCGAACTGATCTTTATCGTTGCGTATTCTCAGTACTTCTTTGGTAACGAGAATGGTGCGGTGGAAAGAGACCGTTTCTTTTTGCATCTGTTCAGATTGCTCGTCGACACCAACCCCCCCAACAAGGCTCATGTTGTCCCCACGAACAACATAGAGCGCCACATACGGCAGTTCCAAGCGCTGGGAGAAGAAGTTCGCGACCTGAAATCCAAGTTCACCCATGCCAGAACAACCACGAATCAAATCAGAAAACGCTTTAACCTGACGGCTGAACTCGAAGCGTTCTGCAATTTCACGTAATACTTCGTTTTGCGCGTAGGCGAGATCCTTCAATTCGCCTTGTTTGTTCACATCCAGCTTGAACTCAAACTCTTTGTTGCGAACTTTGTTGACGATAGTACTGCGAATATTGTCGAGTGGTTTGAGGAATCGATACCAAAGCAGAGTCGTCGTTGTCAGTACAGCTATAAGCAGCATAAAGGCCATGGTAATGGTAATTCCATCCATGTTTGCGCGTTGCTGCTTGAGCGCGTTTAATTCTTCCGTTGTCTTCTTATCAATCGCATCGTAGAACGCCCCAATAGGACCCATGATTTTGCTTTTGGCATGAATATAGTCCGGACCAAACAGCATCTGCTGCGCAAGCTCGGGGTCTGGAATTACCCTTTCAATACCGCGGGCTGTGCGCTTTCGCCCCTGGATCAAATCCATGGCAGTTTGCTCAATGCCAATCAAGTCTTGTGAGCGGGAAAGCGCCTGAGTCAGAAAAGACATATGGGATTCACTGATCCCGGCATCACGTAAACGGCTCAACAATGAGGGATGATCTGGGCGGATAGGGATTTCAGGCTGAACCACTTCTTTATCGGGGTCAGACATCTGCGCCCAGTAGTCAAAGTTGTAACCGCTTGGCAACGGTAGTTGACCGTCACGGACCGCTTTCACCTGCTCAAACAGGTAGCGCCACCGGTTGTTCGTGGTCACCGCATAGTTGCGAGCAAACTGGGTCAGGAGATCAGAACTTTGTTTTAATTCAATCGCCAGTCGATATTGCTGATAACGCTGCTCATAAATGGTGTTGATTTGGTTCGTTAACGTATCAGACCGCAAATGCGCAAGGATGATTGCTACGCCGAGAAACAGGATTAATCCCATCAACGCGAAAAAGATGTGGCGTATAGATCTCATTTTGTCTCCAAATTCTCTTTATGGTGACACTCTTATCAAATAAGAGTAGACCCCACTTGCTGCTTGATAAAGTGAGAGGGGACAAAACCTGTTTGCACTTATTGACTTAACTAAGAATAAATGGGCTACTGTCATCGAATGAAAATTAAACAAAGTGTTTCTGTTACCAACCAGCCCCTAGGGGCTGGTTTGCCTGTTAGGAATTGGGCTTAAAAACAAGGAGAAACCGGCGTGACACCGATTTTCAAAGGCACGACAGCCATGTTGGTGGGGATCACGATCCTCAGTGTTGATGCGCTGCTCATTCGGTTGATTGAGGCCTCCGGTTGGACATTGTTGTTCTGGCGTGGACTGCTGTCTGCCCTCATCATTGCTACTTTTATGATGGCGACCCGTCCTTCCCAGACACTTTCAGCACTTAAAAAGCCTTCGAAAGCGCTGTTGATAGGCTCGTTTGCATTCTCCATTTCGACGGTTTGCTTTGTTCTTTCCATCGACCATACACAGGTCGCCAGCACCCTTATTATCATCAACATCAGCCCGCTGATATCTGCCCTGCTAGCTTTTCTCATTCTCAAAGAGAGGGTTGATAGTCGAACCCTCATCGCCATCGTGGCGGCAATGGTTGGCGTCGGTTTCGTTTTCTACGGAAAGGCGATGCCCACGGCGTCCTTTGGTAATTTGATGGCGCTGATAACAGCTTTTATGCTGGCAACTTACTTTGTGATTTTGAGGAAAAGTAAAAGTGCTAATGCCCCGCTTTATCTGGTTCTTGGTGGGCTTTGTACTTCAATGATCTCACTGTTTGCTGGTGCAGAGCCTTTTTCACTGACTCTCCAGGAGTGGAAATACACCTTGCTGCTTTGTGGCGTCGTGGTGCCTATTTCGTTTGTTCTGATTTCAATCGGGCCTAAATACCTTCCTGCAGCACACGCAAATTTGTTCATGCTCCTTGAAGCGATTCTTGGGCCATTGTTTGTTTGGGCCGTATTGGGAGAAGTTCCAAGTAACAATGTGCTGATTGGTGGTGGGATTGTACTGTTGACCTTGGTGGTGTTTACGCTGTCTGCAGCCAAAAAACATCACGCATTAAACAAAAAACCCAGCTCGGTATAAGCTGGGTTCTATAAATATCCGCTTTCTATCATAAGCGCAGACTCTGCCAAGCTTCACACATGGTGCGGAATGTGGCGGCATCCCCTTCGGGTCTGTCTGGGTGCCATTTAAGGGCCATCTTGCGCCATTGGCGTCGAATTTCTGAATCCGAAGCATTCTCAGCCAACCCTAGAGCTGCCAGCGCATTTCGACGCTCAACGGTCGTTTCACTGCAGTGACCCACATGCTGCTGATAGCGTTTCCAAAATGAACTCAATAGTTCGCGAACGTCTTCCGTTTGCGCATCATAGTTATTCCAATCCATGTAGTAGCCGCGAAGAGGGTCGTCGGTGTTCACTTCATGTTGAACAAAACCCGTTCCCGCGCCTCGCCACATGAGGCGGATGTCCATCGACTCTACTTGTAGCCATTGCTGGGGCAGCAGCATTTCCTGCAATTGGTAGAGCGCGTTCATGATAAGAAAATTACGCTTGAACAAGTCCAGTTGAGGGTCATCATCAAGATGGTCCATGATGGTATTTTTCTGTAGCTCAGCCATCAAATAGTGCACTTTCCAGCTTTGGTTTGACGCTTCCAGTACACTCAAAATCGGCCAGATCAGAGGGTTATCAATATCATCCCGTTGTTCCGCAAGCATACAACTCTTTCTCCTATCGACCTCATGTCGTACATATAAGACATTAATCCATAATCCCGTGAATCGCCTGCTTTATTGACGCTTTCTGCACGAATTCACAGACGCTTGCTTTCCACACCCAGAAATTTACATTCTTACTGATAGAAAGCTCACTTAAACAGAGAGCATAAGTGATGCCAGTTTTGAGACGAAAAGTTAAATAATCCGACACGAATTTCGGTCTATTCTCCAGCCTACTGACAAATAAAAGAAAAAGGCCGATGACAAGCACCGACCTTTCTTAAGCTGCTCACATTGCTGAATTTTTACCATCACCAATGCGGTTTGCCGCTTTCTCAGAATGCAAACATTTTCTTGATATTTTTCAGCCAATTAGCCGCGGTAGTAACGCTGTGGCACAAACGGCATTTTTTCGACAGTCATCGGCAACTTCTTACCGCGCACTTCCGCAAAGACTTCTGTTCCGATAGCTGCATTCACAGTAGAAACGTAACCCATGGCAACAGGTTGGCCTTTGGTTGGACCAAATGTGCCACTGGTCACAATACCAATCTCGTTGTCGTCTGCATCAAACAATACTGCACCTTCACGCACTGGCGCCTTGCTTGAACCCAGCAGGCCAACACGCTTGCGGGAAACGTCTTTTGTTGCGATTTGATCAAGGATGATGTCTGCGCCCGGGAAACCGCCTGCACGCTCGCCATCTGCACGACGTGGTTTACTGATTGCCCAAAGCAGACTGCCTTCTACTGGCGTTGTAGTGGTATCAATGTCATGCCCATACAGACAAAGGCCACACTCAAGGCGCAATGAATCGCGAGCGCCCAGACCAATCCACTCGACTTCTTCTTTCAGCAGCAGTCGACGTGCAAACTCCTCAGCTTTGTCTTCAGGAACAGAGATTTCGTAGCCGTCTTCACCGGTATAGCCAGAACGGCTGACCAGACATTCAATGCCTGCCAGATCCATTTTCGCGGCATCCATGAACACCATGTCAGCAACCGCTGGGTTCAGCGTCGCCAGCACAGCAGCAGCTTCAGGGCCTTGCAGTGCCAGCAGAGCGCGGTCTTCGATAACCTCAAGCTCAACATCTGCCGGAATGTTTGCACGCAGGTGTGCAATGTCTTGCTCTTTACATGCGGCATTAACAACCACAAACAGGTGGTCGCCAAAGTTAGTGACCATCAGGTCATCCATCAGGCCGCCCTGCTCGTTCGTAAACAATGCATAGCGCTGCTTGCCTTCTGGCAGATCGATAATGTCTACCGGTACCAGAGCTTCCAGTGCTTTCGCTGCGTTCTCACCGTGTAGGCGCAATTGGCCCATGTGAGAAACATCAAACAGGCCCGCGTGTTCACGGCAATGAATATGTTCTTTACGCACACCCAGCGCGTATTGCACTGGCATATCATAACCAGCGAATGGAACCATTTTCGCGCCCATTTCGATGTGAAGGGCGTGCAGTGGGGTTTTAAGTAGATCCTGAGACATGTTTCACTCCATGATCACGGCGCTTGCCGACTTGCTAAATAATCATCCGCGGTATCTGCGGGGATAAAATCCAATCTTAAGATGCCGTAACCCATAGGATCTGGGCATCTTCTTCACTGAGCGAGGTGAGCATATGCCCCATCGCAGCATCGTAATACACGCTGTCGCCCTCATTCAGTTCAATCGCTTCGTAGAACTCAGAGTAGAAGGCAATGCTGCCTTCCAGCACTAAAAGAAATTCTTCACCATCGTGGCGAATCCATTCGTCATACTCTTCAAACGAACGAGCACGCACCCGGGACTTGAAAGGAAACATCTTTTTGTTGGTGAGCTGGGTCGCCAACAGTTCATGTTCATAAGTGCCCGTCGGTCTCGATTTCCCTTCTCCCGCACGGGTAATGTCACGACGGCCTGTCGCCTGACGTGATTTTGGCGGAGCGAATAACTGTGGGATGTCGATCTTCAATCCAACTGCCAGCTTTTGCATCGCCTGAAACGTCGGGGAAATCTGTTCATTTTCAATTTTTGAAAGTGTGGAGCGCGCAAGCCCGGTTAGCTTACTGGCTTCCTCCAGCGTCAAACCGCTTTTGGTTCGGATCTCTTTCAGCCGTTCACCCAAACGCAGCGGCGAAATAGGCGCATCCGCCTGCACACTGGCTCGTTCAACGGTTACTGACGGATACACGTCCTGTGCATCTGACTCTGACATAGTTCGATTCTCACCTTGCAATTACTGGGTTCAGTCCATAGGGGCTGTTCTAGTGGCCGCCATTCTTACACAGACAACGCTGCGACCAACACGAACAAGTTAACACTTTTAACAAAAAGTTTCCTATTGGAAACTTGAGTGAATCTTCACCACTCACCAAGACGTATGATAGTTGGGTTTCTTTCCATCCGTCCAACTACTGACTTTTTCACAAAAATCCACCCTAAAATCCAACTTATCCCAAGCCATTGATATTAAATGAATTGATCGTTGGGCAAGGATTTAGCGTTTGCAATGTTGCGTGTAAAAGAGTAAAAAAGCAAACGTTTGCGCAAGGTAAGTATTTTAAGAAAGTCTGATATTGAGCAAATTGTCAGAACTGTTCGCGAGATCACATCAAGAGTTTCCTATAGGAAATTTTGTTTTGCAGGGCGCAAACACGTTTTGTATGTTACGCAAATGTTGAAGTTCAAATAACAATAAAACGCCACGCTTGCTATACCCAAAGTAATAAGCACTTCAACGTGACAACTGGGCAAGCGATGACGGGATAGTCATCAACCGGCACCCAAGCCAGAACGGTGGTGCGTAACCTACAAAAGGCAAGGAGACGTGCAATGAGTCATAGCATGTTTGACCTGTTTAAGATTGGCGTTGGGCCATCCAGCTCCCACACAGTGGGTCCCATGGTCGCCAGCGCAAGATTTGCTGCAGAATTGCGCGATAAAGAGATACTCCACAATGTGGAAACAGTGACAGTCGAGCTGTATGGCTCTCTGGCACTGACTGGGAAAGGTCACGCCACGGATGTGGCATGTGTGATGGGCTTGATGGGCGAATGGCCTGATAGCGTCAATCCAGACGATATCCCAACCATGACCAACATGGTGAAAGGCAGCAAAGAACTGCCACTAGACGGACACCGCTTTGTTCCTTTTGACTGGGACACTGATCTGGTCTTCCACTTCGACAAGGTACTGCCAGAGCATCCAAACGGAATGACACTGACAGCGAAGGGAGACAACGAAGAAGTATTGCTTTGTTGCACCTACTTCTCAGTTGGAGGCGGTTTCGTCGTAGAAAAAGGTGAAACTGATGCCCTTGCATCAGATTTTACGCCACCGTTTCCTTTTAACAGCGCGGTGGAACTGCTCGAACATTGTGGAAAGCAAGAAAAGAGCATCGCCGACATCATGTTTGCCAACGAGCTTGCCCGTGCCAAAGCACAGGACAAAAAGGCATCCATGAAAACGGTCAACGAACAGATTGATGCTATCTGGCACGTGATGAACGCCTGTATTGAGCGTGGCATCGAGCAAGATGGTGTATTGCCCGGAGGGCTCGCTCTGAAGCGTCGGGCAAAAAAGCTACACGATTGCATTATCAAGAAAGACTTGGACGGCCTGCCCCTCGACACCAATGATTGGGTCAACATGTTCGCCATGGCCGTTAACGAAGAAAATGCAGCGGGTGGCCGCGTAGTAACAGCGCCGACAAACGGAGCGGCAGGCGTGATTCCTGCTGTGCTGGCTTACTACAACAAATTTGTGTCACCCAACAATGTGGAAGGCATAAGAACCTTTCTTGCAGCCGCAGCAGCGATTGGTTCTTTGTACAAGACCAATGCATCTATATCCGCAGCAGAGGTTGGTTGCCAGGGAGAAATCGGCGTCGCTTGTTCGATGGCAGCTGGCGGTTTAGCCGCCGCCATGGGTGCGACCTCGGCACAAATAGAAAATGCTGCGGAAATCGGAATGGAACACAACCTGGGACTGACGTGCGACCCTATTAACGGTCTGGTTCAGGTTCCCTGCATAGAAAGAAATACCATGGGTGCAGTGAAGGCAATTAATGCCACCAGACTCGCACTTAATGGCGATGGAGAGCACCACGTTTCGCTCGATAGCGTGATTAAAACCATGCACGAAACAGGACTCGACATGATGAGCAAGTACAAGGAAACGTCCCAAGGCGGACTGGCAACCAACGCAATCGCCATCAACGTTGTTGCCTGTTAATAGAGCACTTGCCAGACAGGAATACTAGACGGGTTCGGAGCAGCCCCCGGCCCGTAAAATTTTTATGCTGCAAGTAGCAGCGACGATTTAACTCGTTTCACACGGAGAAGTAAAAATGGATGCAACCCTGAAATTTGCTGAGAGCCACGAGTGGGTAAAAGACAATGGCGACGGTACTGTGACAGTAGGTATCTCTGATCACGCACAACAACTGTTGGGTGACGTGGTATTCGTTGACCTGCCAGAAATTGGCACCGAAGTTGAAGTCGGCGAAGGCTTTTCACTCGTAGAATCTGTAAAAGCAGCATCAGACATTTACGGCCCGGTAAACGGTGAAGTGGTTGAAGTTAACGAAGATCTGGAAGACAGCCCAGAACTGGTTAACGAAGCACCATTTGAAGGCGGATGGATTGCGAAAATCAAGCTGGCTGACGACAGCAACCTTGATCATCTGATGAACGCTGAAGCTTATCAGGCAACTATCGAAGACTAATTCAGGACGAAGGTCATGACAGAATCACGCTTACTTGATCAACTGCAGGCTGACAACGAGTTTGTCACCCGTCATAACGGCCCGCGCGAATCCGACCAGCAAGCGATGCTGAACACAGTGAATGCCACCAGCCTTGAGCATCTCATTGAAGAAACTGTGCCAGCAGCTATTCGCCTGCCACAACCTATGGATCTTGATGCGCCACTGAGTGAAGTGGCTATGCTAAGCAAGCTAAAGGCTATTGCGAGCAAAAACGTCATCAAGCGCAGCTTTATCGGTCAGGGTTACTACGGCACCTACACGCCAAATCCAATTCTCCGTAACGTGTTGGAAAACCCAGGTTGGTACACAGCGTACACGCCATACCAGCCAGAGATCTCACAGGGTCGCCTTGAATCGCTGCTGAACTTCCAGCAAATGGTGATGGACCTGACAGGCATGGAGCTGGCTAATGCTTCCCTGCTTGACGAAGCAACGGCTGCCGCCGAAGCCATGACGCTATGTAAGCGCGGTGGTAAGAGTAAGAGCAACACTTTCTTTGTGGCAGACGACGTTCACCCGCAAACACTGGACGTGATCAACACGCGCGCAGGCTTTATGGGCTTTGATGTAGTGGTGGATGCAGCAGATAACCTGCCGCAGCACGATGTGTTCGGCGCACTGCTCCAATATCCTGGCACGACGGGTCAGGTTCGCGATCTGACAGACCTTATTGCCGCGGCACAAGCCAACAAAACGCTGGTAACGGTAGCTGCTGACCTGCTGTCCCTCACCTTGCTGAAAGCACCGGGTGAAATGGGTGCAGATGTCGTTATTGGTTCTGCACAACGCTTTGGCGTGCCTATGGGCTTCGGTGGTCCACACGCTGCATTCATGGCAACACGTGACAAACTGAAGCGTACTATGCCTGGCCGTGTGATTGGTGTGTCTATCGACTCGAAAGGCAACCAAGCACTTCGCATGGCGATGCAGACCCGTGAGCAGCATATTCGCCGCGAGAAAGCGACCTCGAACATCTGTACTGCACAGGCACTGCTGGCAAATATGGCTGCCTTCTATGCGGTATACCACGGTCCAGAAGGCCTGAAGAAAATCGGTCGTCGCGTACATCACCTGACGGCATTGGCAGCAGCAGCGTTTAACCACGCTGGGATCGCGCTGGCATTCCACGATTTCTTTGACACCATCACGCTGAACACCGGTGATCAAACCGACGCGCTTTTCCAAAAAGCGCAGGATGCTGGCTTCAACCTTCGCAAACTGGATGGACAGTTGGGCGTGAGTTTCGATGAAACCACCACGCTGGAAGAAGTCACCGCACTGGTAGCTGCACTGACGGACGAAACAGACGTGGCGCAATATGCCTCTTCTGTAGAAGCGGACGAGTATGCGGCAATTCCGGAATCATGCCGACGCACCAGCGATTACCTGACGCACCCTGTGTTCAACACTCACCAGAGTGAAACCCAGTTGATGCGTTACATGAAGAAGCTGGAAAACAAAGACTTCTCCCTGACGCACGGCATGATCCCGCTCGGCAGCTGTACCATGAAGCTAAATGCCGCCGCAGAGATGATCCCAGTGACCTGGCCTGAATTTGGTGCCCTGCACCCGTTTGTTCCCGCTGACCAAGCACTGGGTTATGGCGAGTTGGCGGAATCACTGAACAAGATGCTGTGCGAAATCACTGGCTACGATGCAATGTCCCTGCAGCCTAACTCAGGCGCACAGGGCGAGTATGCGGGTCTGATTGCGATTCAGCGCTACCACGAAAGCCGTGGCGAAGCTCACCGTAATGTCTGTTTGATCCCAAGTTCTGCACACGGCACCAACCCAGCATCTGCAGCCATGGTTTCTATGAAAGTCGTAGTTGTAGGTTGTGATGACAACGGCAACATCGATGTTGACGATCTGAAAGCGAAAATCGAGAAACACCGCAACGATCTGTCTTGCATCATGATCACCTACCCTTCTACGCATGGTGTATACGAAGAAGCGGTTCAGGAAGTGTGCGAACTGGTTCATGAAGCGGGCGGTCAGGTTTATCTCGATGGTGCAAACATGAATGCTCAGGTTGGTCTCACCAGCCCAGGTTTCATTGGTTCAGACGTTTCCCACTTGAACCTGCACAAGACTTTCTGTATCCCACACGGTGGTGGTGGTCCAGGTATGGGTCCTATCGGTGTGAAATCACACCTAGCACCATTCCTACCGGGTCACGTGGTTGAAGGTACTAATTACGCAGTTTCTGCTGCGCAGATCGGTAGCGCTTCTATCCTGCCAATTTCATGGGCATACGTTGCCATGATGGGTGAGCAAGGCCTGACGGAAGCGACTAAGGTTGCCATCCTGAGTGCAAACTATGTGATGGAGCGCCTGCGTCCTTACTACCCGGTTCTGTACCGCGGTACTCACGGTCGCATTGCGCACGAATGTATTATCGACATTCGTCCAATCAAAGATGCGTCTGGCATCTCTGAGGAAGATATTGCGAAGCGTCTGATGGACTATGGTTTCCACGCGCCAACGATGTCCTTCCCGGTTGCAGGCACACTGATGATTGAGCCAACAGAAAGTGAAGACAAAGCTGAGCTAGACCGCTTCTGTGATGCGATGATCGCTATTCGCGAAGAGATCGCTAAAGTGCAGGATGGCGAATGGCCACTGGAGAACAATCCGCTGGTTAACGCACCACACACACAGAATGACCTCATGGCTGCCGATTGGGAGCGCCCTTACAGCCGTGAGTTGGCTTGCTTCCCAAGCGCACAATCGAAAGATGCGAAGTACTGGCCGACAGCTAACCGTGTCGACAATGTTTACGGTGACCGCAACCTGATTTGCTCTTGCCCGAGCATTGAAAGCTACATGGAAGACTGATCGTCAAAAGATTGTCCTAACCAGTAAAGCGAGCCAAATGGCTCGCTTTTTCTTTTCAAATTTTCCGCGCAAGGTGAAATTGTATTTATTGAACAAGGTTCACGCGCTTGAAAATTTTCATTGGCTGTCTAGAAATGCAACCAGTTGAAAAACAGTCAATTAGTAGAAATCACCTATTCTAAGACCAAAATTAACCATTCAAAAATGGTGTCTTTTGTCGACATATTTATATGGATCACAAGGCATATCCGTGATGATAATCACTATCATTTAGTGGAAGATAATAATTCCTAACACTATTTTCATTTCATAGAGCACACTTTCTCGTTATTGATACAGAGTTGAATAACAAATAAATAACATTGGCTAGGGGGCGGATAATGAAGCTGAAACAGAAAATGTTGTTAATCCTTTTAGGCATAGGGCTAATACCCGCAGCCATTGTGTCTGCGTTTTCTTTGCAAATGGCGAGTGCATCCCTCGAAGAGCAAACATTCAGTCAGCTCGAAGCGCTCCGCGAAGTGAAGAAGGATGCGGTCAAGAGATACTTTGACAGCGCAGCAGCACAGCTGACAACAACCGCATCGTCAGCATCTCTTGCTAACAGTGCTAAAGGCATGATTGATGCGTATCGAACCGTACCCACAGAAATTGATGCGAGTGAAATATCTGAACAACAGCTTATCGCTTACTATCAAAAAAAACTTATCGCGCCTACGCAGAAAAAATACGACTTTAAGTTAACTGTCGATGCATCTTCTTTGGTTGAACAACTCAGTACGTCAGCTAAATACCTTCAATATGCCTATCTCGTCGATAATGAAAACGACAACAAAGCCGTCATGTCGACCAGTCACTTTGGCCTGCGCTATGACTTCCACCACAACGCGATTCACGATTACCTTGCTTCTACCAAAGAGAAATTCGGTTACTACGACATTTTCCTGATCGATATCGAAGGCGGAAATGTGGTGTATTCCGTGAGCAAAGAAACAGACTTTGCAACTTCACTCAAACGTGGACCTTTTTCAGAAAGTGGTTTAGCAGAAGCCTATCGGCAGGCGCTAACCGCCAAGAAAGGTCAGGTTGCCTTCATCGACTTTGCCAAATATCTGCCATCTTTCAATGAGCCAGCTGGATTCATTGCTACGCCGATATTCGACAAAGGCGAGGCCGTCGCCATTCTCGCCTACCAATTTCCGATAGATCGTCTCAATGCCATAATGGGTGAGCGCGCAGGTTTAGGTGAAACAGGAGAAACCTATCTCGTTGGCAGCGATAACCTGATGCGCTCAGACTCTTACCTTGATCCAGTTAACCACTCGGTCATAGCCTCCTTCTCAAACCCCGTGAAAGGCGCAGTGAAGACCCAGGCCGTCACTCAGGCTTTGAATGGTATTTCAGCGGTTCAGACCATCATGGATTACAACGGCAATCCCGTTTTGTCTGCATATTCTCCCATCTCCATTCTTGGTGCCGAATGGGCAATTTTGGCAGAAATAGACGTTGCTGAAGCTTTTGCTTCTGTCTCTACACTTCGCAATTCCGTGCTGATAACTATTTCTATCGCATTAGCCATCATCGCTGGTGTTGCAGTCTATTTCGCCAACGCTATTACCCGACCGCTGGGTGGTGAGCCCAAAGAAATGCAGAAGATCGCAGATACTATTTCGAAAGGCGATCTGACGTTGAGTTTTGCGATTGATGATTCCAGCAGCGGCGTTTACCGCTCAATGTATGATATGACCAACAACCTAAAAGCTCTGACGGGAAGCGTTGTTAAAGCAACCGAGCAACAATCCTCAGCGTCTTACCAGCTATCACAGAGCACCCGCGATACCCTGCAGAATATCGAGCGCCAGAACAGCAGTACCCTTCAGGTTGCTACTGCCATGGAAGAAATGACCATGACAGCAAACGAAATTTCCAACAATACATCTGAAACGGCTCGGGCTGCCACTGAAGCGCAAGAGTTAATTAAACAGAGTAATCAGGTTGTCAGTGATGCATCCAACCGTATGATGACCTTAGTGTCTGACCTGAAACAGGCTAAAGACAAAACCAACATGTTGGCTAAAAGTGCTGATGACATTTCAGGTATCCTGGTCACTATCGGCCAAATTGCCGAACAAACCAATTTGCTGGCACTCAATGCCGCGATTGAAGCCGCCCGTGCTGGCGATCAAGGGAGAGGTTTTGCTGTGGTTGCAGATGAGGTCAGAAGTTTGGCGCAAAGCTCTCAGAATGCCACTGAAGAAATTGCCAGCCTTATTAACTCACTGCAAAAGGTTTCTGACGAAACCCGCAAAGCCATGGAAACTGGCGCACAGAATGCAGAACAAGTGGCCAACCAGGCATTGGAAAGCACTGAGCGATTAGAATGCGCCGTTGCGTCAGTGGAACGCATTGCCGATATGACAATTCAGATGGCGAGTGCCTCGGAACAGCAATCAACAGTCGCCGTCGACATCAACAAGAATTTAGTCGACATCAATTCCATGTCCCAGAACACAGCCTCTGCGATGCATCAAATCACAGAGGCAAGCACTGAACTGACGAAACTGGCCAAAACACTGGAACATCACACCAGCCAGTTTTCTATCTAAATCCCTCTGGGCTTTCCCCTCAAAAGCCACTTGCGAGCAAGTGGCTTTTGCTATTTCCAAACATGCTGATGATAGTCGCGTCCAGGTTGGTTGTACGCAAATACATTCCACAGACGGTCTATTTCCCGCTCGAATATTACCGAAATTTGAAGTTAAATCCTTGCCTTTCAAAAAAAACGAAACTTGTACAATTAATAAGACATCGCTATTACAAACCATTGTATAAAGTTTTTTTCAAGGACTGCCTCAGCGTCTAATTATTTTTGAGAAGATTCAATCAAATGAAACTGATGGCATAGCAACAAATTATGATAACTCAGGGACTTGGAAAGCGACTATTATATTCCAAGAACCGAGAATAAAAATTCGAAACTGGCAGGTGAATTAACCAACTTTCTATTCAATTTTTATTTAAAGTATGAAAAGAAAGTTCACCACACAGAAAATAATAAGGCTGGTAACGAAACGTTTGGACTAGGACAGCAATTATCAAAAGTATGGAAGCGGCATTTCGCAAGGTATACCAGTACGCTGAGCCTAACCTGACATTGGTGGGCTGGATGGGGCTAATTGGGTTCCCTCTGTATTATTTCATCTGGACCTACTTTCTCCCACAAACATACGAAAACCTCTCATTGCGGCTGTTCTGCTGCCTGTTTTTCATTGTTGTTCTGGCAAGAAAACGCCTAAAGTCGCCACTTCAGGAATACATGCATTGGTTTTACCAGTTAGCCATTACCGTTGTCCTGCCGTTTTTCTTCTTTTACATGCTACTGATGAACAACTGGTCAACAGTTTGGTTATTGTCATTTATGGCAGCGATTTTCCTCCATATTCTCTTAGTGCACATCACTTGGGTGATGTTTGTACAGACCCTATTAGGGCTAAGCATGGCGGTGCTTTGTGCTTGGGCATCACGAGGGTATCACCTTGAATTCACGATGGACTGGACGTATATGCCTGTGTTCCTTTTCATCTACCTGTTTGGCAATATTTTCTTTTTCCGAAACCAGCAAGAACACGAAACCAAGGTTTCTATTGCAAAAGTCTTCGGTGCTGGCATCGCCCATGAAATGCGTAATCCACTGAGTGGGCTGTGCTCTACCATCGATTTAATCCGCTCCACCATCCCGGACCCTTCTGACAGCCGCAACAAGGTTTACCAGCTTCAGGAAGAAGACGTGCAGTTGCTGCGGGAAGTCAGTAACGATGCTATGAACATGATCCGTGCAGGCAATGAAACCATCGACCTGTTACTGACTTCGATAGATGAAAGCCGCGTTTCCCGTTCAACATTCAAAAAGCACAATACCCGAGCCGTGTTAAGCAACGCGATAGCGAGCTTTGGCTACAAAAACGTTGCTGACAAAACATCAATTGCGCTTCGCAGCACCCATGATTTTGAGTTCCTTGGCAGCGATACGCTGCTGAAATATGTGATTTACAACCTGTTCAAGAACGCCTTCCATCACCGCAGCAGCGAGAACTTCACGATTGATGTTCTTCTAGAAAGCGACAAGTACGAAAACCGCATTATCGTGCGGGACAATGGTCAGGGTATTCCAAGAGAAATTCTCGAAGCCATCTTTGAGGACTTTTATACCACTGGAAGAACAGGCAATTACGGTTTAGGTCTTCCCTTCTGCCGTAAAGTGATGCGTTCGTTTGGGGGAGAAATTACTTGCGAATCTAAGCTAGGTGAATGGACCGCTTTTACCCTCACCTTCCCCAACATTGAGTCCCCCATCGTTGACGACATCAAGCATAAGCTCATCAAGCTTAAATCCATGCTGGTTGTCACCGATGAAGCCGATCTGATTGCTCGCGCCGCCAAAATCAGCAAAGATGTCGGGTTTAAACTTCAAACCCTCAATGTGCTGCAAACCCTTCAAAAACGCGATTTTGAATTCGAGTATGATGTCATTGTCGTTGATCTGGAGAGCGTGAAGGCCAACGGTGATGTGCTGAGTCACATTGAGCCACTGTTGTCTTTTACTGAAGCACAGGTGGTTTATCTACACAATGGTCCAGCCAACCATCATCAATCCCACGCGGTATACCAACCGACCTGGATAGAAACGCTAGTGTGGCGCATCAACACACCTGCTGTGATTGAACAGCTGTTCTTTGACACAGTGGAAATCACCACAACCCGTCCTATTGCGAACAACGATGCCAAGATGCAACAAACCATCATGGTCGTTGATGACAGTGAAACATTACGGCAATTCACCTCGATACTATTGGAAAAGCAGGGCTTCAAAGTCGTTCAATGTCCAAACGGAAATAGCGCATTAGAAACACTCAATAACGATGCACAATGCATAGATTTGATCCTGATGGATATTGAAATGCCTATCATGGACGGGCTGGAAACTTCCCGCAGAATTCGCGATTCCGAACAGCAATATTCTAACATCCCGATCATCGCGCATACGGGTGACAACTCGAAACCGACACTGGATAAGATTCTCGATTCCGGTATGTCCGACTTCATCGTCAAACCTTCAGACCAGCGTAAGCTACGGGACAAAATCACCAATTGGTTGCAATAAAAAAGCCCCTATTGGGGCTTTTGCTAATTTCTGGGGTATACCGTTAGTAGAAATTCAGATCAGGACGATCGTAGGCCGCCTGACACACCGTCAACACTTGATCAATTTCCCGGTTGCTCATGTCCGCGCTCAGGGAAAAACGGATGATGGCTTTATTTTTCGGCGTTGCCGGTGCACAGAACACGGCACCGAAGACGCCATTGGCTTCCAGAAAATCACGAACATGCTCAGTGTTTTGTTCATCCCCACATTCCAGGGAAATGATTTGCGAATCACTGCGGATCTTGAAGCCGATATTTTGCAAGCCTGAACGGAGTGAATCTGATATCTCAAACAATCGCCTTCGCTTCTCATCGGCGTTTCTTATCACATCAAGCGTAGCATCCAGACGCGCAATCTCTTGCGGCAAAACCGTCGAGCTGAAAATCGCCGGGAAAGAAACAAACGGCAGTGCCGTGATCAGTTTTTCCGGGCCCAATACAGCGCCTGCACGGTAGGCAAAGGCTTTGGCAAGACTGGTAGTGACAAAATCTACCCTGTCCCGAACACCCATCTCATTGACCAGACCTGAACCATTTGGGCCATGCGTACCCAGTGAGTGAGACTCATCGACGACCAAGGCACAATCGAACTCTTCAGCCACTTCGTAGATGGCGGGAAGAGGAGCAACGGTGCCAATGGTGCTGTAGACAGAATCCACCAAGATAATACCAGGTCCATGCTTTTTAATTTGGCGTTTCAGATTATTCACACTGTTATGCATAAAAGGAATGATTTGCGCGCCTGCAATACGTGCTCCTTCCCACAACGACATGTGGGCAAAGAAATCTATATAAACCCGGGTTTCAGGTTCACAAATCGTTTGCAGCAAACCTATGTTAGCCGCCCAGCCAGATTGCGATAACACACAGCCGTCCATGCCGACAAATTCAGCCAGCCGGTTTTCGAAATCAGGTTTATGTTCTTCATCCTGAAGAAATACTGCTGACATCACGACATTTTCTTTGGAAGCCGCAATGGCATTCAAATGCGCCGATTGAATTGAATCATTCAGACTCAGTGATAAGTAATCGTTACTTTGCATGACGACCGAACCTTCTCCCGGCCGACTGCTGACTGGTAGCGGCCGCGAATTTTCATACGGCTCCGTCATATCTCGCAAAAACGAATTGAGACGTGTTTCGATAAAAGAAGGGAGTTTTTTTGTAATAGTTGATTGATTTTCCATAGCCAAGCCTCTTCTTGTTAAAGAAAAACGCCGAAATCGGCGTTTACTTTTAAGCGCAAGCGAAATTGATTGTTAGCTCGCCAGTAATACCCAAAGCAAACTAAAGAGCCGTCTATGAAAAGTGGTTGGCTACTTTTTGCTGCCTGAATATATGGCTGATTATGAATGAGGCTTGACTTGTCATAATTTTTAAGTTTGCGAATTTTCACAATTAATTTATGAAAGCATGTGTATAAAACGATAGGCACAGCAAAAAAAGGCGCACTCTTAAAAAGCGCGCCTTTCTAAAATTAAATGAGAATTTAAACGAATTTTATATTTTACTCTCCTGAAATACACCGCCAATATATCGCAATCCCCGATATACCTGCTCAACCACTTTATCTGTATGTCCGCCAATAAAAACGTGGGATGTAACGTTGAGATCAAGTCTCTCAAACGTCTTTATCATGGTGTTGAAGTTATCTAATATTGGTTCTCCCACAGACTCCCCTTCGTTATCACCAATCTCGGTATAGATGGGTAAGTCGCGGATCCGGTCAACTTGTCTCATCGCAATATCGGAAAGCTGGAAGTCCTCCAATTCCGTCACAATGTCGTCGATATCTTTTGAAATATAGAGAAGCGGGTTGTTGATATCTGGGGCAATTGCACGAATGATGGTCAGGTAGGCATAAATAAACCACTCCGGTTCACCACCATTAATAAGCTTTTCCAACTCGCCCTGAAAGAATTCCGCATGCTGCTGATAGTCATGCCTTTTCATCATCATACCAGCTGGGCTCAAACCCACACAGGTACGGTATAAAGTAGGATTTTCCATGGCAGCCAGCATGGCGCCAAAACCACCCATTGAGTGACCAAGAATCGCCATTTTTCCGGGCAGGGTGCGGTAACGGATATCGATTTCCTTAACAACATCCATCGTTAAGTAATCCAGAAAGTTTCCTGAAATTGGGGAGTTGATGTACCAAGAACCATTGAGTGAACTGCGACCATCAACGGCAACGACAATAGAAGGCTCCAAGTCTCCTTCGTTAATCACTTCATCCAGAATGTCATCCAGCCCAGCTTCGTCATTCAGCCCCTCATCAAACCAGGAGTTTGGTTCACCTTCGTAGCCATGCAATACATAGATCACGGGAAAGATTTTATTTGAGTCGGCGTAATAGCCAGCTGGGAGATAAACAATGATCTCCCTGTTGGCATTCTCTCCCGCCAAATTACCTTTTAGTGAAGGAGCATCGAAACTAAATTGCTCTAGTGTGCCAGCAGGAATGACATCAGGGTTTTCGTTCGCAAGTACAGTCATGAAATACACACTTAATCAATTGGTAATGTATTGATTTCAGCACATAAATTTCATTTTTCATGTTAAGTACACTGCAATGCGAACTAGTTAACAGTTAGTGACCGTAATTAGCCGAACACTTGGTTAAGCTCGTTGACCTCATCTGTTGAAAGAAAACGAAGCTCTTCATTTGGAATAAGGTTAAACAATTTGGCAGTTTCCTCTAATTCTTCATAATTGTCTCCGGCATCAAGTAGGTCTTTTCCATAAACAACAGCACCATGGTTCGCCATTAAAATCGCGCGATGCTTAATGGCTTTTTCTGCCAACGCCGGGGCTATTTCTTCTGACCCTGGCCTGAAATATGGAATACAAGGTAGCTGCCCCACTCTCATTACGTAATAAGGTGTGAAAGCTTGAAGTACATTCTCGGTATTAATATGTTTCTTGCATGAGAGTGCTGTGAGATGTGTGGAGTGCAGATGGACAATCGCTTTCGCTTCCGGTGCGGCATGATAAATAGCGCGATGAAAATCGACTTCCTTGGAAGGTCTATCTCCCGAAAGGTGCTCCCCTTCCATAGTGACTACTGACAACGCTTCTGCTACCAATCTACCGAGGCTTGCGCCAGTCGGTGTTGCCAGAATCCTGCAGTCATCTAAACGAATAGAAAGGTTTCCAGCTCCACCTGTTGCATATCCACGCAGGAAAAGGTCGCGTCCGTAGTTCACCATTTGCGCTCTAAGTTCTGCTTCGTTTTTCATTGTCTGCTTTCCCTACCCTATTCCATGCTCTCTTGCGCGGTGATAAAAAAATCCCGATCGCCGAAATTCCCGGATTTAAGTGCCAGCGAAACCGTGCCATCAAATGACTGAACCCAAGGCACACCAGGCGCAATTTCACGGCCGATACGCACACCATCAAGGTCAAATGCCTGAGTAACAGTTCCTGATGTCTCTCCACCTGCGCTGACAACTGCGCCCAACCCCATTAGTTTCAGATGACTAATCAGCAAATGGAACATTTGCTCAATCGCAGAAGAGGCCTTGTTACCATGCTTCTTTTGGATTTCTGCCAGTTCACCGGGCGGCACTGTCGCGTATACCATTGGAAACACCCTTTGATTTTTGTTTTCCAGCACCCACTCGGCAACTTCCATAAAATAGCGATTTTCATTCAGACACTTTTCAACATCGACCTTAAATGACGGTGCAATAGACTGATAAGCCTCGACTTGTTGGTTCGTCATTTCCGAGCAACTGCCAGACACTACCAAGCCAAAATCCGGCTTGTATGGGGTGAAAGCAGCAACTTCAAAAGGAAGTTCACTTGAAACAGATAGCGCTTTCGCTATGGCTCCCGCCAAGCCCGAACCGCCCGTTGCTAGTGGCAGATTGCAGAATGCTGCACCCAAGGTGTCGAGATGCATTTCATTCAACGCATCGCAAACGAGGTATCGACCACCGCCGCTTCTTGCTTTTAAGCTCTCCTCAACACAGGCCATATGACCTTGTTCAACAATCCCAAAAGGCAGCAATGTCGATCGACCCGCTGACTGAGAGTCCATCAAGCGAAGCAAGCTCGCGTCTCTCATAGGTGTAAGTGGGTGATTGCGCATACCCGATTCATTGAGCAAAACATCATGAACAAACAGGTAACCTTGATAAACGGTGCGCCCATTTACGGGGAGCGCAGGACACACAACGGTGAAGTCGCTATTCAACGCATCCAATAATGCGTCCGTCACTGGGCCAATGTTGCCTTGTTCTGTGCTGTCAAATGTTGAGCAGTACTTGAAGAAAATATGCTCACAGCCCTGTTTCTTGAGCCATTCCAACGCATTGAGAGACGCTATAACGGCGGATTCAGGGGGAAGCGCACGTGTTTTCTGTCCAATCACAATCGCTTCAGTGCTTTTCAAATGAGAAGACATATCGCCCTCTGGCACGCCATTGAATTGCACAGTACTCAGGCCATTTTTAACGATAAAGCTGGCCGCGTCGGTTGCCCCTGTGTAATCGTCTGCAATCACACCTAATTTCATTTCTACCTCGAAGTGACATCTATCAACCCCGCGATTCCTTTCAGCAAAGCCACAAGCTCTCCGGAAGAACGCTTCCGGTGCAACTCATGAATATTTAAGGCTTCTTCAAAGTCGCCATTTTCCATCGCTTGGAATGTGCGGGTATGTTCATCGGTCGATTCTTTCGGGATGGCGCGGACTTTAAACGTTAACAGACGAATACGTTGAGATTTGTCCAGCATGTGCTGGGTCAGTGACGCCAACGTCTGATTGCCGCAAAGTCGGATCAAGGCCAAGTGGAAGCCGGTATCATGCAGCATCCATCCCTCTTTGTTTTCCTCTTTCAACGCACGGTTGAGCTCTTCAACATGAAACCTCAATGCTTCCCAGTCCTCACCCTGACAGTGTTCGCTTTGAAGCAGTCGGATAGATTGAAGCTCCAGCGCGGCTATCACCTCGTAGATCTCTTTGAGTTCTTCCAATGAAATGGGTTTGATGAAAACACCACGCCTTGGCACCATGTCAACCAGTCCTTCCTGAGACAACCGAATACAGGCTTCCCGAAGTGGCGTACGTGATATTTGCAGCCGCTCCGCCAGTGCTTCTTCAAGGTAGTAGTGACCTACCTCGAGTTCATTGGATAAAACCATTTCACGTAATGTGTGATAAGCCGTTTCTGTGAGCTTCTTTTTCATGCTTTTCCTTTTTGTAGCTCAACGCACGCGCCTTGCGCTGTTACGTCTCTTCGATGACGCCCGATAGCTTATTCGCTATCGCACCGGAGATCTGTTTCAACCCCGCGCAACCACCTAATTCAAAGGGAACAATGTTTCCTGTGCCGTAAGCAGCTTCAACTGCTGCTTCCAACCGCTCTGCAGCGAGAAGAGCGCCTTCGCAGCCATGCTTCTCACCGAGATATTCAAGCATCATCTTCCCTGACAGAATCATGGCAGTGGGATTAGCTTTCCCCTGTCCGACTATATCCGGCGCAGAACCATGACAAGGCTGGAAAACCGCATGGGTATCTCCGATTTCGCCGGAAGGTGCCATGCCCATTCCTCCCATCAAACCAGCCGCTATGTCTGATAAGATGTCACCGTACTGGTTTTCGGTCGGCATAACATCGAATACCCATGGTCGGCGTAGCAAGTCCAGCGCAGCAAAATCAACATACTGATGTGACGCTTCAACATCGGGATATTGCTCTGCCACGCCATAAAACCACTGTCTGGCGCGATGCTGGGAAGACAAGACGTTCGCTTTGTCGATATGCGTAACAAGGTTCTTTCCTTTGCCTTTTTTCTGCCGCTGTTGTGCCAGCTTGAAACTGAAATTAAACAGCTTGTCGCTGATGGTTCGGGAAATACGCATCAGATTGTGGGCATATTCTTCGTCATCCAGCTCGTGGCCACGGGGGAATGCAAACAAGCCTTCAATCGACTCTCTGACAATCACAAAATCCAGCTCATTACTGCGTGGGTCTTTAAGCGGCAGAGGCAACCCTGGCAGGGTCTTGCAGGGCCGCATACCCGCATACAACTGCAGCCTTTTTCGTAAGTCATGCTGCGGTCCAATTTCTGTACCATCTGGATACCGAATATCGGGGTGTCCCATGGCGGACAGAAATATCGCATCCGCTGCCTTAGCTTCCTGAAAATGACTCTCTGGAAACGCGTCTCCTGTCTCTGCATAAAACTCTGCACCGGCAGGAATTTCGGTAAAACTAATTTCAACGCCACATTGATTGGCAGCTTCCTGAACCAACTCCAATGCTGGCGGTGTCACTTCTTTTCCGATGCCATCACCGGGCATCACTGCGACTGAAAACGTCGTCATCTCACTTTCCTTTTATTCTTCCTGTAGCGGCCAAATTTCTTCGAAGCACTGGACTTTTTTGTTATCCAGCTTTCCAATGCACGCTTGTTCAAAAGAGAAAAAATGCGCCGTCACTAAATGGTGTTCAAAGGCCTGACGAGAGTCATATTTCTCATACAGAAATACCTGGTTATTGGCATTGTCGGTGCAGACATCAAATTGTCTACAACCTGTCTCTTCTTTTGAAAGTGAGGCGTTTTTTTTCACCAGCCTTAAAAATGCATCGTAAAATGCGCCTTTCACATCGAAGGTCACCGTGACTACATACATCGCTTAATACTCCTTCACTAAAGCGAGCCTTGAGAGCCGAGAAACAAGAACAGGAACATGGCGTTAACCAGCAAGAAGCCGATCACCTCCGGCCACCAGCCAAATTCATACACTTCAGGGTCCTTTCCATTTGATGTTTTCATTGCCACTCCTACTTCGTGAGTCCCGGTAGCCAAAGTGCCAATTCAGGGAAGAACAGCACAAGCATCAATCCAATCAACTGCAGTCCAATAAATGGCAGCACTGCCATGAAGATTTCCTGTAAAGTCACGTCTTTCGGCGCCACACTTTTCAGGTAGAAGCAGGCTGGACCAAATGGCGGGGACAACATATAGATTTGGATGTTCATGGCGAACAGGATGCCGAACCAAACAGGGTCAAACCCTAAACTGGAAACCACCGGGGTAAACACCGGCACGGTGATAAAGACAATCGCAATCCAGTCCAGGAAAGTGCCAAGCACCATCACAATGGCCATCATCAACGCAATAATCGCCAGAGGCGGAAGATCCAATCCGGTCAGTAATCCATTCAGGAAGCTGGTGCCTCCGATAATGTTGTAAATACCCACCAGAGAAACCGCACCCACGATCAACCAGATGATGGAGCCTGTCGTAATCACGGTTGACCAAAGTGCTTCTCTGATATTCGTCAGTGTCAGCTCTTTACGAAGGGCAGCAATGAGCACAGCACCAGCCGAACCAATCGCGGCAGACTCAGTGACCGTTGCGATTCCCATATAGATCGAGCCAAGAACAGAGCCAATCAGAAGTACTGGCAATACCACACCTTTGAGGTAAACCAAGCGCTGGCTGAGCGGTAATCTCGCTTCCGGTTTATCGTAAACCGGACCTAAAGCAGGATTAAGGTGGCAACGCACCAGTACGTAAGTGACATACAGGGAAGCGAGCAATAGTCCCGGCACCACACCGGCGGTAAATAGATCTTTGACTGAGACCCCGGCTTCAGCACCGTATACAATCAGCACAACGCTAGGTGGTATTAACGTGGCGAGCGAGCCCGATGCAGCAATGGTTCCAATCGACAATTTGCGGTCATAACCAAGGCGGAACATTTGGGGAAGCGCAATCAATCCAAGTAGGACAATTTCACCGCCGACAACACCACTCATCGCCGCCAGTACTACGCTGACAAAGACAGTTTGCACTGCAATGCCTCCGCGCATTTGTCCGCCGAGAATCGCCATACTGTTGAAAAGTTCTTTCGCTACCCCCGAGCGTTCAAGAATATTCGCCATAAAGACGAAGAACGGAACCGCGATAAGCGCGTGCTTTTCGAAAACATGCACAACGTTACTGGAGATAAGGATCAGACCGTCTGGTCCAAAATTCAGTAGTGCTGTCGCCACAGAAACAAGTAACGTTGTTGCACCCAGTGGCACACCTATCGCCATTAACAGGAACAAGCTCCCGATAATGGTCAGCGTGATCATTTCAATGCTCATTGTTCTGCCTCCTCATCAAAAGAAAGAATGAGGTTTGCCAGAAGCTGAATGAAAAACAGCACACCAGCACACAACAAAAGTGCTTTGAAATATGTGGGTAACGGCGGGTTAAACGCACTGCCCGAGCGTTCAATGTTGTTGATCGCGTGAATCGCTGGGTCAAACGCTGCCCAAATTAGGCCGGCAACAGCGAACAAACTAATCACCAAAGCCAGACGCTGCATCCACTTCCACACTGATTCGCTCACTACAAGTTCCATCACTGTCACCGTGATGTGCCTTTGCTGTTGAGTAACAGCACCAGCACTGAGCAACCAGGCAGAGCCACAGAGCGCCATGATAATTTCAAGGTTCCATGACGTCGGGCTGTTAAAGACATAACGTGCAATCACCTCTGTTACCGCCAACACAATCGCCACGGCATAAAAAACACCGCTGGATTTACCGATAAATACACTGGCTTTGCTGGCTGTATTTGCGAGTTTCACTAAGTTCATTTATTACACCAAACCAATAGTCTTATACAGGGAGCCCGAGGCTCCCCGCCCACTGCTAAAGCAGTCCGTTTTCCCGCATGAACTTATAGTGAGCCTCAAGCGCAGCTTTGGCTTCGGGCGACTTGGTGGCAGTATCTTCCCAAGCCCCTTGAGCGATACGGCGGAATTTGTCGCGCTCAGCCTGAGGCCAATCAATCACCTCAATGTTTGGATCTGCTGTATCACGTGCAACGAGAGATTTGTCCTGATCATCCAAAGCGTTGAGCAAATCGCCATACGCCATGTAAAACCATTGTTTGAGCGCATCCTGCTGTTCAGGAGTGAGTTTGTCCCACTTCTTTTTACTCACCGTAAACTGGTGCACCGCCATGGAGTGAATTCCAGGGTAGAGAGGATACTGAGCAATTTGGTGAAAGCCGTTTTTGTCGTTGTTCACATAAGCGGAGGCATCTGCGGCATCCACTACACCTTTTTCAAGCGATGTGAAAACGTCAGAAAACGGAATATTGACAGGGCTCGCGCCAGCAGCACGGAATACTGATGCAGCCAAGCCCTCTGGTGATCGAATTTTTACGCCCTTGAGGTCATCAACTGAGCGGATAGGCACTTTTGAAACCAAAGCTTCTTTTGATACGGCACCGCAGCCAACGACATGAATTCGTCCAGGTAATGTTTTGTCCCATAAAGTCTGTAGCGCTTCTGCGCCACCGCCATTGCGGCAAAACTCCTGCACTTGTTTTGGAGAGTCGTAACCTGCTATCAGATCGCCAAGAATTGCGAACGCCGGATTGCGGCCACTGAAATAAGCGATAGAGGTGAGATCACCACCAAGAATACCTGCGGCTACGCCTTCTGGTGTCTCGTTTCGCGGCATCACAGACTTAATCGGAAGTAATTCAATGCTTACTTCACCGTCGGTCATCTCCTCAAGTTTCGGTAACCAATTCTCCTTCAGGTAACCAAATGAGTAACCGCCGGATTGAGTAGACGTTTGTACTTTAAGTGTTGTTGCCGCTGACGCTGTGCCAGCGACACTCCCCAACGAGAGAGACATCCCTATCGCCATGTAAATGAAGCTACGTCCTAACATCGTGAATCTCCTTGTTTGGTAGCAACCACGTACCTCGAAAGCACGCTTCATTTACATCCTAGTAACAATTACAATCCCTCTCAATGTATACATTAATATTTTTATCAATAGCAGGAATTGATCACTTTGGAATGAAAAATTTCTGATTAAATAACTAATAATGAGACACAAAAGACATATATCCTCACTTATGAGGCGCTCATTCTCTTATTTACTATCAGGAACATCTTGATAAGCAATGCTTTATGTATACGTTAATTTCAGTAATCTGATAATATTGCTCACTCTCTGATTGAAATTTGTTGAATCACGGTTTTGTTTAACTGAGTCGCCAGATTTCTACTTTTTCCTCAAGTACCAAAATCAGGACACTTCTTTCTGCTCCGGCCTGAGTCGATAGATATACCCAAACAACCTGAAGCTGCAGGATTCAGCGAGTTTGGGTATTAGCCTGTATTTCCCGCTCCGAAATTTCTCTCTTTTCACTGGAGAAATGCAGGCCTCTCGCTCATTGATTAAGGAGAAAGAGCAAATGACTAAGCTTGTTGATATCGAAGGTATTGGTGAAACCTACGCTGAAAAGCTCAATGCGATTGGTATTGCAACCATTGAGCAGCTTCTGGAAAAAGGTGCTCAGCCTTCAGGCCGTAAATCCATAGCGGAAGAGAGTGAGATCAGCAGAAAACTCGTGCTGAAGTGGATTAACCGCGCTGATCTGGCCCGAGTGAAGGGGATCAGTACGCAATATGCCGATCTTCTGGAATTCGCAGGTGTCGATACAGTCCCTGAATTAGCACAACGTAATGCGGAAAATCTAGCAGCCAAGATGGCTGAGGTGAATGAAGAGAAAAACTTAGTTCGCCAATTACCAGGTGAAAGCAAAGTTGAAGACTGGATTGCTCAGGCAAAAGACCTTCCTCGCGCGATCCACTATTAAATACAAAAAAGAAGCTGGCGTTGATGCCAGCTTCTTGACTTGGATCCTTTTGAATATTTAGAGATATTAGTGCGCAAATACCGCGTTAATTTCCGCGATCTCTTCGTTACTCAAATATCGAAAGTTATCATTGGCTGCCTGCATCCTTAGCGCGGCTGTTTCTTCCAACTCTTCAACATTACAGAGTGCATCTTCGAGATCTTCTCCCATTACCACCAAACCGATATTATCAATTAAGACCGCATGATGGCTTTTGGCTTTTTCGGCAAGAAAGCGGGATCCAGAAGATCTAAATAGTGGAATTTTAGGAAGCGTTGTTGTTCTCATTGCCACGATTGGAGAAAGCGCTGGTAGTACATTCTCATTGTTAAGGTTTTCTTCAGAGATTAATTTAGAGATATGTTTTGGTGTGATTGTGAATATAGCTTTGTGTTTTGGGTTGGCGTTATAAATATCTAAATGATGCTGAAATTCCCATTCCGGCAAATCGCCTGATATGAGGTCCCCTTTTAGAGAGACCACAGAGAAGTGCTCTCGCCCAAGCTTTCCCATCCTCAGCCCTTTGGTGGTAATGACGACAGTCCCGTCTTCCATCTGCGCTGAGAGGTTTCCTCTTTCCCCAACATCATGTCCTTGCAAAAAGAGTTTACGACCGTAATTTACGAGCTTATTTCGCAGATCGCCTTGCCCAAACATTCCACATCTCCAAAAAATTCGCTTCCAGTGCACAGCTGCGTTTTCATTTGTCATAGGTTCAGGGTGTTGATTATTTCCATAAGGATCTAATCACTGCTCTCTGAACAATACACTTCAATTCAAATTAAGATCCTTTTCATGGACTAAGTAAAAAAAGGATCCAAATCACCGCCAAGAAATGATCCCTTTCCTTTTGGAGACAGTGATAATTACTACATGGCTGAATTCATTTTTTGTTGTTTCCTCGCCACACCTTGATATTTTTTATCAATTTAAGGATCGCGCAACATAAAACGCGATCTAATCTAGATTTATTTTATTAATGAGACTTCTATCAACATTTATTTCGTCATATTCTTCAGATAATCCTCTCTATTCTCATCGAAGAATCTCATTTGTTTTTCTCGATGCTCACGCTTTGAGAATTTTAACAACACAAAATCAGCCAGAAATTGATCGTATATTAACCAGCTTTAATAGGATCCAAGCCAAAGACGATCCTCATCACCAAAAAAGCTGACAGGTTGGCGAAAAAGAAGGCATTTAGAGCTCAATACTTCGAATGGTTTCACACTTTCACCTGTCCGCCTTCATTTCTCCAATCAGCCTGAAGTAGGCTGATATTCAGTGTGAACGGCGTTTTCACAGGGCTTCAGAGTGAAAACAACTAAGGAAGGTACATATGGCAGAACAAGAGAACAAACTTTACTGCAGTGATTGCGGGAAACTGACTGCCCACACACTGGTGCAACTTGAACCACGAAAAGCTGAACCCGATGCCACTTTATTTCAACGCGCAACAATCGTTCTTTCTAACTCTATGGATCTGGTGCTTGGCAGCTCCTATCAACAATGCGATTGTTGTGGCTCCACATTTGGGCATACAGATAGCATCGGCGGCATTTAATGGATTTAGACAAACTCAGCCAACACCTCAGGGAAAATGGCTTTAACGCAGTATTAAAAGACGGCAAGGTACGTGTGAAATGGGGATGGAGTACTTTGCCCGTCAACATTGAAAACGATCCCGCCACGGGGATCCTTGCCATCAATTACAACCAACTGGCTCAACTTTGTTTGATAGGCCTTTTTTCGTTTATGACCTTCGCTTCCTTTAGCTGGGGATCATTTCTATCGTCAGGCGCCTATTTTGCCATCGCGATGGTCTCTCTCGCCAATCTCTTACTCACAGAATCGAACGCGAAGGAGCTTCGTCAGCATATTCGCCAAATGGTGATACCTACCGAATAGCGCGATAAATAGAAAAATCGCGCAATTTTGTTCAAGTTTTCGTTTCCTCTCCCTTCTATATTTTGCAAAGATGTTAAAGAGATGGATGAGGGAACGGACGTGGACACAGACAATCGCTTCCAGTTTGTAAACAGTGAGCACCTTGAAGGTGTAGCTGTGCTTGACGCAAATATGAGCGACTTCACTTACGACAAACACGCCCACGAAGAGTTTTCTATTGGTGTGACCCTTAAAGGCAGGCAGGATTTTTTCTGTCAGAGCGCTTTCCATAGAAGTCCTGAAGGCGGCGTTATCCTATTCAATCCGGAAGATGTTCATGATGGAAGTTCGGGAGGAGACCAAAACCTCGAGTATTTGATGCTCTATGTCCACCCAGACAGCATTACCGCTCAAGTCAAAGCGCTTGGCGTGAAGGCACCATCGGCGCTGCGAATCAAAGGCTGCTTACTTAACGATGTTAAACTCCGCAATCAGGCGTTGATCCTTTCCAGCCTAATTAAAGATCCCTCCTGCCATCGTATTGAGCAGGAATCTGCACTCTTTAACCTCTCACATACTCTGGTGTCATTAGCTGGCATGCTAGATGAAGTCACGCCAACAAACCGCAGAGATACCTTGCTAATACGCGCCAAAGATTTTGTGCAGGACAACCTCGCTAAAGATATCGCCATTGATGATCTTGCTGATGCTGCCAACATGTCAAAGTATCACTTTATCCGTCAGTTTCGGGCGCAGTTTGGTATTACGCCTCACCAATACGTCATCAATTGTCGTATTAATGGTTCTCGCAAAGCGCTGGAAAGCGGACAGTCCGCAAGCGATGTTGCTCAGGAATTCGGTTTTGCCGACAGTAGCCATTTCAATCGAAGGTTCAAGCGCGTCTATGGTATGACGCCAAAGCAATACCAGCTTCAAATCTCTAACTAAATTTCCCTCTCTGATTTCTGAAAAGGACTTCCTATGTTCGAACTTTGGGCATATGCCTTTGGCATTATGTATTCTCCGGGCCCTGTGAATCTTCTTGGCCTGAATGGCGGACTTCAAAATCGCACGCGAGAGGATCTTGGTTTCTTCGCTGGCGTCGCCACCGCAATGCTGATCCTCTTCATTTCAATGTCACTGATTGGCGGTACGCTGGTTTCCACGACCTCCCTTCCTTATATCAGTGTTATTGGTTGCAGCTATATTCTTTACATCGCGTGGAAGTTGGCAAAGGCGAAAGTGGATATCAATGAGAGTTCACGTAATGAAAGTATGATGACGTTCCGCGATGGATTGGTGCTGCAATTGCTTAACCCCAAGGGCATCATTGCGACGCTCCCCATTGTGACGATTCAGTTCCCTGCTGCTGACATCCACGGGATAGAGAGTCTGTTCTGGATTGGGATCTTGACCATACTGGCTTTTGGCGCTCCCGCCTCCTATTCGCTCATCGGAAGCCTGCTTGGCAAGCGCATCGCGAACCCCGTTTATTTCCGGGTGTTCAATATCAGCATGTCCATTCTGTTGGTCTACGTTGCATTAGACATCGCCCATCAGCAAATTTATCTCCCTTGGTTTGGACAATAAAAGCAGGTAAAAAAACCGCCCGAAGGCGGTTTTTATTTATCAGTCGATTAACGCGTCACGTAGGTACGCACAAATTCACTGATAGCAATCAGGTCTGCAATGGCGATGAACTCTTCTGTCGTGTGCACTTTCGCCATCCCAGTAGAGAGGTTCACGGTTTTCAAGCCTTTCTCGTTAAAGATATTCGCATCTGAGCCGCCACCTGTTGGTTTAGTCATCGGCTCGATACCATTGGCTTCGAAAGCTGCTTTGATGGCCACAACGTGCGGATCGCTGTCTGCAATCTGGTAAGCGTTGTAAGAGCGGGTAGAATCAATCTCGATACCAGCGCCGTGTTTTTCCGCCGCGGCTTCGAAGGTTGAAACCATATGTTCAACCTGCTTCGCCAGCTTGTCGTCATTCAGTGAGCGTGCTTCTGCTTCTATGTACAGTTCAGGCATGACAATGTTTGTCGCCTGACCGCCGCGAACCACACCGATGTTAGCCGTGGTTTCTTCGTCGATACGGCTCAGATTCATTTGGCTGATCGCATCAGATGCTACAGTCAGAGCATTGATGCCCGTTTCAGGCGCAAGGCCAGCGTGCGCCGGTTTTCCTTTTACGGTGATTTTCAGGCTTTGCTGACCAGGCGCAGTCGTAATAATGGTGCCAATTGGACCGCCTGAATCCAGCACGATCGCTTGCTGGGATTCAATTTTGCTCATGTCGAAGTGTTTAGCACCTTCCAAGCCCAGCTCTTCATAAACGGTAAACGCAACTTCGATGGTCTTATGCGCTTCCCCATTTTCCTGAATGGTGCGAACCGCTTCCATAACAGCAGCAATACCAGATTTGTCATCGCCACCCAGAATCGTGTTGCCTTTGGAGCGGATAATGCCTTCTTCAATAACCGGCTCAATGCCATTACCCGGTGTAACGGTATCCATGTGGCTGCTGAATACAGTGCTTCCTTCCAGTGAGCCCGCCAGTTTTCCATAGATATTGAAACCGTTAGTAATATGCTCAGGTACTGGAAGCTTGCTGACTTCAAAACCCATCTGACCCAGTTGTTCTGCTAGCGTTTCTGCCATGGCTTTTTCGTTGCCAGACTCGCTGTCAATTTTCACCAGCTCAATAAAATGCTCAACCAGTCTTTCTTGATTAATCTTTGTCATCGGAGTGCGACTTCTTTTCTGCGGGATGAGGCAACACCTTAAACCTAAGCAGCAGAACATTTTGATGGGCTACATCAAAGAAAAGGCCGATTTGGTTGTCTATCCGCCGAAATCTTCCAGTTATCAGGTCCGTCGTTACCAAAAACCTCAACTTGCTCCTTACGCATCGGTTTTGTCCATCAAGGCCATCGAAATATCCCTCTTAAAAACAGAAATATTAATGACTAGAATAACATGCAGACATAAGAACCTTTTTTATATCAAGAAGTAGATTTTAGGAATGACATAAAAATAACAAAACCATGACAATTTAGCAGAAAGAGAATCCATAAAAAGAGTGTCAAGAAATTATTCAAACACCTCTTCTCGAATATATGCAAGTAATGGCACTCAGTTAAAACTGCATTCGACCCATGCAACCGATTACACCCAAACCACTGATAAAGAGAAGATAATAGATTCACATATCGCCTAACGCTTTTTCAAACACTTAGGGGGATTATGTCATGACCACTTTATTAATATATTAGTTAACAATGGAATTTAAATATAAACAGGAAACATAGAGTATATTTTTAACGTTGTAAATTTCACTTTAATAATCCACTAAAATCCCATATAGATATCCTTCAGGGAGATTCTATTTCTTATGCATTTGTCAAATTTACAATGCAAGCAGGAATGCAAATGATAAAATTTGATCCAGTAGAAAACCGGATATTTACTGATACACGAAGTGTGGGTATTGGTCACCGGGAAGGACTGATTCTAGAGTTACTGCTAGAGCGCGCGCCGGATGTGCTCGAGAAGCAAACAATTATTACCCACGCTTGGGGAAACGTCTGTGTGGGTGATACCTCACTGGCCAAATCCATCAGCACTTTAAGGCACGCTTTTTTAAAACTTGGTGTCAAAGAGAGCCCAATCGTTACGGCTCCAAGAGTGGGATATCGCGCACTACCGGGCAGAGTACAATGCATTGAGATTCCATTGGAAAGTACCCTCGAGCACAGCCACTCAGAAGCATTACCCAATCCAAACAAGGATCTCGATTCCTTGCCCGAGCAGCAACAAGTAGCTTCGGAGAGCAATCATCAAAATCATCAGATCCCCATCCGCCCGAGCTATATAAAAGCAGCACTCAACGCACTCTCTATCGCCTTGGCATTTGCCACACTTGCCATTCTCTCCGTCAAACTGGATTTCGCTCCCTGGCCAGCCCCCCACTTAGCATTAACCAAACAGCATGTTGGTGAATTGGTGCTGATTAAATCCCCGTCTGTAAAACTCTCGCTGCCTCTCAGGCGATTACTCGCTTCAAACCAGTGTGATTGTGTCGTTTTTGTCGGGCTCGGAGGTGGTGAAAATGAGCTTTCATGGTTCCATCGCCAAGCAAAAGACGCCATCAACCTCACTTATCGCTCGGGGCAGTTTCCCGTCGTCGCAGCTCAAATCAAACAATTTGTGGAGCAAAGAAAATGAAAGTCACCATTGCTTTTCTCGTTCTTAGCACCAGCGTGTTTATCGGTGTACTGGCCTTACCCTGGCAACAACAATTAATGTCTGGTCATTACCAGCACTTCCTCGTGCAAGTTCATCCCGATCGCAGTACTACCATTGCCAAAGGCCAGACTGCTGTTGATGGTCGTTCCATCATCCATGTTTCAAGCATAGAAGATGGTAGTACTGAACAAACCAGTCTGGTGAAGCTGACGGGACACCTAGCATCAACACTCGATTCCAGTTTCCTTTTTCAATGTGATGTCGAATTGGTCTATGTCGATAACCTAAACAAGACCACCAATTTTTTGCATGCGACGCCTTACTTGTTTTTCGAAGAGGGAAGCTGTCTGGCAAAGCTGGATGTCATCTACGAAGATCCAGAATTCCTGCTCATCAAGGATGAAGTCTCCGCACATACCCAGTTAATTACCCGTTTATAAAGCAAGAGTAAGTTTGAAAACACAGTCGTAATACAATGATTTTATTGGCGATTACTTTTCATTGTTTTTCAGTTAGCACCTCCCAAGAGCGGTGCCATGCTGACTTTGCGTTACCAATAACGCAGGAACACAACATCTAAAAACAATGGAGAAAAAGCCATGCCTAGAGTCACCCTATCGCTGATCACCCTGTCTTTGTTTTCAGCGTTTTCTACACCCAGCTTTGCGAAGATTTTTCCTGATCAGCTTGTTGTCGACTACCAAGGAGAAGATGTATGTCGCTCTGGTTATCGTCCCATCACACGCAGTGAGGCCACATTACATCGCGACTATCTGCTGTCGAAAATGGGTCAGTGGCAAATTACCGGTTTGAAAGATGACTGGGTCATCATGGGGACTGGACATGAAGGACGAATAAAACAGGATTTACCCAACTACAGTACGTGGTGCCATCCAACCAACACGGGAAATACAGGGATTCCTGACGTGGCGAAACATACTTTGCCTGAAGGAGAAGAAATCGATATTCAATACAATCTGGTTTCGGATGAAGGCAAGTTTATCCGCCCGCTCAGCAATCTAGCCCACAACCTTGGGTACGCTTGGGTCAGCGGAAACAGTAGCCCTTATGTTGGCAGAGACATGTCGGTCCGACAGGAAGGTGACAAATGGGTAATTCAAGGCAACAACCGTGGCTCATGTGACGGGTACCGGTGCGACGAGAAAACGGCTATCAAAGTCAGCAACTTCAATTACACACTGAACAGTGATGATTTCTGGCACGGTGATGTGACTGAGTCCAGCAAGCAGTTGGTGAAAACCGTGTATGCAACGGCTAGAAACCGCAGCGACATCGCACAGCAGGTGGTCATTGACCTCAAAGTGGATGAATCCACTAACTGGTCGAAAACCAACACTTATGGTTTCTCGCAATCCGTGCAAACCAAAAATACGTTCCAGTGGCCTTTGGTCGGCGAAACAGAATTGACGATCAAACTGGAAGCTAACCAAAGCTGGGCGAACACCAATGGTGGTGCGACCTCAGAAGCGGTCACACTTCAGGCTCGCCCTATGGTACCTGCCAATTCTGAGATTCCTATTCGCGTGGAGCTATACCGTTCAAGTATCTCCTACCCTTACCGATTCAGCGCAGACGTGAGTTATGATGTCGAATTCGACGGCTTCCTTCGCTGGAGTGGTAACGCATGGCACACCCACCCAACCAACCGTCCTACCCACAAACATACTTTCACCATGGGGCGCGCCAGTGAACCGTCCGCCGATATTCGTCACCAGTGGAATATTCGCCACATCCCGGGCGCATCACAATGGTGGGATTGGAGTTGGGCCATTCAGGAAAATGGCTTACAGAACATGCAGAGCGTCACCAGCCAAAGCCTTCGTCCGTTCGAGGCTGTTGTTTCCGGTGATTTCTATGCAGAATCCCAGTATGCAGGCACCATCGATATTGGGCAGGCACAACCTATCTCTGAGTCGCGTCGCTCTAAACGCAGTGTGACGGAAACGCTTCGTCAGGGTGATATTGAGCTGGAAACCAATTTGGATACTGATGAAATGCGTGTGCTCGGCTTTGGTGAAGTAGAGATCAGCATTCAAGCTGCGCAGTAATGGATATTGTGAATTGAATGAGAAACCGCCGCATATGCGGCGGTTTTAATGTTGGATTTGTCAGAGCTTCAATCGGGCATTCCGACGTAATGCTCACTGTCGGCGATAGCATTTATCCAACGCAGAATGTTTGGATAGCTTTCCAAGCTGAACCCGCCCTCGTGCGCCACGTGTGTGTAAGCGTACAACGAGATGTCTGCGATCGTCATGGTATCACCAACAATGAAGGCTGATTTTCCAAGCTGCTGATCCATCAATTTCAGTGCTTTGTGTCCACCAGCCTGTAGGGAGTGGTATTCATCAAGCCGCTCTTCAGGCATTCCCTGGTATTTCTGAATGAAGCGGGCAACCGCAATAAATGGCTCATGCGAGTATTGTTCAAAGAAAAGCCATTCGTAGACTTTGGCTTTTAAGAAGTTATCTGTCGGCAGATAAGAGGTACCTTCTGCAAAATAGCCCAGAATGGCATTTGATTCAGACAATACACGGCCATCATCCAAAACGACTGCGGGTATCTTCCCATTGGGGTTCACCGCCAGAAATTCGGTCGTTTTCGTCTCGCCTTTCAAAATATCGACATGCAGCCAATCGTGCTTAATCTCCAGAAATGAAAGTATCAGTTTCACTTTCAGGCAATTTCCGGACTTCATATCTCCGTATACAAGCATTCCGTTCTCCTATTACTCAGCCACGTCTGTGCCCACTTCTCCTTGCGGCACCACAACCGTGTTCAGTTTGGATTCTTGAATCCATTGCTTCATCGCGACGCTACCCAACACTTTTTCCATGTAGCGCTGCGCTTCAGCGGACACAGAAACCCCATAAGTCAAAAAGCGCAACGCAACAGGCGCATACATCACATCAGCAATCGAGAAATCACCAAACAGCCAGCCACCTTTATCACCAAACTGTGCCATTTGCTCAGTCCAGATCTCATCTATGCGCGCGATATCCTTTAAGCACGCATCTGAAGCTGAAACGTTGCGGCGCGCACGGATGTTCATTGGCATCTCCCCGCGAAGTGTCGTGAATCCAGAATGCATTTCAGCAGAAAGTGTACGCGCCTTGGCACGCTGAGCGACGCCTTCAGGCCAGCCTTTTCCGTTGAGATATTGTTCATTAACGTACTCACAGATAGCCAGAGAGTCCCAAACAGCAACATCTCCATCCACCAGCACAGGAACCTTCCCAGCACCAGAGTGTTTTCCGACCTCGGTGTAAAAAGCATCCGTGAACAAATCGAGATCAACTTCTTCAAAATCAATATCAAAGCCGCGGAGAACCAGCCAGCCACGTAGTGACCATGTTGAGTAATTCTTGTTGGCGATTATCAGTTTCATTAGGCTCTCCTTTCCCTTTGCTTTTTGTTGATGTGAACGAGTATGCTCAGAAGCAGGACAGGTTTCTAACGCATAGTTTTGATACCTAGTATTCGCTTTCATGATGCAAGGACAGATCGGGAATGGATATCGATTCACTGCGAAGCTTTTTAGCCATCGTGGACACAGGCAGTTTTACCCGTGCCGCCGCACAGATTCACCGCACGCAATCTGCCATCAGCATGCAGATAAAAAAACTGGAGGAAGAGCTCGGCAATCCGCTGTTTGATAGAGATAAAAGGCCACTTACCGTCAGCCTTGCCGGACAGCGATTGGTTAGTCACGCCCGAAGGCTGGTAGCCTCACACGACGAAGCATTGGACGCTTTCAAACGCGAAGACAACGCCCGACCTATCCGTATTGGATGTCCTGACGATTATGCAGAATCGCTGCTGCCCGAGCTGCTTGAAGCTTTTCGACAGCAACTCGGCAACGTGACCTTTAATGTGCTTTGCGCTTCCAGCGTTCGTTTACGTCAACGCCTCGACAGCGGTGATTTGGACTTAGCCATCGTCACCCGAGCCCCAGATTCTGACGAAGGTTGGCTGTTAAAGCATGATAAAGGCGTCTGGGTATGTGGTAATGACCCTACACTGGTGGAACGCCGACCCTTGCCATTAGCTTTGTTTGATAAAAGCTGTAAGTTCCACACCACCGCACTCGATGGACTCGGCAAGTTTGGTATTGATGTCGATTTGGTCGCCTTCACCACCAGTGCTTCAACCTTGGTGGGCTTGGTACGAAGCCAACAAGCACTTTCCGCGATGGCGACGGGAAGCGTACCACCAGATCTGAAGGTGCTTTCAGGCGCTAATTTACCGCCGCTCCCTGCCATTGATATTGTGATTGTTTCAGCGACCCACTCACATCCAATGATTACGCCATCTGTGATTTCCTCCATTTCACATCAGTTCACGGCTTCTCAGACCAAAATTGCTTAATGGGAATCAAAGGAACAAAAAAAGCAGCCCTTAGGCTGCTTTTTACTTTCGAATTCTTAAACTTACCGGCTGACAGCCAAATAGGCACCCGCACCAATCATTATGGAACCGGCACTTCGATTCATGCGCTTAATGGCTTTCTCAGTTTTCAGCAGTTTGGCGGCTCTGTCTGCACAAACAGCAATCAGCATCGCGCCACTCATCAAAGCAAAACCTGCCAGCACATTCGCCAACACCACATCACCCATACTCAGAATCGTCAGGTCCATAAAGGTCGGCAGGAACGCGATATAGAACAGGATCACTTTCGGGTTCGACGCTGAGATCAAAACACCCTGCATATAGTCAGCCATCACACCTGAAGATTTCTTGGCTGGCTTTTCAGAAAGCTCGGCCACTTGTGGCAACGCCTTAAACATCTTGTAGCCAAGGTAAATCAGGTACGCCGCGCCCACATAACGAATGATGGTAAACAAGGTCGCGTAGTTTTCAGCGATCGTTGCCAAACCAAAACATGCCAGCGTAAGGTAAATAAGATCACTTGTTACCATACCTGCAGAAATCGCCACGCAATCACGCCAACCTGTAATCATCGCACGAGCCAGAATCGCAAAAATACCTGGCCCAGGAGTGATAACAAAAATGAAGATGGCGATGGTGAAAGTAATCGCGCCTTCCAATGTCATTTCAACGTCCCTTATTGTTGCTCTTTTGACCGACACTAACAAAATGCACCGGTCGCCTCGAGTTGAGTTTCGACTGAGTTTCCATATTCACACTAGCTTTGTGGTTATTGCATTTTTCTCAGACATTGAAAAGCGGTTTTTACCATTGGCTTTCGCGTCATACATGGCCTTATCAGCCTGCTCAATAACTTGTGCCAGCGATGACGGATCATTCGCTGACCAATAACGTACACCAATACTCGCACTCACCTTTGGTTTACAGTTATTAATCACAATTTCATCGCTGAGCTTTTCGAGAAGTCGATTGGCAACGGTATCGACTGGCACATTGCCATAAAGCGCAATCAAGAACTCGTCTCCAGATAAACGGGACACAAAATCACGACGTGAAACTGATGACTTCAGACGCTCAGCGACTACTTTCAGCAGTTCATCACCGACCTGATGACCAAACTGATCATTCACCGACTTAAACCCATCCAGATCGATAAACAGCACATGCATGTCGCGCTCTTTGTCATGGTCTTGCGTCAACTTATCCAAAGCATGAGCACGGTTCGCCAATCCCGTCAGCGCATCATGGTTTGCTATGTAGTTGAGGCGTTTAATTTCCATTTCCGCCGACAAATCAACAATGGTAATCACGAAGCCTTCAACACGACCGCGATGGTTGGTCAGCGTCCGTGCGACGACCTGACAAGGTATATCAATACCACCATGACCAGACAGCATACGATGCCACTCCATGTTTCCAGTCGTGAGCAAGGTTTTGAGCTCCGCATAGCTTAGTCTGTAGGAAGCATCTGTCGACATTGTGTGCCATGAGTGATGGACCCCGAAGGTATGGATACACGCCGCATTCTGCGTCTTGATCGTTAAATCCCTAGACATCACGAGTGTCGCATCCTGACTCTTATCAAAGATAAGTTCAGCGAGTTTCCGGCGTTGCTCGGCCTCACGTTGATCCGTCACATCATCAAACTGCACCAGTGAATGTTGTGCTGCTGCCATCGGCTGCGTACTGACCTGAAACACTTTACCTGTTGCGGTATGAGTCAGTTCAATCCCCCTCATTGGCTGATGTTTATCGATAGCGTGAGAAAGAGCATGAACCCGAGACACTGGTTCAAAGGTTCTCAACAACTTGGTCAGATTACGTGGTGAACAGTTCACACGACGCAGCAGATATTCTGCGGCCGGGTTGAAATAGGTCACTACATCGCCGGGCGCTATAACCATGACGCCATCTTCCATCGTATCGAGGACTTCACCGATATATTGGCTCTTGTTCTCCAACTGATTCAGCGTCTGTTTGAGCTGGTAATCGCGCTCGGACAGGTTTGAAATCAGATCGTTAAAACAGGCTGTCAGCTGTCCCAGCTCATCCTTGTGCTTAACCGGAATAGCGCGACCAAACACACCCAACCTCAGCATCGAAGACATCGACTGATGCAGTGACGCCAGTGGGTGTGATACCAAGCGGTGAAGCATTTGTGCAAACACGAGCGCCAACAAAGAGAGCAAGCTGGTTCCTGCCGTTAAGTATCCAACCAGGAAATGTCGCTCTTCCTCAATGGCTTCTCGCGAGACATACACCTCGATGAATCCCAGTATTTCCTGTCCGAGTACAATCGGCTTCTTCACACGCTCGAAGTTAGTATCACTACACATAATCGACGCATCTGTTGGATGGCAATCGGATGGCAAATCCATCACTGAAGCAAACTCAGTACGATTCGATTTAAGTACTCGCGCACCAATCAAATCCGGATCAACACGGAGGGCTTCTAATTGCTCGAACGCGGTGCGTTGATCTTCAAACGCCAGCGCTGCAGTCAGGTTAACCGCAGCTGCATTGGTCAGAATCTCAGTGCGGCCAATCAAGCTTTGTTCCATTTTGTCTTCTGCGATTTTCTCAATGGCAAAGCCAAGCAGGACAACGCCTGAAGTCATCAAAAGCCAAGTTGGTAACACCAGTTTGATTCTGAGAGGGAGGTTATTCAGCCAACGAAGAATCATGCCTTGTCCTCCCCTTCTATCACTGCAATGGAAAGTAATTGAGAACGCAGGGAAAATGGAGCGCCCGCCAAATTGCTTCTACTGATAAGAGGTTTAATGCGGTTGTTCACGCGGACAAACGCCATCATGCCTCCCGCCCTAGTGAAACGACGACCTTCCCCTACCAGAAGCGCGTTGGGGAATGACGCTTTCAAGGCAGAGACTTGATCCGCTTCATTTGTGGTGGTGTAGACGATATGGCATCCCGGAGTCGGTGTTTGTTCATTGCGGATTTGGTGAAACACAGCTTGAGGCTTGCTGAGCGCGATTTCCTCGAGCTTCTTACTGACACCATTGTCTGCATCTACGCAGAAGTGATATTGAGACGACATACCATGCGAAGCCTTCCAGTCGACCAGCATGGCAAAACGGAATAGGTAAACGGCTTTTAAATCATCATCTCGGATGTCATGTGCACGAACGCATGTGCTGATTGCAAAGACAATCAAAGCCGAAAGCCAGAGCGCGATTGCTCTGGCTTTATAGCTGTAATAAAAGTGGTGGATTGACCGTTTCATCATGGAAGCTGCCAATCTATCTCTAGCCAGTATTGAGTGCCGTTGTCGAAGCCACCGTAGCTAGCAGGGAACTCGTTCACTTGATCGTTGAATAAGTTCTCTACCGAGAAGATGAATTCAGGGAAGTTTTTGCCAGGTGTCCAACCTGCTATAAAGTCCCATGTCAGCACTTCTGGCCAGCCATATTCTTCTTCACTTCCCACCAGCTCATCCGGTTTGGAAGCAGCGACGTAGTTCAGAACATTACTGACCCAAAGATCTGGCGTGATATCCCACATGATTTGGGCATTGGCAAGATGCACTGGCTCGTTTTCGTAGCTGCGAAGTGGCCCTTCACTGCTGCTACAAACATCACCATGACACTCAGCTTTAATCTTACGGTACGAGTAGCTGGCGTTAATTTGCAAATCGCTCGATGGCTGCCATTTCATACTCAACTCACCCCCATGGGTTCGTGAGCTCAAAGGAGCTATCTGCTTATACTTGTATACATCGACGATTGTTCCGACGGTGCCAGGAGAGGAGTTTTCCCAGATGTAATCGCGATCAGCACTTTCCAGTAACCAAGCAGGAATATCGGTCTCTTCACTCAGGAACAGGTTGGCATCAAACTGCACCGTTTTATCCGCCCAAAAACGGTAGCCCAGCTCAAAAGTTTCCATTTTAGGCACAGGCATGTCTTCACTACCCTGACGCTCAATAATCTGCATATAGTCAAAGGTATAAGGCAGGCAATTGCCTGGATTCCCTGCTTCGCAGAAAGTCACGTTGCTCGCATAAGCATTCTGATGAAAATCGGTCGTTCTCCCCTGCCGTGCAGGCGTAATAACAGAGCGACCCCAGCCAGCCCAAATTCGCTGGTTATCACCTAACTCCTGCATCAAACGCACCTGCGGCTGAGCAAAAGTATCTTCGACCAGATTGAAGTATTGCCAGCGGTTACCCAACATCAGTTGAGTGGTATCTGTCATTGGATAGGTGTAGTTGAGATACAAGGCAACGCTTTGGTTAGTGAAGCCCGCTTCATCCGTCACTCGAACATAGGGATATGTATACTGCTCATGCTGCGAATAAGGGCGGAAATACTCGTCAACCAAACGATAGTTGAGCCCCACCATAAAGTGACCACCAAACACATTGTTATCTGTATAAGTGGTTTCCGAATCGAAGCGGGTGAAGTACGCATTGCGATCATTGCCATTGCTACTGCTGTACGTCAGCCAAAACTGCTGTTCCCAGTGTGTATCTTCACTCAAATCCTGAAGGTATTTGATACCTGCGAAGTACTCTTCTGCGAGCATTTCAGTATCAAACGCAACATAGTCGTCGACATCCTGGCCTGGAAACAGGAAGTGAGGTTGATAATTCAGCCACTGGTAATCCTCGCGCGAGCGAATGCCACCTACCTGGAAGGAAATGGTACGGTCAAGATTCTGGTAGTCGCCACGCATACCGAAGCGTTCCGTGTAAACGCGGAAATGCTGCTGCTCTTTGACGAGTTCTTGGTCCGTCGTCCATGGCATATGCTGAACAAACTCGGCATAACCGCTCAGGAAAAAGTTATCGGCGACTTCGCCACCGTGACGAACCTGATATTCCTGATAGTGGTAATTACCGACAGAAGCAGAAACGCGCTTTCTTGGCGCATCTTCGGCATCCAGAGTGATGATGTTAACTACGGCATTTGCGGCGTTTCCACCCCAAATCGTTCCCACTGGCCCGAGCACCACTTCAATACGATCGATATTGTCCAAGCTTACCGGGATCAAGTCCCAATCAACTCCTGAGAACATGCCATTGAAAACGCTGCGTCCATCAACCATTACCAACATGGTATTGCTCAACGCTTCGTTAGTGGTGCGGGCCGCAATACCCCAGTCATAATTGGAGAATTTCGCCACGTGTAAACCCGGAGCTAACACCAGCACGTCGGCAACTGACCTTGCACCAGAGCGCTTGATCTCTTTTGAAGTGATCACATGAACCGCCGCCGGAATATCGGCAAGACTCAGTGAAGTGCGCGTTGCAGAAACCACCTTGGTGTCCGACAAAGATTCGAGCGGCATATCTAACAGCGCGTCAAGATCGACATCGGCCAAAGAAGGCAATGAAAGAGGTAGGCTTAAACAGGCAGCCATCGCGGCTCGGCGGGCTTTAAGCATTTCGCATATTCCAGAAAATCGTTACCGGCTCAACGCCGTAAAACTGCATCCGTTGGGTGACAAACCATCCGTGATTTTTTGGATTCAAAAAGCGGTGGGAATGCTCGTTGAATTACAGTGTACTTTTACCGGCATTATACGTGCGACAGGTGGGATAAAATAGCAATTTGGAAAGCAGAAAGTAGGGTTTTTAGCGCTCTCAGAGGCATATCTCATTGCAAGTCAGATAAATGACGCAAAAATCAATGATTGCGTCATTTATCTGTCGTTATCAGGATTTTACAGTCTTTATTTTTCAATCAGTTAGTGATCGACATCATTTTTTCGATAAAACCAGAACTCAAACCAGTTTTTTCAGTTTTGCTAACCCATAAGCAGCAACCGTGACGTTATCCTTTATCTCCCCGTCTACGATCATGCGCTCAAACTCCTCAACAGGAAAAGGATGCGAAATCAGGTCTTCTTCTTCCGCATCCAGCGACTTGCCCACATCAGTCAAACCGCTTGCAAGATAAATGTGGCAGGTTTGATTTAAAAACCCATAGGCAATGTAATGCGCGCCGACATAAACCATCTCTTTGGCATCCATTCCCGTTTCTTCACGAAGCTCACCTTTTGCCAATTCAAGATGATCAGCATCCGGACGAGATTCCCACGCGCCTTGCGGCAACTCCCAACAACGCTTTTGGACGGTATAGCGAAACTGCTGGACTAGGTGAATCTGTCCATTATCAATCGCCATTATCACGGCGCAATCAGGCTTATCCACCACACCATAAATACCTTCAGCACCGCTTGGGCGAAGGATCTTGTCTTCACGAACCGTCATCCATTTGTTCTGGTAAACCACTTTGGTATCGAGTTGTTTAATCATTGTTCCTGCTATTCCGTTCCTGAATGGGCCTCAAGGGTAGATCACCAAGCTTAGAGTGCTTCTATTTCTGCACCAATGATACATTCAGTCCCTTGCCAAAAATAAGATTCGTGATATTTTTCGCATCAGTTATTCAACTGGAACAGTGACCATGCCAAAGGCAAGTGAAATTAAAAAGAACGCCGTTATCGAACACAACGGTAAAGTACTGGCAGTTAAAGACATTGCTAAGCTGACCCCGAGCGGCCGTGCGGGCAACAGCCTTTTCCGTATGCGTTTATATGATGTAGCAACCGGCGCAAAAGTTGACGAAAGCTTCAAAGCAGACGACTTGATTACCCTGGCGGATTTCAGCCGTCACCCAGCTGACTTCTCTTATGTGGATGGCAGCGAGTACGTGTTCATGGATTCTGAAGACTACACGCCTTACCACTTCAACAAAGATGATATCGAAGAAGAACTACTGTTCATCACAGAAGAAACCAAAGGCATTCAGGTACTGGCTGTGAGCGGTAAACCTGTGGCTCTGGAATTACCTTCTGCAGTAGATCTGGTCATCACCGAGACTTCACCTTCTATCAAAGGTGCGTCCGCAAGCGCACGTACCAAGCCAGCAACACTGACCACAGGTCTGGTTGTTCAGGTACCAGAATACGTGGCACCTGGTGACAAAATCCGCGTTAATACCGCAGAGCACAAATTCATGAACCGCGTAGATTCCAAATAATTCTTACCGCGTTTCCGAAAGCCCCTCCCGGGGCTTTTTTATTCGTATTTCTGTCCCAGTTCTCCTGAAAATCCTTCCGCTTTCGCAAGTGATAATTTGATTTTCATTTGACGATTCCTCTCCTTATCACGAAATTTGCAATACCAATCAATAGCGAAAATTAAGAGTCACTCGCAAATAAAAAAGACTCTTACATTGCAACTTGTTAGCAAGAAAAGGGCATTGCTTCCTTTTAGGGGAGCATAACGCTCGCTTTGTAAATCAAGGAGCAAACATTGAAAAACAAAATAACAATGGCGCTTGCCATGACATTGATGTCACCTTGTCTATTCGCTGCTGAGACGATCAATCAAAATCCTGCTGAAGTATCGCCACGTATCGTCGGTGGTGTGGATGCCAACCCAGCGGAGTGGAAGTTCTATACCCAGATTGTGAATTCGAACAGTAACCGTTCGTTCTGTGGTGCCAGCTATATCGGTGATGGCTTTGTCCTGACTGCCGCGCATTGTGTTGACACCGATGCCCCAAATCACATCGCCGTTAAGATAGGCGGCTACCGCTACAACGGCACTGATGGTGTGCGGGTTAATGTTTCAGAGATCTATATCCACCCCAATTTCAACACCCGCAATCTGGCCAATGATATTGCCTTGCTTAAACTGGCCAGCGTGCCTGCGGGAGTAACGCCGGTTGAAATTGCTGATGGGTCGCTTTACCAGTATGTGTCTGACGGTGATTTACTGACCGTTGCAGGACTGGGCCGAACCTCTGAAGGTGGCAGCTCACCGACAGTATTGCAGGAAGTGGACGTGCCTTTGGTTTCTGACGCAGCCTGTCGTCAGGCGGGTGGCAGTTACACAGCAGTGGGCGATGTCTCATTCTGTGCGGGCGTGCCGCAAGGTGGCATTGACTCGTGTCAGGGTGACAGCGGTGGCCCGATTGTTATCAACCGTGGTGGTGTCACTACACAGCTCGGTATTGTCAGTTGGGGCGTCGGGTGTGCGCGTCCGAACAAATACGGCGTTTACAGTGATATCGCTGCACTGCGTCAATTTGTGGATGGCATCGTGCATGGTGGCAGTGACAAGGTACATATCACCTATAAAGAAAATGAAGTACTGGCAGACTTTATTGTTGGCGAACCGAAGCAACACACATTCACGATTGCAAATACCGGGTTCGCGCCAATCACAATTGATCGCCTGAGCGTGACAGGTTCCGGCGTAGCGACGCAGCCAGTTATCTCTAACGACCGATGTTCTCAATCCACTCTTCTGGGTAACGATGTGTGTCAGGTCTCGATTGAATTCGGTGCCACGAAAGCAGGAACTGCTTCTGCCGCTTTGAGTTTTGAAATTGATAAAACCACGACGGTTTACACGGCTAATGTTTCAGCCACGGCCAAAGACTCAACGGGCTTTTGCCCAACCGATTGGCAAGATGGCAATGTTTATCTCCCGGGAGACACTGTCACTTGGGGAGGAAAACTTTGGCGGGCCAAGTGGTGGACACAAGGTGAGCATCCATCCACCAGCGGCCAATGGGGTGTCTGGGAAGAAGTTGGCATTGCTGACTGTGGCCCAGTCAATCCTGTTGAGCCTCCAGTACAACCGCCGGTTGAGCCTGAACCACCAGTGACACCAGAGCCGCCGGTTGGCTCGGACAGCTATGTGGCAGGCACTTCATATTCGGCCGGCGATATTGTCACTAATGGCGGTTCAACGTACGAATGTAAGTCTTGGCCTTATAACCTTTGGTGCGGTGCAACCCCAAGCGCCTATGAGCCGGGTGTCGGTACCAACTGGCAAGACGCTTGGATTCTGCGGTAATTAAAATTACCCCGATGTTTTCATCGGGGTAATTTTATTCACCCGCACCTCGCATTGAGCGCTCACTGTCTTCAACCAGCAGCCTTGATGCGTAGTGTTTTAACGCCTCCCAATTACTCAGGCGAATTCTAATTCCCTGCTCCCATGCGGCACTTGCCGCTTCATTTTGTTCATGGCCGGAAATCGTTGGCACTGATGCACTGTTCGAGGCAGAAAATGGAGCCAAGCTTAATTCTATCTGCATGCTGTTTTCCTCGAGACCCAGATCCTTTTGAAGGTAAATATCAGGATATCGGGAACCCGCATTCAGAATGCACTCGATATCATCCGGCGAGTCATTCCTGTGCCAGCAAACACGCACTGATAGCCCTTTTCCTGCCAGTTTAAGAAGCTCACCAAATGCCAGCCAACGATTGCGGCAATCTTTGACTGACATCGACACCCGTGGGAAGCCAATTAACCTTTCAACTGCCACATCAATCAAAGCGGGCAAGTGACAAAACAAACTGCCACCATGAAGGCTCACGAGGATATTGCCATCGATGATATCGCACCGCGGAGCACGCGCTTCTTGCTCTTCATCTAGGGTAGGTAAAGCCTCGACAAACATCGAAACGCCACTCAACCCTGCCATTTCCAGATCAACCACAGTTTCTGCGATGGTATCTGATTCACCATGGGGGTGGTTTAACGCATCAAAGGCCTTAGTGCATAGCCCCACCAATTCGTTGTGAGAGACCTGGATCATAGCGCCTCCCTTTGCTCTGAAGACGAGGTTAAGACAGGAAACAGCCAAGAGTCAGTGTCTGCACTATTACCCAACTCTGCAAAAATTGGAGCACCTTGGAACAAGGTCACTCTCACCCAGCGGTCAGAGCGGGGATCGAACTTAGTCGCTCCAAACATCGAAAGCTTGCAGCGAAGCAGGTGCATGGGCAGGACATTTTTCGCCAGTACATTGATTTGAATATCCCCCATGGGGCAATTGCCAAGCGTCCAAATACGACGGGCAATCATTCTGAAACGCGTATTTTCCAGCAGGAACTCAGCCAGTGATGTGGTTGAATCCACTTGTTTTAGCGAGTGGTAGAATCTTGAAGCCTGCCTGCCGACATCAAGCCCCAGCTCTTTTTCTTCCCCGGGTTCTTCACCGCGCACCGCCATGCGAGGCTCTTCTTTATCCTGTGAGCGGTACCAAAACCAGTACTGATTATCTGCTTTAGAAAAATCTATTTCCAATGCCCAGCGATAACGCGTTTCCAGCAGAGAAATCATGGTCGACACTTTAATGCCCGGTGTCAGTGACAAAGATTCATCTGCATTCATTTCATTGCAAAAAGGATCGACAATGTCTGGGAATGTTTCGAGTAAACAAGTGACCAGAATTTCCTGTGTTTCGAAAGAGTATTTTTCCGCCGTAGAAATGGCATCAACCCAATATGACCCATCGCTGGAAAGCATCACAATGTCCTGCTCCAGGGAAGGAAGTTCATCCACACTCTGAGCGTTTAAGCCTTTCTGATGCGCGTCAATGGTCACCACTTCTTTCAGGTGTTTTCTGGCCTTGTGTAACAGAGACAACACCCTCACCGCGCTCTTTCCGCAGACTGATTGCTGCGACACTGCCGCCAAAGCCATTTCCCGGTGAGTCAACCAATTATCTACCACTCTTGGATGGCGAATAAGGTAAGGTGCCATGCCCAAACCCGTGGCATTGCCCACACCGATATAGCGCTGTAACTCAGGTGACAAGGTAGTCGCATGAACGCCGCCTTTTTGCTTCGCCAAAAAATGAACCCAGTCCAGACTGAATTCGCGAAGCATATAAACCGCACACATTTGCGCACTGAATGAGAGACGGAAATCCGGGTTTTCATTCAGCGTTTCAAAGTCCGCAATCCCAAATTTACCATTCCCATAAACAGCAGTTGTACGGAGGATGTACCCCACATTTGCGATTTCCTGAGCATTGGGTTGTTGCCCAACCGACAACGCATCGATCAGATGCTCAAACACACGCACGCTCTTGTTGGCACGGGATAAAACCAGCACTTGCGTGGTATTTCTGCCAGCTTCCTGCAGCGGCACATTTTGACGCAAGCGATCCAGCTCTCTCTGATCAACCCGTCCCTTGACCAGCGCCATGGTCACATCCCACTTTTCCGCAATGACACGATCATTGCGCTCTTCATCAGCAATAGCCGTTGAAAAAACGACAAGTTGATAAACCCCATTTGGCGTCAGCAGCTCATAGACCGCTGTACCAAACCCTTCTGCAGCAATGTCCCACTGAACGCATTCAATTTTCCACTGCTCAGACTCCATCTTTCTCAACAAACTACGCACGAAGCTAAGACGGGTTTGGTGCATCGCACCCAATCGATAAGGATCCATCACCACAGCTGGATCACGCAGCATAGTGACACTTTCCATAGCAGTTTTTGCATTCATGAAGCCACACCTACAAACGCTTAGCATTGTTGATTATTGGGGGGACAGCGTTATTCATGCTGTCCCATATTTGCCTCGTTACTTTCTAATCGCGACCATCAATCCAAACCCTGCTCTTTCGCCATTTGCAGTGCGATTTTCGGACCGTTCCACAGTGACGGCAGCAGGATGAGTGATACCGGTACCGCAGTGATAACAATGAAGGATTGAAGTGCAGACACGCCGCCAGAGCCCAGGGAGATAAGAATGATGGCGGTAGCCCCCATCATGACACCCCAGAAAGTGCGCATCAGACCATTTGGGTTGAGGTCGCCGCTAATCACCACACTGATGGTGTAAGTCATGGAGTCACCCGTAGTAACAATGAACACCGTGGTGAGGATGAGGAACAGAATGGAAATCAGCATGGGGAAAGGCAGTTGCTGAGTGATTGCAAGCAGTGACGCCGGCAGGTTAAAGCCTTCGAAGGCCTTACTGACCGAGCCAGGTTCCGCCATTTCAAAAGCCAGACCCGAGCCACCCACAATGGTGAACCAGAAGCAGGTGATAAGCGGCGCAATAATGCTGATCGTGGTGACCAGTTGACGGATCGTTCTGCCACGGGAGATACGCGCAATAAAGATGGCCATCATCGGGCCATAGCCCAGGAACCAGCCCCAGAAGAATACGGTCCACCAGCTTAGCCAGCTCATATCACCGCGGAAGGTAGCCATAGGGATGAAGTTGTCGACCATGGTGCCTACGCCTTGTAGGTAACCATTGATAATGAAATCAGTCGGGCCAACCAAAAGGATGTAAGCCATGAGGCCTACAGCCAGAATCACGTTGTAACGACTCAGGATCTGGATACCACGGTTGACGCCACTCAATGCTGAGATGGTGTAGATAGCGATTGCACAGAGGATAATGATGAATTGGGTCGTGAAGCCATCAGGTAATGCGAACAAAGCGTTCAGTGCATAGCTGATTTGCAAGCCGAGAAAACCAATCGGGCCAATGGTTCCCGCTGCAACCGCAATGATGCAGCAAGCATCAATCAAGGCACCAAACATACCTGTCATTGCACGCTCACCAAATACCGGGTAAAGCAGAGTACGCGGCTTGAGGGGTAGCCCTTTGTCATAGTGGAGGTGCATCAGCACAATAGTGGTCAGGGTGCCGAGGATAGCCCAGGCAAGGAAACCCCAGTGCATGAAAGATTGTGCCAATGCATTAAATGCCTGACGCTGAATATTGCCTTCAGGCACGCCATACAGTGGAGGAGGATTAACGAAGTGAGCAATCGGCTCTGCCGCCGCCCAGAAGACACCGCCGCCGGCCAAAAGGGTACAAAGAATGATTGCCAGCCATTTAAAGCCTTCCATCTCAGGCTTGTCCATCGCACCTAAGCGCACCTTTCCGGTACCCGGGCTGAATGCCAAGGCCAGACCAATCAAAAACGTCGCCAGCAGTAGCAACTGCCAGTAAGGGCCAAAGAAGGACACGCTCCAACTGAAGCCAGCATTGACCAGTGAAGACAGAAGCTTGTTATCAACAAGCGCTATCACCACAAACAGCGTGAGAAATCCGCCGCTCATCCAAAAAACCGGATTATCAAGACCCAGTTTCACCCAGACACTTTGTTCCTTGTTTACAGTGCTTGTCTTCTCTGCATTGAGTAATTCAGACATCATCTGTCTCCACGTTGTCATTAGCCCCTGAACCTTCGTCCAGAAACTTTGCTCCTTGTGAGCGGTTATCCCGCTTCGCGAAATGTTTTGATTTATTCCGACCTTAAGCCGTCTTCCAAAAAGGTGAGCCAGTTACGGCCGAGTATCCCTGCCGTTTCCTGTTCACTGAATCCAATCTCGCGTAATCCCTGATAAATATTTTTTAGCCCGCTGGTCTCCGGGAACCACGGCAAAGCCGCAGGCCAGCCAGCGTTTGAAGCCGAGCCTTCTCCGTAATCGAGGCTTTTCGACCATCTGCCATTTCGCATCCATTCGAGAACACTTTGTGGCTGGTTTTGGCAAAGGTCACTACCAATAGCGAGGCGTTCTACATCCACCATTTCAGCGGTATCGGCGACCATTCGACAAAAGTCTTCCAAGCTGCAATCACTGCCGCCAGGAAGGTGGAAAGGGTAAAGACTGAAGCCAAGCAAACCGCCTCTTTCGCATAAGGCTCGGATCACTTCATCCGACTTATTGCGAAGCGCTGGGTGTGCACGCTGCGGGTTGGCATGGCTGATACAGATAGGGCGAGAGGACAGATCAATCGCTTCCAGCGTTGAACGCTCAGAGCTATGAGACATATCGACAATCATGCCAACACGGTTCATTTCCGCGATAGCTTGCTTGCCAAAGCGGGTCACACCGCTGTCTTCCTGCTCGTAACAACCCGTCGCCAGCAAGCTCTGGTTGTTATAGGTCAACTGCATGATCAAAAGACCAAGCTTACGCATGACCTCAATCAGGCCAATTTCATCATCGATAGGCGAACAATTCTGGGCACCGAAAAAGATGCCAACCTTGCCTTCGCTTTTCGCCTTGAAAACGTCTTCCATGGACAGAACAGGCATGATCAGATCGCTGTTTCGCTCGAAATGTAAGTTCCACTCGGCAAAACGGGTCAGTGTTTCACGTGCATTCTCGTGGTACACCAAGGTCACGTGAATCGCAGTGACACCGCTTTGTTTGAGCGATTCAAAATACGCTCTGTCCCAATGGCAGTACTGCAATCCATCGATGATGATTTCGTCATGATACATAAGCTGTCCCTACCCTGTTCAATTAGTAAGCGCGCTGGTAAGCCGTTTTTACGATGGTGTAGAAATCGCGTGCATATTGGCCCTGCTCACGCGGCCCAAAGCTGGATTCCTTACGGCCGCCAAACGGTACGTGGTAATCAGTACCTGCCGTTGGCAGGTTCACCATCACACAACCGGTTTGGGCTTGCTGTTTAAAGAGGGCGCTGCTGCGAAGGCTGGATGTCACAATCCCCGCAGTCAGGCCAAAACGGGTTTCATTCACTTTGGCGATGGCCTCTTCCAGAGAGCCGACACGCTGAACACAGGCCATAGGAGCGAATAGCTCTTCCTGATTGATGTCCCAATCATTCTGGGTATTGATGAACAAGGTCGGTGCCATGTAGTAGCCGTCGTTTTCAAGTGTTAAACGCTCACCACCAGTGACAAGTTCCGCACCCAATTCATGGGCTCTCTCCACCCATTTCAGGTTTGAAGAGAGTTGGCGCTCATCGACGACTGGCCCCATAAACACGCCGTCTTCCAACGCATGTCCAACTTTCAGTTGCTGCATACGCGCGGAAAGTGCTTCAACGTAAGCATCATGAACGTTATCAAGGACGATAAGGCGGGAGGACGCGGTACACTTCTGACCTGTCCCAGAGAATGAGCCGGCTATGGTTGCTTCTACGGCGATGTTGATGTCCGCGTCTTCGGCAATAACAAGGGCATTCTTACTGCCCATCTCAAGCTGGCAGCGAACAAAGTTAGGCGCCGTCGCTGCTGCTACTTTTCGGCCTACATCTACTGAACCCGTGAAGCTGACAGCATCGATTTCGCTGCTGTGGATCAGGGTATCGCCCACTTCAGAGCCCGACCCCAGCACCAGGTTAAACACCCCTGCTGGCAGCCCTGAACGATGAATGATGTCTGCCAATGCCACGGCACTTGCCGGTGTCAGGTTGGCAGGCTTCCAAATTACGCTGTTGCCAAATGCCAGCGCTGGCGCGATTTTCCAAGAGGCGGTCGCCGTCGGGAAGTTCCATGGCGAAATGATCGCGACCACGCCGACTGCTTCACGAGTAACTTCGACCTGAACGCCGGGACGCACAGACTCGGCCATTTCACCCATTTGGCGCAGCACTTCCGCCGCGTAGTATTGGAAGAATTGCCCCGCACGGTAAATCTCCCCACGACCTTCAGCAAAAGGCTTGCCTTCTTCACTGGAAAGCAAACGCCCCAAATCATCACAGCGAGCAATCAGCTCATCGCCAATGGATTGCAGTACTTTCTGTTTTTGCTCCAACGGCGTTTTCGCCCACACTGGTTGTGCTTCACGGGCACAGGCAATCGCCTGATAAACCTGAGCTTGGCTGGCTTGCGCAAAGTCCCCCAAAGACTCGGAAATGTTAGATGGGTTAATGTTGGCAACCGTGCGCGTTCCCTGACACCACTCCCCACCGATGTAGAGTGCGTTCTCTCTGTTCAGGCTCATCCTTAACTCCTTGATCTCATTATTATTTCAAATTCATTCGTTATTGGGGAAGCGCGGCGTAGACAACCAGTTCCACCAACATACCTTCCCTCGCTAAACCCGCCACCACCATGGCCGCACGGTTGGGGTATGGCGCATTAAAGTATTCGCCGTACACCTGATTGACGGTTGCAAGGTAACTACGGTCGGTGACGTAAATCAGCACTTGCAGGACCGCTGAACTGGTCACGCCTGCGCTTTCAAGCGTGTGCATCAGGTTATCCATGGTTTGACGGGTCTGTGCTTCAATGCCGCCATCCACCAGCTGACCTTGGCTATCAATCGGGATTTGAGCAGTGTAGAGCGTGCCGTTATGCCCTATCGCCCACTCAAGGGGCGCTTTTGAGGCAAACAGATCTGTTTTAATCACGGATTTTTCTGCAGGGTGATTATCTTGAGGCAACATTGAATTCAGACTCTCTTTGTCAATTTATTAACAATTGATTAAAGTCTGCCTTACAATTCTTGATAAAACGAACGGTTAATTTTTTTCAATTGTTCAGTTTTATTTATCACTTTTCAGAGGGAGATTTGGAGCACATGGATATCAAGCTGCAGCAGTTGAAACACTTTTCTCTGGTGGCAGAACAGCGTGGTTTTCGCGCTGCGGCTTCAAAAGCCAATCGTTCACAGGCTGCACTGTCTACCTCGGTAAAAGAACTTGAAAGGATACTGGGGCAATCCCTGTTTGATTCCGGACACAAGGCTAAGCTCACCCCTTTTGGCGAATTCTGTCTTCCTAAAATCAATCAGTTCCTAAAGCTCTATGATGAGCTGAACTCTGACCTCTGCGCTGCCGCCGCAGGCCAGTTAGGTCAGGTTAGAATTGCCAGCGTTCCTTCTGTCGCCGCCAAATTAATCCCTACCATTCTTGCAAGCTACACAGAAAATCATCCGAATGTAGATGTCGCTCTGGTGGATGACAACGCAGCCGGTGTCGAAGCAAGGTTACTCGCAGGTGAAGTAGATTTGGCGCTGGGAAACTGTCTTCATATTCAGGATGAACGCATTGAATTCACACCGTTGCTGGCCGATCCTTTGGGTGTCGTGTGTTTGAAGGACCACCCTCTAACGCAGCAGGCAAGAAACATCGAATGGCAGGATTTGGTGGCGCTTCCTTTTGTAAAAAATGGTACCTGTACGCTGCTTGAGCCAACACATGCCAATGTGCTCGCTGCCAATGCACGTTACAGCGTCGAAAATATCACTTCCCTGTTTTCCGTTTTAAAGCTTGGGATAGGCATTACTACCCTGCCTAAACTCGCTTTCCCAGATGATGAGAAAGATCTCTGCTGGCTCCCTCTAACAACACCTTATGTGGAAAGACAAATTGGTATCTTACGGCTGAAAGATCGCTATTTTTCACCGCAGGCTTGTGAATTTTACGAACTGTGCAAAACACGACTTGCTGATGATAGGAAAAACCAATCCTAACGATAGGAGAAATGAAATAGCCTCAGACACCAGATACGAATAACCTACACCTAAGCAAATCAAAGGAAAGGTTTTCAAAATGAGTACATTAACCGTGCGTTGTCCACATTGTAATAAGCTGAATCGCATTCCAGCTGAGCGCGTTGATGAGAATCCAAGCTGCGGTATTTGTAAGTCTTCGCTGCTAACAGGAAAACCGATTGAAGGCACTGATGACAATATGGACGCACTGCTCGCTTCTGGTAAGCCTGTGGTTATTGATTTTTGGGCACCTTGGTGTGGCCCATGTCAGGGATTCGCGCCAGTATTTGAGGCCACCGCAAAAGGTAAGCAAGAAGACGCTATCTTCGTGAAAGTAAACACGGAAGAGCAGCAAGCGTTGGCAGCGAAATATCGAATCCGCAGCATCCCGACCATTATGGTGTTCAAGGATGGCAAGATGGCCCAGCAAATCAACGGTGCGCTGCCACAAAATGAGTTCAACGGCTGGTTATCCCAGACTATCTAACTCATTTCACTATCCATACCGAGGGGCGCTAAAGCGCCCCTTTTTCGTTTCGATTGCACCGAAACCCTCAATAACGACAAAAACCAAGGGGTTGTTATCAAAAACATTAAATGATAATAATTATCATTATCCAGAAATAAATCAGGGCCGGTACATGATCGACAGAACGTTTTTATACACAGAGTATTTTCAGTCGTTGGAAAGGTTTAATAGTTCAGACATTGTCTGGGGCTATGAGCCTGATGTGGTTTACCACTTCATTCAGTCTGGTGTCACGCTCGCTTCCTACCATGAGTTAGGCGCAGAAAACGAAAGCCCGCTGCTCGCCGAGCTGTATCTGCGTCAGATTTATTTCGCAATGATTGAAGCCATCCGCGACCCCGAGCGATCACAGCAATTCCGCCACGTGTGCCTGAACATGATTCACGAGCCTCTGATTGCTCTCAAACGGTTTTATAAACGCCGCCATGGCGGGGAACAGAGATTCCTCTCACTACAACTCGAATTACAACGCCTTCAGGCACCATTGGATTAAAGGCAAAAGGACCCTGTATGACTACCCAAGAATTCAGAACAGAGAAAGACAGCATGGGGGAAATTCGCGTTCCTGCCGATGCCCTCTACCAAGCACAAACTCAGCGCGCTGTCGACAACTTCCAGTTCAGTCGACACACCATGCCAGCCACTTTTATTCAGGCCTTGGCATACATTAAGCAGACCGCTGCTATCACCAATGCACAGCTGGGTTTGCTGCAAGGTGACATTGCTGAATCAATCTCTGACGCTGCCCAAGAGATCATTGATGGTGAACACCTAGATCAGTTTCCTGTCGATGTGTTTCAAACCGGTTCGGGCACCAGTTCTAACATGAATGCCAATGAAGTGATTGCGACGCTCGCCAGCGCCAAGCTTGGCGATGTTGTTAGTCCAAATGATCATGTAAATATGGGCCAAAGCAGCAATGACGTTGTCCCTACGGCTATTCAAGTTAGCGCCGCCTTAACGATTGAAAAGCACCTTCTACCATCTTTGGCGCATCTCTCCCATACACTGCATATGAAGCGCGAAGATATCGGTGCCGTAGTCAAAACAGGGCGCACTCATTTGATGGATGCGATGCCAGTGACCTTTGATCAGGAACTCGGTGGCTGGCAGTTCCAGGTTGAGCATGCCAAACAAGGCATTGAGCGCTGCCTGGAAGCCGTTAAGGCTCTCGCTCAAGGTGGAACTGCCGTTGGTACGGGTATTAATGCAGATCCACGATTTGCCTCTGCCTTCGCCCATAACCTTTCGCAAGCGACAGGCACGCAGTTTGAAGCCAGCGAAAACTTCTTCTTCAACCTCAGCAGTCAAGACGCCATGGTTGCCTTGTCTGGCCAACTCAAGACGGCTGCTGTCGCCATTATGAAGATTGCCAATGATCTACGTTGGATGAACTCCGGTCCATTGGCAGGATTAGGAGAAATTGAGCTTCAAGGCTTACAACCAGGCTCTTCCATCATGCCGGGCAAAGTTAACCCCGTGATTCCTGAAGCCGCAGCCATGGCAGCAGCACAGGTAATTGGCAACGACGCCACCGTCACCGTGGCTGGCCAATCTGGCAACTTCCAGCTTAACGTGATGCTTCCGGTGATTGCTCATAATGTGTTGGAGAGTATTGAACTGCTCAGTAACAGTTCGCGTGCACTCGCAGACAAAGCCATTTTCACGTTCACGGTCAGGAAAGAAAATCTGGATGTTGCGCTGGCGAAAAACCCCATTTTGGTCACGGCACTCAACCCCGTGATTGGCTACCTGAAAGCGGCAGAAATCGCCAAAAAGGCATACAAAGAAGGTCGAGCCATCATTGATGTTGCGAAAGAAGAGACAGATTTAGACAGAGAAACGTTAACGCGCTTGCTCGACCCTACCCAGCTCACCCAAGGTGGGTTGGCAGAATAATAACTCAAAGCACTACCTTCACTTGCTGAAATACCGGAACAGCAGTTAGACTCCGGACAACAAACGCCCTCAATTGAGGGCGTTTGTTGTTAGGGGCTGTTGATCTTTGGTGAAAGCGAACTTCCTACATCAGGAATTAATGCTTTTTCGGTCCGTAACGAACCAGATCTTTGCCAGTCTCAAACACTTCAGGGGTTACGTCGCGCGCAAGGATCAGTTGATGTTTATCATCCAGCACCGCGAGAAACGGTTGACCCGTTGCATTGTTGGTTGCCAGCGCAACACCCGCTACACCCGTCAGTCCCAGACCACCGCTTTCAATGGCGATAAGGAAGGTTTCCAGCTCTTCGAGGGTGCTGATGATATCAATTTTGTCAGTCATAAATTCACAGTTATTGTGGTTTGAATAATGCGCAGGATTATTCCATGCTGCACACGCCATTGGCAACGAGACGCGCTTACTTTGTCACGGTTCCAATGGTTTTTGCTAACTCTGAAAAATAGGGATTCCACGTCAAACGGGCATGGATTTTACCTTGTTCCAGATAGTCATAACTGGAATACCAAAGTTCGTCGCTATTAGGACACGCTTTTTCCGCTTCCTCACTCTGACCGTTGTCACAAACCAATTGGCTACCATTTTTGCCGTAGTAGTCATTGGTTGGAGAGAACAACACACTCATGTGAGAAAACGTACTGATTCGTTGCTCTGGAATGGATGAAGCCAAAGAGATAATGCGTGTGTCTCCTGTGATTTCCCCGTCCCCGTACCATACAAACCGACTTTGAGGATGAAGAAAGCTTGATTTAAACAGGTCAATGGTTTCAGCGGAATCCAACACGCTGTCGCTCTCGCTGATGACAATCAGTACAGGCTTGCGATATGGCTTTTCTGATAGCTGATCATTCACTTCACTGACCGATTCAGAAAACAAAGCTGCACCGTTTGTGGCCAAGGTCGCGTAACGGGTGTAGTTGTCTTCATGCGGATCAACATCCAGCCAATCTAGGAAATAGTTGGCCACTGGGGCAATCACATGAAGAGAATCTTTTGGTGCCATGGCCGGAGAGAACAACAGCAGACCATCAATATCATCATGTTGAGCAGCATAAGCCGTTACGAGGTTTGCACCCGTCGAGAAACCGCCCAACCAAACTTCATCGACATCGTTTGCAAGTAGCTCAGCATGGTGCTGAACCACCCGCTTCCAATCATCAAAGGTTGGCAGTATCAGGTCACCGGGACGCGAGCCATGACCGGGAAGTAAAACGGTTCTAACCAGAAAGCCCTGCTCAGAGAGAGCGTTGGCAATATCTCTGAAATAGAATGGAGAATCACCAAGCCCGTGCACAAAAAGTACGCCTTTAGTCGGCGTGACTTGGTCCTTTGGAGCAAGCTCAAACGGCGTATTTGCATCAATTTCTGTTTGCTTATCGTCCGTCAAAAAGACCCGGTTTTGCTCCAGCCAAAGTTTGGTGTCCTTAACATATTCCTCAAACGACGTTTGCTCATACTCAGGCAATTTCTCTGATGTGCGATATAGAGGCTCATCAGGTGCCAGCAAACAGCCTGTTGTCAGGAATGCTCCTGCCAACACAACAATTGCCGGCTTCAAATAGTTTGAGTATCTGGATTTCATAACACCTCTTTGGGGATAGAGTTAGCCACCTTCGTTGCTATAGAAATCAATTTAACTGATGCGATGTAAAAAAAATGTGGAGCGCAGGAGTCCTTCTCATTCAGAAGAAAGATATCCGCTCTATCACTTTGCTAAATTTGCCAAAAACCGTGCTCAACAGAGCTCAGAATGTAAATGGCAAATTTCCCCTTGCCGGGGATTTCCATTGGAGGAACGGCAACTTCAGCGCCATTCGCTTCAACATCTGCAATCGCTTTTTCAATGTCTTCCACTAACCAGTATGGGCGCACAACCGGAGTTTCATTTTCGCGCAATTGTCCTCTGACACCAACCATCGTTCCATCCGCCAATACACTCGTTCGAGCACCGCCAAGTAACGGTTCCGGTTCACTAAAGGTGATCTTATTAGTCGCCTCGTATGCCTTACATACTGATTCAGCATCAGTAGTGACAATTTCCAGATAATGTACTTTCATGATTTTCCTTTCGTTAGCCGATTGTGCTGAGCACCTTAATTAAAACGTGAATAAGTAGTCATCCTTTACCACTTAAATCATCTCATTATCACCATGAATCCCAGTTATTAGTTTGGAATAGGTAAATTGTGAGCTTTTAAGAAACTCAGCTTATCCCAATAACCACGCTGGAAAACGATGAGTCCATCCTCAAACTGGAAGAATCCACAGCCACGCAAACCGATCGGGTCTTTCCATTCCAACATTGCCCAATCACCATCTTGGAAAATGTTCTCCACAATACAGACCATCTCAGCAGCAGAAAACTCATTGGCGAACATTTGTTTGATTGCTGATTTACCAACAACTGGTTCGTTGGCCACTTGATGGTTCACTGCGCTTTCCGCATAGAACTCAGCAATCATTTCAGCATCACCTTTGTTAAAGGCGTCTACCCACTTTTCAATAAGTTGTCTTGGTTCCATTGTCATCTTACTCATTAAAAACTAAAACAATTCCAATATGTTCTGACCTGACAATTATTGCAACATAATGTTCTGTATAACCCCTAATGATTGATACATTTGCTCTAATTCAGTGTATTAGGTACGGCAACGCCCAAAGTGATGAGCTTTGGGCGTTGGGTTTGAATGCTGCTGAGAGACGAATAAACGCAATAAAATCTGACGTTGTCAGATTACATCCCAGCGGAAAAATGGGCGCTCGCCATCCATTCGCTCGATACAAGCTCCGATACGGTTATAGAAATTATGCGCTTTTTTATTGTAAGGGCTGGCTGTCCAAGCAATATGGGATGCCAAAGATTCTCGAGCCAGGTCGTACAGAGATTTCATCAATACATGCCCGTAACCTCTCGATCTTCTCTCATCAACCACTAAGAGGTCATCAAGCCAAATTAGTGGCTCCCCACTGAACGAGGAATAGCGGTAATGAAATAAAGCGAATCCAATCACTTCTCCATCGCTGGATTCCAAAAGTAAAGCATGAGCATACCGTTGCTTCCCAAACAGTGTACGTTCTATTTTTTCAACTGAAGTTGAGATTTCTCCATTGAAGCCTTTCATGCTTCGATCAAACTCAGCTTTTAACGAAATCAGAGCCAGTAGTTTGGATGAATCCTCTTTTACGGCATTCCTTACGATCACTTTTATTCCCTCGATACTAAATCTAGCGCTTGGCAACAATTCTCATCTCTACCAACGCGTTCTCAGGAATAAACTCCGATACACCAATGGCAGACCAAGCAGGATATGGCGCTTTGATATACTCATCCTTAACCCTAGAGAATACATCGATGTTCTTTTTTAGTTCGATGTGAAATGTGGTCATTTCAACAATATCTGAATAGCAGAGCCCTGCCGCATTCAGGTATATACCCAGTTTGTAAAACGCATCGTGAAACTGCTCTTCCGGGTCTATGCTGATTGGCTTGTCTTTTCTTGCAGCAGTCACACCGGAAAGATACACAGTGCCATCGGCATCGATCACTGGTGAAAAATGCCAATCATCGAAGTAATGCTTAAATTCTTCTGGGACGATTGATTTCTTCATGACACCCTCTTCGTCATCAGCACATCAATAATTGTGGTGCCTTCAAACTCTTCCGAAACAAAACCATCTGCATTTTCAAAACCATGCTTCATGTAAAACTGAATGGCTGTTACGTTGTTATTCAGCACGTATAAATGGATCGTTTCTACGCCGCTATCTCGAGCTGTATTTTCCAAATTGCGCATAAATAGGCTCCCCGAACCCTTTCCATAATGGGTTGGACAAAGGTACAACTTACTCAGCTCAATAATCTCTGTGGCATCGGGGTGGGGTCGATAAGACATAAACCCAACCACCGTGGAGGCACTTTCCGCAATAACGACAAATTCAGCATTCGTTCGTATAGTTTCCTGCCACTCTTTAATACGGGCTGAGAGCGTATAGCCTTTGATATAGTTCTCTGGCATTAACCCCTCGAATGCGACTTCCCAAGAGTCGACATGAATTTTTGCTATTTTCTCCGCGTCAGAAAACACTGCTTTTCTTAGTTTTATCTCCACCTTTTCTACCCTGATACCTGACCTTTTTAAGCGACATAAGGTATCACTCGCTACAATCGCTTACCCACAGGTGACACACGTAAAACGTAACTTCCCAACATGCCTCGCAAATGCCAAAAAGTCCCAATGAAATCCGCTCCTTTCCCACCATTGGGAGTGCTGTCTTTTTTGATTCTTTTCTGCAAGTCAGCATTACAGAAATTGTCTTGTTCTTTTCCCTTAAAGCGAATAGTAGCGTTCGGTCGCCTGAATCAGTTGCCAGCACTGGGTTTCGGCTGTAATATCGCGCCGATTTTTTCGGGCTCGGATGTCTTTCTGACCGCCCAACCGACGAGATTCTCTGAGTAAAATCAGATGTTAACGCGGGGATGACGATGTATCCCTGGAGTATTAATGCGCCCTATCGAGGGGGCCTTTGGAGGTGGAAACCGACAATGAAAAAATGGTCTTCAATTCTGGCCAGCGCTGCATGTGCAGCCGCTATCTTCACCACACCAGCACAAGCTGCTGATGATCAACTGATTTTCGCGAACTGGGGTCCTTACATCTCAACAGAGCTGTTGGAACAATTCACCCGCGAAACCGGCATCAAGGTTATCTACTCAACGTACGAGTCGAACGAAACCCTGTATGCGAAAATGAAAACCCACCCAGACGGGTATGATCTTGTGGTGCCATCAACCTACTTCGTAGCAAAAATGCGCGATGAAGGTATGCTCCAGAAAATCGACCATTCTAAGCTCAACAACTTCACTGAGCTGGATAAGAACTACCTCGACAAGCCGTTCGATCCAAGCAACGATTACTCCATTCCTCACGTGATTGCGATGACAGGTCTGGCAGTGAACACTGACATGTACAACCCAGAAGATTTCGACAGCTGGGCAGATCTGTGGAACCCAGAGCTCGAAGGCCAAATCATGCTGATGGATGACACCCGCGAAGTGTTCCACATCGCGCTGCGTAAGCTGGGTTACTCAGGTAACTCTACCGATCCAAAGCAGATCGATGAAGCTTACGAAGAACTGAAGAAGCTGATGCCAAACGTGCTGGTATTTAACTCGGACAACCCAGCGAACCCTTACCTGTCTGGTGAAGTAGGTCTGGGCATGCTGTGGAACGGCTCAGCGGCTGCAGCACAACGTGAAGGTCTACCGATTGAACTGGTATGGCCTAAAGAAGGCGGTATCTTCTGGGTAGATAGTCTGGCAATTCCAAAGAACGCGAAGAACACGGAAGCGGCTCACAAGATGATCGACTTCCTTCTGCGTCCTGAGATTGCGGCAAAAATCAGTGCTGATAACGGTTACCTGACTGCGGTTGAGAAATCTAACGCCGCCTACAAAGACAACCCAACCTTGTTCCCACCACAAGAAGACATTGACCGTGGTGAGTGGCAAGACGCCGTTGGTGACCTGACTGAGAAGTACGAAAACTACTTCCTGCGTTTGAAAACTGGCGAATAACTTCTGAGTTTGAGCACAAAGGCCACCCTCTCGGTGGCTTTTTCCTTACTTATTTTGCGTAAATTCAACCTAAAGAAAACGTCTCACCTTTTAAATTAGCAATCTGTTTAAAACGCTATTCCCTTCAAAATTTCACTTAGCGATTACGCTTAAATGAAAGCGGTTTCTTCTATACACCCCAGATGCAGTCGTTACGTTTATTCCCAAGCCAACCAACGGGAGTTACAAATGTTTTTCTTGGGGTGTTTTTTTTCGAATTGAAAAAGTGGCGTCAAGCTCTAAGCCAAACTTAACGCCATCAGCACATATCAACCAGCGACCTCTCAGCGCTCATTTTATTGTGCTCAACAAACCAGGCGTGGTTTAAGGGAACTGTTTGCGGCGATCAGAACGTCACCACGGCGCCTAAGGCATAAGTGTTGTTCTTCTCAGTTTTTCCTTCATTGACTTCCGTGCGGTTGTATTCAGCCACCAATGTCAGATTGCTGTTGACCGTGTGGAACCAAGCCACTGCTTTGTTTTCATACTCCAGCGTTTTCTTACCATCCGACTCTACTTCTGTGTTGCCGTAAGACAGCACAAATCGCTCACTATCAAAGGTGTAAGAACTTTGTAGCAAATACCCGTCCGATTTGGTTTTCTCATTACTCACGATAGTATCCAAACCTGCAACATCACCCAGCCCAGTTGTGCTGAAGCCCGAGGCATTCAACGCTAAACCTCCGAAGCCAACTCGGACACCACCACCGAGACCATCCGAATCAACAGTGCCATTACTGTCTTTCGAACTTTGAGTCACGCCATTGATGTAAGCTTTGAAGTCAACAGCATCAAAATTGCCGGTATATGTCACTTCACTCTCAAAGCGAGGACTGTCTTCTGAGCTATTGGCACTTTTCTTGTTCGGATCCATCACACCCACTGCGATTTGGAAACCAGACAGATCAGGTGTGCGATAAGTAATTTGAGCTTTCGGGAATGGATAGGTGTAACCCGAGCCAATGTTACCGAAAGAAACGTTTCCACCGTCAATAAGGCCATAGTAATCACTGCTTTGGCCGTGACCGAGTAGCAACTCATCAGTCAGAATATTACTGCGGGAAAACAAGCCGAAGTCTTTACCCAGCAATACCTGGCCCCAATCAGCGTCGATGGTGGCGTAAAACTGTCGGACATCAATGCCTGATCGGGTTCCCAATCCTTCCGCTCCACGGTTTGTGTCGGTGTCATTCAACGTCACCCAAAATGACGAACGTGCTCCAATCTTGAGGTCATTTACCTCGGTTTTGAAGTTAAAGCCGATGTAATTCGGCAAGAAACCTACACGAACACGGGACTGATCATGACTGATTTTATTGCTGTTCGGATCATTGAAGTCAGACAAACGATCAGAGCTCGAATTGGTATAGAAGACGTTGACCAAAAGATCAGTGGTAACAGAGTTAGTGTCATCGTCATAGAGTGTCACAGCGGCAGTTGCGTTTGCACACATCATCGCCAAAGTCATTGGTGCAAATTTAAGCGCATGCTTATTCATTAATGGGTACTCCTTACTCATTTTTGCACAAGGCTAAATAACACCACTGCAATTTCTGTAAATTACAGTGAACACTCATCGTATATCGATGCTAATAACCTAATAATTAAGAGTTAGGATGAAATAAACCCCACTTTTGAATGAGCGACCAACATCGGCAAGAAATACCATCAATCGATAATTGTGCACCAGAATTCTATGCACAATATATTCAATTGGCCGAATATACTGAATAAGTGCTTCCAAACAATTCGTGGAAGGGAAAAGGCTTGCCAACAAAATACCCAAGGGCATTGCCTACTTTACGGTCTGTTGCTTAGAAGAGCACATTGCGAGTTTTCTGAAGCTTCAGTGCCCCAGATAACACCTCGCTCACCAACCCCCTAAGAAAAATTTCGAAGAAAGCGCATCCAACTTGGCAGATCTCTCGTCTTACTCCTAAGAACGGATAAAAAAGTTTTTCTGAGTTGTCATCGAATTTTTCACTTTGGATGTAAGTAGAAAATCATACTTCTGAAGATATTCTCTCAGGCAAAAAGCACACCACTCTGAATTTTACTTTTTAATTTGCAGTGACTTATCTGTGCGATACTTTTCAATGAAAATCATTATCAATGGGATATTTATTCAAAATAATCATCACTAAAATAAGACCTAATTTAGTTATTAGGAAATTAGTAAGTTCAGAATTACACGGCGTCTCATTATCGCATCATAAAAATATTTACTCCTTCTCAGATACTCCTTTTCGAGTAAAGCAGTAAGACCTTGAATTCAAAATAACCTTTTAATTTTTATGGTTAATCCCCAAGCAGTTTTACGTTTCAGCTTGGCGAAAAAGGAGCTTCGTATGCGACATCGTTTCACACTGATTTCATCACTTATCGCGTTCTCAACGCTCACTGGCGCACAGGCATATGCCGCGTGTCCGGGTAATGTCTATTCCATCAATGGCGGTCGAGGTGAAGTGGGCCTGCTTTTGGATATTCAGGAAGACAAACAATTAACTGGCTACAGCAACCCTGGAACCCGAGCGTTGCTGGAGTCCCGTACATTATTCAGCAGTTCAGCAATGACTTACGACCCAACAACCAACCGTACCTACTACGCGAGCGTTACCCGCCCGACAGCTTATTATGTGGAGGGAGTTGAAAGCGTGGTGTCTGCCGACGAGCTGAAGAGCCTCTCTCTTCATGAGAAAACATCGCTACCAAACCAACTTGCTTACTATGACCACAGCACGCAAACACACACTGTGCTTGCGAATGTACCCGAAATATTTCGAATGGCATTTGATCCTGTCTCGGAACAACTGGTTGCATCAGACGGTGATAGGATCTTTTCTATCAACCCCAGTGACGGTGTTGTCACCCAGCTCTCCACATTCAGTGACGGTGTGAAGTTTGGCGGATTCAGTTCTTGGGGTGACTTTTTATTCTACGACGGAGAGTTGCTGTTCATTACGAATACACGCACCTTTTCAGTCAATCCATCTTCCGGTGAGGTGTCACTGAAGTCTTTCCACTACATTAATTTTGTCACTGCAGCGACGCTCGACCAAAATGGTCAAGTCATCATTGCAGCCAAAAACCAGAACGTCACCAGTAACATCAACAGTACCTTTCTTTACCGACTCAATCCGGATTCAGGCGAACGGGTGAAGATCGGCCTATTTCCTGCCCGCATCAATGCGTTGGCGACCAACACTATGGAAGAACACACCTGCTATGACAAAACCATTTTCCCTAGCGAGAAAATCGTCAATGTCACTGGTGTTGGTAGTGACACTGTCACTGAGGGCGAAACTGCGAAACTGACCGTAAATTTCGACACTTCAACCAAAGCGACCAAAGACATCAACCTTGCCTTGGTTGACGGTACTGCGATTGGTGGAACCGATTTCGAGCGTGAAGTAAAAGTCATTTTCTCTGATGACACGAGCGTCAACATCACATTGAATGCCGATGGAACCGTGGTTACCGTGCCTGCTGGCGTCTCCAGTTTAACTGTCGAAATCACGACGATTGATGACACTGAAGACGAAGAATCAAAGTCTGCAAGCGTTTCTGCTTGGTTTAAAGATGACGAAAGCGATAAAGCGAACGGATCATTGACCATTGAAGACAACGATGAGCCACTGGTACCCACAGTGTGTACTACAGACCAACGTGTTCAGGTAAGAACAAGTGGCGCTTATGTGTTTGTTGATTGCAGCAACGGCCGACTGGGTGGTCCTTCTATCAGCGCACAGAACATCACTAAACGTGTAAACTGGTCAACCAACAGCTACGGTGGCGGCAACCAAAGCGACTGGAATACGCAAATTGGCGTCACAGAGGTAGGCGACTTGAAATCCATGTCTTACTACGGCAGCGGATCAAACAGCTCAAATGTCTGTTCAAATGGCGGCACGTCAGGCACTCGAATCAACACAACGATTTCCGGGAGTATCAAGCTCAACGCCAACGGCGATACCGTTTGCCAGATTACATTGAACGAGACCTTCTGTGACGGCAGAGGTGGCTTGCGATACCAAAACTCCAGCAGTTCAACGTGTGAGTACTATTAAGTCCCTCATATTCGCAAAGAGCCGACATTGTCGGCTCTTTTCTTATTAAACTATCAGTGGCTCAGGCTTAGCAAATCTGCCCTGCTCCTACTGATATGTCTTTCTTGTTATCGATGGTTGCCTGTGCAGCCAAACGAAGTCCTTCAACGATAATTTCTAAGGACATTGAAGGCTGGTCAGTCGCGGCAGCCTGCTCTGGCAATAAAGGAATATGAATGAAGCCATGACCGATATCCGTATCACGCAAAAAATGCTGAATACCGTAGAACACATGGTTACAAACAAAAGTACCTGCCGTATTTGAAACCTGACATGGAATGCCACTTTCCTGCAGCTTATGGGTAATCGCTTTGATTGGCAGCGTACTGAAGTATGCGGCCGGGCCCTCTTCATAGATAGGCTCATCAATTGGTTGATTACCGCCGTTATCAGGGATGCGGAAGTCATCGATATTAATCGCCACTCGCTCAGGCGTAATCGCGTTGCGACCTGCCGCCTGACCAACCGTAATCACATAGCTTGGCTGGTGAGTTTCAACTGCAGCACTGATCGCTTTCAACGCTTCGAAACGTGTCACCGGCACTTCACAGGTCACAATCACACCGCCGTCGAGCTCAACGCCATCAAGCTTTTTCACGGCTTCCAGTGCTGGGTTGATAGATGCACCACCAAATGGTTCAAAACCCGTAATCAGAACTTTTTTCATCGCTTTCCTCAGAATGCAAAGCTGTACATAACAAATATGTTGAATGCCAAGATGATCAGCCCTGGGATCACCTGCATAAGAATAACATGGTGCTTGTTTTTCAGTTCAAGCAATGCTGCTGGCACTATGTTGAAGTTTGCCGCCATTGGCGTCATCAGGGTACCGCAATAACCTGAAAGCATGCCAAGCACGCCAATAATTGCGGCATTCCCACCGTTTTCCAATACCAGCAGTGGAATGCCAATACCTGTTGTGATCACAGCGAAGGCCGCAAAGGCGTTACCCATTACCACGGTGAAAATCATCATGCCTGCACAGTAGGCAATCACATTCACCAGCAACATGTTTTCCGGGATCATCATTTTCACGATTTGCGCGACGGTATCACCCACACCCGCTTGGTTAAACAGATAACCCAATGCAGCGAGAAACTGCGACAAGATCGCGGCCCAGCCAATAGAATCAATCAGGCGACGACCTTCGTTCAGGCTATGTATCGGCTGACTCTTTGTCATGACCAACGCCACAATGATTGACGCAATCGAAGCAATACCCAGGCCCACCAGCGCGCCCAGAGAAGTAAATTGGCTGATTGCAACGGTTCCCACTGGCACAATCGCCGCTGGGATAAAGAGTTTGTTTTTCAGCACAGACGCGGTTTTCTGACGCTCTTCTTCGTTGGTGGTTTTGTAATTGCCCACACCCATAAATCCGCCAGCAGCCAGCGCGGTCAGCGCCAGTACCATCAAGCCTGTCACCCAGTTCGGTATCGTCGCGCCGAAGATAAAGGTCACACCGTAAATTAACCAGAAAAGGCCGGTGCCGACGCGTTTGGGGTTGTCTTTGTCCAAAAAGGTTTGAAGTGAGAAAGCCAGCAACAGCAAACCTGTGGTTTGGTAAATATATTCAAGCATGGCAATTACCCTTCGCTTTTAATGTCAGTTGCCGTTGCAGCGGCTTTATCCAAGTTTTTCAGCAAACGGGCTTCCATGACTTTGCTGAAAACCACGAACACGATGTAGGAAGCAATGGCCGTTGGCAGCGCCCACAACGCCATGGTTTCTAACTGCACATCCAACTTGTTGTCAGCCATCACGCCTTTAATCAGCAGGATACCGCCCGTGCCGATAAACAGCAGTTGGCTGAAGAAGTTACCAAAGTTTTCACTGGCAGCGGCGAGTGCGCGAATGGCCTGACGCTTCTCTTCTTGCAGCTTCGGTGAAACTTTCTCTGCTGCCGCTTCCGCCATAGGCGCAATGAGAGGACGGATCATGGATGGGTGACCACCGATACTCAAGCCCATGCCATTCGTCACTTTCCGCAGCAAAAGGTAGGTCATCAGAATTTTGCTGACAGACGCTTTTTTCATGGAACCAATCAGCTGTTCTGCGCGTTGGCGAAGACCATAACGTTCAAGAATGCCGATCATTGGAAGAATAAGGATGAAAAGGGACATATAGCGGTTTTGAGTGAAGGACTGGCCGAGTGTGGAAAGAATATCCATCAAGGCGATGTCAGCGACCAGGCCCGTTGCTACCCCAGCAACTAAAATAACAAGCAAGGTGTTTAGCTTTAATGCCAACCCCACCGTAATTATTACGATGCCAATCAATGGCCAGAAATCTATCATGTTTGCCCTCTACACGGCGTTATTATTGTGTTTGTGGGCAGGTTTTTACCTGCCTTCCACCCGAGTATACGAGAGCCGAAATTTCTCCTCCAATCAGAGTTTTTTGTTATAACAACCAATAAATCACTTCAATTAATCCAATTATTCATTTCCACCACTAAAGTTGGATAACTCTCTTCCAGTAAAGTAAGAACCCTGCTTTGGTCTGCCTATTTATTTTCCTTTGGCTCTAGCTTCAAAGGCAATGAGCGCTTCAAATACGGCCACCGGGCAAAAATTGAACGAAATGCGCTAAAACCAAGCAACTATTAGAATTATCACTTTATCCAGAGGTTGTGGTGTTTAGGTCTCAATTTGAAAACAAAAATGAGCTGCGAAGCTGGATATACTGGGCGCTTGTTTTGTTGTCGCGAATCGACGCAGTCAATAAGGAAGTATGATGGCACCGACTCGTTCTCTGCTAACTCTGATTTTATCTATCTCAACGCTGTCAGCCTGCACCAATCAGCCGGAACCCATTAAACCCATCCAGCTTTATAGCAATAAAGAAACGGTTCAAATGTCTTACTGTGCTGAGCTTGCAGACATGGCATACCTTGTCGCCTCTCAGAAGTTACAAGAACAACCCAAGCAGTCCCAGATTGATCGTTTTGCTACCGGCACTGCCGCGCAAATCAAACTCAATCTGGTTGAAGACGTTTACGCTGCAGATTTCACCAGCGCGTGGGATTACTCAGTGGCTCTGTTCGACCAATGCGCAGTGAAAGTGGCTAATGTTCCACAAGAAAGATTGAATATCGCCAGCTTTTGCGCGCAGAAGTCTTTGGTCGCCGGTGGCGCGTATGATCTCAAACAAGCTGGCGCGCCCAAGCTTGATGCCTACATGGTATTTGCAAGCTACAAAGCGACCAAGCCGTACGAGGTGATCGACGCAGTTTACGAGAAATCCTCTTCACATGATGCGGTTGCAAAGAAGACTTGGGACAGCTGCATCGACATTCTCGCTGAATAACACACCAGCGTAATCATCAGTTTGAGAGCCCCATTCCGCTGATGGGGCTTAATATCACTTCTGAAACACCACCTTTTTCACATCCCTTGTTTTACTGTTTTTCGATACGCCATGCCGTTTAAATGATTGGCTTACGGGCTTCTTATTGCGACTTTTCTGGTGTTGTCACCAATAATGAAACGGAACACTTAAATTTTAGGGATGCCATGAAATCGTTTTTCAGAGCGCTGAGTCTGGTTTTTCTGTGCAGTGCAGTATTCTCAGCCAATGGAATGGAAGCGGAGCACAAAATCGATTTAGTGAAAGTCGACAAATCTGCTCGTAAGATGTACCTGATACAAGGGAACAAAATTGTCCGTTGGTACAGCATTTCCCTCGGAGCAAACCCCAAAGGCCACAAACTCCGCGAAGGTGACAAACGCACGCCGGAAGGCCGCTATTTCCTCGACCTGATTAACGAACAATCCAGCTTCTACCGTTCAATCCGCATTAACTACCCCAACGAAACCGACAGCAAACGCGCCGAAAAGCTGGGTTTTAGTCCTGGCGGACAGATCATGATCCACGGACAGAAAAATGGTAACGGTCCTCATCCCAGTATTAAACGGGGCAAAGACTGGACGGATGGTTGTATTGCCATTGATAACGAGGAAATGGATGAGTTTTTGAGCCTCGTTAAAGTAGGCACCCCTATCGATATCGAGTGGTAAGAAAAAAGCCCAACAAGATTAATCCTGTCGGGCTTTGTTCATTTCGCCTTGTTTTTAAAACCTACGCTGTTTCTTGCGTGCCATCTGCAATGAGCACAAGAAGCTCAGGAGCAACAGCCAAACTGATGCACCACCACCTCCACCACCGCTGATTTCTGGTTCTCCATTTTCAGGTGTTGTCTCCGGTTCATCAGTTAGAAGAATAGTGAGTGTTGCCGTTGCCTCCCTTCCATACTGAGGATCAAAAATATAGTAAGTGATATTCACTTCCTGTGATTCAGGCATCGTGGTTGGGGCTGTAAACCTGATCATGTCATTATCAAGGGCAACACCGAATACGCCTGATGTAGAAGCACCTGAAAGGTAGAAGTAATCACCGTCATGGTCGTAGTCATTGCTTGTAACATCGTAGTAAACCGTTGTCCCCAGAGTTTGGGTGGCATAATCATCCAAAGCGACAGGCACACTGTTCTCAACGGTCAAACGAATAACCTGTGTCGTCACTGCACCGCGAACATCAGTAACTTCCACTGAAAACTCCAGAATGTCATCGGCCTTTACAGAGTCAGGGACAACAAACCGAATTGAGGCTGTATCCAGACTCTCTGCCATTGTCACTTTGCTATCGATTGACCATTGGTAAGACACGGCATCGCCATCAGCATCTGTCACTTCTGCACCTAGAGTCACACCATTTCCAGGGGTCAGAGAAGCATAAAAAGGAACGATCATGACTTCAGGGGCATTGTTTGTCTCCGTAACTTCAACTGTTACTTGAGCAATATTCGATTGTTCTCCGCTATCCTCTTCCACCAGACGATAGGAGAAGCCATCTACTCCTACAAAACCTGTATTAGGGATGTATTGTTCACCCTCTACTTTTCCGTTTTGTGGCGATTCAACGACCTCAACTTGGTACGACTCCCCAACCTTGTAGAAGTCATTTGTCAGCAAGTTCAGTGCAACGGTACCGTTTTCCTGTACTCGCACATTATCATTGGTTGCGACTATCCCAGCAGGAACATCATGATCAAACAGCGCTGCAAATGGCGTCGTATAATAATTTCGCATAGTAAGGCCCGTCGAGGACGCTTGTGACTGGTCTCCAAACCATACCCTTTCTATGCGACGATTCTCTGCGACCTCAGGTTGCGCAAACAGATAGTTTGCCTCAAACATCGCGGTACTTTCGACTTCGACCACCAGCAAGTGTTTGCCGGCGTTAAATACAAACGGGGTATCAAATAAAATCCGTCCCCCTTTCTCTGTTTGTCCTTGGTGAATAAGGTCTGCTGCAGAGGTGTCTATGCTAAGGTTGCCAAACACTGGCGCACTGTAAGGAAGACGCCAAACCTTGTAACTATGCTCAGTAAAGAACGATGTTGGCGATACATGGAACTGAACACCATCAAGCCTTGCGTCGGTTTGGATCTCAAAGGCAAATGCCGCCATATCTGGCTGCTGTCTGTCATCAACATATGACCTTTCAAAGGTTGTCAGCAAGCCAAAGCGGTTGCCAGGCTCAGGTTTATCGACAAAGAAGCTTGCCTTGGATGAATTAGCATTAATACCCGATATGCTTAAATTGCTCGGTTGGCCCGTAATAGATTGCAAAGACGGTTGAGTGCTATCTGAAATTTCCGTTTTTCCATACAGGCCGGGGAATATATCCCCCGAATCTGAGCGGCCACCAATCTCAAGATCCTCTCTGTTGTCAGCTTGAAAGACTTGCACCTGCATTGGACCAGTGTGGTTGAACGCGTTATTCACATTCACGCTGGTCATCAGCAACCCTGTCGCAGCAAGGGCTTGGTCGTAGCCATCAGACACACGGTTTTCCAGATACAGTTTGGAGCCATATTCGCGAAGATAAGGGTCCAAATGCACAACTGCAGCTTCCTGGTTGTCTATTTCTACAAAGTTGTCGCTCGGGACGATTTCGCGTGGAACGAAAAACCCGGCTTGCTGTTTACTCCATGCCGTCATATTTACAGGCGTTTCGCCTGGGTACCGATCTCCAGGTTTCATCCCCCATGAGCCCGCGCCCATTAGGCCCCAACTGCCAATAGACCCATCGTGTTCATACGAGTACAGGTCTGGCAAATCCAGCATTAAGTGTCCTAGTTCGTGCGCGATCACCCCCATGGTGGATTGATGATCACCTTGGAAGTCAGCGAACAGGCAGTAACTGCGGATCTCTTTGCCATCGACAAAAACCGAATCATGAGAGAATTTATGAGGCCAAATCGCTGGGCTTCCAGATAAGGAACCATACGACATATCGTTGCCCGCAAACACAAACATCACCGAGAGTTCATTGGGCGAAATTGTGCCGTCACTGTTGCTGTCGTAGGCCGAAAAATCCAAATGGCTGTCTAAAGAACGATAAGCCTCTTTGAAGACTTGGTTTAGCTTCAAATCACAGAACGAACCACGGTGACAGTTGGGGTGATCAAGATCCAAAGAGACAGAAATGACACCATCATTAACTTGCCCTTGGGATTCAACAGCAGGCACGACACGATAGTTGTTCATTGAGTTTTTAAGGAAGTAATCCGTCACACTCTGCTTGCCATCTGTGCCGAAAATCAGTGGCTGGAAATCATTTTGCATCACCACGTCTTTGAAAGAGACTGTCACCACAAGCAGAGGCTGCTCGACAGAGCTGGAAGCAAACGAGACTCCCTCTCTAGCCACAGGTGCCGGAGATGTTTGCATTTGTGAGTAGGTAAACTGGGCGGTTTTGTCAGCCATGAGCTGTGCTCGGGCGAAGGGATGAACAGATACAGATTCAGGTCTGTATTGAGAGAGTGCCACCGTGTGTTCTTCGCCCGTTTTTAACACCCCCGTTGATTTAAGCAGGGCTTGGCCGTTTTCGAGACGCATTTCAGCCAAATACCAGTTTTGGTCCTCGAAAACCAAAGCATTGCCTGCTCTATCTTCGTGCCAATGAAACGCTTCATTACCCCGAAGTCTCACTTCTATCTGATCGCCACTTTCCAACTCTACCTGATGCCAGACTGGTGCTGGCATTGTTGTAGAAAATGCGCTGCTGGAGACCACAGATCCCAACATGGCGATCATCAGGCTTGTTACCTGTTTGCATCCATTCATAAAACCCCGTTACCCCTTCTACAGCGAGAAAAATCGCTAGCTTAATATTTCCCTTATCAATGCAAGCGGGGTATTTAGGCATCTTTTATCAATATTGAGAATGCACCGGAAAACACCTGTCGACCGAAATCACCTTTTCAACTTGGCGGCCTCGTCAAATTTAGGGAAAGGTGTTCGGTAACTTTAATAAGTAAAATTCGACGGGTCAGAGAGTTAGGTAGGGCCTGTCGTCTGCATCCTTCAAAAAGCCCAAATTAAAAGGCATCGCTGAATTTGTCTCTGTATTTAGACGTTGCAATCGCTTTCACCGATCCGCCTCCAAAGTGTAAGAAAAGCTTCATACACCCCTCCTAGTTTTAGCGCTGGAAAACATAACAACTCAGTTGACTAGGGATAGAACTATGGCACAAATAGAAGCTGTGAATCAGCAGGCGGAGAAGCCTGTCAGTTTCATCGTATGGCTAAAAATCGTTGTACTCGTCTACTTGCTCCTGCTGGCAGTAGGCATGATAGGAACAGGCTTTAAATGGGCGACAGGTGGACAGGCGAAAGAACTGTTCGAATTTGCTTCAAACCCCTTTACAGCACTCATCATTGGTACGGTTTGTACCGCTCTGATTCAAAGTTCCAGCACAGTGACATCTATCATCGTAGGGATGGTGGCAGGCGGTCTTCCCGTCGCTACTGCAATCCCCATGGTGATGGGGGCGAATATTGGTACCACCATCACCAATACCTTGGTGAGTCTGGGTCATGTGCGTGACAAGGAAGAATTTAAGCGCGCATTTGCTGCCGCCACGGTCCACGATTTCTTCAACCTTATTTCCGTGGTTATCTTCCTGCCTTTAGAGATCGCAACTGGGTTCCTTCAGAAGATAAGCGCATGGATGGTGGCCCCTCTTTCCAGCACCGATGGGATGAGTATGGGTGACCTTAACTTTATGAAGGCCATCACCAAGCCGATCATCAAATCAGTGCAAGGTGCCATGGAAGTGCTGGGTGACCCTTGGGGTGGCGTGGCTATGATTTTGCTGGGCATTGGTTTGATTTTCGTTTCTATCACCTTTATCGGCAAACTCCTGAAAGTTGCCATGGTAGGTAAAGCCAAGCAAATCCTGCATAACGCGATTGGCCGTGGTCCTGTTACCGGCATTTTCTCTGGCACCATTATTACCATTCTGGTTCAGTCGAGCTCTACAACCACCAGTCTTGCAGTCCCATTGGTTGGCTCGGGCGTATTTAAAGTGCGGGATATTTATCCCTTCACGCTGGGCGCGAATATAGGTACCTGTGTGACTGCCTTACTTGCCGCCACAGCGGTGAGTGGTGAACTCGCCAACGCCGCCTTGCAAATATCCTTGGTGCACCTTGTCTACAACGTGCTCGGGGTCGTAGTGATATTTGGCATACCCTTGTTGCGGGAGATACCGCTTAAAGCCGCAGCATGGCTCGGCAATCTCGCCGCCGAGAATAAACTCTATGCCGTTGGTTACATCCTATTCGTGTTCTTTGTTATTCCGTTGTTCCTGATATTGCTGAGCTAGGAGGAAACCATGCCAGATACCAAAATGTCTTACGACGAGCTGGTTGAAGAGATCAACCGCGCACGCCGACTCTTGTCTCAGTTGGAACTCGCCGCACAAGAGGAGGAAGAACGTCAAAAGCACTTGATGATCGACAACCTTGAAGCCGTCATTGAAGACACTGAACACAACGGTGCGAATGTAAAAGAGTTCAGCAAACTTGCGGCAAGCGAGCTCAAAGCCTTGATCGAGAAGCTGCATAAAAAGCTTCATGATTGAGTGTTAGCGTTAAACCGTTAACTACAGCACTCACCTAAGAAAAAAGCCCGGTGCAGTCCCCCGCACCGGGCTTTTTTTTGCTTCTATGTTCTTTTAATTATGCTGCTTATTCGCAGTCGAAAGCACCTTTGTCACTCCACGCTTCTGGTGCAGAGGCTGGGCTGCTGTTTACCCACCAGTTTGCCTGATATAGACGACCTTCGAAGATCACTTGCTCACCCGCCAAATACGCTTTACCTGATGTCCACGCTACTGGCATTTGACTGATCAGTTTCCACGCATCACTGGAATCCGGTGAAGCGCCCTGAACCCAGTATTTCGCTTCCCATACCAAGCCATTGAAGTTAACTTTCTCACCGCCAGTATACGTCGTCGCATTTGACCAAGCTGGGTGGTTAACGGCTTCAGGGTCTGTGCCACATTGCTCGCCTTGTTCCAGTAAGAAGAAGTCAAACATTTGCTGATCGACCAGATTGCCTTCTGCATCTTTTGCTCGGGATACCAGCATATGGTGACCGGCTTTTGCGTTTTCCAGCACCATATCAACAGCGGTCGATGTGCCATCAGCCAGAGACAGTTTTTCGTACGCCAGTGCTTCCTGAGCATGGTTATAAACTGTCATTTCAACGGTCAGATCGCCAGAAGCGGTCACAGCCAGATCCAGCGCCACCTTGCCGTCACTAATCACATATTCCTGCGCCACACCATCAATGGTCACGGTGTATTCCGGCTCGGGTGATTCAATCTCGTAGCCCACTTCTACACGGGTCAAACCGCTGGCTGATTTCAGGTAGATTGGGTTTGCGCCAAACACTGGGTTAAACGCGCCGTTGGCATCACGCTGACCCGCCTGGATGTTCTCATTTTTCTGGTTGATTTTGGTCGCCAGATTGTAAGACCAGGTATTCGCTTCACCGGCTTTTGCACTGTCGATGTCAAGACGGGTAGACAACTCTGGGCGCTCGCCTTCTGAATCAAATACACGGGTAAACACGGCATCACCCTTTGTTAGGTTCATACCTGGGTTGATTTGGCCGCCTTGCGTCCACTCTGGCAGTACAGGCAGGTCACCATCAAATTGCACGTCAATGACGTTATAGAACGCAGCAGCAGTATCACCCACGTCCCATACCGCCAGAATCACGTGGTAACCTTCACGCTCTGGCACATCACAGCTGTGCAGCATGGTTTTCGGTGGCTTTTGCATGTTGCCTTCAACCACACAGAAAGGATTCAGATCGAAGGTGCTGCGCGCCAGCGGCAGGTTCGGGTTCCAATCTGCTTTTGTGATGTAGTATTCCCAGTTACGGGTGACGTGGTTAGCCGTAAAGGTCCACTCGAAGTCGTTCATACCCGATTTGATTGGCTGTTTTACCCAGCGCGATGCGGTTTGTTCGTCAAGCGGAGAAAACTGAATCAAGCCAGCACTGGCGATTTTGCCGTCTTCAGGACCGAACTCAGGAAAGCCTTCTGGGCCTTCAACGCTTTGAGGTTCCCATTGAACCTGACCACACGCAGAGTTCTGCTCGCCGGTTGGTGTGCTGTATTTACAAAGCGCGGCACGGCCAGCAGCAATGCCACCGTCTTTGGCACTGATGTAACCGTGGGACATAACACTTGCGCTGAAAAGCGCTGCCGCGACTGGCAGAAGAGTGGTTTTGAGTTTGAGCATTTGTGTGCTTCCTAATGGCTATTTTTGTTTTGTTAACCAAGCACGGACAAACTTTCGCATCGGAACATTTTCGGCCCTGAATACTGGCTTTCGAAAATGGCGGCCCCGCTATCGTAAGTGACATTCAAATCACTCTTAGACCGGAAGCTTTGCGTCCTACCTTTTCAGGCAGTTTGCCGTTGACTGTGGAATGGCGCGCATCGTATTCAGAAATTGATATCGCACAATCTTTTTCTTCATCAAAATTTGCCAATCGATCTATTTAATGAACCAAGATCACAAATTTATCGCTATTTAGGCGATTATTTACTCTGGCAGCATGTGGAGATAACCTGCTGTAATAGAAAGAAAAAAGCCAGACATCCTGTACAGCCTGTCTGGCTTTTCTAACTTCATTGAGCCGTTAAGCGATCTGCTTTGTCATCCGGTAGAGTGTCCACTCCTCTCCCTGAAACTCACGTGTTTTTGTTTCATCGGGAAGCAATTCAAAACCTAACGATTTGTAACAGCGAACCGCCGCCTCGTTATGCGCGAATACGGCCAGCGACGCAGTGCGAATTTTTGGATCTTCGCTCACCACATCAAGCGCCAGTGAAACCAATTGTTTCCCCAGCCCCTGACCACGTGCCGATGTGTCGGCAATCAACACCCGACATAAACGGACTTCAGACTTGGAAACCTGGTAAATATCGATGTAACCGACGGCAATGCCGTCGTGCATCACCAGATAAGGAGTGACCTCCTTTTTCGCAATGTGTTCGCGCACTTTATCGACCTGCAAAGGAAACTCAAAGGCCGGGCCTCCCCATAGGAAGTTATCCCGGGCACTTTTTATCCAATCGCAGATCTGTGGTGCGTTCTCATCGCGAAACGGGACCAATAGCATCAGGCTGGTTTTTCCTCGGATTTGTCTTCAGCGTCATCGTTGAAGTCATCGAGGTAACCTTTGGGCGGCGGCGTCCACTCACGCTCTGTCATGCTGTGACGATCCATTCTGTCTTCGCTCATCGCTTCACGAATGGTTTCTTCAAGCTGGATAAACAGATGCTGGTAATGGGTATCGTAAGACTTGGACTCCTCGCCCCCCATCCAGGATTCATAGAGCTTCTCAGAACTGTCCTTCTCAATACGGTTAAACGTCGCTTTCTGCTGCTCTACCGTGAATGGGTGTGTGCCCAATGCTCGCAGCGCCTCCGAACCAAGTTCAAGCGCAGAATGGAAGGTCTCTTTCACCACATAATCCGCACCCGCATGACGAAGCATGTATGCATGTCCGCGGTCAAATGCACGAGCTAGGATCTTCACATTTGGATAGGTCTGTCTAACGTATTCCACCAGCTCTGTCGTGGTTTCCTGATTGTCCATCGACACTACCAGCAAGGCCGCTTCTTCAATCCCTGCGGTGTGTAGATGCTCTGGTCGCGTTGCGTCGCCAAAGTAGCTTTTGATGTTGATTTGACGAAGGTTTTCCACCTGCGTCGCTTCGTAGTCAAGGACGACGGTTTTCACACCATTAGCCGTCAACATACGGTTCACTACCTGACCAAAACGGCCAACACCCGCGATAATTACACTGCCCTGCTCCTCAATTTCATCGGCTTCACGATCGTTCGAGCTTTTCTCGAAGCGCGGCAGAATCACTTTGTCATACAAGATGAATAAGCCCGGCGTCAGGAACATCGAAATCGCCACCACCAGAGACAGCAATTGTGCAACGTCCATTGGCAGTACATGGTTCTGCATGGAGAAACTCAGCAACACGAAACCAAATTCACCTGCTTGCGCAAGGCTCAGGGTAAACAGCCAACGAGCCGTTCCTTTGATTTTAAAAATCAGCGACAGAATGAACAGAATCGCCGCCTTCAGAACCATCAAACCAATGGTTAATCCAATGATGACAAAGAAATCATCAAACAGAATGCCAAAGTTAATGCCCGCGCCGACGGTGATAAAGAACAAGCCCAACAACAAGCCTTTAAACGGCTCAATGTTAGATTCCAACTCGTGGCGGAATTCACTGTTCGCCAGTACGACACCCGCAAGGAAAGTTCCCAGTGCAGGGGAAAGTCCAATCAAGCTCATCAGCGCGGCGATTCCAATCACCAGCATCAATGCTGTCGCAGTAAAGATTTCGCGAAGACCAGAGCTTGCCACAAAGCGGAAAAGTGGACGGCTTAAGAAATGCCCGCCAACAACCACACCCGCAATTGCACCTGTGATGACCAAGCCCAGCGCCCAGCCCGGAAGACCAGCCACCAGACTCATTTCTTCATGGTGATCAGCCGCTGCAGCGGCGGCAGATTGAGCCTGTTCTACCAGTTCAGGCAATGCCAGAAGCGGGATAAACGCCAGCATTGGGATGACGGCAATATCCTGGAACAACAACACAGAAAATGCGCTGCGACCACCTTCGGTTTTGGTCAAACGCTTTTCATTGAAGGTTTGCAGCACGATGGCGGTAGAAGACAGCGCGAAGATGAGACCAATCGCCAGCGCGACGCTCCATACCTGATTCAGCGCCAGTGCAATACCCATGACGATGGCCGCAGTCAGGCCGACCTGTAAGCCACCCAAACCGAGCAGTTTATTGCGCATCGCCCACAGCATTTTTGGCTCAAGCTCAAGGCCGACCAAAAACAGCATCATCACGACACCGAATTCCGCAAAATGCTGAATGGTGGTGGTTTCGTCACCCACCAAACCAATCACAGGACCGATGACCACACCAGCAATCAGATAACCCAGTACGGAGCCCAAGCCCAGTTTCTTGGCAATTGGCACTGCAACAACGGCAGCAATCAGGTAAATGAATGCCTGAAGAAAAATCCCTGTCATGACTCACCTTCCTTGAGCACGTGACCAATATTGGTTGCGGTAATTTTCTCGCTCGCCGCTGCCTTTTCCAGATCGACAGTGCCGTTCACAAACGCATTCAACAGCATTTCATAGCTGGACGTATGTCGTGAAACTTTGCCGTCTTCCACCGCAGTCCGGGAACCAAACAACGCATAAGGTGCGAGATAATTCATACCCGTCAGATTGGCCATTTGCTCCATAGGTGCCAACAGCTCACGGATTTTAAAGTGGTTAAAACCATCTGCTTTATAGGCTTCTTCCTTACCCCCAGCAGTGATAGCACATAAAAATTGCTTTCCGTGCAGCGCAGTGCCTTTCGAGCCATAGGCAAAGCCATATTCCAACACCAAATCTTGCCATTCTTTCAAAATGGACGGCGTGGAATACCAATAGAGAGGAAACTGGAAAATCACCACATCATGCTCAAGAAGACGTTTTTGCTCCAGATCGATATTGATGTGGTAATCGGGATATTCAGCGTAAAGGTCAACGGTTGTCACTCCCTCCACGGACTGAGCCACTTTATAGAGTGGCGCGTTCACTTCTGATCGCCTTTGCGAAGGATGCGCAAACAGCACCAGAACCTTGTTTTTATTGTCTGCCATAGCTTTCCTTAGTGACTGACTGAGTTAAGTCGCAAAAGCGAATCAATGTGTGACCCACTGCGTCTAGTCTAGTTGTTAGGGTCTGTTGACCTTTGGGTAAGTGTTGTTATTGCAACAATCATCACCAAAGATCAGCCGCACCTCATAAATTACAGCCCTATCTTACCTTCTGAATCTAACTAATATTTTCTCAATTTAGCAATTACTCACCAAATGGTTACTAAAAGTATACTGGTTGACAGTGGTAACCTAGGTTAGCAAAGTATGCGAAGTAAAAACAATAACGCATGCAAAGAGGCAGAAATGAACATCCTGGTTATCAATGGTCACCACTACTATCCGTTCTCTGAAGGTCACTTGAACAAAGCAATGGTAAATGTGGCTTCTGAGACACTAACAGCACTGGGTCACAGCGTAAGATTGTCTTCAAGTGAAGACTATGAGGTGGCAGAAGAAATCGAAAAACACCAATGGGCTGACGTTGTTATCCTGCAATCCCCGGTCAATTGGATGGGTGTGTCATGGAAAATGAAGAAGTACATGGACGAAGTCTACACTGCGGGTATGGGCGGTGAACTCTGCGCTGGTGATGGCCGTCATCGTGACACCGATGATCAGTATGGCACTGGCGGAACCCTCAGCGGCAAGAAGTACATGCTTTCTCTGACTTACAACGCCCCGAAAGAAGCGTTTGATGATGAAGGCCAATGGCTGCTGCAAGGCAAAGGGGTTGATGACATGTTCTTGCCGATGCACCTAAACTTCCGCTTCTTCGACATGGAAGCTTTAAACACTTTCGCGTGTTTTGACGTGATGAAAAATCCAGACACAGAAAACGACAAGATCCGCTTTAAAGCGCACTTGGAATCACAACTGGGAGGCTAGAAAATGGCATATTCAAACAAACTGGCTGCGGGAGGCGAATTCCCATCAATAACGCTGAAGGATCTTGAAGGCGGCGAGCATACGCTTGGCAAGCCGCGCGAGGGAGCAACCTGGCAGATGGTAGTGATTTACCGCGGTCGTCACTGTCCAATGTGTACGCGCTACCTGAACCATCTTGAAGATTACAAAGATAAACTGGCGGATATTGGCATCGATATCGTTGCTGCATCTGGTGACAGCAGCGCTCAGCTCGAAGAGCACATGGAGCGCTTGGAAGTGTCCTTCCCGCTTGCATACGGCTTATCTGAAGCGCAAATGAAAGAGCTGGGTCTTTGGGTTTCTCTTCCGCGTTCAGAGCAGGAAACTGACCACAACTTTGCTGAGCCAGGACTTTTCGTGATTAACGAGCAAGGTACAGTGCAAGTCGTCGATATTTCCAATAACCCATTCGTTCGCCCTGATGTAGAAACGCTGGTGAATGGTCTGGCGTGGATTCGTAATCCAGATAACAACTACCCAATCCGTGGTACAGCGCCTTACTAACAAGTTAAAAATGAAAGCCTCGCTTGAGGCTTTCATTTTCTCCCTTCAGTCAAAACGCGTGCTTAATCGTCAGCCAAAACTCGTCATCTTCATCAGCATTAATGGCTAAACTGGTTTCCGGTGAAATGTTGTGACCAACCTGAGTCACCATTTCAAACAACCTGATCTTCCTGCCATCCAGACTGTAGGTGTACTGGGGAACCAGATTGACGAACCAGTCATCGCTCACTTGCCAACGCACAAAGGTATACAAGGTCGCGATAGAGGTATTCGGAAAAGCAGTCCGTTTTACCCGTTCATCATCTGTCCAGGTCTCGCCGTAGAGCAATGCCGGATTCATTCTTAAATTGTCGCCAACCGGAATGATTTGAATCACACCCAGTGATGCCCTGTTCACCGCAAACTGACCGCTGTTGTCATGTTGACCATCAAAGAAAATTCCGGTGCCGCTTCCTTTGTACACAGAAAAATGACGCAAATGAGCGGTTTCAAAATCGTTCTTCAATTGAAAGAAACTGTTGTGTCCAAAGGTGCTTTCTTCATCATTGAGGCCGACCTGAAAAATGGCGCCATATCCGTTTGTACCTGTCCGTAAACCCACAAATGAACTGATAGAGGTAGGATCATCTTTATCCCCAACAATGGTCTCGGTGGCAGAAACCATAACCGCTGCCAACATGGTGACCAGATACAATGTGATTGAGCCAAATAATGACTTCATCTTGCTCTCCTTGCCTATTTTCAGACAAGACTCACCCCGGCCAGAGGTCCTAGCCTCTGCCCTGCGAACTGATGAGCATTGTCTATTTGAATGAATTAGTTATTCGAACATGGGAAAAACAATTCGAACTTGCTGGTTGTGGTGTAGAAGGTTTTAGGGAAGTACTCACCCATGACGGAAGGAATGTCTTTGTCCTGATAGATATTCTGAATGGCCTGTTTAAACTCAGGTTTAGCCAGCATATGTCGAATTTGAACAATCGATGCATCGTCATCAAACACGCCATCTCCATCATCTGCCATCGGAATCCAACCAATACCGCACTCAGGAAACGCATTTCTGGGTCTGTCTGATTCGCGGCTCACCACCACGGTAAAGTAGCCATTTTGATCAACCGGGATATGCTCGTCATAAAGGCAATCATTCACGCGGGTGTCCGCAAAACCTTTGTTGGAGCACACAGACCAATAACGCAGATCACCGGCTCCCATGGTCTTATCACCGTTAAAGGTTTTCGGAGTGGTAGGTGCCTTTGCTCTCAGCACAAATACGGGCCCTAACTTACGGTTAACCACCGTACGAATGTAGTTGTTATCCAGGTTAGGATAAAAGCCTCCTTCACTTCGGCGCGAGTTGGGGTCGATGTCTCCCGTAAAGATCCCCAGCAAGCTCTTTCGGTCTAACTGGATGTGCCATTTCGCAGGATTTGTGGCAGGAAACCCAAGGGGCTTGTCGGGCTGGTCGGCAAGTTCGATGTATTGCGCAACTGGAATACCTAATGCGCTAAAATTCGCTCTTAACATCTGCTTGGCATTTAGCGCATCACAGGCGTCCTGCCCTCGCAGCTCTTTTCCATCCGCCAAGGTAACCACAGGAGTTGGCAACGGACTACCCGCGGTTTCCCCAGTATTTTGATCTTGCGCGTAAATTCGGTAAATCAACACTTGCTGCCCATTGGCATAGCTTGGCGCGTGAATAACATCAGATTCAAATCCATCCCGCACCAAAGCGCCAGTATAATCTTCAGACGGTTTTGCATCCCGCACCTTGACGTAATAGCTTCGTTGCTCGCTATCTCTTGGACTCCCTTCGCGGTAAGGATTCTCACTGCCTTCCAGCGGTTTTATCGCGTAGTCAGGCAGGGATTGGACCGGCCTTCCTCCTTCGTCATAGCTAATGAGGGACATGTATCTGGAATAAGGAAATTCGCCTTCCAGATGCATTTTGGCACCCTTGGGAACACTGAACGCTGCTCCCCAGTATTTCACCGCTGCATCGGGATATGCCACATTGATGTAGGGGTCGGCTGAAACAGGCCCATAGCGGAACAGGCAGGAACGTTCGCCGGGCAGGCTTTCAAAACCCTCCGTTGCAGATGCCTGAGACGCTAGGAGTCCTGAAAGGATCATCAACAGACTTAAACTTGTCGCCATCTTCTTTGAACGATAGTGATTTCGCAGTTTTTTCATTCTCGATACCTCATTCGTAGTTTTAATTGCTTTAGAATCGACTTAACAATTCATTAACAACGGTATCAGTGCGTTGATCGAGAGAATGTCAAAAACCCTACATTTGAAAAATTCGTCATTGGAACGGGAAGAAATTCGCCATGAGTTGTTTAGCAACGGAGCATTAGCCACATTGCCGAAAGAGGCGATTGAAGAGCTGGCGCAAGGCGCAAAGCTTGAGCATTACAAGATACCGACGCTGCTCAACGCCGCTCATCAACCCGTCGAGATGATGCGCTTGGTCGTTAATGGTCACGTCGAATTGTTAGGAAGAAACATTGACGGCGATGAAGTGTGTATTGCCGCTTTGGGTGCAGGAAGCTGGATCACCTGGTTGGGATGTTTTGACGACACACCATCGCATTACGACTTCTATACCTCAACCAATACCACTGTGATATCACTCCCCACCAAACACATGCGAAATGTGGCGAATCGCTACCCTGAGCTCTATCAAATTGCTATCCGCGCCATCAGTTACCGCTTCCGGTTACTAATGGAGTGGACCACAGACTCCGCAATGCTGAAAAACGAATACCGCGTCGCCAAGCTGTTGTTGCTCCTCAGTAAGCTCAACGCTTCGCACGGCGAGATTTGCCCAATCTTTTACACTCAGGACAAGCTGGCTCATTTACTTCGCTATACCCGACAGACCGTCAATCGCTCACTCAAGCTACTCGCCAAAAAGAGGCTCATCCAATTGGGCTACAAACGCATTGATATCGTCGACAGCGATAGGATGGAAGATTTCATCAACAGCGGGGATTTACATTCTGAGAAAGAGCTTGAGGAGTGACCCATGAAGGAGAAACAAAAAGGCCCCAAATGAGGCCTTTCATAAATTTCGGTAATGCAAAAGGCTACTTGGTGCTGGTAAACAGCAACTTCACACCAAATGCCAGCATCACTGAGCCAAGCACACGATCAACCCAGTGGCCGATACGCTTGAACTTGGCCTGCACGGTAGGTTTGGAAAGTACCAACGCCACTGAACCAAACCAAACCAGCTGGATGAACATCATCCATACACCTAACAGGAATAATTCAATCACTGGCATTTCTGGCGACAGCACAAGGGTGAATACCGACAGGAAATAAAGCGGCGCTTTCGGATTCAACGCGTTACACACAAAGCCCATCGAAATCAGCTTGGATGCGGAGCGGGGCTTCACATTCACGTTTTGCTCATCATCACCCACCGCGGCTTTGCTGCGAATACCCTTCCAGCCAAGGTAAATCAGATAGGCCGCGGCCAGATATTTCATCACCGTCAGCACCATCGAAGATTCACTGATCACAGTCGCTAGGCCAATGGAGGAATATATAATGTGAACAGAAAGGCCGAGAGCAATACCAAGACTAACAAGAAGGCCGGCACGACGACCGTGGACGAGAGACTGCTGCGAAACCATCACAAAGTCTGGACCTGGTGAGGCGGCACCTAATAAGTGCACTAAAGTTAATGTTAAAAACGCCTGATAGAACTCCATTCCCTTTCTCCTTTGCTTTGATAACTTTCTTAGGATGATATTATGGCGATCCGATTTGAAATCAAGGTCGTACTGTAAAGTACATTAGACAAATAAAAGTGCTCCGATGACCTTCACCCTTTTTTACGATGGCAGTTGTCCACTTTGCGTGGCTGAGATGGATCAGCTGCGGGCGCTTAACCGCGCGGAAAACCTGAAGTTTGAAGATATACTCGCACCGGATTTCAAAACCCGCTTTCCAGATATCGACCCAATAGAAGCAAGCAATATTCTGCATGGCAAATTGAGCGATGGTACTTTGTTGTTAGGGCTAGATGTCACCCATAAAGCCTGGTCTCTTGTTGGGAAAAAACGCTGGATTGGTTTACTTCGATTGCCAGTTATTCGCTGGTTTGCAGATAAAGCCTATCTTTTCTTTGCCAGAAACCGCTATAAAATCTCTTACCTCTTCACCGGCCGCTCAAAATGCGAGCCTTGCCAGAATGGTGTTTGCACAATTGCGGATAAAAAACCAACAGATAATGAAAGGTGACCAAAAAGCACTCTCATTACGCAACCAAACTTCAATCTAACGTAATGATTGTTATCAAATTAATTGAATTTTTGTGGCGCCCTTCAATCTATTGACTAAACAGTCATTACCCCTCACCATCGTGGCAGTACAATATGTGTCGCAACATTAAGAAGAAGAAGATGGCTTAGGTTCATCCAAACAAGCGATGCGCATCAACTGCTCTATTTGAAACATGAAAACCACCGATATTCTTACACCTTCAGAATTCCTGCCAACGCTGCCTGTTGGAACGCCTTTGACTTTCGAACTTAGGTACAAAGACAAGATCAAAGCGTTTGGTGGCGCCTCACGCCTTATAGGATACCGCGAGAAAAAGTACATCCTGCTGGAAACGCCCACTGATCCCGAACTCTCGAAACTGCTGACTGATACATCCGGCATGCAGGCGGTTGTCCGGGGGTTAACCTCATCACGCTATGGTGAGATCTTTGCGTTCAAATCCCATATTCTCAGCGTATTGCACCGCCCAGAGAAAATGATCGCGATAGCACTGCCTCCTCAAGTGAGTATCCATCGCATGCGCTCTGATGCCAGATATGCTGTTTCGCGTATTGTTCATCTCATTATTGATGGACGTAAAGCCTTGGCTAAGCTGTCTGACTTTTCGTTAAGCGGTTGTGCCATTCGCGTGTCCAGCAGCCAGTTCATTGATGAAGGTGAAGCCATCGGGTTTGTCATCAATGCGCTGTTTGATTACCCCGTGGAATTTGAAGGAACGGTCATGAACGTGACCAGCAATGGCGAGGGTGTTCAACTCGGCATCAAATTTAGTGACGCAAGTAAAAGCAAATCTCGCGATACCTTGGCTAAACTCATTCTGGCGTCCGAATTGAGTGCTGATAACTCCACCAGCGCTGTCTCAACTGTCTCCTGACAGCCGCTACTCCCCTTCACGACAAGGAACACAGATTATGCAAGAATCCTTTATCGACAGTGGCGTGCTTTTTCGTCAACACCAATTCGACCTGCCGCTCAACTACAGCGAGAAAGATGGCACTCGCATCACCGTGTTTGCCCGTGAGGTAGTGGAATTATCGAAAGCAGACGCAAATCTTCCATGGCTGGTTTACTTTCAGGGCGGCCCAGGATTTCCCTCTCCGCGTCCTGATTCAAAAAGTGGCTGGCTGAAACGCGCCCTGCAAGATCACCGTGTATTACTGCTGGATCAGCGCGGTACAGGCATGAGTTCGCCGCTGACTCACCAGACCTTGAGCCATATGGACGACGCAAAGCAGGTCGAATACATCAGCCAGTTCCGTGCAGATAACATCGTCCGTGACGCTGAAGCCATTCGCGAAGCGTTGGGGGCGGAGAAATGGTCAATTCTGGGCCAAAGCTTTGGTGGTTTCTGCTCTCTAACCTATCTGTCGTTCTACCCACAAAGCCTGCATCGCGTTTACATTACAGGTGGTGTGCCTTCTCTCACCCGCCATGCTGATGATGTCTACCGTGCCACGTATCAACGCGTGTTAGACAAGAACAACGGCTTCTTTGACCAGTTCCCATCCGCACAAAGACGCTGCGCAGAAATTGCTGAATTCTTGCGAACGCGCGATGTGAAGCTGCCAAACGGTCAAACCTTTACCGTTGAGCAGTTCCAACAGATTGGCATCAATTTGGGCCGAAGTGGTGCAAATCTGCCTATGTACTACCTGTTGGAAGAGGCCTTCACTGAAACCGCCCAAGGCAGAGTGCTGAGTGTCAGTTTCCTCCAGGCGATGTTGACGGAACAAAGCTACCAGACCAACCCGATTTACGCTTTCCTGCATGAACCGATTTACAATCAGGGCGAGGCGTCAGTTTGGTCTGCACACCGCATTCGCAATGCGGAATACGCCGAGTTTAATTACGAACCTGGTAAACCTTTCCTGTTTACCGGTGAAATGGTTTATCCGTGGATGTTTGACCAATTGCAAAACCTGCTACCACTCAAACAAACTGCAGAAGCACTGGCCACCAAATCGGACTGGCCAGCACTTTACGATGTTGAGAAACTCACTGAAAACACGGTACCTGTTACCTGCGCCGTTTATGCTGACGACATGTATGTCGAAATGGATTACTCACGCGAAACCCTGAAAGGCATTCCAAACAGCCACGCTTGGATCACCAATGAATACGAGCATAATGGCCTGCGTGCGGACGGTGAAAGAATACTAGGTAAACTCATGGAGATGGGCGAGCAGATTGGGAACCTACCTAACTAGCTCAGAACCCCTTCGTGGGAAAGGTGTGCAGTTTAAGCACACCTTTTTTATTCATTTCATCAATGATGACTGCCTTTCGAAATATCCATAAACCAGGAAATCACCTTATCTACCCGTTTCGGTTGATTGAAGGTATTGAGCTTGATGATGTAGATATGGTTAAACAGTGGCTCCGATACTGTGGAGCCTAATTGGCACTCATGTAATTGCCCACTATCGATGTATTCCTGCACACAGTGACGTGGAAACACTGACACTCCCAAGCCACCCAGCACCATCAAAATCGCCCCTTCAATGCTGTTGATGCGCCCGGCAAAGTGAACAGATAAATCATTGATAGAATGCTGATTTGGGAAGAAGTGACGACGCCAGAAATTGAAATAAACATCCATCCCCGGGTATTCGATGTAATTGTATTCGAGAATGTTCTCCTCGTTTATCTCAGACACTTCGCAGGTTGGCGCTGCGACCATCACATACTCTTCCTGACAGAAGCTGAAATACTCCAGCCTAGGATGGTCGACTTTCTCGGTCACAAAGCCAAAATCGACCTGACTCGACAACACTTTATCGAACACCTGACTGTTGTGGATCAGGGTTAAATCAATTTCCAGTCTTGGGTAATCCAAACGCCGTTCAAGCAGCATGGGAAAGTGAGGAGAAAGCAAACATGACGGCGGCATCGCATAAGCGACAACCCCCTCTATTTGATTGAAGTCGCTCTTTACTTCCAGAGAGAAATCGCTGTTTAGATCTTCGATATTTTTGATGTGTTGGAGCAGTTTCTTGCCAGCATCCGTCATCACCGGACACTTGGGTGTCCGGATAAACAGCTCATACCCAACTTGTTCTTCTAAACTGCGGATATGTTTGCTGATGTTTGCTTGTGTCATCGCCGCCATTTCGGCTGCGTCATTAAAACTGCGTGATTCCGCGACCGCTTTAAACGCGCGGAACAGCTTCGGATCTAAATGCATCATTATCTCTTCCCTCTGCCTGCTAAAAGTTGAGAGCACCACTGAGCATTTCTTGTTGTCATTTTCGTTTAAAACAAAAACATCAAATTAGTATGAGTGTAGCGCCTAGCTGATACACCAAATGTCGCGTTACGAATACACCTTCCAAAAAAAGAGCAGCGAGTAATTTCGTTATAAGGGGTATAACAAATTGGATTTGTCTTCTTAGTAGAGAGCTATCAATACTGTTGTTTTCTGTGCCTTTATCGAAACCAGACTTGGGGAGTAGATATGAAGACAAAACTCATCACGCCGAACGGGATCCGCGTATGGCAAGGCTATCGCAGCCAGCAATACCAAGGTAATACGCAAGGTTTTCTGGAAAAACTGGGGCAGATATTTATTCCCATCACAATGCAACTGATGTCGCCTATGGGTCTTCGGATGTATTACCCTGCTCTTGTCCCCCAAGCCCCTGATTGCCGCCAAATCAGATTACCTGATGAAATCGCATTGGTCGGGTATCCATCCCAGCAGATGTATTTCGATGCCTCCCGACACACTGTTGCGGGCAGAGCCTATTCGTCGCTCCATGAAACAGTGTTTAACTTCTCGGCGGGCACGACACCCGCTAGCTTTTCGGACTTTCCCATCGCCTATCCCGGCGCTTCTGAGTTCCAATGGAAAATCCCGTATTACTTCTCTGGCGAAGCTATCGACTGGCATGGACTGTATGTCGGTGTGCTGATTTGGATGTGGCCAGACGACGCTTTGGATAACAAAACCCAAGTCGCCACAGCGCTTTTGGATCTATGCAATCAACGAATCACAGGTAACAGAAATCTGTTCGAGATCATCGCCGTGTTGCAGGAAGACTACGGCATTTTATGGTTCGCCTCAGACGCCCTGAGTTGGCCTGATAGCATTATTCACTTCTTGGGCGACAGGCAGTGCAACATTGCCATGCAAGCTTTCCATGATATCGCGAACATCTCCCCTCTATTCAGCGAAGACGATGACGGCCTCAAGGTCTCTGTGGGACAGGCGCTCGATGTCCGCCTGTCGACTTAGCGCCAGCACACCACTTTTCTAAAACCAATAGCACATCAGGTATCTATTCAATACAACAAATAAGGAACGCGCCATGAATACAAAAGCGCTCATCGAAGTCACGGTATTGCCGGATAACTCCCTTCAACTGGAAACGTTGCCCAAAGTCCAAATCGGTACTGACTGCCATACCGTCAATGCCAGCACCAGTGTCGAAGTCAACGGCACCTCGTTTTCTCTTTTCTCGCAGCAGGATCCAGACACTTTTATTGTCTGTAAAACCTACGATGTCGAGACAGAGAGCTACTTTAAACAAGAAGCAGTGATTCCCGCCAAATACCCCATTGCTATGCTTCACAGCTTCTATTTCGGCGGGCAGCCTTGGCTGCTGAGTTATCACCCTGATTCAGACTATGTACAGTTTTACCGCTTCGACGGTGAAGCTATCACTATTATTCCAGTAACCTCCATCCGGGTGGGCAAAGGGTTTACGACTGTTCAGCCGCTTTACTATCGCAACGATGTTTTCTTCGTCGCATACAACAAAGAAACGGGCGATGTGGTGAAGATGCAAATCGTCGCACCTGCATATTCCGAGCTTTATGCCCAAAAGGTATGGTCAGCAACATGGGCGCAGGGCTGGACGCGGTTTTCTTTCTTCCGCCTTGGAGCAGAAAACTTCTTCATCAAAACCAACGAGAACTACCACAAGGTCAATATCGACCACTTTATGGATAGCATTGAACTCGGCTCTCACCCTGTGCTGAACGAACCCGCATCTCAGGAGATGCTGAGCCTATCCGATGTACAAACCTTCTACGACATAAGCCAGAACCCTTACTTCTTTACCTATGAGCCAAACGGCAAGATGACCTTTAACCGGTTTGATGGCGACTGTGAAGGCTGGCAATTGGCACTTTCAAGTCAACAAGCGGCGGACACCTCGCTCCGTCATACCGTTCAGCTTAAAGAGTGCACCTTGATTTTGATGCTATAAGCCGTCCAATTAAGATAAGGAGATAAAACCGTGTCTCGTTATACCGATATCAATATAAGCACGCCCCAGCTTTTCACTGCCGCATCCAATACACCGTCATCTAATTCACTTCCTTTGCCCACGGTAGATTGGCAAGCCATCAAACGATCTGCGCCCGCTCAACTGAGTATTGAGCCTGGCAAATTGCCCAAGGCAGATATCATTCTGGTCACCTGGACATCTGCAGAGTGGTCGGCGCTGGATCATGTCATGCTGAACAGCGGGGAAAAACGCTACCCGGATGATACCGACTGGCGCAAAGAGTGGCTGGGATATGCGGAAAATCAGGAAGTCTCGCCTTACTGTGACTCGCCTGACGACAATCCTATTTTTTACTTCCAACTGGTTGGCGTGAATGACTCCGCTAACCAGCAACAGCGTGTCTTGCTGGTTAAATCTCAGGTTCACCTCGCCCATCCGCCATGGATTTCAGGACTGGAAGCCATGATTGATATTTTGCTTCAAAACGTCGGGGCAAAGCGGATAATCTCAACAGGAACAGCGGGAGGTGGCGCACTGACCGACATGTTGGGTGCTGCGGTCGTTACCAATAAGGCACACATCCTTCTAGCCAAACAGGAAAACGAAGGCTGTGATTACAACCACCAAACTTTTACCTGCGACACTTGGTTTCCTTCCCAGTCCTTATACCAACCTGCTCAGGATGCTCTGATGTTTGGCATGGATCAGGTATGGAATGACCACACCATCAGCGATGCCATCGCCGAGCTTAATCAAGACCCACAGGGCGACCAAAGTACCAATCAGCCAACTTATACCTATGACGACCTGATCAATGCCCCCCTCGACCCTGCGAATCTCAAACAGGCGCAGATAAAAGTCGCTAAAGACCAACCTCTTCTTACGACGGATTACTATTTTATCGAAGGAGAAGAGCCGAGCGACCCCTATTGTTTTCTGGAAATGGATGATGCTGTTGTCGCGCATCAGGCAGCAAAAGCGGGCGTCGATTATGCCTTCATCCGCAATGTCTCCGATCCAATTGTTGTCACTCACACTGCTTCAGGTCAGCCTATTCCGGATTCAGTGCGTGGTAATTGGTCTGGCATTATTTATAAGCGATGTGGTTTTTATAGCAGCTTCAACAGCGTGTTGATGTGTTGGGCGGCCATTGCCGGCGAGGGAAGAAACGACGATTAATTTCTCGCTTTCGCTATAAAGCAAACGAGGTTTAATCCATTCGATTAAACCTCGTTTGCTTTTGGGCTACTGGTTCGCCACCAGAGTCTGTTGAGCTTAGGGATACTTGGTGAGCTTAGTGGCAATCTTGCTCGCCTTACCCGACAACAAACAATGCTCAGGATTACCCGGAATGGGGTCAGTCACTACCTTCGCACCCGCTTTGTTGAGCCCGGCAACCGTTGAAACACAGTATTGGCTGTAACCTCCAATCCCGTTCAGGTAATTGGAATAGGCCGCTTTGTTGCTGGTATTGGTTGTGCAATTCACGCTGAGGCCGGAGATGGTGTCACCGTCGCTGCTGACATGAACGCCACTGCCGTTCTTAAAAGCGGTTGCAGAGCATTGCCCTGCCCGTACGACCAATCCTGTTTTCAATGGCGGATTAGCACCAAGTAAGATTTCTTGTCCGTCGTTTTCCTGCTTGGTGCAACCTGACAAAAGCATTGCCAGCAACGGCGCAGCAAGAATGAATTTGGTAGAAATACTATCGCGGTTCATATCAACCTCCCATCACTTGGCTAGAGGAAGCACTGGCTTGTTGGTTAAGGCGCTGCAGCTCAGAAAACCCCTCAACCGCTTTGGTTAACTGCGGTTTACTTCCCGGGTCCAGGCTGAACTTCAAATTGCAGCAAGGACAGGAGAAAGAGGTGCCTGAAAGCAGCATTTTCAAGTCAAAAGAGATACTGGTTTTGCAGTCTGGGCACGGTAGCTCGCTTTTCATAATTGCTCTCCCATTTGGAAAAAGCCCGGCTGTTCAAAGAGCCAATGACTCCGGCAGGCAAACAGCCAGGTGGAAAAAATGGCAACGAAAAATCTTTAGAAAATGAGGACGGAATTAAGACGATTTTTCTGCCGCTTTCGCTGACCCAAGGGTGATTGGGCTAATGCTGTTGGTGAACGCCTGAATAATGGTCGTTACACCTTCCGGCAACGAGAGTTGCCCAGCGTGCACACTCACCGTGTACTTGGCGTTGTTGCTTTTCTGATAGGTCGATTTCTGTGCCGAAGCGGATTGGCTGTCGTGACTGATGCTGCCTTTCACTTCCACCGACCACCAGCCTTCGCCCAGTTTGGCGGAGAAGCTGCCTTGCTCGCTCGTTTTGCTGGATGTAGATTGCGACGACTCATCGGTATAGCTCGACTTCACTTCCATTTCGAAATCGACCTGAACGTTGTCGACACCCAGAGAGTTGAGCGGAACAATCGTCAAAAGAGGCACATCAAATTCTGTGGTGACTTCCGTCACGTTCACCTCCGGTGGATCACCTTCTTTGGTCTCCCCTTCAGTGATTACGCCACGGGTGATTTGCATCGTCACCATGATGGGTTCGAGCGTATCTTTCCCTTTATCCTCGGTATCTGATTTTTTGTTGAAGCAGGTATCCAACATAAATTTGGTTTGGGTTACCGCCATCATGCTGTTGGCTTGTGCAGCTGCGTTTAACGGGCCCCCGATCAGGGCGTGCATTGGTAGCCCGGCAAATTGCTGAGCCATCGAGACCAGTGCTGGTCCAGTATTGACGTCTGGCATGGTATTTCTCCTGATTGATGAATAATTGCAAAATTAAGCCAGACCCAATTAACCAGGGATCTGCGCTCTTAGTGCTCTGTCATAACCTTCAATTAATTTCCTTAATCCTTCGGGCGGTTCATCGGCATTAATAGTTATTTCTAATTCAGCCATATGATTAGGTTTTTTATCCGATTTAAATAAACCGCCTGAATTATTCCCAACGAAAGAAACTTCCAGCGCATTACTTTCATTTACGTTAACTTCTAGATTGGTTCTAAATTTCACCTCACTCACTCTAGGACTCGCCACCGGAACCAAAGTGAGCAAAGGAACATCAACCGCTAAGGTCTGAAGTCCGTCTGTGGTATCCGTCGGATATTCAATGGTCACATATTTAGGGCGATAAGCAGTTCGCTCCGGCTCTTCTGGGGTTTCGGCACTTCCCAACCTTCCTGAATTACTGCTTGGGACTTCGTCGAAGAAACGGCTGATCAACTCCTGGTTTTCGTTCTGTAGCGCCTGATTGGCTTTAGTCACGCTCAAATGAACGGCCGAAACCAAAGAGTCTAAATTAATCATGACTTGTTCCTTTCGCGTTTTATTTTGATAGATCCAGTTTTGGTAAATAAAGAAAAGAAGACAAATCGGATTTGGAATAGAGGATATAACGAAGGAGAAAGCCAAGAGCTAAGATAATGAAAAGGATGAATTTCATAAAATAATATCAGAATTAAATTTTCCAGTATTATTTATATGGTACAAGCCCACATTCCTATAAAAGAAAATGGCATGGGCGCTTACCTACTGCTTTGCATTTTGTTGCACGGCCTAAGTGGTTTTTCTCACCTAAACAGGTAAAATCACGCCCCCAAACCGAGATACCGATAGACGATGACCATGCACCAAGAAAAGCTGTTTACCCCTGATGAATTGTTCACCCGCTTTCAAGGCGATACCGAACAGTTCGAACTACCAGGTGCATTTACCTTTCCTTTTTACTATCAGCCACATCCGCTTTGTGTTTTGGCAGCCGATGAACTGCAACAACACCTCGCAAGTCAGACAGATTGGCAACATGATTTCGGTTTAGACGAGGCTCTGGCTCCGCGACTTGATGAATCGGCTGAAGGTACAGGCAAAATGTTTGGTGTGCTGCTGGTGCGATCGCCACAAGGTGAGCTCGGCTATTTCAGTGCCTTCTCCGGCAAAATTGCCGACCAAAACTTACTGCCTCACTTCGTTCCACCTGTGTTCGACATGCTCGCGGAAGAGTGTTTCTTCAGAACAGAACTGGAAGAAATCACTGAGCTAAATACCCAAGTCTCAGCACTTTCTTCCAATCCGTTGTTAGAGAAGTTGGGTGCTCAACTTGCTCTAATGCAGGCCGAATACGACGCAGATGAACTGCAACAACGCCATCGCATGATTGAAGGCCGCGCCGCACGAAAACAAGAACGTAAAATCGCAGAAGAAACCTTAACAGGCGATGCCCTGAAAGCGGCATTAGACGATCTGGCAAAGCAAAGCGTGGCAGAGAAAAACACGCTCAAATACCTGAAAATGGCGTGGGACGAAAAGATCCAAGCTATCGAATCACAGCTCATTGCATTAACCACAGATATCGAGCACGCGAAACAGCAACGTAAAACGCTCTCGAATGCCCTTCAGAACAAGCTTTTTGAGCAATATCGTTTTCTCAATGCGCTTGGTGAAGAGAAGTCACTAAAGGCAATCTTCGCGCCCACCACTAACCCAACACCACCAGCGGGTGCCGGTGAGTGTGCAGCACCTAAACTTCTTCACTTCGCCTACAAACACGGTTACACACCGTTGGCGATGGCGGAATTTTGGTGGGGCGTTTCACCGAAATCTGAAGTCCGTCAGCACAGGAAGTTCTACCCTTCTTGCCACGGTAAATGCCATCCCATCCTTGGGCATATGCTGGAAGGCTTAACGGTTGACCCAAACCCACTTGAACAAAACTGGGCAGAAGATAAAACGCTGGAAGTGGTTTATCAGGACGAAGCGATTGTTGTCGTCAACAAACCTTCTGGCATGCTCTCAGTACCGGGTAAGACAATTAAAGATTCCGCCTACACCCGCGTGATTGAAATGTTCCCAGATGCAGAAGGCCCTTTTGTGCTTCATAGATTGGATCAGGCGACATCAGGTTTGTTGGTATTCGCCCTCACCCGTCGCGCGAATAAAAGCCTGCAAAAGCAGTTCATCACCCGAGGTGTGGAGAAGCGCTATATCGCCATGGTGGAAGGTGTGATTGAGCAAGAACAGGGTGAAATAAACTTGCCGATGCGCGGCGACCCAGACGACAGACCCCGCCAGTTGGTCTGCTTTGAACACGGCAAACCCGCCACCACTTATTGGCAGTTGATTGAAGTAAAAAACGGCCGCAGCAAACTCTACATGCACCCCAAAACCGGCCGCACCCACCAACTCCGCGTCCACTGCGCCCATTCGAAAGGACTAAATATGCCCATGGTCGGCGATGTGCTTTATGGCGAACCCGATACCCGTCTTCACCTGCATGCTGAGCAGTTGTCGTTTGATCATCCGTATACGCATGAGCGAATGACGTTTGAGGCGGAGTGTGGGTTTTAGAGGAATTAAAAGCTAAGGCTGAGGTTTGGCTGTTTTTGGGCTGAAGCGTTTTTGGACAATTCTGAGTTAGGAATTGTATCCGTAGCAGCTCACTTCGGATAAGTTGAGTTTGGGCAAAGAATGGATTTTGAGTGTCTGATGAAGATTTATGAAACTGATTTACAACGCTTGTCTATTAATAAGTGACGGGCGTACACCCACACTGCGCTCATCCTAGCAATTTACTAAATAAAGGACGGGCTTGTTCAACACCCAAATAAAGTGTCGACTGCGCGACACTTATTCTTATCTGTTAGCCGATACACTAGCTACTACTTTGAAGCTAACCATACTTCCTCAAACTGCTCTTTAGTAAGTTCAATTCCATCGAGATTCTCTTTTGAATACTCAATATCCTCTTCTCTAACTTCAGGTTGATCAGTGAACATGTAACATTCATCTTTTTCCTCATGGAGAGTTGACCATTTCAAATCTCCATCAATCTCCACTATCTGACGGGTAATTTCTCCATTGATGACTTCTGAATAGTAGAATCCATCAGATTCTTCACCTTCCCAGATACATCTAAAGTATTTCGAGCTCATATTCCTTGCCACCTAAACGTTGAAATAACGGGCGCTTATCAAACCGCCCCAAACTGCTTTAATCCTTTGCATTCACAACCCTTTGAAAAGCTGCCACAGTGACAAAGCGTCTCGTTGAGAGCCTTGGTATGACGACTTTTTACCATTCCTCTAACTCTAAGATTTTAACCAACTCAGTGAATGAATCAGCCAACTCCTTCATAGTGCCAGGAAACTGGTTTTCGGAAGGTTTGAACTTTGCTATTTCTGCTTCAAATGTGTCTTCTGACATTTTACTGATCGTAGGGTTTGATTCGCAAAAGTATATTTTTCCAAAACTATCCTCTCGTAGGGATATCACTATTTCTCCTTCCTGTACATCAACGAAAGGAACCATACCTATCGGGAAAGATACTCCTGCACGAGTGTCATAATTTAAGAACAATGTATCCGAGGGTAAAAACATTTCAAATTCTAATTTTTCCCGTGTACCAAATGGCGCGTCGAACCTGTAGACGAACATTAGATCTTGGTTTATTAGTTTAAAGCCATTGTATTTACGATAGAAATCGTAGAATTCCTGCGGTATTGAAAATGGGTACTTATCAAGAAACTCGTCAATTTCTCTGGTCGATGGTTCCTCGTAAAACCCTTTACCCCTTTCGTCCAGTACATTCATAATCTTGATTTCTTAAACGTGTCATAACGTCGCAATAACGGGCGATTACCAAACCGCCCAAAACCGCCTTAATCCTTTGTATTCTCGACACTTTGAAAGGCTGCTAAATTGACAAAACGTCCCGTTGATGGCCTTTATTAGCAAATTCACCTTCCAGTACTTATTCGATTTGATAAAACATTATGAATATCTTCCGCTGTTATAGTTACCGTATTAGACGTGTAAACTCTAGCTGGAATGAGTTTAGAAGGCCTCATTGACTCTAAATGAATACATACGTTTTGGTTATTATTTCTTAGGTCGAAGTTCCTAAATAGATGTTTGTTGAAACTCCCATCGGACTTCATGTGTGGGCTTAAATCCGAAAAGTCTATTGGTGCAACATTATGTATATCGCGAGTGTTGAGATAAATGTTGTATGTATATAATTCTTTAATCGGATTATTGGCCAGAGCATCTTGAATGACATCTCTATTATAAAATTGATTTTTTATCTCTTTACCATGCATATATACCCCTGATGCTCTGAGGCGAGTCAATTCATGCTTTTTATCACAAAAGTATACGCGAGGAGAAAACGGGGCTTGATACTCAATAGAGCTATCCCATAAGTTCTGGGATGATGACAAAGTCACTAGCAACATCTCCTTACCGAGAAGTTTCTTCATTTTAGCTTCTCGATACTCAATGGAAAACCTCACGTCTTGTGATAAATATAACTCGTTGTTTTCACTTACATACAACACATTCAGTGACGAAATAGAGAGATCATCAATAGGTTGGGACGAGCAACCCAAGAGTAGAGTGCTCAACAATATGCACGTTAATACATTGTTCATATGTTCTCGCTAACGCCTGCAGTTGCGGCTGGCTTGGACCGCAGCGGAAAATCAGTCCGACAACCTGCGCTTGTTAGGCAATTGGGGCTACCTTAACGAATGGTAAAGTAGGAAATACCCTTACTAATACTTCGCTGTCTTGATGCTTTTTGATGTTAACCACAAAGAGCCCAGTGTTTGCGCGAATATGAATCCATATTTTAGATTCTTCACCTAAAGCTGATTTTAAAGCCGATTTATGCTGCCCAGCATTTTCGATTATGGCTAAGTCTTGGCCGCTGATAATATTACCCCCTATTTCCTTCTGATCAAAGAAGGTAAACATTTCTAGATTTGCTTCAGAGAAATCACAATCTTCAACCTTGCCTCTGATGCGCCCTGACCATGTACCTTTAAACTTACAATTTACAAAGTTTGCCTCTATGGTACTTACGGACATCTTTCTTCCTGGCCAGATTAAGCAATTAGTAAATGTATTAGTACCGAGTATGTTTGGCGTAGCAGACGAGTTTGAATTAACTCTTATACAGCAGTTCTCAAAAGTACAATTCTGGAAAATATGAACCGCATTTTTAAACCCGAGGTCGATTTCAACTCCCTCGAAGGGTTCATTGTAATATTTGTGTTGCACCTGTTCCGGCACATTGTGTTCGAGTTTACGGTACATACCTGTATTCCTAACGCCTAAAGCAAGCGCGCGTTTACGCGTCGCTTTGCCTTTGATTGTTATGTGCTAATTGCCGAAATACACTCTTCGCGAGCGCTCCATACCCTATCAAATTCAGCCTCACCAAATTCTCTGCGCACGTACTCTCTATGATATTCCTGCTTCTCAGCTCCTATTCCCTGAGGTTCAATAACTTTCTCAGTCAGAAATTCAGCGATTTCCTCTTCAGCCTGAGCTCCATGTCTAGTCAAGTCGATCCTACTTCCACTATACCGCAGATAGCAGTGTGCCTCAGGTATGTATGCTAATCCATATTCACTTAGAACATCCCCAACACCTGGAGTATTATTCTCGTGCATGAGATAAATGCCAACAATAAGATCAATATCTAAAGCCAGCTCGTTCGACAAAGCCTTCAACAGTGCATGCTTGGTACTACAAGCACCTTTTCCTTCAGAAAGTACCAAATCCCAATTCGATCGATCACTCGTCCTCCCATAAGGAAGCTTCCATACATATTCACAGGCCTCATGAAAGTCAGAAACACCAACCTCCCGAAACATATTTGAATACTTCCCTGAGTTCAGAAGTTCTCTATTTGGAATGGATTTATACATAATTCTCTCTTTGCACATAACGTCGCAATAACGGGCGCTTATCAAACCGCCCAGAACTGCTTTAATCCTTTGTATTCACAACACTTTGAAAAGCTGCCGCGTTGACAAAGCGTCCCTGTTTATAGCCTTGTTATACGCTACAAAAAGACAATCGCGGCTTGCCGCCAACACCCTTTTGAACAAGACCTTTTGACTTAAATTCAAACGAAGCAGCTTTAACAAACCACCAAGAAAAAGCCTTTTCGTTTGAACTCAACACTGAAACCTGAGAAACAAACACTTTAACCAATCCGCCAGATGACAATTCAAAGCAAAATCAATTTAAACCGCCTGCTATGAAAAGCGGGTTTAGCTTGCCAAACCTCGGACTGAGTAAACACAAAAAGATTAAGCGATATAACAGTGTATTGGACACCAAAGTGGTGAACTTAAACACCCCATTGTGTCCAACAATAACAAGCCACTGTATTTTTAAAGTAGCTTTCCCTATGTTTTAAACGCCCTTTCTCGCAGTGCTAAAAATGGCCTTGTGAAAACGCCCCAAAATGGGGCTACGTAGGTATTATGCGACACCTTTGTGTTTACTGTGTGTACCAACAGTGAAAAAGCACGTTTAGGATTACAAAAAGTAGGGTGAACAGGAGACTTTTAAACACCTCATCAAAAATGATGCTGGCTTACTTTGGGGCAAAGAAGAGCCAGCGTAGGTATCGCTAGCTCGAAGGTGGGCAAGGCTATCCAATCACCTGAAAGAACATTTTTGCACTGAGCATGACGCAAAGGATACCGATGAATTTCTTGAGTGTTTCACTTGGGAAATAGTAGGCCAAACGGACACCCACACGCGTTGTTAGATAGCTACTGATTGAAAAAGCAATCAGCGCTGGCAGGTAAATGTATCCCAAAACCATGTTGCTCATATCTGTATTGTGCAAGCCGTTTATGAGGTAACCAAAGGTACCAGACAGGGCAATAGGAAAGCCGATAGCGGCAGAAGTACCAATTGCCCGTTTTATCTCAACGTTTTGTTGTACAAGGTAAGGGATGGTCAACCCTGCACCGCTTATTGAAACAAGCGCAGAAACCGATCCAATTGAGAAGCCAGTAAAGATATTCCCCACAGGGCCTTGCGGATTTTCGTTATAGTGATGCAGTTTCTTCTTGAACATTTTGAAAGCCACATAAAGCATGAATAAGCTGAAGAATCCCGCCAGATAAACCCCATTTAGATACGATGCGATGAAAGTGGCCAAAAATGTTCCGACAAGTACAGCGCCCGACATTCTTATTGCCATTTTTGTATCCACGTTTCCTTTTCTCAAATGGGCTTTCATGCTGCCAAAGGTGGTGAAAATCATCGCGGCCATTGATGTGCCCAGTGCTAGGTGAACCACATCATCATGCCCAATTCCCTGTTTTGTGAATAGAAAGGTAAAAATGGGCACGGCCATGCCTCCACCACCAACACCGACAAGCCCAGCAAGTAACCCAATGCCGAGTCCTGCTGCTATGTAATAGGAAATAAACAGATACTCGTTCATAAGAACTCCATTTCAAACATTCGGTTGGTAATCTGAAATGCTAAGTGAAAGTAAACGTGTTGTGATAATGTTATTTGGACATTAAATAATGAAAAATGGCCATCTATGAAACGTCGGTTACAGAGTGATAATTGTGACTATAGCGAGTGGAGGGAGGGTGCCGAACTCATTGCCCGACAATGGTTACATGAACGTGAAGACAAGATCTCTCGCTCTCAGCGACCCTATAAAAGCCATAAGCATTATCGGGGGCAGCTAATTTGTATCGATGAAGGACTGATACAAGTTAACACCGAAGAGGGGACGTGGTTATTGCCTCCTCACCGTGCAGGATGGATACCACCGGAAGCAATGCACAGTGTCTACTTTCATGGGTCGGTGAAAGGTTGGTCACTGTTATTTTTACCTTGTGCCTGTCATCAACTCCCAAAATCCCCATGCGTTATCGGTATGAATGATGTGATTAAAGTACTTGCGAACCGCACACTAGGTTGGAGTAAAACCACGGAGGTCTCGCCAGACCAATCACACATTCTCTGCGTTATTCTCAATGAGATTCGCCGCGCTCCCCATGAAGATCTTTATTTTCCGCTACCGAGAGACCCAAGGTTACAAAGGATAACCCATGCAATGCTGGATAATCTTGGCAGTACAAAGTCTGTCGAGCACTGGGCCAGTATCGGTGCCACGTCTTCGAGAACACTGAGAAGATTGGTAAGAACCGAGCTGAATATGAGTTTTAACATGTGGCGACAACAGATACAGTTGATCCACGCAATGGAAATGCTGGCTCGTGGGAAATCCGTCGGAGACGTTTCATTTGCTTTGGGTTACGCGACACCGAGCAACTTTATTGCCATGTTTCGCAAAGTCTACGGCGAGTCCCCTGCACGCTATTTTTCCAAACGTCCTGCAAAATATACCTAAGCCAACTGAGTTCGAGCATCGTTAGCTAGATTAGGTATACGTGGTTATGAATTCGTCTTAGAAGGCCGAGGGAAAATGAAAACCAAATTAGTCATGTCGTTTGCGTTAGCTCTGTTGTGCTTCAGCGCGAGCGCCGTTGAACCTAAATACCATTCTTCGCTGACGGTTAAGTCGGTATTCAGCGGTGACAGAAACAAGCCTGTCGACGTGTATTACTGGTATCCCACGTGCAAAGAAAATACCAATTTTACGTTTGGTAATGGCAACCTTTTTAAGGCGGTCGAAACGCAGTTAGATGCCCCTTTAGCTGGAGAGAAATTTTCCGTCGTTCTCTTGTCTCAGGGCGGAACACGGTCAGCGTTTTCACACAGTGGGTGGATAGCATCAAGCTTGGCACAACAAGGTTATATCGTTGTTGTGCCAAAACCTCCTGCTCCCAACGAAATCACGCCAGACAAAGCAGTCGATGAAATTACACTCAGAGCCAGTGATTTGAAGCTTGGGCTGAAGACACTAAATTCAGTTGAGGCATTATCTGGAGGGGCGGATACGGATGAGGTTTTCGGTGTCGGCTTTTTTCTGGGGGGGACATCAATGCTAATGTTATCCGGCGCTCAAATAAGCCCAGAGAAGTACCGTGCATCTTGCGACAACAAAACAAATATAGACTGTCGTTGGTTACGTAATAACAACATAGACGTTGCTACTATACCGGATGAAAAATTCCGCCCACTTCAGACTGAAAACAAACTGAGATCAGTGGTTGTTATCAGCCCAGAGCTAACTGCAACCTTTGCTGCCGATACGCTGACCATGATAGACAATCCGATTACGTTGATTACGCTGTCTGCCAATCAACACCCTGAACTGGTGCCTGCCCAATCAATGATTGAGCTTTCTTCAGTAACGCTTAAAGACATTCCAGGCGCGAACCAGTTTAGTGCATTTTCTGAGTGTACTGAGCGTGGTTTCAGCATCCTTGCCTCAGAAGGAGAAAAAGCACTTTGTCAGGAACCGGGGCAGGTTTCCCGAGTGGAAAATCATCAGGAAATTTTAGATGCGATTTTGACTGCTCTGACTCGGTAAGAAACAAGGAACGAAAGATGAAAGAATGAAAGAATGAAAGAAGGACAGTCACTTTTAGCTATCATCTCTTTCGGATTAGGAATTTTAGGGTGAACTAGCAAAATGACATTCGAATAAATTGAATTTTCTAAGCCAAAATGGGGCAATACCTTGTCAGAACCATACTTCATCCCAACCTTTCCCTTAGAAAGGGAGAGGACTAATAGCGGGATTGGAGACGGAATCTACCTCAACGACTACCAAGCAATTAAAAGTGACAGGCTGAACGCTTTGCAATGACCAAAATTCCGAGTAAAACACTCAACTTTTAATGTTAATCTATTTCGCATAATCCTGTTAGATAACTGTTATTTCAACCATTGCGAACATCCGAAAATTCACCATTTCTATACGTCCACACAAATCTAAAGCTCAACACGTTATTCTTTCATCTTTGTCACTTTACAAATCCCGATCTCGCTATACAATCGCGCATCCTCTGACCACTTTTCATCCAGGTATTTATCTATGAGTCCAACACGTTTTGGTAACGTGATGGCGGCTGTTGCCTTCCTGTTTTGGGGCGCAATGCCGCTCTATTACCAATTTTTACCCAACGCAGCCATGGATGAGCTGTTGGCACTTCGTATTCTCGCGTCGCTGCCGTTTTTGCTTTTGGTGCTTCAACTGCGCAATGCCAAGTCGCCAAACTGGGCAGCGCTGATTGCGGACAAACGCTCGTTTCTTTTCTCTGGCATCGCCTCTGTCATGATGTGTGTGTCGTGGAGTGCCTTTACGTGGGCGATGACAAACGATCGCGTATTGGATGCGAGCCTTGGCTATTTCATTAACCCACTTTTAGTGATTGCACTGGGTGTGGTGGCGTTTAATGAAAAGCTCTCTTTGGGGCAGAAAGCCGCTGTCGTTTTCGGCACCTTGGGGTTGAGCTATCAAATCTGGCAATACGGTGAGCTGCCTGTTGCTGCTTTGCTGATGGCGGTGGGTTTTGCGCTGTATGGCTGGTGTAAGCGTCATGTGAAGTACGATGCGATTTCGAGTCTGTTGGTGGAAACCATTGTGCTTCTGCCGATTGCGGCAATCTACATGGCGTACAAGATGGGTTCAGGTACCAGCGTGGCGGTATCCGGTGATATGTCTACTCTGTTGCTTTACCTCGGTGCTGCGCCAGTGACCTTGTTGCCGCTGTTCTTCTTCTCCGAAGCAGTAAAATATGCGCAAATGTCGATGATTGGCTTTATGCAGTACATTGAGCCGTCATTGCAGTTTGTTCTGGCGGTCGCAGTATTTGGTGAGACGTTTGATAGCGTGAAAACCGTGAGCTTTGGTCTGATTTGGCTGGGCTTGGCGATCAGCATTATCGAAAGTCTAGTGAAGGTAAAACCTAAGCCGGACTTACCGCAGCACTAGGGTCTGTTGGCCTTTGGCCGATTGGCTTTCTAGAAAAGCTTTCGAAAGTAAAAGTTAAGGGGCGTCATGCCCCTTTTTTGATCAAATCACATATCGTCCGATGCGCATTTATCCAGTTGCTCCGCGGTCAGTCCCGTCATCTTGGGCACTTTTTCCGTCAGGCACACGGACATTCCTTCAAGGGTTTTAATCTCGTCATAGCACTGGAAAAGAACCTCTTTGTACCCTTGCTTTAACTCGCTTTCAGACTTGCCAGAACACTTGGCGATGGACCCAAGAATTCCGCCCGCTTCCAACATCATCATAGTGCCGGATACGAATTCTTCTTTCTGCGCATCAGTCAGCTCCAACGCAGTAGCTGAAGGCGTAATACCTGCGGTAAACAAAGACAACGAAACCCATGCACATTTAGCGATTTTTGTTATACCCGACATACAAACTCCTTTTTGGAACATGCTCTTAGGTGGCTCTGATTGAGCCAAGTATTTCTACTTTTTATCAGGGTATTCTAAGGCGACGCCGCAGCCTTTCTTCTCCCTTTTTTAAGAAGGAAAGGTATCTTTCTTGAGGCGTTGGATAAAAAAATCCCCGGGCAATGCCCGGGGATTGGTTCGTACTTACTGATAAATTCAGCTAACAATTAGTCTTCCAGTTCCACCAGTTTGGTTGAACCACCGTGGTGTTTCTCTCGACCTTTCTGGATGAGTGCGAAGAAACCAGGGATCAGGAAGGTACCGGCCAGCAGCACACAGAGCAGGCCGCCCGTCAGCGAGATACCGAGTGAGTTCTGGCTGATGTGGCCAGCACCGCTTGCGAAAATCAGCGGCAGAATACCCAGAATGAATGACCAGGAAGTCATGTTCACCGCGCGGAAACGCAGCTTACCGCCCTTCACAGCTGCCTGCTCAATCGGCAGTTCATTCTGTTCACGCTCGTTCTTACCGAATTCCACAATCAGGATGGCGTTCTTCGCTGCCAGTGCAATCAGCAGAACCAGACCAATCTGTGCGTACAGGTTGAGTGGTGTGCCTGTCATTGCCAACGCCAGGAAGGAGCCAAGCGTTGCCACTGGAACCACCAGAATGATCGCCAGCGGAATACTCCAGCTTTCATACTGTGCCACCATGAACAGGTAAATAAAGATCAGTGCCAGTGCAAACGCGTAGATAGCCAGGTTACCTGCTTGTTTCTCTTGGTAAGCCATACCTGTCCACTCGTACTGGTAGCCTTGTGGCAGCATTTCTGCCGCAACACGCTCCATGGCTGCAATCGCATCACCGGATGAGTAACCCGGTGCTGGAGAGCCCTGAATCACGGCAGAACGGTACATGTTGTAACGCCACGCAACGTCTGGCTCAAACACCTGCTCCACATCAATCAGCGTACCCAGTGGGATCATCTCACCAGAGGTTGAACGCACATGGAAACGGCTCATAGATTCCAGGTCATTACGGTAGTCGCCATCCGCCTGAATGGTCACGCGGTAGTTCTTACCGAACAAACTGAAATCGTTCACGTACATACCTGCCAGATTGCCCTGCAGTGTGGTGAAGATTTCGGAAAGCGGAATGCCCAGCTGTTTTGCTTTTTCTCGGTCAATGTCGATGTAGAAGTGCGGTACGTTCGCACGGAAGGTGCTGAAGGTACGCGCAATTTCCGGCTGCTCATTCGCTTTTTCCATCAACTGCTGCATCACCATCGCCAGATCGCCACGGCTACGCCCAAGCGTGTCTTCCAGCACGAATTCGAAGCCTGACGCTGGACCCATACCCGGCACTGCAGGCGGCCCCATCGCGAAGACAACGGCTTCTGGTAACTGCATCGCCGCTTTCATGTTGATGCGGTTGATGATGTCGAACGACGAATGATCGCCATCCAACGTCTGACGGGTCTCCCAATCTTTCAACTTCACGAACATCGACGCACCGTTAGATGCTGCCGCACCGGTCAGGAACGCATAACCGTTCGCAACCGTTGCGCCATCTACGCCCGGCTCAGACGTTACGATTTCACCCAGTTTACGGGTGACTTCTTCGGTACGGGACAGAGAAGCCGCGTCAGGAAGCTGAACGTTAATCAGCATCACGCCTTTATCTTCCTGCGGAACAAAACCGGTTGAGGTCGTTTTCGCGAAGTAGCCTGCGGCACTGACCGCGACCACAAACAACACACCCAGCACCGCGGTTTTACGAACAAGGAAGCCTGCCGCTGCACCATATTTGTTCGTCACTTTCTCAAGGCCATTGTTGAATGCCTTGAACCAGCGCGCGTGGTTATCACCACCCTGACGCAGCACCAGCGAACACATTGCAGGAGACAAGGTCAGTGCGTTGATAGACGAAATCAGTACCGAAATACAGATGGTCAGCGCGAACTGGCGATACATGATCCCCGTGATACCCGGCAGCATAGCAACTGGCAGGAACACCGCCAGCAGTACCAGCGTAGAAGTAATGATTGGCCCTGTTACCTCTTTCATCGCCAACAAGGTTGCCTGACGAGGAGTGAGAGATGGGTCTTTCGACATGTTGGTATCTACGTTCTCGATAACCAGAATGGCGTCATCCACCACAATACCGATAGCGAGGATAAGACCAAACAGAGTCACTGTATTGATGGTAAAGCCTGCTGCCAACATGACCGCAAAGGTACCAATCAAGGAAACCGGAATCGCAACAACTGGGATCAGCGTTGAACGGAAACTACCAAGGAACAGGTAAGTAACCGCGATGACAAGAAGCACCGCTTCCACCAGCGTTTTTACTACGCCCTTGATGGACTCAGCGACAAACAGCGTGGTGTCGTAGCTGGTTTCGTAGGTCATACCATCAGGGAAGTTCTGGGAAAGCTGCTCAAGACGATCCATTACCAAACCACCACTTTCCAACGCGTTCGCGTCAGATTGCAGGTTCAGAATAACAATGGACGCAGGCTGGTCACGGAACTGACCATTACCGGTATAGAACTTCTTGCCCAGTGAGATTTCTGCGATGTCTTTCAGGTACACCATAGAACCGTCTGGGTTCGCGCGGACAACCACGTTTTCAAACTCTTCCACTGAGCCTAAACGGCCTTTGGTCACCAGTTTGAACGTCATTTCCTGTGCGTTGTTGAACGGTGGCGCACCAATATCACCGGCAGCTACCTGCACGTTCTGCTCAGAAAGCACCGAGCGCACATCAGACGTCGTGATACCAAGGTTAGCCATCTTCTCTGGGTTCATCCAAATACGCATCGCGTATTCGCCGCCACCCAGAACGTTCACTTCACTGATGCCTTTAACACGCGCGATCTGGTCTTTGATGTTCAGGTTGATGTAGTTCACCAGGAACTGGTCATCGTACTTGCCTTCCGGCGAGTAAAAGTTCAGAACCATCAGAAGGTCAGGAGAACGTTTTTTCACCGTCACACCGACCTGACGCACTTCCGGCGGAAGCTTAGATTCAATCTGCGCCACACGGTTTTGCACGTTCACCTGCGCCATGTCAGGGTCAGTGCCGATATCAAACGTCACGTTCAGGTTATAGGAGCCATCGTTCGCACTCTTGGAAGACATGTATATCATGTCTTCCACACCGTTGACCGAGGTCTCTATCGGGTCGGCAATGGCCTGTTCAACCACCTCTGCACTCGCACCGGAATATACCGCTGTCACGCTCACCGAAGGCGGGCTGATGCGCGGATATTCCGCCACTGGCAGGTTAAGCAATGCGATGGCACCTGCGAGCGTCAGAATAATAGATATCACCAGCGCAAACTTAGGGCGCTGGATAAAAAAGCGACTCAACATATTCGGTTACGCCCCTTGCCCTTCAAGGCGAACAGTCATGCCATTGCGCACGCGTTGCAGACCTTTGGTTAGCACTTGCTCACCATTGCTCAGACCTTCGCGGATAATCACACCCTGCTCGGTTTGAGGGCCCAATTCGACGTTGCGGCGCTCAACAATGTTGCCTTCTTTCAGCACCATCACGAAATCGCCTTCAAGGTCAGTTTGTACTGACAAACGTGGGATAACCAGTGTCGGCGTGGTGTTCTTGTCTTTCACAATCACTTCCACGTACTGACCTGGCAACAGGCGGTGCTCTGGGTTAGGAAATTTGGCACGAAGTGCAATGGTACCGGTTTGGGTGTCGATACGGTTGCCAAGGTAGTCAAGTTGGCCAGCGTGCTCATAGTCGAAGCCTTTGCCGAGTTTCAGCCAGACTTCCACATCACCACTGCGACCTTTGCCAAGACCTGACATTCGGTCAGCACCAGATTGCAGGCGATCTTTTTCACTCATCGAGAAAGAAGCTTGCATTGGGTCAAGGCTGACGATGGTGGTCAGAACGCCCGTTGAAGGCGATACCAGATCACCGATACTTGCACGGCTTTCACTGATGCGGCCGGTAAACGGCGCACGAATCGTGGTGTGGGAAAGGTCAGTTTCCGCCGCTTGAAGCTGTGCTTCTGCTGATTTCAGCGCCGCTTCCGCCTGCAGTTTCACAGCAGTTAATCGGTCGAATTCAGATTGGCTAATACCGCCACGCGGCAGAAGGTCCTTTCCGCGATCGTGGTCGAGGTTGGCATTGGTTACGCCTGCTTTAGCCTGTGCTACTGAGGCTTTTGCACTCGCGACTTTTGCTTCGTAGAGGGAAGGGTCGATTTGATAAAGAAGTTGGCCGGTATTCACCATTTCGCCTTCGTTAAAATAACGGGACTTCAGGTAACCGGAAACCTGAGGAACAATGCCGACGTCTTCCAACGCTTCGGTGCGACCGACAAAGCTTTTCTGAGGCTGGTAATCAATGAACGCCGCTGATTCAACAGCAACCAGTGGCGTGAACGCATTCTTCTGTTGCGCATCCTGACCACCACAACCGGCCAGAAGCGTTGCGCTAATCAGCGCAGGAAGTAACAACTTCCGTTTAATCATTTTTTTCTCCTTCCCTCAACCAAAGGTCAACAGACCCTAAATAAGCCGAGCAAAAATAATGGATATGATGCAAAAGCACCGGGCTGGCATAGCTCGACGGGACTTGATTGTTTTTCGTGGAAAGGGTGGGTGCAGTTGAGAATAACTGTCCGTAAATTTGCCACTTTTTGCCGCTCAGCGGCCATGCCGCTTTGATTATGCCAGTGGTTCCTTACGGGAACCTGTACGAGCCCAGTAAACATCGACTCAGAGCAAAAATTTAGAGAAAGGAATCAACACGTAAGAAACAAAAAAAGGCCAACAACGTAACAATTGTTGACCTTCCACTCAAAAGCGCTATTTCTAGCGTAATTGTGCCATGGCTTCTACCAGCTGAGCATCGAGAGATTCATCGCTCAATTTGCCTGTTTCTACATCGAAATTATCGTAGAACGACGGCACAGAAAGCGTGGCTTTGACATCGCCATTGAAATGAGGAATTGAGGTGGTTGCAGACGCCAACACATTCTTCGCGCCGCCTGGACCCGGTGACGTTGAAAGCAGCACCATCTTCTTGCCTTGGAACACTTTCTGATTAATGCGGGAAGCCCAATCAAACAGGTTTTTGTAAGCCGCAGAATAAGAGCCATTATGTTCTGCGAAAGACACCACTACCGCATCAACTTCACCGATTTTGGCAAAGAATTGTTGCGCTTTTTCAGGGCTTCCAAGTTCTTGTTCAACATCCACGCTGAAAAGTGGCATTTCATAATCATTCAGATCCAACACTTCGGTTTCAGCATCTGCCAGCAGACTTACTGCGTAAGTCACAAGTTGTTTGTTGATCGACGTTTTGCTGTTTGACGCTGCGAAAGCAAGCACTTTCATAACCTTCTCCTTGTTCTAATAAATCCTGACTAATTTAGTCATTTCTGATGCTTCTACTCTCTAAGTCTCAGCAAATAAAGTCAATGCCTATGTGTAAAGTTAAAAATCACTATTAATTCATGATTTTCATAAGGTTATTCATAATAGTGAGAATTATTGAGACATATGCTTCTAAATTAAGTCAAAGCTTAACTACACTTTTGATTATCAAATCAATTATTAGCTGCAGGTCTACTCGGCCCATTTGTTAACTTTTGAACGCCAAGGTAGTTGAAATGAAGACAGTCAAAGCGTTGTTAAAAGGTGTTTTAATTTTTGTTCTTTTCGCTCCTATGGCCATTTGGGCCAAGCCTGTCCCTAACTCTCACCTGAAGGTTTTTATTCCGAGCCTCCCTTATATCTATATTTCCCACTCTATTAATGCCGCCTTGCTTCGTCCGGCAAATAACGACAAAGGCTGGGAATACGATATGGCGGTAGCGCACCGAAAAATCGATGACAAAACCTATGAATTCGATCTTCGCCAAGGTGTGAAATTCCAGGATGGTAGCCCGTTTAATGCGGATGCCGTCATTATGAACATGGAATATTTCAAAAAAGAACCATTCCTCTTTACCAAAATTGATAGCGTTTTTGACCGTGCAGAGAAAGTTGATGATTACACGGTACGTTTCCACCTGACTGAGAAATATGGCCAGTTCTTGAATGACGCCATTTGGATCCAGTTCTACACCCAGCCTTACCTAGAAAAATACGGCTGGAACGGCAAACCAACCTGCCCCAACCTCGCTGAGCCCGGACCATACGGCTTGGGGCCTTACATTCTGAAAGAAGGTTATATCGAAGGGGATCGCCAAACACCTAAAGCGGTATTGGTTGCCAACCCAAATTACTGGAATCCCGAATACCCAAAAATTGAAACCGTGACCGTTTATACCGAGCTCGACAGCAAAGTGGCCTTAGAGATGGCAGCTGATAAAGAAGGTCAGTTAGACATTATGCCCATCCCGGTTTCAGAGAAAGACCGCATTGTCAGTTCGCGGTATTCGAAGCTGGTGACCGCTCCATCAACAGATAACATTGCCATTCACATGAACCTTCGAAATGGTAACGAGCGCTTGATGGATGAAGAAGTCCGCGTCGCGCTGAACAAAGCTATCGACCAACGCAGGCTACTGAACAAATACTACCAAGGCGAGGGTCAAATAAAGCCAACACTGGCAGCCCCGCTCTACCCCGGCGTCGATAAAGTCGTCAGAAATCTGAAAGCTTATTCCGAAGTGCAGGATCCGAAAGCGATTCGTGATGATCTAAAAGCCAAGCTCGATGGGTTGGAGCTGAATGTTTATACCCAAGATCGCTTTATGTACCTCTGGAAAGGGATAGACCGCGATCTGCGTAAAGTCGGCGTGAAGTTGAATTTCGATATTACATCTAGCGAAAAAGATGTCTTCAGCCAACTGCTTTCAACCAATGCCAGAAAGAACACCAAAGAATGGGATTTGCTGGTGTGGGGCGATGACGATTGGTACTACAACCACCCTTGGTCTGCATTCCTCGTCTACCGCACACACAATTACTGGAGCACCATCTTCCCTGACAGCAAGCTGGACGGATACATCGAAGAAATGTTCAGGGAATCTGTCGGCACACCTGCTTTTGATCAGGTGACCGAAAAAATCATGAATCATGTTTATAACAGCGGATACATGCTGTTTGTACCTACACCTAACAAGGTGTTGGCGGTGAACAAGGAAGTGACATACACCCCTTACCGGATGGCCAACATGCCTCTTTGGGAAATTGAGGTTTCGCCATCTCACTGGTCGGTGCGCTAACGCGTAATCCGCCAGTTGCACTTTCGCAATAGTAGGGAAGCTTCTTCACAGAAGCTTCCCGTTCGACAATAAAAGGGTGTCAGATGTTCGGAAAGCTAAAGATCAAACTCTTGCTTATCTTCCTCTTTATTGGCGTTTTGCCCATTTTGGTGGTGGGTTATCTAGCGCTGGTAAAATCCAGCGATGCGCTGCATAAACAGGCCTTTGCTCAGCTTGTCAGTATGCGGGAAGTCAAGAAAACCCAAATCGAGTCCTACCTAGACCGGGCGATGAAGGACATCCGTATCCTTGCTGGTAGTGAAGACACCAAACTAATCCAGAAGCAGCTCTCTTTCTACGCTGTCGATGAAGAAATTGAGGCCGACGAAGAGTTTCTGACCGACACCTACGAATACGAGGAAATCTGGCAAGCCAGCGGCAAAACCCTCAACGACTTTGTGAATGTTTACGGCTACTCAGACGTTTACATCATTCAGGCGGACACAGGCCATGTAATCTTTTCCGCCCGCAGGGACAAAGATCTTGGTGCAAATTTGGCTTCTGGTGAATACAGGGATAGCCCGCTCGCCACCTTATACCGCCAGGTTATCAGCACCAATGCGATAGCCGTCCAGGACTATGAACGCTACGAAGTAAAAAATAATCAACCTGTAGCGTTTGTTGGTAGCCCTATTACAGACTTAGGCGGTAATACACTGGCCGTTGCGGTGCTTCAGTTGTCGATTGATGAGATCAACCAAATCATGCTGCAACGCACCGGGATGGGCGAAACTGGCGAAACTTTCCTGGTTGGCCCTGATTTCCTGATGCGTTCAGATTCTTACCTTGCGGATCAAAGCCACTCTGTTGTCGCTTCCTTTGCTGACCCGGCAAATGGCAGCGTAAAAACGGACATCACTGAAAAAACGCTGGAGGGCGAAACCAATTTCGAAGTCGCTCTCGATTACCGTGGTGTGCCGGTACTTACGGCATACTCCCCCATCAAGTTCGGTGATACCACATGGGCACTGGTTGCAGAAATAGACCGCGCTGAAGCGTTTAGCGAGGTAGACGCGCTGAAGTGGCTCATTGGCTTTATTTTGCTGGCAGGCGTTGCTGTTATCACCACGATCGCCATGTTAGTCACACGCTCGCTGACTCAGCCAATTCTAAAACTGACTCACAGCCTTGAAAACGTAGCTGTCACGGGGGATTTTTCTACCCGCGTCGATGTGACGAGCCGCGACGAAATTGGCCAGTCTGCTGTGGCCTTTAACACCTTGATGGACAGCACTCAAAGCGCGGTTGAAGACATTAAGAAAGTGATGGAAGGTTTGGCAGAAGGTGACTTCAGCAACCGCATCGATTCAGACCTTAAGGGCGACCTACTGGTTATCAAGCAGGCGACAAATACTTCACTGGAAAACGTTGAACATTCAGAGCGCGCCAAAGCGAAACTGGAATGCGAAGCGCAGGAAAAAGCCGAAGAGAATGCCCGGGTGCGACAAGCGTTGGATAACGTTTCCACCAATACCATGATTGCTGACCGCGATTACAACATTATCTACATCAATAGCGCCGCAACGAAAATGCTTACCGATGCCCGGGAAGATTTCGCCACTGTGATACCGCAGTTCAACCCAGAGAATGTCATGGGTCATAATATTGATTTCTTCCACAAAAACCCTTCGCATCAGCGACGTATTCTCGATCACCTTGAGGATGTTTACAAAACAGAGCTCATGGTTGGCGACCGCACAATGGCCATTTCTGCCAACCCTATTCTTGATGAAAACGGAGAACGAATTGGTACCGTTATCGAATGGAAAGACAGAACAGCAGAAGTCGCGATTGAGCGTGAAATTGACCAAATGGTCGATGCTGCGTCCCGCGGCGACTTCTCCATTCAGCTGTCGCTCGAAGGCAAACGCGGCTTCCATAAAAATCTGGTGAAAGGCTTAAACGGCTTAACCACGAACACAGACGCGGCGTTAGCCGACATGCAACGCATTCTTGGTGCCATGGCACGCGGTGACCTGACAGAGCGTATCGACAAGGATTATCACGGTCGTTTTGCGCAGCTCAAGATTGACGCGAACTCAACGATTGAGCGGCTGACACAGGTCATCGGTAATATCCGACATGCCGCCTCAACAATCTCTAACTCTTCGAACGAGATTGCCTCTGGCAACCGGGATCTCAGCCAACGCACGGAAGATCAAGCAACCTCGTTGCAAGAAACCGCGGCCAGCATGGACACCATGACGGATACCGTCAAACAAAGCGCTGAAAATGCCGTATCTGCAAACAAACTCAGCGATGAAGCGGTGGACAAAGCCCGAGAAGGTGGCCATGTCGTCATGCGTACTATCACCGCGATGGATCAAATCAGCGGCGCGAGTAACAAGATTTCCGACATTATTGGCGTCATCGATGAAATCGCCTTCCAGACCAATCTTCTTGCTTTGAATGCTGCGGTAGAAGCCGCGCGTGCCGGTGAGCAAGGACGTGGTTTTGCTGTTGTTGCAGGTGAAGTGAGAAGCTTGGCTCAACGCTCCGCAGGGGCGGCAAAAGAGATTAAAGACTTGATCCGTGATACCAACAAGAAGGTTGAGGATGGCGCAATCTTGGTCAGTGAGTCCGGTGATACCCTGCAAGAGATTCTCAGCATGGTAGAAGAAGTGGGAAGCAAAATGTCTGAAATCAGCGAAGCCGCCCAAAACCAGAGTTCAGGGATTGAGCAGGTTAACATTGCTATTTCCCGCATGGACACCATGACTCAGCAAAATGCGGCTTTGGTTGAAGAAGCTGCAACGGCTGGTGAGAGCATGCTCTCACAAGCTCAAGACATGAGCACCATGATGGAATTCTTCACCATTGAAGAAAACAAGGAGCCCGTAAAAACACCCAAGTTCAACAAGACGCGCAAGAAAGCCGTCTTACCTAAAAAAACAAAAGCGAAGCCCAAACCAAAAGTCGACGATGACGACGAAATAGAATGGGACGAGTTTTAAGCAACATTTAGGGGAGCAAATGCTCCCCTTCTTTTTTGTTGGCCAGTCTATTGGCCTTAAGCGATGGCAGGACGCAATTCCGGCTGCTTGTTTCGCTGCTTCAGAATGTCATGCCACATCACTGGAATCACCACTGAAGCCAGCACCACATTCGAAATGGGCATTGCCAGCCAAACACCTTCCACGCCATAAAACTTTGGCAAAGTATAAAGGAATGGGAACTGCACCAGCATGTTGGCGACCGAGATGCTCAAAGATTTTCCACCTTTGCCGACAGACAAAAAATACATGGACGCAAGAATGATCAAACCATCCAGATACATTGCCGAAAGGTGCAGCCTGATCCCCACAGTTGCTTCCTTCAGCAAAGCCTCGTTGCCACTGTTAAACATGCCAATGACAAAGTCCGGGAACAGGTTCAGTACTGCCAGCCAAATAAAACCCGCAGCCAGCGACACCATAGTGGCCAGTTTCGCGACCTTCACTATCTTCGAGTAAGACTGCGCACCGTGATAGAAGCTCACCTGCGGCTGCATACCTTCTGCGATACCTTCGGCAACCACATAGTAAAGCGTCATCAAGTAGCCCACGACTGCAAACGCTGCCACACTCACAGGCGTACCGTATTCAGCAAACAGACGGTTATGGAAACCCACCAGCACGCCGTAATACATGAACATCACTAACGACGAGCAGCCAAGCACCAGACTTTGTCCCGCATCGGACAGACTCAGCTTGAGTGGATGACGAAAGATGGCCAGAAATGAGCGTGAAGAGCAGAGATAAATCAGTCCCATCGCCACACTGACTAATTGTGCTAACACAGTCGCGACAGCAGCACCTTTCAGACCCCATCCCAATACACCAATGAAGAGGTAGTCCAACACGATATTGGTCAACGCACCCACCACCATCATGGATGTGGCAACGAAAGGGCTATCATCATTTCGGATCAAGAACGGCAAGGCGCCTGCAGCGACGGTTGCCACTGCGCCATACTTGAACACGTCCAAATAGTTGTTGGCATAGCCGTAAGCCAGACCCGTTGCGCCTTGTAGATTGACCAAGTTATTGCCGAACAAGATCAAATACAGGGACGCCAGAGCACCCAGCACAATAGTTAACGCTAATCCTGTTGCCATTGCACTGCGGGCTTTACCCAGGTTTTCCTCTCCCCGGTAAATGGAAACCAGACTGCCTGCCCCCATGCCAATCATTAAGCCAAGGCCACCTACTACGGCAATCACAGGCCAGGCAATGTTAATGGCTTCAAGGCCTTCCGCACCGATGTAGTGGCCGACAAATATACCGTCCACCAACTGATAGAGACCGTTGACGATCATTGCTGCTATGGCAGGAATGGTGAATCGCCAGAAAGTTTTGGTGATGGAATCACCTTGGTTGAGATCTGTTACAAGCATAAAAGAAAAGCTAAAAATGGAAATGAACAAGGGGATTTTCCCGTTGTATAGCTATAGATTAAAGTTACAATTAATCCGAAAAACGGATAGGTCAAAACGAGAACTGCTCATGCAATGGACATTGGAACAACTCAAAGCGTTTGTAGAAGCGGCAGAAACCGGCTCATTTTCAGCGGCGGCGAGAAAGCTCGGGAAGGCGCAATCCCGCGTCAGCACAGCAATCGCTAATCTCGAAATTGATCTTGGGTTTGAGCTTTTTGATCGCAGCGCCAAACTACCCGTGCTGACAGAAGCGGGAAAAGAAATGCTGATCGATGCCAAGGCGATTTTACAGCAATGCCACCGAATGAATTCACGTGCTATGGCGGTAACCGGTGGTGAGCCAGTCGCGTTCAATGTCGCTATGGATGAAGCAGTGCCCATCCAGACGTTTGAAATCCTATTTGAACGGCTTGCGGAAGCGTTCCCTGAGCTCAAACTCACCATTCTCAATGGCTCTCAGGACGACATTGCCACCTGGGTTAATGAAGGTCGGGCAGATATTGGATTTATTTTCCGCGTAAAGCCGCTTTCGGAATCTTTAGATTGGTATGACATTGAAACCGTGAAGCAGTGCCTGATCACTGGTCATGACCACCCTCTTGCCCTTATTGAACATCCTCACGAGGATGACTTGGTAAAATATCGCCAACTCGCGATTCGAGATCGACTCGGCTATTCGCAAGAAGAGCCGCTTTCTCCCCGCTACTGGCACGTTGACAGCTATTACTACATTTCAAACCTGATCACGCGAAATCTCGGCTGGGCCTTTGTTCCTGAACATATCGTCACCCATGAATGGATGGAGGGCTCGGTGAAAGAACTTTCAACGGCAGAGTTATCAAGTCCGCCTTTGCTCACTCTTAGCGCCATCAAACGTAAAGCCAGAGGGTGGGACAAGGTGATGATTTGGATTGATACCACCCTGAACACTTTGTTCCATAACCAATAAGCGCAAAAAAGCCCGCTATTTGCGGGCTCTCACTTAATCCTTTAGCTCAGGCTTTATTCATCGTCATACGGTTCAATCGCTGAACCCTCGAGCAGGTAACCTGCTTGGGCAATGTCGTGGCTCACTGTCTGTGTTTTCAGTTGACCAACCACGTACACCACATCCCAAAGTTCCTGTACCGGCGCACCTTCTTCAAACTTCACATAGACGATTTGATTTGGTGGCGGTGGCGGTACGTGGATACAAGCGCCAAAGAAAGGAACCAACAAAAACTCGGTCACTTTGTTGGCGTCGCCTTCAAGCGGAATCACAAAGCCCGGAATTTTCACTTGGCTGTTGTTGAGCTCAGGACGGACATTGCCGACCAAGTTTTGCAATGGCGCTTCGTTGGAGTGGTCAATCATCGGCATTCCGCGATCGTTGAACTGATTACGCTCAGACTCAGGGATCAAATCTAACCAATCCAGTTTCAGCGCCTCATCAGCCTGCGCAATCATTGGCAGGCAAGCGGTTAAAACTAATAACCATTTTTTCATTATCTATATCCGTATCGTCATGCCGTCTGACAAAGATTGGCGATACGCTCGAAGCGCAGGCAACACACCAACCAGAAAACCTGCTACCAGAACAATGCCAAGCAGCATCCATTCATGTTGACTCAAAAATGCCGCGGAAAGTTGCAATCCATATTGGCTCAACACAAAAGGAGCAGCCAGATTAATCATAATTAGCAGCACTGTCACCCCAGCAATGATTCCCAGCAGAGTGAGAAACAAAGCTTCGCTGATAAGCAGGAAGAAGATATGCGCAGGTCTTGCGCCCATTCCCCGCAGTATTGCCATTTCACGACGGCGCTCGTTCAGGCTGGTCAACAGACTTGAGAGCATCCCCATCAAGCCTGCAACCACCACAAATCCGGACACCACCAGCAAAGCTTGTTCAGCTACCGACATCATGCCCCACAGCTCATGCAGCGCGATACCCGGCATAATTGCCGTCAGCGGTTCTTGTTTATATTCATTAATGGTTCGTTGCAAAGCAAATGTCTGAATGCGGCTTTTCAGCCCGAGCAACACCGCTGTAATTTGCTCTGGCTGCAGCGAGTCTGGATCGATATCCTCAGGTTTTACACCCGGCCCCATTCGAGCGCCGCTTTCCCAACCAATGTGAATGGCTTCGATAGCAGGTAGCGACACATGCACGCTGCGATCCACCGGTGTGCCGGTTGGCGCTAGGATGCCAGTGACCTTAAATGGAAGGTTATCGTGTCGGGCAAAACTTTTATCAGCCAAACCGTGAGCAATGACGATTTCATCACCCAGCTGGTAGCCAAGCTTCTTGGCCACTTCTGAACCAATGACCGTATCAAACAATCCATCAAACGGCTTACCTTCTTTGAAAGATAACAGCTGTTTTTGGCCGTAACGATAGTATTTGAAGTAGTCGTCTGTTGTACCGACAACACGGAATCCACGGTGAGAGTCGCCCAGCGAAATCGGGATAGACCAGGCTACAGAAGGGTGATTTTTAACATCTTCAACGCTTTTCCAATCGATGTTATTCGTCGCGTTGCCGATGCGGAACACAGAGTAAAGCAGCAGATTCACTTGCCCAGAACGCGCGCCAACAATCAGGTCAGTACCTGAAATGGTGTTGGCAAAACTCTCTTTTGCTTGTGTTCTTACGCGCTCCACACCAATCAACAAGGCCACTGAAACTGCCACGGTAAAAATGGTCAGAAGCGCCGTCGCTTTGCGGTTACGAAGGCTTTGAAGTGCTAATCGGAGGATAGCCATTTAGAGCACCTCCGTTGGTATTGCCGCACGGTTGAGTTCCGGCAGGGAAATTGAACGATCAAAGTGCGATTCAAGTGAACTGTCGTGAGAAACAAACAACAGGCTGGAACCGGCGTTCTCACACTCATTCATCAAAAGGGAGATAAACGCATTACGCGTATCCGCATCCAGAGCGGAAGTCGGTTCATCAGCTAAAAGCAATGCAGGCTTACCAATCAATGCTCGCGCTGCAGCCACACGTTGTTGCTGACCAATACTGAGCTCGGTTACCGGTTTATTGAGGCAATTCTCTGGCAATGCCAGCGCACGGAGTAATCGCTCCGCTTCTTGCTGTAAGTTCTCCCCTGCCTTTTCTTTGCGCGCTTTAGAAAAACGACAAGGCAGAGTCACGTTATCAATCACAGAGAGGTAGGGAAGCAAATTGAATTGCTGGAAAATATAGCCAAGATGATCCGCACGAAAAGCATCGCGTTTAGCACCTTTCAGAGCGGTTAAGTCCGTCCCCTGAATATGCAACGAACCTTGATCAGCGGTATTAATACCAGCAATCAGACCCAGTAAGGTGGACTTACCACACCCACTGGCGCCTTTGAGAAAAACGCGCTCTTTGGCTTCGAGAGAAAAATCTGGAATATCAATCTGCCATTGTTCTTGGCCTGGCCACCTGAAACGGAGGTCTTTAATCAATAACATAGAATTACAACCAAAAGGCCCCCGAAGGGGCCTGAAAATTTAAAAACGGAACGTCGTAGACGATGGCAGCAGTTCTGCGGCCGCTACACCTTTATCAGTCACAGCCTGAACACTGATTTTCTCAGTGTTACCAAATGCCGTGAACCAATCCGTTGTAATAGATTGAATCTTGGCTGGCTCTTTACAGTGGAAGGTATATTGTGCTGAGAACTCGCCATGTTGCGCTTTCTTGTGGTCATGTCCGTGGTCATGGTCTTCATGATGATCGTGCCCTTTGTGTTCGTCATGGTGATCATGATCATCGTGATGGTCATGGCCTTTGTGCTCATCATGATGATCGTCATGCTTGTCATGGTCGTGGTCATCGTGATCATGACCATGGTGGTCATCATGCTTATCGTGGTCATGGCCGTCGTGATGTCCATGACCATGGTCGTCGTGGTCATCTTCACCTAGCGTATGACTTACCTGCTGGGCTTCCAGTTCACAGCCAGCTTCTGCATTGATTGCAAACAAAGCGCCCGGTTTTGCCAGTGCAGCGACCGCTTTTTCAATCGCAGCTTTTTGCTCTGCATTTTCTGGCGCGTGCTCGAAACCCACTACATCGCTACCAGGTGCAGTGATTTCTGCAAGAAGCTCGTCGCCATCTTGCGCAATATGCCACTCAACAACACCATGTTGGTGAGCGTCATGCTGACGGAATTCATGGTTTTCTGCAGACGCTGCCGACGTCACACCCAAAGCAATCGCACTCAGTGCAAACAAATGTTTAGTACGCATAATTTCTCCAAAGATTAGTTTTTAAAATGTAGATGATTGAAAAGTTTAACTTTGGCGGGGAACGCGCATTTTGGGCGATATGTGCTGTCGACAGAGACGAAAGCCAAAGGGTAGGTTCTGTGAAAGTCAGTATGTTGTTTAAGGGGGAGTCAACAACATCGACTTCAATGACTGGCATACCGAGAATACAAAGCGTGCATTCATGATCGACTTTGTGCTCGTGGTGATGTTCGCCCTTATGGTGCGCAACCGCAAAACCCTGCCAGCCGAGAAGTACAGCTAACAGTAAAGGGAGCAATTTGCGGAAGGGTAACAACATGATCCATCAAGAGCCTTGAGCAATAATGTTATAATATAACATTACGTTCTCACCAATTTGAACGGATTTATTGAAATAATCTGCTGAAATTTAACGAATGTAGGTTCTTGAAATGGAGCTGTTGAGAGTTGGCGGTTATAGAATCGCCAGACCGAAAAGATTCTGTTTATCAAGGGGGTAAACGAAAAAAGCCCCGTCTTCCGACGAGGCTTTAAATCGGGCCGCGCAGGTTTGGCTCCCCCTGCTGGACTTGTGACGGGGCCGCCTAGGTCAGCGACATATCGCGAAGCGACCGTCTCGACAGTTTCATCCATTCCTAAAGAAGTAAACGAAAAAAGCCCCGTCTTTTGACGAGGCTTTAAATTTGGCTCCCCCTGCTGGACTTGAACCAGCGACATACGGATTAACAGTCCGCCGTTCTACCGACTGAACTAAGGGGGAATAGTCTGTGTTCCTGAGAACGAGGTGAATATTATGGAAACCGCCCAAGCCTTGCAAGCACTAATTTGTGTTTCAGGTCGAATTTAGTCTCAAGTGACTAAATCATGAGCTATTCGCCTTTCAAATCAGCAGATTCCTCACCACATTCCAAAGGTCAACATACCCTAGCCGTTAAGAATTTGTTCCATCGCCCATGTTGTATTTCTGCCAGCGAACCCTGAGCTTGGATGTTCTTTATCGCCATTCAAGTGCGCAACCAGGTTCTCAACATGGAAATACTGCACCGGATCAGGGTTCTTGATATTTACCGTCGCTTTTTCTTTTCCATCAAGCTCAAAGTCGTCTTCACCAAATACTGAGCAAACAATCCGCCCTTCACTGCCAATAATCTCCACACGATCTTCACGGTTTGCTGCACCAAAATTCCAATACCCTGAACCCAGCACGCCTTTTTCAAAAGCCAGACTTGCAGCTACCGCATCCTCGGCTTCGTAATAGCCTTGCTGATTGGTCTTGATACCTTTCGCAACCACAATGCTCCCAAACCACTGCTGAAACAAGTTCAAACCATGGCTGGCGAGATCCACAAAGTAACCTCCTCCAGCTAGAGCACGGTTTACACGCCAGTTGTCTTTACCTGATATGTCATCTGGACTTGGTGCGCGGTGATACGTCCAATGGATGTGTCTAACATCGCCAATCATACCCTGAGCAATCCAATTTCTTACTACGTCAAATCTTGGCAAAGAGCGGCGGTAATACGCCACGAAAATAGGCACTTGCGCTTTCTCAAATGCTGACAACATCTGGTCACATTCTTCTGTCGTCAGTGCCATGGGCTTTTCAACAACACACGGCTTACCCGCCTTCGCCGCCATTAATGCATATTCAAGATGACTGTCGGGCGGCGTGGCAACATAAACGGCATCAACATCAGCATCGTTGATCAGTGCATTGGCGTCTGTGGTGTATCGCGAAACGTTGTGCCGCTCGGAATAATCTCTGGCCTGCTCTTCGCGTCTAGCCATCACCACTTCCAGTGATGACCCATCGACCTGCCAAAAAGCAGGGCCGCTTTTTCGCTCAGTCACGTTGCCACAGCCAATCATTCCCCAGCGAACGGTTTTATTGCGCATTGCTTTTCCCTCTATGTCTTGCACCCAAACAATCTGATGATGCGGGATTCAGTTTGGGTATATCTATTCATTAAAGATACACGATTCAGTCAGTTACCCGAACCAATAAGAATGAGACAGAGGCCGGGTGAATATTGGGGTAAAAATTGGCCCCAAATTCTCGCAAGCTTTTCGTTAGAACAGGAATGAAATTTGTATTAGCAGTATCACGAATAAGACAACTCATGACAATCTGATGACGTATAGTCCTGCATCCGAATTCACCTCTCATAAAAATGGAACTTTGAACACGAACTAACAATTCGTTGTGACAAATATCACGGATATCCGGTCACTATAGGGTGAGAAAAGTATTAACACAGTTTGAGAGGACGCTGATGCCACATCGCAGTAAGAATACAGCCGCCATCTTTAACGCCTTTGCACACTTTTTATTTCTCGCTGTCTTGGTCTCCTTGCCGGTTTTGGTTATCAGGTTAGATATCGACACGCTGAAAACAGGCGCTTCGGAAGGCACTCTGGTCGAATACATGGAACAGTTCCTTATATGTTTGACCATTCTTTGTTACGCATATATCGCGAAGCACAATCCATCGTTCAGGCGCTTTGGTGTTTTGGTGATGGGCTTCTTCCTTTGTATGCTCATCCGCGAACTAGATATGTTCTTTGATGAGTTGGTTTTCCACGGTTTCTGGGTGTACCCAGCATCGATCGTTGCTGCCAGCGCCATCATTTATTCGCTGACTGACAGGGCAGAAACCGCCAACCAATTTGCAGCCTTTGTAAATCACAGAAACTTCGCGCTCTTGTGCATGGGGCTTGTTATGTTGTTGGTCTTTTCAAGACTCTTCGGCATGGGCTCGCTTTGGCGAGAAGTGCTAGATGAAGGTTATGTCCGCGCCGCAAAAAATATCGCGGAAGAAGGCACAGAGCTGATGGCATATGTCACCATCTTTTACGCTTCTCTTCGTTATGCGTTTGCCATGAAACCAGTGAAAGATAAGGCTGCGCACAAAGCGAACTCCAATGTTTTTTGTAAACACTGACACGCAACTCCCCATTTGACCGCACGATGTGCGGTCAAATTCATCGGCCTTTTCTCAATGATGGGAAAGCGAGCCATATGCCACTCCTTTTACACTCATTCCATTGCTGTAAAAGGAATGAAGTATGAAGTGGTTACTTCCCGCGCTGCTGGTCACAGTTGCAGCTTGCTCTGAAGAAACGGAATTCGCCAACACTAGCTGTCCAACGCTCGAAAATTATTCTGAAGCATTTTTGGAAAGCGATTTTTATCTGGGTTGGCAACACCTCCAGAATGGTCAATACCCTACTGAAAATTGCCGTGCTGCCTCCCCGTACTTTCTCAGAGGGGTAAACGATAGCGCCGTCTTTGAACTATCTACCCTTTACCTTGACTTCTGTAACGAATCGCCGCAGCAAGATGCTCTAACAAAAAGCAGCATTTACCACAGCGAGCGACTGGCAACCGGCGTTGATTACGACGAATTCAAATGGGTGTTGGATCTCGCGCTATGTAACAGCCCTGTCGAACAATATGCACTGGGACAAATGCTGTTTAATGGTTTTATTACTGATAAAGACGTAGAGAAAGGCATCTACTTCTTAAGCCTTGCCGCCCGACAGGACCACATACAGGCGCAACTCGCCCTTTCAACAGCATTACTGGATATTGGCGAAAATGAGGTTGCAGCCCAGTGGCTCGCTAAAGCGCAGGACAATGGCGCAAACATCCTTTCTGAAAGACGCCAGCTCGATTGAAAGAGTATATTTGCATGACTTTACAGTTACGCTCCTACAAATCATGAGCAAGAGCGCGTAAAGTGAAGGTAATAAACAATAAAGTTGAGTTACCTCGTGGCGTTACCTGTTTTTTTAGCTGGCCCGATATTAAGGCGGACAACCCAGGATGAAGTCTGCATTTGGGCAATCACTTCTGAGCCTCTCACAGCGGATTTCCTTCTGTATCAACCCGAGCAGAATGAAGCGTTTTATCAGGCGAACTTTGCTGAGCAAAAGCAGGTTCAACTTGGTGATCATTGCTTTGTTGTTATGGCGCAATTTAGCGCAGATGCTCACTTCGAGATCGATAGACCGTTCCAGTACGACATCATCCGCGATGGTCACTCACTGCTGTCACCACTGGATGCATTTCTCTATGAGGATGAATCCCGCCCGACATTCGTCATCCCATCAAAGGCTGAGCACATAGCACATGGCTCTTGCAGACATCCACACCACCACTGTGAAGATGCCCTGGCCGCTCTCGACACAAGCTATGAAGAAACGCCTGTAGAAAAACGGGCGGATTTACTGATCATGAGCGGTGATCAAATCTATGCAGACGATGTTTGTGGACCTTTGATGTCTGCCATCCGCCAAACCATCAATTTGCTTGGAATGAACGATCAGGAGTTCGAGGGCGCTGACATTCGATTTTGCAGCGAGCTTTCTCCTGACAAAACGCCATATTACAGTCGTACCGAACTACTCCCATTCAGCGATATTAACCACGGTCTGATAAAGCGACTTTGTAAAGCCAAACCAGAACCGGTTTTTAGCTCCCGTACCACTGAAAATCACCTGATTAGTCTCAACGAATTTATTGCCATGTATGCGCTGGTATGGTCTCCCGCTTTGTGGCAACACATAGAGCTGGAGCAATCAATTCAGAGTCTTTCCGCAGAACTTCAAAAACGATGGGACATTGAGCTGGCAGAGTTGGCTCGCTTCCGAACCGGGTTGGTTCACCTGCGCAGATTGTTTGCCCATATCCCGACTTACATGATTTTCGACGATCATGATGTCACTGATGATTACAACCTGACTGTCGGCTGGGAACGAGCGGTTAACAATTCGCCCTTCGCTCAAGGGATTATTACCAACGCGATGATTGGTTATTTCTTCTGTCAGGGGTGGGGAAATCAGCCAAAAGCCTTTACTCAGGATTTCTGGACGCCATTGCAGGCCTTTCTTGATTCGCCAGACCCCGCGAATCTGTATGCGATGACGCAGGTCATACACCACTTTGAGCAATGGCATTACACCATTCCTACCACACCAAAGGTGGTAGTGATTGATACCCGTACACGCCGATGGCGTTCTGAATCAAGTTACAACAAACCATCCGGTCTGATGGATTGGGAATCTCTGATGGATTTCCAGCAAGATGTTTTCAACAATGATGCGGTAGTTGTTGTTTCCCCTGCTCCCATGTTTGGGGTTAAGTTCATTGAAACCATCCAGCGTATTGTGACTTTTATGGGTCACCCGCTCGCCACTGATTCTGAAAACTGGATGGCGCACCCAGGCTCAGCTAACGCGCTGCTGAATATTTTCAAACACCCTAAAACGCCAAAGAACTTTGTGATCCTGTCTGGTGACGTTCACTACTCTTTTGCCTATGACATTCGCATGCGTTTTCGTAAAAGCAGTCCCCGTATCTGGCAAATTACCTGCAGTGGTTTCAGGAACCAGTTCCCAGAGCCGTTTCTGTCGATATTTGAATGGCTGGACAGAAAGCTATTCTGGCCTGAGTCCCCCCTTAACGTTTTCACACGAAGAAAGCGTATGCGTATTGAACGCCGACGACCGGATAACGGCAATCCCGGACTACTCGTCAACCAAAGCGCGGTGGGTATTGTGAAACTCAACCATGATGGCGCACCGAAATACATTGGCCTGTTGACGGGCAAGGGAGAGCGTGTCGCGTTTCACCCGTGTGAAGAAACGGACAAAGAGGAAGAGTTCGCAAGCGCGGATCTCTCCCGTTGATGATTTCAAGTGTGGGATTGACTTGGGCAAGTCGTTAAGAAATACTCCGCCCCCGTTTCCCGAACAATGAGTGCAGATATGTCACGCCAACTTCAATATGTCTATAAAGGCGAAACCAAAGTGATCACTTTCTCTTACCAGAAACATCGCTCGCCTCATGAAGCCGCTGCAGAAGCAGAAGGTATCGACCTTACTGCATTCCTGAAAATGGAGCTTCAACTGGAAATGGTCGCTGATGGTAAAGCAGTGAAAAATCACAGAGACAGCTACTTCAGCAAACTGGGATTTGGAAAAATTATCCTGTTGAAAAAAGAAGCGGAGTCCATCAAGGACAAGCGCTGAATACTTCGCAATCCCAAGAAAAAAGGCGCTCTCAGCGCCTTTTTCGTTTCTGTGAAGGATTCTTTACCCCTCCTGTTAAGTTGTTAAGACTCCCCTTCAACTTGTGCCCTATCACTAGAATCCCGTTCGGCGAATCCCTATTCTGAAAGAGTGGCGAAAGACACTTTTAACACTTTTCGCTACACCATCGCCGACAAGTCCCTTAAGGACTTCCCCGATGATCCACTGCGATCAAGACTTTCGCAGGAGCCGACTACAGGAGGTTATATGCAAGGTGAAAACCACGCGCTCATGTTCGAGTTCCCTGAATACAAAGAAAAAATTCACGATATGAAAATGGCCGACAAAGCCTTTTGCAGTCTTGTCGATGAATATCATCATCTTGACCACAGGATACGTGGCTTGGAGATGGCAAAAATTCCCACTGATGATGAGAACTTCCGCAACATGAAAGTGCGCCGCATGCAGCTCAAGGATGAAATCTACGAGCAAATCAGCAAATAAAAGCAGCGCTCTGACCCGACACTATGGCGAATAGGGTACGTACCCACCAATGTTTAAGTCGCCAGTAGCGGGGTTTGCGTCACAGCATCAAAGCGCTGCTGCACGTTGTGGCAGTGCTGCTTTCCTCCATAAATCCTTCACTCTCAGGCAAAACCTTCTATCACTGCCTAAGCTTATCTAACAACCGATAAGGAAATTCATACATTCGGCTCAAATTTAATACAAAGTCCTTACAATGCGTTGGGTAATCTATGTCCGCAAAGTGGTCCCAAGATGTTGTTTTCCCTTCAATGAGTGCGTCTTGGGTCGGAACAAAAAAACAACAACGAGTTGACGTTTAGCTAAGTCGATCATGGAAGCTTCATCAATGCAAAAAACGCTTAAAAACCTCTTTTTCTTTCTCGTCATTTTTGCCGGGGCAGCACATGCTTCCGTGGAAAAAACGCAGTCATTCGAGAAAACTCTTAATGGCGTCCAGTCCATCCTTTATTCCGTTCCAATTAAAGCCCGGGCCCTGCTCAGTGAATTGGAAAAAGTAGAACTGAAACAGAACCAGCCTTTACCTCTTTTGGTTCGGTACTATCTGCAAAAATCCACCGTTGATCTTTTACTTAACGATCCTGAAAGCGCTGTCACAGCGGCTAACACTGGTATTGAACTGGCGAAAAATGACCCGTTGTTGAAAGCGGATCTCTACCTGATGCAGCTGCGATTGGGGCAAGCCCGAATTCTTCAGGGTGAAGAGGCCTTGGTGCTTAACCAGTTGGATACATTGCTGGCGGAATCGAAAACCCTCAACGATCCTTCGGTCACCGCAGAAATCCTGCTGGTGAAAGGTGAGGCATACAAAGCGCAAAACGATTACGACGTATCCATGGCGGCTCTAATGAGTTCATTAGAAGCAGCAAAGACCACACAAGACGCCCTTTTGGTTGAACGCATTGCTTCCAGTTTGGGTGGTATTTTGGTTCAGTTGAATGGTTTTGATAAAGCATCGCTACTCCTCGACCAGTCTTATCAGTTCTTCAGGGAACGTAAGATGTCGTTTAACCAACTGCTGGTTAAGCTTGATATGGCCGAGCTTGCTAAAAAGCAAGGCGATAAAAAGCAAGCTCTGCTTGAATACAAGCAAGCGTTACAGATTGCTCAGGTGCTAGGTGACGGCTCCCACCGTTTCCGTATTAACCTTCAGATTGCCGATCTCCTGCTGCAATCCGGTGACATAAAAAGCATGGCGCGCTATCTCAAGCAGACTGATGCTCTGCGTGAACGTGAAACCATTCGCTACTACATCAGCAAGTACAATTACTTGAAAGCCAACGAAAACCTGTTGAATGAGAATTACCAAGCTGCCATTGATTTGGTCACTCCGCTCATTACTGGTCAAGCTGATCTCACACGCCTTTATCGCACAGAAATTGAGTTGTATCTGGTTGCTTCCAAAGCGCACTTTGGACTTGAAGATTACAAGAATGCATACCTGACTCTGTTGGATTACCAAAACCGATTTAACAATTTCAGCGCAGACGAACAGGTAGACAATCTGGAACGCCAACAGATGCTGTTCAATCTGGAAAAGCTCAAAGCAGAAAACCAGCACCTCAGCTGGAACAATGTGCTGCAAACGCTTGAGCTGAAAACCAACGAAGACAAAGTGGAATACCTTAACGTGCTGGTTGTGGCAGGTGTTGTCGCCACTGTCATTGCAACACTGGCTGCCCTGTGGATTAACCGCCGTCGCGTGCGTTGGGGCAAGATCGCGAACACCGACAGCTTGACGGGCCTCTACAACCGACGCTATCTCAGCACGCAGCTCGATAAGTTGAAGACTGAGATGGAGAGCGACGATAACCCAGTCAGCTGTTTGCTACTTGATGTCGACCACTTCAAAAAAGTGAACGATACCTATGGGCACCCAGTTGGCGATAAAGTGCTAACCGGCATTGCGGAACTGTTCAAAAACAATCTGCGCCGGAATGATGTGTGTTCCCGTGTTGGTGGTGAAGAGTTCATGCTTTTACTCCCAAACAGCCAACTTGAACAGGCTCAGTTGATCGCAGAAGATTTACGAACACGTATCAGTGAACTCTCGTTCATGACGGAACAAGGTGATGAGTTTAACGTCACTGCCAGCTTTGGCGTGTCTGCGGTAGATGCCGGCCAGTCACTATCTGATATATACAGTGACGTGGACAAGCTTTTATACCGCGCCAAGCAAAATGGACGGAACCGTGTGGAAAGCAGCGGTCAAAACAATACAGACAGCAGCGCAGAGCAAACAGCGGAACCTGCTTCATCTATGTCTGATAAGTTTTCCAGACTGGGTAGAGGCATGCGCCGACTGAAATTCCGCTTTGCTCAGCATTTCTCGTGACCCTATCGACATGAGGTAAGATTGAGGGGTGACGGATAAATTGGATAACAATGGAGCGGAACCCCTTATGAAAACAACAAAATTTATCACCACTGCCCTGCTCTCAACCTGCCTTCCTCTGGTGGTAAACGCCGACACCATTACTTCAGAAAAACACACTTTCACTATCGACAAACTGACTCAGGGGCTAAATCACCCTTGGTCGTTGGTATTCCTACCTAATGGCGATATGTTGGTGACGGAACGAAATGGTGGGATTAAACGTGTCAGCCCTGAAGGGAACATCACAGATATTCAAGGTGTTCCGCAAAACCTGGTTTATCGCGGACAGGGTGGCTTGCTGGGGCTTACCCTTGCCCCTGATTTTGAAACATCCAAGCGGGTTTATATTGCTTATGCCGAAAATGGTGAGTTTCGAAAATCCGGTACGGCGGTTTCTTCTGCCATCCTGAATGGCAACACGCTCTCAAACTTCACACTGTTATTCTCCCAAAGTCCAAAATTAGCGGGCGGCAGACATTATGGGGGCAGGTTGCTGGCAACTGATGAATATCTTTATATCGCATTAGGCGACCGCGGTAACCGCGATAAAGCCCAGCAGAATGATTCCCACATCGGCACACTGGTTCGGTTGAACCTAGATGGCTCTGTACCGCCAGATAATCCATTTGTGAGCAATGCCGATAACTTGCCAGAAATTTATTCTTACGGTCATCGCAATATTCAGGGCATGACACTGGATAACGATGGAAAAACACTTTGGACGCATGAACATGGCCCCCAAGGAGGCGACGAACTTAACCCAATAAATAAGGGAGCTAACTACGGTTGGCCGACTATCACATATGGTGTTAATTACGGCACTGGGAGCCAAATTGGCACTGGAACTGAGAAAGCAGGTATGGAGCAGCCCGTCCATTACTGGGTTCCTTCCATCGCCCCTTCCGGGATGGAAATGATCTCAGGCACCAAGTTCACTCAGTGGAATGGAGACATTCTTCTTGGTTCTCTCAAGTTCGGATTACTGGTTCGTCTGGATATGGAAAACGGTAAAGTGCTGAGCGAAGAGAGACTGCTCGATGGCAATTACGGGCGTATCAGGGATGTGGTGGAATCTCCAAGCGGTGATATCTTTCTGTTAACAGACTCATCCAACGGTGAAATCTTAAAACTAACGCCAAAAAATTGACAGAATTATTCTTTAATTTCAATAAGTAACACCCGCACTGTAAACTATTATTTACAAGCATAGATTTCATTTTCTGCTGAGAAATAAGATTATTTTTGGAAAAGACTCTCCAAGAAATTTATGTAACTTATTTTATTGCATTGTAAAAGTGATGCACTGCCCATCATTTAACAAAGCTTGCAGAAGCGTTGGACACAGAGTGATCGCTCAGATTATAGTCAGCGCATACAAACAAAAACAAAGATATCTTTGCTTGCTGAAAAAGACAAAACCCCGCTCTGCGGGGTTTTGTCTTTTTGACGTTCTTATGTTCCTAGAGCGCGTTATCTCATCGATTTCAAACGACTTTCTTCACAGCGTATATACTTATCTCAATAATTAGACTAGGGTCATTGAGAGCCAGATATGCGCAAAACACTGACGACAGTATTACTCGCTGCCTTCACCTTGCTGGGCTCTTCTGCATATGCGCGAATTTCAGGCGACAATCATTTCATCATCGGTGTACAGGCATTCGAAGACTACTCCCCTTACTCGCGCTATCAAAACCAAAGCTACCAGGGTTTTAACCGGGATCTTTTAGACGCTTTTGCCCGCGAGTATAACTACAGCTTTGAATATCAGGCCCTGCCACTGAAAAGGCTGTATTCCGCATTTTTGCGTGGCGAGGTGGATCTAAAATATCCTGATAATCCCAATTGGAGCGCTTCGAGAAAAGAAGGGCACGACATCCTCTACAGTGATTCTGTGGTGTCATTTGTTGATGGCGTCGTAACATTGGACGACACCCAAATACTCTCCGAAGATTCTTTGAAGCGACTCGGCCTAATCTCAGGGTTCACGCCTTGGCCATTTATGGACAAAGTCAAAAGCAAAGAGATAAGTCTGTTTGAAGTAAAGGAGATGGAATCACTAATCCGCCTACTGTCTTCGAAAAGAATTGATGGTATTTATACCAACGTGGCAGCGCTCAACGTGAAATTGAAAGATTCAGAACAGAACTTACCCTCAATGTCACTGAACAAAAACCTTCCTTACCTGAGCGGTAGCCGCCATCTTTCCAGTATCAAGCGCCCTGATGTTGTTATACAGTTTAATCGCTTCCTATCCATGCAAGGAGAACTCATCAATAAGCTGAAAAACCAGCATGGGTTGCAAGAAGCTGAAGAGATACTTGGCTCTCCGCAGTGATATACCCAAAAGAAAACCCGGCGTATAGCCGGGTTTGTTTTCTAGGGTCTGTTATTTCTTTGCCGTTTTGCTATGAAGCACTTCGTGCATCACAGTGGTCAGCTCATTATCAGGGTCGCCGGAAAGCTCCCAGGTGAAAACACCCGCCAAGCCTTGTTGCTTCGCCCATTCCGCTTTCGCTTTCACTGAGCGCGCATCTTCAAACGAGATAAAGACTTTCTTCTCTGGGTTCCACAGATATGGCGCCTGAGAAGCCTCATCATAGCCATACTGATAACCTTCAGATTGGGTATAATTTTGCTTCAAATCCCAATACATGAAATAACCTGGCTCACCGGTACCGAAGCTCGCACCTTTTTCAGACGCCAAGTCAGAGGTTGGCAGGCTGCCATCAAATTGAGAGCCTTCCCAACCGCGACCATAGAATGCAGCTCCCAGCACCAGTTTCTCTTTTGGAATGCCTAAATCGATCATCTGGTTAATGAACACATCTGCACCCATTCCCCACCAGCTGCGATCCGTCGCATGCAAATTTGTCAGATGGCCCGTTTGCGCGCCCCAACCACCGAGAAAGTCATAGGTCATCGCAAACATATTAGTCAGCTTAGGCGCGGCAGCTTCCCAATCAATCTGCGCAGCTTTCTGGCTTACACCTACTGCGGTTGAAAGTTCATATTCACGGCCAGTTTCGGCAGATAAAGCATCCAGCTCGTCACGAAGCTGTGTCACCAATGTGGTAAAGGCTTCGCGCTCCTGTGCTTTAACTTCGTCAGAAAGCTTGGTTTCAGGGTTCCACGGGGATGTGGTTAAACCACCACCACCAGGATATTCCCAGTCGAGATCAATACCATCAAAGAAGTCATATTCAGCAATCAGCGCAACGGCAGATTTCGCGAATTGTTTGATAGCTGCATCATCCTTTGCCATTGCATGGAAAGGCTCAGACATGGTCCAGCCACCAAATGAAGGGAGGATTTTCAGATCAGGGTGTGTTTTCTTCAGCTCCGCAAGCTGAGCAAAATGCCCTTTGTAAGGGACATCGACGGAAACGTCACCAAAGTCCACCTCCATCGCAGCTTCCTGATCGACCACGATGGCAGAGTAAGGTGCCAAGCCTTCACAGGCTTTAGCGACTTGCTGTTGGACAAGCTCAGATGCACCGGTATGAGGACCACACATGCTGAGGAAGGCGTAAATCACATGAGTTAACTGGTCGGCAGGAATATCTTTCACAGTGTAAGGGTTATCAGCGTTGGCATATTGCCAGTCTGCAAAGTAGCCACCTACAACGTGATTTTCCGCAAGCGCTGGAGTCGCCAAACAGGCACTGAGCGCTGCACCTGCTAAGATCTTTTTCATACCATCTCCTTGTTAGGCACGTTCACAATACCTAAGCCACTCAACTCATTGTTGGCTCAGGCATAAGTGGCTAATTATTAGTCGAAGTAGGTATTCAAAACTGACGTATTCGTACCGAACGGGGCGTTCATAACAGTTAGGTTACAAAGTTTGCGAGCCTCTTGTTTTTTGGTGATAAAACTGGACCCTTGGTCTACATAAACTTGCATTACAGCGCACAGTTTTTCGGCAGTAAAAATCAAGGTGTAAGACGCATTCAACGTAAAGGAATTCCGTTTTAGGCATTGAGGGGTTATGCTGCCGCTAGTTTGTTGAATATCAGCTCATTATTCCCAAGTATCCTCAATCCAACCCACCAGAAGTGGGCAGTGAGTTCGAGGCTTGGACAGTTACAAGGAAACCGCTTTGAGCAATAAACTCATCAGTATCGATTTGTTTTTTGTTATCGAAAAACTCTTGCCGGGCAAGCGCTCTGTAGAACTCTTCAGAAATAATAAGAAGCACTTACCTGTCACCACGCTGTCTTTAGAGCACTGCGACTCTGCGTCTGCACTGCAATTAGCGTTGTACAAATACTGTAAAAACTACGCCGCTTTTTCACAGGGACAGCCACTGGCCGATGAGTACGCCATCGACGGGAAAGATGAGCAAATCGAACCCGCAACCAGCATTGTCGCCGCATTTATTCGTGGCGCTTACTGGTGGGTTGAGCATTATCACGAGATTTACCGCAACGATTGGAGTGAAGATCAGAAAGCCCGCTGGCTTCGCGACTTTAAACTGCTGGTACAGGCCATTATTGGTGTTGGTAACATAAGCAAGGCGGAATGGCTTATCAATAACCACAGCGCTATCAAAGCACTCACCTACAACACCCACATTTCTCCTTTTCTGCAACACTACGATTGATAAGAGAAGCTGCATGATGCAGCTTTTTTTGTGCCTGTCTTTTTCCTGTCGCTGATTCGTCATTTTTCATGACTACACTTACCCGTTTTACGGTTCATATTGATTTCACGGGTGAAAAGACTTAAACGCTATCAATACGAGCGCTACGCCATCCTTTGTCGAGATGCTTATCCCAAGCACTTTGACCATGTCCACTATGGCTTTTCAAAAAATGGACGCAGGGATATTCACAACCGTTGGGGCAAAACCATTATTCGAGTTTTGTGGCGCGAAGATGGTGATGCTGTCATTGTGTTTAAAGGCTCCCAGAGCATTTGGGACTGGCTGCTCAACTTGATTGTTTTGCCAAGCAAAGTTGACGCCCCGAAGAATGCGGGGCACGTCCATTGGGGCTTCCAGTTCCTGTTACGCCAACCCAGCATTTCCACACGCTTCGTCTTTGAAAAAGACTACTCAAGGCTCTCACCCAGCCAACAAGCCGAATTCAAACACTCTGAAGACATTAACCGTCTCGAAGGCCACAGCGTGATGGACAAACTGGAATCCTGCGCCTCAAGTCTGGTGGCTCAGGGTAAAAGGCTATCGCTCACTGGCCACTCTTCTGGTGGCAGCATGGCCATAATTGCTGGTGAGATCCTAGAGCAAAAATACCCGGGCTCGATTAAGCGCATCGTTACCTTTGGGCAACCCGCGACCGGGTTCTGGAGTTTTAAACAACGCTATCGTTTAAAAAACCGGACTTACAGAATTTGCTGCGATGTCGACATCGTCACTTTTTTGCCAGGACTTCCCCTCATGTTCTGGCATGTCGGGGAATTATTATGGCTGCACAACGACAAGATTTATCACAATATGCCCTCACTCATCCGCATTATTCGGGTATTGACCAGTTGGCTACTTCGCCCTATCGCCTACCACTTTATGGACAAATACATCCGTCGGAAAGACTACTTCGACAAGCATTAGATTTTACTTAATTAGAGAAAAATTCATGATTCTCACTCCCGTCGTGAAATTTTTCTTTATGAGAATCTTGAATCACACTTGGCTTATCAAACAGTGAGAAGACAAAGAAAAGAGGTGTCAGCCTGTTAAACAGATCAGACTTTACTAGCACTTTGCCTTTCTATCCTTACAACATTTTCTCATCAAGTCACCATACATTTCCGCCACTTAACAACCACACGACTTATAGGGTTCTCCTTAAAAAACATCAAAACAAACCATGTCTCATTTATAAGAAAGAAATGACCAAGTTAAACGCTTAGGCTCTGTTCACGGTTAGACGGGGAGTGCTTGTTTGACCACGGATAGAACCCAAACCACTCAGCATGCCCAAGCTGTTGCGAGCACTGAGTACCGCAACAGATGCGTTTTAAGTGGTTTGGGTACGCTAACGAAAATGAAATGGACGATAGGTATCTTTCACCATGAAAAAGACTCTAATTTCAATGGCCGTATTGGCCGGCGCTTTAACATCAGCGCAAGCGGCCGCCAATTGTGCAGGTAACGTATATTCAATGAATGCTGGACGTAACCACGTTGGCGTTCTTTTGGATGTACAAGAACTGGATAAAATGACTGGTGTATATGCGAGCGATGCAGTCAACCGTACGAGCTACCATTCTCGCGCTCTGTTCGCCGGTCCTGCAATGTCCTACGATCGTCAGACTGACCGCCTTTATTATGCGAATGCACCACAGCCAACCGAATTCTATGTCGATATCCCAACAAGCGACTTTACAGCTGAAGAATATGCAGCGCTGGATATCCATGCCAAGAAGATCAAACCTTACCAGCTGGCATACATGGACCCAGCCACCGGTAATCATGTTGCTGGCCCAACGGTAAACCGACAAATCATGCGTATGGCGTTCCACCCGGATACCGGTGTCCTGTACGCATCTGACGCGACCAAGATTTTCAAAATAAACCCAACCACCGGTGAAACCACTGATATCGGTACTTTTGACAGTAACCTGCGATTTGGCGGTTACTCCAGCTGGGGCTCATTTGTATTCTATGAAGGCGAGCTGCTGTTTGTGACCAATGGCCGCACCTTCGTGATAGATACCACTACAGGTGCGCAAACGCTGAAAGCGTTCCACTTTATCGACTTTATTGCAGCAGCAACGCTCGACCAAAACGGTCAAATGCTGGTTGCAGCAAAGAACCAGAACGTCTCGGGCAATGTAAACAGTAATATCCTTTACCGCATCAAGCCTTCTACGGGTGAGAAAGTCAAAGTTGGCCTGTTCCCGAGCCGCATCAGTGCGATGGGCACCGTGACGTCAGAAGACCATACCTGTTATCCAAAAACGATTTTCCCAAGCGATCTGAAGCCAGAAGTACAGGGCATCACACTGGCTTCTTCTTCAGTCAGTGAAGGCTCTACGGCTTACTTTACGGTCAACTTTGATAAAGCAACTGGAGATGCCAATACTAAACTCCGCGCTGCGCTGAAGAATGGTTCTGCAGTATTGAACAGTGACTACCGAAACACCGTTGCCCTACTGTTCTCTGATGGTTCGACAGGCTCAGCGACCATCTCTTCAACACTGACTGAAATTGCATTGCCTAAAGGTGTCACGTCAGTGCGCATTGGTGTGCCGACCATCAACGATTCTACTCATGAAAACAATGAGTACTTCACGCTGCAAGCTTGGGTGAAAGACGATAAGAGCGATGTAGATTCTGCGAACGTCACCATTATCGATAACGATCCAGACGTGCATACTCTGCTGACAAACGCAGCTAACAACAGTGGTGTTGCATGGCACGGTAGCCGTGGTGGTAACTGGGGTACTAAAGACCAGTGGATTCGTGGTGTACACGCTAACATCAACGGCACTATCCCAGCAGGCACAACACTTGAGTTCTTCCAAACTGGCTCGCACCTGAGAAGCATCACTATCAATGGTGGCGGTAAGTACTATGAGCAACATTCAAACCACGAGCGTTACTACCACCATGGTGATATCGCCTGGGCACGCCTGAAAGGCTCAAATGGTCGTTACTACAACCTGCGTACTGGTCACCGTGCGCAACTGCACTGGAACAAGAATGTGGATTGTTCGAACGGTTGTTGGTCACGCATCTACAACTAATCGAAGTGCAAATGACAAAGGAGCGATTTATCGCTCCTTTTCTTATTCATTTTTTCTCTTGGATTACCGATTCGCACGCTGTAAAAACTTATCCAGCTCGTTGGCAAATTTCTGTCTTTCCTGCTGGCTCATTGCTGCAGGGCCGCCGGTTTGAATGCCGCTTGAACGCAGGGTATCCATGAAGTCACGCATGTTCAGTCGCTGGCGGATATTCTCTGGTGTATACAACTCTCCACGGGGATTCAACGCTACGGCTGATTTCTCAATCACTTCAGATGCCAAAGGAATGTCTGCGGTGATGACCAAATCGCCCTTCTCAACCCGTTTAACGATTTCGTTATCCGCCACATCAAACCCTTTTTCAACCTGAAGGCTGCGGATAAAGCGGGATGGGGGAGTTCTCAAAGATTGGTTGGCCACCAGCACACATTCAGTTTGCGTGCGGTCTGCGGCGCGAAACAGCACCTCTTTGATCACGGCCGGGCAAGCGTCGGCATCAACCCAAATTATCGGCATGTCTTTTTCCTGTCTTCGATTTTGCGTGAACATTATCAGCGAGTCCGATCTCTCGCAATGGTTTACTCAGGCTTTCCACGTTTTTGGTTGGCATAAAAAGCGGCAATGTCTTTTATATCCTGATCGCTCAGTACCGACATTTGCTGACGCATCATATTACCCATTGCGCCAGTGCGCTCCCCTGCCTGATAAGACTTCATCACATTGTATAGATAAAGTGCATTCTGGCCGTTGATGTGTGGATAGTCTTTCTTTGGCGTATGACCCGTTTCACCGTGGCAGAACTGACAGGTATAAGCCTTTTGTTTTCCTAAAACAGGATCGCCCTCTCCTTCGATTGCCATCACATGGGTTGATAACAGGACGGCACCCAGCATTCCCAAGATTCTCAGCATCGTTTTTTCCTCTTCTTTTCGTCAGGCTAAAGATGCCGAACTTCTAAGAAAGGGACTTTGTGTCTGATCAATTCTGACGTATCGCCGAGTGTGATTTGCGCAAGAATTCGCACTCGCACTAAAAATGGATGAAATCAGACTCATATAAACATGCCCGAATATTATTTATCAGTGCATGGTTCTCGATACTGACATTTACATTTCATTGAGAGTTCACGAACTTTTAACAATCGAATCCCAGAATTCGGTTCCTGTAGATAGCCAAACGCACAGACAACCTGCGTTTGCGGAAATCACACGATTAATTATTAAAACCATCTGGAAAGGAAGTCATCGTGAGCAAACATATTGACCAACGCCAACTGGACAACGAGCCAGAGTTCAACCGTTTTATCGATGCGGCGATGAATCGTCGTAATTTCCTGCGTGCTGCTGGTGCAGCGGGCTCTGTGGCTTTCTTCGCGGCAAGTCCGGTTGCAAAAGCGGTTGCGGGTTCTATGGACAAGAGCAAGCTGATGGGCTTTGAAGCGATTCCCGCTTCTACTGCTGATACTGTTGTTGTTCCAGACGGCTATGTCGCTGAAACTCTGATTTCTTGGGGTGACGCTCTGTTCCCTAACTCTCCAAAGTTCAGCCAGTCGAACGATTCTAAAGCGCAGGAAATGCAGTACGGTGACAACACTGACGGCATGACCTTCTTCCCGCTGTCGAATGATCGCGCCGTACTGGTTGCGAACAACGAATACACTAACAACGAATACCTTTACACCCACCAAGGTAAGAACATCTCTGCCGACGACGTGCGTAAAGGCCAAGCGGCACACGGTGTTTCTATCATCGAGCTGGTGAAGAAAGACGGCAAGTGGGAAGTTAACACTGAAGGCCGTCTGAACCGTAAGATCACGGCTTACACGCCAATGGAAATGACAGGCCCTGCGCGTGGCGATGATCTGCTGAAAACCAAGGCAGACCCAGAAGGTGGTGAGACCATTCTGGGTACTTACAACAACTGTGCAAACGGTCAAACGCCTTGGGGAACTTACCTTGCCTGTGAAGAGAACTTCAACGGTTACTTCGCAGCTTCTGAAGAAGTGGATCTAGGCCCAACCTATAAGCGCTATGGCGTGAAAGACAAAGATTGGGGTTACGACTGGTGGAAACACGACGAGCGTTTCGACGTAGCAAAAACACCTAACGAACCACACCGTTTTGGTTGGGTAGTCGAAATCGACCCAATGGATCCAAACTCTAAGCCGAAGAAACGTTCTGCACTGGGTCGTTTCAAACACGAAAACGCAGCTCTGACTATCAATAAAGACGGTCACGTTGTGGTTTACCTCGGTGATGACGAGCGTGGCGAACACCTCTACAAGTTCGTTTCGAAGAACAAATACAAGCCAGGCACTCACGCTTCAAACCGTGATCTGCTGGAAGAGGGCACGCTTTACGTGGCGAAGTTCGATGGTAAAGAGGGCGAACTGAACGGTAAAGGCGAATGGGTTGAACTGACCTTTGGTAAGAACGGCCTCACACAAGAAAATGGCTTCAAGAGCCAGGCAGAAGTCATGATCTTTGCCCGTGAGGCAGCGACACAAGTTGGTGCGACCACCATGGACCGTCCTGAGTGGGTTGCCGTTCATCCAGACAACAAACATGTGTTCTGCACCCTGACCAACAACAAATACCGCGGTGTTCGCGAGAACCAGCCTTTGAACGTGGTTAACCCTCGCGAGAAAAACCCGTATGGCCACATCATTCGCTGGGAACCACAAGATGGTGACCACACAGCGTCTGATTTCAAGTGGGACATTTTTGTGATGACGGGTAACCCTGAAGTTCAGGAAGGCCTGATGGCAGGTACGCCAAACATCAACAAAGACAACATGTTCAACAGTCCAGACGGCATTGGTTTTGATGGCGCTGGTCGTCTGTGGATTCAGACTGATGGTAAGTACTCAAACGAAGGCAACTTCGCTGGCATGGGTAACAACCAGATGCTGTGTGCAGACACCAAAACTGGCGAAATCCGTCGTTTCCTGACGGGTCCTATCGCGTGTGAAATCACCGGTCTGACATTCTCGCCTGATTACAAAACCATGTTTGTTGGCATTCAGCACCCAGGTGAAGATCTGGCTCCATCACACTTCCCTGACGGCGGTGACTCTGTGCCACGTTCTACCGTTATGCGTATTACCCGCAAAGATGGCGGCGTGATCGGCGCTTAAACAGCATCGAGCAGGCGCAATTCAAAACGGCTCCTTAGGGAGCCGTTTTTCTTTTCTGGTGCATTAATTTATACCAATCACAGTAGGTAGGTGATCAGAAATAGCGTAGGCAAAATGCTCGAGAACAAGGCGAAAAATTTCGATAAGTAGTTATTCTACAATCAAATTTTTCAACGCAGTTATCGAGCATTTTAGCAAGCTAGGATGAGCAGACATTTACTACGATTGGTATTAAATCAATGTACCGCTTGGGGTCAGTGTCATGCGTGTAGAAACGGCATGCAACGCGATAAGGTGCAAAAGCTCTGAAACTGTCGTACTGAGATCCGGCAGGATCGCCACTTCATATTTCTCTGCCGCCTTTGAAATCGCAGTATGCGTGACACAGTTCTGCGTCATCATACCTGCCACCCAAAGTCGCTCAATGCCTTTCTCTGTCAATACCGCTTCCAAGTTGGTTTGTTCAAAGCTGTCGGCAAAGTGCTTCACCACAACCGCTGCGTCCGGTGCTGCCGCCAATACGTCAGCATGAATATCCGCACCTGCTGTTCCTTGGTTAAAGAAAGGCGATAAACCCATTGCTGGATCAGCGATATGCTGGACATGGATGATTTCCACACCCTCTGCCTTCGCTTGTTCCATAAAAGCCACAATGCGATCTTTAGTTTCTTCCGCTTGCCACAGAGGGAACGCGCCGTTTTCGAAATAGTCGTTTTGAAGATCAATCACTAACAGGGCTGTCTTTTCCATTACTGTCTCCTTGTTTGTTGGAGTCATTATGGTGCAGCGATGAAAACTCAAACAGTGACCCATAAGGCCAATAACGATAAGATTGGGTCATTATTGATATACTGGGAATCATCGTAATGATACATGTTGCAGTGTATGCCTTTGAGGGAATGAGTCCTTTCCACCTTTCTGTCCCATGCGTGGTGTTTGCCGATGCAGCCGGAGATTTCTCGGTGACGGTATGCAGTGAGCTTGATACGCCGATACACACTACTGCAGGTTTCAGCATTCACACCGAACATGGTTTAAGCAAAATGGACGATGCCGATATCATCATTATTCCCAGCTGGCATTCACCCTATCTGCCCCCGTCCAACGCTTTAGTTAATGCTCTCAAAGCAGCACACAGCAAAGATGCCTTAGTGGTGGGGTTGTGTCTTGGAAGCTTTGCGCTTGCGGCGGCCGGGCTCCTTGATGGAAAGCGCGCTACCACGCACTGGGCGTACTTTGACGCGTTTAAATCTCTGTTCCCGCACATCGCCATCGATAGTGATGTGCTTTATGTAGAGGAAGGCAATGTTGTCACTTCTGCCGGTACAGCAGCAGGTCTGGATTGCTGCCTTCAGATTGTCAGAAACCTAAAAGGCAGCGCAGCTACCAATGACATTGCCCGTCTATTGGTCGTTCCACCACAACGTCAGGGTGGGCAGTCTCAGTTTATTTCAATGCCTGTGCCGGAACGCGGTGGCGACAAGCGGTTAGCTATGTTGCTTGATGAGGTGCTGAAATCGCTCAAAGAGCCTCACTCCATCGATGCGTTGGCAGAAAAAGCCATGATGAGCCGGCGAACCTTTACACGCAGATTTCAAACCATCACTGGCCGTTCCTTTGGGCACTGGCTACTTTCCGCAAGACTGGCGCATTGTCAGCATCTTTTGGAATCTACCTCATTAGACATCGAAAATGTCGCCTTTGAATCCGGCTTCAATAACGCCATTACTCTTCGCCATCACTTCAAGAAATCCTTCGGCGTAACCCCCTCTTATTGGAGAAAGATGTATCGCGATTAAACATTAGCTGTAAATAAATTAGTGTTTAATTTCACAACATTACGTCCTCAAAATAAGAATCACGTTTCAGTGCAGCGAAGGTGAAACCTATTCATTTATTTATCAAAGTAAATGATATTCGTCGGTGTTAGGGTGCGTTCCTAGACATTTTTACAACTTGCTATCCAGAAGTTTTGACCGCGGTTGTCACATGTCAGCCTGTTTCAGGAATAAAAAACTAAGTGTAAAAATCTAAAGGACATAGGAGCCGGGAAATGAAAAAGACACTGCTATCATCACTCGTACTAGCAGCCAGCACTTTTAGCATGTCAGCTGCATCAGCAGAGTGTGATGGTAACCTCTACACCATGAACGCAGGCCGAGGTGATGTAGGTGTGCTTGTTAACGTTCACGAAGGTCTTGCTCGTAGCATTACTCGCAAAGAGTTCCATATGGAAGCCGCTAACCTCGCTGAGATTAATTCTCGCGCGCTATTCAGTGCTTCTGCGATGGCATACGACGCAGCCAACAACCGCATTTACTATGCAAGCACGCCAACGCCGGATGAGTTCTACATTGATGGTGTTGAAGAGGGTGGGTTTTCAGAAGAAGAAATTACTGATCTGCCTTTTCAGTCCAAAAAATATCAGCCTTATGAGCTAGCTTACTTTGATGTCGATTCACAAACTCACCACTTGGTTGGTACCACACCTTACCAAGTATGGCGAATGACCTTCGACCCAGAGACGGGAACCCTTTACGGCTCTGATATCCGTCGTCTGTTTACCATCGACGCTGCAACTGGTGAGTCAACGCTAATTGGCAATCTGGACTTGAACATCCGTTTAGGTGGCTATGCGAACTGGGGGGATTTGATCTTCAAAGATGACGAACTTCTTTTCGTCACTAACACCCGCGTTTTCTCTGTAAGCACTGAGAATGCATCAGCATCAGTGAAGTTCTTCCACTACATCGACAATATCACAGCAGCAACGCTGGATCAGAATGGAGAGATCTTGGTTGCCGCCCAAAATGGTAATGTCACCGGTTCTCAAAACAGTACCAATCTGTGGGTGCTTGACCCAACCACTAATGATAAGAACTTTGGCAGCCAGTCCCACGCTGGTTTGGTGCCAATGCGTATTGATGCGATGACGCGAGTAACGGCAGAGACAGATACCTGTTACGCGCCAAAGTTCCTGCCAAACTAAGCAGCTTAATTGGAACTAAAAAGCCAACCTCAGGGTTGGCTTTTCTTTTTTAGGTCTCGCCGCGAGGCGTCAAGGGAAGGAAAAAATGAAACACCCACGCCGGCCCTATCAGTAGAAACTGCACATCTTTAAAAAAGGATGGTTTCTTACCCTCAATATGGTGGCCGATAAACTGAAGTATCCAAAGTGCCACAAACATAACGAGTGAAATCATAAAGATATCAGCTTCTGCACTTTGTAATTCCACCAGCACCATGGTGCAAAACGCAGAAAATATCGCCATCACGACAAAGGCTTTGAAAGACAGTGCAAGATAGAAGAACAATACCAACGCTAATACAGCAAAGTAAGGCGCAATTGCCGCTCCAAAAACAGAAAGAGAGGGGATGAGCCAAAGCAGCCCCGCGACTGAGAAAAAAATTCCCGGCACTGCCACTTTGTGAATTTTCTGATTGGTTGGGTTTTGGTGGCTTTCGCCGTACTCCTCAAACCATTCTTCCAAACTTTTCATCACTCACTCCGTTCTTCAGTCTAGGTCTCTTACCATATAAACAAAGTGCTCATCTTCATTCACGTACTTAAAGCCAAAACGTTGATACAACGCAGAAACCCGGTTTCCCTGTAAATAGCTAAGTTTTACTGGCAAGCCTTCACTGTCGGCCTTGTTCAAGCATTCACGCAGGATAGAGGATCCAATGCCTTTTCCCTGGCACTCAGGCCAGACAAAAAAACGACGGAAGTAATAATGATCGTCGTATTTCTGAAGTAAGAAGCTGCCGATGCGTTCGCCATCAAGTTCAATCACCTGAGGTATGGCATCTTCCCACTCTGCTCGGTGAATACGTGTTTGCACATCATCATCCCAACCAAATACCGCTTCGACCAATTTTCCTTCCGCCTGTTTTTTTACTTCAAGCAGAAACTCGTAGTCTTCGATGGTTGCCAAACGGTGTTTTATTGCCTTCATATAGCTGCCAAAATTTCCAAAAACACTGGGGCGACGGACAATACCAGTAAAGTCGCCATAAAGTAATTAAACAATTTACGGCGGGTAGGAGAAGACAATACCTGTTTCAATGCTGAACCGAACAATAACCAAATGCCTACGCTGGGAAATGAAACTAGAAAGAAAGTGACAGCAATAGTCAAATTTTGGCTGTAATAACCAGCACCTAAGGTGGTGAAAGCCGCAATTGCCCCTGTTGCGACCACCCATGCTTTGGCGTTCACCCATTGGAAAAGTGCGCCTTTCAAGAAAGTCAGAGGTTTGGCTTCAGTGCCGGTTTCCGCTATATCGCCAGAGCGGGCAATCAAAACAGCCAGATAGAGAAGATAAACTGTACCCACACACTTAATGATGAAGTGAAGCTCAGGAAACTGTTGGAAGATTTGCCCAAATCCAACGCCTACCAGAAATAGCATCAGCGCGAAACCAAAGCAGATCCCACACATTAACGGCAGGCTTTTCTTCACGCCGAAGTTAGCGCCAGAAGACATCAAAAGAAGATTGTTTGGGCCTGGTGTTGCAGAGGCAGAAATCGCGAAAAGTGTTACGGCAATCAGGTAATCCATATCAGCTGTCATCCCTAAGCGTTGGTGTCTCTATCAAGACAACCCGAAGTCAAAACATTCTGAGAGTTCGGGTATAAACAACCTTGCGTCTCGCTAAGGGATTTTCAAGTGCTACAGACTGTGAAGAATCATTTTTGGTCGCTTTCTTTGAGAAATAGATAAAAAGGCAACCCAAACGCCACGCCGATCGTCAATGTACCTGCAATCGCCCAACCGCGAAGCCTTACGTTATTATCCTTGCCATCAACCACGATGAAAACGACAAGCGCCACGCCCGCGATGATGACATCTAGCCAAGCCATCATGCTGATGGGGTTTGCCATCGCATCAGCAAGAAGCTGAGAAACATTTAGGCCATTCTCCACCAACCAAACACCAAAAGCAGCATAGGGAAACAGTGCGCCAAGAACGGCAAGAATGAAGTAGATGATCGCCAAGTTTATTCTCCTTTTCTGCTAAGTCCGTAGATCGCATGGTCCACCACACGACCGTTAAGATTTTCGTTACGGGTGATTATTCCTTCAAGCACAAAGCCAAGGCGTTCAGCCAGCTTTCGGCTTGGCATGTTTTCCGTTGCCGCCGCTATTTGGACTTTTTCCATCACCAACTCTTGGAAAGCGATATCTATCAATGCCTGAACACAGCTCGAAGCAATGCCTTTACCTTGAAAAGATTGACTCAACCAATAACCGATCTCGACTTTCTTGAGCTCATGGTTAATGGAGTTGAAACTGACATTGCCCACAACCTCACCACCATAGACCATGGCGCAGGTCAGAGATTTACCGTCCGCGTAGTCATGAAGAGAACGTTCTACGAAGCTTTCAAAGAATGCCTCTCCATTGGCATGAGGAGGCCAGGCCAACCATTGCGACAAGTACTCTCGCTCTCGGCACACGATTTCATAGAAGTTTTTAGCAAAAGAGGGCTGAACTAACGCTATAGAGAGGTCATCAGTGATTTGACGCGTAAACATAGGTATTTGCCTCTTCTTAGGGTCTGTTGACCTTCTTTGCAACACAGATCAGCGAATTCGAGTTCTCTGACCATTCAGATCTTCGCCAGTCAGCATATCGCTTGTCGATAGTAAAACCTGCCTCGGCGAGACATCGTTCAATGGTTTCTTTTGAACGATACTTAAGGTCAATGCCCGCTTCTTTGACGCTACCATCGGCATAGATGCGCCTGGATAGTGAATACAATACTTTGTTTTCACTATCATATCTTTCCGCACGCCTAAAACATTGGACTTGTTCACCTTTCGCGTCAAAGTAGCTTGGGTAGTTTTTAAAGTCATCGTCCAACGCTAAATTGCTAGGTGTTGGCAGGCGGGTATCAAAGATAAATACCCCTTCATGATTTAAGTGTGCTGCGACGTTCGGCAGTAATCTTGCGAAGTCCTTATCGTTTGCAAAGGCTTGAAAGGCATTCCCCGTCATAATCGCGATATCAAAACGTGACTGCAGTGAAAAAGTGACTGCGTTTTGTTCTAAAAAGCTGATTGAGGAAATCTGAAAGGCTTTCTTTTTTGCCCACTCCAGCATTGTTGGAGCAAGGTCAACACCTACCGTGCGTTCGAGTTTTTCAGACAAAGGAATGGTAACAATACCCGTTCCACAGCAGACATCGAGTAAGCTCTTTGCCTGAACCTCATCTATCACATTTTCAATTAGGGCAATGTCATCTTCATAGAGATGAGCATACTGACGATCGTAGTCTTCTCCAGACCAGAACTCGGAGAGGTCTTACACACTACTTCCTTGTTTTAATTAAAGTTAGCTACAAGATTAACAGTCAATCGTAATCCGCAATCAAATCCTTTGATGAGTTTAGAGATAGTTCGAAACCTCAATGAGATTTCCATCTGGATCACGGAAGTACACAGATTCAATCATCCCGATGGCACCTGTCCTTTTTACTGGCCCTTCTAGCAGTCTCACATTTGCGCTATGAAGACGGCTGATGACAGCTTCCAACGGTGTCTCTGCGATAAAGCAGAGGTCGGCGCTCCCAGTTTGGACATGCTGAGCGTGGGGGTTGAATTCATGACCCCGCTGATGAAGATTGATTTTCTGGTTACCAAACCGCAAAGCAACACGCCCTTCTCCAAACACCTCATGTTCCATTCCTAACACTCGGGAATAGAAATCTACCGTCACTTCAATTGATGCCACTGTCAGGACCAAGTGATCCAGATGACTGATTTTCAAATGCGGCTCCCCCATCTCTTTGTTATGAAAACAAATGAATTCCCTAAGCTAACTGAAAATTAAAAATCTTTCAGTAATCTTAATTTCAGAACAAAAGCAATCAAATGCATATAAGTAAATAAAGCACTATAACAATCGATTAGAAAAGAATTAATTTGTTATTAGATTAATTAAAAAGTTAACCAAACAAGCCTTAATCGCAAGTGAAATATTTCATTTTATATTAGTCACTTAATGATTCATGCAAAAGTCAAAGTGACTGCATTTTCGCTTTTACCAATCATAGCCATCGAAATATTCCCTTTTATCGATTGTGGTTTTCATTCCTATAATCCAAACATGACGAATTATTAGGCAATCCGTTAGGGAAAATAACAATCTGCTCTGTTGAGGAGTAAAACAAACATCGCTAACACAGCATGTTAGCTAATCATCATCTTGCATGCACAGCCTAAACCGCTGCGGTTACTCTGTGCTTATAAATTAATACAAACCCAATTCAACATTAGAAATAAGAAAAATTGTTAATTAGGGAATGCTTTTCAAAGCGATCGACAAAAAGAAAATTAATCTTATTCGAAAAATCCAATCAATTCGAATTTTCTGACGAAGATTGGAAATGGAAAATCCAATTAACTTTTCGAAGTTAATAAACAACTCAAGAAAAGAAAAAGCAGTTGGCACGACCAAAAGGAGGCAATTATGTTTAAACGTACGCTACTCTCCATCGCCCTAACCGGAGCGCTAATTTCAGCGCCAGCTATGGCTCAGGGGGAACCAAAATCCAACCAATTCTGGTGGCCTGATCAACTCAACCTTGCACCACTCCGCGACCATGGTCAGGAATCCAATCCCTTCGGCGAAAGCTTTGACTACGCATCTGCATTTGAACAACTCGACCTCAATCAAGTGAAGAAAGATATCTCCGATGTGCTCACCACTTCCCAACCTTGGTGGCCAGCGGACTATGGGCACTACGGGCCATTCTTTATCCGCATGGCATGGCATGCAGCAGGGACTTATCGTGTGCATGACGGACGTGGTGGTGCTGGCGGCGGCCAACAGCGTTTTGACCCACTAAACAGCTGGCCGGACAACGGTAACCTCGACAAAGCTCGCCGCCTACTCTGGCCTGTAAAACAGAAATATGGCGCGGCGCTTTCCTGGGCTGACCTCATGGCACTGACAGGTAACGTGGCTCTCGAATCTATGGGTTTCAAAACATTTGGATTCGCCGGTGGACGTGAAGACGATTGGGAACCGGATTTGGTTTACTGGGGTCCGGAAGAAGAAATGCTCGCTGATGAGCGTCGTGATGAAAACGGCAAGCTGAAAGAAGGTTTGGCAGCCGTTCAAATGGGTCTGATTTACGTTAACCCCGAAGGCCCGGGCGGTAACCCGGATCCACTTGCTGCCGCCAAAGACATTCGTCACTCATTTGGCCGCATGGCGATGAACGATGAAGAAATCGTTGCTCTGATCGCAGGTGGCCACACCTTCGGTAAAGCGCACGGCGCGCACAAACCGGAAGAGTGTCTGGGCGATGCACCCGCTGCCGCGCCTGTCGAAGACCAAGGCTTTGGTTGGAAAAACAAGTGTGGCGATGGTAACGGCAAAGACACTATTACCAGCGGACTGGAAGGCGCATGGACAGTTACCCCAACACAATGGACCACCAACTTCCTGGATAACCTGTTTACCTTCAACTGGGTGCTAACAGAAAGTCCAGCAGGCGCGAAGCAATGGGTTCCTGACAGCGAAAGCGCAAAACTTCTGGTGCCTGATGCACACGATCCAACCAAACGCCATGCGCCAATTATGTTCACCACTGACTTGGCACTTAAAGAAGACCCTCAATTCCGTGCGATTGCCGAGCGTTTCCGCCAAAATCCGGAGGACTTTGAGCTGGCCTTCGCGAAAGCCTGGTTTAAGCTGAACCACCGTGACCTTGGCCCTCGCGCCCGCTATATCGGCGCTGAAATCCCCGAGGAAATTCTGGTATGGCAGGACCCGGTACCAGAGGTTGACCACCCTCTGATCAACGACATGCAGGCGCAGAAAATCAAAGCGGCAATTCTGGAAACAGATCTGACAGTACCTGAGCTGGTGAGAACCGCATGGGCATCGGCCGCCAGCTACCGCGGCACCGACATGCGAGGTGGTGCTAACGGCGCACGTGTTGCTTTGCAACCTCAAGTTGACTGGGCTGTGAACAATCCGAAGGAACTGAAAAAAGTACTGAAGGAACTCACCAAGGTTCAAAAGGCTTTCAACAAAGACGCTGGCGATACCCAGGTTTCTCTGGCTGACGTGATTGTGCTTGGTGGTGATGCAGCGATTGAAAAAGCAGCCAAAGCGGGAGGTGTAGATATTACTGTGCCATTTAACCCTGGCCGCACCGATGCCACTCAAGCCATGACAGACGTTGAATCGTTTGCCGTTCTTGAGCCGACGGCTGACGGTTTCCGTAACTACTACGACGCCTCAAGCAACTACCGTTCTCCCGCAGAAATGCTGGTGGAACGTGCGGATCTTCTCACCCTGACAGTACCAGAAATGACGGCACTCATCGGTGGTATGCGCGCCATGAACGCAAACAGTGATGGTTCAACTAACGGCGTATTTACCGACAAGCCGGGCACGTTAAACAATGCATTCTTTGTGAACCTGCTGGATATGTCTAACGCATGGGCACCTTCAGAGAAGGAAGAAGGTATTTATGTCGGTTACGACCGAGCGAGTGGTGACCAAAAATGGACCGCTACGCCGGTCGATCTCATCTTCGGATCTAACGCGGAACTGCGCTCAATTGCCGAGGTTTATGCCTCGAATGACGCTCAGCAAAAATTTATTGATGACTTTGTTCAAGCATGGACAAAAGTGATGAATAACGACCGTTTTGATCTCAACTAATCCATTAACGCACAAGCGTTTTGCGCCGTCATTGACGGCGCTTTTTTTGTACAAATGGCTGGCCACTTGAACTTCAACAATAAATCAGGCCGCTAAAAGACAATAAAGTTGTTGGAGAACACACCTAAATCACGCCTCACAACCTCAAATATTGTCACTACAGAACCCACTGGCAGCGATTGAAATGCACCAGCCTAACCAACCCAGACCGATCAAAGAAAGTAAGTCATTACACACATTATATGTCCTGATACTTGGACAATAATTCATTGACGATTCGCGTAGAGTCAGTGAATAAATTCACGGAAATGAGTGCAGAAAAATGTGTAATTTACGCCAACGCTATCCACGGACATGGAGCTTCGTCACCTTTCCATTCCGTATCACCGCAGATGCCTTCAACCGCCTGTTGCAGTTCCTTTATAACTGGCTGATCAGCCTTCTCGAAACAGGCGAACTGACGATTGACCTAGAATCCGTCGGTCTCACTCCCCAAGCTGCCAAAGCCCGTTGGCAAAGAGACCGCGAAGGCGTTATCGCCATGGCACAACGAAATCAGGTCAAGCTTGAGCAAGCGTTGAGGCTACGTGATTTGAACGGCGATCCTGTGCCGCCATCAGATGAACGCTACGATTTTCATGTCGTCATGGGAAAAGGCTATTTCCCCATTGTCGGAAACTTGTTAGTCCCCACGGGCTCCGGAACTTTCAGAGGGCAAGGTAGCTATGTAAGAAGGAAAGCCCTCTCTGGCGCTTTACGTGATGTTACCACTCACCCAACCGCACTGTGTCCGATTGGTGGTTCAAATAATGACGGTATTTATACTCAGTGCGGCTCTACCCGATTGTTTGATTTTGCCGTCAGCGGCTGTCTGAAAGATCCAGGCGATGGAGGCAACGGCATCGTCATCGGTCATACCCCGCCTCAGCCGAGTGTTGCAGCAAGTTCTCAGCCCAACTCCCCGAAATACTGGGCAGGCCAGCCAAACCGCCTACCGCAAAAGCGATTCAACATCCCTTTGGTTTGGTCTGATCTCACCAGCTTTGAGCTCAATAATGGCGAAGGTGATACGGAAATCATCGTCCCCGCTCGCGGTACCTACAGCGATTCCAAAGAAGTATTGCTTGATGACACCATCGATGTGCCACTCGTCCGTTGGGTCAGAGCCTTTGATGCCAAGGGAAAAGAAGTCGCCCGTATCGCCAACATCGGCAAGAAACTGGATGGTAAATCCGTTGGTATCAAAGCGTCCGACAAACAAACCACCAGCAAGCCCAAAACACAGGGGGAAACACGGGTCTACCACAAACCCATCAAACGTTTGGATACAACTACAACCGTTGTGGTGCCGGGTGGCTTACCCTCGTCTACAAAAACGGTCGAAGTCTCCTTCTATAATATGGAAGCCTATTACACTCTGCTTTCACAAATGACCCCTTATCTTCCAGGCAACTACTCCACCACTGCGCGCGCGTCCTACAACGAGTTCATGAACATCGTTGTTGACGCCATGCCATGGAACGGGTTTGTCGGCATTGATGGTGCTTACAACACCCACATCAATTTGATGGCTCGAGAAAATGGACTGGATGGCTGGTATTTCCCAGGCGGCTACGAAGACTACATGCACAACAGCTTTATTGGCTGTGCGGCAGTTAATAATGATGGTTGGGGCATTTATATGTCTGACCCAACCCTGGGCAGTCGAAATACGGCTGATGAAAACCGTTGGCCAACCCCTGACGGTCAGCTGGAAGTACACCGTAAATGGACCTACATTGCATCGTCGAACGATCTCGGAAACTTTGACTGCTACGGCAACAAAGGTGGTGCGATTTATATGGGCGCCTGCTCTAACTCCATGCAGACTGGCAGTGTCGAGCACCATTTTGACAGCAACAACTACGACCCTTTTAACACCACTCAATATGGCGACCGCGCCGATCGGAACCCACTGCGTTGGACCAGTCTGATCGTATTCACCGCAGATTCGCGCCAGAATGAAATGGTGATCACCAGTACCCCCACAGATTCCCGTCGCGTCACCTATTGTAAAGCGCGTTTGTTCTGGGAAACCCCAAGATCAAGCTACCCGGACAGCAATATTTACAGCGGTCTTAGCGGTAACCATTACACACATCCAAGACCGGATGATCTTGGTTCTCTGGTCAACGTGCGCCCGCCATCCATTGCTCACCTTCATATTACCCCGTACGATGAAAACGAGCGTGCAGCTGGAGATTTACAGGCTGAGAAAGGTGGCGCGGTAGAGTTGCAGGGGCTTTTCGCCGGAACCCGGAAGGTGCTCTTCAGACCTTGGATTTATGACATTTCACCACCGAAAAACCACCTCCCTCATGGTTGGAAAGTGGTGTTTTCTGCCAAAGACAAAAAACTCCCCGGCGCGGGGAAAGATGTCGCCCTTTCGGCAGACTCGATTGGTATTGCAGGCCAACATAAGCTCGACACCTTGTACTTCGGCACTCATGTACAGAACTTCAAAGGCGTTTCTATCGAACCTGGCAAAGTATTTACCATCTCCACGGATATATCGTTTCTGAGTGAAGATTTCGACGAGATAGATATGAACTTGCTGTCGGTTTCTGCCAACTATCTGGTCGATGAGATCAAGAAGACAGCAGGAACCCCAGCACCTAAGTTGCCAACGTCACTGCTTGTTATGCCAGCAAGAATTCGTTTGTGGAAGAATGCAGCGGGGGATAAAAAATTCTACGTTGAAATCCCTCTACTGAATACGGACAGTGACGCCGTCGACTTCCCTGATACCACAGACCGCAAACACTATTTTAAAATTAAGGTGGAAACCGCCACAGAGGACGATTCTCTGTAGAAGAGGCAATTCAGACCCAAAAAAGAAAGGGAGAGCCAAGCTCCCCTTTCTTTATCGAGATTTCCTCTAAGCCCACTTCACAGACTCAGGCAGTGTTTGTTCCAGAGCAAATAGATGTCGAATCAATTGGGCTTCATGGGTTGCTTCGTGTTCCAGCAGGTAAACCAATAATTCGTTTCGCTCTGGCGTCCATTCATTTATGTCTTTGATCGCCGCTTCAAACGCTGCTTCGGAAGATCTGAGTTTCTCTATCACATCGCCACGATGTTCTGTAGATGCCAGTGAACATTCAAAGCCTGCCCACTCGCCTTTCAGCAACGATTTTGTATAGCTCTCCCGTGCACCGACAATACACCACATATGTTCACCAACAGACTTGTTCTTCGGTACATTCAAATGGGTGGTAAACAGCTCTGGGTTTAAGGTATCAACAATCTCATTCAATGATTGAAAACGTTCGCGCAGGTTCTTTAAAACAACGTCTCTCATGGTCTTCCTTGGGCTTTGAAACGAAAATCTGCACGAACCTTACCACATCGAAATACTGTATATTTAGACAGTCATCTCAAATCAAACTTTAGACCATGAAATAGAGTAATTACCATATTTCATATAATTACGTCTTCATCAAACGCTTTACCCCAAACTTTTAATTCAAAGCTCCGCAGCTCAGGTACGTAATAAGGGTCTTGTTCGATAATCGCCTTTGCGCGAGCCAGGCTTTCCACTTCCATAACCCAAAGACCACCCACATACGCGCCCCCGTCTTCATCTCTTAGCCCGCCGCCAACCAGAATCTCTGATTGGTTAGCACGCAAAAAATCGAAGTGTGCCTGACCGTGCTGTTTACGGTGTTCGAGCATTTCTGGGGTATCAGTAAAAATCGCAACCACTCTCATCGTTCTTCTCCTTGCTGGGCATCCAGCCCGTAATCTCTCACCACGTTTGCAACGCGAATTCTATAGTTTTTAAACAAGCTCTCTTTTCCTTTTTGCTGCGCCAGTTGATGACGAAGGTTATTCCGCCAATGAGCGATCGCCTCTTCACTTTCCCAGAAAGACAGCGACAACATACGCTCCTCATTAGTCAGACTCTGAAAGCGCTTGACCGAGATAAACCCTTCCACCTCCATCAGTTCCTCACGAAGTACGGCAGCTATATCAAGATACGTGCTTTTGTGCTCCGCATGGGGCTCCAGTTCAAAGATAACGGCGATCATTTTGCTACCCTCGCTTCTTGCTTGTAGGTCGCATCCACCACACTTAGGAATGAGCGTTTTTCAGCTGCAATAAACTGTTCTTTGTTGGCGAAAAGAAAATTCCGCTTTCCAGCCTCATCCGATTTAAGCCGCTCGCGGTAGGATTCATACGACGCTAAATCCGGAAACGAAATCAGCCCGTAAGCCACATCATTGGTTCCTTCATGGGGCATGAAATACCCAAGCAAGTCCCCTCCACAGTCAGGAATAATCTTTCCCCAGTTCCGGGCATATTTTTCAAACTGACTTTGTTTGAACGGGTCGATACGGTATTCAATAAAACAGGTGATCATAGCGCCACTTCCTTATCCATATTGAGCGTTGGAAAACAGCTTAAGCGTTGAAATCACCCTATGCTTCGAGCGTCGTCGAAGTATTCTCTAGGGGCTGTTGACCTTTGGTGATGATTTTTGCAGCAGTTTGTGGGGATTTTATGCAAGGCAGAGGCTTCGATGTGTAGCTGGCCTACATGAGAAGCCGATAACGCTGGAGAAAATCCCCACAAACGCTGCCCGAAGGGTTCTGCTCTAAGCGTTTTATGCTTTGTTGAGGTGTATTTGCTTAGAATGACTAGGCGGCACACACCTCGCCGCGCCTAAAACGCTTATAGCGAGAACAAAATTCAACCACCAAAGGTCAACAGCCCCTAGCCACGACTGCTAACCTTATCGCAGTCACATCATCGAGTTTTTAAAATGGAACCGGACATCACTCAAACCGCCGCGCTTGTTGCCGACAGCGCCCGTTCAAAAATGCTCATTGCACTGCTTGGCGGTAAAGCGTTAACCGCAACTGAACTGGCGTTGGAAGCTCACATTTCTGCGCAAACCGCCAGCAGCCACTTATCAAAGTTGGTCGAGGGAGGTTTGCTGGTAGTGCGAAAACAAGGTCGCCATCGATATTTCCAACTTGCCGGTTATGAAATCGCAGAACTGCTCGAACAATTGATGAACGTAACCGCTTCTATCAACCCTATTCACACTGGCCCTAGCGATAAATCACTTCGTCATTCGCGTGTATGTTATGACCACTTGGCCGGTGAAGTTGCCGTTCAACTCTATGATTCACTGGTGGCGCAAGGTTTGATTGAAGATGCATTAATTGAGGCGAAGCTGACGGAAAAAGGGAAAGCCTTTTTTATTAGCTTGGGTGCTGATATTGAGGCGTTTGAAAGACAAAAGCGCCCTGTTTGTAAAGCCTGTTTGGATTGGAGTGAAAGGCGAACGCACTTAGCGGGTAGCCTTGGAAAGTGGATATTGGAATACTTACTTAGTCAGGGTTGGGCGCAACAAATACCGGACTCGAGAGTTATCGAATTTACGCCTAAAGGTATCACCCGTTTCAGACAAACTTTTATTGCATAACGTACTGATTCAAAGTCGCATTAGTGACTCAACTAGCCTATAGAGCTGGAGTGAATCCGTTAGCTACACTTAGCTCAACACAATAACAACGAGCTAAGGACAAGGACGTTATGAGCATACCCATTCCCCACCGCCCAAGTGGAGTTCTACTTGGTGACCCAGCCGCATCCGTCACCATCGATGTTTTCGTCGACATTCAATGCCCGCATTCACGCGCTATCTGGCCGAACCTGATAGCGGTAATGGAGCATTACAAAGGGCAGTCCGTAAGCCTGAAAACTCACCTCATTACGCTAAGTAACCACCGTCAGGCGTGGGACATGAGTTTGGGGTTATTTGCTTTGGCCGAGAGTGATTCACAGAAGTTTTATCGCTTCGCCACCTTCTTGTATGAGCGGCAGGATACGTTCTACAACGGCCAGTTTCTCCATAAGACCCATGAAGACTTGAGAAACTTGGTTGCTGATTATGCCGTGGAACATGGCAAAGTTGACCGTGAAGCTTTCATCGAGCGAATGGACAGCAGCGATGTCTATGTGCAGGGCAGAACGCCGATTCGCTATGCGGCGACACGGTCCGTTTGGGCTACACCCACGGTGTTTATTAACAATGCGGGCTTGGTTCCGGTCGACCACCATTCCAGCTTGGAAGACTGGCAGGCGGCGATTGATCCTTTGTTGAAATAGACAAACTGCATTAAAAGAAAAAATCAGCCCCAAGAGGCTGATTTTTGTATTCCCTTACAAGCCGTTAGGAGAGGTCTGCTTTATCCGCTGCAGCAATCTGTTGTTGCGCTTTTTCGGATTCTGATTTGAGCAAATCAAACCACTTCTTACCGTCTTTCACGTTCTCCTGGAACCAGATATAAACCGGCGCTGCGGATTCCTGGAACTTGGCTTTTTCTTCAGGAGTTGGCACGTAGAGCTTACCGCCTGATTTCTTGAAGGCATCGTAAGCGGCAATCGATTTACGCTTTGGAGAAGCGAACGTTGCCTGTTGCAGTGCACGGAAGCCATCGACAATCACTTTGCGTAGCTCTGGTGGCATATCAAGGAAGGCTTCGTTGTTCATATACCAAAGCGCTGACATGTAGGCATGGCCGTCCAAGGTGACGTATTTCAAACCTGCTTCTGGGAACTTCATGCCCATGATGTCGGTAATGCCGTTTTTCGAACCTTCAACCACTCCCGTTTGGAATGAGGTATAAAGCTCAGGCCAAGGGATTGGCGTTGGGCTTGCCCCCAGTGCTTTCACCAATTCTTGCGGCAAATCTGCAACCACGGTGCGGATTTTCAGGCCTTCCAAATCACTTGGCTGTTTTACTGTACGCTTGGTGTTAGCAAAGTTACGCCAGCCGCCAGTATTACCGATCGCCATCAGGCGCAGTTTGTCGTCTGTGTCCGCAAGAATGGATTTACGCAGTTCACGCACAAAATCACCCTGTAGAACGGCTTCTGCGGTTCGGTCATCAGGCAGCACATACGGAAGGTCAAGAACCTGAATGTACGGGAACATGTTTGCCGCACCGCCAGAGGTAGATATGTAGATATCGACTGAACCGTCTTCTACCGCCTGAATACACTCGGTACCGTTACCACAAAGTTGGGTACCGATATACAGGTCAACTTTGATTTTGCCGTTCGAGTGCGCCTCAACAAAGTCTTTAAAGACGATCAGGCCATCATAGTCTTCGTCATTTTCATTAGAGTTAGCCACTGCGCGAAGGTTGAAGTCCGCCGCCATGGCTGGTACTGACAATGCTGTGGTAGTCATCAAACCAGCCAGCAACGCCAATGCACTTCCCTTCAATGCTGTACGCATTTTATTTACCGTTATTTTCATACTTCACCTTTTCACTTCCGTGATTGCCAGCCCAAAGGCCGTTCCACATAAGGTGAGAACTTACGTTCTCGGTTGCTTTAAAAATCCTGAATCATGCCAGACCTAGCCATTGCGGAATGGTCATAGAAAGAGACGGGAAAAACGTAATCAGGAAGATCACTACCACTTCCACTGCCAGGAACGGCAGAATCGCGCGGGACAGCGTTTCGACTTTCTCGCCAGATACGCTTGATGCCACAAACAACACCAGTCCCATTGGAGGCGTCGCCAAGCCCACCGTGAGGTTCACGCTCATGATGATGGCGAAATGCACTGGGTCTATGCCCAGACTGACAAAAACCGGCGCCAGAATTGGCCCCAGAATAATGATGGCCGGCCCTGCATCGAGGAACATGCCAACAATAAAAAGCAGGATGTTGATAAGGAACAGTAAGATCAGCGGATTCTCACTGATGCTCAGCGTCCAATGCGCCATGGACTCAGCTGCATGGGAAAGCGAGACCACGGTTTTGAACGCCAGTGCTGCGCCAACCAACAATAGAATTACGGCTGACGACTTGGCACTTGCGGTAAAAATGTCCGGGATGTCTTTCAGCTTCACAGTGCGAAGCACAAACATGCCGACGACCAAGGTATAAAGCACCGCAACGGCAGAAGCTTCCGTCGGTGTAAAGATGCCACCCAATATGCCGCCCAAAATGATCACGGGTGTCAGCAATGGCCAGAATGCTTTTCTGGTGGCTGTTCCGCGTTCACGCCATGTCGCTTTTTCACTGGCAATTGGCAGGTTCTGACTTTTCGCCAGCAACGCGATCAACAGCATCAAGCCACCACCAATCATCACACCCGGAACCACTCCCGCCGCAAACAGTGCTGCCACGGAAATTTCCATGGTGTAGGCATAAATAATCATGATGCCGGAAGGTGGAATGATTGGGCCAATCACCGAAGAAGCCGCTGTAATGGCAGCCGCGAACTTACGCGAGTACCCGTTCTTTTCCATCGCTGGAATCATCATCGAACCGATTGCAGAGGTATCGGCGACGGCAGAACCGGAAAGCCCTGCAAACAGCATGCTCGACATTACGTTCACATGGGCCAGACCACCGCGTACATGACCAATAAGTGATTGAGAGAAATTCACCAGACTCAGGGTGATCCCACTCCGGTTCATCACCTCACCCGCGAGCATGAAGAATGGAATAGCCATCAGCGGGAAAGAATCAATACCGTTGTAGATATTGCGGAACAGCAGGGGAATATCCCTGTCCATGCCTTCGGCATAGAGCATGAAGCCCGGAGCGGCGAGCAGCGCGAAAAACACTGGCATGCCGACGAGAAGGAAAACTAAAAACAGAGGTAGAAAGAAGATCAACATTTACAGCCACATCCTTATGATTACCAAAGCCTGACTACTCAGCTTTCTCCAGCTTGCGCAGCGATGGCATCCTCTTCTTTATGAGTAAGCGCTTTCAGGAACATTTCTAAATTCGCGAGCAACATGGTGCCGAAACACACCGGCATCGCGAGATAGATCCAAGCCCGCTTTAGCGGAAAAGATGCTGCACGGGTTCGAAAGCCGCGGTCAAAGAATTCCAGTGCGATGACGAACAGTTGGATAAGAACAGCAAAGGCAATCACCAGCAGCAGAATCCGAATTACCTGCGCCACTTTTGGTGACAGATAATTGAAAATCATATCGATGGAGACAAACATGCCCTTTCGATACGCCTGCCCCGCAACCAGTGCCATCATCCAAATCATCAATGCCCGGGCGACTTCTTCCGGCCAAGGCAATGCAGCATTGAACACATAGCGACACACCACCTGCAGCAGAATGCTGGACACCATCAAGGCCACCAGCACCCAAGCTATAGATGCGCCAATGCGATCCAATGTGTTATTGACGGTTTCCAGCACCGAAATGACTGACTTCACCACTGCCATTAAGCGACTTCTCCTACCTTGCCGAAGCGGCTGCGTTCAAACACTAATCCATCACCCTGCTGCGAGTGAAAGTCGGTCACTTTGCCAAGCAGGATATCGTGGTCACCTGCACTGACGACGCCGTTTAAGTCGCAGTCAAACCAGGCCACAGCACCTTCAATGATGGCACGCCCACTCGGTGCACGTTGGATCTCCACACCACGGAAGCGCTCTTCATGGCTGTCACGGCAGAACTTCATCGCAAGCTCGGAATGTTCCACCGCGAGCACGCTCACTGTGTAGCCACCAGACTCCAGAATCGGTTGTTTGGTTGACGATGTGCGGTTGATGCTCCAAAGCACAATCGCTGGCTCCAAAGAAACAGAGTTGAAAGACGAGCACGTCAATCCATAATCCTGCCCTTCATGGCGCGCTGTAATCACTGTGACACCAGTGGCAAAGCAGGAAAGTGCGTTTCTCAGTTCGCGGCTCATGCTACTTCCTCCCCTGCTGCTGCCGTCCAAAGTTCAAACCAAGTTTCTCTATCTATCGAGACTTTCAGCGCGTCGTTTATGCCACGAATACGTTCAATATTGTTGGTACCCAACACAGGCAAAATGCCTGCAGGGTGTGCGAGTAGCCAAGCAATCGCGACAGCATCAATACCGACATCGAACTTCTCTGCCTCACGATGCAACAAAGGTTTCACGCGCTGCGCTGCCTCGCTGTTGCCAAACAGCTCGCCACCGGCCAGCGGCGACCATGCCATTGGCTTAATGCCGCCTTTTTGCATGAACGACACTGTGCCGTCGGTAAAGGAATCGCGGGTCATCAGGCTCATTTCAATCTGGTTGGTCACTAGTGGATGACGCATACCAGATTGCAGCAATTCCCAATCCCACGATTTGAAATTGGACGCACCGACGGCTTTCACCAAACCTTCATCTATCAGTGAATCCAGCGCATTCCCTGTTTCACTATGATCCATAAACGGGTCCGGGCGGTGTATCAGCAGTAAGTCAAGATGGTCAGTTTTCAGGTTTTGCAAAGAATTGGTAACTGATTGACGGATATGCGCTTCTGAGGTGTCGTAGTATTTAACACGGCGGTTCGGGTATTTTTCTGATAGCAGCATAATGTCGCACTTCGACACCAACTGAATCTGGTCACGAAGTGAAGGGGTCGCTTCCAGCACCTGACCAAACACCTCTTCACAAGAGTAGTCACCATAGATGTCAGCATGATCAAAGGTGGTAATCCCTTGTTCCAGACACGCATCGACTTTCGCGCGAACATGCGCCTCAGAGGTATTCTCATCATCCGACAAACGCCAAACGCCATAAACCAGACGGCTGAATGCAGACAGTGACGGATGCAGTTCTGTGTATTTCATTATTTGCGCTCTCCTGCGCCAAGTGGAGTCAAAGGGGTGGTCGCCGGAACACGGCCGTATTCTTCAGGCATTGAGCAGGTTTTAAGCTCTGGTAGAATTTTCTGGCCGACAATTTCACATTCAGATTTGTGCGGGTAGCCAGAGAAGATAAAGGCGCGGATACCCATTTTCTTGTAGCGTTCAATCTTGGTCAGCACCTGATCGACACTGCCCACCAACGCTGCACCACAACCAGAGCGGGCGCGGCCAACACCGGTCCAAAGATTCGGTTCGGTAAAACCAAACTGGTCTGCCTGTTCACGTTGTTTAGACTGAAAAGCAACACCAAGACTCTTCGAGTCCAATGCGCGCTCGCGAATCGATTGACCAAAATCGTCGTCTAGCTTTGATACCAGAGACTCAGCATATTCACGGGCTTCTGCTTCGGTATCGCGAACAATCATGTGAACACGAAGGCCATAGTCGAGTGTGCGTCCATGACGTTGTGCCACCTCGTTCACCGCTTTCATGCGTGATTCCAGCATGTCTTCGGTTTCCGGCCACATCAGGTACACGTCGCAGTCTGAACCACACAGTTCAAGGGCATCCGGAGAATAGCCACCAAAGTAGAGAAGTGGACCACCGTTTTGCTGATAAGGACGAACAGGATCAGCAGAAAGTGTGTCGAGTTTGTAGATCTCTCCGTCGTAGCGGATTTCATCTTGCGTCCAGGCTTGGCGAAGAATATCGACCACTTCTTTTGAACGGCGGTAGCGGTAAGCGCTATCCGCTTTCTCACCTGGGAAATCAGAGGAGATGACATTCAGCGTCAAACGCCCTTTCATGATGTGATCAAGCGTCGCGACCGAACGGGCTAACATCGCCGGATGTACTTCTCCACAACGAATCGCTGCCAGCAAATTGATACGCTCGGTAAGCGGGCCCATTGCTGAAGCGAAAGTCAGGGTGTCTTGCCCCACCTGATACGAGGACGGGCAGAGAATGTTACGAAAACCCTGCTTCTCAGCAGTCAAAACGATGTCGCGTGTGTTTTCCCAACTGCTTCGCAACGCGCCATCAGGCACACCCAAATAGCGATAATCGTCGCTACAAAGCGGCGCAAACCAAGATACCTCTGCGGCATCTAACCCCTCACTCGTGATAGGCACGACACTCATCTGAACTCTCCTGTTCTTATTGTAAAAAGCCAACCAACGTTATTGTTCTTGTTGCTTTTCACTCTCATCGAAATGAAAATGATTAGTGAATGAATTGTTAATAAATGCTATAAGATTTACAAATAAAGTAAATCAATGATGAATGAATTCATTCACTCTCTGAGCGGGGAAACAGAAAAAAGCTCAGTAACCTTCTAATATATCGGCGGTTATTAATTTTGAGATTTTTAGAAAATGAGTGAATCAACACGATTACCCTTGTTCATCCAGATAAGCGAGTTGTTGCGCAGAGAAATCTCGGCAGGTTATTGGTTGCCGGGAGAAAGGCTGCCTACTGAAGCGGAACTGGCAAAAAAGCTGGGCGTTGCGGTCGGCACGCTGCGCAAAGCATTGAACGAGCTTGAACAGAATGGATTGCTGGAAAGGATTCAGGGCTCCGGCACTTATGTGAAAAACACGCCGGATAATTCCGCGGTGTATCACTTTTTCCGCCTTGAACTGAAATCCGGTGGTGGGTTGCCAAATGCTGATTTTCTTAGCGTGGAGCAACACACCAACACCTATGTGGCGTCTTTGTTGGGACTAGAATCAAACGCACAACTATGGCGTTTTCGCCGGTTAAGAAAACTCGACCAACAACCTGCTGCCATGGAAGAGATTTGGATCAGCGGAGAGCACAAAGACGATATCGCCCCAGACGATCTCGTGGAGTCACTGTATGTGTATTACCGCGAAAAACTTGGCTTTTGGATTTCCAAGGTGCAGGACAGCATCACCGTCGATCATGTACCGGACTGGAAACACAAAGACTTTAAACCTGAGATTGGCTCTGCATGTGGCTATATCGAGCGCTTGAGCTGGTCAAACCGGGATCGTATCGAAGAGGTTTCTTTCACTTGGTATGACCCGGTAAACGTGCGCTATGCAGCGCGATGGACATAACGACAACGATAGCCTCTCAGGCTACCAAACAAACGTAAGGGACGGACTGAATGACAGATCAAGTAATTCGCTACGGCATCCTCGGCTGCGGCATGATGGGACAAGAGCACATCCGGAACATTCAACTTTTAGAGAATGTAGAAATCACCGTGCTTGCCGAACCTAACGCAGAAATGCGCGAAAAAGCACAAGCGTTGGTGCCAAATGCCCGCACGATTGAAGGTCTGGATGAATTACTTGAAGCAAACGATATCGATGCCCTCGTTATTGCGACCCCTAACTTCCAGCATGCCGAGCAATTGCTAGGCATCATGAGCCGCTGCTCACTGCCGATCTTGATTGAGAAACCCATCTGTACACAGATTGATGAAGTGTCGCGTTTGGTTGAAGCAGCAAAATCCCACCCTGCTCCCATTTGGGTTGCGATGGAATATCGCTATATGCCACCTATCACACTGATGCTTGATTTACTTGCGCAAGGCGAGATTGGCCAGCGCCATCTGTTTTCAATTCGCGAGCATCGCTTTCCCTTCTTGCATAAAGTGGATGACTGGAACCGATTTAACCTCAAAACTGGTGGGACTCTGGTCGAAAAGTGCTGCCACTTCTTTGATTTGATGCGACTGATGGCCAATGCCAACCCTGTCCGTGTCTTCGCATCAGGCAGTCAAGCCGTCAACCACAAAGACGAATCCTACAACGGCGAAGCACCTGACATCCTTGATAATGCTTATGTCACCGTAGAATTCGACAACGGCACCCGCGCCAGCTTGGAGCTTTGCATGTTCGCTGAGGGCTCGCGCTATCAAGAAGAGATCAGCGTTGTTGGCGACAAAGGCAAGGTTGAATGTCTGGTTCCAGGCCCTGGCCGTTTCTGGCCGACAGAAACCCTTGGCGAGCCCCCTGTCGCTCAAGTCATTTCCAGCCCACGCGAACCTAAGGGACCAAAACAAATGGAAGTGCCTGTAGACCCAACACTTCTCGAAGCTGGAGATCACAACGGTTCCACTTTCTACCAACACCAGAAATTCCAGCGTGCGGTGTTAGGTGAGCAAGAAGTTGAGGTGTCACTGGAAGATGGCCTGAAAGCCGTGGTAATTGGGCTGGCGGCGCAGGAGGCTATTCGTGCTCACAAAGTTGTAACGCTTACCGATAGTGGCCTTGGCTTCAAAGCCGCAGACTAATTGAGTAGTCGTAGTTACTTACTCGATAGACATAATTTTACCGATGGCGTTCTTATATACTCGAACGCCATATGAATCACATTTTTCGTCAACTCAAGTGTAAAAGTAAAAAACTCTCGCTATTATCAACTCTGTAACTCCGCATAGCATTTTATATCGCCTCTTATTACCCACCCGCGCAGACCGTCCTAAATCAAAATTCTTGCACCAAGTTTTTGAACAAGTCCCACGAATTTTTCCGATTTTTTTTCTATCGGTACAAACCTATCGTTATCCCTGTAGCAACACGAAATCAATAACAATGCAATTGGAGATACGATTATGAAAACGACAATTACTGCAATCAGCCTTCTATTCGCTTCAATGTCTGTAACGGCGATGCCAAGTCACGGTCTTGACGTTTCAGTTGATGCTCGCAATGGTGCAGCCATCATCGAAGTACTTCGCGACGGTCAACCAGTCGAAGGCGCAAATGTTTCTGCGAAGAACTTTTCGCAAAGCACAAACGAAAATGGCACCACGTTTTTTAACCTGTTGTCTAAACGCTCACAGTACGTAGATTTCACTATTACTGACGATCAGGGCAACACTGAGACCGTGCGCAAGTACGTTCCACGTGACCGCAGTTAATAGCTAATAACCCTAATAAAAAGACTCCTTTGGGAGTCTTTTTGATTTACTGGTAACCTAACCAAGTGCGTCTTTAGTCATCATTCCTCAATTGTCTGCTCCAGCGCTTTTTTCAATTCCAGTTCGGCTTTTTCAATCACCTGTTGAGCCTGCTCACGCTGCGCTCTACCCTCTTTCACTCGCGAAAGGGTATTATTCAGAGTTTCGATCGTCAGTTTGTTCACCGTTTCGAGTGAATCCAGATCCAGAATACCGCGTTGATAGTTTTCTGCGATTTGCTCTTCCAACACTTTCAACTTCTCAGCGTTCTGAACATATTGCTTGTTGGTGTAGTCCTTAACGGCGCGTGTAACTTTAAGCGCCTTCTCTTTCTCATAGTTTGAAATAGCAATAAGGAACTGGCGTTTCCAAAGTGGGAAGGTGTTATGAACGATGTCTTGGATATCTTCCATCAACATCTTGTTGCCTTCCTGCGAGAGGCGAATTTGAGGCGCGGTTTGAATGGCAGCAAGACGCGTTAGCTCCAAGTTGTGCACACGCTTTTCCAAGCGGGCAACCGCTTGCGAAGCATCTCGGTATTTCTGTGCATCCAGCGCATCTCCGCTCTGCTCTGACTGTTGTAGCAGTTCAGGCAACACCTTTTCATTCAACTCGTTGAGCTTGTAGCGTCCAGCAGCAATATATTGTTCTAACCCTTTCAGGAGATCGAGGTTGTGGTCGTACAAGGTATCCAGTTGAGTGATATCGTGCGCCAGTTTGACTTCCTGCGCTTCAAGACGACCAGAGAGTTGCTCTAATTGGCTTTTCACTGAATCAAAGCTAGCGGAAAACTTCTTGAAGGAATCAAACATTTCACCAATAAGCGGAAGCTTTGATAGGAAGCTGCCTTTCCCAAGGCTATCGAACTCGGTACTGTCCATGGAAGACACCATGGCATGAAGAATGTCACCCGCCTCACCGCTATCACGAACGCGAACCTGATCCAGCACTTCATCAGAAAAAGCCGTGATTTTCTCTAAAGCATCTTTACCAAATGTGATGGTGGCAACCGTATCAAACGGGTCGAAGCGGTCGGCAATTTCAATTACCTCTGGTGTTACTTCGATTTCCACCGGCAGATTTTGAGAATTGGTCAATTCAGTCATTGGATCTCCATATCATTTAGGACGGCATCAGGCAGGGGAATTTCTGCCACAGCTGTTCAAACTGTCGACTGAACGCAGCAACAAATCTGCGGTCGTCCGTAAGTGTAATGTCTTCCTGATTATATTTTGAGGCGCTTCGGGTCCAGTTGAAACTGCCGTTGATCAAACGGCACCCATCAAATATTGCAAACTTATGGTGCATATGGTACTGAGTCGTATCAATTTTGACGGAAACACCCTGCTCTGCGAGATACTCCACATCGCTGCCTTTGTCGTTCATTTTGTCGTTGTCAGTGACAATACGCACTTTCACTCCACGCTCGTGGGCATCAAGGATATGCTTGGTTAAGTCATTATCTGCAATGGTGAATACGCAGATATCAATGGTGTTTCTCGCTAACTTCAACTGTTCGATGATGCCTGAAGCACAGGTTCGTCCCGGTGAAAACCAGCTTGTCGCGGTTTGTGCTGAATTCGCATTAATTACATTATCCAGCACCTTGATAACGCGTTCTAACCAACGTACCAATGCTGCCGCATCTCCCTGATTAGCAAGTTCTTTCTGAACCAGCTTGAAGCTCAGATTGCGTAAGTAAGATCTGTCTTCATCACTGAGCACAGACTCTGCTAACTCAGCTTGTAAGGTTCTGCGCTCGCTGTCGTCGAGGCGGTAATCTTCCAGCGAGGCTTCAAGCCACGCCGACCATTTTTGTCGGTTCACTTATTCCCCTCCTTGGGAGTCGCTACCAAAGCGCGCAACGTGTTGGTTTAACATGGCGAGTTGCTGTACAACCTGGCCTGCACGATCTTCTGAATCGCCCATCATTTGCTGACGCTGATAACCGTCGGTGATTTCTTGCCAACGTGCTTTCTGTTCAGGCGTCATATCACCGCGCAGTTCAGCCAACTTAAGCAAGTTTTCTTCCGTTCCTGCTGCGAGCGTCTGCGCTTCACCTTGATAGTGATCCCGCAACATGGTGTACAACTCATCGTCCGTCATTACCGACGAAATCTTCTCCGCCAGTTTGTTCATGTTCCGGTAAGACCCTTGCAGCTTGAATGGCGGCTCAACGCGGTACTGATCAGCCGTAGCAGCAGACTTGATATACTGTTGGTTAACCTTCAGCACAGTTTGCTGAGCGGCCATTAACTTCTGAAGCGTTGAGATAATTTCGTTGGATTCCGTCGCAGAATACGCGTGGCTCATCTCACTGAGTGCAATACTTTCACCGTCTGCCATTCGCACGAAACGATATAAGTCGTTCAGGTCACGGGTTGCCAGCGGCGCAAGCACAGAGTTCGACGTGAGTGAGTTTTCAATGAAACTCAACTCAAAGGCTTGCTTCTGATCAGACAGCATGTCGCCAAGGTTATAAATGTCTGCACGGTTAGCTAGCATATCGGGTATACGGAACGATTCACCGCTTTCTGTGTAAGGGTTACCCGCCATCACCACGGCAAATTTCTTACCACGCATATCATAGGTCTTGGTTTTCCCTTTCCACGTTCCTTCAATTCGACGTGTACCATCACACAATGAAATAAACTTCTGGAGGAATTCAGGGTGTGTGTGCTGAATATCATCGAGGTAGAGAAGCACGTTGTTACCCATTTCAAAGGCAAGGTTGATCTTCTCTATTTCGCGGGCAGCATTCTGATCAGGCGCATCTGCTGGGTCTAATGAAGTTGCCTGATGACCAATAGACGGGCCATTGATTTTCATAAATACGAGCCCAAGTTTGTGCGCCACGTATTCGATCAAAGTCGTTTTACCGTAACCTGGAGGGGAAATAAGTAACAGCATCCCCATCAAGTCAGTGCGTTTCTTATCGCCCAGTGTGCCCATCTGTTTGGCAAAGTTATCGCCAATAAGGGGCAGGTAACTCTCACTTATCAATTTGTTTCGAACAAATGACGTCAGAGGGCGAGGTTTGAACTCGCTCAAACGGAAATCTTCTTTAGCCGAGTTCAACAGTAAGGTACGTTGGCTGAGATAGGCTTCAAACTGCGGCACGACTTTGCATCGGTGGTGCTCGTTACGCTGGATAAAGTCGTCCAGCACGATACGCAGCTGCCCTTTCTCGATACGGTCATGTTCACCCAGCATTCCTTCCACATCAGCAACCAATGAGAAATCGACACTGCAGATATTGAACTCTGAATAGGCTTTCAGAACGGCAATGGTTGCAGCTTCAACCACAAAAGCTTGCCCGTAGCCCTTTTTATGAGTGTATGCGGTAAGCCACTGGAGGTGGTCAGAGTATGCTGACTCAATATCAGCACCTCCGGCTTGCCAACCCAGACTGCGGCGGAATTGAAGATAATCCTCATACAGACTCAACGCATCCTGACTGACATCGATGCTTAAATCAGACTGGCCAAGCAAGTTAACCAAGAAATCTGCGGCTTCATCACTTTGTTCAGTTGCGAGCTCAGTCGCCAGCTGTTTTTGGAGTTGCTGATAAGCATCGCCTGAATTCAGGTGCTCTCTCAGCAGTTGCGCGTTATTGGCTTGCTGGCGAAAAGCACTCAAGATGTCGGTATCTTGCGCCAACATCCATCGAATCGCAGCGGAGCGAGCGCTTTGACTGAAGCGTAATAAACCCGCTTGCTGATAGATAGGCAGAACCTTATCCAGAATACGCGTGGCATCGTTGTCATGGATGCCTTTCACATACCCCTCTTTATAGCGAGGTGCGGCAAACTTCTGTACACGTTCAGCCAGTGCACTGCCTTTTTGAGCCGCATACAGATCGTCGAGATTCAATCCGTCTTGATTATTCTCTGCACCATACAAAATGAGGTATGCCAGATATTCCGCGCGGTAGACGTCATCACTTTCCGATGTCACGTCCAAGCGGGAAAAGGATTGCAGCTCAAGAAACTTCTCATCTTCAACCGCTTGATAGAAATCCGTTCCAGAAATATGGGTCGAAAGCTCCCCATCATGCTCTACTAGGCTGAGATCCAGTGCCTGTTGGTTCACGCTGAACCTGTGTTTACCCAGACGTAGAACCTTGCCACCTTGCTCAAAAATGTCCTGATTATCGCGAAGAGAGCGAAGGGATTGGTCTTGTAGTGATTTGAGCTTGGAATCGACACTATCCGCTTTAACACTGTCGCCCAAGTCTCGAATGGTTTGGGACAGCTGGTGAAGCTTGAGTACCATGGCATCGGTAGCGAAGTAGCTGTTCAAGCCTGCTACATCATCAAAGCGTTCCACCCGCTTTTCAATACTTGCCATGGTGACATTCGCGGCCTGCAACAGGTTCTGTACGCGGCGTTGCTGCGCTGAAATCAGCTGCTGTTTGTGGTTGTCGAGCGTTGACTGGATTTCATCACGTTTGGCATAGATTTCCGCGAGGAACTGGTCAAAATCCGCAAAACGGGATTCCAGCTTATCTAGCTGTCCCACCAGCTTGGCGAGTTGGTTGTCACACTCATCTGGTGTTGACGCCTGCTCCATCGCGCTGCTGACGGATTGGCTAAGCAGCTTAAACTGGGCGCTGAATTCCGCCTGCGCTTCTTCGCTCTGTAACCCCTGAGATTTAGAACGCAGCTTGGCCGATACCGTATTCAGCATCGACGATACTTCGGTCGTCAAGTCCAGAATGCGCGTGGCTTGTGTGGGATCGTCCGTTTCAATGTCGGTAACTTCTTCCGTCACCAGTTGGAGTTCGTTGCGGAGCGTGTCGACCTGCTCTTGCAGCTTCTGGATTTCAGCCGTTTTATCTACCGTTTCCAGTTGCTCCTCGATACTCTGAATTTGCTTCTTAAACGGCACGTACGCCTTTTCTTCCTGAAGCAGGTTGAGCAATTGAAGATTTAAGCTTTCGCGCTGTTCCTCTAATTGTGTTTGCAGTTCATCGACTCGGGCTTCATCAATGTAGTGTTGCTGTCGAAGCGCCATGACTGCACCAACCTGACCTTTCACTTCGGCCAAGAGGCTGAGCAAGGTATTCGCCTGCTCTTTTGGTGCCAGTTTAATTTTACCAATGAGGTCAGAAACAATAGTCTGCTGCGCTTCAATACTTTGCGCGGCATGCTGCTGCAGTTGCTGCACCTTGGCAAATTCATCAATGATTTTGTCGGCGGTGCCCATCAACTCATTGATGGCAGAGCCAATACCCAGGGCATATTCATGGCCCAACCAGGTGTAGTGGTCGAGCGTTGACTGACATTGCTTCAATAGCATTTCATAAGCTGCTTGTGTGACTTCTTCTGTCTGGGCTAACTGACAAATCGAAAGTACAGAAGAAAGCGCCCTAACAAGTTCTGCATTACCCAAATTGAACAGCGGACTGCTTCCATCTGACTGCGCATTCACACTTGCGTAGTGCTCTGGTGTAGAGAACGGCGTATCCCAGATCCGTAAGGGGTGGATCGTTGACGCTTCTGCGTTTTCAGAAAGCTGAAACACAAGAAAGCGACCATCTGGGTACAGGCTATAACCATGACTTTCCATGGGTGCCTCAAATTTCTTTTCTATCAGGTTGTAGGTATACGCGACGTAATAGCCATCAACCGCATTGAAAAAGAAATACAGAATGTCCTCACCATTGGGTGACACGATTTTCTGGAAGAATTTCAAATGACCTGAAGGAAAGTCAAACTGCTTGCGTTCGCCGTTAGCCAGTACATAGCCGTTGGCATAAAGCACACCGTGGTCTTCCGGCAGCGCTTTAGCACTGACGCCCAATGCATCTGCGCGGGTGACCGACTGGTTAAGCGGGTTAAAAAGAAAATAGCGGCTGTGTTTTTCACGGTTAGGCTTAACGCGAAGGGCGATTAAATCGCCGACAAAGGCATAATCGATTTGCGCATCTGCCACACTTTGGTGCGCATCTTCAACTTCTTCGCGGTAAATTCCCTTGCCTTCGGATGTGTTGTCCTCAACCTTAATGGTCAGGTCACCACCCACACATTCCACAAACAGCTTGTCGCGAATAGACACATGCGGGTGTTCTCCCAGCACGTGGTCATCGCGGTTTGTCGCAATCCAATCAAAGTCGTGTTGAACAGTGCTTTCCAGCGATTCATGCCCATAGGAATCCATGTACTCCACAGCATCTGTTTTTAGCTGGAAGCGAAACACTTTACGGTCTTCAGGACGGCTACCTATCTGAAAAGCGATATAAAGAATGCTTTCTTGACGGGAGATTTGGGAAAGGCGCGCATCACGGTAGTAGGTGAACAGCTCAGTAAATTCATGAACAAAACGCTGATCACCGAGAAAGCTGCTTTCAATGGGGAGTGGCTCTACACGGAACGTACCGTCATTTTCGTGCAGCTGATAAAGGCCAAAAACATCGTCCAGCGATGGCGATGCCTTCATACCGACCTGTACGTGGTAACCAAACAATAGCTGCTGGTTCACTTGCGCCATGTCGATAGGAATACACTTCGCATCGGTCTGCACATTAGCTTTGCCGACGAGCTTGAGTTCCTGACCACCGAATACGGTCTGGCGAGTTTGATTGAATGACTGGGAAAGAGTTTTTAGCTGGTTGCCCTGTTGGGACAGGCGGGATTTGAGAACTTCATATGCACCACCTTCACTCACAGCTTTTTGAGTCGACTCTGACATGCTAATACCTATTCATCCCGCCTCCAATGAAGCGGGACTCTGTGAGAGTAATTGAGGGTGTTACGAATTTTTGTCTGACGATGGCTCCAGTGTGCCTTGCAGTTTCTTCAGAAGCTCAGTCGCACCACCTTGCGAGTTCAGCAAGCTCGCCAAAGCGACATTGCTTAAATCACTGCTCTTCAAGTCTGTGTTTTCCAGAATCGCTTTCAGATCTTCTGGCAAGCTACGCTCACCATCAACGTACTCAGAAACCAATGGGTTTAGCACTTTAGACTGCTCAAATTTCGCATCGACGGCTGAGGCATCCATGATGGTACGGCGGATCTGCTCCATGCCTTCACCACCAAACAGACGGATATCTGCTTTCGCCAGTGCTTCTGCCAATGCCTGCGCATTTGCACTAACCACGGTTTTCTGCGCTTCGATACGTGCGATTTCCAGCTCTTTGTCTTGCTGGAGTTGCATAACCCACTTGTCGTGTTCGCGCGTATGGTCATCATACTGTTGAGCCGCTTCAAAACGTGCAGTTTGAGATTCGGCTTCCGCCAAGCCTTTCGCACGCAACGCTTGCGCTTCTGCCTCACCTGCACTTTGCAGGGCAAAGGCTTCCGCTTCACCAGTTTCTTTAATCGCCTGTGCACGCTCACGGTCAACTTCTACTTCTGCCAAGCCCGTTGCGCTGATCAGTTCTTTCTCAGCTTGAGCCATGCGTTCTTTTGCTGCGGCTTCGCGCTCTTTCGCCACATAATCAGCTTCAGCACGTTTTGTCGTTACGATTTGGTCTGCCTCTGCTTCTCGCGTCTTCACTGCCAATGCATTTTCTGCATCACGCGTCTTCACTTTCAGCTCTGCTTCATTCTCTATCAACAAGCGTTCTGCGCGCTCTTTCGCCGCTTCTTTCTCTGTACGAGCCGCCACCAGCGATTCAAGCTGCTTGGCTTCTGCGGCAGCTTCCGCTTCAACCAGACGCACACGTTTTTCACGGGCAACACGCTCGTTAACACGCAGGTTTTCCGTTTCTTCTTCTTCACGGGCAATCTTGCGTTCAATTTCTACGCGCTGTGAACGTGTTTCAGAGACTGATTTCAGCGCTTCTTCCACCGTGGTCTCTTTCTGCATTTCGCGTTCAGCAACTTCAGATGCCGTGCGTACTTTCTCTGTTTCGACTGAACGGTTGAGTTCTTCTTGTTGGATAGCGACCTGACGCTGGTTGGCGATACGCGTCATTTCCACTTCCATTTCCACACTTTCACGCTTCTTCGCCACTTCCTCTTGCGTTTCCAACTTCGCAAGCTGCGTGACACGTTCATATTCTTCGCGTTTTTCTGACGCAAGCGCCTCTTCCTGCGCCTTGATAATATCTACTTCGCGTTGGGTGCGGGCTATAGACTCCTGCTCTTGCTTGTCGAGTTGCAGACGGTTTGCTTCCGCTTCGACGTTTTTCTTTTTCATCGTTGTACGCTCATCCTGACGGATAGCGTTGGTTTCAGTATTTTTCTGCGCAGTAATAGCTGAAATTTTACGGATACCTTCAACATCGAGGATGTTGTCAGGGCTGTGGGCATCCAGCGCAGTCTGGTCAACTTTGTCGATAACCACGTCGTAAATTTTGAAGCCATCCATTTCACTGCCGATGACATCAACAACCGCATCACGGAAAGCGCGGCGGTTGGTTAACAGCTCTTCAAATTCAAACTGCTTTACTGCGGTTTTTAGCGCTTCTGAGAATTTTGGCTGGAAGTGTTCTTTGAGGCGATCAAGGTTCGAAGCTTCATGTGCGGTAAAGAGTTTTGCCACACGGATGATGTCATCTTCTTCGTGGTTTACACCGATGTAGAAATCCACCTTCAGGTCTGCGCGGATATTGTCGCGACAGTGCAAACCTTCATACTCTTCACCTTCCTGATCTTTGCGGCCACTGCGAATCACAGAGATTTTTTTACGGGTGATATCCATGTATTCAAATTGGTTAACGATCGGCCAGACAAAAGTACCTGTGAGAGATGCGCGTGTGCGATGAAGGCCATTAACGATCAACGCGTCACCCTCACCACGCACTTTTTTATAACGGGATGTGATAAAAATCATCACAATGAGAAAAACAGCAATGCCACTGGCGATAAAAATAATGCTTGGGGAAATTTCCATTTCCTACTCCTGATAATTATTCCATTAAGCTTTTTTTGCTACGACGTAGCGGTCTGAAGCATCATCTTTGTAAACAATGATCACTTCATCTCCATATTGAATCCAACTGTCATCCTGCAGCATTGCATCGAGTAGAAATTCATTTCCTTCATGCAAAACGACGACTTCACCTTTTTCCCTATTAACAACATTGCTATGAACACGGCCCTTCAAGCCAATAAATTCCACCTTCGCAAACGTTTTTTTACGGTCGAACAATGGAGCCAAAGGCTTCAATAGCCAGGCTGATATCGCCAGAGAAATGTAAGCAACAAGAGGAATAGAGATGATATTTGCAACCAAGAGTATCGAGCCGGAAATAAAACCTTGAGCGATATCTGATGCATAAAACGAGATAACGGTTGCCACGAAAAACGAGACGCATAAAGCAACCATTAGAGGAACTTTTGAAAGGACTTGCGGAAGGAGAAGGCCTGAACCAGGCAGATTATCAAGATCGAAGAGATCGATATCCGCGGTAAAACCTTCCACTACGTTGAAGACTAAATCGACCAGCATAATGAGAAAGAACACCACAAACGGAACAAAGAACACGCTTGTAGGGAACGTCATCAACATACCCAGAAATTCACCAACTGCCATTTATACTTCTCTAAACAAAGTGTTATATGATTTTTTAGTTTTACTTTGACGTCTAATTGCTTAAACAAGCTTGTCCAGACTAACCTGAATTGGACACGTTTGAAGCAGTATCGTGTTCTTATATGATTCGGTTCAAATAAACGCTTCAAAATTCCACCTGTCACACAATTGTCACCATATTAAGAATTCGATGATGTGAATTAACTTACTAATATACTTAAATTAGATGTACTGGAAGATTACATATCTAAACAAATGCGCCCCACCAAGCTTTCGGTCTACTACTAGTAAACGGAAGAAGTGTAAATCTACGCAAATGATAATCGTTATCATTGAATTATTGTTAAAGGCGACGTATTTTAGGGTGAAGTAAAGTAGTCAGAGAAGAATAATGAAGAAACCGAGCCCGATTCAGCTTACTGTCGAAGCAAGCACAGCCATTACTCCCAATATGCAGCGTATCGTGATGCATGGTGAAGGACTTTCCCGCTTTCCTGCCAACTGCGAAGGCGGATATATCAAGTTAATGTTTGCGCCGGATGGCAACACAGATCTGAGTTCACTTCCAGCGGGCGAAAGGCCTGTTATGCGCACCTACACTATCCGCGAGTTGGATTTCAGCACACACACGATCACAGTAGACTTTGTCCGCCATAAGGTTGATGACTGTGGTTGTGGCCATGCCGCTCGTTGGGCAATGAACGCCAAAGTTGGCGATACCATGACGATTGCTGGTCCTGGCACCATTCAGGAAATCAACAAAGAAGCCGATTGGTTTTTTATGGCTGCTGATATGACTGCCCTTCCAGCACTGTCTGTCAAAATTGCATCGCTACCTCAACATGCTAAAGGCCATGCGGTCATTGAAGTGCTTTCTCAAGACGATATTCAGCCGATTCAAGCCCCTGAAGGGATGCAAATCGACTGGCTGGTTAAAGGCGAAAAAACGCTGGCAGAGCAAGTTAAGGAAAAAGAATGGCTGAATGGCAACGCCGCCATCTGGTGTGCTTGCGAGTTCGATTCTATGCGTTCACTACGCCAATATTTCCGCAATGAAAGAAACGTCGAGCGAGACAATATTTACATCAGCAGCTATTGGAAAAATGGCGTGACCGAAGAAGGCCACAAAGTGATAAAACAGAAAGATGCAGAGGCAGTTGCTTAAAGAGCGTCTTCGTTCATCTAAAATGCCGCGTAACGCGGCATTTTAGTTTTACCCAAGCGATTATCCCGCTTTGAGCTTATATTCCTCTGCCAGTAATTCCGCTGCCTTTTCAGCAATAGGGTTCAACAATCCACTTCCCATCGCTGCAAATAGACTTTGTTTCATATCACGCGACCAAAAACGGCGAATATGGGAAGCGACTTCGTCGACAGTCTCTTGCTCGGTTCTGCCATGCTCAAGGTTGTCAGCGATTTGGTTCGCCATCGCGTAAAGGCGTTCGTTACGATGAAGTTCACCGTCCATGTTCACTCCTGATTAATCGCTGCTTTCCTGTGTCGCTGCGGATAGATGGGCTTGTTGCTGTTCATCGAACTCACGGAAGCGTTGTTGCCAATCCGCCTGTTCTACTGCCACTTTGACTTGCACCGCCGTCACTTTGTATTCAGGGCAGTTTGTCGCCCAATCCGAATTTTCTGTCGTGATCACATTGGTGCCAGACACCGGATGGTGGAAGGTGGTGTAAACCACGCCCGGTTGCATGCGGTTGCTAATTTTCGCAGGCAAGGTAATCTCACCCGCGCGGCTCGCAATCCGAACTGGTGAGCGATCTGTAACACCACGATCTTCTGCATCCAACGGATGAATTTCCAACACGTCTTCCTGATGCCACTGGCTGTTGTCGGTACGACGTGTCTGAGCACCAACATTGTATTGCGTGAGGATACGCCCTGTGGTCAGCAGCAGTGGGAAGCGTTTATTCACCTTCTCTTCTGTCGCCACGTATTCCGTCACCACAAAGCTGCCTTTGCCTTTCACAAACCCGCCGATGTGCATAGTCGGGGTACCCAGCGGCGCTTCATCGTTACAAGGCCATTGGATAGAGCCCAGTTCATCCAGTTTTTCGTAGCTGACACCATGGAAAGTCGGCGTCAGCTTAGCGATTTCATCCATGATTTCGGAAGGATGCTTGTAATGCATCTCGTAGCCAAGGGCGTTGGCAAGCTCCATGGTCGCTTCCCAATCGGCTTTGCCCGAAAGCGGAGCCATCACTTTACGCACCGGCGAGATACGGCGCTCTGCATTGGTGAAGGTACCGTCTTTCTCCAAGAAGCTGGCACCCGGAAGAAATACATGCGCAAACTTCGCCGTTTCGTTGAGGAAGATATCCTGAACGATCAGGCATTCCAACGATGTCAGCGCTGCTTCAACGTGTTGGGTATTCGGATCAGACTGCGCGATGTCTTCACCTTGCACATACATACCTTTAAATCGACCTGCGATAGCGGCGTCGAACATGTTGGGAATGCGAAGGCCAGGTTCATCATCAATCGGCACGCCCCATTCACCCTCAAATAACGCACGTACTTCTGGGTCTGACACATGACGATAACCCGGCAACTCATGCGGGAACGAGCCCATATCACAGCTACCTTGCACGTTGTTCTGACCGCGCAGTGGGTTCACGCCCACCCCTTCACGACCGACGTTACCTGTCGCCATGGCTAGGTTGGCAATCGCCATGACCGCTGAGCTGCCTTGACTGTGCTCTGTCACACCAAGGCCATAGTAAATGGCACCGTTTCCGGCTTTGGCATACATACGCGCGGCTTCTCGGATCAGCATGGCTGGAACGCCTGTGGCACTTTCCATCGCTTCGGGTGAATGATATTCATCGGCAATAAAGTCGCGCCATTTTTTGTACGCTGCCATGTCGCAACGCTCTTCAATGTACGAATTGTCTTCCAACCCTTCATTGATGATGACGTGCGCCAACGCATTCAACACGGCGACGTTGGTTCCCGGACGCAATTGAAGATGATATTGGGCGCGGACATGCGCTGCATTGACCAGATCGATTTCGCGTGGGTCGATAACTATCAGCTTTGCGCCGCTGCGAAGACGACGTTTAAGCTGGGAAGCGAACACCGGATGACCATCGGTTGGGTTGGCCCCGATAACAATAATCGCATCGGCTTTTTGCACTGATTCAAAAGTCTGTGTCCCTGCCGATTCACCCAGCGTAGTTTTCAGACCATAACCCGTCGGAGAGTGACAAACACGGGCACAGGTATCCACGTTGTTGGTACCAAAACCCGCACGAACCAGTTTCTGCACCAGATAGGTTTCTTCGTTGGTGCAGCGGGAAGAGGTGATCCCACCCAGCGCATTTGCGCCATGTTTATCTCGGATCGCTTTGATCTTGTCTGCGGCAAAGCCAATCGCCTCTTCCCAACTTACCTTGCGCCAAGGTTCATCAATAGAATCTCGGATCATCGGGTCGGTCACGCGATCTTTGTGGGTTGCATAGCCAAAGGCAAAGCGGCCTTTCACACAAGAATGTCCCTGATTCGCTTTGCCATCTTTGTGCGGCACCATTCTGACCAGTTCATCACCCCGCATTTCGGCGCGGAATGAACAGCCAACGCCACAATACGCGCAGGTCGTCACGCGATAATGACTCGGCGTACCTAGCTCAATCACGCTGTTTTCGGTCAAAGCCGCTGTCGGACAGGCTTGTACGCAGGCACCACAGGACACACACTCAGAGTCCATAAATGATTCTGACCCCGCGACGATACGGGATTCAAAACCCCGACTTTCCACTGTCAGAGCGTGTTGACCCTGAATCTCTTCACAGGCACGCACACATCGGGAACAGACGATGCATTTGCTGGTATCAAAGGTGAAGTAAGGGTTGGACGTATCCTTTTCCATATTGAGGTGGTTGCTACCTTCAAATCCGTAGCGCACGTCACGAAGACCAACTGCCCCCGCCATGTCCTGCAATTCACAGTCGCCATTCACCGCACAGGTCAAACAATCCAGTGGATGGTCTGAAATGTACAACTCCATTACGTTACGGCGTAACTTACGCAGCGCTTCATTTTGTGTGGTGACCACCATGCCTTCAGCAACGGGTGTGGTGCAGGCGGCGGGTTTTCCGCGCATTCCTTCAATTTCCACCACACACATACGGCATGAGCCAAACGCTTCCAGCGAGTCGGTCGCACACAATTTTGGAATTTGAATATTCAGCATGGTAGACGCATGCATGACCGATGTGCCCTCTGGCACAGAGATTGGCCAGCCATCGATGGTCAGTGAGATTTGCTTAACATCTTCGCCTTTAACAGCAGGCGTACCAAAGTCTTTGCTGCCTTGCTCAATGGGAATATAGAACTCAACCATTGTCTTCTCCTCGACGGCTTACTTACCGCCACTGTTCACTTGGGCACCCGTATCTTTCGTGAGCCCGAAATCTTCTGGAAAGTACTTCAATGCGCTTTTCACCGGAAAAGGCGTCATCCCGCCCATAGCGCAGAGCGACCCCTGCTCCATGGTCTCGCAGAGATCATCCAGTAGCTCTTTGCGTTCCAGCTTGTCATCGCCTTTCGCATCCAGCAGTTGGTCAATCACTTCCGCGCCTCGGACTGCACCAATACGGCAAGGCGTGCATTTCCCGCAGGATTCCAGCTCGCAGAATTCCATCGCAAAACGCGCCATCTGGCTCATGTCGGTTTGATTGTCGAACGCGACGATGCCGCCGTGCCCCAGCATGGCACCACGGGCAGCGAGATGTTCGTAATCCAGATCCGTATCCCAGTCATGTTCAGCAATGTAAGCGCCAAGAGGTCCACCAATTTGCACGGCTTTAAGAGGCTTTCCTGTCTTACTGCCACCACCGAAATCAAACAAAAGTTCTCGAATCGTCACGCCAAAAGCCAATTCAAACAGACCGGGACGTTTCACATTCCCCGCCAGTTGGATTGGCATGGTGCCGAGGGAGCGGCCCTGACCAAAGTCTTTGTAGTAATCCGCCCCTTTGGACAGGATGATAGGCACCGAAGCCAGCGAAATAACGTTATTGATGACGGTAGGTTTGCCAAATAAGCCTTCAATGGCCGGAAGCGGCGGCTTACTTCTAACCAAACCACGTTTGCCTTCCAGGCTCTCCATCAGTGAGGTTTCTTCACCGCAGATATAGGCTCCCGCCCCCATCCGAAGCTCTAAATCGAAATGTTTTCCGCTGCCGCAGATATCTGACCCCAAATAACCTTCCGCATAAGCGTTTTCTATCGCTTGGGTGAAGATCTTGCAGGCATTTGGATACTCAGATCGGGTATAGACATATCCCTGTGTAGCTCCGACAGCGATGGCGCAAATGATCATCCCTTCAATCAGGGTGAACGGGTCGCCTTCCATAAGCATGCGGTCAGCAAAAGTCCCGGAATCGCCTTCATCTGCATTACAAATCACATACTTTCGTCCTGCAGGTTGGTCTGAGACCGTTTGCCACTTAATGCCGGTTGGAAACGCCGCACCACCGCGACCACGGAGGCCAGAGGTTTTTACTTCGTCGAGAATTTCTTGGGTGCTCATACCCAGCGCTTTTTCCAGCCCGACGAACCCACCTTTACTGCGGTAATCTTCAACATCTAATGGGTCAACAAACCCAACACGTTCGAACGTAAGCCGTTGTTGTTTTTTCAGCCAGGGAATTTCCGTGGTCAGCCCTAAACAAAGTGGGTGCTCCAGCGCAGCGCTGCCCGCTTCATCTGGCGCAAAGAAACGGAGTGCTAATAGCGAATCCACGTCATCTTCGAAAACCGGACCAAAGGCCACTCGACCTTGAGCCGACTCCACTTCAATCATGGGTTCGAGCCAGAACAAGCCGTGGGAACCGTTACGGACAATGGTCAAAGATTCGCCCTTGGTGACGGCACCATGAGCCAAACGTTGTGCGACTTTCTCAGCGCCTCGGGAAACAGAAGAAGAGTCGAGGGGAATATAGATGCGATAACTCATGGCGCTTTCACCTCGATCACTTGGGTGAGCAACGAATCGACGAGGTCGTCGAATGCCTCATCGTTCATTTCACCGTGGATATCATCACCGACTCTCACACACGGTGAGTACATGCAGTTGCCCAAGCAGTAAACGGGCTCGAGGGTGAAGTTGTTATCTTTGGTCGTTTCATGAAAGCCAATACCTAGCCTTGAGGCGGCGTGCGTTTCAAGAGCACGCGAGCCCATCGACTGACAAGATTCAGCGCGGCAAATTTGAATGACATGCCCGCCCGGCGGGTGATTACGGAACTCATGGTAAAAGCTGATCACGCCATGCACATCAGCATTGGACAAATTCAGTCCGTGCGCAATCATCGGCACAGATGCCGGAGGCACATAACTCAACTGATGCTGAATGTGGTGCAACACTGGCAACAACGCGCCCGGCTTGGCTTTAAGCGAATTGATCGCTTCCGCCACGACCGCACGCTCTTGCTCCGTCAAAGCGCTACGCTGACCTTTGTTTTCCATTGGCTTTCCTTGCTCATCAAACATCTTTGGGTATTCATCTTTGATAAGTGTAGCGCCAAACCTTCCCCTTCCTGTTCCCGATATGAGACCTTATAAAGCCCCTTTGCGACCTATTCGGTCAGATACCGACATCCCGAACAGGCTGGTTTATATACAATTTTTAATCGTGCCGTCACACATTGGTGAATTATTACTCAACAGTAATTGACAGTTTACTCACCTCATTTAAAACTAACATTTGTTTAACAACCAAACAGGTGTTAGGTGTCATGACGTCGCGCGAAGATGAAATTCTCCAATTGATCAAAGATGATCCCTTCATCCAGCAACAGAGCATTGCCGACAAACTGAATATCAGTCGCTCTGCAGTGGCTGTGCATATCATGAACATGACACGAAAAGGCGTGATTCGCGGAAAAGGCTACATTGTTGACCGTCCACAGTATGTGGTCGTGATTGGCGGCACCAATATGGACATTCTGGGTCAGCCGGAAGTGGCGATGGTCGAACGCGATTCCAACCCCGGAAAAATCACGGGTTCGGCCGGCGGCGTCGGTCGGAACATTGCAGAAAACCTGGCAAGATTAGGCGTCGACACTAAATTGATCTCAGTGGTTGGGGATGATGCCTACGGTAACGTGGTACTGGAAGCTACGCGCAAGGCGGGTGTCGATGTTAAAGCGGTCAGTCAGCTTACCGGACAGACCACATCCACCTATCTTTCTCTACTGGATGCCCATGGAGACATGCTGGCCGCGGTGTCAGACATGTCGATTCTCGATCACCTGAATATCGGGTTACTCGCCCAACATACTGATCTAATCCAACACGCTGCGGCGATTATCATCGACACCAACCTCAACGACGATGTTCTCGCTTACCTGTTTAGTAAGTTTCACGATCAGGTCATTTATTTAGATACAGTGTCGACCGCCAAAGCCATCAAAGCCAAGCCATACCTAAAGCATATCCACACCCTGAAACCGAACCTGTTGGAAGCGCAGACCATTTCGGGTTTGCCACTTAATTCCGATGAAGATATCGATGACATTGCAGACTGGTTCATTCAACAAGGCATCACCCGTCTATTTCTAAGCCTGGGGGCAGATGGCATCCTTTATCGCTCCGCTGAAGATACAGCTTTGATTCGCTCACCAAAGGTCAATGTCATCAACGCAAATGGTGCGGGAGATGCCTTTCTCGCCGGATTGGTTTACGGACAAATGAATAATCTGACTGACGCAGAATCGTGCCGCTTTGCGCTCGGCTGTGCCATGTTAACGATGGAGCACATGCAAACCATCAACCCAACCATTACCGAATTGATGGTGCAACAGCGCCTAGAGGAAGCCTTATGTTAAACCCCTATCTCGACATTCACCCGGACGTTCAGCAAGCCTTGTCTGAAGGCAAACCTGTAGTCGCACTGGAATCGACCATCATCTCTCATGGCATGCCTTATCCCGAAAATGTGGAAACTGCCCTGCGCGTAGAAAAAGCGGTACGTGATAACGGCGCCATTCCTGCCACTATCGCGATCCTCAAAGGCCGTTTAAAAGTGGGTCTCAGCGAAGAAGAAATCACGTATTTAGGGCAGCAAGGTCAGTCAGCGATTAAAACCAGTCGTCGCGATATTCCTTTCATTGTCGCGAACAAAGCAGATGGTGCAACTACTGTCGCGTCGACGATGATTCTGGCCAATATGGCAGGCATCCGTGTGTTTGCCACGGGTGGCATTGGCGGCGTTCACAGAGGTGCCGAAACCAGCTTTGATATCTCCGCTGACTTGGAAGAATTGGCAGAAACCAAGGTCGCCGTTGTGTGTGCCGGGATCAAGTCCATCCTCGATTTGGGACTGACACTTGAGTACCTGGAAACCAAGGGTGTGCCGGTCATTGGCTATGGCACTGAAACATTGCCTGCGTTTTATACGCGCGAAAGTCAGTTTGGTGTCGACTACCGAATCGACAGTCCCGAACTCATCGCGGCCGCACTGAAAGCGAAATGGGAAATGCAGCTTAAAGGCGGTGCAGTGATTGCCAACCCTGTACCTGAAGAACACGCACTGAAGAATGAAGAAATTGATAGCGTGATCGACGCTGCGATTGCGGAAATGGATGCTAAAGGCATAAAAGGTAAAGATTCCACGCCATTTTTACTCGCAAAAGTCGCAGAAAAGACGGCAGGAAACAGCTTAAAAGCTAACATTGCCTTGGTATTGAACAACGCCGCCCTCGCCGCGAAAATCGCGGTTGCATACTGCGATTAAGTCGTTTTTCTCCAACCCACCTCAAAATTGATTACACCTCTAAACACCTTGAGTGCCGGAAAATAGGCCTCAAGGTGTCCGTTTTCATACGATAAATCCGCTTCAAATGTCGCAAATCAGAGTTTTTGGTTCATGACGTCCGTGTTTCAAATAAATTAATTTTACTTTTTATTAACATTGTCCTACCCATAGGGGAGAAGCTGCGTTCTGGACTGCGCCAATCTCTAAGAGCTGTAACTAAATTAAACATGGACGGTTTAAAACAAACCGAGAATGGAGAGGTTCCTATGGGCACAGTATCCTCATTACGCCAACCCGTTAACATTGGTTTCTACCTTTGCGATAGGTTCACTATGTTGGCAATGGCTTCAGCGATTGAAGTATTGCGAATGGCAAACCAATTGTCAGGAGAAACGCTGTACCAATGGCATACGCTGAGTGAAGACGGCCAAGCAGTATCAGCAAGTGATTCACTACAGATAGGTGTTGATGGGGGAATACCTTCCCAACAACCTCTGGACATCGTGATTGTCTGTGGTGGTCTGGACATCGAAAAGTCAGCCAATCCACGTCTACTCAGCTGGCTTGCTTCGCTAGATCGTAAGCACGTCACTATTGGTGCTATATGCACTGGAAGCTTCATTCTGGCAAAAGCTGGGATCATGCAAAACAAAGCCTGTTCGATCCATTGGGAGTATCTGGCTGGTTTTCAGGAGGCCTTTCCTGCAGTGCGTGTCAGCAACAAGCTATTCTCTATTGATGAGCAACGCATGACCAGCGCGGGCGGTACCGCCCCCATGGACATGATGCTCAATATGGTCACCAAAGAGCACGGAAATAAATTGAGTGCCGCGATTTCTGAAATGTTCATGTGTGAACGTGTTAGAAACAGCGAAGACGTACAGAAGATCCCTTTGAGGAATCTGATTGGTACCGCACAACCCAAATTGCTCGAAACTGTCTCACTGATGGAAGCCAATCTGGAGGAACCTTTCTGTATCGATGAGCTTGCCAGCTTAGTGCAACTCTCACGCCGTCAGCTCGAACGACTGTTTCAGAGGCACATTCAGTGCTCGCCTTCACGTTATTATTTGCACCTCAGGCTTAGCCGCGCGAAGCAGCTTCTGATCCAGACAAACCTATCCATTATTGAAATCTCGATTGCCTGCGGGTTTGTTTCAACCCCTCACTTCTCCAAATGCTATCGCGATTACTACGGTATCCCGCCGCGGGAAGAACGTGTAGGCATGCGCCAAGACCAAGAGCCAACACTCGGCAGCGTCAGCCTAGAAAGCGCACAAATAGCCAGCTAAACATCGAGTCCCTTCCAAAACATCAGCCCCGGAATTTCCGGGGCTTTTTTTATTCTGCGGATTCAGCCCTCTCATCCTCTGGAATAAAGTGTTCAATTTTTGTTCAGCGCTGAAATCTACGCTTTTCACCCTCTCTATCCTGCCGATAATCTGGACGAAATGAATAACATGATAAGAATCAAGACACATAACAAAACTCGTTTCGTTCAAAACTAATTTGGGTAAAAAATAAAGCGGTCAACGTTTAACCACCACCCCCGCAACCCGCGTGCTTTTTGAACAAACCGCCACATTCCATAATGACGTTTGTATTAATTCAACGTTACCCAAAGGGTTATCCACCGTTTCTGTGGGTAACTTTCTTCGCAACACGTAATAGATTGAGATTAGGTGATTAAATCTTGACCGACCGAATTTTGCGACGCAGGACAAAAATTGCCTCCAGACATTCCTTTGTCATCTCAATGACATATAACCTGCCTAAATCACCATACAAGAAAGGAGTCATTTGATGGGTACAATTGTTGTGACAGGAGCCTCCCGTGGAATAGGATTGGAACTGGTGAAAACATATCTCGCGAAAGGCGATAAAGTGATCGCCACATATCGCTCGCCAGAGCCACCAAGTACACTGACACTCTTGCAAGGAACTAATCAACTAACGCTCCACCCTCTGGAAGTTACCGACTCACAAAGCATCGAAGCCTTTGCAGCATCACTTGAAGATACTCATATTGATGTCTTGGTGAACAATGCGGGTATTATTGGTCCTGACCATCAGAGTTACAGTGATATGGACGTTCAAGGCTGGAAACAGACCTTTGAGATTAACACCATCGCCCCATTAATCATCACCAATGCTTTGCTCAGTCATTTAAAGAAAAGCCGTTCACCTAAAGTCCTGACTATTTCCAGCCAGATGGGAGCTTTGAGCCGTGAGTCCATCGGAATGTTTGCGTACCGAAGTTCTAAAGCTGCCGTTAACAAAGTCATGCAGGTGCTGGCATTAGAACTAAAAGCAGAGGGCATTATTGTGTGTCCGGTACATCCAGGGTGGGTGAAAACCGATATGGGTGGTGATGAAGCCGACATCACGGTGCAAGAGAGCGCAGAAGGTATTGTAAAACTCTCACAGTCACTGACAATGAACGACAGTGGCAAATTTTTCACCTGGGAAGGTCATGAACACGCTTGGTAAGCACATTGAGTATCGTTGGCTGAATACAGACTCGGAGCAGTATCAGCAGGCTTTGAGCCTTCGTTACCGTTTGTTTTTCGAACCGGCAGCACTGCCTTGGGAAGTTTTATTTGATGCGGATGAAGATAACAGCCTACATCTTGCGGCTATCTGTGGCGGGGAATTGCTGGCATATGGTCGGTTGACCAAACGGGATGATTCAACCATGCAGATATCACAAATGGTGGTTTCACCGGACCAACAGCGCAAAGGGTTGGGAGAAGCAATGCTTAGCCGACTGGTTGCCAATGCGAAAAAGCACCTAACAAAAAGTATTATTTTAAGTGCACGCCTGCATGCAATGCCGCTTTATGAAAAGTTGGGATTTAATAAAATGGGCTACGTATATACCTCTCCAAAAACTGGCATTAAACATATTAAAATGAAATTAGTTCTATGAAGGGCTGAATGAATCAGCCCTTTTATTTAACGCAACATCATGAAATTTAATTAAGCAATAACTTCTTCTTTGTTTTCAATAGAAGAAGGTGAACCGCCATTGATTGCAATGGACTTAGCTTTCATTGCTTCAGGAATAACTTTCAGAAGGTTAATCTTCAGCAGACCATTTTCCAGATCTGCACCGGTGACCTCAACATAGTCAGCCAGGTTGAACTTACGCTCGAAAGTACGGTTTGCAATGCCTTGGTACAGGTAGTTTTTACCTTCTACCTTCTCTTTCTCACCACGGATTGTCAGCACACCACGCTCGACGTTAATGTGAAGCTCTTCTTGAGTGAAGCCAGCAACTGCAAGCGTTATCGCGTACTTGCTGTCTTCAAGCGATTCAATGTTATACGGAGGGTAACCCGCTGCAGCGCTTTCTGCGCGAAACGCGTTATCCAGTAAATTGGCAAAACGGTCAAAGCCAACGCTATTACGGTATAGTGGGGTCAAATCGATAGTTTTCATCATATATCCTCCAAAGAAGCGATAATAAATTCAATTAGTATATTTACCTGAGAGGCTGCACGAATATCGCCACAACCTCTACACCACTATATTTGGAGACGGTCAAAAACACTTTCAAGGGTAATAACCAAAAATTTTTCTATTTTCTTTTAAAATCTTGATTATTTATCGATGAAATTTGTAAATGTGGATTATTTGTTAACAGGGAAAAGTAATCACAAATTTTTAACATTGGGGCTGTCCGAAGAAGATTCAAGTCAACAAACGAAAAATTCAGTAACTGATGTTTTTATTATCTATCAACAAACCTTCTTCCAATGGCGCTGCGCGCGATTTTTCGTTACAAACACGGTGCATGCAAGTGTTTAGGCAAAGAGCCTGAACCATTTTCTTCGAGTTGGCGTTTAAACAGCTAAATTCCGCTGCGCATAACTGGCCATTCATGAATAGACGTTCCAGTGTTTCCACACTGAATTCAAGTTGCACTTTTTCTGTTTGTTGAACCGCGATGGCTCCTTTGCCTTTAACGTGCTTGCTATCCATTGCCTTCACCCGTCTAATTTTCCTATCACATACTCTGAATTTAGATGATAATAGTTATCATTACAACCCAGAGTAAATTATGGATATGAACGACACGCTGACGGTAACGCTACATTGAATGAACAATTTGCACTGTAAATTTCTTATTCGGTGGGTTCTCTGAGGTACCTTCCGGGTGTATTGCCTGTCATTTTTCTAAAGAAGCTGATAAACGCGCTATCGCTGGAGAATTTCAGTCCAGACGCCACTTCTGACACGCTTTCTCCTTCAGACAACCGTTCGATCGATGCCTGCAATCGCCATTGCTGACGCCATGATTGATAAGGCATGCCGGTTTCACGGGTAAAAATGCGGCTGATGGTTTTGGCACTTGCACCAATACCTTTTGCCATCTCGACCAAGGGTTCTGGAAGGTCTCTGCCCCCCATAACATCTTCTAGCCATACCTTTAATCGACGATCAGACGGTAATTTAAGCGCGAAGTGTTCTTCCTGTGCGCTTCCGAACTCCTGACAAAACAGAGAAAAGATCGCACGCTGATCTTTTTCCGGCATCTCCCACTCCCAGTAAGCCATGCGCTCGATAAGCTCCCTCAGTAAACCATTAACCGCGATGATCTTTATCTCTTTCGGAAGGTGCTGGGATACCTGAGCATCAAAATACAACGAACGATAGGCCACAACGTTACGCATCACAGCGCAATGTATTGTACCAGCGGGGATCCAGGCTGCACGGCTTGGTGGTAACACGCACCACAATCCGTTCAGGTTGATGCTCATACAACCCGAAGAAGCGAACAGAAGCTGGTGCTTCTTGTGCTTGTGCATGCCCGAATCGTGACGTCCTACTTGTGCCGCAACACCAATAATGGGGGCCTGCAGCACGTCCGCATTGAATCGGGTTTCCTCAGTAATAACTGCCATTTTGCCTAACGTTATACCTTAATGATTTAGAACAAACTTCAGCATTTCAGTACGGCAGTGTTGGTGCTCTCGGTTTACTTTTGTGCACTATTGTTGATGCTAAGAGGAAGCAACGAGCAAGAATCCTTGAAAAAGCTGATTTGTGAGAGGGTCGATTACCCAGAGCCAACCCAACAAAGCTATGCCGGGTTGGCGACAGACAGGTGTTTATTTAATGGCGGTGCAGAAGCTCACATCAGCATGATGGGTTTGCATGTCAAAGCTATGGTAAAGCTCGAAGCATGGACGATCATCTGATTCAATGCCCATTTCAATCACTTTACCCATCAGGTCATCCCATGCTTTGGGGTATTGACTAAAGTCCGTGATATTCTGGCGCATGACCGCATATTCGCCACCGGGAAACTCCTGAAGCTCAATACCTGCAGGGACATCGGTCTCATCCGGCACCATTAGGCAGATATCCGTCCTGCACTTCTCATTTGGGGTGATTTCAGGGTTATCGTGGTAAATGAAAATACAAGTGTTCCCTGCCAAGCCATTCATACCCGCCCATTGATAAAGGCGACCACTCGCTTCTTCATATCCCTGACCATAAGGGCCTGTCACACGGACATAGGCCAGTTTGCAGCGCTCGAAGTGTTGCTTTTCCATTGTCTCGCTCCATGTTGATGTGTCAGAGCCAGTATATGAATCAGTCACTTCCGCTTCGTTTCCAATCTTGCGCAGCGTGTGTCCAATCTTGCTGTTTCGTGTTAGTTCGGAAAATGCCTTGTAGTCTTCACAGTCGCGAAAGGCCGTTGGTGTCACGCCAAAATGTTGCTGGAAGGCCTTCGCGAGGCTCTGAGAAGACGAAAAACCAAACTCTAGGGCAATGTTGAGCACTGGCTGTTTGTTTTTAAACAACTCATCAGCGGCCGCTTCGAGACGCAGACGCCTGATGAAATCTGCCAGCGTTTCTCCCTGTACCGCCTTAAATGTGCGGTGAAAATGATAAGGTGAGAGATTTGCCAAAGCAGCGACTTCGGGCAGGTTGAGTGGTTCGTTAAAGTGTTTTTCCAGATACCGAATGACAGGCATCAGCCGCTTTTGATAATCGACGCGCATGAATAGGCTTCCTTATTTTCTTGCAAACAGCCTAACTGATTTCTTTGGACTGAGGCCACAATGAAGCACGAAAACACTGGCATACCTTTACGCTGATCGCGATAAAGCGCTGAAAACTTGCCGTTGGCGAGACGACGGTCACCAAACCTGCCAATCCTCCTTTAGCCCAGTCCCCCTTGGGTTATAGTGAGCGCACTGAGTTGTATATAGTGATTAGCAATGAGTTTCGAGCAACAACTGGACCGTGCACATGAGGTCCTTACTGAGAAAGGCTTTTTGCCATCTTCCGCCAATCCTTTGATTTACCGTCTTGCGCGTAAATTGGGATTGAAAGTTCCACCACCGCAGTTCTGTTCGTTCAGCATCAACACGCTGCTTGGTACCCTGTGGTTTGGTACCTTGTGGGGATTAATCATGTGGTTTATGCAGTGGGAATCTCTCGGCGTGTCCCTCAGCTACGCGTTTAACGCATCTCTGGTTACCGGCCTGTTTTTCGGTGTAATGATGTCTGCGTGGTACAAGCTTTCCGCTAAAAGAAAACAGCTTCCTAGCTGGGGCGAAATCTAGATCAGTCTGGTTTGCCGACCACCCTGATTAGGGGGATGGGTGGTCAGCAAGCCAGCTATTTCAATTAGCTTCTCTGCCTTAGCAAATATTGATATAAACAAAAACACCCGCATGAGGCGGGTGTTTTTGTTTTTCATAAGCTGAGATGATTACTCCTCAATACCCCGCATTCGCGCGCTGCGTCTTCGCAAGAATTCCAAGGTTGTCAGCAAAGCGATAGACAGCACCACCAGCAAGGTCGCTGCGGCCAGTATGGTTGGGCTGATCTCTTCCCGTATTCCCGACCACATCTGAATCGGCAGCGTCGTCTGTTCTGGGCCTGCAATAAAGAGCACTACGACCACTTCATCAAATGATGTGATGAAAGCGAACAGCGCGCCGGAGATAACCCCGGGCGTAACTAACGGCAGGACGACCTTGAAGAAAGTCTGAACCGGATTCGCCCCTAAGCTGGCTGAAGCCCGTGTTAGCGAGTGATCAAAGCCGCTCAACGTCGCTGTCACAGTAATCACCACAAATGGAATACCCAATGCGGTATGCGCCAGAATCACGCCTACATAGGTTTGGGTAAGCTGGAAACGGGAGAAGAAAAAGAACATCGCCGCAGCGGAGATAATCAAAGGCACAATCATTGGCGAGATAAGAATGGCCATGATCGCGTCTTTATAAGGCATGTAACGGCTGGAAAGCCCCAGCGCCGCAATGGTTCCCAGCACCGTCGCCAACAAGGTGGAAGCAATCGCCACAATCACACTGTTTTTGACCGCTGTTTGCCACGCCTCAGAGGTGAAGAAATCGTCGTACCAGCGAAGCGAATATCCGGCAGGGTCAAAACTCAACATTTCAGGCGTAAACGTAAAATAGGGTTCCGAGTTGAAACTAAGTGGAATAATGACCAACAAAGGGCCAATCAAGAACAGGAAAATCGCCGCACAGATCAGGCGAAACACCACATACCAAACCTTTTCTCCTGTAGTGGCGCATTCAGGTAATGCCATAACTTCCCCCTTACCCTAACTTCACGTTGTCGACGCCAATAAGGCGGTTGTAAACCCAATACAGCAAGATCACCACAATCAGCAGAATGGAAGCGATGGCCGCCGCCAAACCCCAATTGAGTGAGGTTTGCATGTGGTAAGCGATGAAGTTGGTGATAAAGGTACCCGTTTGACCACCCACTAAGGCCGGTGTGATGTAATAACCAATCGAGAGGATAAACACCAAAATCGAGCCAGCGCCGATACCCGGCAGCGTTTGCGGGAAATAGACCCGGCGGAATGCCATAGCTTGCGTCGCCCCCATCGAGCGCGCAGCCCGCATATAACTCGGTGAGATGGTTTTCATGACGGAGTACAGCGGTAGGATCATAAAGGGCAGCAGAATGTGTGTCATCGCCACCAAGGTACCCGTCTGGTTATAGATCATCTGTATTCTGTTTTCGTCATCCAGAATGCCTGCTCCCACCATTAGATCATTCAACACACCTTGTTGCTGCAAAATCGCAATCCAGGTAGCGGTACGAACCAAAAGTGACGTCCAGAACGGCAGCAGAACCAGAATCATCAAAAGGTTCGCCTGTTTCATTGGCAGGTTCGCCAACAAATAAGCAACTGGGTAGCCCAAGAGCAGACAAAGGAAAGTAATGCTCATACTCATATAGAGCGTTCGCCAGAACAGGGCATTGTAAATTTGTAGATGTTCAGGCTGGGCGACGATACTGCCGTCATCGCCATATTTAAGGTCAACCGCATTCAAGTAGTAAGAAAGCGTATAAGGTGACGACTCACGTTCAATCAGCCGCCAGACGGCAATATCCATCCAGCGCTTATCGATTTTCGCCATCGCTTCTTTGTACGGGCCTTCATTGAGGCGTTTGGATTTTCGCGCTGATTTCATGATCAGCGAACGCATACCGGACTTTGCATAGTTCAGGCGCGACGCTACTTTACCGATATTGCGCGCTTCAGCGCCGATTTTCAGGTCTTGCACTAAAGCAGCATAGGTTTCTTCACCAGGCAGCTCTTCGCCATTCCAGTCTTGTAGCGCGGCTTTGGTGTTCGGAAGATAGGTAGAGACTTCAGGGTTTTCGACACTGCGTTGAAGCATGTCAACGATGGGGAATACAAAAGCCACCAGCAAAAAGATCAGTAGCGGCGATACCAATAAAAATGCCCTGATTTTGTTGCGACGGATAGAGCGTTGCTGGCTGACTCTCAGCGATACCCCATCAGCTGTGGTTATTTCATTGACTGGACTTCCCTGCACCAGACTCTCCCAACTTCAAATAAAAACAAAAACGGCGGGCCCCCTTTCAGAAACCCGCCAATGACTTCAGATTACTTCGCTAACCATGCGTTGAAACGCTGGGCCAGCTCATCACCGTTATCTGCCCAGAACTCATCGTCTTTCGGAATCGCGGTTTGGAAGTTTGGTCCATAGGTTGGCATGTGTGGTTTCATGTCGATACCGGTTTCAGCATGCGTCGTCACCATGCCTGCTGAAGAATTGCGCGCAGGACCGTAAGAGATATATTTCGCCTGGTCGGCAAGACGTTGTGAGTCCGTTGCAAAGCGCAGATAATCTTTCACTTTGTCCAGTTTGCCTTTTGGCACAACCCAGCCATCCAGCTCGAACACCTGACCATCCCAGATAATCTCAAACGGTTGCTTCTCATTGACTGCAGCATTGAAGATACGGCCGTTGTAGGCAGAAGCGAACGCCACTTCTTTGTCCGCAAGAAGCTGCGGTGGCTGCGCGCCCTCCTCCCACCAAATCACATTGTCTTTGATGGTATCGAGCTTCTTAAATGCGCGCTGTACGCCCTCTTCGGTGCTCAGCACGTCATACACGTCTTCCGCTGCTACGCCATCTGCAATCAAAGCCCACTCAAGGTTGTTGATGGGTTTTTTCTGCAGAGAACGCTTACCCGGGAAGTTTTTCAGATCGAACACATCGTCGATTTTGGTAGGCGCCTTATCAAACATCTCTTTGTTGTAAGCCACGATGTTTGAATAAACGATAGACGGAACAAAACACTCACTCAGTGAGCCAGCCAGGAAGTCTTTGGTCGCTGGCGTGCCATCGGGTGCAGCCGCCAACAAGGTATCGTGATCCAGCGGCTCAGCCAGACCTTCATCACACGCGACAATGGCGTCTGAAGGCAGGATGTCCACCAAGTCCCAGGTCACATTGCCCGCTTCAACCTGCGCGCGCAGACCTGACAGGCCGTTCTGTGATTTATCGATATTGATAACCTTAGTGCCGGTTTTTTCCGTCCAAGGTTCATGGTAAGCCTTAGTTTGGCTGGCAGTGTATGCACCACCCCATGAAACAACATTCAAGGTTTCATCGGCTACAGCGTGAGTCGCCATGCTTGCAACGCCTGCCAGAATGGCAACGTTTAACGCGAGTTTTTTCATTTTTCCTTCTCCTCAAGTCTTTCGCTTGTTTACGTCTGATCATGAGCAGGAATCAAAATCTGCGCGTCACCACGACAGAAAAACTGCGTTCCTTACTAACCCAAATCAGTTGTCGAGCCCTGTACAAAGTACTTGTGCTAGATATTTCCTTACGAGGCGTCCAACGCCCTGCAATCTTCTTCCGACCAACCAATGCGAATGGTATCGCCACGCTGAAGGTTCGGGTGCCCTTCCGCATTGGGGGTTTTGATAATGAATTCATCGCTCTCACAGACTGAGACGCGGGTACGCAGGTGGTCGCCGAGGTAAATCACTTCCTCTACCTTGGCGTCGAAAATATTGGAAAGCACGCCCTGTTCTGGATTAATCACAATGCGTTCTGGGCGGAGGGAGAGGGTAGATTTTTCGCCAGTCTGGCCGACAGCCACAGGTTTGGCCGTAATGATATCGCCGTTGGGGATTTTGACCTGACAGGCCTGATTATTCATTGAAATCACATCGCCGCGCAGACGGTTGTTTTCACCAATAAACTGCGCAACAAAAGCGTTAACTGGGCGCTCATAGAGCTCTTCTGGCGTCGCTAACTGTTGCACCACACCGTCGTTAAACACCGCAATGCGATCTGACATGGTCAGCGCTTCTGACTGATCGTGAGTCACGTAAATCATGGTCACGCCGAGATCTTCCTGAATGTGTTTGATCTCGTACTGCATTTCTTCACGGAGGTTTTTATCCAGTGCACCCAGTGGTTCATCCATCAAGACCAGCTCAGGCTCAAACACCAAAGCACGGGCAACTGCGACACGTTGCTGCTGACCACCGGAAAGGTGCGCAGGACGACGATGACCGAAATCAGACAAACGCACCATATCCAATGCGCGCTTTACCTTTTTTTCGATTTCAGATTTAGAAAGGTTTCTGACCTGAAGAGGAAATGCGAGGTTTTCCTCTACCGTCATATGAGGGAAAAGTGCATAGTTTTGGAACACTAGTCCAATGCCACGTTTGTGTGGCGGCAGCTTTTTGATCGGGTTGCCGTTCAGGTAGATCTCACCATGAGTAGGCTGCTCGAAGCCGGCCATCATCATTAAAACCGTTGATTTACCTGAACCTGAAGGCCCTAGCAGTGTGATAAATTCACCCTGCTCGATGTCCATTTCAAATCCTTTGACCACCAAGGTTCTTCCGTCATAGCTTTTTTGTACGTTATCGAAGCGTACAAAGGGCATTCCAGAATCCCCATTACTCCCGCTCTGGTGCATAAATTACGCATTCCTTAACATCACTAATCATTTAGAGCCTATAACAGGGATTTAACATTGATCAAAAAGCGACCTTCCGAGTGAGAGACGGATCATGAGCGCGTCATGATTCTGTGAAACATTGCACTTACTTCATGCTCATAGAAATGATGCAAAAGTCACGAATATCACTATCTTTCAGATATCGTTTTCAACACTTTTGATAAATTGGAAACCACTATTAAAAGACGTTCTATCGTCACAAATGGAGTCGCTCTCTATGCAATCCCGCTACTTACCTTTTGCGCTTCTGGCGCTCTCCCCTTTAGCTTCTGCTGATGAGTGTGGTGATGTCACCATCGCTGATATGAACTGGAACTCTGCGACCTTAATGGCACATGTTGATCAATTCATTCTGGAAAACGGTTATGGCTGTAACGCGGAACTGGTTCCCGGCGACACCATGCCAACCGGTGTATCGATGACGGAAAAAGGCGAACCTGATATCGCACCGGAGTTTTGGAGTAACTCCCACAAAGAGATGCTGCAAAAAGGTGTCGATGAGAAGAAGCTTCGTTTTGCTGGCCCGGCTTTCGCAGAAGGCGGTGAAGAAGGCTTCTGGGTACCCAAGTACATGGTCGACAAAAACCCTGAACTTGCAACGATTGAGGGTATCAAGGCCAACGCCAAACTCTTCCCTCACCCTGAAGATGATTCCAAATCTGGCTTTATGACATGCCCTGCTGGTTGGACATGCCAGATCACTGCAGGTCACCTTTTTGATGCCCTTGGCCTTGAAGAGGCGGGCTTTGAAATGATCGACCCAGGTTCAGGCGCTGCGTTAGCAGGTTCAATTGCCCGCGCAAATGACCGCGAGAACGCATGGTTTGGTTACTACTGGTCTCCAACACCTGTTCTCGGTCGCTATGACATGGTGAAAGTCGATTTCGGTGTACCGGCAGATTCAGATCACTACGAAAGCTGCATTACTCAAGCTGACTGTACTGACCCGAAAGTGACGGCTTACCCGCCTTCTGCCGTGAACACCATCACCACAGAGAGCTTTGCGACGGGATCACCTGCAGCATACGAATACATCAGCAACCGTGCATACTCGAATGCAGATATGAGTGCGATGATGGCATGGATGGAAGAAAATCAGGCTGACGGCGAAATTGCCGCGTTTGAATTCTTGGAGTCCTACCCGCAGGTTTGGACCCAATGGGTACCGGCAGAGGTGGCTGAGAAAATCAAAGCTGCAATGTAACCGCCAACCCTTCATCTCAAAGGGAGGCATTCGCCTCCCATTTTTGTTCTCGCAAGATTATTCAGTGGGAGAGTCATTCTGCCCTAGCGTATGAGAGCAGAATTTAAATGCATGCTGTAGTGACAGATGAGCGCGCTTATTCGAGCCAGTAACTTTCAAGTTACCGCTACTCGGCGGGTAGCATACGCACTTTCCGTTCAAGAAACCTACGGGAAGCGCTGCTTGGAGCAATCTCAATGGCTTTCAAATATGCGTCGCGCGCGCCCGAGAACTGGCCAAGTTTTTCGAGCACGTGAGCATGTGCTGCATGCCATGGTTGGTAGTTTTTTAGCTCAAGTTCCAACTCATCCATTTTCTTCAAAGCGAGTTCAGGTTGACCGGTTTCAGCGATAGCCACTGCCCAGTTCAGCGCTACCACAGACGTCGGTTCGAAAGCCCAAAGCGCTCGATAGAGAAAAGATATCTGCAGCCAGTCGGGTTTGGGACGCATCATTTGGCAATCTGCGATAGCAGCTTTAATTTGGAAAGGACCCGGTCGTCCGCATTCAATGGCATCCTCAAGAATGCTTCTTGCCTCGGTGACAATATCAGTTTGCCATTGCGTTTCGTTTTGCTCTTCGACAGGGACGATAGCGCCCTCTGCATCAATTCTTGCCACTCGCCTTGCGTCCGTCAGAAGCATTAGAGCGAACGCCCCGTCAATCTCCGGATCATCCGGCGACAGTTTGCGCAGAACGCGCATTAAAAATATGCTCTCCTCACACAGGAATCTTGGCCCAGAGTCTTCTTTCACATACCCGGTGGTAAATATCAGATAAATCGTGGATAGCACAGTTGCCAACCTATCCGCCCACAACTCAGGCGCCGGAATAGAAAAGCCAATACCTTTCGCTCGAATCTTGGCTTTCGCTCTCGACAGTCTTTGCCCCATTGCTTGCTCGCTATCGAGGAAAGCCGCGGCGATCTCTCGCGTCGTCAAATTGCAAACGGTTCGGAGCGTTAAAGCAATGCGGGATTTTTCCTCAAGAGCCGGATGACAACAGGTAAAGATTAATCGCAGACGTTCATCTGGAATGATTTCCGTATCGTCTTTAATAAGCTGATTTTGCTGAATTCTGGCGATAAGGTCTGAATCGTTTTGTTTCTGGGCTTCACGTTGAATCGCACGGATTTGGTCTATGCCTTTGTTCAACCCCACCTTCATCAACCAGGCGACGGGATCGTGCGGAATACCTGTTCGACTCCAATGCTTGAGCGCTGCGATTGATGCTTCCTGCAATGCATCTTCGCCCAATTGGAAATCCCCCAGTCGGGCGATGAGCCCAGATAGAAGCCGGCCCCGATCGCGACGTAGCACCTCATCAATGACGTGGCTTACGGCTATAGCTTTGGGGACGGCATTCTTCACTAACTAGTTCTCCACTTCATAGTCCAGCAGTGGCCGCACTTCGATAGTGCCGAAATGAGCAACGGGTATCATCGCAGCGTATTTCAACGCAGAATCCAAATCATCAACATCGATAACGTAGTAGCCCCCTAAATGCTCTCGGGTTTCCGCAAAAGGACCATCCATGGTTTCTACCTTGCCAGACGTTATCCGGAGAGACGTCGCGGTTTCGATACCTTGCAAGCCTTCACCACCCACAAGCACACCATCGTTTTTGTAGGTTTCACTGGTTGCAGCAAACGCAGCCATCATCTCATCGAATTCCGGGGTACCGTATGCAGGCTCTTTATACGGTGCGGCGTACAGTAACAGCATATATTTCATGTCTTGCTCCCTTGGTTTTGATGGTTCTCGCTACAAGGACGATCCCGTTTTGCCTTTTTCGACAGGTATAGAAAAATAATTGTCCAATTGTTACTGGAATGCGTGAAAAAGATATGAGCAGACGCTAACTCTGTGGACTTGGGCCTTTGGTTGTTCCCGCTTATAAAGGGGGAAGCTAGATAGATCTTTAGCTCTTGGCCCTGAAGCGTTGAGGACAAAGCGGATTAGGTCTTTGCTCCAACCCAAACGGTTCGAACAAACTGGATTAGAGTAAAAATATATCTATCTACAGTCTGCAAACTTGGTGACTAATCAACACATCCAAACTAGATCCCCAACAATGAATTATTATTTTAACTTTGTAGTCTCTGCCAAATTAATAACTCCCAAAAGATTCTCCCAAGAAGTCATTGGATGAATTTTCTCATCAACATAACCTTGCTCCCCATAAAAACGTATCGTGACTGTATCAGGCGAAGCTGTAGCTATTTTCTTCGCATCTTGCATACTCAATGGTATTTTAAAGTGCTCATGTGTATAAACTGTATTTCCTAGACTTCCACCATCGACGATCGAAGTATTGGTATATCTACCTTCTTTCCAATTCGCGACTATCTTTTCCTTTCCTACAAAAATAGTTACTGAGTCTGCATGAATCCAGTTCAGTTGCATCGTGCGAACATCAGTGAGAATAATGTTTTCTCCTGAGTCCGGATGATAAGTAAAGTTAATTTTGCGATAAGCTTCACCGAGGAGCCAATCATCAAAGTCAGAACCTGTATAATAAAATCGCCCTTCCAACTCATCTGTAACAACCAAGTTTGAATATTTAGTTAATAATGTTCCATCTACTGAATACTCCGATGCATCAATTACTGCTGTGTTCAATTTTGTTGACTGACAGCCGAGTAGGGAAAAAGATAAAACAATTGAAACCATTAAACTTTTGACATTCATTTTTTCGATTTATCCAAAAACATTCTCAAAACTTCACCTTTAGTAATATAACCGATGTATTTTTCACGAAATTCACATGGCAGAATCTATCACGTAGTACATAAGAGTAGACTTGATTTTCATCATATTAAAAACCAATTGGTTATTCATTATTCAACCAGCCCCCCCATTTTAATAAACGAATAAGCTAAGAGGGAAAATTAGTTTTAATAAAAAAGGGTTGGTATTGCGAGACGAATGAAGAACGCACTTAACTGTACAAGATCAAAGATGGTTTATATAACCAAGAATTTTGTATTCCTAGTTGCAAAAACCATATGAGACAAATCTCCCAAGAGCCAAACCCCACCCTAACCTTCCCCTTAAAAAGGGGAAGGAACCAGAGCTGGTTGTTAAGCCTTACTGAACGTCCGCGCACTCCACGTCGCTTCCACTGGTTGCTTGCCGCAACAGAGTGCCATGATGATGCCGAAGCATGCGCCTTGGGTGATCATCGCCGTGCCGCCGTAGCTGATAAATGGCAGCGGGCTTCCCATTACGGGTAGTAAGCCACTCACCATGCCCAAGTTGATAAAGGCATACAGGAAAAAGCTCATCGCCAGTGCGCCGCTAACAAGACGGGAAAACGGTGAGGCCGTATTGACTGCCAGCCATAATGCGCGGCCTGAGATAAACAGATACAGCGTAATCATGACCGCACTTCCGAGAAAGCCCCACTCTTCGGCAAAGGTCGAAAAGATAAAGTCGGTGTGGCTTTCAGGGATGAATCCCAACTGCCCTTGTGTTGCGTGCATAAAGCCTTTGCCACGCACACCGCCCGAACCAATCGCAATCAGGGACTGGATAATCTGATAACCCGCGCCGAGTGGATCCAATTCCGGATTCAAAAACTGAGTGACACGCAGTTTCTGATAGTCCGCCATAAAGAAGAACCACATTACCGGCACTGTCGCGGCAACAGCTGCTAACACCGAACCAATGATTTTCCAGCTCATGCCTGCTAGATACAGCACGAACAGTGCGTACATCACGGTAAAGATCGCGCCGTCCAAGTCTGGCTGAATCACAATCAGCCCTGCGGGTAATGCGGTGACTAACGCGCAAAGTCCAATCTTTTGCAGACCCGGTCTGCCGGGGTCTCGCACTATCAACCAGGCGATAATCATAGGTACCGCCACTTTCACAATTTCAGAAGGCTGGAAACGAATTGGGCCAAGCGCGAGCCAGCGTTTGGCACCGTTGACCGTGTCCCCCGCCACAATCACGCCAAGCAGAAGCACAATCGCCAAACCAAAAAGGTGCGGCGTGAGTGCCCGGTAGGTTTTGGCGGGGATCAGTGAGAAAAACAGTAAGGCCAGAAGCGCAATCATGGCGCGGGCGACGTGTCTCTCAAGGGTCGGAACACTGTAGCCACTGGCGCTCCATACGCTCATGGAGCCAAGGGTGATCAGCGAGACAATCGCGATCAGCAACGGAATATCCAGTCGTGGGCGCAGTATATTCATGGGTTAAAACGCCTTCGTTAAGATCAGAAAAGCCACGTCGGTTTTGCAAGCGACGTGGCGATGAAATAGGTCAGGATTAAGCTTGTGCTGAAGGTGGCTTATTGCCTCTCAGCAATTTACGGACTCGCCAAGTAATCGCAGTCAGAATCGCGGCACAAAGCGTGATAACAGGAGCAGCCATCAGTCCCATGGTGACTGCACGTCCCAACGCATCCGGTAGCGATGGCAGCAGGAATCCGATACCCGCCAGAAGAAACACCCAAAGTGTTGCACTCAGCCAAGCGAAGTAGTGGAAACGTGGCGCTTCTTTCACGCGGATGCCCATCATCATTGGCACTATCGAGCGGACACCCGGAATAAAGCGCGCAGCAAAAAGCGCTACCAAACCATGCTGACGCAGCAAAGCATCCACGGTTTTCATGTTCTTTTCCGGCACTTTCTTCAGCCAGGATTGCACCATTGGTAACTTGTTCAGCCAGCGACCTTGCATAAAGGCCATCCAGCTTCCCATTGAAGCCGCCACAATCAGCAGTGGAAATGCGATAGCTGGCGTTAACACACCGACGGCCGCCAAAGTACCGACCAGTACAACGACGCTGTCGCAAGGTAAGGGAGCCGCTGGTAAAAAGCCGCTTTCAAGGCAAATCAACACAGCCACAATGATATAGATTAGGGTCGCACTGCCAGGAGCCAGCAGCGCATCGAAATCCTGGTTCCACAAGGCCACCAGCACTTCCTGAATTGCTTCAAACATTTTCTCTCCAAGATTCAAAATTAACAGGGTTAAGTGATGCTGGAGAAAGCTTCCCTAGAGTGGATAAAGCGGAACTGGAGATGGCAAGGTGCGCAGAAGCCTGTGATGTTCTGTCGGCTCTGGCGAGTACAGAAGTAGTCTGACGACAAAAGGCCCAAGAGAAGCAGAGAAATGCCTGAAGCTGGAAAGGCTGGCAGTGATGAAGGTTCGTCATCGATAAACTCGCCGTCATCGGGAAGAATGCGTGATGCCATGGTGCGCAGCAGCGAATACTCTTCTTTCGCCAGCGGCACGCTTTCTCTATCCTGCAAAGCGGCGTGATACCCCTGCGCCAAGTCGACCCCAATAACCCCCACAGCACCGCTTAACAGCAGCACCATCATCAGGGCAACATAGAGGGGAAGTCGCGTGGTCGGCGTTTTCACAGCGTATTCTCAAAGGTCAATTCAGGCAGAATTTACTGCTAAAACCACAAAAAGAACAACACTTTTTATTGCTTATGACGACCTTGCATAAGGCGGCGATTTTCCAACCAAAAACCGCCTGAAAAGCGCGCTATTTTTCGCCGTTTTTCGACCAGTTTTGGCGCGCGGATTCATTGAGGAAAGTCCATGCCACAATACGGGTTACTTTCTGGCCTTGCGCCATTTCGATGGTGCGGACATCTTCGACTTTTAACTCTTTCAATTGCTTGTAGATACCCGGCAGGTTTTCTTTCTTAGAAACCATGGTGGTGAACCACAGGCATTGGGTTTTGAAGTCGGCACTTTGCTCTATCATTCGCTTGATAAAAACGGCTTCGCCACCCGGACACCAAAGCTCTGCGTTCTGACCACCAAAGTTCAGCACTGGTTTGCCCTTGCCTTTCATTGGCTGCGCTTTGAAGGGTTCTGAGCCTTTCTTGCGGGCATTGGCGGCAAGGTTCTTCACTTTGCGCTCAGAGCCTTTTGTTGCCTCTGCCATCGAAGCATGGAAGGGCGGGTTGCACATGGTGAAATCGAAACGCTCTTTGGCGTTAATCATGCCCGCGAAAATGTGGTCTGGGTTCTTTTGAAGGCGGCATTGAATGCCGCCTTTGAGGCTTGGGTTCATCTCCACCATCAGCTTGGCACTTTTCACAGATACCGGGTCAATATCCGCACCCACGAACTGCCAGCCATAAACGCGGTGGCCGACCATTGGGTAGACGCAGTTTGCGCCCATACCGATATCCAGCCCCTTCACGGCTTTGCCTTTTGGAATTTCTCCGCCGTTGGATTCAGCGAGCAGATCTGCCAGGTAATGCAGGTAATCCGCGCGGCCGGGGATTGGCGGGCAAAGATAGCCTTCTGGAATATCCCAGAAACTGATTTGGTAGAAGTGTTGCAACAGAGCCTTGTTGAGGATTTTCACTGCTTGCGGGTTGGAGAAGTCGACGGACAAATCACCGAACGGATTCTTCTTCACAAAGGCTTTCAGCTCTGGCGTGCCTTTCATCAGCGCCGGGAAATCGTATCGCGCACGATGAGGATTTCTCGGGTGCAAGCCTTTCTTTGGTTGTGAAGTGGTTTTGTTCGGTTTTGTCATGGTGGCGCCTAGTCGACTTTGTCCGGAAATTGCAGGGCAGCGATTCTAGCACGACAGCCAGAAATTCCGAGCTGATTTCCGCTAGTTGTCAGGTCTTTCGATACTGTGTTCAGTCGGCTGCGGTGTCACTGTCATCACTTTCACGCCGCTCGGCGTATCAAAGCGATGCCAGACATTTTCGGGAACCACGACCAACTCTCCTGCAGATAAGGAAATGAGTGTTTCGTCATCGCCATTGAGCAAGAAAATGGTGGTTTGTCCTTCCAGCACATGCACCAGCTCGTCACCGGGATGGCGTTCCCACTCGCTCTTTCCTTCGTAGTGGGCAATGAATACGCCGCCATCGCGATACTCCGAAAGCGTGGCAAATGCATCTTCACCTTCCCCACTCAGCGAGTGCTCCGGCGTTCGATCCTCAAGGAAAGTGACTTTCTCAAACGCATCCTTGAGGTTGACTCTGCTTCCTTTCATGCCCTTTCCCCTCTCTGGGTAAATTAATTGAGCTTCTTAAACCACTGATCCAGCTTCTCGCCTGCTTTCTCACCGTGTTCTGTTTTCACATGCATCACTACCGCAGCGGCGGCTGCCGCCAGTACACCAAGGTCATCAGAGAAGCCGACGGCAGGCGTGAGGTCGGGAATGGCATCAATAGGCGCGATAAAGTAGCCGAGCGCAGCGAAAATAGTCGTTTTCGCCCATTTCGGTGTGTCGTCATCTGTCGCGGAATAATAGAGCTTGAGGGCATTTTCCAATACGTCGTAACCCGCTTTTTGCGCAAAGTTACGGGCTTTGGTCCAGAATCCATCGTCGGAAAATTCATCGAGATATTTGTTGTCACTCATGGCGCGATCCTTTTCGTCACTGATTTCAATCTACACGCTAATTAATGCGACTGCCTAGCGCGAAGATGAGAACTTTTTCACAGTCGGCAAAATTGAGAAATTTGCTGATGGATTAGACTGTTATAGTGGCACGCTAGTTTGAACTCTAAGAAGGTTAAGGAAAACGGCTGATGAACAAGTGGTACATGGTTCGCCGATGGATCACCTCTCAATTTCAGCGTTTGAGCGGGAAGCACGTCCTCACTGCTGTGTTGGCCTACGCCATCATAAGCTGGGTATTGCTTCGCTTAGCGGGAGAGCAGGCACTCACTTCTCCCTTCGTTGATTATATCTATTATCTGTTAGTGACCGCGTCTACCGTGGGTTACGGCGACATGTCCCCCACTACAACGGCGGGTAAATGGATTGTCGCCCTGTTTGTCATCCCCTGTGGACTAAGTATTTTTGCCATTGGTGTTGGCCGGTTGGCAGGTGTAACCATTGAGTATTGGCGCAAAGGACTGTTAGGAAGAAGGAGCATTGACGTGTCCGGACACATTTTGATTTTGGGTTGGAATGAGAACCGAACCCTTCACCTCATCGACATGCTTCTCCATGAAGAAAAGGACAAGCGCCCTATCGTACTTTGCGTGCGTGCTGACATCGAAAACCCGTTACCAAAGGAAATCGATTTTGTCCGCACCGCCAGTTTTACCGATGAAACCGCCATGAGTCGCGCTGGCGTTTCCGATGCAGACTGTATCATTATCGATAACCCGGAAGACGACATCACCTTCGCTGCTGCCCTATTCTGCGCCAGCAAAAATCCGGATGTTCACATTCTCGCTTACTTCCAGGAAGAAGTGCTGGCCAGCCTGTTGAAAACGCATTGCCCGAACGCGGAGTGCATTCCTTCTGTGTCAGTGGAAATGATGGCGAAATCCGCCGTGGATCCGGGCTCTTCTGAGCTTCACCATGAGCTTTTGAACACACGAAAAGGCATGACCCAATATGCGGTCACCTATCCTGGCGATGCGCAATACACAACAGTGGAAGCACTCTTCCTGCGGATGAAGAAAGAGCATGACGCGACCTTGATTGGCTTCCGACGCGATAGCCATGTCAGGCTGAACCCGCCGCTTGATCAGGAAATCAAGCCCAACGATTTGCTGTTCTACATCGCCGATGAAAGGGTGCTGGACTTTAAATGGGATTAATACCAATCGTAGTAAATAAAAAAGGAGCCATTCGGCTCCTTTCTCTTTATTTATAGGCGCTTAAGCCAGATTCAAACGCTTGCGCAGATTGCGACGAAGCAGGTAACCAATCTCTCGCCCTTGCTTGCCCATGTACGCGCCAAGCAATCCACCAAATCTGGCACCACCGCGCGCTCCTTGGTAGATGGAATCAAACAGGGAGTTTTCTACTTCCACCACGTAATTCATGCGGTCATCACTATCAAACCAAGCCAGTGATTGCTGGTTCAGCGGTGTATCCACCAAGGTGATTTTTTTCTCTGCGGGCAACTTCGCTACGATTTGATTGAGCAGCTTGATGGTGTTGAACGGACGACGACCGTCGCCGTTTGAACGTTCAAAGTCAGCGGCATAACAAACGGGGGCAATCTCAAGGCCAGACTCATCCAACATGCAGTGACGAATCAAAGACGCCGTGCTTTCCGGCCAGATCTCTACTTCGTTAGCAGGTGAGTCGTTAATGAAATCCCACTCGTAGCTATGGCTCGCCAAGTCTACTTTGTTCAGGCCAACCACGAGACGATCTTCAAACTTGCTACCCAGGGCAGGCACTATCACATCGCAAATCAGTCGATAGCCTTGGTTCAGGTTTCGCTCCGCAGCATCCAGCACCACAACCACCATATCGATAAGCGGGTTACCCTCAGCATCGCTTTCGCTAAGGGTCGAACCAATCTGCATATCCAGCATTTTGTCGTGCTGCTCATCACCGTTGTGACCGGGGTAATCCCACACAACCAGATTGCCATTTTGGAAACGGGTAATACCAGACGATGCATTGAATTCTTCGGTCAAATCATTGCCAAACATCGCTTTGATCGTGGTTGTTTTACCCACGCCTTTAGGGCCAGCAACCATAATGTTCAGCGGCTGATCTTCCAGCTCATGCAGACGCAGTTGCAAAGTAGATTTTTTGAACTCGTCCACCAGTGAAGAGTGGCTGATGTCCCAGGCCAGTTGTTGAGAAAATGACTTGCTGTTTTCCATGGGTATGTCCTCGGTAAATACTTCCTATACCCAAGCGTTTTTCACGCCAGCGACTTCCTGTCAGCTTGGGTATTACCATTCACGTAACCAATTTGTCATCTGCAACTATACGCAATGCACAAGCACCGATTTGTCTCGCTCTTGATAGTGCTTAACAATTTGTTTACTTAAGGAATGATGTGCGGTTTGAAGCTGATGAAACTAGGGGAGTTAAAGGCTCACTGAGTAGTGAGCCCTTTTGCACATTTATACAGAAATACCCAGTTGACTGCGGATTTCATCTGAAACAATGTTTCCAAGCGCACGGCCATGACGTCCTAAAAACGCACCGAGCTGACCACCAAATCGATCACCATCGTGCGCACCAAGATGAATGGCGTCGAAACAGGCATTCTCAATTAACTGAAGATAAAGCAGGTTGTCATCATGCTCGCGCCAGTGGTCATCCCCACGGCTGATTACATGATTGAGTAAGGTAAGTGCTTTGTCTTCCGGCAGAGTTTCCATGGTGCGTGCCAGAAGTCTAAGCAGGTTGAAAGGACGCCCATTTGGGGATTCGCCCGGCACCGAGCTGAACGCAAAGGGTCGGGTCTGAACACCTGCATTATCAATCAGTCGATACCGAAGCGTAGCCGCTGTGCAATCTAGCCAGATTTCGGCATCCATCGGCATCACATCCTTTACGTATTCGCCACGAATAGCATGAGCGACTTTGTCACACTTGCTGAAAAGTACCATTAATCGACCATCAGCGTTCCGACCCATCATGGGAATGATCGTGCGGCAGATATCGAGGTAACAATCGTCAACGTTGCTGGAAGATGCATCAAGTACCACCATGACCAGATCAATCAGTGGCTTGTTGTGGTCATCGGTTTCAGACAATAGTGCAGACAATTCCTGGATTAGAGGCTTAGACTCTGGGCTGCAATCCGGAAGGTTAGCTTCCCAAAGCGTCACTCGGTTGAGTTCTGTTCGCTGAATCTCGTTGGCCGAGCGAGACCAATCTCTCTCTCCAAACAGCGCAGACAACATGGCGGACTTGCCTGTTTTGGGCGAACCGAGCACAAGAACATTCAATGATTCATTGGAAAGCACCTGAAGGCGGCGTTTCAATCTCGCCTTATACCCATGTTCCATTTCGACGCTGTTTTCGACCTGACTGAGCACACGGTCAAAGAAGGTATAGTCGGGAGTAGATGTATTGGCGCATTCATCTTGAAAAGCGGTCAGCTTTTTAAAAAGCTGAGTATCGACGTAGTTGTTTCCCTGCATGATGGTGGTTCTCCTCTTCAATCAGATTCACAACGGAACCATCCATCACTATATGCATGAAATGTCGTAACCAAGTGTCTCGCTGTTGATAGAAAGTAAGGATTCGCAACTAATAACGTGTTCGAAAAATCCAAGTATTCAACGTTTAGAAATCGTGGCGGGCGTAAAAAATTCTGACTATTCAATATAATAATTTCCCAAACGCTCGAACACATCGCAATCCTGTACCTCCTTATTTGGTTCAATTAGCCACTTCATTAAGTGTTGAGGGAATAACATGAAAAAAGTCGTTAGTTTGGCTCTGTTTGCCGCCATTGCACTATCAGGTTGTGCGACTGTACCTACAGTTTCGGATGCTGATACCAATGCAGCAAAACAGTTCAATCCACCAGCCTCCTCAGATAACGCAGGCATCTACGTATACCGTATTGATTCTCCAGTCGGTGCAGCGTTGAAAAAAGATGTTTTCATTGAAGGGGAATGTATTGGCGAAACCGCTCCAGGCGTCTTCTTTTATCATGAAGTATTGGGTGGTGGTCAGGTGAAGGTATCTACTGAGTCTGAATTTTCACCTAATGATCTATTAGTTGATACCGAAAAAGGCCAGCTTTATTTTGTAGAACAGTACATTAAGATGGGCGCTTTTGTCGGCGGCGCAGGTGTCGAGCTTGTTGATGAAGCAACCGGTAAAGAAGAAGTTTCTAAGTTGAAGATGGCAATAAAGGGAACATGTTCGGCGAAGAAATAGAATTGAAAGGAAGAGCCCGCGATTGCGGGCTTTTTCTTCAGTACTCTCCAGCGCTCAACTTCTGTTGCGCTTCAGAAACGCTTATTCGCCCAAACAAAATATCCATCATGGCCTGAATGCGTTTGTTGTCGTCACCGTACTTCGACAATGTGGCATGGTTTGGCGCTTTAAATTCTACTTCTCCCACTTGGGCGTCATTCTTGTAAGCTTTGATTTTCGCATCAGCAACAAAGGTTCGAATATCCCAACTCCAGCGGGAGATATACGTTAGAGTCAGTGCCTCTGGATCGGGAGTGGTATTGGGGTTCGCCACTTTGCATTTTTTGCCTTCATCCATACACCACGTCAGCATATTATCGAGAAACACACTACGGGTAGCTGGATGCTCTACGATAGTAACTTCAGTACTTTGATTCGCTTCGCTGATTGGCGTCGCTGTGTATTTGGGACCAGAGCAACCTGCTAGTAAGGCTACGAGAAACAACCCAAAGGTAATTTTCTTCATTGTCGTACATCCATATTATTCATTTCCTTTTGTAGAGTTGAATATAGCTATGTTCCAAAGCCTTACGCGTCGATTTAATAAGAAAAGCTCACCGAAGTGAGCCATTTCAAAAGACAACTTTAGCTTTGAGTTTGATTTAGCGCTGTCTTTTTACCGCCCCAACCAAGGCTTTCAATCCCGCTTCCACTTTCGAGCGCGGACAACCCAGATTCAGGCGAACATACCCTTTGCCCGACTCACCATAAACACTGCCATCCATAATCGCGACATTGAAGTGTTCGATCAGATCGCCTTGTAACTTCTGCATATCTAGGTTTAGAGGCGACAAATCAATCCATGCCAAATACGTCGCATCAGGCACCACATAGTTCAGTTCAGGGAACAGGCTAAGTGTATCGCGCACAAGCTCGTGGCTTTCACGTACATAGGCATTCAGCGCATTGAGCCATGCTTCGCCATGGTTGTAGGCGGCCATCATGCCTATCACGCCGAGAATAGAAGGCGATGACAGTCCGTCCACTTCTTTCAGTTTGAACAGGTAATCATTGCGCGCTTTGTCTTCCGGTATGAAAGCGTAAGCGCCGTTCAATGCCGGAATGTTGAAAGACTTGGAGGCAGAGGTCACGAGCGACCATCGCTGCGCCATGCCAAAGCCCGTCCATGGGGTATGTGCTTTTAAGGACACATCCATATGGATTTCATCTGAAATCAAAGCGACATCATGCTCATCGCAAAGCTCAGCGATGCGCTGTAGTTCCTCTTTTTGCCAAACACGACCGGTTGGATTGTGTGGGCTGCACAGCAGGAAAATCGTGTTATCGGCTTCTGCCAATTGCGTTTCCAGCAAGTCCCAGTCTATTTCCCAGCCGAATTCTGTTTTGACGAGTGGGTTTCGCACACAGCGACGCCCTGCCCCTTCTACCAACTTGTCGAACGCATCGTAAGCGGGCGTCTGAAAGACTACGCCATCACCCGCATGGCTCCACTTTTCAATCAGCTTGGCGATGATGTAAATCACCGAGGGACCGTAAACGATGGTGTCTTTATCAATTTGCACATCGAAGCGGCGCTGATACCAGCTTTCAATCGCACTTTTAAAGTCATCGTGATTCCAGCGCGAATAGCCCAAAACAGGATGTTCCAAGCGTGCTTTCAACGCCTCCATAACAGGTACTGGCGCAGCGAAGTCCATGTCTGAAATAGTGAATGGAAGTAGCCCAGCTTTGCCGAACCTGTCCTGCACATAATCCCATTGGGTGCAGTAGGTGCCCATGCGGTCAATTGGGGTATCGAAATCAAATGTCATGTGTGCCTTCTTGTCGTTTTTCATCTAGACAAACAGGAAAACCCCCGACTTATTAAGCTGCGGGGGTTTAAGGGGAACAAGTTATCAGCTTGCTGTTGCGGTCATCAGTGCCTGCATTTCATTTTTCACCAGGTGAACCTGAGTACCAATCACGACTTGCAGGTTGTGGGCATCCAACTTCACCACACCCAGCGCACCGTATGATTTCAGCTTGTCAGCATCCACCAGATCCATATTGTTGACAGAGAGACGCAGGCGGGTAATACAGTTGTCCAGCGCGGTGATGTTATCTTTACCGCCCAGTGCTGCCAGAATCGCTGCACCTTTGCCAGATTCGTTGATAAACGCGGCTTCCAACTCAGAATCTACTTCTGCAGTATCCACTTCGCGGCCTGGGGTTTTCAGGTTGAACTTGGTAATCGCGAACTTGAACACGGTGTAGTAAACCGCAAACCATGCGCCTGCTACTACCGGAACCAGATACCATTTGGTTGCCGTACCTTGCAGGATACCGAACACCAGGAAGTCAATGATGTTTCCGTCGGTGTTTCCGATAGTCACATCCAGCAGACCCATAACCATGAAGCCAAGGCCAGTCAGGATAGCGTGGATGAAGTACAGAGCCGGTGCAACGAACAGGAACAGGAATTCCAGAGGCTCTGTGATACCGCCGACCACACACGCCACCACACCAGAGATCAGCAGCGCTTTAATTTTGCTGCGGTTTTCAGGCTTAGCACTGTGGTACATCGCCAGTGCTGCACCCGGCAGACCGCCAAGGAATGCTGGCATCTTGCCTTGAGACAGGAATGCAGTTACTTCAGGGCTGAAGCCGTTGGTGTCTGCACACGCCAGTTCAGAGTAGAAAATGTTCAGCGCGCCAGAGACAGTCTGACCACACACTTCCATGGTGCCGCCTGCTTCAGTGAAGCGGATCAGTGCAACCAGAATGTGGTGAAGGCCAACAGGCAGCAGCAGACGCTCACCCGTACCGAACAGGAACGGACCAAACGCGCCAGCACCTGCAATCAGGTTACCAATACCGTTGATGCCTGCTGCAAAGTAAGGCCATACGAATGGGATCAGTACACCCACGACACCCAGCGTGATTGCTGAAATGATTGGAACAAAACGTGCGCCGCCGAAGAACGCCAGTGCATCCGGCATCTTGAAGGTATAGAAACGCTGATGCAGCTTGGCGACGATGATACCCACCATCACAGCACCCAGAATACCGGTGTCGATAGATTCAATGCCGATAATGCTCTTCACGCCGTAGGCTTTGCGTTCCAGATCGTCACCCAGCACACCGTTCACGGTCAGGAAGAAGTTGATCGCCAGGTTAAACGCAGCATAACCCACGAAGCCCGCAAAGGCTGCCACGCCTTTTTCTTCGCGTGCCAGGCCCAGTGGAATCGCAATCGCGAACATCACTGGCAGATAAATGAATGCCACCAAGCCAATCTTGGTCATCCACATAAACAGGTATTGAAGCAGAGTGTTATCTAAGAAAGGGATCGCTTCGCGAATAGCATTACTCGATAACGAGCTACCCACACCGAGCAAAATACCTGAGAACGCCAGCAGCGCGACAGGCAACATAAAGGTTTTACCAAGACTTTGGAGGAACTCCCACATGGTGGTTTTGGTGGCTTTCTTCGTCATTACAACTCTCCGAATTATGAGCATATGACTGGTGTGGAGTCCTCAACCAAAGCATGAATCGGTTGTCTGCCCCACACACGGGACTATGTGTTTTCGTCGCTCATATTAGGGAAACAAAATTTTGGTAAAACGTTTTATCAAAACATTTGTGATCTGCGCATCGGTGCTTAATCCACAAATTTGATCAGGTTTAAATAATGGGAATTTGGCAGTATTCTTTCTGGGTAAAACGTTTTACTAATGTCACGCTAAACCCATACTCAAACGACGTGAAGATGCTCGCTGAATCCTGCATTTTCACGTCGTCTGGTTATTCAGTATCAAATAAGGAATTCACTTGAAGAAAGTGACGATCACGGATGTCGCTGAGCACGCAGGCGTCTCAGTCACCACGGTCTCAATGGTGTTGGGCAACAAAGGGCGTATCTCTCCGGATACCGCTGAGAAGGTCAACAAAGCCGTATCTGAGCTAGGCTACGTCCGAAACCGCGCTGCCGCTAACCTTCGCTCTAACAGCAGTGAAATTGTTGGTTTGATCCTGAAAGACATCAGTGACCCTTATTACGCGCAAGTCGCTGCCGGGCTTTGCGAAGAAACTGAAAAACAAGGCTACATGGTGTTTCTTGCGCAAAGTGGCGATGCTGAAAAATTTGAACAGTGCATGCTGACCATGGCACGTCAGGGTGTGGGCGGCATTGCTTTCTGCCCGACCAATGAAAACCAGCAGGTCGATGCAGATGTACTCAAAGCCCATAACTTGCCATTGGTGTGTATCTCCCGTGCATCGGTCAACCACCAGATTGATTACGTCGGGCCGGATAACGCCAGCGCAGCGAAAATAGCGACGGAATACCTGATTGAACAAGGTCATCGTCGTATTGCTTATGTTGGTGGGAAAAGCAGTTCACTTTGTCGTGCTGAACGCGTGGGAGGCTATTGCAGCACGCTGATACAGTTTGGTTTGCCGTTTAAACCGGAATGGGTGGTGGAATCCGAACCCGGTCAGGCTCCCGCCGCAAAAGCAGTCGAAGCATTGCTTGCCAGCCATCCGCAAATCAGCGCGGTGCTCTGTCATTACTCCTCAACGGCAGTCGGCGCGGTACAAGGCGTTCATCGACTTGGCAGAAATGTTGGGAACGACACCATTTTCAATAAAGAAATCTCCATCGTAGGTTTTGATGCCGTTCAAGACGCGGAGCTCACTGAGCCGCCCATCGTGTTTGTGAATTCAGATGCCAAAGAGATTGGCCGACAAGCTGCAAAACGCTTGATTGAGCAGTTAGAGAAAAGCGATTCCGCACCGCGTAAAATCATCGTCGCTCCTTCATTGACTAACCATTCGGGTTAGAGAAATCCGGCGCTAATGCTGGTACATTAGCGCCAACGTTTTCTGATAAAGCATTCACACCTTGGAACTATTCAACATCACCTGTCTCGGTAAGCCTCTGCGTCTTGAAGGATCGCTGGCGGGCTGGCAAGCACTTTACTGGGACAACCAACTCGTTTCTCAACTCGCCGCAAGCGCTGATAACGACGGCGAGAAAGTCCACACTTTTCAACTGACAGCTAACGACCAAATCATTACCGTCGATGTCTCTTCCCGCCTCAGTTGGCAGCCATTCAGCATCGACTACAAAGTCGCGATAGACGGTGAAGTGGTGGAGTCTGGCTCGCGTAGCGAAAAAGACATCGAGCGCCAGCAACCCGAAGTGAAACCCCAAGCCAAACAGAAATTCAGCCTGATCGGTCTGGCGTCACTGGGCTTAAAACTCTTCAAGAGTGCCAAAGTCATCAAAGTGGTACTCGCGGGCGCGAGTGTTGCTGCCTATTCCTGGTTGTTTTCCTGGCAATTCGCTTTGGCGTTGATTGCTTGCCTTGTGGTGCATGAATATGGCCACATCCGCGCCATGAAGTACTTTGGCATGAAAACCAAAGGCATTTACCTCATCCCGTTTATGGGCGGATTGGCGCTTTCGGATGAAAAGATAAATACACGTTGGCAGGATGTGGTGATTTCCATCATGGGGCCAACCTTCGGCCTGTTTATGTCTTTGGCGGCGCTCGTGGCTTACTGGGTAACAGGGAATGTTTTCTTTGCCGGTCTCGCGACCTTTAATGCGCTATTAAACTTGTTCAATCTGCTACCGATATTGCCTCTTGATGGCGGACACATCCTCAAAAGCATCAGCTTTTCGATGAACAGTGTTGCAGGCTTGGTAGCCTGTATTGCGGGCGCTGCGGTGGGCGTATATGTCAGTTACGCATTCGGATTGGCCCTGCTTGGCTTCCTGCTGCTGATTGGTAGTGCTGAAATTATCTTCGAATGGAAATACCGTCATCACTCGCATTTGCTGCCGCTGAGCCGCTATGGCCAAATCTTCAGTACCGTGTGGTATTTCTCAACGGTTGCCGCTTTGGTTGGCGTGATTATCTACTTTGCCACCAAAGGTGATGAGATGTTGGCACTGCCGCTGTTGATTCTGCAGAGCTAACTGAAAAGACTTCTCTTAGAACGCCAGCCATTGCTGGCGTTTTTTCTTTCCAGCCTAAGCACAAATTCATGATGTGATTTATATCGCACTAAAATGAAATCCGATGTAGGATGCGCCACCTTTTTCATTTCGGTGTGTTTTACGTGATTACTCCATCATCAAATGCGCTGTATACAGATCTCTCGGGTTATTACGATCTGATGTGCGCAGACATTAACTATCAGTCTCAAAGTGACTGTGTGCGCAGACTTCATCAACTGTTTGGTAACCAAGGAAAACGTCATCTTGATCTGGCATGTGGTACTGGCCCACATATTCGCTATTTTATTGATACCGGCTTCTCAAGCGATGGCCTTGATCTGAACCAGCCTATGTTGGATCAAGCGAAACTGCGCTGTCCGGAAGCACAATTCTCGCTGCAGAATATGTGTGAGTTTGTGGTGGATGCACCTTATGACCTCATCACCTGTTTTCTTTATTCAATCCACTACAGTGGCAATATCGAAAACCTCAGCGCTTGTATTCGCAGTGCTCACGCAGCACTTAAGCCCGGCGGTGTGTTCTGCTTTAACGCCGTTGAGAAGAATCTGATCAACAATAACTCTTTCGTGCGCCATATTGTTCAACACGAAGGCAGTGAGTTTGCATTTAAGTCAGGCTGGTTCTATTCCGGTGAAGGCGACAGACAAGCACTGAAACTGAGCATCGAAAAGACCACCGACAAGGTGACCGAGGAATGGCATGACGACCACCCTATGGTTGCCGTGAGCTTCAAAGAACTTGAAGAACTCCTTGAGCCATACTTTGAAGTCACAGTGTTTGAACACGATTACGAAAAGCTGGAGATGTGGAACACCACGTCAGGCAACGCCATTTTCGTGTGTGTTAAACGATAAGCTAAATCATGATAGAAAAGGCCGGATGAATCCGGCCTTTTTGGTTTAGATAGGATTGCCGTTGATGGTGGCAGAAACAAGCTTGTCTGAGCCTGTCATGGTTTCCCCATTTTCAGCAGTTGACACAAAATCTTCCCGTATGGTTAACCCATTTCCCACGCCAATATACTGCGTAAACACCACTTTAAGCCTGTCTCCACTCGAATTTACGTTATCTACAACAAACTCAAGTACACAAGTTTCAAATGTCCCTGCAGGAACCGTGATATTTTCCGTTCGCAAATACTCGAGAGAATAATCGGTTGTATTGCTCAGAGCATTGTTTTCGTATTCGGTGACAGTGGAGAATGTTTTCTTTTCACCCAGAGCTAGATCGTAATTCAGAACAAAGCCGTTGGGACGATAAGTAATTTCATCGCTGCCAAGAATCTGGCCTAGAGTTGTCACATTTTTTTCTGTCTGATCTACAAGGATATAGAGGCGATTATCTGAACCACTGCCGTTTGTGATTCTCTCTTCAATGACATCGTTGTAGCCACGATAAGACGTTTTTTGAATCACTTCTGTGGTTTCAGAATCATTTGATAATGATTCACCGTTGAAAATAACGGCATTAACTTCATTAACCACGGTACCAACGCTGTAAAGCGATTCATTAAAACAAGCCGAAGAATTGGCACGCTGGGCCACTGTGTTTCCGTCTCCGCTACTACCTCCGCTTCCTGCTGAAAATAGTGCAACACTTACGCCCAATAAATACGACTTCATACTTCATTCTCCAACTGCAATCCATGGGCAGAATGCCCTTCGCAAGCGAAATACCCATCGATTCTATCGACCGTATTTCGGAGAATTTGCGTTGAAAACGAGACGAAATATAAATAGAAAAACAACAAGCCCAAATTTGTTCTTTAAAGCTGAGCTACTGCACACTTTGCAATATCAATACACCAGGAAAGCGCTTTCTTTCTGATGGCAATTTTTATTGAGCACCTTTGTAATGAGCCACTATCTCCGCATTGCCGATTGAACACTCAGACTTGGCACCAAGGAAAAACACGCCATTGGCCGCATCAACATTGTACTTTTCAGGGATTAGACGGTCGAACAGCATCACCCAAAACAGCGAAAGCTTGATTGCTTTCCCCGCCCAATGAGAGCGGAAAAGTCCGCTAAAGAAACCTTCTAGCGCCCACAACAACTGAGTACCTGCCCCGGAACAAACCCCTGATTTAACCAGACTGAACTGACGAAATAACAAACGGTGACCACTTTCTGTAAAACGCATGAAATCGTAGGGACCTTCATGAACGTGCTGTAAAAATGGGGTTTCCGCGTAAACCAGACCATTGGGTTTCAGTACACGATGGATTTCGGACACGACCATTCCCGGATCCATAACATGCTCTAGCACGGCCTGAATGATCACGGCATCGAAACTGTTGTCGCCCAGAGGAATACAGTGAGCATCAGCGACGAATTGGACGTTTGGAGACGCGTAAACATCAAAAGAAACTAATTCGATATTCACATCTTCGTAAAAGCGGTCCATGCCTTCACCAATGGTACCTCCCCCTACTATAAGCACGCGTGGCTTTCTGCGTACCTCAAACAGTGTGGAGATCAAAGTGTCGACATTCTTCTTCGTCGCACCGGAAGGTGGAGAAACCAGGCGCTTCATCACTTTCATTGCGCCGGAATAGGTGTTTCGTGGTACAGCAGAGGCATCGGATGACAATTGCCACCCCAGTCCTTTACAGCGTTCAGAGCACAACAAAATCGGGTACCCATTCACTACTTCATAGTGAATGTCACCCGTGCTTGACGCCACCTTGGCGTTTTGATCGTCCAATTTATCAAGCTCAGCGCCGCTACGCGGACAGCGCAACAGTGCTAAAACTTCTTTTTGATCCAGAAGCATTATTAGCCCCAATTCCTTACTGCAAAAACTAGGCGTCTAAACCTTTGTCTAAGTCTAAAAAATCTGAGTTTTTAGTATTTCATTTTTATGTAATAAACCTTATAGATTTTATGGTAACCGATCTAGGGATTATCATTCTTTAATGAAAAATTGGGACTTAAAGACTAAATAGTTCCCATCCTGTAAAGGGGAATAGTTGCAAACAGAATGTATCTTACTGATTAAATAAGATATTATTTCCTTCAAATACAGAGAATTAAATTGAAAGTCCGTATTTCTTTACAGTATGAGTAAAACATAATTTAGAAAAAATTATTTCTTGTCATTCTGTACGAAAAACTTTCAATTTCATGGCATCGGCTTGACGGCAATATTCTATGCGGAATAACTACTGAATGACAATCAAGACACTATGCACAGATATGCATTCAATGCTATGCAATTCATTATGACATGACAACCCGGATCAGGTGTATTAATTACACCTTACACCTGATTGCAATTAAAAATAGTCAATGAAACAAAATGTTGGCGGGCTTAATCAACCACCATGTAAAACAGGCAGTCGGAGAGCGCGATGTGGTGTTTGGTAGTGATCATGAAAAGCTTGGAAGCATGCTTTAAGCGAAGCTCACCGTCATGTTCGTAGAAGAGTGATTCAATAGGATGACCACCTTCACCATCGTTAGTGGTCATCCCATCCAGCCCTTTTTCCCCGAGCCAGCCGATCATGCTGTCTGCAGCCATCCAACCAAAGTTGTGTCGGTCAATATCAGGTGGAAGTGTCAGATCGGCATCGTCGACTTTTCGGTCGTGATAACAAAGCTCCAGTCCTTTTTTCAACTGCACCCGTACAGGGTGGTAGAGCAAATCTAACGGCCAGAAGCCTGAATGATTGGCAAAGATATTGTCGGCTGTCAGGAAGTGATGAAGTCCATTTTTCGCCACTTCATGAGCTGCATGATCAGCTGCCCCACCGCACTCGACAGTGACGATCGGTGACTCGTCAGTGGTTTGCTCCATCAGAGCCCCCAAACGAACGCTGGTACAAAGCATTCGTTCAGTAAACAGCGACGCTATCTGCTGATGTTTTTCATCATCAATCGTGGAAACCGAAAATGAAGGGCTAGTGCCGGATGTATTATGAAGATCAACAACTGCCTCGGGTTTCAGCGCAGTGATTCGTGTCATGATTTCAGCCGCAATGTCATAGCTGTCATCCTCACCCATTTTGCCAAAGCAACGGTTCATGTCCGGCTTATCAGCAAAGTGGCGAGTGGTAAATGGCTTGTCATACAGCGCGGCTTTCACATTAGCTAGGCAGAAATGTGTCGTCACGGCACACTCTGGTGGATTTTGCGCAAAATGCCAGAGCGCTTTGGCACCCGAGGGTTCATTCCCATGAAGTAAAGTCACCACTACACGATGTCGTTTAGGATCCCGGCCTGGCAACGTCAGCCAACTGGATCCCGGCAGTGTATCCAACCAGGCAACCAATCCGCGTCGTAAATCTTCATCGTTAGGCCAGCTAACATCATGCAGCATCATGACTTTCTTGCACTCCTTGTGAAATTCTTAGGGTCTGTTGCCCCTCGCACCCACTGCATCATAAAACCGGCCAATGTGAAACAGGCTCTCCTGATAAATATTGCTTTTGATACAAGGCGAACATCTTGTTCAGGGCAACTTCCCGACCATATTTTCTCTCAAGCTCAACCAAGGTCGAAAGCTGCCAACTCGCCCCGTTCTGACGCTTTGCCAAACGGTGCTCAATCACGACCATCAGCATATCGGCCTCCACTCTGGAAACACCCAGTTCAACCAAAGAATCAGCAACTCGAGGTAATAACTTATCCAGCACATCCACAAGCGCGTATTCCTGCAAGGTGCCGTTTTCTGATTCCCAAAGGATGTTGGCGTTTACGCCATACTGAGCAGCCCTGTAGAAATTATACTTCGCGAATTCAAAGGGTAGCCTATCCATTAATCTGTCGAGATCATTCTGAAGTGCATGCGCCAACCCAATGCAAAGTGCGGCGTTGGCCACCATATCAATCGTCGTCGGTCCTGCCGGCAAACTCCTTAGCTCAACGCGGAGATGACCGCCATCTGCATCATCATAGACAGCACGGTTCCAACTCCAGATCGTGCTCTGATGAAGTCGAAGTGCATCAAGCCTTGGGCCACAGCCTTCCCGGCATTTGGTTTCCGGCAAATCTGGCAAGAGCACAGGTTGAAGGCTGACTCCTTGTCTGAACAATTCCAGGGCACTTTTACGCACATACCCTTTTCCAAAGGAAACACGCGCTGGCGTGTGCCAGCTCATGCCGCAAAGATTTCGGCTATCGATTGACTGCTTAAATAATGGTACCCGGGTTTCATGCCAGAGTTTTTTCTGAAGGAAGACTGGGGAGTTCGCTGCCATCGCCAAGGTGAAAATCGTGGCAATCTGAATACCGTTGTACCACTGAGCAAACTCATTCGGTTTAACCCGATAGTGCACTTGGAAAGAGGTATTGGCACCTTCCAGAGTTAAATCGTCCGCGTCAATTTCCAAGCTTTCTGCACCGTGAATACGGATGTGGAAAGGTCCACCACGGGATTCGCAAAGAATATCGGTGAGGGCATGATAACGGGGAGAGTCCGTCATCGATGCCAGCCCAAAATCTCCATCTTTTAATGTTGGCAAGATCCCGATAGGTGTGACATCTACGCCATCATTGTGCGCAATGGTCTGCAATGATTGCAGTCGTTCATCCATTTTCTGCTTGAGGAAGGTGAAGGGAGAACCGCTGAATTCGGTGTAAGGGCAATTGTATTCAACGTTAAATCGATTGATTTCAGCCGTCATTAGGGGGTCTGAGGCTTTATCGAGAATATCGAGGTTGTAGTGTGCGGGTCGATGATGTTTGTCGGTAAGATAAAGCTCCAGTTCGGCACCCAAGGTGCACTTTCCTATTCCCCAACCCGGCGTGTTCAACAATCCTTCGAGTTGGTCCAGTTCTGACTTTAGCTGCTTGGCGAATTGCTCATGATCGCTGGCGCTAAACGAGGTTTTATTAATATTCTGTCCCACTGCCTCACCCTCGCTTGACTTCAATGTTTAACATAGAACAAAAACACCGCCATTACAGGCAAGTAGCGACTTCCGGGTCGACAATCACGCCAATATTCGCATTCCTGAGCTAGGGGCTGCTGACCTTTGGTGGTTAAATTTTGTTCTAGCTATAAGCGTTTTAGGCGCGGCGAGGTGTGTGCCGCCTAGTGATTCTAAGCAAATACACCTCAACAAAGCATAAAACGCTTAGAGCAGAACCCTTCGGGCAGCGTTTGTGGGGACTTTCTGCTGCGTTATCAGCTTCTCATGTAGGCCAGCTACACATCGAAGCCTCTGCCTTGCATAAAATCCCCACAAACTGCTGCAAAAATCACCACCAAAGGTCAGCAGCCCCTAGTATACGAGTGCAGATTATGCACAGCATTTCCGTGAAATCAGACTATCTGATACACTCGCGCCCCTTCTTTATGGCGGAACTTTTTACCAATGTCAGACAACGTATTCTCACTTCTTCATCCTACGCTTCAGCAAACGCTGAACGAGCTTGGTTATAGCGAGCCAACGGATATCCAGCAGCAAGCGATTCCAAAAGTGCTGGAAGGAAAAGACGTGATGGGTGCAGCGCAAACAGGTACAGGCAAAACCGCCGCCTTTACGCTGCCGCTGATTCACCAGCTTCTGGAACGTGGTGTGAAAGGTTCTGCGCGAGTGTTGATCGTTACGCCAACACGCGAGCTTGCACAACAGGTGTATGACAAAGTTGCAGAGTATGGCCAGCACACCTCTCTGAAATGTGTGGCGCTGTATGGCGGCGCGAACATTAATCCTCAGAAAAATCAGTTGGCGAAAAAGCCAGAGATCATTGTCGGCACGCCGGGTCGCCTGCTCGATCACCTTCATATTGGTACCTTGCAACTGAGCAGCCTAGATGCGCTGGTTCTCGATGAAGCAGATCGCATGCTCGACATGGGCTTTATTTCAGACATCAAGCGCCTGATGAAGAAAATGCCGAAAGAGCGCCAGACACTCTTTTTCTCCGCAACCTACCCAAAACAGGTCATGGATCTGGCTTACCGCCTGCTTAACGACCCTGTGCGAGTCGAAGTATCGACCGCCAACAGCACAGCTGAAACCGTCAATCAGTTGGTACATCCCGTTGACAGAAAACGTAAGCGCGAACTACTTTCCTACCTGATTGGCAGCCGCAACTTGCAGCAGGTATTGGTGTTCGCTAAAACCCGCCAAAGTACTGAAGCGCTGGCAAACGAACTCAAACTCGACGGGCTGGCTGCAGAAGCCATTCATGGAGAGAAAACCCAAGGCGCACGCAACCGCGCATTGGAAGGCTTTAAAAACGGTACTGTGCGTGTGTTGGTAGCAACCGATGTAGCAGCGCGCGGCTTAGATATCCCCTCGCTGGATACCGTTTTCAACTACGAACTGCCACACCAAGCGGAAGACTATATTCACCGAATCGGCCGTACCGGTCGCGCGGGAAAATCTGGCATGGCGATATCGCTCGTGAGCCGTGAAGAAGAAGGCATGCTCACCGCTATTGAAGCCCTGATTGACCAACGCCTCCCTCAGGAATGGCTGGCAGGTTTCGAACCGGATATCAACGCAGATAAAGAGCACCATGAAAAGCGTGGGGGCCGCGGTGGAGAGAAGCGTCGCCTCAAGCGCCAGTTGTTGAAAAAAGCGGGAGCGAAAAAGCGTTAGGTAACACACACTGGCTGAACATTTATTGAAACCGATAAATCCGAGTGCCTTCCTACACTCGGATCTTTTTCTGTTCCCCAAACGACATTGATAGAAAAAAGGCATAAACAGATCGGTCCATAAGCCTTTATTTTCATATTCATTGTCAATCCACTTTCGTTAATCGAATGTAACTCGCTTGTTACAATAAGTGCGTATTTCGATGTTCCTCAGTTTTCTCTCATGACAATTTGGTTATTTTGGGTTTGTTACTACTGAGCAATATTTCTAAAAGTATGACGAAAAAACTAAAATACCCTCTTCTGCTTGAAGCCAATATTTTCCTCTGATTCATTAATTTTGTGTTTAATCACTGTTGGATTGATGAATATGAAACCTATCGCCGTTTATGCAATGTTGAGTATGTCTTGCTTAATGAATAGCTCCGTATTAGCCACAGAGGATACTAACCAAAATGATCTAAACCTGAGCACCAAGAATATCGCTGGTGAAGTCAGCCACATATTTAGAGACGAGTATGGGCGTGAAACAATATTGAGAGGGTTCAATGTTTCAGGTTCTGTGAAATTACATTGGACTGGCTTTAAGCCTTTTGTGAATGCGAACGACGCTGCTTTCAGTTTTGAACAAATGCGAAACAAAACAGGGTCGAATGTTGTTCGATTTACCGTTGCTTGGGAAGGTGTGCATCCCGAAGTGGATTATATCGACCAAAACTATGTTGACGAGGTCATAGCCCAAATGCGGGAAGCGATAAAGCGCGATATGTATGTCATCGTCGACTTCCACGCCGATCTATACTCTCGCCACACCTTCATTAGAACAGACCGGATTACAGGTAATGGCGCGCCCGAGTGGATTGTTCGTGGTGGTGGGCATGGGCGCAGTGGATGCAGCGCTATCGGTTCCTTTCATTGCTTATCAAGTTGGTTTGCCAATCTCATTTTCAACGATACCGCGCGCGCAGCACAGAGAGACTTTTGGTTAAACAGCTCAATAAATACCACCGCAGGTGAACGAAAAGTACAGGATGAATTTCTCTGGCAAATGTCCCATTTAGCAGAGGCAATTAAAGATCAACTGACCGAAGAAGAATTTCAATATGTGCTGGGAATCGAACCAATTAATGAACCATCAGATGGCGGTATCCATGAATTAGGTATTAACAACCACGCAGAATTTGATAACCAGTTTCTTTGGCCTTTTTATCAGCGCGTTCGTACTAGTTTAAATACGCTTGAAGGTTGGGAAAATAAATGGGTATTTGCCGAGCCTCTTGTATTTTGGAATACGCCTATTCCGCTCGCAACATCAGAAACAGGAGGCGGCTATCTGGAAACGCCACCAGGGGAAGGTTTTGTATTTTCGGCTCACTACTATGACAGCAACCGAAGAGCGTTTGACCTGAGTACCCCACGAAATGCGAGCTATTTTAGAAATCTGGATTTCGTACGCAATGAGTCAGACTTCCTTGAAATTCCCGTGATACTGACAGAATTTGGCGCGCCAAATGGTGGTTTTGGACACACGGATAACCATCGACTGTCCAATGCAACCTATCAAGCCATGGAGATCAGTGACCGTAAGTCAGGAACCGACCGTTTTGTTGATTTCCATACGACCATGATGTCAGGCACACACTGGCAATGGGACCACAACTATGACAATCACCAAGAGAACATCCACAACAACCCTGATTTGTTTGTGAGTGCCACGGATGCCTGGAACGGCGAAGATTTCTCTGTCATTCGCAACTTCAGCCAGGAATACACCGTCGATGAAAGACTGGTGGAGCGTTTGTATCCGCGAAAAGTTCAGGGTGATCTTATTGCGTTTCACTTCAATGCCATCGTACGTGATAGATGGAATGACCCGCTAGATTGGGCGATTTTGCGCGTTGATTTGCCAGACGTTTATGAAGACCGCCCATTGTTCGCGGACACGCGTTTTGCATTGATGACATGGCAAGGCAAGGCGCTACAAAAACCTACAGAAATGTTCATTCCAGGACATATGAATCCCTCTTCTGCTGTTTTAGTTACCGACTGGGGAATCGTTAAAGGATTAACAGAAGGTGACCTCGGAGACGGTATCTCTGTTACCGGGCAAGGGACAGGTATCATGCTTAATCTCGATCGTCAGGACGATGATGTACATTTCGCACTCATTGTCGAAAGCACTGACCATGAAGCCATTTCCCTTAAAGAGCTTCAAACTGCCCTGAAGAACAATTTACTTGAACGTCAGGAAAGCGTGGTTTACCTGCCTGGACAAATGACACACGGAGGTTACCCAGAAGACCACAGCCGAAGCGGTGAGTTTTCACTTGTGAATCAAGCAACAGGTTTGTGCCTGGATGTGGCAGGTGGATTCACCTTCAATGGCACGAACGTGCAAAGTTACCCTTGTAATAACACCAATGCTCAACGCTGGATATATGATGAGCAGAATCATTTTCTGCGCTCTAGCCTGGATAGAAATCAATGCTTAGATATTGGTGGCGACAGAACTCAAGGAACCAACGTGAAGATTTGGAACTGCAATGACTTCTTTACGCAGAATCGTCATTTCTCCTTTAACGATAACGTGCTGGAGGTAAGAGGCTTCCCAAATCTCAGCGTGAGCGCAACCAGTGACCAGGCGTCTTCTAATGTTGTTCTCGGTGATCCGCAGAAGGCGCTGGAAAACGCCCAATGGCTTCGCGTTTATCGCTAGTTTTAAAAAAGCCGAGTCGCTATGCGGCTCGGCCCTCAAGAAACTTCTCTTCGCGTGGTTCGGATGCACTGCATTCACGCAACGTCTTTATTGTTCAGTCCACCAACTCAATACCCAGACTTTCCAGCAGGTTAAGCGCTTCGTAGCGAGAGAACTTAGCACCTTTGAGCTGATTTTCTAATACATTGATGGCGTAGTCTGTCGATTCAGTGAAATCGACCTCTTGCAGATTGGTGCGCATAAACTGGGCATGGGTAAAATCGCAGTATGTCATCGAAGATTGCTGGAAGTCCCCTTCCCGGAAATCCACTTCATGTAACTTACACTCTTCGAGTTTGAGCTCGTGCAGCGTCAACCCAAAAAACGAAGCATCATTCAAAATGCACTGCTTGAACCTGAGTTCGAAATCAACATGGTAAGAAGGCCAGTCGGCCTTGCTCCAGTCCACGCCCACCAACTTACATTCTTCAAATTGCACCGTAAAAAGACGTGAGCCGGACAGGTTCATCAAACTCAGATTACAGCGTGCAAACTCACAATTGATGAATTTACAGTTTTTGAAAATAGCATCAGAGAAGTCGCATTCTTCAAAGCGACACTCCTCAAACTCTATGCCCGTGAACGATTCGCCTTGCAGGTCTTTCTTCGCGAACAGCTCGTCATAATAACTTTCGCCACTTTCAATCATTATCGTTGTTCCCAAATACGGTCTATAGACAGCATTATGCCTGACAATCCGCCTCTATTGCCTGAGCATTCTTGCTCTGACTAAGCATCGAATTCACTTTTACGACCACTTTATCAATTACAAACTCATCCAGAAAAATGTCATGACCACCGGGAATAACGTCGGTCTGCACTTTCTTGCCATTCTGATTCAAGGCTTTCGCGTAGTCTTCAGTCAGATAGGGCTGGGTGACATCGTCTTCTTTGCCGCAAATCAGATGAATACCTGTCTTAGCATCGATCCTGTCCACCAGCGCCATCGGAGACGTTACCCGAAGATTGCCCCAAAACAGAGGATTGCGATGTTGTTCATACATGTCTTTCCGCCAACGGTTAATATCCGCAGGACAGGAAACCATCACAGCTATATCAGCAAGGCTCGGATAATACGCGATGATTTTTCCTGTTATCGCTGCGCCTCCAGAATGGCCACAGATGATGATCTTGGAAGGACTATAAAGATCTTTGAGCGTTTGGATGGCTGAGACAATGTGATCGATACGTTTACGGTTGTAGTTATCACCAACACAGAAGCCTTTCCAACTGCCAGATTTTCTCCCCAAATCGTCCTTGAACCCCGGTCTCAATAACCCAACAGAAACGACATTACTGGCACGCTTGGCGATGGCTTTCGCAAACTGATTTTGATAGCTCACCGCGCCAAAAGGACTGTCGCCATGAATTGCCACAACCAGACAAGGATGAGCACGCACACCATTCTCGTGAATATCGACAATGGTTCTGCGTTTATCTATTTTAAGTTCCAAGCAAAAGTTCCTTGAAAGAAGGGGGACAGGCCACCGTTTTCCTTTTACGATGTACATCTCGTTCGGCATTCAATTTATTTCATAGTCAATCACTTAGTCACGCTTTGGCTTCACATTGGGCTAGAATGATTTCATCTTTTTCCTAATTTTCGCGACGCACATGGCAATTCCACTGATCGACTTTAAGCAGCGCGATGCTGCCTTGCCCGATGTAGAGATCATTGAACTCTCCCAACTCTATACTCGGGAATTCAAAAATCATCATCCAGAAGCGCCACACCGTCTTTCGTTTTTCATGACAGTGATCTTCGAAAAAGGTGAAGGTAAGCAGATGGTCGATTTTGAGGAATATGATTTCAAACCTGGTACCGTCATCAGCGTTCAGCGTGACCAAGTGACAGCGTTTGATTTATCGAATAAGCCGGAAGGAAAAATACTGATATTCACACAGGAATATCTGGATGCGGTCCACGCCAACATGAGGCTACCCAGTTTCACGCCCACACACCTCAACAGCCAATATTCACCAGCCTTTGAACTCGATGAAGAAAACCGTCAACGCACATTTTCATTGCTGAATGAAATGATCGCCGAGCTTACCTGTGAAGGTGGTGACCCATTGATCGTGATGTATTTATTCTCGGCGCTGACCTTGCTTCATCGACGTTTGAAAACTGTCGGGGAAGTCGACAACCTTTCTCCTTCGCAAAGTCGCCTTATCTCACGTTTTATCGAGCTCCTACAGGAACATTTTGAACGTACGCGCGATGCAAACTGGTATGCAGACCAACTTGCGACTACCTATAAAACCCTCAACCAGGTTTGTAAGGCTTCCACGTCTCTGACCGCCAAACAAATGATTGATGCCTTCACCATTACAGAAATCAAACGGCGGTTGGTGGTGAGCAAAATCACCTCTCAACAACTCGCCTATGACTTCGGGTTCGAAGACCCAAGCAATTTCGTTAAATACTTCAAAAAGGAAACGGGCCTCACGCCTAGCAAGTTCAGAAATCACTATCGATAACCATTGATGCATAAAAGGCTTGCAGTGAACTCAGTTTACATCGGTTCGATATTGACCATTTTTCTGCCTATTTCCACTCTGCCCGATTTCATTCCTTCGTCTTAACATTGCCTCAACACCGAACAAAAGGACGAGACAATGAAAACAATCAAAAACAAACTTCTTCGCTCTGTTGCTGTGGCCAGCGTGATGGGAATTGCTGCATGCAGCGCCCAGTCAGCGTCGGAGTCGCTCTCAAACAAAGACAAGGCCGTTGCACTGATTAGCAGTATTGAAACCGGTGACCATGCGCCTATCGCTTATGTAAAACCGAACAAATACATTCAGCATAACCTTGCGGTTGGAGATGGCCTGGAAGGGTTTGGCGAAGTGATGAAAGCCCTGCCAGAAGGCAGTGCAAAAGCGGACGTGAAACGTGCCTTCCAGGATGACGATTATGTTTTCCTGCACACTGAATACGATTTCTTTGGCCCTAAAGTTGGCTTCGACGTATTCCGCTTTGAAAACGGCCAAATTGTTGAGCATTGGGACAACCTGCAAGACATCGCCCCGGCAAACCCCAGCGGCCGCACCCAACTCGACGGCCCAACAGAAGCGGTTGATCTGGATAAAACTGAAGAAAACAAAGCCATTGTTGCAGACTTCGTGAAAACCATCCTGATGGAAGGCAACATGGCGCGCATCAATGATTTTATCGACAACGAACCTGAAGCCTACCTGCAACACAACCCAATGGTGGCTGATGGTTTGGCAGGTTTGGGCGCAGCACTGCAAGCGCTAGCTGAGCAAGGCATGCCAATGTCTTACACCAAAAACCACAAGATTCTGGGCCAAGGTAACTTCGTGTTGACGATCAGCGAAGGGACATTCCTTAATGAACACGTTGCATTCTACGACCTGTTCCGCGTCGACAACGGAAAAATCGTTGAGCACTGGGATGTGATTGAAACCATTCCACCACGCAGCGAGTGGAAAAACGACAACGGCAAGTTCGGCTTCCAATAAGCGTATCTTCCACTGTCAAACATCCATCATGAGGCCACAAACGTGGCCTCAGTTATTAGGAGGTCAGCATGAGACAATTAACTGTCAGCGACTACGCCGATCGCATCTCGCTCCATCGCCCGTATGTCCCAACCACATTGCAAGGTCTGACGAACCCCGCATTGGTACTCAGAGTATTGCAGGAACTGACACTCGTTCTGCAAAAATCTGGCATCAAAGACGTTCGCGAGTTGGATTCCGACGAGCAGCGCACTCTGCTGGACTCCGCCATTACTGTTCTTCCTCCAGGGTTCTTGAGTGATAACGGTAAAAGTGCGCTGGATACCCTGCTATCTGCAGAGTGCCAAAGCCAATCAATCACAGATGTCAGCGAATTAGCGCCATTTCTAAAAATCGGTGATACCAAGGTAGTGCTCTGGCGTGGAGACATCACCACACTGAAGGCAGACGCGATTGTGAATGCCGCAAATAGCCAGCTTCTCGGGTGTTTTCTGCCCCAGCACAAATGCATTGATAACGCGATTCACAATCGAGCAGGAGTTCAATTACGTGAAGACTGCGATGTCATCATCCAGCTTCAGGGTGGAGAGGAGCCAACAGGCGAAGCGAAAATTACGCGGGGTTATAACCTGCCTGCCAAATACGTCATCCACACAGTTGGGCCGATTGTACAAGGCAATGTGACTAAAGAGAGCGAGCAATTACTCGCCGCCAGCTATCAGCACATTCTGGATATCACTCAAGAAGTCAAAGATGCACGCAGTGTCGCCTTGTGTGCGATTTCTACCGGTGTATTTGGCTACCCGATTGAACAAGCAACACCCGTGGCGATTAACACCGTCGCAAAATGGCTGAAAGCCAACCCCGGCAAACTGGATACGATAGTTTTCAATGTGTTCAGTGAACGGGATTACGATGTGTACCAATCAGAACTGGAGGAGTTTGTATGCAAAAACTGAATCTTCAAACATTGAGAAATGTCTCCACTCTGATCAAAGACGCCGATGCGATCTTGATTGGTGCAGGTGCCGGGCTGACGGCAGCGGCGGGGATCAATTACCTCGATCGCGACAAGTTCGCCGAAGTGTATCCAGGCTGGAAAAAGAAAGGCTTCAACGCCCAATACGAGCTCATGGGTTATCCCTACTGGTCGCAACAGGAGCAATGGGGTTACTACAAAGTCCATCTGGAATACGTGTATTTTTCTCAGGGTGTGAACCCGCTTTATGAAGCTTTGTATGATCTCGTGCGCGACAAAGACTACTTTGTGATGACCTCCAATGTGGATGGTCTGTTCTACAAAAGCGGATTTGCCCGGGAACGTTTTTACGCTCCGCAGGGCGACTACGGGAAAATTCAGTGCACCAAACCGTGTTCACAGGAAGTGTGGGACATTAAACCCTTCCTCGATCGCATGGAGCCCTACTTCGATTCCGTCGAACAGGTGCTGACATCAGAGCAAGGCGTGCCTAAATGCCCAAACTGTGGCGAAGACATGTTCATTCATGCCCGCGTAGATGGTTCATTCATCGACACTGTGCATGAAGACGAACGACAGGCATTGATCCAGTGGTTGGACAACAACCGAGAGAAGAAGGTCGTGGTGCTGGATTTGGGATCAGGCTTTAACACGCCAACCGTTATCCGAATCCCGATGGAACAAATCACCCATACGTTCCCGAATGCAAACTTGGTCAGGGTGAATATGGATAATGCCTCCACGCCGCCGGAATTGGGATTTAAATCGACGTCAATCAAAGGTGATATCGCAGAATTTGTTCATCAAACCCGCGCATTGATGGTTGCGTAATCACCCCAATATCAGGGCCGTAAGTGCTGCCCTGATATTGTATTCAGTATGCCAAAACACGCTATCTCAAGGCGTAGACGTAAGCATCGACCATATTGCCATTTTCACAGGCTGCCTGGGTCAATACTCGCTGATATCCCTCGCCTTCAAACTCATCTAAGCGTTTCCAGTGTGAGGGTAACGCTTCAGAACTGAAGATAAACCCTTCCACGTTATCCGATGATTCTTCAAGCACAATACCGGGGTAACCATGCTCTGCACCCCAACCTTCCTGCAGCAGTTTTCCTTTTACCGACGCAGGTTCCCAAGTACCTGGAACCATTGCCAATATATGTTCGTTCGGACGCCCCGGTGCCAGCGTTCCATAGACAAATAAACGGGAAACCATCTTCAACTCCTCCAATGGCTTTTTCCGCCATCCTATCATCGGATTTGCTCGCAGAATTTATCGAATTTTAGACGACGCGAAGTTTATATCTGGTATGTGTCACATCCTGCTCCAACATCAAATAAATGGATAATAATCAATAATCTAGTTGGATATCGCTCGCCTTTTTTCATTCTCTCACTCACGTCTTCACTAGCAAAAGTTAACATCCGGCAATCACTCTCATTGCGCAACCACCTTTTCCAACTAACAAAAGGCTCGAAAACTTATGAAAAAACTCATGATCGCTGCTGCTATCGGCCTCACCGCTTTTATTATCTATTCCGAAGCAAACCGAGAACCAAGAGAACGCATTAACTATGCGCAAACGTTGCCTGAAGCGCCTGCCTTTGAAGCATCTTCAAACTTCGACGGTCAGTGGGAAGGAAAGCGTATTGATATCAGCGGTGACAATATCTGCCTCGAAACCCGCATTATTGGGAACATAGAAGACGGCAAAGTCTCCCTTCGTCTGATGTATAACAACACCCTGCTGAAGGGTTGGATTGCCGACGATGGAAAGCTTGAACTCTATAGCGACAACGAACGCTGGGGTTACGATTTCAAAGGCACAGCAAAAGACGGGCAAATTGATGGAGAATGGAAGGTATCAAATGCGCCATGCCGTGGGTCTTGGAAAGTGGTGAGGGTGTAATCAGCTGAGTAGTTAAAAAACTAGCTAAAGTCATAGATGAATGAGGGAATAAAATGAAATTCCCAGACACTTAGAATATTATGGAATGGTGATGCCTGAAATTAGTCGCTTCAGGCATCAAGAGTTTTAATTAAGCTACTGACAGTGTGTTTTGATAAGTGCTCGCCACTAAATCATTTTGTTCTTGAGGCGAGGACTGTGTAAGCCTCTTGTAAATCTCATTGAGATCATCAAGCTTTTTAATGATCTCCTCTGCTGTTTCATCTCCAGCTTTCAAAACATTCTGATATAAAGCTACAAATGTCTGAAAATCAACTTTATGTGCATCAATAACAGATACTGTATAGTAATAAGCTGATACAGACTCAGTTCTATTCAATAGTGACTTTGCCTTGACATTTCTTTTCCAGCATAAAAGGTCAAATCGTAATAAAGTAATACCATCTGTGTATGCTAAATATTTTTCTTGGGTTTGCTCTTCTCCATCACTTGAGCCAAGGAAGCCGCCAATTACCGTCTTAACTATGCTGGAAATACCTTTAGTCACTGTACTTTTTTTATCGCCTTCATTGAGAAACATTCCGGCGACATCATCCACTACACTATTTATTCCTTCTGCCTCTGATTTAACAAAAGAGCGAGTTTGGCCATCTCTGCTAATTATTGAAGTAATAGGAAGTGTTTTACTTTGCTCCGCATTTTTTAGTTCGTCAGTTATTGTCATTTTATATAACTGTAATTGTTTCTGAGCCAAAGCAGACAATGCGTCTAGTGCTTCAGTTGTTTCTTCTGTTAGTTCACCTGATTTATCTATTTGTTTTGCCATATTTATTCTCCTAGCCACTTTTTAGAAACTTCGATTGTCAGTAAAGTAGTTATAGAATAAAAGCAGACATTTATTTTGTGAGATAAAACCCATAAGTTAACCCGCAACACATAAACAAACCTGTCAGTTTCCTAATATTACATGGAATATCTAACCAGTTTAGGTATATAAAAAATAGTTTCGTACTCTATTGATTATTCTCCAAGGTCTGATAAGAAAAAATCAGAATCCTTCTCGAAGTAATCCGTCTCACCCTTGCGTCATCTTCGTTTTGTCTTTTTTTCTTTACTTGAGTGACACAAAGCTTCAATAGCTTAGTCCGCTAAAGAAAGCGCTATCTTCACTAAGGAAGGAACGAAGAATGAAAACCAAGGTTCTTGCTGCGGCTGTCGCAGCTCTGTCTCTCACGCTCATGGGCTGCTTTGAACGTCCAATGGATCTCACCATCGCACATATCAATGACCACCATTCTCATCTGGAAGCTGACGATGGTTTAGACATTACTGTTGGTGGTGAAAGCACGCGCGTTGAAGTGGGTGGTTTCCCGCGCGTCGTCACCAAAATCCGTGAAATCGACGAAGCGAAACAGAACGTTTTGAAACTGCACGCGGGCGATGCCATCACCGGTGACCTCTACTACACCCTTTTTGGCGGTGAAGCAGACGCAGCAATGATGAACCAAGTATGTTTCGATGCTTTTGCGCTGGGTAACCATGAGTTTGACGACGGCGATGCGGGCCTGAAAACCTTCCTGGATCAGTTGGCAACCGCTGACTGTAATACCCGTGTGGTAGCTGCAAACGTTCGCCCAGAAGTTGGCGTTTCTCCGCTGACACCTCAAGGCAAGTGGGATTCGTTCCGTCCTTTCGTTGTTAAGAAATTCAACGGTCAGAAAGTGGGTATTATCGGTATTGATATCGCTACTAAAACCAAGAATTCTTCGAACCCAGATGCAACCACTGAGTTCTTGGATGAAACCAAAACCGCTCAGAAATTCATCAACAAGCTGAAGAAGAAAGGCGTGAACAAGATTGTTTTGCTGACTCACTACCAATACGGCAACGATCTGGAGCTGGCGAAGAATCTGAGTGGTGTTGACGTGATCATCGGTGGTGACTCTCACAGTCTGCTGGGCGATTTCGATGCGGTCGGTCTGAACAGCGCGGGCGACTACCCAACTATGGTGACCAATAAAGATGGCGACCCGGTTTGTGTCGCGCAAGCTTGGCAATATTCCTCAATCGTTGGCGAGCTGGATATCAGCTTCGACCGCAAAGGTGTCGTTGAACAGTGTTCAGGTACCCCTCACCTGATGCTGGGTGACACCTTCAAGCGCCGCAACGCTGAAGGTACACGCGTAGAACTGGAAGGTGCTGACCGCGATGCCGTTTACGCAGATATCGATGCAAACCCTGTGCTTTCAATCGTTGAGCGTGATGCAGAAACGCAAACTCTGCTGGACACTTACACGCAACGTATCGAAGAAGAAACCCAAACCGTCATTGCGAACGCAACCTCTAATCTGTGTCTTGAGCGTGTTCCAGGGCAAGGTATCAGCTCCCTCTGTGACGTGTCTGAAACCCAATCTAACGGCTCTGATGTTTCGAATTTGGTGGCGAAAGCTTTCATGTTGCAGAGCTTAGAAGCAGATGTTGCCATCCAGAACGCGGGCGGCGTGCGTGCCGACGTACCTATGGGTGATGTGACTATCGCGACCGCTTATCAACTGCTTCCATTTGGCAATACCTTGGTGAACCTGAACATGAGTGGCGCTGAAATCAAACTGGCCCTGGAACAAGGCGTGGATTATGTTCTGAATCCAGACGGTTCAAGCGGTGCCTACCCTTACGCTTCAGGTCTGCGTTTTGATGTGGATATTTCGAAAACGTTTGGTGAGCGTGTCACCAATATCGAAATCAATTCGCGCTTAGCAGGTGATTGGGTAGCGCTGGATACAGCAAGCACAGAAGCCAACATTCAGGTTGTAACCAACAGCTTTGTAAGCGGTGGTCGCGATGGTTATTTCGTGTTTGGTGATGTCACCAACGATGGCAGAGCCGTTGATACTTACCTCGACTACGCAAAAGCCTTCGTAGATTACGCAGAAGCGGTTGGCACACTGAGCAAACTTCCTCTCGAAGAGTACAGCACCCAGCGTTTTTACGACGCTGACGGTAACCTGCAGTAATCAAACACCTATCTAATCAACAAAGCCCGCTAATGCGGGCCTTGTTATTTGGATGCTAGGGTCTGTTGACCTCAGGCCTTTGCAGGCTCAAACCAGTGGGTTGTTCTGTTCGCAAACCACACTAGAGAGAGCATCACGGGGACTTCCACCAGTACGCCCACGACCGTTGCCAATGCTGCTCCTGAATGCAAACCAAACAACGAAATCGCGACAGCGACTGCCAGTTCAAAGAAGTTAGACGTACCAATCATTCCAGCAGGAGCGGCAACGTTATGAGGCAGCTTGAGCCATTTGGCTGCGCCGTAAGCAATCGCGAAGATGCCGTAAGTTTGAATAAGCAGAGGGATCGCAATCAACAAAATGGTTTGGGGCTGACTGACGATAGTCTGCGCCTGAAAACCAAACAACAGAACAACGGTGCCCAGCAAACCCACAATAGACCAAGGCTTCACTGCCGTCAGGAAGCTTTGCAGTTTTTCCTCTCCCTTTGCCAGCAAGTGTTTGCGCGCCCAAGCACCCGCAACCAGCGGCAGAACAACATACAAGGCAACGGAGAGAATCAAGGTTTCCCAAGGCACCAGAATATCTGTCACACCCAGCAAGAATGCCGTAATAGGGGCGAAAGCAAACACCATAATGAGGTCATTCACTGACACCTGAACCAAGGTGTAATTGGCATCACCTTTGGTGAGTTGGCTCCATACAAAAACCATGGCGGTGCATGGCGCCACACCAAGCAGAATCATACCCGCTATGTACTCGCTCGCACTTTGTGGATCAACCCAATCTGCGAAGATGCCTTTGAAAAACAACCAGCCCAACGCTGCCATGGTGAAAGGCTTCACTAACCAGTTGATTACCAGCGTCAGAGCCAAGCCTTTTGGCTTTTTGCCCACGTCTTTGATGGCGGAGAAATCAACCTGAACCATCATCGGGAAGATCATCACCCAAATCAGTACCGCAACCACCAGATTTACGTGTGCAAATTCCAGATTGGCCACCAATTCAAAAGCAGAAGGAACAAGATTTCCCAGCAGTACACCCGCACCAATACACACTGCTACCCACACGGAAAGGTAGCGTTCAAACATGCCCATAACTCAATCCCATTTACCAAATATATGAAAAATCATATATATTGAATTATAAAAACCATCATCCTAGCTCTCTTGTCTTAACAGCAGGTAGAAGCGCGCTCTGGGCGATCGCCCATTTTGCATAGACGGGTCATACATTCTTGCAGGAAGACCGGATTTGAATCGGTCGTCACGGCAAGCACCTCTTTCGCCCACGTCGGCAATGCACTGGAAATGCTGTAAAACACCCACTGGCCCTGACGGCGATCGGTCAGCAGTTGGCATTTACGCAATTGAGCAAGATGACGGGATACTTTTGGCTGGCTTTCTTCGAGCGCTTCCATCAATTCACACACACAAAGCTCCCCTTCCTGTTGCAGCAACATCAGGGTTTTCAGACGGGTTTCATCCGCTAAGCATTTGTAGAAATTAACGGGAGAGATCATTCATATTCACCAAGTCGTTGTTCACCCTGCATACTGTATATATGTTTTTCCATATGTAAAGTAACATTTGGATGTCAGCTTGGTTTTCAGCGCCTTGTTCAGGTCGTGATTTGGTTTCGATAATCCCTCGGTGAAGTGCCACTCCACTTGCGAAATGCATGGCGGAAGTTAGCGGGATCTGAAAAACCGACCCGCTCGGAAATATCTTCAATGCTGATGTGGGTTGAGCGCAGATAGTGGCGGGCAAGACTGAACCGCACATGATCCAGAATGTCCTGAAACCCAGTATTTTCGTTTTTAAGATGACGGCGAAGCGTGCGGGAAGACATACCGAGCGCAGAGGAGACCACTTCAATCGATGGATACCGACCGGGGTTTTCCAATAACATCTGGGTGATTTTTTCATTCAACGTCAGCGCGCCCGAGACTTTCTCCAGCATCTCATCACAGGATTTGAGACACATACTCAGCGTCATCGGATTCGCGGTTGGCAGTGGTTCATAAAGCTTGGTGGCATCGAAATGCCATTCAAGGTGTTTGCTGTTGAAATAAACCGGACAGTGGAAGGTTTCTTCATAGAGTTCAGCATATTCCGGCTCACGGAAGGGAAAGTAAATGGCTTTAGAAGGGAAAGGCTGCTGAATCACCTCTTCACACAAACTCAAGATCGCCGCAAACCAGTATTCAGAACAAAACGGCAGCAATGAATCCAGCTCCACCAGCTGATCAGCACGGAAGTAGCCAACATCATCTTCCACCCACATGGTTTTCTTGAGCACGGGCCCCGCTAAGCGAAGGTATTTGAAACCCATCATCAAGGCATCAAGCAATGTATTGCTGCTGAATACGGCGTAGCCCAAGACGCCAAAGTCGCTAAACCTCGCTTGCTGACCCACTCTCAGGCCAAGCCCCGGCTCTGAAGTGTTATTGATGGCATTGCTGAAGGTAGCGAGTTTTTGCATCAGGGTAATGTGAGTATCTGGCGCATACAGCCTGTCTTGTTGTAGTCCCGTTCCTTCAAGGAGGGCTTCCATCGGCACGCGATCTTGCAGATAACGGCTCAAAAGCTGTAAATCCAACACGCCACAGGACTTCATGTCTGGCTCATAAACCGCGGTGTACTTCATGACACTTCCCCATGCTGCTCATCACTAGAAACAGTGACAAGTCTATAAATACCGCAATTCTGTCCGAATATCACCGGATTTTGTCTTTTTGGCACCTGTTCGGGAGTTTGACCCGATGTTGTAATCGAACAGTAAATGACAAAACCATCAGGAATTCGGGCATGAACAATCAAAGCAGTACAGTACCTTTCTCCCAACACGCTGCGCTTAGTGAGCTAGAGTCGTGGTTTTACGCGCTCAAATCAGCCTATCAGCAAGATACCCAGCCCACACTGGAAGACAGAAAAGCACAGCTTTCCGCGCTGAAAACCCAGCTTCGCCGGTACCAGAACGTGTTGGCTCAGGCCATGAGTGACGATTTCGGAGGTCGCAGCCATTCAGAGTCTTTGATGGCAGATGTGCTGGGGCCGATCCTAGACATTAACCATGTACAAAGTCACCTTCGCCGCTGGATGCGTCCGAAACGCCGCCCAACAGAATGGCTCTTCAAAGGCAATAAACTGGAACTGCGTTACCAGCCTAAGGGCGTGGTTGGAATTATCTGTCCTTGGAATTTCCCGCTTTACCTCTCTCTGGGTCCTTTGATCACCGCGCTCGCTGCAGGCAACCGCTGCATGATCAAAATGCCGCCAAACTGCCCCAAAACCACCTCTGCGTTGACAGCAATGCTGGCAGAAGTCTACTCAGAAGATCGTGTTCGTGTTGTGCCGGGCGATCACCCTCAGGCAATGGAAATCAGCCATCTGCCGTTTGATCATATTGTCTTTACTGGATCGCCAAACAGCGGAAAGATCATCATGGCAAACGCAGCGAAAAACCTCACGCCAGTCACCCTTGAGCTAGGTGGAAAATCCCCCACGGTGATCTTCGAGGATTACGACATCCAACAAGCGGCCAACCGCATTGCCCACGGTAAGAGTTTTAATGCCGGGCAAATCTGTATCGCACCGGACTATGCGTTCGTTCCGAATGAAAAAGTGGATGCTTTTGTTGAAGCACTATCCCACGCTTATAAAAAGATGTATTCAGGCATAGCTGGCAATGCTGATTGCACATCCTTGGTCGACAATGCCCAGTTCGAACGCTTTCAGGCACTCGTTGAAGACGCCAAAGCCAAAGGTGCCAGCATCATCAAATGCCGCGATGACAGCGATAAACGCAAAATGCCGCTGCACATTGTGACCAATCTGTCGCCGGATATGCGGATTTGTCAGGAAGAAATCTTTGGGCCTCTGCTACCAGTCCACGGCTACAACAGCCTTGAAGAGGTCGCTGATTACATCACCAACCGACCAAGACCACTGGCGTGCTACCTGTTCAGTCACGATAAAGAGCGTCGTGAATGGATGCTTGAGCGCACCCACAGCGGCGGCGTCACCATCAATGATTGGGGTTGGCATGCCCTGAACCATGCCGTGCCGTTTGGTGGCATTGGTAACTCTGGCATCGGTAATTACCACGGCGAAGAAGGCTTTCGCGAACTTAGCCATGCCAGAACCGTTTTGCAGATGCGCCGTTGGTTCCCAATCAGCCTGTTCGCGCCGCCATATGGCAACCTCGCACAAAGACTGGTGATGCGTATTTTTATCGGGAAACCCGATCCCATGCTTTCCACACAAGACAATGCCAACGCCGCTATTAAAACCCCAGACATCGCTTCTGGACGATAGTGCTCGATAAAAACAAGGCAAACTAAAAGGAAGATAAGGAGTACAAGGAATGCACAATCTTGCTGTCAATCTGGAGCGCAGTGCGGCGCTCTTTTCCGATAAAATCGCTGTTCGAATGGCCGACACCGTCTTCACCTTCGAACAGCTCGACAAACTCGCCGCCAACGTCGCCCAACACCTTGTTTCGCTGGGCTTGGGACCGGGCGACAAAGTTGCCCTCTCCTGTCCCAATATCCCCTACTTCCCCATCGCTTATTACGGTATTCTGAAAGCAGGCTGCGTTGTAGTCCCGATGAACGTATTGTTCAAACCCCGCGAGATTGCCTATCACCTGAATGATTCCGACGCTAAAGCCTATCTCTGTTTTGATGGCACAGAAGAATTGCCCATGGGCACTTTTGGTCAGGAAGGGTTTAGACACGCGGAAGGCTGCGAGCATTTTGTGTCCATGCCGGGAAATGATTCTTCAGCCCATTCCCTTCAAGCCTGGCTGTCAGAAGCATCAAAGCCATTTGAAGCGGTTTCCCGACAAGGCGATGATACGGCGGTTATCCTCTATACCTCTGGCACCACAGGCCAACCCAAAGGTGCTGAGCTTTCCCACACCAACATGATTACCAATGCCATGGCATCGCAGAACCTGATGCGTTTGGAATACAGCGACACCACCATGGCCGCGCTGCCGCTGTTCCACAGCTTCGGACAAACCGTGATGATGAATGCCAGCATACTCACTGGCGCGACTGTGGTGCTGGTGCCCCGCTTTGAACCTGCCAGCGTGATAGAGCAAATCATCGAGCATCGCGTGACTGTATTTGCTGGCGTCCCCACCATGTATATCGCCCTGCAACGTGCCAGTGAAGCATGCTTCGAGAAAAGCGAAAAAGTGCGGCAGAGCCTGCGACTAGGCATTTCTGGCGGCGCTTCTCTGCCTGTTGAAGTGTTGCGCCAGTTTGAAGCCACCTTTGGGCTTCCAGTTCTCGAAGGCTATGGCTTATCTGAAACTGCACCTGTGGCGACTTTCAACCATATCGACAGCGACAGACTTCCCGGTAGTGTCGGCCAACCGCTGTGTGGTCATATGATCAAGATTGTCGACTTAGCAGGAAACAGTGTCCCGACGGGCGAGCGCGGTGAAGTGTGCATCAAGAGCCCAAGCGTGATGAAGGGCTATTACAACCGCCCAGAAGCAACAGAAGAAACCTTTATCGACGGCTGGTTCAAAAGTGGCGACATCGGCTATCTTGATGAACACAGCAATCTCTTCATTGTTGATCGCGTGAAAGATATGATCCTGCGCGGAGGCTATAACGTTTATCCGCGGGAAATCGAAGAAGTGATGGTGTGTCACCCTGCTATCGAAATGGTGGCGGTGGTTGGCGAACCCCACGAGAGACTCGGCGAAGAAATCCATGCTCATGTACTGTTGAAGCAAGATGCTGATGTGGTTGAAGAGACTGAGATCATCGCTTGGTGCAAGGAACAACTGGCGGATTACAAATATCCGCGCCGTGTCATTATCCGTAACAGCTTCCCAATGACCGCAACGGGCAAAATCCTCAAACGCGATCTCCACCCTTCCAAAAACGGAGACGCGTAAATGGATAGCTTCGATTACATTGTGGTTGGCGGCGGCTCCGCTGGGTGTGTGATGGCATCCCGCCTGTCCGAAGACCCGACAGTGACTGTCTGCCTGCTCGAAGCCGGCGGCAAAGATACCAGCGCCCTTATTCATACCCCGGTAGGCGTGGTGGCGATGATGCCTACCAAAATCAATAACTGGGGATTTGAAACCATTCCCCAACCAGGATTAAACGGACGCAAAGGTTATCAGCCGCGCGGCAAAACCCTCGGCGGTTCGAGCTCAATCAATGCCATGATGTACTGTCGCGGACACCGTTACGATTACGATCACTGGGCCAGTCTGGGAAATCAGGGCTGGAGCTATGATGAATGCCTGCCGTACTTCAAGAAAGCGGAAAACAACGAAGTTCACCACGATGAGTTTCATGGTAAAGGCGGCCCTCTCAACGTTGCTGAACTTCGCTCGCCAAGTCCTTTGATTGAGCGTTTTCTGGATGCCTGTGAAAGCATTGGCGTTCCCAGAAACCCAGATGTGAACGGTGCAGAGCAGTTTGGCGCGATGGCGACTCAGGTTACTCAGCTTAACGGAGAACGTTGCAGCGCTGCCAAAGCCTATCTCACCCCCAATCTCAATCGCCCCAACCTGACTGTGGTCACCAATGCCACCACTTGTCGTGTGCTGTTCGAAGGCAAAAAAGCAGTTGGCGTGGAATACGAAAAACAAGGACAACGCGTTCAGATTCGCTCACTACAAGAGGTGATCCTGTCAGCCGGTGCATTTGGTTCACCACAAATTCTGATGCTTTCCGGTGTCGGTGCGAAAGCCGATCTGGATGCCCACGATATCAAGCAAATTCACGATCTTCCCGGCGTGGGCGAGAACCTGCAGGATCATATCGATCTGGTGCATTCATACCGCTGCAGCGCCAAACGCGACAGCTTTGGTGTGTCGCTGCAAATGGGTGTTGAAATGGCGAAAGCTCTGCCTGAGTGGATGAAAGAACGCAAAGGTAAACTGAGCAGCAATTTCGCTGAAGGTATTGGCTTTTTGCGTTCATCGGATGACGTTGATGTGCCAGATTTAGAGTTCGTCTTCGTCGTTGGTGTCGTCGACGACCACGCCCGTAAAATTCATGCCAGTCATGGTTTTTGCTCGCATCTAACCCTGCTTCGCCCCAAGAGCATTGGCACGGTAAAACTCAACAGTGCCAACCCTTCGGATTCACCGCGTATCGACCCCAATTTCTTTGCCGACCCTGATGATATGCGCGTGATGATTGAAGGCTGGAAGAAGCAATATCAAATGCTTGAAAGCGACGTTTTCAAAGATATACGTGGCAAGCCTTTCTATCCGGTCGATGCCAATGATGATGCAGCCATTGAGCAAGACATCCGCAGCCGGGCAGACACCCAATATCACCCGATTGGTACCTGCAAAATGGGAACGGATGAAGACCAAATGGCCGTGGTGGATAACCAGCTTCGTGTATACGGCTTAGATGGGTTACGTGTGGTAGATGCGTCTATTATGCCGACGCTGGTAGGCGGTAACACCAATGCGCCCACCATTATGATTGCAGAGAAAATCGCCGACATCATTAAGCACCAGCGGAAATCACTCACCACCGTGGCAGGCTCGAACTAATCTCCTTCCAAGGCTTTCTCCACCGCTTTCACGTTGAAGCCGTGGAGAATCTTGTCACCAATCTTTATCACCGGCACGCCACGCGCTCCTAGCGATGCGTGCTCTTTTCTGCCTCTTGGTGTACCCACATCGCACAAACGGTAGGCAATTTTCTTGCTATCGAAAAACTGCTTGGCTGACTGGCAGTGCGCACAATTTTTGCTGGTGTATAAAACGATGCGTTTCATCTTCTGTCCTCAAGTTGATGTTTGATTATGATCTGTTAATTTTCAGAACAGTTGATTCAAACACCACCTCCTAATTTAGATCTAACTTATTAATTTTATTAATCAAACACAAAGCGTCTTATTCAGTAAACGCTAATTATTTATTTCCGACGCCGCATCATATTCGAGACAAAATACGTCTGTCTCCCCTCATACGATTTTCATGCTTATGCAGTTGATTTAATAACAATATAAACACTAGGGAAATTGTATGAAGAAGCATACTTTGGCAACTTTCATTCTGGCAACCTGCGCCTCGTCTGGCGCTTTTGCACAGTGTAATGGCAACGTCTACGCGATGAATGCGGGACGCGGACATGTGGGTTTTCTTATAGACCTGCAAGAAGACAAAAAACTCACAGGTGCTTACGACGGCTCACGCGCACTGAAAGAGTCACGCACACTATTCAGCTCTTCGGCTATGGCTTATGACGCAGTCAACAATCGTATCTACTATGTAAGCGCGCCAAGGCCGGAAGCCTATCATGTGCAGGGGCTTGAAGACGACACCAATTCCGGTGAATTTCCTAGCCTCGATTTCCATGCGTCAAAGCTGAAGAAAAACCAGCTCGCCTACTATGACCCAGATACAGGCACTCACTCGATTGTTGGAGACACGCCGGATGTATTCCGCATGGCATTTGACCCCACTACAAACACTCTTTATGCCTCTGATAACAGTGATATCTTTACCATCAACACCAGCGACGCCTCAACGGCAAAGATTGGCGAATTTCCCAGTGGTATGCGCTCGGGAGGTTACTCAAGTTGGGGTGACTTTGTGTTTTATCAGGGCAAACTCCTGCTTGTCACCAACACCCGAACATTTACCATTAACACCTCTACGGGTGAAACCAAGCTAGAGTCTTTCCATTTCGTCAATTTCGTCACGGCCGCCACCCTCGACCAGAACGGTCAAATGCTTGTTGCTGCCAAAAACCAAAACGTCACAGGGAACATCAATAGTACCCGGCTTTGGCGACTGAACCCTGATACGGGCGAGAAAGTCTCTGTCGGGCTTTTTCCAAATCGCATCAGCGCGTTGACGACCAATACACTGGAAGCTTACAAGTGCTATGACGGCACCGTTTTTCCAAGCGAAACTGTCATTGAAGTCACTGGTGTTTCCGGCGACACCGTTACCGAAGGACAAAATGCCACCTTTACCGTCAACTTCGACAAAGAGCTCAAAGCCTCAAAAGAAGTTACCCTTGCACTTCGCGATGGTACGGCCATTGCGGGAACCGACTATCAGACTGGTGTCACGGTGAGATTTGGAGATGAAAGCACATCAGCCACTCTCACCAGCGCAGGCGTGAAGGTAGACATCCCGCCGGGTGTTTCCAGCATCAGCGTGATCGTACCAACCATTGATGATGACGATGACGAAGAAGCCAAAACCTTTTCGCTCGACGCCTGGATTAAAGATGACCAAGGCGACAAAGCATGGGGAACCGTTACCATTAACGACAACGATGAACCACTTGGTGCCTGTAGCTCAGGCGTGAAACTACAAATGTCTGCAGGCGGGGATGGTGCTTGGTCTTACTTTGGTGTGGATTGCGATAAATCTGATGTCTACTTCAACGCTGCCGGGCTATACCACTCATCAGCGCGCCACACTCGACTCAGATGGACGACTGATTACGGCAGTTTCTCGACCACAAGTTACGACCGTTATTCTGGCGGTATCCGCGGCTATGTTGGGGTGACTGAAGTTAAGACTTTGAAGACACTGAGCATTAGCGGCAGTTCAACCATTAAGCCTGCCTGCCAGCATGGTGATGTGCGTGGTACACCGCTTTCCTATGTGTACAACGGCACCATCACCATCAAAGAGGACGGTTCACAGCAGTGTTTCCTACAGTTGAATTACGACTTCTGTGACGGTGCAGATAACCGGGTGAGGAAAGTGGCAACCAGCTACAGCTGTAACTAGCCCAACTCTAGACTTGCTAAAACGACAATGCCCTCAAACTGAGGGCATTTGTTGGCAAACCCGTTTACGTTCACTTCCTAAGACCTTTCTCTTCAAGCAGCTTCAGAATCGCTTCTGCCGCTTCTTGCGGGCTTGGGTTCATCATCACTTTTCCGCCAGAAGATGCGGGCGCTGCAGTGGCAGCTTTAAAGCGGTCGCGGCTGGAGGCTTTAGCGGCGACGGTTTTAGTGCGCTTCGGACGTTTCTTGGCTGGCTGCCATTTCCAGCCCTGTTGCTCCAGATCCATTTTCACTTCAACTTCCAGCACATTCACTAAACCATCTCTCGCTTTGGTAAACGCGCTTTGCCTTGCTGCAGGCGCTGATGCACTGGCGATCAGCACAGCAGGTAGTTCGACCCTAAGCTTTCTGCGCTGACCGCCTGCCAAAGCCTGAAGCACTTCAACGTGAGAATCGGTTTGTTCCATCACATCGACCACTTCCGGCACAACGGCTGCACCTAACCCATCAGCAACCAAATACGGCACCATGCCGGATGATTCCCCCTGCTCTGCCCGGGCACCGCAGAAAACCAGTTGGGGCTTCTGGGATTTGACGAAATCCGCCAGTGCCGCGCTAGTGTCTGCCCCTTCTGGTTGCTTCAACACGTTGACCTTGGAGACGCCCATACCAAGATATTCCCGAATCGCGGGTGATTGAGGATCGCCGGCGAATAAAACCATTGCAGATTCCGACTGGGTCAATGCCATTTCCAGCGCCTTGGCATCACGCTCTGCCCGTCTTGGACGTCCAGAGAGCGGGTGTTGGCCGGCTGAAACCAGTACCAGGATGTTTGGGTTATCCGACATCATCAAGCTCTCCTTTACCACCAAAGGTAGCGTCAACCAATGCCTGCATCACTTCGCTGCTATCAGCGATAATGCTGAGATCAGCACGCTTAATCATCTCGCAGTTGGCATCAGTATTCAGTGCGATGACGGTTTCGCAGGTCGTCATCCCCTGCAAATGTTGAATCGCGCCCGAAATACCCACGGCGATATAGATCTTGGCGTTCACATAGGTGCCGGTAGCGCCAACCTGAGTTGTTCTTGGCATGTGCCCGTTATCAACAGCGACACGGCTGGCCCCTTCTGTCGCACCCAATGCTTGCGCACATTGGTGGAACAAGGCCCAATTACGAATACCGTTACCACCGGAGAGAATAAATCGGGTTTCCGCCAGAGGAATGTCAGCCGGATCAACGGCGACGCCACCAAGGTCTGTGACTTTGGGTATCACACCCGCCACTTCTGTGACATCCAGTGAAGACGCTTCAGTGATAAAGCCAGCAATCGGGTCAGCCACTTGTTCTTCCACCAGCAATATTCGGGAAAGCTTCCGGTTAACACTTTTCGATGCGTCACCACCACCACAATTCAGCGTGCCTTCTGCGTAAAGGTTGCCGCGAGTCACTGGTCTTACGCCCAATGAAGCCGCTAATCTTCTCGCTAAATCTCCACCGACTAAGGTGTCATCCGCGAATATCCAATGTTTGGGGGATAGCTCTGTATCAATGGTTTGTAATATCGCGAGCCAGTTGTCAGGGGAATAGTTGGCTGCGTCGAGCGTCAATGCTCTGTCAGCACCGGCCGAGGCAAGGTCATCCTCACGGTTGTGAAGGTTAATCATTACGACGGCTGTGCCACCGTCCGCCAGCGAATGTGCAAGTCCCAGCATGTCTTTGTCCAGCACCGTCAGCTTGGCACTATCAGAATCCGAGAACACCACAATATAGTGGGAAGGATTCACAATGGCCCTGAGTGGCAGGCTTTGCTCTTGCTGTTTTTTCGCCACGCCAGCCGCTGCGACCGCAGCACCAGAGCGGTCGATCCGTTTAATGCCTTCCGCCGATAAGTACCCCTGCTTGTGGGGATTTTTGCGGTTGGTACCACCTGACATCAGCAAATCATGGTCAACTGCCATCTCATCATACTGAGGGTGCAGGCGATTTCTCAGGATATGTTCTTTACGGGGATCGCGTCGTTTGATGTCGTCCATTTACTCCCCCACCGCTTTTGCTTGGCCAGCGTCGGCATTTTCTACCACGGCATCGAGCAGCATGACAGCAACGTCCTTCACTTCCGGCCTTGGCATCACCACGCCTTCGAGCATCACTGCACACTGCGGGCAGGCAACCGCCACCATATCAGCCCCCGTCTCGCGGGCATCATCCATCCGCATATCCGCAATGCGATGTTCGCCCGGAATATCGGTGACTGGCGCCCCACCTCCACCGCCACAGCAACGCGAGCGATAGCCTGAACGCTCCATCTCACTGACCGTCAGCCCCATGCTGCTGAGCAGGTAACGCGGTGCATCATAGCCACCGTTGTAGCGCCCGAGATAACAAGGATCGTGATACGTCACCGATTGGGATTTGGCCTGCTTCAGCTTGATATCACCTTGCTCAACCAGCTTCGCCAGATACTCGGTGTGATGGAAAACATCATAGCTGCCGCCAAAGTCCGGGTACTCGTTTTTAAGTACATGGAAGGCGTGAGGATCCGGGGTAACAATTGACCTGAACTGGTATTTGTTCAGGGTTTTGACATTGGCAATCGCCAAGCGCTGGAAGGTGGCTTCATCACCCAGACGACGCGCCAGATCGCCGCTATCCAATTCCTCGTTACCCAAAATGGCGAAATCGATATTGGCGTGACGCAGCAGTGTAACCACCGCACGAAGCGTGCGTTGGTAAGCCAAATCAAAGGCACCGTCACCCGCCCACAAAAGCACATCCGTGGTACCCACCTCTGACAGATGATTGAGCTTCAGATCGACTGACCAGTTCGCTCGGCTGTTTGGCGACAGGCCATTCGGGTTATCGGTTGCAATCAGGTTTTCCAACACCTCTGCGCCTTTTCCGACCGTTTCACCTTTTGCTAGCGTCAAGTTGCGGCGCATATCGACAATCGCATCAACGTGTTCGATCATCATTGGGCATTCTTCGACACAGGCTCGACAGGTAGTACACGACCAGACGGTTTCTGCATCCAGTAAACCCTCGAACAAAGGTTTATCCGGCGCTCCGCAACGGGCTTCATCAGATTTGCCGGGGTACTGGCTGCCGGCGTAATTTCCCGTTTCCCCGCCAGCCATGCCTACCACCATATCCTGAATCAGTTTCTTCGGATTCAGTGGCTGACCGGCGGCAAACGCCGGACAAACTTTTTCACAGCGTCCGCACTGCACGCAGGCATCAAAGCCCAACAGCTGGTTCCAATAAAAATCGGACGGCTTTTCAACGCCCAGAGTTTGCTCATCAAGGTTGATGGGCTTCAGGCCCGTTGATCGGCCACCACCAAAACGTTCCTGACGTCGGTGAAAGCCAAGATGTAAGGCGCCCGCAAAGGCATGTTTCATTGGGCCGCCCCAAGTCATACCAAATAGCAGCTCTGCTAAACCTAACAGAATGCCAACGATAAGCAGCGCCGCGACGATGATGGGTACATTGCCGATGCCCAATAACAACAGCAACGACATCATCAAGCCAGAGAAGGAGAAAACCAGCAGACTGTTAGGTAGCCTCTGCCAAGGCCCTTTGGAAAGGTTAGCAGGAGGGTTTTCGCGACGTTTTTTCACTTTCACTGCACCAAACGCCATCGCAGCAAACGTCGCACTCATCAGTGCAAATGTCAGGGTATTGTCTAACCCCAGAACGAAAACCAGCACCATTAAAATGCCAGATGCCACAAAGCCCCCAGCAGTGGCGACATGCGTGTTTGCGAACGCTTTGTCACGTGCAACCACATCGTGAAGATCAACCAAATACCGTCGGGGAATGGCAGCAAGGGCTCTCCCGATGGGAAAGCTGGCTGGCTTCCCTTGCTGCCAGAGACGAATCCGTTTTACTGTGCCGACAACCGCCAGCGCAATCATGATGACTAACAAAGGACCGATAAGCGACGTCCACATCACAGCTACCCCGCAGTCGCTCAGAGGTCTTTAAACAGACGCAGTGAATCGTAGATGGCAGCGTGAATATTGCGCTGCGCGCTGCAATCACCGATGCGATAAAGCAAGTAGCCCCCTGCATGTTCCGTAAATGCGGGTTGTGGCTCAAAGGCAAACAGGGTGTCGATATCTACCTGACCACGGTTACGGGAGCCTTCTTTGAGCGCATAGTAAAGCGCCTCGTCTGGTCTGACGCCGTTTTCAACCACCACCTGGTCGACCACGCGCTCTTCGCGCACACCTGTGTATTCGTTTTCGAAGCGGGCAATCAGTTTGTCACCCTCTTTGTAGACTTCTTCCAGCACCAGATCCGGCGTCATCACTACATCGCGCTCATAGAGACTGCGATAGTATGTGGGGAAGCTGGTGCCACCGACAGCGACACCCGGTTTGATGTCATCGGTGACAATTTCCACCAATGAGCCTTTCGCCGCGAGATAATCCGCGACAGACATACCCGCGAATTCGCAAATGGTATCGTACACCACCACGTTTTTGCCCGGCTCAACGGCACCGCTTAGAATGTCCCAGCTACTTACCACCAGACCGTCATCACCGCCCCATTTAGCTTCCTGATTGATAAACGGTTTACCGCCAACAGCCAGCACAACTACATCGGGTGATTCAGCCATAATGGTGGCTTCATCTGCCGCCGTGTCGAATACAAGGTTCACACCCAAACGGCGCAGTTCCAGATCGAACCAGCGGGTAATACCTGCGATTTGTTCACGTTGGGGTGCAGCGGCTGCCAGCGTGATTTGCCCGCCAAGTTCACGGTTTTTCTCAAACAAAGTGACCTGATGACCACGCTCGGCACAGACACGCGCCGCTTCCATGCCACCGGGGCCACCACCGACCACCACCACTTTGCGAATTGGGCCGTCGGTTTTGCTGATGATATGAGGTACTTTAGATTCACGGGACGTCGCTGCATTCTGGATACAGAGAACATCAATACCCTGATATTGGCGATCAATGCAGTAATTGGCGCCGACACATTGGCGGATTTGATCTGTCTGTCCCAGCTTCACTTTGGTGATGAGGTGAGGGTCAGCGATATGGGCGCGGGTCATACCGACAAAATCAATCAGGCCGCTTTCCAGCGCTCGCGCTGCCTGCACCGGGTCTTTGATGTTTTGTGCGTGCATCACAGGCACATTCACCACACTGCGAATACCTGCGGCGAGGTGAATAAACGGCTCTGGCGGGTAAGTCATATTCGGGATGACGTTCGCCAACGTATTGTGGGTATCACAGCCCGAGCCGACCACACTGAAGAAATCGATCATGCCGAGCCCATCATAGTAAGCCGCAATTTCTTTCATGTTCTCGTGGTCAAGGCCGTCAGGATGGAATTCGTCCCCCGTCATGCGGATGCCCACCGCGAAATCCGGTCCTACTTCCGCACGCACCGCTTTCAGAATTTCTACGCCAAAACGCATGCGGTTTTCGAAGCTGCCGCCCCATTCATCAGTACGACGGTTAACACGCGGACTCCAAAACTGGTCAACAAGATGTTGGTGAGCAAACGAGAGCTCAACGCCGTCCAAGCCACCTTCTTTTGCACGACGGACTGCTTGCGCGAAATCATCGATGATGCGCCAAATCTCTTCAGGTTCAATGGTTTTACAGGTCGCACGGTGAACCGGTTCGCGAATACCGCTTGGGCTCATTAGGGTCGGCCAGTTGCCACCGTCCCAACGAGAGCGCCGCCCCATGTGTGTCAGTTGGATCATGATAGCCGCGCCATGTTTATGCATGGCATCAGCGAGGTTCTGGAAATGTGGAATGACGTCATCAGTACTCACGTTCACCGAACTCCACCAATGCTGTGGACTGTCTATAGACACCGGGCTTGAGCCGCCGCAGACACACAGTCCAATACCACCCTTGGCTTTTTCCTCGTAATACTTGATATAGCGCTCAGTCGGCATGCCATTTTCCGTCGCATACACCTCGGCATGTGCCGTACTGATCACCCGGTTTCTGATCGTCAGCTTGTTGATCGCAAGCGGCTGAAAAATAGCGTCGAACTGAGACATTGCACTTCCTTATATTTGTTTTGAGGTCCTAGGTCCTAGGTCCTAGGTCCTACACAGATTTCAGAGGCCTAGATTCAGATTCAAACTCTTTGCTCTCCCTAGGACCTGCTCTTACCTGCTCTTACCTGCTCTTACCCAATCGGCTTCACTTCAAACAGTCCAAAATCACAGCCTTCTTCAGAGCCGCTTTGCAATTGCACTGCCTGGGTTTTGAACGGAAAACCGACGCTCTCCGTCACCTGATCCATAGCGCCGGCAAACCAACCTGTGAACATGTAATCCACCTTGCGGTTGACCTTGCCGTAGTAATACACGAACGCCGAGTTTTCGAGGCGCACACGGGCAATACCCTGGGAGACATCCAGATGCTCAATGAAGAACTGTCCCCAACCGCGCTGGGAAAGACGCCTCATGTAATGGTCGAACACTTCTGCACCTGATATGCCATGGGTCTCCCCTTCCTGTTCGCACCAGAAATAAGCGGATTTGTAGCCCGCTTTGTAGAGCAAATCCGCGTATTGATCTGCGCCAATCGCGTCTTCTACCGCAGCATGATTGTTGATGAAAAAGTGTCGGGGGACATAGAGCATGGGCAAGCCATCTGTGCTCCAAACGCCGGTTTCGTCGTCGACCTGAATAGGGATTTCCGGTGGATGATGACCCATTAATGCTTCCTCTCTTTCGCAGTCAGGCTTATTCGCCCCAAACGTCTTTAAGAACTTTGACCCAGTTACCACCCATGATTTTCTGCACTTTCTCTGGCGACCAACCGCTGTCGAGTAACGCTGCTGTTAAATTCGGAAACTCACCGACAGTGCGGATACCTTTCGGGTTAATGATTTCGCCAAATTTGGTCAGCCTTCTCGCGTAGCCTTTGTCATGGGTAATCCATTCAAAGAATTCCTGATCGTGGCCCTGGGTAAAGTCCGTGCCGATACCAACACAATCTTCACCGACCAGATCAACGATGTAATCGATGGCTTCGACGTAATCTTCGATGGTGGAATTGATACCGTTTTTCAGGAAAGGGGCGAACATGGTGACGCCGATAAAGCCGCCGTGTTCAGCAATGAACTTCAGCTCTTCATCGGATTTATTACGGGGATGATCTTTCAAGCCAAGTGGTAGGCAGTGTGAATAGCAAACTGGTTTTTTCGATTCCAGAATGACTTCTTCTGAGGTTTTGGGACCAACATGAGAAAGGTCGCACATGATGCCGACACGGTTCATTTCCGCGACGACTTCGCGGCCGTAACCGGACAAGCCACCATCGCGTTCGTAACAACCCGTACCGACTAGGTTCTGGGTGTTGTAGGCCATTTGCGCGATACCTACACCCAGCTTTTTGAAAATCTCGATGTAGCCAAGTTTGTCCTCAAACGCGTGAACATTCTGAAAGCCCAGCATGATGCCGGTTTTACCTTCACGCTTTGCAGCAAGAATATCTTCTGTGGTGTGTACCGGACGAATGAGGTCGCTGTTTTCACGCAGCAATTGGTTGAACTCGACAATGTTATCGACAGTGCCCTGAAAACCTTCCCAGACCGAAACCGTGCAATTGGCAGCCGTCAGCCCGCCTTTTGCCATGTCTTCAAACAGTTCCCGGTTCCATTTGGCGATAATCAGGCCATCAATAATGATGGAATCTCGATGCAGTGCTAGAGCATCTGACATGGGTGCGTCCTTTGTTGGTTTTTCCTTTCGTATATTTAGCCAACTTAAACAACACTCAGCTGATCCAGCGATGCGAATGCGACAGGATGTATTTGGAATGCGCCGCGAACGGCGCATAGAGGAAAACTTTGAATTTATTTTTGCTTTTTAATCAGTGCAGTAAGCGGATACAGGGTTTGTCCGATTACACCCTTCGGCATAGGCTTGGTGGTGCCATATTTTGCTGGCCAATGCTGTTTAGGCATGTGCATGGTGCCGAACAACCAGTCAAACAACACCAGATGCGCACTGTAATTAGTATCAATCGCAGGCTTTTCTGAGCTGTGATGCCAGTGATGGAATTGCGGCGTCACAAAGATATATTTCAGAACACCAAAGTGCATGCGGGTGTTACAGTGAATCAGCACCGCTTGCAGCGCTGCGAATGCCACGTACGCATTCAACGCTGCCTCTGAAGGCCCCAGCAAATACAGCGGCACCATCACCATTGCACGTTCTGAGAACACTTGAATGAAATGACCGCGCGAGCCAGCTAACCAATCCAGTTCTTCAACCGAGTGGTGAACCGCATGAACCGGCCACAGCGCTTTTACTTCGTGGAACAGGCGATGTTCCCAGTAAAGAACAAAGTCCGCGGCAATCAGAATCAGTACAAATTGAAAAATCACTGGCAAGGATTGTACTGACTCTTGCAATGAAGCACTCACTGCCCAGTCAAAGTGTGAAGTATGGTAGTTGGCGTAAATCAAGATGGCGGAAATCGCCAAATGGTTGAAGCAGAAATAGAAGAAATCCGTTTCCCACTCTTTACGCAAGATCACTTGGTTCTTGTACTTAGGCAGCAGTTTTTCCAGCGTCATAAAAATCGCCGCAGAACCCAAAAACGCCAGGATTAACCAATCCACTCCCAAGGAGAGTTCTTTCGGCTCAACCGGGCCAACAGGCACGGTATAACCCCCCAAAGCAAAAGCCACCAGCGTCAGCAGTATGCCGATACAACCCAGACGACGATACCTTTTCAGTAGGTGCGTGATGGCGCCAAAGAAAAGAGAAAAATACATGCCGTATTTCAGAACATGCTGCAGGCTTTCCGCATCGTAGGTTTTACGAAGTTCAGTCGTGGTGAGATAGGAAGGAAAGAGATAAGCCAGCACGGCAAGCAGCGACAAACCACCCAATATCACGGACAGATAGCCGCTGATTTTGCCTTCGCCAAGACGAAACGCGCGGTCGGTATCTAACTCAACCTGACGCTCCTGATACTGATACGGTTTGTCCTTCTTACACATCACTTGCTCCTGATACCGCAAAACTGATTCGAATTGATTGGTAGGTACTTTACGTGCTTCAAGTCAGGAGAAAAACGTTCAGGGAATAAGTAACAAAAAGCGCTACCCAAGGTAGCGCTTTTTGACACCGTAACCGGAAAAGACTTAGAACAAGCCCACAATCTCGCCATCATCATCCAGTGAGATGCTGAGTGCGGCGGGTTTGCGCGGCAATCCTGGCATGGTCATGACGTCACCACAAATCGCGACAACAAAGCCTGCACCCGCCATCAGGCGAAGTTCGCGCACAGGCAGTATGTGTCCTGATGGTGCACCAAGCTCCGATGGCTCTGAGGTGAAGCTGTAAGGTGTTTTCGCGATACAAACAGGAAGATGCCCATAACCTAACTGGTGGATTTCATCGAGTTGCTTTTGGGCGGCGATATTGAACTGCACGTCTTCCGCACCATAGAGTGAAGTGGCGACTTTGCGGATTTTGTCGTCAATTGGAAGATCATCTTCGTAGAGGAACTGCACATTTGGCGCTTCCCCATCCAGCAAAGCTTTCACTGCTTCGGCAACCGCTTTGGCACCGACACCACCTTCTGCCCAATGCAGCGCTTCTTCGACGCGCGCGCCCAAACTCAGGCAAACTTCTTTGATGACAGAAAGCTCTTTGGCATCATCGGTCGGGAAACGGTTGATCGCTACCACAGGCGTAAGGCCAAACTTCTGCATGTTTTCGATATGGCGCGTAAGATTGGCTGAACCAAGCTTCACTGCGTCAACGTCTACTGAATCAAGATTGTCTTTCGCGACGCCACCCTGCATTTTCAGTGCACGCACGGTACACACCAATACCGCAGCATCCGGTTTTAAGCCGGAGATACGGCATTTGATGTCGATGAACTTCTCTGCGCCCAAGTCTGCACCAAAGCCCGCTTCCGTCACCACAACATCGGTCAGACCCATGGCTGTGCGGGTCGCCATCACAGAATTACAGCCATGAGCGATATTGGCGAATGGACCACCATGGATAAGCGCTGGATTATGCTCCAAAGTCTGGATCAGGTTTGGCTGAATCGCGTCTTTCAATAGCACCGTCATTGCGCCTTCTGCGCCTAAATCACGTGCGGTCACTGGCTTGTTGTCGCGGTCGCGTCCAATGATGATGTTACCCAGACGTCGTTGGAGGTCTTTTCTGTCTTCTGCCAGACAAAGGATTGCCATGATTTCAGACGCCACGGTAATGTCGAAACCAGATTCGCGCGGCTGACCATGAGCAGGGCCGCCCAATCCCACTAAGGTATGGCGAAGCGCGCGGTCATTCATGTCCATCACACGACGCCATGATACTTTACGCGCATCCAGATTAAGCTCGTTACCCCAGTGAATGTGGTTATCAATCAAGGCTGCCAACAGATTGTGCGCGGAGGTGATTGCGTGGAAATCGCCGTTGAAGTGAAGATTTAAATCTTCCATCGGAATGGCTTGCGCACGGCCACCGCCAGCAGCACCACCCTTCACACCAAAACATGGTCCCAGCGAAGGCTCACGCAAGCATACGCTGGCGCTAACGCCGATAGCATTCAGTGCATCAGCCAGACCAATACTGGTGGTGGTTTTACCTTCCCCAGCAGGGGTCGGCGTAATTGCAGTGACCAGCACAAGTTTGCCCACCTTCGAAGTGGTATCAATCTGAGATAAATCCAGTTTGGCTTTGTAATGCCCGAACGGGATCAAAGCATGTGCGGCCACACCAAGTTTACGCTGGGCCACTTCAAAGATCGGCCAAGGTTTGACGGCACGGGCGATTTCAATATCCGGCGCGCCGGGTGGAGGTAAAGCTGTCATATTTTCAGTCACTAATACGGTATTATTTTGATTATTCATTAGAGTGCCCCAAATTTCACTATTTCAGAGTCTCGGCATCAAGATTAAATGCCGGGTTACTACCAGTGAATTGGATTATCTGGCTTTGTTAGCGAGCCATTCGGCGGATTGTTTCAGCCCACCAAACGGAAACAAATGGATCCCCTTCAACACAGATTCCGACCTATTCGATTGATAAACTGCCAGCCCTTCCAGCAATGAATCTGGCGTCCAAGGTCTCAGCAGCCTGACAGCATTTATGTTTTTGGTCAGCGCCTTTGCTGATGTTGCAACCCCGCACTGCGCCGCGTAAGAGAGCAGGTTTTTCAAACGCGTAGGCCCAGCGAGTCCGAGATAAACCGGAATGCCAGCAAGTATGGTTTGGTGTTCATCAAGCCACTGCTCCAAAACCGTCTGATCAAACGAGAATTGCGTCACCACCCAAAGGGATAGTCCGTGTTCTTTGGCATAATTTATTTTGAATTCAAGAGCATGTTTTAGCGCTGTTTGGTCGGCGTGGGGATGCCCTTCGGGGTGCCCCGCAACACCAAAGCTTTCAATGCCGTATTCCTGCAACAAACCAGATTGCAGAAGTTGCATGGTATCCGCATAAGGCCCCTGCACAGTTTCAATGTCGCCAGATATAAGCAGCAGTTGCTTTACGCCCAGCACATTGAGCGCTAATAACCATTCACGAAGTTTCTCTTCGCTCGGGACAGCGCGTGCAGGAAGATGAGGAACCGGAACCGCACCCCAAATCAACAAGGCTTTACAGGTGTCGAAAGCATCTTCAAAGTTTGAGGAGGGAAGAAAAGGCACGTACACACGGATACCTTCCGGTAGCCATTCAGGGCGGCTTTCCAATGCGCTCACTTGACGTGGTGTCGCCTCGAGGGATGCATGATAAATAAGCTCTGCCGCAGCAAAAGCAGGATCGGGAAGCTGAGGCATACAATCAACTTTGCCTTGTTCAAAATTCATGGTCATGAGCATTTCGCCAGAAAGTGGCGGCGCTTTGCACCGCCAGCAAATAGGTCAGGAAACAGGCGCACTGGTACGCGATTTCTCTACTTCCCGGGAGTTAGGATTCACGGAAGGCCGGAAGGGTATACTGACAACCTCGGCTTCGACAACCTCTCCGCCAAATTCCGTTGGCAACGCCACCCTGTATTTGGTACCGACATCCCGTCCATTCCAGGGTACATGGCAAAGCGCGATGTTGGTTTCCAGTTCTGGGCTGTACCAAGGAGATGTCACGTAGCCGACTGCATCATCACCCTCTTCGCCATAAATCAGCCAAAAATCGTTGGCGTAATCGATCACTGGCTCGCCACCAAAGACAATCCCAACCATACCAAGGGGATACGGAGATGCTCCGGCTTCAATTTGTACCCTGGCTTTCTCAAGTGCCGCCTTGCCTATGTAGTCGCCTTCTTTATCTTTCGGCACTTGATAGGCGAGGTTACATTGAAAAGGAGAAACTTCCTGATCAACATCCTGCCCCCAGGAAAGAATGCCAGCGGCAATGCGGCGGTGATGAGCGACTGCGGTCACTTTCAGATTATGTTTTTCACCTGCTTCCAGCACGCCATACCAGACTTTTTCCGCGTTCAACGTCGCTTCCAAGCAGTAGATTTCGTAGCCCTTTTCGCCGCTGAATCCGGTCTGGGAGATAATCACGTTAGCCCCATTGAGCGTACCTTCCATCAAACCATAAAAGGGAATATCACTAACTGCTGAGCCAAACAGATCCGTCATCAGCGCTTCGGATTTCGGCCCTTGGATTTGTACCGGACAGACATCAATTTCCGCAATGGTGACATCAAAGCCTTTGCCGATGTTCACGCCACGCAGCCAAAATTCGATGTCACTGTCTGAAATCGAAAACCAGAATTCATCTTCCGCAATACGCAAAAGCACAGGGTCATTCATGATCCCGCCTTCTTCGTTACACAAGATCACGTACTTTCCGCGCATGGGCTTGATGATATTGGCAGGGCGAGTGATAACGAAGTCGACGAACTTTTCAGCATCCGGCCCTTTCACCTGAATCTGGCGCTCAACCGCAACATTCCACATCGCCACATGGTTGACCAGCGCATCATACTCCGCCATCACGCCGCCTTGTTCTTTAGGAATATGAGCCCGGGGGTGATACATGCGGTTATAAATCGTGGCCTGCCAGCAGTCAGATTCGTAAGAGAGATGCCAATAGGGAGATTTTCTCACCCGTGTAGAGATCAGTAGTTCGACCGGTGTGGGACCCGACTGCCTGAGATTGATCGGCACTCGTCGATTAGATTGATCAACAGAGGTTGTGTGCCTGGCTTCGGCGGCTCGCTTCTGCATGGGTGTTTTTTCATTCATTGCATCTGACCTCCTTGTATTCGGAACCCTATCTACCTAAGACTCTGACATCCCTTATTGCAGATCCCGCTTCGTCCCTTGCTTGGGTGCTTCGCGCTCTGATTAGAAGCGCTTTCTTGAACCGATAGTGGATAGGCCTCATCCCTGCTGCCTAAATTGAGCCGTTTTAAACATCCGAGCCATTCAACACGCGACACGGTAAAAATGAAAAGCGTCAATCCATCGCAGTCAATTGACGACGAATTCCGCTAATCATCGTAAAATGGAAGCACTTGAGAAAAAGGGATACCTCCATGCCACGGATTTTATGTTTTGGTGATTCAAATACTTGGGGTTACAACCCTTCAAATGGCTCGCGCTGGGGCGAGGGCATTCGCTGGACTTCACGCCTACAACTCGCGCTCAACATTGGCAAAGACGACGGCCCCAAAGACCGTTTTGTGATTATTGAGGAGGGTCTCAACGGGCGCACCACAGTGTGGAATGACCCAATGAAGCCTTACCGCGATGGAAGTGCCGCTCTGCCCATGCTGCTGCTCACACACCGCCCACTGGATTACGTGATGATCACACTCGGTACCAATGATTTGAAATCCCAGTTCCCTTCCGAGCCCGCCTGGATTGCAGAAGGCATTCGCAAACTGATTGGCCAGGTCAAAGAGTGCGACAACGCAGGCCATCCAACACCACGTATTTTGATTGTTTCGCCTGCACCAATGAATGACGCCAACAACTGGGCTTCAGGTTTTCGTGATGGTCGAAAGAAGTCTCTTGAGCTTGCGAGCTTTTTCCGTGCAGTGGCAGAGGAAGAAGGCTGCAGTTTCTTCGAAGCAGCCACCGTCTGTGAGGCATCACCTATTGATGGCCTCCATCTTGATGAAGCAGGTCATGCGGCATTGGCTGATGCACTGACGAAAATTCTTCGTTAAATGAGCTACAAGGTGTTTGGCACCGTACTAAAAACAATTACTCCAACAAATAAAAAGAAGACACGATTTATGTTTAAAGCGCTTTTGATTGCAGCCTCCCTTTTTGGCCTGACTGCCTGCCAATCCGTTCCTGAAGGTGTTGAGCCTGTCACCGGATTTGACGAACAACGCTATCTTGGAAAATGGTACGAGATCGCAAGACTCGATCACTCCTTCGAACGCGGTCTTTCTTCGGTTTCCGCAGAGTACACACCACGCGAAGATGGCGGGATAAACGTTATTAACCGCGGTTACAAGGATGAAGACAAAGAATGGAGTGAAGCGTTAGGCCGAGCCTACTTTGTCGGTGAACGTGATGTCGCTCATTTGAAAGTCTCCTTCTTTGGCCCTTTTTACTCGTCTTACGTGGTGTTTGGATTAGGTGAAAACTACGACTATGCCTTCGTCTCAGGCTTCAATACAGATTACCTATGGTTGCTAGCGAGAACACCAGAGGTTTCGGAAGAGGTAATGCAGAAATTCATCGAAGCTGCCAAATCCCGAGGCTTTGATACTGAAGCCCTGATTTACCCTACCCACAGCGAGTAGGCGTCTAAATTATTCGAAGTTGATCGCAAAACTTCAGTCCTCTTAGAAAGCAAGTAACACGTGCTTTCCGCGCTTGAAATGACATTCAAACTATTTAATGAATGGCCGCTTTGAGTAACTTTAAGCGGCTAATTTCATTACAATTGGGTGACAAGTCTAATTTTCTGGTTAATTTTTGCGCCAACTCTGCCGCCTATGGCACCAAGCGCTACACTTCGATTGACTGAAACAATCCGTTTCAAAACCAGATTGTTTCCTTGAGTCGCTTTCTGATTAAATAGCCCAACATTAATAACAAAAAAGTCAATAACAATGCCTATTACAACCGATACTCCGGCGACGCGTGATGCACTCGCCAGACTTAACAACGACGCTATAAACTCGATGGACAACGAGGGCAACTGCACGGTGAAAGTGAGTGATCTTTCCACCCTATTGGCTGCCTATAAAATTGAACTTAACAAAGCCCGCTCGCTGAAAAAATCCCTGTCTGAAACGTCAGAGGTCTAAACTCAACGCCGCGGTCGCAGAACACTGAGATCTATGCCGATATCACTGACAAAATCTACCCATCCTGACGATTGGCGAACAATTGAAGGGTTTCTTTTCGAAGCCATTGAAAGACTCGAAGGCGCGGGGATCCCTCTTTGGGAGCGTGAAGAGGTCTCGGTGTCTGCACTACAAAAAGCATACGGCGATGACAGCCTGTATCTGGTCAAAGAAGAAGACCAGATCATCGGCGGTGTCTTCATCCTCGAAAGAGATGCTCTTTTCTGGCCTCAAATCACTGCTGATGACTCTTTGTTTTTTCACAAACTAGTGATTGGCGACGCCTTTATCACCCGCGGTATTGGTCATCGCGTTTTACAGGCTATGGTGGACCTAGTTAAATCAGAGGGGAGACAGTGGCTGCGCTGTGATTGCCACGGTGACAGACCGAGGCTTCGTAATTTCTACGAATCGTTCGGTTTTTATTTTATTGACCGGCGGGAAATCGAAGGCTTCGATGCCGCGCTTTACGAATATCCCTGCCTGTAACCAGCGCTGATTTCGACATCATAAAATCTCAATAATGAAACATTGGCTATGTTTCCTATACTCACTAATAACCAAATAGTTAGTAAGGGACTTTGTGATGAAATTCTTACGCTGGATATTGGTGTCCTTTCTCGCGCTACCATATACCGTTTTTGCTGAAGTCGGCGTCACTGACACCACCATAACATTAGGCATGAGTAATGCCCTTTCCGGCCCAGCCTCGGGTTTAGGCACTGGGGTGAAAGCGGGTACCCTCGCCTACTTTGAGAAAATTAACCAGCAAGGCGGCGTTCATGGCAGGCAGATCAAGGTCATTTCCCTTGATGATGGTTACGAGCCGGATCGCGCAGCCAAGAATGCCAAGAGGCTGATTTACACTGACAAAGTCTTTGCCCTCGTCAGCTTCGTTGGCACACCCACTTCAAAAGCTGTCGTTCCCGAAGTGAACCGCGCAAAAGTCCCTTATATCGGCCCTTTCACCGGCGCAGAGTTTCTCCGCACCCCTGCGAATCCAAATATTTTTAATATCCGCGCCAGCTACTTCAATGAAACCGAAAAGCTGGTTAACCATTTCATCAATGATTTGGGATACAAGAAAATTGCCGTGTTTATTCAGGACGACGGCTATGGCGCAGCAGGTAAAGCGGGCGTGCAGCGCGCGCTCAGAAAACGCGGTCTCAAAATCCATGCGGAAGGCAGATATACCCGGAATACCTTGGATGTCGAGCAAGGGCTGAACAGCATCATGAGCAAAAATCCGGATGCCGTGATTTTAGTCGGCGCCTATAAAGCCTGTGGTGCTTTCATCAAACTGGCGAATCAGAAAGGCTTTGACGCTAAGTTCGCCAATATCTCTTTTGTGGGCACTAAAAAGCTGATTGCAGAACTGGGTGCTGATGGCAACGGCAGTTATATATCTCAGGTCATGCCTAACCCAGATGAAAGTGACCTTCGCATTATTGAAGACTTCAAAAAAGATCTCGCCGCCCAAGGTGTTGATAGCCCTTACTACACCCAACTGGAAGGCTATTTGAATGCCATGGTGATTGTTGAAGCCTTACAGCAGGCTGGTCAATCACTCACCCGTTCAAATTTTGTCAGTGCGATGGAGAACATCAGCAACAAGAACTTTGGCGGTCTTAACGTGAACTTCAGTAAGTCTGATAGACAGGGCCTGGACGATGTATACCTGACGAAAATCGAGAATGGCAAAGCGATTCCAGTCAACAGTATGAAGTGAAGCCATGAATAAGTGGATGTCGTTTTTTAAAGGGTTGTCGCTTAAGTACCGGATTCTTGTTCCCTTAATCGGGAGTATCACCGCATTGCTGGTTTTGGCGGCTGTGTTCTTCCACCACATGACTGCGCAAGAGCTTTCCCAAATACAAAAAGGGAAGGTTCAGTCATTGGCCAACTTTCTGAATCAATCCAGCAAGACATACATCATGAATTATGACTTGTCGGCGTTGGAGGAGTTTGTTCAGGTTGGAATGAAAGATCAGGATATTGACCATATCCAGTTTATGGACAGCCTTGGGGTGCCTTACACAGAAACTGCCCCCAAGGAAACCAATGAAGGGGCATTGAAGTATTCGGAAGAAATCCTCTCTCCTGATGGTACTTTGCTCGGTGTGCTGAATATTACCTACAACGAAAAGGCCTCAACGGCGGCATTGCAAAGGAATCTGCAAGTGGTGCTGTTTTGCTTTGTCAGCATCATCGTTCTGCTTTGCCTGATCATCTACTTCGTTTCAATGCGACTTTCTAAGCCGCTCATTTCAATCACCAAAGACCTCGCCTATGTATCTGAAGCTGCTCAGGAGAATTCCCAGCTTGTTCTACAAGGCGCCAAAGACATTGCCAATGGGGTTGAGAAACAGCGAAGCGCGCTGGATTCCAACGTATCTGCCATGTCTGAAATCCGGGAGATGGTGGAGCGCACCAATGAGAACGTCCTGACCTGTCTGGATGTGTCCAAAGGCACGTTAGCGCTCAGCTCTGACGGTAGCAAGAACATGGACAAAATGGCGCATTCGGTCGTGCTGATTGAAAACTCCAACAAGCAATTGCAGGAGATAAACGAGATCATCAGAAAGATCTCCGACTACACCAAGGTCATTCATGACATTGTTTTCCAAACCAAGCTGCTGTCGCTCAATGCTTCTATAGAAGCCGAGCGTGCAGGTGAGCACGGACGCGGGTTCGCCGTTGTGGCTCAGGAAGTAGGCCAGTTGGCCTTAATGTCGGGTCAGGCATCGCAAGATATCGATAAGCTGCTGAAAGACTCGATGGTCACTGTTGGCCAGATAGTGCAAGACACAGAGTTACGGGTGAAGGAAAGTAAGGCGCTTTCGGAGCAAACCCAGGTCAGTTTTTCGAATATCTCCAACAAAATTGAAGGGCTGGCGCAGGAAATTGATTCCTTTAGTCAGGCGTTCAACCAGCAAATGAAAGGCCTCATTCAGGTGAATTCTGCCATGGAGTCCATGACAGGAATCGTCAACAACAACCACCAGATTGCCAATGAAACCTCGGAAGTTTCGATGAGTTACAAAGAGCAAAGCCTAAAACTCAAACAAGTGACTGAGACCATCGAAGATCTCATCAAAGGTAACCGGCAAAGCTAGGGGCTGTTGAAAGAAACTTCCCCCATTTCAGTTCTTCTTTTTTATAGAAAGGAGAGCTGTAATGAGAAAAAGCGTCATATCAATCCTGTCCCCTCTATTGCTGTCTGTCATCGCGACGCCAGCTTTAGCACAGGATAAATACAAGGATTTTGGTTTTGTCGGTGCCGGAGTGACTGTTGGGGAATCGGTCTTTTCAAATCAAGGCACAAAGGCAGGGGCAGAGCCATACCTGTTTTACAACAGTGAACATGGCTTTATTGATGGCAGCTTGTTCACTTACAACCCCATCCCGTTTATTGGCCTTTCCGGTAACCTGCGCTTTGCAGAAGTTTCTGACGATTTTGACGACATTCCCTCAGGGATAAATAACCGCGATGGCAACGGCGAGCTTGGCGTGACTATCGGCACTGTCGGTGCCCGCCTCACCTATCTTCATGATGTCACCAACGAGCACAATGGCTACGAAATCCAACTTCATCTTGGCCGAGCGTTCGACACGCCCATCGCTGACTTTGTCTTGTCACCTTACGTGGAAGTGAATTATCGCGACGAGAAGCTTTCCCAGCATCTGTATTCCATCTCAGCCCAGGAGTCTTCTGCCTCTGGCTTGGCTGAATTCAGCGCTGACGAAACCTGGGTTTACAAAGGCGGTGTTATCGCCCTTTACGATCTTTCTGAAAACTGGCTGGCCATTTCTGAAGTTGCACTTGAGCACCATGATAGCGACAGCCCCCTTGTACAAAACGATTTGGGTTGGGAGTTCAGCCTTGGGGCTGTCTACAAGTTTTAGGGGCTGTAGACAGCCCCTAGACAGGCTTATTACACTGATGGAGCAAGATCATCGGCGCTCAACACACCCTCTTCCATCAGCCCTGTCAGTAGTGCAGTACACTTTTCCCGGAGCATATCCCGCAGCAGCCTTGCTGCGGGAGTGATGGACTGACGACTGGGGAAGACCAACCATAATTCAGTACTGACAGGTGGTGTCTCTCTCATCAGATTCACTACCCTGCCCGCCATCAAGTCTGCTGCCATATCCAACGAGGACTTCGCCGCAATACCCTTCCCAGCAACACACCAGCGGCGCACCAAATCTGCATCGTTTGATGCGCGGTTTCCACTGACCCGAACCTTCTGTTTACAATCACCACCATCAAACTCCCAGACATCATGCAGCATGTCACTCAATTGAAACAGCAGCGCATTGTGTTCTGTCATGTCCTGGGGATGTGATGGCACGCCATATTTTTCAATGTATTCGGGCGCCGCGCAAAGCAGTCTTGGTACGTGACAGATTTTGAAGCCATACACGTTACTCTCCCCTGGCGAGCCATATCGTAGTGCGATATCTATAGCATCCCGATAAAAATCCACATTGCTGTCGCTGATGTTAGTACGAAGGGTCACCCCAGGGTGCGCATCTATAAATTCATCCAACCAAGGCAGGACAACGTTTCGCCCTAGATCTGATGACACAGCAAGACGCAATTCACCGTCGATGATATCCAGTTCATCTTTCATGTTGCGGTTTGCTTGCTCCAGCATCTGGAGAGCTTGTTCACATTGCGGAAGGTATCGCTCACCCGCACTGGAAAGGCGAAGACTACGTGTTGTACGAACAAACAATTCGACACCTAGTTCATGCTCCACCCGCTTTACGGCGGCGCTGGCCGTTGCCGTTTGCATGTCAAGATGCGTGGCAGCAGCCGTAATACTGCGAAACTCTGCCACCTTAAGCACAATCTGAAGATCGTTAATCTGCATAGTCTCATTCTCAAATTTATTTTGATAATAAATTTAATATTACGCTGTTTATCATTAACTCTCCAACCCCTAATCTTTCCCCATCAAAACAAAAACACATTCGGAGAATTAAAATGAAAGCCATTGGATACGCAAAAAGCCTCCCCATCTCTGATGCAGAATCTCTGATTGATATCGAGCTGCCTCAACCTATTGCTGCTGGTCGCGATTTGCTGGTTAAAGTCGGTGCGATTGCTGTTAACCCTGTGGATTACAAAATTCGACAAAATGTCGCTCCCGAAAACGGTGGTCATAAAGTCATCGGTTGGGATGCGGTAGGTGAAGTCGTCGCAGTCGGTGAGGAAGTCTCAAACTTCAAGGTTGGCGACAAGGTTTATTATGCCGGTGATTTGCTGCGACAAGGCAGTAACGCCGAATACCAATTGGTGGATGAGCGCATTGTTGGCCATAAACCGAAAAGCCTGACCGACGCCGAAGCGGCAGCATTGCCACTCACGACCATCACTGCCTATGAGTTGTTGTTTCATCATCTGGCACTGCCGCAAACAGCTAACCAATCTGAGAAATCAGAAGAGGTATTGCTGGTTGTTGGTGCGGCTGGTGGGGTTGGTTCTATTCTTGTGCAATTGGCGAAACAACTTACTGGCGCAACGGTGATTGGCACAGCTTCCCGCGAAAGCTCGCAGGAGTGGGTGAGAAATCTTGGCGCTGACTATGTGGTTGACCACAGAGAAGCACTGCAGCCACAAATCGAAGCACTAGGTGTGGGCGCGGTCACTCATATTGCCAGCCTGAACGCCACAGAGTCATACTTTGAAACCTACACAGAATTGCTCGCTCCTTTCGGCCACATCGCGATGATTGATGACCCGAGCCATATCAATGTGATGCAGTTGAAGAACAAGAGCCTGACGTTACACCTCGAATTTATGTTTGCGCGTTCCATGTTTAACGCAAAAGACATGCAAAAACAAAGCGATCTGCTAAACCATGTAGCAGAGCTTGTTGACCTCGGCCGTATTCAAACCACTGCGGGCAAAAACCTTGGAGCCATCAACGCAGCGAACCTGCGTAAGGCGCACGAAGAGCTCGAATCCGGCACTGCCATTGGCAAAATCGTGCTGGAAGGATTCCAATAAAAAATAATTAGGAAAGAAGTCATGAGTAAATTAACGATTGTTGCCAACATTATCGCCAAAGAAGACAAAATCGAGCTGGTTAAAGCTGAGCTTCTGAAGCTGATTGAAATCACTCGCGCTGAAGAAGGCTGCATCAACTACGACCTGCATCAGGACAATGAAAACCCAGCGCACTTCCTGTTCTATGAAAACTGGGAAAACCGCGAGCTGTGGCAAACACACATGGGTAACCAACACTTGGCAGATTACCTGGAAGCCACAGATGGTGCGGTAGAGACCTTTACAGTCAATGAAATGACAGTGATTGGTTAATCACTAAAAACAGAAAAGGGCTGCGAAGCAGCCCTTTTTAATCGCTAAGTGCAACTAAGCAAATACCCAAGTATGCAGTAATCTTCCTGGTGTAAACGCCAATGCTCCCGCTACCAGAAGCGCCAACACATACAAAATCACCATGCCTTGCTGATGTTTTTTCACATTACCCCTTCTAATCGCCATTAAGGATTCAGGCACGGTGTAAAGGGTGACAATACTGAGAATATGAATATAGCCAAAGTGGTAGAACACCTGAGGCCCCACTTGCGCTGGGATAAATAGTGTTGAGATAGCGGTCGCTATCATGAGCAGCATATATATCTTACCAAGCCGCTTATGAAGAGGACTCCCTTTTCTGCGGGCAAATAAATAGGTTCCCAGCAAAAATGACAGCACTGCCGTTACCAGATGAAAATAAATCAGCCCCAAACTTTCCATGTTCTCTTGTTCCCCTTCAGATCATCTCTCCAGAAACACGCAGATAGCGAGCTACTTTCAAGCTTTCGGCGAAGGTATCAAAAGCCAGAGTTGGCTTCAGAAGTAAGAGGATGCATAGCGAGTGACCTCTCAATCAGACCTGCCGAAGATTCAAGCTATCAACAAATCGGACTGTGGACAGGACAGAAATTGCTATATCGCGTGCGGAATGGGTTTTAGGTAGCCGCCGCTAAACAGTCGCAGCTAGACTTTTGTTATGTTATAACATTTCAAGTAAAGAATAACTTGGAGACTGTCCATGATAGCGGAAATCGAAACAGCAACCCGGCCAGTGACGGTTCAGAATACCCACCCAGAATGCCTGACCGAAATATTCCGGGAAGACGTGAATCTTACCGTCTGGCAACGCGAGCTTTCGCAAGATTGCAGAGAGTTTGCCGACCAGTTCGCTGCACGTGTAGGAAAATACAATCGCTTTGTCACACTCGAAAATTCGCTGTCTATCTGGGAACTTCTGCCTAAATGGGCTTTGGAACTCAAAGGCATAGAAAGCTGGTTAGCGGATGTGGAAGATGTGATCGAAATGTATCGATGCCTTTTTGAGCCCGACGCATTAGGCGTTCGCCTGCAGGTGTTGGATACAACCATGTGTCCGCGTTTCCATATCGACCGTGTCCCAGCGAGATTGCTGGTCACATACTCTGGTCGTGGTACGGAATGGATTGATGAGAATGACGTTGAGCGCTCTAGCTCACCGGGGCAATTACCAGAGCAATCTGTCGCCCCTTCTGGTATCAAAGAAATCCCAACCGGGGCCGTGGCGATATTGAAAGGTGAAGCCTGGGTCGGCAATGAAGGCCGAGGTATTGTTCATCGCTCTCCCGCTCCCGGAAGTGCCCCAAGATTGCTGCTCAGTCTGGATTGGCTATCTTAACTGATAGCAAAAAGCCCGAGTTACCGGGCTTTTTCAAATAGTCCTCTTATTCCCCTTTTACCGTCCATTGCTTCAGAGACGCTTCAGTTTTCTCACAATTTTCCAATTTTAGCGGACGCTTTACCCATGGGCCTGCTGGTTGCGTCTTTGAATCCACGATCACACAGAGTGACTGATCTTCATTAAGTCGAAGCGTGCGGTCACCGCTGTTAAAAACAAATTGCTGACGCGGATGATCGCTGCACTCCAGAAGTGCAAACACATTCCATCCGTCTGCCATCAGAACCTGCATACAATGACCCTCGAATGCCCAAGACTTCACCTGACCGCTTTCTTTGTCATAGCTAAAGCGCGCGTCATTGTCTTGATAATCTCTTGGTACCCCTTCTTTTTCTGGTTTACAGGTGTGGGTTTGCACAAGGTCGCTTTTACCCCGACCCAAGGTATCAATGCAAAACCCATAACCGTTTGGCTCGTCTAAATTCTGGCTCAGAACGATGTAAGGTCCAGGGTTCGGAACTGTGGGCGCTTCAGCTTGGGCAAAGCCACAAAATGCCAGCAGTGCGCTGAGTAAGGTGATCTGTTTCTTGTGCATGTCTATTCCTTTCTACACGTGTTGGTTAGCCTTCTGACTAAAAACTTCTGACGAAGCCAGCAATATTAATTGTCACAGGCTTTTGGCTTTTTGCTGGTAAAGATATGTAAATGTTCGAAAAGAACGGGCTCTACCATGCGAGATTATTCAAGACCATATGGTCGTAATTAAGCTAGTCAGAATAGTCTTCATACACCTTTTAAAAGCGTTCTGATAATGCTTAATTTATATCAAGAGGTAGATTTCATATATGGCTTCTTCCAATCACATTCATAATTTGAGAACCCCTACATTCCATCGCCTTTTCCATCAGCTTTTTAGCATCTTTATACTTAGGGTGATAGGACAAAAGCCAACTTAAGTTACTGACTGAATCAACGCATTGTCCATTTAGGAAATACATTCTACTAAGATGATAACGACCAAAAACATGTGCCGGATTTAAATTCATCGATTTTTCAGCAGCTTCTTTAGCTGAATTAACATCCTGAGAAATATCAAAGTATAGTCTCGAAAGATCTAACCAGGCTTTATGATTGCCAGGATTAATATCAACGGATTTAGCGACAAGTGATATATCCCGTGAGGAAACCCCTTTATAGTGATAGTAATCTGATACGCTGGAGGCAATACTTAAACTAGGAACAAAAAAGAATGCATAGAGGAAAGTCTTTTTAATAGTTAATAAACGCCCACATACCAGACCGCTCCTACAAGATATAGTTGAAAATAAAACAGCCCCGAAAATATAACTCAGTGGCGAGAGATATACTTGGCTTAGAAGCGAATGAAACAAAAAGGCAGAAAAAGGAATGACTAACCAGTAACATCTTTCTTTAAGTACGGTTTTTATAACATTTATAGTCAAATAAAAATACAATAGAATTATAGAGATTAATCCAAACCATCCCAACTCCGTCGATATCTTCGCAAAGAAATTGTGAGGTGTCTTTAATATTGTCCTTTCATCAACATATACAGATGCCTCTTCATCCCCGATCTTCGCATAGAAAGGATGAAAGTATTCGAACTGATTTACCCCTACTCCAAAAGGATTGTCTTTGGTCATATCAATACTGTTCATAAGCATCGTCATTCTAGGCTGATAGGCGGCAGAAGGCGTTTTTACAACTTGCTCCAACGAAGCCATCATATTGACTGAGGTAGATTTTTTTCCTGTAATGAGATCTGTTTGCATACCTAAATACAGACCACTAAGAACGATAAAAAATCCTATGGAGTGAACTAGAGTCCTTTTGCTTTTCTTCTTTTCTAAAATTAGTAAAAGCAACAAGTACAGAATAAACCCAAGCATTAGCCCTATAACCGTTGCCCTGATATCTGAGAGTTTTAGTATATAGAGTATTGAAATGATTGCTAAAGTTGCCAAAATACGATAAAGGAATTTGACTTTTATATTTAATATGAATATTAAAATAACTGGTATCCAAATATTAAAAACATGACCGGCATTGTTAGTAAATCCTATCGGAGTAAATGCACCATTACTAGTAGGAACATCCATGTATCTCTCAATGAAGTATGCAGAAGAGAAAACAATCCCAGAGAGCACAGAAGACATAGTCAATAAACCGACTCTCTCATCAAATGAATACTCCTCCCGAATTAACATTAAAAACACTCCAAAAGCTATAAATCTTAGAATAAAACCCAGAGCTGAGGATAAATTCGACACCCATATTAGAGATGTCAGCATGAAATACGACATTGCCAAAAATACAATCACTGGCACTGTCAACGGAATTTCTAATTTTCTCGCATGAAGAACTATAAAAAATGAAATTAGTATATCTATGACTAGCCACTTAGGTACATCATGGCTATACATAAAATTACTACTGTGCAATACGGAAGTTATTGCCAAGCATACAGGAATTATAGTTAACCATACTTTACTATGGCTCATCTCTTTCACGTAAAATAGCCCCAAAAAAAGGGGGCAAACTGCCCCCATTTAACACTTAGCTTAATGCGCGAACTCAACTTCTAATTTGAGTTGGTCAAGGTATAAGCTTGAATTCCAATCAAATGAGTCCAAATCATCATTCATGGCCAAGAGTTTTAGCACACTGCCATTGAGCACTGCATTGTTAAGTGCATTTAGCCCGTTTTGATTAAGTTCGCCTTCTGGGCTACTGCCCCCATTAACCCGTGCTGGAATGACAGCAAGTAAGCAGTCATCGTTCCCAGTTTTACAGGGGGAGGCGAAGCGTGACGCGACATCTTCAACAGTTAACGTTTCAGACTGGTCGCCGAGGAAAATATTTGCATCAGCATAGTTCCAAGAGTTATGTACAAGCTTTGCGCTGGTAATAACGGCGCCTTGTGGAATCGTGCTTAGGTCAAACGCAAAATATGCACGCGTTTTGGTGCCGGTAAACACCGGATAGCGTTCACTCCAAGTAGAGTGTATGCAAGGCGTCTCTTCTCGGTTGCCATCAGCATAAGGGTCGGCGTAAGGATCGATAACTTCCAAACAGTAACCCATTTGACCGTCATAAGTATTGAGCGTGTCAAACTCTAACGTATCCTGAACAAAAAGCGTTGAACGGTCGACTGTTACCAATGGAATGTGGAATTCTCCACCAGCATCATTACTTTCCAGGACTACCTTCGCTTTCTCTTGCGCCCAGTTTTGCCCAGAGTAAGTGACTGTAAAGTTTTGGTGGGCGTAGAAGCCTAGTCCAGTCAAACTCGTTGGTGATACTTCCCAGTTAGTAGCTGGAATACCATCTGTATCGACGACTGAAATATCGCTAACAGTTAGTTCCTGTTCACCTAAGTTTGAGACTTTTATATCAACTTCTGCGTTAGCCGCATCATTTTCAGGCTGACGAACCTTAACGGCAGCACCGTTGTGTTCAACACCTCTCCATTGACGATCAACTTGAGCTTGAACAGTTAGATATGCCTGGCTTCCATCAAGCACCAGCGTTCTGCTGTATGGCTTACCATAACCTGCCACTCCCTCGGTATGATCAAGAAAAAACTGCATTGATGTTGGTTCACTGCGAAGAATTTCCCCAGCATCAAGATTTGGCTGATTCTGCTCCGCTGAAATAAGGTATGAAATCGATTCCCACTGTTCTCTTGTTGCCGTAGGGGAAAAGGGTAACTTGGTGGTGATTCGCCCTAAATGGTCAGTGACTACGGATTTGCCAAAGCCAAAATTGCCTTCACCTTTTAAGATAATATTGGCATATGGGGCTGGATTACCTTGCGTATCAACTACATTAAAATCAGCACGAATCCAAGGACAACGACCCGAATCAGTAACTCCACAAGGGTAATCAAAATTCCACCAGCTAAAGTGAGACACCTCTCCTACATACTTCCCGTCTATTAAGACAGCTTCTCCCTCTTCTACCCAATTTCCTTCTTCATTCAGGTGCCACAAAGGGATCGTCGCCGGAGCGGTTTCTGGGTTAGCTACAGCAATACTGACAGTTGCTTTTTTTCCATTTCTCAACACAACTTTGCGATTGTCTGCGGTTGTAAGAGTGGCAGCGACAACGCCGAAAGAAATGATATCGACTTCTTCAGGCTCCCCGTCTATACCAGTTGTAATACCGGTAAATCCGCCGGGGAAAGTATCAAGGAATGAAGAGTCTGAAGGTGTAACAGAAGTATGGCGAACTCTGACGGAGCCTGTATATTCGGTACCATCTTCTAGTTCAAAAGCGTCTTCTGGAAATTCGAAGGTTGCCTGACGATTATTCCAATCAATGCCGCTAATAAAGGTACCACCCGAGGTTCCACTCACGGTATTTACGTAGCCGTAGGCCAGACGAATCACTTCTGCGTTGTATACACGACTGCTATCGATAGTAATGGCCTTGGAGTAAGGGAAGTAGCCATCGCGGGTGATTGTGAGTGTATAATCGCCAGATGGAATGTTTTCTAAATTGAACTCGCCAGAATCTCTCGCCCCCAGACTTTGTGCATCATAAATGTTGGATACGCCTTCAGAGCCAGTTAAGGTCAATGTGTAATCATTGATATAACTATTGCCTGTTGTGTAGTAAACACGGCCTTTCAATGAACCTGCATTGTTCAGTGCAATCTGAGAGCCGGTTACTTCAAAATCATAACTAGCAGATCCGCTACGGTCACCCGTTAGAGTGAAAGCAACAACATCAAGGCGATAGTTCCCAGATATATACTTTCCGTTATAAGTAGAAGGTAGCGGTGAAGTAGCTGCATCAAACGTAAAAGTAGGCCCAATACCAACAAGGTATCCGTTGATATACCATGATTTGATTATCTTACCGTAGGCACTATCCGTAGAAGGAACATTAGCGTCAATTGTAAATTCTGTCGCCGAGTCAAAAGTAAATGCTTTTGGGTAGCTCTCAGGTTTGATTATCTCGATGGGTAGGGAATCTTTAACATCAAGCTCAACATTTATATCGATTGAACCAATACCTTTGACACCTTCCAAGGTTTTTCTTACCGTCGTGACTTCGTTCGCTACTATACGAATAGTTTCTGCAAATCCAGTCGCTAAGTGCGCATTTTCATTGCCTTGGCTCCCATCATGAACGGTAAACACCAGAGAGTAATAACCAGATTCAATGCTACTATCGAGTTTGCTTTTGAGCAGCCAATAGTTATCGTCAAACTCCAACTGCTCAACAGATAGGACTGGTACATCATTACCTTCACTATCTTTGATTCCAATAGATGAATTCGGAGATAGCGCGATATCTTTAGGCCATAAAACCTCGAAATCTAGCGTGCCATTTCCCTCTTCCATAGTAAGTTCAACGATAGAGGTTACTGTTTCTGAAGGCTGAACTCTGACTGATTGCTGCCCGCGAGCGAACTCAACACCATTTTTATCTTTTGCGATAACGGTAATTTGCCAGCTACCAACTACAAGACCATCAATTACCTGAGCACCTCGACTATTCGCCTCAATATCGAAAGATTCTCCATTTGGGCCGATACCTTGAACAAGAAAAGTATCGGCTTCCAAGTCTAATGTAGGCTCCGAAGTAGTGTTACTTGTGCTAGTAAACTCTGTCGAATAAGTCTCTGTATAACTTAGCGTATTTTGACTACTTGAATTTGTATGGCTGTAGCTCGCCTGTGAAACAGCGCCAGATGGTTGAAATTGATATTCGTTAGTTTCATCCATTAAAGCTAATGTCAAACTACCAGTACTACTTGAACCAGCAGAGCTTCCCCCTTCACCGCTTCCATTACACGCAGCCAGGAATAGGGAAAACATCAGCATGTAAACGTAATAATATGTCCTTTTTCCGTTCATAATGCTCTCTTTTCGTTAGTGATTGATGCCTTTTTTATCCCTATAAAACGGGATAACCTAAAAAACTTAATCGACTAAAGACGAATATTTCTGGTGTATTTACATACTGTTACTTCTCAACATCTTAAGAAAAGTCTTATTGATTTCATTCAGCATTAGAATTTGATCGCAACAACGACAAGTATCAATATTGTCAGTAGAAGTGAAGGGATATGAGTGACAGTTGGTATGTAGTCTTAAGTAGCACTCTTTCAATAAAAAATCGACAACACAATGAATGAACCCATATAGATCTATGCTTATGTTTTATATGTCAACATGAACAAGAAAAAACGGATGACTGTTTACAAAGTGTTACTCTGGATAATTGAAAACAATCTCGAGTTACTGAATATTAGTATTCACAATATGAAAATTGGCTAGAAATAATCATGAAAAAATATAGCGTTCTGTATCTGTGTGACTCCGAGTCTTATCCTTTTACTTTTATAAGCTTTAACACACTAGATATGCATGTGGAAAAAATTGGCTATAGAAAGGATAATAATGAAATACTTTTTAACTCAATTAACACTTCAGAGCGTAGGTACCATTCTGTAATCATAAGCACTAAAGATTATAAAGAAGATTTTATAAGAAACGTTACTAACCTTGCTGGCCTTCATAATTCAATAAAATTTGTTAGATGCTCATCTCTATCACGTTCGGAAAGGATTTCATTGCTTAGAAATGGCGTGGATGACGTTATAACTTCGGATGTTGATTGTGACGAGCTGGCTATTAAGACCTTCAATTTGGTCCAACGAGTTTTTTGTTGCTCTTCGGATGAAGGCCACAACTTCACCATTAGGTTCGGAAAATTAAGAGTTGATCCTGAAAATAGGCTCATACAGATTGGAGAAAAGACCCACTCTTTAACTGATGGCGAACATCAAATACTATTGCACCTGATTGGAAATAGGGGCAAGTATACTTCGAGAAAAGAATTATCAAAAGCCATAGGGAAGAACCATCATTCAAATAATAGTAGATCAATTGACATGCTAATAGGGAGGTTAAGAAAAAAGCTACTGGATAACCCCAAAATGCCCGAATATATTGTCACATCACGAGGAAGAGGTTATATGCTCATTGATAGAGCTTGATATAAAAACAACATCAAGTCATTCGTTTCATACCCTTATTTCCATAGAAAGGAGACTATTAAACTACTGATCTATCTGAATTGATTCTTCAATTAGACCACACCTTATATTTTATGTTGGCACTGTTATTAAATTATCAATTTCATAGCCTTTTGGACAAAATCATTTTCCTTGTTGTCGCACACTGATTGCGTTTTAATCACTTCTCGACTTACTCTCATCGCGCAAGGATTGCTGCCCCATGCTGAAAGCGCCATTCCTTTTATCTTTGTCTTGCTTTGGAGCACAGGCTTTATCGGTGCCAAATTTGGCCTTCCCTATGCGGATGCTGCCACTTTCCTCTTTATTCGCATGGTGTTGAACGTTTTGGTTTTTGTGGTGATTCTGGGCGTAATGAAACCTGTGATGCCCAAAGGCAAAGTACTGTTTCACGTTCTAGTGTCTGGGCTTCTAATCCACGGTTTTTATCTCGGCGGGGTGTTTGCGGCGATTGGCTTTGGCATGCCTGCTGGTTTGTCATCTTTATTGGTTGGGTTCCAACCGATCCTCACGGCGCTGATAGTGATTAACCTTTCCAGCGAGCGTCTTAACCCAGCACAATGGGTTGGCCTACTCGCAGGTATTCTCGGTATCGCACTGGTCGTGCAAGGTAAGATGAGCTGGAATATCGACGCTCAGCCTTTCTATGCTTACCTCTTTGTTTTCCTTGCATTGCTAGGCATCACCCTTGGCACTTTGTACCAAAAGCACTTTTGTCAGGGTGTTGATTTGGTTGCCTGTGCGATGTGGCAATATGTCGCAGCTGGTGTGTTCTTTTTGCCAATTGCTTGGTTGGTGGAGGGCTTCGAAGTGACTTGGTCGTTAACGTTCACCCTCACCATGATATGGTCAGTACTGGCGTTGTCAGTCATTGCGGTGTTGCTCTACCTCTACATGGTTGGACAAGGCGCAGCATCTAAAGTTACCTCTGTCATTTATCTGGTTCCGCCCGTTACCGCTATTCAGGGGTGGCTCTTTTTCGATGAAGCATTTTCAACAGCCACCATTATTGGCTTTGCAGTGTGCGCTCTGGCAGTGTTCCTTGTAATGCGCGCGCCCAAACTCAGTATTAGTCGCTAACGAAAACAGCCCTCCTGACAACAGGAGGGCTAAGCGAGTTAGGCCGACTTCTTCGGCGTCAGCGTTTTGGTATACAAACTGCTGCCGACCAAATCTTTCAGCGTCACCTTCATTTCTTCCGACTCACCGTCAATATCAACTTGCCCAAAGAACTGTAACCCCGCTGAAGGTGGCAGATTAATTTGCCCACCTTCCGGATGCTTGCTGAACAAGACCTGTGGGCCAAAGGTGTTATCCATGTCGTTCGGGCCAAACGTACCCGCATGGAGTGGGCCAGAGACAAATTCATGGAAAGGTTCGAAGTCCTGGAATTGCGCCTTGTTTGGATCGTAGTAATGTGCAGCGGTGTAATGAACATCTGCCGTCAGCCAAACTACGTTTTCAATTTTGTTTTGTTTGATAAAACGCAGCAGTTCAACCATTTCGAGCTCACGCCCTTTGGGTTGTCCATCACCATTCGCCATGTTTTCGAAAGTTGATTTGGTTTTCCAGTCATCGTAAACAATCATGCCTATTGGCATATCTGAAGCAATCACCTTCCAGGTCGCTTTCGATGCTAGCAATTGCTGTTTTAGCCAAAGGATCTGCTTGCTACCAAAGAACACAGTGTCAGCTGAAGACTCGGTTTGGTTGTTCGCACCATTGTCAGCACGATAACTGCGCATGTCGATGCGTAAACACATCCAACAGTGGGCCATAATGAAATTTGCGGTAAATACGTTGAGGATCCGCAGCCGAGCTGCGGATAGGGTTCATTTCGAAGAAAGCACGACGCGCTCGGGCTGAGAGCAAAGCGACGCTCTGCTCGTTCTGGTAACGTTCATCGTTTAACACCTCGGCCGGATACCAGTTGTTAACCGTTTCGTGGTCGTCCCACTGCACGATCATCGGCACTTCGTTGTTAAACGCTCGGACGTTCTTGTCAATCAAGTTATAAGCGAAATTGCCACGGAACTCTTGAAGCGTTTCTGCCACTTTGGCTTTTTCCGGCGTGACAATATTGTTCCACACTTCGCCGTTTTTCAGCGTGACTTCTTCTTTCAATGGGCCATCAGCATAAATGGTGTCACCACAGTGAATAAAGAAATCAGGTGCTGTCTGGCGCATGGTTTCGTAAATACGCATGCCACCCCATTCTTCGTTGATGCCCCAACCCTGACCCGCGGTATCACCAGACCAAAGAAAACGAATGTTAGATGCAACTGCTGGCGGAGTATTAAACGAACCCACCACTGGCTCACCCCAGCTCTGCCAGTCTTCTAAAGACTGGTAGCGCACACGATAGAAAACTTTCTGACCAGGTGCTAAATCATTGATTGCCAGTTTGCTGGAAAACCCGGTTTCTGCCAGCGCATTTGGTCCTTGTAGAGTGATGTGCTTTCTGAAATCTTGGTGATAGGAAATGTCGACCCACATTTGGGCTGGGGCATCAGACGAAGACCACAGAATGGCTTCCCCCTGAGTCACGTCGCCACTGGCAACGCCATAAGGGGTGCCCGGTCGTTTACTGTCACCACGCGCAAATGCCGGTGCGATACCGCCAAGCATCAATGTGCCCGAGGCGGCCGCTGAACCCGCAATAAAACGACGTCTGTTGATTCCATTTTTTGATTGTTCTGACATTGCGTTCGTCCTTTTCGAAACTGAAAGAAGCCAGCACAACGTCAATGAACGCTATGCTGGCGGAGCAAGCTTTACAGTGGAAAAAGACAGCGTAGTGATCGTCAGTTTTCTTCTACATGACGGTATTGAGACAAAGATAATGCATTGACTAATTTTCAATGTCTTAGATAACTATCTTACTTCTGAAACGAAAGAGATTTTGGTACTTTCTTGTCATCCGCGCTCATTATTCAACCACTTCTGCGCCTGGCTCTGATGACGTCGTACCAAATAGCCGCTCGCAGTGGATCCAATCCTTCACGCCTTCTTCTTTGCTCACGTTCACCACACATTGACCCGTCAGCAATCTCACTTCGGTTTCTTTCTGAAGGTCATACTGCACTTTCATCCCGTAGATGAAGTCTGGTATTCGGTAGATGTAGAAACCTGCAAGCACGATCAACACAGCAAGGATAGGAATCGTGATTTTCTTGTGTTCCTTGGCGAAGTCGAACAAAACTTCTAGGTTACTCATGGCTTTCCCTCGCGAACTCTTTGTTTGTACAAAAGATATCCAATTGAAAAACGTGTGTATACCCAAAACCAAGGATTAGCCGTCCTTTAGTGGCTAAATTTCGTTCTCAACTCATGCCATTCACATTCCACTCCCCCACCAGCGCAACGCGCTATTTTTTGCGCGAGAATAAGGATTAATTGAATAAATCGTGGCGACTATTAAATTGAATTGACTTCTTATTCAACTATGACGACATTTCATGCTTTCTTTTTTATTGAGAATGATGGAATGTCTCAAACACATCTTGAATCTCAGGACACCGCTTCCTCGCCGAAAAAATGGCAAATGCCGGATACGCTGATCCTGATCTTTTTTGTCGGCCTATTTGCCGCAGCTATGACATACCTGATCCCTATCGGTCAGTTCGACAGTCAACAAGTCAGCTTTATGGTCGACGGTGCCGAAAAATCCCGAACTGTTATCAACCCGGAATCCTTCCGCTTGATCACTGATGAGGCGGGTAATGTGGTTTATAACCCAGTCCAGTTCTTTGCTTCTGGTGGTGGTATTGGCCTGATGAACTTCCCATTTGAAGGCCTGGTTTCCGGCTCGAAATGGGGTTCCGCGATTGGCGTCATCATGTTCATGCTGATCATTGGTGGGGCTTTCGGCGTAGTGATGCGCACGGGTACCATTGATAACGGTATTTTAAAGCTTATCGATAAAACCAAAGGCAGCGAAGCGCTGTTTATCCCTGTGCTGTTCCTATTGTTTTCTCTTGGTGGCGCGGTATTTGGCATGGGTGAAGAAGCGGTCGCGTTTGCGATTATTATCGCTCCGCTGATGGTACGACTCGGCTACGACGGCATTTCTACCGTGATGGTCACTTACGTTGCGACACAGGTTGGTTTCGCAACGTCTTGGATGAACCCATTTTCTGTTGCTATCGCGCAAGGCATCGCTGGCGTTCCAATCCTGTCAGGCATGACATTCCGCATGGCGATGTGGGCGGGCTTTACGCTGGTGGGTATCGCTTTCACCATGATGTACGCTTCGAAAATCAAAGCGAACCCGAAAGCGTCGTACAGCTTTGAGTCTGATGCCTACCTGAAAGACAAAGCAATGGAAGAAAGCGAACCGCGTTGGGGCTTTGGCGATACACTCGTGATCCTGACTGTTCTGGCGACTACTATTTGGGTCGTCTGGGGTGTAGTCATGCACGCCTGGTACATCCCAGAAATTGCGTCCCAGTTCTTCACCATGGGCTTTGTGGTAGCCATCATCGCTATCATCTTCAAGCTTAACAACATGACCTTTAACGACGTTGCTGACTCGTTTAAAGAAGGCGCAAGCATCATGTTGGCACCGGCTCTGCTGGTCGGTTTCGCAAAGGGTGTTTTGTTGATGCTGGGTGGCGGTTCTGACGAGCCAAGTGTATTGAACACTATCCTTCACAATGCGGGCAGCACCATCAGCGAATTACCGTCAGCGGCTGCAGCATGGCTGATGTACGTATTCCAATCCGTGTTCAACTTCTTCGTGACATCCGGTTCAGGTCAGGCGGCGCTGACCATGCCTCTGCTGGCACCTTTGTCTGACATAGCTGGTGTAACACGTCAGGTTGCGGTTCTGGCTTTCCAGCTGGGTGACGGCTTTACCAACATCATTGTACCGACATCTGCTTCATTGATGGCTACACTGGGTGTGTGTCGAATTGATTGGGGTAACTGGGCGAAGTTTGTCTGGCGATTTATGCTTTTACTTTTTGTAATCGCAAGTATCACAGTTGTGAGTGCACATCTCACTGGCTTCGCGTAAGCTTAAAGCATTAACGACATGAATGAAGGCGGGATGACAATCTCGCCTTTTTTGAGTTTTAACGACCCATAAAATTCTTAAAAATAAGAAATTACGTAATGACGAAGTGTATTGAAGGAAACAAAATCGACGGATTGTCAGTGATTTCATCACTTGATGTGAGCCAATTGGATGCAGGCGCACACAAGTTTTGGTTCCGCGCGGCAACCGATGCTTTGGCACAGTGGCAACATCTTCCTGTCTGGGTGTTTAAAGGTACTGAACCAGGCAAGAACATCATGATCACCGCAGGTGTTCATGGCGATGAATACAACGGTGTATTGTCAGCACAAGCCATTGCACGCGCTTTACGAGGCAAGTCGCTGAAGGGCTGTGTGACTATCGTCCCAACCGTCAACCTGAGCGGTATGCTGCACCACAGCCGTGATTTCTTTTCCTCTGACCCAGACGTTTCCTGTGGTAACCTGAACCGGCACTTCCCGGGCAATGCGCATGGTAACGAGCCTCAGCGTTACTTAGATCCGATCTGGCGTAACCTTCTTCAGCCAAATGCAGATTTGGCGATTGACCTGCATACGCAAACTTCAGGCACATGCTATCCACTTTATGTGTTCGCAGATTACCGCCTGGATGATGCCGTGAACATGGCCCGCATGATGAATCCTGATGCCATTCTGAACGATCCAGGCGACCCGGGAATTCTGGAAACCGTTTGGAACCAGAGCGGTATTCCAAGCATTACGGTTGAAGCCGGTGTCGGCCGTTACACTGACATGGAAATGGTGAACCGTACGGTTCGCGGTGTTCTCAACATCTTCACTCTATACGGTTTGATCGATGGCGAGTTTGCAGCCGTGGAGCCTGCAATTGAAAGTGCCCGCGTGACAAGTATTCGCGCTGTTCAGGGCGGTTTTATTCTTCCACAAGTTGAATTGTTACAGACAGTAGAGAAAGGTCAGGTGTTGGCGATCCAATACGATAGCTTTGGTGAAGAAGAGCACCGTTACCATGCGCCTGAAGGTGGTGTGGTATTGAGTCACAATGTCGAATCCATGCGTGCAGCAGGTTCACTGGTTATTCGTCTAATACACCCTGGTGCAACACTCTGATTTTTCAGTACTTCCCGATTTGACATGCAAAATCATAAAAAAGCGCGCCGAATCGGCGCGTTTTTCTTTTCACTATTCTAACCATTTGTTTTTAAGACACTTTGTATATCTTCTTTCTCTGGCGCACATTTTGCTGGGATCTCTGCTTTACTCAATGCATGGCATATCTTTCTCAGAAAAATGCAATTATTCGAATGGCTTAACGAGCAAAGACAACTTCTGCTTACCCGCATCCGAACGCATTTCGTTCATGCGACAGCAGCGTTTGTCGCACTGTCCTGCATGGTGTGGCTGGTTATTCCGCATCCAGTGATCCCAGTCGCCATTGGTCTCGTTCCTCTCGCCATTCTTATCACCCTGTCCCAACCGGTATTGCTTGGTCTACTTTTTATCGCCTTTTCCTTTTTCCGGCTTCACGAGGCATTTGCACCGCTTTATAACCTTAAGTTCCCGCTTCTTTTGTCGCTCGGTACCCTGACAACACTCGCCTGGCATATCGGCCTCAGCGGCAAAATCAAAATGTGGACATCCAAGGAACTAAATGCCTTTTATATCTTTTTTGCGCTGGTGTTTATTGGTATTCCCCTCTCCAGCAACGTGGGCGAAGCCATCGCCTATTTCAAGAACATCTACGTGAAAATCGGCATCATGACACCAGCCTTGGCGTGGCTTTTAACCGGCATACATCACTATCGCAATGCCATGATAATGATCACTGTGTCCGGCACTGCTGTTGCGATTGTGACCATGTTCAACAAAGTAAACGGCATCGGCATGGTGGAAGGAACGCGCGTCACCGTTGGCCGAGAGTTAGGCTCTGTGCTTGGCGACCCTAACGATTTAGCTTTGGTACTACTATTCCCCTTCTCTTTTACCATCAGCATCCTGATGACACCCGGCTTATCGAAGAAAACCCGCTTTATGGCTTTTCTCTCTGCCATTGCTATATTCTCCGCGATTATCGCAACACAAAGCCGCGGCGGACTGCTGGGCATTATGTCTGCGGTTGGTGTGTTGGCTTGGCGACGGGTGAAATCAAAAACCCTGCTGTTCATTGGTGGCGGTATTGCCGCAGCAGTGTTATTTGTGGCGGCAGGGATAAGCGGCCGTAAATCAGGTGGTGCTGCAGAGGAAGGTCTTGACGCCTCTGCCGCTGGTCGCCTATATGCGTGGGAAGCTGCTTTTTATATGGCGGTCGACAACCCATTCTCCGGTGTCGGGTTAAACAACTTCTACTTCAACTACTTTGAATATTCCAAGCATTGGGATGGCTTAAACCATGCTGTACACAGCACTTGGTTTGGCGTATTGGGTGAAACGGGATTTATCGGGCTTATCGCCTTTATGGTCATGACCATCACAGTGTTCGTTTCCGCAAAACGCGCGACAGGCATCGTTATGGCTAACCCAGTCGAATATGGGCCTGTCATCCGCGCTATTTCTGAAGGGCTTTATTCTGGCATCGTCGCCTTCTGTGTGTCAGGGACCTTTCTCACCCAAGGCTTTACTTGGCCTATTTATATCCTCTTAGCGCTGACAGCCTCAGTATTCAGGTATGTGTCGCTTCGAGAAGCAGATCTTTTTGAGCAAAGGAACCGCTCGGTAAAACAAGTAGACGACGACAATCCCGAGCCAGAGCCGCCCCCAAATCCATTCGCAAAAAAACGCTAATTACACGTTAATCAGAAACTTGGCAAAGTCCCTGCATTATCTCTTTCAGCACTCTTCCAACCTTTTGAAATTGGCAGGAATCGCGCTCAAATTGGTCAAAGTGACAGTCAAAGTCATTTTCAAAGTGAGAGACCGCAGCTTAAAACAGCCCGGCAGCGAGGACAGCAAAGGAGATGATGATGAAGCAGTTACCACTATGGCTGAGATACATGCTGTCTGTTCTGGCGCTGACAATGGCGCTGAGCTTTATCGCCGGAGAAGCTGTCCGTTCTTTCGAGCGCAACTATCTCTCAGAGCGCATGGATAACCAGATCCGCGCTAATTTCTCTGCACTCACCTCCGCGCTGTCTTCCGACGTGCTGACAAAAAGCTCCGGAGCACTGAACAACAAACTCGCTTTGATGGCCGAACACTACCCGGACCTTTGCTATATCTCCATTGTCACTGAAGGTGGAGTAGAAATCGGTCAATGGGGTGATAAACCGCACGACGATAACCCGATGGCCCTTAACTTCATCAACCCTGTCAATTACCGTGATATTCGTGTCGGTGACATGCAAATCTCCATGAGTAAGAAACAAATGTTGGCCGACATTGAACTTCATGTGGAGAAGATGCGCATTTACACCGCAGTCACGCTGCTGGTTCTGGGTTTAATGATTTACCTCATCTCACAAAAAATGGTGTTCAGCCCTCTATCGAAGATTAATCAGCGCCTTATAGAAGTGGCGGATCAGGAAGGCCATCCCCGCGAGCATTTAGATGAAATCACACGTCTATCCAAATCTGTCGATGATTTGGAATTCCATATCGAACGCCTGAAATTCAGGGAGTTAGAACTCGATCATGCCCGTGAACAAGCTGTTGCCGCCAACATGGCGAAGTCACAGTTTATAGCAACCATGAGCCATGAAATCCGCACCCCAATGAACGCCATTCTCGGAGCCATCGACATTCTCAAAGAAGAGGAACTCCCCGAGCAGTGTGAAACGCTCACTAACATGGCGGACGATGCTGCGCATCTTCTGCTTAATCAGCTCAATGACATTCTTGATTACTCGAAAATCGATGTCGGTGCGATCAAAATCGAGGAGAAAGAGTTTGATGTGACGGAAATGGCCCGGGGTGTAATGTCAATGTTCGAGAAATCTGCAAACGCCAAATCCCTCCAACTTCGATTCGATGATCGCCTCAATCACCACGTGGTGGCAAAAACGGACGAGGGCAAATTATCTCAAGTCATGACCAATCTGGTGGGAAACGCGATCAAATTCACCCAGTTTGGTGAAGTAGAATTAATGCTTAGCCACCAGTTTCCTAATGGACTTCGTATTCAAGTCCGCGATTCCGGTATTGGCATTGAACCCGAATATCAAAACCTGATTTTTGAACCTTTTACCCAGAAAGACGCGACCTTCTCACGCACTTATGGCGGCGTTGGTATGGGCCTTGCGATATCGAAGCGTTTAGTCGAATTGATGGGAGGCGAAATCAAGCTAGAGAGTCACGTTGGACTTGGCAGTGAATTCACCGTTCTTTTGCCCTGTGAACTCCACTACCCAGAGGAATATGAGCCCGCAACACTCAGTCGCAAAGCATTCAGAAGTGATACTGGAACGGCAATCCTATTGGTGGAAGACAACGCCGCCAATCAGCTCATCGCCAGAACCATGCTAGAACGAGCAGGCTTTAAGGTCACTACCGCCAACAACGGCAAGGAAGCTATCAATGCAGTCGAAAAGGACGAATTTGCGCTTGTTCTAATGGACTTGCAAATGCCAGAAATGGACGGATTCACCGCTTGTGAAACGATTCGAACCCTCAACGAGCAAGGCCGTACTCTGCCTATTCTCGCCATGACCGCCAACGTGAGTGAGAAAGATAAAGCCAAATGCAAAGAAGTGGGCATGGATGACTTTCTCGCCAAACCCGTCAATAAACGCACCATGATTGACGTGATTGAAAACTGGACAGGGAAGAAGCACATCAGCTTTGATGCTTAACTTTATACAGCAAAGCGTCTCTCTCTCGCCAACGCGAAGAGGTAAGGCGCTTTCTCAATTACCACTCTCATCTTCACATTAAAAACTGCATGAATCATTAAGTAGGTAACGGCTCAACCCAATATAGGCTCATCTCCATTTGGAGACATATCCTAAACGATCTCTTTGCGCGACAATTATCGTTGGTTTAGATCCAATAACTCCCTGCCATCCACAATTCCACCAATGTTTCCCGCGAAATCATCGAATTACTTCTATCTTATATTTGAGACAAATGCACCTAGGGACTGTTGATCTCTGGTGATTAAATTTTGTTCTAGCCCTAAGCGTTTTAGGCGCGGCGAGGTGTTAGAGAAGCACGATATTTCAGCACAATTTGATGATCGCGAGATTTTCCCATTTTTACTTTCAAAATGAGAAATCCGAAGTAAGCCCATCATCCGACATTAAGTATCTCTTTGTTTTTATTTGACATTGCAACATGGTACGGAATTCGCATTAGAACCCATATCTATACAGGTGAGGCAAAAAAATCATGCAAATTGAATCCATTAAACAGCCTGATGAATCCCTCCTACTGATCGTCCGAGGCGACATGGATGCCCAAGGATGCAGCGAAGCACAACCTACGCTCGATGAACTCGTTGCTGAAGAAAAAATGTCTGACATCACCATGAACCTGGGTGAGGTCGACTTCCTCGACAGCTCCGGTATTGGTGCCATTGTGTTTTTGTTCAAAAGACTAAAAGCCAAAGGCCACACATTGTCTTTGACCAATGTGCACGGGCAACCCATGGAAATCATCACTCTGCTCCGCATCAACAGCGCCATCTCTGTAGAAGCTGCGCAAACCACTCAGTAAACCGAATCGCCACAGGGAGAAACGGGATGAGAAAACTCTTTACGCTTACCTTTGCGATTGCAGTACTTTCAGGCTGTTCAGCATTTCCCGACCATGGTCAGGGCGGTATGGCTGAGGCTTATCATTCAACCATTTCTCCTGTTATGCCAGATGAGCCACTAGGCCCTGAACACGGCTTACGCTTTGAATGGGAACTCGGTGCCAGACATTTGGATGTGTTGGTGCTTGAAGGAGCAGAACTTTGCTTTCCAGCCACCGTGCTGCAAGCGAGAAGAATGCAAGACCGCATTGTGCGTGAGCTGCATGGTGGACTCGAATTTGATGCTGCCAACGACATCATTATCCAACGTGCCACTCTCGAAAGGCTCGAAAAACAGCTAGATGCAGTAAAACGCAGTGGCGCATGTGTACCAGCTTCGGCAGACGGCTACAACAACGCCTCTGACCTCGCCGCTAAAATCTATGCTCTGCTGAATGTTGATAATCAGTTTGCTTTCAACTCACCAGAAGTGAACCCGAAATACATGGGACACCTCGCGGAGGCCGCCCATCTTCTCCGTGATATTCCGCAGTACAATCTCCACGTAACGGGGCATGCAGACTCAATCGGAAACTCAACCGCAAACCAAAAGCTCTCTCTTGCTCGTGCTAATCAGGTCAAACGTTACTTGCAGATTTTCGGATTAGCACCGTCGCGCATTACTGTCGCAGCTGTTGGCTCAACCGATCCTCTGTTTGAAGGCAATGAGCCTGAAACCCGTTTGGTCAACCGCCGCGTCTCGATTGAAGTCATCGAGGCTGGCTCGAAATCCGGCGATGGAGGAAGCAAGCAATGATCCGAATTATTATCCTCCTTGCTACATTGTTGCTGAGCTTCGCAGCACAAGCAGAAGACTACCGCGTTCAAGTTGGTGACCAAATTGCCATCATGTTGCCCGGTGAAGTTACGCTAAACAAAGAATTCCAGATTGACCGTCAGGGTCGGTTAACGCTCCCAGAAGTCGGTATGATTGAAGCGACGGGGATGACAGAAGCCGAACTGGATACCGCGGTGAAAGAGACCCTCAGCGCCGTTATTCGGGATTTGTCGTCTTTGCAGGTATTTGTCAGCAAGCGACAACTTTTGGTCACCATCGAAGGTTATGTGGAGGAGCCAGGCGAATTCACGCTTAACCAAAATGCGTCGGTTCAAATGGCACTTTACGCTGCAGGTGGCCTTAGAGCCGGTGCCCAACTTGACCGCTTCCAACTTCGTCGTGGCGAAGAAGTCGTCATCTTCGACTACAAGAAATTCCTCGACACAGGCGACTCGTCCATTCTGCCCGAACTTCGTTCATTGGATACGCTTTTCATCCCAGTCTCTCCCATGATCGGTAACATCGAGCAAACCTTCGACCCTACAGCACTGGCGGACTCTGGTGATGCAGCGGAAGACAGGGAAGCCATCAAGGTTTTCGGGGAAGTGTTGCGCCCTGGCAGCTTTTCAGCCAAAGACGAAAACAACCTCGTCGACATGCTAATGCGTGCCGGTGGCGTGACCCGTTATGCGGCTGTTGAGCAAATCCGCGTCATATCGGGCAACGAACCTAAGATCTTTGACCTTAAAAAATACCTCGACTCGGGTGATGAAAGCCTGCTGCCAAACATCGTGGCTGGTGCGACCATCTTCGTACCCAAGCAGGAAGAAGAGATTAAGGCTGGTTCAAACATTGTTTATGTGATGGGTGAAGTCGCTAAACCCGGCGCTTACGAAGGTAAAGAAGAAGCGACCTTCATCGATATTCTTGCCAATGCTGGCGGCCCAAACCGATTTGCTGACAGTCGACAAATTCGCATTATCCGCCGTGATGGTTCGACTGTACCTTTTGACCTTTCAGAGTTTACTGATGGCCGAATGACGGGCCCTATGCCAGCCATCAAGCCGGGTGACGCCATCTTTGTGCCCGAAAAACTCGACCAGAATGAAAAATCCTGGCTCAAAGTGGCTCCTTCCCGTGCAGTACGTGTCATTGGCGAAGTACTCCGTCCAAGCCGCGTCGAATGGTCAGATGAAATGTCACTCTTGGATTTGCTGGCTCATGTTGGAGGCCCAACCTCACGCGCTGATACCAGCCGTATTGAAGTGGTAACACCTATCGGCGGGAACCGCACCAAAACCTACGTACTCAACCTCGACACCTTTATCAACGAAGGTCGCCCTGACAGCGAGCTACCGGAAATTCGCGCAGGCTCCACCGTACGTGTGCATGACTTGCCTGATGATCCAGTCGACAACAAATCAAAATGGATTCGCCAAAGCTCAGACAGCTCCATCTATGTTTTCGGACAGGTGGGCGCACCCGGTCGATACCGTTTTACAGAAGAAATGCATTTTCTCGATATTCTCTCTGCAGCTGACGGCCCAACGGCAGACGCAGATCTCCATAACATTCGTATCACGCACTTGGATGGAAAACACGCTAGAGTCAGCCGCCTGAATCTCGCCCTGTTTTTTGAAACGGGAGATTCCAACTTACTGCCGGAAGTAAACATTGGCGATACCATTTATATCCCGGAGAAAGACAGAAATTGGTTGGATCGCCCAAAAGAAGAAACTATTCGCGTTCTAGGCGCGGTTAACAGGCCCGGTCGCTACAACTTTGATGACCATATGACGATTTTGGATCTTCTTGCTGAAGCAGGCGGAACATCTAACAACGCGTATGTTGAGAAAATCACTGTGGTGAACCTATCCTGCTGCCGCGATCAAGCACGCACCTTTAACCTTTCAGAGTTCAGTCGTACAGCCCGTTTTCAGGATCTACCTGTTCTTCGAGCCGGAGATACGGTGTATATCCCGAGCAAAGATGAAAGTACCGCTGAGAAAATCCGACAGGGCATTACTGACCTGTTCCAGCTCGCCGGTATCGCAGCGCTTATAGGAGTATTGTGATGTTTATTTCGCCGTTAAATGTCGAAATCGAGCGTATTTATTTTCAAATCGTTCGTAACAACTACAAAACCCTCACTATCACTGCCACAGAGTCTGGCGAAGGCGTCACCTCACTGGCTTCGGCTATTGCTCACCGTTCTTTACTGGCAGGCCAGTCTACCTTGGTCGTGGATCTTAATCTCTACCACCCAAGTCTGGTAAGCCAAGGTATGACAGTGACCACCTATGACAATCACTATCTGCCAAATCCTGAGCTTGTTGGTGTAGATGGAGAGAACACCTATTTCACTGGCATTATCGCGCCTTCCAAGCGTGAAACCATCATGGAACTGCGCCGCCCGGGTTCGCTGGAAACGTATGTCGAGGAATGGCATAAAGACTATGACCTGATCATTTTCGATACCTCACCAGTCGCTCGCCTTAATGCCAATAATATTCCACCAGAGCGGGTAGCAGCGGCTTCTGATGGCACCATTATGGTGGTCATGACCGGTCAGACGACAGAAGCGCAAGCATCAGAATCAGTCAAAAAGCTCAATGACGCTGGCGCCCATCTGTTGGGCTGTGTCATGAACGATAAGAACAATCCATCGCTGAAAACCGAAATCCTCCGTGAGATTGGCAGGTTAGGGAATCGCTTCCCGAAGCTCACACAAAAGCTCCGCAAGTCGATATTCAGCAGCCATCTGCTGTCGTTGGAGATTTAATCTATGGTCTCAGTAGTTCAGGATATCTGTCGACCAGCAACACTAGGAAAAGTCAGTGATACTCGCAAGCGGCTTGGTCAAACGCTCAAGCAACGCGGTGTCGCCGATCATCTTTCTAACAAGATTCAGCTTTGTTTCTCTGAAGCGGCCGCTAATCTGCTGGAACACACGGAACCTCATCCAACATTTATCGCCGTCTCATTGGAATGCGTTGATGGGCTGTGGCTGCTGCACATTGACGATGACGGTGAAAGCTGGGATCCCACTCTCGCTAACCGCGTTAAATCACTAGACACTTTTGAAGAAAAAGAAGGCGGACGTGGTTTAGCGTTGATACACAGCCTGACAGATGGACTTGAATACACTAAACGCACCACCTTTGGGGAAAACCGCCTCACCCTCAAATGGAGCATTCAACAAGTGGCGACCAAACCTAGTGTATTGGTCGTCGAAGACGATGACAGCCAGCGTAGACTCATCAGTGCTTACCTTTCTGAACACTTCAAAGTCTCAGAAGCCTCTAACGGTCAGGATGCACTCCAGTTTTTGATGAATAACAACGTTGATCTGGTTATTTCCGACATTCGGATGCCAGGCATGGACGGGCTGGATTTAAAAAAGGCGCTTCACAACCAGACAAACACCTTGCTCACGCCGTTTATCTTCCTCACGTATGCGGACAGTCAAGAGATACGCGACAACGCCATGGGGTTAGGTATTGACGATTACATTCTTAAGCCCGTCACCAAATCTGCGTTGGTTCAGAGTGCTCGGCGGGTTTTGCACCGCTCCGAACAAATCTACCGTCAGCTCACCGATAAGGTAAACCATCGCATCACCAATGCTTTGACGCCTTCTTTGCCGACAGAATCCCGACAATGGCAAATAGCATTTGCTACAAGAAATACGGGCATCGGCGGCGGTGATTTGATCCTTCATCGTGATACCGACGATTTCCTGATGATCAATATGGTCGATATCATGGGTCACGATGTGGCGGCGAAATTCTTCTCATACGCCTATGGGGGTTACCTTCGCGGGCTTATGTATCACGTTGATGATACTGATGATCCCTGTGGCACCCTGCTAAGCCGCCTCTCCGATTGCGCCATGGACGACAATCTGCTTTCTCAGGTCATCCTTACCTGCTGTTCTGTCGCCCTTTACGACGATGCGAAATTCTCCATGGCAACTGCAGGTCATCCAGCCCCTATCAAAGTCAGCGAGGAAGGTGCAGCTCTCATGAACGTTGGCGGCATTATGCCCGGAGTGCTCTATGGCGCTGATTACGACACACTTACCACCACGTTGAAGTCAGGTGAGCGTATTGCCATGTATACAGATGGGTTGTTTGAAGCCGCAGACTCACCGGAAAGCCGGCAAACACTCGAAAAGGCAGTAATGAGGGAACTAGAAAACACATTGGCACTTCCCGTTACCGAGGCCGTTCAGCATGTCATCCAGGTTTTTGATAATTATGGAGATTGGCACCGGGACGACGCCACCATCATGCTATTGGAATACGCTGACCCTGTACTAGACTGAAAGATACGCCCGCTCGTTATCGAAGCATGTGACGCATATAAGAGAGATAGAGGCTTGGTTTGAAAATTCGCATTAGAGCTGTTTTTAGCGTTGCCATCATTTTGTCTGTCATTTTGGCAGTCATGATTGCTCTCGCCGCTACATTGCTGAAAAAAGAAAAAGAGCATGACGTTTATCATCTAGAAGCACATATTTCCCAGCTCGTTACCTTAACTACTCTCCCCTATCTGGAGCGCCGTGATCTTGCCGGTCTTCAACGCATCGCAGACGAAATTACAAAACAACCAGGGATCCTATACCTTACGATTGAAAAAGGCGGAGACATTTGGGCACACTCTCACTCAAGCCGCGACCCGACGATTAAAGTCACCACGGTTGCGGTTCCTATTGATAAAAGTCCAGTTCCCAATGTCGATGCGGTCATTGGCTTCCAAGCACAACACTTTGAGTCAGCCTCATCTGAGCTCGGCCAAATCATTATTTTCAGCACCATCGCGATCGCTGTCATTGCCATTTTGACCCTCTATTTCATGATGGTCGGCGCTATGCGCCCATTAAAACGGCTGAACCACCTTCAGAGCATGAACACTGACCCTGACGACGTGAAGCTGATTAACTATTCAGATGACATCAGCGCAACGGTTGACCTGATTCTCAATACAAAAGAAAAGCTTGAGCAAAGCTATACCCAACTTCACTGCTCTTTGAAAGAGCAGCGGTACTCCTACAGCGAAGCGCGCCAAATCGAGGAACAAAGCGAAGCCATTTATAAAGCGTCACACGACGCAATCATCGTTGCCAACGATCAAGACATCATCATTGAGTTCAGCCCCGTTGCTGAGCAAATCTTCGGTTGGGATCGCGATGACATCGTTGGCAAGCCCATGGCAGATACCATCGTCCCTCCCCCAATGCGTGATATGCACATCCAAGGCATGCGACATTTCCTTGAAACTGGTGAAGGCCCCGTACTCAACAAACGTATTGAATTAACGGCAATCAGACGCAGCGGGCGGGAGTTCCCGATTGAGATTTCTATTTCCGCCGCGAAGACCGAAAAAGGGCATATTTTCGTTTCCTATATTCGTGATATTACCCAACGCCTGCAGAATCAGACCGAGCTCAAGATTGCCGCTCATGCTTTCGACACCTCTGCCCCCGTATTCATCGCCGATAACAAAGGGCACATTATTCGAAGCAACCCTGCATTCACCGCCATCACAGGTTACCAAAGCGAAGAAGTCGAAGGGGAAAAGCCAAGGTCACTGAGTGCAAACCCAGAAGACTTAGGGTTCCACAAGAAGATCTGGCGAATTCTCCACTCTGAAGGTAGCTGGGATGGCGACATGCGCTTGCGCCATAAAGATGGACACGAAATTCCTGTCCATATGTCCATCACCTCAATCACCGATGAAAGCGGTGACCTCACACATTATGTTGCGCACTTTTTTGACCTGACAGGCCAAAAACGGGGCGAGAAAAAGCTCAAGGAAATGCAACTTGCCGCTGAAAACGCCAACCGCGCGAAAAGCCGTTTCCTCGCTGCCATGAGCCACGAAATCCGCACACCAATGAATGGTGTATTGGGCGTGTTGGGACTTCTGAAAGAAACTGAGCTTAATGACCTCCAGCGAAAACTGGTGAAGACGGCGCGCGAGTCCGGTGAGCTGCTGCTTGCCATCATCAACGACATTCTCGACTTCTCGAAAATGGAAGCGGGAAAACTCTCGCTCGAAAACAACCCCTTCAATATGTACGACCTGTTTGAGCATACGGTCGACATCGTGTATCCGCAGGCAGAAAACAAAAACCTACAATTGACATCTCGCATTGTGGAAGGGGTTCCAAAGTATCTGGTGGGCGATGGCGACCGGGTGCGTCAAATCATGCTCAACCTGCTTTCAAACGCCGTGAAATACACCAATACCGGAGCGGTCAGCATTACGCTTAAATGCCTCCATCGCCGTCCAGACTCTGTGCAGCTTCAGTTCGATGTTAAAGACACAGGGATCGGCATAGATGAGAAACACATTCCGACGCTGTTTGACGAATTCACCATGGCTGAAGCGACCTATAACCGGATTCACGAAGGCAGCGGACTGGGGCTCGCTATTTGTAAACAATTGGTCAGTCAAATGAATGGGGAGATTTCGGTGATGAGTGAAGTCGGTAAAGGGTCCGTGTTTACCTTCACCATTGAGCTTGATATTGCTGATGATCAGCAATCATTGGAAGCCACTAATAAACGTAAGCAGCAAGTTGACAACAACATATCGTCTTCCTTGCGCATTTTGGTGGCAGAAGACAATCCCGCGAATCAGATTGTCCTTCGCACAATGATGGAATTCTCAGGCTTGTCTGTCGACATCGTCAGCAACGGCGAAGAGGCCGTCGAAGCCGTATCCCGTATTCCTTACGACATCGTCCTGATGGATATCTCGATGCCGCGCATGGACGGTATGGAAGCAACCAAGAAAATCAGAGCCATGGGCTCACCTACCAAAGATGTCATTATTGTCGCGCTCACCGCACACGCACTCCGTGGAGATCGCGAACACTTTATTGAGCTTGGCATGGATGACTTTGTTTCCAAGCCTTTCACTCGCCAGTCAATTCTGGATTGTCTTGCCCGTTGGCAACCGGACAAACCCAACACCTTGGTTGAATCTCAACTAGACAGAAGCGCACCAGCAGCAACCCATATTACCGGTATTGCCGAAGCCGCTGGCATTGCAGATTCATTGAGCATGTCAAAGCCTGAACCTGACAATGCAGAAGTTCAGCCTGAGTCTCGCGAACACATCACCAACAAAAATGAACAGCTCGTTTCTCCACATCAAGAAGCCGTTTCAACGGAATCTATTAGAGATAAGGCAGTAGCGGAACAACCTGTTGTTGATGAGACTCTTGCTGATGAACCTATTGTCGATGAGCCTACGCTGATCCAGCTTGCCAGAGACACATCAGCAGATTTGGTGCCAGAACTCATCGAGTTCTACATCAAAGATGCTCGCCAGCGGATTGAGACAATCGCGACCGCAGCATCAAACGCCGACCATTATGCGCTCGAATTTGAAGCCCACACGTTGGGCAGTAGCGCCGCCGCGCACGGCAACAAGCAACTTTGTCGTTTCTGCCGGAATATTGAAAAGAATTGTATTGACCAGAACTTTGAGCTGGCACTCGAAAGCGCCCAAGCCATTGCCGGCGTTGCAGAAAAATCTTTTGAAGCATTAGAAGCTAGGGCAGAAAGAGGCTTTTCTGAGCAGTAACCAGATCAAACTGTCTTACACTTAATATAAAACAAAAACTTAGGTCATCTTTCCCAGTCAGGGTACGCAGCAGGATGACGACAAAAAGGAATAAGATCACATGAAGTCAACGTACCGTGTGCTGATCATCGAAGACTCGCTGCCACTAGCCAATTTGTACAAACAGTACTTGGCTAACGAGCCAATTGAACTCGCTTGTGCAGAAACTGGACAGGCGGCACTCGACTACCTCCAGGAGAGCACACCTCATCTCATTCTCCTCGACTTAAAGCTCCCAGACATGCCTGGCGAAGAAATCCTGCAATGGATTAAGAAGCAAGGCCTGCCTTCTTCTGTCATCATTGTTACCAGCCACGGCACGCTAAATACGGCAGTGGATTTGATGCGTCAGGGTGCAGCCGATTTTCTCGAAAAACCCGTCAGTGCAGAAAGGCTAAAAACCACCATCAAAAATCAGCTTGAGCATGCCCGCCTGCAAGGACTGGTCGAAGATCTTCAAAGTAGTTTTGAACGCCACACCTACCAAGGGTTTATTGGTGCCAGTCTACCTATGCAGAACGTCTACCGCATCATTGACTCTGCTGCGCCAAGCAAAGCAACCGTGTTTATCACTGGGGAAAGCGGAACGGGTAAAGAAGTGTGTGCAGAAGCCATTCACAACCAAAGCCCCCGTGCCGGCGAAGCTTTTGTGGCCCTGAACTGTGGTGCCATTCCCCATGATTTGATGGAAAGCGAAATTTTCGGCCATGTAAAAGGCGCATTTACGGGTGCAAGCAACGACAGGAAAGGCGCTGCGGCTCAAGCCAATGGTGGCACGCTGTTCCTTGATGAAATCTGCGAAATGGACTTGGAATTGCAGAAAAAACTGCTTCGTTTTATCCAAACAGGACGCTATCAGAAAGTTGGTGCCAGCAAAGAAGAAACCGTAGATATCCGTTTTCTCTGTGCCACCAACCGCGATCCCATGAAAGAAGTCGCCGAAGGCCGCTTCCGTGAAGATTTATATTACCGCTTGCATGTGGTGCCTCTTGCTATGCCACCGCTTCGCGAACGCGGCGATGACATTCTATCAATCGCCACCAGCTTTCTTGTTTCTTACGCCAAGGAAGAAGGCAAGCAGTTCACCCGTTTCTCACCTGAAGCGGAGGTGGTGCTTCGTCACTACCCTTGGCCTGGCAATGTTCGTCAACTTCAAAATGTGGTGCGCAACGTAGTGGTGCTTCACGACGGCGAAGCAGTCACTATTAAACAACTACCGCCACCGCTAAACGAGACACTAAGCGATCAGGAAATTCGTTCGATAACCCAAACCATGAAACCTGAGCCTACATCGAGTGGATTTGGCGAGGAAACGTCAAGTGAGGAGGTAACTCCGGGCTCTGACATTCGTCCGCTGAGTGAAATTGAGCGTGAAGCGATTCAGAAAACCATCGCTTACTGCGATGGGAATGTGCTTAAAGCAGCTGTACTGTTGCAAATCAGCCCTTCCACTCTGTATCGGAAAAAACAAGCGTGGGAAACCGACGAAGCCTGAGACACTCAAGATAACGCCGCTTTCGAGCGGCGTTTCTTATGGTCTTCTTCCCTTCGCTTACCCAACAGAGCGCTCCCCTTCTTGATTCAGGTAAGCAATCAACTCTCTCAAACCCTCTGTCACCGAGGTTTGAGCCATCAACCGCAACTCCTTCTTCGCATGCATCGGGCTTCCGATGGAAGTACGGATATCGCCTTTACGGGCAGGAAGGAATGAAATCTCAACTTCCGTTCCGGTCAAAGACATCAAAGTCGTTGCAAGGCGATTAACTGACAAGGCTTCACCGCGACAAACATTAAATACGTCCGACGATGTGGAAATATTCGACATGGCTCCGCGAAGGAAACGCACCACATCACCGACGTAGATAAAATCACGTGTCTGCTCACCATCGCCAAAGATGGTCAAAGGCTGCGATGCCATAATCTTATCCGCGAAGATTGAGATAACGCCAGAGTAAGGTGATTTCGGATCCTGTCTTGGTCCAAACACATTAAAGAAGCGCATGCCTGCGGTTGGCACACCGTGCACCATCGATGCAACGCGGGCATGTAATTCTGACCCCAGCTTGTCGGCACCGTAAGCAGTAAGCGGTCTGGGAATAGAACGCTCGGATAACGGCATATCAGCATTATCGCCGTAAACCGCGGCTGAAGATGCATAAACCACAGGGGTTTTAGCTGCGCGAGCGGCTTCCAAAACGCGAATGCTGGCAGTCAGATTAACATCGTGGGTCTCAATCCACTCCTCATTTGAACGCTCGACAGAGGCGATGGCGGCAAGGTGAAAGCAGCCGTCCATTTCTTTCATCGCATCTTCGAGTACTCCGGGATGACAGATATCAGCCACTCTAAGCTCGCAGTGTCTTGGCACATTGGTTCGATAGCCGGTAGAAAGGTTATCGACCACTCTCACATGATGACCGTCAGCCAGCAGCGATTCGACAAGGTGAGATCCGATAAATCCGCATCCACCTGTAACTAAATAACTTGCCATATAGACCTCTGTCTTTTTTAGGGTTCTAAACGGGCTCTTTGCAAAGGGTTTGCCAGATTTTAATTTCTGGAGGGTTTCAGATAAAAGACAGGCTTAGAAAGCAGTGATTAACTCTTTATAAAACATAAAGATAAATTGTAAATCGCATTCTTTTAGCATTTTAAATGCCTACCACTCACCTCATTTGTTGTTTCACTTTTCTACGCGATTGGATTTCGTGCAGAGGATGAATTCGTCATTTTGACATGCGCTTTGACGAATTAGCCGTTCATGGTTTCTCATTTTGATGAAATTCAATAGGTTGCAGGCCAGCCCCGTTATGACCAATTATTACATTTCAATGAGTTAGCACTCTGGCACCAACTTTGCTCTTGGTATTTATCGATCAACTTTCTTCATTGATAACGGGTGGTAAAAATGGACACAAAGAAGATTTGGTTAGTTTTAGACAGCCGCGGATTTGGTGGTATCGAATCCCATGTTGAACATCTCGCTATGGGTTTAGCCAGCGCCAGAAATGAAGTTACCGTTGTGTTTCTCAATAACTACGGCAATCACCCCGTTCAGCGTCGTCTTCTATACGCAGGCCTTAAATGTGACGTATTAGACGGGCGTTTAACGACGTTATGGCGTGAAATCCGTAAGCAGAAACCTGATGTTATCCATACTCATGGTTACAAAGCCGGGATTCTAGTGCGCCCAATCTGCAAAATGATGGGCATCACCTGCGCCAGCACTTTTCACAGTGGAGAAGAAAAGCACGGCAAGCTAAAAATGTACGATTGGTTTGATCGCCATACCGCGTTCTTAGCTGATAAAGTGTTTGCCGTCAGCACGCCTATTCTTTCGACTATCCCTTGTCCTGCTGAGTTGTCAGACAACTTTATTAACGTGCGCGATATTTCCTTGTCGTCCGGTGAGGAAATTGCTTTTGTAGGTCGATTAAGTAAAGAAAAAGCCCCTGACCGTTTTGTATTGCTCGCCAAGCATTTCCCCTACTTAGATTTTCATGTTTACGGAGATGGGCCAATGCGAAAAGAACTTGAGCAGTCTGCCCCTGCCAACGTCGTCTTTCACGGCGCACAAACTGACATGCGCCGAGTATGGCCAAGTATCGGTTTACTGGTACTTCCTTCCCGGGCAGAAGGCTTGCCTATGTCATCGCTGGAAGCTATGGCTCGTGGTATTCCCGTTGCTGCCTTCAATGTTGGAGCTTTGGACAAGCTTATCGAGCATGACAAAAACGGTTGGCTGCTCAAGCAAGGTGACGTCACCTCCATGGTTGATGTTGTGCATGGCTGGCGTAATAGTGACCCACAAAAAAGATCGATGTGGCAGCTCAATGCCATTTCAACCGTGAAAGAGCATTATTCCGCCGAAGCTGTCGTTCCAAAACTGCTGAAGGCTTATTCACTATAAGCATCTTCTTATTTGATTCTCAAAATGAAAGAAAGCCGAGAGCCTGGGTGAGGAACTTCACTCAGGCTCTTTTAATTCAGTCGCTTAGAATCTTGGCGTGGTCTTTGCAGAAGTCACTGAAAAGCAAGTCCGGCGCATTCATCGCCAAACAGGACTGGAGGAAGAACAATGATGCATTTACCACAAGCCCAACAAACCCGTCAGAACATTTTGTTTGTACATTATGGTGACAACTGGATTCGCGGCAGTGAACGTTGTTTGATTGATCTGCTCACTCACCTCGACAAGTCGGCTTTCGCACCTGTGCTTTGGTGTAACAACGAAGCGTTGGCGGAAGAGGCACGTAAGCTTGATATTCCAGTCTATGTCAGCAACTTTACTCTGCTGTTTGGCGAACAGGCGCCAAAGTGGGATGTGGTCGGCTACAGCAAGCTGGTCAACGAAGGGCTTCGCATTGTCGATAAGCATCAAATTTCCCTTCTGCACTCAAACAGCGGTGCTCCTTCTCAGTGGTTAAATCTGGTTGCCCGCGCAAGAAAGTTACCTTTGGTGCTTCACCTGCATTCACGCTATCCACTTCGCGACCGCATTACTCTTGGCTTTCATCATGCCAGCATGGCAGTAGGCGTTAGCCAACCTGTTGTTGACCAGTTACTAAGTGATGGCGCAAATGAAGCCCGTTGCCAGGTGATCCCAAATGGTATCGACACAGAAAAGCTGCTGAGCCAACCCGTCGAGGATATTCGCAAAAAATGCGGCATTCCTTACCACGCTTTCGTCGCTGTTACCGTTTGCTCCCTGATCCACCGCAAAGGTGTTGACCTTCTTATTGAAGCCTGTCGCCAAATGCGTGAACTTCGCCTACCTATCCATTTAGTGGTCATTGGCGAAGGCAGCGAGCGTGAAGCATTGGAAAACCAAATCGCGGAAGCTGGTCTTGAAGACCGCATTCACCTGATTGGTGAGCAGAAAAACGTGGTTGGGTTGATGCGTGGCGGTGCGGATGTGTATCTCTCCGGCGCACGGGAAGAAGTGTTTGGTCTGACTCTGGCAGAAGCCAATCTTGCTGGCCTTCCGGTAGTAGCGCCTCGTGTCGGCGGTATTCCGGGTGTGATTGCCCACAATAAAACCGGCATTCTGGTTCAGCCTGACAATGCTCATGCCATTTCACAGGCTGCTTATCACCTCTTCACGAATCCGGAACAAAGCCTTCAGTTTGCACAAGATGGTTATCGTCGAGTGATGGCAGAATTCACCATCACCCAACATACCGAGCGTTTCGAGGCGCTTTACCAATCGCTGTTGGCTAATCCGAAGATGACCGCTCGCTGGACAAATCAATGGCAGTTTGTACCACCAGTGAAAGCATCACTCAACTTTGTAAAAAAGCTGCGTCGTCAACCTTCGGAGGCTGCGTAATGAACCGTTTAAAGCATATTGTGATTCTCGATCCGATCCCATTTGCGGGCGGATCAAAGGTATCAACCAAACATATTTTGAGCCAATTGGAGTCGCAGCAGGTGCGGATTTCGATTCTAACTTCAGATCCTGATACCTGGGCGAAAACCAAGGCTTACGTAAAACCGTTACATATGCCAAAGCCACTGGAGAAAACAGAGCAAGGTTTGAGTTACTTTGCCCGCCACTTCCTGATTGCTTTGCAGCTTATCTGGCTTCGCCTATTCGTTGGCAAAATGGACACCGCACTCGCCGCCTCAGGACCTGGTGTTGACCTGGGTTTGTATATTGCGCGTGCTTTGCTGGGCTATCGAATTGTACAAATGGTTCATGGCCCGGTTGCCCGCTCGCGCACCATTGGCCGGTGCCTGCTGTCAGCGAATGAAGTCTACTATCTCGACTCGACCCGCGATTCACTAAACAACGCCATCAGCGCGACAGGCAGTGGCGACGATGTTTCAGCCTATCCACAATTTCAAACATTTCGAAATGGCCTTCCAAAAGCGCTCTGGCCGAGTCGCTGCCAATACGATTATGCGGTTTTGTTTTGGGCAGCATCGCTCCTTAAATGGAAGGGATTAGACACACTGACCAAGGCACTTTCGCACATGAAGCCTTCGGATCGTCCTGAAACCCATATCTGCTTTATCCGCCCAAAACAGACTAATTTGGCCGTCAGTGACGCACCACAAAGCATATCCAAAGTGTTCTGGCATGAAGCGCCGGACTCACTGGATGCGATTCGCGCCAGCAGCAATATCTTTGTTTCTACCAGTACCAAAGAACCTTTTGGATTGTCGATTCTGGAAGCCATGGCGGCGGGCATGTGTGTGATTATTCCTTCTGATGGTGCTTATTGGGACACCCAGCTAAGCGACGGGGAAAATTGTTTGAAATACATGCCTGATGACGCAGCAGATCTCGCCCGAACATTGGCAAAAGCGCAGCAGAATATGTCTATGCTGAAAATGTTAGGTGATGAAGCATTTCAAATCGCGCGACAGTATCGTGCTGAACTTTGCTTCTCAGCAGTGTGCGAAGCACTTACCCAACAAGGCGCACGTGGTGATGCAGCGCTGGCCCGTGACGAGGTGCAAGGATGAAAACGCTCTCACCCATGATGAAGCAGACTCTGCTCTATGGCAGCAGCATGGCATTAATGAAAGGCATCTCTCTGCTGATGCTGCCTTTTATCACTCATCAACTGCCACAGGCAGAGTTCGGTCAGCTGGAGATTGTCAGTAGTATCGCTGCGCTCGGCAGTATTCTGGTGGGGTTAGGCCTTGAAGACGCGCTTTACCGCTTTGTGGGCCGCTGCAAATCAGAAGCAGAAAGGCTCACCATGTCAGCGCGGATTTTTACTCTCACTCTCATCGTATGTGCCGTCGTTATTCCATTGTCATGGGCGTTAGCGGCTTGGCTCGATAGCTTCGTGCCGGGCGGTCTCACAACATATCAACTGCGCTTGGTGCTTCTGATGTTGGCACTTGAAGGATGCATTGCAGTGCCGCTCGGTTGGATTCGCATGCAAAACCGTGCCTTTACTTTCTTCTCTGTGGCAGTCGGGCGCGCACTGTTCCAAGCTGCACTCACTGTCGCGATGCTTCTGGCAGGCCGCGGTGTCGATGGCGTTTTAGAAGCAGGGATTATTGCCGCCATCGCGCAATCTGTGATCCTGTTTATCATCCAAATCCGTGAAACGGGTCTGGCGTTCTCCATGCCTGTCGCCAAACAGTCACTCATTTACAGCATTCCAATCATGGCCAGCGGCTTGATGGCATTTACTATGAATGGTTTTGACCGTTGGGTGCTGGCAGAAGTCAGCTCATTGGAAGAAGTCGCGCAGTTTGGTGTCGCCGCCAAATTCGGACTGGCTGTCGTGCTGCTTTTACAACCTTTCGGTATGTGGTGGATGCCAAAGCGCTTCGATGTACTGTACGGCGTCGAAGGGCGGGAAGCAGCAACACGTTACACCTGTTTTGGCCTTACCGCTGTGATGCTGATTTCGGTGTTGGTTGCCTTTTTGGCACCGCTCGCTATCACCTGGTTGCTCCCTGATAGCTATCAGCTTGCGGCGACTTTTACCGTTTTTCTGATTATCGCAGCATTGTTCAAAGAACTGGCTGAATTGGTCAACCTTGGCAGTTTCGCTGGAGACACCACCTATGGCCAGATGGCTATTAATGTCGTGTCTGCTTTTGTTGCTGTAGGCACTCTGATTTGGTGGGGCAATAGCCACGGCGTGATGGGTGTACTGATGGCACTCACCTTTACCCAAGGTCTGAGATTCGTGCTCTTCTATGCCGTAAGTCAGCATCTCTACCATCTGCCTTACCCACTGACTGCCTTGCTCATGTGCGGAGGTTTTTGCATGTTCTGGCTGTACGTTTCTACCTATGAATGGTCAGACATCGCGCGGCTGATGCTAGTGGGCATGGCAATGGTCTCGATGGTGCTTTTGGCGCAACGCTTCAACCTGCTGCCAAAGTTCTCTATCCAGGCAATGAAAAGGCAAACAGCAAACTAACCGCCAATTTGATTAATCTGACTTTCAAAATGAGAAAACGCCGTTTTATCGCACGGCGTTTCACTCTATCCATATGAAAATTATGAATATTACATCTTGGCACGGTTAGTGCTCTCTTCTTGGGAAAAGGCGCTCTATCAGAGCGGAAAAGAAAACCAAGGAGAAAAACTATGTGTGGGATTTTCGCAGCTGTTTCAGAAACGTCAGTCACTTCAGCATTAGTAGGTGGACTTCGTGCCCTGTCATACCGTGGATATGACTCAAGTGGTTTGGTTATTGCACAACACAGCGGTCTTCAACGCCGCCGCGCACCAGGCAAGCTGGAAGCACTAAGCTCCCTCTTGAAAGAACAACCTTTGGAAGGCTTTGTCGGCATCGCCCATACACGCTGGGCGACCCACGGCGCGCCATCTGAAACCAATGCCCATCCACACATGACGCCAAAAGTCGCCGTGGTACACAATGGTATTATTGAAAATTACAGTTTGCTGAAAGCAGATTTGGAAAGCGACGGTTATCGTTTTAACAGCGAAACCGACAGCGAGTGCATTCCACTGCTTATCACCCGCAATCTGGACAAAGGCATGACGCCGGAAGTAGCACTTCGCGAAGCTATGGCGATGCTAGAAGGCAGCTTTGGTATCGCAGTGATTTTCGCTTCGGAATCAGACACAGTTTACGCAGCCCGCCTAGGTAGCCCCCTGGTTATCGGTCAGGGTGCCACCGGTCATTTCATTGCCTCTGATGCAATTGCAATGGCAAGCGTGGCCCGCAACCTTTGCATGCTGGAAGATGGTGATGTGGCGAAAGTCCGTGTGAACGAGATGAGCATAACCAACAACGCTGGTGAAGTGACTCACCGAGAAATGAAAGCCTTGCAGGTCTCTGAACATGACCAAGGCAAGCAAGGCTATCGCCACTACATGCTCAAAGAAATCCACCAGCAGCCAGAAGTGGTTCGCAACACCCTTAACCACTACTGTGATAACGCCTCTTTCACGTTAAAAGACGAAATGTTCCCGGCGAATCTTGAGCGCTTTGACCGCCTATCTATCGTCGCGTGTGGCACTTCCTACTATGCAGGTATGGTTGCCCGCACCTGGTTCGAAAAATACGCCGCGATTCCTGTAGAAGCGGACGTCGCTTCAGAGTATCGCTACCGTGAGTCACCGCTTTCACCGAACACCTTGTCGCTGTTTATCAGTCAGTCAGGTGAGACTGCAGATACACTGGCTGCCCTGCGTTACACCAAGGAGCAAGGCCTGTCCTGTATTTCTCTGCTGAACGTGGACACCAGCACTATGGCAGCGGAAAGTGACAGCTTCTTGCGCACCTTGGCTGGCGCAGAAATCGGCGTGGCTTCAACCAAAGCCTTCACCGGTCAGTTGATGGTACTGCTGTTGATGGCACTTCGCATGGCGAAAGCAAGTGGCCGACTGGATATTGCCGCTGAGAAAGCCGCTATCAAAGAGCTCTTCACCCTGCCTGTTGGCCTTTCAAACGTGATTGACCAATTGGCATCAATGAAATCTATCGCCTCTTCACTGGTGCAATCGGAACACACCTTGTTCCTGGGTCGAGGAACAGGTTTCCCTCTGGCACAGGAAGGCGCATTGAAACTGAAAGAGATCAGTTATATCCATGCAGAAGCTTACCCAGCCGGCGAGCTCAAACACGGCCCTATCGCGCTGATTGACGAAGCTATGCCAGTGGTGCTGGTAGCGCCTCCGGGTCCGATGATGAGCAAAACTCTGTCGAATCTCCGTGAAGTAGCAGCCCGCGGTGCCAAGGTCATTCTTATCAGCAATCACGAAGGGATTGAACTCGCTTCTGAGCACATCACTCACGCGATTGAAATGCCCGATTGCGACCCAGTGATGATGCCAGTGCTCTATACCCTGCCATTGCAGTTGCTGGCATATCACGTTGCTGTTCTGAAAGGCACCGACGTTGACCAGCCTCGCAACCTCGCGAAATCAGTGACCGTGGAGTAATCGCCATGAACATGCAAGCGACCCGACATTGGTTAAAGAACAGCCCGAGCCCAATCGCTCGTGGCTTGTTCCAAGTCATCAAAGGCGCGCTCCAAGCGAGCATGCCAGCACCCAAGTTGATTGTGGTGCCTCTTTATAAACTGACCAAATTAGTCAGTGCCATATGGGAAAATCTGACCCGTGCTCTGTGGTGGACGCCAGTGTTTAAAGGTCGCTTACAGCATGTGGGTCGCGGTTTATACCTTTACGGCGGAATGCCTTTTGTCAGCGGTCCAGTTTCCATTTCTATGGGTGACAACTGCCGGGTCTCAGGCCAATCAACGTTCTCGGGCCGTACCTGCAGTGCCGAACAACCCGAACTCATTATTGGCAGCAATATTGATATTGGATGGCAAACCACCATCGCTGTTGGTTCGAAAGTCGTGATTGGAGATAACGTGCGTATCGCAGGGCGCGCCTTTATCGCGGGCTACCCTGGCCACCCACTGAATGCAGAAGACCGTGCCGCAGGTTTACCGGAACTGGATAGCCAGGTTGGTGATGTCATTCTTGAGCGCGATGTTTGGTTGGCAACCGGTGTGTCTGTGATGGCAGGCGTCACCATTGGTCAAGGCACCATTGTAGCGGCGGGCAGTGTTGTCACTAATAGCTTACCCCCCTTTGTAGTTGCGGGCGGTGTTCCTGCCAAAGTGATACGTCCACTCACGGATGAGGAGATGAAACGATGAACCGCGATCTGATTGTTTTCGGCGAAGACTGGGGCGGCTTACCTTCCAGCACCCAACACCTTATCCGTCGTCTGTCTGAACAACGCAAAGTGGTGTGGGTAAATTCCATTGGACTGCGCCGCCCAACCCTGACCATGAACGATGTTCGCCGCGCGTGGCGCAAGCTGACTGCAAAGTCCGTTGCCACAAACACCAAATGTGAAGCGGCATTACCAGACAATTTTACGCTGGTGAATCCATCTACTTTGCCAGCACCGAGAACCCGCTTTGGCCGAAAAATCGCTTCAAATATGTTGATGAGCCAGCTTCTACCTATCATTGAGAAAGCCAAGCTCAACAACCCGATTCTATGGACATCACTGCCAACTGCAGTAGATGTATCAGACAAATTGGGCGCTTCTTCTGTGGTGTATTACTGCGGCGATGATTTTTCAAAACTTGCAGGTGTCGACCATTCGACTGTTGCTGAACGGGAAAATGAATTGATCCACAAAGCCGACTTGATTTTAGCGGCCAGCGAAACCCTTTATACCCGCTTCCCTGCCATTCGTACCCGTTTGCTGCCACATGGCGTTGATTACTCGTTGTTTTCTACACCAACACCACGCGCAAAAGATTTACCGAATGACGGCAAACCTATCGCAGGGTTTTATGGTTCGCTGTCAGAGTGGCTGGATTATCCGATGCTGCACAAAACTATCGAGGCACTGCCAAACTGGAATTTCGTTTTCATCGGCCATGCCTGCGAAGAGGCCAAAACGCTCGCCAAACACAACAACGTTACGCTGATGGGCCCACGCCCTCATCACGAACTGCCGGGTTACAGCCAGCATTGGTCGGCAAGCCTTTTACCCTTTACGGACAATGGTCAAATTCAGGCATGCAACCCGCTAAAATTGCGCGAATATCTCGCTACAGGTCGCCCGGTTATCAGCACACCTTTTCCAGCAGTTAATGAATATCGTGGATATGTGTCTATCGTTAACAATGTGGACGAAATGATTTCAGCACTGAAACGTGAGGGTCAAAAACAAAACAACTCACACCAGCAAGCGGCAGTCAGCCCTCACACTTGGGATGCGCGTGCTGAAAAGTTAGCTGACTGGCTGGATGCGCTATGAACACCCTGACCTACAAATTCCTGATCTTGCTTGATGGCGCATGGCGTCGCCGTTACGTAATCATCATGCCTATCCTGATATTCCCTTTGATGGGCATTGCGATCGGCTTGTTGAGCCCTAAGCAGTACATCTCCCACACCAGCATGCTGATCCAGGAAACCTCTAAGATGAATCCCTTTCTCGAAGATCTGGCGATATCTGCTCAGATGAAAGAGCGTTTCAGTGGACTGCAAACCCTGCTGCATAGCCGACATATTTTAGGGAAGGTTGCCGTAGAACGTGGCTACGTAAAGGAAGACGATTCTCCCCAGAAACTCGATGAGGTTATCGCCCAGCTATCCAATGGCCTGAATATGGTCACCATTGGTAAAGACGTAATCAGGATTGATTACCGCTCAAACGATCCTGAAGGGATGAAAGAAACGCTCGAAACCGTCAGCGACTATGTGGTCGAAGAGCTGTTGGCCCCCGAGCGCTCATCGATGAAAGATTCCAGCTTCTTCCTTTCCGAACACATCAACAAACGCCGTGAAGAACTCGATGATGCAGAAGCTGCGTTGTCTGACTTCCGTAGCAAACATGCAGATGGCTTACCTGAACTTCAGGTTGCCAACTATGCACGCATTGAACAACTCAAACAGCGCCTTTCAGAAAAAGAAGCTGAAATGGCAGGCGCGCAAAAAAGCCTAGGTGGTCTTGATCAACAACTCTCCAGCACCAACCCAGTGATCGGCAGCATTGAAGATCAGATCGTGAAGATTCGCAGTGAATTGGCTTTACTGAAAGCCCGCTATACCGACCAACACAGTCTGGTTCAAGGCGCACTCCGAAATCTTCGCCGTCTGGAAGAGCAGCGTGCTCAACTGGTTGAATCTACCCAACAAACGATTGACACCGCCCAGCTCTGGGACATTGCCAGCAGTGCTCGCATGAATGGTGACAGCGAATCCCAGCCTTTGCTGATTTCCCAACTTGAAAACCTGCAGGAAGCGCGCAGTAAAGTAGAAACACTGGAAGAAGAAACCGCCAGCCTACGCAAAATGATTCTGCAGTTGGAAGAAAAGACCAATATGTCTGGCGAGAAAGAGCAGCAGATCCGCAAGTTGGAACGCGACCTTCAGGTGAAACGCATGTTGTTCGAAGAGCTGTTGGAGCGTCAGGAAAAAGCACGTCTCACCAGTTCACTCGGTGTGTTCGAGCAAGATAAACGTATTAAGATCATCGACCGCCCCTATTCACCCAGCACCCCAAGCAACCTGCCCATTATTGTGTTTGCCATTGCAGGCATGGTTGGTGGCATTTTCCTTGGCAGTGGTCTGGCAGTGCTTATGGAGCTCACCGATACCACCATTCGCCGCATTAATACTCTGGAATCTATCACTGGCGCCCCCGTCCTAACCCGCATTCCCTTTGTGAAACAGGAGCGCCCGGCACTTGGCGCACCCAAAGAAGGAAAAGTCATAGAAGCAAAATAAACGGAGATAAGATGATGAAGCATTGGATACTTGCTTTGGCCTTGTTTTGTCCGTCGTTAGTGATGGCTGAGATTCGTCTTGATAAATCTGACATCGGCGACGTCTCTGTTACCAGTATGCTGGTGGTTTCAGGCAACAACCTTTCCAACACTGATGCCATCGCAGTCATCCGTGCGGACGACACTAAAAACCCCGGCTACGCCGACCGTGCCAATATTGAACGCGTTATCCCACCGGGTGAGTTCAACATTGAAGTGCCTTTCGCCAGTTTAAGAACCCCAGGCGGGAGATCTTTAGATCTCAAAAGTCTTCAGCAAATCATCATATTCCCCGGCCGGGCAGAACGTGGTTTTGCCCTGACTGGTGCGCGGGTCATGACGCCCAAGCCACTTGGGAAGAACATTTTTGCATGGGACTTAGGGCCTTCTGGCAGCGCTATCTGGCCGGGCTTCCAACCGCTAACACCCAACTCGCCAATGGTTACCGGGCGCTCTATCCACCCCATTGACAGAAGCACCCGAATGCAAGCCGCCGATGCGCTGACTTTTGACGGGATACGTGGCATCGACACCCTAACTCTTCCGCTACCTGCTGGAAATTGGCAAGTCACCCTTTGGCTTCGGGATGCCGGAGAATGGGAATTTCTGCCCCACCCTTTGAAACGCGAAATCCTTGTGGATGGCAAAGCTGTTTACCGACAAAACCTGTCTCCAAAAAACTGGATTGATAATGTTTACCTCGGCCTTCGGGAAATTAAGGTATCGCCCGAGAGCAGCAGTTGGGACCATTTCGGCGCCAGAAAAAGTGACCGCGTCACTTTTGATATAAAAAGTACCGGCAAGCCCGTGAAGGTCACACTCAAAGGAGACAGCCCAGATGCGCAGTTTGTCAGTGGTATTTTGGCTGAACCAGCAGACAATCCATTAGTTTTGGAAATGCTTACGCGACAAAGAAAGCTATGGTGGGACAGAAACTGGCCTGTTGCAGCGTGGACTAAATGGCCAACAGGACAGCCAAAACTCAGCACAAAGGAAAAGACTGTTTCTGCCGCACCTGGGACCTCTGTTCTTATCCCCATGGAGTTTGAGCAAGGCAACCTCCCAGGAGCGCCCATGGTGATGCTCAAACAACCTAGTCAGGAAAAAGGTCGTCTATCGGCCAGTTGGCATTGGAGCCAATGGCAGCTCACCCGTACTCATCTTTCATCCACACTGCTAGCGCCAAACGACAATTACCTTCGCCACGGCCTGATGCCGGAAAATCAGGGCGTTGCGCTGCCAAGGCGACTCATGGTGCGTGTCGATGTGCCTGAAGCTCAGGCACCCGGCGACTACCAAGGTGAAGTACAGGTGATACTGCAAGGGAAAATACTCAAAGCCCCTTTCAATGTGTCTGTACTGGATGTCTCCCTGCCAGCGCTCGAAAAGCCCGTTGGGATATACCTTGAGAAACAGGTTCAGTTTGGTTGGTTCAAAGAGCTTACTGCCATCGGCGACATGGCAATGGTTTGCGATTTGAAATTCCTCCGAAAACTTGGGCTGACTGGCATCTCTCCACCTTTTGCTACACCCCACAATGAAGACACACAAAAGGAGTTTGATGCACTTTCCGACAATCTCAATATGCTCGGATTCACTTCCGCCATGGCCTATGCACCCGCCAAACGCCTCAGTCAGTCCATTGGCGTCGGTAACGCAGCCAATGTGGTGGCAGACATAGAAAGCCGCTACAAGCAGCGATTACAGCCCACCCCTTACTGGTCGATTGCTGATGAGCCTAGTAACCCGGGGAACGTTGATTTGTTCAAAGAAATGTACCAGAGCTTTTCTATGCTGGCGCCGGACGCCAAACTGGCGGGGCACCTGAACAGCGACCATGACAAAGAATATCTACCGATGTTTGACTTGGTGCTGGTGAATGACGGCTTTGGCATCAATGTCGATCAAGTCAAAGAAACCCAGAAAGATGACCGCGAGGTTTGGCTTTATAACCTGCCCAACCCACGAGCAGCTTCAGGTTATTACCTTTGGCATTCCGGCGCGGATGGCTTTTTGAAATGGCATGGACGTATGCCGACTGCTGACCCATTTGACCCGACAGACGGTCGCGAGTTTGATGTACAAATGCTCTATCCTTCTGCGAACCCTTGCCCGGAAGAGCCCGATATTCATACCGATTTGTATGAAATCATGGAAGGTATTGTTGACTACAGGTGGATACTTTGGTTAGAAGAGACAGCAAAATCTGATTCGAACGCCAGATTGCTTCTGGCTTCTTTAAAACAGGAGCTCCCGGATAAGTGGAATCGCATGCGAGAGGTCGATACCCGCACAATGGATACATGGCGAAACAAGATCATGGATCTCGCCCGCTGACTGTCAGAGCGATTCTCAGAATGAGAAACCCATCATCCCAGCGAATACACCGCTGGGATTTTTCTATAAAAAACAGAACACTAAAATTATTTCATATGTTGGCACACACTGTGCTTAGTGGTTATCAACAGCAACATTTCGAACGACAAAATCGAACTGGGGTAAACCATGAAAACCATTGTGCAGGTAGTTCAACATCTCAGACCCGGCGGCCTCGAAGTCATGGCGCTAGAGCTGATGAATTTCTCCACATTCCGCCACAACATGAAGATTGTGAGCCTGGAAGGAGACATGGAATCTGCTATTGCAGCGTGGCCTCGACTTGAAGCTTACAAGAACCAACTCATTTTCCTGGACAAGCAACCCGGCCTTTCTTTTGCGCTGGTGAAGCAACTGCGCAATCTACTGAGCGAGCTTAAAGCAGACGTGGTTCATACACACCACATCGGCCCATTCTTCTACGGTGGCCTTGCTTCTCGCCTGAACGGCATCGCCCACATGCACACGGAGCATGACGCCTGGCACTACAACGATAAACGCCACCGTCTGCTGCATCGTATTGTTTCTCTGGTCGCGAATCCGGTTGAAGTTGCAGATGCCGACATTGTCGCGCAAGGCATGATGGACTTACCGGGTATTCATCAGCTCAAAGTCATCAAAAATGGTATCGATACCTCGCGCTTTATTCCGGGTGACAAGTTTAAAGCGAGAAACGCACTGAACCTGCCCTCTGGTGTGAAACTGATTGGCGCAAGCGGCCGATTGGAAGAAGTGAAGGGCCACAGCATACTTATCGAAGCCATGGCTGATCTTCCTGCCCATTATCACCTAGTGATTGCAGGTTCCGGTTCGCTGGAAAGCGCGCTGAAAGCACAAGCAGAGCGACTGGCTATCGACCACCGTGTTCATTTCCTCGGACATGTCGAGAACATGCCGATGTTTTATCAGTCCCTTGACCTGTTCTGCCTGCCGTCATTCAACGAAGGCTTCCCTCTCGCACCTTTAGAAGCACAATCTTGTGGCATTCCAACAGCCGTAACGGATGTTGGCGGCGCAGTCGAAACACTTTGCCCCCAAACAGGCTTGGTGTTGAAAGCGGGTGACCCGGAAGCAATGGCTGAGAAAATCCTGCCGTTCCTTTACGAAAGCCGCCTTCACACACCACGCGACTTCGTGATGTCCCACGCCGATGTAAGAAAAATGGCCAAGGCATATGACTCACTGACGGAGGGCTTGTGTTATGGCGTATGAACTGATTTTCTGGCTCACAGCCACCAGCATTGCGTTGGTTATTTACCATCACCTCGGCTATCCCCTACTGCTGAAAATGCTGGTGCGCTGTACCCCTCAAACTGCAGCGAAAGACATCGCGCAGACTAAGGACACTGAGCTGCCGACCATCACTGTCCTGATGCCGGCTTACAACGAAGCTCAGTGGATTGCGGAGAAAATCCGTAATCTAGCAATGCTGGATTACCCAGCACACAAACTGGAAGTGGTTGTCGCATGTGATGGCTGCACTGATGACACCGCCCAGATTGCCCGCAGAGCATCGAAAGAGATGGTATGTCGTCACCTAAACGTTCGCGTTATTGAGTACCTCGACAATCATGGAAAGGTGGCTGTGCTAAACAAAGCGATGGCGACAATTCACAGTGATTTGGTAGCAATGAGTGATATCTCAGCGCTGATCTCCTATGACGCATTGCGTTTGGCTGCAAAGCGCTTTCAATCGAAAGAAGTTGGTGTCGTAAACAGCCGTTACTGTTTCCTCAGCCCCAGCGAAGAAGAGCAGCAATATTGGAACTACCAAAACAAAATTCAACGAAACGAAGCGCAAGTGGGCTCGGCGCTTGGTGCTCATGGCGCACTCTACTTCATTCGCCGCGAGCTGTTCCAACCACTGGCACTGGATACCATCAACGACGATTTCATCCTGCCCATGAAGGTCGTGGCACAAGGCTACCGTGCTGATGTGTTGGAAGATATCCGTGCCGTTGAACTGGAAGCATCTAGTCACTCTCAAGACTTTCGTCGTCGCCTGCGCATTGGTGCGGGTAACTGCCAACAACTGTTCCGCCTGTTTGAGTGTCTACACCCAAGTCACCGCGGCGTAGCGTTTACCTTTGCTTCAGGCAAGGCCCTGCGAGTGTTAATGCCATTCCTGATGTTGACCGCCTTAGCAGGCAGCGTTTATCTGGCACCAACCAACCTGTTTTTTATGGCAGCTGCCGCTGGGCAGGTTGCTATCTACAGTACCGTGGCGATTTACCAACTCTTTGGTTTTCAGCCAAGCAACAAGATCAGCAAAGCGCTCAACTATTTGGTAACCGGTCATACTGCGAACCTGATTGGTAGCTTGCGCTACATCACCGGATTAGAGAAAGGACGTTGGCAGCGTGTCACGTCTGACAAATAAATTTAGGAAGAGGACGATCATCATGAACCTGAACATGAATCTCAACGCGCAAATGGACATCAATCCCATCACTGCAAAAGCGAAGCGCGGGATGGACATTGTTTGCTCTCTTATCGGTCTGGCACTCACACTGCCGCTGTTTCCTTTGATTGCGCTTGCTATCAAGCTCGACAGCCCAGGCCCTGTTTTCTTCAGCCAGATGCGCATTGGCCGTTCACTGCCAGACCGCAGCCTGATTTTTAACATGATTAAGTTCCGTACCATGCGCACTGACGCAGAAGCTGGCGGCGCAGCTTGGGCGGCGAAAGAAGACCCTCGCGTGACCCGTGTAGGCCGTTTCCTGCGCAAAACCCGTCTTGATGAACTGCCACAGTTTCTGAATGTGCTGGCGGGTGACATGGCACTGATTGGTCCACGTCCAGAGCGCCCAGGTTTCTACCAAAAACTGGAAACTGCTATTCCTTACTTTGCCGACCGCACTTACGGTGTGACTCCGGGTATCACAGGTCTTGCTCAGGTTAACCAAGGCTATGACACCTGTATTGAAGACGTTCGCTCAAAAGTCGGCTTCGACCACTCTTACGCGTTGTCACTGTCTTCACCAATGAGCTGGCTGAGAATGGACTGCTACATCATCTTCCGCACCCTGGTTGTAATGGTGTGTGGCCGCGGCCAGTAAGAAACAATCAACGTAAGTTTCCACTGCACTTTTGCGCAGGCTCCCGAAATTCCACCACCGGAGTCTGCGCTTTTTTATCTCACCGTGATGGTGATTTTCTGGGAAATGACTGGCTTAACATGAGGAATATGGAGGTGATCACCCAAGAGTAATTGCAGCGTGTGCTTTCCCCTTGGTAGCGTCAGTGTCGTCTCAGTTTGCCCTCCTCCAAAATGCAAAATATTGTTCGTTGCTGGCAAGGGCAGCGAAAAATCCACCAATGAATCAATGTTGATCAAAAGGTGATGATGTCCTGAATTGGGTACTCTCTCACCCGCTTTTGCCAAGCGCATGCCCTCCAACCCGAATTTAACCTCGAAGGTCTGCGGGACCACCTCACCATCTTGTGGAGTGATAAAGAAGACCCGCGCATTCGGCGGCGAAGGTGTCGCAGCGCTTGCCAATGTGCCAAGAAGTGCAAATGCAAGCAGCATCGACATGACACATAGCACCATAAAGCTGTCACTTTTCATGAATAACCCTTAGGGGCTGTTGACCTTTGGTGATGATTTTTGCAGCAGTTTGTGGGGATTTTATGCAAGGCAGAGGCGTCGATGTGTAGCTCGCCTACATGAGAAGCCGATAACGCAGCAGAAAGTCCCCACAAACGCTGCCCAAAGGGTTCTGCCCTAAACGTTTTATGCTTTGTTGAGGTGTATTTGCTTAGAGTGAGGCGACACACACCTCGCCGCGCCTAAAGTGTTTAGGGCTAGAACAAAATTTAACCACCAAAGGTCAACAGCCCCTAGCACAAACCTAAAACAATCATGAGCAAAATTTGCTGACAAAAGGTGTCAGGATTTGGGACTGCAGGGAAAAACATCTGGTTTAGGCTAGATGCCTAAACCAGATGACAGATGAAAAAAGACATTAGTGGGATGACGCTACAGTCTGAGCCGGAACCTTTCGACCACTGTAGATAAAGAGTGCTAGGAAAGTCATCACACCGAGTAACCTCATCCAAAGTGGTAAGCCCGGCCAGACCATCACTACTGCCGCGACAACCAATACTAATCGAAGCAAATAGTTTAATGCCCCTTCCAGATACCCTTCCAAGGCACCAATAAGTGCATAGGTCCCGAAGATAGCAAAAATGCCTACCACCAAGACTTCTGTGAAGTCCCAACTCACTAGCGAACTGTAGGCAATCAGAAGCGGCACAATATAAAGCCCTTTCGCGATCTTCCATGCCGTCAGTCCCGTCCTCATTGGTGGCGTGCGTGCGATGGTCGCCGCAGCAAAGGCCGTGAGACAGACAGGCGGCGTGACGTTACTGTCTTGCGACAGCCAGAATATAATCAGGTGCGCAGAGAGCAAAGCCAGACCGACAGCTTCGACGCCTAATGCCTGTTCCATCAGTGTTTCTTTGAAATCCGGTGGCACCAGCGTCAGCAGCTCTTTGGCTTGCTCTACTGACATCGCCGCGCTCAGCGATTCAAAGATTTCCGGCCCCGCCAACATAAATATGGCCTTCGCTTGTTCAGGCAACTCGCCAGCGACAATCAGATCAATCAATTGGTTTTCTGCCAGCAAGGTATAAAGCGCGGGTGCGGACAATGTACCAAGCACAATATAAGCTGCCGTCACTGGCAATCCCATCCCTAGGATCAAAGAAGCCAGCGCGATCAGAAGCAACATCACCAGCAGGTTACCGCCGGCCCAGCCATCAATCATTAGTGAGAAGGTATTACCAATGCCTGTCGTGCTGATAACGTTAACCACTAAGCCAATACCAACAAGCAAAATCGCCGTTGGAGCCATGTTCTTGGCTCCTAACGCCAATGCTTCGGTCACAGCACTGGGTCCCATCTTGTTATCTTTCGAGAGCCAACTGGCTGCAATCACAGAAAGAATGGAAATGCCCGCAGCATAAGTCGGTGTGAACCCTTGGATAAGCAGAAACACCAGCACTGCGAGTGGAATAAGGTTGTGCCAGCCTGAAATAAGCACACCCAGAACAGACTCTTCGTCTTCCGATACTTTCTGAACATTACTGCGCTTGGCTTCAATGCGAACAAAAAAGGCCACGGAGAGGAAGTAGATCAGCGCTGGCATAAAGGAAACTGCAATGATATCGACGTAAGGGATTTGGGTATAAGACGCCATGATGAATGCGCCGGCACCCATCACAGGCGGCATCAACTGCCCACCCGTGGATGCTGCCGCTTCGACCCCTGCAGCAAACCGCGCCGGAAAGCCCGCTTTTTTCATCAAAGGGATCGTGATAACACCTGTCGAGACGGTGTTTGCCACGCTCGAACCCGACACAGAACCCATCAAGCCCGAGCCCAATACCGCGATAAAACCTGGCCCACCGATGATTTTCCCTGCAGCAGCTTTTGATAGACGAACGATAAAGTCACCCACACCGGATCTCACCAGAAATGCACCGAACAGGATGAACATGAAGACGTAACTCCAACTGATGCGGGAAATAGGGCCAAACATACCCTCAGATGAGAAGAAGCTTCGATACAACACCGTTTCCAAGCTCAAACCCGGGAAATGGAACACGCCGGGCATCCACTGCCCCCACAACACCACATAGCTCAGACACACCGCGATGAGCATGGGGATAAACCAGCCCATGGTTCGGCGTACCAGTTCCATCGCAATCAGGATGGCTATCGTGGCGAATACCCAATCGCTCGCCACAAACTTCACGCCGCGCTCATAAAGGGCGTCTTCGGCGTAGGGGATATAAAGCAGACAAGCGACCGCTGCAATAGCAATCCATAGGTCTATTACCAAAGCGATTTTGTTGTATTTCAGGTGATTGGCGGCGGGAAACCACAGCACGCAAATCACCGAAAACCCGGCAAAGTGGGTAGCCGAAACCCAAAGTTCCGACCAAGTCGATAAAGTATTAAACCAGATGTGAACGCAGGATAAGGCCACCGCCAAAACGGTAATGGTCAAGTTCACCCAGGGAATATCGATGCGATTAGGCAGCTCGAATTTTTCGAGCTCTTTGTTTACAGCATCCGTCATGATTGACTCCAGCACTCCTTTCGAGGAGCGTTACTACTCTCTTGCTAGACAGCCCTAAATCAGGGCTGTCTGTCGTTTTCAATCTCCCAATTAGGGAAAAAGGGCTTATTGCGTTTTCAACTCTGCGGGAATGTCGATACCCACTTCTTCGTAATAACGCACGGCACCTGGATGCAACGGCACCGGGAGACCAGCAATCGCTTTTTCAATCGCCATGGCTTTGGTGGCTTTATGAATGCCCTGGAGGAAAGGCAGATTCTCATAGATGGCTTTGGTCAGTTGATAAACATCGTCATCGGACACATCGTCGCGCACAGCGAGGAAGTTAGGCTGGGCGACCGTGGTGATTGGTTTATCCAGACCGGGATAGGTGTTGGCGGGAATTTCGTAAGCTGTCCAAAGGTTATAGGTGCTGTTGACCTGCTTGATTTGATCATCCGTAAAAGAAAGGATCTTCAAGTCATCGCCCATGGCAGCAAATGCCTGAGTAACCGCGCCTACTGGCACGCCTGCGGGAGTATTCATTCCTTCAATGGTGCCGTTTTGCAGCGCATTGGCACTCGCACCGTAGCCCATAAACGCAAGATGAAAGTTGTCCGGAGAGATAGAAAGCTCGCTCATAATGTGGCGGCCTGAATTCTCTGTCCCTGAGTTCTTTTTGCCAATCGAGAACTTCTTACCGTCCAGTTTCGACAAATCCGCCACCGTGCCGGTTTCTGCCAGCTCAGAACGCACAATAAAATGCTCAACATTTTGCCAGAGCATGGAAACGGCGCGAATGTCATCTTGCTTCACGCCCTTGTATGGACCTGACCCCTGCCAAGCCCACGCGCCATAAAGCCCTTGTAAAATCGCAAACTGGGCTTCGTTCTCGTTCAGCAACTTAACGTTTTCACCCGAACCGGCAGAGCTAATCGCGGAAAGGGATAATTGATATTTAGGCCCCAGCTTCACCTTACTCAGTGTCGCCAGCGCAACACCTACCGGGTAGTAAGTGCCACCAGTTGAAGCCGTCGCGAGAATATAGCTTCTCTCTTCCGCCACGACATTCGCGCTTGCGCCCATTGAAGCCACGATGGCCATTGCTGCCAGCATCTTTTTCAGTTTCATACTTCACTCCTGTTTACTGCGTTCCATGTTAATAATTTGTTACTTGAATTCAGTAAGAGCAAAGCGGATGCCAGATTTTATCCATCTGATTTTATTTAATTATTTGAAAGCCAGAGAGAGAAATGAGCAAAATCCTGCTGATTGGAGGAAAAACCCATCGGCAAGATTTTGCTTATAGTGGAATTCCAGTATTGGTAGGGGGTTAGGAGAATCATCGGATGGCGATAAGCAAAAATGTGCCGATGCATATCGCCATTTCATTTTAGCCTTAGGGATCGGTGAAATCTGAGCGGTTCAAACCAAACTTCTGCATTTTCTGGTTCAGTGTACGGCGGGGTAAATCCAGTTCCTGCATCACGTCATTGATCCGTCCTTGATGTCGGGTCAGCGCCTCTTCCAACACCTTTCGCTCAAAGTTATGCAGTTGTACTGCCAAAGGCACACCCGTGCTGTTGGGTTCGCTGGATGCGACAGGCCGGTTCGAAAGAATTTCCAACACGGACATGGTGTTGTCGAGTGCGAAACGCGTAGCGACATTACGAAGCTCACGCACGTTTCCCGGCCAGCCATAGGACATCATGGCTTTCTTATCTGCATCACTGACTGATCTCGCATTTCGATTGGACTCCTTGGCGAAGTGCTCGAATAGCGTGAGGATGTCTTCTCCGCGTTCGCGAAGCGGCGGGATATAGATTTGCGCTACGTTCAGGCGGTAATAGAGATCTTGCCGGAACTCAGGATGCTCGCGCAGATCTTCTTTGGCAGCTGCCACGACACGAAGATCGATATTGATTTGCTTGTTGCCGCCGACCCGTTCGACGGTGTTTTCCTGCAAGCTGCGCAGCACTTTGACCTGCATGGCCGCAGGCATACTTTCTATTTCATCGAGAAACAGAGTGCCCTTGTCAGCATATTCCAGCTTACCAATACGTTTTTTCGCAGCGCCCGTAAAAGCTCCCGCTTCATGGCCAAAAAGCTCGCTTTCAAACAGGTTTTCCGGGATGGCTCCGCAATTGATGGGCACAAACTGATGAGATTTTCTGCCGCTTCCCTTGTGCAAACTGTTGGCGACCAACTCTTTACCACATCCGGTTTCGCCATAAATGATCACATTGGTGTCGATAAGCGCGATCCGCGCAACCTGTTCGCGAAGTCGCTTCATCACCTCGCTTTGACCGACCAGCACTTTTTCCAGCCCCGAGAGACTTGCAAGGTACTCTCCACGAAGCTGGGTCGAGGTTTGTGCACGGAATTGCTCAACCGCTTGAGAAACACGACTCGATAACCTGTCTGGCTGAAAGGGTTTTTCGATAAAATCAAACGCGCCGAGGTGCAAAGCTTTCACGGCCATATCGACATCGCCGTGACCAGTAATGATTAGTACCGGTGCACTCACACCACTGTCGATAAGCTTTTCTAACAGCATGATGCCATCAATGTCCGGCAATCTGACATCGCTGATAATCGCGTCAAATGCCTGATGCTGAATCACGTCGAAAGCCTCATTCCCCAAGCCAAACTCAACCACATCAAAGCCTGCCAATTGCAGCCACTGAGTAGTTGCCTGCCTGACGATTTCGTCGTCTTCAATCAGGGCAATCCTTGCACTCTGCGTTGTTTCCATATCCCTCTGCTCTCAGATCGCGCTATGCTCCACCCATCGGACAAGCGCTCTTATAATTAATATACTCAACCTTTTAAGGGAAACGAAACCAGCAAATGGAATCTTGCTATGCGCCGTAAATGGAGTCTTATCGGTATTTCACTGATCTTGGTGTCAGTGTTTTTCTGGGGTGGCAGAGAAACTGCACGCCAATGGCTGACCGTGCAAGCTCAACATTCCGCACAGCAGGATTTGCTCAACGCCATCGCTGAGATTCGCCATGCCTTGCTGCGCTTCTATCATCTCCCCTATTTGCTCAATAACAATCCTGACGTAGTTGCTTTAACCTTGGGTGACGCCTCAATCACTGACGAGGTTGAAAGCACACTCAGTCAACTCGACAAAGCAGCCAATACCAAAGGTTGGTACATACTGTCTGATCAGGGCAAAGTGCTGGCTTCCAGTGTGGATGGTGATTACATCACCAGTCAGGATTTGAATGCGATTGTGCGCGATGTCCATGCCCTCGGCGAAGGCACATCCATGGTACGCAAAACCAAAGGGGTGAGCCCTTTCTACTACCTTTCATCACCCATTTTCAGCGAGCTGAATATTGTCGGTATTGTTGTTGTACAACTTGATTTACGCCTGCTGACCGACCAATGGCTCGCGAGCTTCGACATCATGTTGCTGCAAAATCCGGAAGGGCAATTTTTCCTTTCCAGTAGCGACAAGTTTTCCGCCGATGCGTTGAACGATGGCGATATAGATATCCAAACTAAGGTATCCAGCCTGTGGCAAGGAGACACAATCCGCGTCTGGCAGCTTGACCGCACTCGTTATTTTGCCCAGACCATTCAACTGGACGACTTGAAATGGCAGCTAAGTTATCTCACCCCTATCAGCTCGGTGGAAAGAAACGCCGCGGCGGCTGGCTGGAGTGTTGCCATGCTTTTTTTGTTGTTATTCCTGTTGGGGGTAATCAGTTATCAGCGCCACCAGAAAAACCTGAGCCAGCGCCGTATTCAGGCGCTGATTGAAGAGTCAGAACAAAAGCTCAATCAGATGATCAATAAGACCCAGGTCGGCCTCTTATTGCTCGATGAAAAAGGGCAAGTCGTTGATATCAATGCCATGGCTATCAGCATGTTTGGCTTTACTAGCGAGCCCAACCCGGATATCAAGATTTCACAACTGATTGAGGACAGGCACTCCCCCATCGTGTTGCTGTTTGATCAGTACAAAAAAGTGATTGAAGACATCAAGATCAATGCGCAGGAAAGCCTTGCGAAAAGGCATGATGGCAGCACCTTTCCCGCCTTGGTTTCACTTACGGCATTCCCTTTTCATGATCGCCATTTCTATCTTGCAACGCTGCTGGATATCACCAAGCGGAAGAAGGCCGAAGAAGCCCTGTTTGAAGCCAACACGCTTTTAGCACAGCGCGTAGAGGAGCGAACGGAAGAGCTACATGAAGCGCAGGCTCAATTGATAGAGTCCAGTAAAATGGCCGCGATGGGCAGAATGTCGAGCGCGATTGCCCATGAGCTGAACCAACCACTCACTGGACTTCGCACGCTGGTCACAACCAACAGCGTGTTATTCGAACGGGGTGAGGGCGAGAAAATCCTCTCGAACAACTTGCTGATTGATAAGCTCATTGAACGCATGGTCGATATGACTACCCAGCTTAAAACCTTCGCTTATAACAAACCGGACAAACTCGATGCCATTACGCTCCCAAATGTGTTGGAGGAAGTCTTACGCATCTATCAACAGCCTCTGGTTCGCGTGAACGTAAGAGTTCGTTTACCGGAAAACACGCCAAGCATATTGGCAGAGGAACAGCGCCTCAGACAGGTATTGGGCAACCTGATTTCCAACGCTTGTGATGCAATGGCAAATACTGCCCAGCCCCACCTCATCATCTCAGTTGTTGCAGAGGCGTCATCGGTCATTGTCACTCTGTCAGACAATGGTATCGGTGTGGAAGAGGATGCCATGGAAGCCTTGTTTGAACCTTTCACCACCAGCAAAAAAATCGGTAAGGGTTTAGGCTTGGGTCTTTCTATTTGTGCCAACAATATGCGGGACATGGAAGGCAGTATCTCCGCCAGAAAGAACACTAGTGGCGGAATGGATTTTGAGCTAATTTTCCAAACGAGATAAGACAAACCAGGCCAATAAACCACATCCAGAAATATCCACACCCATTATTTCATTTTTCACTAATTTAGCTTTGACTTATTTATAAAATCCAATAATATTTCCAGTGTATGAGTTTGCTGAAAACACAGCGAATTCACTTAGAAATGGGAGTATTTATGGCATTTCAAATACCATGGGACGCGCTGTTAGGTGGCATGCTTCTGGGTGTTTCTGGATTAGTTTTATTGGCACTGAATGGGCGTATCGCTGGTATCAGCGGCATCGTCGGTGGCTTACTACGACCGAAAGAGTCGGACGTTTCGTGGCGACTACTGTTTATTGGCGGGATGGTGGCGGCAGGCATACTTGCATCAATCAGTGGCATTAGTTATCCCGACTTCGCCGCTGCGAATGCAGACTCTTCTCCCTTCTTCATTGTTGCAGCAGGCCTACTGGTAGGAATAGGAACCAAACTTGCCAATGGTTGTACAAGCGGACATGGCATTTGTGGCATGGGCCGTCTTTCAAAACGCTCCATGGCAGCAACGCTAACCTTCATGACAGCCGCATTCATTACTGTATTCATCCGCCTACATCTGTAAGGAAGGTCATTATGCTTTTTAGACTTATTGCACTTCTCTCCGGCTTTCTTTTCGGCTTGGGAATGATGATATCCAGTATGGTCAACCCGGCTAAAGTGATCGGATTCCTTGATGTGTTTGGCCAGTGGGACCCAAGTTTGGCCTTTGTGATGGGCGGTGCCCTGATGGTGTTCCTGCCAGGTTATTTTCTGTTCATTCGAAAACAGCCGAAGCCCACATTCGCAACATCTTTCTCTGTAAGCCAAAATCAAGAGATAGATAAAAAACTGGTAAGCGGTTCCCTTATTTTCGGTGTTGGCTGGGGAATGGCAGGTATCTGCCCAGGCCCCGCCATCACTGCTCTCGGATCAGGTTCAGGGGTGATTGTCTTGTTTTTTGCCAGCATGCTCATTGGTATGTATCTGGTTAACATATTCACAGAAAAGAAAGCTAAATTGGCTTACCAAGTTCAGGGATAAGTAATATTTTTCTCTAAACAGGTCACATTATATTTGTCTACGGCGGGAAGTTGCTCATTTACATTCCCGCTCAAAAATTGATCAGCGTCAATTTTACTCCTCCGAATCACTCCTCTTATTCTGCTCAAAATTTGCGCTTTATTTACAATTATTACAATTTAATTGAGAAAATAAGTGTCCATATTAAAAGTCACCATGCATAAAATAAACTGCAAACATATGTAATTCTATTTATATGTCCATTAAACTAATTGCAATAGGTTAGGAATATTTAACATTTCTCTGACAAAAAAATTCCGTGACCCAATTCAAACAAAGTAAAAAATAATGACGAATCTCATCTGATTTAAGCATTAGACAAGAAAACTAATTTCATATATATATTCGTGACCAATATCAAATTATCTTCTCATTTATATTCAACAAATTAATTACTCAACAGATTTACAACCACCCCACACTGTCTCACATGTGATTTTCTGGTTCATCATTGAAATAAATAGGTCTGGTAAGTCAGGTAGATTAATTTGAATATCAGATATATCTTATGTTTCGACTTTGGTTATTTAAGCGAGATTTTTATCTTTTTCATTTTCGCTTTTAAATAATGATTGTTTAGATTTTACTTACAAAATAAATGGAGTTTCCAATCATGATGCTTTCAATGTTCTCAGACTTTCTGAAGTCTTTCGCTCGTGACGAGCGCGGCGTAACAGCTATCGAATACGCAATCATCGGTGTTGCTATCTCTGCAATTGTTCTTGCAGTTATAACAGAAGGTGGTCTTGGTCAAGCGTTGAGCGATGCAATGGATACAATTGATTCCAACATCGGTTCCGCTAATGACTTCTCTGCAGGCGGCGGCGGTGCAGGCGAATAATTAACGAATTGGTCTGATACCTACTCGAATGTTCCTCGTTGATTTAGTCCTGATAACTATTTCTATGGTTATTGTTTATTCGGACATCAAAGAGCGAAAAATAAGCAACAGGTTAAATTTAGCTGTATTAGCCTGCTGCTTACTCATCGCCTATGAGAATAAAAGCATTGAGTTGCATATACTTAGAGGTTTTATTGTTGTTTTTTTCGGCATGTTTTTGTTCTCATTGGGAATAATTGGTGCTGGCGACGTAAAACTCTTTTCGGCATACGCCTTGATCATCGACAGCCAATTTTGGTTGCTAACTTTAGTTTCGATCACCTTTGTAGGCGGCTTTGTAGCCATTTTCATCTTACTAAAATCTAAGTTCTTGAAAAGTAGTCGTATAAGGGGGGTTCCATATGGCTTTCCAATTGTTGTTTCCAGTTTGTTCTTCATTCACCTGAGTGCAATTAGCTAAATTCCCTGCCATGTGTACGTGACATACCGAGTAGACAAATGAGCCAAAGACTTTTTTTTGTTATCGCCGTACTGACAATCACTATTGGTCTCTTAGGTTTGACCGGAATGTTCAGGTTCAATCAAACCCCAATTGTAGATACTTCAGTACCAACCTTTCAGGTTGCCCAGCTGCAAACTCCCTTGAAAAAAGGGGACATTCTGACTCGGGAAAACGTAAGGTATTTTCGCGTTAAAGAGCAGAAAGCAATGCAAAATGGCATCGCGCAAGATACTCGATTAGAAATCGTTGGGGGCATGATTGCAGCCAAAGATATCTCAAACATTTCCTACATCACCCAAAATGATTTCATTTCGCCTGGCGATCCGGGCTATATCGAGGCAGCAATAAAGCCAGGTATGACACCCTATTCGTTTAGTCTTACCAATCGCGACTTCTTAGGTTCGGGGATTGCAGTTGGGGATTATATCGATGTGTTGGTACTTACATCTGATGACCAAAACATCGGCGAATCAGGGCGAAATAGATCAATTAACTCTTTCCGCACTCTTTCCGTTTCTCCCTTGCTCAATAATGTAAAAATCCTCGCTATTGAAGGAGATAACAAACCTAACAGCGATAGTTTGCCAATCACCATCGAACTGGCAAGAGAACAAGTAGGAAAAATGGTCATTGCAAGGCGAATTGGAATTATTGAAGTGGTTAAGTCATTAAGCCAATCAGCAGCCATCAGCATGAATGCCGACACACACGATGTGTTGCCCAACTTTAAATCGGTCATCGAGATCCGTGGCCAAAATAAAGCTTTTAATTAGAGAGCAAGGAATGCTGAATTTCCGTTTCCATAACATTATTTTCACCACTATTTTGCTAACAGCTTCGCTGACTGCACAAGCAGCAGGGATTATAAACTTAGGTACCGGCGACGCCAGATCTATGCACTTTGATTCCACCATAGGAACCATATTCATCGCTGATCCGGAGATTGCCGACTATCAAGTAATCGATAACAACCGTTTAGTCGTTTTTGGAAGGAATATTGGGACTACATCCTTGATTGTCTTCAGTGACAAGAGCACTACATTGCTAGAAAAGCGCATCGTCGTAAACAAAAGCCTTATTAGTATTGAGCAAATGATCGCGTCTCAATACCCAAATGCCAGCGTGTCAGTGCTTAATTTAGGTGACCGAGTAGTATTGGGAGGAACTGTCCCTACCCAAAAGGAAAAAGACGAAATCTATGCCATGGTAGGAGAACTACTTACCAAGGCTCCCTCTGAAAAAGCTAAAACTCTGGTTTCTATCAATACTGACACTCCTGATATAGAAATTGATTACCTTGCACACAAGGTTTATCACGGAGTTGTTAATAATTTAGAAGTAACAGTCACTAAGCAAGTCAACGTTAAGCTCACTATTGCCGAAGTGAACAGCTCAATCGTCAATGAGTTAGGTATCCAATGGGGTACAGCATTCGAAAATGTGTTCAATAATGGCCAATTCTTTCGAGCAATAACTGGACTTGGTGATGCAGGTAGCAATATTGCCTCGTACATTTCTGCCATCAATGATGACAGAATTGGTCAGGTGTTATCCGAACCCAACCTTTCCGTCATATCGGGAGAAACAGCCAGTTTTCTGGTAGGTGGTGAAGTTCCAGTGTCTTACCTGACATCAGACGGATACGTGATCGACTACAAGTCTTTCGGAATCGGTTTAGAACTCGCAGCGGAAGTCCAGCGAGATGACAAAATCATGTTAACGCTCATACCATCTGTAAGTTCAGTTGACGAACAGTTCGGTGAAACAGCACTCGATATTCCAGCATTTCGTGTTCGTCGTGCACAAACTACCATTGAGCTTGGAGATGGGGAGAGTTTCGTATTGGCCGGACTCCTGAGTACTGAAGACCAAGAATCTCTGTCAAAAATTCCATTTATCGCCGATGTGCCAATCTTGGGTGCAATGTTCCGTCACTCAACAACAACTCGGCGAAAAACAGAGCTGGTTATTGTTGCTACTGTCTCATTGGTAGCACCAATCTCCTCTGCAAACATCACACTGCCTTCCATGAAGTCAACGAGCACATTGTCGAGGTTCTTCGGAATCGATTTCGAATCCACACCTGACACGGCAAAGTGGCAAGAAGAGATTTTAGCGACTGGGGGCTTCAAGAAATGATCGCAATCAAATTCTACTTTGTGACAGCAATAGTCATTGGAGCACTAACCCTGACCGGGTGCCAACAGGTGCATCATCTAGCGGTAGAGGGTGGTGATCTAACAGTTACCCCTGTCACTTACACCTATACCATCAGCTTAAAAAACAAAAAGCGATTCCAAGCTAAGGAAGAGTTATTCGCCTACTTGAGGGAGAACAAGAAAAGGTTGCTAATCTATGGTGCTGAAATTTCCTGGAAAGGAAAAAACGCCAAAAAACTGGCTCAAGATGCATCAACGTGGCTTGTTGAGTCTGGAACGCCAAGTGAGTTAGTTAACCTAAGGTCAAGCGACTCAGAGGCATTGAGCATGATTTCTCTGTCAACGACGATTTACCAGGTTCAAACACGAACCTGTAATGAGCGCGTCATTGGTCAGTATCAATCAGGTGATGATGGCTGCTATTCAGATAACCTGAGGTGGCAAGCTATGTTGCATCCAGACAGAAAACTGGCAGGCCAAAACCGCATTACAGTTTTACCGCAAAACGGCCAGTGAGAGAGACGAAATGATCTTTGACGAACTACTAAAGAAAGATTCGACGAGTGAGCTCTCTAACCTTGGCAATCAATCTGGCATCAAGGTTATACAGTTTCATAAAACAGATGCATCTAAGACATTGGTTGAGGAAACATTTCGTTTTATCGGCGAGTCACAGCCAACTGCTTACACATACAAATTTGACGAAGTTCCCGGGCAAGTCGAAGAACTACGCGCCCAAGTCGCCATTATTGATCTCGTGGAGTGTGATGACATTTTAAAAGAGTGTCGCCAACTTTCTGAGCGCCTCCCAACATCACTTTCTGTTCTGATTATAGGTAGCGTAGATTCTATTTCTGTGGTCAGAGAGCTGAAGACGTTTGGTTTTTATTATCTGCTGTGGCCAGTTTCAAAAATTGAGCTCGCCGAGTTCATAGAAGGTGTATTGGCCCAACATGAAGCCGCTAACTTCAAGCACCGCCGACGCGCAAAGCGTATCGGGATAATAGGAACACGCGGAGGCATTGGCACATCTCTCATCACAGCAGAGCTAGGATGGCTGCTTTCAAATGATAAGCAAGCTTCCTGTGTAGTCGTCGATAACAACTACATTTCAGGGAATCTGGATATATTCCTTGGCGTGAAGAATCGAGAGAAACGCAAACTCAATGCGGTTGAATCAGGAGGTAATATCGATGAAGCAATCGCAAAATCCCTCGTTACCAGAGTTAATCACCGCTTGGATTATCTCGCTCTAGGGTTGGATAACGAATCATCATCAGACTTCCATGAAGTAACCAATACAGTAATTGGAAACCTCTCTAGCGAAACCAACTTTATCATTGACGATCTTTCAGCATCTGTAGGTTTCGACATAAGGCCAACTATTTTGATGAAGCAACTTGATGTTGCAGTGGTCGTCATGGACCCCACCATTTCTTGTTTGAGAGAAACGGCAGCTCTGCTTAATAACATAAAAAAACACATAGAAGAAAATGAGCTAAGAAAAGCAGTACGAATCATTCTTGTGCTGAACAAACATCGGGCTTCTAGATTTCATAGTGTGACTGAGGCTGAAATTGTCAAATACCTCAACGTACCCATTGATATCGTACTTCCATACGAGATTTCTGCCGAAGAAGCATTAGTTAGCGGCAACATGTTGAGCAGCGGGAAAACCAAACTGGGTAGCCAACTGCGCGCCCTGTGTTCTTTAATCGTTGGAGAAGAAGCCACACCAAGTCGCGTTAAAAGCCTGTTCCCCTTTTTCCGTAAGAAGGGAGCTAATCAATGAATCCTTCTCGTCAGCTATACGTCTCTCTACGAACCAGAATTTTTGACGCTTTAGATGCGGAAGCTGTTTCCACATTGAGCAGAGAAGATTTAAAAAATCAGCTATCTCAGGCTATTTCTTTGTTGCTGGAGCAAGACAAAGAGGCAGTCTCAGCGTCACAGCGTAATGAGTTCGTTAGCATGCTTTATGACGAACTTCGCGGTTTAGGGCCAATTCAAGCTTTAATGGAAGATGACTCAATATCTGACATTATGGTTAACGGACCTAACAATGTTTTCATCGAGCGACAGGGCCTGGTTGAGAAGTCACGCATCACCTTTATGGATGACATGCAGCTCGTCAACGTGGCTAAGCGCATCGCAGCTAGGGTTGGCCGTCGTGTTGATGACTCCATTCCTCTGTGTGACGCCCGCCTTGAAGATGGCAGCCGAGTCAACATTGTTCTTCCCCCCATCGCCATTGATGGTGCATCAATCTCCATCCGTAAATTCAAAAAGCAAAGCATCAGTTTTGGCGATCTTATCGAGTTTGGGGCCGTCAGTCCGGAAGTCGCCAAGCTGATGATTATCGCTTCTAGGTGCCGTCTGAATGTCGTGATATCAGGTGGTACGGGTTCCGGTAAAACCACCATGATGAATGCGCTGTCTCAGTACGTATCTGAGAGTGAACGTATTGTCACTATTGAGGATGCCGCAGAACTTAGACTTCAACAACCACATGTTGTGCGTCTTGAAACACGTACCGCAGGTATTGAAGGCACAGGCGAAGTCAATCAACGCCAATTAGTGATTAATGCTCTTCGGATGCGTCCAGATCGCATCATCATCGGTGAGTGTCGGGGCGCAGAAACATTCGAAATGCTTCAAGCGATGAACACGGGCCACGATGGCTCAATGACAACTCTCCACGCCAACAGCCCACGCGATGCAATCTCACGTATTGAGAGCATGGTCATGATGGCAACTTCTTCTCTGCCACTTGAAGCTATACGCCGCACCGTCGTCAGTGCAATAGATATCATCATTCAAATCAGTCGATTACATGACGGTAGCCGTAAGGTCATGAGCATCTGTGAAGTGGTAGGTATGGAAGGTGACGGAGTAGTAATGGAAGAAATTTTCCGTTTTGAACACCAAGGTTTTTCAAGCCAAGGCCGCATTCTGGGGCGTTTTATCACATCGGGGTTAATGGAACGTTCTGCTCTCTATGAAAAAGCACGCTATTTCGGCTTGGACAGTGAGCTAAAAAGTATATTTAGCGGGATGCAAGCATGATCGAAAACTTGTTTTTCATTGGTTTAATAGGTGTAGGCCTTTATATCATGAGGAGGCAAGCTCAGCTTAGCGAACGCAGAGAAAGCATGTTGCGAGAAAACAATACTCTGCCTGAAACAAAGTTAATTGAGAACCGAGCCGTTGATATGGAGGCGCTATCCAAAACCACGTTCACGCAGCGTCTGTCTAGGTCTCTAAGAAACATTTACTACGACATTGGCGACTATGCGATTCTCAAAGTATTGGCTTACTATTTTGCCGCGACATTTGTTGGAGAATTTGTTTTTGTCACTGTCTTCGGGTTTAGCTCACAAGCTTCCCTTATCATTACCTACCCAATAGTGACATTTATCGGAATTCGTTATCTGGAGTATCGAACCCAAAAAGAGTTTGAAGATAACTTTCCGGATGCGCTCAACATGATTGCCAGCTCAGTATCCGCAGGTGAGAGTTTACTTCATGCGATTCAATATGTTGGAAAATCTCTCGACAATATCGTCGGCCGTGAATTTAAAACCATGGGGGAACGTCTAAACCTAGGTGAGTCAACTGAGTCTGTTTTCGCCAGGGCATGTCAACGATTTCCTACTCCAACGTTCCAGTTTTTCGTGATTGCCATGCGGGTAAACGTAAACCGCGGTGGTCAGTTACGTCGGGTCATTAACAACCTTAACCGAGTACTTTTTGACGCTAAGAGTATTGAAATGAAAAAGAAGGCATTAACAGCGGAAGCTCGAATGTCTTCTTACATTATCTGTGCAATCCCATTTTTCTTCTTATTCGTTGTTTTGCGGTTTCTTGCACCGGAAAACTACGACTACGTCATGTATGACCCCAGAGGTAGGTATTTGCTCTACTACACTCTGGCGAGTGAGGCGATTGGTATTGGTATCATTGCTTGGCTAATGAGGAGTGTGAAGTAGTGAATAGTCCATATACGCTCCTCTTTATCATTCTGATTGCAATTGGCGCTGCCATGACCCTTACAATCTTGTTTGGAAATATGAAGCGCAAAAACAGTATCGAACAAGCACTCGATATAAACCAATTAGATAAGCCCTCCACGTTCTCCGACGCTTCTCGTGTTATTGCTTCATTCTTTGCTGCTAGTAATAACGAAATTACAGAGAAATTTATCGGTGCTGGAATCTACAATACAACGCTAGCACCCTACTTTTTCCTAATAAAATACACAGTTTTTGGTGTGGCCTCAGCCATTGTTGTATTGGCTGGCGACGCACCCATTCAAGAGGAAATACTTAACAAAGTCATCTGGTTATCCGTATTGACTCTGGTTTTCGTTATCGGTCCTGACCTTTATTTGGAAATGCGACGCCGCGCGCTCGCCCTCAAAATCACGCGAAAACTTCCATTCCTATTAGACCTGATGGCTACCTGCGTTCAAACAGGGATGACCATTGAATCAACCCTTTTTTATCTTACTTCGGAGATGGCATCTTTCGACCGCGACATCGCATATATGTTGAAGCGGTTAAGTGACAGAGCCAGGACAGTCGGTATTGATCAGGCACTCCAAGATCTCTACGAGCGAGTGCCCTCACCTGAAATGCACAGCTTTGTCATGACCCTGACGCAAAGCATGCAACACGGTACCTCCGTCTATGAAATATTAACCACGCTTTCGAATGACATTAGGAAGATACAGCTCCTCTCTTTGGAAGAGAAAGCAGGAAAGCTGTCATCAAAAATGTCTATTCCCCTGATCATTTTTATCATGATACCTGTCGTCATACTTATCGTTGCTCCGGGTGTAATGAGAATGATGGAGAGACTATGAAACACATAATTGTTGCGGCGTCTTTTCTGGTGTTGACCGCCTGCAGCTCTAGCGGCATCGTTGATGAGTATGCGGGCGAGAAAGGAGAGCAGCTTCTGTTACAAACCGGTAACTATGCTTCACTGGTTAAACGCTATCAGGAGCAACTCAAAGCAAATCCTTCTCCAGAACTAAGACATAAATTAGCAGATGCGCTTTACAAGTCCGGCGATCCTGAAGCGGCACAGTTTCAGTTGGCGTTGATACCATTGGAGGCGATCGAAGACGCGAAGTTGGAGATGCTCAGGGCAAATGTGTTGTACGATCTAGATAGGCTCAACGCTGCAGAAAAACATGTAAATACCGCGCTACGTCTAGATAACGGCAATTCAGAGGCATATAACCTTAAAGGCTTGCTTCTCGCTCAACGAGGTGAGTTAGAAAAGGCAAAACAGGCTTTTGAAAATGCCCGTCTTAATGGTTTTAACGACGCTACAATTAAGAACAACCTAGCCATGGTTGCGATGCTAAGAGGAGACTTTAATCAGGCTGCTGACATTCTTTGGCCTCTGGTTGTCAACGGGCGAGCAGATCAAATCGTAAAAGCCAATTTATTGCTATCACTCGCGAAGTCAGGACGCTCTCGTGAGTTTAGCCAGCTTCTGGCAAGTGAAGGAGATAGAGAAAAGATAGGTAAAAGGTATTCTAGCCTCAACCATGTTAAGCCTTTCAACAGCTTTGCTCAGACCTCAGAAAAACTAGCTTCTCGAGATACTACCAACGCATCAGCAAACAAAAAAGCTGCAACACCCGCGAGGAAGGAAAAAGAGATAGAGCCACAAAAGGATGTTGCTAAAACATTGGTAGCAATCCAAAAGCAAGCCAAACCTATCTCTGCTCTTCCAAAGAATTCAACCATTATAGAAACGGATGAAGACAAAAAAGTTGTTATCACTGCTCAAAACTCCAGCATAACTTCCATTGCATCGGAAAAACCTGACCCTCTTGAACTGGCCCGCCAACGGGTGAAAGCTGCGATGGAAGCAAAGAAGGATAAAGAAGAACTCGTCGCTCAACAGCAAGCTTTAAAGATGTCGCAAGAAAGCACCAAAAAGACCTCGAAGAAAAATAAGCGAACGAGATACTTGTTAACTGATATGCGCTATCTGCCAGCTGACGGAGGAAGTGAATACATCGCCACATCCGACTTCGAGCTAGGAAAAATCAATTCTCAATATCTTGAGAAACGTAAAAAGTGGGTTTTTGACGTTCAAGGTGCAAAAGACTTCACAACCAAGAGAAAGCGTTACCTAAAAGACGGTCCGGCCAAATCTATTGAACTTGGTGAACACAAAAGCTTTGTCCGTATCGTGCTTGAAATGCGCGAGAATACAAAAGAAAAACCAGAAATAACGGTGCAGGGAAAGACCCTAACAATTCGTTGGGATGGCTAAGATGAATTCGCTTAATAGGCAGTTATCACCGGGAAAAAATAATCAAAACGGTTTAGTTACCACCGAGTTTGTCATTGGTTTTTTGCTCTTTTTTTTCTTTCTCATGTTTTGGGTTGAGATTTGTGTCATTGGTTACCTCTCATCTGTTGTTGATTACGCAATTGCAGAATCCTCTCGTACCGCAAGGGCATCTGCGAACGCGAACTATGACGCGGTTTTTCGCAATGCAATTCGTAATAGTGGCGACTTTTGGACGAGCGTTGTAGACCCCAATAAATTCACCGTTTCCGTAGAGTTTTACAACTCTATAAACGAAGCTGCTTCTCGAGTAGGAAGCTCCGTTGGGTCAGATAAGCCAATAGCCCTTTACCGCGTCAGTTATCAATATGAGCCCATGTTTTCTTATTTGTATGATGCCGACACGATGAATTTTACCCGGGAAGTCTTTGCTATTCAGGAATTTGAACGTGACCAATTTAGCCAATAAACAAAAAGGCACCTTTACTATTGAGCTGGTGATGGTTCTTATTTTGTTCAGTTTTGTTGTTGTATTTACCATGGATATTGTCTCAAAGCAGGCAGTTGCGGGTAAGTTAGACCGCCTAGCCTATTCCACCGTCAGTCTCATTAAAGAACGAACACAGCTTTTTGATGGGGAAGACGACATGTCGACAGTTGAAGCTGCCACATTTTTGCGCTTAGTCTCAGAGTCACTAGAGGCAACAATGGAAAGTTTCGATTCGAGCCGATTAGGCGTTTTCATTGAACAACAACGCTTTAACAGTGAGCAGCAACCTATCTCTTCGGGCAGTGGGAACGGTACCTTTGACCTTGGTGGCTATAATTGCGAACCCGCCACTCGGCTAAGTCAAAAATTAGAATTAGCCCCAGTCACTAATTTCGGCAACCGATTAACACTATATCAAGTCACTATCTGTTATCGCACAGACAATATGTTCGGTGAGTTAATGGGTGAGACTTGGGAACTCGCTCGTTCAACTGCAATATCTGTTGCTCGGTAGGAAGAATTGGCATGTACTCTAGAATTAACAATCAGCGCGGTATAGCAACAATATTCTACGTTGTTATTTTCCCTCTCTTACTGAGTGTTTTTGTTCTTGCAATAGAGTCCACTCGATACCTCCAGACTCATGCAAGAGTCAATGATGGCGTAGAGATGGCGTCTCTTGCAGTGGCAGCAAACGCATCTACATCCAATCAAGAAAATAGGATTCTGGCAAAAGGGTTTGTCGATAATTTTGCCCCAGATGGCGATATAGACCTATCAGACATTAGTATTCAGCGATTGAGTTGTGATGAAATCTATGGCGAGGATTGCGGAAAGCCTGGTGTTTATGACAGAGACGGATTCATATTTACCCAGTATAAAGTGAACGTTGAATCAGATTTCACAAGCTGGTACCCACAAAATGACTATCGCTACGGATATGACGAAACCGTCACAATGAGTGGAGAAGCAAGAGCAAGGAAATATCAAGGTTTTACAATTGATGTTGCCTTTGTCGCTGACTTTTCAGGCTCAATGCTAGATGATTGGAGCGGAGATGATGATGATGGCGAATTTGCTAATATCAATACAAAATATGAAGGTGTTATCGAAGTTATAAAACGTGTCACAGAAAGGTTGGAGTCTTATAACGACTCCACCGAGCAAGAAATTAACGGCGAGCTATTGGCGAATAAAGCCGCGTTCGTTGGATATAATATGTATCCTCACAATGGCACTACCTTTTACAGCGACGTCCAATACCTAAATAATTCAGGAAATAGATCTTGGCGTTGGTGGCAGAATATCCCAAACATCAACTATGGTGCGACGGTCGCTAACCCATTGGGGGGTTCCCAAACTACCATCTCTAATAGAGATCCAAATGACAGCTCAGTCTTTGGCACGTTAGCTCTCACCGATGATTTTCTAACTTTCCGTTCAATCATAGATGGGTTCTATCCCAGTCACGGTACAGCCTCGTATGAAGGCATTCTTAGTGCTGCAAAAATTGTTAACAATGGTGAAAATGTACGGAAATTGATCATCGTCTTGTCAGACGGAGCGGATTGGCATCCTGACTATGCTGGTGACACCCGTTACCCATCCTACGCAGCGCTGAGACTTTATAATGCTGGGCTTTGCGACAACATTATTAATCGCTTAGAGCAAAGACAGATTAATGGCCGTAACGTTGAAGCACGTATCTTTGTTATTGGTTTTGGCTATGACATCGACAGAAACCCGGGTCTTCAAACCTGCGCTGGCGCCGAGAACATTCAATCGGCAAGTTCGTATCAAGATATTTATAATACGGTTCTTGAGCTTATCAGTGAAGAAGTTGGCCGTTTGTACTTTGGAAGTTAAGGAAACAATGGGAACGCTATGAAGGCATCTATTTCGCTAACTGCAATTGCTTTGACTTTGATGGCTCAATCAGCGTCAGCAAACACTATTTCGACGACTGTATTTGAGGATATTTGTTCAGATAAAAATACTGAGGTCGCTTTCCGTATTGAAGTTGGTCAATCAACGGAAGTCTTTTTCCACAAAGATCAATATATTCAATTAGAAAGGCCTATGAAGGCTCACCCTACAACTCCGCTCTTCATAGACGCCCTCGCAAACGCAGGCCTTAACAAAGAATGTGCAGAATTATTGGTACGTGAAACCCCTAAAGTTCAACAAGGAAAGAGCGGATTAATCGCCAAAGTACACTTCGGATTTGATAAGTCCTCCCTGACTCCAACAGGCAAGAAGATCCTGGCGGGGATAGTCGATTCTATTAAAACCTCATCAACACCACTTTCCATCACAGGTCATACAGACAGCATAGGTTCGCACGCTTATAACCTGACCTTGGGTCTGAAACGCGCAGAGTCAGTCAAAGGCTACTTGGTTAGTGCTGGCGGAGACAAGAAGCAACTCAAAACTGTCTCTGCAGGGGAAACCAAGCCCGTACAAAGCAACAAAACAGCAGCGGGTAGAACCGAGAACCGTCGTGTCGAGGTGGCTGCAGTGCCTTTGCCTGTTTCACCTGAAGCCTCAAAATAACTGTTTCAGGTCGTATGAGTATATTGACCCGCTATGATTAGCGGGTTTTTACTCTTTGGGTCACACTAAAAGAACTATCACCCATGGAGGGAAGGCTCATGATCAAATGTGCCGAATATGACTATGTTGAAATCGCCTGTTTGTATCACTACCCAGTGAGGTTAGTGATGAAAGACGGTAGCGTTAACGAAGGCATTGCCAAAGATACCGCGCGAAATATCCAGAAAGAGGAATGTTTGGTGTTGGATGTCGGTGGTGAAGAAGTGTTGGTTGTGCTCGACAATGTTACCTCGATGAAGGCCTTAGTTGATAACCCTCACTTCAGTGAAATCACCTTCAGCTAAGTCGCCAGCACTTACTATTAGAAAAAGATTGGAACAAAAATTCCATTTCCTATTCTCTAACGAAATATTACACTTGCCATAGACGTGCTAAATCAGGGAACGCTATGGCAACTGCAACTCACCTCGCTGAATTACAGCAACAAATCCGTCACCGCTACCACGACCTGAGTAAACGGCTTCAGCAGGTAGCTCACTATGTGTTGGATAACCCCAATAGCATTGCTTTCGACACTGTTGCCGTCATTGCTACTCACGCGAATGTTCCTCCTTCGACACTGATCCGCTTTGCCAATGCGTTTGAATTCAGTGGCTTCAACGAAATGAAGCAACTATTCCGCAAAAACCTTGTTGAGGAAACAAGCAGCTATACCGAACGCGCCCGCCTTCTGCAAAACGCCCAAGGTGAAGAAAGAGAACTGGAAACGCCGTCAGACATTCTCCAACAATTTAGTCACGCCAATACCGTCGCGCTTCAGGAACTCTCCAATGCAATCGCACCCGAGCAGTTGGATGCAGCCGTCGATCTGCTGGAAAACGCGGAAACCATATACATCGTAGCGATGCGTCGTGCTTTCAGCATCGCCTCATATCTGGGTTATGCGCTTCGTCATCTCGAGCGCCGTGTTGTGATTGTCGACGGGTTCGGCAGCATGGCAGCTGAGCAGTTAGCCTTGGTGGGCAAAAACGACGTGGTGATTGGTGCGAGCTTCTCCCCTTACTCGCCAGAAACGGTTGACTTGTGTGAGTTCGCCGCAACGAAAAATGCAAAACAAATCATTTTTACCGACAGTCAGGTGAGCCCATTGGCGGCAAACAGCGACGTATGCTTTGTGATTAAAGAAGCAGAGGTCGAATCCTTTCGCTCCCAAACCGCAACACTCTGTTTGGCGCAGAGTCTGGCGGTATCATTGGCATTCAGGCTCAGCAGGAAATAGTCAAAGAAGCCCGCTGATCCCATCAACAGAAAGCTTCACGCCAGACACGAAAAGAAACAGGTAGCAAAGCTGATAGATGCGCGCCTGACTGACGCGGTGAAGAAGCTTCACGCCCATCGCCACGCCAATAGGTGCCAATGGCATGAGTATCAAAGCCGTTGATAAGTTGCTGGCGTCGAATTCGCCAAGAGCCGCGTAGGGAATAAGTTTCACTACATTTAACATCGCGAAGAACACCGCCATAGTAGCCACCAGCGTCACTTTTTCGAGTCTGAGAGGAAGCAGATAGATACTCGCAGGGCCACCACCTGCGTGAATTGTAGTGCTGGAAAATCCACTCACACCGCCCCAAAGCGTGGCTGCTAGCGCATTGTTTCGCCTCCTAGCGGGCTTCGCCATTCCTAACAGGCTCAGTAAATACTGACCACAAAACCATAGCGACAATACCCCAATCGTCAGCTTCAATCCGGCCTGAGAAACGGCTTGCATGTAGAAGCCTGCGAGTGCAACGCCCACCAGCGCGCCCGGCAGCATCTTCTTGATCACTGAATAATCAGCCTTGCGGTAGTGATAGCGAACGGCGAATACGTCCATCACAAGAAGAATAGGTAACAAGATTGCCGCGGCCTGTGTCGGTGCTATCGTCAGCGCCATTAAAGGAACAGCGATGATACCCAGTGCGCCACCCAACCCACCTTTACCGATACCGTAAATCAGTACGGCAGGGATGGCCATCAAGTAGAACAAAGGGTCAGTGATAAATTCCAAGCGCGCAATCTCGTTATTGTCTACATACCCAAATAACCTGAAGATGCAGGATTCAGGTTATTTGGGTATGTAGACAATATCACTAATGCAGATGAGTAATGCGTCACGGGGCTAAGAAAAACAACGCCCGCGTAATGCGGGCATTGAATTAATAAGAAAATCAGCAGTCCAGCGCCAATCCGTATTCGTCGGCAGATTGCTGTATCCAAAGCGCGATGTAGTCAGCAAAACTTCGGCGCACAATCAGGTCATAACAGTTTTCACTGTGATGGCGCATAAACACCTGCCCTTTCGCGAAAGATGTGCCAACGCACTTGCCCGTAATGAAACTTCTGCCATCGACATCGTAGGAAACAGATTTCTTCAGCACGTCTTTGGCATGGGAGCCCGTCAGCGTCAGTAATGTCTGCCCGCCACTCACATCTGTGATTTGGAAATGCCCAGACAGCACTTCCCGAAGTTTCTTCTCAATGGTACCTGCATCTTGATCGAAGCTCAGGATCAGCCACTCATCTGGCGACTGCCACCAGATCTGCAGCGAATCGTTCACCGAAGAAGTACAAGGTGAAACTGGCAACGTCAGCCCTAATGCACTTTCCACCGCCGCAGAGAACTCTGCGGTAGGCTCACCACGTAGCACTAGATGGCTTACACCATCGCGTTCGTGTAAATGCACGCCAGGTGAAGATGGATGCGATTTACCAAGATGATGCACAGGTGTTCGTTTTACTGGCTCATAGCTTTCTGTTAGTGCCGACACTTCATCCTCATGCGCATTCATCGGCTTCTCATTCTTGGTGTCGTAAAACACTGAGCTGCAAATCTCCGCCTTGAGTGTCTTGCCATTCGCCAATGGGAAGTAAACATATTCCCCCATTCGGTTAAGACCGTCTTTTATGAGACCAAATGCAATGGAATGCCCCAATACGGCACTGAAGTATGAAGAGGAGACATGCCCCACCATGGTCATTGGGACAGGTTGGTCAGGGTTATCTACTGCCTGTGCCCCTTCTGGAATAACCTTGTGCGATTCCACACATTTCAGACCCACCAGCTGTTTCCTGTCAGTTCGGGAAGTGTCCTCCCTTGACCAGGATCGACGACCCAGGAAGCTGTAGGTTTTCTGCTTACCGGTAATCCAACCCATATTGAGATCCTGCGGCGTCACCGAGCCATCAGTATCCTGCCCCACGATAATAAAGCCTTTCTCTGCACGCAGAATGTGCATGGTTTCCGTGCCGTAAGGAGTGATGTTGTAGGCTTCCCCGGCTTTCATCACCTGCTCCCACACATAGAGGCCATAGTTGGCATTCACGTTAATTTCGAAGGATAGTTCGCCCGTGAAACTGATGCGGAAAACGCGTGCATCCACACCAGCCACTTTCATTGGCTTCCAGCTCATGAACGGCATAGCCTCTTCCGAAACATCTTCATCGCCAACCAACTGACGCAACACATTGCGGCAATTTGGGCCGGAAATCGTCATCGTCGCCCATTGGTCCGTCACACTGGTGAAGTAGACTTCAAGCTCTGGCCATTCCGTCTGGTGCCACACTTCCAGCCATTGCAGCACACCCGCTGCACCACCTGATGTGGTTGTCATGATGAAGTGAGAATCTGAAATGCAGGATGTCACGCCATCATCAAACACCATGCCGTCTTCATGACACATCAGGCCATAGCGACAACGTCCCGGCGCCAGTTTGTCCCAGCCATTGGTATAAATGCGGTTCAGGAATTCACGGGCATCTTTACCCTGAATATCGATTTTACCGAGTGTGGATGCATCCAGAATACCCACGCTCTCACGGGTTGCTTTACACTCGCGTGCCAAGGCTTCATCCATGGTTTCCCCGTTTTTCGGGTAATACCAAGGGCGCTTCCATTGGCCTACATTTTCAAACAACGCGCCTTCTCTGACATGCCATTCGTGCATCGCGGTATAACGCGCTGGATCAAACCGTTTTCCGACATGCTGCCCCGCCAGCGCGCCAAAGGTCACCGGTGTGTACATTGGGCGGAAAATGGTAGTCCCGGTTTCTGCAATGGATTTACCCATTGCATTGGCGGCAATCGCCATACCGTTAATATTGCCCGTTTTCCCCTGATCGGTACCAAAGCCCATCGCGGTGTAGCGTTTGATGTGCTCGATGGATTCGTAACCTTCACGAACTGCGAGCTCGATACCCGCAGCGGTAACATCATTCTGAAAATCGACAAACTGTTTGGGCGCACGACTGACCGGCAAACGATAAGGCACCAAGTACATCGCCATAGCAGGGTCGGTTTGCATAGTGTCGACGACAGGAACGGTCGTTTCGGCGAGCTCTTCGCCCAGCGCGTCTGCAATGACTTTGGCTTTTGCAGCGCCGTCCTGAATCACATCCAGCAGCGTGATTTCTCCATTAACAGCACCCGCATAATCCATTCCTTCAACGGTATTTGAAGGTACAAATCCAGCAATATCATCGCGCCAAGTGGGACGTCCCCCAGTGTGACAACTGAGATGCAGCGCAGGGCTCCAGCCGCCGCTGGTCGCCACCGTATCGCAGCTCAGCACTTTCATTGCGCCCGTCACGCTCTTTCCATCACGGTCGATAGGAGCCACTTCCGCACCAGTGACATGACTGCTACCTTGAAGGCTGGTCACAGCATGACCGTGCAAGACAGAAATACCCAAAGCCTTAGCTTCTTTCACACGATCGCCATCAGAGAAGGAACGTGTATCCACAATAGCAACAACTGCCTTGCCACTGTTGTGCCACTCAATCGCCGCGTCATAGGCTTCGTCATTGGTGGTCATCAGTATCAGCTCATTACCCGGTGCAACTGCATAACGACGGAGATAAATCTGAACTGCCGAAGCCAACATGCTGCCAGGTAGATCGTTATTACCAAATACCAGTGGCCGTTCTATCGCGCCCGTTGCCAGCAAAACATGTTCAGCGCGGATATGATGGATGCGCTGGCGAACACCGTTAACGTCGTCACCCAAGTGATCGGTAAGCCTTTCCACGACACCCACAAAGTTGTGGTCGTAATAACCAAACGCCGTACTTCTCGGCAACAACATGAAGTTGTGGTCAGCCTCCAGTTGCTCCAAGATTTCAGCGACCCAGTCCGTCGCGGGATTACCGTTTATCTTCTCGCGGCAATGCAGCAGGCTTCCACCAAATTCTGACTGCTCATCCACCAGAATCACACGCTGCCCTAGGCCCAGAAACTGCCTTGCCGCAGCCAGACCAGCAGCGCCACCGCCGACAATCAGCACTTCACAATGTTGATGCATGTGATCGTATTGATCCGGGTCGCGCGCGCGGGGAATTTCACCCAACCCCGCCGCCTTACGAATTTGCTTTTCGTAGGTCGGCCATAGGGATTCTGGGTACATGAAGGTCTTGTAGTAGAAGCCAGCAGGCATCATTGCGCCGCCAATTTTTCCCACCACAGAGAGGAAATCTTTATCAAGGCTTGGCCAAGCATTGGCAACGCGGGCATTCAGGCCATCATAGAGCTCTGTCTGGGTTGCTCTTTGGTTCGGCAATGATGTGGCATCATTTGAGCCCAGCTGCAAAATCGCGTTCGGCTCTTCTGCACCTGCCCCCAAAATGCCGCGGGGACGGTGATATTTGAAACTGCGCCCCACGACTTTCACGCCGTTAGCAAGTAGCGCAGAGGCCAAGGTGTCACCTTTATGGCCCTGATACACTTTGCCTTCAAAAGTAAAAGTGAAAGAGGAATTGCGGTCGATACGTCCGCCTTCGCTTAAACGGTTAACCTGACTCATGCACCCGCCTCCCCATTTTCCTCGGGAGCGGACTCACCGATTTTGTATACCGCTTCAATCTTGTAAGTCACCGTGTTGCGCTGCACGTTGAAGAACTTTCGACAGCCCGCGGCGTGATACCACATTTCGCGATGGCTGCCCTTAATGTTCTTGCGATGGAACAGGTAATGACCCCATTCTTTATCGCTCAGGGCTTCGGGTTCCAGCGGGCGAACAATGTGCGCTTCACCGCCATAGCTGAATTCGTCTTCTTCTCTGTACTCTTCACAGTAGGGGCAATAAATCCGTAGCATCTGCGTTCCTTTCCCTATGGTCTGTTGACCCTAATGAGCAACACCGGCAGCGCCGTGTTCGTCAATCAGATGGCCCGTTACAAAACGGTTGAGGTTAAATGGTGCCGCGATTGGGTGCGGCGAATCGTTCGCGATGGTGTGAGCAAACACATGGCCTGAACCCGGTGTAGCCTTAAAGCCACCAGTACCCCAGCCGCAATTGAAATACAGTCCTTTGATATCGGTTTTACTGATGATAGGGCAAGCATCGGGGCAGGTATCGACAATCCCGCCCCAGTGACGGTTCATTCGCACACGGCTGAGGAAGGGGAACATCTCGATGATTGCTGAAATGGTGTGTTCAATAACGGGGAAGGAGCCGCGCTGACCGAAGCCGTTATAGCTGTCGATACCCGCGCCAATCACCAAGTCGCCTTTGTCTGACTGGCTGATGTAACCATGCACAGCGTTAGACATGATGACTGTGTCGATACATGGCTTCACGGGTTCAGACACCATGGCCTGCAAGGGGTGAGATTCCAGTGGCATGGTCATTCCTGCCATTCGCGCCAACTCACCCGAGTTACCTGCAACCACACAACCCACTTTTTCCCCGCCGATAAATCCGCGAGAGGTTTCTACACCTTTCACTTTACCGTCTTCAATACGAAGACCGGTCACTTCCGTCTGTTGAATTAAATCCACACCCAATTGATCGGCAGCGCGGGCATAACCCCAAGCAACGGCATCGTGTCGCGCCACGCCGCCCCTTGGCTGCCAACTCGCACCCAGAACTGGGTATCGTGCGTTGTCAGAGCAATCGAGGAGTGGCACTAGATCCTGTACCCCTTTGGTATCCAGGACTTCACTGTCTATACCATTTAACCGGTTTGCACTGACACGACGCTCGATATCACGCATGTCCTGAAGATTGTGCCCCAGGTTCAACACGCCGCGTTGACTGAACATTAGGTTGAAATTGAGCTCCTGGGAAAGGCCTTCCCACAGTTTGAGAGAGTGTTCGTAGAGGTGTGCGGCTTCATCCCACAAATAATTGGAACGCACAATGGTGGTGTTACGTGCGGTGTTACCGCCACCAAGCCAGCCTTTTTCCACCACCGCAACATTCTTAACGCCACATTCCTTGGCGAGATAGTAGGCCGTCGCCAAACCATGGCCACCACCGCCAACAATGATCACGTCATAAAGGGGTTTTGGCGTTGGGTTTCGCCAAGCCCGTTGCCAATTTTCATGGAAAGTGAGCGCGTGTTTAAACAGCCCGAATCCTGAGTAATCTGTCATTCCATTGTCCTGAATTCCGGAAAATCTAACGCCGTCACTGAATTTGTCACGGCACTGAAAAGTGTAGTCTTTTCATTGCTGTCAGGCGGAAAAACGCCACCGTATGAAGGCATGGTAAAGGGGGGATCTCACTGGGTAATGTGCAAATGCGCCTGCCCGAAATGCGTTTGCGACAAAGTGTGACCTCACCTTTTTACACTTGGGCTCAGCGCGGTAAACTGGATGGCGCTATGCTTCGTGAGATACACACCGCTCAGGGCTGAGAATGACCAACCGCAAGATGAAAGATGACAAGGCAGATCCGGACGCGCCGCTCCCTCCCCACTCGCTGCATCACTATATTGATGACGAGAGTCAGGTCACTTCGTTTGCCACTTTGCCAACCGAAACCCCACTAGCTATCAGCTACAACGGTGTCAGTCACGCGGTGATGATGGTCACACCCCAAGATATTGAAGATTTCATTTATGGCTTTTCTTTCAGTGAAAGGATCATACGAAGCGGTAGCGAAATTCATGACATCAGCATTGAGCAGAAAGACGACGCGCTGATTGCTGATGTGCAGCTGGCCAACCGCGCACAGGCCAGACTTTCCCTCACTAAACGTCATTTGGCTGGTCGCACGGGGTGCGGGATCTGTGGTACTGAATCTCTCGAACACGCCATTCCGACATTTGAACCCTTGCCATATATCGACACCCTCAAAAACGACAGCATACTCAACCTGCGGGAGTCTCTGCGTCAATGGCAGTCACTAGGGCATATCAGTGGCGCGATACACGCTGCGATGCTCGTCGATGAAAAAGGCGAGATTATGCTGTGCCGCGAAGACATCGGCCGTCACAATGCTTTGGACAAAGCGCTGGGAACCGCACTTCGTAGCAAAGCACTGGCTCCAACCCAAGCACTGCTGGTCACCAGCCGCTGTAGTATCGAGCTGGTTCAAAAGGCTGTTTTATCGGGTGTTGGTACACTCATTACGCTCGGCACACCCACGTCTCTGGCAGTAAACACCGCGATTGAAACTAACCTAAACCTCGTTCATCTCCCAAGGCAGGATGCACCGCGTCTTTACAATCGCGCCTCCCGTTGAGTGCCTCGCAAATTTACAACTCGCAATGCAAAAGTCTCAGCGTTCGCTTTATTCTTCCGCATCAATATCTTAGCTAGCTCATCCGGAACGAATATGGAACTCGATAAACGCTTTTACAGGTGGGGTGAAGAACGTCGCTATGGAAAGTTCTCTCACATCATCCGCACCGCCCTTTTCTTTTCCATCGTTCTGTTGACCGCTCGTCTCACCACATTGTTTCTCTACGAACCTGTGTCCGCTGTTGATGTTTTCTTTCTCCAATTTCCATCTCAATTGCTGATGATTGCATCAGTGTCAGTGATCCTGGGTTCTTGCGTATGGTACGTAAAAGAAGCGCGATACAAATCTAAAGCCCGACGCCGGGGGTTACCCATTACTTCCCTGTAACTCTCGCAACAAGTCCAATTTTCAAGGCAAGCGTCGCGTCATCGCATTCAGGAGAAAACATGTTTAATATTCTGGGCATAAATCAACAGGTTCTCAGAACTGAAAAACGCGGTGCGATAATCACATTTTATACTGATGTTCTCGACTGTTACTTGGAGCAGGAAACATCTCCTGAAACAGGATTAACCCGGTTAACTGGGAACTCCGACTTGATTGGCACTGTCGGTTTTCATAGTCAACTGGGAAGGCAAGGATGCGGTGCTCCAACAGAGACTGATAACAATCCGGACCACCCCTGCCTACCGATCTCTCCAATCGACGAAGATAAGATCTGTGCTCATCTTGCTCTGCGCGGCATTGAGTATTGTGAAATCATGCGTCGTTAAGGTTATGAAGGATTTGGTTCATCCAGCCGCCTTAAAGCCCACAAGGACATACAGTCGAACTTCGTTGCGCGAAAGTCAGTTGAACCATTTGGCTTCCTTTGACTTGTCGTTGCATGAACTAAAGGATTGAGTCACGTTCGGCAAATAGGAAATTTATGCTTTTTTCGATGACGTTTACGAAAACTATCAGCAAAAGGTGTCTGACAGATGCCATCTAATATGACCTTCAGCGAAGTGACACCCCAGCACATTCCTGCCTCATTGCTTTTAGAAGCAGACCCTTCCGCATCCAGCATCGCTTCATACCTGCTTGATTCATGGTGTGTAGTTGCAACCTCTGATGAAAATAATGTAATGGCTGCATGCGTTGTGAAACCCATTGGCAACAATCGCGCAGAGCTGTTTAACATTGCGGTTTCCCCTGAATTTCAGGGCAAAGGCTGCGGTACGCAACTGCTTCGGTACATGATCCAATTTGTCCGCGGTAAAGACATGAAAAGATTGGAACTGGGTACTGGAACCTTTGGCTACCAGCTCACTTTCTATCAGAGAATGGGATTTCGGGTATTTGATGTTGTCACAGACCATTTTTTGGACAACTATGATGAGCCCATTTGGGAAAATGGGGTGCAACATAAAGACATGTTGAGGCTTTATCTGGATCTGTAAAGCCTCCCAATGCTTATGGAGGAGTGCTTTTCATGCAGCTAGAGACCTTTCTGCTTTACCTTTTCGTCTCATTTTTCTATGTCACCAGTCCAGGGCCAGCCATTTTGCTGGCTATCCGCAATGGTCTGACTGGAAAAATGTCTGTCGTCGCCACTTCTAGCTTCGCCAACATCGTCGGCTTATTCATTCTCTCTGTGGTGTCGATGCTTGGCCTTGGCGCGCTCTTGATGACGTCCTCTCTCGTCTTTACGGTATTTAAAGCCATTGGTGCTGTTTATCTGATTTACCTCGGTATCAAGATTTTCCGCTCAAGTCGAATAGGTCATTCAAATGTTGAAGAGAGTGATAGACCGAACAAACGCTATAGCCATTACTTCGGTGAAAGCCTGCTGCTAGCGATCACCAACCCCAAAGCTATCGTCTTTTTTGCGTCATTTTTTCCACAGTTTCTGGATACCAGCGCGCCTGTTGCACCGCAGTTTTTCATTATGACGCTAACCTTTATGGCGATCTCTTTCGGCTCTTTGATGTTTTATGGCGGTGCCGCAAAGCTGATGAAGCAGACACTGGCAAAGCTTCAGTTTATTCGTTGGTTTAACCGGGTTACGGGGACGTTGTTCATCGGGCTGGGTATCAAATTAGCGCTGACCCAACGATAAGAAGAGAGTTTACACGAAAAACATAGGCGTCTGTTTAGACGCCTTTGTTGTCTTTTAGCAGTTCTTTTAACTCCTGAATTTCCTTTCGCAGTGATTGCACTTCGACTTCCAATGCGACAGATTTGGTCTCTTTCGGTTCAGCAATTAACCAAGAAGCAAACACCGCGGTAAAGCTGCCAAACATGCCCACTCCCATGGTGATGAGCATAATGGCGACAATTCTCCCCTCAAGAGTCACCGGATAAAAATCACCATAACCAACAGTCGTAATGGTAATAAATGTCCACCAGAAGGCATCTGCCGCCGTTTGGATATTGGCACCCGGCATACCGCGCTCAAGAGATAGTACGTAGATAGAGCCAAACACCATCATGATCAACGAGGTCGCAATCAGAAAGTGCAACGAGGAAGATGCTTTATTTTCAGTGATGGCATGGGTAATCATGGATATCGACTTGATCGCCCTAACCAGACGCACCACGCGCAGAATGCGGGCGAATTGGTTCACATCCATCAAAGGAATACAGGAAATCAAATCCAGCCAACCCCATTTCATATATTGCAGCTTAGATTCTGCCGCGCGGAACTGTTGAACGAAATCGATGAAGAACACCCCACAGATCAGGGTGTCTACATATAGCAGGATCTGTCGCGTCTCTGCTGATAGTGGAAACAAGATTTCCACCATCAGCGAAAGCACAACAAATACCGAAAGCACCAACACTGCAATTTGAAATGGAGTGATGGATTCCGGCAGCTTTTTATCGATCGCCTGCACTTGCATCAACCCGCGTCTTCCACTTCAGTGTTGGTTTCATTTTCGCTGGCTGATATCGCGATATACGCATTTCGCATCGGGATCACCGCCTGAGAAATGAGCGCCGTACCCCACACAAAATTACCCACAAGCGCAGGAACAAATGCCACAATCGCCAGAGCTACAAACGACAGCGCAATTCCCACCATACGTACTTTTGCTGTTGCGAATCGGTGCGCTGTTCGTTCTTCAATGACGTTCTGGATAAGCAACAATGCATAGAGATAGCCAGCCAGACCAAGACAACCAATGACCGCATACTTAAATGGGTAGTGATCCCAGAAGCCCACTTTCACTTCAGCAGACAGTGCAACCCCCACACATACTGCGGATAGCATGAGTAGCAGGTGAGCCAGCGTCCATTGCATCATGGTTTTAGGATCTGTGCTGCGCGGTTTTCCGTTGCCTGCAAAGTCGAAGTAAATCCAGCACATCACCAGCAACGAGAACCCACCAATAACGTAGTTAACAAACACATCTGGCGATACATTGGACACGCCATATTCCGACAGTGTGATGATCAGTTTGAAGAAGCCCTCACCCACGACAATCAAGAGCAGCAAGGCAAAGCGTTCTGCCATATGACCAAGTCTTGGCACCAACCGATCATGGCGGATAATACCGATTTTAGGCATAACGAAAAGCGCCCAAATCACCAGCATGCCAATACCAAACAGGATGTAACCATAGGGCTGAGGCAGGAAAGCGCTGACTGCAAAAATGGCAGACGCAATCCCGTAGTTACGGGACATTTCACAAGGCAGAGACTCCTCAGAATCCCCCACTTTCCTTGCCCTGCGATAGAGATATGCGATGATAAAACGGTTCAGCGCGTAACCGACGGCAAAAAACGCCCAACCGCCATGGTCGATCGAATGGATCGATGAGGTCATCAACATCACCGTTAAGATCTGCGCCGCCATCACCAATCGGTGACGTATATCAGTGCTTACGTACAGCGAGTTAAATAAGCTCAGATCAAACCAGGCAAACCACACCACCACAAACAGCATGGCGAAGATAGCAAAGCCTTCAACGCTGAGGTGATGGCTCAGGTAATTGCCCAGTACAAAGATTGAAACCACATGCACCAAGTCATAGAACAGCTCTAACCAGTGAACATGATCACTGGCATGACCGCTGTCTAAATGGTGTTGAGGCTTACGCCAAAGAGGATGGTCCGACAAACTCATAATCACATCCGTGTAACAGTAAAATTCAGAGCATTCTAATGAACGATCCACATGTCGACTTTCTCAATATTAAGAATTCATTTCTTTCAATATCTGCTTTAGCACGTCGACAGGCTGAGCACCTGTCACTGCACTTTCGCGGTTGAAAACGATCGTTGGAACGGAGGAAACACCAAGACCACGCCAGTAATTCTGTGCGTCGGCGAAGCTCTTGGCTGCTTTGGCATCTTCTAGCTTGGCAATGCCTTCTTCAGCACTCAAACCGCTCTCTTCCAATAGCTTCGCCAACGTATCTCGGTTCGAAATGTCCTGCTTCTCAGAAAAATAAGCATCAAACAAACGTAGTTTCAAAGCCGTTTGCTTTCCCTGCTCCTTCGCGTATTCCAAAAGAATGTGGGCGTCACGGGTGTTCAGGGTTTTCATCTCATCGAAAAACGTAAACTGAAAGCCAAGCTCTTGCCCCAGGTTCGTTAGGTTCTGACGATTGCGGTCACTGTCTTCCCTGCTCATGCCGTATTTGCCCATCAAATGCTCTCGTAGGTTTTCACCTTCAGAACCAACATGCGGATTGAGCTGGAACGGCTGCCATTCCAGCTCTATATTTTCTTGCATACCCAGCTCATCAATGGCTTTCTCTAAGCGTTTGTACCCGATGATGCACCAAGGGCAAACAACGTCAGAGACAATGTCGATTTTGATTTTATCGGTCATGGCGAACTCCTTTTACCCGCTGCAAAAATCGGCATATCAGTCTGCAAGGGTATAGAATGTATTGTGTGGTTAATTATGGTAACCTTTACCTTCTTTTCAACCAGTTTACTTTTTGTAACCTAGATCTGACTTAAGGTTATCGAGAACGAGGCATTTACCTTGGTAGCGAAAATTGAAATCGACAGCCGCGGTCGAAAATCTGCGACGAATGTTTGCACCGAGCCATGTGCGATTGAACGAGCCATGAGATTGATTGGCGGTAAGTGGAAAGGCTCTATTATTTACCATTTAAAAGACGGCCCAGTGCGTTTTAATGACCTTGCCCGCCAATTGGGTGGTGCCAGCAAAAAGATGATCGATCAGCGTTTAAAAGAACTGGAAAACGAAGGCATGGTATTACGCAAAGTGATCAGCGACCGTCCTATCGCGGTCAGCTATGAACTCACTGAATTTGGACAATCCGCACTGAAAATTCTTGATGACTTGAGAAATTGGTCAGAAGCACATCAAATCGAACTAAAAAAATAGATCTCGTCAAATAATCAGGCAAGATTTGAATATTATTTAATACAAATCTTGCCTTTTGCATATCAACGCAATGCATTTAAATTAATATAAATACAAACAAAGCCTTTCCTTTATTAAATAAGATACAACTTCCATATTTTCGTCTCCTGTATTTTGGCAAAGAAATATAACCAAACGACCTGAAGATGCTCGCATTCAGGTTGTTTGGGTATACATCTTCATATTGGTTAGGAAAAGGAATAAATAATGAAATGGGGAACCGCTTTGCTGTTTTCAGCATTGGCATCCGGCGCTGCGCAAGCAAGTGAACAGGACCTTTATATAGCAGGGAGCATTGGCGCACATGAATTCGCTGATGAGAAGGGTCAAAAATATGCCATTCATGTTGGTGCGAAGAATATTGCTGATAATGCCTTCTTTATTGGTGGTGAATTGGAATTCGCGCTGCTGAAAAACGACGACTTTGAAGAAACATACGGCGGCTACAAAGAAGATTATTCATACTCCGCAAACATACCTGTCGGCAAGCGCTTTTATATGGGCTCGGAAAGCTCTATTGATGTATATGGCCTTGCAGGCTATTCCTCGCTGAGAATCTACAGAGGTAGCGATGACGCTACAGGCGACGGTTTCCGTTGGGGTGCGGGTATTGATGGCAACTTTTCAGATCTGATGGTAGGTCTGCGCTATACCCAAGGCAAGATCGAAGGCGCACTCGAGGATGGTACAGATCGCGATGATACCGAAAAGAATATTAGCCTGATCGTAGGCTATAAAGTTCAGTTCTAAACAAGCATCGCTTCATTGTTCAATGCCTCTGCAGTCCCTAACCAGAGGCATTTTTGTTTTACCTGTTCTGGTCGCAACTCTCCGAAATCCACCCCAGATAAGCTTCCAGCCCAGTTTCAATAGGCAATTGGATCACTTCCGGCACGTCGTAATCATCACGTGCTTTTCTGTATCCGACGCTATCTCTCCCTGCCAATGGTAGTAACTCTGAATGGGTAACACCTGAACGCAGGCAGCCAGTTTCTTTTCAAGCAAGGATTCGATAATACGTTTGCCGATATTGTCATCAGCGAAGGTAGTCATCACAACCACATAAGATTCAGGAGAAGTGTTCATACTCGGCCTCAGTCGATATTGTGAATAGAAGCTTGGCGAAGCATGTCAACTCTATTCCACCTCAGCGTTAATTTAAACAAGGCCATTATCTCACACTGATTCATCAAGATTCAGTTTCACGATTTGAAAGAGATTCATATCAACTCGGGTCTTTGTTGTGACACGCTATAGAAGGGATCCAATATGCGCACCTTGTTTTCTTTTACTCTCATTGCCGCTGCATTGGCACCTGCGACACTGTCTGCACAGAGCTGGGAAAGCAACGGCTCGCCAGCAACAATCGTAGAGCTTTATACCTCCGAAGGTTGCAGTAGCTGCCCTCCCGCCGAGGCAGCACTCAACAAGCTCAAAGGAAAAGAAGGGCTTTGGACCACAGTTATCCCTATGGCTTTTCATGTGGACTACTGGAACTACATTGGTTGGACAGACAAATATGCAAAACCAGAGTTCAGCCAGAGACAGCGTCAGAAGGTGTCCCAAAGCCGTGCCAGTGGCGTGTACACCCCAGGGTGGTTTATCAATGATCAGGAATGGCGCGGATTTTTTGCCAGACAACCTGTTCCTTATGCCAATGGTCCCAAAGCGCCAAAGCTAAAAGCTTCTATCAATGGTAATACGTTGAGGATTAACTACGAAGGCAACGAACGCTTGCAGGCGCAGTATGCTTTGCTGGCAATGGATATTACCACGCAAGTTAAACGCGGTGAGAACCGAGGAAGAACGCTAGAGCACGATTTTGTAGTAGTGGATTTCGATGCAAAAACTGGCCAGCACAACTGGCAGTTTGCGCTCGACGGCAACACAGCTGCTAATCCTTCTGCTATTGCGGTTTGGCTGACACCACAAGGCGGTGGCGATCCTGTTCAAACGGTAGCGGGTTGGCTGGAGTAGGCCATAATCAAAAAAGGGAGCCGTAGCTCCCTTTTGTGTTGCGCTAACAGCCGTCTAGGTGGTTTTGGTTTTATTCGTGGCTTTTCCATCCTTTGAGGATTCACCTTCCGTTTCACCCAGAAGAGTTTTCAGTCCGTCAATATCTAGCGGACGACTTAGGTAATAACCCTGCGCTAAATCGCACCCTTTCGACTTGAGCATTTCCAGTTGCTCCTCCGTTTCTACCCCTTCGGCAACGGTTTTTATTTTCAGGCCTTGTGCCATAGAAATCACTGCGGTCGCAAGCGCCTCATTGAGCTCTACGTCCGTTATCCCGTCAACGAATTCACGGTCAATTTTGAGTGCATCAAACGGGAATTGCAGCAAGTAGCTAAGAGACGAATAGCCCGTGCCAAAATCATCCATCGAAAGCTCTGTTCCCAAGTCATGCAACTTATTCAGCATCTCTTTCACATTGGGCTGATTGCTCAGGAGCAAGCCTTCAGTCACCTCCAGTTCGATACGGCCAGGAGCAAATCCGTGTTTTTCCATGGTTCCCAGAAAGTCTTCCACAAAGTGTGGTTGGCGCACTTGTTGCGGCGAAATATTCACCGCCAAGTGCAACAAATCGCCCTCACGATTCTTGAGCTCAGAAAAATCACGCATGGCGGTATCCAGCACGAACTTTCCGATCTCATAAATCAGGTTCGACTGCTCAGCGATAGGAATAAACTCCGCCGGTGGTACAGACCCAAGCTCGTCATTATTCCAGCGAAGCAAAGCTTCAGCGCCGGAAATACGGTTTGTTTTCAAATCATACAGAGGCTGATAGACCACTGAAAATTCGCCCCGAGACAGCGCCCAAACCAAATGATATTCAAGGCGCAGGCGACGTTGGACGCTGTCATTCATCTCGCTGGTAAACAGGCGGTAACTGTCTTTCCCGCCCTCTTTCGCTTGATGCTTCGCCACATCCGCATAGCCGAAGAGACGCTTGAAGTCGTCTGAATCCAGCGGGCAGAGTGACACACCAATACTGGCAGTGACATGCACTTCGCCACCACCAGCGATTTCTACCGGTTTGTTGATGGCTTTTCGAAGTTTACTTGCTATCTGGCAGGCGTTTTCAGTCTGGTGCAATCCGGGCAATACAATCAGAAACTCATCACCACTGACACGCCCGACTGTGTCTATTTCCCTTACCGCTTTGACGATGCGACGTGAAAGCTCAACCAGAACCTGATCGCCCACATCATGGCTTAAGGTATCGTTGATGATTTTGAAATTATCAATGTCCACCAGCATCACACCTGTCATCAGTCCACGGCGCAGATCGTGGGCAATCGCGTAACGCAGTCTATCCAATGTCAGGTTTCGATTCGCAAGTCCTGTCAGCGAATCATAGAGCGCGCGCTGCATGATGAGTTCTTCGTTGCGGCGGATTCGTAACTGGTTGTAGATTCGAAGCTTCACTTCTGCCGGCGAGACCGGTTTGGATATGTAATCCGCACAGCCGATTTTCAGCCCCATTTCACGCCCTTCGTCCTCTGAGTGCTCAGTGATCAGAATGACGGGAATATCTTTGGTTTCTGGTTCAGTCTTGAAGTGCTGACAAAGCGCAAAACCATCCATATCTGGCAATTCAACATCCATCAGGATGAGCTTTGGCGATTCTGATTTGGCAAGGACCTTGGCAGTCGCCCCCGTAGTGGAGAAAATCACCCGGTATTCTTCACCCAGAATGGCGTTGAGAATGCGGATGCTGTTAGGCGACGAGTCGACAAGAAGGACAGTATCTTTATCCGGAGCAGTATGATTAGCGTGCATGCGAAGCTCCCTTTTCAGCGGCCAGCGAGATATCCAGCTTGCTCTCTTTCACATAGACATTGAATGCCGCAATCGCTTTGGCGTAATCAAGTTCAATCAGCTTGTCGCCCACAGGTTTAAGCTTAGGTGCCAAGTCGCAGTAATCGACCAGCAGCTGATAGTAGGTATCTATCGCAATCAAATCCTGTGACAGCATTTGGTCCCTGAAAACTTTCAACCGTGCCAATTTTGCCTGGTCCACATTTGATGCTTTTTTCTGAATTGCTTCGCCACCGCTACTTCCTTCTTGCAGCAACTCACTGGGCACAGGTGCTTGATTACGCTTCAACAAGATTTCACCAATCTCTTTGATGGCGTTATCCATATCGCGTTTGAAGTGATTGAGCGGCGGTTGGTAATCTTCCAACGCCATCAAGGCATTTTGGAGCTGCTTCGCGGAGCGGCGAAGGCCAACAATCGATAAATTGCCGGCACTACCCGCGATGGTGTGTGCATTTTCCGAGGCTTCGGTCAGCTGTCCTGCGTCAATCTGGTGGTAAATCTGGTTTTCCTGCGCCCGCGCCTGATGCACAAAGTCACTTAGCAGTTTGAAGTAAAGCGCCTCGTTACCCATCACGCGCTTGATCCCGTCTTCCACATCAACATATTCGTAGTCTGTACTGTGGCTTTCAATATCTTGTTCATCGTGTATCACAGAAGTTACGGCAAGGCCGAGATATCCCGCCAGTTTTTGCAGCAGGTTGTCCGCATCCAAAGGTTTCGGGATGTGATCATTCATACCTGCTTCGGAACAACGTTGACGATCGCGCTCCATGGTATGAGCAGTGACAGCAAAAATCGGCAGGCTTTCTTTATCTGAGGTTTCTCGGATGATCCGTGTGGCTTCCAACCCGTTCATTTCCGGCATTTCGAGATCCATCAAAATGGCGTCATACAGCTCTGGCGCGGGACAGACTTTGACAACAGCTTCACGACCGGAAGCTGCCAGCTCTACCTGAAAATCATTACTGATCAATACTTCGCGGGCAATCTGCTGGTTGATAGGCATGTCATCAACGACCAGGATTCGACGCCCCCCACCGTTCACTGTCACGGCTGAGCCATGCTGCTTCGCGCCCATCACACGGCGGTGAGTTTTAGGAAGGTTCTGCCCCATCACTTCCATGATGGTGTCAAACATGACCGAGGCTGAAATCGGCTTGTGGAGGTAACCGTCAATCTTGCCTTTACCACGCTCTTTATCGATCACCTTCTTGTCGTAAGCACTGATCACTATGACCAACGGATGCTTATCAGGATCAAGGTCGTTTTTGATTTTCTCTAATAGGTGGAACCCTTTCTTCCCTGGCATATGCCAATCGAGAAGCACTAGGTCATAAGGCTCCAACTCTAAATCCAAATGTCCTTCCACAATCGCTGTAAAAGCGCTATCGACGTCGTTGGCGGAGTCCACCTCAAAACCGAGTGATTCCACAATCGCCTGATGAACCGCGATGGAAGAAGGGTTGTCGTCCACAATCAACACTCGCAGTTCACGCAGATCAACTGGAACTGAAAAGCTTTTATCCGATGTGGCTTTCGCCAGTTGCAGTTCCATATTGAAATAGACACCGGGCTCACCGTCATCCATGTCGTAATGCACCTGACCGCCCATTTGCTCAATCAAGTAAGAAGCAATCAGCAAATTAATGGATTCATCGACTTCGGATTTCGCCATCACCAAGCGTTCCGTTAACTCATCCAAGTCGTCGAACATCTCTTCGTGAGCCGTCACTTTCTGATTGATAGCGAATTCAAGCACGGCACTTTGATCATTGAGCTGACCTGATTTAATACTAAGGATCAAAGGGCTGCCTTCCCCAACAATCATCGCCTCATCAATGATATTCAACAAAACACGGCGCAGCCGGTCTGGGTCGCCGACCAATGAACGGGGTACATCAAGCGGCACATTAAATAAGAGTTCAACTTCACGGCTCTCCGCTTCGCTGAGAAGATATTCGCGCAGGCTTTCCAACAATTGGTCGAGATCAAAGGGCGTGTTTTCGAGGGTCAGGAAGTGAGATGAGAGCTCTTGGAAATCACGGAGGTTATCGCAAATCACCCCCGTTCGTTTTAGTGAGCGAGTCAGGCTATCTAGATAAAGCGCTTGTTTATTACTGAGCGAGGTCTGGTTAAGCATTTGAGCGCAGCTCAGCGCTGTTGCCATCATGGGGTATAACGCCATGTTGGATTCTGACAAGACATTGAAGCTGCGACTCAATGCACTGGAGACGTTCTTTCTGGCACCTGCAGTCAGATGCGTCGACATTTTCAAGAACAACTCTTCAGGTGCAATAGGATAAACCACATAATCTGCACCGCCACTGCGATAAGCCTGCTGTTTTTGATCGGATGAGAACTGGGTAGTTGTCATCACAATTCGCGTATCACGACAGGTAGGAAGCTGCTGGATCTTTGCGACTTCCTCGGCCAATGAGCCGCCACCGTCGAATGGAAAATCCATGTTGAGTACGAGAATATTGACCGGATGTTGCTGGAGAATCGTCATCAACTTTGCGGGGGTAGCCACCGAGCGGAGCCAGTAACCACTCTCACTCAAAACCTGCTGATAGAAATCAATATGGGAGAGATCTTCGTCTGCGAGCACAATCAGCGGCTCATTCTTCACCAAACCTGTCATTAGGCCTTCCTTTCAGACTTTTTCAGACGCGTTCGTCTTGGGCTGAGATCGCCAATCAATGTTGTTGGTGGCCTGTTTCTGTTGGCCTTTCCCAGCAAGAAACGCCGCATTTGGCGGCCTTAACTTCTCACTTTCTCTCATTGGCGAAACACTACATTGCTTTATAAAACTAGTGGCTTTTTCTTGTGACTGCCAAATCTCAACCTGACTTATTTATAAGCTTCTCAGTTGCATATGTGTACATTTGCTGACGCTAAAACAGACAAATTCGTGATTCCGCTTTTCAAGAGCACAAAAAAGATACGGCCAATCTCACTTATGAAACACATTGCAATGAAAAGTTACGGATCTTCCTTGACCGCTCTTATCACCGACGAAGGTTATGTACTACTTTTAATATTCTGCTCAAAAGGCAAACACTTAGTACAAAAATGAGTCGTTATTTCTTGGGAGAAAGTTATGGCTATCAACTTGGTTCTCAGTCAAGTCGTTGGACAAGCATTTGTAGTGAAACCAGACGGAGAAATGGTTCCTGCTGAAGCAAATACTGTGGTGCAAACAGGCGACGTGCTGTCTGTACCAAACGGAAAGAATGCTTGGCTGGTAACAGAAGATGGCGAACAGGTTGATGTGCTTGATGAGGCGTTGCTCGTTGGAGAGGAAGGACTCGAAAGTCTTGATCTGCCCTCAGACGTCGCTGAAATCATTGCGGCTATTGAAGAAGGCGATGACCCAACCCAAAAAGAAGGCACTGAGACTGCGGCCGGTGAAGAAGCTGGTGGCTCGGCACTCACAGCTGCATCGGTCATTGAATACAACGCCTCCACAGGCGGAATCAGCAATATATCCAGCTTTGACAGCACAGGACTTTTTTCTTCAGGGCTTTCTCAGGGGCAAGCTGATACCCTTTTCAACACCCGCTTTGCCGCACTACTTTCAAATAACGAAGAAGGCGCGGACGATGGAAGCGGTGATTCCAGTGACAGCACCAATGACGGTAATGGTTACGTAACACCGACGTTCAACGGCCTAAACATATCCTCTCAGGAAGATGGCGACATTGTTCTCAGCCGCACTGATATTCTTGGGGCAATTACTGGTGGAGACACTGCCAACATTCAGGTTTCGAGCATTCAATCAAGTGTTGAAGGCGCAACCATCACAGAGAACAGCGATGGCTCATTTACGCTGACACCTCCACCAAACTTCAACGGCACCATCATATTCACAATCGAAATCACTGACGGCCAGTCAACGGTGACTGGCAACGTAAGCGTGAGCGTCGCAGAGGTTGAGGATATTCCAGAAATCACCATCACACCTGTAGAGCTCACTGAAGATGACAATGTCTCTGAGGGCAGTGTGATTGCATCTATTGATGCCACTGATGGCGACGGCGACGCACTGACCATTACTATCACTAATGATCCAGACGGCTACTTTGCCATTGAAGACGGCAAAGTTGTGCTAACGGAAGCAGGCGCAGCCGCCATTGACGACGATACTCTGAACCTTGAAGAAATCAGTGTCACCGTCAGTGTCTCCGATGGAAAAACGACGGTTGAAGAAACGGTAACACTCCCCATCACCCGCACAGATGATGACGCTACTGTTGAAGGTGATACTACCGCAACAGTAGCGGACGGCAACGGGACAGTCCCTGCTTCAGCCTCAGGAACCCTGAATGTTGTAGACCCAGATTCCAACAATGAAACCACGTTGGATAACGGCACCTACAAAGGCGAATACGGCACTTTGGTCGTCGAAAACGGCGCTTGGGTTTACACCGTCGATAAAGAGTTGGTTGCTCCGCTTGGTGAGGGTGAAAAAGCCACTGACGTTGTGACGATTACGGCTTCTGACGGCAGCACTCACGAAATCACACTGAACATCCAAGGCACTAACGACCCAGCTCAGATTTCCGGTGATGTCACCGCTACTGTGGTTGATAAAAGCGGAACCATGACTGCAACGGGAACCCTGAACGCTGCAGATGTTGACGGTACAGACAACAAATTTATTGCTGAAACCATTACCACACTGCGTGGTGAAGTGACTATTGATGAAAACGGCAACTGGACCTATACCACCACAGATCCAACCGGTGCGATTCAGCGTTTACCGGAAGGTGAAACACTGACCGAAGTCGTCACAGTGCGCTCAGAAGACGGCACAGAACAGCAAATCGTTCTGACCATTGAAGGCGTCAATGACCTCCCCGTTTTCTCCGCAATTGCTGAACGTGATGTTTACGAAAGTAATGATGTGATCAGCGTATCAGGCACCATCAATGTGGTTGACCCTGACAACGGCCAATACTACATGGAAGCCGGAACCTACGTGGGCGAGCTCGGCTCTGTGACTATGGATCGTGCAGGTAATTGGACCTATACCTCTGATCCGGCACAAAACGCCGCATTGGACTCGCTAAAAGAAGGCGAGCAGCGCGTCGATACCATTACTGTTCGTTCACAGGACGGTACAGAAACCGAAATCAAAGTCACCATTATTGGTACCAATGATCCTGCAGAAATCGCTGGCGACATTGTCGGTACTGTGGTCGAAGCCGATGGCACAATGACGACATCAGGACAGTTAACCGCGACCGATGTTGATGGCGAGAACACCTTTACTCCGCAAACCATTGAAGGGCGCTGGGGTGAACTGACGATTGATGAAGACGGCAATTGGACGTACAGCTCCGACGACGACAAAGGTGCGATTAACCGCCTCGGCGAAGGCGATCAACTGACAGATACCATCACTGTTCAGTCTGAAGATGGCACTGAGCAAACCATCACAATTACGATTAACGGGACAAATGATACTGCTGTCTTCAGCGGCATGAGTAGTGTGAGCGTCAACGAAACCGACAGCCAAATTACCACCAGTGGCAGTATCAACGTGTCTGATGCTGACTATGGCGAGTATTTCTTCCAGGAAGGTACTTTCAACGGAGAGTACGGCGAAGTCACCATAGACCGGGCAGGTAACTGGACCTACACATCAGATCCTTCCAATACTGCTGAATTTGATGCGCTTAAAGAAGGCGAGCAGCTCACAGATACCATCACTGTCCGTTCTCTGGACGGTACAGAAACCGAAATTATAGTGACGATCGTTGGCACCAACGATCCGGCCGAAATCGCGGGTGATATCGTAGGTACCATTGTCGAATCCGATGGCACCATGAGCACGTCTGGACAACTGACATCAACCGATGTGGACGGCAACGACAATACCTTCATGCCTCAGACTGTTGAAGGTCGTTGGGGTGAAATCACTATTGATGCGAACGGTAACTGGACCTACTCCACCACTGACGAGAAAGGTGCAATCAACCGCTTGGGTGAAGGCGACCAGCTCACTGATACCCTTTCGGTACGCGCAGAAGATGGTACGGTACAAACCATTACCATCACCATTGATGGAACCAACGATGCCGCAGTCTTTAGTGGCAAAACCAGCGCCACTGTCGATGAAGCGGACGGCCAAATTTCTACCAGCGGCCGGGCGAAAGTCTCCGATGCAGATTATGGCGAGTATTTCTTCCAGGAAGGCACTTATACCGGCACCTACGGTGAAATCACCATAGATAAAGCAGGTAATTGGACCTATACCTCTGCATCGGAAAACACCGCAACCTTTGATGCATTAGATGCAGGTGATACCTTGCCTGAGTCCATCACAGTTTACTCTTTGGATGGCACGCCGCTCACTATCGAAATCACGATTCAGGGTACCGATGATCTTCCTGTTGTGAGCGGTCAAACAGGTGGTGTGTTGACAGACACCACCAGCGGTGAAGTACAAACCATATCAGGTTCACTGTCGATTAGTGATGTAGATGCCGACGACACACCAACGTTCGAAGATACACGCATCGAAGGTGAATTCGGCGTATTGGAAATGGTCGATGGGGAGTGGACCTACACGCTGGACAAAGAAGCAGCTTCAGCGCTAAATGCAGGTGAAACTGACACTGACGTCATCACGTTGACCGCCAGTGATGGCACCGAACAGAAGATTGTCATCACAGTCACAGGCACAGACGATGAGCCCGTCCTGACGGGCAATACCGTTGGCTCAATCAGCGACAACGGTTCCCCAACCACATCAGGCTTTATCAGCGTCATCGATCCGGACTCAGACAACTCGCCAACCCTGCCAGATGCCGAAGTTGATGGCCAGTATGGCTCGCTGACGCTGGTCGATGGCGAATGGACCTACACGCTGGATCCTGATTCTGTCGCAGCATTGCCAGACGGTGAGACCACTATTGACGTCGTTACTGTCGAAGCTTCTGACGGTTCGAAGCACGAAATCACCATCACTATTACCGGCACCGATCAGGAGCCTGTGCTAACAGGCAATACCACAGGTACCATCACTGAAGGCAGCGCAGCGCTGACCGCCTCTGGTTCAGTCGAATTGGTCGATGTGGACACAGGCGAAAACCCTACGCTACCAAATGGCACAACGACCGGCCAATACGGATCCTTAACATTGGTCGATGGAGAGTGGACTTACACGCTGGACCCGGATCTTGCCCAATACCTGGATGAAGGTGAAACCACCACAGACACCATTAGCATCACGGCTTCTGATGGCACAGTGCATGACATTGTCATCACCATTACCGGTAGTGAGGATTCTGCAGTCCTTGATGGTGACACGACAGGCGGTGTCACCGATGAAACTGGCTCGCTGACAGCCACTGGTTCGCTAACCGTTAGTGACCCAGACAGTAGTGATAACCCCACGCTGCCAGACACCAACCAGCAGGGGCAATATGGCTCCTTCACCATGGTTGATGGAAACTGGACCTATACGCTGGATCCTGAATTGGCAGCCAGTTTAGACGAAGGTGTCACCGTTACCGATACCATCACAATTACCGACTCCATGGGTGGTACCCATGAACTGTCCATCAATGTAACGGGCACAGATAACGCGGCAGAGCTGACGGGAGATACCTCAGCAAATCTGGTGGAAGGCACAGACATCACCGCAACCGGTTCCATAGAAGTGGTAGATGCAGACAGCGGTGACACGCCAGTGATTGCCAACACTGATGTTGATGGTCAATACGGCTCCTTCTCACTGGTCGATGGAGAATGGACATACACCCTAGATCCGTCTGTTGCCCAGGGATTGAATGCCGGTCAAACGGCAACTGACACCATCACCCTGACCGACAGCGAAAACAACGAACACCAAATCGTTATTACTATCGAAGGCACTGCCGATGCCGCTGTTGTTTCCGGTGACTTCACCGGTTCTGTATCTACAGAAACAGGCCCTGTGGTTGAAGTCACTAACCTGTTCGTATTCGGTGAAGATGTAGATGGCGACACCGAAGATTTCAATGCAGACAGCCAGCCAGGCGACCTGAATTTCAGCTCCACTGGATTCAGCGCCAACATCACTGACAGCGATGGTAGGCTGAACAACGACGGCTCCCAGTCCATTGAACTGAATGGAGAGTCATATCCAGTTTCGGTTAACGCAACGGTTCAATATACCGATGCGTATGGCAATGTCTTCACAATGGCTGTGCTGACGGTGTCAGCTACCGAAGCCGGAGAATACTTCGGCGGCACCGGCGAACCTATGACTATGTTGGTTCAAATCGATGGCCCGGATATCGTTCCAGGCACTGACTTGACGCTGGTCGACGGTTCGTACAACGAAGTCAGCAGCATCAATTATCTGGATGTTACCGATGCAGTCACAGCGACAGGTCAAATCAGCATATCTGATGCCGATACCAACGATACGCCAGAATTCGCCAATACCACCATTGAAGGACAATACGGTACGTTTGAACTGGTCGACGGTAACTGGACTTACACTATCGATCCATCTAAAGCGGAAGCCCTGGGTGCAGACGATGTTGCGACTGAAACCTTCACTCTGACCGCATCGGACAATACCCAACAGACGATCACTATCGAAGTGACGGGTACCGACGATGCCGCTGTCATCACAGGTGATATGACGGGTTCAGTCACCGACCAAGACACCTCGACATCTGGCTCGATAAACATCACTGACCCTGACGGTGGTCAAACAGCCACCATCGACAATGTCACCATTGAAGGCGAATACGGTACCTTCGAATTAGTCGATGGCGAGTGGACTTACACCGTCGACCCTGACAAGGCCAAACCGCTGCCGGAAGGCGAAGAAGCCACAGACTCTTTCACTCTTACAGCTTCAGACGGTTCTACTCATGAAATCATCGTGACCGTCACCGGTACCGATGATGCCGCTGTTGTCACAGGTGACACCACCGGACAAGTGACCGATCAAGACACATCGACGTCAGGTTCAATTACCGTCACCGACCCAGACAACGGTGAAACCGCCACTATCGACAATGTCACCATTGAAGGCGAATACGGTACCTTCGAATTAGTCGATGGCGAGTGGACTTACACCGTCGACCCTGACAAAGCTAAACCGCTGCCGGAAGGCGAAGAAGCTACAGACTCTTTCACTCTTACAGCTTCAGACGGTTCTACTCATGAAATCATCGTGACCGTCACCGGTACCGATGATGCCGCTGTTGTCACAGGTGACACCACCGGACAAGTGACCGATCAAGACACATCGACGTCAGGTTCAATTACCGTCACCGACCCAGACAACGGTGAAACCGCCACTATCGACAATGTCACCATTGAAGGCGAATACGGTACCTTCGAATTAGTCGATGGCGAGTGGACTTACACCGTCGACCCTGACAAAGCTAAACCGCTGCCGGAAGGCGAAGAAGCTACAGACTCTTTCACTCTTACAGCTTCAGACGGTTCTACTCATGAAATCATCGTGACCGTCACCGGTACCGATGATGCCGCTGTTGTCACAGGTGACACCACCGGACAAGTGACCGATCAAGACACATCGACGTCAGGTTCAATTACCGTCACCGACCCAGACAACGGTGAAACCGCCACTATCGACAATGTCACCATTGAAGGCGAATACGGTACCTTCGAATTAGTCGATGGCGAGTGGACTTACACCGTCGACCCTGACAAAGCTAAACCACTGCCGGAAGGCGAAGAAGCTACAGACTCATTCACTCTTACAGCTTCAGATGGTTCTACTCATGAAATCGTCGTGACCGTCACCGGTACCGATGATGCCGCTATTGTCACCGGTGACACTACAGGACAAGTGACTGCTCAAGACACATCGACGTCCGGGTCAATTACAGTTACCGATCCTGACAACGGTGAAACGGCCACTATCGACAATGTCACCATTGAAGGCGAATACGGTACCTTCGAATTAGTCGATGGCGAGTGGACTTACACCGTCGACCCTGACAAGGCTAAACCGCTGCCGGAAGGCGAAGAAGCCACAGACTCTTTCACTCTGACGGCATCAGACGGTTCTAACCATGAAATCATCGTGACCGTCACTGGTACCGATGATGCTGCTGTTGTCACCGGTGACACTACCGGACAAGTGACTGATCAAGACACATCGACGTCAGGTTCAATTACGGTTACCGACCCAGACAACGGTGAAACCGCCACTATCGACAATGTCACCATTGAAGGCGAATACGGCACCTTCGAATTAGTGGACGGCGAGTGGACTTACACCGTCGACCCTGACAAAGCTAAACCGCTCCCTGAAGGCGAAGAGGCTACAGACTCTTTCACTCTTACAGCTTCAGATGGCTCTATTCATGAAATCATCGTGACCGTCACTGGTACCGATGATGCTGCTGTTGTCACCGGTGATACCACTGCGTCTATTACTGACGTCGATACCTCAGCAACAGGCTCTATCACGGTTACCGACCCAGACAATGGCGAAACGGCCACCATCGGCAATACCACCATAGAGGGCAACTACGGGACCTTCGAATTGGTCGACGGTAACTGGACCTACACGGTAGACCCAGACAAAGCGCAAGCTCTGCCAGAAGGCGAGGTAGCCACCGAAACCTTTACCCTCACGGCGTCTGATAACTCAACGCACGAGATTGTGGTCACGGTTGAGGGCACCAACCAGTCTGCGGTTGTCACAGGCGACACCACTGCGTCTATTACTGACGTCGATACCTCAGCAACAGGCTCTATCACGGTTACCGACCCAGACAATGGCGAAACGGCCACCATTGGTAACACTACGATTGAAGGCAACTACGGGACCTTCGAATTGGTAGATGGCAACTGGACTTACACGGTTGATCCAGATAAAGCACAAGCTCTACCTGAAGGCGAAGAGGCGACCGAAACCTTTACGCTCACTGCGTCTGATAACTCAACGCATGAGATTGTGGTCACGGTTGAAGGCACCAACCAGTCTGCGGTTGTCACCGGTGATACCACTGCATCTATCACTGACGTCGATACGTCAGCAACGGGCAGCATTACCGTTACCGACCCAGACAACGGCGAAACAGCCACCATCGGTAACACAACCATAGAGGGCAACTACGGGACCTTCGAGTTGGTCGACGGTAACTGGACTTACACGGTAGACCCAGACAAAGCGCAAGCCCTGCCAGAAGGTGAAGAGGCGACCGAAACCTTCACTCTCACCGCGTCCGATAACTCAACGCACGAGATTGTGGTCACGGTTGAAGGCACCAACCAGTCTGCGGTTGTCACCGGTGATACCACTGCGTCTATCACCGACGTCGATACCTCAGCAACGGGCTCTATCACGGTTACCGATCCGGATTCTGGTGAAACGGCCACCATCGGCAACACCACCGTTGAAGGCAACTACGGGACCTTCGAATTGGTCGACGGTAACTGGACCTACACGGTTGACCCAGAGAAAGCGCAAGCTTTGCCGGAAGGTGAAGAGGCGACTGAAACCTTTACCCTCACGGCGTCAGATAACTCTACCCATGAGATTGTGGTCACGGTTGAAGGCACCAACCAGTCTGCGGTTGTCACAGGTGATACCACTGCGTCTATCACTGACGTCGATACCTCAGCAACTGGCTCAATCACGGTTACCGATCCGGATTCTGGTGAAACGGCCACCATCGGCAACACCACGATTGAAGGTAACTACGGCACCTTTGAACTGGTCGACGGCAACTGGACTTACACGGTAGACCCAGATAAAGCGCAAGCTCTTCCGGAAGGTGAAGAGGCGACCGAAACCTTCACCCTCACTGCGTCTGATAACTCAACGCACGAGATTGTGGTCACGGTTGAAGGCACCAACCAGTCTGCGGTTGTCACCGGTGATACCACTGCGTCTATCACTGACGTCGATACCTCAGCAACTGGCTCAATCACGGTTACCGATCCGGATTCTGGTGAAACGGCCACCATCGGCAACACTACCATAGAGGGTAATTACGGTACCTTCGAATTGTTAGATGGCAACTGGACTTACACGGTTGATCCGGATAAAGCGCAAGCTCTGCCAGAAGGCGAGGAAGCCACCGAAACCTTTACCCTCACGGCGTCTGATAACTCAACGCACGAGATTGTGGTCACGGTTGAGGGCACCAACCAGTCTGCGGTTGTCACAGGTGATACCACTGCATCTATCACTGACGTCGATACGTCAGCAACTGGCTCAATCACGGTTACCGATCCGGATTCTGGTGAAACGGCCACCATCGGCAACACCACGATTGAAGGTAACTACGGCACCTTTGAACTGGTCGACGGCAACTGGACTTACACGGTAGACCCAGATAAAGCGCAAGCTCTTCCGGAAGGTGAAGAGGCGACCGAAACCTTCACCCTCACTGCGTCTGATAACTCAACGCACGAGATTGTGGTCACGGTTGAAGGCACCAACCAGTCTGCGGTTGTCACCGGTGATACCACTGCGTCTATCACTGACGTCGATACCTCAGCAACTGGCTCAATCACGGTTACCGATCCGGATTCTGGTGAAACGGCCACCATCGGCAACACTACCATAGAGGGTAATTACGGTACCTTCGAATTGTTAGATGGCAACTGGACTTACACGGTTGATCCGGATAAAGCGCAAGCTCTGCCAGAAGGCGAGGAAGCCACCGAAACCTTTACCCTCACGGCGTCTGATAACTCAACGCACGAGATTGTGGTCACGGTTGAGGGCACCAACCAGTCTGCGGTTGTCACAGGTGATACCACTGCATCTATCACTGACGTCGATACGTCAGCAACTGGCTCAATCACGGTTACCGATCCGGATTCTGGTGAAACGGCCACCATCGGCAACACCACGATTGAAGGTAACTACGGCACCTTTGAACTGGTCGACGGCAACTGGACTTACACGGTAGACCCAGACAAAGCGCAAACACTGCCAGAGGGTCAAGAAGCCACTGAAACCTTTACCCTTATGGCATCTGACAATTCACAACACGAGATCACTGTTACCGTTGAAGGCACTGATCAAGCTGCAGTGGTGACCGGTGATACCACCGCCAGTCTTTCTGATACTGACACTTCCGTATCTGGCTCTATCACAGTGACGGATCCAGACAGCGGCGAAACAGCAAGCATCAGCAACACTGATATTGATGGTGAATACGGCACCTTCTCACTGGTAGATGGTGAGTGGACCTACACCGTCGATCCTGATAAAGCACAGGCAATCTCTCAGGGTGATACGGAAACTGAAACCTTCACCCTCACCGCATCTGACGGATCGACTCACCAAATCACCGTCGATGTGGTGGGAACCGATCAGGCAGCAGTTGTCACTGGCACGACAACAGGCACAATTTCGACTGCTGATCTCTCCAGCGCGATCGTGGGCAACGCCTTCATCATGGATGAGAATTTCAGCGTTGAGTCGGGTGAGTTCCATACCTTCAACTTCCCACCATCGATCAATTTCAGCAGTGGTGGGGTCAGCGTCGAATTCACTGATAACGACGCGCGTCTGGATGGCGACAATACACACAACGAATACACCAATGACAGCTCACAAACTATCGAGCTAAACGGCGTTACTTATCCTGCAAACCTCGACTACACACTTCAGTACACTGACGCGCAAGGCAACGTGTATACCATGGCAATCGTCGATGTGGACACCAACGCCGATGGCAACAACTACAACGCGATTCCGGACAACGGCAAGGTACTGATCCAGCTAGATGGCCCAGAGATCACACCGGATACCACACTTACACTGGTGCCGGACTCATACAACAACATCGACAGTCTCGATTACGATGACATCGCAGCACCTGTTACTGTCAGCGGCACCATCGAGATCTCCGATATTGATACCAACGACAGTCCATCATTCGCGAATACCACTGTCGAAGGTCAGTACGGTTCACTCACTTTGGTAGATGGAGAATGGACGTACACCGTAGATCGCGACAAAGTGGAATCACTGGGTTCTGACGACAATGTTCAGGACGTGATCACGCTGACCGCCACTGACGGCACGACACAGAACATCACCATCAATATCTCAGGTACCGATGACGGTTCCATCATCGCGGGTGATGTGACGGGCAGCATCACCGAGGATGTCGGTGCGCAATCAGTTTCCGGCACCATTACTATCACAGACCCAGATAGCGGCCAGACACCGACTATTCCAGATGCGACACTGGACGGCACCTACGGCACGCTTGAGCTGGTTGGCGGCGAATGGACTTACACGGTGAATTCCGACGCAGTGCAATCGCTGGCGCAAGACCAAGTTGTTACTGACAACATCACAGTCACTGCAAGCGATGGCAACCAACAGGTCATCAGCATTACCTTGACCGGTACAAACGATGCCGCTGTGGTAACTGGTGATACAACGGGTAATGTGACCGATGCCGATGCCTCGACATCCGGCACCATCACGGTGACAGATCCAGACAGCGGCGAAAGTGCGAGTATCAGCAACACGACTATCACCGGGGAATACGGCACCTTTACCCTGACCGATGGAGAATGGACTTACACCGTCGACCCAGCGAAAGCGCAGCCGCTGACTGACGGCGAAACCGCTCAGGATACCTTCACGCTAACGGCCTCCGACGGTTCTACCCATGATATTGTGATGACGGTGACTGGCACAGATCAGGCTGGTGTTGTCTCAGGCACCACCACAGGCAGTGTCGATGCGGCAGGCTTCCAGCTTAACATTGAAGTCGGCGAGTCTATTTCCAGCGGCAATGTCACCACTGGCGACAGCAATAGCGCATGGACAACCACGACCACGACAATTGACGGCGTGCCTTATGTCATTTCCACTTCGTTTGGTTACGACGGCACCACCATCATTTCAAGGGTTGAAAATGACGGTTCACTCACTGAGACCGACCGCATCACCTACGACAGCACCACTGGTGTGGTGACTTCTTCTGTGACGGGTGATATCACCTCCACAGTTGAAAATGCAGGCTTCTCTGTCGGCGCATTGGGTAACGGCCTCACTCAGTCCAATGTTTCAAGCATTGACGGACAACCTACCCTGTTCTTGACCTCGCAGAACAGTGGTTCCATTTCTGCCTGGCAGATCTCCGACAATGGGCAACTGACCCCAAATGGCGGCCTGACCTTTGGCAATTCGCAAACCGGCATCGTGCGTGAAAATGTCACCTTCGAAACGGATGACGGGCAAACCCTCATTTTCGCAACCCGTCCTCAAGGCGACACCATTGATGTGCTGACCTACGACCCAGAAACCGGGGACATTCGCGAAACAGGAAACTCGTTTGCTTCCGGCGATGTGGTGTCGGGAATTGATATTGTCTCCGTGGGTGACAATACCTATGTCACCTCAGCCAGCGAAGGCAGCGTCAACATCTACTCAGTCGACAGTGCGACGGGTAACCTGACCCTCATCGACACCAAGCCTGTCGCAGAGGGCGATGGTAACTCTGTCACCATTTATGAAACACCAGACGGAAAGACTTACGCCATTGCTTCAAGCAGCGGCGCAGATGTCACCACGGTGTTCGAAATTGGCGAGAATGGCGCACTGACTCAAACTGACACCATCTCGAATGCGGGCGCTTACATGTCGACCGCTGGCTACATTGATGGCGAGCCGGTATTCGTTGCACCTAATCCAGACGGCGGTGTTGATCTGTTCACTATCGGTGATGATGGCAAACTCGTTCATCAGGGCAACGTAGCATCCATTGAAAACGACAAGACTCCACCTGTGATTGTGCAGACTGCGGATGGCAGTTACTACCTAGTTGACGCGGATGGCAACACCACCTCGGTTGAACTCAATATCGGCACCGAATCGCTCATCACAACATCGGGCTCATTAGATGTTGTCGATGTGGACGGTGGAGACACCACTGTGTTTGAGAACGCGACGGTGGAAGGCACCTACGGCACACTCGAACTGGTTGACGGTAACTGGACCTACACCCTGGATGAAGCCAAGTCTGAATCACTGGGAGAAGGCGATACCGCCCTGGATGTGATCACGCTAACCGCCACAGACGGCACCCAGCAGGACATCACTATCACGGTCACGGGCACCGATGATCTGGCTGAACTGACCGGTGATGTGACAGCAACAGTGACGGATACGGATGCGTCGGTGTCCGGCTCTATCACTGTTGTTGACCCCGATACCGGTGATAACACCACCATCGCCAACACCACCATGCAGGGCGAATACGGCACCTTCACACTGACCGATGGCGAGTGGACTTATACCGTCGACCCCGCCAAAGCAGAGCCTCTGCCTGAAGGCCAGTCGGCAGAAGATACCTTTACCCTGACGGCCTCTGATGGTTCTACCCATGATGTCACGGTCACCGTGACCGGCACCGACAATGCCGGCGTTGTCACAGGCACCACCTCAGGCAGCGTTGATGCCGCGGGCTTTACGCTGAATGTGGAAGAGGGTGGCAGCCTCACTGGCGGTGAAGTGACAGAGGCGGATCCCAATGCCAATGGTGGAAGGAGCACGACTGCCGTCACCATTGATGGCGTCCCTTACGTGATTTCCACCGTCTGGGGTTACAGCGGCACCACCATTATCTCCCGTGTAGAAGACGATGGCTCGCTCACTGAAACTGACCGTATTGTCTATGACCGCTATACCGGCACGGTGACGTCAACATCTGGCGGTGATTTGACTGCCGCATTGCAAGAGGCCGGTATTCCTGTCGGTGCGCTCGGCAATGGTCTGACTCAGTCCAATGTATCCTCCATTGATGGACAACCAACCCTGTTCCTGACATCGCAAAACAGCGGCTCCATTACCACGTGGGAGGTTTCACCCGATGGACAATTAAGTGTCACTGCAGGCCTCAACTTTGGTAACTCACAAACGGGTATTGTCCGCGAGAATGTCACCTTTGAAACCGATGATGGCACCGAACTTATCTTCGCGACCCGTCCTCAGGGTGACACCATTGACACACTGACTTATGACCCTGATGCTGGCACTATCGTTGAAAATGGCACCTCCATTGCTGGCGGTAATGTGGTGTCAGGTATTGATATCGTCAGTAATGAGCACGGTGACTTCCTGGTATCAAGCAGCGCAGATATGATCAACACCTATGCCATTGACAGCGCAACCGGTGAGCTCACCCTGATTGACAGTGAAGCCGTATCCTTTTCGTCAGCCAATACAGTTAATTTCTACGAAGCTGACGATGGCACCACCTATGCCATTGCTTCCTCCACTTCGGGCACCACCGTCATCTATGAAATCGGTGAAGATGGCTCAATGACCCAGACGGATGTTCTGGAAGGCGCAGGTGCCTACTCCTCATCCGCGGGCTATGTCGATGGACAACCTGTCTTTGTCGTTCCGAATGCTACTGAGGGCGTTGACTTATACACGATTGGCAGTGATGGTAATCTCGTTCACCAAGGGCATATCACCGGCATTGAAAATGACAACACGCCGCCGGTTATCGTCCAAACCGCTGACGGCAGCTACTATCTGGTCGATGCTGATGGCAACGCAGCCACGGTGAAACTGGAGATTGGCGAGTCTCTCATCACCACCTCCGGCTCGCTGGATGTGGTCGATGTCGACGGTGGCGACACCACTGTGTTTGAAAACACGACGGTGGAAGGCACCTACGGCACACTCGAACTGGTCGATGGCAACTGGACTTACACGCTGGATGAAAGCAAGTCCCAGAGTTTGGGTGCAGATCAAACTGCGCAGGATGTCATCACCCTGACCGCGACGGATGGCACAGAGCAAACCATCACCATTACGGTGACGGGTACCGATGACAAACCGGAAGTCTCTGGCGATGTTACCGCGCAAATCTCAGAAGATTCGCAATCGCAAACCGTCAGCGGCACTCTGTCGATTACCGATGTGGATACCAACGACACCCCAAGCTTTGCTAATACGACAGTAGCAGGCCAATACGGCGCACTATCCTTGGTTGATGGTGAGTGGACTTACACTTTGAGTGATGCGGCACAATCGCTCAGTGAAGGGCAGCAAGTTGAGGATGTCATCACACTGACAGCGACTGATGGCACCACTCAGGACATCGTAATCACAGTGACAGGCGCTGATGACGCGTCGTTCATCTCAGGTACGACTTCCGGCAGCGTGACCGAAGGTGATGCGGGTGACGTGATAACAACCAGTGGCAAACTCTCGGTAAGCGATACTGATAGTGACAACGTCACAATTCCGGACAGCAATCAATCGGGAACCTATGGCTCACTCTCACTTGTTGACGGCGAATGGACATATACGCTCGACAACAGCAAGGCGGATAGTCTCAACGAAGGCCAGAATGTGACAGATACCTTCACTGTGACGGCTTCAGACGGTTCCACACAAGAGGTTGTGGTGAACATCACTGGTAGCGATGATGCTGCTACCCTGACGGGAGACACCACAGCAACCATCTCTGATACTTCTTCAACGTCGGAAAACGTCACCATTAACCGTGGCTCTGATGGTACCTGGGATGTCGGTGAAGGTGACAACCTTTACCTCAATGTGAGCAACATTACTTCAAGCGCGGCTTACAGTAATAGCGTGGGTTACTACGTGATGGACGGTAACGGTAATGTTATCCGCTCAGCGATCATTTTCGACAACGCCCATTCGGTGAACAATTCAAGCGTAAACATCAACACATCGGGTGGTGAGAAAGTCGGTCTATTCATGATCCCGGATGGAGACAGTAAAGGCTTCAATGTAGGCAGTGTCAGTCTCAGCTTTGGCAGCGGCGGTGTCACCGCATACCAAGGAAGCGCATCTGGTACTACGTTTGTCTCGGAATCCTCGAAAAACGGAAGCAACTACGATTACGAGTCCAATTCCGGTACGTATTCAGCCTGGGAAGATATTGTGGGTGGAGGCGATCGCGATTACAACGACGTCGTTTTCTATGTCACCGCGACGCAGCAACAAGACCAGCCTATCTCAGCCAGCGGCTCAATCGGCGTATCAGATGTTGATAGCGGCGACACACCAACTCTTCCGAACACCACCGTTCAAGGTGAGTTCGGTACGCTTGTGCTGACCAACGGTAACTGGACCTACACCTTCGATGAAAGCAAAGCACAGCAAGTTGATGAAGAGACTCTGGAAACCATCGTCATTACTGACTCTGAAGGCGGACAACATGAGATTGTAATTGCTATCCAGGGTACAGATGATGCACCAATTGTTACTGGCGTATTCAGTGGTGCGGTGACCGAAGGCGATTATGGAGACAAAGTCACTGTTAGTGGAAATATTGCCATTAGCGATCCAGATGCTGACGATACGCCAGAGTTCCTAAACACCACGATTCAGGGGGACTATGGCACACTCACGTTAACCGACGGTGTCTGGACTTACGAGCTAGATGACGTGAAAGCGGAAGTCCTTTCCAGCTCCGACTATGTCACCGACACCATCACGCTGACGGCAACGGACGGCACGGTGCAAAACATTAATGTTTCCATTACAGGAACCAATGATGACCCGTTCGTGGTCGGCACCAACACTGCATCCATTGTGGCACCGGATTCGGTCACCAGTGAATTTGTGGATATTGGCAATGCATTCGTCCTCAATGAGGGTTACACCTTCTCAGGCGGCGACATGCAGTACTACGGTAACGAGCCGACATTCCAGTTCAATGACTCAGGCTCAACCATCCGTTTCTATGACAACGACGCCACGGTTGACGGCGACAACTACCGAAATGAGTACGTTCAGGACTCGAGTCAAAAAGTAGAGATCAATGGTGTTCAATATACCGCTACCTACGACTATCAACTCGATTATCAAGACTCAGCAGGGAACATTTACTCCTTCGCCGTGTTCGATGTGGATCTTGATGGTGACGGTGGCTTTAAATATGACTCCAATGAGCAAGGCCGCGTGATTGTGCAAATTGATGGCCCACAAATCACTCCAGGACTCACCATGGATTACCTGCGTGATACGCCTAATCAGCCTCGTTCAATGTCTTACTCTGACTTCACTGACTTCTCCGGCGCTTCTCTGGAAGCCACTGGCGTGCTGTCAATGGTAGATCTGGATGTAAATGGTTCACAACCAGAGTTCGCAGATACCACAGTGAATGGTCAATATGGCTCACTCGTATTGGCTGATGGGGTTTGGACTTACACGCTCGATCCCCACTCTACGCCAGCTTTGGGTGAAAGCGACACTGTGGCTGAGGTGATTACCCTCACCGCCACAAATGGCATGCAAACGCAGGTCAATGTCACCATTGGAGGCTCGGAAACAGCAGTGACTAACGCGTCGCTAAACGGCGTTAGCGATGCGCTGGATGATGTTATTGCCCTTGATGACGTTACCTTCTCTGGTAGTGATGGTAATGATCGCATAGCAGGTAGTAGTGAAGTGGACGTGTTACTCGGCAACGGTGGTGATGATGTCATTTACGGCAATGCGGGGAATGACATTATCGATGGCGGTCTTGGTGATGACCTGCTCTTTGGTGGTCAGGGCAACGACCTACTGGTAGGTGGTGATGGCTCAGATACTTATGCCTTCTTGCGTGGCGACCAAGGCACGGTCAATGAACCTGCAGTTGACCACATTGCCGATTTCGATGCTCAACAAGACGCCATTAACCTTTCCGACCTTTTGAACAACGAAACTACAGATTCACTGGGAGAATATCTATCGTTCAGTGACGACGGAGAAGGTCACGCTATGCTCAATATTTCTTCTCAAGGCGACGGCAACGTAGATCAGCAGGTAGTGTTCGACAACATGAGTGTCGAGGACATGGCTGACGCTTACAGCGTCGACATTACCGGCATGACCTCCGAGCAAATCAGCTCTTCGGTTATTGATGCGATGATTATGCAGAGCAAGATGATTGTTGACTAAATAACAAGAAGCCCAAGAGCCTAGCGCTCATTGCCAGCCGTCCTCCGGCTGGCATTTTTTTGTCTCAAATTCAGTAGATTGAGACATATCCAAACAACCTAAACTCGCTGAGTTCTGCATCTTCAGGTCGTTTGGGTATATACTCGTCCTTCTAAAAATACACCCATCGCGAACTTGGATTCGCTTAAAAATAGTGATTTTGTTTTATGAACCTGAAGCGTTTTTTTCTCCCATTAATTGCTGCGCTGGCATTAACCGCATGCAGTGATGAAGCGCCACAAAGCGAAAAATACACCACACTGAAAGCACCAGTCACGGTAGAAAATCTACCAGCGGTCACCGAAGTATTTAGTCTCTCTTGCGGTCACTGCCGCTCGATGGAAGCTGCTATTCCAGCCATTGAAGACGCTGCAGGCGTCAAAATCGGCAAAGCTCATGTGACCTTCAACGAAAGCGCGACGTTCGCCGCCATGATCTACTATTCCGCGATGAGCCAAGTCGACGGCACGCCACCAGCGGGACTGACTGAAGCGCTTTTTAAGTTTGTTCAGGAAGACCAGTCTGAAGACGCAGACAAGAACCGTGCGATCCTCAGTGCATTGTTTGCGCAATACAACCTCATCAGTCCTTTTGATATGACCGAAACTCAACAGGAAGCATTGTTTGCAGATATGGAACGCGCAGACCAAATCACGGTTCAGGCCGAGATTACCTCAGTGCCGACATTCATGGTAAACGGCAAATATGTGGTTAACACCAGCGCACACCAAAGTGCAGAAGAGCTGGCTGACACATTGAAAATGCTGATGGCGAAAGAACAGTAATCGCTGACTAAATGTTTACATTCAAGGAACGAAGATGATTCTGGAAGTTGCGATATTAAATGTCATTCCCGGACAGGAAATGGAATTCGAAACCGCATTCGCCAAAGCGCAGTCCATTATCGCAGCGCAGAAGGGTTACATCAGCCATGAAGTGCGTAAATGCATGGAAAAGGAAAACCGTTACCTACTGCTGGTGAACTGGGAAACACTGGACGATCATACAGAGGGATTCCGGCAATCCGAAGGGTATCTAGAGTGGAAAGCCTTACTGCATCACTTCTATGATCCCTTCCCCACGGTTGAGCACTATGAATCTGTGCCCAGCTTGAAAGGCTAGAAACAAAAAACGGCGCTTAATGCGCCGTTTTTATGTCTTGTCGAAGCCAATTTACTTCAAGCGTTCGAAACCTGCTTCCAAATCCGCAATCAGGTCTTCCACATCCTCCAGACCAATGTGCAGACGCACCAAGGTGCCGCTGAAATCAACCGGGCCAACGGGACGAATGGCATTTAGGTCTTCCGGCTGATTTGCCAGTACCAGAGACTCGTAGCCGCCCCACGAATAGGCCATGCTAAAGTGGGTAAAGTTATCAAGATAATTCGCCACCTGCTCCTCAGTGAGCCGCTCTTTCAGGACGAAAGAGAAAAGACCACAACTACCACTGAAATCACGCTGGTAGTTTTCGTGACCCGCACTTTCAGGCAATGCTGGGTGGTTCACTCGCGCCACTTCAGGGCGAGCGCTCAACCATTGAGCTACCGCGATGCTGTTTTCCTGATGCTGCTTGAGACGAACACCCAAAGTTCGCAGGCCACGGGATGCCATGTAAGCGGTGTCTGCATCCACCATTTGCCCCATCAGGTATGAACGCTCGCGAAGGCGTTCCCAGGTACGCCCGTTGGCGACCGCGGTACCAATCATGGCATCTGAGTGGCCAACAATGTATTTGGTGCCCGCCTGAATGGAAATATCAATATCATGCTCCAACGCTTTGAACAGGATGCCTGCCGCCCAGGTGTTATCAATCATGATCACCACTTCAGGATTCACCGCACGCACTGCTTTTACAATGGCAGGAATGTCTGGCACTTCCATAGTGATAGAGCTTGGGGACTCAAGGAAAACCACAGACGTTTCCGGTTTTACCAACGTACCGATTTCGGCACCGTTCATCGGATCATAGTAAGTGGTGGAGATGCCCATATCGGCTAGGATGGTGTTACAAAACGCTTGGGTAGGTTCATAAGCGCCGCCCGTCATCAGAACGTGATCGCCGGTTTTTACAAAGGAAAGAATGCTGTTAGCGATCGCCGCTGCGCCGCAAGGATAAAGCACACAACCCGCGCCGCCCTCGAGCTCCGTCATTGCATCCTGAAAAGCAAAATGTGTCAGTGTGCCACGGCGACCATAAAACAGTTCGCGTTCTCCGCGATGTTTGGTCGCAACTTTTTTCTGTTCAACAGAATCGAATACAATCGATGAAGCGCGCTGAATCACGCTGTTTACGCTGCCTTTGCAGTAGGCGGATTTACGACCCGCAGATACCAGCGTGGTATTCAGTTTTCCTGATGACATGAACTCTCCCTATTCAACCGCAAATGTACCCAGAAACAGGATGCTGGATATCTTCAAAATTCGAACTGACAAGGTTACCTCAGTTCCCCATGAATTGCAGCGGTTGCGCGGCTGGATTTAGTGGTCTCTATACACTGTTTTTGCACCAAAATTGTGCACTTCCTTTTCTCTCCATCTCTTCAGTGACGCAAATATGAGACACTGTACTATAGTTATCTGACAGTCAGTGAATAGGGAAATATTCGCAATGAGATCAATAGGTAACTGGACTTTACGTAAGCTTACTATCGCATCAGTCGTTATTCTGTGCAGTGGTTTTCTGCTCACCACAGTGAACGTACATGCTCATGCCGGGAAGCATGATGATGGCTCTCACCCTTTGGTGTTTGGAATTGTGCCGCAGCAGTCTTCCGCCAAGCTTATCCGCAACTGGAGCCCGGTGATGAAAGCCATCAGCGAGTTGTCAGGGCTTAAAATCCGGTTTGCGACTGCACCAAATATTCCCGAGTTCGAAAAGCGCCTGGCTGAGGGGCAATATGACATTGCCTACATGAACCCTTACCACTTTACCGTTTTTAACGAATCTCCTGGCTACAAAGCCGTTGCACATGCAAAAGACAAACGCATAAAGGGCATTTTGGTGGTTAGGGAAAGCTCTCCCGTTAAAACGCTTGAAGAGCTTGATGGCAAAAGCCTTGCTTTCCCTGCCCCGGCAGCCTTTGCTGCAACTTTGCTCACTCAGGCCACTCTCAAGAACAAAGGCATCCAGTTTGAACCGAACTACGTCGGTTCACACGACTCTTCCTATCTCGGCGTTGCCGATGGCCTGTTCGAGGCAGGCGGTGGTATTGTCCGCACTTTGGGTGCTGCGCCACCTAACGCCAAAGACAACCTGAAAGTGCTTTACACCACAGAAGGTTATACGCCTCATGCTATCGCGACTCATCCGTCACTATCAGAAGATGAGCATCGCCGACTGCGTGCCGCATTTGTCGCACTGGATGACACCCCGGAAGGGAAAGAAGCCCTCAAGAAACTCAACATCAAAGGCTTCCAGAGTGCGGGTGATGAAGCATGGGACGACGTTCGTGCACTTAACATCTCGGTGATTCAACCCAAATAACGCTAGAAAGGCTGGAATTCGATGACGTTTCGCCTAAAGACAATACTAGGCATCGCACTTATCGAGCTGATCTTGCTCGCGGTGTTGATTGTGTCTGGTATTAGCTGGCTTAGGGATTCCAACGAGCAGCAAATTATTACCAACGGCGAAAGGTTATCAGAGACTTTCGCGATTGCGGTGCGTGACGCCATCATCTCTACTGACCTCGCCAACCTCCGTGCTTTTACACAGGAAGCCATCCGCGATGGCGATATTGCTTACATCCGCATTATGGATGATCAAGGTCAGATATTAGCTGAATCCAACACACTCAATGAAGGCGCTGTTCCTCCCAATTACGAACAGGCTCCCTCTGATGCCGATGACCGCATTTACGACATTCGACACACTGTCGTGATCGACGATTACCTTGTTGGCAACATTGAGATAGGGCTGGATGTCAGCGCGTTTAGCCAGTTGATTCAGGATGCCCAAAAATATGCAGTGTTCATTGCTGCTCTCGAAATGGTGCTGGTTGCGTTGTTTTCCCTTGCGTTTGGGTCACTACTTACTAAACAACTTCTCACCCTTCAGGAAGGTGCGTTAAAGATTCAGAAAAACGGCCCGGGAGAAACGGTTCCCGTAAAAGGCAAAGATGAAGTTGCTCAAGTCGCTAATGCTTTCAATGACATGTCAGTTGCGCTTTCACACACCTATGAAGAGCTTTCGCGAGAGAAAAACCGGTTTAAGCAACTCGCGGTGCAAAACAAGATGCTGGCGGAGATTGTCGAGCAATCTCATGAGGCTTACTTGATCACTGATCTCGGCGGCTATGTCTCTTTGTCGAACGAGGCCTTGAATCAAATGTTGGGCTACAAAGGCAACGAAACCTGCGACAAAGATTTTCAAGTTCTTCTATTTGGTGACCAGACATCAGAGATAGAAGTCTATCAGCTTCGTGACGCCATGGATAAAGGTGAGAGGCTATCGGTACGTACTGAGTGCCTTTCCCGAACCGGAGAGGTTATACACACAGAAATCACCATCTTCCCTATATTCAATACCGCAGGTATCAAAGACCGCTATGTCTTTATCGTTAGAGATGCCAGCGAACGCCACGAATTCGAGAAAATGCTCAAACAAGCAGCAACCGCCGCCCAAAATGCAACAGAGGCAAAATCCCAATTTCTGGCGAACATGAGCCATGAAATCCGCACTCCGATGAATGGCATCATCGGTATGTCTGAAATGCTCAAAGAATCGTCACTAACCAAAGAGCAGGCAGGCTTTGCAGGCATTATCAATTCGTCCGCCAAAGACCTGTTGCAGCTTATCAATGATATTCTCGATTTCTCCAAACTGGAGGCGAAGAAACTGAAGCTGGATTCGGAGCGATTCAGCTTAACCGATACCGTTGAAGAAGCTGCATCTCTTGCCGCCGTTGCCGCTGCGCGCAAAGATCTGCTGGTCGTTATCGATATTCCACCTGAATTGAATACCGAAGTGGAAAGCGATGAGCTTCGCCTGCGACAAGTGCTCAACAACCTTCTAAGCAACGCCGTTAAGTTCACAGAACACGGCTATATCCGGGTATTGATGCGTGGACAGTATCTCCAAGATAGCCACAGCACTACGTACACCATTTCAATTGAAGACACAGGTATAGGTATAGAGGACGACAAAATAGAAGATGTCACCAAAGCCTTTAAGCAGGTTGATAGCTCTACCACCCGTCGCTATGAAGGGACTGGTCTTGGACTCTCTATCACCAAAAACCTGCTCGATCTCTTTGGTTCAAAACTTGAGGTCGAATCTGAATTCGGCACAGGGAGTAAGTTCTCTTTCTCTCTGACTTTGCCCACCTTTGAAGAAATGGAAAGCACGGAAGGCGCGCTCAATGGTAAACATATTGCGGTGATTAATGCCGACCCTTTACACAGGCCTTTGATTGACCGTTATGTTGCCTTTTGGCAGGCAAAGCTGACTTACCTCACTACACTGGACGTGCTATGTGAATCTAAAACCAACTTTGACGCCGCAATCGTCCTGGCATCAGAAGAAAACGATCTTTCTCCTGAGCCCTATTGCCCTTGGGTTGGTGTTATCCCTAATCTCGCTGATATCCATTCTGGCTCAAAGGGCTCTGAGCAAAGACTGATAGTCCGTCCCCTGCGTATGAACCAGTTGCTACAAGAGCTTCAATTGTCTTTAATGATTGAGCCTTCATCAGCGAGATCAGCGGTAAAAGAATCTCAACAGGAAAGTGAAAATTTGGCTTCGATTCCTATCGCCGTAGTGGACGACATTGATTACAACCGTGAAGTGACCAAAATATTTCTGACTGGTATAGCGGATAATGTCACTTACCTCAAAAGTGGTGCTGAAGCTCTTTCTCACTACAAAAAGAATCTATTTCAAATACTGATTACGGACATCTCCATGCCCAACATCGACGGGTATGAGCTCACCACCCAACTTCGCCAGTTTGAAAAGGAACACGACGTACCGCCGCTTTACATCATTGGGCTATCGGCACACGCCGGAAAAGAAGATTTTGAACGGGCAATCAGCGCGGGCATGGATAATTACCTCACCAAGCCCCTAAAGCGCGCTGATCTGATTGACGCTTTGAACCAAGCCGCTGCTTTCAGAGCCGAAGCAGAAAAAACATGATTAATTGTCGATAAAAGCCTGAAGGCTCGCTAAGTCTGGCAGTGCGGTCATCGCACCTTTTTGTGTGGTCGCTAATGCACCACAGGCATTTGCCCAGATCACCGCCTCTTTTGCCATTTCTGCGTGTTTCCAGCTATCACCGGAAAGACGGCAAAGATACCCCAGCAAGCCCCCCACAAACGCATCCCCCGCTCCTGTGGTATCAACCGGGCTCACGACTTTTCCGGTGACAAGCGATTGAACATCATCCATCACCAACCAAGCACCCTCTTTACCCTGAGTGATAAGAATCATCGGAACGCCGAGCGCTTTCACATCGGCCAAAGCTTCTTCCAGCTCACTTTTCTGGGTCAGGAACAACAATTCATCATCCGAGAATTTCACCACATCCGCCATAGCAACAGCACGCATGACAACGGGAATTATCTCAGCTTGGTTTTGCCAAACCTCATCGCGCAGGTTAGGGTCGAAACTGACGAAGCCGCCAGCCGCTTTAATACGTGTCATTGCCTCAAAAGTGCTGCCGCGTGTCGGCTCATTAGCAAGGGCGATAGAACAGGTATGTAACCAGTCTCCCGTGCCAAAGGAAGGGATATCTTCTGGCAGCATGAACTGGTCAGCACTCGGCTTCACCATAAAGGTGAAACTGCGCTCGCCGCTGTCATCCAAATCCACCACCACGGTTGAAGTGCGCTTGTCTTCATCCAAAACGAGGTGGCCAACGTCTACCTTTTCATTTTCCAGCGTTTGCGCCAGAAAACGACCAAAAGGATCGTTTCCAACACGGCCAAAGAATCCCACGTTCCCATCTAGCCTTGCCACAGCAACCGCCACATTGGCAGGTGCGCCGCCGGGGCATTTCAGATAAGTCATTTCCGTATCGGGGATCAAATCAACGACCGCATCTCCCGTTAACCACACTTTGCTCATCAACTCTCACCCTGTCTGAATTCACTAAGGTTTATACTCAAACAACCTGAAGATACTCACTGAATCCTGCGTCATCTTCGGGTGGTTTTGGTATAGCATAGGCTGCGATATCGACTATACCCAAGTGACACAATGCAAGGTGCTTTGTTTATTAGATTTTTTTGCTCCCAAAGAAAAAGGAAGCTAATCAGCTTCCTTTTCATTTTTCGACAAATTAAAGCGATTTCAGGATTCGCTACTCTGAACGTCTACAGGCTCAACCATAAACTTGCCAACATCAACAGCTATCACTTTCACCGAACCACCGACAGGTACAACGTTGCTTCGATGTTTTGGGCCAAGTATAAGTTTCCAGCTAACACCTGAGTATTTCACCGTGACGGGATGATCCGCATCTAACTGCTCTTCAAGATCAAACACCAGCCCGATAAAGTCGCTGTGAATGTTGTACTCGCGGCGAGGGCCTTTTTGCGAACGTTTGAGCGGTCCCCATAGGATTGCTGTTAGCACACCTGCGCCAATACCTGAACCTGCGATGACTGCGGTTAGGGTCTCTGGGAAAACGCCTGCCCATACCAATCCACCCGTGACAATCGCAGACACACCGAGTGCCAGCAGGACAATGGTTGAAAGCCCCAATAGCCAGACTTCGATGATCAGAAGAATCAGACCGATAATAATGGTCGATTCCGCCAGATTGGTTTGCAGGTATGACATTAAATCCATCGCTTACTTCCCAGCATTCAGCTTATTGATAATGCTCATTGATTCCGCCACCAGAGATGCTGCGCTCGATTGGCTATCAGGCAACAAGACCACCGAAGATTCTTTCGCAATCGCTTTTTTCGCTTCAATCGCTTTGTCAGCAAGGTCAAGCTGAATCGCTTTTTGACCTTCTTCTGTTGCAGCAGTGCGGCCTACCACTTCCAGTGCTTCCGCCTGCGCTTGTGCAACAGCAAGAATCGCCTGAGCTTCACCTTCTGCTTTCAGGATTTGCTCAGACTTTTCTGCTTCCGCTGCCAGTACCCGCGCCTGCTTCTGACCTTCGGCGACGTTGATATCTGCCTGACGTGCACCTTCTGATTCCAAAATCGCAGCACGTTTCTCACGTTCTGCTTTCATTTGACGTTCCATCGCATCCAGTACTGAACGAGGTGGATCAATATCTTTAATCTCGTAACGCAGTACCTGCACACCCCAAGGCTGCGCCGCCTCGTTGATAGCAGATACGATAGCCGTGTTCAGGCTTTCGCGCTCTTCGAAGGTTTTGTCCAGCTCCATACGGCCGATCTCAGAACGCATAGAGGTTTGCGCCAATTGGGTCACGGAGAAGATGTAATCATCAACGCCATAACACGCTTTTACAGGGTCCAGTACCTTGATGTACAGCACACCATCCACAACCAGTGAAATGTTGTCGCGGGTAATTGCCGACTGTGAAGGTACATCGAACGCTTGCTCTTTTAAGGTTCTCACATACGCCACACGATCAATGAACGGCACCAGCACATTCAAGCCCGCTTCCATGGTTTTGTTGTATTTACCGAAACGCTCGATCACATAAGCCGTATTCTGAGGAACGAATTTGACTGCTGAACGCAGTGCAATAACCACCAAAACCGCAAGAATGACCCAGGTATTGATGAGTGAAGGTAAGATTTCCAGAAAATCCATTGTTACCACCCCAACTGATTGAAATTTCACCCATCATATCGAATGGGGTACCTCCACTGTGCATCAATATATGGAAATTGAGACGGGGGGAGAAAATTAATGCACCAAATCAGAACATGTCTTTCACTTCTTCAATGTCCACTTTGTAGCCACGTCCTTGAAGTTCATTGTTGAGCTTATGGATATCCTCCAACACTTTGAGATATTTCGCTTGCTTATCCTCTTTATCCCAGAAGCTCTGCTCAGATTCCGCGACGACCAATTCATTTCTCAGTTGGCTCAGCACATCTAACACATTAAGGTTCACTGCAGCCAAAGCGGAGAAATCTGAGCTCTCAAGCTTGTGCAGGAAACGCTTATAGAAGGCGAGCACATCCTCTGATTCGTGGATGAGGTTTTCCGTCAACACAGCACCAATCCCTCTTGCAGTCCCTTTCAGTGAGTGATATTCAGTGAAGAACTTATCCAACAGCTCTTCCGGTGAATCTTCGCTTTTGTCGCTGCCCAATTTTTCAATCGCCAAGATCATCAACTCGAGAGCAATCTCTTTTTCTTCGGAGAACAGATCCAGATATTCGGAAGTGTTGCCCTCAGATGCTTGCGAGAAATCCGGCTCATAGTTAATCGCAGGCGCACCGTCACTGCCGGATTCCTCAGCCAAATCCAAAATGGCATTTTCAGAGAAAAGCGCAAAGTCATTATTGTTTTCAGAGCGGTAGGCGTGATATTGCTTGATCACAGACAGAAGAACAGGTGGGTCAATAAGTTCCCGTTCTACAAGCAGTTGACCCAATGTTCCCCGGCGTTTTTCGACTTCTTTGTTGATGATGTCGATAAACTCACTTTTCCAAATATTAAGTTGCAGACAAGCTGTTCTGAAATCCAGGTTTTCATCATTTTGAAGCGTAACAATCGCAAGAAGTTGCTCGGGAGAAATCAGGCCTTTCTCATAGAGAATCTCTACGCTGTGTGGTGTTTTTCTCACCTGTTCAACCATGGCGTCGGCAAGATCTGAGGCTGAAATCAATCCCGCTTCCAGCAAAAAGCTCCCGAGAATTTTCATCTGTCACCCCAATCAAGAAACCGTATCTGTCTTAAGTATAAGAACAAAATCAACAACCCGGATAAAGGGCGCTGATTATCAGTAGCGCGCAAAACGTAGCACTTTCTTCAGGTTGATGACCAAAGCCAAATCACCATTTCCTAATACAGTGGCACCGGAGAAAATCTTCTCCTGATTCATGCTCTTATCTAATGGTTTGATCACGATATCCAAGAACGCGCGCACATCATCAACAACCAACCCCCAGTGCTGCCCCCTATCCTTAAAGGTCACCACACTGACCGACTTCCCTTGTTCATACAAAGACTGAAAGCTTTCCTCATTCGCCAACGCCCCAAGATAATCCTTCGCTTCAATCAACGGCGTGACGATGCCTTTCCTCAGCATGGTGGCAGCAACGTTATCAAACCGGATGGCAATTTCATCATCATCACGGCTGACACCAACAATCCCAGAGATTTCAGAAGACGGGATGGCATAATTCAAACCACCGATTTGAAGCAAGGCCACTTTCAGCGTTGCCATCGTCAGTGGAAACATCATTGAAACTTCGGTACCGATACCAAACTCGGAGTAGATATCAACAGTGCCCTTTATTTCCTCCACTTTGCGTTTCACCGCGTCCATCCCCACGCCGCGACCCGACACCGAACTCACTTGCTCAGAAGTGGAAAGCCCAGAGTGGAAAATCAGCTCCATGGTTTCTTTGTCTGACATACGGGCCGCTTGCTCTTGTGAAATCACCCCCGTGCTGATGGCCTTATTCAGCACTCTCTGGGTATCGATACCTTTGCCATCATCCTGAATGTTAATGACGACCTTGCCCGATTCGTTGTAGGCGTGAATGAGCAGTCGACCAATCATTGGTTTCTCTGCGTCGATGCGCTCATCAGGCATTTCAAAACCGTGGTCAACCGCATTTCTGACCAGGTGGGTCATGGGCTCATTAATGGCATCCAGTACATTGCTATCGAGCTCGATGTTCTCACCGATGATCTCGACGTCGACTTTCTTCCCCAGCTCATTGGAAAGGTCACGCACCATTCTCCGGTATTTACTCAGTAAATTGCCGATGGGGCGCATCCGGGTTTTCAGTAGATCCCCCAGCATGTTGTCAGAGATGGTCATCAACTTGTTAGAAAGCTCAGTCAGGCGCTGATTGTCTTCCTGCTCGGCCAAATCGACCATCATATTGCGTATCTGAACCAGTTCTTCGGTATGACTCATCAGCTTTTCCAGCAGCTGGGATTTCACACGTGTGGTCTGCTCGAAATTCGACTGGAGAGGGGAGTTCGTTGGCGCCTTGGTTTTTGACAGAAACTTACGCCCTGACACCGTCTTCGATGTATTTTCCTGCCCTTCCGGTTCAACCAAAGAACAGAGATAAGCCAACTCATCCGCCACATCACCTTCGAACGCAAAGGTATCTTCACAGAAACGGATATCAAACGTTTCCTTATTTAGAAAACAAGTCGCCATCTCAGCCAGTAAGGCTTCTTTGATCTCGCTGTATTCCTCATTCGGCTTACCGCCGATAAACGAGCGGAAGTCCTCAGCCACCGCGTGAATGGCCCGCGCTAAAAGCTCGCTGAGCATCTCATCCAGCTCACAATCTTCTGCTGCCAGATAATCTGTCAGCAATTGAATATTCAGCAGCAAATCATCAACAGCGCGATAAGGCGTCATGTCATTGGCTTGGTAACCTTCATGGAAAGTCATGAACTGTTCGATTTCCTCATTCACGTTGCCAAGCGACGCTGTGTCACCTATCAGTGCTTCAATATGCTGAGCTTTCTCTGCCAGTGCTTTTAAATGGGTCGTTTGCGATGCTTTTCTTCTCATCCTTCATCCCCATTCATTGCCGCCGTTTTGGATAGGTTTTCTGAACCCGGCGTTTGGAAGGATTTCACCGCCGTTTCAATCGCACCTGCGATGCCAATCAAAGGGACGTTTCTGCATACTGCCCCCAGCTCTTTCGCCGCTCTCGGCATACCATAAACGGCGCAGCTCTCTTTATCCTGAGCAATCGTAAATGCACCATCACGTTTGAGGCTCAATAGCCCCTTGGCACCGTCCCTTCCCATCCCCGTCATCAAGGCTGCCACTTTCTTGAGTTTCTTGATCCTGAGCGCAGACTGAAACAGGTAATCCACAGACGGTCGAAAACCATTGACTAACGGGTCGTCGGTAATCCTCACTACCACTCGCTCATCCGGCAACTGCATGAGCCTAAGATGCTTCCCACCCGGTGCCACATAGACATGAGAACCTTCAAGCAGAACGCCATCTTCCGCTTCGCACACATTGAGCCGGGACGATTTGTTAAGTTTCTCTGCCAAAGAGTGAGAGTAGTCAGACGGGATGTGCTGAACGATACAAACGGGGGGAAATGGGCATGGGAGATTCTTTATCACGCAATCCAGCGCATCGATTCCCCCTGTTGACGCACCAAGAAGTACCACCGTGTCGACAGGAATTGGAGTTTGGCGTGGGTCGAGCAAATCTGGACCTCTCCCCATTTCATACAGCCAGGCTTTTGTAGCAACCGCAGAGGCCAATACCTGATTAAAGGTGGTCGGTGTCGCCACAAATTGATATCTGCCCACCGCCTGATTGAGTCTGTGAAACTCGGAGCCCGTTAGTGCTCTCACGTTTGGAGAAATCACAATAGTGGGAATGCTGTCTCCGCTCTTTACTCCACCTAACCTTTGAATTCCTGAGAGCTGATGGGTATCGATCACAATCGCATCCGGCGCCAATGTTGAGGCTTCTTCAAACAAGGTTTCGGCATCAGGAAAACCTTCTATGCTCAGGCCATCTCTATCTTCCAGCACTTCAGCAAAAGCATCTTGGTTTAACGCAGTCAACGTTGTAAATACCCTGTGCAACTTGGTTTCCCTGGAGTGGCAATCTCTGGATAGTGGGTATTGCTCAGCAACAAAGCGAAAGTCCACTTCACCGGAGAAGGGGTTGAAACGGACTTGTCGCCCTTCTGAGCTGCCAATTGACACTCCGAGTACAGGCACGCCATAAACTGCCAACAGTTCTAACGCGACGGAGATGTTCCTGACACCAATTTGCTGTGACTGTAAGAAGTCGCCACCGTTGAGTTGGGCTCCGCCAAGCACCCAAGCCGTTAGATTTTCGAGCCGCGAAGAGGTGTGCTTGAACCGACGCAGCAAGTTGGGAATGGCAAAGCAACCAAAGTCATTGGCATCGCTGTTTTGGGAAAAGTTATCCGGCGCACTCGGTAGTCGGTAGTGACACATACCGCCACTTCGGTTTTCCTTGTCCCAAACACAAACCGTGACGCACGTGCCTACCAACGTCTGCATCCAGGCGTTTTTACGGAAGAAGAAACACAGCTCACCAGAGCTGACTTGGGTATCAGCCATCGCCACGCCCTTTCGTTGCCACCTTCCTATAGACAGAGGTGCCTACCTGCTCTATCCCAAGCTCCATATTGTTCAATGTTTCTGTTAAACCAACAAAAATCAGCCCCCCTGGCTGTAGCTGACTCAATAAAGAACGGACAACCTTTTCCCCTGTCGCAGCAGGAAAGTAAAACAGGACATTGCGAAGGAAAATGTAATGAAACTGAATGCCAAACTTGTCAGAGTAATGAATCAGGTTATGTTGGCGGAATTTGATTTGGCTGCGGAGCACATCAGCCACCTCAAATGTGTCGTCATTCGGATTGTCAGAGAAAGTAACGTATTGGTGCCTGAACTGGATGGGGATCTCGCTCGCCCTTTCTTTGTCGTAAAGGCCGCTCTCACACATCGCGAGCCTTTGAGTATCGATGTCAGTCGCTAGGACTTTGCCTTCAAAATCGGGAAATTCCTGTTGGAGTTCATCGCATATCATGGCAATAGAATAAGGTTCCTCACCACTGGCACAGGCCGCTGACCAGATAAACACTGAGTCTGAGCGATGACGGGCGACTATGTCCTTTTTCAACACCTCAAAGTGGTAGGCTTCGCGAAAGAACTCGGTTTTGTTGGTGGTGATGGCGTTGGTGAATTCTGTTAATTCCCGTCCACTCATGTCGGCTTTCAAGTAGTCGGCATATTGTTTAAACGAGTGAATTCTAAGCGTGAGGAGGCGTTTGTTCAGACGGCTTTCCAACATGGTGCGTTTGTCGGGAGAGATTCGGATCCCCGCGTGGTGGAATATCAAATCCGCAAAGTGCCGGAATTCGCTTAAAGACAGCTTCGCCCGGGAATCATCAAAGCGGCTGACATTTTCAGCCACGTTATTAAGCGCTTTGACGTTAAAAGGATCGACTTTCTGCACCATGGACAACCGCCTAACTTACAACCGGTTCCAAGCGCTGTGGTTATCCCCTTCCATGGATACATCATCACTGATGACCTTAGCAGTGCGAACACTGCTGGGGCGACTGTAATCCGTCTCAGGGTTTTCCTGCCAGTTCTTAGGTGTTAGTTGCTGGCTCTCTTTCTTGGTTTCCACGTCGTGCCCACACAGGAAATTGCTCAGGTGAGAGACCAGATTGTTAAGGTCCGCAGCTTGTCTGGTCAATTCAGAACTTGAGTTCGAAGCCTGATCAGCAATGGACGCTGCATGCTGTGTCGCTTTGTTAATCGACTCAACCGCATTGCTGATTTCCTGAATGCCTCTGGCTTGCTCGTTGGACGCCTCAAAAATATTGGTCGCGCCTTCCACCATTGACTGCGCCTGTTGGCGCGTTTCAGACACAATAGCGCCCCCATTTTCCACACGGCTGGTGTTTTCTTTGGCGATAGTTTCGGCTTCATTGATACTTTGTTTCACGATGGCAGAAATATCTGTCGCGGCTTTCCCACTCATTTGAGCCAGATTTCCCACTTCCTGAGCGACGACAGCAAATCCTCTGCCATGTTCACCTGCCCTTTCTGCTTCGACCGAAGCATTGAACGAGAGCAATTTGGTCTGGAAGACGATTTCATCGATAATTTCTGTCTTCGCCCCAATCTCTGCGATGATCTTCACCAGCTCTGAAATCTTGTGGTTGGATTCGGAAATCTGACACATCGCCTCGTCGAGATCTGTCATCCTGTCCCCCACCTCTTTAGACAGATCCCGTGAATGTTCCGCCGATTGAACATTGTTCTGAACCATGCTGGAAATTTCCTCAGCACTGGCTGATGTTTCCTCTACCGAGCTGGCTTGTCTGTTGGTGATTTGAGAAATGTTCTGGGAGACATCTTCAATGTTTCCAGCAATCATCGCGACTTTCGATGCCCCGGTGTTCATGCGTTTCACTACATCATTGAAAGATTCACTTAATTCTCCCAACTCCTTGGAGCTGAATAATGTTAGGCCTTTGAAGATGTCTCTAAACGGACGCATGATCGCCGCACTCAGGAAGTAAGCAACGATAATGGATGCAATCACTGCGCACACCATGCCCGCAATGATGGTGATATAGGTATTGTTGACACTTTCATGCGCGGCTTGCGTTCGGGCAGCCATCAGAGTTTCCTCACGCTCGATGAAAGTGCCCATTTGGCTTCTGAACTTGTCGAAATACTGTTTCCCACGCTCCTGCGCCACCAAATCAGAAATGTCATCCATGGTTTTTGCATCACCAATCTCGCGTCTCAAAGCGATATATTTTTCAGCCACATTACCTCGCCAGTCGGCGATCACTTCCTCGATATCTTCCAACACGGATACCTGAATCGGATTGTCCCTCACTTCCAATTTGAGGCTCATCAACAAGCGGTTTATCTGGCTATTTCCCTGTACGTAGGGTTCGAGAAAGGCTTCTTGTCCTGAGAGCAAAAATCCCCGCATCCCCGTTTCCATATCAAGGGCCGCCACTTTGATCAGCAGAGCACTGGCAACGACATCATCAGCGCCTTGGCCGACACCATCAAACTGGGAGGAAGAAAAGTTTTGGTTTGATATGGCTCGCTGTTGGGCGATGAAGCTATCGATCAGTTCTCTCAGTCTGTCGATATAAGCTTTCCCTTTCGCCTCACCCACGGTCATGCTCATATCGTTCATCGTTTTGGCGTTGCCAATGGAGCGTCTCAGTAAGATCGCATCATCAGTCACATTGCGTTGCCAGTCAGCAATGGTTATTTCCACATCTTCAAGTAAAGCAACCTGTTGGGGGTTATCGATGACCTTCTCTTTGAGCTCTTTGACGATATTCTCGAATTCCCGTTGCCCCTCATTGTAGGGGTCAAGAAAAGGCTCTTCGCCAGACAGCAGGTAGCCCCGCATACCGGTTTCCATGTTTACGGCTGCACCAATCAGGTTTTGCGCTTTGTTAATAACCTCATGGGTATGCTCTACCCACTTCTCTGTGGCACTAAGATTTTTAATACTGTTAAGGCTCAAGAGCCCAAGCGCGATAAGAAACAGAAGTACTACCGCATTGCCCAACACAATCTTTGCCCGTAAGGAAAGGTTTTCCAGCATGACTTGTGCCCTCTGCTAAATATCAAAATCCGCACTGCCTGTCGTTGGCTGCGCAGATACTTGCTTACTAATCAGATCCAATTCTTCCGGCTCAAGCACGTTGAGAATATCGAGCAACAGCACCAGTCTGTTATCATCCGCCTTTGCCACGCCATGGATATATTCACGCTTGATGCTGCTGGATATTTCGAGCTTGGTTTCAATTTGTTCATCCGTGAAACCCACAACCTCATTCACATCATCCACTATGGTGCCTACGGTCAGGGAATTTACGTCACTGATGATGATGGCGGTTTTCTTTGGCTCATAGGCTTTCTCTTCAAGCCCAAGCTTTAACCTGAGGTCAATAACAGAAATGATTTTCCCGCGGAGATTGATAAGACCTTTGAAAAAGCACGGCATATGAGGAATAGGCGTAACCTTCACCATGCCAATCACCTCTTTCACAGAAGAAAGCGGGATTCCGTATTGCTCCTCAGCCAGCGAGAAGATGAGGTTTTTCTGTTTTAACCTCGTTCCGCTGTGATGATCGGCTTCTTTGGATCCAGTACTCAGGTCGAACCCTTTGTCCGGATAACGCTCAGCTACACTGTCCATGACTTGCCCTTCAAGCATCAGGCTTCAAACAAAAACAACGGGTTGGGAACACCCGATGATTACGGCATCCTCATGTTTTATTTTTGAGAAAATGTTGAGGCATTGATTTAACAGTAGGCCAGCACGTCTCAATGTCAAAGCTATCAATAGGCACCAAGCGCACGGATACAGCATCAATAACAGCATGAAAGAGATGGGGAAAAGTGTGGAAGAAAGAAGGGCGGTTATCTGTCGGAACGAACAGATAACCAGGTACCGGATTTAAACAATACCGATATTAATGAAGGAGTCTGTTTTGTTCAGTTCTTCAAACAAACCATGCATTTTTCTTTTTGTGATGGGCTTGCGCATGTAGCCAGTAGCACCGTAGTACTCGACGACCTGAATAGGATCCAATCTGAGCTTCTCACAGCCAATCAGAATGGAGCTGATTTTGCCTTCCACGACCTCATCATCGATGACGCGGTGGGCAATTTTATCGAGCAACGCCAGCTTTTCTTCTGTATCGGCGTCCACCTTTATCTTCTCTGCCTGTGAGATAGAAACCAGACTCTCGCTGGAGATGACGACGATGTTTTTGATGTTGCAGTTCGCTCTCAAGTAAACCAGCGCGGATAGGCCATCCATGTTTGGCATCCGCAAGTCTGTTAAGACCAAATCGACTGAGGGATTGCGTTCAACCAGAGAGATAAGCTCTCTGCCATCTTTCGCCTGCCCGAGGATTTCAAATGGACCAAAGTCTTTTTCCAACGCATCCAAAGACTCCAGAATGTTCTCGCGCATGTCTGCCATGTCGTCTGCAAAAATGATCTTCATACGTCCCCTTACCATGCCATCAAATACTGAAGTATTAGAAATGAGAATCACCTTGTAACTATAGAGGCATTTAGAGGCATTAGACGGATTCGTTGGGGTAGTGAAAAGATGTTATTGAAGGCATGGCGGAAGACACCATGCCAGAGAGAAGAATTACCAGAGCCAGGCTGCGCCGCGCACGCCGCTGGAATCACCGTATTTGGCTTTCACGATGGGTGTATCGCACTCTCCGCCCATGACCCATTTTTTCATCAGCTGTGGGACGTTTTTATAGATGCGATCTACATTGGACATCCCGCCGCCAAGCACAATAGCGTCAGGGTCAAGAGTGTTAACAACCGATGCCAAAGCACGAGCCAGACGGTCTTCGTAGCGCTGAATGCAAGCCTCCGCTTCTTTATCACCTTGCTCTACACGCGCCATGATGTCGGGACCACGCAGTGTTTCACCATGCATCAGCTCGAAGTCTTTCCAGAAGCCTGTGCCGGAAATGAACACTTCAAGACAGCTGGGTCTGCCGCAATAGCAGTGAATATGCTCCGCATGATAGCGATCCTGCTCGGTTTGCCAAGGCAATGGATTATGTCCCCATTCACCTGCCACACCATTGCCACCAGAATGCACCTTACCGTCGATCGAGATACCGCCGCCGCAACCTGTACCGATGATCACGCCAAACACCATGTGTTTACCAGCACCTGAGCCATCAACGGCTTCAGAGACCGCTAGGCAGTTTGCGTCGTTCGCGATACGAACTTCCCGGCCAAGGAGGGCACCCAAGTCTTTATCGAGTGGCTGGCCGTTGAGCCAGACTGAATTGGCATTCTTCACTTTCCCGGTCACCGGAGAAAGTGTGCCTGGGATCCCCATACCGACGGTGCACTGTTCGCCAACCGCAGCTTCTGCCCGATCAACCAACCCTTTAATAGCGTCCAACGTTCCCTGATAGTCATGCTGTGGCGTTGGAACACGCTCTACAAAAACCTGTTCACCGTTATTGTTTAAAACAACGGCTTCGATTTTTGTGCCGCCCAGATCAATCCCAATTTTCACTTAAAGTCCTCCCGAACTCTTGATTCTTTATTGATGATTTTATTTTTTTCCATTTACTCAAACAGTGACGGGTTCGAAACATCAGAACTGGCTGTCTCAATAGGGTAGGTCGTTTTTGACCGGATATTTGACAACTCTGTGACAATTTCGCCCTAAAGAGACGGCTAACATTATGATTCTTAGAACAAATACACTTTTCCTTTCGAAAATCGAGAGATGTCTCACTTTCTTTTCCACGAAATCAGACTATTTTTAAGTTGTCTTTATTTTCGCCAACTTTCAGTGCGTTTTGCGAAGAAAGAGCGGACCTAAAGCACAAGGTGACGCAGAAGAGCCATAAATTAGCTATACAATTGGCACCTCTGTGGTACTATCGTTCGGCCTGGTTAATAGAGCTCTTTATGCTGCAATTGAAAACTTCGTTACACCCTACCTTCGCAAAAGTAAGTTGTCCTGAAGATATTCGCTACATTTGCCACCATAAGTGATTCATTAATAAAAGGTCTTAATGCGTTCGCGCAATGTTACAAATGGAAATATATTCAGGAGACAACATGTCTAAATCTACCGGTACCGTGAAGTGGTTTAACGAAGAAAAAGGTTTTGGTTTCATTCAGCAAGAAAATGGCCCAGACGTTTTCGTTCACTTCCGCGCTATCACTGGCGAAGGTTTCAAAACTCTGGCTGAAGGTCAAAAAGTAGTTTTTGAAATCGAACAAGGTCAAAAAGGCCCACAAGCTGCAAACGTAGAAAAAGCATAATTTTTCTTCTCGCAGAGAATTTTAAAGGACGCCCTCGTGGCGTCCTTTTTCTTTATCTGAACACCAATTTTCATTCCACCCCACCTTCACTATCGCAATTTTGTACAAATTTTTATCGGCTGCTTTCGGTATACTCGTGCTAGGGTCTGTTGACCCAATCCTTTTTTGGGTAAAGCAAGGAGTGCAATGGAACGCGCGAAATTTGAATCGTCCCCTCTTTTAGGCGGCTTGGAGGTGTTGGAAGCCACCTACGAGAAGCAGGCCTTTTCCCGCCATACGCATGAGGGTTATACCGTCGGTGTGATTCGAGAGGGCGCACAGCGTTTTTGGCGAACCGGTGGTTATCACGTCGCGCCAGCCAGCAGCATTATCCTCGTCAATGCAGACCAAGTTCATGATGGCCACTCAGCGGCTGAAGGCGGTTGGACTTATGAAGCCATGTATCCCACCGAGGCGCAATTTGAATCCGTTTCAAAAGATCTTGGGCTGGCATCCAAAGTGCCGTATTTTCCTTTCGCCGTTGAAGAAGACCCCAAGTTATCAAACCAACTTTTAATGCTCTTCTCCCTGTTGCGCAGCAATGAAGATCCACTGCTTACTGAAACCTTCACCCATCATGTATTGCTTTCATTGACATGCCGGTTCAACAAGCGCCCCCAATTGCCAGAGGACATCGTAAAGATTGGTCCCAAACTCGATTTGGTGCGCGAATACCTGCATCAAAACACAACGGAAACCGTGAGTCTGGAAACCCTGAGTGAGCTCTCCGGTGTCAGCCCCTATCACTTGGTCAGACAATTCAAAGCTCGATATGGATTACCGCCTCATGCTTACCAGATCCAGCAGCGTGTTCGCCGAGCGCAGCAGATGATGAAAAACGGCTTCAGTCTCGCCGACTGTGCTATCTCTTGCGGCTTCCACGATCAAAGCCATTTCCACCGTCATTTTCGCCGCGCTATAGGCGTCACGCCTAAGCAGTATCAGAAAGCAATTTTGTGCAATTCTTCCATTCGGGTGGCTGATAAAACTGGAAGCATTCTCCCGCATTCGAAGGATTCGCATGAACAAGGACAATCCCGCTCTCACCATGAAGAATAAAGTTTGGCTCAGCGCCTGCGCTGACATGTTTCCGCTCAGCGTGGCGGTGATCCCTTGGGGTGTGCTCTGTGGCTCACTGGGTGTACAAATGGGATTAACACCTTTGCAGGCACAGGCCATGTCGTTGTTTGTGTTTGCCGGTGCCGCACAGCTTTCCGGCGTGACCATGATGGGAGCAGGTGTACCGGGAAGCACCCTGTTCAGTACCACCTTTGTTATCAGCGCCCGCCATCTGCTCTACTCGGTGAATTTCCGCCAGTACATCCGCCAACTGCCTTTCAGATGGAGAGTTGCCCTTGGTTTTCTCCTGACCGATGAAATGTACGCGCTCTGTGCTGCCCAGATTGAAAAAACGGGAGAGTTCGACAAACACTATGCCCTGTTCAGCGGCGCGTTTTTCTACCTCTGTTGGAACCTTGCCACGCTGTTAGGCGTGCTCGGTGGCACGCAGTTCGAGAATATCGAAGAGTTTGGGCTTGAGTTTGCCATTGCAGCGACCTTCCTCGCTTTGGTCATTCCAACCATCAAAGATATCCCAGTATTGGTTTGTGTATTGGTTTCGTTCTCGGCAATGACGTTATTTACACTGGCAGGTTTTGGTAACGCGTTGATTGCTGCGGCTGTTACAGGCATGGTGGCGGGTTTCGTGTGTGAAAGCTTCATGCCAGCGCACCACAAGAAAAAGGGGAAGAGTAAATGAATACCTGGCTTTTGATCATTGGCATGGCATGCATTACATTTTCCGTTCGGTATTTCTTTCTTGCACAGAGCATCCCATTCAGAGTGACACCGGTGATGCAACGTATCTTGAAGTATTCTGCACCAGCAGTGCTGACTGCATTGGCCGTTCCCATTCTCCTTTTCCCTCAGGGAAACATCGACATATCCATAGATAATCCATTTTTGTTGGCGGGAGTGTTTGTGTGTGTGCTCAGTCTGATGCGTCTTAGCACCCTGAAAACGGTCGTAATTTCAATGATTTTCTTCTGGTTAATCCGCTAACGGGATCTGTATCAGAATTAATAATCTCATTTTCAAAACCGGCGTCTCTTTCATTGAAAAATCAGCCCTCTAGACTATTCCTTAATAAGGGAGAGTACAGGTTTGAAGGGGCTATAAATGCTGGAGAAGTGCTTAGTTGTTGATGACCATGAAATGATCCGGGAGACCATCGCGATTATGGCGAAGTCTCTCGGCTTTAATGATTGCATCATGGCTATTGATGGCGCTGATGCAATCTCCAAGCTCTACCATGAGCGTCCTTCGTTTATCATCACTGATTTACAAATGGAGCCTATCGACGGCCTTGAAATGCTACGACTGATCCGAAGTGGTCGCTACGGCCTGCCCCACGATATCCCAATTATCATACTCACTGCCAACGCATCTGAAAGTGTGATTGCCCAGTGCATTGCCTTTGATGTTGATGCGTTTCTTGTAAAGCCTGTGAACAGGCAGTCTCTGCAGGAGAGAATTAATCAGCTCTCCATGCAAGCCAAGCCGAAAAAGACGGTCGAACATTACTTTTCGATGTATGAGCAGGATCCCGCGAAATCGACAGCATTTCAGGTCAATGGAACGGTAGCCTTTACCGACGATGACCTAAAAGAAGTCGATGCGCTGATTCATGAGCACAAAGCCCCAAGCGTACCTGATTTTCCATCAACCGAACCTTCTGCTCCCCCAACTGCCGAAGGGCAACCAGAACCTGACAACCGTAAGAAATTCATTAAATGGCAAGACCGCTTTACGGTTGGGCATAGAGAGCTTGATGAAAGCAACAAAGAGTTGCTCGCTATTATCAACGACACCTACGACCTTGTGGTAAACCACCATGATGGCAACGGCTTTGAAGAGATTTCTAGACGCTTCCAACACTACATTACTCACCATATAGAGCAGGAAGAAGCTTTGCTGACGGAAGCAGACTATCCAAGACTCAAGATGCACAAAGACATGCACTCACGTTTGATCAAACAAGCTGAATTTGTGGTGCTCAAGTGTCAGGCTGATCCCAGCTTTTACAAAACAGACTTTTTCCGTCTACTGCGTTTCTGGTGGGTAAAACATGTGGTCCAGGAAGACACCAAGTACAAATCCATATTTGAAATGCAAACCTGACGAGGACTAAATGGCTAACAACCTCCGTCTAGCCAGCCAGGAGTCTCGTTATACGCTGGCCCAACTCTTCCTTAGCGGCGGTGCTGTCGTCATTATTCTGCTGCTCTCTTTCCTGTGGTTTTATCGCTCTATCTATCAAGACACTCAGGAAAAACTTTCCTACTTTCTTACCACAGAAATCAGTAATCTCAGCTCGTCCGTTGATGATTGGTACCATCACCGCGAGCGAGAACTGAGCATTATTGCGACTGACAATCAGTTGATTCAAGCGCTGGATATGGGTGGTGCATTCAATGGCGAGGCATTAACCAATGCTGGCGAAGTAACAAAAATCCTGGATTTGTATCGCGATTCATTTTCACTAGACGAAGTCACCCTGTTTTCCCCCGAGGGAGAGATCCTTCTTGAACTGGCTTACGAGTTTTCGCACGTCGCTGTCGATACCTATCCGGATATTGTCCCCATGGTAAAGCGGCAGACTCTATTCGTCAGCCCACCTCACCTGTCCGATGACGAGAAGCCCTTGACGGAAGTGTTCATGGCGCTCGCCTTCTTTAATGGAGCCAGCGACACAGATCCCGTTGTCTTAGTCGCAACCCGGAAAAGTTCGGACTTCGATAAGCTGTTTTTCAGCCAGGAAGCGATCCCTACCCGAATTGCTTTCGCAGTCAACAACAATGGCGAAGTCATCGCACCTACAAAGAATCGCTCTCTGTTGCCCGAAACGATTGAAACCATCAACCGAATGAGAGAAACACCGTCAGATTTGCTCTATCGCTCAGACAAAACCATTCGGCTTAATGCAGAAGGGTATAAGGGATATCTCCCAAAGCCATCTATCGGCGCTTGGCAATGGCACCAAGAACTCCCCATAGGATTGGTCATCGAGTTTGATGCCAGCAACGCACTCAGTGCCGTCACTTATACCCGCAACTACCTCTCAGTGGCATTCCTTGTCGTGACTGCAGCATTCGTACTCTTTCTCATCAAACATGCTAATTCACTGCTAAGAATTGGTTTTACCAAGCGATATCTTGAATCTATCTTAAGAAACTATGCTGACGGCGTGATTGTGCTCGACAGCCGTGGCAACGTGATGACGGTAAACCACCGCGCATCCACACTGGTCGATTTACCGAACGTGCCTGAAAATGGAGCACCACTGAACACTCTCAGTAACGAAATCAACCAGACCTTGGTAGAAACCATCGGCCAGGTTTACCGGAATACTCTCGACAATGAGGAATCAAGCAAAATATTTCAAGGTGGGACCGATGACGCCCTATTTTTGCATCTGGTAGGAAACAAACAGCGCATTGGCGATCAGAATTATGTGGTCATGAACGTCCGGGATATCACCCAGCGCACGAGAATGGAGGCCAAGCTAAGCAGGAGTAACGCACTTTATTCCGTTTTCAATTCTGTTCAGGATATGTACATGACCACGGGTAATTCTGAACGGTCATTCAAAAAAGCGATGGTGGTACTCGCCACCTTCACTGACAGTAAGCTAACCGCCATGTTGTCGATAAAGGGTAGCGATCAGAAAGTACTTTTCAAACACCAGATCGCCAATCTCAACCAAGAGTTCCAGGGCTTGCCCGTTCAGTTACTTCCGTTTGCAGAATCAAGTATTCAGCTTAAGCGAACTGAGTTTTCGTCCTTGCACAAAGATGTGGTGAGCGACAACAACGATTTTTTTGAGCATTATGCCCTGCTTCCTTTGGTGACCATGGGCGAAGAAGTCGGCGTCATTGTGTTGGCAGGGCGCCAAGAACCCTACACCGAAGAAATCGTGAATTGGATTGCACCTGTCGTGAAAAGCATTTGTAGCATGCTTTACTCTGACCGCCAGACACAGCTCAACAGAGAAGTAAATGATGCGCTGGTTCGCGCAAAGGATGATGCAGAACAGGCTAACGAGGCCAAATCCAATTTCCTTGCCATGATGAGCCATGAGATACGTACGCCGATTAACGGTATTATCGGTATGTCAGAAGTGCTTTCTCACACCCAGCTTTCCTACGAGCAGAGACACTACAACGACACCATCACGGTGTCGGCAAATGCTTTGTTAGACATCATCAACGATGTGCTCGACCTTTCTAAGATTGAAGCGGGCAAAATGACGGTCAGACAGGAAACTTTCTGCATCCACGAAGTGATTGAAAATGTTACCAACATTGTCGCGCCCAGGGTGAAAGACAATGTCAGCTTCACAACCTTTACTGACCCTTTATTGCCGCGACTCATCACATCGGACTTTTCCAAGTTAAGGCAAATACTTGTCAATCTGGCAGGTAATGCTGCGAAGTTCACCGACAGTGGATACGTTGATGTGTCTATCACACAGCTCAGTCGTGGTGGCTCCGATTGCGAGATGGAGCTTAAGGTCACCGATACGGGTATCGGGATCGAACAGGCTCAGCTCGATAAGGTATTCGAAAACTTCTCCCAGATTGATAACTCAAGCAAACGCCGGTATCAGGGAACAGGCCTTGGTCTTCCTATTTGCCGAAAGTTTGCTGACCTTCTCGGAGGCGATATTCAGGCTGAGAGTGCGATTGGTAAAGGCTCCACATTCACCGCCCGTTTTACTGTCAAAGTGCCTGATGAATCACCCGAGCAAATACCTTCAGAAAAATCCTCCTTGCAAGGTATGAAAACACTGATGATTTCCCGCAGTGTCAGTCAGGTCAGCAACCTCCAGCGATATTTCAACATTTTAGGTCTCTCTGTTACCGTCGCTCGAGATGAAAATGCCGCATCTTCAGCATTACAGTCAGGAGGGTTTGATGTCACCTTGCTTGATCACACGATTTCACTAGAGAAGCTCAAATCCATATTGCTGCCGCAAAGCAATTCACATACGGTCATTTACCTTGCTGACATTCGTGGTGTTTTGACACAAAACACAGAGGCCATCTCAGCGGCAATTACCTCGCCATTTAACATTGAGTCTATCTACGAAACGTTATCGACCGTTATCAAACTCGATGCCCAAGGGCATAGCCGCGAACAAATTTTCCGTCAGATGACACAACAGGAGCAAACCACACGTAACATCGGCAACAGTCTTTATGTCAAAGGATTGTCGGTGCTGATTGCAGAAGACCACCCAGTTAACCAGGAACTCATTAATACGGTGCTTACTAAGCTGGGTTGTAAAACGACGATTGCAGACAATGGCTCCATCGCCTTTGAGCGATTCATGTCCAACCGCTACGACATGATTTTTATGGATTGCCAAATGCCGGTGATGGACGGCTTCGAAGCAACCCGGAAAATTCGTCAGTTGGAAGTCGAAAATAAACTGCCCGAAGTGCCAATTATCGCCATGACCGCCAACGCCATGAGTGGTGACCGCGAAAAGTGCCTGGATGCAGGAATGACCGAATACATTGCCAAACCGTTTAAACAACATGATCTGATTGTGCTCATGAACAGCTTCTTACCTGAGCCTGAGTCCGGTTCAGAAAGTCTCTTTGTTGCGCCTGCACCTGAACCTTCACAGTCAGCACAAGCGCAAGCCTCAATTGCTGCAGAAGTGCAACCACAACAGTCAAACGTAGAGAGTGAAACCCTCGAGCCGTTTGATCTATCAACCTTAAAAGAGAGCACAGGCGATGATCCTGAACTGATAGGCATGTTGGTTGACCGATATCTTTCAACACAGGAAAGCGACACGAAAGAGTTAATTGCAGCCTGGGAAAGCGAACGCTATGTCGATGTAAAGAAAATCGCCCACAAAATGAAGGGAGCAGCCTTGATGGTGGGCGCTGTCGATTTCTCGACCGATTGCAAAGCGTTGGAGCAATACAGTTTCGACGGTGGAAACCGACCCGATGAGTTGTACGAAAAAGTCCAGCGAAGCTCAATACAACTCTGTGAACGAATGTCTGCCAGTAGGCCCTGACAGCCCTAATGAGTAGTTACACATCGGTAGTAGAACATTTGCGATTGTGCAAGTGTAAAATGGTCGCTAATTGCATTCTTTTTATTAAGATTGCAAACCGAGCTCCACTATCTTAAGCACCTACTGGTCAACATGGCTGGTTTTATTAAACTATTCAACAAATAAGAAAAAACCGCCTAACAGGCGGAAACCAATAATTATTATATATTTTAAAGAGATTACGCTATGCCGACTGTGATTCCTTTCCCCGCTGAAGGAGGTTCACCACGTGAGCCTCAAAGCAGCCCCATGACTGAGATGATTCGTGAAGAGTTGAATCAACTTAGCTCCAATGAGTACATGGTCAACTGCATTTTGGAACGTATGAAACCGTTTATCGCCACGCTCGATTGCGACCTGAGTTTGGATATGGAGATAACGGATGATAACGAAGCCGGTGTGATGCAGGTGATACCTTCCATCCAGGATCTTCAGAGCCGCTTTGACGGCATCATCTCAGAGATCATTTCTGAGCGGATCCTGCATGAAATTCATCTTTTTCATATCGAGCGCGCAACCAAGATTTAGTTTCTGCGCTGACTGGTTGAGAAAAGCGACTCTTTGGTCGCTTTCTCTCTTGTTTAATATACTAGTCAAGATGTGCCTAAGAAGCTGTCATAATGCGAAAATTGCACACTAAGATTCTCAATTTGCAACACCGATTGCTGTCACTTACAAAGTGTCTTCTCTGATTTTATGAGCGTATTTCCCAGATAGTGCACCGACAATCTCATTCATTTTCACGCAAAAAACTTCAATATCCTCTCAGAAATCTCGATTACTTATATACTTATCACTAATTCTTCTTTTTGAATCTATTAGTCCACTTATAGGAAATAGTCTTATTGGCGCGACAATTGCAGTCCTCCTTTTAAGGCGAGGCCCAATCAGGAGGCATTATGGGAGTAGCGGCTATCAACACAGGGTCGATACACACTTTTCAATCCCGCTCAGGTGCGCGTAAATTCCCACGCATCGAATTTCCGGCGCAGGTTGAAATTGACGGTGTTCTATATCCTACAAAAGAATGGAGTGTGGGTGGATTTTCTATTGATGATAATCTCTACCCAGGAAAAAAAGGCGACAAACACCATGGACACCTGTGTTTTGAACTCCCTGTAGGTCGTTTCTCTACCCCGATGCAATTTGAAGTCATGCGTGCCAGTGAAACTGGCTATGCGATGGGGTGTCAGTTCTATTCCCTCAATTCCGGCCACCAAAAAACACTACAGTCTATCGTTGATACCTACCTGACCGGCGAGACAATTTCGTTAGAAAGCGTCACCTCCTATGGGGTGAAGGCACAGCTTCACGAAGAAGAAGTGAAGCGCATGCAACAAAACTGGTGGCGCTTTGCTCTGGTCGCACTGATTTCTGCCGCTATCATCGCGGTCGCCGCTTTGATGGTTCAGTCCCGTATACTCAACGTTACCTCTGCTCATGCCGCAGTCAGTCAGCCTGTTCTTACCCAGCGAAGCTATAACAATGGTGTATTACGCCTAGGCGACTTCAAACCCGGGCAGAGGGTCAATAAGGGAGATCTCTTATTTTCTGTTTTCACGGAAGAAGGTACCGACTTACTGGCAAAAGACAGACAAGAACTCAATAACATCAATAGCCAGATCAACTATTTCCAAACGCTTCTCCGCCAAACAGAAGAATCCGTTGCCCGATACAATTCTCGCCTTTTTAAAGAACTCAAATTACTGACTGAGAAGCAGGAATTGATGAGGCAAGAATTGGCGACCCGCGAACAAATTCTGCGTCTTTACAACAATGGCGTGAGGAAAGGTTCGGTAGATTCTGTCTCCAGAGAGCTTGAGCGATTAGAGACTTTCGAGATAAAGCGTGCTTTGTTGACCATGGAAGCGGAAATGGAAGCGATTGAAAACCAGTTGGATCAGATACTGATTGGTGTCCCCCCCAAAGAGGCACAAATAGGGACAAAATCGCCTTTTGAAGCCCAGAGTCAACTCAACATTCTGATCTCTAAAAAAGATAAAATTCTCGAAGAAATCGAGCGCCTAAAAACCCGCGGCTTGGCTTACGCACCATGTGATTGTTATATCGTCGCGATCAACGCAACGGATGGACAAGTTGTACAAACTGGCTCTTCTATCTTCGAGCTCTCTCCGGTTTCCAACGCCGAGCGTACAGAGCGTTCAATACTGGCGTTGATGCCGCTTGAGAAAGCCGAACTGCTGAAAATCGGCATGCCTGTCGAATACAAACTTGCCAGTAACGACAAAAAGCTTATCGGTACCATTGAGCACGTCCAGTTCTACAGCGCAGCGAATGCTGATATTTACAATGACGATGGTGAGTCTTTAAGCGGTCTGCCTAAAACACTGCCACGTTTGCAGCAGTACACCCTGATAAAAGTAACACCTTCACCGGAAGACGAGCAGTCTATCGTCAACGAACCAGCGACCGTGATTGCGACCATCGGTTGGAAAGACGTCTTCAAGCACTGGTTTAACCTATGAATGTTGAACGTCTTTTCATCAAGAACTTCCATCGCCAGGATCCCCGGCACATCACGATCATGTGGTGGTTGTTTTTTGCGACTCTGCTGCTGACACTTTGGGGCCTCTACATCATACTGCCTGAGGTTCCAATTCAGGAGGAAGTGGTATACACCTTGGGCTTCATCGGTGTGTGGCGTTATGGGTGGAAGACGATTCACCTTTTCCGTGGGCTTTACTATCAATATGTGCGGTACCCTGTGCTCTCCAGTTTGGCCGAGATGACGCACAAGCCTACAGAGATATTGGTCGTTATCCCCTGCTACCGTACTACCCCGGAAATCAGCGCCCCGGTTTTCAAAGCGCTAATCGATGAAATTGGTAATTTCGGTGTCGCCTGCCGCGCTGTCGCTTGTGTCACGGATGAAGCCGACATCGGTATCATTGAGTCCCAATTCGACAAGCTCAAGCAGCGTGTCCCCGTTACACTTTTTATCATTGATCAGGATGGAACCGGGAAACGCAACACCATGGCTGATGCCCTGACGCTGTTGGCTGAAGACCGCCCTGTTTCCAAAGACAGTGTTCTTATCCTGATGGATGGCGACACAGTCGTTCCCGAAGGCATGCTGGCAAAAGTGTCAGGCTTCCTGATGCGTTATCATGACTTAGGTGCAGTCACCACGCACAATAAGCCGATTGTGAAAGGTAATTCTCTGACTCGCCAGTGGTATCGTCAGCGTATGGCACAGCGCCACTTCTACATGAGCTCACTTAGCCTGACTTATCGCGTATTGGTGCTCACAGGACGTTTTTCCGCGTTCCGGGCTTCCATGGCACTCTCGCCAGATTTCATTGAGAGCCTTCGCTATGACCATGTGAAGCACTGGCGCTATGGCAAAATTCGTATGCTGACGGGAGATGATAAAAGCACCTGGTTTTATGTGCTCAAAGAGCGCTGGAAGATGCTTTATATCCCGGACATGGCGGTTACTTGCTTGGAAGATGCCCCTTCTGGCAGCTTCCTAGGCACCAGTATCTCCCTGATGACCCGTTGGTACGGCAACATGCTGCGAAGCAACATCCGTGCAATACAGCTGGGCCCCCGAAAGGCTGGCTTGTTTCTCTGGATTTGCCTGTTGGATCAGCGCATCAGTATGTGGACGACCCTGATTGGTCCGTCGCTCGCTTTGTTTGTTGCTGCACTGCTCGGACCTAAGGTGGTAATTGCCTATCTATTCTGGGTGATTGCAACACGAAGTTTGAACGTGCTGCTGATTTCTGTTCAGTCAGGACAATTTCATCCGATCTTTGTGCCGCTACTCTGGTACGAGCAAATGGTGGGTTCGCTGGTGAAAATCTATTTGTTCTTCCACCCCAATATACAGCGTTGGACTCGGCAACAAATCAGTCAGACCGATCAAGATCGCTCTATTTCTCATGAAATAAAACGCTGGCTTCCACATTTAGAAACCACAGCAGCGTTCAGTGCGTTACTGATCTTCGTGATGCTGCTTTATGGGTGACAGCGATATACTTTTGCCAAAAACGTCACCGACGTCGAAAAAGGTTTGGGTGCATAAAGCAGGACAGTGTCCGCTTCCAAATCCATGGCTTTGTTTCTCAGTTCATTGACCGCACCCTGCGTCAGCACGCCATCATCAATCAACCAGTAGTCGTACCAATGTCCCTGCGAGCCAACAACCACACCTTTATCTTCACAATGCAGCATCTCTAATGCATCACCCCACAAGACAGTAACTTTTTCACTGTCTGGTTCGGGTGTTGCTACGCAGCCTGTTAACAGCAGTGCCCCACATATCGTTGCCCATTTATTCATTTTATCTTCAGAGAGTTGGGTTTTAAGGCTTATGAGTATATCGGCAATCTAAGCGCTTAACGAGCCACTTTTCTGTCCATGGATGACGAAGTTATATGCATCAAAACACACTTGCTCTAATCATCATCTCGCTCTAGAATAACACTGTACATACATACAGTATTATTGCTTATGCTCGACAATCTTCTCGCCCTGCACTCAGGGATCTGGACGGCAAACCGTCTCTATCAACCTAAGGCACACTGTCGCCCCAGCGGCCACATGGTGCTTGATGAAAAGCTGGATGGCGGCTGGCCCGAATCTGGTGTGGTTGAGTTACAACTACCCTGTTTTGGCATTGGAGAATTACGCCTGATCTTGCCAGCGCTCGTCAGTGCCCTGAAAGACAGTGAGCTCACCGTGTTTGCTGCTCCGCCAGGAGAGCTCAACCCTATAGCCTTGTGTCAGGCTGGATTGGATCTGGAAAAAGTGATCATTCTGGATGCCTCCATCACATCCAGCCTTTGGTGTGTAGAGCAGGCTCTGAAAAGTGGCTGCTGCCGTGCTGCTGTTCTCTGGGGCGATGCGCTGTCCGTAACACAGGCCAGACGCCTTCAACTCGCTGCGACCGAGAATGACTGTCTTCTGTTTATGATCACCCATCAAAAAAGTGTTCAGGGGTTACCTGTCAGCTGTCGCCTGTCTGCCATTCCTGATGAGGAAGGGTTGAAAGTGACTGTGATTAAGCGCCGTGGTCTACCTGTTCAACCTTTTCATCTCCCATTGGATCCTGTTTTTCATGCCTTCTCACTGGCCGAAAAAGCAGAGCCGCCAGAAACCATCACACTGGCATCTCTCCAGTTGACAGACACTTCTAACGTAGTGCCACTGTTTCGATGATCCTCTGGTTGTATCTGCATTTTCCAGCCTTGCTGCTCGACACTCTTATCCGCGATAACAAGGTGGAGGCTCCCCTGATTGTGCTCTCCCGTACCACTGGCACGGTATATCAGGTCAACGCGCAGGCTCGGGAATATGGCATTGTGACTGGCAATGATCTCGGTACTGCCAGTGCGTTGTGTCATGGCTTGGATGTCGCCGACTACGACGAGCAGGCCGAATCCGATCGCCTGCGACAACTGGCATCTCTGCTGTATCAGGTCAATGCTGACATCGTCCCTTATGCGCCGGATGGGTTGCTGATGAAAGTCACCCCTATGCTCAAGCTTTACGGCTCGCTCGACAACTACTGGCAATCGCTTATGTCTGTATTAAGTGGTGAGCAGGTGCAGTATCACTTCGCACTTAGCCCTTATCCGGAAGCGGCACGCTGGCTTTCACGAGCAAAGGCGGACTGCGGCTACCTGACACCGGAAGCCACCGAGCAGGCGCTCGCCGCACTTTCAGTACGTGAGCTGGGATTCACTGATAAGCACGTTGTTCAACTGGAACGCATGGGAATACGACATGCCAAGCAGTTACTGGCATTGCCAGTAGATTCACTTGGGCAGCGTTTTGGCAAGCCACTGACGGCTCATCTACGCTCCCTGACCCAGAAAAGCCTCGCATTACCTGCGAGCTTCACGCCACCTGAACACTTCTACCAGTCGCTTGAACTTTTGCATGAAATCGCTAATAGCCAGACGCTTTGCTTTCCGCTTCAGCGCATGCTCAAGGAAATGGCAAAGTTCCTACACGTCAGGGAAGCGGTCACACCCGCCATTATCATTGTTCTGACACAGCGCGATCAGGAAGACAAAGTCTTAGAGATCACCGCTGCAGCACCCGAATCTGCCGCTAGCCGTTGGATGCCACTGCTCCAACTTCATCTTGAAAAGCTCAAGCTGGATGCGCCTGTTACTCACCTTCGGCTGGAAGCCAATACATTGCTACCAAGGCAATCTCCCACCCAGGATTTATTTGCAGGTAAACGAGGACAACTCACACCAGGCGAACTGATTAGCCTGATGCAGGCGAAAGCGGGAAAACACGGAGTGTACAGCCTGTCACTGGAAAATGATCATCGCCCAGAGCACGCCTTCAAACGCCAATTGCCATTACAGAAAAGTGCGCAGGTGTTGCCCCCTTTCCTGCCAACACGCCCAGCGCTACTTCATGTGTCGCCGCGTCCTTTGCTGTCTCGTCCTGACACACTCACAGGCCCTGAACGCGTCAGTGGCGGTTGGTGGGATAAATCGCCCATCCAACGCGACTACTTCGTCGCACGCAACAAACGGGGACAACTTTGCTGGGTATTTCGGACCGCACAGGGTGAGTGGTTCGAGCACGGCCTTTTTTGTTGATCCGTAGTTTGAGATCGCTCCCTATGACAACCTCTTCTGATACCCGCCCGCTGACTTTTTCAGAGCTGCACTGTAAAACCAATTACAGCTTCCTGACCGGCGCTTCTCACCCGGAAGAACTTGTTGTTCGCGCTGCCACTTTGGGATACCACGCACTCGCTATCACTGATGAGTGCTCGCTTGCTGGCGTAGTACGTGCTCACACCGCAAACCGCGACCAGAACCTTGGCCTTAAGCTAATCATTGGTTCAGAAATCACTTTTCAGGGCGAAAAACTGGTACTGCTTTGCCCCAACCGACAAGCTTATGGCGAGCTAGCACGCTTGATAACCCAAGCCAGAATGCGCAGTGAAAAAGGGCACTATCAGGTATTCAGTGATGATTTCAGCCACATCACACAGTGTCTTTGCATCTGGCTACCGACACTCAAACATGAAGAAAAAGCCAAGCCTTCTGATTTTCAGAACTGGCTGAAGAGTATGTTTGAAGAAAGACTCTGGATAGGCGTTGAACGGCTGTTATTACCCAATGAATCCATCTATCTGGCCATGGTCGAATCGCTGGCAAAGGAGCTCAACCTGCCGATTGTCTGCACCAACGATGTATTGATGCATCACCCTCGCCGCCAGCCGTTGTTAGATGTGATCACTGCCATTCGACTCGGCAGACCCTTACAGCAATGCGGCTTTGAATTACCCAGAAATGGCGAGCAGGCACTCAAACCAGTTGAGAAACTGGAAAAGCTCTACCCAGAAAGCTGGCGAAGAGAGACCCAGCGTATTGCCGCCAAATGTACCTTCTGCCTCAGTGAGCTTCGCTATGAATACCCCGCAGAGCTTGTTCCAGATGGGTTTACCGCCAGCAGTTACTTGCGCCACTTAGTAGAAGAAGGCATTGGAAAACGTTTCCCGAACGGGATTAAGCCAGAGATCCGCGCAACCATTGATAAAGAGCTGGGGCTGATTGCCGAACAGCAGTACGAGTATTTTTTCCTCACCATTTACGACATTGTGCAGTACGCGAAATCACAGGGCATTCTGTATCAAGGCCGTGGGTCAGCGGCGAACTCTGTGGTGTGTTATTGCCTTGAAATCACCGCGGTGAACCCGGAGAAAATCAATGTCCTGTTCGAGCGGTTTATCTCTAAGGAACGTAATGAACCGCCGGATATTGATGTCGACTTCGAGCACGAACGACGCGAGGAAGTGTTCCGCTACATCTACCAAAAGTATGGTCGTCAGCGTGCAGCTATTGCCGCGACAGTGATTACCTACCGTTTTAAAAGTGCGTTTCGCGATGTAGGCAAGGCGTTGGGGCTCAATGAGACCCAATTGGATTACTACATTAAAAATCTTAACCACCGCGACAAGGGGCTGGATAAAGGCGAGCAACTTGAAGCGCTGGGGCTGGATACCCAATCACATCTTGGGCGCTGGCTACTGGAACTGGTTGAGGAAATCCGTGGCTTTCCACGTCACCTCAGCCAACATGTCGGCGGTTTTATTATCTCCGCAGGTCCTTTGTATGAACTGGTGCCAGTGGAAAATGCCGCCATGGCAGAGCGCAGTGTGATCCAATGGGACAAAGATGACTTGGAATCCCTTGGGCTGCTGAAAGTAGACATTCTGGCACTGGGTATGTTGAGCGCTATACGCAAAGCTTTTGCCATTATCGATAAGCAGCATCAGCGCAGTTTGTCGATTGCTGACATCATTGCCATGGGAGATGACCCGATTGTTTACCGACAACTCCAAAAGGCAGATTCTGTCGGCGTGTTTCAGGTGGAATCACGCGCCCAGATGAGCATGCTGCCAAGGCTTCGCCCGAACTGTTATTACGATCTGGTGATTCAAATTGCCATTGTCCGTCCCGGTCCGATACAGGGTGATATGGTGCACCCATATCTCAAAAGGCGCTGGGGTGAAGAAAAAATCACTTACCCATCGGAAGAGGTAAAATCTGTCCTATCCCGAACCATGGGTGTGCCCATTTTTCAGGAGCAGGTGATCCAGCTTGCCATGGTCGCTGCAGGATTCAGTGGCGGTGAAGCCGACCAACTTCGCCGGGCAATGGCGGCGTGGAAGCGCAGTGGCAAGCTCGCCCCTTTTCGTGAAAAGCTGATCAACGGCATGCAAGAGCGCGGTTATAACATTGAGTTTGCCGAGCAAATCTTTCGCCAGATTCAGGGATTTGGTGAGTATGGTTTTCCCGAATCTCACAGTGCTTCCTTCGCAGTATTGGCTTACACCTCTTCATGGCTAAAACACTACTATCCGGTCGCTTTTTACTGCTCGCTGCTCAACAGTCAGCCTATGGGTTTCTATAGCCCTTCGCAGCTGTTGCAGGACGCCTCCCGCCATCAGGTGCAAATCCTTCCTGTTTGCGTCAACCATAGCCAGTGGGATCACCAACAGGTTATGGTGCAAGGTGAACCCGCGCTACAACTTGGCTTTCGTATTGTGAAAGGCTTATCCGATATTGGCGCAGAGAAGTTATTGCGATGTCGCTCCAGCACTGGATTCCAGCATCTCAACGACATCAGAAAATGCGGATTGAGCCGGGGTGATTTGGAAGCCCTCGCCAGTGCGAATGCTACCAAAACGCTTGCAGATAACCGCTTTTCTGCCCGCTGGCAGATGATGGATGACAGTCATGTTCTGCCACTATTTTCCAGCGCACAGCCAGACAGCTCTGATGCTAACGCGATTGCCGCACCTTCGGCGGTGGAAGACTTGATTGAAGATTACGCAGCGACAGGCCTGACGCTCGGCAAGCACCCTATCGCACTGCTGGATGAAAGCGGAAAATTGGGCAAGCACCGATTGGCCAATGAGCTCAATACCATCCGTTCAGGCTCAGCAATAACTGTCGCTGGTGTGGTGACTGGCAGACAGCGCCCAGGTACCGCCAGTGGTGTAACCTTCGTAACGCTGGAAGACCATACCGGCAATATCAATGTGGTGGTGTGGCTTGCTACTGCTCGAGCGCAGAACACCCCTTTCGTGACAGCAAAAATATTAAAGGTGAAAGGGATTCTTGAACGGGAAGGCGATGTGGTGCATGTGGTAGCAGGAAGGCTGATCGACATGACCTACACCCTCGATCAGCTACTCGTCCATTCCCGGGATTTTCACTGATCGACATTTTGGGTTTTGGAGCTTTATGAGAAGACTTCCTCTACATCAACCACTTTGGAACGATTCACTGTGATCTTCCAGCGTTGAATCGTGAAGCTGCCATCCTGATTTTTCTGCTTGGAAACCAGGTTGAACTGGTGGCGCTTGTCGATAGATTCTCGTGTCACCTGTCCATCACTCAGTGCGTAGTAGCGTTCTTTACCACGTGCCATCAGGCGGGAAAAAGGACGGAAATCAATTCGCCATACTTCACGCGTCATGTCGTAGCCACTGAGAAATTTGGTGGTGGACATCTGGGTCACCATCTTCATTTTCACTACAGACTCTTCACGCTGGCGCAGTTTGCCTTTGCGCATCTTGCGCACATCATCCGGGATCTTGTCGAACGCGATGTAGTCCAGCCATTCTAACTGACTACCAATACGCTGGCCGGATGTCGGGTCGGTGAACAGCTTGCGCCACTTTGGACGCCCTTTGCGAATAAAGCGCCAAAGTACATCACGCAGGTCGTCTTTAAAAATCTCGCGCATAGCGTAGAGACCCGCCATTGCCAAAGCGAACGACAAGGTAATTTCACCAAGAAAGCTGCGCATCCGGATAATCGCTACCGTCACGAAGATCATCACCAAACCCGCTGCTGCACCTTTGGCAAGCTTGTTGAGGTTTTGCCCCAGAACTACATCTTTCTGACGAATGGTGACCGGATATTCAATCAAGCGGCGGGCGAGACGCATTTTATTCACCATACGCGTCGCATCTGTTTGTGCTTTTGAGGAGTTGTAATTTTGATCGATGCGGTAGGCCGCTTCAGACTCACAAAACTCCAGGAGCTGTTCCTTGATCGGTTTAAACGCCGCACTTCTTGGCATATGCGCAATCAGCGACAGAAAACGCTGCTCAGTCAGCCAGGAAAGGTAGTTGTCGACGTTGTTGTAATACTTGATGAGGCTTTCATCTTTCGGGACATAACGACGCAGACGACGGAGGATCTCCACTGCCATATCCGTGATGACTTCCAGCTGCTCAACCGCTTCTTCTTCTTCAACATCTGCAACTGTGTCGAAGAATCGGTGTGTCGTCTTTTCCAGCGACAACGCATACTGATAAGCATACAAGCTCAAGCTGACGCGGTATTTGTCGGAAGGCAGTTTGTCCCGGCTGGCAAGGCGGGAGTGTACAAGCGGTAAGTGATGTTGCGAAGTAAAGTAGGTACGTGTGTTAGACAGCACCTTGTAGTAAAACTCATCTTCGCTCAGCACGCTCTTGGAGAAATTCAGCTCCCCAGGAACAAATAGGTAGAATTCGACGTCCTGTCTTTTTATCTCTTCATTGATCAGCGCAATCCGTGCGGTTAACCCCTCATCTTTTTCTACAGAGATCAATTATGTACTCCAAAACATTCTCTTTTTTAACGGGTCTTTCCGCGAGCTGAAACATAGTTTATACCGAAAAATCTGTATACCCAAACAGGGATAATTCAGTGGCTCGCGGACCCTCTTTAAATGCTGTTCATTTTTTAACCATTAAATTTGGATCAACCTCCCCACAGCCACCAATCTGACTTTGAATGGAAAGAGTCATCGGGAACTAACTGGGTTATCCACAGAAAAAGTGAATAAGTCTCAGTAGTCGGGCCCTAGCATCGCGTTAGACTGACTACGGTTTCAGTCGTTTAGGATAATCGAGAAACAGAACCTGTTTATCTGCCATCGACCAGTTTGACCAACTTTCACTGTGAAGCGCAATCACAGCCACACCACAAGTTGGAAGGTTATCTATCTCAAAAGGAATATGGGCTAGAAACTCATTGATTGCCGGGTTGTGCCCGACCAGCATGACGCTATCTTTATCATCGTCAAACCGCTCGACAATCTTCACTAAGGTTTCCCAATCCTCAGTGTAAATATCGCTTTTTATGATCACAGGCGGTGAATGAGGTAACTGCTCAGCAATCAACAAGGCAGTAGTTTTCGCGCGGAGCGCACTGCTGGAAACTATCTTGTTTGGTTTGTTCGACCAAGCTGCGAGTCGTACGCCCATTTCAGGAGCATTTCGACGACCACGTGGATTCAGAGGTCTATCGTGATCATCGAGGGAAGGGTCATCCCAGCTGGATTTTGCATGGCGGGTAAGGAAAAGTAACTTCACCCGCACCTACTTGCTGAGCGCTTCGCGCATGCGAGTTTGCACCACATCTACCAGAAGATCTGGCTGGAACTTGGAGACAAATCGGTTACAACCCACCTTTTCTACCATGGCTTCGTTGAAACTGCCGCTCAAGGATGTGTTCAGCGCAATATAAAGGTCATGCATACGACTGTCAGCGCGTACTTCTGAAGTCAGCTTATAACCATCCATCTCCGGCATTTCTGCATCTGTAATCATCAACAGGATTTCATTGCGCGGATCTTTACCTTCATCACACCAAGACTTGAGAAGGTTAAGGGCCTGCTGCCCATTCTTCTTCTCTATACATTCAATACCGAGTTGACCCAGCGTTTCTGTTACCTGCTTGCGCGCCGTTGATGAGTCATCCACAACCAGTACTTTCTGGCCCACTAAATGATTGGTCAGATCATCATCTAACACCCCATCGGAAATACCAATGTCATAAGAAATGATTTCCGCCAGCACCTTCTCAACATCGATGATCTCAACCAGCTTGTGCTCGTTCTCGTGCTCCAGCTTAGTGATCGCAGTGAGATAGTTAGAGCGACCAGTACTAGGTGGCTCCATGATTTCATCCCAACCCATGTTCTTGATGTAAACCACTTTACCGACCAAAAATGCCTGCACAGAGCGGTTATATTCCGTCACGATGAGGTTACTTTCCTGATCTTTATCCAGCGGTTTTAAGCCAATGGACTGTCGCATATCAATCACAGGAATCGAATGGCCTCGTATGGTCGCAACGCCACATATTTTGGGGTGAGAACCCGGCATTTGATTGAGACGGGGAACTTTCAATACTTCCCTAACTTTAAATACATTAATGGCGAAAAGCTGACGTGTTCCCAATTGGAATATCAGCAATTCAAGTCGGTTTTCACCAACCAGGTTAGTGCGGGAATCTACTGAATCTAAAATACTTGTCATGGGCTACTAACTGCTCTCAGATCACATCGCTGTGACTTCTCGTTGTCTCATCGCTAACTGCCAGTAAACCACATAATGAGAAGGCACTCACTTCGCGTTTACTGTTTATCGCGTTACGTACCATTTATCTTTTAATAATAGAAAAACTCCTTGAATAAAGCGAAATTACACCACCTCTACTTACATTTTTATCATTGAGCAGCAAATACCTTTTCTCACAGTGAGTTAGCAACAATATGATCACGCTGGAAATTCATGAAATGTTACTGGATTAGTTTCATAAATCGGCACATCATAGGTATAAAATACCTCTGCAATCTAAAGGTATAGAACTTAGATTGATTGGGTATTGAACCATAGAAACGCTACACTTAAAGATGAGCAATCTGGCGTTGCTGGATGCAACTTATCATTTTGTCTTGATCACTCATTCTGGCTAATAACAGGCGCTATATGAAAAGCAAAGCCAATGAATCGCAGGGAATGTTGTTGTTCCGACTCTCTGCAACACAGACTTTTGCCCTTGGCACTCTTAAGGTCAGAGAGATTGTTCCTTTCTGCCCGCTTACTGCTCTACCTGGCTCTCACCCAACCGTGATTGGTACCGCCAATATTCGGGGTATTACAACGCCCGTTATCGACATGGCGAAAGCGATTGGTTATCAACCTGTCGATAAGGAAGAGTACAAAAACTGTTTTATCATCATCACCGACTGCCAACGTCGTGTGGTGGGCTTTTTGGTACGTGGTATCGAAAAAATCAGTGAATGTGACTGGCGAAATATCACCCCGCCACCAGAGACATTAGGCACACGCGCCTTCCTTACTGGCGTGATGAATGTTGATGAAAAGCTAGTGCAATTACTGGATGTTGAGTTGGTGATGTCGAAAATCTTCCCTATGCCGGAAGACAAACTGCATCCGATTCTCGCCGATGTGGATCGCGAGAAGCTCAAGCCCATGCACATCCTATTGGTTGATGACAGTAGCCTCGCAAGGCGTCAGCTATCCGAGGCGCTCGACAGCATCAATATTCCCTATGTGGTCAGCACTAACGGCATTGACGCACTTGAGAAGCTGAAAGACTCAGCCAGAGAGGGGCGACCGTTTGACATCGTGGTCAGCGATATCGAAATGCCGGGCATTGATGGGTATGAGTTGGCATTCGAAATTAGAAGCAACGAGCCGCTGTCGGAGGCGTACTTGATTCTTCATACCTCACTTTCCAGCGAAATCAGCGTAGACCGCGCCCATCAAGTCGGCGCTCATGAAGCGTTAACCAAGTTTGATGCAACAGAGCTGGTCAACGCCATGCTTCGTGGTGCCATGCTCAAGTTGGAAGGCGAGCACGTCCGACTTGAAGGTGCCATCGAGTAAATTACTTTCACTTTCAACAAAGGCACGCGAATCGCGTGCCTTTTTCTTTCCAATCAACATGATATATGGTTAATCTTCAAGCGCTTTCTAACCCAGCGAATCTAGTCGGCTAGCAAGGCTCTGGCACATAATTTTCGGCAGAACCTGTCACTAAAACTTCTCAAAAAATACTGACCTTTCATTGATCAAAAGACTGTTTCCGACGCTCACCTTGTGGTTTAATTTCGTCAGGATCACACAAAGAAGGTTATAGACCTATGAACAATGTATTCGAGATCGTTAAGTTCTCTCGTCGCAAAAACAAACTGAAGCGGGAAATTCAGGATAACGAGAAGAAAATCCGCGACAACCAAAAGCGCGTCACTTTGCTTGAGAACCTGCTTGATTACATTCAGCCAGAAATGACTCATGACGAAATCGTAGAGATCGTTAAAAACATGAAAGCTGACTACGAAGATCGCGTTGATGACCACATCATCAAGAGTGCAGAGATCTCTAAGGAACGCCGCGAAATTTCCCGTCAAATCAAAGAGCTGACCCGTCTGGATAAAGAAGGCAAAAAATAAGCTTTCTTTCAGAATCTCAAAAGGAGGCGTCTAGCCTCCTTTTTCGTTTGTGTGTTTCCTAAGCCAACATTTCATCCAGATACAACAAAGCCCAGCATCCTGCTGGGCTTTAAAGACAGTATGAAGTTTAAGCGTTATTTACTGGGTGATTACCAGTATACGCGAGCACCGATTGCGTAGAATACGTCGCTATCAGCCGTTGCACCTGGAGCAACTTCCCAATCGTTCTTGTTGTTGCTGAAACCAGCAGTAGTACCATCTGCCAGCGCTACTTCACCATACACACGGAAGAAGGAGTTAAACTTGTGTACAGCACCCAAGTAAACGTTGGTCGCGTCGCCACTTTCAACTACTGAAGAAGCAGAATCTTTTACATCGTACTCACTCACTTCGTAGCCGCCGTAAACTGATGCTTTGTCAGTCACTGAGTAGCTGAACGCTGCCGCATAACCAGTGCGATCCAGTTCCATGCTCACTGCATCACTTTCAATGTTACTTGCTGCGTATTGAACACCTACTGAAAGGTCACCGAAGGTACGCTCAACCCAGATAGAAGTGTACAGGTCTTCAAGTGAACCAGCGCTTACACTGTCAAATGCGTCATGCTCTTGCTCTGCACGAGAAACACCAGCAGTCACATCAAAACCAGCAACGTTCACACGACCGAAAAGTTCGAATACTTCTGCGTTAGCTTTATCTTCTGGCAGGGCGTAGCTTGCATCGATGTAGATAGCATCGTTTTCGAAGATGTAACGAACTGCGCTGTCGTGCTTACCACCAGAGATAGTACCCTGAGCAATGTGAGAACCACCGTAGAAGTAAGAGTTATCTACACCCCACAGGTCATCAGCAGTCAGATACTGTTTACCCAAAATAACCTTGCCGAAATCACCCGAGAAACCGAAGTTACCCAGACGATTTTCCAAAGCATCTTTGTCGTAGCTGATGCTGTATTCCAGTTTTGCAAATACGTCTACGTCGTCAGTCACTGAGTACTGTGCATTAACACCTGCACGTGAGCTGCCATCATTCAGCGTCAGCTCTTTTTCTGGGGCTTTAGCCAGAGTTGCGCGAAGTTGACCGTAAACCTCTACCGAACCCGCGTCGCCGCTGTATGCTTCAAATGCGTTTACATTGCCTGCTAAAAGTACTGCCGGGATTGCTACTGCTAAAAGTGTCTTTTTCATAGAATACGTTCCTGTATTTCTTATAAATTCCATTTGCAAAATGCTGCGAGATGAAAATTAACATTCTGAAAACACAGAGTTCAACGCTACAAAAATTAACAAAATAAGCTATTGACAGTTACATTGACCAAAAAGCACTCAGTTATCTGTTCTTCATAAAAATCCTTCTTATTCGAATACAAAGTCACAAAAGTGAAACAAAACTACATTTAGTGAGGTTAATCATTCATCCTTGGGTCAATAAAACTCCAGTTATAACAATCCATTAACCGCTCAGTAATTGACCAATGTTCACACTAAAAACAGAAATGTGATTTGCGACACACTTCTCGATATGAGCAAATTATCATTAGTCGTTTCATCCTATTTATTCGCGTCATGGCGAAAGTTTCGTGCAACATGCAGCCTCATCCGTTGACACGGTGAATTCCTAAACCCTGATTAATTGATTCTTTGAATGCTTTATTGGTGAGTTGAGGCTACTTCAGCCCTAATGCTCGAAGACGTTTATAGATGGTGTTTCGGCTCACGCCGGAAAGCTCAGCGATGCGGGTAATGTTTCCCTCTGTGGCAGAATAAAGTTCTGGCAAACTTTCGCGCCAACTGACTACTTGCAGAGGAAGCACTTCTGGTTGAAGGGCATTTGTGACCAAAGGTTCTTCTGGCTGTGTTTCAAGATCCAAAAAGAAATCGTCTGGCAGATGATGAGTATGGATCATGCTGCCGTCAGACAGCGCCAACGCCACACGCAAGGTATTTACCAACTGACGGATGTTTCCCGGCCAGGGGTGACGTTCAAATAACTGCAACACCTCATTACTGACAGGAGGGTTATCCCCTTCCGTCAATTCATCAAGTAGATGACCAACCAGTGCGTTGGTATCTGAACGCTCCGAGAGCGAAGGCAGAAACAGGGTCAGTCCATTAATCCGGTAATACAGGTCATCACGAAACTGCTTTTTTGATACCGCTTCCCTCAGCGGTTGGTGGGTCGCGCTGATCACACGGAAATCGACAGGATAGCTTTCAGTGCTTCCTAACGGCGTGACCGCTTTTTCCTGCAATACACGCAACAATCTGGCCTGCACATGCAAAGGCATATCGCCGATTTCATCTAACAGTAAAGTGCCACCGTCAGCCTGCCTGATGTAACCCATGCTGCCTTTGTTATTGGCACCGGTAAATGCGCCTTTCACATATCCAAAAAGCTCCGACTCAACCAACTCAGAGGGAATAGCCGCACAATTTACTGCCACAAACTTTTTGTCAGCGCGTTCTGATGAAGCATGTACTGCCTTGGCAAACACTTCTTTTCCCGCGCCCGTTTCACCTTGAATCACCAGCGGAATATCACTGTTCACCACACTGGCAGCCTGCTTGATCGCTTTCTGCATTTTCAGATCGCCAAGATCCAGATCTGACAGTCGGCGCTCACCAGATACCGCTGCGACGGGTTTTGGTTCACTCTTTACTTTGACGGTAGACAGTGGTGATGGCGGTGTGCGAATCATGTTGTTGAGCGGGCGCTTGAGCGTGCCAAACAGGCGATAGTTTGAAATACCGAGAAAAGAGAGTGTTTGGTTCTCAGGGTGCGCAGATAGTTTTAGCGTCGTGATCCCAGTAACCATTTCGATGTTCAGCCCCTTCAGCACATGCCCAACCAGCAAGTCTGCACGACGATTAGCAGCCACTATTTCACCTGCGTCGTTGAAAACCAGCAATCCCGCCCACTGACTGGTGTGGTTGTCCTCACTGTTGTTAAACACCAAGGTGTAATAGTGCTGGCGATATGTGGCCATGATCAGTTGATTCTCAACCGATTGCGTCATCACTTTCACCATCCCATTCACATGAGAGGTAGGTAGATACGCATCAGAGGAAATGTTCAGCACACCGACAAGTTCACGTTCACTGTTAAAGATAGGAGCGGCAGAAGCAGTCATATAGCGGTTGGCGATCAGATAGTGTTCATCGCGGCCAACGACGACGGATTCACCTGTTTGCAGTGCGGTTCCGACTGCATTGGTGCCATTGAAACGTTCAAGCCAACTGGTTCCCTGCTCGAAGAGATGCCCTTCCATCTGATTGATAAAACCAGGGCGTCCCCAGCGGCTCAATAAGTTTCCACTGCTGTCGGCAAGTAAAACCAGACTGTTGCTGTTCACCAGAATATTTTCATAGAAAGGGAGCACCTGCTCTTGGGTCGTCACAATGAGGTCTTTGGATTTCCCCTGCGCATCTTCCCAATCACCTTTATTCAGTCGAACAATTGCAGGTGCACTTTTTGGGTTAAGCCCAAACGAGCGGCATCGCTTCCAAGACGCCTGTATAACCTCATCGTGAGAGTGAGCCAGATCGCTCATTTGACTACCTACCCATGCGCGTTCGAACAGAATTGAGAGTGTCAAGCATTGTTCACATTCTGTTAACAGTCAACACATAACTTCACACTTTTTACACAGTGATCGTGTTCACACTTATTTTAAATCCCTTTAATTCAATGCCTTAACATTAATTTAACTTTTGGCATGAATCTGGCGTATGACATTCGGATTCGAAAATTAATGCGCGTTCGCGCAGTTGACGATGTTGCCAGCAACGCACGTCGTTATTGAACAGGGAGTTTACATGTCACTCGAATTGGAGAGCGTCACAAGGATCAGCAACCACGAAACGTGGTTGGACGACATTAACCTGAGGATTGAGCCCGGCTCCTTCAACGTCCTACTCGGAAGGACATTGGCGGGTAAAACAAGTTTGATGCGCCTAATGGCAGGCTTAGATAAACCCACCAGCGGTCGCGTGCTTTTTAATGGTCAGGATGTCACGGGCGTACCCGTAAGGGAACGCAATGTCTCTATGGTCTACCAGCAATTTATCAATTACCCCAATCTGACCGTCTTCGAAAACATCGCCTCACCGCTAAGACTGGAAAAACAGCCTGAAGCACTCATTAAACAGAAAGTGCAGGAAACGGCGGAGATGCTTCATATCGAACAGTTTCTTGATCGCTTGCCGCTTGAACTCTCGGGCGGTCAACAGCAACGCACCGCCATGGCAAGGGCACTGGTGAAAAACGCCGACTTGATTCTGTTTGATGAGCCTTTAGTCAACCTCGACTACAAACTGCGTGAAGAGCTTCGCCAGGAAATGCGCGAGCTGTTCGCAGAGCGCAACACCATCGCGGTTTACGCCACCACAGAGCCGAATGAAGCGCTTGCTCTTGGCGGCAATGTGGTTCTGATGCACGAAGGCAAGGTGATTCAGTCTGGACCAACAGCTGAGGTTTACCACCACCCTTCTTCAGTCACCAGTGCAGAACTCTTTGGTGAACCTCCCATTAATTTGATCCGTGGCCGTGTCGGTGGTGGAAATGTCTCATTCGATGAGCACATCCATTTCCCACTGAACACCGACCTTGGCGAGCTAACCGATGGCGAATATCAATTCGGTATCCGTCCTAACCACCTCAGCTTGGTGCCAAACAATGATGACGACTTAGAACTGACAGTTGATGTCGAACTGGCGGAAATCAGCGGCAGTGAAACCTTCCTGCACGTGAGAAACCGTGACATCAACATGGTGCTCCACTTACCGGGGGTTCACGACTACGACGTCGATCAGAAGATCAGTATTTATGTGCCTACCCACAAACTTTATGTCTTCGATGAGTCACAAAAGCTCATTCAGTCTGCGCGTCGAGTGCAATCAACGCCGGGCATAGGGGGGTAACAATATGGCAGAAATTATTCTTAACTCCTTGGCGCATTCCTACAAGGCTTCACCTCAAAGCCGTGAGGATTATGCCATCCGTAAAATGACCCATACCTGGCGCAATGGCGGTGCCTATGCCTTGCTGGGCCCTTCTGGTTGCGGCAAAAGTACCATGCTGAACATTATATCCGGCCTGCTGACGCCGTCAGAAGGGGAAGTCATGTTTGATAATCAGGATGTCAGCCAGCTTGCGCCACAAGAGCGCAACATCGCGCAGGTTTTCCAGTTCCCTGTGGTGTACGACACCATGACGGTATATGACAACCTCGCTTTTCCGCTTCGTAATATGAAAACGCCAGAAGCCAAGGTGCGTTCGCGTGTCAGTGAAGTGGCTGAACTGCTGGAACTCAACAACGTGCTGGATAAACGCGCCAGCAACCTAAATGCAGATGAAAAGCAGAAAGTCTCCATGGGACGAGGTCTGGTGCGTGAAGATGTCTCCGCCATTTTGTTTGATGAACCGCTGACGGTTATTGACCCACACCTGAAATGGAAACTGCGCCGTAAGCTTCGCCAGATCCATGAGCAGTTCCACATCACCATGATCTATGTAACCCACGATCAACTCGAAGCAGCCACCTTCGCGGAAGAAATTGCGGTGATGTATGACGGCGCGATCGTACAGTTTGGCTCTCCACGCGAACTGTTCGAACGACCCAATCATACGTTCGTCGGCTTTTTCATTGGTAGCCCAGGTATGAATCTGCTGCCAGTCCAACGCACCAGTGACGGCAATGTGTCATTTGAAGACATGCCGTTCTCCCTGACAGATGTCCAACGCGGGGTGCTGGAAAGCACCGACAGCAAGAATATCAAGGTCGGGATACGCCCTGAGTTTGTGCATGTGTGGCAGGAAAAACGGGAGGATTCTTGGGAAGTGCCCATACAGCACGTAGAGGATTTGGGCACCTACAAAATCGTCACAGCGATGTTCGGCACGCTACCGATCAAACTGCGCATTGCCGAAGAAGCGCCAATTCCTCAGGGGCATGCCCATATTAGCTTCCCAGCCCAATGGCTAAAGCTCTACATCGATGAATATCTGGCCGGAGAGCCGGAAGAAAGCGCAAGCGCGACAGGAGGTCAGGATGCAAACTAAGACGGAAAATAACCGCGCCTGGCTACTGGTACTCCCAGTATTCCTGCTGGTCGCTTTCTCCGCCATCATCCCGCTGATGACAGTGGTGAACTACTCAATTCAGGATATTTTTGATCAGAACACACGCTATTTTGTGGGTACTGAATGGTACAGGGAAATCCTGAACGACCCACGTTTACATGACTCTCTGGTTCGTCAGTTTATTTATTCCTTCTGTGTACTAGCGATTGAAATCCCGTTGGGTATCGCGGTCGCGCTATGCATGCCAGCACGCGGCTTCAAAGCCTCGTTGGTACTGATCGTTCTTGCTATTCCTCTTCTTATCCCCTGGAACGTTGTCGGCACTATCTGGCAAATATTCGGACGGGCAGATATCGGTTTACTGGGCTGGTTCCTCAACAACATTGGGGTGGAATACAACTACGCCTCAGATCCGGTCGATGCATGGATTACCGTGCTGGTCATGGATGTTTGGCACTGGACGTCTCTGGTTGCCCTGCTTTGTTACTCCGGCCTGCGCGCCATTCCAGATGTTTATTATCAGGCTGCGAAAATCGACCGCGCATCGAACTGGGCTGTGTTCCGCTATATTCAGCTTCCCAAACTGAAGAGTGTGCTGCTCCTTGGCGTACTGCTGCGCTTTATGGACAGCTTCATGATCTACACCGAGCCATTTGTACTGACAGGCGGTGGGCCAGGTAATGCGACCACTTTCCTTTCGCAAGCGTTAACCAAGATGGCGGTGGGTCAGTTTGATATCGGCCCAGCAGCAGCCTTCTCGATCATCTACTTCCTCATCATCTTACTGGTGTCCTGGGTGTTCTATACCGCAATGACCAACATGGACAAAAGGAGCTAAGCCATGAACAGAAAAACCTTTGGCCTGCTCGCCTACATTGTGTTTCTGATGACGCCAATCTACTGGCTGCTGATGATGTCTTTCAAAACCAATGAAGAGATCTTAGGCGGACTCACGTTCTGGCCGCAAAGCTTTACGCTGGATAATTACATTGTCATTTTCTCAGACCCAAGTTGGTACTCGGGTTACCTGAACTCACTCACGTACGTGAGTATTAACACCCTTCTGTCACTGTCGGTTGCACTGCCTGCCGCTTATGCGTTCTCGCGCTACAAGTTCGTGGGCGACAAGCACCTCTTCTTCTGGTTGTTGACCAACAGAATGGCACCACCTGCTGTATTCCTGCTGCCATTCTTCCAGCTATACAGCTCGGTGGGCTTGTTCGACACCCATATCGCTGTGGCACTCGCCCACTGCCTTTTCAACGTGCCGCTCGCGGTATGGATTCTGGAAGGTTTCATGAGCGGCGTGCCAAAGGAGATTGATGAAACCGCCTACATCGACGGATACAGCTTCCCCCGTTTCTTCGTGAGGATCTTTATCCCGATGATCCGCTCAGGGATCGGCGTTACCGCGTTCTTCTGCTTCATGTTCAGCTGGGTTGAACTGCTGCTGGCGCGGACACTCACCTCTGTCAACGCAAAACCTATCGTTGCGACCATGACGCGAACCGTCAGTGCCTCTGGCATCGACTGGGGCGTGCTCGCTGCGGCAGGTGTGTTGACCATTGTTCCCGGTCTGTTGGTTATCTGGTTCGTGCGTAACCACGTTGCCAAAGGCTTCGCACTCGGACGTGTATAAGGAGAAATGACATGAATTGGATGGCCTGGACACTCCCGAGCGCCCTGTTTTTTATCACCATCGCCTGCATGTTGGTGGCGATGACCGTATTCGAAGTACTCCGTCCTTGTGTGGAAAGGAAAGGATTTTTGCCTATCCGCACAACCCGGGGTGATCGACTCTTTATAGGACTGCTCGGCAGTGCCTATATACACCTTCTCTTCATCGGAATGACGGATCTGCCTATCTGGTATCCCTTCGGGGTCGCCATCGTATGGCTTATCGCGGTTTTACGTTGGGGTTAGGAAAAAACGACAAAGGAGCGAAACTATGAAGCAATTGCCTGCTGTAAATAAGTGGACACCGCTTGGGTTCATGATCGGCATGCTACTGGCACCGGCGGCCCTCGCCGATCAGTACAGCGACGCAGCACAGAAGTGGGTTGGCGATGAGTTTACCCCTTCCACGCTAAGCCAAGAGGAACAGCTCAAGGAAATGGCCTGGTTTACCGACGCTGCCAAACCTTTCCGCGGCATGGAAATCAAGGTTGTCTCAGAAACCATTACCACCCATGAATATGAGTCCAAAGTGCTGGCGAAAGCCTTCGAGGAGATCACTGGCATCAAGGTCACCCATGACCTGATTCAGGAAGGTGACGTGGTCGAAAAGCTGCAAACAGAGATGCAGTCCAACCGCAGTATCTACGATGCCTACATCAATGACTCTGACTTGATTGGTACCCACTTCCGCTACGGCAAAGTGTTCCCTATCAGCGACTACATGGTCGGTGAAGGCAAAGACGTGACACTGCCTACACTAGATTTAGACGATTTCATTGGCATCAGCTTTACCACCGGACCGGACGGCAAAATTTACCAACTGCCTGACCAGCAGTTCGCTAACCTCTATTGGTTCCGCGCCGATTGGTTTGCCCGTGATGATCTGAAAGCCAAGTTCAAAGAGATTTACGGCTATGAACTGGGTGTGCCAGTGAACTGGTCTGCCTATGAAGATATCGCTGAATTCTTCTCTGTTCACGTGAAAGAGATCGATGGCGAACGCGTTTACGGCCACATGGATTACGGTAAGAAAGACCCATCACTGGGTTGGCGTTTCACCGATGCCTGGTTCTCCATGGCAGGTGCAGGTGACAAAGGTATTCCGAACGGGACGCCAGTTGATGAGTGGGGCATCCGTGTGGAAGGCTGCTCACCTGTCGGCTCAAGCGTTGAGCGTGGTGGTGCGACCAACGGCCCTGCCGCCGTTTATGCCACGACAAAATACGTTGATTGGCTGCGTGAATTCGCGCCACCGGAAGCACAAGGCATGACCTTCTCTGAAGCAGGCCCGGTTCCTGCGCAGGGGTCGATTGCACAGCAAATCTTCTGGTACACCGCCTTTACCGCTGACATGACTAAACCCGGTCTGGCTGTTGTGAACGAAGACGGCACACCAAAATGGCGCATGGCACCTTCACCACGTGGACCTTACTGGGAAGACGGCATGAAGCTCGGTTATCAGGATGCCGGTTCTTGGACCCTGATGAAATCGACCGATCCAAAGCGCCGTATGGCGGCATGGCTTTACGCACAGTTCACTGTGGCGAAAACCGTATCTCTTAAGAAAACCCTGGTGGGTCTGACGCCTATCCGTGAGTCCGACATCAATTCTCAGGCGATGACGGATGTCGCACCTAAATTGGGTGGCTTGGTGGAATTCTACCGCAGCCCAGCGCGCGTGCAGTGGACACCAACCGGTACCAACGTGCCTGACTATCCAAAACTGGCACAGCTGTGGTGGCAATTTATTGCTGAAGCCGCAAACGGTGAGAAATCTCCTCAGGAAGCGTTGGATGGCTTGGCGAAAGCACAAGACCGCGTATTGCAACGTCTTGAGCGAGCAAAAGTACAAGGTGCTTGTGGTCCTAAATTGAATAAGCCACGTGATGCGGAGTACTGGCTGAACCTACCAGGTGCTCCAAAAGCCAAGCTGGGTAACGAGAAGCCGCAAGGCCAGACCATCAATTACGATCAACTGCTCCAGCAATGGAAATCAGCTATGTAAATAGCAACGACGGCGAGATGTTTTGTCTTGTTGAAGATGTAATACCAATCACAGTAGGTAGGTGAACAGAGATAGCGTAGGAAAAATGCTCGAGAACAAGGCGAAAAATTCGATAAGTAGTTCTTCTACAATCAAATTTTTCAACGTGGTTATCGAGTATTTTAACAAGCTAGGATGAGCAGATATTTACTACGATTGGTATAATGTAACGAGTCCAAATAAGCAAAACGCCTGCGAAAGCAGGCGTTTTTATTTAGCTTCAAAGGTTCTAAACGTTAGAGCGTTTTAGCTTGCCCCTGCTGGGAACCAGGCATATGCGCCTTAATCATTCGTTCCAGATCTGCCTTGCTGACCGGCTTGGCAATGTAATCATCCATACCGCATTTCAAGCAATCATCTCTGTCCTGGGCAGTTGCATTGGCAGTTAGGGCGACAATCGGCGTATGAGGCGCGTATTCGTGCTCGCGAAGAATACGTGATGCTTGGTATCCGTCCATGATGGGCATCTGACAATCCATGAAGATCAGGTCGAACATATCTTCCTTACAGTAATCAATCGCCACCTGACCATTCTCAGCCACTACCACATCCACACCTAACTTCGCCAACATCGCTTGCGTCACACGCTGGTTCACCAAGGTATCTTCCACCACCAGCACACGACCGGAATAAGTGGTAGGTTCTGGTGATTTGTTTTCACGTGATGCCTGACCCGCTTTGTGCCCAGCCATAGAAACCACACCCAGCTTGGCCTGTTGACCGCGCAGAATTCGGGTTAGGTGGTTGCGAAGATCGTTAAATTTGTAGGGCCTGGAGAGATAGCCTTCAATGTTGAAGTTCTCTAACTTCACATTGTCGTGTACTTCCGGTGCAGCAGTGATCATCATCAAGCTAGGGCAACGCTTGCCAAAGCGCTTGCGCAATTTAGAGGCGATGGAAAAGCCATCTGAGTTCGGCATGAGCTTATCAAGAATCACCAGCTTAAACGGCTTGGCGGTGTCGATACGCTCCGCAATCATCTCTTCTGCATCTTCCGGGTGTACGCAACAGGTCACCTGACAACCCAAATTGCTGAGTTGTGCACTGGTAATTCGCATGTTCAGGCGACTGTCATCCACCAGCAGCATGGCAGCATCAGAGAAAAGTAACGCATCAGCCGGGGTTGCTTCCGGCATTTGGGCGCGTTCAAACGTCACGGTGAAGAAGAAACAGCTTCCCTCACCTTCCTGACTTTCCACGTCAATGTGACCACCCATGAGCTCAACAATCTGGCTCGAAATCGCGAGACCCAAACCAGTACCACCAAAGTTGCGACTCATACTGCCATCGGCTTGTTCGAACTTCTCGAAAATGGTGTTGAGTTTGTTCGATGGAATCCCAATACCAGTGTCACGCACTTCAAAGCGCACCGAAATATTATCGCCTTCTTCACCAACCTGACGGATGCACACGCGTACACTGCCGTTTTGGGTAAACTTCACCGCGTTGCCGACAAGATTGATCATCACCTGACGCAGACGAGGCGCATCACCCATTAGGAGCGGCGTCATGTCCTGATCCAGACTGCATTCAAACTCGAGGCCTTTTTCTTTTGTGCGAAGGCGGAAAAGATGCTCAATGTCTTTGCAAAGCTCAAACAGGTTAAGTTCGACGTAATCCAGCTCGAGCTTACCCGCTTCAATTTTCGAAAAGTCGAGAATGTCGTTGATAATATCCAAAAGCGATAGAGATGACGTTTCCAACATCTCTATAAATTCGCGCTGTTCTTCGTCCAAACGCGTGCCTTTCAAGAGCGAAGCCATGCCGATGATGCCATTCATTGGCGTGCGGATTTCATGGCTCATGTTGGCGAGGAATTCACTCTTCTTCTGGTTAGCTGTTTCTGCTTGCACTTTGGCACTTTTGAGCTCGGCACTGTACTCACGCATCTTTTCGATGGTGTCGTTGTATTGGGTGTAGAGCGTGACCAGTTCCTCACCCACTTTTTGGCTGGGTGGCTCAATGGGTTTTGGCAGGTTGTCTGTACCGAATTTGGTAACACCATGAGAAATCCAGACCAGAGGGCGAACCACATCAACATAAACGATGAAGAACACCAAGCCGCCGAGAATCAACGTTGCGCCACCAAGGAAGAGCAGCAACATCACAAAACGCTCAGTCAGCGCGCTGTATATATCTTCAAGGCTTACTTCTATTTGTAGGAAACCCAGTTGATAGGTTTTGCCAAATTGCTCGTGCACTAATGGCCATTGATAGGCAAACTTTGGCTCTGGAGGCATGACGCCGTGCTCGGCCAACGTGCGATCGTCGTCAAATACTCGAATATAACTAATGTCCGGGTCGCGGAAGATCCCCTGCGTTGTGACCTGCAGTTGATTCATGTCTTCCTGCCAAACACTGTTGGTGATACTGGCTAAGTCAGTCTTTTGAATTAAAAGGGCATTTTGGCGCATTTGCTCCGTACGTGCCTGATAATCCAAATACAAAGCGAAAGCCGCAACAAGAAATGCAAGAAGGCTACACACGAGAAGAACACGACCCACTAATCGTGCTGCCATGCTTGAAGGCTGATGAAGATTCTCTTTTTGATTCAACATAGTCTAGGCTTATTAATGTCTTAAATTCAGAGCACCCACCTGTAAGAATAGCCACGATTTGTAAACATGGATGGTCAAAACAATGTCTGAAAAGCAATCCATTCGCTGTACTGTTAATCGCGTCATCTTCTATCCGCTGTTACTTTCCCTGTTTTCTGCTCCTGTTTCGGCAGCGATGCTGGAATATTTCGTTATCCAGGATCAGGCTGAACCACTGCAAATTCAGGACAAAGGTACGAACCATCGTGGCATAGTCACGGACGTACTTAAACAGGCATTTGAAGGCACCGAGCACCAGATAGTCATTCACACTTACCCCTTCAATCGCTACCTTGCTGAATTAAATAAAAATAAAGATAAAAATTGGGTCACTTACGGTAGTCCGGCATGGGGCGACATGCAGGCAGCGAATCTCTCCAAATTCCCAATTCTTGAAGTAGAGCACAGTATTCTCAGTCGAACCGACTCCGAATTTGTGTACCAAACGCCAGAAGATCTGAACGGGAAAATCGCCGTTTTGCTTTTTGGGTTTGACTATCCCGGCCTTGAAGAGCAAATAAGAAACGGAGCCGTCAGTGAGGTTCGGGTCAAGAACTATGATTCTGCCTTCCGCGTGGTTGATCGTCTTAAAAACGTTGGCGGTTTTGTCGAAATGGACCTTCGCCTCAAATACCACCTTAAGCGTCTTGGATATACCCAAAATGAATACACACTCTATGAGGTGAATAACCTCATCCCGAAATACAACATTCATTTGGCTTACTCGCCCGGAATCAGCCCTGAGCTTCAGGAGTTTATGGATAAACGCATACAGGAGATGCGAGATAACGGGGAGCTAGCCAGTATCATTGGCGGTTATTTATGATCGCCATTTTGGGGAGAGAGCAGTTTTATGCAGGCAGTTAAAAAGGAATCGCAAGACAGTTTTTACCGGCTTTTGTCGGTTGGTGCCAGACTGAACATAGAGCTTTCAGACGATCCACGTAAAACCCAGGTAACCTCTCGCATCGTTGGTTATCGTAAAGACCAGTTTTTATTGATTGATTGCCCGAGCGGCAACGACCCCATCATTGAGCGTTTTTTTATTCCCAACAACGAGCTGATTATCCGCGCCATCACTGACAGTGAATTCCGTGATGTGATTGCGTTTCGCTCCCTAGTGATGGGAGTGATTCAAAAACCAATCCGTCTCTTGATTGTCTCCTTACCGGAAAGCATTGCTCACCGCCAAATTCGCCAGGAGCCTCGCATAGATACAAATCTCACAGTACGTATCGACGCTGACGATGGCCCTTTCAAAGGGCGTCTTGTCGATTACTCTGTCTCCGGCTGCTGCCTTTCAGCCTCCGGCGATGAACACCTGTTCTTTGAAGATGAGACCCTGAAAATTCATATTGAATATGGTAGTGATTTGAAAGGTGTAATCACGGGCAAGGTCGTCACGGTCAATAACGACAAAGAGCCTCCCACGGCAGGTGTTCGCTTTGATGAGAGCAGCTCGACGCTGCGCAAAGAATTTTTCTACCAGTTGCTCTTTGATATGCGGGCGAATGACAGGTCACTGGACGTATAACGAAAAACAGGCCAATTGGCCTGTTTTTTCATTATAAAAGGAAATGCTGATTATCCCGCATCCAAAACGCCGCGGCGAATTTGGTCAAGTTCAATCGACTCAAACAGAGCCTGGAAGTTACCCTCACCAAATCCCTGATTCCCTTTTCGCTGAATGATTTCAAAGAACACAGGGCCAATAACGGTATCTGTGAATATCTGCAGCAGGATGCCTGTTTCCACATTGCCATCAATCAGCACTCTCAGATCGCGCAACTGATCAACGCTCTCATCGTGCCCTTCAACACGCGTGTTCACTTTCTCGTAGTAAGTGTCTGGCGTATCCATAAAGCGCATACCGCGGCTTCTCAGTGACTCCACGGTTTTGTAGATGTCATCTGTGCTGAGCGCAATGTGCTGTATGCCTTCACCGTTGTATTCTTTGAGGTATTCGGCAATTTGGGATTTGTCGTCGCTAGACTCATTGATAGGGATGCGGATTTTGCCACAAGGCGCAGTTAGAGCGCGTGACTTCAACCCCGTAAGCTTTCCTTCAATATCAAAGAAACGGATTTCTTTGAAGTTCGCAATGCGATCGTAAAAATCAGCCCATGTATCCATGTTGCCTTTTTCAACATTATGGGTCAGGTGATCAATCACCTGCAGACCCGCATCAGATGCGGAAAGGCGCTCACGCCAGTCTGGGTAGTAGTCAAAATCGATGTCGTAGATTTCGTTGTCACCGTAGCGGTCAACGAGATACAAGTAGGAATCGCCGATGCCGTGGATTGCCGGAATGTTCAGCTCCATTGGCCCCACACGTGCTTCACACGCCGTAGCACCTTGCTTGACGGCGTAATCCACCGCATGTCGCGCATCCTGCACGCGAAATGCCATAGCGTTCACGCTGGCACCATGCACTTTGGCAAAACCTTCCGCCTGTGAGTCAATTTCACCGTTCACAATGAAATTGATATCTCCTTGGCGATAGAGCCACACATTTTTATGTTTATGTTTCGCAATCTCGGCGAATCCCATCAGCGAAAACAGATTCTTCAGATCAGCAATGCCCTTCGCATTCGGTGCGGTGTATTCAACAAACTCGAAGCCGTCAGTTCCCATTGGGTTGATTGTTGTCTGTGTCATCGTTAATCCTCCTAATCCGCGATCCCTTGCAATTGGCTGTAACAAACCGAAAGTTGTTACAGCCTTGTTAATTCACTTAATTAGGAATAGCAGTCGGTAACGTTAGAAGGCAACGCAAGAGGGCGTGCTACAGAAGAGCACGCTGTAAAGAAGATTTTGTACACTCAGATTGACAGAGAAGCGTAACTATCTACTGTAAAACGAATTTTTCAGCTAGCTCTCTGGGCTCGATCTCTTCACCACTGAGATCATCCCCCCAATCTGGTCCAAGCATAACGGCATCATTCGCCAGATCCACCAGCCATTCATCGACAAATTCTTCAAGGGGAATAGCGACGGGAGCAAATTCAGACCATTCATCAACACAGTGAATTTCAGCGGCTTCCCGTGTTGACCAGAACGGCATCACATCCGTGTCTTCATAGATGGCTGAGTCACAGATCACCCACCCATCTTTACAGTGTAAACCCCAGATAGCGCCAGTTTGACGGGATGCATCAACAAAATGCTCAACAGGCGCTGTATTTTCGGTCGTCATGCAGGCTCTCTCCTATGCGTCGCAATAAATGACCAAGTTGGGAATTCAGCCTTCCCAACTTCTCAATCTAAGCGCCACAGAAGCAAAGACGTGTATTAAAAGTGAGGATCATGCAGAAGCGCTTTCAAACCCACATTAGCGGCGGTTTTGTGCCTTACGGAAAGCGGCGGGCGTCATGCCAACACGTTGTTTAAACTGCTGGGAAAGGTGCTGTTGAGAAGAGAATCCACAAGCCATCGCGATCTCAGCCAGTGGCAGGATATTTTCCTGAAGTAAATCTTTTGCGCGTGCAATACGGCGTGACAAAACGTATTGGTGTGGCGTGCAGTCAAAACTGGTTTTGAACATGCGGGCGAAGTGGAATTCACTAAGTTGCGTCAAGGTTGCCAAATCAGCCAAGGTAAAAGACTGCATGAGGTGGCTTTCAATGTACTCCATGACCAGTCTTTGGTTTTGCGGAGAGAGCCCACCCTGCGATTGCGGCAATTGCAAAGGCAGCTGGCAATAACGACGTACCAGATGTAGCAGCAACATTTGCTGGGCATGAGACATCATCAGCTTGTCGGTATCACTTTCCCAGTCCAACTGCAGCATGGTCTGACGTACCAGTTGATTCACGAAGGGGTCATCAACGAAAGTGCATTCTTTAAGCTCAATATGCCGCCCTTCTTTGTCGAATACCTGCTCAGCAAAGTTCTGTAGATGTTTTTGCTCGAAGTAAAAATGGAAGAAGCTAAAAGGATCGGCAAAAGACCATTGCGAACGATGATCAGTCGGCATTAGACAGAGTTTGTCCTCCCCGCCAAACATATCGCCGCCAGACAAACAGCGCTTGGTGTTCTGTCCTCCGCTTAGATAGAAACTCAACGTATGATGACCCGGCTTTTCATAGCTGGCGCTGCCGTGACTGTTACTCCATACGGCTGACCCCAAGCCATTATCCTGCCAGATTTCATTGTGCAGCCGCGCCGTGTTGTCCTTCAACACATTGTAAACACGCTGCCTTTTGAGGGTTTGAGACGAATCCTTGTCCATTGAAATACCACTCCTTTCTCTTTTTCAATATATCGGCACTTCCGCTGGTTGAACATGCTTCGAGGGAAAAAAGCGCAAGAATCTATAAAAACCGCAAGATGCTGGAAGCGTAAAAAATGGCTCGAAGATAGATTGACGAAAAAACAACGATAGTTGGCGTTAGGGGCTGTTGATCTTTGGTGGTTAAATTTTGTTCTAGCCATAAGCGTTTTAGGCGCGGCGAGGTGTGTGCCGCCTAGTTATTCTAAGCAAATACACCTCAACAAAGCATAAAACGCTTAGGGCAGAACCCTTCGGGCAGCGTTTGTGGGGAATTTCTGCTGCGTTATCGGCTTCTCATGTAGGCTAGCTACACATCGAAGCCTCTGCCTTGCATAAAATCCCCACAAACTGCTGCAAAAATCATCACCAAAGGCCAACAGCCCCTCGAAAAGGGGAAGTCATGAACGCATCGCTGTACGTCATCACGGTTTTAATCTGGGGAACCACCTGGTTGGCGATAGCCTTCCAGATTGGAGATACTCCGGTGGTTGTCTCTGTGGGGTGGCGATTTGCTATTGCATCCGCTGCGCTTCTGGCATGGCTTGCCATTCGTGGCAAGCTGCCCCGCCTTACCATAGAAAATCACAAGATGGCGGTGCTGTTGGCGCTTTGCCTTTTCTCGAACAACTTTCTCTGTTTTTACTTCGCTACGCAATACATTCCAAGTGGCCTAAACGCGGTAGTCTTTTCCCTCGCCCCAATCCTGAACGCCCTTAACCTCTGGTGGCTTGAGAAAAAACGACCAGATGCTTCTTTTATTCAGGGCGCACTAATGGGCTTCTCCGGCGTATTGATGCTGTTTGGTGCCCAGTTCATCCACTCCGCCATGGATATCACCATTTTGCTTGGCCTTGGCGTTACCTTTGTTGGCACCTATTTCTTTTCTATGGGTAATCTGGTTTCTGCCCGCGCCCAACAAAAAGGCATGCCACTGTTGCCAACAACGGGCTGGGCCATGGGTTATGGCGCGCTGTATCTGTTCGCCATCGTTTTGCTGATGGGGCACTCACTCGCCTTCACCACCACGCCGTTATATGTATCAGCGTTGGTTTATCTCGCCATCATTGGCTCTGTGGTCGGATTCAATACCTACCTTGCATTGGTTGGTCGCATTGGCGCGGCTAAAGCGGCTTACTGCACCGTCCTATTCCCACTGGTTGCCTTATCTCTCTCTACCATTTTTGAAGACTATGAATGGACATGGCAATCGGTGCTTGGTGTGATGCTGGTTGTTGGCGGAAACCTGCGTGTGTTTGGCTTACCTGAGCCTGTAAAGCGCTGGTACCACGCACACCGCTAAGCGCTCTATTTTTTATTCTGCCGCCAGCTGAATAACCCAAACCATGCTGATCAAAACCGGCCAAAGCCAGGATGGGATGCCGAGCGTAAATGAGTGTTTGGTTGGGTGCTTTTTCATCGTCTTTCCCTCTCTTGTTTGATTAGGTGATTAAAGCGAACAAAGCGGGCAATACAGGCGTTAATAAATGGCATTATGGCGAACAATGGTGGCCAAAATATGGCCATAAAAGCTCATACCCAAACAAAGGAAGTAATGTGATGGACAAAATTACCCTGACCAACAAATTTTCACTGTTTAACGAAATCTGGACGCCTAAAATCATCGCTGAATCTAACGGGCAATTGGTGAAGATCGCCAAAGGAAGTGGTGAACTTGTATGGCATAGCCATGAGAATGAGGATGAACTGTTTCTGGTGCTGAAGGGTCAGCTGACATTAAAGCTTCGCGACAGAGACATTGTGCTCCATCCCGGCGAATTGTTTGTGGTGCCAAAAGGTGTGGAACATTGTCCGATCGCAAAGGAAGATACTCACTTCATGATGATTGAACCAGCTTCCACCCAGCATACAGGTACGCTGGAAACTGATGTCACAGTGTCAACAGATGCGCAGGAATGGATTTAAGCGAGTAAACCGACTCAAACTATGGCAGCTTTGCTTAGCTGTTTTAACATGCATTTCAACGACTCTCATGACATCCCTCGCGCATGTCTCTTCTACTGATTTTTCCAAAACAACTTTATGGCAGATTAACCTCCAACAAGCTGATTACTAACGTGAATGAGTGAACGTTACAGGAGGTATTTTTGAAAGTTGGCGTTGTCCAAATGTCCATGTCATGGACCCTTGAAGAAAATATCCGTGAAATATCCAGGATTTGCGCTCGCTACAGTTATCTGGATCTTCTTATCTTCCCAGAGCTTTCTACAGCAGGTTTCCATCGAGAAGTACTCAATCATTCCAACCAAGAGAGCACACGGCAAGCTATTGATTTCCTTGCTAGCTCAGCATATCAAGCAAGAGTAAACATCATGGTTGGGGCACTGACCTATTGCGACGATGCGATATACAACAGCTACCTTTTACTTGGCCACTGCGGGACTTTGTTGTCTCGTTGGCACAAAGTCGGCCTAACACCGAGCGAAAGGCGTATATTTTCAGAGGGATCCGGTCGAAGCAATTACTCACTCAACGGCCTAGACATTGGAGTCGTGATTTGCAGAGAAATTGATGACATCGACTGGTTTCTCAATGAAGTCTCTCCCGACATGCCAGATATCATTATATGGCCAGGATATATGGAAGCAGCGCCTCGCTCACTCTCCGGCTGCAAGCGCGATCAAGCTGCTGATGCAAAAGCACCAAAGGCTCTATCAGATACAACAAACGCTATCCTGATCCAGTGTAATTGGCCTCATGCGCTCAATTTTATAGGAGATAAAGACATGGGCGGCAGCCAAATACTCAAGCCTGGAGATGCGCCTCTTTACATGCCAGCCAACAAGGTTTGTATTGGGATATATGACACGTTAGAGCACGACTTGGAAGTGGTGGATATTTGATTGGTATCGCCAGCCAATGAAAGCGCTACGGACACTAAACCTTGAAGTTGTAACTCGTCTCGCCAGCATTCGGCGTGATGGTTTTCTCGACCTGCTTTAAAAGTTGCTGCTGACCCTGGGTATAAGCGGAAAATTTCGCCATTTTGGCTTCCTGCTCAGCAACGCGATCTATAAGGCCACGGTAATCTCCACGCTGTGGCGATTCTTCCTGCGCTTTGTCCGCTTTCATTTTCTCTTCGCGCTCTTTTCTGAGCATTTCAGCGCGCTCTGCGGGGGTCAGCGACTGATCTGTTTTCACACTGTCATTACGCGCACCATATTGCGCCTCATCCTTCTCGCGCTGGCGAGCATTGAGGTACATATTGTTCGAGTAACTGGTGTTGATCAGATTTGGCATTGCCCTTTCCCGTCAGAAAATCGTTTTACACAATGGGATCTTAAATTTAGTACAAGCCGATAGCGTACGGCATAAATTTTCCTCTCTCATATATGTATAAAAAAGCGAGCGTTATTCAATAACGCTCGCTTCTGCATCTAACGATTTGATATATCGATTATTGCTTGAAAGTACGCTTACGCGTTTTTTCCAATTTCTCTAGGATCTTGTCGATACGATCTGGGTGAACCATGTATTGCTGGAAACCCTTCATACCTTCTTTCGCCATAGCTGGGTCGGTGTCACGGTCATAGAACTGCGCTGTCCCTGCAGCTTCGCCCAACATCACCACACCTGCATTCAGGAACTCATCTTCCTTCGGTGTTGCTTTGTTGTTGGTTGGAATTTGCAGCAGCGCGTCGTTGATCATGGTCTGGATTTCAGGCTGCGCAACAAACGCCAGGAACTTACGCGCATCTTCTTTATTCTTCGCTTTAGAAGGAATGTGCAGCGTATCCATTGGTGCATCTTCTGCCATTGGCACGTTGGCATCAATCACTGGAAACTGGAAGAAGCCCATATTTGGACGCACTTCATCAGTAAAGTTCGCAGCGAGGAAGTTACCCATCAGGTACATCGCAGCTTCACCGTTATACAGGAACGGTTGCGCTTCCTGCCATGAGTAAGACGCGTGATTGTCGAGGTAGTAGCCCGGTTCAACCAAATCGTTCCATTTTTCAAACACCGCTTTTACGCGCGGGTCGGTATAAGGCACTTTGCCGTCCATCAGGTCGATATGGAAGTCGAGACCATTGACGCGCATGTTCAGGTAATCGAACCAGCCTGCCGCTGTCCATAGATACTTGGTACCAATAGTAAATGGCGTCACACCATTGTCTTTCAGCGTTTTAGAAGCAGCGACCAAATCTTCCCAGGTTTTAGGTACCGCAATACCGTATTTTTCGAACAGGTCTTTACGGTAGTAGATGCCCCACTGGTAATAGGTGTAGGGCACACCATATTGCTTACCTTTAACCGTCATAGCTGGCATGGCACTTGCGAAGTCCGTGGTCATGCCATTGGCTTGCCACATGTCGCTCACATCTTCAAAAAGACCGCGATCTACAAAGGTTTTCATGCGGTTACCCGCGTACCAGAACACCACATCAGGTGGGGAAGTCACCAGCCAGTTGCGAATCGTGGTCTTGTAGGCTTCGTGGTCATAAAGGTTATATTTCACCTTGATGTCCGGGTTAGCCTGTTCGAACTTTTCAATCACCTCTGCCCACGCTTTCTTTGGAGCGGGGTCTGAGGCATCAGAGTTGATCACCAGCGTCCCTGCGGTTACTGAACCACTGAGCGCCAGCATCAGACCGCTGATCATGCCCAAGCTTTTCTTAGCAAGCGTTCTCATATCCTTCATCCTTACTTTCGTTAAACCGGGATCAACCTTTGGTAGCGCCCAAGGTTAATCCAGCAATAAAGTGGCGTTGCATCGTGAAAAACAGTGCCACAGGCGGAAGTGCAGCGATGACTGCGCCTGCGGACATGTACTGCCAGGATGCAAGCCATTGTCCTTGCAATGCGTTCAGGCCTGCGGTGACAGGACGAACTTCATCACTTTGAACGAGCACCAGTGCCCAGAAAAAGTCGTTCCAAATAAAGGTAAAGACCAAAACAGACAAAGCTGCCAGTGCGGGTCTCACTAATGGGAGAACCACGTACCAGAAAATGCGCCACTCGCTGACCCCTTCTACACGGGCTGCCTCAATCAGGGCATCGGGAATACCGACCATAAAGTTACGCATAAAGAGGGTGCAGAAACCGGCTTGGAAGGCAACATGGAAGAAAATCAGCGCCCAGTGGGTGTCATAAAGACCAAGGCTGATCGTCAGGTCACGGACCGGAATCATCAGAATCTGAAACGGGACAAAGTTGCCGCCGATAAACAGAGCAAAGAGCCAGATGTTGGCGCGAAACTTATATTTCGCCAATGCGAAGCCCGCGAGGGTCGATAACACCACCGCCCCTGCTACTGCCGGAATACAAATCAGCAGGCTGTTTAGCAGGTAGCGCGCCATAGGTGTTGCTGTGAACACCTGAGTGTAGTTTTCAACAAACTGCAGTTCATCGGGCATGCCCCAGTAATTACCGGCATTGATATCGGCGATGGAACGCACGGATGTCATCAATACCGCAGCGAGAGGGATCAGCCAAAGACATACAGCAATGTAGAGCGAGATGCGATAAGTAGCGTTGGCAACTTTGCCGCGTTGTTCAATCGGTCTAGGAAACATATCAACGCTCTCCTTTCAGCATTCGCCAGAGGAACCAGGCGATATAGATATCCATAATCAGGAAGAGCACCACGGCGACCGCTGCACCATAACCCATACGGTAATTGAAAATTGACTCTTCATACATCAGGTACGCCAGTACCGTCGAGCTGCCCCAAGGGCCACCCGCTGTCATGGTCGCCACTAAGTCAAATGACCTCAGCGCACCGATGACCGTCACAACCACGGCGATGAAAGTCGCCGGTTTGAGCTGCGGCACCACCACGTACCACATCATTCGCCAGCCCCTTGCGCCGTCAAGGCGCGCGGCTTCCAGCTGTTCTGGGTCAAGGTTGTTAAGACCTGTCAGGTAAAGAATCATGCAGTACGCCACCTGAGGCCAAAGCCCAGCAGCGATGATGCCGTAAGTGACCAGATCTTCATCAGCAAGTATTGAGATAGGATCAAATCCCAGCGCGACAATAAATTGCGTCAATAAACCAAACGAGGGGTCGTAGAACCAGGCGAATACCAAGCCCACCACCACTTGAGAGATCACGAAGGGGAAGAAGAACAGCGCCTTGATAAGGCGGATACCTGCCACCTGCTGATTGAGAAAGAGGGCAATCAGAAGACCAATCGGGGGGGCAAGCATGAAAAGAATCATCCAGAGGAAGTTATTCACCAAAGAGGTGTAAAACGCTTCTGAATCGAAAAGCTCAATGTAGTTTTCCCAGCCAACCCAGGTTTTTTCACCCAGACCGTCCCACTCAAAAAAACTGAGCCAGACACTTTGACCAATGGGGTAAAGAACATACACCGCAAAGACCAAAATTGCAGGTGCGAGGAAGATCCATGGAGCCATTGCCAACTGACTTCGCTGAACAGCGGAAGGCTTGGATGTTAGTGAGGAATGCCCAGTCATATTACGTCCTGTTTTTTTAACGTTGATGAACTAACAACGCGCGGTATCCGACGCATTTTTTGTTACTAAAATGTAACCATCACGAGTTCATTGTTTAAAACTAGTTCACAAAATGGACAATGTAAACGTTTCCATTCGTCGAAAAACCGCCTATTTTTAAAAAAGGGTGACCGAAACGACGAAATCCGCTCACCCCAAAAGAAATTGATTGCATAGGAACTGCAGTATGGCTGACATCACACTGAGAAATGTTATTAAGCGCTTTGGTAAAATCGAAACGATTCACGGTATCGACCTCGATATCAACGGGGGAGAGTTCGTGGTATTCGTAGGACCTTCCGGTTGTGGCAAGTCCACGTTGCTGCGTCTGGTCGCAGGTCTCGAAACCATCTCTGACGGCACCATTGCCATCAATAGCACAGAGGTGAACGATGTTGACCCTGCCGACCGTGGCGTCGCCATGGTTTTCCAGTCTTATGCGCTCTATCCGCATATGACGGTCAGGGAAAACATGGGCTTTGGACTGAAAATGAATGGGGTGGACAAAGCGGAGATCGACAAGCACGTCGACCGGGCAGCGAAAACCCTGCAACTTGAAGCCCTACTGGACAGAAAGCCCAAGGCACTTTCAGGCGGTCAACGTCAACGTGTCGCTATTGGCCGGGCAATTGTGCGAGATCCGAAAGTCTTCCTGTTCGATGAACCCCTCTCCAACCTGGATGCAGAGCTTCGCGTTGAAATGCGCCTTCAGATCGCCAAGCTGCACCAAGAACTCAAAAACACCATGATTTACGTGACCCATGACCAGGTCGAAGCAATGACGCTCGCGGACAAAATCGTGGTGCTCAGAGCAGGAAATGTGGAACAAGTTGGCTCACCTTTGGCGCTATATCACAATCCAGCGAATCTGTTCGTGGCAGGTTTCATTGGTTCACCGAAAATGAACTTTGTCCCCGGCCGCATTTCTGCCACCAACGGCAATGAAGTCGCAGTCACTATGCCTGATGGCCAAACACTCACCCTCAAGGTTAACCGCGAGGTCAGCGAAGGCGAAGCAGTGACAGTCGGCATCCGACCTGAGCATATTCAGATCGGTGAAGGCCCGGGCTTTAATTTCCAATTTCACAGTGAAGTGGTGGAACGCCTTGGCAACAGTACCTACCTGTTCGGCCAATATTGCGGCGAAGATGGATTCAAGGTTCACATTCCCGGCGACAATGCCGTGAAAGCTTTCCAGACCGTCTCTCTGCACTGTTCACCGGACGATATTCACCTGTTCGACAGCAATGAACAGGCGTTGATCCATCGCCCAGAGGGTGATGACCCGGTCCCACTCACTGCCAATGCGCAGGAGTAAAGCACAATGACAATGCCGCTATCCGGCACAACCATGGGAGCACAGTTCCATGGCAACCATTAAAGATGTCGCGCGCCATGCCGGCGTATCGGTTGCCACTGTGTCCCGTGTAATCAATGGCTCGCCGCTCACCAAACCGGATACTGCCGATTTGGTGAAACGCACCATGCGGGATTTAGGCTATCGCCCGAATGCCGCCGCACGCACCTTGGTGAGCAAGCGAAGCCTTGCTATTGGTGTCGTGGTGGCAGATGTATCCGACCCCTTCTTTGGCTCCTTGGTTAAACACGTTGATACCATTGCCCACCAGCAAGGTCATCACCTCTTGATTGGCAATGGCTATCACGAAGCGGCAAGGGAAAAGCAGGCGATTGAATCATTGATCCAGAATCAGGTCGCCTCGCTTATCGTGCACAGCAAAGCGCTGGATGACGACACACTCCGCGACTTTTCCGAAGAACACGGTGCCATGGTGTTTATCAACCGTCTGATCCCCGGGCTCGAAGACCGCTGCATCTTTCTTGATAACTACCGCGGTGCATTCCTTGCAACCGAACATTTAATTGAACAAGGCCACCGCTATGTGGCGTACATAGGTTCCAGCCACCCCATCGAAGATACGGTGCAACGCCAGCAAGGTTATGAAGACGCGCTGAATACCTATCGCGTCACCGATGAGACCCATCCGGTGATGATGGCATTCGATACCCCTGACGAAACAGGTGGTGAGCGGGCGATGGCCAAACTTATGGCAGATAACCCGCGCCTTAGCGCAGTATTTTGTTACAACGACATCATGGCAGCAGGAGCAATGACCGCGCTGACTGACCGTGACTTTCGCGTGCCGGAAGATGTCTCGGTTGTCGGCTTCGATGACAGCCTTATCGCACGCTATCTCCACCCAAAACTCACATCGGTGCGCTATCCGATTGAGGAAATGGCCGCACTTGCCGCAGAGCAAGCTATCGCGTTATCAAGCCAAGAGCCTATGCGTGATGAAAAAGGCAATTACACACCTACACTGATTAAAAGAAACTCTGTCGCTAAACCAAGCGAATAGAGTCAAGAATACGGAAATTATTGGGCGTTAAGCGCCAAATGAGGGGAATGGATTCATGGTGAAAAAGCCCGTGCAGACAAACAGTGCTGCCTCTGAACGTTATGTACATCTGCAATCAGCGAAAACAAGCATTGTCTTAATGATGCAACCTGCTCCGGCCATCGTTTACTGGGGCAAAAAGATAGATGCAGAAGCGCCACTCAGTGGTGCCCTTTTCGATCTTCCCGTTGGACAGGCCAGACTCGACGTCGCCATTCCGCTGGCTCTGATCCCCGAGCAAGGCCGAGGTGATTTCGGTAGCCCGGGCATTGAGGGGCATCGAAACGGAAAAGACTGGGCACCAGTCTTTGAAGTTATCTCCGTTACCGCAACCCTTAGTTGCGCCACCATTACCATGAGCGACCCCCGTGCCGGACTTGAAGTTTGTTCAAGGCTCTCGCTTGATGAAGACACAGATGTCCTGACCCTCAGCCATAAACTGACCAACACTGGCACAACAGAATATGCGCTTCAGAGACTCGCACTCACTCTTCCTGTGAATGATGATTTTATTGATTTAATCAGCTTACATGGGCGTTGGTCCCATGAGTTCCACCAGCAACGCCTTTCATTCAAGCACGGCGGATACGTGCAGGAAAACCGTCGTGGACGCACATCCCACGAGTACTTTCCTGGCTTGATTGCGTTACAAAAAGACACTAATGAGCTGCGCGGCGATCTGATAGGAATGCATTTGGGCTGGAGCGGCAACCATCGCGTTCAAGCTCAGGTGAAAAGCGATGGCCGACGTTATTTGCAAGCTGAAGCACTGCTCGCACCGGGAGAAGTCTCCATCGCACCGGGCGAAAGCTTCTCAACGCCCGAGCTTTTTGCCGTATTCAGTGCAGAAGGGCTGAATGGCATTATGCAGCGTTTCCACCAGTTTGTGCGCCATCAGATTTTAGATTTTCCGCAACCTAAGTTGCGTCCGGTGCATTTCAACACCTGGGAAGGCATCTATTTCGACCATGAGCCACACCGCATTATGGAAATGGCCACAGCAGTGGCAAGGCTCGGTGTCGAACGCTTTATTGTGGATGATGGTTGGTTTACTGATAGGGATGATGACACTTGTGCCTTGGGTGACTGGCAGGTCGACAAACGAAAATATCCTGAAGGCTTTAAGCCCGTCATTGACCACATCAACCAGCTTGGTATGGAGTTTGGTCTTTGGGTCGAGCCGGAAATGGTGTGCAAAAACTCGGCGCTGTATCGCGCGCATCCGGAATGGATGCTTGGCATGGATGAACTAGGCTACCAGCAACCTGCCGGTAGAAGCCAGTTTTTGCTCGATCTACAAAACCCCGAAGCTTTCGATTACTTGCTTTCATCACTCGATAGCCTGATGACGGAATACAACATTGGCTACCTCAAATGGGACATGAACCGCGAGTTGGTGCAATCGGCCCATCAAGGCCATGCCGCTTACCATGGGCAAACACTGGCGCTTTATCGATTGATAGACGCATTACGCGAAAAGCACCCCTACGTGGAGATAGAATCCTGCGCGTCAGGGGGTGGGCGCGTGGATTTTGAAGTGCTTAAACGCACCCATAGATTCTGGACGTCCGACTGCAACGACGCTCTCGAGAGACAAACCATTCAGCGTGGCATGCAACTGTTTTTCCCGCCGGAAGTCATGGGCAGTCATATTGGTCCCAGACTCAGCCACACCACAAGGCGCTGCCATGACATGTCACTGCGCGGCATTACCGCCCTTTTCGGACACATGGGCGCAGAGCTCGACCCTCAAGGGTTGGAAGACAGCGAGTTGCGGGCATTTTCTAAATACATTGCTCTGCACAAGCAATATCGTCCGCTTCTTCATAGCGGCACATCCTTCATTCTGCCTTCGGTAGATCCCGGTACTCATATCTATGGTGTGATGGATGAAAGCGTCGTGTTGCTTGCCGTCGTGCAATTAACCATGCCTGAACATGCACTCGGTCAACGACTGAAGATGCCAATTCTTAGCGGGGATAAAAGCTACCGTGTTGAGGTAGTTGATGTACCTGCCGCTTTCAATAAAACCATGAAGCATCTTCCTGTCTGGATTGAAAAAACTCAGGTCGTTAACGGCGACCAGCTCAGTCAAATTGGACTAAGCTTGCCAGTAATGGATCCAGAAAGTGCCATGCTGTTGTCCTTTACCGTTGAATCGTAAACGTTCCATGGCCCGCCTTGAATGAACGAGTTTGAGAACCACAACATGACCCGATTTGCAGAGTTGATCCGCCGTCGTCAATGGGAAAATCCCGCTGTCACTCAGTTAAACCGCCTACCGGCGCATTGCCCTATGGCGTCGTATCCGAGTGTGGAGGCCGCGCTAGAAGATCAGTACAACGCCATTCCTGTTTCGCGACGTCGTATTTCCCTGAACGGTGACTGGCAGTTTTCACTTTATGATGCGCCAGAATCTGTGCCTTCTGAAACCACAAACCGAGAATTCGACGACGCAAACTGGCGCACGATCCCCGTACCTTCTAACTGGCAGCTTGAAGACACTAACGACATTCCCATTTATACCAATGTGCAGTACCCCTTTGACGTGGAACCACCCAAGGTGCCGGAGAAAAATCCGACTGCGGTGTACCGTACCACATTCCAGTTACCTGAAGGCTGGCTCGATGAACAAACTCTGATCTGTTTTGACGGCGTCTGCTCCGCGCTTTACCTTTTCTGTAATGGGCATTTTGTGGGATACAGTCAGGACAGCCGCCTGCCTGCCGAGTTCGACCTCAGCCCTTTCGTCACACTCGGCGAAAACCAAATTACCGCAGTCGTGCTGCGTTGGAGTGATGGCAGCTACCTCGAAGATCAGGACATGTGGTGGCTAAGCGGCATCTTCCGCGATGTGACCCTGCGTAAAAAGCCCAAAGACCAAATAGCAGATTTCAGTGTACAAACCGTACTCGACCCCACCCACCATGTCGGCACTTTGAATGTCACCTCCAAGCTTCAGGGCAAGTACAGCAAAGTGGCTATTCAGCTGTTTGACGAAGGCACAGATCTCAGCGGATTAGTGATAGCTGAATGTGGTCAGCGTGTGATTGATGAGCGTGGTGCCTGGGGCGATCGTTGTGAACATTCACTCATCGTTTCCTGCCCAAGACTTTGGAGCGACGAAGATCCGCATCTCTACCGTTTGGTCATTATGCTGCTGGACGAGAACGATGAACCCGTTGATATCGAAGCCTGCAACGTGGGTTTCCGGCAAGTTGGCATTAGCGATGGTGTACTGAAAATCAACGACCTCCCAGCACTTGTTCGTGGTGTGAACCGTCACGAATTCCACCCGGAAAAAGGGTACGTGCAAACTGTGGAAGACATTGAAGAAGATCTTAAGCTCATCAAGCAATTCAACTTCAACGCTGTACGCACATCGCACTACCCCAACCACCCTGCATTTTACAATCTGTGCGACAAACTTGGGCTCTATGTGGTTGATGAAGCCAATATCGAAACCCACGGTATGGAGCCAATGTGCCAGCTCTCCGACAACGCAGAATGGCTAAGTGCTTACACCGAACGTGTGACACGCATGGTGGAACGCGATAAAAACCACCCTTGTATCATCATCTGGTCGCTGGGTAACGAATCCGGCATCGGAAACAACCACCACGCCATGTACCAATGGGTCAAACAGCGCGATCCCAGCAGACCCGTGCAGTACGAAGGCGGTGGTGCGGACACCGCGGCAACAGACATCATTTGCCCTATGTATGCGCGTGTCGAACAGGATCAAACTGACCTTGGCTTACCAAAATGGGCGCTGTCCAAGTGGATTGGCCTACCCAATGAGAGTCGACCGCTGATTCTTTGTGAATATGCTCATGCCATGGGCAACAGTCTTGGTAGTTTTGATAAGTACTGGGAAGCTTTCCGCCGTTATCCCCGCCTTCAGGGTGGCTTTATTTGGGATTGGGTCGACCAGGGCATTTCCCGGAAAGATGATCAAGGTAGCCAATGGTGTTACGGCGGAGATTTTGGTGACACACCTAACGACCGCCAGTTCTGTATCAACGGCCTGATGTTCCCAGACAGAACACCGCACCCAACAGCGTTCGAAGCTAAATTCCACCAGCAGCGCTTCAGCTATAAACTGGAAGGCACGTACCCGCTGGTGGTGGCTATCAGTAATGAGTACCAGTTCCATGCACCGGAAAACCTCACGCTCCGTTGGTCGATTCAGGGCAATGGTAAACAGGTCGCCAGTGGCGAAGCTGCGCTTCATCTTCTGGCAGGGAAAAACGCACAGATTGAGCTCGCCAAGTCCTTGCCGTACCCAAAACATAATCAGGAGTACTTTCTCAATCTGGAAGTGGCTCTCTCAGCAGATGAAGCTTGGGCACCTGAAGGAGCCGTCATTGGCTGGGGGCAATTAGTACTGCCGGTTTACCGCGCGCTACAGTCACCAGAGCTGGCTCCCGACAGACTGCCTGATGTGATTGATGAGCCGGATCACTGGACAGTAAAAGGCGATCATTTCGAGCTGGATTTCGACAAGCAAAGTGGTCATTTGGTGCGTTGGTTGATCGACGGAGAAGAACAGCTTCTCGACGCGCCCAAAGACAACTTCATCCGTCCGCCTATAGACAACGACATTGGCGCGAGCGAAGCCGACCGACCTGATCCCAATGCCTGGCTCGGCAAGTGGCAGCAATCAGGGTTGTTCGATTTGCGTCACGAGAACCTGTTTAACACCGTCGATGTACTTTCTGACACGGTACAAATTCGCTCCCATCACGGCTACTTCATTGGCGGTGCTATGGTGATCAGCACACTATGGCGCTACGAAGTTGATCTTTCAGGCACCATTGCCCTGACTGTCGATGTCAACGTGGCGCAGGATTTACCGTCACTTCCGCGGGTTGGTTTGGAATTGGCATTGCCCCTCACGGATTCTGTCGCCTGGTTTGGACGTGGACCGTTTGAGAACTACCCCGACCGCAAAGCGGGTGCCATGGTGAGTCGCTATTTATCAAGCATTGATGACATGCACACGCCATATATCTTCCCGTCTGAGAATGGACTGCGCTGTGACGTTCGACAGTTGGATATCGACAACCTGCGCATTGAAGGCATGTTCCATTTCTCTGTAAGCCGCTACAGTCAGGAAAACCTGACTGAAGCCAAGCATCAGGAAGAACTGATCCGGGACGATCACATCTATCTGCGCATTGATGGTTATCACATGGGTGTTGGCGGCGATGATTCCTGGAGTCCAAGTGTTCATCCGGAATTCCTGCTCGATGCAGCGCACTACCGTTATGCTTTGACACTCTCGATGAAAAGGGACTGATAGCAAAGTCTGTTGACCTAAGAATTTGCTAAAATGGCCATCACATTAATACCCAAACCTAGGGAATGATGATGGCCAACTCTTCCAAATATTTGCTCATCACGGGTGCAAACCGTGGTATTGGGCTCGCACTCACCCAAATCTATTTAGACGCAGGTTGGCATGTCGATGCCTGTTGCCGCCAACCCTTCGAAGCCACTGACCTGAATGCACTTGCTACCCAGTATGAATCGCTCAGTATCCACGCGCTGGATGTGACTGACCACGCCGCCATTGATGCATTGGCTCAATCACTCTCTGGCAAACAGTTCGACCTTATCCTCAATAATGCTGGCTACTATGGCCCGAAAGGCTATGGATTTGGCAATACGGATATGGATGAATGGCGCAAGGTGCTCGAAATCAATACCCTCGCCCCTCTCAAAATCGCAGAGGCATTTTATCCCCACCTTTTGGCAACCAAAGGTACCTTCGCAGCAGTTTCATCCAAAGTAGGCAGCATGACGGAAAACACCTCAGGTGGAGGATATATCTATCGCTCATCCAAAGCGGCACTTAATTCCGTCGTGAAAAGTCTGTCCAACGATTTGTCTTCGCAAGGCATCATCGCTATCGCATTGCATCCGGGTTGGGTACAAACCGAGATGGGTGGGCCCAATGCACTCATTTCAGCGGATGAATCTGCACAGGGACTTTATGCAGTGCTGGAAAGTCTTGAAATCAAAGACAGTGGACGTTTTCTGAATTACCAAGGACAAGAGATTCCGTGGTGATTAAGCTTATTACTTTAGCAATGAATAAAATATTCAAAAACATGGGTCTTATGCCGAGCAAGACCATTCACAATCAAAAAGGAAGAAGTATGCCTGATTTAAATGCTCACAGCCTTTACCACAAAAACTACTGCCCATTCTGCCTCAAAGTCCGCGCGGCATTGAAGATGATGAATCTTGATGTGGCGTTGGTCGATGCGGGTGCTGATCGAGAAGCTTACCAAGAACTGGTGAGTGAAGGCGGCCGGGGCATGGTGCCTTGTCTGCGTATTGAGCACGACGACGGCACCGTTGAATGGATGTATGAGTCTGATGACATCATCGAGTACTTCGAAGAAAACTTCGCTAAGTAACTGCTGACTCCAGCCAAAAGAAAACGCCGCTAGCGGCGTTTTTTGTTTTCAGCCGGAACGTTAAGATTCGCGCTTTTTCTCACCGACACTTTTTGCCCAGCCCATAAAGCTTGCTTCAAGCTGATCCATCATGCTTTTCAACGCTGTTTGATTAAAACGGCTCGCATCAGGCGCGGATAGGAACGCAATGTATTGCTCACGCTCTTCTGGTTTGAAATCTTTGTAGGCATAGGCCAATGAGACATGCACCATCTGTTGTACGTTCGCCGTGGATTGCTGACGTACAGCATTGAGTTCCTTTTTCATTTCACTCATGTCTAACGGAAGATCAGGCTGAAGCGCGGACATCAGGCCCGCAAATATCGCCATCTGAACTTGCTCAAAAAAGTTAACGGTAAGGTTGGTCGCATTCAGAAGTTGGTCGATTTTCTGTACTTGAGCAATAAGCTCCTGGTTTTGCATCAGCTTTGGCGCTTCTGCAGACATTGCTGCAAAGGCTTCTTCTGTCCCGCTTTTTGCCTCAGCTTCAGTAAAAGATTTCCCGAGCGGCGATTCATACCATGTCATCAAACCAGCAATTTGCTGATCGTTTAACTCGCCGGAGAGCGATTTTCGGATACCTGCGAGAATATTGGCGGGAACAATCGTTTCATCAACAGAGAGGATCATGGCATCCAGATCTTTCTCTGGCAGCGCACCTTGTTGTTGCTGCGCTTCCAGAATACCGGCTTTGACGGTGTCGGGGAATTGATTCACCATTTCTTCAATGCCGGAGGCTTTAAGGAGTGCATTGAGAGATTTGTCTGAGGCTGCCTGAGCGAAGCCAGCAACACAGAACATCATTAAATAGAGCGTCCATTTTACAGCTTGTTGGAACATGTTTTTTGTCCTTAATAGAGGTTTTTAATGCAGCACCCTGTTTACCGGGTGCGTAGAGAAATTTTCCTTTTCACTCCGGCTTCCTTACGCCGGAAAAGGGATCATCAATGATGGTGGTTGAAAAACACACAGCAGCTTTGGGATTTATGTCGAATTAGTACTTATTTCGGTAGAAAGACGCATGAACATCATCAGCTAAAAGCATGGATATTTAGCGGGTTCAGGCGCAAAATAACGCCCCATTAAAGCACTCTGAGAATATGGCATATGAAACCCAATACAACTGGTCTGAAGCGCATACTGCATGCCACCGGGTATTCTTTTCAGGGACTTCGCGCTGCATGGAACAATGAAGCAGCATTTCGACAGGAATTGGTTCTGTTGATTGTCATGACCACCCTTTCATTCTTTCTGCCTGTCACACAGGTAGAACAACTTCTGATGGTGGCCTCTTTGTTTATCGTGGTGATTGTGGAACTGATCAATTCTGCAATTGAAGCAGTCGTTGATCGCATTGGCCCTGAACGCCATGAACTGAGTGGCCGAGCCAAAGATATCGGCTCTGCGGCGGTGTTTATTGCACTGCTCCTGGTGGTGATCACCTGGGGTTCATTTTTACTGTTCTGATAAACGCAAAAAAGGCGACGTTATGTCGCCTTTTTGTATTCTGAGCAAGCCCGGCTTTTAGCGCGAATACACCTTTGTATCTTGCATCTGTGCAAAATCGGCCAGCGATTGAAAATCTGCTTCAGTCCAGACGGTTTTTGATTTAAGGCTATCTGGCAAAGCAACAAACGCTTTTTCTTCTCTTGCCGCCCTAACCTCAAACTGCGCCCAATCAGACAGTACATTCCCGTTCACAAGCTCAGTTGGCAGGGATTGCACTTCTCCGCCATCAACACCATTGGGTGCCAAAGACAAAGCCAGATGATAATCGCGATGCAGCAGCACCCATTTGTCTGGCAATCGCTTACTGCTGTCCCACCATTTTCCGTCCAGTGCTTCGATTCGCTTGGAAGTTTCATTTTCTGGCATTGCTCCCAACGCAGATAATCGTTCCGCAAAGGCGATATCCATGGCTTTACCAAATTCAACCAGCGACAAGTCTGGCGTTTTACGCAGGATAGACATCGCAAGCTTGGCACCCAGCATGTTGGAGTAAAGATCTTCCGGCGAGTAAGCAGACGCCAGTTCTTTAAAACCTGCCACGGAGACCAAACCAAACCATTGGGCGATTTCGTGCCACTGGGCGAGGCGGAAAGCCATCACACCAGCAATATCGACAGCGATATCATTCTTTTCCTGCGCCTTTAGTTGGGCGGCATTGCGCTTCGACACAATCACACGGTCCCGCAGTTCAGTTGGTAGCGTTATCTCAGCCTCTATTCCAACGAGATGGCGGATTTCGCTAAACAGGTAATAGGTAAAGTCCGCAGTGTCACGCACATGGGCGGTATCGATAAAACCGCCTTTTTGAGTGAAGATAAGGCCATTATGCTCTTCGCCGATCCCCAATAAACTACTGGAAATACCTTGCGAGCCATCGTTGTATTTGTGGTTGCCGACACCTTTGGCATCCAGCACGTTACCCACCGAAAAGAAGGGGACGGGCACACCACCAACCTGTGCTTTAAGATCTTTACCAAACGCGCAGCAAGGACGTACACCGACCGGCGCATTGGCAAATACCGTGCTGCTGACACTTAACAGAAGGCCACCCAAAAACAGGCGGCGACCAAAAAGTTTTACGCTGCTCACCATCATGAATTTTGTTCAGAATGCTTCGTTAATATGGAAATAGAAACCGCTGCTGTCTTTACCAATACCAAAATCAAAGCGCACATTAATGCGCGGTTTAAAGGCAAAGCGATAGCCAATACCTGCAGTTGGTAGCCAGCTTTTATCAAACAGTGCGTCGGCTTCTGGCGCAATATTGCCAGCACCCACCCAAGTCACCATACCGTGTCGGGCATTGAACTGATGTCGCCATTCCATTTGTGCGGAAAGCTGATAGCGGTCGCGGTACTGACCGATGTAATAGCCGCGCATACGTTTGTCACTACCAAGCTCTGAGTAGGCATACCAAGGCACATCACCTGTCACGCCTTGACCATAAACATCCCACGCCAGAATGCTGTCTTTCGACATACGCTGGTACTCTCGGTAATTCAGAGTGATGCGGTCATAGTGAAAGTCAGATCCAAATACATCGCGGTAAGAAACCCATTCCGCACTAACCAATCGGCCACGCTCTGGGTTTGGCTCAAAATCCCGGCTGTCATATTCCAACGCTAACACTGCGCCACTACTGACTGCATCTTCCAATTCAGAACCAGACAAAACAGGGCCATCAGACTCCTGGTTGGTCAGGCGTTGAAAATCCCAGCCGACCGTGATGTAGGACTCAGGCAAAAATTGATAGGACACCTTCGGCGACAACTTCAGGATCTGCGCCTGTTGCTCGGTTTTGTTATCGCTGTTTTCCGCTGCATCACGACCAATGCCCCAGTAATAGCCTGGCGCATGGCTGATCCAGCCATCTGCGAGCAATCGTAGAGTATCGCCTTTCAGGTAAGTGCGGTTTTCAACACCCAGACCGTAAGAGCCTGATGTCGAGACATAAGATTTCACCGCTACGGTAGAATACGGCGTGGTCTCAACCCAATCTGAAGGTGCGTACAGACCCACCGCCGCCACACCGAAACCAAAGCCTTGCTCTGGGTTCACAAATGGCCCAGGTAACACGCCCCAATCAATACCATTGTCAACATTGATGGTCTCGCTGGAGCCCAACTCTGTCAGAAGCTTATCTATCCAATCCTGCTGTTCAGTATCAGAAGCCATCGCGGTAGCTGGCGCTGCCAATGCCATCAACGCCAGAGAAGTTATCACTTTCATGTTTCCCCTCAGTACCGCATATCAACAGAGAAGAACACACTGGTGCGGTCGCCAAGTCCCGCCTCACCAATAAGGTAAAGGTGCGGTGAGATTTGGTACTGCATGCCGATAATCGGATTCCATGGTGTTGTCAGGCGCTGCTCAACATGGAAACGTCCCTCGTCATCTTGATTCACAGCGCCTAATAAACCGGAAAGGCCCGATGGCAAATCCAAACTAGAAAGATGACCTGATAGCGACTGCTCAACGTCTTGATACATGGCACCAGCCCAGAGCCGCACAGGAACACCCTTTGAATGAAAGTCATAACCAACACGTGGCGACACCACATAGGCATCAATCGCACCATCGATCACGGTCAGGTTAGTTTTGGTATAGCTTGCATCTACCAAACCAAACCAGTTCCCATAACCACCGGCCAATACAATGCCGCCACCATATAAATCACCATCTAGATCGAGCCTGAAATTTATCGGCTCTGGACTAGGGTTTTTAATGTAGAGCTTGTCACTTAACCTAACTCCATTAATCGTAACGTCAGTTTCGGAGTGGCCAGTCAGCTTGCCAACCAAGCCGTAAATGTTGAGGAACGGAAAAATCCAAACGTCTCCACGTAAAGACAATACTTCGCTCTTCTGGTGCCCAGGAACAGCGCTTATGTCGATCATGTCTCTGGCAATCGGTATATTGATTCCATTGGGTAGAAGGAAGCTAGGTTCGCTTTTATAAACCAGCCCTTCAAATCCAATAGAGTCCACCGCAATGCCCTGCTCCAGGCTCATATAGCTCACGTTTAACCCGAAAGGTTTTGGCAAGACATAACCTAATGCTTCGGCCTCTTCTTTCCAGATTGGGAGGGAAAATGAGTCCGCCCAGCTCGCGGTTGAACACAACAGCCAGCTGCAAGCAAGCACACGTTTTAACGAGAACATACTTCTGCTTCCAGATGCCCCTTAAAGGAGCGAAAAAAATAGGGAGGCGCAGTTGCGGAAGGGGCGAAGAAGAGCGCGGGAGACTTTCGCAGCAGCCTAGAGAGGCGCATATCATACTCAGCAAATTGCAAAAGTAAACTAGAAAGTGTACATGCAAAAATAACGATTCATCGACCGTTCAATAATACTTTTAACATTCTGTTTTTATGGGCTTTCTGAGAAAGTTAGCGGCGTGATATAGGCGGAGGTTTCAGATTGAGAATTGTCACTATCAGATGTCACAGCAACCACTGACAGTGTTTTGTAGTCTTTCCCGTAGAGGCGCAGAAAATCTTCCCGAACATTCCGGCTAACTGTAACCCACTCGTTTTTCTGTTCTCCCGAGGTAACAGCCAGCATTTTAAAGCGTTTGGGTGCAAAAGGATTCGGCCAAAAGCTGTTCTCCGGCTGATTCGGCGTCCAGACATACACAATGGTTCTACTGCTCATCATGGTCATACCCGGCACGACAGTCACTGATAGTCGCCAAGCAAAATCATCCTGCGTTTTTAGCTTTTCATTATCGGTTGTAGGAAAAGTATCAACTTTCCATTGCCAACTCAGCCAAGGCGTTTTGGTCAGATCTATCTCTTTTTCCATGATCAGCCCAGAAGCAGCATCGTGACTTTCACCATAAAGAACCTGTCTGTTGACTGATTCATCGTCAATCAAACGGTAGCGTGTTTCGTTTTTAAACGCTTTGACCTGCCATTCAGAAAGATCCTGATAATCGAGCACCACGTTCGCTTCCGCTGAGAATTGAAGCAGAAACAAAGTGGGCAACCAAGCGTAAGTCCATCTACTCAAACGAATCATTCCGGTTTTGGGGATAAACGATAAGAACGGATTTCTCCGCATCATCTTTCAATACTGCTCGTATTTTTCCGCTGGGTGTGACTTGAGCATAAGTCATATGCAACACGCACTTAAAACGAGACGTAAAAAAAGTCCATTGAAGTACAAAAAATGAGACATCAATGAATCTTGTGGTTAATTAATATACTCCTAGAAGAATAGGGTGCTGATGCACTGATACGAAATGAAAAGGTCGCTTGATGGAATTGGCAGTCACGACCAAAGGATTGATTTACGGGAATTTATGCGACGATTTTATGTTTTTGTAAGCTTGTTTTTTCAAGCTGCTTTCGCTTTTGCAGAGCAGCCACTTCGTGTTGTGTCTGAAACCCTCCCCCCCTTTCAAGTCATTGATGACGATGGGCAGTTTGGAGGGCGCGCCGTCGAAATGGTTCAAGCGATTCTAGACGAAGCAGACTTCGACTCCCCTATTGATGTCATGCCCTGGGCGAGAGCATATAAAACAGCGCAAAGAGAAAAAAACGTGGCGATATTCGCTATCGCCTTTTCAGAAAAACGCAAAGATCTCTTCCATTGGATTGGCACTTTGTATGCACTGGAGCGTTCCTCACTAATCGGTTTGAAAAGCCGCCCGGAGCTTGCGAAAGCCACACTCGATGAAGCCAAACAATTCAGGGTTTGCTCAGAGCTCGAAACCTACTCTTACCAATATCTGGTTAACAAAGGCTTTCAGCCCAACAAGAACCTGTTCACCCTAAGAGGGACGCTCTCTGCCCTACAAACCGATACAGGCGGGATCGCACGACCTGCCAAACACCTATCACTGTTACAAAACCGCAAATGCGATTATGTCACTGGGCTTTGGTCTGTTTATGCCTACAGCGAAAATAACAATGATAACCTCAAAGCCTATTTCTATTTGGGAGACCCGAAAAAACCACTGATTCTGAACCTGGCGATGAGTCTTAGCTCCGATCAGGATGTGATTGACCGCTTGAGCGCAGCTTACACAACCCTCCTTGAGAACGGTACACTCCATGAGATTTGCTCAAGAGATGACCCAGAAAATATCTTTGAGCTTTCCTGTTCTGCTGTTAAAGCCCGTGGTGGTGCAGAGGATTTATGACCTCCAGACTTTTCGGTACCAAGGCACCACTGCTACGACGCTTTGTTGCGTCTGTCATGCTATTAAGCATGATTGGCGGCGTGGTGATCAGTGTGGTGATTGCGACTGCCCAGCTCAATCACCTTAACACCGAAAAGGAACAGGCTGCCCGTCTTCAATTGGAAAATATCCTTGATAGCGCTGCCTATGCTGCATTCAATCTCGACTCAGCTCAGGGCTTTTCACTTTTAAAAGGCTTTGAAGGCGACCATCTGTTTCAAGAGGTCACCATTCTCGATAACTATGACGATGTGGTGGCTTCCATCGAGCAACCTCATCATGAAGATCACTTACCTGGGTGGATGCATGCCCTGCTTCCTGTTCATGAAACCTACACCCTCTCATATCCTTTAAGCTTCAAGATATACAGAGACAGCCAATTCGTTGACCAACATGTCGGAAACTTGATTGGGCTGGTAAACTTCCACACCTCAGAGGCAGAGTTTTACGATTTGGTGTGGACCATCTGCCTTTCCACCATGGCAGAAGTACTCTTGATCGCCATCATCCTGACCATTCTGTTCCACAATCAGATTGGGAGACCGCTCTCCAAGATCATCGATTCTATTGATAAGAACGCCAAACTGGCACGGCAGAAAAATGCGCGTCTGCTAAAAATCGATGGACACGAAAATGATGAATTCGGCTTGCTGGTGCATGCCTATAACAATTCCGTTCAACAGGCAGTGAGCTACATGCGGGAGCTCGAGAGCGCGAAGGCCGAACTGAAGGCGTTGTCAGAAATAGACCCCTTGACCAATGTTTCCAACCGCCGAGCCCTGCTCTCTGAGCTCAACACCCTGTGTAACAACGAACACCCTTTCGCGCTGGTTTCTCTCGATATTGATGACTTTGGCGGCTACAACGATGCCAATGGTCATCAGGAAGGAGATGTGCTGCTCGTCAGGTTTGCCCATGCGCTTAAACAGCAGCTTCCACAAGCATCTATCAGTCGTACCGGCGGTGACGAATTTGTTTGTATTATCCCGTCCCAAAGTCACCAGCAAACCGTTGAAGACTTGCTGACGCCTCTGCTGAATGTTGCCGTAAAAGAGGATGTCGCCAGCACACCTTGGATCTCAACCTCCATCGGGGTCGCTTTTTTCCCAGAAAATGGCCACACACCGCGGCAATTGCTTCACGCTACGGATATCGCCCTCTATGTTGCCAAAGAAGCAGGGCGCCGTTGTGTGCGTTTCTACGACAAAGATGCTGATATCGCCCGCAGCAACCGCGAGGCAGTGCGTAAAGCACTTCAGCGTATTATCGAAACCAAAGAATTCACCCTCTACTATCAGCCTAAAGTCAGCATGAAAACGGGGTTAGTGACGGGCTGTGAAGCGCTGCTGAGGCTTAATCACAGTGAGCGGCAACAGAATGTTGCCCATGTAGATATTGTCGAGGAAGCGGAGCGTACGGGCCTGATTGTTGCTTTGGGCCGTGAGATCATGCGTCGGGCGTTTTATGACGTCAGCCATATACTGGATCATTTACCCGACGATTTCCGCTTCAGTGTGAATGTCTCGCCTCAACAGCTCACGTCCGATGGCTTTATCGCCGAGTTACTCTCCTGCTCGGAAGACAACGATGTGCCGCTACAGAGTCTGGATATCGAAATTACCGAGTCATCCCAAATGATCAATACCGACTCTACCAACAAGGTCCGTAACTGGCTCAAGAACGCCGGAGTGACCGTTTCATTGGATGATTTCGGTACTGGCTTCGCTTCACTTGAATACCTACTGACCTATGGATTTGACCAAATCAAAATCGACCGTCAGTTCACACAAGTCTTACCGGGAGATGACGATGCTAAAGCCATCTTCAATGTCGTAAAATACCTTGCTGACAAGCTCGACATGGCTGTCATCGCCGAAGGCGTAGAAACACTCGACCAGGAAACCTATCTCCTCAACCAAGGCTTTGAGTACGCCCAAGGCTACTTCTATGCCAAGCCTCTCACCATTGAAGACTTCATGCGGTTTGTCGCCAACCGCCAAGCCAAGCACAGCTCCTGTCTGGATTCGTAATTTTTCTGGTGTTTTTCACGCGAAGCAGCTTGCAGGCTCCCTCATCTCGAAAATATCAAATTTCGTTATTAAAATCATATAAATAGCTCAAAATCACTAGCGTACTGAAAGCGCGACACTCCTGAATCCTCACCACTCACTATTAAATAAACCGACAGTCATGTTTCAATTATTTAACATCTATTCAACCTTCCGTGAATTTTTACTTTTAAAATTTTGCTTCTTGAATAAAGCTTAAATCAGAAAAACAAAAACACGTCTTCGACGAATACTGTGATTAAACTTGCACCTGTAATAAGCACAACAAGCAGGTTATTAAACATTAGGGGAATGGCTCCTTTTATCGAGCCAAATAATAATAACAATGTGATTAAGCAGGGTGTTTACACTCACTAACAAAATGGGAGATATCCCATGAAAAAAGTTAAATGCTTAGTAGTAACAATTTCGAGCTTACTTTTAACAGCTTGTATCGTTAATAGTAATGACCAGCGCGAAGCTGATTTAAATTCAGCGTTACGACAAGGTGGATATTATTATTCCCACTTTGGCATAGATAAAGAACGGACACGCGAGAAAGTTACTTTTGAAGACAAGCAGGCGAGGATTGCCTCAGTATCGCGGGTCACAATGGTCAGCAGCCATGACGGCTCAGTCACCAAGGCATTGAAGCACAGAGGAAAAGGGAATTATCAAATAGATTGTCAGGTTGGCGCACACTTTTGCTTTTTGGTGATAGGCGCATTGATCAATGGACAAAAGATCAATCACAAATATCACGTGAATAAATCGGGGTTACTCGTTAGGGAAAACGGAATATCAAAACGATTTATTCATGAAGATAGCGAGAGTATTGAACAGTTTTAAATTCGTTTTTGGCTATGGTAGCGAGCCTTTTGGTTGGTAATAAATTGATGCACCCAATACATTACCGCCTCCACTTTACTGGCATCATCAGGCAGCGTTGATGGTATCTGGTAAAACAACATGGAAGTTCCTTGTAGTTGGTGTAAATTATTTCAATGCAATTATTTGCATTTTGGACAGGCAATGCTCAGTTGAGCTGACTCCATATTGCCTGTCCTTTTTCTTTTCTGTTTTTCCCAATCTTTAAACGTCATCACAATAGTGTATTAGTTAGCCTATACCCTCCAGAAGCAATTTGGAGGCCTCTCATGCTCAAACAACCCAAACTGCAACCCAGCGCATTAACCAATAAATACGAACTCACCTGGGACTTTGAGATCCAAGTACAAGGCGTTGATATTGTTGTTCCTAAATATTTCCGTTATGACGGTGCCAGCATTCCTGCCGTGGCTTGGCAAATTACCTTCACACCGTTTCATCCTGACATCATGATGCCAGCACTGGTGCATGACTGGCTCTTCTACAATCATCAGGTAGACCAAGAGCAGGCTGACGACATGCTATATGAGTTGTTGCGCCAGAACGGTGTCGATAACCTCCGCGCCAATATGATTTGGGGTGCCGTCAGAGCGGGTGGGCATTTCTTCTGGGACAACGACGAAGAAGACAAAGAATTCCTGAGAACACTTTATAGATTGGTAAGAAGCAGACCGAACGTCCAAAGATATCGCTTTCCCGATGAAATTGTTAATTCTGCCTAAAAATGCCGACTCATAAAAAAGACTACGTCTCTCTTTCAGGAATGCATCAGATCCAGATGCATTCCTTCTGAACTTAGCCCGCCAGTAACATAGACAATCCCAATATTAGCACCTAGGTTTATTGCCACCGCGCATGCTGCCCTCAGCATTTCCTCAAACAATGGATACCTTAAACGCTGGTCAAGGATTGGGACTTTGAACGTATATGTAGTCGACGATAACACCGAATTCACTGATGTCATCACCCAGATGCTTTGTGAAACCGGTTATCCCGCTAAAGGCTTTAACCGAGGTATGGATTTACTGCGCCACGCTGACCCGACATCCAGCGACGTTCTGATCCTTGATGTTCATATGCCGGACAAAAACGGCATTGCACTGCTAAAAGAACTAAGCAGCTTCAGCATCAAACCCTGCGTAATCTTGTTGAGTGGCTATGACAAGTCCATTCTGAACTCTGCGTCCACTTTCGCTCAATCACTCGATTTCAATGTCATTGGCACTTTATCCAAACCGTTTACACGTAGGGTATTGCTGAACATGCTGGAGTTTGCCAGTCAGGGAAAAGTCGGCGAGGAAAAAGACAATGTCGCCAAGGTCAACCCCATTGATGTTGAAGAAGCTATAGAACACAACCAACTGGATATCTTCTACCAGCCTCAGGTCAACCTGCGCGATGGCGTGGTCACCTCTTACGAGTGTTTACTGCGCTGGCATCACCCAGAGCTTGGCTTGTTGAGTGCGCACCAATTTATGCTGGCTGATCTGCCTGATATAACCAAACTGAGGCTGTCGCTGTGGGTACTCGACAGAATCGCAGAGGATGCGGAATCACTCTCCGAACTCCCGCATTTCAAGTCTATCTCCATTAATGTCAGCGCCTCATCCTTAGTCACGCCAGAGTACCAATTCCGCTTTAACTCCTTAATTGCCGGGAAATTGATTGCACCCAACCAAATCACATTGGAGCTGATTGAACGTGAGTTTTTGGAAGGCAATCAGGACGTTTTGGATATTCTTGTTAATCTTCGAATCAAAGGTGTTGGCCTGTCTCTGGATGATTTTGGCACCGGGTATTCGTCGCTTTCGCTATTCCATACTCTCCCGTTTTCTGAGCTCAAAGTTGATAAATCCTTCACTAAAACCATGCTCAGCAACGCACAGTCTCTCAACATCGTCCGCTCCTGTATCGACCTCGCGAAACGCATGGAACTTAAGGTCATCGCAGAGGGTGTTGAATCCCACGAAATTTACGAGCACTTGCAACACGAATGGTGCGATTCCGCGCAGGGTTTTTACATCGCCAAACCTATGCCTCTTGAAACCCTGATGAGCTGGAACGCCAACTTCAACCACCAGATTTACAACTAAAATAAGGAAGCTGTTTTGATCTCAATGCACGGATTGTATGAGCTCAAACCTGAACAGGACCAGAGCGAATTTGAACAAGCATTTACTGCTTATGCCAAACAACTGTACGACATGGGACTCAACATTGGATGGCAGTCCTTCTCCCGTCGTCCCCACCCTGGATACAACCTCGCCCCGCCAGACCAAGAGGGACTCGTGGCCATGTTCTTTGAAGATGACGAACAGGCGAACCGTTGCTGGGACGTGGTCTCCGCCGATGAAGAGCCTATCGCTTCCCTTCACCGCGGCGTCAACCAGAAGGTCACCAACATCAGCTTTTTCTACAGTGATGTAAATACTCATAATGTCTGAGAGCGATGAGCTGCGAAAACGTATTGCGGAACTTGAAGCAGAGAATGAGCGGCTCAAGCATGCCATCAACATTGCCTCAGACGGTATTTACGACTGGCAAATCACTGAGAACAAGCTTTACCTGACCGGCAGTTGGTACAAAACGCTGGGTTATGAAAACCAGGAGGTCTCCTCTTCTATCGAGCAGTGGCAATCTATGCTGCACCCTGATGATGTGGAGTCCACCTGGAAGGCGCTACGTGCGCACATCAACGGCGAAGTCGAGATCCATGAACATGAAAATCGCCTTCGTATGAAGAACGGCCAGTACCGTTGGAATCTCGATCGCGGCAAAGTCGTTGAAAGAGACGAAAACGGTGTGGCATTGCGCATGGTCGGCATAGACAAAGACATCACCCGCCAGAAACACAGTGAAGAGTTGAACCACCAGCTTGCAGCACAACTGATGCAGGCAAAAAAAATGGAAGCGCTGGGAGCGTTTGCCGGAGGGATTGCCCATGAGTTCAACAACTTGCTTGGTATCGCGTTTGGGCTTGCGGATCTCATTACCCTAAAACTCGAAAGTACGCCCTCTTACGGTCGCGTTGGGGAACATTTAGAGAAGCTTGAGGAAGTGCTGGAACGCGGGCGATTATTGGTGAAACAGATCCTCACATTCAGTCGTAAGCAGGATGAAGACAGGATCGAGCTTGATCTCAACCGCATCTGCGAGGAAGTGGCCCACGCGTTGAAGATGAGCAAACAATTTACATCATCCCTCACACTGACCCTGCCGGAAGATATTCTTGTCATCCACGCTGACAGCACCCACATTCACCAATTGCTTACTAACCTGCTCATTAACGCTGATCACGCCTGCAAAGATCGCGAAGGCCAGATTACTTTTGATGTTTCAGCCGTCGAGCTCACCGCTCAAGACATTGAATCTGAGTGGCTGGCGCAACCCGGCATGTTTGCGAAAGTGACCATAAAAGACAACGGCGTGGGCATCGTCGATAAGGTGTTGGAACACATCTACGAGCCGTTTTTCACCACCCGCGCCCACGGCGAAGGAACCGGGATGGGTCTGGCGATTGTGCACGGTATCATCAGCCGCTACCAAGGTGGCATCAGCGTCAAAACACGCATTAATGAAGGTACAGAGTTCAACATATACCTTCCGCTATACAGCAAACGCTCCGAAGACAATATGATAAGGCCTGAGAGCCTTCCCTCTTCAGGTATCCCTCTCGAGGAGAATCAGGATCAGCCCAATGTGGTCTTTATTGATGACGAAGAGGTCATGCTTGAAGTGGTGAAAGCCACCCTGCCCATTTTTGGTCTTCGGGTAGATACTTTCAGCGACCCACTTGAGGCGCTTTGGGAAATAGGAAGAGAGCCAGATAAGTACCACATTCTGGTGACCGATCAGGCCATGCCTCAACTAACTGGGCTTCAGGTCATCAACGAGGCCCGCAAACATAGTCCAGGCCTGCCGGTTGTGCTCTACACAGGACTCAATGATTTCGACGACAAAATCGGGGAAAGCCAACAGCTTCAAGGCTTCTTGTTGAAGCCACTTCGGGTGAATGAATTGATTGCACATATCCGTGCGATACTGAGTAAAGAGGGCCGTGGGTAGTCCCTATAAACCCACTCAGAAGGAAGTCGTTAGATAGGGAAAAATGTCATGGAAGCTACACCATGCACGACTTGGTTGATATGACGATTGGTGCTGTCAGATACCATCTTGGCCATCATATCCTGAATCACGATCATCTTCGCCAGCACCCGCTCATAGCTGTAATTGGGTGTGCCATCCAGTGCGATACCGTTGCTCAGTAACATCAGCTCACCCTGTATGTCTTTCCTTGTATTAAGCAACCAGGCGACAGTTTCCAGATTACGGGCACTGTTGTAGAGCTTTTGCTGATCAATATCGTCGAGAAGGTAAAATTCTAGCTGGTTGTTGTAACTGGCGCTGATCATGCCGGTAATTCCAACCATCAAAGCAAAGACTCTGTCTCCCTCGAACTCTTCTGAGAACGCCAGATAAAGTGCATCTACACCATCCAATCCTCCGAGTTCCGCATAGCCTTCTTCTGGTCTTTTTACCGTCATGAAAGCATCGAGGCGCTCAGAGACGGTCATCTCCGGCACCTTGGCCAACTCTCGAGGATTGCGCTTATAAAGTTTCACGGTGAGTTCACGGATGGCATCGCGAATTTCCATAATGTGGATATCCGTGATCAAGTCCATGTCAGATTTGGCGAGATTTTTAAATTCAAAGGGACGGTTGTTTGCACTGCAAGCGGTTAACGACAAGGCTAGCAAAACGGCAATCCCAAAACGAAGCGTCATTCCGATTCTTTACGTATTCCGTCGACGCAATGAGTGTAGGTGTGGACTAGCCAGACGGTAAATGTTCGTGCTTCAACTCTGAGCTATGTCTCTAACTTCGCGGGAATAATCACCCTTGTTCAACTGCGATTTGGGTTCAGTTCCGTATTCGGCCAGCATTCAAGACTAAACACGATAAAGTTATCTCAACTTTATACAGAAAAACGGAGCACGTATGGATTTTTATCAGTTATCCACCAGCGAACCAATGTATTTGCTGGGAAATGTCTGGGATGCAAACAGCGCTAAAATTGCTGAGTCACTGGGCTACAGAACCATTGGCACCTCCAGCGCTGCCATTGCGCATTCTCTGGGTTATGAAGATGGCGAAGCCATGACATTCGATGAGCTCTTGTTCATCGTCAGGCGGATCCTTGCCTGTTCTACCTTGCCGCTGAATGTGGATATTGAATCTGGCTATGGGGAAAGCGCAGATCAAATTGCCGCGAATATTCGCGCGCTCATCGAGATGGGCGTCAAAGGTATTAACATCGAAGACAGTAAAATGCATGCAGGCGAAAGAGTTCTTGAAAACGCAGATGACTTCCAGCAGAAACTGAGAGACATCATCAAGCTATTGGGCAGTCAGCGAAATGAAGTGTTTATCAATGTCCGTACCGATACGTTTTTGCTTGGTTTAGATAACGCGAAGGAAGAAACGATTGGACGAGCGCAGCGATATGCAGATGCAGGAGCCAATGGCCTGTTCGTGCCGTTTCTCTCAAAGCCAGAAGATATCAAAGCCATTGCCAATGTCATCGCGATTCCGCTGAATATCATGTGTACACCCACCCTGCCAGATTTCGGCACGCTTGAACAATTAGGCGTCAATCGGATCAGTATGGGTAATTATGTCCATGGTTATTTGCAGGATTCCCTTAGCCGCGTTCTTACAAAAATTCAGGAACGTCAGTCTTTCTCTTCTCTGTTTTGATGTAAAAGCCATGTTGTTCGTTGTCTTCGACTTGTCTAAAATCATCGCCAATTCCAAGTGCACAAATTGAGCAAAAACAATGAACAAAAGCTTTTTGACCAATCTTATCGCGGCAGCAGTTTTCGCAGCGGGTTACTACTTTGAACAACCACTGGCACTTTACGGTGGTCTATTTGCGCTGTCCGGCTCGCTGACCAACTTGTTGGCCGTTCACATGCTGTTTGAAAAAGTGCCGGGTCTTTACGGTTCTGGTGTTATTCAGGCGCGTTTTGAGGCATTCAAGCTTGGCATCAAATCATTGATGATGGACCAGTTCTTTACCAAGGAAAATGTTGATCGTTTCCTGAATAAAGAAATGTCTGCCGGCACCGCGATGAATCTTGAGCCTGTGATTGAGCAAATCGATTTCAACCCAACGTTTGATGGCTTGGTAGAAGTGATCAACAACAGTCCTTTTGGCGGTATGCTCGCCATGATGGGCGGTTCGGAAGCACTGGCACCACTGCGCCAGCCATTCGTGGAGAAAATGAAAACCTCCGTAGTCGACATTACTCAGCAAGATAACTTCCGTGAGGCGCTGAAAGGCCAAATTGAGCAACCGGAAATGATGGGTGATATCACGGCTAACATCGAGTCGGTTATCGAGCAACGCCTGGATGAACTGACGCCAGAAATGGTCAAAGAAATTGTTCAGAAGATGATCCGTGAGCACCTTGGCTGGCTGGTCGTCTGGGGTGGCGTGTTCGGCGGTGTCATTGGCGTAATTTCAGCACTCGTTGCAGCCTGATAAAGCCTTCACTGATGCACGCTTACGGCACCTTCGGGTGCCGTTTTTGTCACGTTAACAGCAGATTGTTTTGGTACAGCTCACAAATATCTGATCTTGTTGTCAAAAGCTGTTCAGTTCCCCCGCTACACCGCCGATTCACTCCTAAACTGAATTCCATATGTTTTGTCGCAAGCTTGCTACTGGTGAGCGCTTTTCTAAACGGGGTGACCACATGGCTAAATCTAAGAAACTGATAACGCTGGCTGCATTAAGTTCAGCCCTTTTTGCAACCTCGGCCTCTGCGCTGATCCTGCCTATCTCTGTGGGTGCCGATGCAGGTATCACCGATGTGAAATATAAGGGCCGTAGCGCGACCGGTTATTTCTGGGCCATTAACGGTAAGCTGCACCTGAACGACTTCACCAGTATTTACACGGGTTATGGTGAAACGACTGCCGACATTCCAGATGAAAACGGTGTCGACCAAGATTTCACATCTACTTCCATCCCGTTAGCACTTCAGGTGAACATTCCTATCGTTTTGGGTGATGTGTATGTGCGTGGCGGTGGCAACTATTACGATAATACCTACGCGATGGAAAAAGAAGATGGATGGGGTCTGCTGGGCGCGGTAGGTATTAACTTGTCTCCAGGCATTGGTCCTGGTCTTGCGGTAGAACTGACTTACCGTGATGCGGGCAGTGCAGAAACCAGCTCTATTGGTGTTGGTGCCAGCCTGAATTTCTAAATGTTATGAACACCAAAAAAGCGCCGGGTTCCGGCGCTTTTTTGTTGGTGCCAGCTTGGTTTTATGACTGGTGATAGTCGAGATACGTTTCTGCTTGTTCTTTGCCCATGTATCTGCCGAGCGTCTTCACAGGCACATTCCGCAAGTCCACCATAATCAAGCCATCCAAGGCATTGTTGAACGCTGGATCCACGTTAAAGCACACCAGTTTGCCATTTAAGCCAAGGTATTGCCTCAGTAGCACAGGTACGCCCAAGCCCTGGCTCATGCGGCTGATCACTCGCGACAACAACTGCAAATCGCCAAGTCCTGCAAGCATTGAAGTATGCCAAGGCACAGGCGAAGACGTTTCCAGCGGTGTAGTCGGTTCCACCAGCTGAGCAATGTTCTCGTCATAGTGGTGCACACTCAGGCTCTCAGCCAGAAGACGACGCGCAGTCAGCGGGTAGTCGTTGCTGATGCTGACAGGGCCAAACAAGGTGGTGATATCTGGATGTTTGCTCACGTAAGCAGCAATCCCTTTCCAGAGCAGCAGCAGGGCTGACAGGCTTCGCTGGTACTTTTCATCAATCACCGAACGGCCCATTTCCAGCGAGTTGCCCATGCTTTCGACAAAGCGGCCGTCGTATTGAAAGAGGCTGCGGGAATAGAGCCCATCCAACCCTTTCTCTGCCACGATTTCCTGCACTTTACCCAAACGGTAAGCACCAACCATTTGTCGTGCTTCCCTGTCCCAGATAAACAAATGCAAGTAGTAATCATCGTATTCGTCGATATCACAGGCCATGCCAGTGCCTTCACCAACAGCACGGAAATTCACTTCGCGCATTCTGCCGATTTCCTGAAGGATCACCGGAATATGCGCGCTTTCCGTGCAGTAGACATCAAACTCATTGGACGACAGAAGCTTTGCTTCCGCTGACAATGTCGTCAGTTCCTGCTCTATGGCATCGACAGGCTGCGGCGCAATGATGGGTTCGCCTGCCTGTTCCAACTCAACGGCAGTCACCGCTTGCTCACGGTTGAGCAGGTAAGTATTGAGCCTGAGATAATTCACCAAGGCGTCGTCGCTATCAAATGACCGACACTCTTTCCATGCAATAGGTTCACCAATGGAAAGTGGGATGGAATCGCCCCGTTTATTGAGAAGTTCACGTGCCAGCATCGCGGTGCGGAGCAGCGGATGGATGCGCCCCGCGCGATAGAATTTACGGCTGTTCTGACCGCCAATATAAATCGGTAACGCTGTCGCCTTGTGCTTTTTCACCAAAGCAGCAACTGAGCGGCTCCATGCTTTATCTTTTAGCTGTCCATCTTCGTCAAACGTCGAGACTTCACCAGCAGGGAAAATCAACAGCAATCCACCATCGCTGACATGCTGATGTGCTTCGCGTAACGCCCTTAGGTTCGCCTTACGCGCACTCTCCCCTTCAAACACATCCACACCGATAAAGATGTCGCTGAGTTCAGGAATACGTTTGAGATAGTAATTTGCCAGCACTTTCACATCAGGGCGCACCTGACGAAGCAACTTGGCAAGGATAACGCCTTCCACACCGCCAAGCGGGTGATTGGCCACGACGACTGTGCTGCCAGTAGTCGGGATATTGTTCATGTCCTCGGCAGAGACGGTGTAGTCAATGCCGAGCACATCCAAGGTATAGGAGAGAAAATGATCGGTGTCTATCCCTTCCGGACGACGACGGTAGTGCTTATCCAAGGCCCGAAGGCCTGTCACGGACTCCAGTGCTTTTTCAATCACACCAAACGGCGTTTTTCTCGGGATCTGAAAGGGACTGATCATTCATGACTCTCCATTTCCAGTTAAACAGGCTGGCTTAGCGCTTAGACCAATTCTTGTCGCCAAGGTCGATAAAGCCCGGGATATCTTTTTCCCATGCTTTCTGCACTGAATCGTCGTAGTTCAGGTACAGCTTGTTATCGACGATCGTCCAGAACTCAGGATCGCCCGGTGCCAGATCATCTTTCTCAGCAATTGCCCACGCACAGTAGCCACCGTATTGCGGTGCATATTTCTCTGGGTCTGCGAGAAACTTATCGAGGTTTTCCTGGCTTGAGAACAACCAGTCAGCACCCTGATATTCAGTTTTGAAATCTGATTTACCTTTGACTGGTGTGCCATCGAAGAAAGACACAGTGTCATAACCGCTCACCGCTTTGCTGCTGAAAAAGCCAGTATAAATATCGGCGGCGAAGGTCAGTGGTGAGAACAACAAAGTTAGCAGTAACAGTACGCGAGACATCTTTCACTCCTTATTATTTTGGGCAGGTTCGCTTGCTAAATAAGAACCTGTCGGGGAGGTAAAAATTTCACCTTTTTTCGCTGGCCACCAAACGCATGTTAGGTACCTTGCGAACTAAAGTTTCTGTCACCGCTGGGCCGTTTCGGCATGGCGGTCCATCGACATAAACCATTTCCATTGCACCTGGCGTCGCGCTCAGGTGAGTAAAGCTCACTGTGTTGGCGTCGTCACGGTGCATACAGACGGATTTGTACCCAGCTTCAGGGACGTGGCTCTTGTGAAACGCCCAGGCTTTCTCGACCGTCTGCGGTTCTGTCATGATATTTTTGAAAGCCTCGCGCCTTGCAATCATCACTTCCTGAAATGCCACAGACGAGGAGATCATTGGTTCAACACTCGGTCGCTGCGTCAACACGTGACCATCCCATTGGAAAGCAATTACATGGCCGTGGTGCGCGTTTAAATCGGGCGCAAATACCAACAAGGTGAAAGGCGCGTAGGAGCCCATATGGAGCTCATTGAGCGTATTAACCACTTCTGCCACAGATGATGAGGACGCCAGCATTTTTACCAGCAACCCGCGGCTAATGAGAGGCAACTCAGGGATATCTCCCTGATAGTAGTTCAGCAGACAAAGCGAGAGTCCGTGTTGGTTGGTCGCAATCCAGGTGCCGCCACCATCAGGATCCACGGGCATCAGAAACGCAGTGCCTTTGTCCTGAAAACGTTGGGGTGGACGCGCAATCGCACGACCCTTTTGCTCATCACGGTTAAAGAAAACGTCGTATCCGGTATCGTTCAGCAACCAGCTGACAGTACACATTCACTTTTCTCCACGGAAATGACTGAGAGTGGCAGGTGCAAGACCAAAGGTCTCTGCCACACTGATATTCTGTGCACTTAAGCTGACACGGATTAGCGCAAAATGATGCACCGCATGGCTGGAGACAAATGCTAGTTCGCGGCCAAGTGTAGACGCTGATTTTGCCGCAGCCTGACGGTTCAGACTGACCTCATGACGTACATCAATCGCGGCATCCATATCTGCTTCACAAAGGCTTTCCAACCATTCGCAAAGGTGTCGCCATTCCGAAATCGCAATCTCTTTATCGGTTTCAACAGGGTGCGCACGGCGGCGAACGTCATAATCAATTTCCTGCGCGGAAGCAGCATGGACCACATCAAGAATATGGCGCATGTGCTGACCGATTGAACTTTGCAAATACGGTGCTGCGACAAAGTTGTACTGCTCGTCAGAAAGCTGGTGTAAAAGCTCAAGCGCCTGCGCCGCCACATCCAGACACCCTTCTACCTCAACAGCAGTGGGTTCATTCAGTGATGGCCTGGTGTCTCTCGCTAACATGGTATCCCCTCAAATCGACTGATTTTTCTCGATTGCTAGTTGTTTTAATCGGTGGACGGATAATCACGAACCAACGCCTTTTCACGACGCCATGCCCGGTAAAGCTCCAACAACGACGGGACTTTGTGCCCGGCCTTTCGCTGCAAATTGCCAATCTCAAACAGCATCCGGTATTGATCCAGCAAGGTGCCGAATGCACTCTTGATGGTCGCACCGCGATCCCAGATATGCGCGGCTTCGCTGCTGGCGCCATTGACTTCCAGCAATACAAAATCTTCGCCTCGCATCAGGCTGTTGATGTCCCGGAACTTGAGATCGATCCGTCCATAGTGAAAACCGGGAAAGTCATCAAAAATTTCATCCAAGCGCTCGACTAACGCATCGCTGATATAGTCACGTCCATCGCGGAAAATCGCACCGCGCGAATGACTGCCGGCAAAAGCAAGGCGGAACGTTTCCCCTTTCGCCAATACCAGATCCAATTTGTCCTCATGGCGTGTTCGGTATAAATGTGCGAGTTTTCCGGCACGGGAATCCTCATCAATCAATTGGGCGAGATTGCTCTCTCCATCGCCCACCACGAAAGGGTTGTATTTCAGGGTCATGGAGAAAATCTGACCTCTTTTCTGATCGGGATAACGCACGTAGAACACACCTGCTTCGGCGTTGTAAGGCGCTTTTTCCTGCAACATCAATCGGGCACCATCTGGGAACAGGCGCAGGTATTCTTCCAGCTCGCCTTTGTTCTCGACCAAACGCACACCCGCACCACGACAGCCCAGATCCGGCTTGGCAACCACGGGAAAGCCGAGCCCTGCCTGTTGCAAGGCAGTCAGTGCCTGATGCGCCTGTGTTTCTGGCGGCATCGCGGTTTTTTCCCACATGATGTAAGGCAATACCCAAGGCTTCGCTGTGTCACCAGCCAGTGACAAAATAGCGTCTTTGGATTCGCCCACCATGCCACTCAATTCAATGCCGGGGTTTGCCACCAATGGCAATCCAAAGCTTCTGTACTTCAGCCCGTTCCATATCCATTGCAAGGCCACCGGGGCGTAAAACACCCAACCCGGCCAGAATTCAAAAAACGACACCGGTTTGCCGCTCATGTCTAAAGGCGGCATGCCATGGTTAACCGGCAAGGCAGGAGAGGTTTTCTCTTCCACCAGCTTTAATCTGTGCAAACGGCTTTCTCCTTCAGCTTGCTCCCTGCAACACGGTTGACGGCAATGAGCAAGATCACCACAACAGGGATAAGTCCCCAGCTGAGGTGGTTATTAATCCATTCAATTTCGCCCAGTTTGTAAACCAGCACGAAAATCAGAGCCGTCCAGAGTGCAGTTGCAACCAGCACGGCCGATAAAAAGGGTTTTAGCCCGACACGGAAGAAACCGCTCAGGCAAAAACCGACAAACCTAAGACCTGGCACAAAGCGAATAAGGAACAAATTGCCAAACGCATGGGCGCGCAATTTCCGGCGTATCATTCTCACGCTCGGTTTGGTCAGCAAAAATCCGCGCAGTTTTCTCCAGCGACGTGCCCATAAACCCAGTGCGTAAAGGCCAATATCGCCTGTCGCAATACCCACAAAGATGGCTGCCAACGCTGCAGGTACTGACATAACCCCTTGCGACGCAGCAACGCTGGCGGTCACAATCGCTAAATCTTCGAGCAGATAAGACAACAGGATCACCGCGAAAAAGAGGGTCACTGGGGAATAGGTCAACAATGTTGCGGTGATATCGTTCAAGGTAGGCGCCTAGCTCCATGGTTCTAGTTACAGAATAGACAGGATTGGCGGGCATTTGCTTTCAGTTGGAAAAGAAATTCTTATTTTTCACAAAAATAGGACAGGTGAAGAGGTGATTTAGTGACTAGCGCGGCAATACGAAACATCAGTTTTCCCGTGCTTCAATCCATGACACACTAGCATCTTATAACTTCGTCACCCCAGATTATCTCAAGGACAACGCCCCTCATGACGGATAAACCAACAAGTGCTTTTCTTCGGCTGCAATCTGAAATGGCAGAATTTGCCCGCGAGCGGGATTGGGAACAGTTCCACAACCCCAAAAATCTGGTCATGGCTTTGAGTGGGGAAGTCGGAGAACTGGCTGAGCTTTTTCAATGGTTAACACCTGAACAAGCTGAGAACTTTCCTCCTGAGAAACGACAAGCACTTGAACATGAGCTGGCAGACATCCAACTCTATCTAATACGCATTGCAGATCGCTGCGGCGTTGATTTGGAAAAAGCGTGTGATGAGAAGATCGAACATAACCGGAAGAAATACCCACCGGAAAAATGTTTTGGCCGCGCGGTAAAGTACAACGAACTTTGAGCAAACCACGATGTGAGTCATCACTTAGAGCCATTTACGACGCATCAGGGTTTCTCGGCACAAAAATGAGACATCATCTAAACTTTTGAGACAAAACTCTGGCTATCAAGTGAGGCGACGCTGTCAGCGCCCGCTAACAGGGAGGGTTTAATTATTTGGCTCAAAGCACCGGATGAAACGATGACCCCAACGGCAGCGACCAATCAGTCCAGCGACGTATTCCCCGAGAATGCGGTATTAATACGCATCATGCTTTTGTTTCTGGGTTGTCTGATTGAGTCGCTGTATTCCATCTACTTTCTCCGCCAGCCTAACAGCGCAGCCTTTATCTGGTACACCAACGGCTTCAGTATCGCCATGATAGCGCTGGCGCCTTCCAGCCAACGATTAGCACTTGTTGGCACGGCCTTCGTCGCTATATTACTCTCCAACATTATCTTCGGCGATGACCCACTTCAGAGCATTCAACTCGCAGCCGCGAACTCTTCCACCATTATTCTTGGCAGTCTGTCACTGGCCTATATCGCCCGATACGCTGAACCTTTCCTGTCGATGAAGGCTTTTACCTCCTTTGTGCTGCTAACTGTCTTGCTTAGCCCCCTCGCTGGCGCCGTCCTCGGCGGCTGGGTGCTGAACCGAGAATTGTCCATCCCCTTCGAAGCCGTTGCCCCTGCTTGGTACCTTGGTGATGTGATCGGTATCTTGGCTATCACACCTCTGGTTTACACCTTGCTGCAAAGCAACCGTGAATTGCCATCGAGCCTCTGTCGCCCAACTACCGTCATGACGATATTTGTCATCGCTGCGCTATGCGGATGGTTGCTTACCCATGCTACTTTCCCCTTTATTGCCATTGCCATCGCACTGACCGTGGCGGGCGCCATATTGGACAGGCTATCAGCTTTTTTCACCGCCTTTGTGGTCTCGGTGACCCTGGATTTATTGTTAGTAAACCCAGAAGAGAACCTAGTGATATCAACTGAACCCGTCAGTACGACTGGGCTTTTGCTCCCAATCAGTGGTGCCATGTTGCTTGGGGCAATCCTCGCCGTGAAGTCGGCGCGCCTGCTTCAAATCCAGAAAACGAGTGATGAACGGGCAGATTTGTTTTCAAATGCCATGCAGTCATCAGTGATAGGAACGGTCATGGTCCAGCCCGACGGGACAATGAGTAATGCCAACAAAAGCTTCATCGACCTGATTGGTTACACCGCAAAAGAGCTGGAAAAGAAAACCTTCCGACAGCTTGTGTTCCATCGCGATAAAGATGCAGCCAATGAGCAGCTTCAATTACTCTCTTCAGGCAAAATCAATAATTTTCAAACTGAAGTTCGCCTCACGCGCAAAAACAAACAGGTGGTTTGGACACGTATTGGTGTCTCCATCATCAGGGACAAATGGACAGGAAATACCCTGCAGTTTATCTATCAGGTTCAGGATATCGACAAAGATCGTCGCTTCGATGATGAGCGGAAAATGTGGTCGAAGAAATTCGAATTTGCCCTTGGAATCAACCGTACCGCAGTCTATGAAATGGAGTGCCACACGAAGTATCTGCACCTTTCAGAAAACGCCAGCCAAGCCATTGGCATCAAAGCCAGTGACGTCAAACGACTGTACGAGTGGATGTCCCGCATTCACCCGGATGATCTCAGAGAATACCAACACACAGTGACATACAATGGCGGCCAGTTTGGTGCCATTGAATATCGGTTACTGGATGACAATGAGCGCTATCGTTGGGTGAGGGATCATTGCCAACCTATCGAACATGACAGCCATGGCGTAACCACCAAAGTGATTGGTACCATCACGGATATTGATGATGAACGCGAGCTTTCGCTGCAAGAAGCACTCGCTGCCAAGCAAGCTGAACTTGTCGGCCAGGTATGCGATTTCGGCCTTTGGGAGTACAACCCAGAAACAGAAGAGATTTACTGGAATACCGAGATGTACGCCTTGTATGGCCTTCAGGAAAGTGACGGTATATCTAGATCCCTGTGGCGCGATAAAGTCTTGCCTTCAGACCAACACCAACTTGAGGCCATGTTCACTGTGGCAAGGATGCACGACGAGCAGCTCGACATCAACATTCAGGTGAGAAATGCCAATGGTCAGGTGGTATACCACCATATTCTCGCCCGCGTAATACACCCAGACAGCGGTTCACGGTTGGTCGGGCTCTGTCAGGAGACCACTACGATCCACCGCGAAAACGTGCAACTCGAAAGGGAGAACTTGCTGCTCGCAACCGCTGCCGAATCCGTCAGTGATGGTATAATCGCGCTTGATTCCCTGCTCAGAATCACCTTTATCAACCGCCATGCCGCAGCTTTCACTGGCCTGTCGAACAATGATTTAATCGGCGCTAGCATTGATGAGCAGTTCAATATTTTTGACCGCCAAAATCAATACACCTTTGCTCACCTACTCTCTGCATACCATCAGGACTTCCGCCTGAACGGTACCTTCACCTTGCAAACTGAGCAACATCAGGAACAACTGGTTTATTTAGAGGTGATTCCGGTTATCCCAGATGGAAATGCACCGAACGGATGGGTGCTCACCTTCCATCTTCACACAGTCTCTATGGAAGAGCGTATTGCAGGAAAAGAGGAAAAGTCGGCTTTAGATATGCTCACCAAACTTCCGAACCGACGCGCTTTTGAACACAAGCTGCAAGGTCATATCGACAGTCTCGAGGAATCCTTAGACAGACATACACTGGCAGTCGTGGAAATCGGCGGACTCGAAGCGCTGGCCGATGCCTTTGGTAACCAAATCAGGGATCAACTTGTTAAATCAGCTGGTTTAATCATCAAGTCTTTTGGAAAACAGAACGCTGCCAGACTCAGTGACAAGCAGTTTGGCGTCTTACTGCCTAACGAATCAATCGAAAACGCCCAGCATTCTCTTAACAAGCTTTCAGAGAAAATCTGCTCATTAAAATACCAACATGGCGAAACGTCTTACCCGTTGGATTGCTCAATTGGCTTAACGGCTGCCGAGGCACTGCAAAGCACGCCGTTCCAGCTGATTTACCAAGCACAGGTTGCTCTTGAATCATTAACTGAAAGCTGCAAGCCGGCCATTTCAGTATTCGACCCTTCATTGCTGAATGATGGCATTTCATTCCGTCGCGACTTCCTGTTGCAGCGGATTGATACTGCCATATCCACGAATTCTTTCAGTCTACTTAGCATGCCATTGGTACCCAATAGCCAGGAGCTTCCTACCTGGCATGAAGTGCTCGTCAGACTGATCACTGAAGAAGGGGATTTACTGCTTCCCGCCGAGTTTCTCCCTGCTGCTGAGCCGACAGGTCGCCTGATCAGCATTGAGCGCTGGGTGTTTAACGAAGTGCTTGTAGAACAGGCAAATGCCCTCGCAGAAACTGGATTGGGTATTGCCGTCAATATTTCAACCGGCGCTTTCTACAGTGAGAGCTTCATGAGTTACTGTCTCGGTTTAATCAAAGACAGTGTGCTGCCTGCCAGCCAGATTTGTATCGAAGTCAAAGAGAGTACTTTGCTTATCGACACCATTCGCTCTCAAGACATCGTTTCATCACTGCGTAAACTCGGATGCGAAGTCGCCGTCGACAACTTTGGCTCAGAACTCTCCTCGTTTGGTTACTTGCGCAAATTCAATATCAGCCTAATCAAAATCGATGGCAGCATTATCTCAATGATGAAGTCGAGCAAGGTCGATAAACGCATTGTTGAATCCATCAAACAGGTGGCGGATACACTGAAAGTTAAAACTTCCGCGCACAAGGTCAACAGCGAGGAAGACCTTCGCCATGTGCGCGAAGTGGGCCTTGATTACACCCAAGGCTATGTGTACGGAGAACCTATCCCGCTTGGGCGCGTCATTTCCTCTTCTAAGGCCGGCATCAGAAATCCCTACGAGAAAGACGCAGCCAGCAATAGAAAGTCTGCAGGTTAACAACATTCATATTCAAACAATACGCAGATCCAGCATTCGGGTCGTTTGGGTATAGCTCGTGTCACAGAGTCACTCCTAACACCTTCCCATCATTGACGATTTAGCATTCAATCAAACTTCTTACAGAAGGCTTTATCAGGGATTGATACATGGTGAATTGCGACTATTTGATCATTGGCGCAGGAATCGTTGGATTGAGTGTCGCCAGTGAACTGCAAAAGCAGGAGCCCAATGCGCGTGTTGTGGTGGTCGAAAAGGAACCTCAACCTGCCAGCCACCAAACAGGACGCAACAGCGGTGTCATCCACGCTGGTGTTTACTACACACCGGGCAGCATGAAGGCGCGTTTTTGCAAAGAAGGCAATCAAGCCATTAAAGCTTTCTGTACCGAGCACCAAATCCCTTTCGAGGAATGCGGCAAACTGCTGGTTGCCACCAGTGAAGTTGAACTGGAACGCATGGAAGCATTAAAAATCCGCGCAGCTGACAACGAATTGGATTTCGATGTGCTGGACGCGGCACAGCTAGAGAATAAAGAGCCAAATATCAGTGGGCTTGGTGCTATCTTTATCCCTTCCACAGGCATCGTTAGCTATCGCCAGATCTGCCAAAAACTCGGAAGTATGATCAAGGAGCGCGGTGGGGATATTTTTTATAGTCATCCTGTTGAGTACATTCAGGAATCAAAAGATGGCGTGACTGTGGTGGCAGGTGAACAAACCTTCCATACCAGCAAGCTGATTTCCTGCGCAGGCATCATGTCAGATCGCATTGTGCGCATGCTGGGAGAGACGCCGGATTTCCAAATGGTGCCGTTTCGCGGCGATTACTACCAACTGGCGAGCGAACATAATGCCATTATCAGCAGTCTGATTTATCCCATCCCTGACCCTGCTTTGCCCTTCCTCGGCGTTCACCTGACCAAAATGATTGATGGCTCGGTCACTGTTGGCCCAAATGCGGTGCTAAGTCTTGCCCGTGAAGGCTACTCTCGCTTTTCTTTCTCTCCGAGTGACGTGGTTGAGATGCTGCAGTATCCCGGGTTTTACAAAGTGATTCGCCGCAATTTCAAATCCGCCATGAAGGAGCTCAGGAATGGGTTCTGGAAACCGGGCTACTTAAAGGAAGTGCAGAAGTATTGCCCTTCCCTAACCAATCAGGATTTGCGTTCCTACCCCTCCGGTATTCGTGCTCAAGCGGTCTATCAAAACGGCGATCTGGTTGATGATTTCCTGTTCCACAAAACCGAGCACGCATTAGTCGTATGCAATGCACCTTCACCGGCAGCAACATCTTGCTTTCCTATCGCTAAACATATCGTCGAACAACTCAACTAGACCTGCTCAAAAAGCGCGCTAACACCTTGTGTGCTAGCGCAAAATTTCTTTCTTTAGCTCCCTCGATGCCGACAAATTTCTTTCCTTTTTTCAAGGTCAGGCATAGCATCGTCGCCTCTATTCACTAAGAACAAAAACAACAATCAGAAGTGACGATGAAAAAAGCCATTCTTCTGCTGTCAGCAACCCTGCTTACTGGCTGCTCAGCAGCGCCCGAAACCCCGGATTGCAACTGCGATAACACTCCGCTACCTGTCACCAGCCAACCCGTATCTGATGCCAACAAAAAGGCAATTAGCGCCCTGTTCGCTTACATTGCCAAAGAGGCGAAAAAACAATGGGGCGACGATGAGTATGTCGAGTCCAGCAAACACCGCTATGTGAAATATCTGGACGGTTATCAGACCCGGGCACACATCGACTTTGAGGCTGGTAAGATTTACGTTTCTACCGTTGCCCAACGCCAGCCGATGGAAAAGCTGCAAAAAGCCATCGTTCAAACGGTATTAATGCCCGCTGATCCGAAGCACGTCGAGCAGTTTACGGACAAAGAGATTGAGCTCACCGGAAAGCCATTTTTCCTCGGTCAGATTGTCGATCAGGAAGGCAAATCAATTGAATGGGAATGGCGCGCAAACCGCTTTGCGGATTACCTCATCGACAACAAGCTGCAAAGCAAATCCATCAAGCGCGGCAAAGCCTATTACGTGCAGATTGATATGGTGAAAGATCATTTGGAGCAGCGTGAATACCAGTATGCACACTATGTCCGCGACGCCTCAAAGCGTTACGACATTCCAGAAGATCTGATTTATGCGGTGATCAAAACCGAGAGCAGCTTCAACCCTTATGCTGTCAGCCATGCCGGTGCGTACGGTTTAATGCAGGTGATCCCGAAAACAGCAGGTGCAGATGTGTTTAATCTGGTGAAGAAGAAGCCGGGAATGCCGACCAAAGAGTACCTGTTCGATCCCGCAAACAATATCGACACAGGCACGGCATATCTGCACATTCTGAAAACCCGCTACCTGCGTGATGTGAAGAACGCTTCGTCCAAGCACTTCAGCATGATCTCCGCCTACAACGGCGGCACAGGCGGCGTACTGGCGACCTTTCATAGTGATCGTAAACAGGCGATGGTAGAGCTTAACCGTAAGTCCCCGCGTCAGGTCTACGATGCCCTGACAACCCGACACCCGAAAGACGAGGCGAGACGCTACCTTCAGAAGGTGCTCTACTTCCAGAAAGACTTTAATGAAGGAAAAATCTAGGTCGGTAAGGTAAGAGTGCTCTAACAGAAAAACGCGAAGTCAGTTACTTCGCGTTTTTCATCTCTTCGAATCCACCAGCATTGTGAAGATTGGTGAAGCCTTTGCTCAGTAGGTATTGATACGCTGCACCTGAGCGAACACCGCTGCGGCAATACAGCACCAGCGGTGTGTCTTTATCTAAATTCTGGATGTGTCTATCCAGTTCTGTCACGGGGTAATTCACCGCACCGCTCAAGTGGCCGTCATCGAATTCACCCGGCGTGCGAACATCCACCACCATCGCGCCCTGTTCAATCATTTCCCAACCATACTCTGCGCGGTCGGATGCCAAAGCTAAAGGCGCCACCAGCAGGGCACTACAGAGTGTCAGGGTTAACGCGATTGTTTTATTCATTCCTTCATCCTTGGTACAAATCTACTTCTGCTTGTATTTATGTAATAAATCCAGAGGGATATGGCAATAGTCATCAGGGAAACGGGTCAGCCTATCCTGATGTTCTTTATCGCTCGGCACGTAGTTACTCAATGGCAGTACTTCCACCGCAACCCTGTCTGCATCTTCCCTGGCCGCAATGAAGTCGCGGACAATAGTCAAATGCTCAGGATGATTGCTGTATACGCCTGTGCGGTATTTTTCGCCGACATCTTCGCCTTGCTTGTTAACGCTATGCGGGTTGATGATTTCAAAGAAATATCCCATCAATGTCTCTACTGAGACCGTGTCAGGGTCGAATTGTGTTCGTACACATTCGGCATAACCATCATAAGGTGAAGCCGTTGAGTGGCTGGTGCCGTTTGCCCGTCCCGCTTCGGTGAACACCACGCCCGGCAAGTGGCGCATAAACTCTTGCACGCCCCACAGGCAGCCACCTGCAAAGTAGATCTCTTCCAACGGTTTTTCTGGCGAAGCATTTTTCATTGTTAATGAGTATCTTGTTTATTGGTTTAAACGACTTTCAACTACTTCATAGTGAGACACGTGAAAGTCAGGTTTCAGTTCGTACTTTTCATCTTCCGGGTACAAACGGGCAATGCCGATATCCTCACCCGCAAAGGCCTTAATGCACTCCAGATCTTTCCAGTAGCTGATCAACGTGATTTCTGAATTTCCATCCATCTCCCGCTTGAAGATCTGCGCCCCCTGAAAGCCCTCAGTCTCAGACGTTTCTTTCACACCAGTTTCATAAAGATAAGCAATAAAGCCCTCTTCATGATGCTTTGGACAGCGCGCTTTCCATTCCCTTGCGATCATCTCAAACCCCTTGTTACTCCCTGAATTTTGAAAACCTTAACACGGTAAAATCCCACTTGGGGAAATTTGTCCGCTAGTCTTCATACATATTCATCCTTTCCAACGAAAAACAGCCCTCTAAGGGCTGTTTTATGAATAATGTTCATCGGTTGAAATCGGGAGAGAAAACTACCGCTTAACAATGTATGGAGTAATACTATTCGGCCTATAAAACCGTTCAGTACCTGCCAATAGCAAGGCTTTATGTCACGGATTTCAGCCTGATAAAGTCACTCTGACTGGCCTTGCGCTGGTTTTCCTCCAAGTAGTCAAGCCAACCATCAACGGGCAGCGGTTTGGCAAAATAGTAGCCTTGAGCCGAAGCACACCCAAGCTGACGCAATGTATCGACATGCGGTCGAGTTTCTGCCCCTTCTGCCACCACGGATAAGTCCAGCACGTTCGCCAGTTGGAGAATCGCTTTGGTGATTTCATAGTCCGACGATGATGAGTGAACGTCTTTGATGAAACTACGATCGAGCTTGATGTAATCGGCTGACAGATTTTTAAGCACGGAGAGCGAGGAGTAACCCGTGCCGAAGTCATCAATCGCGATTTTGTAGCCTTTGGCGTGAAGGGTTTCGATTGTCCTGACGCAGGTTTCAAAGTCCCGCATCATGTCGCGTTCCGTGATTTCCAAAATCAGCTGGCTCGGCTCGCAATCTGTCTTATCGAGGATTTTTTGCAGTTGCTCTGCCAAATCTGTCATGTAGAACATTCTTGCGGAGAAGTTAACGGAGATAAGGATACTTGACGTGTCGATACCGGCATTTTTCCACTCTGTGACCAATCTGGCTACCTTGCTAAACACCCATTTATCGATGTCGACAACCAGATCAGATTTCTCTGCGACTTCCATGAAAGCAGACGGCGGGAGCAAGCCCAGTTTAGGATGCTGCCACCGCACCAATGCTTCTGCACCAACAATATTGCCGGAAGCTAAATTCACTTTGGGTTGGAAAAAAACAGTCAGTTCATCTCGACGAACCGCATGGTTTAAACCGCGGTTGGTTTCGATGATGTCGTTCACTTCTGTGGTCATTTCATCCGTATAAATACGGTAACTGTCGCGACCATTGCGTTTCGCGTAATACATCGCCGTATCTGCATTCCGGATCAGTGTTTCACCATCATGTCCGTGGTCAGGGAACTCACAGATACCGATACTGGTTGATACAAAAATTGTGCTTTTTTCAATGTAGTAAGGCTGCTTGATTGCCTTATTAATTCTCTGGGCAATGAGCTTCCCTTGCTCTAAGTGAGTGTTAGGAATGAGGATCATAAACTCATCCCCACCCATGCGGGCGACAAAGCCGGAATCACCAATCAATCTGGTCAGTTTCTCCGCCACGTTGACCAGTAAGTTGTCTCCCGCGGCATGTCCCAGGGAGTCATTGATGGTTTTGAATTCATCAATATCCAGATAGAGAAGCAGGAATTTGGTGCCATTCTCCTTGGAGTCAGCGATTTGGTTACGCAGCTCTTTCGTCGCGAGTAATCGATTCGCTAAGCGGGTCAACGGGTCATGGTGGGCAAGAAAGTCGAAGTTTTTCTTCTCTTCGGTAATGGCCTGATAAGCTTCGGACAGCCTCGCTGCCATGTTGTTGTAGGCATTCTCGATATGCCCCCACTCATCCGAACGCCCCAAATCAATGGGCCGTTTGGTTCCATGGGAAACCAAGCGATCGAATCCATCTTTAAGATCGTCCAGAGGCTTCTGGATATGCCTGCTGACAACGTGATTAACCAGCAGCACGGAGAACAAAAACGCTAACAGGCTGATGATGATAGCGTTGAAGCGAGATTCAGTGATCACATCTTCCAGCTGAGTCGTGAGCTGTAAGGTTTGCTCCTGCACACGGGATTCCGTGCTTTCCACCATTTCTAGCAAACCTGCCTGAGCCTGAACAAGTGCCGCCATCACAATCCAACGCTGGTCCAGATTGGCGCGGATTTTCCTGAGCGTCGCATGGTATCGCTCTAAGGTCCGCTTAATCGCGATTTTCTGCGTTCGGACTTCCGTGGTGGATATGTCCACGTTTTCCAGATGAAGCTGAAGAATATCCAGCTCCTTTTCTGCCTCGATGAGTAACACTTTTTCGGTTTCAGGCGTAATGCGGCTATGAATATCCCCCAACATTTTACCAACCATCAAAAATGACTCACGAAGCATGGCGATAATATCGAGCTCGTTGTTGTAGATAGTCACTTCTTCCTCGCCGAGGTGTTCTAACTTGCTCGCTGCCACTGCCACCTCAAGCGCGTTGAGTTGATCCGCCAGGGTCGCATCAATGGTTTTGGTCTGTTTGAGAATTCGGTTCAGTGCCAGAGAGCTGCCGAGAAAGCGGTGGAAGTTGTCGATGAACGCATCTATTTGATAGGAAAAGTCCTGATTCGTAGAAAGATCTCTTAGCCTTTGCAGTTGGAAATCAATGTTAAACGCTTCTTCAGAAAGCACAGTTTCACTGTACAGGAAGGTTTGTTCCAATAGCTTCACACGCGAGGTCAATGCAAAGACACGACGGCTGATCTCTGAGTTCACAATCAGTTCAGAGACATGACGTGAGGTTTCCGTTTTGAGTGTTGATTCGACGTAGAACAGCGAACGAATAACAATCAAAACAGCGAAGCTCACCATCAGGAGAGAGATGAGGCTTGAGATGATAAGCCTTTGGGTAATACTGGTATTGTTCAGGTTCATCATGGCTTCCATATCTTGAGGTAGGCATCGCGGTAGCCATTTTTTGGGTCGTACACACCACGTTCATGCTTGCCAATCAATTCACTGACATTATCTGGTGTCACCATGTGTACAGGCGCGGAATACCCACTCGGGGGAAGTTGGTTGAATGCGCGGTTCAGTTCATCCGTGATCTGCCAACCATGCAAGTAGAGTGGCTCTGGAACTGTTGCTAACTGGAAGCTGCCATTGTTGATGCGCTTATAGGCCGCACGGCTTCCGTCACCGGCAGAGATGTTCTGCGGTATATGAATTTGCTGTTCAACGTTTGTTTCTAGCGAAGGGATAACATAATCAATATAGAGGTCGTTGATGGCGAGAATGTGGGTAATATCTGCGCCGTATTTCTTCCATAGACCTTCAAACGTTACTGGCATCTGCTCGGCAATTTTATCCAGCGGCAGCGCGTTGACCTCCAAGACTTCACAGTTTGCACAGCGCCGGATGGTGTCAGCCATGGCGTTCGCTTTGATGGTGGCAATTTTATAGTTGGGGTCTGTGAATATCAGGGTTTTTGCGCGCCCCTTGGAGTTGACGATAGCCAGCATGGCGGCAATCTCAGCAACGGCGAGAGGATCTGTGGTGACGTTCATGAAAAGACCCAGTTCGCTGTTCCCACCTGCTAACTCGGTTGCATGCCAACCAATCACCACGATCCCCTGGCTTTTGGCTATCTTGAGAACGTCTTTATGATGCTGGGCGTCGATGCCACCGAGCACAATCGCATCCGGTTTGAAACTGATGGCTTTCTTGATGGCTGCTCCTTGGCGAACCTCTGAGCCAAACCCATCAATAAACCTAAGGTGCCAGTCGATATTGGAAATGGCTTCAGACATTCCTTTCCCAACGCCGTACACCCCACCGTTTCTCAAGTCAGAAGCAACGAAAATAATGTTTTTGTCGCTCACGATACTCGGGCCGGTCGTGGGGCCATCCCAGACAGCGTTCTCAGATATCGCTCTTCTCACTTTTTCCTGCGCATAAGCAACGTAATACGCTGTCATCGTTTCGGCAGAACACGTTGTCGCGAAGAAAAAGATGATAAAAGTCTTGAATCGGGAAAAAATATAAGCACTCAAAGAATGAAACCAGTCCGATTTATAATTCTCATGTATCATTAATAAGCATGTTAATAGAGTTTTTCCAGTTGGTAAACCACAAGGAAGGAAAATGAAAAGAAGTATAGTGGCAGGCCTGGTTTTTGCTTTATGGGTGATGTCTTTTTCAGTTTCATCTAAAGAAAACCTAAATAATTCGAATAATGAAAAACTTAAAACATTTCAGAAAACCGTTAGTGAACCACCTTTACCGACGAATATAGAAAAATTAAGCAAACCTATGCGTATTGCAGTTATTTACCCGAGTGCAGATATCTCTGATTTTTGGGTGAAAAATTTCAAAGCGATGACCAAACGCTTACTGGACTTAAAGCTGCCCTATGAGGTTCATGAGTATCCCTCAAAGCAAATCGAGCACTCATTGCAATCGCAATATACAGATCAAGTACTTAACGCTGAGCAGCCTTACGACTTCGTGATTTTCGGCCCTTCCGAACTGGACCTGCAGGCAGATAACATCCAAAAACTCTCGGCGTCAGACAAGTTCAAAACCTTCATTTGGGCGTTCCACACACCTAACAATCAATGGACACATCAACCAGACGGCTGGTTCGACTTTTCGAGTGCTATGGGCGCAGATGTGCTTTGCGATCACGTGATTAAACACATGGGAAAACAGGTGGAGTTTGCGGCAAACCGTGGGATTCCTGGCATTACAGATACTCAACGTTCTCAAGGATTTATCGACTGTGTTCAGCAGAAAGGCGATTGGCTAAACATTTACGAGCACTTTGGCCAATATCAGAAACTCGGAGGCGCTGACGGCGTAAGGTTGGTACTCAATAATTTCCCTGAAGTGTCAATGATACACAATGCCAATACGGCCATGACCATGGGAGCGGTTGAAGCGCTTGGTGAAGCAGACCGATTGTCTGACATTTATGTGACGGGCTGGGGTGGTACAGCAAAGGAGATCGAAAAAATTCGGGCGGGTGAGTTAGATGCGACGCCAATGCGGATGAGTGATGATCTGGGTGTGGCCACCGCTGAAGCCATCAAATTTCACATTGAAGGTAGGGCATCAGAAGTACCTTTAATTTATCTCGGACGTATCACTGTGGTTCATAACCAGATGGAAGAAAGCGAATTAAATCGCCTGACCAAAGAAGCATTCCGTTATTCTGGCATTGAGTGAAAAATATCAAAACCCGACACCTTAATTCTCATTAATGAGAATTAAAGTGTCGATAATCCAATTTATTCTCGAACTTAAGAAGATAAAATAATATCCAATTGAATTAATTTGCACAACTGAAAACGAAATGAAAAACATTTCATATAAAAAAGAAAGGTGGCAGTTTAAGAATTATTCTTCCGAGCCTGTACACCTTCCACTTTCTTTATTAATAAAAACAATCTAATAGTGCGTTTAATTGGTCACCTAGCGAACTGGGATAGCTACCCTGACGCCCAACCCTGGCTCAGCATCAAACAGCTCAATATTGCCATAATGCAAACCAGCCACCGCTTTTGCCAAAGACAACCCAAGACCCAAGCCACCATCTGTGCGGCTTTTGTCTACGCGGTATAGGCGCTCGAACACGCGCTCTTTTTCTTCATCCGCAATGCCAGAACCGTTATCGCTCACTTCGAGCCACACATTGCCACTTTCCAAATTTTCCCCGCAGCGAAGTTGGATATAGCTGCCCGCCGGACAATAGCGCAGCGCGTTCTCAATCAGGTTCGCCACCTGCTGGATAAGTAGTTCTCGATCGCCTTGAATCATCAATGGTGAATCTGGCTTATCAACCGTCAGCGTCATCTCGGCATCTTCAGCCACATCGACATAAATCTCTGCCACAGTTTCGATGACATCGTTGAGATCAAGGGCCATAAATCGGCTTCGGCGAGCACCGGATTCAATCTGGGAAATCCTCAGCAACGCGTCAAAGATAGAAGCTAAACGCTGCGAATCTTCCAGCGCTTTGTCCAGTTCCTCGATAAAAGCGTCATCGAGATTCGGCTCGACACGGTCGGCTTCTTCACGGAGTGTCAGCAGGTTATGGCGCAAGCGGGTAATCGGTGTTTTTAGCTCGTGAGCGATGTTGGCAGAGATGTCGCTCATCGCCGCGACAGAGCCTTCCAGTCGTGACAGCATGTCATCAACAGAAACTGAAATACGCGCCAAGTCATTGTGTGTATATTTCACGTCCGTACGTGCGGAAAGATCGCCCTCAGCCGCGGCATTGAGCACGCTTTCAATGCGATTAATGCGTTTTTGACTGATACGGCTCATCGCAATAACCAATGCCACGGTGAAAATCGAAACCAATACGCCGGCAAGTACAAAACCAGATGCCAGCACCGCAAGAATCTCATCGTCCTCAATCGGGTCGTCATCCACTTTTTTGTGGTGACCCGTGGCAAGCTGCTGGGACTCTTTCACTATCTCCCGGTTCTGATCTTTCAGCTCATGCTCGACATAGAGGAAGGTCACGGTTGCCATCAGTACCAGACTGATAATCGACACGCCACCAAACATCAAACCTTGCTGGGTTGCCGAGCTTTTCATCCACGTCGGCAACAACGTCAGCAGTTTGCGCTTGGAAAAGTGGCGATGGAATAAGTCCGTCACTCTGGCTTTCATTTCGCCTCACCACCTTTTTGTTCAAGCTTGTAGCCCACGCCACGCACAGTCTGAATCAGTGTGTCGCCAAATGGCTTTTCGAGCTTGTTGCGAAGGCGGCTGATGTGGGTTTCCACTACACTGGTTTGCGGGTCGAAATGAATATCCCAAACGTGTTCAAGCAGCATGGTACGGGTGATAACCCGACCAGGATGACGGAGGAATAGCTCCAGAATACGGAACTCTTTCGGCTGTAAATCCAGTGGCTGCCCCTGTCGGGTGGCGGAATGCTCAAACAGGTTCAGCACCACGTCGCCATAACTGATTTCAGGGCTGGCTTCGGTGGACTTCAACACAGAACGGCGGGAAAGCGCGGTGACGCGAGCCAACAGCTCAGAAAACGCGAAAGGCTTGGTGAGGTAATCATCACCACCCGCTTCCAAGCCCTGCACGCGATCGTCTACACCGCCTAGGGCGGTCAGAAAGAGAATCGGCGTGCCGACCTGAGCTGCACGCAGCGCTTTTACCAAAGAGAGGCCATCCAGCCCCGGCAACATACGGTCGACAATCGCCACATCGTAGCTTTCTGCCATACAAAGCGTGAGCGCATGCTTACCGTTGTCGGTGACTTCAACCTGATGGCCTGCTTCACGCAGGCCTTTTTCTACAAAACTACTGAGGCTGGTATCGTCCTCGACCAACAACACGCGCATAGGGACTCTCTCTGTTCGGATAACATTGCGGCTTACATAGCCGCAATCGGTTCTTCGTCGTTTCTCTTATCTGTTGGGTTGGCAATGTCGTTCGCCATCTTGCGCTGTTGCCATTTTGCCATAATGATGGCGGCAACCCCTGCCATCAAACTGATACCCAGTGTAACCAGTCCCAGCATAAATAGTAGTGAGAAACTCACAACACCCAGAATTGCCATAGGTGCCTCTTGAACAACACGTTTCACCATCTCTTTTGCGCGTTGCCACATTGATGTGTTTTTGTTTTCGTCGTTCATATGTACCTCCAAATGGGGGCGACACCGCCCCACAGAAAGATTCGAATGGTCTACTTTTCAGCGTGGGTTTACTTCGCTGCTACCGCATTGATGCGGGTTTCAACGCGTTTGCCGTTTGCATCCAGAAGCTCAACTTCATAAGAAGGCTGGCCACGGTGGTCATCTTGCTCAATGCTCCAGGCTTTACCGCCTACCTGGGTTTCTGCTTGCATCAGCGCTTGTTCCAGTGACAGGTAAGTCCCGTCTTTGATGCCTGACAGCCAGATCGCATCTTCTACGTCGTCATCGTGGTGATCGTCATGGTCGCGGCGGGTTTTCGTCAGGATCACTTCTCCCGTCGTCGCGTTCACCACGGTTTTGATTTCTTCACCGGTTTCGCTTGCCAATTCAATCTCGTATACCGCCTGGCCCATTTCTACGTCGCGTTCTGCTTCAAGTACCACGCCGCCAGTGGCGTTTTTGGCAATCTCAACCGCCTGAACCAGGCTGACTGCATCTTCGTTCAGTGACTTTGGCGCGTCACCCGCATTTGCAGTGCCTACCGCCATCATGGCGCTCAGACCCAATACAGCAGAAATAGCAGCAGGCTTAAAAATCATTGTCTTTTTCATGGTGTCATCCTCGTTATTGGTATCGGTGGACAAGGACGTTTCCCTGTCGACGTAGATACTCTAACCAAAGGGGCTTTCGCCAACTTTTCGCGAACTATACATTTTTGTAAGGTTTGATAAGGCTCGCTTTCCCAAGCATTTGCATCGAATCATCGCGATAAAAACAGTAGTATCAACGCTTATGGCAGAAGCCGATTCTTTCCCTATGCAAGGAGTGCAACTATGGGCAGCGAGTTCTTTTTCGCTTCAATTCTCAACCTTTCCATCAATCTCATTTACACCATCATTTCTCTGCTGGTTGGCGTTTACGCCCTGTTGTGGGTGGACAAGAAACTATTGAAGAATGTGGATATAGAAGAGGAAATGAAGAAGGGCAATGTAGCGGTTTCGCTTTTTGCATCAACCATCCTCATTTTCGTCGCCGTTATCGTCGCGTTCGGTTTTCGCAGTTAAGCCATGAACCTCAAGTTTTATCTTCCGCTGATGTTGGTGTTGACCGTAGTTGCCAGCCTGCTTGAAGAGAGAAAGGCCAAGCTACCGGATGTGCCAAGTCACACAGAAAAGCAGGTAACCGCTTCCACCAGCGCCTTGACTCAGGCGGATATCGAATTTGATGGCAGCAATGGCTTTCTCACCTTGCTTGAATCAAACCGTAAGATCTCTCACAAGGAAATCGCCCGTTGGCGTGCATCTTTAAAAGGGAATAACGGGTTTTACACCTACCAAACCAATAACCGATCTTTTACGGCGCTAGCACCCGATATCAAAGGGAACTTTCACCTGACACACAGTTACCTAGAAGGCTATCTGCCCTTCAAGGTCGACAACCCTATGTTGCCCATGCTGGTGATCGCCAGAAAGAAAACCTATCAGTATGACCACGAACAATACGGTGGCCTGATGGAAATTTGGCAATCGAGCAAGCAGTCATATTTCTACCCTTCAGGGGATTGTGAGGACCATGCCATTCTGCTGGCAGACTGGTTGATTGAAGCGGGTTATGACGCACGCGTGGCGGTCGGTACATATGATGGTGGCGGTCATGCCTGGGTAGTGCTGTTCCTTAATGGCAACGAATATGTGTTGGAAGCAACCCAAAAGCGGGGATTTGGCAGACAGTATCCACTGGCTTCAACACTACCAAATTACCACCCGACAATGATGTTTACCCAAGACCATTTTTGGCTGAACACAGGTTCTGAAGTCACCACAGATTATTCATCTAAGCACTGGAAACTGATGAGCCGGTTCACTGAGCAGCCTTTTTAACAATTTACAATGTAAACAAGGACACTTACCCGCTAGATGGAAACGGTTTCCCTATCACCTCTCAGCTTAAATGATTGCCGAGCACTAAACGCAGCTTTGATTCAGGGGCAGCACCACGATTTGTTGAGCTACCAGTTAATCCTTTAAAACAAACCGCCGGAATTGCGCCGGCGGTTTGTTTTTGGTCGTTGGATTACGGACGCAAAGTCGCAAAATCCAGCGCCTTTCCATCTTTGGAAAGCGGGAAGAAGAAAGTCTCTCCGCTGCTGTCATCCACACCGTCATTGTCGGTGACAGCGAATGCTTTACCGTCTTTGGTGATCGCAAAGCCTTCAATCTTGTCCGTCACGAAGCCACCTGGTGCTTTCAGATCCGGAATGAAGTCGTATACCACTTCTTTGCGAACCAATGGCAGTTTCCCGCCCAGAGCCACTGGCTTGGTATCTGCCAGCAAGACACGGGTCAGTTGCTTCACTTTCGCCGCGTCACCAATTTGGTTATCACGCTCAATGATGTAAAGTGCACCTTCGTGTTCCGTGATTTCAGACAGACCTACCCAGCCTTTTGAAGCAGGTTCGGTCGGGTAGCGCACCGCTTTCCACTCGCCAGTTTTGGTGTTGTATTGCACCAGCTTTACGGTGTTTTCAGGGTCGTCTTTCCAGCTACGTTGAATGGCAACCCAGAGGTTGTCACCCACACGGGTCACGCCTTCTGAGCCGAAGCGTTTTTCCACAGCCAGCAATTCAACGGGGAATTCGACTGTTTCTACAATGTTGCCGTTGACGTCAGTGCGATACAGGGCGTGTGGGATCTCTTTGTCAGTGCGCCCTTCAGAGGCTAACCAGAAACCGCCTTTACCATCTGTGGTAATCCCTTCCAAATCCAGCTTCTTCGCTGGTTTGCCGTCTTTCATTACTGGAATACGCTTTGTGATTTTGGCTGGCGCAGAAGAAGCATCGACCACAAAAATCGAAGGCTGGGCTTTATAGAAACTGTCGTTCACAGCATACAGGGTGTTTTCGTTGTTTGGATCCGCAACCAGACCTGACAACGCCCCCCATCCGATGGGTTTACCATCAACCATCACAGATTCAATTTGTGGGTAAGCAGGCGTTTCGCTGCCAATCTGATAAAGCATCACATGAGCACGTACGCCACCATCTTCAATCAGATCTTTCTCGTTGGCCGTTGCCAGCAGACCACGCTGTGGAATCGCAACAGCGGATTCCGGTGCAATGCCAGATGGTAGCAACTGAACAAACTCTGGTGCTTTACCTGTGTCGCGGTAAACGCCGACGACTGAGCCTCGCTCAGACAACACAAAAATGTATTGCTGCCCATTGAAAGTACCGACTTCCAGACCTTCCGGCTCTGCGCCTTTGTTACCAGAGCGTTTTTCCGGGTAGTGGCCCGCCATTGCGATGCGGTATTCCAGATCCAGACCCGACTCAAACAGCACATCGCCTTGCTTGTTAAAGATGGTGAAACCGCGTGAGCCGCCTTCGTAGTCACCTTCATTGGCAATCACGAAACGCTCGTCATCCAGCCATTTCACCGCATCGGGTTCGCGCTTACGGTTCTTCTGCGTGCCATCAAAAGTCAGGGCGCGCTCTTCATCCAAGTCGACGTTATCCAAGTCAACCGCGCCAGCAGGGAAGTGCGCAATCACTTCGCCTTTTTTACCATCAACAATCACCAAGTGATTGTTCTCTTGCAGGGTGACCACGATTTCGCCAAGGCTGTTTATATCCACAAATTCTGGCTCTGGGTCTTCCGGCGCAATACCTGCCATACCTGTCATTGCCACTTTCATTTGTTCTGCACACACCAGTTGACCGCCTTTCACAGGGACAATCGCCAAGTGGCCGGCAGGAAATTGCGGAAGCACACCGTCATTCAGGTCTTCATCGCGTTCATTTTCAATCGCCACCGCAACAAAACTGCCGTCTTTCGCCACCGCAACCGAATCGGGTTGTCCGCCCAAGTCGCACTTCCACATTTGTTTACCCGTGTTCAGGTTTCGCTGAACCAGATAGCCGGAAGGCTGGGTGTAATTTTCTGAAGTGTTCACGCCAGTGACAAAGGTGTCACCCAACACATCAATCGAGGTTGGCTCGCCATCCAAAGAAACAAAACCTTTCCCAGTTGGTTTTTTAGGGTTGGTGATATCCAGCATCCCCACACCTTTCAACGGACTATCGGTGTAAACCAGTGTGTTGCCGTCTTCACTGACAGCAATAATTTCCGCGGAGGTTTCGTGACTTTTTTCCACGCCCGGTGGGATATTGTTGGCTGTAGACACGGCACTGATGCGCTGGAATGAAGACTGATCTGCGGCGTGCAAACCCGCGCTGACTGAAAGCGCCAGCACAGAAGTGAGTAGGTTGCGCTGCTTACGCATGGGTGGACTCCTTTCTATTACCCTATTCAATGGCGCTACCTTTACGAGCCGAGATTTCAGAACAATGACAATCGGATGGCAGTTAGGTGATGCTAGTGAAATATCGTTCAATACCCACACTTCAGTGTCTGGTAACTTCCACATCACTGCATGAGTGAGACGTACTCCTCGCATCATCTTAGGGTGACTTTACCCCTCTGATGATTCGTGGGAGGTTGATGAACGGACAAATTAGGGAGAATAGAATGCACCTTGCCGAGTTAAATATTTCGTTTGCAAAAGCCAATATCGACGACCCACTTTTGAAGGACTTTGTCGATAACATTCCCTCAGTCAATGCGACTGCGGAATCGTCCCGTGGGTATGTGTGGCGCTTCAAAGACTCCTACAGCAAGGTGCTCAGCTACCGCCTTTTTGGTAACCCTAACACCCTGATTAACCTCTCTGTTTGGGAGTCCGCCGATGCACTCAAGCAGTTCATGTTCGAAACCCATCATTTGGACATCATGAAGCGCCGCAATGAATGGTTTGAAAAACCAAGCTCCCACAACTTTGTGATGTGGTGGATTCCGAAGGGACACATCCCTTCTCTGGAAGAAGCAAAAGAGAGGCTGGAGCATTTACGCGAACACGGCGAGTCAGAATACGCCTTCACTTTCCGTCAATTCTTCGAACCTTCAGATTCAGGTGCAACAACAGAAACAGCTCAAAACCAAATGTAACCCACTTCACCGCATAGCATTTTGTTTCCGTTTTAAGAAGGTTTGTTTGCAGGAAGTTGCCTTTGATCTCAAAGCGATCAACGTCCTTCATTTAGGATAACTTCAATCATCTTGAATGGCTGCGCGGCCGGACATGGTCGCGTTCCTGACGACCTTGGAGTGCGCCAATGAACCAACACGGTAAACTGAACTACGTTGAATTTCCCGCCCGCGACCTGTTAGCCACCAAATCCTTTTTCTCTGAAGCCTTTGGCTGGACCTTCACTGATTACGGCCCTGATTACACCGCCTTTTCTGATCAAGGCTTAGATGGTGGATTCTTCCGCGCAGACATGTGCTCAGAGACGTCAAACGGCGGCGCACTTTTGGTGTTTTACAGTGAGTCTTTGGAGCAGACAGAAATCAATGTGAAGCAGACTGGCGGCAAGATTGTGAAGCCGATTTTCGATTTCCCGGGTGGCAGGCGTTTTCATTTTACCGAACCAAGCGGCAATGAGTTTGCGGTTTGGTCAGATAGATAACGAGGAGGGGGCGAGCCCCCTTCTGTAATCAATTTAGGTTGAAGTTCAAAGACTCGTCCACATCCAGCCAAAGTGCTACTGAACGTTCTTTTCCTACCTGAAGAGACTTGCCTTCTCCCATTCTACGCATATTCAAACCAAGAGAACGTAACATGCGCTCACACCCCACTGTGGTGACAAAGACATAGGCACGGATATCATTTTGTTTGGCAAAGTCATAAAAAGATCGAATCAAAGTGAGTGCATGATTGCCAAACCAGCCATTGCTTGCTTCCGTGTAGCTCTCCCGTGCCGTTGTAAATCGCGAAATTTCCCATACGCCCTCTTCCTCAGGAGCGGCTTCACCTTGGAGTAATTGCGGAAACACATCTTTTAGCATGTAGCTCTGCTGTGTTGGTAACGCTCTCCAACATCCCACAATTTTTCCTTCCTCATCTTTTAGAGCGATATGGCTGGCACCGGAACGATCAAAATCGTCAGACTCCATTTTCTGGTTAGATTTTACTTCCCACCCCAGACGTTCCAAGAAACTGCGATGACGTAGGCGATAAATATCGTTAAGCACGGATTGATTGGAAAAACGTGTTTCTGGAGTCAGAGTAATTAGCTGGTTCATGGTCTCATCCTTTAGCCGTTGGCATTGTTTTGAACGAACGTTGCTGAACGGGTTAAAGGCTATTGCAGAGCATTTTTTTAGATAAGCTGTCTAAAATAGCAGTCATTTAAAGAGCGCCAATAAATGCATGAAAAATAAATAAGTTGAATGGGTCTTGTATAATTTCCTATCACATATAACAGGGAGATTATTTGCAATAGTTTGCTTATTGTGGATGTGGGTGTCGTTTATATATCAAACGGTCGTTTAATTTTTATTTAATTGACACCTGTGTTTCGATATTGAAGGAAATTAACTTGAACAACTCAGAAAACAGTAATCTCATGACATTACAAAATGTTGATTCAACCTTGGATTACAATGTGATGCCGGATGAACTCGTCATCACAATAAATAAGGCAAAATCCCTTTCTAACCGGAATGGCATTGCCTGGATGCTCTTTCAGAGAAACCAACTAATACAAAGCCACACTGGCTTTTTAGGCGACCCGGTATTCAATACCCCGAAAAAGCCCCTTGAATCTTCTTCGACGCAAAGACTTTATATTTCCTCACCTCCTCATCGCTTCTCCTACAGCACGAGTGAGTTAAACGCTTTTATTCAAGGACTTAATGTTGAAACAGTTTGCTATCCGACACTATCTCCCACTCTAAGCAATTTATTGGGGGTAGAAGCGTTTAAGCATGATGACATCACTCTCATCCAACCTGAGTTGGATGCAACTAATGAGTCGCTCTTCTTTGGGCCTGCCACTATTCAAAGCCAGCAAAGACCGTGGACAACGTGCTTTGTTTCTATGAATGCGATGGGCCAAGGAGTGACTTATGAGCATTTTCTATCTGGCTTTGGTGCGAAAAGTACTTTGTATCACTCACTGACGAAAGACACGATTGTGGCTGTTGAGAAAACACTTTATCAGGTTGACGCCCATATAGACGTCATAAAAGACAAATGCTGTGCGATAGAAATAGAGAGTGTTGAAGCGTTCAAAGCCTTGCAGAGTAAGCTGGCTTCTGCCGGCCAAAGTGTCCTGGTTGTACTTTGTGGATACCCTTTTTTTTGCCAGTTGGCCAATGCCAACGTCATCGATGAAAGCAACCTATACGTTGCTTTGACAGGTGTCCCTTCCTTTGCTCAATACCCCGCTCCCACCAATCATACCGAACCTAAAATACCCAGTTTATGGCATTGGAAAGTCATTTCTACTCAAGGCTTTGACTCTGGTGTACTAGTGAAAATGCGTAGAGAGATCGGAATAAAGAGTTGAAGTAAAAAAGCATTTAATTAGTGCAATCAACTCTATGACAGAGAATGGAATTCAAGAGTACGACATTAAATATTAAAGAAAAAATCATATTGCATGCATGTTGCTAAATTTATTCGTTTCTTCAACTCAATTTATCATTCTCGCTTTAGTGAATTTAGTCTCACCTTACTCTTTCCTGCCTAATTTACCGTCTACTAATTTGTCAATTAGATAACTACGGTGCTAAGGTCATTCATGCTGTAAGCCAGCAAAAGATAATAGAAAGACAAATAAGAGGGTAGTTTCTGGCCATCGACTGAGCGGTGTTCAGCTTTTTCTATTTGTCTAAATAATTTTTTACTCAGGCTACGCATTATGGAAAGAGAAAACGGCAATCATGGATACTCAACAGCTGTATGCCATCATCAATAAGCTAGGTGACATCAAAAATACACAAGAACTAGAAACGATCTGCGAAGAGTTTTGCGAACTGGTAGAAATACCCTTTTATTTATTTGGCGTGATTGAGCAAATATCCCTCCACGCTCCTGTCATTCATGTATTGAGTAATTACCCTAAACCCTGGTTAGATATTTATTTTAAGCAAAACAGTCAACGGGTTGACCCTGTTGTCAGCTACATCATGACCCAACAATCTCCCATCCGTTGGGATTCGCTTGTCCAACGTGAAGAGTTTCAAGATCCCAAACAACAGGAACTGATGCGTGCCGCCAAAGAGCACGGACTTCATAATGGATTTACCGTTCCTATCAAGTCAGCGTCGGGTGATTTTGTCCTCCTAAGCATGGCAATCGGGGATGAAGATAACCATTGTGACAAACTGAACGCCGCTATTCCTTTCGCACATACCCTGGCAACACACCTCCTTGAGTGTTACATGCTGCTGAAAGTGAAGGAAAAAGGGAAAGGTGAAGCCACACTAACTCAACGGGAGACTGACTGTCTTTTCTGGGCAAGTGAAGGCAAGACGGCATGGGAAATATCAAAGATCATTGATGTATCTGAACGCACCGTATTGTTTCACCTTAACAACTGTACCAAGAAGCTTGATGCATCCAACCGTCAACATGCGGTTGCACTGGCTATCAAAAAAGGACTGTTGAAGCCCAACTTATGACTAGGGGCTAAGAAACGACGGAAGAATTGAAGCAAAAGAGAAGTTGATAACTTCTCTTTTGCTTAATTACGACGCGATTTCAAACAACCGCCAACTGACTGTAAGTGTCGGACTGATGATCTTTTCTTTTCGCCCCAATGACATATCGACGCTTCATTTCCTCAATAGAGTCTTGCTTGCCGATTTGAACAATGTCCGTCCCTGTAGCCATGTATTCAGCGGGAAATCCGTGACCAATAAACAGGCCAGGAGAACTGGTAATCGCATAAGCGCCCACCTGATGGATAACCAAATAGTCACCCACAGAGAGTGGTTCAGAAACATACTTATCAGCAATGATGTCTGACGGTGTGCAAAGTGGGCCAACAAGGGTATACACCTCACCGTTAACATCCCGCCCAGGAAGCGGTAATTCGGACAGAATATTGAGGTTTTCGGGGTCTACTTTACTGATGAAGTAAGGCTTTCGCATCAAGTTCGCAAAGGCTGTCGCACCGTGGAATAAGTTGTAGCCACCATCACAAATGGCATAGGTTTTATTCATGGATTGCTTGATTGACTTCACCTGTACAACGGCTTTCCCTGCCTCCCCAACAAGAAAGCGGCCACTTTCAAAGAAAAGACGCCTTACTCCCGTCTTTTTCACCAGAGCATGTTGTAGGTTCAAAAGCTCTTCCTGAATCGCTTCAAGACGCAAAAACTGCTCGCCCTTGTAATAAGGGATCCCAAACCCTCCCCCAACATTGAGCCACTCCAGCTTGAGCCCAAACCGCTCAGGAATCGCTGCCAGATATTCACAAAGCGAAGAAAAATTGGTGAGAAAACTGTCCGGATCAAGCACACGTGTTGTGGCGTAAACATGCACACCATGAATATGAATCTGACGCTCACGTGCTAGTGACAGGACACCTTCAAGATCTGATTCTGCGATACCAAACTGAGACGCCGCACCTCCCATCTTCATTGAGCCACCCGAGATATCAATATCAGGATTGAGTCGCAGCAGAATGGCCGTGTCTGACTGATGTTCCTTTCGGAGCGCCGCCAATTCCAGCAATTCTTCAATACTTTCAACAGCCACAAAAGCGATGTTGTTCTTCACACACATCATCAGTAGCCGTGTTGATTTGTAGGGGCCAACACAGCCGATATTCTTGGGGTTTACCCCACTGGAAAGAGCAACATCCAACTCAAATGCACTGCTCACATCACAGCCCATCCCCTCCTCCACGATGGTATTAACCAAAGCTGGATTTGGATTGGCTTTCAGGGAATACAAAACGGTAGAAACATCCGGCAACACAGCCCGTTTTAACCGCTGACACTGATGTTGGATTGTCGACTGCGAATACACATAGAACGGTGTTTGCGGTACAGAAAGTTGTTGAGACATCACACGCCATCCTCTTATGGGTTTTTGAACTCTGTATATGTGAGACAGCGTGGTGCAGGGGCATGGTGCACCATATCCACTGCTTCAACTTCATCACTTTTCATGTTGATGGTGATGAGACTCAACACGTTATGGCAAGCCTTCTCCGCGCGAAGGCTCATATAGACGAAATACTCCAGGTACTCCTGATTCCGCTCTTCACGCAAGAATTTAAAGTGATTGATTTCATCACTTTCCTCAAACACCCAAGGGCTGCCAGAGAGCTCATGGCCGTTAATCAACGTGCGAATCTCCGCTTGGCTGAAGTCTGATTTGGCAAAGGTCAGGGGCGATACCAACACCACTGCCGCCATGATCAATGCGTGCAACATCTTCCGAAACATATTTCCTCCATTTCGTTTGTCGGGAAGCTTCCTTAACCATGTCACAGCTTTTTCTGGGGACTAACTGTCAGAACTGACAGCTGGGTGAATGGAAATAGAGGGACAACAATGATAGCCATAAGTCAGCAAACGGATTGGCACTATGACCCACTTAAATTATTGGTCGGACACTGCAGAGCTCAGGGAGCCCGTTGAAACGACGCTTTCGGAGCTCGGCTATGACAACGGCTACGTCGGCATCATCAAAAAGATATTCCGGATAAGCCAAACGCCGGTGTCTCGCAAATCACCTTATCAGTACCTGTTTCAGGATGACTTTTGCCACCAGCCGGCACTGAAAGGCTCAACCTATCTTGCCTATACACATACTGGCCAAGAGGTTTATCCCTTCGGCCAATCGTGCCTTCGTAAGTTAAACCGTGTTAGTGAAGGTAAAGGCGCTTTGTTTGGCTCGACGGCCAGTAATTGCGCCTCGACGTTTAAAGTGATCGACCTTTATCGCCGCCGGCAGCAAGAAAGCAAACAAATCATAGTCACTTGCGACACGGGCTTTACTTCTATTTTAAAAGACATTCCCGGCTCTACCGTCACAGGCGATGCTAGAAGCGCAGTCAGTCTTGATGTCACATCCGGCAACTACCAATTTGTCGACTATCAATCACAGGTTTACCCCGCCCATTTCGGAGGAGCCTGGGAAGAACCTGATAGCCACTCTGTTTACGAGAAAACTTATAAAGACCGTATCGTCGCTCTGATCGAATCGGCATTGGCAGCCATCAATCCAAATCCGGAAGCGCGCATTGCGGTCGTGCCGCATAACGTCAATGTGTACACCTGGAATGCTATTGAAAAGAAGCTAGGTAATCCTCAACTGACATTCTTCACCGGTGGTGTCTCTGACCATGGCCACTGTTACGGCAGCGACGCGTTCATCAACCTTAAGCTGTTGGAACAACTCACCGTCTCCGGTGACGCGGATGTTGCTCACGCACCCGATTTCTTTCTCTGCGTTACCGCAGGAGTTGGCGGCTTTTTCTCCAGCGTCACCTTAAAGCGCAATGAAGCCGATAAGGAATCTTTCCATGACTAATATCACCCCAAACACCACGCCTCTGCTCAAGACTATCGAGGATAATCTTGCACATTACGGTGATGCTGCTGCAGTACGTTTTCGACACCTGGAAATCAGCTACCGCCAACTTCTGGATATGTCGACAGCGTTAAGGGCGTTGCTTGAAAAGCAAGGCCACTTGAAACCTAACGTGCCTGTTATCACTTGCTCCCGTTCGCCCTTTTTCAGCAATCTGTTTAACCTTTTGCTGGGGATTGAAGGGATTACCTACGAGCCTATTTCGCTGAACGAGCCTTTTGACCGTGCAGAAGCAAAAGCGGGGAAATGGCAGGCGTTTTTACTGCTTACCGATGCAGAAACTGCATCAGAGCTGTCCGCCATTTCTGAACGTGCCGCACTGACACTGGTTTGTGATACTGACTTCAACTACACAACAACGGAACGGCCTGATAACACGGGTAAAAACCCTTTCCAGCTTGAGGATTGTGTGTACATCCTGTCCACATCCGGTTCCACTGGGGTACCGAAATCTGTGCCGATAAAAAGCGACAATCTGCAGGCATACCTCAGTGCCGCGACACGCTTTTTCGACATTCATCGAACCGATCGTTTTTCAGTCATTCACGATGTTTGTTTCGACTTCAACATTCACGAGCTCTATGTACCTATCCACAATCACGCCTGTTTATGTGTTGCGGAGAAGTCGGATCTTCTCAGTCCAGCCACCGTTGAGAACTTTGTCGACAAACACCAAATTAGCTTCTGGTCGTGTGTCCCTTCATTTATCAACCACTTGAATCAATTAAAAAAATTCGGCAATCATCGCTTCAACAGCATTCGTAAAACAATGATCTGCGGTGAAGCATTTCCAATGGTCATTCAGCAAGCATGGAGAGAGCTGGCACCTAATAGCCGTATTTTTAATCTCTACGGCCCAACAGAATGCACGGTATCGGTATCAGGGAAAGAGGTCACTCACCCCAGTGATGATGACGTGCTAAATGGCGTTCTCACGATAGGTAACGCATGGGATGACACGACATTCTATGTCCTGAGTGAAGGTCATATTTCAGAGGAAGGGCATGGCGAACTGCTTGTTGGTGGTGCTCAGGTTTTCGATGGTTATTTCCGTGATGGCAAGCTCTGCCGTGACAAACTGGTAGAAGAACCGCTGTCAGGACAACTTCTCTACCGCACTGGTGACATTGTCGAGCTCTCACCCGGCAAGCCCAATCACTATCTGGGCCGCGCAGATGATCAGTTGCAGATCCGCGGTCATCGCATACAGAAGAATGAAATTCTACACCTGATTAGACAAGCCGTACCTTGTTCAAACCTCGCCGTTGTGGAGAAAAACTCTACGAACGGCACCACCGTTGGCATCGTCCTGTTTATTTCTGGCGAGGGATTGAATGAAGTCGACATCCGGCATCAAGTCGCCACTGTGTTACCCAGTTATGCCCTGCCACTCAAAATCAATATCGGGCCGATCCCACTCAATAAAAATATGAAGGTAGACCACAAATCTCTCTTCCAGCAGGTCAACGCAGAGGTGGTGTCATGACATCCGTAACGATGCCATCTAAAGCGCTCTCTATCGATGCAATCCGGGTGATTCGGCCAGAGCATAGATTGGTGCTGATTGAAGAACATGACGCCGTGCATTGCTCGTCATTCAATGCCCATATTCTGAAAAAGATGATGGGAATCGAGTCCGTCAATGTGTTGCCAGAAGGCACATCGACCGACGACATTCTGCTACCTCTGGTTTCTCGCAGCAAATCGGTTAACCCATCACTGCTGCGAAGTGCGAACACTGGCGCGAGACGCACGCGCTTTGGGCTTTCATTAGACCGAAAATTAGCTCGCATCCACAACCTGACCCCTTTGGGTTCGGGCAATGCCAATCGATGTGTATCACTGTTTAAGCAGCTTGATCTCCTGTTCCGAACACAGTCCGAACATCAGGTTGCCATTCACAACGGAGAATTGGCCTTTAGTAAAGAAATGCGGATCACACGTGGGCTCTCTGTTCAGGGGGACAGCAGTACCAGTTTGTTTTTGACCCAGACAGACACGCCAAAAATTCGCGTCAGTAGTGTGTATATGCACTACGACCGACGTTTTTCCCGCGGCATCTGGGGCGAAGGTTCAGAAACTAAAGCCTACGAAGACAGCTATCGCAGCAATATGCATCAGGTCATCCACTCTGCGCTTGAAAGAGCAGGCGTCACGCTAGAGGAAGTCGACCATATCCTGCCTCACAACATCAATATCAAGTCATGGCGCTTTCTCTGCCAATCGCTCGATGTAGCGGAAGACAAGCTCTTTGCGCGCAATATCCAGACCGAGGGGCACTGCTTCTGCAATGACATGGTGATCAACCTGAGTGACGCGATTGAAAAACATCGTCTTGCCGGCACAAACCCGACAGCCTCCGCGCCGCTAAGGTTTCTGGCCGTTGCCGCAGGTGCCGGGGGCATGTTTGGCGCATGCGTGTTGGAAGTAGTTCAGCTAGAGGGATTTCTTAATGAGAGACAAGCTATTTAATATCATGGTCGACGCTGGCAAACGAAAAGCCGTCATCGACCAGGGAAAAACGTACCGCTATCACGAGCTGATTCATGATGTCGAAGCCTTGAAGAATAAGCTCGTAGATGCCAAGGGCGAACATCAGCACGGCACCCATATCATTATGTCCGCACAGCGCGGTTACCAGAGCATCGCTCTGTACGTTTTCAGCGTGGTTTACGGCTATACCCTGGTGCCAGTGACGGCGGAGATTGATAACCGATCTCTGGCGAGATTGCTCCGGGAATTACCTGTCGCTTTTTTCTATACCGACAATCCGGATTCACGCTTGCTTGAAGAAGCCACAGCCCATGGCTGTCCCACACTGGTATCACAAGAAGGGCAGCATCTGAATCAGGCGCGCTTTGAAGCGGGAGACGATGCCTTCCACAAGACCGCCCAATCATTCTCTTCTCCTTCTATGAATAACCGCGAGTTATACCTGATTTTCACCTCAGGCAGCACCGGTAACCCGAAAGGGGTGGGCGTAGAGACTCACAATCTACTCAATTATCTTGAAGCGACACGTGAGGAGTTCGGTATTCAGGCTGACGATGTATTCAGCCATATTTCTCCACTGAGCTTTGATTTCAGCATTCACGAAATCTTTATTGCACTGTTCAACCAAAGTGCGATTGCCGTGCTTCGTGAAAATGATAAGTTCAACTTTTCCGGCTACCTCAAAGCCAATGGCGTCAGTGCGTGGGCATCGGTTCCATCAACCGTTTCATATCTACAGAAAACACGTCAGCTGCAGCCCGACCAGTATCCAGACCTGCGCCTCGCTTTTGTGGGTGGTGAGCCAGTGCAACCCGCACTGCTGAAAGCACTGAAAGATGCTGCACCGAATTGTGTTATTTACAGCTATTACGGCCCGACAGAATGCACCGTTGCCATGATGGCATGTCGGTTCGAAGCAGACACCCACTACCCGCAGCATATGCCGCTAGGTAAACCTTTTGGTGGTCACCAGCTGTTAGTGCAACCCACACCAGACAGCGAGCTTCAACCGTTTGGCACAGGTGAAGCGTATATTGCCGGCCCTCAAGTGCTAAAAACCTATTGGAAGAATCCTGAGCAAACCGCATTGCGATTCGCGTTTAGCCCAGAGCATGGAAACCTCTTTCGAACAGGCGACATTATCCGTATAGAGGATGATGGAAACCACGTGTTCATTGCCCGTCAGGATGATGACATCAAAATCGGTGGGTATCGTTTTAATACCGCTGCCTGCCAGTCATTCGTCAAAGAAAAATCGCGTGCGGAAGAAGTGGTTGTGATGCCATTTACGCAGGGAGAAGCTGGCACATTTGAGCGCCTGCTTGTGGTCACAGTGAACGCTGAGATCTCCGAATCAGCGTTGGCACGCATCTTCCGCGACCAGTATGACAACTACGTTCAGCCCCATTTCGTGAATGTCACTTCACTACCTCAGAACAGAAATGGAAAGCTCGACAAAAAAGCACTCATTAAACAGGTGACTTGCCATGCTTGACACGCTCATTACGCCCCGCCAAACAAGAGTAAATACACAGACACCAATCGACGTTGCTATGTTCAATAACCTGGTGACGCTCGAAGGCAGGCCGACAAACCTAGCAATCTGGTGTCCGTTAAGTGAGCTTGCAAATCCGCCTGAGCGTCAACAAAACGCACGATACTACTTGAGCCATCTGGGGAGCGCAGTGAAAACACGTTGCGTTGAAGCGAAGCCGGATGTGGAGGTTGAGAAATTCTGCTTGATGCTTCCCGGCTTCAATGGAGGTCCTTTTGATTGCTTCCATCTTGCCGAAAAGCTTGCCCAACAAGGCTATTGGGTGTTGTCGGCAGGTTGCTATATCAACCCAAACCTAAAGCCAAGCGAAGACCCGGATAAAGTCGCTTTTGCATTGGCGGATGCTTATCCCGAATACAGTGCCATGCTACGCGCATTCTCTCTGCTAACAGGCGTTGTGCTCTCAGAAGAGCGCATCAATCGTGTTCGTTATGTGTCTTTTTCCGCCGGTATTTACCCGCTAATCCGTGCTATCTCTGCCGGGAATTGCCCAGGCTGGCAACATGAACTCATGCTGATGGCACCCGGCTTATCAGCCACCCGAGACCTCAATGGCACACTCAGCGATGCACCAATCAGCAATATTCAATTGATACATTCAGAGCAAGATAGTCACCCCACTTTTGGCAGCCCATTAGCCTATCTTGACCTGTTTGAGCGCAACAAAACCACCTTGCACCTGCTTTCAGAAGGCGAGCACTACGATTTCATCCACCTTCCCCGGCAAGCTAGCCATACCGAAGCGCAATCTCAGCATGAACAGACGGTGAAAAACGAATGCCTGGCTGTTCTCGACGCATTACTACAGGGAGAAAGACCATGACAGCAAATGCCGCACAATCTGCCATGATGAATATCGCCAGGATTTACTCAACCCATACTCCTTACACGGAATTTGACGCTTGGCAGCAATTCGCACCAACCTATGGAGAAGACATTCTTTCTGATCCACAAGCTGCCATTGATCTCGCCAACGAGTTGGTCGCTCACTACAACCACTCTGAATTTCACGAAATGGGCCCAGAGCGCGAAAACGATCTATCGCTTCGCGCCGTCAATGAAATCATTAAACGCTACGCTGAGCTGAATCCTGATCCTAATACCCCTCAATCTCCTGTCGGCGGTCGCTGCCGTGATCTCGCACTGCTGATTTGCAGCCAATTCCGCGCCCAAGGTGTGCCTGCGCGTCTTCGTTACGGCTTCACTCATATGTACTACGACACCAAACGCGCGCTGGCTGATCATGTGATTGTGGAGTATTACGACGGAGAGTCGTGGAAATTGCTCGAACCGAGAGGCAGTTCGCGCTTGATGCAGCATCAGGATCTGGGAATTAACCCGGTGAATGTCGACCCTGCCAAGTTTATTTCAGGCCCCAGAGCCTGGCACAAAATCCGCACTAAGAAACTCAGAGCGGAATGGTTCAGTGGCAGCACACCCAATGCTCAGATGGGGCTCTGGTACGTGCGAAAAATCATGTTGTTTGATCTGGCAAGCCTTTGTCGCTACGAGGCTGATGTCTTTGACCTATGGGGTTATCTCACCGACTCCAAGCCAGGTGTCATGCCCAAATTTAAGCCGCACCTCCAAGCGCTGGATGACATTGCAGCGGTTGATTTCCTGGATGAAGAAGCGTTCCTTGATTGCTATCGGTTGCTTGTTGAAGACGAACGTTTCCTCCCGGACGGCGATATCAGTGTCTCCCCTACATTGGGTAAACGCGCCACATTATCAATAAGGAAAGACGACTATGTTTTATATCAGTCGTAACGTTACAGCACCGGCACCCGCTACACTGAATGTTGCCGCTGACCACGATGCCCTGTTTCTCAGTGCCTCGTCAGCAAAAGTATTCAGCCAATGGTATGGCTTTGGCGAAATTCCCTATTACGACAGGACGCCATGCACTGAATACTACGCAAGGGCACTTTCAATCTATGCCCAAGCAAGCGCTGGCGATGAGCCCGCTTGCGATGCAGTGGTACACAATCACACTGGCGCTTTATGTGGGGTATTCGCTGAGCGCGTTATGTTGAAAAGCAGCCGCGCCTCTCTGACAAACAAAGGCGCAGGGAGCCATTGGCTGGGCTTTTCGTCATCCGCCACCAAGTGCGCCACACCCATGCAGCTCATGCAGTACTTCGAGCGGAATGTCTCGTTGAACAACATTCTTCTTGTGACAGGAGATATTGCTGACAACGAAGATTTGCGTGTTAACCCCGTCGCGCTGAGTTCCGACACCATCAATCTCGTGAAACTTACCCGCACCGAAAGCGACATTGCCGTTGTGGCGGTTTCAACCCTGTTTGATGGTGAGTTTTCTGGCGGTATCTATCTCGAGACCAATGATGGGCTGCAGCAAAAATATAACGAACACTACCAACTGAATGTTGCCAAGGTCGTCGGTCGTTGCCTGGATAAAGCCAATCTTTCGCTCGCGCAGGTTGATGTGATTCTGCCACACAATGTGAATGTACAAACGTGGAAGAAGCTCACCGCGAAACTCGGAGTCGGTATGGAGAAAGTCTACTCGCGCAATATTTCCCGACTAGGCCACTGCTTTGGCGGTGATGTCTTCGTCAATCTTGGTGATTTCTATGACGGGATGAAAGCCGGACAAACGGCCCATTGCCTCGCTGTCGCTGCAGGCATTGGGGCGTCGTTTGGAGCAACGGTATTCACCATTACCAAAGGAAAGGACACTGAATGAGGGGCAAGATGAGTATTTTCATTGCGATTGTCGCAATCGTCATTGTCGGCGTAGCGTTTTCGGTTTATCAGCTGTCTAAACAGCAGAATGATATAACACTTGAGAAAGGACTTAATGTTTCAACTTTTGGTGTTGAAGATCCAAAAGGGCAAACCTCACTCACCGCCAAATTGTGGCGATTACCAGAGTCCGGAGAGGCCTCCAAAGGCGTCATTCTCATCTCCCACGGTTTTTCAGCCAATGCAGACTCATTGCAGCGATACGCGGCCAATCTTGCTCAAGCAGGATACGTGGTTGCCGCCGTTTCGCATCAAGACTTGAAGGGGCTCAGGAGTGGTCAGCTTTCCAATGACCCTATGGTGGCCAGGCAAAGGCATTTGAAACTTCTGTTAGAGAACTTGTATCTCAATGATGCAAATCTAAAGCAGTTACCCGTTGGCATACTCGGTTACTCGCTGGGAGGCTATGCCGCACTCACCAGCACTCACTTTCGAGCTCTGCTTGATAAACAGGAAAATTACTGTTCATCGCTTTCGCCGGGTGACAATGTGCTGATTTGTAACCCAAGGTTCAGTCAACGTATAAGCGCACTTTCTGCAGAGCCAGAGTTAACACCCACCCCATCAATACCCGCGAAGGCCATCGCTCTCTTTGCACCCGCATATACTGAATTGATTAATTTGGATAAACCCGCAGATGCGCCTGCTATATTCCTCGCCAATGGCGTCAAAGATGAGTTCATTTCAGTCGGTCAGATGGATGATCTGGCACGGCAACATAGTTATGTTAAAGAACATCAGGAACTCATGGAAGCGGGTCACTATGCCTATTTACCAACATGCTCTTGGCCGTTCAACTATTTCATTGAAAGTTGCCGGGATCCTATTCCCATTGACAGAGCGAAATTTCAGAACACACTGATAAAAAATGTCATTAATTTTTTTGACGACAATCTTGCCATTAAATAATCATCATTATTTTAATAAGCACCCTAATGGGTGCTTTTTTATTACCTGTTAGATCTAACACAGTTTAATTCCAATCCTATAACAACCTATTGAATTCAACCAAATAGAAGAATTTACACTTATCGCTGTAAAAAGTATCAGGTTATAAATTATCCATTTTGCGCTTAAATGGTTTTGTACTGAATAATTAATTTCCCGTACATAACCAGGACAAATGGAGTTCAAAATGGAAAGACAAGACGCATACAATCAAATGATCACTATTCTCAAATCAACCATCACAGTACCGGAAGATGTTCAACTTACGGAAAATACCAGTCTTCGTGACGATCTAGGAATGGATTCACTGGGCTCCCTGACATTTCTGATGGAATTGGAAGAATCTATTGATGGTTTTTCTATTAATCCAGAAAGTTTAGAAGAGCGCCACTTTAGTTCAATTGGCGCCATGGTGGATTACATCGTAGATAACGTTGCACTCGAAACGGCTGCTTAATTATGTATATCAATTACTGCGAACACTTCCCTATGTCAGAAAGGCATCTTAGCCAGACACCACGAGATCGGTATGTCACTTATTTTAAAGACTTACACCGGATCTCTGATAAGCCTCTGTCTGAAGAGACTTTTCTGATGGGTGACCAGTATAGCTATACCAATATCATTGATAATGTGCTGGACAAGGGATTGCCATTTGAGCAATTCCCTGATGTCTCGGACGTCACCTTTAGCTATTGGACACCGGAATGGGATCCAGACTATTCTGCCTTCGCGACATATTTCCTCTGGAAGAGCAATCTCGATGCCGAAATTCTCGATGTCTGCGATGTAGGATCTATTGCTACAACTACCGCGCTTCACATTCTGTTTAATACTGATGAAAAGTCAGATCTTAGGAAGAAAATATTGGTAGGTATGGAACAAACTTCCGTACCCCGTTTTCTCCCAGACAATAATCTCATTCCAAATCATTCAAGTGGTTCGGCATTATTTGTTAGTCAGGCGGATAATACCAGCGCGCTATTTAAGGTTTTGGATTCTCAGTATTTAAATGAAAATACGATTTATTCTGAAACCTTCGCATTATCCAACATCATTACTAACTTGTTGGCTAACCACCAGTTAAGTACGTCTGACTGTGTGTTATTCCTGCAACGGAATAGTGCTGCTTTTAAGCAAATTGACTATCTAACTGATAGAGGGGAGCTCTCCAAAGATCTATTAGATAATGCCTATTACCTTACCAATGATTATTCCGTCAACACCTTACCGAAGTTGATATCGGAATATCAAAATAATCCTGAATCATTTCGACATGGAATTTGGCTATTCGTTGATGAAGATGCCGAATCGTTGAATACAACTCTTACTTTGCTGAGGCCGTTGTAATGTATTGTCTCGACTTCGAAAACCAATGCGCTGCTGTTGAATATCAGCATCAGGAAAATATCACTGGCGTCATCGTCTCCAAGCTTTCACTGGCAGACCACAGCTATGTGATTCTGGACACACAGGGCTCATCCTTCGACACCTCTGTTTCACTAAATACATGGGAGATAGAAAACCTGGTATCACTGAAGCACTTCAGTTTTGTGAAGTTGCCGAAAACCACCAAGTCACTCCAATCCCACCTGAAGGAACAAAGCTGGGAGGCTTTCACTCAAGAAGCAGTGAGCCTTTTTCATCAAAACTCGCTCGATAACTTTCGCCACCTGATCAAACGTCTAAAAACCAAAAAAGTCGGAGAAACCTCTCTGATCGACATCGAAAACGTCAGCCTGTCTGTGGCTGATTACCATCGTTTTCTTTTTCAGCTTGAGATGGTGGCGGATTCACTTCCTGAAACCCTCTCACCACTCGCTGACCGCGCCATGCTTGCATCTAACATCATTTCCAACCTTCAGGGTGGCATTTCCATTCTGGCAGGGGCAAGTGTGGAACAACACCTGCAGTTCGCACTGCTGCTGAATGATCTGGAGTACTGGCGATGATGAATTTAGACAGATATCAAGCTACCTATGGCGAGAAATACCCCGACCATATTGAATGGTTGCGTGAAATATCAACGGCGGTAGACAGCTATCAGGATGTTCTGACAGGGGCCGATTTCCGTAATCCGGCGCTGGATAAACTCCTGCTGAGCAGTTTTTCCATGACCACGGAAGAGCGTGTGCGCATGTTCGAACAGCTTTCGTATGGAGACCCGGGTTCGCTGCTGTTTTCTCCTGGTCCAAGCCTATCTGGCGTCATTTTGAATGAGGCGGGCTCTGACGAACAGAAAGCGCAGTTTTATGACTACCTGAAAGCCCATGATTGCCGCACTTTTTTTGCTGTAACAGAACCTAACAAAGGCAGTGATGCAGGCCGCCTGGAATCGCGTCTGGAAAACGGCGTCTTAAACGGAGAAAAGTGGCTGATCGGAAACGGGGCCCGCGGTGAAATGGGGGTCGTGTTGTTCAAAACCGGCAGCAGCCCGCTCGCAACTCGCGCGGCGTTACTGACCAAAGAGATGATCAACAGTGGCCATCTAGAACGTCGCTTACTCAAACAACACTGTATGCGCGGAGCGCGTCTGTCATACCTGACTTTCAACAACATGCCCATACCCCGTGAGAATCTGTTGGGCGAACATCTTCACCCTTGCGAACGTGGATTGTTCTCTATGATCCGCACCTTTAACAAAATGCGCCCTTGTGTCGTTGGACTGAGTATTGGCTACGCGCAGGCAGTCATTGATCTACTGCTTGAACATGGTGAAGAGGTCGATATTCCACTGGAAACCTGCCGTCACTTCAACACCACCTTGGCCAACATGCGCGAAATGAACATTGCGGCGGCACGAACTGCCGATAAAGAACCGGACAACACGGCATATTCATCAATGGCAAAAATTGAGCTGGATGATTTCGTGAAGCAAATCCGTCCGTTTCTGTTCACACATTATCAGAAACTTCAGTCAGATCGCTTTACTCACGTTCGCAAGTTTATGCGCGATAGCTATGGCGTGGACTTCATGGAAGGCACACATGTTATCCAGAAACACAATCTGGTGAATATCCTTAAGCGCAATGACTATCAAAGCCCATGGAGAGGATTATGAAACAGATCGTCTCAACCCTCTCCATCTTTGCCTCCTCGTCATCGACTTTCGTCACGCAATTGTTGGCGGTGTGGATTATCTGCCAGGAAGACCAGCGGGCGCTGTTGATCCTGACGGTCTTTATGCCGTTCGGTTTTACCCTGTCTTCCCTGTCAGATGCGTTGAGGGCGGGGGCGCTCCCTGTAGTATCTAGTCACGAGGATACAAAGTCGAACGAGGTTCATGGGGCACTCGCCACCCTGTTGGCGATGGCTGTGGGTGTGTTTGGTGCACTGTCAGCGATAGCATGGGGAGCACTTCCTATGCTTCGCTCCTACTTTGACTTGCCGATTGTCACCTACCTCGATTTTGTCGATTTGCTGACAGCAATGGCAGGGGCATTCCTGCTCATCACCTTCTCTTCCGTTCTCACGACCTGTCTGTTCGCAAAAGAGAAAAACGCTACCGCTACCAGCATTGTCGTTATCGCCAATGTGCTGCAACTGAGCTTGATTTACCTATTTGCCAAACAAGGTCACGGCGTTATGTCGATGCCCTACGCAGCAGTGTGCTCAACCCTTGTGTCGATGGCGGTTGCGTTAACGCTATCGCCTACACTGCGCGAATTATTGGCCCCCCGGATGATGCATTACTTCGGTGCCATGCGGTCTCAATTCAAGCAGTTACTCACCATTGTTGTACCCATTTTCTCGAGTTATCTGCTGCTGATTGCCTGGCTGTTCTACATCACCTACGTGCTGCTTCAGTACAGTGATGCTGCTGCTTCTGCATTCCCGCTCTACTCCCGCGTGCAGAACATCATCATTATGCTGTCGATTGCCGTCGGCGTCAGTCAGGCAATCCGCTTTAACAAACACTCAGCGGAATATGATTACAGCATGCTGAAAAACAGTGTGACGCAATTTGTCACTCACTCATTGCTTTATCAGATCCCGGTACTGTTGGCGGTATTCATTTTCAGTGAGCAGATTGCGCAATGGCTGATCAATGAGCCCAGCGTTGCTGCTGAGTGTGCTGAGTATCTTCGCATCATTGCACCCGCGCTTCTGGTGCTTTCTACCTACGTCGGCATGACGGTGTTCATGGAGCAAACATTCCGCTCCCGCCGTGCCTTTATCTACAACTTCCTCTATCTCGGCGGTGAAGTCGTCCTGATAGAACTGGTGCGTCCTTACTGCACCACCAGCACCGAACTTTACACCTTACTCGCTGTAGCGTTCTTCGCGTCTGCCATCTTCATCCTGTTTGAAATCGGACGTTCTCGCTATGAATACCATTTGATGCAAAAAATGCAGAGTGTGACCTTATGAAAACGACGCTATACCACCAATTGATCGACATCCAGCAACGCTATCCGAACAAGATTTGTTTGAGTGATTCGCAACACGACTGGACGTTTACCACCCTTCGCGAAAAAGCCGATGACTATGCCAGCGCACTGTCAGCACTTGGCTTGGGATTGGGTGACAGATTGCTGTACGTCGCCGGCCGCGGTATCAACACCATGCCGCTGCTACTGGCTGCCAATAAGCTCGGCGTGTTATTTGCCAATATTGATGCGCGTGCAGACAAGGTGAAAAACCAGTCGATTATCGACCAGTACGAAGCCGACCTCTTGCTCATCGCCCCTGAACATGCTCAAAACGCTCAGTATCAGTTTGGTTACTATCGAGATGCCGAAACAGAAGCGTTCAATGCGCAAGCCTGGCTTCGTAACGACCGCGCAACCGGTGTTAATGACACTCAGGTTTCTTCGCAGCAACGTCAGCGTGCCCCGGTAGCCACTGACATTGGCCTGGTGTTCTTCACATCCGGTTCAACTGGCCGTTCGAAAGGGGTGGCGCTGAGCTATGGCAATGTCAGTTTTGCCGCCCAATCGATCACCGAGTATCTGGAAATCGACAGTGATGATGTCATTTACAACGCGTTGCCGTTGAACTTTGATTACGGCTTTTATCAGATCCTTTTCCCACTGTTCACAGGTTGCCGTACTTACCTGACCTCTTCGTTCATGATTCCCCAGAAAAATCTGATGGAGATCCAGAAGATATCCGCCACACACTTCCCTATCGTTCCTTCCATGGCGCGTCTCATCAAGCAGTTTGGCAGCAAGAGTCAGTTCGAGTCTGTCACCACAATCACTAACACCGGTGAAGCCATCCACCGTGGAGAAGTCGATTACATGCAGGCTGTTTTTCCAAACTGCCGCTTCTTCTCTATGTATGGCCTGACCGAGTGCAAACGCACTACTTGGCTTCACCCTGATGAATATGCCAACAAACCGGAAAGTGTTGGCGTTGCCATTCCCGGCACACGCATCGAGATCCTTGATGATAACAACCAACCCGTTCCCTATGGTGAAGAAGGCCAGATTGTGGTGTCAGGCCCGCACGTCATGACGGAATACCTCGACAATCCTGAAGCGACGCGCAAAGCCATCTTCTTTGATGAAAATGACCGCCAGAAGAAACTCGCCACTGGTGATTACGGCCGCATGGATAGCGATGGTTACCTCTACCTCAGCGGGCGTAAAGATGAAGTGTTCAAGATTGATGGTTTGAAGTACTCCTGCAAAGAACATGAGCAGTGGTTGAAGTCTCAACCTGAAATCCGAGATGCCTGTATTTTGGTGGATGCAAAATCCCTCAACATTACTGCATTTATCGTCGAAGAAATCGGCAAAACCTTGTCCGACGACGCAGTGCGTGAGCGTCTACAGAAACGCTCAGCCCTCTCTTCCCACTTGCCAAAACGGATTGAGCGCTTGATTGACATTCCTATCAACGACAACGGAAAGCACAACAAGCAATACCTCAAGCAAGGCAAATATGAAGGCCTGCGTATGCCAGAGCCTGCATCCCGTGAACCACAACGACAGGTAGCGGAAACACTATGAACAATAAACTCGCCCTTTTTCTTCCATTGTTGGTGCTGGCCTCTACCACTTCTGATGCGCTGGCTGGTGTAAAAAAGAAAACCTCGGAGACTGAGATACCTGCTGGCTTCCAACTTAAAACAGTTGAAAGTCTGACTGTTCGTCAGCAACAACGTCACAAGGTTTATCAATCGTCATGCATGATTGCACCCCAACACATCTATCACATCGCACCGAAAGTGGAAGGCGAAGTGATTTATGTGCGCAAAGGCGGACACCAGGTGAAGAAGGGTGAGTTATTGTTAGAAATCGAAAATGAGTCAGTGCGCTACGCCTATCAAGTCGCGAAGAACAATCTGCGCTTGGCAGCACTCAACCTCAAGCGTTACCGCTCGCTTAGCGTGAAGCAATCCAGACAAGAGATGGATCAACTCCAACTGGAAGTGGATAACCTCCGGGCTGAGGTGGATTACCAAACCGCTTTGTTTGAATCCTTCAAGTTTTATGCGCCGGAAGATGGTGTGTTCGAAACGCCAAGCGTAAAAATGCACGACCGAGTGGTACCAGGCGTATCCGTTCTTACGTTTTACAGCAACAGTTCATTCGAGTTTACGTCCCGTATCCCGCTGCACATTTTCTCGTCGTTGGCCTTGGAAAACGAAATTTCACTTCAGTCCGTTGACGATAGAAGACAGATGGCAATGGCTAACTACAGCCACTTCGAGCCTGAGGACAACGGTGAGTTCGTGAAGCTCTACGGCAATGTCAGCCATACCTATGAGGGTGATGACAACGTCAAAGCAATGTCCAACCGTTCACTGTTCCAGCGCTGCACAGCCAGCCTGCCCTTCTACCAGTCTGAGCAAGGCATTTTCCTCGAGAACAAATATGTTCATCTCGATTACAAAGGATTTTATGTTTTCAAACTCAAAGGTCGACGTGTCAACAAAGCTTACGTTCAGGTGCATTGGTATGACGATGGCATATTAGAAGTGGAAAGCGGTTTAAGCGCAGGTGATCGCATTGCAACAGCAGGCTCTTTTAAGCTACTCGATAACGAACTTGTGCGCATAAAGCCTCAGCCCAACACTGACAACAATGACACTCAACAACTTGTGGGGATGGTTCGATGAAGGCGCAATCGCCGCTGCAACGGTATTTTGACTCAAAGATGGGCTACATCATTTTGATGTTGCTCATTACCCTCTGTGGTTTGGCAGCGCTGAAGTTCGCCACTCTCACTTCTTTCCCTTACTCGCGCAGCAGCAGTATTTTTGTCTCTGCACAGTTTTTCGATAAGCCAGCCAAATACATCGCCACACACGTTGCCAGCGATATTGAAGATATTTTTGCATCCCAAGACGGGCTCGAATACACCCGTCTAACGGTTGAAAACAATGCGCTCCGCGTCACTGGAAAGTTCGACAAGAGTGTAGATATAGATGCCGTTGCAAGAGACATCAGTAATGCGCTGACTAACAGCACCATGGTTCAAAACAATCTGGATGAGCTGACCTCTGGCCTCGATGAAGGCGATTATGCGCCTGACCTGGGTTACGTGTTTACTTCTCCATCTCGCTCAGATGCACTGGTGAGCCGACTGCTGGAAACAGAAATCACACCTATCCTCCGTAGCTTGCCAGGTATCCAGTCTGTTGCCTTGTACGGCCCAAGTGATGCCATTTACATCGACATCGATCAGGACAAACTCAACGCATCTGGCCTCGCTTTAAATCAGGTTTATGACGCGGTACGCAATGCGTTTACCCAGCCTGCCAGCTATCTGGTTGATGGCGAGAATTACGAGATTTTCCATCACAAAGAGGTCAACAACGGCATTCAGAAGATGGCGACACTGCGTATTGAAGACAGCCATTCTGAAGGGATTCATACCCTCTCTGATATCGCCGATTTTCGTGTAGCCAACGAGTACACACGGGTTAAGGCACAGTTCAATGATAAAGATGGCGTTGTGCTTCTCGCGACTTTTGATGGAAGAGACAACCCGCTCTCGGTCGCTGGTGACGTGAAGCAAATGATCACCACATTCTTGCAGAACGAGCCTGATTTACAGGCACAGGAAATCATGGACAGCACGGTGATGCTTTACGGCTCTATTAAGGAGACGTTGATATCCATTATCCTTTCCGTCGTCGTCACTTGTTTGATTGTGTATTTCACTACACGTTCCGCAGCATCAGCCTTGGCTATTTCGCTTTCCATCCCTCTTTCATTGCTGCTGGCCTTCGCTTTCTTTTCAGTGTCACTGGATTCAATAAACCTCATTACGATCACTGCATTGATTATCGCTATCGGTTTGGTGGTTGATGACTCTATTGTGGTCACAGACTATCTTCAAAACCAGGGGTCAGACAAAACGAGAGCGGGAAACCGTCAACTTAACAATCTCAGAGCCATCATGATGGTGTTGGTCGCCATCACCCTCACACTGGTTGTTGTCTACTTGCCTTACATCTTCTCCAGCGCTGACTACAGTGTTGTCAGCAAGGAGTTTGGTTTGTCCATTTCAATTGCACTGCTCTGCTCGCTGTTTGTTTCTGTGCTGGTCACTCCCAAGCTCCTGCCCACCCAATTCGTCCGAAACGAACAAGGAAAGTCTGCGCCTTACCAAAACCCAGTCATGCGCGGTTATCGTCATTCACTCGTTTGGTTTGCGGAAAGCCGCGGATTTCGGGCGACGATGGCCTTTGCATTGCTAGGTATTCTCGCCTTCGGTTACCTTGCTTGGCAGAACACAAACAATGAAGTCGCGCCGCCAGAAGACAAGCGCTTACTGATGGTACTTAGCGAAGTGAGTCCAAATGCGACATCAATCGAGGTGCAGCAGCAAGCGAACGCCCTGACCGAGAAAGTGCTAAGTCTGCCTTGGGTTGAGTCGACAAACTATGTCACGGGTGTGCCAGACAGCAACATGATCACTCACTACGTGCGTCTGAAAGAGCCTGAATACGAAACATCTTCTGAGGGTTTGTTCGGAGATTTGAACAGTCTCCTTCAACAGTTCAGCGAGAATCCTCAGAGAAACAATACGTTGGTCAAACAATCAGAGAGTCTGGCGTCACTACTGGCATCTGAAACACTGAGCCGCTCGTTTGTCATACTTCCGACAGACATACCCGGTGCTTCAACTTTTCCGATTGATATTGCCGTGATGGGGAGTGACACCGAAGAGATTTTGGAAAAAGTAGAAAAGGCCCTCAGTGAGGCTCGGGCGACGGGTCTCTACGAGTTTCTTATCCATGACGCGAAGTATGTTTCTAACCAGTTCAATATCGAAACGCTTGTAGACACGTCAACGTATGGCAGTGCCGAAAATCGCTACTTTGCTTCTTTAATTGCCGCCTTTGCCCAGCCCAACTACATAGGAAAAACACCACACGCTAATGACAATGTGAAAGTCTATCTTGGTATTTCCGAAGCAAACTACGACCGAGCCACGCCAATGCCTCAAATGACATGGGTTGATGACTACACACTGTATGACGATGGCAGCCGCCAAATCATGAAGAGTGCCATCCAACGGGTCGAGCCTTCATTCGAACCAAGAGACATCAACAAAACCAATGGATTACCTAGCGTTCAAATTCGTGGGATAACCTTGTCGGGTGCAAATAAATACGAAGCCATCGAAACTCTGAAAAACATTCTGATTGCGAAAGGAGTCCCCGAGCACAACATTACTTTTTTAGGTTCGAGTCGCTCAATTTCTAAATCAGTCACAGAACACGTTCAGATCACCTTGTTCTCTCTTGTTTTGATTTTCCTTCTCCTGACCGTGCTGTTTGATTCACTGATAGCTCCGATCATCATCATGATTTCTACCGTACCTATCACCTACTTCTCAGGTTATATTGCTCTCGATTTGTTCGGGCTTAGTGACAACATCTACACCCGTCTGTCCATTTTGACGGCTGTGGGTTTGTCGTCCAAGCAAGCCGTGATCATGGTTTATGAAGTGCTCAGGCTGGCAAGAGAAAATGGACAAAAAGCCTCAATGAAAGAAGCCATCATTCAGGGATGCTCGAAGCGCTTCAATGCGGTATTCATGACCTCATTCTCACTGATCCTCGGCGTGCTCCCACTAATATTCCAGTTTAATTTTGGTGCCGTTGCGAAATACAATATCGCAGTGGTCATTGTGTTCTGTATGACCATCTCATTCATCACCGTTCTCTACTTCGTCCCTCTGGTTATGTTGAGCTTGCCAAAAACCTTGTACCGAGGTCTTCTGTTTCGAAAATCCTCCAAGCAGGAGGGGGATGCCGAGGTTTCTCTTACCCAGCAAACAATAAAAACAGTAAGTTAAGTACTAAAGAAAAATGGGTACCAATAAAATTAGTTGAGCACCAGCTATCAGCTGGTGCTTTGGTTTCACTCGAATTCCCATCATCTATGCTTATCACGCAAGAGTTTCAATGGATTGAATCACCATTGCAGCACCTTCCGGGTTATCGAGCGCAATCTCCCACATTATTGATGAAACGGAAGTAAGGCAGGACAAAGCAGTCCCAACCTAAATGCCTGTGATATAAAAAATGAAGCACATTCATAACAGAGGCAACGAGTATTGCTTGATATCGACTATCAACCTGCACAAGGGTCTGTCACTCTTCAAAACGCTTATAAAGTCTATGTGCCTCCTCCTCCTCTGAGTCACTGGATACATAGCTTTTGGCAGTTAGATGTCCCCTTCGGCGAGCATTTTTATCGAAGCATGCCCGACAATTGCGTCGACTGGATCATTAATGTTGGAGACATCGACGACAACGTCATCGTCTCGCCCTTTCTTTCCTCAATCGAGTTCCCGCTCTCTGGGCCTGTCAGTTACTTTGGTGTCAGATTTCGCGTACTGGCAAATCAAGGTCTCATTCCGCACCCTATCGGGGAGTGGGATGCAGTAACACCTGATACGCGATCCCTCGAACTCGTGTCGCCATCAGTTTTCATGGAGGTGTTTGAAGGTCTTCAACGCACTACCTCGTTTAGTGAAAGATGCAAATATGTTGGAACGGCTTTGCTGAGAGAGGTGAAGTCCCCTTCGGTTGACCGACGCTTGGTTAGCTTCATCCGCTATTGCCTCCACAATACTGAATCTGTTATTCAACTTTCGGATAAGCAATGCGCCGAGTTTGGCGTTTCCGCTAGACAGCTAAGACGGCTGACACAACTTCATTTGGGGATGTCCCCAAAGTCTTTCTCAAGTGTTTTGAGATTTCAGAAAACAGTTAAACAGCTGACTCAAGAAAACCAAGGCGCATCATCCTGGGCGGCACACTATTACGACCAATCCCACTTTATCCGCGAGTTCAAAAGATTCTCTGGCCTAACACCACAAGAATTTAAGCGAATGTCCGTTTTATACAATCGTCAGAATCGCCGATAACACATACTCACTTCTGTTCAACACACATTCGTTTTCAGGAGAGAAGCTATGATAGAAATTAATGCTATGTTCCCAGTAATGGTGACGTCAGAGCTCGAAGCCGTTAAGCGTTTTTATGAAACCGTTTTTGGGTTCAATGCTGTATTTTATGACGACACATTTTATCTGCATCTTGTCTCCCCTAGCTCTGGCGTTCAGCTTGGCTTTCTAATGCCTGAACATGCCAGCCAGCCGGCGTTTCTTCATCCCATTATGCATCCGGAAGGATACGTCGTTTCTCTGGAAGTCCAAGATGCAGCAAAAGCATATACGGCCGCGAAAGAGCTGGACCTGCCCATTGCCATGGCGCTTAAAGAGGAGATTTGGGGGCAAATCCATTTTATGGTTGAAGATCCAGCAGGGATCCGATTAGATATCGTTCAGCACGTAGATATGGAAGGTCAATAACGCAGTGGAAAGTGAACGCTTTGTGCGATGACCACTATCTAACCAAGCGAAATGCAATCTAGCCAGATCGTTTATAGACATTTGCAAAAGCAGGTATCTCCACCTCTTTCGGTATCTGCTTTTCTCTTCCTCTCCTCCCGCGTGACAAAATCAAACAGCTTTTCGTACAATTCCTGGCGACTCACTGTTAGACTTCGCCACCTTTCCAATCTCATTGTGACTGCCCATGACTTTTTCATCGTTGAATCTCTCTCCTGCTTTACTTGCTGCGCTACCTGAAGCGCTCTCGTCCCCAACCCTGATTCAGGAAAAAGCCATTCCAGCCACTTTGAAAGGCTGCGATGTGATTGCACTCGCGCAAACAGGTAGCGGAAAGACGCTGGCATTCAGTCTGCCAATGCTTGATCGCATCAATCCAAGCCAGAAAGACATTCAGGCATTGGTGCTGGTTCCTACCCGTGAACTGGCCGCTCAGGTCATCAAAGCGATTGATGAAATAGCCACACCCGTGGGCATCAAAACCGCGATGCTATGTGGCGGCGTCGCGCCTGAAAACCAGCTCAAAGAGCTGGCGGACAAACCGCAACTTATCGTGGCAACGCCAGGTCGCCTGATTGATTTCATCGACAAGGAAGAAGTATCACTTCACGCTTTAAAACTCTGGGCGCTTGATGAAGCAGACCGTCTGTTGGAAATGGGATTCTGGCCAGATGTTCAGCTTCTACTCAAAATGTTGCCTGCCAAGCGACAGACGCTGCTGTTTTCAGCCACCATGCCACAAGCACTTGAATCTGCTGCCACATCGATGCTTTTTAAGCCCGTGAGAATCGAAGCCCACCAGAAAAACAGTGTGGTGGAAGAGATTGAAGAGCGCCTTTACCTTGTAAACAAAGGCAGTAAAGCGCAGGCGTTGATTTCGCTGATCAAACAACATGGCTGGGATCAGGTATTGGTGTTTGTCGGAGAACGCGGCAATGCCGATGCCCTGGCGAAGAAACTCACCAAAGCCAGCATTTCCGTGGCGGCGCTTCATGGCGACAAAGATCAGACAGCACGCGAGCAAACCCTGGCAGCTTTTAAAGCTAAGAAAGTGACCGTTCTCGTTTCCACTGATCTGCTTTCCCGCGGTATTCATATCGATGCGCTACCAGTGGTCATTAATGCCGATTTACCACCGAACGCGCCTGTCTATGTACACCGCGTTGGCCGTACCGCACGTGCTGGCGAAAATGGTTTGGCGCTCTCTTTGGTTTGCCATGGCGAAACTGATGCCTTGAACGCCATCCGCAAGTTAACGGGAAGAACACTAGATCTGCTTCCACTTGAAGGGTTCCCAGTGACCGACAAACCTGCAGCAGAAAGCAACACCAGCGAGCGAAAACGTCCGCCACGCGACAAGAAAGCCAACCGTCGCAGCAACAGCAAACGCTCCATTAAACAATTCAAACCGAAAACGCGGAGCTAGTTTTTTTGTTTCCAAGCTTGTGCCCAAATGGATAGTAAGGCCTTAAAGAGAAAGCACTCACTTAATCGCATTTTGGCAAGCCATCTCACAGAGCACCGGCAAAACGGTGCTATAAAACCCACTACTTCCCTGCTGGCAAGACTAAAAAAGCTGTTTTTGTAAGGCACCTCGGCATTAATTGGAAACTTGATAAAACACATGATAATTCGCGAATATTCGGAAAATGATTGGGCTCGCCTTTGCGAGATTCATGATTTAGCTCGATTAGATGAGCTTCGAGGGGCTTCACTTGAAGACGCTTTCATTCCACTGGAAATAGCGGCAAAAAACGAAGACCTCTTTGATTATCACCTTCTGGTCGCAGAGGATAATGATCAGGTTGTCGGGTTTATCGCACATGATGATGAAGAGATCGCGTGGTTGTACGTTGATCCAACAGCCTATCGTCGTGGTGTCGGCAAAGCATTGGTCAATGCCGTGATTGGCTCACCTGCACGTACTTTCGCTATTGAAGTGTTAAAAGGGAATATTACTGCTCTAAAGTTCTATCAATCTGTTGGGTTTATTGAAACAGGTATCGCCAGCGGCCGCATGCCAGGTAATGAAAAGTTCCATGTCACTGTCCATACATTGGATAACGCGAAATCTAACTAAAGTGCCAAAAACAAAGCCCGGATCACCGGGCTTTGTTTGGATTAGCAATCAGTCTTGGTATTCCGTCTGATCTTCAGGGCGTAGTTTTAGCTGCACACCCATCAGGAAGTTACGCAGGATCTGGTCTTTACACTGACGGTAGTGTTTGTTGTCCGGCTTGCGGAAAAATGCACTCAGCTCGTGCTTGCTCAAGCGGAAGTTCGCCAGTTCCAGAATCTCCAGAATATCTTCCGCTTTCAAGTTCAGCGCAATACGCAGTTTCTGAAACACCATGTTGTTGCTCAGATGGGCATCAGGCTGAGGCTGGTCACCATCCCGCTTACCGCGTTTCAGGTTGATCAAGCCGTTCAGAAAAGAAGAAAGCTCGATGCTATTCATTTGCACGAACGCTTCGTCTTCATCTCTTTTCATCCAAGCCGCCACTTGTTCAAGCGTAACGGTTACATCAGCCAACGCGAAAATTTCCACGACCTCTTTGTCTTTGAAGTCGAAGGTATAACGAATACGGCGCAAGATATCATTATTGGTCAAAGCAGATCCTAGTCTTAGGTAATCCGGCATAATCAACACGATTTACCGGAGAGGCGGGCGAGTCTAACAGAGTTCTCAGATTGCACCTAAGGGAAAAGGGTTAGCCCCAAAAGCCACCCTAGAGCAAAAAAAGAGAGCCAAGGTAAACCTGGGCTCTCTTTCTTTTAAATCAGTCTCTTGCGACGGAGGAAGACTTAGATGTAGTAAGCTTCTACCGTGCCTTTCAGCGTGATCAGCAGTGGCTGGCCACGACGATCCAATGCTTTTGGTGAAGGAATTTTGATCCAACCTTCGCTGATGCAATACTCTTCAACATCAGTACGCTCTTTACCGTTGAAGCGAATGCCGATGTCGTGCTGGAAGCATTCTTCCACAAAGTGTGGGCTACGTGGGTTACCAGAAAGATGGTCTGGCAGCGCTGGTTTTGAAGTTGTGTCGTTCATTGTATTGACCTGATGTCATTTGAAAGTGCGCCATTGTAAAACATAGCCAGCCCAGTGCTCAAGCGTACTGATGCCCTACTGAGTTCTCTTGACACATCACGGTCGTAAGATCAAAAAAAGCCAGCAAATCTAGGCTGGCTAAAAAACCACTTAGGGCACGTTGGGAGCCCGTTGTGAACAAATGGAGTTTACCTTTCCCGCATCGAGTGCTGAATTTGATCCACAATCGGCTTCAGTAAATAGGACATTACCGAACGTTCCTCAGTGGTGATAAACACTTCCACTGGCATTCCGGGGATCAGGCCTTTTCCATTCAGCTTCTCCAACTCAGCAGCATTGATTTTTAACCTCGCCATGTACATAGGTGGTGTTTCCTGACTTTGTTGCACCAAGTCCGGTGAAATCAACGCCAGTTCGGCAAAAAGATCGGGCGTGGTTTTCTGATTGAAGCTTGGAAAGCGCACACGGCTGACTTGCCCCGGATGGATCTGGTCAATGTCTTTCGGCGCAATCTGCGCTTCAACAATCAGATTGTCTTCTTTCGGAATGATTTCCATGATCACCTGACCTGACGTCACCACTCCACCCCGGGTATGTACCGCCAGGTTATGAACGTAACCACTGACCGGCGCTTTTATCACGATGCGTTTCAACTCATCCGCGAGAGAGAAATACTCGTCCCGTAAATCACCAATTCGGTAACGGGTGTCATGCAACGCGGCCAATACGTCTGTGCGATGGTCAGTATCGATTTGGGTCAATGTCAGGTGTACTTCACTGATTTCTTGCCGAGAGCGGGAGATCTGGCTTTTTGCATCCGCTATTTCCGTTTCTACAATCAACAGTTCTCGTTCATAACGGTGCAGGTTGTCTTTGCTGACATACTGTTTAGCACGCAGTTTTCTGGTGTCACCGACTTGTTGCTTTAAGATGTTTGCTTCGCGGTTTTTTGCTACCACCTTCGCTTCCAGCGCATCAATCTGAAGGTTCAGGCTGGAGATTTGCTCTTCCAACCGCTGGCGTTGCAAAAACAGCGACTCTCTGCGCTTGCGGAACAGTGCATGTTCACTGGCAAGAATGTCGTCCACCTCTTGCTGATCCAGTATGTTCTGTCCTTCAATCAACGGAAAATCTATCGATGGACGTTCATCTTTTTCCGCTTCCAGACGCGCCAGCTTTGCCGTTTGTTCCACCAATTGTTGATAAGTGATGGTCAATTTAGTTTCAATCAGTTCACTGTCGAAAAGCACTATCGGCTGTCCGGCTTGGACTTCATCGCCGTTATCCACGTAAATGGTACTGACCACCCCGCCTTTGGGATGCTGAACCTGCTTGGCATTGCTTTCGACCACGATGACACCTGAGCCAATCACAGCGCCGGAAATTTGCTGAAATGCCGCCCAGCCGCCAAGCAACAATACGAGTACAGCGGCCAGGATCCACATCGTCCTTTTGTGATTATTCAGGCTGTTGTCAACGTCCTGTTGTGCTGGGAAGTCGATAAAAGAGTTATCTACCACGGTTGCTCTCCTGCTTTGGCACCGAATTCACCAATTGTCCTAGTGCTTTGTCTTTGGGAAGGAAGCTTTTCATCCGCCGTTCTCCCAATGTCAGTACATAGTCCACTGCCGTCAGTGCACTTGGCCGATGCGCCACTATGATGACAATGCTGCCGCGTTCTCTCAGGGAGTGGATAGCCGACGTCAGCGCACTGTCTCCATCGGCATCGAGGTTTGAATTGGGTTCATCCAGCACCACAAGGAAAGGGTTGCCATACATGGCCCGCGCAAGCGCGACGCGTTGTTTCATGCCACCGGATAACGACATGCCTTCCGCACCGATCACGGTGTCGTAACCATCAGGAAACTGGAGGATAAGCTCATGGATTGACGCCATTTTGGCAGCGTCAATCACACTGTCTGCATCAACCTCCGCAGAAAAACGGGCGATATTTTCAGCGATAGTACCGTCAAACAACTGCACTTCCTGTGGAAGATAACCAATGATCTCGCCGAGCTGTTCGTCGCTCCAACGCTCCAGCTCAGCCCAGTCAAACCGCACATCCCCCATTAATGGGGGCGCAAGGCCTGAAATCGTGCGCGCCAACGTCGATTTCCCCACACCGGAAGGGCCAATGATCGCCATTGCATTGCCCGCATTCAGTTGGAATGAAACACCATGAAGCACAGGTTTGTTCACGCCCGCCGGTGCGCACGCCAGCGAATTGATGCAAAGATTTTCCTTTGGCAATGGAATATCCATCACTTCCGGTTTGGCTTTGGCCAGCTCCAGCAGTTTGGTGAGCCGGTTATAGGCAGATCTCGCGCCTTGAAATCCGCGCCATTGGGAAACCGCCTGTTCAACGGGCGCGAGCGCGCGTCCCACCAGAATGGAAGCCGCAATCATCACACCCGGAGAAATTTCCTGTTTGATGGTGAGCCAGGCACCCATTGCCAGCACCGCAGATTGCAACATAAAGCGAATGGTTTTGGTGGCAGAGCCAAAGACACCGGAAACGTCAGTCGCATGACGTTGGCGTGGAAGAAACGAGCGGTTTCTTTCATTCCAGCGTCGTACCAAAGCGCCTTGCATGCCCATGGCGCAAATAGCTTCTGAGTGGGTTCTGCCTTCTTCAGCGAGTTTCTGGCGGTGACTGCTTTCCTTAGACGCTTCTTCCGAAGGCGTTTTTGACAGCCACTCATTCAATGCCAGAAAAGCAATCAGCACCAAGGCACCCACAATACCCACCATGCCGAGAAGGGGATGAAAAAGGTAAACCAAGGCAAGGTAGAAAGGCAGCCAGGGCATATCAAAAAACATGGCAGGGCCTGGGCTTGCCACAAATTGGCGGATTTGCTCTAAGTCCTGAACTGGGCGGAACACACTGCCTTTTGCGCCCAACATGGTGGGTAAGCGGCAAGATAGGTCGAAACAGGTGCCTGAATATTGAATATCCAGCTTCTGCCCAATGCGGCCTAAAATCCGTACTCTGAGTGCATCGAACAAGCCGAAAAAACTGTAGAGGATGACGGCAAACCCACAGATCACCAACAGGGTTGGAATCGACCCGCTGGCGAGCACACGATCATAGATTTGCAGCATAAAAATGGGCCCGGTCAGCATCAGCAAGTTAATGGCAAAGCTGACCACGGCCACCGACCCAATGGCCGGTTTAATGGTCGAAAACATGGTGATGCCCTTCCCTAGCCGAGATTCGATAAAGTATCTTCGGCAGGGCGAAGCACATCAGATTTATCAAAGTTGATCGGCTGAAGGCACTCTCTCACACGACCAATCATGTTGACCCCTTGATAAGTGATAATCCGCCCGTGTGTGCTGTCTTTTTTCACCCGAAGTGAACGGGCAATGTTATTGGGGAATACTTCTGTGCGAAGAATATGCACCATTGAGCGGGCATAACCGTTTTTGGCAATAAAATCAGGAAACCAAAGACGGTTGCCATTTCGCCATTCGTCCGTCCCCAGGCTGTGGGGTTTGGCGATGTATTTCACTTCCGTTTCTTCATCGAAAAACGCCCAGCTGACGTAGCCGACGATCTCACTGCCGTCTTTGAAAATGTAATATTGGCTGTTCTGAAAAGCCGGTATCACCGATGCCTGCATGAGACGTACGGGCCAATTACGGTGCAGCGGCGATTGCATCCACATCCAACACGCTTCGCCTAGAGAACCTTTTCCATAAGTCAGTTTCATTGCAACTCTCCTTAAGGTGGCATGCCAACGTGTCATGCCACCTCTGCTGTCAGTTTTCGTTCAGGAATGGATTACACGAAGCGGAAATCCTGAGCACTCAAATCGGCAACCTCGACGTCTCTCAACGTTAAAGATGCGTTTTCATTGAATTCAAAGGTGGTATTCCCGCGATATTCCGTTGCGAAGGAGAGCAGTGCGTCAAAGCTGTCTGCAAAGTTACTGGCGATTTCGATTTTGTCGGCCAGCTCGTCGGTGTCTGCTGCGGCAGCCGATCCGGAAACAAAGTCCATCAACAGTGTGCCGCCGGTAAAAGAGGTGCCAATGGCAAAGGTATCACTGCCTTCCCCACCAAAGAGGAGGTTGAACCCTTCGTTGGCGACCAGTTTGTCGTTGCCTTCACCGCCGACCAGGATGTCGCTGCCGCCACTGGAAACCAGCAGGTCATTACCTTTAGCGCCAGAGATGGTGTTGTCGCCCATGCTGTCGTAGACGACGTCATCGCCGTCAGTGGCAATCAGGTTTTCAACATTGGCGATAGTGCCTTCTTTCACGAACTGTCCGGTACGGTCGTACGCATAGTGGTACTTGCCATCCTCAAAAGAGAGCCAACGAACTCTACTGGCATGGTTTGAAGTAAGCGTATACTCTTCCTCCTCGAGGTTTACATATAGTGACGCGAAGCCGAAGTCGCTCTCACTTTTGGAGTCAGAAATCGTTTTAGTGTTTTTTCCATCTTTAACTTCGTAGCTGTAGCTTCCATAGTAATTCACGCGATAAACAGAGTCTGAACCGGAAAGGTCAACCGTATCCACCCCTTCACCACCATCGATAGTATCCATACCTTCAGCGGAGAGATTGACAATGATTTTGTCGTTGCCATTGCCGCCAAGCAATGTGTCCCAACCGTCACCACTGATTAGCGTGTCGTTACCATCAGCACCGGAGAGGTAATCATTGCCGTCTTCACCGTTGAACACATCGTCCCATTGAGAGCCGTGGAAAGTGTCGTGGCCATTGGATCCAATTACGCCTTCGACATTTTTTATTGTGTCCCAGTTGTTGAAGTAAACAGTGCGATCCTCAAACTCAAACACTTCTGTTGTATATGAGTCCTTGCCTACATCATCATATTCTTTCTCATTGATGACACCAACCTTAACAAGGTAACTGCCTGCTTTATGAACTAAGTAACTCCCTTCTTCTGCACCGGCAGCTACGGTGACGCCCTTGTTAAGATTATTGTAGGAAACGTAATCGTTTCCTTCGCCACCATCAAAGTAGGACTTAGCCGCAGAGCTATAGAAGATGTCATCTCCGTCGCCCAAATTGGCAGTCACAGAGAACTCAGAGGAAGAAAGGCGATTGTATATCGAGTCTTCGATAACCGCTTCAGTCACCACTCTTTTGGTATCAAGGATGGTATTTCGCGCCCCATCATTGATGATCACTTTGTGCTGATTTACACCAGCGATGGTTGTCTTATATGTATGTTTACCTTCCTGCTCTGTTTGGTAATTTTCGTCAGGTACGTTCAGTAACTTTATGCCCTCAAGCATGTCAACATACTGCGTAACGTCAGAATCATTGTCTTTCGAAATATCGAGAGTGAGCGTGCCATTTGTCGCCTTCACTTGCTCGAAGCCCAGAAGACCGTTCTCATCCCATGATGCTATGTAGTGCTGTTGAGCGTTCAGCGAATCAGGTGAGTCGAGCCAATGGGCAAAGTATTCCTGATGCGCCCCGGCAGCCGTGCTATCAAAAGTATCTAGGCTGACAAATTCGTCGATATGCTCATTGTTTTCCAGGAAGGTCTTAATGCCCGGTGTCGCTTTGTTATAGAAGTATCGTGCTCTTGCTTCGAGAGCCTGCTCAAAGTAAGCATCAACCGATCCATACTGTTCAACAATCTCTTGCAAATCTGCATCGCGCATGGCCTCTTCAACAATTCCCTTCAACCAAGGGATCACATTGTAGAAAGGAATAATGCCGAGCCACGCCTTCTCAACCAGAAGCTGCGCCACTTGCATATCACCATCAAACAAGATGCCGTCGGCATTGTTTTCCAGCGTCTCGTACTCTCCCAGCTTCGCCAACTCAGCTTTGGTCTTGTAAGCATCCACAATATTGACGATAGAGGTCGCGCCGACGCCCAAGATGCCTAATGGCGTTACCAGCAAGAAGGCATCAATGGTGCCGGCAATTTTCTGCTCAATCGACAGGTCGCCGTTTGCCCACAAGGTGGCAATGTGAGTAGTGATAATCACCGCAGAAGCCAACACGCCCACCCCCGCAGCAGCTGCACTCAGCACAGCGGCAACAGGCGCCATGACGGCAGAGAATGACGCTACGGTTGCTGCAAGGGCTGCCACCCCAGACGCCGCTTGCAAGCCGCCTGATACGGCCAGCAACGCATTACCAACCAAGCCGCCCACACCTGCAATGAAATCTGATGCTTCCTCACCTTCAATCAGTGTGGCCAACGAAGCAGCGGCACCGACCAAACCCGCGACCACCTGCAAGGTGCCAGCAACAATATTGATTGCTCCACCGGAATACGTTCCCCAAGCGCCCGTTGAAACGCCAAACGTTGATAGGGTTGCGCCGGTTGGAATAGCTTCCGTGATCGAGTTCAGTGAATAGAAAACACCACTGAGCCCCTGAAGTACGCCAGATATATCATCCGAATGGAAAATTTGATGAATGTAGGAAGGCAGCAGAACGGCACCTGCTGCACCTTTAAATTTGGTGAGTACATTGAGGTAAATCGCGTTGATTTGCGCAGGCGTAAACGTCGAGGTCACTTTCCCATCTGCGTCTGTCTTGATCAAACCAACTTTCAGCGTGTTATAGATGTTCATAAACGAAGAAATGGTTTTGGCACGTGCAAATCGCGCATGCAAATCCAAGTCTTCCAAAGAATCGTTGTAGTTGAAAATCTCTTCAATGAATTGCAGCTGTTCTGGTAGCTCTATCGAATAGGTTTCCTGAAGGTTTTCATAGAAGACAAATTCGAGCATGTATTCATTCAGTTCTTCCTGTGGCAGCACGGTCACGTTGGTGTTCGTTTCATAGTGCTCCATCATGTATGACTGAAAATCATCCTGATAGAAATTAATAAACTCATTCAGTGCTGCATCTCTTTCTTCATCAGTCAGCGTGGCGTCAAATGCCGCCCGGAGTAACTGAGAAGCTTGAGTGAACGTAGCATCCTCCTGATTATTCGTTGCAGTCGTCGTGTTTGCATAATCAACGGTCATTACTTTTCTCCGAAGTAGTGTTGTTTGCTGTAAGGGGTTTTTTACGCAGATTTATATTCCGCATAAACCTTGGATCTTATTGTTGTTATCGATTACACGACGAGATGCTGGTCGAAAACTCGACCGCACGCAAATTAGAAAAAACTTATTGAAAGTGAATATATATTCAACATGATCTTGAATAATTCAATATGAAACCTTGTCTGGTTATTTAGATGAGAGAGACATCTCAATTGATATATCCATGCACCTAAACCCACAAACTTACTATGGAAACGTTAACAAACTTGCAACATCTTGGTCTTACCAGTAGATCACTCTACAGATTTACAAGAAAGCTAGACATTAAGGCTAAACAATCGAACAATGGTCAATTTTTAACCATTCACAATTAGTGAATGCGGGATGAATTTGCGTTCCCCTCAAACCATTACGATTTTGGTTATAAAACATTCCGTTTTCTTATATTGGAGACGATTTATTGTGCTAAATGGAAGAAACGCTTACAGGGTAATACGTTATTATGTACATCTATTTGCACTAAGAGGGTGCATCTATTTCGGGCCTAAATTTGCCGCGCCCAATCAGGTGTTACGCCGGCTTGTAGATGTTTCCAGAATGCATAGCGTTTTATCGGTGTAAATAATAAATGACATCCAGATATGGAGGATTAGGTATACGAGCCTACTGGTAATGCAAAGCCCAAAGAGCAAGATAGGCAAATAAAAGTCTTACTCTGTATGACTTTTGGTTTCCTATATCGAGACTCTTTTCAACAAGCTGGCATCGAAGCTCACAGCTTTTAAAGTGAAAACATCTGATGCGAATTGACTCTATGGAGCCGGCATGTTTTTCACGAAACGATTCTTTCCCTATTTTCTTACTCAGTGCCTAGGCGCACTGAATGACAACATCTACAAGAACATTCTGTTGTTGATGGTGACCTACAGCTTTATTGATTCACTTCCTGTTTCGGTCGATCTCTTCGTTAACCTTGCTGCCGGTCTTTTCATTCTGCCTTTCTTCCTGTTTTCTGCGCATGCAGGCGCGATCGCCGACAATATGGATAAAGCCAAACTCATTCAGCGTTTGAAACTGGCAGAGCTCGCCATTATGGGCTGCGCCGCTGCAGCCATCTTGACGCAAAATGCCTTGCTGATGTTGGCCCTACTCTTTATGACAGGAACCCAATCGGCCTACTTCGGACCGGTTAAGTACGCTCTTTTACCTCAGGCTCTGAAGGCCAATGAACTGGTAAAAGGCAATGCCTGGGTCGAAATAGGTACTTTCCTCTCTATCCTTATTGGTACGCTCAGTGCAGGTCTGCTGCTCGCCATGCCAAGCGGGACATTTATTGCAGCGTGTCTGGTAGTCTCGCTGTCATTGATTGGCTTTTTGAGTAGCGTGAACATTCCATCTTTGCCCGTTTCCAATCCGGAGAAAGTGTATTTCTCTCCGATTTCAGGCATGAAGAACACACTCAAAGTCGCCAAAAAACAACGCGGGATTTGGATGTCGATTCTCGCCATCAGTTGGTTCTGGTTTATGGGTGCAACCTATCTGACGCAGTTCCCGAACTTTGCCCGTGAACACCTGCATGCGGACAGTACCGTGGTTTCGCTGCTGCTTGCCCTGTTCTCTATCGGTATTGCCGCAGGTTCTTTTCTCTGTGAAAAGCTGTCTTTCAACAATGTGGAACTGGGCATTCTTCCTTTCGGTATTCTTGGCCTGACACTGTTCAGCGCTGATTTACTTTGGGCAGTTCCTTCCGTTGAATCTTTCCACGAGCAGTTTTATGGCGTGCAAAGCTTCATCGCTCAACCAAGCCATCTGCGCGTAATGTTTGATCTCTTTATGGTGGGTGTCAGTGGAGGCGTGTTTATTGTTCCGCTGTATGCATTTATTCAGTCACGCGCTAAAGACGGTGAGTGCGCTCGTTCTATCGCAGCAAACAACATTATGAATGCGTTATTTATGGTGGCCTCGGCACTGGTTTCTATCTTGGTATTGAGCGTATTGGATTTATCAATTGTTGAGCTGTTTGCACTAATGGCGGTAGGGAACTTCATCGTGGCGGTTTACGTTTACCGTCAGGTGCCTGAGTTCACCCAACGTTTCATCAGTTACTTGCTGAGCCACTGCCTGTACCGCGTTTCGGTCAATGGCCGCCAGCATATACCAGAGCAAGGCGCAGCCTTGATTGTCGCCAACCATGTCAGCTATGTCGATGCACTGCTCTTGATGGGAACATCAACCCGCCCGGTACGTTTTGTGATGGATAAATCCATCAGTGAAATGCCAATACTGAAATACGTTTTCCGTCATGCGGGTGTCATTCCTATCTGCTCACCACGCAAGTGCGAGAAGACCTACAAGGCTGCATTTGAAACCATCGAGCAGGCACTAAACAACGGCGAAGTCGTCTGTATTTTCCCAGAAGGCCGCTTAACCTCTGATGGTGAACTTGGTGAATTCAGACCTGGCGTGGAGAAAATCCTCGCTCAATCACCGGTTCCGGTCATCCCAATGGCATTGAAAGGGTTGTGGGGTTCATTCTTCAGTCATAAAAACGGCCATGCACTAACGACCCGCCCAAGACGGTTTTGGTCAAAGATTGAAGTGAATATCGGTGAGCTCTTAAAACCGAACGCATTAAACCGTCACTTGCTGCAAAAGGAAGTACAGAGTTTGCTGATATAGGAACAAAAAATGCCACCCTGTTGAGATGGCATTTTTCATATTTACACAGCTGCAGGCATCGCCTGAACACGAAACAGTTTGCGGCAACGCTCCAAGAAAGAGCCATACACCACACCCAGCAAGCCGGAAAGCAGGGCATTTGAAGCGACGGCTGTTGCGATTTGGCTTGGTTCAGCGCCAACGGTAAACAAAATGGCTGCATACACTGGAGACTGGAACGCCACATAAGCGACAAAGTCTGCTGCGCGCTTCATTGTTTTGGTCGAAGATAAACGTTGCGAGAACTTTTGCACATTGTCGCGGAATACACCGTAAGGCCAGGCAATCAAGATATTGACTGGAATCGACAACAGTCGCGAAGCCAAAGATTGTTCGAAAGACATACCAGACACGAAGATCTCGACCATCATGCCAGTGACGAAGCAGAAAACGACCATGGCAAACATATCAGCCACGACGCTGCGAACGCGGTTAGCGCCACCCATTTACTCACCCCAAAATCGCTAAATCAAAACGGCTAAAACAGCCAAAAATTCAATAAAAAAACGGGGTGGAGAAGTGCCGTTCACGCCGACGTTTTCACCACCGTTATATCGGCTATTAGAACAAAACTCTGTTGGATTTAGGCGCTATATTTAAAATTAAAACCAGTGTTTTATTCTAATTAACAAGATATAAATAGCTCATATGACCACAACAAATCTGGCACATGTCAAGCCCATTTGATCACCATCTAGTCTGGCTTTCGTGAGAGGTCTCTGGCCATGATCAGCGCCAGACCAAGTATCTGGAGGAAAAGGGCAAGGTTTCGGTAGTTAGAGATACTACTCACAATTTCACGATAGGAGTCTGCTAACTGCAGGTTATCGAGATATAGCGTGTCTATCTTGTTTCGCAGAAGATCTTGCTGCTGGTCAATACCAAGCATGATTTTGTTGATGTTGGCCATATCGAGGGGTGTGTCTGTCATATCAGAAAACGGTGAAAGCAGTTGGCTAACGAGCATCTTAGATAATTCTCTACCCTCTTCTTGGGTGGTAAGTATGATGAGCAACGTTTCCCTTCGGCGCTCTAGGGCATCGACTTGCTGCCAGGTCAATTGAATAAGCTGATTGTTGCTGCTCTGGGTTTCTTCGACCACCGCCGCTTTCTCTCCCAAGCCATCAATCACAAAGTTGGTCATCAGCGCGGCGATCACATTCATGACCAGTCCTGTCGCAACAATCACCCAAGTAGGCAGTCCTATTTGCACCTTGTTACTCCCTCAACACAACGCTAACGCTCTGCCTTCATGTATAGCGCAAAAACAATGCGTTAGGGGTCTCACTTATACCTAATGACCAGAGAAATTCGCTAGAAATGAAAAAGGCCAGCGTATCGCTGACCTTTCGCGTTGGATTTAAATAGCGCTTACGCGCTTTGCGCTACCGGCATGACTTGAGCCAGTTTGAGATAAGAATGCAGTTCGCCGTTTTTGTACTCGATGGCGGAGTGAATGTTCACTGATTTATTGGCAATGACACGGCTGCGGTAGGTGTTGTCATTTTTTACGATTTCCAAATCGAGCACACCTTGTTCCAGTTTCCACCAACCTTTGGTTGGTAGGCGGTTGAACAGGGTAAATTCTTCAAGGGTACCGTCTTCATTGAGCAGCAGCTCGGTGACATAACCTGCGCTGCAGGTTTTTATCCAACGCTGGCCTCTCACTTCAGACGCTGAGAAGGAACGCTTGCTGGACATCCAGTCAAAAAGAGCGATGGCATCGACATCTGACACATCGGGAAGTTGTTCAATATTCAGCATGGCTGCGGTGCCAGATTCACGCAGAAAAAGCTGTAAGTACGAGCTGTTTACCTGTTTTTGCATCTCTTACGTCACTGTCATTCCTTGAAAAAGATGAAGATAACCGCAAGCTAAGTCGTCTTCATCCCTCTTTTTGTAGGAATGTTAACCAGCGCCGAAAACAGGCCGGAATCTGATAGTCCATGTTTGATAATGAGGCGTTAATTCAGGAACCAATATCACTAAATGAAAGGGGAATTGCGCTGAATCAAAAATGAGCAATGTATCTCACTGGAGAGGCACTGTTGTGTGAACTATCTTTAAAACGAGTGGGTTCACTATCAGGTGAGGATTATGCGCTATCTCGTTGTTAAATCAATAATTATAACTTCTGCTCTGATATCTGGGTTTGCCTTTGCTGCAAAAGATCAGTTGGGTGAAGTGGTTACAGAAAGAAACGAATCAATCTGCAAGCAGAAGTTCACACAAGAGCTGTTTACACAACAGCGTATTTTCAGCTCTGATCGCAATGGCTCTGATAAACGCCGTATCGCAGAACGAAAAATCGAAGCTGCTCGCCAAAAATACAATGATACGGCAAGCTTTTGTGATGCATACGACGAGCTACTCACTTTCAATCCAGAAACGCTGGATCGCCGCCCTGGTGACGCACAATTCGATTAGTGACTCTTTACCAGCGGTACCAGTCGAAGTTAGACAATTAACACAAGCCACTGATAAAGTGGCTTGAAATATTTCTAATCGACAGGTGCTGCCATGTTCGCTTTCCCTAAATCTCCTACCTCAAAACCACTTCGAGCGCTTGTCGCTGCGTCTGTTTTCGGATTTGCTTTGGCAGGCTGTTCAGGTGATGAGGTTGGTGATGTCAGTTTGGGTTTGTTCACAACCAAAGACATCAAAATTCAGATCTTTAACGACCCAGAAGTGCCCGGCGTCACTTGTCACATCAGCCATGTGAAAGCAGACCTCGATTTTTCTGATCCGTCAGATATGGGAATCTCATGCCGCCAGACGGGTGAAATCACCCCAGAAATGATTGCCAACGTCGACCGTTCAAAGTCCGGTGAAGTGGTGTTCACAGCATCGAAAAGCATTTTGTTCAAATCGATGAAAATCCGCAGAATCTTTGATTCTAAAAACCAAACCTTGATGTACCTTTCTTACTCGACCAAAGAGACACAAGGGAGCCATAAACACAGTCTATCAACGGTTCCACTGTGGGGTACAAAAGCATGGCAAGCACCTACAGAAGATAAATAAAACTCTGTTTGCTCACCGTTCGTTGCAAGGTTGTTGACGAAGGGTGAGCACTTTCGCTTTTCAGCACGGTAGACTGCGCTCGTAACGTCCAACAATGTAAGTCACATATCCAACCTTGAATACTCCCGCAATTACGATGGTCACTATGTGAGCGATGGTTTGATGAAAAATTGAAAAATTGTCGGCAAATGGGAAGCTAATGAGTAAAGAGCTCACCATTATCAAGCCAGACATAATCATCAACATGCCACCGACCTGCGTGACTTTTTTGAAGTTAATGCCTCGTTCATTTCCAGATTGGTTTACTACTTCCATAACCTTTCCTCTTAAAGATGCATTTTAAATACACTTTAAATGGTAGGACCTCTCCCGTCAAACTAATGCGAATGATTTTCACTCACCACCAGGTCTGTTTGCTTTCTTGTTTTGGTATAAACGTTGGGTTTGGCGAAATACGCCGTTAAAATACCGCGTCACATTTAACAGAGTAATTACCATGACCGCTTTTCCCTCCAAAAACCTCGTCGAGCAACAAACCACAGAATGGCTCGAGAAAGTCGTCATTGGCTTAAACCTCTGCCCTTTTGCCGCCAAACCGCAGCGTAATAAGCAAATCAAGGTTGCCGTATGTGAAGGTCAGGATGATCAGGAAGTGATGGAAAGCATCATCACAGAATTAACCTTGCTGGAAAAAAGTGAAGTGGCGGATTTAGAAACCACCATTGTGGTCACTCCGAATCACTTTCTGGACTTTGATGACTACAACCAGTTTTTGGATGTCGCAGATATGCTGATCGATCAGTTTGGCTGGCGAGGTATTTATCAAATCGCGAGTTTCCACCCGGATTATTGTTTTGCAGATGTCGAACCTGAAGATGACAGCAACCTGACCAACCGTTCGCCGTTTCCGATGTTTCATCTGATTCGAGAGGCCAGCATTGAGAAAGCGCTGAAGTACTATGGTGGGGACGCGGAAGATATCCCTCAAATCAATATCGACCGCGTTTGCAATTTGTCAGCTGAAGAGAGAAAAGCGCTGTTTCCTTATCTGTTTAAGGCGCTTTAAGCTACCTTCACACAACTAAACTCTGCTAGCACTTGATCCGATAAGGTCAGTGTCAACGCATCACCGTCAGCGAGTTTGCCCACGCCTTTTGGTGTGCCTGTCAGAACAATATCACCCGGTGCCAGCGTAAAGTACTGGGTGAGATGACAGATCAAATCGACCACAGGGTTAATCATCAAACTGGTGTCACCGCGCTGGGTTGGCTTGCCATTGATGTCTAAACCGTAAGTTGTAGCGGAAAGATCGAAGCCCTCAAGTGGTACAAACGGACTTTGCACGCAGCTGCCATCAAAAGCTTTTGCCAGCTCCCAGGGTAAGCCTTTCTCTTTCAGTTTGCTTTGAGCTTCTCGGCGCGTGAGGTCCAGCGCAACCCCAACACCAACAATCGCGTCCAACACTTCTTCTGGTTTTGCCTTGGTCAGTGGCTTGCTAATTAACACTGATAACTCAGCTTCATAATGAATGGGGGCCAGACTCTCACTCAGCGCAAGGGCGGAATCCGTGCCGACAATAGAAGTGGCGGGCTTGATAAACAGCACAGGCTCATCAGGGATAGGGTTATTGAGCTCTTGGACGTGCTCGACATAGTTTCTTCCAATACAAACCGCTTTGCCCGTGGGCAACCCTGCACCCTTTCCGTCAACCCATTGATGTAAGTACATTCCTGACTCCCTGTCTTCCCAAATAACCGTGCCATATTATCAAACATCTTTTGTGATGATGGCGGTTCGATCCAAACTTGTTAATTCTTCTACCATCTTAACCACGATTGGTTAAGTGAGTGTTATATTATCGCGTAATCGCCCGTCTTTTTGGCCTTGAATTTCAGCGGTATTCGGTAACACGGACGAGTCAGTAAGTCATATAAAAGGATAAAATATGAACCTTGATTACTTTGCGCTGGGGCTACTGGTTTTTGTCGCACTAGTCATTTTTTACGGCATCATTGTCATTCATGACATCCCCTATGAAATAGCCAAGAAGAGAAATCATCCCCACCAAGACGCTATCCATCATGCTGGTTGGGTCAGCCTTTTCACCCTTCACGCCCTTTGGCCGTTTCTCTGGATTTGGGCAACGCTGTGGCGTCACGACCGGGGCTGGGGTATGAATGCACTCGAACATAATCAGGAAGCGCTACAGAGTGAATTCAATGCCATGAAGGAACGCATTGCAATACTTGAGAAAAAGCTCGAAGACAAAGAACAACAGGCATCTACACCTTCAAACGGCGATACTGACGGGGAGACGAAATAATGGATTTGCTCCTCATTCTTACCTACACCGCGCTATGCGTTGCTGTCTTCAAGATTTTCCGTATCCCTCTGAACAAATGGACGGTTCCCACAGCAGTATTGGGCGGCATTGTGTTGATAGGTACGCTTATCCTTCTGATGAACTACAACCACCCCCACACAGCGCTCGGCGGTAATGTGTATGTGACCACGCCGATTGTACCGAACGTGCGTGGACAGGTTGTTGATGTGCCGGTACAGGCTAATCAGCCACTCAAGCAAGGCGACATCCTGTTTAAGATTGATCAGACCCGCTTCAAAGCCCGGGTGATGGAAGCCAAAGCAGCCCTTCAGGATGCGCAGCAATCTGTCCTCGGCCGCGAAGCGTCTTACGCCACAGCCAAAGCCAACACACTCAAAGCGCTGGCTGAACGTGATCGCACCAAGAAAGAGTATGAACGCTACCAAAAAGGTGCCAAACGGGGCGCGTTTACCGCATCAGATGTCGACAACAAACGTCAAATTTATCTGGCAGCAGAAGCTTCCTTAGAAGCGGCGGAAGCAGAAGAAGATCGCCAACTACTCAGCCTGACTTCTCAGGTAAACGGCGTTGATACCACGGTAGCGAAAGCACAAGCCGCACTTGAGCAGGCACAATTTGATTTAGACAGCACCATTGTCCGCGCACCAACTGATGGGTATGTCACGCAAGTCACCCTGCGTCCAGGTATGATGGCGGTACCGATGCCGCTAAGACCTGTAATGACCTTTGTGAACGAAGACCGTACCCGATACGTTGGCGCATTCCGTCAAAATAGTCTTCTGCGCCTCAAACCTGGCTTTGAAGCGGAATTCATTTTCCGTGCTCTGCCAGGGCAAACATTCCAAGGAAAAGTCGTTGAAGTACTACCTGCAATTGCAGAAGGTCAAATCCAGGCTCAGGGTATGCTGGTAGGTGACAAGATGTTCAATAATCAGGGTCGTGCTTTGGTGGTGTTGGAAATGACTGACGATATTTCTGAACATAACCTGCCAAACGGAACCAATGTTGAAATCGCCGTTTATTCAGATAGCTTCCATCATGTGTCTATTATGCGCAAAGTCCTCATTCGCATGAAAAGCTGGCAGAACTACCTGTATCTGGACCATTAATCCCTCCCCAATCCGGCTCAACCTGTAGGTTGAGCCGGAGCACATTTCCCTACTTCTGCTGAGCTGTATCACTTCTAATAAAACAAGATCTTAGATGGATTTTTCTCCCTTTTCGCGACAATTGATAAGACCTAGCTAGCAATTTATCAAATGGCATGTTGTTGGATTTGCTGGTCAGGTTAACGCTTAATGTATCGGCATTGATGTGAAACCAATTGAACGAAAAAGCATGAATTCCTTTGACTTTGATGTCCCTGTTTCTTGCGTGATTTTTGACTGTGACGGCACCTTGGTCGACAGCGAAGTGCTGTCCCAGATGGCGATTGTCGAGATTTTCTCAAATTACGGCGTGAAACTGGATTTGCAGGAATGTCTTGATAACTTTCAGGGTGGCAAACTGGCGGATGTACTCATTCAGACGTGCGAGCGCTATAACCTGAAAATCTCCATTGATGAATTGGAACACCTTTACCGTAATAAATGTTCGGAATTGTTCTCAGACCATCTCGATCCTGTGGATGGGGTTCCTGAACTGCTTGATAACCTGAAAGATGTCGGCATCGACATGTGCGTCGCGTCCAACGGACCGGTCAATAAGATGGAAATGTCTCTGGAAATGACGGGATTACTACACCATTTCCGTGATCATCTTTACAGCGCTTTTGATGCCAACAGTTGGAAGCCTGCTCCCGATCTTCTCCACTACGCTGCCATGAATATGGCTGCGCTCACTCAAGAATGTTTGTTCATTGATGACACGCTTCTGGGCGTTGAAGCGGGTATTAACGCGGGAATGCGTACTGTCTATTTCAACCCCGGAAACAAAGAGAACGTCGACCATCCCCTAGTCATATCAGTTGGCTCGATGAAAGAATTGCAGGCGTTGATGGAACGCCTGCCTCTGTCTGACTGTTGGGCATGATCACGCCACTTGCGTAATGAGAATCCCGTTTTCAATCATCTTATCCAGAATGTCTGCCCCTGAGCCACCGCTGATACCCAACACATCTTGGCTGAGTTCATCCAACGATTTATTATCAAAAACAATCACCTGATCGTTCTCGTCACCTTCACTGGCGATGGTGAGTGTGGCTTTCCCTGCGTCATCAACCAAGGACACCAGATAATCATCGAGATTCTCGTTATTCACACCATCCAGTAAGTCGGAAAGATCGAGCACATCGGTCGTCACGTCAAAGTCAGTGAGGGTGTCAGTGGCCAGTGTATCTGCATCACCTCGCAAGAATCTGAAGATATCGGAGCCTTCTCCACCAGTGAGCATGTCGTCACCAGCACCACCAACCAACAGATCATCGCCAAGACCGCCATCGAGAATGTCTGCTCCCGCATTGCCCATCAGTGTATCGGCTTCATTTCGACCCACCAGCAGGTTAGCGTCTTCATCCCCTGTCAGTTCGGTGGTATTGATCAAAGCACTCAAATCTGTGTTGGTATTGTCATCGATACGGATATCCAGCACGCTTTGGATGCGAAGACCACTCTCATTCAGCAGTGTGTAATTGAAAGATTCCAGCACATCATCACTCGGCACATCGGTCATTAGCTGATAAACGTAGTGACCCTTGTTATGGCTTCCATCATCTTCTCCATAGATAGTCAGAGAGCCGTGTTGGGTCTCAATGATCATCACGCCTTCCGATGCGTTGTATGTCGCTCCCTCAAACTGAACAGATTCAAACGTCCAAGTCCCACTTAAGGTATCGTTGTTAAACAAGTTACCTTCCGCAATGTGTGCATCAGAAACTTCACCACTGAGTCCTGCCGTTTGGACGGTGGCAATATCACCAGCGACACGCAAGGTGTCATCGTAGCTGATGGTCAGTTGTGCCTGAGCGCTGTTGCTGTCTGAGTCCGCAAGTGTGTAAGTAAAGACTTCGTCTGCCACTGTATTTGAAGCCAACTCTGCTGTTACGGTTTCCACATTCAGGTTTTCTGCATCGAGCGCGATATATCTGAATGTCGTATCCGCAGGTGCGGAGACCGTCAGCGCGGCACCTGTATAGGTGCTGGAACCGCTACCAACAACATTGCCGGACACATCGTAAAGGTACCAATCCACAACCTCATTGTTTGCCAGTCCGCTGACGGTAAATGTCACCTCGTCAACTTGATCTCCGAAACCATAAATGGAGGCGTGGTAATCACCGCCTGTGGCTGAGGTGTCGAAAGTGAACATGTCAGCTGTAAGGTCATCTTTATCAACACCATTGAGCGTCAGAGTGTCCGAACCAACGGTGATAACTGTGTTACCACCTACCTGCTCAATCGCCAGCTCCGCGAAGGTATCAATTCCCGAAGTATTCTTGATAATAATGACGTCATTGTTGAGATCGAAGTCTGTGACAGTATCGTTCCCCGACTCAAAAACCACGGTGTCAGCACCTTTACCGAGTGTGAGCTCATCATCACCGGCTCCACCTATTAAGCGGTCATCGCCCCGACCACCATCAAGCGTGTCATTGTCTTCCCCGCCATAAAGATGGTCTTCAGCGTTGTCTCCTGTGAGATTATCGTCGCCTGCCTCACCATAAATCTCATCTACACCATTGCCACCAGTAACTGTATCGTTGCCCGACCCCGCATAAACAACATCGGCACCATTTCCGGCATTGATTGTGTCATCGCCATCCGTGCCAAGAATGGCACCATCCGGGATTGCATCATTGTCATCTTCCTGGTTACCTTCATCGGATGGGTTATATACCTCATCCAAATCCAGCCCATTAGATGCATCACCACTCAAGAACACTGCGCTTGTCAGATTGTTACCGTAGAAAGTCACGCCATTAGCGCTGCCAAAGGCGGTATTCAATTCGCTGGCATAGAATTCTGTCTGGACGGAAGAGGTAAAGGTGTAATCGCCGTTTGACGAAACAGTCAGTTGCCCTGAATCAGCATTAATCGTAACGCTACCATTAGTCAGGGCATAATCCACGCCGTCATAAGCCACTTGTGTTACGTTGACGGAAGATGGTGACGCCAGCGTATCCGCACCATTCCCTTCACCATTTCTCCCCGAAATCACATTGCCCGAAGCGGTCGCTAAAGCAGCAACCTCATCGTTGTCATTAGTTGCCACAATGTCATCAATGCGGGTAACGGAGACACTCACATTCTCTGTGTCGATGTTCGTTCCGTCGCTGGCCTCGACGGTAAAAGACATAGATGTTAGCGGCGATGCAGCGCTATCACTGTTGATTGCAGCCACGCCTGCAGCCGTCAACAGAACCTGGTTTCCGCTCAACGTGAAATAGTTATTGTCGTTGTTGCTCAGGCTATATGTCACGGCGTTTTCGTCAGCATCGGTTGCGGTCAGGGTAGCGACCACATCATTCTCTGATACCGACTCTTCTGTCAGGTCATTGACGGAAACACTCAGCACTGGGTCGTTATCATTTACGCGGGTCACCGACACATTTGCATCGTCGCTGCTTGTGCGGGAACCATCAGATGCTGTCACGGTAAAATTGATGGCAGTAATTTCTGCGCCATCATCGTTGATGGCTGCCACCCCTGCGGCGGTGAGTTGTACTTCGTTGCCATCAATCGTCACCCAATCTGCATGGGTACCTGAGATGCTGTAAGTCAGGGTATCTTCGTCCGCATCAGATGCGGAAATCGTCGCAACCACCGCCCCAACCGATACGGACTCTTCTGTCACACCGACTTCCGTCAGGGTGATCACCGGATCGTTGTCGTTCACTCGGGTCACCGACACACTCGCATCATCACTGCCAGTGCGGGAGCCATCAGATGCTGTCACGGTAAAGTTGATGGCGGTAATTTCTGCGCCATCATCGTTGATGGCTGCCACACCCGCGGCGGTGAGTTGTATTTCGTTGCCATCGATCGTCACCCAATCTGCATGGGTGCCTGAGATGCTGTAAGTCAGGGTATCTTCGTCTGCATCAGATGCGGAAATCGTCGCAACCACCGCCCCAACCGATACGGACTCTTCTGTCACACCGACTTCCGTCAGGGTGATCACCGGATCGTTGTCGTTCACTCGGGTCACCGACACACTCGCATCATCACTGCCTGTGCGGGCACCATCAGACGCTGTCACGGTAAAATTGATGGCAGTGATTTCTGCGCCATCATCGTTGATGGCTGCCACACCCGCGGCGGTGAGTTTTACTTCATCACCAGAAATAGTTACCCAATCTGCATGGGTACCGGAGATGCTGTAAGTCAGGGTATTTTCATCTGCATCAGACGCGGAAATCGTCGCAACCACGGTTCCCACCGATACGGACTCTTCCGTCACACCGACTTCCGTCAGGGTGATCACCGGATCGTTATCGTTCACTCGAGTCACCGACACGCTCGCATCATCTCTGCCTGTGCGGGAACCATCAGATGCTGTCACGGTAAAGTTGATGGCAGTGATTTCTGCGCCATCATCGTTGATGGCAGCCACCCCTGCGGCGGTGAGTTGTACTTCGTTGCCATCAATCGTCACCCAATCTGCATGGGTGCCCGAGAGGCTGAAGGTCACCGCATCCCCGTCTAGGTCTGACGCCGATATTGTCGCGACTACATCACCAACAGACACGGACTCTTCCATCACATCCGTTTCGTTAAGCGTGATGACAGGAGCGTTGTCGTTCACACGCGCTATGGTGACATCGTCACTGGCTACGACGTTAAATTTGCCGTCAGATGCCTGCACAGAAATGGGTAAACTGGAAACCGCATCTACGCCATCTTCATTAATGGCAGCCACACCATCTGCGGTCAGGTAGATTTCAGATCCATCCAGTCTGAAATAGCCATCTTGGTTGTTTAACAGCGTTAAAGAGATTTCATCTCCATCACCATCAGACGCTGAGATAGTAGCCACCAGCGTTGATTCAGACACTGATTGCTCGGTCAGGTCTTCAACTGAAAGCGAAAGGGTTGGCGGAGTATCGTTGTCGCGCCCAACGAGGAAAGAACCTGAGCCATTGGAGACGTTCTCACCGTCGCTCGCCTGCACTGAAACGGTCAGAGACTGAATATCCAATCCGTCGTCCTGAACGGCTGCAACGCCAGCAGTGGTCAGAGTGACCTGGCTGTTGGAAAGTGAAAAGTACCCGTCACTGTTGTTCGTCAACGTTAGCGAAACCGGATCGCCATCTGCATCTGAAGTTGTCACCGTTGCAACAACCTGACCAACGCTTGCTGTGCTTTCAGAAATGTCGCTGGTCGAAATAGAAACAGTTGGGCCATTGTCATTGATTCTGTCCACGACCATAGTGTCTGAGGCACTGGCCTGGAAATCGCCATCAAAGACCGTCAGGAATATATCGAGAGACTCGATATCCAGAACATCATTATTAATAGCATTGACGCCAGCCGCCGTTAAGAGAACCTCGCCGTCTCCCAATGAAAAGTAGCCGTTGTCATTATCGGTCAACGAATAACTCAGATCGTTGCCATCAGCGTCCGACGCAGAAAATGTCGCAACAACCATGCCTTCAGTCACTGACTCTTCCACCACATCAACTGCTTCCAATGTCAATGTGGGAACATTGTCATTCACCTTATTTATTGAAAGAACGCCGGACGCCTGTTCACTCAATTCACCGTCATCGGCTTCGACAACAATTGACATACTTTCCAAGCCAAGAGCATCGTCATTAATCGCATCAACACCGACTTGAGTTAGCACGACATCATCATCTTGTATGCGGAAATAGCCTTCTTCGTTGTTCAACAGGTTCACTGATACCGAATCATCATTGGCATCATTGGTCGTAATGGATGCTACCACCTGGCCTTCTGTGACTGATTGTTCCGTTACCGTCAGCATGGAAAGGGACACAGAAGGCGCTTGATTGGAATCCGAAGGTTCTGGCTCAGATCCTGGCTCGGAAGGTGTAGGCGTGATCGGGGGCGTCGCCGCCGTTTCTGGAGTCTCCGACGCTGCGTTTAGCTGTTCAAAGAAAAAGCGCTGGAGTGAAGAAATAGAATTCAGCTGAAAGGTGGTAAGGCTATTGGCGTTGAGGTTTTCGAGATTGTCACCTTCCTCACCGTCCTCCAATAACTCTGTAAGGCTTGGGCGGGCACCAGAACCGTCTGCAACAATCACATTGCCCGCAGCGAAGAAAGTCGAAGAACTGCTCGCTTCGCCCGAAGCCGGGTCTGCGTTTTCACTGGGATCTTCACCCTCTTCCACGCCCCGCCGCGCGGCGTTAACATCATCGTCATTGTCTGGTGGAGTTTCAAAGCGAAAGCCACTGTTGGCATTCACCTGAATTTCCCTTTCACCGTTTTCTTTCAGAACCGCAATGCTGCCGTTTTCTGTCACCAATACTTCTTCCGGTTTCAGTTCTGCGTATTGTTCTGCTGCCCTTACGCTACCATCCGGTGCAAATATCAATGCGTTACCGTCCAGTTGCGTAATGATCATTTTGCCAGCCATGCCACTGTCCTCGTACTCGTTCCAACGGCTTCCTGCTCGTTTGAAGCGGGTCAATTTTGTGCTAGACGCACCTTTCCACTACTAACTGTAGTGCATATATCTCACTACTGAGACGGGTGATCTTGGTTCAAAATTAGTGCTTTTGGAGGAAGAGAAGCGAGGAAAACCGGAGATGATCGGCACAGCTCATTGATAAAGAAAGAAAAAAGGGACGCTCCAGCGTCCCTTTTTCAATAAAAACATCAATTATGGCAAGGTCTTAAGGCTTTGCTCATAATCGTCAAATTTTTGCATGACTGTGTTTTCCGCGCCGCCTGTCATCTTGCTTACAGCAATGATGGCAACACCTGCCAGGATAAAGCCAGGGACGATTTCATACAGATCAAAGATACCGCCAGTCAGTTGCTTCCAAACTACAACCGTCACACCACCGACGATAACGCCAGCCAAAGCACCATTGCGGTTCATGTCTTTCCAGAACAGGCTCAGCAGCAATGCAGGACCGAAAGCAGCACCAAAGCCAGCCCACGCATAGGAAACCAGACCCAATACAGAGCTTTCTGGGTTCATCGCCAGTGCCAATGCAATGATGGAAATACCCACTACTGCAAAACGCCCCACCATCACAACTTCTTTGGTTGACGCATCTGGACGGAAAACCTGCTTGTAGAAATCTTCAGCCAGTGCAGATGAAGACACCAGCAACTGGGAGTCCGCTGTACTCATCACCGCCGCCAGAATAGCCGCCAGCAGGATACCCGCAATCACAGGGTGGAACGCTGCGTTTACCAAGTACATGAAGATGGTTTCACCATCGGCCAGTTCACCGCCAAGGTGTTGGTCAACATACAGGATACCCACCAGGCCAATCAGGATTGCACCTGCCATAGAGACAGCACTCCAACCCACGGCGATACGGCGTGCTGTAGTGATGTCTGCATTGGTTCGGGTAGCTTGGAAGCGCGCCAGAATATGCGGCTGACCAAAGTAACCCAGACCCCAAGCCACCAGCGACAAGATAGCCACAGCTGTCAACGGTTGGCCACTCACATCTTGCCACAATGTTAGAAGCTCAGGATTCTTCGCTTCCAGTGCTGCAGGCAAGTCTGAGAAAGAGCCATCCAGCGTCGCGATAGGCACAATCATCAGTGCTGCCGCCATCAGCAGCCCTTGCACCAGGTCCGTCCAAGATACCGCAAGGAAGCCACCAAACAGGGTGTAAGACACAACACAGACGGTACCGATGACCACTGCTGTGGTGTACTCAAGGCCAAAGACCGTCTCAAACAGTTTACCGCCTGCTACCAAGCCAGAGCTGGTGTAGAAAAGGAAAAACAGCAAGATAAAGAAGGCAGATATGGTCTGCAGCAGTTTCGAATTATCTTCAAAACGGCGAGACAGGAATTCAGGGATAGTCAGTGCGTTGTCGACTTCGATACTGTAAGTACGAAGACGCTTGGCACAGATTAGCCAGTTTAAGTAAGTACCCGCTAACAAACCACCAGCAAGCCACAGCGATTCGATACCTGCAGCGTAGGCATAGCCCGGCAGACCCAGAAGCAGCCAACCACTCATATCAGACGCACCGGCTGACAGCGCTGCAGGCCAAGGGCCAAGAGAACGTCCGCCAAGGAAGTAGTCTTCAGAGTTTGACGTGCGCTTGTAAGCGTATACGCCGATTGCGAGCATAAGAATCAGGTACACGATAAACGTGGCGCTGATTGCAAAGCTGTTTTCAATCATGTTTTTTCCCTCAATAACAAGGCACAACAGTGGGAAGCTAAAAACTTCTAGTGCCTAATTCCGATTGGTGAAAACCGTCAGCAACAGAAACCCCAAGGCCTCTGCTTTGCCAGCAGAGTACCTGGGACATCTTCACATCGGGTTACTTGGGTTTAATGTTCGCCACTACCAAGTTCCAGCAGGGTGGCATTGCCCCCTACCGCAGTGACGTTTATGGTTCTCGTCCGCTCGGTTATAAAGCGGAGTAGATAGGTTGGCGAAGCGATAAGAGGTAATTGGGTTGCGTTGTCTTCAGCGACAAACTGCACCAACACACCATCTCGAGCTGCCAGTTTTCGGTTCATAGCAATCAAGGTTGCTGAATTCGCCACCGCGGCCACACCACAAATCGGTGCAGAGACAATGACATCTTCCGTTGTTTCGCCATCAAGCAGTGAAACAAGTCGGTTTGGTACACTGGCTTTCACCAAATCGCCAATCAGCGCCTCAGCTTCATGTTTCAACGATGCTGGTACTGACAACAGCGCGCAATTACCTGCAACCAACGCGGCCGTCAATTGGCCTGCCAACGCAACAACAGACAAAGACTCATCGCCTGTCACCAGAAACAGTCCACGGCCCGCTGTATAGAGCTCGTTGGTTTCACCCGTTGGACCAGGCATATCATGGACAGGTGCAATCAGAGCTTCTGCCTGATTAAGGTGGAAGCGAATGAGGTCTGCTGCAGGCTTAAAATCACCGCCACGTTGCCCTACATTGTCCGCCCAGTTGCTGAGCAGCAACACACGCTCCAGTACACCCAGATTATTCCACTCTTCCCAAACAGCTTGGCTCTGCGCCGCCAGCGTCGATACTTCATTCATTGCTTGCGTTCCTATTACCTTGCTCATGCCACAACCTCCTCTTTCGTGAAGCGATAGAGATAGTGAGGTCCACCTGCTTTTGGCCCAGTTCCTGACAAGCCTTGTCCACCAAATGGCTGCACGCCGACCACCGCACCAACCTGATCGCGGTTGATGTAGCAGTTACCGACTTTGGCGCGGGATTCAATGTAGCGGTAAGTGCTTTCGTTGCGGCTATGAACACCTAACGTCAAGCCAAAGCCTGCGTTGTTGATGTCATCAATCACGCTGTCGAGTTCGTCAGCGTGGTATCGCACCACGTGTAAGATTGGGCCAAAGTGCTCTTCTGAAAGCATTGAGATACTCTCGATTTCAAACGCCACAGGTGCAATATAAGTGCCCACGCGGGTTTCGCTTTTCATTGGGGCTTTGGCAATGAATTTGCTGGTTTTGAACAATTCGTTGATGTGGTTCTGCAGCTTCGCCTGAGCCGTTTCATCGATCACAGGGCCAACATCGGTCGAGTGAAGGTAAGGTAAGCCAATACGCATTTCCGCCATGGCACCTTTGATAAGATCAATCACACGATCTGCCACATCCTGCTGCACATAAAGCACGCGAAGGGCTGAACAGCGCTGGCCTGCAGAAGCAAAAGCAGAGCGAAGTACATCGCGTACCACTTGCTCAGGCAGCGCAGTACTGTCGACCAACATGGCATTCTGACCGCCCGTTTCTGCAATAAACGGCACCGGCAAGGCGTCGCGGGAAGCAAGCGTCTGGTTAATGCGCTGCGCTGTCGGGGTTGAACCAGTGAAGGCAACACCTGCGATGCTGTCATCCCCCGTCAATACACTGCCGATTTCTGCGCCGCTACCCGGCAACAGATGGATCACTCCGGCAGGAATACCTGTTTCCAAGAGCAGCTCAATGGTACGGAACGCAATCAGTGATGTTTGCTCAGCCGGTTTGGCAACAACGGTATTGCCCGTTACCAAGGCAGCTGAGATTTGACCAATAAAGATCGCGAGTGGGAAATTCCACGGGCTGATGCAGGTAAACACCCCACGGCCTTCACTTCGCAAAGTGACAGACTGGCCATCGAAACGGGTGAAAGATTGCAAGTCGCCTTCAATCTTCTCCGCCTGAATCGGGTAGTAACGGAGGAAGTCCACCGCCTCACGCACTTCATCAATGCTGTCGTGAATAGTCTTGCCCGCTTCACGGTGACAAAGTGCCACCAGCTCACCCAAATTCTCTTCAAGCAAGTCAGCCAGCTTAAGTAAGTACTCACCTCTTTCTTTGGCAGAAAGTGCTCGCCAGCTATCGACATTGGCTGCGGCGACATTCAGCGCTTCTTTGGCTTGCTCTGGAGTCGACCAGTTAATGCTGCCCACTTTCAGGCGGTGATCGTAAGGTGTGACCACTGTGTGAGCACCACCTGTCAGGCATTCGCCATTGATGATAGGCCCCGCCTTCCAATGGGTATCCATAAATGCCTGAACTTTGACATCATAAGCTTTCCATTCACTTTCAATGTCGATCGCAACACCTTTCGAGTTCTGGCGTGATTCGCCAAAAATCTCAGAAGGCTGAGGAATGCGCGCATTATGCAATGTTGGACGTGACGTCAAAGTATCAACCGGATGTTGAGTCAAATCAGACACCGGACATGCCGCGTCGACCAAACGGTGCACAAACGAGCTGTTGGCACCATTTTCCAGCAGACGGCGAACCAGATACGGCAGCAGATCTTTATGGCTGCCCACCGGCGCGTAAATACGTACAGACTGACCAAACATTTCTTTGGCATGGAAGTAAAGTGCATCCCCCATACCATGCAAACGCTGGAACTCATAGTTGTCATGCTGGGCCATGGCTTTCACTGCCGCTACGGTTTGCGCATTGTGGCTGGCAAACTGCGGATAGATAAGCCCATTCACATGCTCAGAAAGCAGGAAACGCGCGCAGGCAAGATAGGCCACGTCGGTACCTTCTTTTCTGGTATAAACAGGATAGCCCGGCAAGCCTGCCTGTTGAGCCAGTTTGATTTCACTGTCCCAGTAAGCGCCTTTTACCAGTCGCATTGGGATCACGGTGCCGTGCTCTTTAGCCAACGCCGCCAGCCAGGTGATGACAGGTAATGCACGCTTGGAGTAAGCCTGAACCACCAGACCAAACTGGCCCCAACCTTTAATATCTTCGTGAGTGAAAAGTTTTTCAAAAAGCTTCAGTGACAGTTCGAGACGATCCGCTTCTTCCGCATCAATGGTGATCGCCACACCCAACTCCCGGGCGCGCTTCAGGAGGCGAAGCACAGTCTCCGCCATTTCGCCCATCACGCGGTCTTCATTCGCCACTTCATATCGCGGATGCAAAGCAGACAGTTTGATGGAAACAGAAGGTGATGGTCCATTGCCTACAGACAATTGCTGGGAAACAGTTTCAATCGCCACCATGTAATCATTAAAGTACTTTTGCGCGTCCTGAGTAGTAAGCGCAGCCTCACCCAACATATCAAACGAGTAAGAAAAGCCTCTCTGGCGCAGTGGTTTACCGTTTTCCAGTGCTTCGTTGATTGAACGGCCGAGGACAAACTGGTGACCCATGACTTTCATGGCTTGATGCATCGCCTGACGAATCACAGGCTCAGACATCTTGTTAACCAGACGATTGAGTACCTTTCCTGCACCGCCTTCTTTGCGCTCATCGATGGTGACAACTTTACCGGTGAGCATTAGTCCCCAGGTCGAAGCATTCACAAACAGGGATTCTGAATTTTTAAGATGGGCTTTCCAGTCTGCCACGCCCAGCTTGTCACGGATCAAGGCATCAGCGGTTTTCGCATCCGGCACACGCATCAATGCTTCTGCCAGACACATCAGCAAAATGCCTTCACGGGTATCCAGACTGTATTCGAGAAGAAGTGCATCAATCATCTGCACGGCCGTTTTATCCGCACGCACACGCTCAATCAGATCTGCCGCTTGGGCTTCCGTCTGTTTTCGCTCTTCATTAGAAGGTGTTGCAAGTGGGAGCAGTGATGCAAGCAACTCACTTTCATCGACACAATAGTGCGAAGAAATATGAGGCCATAGCGCGGAAGCGGGTTGCTCAAGGTAACTTGGCACCAGCACATCGGTCGCTTTTAACATAAGCAGATTCCTCTCTCCATCAACCACGAGGCAGTGGCATATGTTACTAATATGTTAGATTAAAGACCGATTCTAGGTATGCGGTGCCGGTGAGTCTTTCAAAATTCTGCGGCATTATTGCAAAAAACTCCGATGATTAACAAACAGAGAACCACGGCCATTGCTCGCCGATAACAACTTTTTGCATATGTTGATGATTTAGATCAGGGTTACAGCTCAGTGCTGTTGGCGATAACGTGCAGGAGAGACGCCAAACGCGCGGGTAAAGGCGGAGGTAAAACCACTTTGGGAAGCAAAGCCGCAGCTATCGGAGATTTGAGCAAGATTCAGCTCGCTGGTGCAGAGCAGTTCTTGTGCTAACTCAAAGCGCTTTTTCAATACATATTGATGCGGCGTCACACCCACCTGGGATTTGAAAAGTTGGTGGAACTGGCTTTCTGCCAGAAAAACCGAGCCCGCCAATTGTGCCACGCTGATCTTGCGGCTGATATGTTGGCGAATGTAGAGATCAATGATGTCCATGTTCAGACGGTGACCATGACGTCGCGGCGCGATTTGCTCACGGAAATGACGCTCCATGACGCACAGCAGGGTGTCAGCGCATGCCCTACCCAGCATGATGTCGTGAGGATTAGCAATCATCTCAGAGGTCAACGCTTTCACCAGCGTCTGCGCCTGACTGTCCAGTTGGAAATAGGCATCACGTTCGAACAAGCGCTCGACTTTGTCCTTCATACTGAGCTCGCGATGCAACACAGATTCCGGAAGGTTGATCACCAGAATTTCGTTTTGTCCCACACCAGAAAAAGCATGAAGTTCTGACTCAGATACCAGGCACCCTTGACCCGGCCCGACAAGACTGCCGCGCCCGGAGAGTTCAAACTCTGTCTGGCCTTGCAAGCCAATCACCACCTGACGATATTCGTGCGCATGCAGCGAAGGGTGATTGGGTAAAGCAATAACCTGAGAATGCTTCAATTCGGATGCCATAGTGAACAATAGTAGTAAGAAAACAGCGGCTATTCTGCCACGTGGTACAGGAAATCGAGAAGAAAAATCGCTCCGGAAAGATGATCAAGAGAGGGTCAAACTACGGAGGTTGTCATTTCAACTTCAAAACTGTGCAGGATCTCAACAAACAAGGTGTTGCGATCGCTAACAAAATCTGCTGCAACATTAGAAAAGACCTGAAAATTCTCTATAAGTAAATGTTTTAAATAGATTAATCACTTGACCCACACAGAAGCATGAACATGCATTTTGCTTGATCATGCTTTCGATGTTTCAGACACATGATCATTCCGTGATCATCGTTCCGGTGAAAAGGATCTTTTCGGTTTCATTATGAAGGTTAACTCAACCGCGTAATTTAGCTTTATCAACTGTATAGCTACTTGCGTAATATCAAACCGTCAAAATTATGACGAAAAATAATCAGAACGCGTCAATTAAAATGATATTTTTTGTCTATGATTGTTTTTACCAGACAATATTTCCTAAAACACAGAATGCAGCTAAAATTTATTGAGTTATCACTCAAAAGATAAGCATTGAATAATAACGATAAGCGTCAAATAATTAGTAACATGGACAAGCTAATTGGCATTTACGTGTTAATCTAGCTAATTGGGACAAAGCTTATAAATACCGGGTTTTGCTGAGATGCAGTAATGGGCAAAACATCTTAGTGCAGTATCGGTGTTTATGATTTCTGAGAATAAGCAAGGGACATATGAAAAGTAATCGCATCGCCGCGTTAGTATTCGCGTTATCGCCGATACTTCTTAGTAGTCAATCGCTTGCCAATGAGGCCAATGCGGCAACCGACGATCCTGTGGTTGCGCTGGAACAGAAGCTAGCCGATAAACGAAGTGAAATTAGCGTTCACGCTGAAAACCTCCAAACGCAACGTGACAAGCTGGATGCTTTATTAAGCGAGCGCGAAACGCTGGCTACCAAAGCAATCGAGTTAGAGAAAAAACGGAATCTGGCACAAGAGCGCCTTGATGAGCAATTCCGTCGACTCCTCGAAAATCCAGACACCGACCTCACCCAATATAAAGATGATTACCAAGCTGCGTGGAGCGCAGTGAAAGATAATCAATCTTCCACATTAACCAATGACCAAGCTATTGCTGAACAGCAACGTATTGTTGAAGGTGAAAACCGTCAGAAACAATTGCTGGTAAGTGCATTGGAAAATCTGCAGGAATCCAAGAAAGAAGCGCGTGTTAAACGTCTTCGTCAGGAATTGACCTTTGCAGATACCATTGAAGTGGTTCACACCATTACCTGTAGCGAATCCATGACGCTGGCTGCCTGTTCCAATCAGGGTAAGACCCTGACCATGCAAAAAGCCGTCAACACCTTCCAATCTCAGGTGCTGGATAACGTTACCGAGTCCACCACAGCAAAGCTCAATGCTAACCGCGTGTCGTTCAACATTCATGTAATGAACAGCAATGTGGTTGACAGTGGTTTCAGCGGTAACAACCGCTACATCACCCGTATGCAAGCGGAAATGCGCAGCCAGCCTGATGAAAACGCGGCCTGTAAATTGCTGGACTTCGCTGAACGCTACTGTGTGGAGAACTCTTTTACCGCAGCGAAAGCAGCACCGAAGCAACAAGCTAAACGCTGGGTTAACGTTAAAATCCGTTCAAACCGTTATGAAGACAATGTGACGATTAACGGTGTGACTTACGGCTCAACCCCGGTAGAGATCATGCTGCCAGCAGGCCAACATCAGTTGACGGTTGAGAAGCCAGGTTTCGAACCGTACAGCCGTCAGATGTACATGAACAAGGATTCAACGGTTTGGGCAAATCTACGCGAACAGGAGAACCGTCCGCAGCCGGGAAAGCGTTTCGCTGACAAACTCTCGAATAATCGTCAGGCACCAAAAATGGTGGTAATTGGTGCAGGCCAATACCGCGTTGGCTTTGAAGCCAAAAAACCGGTGGTTGTCGACCAACCCTTCTCTATTGCAGCGACGCCAGTCACTGTGAAACAGTTTGGAGAGTTTGTCGCTGCAACAGGCTATGTCACGAATGCAGAAGAAGGTCAGGGCTGTAATTCCCTGATCAACGGCGAGCCAAAGCAATTGCTGAATCACAACTGGCGCAAACCTGGTTTCGACCAGTCTGAAAACGCCCCGGTTGTTTGTATCACTAAAGATGATGCACATGCGTATTCAAAATGGCTGAGCACGCAAACTGGCTTTAGCTACACACTTCCAACTGAAGTTCAGTGGGAAGTAGCAGCACGCGCAGGTAGCGATTCTGACTTCTGGTGGGGTAACGATATTGGTGTGGGCAACGCGAACACAGGTTGGAGCGGCACAGTCTGGTCCAACAGAAGTACGTCTCCTGTCGCCAGCTTCCCTGCTAACCCTTTCGGTGTCTACGACACAGCCGGTAATGTTTGGGAGTGGGCAGAAAGTCAGACACCTGTGGCCCGTGGCGGAGCTTGGAGTTTCTCTCCAAGCAGCGCTCGTGTAGCCGAACGCCTTGAGCTGAAATCTGATATCAGTGCTAACTACCTAGGCTTTCGAGTCGTCAGAAACATCTAGCGCCAAACGTAATAATATGTCCCAAAAGCCCGCTGCTGCGGGCTTTTTTGTGCCTCGAATAACCTATTTCATGTCATCACACCAACACATAGAGACCCAGAAAAAACGCGACCGACATCGCTAATAACAAACAACCTTGTCAGTTATTGGCTCAAATAGTGCAATCCCCCCCTGTCCGAATTTCTAGCCCCTGCGTATAGTGACACTCGAATAGGCGCATATTGCAGTATGCGCCTGTTTTATCACTGAAATTTACCTCGGTGACCCATCAGATACTGTGTGATTACCCTCGAACACAGTGTCAGATGGCCTCTTCTACACGTCGTACAGGAAACTACTCTAATGAGTGAGATCTTGTCTTTACCGGCTCCTACGAGCCGGTTTTTTTTATCCAAACCTTCGGAAATTCCTGCAGTAAGAAAAGAAATAACCATATGATTAATATGCTTTTAATGTCATATGGAATTACTTACAATACGTTGTAATCTAAACGTACCTTCCAGCAATCATGAATAACAATTGCCTGCCATCTTCTATGCTGATATCTCTTTTTGAACAACTCCCCGGCTGCTGGGGCTGTAAAGACACCCAATCCAGATTCGTCCATGTAAACCATGCTTACGCCCGGCTTATCGGAGCACGCGCACCAGATGAACTGATAGGAAAAAGTGATGACCAGCTTCCCGGTGCTATCGCTGAGCATGCAAAGGCGTTTCGCGAACAGGATTTACAGGTGATAGAAAGCGGAAGGTACATGCGTGTTCTCAACATCCATCCCTATCCTGGTGACAAATGGCAAGCCCATGTGTTCACAAAAGTGCCTTGGTATGGGGACGACGGTGAGATTTTAGGGACTATTTTTCACGGTCAGGCATTGAATGATAATCCTATGTTGGAAATAGGACAGTGGATTTGTAAGGCAGCCGCCGCAGAGCCCGTTGAGTCGCTCGCAACCGAAAGCATGAAAAGCGGCATGCAACTGTCAACCCGCGAATCAGAAGTGCTTTTCTTTCATCAGTTTGGCAAGAAGCCGCAATTTATCGCTCAGTCACTCGGTGTATCGGTGAAAACCATTGAAAACCACTTTGCTAATCTGAGGGTGAAACTTGGTGCTGCAAGCAAGACAGAACTGGTTGATAAAGCGCTGGAAAACGGAGTCGGCTGCAAGATCCCAGATTCATTACTCAAGCAACAACTCACTTTGGTCTTGTCTGAGTCATTCTAATGCTCAGACGAAAAAGCAGCGCTAAGTGCGCTGCTTTTTGTTTCACAAAAACAATGTTTTTAGGTGCTGTATTTAAGGCGCCAAGCGCTCAATATCCCACTTGCCATCGAGTTCACTCTGGAACACAAAGCGGTCATGCAGCCGATGCTCACCACCCTGCCAGAACTCAAAAGACTCAGGTTTAACACGGAATCCACCCCAGAACGTAGGAACGGGCACTTCACCTTTGTCGAACTGCTGCTTTAATTCCATATACTTGCTTTCCAGCGCTGAACGCGCAGTAATGCGCTCGCTCTGACGGCTTGCCCAAGCGGCCAATTGGCTTTCTTTAGGGCGCGACAGAAAATACTTCATCACTTCAAGCTTACTGAGTTTTTCGGCGATACCCATGATGTGTACCTGACGCTCGAGTGGATGCCATGGGAAATGGAGGCTGATACGTGAGTTATCTGCTAATTGCTTGGCTTTACGGCTGCCAAGGTTGGTATAAAACACAAACCCGTCGTTATCAACATGCTTCAACAATACAATACGTTGAAAGGGCTGACCATTTTCGTCAACGGTGGCAACAGTCATTGCCGTTGGGTCTGGCAGCTTGGCCTCAATGGCTTGTTTGAGCCAGTGCTCAAAGAATTGAACCGGGTTTTCAGGCAGGTCTTTGCGTCTCAAACCGCCTTGGTTATATTCTCTGCGAATATCATACAAATCCATTGTGGTGCTCCGAATGCGTTTTTACGCCATTGTGATGGGGCGTGAGTCTTTTCTCAAGCGAATTTAGGCACTCTACAGGCAGTTACTGCTCATCATATCAATCAGTAAAGCCTGATGGCACCCAACCACTTAGCAGGGAAGCTATGCGCCGACGTCTATTCATCTCTTTGGTCATTGCTATCGGTGTGTTGCTAACCGTAATGGTTGGTTCTTTCACCTACTCTTCTGTGGAAAAACGCTTCACAACCGAAATCGAATATGATGTCTATCAGCTTCAGGAAAAGCTCTCTGCCGAACTCGCCCGTTACAGTGAAATTCCCGTCGTCCTCTCAGCGGATCCGAGATTGAAACGTCTTTTACGTGTGCCAAACAGCGAAAGATTACTCAAAGACACCAATCTTTTGCTGAGCAACTGGAATGCGCGCCTGAACAGCGATGTACTCTACCTGATGGACAGAAATGGCCTAACCTTGGCAGCCAGTAATGCCGACGCGCCGCAAAGTTTCGTCGGACACAATTACAACTACCGCCCTTACTTCCAACAGGCTCTCAAAGGACAGAAAGGGCGTTACTATGCACTGGGTGTGGTCTCTGATAAACGTGGCTACTACTTCTCCTACCCCATTTGGGATGGCAAGGAGATCACCGGAGTGCTCACGCTTAAAGTGGATCTGTCCATTATCGACAGCATTTGGGACCAACAGAAGTTCGACTACCTGATTGCTGACCCGCTAGGTGTGGTTTTCTATAGCTCGCGTGACGAGTGGCTCTATCAGTCCCTTTCAATATTGTCTGATCCGCAAAAAGAAAACATTCGTGACTCCCGACGCTACGGCGATTCCGCGTTAAGTCATCTCACAAAATTCACAGCACTGGAAGATATTGAGGCGCAGGAAGCTCTGCATCTTGGATTGCCGAACAAAGATCGCGAACGCGTGTTGGTGTCCAATACCGACCTTGGCAGCGCTGGCTGGCGAATTTATGGTTTTATTCCCACCAGCAATGCATGGCCAGTGGTTACACAATCTGTCCTAATATTCGCAACCTTCTATGGCCTGCTGGTTTTGGTTCTCACTGCGTGGCTGCAAACCGTAAAAGCCCAGCGCAAACTCGCAAGACTCAATGATGAGCTGGAACAGAAAGTCGCTTCAAGAACCGCCAGCCTTGAGGAAACCAACACAAAATTGCGTCAAAGTATTCAGCAATACGAGGACACGCAAAAAGCCCTTCGCCAGACTGAAAACGAGCTGATCCAAGCTGCAAAGCTGGCGATGCTCGGCGAGCTTTCAGCCAGCATTAACCACGAGATCAACCAGCCTCTTGCGGCCATGCGAACTTATACCGAAAACAGCATTAAGCTGATGGATAAGGAGCGCTACGACTCGGTCAAGGGTAACCTGAACCAACTGAATGAGCTTATTGGGATGGTGGCAGACATTGTCGCACGCTTTAAGATCTTCGCCCGGAAACAGAACCTTGAAGGCAAAGCCCGTGCATCACTGGATGATGCCATTACTGCATCACTGAAACTCTCCGCAGCAAGTTTTATCAAAAAAGGCATACAAATCGCCTGTTACATGCCAGAGAAAGGCTTGATGGTAAATGCTGATACCGTGCAACTTGAGCAAGTGATTTTGAACCTTTTGAACAATGCTTCGCAGGCGGTCATGAATACACCGTCGCCAGAAATAGGCATTAAGGTGGAAACCTTTCTGGAACGCGTGTCTATTCACGTTTGGGATAATGGACCAGGCGTTGATAACGACACCAAGAAGCATATCTTTTCACCCTTCTATACCACTAAAAAAGAAGGGCTCGGATTGGGACTGACGATTTGCCGACGGATAGTTGAAGAGTTTGGCGGCAGCCTTCAAATCAGCGACCATCCAACGGGTGGCGCTGAGTTCACCATCACCCTTCAACGTCTTTACGATGGAGATACCCCGCAGTGACACCGGAAATATGGATCATTGATGACGAGCGCACTATCCGTGATGCGCTGAGCCAGACTCTCGATATTGAAGGGTTTCATTCACGTGCTTTTGCTAATGCCAAAGATGCGCTAGAGCAACTCAGTACCGCATTTGAAGGCGTGATTATTTCAGATATCAATATGCCGCAAATGGATGGCATGACTTTTCTGAAAAAAGCGCTGGATGTTGACTCTGAACTTTCTATTGTCATGCTGACAGGACACGGCGATATCTCTACGGCGGTTTCTGCCATGCGCCAAGGCGCGTACGATTTTCTGGAAAAACCCTTCTCGACAGATCACCTTCTCGATGTGCTCAAACGGGGTATTGATAAACGCCAACTGGTGATGGAAAACCGCGAGTTAAAACGCCAACTTGAAACCCAAAGTGCACCCGGCCCCCGGATTTTGGGAAATGCAGACTCTGTTAAGCAGCTCAGACGCTCTATTTTCCACCTCAAAGATCAAGATGGTGATGTATTGCTGCAAGGGGAGCGTGGCACAGGGAAGGAGCTCGCCGCCCGCTTTATCCATGATCAGGGAACCCGACAAGACGAACCTTTTGTCGGCATGAAGTGCAGGCAGATACCTGAAGCCCTGATCGCCATGGAGTTGTTTGGCTCTGAACAACTGGCTTATGCCACGCTGCCAAGCTACAAAAACAGCAAAATTGCTGCCGCAGGTAAGGGAACACTGTTCCTTGATGGTATTGAAGCACTGCCACTCAATGTGCAAGAAAAGCTCGCAGCATTAGCGGATTCTTCCGAACGACCACGCATCATTGCATCTACCCGTGTTGACCTCACCAACAGCATCGCCCAAGGGCACTTTAGTGCCGCTTTATTCAAGAGGCTCTCAGCAACCTCTCTCGTCTTCCCTCCGCTGCGGGATCGCAGTGAAGACGTGATCACCCTTTGTCAAAACTTCGTGCGTACCACCGCATCTCGCTTCGGTGTCGCCCCTCCCACATTGGATGCAGAGCACAAAGACAAGCTGCTACAACACCCTTGGAAAGGCAATGTTCGGGAACTACAAGCGTATTCGGAACGCTGGGTTCTGATGGGAGAGCAATGTCTGAAAAATGAAGGAGGGACAGATCATGAAAAAGAACATGACACACTGGCTGATCGTATTTTAAAAGTGGAGCGAGCTATATTGTTCGATGCCCTAAACAGGCACAACGGCATGCTGAAAGAAGTGCAGAATGAGTTAGGACTAGCAAGAAAGACGCTTTACGAAAAGCTGAAAAAACACCATCTGGACAAGCAAAATTTCAAAGGCTAAACACACAGCCACTGCAACTGAGTGGCTGTCTTTTACAATATGCAATCCCGCACCTAACTCTCCAAAAAGTCAGGAAAATTTCACAGCTCCATACCGTCTAAAACAGACTTTTTTCGATTTTTTGAAGAAAATTTCTGAACGCCAACTGAAGCAGTCACTTCCCGTAGATGCCGCGCCGCGCCTAAGTTACGGAATACTCGCCAGTTTCTCGCTCGTGAGAAACTGGCCTGTGCTCAATCTCGTTACACTATTCCCGATTAGTGAGAATCTCATAGATAAACTACTCTTTTATTAGGGAGTGTTGGCTTTTCTGGTCTGCAACCCTTTTTGTCTTTCTTAGATATTTTCAGTCGGCATAACAATGACAAAACCAAATAAATCGGGATCTAAGCTGCCAGCCAGTGAGCACCTCGACTATATCGATGACAAAACTGCTGCCCTTTTGCTGTCTACGCCCAAAAGTGCACGCGTCCTGCTGTGGGTTATTGCGCTCTTTATTTCCATCAGCGCGGTGTGGGCAGCGTTTGCCGAACTCGACAAAGTGACCGTCGGCCAGGGTAAAGTTATCCCTTCCTCTCAATTACAGGTGGTGCAAAACCTGGAGGGAGGACTGGTGAAAGAATTACTGGTCCGTGAAGGTGACATTGTTGAACAGGGTCAGCAGTTGCTGCTTATCGATGACACCATGTTCCGCTCCGATTTCCGAGAGCGCATTCAAGAACTAACCAGCCTTCAGGGCGATGCCGTTATGCTAAAAACGCTGGTGGACTCTGTTGTTGTGAACCCAGAAGTTGATGTTAACGCCTGGCAAGGGGCAGTTTCTATTGAACGCGCCGAACTCAAATATGACCCCGAGTTTATAGACGAACACCGCTCAGTGGTGTCGCGCCAACGCGCGGAATACCGAGAGAAACTTAACAACCTGCAAAACCAATTGTCTGTGACCTCCCAGCAAATTCGCCAGAAGCAACAGGAACTGATTGAAACCCGTGCAAGGGTCCAAAACCTTCGCCAGAGCTACAACTACGCCCGTCAGGAATATAACATCACTAAACCCCTCGCTGACGAAGGTGTAGTGCCGCAAATTGATTTGCTGAAGCTTCAGCGTCAGGTCAATGACACCAAACGTGAGCTGTCCTCCGCTGAGTTGTCGCTCCCCTCTATCACATCTGCACTTCAAGAAGCTGTTTTCAAGCATGTTGACGTTGCGTTGAAGTTCCGCGGTGAACAGCAGGAACGCCTCAATGATGTGGAAGACAAGCTTCTGGCAATGACCGAAACCCGCGTCACTCTGGCAGACCGTGTTGAGCGTACCGTGGTGGTCAGCCCGGTTGATGGCACTATCAAGAAGCTTCACGTCAATACAGTAGGTGGCGTTATCCAACCCGGCATGGACTTGGTTGAAATCGTCCCTAGTGAAGACAACTTGCTTATCGAAGCGAAAATCGCACCGCAGGACATCGCCTTTCTTCGTCCAGGGCTCGAAGCCATCGTGAAATTCAGCGCATACGATTTCACTGTCTATGGCGGTCTAACTGGCATTTTGGAAACCATCAGTGCTGACACCATTCAGGACGAAGAAGGAAATAGCTTCTATCTTGTAAAAATACGCACCGAATCCAATAACTTGGGTGACGGTAAAGAGCTTCCAATTATACCGGGAATGACAGCTTCAGCTGACATCATTACGGGTAAACGAAGTGTGTTGGACTATCTTCTAAAACCAATACTGCAAGCACAGAAGTCCGCACTCAGAGAATAAAGCTAGCATTATCCAGCACGTTAAAGAGGCTGGGGTATAACAATAATTTGCGCTAAATGCTGCCTTTTATAGGGGGATGTGTTTTGAACTGGAAAAAGCTTTTGATTGCTTCTGCCATCAGCTCGCTGTGTACACCCGCATGGTCGATGTCTTTAGAACAGGCCGTTGCCACTACCATTGCCACTGATCCAGAACTGAAAAGTGCGTTTAATGATTTCATGAGTAATCGAGAAGACATAGAAGCCGCTGTGGGTGATTACCTGCCAGACATTAACCTCAATGCAGGTTATGGCTTCGAGCGCATCGATAACACAACCACTCAAGCAAGCGGCGACAAAGACTTCAATCGCAAAGACGCCAATATCAGCCTGACCCAGCTTATCTGGGACGGCCAGACTGGCGACAACATTGACCGCACTGAATTCGAAGCAGAAGCACAGCGCTATCAACTTCTTTCCGACGCGCAGGACAAATCGCTGGCAGTCACCGAGTCTTATGTTGCCGTTATTCTCGCCCAGCAGCTTCTCTCACTGTCAGAAGCCAATGTGGAAGTGCATGAAAAGATGCTCGCAGACATTCAGCGCCGCGCAGAATCGGGCATTGGTTCCACTGCTGACCTATCACAGGTTCAAGCTCGTGTCGCTCGTTCTATCACTAATATGCTGGCAGCGAGAAGCAACCTCGATGATGCACGCACAGAGTTTGTGCGCATTGTCGGCGTCGACATTAAAGACCCAGTCGACCCGGAAGTGGATGCACTTTATCTGCCGCAATCTCAGGCAGAAGCAATAGAAGTGGCTTTTGCGACCAATCCGGTAGTCAAACTGGCGACCTATGACATCGATGCAGCGCGCGCTCAATATCGCCAGAACAAAGGCAACATGTATCCATCATTGACCTTTGAAGCGAGCCAAAGTTGGAGTGAAGAAGCCAGCGGTATCGAAGAAGAAGTGAACGAACTCAGCGCCATGCTGCGGCTTCGGTTCAATTTGTATAACGGCGGCACGGATTCCGCCAACGTTCGTCGCAGTGCGTATCAACTTAATAAGTCCAAAGACATTCTGGACAACGCATCGCGACTTTTAGGGGAGAGTACGCGTCTAGCATGGAGTGCGTACCAGCTAACAGAGCAACAAAAGAAGTACCTTGCACAACACGTGGATGCAGCGTCTGAAACCGTTATCGCCTACGAAAAGCAGTTCAAGATTGGGCGCAGAACCTTATTGGATCTGCTCAATACCGAGAATGAGCTCTTTGAGGCAAGGCGATCATATCTCGACGCGCACTACGCGAATATCACGGCCAAATACCGTGTACTCAACAGTATGGGCACCCTGCTGGATGCACTGCGTGTCGATGTACCGGAGGAATGGCTTGAACCGGTTATAGAAAAAGAAGGTTAACCCATGAAATACGTTTTGCTTCTCAGCAGCTTTCTTGCCATTGGCGGTTGTTCCCTCTCCGCTGATGAGCCGCCTCTTGCTGAACAACGTTCCGATTTATTGGATGACGATAGTGATGGCGTAATCAACGCGCGGGATTTGTGTGATGACACACCGGGTGTGGCGATCATCGATAATGACGGGTGTCCAACATACCTTTTGCTTGAAAGTGATAACTCACTGAGAATTCAGTTTGCAAACGACTCTGCAAATGTAGAGCCCGCTTACCGTGAAGCACTGGACAAAATGGCTGGATTCCTTAAGCTTTACCCCGAAACCTTTCTAGAACTTCAAGGACATACAAGTTCTCCTGGGTCAGATGACTACAACAGAGATTTGTCTGTTCAACGTGCCAAAGCAGTTCAAGCACAGCTCATAGAAAGAGGCGTTCCAGTCGATCGTCTCACCATTGTAGGCCTGGGTGAAGGCGATCTTATGCTGGCTGACAGCACGGAAACCACACAACTTGTGAACCGCCGTGTCGTGGGCCGCGTTAAAGGATTCAAAGGGGAAATCAAGGAAGCATGGACCATCTTTACCCAACGGGAACAATAGCAGCTGAGGTTGCCTGATGCGAAAACAGGCCACCTTGTTTCTCATGTTCCTGTTGCCGTCAATCGTAACATTCGCACTGAATGGCACAGACACTCAGTGGATCAACAAAGTAGCATCGTTTTACGGCGAAAGAGCGGGAAAGCGGGTCGCGGCATGGCGTAATGTCGTCGCGGAATCCGCCGATCTCTCAGAAACCCAAAAACTCGAAGCAGTAAACAACTTCTTCAATCAGCTCTATTTTGTGAATGACATCGATTTGTGGGGAAAGAAGGACTATTGGGCAACACCATTGGAGTTTCTTGGCAGCGCAGCGGGGGATTGTGAAGATTTCAGCATCGCAAAATACTTCACTCTTCGTGAGCTTGGCATTGACGATAAAAAGCTTCGTCTGGTTTACGTTAAGGCCATCAAACTCAATCAATTCCACATGGTTGTTGCTTACTACCCTACCGCTTCCTCCGAGCCAGTCCTGCTGGATAACATTGACCCAGAAATTAAAAAGGCCTCAAAGCGAAGAGACCTACTTCCTGTATACAGCTTCAACGGTAGCAGGCTATGGCTCATGAAAGAACGCGGTAAAGGTGAGCTTGCAGGCAAATCATCGCGACTGGGATTGTGGAACGATCTCCGGGCGCGCATGGGGTCTGTGAAGCTGAACAGACCGATCAAAAACTATGATGGGTAAACGTCTATGACTTTATACCGGCAATTGTTTACATGGATGTTGGCGATATTCTTCCTGCTGATTCTGGCAGTGACAGGTATTGAGCTAAACACCACTCGTAATTTTCTGCTGACTCAGCAATCGGCTGAGGTAAATAACACCATTAACTCGATGGGCCTTGCCCTCGCGCCTTATCTTGAAGACGACGATAAAGTCGCCGTGGAATCAGTGATCAACGCACTGTTTGACGGCGGTTTCTATCAGGAAGTGCGTCTGAAAATGCTTTCTGACGGCAGCGAAATTGTTCGAGAATATCCAATACACGTGGAAGGGGTGCCCGATTGGTATACCGGTCTAGACCTCTTCCCTGTGATCACCGAAGAGCGCACATTTACGAGCGGATGGCTTCAGCTTGCTGAGGTAACGGTCGTTTCCCACCCGGGTTATGCTTACAAAGAAATGTGGCGCTCCACCATCCAGCTTGGTATCTGGATTGGTATTCTGTTCGTGATTGCCATGTTGATTATTGCGGTTCAGCTCAGCCGCTCTCTTCGTCCGCTCGACACCATTACCAACCGAGCAAAAGAAATTGCCCGAAACAAATTCGGTGACCCAATTCCACTGCCACCTACCCGCGAATTGAAAACTGTGGTGCGTGCCATTAACCAAATGAGCAGCCAGCTTGAAGCGTACTTTGAACAACAAGCCAAAGAAGCGGACCGTTTGCGCGAACACGCATATCGCGACACTGTGTCAGGTTTGGGCAACCGAAGCTTCTTCGTCGGTCAGCTGAAATCCTGGCTTGCCGAATCTGCTGTTGGTGGCTTGGTGATGGTGAAAGTCGACCTGATCACCGACACCTATCGCAATCAAGGTTTTGCCCAAGGCGACACGATTGTTGGTCAGTTTGCCAAAAAACTGAATACCACCCTCACCGATGCTGACTGCACTGCGTCGCGTATCTCTAAAGACGAGTTTGTGGTGCTGGCACCAAACAGCACAGGTGAAGATCTACAAATCATCGGCGAAAGCATCATGGCGATCGTCAACGATATGCAGCATGACCCAATGGGGATTACCCCACCGAAGTTGGCGATTGGTCTTGCCGTAAACAGCACCGATAACCGAGATGCCAGTGTGCTGCTGGCGCAGGCGGATAATGCCCTTACCCAAGCGCGCAATACGCCAAATCACCCTATTTCTATGATTGACCAGACCGATAACGATGCGTCCATGGGTAAACAGCAGTGGAAATCACTCATCCTGGATGCCATGGCTCACGACTGGTTCAAATTCAAACTGCAATCGGCTTCAACCAGCGACCAGACTGTTATCCATCAGGAAGTCTTCTCTGCGATTGAAAAAGGTAATGACTATTACGGCGCAGCGCACTTCCTAGGGGCTGTAGAGCAGTTAGAACTCGGCGAATCGTTTGACCGCTACGTAGTGAGCCACATGATTCAACGCCTGAGTGATGACGCAAACCTTGGCCCTGTTGCTATCAACCTGACTCAGAACAGTGTCACCAACGCATCCTTCATTCGCTGGCTGACGACGACCATGCAAAAGCACCGTAACATGGCCGGTCGACTGTTCTTTGAAATCCCGGAAAGTGTGTTCGTCCGCTTCCCGGATCACGTCAGCTTACTGACCGAACAAGCGCATCGCTTTAACTTCGGATTTGGTGTCGACAACTATGGCCGTAACTTCCAATCGCTGGATTACCTCAATAAATTCAAGCCTTCATACGTGAAGATTGATTTTGCTTACACCAGCAATCTCGACGACGAGTCACAAAGCCATGTGCTAGCCTCAATATGTCGTACGGCACACAACCTGAACATTACGACGATCGCAACACGTGTAGAAACGGAAGCTCAGCTCAACAAGCTGTCAGAGTTGTTCGTGAATGGCTTCCAGGGCTTTATTTTCGAGAAGAAATCAGAGAATCATGGTTAAAGACCCCCTGCTGCAATCTTTGGTTTACGTCAGCCGATACTTCGGCCAATCAAACTCGCCGGATGCCCTGGTATCCGGCCTGCCAATTTCTGACGGATTCCTTTCCCCGTTCCTTTTCCCTCGCGCTGCGGAGCGGGCAGGGATTGATGCCAAAGAGAGCCGTCAGGCACTCAAAGATTTGTCTCCCATGCTGTGTCCTTGTGTTTTGTTGCTCAAGGACAATCAAGCATGTGTGCTTCAGAGCATTAACCATGAAACCGGTGAAGCGGAAGTCGTTGAGCCGCTCACCGATACGACGCCTGCAGTCCGCCCTATCAGCGAACTGGAAGAAGACTATCTCGGGCGTGTTTTCTTACTGAAAAAACAATTTCGTTACGATGAACGCTCTCCCGAGATTCTCAAAGAGCGACAAGGCCACTGGTTTTGGAGCACGCTTTGGGAGTCACGTTCGATTTACCGTGATGTACTGATAGCTTCCATTTTTATCAACACCTTTGCTATCGCTACCCCACTTTTCTCCCGTCTGGTCTATGACAAGATCGTACCTAATCTGGCGTTCGACTCCCTTTGGGTTTTGGCCACAGGGGTCTTCGTCATCTTCATTTTCGATCTTGTGCTCAAGATGCTGCGAAGTTACTTCATCGATATTTCGGGAAAGAAGTCTGATTTACTGATCTCGTCGCGGATTTTCGAGAAGGTCATGGGCATCCGTATGGAGGCGCGCCCGCCCTCCGTCGGTGCTTTCGCGCGACACATGCAGGAATTCGAATCCATAAGGGATTTCTTTACCTCTGCATCTGTCTCCGCTTTGATTGATTTACCTTTTGCCTTCTTCTTCCTGTTTATCATCTGGATTGTCGCGGGGCCATTGGTCATCGTCCCTATCGCCGCCGTGCTGATTCTGATGATCCACGCTGCCATCATCCAAAAACCACTGCGTCACACCATTGAAGAAGGATCCCGCCTCTCTTCTCAGAAAAACGCTAACCTAATTGAAAGTTTGGCGGGCTTGGAAACTATCAAACTGTTTGGCGCAGAAAGCCAGTTCCAATACCGCTGGGAAGAAGCCGTCGCGCACATGGCGAACTGGGGTATCAAAACACGCCGTCTCACTGATTCTGTTCAAAACGCTGCCGGCTTTATCCAGCAGTTCGTGAACGTGTCCATGATAGTATTTGGTGTGTATCTGATTTCTGCGGGTGACCTGACCATGGGTGGATTGATTGCCGCTACCATGCTGAGCTCCCGCGCCGTTGGTCCCATGGTGCAGCTGTCACTGCTTTCCACCCGCTACAATCAGGCTAAATCAGCGATGGAGATCATCAGTCAACTGATGGACATGCCATCCGAGCAGGAAGAAGGGAAACGCTACATTCACCGCCCTATCATCCGTGGCAAGATTGAATTCGATCGCGTGAACTTCAACTACCCCAATTCGGAAATGGCAGCGCTTCGTGATATCTCCTTTACCATATTGCCTGGTGAGAAAGTCGCTATTATCGGACGTATCGGTTCAGGCAAGACAACCCTAAGCAGGCTGCTAATGGGTCTGTATCGCCCCACAGAAGGCTCTGTACGTATCGATGAGACCGACATCAGCCAAATCCATAACATCGACATACGACGTAATATAGGCTGCGTACCGCAAGACCCTATTCTGTTTTTCGGCTCCATCCGCGACAACATCACTTTGGGACGCCCATTGGCAGACGATCGCGATATTCTGGATGCGGCTAACCGTTCTGGTGTCACGACGTTTACACAGCGCGACCCGGCAGGTCTAGAGCGTCAGGTCGGTGAAGGGGGCAACCAGCTGTCTGGTGGACAACGTCAGTCCATCGCCATTGCACGTGCCATGCTCGGCCGACCGCCAGTGCTTTTAATGGATGAGCCAACCAGTGCAATGGATAACCGCTCTGAGCAATACATTAAGCAGCAAATGTCATCGCTTCGCCGTGACGAAACACTGATCATCAACACGCACAAAACCGGTATGCTGGATGTCGTTGACCGTATCATAGTAGTCGAACAAGGGAGCATAGTGGCAGATGGCCCCAAACTGGCTGTATTGCAAGCTTTGAAAGACGGAAAAATTCAGAAGGTCGGCTGATAAAAAGCGGCCCTGCTAGACAAAAAAAGCACCTCAACGGTGCTTTTTTTGTACCTGTCATTTTACAGTGTAAATGACGGTAACCTGTATTAGAGCTAAATGTCAGGAGGAAGATTTTTCGATGGTGACTTCTTTTCCGTTAGTGACAAATTTACATGCCCCGTATTCATTCACGAGATTAATTGATGTGTCCCCTATCTGGCAGTAAACACCGGGGAAGCAGTTTTTATAGACTTCTATCACGTAACGTCGATATAGCGAGCTGAGCTGAGTGGAGCTACTCTCCATCTTAGCCTTGATTTCAGCTATACGTTCAAAGTGGTGCGTTTTAGTCCATGCCAAGCGCTCTATGAGCTCTTCAGGGCGCTTATTCGCAGGCTGTTGCAGCAACTTCATTTCTGCGTCTTTCACCTTCATGAGCTGTTCATGTTCATGATCCAACTCTTTCGACAGGTTTATCGTGTCTTCCATTAACTCACTGAGACCGGTAAATGCATGAACATTGGTATGAACACCAGACGCCGCCCCTAAGGTCAATGCCCTTACGCCACACTGCGCAACATGTGTGCCGCCAGTCAATGTACCCGTGCGTTTGTTATCATCACAGACTACCAAGTGATTTTCAGTGTAGGTACGGCAATGCATCGCATGCTGACTAATGTTGATGTCACCTTTGGCTTCGATCCGCGCATACTGTGCGAATTTGGCAACCACGGAGCCTTTGGCATTTAGGCTGGTGGTAATTTCTTGTTCAGACTGAACCTGTCTACCTAAAATGCCATTATGGATAATGATGTCACCGCCCGCGGTTAATGTCGCAGACTCCACAACACCACCTACAGTAATTGAGCCAGTAGCGTTTACTTTCATCCCGGCGTTTACGTCACCGTTGATAACCACGCTGCCTTCGAAATCAACGTGGCCAGTAGCCACAGTTACCGCCTTCATGCACAAGGCATTATCAACTTCGACACCATCAGGTTGTAGGAGTGGCAATCCAGCTACTTCAGCGACAATCACATTCTCATCGTTGCTGCTGAATTTACTGCCAGGATAGAGTTTTAAAGGAACATCATTACCAGGAGTGGTTGGGAGGATTTCACCCGTCACACGGAATCCTTCGATCCCTTTTGTTGGTGGGATTCGTTTCGCAAGCGGCTGACCTTCCTGAACCGTGATCATCTTGCCCAAATCACGCATGTCGACGGTACCGTCATCTCGCTCTTGCGGCCGGAGTACACGGGATTTACTGTCTTGAACCAGATAAGCAAGCTTGGAGTCATCACCAGGGATAGGCCATTTGCCATTGGCGATGGGCACTTCGAGGTATTCACCAGGCTTCAACCGCGCTGAAGCGGTAAGAAGTTTTTGTAAGGTTTGTTTCTTTACACCACGCACGATTTGAGATGCTTTGAGCGCAGCAAGGAGATCGTTGCCTTTTATGGGATTACCGCCACAGGCGCCATTGACTCGGAGGAAGGCTGTCATTTTTTCGTCGTCAAAACGCGCGCTGACCGAAGCATCTCGGCGTTCAGCGACAACAACATCGTCTGGCTCCCCCTTCCACTCATCATTGGAAGCGTTGATTTTCACAAGCACCGCTTCAATGGTTTTTTCAAAGCGGAAAAAGCTGGCTACTTTATTTTGTACCAGCCAATCAACAATGTGCTTTTTTTCGATATGGGGCGCGTCTTGGTCTGCCTTAGGTACCACAGTCATGTAGACCCTGCGACCATCGTTAGATAGCCGCAAAAGCTGTTGCAGCATGTAATCCCCTAAATAAATACACTAAAACTACGAACGAATGTCACATTCGCATTCTACCTAGATGAAACACTTCGAAAGAAACACCACAACACTCAAGTTAGAATCAGATCTCATTTAATTATTGACCACTGACTCATTTAAGATACGTGTGTCATATAAATGAATTATAGAGAGTTTTGGCTATTATGCCCTCCTCACAACAAAGTTTAGTCCAAGGTTGTGAAATACAAAAAAAGCACACCTATTTAGTGTGCTTTTAAATCAGGAAGTTAACGTACTCCGCCTCTATGGCGATAACTTTTGGTGTTCTTCATCAGAGAGCCATTCATCCAAACTGAATCCATAACGAAACTTACCATCAGGCTGATCATTACAGTAGATCAATGAGCCTTTCAATGAAGGAATATCAACGACTTTAAGGAAGTAATTTGTTTCTAAATCAATAATTTCTGTCGTTAGTAATCCCATGCCACTACGACTGATATCACGAATGACAACAGGGTGTCCGAAGCCTTCCTCTTCGTTCTCAAGCATCGGGGACGAAGTGGCATACAAACGCGCGAGGATCCCCCCGCCACCAAGTTCTATTCTCTCTTGAAAGCGTTTGCACTCACTTTCTCCCCCCGACTTTTCAATCAGGGTATCGCAGAGCTTTTCGTAATCATTCATTGTACTGCCTCCCCGACAACTGCTTCTTCCCTTTACCTGCGATAGCTAACTATACACAGCCGTAACAGCACCTTGTTACTCTCCGCAGCAGAGTTAAAAGTATATTTATGATTCAACAAATTGGATGTATTGAATGTTAGATAATTCTTATCCAATTCACTGCAAATTTCCATGTTCATTTACAGTGTAAATTTACGTTTTTAGAGAAAGTTCTTCGACGCGTTTTTGTCTGACTGCAAATCGATAACCTTGGAACGATTCAAAGCGCTTGGAACTTGAGGTGATGACCTGGTCTTCAGAAAGACCAACCTTTTTTATCATGGTCAGTACGCTAGATAGGTTGCCAATGTCCGCGGCGAAATGCGCATCAGAGCCTGTTGTAACAAATGCCCCCTTTTCTTTCGCCAATGCTGCAATAGCCAAACAGTATGGCTCACTACCTTTGCGTGAGCCATTCAATGAAGAATTGTTGAGTTCAATAGCTACACCGTGTTTCGCGGCTGCAGTGACGACAGCTTCTGCATCTATTGGATAGTTGGGGTTTCCCGGGTGAGCAATGGCATCAATCAACTGCGTTTCCATTGCACCAATCATTGCTTGCGTATGTGCAGCATCAGTTTGGGCACGAAAAACCGCTTCATGTAAGCTGGCATTAACCCACTCCATACTGGCGTACACGTAGGCCGGCATATCTAGATCGCCATTAGAATTCATGATGTTTGCCTCAACACCGCGAACAATACGAACACCGCTGAGAAAATCGGGGATCACACGTTGGTTAACGAAGTGCCAATGATGAGGTGCCCCTGGCATGGTGCTGGCGTGGTCAGTCACACAGAGATAGCTTAGACCAGCAGATTTTGCCTGCGCTGCATTCTCCATAATTGTGCTGTAAGCATGACCACTGGCAACAGTGTGGGTGTGTGTATCGGCGACAAGTTTCATTGCATATCCTTATTTGGCAACTGCTGACGAGTCCAATCACGCATTGCGGCTTCAGTGTCTTTGCGTCCACGAAAGCCGAACTTCTCCGCGACATTCGCCCATGACTGGCGTTGAAGAAGTCGAGCGATCATTAACGAACACATTTCATCTGCTGCATTTTGTGTGCTGTTTGCGGCAAGCCAATGAATAAACCACTGCCATAAGCTTCCAGTGACCAAATCGTATCCCAGATTGCCTTGAGCAAAAAGGCTAACCTGATGAAGTGCAACAGAAGAAGGAGAGCTAGCCGCATTAGAGTCAGTCAACAGCGCGGCGACTAATTCCGTCTCCATATCAGAAAATTGCTCTGCTACCTGGTAGTTCAAGTTGAGATAGAACAGGGCTTGTAGAGCATCAAACCACTCAGGTTTTCGCTGAATTGTTTTACCCAACTGAAGTGAGTAAGTACCACTAGCAGCATCCCGTTGAACGCCTAAGCGCAAAGGCTGGTACCCCAACGAAGACCAGAATCGCCAAAGTTCACTATTCGCTCCGAAGCTGGTTCCCACTACATTAATGTTTTCCAAGTCGGCACTTGTTTCCAATGCTCTGACTAATTGCTTGCCAATACCTTTGTTCCGGAAAGCTGGCAACACTGCGATGCGGACGATCCGAATTAGAGGGTCAGCCAACACCGCGTCGTTCCCCGTATGGGTGGCAAGACTCTGAGCAAGAAGATGACCTTTAATACGGCGCCGCCCTTCAACGACTGCTTGGGCCAGTTCCCGCTCAAAGCCACCTTCTTTCGATGCGAACAGCGCGCCAACCAAAACTTGGCCGCAATAAGCGCCGAGTAAACGAAGACCTTGCCCATCCAACAACTGAACGAGATCATTGGGAGACGTTTGATAATGGGCGGTGACCAAAAGAGAAAATAGCTGCTTCAATGTGTCTTCGTCATTGGCGAGCTCTTTAGGATCAATAGCCTTTATGGTGATAGCAGCTTCAGAACCTTTAGGTGTTAAAGGCTCAGCATCGAACAAAAAGGCGCTAAATAGCCATGCTTCCAAAGGGTCGCTATCGGCCCATCGTACAGGCTCAGTCAAACTGACTTCTCGCCAGCCTTTAGCCTCTTCGTTCAGCATGGCTCTGAATCGGGTGCTGAAAGCGCGCCCTGTTCCTTCATAGCCATGCTCGGTAGACGAAAATACAATCCTGCTGTAGACCTTAAGCATTTTTGACAACATTGGAAGAGGAATCGCTGCTGCTTCATCTACAAGGAGAAGGTCGCAAGACGGTTCATCCCTTAACAAAGCATCAGGCGCTACAAAGAAGAGTTCGCTACCATTATCTGCTATTCGCGAAAGACGCCCATTCTTTGATAAAAGTCCCCTTGCTGCAGCATGGGAAAATAAGGTTTCTACATTCGAAAAGCGTGGAGAAGTCACAGCTATCTTTTTGTTGGATTGGCTCATCACTTCAGCAGCAGCGATGCCCATAGCGGACGACTTCCCGCGACCCCGGTCTGCGACAAGTAGAGCAGGGCGACGGCGGTGACCTCTCAACACTTTCTCAATCGCTGCGATGGCAGATTGTTGGGATAGGGTTGTCCCAGTCTCCTTATCCATCCATTCGCCTTTTGCTTCAGTTACTTCCATCGTTGGCAAAGACGACTCACCGCGCTGACGTATAAAGGCCGCTGCCGGATGCTGCCCAAAGCGAAGGAAGCGATGATAAAAACGGCTTTCCTGAAGTACATTTTCGTCGACAATCAGAGCAAGTAAGGCACCACCTTTAACACAACCGGCCGCAGCGCAAAGCTTATCGACATCTAAGCCGTTTCGAAGATCGAGCGCCAGTGCCCCAGTCTCCTGCCCAAGCAATTGACGGGCTGTGTTCCATGGGAGGACATTATCACCCTCCAGTACATCACTGATGACTGAATCAACATCGCAGGCAGATATCATGCTTTTTAAAAATGCATCATCACCGGAAACAAAAACGGGATATCTAACAAAGCCTGATCTAGCCTTGTGTTTCAGTGTCTGTAGTAGTTCAAGAGGGTATGTATTCACAGTCTTTTCGTTTATCAATGAGCACCTAACAATGATAACGGAAATACGATCGTGGAGAGAGACTTAAAACATCAGCGCTTTAAACGGTAGGTATAAAAAAACGCGCCTGATGGCGCGTTTTAAGTCGTTCAGCTTAAGCTAGGCGGGATTTTATAAATGCCAGAATGGCATCCGCATCTTCATCGTTGAGTTTCTTAAGATTAATCGAAATAGCATCGCCTTTGCGGCGGTAGCTCGCACGACCTTTAATCAAATCGATAGAGGGTGCTTCAGGTTTTGTCGTTTTAGGTTTGAGTGAATCACACCATTGCTCAAGAACCAGTGTCACTTCACGGGTAATACGGCTAACACCAGTTGCTTCAACGGTTTGCCAAATTGGCGTCCCTTCGAACTTCGCATCCAGCGCCGCCTTCTCGTCATCCGTCAAAGAGAAGTAAAGCTTGTGCAGCTTAACGATGGTTGGGCGCCCCAGTTCAGCAACACTTGGGTAAGCTTGAAGCAGCGACAACGGTAGTGCTGCGGCTTTCAACGCACCGCTCACCAAAGCTTCACTGCACTGACAGACCTTCGCCAATTCTTTTTGATCAAGCACATCCCCGCGATCCAGCATGGCCTGCATCTCTTTACCGCGCTCATATAGCGACAGCGGTTTGTGTGCATTGGCTACATCTGATAGGAATTTTGCGTGCTTACTGTTGATCCCCTTAGCGACATAAATCAGGAAATCTTGTTTAGCCAGAATACAAGACATACGACGGCGGCTACCGTCCAGTACTTCAATCTTATCGCCTTCCAGCCAACGACCGACAGCCGGATATTGCTGGCCACGGTCCTTCAGGGTGGTCAGTATGTCCTGCAGTGCAAGCTCATTGAGGAATGACTGCTCACGGGCGTTTTCGGAAAATACCGATGTGCGGTTAGCAACATCTGCAGCCGGCACGCGTACCAGTTCGAATTCAACCGTAGCTTCTCCTGCGACGGAAAGCTCAATGACAGCTGCCTTCTCCGAAGCCGCTTTTTGCGCTTCCTGTGCGGTGGAAGCGCGGCGTTTATCCGCTTTACCAAACAGACGCGCATTCAGTTCTGACGTTTTAATAGCCATTTATCACTCCTGATTTCGCTGCGACCAATGGCTGTGAAGCACTCGCTCCAGCTCCAGCCCGGCGCGGTGTACCGCTTCCTGCGCCGTAGATAGGGTCTTCTTACCGCCTTCAAAATCCTGGGCAGTAAGGTCAAATACCGTACTGTAGGTGTCTGCACAGGTTTCAAAGGCACGGCTACGTGGAATCGTCGCCATCATCACCTGGTCACCAAGGAGATAGTTCATCTCGGTCAGCACTGACACCTGCTTCTTGTTGTCATCTTCAAACATAGTCGGTACCAGGCGAACAAACTCCAAGCCAGGCCAATCTTCAGGAAACATTTCGTACACGGTTGGGAGATGTTGGAAAAAGTTCACCGTAGACGCCCAGTCCAGACGCTTCGCAGCACAAGGGATCAGCAGTGCATTAGAAGCATACATCGCGTTCCAAACCAGTGGATCGATGTGCGGACCAGTATCAATCATGATGACGTCGAACTCGTCGGCAATCACATCAATCACTTTCTCTTTCAGCAATTGAACAATGTCCAGAGAGCCGTTGGTAGCAAGGCTCTGCCAAGCTTCGGCGTTAAACATGGCATCTTCAGGGAAAGCCGCGATGGTTTTCAGGTTAGGGTACTGCGTTGGAAGCAGCACGTTCTTCATCATGAATTCTTTATCTGGTGTCTGTGGCGTGTTGTCTAACATCACATCAACCGCAGAATAGATGCCTTCCTGCTCGGTAATACTGATTTGAGGGTTCAGGAAAAGACGAAGCGAACCTTGTGGGTCCAAGTCGATAAGACAGATGCGGTAACGCTTTTCTAGGTTCAGCGCCATGCAAGCTGCCATATGAACGGCACTCATTGATTTACCTGTGCCGCCTTTTTGGTTCTGGATATTGATAACCCAAGGCTTGTAACCCGCTCCTTTACCTTCATGGAAAGCAGGAATTTTTGCAGCTTCCATAATTTGGTGGGCTTCATCCAGAGTAATGGAGTAGTGATTAGCATTGTTTTTGGTGAACTGATGGCCAGCCTCTTCCATCCGGCTAATCGCTTCATCCAACTTACGACGCGTCAGACCAGAGCGCGTTTCCATCAATGCTTTTGACATCGGTGGGAACAGTTGGTCATGACGCTCTTCCATTACGATTTCAATGCGGTCTGCTTGAACCTGCTTCGTTTGCTCTGCAATAGTTTGCAGGTTTTCTATTGTCTTTTCCCTATTCATTTTTCTTTTCGCCATAGAAGAGAATTAAAACAAATTGTACAGCAAATTACATCGCGCACAATAAAATGCTGAACATACTGCAATATAATTAAGATCTTGCTCACTTTATGTCAAAGCGATGAAAAATCGGCCAAAATATATGTGACTTATGACAAGCTAAATCTCTCAGATTTAAAGTGTTACGGCGTCACTTCTTTACAATGTAAACTCAAAATAGTCTGAAAGTTGTCAAAAGTACCGGAACACTGAAAAGGGTTGGCTAAATTACGGATGATGTTCATCTGATTTCATCTCTATACTATTTCAGACTGAATACCTGCTATCTAAAAGCGAAGTCACCAAATAACAGAGCATCTTGATCATCTTTCCGGAAGAATGATCAAGCAAAAAGCTGAAACGGGTAAATGTCGGTGTAAATAATGAAGTCGACCTTGATCATTCTTTCACAGAAATTCACTGCCAGAGGAAGAATGATCAAGGTGCAAATTTGAGGAATATTTGGTCAAAGGGTAGGGCTTTCGGATCAAGATTTACCGAAAAAATGATCAAGAGGAATAGCCAGCTTTGATCGTCTGTCTTTCCTCTCGGAACGATGATAATCCTTCGCCAAATTACGGCTGATGCCTTTTCAATACTGGCTTTATACTGAAAATCACCTTGGTTCAGCCACATAAGTGCCGTCATCAAACGGATTCAGTGAACAGTTCCAAATACACAGACACATTCTTGATCATTGTTTCGGTAACCGGACACATATATCGACCCGGCTAAAATACGCCTGTCGTCAATTCAACTGAACAGATACCCAGTATGTTTGGTGGCCAACATATGTACCAAAGGCCGAAACCAGCCGGGAAAAATGTTGAAAAGGCACTTCCCTGATCATCTTTCCAAGAAGAAACACAGCCTAGAGAAGATTAAAACGTCGCATTATCCAAGGACACAACAAAACTTCTGTGGATAAGTTGTGAAAGTACCATGATCATGCTTTTGAGGGTTCGATGATCACGTTTTCAGTGTTCTGATGATCATCGTTTCGGACTTATAATGATCATGCTTTCAATACTTTATTGATCATCTTTCCAAGCTCCCCCTGATCATCGTTTCGGATCGGGTAAAATTTAATGCTTTATATAACAGAAGGTTACATCATTCCTTTTGCTCGGATCATAAGATCAAGTAATCAATAAGATCTATTTAAATCAAAAAGATCAGTTTAAAAGCCTCAACAAAAAGATCTTTCTTTCTTTGATTTTTTCTTTTAATCTTTTCGGAAAGATGGCGTAATTACGGACATCTGTATTCTTATAACACTTTGGCTTAACAAGGAGCTGTGGCGAATGGCCTCAAGTCCCTCTGAAAAAATCCTGATCACAGCCCCTCGATCTCACAAAGACGGGCATTTGTTTGAAGTACATTCCCAATTGGTTGACTGGCTTCCTCAGTATGAACATTTCAGAGGCGTCACTAAAAGTATCCTTGAGCTGCTAAACCTGATCTCTCTTCGAGGCTTTTCTTCAAAAGACGGTTTGGTTTCCACAACCGAACTGGTTGAAGCAACTGACGGACAACTGACACGGGCTGCTATCCAGCAGCGTTTGCGTGCCGCTGTGCAGATTGGCCTTTTCACCCAACAAGGTGTTCGGTTTGAAGAAGGTTTGGCGGGTAAAACAATGCTCCACCGATTTGTGAACCCGAGTCAGCTGATTTCCGTTTTGGGCTCTGCAGGCCTTCAATCCGAGAAAACCAAAGTCATTGCCAAGCAAAAACGTTCTAAGGCATTAGCGCAAAACCATGTTAACAAGCAATTGCTGCATGAACATGGTTTGGGAACGCCTCCAATGATGCCAGATGAAAAGGATCAGATCCTGATTTCTCCCACCAGCTGGGCAGGCATCATTGACCAGGCTTTGGCACCACCACGCACCAAGAAAAGCTATCAGAAGTCGATGGTGGCGATAAGTGGCACTAAGGCGATCATCGAAACGCGATCATCGAAGTCGATCATGACGGTAGATGATCTGATGACGCTGTTTGCATTGTTCACGCTTACAGTGCAGTACCATGATCATCATCTGCCAAACTATGAACTGCAGACACAGAAAGTAGGCAACAAAACGCCAGTTTACATCACGGATATCCTATCTTTACGTGGTAAGAAAGACAGCGGGCCAGCACGTGATTCCATTCGTGAAAGTATCGATCGTATCGAATTTACCGATTTCCAACTTCATGAACTGACTGGCCGTTGGTTGAGTGAGAACATGCCAGAAGGCTTCAAGAGTGACCGCTTCCGTTTTATCGCTCGAACGATCACAGCATCGGAAGAAGCGCCAAGGGAAGGGGAGGATGGTGAGATCCGCATCAAACCCAACCTCTACATCATGGTTTGGGAGCCATCTTTCTTTGAAGAGCTGATGACCCGCGACTACTTCTTCTTGTTCCCACCGGAGATCTTGCGTCAGCATACCCTGGTTTTCCAGCTTTACAGCCTCTTCAGAAGCCGTATGTCGCGTCGATTGGAAGATTCGATGACATTGAGCGATCTGAACCAGAAAATGGCGAGAAACATCGAATGGCGTCGTTTTTCGAGTGATCTGATCCGTGAGCTTCGCAAGATGGCGAAGAAGGAAACCGTGGCAGATGGCGTGTTTGCCGTTAATCTCTACGGTTATCACCTCACACTTTATCGCCTTGATGACGACAAGAAGCACCCGGACTATCGCATTGATATCAAGTGTAACGTCGATGAAGTGATCCGCTTCTCGCGTGCCAAAACTTACAATGAAGGTAAACGATCCCTGGCTCCAACTATGCCTAACCCGCTGCGCAATGAGATCTTGCCTAAGCAGGACCTTGATCAGCTTTCAGAGATTATTGATGGTGAGTTCGAGCCGATCCAGCGTAAGGAAAAGCGTGGCGGTCGTTTAGGACGTCGTGTGAAGCTGCGTAAGCATTTGGTAGAAATCAATGCCGACGAGCTGACGATCACTTTATCCAAGTACACGTCACAGGAAGCAATGCAGCGCGGGATCACCGCGTTGTCTGCCATGACAGGTCATCCGGCAGCAACGATCGCGGAAGAATGCCAGTCTTACATGGATAAGCTGGATTATTTACGCGTAGATGGCGAAATCCTCTCGTATGAGACTCTCAGTAAAACGATCGAGTTTTACAACAGCCAACAAGACGATAAGCACCTATCGATCGAGCGCCTGATCTCCGGTCTGGCTGTGCGCCGCAAGGTTTGCCGTCAAGTTTATGACGGTCATTTAGACAGCACTGTGCTTGCGGTTTTGGACGAAGTTGCTTCCGGTGTATAGAAAAACTCACCCTATATTGACAAAATTCTGACATGCCAAGCCCAGATACCGACTAGGATTATTAACGAATAGATACCTTTGTCCTATTGGCATCTGGGTTCGCCCGATGCATTGATTTGCTAACCCTTTGACGAGCCTCCCGGCTCGTTTTTTTTGTCCAGCATTTCGGCAGTGTTCAGGAATGCCTGCACAGTCACATTTCCACATGTTGCAAATATGTAATCACGGTGCTAGCGTTTACACATCAGCCGCAGATATCGGCTGGCCGCCCACGATGGCAAAGCTAACGCAATATCTACTTCCTAACATACTTCTAAGAAATTGGTTGTCACCCGGAAGGGATGCGGGCTACGAGTGGGCCGTTGCGTGCGTATTTTCACCGGTCAATGATCCTAAGGGAACACAGTGACATCCATGATCCTGACTGACTCAGACATCAAAGCCTTCAAGCGACAGGCGAAATCACAAAAGCGTCAGCTGCATTGTTCTCATATGCAGGCGTTGGATGTGGTTGCGCGTCAGCATGGTTTTGATAGCTGGCATCAGGTACTGAAAATTGCCGAGCGGTCTGCGCAAGCCCATTTACAGGGTGATATTTCGACGACACAGCGCGTATTGCTTGATAACTCACTGTACACCTCTGTTCCTGTTGGATGGTTGATTGGCCGAAAATCCTACCCGGATTTCTCTTCGACCAATGACGCCGCGCCTTCTGCTAACCCAAATGAATTGGAAGTGCCGACCTCTCGCTGGCGAGGAGAAAAACACGGGTAATACCGGGGTGACGCGACAGGGAGTTATCCATGAAACGTGCTATCTTCGGAGCCGTTGTTGCTTCAAGCTTGCTAAGTGTTAGTGCTTACGCTGAAACCATTTCCATTTCCTGCGGCGCTGTCGGACAGGAACTGGAGCTTTGTCAGGAAGGCGTTTCCGCGTGGGAGAAGGAAACTGGCCACACGGTAAAAATTGTTACCACCCCTAACTCTACCACTGAGCGTTTGGCGCTTTACCAGCAACTGCTGGCAGCCGGCGCAAAGGACATCGATGTCTTTCAGATTGACGTTATCTGGCCGGGTATCCTCGGCAATCACTTTATCGATCTGAAGGAATATTCTAACGGCGCAGAGGAAGGTCACTTCCCAGCGATCATTTCCAACAACACAGTAAAAGATCGTCTGGTGGCTATGCCATGGTTCACCGATGCAGGCGTGCTTTACTACCGTTCTGATCTTCTCGAAAAATATGGTGAGCAGCCGCCGACAACCTGGGAGCAGCTCACCGCGACTGCTGAAAAAATCCAGAAGGGCGAACGTGAAGCCGGTAACGACAAAATGTGGGGCTTCGTATGGCAAGGCCGCGCCTATGAAGGCCTGACCTGCGATGCACTGGAGTGGGTGGCTTCCTACAACGGCGGCACCATTGTTGATGAAAACGGTAAGATCACCATCAACAATGACAACGCCAAGAAAGCACTGACAACAGCGGCTGGCTGGGTCGATACCATCTCTCCCCCGGGTGTACTGAACTACGGTGAAGAAGAAGCACGTGGTGTGTTCCAAACCGGAAATGCGGTCTTCATGCGTAACTGGCCGTATGCCTGGTCGCTTGGTAACAGCGAAGATTCACCAGTGAAAGGTAAAATCGGCGTTGTGGCTCTGCCCAAGGGTGGTGAAGATGGCAGCCATGCCGGTACTTTGGGTGGATGGCAGCTTGCTGTTTCTAAATACTCTGCAAACCCAGAGCTTGCCGCAGACCTCGTGATGCACCTGACTTCGTTTGAAGAGCAGAAACGACGTGCTATTAAGGGCTCTTATAACCCAACCATAGAAGCGCTTTACCAAGACGAAGAAGTACTCACGGCCGTTCCTTTCTTCGGTAGCCTTTACAACACCTTTGCGAACGGTACACCTCGCCCTTCTACCGCAACGGGTTCCAAATACAATCAGGTGTCTAACGCCTTCTGGAATGCAACACACAGCGTGCTCTCCGGCAATAAAGATGCCGATGCTGCACTGACCAAACTCAACAAAGATCTCAAGCGCATCAGTCGCAATGGTCGTTGGTAAGTGTTGATCTGGCTGTCAGGCCCTCTCATCGCCTGACAGTCGCTTTCAGAGGAAAATTGTATGGAACAGACCAGCGCACTCACGCGTAAGCGCGTACGCGCCGCCTGGTGGTTTCTGACGCCAATGATAATCACCCTTGCTATGGTGGCAGGGTGGCCGCTCCTGAGAACCTTCTGGTTCAGTATGACCAATGCCACTTTGGATGGCAGTGGGGTAGCGGAATTCATTGGCTTCGATAACTACTTTATTTACGAAGACGGCGAATTTTACGGCATCTTGTTTGATCCCACTTGGTGGCAGGCAGTGTGGAATACCCTGTATTTCGCCATCGTGTCTGTAAGCCTTGAGACAGTGTTCGGGATCGTGGTCGCTCTGGTGCTTAATACCAAGTTCAAAGGGCAGGGATTGGTTCGTGCAGCGGTACTGGTACCGTGGGCGATCCCAACGATTGTCTCTGCCAAAATGTGGGGCTGGATGCTTCACGATCAGTTCGGGATCATCAATGACTTTCTGATGACCTTGGGGTTGATTGCTGCGCCACTTGCCTGGACGGCGGATTCTGATCTCTCGCTCAATGTGGTGATCGCGGTAGACGTGTGGAAAACCACACCGTTTATGGCCCTGCTGGTGCTGGCTGCTTTGCAGATGCTGCCTTCTGATTGCTACGAAGCCGCCAAGATTGACGGTATCCATCCGGTCAAAGTCTTCTTCAAAGTCACCCTTCCACTCATCATGCCTGCCGTTATGGTGGCCGTAGTATTCCGCGCTTTGGATGCACTCAGGGTATTCGATCTTATCTATGTGCTCACGCCTTCCAACGAAGCCACCATGTCGATGTCTGTGTACGCAAGACAGAACCTCGTGGACTTCCAGGATGTCGGTTATGGCTCAGCCGCTTCCACGCTGCTGTTCCTGATCGTGGCACTCTGCACCATTGCCTATCTCTACGTTGGTCGTAAAAGCATGAACGAGGGCAACTGATATGTCGAAGAAATGGTATTTGCAGGTAGGCTTCTACCTCTTGGTTGCTGTGATTGTCGTGTTCTCGGTGTTCCCGTTTTACTACGCCATCGTGACTTCCTTTAAGTCTGGTTCAGCACTGTTCCAGGTCGAGTATTTGCCTTCATCGTTTGACTGGAGCAATTACGCTTCGGTGTTTTCCGGTGGGGTGTTTGAACGCAACCTCTTGAACTCCGTGCTGGTGTCGACCGTGGTGGTGGCCATTTCGCTGCTGCTGGGTGTGACGGCGTCCTACGCGCTGGGACGGATCCGTTTCCGCGGTCGCAATATCGTGCTGCTGACGATTCTTGGGGTCTCGATGTTCCCACAGGTGGCGGTACTTTCCGGACTGTTTGAGCTCATTCGCGCGTTTGGGCTTTATAACTCCATGCCGGGTCTGGCGCTCGCTTACATGATTTTCACGCTGCCGTTTACGGTTTGGGTACTCACCACCTTCATGCAGCAACTCCCTCTTGAATTGGAAGAAGCTGCGATTGTGGATGGTGCAACCCCATGGCAGATCATTACCAAAGTCTTGATGCCACTGCTGTGGCCAGCGCTGGTGACCACTGGCCTGCTGGCGTTTATCGCCGCGTGGAACGAGTTCCTTTTTGCCCTGACTTTCACCCTGACCAATGAACAACGTACGGTTCCTGTGGCGATCGCACTGATTTCCGGTGCCGGTCAATACGAACTGCCGTGGGGCACCATCATGGCGGCTTCCGTCATTGTGACAGTGCCGCTCATTGTTATGGTGCTGGTCTTCCAACGTCGAATCGTCTCCGGCCTCACTGCCGGTGCAGTTAAGGGATAATCAGAAACATGAAACAACAAGAATCAACCTGGTGGCGCGGCGCGGTTATTTACCAAATCTACCCACGCAGTTTTTATGATGCCAATCAGGACGGAATCGGTGACTTGCCGGGGATTACCCAGCAGTTACCTTATGTGGCAGCGTTAGGCGTTGATGCGATCTGGCTGTCGCCTTTTTTTAAATCGCCCATGAAAGACTTCGGCTACGACGTATCCGATTATCGCGATGTCGATCCGCTGTTCGGCACACTGGATGACTTTAAGCGTCTGGTGCAGGTTGCGCACGATCTGGGTCTGAAAGTGATGATCGATCAGGTTCTCAGCCATACCTCGGATGAACATGCCTGGTTTCAGGAAAGCCGCGTGAGTCGCGACAACCCGAAATCCGACTGGTATGTCTGGGCTGATCCAAAGCCTGACGGTACACCACCAAACAACTGGCTCTCCATTTTTGGTGGCTGTGCCTGGCAGTGGGAAAGCCGACGTCAGCAGTATTATCTGCACAACTTCCTCGTCAGCCAGCCTGACTTGAACTTCCACAACCCAGAGGTCGTGGAACACCTGTTGGATACCGTGAAATTCTGGCTCGATTTGGGCGTCGACGGTTTCCGTCTCGACACGGTCAATTTCTACATGCATGACCGTCAGTTGCGCGACAACCCCGGGTTGTCGGCAGGAGACAGCAAATCGCTTGGCGTGCCTGGAACCAATCCGTATTCCATGCAAAAACACCAGTACGACATTTCACAGCCGGAGAACCTCGGTTTTCTGAAAAAGCTGCGTGCATTGCTCGATCAGTATGACGATATCACCACCGTCGGGGAGATCGGTGACGACAACCCTCTGGCGTTGATGGCGGAGTACACGGCAGACAACGACAAGCTGCACATGGCTTACACCTTTGATTTGCTCAACGTTCACCGCAAGCCGGATTACCTGGCGTCCGTGATTGAAAAAATTGAAGGGGCCATCAACGATGGTTGGGCGTGTTGGGCGCTGTCAAACCACGACGTGGTGCGTTGTATCACCCGTTGGGGGGCAGAAGAAGCAGACCAAGTGGCTTATGGCAAAGTGTTGTTGGCTTTGCTCACCTCGCTTCGCGGCAGTGTCTGTCTGTATCAGGGGGAAGAGCTTGGATTACCAGAAGCGGATATACCGTTTGAGAAAATTCAGGACCCGTATGGCATTCCTTTCTGGCCAGAATACAAAGGCCGGGACGGATGCCGTACCCCAATGCCTTGGGTCGGTGATCAAGGTAACGCAGGTTTCAGCTCTGCAGAACCTTGGCTACCTGTTGACCCGCGCCACAGCGCGCTGGCGGTGGATAAGCAAGAGCAGCAAAGTGACAGCATGCTGGCTCATTACCGCACTTACCTTCGCTGGCGCAAGCAGTTCGCCGCGCTGGTTGATGGCGAGTTGAGTGATGTGCAGTCCAATGCGCAGGGGCTCAGATTCGTGCGCTACAACGACGAGCAACGTCTGCTGGTGGCCTTTAACCTGTCCGATTCAGACATGACTATTTCCCTGCCGGAAGGAAACTGGCAGGCACTGGAAGGTCATGGTTTCGCATCCAGGCTGGAAAATGGATCGGTCACCCTCCCGCCTTATCAGGCGGCATTTGCAACGACATAACAGGGTAAGGACGCAATATGGCTGAGGTCATTTTAAATAAAGTTAACAAGAAGTTTGGCAAGGTACATGTCACCAAGGATGTGGATCTGCATATCGACAAAGGCGACTTTGTGGTGTTCGTTGGCCCGTCAGGCTGTGGTAAATCGACCCTGCTTCGCTTGATAGCGGGTCTTGAAGATATCACCTCGGGCGATCTGAAGATCGATGGCCAAGTCTGTAACGATCTGCCGCCACCGGAGCGTGGTATCGGCATGGTGTTCCAGTCTTACGCCCTGTATCCGCACATGACAGTTTACGAGAACATGGCGTTTGGCTTGCAACTGGCGAAAACCGAAGCCAAAACCGTGGACGAGAAAGTACGTGAAGTGGCGGCTGCACTGCAACTGGAACCCTTGTTGGAACGCAAGCCGAAAGAGCTTTCCGGTGGTCAGCGTCAGCGTGTGGCGATCGGTCGTGCGATTGTGCGGGAACCAAAAGTCTTCCTGTTCGATGAGCCATTGTCGAATCTGGATGCGTCGCTTCGCGTGCAAATGCGCATGGAAATCGCCCGTCTGCACGAACGTCTTGGCGCGACTATGATCTACGTGACCCACGATCAAGTGGAAGCGATGACACTCGCAACCAAGATCGTGGTGCTGGATGCTGGCCGTGTTGAACAGGTGGGTTCTCCGCTTGAGCTATACAACCACCCAGCGAACACGTTTGTGGCCGGCTTCATCGGCTCACCGAAGATGAACTTTCTGACAGCGGATATCGTGGAAACCGGTGAGATGACGACCCGTGTCCAGATCCACCGTGGTCAGGAAGTGGAAGTCTCAGCCAACACGATCGGCGCCAGCGTCGGCGATCCTTGCGTGATTGGGATCCGTCCTGAGCATATTCGTTTCGGCGAGAAAGATGCGATCCAGGAGGGTGGTGTGGCGTTGAGTGTGGTGGAGCAATTAGGTAACGAGTGCCTGATGTACTTCAATACGCCACAAAGTGCCGAGCCAGTGGTGATTCGCACCGAAGGGCAAACCAATATCCGTGCAGGTGATAAACGTTGTATCGAGTTTCTTGCGGATTACTGCCATCTGTTTGATCGCGACGGAAAGGCCTTCAAACGCTCTGTGGTGGGCGAAACCAAACCGTCACTGGTCGTGACTCCGTAATAGTCGGACAACGGCTTAAAACGCGAAAGAGGCAGGATTAAAATCCTGCCTCTTTTTTGGCTCAATGGGAGCGAATCAGAGCGTTGAAGGGCCCGTACCGGAGTAGTGGATACCGGAAAGCTCTGCCATTTCCTTATTGAAAGTCGCCAGATCGCTGTGAGTGAATTTGCTCAGATGATCGTGGCCACAAGCGCGTGCCATCACCTGCATCAGGTGGGTTGATGCGGTAAAGAAGTTGTAGAGTCGCTCAGAAGCTGCCTCCACATTCAGACGCTTACGAAGTTCTGGATCTTGCGTCGCAATACCTGCCGGACACATGTTGGAATTACACATGCGCGCACCGACACAACCAATCGCTTGCATCGCACTGTTGGAAAGGGCAATACCGTCCGCGCCCAGAGCCAACGCTTTCACAAAGTCACTCGGCACACGAAGACCACCAGTAATGATCAAGGTGACATCATTCACGCCCTGTGCGTCGAGGAAGCGTCTTGCGCGTGCCAGTGCCGGAATGGTTGGCACACTGATATGATCCCTGAACAGCGTCGGAGCAGCACCTGTGCCGCCGCCACGCCCATCTAAGATGATGTAATCAGCGCCTGCATCCAGCGCAAAGCCGATATCGGCTTCAATATGGTTGGCACTCAGTTTAAAACCAATTGGAATGCCGCCGCTTTCACGGCGCACTTCGTCTGCGATACGCGCAAAATCCGCGGGTGTTTTCAGATCAGGGAAGGTGGATGGCGAAATGGCATCTTTCCCTTCTGGAATACCGCGCACCTGTGAAATCTTTCCATGGTTTTTGATGCCTGGCAGGTGACCACCTGTACCGGTTTTTGCACCCTGACCACCTTTGAAATGGAAGGCTTGAACATCGCGCACTTTGGAAAGTTCAAAGCCAAACTTGGCACTTGCCAGTTCATAGAAATAGTGGCTGTTCGCAGCGTGTTCTTCAGGCAGCATGCCGCCTTCACCCGAACAGATGCCTGTCCCCGCTTTTTCCGCACCGGTTGCCAGTGCCACTTTGGCTTCTTCTGACAACGCACCAAAACTCATGTCGGACACAAACAGCGGCGTGTCGAGTTTCAGTGGCTTCTTCGCACGTGGACCAACGATAAGTTCAGTGCCAACGGAGGCGTCATCCAAGAGTGGTTTCGTGGCCATTTGCGCCACCATAATCTGGATATCGTCCCAAGTAGGTAGCTGGTAGCGAGGCACGCCCATGGAGGTCATCGGTCCGTGGTGACCAAATTTCTCCAGCCCTTCCTTCGCAAGCTGATGGATCAGCTCAACATAAGGCTCTTCCTTGGTCGCTTTTGGCGCGGGGGAAGCGCTTTCTCTTTGAACCGGCGGCATTTCTTTTCCGACATCCGTATCCGCATAGCGGGTATGGGTGCCATCGCAGAAAGGCTCATTTCCGGTGTGTTTACAGGCGCAGAACCAAGCTTCGCCATCTTTGTCGGCCTTGTAGGCCAGAGGCGTAAATTCCGTCCCGGCATGAGAGCCGTCACAATAGGGTTGTTTCTTCGAGCGTCCGCAGCGGCAATAGTAATATTCTTTACCTTTTTCGAGCTCGACTTTGATCGGTTTGTTATTGGATACAACAGGGTCTGTCATGACTTACTCCTTTAAGCGACATTGCTTCAGACGACCAACGTGATTGGCGTTTTTCACGCCTATTTAGGAATAGTGTCGAAGATCGTCAGACGTAAGTATGGCCTGTTTTTCAATACCTAACGCGCAACAAGTATGAGGCAAACCTAAATTAGTTAGCCGCGAACCAATTCGCCGACCCATGCTTGCCAAGGGAGAAGCTTCAGCACCCCATGGTTTTCGGGCACTGCATTGGCCATGTGCGGAAGAGAAAGGGATTTTGCCTCAGAGGGCAGGTTGAGCCTCACTGTTGCTTCATTGTTTGAGGCATTGAGTGCAATGATGAGGGTTTGGTCTGCATGGTGACGCTCTAACACCATCAGAGTCTGGTTATAGGCAAGAACCCGGCAGGCGCCGTCCTGCATCGCGACATGTTGTTTGCGCCATTGAAGCAGGGTGCGGGTAAAGTTCAACACAGAGGTATCATCCTGCTGCTGTTTATCGATGGTATATTCTGAGTGCTTAGGGTCGGCGGGCAACCAAGGAGATGACGCGCTGAAGCCAAAGTTCTCTTCGCTGCTTTGCCAAGGCATTGGTGTGCGGCATCCGTCGCGGCCAACATAGTTGGCGATCACTTGCTGACCAAATAAGTCCCTGCGCTGAGAAGGCGGGACATCGGATTCAGGCAGACCCAGCTCCTCCCCCTGAAACAGGCTGATAACCCCTTGTAGCGACATCAGCATGGTCAGCAATAGTTTTGCAGCCTCGGGTTGATTGTTGGCGTCCTGCCAGCGGCTAACTGTTCTGGCAATGTCGTGGTTTCCTGTGCTCCAACAACCAATACCGGGGTGAACGGCCTTCATGAAATCATCGAGTTGTTCACCCACCTGGCCAACGCTGTGACAAAGACTCAACGATTCGAATACATTGGCAGCGTCCAACGCATCTCCTTCACTGGTGTAGCGGTCAATCGTAGCATATGGGGAAGGATCACTTAGCGAACCCAGGAGCCATTTCTTTTCCTCGTAGCCATCAACGATGACCCGAAGCTGCTTGAGCAGGTGGATGTTTTCCGGTCTGCTGATGTTGTAACGCTGACTTTGATAGCGATAGGGGTCGGCACGAGCATCATCCTGCCAGCCCAGATGGCGTGGCGGGTTGTTGCGTAGCTTGTCGTCATGGAGGAACAGATTCACGGAATCCAAACGAAGCCCGCTCACGCCGGTATCCAGCCAAAACCGTACACTTTGATTCAACTCCCGCACGACATCAGCATTTCGGTAATTAAGGTCGGGCTGGTTGCTCAACGTGTTGTGTAAATAGTATTGCCCACGCGTAGGGTGCCATCGCCAAGCGGATTCGCCGAATATGGTTAGCCAGTTGTTTGGCGGCGTGCCATCGGCTTTTGCGGGTGACCAGACATACCAATCCGCTTTCGCTGAGGTTGCGCCAGCACTGCTTTCAATAAACCAAGGATGTTTGCTCGAGGTGTGATTGGCAACGAAATCCAGCATCACTGAAAGTCCGCGCTGTTTGGCTTCCTCCACCAGCGTGGTGAAGGTTGCCATGCTGCCATATTCCGGGTTGAGCCCTCGAAGGTTGGTGATGTCATAACCAAAGTCACTTAAGGGAGACTCAAAAACAGGGGAAAGTAATATGCCATCGACACCCAGCCAAACGAAATAGTCGAGCTTATTGATGACGCCCTGAAGATCGCCGATGCCATCACCGTTGCTGTCGAAAAAGCTGCGTACATAAACGTGGTAGAGGATAGGTGACGTGTTGGGTTTCATCGGTTTTCTTTTATTCCTTAACAGGTTAACCCTTTCAGCGTAGTGCAATTCTCAGTGTTTCTGGTGAGTTGCCACGCTTTACACTGTAAATAACGGGTGCCGTTCCCTGAATTTTTATTAGCGCTTAATTATCACCAAGTTGCAAAAACAAACCGAGGACATTTGGGGTTATCTCAAACGCTGTCTAAGATTTGAATATTAGTCACAAAAGTGAGCCTTTGACTTCCAATACTCAAAGTAGGACAGAGACATGGGACTTTTTGGAAACAGCAACGACAGCGTCATCAAGCAAGTACTGGACAAAGCCAACGATGCAGTGCTTTACACAGACAGTAAAAACCGTGTGAGCTACATTAACGCAGCGGCAGAACGGCTTTTCAATATGTCTGCAAAAGATGCGAAGGGGAAAGATATCTCCTCATTCAATCTTGGAAGCCTGAATGTAGGTTCATTTCAAACCCAGCTCAATGGTCAAGCTTGGGTGGAAGTGAATGTTTCCGAAATTACGGTTTCTGGTGGGAAAGGCTTGTCCGTCTTTGTGAAAGATATTTCTAAAGAATACGGTGAGCGTCAGCGCAATGAGCAAATGTTGGAGCAATCAGTCAATGCGGTCGTGTCGATTGATGGTCAGAACAATGTTACCTATATGAACCCGGCGGCTGAAGCGCTGTGGGGATACAGTGCTGGCGACGTTCTGGGGAAAAACGTGAAGATGCTGGTACCGAAAGAGATCCAGCAATTTCATGACACCTATGTGAATACCAACCGCCAGAGTCGCGTTGACATTATTGTTGGTACCAGCAGGGATATCGAACTGGAGCGCAGCGACGGTAGCCGTATTTGGGCAAATCTATCGCTGTCGCGTGTCGAAGTCGGGGACGAAGTGGGATATACCGCATTTGCCCGCGACATCACTAAAGAAAAACTTGCCAGTGAAGAAACGGAGCAGGTGTTGCGTCAGGCCATTGATGCAGTGGTCAGTATCGATGCGGACAACAACGTGACCTTCTTCAACCCAGCAGCTGAAGAGCTTTGGGGATATTCGGCCGATGAAGTACTGGGTAACAATGTGCGTATGTTGGTGCCGGATGAATTCCAGGCAAACCATGATAACTACGTAAACAATAACCGTCGTACTGGGAAAGATAAGATCGTTGGCAATGCGCGCGAATTGGAAATGCAGCGTAAGGATGGCAGCCGTATCTGGGTAAACTTCTCACTCTCCAAAGTCGATATCGGCGGGAATATTGGTTACACCGCATTTGTGCGTGATATTTCCGCGCAGCGCACGGCACAGGAATCAATCAATCAAACCTTGTCACAGGCACTTGATGCGGTGGTCACCATCGATGAAAACAACATTGTGACCTTCTTTAATCCGGCAGCAGAAATGCTCTGGGGTTATTCAGCAGAAGAAGTGATTGGCCAGAATGTGAAGTTACTGGTACCGCCAGAAATTCAGTCAAACCATGATGCGCTCGTGAATTCAAACCGTACGACCGGGAAAGACAAAATTGTTGGCTCCAGTCGCGAAGTGCCGATTCATCGGAAAGATGGTCAGGTTTACTACGGCTTGCTGTCACTTTCGAAAGTGAAGATCGATGGCAAAACCCTATATACCGCGTTTGTGAAAGACGTCACCGCCCAGGTTCAACAACGTGACGGCATGGGTGAAATCATGGATGGGGTGGCAAAATCCAGCTCAGAGATTTCAAATATCGCCAAGGTCATCGATGGTATTTCAGAGCAGACGAACCTGCTGGCACTTAACGCTGCCATTGAAGCAGCACGTGCCGGTGAGCATGGCCGCGGGTTTGCTGTGGTGGCGGACGAAGTTCGTCAGCTGGCGACGCGATCTTCTGAATCAACCAGCGAAATTAACCGTCTTTCGGACGATACACAGAAGCTGCTGACGGAGCTCTCTGAAGTCTTGAAAGCAGCGACAGGACAGTAATTGTATGGCGGTCTGAGGGTGTCGCCTATGGCATCTTCAGACCGTAATGTGCAACTTGGAGACAAGATGCTCCCAGTCTTAACAATGAAATAGTTTCTTCCCATCACTCCTATACCCTCTAGCGTACTGTAATCAAAGACTTTGTGTTGTTCTATGAGTCAATAAAGAGACACGCCTTGAGCAAGTCTCTCCTAGACTTGTGGGGAGCATATTTTCAATTCCAGCTCAGCCTAAAAATAAGATGCTGGAAAAGTGAGGACAACGTCATGGAAAAAAGCGAAACAGATATTGTTCAGGAAGGTGAGAAAGGGACGTTTGAGTGGCGTGCTTTCTTCTTTATCGCCGTCTTCCTGTTCCCCATTCTCAGCGTGGTACTGATTGGTGGGTACGGCTTTCTCATTTGGATGAGTCAGGTGTTCTTTTTTGGCCCTCCGGGTCACGGCTAACAGCGATGCACATTCACTGACCCAATTGAGAGCACACGATCATGAAAGAATTTATCAAAAAACTTTGGGCGACCATGCGGCGTCCGGCCACCAAAATCAGTCTTGGGACGCTGACGCTCGGTGGCTTTATCGCGGGTGTGATTTTCTGGGGCGGCTTCAATACCGCGCTGGAAGTCACCAATACTGAACAGTTCTGTATTTCCTGCCATTCGATGCGTGACAACGTTTATCCGGAACTGCAGAAAACCATTCACTGGTCTAACCGCTCCGGCGTGCGCGCGACCTGTCCCGATTGCCACGTGCCACACAACTGGACGGACAAAATCGCCCGTAAAATGCAGGCCAGCAAAGAAGTGTTTGCCCAGGTTTTCGGTGTCATTGGCACCCGAGAAAAATTTCTCGAGAAGCGGTTAGAACTGGCCCAGCATGAGTGGGCGAGGTTCAGTGCCAATGGCTCGAAGGAATGTAAGGCCTGTCACAGCTATGCCAGTATGCAGTTTGACAAGATGAGGCCAACGTCGCGCTTCCAAATGCAGCACGCGGCGCAAACCGATCAAAGCTGTATCGATTGCCATAAAGGGATTGCTCACGAACTGCCTGCAGAAATGGACTCAACCGGTGGCTTGCTCGGTAAGTTGATTTCCCGCTCTCACAGCACTGATTTCAACAAAGGCGCGCCGATTTACAGCATCAACTTTCTGGAAATGTACGTCGATAAAGATCTCAAACAGGATGGTGGCGTGCTCGAGCCCGCATCTATGGTGACCATTTTGGAAGAGGACGACAAGGCGGCGAAAGTCACCCTCACTGGCTGGCGAAAGATGAAAGGTTTTGGCCGTGTGATCTATGAAGACTTTGGCCTGAATATCGCCTCCGCCGCTTTGTCGAAAGAGGTGGCACAGAGCCAGACCGATATCCGCACATTTGAAACCAAAGAAGACGACCTGACGGGCCTGACCTGGCAACGTGTAGAAGTGGATCTTTGGGTGAAAAAAGCAGATTTCCTCGACACTATCGACCCCATCTGGACCGAAGCAAAACAGGCTTACGACACCAACTGTAGCCTTTGTCATACCCAACCTGATGTGGCGCACTTTGATGCCAACACCTGGCCGGGCATGTTCGATGGCATGATGGGCTTCGTTAACTTTGATCAGGCGACTCAGGCATTGGTGCTCAAGTACCTGCAGAAACATTCCAGCACCTTTGTAGAACACTGAGAGGGAAAACAGCATGACAATCAATAGACGAACTTTCCTTAAAGGCATGTTGTCTGTCAGTGCAACGGCTGTCATTGGTCCCAGCCTTCTCGTTGCTACAGACGCACACGCCAGTTCAGAATTGCTGGAGGGCACTTGGCGCACCTCTGGTTCTCACTGGGGCGCATTCCGCGCCCGCATCGTCGGCGGTGAAGTCGCCGAGGTCGTGGCGTTCGATCACGACAAACACCCGACCGAAATGCTCGAAGGGGTGAAGGGCCTTATCTACAACCCATCCCGTGTACGTTACCCCATGGTGCGCCTTGATTGGTTGAAACGCGCCGAAGGCTGGAACACCACACGCGGTGATAACCGTTTTGTTCGCGTGACCTGGGACCAGGCGCTTGATCTCTTCTATAGCGAACTTGAGCGCGTGCAGAAGACTTATGGTCCGTCAGGCGTGCTGGCAGGACAAACCGGCTGGCGTCAGACAGGTCAGTTCCATAGTTGTACGACTCATATGCAGCGTGCGATGGCGATGCACGGCTTCTTCGTGAAGAAAATCGGGGATTACTCGACGGGTGCCGGACAAACCATCATGCCTTATGTGCTCGGTTCAACCGAAGTATACGCGCAGCAAACCTCGTGGCAGTTGGTGCTGGATAACGCCAAGCAAATTGTGATTTGGGCGAATGATCCGGTGAAAAACGCACAGGTTGGCTGGCAGTGTCCAACCCATGATGTGTATGGCTACTTCGATCAACTGAAAGACAAAGTCGCCAGCGGTGATATCAAGGTGATCTCGGTTGATCCTGTGGTCAGCAAAACCCAGAAATTCCTTGGTTGCGAGCATCAGTACATCAACCCTCAAACTGATGTGCCGTTTATGCTGGCCTTGGCGCACACCCTCTATACAGAGGATTTGTACGACAAAGAATTTATCAAGATTTACTGCCTCGGCTTTGAACCTTTCATCGATTACGTCATGGGTAAAACCAAAGACAAGGTCGAGAAAACGCCTGAATGGGCGTCCAAGATATGCGGCGTAGAAGCTGATCGCATCCGCGAATTTGCCCGCATGTTAGCGAGTGAGCGCACGCAATTGATGTTTGGCTGGTGTGTGCAGCGCCAGCAACACGGCGAGCAGCCATATTGGATGGGGGCTGTACTGGCAAGTATGCTCGGCGGTATTGGCCTACCGGGCGCAGGTGTTTCTTACGCGCACCACTACAGTGGGATTGGTGAGCCAGCAACAGGCGCTGCCGGTCCTGGTGGCTTCCCTCGAAACCTCGACCCTGGTATGGAGCCGAAATACAACAACAGCGACTTCAAAGGCTATGCGAGCACCATTCCGGTGGCACGTTGGATAGAGGCGATTGAAGAGCCGGGCAAAGTGATCAACTACAACGGCAGCAAAGTGAAATTGCCGCCGATCAAAATGGTCGTGGTGAGTGGTAACAACCCATGGCACCATCATCAGGATCACAACCGGATGAAGAAGGCCTACCACAACATTGAAACGGCCATCACCATCGACTTTGCGTGGACAGCGACCTGCCGCTTCTCTGACATTGTGTTGCCAGCCTGTACACAATTTGAGCGTAACGACATTGACCTCTACGGTGCGTATTCAGCAACGGGTGTACTTGCTATGCACAAGTTGGTGGATCCACTCTATCAATCCCGCACAGACTTCGAGATTTTCAAGGGTTTGACTGCCCGCTTTGGTCTGAATAAAGACAAAGAGTACGCGCAGGAAATGACTGAGATGCAGTGGGTTGAGAAGCTCTACAACGAGTGTGTAACGGCCAACAAAGGCAACTTTGAAATGCCTGACTTTGAATCCTTCTGGAAAGAGGGTTATGTCGGCTTTGGTAAGGGCAGTACTTTTGTCCGTCACGCTTTATTCCGTGAAGATCCTGAGCTCAATCCATTGGGTACGCCTTCTGGCTTTATCGAAATCACCAGTCGCAAAATCGGCGGATTTGGTTACGAATATTGTCAGGAACACCCTATGTGGTTTGAGAAAGCCGAGCGTTCTCACGGTGGCCCGGGGTCAGAGAAATTCCCGATGTGGCTGCAATCTTGTCACCCGGACAAGCGCCTGCACTCACAGATGTGTGAATCACCAGCGCTTCGTGAAACCTACACAGTGCAGGGGCGAGAGCCTGCCTACATCAACCCTGAAGATGCCAAAGCGCGTGGCGTGAAAGATGGCGATCTGATCCGCGTGTTTAACGACCGTGGACAACTGATTGCCGGCGCCGTGGTGTCGGATGATTACCCACCGGGTGTTATCCGTATTCAGGAAGGGGCTTGGTATGGCCCAACAGGCTCTGAAATTGGCGCCATTGACACCTATGGTGACCCGAATACGGTGACACTGGATGTCGGTACCTCTGAGCTTGCACAGGCTTGTAGTGCATACACCTGTTTGGTGGATTACGAGAAATTCAAGGGCGAGGCGCCAGCCGTGAATGCGTTCTCAGGCCCAGAGATTGTTTCTTTGTAACGCTGTGATCAAAACTGTCTTAAGAGCCGCAATTGCGGCTCTTTTTTTGGGTATACACTTTATTGAATATCGAAAGGTAAAGGATATGCCATGTGCGGACGCTTTAACGTCACCGATGATCCTTACATGCATGCGCTGTTGGATAGCTTAGGCGTGAATTTAGGCCGGCTTCCGATTAGGACGAGCAACGACATTGCGCCAACTGATACGGTCAGTATTGTGGTGTCGAACGGGAAAGAGACGGTATTGAAAGACGCCTGCTGGTGGCTACTTATGCACCATGAAGACGGACGCATTCGCCCACTCACCAAATACGCCAGCTTCAATACCCGTAGCGATAAACTCAATGTTAAAGGCAGCGCGGGTTTTGACGCTTTTCGCAAGACGCGCTGTATTATTCCGGCGTCAGGTTTCGTGGAAACCCAACAAGGCAACGCCTATGCGATGGATCCTGTCGGGAGTGCCATTGCGTTTGGCGGTTTGTTTCGTCACTGGATTGATGGAACAACCGGACAAGAAGTCCTGTCATGCTCAATCGTTACTTTGCCACCTCACCCTAAAATCGCGCCTTACCATGCGAAGTCGATGCCGTTAATACTGCCGCTCAATCCTGAAGTGCAGAGGAAATGGCTAGACTGTCCAGCCGCAAATGTGGGGGAATTAGAAGAGATGCTCTCACCGCAATTACCGCTGCCAATAAGTGTGACGCCTATTGAAAAGGCGTCAGTAAGAAATGCGATAGGTGAAAGCGTTCACTTGGCGGCCGATTAAGCCGCCATTTTTGATTTCATGGTGTCTGCCACTATGTGTAACAGTGCCACCCAAGCGGCGCGAACTTCTGGCGTATATTCATCGCCCAGACCGACTTTCAGGGTATGCAGCAGTGCATTACCGACAGGGGTGAAATGGCTCTTTTTCACCCCATAGCCTTCGTGACGCTCAGCCAATTGGTGCAGCACGGGAACCAGAGAGTCCAAGTCATTCAATCCATTCACAGCGGCGCTCAGCATTGCCATCAGTTTTCTTCCTTGCAGCTTCATGTCGCTTTTGAACAGTGGCTTCAGCGTTGGGTCATAAGAAAACAGGGTGTCATAGAAAATCTCTGCAGCTTTGAGAGAGATAGGTTCCACCTTGCTAAAACTGGTTTGGATCAGTGTGATTTGTTGTTGTGTCAGCGACATTGCAGTATCCCCAAGGTTAACAGACCCAAAGTTCTGTTGACCTTCAATAGTGATGGTGCATTTTGTATGGATCTTTATTCATATAAACAAGCGTAGAAAAGCCTGCTCACATGTCCAATTGATAACTATCTCAATGAATTTGATCGCCAACAAAATGAAACATGATGCGCATTTGGGTGGGAAAACACAGTTTACTGCTGATAATAATCAATAATAACGTTTTCTGTTGGCTATCCTTTTAGGGCTGCGGTAGCTTGAGTATTAGGGTCTGTTGACTCTGGAACATACAAAAAGAAAAGACTGCGTAAACGCGGCGACATGAAAAAGGAGAGACATGTTAAAGCTTGAAGATATTTGCTTGCGACCCGCCCGGAATGATGAACGCGATCATCTGTGGCATTTCATTTATGTTCAAAACGAGTGGAAGGCTCACGATGCGCCCTATTTTCCGCTCGAACACCAATCTCGCTTTCAATTCCGGCGCCATCTTTTCAAGCGCCTCAAAGAAGCGCAAACCGCGATGGTGATTGACTACAACGGCGAAGCTATTGGGTATCTCTCTTGTTACTGGGAAGACCAATCTACCCGCTGGTTGGAAGTCGGAATCACGCTTTTCACCTCCCAATACTGGGGAAAAAAACTCGGACGCAAAGCGCTGACCCTTTGGATTACCCATCTTTTTGAGCGTTATGATGTTGCCCGTATTGGCCTGACAACCTGGTCAGGCAACCCCCGTATGATGAAGTGCGCCGAAGCACTGGGTATGCAGGAAGAAGGTAGGATTCGAAGCGTACGTTTCTTTGAAGGGAAATATTACGATTCGCTTCGCTATGGCGTGCTTCGCGAAGAGTGGCAGGCGCAAAGTAAAGACGATAATACACTTCGGTGTGTTAGTTAGCTTTACACTGTAAACATGGAATCTCATATTCACTATCTGCGTAAAGGTCAGGGGCGGCCGCTCCTGCTTCTTCATGGCTTGGGTTCGAGCAGTGAAGATTGGCAGCATCAAATCGATGCATTCAGCGACCGGTTTGATGTGATTGCGCCCGACTTCCCGCTGCACGGTGCCTCACCGGGCGATATTGATACCTTCAGTTTGCCGCACTGCGCGGTCATTATTGCTTCACTGATTGAGACACTGGAACTTCGCGAAGTGTTGGTCGTGGGGGTTTCAATGGGCGGTATGGTCGGTATTGAGTTAGCAACCCGATTTCCTAAGTATGTTGCGGGGCTATGTGTGGTGAATGCGCTCGCAGAGTGTCGTCCAAGAAAGCTCAATGAGTGGTGGATGCTCGGCTCCCGCCGCTTCCTGCTTAAGTTTGTCAGTGTGGAAAACATTGCCAAGCTGATGGCAAAGCAACTCCTACCGGGTGATGCTCTTGCTCAAACCCGGGATGAGGTGATCAGTCGCTGGTCGAAAAACCACAGGGAAAGCTACATTGCGGCCTTTAATGCCGTGGTGAACTGGGACGCATTGAACAAACTTTCCAAGCTGAAATGTCCGCTGTTTATGCTTACCTCAGAGTTTGATTACACCCCAGTCGCCTCGAAAAAAGTGCTCGCTTACCTTTATCCTGATGGGGAATTTGCTTGTCTTCCTAATGCAAGACATCTTGTTCCGCTTGAAAAGCCAACTGAGTTCAATGAATTACTCAGTCATTGGTTGGTTGAACGAACCTAGCGCACCTTTCTCACCCCTTTAGATTGTTCTGCTTCACTCAACTGCTAGAATTCTCGCAACGCATTTCAAAGAAAGTGCGATATATATCCAAACGATCTGAATGCTGCATCTTCACGTTGTTTGGATATCTACCCAAACAAAAAAGAAACCAAGAGAGTCACCATGAAATTGGAAGCAGTCGACTTCAACGCGCCAGACGCGGCTGAACGTTTTGTTGAATCCCTACGCTCAACAGGGTTTGGCGTCCTGAAAAATCACCCAATCAGTCAGGATCTGGTGTCGTCAGTGTATGAAAACTGGCAAGGCTTTTTCGATAGCGAAGAGAAAATGCAATATCGATTCAAGCCAGAAACACAGGACGGATTGTTCCCGGCCGAGGTGTCTGAGGTGGCGAAAGGCCACAAGAAGAGAGACATCAAAGAGTTTTTCCATTACTACCCTTGGGGTCAGTGTCCGGATGACCTGAGAGAACAGCTGCAAGGCTACTACGACGAAGCGAACGGTCTGGCGAAAATCCTGCTGGGCTGGGTAGAAGCGCACTCGCCGGAAAACGTGTCGTCACTATACTCGCAATCCCTCTCGAGTATGGTGGATTGCAGCGAGCAGACTTTGCTTCGCGTGCTGCACTACCCACCAATGAAAGGCGATGAAGATCCGGGCGCTATTCGTGCTGCGGCTCATGAAGACATCAACCTGCTGACAATCCTTCCTGCGGCCAATGAGCCTGGCCTGCAAGTATTGGGTAAAGATGGCGAGTGGCTGGATGTGCCTTGTGATTTTGGCTACCTGATTGTCAACATTGGCGACATGCTGCAAGAGGCATCTGGCGGCTACTTCCCATCAACCACGCACCGCGTGGTCAACCCAGAAGGGGCTGACATGACCAAGTCCCGCATTTCCTTGCCTTTGTTCCTGCATCCAAAGCCAGAAGTGGTGCTGTCTGAGCGCTATACGGCCAATAGCTATCTGATGGAACGTCTGCGCGAGTTGGGTCTGATCTAACGCTTCAATTCCAAGCTAAATTTATATACCCAAACTCGCTGAATCCTGCATCTTCAGGTTGTTTGGGTATAAGCCGGTGACACGATTCGTGCACCGGCTTTTTTATTGCTCCAGCTCGGGCTGCTTTCTCCCAGAAACCATTAAGTTAGCTTTTTCGATCAATTGCGTGTCTCAACAGGAATAATGGGATTTTTCAACTAGTATTCTATGAGAGGAACAGGAGTCTCAAAAATGCAAAACTCTTTCATGTCACCACTGAAACGAGCCATAAGCAGTATTTTTGGCTTCGATGCAGAACTCGAGTCGGAGGCGAACGCCAAGATCGCCGCCTTGGATAAGTCTCTCGCCATCATCGAATTTGATACCAAAGGGAATATTCTCTCGGCCAACGAGAATTTTCTGAAAGTTATGGGTTATACCCCGGACGAAATCATCGGCAAACACCATTCCCTGTTCGTAGAAAAGGCATTCGTTAATTCCAGCGAGTACAGAGATTTTTGGGCAAGATTAGCAAACGGTAAGTCTGTGTCCGGTGAGTTCAAGCGAATTGGAAAAAACGGTATCGATGTCTGGATTCAGGCAACGTACAACCCTGTGTATTCGCCTCAGGGTGGCGTAAAGAAAGTGGTAAAATTCGCGACTGATATTACTCAGGACAAAAACAAAAATCTCGATACATCTGGGCAAATTAAGGCCATCAACCGCAGTCAGGCGGTGATTGAGTTTGACCTCAAAGGCAATATTCTTCGCGCGAATGAAAACTTCCTTGGTGCCATGGGTTACGACGAGAACGAAGTGGTGGGCAAGCACCATTCTATTTTCGTTGAGCCTGCAATGGCGCAGTCAGGTGAATACAAAGCATTTTGGGAGAAATTGGCTAAGGGTGAATACCAAAGTGCCGTTTACAAGCGCGTCGCCAAAGGTGGCCGAGAGATTTGGATCAGTGCATCGTACAATCCGATTTTCGATGACAACGGCAAGCCATTTAAAGTCGTGAAATTCGCGACTGACGTGACCGAACAGAAAATGCGTAATGCCGATTTCGCGGGTCAAATACGGGCCATCGGTAAGTCGCAGGCAGTGATTGAGTTTGAATTGGATGGCACCATTCGTACCGCCAACGAAAACTTCCTGAATACCGTCGGCTATACCCTCGAAGAAGTGAAGGGCAAGCATCACTCCATGTTTGCCACGACAGAGCTGAAAAACTCACGTGAATACAAAGAATTCTGGAAATCGCTTGCGGCGGGTGAATTCTTTTCCGGGGAATTCGAGCGCGTCGGAAAAGGCGGCCGCCAAATCTGGATTCAGGCTTCTTACAATCCCATTCTGGATCTCAACGGTAAGCCATTCAAAGTCGTGAAATACGCCTCCGATATCACTGATCAAAAACTGAAAAATGCTGACTACGAAGGGCAGATTGAAGCGATTGGTAAATCTCAGGCAGTGATTGAATTCAATATGGACGGCACTATTCGCCAGGCTAATGACAACTTCCTGAATGCCATGGGCTACTCATTGAGCGAAGTGAAAGGGCGCCATCATTCGATTTTTGTCGACCCCGATTACAAAAACTCAGCGGAGTACAAAGCCTTCTGGGAGAAGCTGAATCGCGGTGAATTTGAGTCTGCGGAATTCTTACGATTTGCCAAAGGTGGTCGCGAGGTCTGGATTCAGGCGTCCTACAACCCTATTTGTGATGCAAACGGCAAACCGTTCAAAGTGGTGAAATACGCAACAGACATAACGGCGAAAAAACGCGCTGTAGCAAAAATCAGTGAATGTCTGGTGTCACTGTCCAAAGGGGACTTGAGTGTTGCGCTGACAGAGAGGCTGGATGATGAATTTGAGCCGGTAAGACAGGCGATGAATTCCACCATCGAGCGATTGAATGAGTTGGTGGTGGATATCAACCGCACGGCGACGTCTGTCAGTAACGCTGCCCGTGAGATCAAAACGGGCACCAGTGATTTGAGCGACCGCACTGAAACTCAAGCCAGTAGTCTGGAAGAAACAGCGGCCAGCATGCAGGAAATGACGTCGACTGTTCAACAAAATGCCGATACTTCGCAAAGCGCAGTAAAGCAGGCGAGCGAAGCGACTAAGAAGGCTGAGCGTGGAGGCACTGTAGTGGTTGAAGCGGTCAACTCGATGGCGGAAATCGAAGAGTCCAGCAAGCAGATATCAGACATCATTGGCGTGATTAATGAGATTGCTTTCCAGACCAACCTACTGGCGCTGAATGCGGCGGTAGAGGCAGCGCGAGCGGGAGAGCAAGGGCGTGGCTTCGCGGTAGTGGCGGGTGAAGTCCGCAATCTGGCCCAGCGAAGTGCGAAAGCATCAGTGGAGATCAAAGATCTCATCAATGCCAGCGTCAACAAGGTGAAAGATGGTACCCAGTTGGTGCGCGAGTCGGGTGAAAACCTGGTAGAGATTGTCGATTCGATTCGCAGTGTCTCTTCCATGATTGATGATATGAGCACAGCGACGCAGGAACAGTCGCAGGGTATCGGTGAAATCAATCGCGCAATCACCGAAATGGATAACATGACCCAGCAGAATGCTGGCCTAGCTGAAGAGGCGACGGCTGCCAGCGAAAATATGCTGGTGGAAGCGGAAAACTTACAGGAGCTGGTTAGCTTCTTTAAAACCCGCACAGCCTGACCTTTCATTAACAACTAATAAAAAGCCGGACTCATGTCCGGCTTTTTATTAGTTGTGCAGTTGATTGACGGGCTCAGCTTGTCGATGCTCTCTGCACCTAGTCGTCCCAACGTCTACTTGTGGTTATCGCCATCATAGAACTCGAATTCAATGTCGTCGTCATCGTCTTCCACATCGTCTTTTGTCTTTGATGCGAACTGGAACTTTGGTTTTGAAGGTGGGCTTTGCGTCTCGATGTCGTCATCCAGTTCGCGATAGCTGTCATCGCTGAATTCCAGGAAGTCATCGTCATCAAGATCTTGAGAAGTATCTCGCGCGATGACGTCGGTGTCGTCTTGCTCAGGAAGGTTAAAGAAGGCCACCATTTCTGTCATGTCCTGAGAAAGGCTCCACATTCCTTCACTGGCGGTGGTGACCTCTTCGACCAACGCGGCGTTTTTCTGGGTGACTGTGTCCATCTTGGTGATGGAGAGGTTTACCTGCTCAATGCCAATGCTTTGCTCCTGAGCCGCGTCGGAAATTTCAGCCATTTTTCCACCCATCTCTTCAACCATGGATACAATCTCGGACAGCGTTTTACCTGAATTACTGACATATTCCGCACCGACAGCTACTTTCTTGTTACTGGCTTCAATCAGCTCCTTGATCTCTTTCGCAGCGCTGGCTGAGCGTTGGGCGAGGCTTCTGACTTCCCCAGCGACGACGGCAAAGCCACGACCCTGTTCACCCGCACGTGCGGCCTCAACGGCGGCATTCAGGGCAAGCAGATTGGTCTGGAATGCTATTTCGTCTATCACGCCAATGATTTCCCCAATCTCGCTGCTGGCCGTGCTGATATCTTCCATGGCGTTGATAGTGCGTGTAATGGCTTCGCCACCTTCTCTGGCTTTTGCCCGTGCTTTCATGCTAACCAATTTGGTAGAGAAGGCGTTTTCGGCGCTCTGCTTCACGGTACTGGTCATCTCCTCCATGCTGGTTGCAGTGGCTTGCAGCGACGCTGCCTGCTCGTCAGTGCGCATGCTGAGGTCTTGATTGCCGGATACGATTTCTCTTGAAGAGACAGAGACAGTCGAGGCGGTTTCTCGGATTCGGCGGATAACGTCTGTCAACTTCTCTATGGTCTGGTTGGTGTCCTGCTTGAGAAGGCCCAACCTGCCAGCGTAGTTTTTCTCCATGCGTTCGGTCAGATCTCCTTTTGCCATGGCAGCGAGGATACGCTGCATGTCTGCCAGAGAATGATCGATGTTGCTGGTCAGCGTATTTAACCCCTCAGCGAGGTTGTAGAAGAATCCCTGCTTTCCTGACATTTCTATACGAGCACTGAAATCGCCGCGGGCGGCGGAGGAAATCACGTTATCGATTTCCCGTTCAATGGCCACTTCATCAGTGCGATCTGTCCATTCAATGACCGTGCCAATTCGCTCCCCCTCATCATCAAACATCGGCTGGGCATTGATTGCCATGACCTTGTTGCCGACGAAAAACTCGCTGGTGAATGATTCTGTCACGTTCTCCAGTATCTGACGCTGGTGGTGAGGGTCTTTATGGAACAAATCGATAGAGTGGCCGACCACATCTTCTGGATCGAAGTGGGGCAGTTCCTGTTTGAAATCGTCCTTCGCGTCTATCAGCATCTCTTGCGCCGCGTTGTTGATGTAGATCACCTGATGCTCACTATTGGCCATCATGATGTTGTTGGAAACGCAATCCAAAGCCTGTCTGACACGGGCATTTTCCTCAGCCACCCTTCGCGCTTCGTTTTCGAAAGACTGCTTCACATACTCAGCCTTTTCGGCATTGATGAGAGAGGCATTTGTAGCCTCTTTAATCGACAGCAGATCGCCCTTGTAATCGCCGTTGATACGAAGGCTAAGGTCACCCTCTGCAATACGCTCCATGACCTGGTTGATCTCGTTGAGCGCGTTTTGGGTTTCTGACATCAGGTTGTTGAAAGCAATGGCTGACTGACACACTTCATCAGACCCCCTCACGGGGAGGCGGATGGAATAGTCACCTTCCCGCGCGACACTTTTGAGGCTGCGTGTCATCCCGATCATAGGGCGTGTCACCGAACGGGTAATGGTGAAGGCAATAAACACACCCACGATGATGCCGACAATACCGGTGAGCTTCAGCACTTGGGCGATGGAGGCGTTCATTTCATCTAGCTGAGCCACTTCTTTTTTCAGTTGTGCGCGTTGCAGGGCATCAAGGTCCTGAACCAATTGCAGTGACAAAACAGAAAGGGGTGCAGCCTTGGTGCCAAGGAGGTATTGCGACATGTTCCAGCGTTTGGACTCCCTGACTTTAAACATTTTTTCGACTTCGTTCGAAAAGCGATCGCGCATCAATGAATAGCTGTCAAAGAGTTCGCGTTGCTCGCGCGTCAGAAGGTGGCGCTTGCTTTCTATTTCATAAAATGTGCTGCTGTTGGTGGTCCAATGCTGAAAGTAGGTTGCTTTGTAGTTCTCATCCCCCCCGATCAGATAAGAGCGCGCAGAGGCCAAGCCAAGCGAGAGGGAAGCGCTGGAGTTGGCAAACACGCCCAGAAGTTTTTTCCGCTCAGGTGTGGCGGGGAGAGATTGTTCTAATTGAGCGAGTTGATTGATGTCTTGCAGCAGGTTCATCACGATAGGGGCAATGTCTTGTTTGTACATTTTCATTGCCGGTTGCTCGTCTTCGGTGTGGGCAACCTGTTCAGCTTCATCCTGTGCGCTCCGATACTGCTTCAAGCTGACATCCAACGCCGAGAGCTTTTCTGCATAACCCACAATGTGTTGATTGTTCAGTTGGTTTTCTTTGAGAACCACCATTTGGTTATCGATGTTTTCCCACACATCCTGACGCTGCGTGATCAACTCTTCGTCACCAAGCACCAGATAGCCACGTAATATCGCCAGTGATTTGTTGATTTCGCCCACCAGTTCACTCGCAGCCAGCGTGGAAGGAAAAGTGGAGTTGACCAGTTCAAGCTCCAGCTTTTGAAGATCCCGCAACCTGTCATTGGAGATAACCACTGCCGTGACAAGAATGGCGAGGATAAGCCCGAAGCCGAACGCCAGGCGTTTACCTATGGTGATGCGAAATATTTTGTGTTTCATCTGTGCTCACTCTATCTGCTGCACTTGTTCACCAAGCAAAACAATCAGTTTCCGATCAATCAAATCGACCAAGGCATAGACATCTGACGGTGTTTTCGGACGGCGATAGGTCCGGTTGTTATAGAAATCGCCAAAGCTGTTTTCTGGCTCCATCACTGAAAGAATATGAGCCAGGGTATCCAGACAAGAGCCTGCCAGCAGGAAAACCTCTGCCGGAATGGCTTTGTTTTGCTCTCTCACTACGCTTTGTACTTTCGGAACGCCGTAGTCATCGGCCAACACATTGAGTCTTTTTGATAAGCCAGTAAGCGCGATAAACACGCGATCAGGGGTATAACCCTGAACAGGAATAATCTTTCTGGGCAGGGAACTCGCTAATTCAGGTTTATAGCGATAGGCGTAATGCATCACGATGGCATCAAGGTTTTTAACCAGTGAGAAGACTTCTGTGGGGGTCAGCTCGCCGTAACGATCGGAATAACCATATGCCTTGGCATCGTGTGTCTGTGCGTGCACTGGAGAGGACGTAAGGAAAATGAGCGCGAGTAAACCCGCCGTTGCCAGTGACGTTTTCGACCTTCGGGGCGACAGCATGTCACCGGACTTTGAAATAAATAAGCGCCAAGCTTCCTTCACGACGGCAATTACCCTGATTCAATAACGAGACGAAATGAGTGAAATCGTGATTTTGACTCATATTTAAGTCTAGACCGATATAGCGAAACGTGTGGCAGCGGGTGAATACCTAACTACCTGTTTCAGAATGGTTCGAGGATTGGTGAGAGGGAAGTGAACAAGATGAGAGGGAGGAGTATAGAAGCCGCACTAAAAAGCGGCTTCGTCGGCAGCGGCAATTTGCTGTAGCCAGCGCCCCAGTTTCAAGATTTCTGGCTGTCTTGCGCGGTGTTTTTTGTAGACGAAATAGAGGCTATCTCCGGTAGGAATTTCATGCAGAGGAATTCGAACCAATTGCTCGCGGTCTATCTCGTTCATGAAGTAGTGGTTGAGCAGGGTGACGCCATGGGAATAGCGCGCCGCTTCTGTGGCGAGCAACATATGGCTGAAGGTGTGAATTTTTACGTCTCTTGGTAGCGAGTAGCCTCCGACTTTACACCACTCTTTCCAGTCGTTTTCCATCAAGGATCTTACAGACAGCAAAGGATATTCCCAAAGCGCTTCAGGCAAGGGTTTATCTTTGATTTGTTGCCAGATTTTGGTGCTGCATACTGGGTAAATGTATTCGGTGTACAAAAGCTCGTATTCGTAGTTTTTACCGGGCGCAAAGTCGGTGATAAAGCAGTCGCCCATTTTGTCTGAGAGATCCGGGCGGTGAGCGTACATCTCAAGAGAAAGGTCGATTTCAGGGTGCTTAGTGCGAAAATCTGAAAGCTGGGGCATGAGCCACTTCACCGCAAGCGAGCTGAAAACTGCAAGACGAAGGTTGCCTGAAACCCCTTCACGAACCTGAAGACTGGCGCGGGCAATGGCTTGGAGCGGGTCGCCAATATCATCATAGTAACGCTGCCCCACCGGGGTTAAATGCAAGTTCCGACCCTGACGTTCAAACAGGGACTCTCCCAGAAAATCTTCCAATAAACGGATCTGGTGGCTGACGGCACTTTGGGTCACGTTCAAAGATTCTGCTGCGCGCGAGAAGCTGTTTAAGCGGGCAGTGGCTTCGAAATATTGAACGGCTCGGAGTGGTGGAAGTTTCATTATCTAAAAAACTCATAGAACCCGAATAATCATCATTATACGTCATGAAAAAGTGCCGCTACTATGAGGATTCTGTGAGCTATGTTGCTTTTTCTCGCTTAAAGGAGGCCTTAGGTATGCGCAATATCTCAGTAGGTTTCGCCATGACGTTGTTGGTGATAGGAAACCTCAGCGCAACGTTTTCCGATGCGCTGGTTAAAACCATGGAAGGAGGGCCAGACGGTGCCATCTTCCAGTTCGCGCTGTTTCGTCAGGTATCTGCCGTGCTCATTTTGCTGCCTTTCTGTTTTACGGCACCTGTGAAGAATTTGACGTTGGGACTGAAATGGCACGCACTGCGCGCGCACATTTGGTTGCTTGGTGTGTTTTTCTCAGTGATCGCGTTGACCACGATGCCCTTGGCGACAGCGAATGCGATTTTCTATGCAGCACCCTTGATCATGCTTCCGCTTGCAGCGATCTTTCTGCGTGAGAAGCTTTCTGCGCCGTCGATCGTGGCTGCGGTAGTGGGCTTTATTGGTGTATTAATTCTGGTGCGTCCAACCGAGTTTAGCTGGGCGGCGATGTCCGCACTGATTGTGGCGGTGACACTGGCCATCAACAACCTGTTGATCCCGAAAATCCCGCGCATTCAGACGGTGCCACAAACGCTGCTTCTGCATAACCTGATTGGTATTCCAGTCGCGTTTGCATTGGCACTTTATGAGGGCATGCCTTTCAGCCTGGACTTGTTCTGGCGCGCCGCTGGCTCGACCGCATTTATTCTGGTCTACGCTGCGACTTGTGTGATCGCATATCGCGCCGCGGAGAGCAACAAGATTGCCAGCGCCGAATACAGTGGCTTGGTGTGTGCTGTTGGTGTGGGTTTGGTGTTGTTCGGTGAAGTGCCGGATATGCTGATGGTGGTGGGCACGACCCTGATTGTTGTTCCACTGCTGTGGCTGGCAGGATGCGAGAAACGAAAGTCCCGCAAAGCCAAAGCGGCTGCACTGGAAAAAACGCCAGAAGAGATTGCTGAGCCAGCATAACTGAACGAAGAACAGCGAACCCAAAACGCTCCCCCGCTTGCAAAAGTGGGGGAGTTTTTTTATATCCAGCCGCAAATTCGCATGCATTTTTCTTAATTTGAATACTGGAAGGCGAAATGCCGGGCAGATTGGTTGAACTGTCTGTAAGCAGTCAATAAAGTGAGGCAAAACAAAAGAAAAGTGAGGGCAGGGATAACCCCTTCACATGGTTGGCAAAGGAATCTCTCATGTACAAATACGTCTTCGCAGCTCTGCTGCCAGTGATCATCGCTGGCTGTTCGTCTTCAGAAAAACCGACCTTTGATATCGCGGCTCAGCAGGAGAAAGAGCAGGAAGCTGCGAAAAAGGGCGAGGTGCTACCGGAGCCGGCTTCTCTGTATTTTGTGGGGAGCAACGACTCACAAGATTACGATCCTGAATGGGACGACACGCAAAAAACCAATCAACAGAAGCTTTTCATTGCTAACGGCGATCACGAAGTCACCCTCTTTACCGATCACCTTGAATGTACAGACCCGATGGGGCTGAACATGGAAAGTCTGGGCACCAAGAGCATGACCATGCCTCGGAGCGAGAAAGTAACGCTGAATGTGTCTTTTCACGCCAACAGCTTTGCCGCGGGTGGTGCGTCTTGTGTAAACACCTTTACCTTCAACGTCGATGAAGGGAAAAGCTACACAGTGAACCATAAATTCAGCTTGGAAGACGGCCTATGTACTGTGTCGGTGTTTGACGATGAAGCCAAATCTGAGATTGATGTGTTTGCCCGCAAAGGCCCTTACCTTTGTACGCCTGAAGATCTGAATGAAGACAACGCAGCCCAACGCATTGAACTCAATGCCGGCCGCTTCTAATCCTTTAATTTCGTCGGAACGTTAGCGACCAGGTAACTGATGAGCGCTTTCAGTCTGGCGGGTTGGTGCCGGTCTCTGTGATACAACAGATAGAGCGGCACCTTATCCACCTTCCATTCTGTAAACACCGACTCGAGTTTTCCTTCCGCTTCGTAAGACGTGCAATACAGCGCGGGCAAGCGACAAATCCCATTCCCCTGAAGGGCCGCATTTAAAAGCACATGACCGTTTTTACATTGTAAATGGCCGTGAACTTCCACATCGGTATGCTGTTCTGGGTCGTCGGACTTCACGTATCGCCACTTGGTAACAGACCCAGTCAGGCAGTCATGCTGCTGTAACTCTTTGGGATGTGATGGCCTGCCTTTGCGCGCGAAATAGTCTGGTGAAGCGTAGGTGCCTATCTTGATTTCTCCGAGCTCGCGGCCAATCAGAAGGGAATCTGCCAACGCGCCCATTCGAAGAACCAAGTCAAAACGGGACTGCACCAGATCAACCCGTTCTGAGCTGAAATCAAGCTCGATGCTGATCTCCGGGTTTTCGGCACAGAAGGCATGAATCACATCACCAATCAAAGACTCTCCCAAGATACCGCCAACACAGTTCACCGCGATATGGCCGCGCATCTGATCAGCATCGTTGCTGGCTAGAGTAATCGCCTCATCTAGTTGCGAAAGAGCAGCCCGGCAGCGACTAAAGAAGGTTTCTCCTGCCACGGTTAAGCGCTGAGATCGGGTTGTGCGGATGATCAGCTGCACACCCAACCTGGCTTCAAGCTGACTCAACTGGCGCGACATATGAGCGCGGGAAGCATTTAGCGATTCTGCGGCTTTAGAGAAGCTACCGGTTTCTGCAATAGCAACAAAGGCGCGGATGTCACTCAGGCTTTCGCCGAGGATTTCTTTATTGGTGTTCATTTAGTAACACTGAGTTTTATTGTGACATATATATCAACAATGATGACTTATTTAGAATGCAGCCTCAACCAAAACAACAAGGTCTTTGAGGAAGAACATCATGAAAAAGTTGGCTGTTATTACAGGTGCAAGTTCAGGTATCGGCGAAGCGATTGCAAAACAACTGTCTGCACTGGGTCATCCACTGCTGCTGGTGGCTCGCCGTGTTGAACGTTTAGAAGCATTGAACCTGCCAAACACTCTGTGTCGTAAAGTCGATGTGACTGACAAAGCCGCATTCGAAGCGGCAATTAAAGAAGCCGAATCGGAATATGGCGAGGTAGATCTGCTGGTCAATAATGCAGGTGTGATGTTGCTGGGTGATGTCGCGACACAGAACGCAGCAGAGTGGCAAACTATGTTCAACGTGAACGTGGTTGGTTTGCTAAATGGTATGCAGGCAGTGCTTGAACCAATGAAAGCTCGCAACGGCGGCACTATTGTGAATATCAGCTCAGTGGCTGGTCGCAAAACCTTCCCGAATCATGCTGCTTACTGCGGCACTAAATTTGCGGTTCACGCGATTTCTGAAAACGTGCGTGAAGAGGTGGCGGATGCCAATGTTCGTGTCATCACCATCGCTCCTGGCGCGGTAGAAACCGAGCTGCTTTCCCACACCACCAGTGATGAAATCAAAGCAGGTTACGACAGCTGGAAAGACGAAATGGGCGGCGTTCTGGCTGCAGATGATATCGCAAGCACCGTTTGCTATGCGTACTCCTTCCCACAAAACGTGTGTGTGCGTGAGATTGTGATCACCGCGACTCGTCAGCAGCCTTAAGTAACAGAAATGGCTAACAGCTTAAAAAAGCCACCCTTTCGGGTGGCTTCTTTCATCCATAGCCAAGAAAGAGTGTTGGTAAGAACAGTGAAATGCCTGGCACAAAGGTAATGATGAGTAGTGCGCCAATCAGTACGCATACCCAAGGGAGTATCCGACGGGCTATTCGTTCAAAAGGAATCTCCCCGACCTGAGCGGCCATGAATAGATTTGCCCCCAAGGGTGGAGTGACAAAGCCGATGGCAAGCGCCACGATCATCACAATACCAAAGTGCACCAAGTCCACCTGAAGTTTGGTCAATACAGGCAACAACACAGGCGTCAGGATAACAATGGATGCCAGAGTTTCGAGGAAGGTACCGATGATCAGGAGCAATACCAGAATCGCTACCAACACCAGATACTTGTTTTCTGTGATGGAAAGTACGAACTGCGCTAGTTCAGTGGGAATTTTCTCCAGCGCGATGATACGACCAAATGCTACTGATGCGCCGATGATGACCAATACAGCGGATACCAACATCGCTGATTCCAGCATGATTTTGGGTAGTGCTTTGAAGGGTAACTCGCGATAAACCAGGCAGGAGACGACCAAGGCATATACCACCGCGACAGCAGATGATTCTGTCGGCGTAACGATGCCACCGTAGATACCGCCCAGAATCACCACAGGCATGATGAGTGCGAGCTTGGCCTCGTTGAGCACATGAAAGATTTCCTTCCAGGTAGGAGCCGGACGTAATTCCGTCATGCTCGCTTGAGTGGCTTGCTTGCGGTAGAAATAGTTGTAAGTCATCAAGGTTAACGCGATGACCAAACCCGGCAGAATACCCGCCATAAAGAGCGCGGTGACTGATACACCGGCCGCTACGGCATACACAATCATGACTACTGATGGAGGGATCATCACCCCCAACCCGCCGGCGCTGGCGACCATTGCGCCTGCATAAGCGCGGTCATAGCCACGTTTTACCAACGCTGGAATCATCGCCAGTCCAACCGCCGCAACGGTTGCCGAACCTGTGCCTGAAATAGCGGCGAAAAACAGACAAGCCATGATGGTGACCGTGCCCAAGTCCCCCGGTGCACGGCCGAACAGTGTGTCAGCAACTGCAATTAAACGCTTGGAAATACCGCCTTTACTCATCACATTACCTGCCAGTGTAAACAGCACCACAGCAATCAGGGTGAAACTGTTGATGCCACTGACAAGTCCGAGTGCATAAAGGTCGGGTTTTAAAAACGGTATGTATATGATTGCCACGAGAGAGGCTGAGCCCAGCGCAATGCCGATGGGCACGCCAATCAGTAGCATGACAAAGAAGCTAAGAAAGAGGATCAGAGAGGTCATTGTGGCATCTCCTCATTCTGGTACATGGAGATATCGCCACGTACCCCAATCAGATAGAGAGAGTAAAGCAAACGCAGCGCACACAGGAGACCTGAAAAAATGATGGCTGCATAAAGCACAGACGTTGGCCACTGGGTGGCAGATAAGGTTTTACCCCGGGCAATGGCTTGCTGGGTGATCTCGATGCCCAATACGCAGACCGTGATGGAATAAATCAGGAAAATCGACTCACTGACAAGCAAGATCATGCGCTTGAACTTAGGGGGAAACTTATCGACAAAAAACGTCACGCGCATGTGCCTGTGCTCACGAATGGCATAGCTGATGCCAAAGTAGATGAGGTACACAAAACAGATCCTTGCGATTTCGTTGGCAACAACGATGGACGTCGAGAAAGCGAAGCGCGCTATGACGTCCGCAAAAACCATGATGATGATAGTGATCAGGCTGGCGACAATCACCGTGGGCTCAAAGTATTTCTCAAGAGCTCGGAACATACTGCCTTCCTTGTGCTTTTCTTGCTGGGTTTGGGATAGAAGCGGGCTTAAGCCCGCTTTGCTAACTGGGAGGGTTATTGCGGGTTCAGGTTCGACATGAACTCGTCGTAAAAATCGCTACCGACTTTCTGTCGGATATCCTGCTCAATCGCTGCATTCATGGTTGCTCCCAAACGCTCACGATCTGCCAACGGAAGTTCGTTCACCTTGAGCCCTTTTTCTTTCAGAGCGGCCAGCGTTTCGTTGTTGGTTTTCATGGTGAGGTCACGCTCAAGCACGATGGTTTCACGGGCGACTTCGTCGATAAGCTTGCGGTCTTTTTCACTGAGATCGTTGTACCATTCCAGATTCGCCATCCAGAGCTCAGGCCAATAGATGTGGTTGGTCAGGGACACGTAATCCTGCACTTCAAAGAAGCGCTCTACGAGCATGGAAGACAGCGCACTTTCCTGACCGAAAATCAGGTTCTGTTGAAGGGAGGAATAAATTTCACCCCATGCCAGCGCAATCGGCACGGCATCAACAGAGCGCCACGCTTTAATCGCGATAGGGTTGTCTGCTGAACGCATTCGTAGACCTTCAAAGGCTTCGTAGCTGTCGAGCGGGGCGCGGTTGTTCGTAAAGCTTCTAAAGCCCAGTTCCATAAAGCCCATGGATTTGAGACCTTGCTTTTCCATGGCTTTAGCGAGTGACTGCCCGGCCTTTCCGTCGAGTACATTGCGCGCAGTGTCTTCATCTGCAAACAGCAAAAACTGGTCAAGCACAGCAAGCTCGTTAACGGTGGAGGAGAGATGCACTGACGCGCCAGTCGCCATGGTGATATTGCCGGATTGAACCAGCTCGGTCATCTCGCGCACCCCACCAAGCTGGCCGCCTGGGTAGATTTCCACTTCGATCTCGCCGTTAGAGCGCTTTTCGATTTCCTTTTCGAAATACAACAGCGATTGGTGGATGGGTGACACTTCAGGGGTGGCATGGCCTATTCGAATCGTAGTGTCGGCAAAGGATGCGGTAGAGGTGAGTAGCCCGGCTATGACAGTGATCATCAGTGACAACTTCATGGTGTACTCCTTGTGTTTAGCCGTATTGCGTTGATTGTGAGGAAACGGGCAGCAACATGCTACCGTTGGAAATCAGGTACGAACGCGTTCGAACTCTGCCCAAGCCTGCTCAAACCGCTCGAAATCAAAGCCTTCTTCTTTGGCGGCTTGCAGGACAATTTGCTCATTGCGAAGCAAAGTTTCTATCGCGTCTTGAAGCTTGGGAATGATGTCTTTGGGAATGACGACAGCACCGTGTCTGTCTGCGTGGATCAGGTCGCCTTCATTGACGGTCAAGCCAAACACGGAAACGGGTTCGCCAATGGATTCGATGTGCACGAAAGCATGACTTGGACCAATGGAACCTGCCAGAACCGGAAATGCGTCGGGCAAATCGCCCAAATCCCGCATCACGCCATTGGTGAGCACGCCTGAAATGCCAAAGCCCTTGTGCACATTGGTATTAATCTCGCCCCAGAAAGCGCCCACTGCGTTGGGATAATCCAAGTCTTCAATCACAGTGACCGAGGGGAAAGGGCCTTGCGACATGTATTTGTAGTACTGCATGCGCAGGGCTTTCACCTCGTCGGGTGGAAGAGTAGAAGGTTCAATCGCAGCAATCTGTGCGGTTTTGGCATAACCCACCATGGCCTTGCTTTCAGGATCAGAGGCAAGCAGGGTGCTACGGGTGTATTGGTCAAAGCCGCGCTGACCTTGCGCCACTTCGATGGCATTGCAGACAGTGGGTGTGTCGACGCTTAACAAGAGCTTATAGAGTGGTTTATCCATTAACGTTTCAACCAGGCGTTCAGTGCGCGCGTGGTTGCCTCCGGTTTTTCAAGCGTGGGCAGATGCCCGGCAAAAGGAATGACGACAAAGTCTGCATGTGGAATCAGCAACTTCATGGTGTCGTGTCGGTCTCTGGGGCAAAGCTGGTCGTCTTCCCCCATTAAAATGAGTGTAGGGACAGTGACCTTGCTGAGGGTGTCCTGTTGGTCGGGGCGATCCCTCAGCGCCAGGGATTGATTGATAAAGCACTCATCCCCAAGATCTCTTGCCATTTCCATACACAGCTTTTCGATGTCGGGCCGGGGAATGTCGCGGTGAACGTATTTTGGGATCATGATTTCCCGCATGATATCGAGCATTTCCCCCTTGGCGGTTCGCTCAAGGTGAACCTTTCGTCCATCTTTTACTTCTTCGGCTTCTGCCCGCGGATTAGTGTCCATCAGGGCGAGCCGCGAGACACGATCGGGTGCTTGCCGAAACACCTCCATGGCGAGGATGCCGCCCATAGAAAGACCGCCGAGTGAGAATCTTTCGGGAGCCTTTTTCAGCACTTCTTCGGCGAGGATGGACATGCTGTCATGACCATGAATCTTCATGACGATGACTTCACGCTCCTCACCCAGAGAAGCAAGCTGATGCGCGAACAGCCGTTCATCACACATCATGCCGGGAAGCAGGACTAACGGCTCCTTCATGCTTCCTCTCCCGCCCATGTCAGACCTGCTGGGTCATCAGTGCGCGTCACGCGAAAAAGACTGGCTTCACCAGAAGCAGTGACCTTGAGTGAGTAGTTGGTGCCTTCGGGAAGCCAAACTGTATCACCAGGATTGAATATTTCTGTCTTGTCTTGCCAATTGACCGCCCAGTGTCCGCGCATCACCATCAGTACGACGTCTTTTTGTGCTTGAAGTGTTTCGGCGAGCGGAGAATGGCGGGAGAGAAAATCGACTTCAAAACCCGGTTTGTCGATTAATAACCCATGCTCACCAATCACTTTTACGGCTCCCTGAGCAGCCATGGCCATCATATCCCAGTAGCGGGCAACGTAGTGTTTGACGACGGTGGTGGCATCAGGACGCAGCAGGGCATTTAGCCAGTCCTGCTCTGGCAATGGCATCTCGAACTCGCCATCGGGCAGAGCTTCGTCTTTCTTGGTGTCATACAAGCGACCTGTTTCACCCAGCACTAATCCGTGGGCTTGAGCCGCTTCGCGAACGTGCGGCGCCCAAATGACGCCACCACCCGCATCATTACCGCCCAATATGGACATGATCATGCCGTAGTCACTGCCGATATTTTCGAAACCACGGAACAGGCGGGTAGGGATATTGAAGATATCGCCCTCTTCCAACACGACCTCGCCATCTTTCCCTGTTTCTCCCCAGAAGAATCGCCAGCGGCCTTTAAGGACAAAAAAGACTTCGGCGGTGTCATGAGAATGCAGTGAGTTGAAACAACGTGGTGGTTGACCTGCCGCGCCGATATTGAAACCGGGCGTGGCTTTGATGTGTACGTGCTGATCAGGGCTTTCAGAGACGCCACCGCCAATAATGGTGAAATTTTCTTTTTCAGAAGAGCCTGGCGTGTGCGCGTCTATAAATGCTGATCGGCACGGGATCAGTTCGCCAAATCTCACCCATTGTGGCTGTTTCATTGTTCACTCCTTGATGACTGTTATTCGTCGACCGCATTAACCTGTGTGAAGCGCGATCTGTTTCCATATCGCCGTTTCATCAAACAACACGAATTCGCGTCTTATGCCGTAAGGGCCAAACTCCACATGCGCTGCTGCCATCACGTAAACATCTGCACCGCTTGGCTGACCGAAGAGGCCCCAACCCTCATGCTTTCCGTGAAGGGAAAAGCGGACCGCCGCGCGAGGTGGCATCATTGGGTCGTCGCGCCCAATTTGGTGTTCAATCTTGAAGTTGGCATTAGGGAAGCTGGCGCGGAGGCCAATCCAGAATTGGTCGATTGCCCCCCATGAGTTGACTGTCAGCCCACCTGGATATTCCGCCTGACAAGCGCGGTCATAATCATCGGGAATGCAGGAAAACTCTGCATTCATCATGCGGGTTAATACCTCGGCGTAACGCTGTCCCCATTCGTTGTCGTTACCCTTACCGAGATAAGGGCCTTGCTTATCTATCGCGGGCGTGAAGGGACGGGCGCAAAGTTCGTGTCCCCCCTGGTCGGCGATTTGCTGAATAGCGAAAGCTTTGGGGTCGCGCCCTAACTGACGCACGATGGCGCCCAGATCCCGGATGAGCCATTCGTCGTTGATTTGATTGTTGATGGCGTGGCAGTCAGCAATGATGCGGTAACGAAGCTTTTTGCCCGTGGCTACGCCGAATTGTCCATCGCCCATGTGCGTTGCTTCGGACAAAATACGGTGTGATGAGAGCATGCCGTCTTCTGGCGTTCCGCTCCAAATAACATCTTCGCCATATAAGGTTCTGTCTGGGAATTCATTAAGTGTGCCGGCCGTTTGGGCAATCACATCTTTGTTGCCAATGGTCAGTCCTGCAGGGGAGCGGACGACGATGTCTTCACCATAGTAATTATGAAGCGAAGCGAGATTGCGCCCTTCCCAAATTTCATGCGTTATAGAGATGATGTAGTCGGGAAAGTCGACAAACTTTTCATTGAACCCCTTCATGATGTCCACCCCTCTGGAATTTTGGCTGAGCCTCTGACAATCAGTGGCGAGCCTATCGCCACTTTCTGCGCGCCATCGTTTTCATGTCGCACCTGCTGGAGCAGGATGCGTACTGTCTCGCTCACCATGATGTCGGCGCGCTGCGCAAGTGTGGTGAGGTTATAGCTTGGCCAAGTGGCGGCGGGGACATCGTCGTAACCAATCACGGAAACATCCTCTGGAATGCGAAGCTGCAAATCGAAGCGAATGGTATCCATGACTGCCAGTGCCATATGGTCGTTGGCGACAAAGATTGCGTCTGGCGGGTCGGCGTGGAACATCTCCAGCGTTGCCTCCCGCGCTTTTGCCATGTCGAACATGCCTTCGCCACGGGAATGTAGATCCATGCCTGCCTGCTGCAAGCCTGCGCGGAACCCAATTTCCCTGTCGCGTTGGGTCGATGTGGAAGCCAGTCCTGCCATATAGCTGATTTTCTTGTGCCCTCCGGCAATCAGAAATTCCGCTGCTGTCATGCCACCGCTGAAGTTATCTGAGGTAACGGAAGACAAGTCATCGCTTTGTTGCGAGCGGTTAAAAAGCACAATCGGAACGCCAACAGAGCGACAGCGGGCAGCAAGTTCAGAGGACAAATCCACTGAGGCGGCGATGATGCCGTCGACCTGATAATCGAGGATTTCCTCAATCACTTCTTCGATAACGGAATCAGTGTTATTGGCCATGAAGATCAGGACGTGGTAGCCCTGTTCTTGAAGCTGGTTGGAGAGTTTTTCCAGTGCATCCGGATAAAACTGATTGTTAAGGTAGGCGACCACCAAACCAATCACGCGGCTTTTGCCAGAGACCATGGCGCGCGCTAATACGTTGGGCCGGTAGCCCAGCTCCTCAGCGGCCTTCTTCACTTTATCTATGGTTTTCTTCGAGGCAGAGCCGCCCGGTGTAAACACCCGGCTGACCGCTGACTGGCTGACGCCTGCGCGTTTGGCTACATCGGTTGAGGTGACTTTTTCGTTTGCCATTATTCTGCTGTCCAACCTCCGTCAACTTTGATGGACGTACCCGTCACCATGGCTGAAGCATTGGAGGCGAGATACACCACCGCTCCCATTAAGTCTTCCACTTCACCGACGCGATCCAGTTTGATGTGGCTTTCTATCCACGCGCGCTTTTCCGGGTCGTTGAAGGTGGCAGCAGTGAGGTCAGTTTTGATGAAGGTCGGGCAAATGGTATTCACGCGAATGTTCTGTTTGCCCCACTCAATAGCCATTGCTTTGGTGAAGCCTTCAACAGCATGTTTGCTGGCGCAGTAAACGGCGCGATCAAGGCCACCAACGTGCGCCATCTGACTTGAAATAGAAATGAGGCTGCCGGGCCTGCCAGCATCAATGAGCTTTTTGGCCGCAAACTGAAACAGGAAATACGCCGCTTTCACATTGAGACTGAAAACGTGGTCGTAGTCATCGATTTGGGTTTCCAATGCCGGAGAGTGTTTCGCTAAGCCCGCCGAATTTAGCACGACATCAAAGGGCTCTTGCTGATTAATCGCATTCTCCAACGCATCGAGATCTGTCATGTCCAGCGGCAGCGCTTCAGCGTGCAGCCCCTCATCAGACAGTGCTTGTTGCAGGGCATTAAGCTGGTCTGCCCGCCGAGCCACCAAAGTGACATGGGCACCTGCTCTTGCAAGTGCAGTCGCACACGCAAGGCCAATGCCTGATGAAGCGCCCGTGACAAGGGCACGCATTCCCGTTAGGTCAAAAGAAGGGGTTTTAGGCAGCGCAATGGTCATAATTCTTCCTTGGGTAGCTCGACCGCACCGCGCGGTCTGGCTTTGTTGAATTCCTTCAGTCTGCCAAAAACATCGACGCCGAGCTGAGCGTAAAGATCTAAAAGATCAACCAAAACCCAGTTTTCAGCGATCTTCCCATCTTCGATACGCCAGAAGTCCAGACTGCGTAATGTGACGTGTTTTCCAGCAGGCGCGATTCCCAGCCAGCCATCGGCACTGAGTGTCTGGCGCATGTTTGGCCAGCCTGTAACAGCGACATAGTTATCCTGGGCAAACAGGTGCCAGTCAGCATCGCTGTGCTGTTTTCCCCGATCCGGCATGGCGTTGAGAAAAGGAATTTGGTGCCAGTTTCGAAAGCCAGCCAGCCCGCGACAGGTGCCAATACCTGAAGGGCCATACCATGTGAGGTTGCTGTGCCAGTAATCGGGAAGATTCATCACTTTTGGCCCGCCCTGTACGGGGTGGAGCATTAAGTGAGTCAGCATATCGAGCACAATGTGTGTATTGGTGGTGGCTTCTTCCGAACCCGGCAGCACCGAAGAAAGTGTTTTAACGCCATCACAGGTTGCAGGACCCGGCACCAGTCCTTCACGTCCAAGAGACGGTGCCATGGGCCAGGCATTCGCCTGCATCATGACTTCGACCAGATCCCATATCGCTTGAACTTCTGTAATGCGGTTTCTTGATAGTTGATAGAACTCGTGGAAACGCATGTGCGTGAAGTGCCCCGTTGGCGGAATATCGAGAAACGGGTTGAGAAAGGTGCCGCAGTAATACCCGCAGCAACCAATCCATGGCTCGCCATTCTGGTCTTTTCCATGAATGACGATGGTATCCCGACGCTCAAGATCCGGCATGGCTTCAAGCAAAGGTTGATAGCTTTGCGAAATCCATTGCATTGCTCCTGTCATGTCACCAAAGGGGTGGCACATATGGATAACCGCGTTTTCGTCAAACACGCATTGGACTGCTTGCTCAAGCCCGGCCAAGTCGGCCCGTCGCTGGCTATTTCGCCAGTCGGTGAAGGATTCGAAAATGCCAGACTCTACTGCCGTCATCGTCCGTTATCCCCTTGACGCAGCTTCGCCGTATGGCACATCTTTGTGGCCATAGCGTCTGACTCGGATGTTGCATTGCTCAGCGTGTCCGACAAAGCCTTCCAACATACAAAGGCGCGAACCATATTCACCCACCAAGGTTGCGGCTTCATCAGTTAGGATTTTCTGATAGCTGTGTGTTTTCAGGTATTTACCTACCCAAAGGCCGCCTGTGTATCTCCCCGCTTTTTGGGTTGGCAGGGTGTGGTTGGTGCCAATCACCTTGTCGCCGTTGGAGACGTTAGTGCGTGGGCCTAGAAAGAGGCCCCCGTAGCAGGTCATATTGTCGAGGAACCAATCGTCCCGGTCGGTCATCACCTGTACGTGCTCATAGGCCTTTTCTTCTGAGACGGCGAGCATTTCGTCATAGCTGTCACACAGAATGATTTCACCGTAATCGCGCCAACTGGCGCTGGCGGTGTCTGCGGTGGGAAGAATTTTCAGAATACGTTCGATTTCTGCCAGCGTGTCATTGGCGAGCTTTTCGCTGTTGGTAACAAGCGCGGCTGGCGAGTTATAGCCATGTTCAGCTTGACCAAGCAGGTCGGTCGCACACATTTCCGCATCTACCGTGTCATCGGCAATTACCATGGTTTCTGTCGGGCCAGCAAAGAGGTCTATACCCACGCGTCCGAACAACTGGCGCTTCGCTTCAGCCACAAAGGCATTTCCCGGACCTACCAGCAGATGGACAGGCGCAATGGTTTCTGTGCCTAGCGCCATGGCACCCACAGCCTGGATACCGCCCAAAACATAGATTTCGTCGGCACCACCCAAATGCATGGCTGCGACTACCGCAGGGTTAGGCTCGCCATTAAAGGGCGGTGTACAGGCAATCACGCGTGGCACGCCAGCAACTTTGGCGGTAGCGACAGACATGTGCGCTGAGGCCACCATAGGGAATTTTCCACCCGGGACGTAACAGCCCACGCTTTGTACTGGAATGTTTTTGTGTCCAAGAATGACCCCCGGAAGCGTCTCCACTTCCACATCGCTCATTGACGCTAACTGCACTTTAGCGAAATTAGTGACCTGCTCATTGGCAAAGCGGATATCTTCCATGTCTTCCGGCGAGACTTTGGCAATGATGGCTTCGATGTCTTCTTTTGAAAGCAGGAAAGATTCGGGTGCGTAATTGTCGAATTTGATCGCCAGTTCACGCACTGCGGCATCACCTTCTTGCTCAATTTTCTTCAGGGTATCTGCGACGATCTGGACGACTTTTTCATTGTCGCTCTCTCTATCAGATTCCGACTTCCCTGATTTTAAATATCTGACTGTCATGTGTTTTCCCTCTAAAGGCGGTAATGCGTGAGAATTAAGAAGCCGGTGATGGCGGGACTTTTTCGTTGCGATCAAACGCTTCCCATCCTTCGCCGTTAAAAACATCGACGCCGAGTTGGGCGAGTACATAGGGAAAGTCCACCATGACCCAGTTGTCGACGATTTTGCCGTCCTGTACTTTCCAAAAATCCATGTAGCGGATTTCGACTTCTTTTCCGGTCGGTGCCACGCCCATGAATGTGCCGGTATGTTTGGCGGTTTGATGACCAAATGCGGCTGCCCATTCGCCCATGTAAAGTCTCGCTTCGTCTATGCAAACTTTGTCTGAAAAGGCAGCTTGAAAGGGTTTTTGCCAGTTCCTCTGAAATGCTTCCAACCCATGTTTGGTGCCACAACCCTGATTACCGAACCAGCGAAACCCTTGCGAGAAGAATTCGCCGATGTCGGCAATGCGGTGATCGTTAAGGCCGTCCACCATTGATTCGATAACCTGACGGGTTTCATCCGTCTTGTTCATGTCTGTGTCTTTGGTCAGTGCCGCCTGTTCGGGCCTTGAGCCTTTCATTTACGCGGACTCCGGTTGAGAGAGCCGTTCACCAGTTTCTGCGTCGAAAAGGTGGCAAATGCCTGCGGAAATCGTGGCTGAGAAGGGTTGGCCAATGTCGGTGACATACTCCTTATCCGCTTTGATGGCGACAAGTTCATCATTGACCTTTACAGTGATCATGGTGGCATCACCCAACAGCTCGATGGAGAAGACCTTGGCATTAATGCCGCTGGCCGCTTCACTGCCATCAGTGACAACAGCATCTTCGGCACGAAATCCCAGCGTGATGTTGCCGGAAAGGCGCTTATCCAACCCTGTGATGGTGACGTTCTCTGCGGTAAATACTCCGCCTTCAATGGTGCCCTTCATCAGGTTCATGGCTGGTGAGCCGATGAAGCTGGCGACAAAGGTATTGGCGGGATAGTTGTAGATTTCGGTTGGCGTACCGACCTGCTGCACGTTACCTGCGCTCATTACCACCACACGATCTGCCAGTGTCATGGCCTCAATTTGGTCATGGGTGACGTAAATCGTGGTGATTTGCAATTCGTGGGAAAGGTTTTTGATTTGCGCCCGCGTTGAAACGCGTAGCTTTGCATCAAGATTCGAGAGCGGTTCGTCCATCAGGAACACATTGGGCTCGCGGACAATGGCGCGCGCCAAAGCAACACGCTGGCGCTGACCGCCGGACAGATCCGCTGGGCGGCGGTGTAGGAAATTGGTGAGCTCGACCATTTCGGCAGCACGCATGACTTTTTCATCATGGGTTGCTGGGTCAATGTTACGGACCTTGAGAGGAAAGCGGATGTTCTCGTAAACGCTCATGTTGGGGTACAACGCATAGCTTTGAAATACCATGGCGACATCTCTGTCTTTTGGCTCAAGGTCGTTCACCACCTTGCCATCAATCAGTATTTCCCCACTGGTCGCTTCCTCCAGCCCTGCAATCATGCGCATGGTGGTGGTTTTTCCGCAGCCTGATGGTCCAAGTAAGACCAGAAACTCTTTGTCAGGAATGGTCAAATCGAAATCTTTGACGCCGATAAAGTCGCCCCAGCGTTTATCGATATGACGCAACTGCACTTCAGCCATGATTGCTCTCCACGTTGAACGAAACCTGTTGGGTACGTATTCAAAATAAGCAGAGAAATATGAGTTTTAGAATATGAAAAATAGTGATGTTTGAGTGCTGTCACACAAATAAATTTACTTAGCATTCAATCTTAATAATAAGAAAATCAATAAAATCATTGTGTTGTAAATGAATGAAAAATATCATTATTTTAATATATCTTTCACTTATCAATAAGTTAAAAAGAAATATAGCCGCGCAATTTTCACTCAAATTAGAAAGAAAGATTTCTTGCTAAAAAAGAATAAAACTACAAACCTTCTTTTTGCATACGTATCTATTTTGATTCATTGCCAAACTGGCATGTTTGCAAAGGTTGCCGTTAGTTAATGCTTATCGGAAGAAGTAGGAGAGCGACATGAAATGCAGTGTGAAAGGGATAGCCGTAGCGGGCTTGCTCGCTGTCACCCATCAGGCCAGCGCCGCCGAGGGGTGTGGTGCCGGAGAAGGAACCGTAAACATATTGTCGAATGACTTTCCTGCGCTTCATGCTGTTGCCTCCATGGCTGAAGGTTGCGCAACAGACACATTGACCGTGACAAAAAACCAGACCAAAGACCATCGCGATCTGCAAAACGCAGCGTTGAAAGCCAACCCAGCTAAATACTCCACCGCGGTGGTATCTACCAGTTCGATTGTTCCTTTGTTAAATGAAGGTTTGATCCAGCCGCTTGATGATCTGGTTGAGAAGTATGGCCAGAGCCTTCAACCCACCCAATTGATCAAAATCGATAACAAGGTGATGGCAGTCGCTTTTATGGCGAATTCGCAGCACCTCTTTTACCGCAAAGACATCCTTGAAAAAGCCGGTGTCGAGCCACCAAAAACCTTTGATGACATGATTGCGGCAGGTAAGAAGATTCAGGAGATGGGACTGATGAAGTACCCCATTGCCCTGAACACCAAAACTGGGTGGAATTTGGGTGAAGAGTTCATCAACATTTTCAGCGCGACGGGCGAAGGGTTCTTTAAACCGGGTAGCGCAATTCCAAACCTCGATAATGCCAACGGCGTAAAAGCGCTCAACACATTAAAAGCCCTGACAGCGCTTTCCAACCCTGATTTCCTTACCTTCGATTCCAACAGCACTCAGGCACTTTGGGAAGACGGCAAGATTGCATTGGCGTTGATGTGGGGTTCCCGGGCGACCGCCATTTTGGATGACGAAGGGGCAAGTCCAGAGGTGGTTGCTAACACAGTGCTGACCAATACGCCGGCCTTCTCTGACGGAGGCACACCGGGCGCGACACTTTGGTGGGACGGTTGGACGGTTTCGAGCAACCTTTCTGCGCAAGACGCTGAAGCAACATTCAAAGTGATGACCCACGCCATTTCTAAAGAAATGATGCAGGAGAATCAGGAAAAAGCCGTTTGGTTGATTGAAGGTTATCAGCCCGATGCCTCCGCCATGGGGGTGGTTGCCACGGTGCAAGAGCAGGCAACCCCCTACCCAATGCTGCCTTACATGGGTTTGCTGCATACCGCACTGGGTGCGGAGCTGCCTGACTTCCTCTTAGGTAATGAATCTGCAGAACAAGCGCTTAAGGATGTAGAAGCGGCATATATGACTTCTGCACGAGAACAAGGTTTTCTGTAATCACTTAGCTTCTGTCATTACGACGGTTCTCTGGAACAAGGCCCCGGAAGGATTCGGGGCTTACCGAACGAAAGGTGGAGTTCATGCCACATCGCACATTCTTAAAATTCATGTGGCCATCGTTATTGGTCATGTTTTTGCTCATCGCATTGCCGATCGTTTCAGTATTCGTTCAGTCGCTTTATGTGGAACACGAGCAAATTGTGTTGGAAACGGAAAACTGTGGTCCGTTTGGCTGTAAAACCACGGTTGCGGTTGATCGCGAAGCGACAGACAAACTTCGCGAAGAGGAGCCGCTCGGGCGTTTTAACGGCATGGATACCTACACCAACCGAAGCCATCTGGCCTTTCAGGAGTTAGGCGAAGCGTGGGATGCTTCATCTTCCATGGGTGACTTTGTCGACCGCATGATGAATCTGCCGTTTTACAAAGCGCTGGTCTTTACGCTGGCGTATACCTTCATCGTCACGCCTTTGGTGATTGTGCTGGGGCTGGTGGTGGCGCTTTGCGTGAACGCATTACCCAAGTTAGTCAAAGGTCCCACGATCTTCCTCTCGTTGCTCCCCATGATTGTGACGCCATTGATTGGCTCACTGATTCTGTTCTGGATGATCGACGCCGATGGCGTTATCGGGGCGACCCTACAAATCTGGTTTGACGACGACAGTCTGTCATTGAAAGCCTCGCCGACACTGACCTGGATAACACTCTTTATTTACGGCATTTGGTCGTCGGTGCCTTTCTCTTTCATCGTCTTCTACGCCGGACTTCAGACCGTACCGACCGACACACTGGAAGCCTCGATGATTGATGGGGCTTCGCGTTGGGAAACGATTCGCTATGTGGTGATCCCGCATATGGCACCGCTGGTGACTTTCGTCGCCTTGATGCAGCTGATGGATAACTTCAGGGTGTTTGAACCCATTGTCGGCTTTGCCGCTGAAGCGCATGCGACTTCACTCAGTTGGCTTATCTACAACGACTTGCGTGGCACAGACTCCCAGCTCTTTGGCTCTGCTGCATCCACATCCATGCTCACCATTTTGGGTGTGGCAATTCTACTGATGCCTGTTTTCATTCGAACCTGGCGTGATTTCAACCGTAAGTCAGCCTAGGAGGGCATCATGGAAGAAGTACGTAAGAAGCCCATCTGGCTAAAAACCGTCTCGATTGCCTTTGTTATTGTTTGGCTACTCATTGCTGCAGGCCCGTTTCTTTGGACCGCTTGGGGCTCATTCAAAGTGCAGGCAGATTTCTTTTCCAAATCTGATTGGATGAACGCGATTTACGGTGTAAAGACCTTGCTGGAAACGGGTTCCGAGTTCACGGGGCAAGGTTACTACGGCGCGTGGATTGAGCAGGATTTCTGGCTCGCCGCCATCAATACCTTTGTGGTGGTGTTCTCTGTGGTCATCATTTCACTGACCATTGGCACCTTGGGTGGTTACGCGCTCGCCCGCTCGGGTTTTCGTTACTCTTTATGGATTTTGATGATTGCCTTGGTGCTTCGCGCCATGCCGCACATCACCTTGGTTTCGGGTTACATGCTGCCATTTTTCGAGTGGAATCTGTGGGGGCACCTTGGCACCACCATTATTGTGCTGGTGGCCATCAACCAACCCTTCACGCTGTGGATGCTGCACTCCTTCTTCCTCAACATTCCAAAAGACATGGATGAGAGTGCAATGGTAGATGGCTGCACCCGATTCCAAGCCTTTAAGCACGTGATTATCCCGGTGATGTGGCCGGGCGTGATCACCACAGGTTTGTTCAGCTTCCTGCTGGCCTACAACGACTTTGCCGTCACAGGCATGCTGCTCAGTCAGGAAAACCAAACCATGGTGCCGAAGATAGCGAGCTTCCTTGGCACCACGCAGGTGGAAGGTAATGTGATGTTTGCGGTTGCTGCGGTGGTGTCGGCGATGATCCCGCTGTTCTTCCTGGTTCTCTTCTTCCAAAAACAAATTGTGTCCGGCTTAACTGCTGGTGCGGTGAAAGGGTAGGTGGTGTCATCAGTGCTACAACAAGCGAAAGAGAAAGTGTGGTCGTTTTATCAGGCATTGGACGCTGCTACAAATGATCAGCTGGAGGCCGTGTTTGGCGAGTTTTGTGCGCCAGATTACTGTTTTCGGGGCTGTCATCCCTTTAACGAAATCGACAATGCCAGTGATGTCATCAAGACAGTCTGGCAGCCATTGAAAGCTTCCTTCCGTGCTATTCAGCGTCGTCAGGATATTTTCATGGCAGGTGAAAACAGCCTGGATGAGGATGGCAGTATTTGGGTGGTATCGATGGGGCACCTGATGGGCTTGTTCGATCAACATTGGCTCGGCATACCCAGAACTGGTCGTATGGCATTCTTACGCTACTGCGAGTTTACTCAGGTGGTAGATGGCAAGATCGCTCAGTCTGCTTTCTTTGCGGATATCCCCGGTGTGATGGTGCAAGCGGGGGTAAATCCTTTCCCACCTCAGAGTGGGGCGCAGCTTATACAACCCGGCCCGATCACCCATGACGGCATCATGACAACCCTTCAACCTGCACAAGAAGGGGCGAAGACGCTTGATGTCATCAACAAGATGATTTCCGACTTGGGCAATTGGGACAACAAACTGAGTTTGGAAGAAGAGCTGGCGCTCACCTGGCACGACGACATGATTTGGTGGGGACCGACCGGCATCGGCGCGAGTTATACCATCGAACGATATGCCAAGCAGCACTCTGGTATTTTCAGAGCCAGCTTTTCCGACCGCATCTTCAACGGTCATGTCTGTAAGTTCGCCGAAGGGCATTTCGGCGGCTTCTTCGGATGGCCGAATCTCAGCCTGAAACCCTCGGGCGGCTTTATGGGGATGGCGGCGAGTGACAATTACTTCGATATGCGCGTGATTGATATCTATCGCCGTGACGGAGACAAGCTCGCTGAAAACTGGGTGTTTATTGATTTACTTTATTTCTTCTATCAGCAAGGCATCGACATTCTGGCGAGAAACCAACAGCTGAGTGCAGAGAGTCAGAGTGATATGACCAATAGGTTTTACTGATTTCTACGTATTGGCAACACTATGCGTGACGCACCGCCTTTGGAATAGCACAAAGGCCATGCAGGCGAGCAGTAGTGGAATAAGTAGATATTGGACAGAAATGCGTTAGATTTGACGCTCTAAGATACAAGCTTCGCATGAGCTGACTTATGGCTAAATGGATTGTCAGTGTCTGACAAGGATTTATATCTTCCTGACGGCGCTCGCCTGTCATTCTGAGACGGGCGACCTACCTTCCTGTGCGCATCCGAGCAAATTACTAAATAAAGGACGGGTTTGTTCAACACCAAAATAAAGTGTCGGCTGCGCGACACTTATTCATATTTGTTATAGCTGCTTAGTACACGTATGAATAGTGACTGCTGTGCGAGCTATGGGAACTATGCGAGCGGTGAGAGCTATGGCTAGAGTGAGAACGGTGGCTGTAATGTGCCGCTAGTAGGTTCTCACCTTCAGTTGGAGCTAGGTTGATCACGCGAGCTTGGCCTTCTACTTGCAGAGTGGATAGGATAGAACTAGCGTCACTGATTGGTGCACTTGCTGGAGCTGCTGCTGCGCCGAAAGATAGTGTAGCTGCTAGAACGCCGGTAACTAGAGTTTTGATTTTACGAATAGGTGATTTATCACCACTTTTCTTCAGAGATGGTAGTTTCATTATGCCTCCACTGGCACGATATTAATGGTATCTGTTAACAAGAACTTTTCGTTTGTTGATGAGAAGAAACCGGCACATTCCGACTTCATACTGCACAACTCACAAGATGGGTGGTACGCAGTTTTGAAATCACTAATACTTTGACGGCAATGATTCCAAATCGATGGATCGACAAGGCAAAACGGTAGGTTGAAGACAGACACGTTCATACCAAACAGAGTGAGCATCCCAACCACATGGGATAGCTTTGCTTTATACTCAACCGGATCGATCCACAGATCTTTGTAGTTCATCTTCGCAAAACCCATGTTCTCCATCCCCATTAGGGCTATGTGGTTCACGAATGGTAAGTTGCGATGAATAAACTCAACTAATAGGTCCAACTCTTCTACAGTATGTTTGTGAAGAACGACCCGCAATTCTACTTCGATGCCTTGGCGCTTACATTCATAAATACCATTGATAGTTTGCTCAAATGCACCTTTGGCTTGAACAATGTAATCGTGGATATCTGAAGTTGCGCCGAACAGCGGGATACCTACGAACAATTTCTTAGTCGTAGCACCCAGCTCTTTCGTGTAGTCGCGGTAAGCAAAGAAACGACCATTTGATAGCAGTTGGATAACTGTTTCGGGAAATTTCTCTGATGCTTTGCTAATCACCTCGATCAAGCCTTCGCGAATCATCGTCGGCTCACCGCCAGTGATCCCAAGTGACTCTGGTGCATCGCATTCACGAATCAGAGATATAATCTCTAACAAGTAATCAGTACAGTGCTCAATTGAGACCGGCTTAGGTGGCTGCGGACACATAACACAATAGTTATTACACGCGTCCGTAGCGAACAGCGCATTGTTGCCTGACTCTGGATTAAACATCACGCGGATTTTACCACTTGGTGCGATCTGCAGTACTGAACCTTCTACCAAGTGATCGTAATCAATCTTGACCACTGGTAAACTTACTTCGCCTATTGGTTGTTTGGTAACAATAAGGGAAGCCTTCTCCAACATCGTTTGATCTAGCTCACCACCTTTGTAGTAGTACAGTACGTTTTTGCCCTGATAATCGTCAGACCATGAGCATACAGCTAAACCTAGCTGTTCGCCCTGAATACCAGTCGTCTCCGACTTCAGCGCTACTTTGAACTTTTCCACAATTAACCTCGCATCCAACGCAACATGATTGCTTTTGTTTCTGCATCACCATTCAACCACAAGTTAATAATGTGCTGGATGATAGCTTTGTTACGGTAGCAATATGAATCAGTTGGACGGTGGCCAACCACATCACCTTGAGTCTGCAGGCGACGAACCGGCTCCGAACCACAAAACGGTGCGTATGCACAATCGCTACAAGCCGGCAATGCTTCGTTTAAAGCTGCTGACGCGATTAGTTGCATTGGCTCACCAAAGAACATCTGCTCGTAGCTATCTGTCAAGACATTGCCTAAGCAGAAAGTATCATCGCCAGTTTCGGCCATCATGCGGGATTCATCGCTTGGGTAAACCTTGCCGTTGTAGTTGTATAGCGTTACGTTGAAGCCGGTTCCTGTTGGACTCTGTAGATCAACAAAGCCAATGCTCCAAGGTGTCATAAGTTTACGCAGAATCAGACCAGCGAAGCACTCTTCGAAAGGAATACCTTTCTTATTTATTTCAATGATGTAATCCAACATTTCCTTGTAGAAATGTAGAAATTCATCTGTTGTGTAGCCGATCTTACGCGCTGCTTTCTCCGCAAAACCGTAGGGGTTCAGTTCACGGATAAAGACTTGGTGTAGGCCTTGGCGAACGTACTCGTCAATAATCTCTTTCGGGTACTTCAGTGATTCTTTGGTTGTCGTCATAAGTGCAGACAAGCGAAGTTCACCATACATCTCACGAACCATATCAAAGCTACGGATTACTTTTTCGTAGCTGTTGCCGCCCGACGTAGGACGGTTGAGGTTGTGTAGCGCAGCATGGCCATCAAGAGAAGTAGAGATTTCTACGTTATGCTCTTTGAAAAATTCAAGATCTGCGTGCGTAACGTTCGTAAGGTTCGTACAGATAACAAATACGATTTCTTTACTTACGCGCTCATTCTTTTCTTTCGCCAGTAGTACCGCTTTTTTTACCTGACTCAAAGCCAGTAGAGATTCACCGCCTTGAAATTCCATAGTGACGGACATAGATGGACTCTGCAGCATGATGTCGATCGAGCGTTCTAGAACCTCATCGCTCATGTCATAGCAACCTTTGTCCGCATTCTCTGTCTTACGGCTAACCTGGCAGTAAGTACAGCTATGGTTACAACGTAATGTCATACAGAAGATGTGAAGCTTGCTGAAGCCGACAATGAAGTCTTTCTTGGTCTTCAGCTTAGATGCCAAGATCTCCATACCGAGCGTTATGTCACCACTGTAAATGAAGTACTTCGCTTTCAGTTCGCGGTAAAGCTTTGAAGTTGGGTCCAGTTGGTTGTTCACCACCGTTTGTATTGCTTCGTTGCTTAGGATCGTCCATTCGCCAAAGTCATTACTTATAAGGTGCTCTGTTTCCGAGAAGCGTGATAGCTTGAAAGGCATCAAGTGGTAACCTTCCACATCGGTGAATTCGGATAGTGGTAAGAACTTACTCATGTTCGATACTTAACTTTTTAATAGCCGTAGCTTGTAGAACATAGTTAAGAAAAGAACCAATTACTTGTTGCTTCTCTTCAGGGCCGTATTCCTGGTTCACTTGGAAATCAAGAGATACAGTGCCTTGGTTCTTCAGCACATCAACCTTAGTGTGCTCTTTAAATGCTTTGCGTGCGTCGCTGATAGCTGACATGTCGCAAGTTGCCAGAGATAGTGTGAAACTCATAACTAACCTTTCTGAACCAAGATATTTAGCGGATCATCTTTGTACTTATCATTAACGCCAGGTACTTGAGTTGGTTTGTTATAGATGCCCTTAGATGCTTCAGCGAACGCAGCGGATACGATAGCTTCACGAATAGCGCCAGTTTCTTTTAGAACGATCTGGCGAACTGCTTGGTCGCAAACTTCATTCATGAAGCGACCACACGCAGAAACCACATCATCTGCAGATGGATTACGGTTATCAGCAAAAGCGATGTTCACTTCGTAGTTCTCACCGCTCTCACCAATATATACGTAGAATTCGCCAGTGAAGTCATATGCTACTTTTAGCAATGCTTCAATTGGGTATGCAGTTTTGGAAAGAGTAACTTTGCCAGCTTCACCTAGCTCATTGTGAAGAGTTTCAATATTCATTAGTAAAGTCTTACATGTTAAAAATCGGCAGGATTATGTGCCCACTACAGACGCACAATCAATAGTAATCGCCTCATGACTCGCATTAGAAAACCTATCAAAACTCTCGGGAAGATATGGATTCCATTTGCTTTCGCCAACACGAAACGGGGCAAAAGACACTTACGCTAGCGCCCTTATCTTATCAGCACGCAACATGCCATTGCTGTCTGAAATTTTTGGCGGAAATGTAACACAAAGTTCAGAAAAGCAGATTTGATTTCGTTCGCATGGAAAACTGATTGGTTATTGATTAATCAGTCAGTAATTGATGTTATTTGCAAGGTGAATTCGTGAGTGTTAATGCATTAGTATAAATAATGGATGGTTTGTGTTTTTCAAGCTAAGTAAAGAACACCAGTAAATTGAAATGGGGCAAAATCGTGTCAGCTATTGATGGCATCTAGCATTCTAAAAAGCCACGCTTAGGTGGCTTTTCTGTTTTCCGCTAGCGCAAAGAGAGCAACGCCTTCCTCATAATGTCTATCGCTTCTTCGACGATATGATTTTCGACAGTGAGTGGAGGCAGCAATCGGATCGCGTTGCCGAACTGACCACAGGGCAGCAAGATAAGGCCTTTGCTACGGCAGGCTTTGATAAAAGGCGGCACATGGCGGGGTTCTGGTTGTCCATCGACGACGAAATCAAACGCAATCATGGCACCTTTGTGGCGGATATGATCGATAGGCAGCTCAGGGTTCAGTTCTTTTAACTCGGAAAAAGCCTGATGCAGGCGGCTTCCCACAGCCTCGGCACGGTCATTAAGGCATTTGGATTCCAATTCATCCAGCACGGCTAACGCGGCTGCGCATCCCACTGGGCTACCACCATAGGTACCACCAAGGCCGCCCGGCGCTGGGCTGTCCATGATATCGCGCTTGCCGATAATGCCAGAAAGTGGATAGCCACCTGCCAGCGCTTTTGCCACTGTGATCAAATCGGGCTGCACATCAAAATGCTCGCTCGCGAGGGTTTTCCCTGTGCGGCCAAAGCCTGTTTGCACTTCGTCGAAAATCAACACAATGCCGTGTTCATCGCAAAGGGCGCGAAGGTGCTCCATCAGCGCATTTGGCGCGGCATAAAAACCGCCTTCCCCTTGAACAGGTTCCAGCACAATGGCAGCAACCGAGGAAGGAGCGATGTCCGTCTTGAACAGTTTCTCCAGTTGTTGCAGCGAATAGGCGGTATCAATGCCCTGATAAGGAACCGGGAAGGGAATGTGGTAAATGTCATTTGGGAACGGACCGAAGCCCTCTTTGTAAGGGGCAATTTTTCCGGTCATGCCCATGGTCAAAAGCGTGCGGCCATGAAAGCCACCATGGAAGGCAATAACACCGCTTCGTTTGGTGTAATGACGGGCGATTTTTACCGCATTTTCCAATGCCTCAGCACCTGTGGTCATCAGGATGGTTTTGGCATCATCGATCGGGGCGATGGCATTTAAACGTTCGGCTAACTCAATGTAATTCTCGTAGCCTGCGACCTGAAAAGCAGTGTGGCTGAATTTCTCGATTTGCTCAGTGACTGCCTGCGTGACAGCGCGGTTATTATGACCGGTATTAACGACTGCAATTCCCGCCGCGAAGTCGATATAACGGTTGTCTTCCACATCCCAAAATTCTGCATTTTTGGCACGTTTTACAAACAGAGGGGTAGCCGAAGCCACGCCTCTGGGAACCGCCGCATTGCGGCGATCCATCAGTGACTGGTTGTTCATTGTTGGTTCCTGATACTGGTGAGTTACAAGAGTCCGCCAAAGCAGACGTATTTGGTTTCGAGGTACTCTTCGATGCCTTGTCGCGATCCTTCCCGGCCTAAACCGGAGGCTTTCACACCGCCAAAGGGGGCGACTTCATTGGAAATCACGCCTTCATTCACGCCGACCATGCCGTATTCCAACGCTTCGCTGACACGCAAACAGCGTTGGATATCCCGCGAATAGAAATAGGCAGCGAGGCCATATTCCGTGTCGTTGGCCATCGCAATGGCTTGCGCTTCATCTTCAAAGCGGAAAAGGGGAGCGACGGGGCCAAAGGTCTCTTCAGAAGCAATCCGCATGGCAGGGGTAACATCGGCCAATACGGTAGGTTGATAGAAGAGGCCACCCAGCGAATGGCTGGCTCCGCCGGTTAGCCGCCGTGCTCCCAAAACCAGTGCATCGCGTATGTGTGATTCGACTTTATCGAGTGCTGAGCGGTTGATGAGTGGGCCAATCTGGTTTCTGGGCTCAAGCCCTGCGCCGACTTTGAGGTTGCTGACGGCATTGGCAAACTTTTCTGCGAAGGCGTCATAGATGCCGGACTGTACCAAGATGCGGTTTGCGCACACGCAGGTTTGCCCTGCATTCCGGAACTTGGAGGCCAGAGCCCCTTCGACAGCTGCATCGATATCCGCATCATCAAAGACGATAAAAGGTGCATTGCCGCCGAGCTCCATCGACACCCGTTTAACGGTATCGGCACATTGCTTAATCAGCGTTTTGCCAACTGCCGTTGAGCCTGTGAAGGAAAGCTTGCGAACATCCGCGCTGTTGCAGAGCACCTTACCCACCTCGGCGCCGTGAGAAGCGGTCACCACATTAATGACACCATCCGGTATACCGGCTTCCTGCGCCAATGACGCCAGCGCCAACGCGGAAAGGGGGGTCGCTTCTGCCGGTTTGACGACGATGGTGCATCCTGCTGCAAGGGCGGGGGCGACTTTGCGGGTGATCATCGCGATGGGGAAATTCCATGGCGTGATAGCCGCGCAGACACCGACAGGTTGTTTGATGGTTTGCAAACGCCTGTCTATCGCGGTTGTCGGAATAACATCACCATAAGTGCGTTTCCCCTCTTCCGCGAACCATTGGATAAATGAAGCGCCGTAGCCAACTTCACCGATCGACTCAGCCAAAGGCTTGCCCGATTCCTGTGTAATGAGCGCTGCCAAATCGGACTGGTTTTCCATAATGAGGTTAAACCAATTCATCAGCTTTTCTGACCGCTGCTTAGCCGTGGTTGTTCGCCAGTTGCCGAATGCCTTTTGGGCTGCATCAATCGCGGCTTGGGTGTCGCTTTCACCCATCTCAGGGACATGGGCGATGATGTTGGTGTAAGCAGGGTCGAAAACGGGGTAGGTTTTCCCGCTTTCACTGTCGACCCAATCGCCACCAATGAATGCCTTATCTCGAATCAACGTCATCGTGCGGCCCCGCTTTTCTCGATATGCTGTTTGGCATACTTCAACAGCGCGTCATATTCCTTGCGGGCTTTCAGCGCATCTTCCAGCGAGATTTGCACAAACTGGGTCTGTGAATTGGGCTGCATCTGACCGATAAGATCCATGTCCACCGACACCACGGTGCCAATCATGAAGTAGCCTCCGCCTGAAACGGCGTCTCGGTGCAACACAATGGGTTCTTTCCCTGCTGGCACCTGAATTGAGCCATAGGGATAACAGCCGTCGACAATGTTGGAAGGGTCGGATCCTGCGCCAAACGGCTGCTCGCGCTCGACAAACTCTAATGGCGTGCCGTTTTTGAACCGGTAGCCAATGCGGTCTGCTTCTGGCGCTACCTGCCAGGTATCTTCGAAAAATTGCTCGCCAGCCGCTTTGGTGATCCGGTGCCAGTAAAGGCCGGGAACCACCCGCAACTGATTCAACCTTGGTCTGCGTAGAAAGTCGGGTAAATAGCGTTCTTCAAACGGCGCTTCATCGCCGCCGACAGGCAGTTCGTCCCCGGCTTGTAGCAATCTGCCTTCAAATCCGCCCAGCGCACCGAGCGTATAGGTCGAACGGCTTCCCAGTACCTCAGGCACATCAATGCCTCCAGCAATGGCGATATAAATTCGCGCGCCGCCTGTCAGATGTGAGAAGGATAGGGTCTGACCGGCTTTCACCTCAAAGCTTGCCCAATTGACCTGCTCTTCCCCATCAACGATGGGGGTCATATCTGCCCCTGTGACGGCTACGGTGGCGTCCTGATTGAACGTCAGTTTGGGTCCCATAAACACCGCTTCCAACACCGCCGCGTTTTCGTCGTTACCAACCAGCCAGTTGGCGCAGCGACAAGCGAATCTGTCCATCGCACCTGAGACCGGAATGCCAAGATGAAAATACCCTTTGCGGCCCAAATCCTGTACAGAGGTGGCGAGCCCGGGGTGGATAACATTAATGCTCATACAGCGCCTCCTGCATTGCTGCGTTATAGCCCGCCATGTCTTTTTCAAACTCAGACAGTGAGAATCGAACCGATTTTGTGCGAGGTTGGTAGGTACCGTCTTCGACCTGTTTGACGATCTCGTGATACTCATTTTCTGAGATAGGTTTGAACTTCACGATGTCGCCCGGTTGGAAGAACACCAGAAAATCTTTCAGGTGTGCCGCGTTTTGCGCCGGGTCGTAAATAGGGACAGGGGTGACACCGAACATTTGGTAGCCACCGGCGCCCCGCACGGAGTAAATACAGGAGAAACAGCCGCCGTAGCCGACCGTCAGCTTGGGTGTGTCGGTTCTGGGCCTGACGTATTTCGGTACCTGTATTTGCTTGTCGCGTTCAACCATTTGGAACATGAACGGCAGACCGGAAACGAACCCCACCATGGTGACAAACCAGGGGGAACCGGAATGCGCCTCAATAAAGGCTTCAATGGAGTCATAGCCGTTGATTCTGGCTGCGTAAGAGAGATCGGTGCCTTCTGGATCCTGATGGCGATCGCGAAACCGCATCAGGGTTTCATGGGTCCAGGGATCTTGGTAGAAAACCGGCACCTCAACGATGCGGGTATCGATTTCTGCCTTTCCTGCCGCTTGCGCTTTTTCGATGTCCTGAATCGCGGCGAGCATGGTTTCAGGCGCGCAAACGTCGGGATTGTACTTCACCTGAAATGAGGCGTTTGCCGGGCAGATTTCCTCAACGCCGGGCAGGTTCGCTTCACGGATGGCCTGGGTGATCGACAAGCTTTTGAAAAAGGCAGCGAGCGACATTTCTTCGCTGACTTCGACGAAAATATGCTCGTCGCCGCCGTATGAATAGCGTGTTTTCATTGTCCTTCCTTAGCTTGCTTGTGGCAGCGAGCAATCCTTTTTGTTGTCTGACTGACCTTGTTCAGGCTTTGGGGCGTCGAGTGTCTCCAGCCATTGTTCAAGCCACGCCGTGTGGAAATTGCCGTTTATCACATCAGGCGCTTCACACAGCTTTTGAAACAGCGGTTGTGTGGTTTTCACACCTTCAATCGACAGTTCGTCCAGTGCCCTTGCCATGCGGTGAATCGCGCTTTCCCTGTCTTCGTCCCAGACAATCAGCTTGCCGAGTAATGAGTCGTAATAAGGGGGAATGGCGAAGCCGGAGTAGATGAGCCCGTCAAAGCGCACACCGCTGCCCATCGGTGGGGTGAAAGATTTGATGACGCCGGGGAAAGGGAGGAAGCCGTTGAACGGGTCTTCCGCATTCAGGCGAATTTCAATGGCATGGCCGCGACGCTGAATGTCCTCTTGTTTGAGAGAAAGGTGCTGACCCGACGCGATCTGAATCATCTCCCGAATCAGGTCAACACCAGTGATGGCTTCGGTGATCGGGTGCTCGACCTGAATGCGGGTATTCATCTCGATGAAATAGAAAGACTCAGATTCATCATCGTAGAGAAACTCAATGGTGCCCGCGCCTTTGTAGTTGACGCTTTTTGCCAGAGATACCGCAGACTGACACATAGCTTCTCGCACCAAATCCGGCAAGACGGCGCAGGGTGCTTCTTCCCAGACTTTCTGGCGGCGACGTTGCAGCGAGCACTCTCGCTCGAACAGGTGCACCGCATTCAGGCCATCCGCAAGAATTTGTACTTCCACATGGCGGGATTGGCGAATGAATTTTTCGAGATAAAGCGTGCCGTCACCAAACGCCGACTGTGCTTCAGCAGATGCCTGATGGTACTGGGTCAGGAACTCGCTTTCGTCTTCAATCACACGAATGCCGCGTCCACCACCGCCCGCTGACGCTTTGATCATCACTGGAAAACCGATGAGTTTGGCCTGTTGAAGCGCCGCTTCCGGGTTATCAGAGGGCGCACTTCCGGGTACCACGGGTACACCGGCTGCCATCGCGGTTTCACGGGCGCGGGCTTTATCAGCCATCTTAGTCATGGTTTGGCCGGACGGGCCGACAAAGATAATGCCTGCCTTACGCACGTCATCTGAGAAGCTGGCATTTTCAGAGAGAAAGCCATAGCCGGGATGAATAGCATCCGCGCCAGACTGCTCTGCCGCCTTAATGACTTTGTCACCGCAAAGATAAGATTGGTTAGCCATCGGGGCACCGATACAAATGGCTTCATCAGCCAGTTTTACTGCAAGGGACTCTTTGTCCGCCTCGCTGTATACCTGCACGGTATGGATCCCCATTTCCTTGGCCGCGCGGATAATGCGCACGGCTATCTCACCGCGATTGGCGATGAGCAATTTTTCGATTGTCATACTGACTCCTTGTGTGCATTCAGAGCGCTTACTTCAGACGGACAATAGGTTGTCCTGCGTTGACCGGGCTTTCGTTCTCAATCAAAAAGTCGTCAATCACACCGGAAGTTTCCGCTTTAATTTCATGGAAGGATTTCATCACTTCCACCAGTCCAATCACGTCACCCGGTTCGATAGCATCTCCCGGATCTTTGTATCGGGGCTGATCGGGAGAAGCCGAGCGGTAAAAGATGCCAGGTAACGGGCAGATAATTTCTTTGTCAGACATGGTTCACTCCTTCGAACGTCTATTCTTTTTCGGCGATGCAGACATCGCTTTGGCGGGAAAGGTGAGGCTGTAACACCTCATTGACCGCTTTGGCGATATCCACCGCATTCGGGGTATCTGAATGCACACAGATGGTTTGGGCGACAACCGGGATCTCTTGACCGTTGTTGGCCGTGACCTTGCCGTGTTCCACCGCCTTCAGAACGCGCTTGGCGGCATAGACAGGATCAGTGGCGTCATGGGTTTGGGTGATCACCAGATGCCCATCTTGATCGTAGTCGAGGTCGGTAAAAAACTCGGGGGTGAAGCCTGCACCGTGTGCACTGTAAATGGTTTCATGGCAGGTGCCTGACAGCCCAAACACTGGCACCTGATAGTGGTGTGCAATCCGGGCAATCGTTTCAGCGATGTCAGGATCAGATGCTGCCATGCCGTAGAGCGCGCCATGCGGTTTGAGATGGTTCAGCGGCATATCGAGCATATCGAGGAAGCCTTTCAGCGCGCCGATCTGGTACACAATCATGTTGTGCAGCTCGCCTTGGCTGAGATGCATTTTACGGCGTCCAAACCCCTGCAAATCAGGTAGCGAGAAATGCGCCCCGACTTTCACGCCGTATTGCTTGGCAAGCTCTACGGTACGTTTCATATGGTTGGGGTCTGAGGCGTGAAACCCGCAGGCGACATTGGCTTCAGTGATGTAAGGCATCAGCGCTTCATCGTCACTGAGTTTGTAGATGCCAAAGCCTTCACCCATGTCGCTGTTGATGTTGATCATAGTGAGACCTTCCTTTTGAAATGTGTTGGTAAGGCGCATATCAGTGGGCTCCCAGCTTGGCGCGCAATCGAATACGAATTTGGTCGACGATGACGGCAAAAATCAGCAGCGCACCGATCACCACGGTTTGCAGGTAAGATTCCACGCGGGTCAGGTTCATGCCGTTTTGCACCAGACTGATAAACACCGCGCCCAAGACGACATGTTCCACTCGCCCGATCCCACCGCGAAGACTGACACCGGCGATGACGCAGGCTGCAATGGACTCGAGGGGCATGGCTGCGCCTATGTTGGCCTCGCCGGTGTCAAGACGGGCGGTGATCAACATCCCTGCCATGGCTGCGAAGGACGCGCAGAGCAGGTACGCCAGAATCAGCGTTTTGTGGGTGTTGATCCCTGAGAGACGGGCGGCATTGATGTTTCCACCAACTGCATAGAAATAGCGGCCCAGACGGGTACGGTTGACGATGGCCATGGCAAAAATCGTCATCAGCAAGGCAACCAGAATCGGTGTGGGCAAGCCAAAAATGTTGCCAAAGCCAAAGGTGTTGCCGAACTCCATCGGCATGCCATACACCGGCGATCCGCCTGTCATATAAAGGGCGATACCAAAACCAATGGAGGAGATGCCCAGCGTCATCACAAAGGGTGAAACCTGAAAATGCGCGACGCCGATGCCATTGATAAATCCGACGACCAAGCCAACGGCAACACCTGCAGCCATCCCTACAAGAATGGCGAGATACACAGATTCCGGGAAAGCGGCATAGGTTGCTGCCATGGTGGTGGCCCCGACCACGGACGAGAGGGCGATAATGGTGCCGACGGAAAGATCAAACCCTGCGGTTAACAGCACAAACATCTGTCCGATGGAGACCATCACCAGATACGAAGACTGGCGAAGCAGGTTCAGCAGGTTGCGTGCTGTCAGGAAGTTTTCTGATGCCGATGCAAAGATAGCGACGGCGATCACCACAAGGATAGGCAGGACACCCACCTTCACAAATAACCGTGTCATCCGGTTGGCAAATTGCCCTTTGGAAGCGCCCAGATCGGCGCCTTGGGAACTGGCCTTCACTGGCTCACTGTTCATTTTCATACTCCATTGATTCAAAAAAGTGGCTGAGCGCCTTGGTTTCCGTTATCTCTGCTCTCTGAAGGTGGGCGGCGATTTGTCCTTCACGCATCACGTAGAGACGGTGGGAGAGGTGCACGACCTCGGGCAGATCGGAAGAAATGATGACGACTGCTGCCCCTTGCTCGCACAAACCGGCAATAAAGCGATAGATTTCCGCGCGTGTCCCGACATCCACCCCCACGGTGGGTTCGTCGAACACATACAGCGAGACATCGCGGGTCAGGCATTTCGCCAACAGCACTTTCTGTTGATTACCACCGCTGAACTGGCCGACATCGCGCTCGGTTTGCATCGGGTAGAGCTTGAGCCTTGTTGCAAGGCTTTGGGTTTGCTTGCGTTCGTGGGCAAGATTCAGCGCGCCGTGGCGATGGGAAAGGGGATGAGAACCCAAAGAGGGCAAACTGATGTTTTCCCGGCAACTGCGGTTGAGCACCAAACCTTCGTCTTTGCGGTCACGGGAGTTATAGAAAAATCCGCGGTCCAGCATCTCGCGGATGCTAAGCCCTGTGACATTTTCACCGTTGAACACCACGCAACCGGCAGTGACCTTCTCTGCACCAAAACAGGCTCTGAGGGCTTCGGATTTGCCGCAGCCAACCAACCCGGCAAAGCCGACGATCTCCCCGGCTCTGACGTGGAAAGAAAGGTCTTCGACAAGTCGGTTGTCGATGGTGAGGGATTGCACGTCCAACACGGTTTCAGTGGGTAAAAAGGGCACGTGCGGATAGACGTTGTCGATTTCCCTACCCGTCATCATAGTGATGAGGTCTTGCTCCTCGACAGTATCAACCTCACGGGTGCCGATGTATTTTCCATCCCGCAGCACTGTAATCCGGTCTGCAATCTGGCGGATTTCGCCCATGCGGTGAGAGATATAGATGATGCCGACGTCTTGTGCTTTGAGCTGATCAATCAGCGAAAATAACTGCTCGGTTTCCTGATGCGTCAGGGACGCTGTCGGCTCATCAAGGATCAGTACCGACAATTCGCCACGAAGCGCTTTAGCAATTTCCACCATTTGCTTTTCAGCACGGGAAAGCTCGCTGACGGGCAGATGTGCATCAAGGTCAAACCCCATTTTTTCGAGCAGGACCTGCGCTTCGGTGTGCAGGGTGGCATTATCGAGAAAACGTCCGGTCAACGGCTCTTCGCCCAGAAACAGGTTTTGGGCAATGGAGAGGGTGTCGACCAGAGAAAACTCCTGAAACACCGCACTGATGCCTTTTTGCCTCGCGTCGTAAACGCTTTTGAAGCGCACGGTGTCTTCGAAAAAGCGCATCTCTCCGGCCGTTGGCTGGTTGGCGCCGGAGATAATGGAAATCAGCGTTGATTTCCCCGCGCCATTCTCGCCAAACAACACGTGAACTTCGCCGGGCTCAAGGGTGAAGTCCACCCCGTCGAGCGCTTTTACACCGGGATACTGTTTGTGTATCCCGTGTAGGCTGAGAATCGGTGCGTCCATCACTGCGGCTTCACTGTAAACGTGGGTTTAAAGTTCGCTGGCGCGAGGGAGCTGTTACGATCAAAGCTGCTGATGTTGCTGTCATCGATGACATAAAGCTGTGGTCCCACATGTTTGGTGTAGGGTTTGCCTTCGAGAATACGGATAGCTTGATCAATCGCGACACGGCCTTGGATAACCGCCGAGTCTGTTGGCGCAGCAACGATAAGGTTACGTTTGATCCCCTGATAAACGCCGGGTGTGAAGTAGTAGGAAAGGACGCCGATTTGATCAGTGAGACCACGGGCACGGAGTAGGCTGGTGGCGGCTTCTGCGGTCACTGCTGTGCCGACGATGTAATCCAGATCTGGATGCGCTTCGAGGGTGTCTTCCACCAGTTTGAGCTGCACTTCTTTACCAGTATCGCCGTATTTGGTTTCTACTACGTCAATGTTTGAGCCTCCTACGGCAGACTGAAAACCCTTGTTTCCGGCTTCAACCCAACCTGCGCCAGGAGGTCCCGGAAACCAGCCGACTTTAACTCTCTCTTTATCGTTCTGGTGGCGCTCCGCCAGATACTGGCCAATCTTTGCGCCCATCTCGCCAAATGAGACCAGAGACTTCGCCGAGATATCTGGCGATGACATGCCGTTGACGATGTCGATAACCGGCACACCGGACTGGGCGATATTCTTCACCAGATTATTGAGACCATCGTAAGAAATGGCGCCCACTATCACGGCGTCTGCGCCGGAAGCCACACAGTCTTCAATCTGTGAAAGCTGAGTATTGAGGTTGGTGTAACCGCCAGCCTCCACCAACTGCATTTCGACGCCGGCGCGTTTTGCTTCATCCACAACGCCGTAGTTCACTGCGGTCCAATAGGCATCTTTGAGGTGCGGGAAGGAAACGCAGATGTCCCACGCCTTGCTGGCCTTTTCAACGGGCTGATATTGCATCACGTCGCGGGCACTGCTCATGTCGAACGGAGTCGTCCAGACATCAACCGTGTACGGGTACCAGCTTTCGCTGTTTGCAGCGCTGCTTTGAGCCAGCGCCATTGCACCGACCAAGGTTAACCATGGGACAGCAGAAGGTTTGCCGTTCATGTTTCTTCTCCCTGTTACTTCAACCAATGTTTGCAATGGTCATGGCGAGAAACGCCGGATTTGACTATTGCTCGATGTGTTAATAACAGGTTAAATTTGCATCACTGGTATGTAAATTATAGAGTTTTGTCTAGTGTTATTAGAAAAAAAGATAACAAAACGCGCTGTGATATCACCTAGTGAAACTGAGTTATTTCATTGATAGTTAAAGGTTAAATGGAGCTTTAATGTCGTTTTTCAAACCTGTCGACAGGTCTGGATATCAGAAGAATGGATACAAGACTTAAGGAAAACAGAACATGCTTCCAACCATGAAACAGATTCGCTATTTCATCGCGACGGCGGACTCCGGGCAGGTCTCTCAAGCGGCCAATGCCATGCACGTTTCCCAGTCAGCGATTACCACCGCCATCAAACAGTTGGAAGAGATGCTTAATGTGAACCTGTTTGTGCGTCAGCCTCATGGCATGTTACTAACTTATGAAGGGAACCAGTTTTATCAACATGCTACGCACATCGTGAAGGAGCTGGAAGAAGCCATGTTGCTTTCGCACCGCTCCGCCAATCAGGTGGAAGGCACCATTACTGTGGCCATGTCCTACACGGTGGCGGGATACTTTGTACCGCCCTATCTGACACGGTTTCAGCGCAGCTATCCCAATGTGAACCTGAAGCTGGTGGAAGCCACCCGGGGGGATATCGAAGAAGGCGTGGTATCAGGGGAATTTGATGTTGCCTTTATGCTGACCTCCAACCTGATTAACCAGGAAGACATCAGCTTCCAAACCCTGTTGAGTTCGCAGCGTCGACTGTGGCTCAGTTCCAGTCATCCTCTGCTGGAAAACAAAATGGTGACCTTTCACGATGTGGCTCAATATCCCTACATTATGCTAACGGTCGATGAGGCAAGTAACACTGCCCTGCGCTACTGGAACCAAACGCCCTATCAGCCCAATACCATTTTCCGCACCTCTTCCGTGGAATCTGTGCGCAGTCTGGTCGCGAACGATTACGGCATCACTATTCTGTCAGACATGGTTTATCGCCCTTGGTCACTGGAAGGAAGGAGGGTGGAAGTGCGTCCACTCGCTGATCATGTACCACCGATGGATGTGGGTTTGGTGTGGTCCCGAAAGCGTGAGCGTAGTGATGCAGTCACTGCATTCTGTGAATTTATGGAACTTTCAGTGACACCGGATAATGGGTTTTCGCAACGGTACTGATCAGTTTCTAAGGATTAATCTGGTTTCACCTTTCAGGCCAAAAATTACCCAACGGGCAAGAATTGCGCAAAGTTTGAGCGGTTTTTTGCCCGGGTATTTGGTTGAAATTCTCAAGTGTCTGTTTATCTGAAAAAACCTAATTGGCATATGTGTTGCCTGTGTGTATTGGTCGATACATACACTCGCTGCAGAAGGAATACGCAATGCCAACTCCATGCTATATCGCGATTGAAGGTCAAACCCAAGGCAATATCACTGCCGGTGCATTTACCGCCGATTCTGTCGGTAACATCTATGTTGAAGGTCATGAAGATGAAATGCTGGTACAGGCATTTGATCACATCGTGACTGTTCCCACCGACCCACAAAGTGGTCAGCCGTCAGGTCAACGTGTCCACAAACCATTCAAGTTCACCGTGGCGCTGAACAAAGCGGTACCCCTCATGTATAACGCGCTGTCATCGGGTGAAATGCTGCCGAAAATTGAACTCAAGTGGTACAGGACGTCAGTAGAAGGTAAGCAGGAACACTTTTTCTCGACCATTTTGACAGACGGCACCATTATCGATATTGACTGCAATATGCCGCACTGTCAGGACTTAGAGAAAAAAGAGTTTACTCAGCTAGTGACTGTGTCCGTGGCTTACCGAAAAATCGATTGGGAACATACCGTCGCAGGCACATCAGGTGCCGACGACTGGAGAGCGCCAATCGAAGGGTAAAACACTGGGTAAGTGTCGACTTCAGTTGATGCTTACCCGTTATCCATCGAACAGATACCGCACAAGCGTCTAGGGATGGTTTAACGATGGCGAACGCGACAGGGCTACAGTTCACTTTTCAGACCAGCAGTCTGGATCTTTCATTGTTTGGTGTTCTTGGCTTTTCCGTTGAGGAGGGGCTTTCGACGCCCTTCATGGCAAAAGTTGAGCTGGTAAGCCGTGAAGCAGGCGTTTCGCCTGACCAACTGGTAGACAAAGATGGTTTACTTTGCGTATGGAAAGACGGTGTACTGTACCGGCAATTTCATGGCATCGTCAGCCGTTTTACCCGCGGGGACACCGGTCATTCGCAAACTTACTACTTTCTGGAGCTGGTTCCTGCGCTGAAACGGTTGAGCCTGCGCCAGAACAGCCGGATCTTCCAAAGTGCTGATGCTGTTCAAATCATCTCTACACTGCTGGAGGAGATGGGCGTTGATGATTTCGCGTTCTCACTGACACACACGCCCGCTACCCGCGAGTATTGTGTGCAGTATCGAGAGTCGGATTTAGATTTTGTCGAACGCTTGGCAGCCGAAGAGGGAATGTTTTACTTCTTCGAGCAATCAGGCGGTAAGCATTCGCTGGTGTTTGCGGACGACAGCTCCGTACTATCTGCTATTTCTACCCCACTGACTTACGAGCCTAACATTGGCGGCGTGGCTGAATATCCCTATATCCGTAGCTTCAAACCCTCCAGCGAAATGGGGGCGTCCAGTGCAACTCTAAAAGATTACAGCTTTAAAAAACCCGACTATGGGTTGGTGCACAGCCACACAGGGACAGACCTCAGCTTTCAGCGCGCGACTTATGAACATTACGACTATCCCGGACGGTTTAAAGACGACGGTTCGGGGAAACCTTTCACTCAGTTCCGGCTTGAGTCTCTGAGGCGCGAAAGTCTGTCCGCTTCTTTGCTGAGCAATATTCCCGCCATCTCACCGGGTCTGAAAATGACGGTTGAAGGGCCTGAAGACGCGTCTGACGTCAACATGGAATGGCTTGGTGTCAGGGTTATCCATATAGGTACCCAGCCTCAGGCAGCACAGGAATCGGGGGGCGAAGGCCAAACGACCTACAACAATGAGGCTGTGGTGATTCCGGCAACCAGAACCTGGCGCCCGATGCCGAATATCAAACCCCGCGTCGATGGCCCTCAAATTGCGATTGTTGTGGGGCCAGCCAATGAAGAAATCTTCTGTGATGAGCATGGGCGGGTCAAAGTCCAGTTTCCTTGGGACCGAGTGGGGGAGTGGAACGAAAACTCTAGTTGCTGGGTGCGCGTGGCGCAGGGCTGGGCTGGAGCGAGCTATGGCGCTGTGAGTGTACCGAGGATCGGTCACGAAGTGATTGTGAGTTTTCTAGAAGGAGATCCTGACCAGCCGATTGTAACGGGAAGAACCTATCACGCTGCCAACCTTGTTCCGCAGTCTTTGCCGGCGCATAAAACACAGACTGTGTTGCGGACGCAAACCCACAAAGGTGACGGCTTTAATGAGCTGCGCTTCGAAGATGAGTCAGGCAAAGAAGAGATTTATGTCCATGCTCAGAAGGATGTTAACCGAGTCATCGAAAACAACGAGGGCGACATTGTTGGTAATGACAGGCAGCGGGACGTTAAGAATAACGAAACGGTAAAAATCGGTGATACCCAGAAGATCAGTGTCGGCAATGATCAACACATCAAGGTCAACCGCTTCTTGACGGAAACGGTAGGGATAGCCAGCACACTTACGGTGGGCGGGGCGTATCAAGTGACCGTCGGGGGTGCAAAAAATGAATCGGTCGCGTTGGTCAGCGCAGAGCAAGTTGGGACGATTAAATCCATTGTTGCGGGTAAATCGATTCACTCCAACACCAAGAAATACGTCGTTCAAGCGGAGAAAATCGTGCTCAGTACAAAGGGTGCCATGATTGAAATGGATGCATCCGGCATTTTGATTAAGGGCAATCAAGTCAAAATCAAAGGCAACGCAATTGATTTTTCGAGTGCGGGCGGTGGCGACAAAGAGGACAAGCCATTTAAAGAAAAATGCACCAAGGGGAAAGGGTAATGACAGTAACAAAAACCCTCAGTGCATCCTTACTCGAAGCCAAAAATCAAAGTGAAGAATGTCGCCTTTATGTCCTTCTCGACCCTTCACACAACGAGCAGCTTATCGCCGCGGTTCAGGGCATGTCGACGCGTCATCGCTGCCTGTTTGTCGGGGAAGATTTAGAAGAATTTCAGGAAGAATCGCCCTGGATAGCTGAAATTCTTGAAGGAGAGCCGCTTTTTGACTGGCTACTCAAAGAAACCTTTGGCAAACAGCAGGTCCTTTACTTTGTCAGCAATCAGGGGATAGACAGCCTCTTCATCAAGCTTCAAAGGGTCAAAGAAGTTGTCGAGCCGAGTGGGGAGTTGGTTTATTTCCGGTTTTACGATGCCAATACTCTGAACCGTTATTTACCTGTGTTTTCAGAAGGACAGCGACGTGAGTTTTTCAGCGCCATGAACAGTGTTTACGCTGAGGAAGGGGAAGAGGGCTTCTTTACGTACACGCTTAATGCGGACGCGACCATGAACTGGTCGGTATCTGGCAACATTGAAGATTCAGGTATTTATCCACTTCCGGGGTTAAAAACCGAAGAGCATGACCCGTCTCTACCTTGGTTTTTCACCGAGGAGCAGCTTCAGTATCCGTTATTTGCCCATCGTGACGAACTGATCGATGACTTGATTGAATACCTGGAGTATGAAGAAGTCGAAACGGTGCACTTCTATCCAAAAGGGTTTGTCCGGGCCATGGTTAATCAGGGCATAGAGCACTGTTTTACCTACAAGGTTTTGGACCTTATCCATATGCGGCTTTTCATTAACCTGATGTGGACGATCAACCCTCAGTTTCATCTGCAACCCTCCATACATCAGGTGTTATCCCAATCATCCAGCACAGAAGAAAAGTTCGATACGCTGCTGTCTGATGACTTTGAGGAAGTCTGGATACGTGCTGGCGCAGAAAAATACAAGGATTGGTGGCCTGAGGGTGAGGGGGCGTCATGAGTAACGAATATACGCGTTTGTTAGAAGAAGCCAGAGACAAAAAGCTTTGGGAAGAAGCGGGAGAAATTGCCAAAAACAACCCGCAGATCATCACAGATATCACAGGGATTTTTGACCCGACGCCGGCAAGTGATGGGATTTCCGCCGTCATTTCAGCGGCAAAAGGAGACTGGCTGGGAGCCGGTTTGTCATTGGTTTCCATGATCCCTTATGCGGGGGACGCACTGGCAAAGCCTGCTAAGTTTGCCAAATATGGGAGCAAGGTTCAGGGACTGGTCGGACTGATGTTTAAGAAGTTCGACAATGTCGCCTCGATGACCAAGTCTTACGCCAGTATTTTGTCAAAACAGCAAATTGTTAAAGCTAGGATGCAGGCGCTTCAGAAAGCTCGAACTCAAATGATTAATGCACGTAAAAACGCGTTTAAGTGTAAAAAATGCGAGCAATTTAAGCGGAAACACAAAATGCCCTCTAGCCGAAAAGGAACGTGGAACCCTCCAGGAGCTAACGATCCGAAAAGTCCGAATTTTGGCTCAGGTAAATTCACGTTCAATGATCCTATCAATCTTCCTAATCCTCCGGGAGGACAGGTCAACTCGGTTAATTACAGGAATGGTTTTCCAGATTTCAGACCAGAGCATGTTCAGGGTAAAACGTACTTAACTGAAGTTACGAATGATGTTGGGAAAGATATGAGAGCGCTGAGCAATGTCGGTGTAAAAAACCCTGGTGATGGTTGGACGTTACACCATTTTGAGGACGGTGCAGTGGGCTATGTGCCCTCAGATCTACATAGTGTTTCTTCACATGCAGGTAGTAGATCACTGATGGATACTGAGGTGTTTTGAGATGGAAAAATCCAGAAAAAACAAGATGATAGAATTTTGGATGAATGAGGTTTCGACACTGGATAACGATGTTGATGAAAAGTTATCGACCAAAGATGATGTGGAAAGCTTTGAAGCTCGACATGAAGTGGCACTGCCAAGTTCTTTTGTGGATTTTGTTGTGAATTGCGGGGCGTGTAGCTTTAACGAGTTAGATTGGCATTGCAGCATTATTAATATTGATTTGGGTGAGAGGGCAGCTAAAGAGGTACTGCTACACAACTATATCCGCAATATAAGGCAAATAGATGATGCTTTAGAGCAATTAAATCAAGAGCTTCCCGATTTCTGGGAAACAGGAGGCGCATTGATTCCCCCCAAAATGATTCCTATTGGGGATAGCCTTTGGAAAGAAAACGGATTTTTGCTCATGGACCTATCCGAGAACCATTACGGGTCACTATGGCATTGGCGTTTTATTCAAGAGGCATGGGGGGATGAAGAAAACAGTATGCTCCTGAAAGTATCTGACAGCTTTGACATTTGGCTTGATGAGCTAAAAAGTTGGGATGAGGCTGATTTAATCGTTTCTCAAGAGGATGGTAAGGAAAATGAAAGCTGAGCTGATAGAACATTTGTGTGAAGGCATCTCTTGGGCGGAGATTGACGAAGAGTTTGGAGAAAGCAGATCTGTTTACTGTTCGACAGAGAGTGATTTGAACGCAATTGAGACGTTTTTGAATCGCGAGCTTCCAAATGACTACCGGTGGTTTATGAAAAACTATGGTATGTGTGAAATTGAGGATGAGCGTGTTCATATTACATTGAACGGAGTGTCACTTTCCTTTCTTGCGGCATTCAAATCTGCTGACCAAGCACTTGTTTTAACCCAAATGTTGTCTGAAAACGGTCCAGATAAAAGAATTCCGGATGAAAGCTTGATCATTGCGGATTCCATTTCAGGCGATTTTTTAGTTATGGATCTTAGTAATACTCGATTTGGTTTTATCTACTTTCTCAGCAATTTGAAACCATGGGGGGCTTTTGAGGACAGTGACTATCTTGTTTTAATTGCCAAATCGCTGACAGATTTGCTGTTAAAGATTGTAGAAAATGACTCGCCTGAGGAGCCTGATTTCAACATTCCCGAAGATATGATTCGATGAGTCTGAGTGTTGATGAGTTAGCTGAGCAGATTGCTTGGAAGCCCCTTGATGAAGAGAGCGGAGAAACACCAGAGCTGTTTTGTTCGACAGAAGAGCAAGTGTTAGCTTTGGAAGCCTTTCTCAATACCAAGTTACCCCAAGATTACAGATGGTTCCTAAGAAGTGTTGGGATGCGCTTGATTGAGGATCGTAGGATTGAGGTCAGAGTGAATGGTATTTCACTAGAGTTTTTAGACTGGTTTCGGGATGCAGTTGATGTACTCACATTCACTATGATGGCAAGTGATGTCGATGACGATGGGGATGCTCGTATCCCGCCGAATTTAGTGGTGATGGAAAGCTCCATTTCTCGAGATTTATTGCTGCTTGATGTTTCTGAGAGGAACTACGGAAAAATCTGGTACATGAACGGATTTCAAGGTGAAAAAGATTGGTCTGGACACGATTATGAAGGGCTTGTGTTTTTGGCTAATTCATTCACCGAGTTATTGGGAAAAATTGTCCGGTGTGGCGATGAAATCGAACTTGATGCGTACGATAGCGAATAAACTTTGGGTAACTAGGAAGAAAAAGAGCCATTTCGAGCAATGGCATAGGAAGCTGGTTCCTCTGTTTCTTTGTCTGTTAATTCATCGCTAGTCTGAAGAAATCTCGCAATGCATGCCCTAGAAAAAATCGCAAAATGTTCAACAGCAATCATCGCGACAGAATATGGAAATCTCCCCGATGTTTTCCAGCGTCATTATTTTCTGCACCCGTCAGCGACACTGGCGATTTCAAGTGAGATTTTGTTAGCAGGACTTTCAAACAATACGAGTTACCGCCGCCTTTCGGGGCTACCTAAAAGGGCGGTGAAATTTACGGCTGATAGCATCATCGAGCCCCAAGATTACTTGCCCAAATTAGGCGTAGTGAGTTGGAAAGATTGCGTTGGAATGGCAATGCTGCCCAAAGGGTTGCTTCACCCAGAAAGTCAAAATGAAGTGCTATCTTGCTGGCTGACAAATCTATCGGATCGAATGGCGCAGGTACTTCATGCGTATGTCGTAGATCAGGTAACACCGAGGCTGTATTTGTTTCCATATCATGATTTTTCTGCGCGCTCTGAATACCGACTGGCAGTTTCCGGAGGGGTGTTATTGGACGCTCGTTGTTATCGGCAACGGCAAGATTTCCAAGCCGGGTACCGAGAAGCGATAAAGAAGTGGTGGCACGGCATTGGGGATGATGTCGCGCAACTTGAACAATCTTTACTGATAGATGTTGTTATGGATACATCGAGAGGGTTTGCGATCATTGATGTGAACCCAAACCTTCACTTACACCAATGAGGTTTTGCTATGGGTAAACCTGTTTCTTTACTTGGCCACATGCATGTCTGCCCCAAAGTAGAACCCGGCCCAGTACCTCATGTGGGCGGTCCAATCATCGATGCTGGCCAATCGCTAGTGAAGGTCAATGGTATTCCTGTCGCAGTGGTCGGAGGTAAGGCAATTTGCACCGGTGTAGGTATGCCTGATGACCTGAAGCAAGGCTCCTCTTTGGTGAAAATTGACGGAAAAGCCGTGGTGAGAATGGGAGACGGTTGCGCGCATGGTGGTCAGGTGGTGCAAGGATGGCCGACCATTACCATGAGCTAACCTGAAAGATTCTTTTCTTAACGTGCTTTCGTGAGGCTTTGACTCCCTTCAACTTTTCCGGGAATGGGCGCTGCCATTCTCTGTTTTATGACGCTCCGAAAGACTCGTTTTCCTGCCTATTGACAAGTCTACTTATATAAATGATATGTTATAACATATCAATTCAATCCGCGGGCATCAGATGAAAGGAACTCATCAACCCATACTTTCAATGGCTGACTTCTGTGCTGATAGCCTCTCAGGTTGGCGCGCTGTGTCTGACGTGACGTTTTCTGTTTCCGCAAACGAATGCATCGCTGTTATCGGACCTAATGGCAGTGGGAAATCGAGTTTGCTTAAAGCCATCACGGGTGAATACCGGAAAGCGGCGGGGGAACTCTCGCTTGAAGGCTGCGCGGAAGAAAATCTGAATCGCTTATACCGGGCGAAAAGAGTGGCGGTGGTTGCCCAGCATGAACATGTCGACCCAAGGTTGAGTGTGAGTGAATATGTCGGTTTGGGTCGGGTGCCACATACCTTCTGTTGCACTGAAAAAGAGCATCAACGTGCCGTCAAACAAGCCATTCATGACACAGGTTTGTCTGCCAAAGAAAATCGCCTGTTCGGCTCTCTATCCGGGGGTGAAAAACAACGTGCCAGCATTGCCCGCGCATTTGCTCAAGAGCCCAAACTGTTGCTTCTGGATGAGCCTACCAATCACCTTGACCCATTGGCGCGTCTTGAGCTGCTCGACTTGATTAAACAGCGCGGTATCGCGTCGATTGCTGTGCTGCATGATTTGCCTCTGGTCACGCCTTTTGCGGACAAAGTGATTTTGATGTCCGGCCAGAAAATGGTGACCTGCGCGTCTCCCAACGAGGTGTTGCAGGACGCATTCATTACCCCCGTTTTTGGCCTTCGTGTGTATCCACTCAGCCATCCCCAAATCAACAACACGGTGCATCATTTTGAAGCCGCACCGTCCCATTAAGCCATGCCATTAATAGGAGCTGCACAATGAAGTGGTCAGTCGTATCGACGCTGTTCTTCCTTTTCCCCATCGCAATCGCTAATGCCAAAAGCACGGAATATCCGGTCACGGTCGATAACTGTGGAAGTCCACTGACAATTGAAAAGCGCCCAAGTGCTGCGGTGTTTCACGACATCAATATGACGGAAATGGCATTTGCACTTGGCTTGGAAGACAGCATGGTGGGTGTGACGGGCATTACAGGTTGGTACAAGATGTCCCCTTCTTTTGAAAAAGCGCTTGGCGACATTCCTGAACTGGCACCCAAGTATCCTTCGCTGGAAACCCTGATTGCGGCTAAAACCGATTTCTTCTTTGCTGGCTGGAACTATGGGATGAAAGTAGGCGGCGAAGTGACTCCGGAAACCCTCAAGCCTTATGGCATCGATACCCTTGTACTCTCGGAAAGCTGCATTCACACCAACAAGCTGGAGCAAGGTGCCAGCATGGCGTTGCTCTATGATGACATCAAAAAGCTGGGTGTGATTTTTGACAAGCAGGATGAAGCGGCAGCTTTGGTGGAAGCCTGGCAAGCCAAAATGAAAACGGTCACTTCTCAAAGCAACGCAGAAAACAACGCGCCGAAGGTCTTTCTGTTTGATTCCGGTGAAGACAAGCCATTCACCGCAGGTAAATTCGCGATGCCTAGTGCAATGATCAAAGCGGCGGGTGGGGAAAATGTCACTGACGACATGGAAACCAGCTGGGCCAGAACGTCATGGGAGCATGTCGCGACAGAAAACCCTGATGTGATTATCCTTTTGGATTATCAAACCGCCAGTGGCGCAGATTCATTGAAAACCTTCCTTGAACAACACCCTTTGATGAAACATACCAATGCGGTGAAGGACGGTCGCTATGTGAAGCTGCGTTATGAGCAGTTAACGCCGGGACCCGCCAATATTCAGGCAATCGAAAAGCTCGCTCAGGCCTTCTATCCGCAATAACCTAGAAAGCACCTAGATTGATTTCAGGAATCAACAAATACCGCGCAGCATGGCTACTGGGTATCAGTACCATGCTGATTGCTTTTGTGCTGAGTTTGCAGTTTGGAACTGTGCCGTTGTCCTTAGCACAAGTGCTTGAAGGCTTGAGCTCGTTCAACGAAGACGATGTCAGCATGACAAGCCGTATCCTGATGGATTTGAGGTTACCGAGAGCCATACTCGCACTGATTGCAGGTGCTGGTTTAGCCTTGGTGGGTGCTTTGCTTCAAACCACCACACGCAATGATTTGGCGGATCCTTTCCTATTTGGCTTATCGTCTGGGGCGTCGGCGGGGGCGGTATTGGTGATTACCAAGCTTGGTGATGCACTTGGGGTATGGTCACTGCCTATCGCTGCATTTGCTGGGGGAATCGTCTCAGCCGCTGCGGTATTGATGCTCTTTTCCCTCCAGAAAAAGCAAGGCGACAACAACATTGTCCTTTGTGGATTGGCTATCTCCTTTCTGTTTGGCGCTGTGACCAGCTTTCTTATCTATTCTGGTGACCAACGTGCTGCGAGCTCAATTTTGTTCTGGACGATGGGCGGACTGGGTTTAGCGCGTTGGGATAACCTGATTTTTGCTGCTGTGGGCCTGCTCTGCTTGGTGGTTCTGATTCTGGTGCGATATCGGGAGTTGGATACCTTGCTTGTCAGCGAGCAAACGTCCCTTTCGCTTGGTATCAATGTTCACAGGCTGCAAAGTGAAGTGTTTCTGTGCTGCGCTTTTTGTACGGCTTCGATTGTTGCACTCACTGGTGTAGTTGGGTTTGTGGGATTAATGGTGCCTCATCTGGTGCGTCCTTTTTCAGGGATGACCCACAAGCGCGCGTTGCCCCTCATTGCATTGTGGGGCGCGGTAATCTTAACCCTTGGCGATCTTGTCAGTCGCACCATCTTGGCGCCACAGGAGTTGCCAGTTGGCATTGTTACTGCCGCATTGGGCGGTTTGTTTGTGCTCTACCTTGTTTGGAAAAAGCCAGCCCGTTGAAAGAATGGGGAGTGTGGTCAAGTTTTCCTCAATACTGTTGAGAGTGCAAAAACTGTAATGGCGACAATCTCACTGTTTTGTTGTTTTCTTGATCATTTGGTAAATGAAGACGCTAAGCTCTTCGGTTTAGATGGCATCTCATTGAGGCAGCAAAGGACACGTTGCTTTTTCAATGGAACAATCACGGAAGAATTATGCAAAGAAAAACGCTCTCAACCATGCTCAGCACAGTTGTGCTGATTTTGGTTGCAATCAGCAGCTCAGAGGCGTTTGCACATGCCGTCGCGGAAGGCGACAAAGGTTACATTCAGGAAATCACAGGCACACATATCATCGCTTTTATGTACCTTGGTGCGAAGCATATGGTGACGGGTTACGACCACATCCTCTTCCTGTTAGGCGTTATCTTCTTTCTCTACAGACCAAAGCACATAGCGCTTTATGTCAGCCTGTTTGCGCTGGGGCATTCAACGACAATGCTACTGGGCGTCTATTTCAACATCGGTATCAACAGTTACATCATTGACGCCATTATTGGCCTTTCTGTGGTGTACAAAGCCATGGATAACCTCGGTGCCTTCCAGCGCTGGTTTGGTGTCCAACCCAACACCAAACTTGCCACCTTGCTATTCGGCTTCTGTCACGGCTTTGGTCTTTCATCCAAAATCATTGATTACGACATCTCGCTTGATGGGTTGGTGCCGAACCTTCTGGCTTTCAATATCGGGGTCGAGATAGGTCAACTCTTGGCCTTAGGGGCGATACTGATTCTGATGGGGTTCTGGCGTCGGCATACCCACTTTTATCGCCAGGCTTATTCTGCCAATGTTGTGATGATGAGTCTGGGTTTTATGCTTATTGGATACCAGTTAACGGGCTACGTCGTGGCGCAGTATTAAGAGAAGGAATTCAACATGTATAACTCCGATATGCCCACCCGCGCGGAATTGCCCACGTCGAAACAGCTTATCCGCTCAACGCTGATTGCGCTGGTCACGGCTATCGTCTTGCTGGTGACAGTGATTTTTCCAGCGGAGTATGGCATTGACCCAACGGGAATTGGCCGGGTATTGGGACTTAAAGAGATGGGGGATATCAAAACGCAGTTAGCCCAAGAGGCAGCAGCAGATAAAACCACCAATAGTTTGGTTGTCACGTCAGATATCAAGGAAATAGAAACACCCGCTATCACCGAGTTTCAGGGCGAAAAACCCGTCTGGAAAGACCGGGTGCTGTTGGCACTTAAACCCGGACAAGGGGCGGAAGTGAAGCTGATGATGCAGCAGGGAGAACAAGCCACCTTTGAATGGAAAGCTAAAGGTGGAGCTGTGAATTTTGACGCACATGGTGATGGGAATGGCAATGCAATCAGCTACGAAAAGGGTCGCGGCGCGATTGAAGATCAAGGTGTGTTAACGGCTCCATTCACGGGTAACCATGGCTGGTTTTTCCGCAATCGCAATGACCACACTGTGATGGTGATATTACGCACCAGCGGCGAGTATGCCGAAGTTAGGCGAGTGTTTTAACATTAGAAAAAGGGTGGGATAAGGCTCTCCTATTTGGGAGAGAAACATTCCTGGATTCGACAAGATGTACGGAGGCTCGTCTAAAAATTAGCGAGTCCTAAAAATGGTTCAAAAAATCGTCACATTCATTTGCTAGCCTCGAATTTAGGTTTAAGGAAAAGCCTAAACGACGAGAGGTATGCAGTATGAAGCTGGTGAATGTACTTAGCGGCGATATCGTCAGAGAATCTGATAACCTGGAAGAGCTCAAAGCGCTGGGTGTCAGTATCGCGATGCGAGAAGGTGCGAAATCGACTTACTGGAGCTTTGAAGAAGCTTCCAGACATCGAATCTCGGGCAAACGGGCTCTCAGTCTGAGAGATGAAGAAGGCGCGATCTATCGTATTTTCCTTCCAAAATAGAATTTCAAAAGGCAGCGTTCCCGCTGCCTTTTTTGTGCCTGAAACCTTTCCGCCTATCATTCATTAAGTGGCGCAATAGCAAAAATTATAAAGCATGAAAAAGGCAGAATAATCAGTAAGTAAATAAAGTTAATCTGCGCGCTGAATTCTCGGCGAGATTCACAAATCACCTTTCATTTCTGGCATATGATGAAGTCATCCAAGGTCGACATGAGGAGTGTATGGAAGCTGTTGTAGGTTTGATTATCCCGACTGGTGTTGACGACTTTATTATGCGAAAAGCGGGTCTCCACGGCTGACTGGGAAACCAAACAATCACAGAAACGTGAATAAAATAATCATCGCTTTTTGGTTTATTCGCTTTTACCTCTTTACCTCGTAATCAAAGGCCACCTTTATCGGTGGCCTTTTCTTGTTGGCATATGGGTGTTGTTGTTTTTTAGCCGATCATTAGAAGTGGGAGTGTTGATTTTCGCAGCAAGGTTTTGGTGACATCGCCAAACATCTGCTGATGGATTCGCTGATGCGCGTAAGCCCCACACACAATCAAGTCCGCATTGTGTTGGTTAGCGGTTTCTAACAGCGCTTGTGGTACGCGCATCCGTCCTGATTTGAACACCACGCATTCGCCATCGATACCATGCAGCGCCAGGTAATCCCGCAGCCCTTTCTGGGTCGGGCGTTTTGTCTCTGAACGCTCACTGGTGATGATGGTGACCTTCTCCGCACGTTTCAGTAAGGGCATGGCCGCAGCCACAGCACGCACGGCTTGTGTGTCGCCATTCCATGCAATGACCACGCTCTTAGGTGAAAACGCGGTCTGTGTACGGGGCATCACCAGTACAGGTTTTCCGCTGTGAAGAATGGCTGCCTCAAAGCTGACGCTGGTTTTGCCACGCTTAGGTTGAGGCACCACAGTGAGGTCAGAAATCTTCCCCCTCTCCGCCACAACTTCACCGCGAAACCCGGGCACATCATGCCAAAAAGAGGTGCTTTGAGTCTGTCCCGGTGTGGCTGCCTGTTGGGAAATCCCGAGAGATTTGCAGGCTTCATCAAACGCTTCCCGCACAGATTCAAAATCTTCACTGACGTAATCCGACACGATTTGGTCGATGCGTTTGTAGAACTCATCTGAGATCAACTGGCTCTCTTCCGGCAGCAACTGGCGCGGATTGATCTTGGCGTGCAGCACATCCAGATGCGCCCCGAAATAGCGCGCGACATTCAGCGCGCCTTCCAGTCTTTCCCTGGCATACGCGTGAGATGCAAAGGGCATGATGATGGTTTTGATAGTCATACAGGCCTCCAGTTAGTAGCCAAATGGCCACGGCAGTTCAACACTTTCCTGCAGCAAGCCTATTGGCAGCTCCAACACCATGGCGTTGGTCAGGAATAGGAGGAAACCGACGGCCAAGAATGTCAGTAACGATGCGCGTAGCAGACTGAGGCCGGCTTTCACCACCAGAAAGGCAATAAAGAACACGGTAATCGCGATCACATAGCCCAGGAAGTAGCAGCCAACCACTAAGCCAATCAGCCAATAGAGGTAGTGCATCATGCTGATGGCATCTTTGTTGAACGCATAGCCTTGCACGTACTCAAGGTCAAAGTAGATCGGATCGGTGCTTGGTTTACTCAGCAGTTGCCAAAGCACGATCCCAGAAAGCACCCACATCAAACAGCCAATCACTATGGTGAAAACTCCGCCAAGGAAGCTTTGCTGAAAGCCGTCATAGATGCAGTAAAGGAACGACACATTGATCAACGCAGCGAAGATGATTTGCGGCTTGCGGTTATAAGCCGTTGGCGTTTCTGCGTCGTTTTTCTCCTGAGTCTCTTTTTGTTTCTTCGCGTTTTGGCGATACATAAAGACCAGAGAAGCTATCGTGATAAGGCCAATAATGATCACGCCCGGGCGAGCCAGGAATCCTACACCATCAAACTGCACTGCTTGATAGAGGTAGGTTTCCATTCCGTTAGCGAGTACAAAACCAATCAGGAAAGCAGGGCGCGGCCAGTCGAAACGCTTCATCAAAACACCGAGGAAACCTATCGAGACGAGGGTTATGAGGTCTCCAAGATCACGCGTTGCCTGAAAGGCTGCAAAGCAAATTACCATCACCATAAATGGCGCTAACAGGGTGTAACGAATGGTAGTCAGTTTCGCAACCCAAGGTGAAATGAACATACATGCGCCAGCACCAAACACATTGGCGAGTGCAAGTGACCAGACGATGGTATAGGTGATATCGAGATCTGTACTGACCATAGCGGGGCCCGGTTCAAGGCCCACAAGTACCATGCCGCCAAGGAATACGGCCATACTGCCGGAGCCGGGAATACCGAACAGCAAGGTCGGCACCAATCCACCACCTTCTTTGGCATTATTGGAAGATTCCGGTGCAATCACACCCCGTACATCGCCGTGGCCGAATTCGGATTTGCCTTTGGTGGTTTGCACGGCATGACCGTAGGCAATCCAGTCCACTACGCTGCCCCCAAGACCTGGCAGGGCACCAATCACACAGCCAATCACACTGCAGCGAATCGCCAGCCATTTGTTTTGCACAAAATCACGGATACCTTCCATCCAACCTGTTCCCAGATTGCTGGCATTGGCGATGGGTTTGTTCTGGCGCAGTAAATCAATGATTTCCGGCAGGGCGAAAATACCCAGACCTACCACCACCAGCGGCACACCATCCATCAGATAAAAATTGTCGAAAACCATGCGGTATTCACCCGTGGCTGGCGCACTACCCACGCTGCCGAGCAGTACACCCATGCCACAGGCGGAGAGGCCTTTCACGAAACTCTTGCCTGCTAAAGCCCCAACCATGCTGAGACCGAGAATGGTCAGCATGAAAAGTTCGGCTGAGCCAAATGCCAGGATCACCGGACGGGCAATGAGTACAAAGCCAGTCAGTATGAGAGCCCCGAACAATCCGCCAAACAGTGATGAGGTAAAAGCGGCGGAAAGCGCCCGCGCGGCCTGACCTTTTTTTGCCATTGGGAAGCCATCAAGCACGGTGGCTTGCGAGCCACTGGAACCGGGAATTCCCATCAACACGGATGTAAAGGTGTCAGAAGTTGGGATAACAGCCACCAGACCAATCAGCATTGCCAGAGCAGAAATCGGATCCATGCCATAGAGAAACGGCAATAACAGGGAAAGCCCGGCGATACCGCCAAGGCCGGGAAAAATACCAATCGCCAATCCCAAAATCACGCCACCAAGCATAAAAGTGATGTGGTTCAGGCTGAGAATGGTTTGGAGAGAATCAAGTAATTCGCTGAACATACAACGTCGCCTTTTGAATAAAAAGGAGGCTCAATACACGCAGGCATCAGCGTATAGAGCCTCAAGTGGGAAAAGGTTAGATCTGGGTGTTGTACTCTTTTGGGAGTTGGCCGTTTAGCCTCAGGCATGACGTGCCGTCCCGGGAAACGTGTTTTGATGAGAGCGCTGGAAAAGCTCCTTGCTTGCCTTTGCTGTAAGTAAACATCTTTTCACCTTCTGCTTTGCTCAAACCGCTCTGTTGGCGGTTGGGATATGTGATTCTTTTGAATTCACCATCCAAGCTAAGGGGCGAAACTGTCACGAAGCTGACAGCGTTACAGCTCGATAACAAAATGTTTACATTGATCGATTTGGGAAACCAAGTCGGCGTTTTAGATGTGATCTGAAAGGATGGGGCGTTTGCGGATTAACAACTACTCAAACTCTTTGAGCGCGTTCTCCCATTCAGTGATGACGATTTCCCGTTTGTTCTGATCTGAACTCACCAGCAAGGTGACGTCCATTGGGATGGGCTTGAGCTGGTCAATCAGATTTGCACGCATAAAGTTGGCTGATTTGGGGCTGTCGATGTCGAGACGGATAGGTGGCATGTTGGTTTCCCGTGCCATCATCTGCTGGCCTTTGTAAGACACCAGATAATTGAGAAATCGTTTGGCGGCATCAGGCACTTCGGTGGTTTTGTTGATGAATGCAGAACGGATCACCACGGGTGTGTAGTCTTCGGCGGCGACCACAATGATATCGCCATAACGCTCTTCCCAGCTTCGGGCGTAAGAGCCCATGATGTTGTAAGCCAGCAGCAACTCTTCTTTCCTAAGGGCGCTGAGCATGGAAACTGAGCTGGGAAAGGTGCGGGCGTTGTGTTGCTTAAACAGCTCAAGGATTTGGCCATAGTTCGCAGCCTGAATACGCTCGAAAGACCACAAGAGGTAGCCAATGCCTACCGCGCGGATGTCATAAGTGCCAATCTTGCCGTTTAGCTCATCCCCGTAGCGGCGGATAAAACTGAGCAATTCGACACGGCTTTTCGGCACCACTTTGTCTTTCATGAAGGCTTTGTTCAGCACAATCACCGCGGGTTCGAAGCTGAAACCGTACAACTCATCCCGCCACACTGCCCATCTTGGAAGCAGATCCTGTGTGTTGGTCGCGCGTCTGGCCACAGGCCGATAGGGAAGGGCATAACCATCGTTGACCAGCCTGAACTGCAGATCCATGACTGAACTGATGGTCACATCTGGCTGAGGCTGGGTGCCATTGCGAATGTATTGATTGAGCTTGTTACTATTGAAGACTTTGTATTCAAGATCGACATCGGGATGGCGTCGCTGAAAGTCAAAAAGCAGCGGCTGCATTTCGGAGACTTGTGCTGCGGCATAAACTCGCAGTGTCTCGGCATAGGTGAAGGACGAGGTCAGCAACAAGGCCAGAAGCCATATTCTCAATACGGTCATGCGTGCCTCCAACTGCCTTCCGGGAAAACGACTTTAACCCTTAGTCCGTGAGGCTCATTGTCTTCAAGCGTCAGCGAGGCATTGAAGTTCTTGGCGACATCCAGGGCAATGGCCATGCCTAACCCCGTTCCTTGGCTGGTGTTGTTTGGACTTCGGTAAAAGCGCTCGAACACGTGGGGTTTGTCTTCGTCAGAAATGCCATTGCCATGGTCCTGAATCAGCAGCACCGCATTCTCTTTTTCCGCGCTCAACTGAATATCAACCGCGCTGTTATCCGGGCTGTACTTGATGGCGTTTTCGATCAGGTTTTGCAGCATCTGGGAAAGAGCAAAGTCATCGCCATTCACCAGGACAGTGTCGGATTCGTGATAGCCGAGCTCAACGCCCCGCGACAAGGCATTCATTGCCAGATCTCTGCACACGGTTGTTACCTGATCGTTCAGATTAATCGCACTCGGTGCCAGGCTGCGGTGACGGTGCGTAATGGTGGCCTGATTCAACAACTGGGTGATGGTACGGTCGAGGTGATCACAGGCTGAGAGAACATGCGCGAGGCGCGATTTGGTCTCTTCATCCTGGGCGTTATCGCGCGCTAATTGTGCCTGTGCTTTCAAACCAGAAAGGGGCGTTTTCAGCTGGTGGGCCGCTTCGCCTGTGAAGTTTTTGAGGTTGCGAAGCGTAGTGTCCAACTGCTCCATAAAGCGGTTGATGGTGGTGATAAGGTGATCGACTTCCTGAGGACCTTGATGGCTGATTGGGGTTAAGTCAACATTGGAGCGCTTCGCAATCTTCTTATTGATGTTTCGGATTGGGCGAATGATCTTCCATGTCGATAGCAATGTCAGGGTCAGTGACGTCAGAATGACCAGAAAAACGAGGTTTCGCGCCTGAAAGGTGATTTCATCTTGCAGTGAATTACGGGAGTTGAGTGTTTGTCCCACCAAGACATACACATCCTTTAAACCGCTTGGCGTATTGATGGAATTACTGACGATGGTGAATCTAAAGGGTTCCCCACGGTAGGTCATGTCGAAAAACAGAGCGCTGGGCTCCAATTGATCGGGATAGTCATCAATATGTTCCACAACCTCAGCCTGCTTCATGAGATCGTCGTAGCCGGTAATCACTTTTCTGTCTTCGTTCACTACCAAGTAAAACACCCGGTCGGTAGGAGACTGCGCCAGTACTTTGAATGCTGAGATGGGAATATCAACAATCCAACTCAGATTGATATAACGGACGTTATCGATGATTTGGAACGCCGCACCGCCTAAAGAGCGGTCATACGAGAGTTGCGCTGTATGGTGGGCATAGCGGTTGGCAGCCCAAAGTGTTACCACACTGACTGCAAGCAGCACGGTGAAGGCAGTCGCTAACATTTGAAACCGGAGGCTTTTGCTCGACCAGCTGAATGGGATAAATCCGGCTGACTTCGGCGTGCTCATGCTCAGGCCTGTTTGTCGATAGCGTAGCCCAGGCCGCGCAGGGTTTTGATTTCGACATTGCTGTGGGAAATGGCTTTGCGAAGCCGTGCAACATAGGTTTCGATGGCATTAAGGTTGGGCGTGTCATCAAACCCATAAAGGTGGTCAATCAGCTCTTCTTTGCTCATCACGCGGTTGGTGTGGCTAAGGAAGATCTCAAGCAGGCGAAGTTCGCGTTGTTTAAGAATGATTTCGTCACCTTGAACAAATACCTTGCAGCGCGCGACATCAAACTCGATATCGCCGAATACCAGATTGTTGGTGTCTGTGCCCTGCCTGCGTCTCACCACCGCCCGGCACCTTGCTTCGAGCTCGCCAAAATCAAACGGTTTGGTTACGTAATCATCTGCGCCCAAGTCCAATAGCTGAATACGATCCTGCACCTCAGTGCGGGCGGTGAGTACCAGTATTGGGCAATCTGATTGATGGCGGATTTTCTTCGCGATTTGCTCGCCGGATTTGTTGGGAAGATTGAGGTCGAGAATGACAAGATCGTATTCCGTCTGGCTGACCATTGCGTGCGCAATGTTGCCGTCATAGGCGCAATCTACGCCATGGCCTTGTTTGGTAAAGCGCTGCTCAATGGCTTCGCTGATCAATCTGTCATCTTCAACAATAAGGACTCGCACGCTACAACCTGATACGTCATGGAGGAATGTAAAGTATTGGTTGGCAAAATGTTAATTGCAATGGTTGTAAATTGAAACTGAGCGGGTGCTTACGTTGCTCACACTTCGTAACAACAATTTGAATGCGGCTGACGCGTGGCATTCAGACTCGCGCAGCTCTTCTGATATTATCGGGGAAATGGAAAGCGTGTGCTTTCGACAAGATGTTTTTGGGAGAATCTCTGAATGGATCTGAAAGGTCTGGAAAAATACCTGGCGCTGAACCACATCGACTTTAAAGCAGCAACTGATAACGATGGATTGCTGATAAACCTTGGCTTTCTTGTAGGGCGCGTGCATGTGCGCTATGAAGAAGATACCAAGACTTTCAATTTCAATGATAAACCCCGCTGGGTTATCCAAATTGTGCTGATGGCACTGATGCTTTACTTCCTGGCAACCAACTTCACTATCTACTCCCAGTTGCAGCTTTATACCTGTATTGCTGTTACCGTCGCGATGTTCGGCATCTTTGGTTACAAAGAATCCCGCATCAAGAAGCTGAAAGATGCGGTGAAGGAAGACAGTTCATCGGCTAGTTAGCCTTGATTGAGGCTCAGGGAGGAGTGATGGAATATCAGGTTGTTGCCAACCCAACAGAGCAAGACATCATGGATGTGCGTGGCGGACTCCGAACGTTCAACGATCCCTTTGTTGAGCATCTGAATGAATTGCAAATGGCCGTGTTTGTCCTCGATGAAAACGGGCAAAGACGTGGTGGTATTGTCTCGCGTTTTTGGGGGAACTGGATGCACATCCTTTTCCTCTGGATTGACCCGGCGCTGAAAGGGGAAGGTGTAGGCAAAACTCTGATGCAGAAAATGGAAACTGAAGCGGTCGGCAAAGGCTGTAAAGCTGCCATGGTCGATACTTTCAGCTTTCAGGCCAGACCGTTCTATGAGTCAATGGGTTATCACAATCAAATGACGCTGGATGCCTTTCCCGGCGATGAACATCAGCTTCACTTCCTTACCAAAAAACTGGTGGGTTAAACCATGTTAAAAGGGTTGAATCACATCACGCTGGCGGTATCTGATTTGGAAAAATCGTTGGCGTTTTACGTTGATGTGCTGAGCTTTAAAGGCCATGCCAGATGGGATGGAGGCGCCTACCTTTCTTTGGGTGGGCTTTGGCTTTGTCTCTCTGTAGATAAGCCCTGTGAGAAAAGTGATTACTCACATATTGCTTTGAATATTGACGCTAAAGACTTTAGTGCGTTTGCCGCATCGCTGCGTCAAAAAGGTGTGATCGAATGGAAGCAAAACCGGAGTGAGGGAAGCTCACTTTACCTTCTGGATCCGGATGGACATAAGCTTGAAGTGCACGCTGGCGACCTGCAAAGCAGGTTGGGTAGCCTGAGAGAAAAACCCTACTCGGGGTTGGAGTGGCTTTAACAGCAAACCGTATTTCTCAGGCATAACTTTAGCGGTTTCATCCTGATGTGTGAGCCATGCCATAATGCTATCGTTGTAATTAGCGGCCACTTCACGGTAGCGCCCATTCTTACTTCCTTGTAGCCCATTAAACCGATATCATTTGCACATCAACTTCATGCATTTTAGCGTGCGTTTCTAAGCGCCGGGTTATGTTGGCAACCCAAAGATTTCGCGTTGGTTAAATCACTCTAATAATCACTTTTCATTGCATCGCGAATTCCAGCTCTAAATTGCCTGAGTCGATTGTTTTTCACGTCTGAATGTTTGTCGACGTGGCTTTTCTATTTTACTGGAGAGATTCGAATTGCATTACTATCGATGGTATGCAGTTTATACCCACTTCAACGAGGAAAACCTTCTCCTTGATTACCTGCTTTCACAAGGGTATGAAGCCTATTTACCAGAACGCAGGTTCTGGGAAACGGTTGGCAACAAGCGCAGAATCGCTTATGAGCCACTTTTTAAGTGCCACCTGTTTGTGCGTACAACTCAGGCAGGTCTGCAGAAAGTGAAACAAGCACCGGGCTTCTCCCATTTGGTGCGCCATGGAAAATATGTGGCGACGATTCCTGAATCGCACATCGTCAAAATGAAAACGATTCTGTATTACTACGAAGATGCGACATCCATTTCCAATAATGATGTGGATGGTGTGACGGTTGGTGTGGTCAGTGGCCACTTAACGGGTATGACTGGCATTCTTCTCCATGGCGAAGGAGAAAGACCGGTTGCGATGGAAATCGACCACCTTGGCTATTCCATCAATGTGAAGGTGCCGATGGAAACCATTTTCCAAACGAGAGTGCCCTCGCTTATCTCGTAGCGAACCTAATAAGAGCAAGCTGACGGCTTGCTCTTTTTGATCGTGGCACCAATATCCTTCCTCCAAGTTTTCCTTTCATAAATCCCGCCTTCTGCGCAGATTGATTTAGATTTCAGCGCTAAGCTCATGACATTCAATTCGTATTGTTCAATCTATCAAGGATGCGATCATGAGAGTGATTCGAAGCGCGAAGTTCACAGCGGATAATGCTTGGGGGGCGATGAATATCGCCAATATGAATGGCATCACTACCAAACTGCACTGGACCGACAAACCTTATAAGTGGCACATCAACGAAGGTGAAGAAGTTTTTGTGGTGCTCAATGGTATGGTTGAAATGCATTTCCGGGAGGCGGACGCCGAGAAGTCAGTGATGCTTCAGGCGGGAGATATTTTCTACGCTTCTGAAGGCGCTGAGCACGTTGCCAAGCCATTGGGTGAGGCGCGGGTATTGGTGATTGAAACTGATGGTAGTGTGTAAGTTTTTCCCCGAATTGCCTTCCTGACGGGCGTCTGTCGCATCGATGACGTCCCGATTTGATAAACAGCAAACCTACGCTAACCTACTGTTTTAAAAGTACTGTCATGTGTATGTCGGGGTCGTGACGTTCCTGACTATAAGGAAATTTAGGTAAATTTTGAAGCGTCCACAGCGAAAAGGAAAAACAAGATGATTGTCAGAAAATTACGATTACAGCGTGGCTGGTCGCAAGAGCAACTTTCTGAAATGAGCGGCCTGAGTGTTCGCACTATTCAGAGAATAGAGCGTGGCGATAAAGCAGGGCTGGAATCGCTGAAGTCTCTGGCGGCTGTCTTTGAAATCCAAGTTTCTGACCTTCAAAAAGAACCGGAGCCCGACATGACAGAAGAAGTGAAATACACCGCCGAAGAAGAACGAGTGATTAACCAGGTGCGAGAAATCAAAGGCTTCTACTCCCACCTGACCACCTACGCGCTGGTGATTGGATTGCTGTTTATGATCAACTTCCTCACCAGTCCTGATTACATTTGGGCATGGTGGCCAGCCATGGGTTGGGGGATTGGTATTACCGTGCACGCTCTAAATTCCTTTGAAATCCTGAACTTCTTTGGTCCTGATTGGGAAAAGAAACAAATAGAGAAGCGCCTCGGTCGCAAGCTCTAAGCGCACCCTATAAAGCTTCAGAGGCCAGCATTCTGCTGGCCTTTTGCTTTTCAAAGCCTAACAACTCCGACCTCACCTTCTTGAACCCACTTGGTGCATTTTTTCTCGCTAATGACACATTCATCATTTGCCGAAACCGGTTTCGTTAAATAGTTTTTAAATTATCAGTACGGAACAAGGTTGTTTATGACGTTCAATCAGAGGGTGTCAGCGGTGGGTCGAGGTGTACGTGAGAAACGTCCCACGATCAACGAACTATCCAAGGCATTGGGGCTTTCCAAAGGCACGGTTTCCCGTGCACTCAATGACTATCCTGACATTTCTCCGATAACCAAACAGCGCGTTCGTGAAAAAGCCAAGGAAATGGGATACCGCGCACTCAGCTATGCGCAGGCAATCAAAACCGGGCAGGTTTGCGCCATTGGATTGGTGTTGAACCTCGGTAGTGACAATGCCCACAGACCCTTCCTGACAAACTTTATTGATGGTATCAGCCGGGCGGTGAGCCGCCAGAACTGGACGTTAACTGTTGCGACCGCCAATGGAGAAAAAGATGAATTGCTAACGCTTCGTCGCCTGATTGAAGAGCACAAAGTGGACGGGTTCATCCTCCCTAGAAGTAAAGCGCATGACCCACGTATTGCCCTGTTAAGGGATGAGGGAGTGCCCTTCGTGATTTTCGGTCGCTCACAGGATTTGGACAACGTCAGTTTCTTCGACATTCGCGGTGAAGCCGCGATGCGTGAATCGGTGCAGATCCTGGCAAGGCGCGGCCATACGCGTATTGCCTTTGTAAACGGTGGTGATGAATACAACTACAGCTATTTGCGGGAAGAAGGTTTCCGCCAGGGCATGCAATTGTCTGGGCTGACAGTTGATGAAAACCTGATGCTGTCAGGTGGCATAACCAAGGCGGCGGGTCAGCGTTTGGGAGAAGCCTTGCTGTCCCAAAGTGAACCGCCAACTGCCATTGTATGTGCGCTTGATATCGCCGCTCTTGGGATTTATCGCGCCGCAGCAGAGCGCGGTTTTGAGGTTGGGAAAGACCTGGCCGTGATTGGCTACGATGGCTTGCCAGAAAGCGAATTTGCCTCTCCACCGCTCACAACTTTTTCTGTCGACATGCGTTATTCGGGCGAGCAACTGGCGACACTGCTGCTTCGCCAAATCAACGGGGAAAAACCGGAAGATCTCCGGAAACTGGTGAATGCCCAGCTGATTAAGCGCCTGTCCCATCAAGGAAAGTAAGTAGGTACTACTCTAATTAATAAAAGTAGTAATAGACGACGTAATGAACGCGCACAAAAAGGAGTAAACCATGAACAATCAGCAGACTGGCAAGCGCCGTTGGCTGGCGGGTATCGTGATAACAGCGATGTTTGGCGCCTCATCTGTATATGCTGACTCTATCCGATTCTGGACGACGGAAGAGCAGCCGGAACGCCTGGAGCGTCAACAAGAGATGGCGAAAGACTTCGAAAAGCTGACCGGTACCAAGGTTGAAGTGATTCCGGTGACTGAGAGTGATCTTGGCACCCGCGCGACCGCAGCTTTCTCTGCGGGTGACCTGCCTGACGTGATTTACCACACTTTGCAATACTCCCTCCCATGGTCAGAAGCGGGCATTTTAGATGCGGATGCCGCTACAGAAGTCATTGAAGAGCTGGGCGTTGAAACTTTCGCACCGGGCGCATTGGAAATGGCGACGGTTGAAGATGGTTACTCAGCGGTTCCGGTTGACGGCTGGACGCAGATGATTGTTTACCGCAAAGACCTGTTTGATGCCAACAAACTGGCAGCGCCGGACTCTTACGAAAACGTATTGAAAGCGATCGAAAAACTCCACAATCCGCCAAACATGTTCGGCTTTGTGGCGGCGACCAAGGTGGACGAAAACTTCATGAGCCAAGTGCTGGAGCATGTTTTCCTCGCCAATGGCGTGACGCCAGTAAACAAAGATGGCATTCAGCAACTTGATAAGAAGAAAACCATCGAAGTGCTCGATTTCTACAAAGGGATTGCTGATGCCTCGCCAGACGGTGAGCTGTACTGGAAGCAATCACGCGAGCTGTACTTTGGTGGCAAAGCAGCAATGATCATCTGGTCTCCGTTCATTCTTGATGAGCTGGCAGGACTGCGTGACAGTGCGCCGCCAACAATTAATGACGACCCAACCAGTCGCGAGCTGGCATCGAAAACCGGTGTTGTGACCCGTTTCTCTGGTCCATCCAACCCGGAAGGTGCTGCTTGGGGTGATGTGCGTTACTTCGGTATTACCACAGATGCAGACATCGACAATGCCATGGCTTTCGTTCGTTACTCGATGAGTGATGGCTACACCAACACCCTGGCAATTGCACCGGAAGGTAAATTCCCGGTTCGCCGCGGTACTGAAGATAACGCAACGCTTTATACCGAGGCGTGGTCAAAATTGCCTGTGGGTGTTGATCGCAAAGCGCCACTGTCTGAGCTCTACCAAGCCGAGATGATTGATGAAATCGTTGGTGGCTTGAACAACGCACAGCGTTGGGGCGTGGCAGAAGGCCAACTGGCGCTGGCATCAAAAGTCATCAATAGCCAGGTGATAAACCGACTGGTGCGCGAATATATCGACGGCACGCGTGATGCTTCTGCCACGGTCGACGCCATGAATAAAGCACTGGCTGAGCTTTACTAAGCAACGCATTCATTCCCGAACACAATCACCCAACGGGAGCGGAGAAATTCGCTCCTGACGGGGAAGTCATATCCAAGGAACTGGGATGAGCGAATCAATTAACACTGTAAAACCTGAGCCGCCCAAGGGTGTCGGGCCGCTGCAAAAAAGGGAAACCCGGCTGGCATGGGGCTTGTTGTCGCCCACGTTGATTTCGGTCGCGCTGGTGGTTCTGCTTCCATTGCTGTCTATCTTTTGGATCAGTGCCAAGCCGATAGAATTGGCCGATTTGCGCCCTGTAGAACCGAATGTCTATGAGCGCTTCCGCGGCAAGGCGAAAGCGGCGGGCGATGAAATCAAAATCGAATACCGCCTGACAAACCGTTCGAAAGAGAAGGTGATCGAGAGCGTCACGCTGCGTGATGTGCTCCCAGAAGGTCTTACCGCACAATCTGTACCCGAAAACTGTACCCTGAATGGCCGCGAGATTTTCTGTGAACTGGGCGATTGGGAGCCGGGCTATAAAGAGCGCATGCAAATCCCGGTTGTGGTCGAAGAGGCTTATATCGCAAACCCAGTGGGAATGCGTGATTATCCGGCCGAAATGGCAGGTATCAGTAGTTCTGATCTCTTCAATGCCAGTTTTACGTTCGACAACTTCACCAAGGTGTTTGACAGTGATGAGTTTGTCGAAGTCCTCTGGGTCACTATTTTCTATACCGTTTTCGGCACCATTGGTGCACTTGTCGTCGGTATGATGGCGGCGTTGCTGCTCAACAAAACGTTCAAAGGTCAGGGTTTCATACGCGGCTTGATGTTGTTTCCTTATGTCGCGCCCGTGATTGCCGTTGCCTTTACCTGGGTGACACTGTTTGACCCGTTTTCCGGTTCGGCCAACGCGCTTTTGATTCAAATGGGTGCAATCACTGAACCCATCAACTTCTTCGGCGAAAAGCCGTTGGCGCTGATCAGCGTAACAGTGTTTGAGATCTGGCGTTACTTCCCACTCTCTTTCCTGTTCATTCTGGCAAGAATGCAGTCGATAGACGCCGACATGTACGAAGCTGCTCGGATGGATGGCGCGTCGCCTTTCCAGCAGTTCTGGTATCTCTCGATTCCCCAGTTGCTTGGCATTCTGTCGGTCCTTTTCCTGCTGCGCTTTATCTGGACTTTCAACAAGTTCGACGACATCTTCCTGCTCACAGGGGGTAATGCCGGAACGCGAACACTGACAGTGAACGTGTATGAGCAAGCCTTTGCGCTTTCCAACATTGGTGCGGGTGCCGCTGTAGCGGTGGTGATTTTCGTCTGCCTGCTGATTTTCTCGTTCTTCTTCTTCCGCTATGTCAGCCGTGAGGAGGGTTTATGATGACGGCTTTGGATAAACGCTGGTATCGTCAGGCGGACTTTGTTGCCGCCACCATTGGTGCTGGCTGGGGCATCAGCGCCGCCATCACCGTGACCGTAGCTCTGGCATTGATGACGGGTGCTGGTGTGGCACCGTACGTATTGATTTCCCTTCTGGCTGGAGCGGTATGTGCTGTCTATGTGCTTCGCATGCAACATCGCCTGGAAGGTACTTCTTTGGTGGTCAGTGCTACCACCGTCTATTTGCTGATATTCATGGTGCTGACGCTCGGTGCACCGTTCACTATTTCGCTGGCTGAGCATACGGTATCGCAGGCTGTGGCGTTTGTCGTGATGGCACTTTTCACCGTCTGGCCGCTTTCCCGAATGCTGGTGGAAACCCCTAAGGGCTGGCTGGATCGACACGAATTTGAAAGTGCGATCATCAACTTCATGTATTGGTTCGGCTACCTGTTTTTCATCATCATTGTGGCAGTACCTTTCTACGTGATGGTGATGACCAGCCTGAAAAGTCAGCAAGCTCTGCTCGCTAATCCGCTTGATTTCAGCTTGGATCTCGACAAAGGATTTGGTCTGTTCCGCTCTTATGTCGAACTCTTTGAGCAGTTCAATTTTGGCGAATACCTGCTGACCTCCTTCAGCGTGTCGGTCGCGACCGTGATTGTCACTTTGCTGTTCAGTGTGCCTGGAGCCTATGCCGTTGCCCGTCTCCGTTTCCGTGGGCAAGCAGCGATGTCCCGCTCGATTCTGCTGATTTATATGGTGCCGATGATCGTCCTTGCGCTGCCCATCTATATCGGATTCAGCATGTTAGGCCTTCGCAATTCCCTATTTGGCATTCTGCTGATTTATCCGGTGACCACTATTCCTGTGGCGCTCTATATGCTGCAGGGCTACTTCCGGGGATTGCCTGCAGAAGTGGAAGAAGCGGGCCTGATGGATGGGCTGTCGCGTCTCAAAGTGATTCTGAAAATCACGCTGCCACTCAGTTTGCCCGCCATGGCATCGGTATCGCTGTACGTCTTTATGATCGCGTGGAACGAGTTCCTGCTTGCTTTCATGTTGCTAGACGATCCTTCCAAATTCACCCTGACCCGTGGTGTCGCCATGCTCAACAGCTCGGAAATACCGCGTCAGCATTTGATGGCCGGGGCAGTGATTGCCACCGTGCCTATCATGATGATTTTCCTTGGTCTTGAGCGATTTATGGTGAAAGGCCTCACGGCGGGATCGGTGAAATAACGATACATCCAGAGGCGCTGTAATCGCGGTAAAGCGCTTTTGGGTCAACAGCTTAATTTTTTGGGAATTTGATTATGGAAGCTCTGGATAAACAAGCCATCGACATACTGACAGATAACGATCGAGGCGGTTACACCATACCAACGGCGGGTTTGTACCCGTATCAGTGGAACTGGGATAGCGCCTTTGCAGCATTGGGTTTTTCAACCTTCGACTTACCGCGCGCTTGGCAGGAGATTGAAACCTTACTGACTGCCCAGTGGGACAACGGCATGGTGCCACACATTGTTTTCCACCAACCTGATGAAGGTTACTTTCCAGGGCCGGAGGTCTGGGGGGGGAAAGGGCCAATTGCGTCGTCAGGCATTAGCCAACCGCCATTGGTAGCAACCTTTGCGCGCAAGATTTTTCATCGTGACGAAGCGTTAGGTCAGGAGAAACTTAAAGCCATTTATCCGGCGTTGGTTAAATGGCACCGCTGGTACATGGAATGCCGCGCGGAATCCGGCGTGGTGGCAAGCACTCACCCATGGGAAAGTGGCCGCGATAACGCGCCGGATTGGGATGAAGCCTCAGACGCCATTGATATCTCAAATGTCGGTGAATACCAACGTCGTGATACGTCTCATGTGGACGCATCGATGCGCCCGACCAAACTGGATTACGACCGCTATCTGTCGCTTTTGTACTTAGGGCGTGACTGCGGCTGGGATGAGAAGGTGATAGAGCAAACCAGTCCGTTTCGGGTCGCCGATCCCAGCCTGCATTTCACCTTGCTTCGTGGCCACCGCGATTTGGCGGAGATCGGAAAATTGTTAGGTGAAGATGTCTCCGAGATTGATGGTTGGATCTCTACGCTGGAAGAAGGCTGCAAACAAATCTGGAACAGTGAGATTAGCGCATTCGACAGCGTGAATCTGCGAAACGGCAAGTTCGCGGGAAGCCTGTCCAATGCCTCTTTTCTTTGTTGGTATGCAGGCATTGAAAGCCCGGAAATGGTCGGTCATCTTGAGCGGATTCTTGGAAATGGGCATTACATTGTGCCGAGCTATGACCCGGCAGGGGAGAAATACGACGCAATGCGTTATTGGCGCGGCCCAGTGTGGGCGATCATGAACGCGCTGATTGGCTGGGGACTGGAAGAACAGGGACACGTGACACTGGCGCGAGCAGTGCGCCAGCAAACGGCGGGTTTGATTTCAAATTATGGCTTCGCCGAATACTTCAATCCGGACAATGGAACGCCGGCAGGCGGCGGGCATTTTACTTGGACAGCAGCCGTTTGGCTTTCCTGGTCGCTGTCTGACTTAGCAGGAGGCTGACATGGGCTCAATTCAACTGAACAAAGTCGAAAAATGGTATGGCGACACGCAGGTGATCAAGGGAATCGACCTTTCTGTAGACGAGGGCGAGTTGGTGATTTTTGTTGGGCCTTCGGGTTGTGGCAAATCTACGCTGCTCCGGATGATTGCCGGGCTTGAGGAAACCAGCCGCGGACAGATCTTGATTGACGGCACTGACATGACAGATCAACCGCCAGCCAAACGCGGTTTGACCATGGTGTTTCAGAGCTATGCCCTGTATCCACACATGACAGTGCGCGACAACATGGGTTTTAGCCTGAAAACCCAAGGGCGTCCGCAATCTGAAATCGACGAAAAAGTGAATTACGCGGCGCAGGTGCTTAAGCTTGAGGATTATCTCGACCGTCGTCCAAGACACCTTTCCGGTGGTCAGCGACAGCGCGTGGCGATAGGGCGCTCTATTGTGCGTGACCCAACAGCGTTCCTATTTGATGAACCCTTGTCGAATCTGGACGCGGCGCTTCGTGTGGAAATGCGATACGAAATCGCCAAGCTTCACCAGTCTTTGCAATCCACCATGATTTACGTGACACACGATCAGGTAGAAGCAATGACGCTTGCCGACAAAATCGTCGTGCTGCAAGGCGGTGTGATTGAGCAGATTGGCAGCCCGAAAACGCTATACGATCACCCTGCTAACCTGTTTGTCGCGCAATTTATCGGCAGCCCTAAGATGAACATCATGCCTTGTGTGACAGAAGGTGGTGAATATGGGCTGGCAGGCGGCAAGGGCGGAGAATATCCGCATACCCGTTCTGCAACCCAGCTTGGCATCCGTCCAGAGGCAATAAATCTGGTTTCTCCGGAAGAAGGTAACTGTCAGGGCATCGTAGATGTGACTGAATACCTTGGTGCGGATATCTATGTAGTTGTTGATTGTGGTGAGCTCGGCAAAATAACCGTTCGCACCGATGGGGAAAGCGAGGTAAGAGCTGGCGACAACGTGGGTCTCCAGTTCCATACTAACAAGCTTCACTTCTTCGACGCGGAAGGATTATCTGTCGCGCAATCATGATCAAGTGTCTTCGGTTTTTCGAGTTTACTGAAGGCACACATTCTCCATTTGATGCAGTTCTTTCTTCCAGTGAACTGCAAAACACTCCCCCGGCATTTTCTCCTTGGATGTCGGGCTTTTTTTTTATCTAAACCGGACAAAAAAGTACCGAAAGCTCTGTGCATCTCACTTCAGAAACAAATTTATCATGATGAATTAAATAACCTTTCTTTGAGTCAGGGGAATGCACTGACTGACATGGATAATAAAGAGAAAGGATAATTGATGAATCTTAGACATCTAAAAATATATACAAAAATTGTAGGGAGCCTTGGCTTGGCGCTTTTCTCTGCAACGGCATTGGCAGGAAACTATACGGCAAAGGACTTTCCCGATGGGCAATTGCCGAATGACGACAACAACATCACTTTTACTACCTACAACGGAAACTGGGTTGGCGAGATAAAGTTCCCAACAGCACCGCAGGACAAAACCATTGTAAATTTGGTTTCCAAGGCAGGTTATACCTCTTCAATCAGCCATGACTCACTGGATTTTGAAACCGTTTACCTCTACACCAATGACTCCGTGACGTTCCGCTATGATGCCGCGACTAAAGCGTGGGGTATGGACATGGATTTCCAGACGCCAAACAAGGTGGGCGATACGATCCGGAATGATGCGGGACAGCGCTTTGTTCGCTATCACATGTACAACAGCAATTGGACGCGGGCGGTGAAATTGCCCGAAACCGTTAATCAGCTTCAGGGCATTGTGATCACGTCCAACGCGTCGTGGACATCACGTATTGATGACGCGCAATTGGGGACCAAGAGTACGGCGTCTATCCGCACCAAAGACAAATATGTGTTGATCTACAACAAGCAATATAAAAAGTGGTTCTTCAAATCTGCGCCGGAGCGCTTTATCAATGCGCGTGATATTAAAGACGGTGTGGTGCCAACTCCTTATTCGCCAATGACAGTGGTGCAATTTGCCAATGCTAACTACATCGGAAACATTTCGTTGCCCAGAGAGGGCAAAGAGGGAGACACAGTTTCAATCCGTTCCCGCGCTGCCTGGAATGCAACCATTATGAATACGCGTACCGATGTGGGTGCACCTCTGACGCTCAGAAACGGTCAGGAATATGTGTTCGTTTATCGTGGTGACCGTAATCTGTGGAGTTTGTATAAGAGTCCAGAAGTAAGCCTGAATGCGCGTGATGTGAAAAACGGTGAGTTGAATATCACCACGCCCGATACCCACGTTTATTTTGCCAACGCAAACTATGTGCGAAACCTGAAGTTGCCAAACAGTGGCGAAGGCACACGCGTTCATGTAAAAACGGATGCCGCATGGTCGTTCGTCGTATCAGGGCAGGGGATGAGCCCAAACAGGCTTTACCGTGGCGAATGGGCAACCTTTGTGGTCAATGGCAGTGGAAACTGGGAACGCGACACTGTCACCATCGATTTGCTGGCTTACTACAGCCATCGCAACGTTCAGAAAATTGGTGAAGCGAAATCGCGCTCGCGCTTGGTAGAAGGTTATGTGAAAACCAATGAAGCCTTGTTGAATTCCGGGGCAAATTTCCGTTTCCGCATGGTTTCTCTCGAAAAATTCCAGACGCCGGATACCTGGCTGAAGCTCGGTGATGCGTTGCGTGAACTTCGCTCAAATCCGATTGCGCAGCAACGACGTAATGCCCTTAAAGCGGATGCGATTTACTATGAAGGAACCGAAAGCGGGTGTGGCCTGGCATGGGTGAAATCCAGCCGTTTCAACATGGTGGCGACGGGCTCGCTGAACTGTGGCACCAATGTTATGCGCCATGAGCTGGGACATAACATGGGATTGAATCATGGTGTACTGACGCCGGATTTAGCACGCAATATCGCGGTTGGTTACTCTGCGGAACGCACCGTGATGGGCGGCAATGCGATCCCGTATTTTTCGACGCCAGAAAAGCTTTCTCCAAACACTAAGCTGCCGCTGGGTTTTGACAACCAGATCGACGGTGTGAAGGCGATGAATAACTTCTCGAAGCAAGTGTCGGGATACAACTAAGCTGTTTCCTTTCGATCGAAAAAGCCCTCCTATGTTTCCAAGTTTTGGGGGGCTTTTTATTGATTAAATTTCCGCTTCGGTTTCTGCGCGCTCTTGGGTCACTTTTACCTTGGCGATGCGGTTGTGTTTGACCTTGAGGACCTCAAATCGCCAGCCTTGATGGACGAGTACTTCTCCCTCGCCAGGCACCTTTTCTGCTAACCAACTCAACATGCCATTTAGCGTCTGGAAGCCTTCGGTTTCTTCTCCCTCCAAAGTCGAAACCCCAAGCCTGTCTTTTAACTCGTTCAAAGGGATCAGCGCATCCATCACCCAACCACCTTCTTCCAGATCCTGCGCCCACAAATCCTGTGGTGAGAGTGAGAGCTCACCGGCAATGGCTTCCAGTAAATCATAATGGGTGACGAGGCCTTGAATGTCGCCATATTCATCAACAATAAACGCCATTTCTGTCCCTTGGCGCTGCATGTGATCGAGCAGTGTTAATCCTTTCATCGACTCTGGCACATACATAGGGTGTTTAAGCAATTTGGCAATGACGGTGGTGTTGATGTCGCCGACATGGTTCAGCAGCAGCTTCGAAGAAACCGTGCCGATGACATTATCCAGATTGCCACGACAGATGGGGAAGACACTGTGTTTGGTGCTGCGGATACGCACCAGTACCTGATCGACAGGCTGGTTGATGTCGAGATAATCGATGTCGCGTCGCGGTGTCATCAGCGAGCTGACCAGTCGATCATTGAGATGAAGGATGTTGCGGATCATGATCTGTTCACGCGGCTCTATCGCACCGGATTCCGAACCTTCATTGAGGATGGCCTGAATATCATCCTCGGTGACGGTTTCTTCACTGTCTTCGCGCACACCAAGACCTTTAAGCAACGTTTGCGTTGAGACACTTAGCGCCACCACAAACGGCCGGGTAACAATAGAAATCCAGCGGATGGGACGAGCAACCAGTACCGCAATAGCTTCGGCATGAGATTGTGCAATACGTTTTGGCACCAACTCGCCCACGACGATGGCAAAGTAGGTGATGCCCAGCACCACGCAAGCGGTGGAGAGATAATCTACCGTTTCGATGTGCATGCCAGCTGAAACGAGAAACTCTGCGAAAGGCTTGGAGAGAGTGGCTTCACCAACAATACCGCTCAAAAGCCCGATAACCGTGATGCCGATTTGGATAGTAGAAAGAAAAGTGTTGGGGTTTTCTTTGAGGGAAAGCGCCACTGAGGCGGCCTTTCGGGTTTCCGCCATGCGTTTAAGTCGGCTGGTTTTAGCGGCGACGAGCGCAATTTCAGACATGGCAAACAAGCCGTTAATGAAAATTAAACCAGCGAGCAGTAATACGTCCATATTGTCCTGAATCTAATGAAGAAATCAGCTCCAGAATATGCCGCATTCGCATTTGGAAATGTGATTAATCACTGTATTTTAAATGAAGGTCAGGAGGCGACACCGCGCCCCCTGACCAGTTTTTAAATGGCATTCCAGTTACTCAGTTCAACACAGCGGCCTTCATACAAAACCTGACTATCCGGCGTTTCACCAATGGTGACGATCAGCTCTGAACTGTTCTTCAATTGTTGCCATTCTTCGGGGGAAAGAAAACGTGTGTCGTTGATGTTTCTCAGCGTGTCGATACGGGTAACTTCTCCGGATTCTTTGTCCCGCATCCACACCGTGGCTGTTTCCGGCGGCAACTCGGATTCACGCAGGTTTCGCTGCAGACGCAGTGTTGACTTTGCATCGCCTAATCCGCGATACGCCACAATGGCAAACAGATTGTGTTCTTGCTCAGAGGACATCAAAGCAAAGTAGTTAGCAGGCTGAACAATAATTGGCCCTTTCTTTGGAGCCTCTGGTGGCATGATACTGGGGCTTATCAGCACACCAATAACCAGAGACAAAGCCAGTGACATGGGTGTGGTGATAGCCTTCCACCAAGGCGTTTTCGAGCGGGTTCGGGCATTTTCCCGCTGAGGGTAAATAGCGTTGGTGATATTGCGCCAGACCCGTTCAGGCGGCTTGGTAAATTCCCAATCTAAATTTGCATCGATAGATGGGGTGATGCCGGCAAAATGCTGCTGCCAGTGCTCAATGTGTTCCCACCAACTTGGGTCTTGGTTCATCAGGTATTCCAGACGACGCTGAACCCTGGGTGTGAGTGTGCCAAGCACATATTCAGCAGCAAGCTTGTCTCGTAACTCCGCGGATTGGTAGCGCTTGGCAACGGTTAATTTAGGCATCGTTTCAGCTCCATCAGTCCGCGTCGAATCCACGATTTCACTGTTCCTAGTGGAGATTTTACATGTTCGACAATTTCTTCATGGCTCATGCCATGCTCATAAGCGAGGACTATGACACTGCGCTTTTCTGGTGTGAGGGCTTGGAGGCAGTAACTCAGCTTCTGATGTTCAGGATGTGCGCTGTGTTCCAGCGTCGCCAGACCTTTATCGGCCTCTGACATGGGGTCAGAGACCGATTCTTCCTTTGAATAGCGGGCCTTTCTCAGTTCATCGATGGCGAGGTTCCGCATACTCTGGCATAGCCAGGCCCAAGGATAATCAATAGGGTAGCTGTGCTGTCTGAACCAGAGTTTCAGAAAACCCTCCTGTAGTAAATCTGCAGCCAATCCTTCGTCTTTGACGATAGAAACCAGTAAATGATAAAGGCGCGAACCTGTGAGCGAATAGAGCGCTTCAAAAGCGCTCCGATCTTTCAATGCAATGCGGGAGAGCAACTCACCGACTTCCTTGGTATCGAGACTCAAAAATCACCTCATAGCGGCACCATGTGCCAGATGTCCTTCACGCCATCTCCTGTCGTTTGACCCGGCGCGGTATCTTTAATCCATCGGTAAAGCGGCATACCTTTGTATGTCCACTGAACGTTCCCATCCTTGCGCTCTGTTACCCCAAAATCACCGGACAATGTCAGTGATGCCATGTTCTGCGTGTCCACCAAAGCGGGTGGCCAATAAGCGGCGCAGTCGCCATAGCAGTTGGAGATACCCTTTTCATCGTTATCAAAGTTATATACCCAAATAACCTGCACATGCTCGATTTCAGAGGTCATCAATGTGTTCAATTCAAGGCAAATTTCGCTAGGAATAGTAGTCTATTTCAGCGAAATTTAACGAAGAAGTGGACACATTGAGGTCCTCCCTTCGGGCGAGTTGACTGGCGTCGTGCTCTTTGTTGTCCCTTTTTGATGTAGATGGCTACATCTACAAAGCGACGCCGCGATCACAACGCCAGTCAAGCTCGCTGAAACCGGCATCTGCAGGTTGTTTGGGTATAATGGGTAAAGTTGTTGTCATCCACCAGATAGCGGCGGTTATCATCGTTATATAGTCGGACTGTCACATCATCGGCACGCGCTAAAGGCCAAACACCTTTGATACCTGCTCCTTCGATATCGCCTGCCTTCATGTCTTTAAACCAGCGGTAAAGCGGTGCGCCCTGATAAGCCCATTGTTCACTGCCATCGTCGCGACGAATAACGCTGAATCCAGATTGACTGCCATACAACATTTCGGTCGCTGGATTGACTGGGAGGGGCGGCCATTTTGCTGCGCAGCCACCATTACAGATGGACTTGTCCTTTTTGTCTTTGCTGAAGGTGTAGAGCGAGCGTCCGTTCGGATCGACAAAAACCTCACCTGCAGCGGTGTTGACAGTGTTGTCTGCGGCAATAGCCAGCGCTGGAAGCGCCAACAAAGTGCCGACAAGCATGTGTTTGTACATGGGATTTCCTTCTCATTGTTTTTGACATCATGAGACAGCGCTGTCAGAGAAGGAGACGGTGGGAAGGGGGGGATTGGATGCAGGTTATTCGAAACTTTTTTCCACGGTTAATTTTGGCCAATGTGAGAGCCAATTTTTAGACTGAATGCGCTGGTGGAAGAGGGTGATATCGCGCCTGGGGTTAGGCGTGATTTTTAACGCGAGAAGGGATTCAAATCCAAACGAAGATATACAGTCCAGCGTGTTATTGTCATTGAGACGGATTGCTACGGCAGTTTCTTTTTCCGGCCAGAAACTCATGGCATCCAGAATACTCTGATAGGGTTGGTCACCATTTCTCAGGTGCATTTTGGCTTGATTACGCACCTGCCAGTTGAGCGATGGCATGATGGTTTTTAGCTTTAGTTCATAGGTCAGATAAGCATTTTTATCAGATTCATCAGTATCGAAATAAATGACATCGACATCATTAAGTGGTGTTGTATTTTCTTTTTGATGGAGGCGATCCCACACCAGATTACGGACAAAACCCGCAGCAAGATAGCACTGGGGTAACTCTAGAGTGCGAACACTTTTGAGCGCCTGCATGCGCAAAGAATCTTCCTGAACCCAGTCAATGATGGTTTGCATGATGGTAGAGAATAAAAATGACTTATGTGCAGATATTACCATTGAAGTCGGTAAAGAACGTCAGCCTTTTATAAACGATTGGGTTCGGAGAGCGCTTGAGAGGAAAGGTCAAAGAAGGGGCCACGGATTGTTTAGGTATTTTTCATTCTATTTTAATTGAAGCTAAAAACTGTTTTGGATAAGTGGATGGCTAAATCTCCAGCTCTGGATATAGGAATAGAGTGAAAAGAGACTGAAAATTTTCTGGGAGTAAGGTTTAGAAAGCTGAAAAGCTGGTCAGAATCCAGTACAGATTGAAGTATTTCTTAGAGTGAAGAGAAATAAATAGAGCCCACCAAGGGCTCCACTTTTTATGCGTTAGCAGTGAGGCTCTGCACTATTTCTATTTCAGCCTTCGATGCTCTAAGACATCATAGGAACAAAAGAAAACGGACTTAATTAAGCCACACATCGCATATCGCATCTGTCCATGTGTTTCTTAATTTGGTGCTCACTTCATTATCAAACAGTAAGCCTTCAATTGAGTCGACGTCGCATCGGTCCCGATATTTCTCAAAGATTTCACGGGTTACGCATTGCGCCTCATTTCTCAGTGCGTCGCTGATAGAGTCGCCCACGCGCAGTTGTCCCAATACGTCTACTGCTTGCATGTATTCTAAGTCCATGTTCCCTCCCCTTTCGGGAAATATTCCACTAATACCAATGTGCCAAATATGTAGCCAAAAGACAGATGTCTACTTATTAATAATTGTTGTATTAATAGTTGGCGCATATCTAAAGTTTCGTCAACTAATTTGTCAAATTAATATTATGGGTGTTTTCAATGTGAGACGAATTGCTGGTGATTTATGCGCGTGATTGCATCTCTTGCTTTTAAGCCGAATAGCGCTTGATGAAAAGAACGGGAAAGGGAATGAACTTTATAAGAAGGTGTTGATGACCTTTGTTACCAAACGTGAGCTTGTAACTATTACATTTAAATGAAAAGCCCTGCTGATCAGCAGGGCTTGGAAAGAAATTATTAAAACGATTAATCTTCGGATGTCGCGCCGATTTTGTGAATAGCTAAATCAGCACCGTTATATTCGTCTTCTTCGCTTAGACGAATACCTGCCGCTTTTTCAGCCAGAGTATAAACAACCCAGCCACCAACGAATGCCACGACCACACCAGCAACGGTACCGATGATTTGAGCGATCAGGCTAACGCCGCCAAGACCGCCCAGCGTTTCTGAACCGAAAATGCCCGCTGCGATACCACCCCAAACACCACATACACCGTGCAGTGGCCAAACGCCTAACACATCATCAATTTTGAAGCGGTTTTGGATAAGGGTGAATAGCCAGACGAACAACACGCCAGCCACACCGCCAGTAATCAGTGCGCCGATTGGGTGCATCAAATCAGAACCCGCACATACCGCGACTAAACCCGCCAGCGGACCATTGTGTAGGAAGCCTGGGTCATTCTTACCGGCAATGAGGGAAGTGACGATACCGCCAACCATAGCCATCAGGGTATTGACGGCAACCAAACCGCTGATGCCGTCCATGGTTTGTGCAGACATCACGTTAAAACCAAACCAGCCTACTGTCAGGATCCATGCGCCAAGTGCCAAGAACGGAATATTAGAAGGTGCAAAGGCAATCAGCTTGCCACCGCGATAACGGCCTTGACGTACGCCAAGAATCATAATGGCTGCCAGCGCAATCCATCCGCCAACAGCGTGAACCACGACCGAACCAGCGAAATCATGGAAAGGCGCACCAAAGGTTGCTTCTAACCAATCCTGAAAACCAAAATTACCGTTCCAGATCAGCCCTTCGAAAAATGGATAAACAAAAGCAACAATGGCTGCGGCAGCAATCAACATAGGGTAGAACTTTGCACGTTCAGCAACACCGCCGGAAATGATGGCTGGAATCGCCGCGGCGAAAGTCATCAAGAAGAAGAACTTCACCAATTCATAACCATTACCTTCGGAAAGGACGCTGGCGCTGCTGAAGAAGTTAACGTCGTAGGCAACCCAGTAGCCAATGAAGAAATAGGCAAGAGCTGAGAAGCCAAAGTCGGACATAATTTTCACCAGGGCGTTTACCTGGTTGCGATGGCGGACGGTACCCACTTCCAAAAAGGCAAAGCCTGCGTGCATTGCCAAAACCATGATGGCACCGATCAGAATAAAGAGCGTGTTCGCGCTTTCTGACAGCGTTTGAATCGCGCTACTAATATTTTCCACGTTGTAATTCCTCTACTTCCTTGAGATTGCTTTCCTTGCTGAAGAGTTGCTTCTTCAGGCCGCAGGGGAATAAGCACAAATCGTGCCTGCATGAACCATGAATGTGCATTGTGGCGCTAATTAAGTGCGAAGTGTTTTTAATTTATTGTTATTTAACAAATTAAATATGCACCATAAAGAAACTCTCTATCCTTCATTCTCTTAATCTAATGCATAGAAATGCTTCATTATGGTGCGATTGCGCAATAGGTATGCACCATGAAAGTGCGATAATTTTGAATTTAACAGAGTTTAAGGCAGGTAGTCGGTATTTCATTTTTTCTGTCTATATATCTATCCACAAAAAGACAAATAGAGCAGATTATCAATGAGTTAAATTATGTCTAAGCAATTGTGTATTAGTTTGGAGAATCATAAAACTCATTAAAAACAGTATTCTATGAAAATACCTTGCCAGTCGTCTAAATTCTGCCCATTATGGGTGGGTGTTTAATTTTTATGACATGTTAAGGAGAGAAATGAAAGAACATACGTTCACATTAGGTAGGCGGACAATTCTCGATGTCAATGCGCCGGAATACCATTGGGTGCAAATGCTTCATGCTGATGGCATGGAAAAAGAAGCCATTAACACCACGATTATTCGGTGTTTGGGTGGCGACCTTCAAATCGCAGATGTCTTCCGACAAGTCGCGCTTAGCGAGCTTCCACCAGCAGCCTTGCTCAAACTGATTGTTCCTGAAGACTGCCTTTGGGAATGACAGGCCGAATCGCCCAGGTCATCTAACTCTTTTTACACTACGCATTCAATGCCTGGCGAATAAACCCTTTGTGCTTTTCCAGTCGCGCTTTGGCGTCATTTGCATCAATACCTGCCAGAATCATTAAGATCGCTGTTTTACAGTGACGCCCGCAAGCTTGAAGTGCGACTTCAGCTTCATCTGCGCCGACACCTGTGGCTTCTACGACGATATTGATCTGACGCTGCACCAATTTGGCGTTTGTTGCTTCTACATCCACCATCAGGTTGCCGTATACTTTGCCGCTGCGGATCATCGCGCCTGTTGTCAGCATGTTCAGCACCAGCTTTTGCGCCGTTCCTGCTTTCATTCTCGATGAGCCAGTTACAATCTCAGGTCCCACCACAGGGATGATGGAGATATCTGCTTCATCTGCCATTGCGCAGACAGGGTTGCAAACAATAGTGGCAACCGTTGCACCGACAGACTTGGCGTAATGCATCCCACCTAGTACATAAGGTGTGCGGCCACTGGCTGCAATCCCTACCAACACGTCTTTAGCGGTCAGGTTCAAATCCACCAGATCTTGCTTGCCGAGTTCGACATTGTCCTCGGCGTTCTCAACTGCTTTCAAGATGGCCTGATGTCCTCCTGCTATTAAACCCACCACAAGTTCAGGCTTGGTCCCGTAAGTGGGTGGACACTCACTGGCATCCAGAATACCCAATCGCCCTGATGTGCCTGCTCCCATATAAATAAGGCGACCGCCCTTTGCGAATGCCTCAGTAATGGCATCGACAACCTTGGCAATTTGTGGGAGTTCAGCTTTCACCGCGAGCGCGACTTTCTGATCTTCCTGATTAATCACTTCGAGCATTTCCAGCGTGGAAAGTTTGTCGATTTCTGCGCTTGCAGAGTTACGGCTTTCTGTGACCAGTCGGGTGAGATCTATTTTCATCAGTAGTGTGCTCATTTATCAGCGGATTTTAGTGAGACCAGTATTCCTGAAGCGCGGGGATAAACTCAAGAAAAAAGGTATTTTTCCCATGCTTGAACCGGGCTTCAATGTGTCTGGTTTCTACCATCAATATATTCGATTTTAACGAATAACAACGTGAATGGTTATTTTAGTCAGGATGCTTAGACTCTCCCTTCTTTTTCTGCGGTAGAGCGTTATGCATTGCAAATTCTTCGATCAGCACAAGTGCCGTTCATGCGAGTTGAGGGGTGTCCCCTACACCCAGCAAGTCGCTGACAAAGACAACGGGCTGAAATCCCTGTTTGAGAACCGACTGCCAGAGCAGTGGTTATCGCCGGTATTGAGCAAAGAAACGGGCTGCCGTAACAAAGCAAAGATGGTGGTGCTGGGTGCAGCGCACCAACCTGTGCTGGGGGCAGACGTGAAGTTTGGGGATAACCTCGAACGGGTGAGCCTGACCCATTGCCCACTCTACACCGAAGACATGATGGCATTGCTGGATTACCTGCAGGATTGGATTCGCACCTCTGGTATTCCGCCTTATAACAAAGAAAAGAAGAAGGGTGAACTTAAGTACATTTTGCTAACCCGCTCGGCACATTCTGGCGAGTTCATGCTGCGATTTGTCATGCGCACCCGCGATGCCTTGCCGCGTATAGAAGCAAACTTAGCGAGGCTGCGCGAGGCGTTTCCGAAAATCCGTGTGGTGTCGGTTAATTTGCAGCCCGTACACATGGCGCGTCTTGAAGGCGATGAGGAAATTTTCCTCACAGACGATGAACACATTATCGAGCAATTCAACGACGTACCGCTGGTGGTGCGTCCGAAAAGCTTCTTCCAGACCAACCCTGAAGTCGCTGCCAAACTCTATGCGACAGCGCGTGAATGGGTAAGAGAACTCAAGCCCAAACGCATGTGGGATCTATTCTGTGGCGTCGGTGGTTTTGCTTTGCATTGCGCGTCGGTGACCGAGTCAGTCACCGGTATTGAAATCGAACCGGAGGCCATTGCGAGCGCGAAGCGTTCTGCGGCAGAAATGGGAATTATCAACCTAAACTTTGATGCGCTCGATTCAGCGAAATTCTCGCTACTGCAAGACAGAGCACCTGATCTGGTGCTGGTCAACCCGCCCCGTCGTGGTTTGGGTAAAGAGTTGGTGGCACAACTTGGCGAGTTAGCACCCAAGCACATTGTCTATTCCAGCTGTAATCCAGAAACGCTGAAAATAGACCTCGATGGTTTGGTGAACTATACAGTCAAACGTCTGCAATGGTTTGATATGTTTCCGCACACGGAGCATGCCGAAGTCATGGTTTTAATCGAAAGAAAATAAAGGGCATATGTCCCTTTATTTTTATATTAATATTATTGAAAATAGTATTATTTTCCGCCTTTATAACACTCCAAATATCGTTGTTTATTTCTTCTAATTCGCACTGAAGCGAAAATCTTTAACAAATCCTCTCAGGGAAAGCGCTGTCTAAATAGCTATGCGATCTTGATGAGGATTTACTCATCATATTTAGTGGTTCTAGCCTGATTTTGGCACAGTTTGTCAGGGTTTTTTGAGGTTTTTTGCCATGATAACGAAAACTGTTGGAAATCAGGACTATAAGAAATTAGTTATTACTTCCTAACATTTGGCTGCTTTTCTGGATATTTATATGCGAGTCATATCACACCTATGACGTTTCTAAATTCATTTTTATCCGATATTAATAAAAGCGAGCGTTGATTATTTGCTCAATATTATCGTTTGTAACTTTTTGTGGGATTAATAATGAATAAGAAACGGATTATTGCACTAGCAATTGGCTCGGCCATTGCTTATTCGGGGGCCGCGTCTGCGACGGACAGATTTTATGAAAATCGTTGGCTGATCCCTGGAGACCCTCTGCTTGAACATCAGTGGAATTTACTCAATAACGGGCAGGCAGCATTTTCTGCCACTGGCGGACGCACTGGATACGATCTGAATCTTTGGCAAACACATCTGTTTGGTATCCAAGGACAGGGCGTGACTGTGGCTGTTGTTGATGATGGTCTTGAAATTGCCCACCCAGACCTGGCAGCGAATGTTAGGCCCGGCTCGTGGGATTTGGTGAACAAAGATAACGACCCTACACCTTGGGACCCCAATGCTTCTCACGGCACTTCAGTAGCGGGCATCATTGCTGCGGTTGGGAATAACAATGAAGGGGTTCGCGGTGTAGCACCACGAGCAGGCCTGAAAGGGTATAACTACCTTGAAGAGCAATCTCTAGAAAGTTGGTTGATAGCTCACGGCGCAGACTCACGTTCTGCAGATGCCCGTATTTTTAACCAAAGTTACGGCAGCAATGTGTTGTTCAGCCGTCCATTTGATCTGGAAAACGACCTTTCGCTTGCTACGCAAGATGCCGTTTATCAAGAGCAAAGTACCAAGGCGCATCAAGGGCGAGGTGCGCTCTATGTGAAGTCAGCAGGTAATGGCTTTGGCCGCACTTCCATCATGCTGGGAGACAACGTTTACCGCATATTACCGAAAGACTACGATACCGCGGATGCGCCAAACCAAGGGCTGCCTTGGCAAAACAGTAATCTCTCACACAACAACTCAAACTATTGGAACATGACGGTCAGCGCGCTGAATGCTGATGGCCTGCTTGCTTCCTACTCCTCTGTTGGTGCCAACGTGTTCTTGACGTCGCCAGCGGGTGAATTCGGTCGTGATAAACCGGCGCATGTCACCACTGACCTGACAGGCTGTGATCGTGGCTACAACACCATTGAGAAGACTGACAGAAATGGCCTTCATGGTGGAACAGCAGAAGATCCGAACTGTAATTACAACGGGGTGATGAACGGCACGTCATCTGCCGCGCCAAATGCATCTGGTGCTGCAGCACTGCTGATGACGGTGCGTCCTGATCTGTCGCAACGCGATATTAGACATATCCTGGCGAAGACTGCCACCAAGGTAGATGAAACCCACGTAGACACAGTGATTAACTATGTCTCGCATACCGGTGAAAACAAAACTGTGGTGGGTCTGGAAGGCTGGTCGGCAAATGCGGCAGGTTATGAATACAGCCCGTACTACGGTTTTGGTCTGATTGATGTTGATAGAGCCATGTTTGAAGCACGCACTTATCAGGCATTGCCTCCAATGCAACTAACGAAGTGGAAATCAGAAACAACCGACGTTGTTGTACCTGATGCCAGCAACGAAGCAGTGGGCAGTGGCATCGTGATTGACGGCAATCTAACCGTGGAGTCTGTGCAGGTCAAAATCGATATCGACCATGAACGCACGAGTGACCTCTTGATTGAATTGGTATCTCCTTCGGGCACCAGTAGCGTGTTGATGTCACCAAGTAACAGCATGGTAGGCCGCTCTTTGCTTCAGGGTATCGGTCAGGATATTGGTGAAGAGAGCCGTGGTTACCGTGATCACCTCATGTTGAGCCATAAGTTCTATGGTGAGCCTGCCGCAGGTGAATGGCGCATTCGCGTGACTGACGTGAGCAACGCATTCGACTATTGGATCTTGCGCAATCGCGAAAATGAAGCGGAAGAGTATAACTTCCCTCGTTGGAACAACAGCATTGACGGTGTGCTGAATCACTGGTCAATCCGCGTTATCGGTCATCAAGGTTAAGGGAGTGAATAAAATGAAACTTAAAACAATTTTGCTCAGCAGTGCGTTACTTTCCGCTCCTGTTATGGCAACCGGTGAACTGGCAGAACTAGCGGTCGCAACGCCTCAAGGAGAAGCAGTCGTCATCAACGGTAAAACCTTTTACAAGGATGCACCACAAGCCTTCTCTTTGCTCCGCTTCTTCGGTTTAGAGGACGCGCCAAAAGTCTATGCCGGCGAAACGCTCACGGACGCAACAGGTTTGGTTAGCCACAAGACCAGTGGCCTGATCCTGGTTAAAGCCGACAAGACGACAGCGGAGTCACTGGCGAAAGAAAATGATCTGTCGTTGGTTTCCAGTGCAGGTGGTATCGCAGTATTGAAAGCGACATCAGGCGCGGAGTTGACTGAGCTGATCTCCAATCTGGAAGCGCAAGGTTTGAGGGCACAGCTTGAAGTATTCAGTGAAATGAAAAAGCCTGAGTAACTGACTCCTATATTTTAAGGCCTCGAAAGGGGTCTTTTCTATTTTTCCTTTATTGTTCTAATTTGAAGAACAATCATTTCACTTTACTGCTGTTTTTCCTTCACTCAATAACATCTATTGTTAGCCCATCAGCAAATTACACAGCTTGGAGGCACGGCAATGGGCTTATTGGTAGACGGTGTTTGGCGCACCGATTGGTATGACACCAGCAAAACAAACGGACGCTTTACCCGAAAAGCGCCGAGCTTTCGAAACTGGATCACGAAAGATGGTTCGGCGGGGCCAACAGGCGGAGGCGGATTTAAAGCAGAGCCGGGTCGTTATCACCTTTATGTTTCACTGGCGTGCCCTTGGGCGCATCGCACCCTGATTTTCAGAAAACTGAAAGGGCTGGAAGCGATGATTTCCATTTCGGTGGTCAATGGCTTTATGGGTGATGACGGATGGACCTTCCTGCCGGGTGATGATGTGGTCGAAGACGCGATTAACGGCGCGACCTATTTGCACCAGGTGTATACGAGCGCATTACCGGATTACACGGGGCGTGTCACGGTGCCAGTACTTTGGGATAAGAAGACCGGAACCATCGTGAGCAATGAGTCTTCAGAAATCATTCGCATGCTCAACAGTTCGTTTGATGACATCGGCGCGCTTCCGGGTGATTACTACCCAGAAGCATTGCGGGAAGCCATTGATGAGATGAACGATTTTGTCTACCCGAACATTAATAACGGTGTGTATCGCGCTGGGTTTGCGACCACTCAGGAGGCTTACGATGAAGCAGTGGAAGACGTATTCAGTGCGCTGGACAAACTGGAAGCGCATCTGGCGACCAATCGCTACCTCGTGGGCGGACAGCTTACTGAAGCAGACTGGCGCTTGTTCACCACACTTATCCGATTCGATGCTGTTTATGTCGGACACTTCAAGTGCAGCCGTCGCCGGATCAGTGAATACCCAAACTTGTCGGGCTACCTTCGAGAGCTCTACCAGTTCGCGGGTGTCGCAGAGACAGTAAATATCGACCATATCAAGGCGCACTATTACGCCAGTCATGAAACGGTCAACCCAACCCGCATTGTGCCGATTGGCCCGGCGTTGGATTTCGATGCACCGCACGGACGTGAAGACGTCGGCACTACGCAGTAAGGAGGTTAGAGATGGGTAAGTTAATTGAAGGCCGTTGGCTCACCGATGACCAACTGCGTGAGTGGGAAGAGAAGCAGTATTCAGAAGCAAACGGACGTTTCGTTCGCGGTGTCGCTAAGTTCCGTAATTGGGTCACCGCAACCGGGGAAGCGGGATCAAGTGGTGAAGCGGGTTTTAAAGCCGAAGCGGGTCGTTATCACCTGTTTGCAGCTCTGAACTGTCCTTGGGCGCATCGCACCCTGATTTACCGAAAAGTCAAAGGACTGGAAAACGTGGTGGGTTTGTCGCTGGTGGCACCACTTCGGACCGAGCAAGGTTGGGTGTTCGATAACACCGAGGAACGCTTTACCGACAATTTGCTCGGGCTTGAAGCCATGCACCAGCTTTATGTGAAGTCGAATCCCGATTTTACCGGCAGAGTCACAGTGCCCGTGCTTTGGGATAAAAAGACCCAAACCATTGTGAGCAATGAATCGTCAGAAATTATCCGTATGTTCAACAGTGCGTTTAACGACATCACTGGTGATACACGGGACTTCTATCCGGAAGCGTTGGCTAAAGAGATTGATGACACCAACGACTGGATTTTTAACACAGTGAACAATGGCGTGTATAAGTCCGGTTTTGCCAGAACGCAGGATGCGTATGACGAGGCAGTGACTGCATTATTTGCATCACTTGAAGAGATTGAAGCGCGTCTCGGCAAACAAGCGTTCTTGCTGGGTGATGCCATTACCGAAGCAGACTGGCGATTGTTGCCGACACTGGTGCGCTTTGATGTGGGTTATTTCACCGCCTTCAAGTGCAATCTGAAAGCACTGCGGGATTACCCGAATATCTCAGCGTATTTGAAAACTCTGGTACAGCAGCCTGGTGTGAAAGACACCATAGATTTGGATGTTTATCGCCGAGGCTATAACTCGAAAAGCCCACTTAGAAACCCGCACGGCATCGTGCCCGTTGCGCCATACGTGAGCTTTCTGGATTAAACCAACAGCAATCAACGCAAGGAGGATCCATTATGTTGTTCTCAACCAAAAACAAAGAAAGACGCTTCAGCGCGGCAACAGAAATGTCTGCGTTGGTCAATGACGAAATGCAGCGCGACAGCGCATTCCACCCCAACCTTGGTGGCGTTACCAAAGGCGGTATGTCGAACCATTACCCAATGACGATTATGTCGCTTCAGGGATTAGGTGCGACCGATGATGAAATCAAAGCATTTCGCAGTAGCTGGCCACGTTATCGTGCGCGTATTGAAGAAGATCTTCACCTGCGCGACACCGGCGTCGTGACCGAAGAGAATTGGACGGAATACCTGGGGAAAGCGGAATACCTTGCCGATTTCCAACGCCTTTTCTTCGAAGGGCAGCAAGCTGCGAGCGACCAAACTGCGTATCTGATGGGCGTACTTGAAAAGCTGCAATACGCGCTGCCAATGGGCTTATTTCACCCGGTTATCCGTTTGAGCTTTGCCATTATGCATGGCGACAAAGGGCTGATTGCTGATGCCTTAGCGTACTGGGCGATCCGCTTTGAAGACATGTACAAGCGCATGTTGCCGCCGCGCATTGATATGTCAGCACAGTCTATCACTGCAGAAGAGCAATGGCTGAGAGTGCATGCTGCCAAACCTGAAATCACGCGTTTCGGTGGTAGCTTGCAAATCTGCGAGATGCTCTGTTCTGATACTGTGCTTCATGATATTTCAGTAGCAGATGAGTTCTTTATTACGGAAGAAAACATCGAGCTTAAGAAGCGCGAAATTGGTGACAGGGCGATCGGTTTGTACTTGTATGAACCTGCGTTGACCACGCTTCATGCCGTGACGAGCTTTCAGGCGCTGGCAGACATCACCATGCGCGTGTTGGCAGAAGGGAATGGTTACCGTCCTTTGCTGGCTGAGCTGTGGCAACGTTATTGGATTTGGTTAACGGGTCTTTACATCGAGAAGGGTTATCCGAAAACCCTGCCGACGTTGGATGAAGATGCGCTGGCATACGTGAATGCCATCGACTGGGCAGACATTGCCAGTGGAATCCGCAAGGTACCTGAAGTGCATGCGATCAAAATGGTATTCAGCTGCAAATGGCTGTTTGAAGAACTGGATGAAAATCCTTTGTTTAAAGCTTCAGCCATCAATGTGTTGGCGGATCACACCCATGTGAAGCCAGTGACATTGAGCTTATAAATTTGCAGATCTGCAAAAATAGAGGTGTAAATATAAAGAGCGGGCATTGCCCGCTCTTTTCACTTCAGAAGTTATATTAACGCTTTTGCTTTTTCGCCTGATTGGTCAGGTCGAAGTCAAATTCATCTGGGAACAGCACCACACCTTCCAGATCGGTATTTGGGAAAGCTACGATAGAAAGCTCATCGTCCAAAAGACCATTGGTCCAGCGGCTGTGCCATTTATTCAGCCCAATTGGCTCTGGTTTGCAGTGTTCCCACTCGCCAGTTGCCCATTCTTGCGCGAACTCTTCATTTGGCCACACCGGCACACAGTCTTCGTCTTCGGTGTTGAGCATCACGCAGCCATGCTCGTCGGTCAGGATCCAGATTTCGCGGTTTTCCACCACTTCCTTCACCAGGTATTTGTAACGTTGGTCTACGTCGAATTTCAGGATTTCAGCAATACGTTCCTGAGTCAGCGTCTTTGCCATTTTGATTTCCACCGGGCAATGAGAAAGGAGTGCAGTATATCTCAATCTACGTGGTGAGGCGCTAGTGGTGTGCAATGCCACTGAGTAATTTGGGGTGCTGCTGTAATAGTGATGACGCAATGCGGTCAATTTCCTGCATTCTTTGTATGTCTCCCAACAGCCTTTTCGGCGGTTGGTTGATGGAAAGGGTATGGATGACCGTCGTGGGAGGGCGGCTCAAAAACCAGATCTCATCTGCCATTGAAATCGCTTCACGAAGATCGTGGGTGACAAACACCATAGTCGATTGTTGGCGCTGCCACAGCGCAATAAGTTGTTGCCTAAGCTGATCGGCTGTCGGGGCGTCAAGCGAGGTGAAAGGCTCGTCTAACAGCAGTAGTTCTGGTTGATAAACGAATGCTCGGGCAATACTGACTCGACGCTGCATGCCACCTGAAAGCTGAGAAGGATAGCTATCCAGTTTATCGAGAATACCCATGGCACTGAGTGTTTCCTGAATGGCGGGATTGCTCTTCCCAGCTATCAGTTCAAGGTTTTCCTTGGCGGTGAGCCATGGCATCAATCTCGGCGATTGGAAAATGTAACCCACCCTTGGCTTTATTTCTGATGTTTCAGAAAAGCCGACTTCTCCTTTTTGTGAGCTTTCCAACCCCGCAATCATGTTGAGTAAGGTGGATTTACCACAACCAGAAGGGCCAACAATCGCGGTGATTTTTCCTAGTTTAAATTGACCACGCAGTGAGCCCAGCACTGGCGTTTCAGAGCCATAGCTTTTTTCCTCGATATTCAGCGTAATCGAAATCATGCTCGACCCCTTGAAACAACTTTATCGAGAGGGCGGAAAAGCAGAGATTCGAGCAGGAAAATCACAGTGACAAAGGCGAAGGTGTAGGCAAGAATGCCTGCAATATCGAAGAACTGGAACATGGTGTGAAGTTTGAACCCGACGCCATTGCTGCGACCTAACAGCTCAACGACCAGTACTATTTTCCAAATCAGCGATAACCCGGTGCGAGCCGATGCCATGATGTATGGGTAAAGCTGTGGAAGGAAAACGATGAAAAAGCGCTTGGTCGGGGAGAGGCGGAAAACCTTGGCGACATCCATCAAATCATTATCAACCACCCGAGCACCTTCTCGGATCATCGCGACGACTGTGGGGATTTTGTTTAGCGCAACGGCGGTGACCGCGGCGGTTTCTACCAAGCCAATACTCAAGTAACAAAGCAATATGGTTACAAGGGCAGGAATATTGAGTGCGAGAATCAATAAGGGATCCGATAGCTCATTGAGCCTTGGAAAGCGACCCATCAGGATGCCAAATATCACTCCGAGCACCATGGAAATAATAAAGCTCAGAAACACCCGCCAAAGCGTGATGCCAAGATGAGAAAGCATCTGCTCATTGAGCAGCTCAAAAACAAAAGCGTTGTAGACCTGAACAGGCGTTGGATATTCGGCGCTGTTAACCAGCGCCGCTGACCACTGCCAAAACACCAGCAGCAGAACTGGGAGTAGGTAGCGTTGGTAGCTTGATAAGCTCACTCGTTAGCCGTTTCCGTTTATGGCTTTAGCCAGAACGTGCCGTCACTCAGTGTGGTTGATTTACCCACAAGTTTCGGCCCGCCTTCTTTGGCGAGAATATCGAAGATTTTTGCGGCGGCATTCAGCTGTTCCTCGCCAAACACGCCTGAGAAGCCGCGCCGATAAGCAGTTTTAAGCGCATTGAACACCTCGTCATTCTCTGCCTTGGTGAGTGGCCTGATGACATCCCATTCCGCATCGGAGGATCGCAACATAGCTCTCGCGTCGGCAGATGTTTTCAAAAACGCTGAGACCAAAGATGGATTCGCATTCGCCCACTTCTCATCGAACACCCAACCAAGCATAGGCACCTGAGTATTGATCCCTAAGCCTTTGACGATTTCGTCAAGACTGATAACAGGCTGAAACCCCGCAGCTTTGAGTCTTGCGCCGTAATGCCAGAAGTTGATTCCGACAGGAACTTTGTTTTGCATCAGAAGCTTGTTTAACAGTGGAGGCGCAACGAACTGTTGTTCAGTCAACGCGCTGATTGCTTTGTTTTCTTTGGCTTCGCAATAGGCTTGGTAAAGGAGCCAGGTTTTATCGACCGCGCCACCTGCGATGCCGAGTTTCTGACCGCCTATATCGCAGGGTGAAGAGAGCTGAATGTCGGCAGCCGCGAACATACCGCCTGCCGTCGCAGAAGTGGGTGAGAGGGTGTAGGTTTTGCCCGCTGCACGTTGCCTGCTAACCCAAACCCAATCAGAGAAAATGACGTCGACAGCCTCACCTTGTAGCGCGACGGAAGAGGCATTCTTGGAAGCCAGAGGTGTGATATCAAGGATAAAACCTGCTTTTTCATCCAGCTTGTGACGTTTAATGACATCCATTTCCCAGTTAATGGTGCCGAACTTCAAAACCCCAACTTTGACCACAGGGAGTTCGCTAGCGAGTGCTGATAAAGATACTGCCATCAGTGTGATAGCCACGAACAGACTACGTATTAGCGTAGTAAGAGAGATGCTGACCATAACTGCTTAACCTCTTGATTCCGGTGGGAACAGATTTAAAACTAAGCAGTTAAGTGTTCATGCACAATGCTACTTTGTGACGAAAAAACACTTTACCTGCACTGCAAAGGTGTACTTACGGATACGCTTCCGTATGCTGAGTAGCGAATCCCTCATTGGTAAAGGAATACCTATGTCTGACATTGCGAAAACCCCTAAACCCCCTTATTACGCGGTGATATTTACCAACGTAAGAACTGATGTTGAAGATGGCTATGGCGATATGGCTGAACGCATGGTTGAACTGGCCGCTCAAGAGCCGGGTTTTCTTGGCATAGAATCAGTCAGAGATGGTTTGGGGATCACGATCTCCTACTGGAAGGATCTCGACTCCATCAAACAGTGGAAAGCGAACGTTGAGCATGTGCGAGCTCAGAAGCTTGGGCGGGAAAAATGGTATGCCGCATTCACGACCCGCATCGCTAAAGTAGAACGCGACTACAGCCTTTAGATACATTGAGTAATGGACGGGTAGAGTAGAGGTGAAAGGCTGAGGCTCTAGTCTTTCTCACTGTGTAGGGTTTTAATCTTTACCATCCGTTTCTTCAGTGCTTTTTGAAGGGTGTTCTTGTCGTAGGGTTTCATGCCTTTCCATGTATGGCATTCTTCGCGTGTGCGGCCACACCCCAAACACCACCCTTTGGGGCCAGAAAAATCACACACATCAATACAGGGACTTTGATTCCGCTTCATCGTTATCCTGCTTCAGAGCTCACTCAGTGTCTGCTCAATACCGCCTTCAAATTGTCGGAGACGATTAAACTCTTCATACAGCTTTTGTTCGAGGTTTTTAAAGTTGAGAGGCAGGTTGCGCTGACAAATATGATAACCGCCCCCTATGGTTTGATAGCCTTTCCAGTCCTTTATTTTCTCACCTTCAAGTTGCAGAAATTTGCGGACAAATTCAGATTGTGAAGGGCAGTCTTCTTCTGCGTGCATACAGATAGGAAACTCTTTCTGCTTTAACTGCGGCGCTTCAATATAGGTTTCAAAGTGGATGCCGCCTTGAGCCTCATTGTGCCAATTTTCCTTATAAAGCTGCATGTACACGCCACGGTTATATATTTCCCAACCATCATCAAACCATGACGACTGCCGGAGCATTTTCTCGAGATTCCGGAAAATAGGTTTAATGTCTTTCATTCATATCCCTTGAAATACAGACCCAACACGAGCATCTAACATGCTTCTCTACGTTCTGGATTCGCATCCTAGCCAAACTGAGTTGTTATGTTATAACGTAACCTATCAATGGCGCCAAATAGGTGTCAATAGGCGAGGAACAGCAAAAGCAGTAAGAACGAAATAGAGAACGTGAATATCGAAAATGTCTCTTTAGTGTGACGCGTCTGGAGTCTAAATCGGTGCAGAAATGATACCCTCCAAGCTAGGTTTTCAGCTTGCGATTGGCTCCGAATTAGCAAGCAATCTGCTTCAACAATGAAAGGGAAATGAATGAGAATTGCCGTAATCGGTTTAGGTGATATTGCTACTAAAGCCTACCTTCCTTTGCTCACCCGCATGCCAAATCTCGAGCTTATTTTTTGTACCCGGAACCCAGAAAAACTAGCAGCAGTCGCTAGCGAATATCGCATTGCGGAAACCTGCCGCGATTATCGCGAGTTGCTTAAGATGAATATCGATGGCGTGATGATCCACACCAGCAGTGAGACGCATGCTGCTATTGCTACGTTCTTTATGGAGCAGCACATTCCCGTTTTCGTTGATAAGCCTGCCACGCTGAATTTTGCCGACTACCAAAAGCTTCATGAGCTGTCAGAGCATAAATCCGTCCCTTTGTTTGTTGGCTTCAATCGCCGCTACATTCCACTTTGGAACACGCTGGTGGGCCGAGCTGATCTTCGAACGCTTACTTGGCACAAACATCGACTCAATCTGACAGGCAAAGCACAGGACTTTATTTTCGATGACATGATCCACGTGATTGATTCGCTCAATGTCCATGGAAATATTGACCAGCAAGACATACAGGTGGTGTGCCAGAAAGCGGGCGATGAAATCGCCATGATCAATCTCTCGTGGGAAGAAAATGGCACTCTGTTCAATGGCCAAATGAACCGCCAGTTTGGCAAAACCTGCGAGTCAGTGTCGTTGGCCTTTGAAAACGAAGCTTATCAATTTAACAGCTTTTTGAAAGGCGAGAAATTCGAGAACGGCATCACCCAAACTGTCGAACTGCCCGATTGGACAAATACCCTAGAAACCAAGGGCTTTAAAGCCATGCTGGAAGAATGGGTGAGTGTGGTGGCATCAGGCCGAATGGATGAGGAAACTAAGCAACGAAACCTATCGACCCATGCATTTTGTGAGTGGTTGTTGGGGGCTTGTTAAAAGCGCAAGTATGCCTACATCGAGAAGCGCCACAGTAGTTAAATAGGTATGAAAAAAGTTACTGATATTGCTTAAGCTCTGAAATCATATGTAGAAAAAGCTCTTTTAAGTCAGGCCAAGCTAAGTCGCCTCTATATTCGGGGTCACCCGCATACGTATAGTCATATACAACTACTGCACTTTCGTTGGTATGAAAGCCTCGTATATCTAGGCAAATTGGGCCTGCGTCATTTTCGTCATATGCGAACGGGAACAAGTCTAACGATTTAAATTTTTCGTTATAAAGAGTTACATACTCCATAAACTCAAAAAGAGGATTATCACAAGGGGTTTGAGGAAGGCGAACAGAAAAATCTGTCATCAGAAGACATTTATAAGTCAGGTACTCTGAAAGGAGAAGCGGAAGTTTGAAACCCAATCCATCCTCTATAGCTTGTATGTCCTCGCTGGTGACAGAGCTGTCAGTAGATTTCCATTCACACCATCCATCATCGTCAACATTGCCAATACGCATGTCTGCAGGCACGTTTAATGCGTATCCATCTCCAGATGTTCCAAGAAATGTGTCGACTAGCTCTTTAACTATTAGGAAGGCTTCTTCCTTTTGCTTTGACCCTGATTCCATGTTTTTTACTCTTCGAATCTCTTATGCAAGAGCTTTTGCTTGAACATATCTTTTTTGAATATATTGAGATGTTCTACGATGTAAGCGTCGGCACGGTTCCAACGATCAAATGTCACCTGTAGAGCATGAAAAACGCTGAGAAGACAGGCTCGAAAGTGTCTACTGAGTCGGTAGCTATTCAGTTGATAAGGCTGTAGTGACTCTTTTGATTACCAAGGACGCCAGTCTTCAGGCGCGAAAAATTTAACGCCACCAATATTTTCGTTTACTAAGGCTGCCGCTACTTCCTCACGTACAAGTAATATATAGTCATCAACGTCCAAGAAGCAGACATTTGAAGAAGCATCATTATCCATTAGACGCAAAGAAGATATGTCCTCAATCTCTCCATCAAACTCCTCATAGACTGAATTGTTGCGGTCCAAGATATCTTCGCTGATCACAACGTTAGCGAAGTAGTAGCCGTTATATACGTCGCCTCTCAACTTAACGCTGACAGAGAGGAACTCAACATCATTAGTGAAGCGTTCCAAGAGCTGTCTAATTCGTTCATTTACGATAAGAAGTGGGCCACATTTGAACGTGTCGCATGGTGGCTTTTCATCGACAATGTTAATGGTGACATCTTCGGGCCAAACTGCACTTAAACGCTTGCGCGATAGGACTTTTACTCCAGATAATTTCGCTGCGTTTTCCAGCTCCGCCGCTGTGAAATTGCTATCACTATCAGTCTTTTGCGTCCATACTTTGTAGGACATTACAACCTCATAGATACGTAGTCCGAGAAGAATTCACCAAAGTTATTCGCGATTACAGGGCCAACCTTTTTCTTGAACACATCGTAGCTGACGACTTGCCCGTTCGGAGAGCATGTGTCAATGCACCAGCAAATTTCATCATCTTTGTAGAAAATAACTACCAAGTGTTCAGGCAGTTCGAAGTCTTCTCGTGCGCCGAGAGTGTCTCCGTATACAGTTCCGCCAAAGTCGAGAGCTGCATTATTATCTTCAATGCCTGAGATCTCCGAGTCAGCCACGCCGCCTCCTCCTGGAGATTGGAGAAATTCTTTAAAAACAGAGGGAAGCTTAATTCCTAGAAGCTGCTCTAATTTTTCTATCTGAGCTGTGTCAGCCCCACCTTGCCAAAAGGTATCGCTATTATTGTTTGCTAATTCATTGAAGTTCATATGTCAGGTCCTCATTTGAAATCGTTGGCCCTTAGCTTCCAATATTCTTTTCTAAACTTTTCATACTGATATTGTAAAGATGTATTGTTTCTAAAGCTGTTTCCATCTTCAATTAGGCCGTGCAAAGGTTTGTGATATTTTTTATGTGTTGAACTAACGATTTCTACCATAGGCCCGGGTTCTTGACGCTGTATGTGATGCAAATTTATTTTTTCCGTCTGGTCCAATCGGAGCATGGCTATTTTCCATTAAGTTCAAGTTAGCCCATCCGTTTTCTATTTTTTGCTTCATCTAAAGGCGGCTATCCTAGTTATTTGGCGGTATTTTCGTGTTCCTACACCATCATAAGAAATACTTATCAAGTAGTTATACATGTTAATGGAAATAGAGGAGGGAACACTGTCAATGTATGAGGTGGTGGAGCATAATGTTATATTATCTCTAGTAAGCTATTATATATTGACAAAAGACGATGTTTATTCTTCTCATGGTCTTTTTCTTTTTGAATGAAGTGGTCTATATCTTTTATGTCAAAATATCTCTTATCCAGTCTTGTCTCTTTTTTTAATAGTAGTTCAATATTTTCTGGTTTGGTTCGATGGATTAGGTTATATGACTTAGTTATTATTTCCTTTAACATGCACCTTCTTTCTTTTTTGTTATAGAATCCGTATCCATCTTCTTTTTCCAAGTAAAATGATTTGAATTCATTGTTAAGGCTGTCTAGATAGATGTCATCAATGTATTCATCTATCCATACATCTCTGCATTCGATATTTTCGTTTGTAAATTCCAATATTATTATTCTCTGTGCTTGAGAGATATAAAATATTTTCTCCTCAAAGCTTCCTTTGTAGGATTTAATTTCTACGATTGACATTATATATTTACTCCGTGACGTCAATTATTTTATTTCTATTTGGATGTGTTTTTAAAAAACCCATCGTTCTTTCATAAAGGTCTGAGTGTTTTGACTTCAGTACTGTCAGATTCAAAACGACATTATCAGATTGCTCAAGGTGTTTATTCAAGGACTCAAAAAATTTCCTTTCGGTTCTAGCCGGCTTTAAAGATAGTTGCCTTATCATACCTTCAGTAATTTCGCTGCCAAAGTCGTCAAACGTTTGCCCCTTGTAAGGACCAGATATAGAGACAAAGTCTCCTTTGGAAGCGTCTGGACTTTGTCTCTGATATCTTTCAAAAAAACCGAACCTTTCTTCAATTTTATACGCTGTCAGTGCTTCTTTATTACGATATCCACCAGTGTCTGGATCGAATGCTAGCTGTTTTATTCTCGCTTCTGGCTCATTTTTTCTGAGTGATTTTATCTCATTTATTTTCTGTAGTGTTTGCTGACTGTCTCCAGTTGGGCAGTTTCCTTCACTCTGGGTCAATCCCGTTGGGTCTATCCACCTCATTGGGTTCTTTACATATTGATAGCTATTCAGGCCACCAGCTAGTCCAATAGGGTCGCATGTTATAAACCTTCCTGTTGCTGGACTATAGTATCGATGTCGGTTGTAATGTAGACCGCTTTCTTCATCGAAATACTGCCCTTGAAAGCGTAAATTGCTGGTGACTTTCTCTGCCCGCTTTAAAGCTAAGCTGCCATACGCTTTATAGTCTACGGACCAGACAACTTCTCCCGATACGCTCGTAATTTCTAGTGGGGTACCGAGCTGATCGACCTGATAGAAATAGGTCTCTTGGTTGGTAGCGCCTTCACCATCTATCAGAGCTAAAGGACGGAAGCTACCATATTCATAGAGGTAGGTTTGGTAGTGCTCAATGTTATCTGTTTCTACCAATAGTTTGTCGGCCTGCCAGATAAACTCCGTTGAGCTTTGGTTGCCCGCTTTATCCGTGATGGATTTGGAAATCCTTCGCCCAAACGCGTCGTATTGATAGGATGCCGTTGAGCCATCGGGCTTTTCCAATTGAACAAGCCTGTGTTGACAGTCGTAAGTATAACTGGAAACGAGCTTGCTGCTCTTTCCTCTGGCTTCCTTTGTTAGCCTGCCAAATTCGTCGTACTGATAATGGCTGTCTCCCTGAAACAGCAATTTGTTGCCTTCAACATTGGCCTGTTTATTCAGCAGCAGGTTTCCAGCAGGATCATGGTGGAAGTCTTCATTTAGAGCACCTCTTACCGCAGTAAGGCGATCAAGGGGGTCGTAGTGGAATTGCTTCTGACCACGTTCGCTGTCTTCTATGTTCGTCAGGTTTCCAACGCTATTGTAGTGATACTTACGGTGGATTTTTTCAAGCTGCTTTTGCTTAACGCGATGTTCGAGTAGCCGACCTTGATCGTCATGTTGATAATAGCTGGTTAAGGCACCTTGCTGGCGTTGTAACTCAAAGCCGGAAGCCTGGTAAGTATGCTTCGACAGCAATTGGTCATTGAGGTTAACCTGACTTAGCTGACCGTTGTCAAAGCAGTAGTCGATAGTTTGGCCGTCAGGCAACATCATTGCATTGAGCCTACCGGATTCATCGTAGCGATAGCCCAAGGTTGCCCAGCCCTGATGTTCTTGAATGAGTCTACCCAAAAGATCATATTGGTAGGCAAGTGGCCAATGGCCATCATCAACCGAAACTAGCCTGCCTTGAGCGTCATATTCATAACGTACTTCATTATCATCTGGTAGCGTTTTGACGATGACATTGCCCAAACTGTCATACTGGTATTGAGTGGTGAGCTCAGCACCGTTAACCCCTTTTTCTGTTTTTGAAATAAGTTGGGTATGTTTGTCATACTGATACGTCAACTCACGCCCATCAAAAGTGACTTCACGGCTGACGTGGCCTGTTGGTGCGTAATCAATATGATAGTGCTCGCCATTTTCATTGACGATATCGCTAAGGAACTGGAAAGCATTCTCGTACTGATAAGAAACTTCCGTTCCATCTGGGTTGATCTTCTTTGTGATCTGATGAGAGGGCCAACGATATTCATATTGGGTTAGACGGCCTTGTTCATCGATGTACTTGGTGACTTTGCCGTAGGCGTTGTATTCATAAAATCTTGTTTTACCACCAGGCAATACATGTTTAGTGAGGCGATCGCTGCGGTCATAATGCATTTCATGAACGCCGAGGCTGTCTTGTCGGTATCTCAGCCTTCCCAATATGTCGTAGCGGTAGCGGATCTTTTCTCCTTGAGGCGTTGTTTCTTCTACCAGCTCACCATTGATGTTCCAAATCAGTGAGTGCTGTGTGCCATCAGGATAGTGAATGGCATTAATGAGCCCATGAGTGTTGTACCCGTAGCGAGTGACATGTCCTAATGGGTCGCGTTGCCATGTGACATTCCCCATCGCATCATGTTTATAATCCCACTGCGCTTCATCTTGGCGTATCTGGATCAGCAGCCCATTGAGATAGGTGTAATTCGTTGCTAACCCGTTTGGCGCTATCTTAGTCTGCAGCTCACCAGACCTAGCGTAGATATACTCAGTGGTATTACCTAGGGGGTCGATTTCTTTTAGAAGCAGGCCTTTGTCATCGTATTCTCTTAAGTACTCACCACCGCCAGCATCAACCTCCTTAATGAGTCGCGCATTTTCATCATGTTGATAAACCTGTTGCGTCCCATTACTGTTTGTTAACGTAACAGCGTTGGATGATTCATCCCAAGCGTAGGTCGTATCAATATTGGAAAGGTTACTGTACTGACGTATCGCTTTAGATGACTTACCTTCCCCTTGCCACTCCCAATAAAATATAGCGCCGCCTGCTAATTCGCGGGACTGGATAACATTGTGGTCGTTGTATTGATAGTGTTCGGTTTCTCCACTGGCATTGGTTGCTGCGATGAGCTGATCAGATTCGTTATAGAAGTATTCCGCTTGTGTGTGTATGAATACCCACACAGGGCGTTCATCTTGTTCTTTTTTGTGATAGAGGTCGACGCGAGACAACAATAGATCTTGGTAAATGAGTCTGAAACGAAGGCCAGACTCTGTTGTTACTGTTTCCACTCTATTATGGTTGTCGTGTTGTATAAGCAAGCGATGGTGATATTTGTCGCTTATCTCATCTAGCAGCCATTCATCCTCTTTTGCTTTGAAATGAAAGCGCTGACCATTTTCTGCGATGGTGACGATTCGCTCATTTTCATCAAAATAAGCGGCAGCATGGGCTGTCGTGTTGGTGATAATAGGGAGCTTGCGACTAGGTTTTGTGAACCGTGTTTGTTTGTTTTCAGCATCAGTCCAAATGACATCTTTACCAGCACTGTGTAGTTGATGTGAGAGGCTATGTGACCAACCAAAGCCTAAACCTTGGTTTAATTCTGCGGCACTCGTGCGGTAAAGCCTTTTCCACTCAAAGGGAAGTAGCCCAGGTAGATGACCATCTTGGAGGGACAGCAGTTCTTCACCTGTGGCCATTGATATTGGGTCTTTGTCAAGCTCAGTATTTTTTTCGCTTTGTGTCGGTTTGTCATCTGGATTGGTAGATGGACTGCTATCGTCAGGTATGTCGTTGTCACTGTCTAATTTAGAGGTTTTCTGGTTGTCTGCTTTGAGTTGAACCTTGCCGTTTCGATAACTTCCACCCTTTCCATCGTTAATGGCAACGCGTTTGAACTTACCAGATGCTTTGTTTATTAGTTTTTTGACCATATCAAATACATCGGTCATAAAATTCGCAATGGGCTTTAGAATCTTGTTAACAATTTTACCCGCGGTTTTTCCTGCTCTAAATAGAAAATAAGCCCCTCCCACGACTGGCGTTGCGATGAAAGAAATAATCAGGCCACCAAGAATGCCGATGATAATATCAGCGATTGCAGCACCTGATAGTTTTGAAAGTTCGTTGATCATACCGCTAACTGGAATGATCGAGAGGTAGATCATTATTGCTCTGGTTAGCAGATACAACGCAGCCTCATCTGAGGCGAACAACATGGCTTTTTCAAGTTGTTTGGGTGCATTCGACGCAGCATTTTTTATTGCTGAAATGATTTCACTGGCACCCTCTGACATGTTTTTAAGTGCTTTTTCAGGATCTTTTAGCAAGTCATATACTTCGCTAATGCCATTCCAAAGCGACTTTAATGCATCCCAAATACCTTCAAAAAACTTGCCGAGATTCTCTAAAACACTATCCACAGCTGATTGAGCAAAATAGCGATCCCATTCTGGCTTAAAGCCTACCCATTTATTCTCTAGCCACTTAACAAGATCTTTCCCCATCGAATCATAATGAGAGAACAATGCATCCATCTCTGATTGCGTTGGTTTATGGTCGACAACGATTTTATATTTCACGCCTGGTGTGAGGCCAGTGACTAAAGCTTGTCCTTGTTGGTCCAGCATGACAGAGCGGTTTTCTTTACCGTCTTCAGACTTAACGTAAACTTGGATTGCGCCTAACGGTACGTGATAAATGGACTGAAAAACGCTCTCTATACGGAGCTCTCCGCTGCTCGGACAAATTGCTTTTACCGCGTAATCATCATCTGAGGAACCAACTGTCGTTGATGCTCCTCCTGCTACGATCTTTTTATCCATCGCAAACAAGGAGGGGAGATCAAATGCGTTGGTTGCATAATCCGCAGACTTAAAGTACCACGCATTAAGTTGTTTTCTATATGTACTGAGGAGGTTAGGGAAACCTTCAAATTGGCCTTCTATATAGCTGTAGTACTGTTGTTTCTGGCTCATCGTAAGTTCCCTAAATGCATTTGTTCGGCCTCTATGAGTTCAATGAAGCTGGTAAGGTATGTACTTTGCGGGCCATCAAAGTTTTTAATGAAGCGAGCTACCTTTTGATTGAGGATCTTTTCGGGGTAGCAACAAAACAAATCTGGGCGTTGTTCTTGAAATTCCTTGATAAGATTGGTAGCTAGAGTTCTAGGGTCGTTGCTGAGTTTTTTAACGACGGCCTCAGGCACTTCCCACCACGGAAAGGGTTTCTCAACGACTGAAGATGCAGGGGTAGAGTTGGTCACTGTGCGTTGTTTTGAAACCCATTGTTGGCAAGGACCCATCACTTGGTTGCGTTGTTCTTCATCGCAGAAGTTTGCTAGATCGATACTGAATCTTGGGTCATAAAAACGGAAAAAGGCATGGTTGCCTGAGGGCATCCACACCAGTGTTAGACTGCGAAAATGTTGGAATATGTCCGGCAAGTGGAGTGTACTTGCAACGAGAATGCCCCAGTCCTCATTCGCTTCCTGTTCAGTCCAGGTAATGAAATCAGGCATGTGTGAAACGTCAGCGATATAGGGCATCACCTCATGCCATTCTGCGTAGGGGGTTCCGCTCCAAAGTGGTTTGGCGTCATTACCGCCAAAGCGATAGAAATCTGCCAATGCTTTGTCATCGCAGGTTCCGTTGAATATGGCATACCAATGGAGAGGAGCCTCTGTCTCTTGGGCTAGATCTCGCATTGGCCATCCTTACATTTTTCACATTCTTCGCAGAATGGCGCTGCGGACTTCATGGTGGCGATCTGTGCCGGTGTCAGCATAGGGAGTGGGTTTTCTGGCTTAGGTGGCAGTTGCCCTGGCAATGTGGGTGCTGCACCGCCGTATCCACTTCCGCTTCCTGCTGCGCCTCCTGCATTTAGATCAACTACGGGGCCTGATATATGTACCCCTGACGTATCAACAGTGACGAAACAGCCCCCCGCTTTTAGCGTGATCTGGCTACCTGCTTCAATCACCAGCTTGGCACCGGACTTTTGATGTATTTCATTGCCTGCATCGACAAGCTGTCCTGTACCTTGTTTGATGTGGACTTTGTTGTCACTGATGACTGTTTTGTCACCTTTCACATGCTCTTTGGATTGCCCGTCGACGGTCAGGTGGTCATCCACCTTGATATGCTGGAACCTTTCATTCTCCACATCCAGATGGAGGTCATGTTTGATGTTGTCCTTGCGGTCATTCTCAACCAGCAGGTTCATGTCCTTCTGGGCATGGACATAGATTTCTTCCTGCCCCGCCTGGTCCTCAAAGCGAAGCTCATTAAAGCCTTCCCCCTGATGGGTTTCGGTTCTAAGTACCGTGCGCGTTTTGTTAGCGGGCAGCGGATAGGGAGGCACATTGGTGGTGTGATACGTGCGCCCGGTAACAATCGGCTGGTCAGGGTCACCTTCAAGGAAAGACACAATCACCTCATGACCGATGCGGGGAATGGCCATCATGCCATACTGACCGCCCGCCCAGCCCTGAGAGACCCGTACCCAACAGCTTGAGGCATCATCACTGTTGCCATAACGGTCCCAGGGGAACTGCACCTTCACCCTGCCATGTTCATCACAGAAGATTTCCTCACCATCGGGACCGGTAACCATCGCGATTTGCGGGCCATGAACACAAGGTTTCGGTTGCGGTGTCGGACGCCAAGGCCGGTGAGCAGGAATGACCGAAAAGGTATTGTGGAACGTGGTCATGCCCTCACCGCCAGCCTCTTCCAGTGCCTGAGGCTGAGTGCCTTCACACTGGGCAGAGACCACCACCCAGTCACGGTTCGTGGCGTCATCCGGATGGTCCACGAGGTCAAACAACATGCCCGGCTGAACCTGCGGGACATTGCTTTGCGCCGTCGCCGTGATGGCATCACGTCTTAAATGCTCAAGACGGTACTGGGTAAAGGGCTTCCCGGCGGCATCACTCTTATAGCGCCCCGGGTAGTCATAATGCTCATACGTGCCACGCTGAAAGGCCATTTCCGTGCCCGCGTGTTCATGTAAAAAGCCATAGGCTGGCTTTTTAAAACTGTAATCTTTCAGCTGCGCGGAAGACGGTCTTGCCTGCGCCGAAGACTGCCAGCCTTTAACAAAATTCTCTTTGGAGATACCACCCACATTCACGTTATAAGGCAGCGCAAGGCCCGAAGCTGAAAGGGTCTGGGTATCATCTGAGAACAGCACCGTGTGCTTATCTTTACTGTGCAAAAAGCAATAGAAAATGCCTTCTTCCGCGGCTATACGTTCTAAGAACTCGAGGTCCGTCTCGCGGTACTGGACACAATACTCACGGGTCTGCGGGCTGCCGGATAAAGAAAACGCATAATCATCAATGCCCATCTCCTGCAGGAGAATACTCATGATTTCCGGGGCAGACTGCTGCTGGAAGATACGGCTGTTCTGGCGAAGGGACAGTCTGGCAAGGGACGGCACCATCTCCAGTGCATAACGGGTGTGATGGAAACCCGTGTCGCCTCTTGAGAAACGGCGGACAATGCCATGGAAGCGTTGCTTGAGCTCCCCGTCCTGCCAAATCACCAGTGTGACATGACGGTCCACCGTGTCATTTTCAGAGACGGCTTCATTACGGCTGGCCAGCTTGATATCAAAACAGAAAGGGGCCGAGAGATGGGCGTCGCCCTGAAAGTCGACCACCACAAAGGTGTCGTCAGGCAAGCCTTCGACGTTAAGAGTAAATTGGAGACCGCTTTCCGTAGCCATAGAGATACCCAGCAAGAACTATCCATTGCTTCTGAGAGACTTCAGAAGCTTCATCAGACGTCACTGTCTGACGACAAAACCCGCCGCGAGGGCGGGTGGGGTCAGAAAGGCCTGCTTCACAAAGAAACACGCCTTCTGCCAGGAAGCCTTAGG
>NZ_FIZX01000001.1 GCF_900055185.1 Grimontia celer | reverse complement strand
AAGTCCTCTAAAGGGTTGTTGGAGACTACGACGTAGATAGGTCAGGTGTGTAAGCGCTGCGAGGCGTTGAGCTAACTGATACTAATTGCCCGTGAGGCTTAACCATACAACACCCAAGGGGTTTTGACGGACTCGAATAGAACCTTGAATGTGTAGAGAACACAGAAACAGCTTTCCAAGATTTTGGTTTTGACCTTTTTTAAAGGTGAAGACTTAGCAGAATTTGCTTGGCGACCATAGCGTTATGGACCCACCTGACTCCATGCCGAACTCAGTAGTGAAACGTAACAGCGCCGATGGTAGTGTGGGGTCTCCCCATGTGAGAGTAGGACATCGCCAGGCTTCCAATTTAAGTGTGGAGCGGTAGTTCAGTTGGTTAGAATACCGGCCTGTCACGCCGGGGGTCGCGGGTTCGAGTCCCGTCCGCTCCGCCACTTCTTAAAGAGAAGCTAACTCTTAAAAACAGCAACAGGGGTGTAGCTCCAATTGGCAGAGCAGCGGATTCCAAATCCGCGTGTTGGGGGTTCGAATCCCTCCACCCCTGCCATCTTCAAGCCTCAGCAGAAATGCTGAGGCTTTTTTCGTTTTGGTGTTTGGCTTTGCTCTTAAATCCCTGTGCGGGAGTGGTGGTTTATGTGTATCCTTCAGGCTAGTTTAGTTCTTAAACGCTAATCGGCACTATGAATCAACTTCGAAGCCTTTGGGTTATTCTCACTACCGCATTTCTTCTACTGGGTATTGCTCGCGTCTACTTTCTCGTTGATGTCCCTGACTCACCTCAGCTTGCTTCCGGGCAAGGTGCTGTGAAATGCCGCGAGTACGAAAGCCCTTCGAGGATTGATGTATCGAAGCCTTTAAACATGGCTGTATGGAATATCTATAAACAGCAATTGGAAGGTTGGGATACTGAACTTAGGTCGTTGGCGACGGACAACACCATCATTTTGCTTCAAGAAGCACAAACCAAACCACAAATGCTCAGCTATGTGGAAGAGAGCGGTTGGCATAGTAATCAGGCCTATGCATTTGCGATCAATGGAGAGATTGCGGGTGTAATGACATTGTCTGAAGCAGTACCAGTGAAGGTATGTGCTTACACCAAAGTCGAGCCTTACCTACGATTACCAAAGAGTGCGTTGTACAGTGCTTTTTCGCTTTCCAATGGAGAGATTTTGTCTGTGATTAACCTTCACAGTATCAATTTTACTTATGGAGTGACTGAGTATTCTGAGCAACTGGATGCGTTGGTTGAAGCGGTAGAGCCACTTAAGGGCCCTTTGATTATTGCCGGAGACTTAAACACCTGGAGTAATGAACGACTGTCTGTCGTGAGAGATAAGTTAAGTTTAATTGGGCTAAAGGAAGCGAATTTCCAGCCAGATGAAAGGCTACGGGTTTTCAGCCATCCGTTGGACCACGTATTTTATCGTGGGGTGGCGTTACAACACGCTAAATCTATCGATACTCCCGCCTCTGATCACGCGAGGCTCGAAGCGAGCTTTGTGTTTGATGAGGCAAAAGAAAAAGGCAGCGATTAACGCTGCCTTTCTTTTTCAGATTGCTTGTGACATTTGACTGATTGTTTCATTCGCATTGTAGAGTGGGCGCATCGCTTTCAATACATCTGAGCGGGAGATTACGCCAACTAGACGATTGTTTTCCAGTACTGGAAGGATATGAGGTTTACTCATTTTCGCTTCACGAACGCGGTCTTTAAGTGGTTTATAGCTTAGGCTGGTTGCAATACCCATGTCAGAAACAGGAAAGGCTTTTTCTTTGTCGACGACTAAAAATTCAGCGACATCAATCAGGCTTTCGTTGGCGCTAAGAGCTGTCACATCATCGTTCATTAAGTCGCTTACGCATTGATCTGCATCTGGTAGGTAGTCCTCACACCATAGGTTGACCATCACATCATGCACTGAGAAGAAGCCGACCACGTGTAGTTGATTGTCGCAAACCGGAGCACCAGTCAGTTGGTTTGAAAGCAGCACATCGATAGCATCTACAGTGCGATCATTGGCTTTCAATACGATAGGGCTAGTATTCATCAGATCTTTAACTTTCATTTTGTTCATCATGGCAGAATCCTTACTGGCTTTATTGAGTGTCACTGGCGAGTTGACGGCCAGCATTTCAGGTTGTTGCATTTGCTTTGTATAAATCCCCCAGTTGGCAAGGCCAACCAGTACAGCACCACCGACAACGTTGCCAAGGGTTACTGGGATAAGGTTATTAACGATAAAGTGGGAAACAGTTAAGTCAGCGTAACTTGATGCTGATACCCCTAATTGCGTCCAGAAAGCGTCCGGTGAAAAGTGGGAAATGACGATACCCAGCGGAACCATAAACATGTTGGCGATGCTGTGCTCGAAACCGCTAGACACGAACATGGCGACAGGCAGCATAGTCATCACAGCTTTGACGACAGGATTTGCAGAGCAAAAGGTTAGCCAAATGGCTGTGCAGACAAGAATGTTACAGAGCACGCCGAGCGTGAAAGCTTCAAGCCAAGTGTGATGAAGTTTATGCCGCGCGATATTGAGTGCATTCAGCCCCCATTGACCGCCATCCAATTGGTACAGCCCTGCTGCTGTTACCAGCGCTAACAAAATCATTGCTCCGATAAAGTTACCTAGGTAGACCTTGCCCCAGGTACTGAAAAGCTTTCCGATGCCAACCTGGTTGTTGGCCCAGGAGATACTCGAAAGCACTGTGCTGGTAAACAATTCGCCCTCAAAGATGACGATAAGTATCAGGCCCATACTGAATGCGAGCCCGCCAATCAGCCTGGTCATTCCCCAACTTGCGCTGTCATTGCCAGTGGTGACCGTGATGTAGAAAAGAAATGCGAGGCCAATAAAGGCGCCAGCCAGCACAGCAAGACTGATGGTGGCCCCACTTCTTTTGCTGATTTTCTTCAGTGCATAGCGCTCTGCCTCGGACATCATTTCAGCCGCAGAGAAGCCTTTCACTGAGACGAAGTCGTGATCAGAATACGCAGTTGTCATTTCTTCCCCTCCTGTGTTTATTCATAGTGTTTTCCCTTTTCTTCGAGTCGGGCGGTGTACCTGACTTCCCTTTCAGACTAAGTGTGACGGGGTGGTCAAGTACAATTGATAATCCTTTGTTTTATATTCAGTTTTATTGATGATTTTTTTAGGGTGAGTACAATAAATCCATAAAAAGAAAAAGGTTTAACGTTCGCTGCTTTTCCGGGGAGGGAAGTCATGCGCTATTCACTTAAACAATTGGCAGTTTTCGATGCCGTGGCGGATTGCGGCAGCGTCAGTCAGGCGGCAGATTTGCTGTCTTTGACTCAATCTGCAACCAGTATGTCGCTGTCACAGCTAGAGAAGATGTTGGGCAGGCCGCTTTTTGAACGGAAAGGGAAGCGCCTTATCCTGACGCATTGGGGAGCGTGGCTTCGACCAAAGGCCAAGCGGTTGTTGAGAGACGCCAAGCAGATAGAAATGGGCTTCTATGACCAGCACCTATTGAGCGGCGAAATCCGCCTTGGGGCAAGTCAAACCCCCGCAGAACATCTGGTTCCGGACCTTATCAGTATTATTGATAATGACTTTCCAGAAATTCGAATTTCCTTAGGCGTGCGAAGTACCAGCTCTATTATTCAGGGTGTATTGGATTACCGATATGATCTTGGGATCATTGAAGGGCGGGTTGATGACAATCGGCTGCATCAAGAACCTTGGTGTACTGATCACTTAACGATTGTGGCCGCAGCCCATCATCCTTTTGCCAAACGTGAACGCGTAAGTATGGCGCAGTTGGAGCAGGCTCAATGGATTTTGCGTGAACATGGTTCGGGAACAAGAATGGCATTTGAGAGCGCAATTTCTCGTCATATCGCTGACCTTGATGTTTGGCGCGAGTATGAGCATATTCCAGTTATCCGAAGTCTTGTTGCCAATGGGCCTTATGTCACCTGCTTACCTTACTTAGATGTTGAGCAGTATATTGAAGACGGAAAGTTGGTGGCGCTGAACGTACCAGAGTTAGATATCTCCCGTTCACTTTCTTTTGTATGGCGGGCTGATATGGCGGAAAACCCGGTGGTGGATTGCTTTAAGCGGGAAGGTATCAGGATGATGAAGCGACACCCTATGGTGATGTAATCAATTTTGTTGATACAAAAAAGCGCGCAGCGAAAACGCTGTGCGCTTTTTTTCACAAACTAGAAGCTAAGCGCTCACTTTGGTGACATCTATATACAGTTTCAGTTTTTGTCCTGGCTGGATATATGCGTTCTTCTTCAGCGAGTTCCATTTCACCAAGTCCGATACTGACACCTTGTAGCGTGCTGCAATGCCGCTCAGTGAATCACCTTCACGGATTTGGTAGAAAATAGTACGAATACGTGCGCCTTCATCGGCTTTTTTCCAAATCACCAAGTCCTGACCAATACGCAGCGGATCTTTCGGTGCCATACCATTCCAGCGCGCCAGCGAAGTATGTGACACGCTATGTTTGCGTGCGATAGTCCAGAAACTATCACCTTTTTGAACGGTATGAGTAAGTTTGATATCACCGCGTTTCTTGCTGGTTAGCTTGGCCAGACGCTGTGGTGCACTTAGCGTGTACTGACCCTCATCTTTTAGGGATACAGGAATCAGTAGGTGCTCGCCTACGCGGATATTGGTTCCTTTTAAGCTATTGGCTCGTTGTATCACTTTTACTGTTGTATTGTGACGCTTTGCAATCAGACCCAGAGAGTCACCGCTTTTTACCTTGTAGCGGGTGACTTTGATGCCCTGATTGTTGTTTTCTGTCAGATTGCTATTAAAGCGAGCCACATTTTCTTTTGGCAGTAGTAGGTGATTTGTACCGTCTGGCGCTGTCGCCCAGTGGTTATATGCAGGGTTCAGGCTTTGGAGCTCAGACAGAGACAGACCAGCGTAGTTAGCTGCCAGCGCCAAGTCCATCTGCACACCTGGCTCTACTTGTTCAACCACAGGTTTATTGGCAATTGCTGGCAGATCCAAACCATAACGTTCTTTGTTCTTGACCACATCTGCAACGGCGATCAGCTTGGGTACATAGCCGCTGGTTTCCTTTGGTAAGGACAGATGCCAGAAGTCAGTTGGCAGCCCCTTGGCTTTGTTCTTTTTGATTGCTCTGAACACGCGACCTTCACCGGTGTTATAAGCGGCCAGCGCATGCAGCCAGTCACCATCAAATTTCTTGTGTAGGTACTCCAACAAATCCAATGCAGCATCTGTTGATGCGACCACATCACGACGGCCGTCATACCACCAGTTTTGCTCCAAGCCAAAACGGCGGCCTGTGTCAGGTACAAATTGCCACAAACCCGCTGCACGACCGTGAGAATAGGCGAATTGATCAAATGAGCTTTCTACAACAGGCAGCAGTGCAATTTCGAGTGGAATGCCACGCTCCTCCACTTTCTCAGTGATGAGGTAAAGGAAAGGTTCAGCGCGTTCAGAGACTGTTTTGAGGTGTTGCGGATGCTTTAAGTACCAGTTGCGGTAGTAATTAACGCGCTTGTTTTCAGGCACGGGCATCTCAAGTTGCATAGCAATCCGTTCCCAGACATCGTCCTGTGTTTGAGGCGTGATGACAGGTGTGGTCTCCTCAACCTTTTCGGTTTTTACTGGCGTCTGAACGATGTCAGTCTTTAGGAGCGCTTTTTCCTGTTGCTCTGGCGTGTTAGTCGTGGTTGCGACATCACTCTGGCCGGTAATTTGGCATCCTGCGAGGAACATCGATCCAACTAGCACATAACGGAACTTCATTAATCTTTGACCTTTCAAAAAATGGCCGATGATGATACTCGGCCGGAACTCCTGCTTACAAGTGACTTGTGTCAAAATTCATCTTTCCAGCGTCTGAGTGCCGCAAAAGTTTCGGTATCCGTAGAGTCAGTCGCACCTTGACTCACGGCGGCTTTAACACTGTCTATGTGGGCGCGAAGGAAGGGGTTGATACGCTTCTCTCGCCCAATCGAACTGGGTAACGTTGGTACATTTTTGGCACGAACTGCCTGTGCTTCAACAACATACTCGTTAAGCGCAGTATTGTTCGGTTCTACCGCTTGAGCAAATTTCAGGTTCGAAAGCGTGTATTCATGCGCACAAAACACCAGTGTATTTTCGGGTAAAGATGCCAGGTGCGTCAGAGATTGGTGCATTTGTTTAGGTGTACCTTCGAACAATCTGCCACATCCACCTGAAAAGAGAGTGTCACCGCAGAACAGCATGCCTTCAGCGTAATAAGCAACGTGGTCCAGCGTATGTCCCGGAACTTGGAAAACTGTAAAGTCAGCATTGAACAGTGTAAAACTGTCACCATGTTTGAGCGGTTGATTGACCATGGGGAAGCGCTCGGTCGTTGGGCCATAAATTGTGAGATTTGGAAAGTGATCCAGCAATGTATGGATACCACCGATGTGGTCATTGTGATGGTGGGTAACCAGTATCCCATCCAGCGTCAGCCCTTCGTTATTCAGGGTTTCAAGCACGGGTGCAGCATCACCTGGATCGACGACAACGCAATGATTGTCATCATTTTTTAGTAGCCAGATGTAATTATCATTGAATGCAGGTATGCTTGTTACAGATAGCATTGACTCTCTCCAGCTATAACTCAAAAACACTATGAAACCAGCACGCAGCCAACGTCCACTGGAATACCCTTATACGTGGGACCAATTCGCACATGGCGAATGGGCGTGTACGCATGTACAAACGCGGCTGGATGAGTGGTTGCCCAGACTGTTCGGTTATCACATGCTGAAGCTTGGTGGCCTTAGCTGTGAAATGGTGACCGGGCATTGTAACATCCAGCATCAGGTCTGTATCGATAAGCTAAATCCGTTACGAAACATGGAAGCGGAAAACTACGACCTGCCTTTCTTAGATAAAGCCTTCGACGTTTGCATTCTCGCCAACCAGCTCGACTACACTGATGACCCTCATCGGCTGTTGCGTGAAATTGACCGTGTCATGATAGACGATGGCTACCTGATCCTTTCAGGAGTAAATCCCAGTAGTTTGATGGGGATCGGTCGATTAATCCCATGGCGTAAAAATCAACTGCCTTGGAATGGGCGAATGTTTACGCCATTGCGAGTTAGAGACTGGTTGGGGGTGCTTAACTACGAAATTGTAGAAATGTCATGTTTCGGACTGATTCCGGCGACGCGTCACCGTACATGTGGCGTATGGTTTGAGAATGCTTGCTCAGGACTGTTACCAGCAATTGGCTCGCTCTATTTTATTGTTGCCCGCAAGCGAACTTATCCCCTGAAGCCAATCAAACCGAAATGGAAGCTCAAAAAGTCGCTATCGCCGGTGAGTGTGAATTACCGCACCGGCGGTTGAGATATTTACTCGGAAGGAATGTAACCTTCATCTGGCCCTGTCGGGTTTTCTGCCGCTGTTCTTGCTAATTCATCACAGCGTTCGTTTTCCGGGTGCCCCGCATGGCCTTTCACCCATTGCCAGTCCACAGTATGACGCTGGGTTTCAGTATCCAGACGTTGCCAAAGGTCAGCATTTTTTACAGGCTTCCTGTCGGCTGTTTTCCAACCGCGCTTCTTCCAGTTGTGTATCCACTGTGTGATACCCTGACGTACGTATTGACTGTCGGTAGTCAGAGTTACGTTGCAGGACTCTTTCAGGCTTGCCAGCCCAACAATGGCAGCCAGCAGTTCCATGCGGTTATTGGTGGTGAGCGCAAAGCCTTCGCTCATCTCTTTTTCATGTTGTTTATAGCGCATAACTACGCCATAACCACCCGGCCCCGGATTGCCGAGACAAGAACCGTCCGTGAAAATTTCTACCTGCTTGACCATATTTGTTAGTATCTGTGGAAATTAATCGCCAAGTCTGACACAAGTGCCGCTATGAAAGCCAGTTACGACAGAATTATCGTTCTCGATACGGAAACCACGGGTATGAACCGTGAAGGTGGTCCGCATTATGAAGGCCACCGCATCATTGAAATCGGTGCAGTGGAAATCATTAACCGCAAGCTGACCGGTCGCCATTTTCACGTGTATATCAAGCCTGATCGCGAAATCGATCCGGAAGCGATTTCCGTACACGGTATTACCGATGAATTTTTGCGTGATAAGCCGGAATACGGCGATATCCATGCCGAATTCCTCGAATTTATAAAAGGTGCAGAACTTGTCGCCCATAACGCGCCCTTCGATACCGGCTTCATGGACTATGAATTCCAGATGTTGGACCCGTCGATTGGTAAGACGGACGATTTCTGCAAGGTAACTGACACACTTGCCATGGCGAAGAAGATCTTCCCGGGCAAGCGAAACAACCTTGATATTCTCTGTGAACGTTATGGCATAGATAACTCTCACCGTACCCTGCACGGCGCATTGCTCGATGCCGAGATACTGGCCGACGTTTACCTGTTGATGACAGGTGGTCAAACGACATTGAAGTTCAATGCCGGTGACTCAAATGATGAAGGTGGCGGTGGCGAAGCTATTCGACGTGTTGAAGCCGGTACGAAAAAGCTAAAGATTATCAGTGCCTCTGCCGATGAACTAAGTGAACATGAAAAGCAGCTGGATATCATCGAAAAGAATGGCAGCTGCCTATGGAGGCAACAGGAGAGTGTATGAAAACAAGGTGGGCTGGGTTGCTGCTCACTCTGCTGATGGCGTTCAACGTCGCGGCGGAGCAGACATCGGATCGTGACATACGGTTACTCAACAACCGCTTCCGTATCGATTCCACCATTACTCAGGTTGCTTTTGTTATCTACCGCCAGAACCCGAGCCGCCCGGTTGTGCTAGTGCAGCCAGACGGCTCTAAAATCTATGATTTTCGCCACCCCGACAATGTCTCCTGGCACAAAGAGTCAGACATGGACATTATTTCAATTCAAAATCCTATGCCGGGCCCATGGCAGGCTATTGGCAAGGTGACGCCGGAAAACAAAATCCGCATCCTGTCTGACCTCAATATGAAGGTCGATACCTTCCCTGATCGTCTTTACCAAGGTGAAACCCTGAAATTCACTGCGCGGTTGATGCAAGGTGAAGTACCCCTGAATCTAAGGGATTTCCTCGATCGCGTTGAGTTGACAGTCACTTTTACTGAGTTTTTGGAAAGTGTGGACGATATTCCGGTTGATCAGCGCCCGCAGGCCATGTCGCTTGGCCGATTCAAAGATGATGGGGCAGGATTAGATGAATACGCTGGTGATGGTGTATTTACGGTCGAATTGCCGATCAATGTTCACCCGGGGAAATACCGTGCAAGAGTGACTTCGGGGAATGGGGTGTTCTTCCGCACCCTTGAGCAGGAAGTCTTAGTGTACCCAACGCCTTTGATGGCAACATTCAAACAAAGCCGCAAGAAAGCTCTGCCCCACCATTTGCTGGTGGAGTCAGACACTGCCAGTATCGAGACCGGTTCGATTGCTGCGCACTCTGAGTTTATTGATCCTAACGGCAAGTCTTCTGTCTATCAGGGCGTTGCCGGTGAAGATTACACCGCACTGACGGTGGACATTGATAATTTTGAAGAACCTGGGCGCCATAAGTGGCATGCCTGGTTGTACGGTACAGATAAGCTGTCAGGCCGTCCTTTGATGTTCCATCTTCCTGAGCAGACGTTTGCAGTGGCCGACTATGAAGCGATAGAGCAAGCTAAGCTGGAGCGGGAAGAACGTGAAGCAGAGCGTAAACGTATAGAAGACGAGCGTATTGCCGCGGAAAAACGCGAAGCAGACAGAAAGATGGCGATGATTACTATCATCGGTGGCAACATTTTACTTCTTATTTTGGCTGTTGGTGGCTGGTTTGTTGTTCGTATGATCAAGCGTAAGAAGCTGGCAGCAGAGTCAGAAGAAGATCTGGAAGCGCCACCACCGGAGGAGCCAGACAAAGCTGCTTAATTAGATTATTCAGTGCAAAGAAAAAGGAGAAGCTTAGCTTCTCCTTTTGTCGTTATTGGATTTGCTGTTACGCAGCGTGAACGACTTGATCCAACGCTTTGCTCGCGGCAGCCAGCTCGGCAGGGTCAAAATCATCAACATTGATGGTTTCGAGGCGACCTTCCTCTGCAATGCGTAAGATGTCCGCTTCTTTCTCTGAAATTGCGCCTTCACGAAGACCAACCTCTGCCACTTTATCGAGGAACATAAATGGCAGTTTCTGGCCTGTCGAGTCACAGACTCTCTGATAGACAGGCTCTGCGGCAAGGATATCCAATAGGGCTTTTTCAATCTTACCTACGGCATTGTGCTCAGAGGCTTCCAGGAACTGACCGCGGCCGATGCGGCTACGGGTTTCTCCTGGCGTTTGTAGGATCGCAGCGACTTTACCATCCAGTGAATCGCTTGGTTTTGTGCGGCGCGTGCCGAATGGGAACAACAGGACACGCAGCGGTGCAGCTACCCAGCGGGCAGGGAAGTTGGCAAGGAAATCATCCAGCGCTTCTTCCGTTTGGTACATAGCATCTTGCATGCCCCAGTGAACCAAGGGCAGATCCGCTTTTTGGTAACCTTCGTCGGCATAACGCTTCATGGTTGCCGAAGCCAGATACAATTGGCTCAGAACATCACCCAAGCGGGCAGAAAGGCGTTCTTTTCGCTTCAAGTTGCCACCCAGCACTGCCATTGAAATATCTGATAACAGCGCCAGGTTAGAAGCATAGCGGTTCATCTGTTGGTAGTAGCGCGCTGTTTCGTCTTTACGTGGTACGCTGGAAGTGCGACCGTCAGTCAGACCCAGCCAGACAGAGCGAACCAGATTGCTAATCACAAAGCCGACATGGCCAAACAGTGCCTGGTCAAAACCAGCCAATGCTTCACGTTCGTCTTCTTTGTAAGCAGCGTTCATTTCTTCCAGAACGAATGGATGACAACGGATAGCACCTTGACCAAAGATGATCATTGAACGGGTCAGAATGTTCGCACCTTCAACCGTAATGGCAATCGGTGCACCTTGATAGCCACGGGCCAGGAAGTTCTTCGGGCCTAGACAGATACCCTTACCACCGACGACGTCCATAGCGTCAATCACGCCACGTTGACCACGGTGGGTACAGTGGTATTTCACTATGGCAGAGATGACCGACGGTTTCTCACCTAAATCGATGCCGGCCACGGTGAGTGCACTGGCGGCGTCCATCACATAGGCGTTACCGCCGATGCGCGCCAGTGGCTCTTCAATACCTTCCATTTTACCGATAGGCAATTTGAATTGACGGCGAATACGGGCATAAGCACCAGTCGCCAGCGCAGCGGCTTTCAGGCCACCTGTCGAGTTTGAAGGCAGGGTAATACCACGGCCAACAGACAGACATTCAACCAGCATACGCCAACCCTGACCGGCCATTTCTGGACCGCCGATAATGAAATCAAGTGGAACGAAGATGCTCTCGCCGCGGGTAGGACCGTTTTGGAATGGCAGGTTCAGAGGGAAGTGACGACGACCAATGTCCACGCCTTCGATATCGGTCGGGATCAGAGCACAGGTGATACCCATCTCTTCTTTATCGCCCAGCAGTCCCTCAGGATCTCTCAGTTTGAACGCCAGACCCAGTACTGTCGCCACTGGCGCCAGCGTGATGTAACGCTTGTTCCATGTGATCGACATACCCAGCACTTCTTTGCCTTGCCACATGCCTTTAGTGACAAAGCCTTCATCAGGGATAGAGCCCGCATCAGAACCAGCTTCTGGACTGGTCAGTGCAAAACATGGAATTTCAAGACCATTGGCCAGACGTGGCAAGTAGTAATCTTTCTGGTCTGTGGTGCCATAGTGTTGCAACAGCTCGCCAGGACCCAGGCTGTTAGGCACACCGACTGTTGAGGAAAGCACGCCGGAGACACCGGTCAGCTTTTGTAAAACCAGTGATTGCGCGTAAGCAGAAAACTCAAGACCACCGTATTCCTTTTTGATGATCATGGCGAAGAACTTGTTGTCCTTCAGGTACTGCCAAACTTCCGGTGGCAGATCCGCCAACTCATGGGTGACCTGATAGTCATTAACCATGCGACATACTTCGTTCACCGGACCCTCAAGGAATGCGCGTTCTTCTGCGCTCAGGCGTGGCGCAGGGATATCGTGCAGCTTGTTCCAATCTGGCGCTCCACGGAAAAGATCGGCTTCCCACCAGACAGTACCTGCGTCAATCGCTTCTTTTTCGGTCTGAGACATTTCAGGCATCACGCCTTTAAACATCTTCAACGCAGGCTTACTCAGCCAAGACTCACGGAATGAACGTACATTCAAAGGAATCGCAATCGCAATGAACACCAGCCAGCTGATTTGGCCAACAATGCCCATCACAGAGCCAACAATTAACATTCCCGCAGCAGCGGCGGTGAACAGTTTCAAGCCTGCACGGTGATACGCAAGTATCGCCATCAGTGCCAGAAACGTTATCAGGTACAGGGTTGTCGCCATTTTCGGTTCTCCTTATCCTTCAACCCAATCTTAAATGGTAAGAGGTCATACCACTTAATTGTAAGCAGGTTTTTAAGAGAATGTAAAACAGTGACCGGTAAAAATGTGCACATCACTTCACAGAGAAATTAAATGAAACAGTGTTCAGTTTTCAGACGATTGTTTTTCCGAGAGAAGCATAAGGTGAGGCAGATTATCGACAGCCTCATCTTTTTGCGGGTACACTGCTTCTAATATTTTTGGGCGCTTGCCCTGCCATCAAATCCTCCCGATCGTCATCGATAATGCGGTTGGTAAAGGATGACTCAACATTAAAATAGAGAATTGCCCATGTACCAAGATCTCATTCGCTCAGAGCTCAATGAAGCGGCTCAGGTGCTTAACGCGTTTCTAAGTGACGACAAAAACATTGCAGATATTGAAGCGGCGGCGAAACTGCTGGCAGATTCATTCAAAGCAGGCGGTAAAGTGCTGTCTTGTGGTAATGGTGGTTCACACTGTGATGCGATGCACTTTGCTGAAGAGCTGACGGGCCGCTACCGTGAAAACCGCCCTGGTTATCCGGCCATTGCAATCTCTGACCCTAGCCACCTTTCTTGTGTATCGAATGACTTTGGCTACGAATACGTTTTCTCTCGTTATGTTCAGGCGGTAGGCGCAAAAGGCGATGTACTGTTTGGTCTGTCGACGTCAGGTAACTCAGGTAACGTGCTGAAAGCGATTGATGCTGCAAAAGAGAAAGGCATGAAGAGCATCATGCTGACGGGTAAAGATGGCGGTAAAATGGCTGGCTTGGCAGACATCGAAATCCGTGTACCGCACTTTGGCTATGCGGACCGCATTCAGGAAGTGCATATTAAGATCATCCACATCCTGATCCAGCTTGTTGAAAAAGAAATGGAAAAATAAGGATAACGTAAAGGAATGTGTGAACTGCTTGGCATGAGTGCCAATGTACCGACGGACATTTGTTTTAGCTTTACCGGCTTGATCCAGCGAGGGGGCAATACTGGCCCTCACCGTGATGGCTGGGGCATTGTCTTTTACGAAGGCAAAGGGTTCCGAACGTTTAAAGATCCGAACCCGAGCTGCGACTCAAAAATTGCTGAGCTTGTTCAGAGTTATCCGATAAAAAGCTGCGCCGTGATAAGCCATATTCGTCAGGCGAACCGCGGCGAAGTCAATCTGGAGAATACTCATCCGTTTACCCGCGAAATTTGGGGACGCTACTGGACTTACGCCCACAATGGGCAATTGTCAGATTACGACGATTTGCCGACTGGACACTTCAAACCTGTGGGTGAAACGGACAGTGAAAAAGCCTTCTGCTATTTGCTGCACGAGATTGAAAAGCACTACCCGGACAAGCCGCACGATATGACGGAAGTGTTCCGTTTTATCGCCAGCCGCTGCGACAAACTGCGTGAACTGGGCGTATTTAACATGCTGTTCAGTGACGGTGACTATGTGATGGCGTATTGCACCAATAACCTTCACTGGATTACCCGTCGTGCGCCGTTTGGCAAAGCCAGCCTGATTGATGAAGAAGTCACCGTCGACTTCCAGGAAGAAACCACACCGAATGATGTGGTGACAGTGATTGCGACCCAGCCACTGACCAACAATGAAACCTGGCACAAGATGCAGCCGGGTGAATATTGTGTGTTCCATTTGGGTGAAGTGATTACTTGCAATCGCGCAGATATCGAGGCGCAATCAGAGAGTAAGGTTATCGATTCTGATTCGTAACGCGATCTTCGACAATAAAAAAACGCGCCGCAAGGGCGCGTTTTTTCTGTCCGGTAAACGGAATTAATCAGCTGCGTAGCCGGATTGTCCCAGCACTTCGCCATCCATCACGGCTTTATCATTCGCCATGTTGAGCCTGCCTTGGCAGAACCACTCAACCACCAATGGGTAGATACGGTGTTCTTGCTCCTGAACGCGTCCAAATACACTGTCGGCGTCGTCATCTTCAAAAATCGGCACTCTGGTCTGAAGAATGACGGGGCCACCGTCGAGCTCTTCCGTCACGAAATGTACAGAAGTGCCGTGCTCATCATCTCCTGCGTCAATAGCACGCTGGTGGGTGTTGAGGCCGGTGTATTTCGGCAATAGGGAAGGGTGGATGTTCAGCATCTTGCCCTGATAGTGACGGACAAACTCTGGCGTCAGGATACGCATGAAACCCGCCAACACAATCAGGTCAGGCGAGTATTCATCGATGGTCGCCATCAGCTGACTGTCATATTGGCTCCGGTCTGAAATCCCTTTGCTGGGCACAACAACCGCCTCAATGCCAGCGTCTTTTGCGCGGGTGAGGCCGTATGCATCTTCTTTGTTTGCAATAACAGCCGAAATTTCAATACCGTTATTGCCATGACAGCGATCGATGATCGCCTGAAGATTTGAGCCGTTTCCAGAAACCAGAACAACCAGCTTTTTCATGGTTACCCCTTGATCTCTACCTGTTCTTCGCCAGCCGCAGCGTTCTCGATGGTGCCCAGCAGCCATGCGCTTTCGCCTTCCTGATTCAGGATGTCGATCGCTTTTTGTGCTTGCTCTGCAGGTAGTGCAACTACGAGGCCTACGCCACAGTTGAAGGTACGGTACATTTCGTGCTCGGTCACGTTACCGTTTTCCTGTAGCCAGTTGAAAATAACAGGCCATTCCCAGCTGTTGCCATCGATCACGGCTTTGGTGCCCTCTGGCAGAACGCGAGGAATGTTTTCCCAGAACCCGCCACCTGTGATGTGTGAGATAGCGTGAACATCACAGCTTTCCAGCATCTTCAGTGCAGGCTTCACATAGATTCGTGTTGGCTCCAGTAGGTGATCAGCCAGTGTTTTGCCGTCAAGCTCAGCGTTAACGTCTGCGCCTGAAACCTCGATGATCTTGCGAACAAGGCTGTAGCCGTTAGAGTGAGGGCCAGAGGAAGCCACAGCGATGATGGCATCACCTTGAGCGACTTTAGAGCCGTCGATAACGTCTTCTTTCTCAACCACGCCGACACAGAAACCTGCCACGTCGTAATCTTCACCGTGATACATGCCCGGCATTTCGGCAGTCTCACCACCGATAAGCGCACAGCCGGATTGCAGGCAGCCTTCACCGATACCCGTTACCACGTCAGCAGCTGTATCAACGTCCAGCTTGCCTGTTGCGTAGTAATCAAGGAAGAACAGCGGCTCAGCACCCTGAACAATCAGGTCATTCACACACATTGCCACCAGGTCGATACCAATGGTGTCGTGTTTTTTCAGATCCATCGCCAGGCGAAGTTTGGTACCTACACCGTCAGTACCTGAAACCAGTACTGGCTGTTTGTATTTTGTAGGCAGTTCACAGAGTGCACCGAAACCACCGATGCCACCCATCACTTCAGGACGACGAGTGCGCTTAACAACGCCTTTAATTCTGTCGACCAGGGCGTTACCTGCATCGATATCTACACCTGCATCTTTGTAGCTTAGAGAAGACTTATTATCGCTCACTGGGGATCCTTACCGAGTTATGGACTAAAAAGCGGCGCCATTTTAACAGCGGTATTTCAAAAAGGAAAACGTTTGCGTCAGGTTCAAAGCAGCGAATTTGGCTTAAAAAAGCGCAACCAGTTGTATGTAACTATTCCACCGAATTTTCTTGTGTATAATTCGTGGAATTTGTTTTTTGCAGGAGTCTGTCATGAAAGTCGTCGAAGTTAAGCACCCGCTGGTAAAACACAAAATCGGTCTTATGCGTGAGGGTGATATCAGCACCAAGCGTTTCCGTGAGTTGGCGACAGAAGTAGGCAGCCTGCTGACCTATGAAGCGACTTCAGATTTCGAAACTGAAAAAGTGACCATTGAAGGCTGGAATGGCCCGGTTGAAATCGACCGCATCAAAGGTAAGAAAGTGACGGTTGTGCCAATCCTGCGTGCAGGTCTGGGCATGATGGATGGGGTTTTGGAGCACATTCCAAGTGCACGTATCAGCGTGGTAGGTATTTACCGTGATGAGGAAACCCTGGAGCCAGTTCCTTATTTCCACAAGCTGGCGAGCAACATTAATGAGCGTATGGCGCTGGTGGTTGACCCAATGCTGGCAACCGGTGGTTCTATGATTGCGACCATCGACCTGCTGAAAGAGCACGGCTGTGACAACATTAAAGTATTGGTGCTTGTTGCAGCGCCAGAGGGCATTGAAGCACTGGAAAAAGCGCACCCGGATGTTGAATTGTACACTGCGGCTATCGACCAAAAACTGAATGACAAAGGCTACATCGTTCCGGGTCTGGGAGATGCGGGCGATAAGATTTTCGGTACTAAGTAAACTGAACAAAATCGAGATATGAAAGAGGCTTCCACTTGGAAGCCTCTTTTCGTTTGGTGCGGAGAATTAATCTTCCATCTGCGCGTTATCGACAACGTGGGTTTCACCCATGTCATGCGGCAGAATGAGGTTCAGCAAAATCGCAACAATACCACAAAGGCTGATGCCCTGAAGGCTGAACTCACCAATGCCAAATGCCATACCGCCGATACCAAAGACCAGAGTCACAGCCACAATGGCGAGGTTACGTGCTTTATGCAGGTCGACTTGGTTCTTGATCAGAGTGTTCAAACCGACGGTCGCGATAGAGCCAAACAGCAAAATCATGATGCCGCCCATGACAGGAACGGGAATGGTCTGCAAAATCGCACCTAACTTACCAACGAAGGCCAATACAATCGCGGTGATTGCGCCCCAGGTCATGATGGCTGGGTTGAAAGCGCGGGTCAGCATTACAGCGCCCGTCACTTCACTGTACGTTGTGTTAGGTGGTGCGCCAAACATCGAAGCAGCCATGGTGGCAACACCGTCGCCCGCCATGGTGCGGTGAAGACCTGGTTTTTTCAGGTAGTCTTTGTTGGTTACATTTGAAATTGCCAGCATGTCGCCAACGTGTTCAACGGCAGGGGCTATGGCTACTGGGATCATGAACAGGATTGCGTTGATGTTGAATTCTGGTGCCGTGAAGTTTGGCATAGCCAGCCACGCTGCGTTTTGGACCGGAGAAAAGTCCACTACGCCAAAGAAAAGGGCAACCACATAGCCTGACACGATACCTGCCAGAATCGGTACCAGCTTGAAGAAGCCTTTAGCGAACACCGATACAGCGATGGTTGTGATGAGTGAAACCGCCGAAATCCAAAGTGCCACTGAGCCATCGACCAACTGAATGGCACCGTCACCCGATTTACCCACCGCCATGTTGACGGCAGCAGGTGCTAAACCCAGACCAATCACCATAATGACCGGACCTACTACCACAGGTGGCAGCAGTTTGTGGATGAAGCCGACACCACGCACTTTGATAAACCCACCCATGCACACATACACCAAGCCTGCAGCCATTAGGCCGCCCATGGTTGCTGGGATACCCCAAGTTTGAACACCGAACAAGATAGGTGCAATAAAAGCAAAAGAGGAAGCGAGGAAAATGGGGACAGAACGTTTGGTGATGATTTGGAAAAGAAGGGTACCGATACCGGCACCGAAAAGAGCAACGTTAGGGTCGAGTCCCGTAAGGAGTGGAACCAGCACCAACGCGCCAAAGGCAACAAATAGCATTTGTGCCCCTTGTAACACTTGCATCATGACGCACCTTCCTGAGTTTTTTAAAATCGCGGGATACTATCATGATTTATAGGGGCAATTAAGTGAGCTATTGCATACTGTCAGTATACTTCACACTGATTGACAAACTTTCTGTCGGAAAAATTGTCAATGAAGTAACAGAGAGATTGTTTTCGCTGGCCTGAGCAGTTGTTATAACACTCAATTTCGGTGTTTAGCCATTGCTGACAGTAGGGCTTCACTTTATGATCAACGTTTAAAAATCGAGTTATCTGGCAAATTTATGTTACGAACCTTCATTTTCGTTTTGGCACTCGTACTGGGGCAAACCAGTGCAATGGCCGCTTCATTGTTCAGTGCTGAAGTGGTGTTGGATGACAGCGATGCAGCAACGGAACAAGCTGCGAAAGAAACGGCATTTATTGATGTGCTGATCCGCGCATCTGGTCAGTCTGAAGTGGGTAATAATCAGGTTATCCAAAAAGCACTGCCAACGGTGAATCAATACATCACCCAGCTCGGTTATGGTGATGTGGAAGGTCAACGTTCTTTAATTCTAGGTTTTGATGATCGCAAGATCCGCACACTGTTAACCCAAGCGCAAGCGACTTACTGGGGGACTCCTCGTCCTGAAGTGCTGTTTTGGTTGGTGGAGGACAACGCTTCGCAACGTAATGTAGTGTGGGAGCAGTCGGCTTCACCGCTTATCAACGAGCTGAAAGCAGAAGGTGAGCGCAGAGGTTTACCTGTTTTGATGCCTGTGGGTGACTTTGACGATGTGGTTGCAGTGTCTATTCCCGATCTTTGGGGTGGGTTCGCAGGACCTATCGCTCAGGCTAGTGCGAGATACAACCCAGCCGGTGTGGCGGTGGTAAAGGTACATAACAACCGCATAAGTTGGCAGCTTTTCCCAAATGCTGCGGGTATTGGACAAGATGCGCCAGTTGAAGGCCGGGCTTCAGGCTCACCTGAACAAGCTTTTGCCACCATGATTGATGAAATGGCTGACTTCTATGCGGGTCGCTTGGCAGTGAACCTTGGTGTAGCTGATAGCGGCGCAAAAGCATTGGAAGTGTCAGGGCTTGACGATGCAGAAGACTTCTTTGTCATAGAGCGTACGTTGAAAGGCTTGAATTCAGTCGCTTCATTGCGATTGGAATCAATAGTAGATGGTACCGCTACTTTTCGAGTCAGCCTTCTGGCTTCTGAAGATATCTTCCACAACGAGATGATGGTTGACCGTCGTCTTCGCCGAGTCGAAGCTCTGCCGCAACCAATGGTGGAAGTGGAGGCACCAGTTGTCACAGAAAATGTTGATGGTGTGATTGTGCCTGTTGAGCCAACACCCGCTCCAGAGCCAGTAGAAGTGGCGATTCAGTATGAGTGGATTGGCTAAGTAGCATCTATTGGATTCAAAAAAAGCAGGTTGAGAAACCTGCTTTTTTGTTGCTTGCGATTTGGGGTTTATTGCTCGAAACGCGCTTTTTCTTCTTTCTCGACTTGGGAGAGTTTCTTCAGTCCCAGCCCCTCTTCTTGTCCTTTGCGCTTGGCGTAATATACGTTGCAGACAAAAGAAAACGAAGTCAGCGCCAGTTCAATAGCAGCCAGCCAACGCTCACCCACATCGACCCAGAGAATGGTCAACGCATGCAGGAAATAGAACATCAAAATGAAGTTTGCCCAGGCGTGCGTATAGGCCTTACCTCTTAAAATACCCAAAAGAGGCAAAAGCAGTGGGAGTATCCAAGCAATAGCGACACCGATTGGGTTCACATGTGGGTGTGGTGAAATCACACCATGCCACATAGCGACCCAGCCAATGAGTGCCAAATACGACCCGAGAGCCAGAGGTCGCAGTGTTGAACTGGAAGAAAACAACGGGATAACTCCTTTTATCAATCTTTGAGGCGCGTGGCTATTTCAGCCAGACGCTTACCGCCAGCAATAGCGAGGCTTTTCTCGTCAGCATCTGGCTGACGTCTGCCTTCACCCGTAATGTGTGAAGGCCCATAAGGTGAGCCACCACCTTGTGTTGTGTGCAGGGCAGGTTCTGAATGTGGCAGACCGACAATCACCATACCGTGATGGAGCAGTGGCAACATCATGGTATTAAGCGTGGTTTCCTGCCCACCGTGGGGCATAGACCCTGACGTAAACACCATGGCTGGTTTTCCAATCAAAGTGCCCGCCAGCCAATCTTTGGCTGTACTATCGATAAAGTGCTTGAGCGGTGCTGCCATGTTGCCAAAACGTACAGGGCTACCAAGAGCCATACCATGGCAGGTTTTCAGATCCTCTATCGATACATATGGGTCTTCCGGCGTCTCTGTTGATGGCGATTCGCCAACAACAGAAATGTCTGGCACGGTGCGTAATCTCGCTACTGCACCTGATGCTTCTATACCGCGGGCAATTAGGCGGGCCATGCTTCTAGTCCCGCCATGGCGGCTATAATAGAGAACCAGAATCTCAGTCATTACAGAATGGTCAATACGTTTTCTGGTGGGCGACCCATAGCCGCTTTGCCATTTGCGACAACAATTGGGCGTTCAATCAGCTTTGGATTTTCAACCATTGCTTGGATCAGTTGCTCGTCAGTCGCATCTGCCAGTTGTAGCTCTTTGTAGATGGCTTCTTTGGTACGCATCATTTGGCGCGGAGAGTCGAAGCCCAACTGCCCCAGCAAGGTTCTAAGTGTGTCTGCAGAAGGCGGTGTTTCCAGATAAGCCACAACGTCTGGCTGAATGCCCTTTTCTTCGAGCAGCGCTAGGGTTTGACGGCTCTTGGAGCAACGAGAGTTGTGATAGATAGTGACTGACATGACAGTTCCTTTTTCGTTTTAGTTTGTCGCTCAGCGCTGCAATTCCGCGAAACGCGCTTCCTGTACCCTGAGCTGATCTATACGTGCATCGTAGCGAGCCTGATCAAGGCTGCCAAGTTCCACAAGCTGACTGGCTTGTGTGTAATTGTTAATGGCCTTGTGCCAGCGACCCTGAAGGGCGTAAAGCTCTGCCTGTGCTGCCAAAGCGCCGTGGCGGATACCTTCACTGTCGTAGGCTTCCTGAAGCAATGACCAGCCATTGGTATTGGCTGGGAAACGGTGCGTCACTCTCACCAGCCCTTTGATGGCTTCGTCATAACGACCCGCTTTCACCAATACATAATCACGGTTTAACAGTAATACAGCATTGTTTGGTTGACTGGCGAGTGCTTTATCAAGACGTTTCAGTGCCGCATCATAGTGCTTCTGCGCGACGTCTAAATCTGTCATCGCATCGAGATAGAAGCGGTTATTTGGCTGTGCCTTATACAGCGGCGCTAAAAGCTTTCCGGCTTTATCGAATTGTCTGCTGTCGATATACACCAGCGCTTTACCGTAATTCAGTGACTGGGCACGGGCAGGGGAAGCTTTTTTGAGTTGTCGGTCAAACCAATCGATGGCAGCCGCACTATCAATACCGGCAAAGCGCGCGATCACGCGGGCTCGAGCCAGGTGGTATTCTGGCGACAACGGAACCGTGCGTTGTGGATATTGCTGCGCGCGAGACCGTGAATCGGTGATACGTGAGTCTGGTAATGGGTGAGTCAGCAAAAACTGCGGTGGTTTTGATGCAAAGCGGTATTGGTCAGCCATACGGGTAAAGAATATTGGCATTGCATTTACATCAAACCCTGAGCGGGAGAGGGTTTCCAGACCAATCCGGTCGGCTTCTTTCTCGTTGCTTCGGGTGTAGTTGATTTGACTTTGAATAGACGCCGCCGTGGTTGCTTGAGCGGCAGCAATACCTGCTTGAGGAGCAGCAATCGCCAACATGAGAGAGCCGACCAATGCAGCCATCGTCAGCGGCGTTTGTTTTGCCCGCTCTTCCATAGCACGTGCCAAATGGCGCTGCGTTAAGTGCGCAATTTCGTGAGCGACAACTGACGCAAGCTCGCTTTCGCTCTGTGCATGGAGAAATAGACCTGTGTGTAATGCAACGTGACCACCAAAGAAGGCAAAGGCGTTAATGTCACGATTCCGTATCAGAAAAAACTCAAAAGGTGTTTTAACATCATTAGCATTGGCGACCAGAGATGCACCCAGTGAGGAAATATATTCCGATAAGACAGGGTCATTCACGATAGGCTGGCTGCCACGAAGCATACGCATGTAAGCGTCGCCGTATTCGATTTCCTTCTCAACCGTCAGCGTACCTGCTGCTGCGGTACCGATCTCAGGGAGATCACTGTACGACGTCGCCATCACTGGTGATGTAAAAGTAAGTGATGCAATAAGAAGGCTCGTTGTGGCTTTTTTGAAAAGCTGCATGACTGACGTTGGTGCCTCCAGCACGCGAAATCATTGAGGTGTTGTTATAGATAGACAACGTGGCTGGCGAGAGGTTCTGGCTTTCGCAGCGAGGTTGTCAGGACACCCAAACTACTTATCCGCGTTGTTTGAGTATACAATGCCGACGATAATAGCGGTCAGCGAGAAAGAATGGAAATTCAATCCCTTGATTTGCGCGAGCAACGTTGTCCAATGGCGTTGCTCTTGGCGAAAAGAGCCTGTGCATCACTGAAGCAAGGACAGCAAATAGCGCTATATATTACGGACAGTGGCGCCTTGAAGGACATTCCCCGTTACTTGGAAAAGAACGGTTTTGAATTTGAGTGCGAGTCTGTTCAGGGAGCGACGGTGATGAATGTCACCAAACTATAAACAGGAACCTACATGCTAGAAATGCTTAACCGTTGGTATCAACGACGGTTCTCAGACCCGCACGCGGTCAGTTTGATTGCGCTGCTCGTCACGGGCTTTGTGGTCATCTACTTCTTTGGCAACCTGATTGCCCCGCTTCTCGTCGCTATCGTACTGGCTTACCTGTTGGAGTGGCCTGTTGCCAAAATGGTAGGGCTGGGTCTCAACCGGACGCTATCTGTCATACTGGTTCTTCTGCTTTTCGTTGGCTTTATGATTTTGGCTTTCTTTGGCTTGATGCCAACTATCTGGAACCAGATCATCAACCTCATCGCTGACATTCCAAAAATGTTCAACGATTTTCAGAGCTATGTCTCTCATCTCCCTGATGAGTACCCGGAGCTTATTCAGCCGCACATGGTGAATACCTTTATCGATACACTGCAAAGCCGTGTGCTGGGCATGGGTGAAACTGTGGTTAAGAGCTCCTTGTCTTCGCTGGTGAGCCTGGCTGCGTTGGCGGTGTACCTGATTTTGGTGCCGCTGTTGGTCTTCTTCCTGTTGAAAGACAAAGACGAAATGATGCGCTCGTTTACGTCTTTACTGCCTAGAAATCGCCGGTTGACTAATAAAGTGGGTATGGAGATGAATGAGCAAATCTCCAACTATATCCGTGGCAAGGTCACTGAGATCATCATCGTGGGTATCACCAGTTACATTACCTTCGCGATTTTGGACCTCCGCTATGCGGCACTGTTGAGTGTCGCGACCGGTTTGTCTGTGCTGATTCCTTATATCGGCGCAGCAGCGGTTACGCTGCCTATCTTTATGGTGGCGTTGTTCCAGTGGGGCATCAGCCCTGAACTGGGTTACTTAATGCTGGCTTATGGGATCATTCAGGCTCTGGATGGTAATGTGTTGGTGCCAGTGTTGTTCTCTGAAGCGGTGAATCTGCATCCAGTGGCGATCATCGTGGCGGTTTTGGTTTTTGGTGGTCTTTGGGGCTTTTGGGGTGTTTTCTTTGCTATCCCACTGGCGACATTGGTGAAAGCGGTATGGAATGCGCTACCTTCGAATGAACCAGAAGAAGCAATAGCAGAAACTAACAACTAAACTGATCTTCACCGTGTTAAAGTAAGTACTGTTAGAGACCTGAATTTGGGTCTCTATTTATTTTTACCTCCTCCGTCAGAGTAGGTTGCGATTAGCTAACGAATAAAATGAAAAATAACGTCGATAAGTGTGTTGAGGGTAGTGCGTTGACATTAAGCGAAGCGTTTACTGTTGGCATTGTGGGTGGTGGAGTTGCAGGTTCAACGGCTGCATTGAAACTGTCTGGTATGGGCATTAACACCGTGCTGTTCGAAGCAGGGGCAAGCCTTGTCAGTGGACCGCCAATTTGTCATCTGCATGCTGGTGGGAATTTGTACCGTGAGATTTCTGAGCAGCAATGTATAACACTGTTGGAGCAATCTATTGCTACCGTGCGGGCTTATCCGCATTCCGTCAACAGACGCCCCACTGTTATTGCAATCCCAACAACAGACCCTGGCGAGCCCGACGCCATTTTGAATCGTCTCGAATTGCTTACCACGCACTACAAAATGCTCGTAAAACAAGACCCTGATAATGCTGTATTAGGGTCGCCGGACGATTACTACACGCTGTTTTTCCGCGAAGACATGGTGGCATTGTCAGATCTTCCGCTACCCGAGTCACCTCAAACCCCACAAGAGTGGATGATTCCTGTTGCGCACCACATGCCGCATGACAACTTCAAATATCCGATTGTTGTTGTGCAGGAATACGGCCTAAGTGTTTTCCGTTTGGCTGCCACTGCTGCTTTGGGCCTCGAAGATTCACCATATTGTGAGCTGAAACTTGGTCACCAAGTCACTGATTTGGTGTCAGAGGGTGACGGCTGGACCATACAAGCAAAAAGCGCTGAAGGTGAAGTCGTATCTCAACGTGTTGATTACTTGATTAATGCTGCTGGGTTCCGCACTGGCAAGCTGGACGACATGGTTTCTTCACCGAAACAGCGTTGGGTCGAGTACAAAGCGGCGTATGTGGCTCATTGGCCATCTAAACCCGGCCAGTGGCCGGAAGTGATTATTCACGGAGAGCGTGGTACCCCTCAGGGTATGGCGCAACTTACGCCATACCCTCAAGGATTCATTCAGCTCCACGGCATGACGCAAGAGATCACCTTATTTGAAGGTGGTCTGGTAAGAAGCGACGACCAAACCTCTTATCCACCCTTGCCAGAAAGTATGGTTGAGAAGGCAGACGGTGGTTGGGAATGGCCAGAAATACGAGAGCGTACTTCCCGCGCCATTTCCCACTTCGCCAAATGGCTGCCGGAATTCGAGCAAGCCGAAGTGGGTGGAAAGCCGCTTTGTGGCGCTCAGCAAATTCCGGGAGACGATCCAAGTCTGCGTGCGGCAGATGCGTCTTTTGAAGGTGAGCGCTACGCGCGTGTTGAGTTGGTTAAAGCTTCATCGGCACTGCAAGCGGCAGACCGCATCCTTGAACAGTTAGAAGCGCTTCATGGTGTGACATTGCCTTCAGATTGGAATGCACCAGCACTGTCGCTGACCGAGTCATTGACCGAATCACAGGTAGTGGAGAAAGCTAAAACGTTGACTACGCTGAGAGGTTACCCTGAAGCACTGGCAATTCCGTTTCCAGAAAAATAGCTACCATAGTTGGGTTAGTCGCAGAAACAACAAAGGCCGTCATTGACGGCCTTTTTCGTTCCTGTAGGGCTTACTCGCCTTTCAGGTAGTTGATCACTACGTCATGGTGGTCTTTGGTTTTGAACTTGTTGAACACATGTTCGATAACACCGTTCTCATCCACCAAGAAGCTTAGACGGTGAATGCCGTCATACTCTTTGCCCATGAACTTTTTCAAGCCCCAGACGCCGAAAGCGTCGGCAACAGCGTGGTCTTCATCACTCAGCAGGGCGAAGTTCAGCTCTTTCTTTTCTTCAAAGCCTTTCAGCTTTTTCACTGGATCTGGGCTTAGGCCAAGAACGACGGTGTTCAGTGCATCCAGTTCTGCTTTACTGTCACGCAGTGAGCAGGCTTGAGTTGTACAACCCGGTGTCATTGCCTTCGGGTAGAAGTAAACCAGCACTTTGTTCTTGCCTTTGAACTGGCTCAGAGAGACTGTGTTTCCGTTTTGATCTTGCAGCGAGAATTCTGGTGCTGCCGCACCGGCTTCGAGCGTTTGCATGTTTCTTCCTTCTTAATTTTCATGTCGCAACGAGTGAGCATGCGTCTTGTTAAAATACGCGGATAAATCATTGTCGCGAGTGGCAATACGTCTAAGCGCACAATATCGTTCATTTTCACGGTGATCAACCGCGCAAACACAGGGTATAAGCCCCTTCAGCGTGCTTGTTTTTGCCTGTCGCCAAAAGTACCATGGTTCAAAACGCGTTTTTGGAGATGGAAATGTTTTCAGGAAGTATCGTGGCACTTGTCACGCCTATGGATAGCTCTGGTGAAGTTGATTACGCCAGTTTGAAAAATCTCGTTGATTTTCATGTTGATGCAGGCACTGACGCCATCGTCTCTGTCGGGACGACAGGTGAGTCTGCCACTGTCACCGTAGAAGAGCATATCAAGATTGTTCTGAAGACACTCGAATTCGCCGATGGACGCATTCCTGTCATCGCAGGTACAGGCGCAAATGCAACTCATGAAGCGATTACCTTCAGCAAAATGTTTGCGGGTTCTGGTATCGCTGGTTGCCTGAGCGTCGTGCCTTACTACAACAAACCTTCCCAGGAAGGTCTGTACCAGCATTTTAAAGCTATCTCTGAATCGAGCGAACTTCCGCAAATTCTGTACAACGTGCCAGGCCGTACTGTTGCTGACATGTTGCCAGAGACGGTTGCGCGACTTTCTGAGTTCGAAAACATTATTGGCATCAAAGATGCGACCGGTGATTTGGACCGTGTTCGACTTCACCGTGAACTTTGTGGCGAAGATTTTATCTTACTGAGTGGTGATGATCTCACTGGCCTGGATTTTGTTGCCGCTGGCGGCCATGGCGTGATTTCAGTGACCAACAACATTGCTGCAGCGCAAATGGCAAAAATGATCAAACTGGCGCTGGCAGGAGAAATGGACGAAGCCCGTTCAATCAATGAGAAGATAATGCCTTTGCACACTGATCTTTTCGTCGAAGCTAACCCAATTCCAGTGAAGTGGGCATTGCATGAAATGGGCTTGATCGCGGACGGTACACTGCGTCTGCCGCTGACCATTTTGGATGTGAAACTGCAGCCTAAAGTGAAGCAGGCTCTGTTGGATGCAGGCGTGCTGTAACGCTTCTTTGGAGTTTTAATGAAACCTGTTTTTAAGTTCGGCTTGAGTGCTGTGATGGTCGCTATGCTGGCGGCCTGCTCGAGCGCTGATTCGCGCCGTCAGGCGTCGGATGATTTTAAATACCTTGAAACACCACCGCTGTCAGATTGGAAAAACCTTCCTGACCAGCAGCCTGAGTTTTCCGGTGCTTACCGCATTCCAGCTAATGATTTCCAAGGCCCGGTAGGTCGTGATATCGATATACGTCCACCTCAGCAAATACTTGAGTTGATCCCGGGTGCACGCTATGAGCAGAACAGACAGGGTGTCACTGTCTGGATGCCACGTGAAGAACAAGCACAGCGCCTATGGGAAACCATTGAGGACATGACGGCAAAATCTCAGATCCCGGTTCGCACTTCATCGCCAGACGGCATTGAAACGGATTGGCTGGTCTGGACGATTGACGAAGATGAAGAAGTCATTGAAAGTCGCTATGTGGTGAAACCCGTAGAGGAACGTAATCGTTATGGTTTCCACATCGAAATGGTGGAATGGAAGCGTAACGGCTCTGCAGATAACCTGACCCAGGCATCACGTGACCGCTATAACGCGCAAATGACTAATATGATTACTGCCCGTTATGATGCCGACCTGCGTGAAGAAGCACGTTTGCGCGCGCTGGAGTTGGTGAAGAACATTCCAATTAGCCTAGGTAAAGACCGGGGTGGATCGCCAGTCATTATCGCTCGTGCACCGTATGAAGTGTTCTGGGAACGCTTCCCGAATATCTTGAGTGAGCTTGGGTTCACCATCGAAGATCGTAACCGCTCGCAAGGTACTTTGACTGTCGAATTCAAGTCCCCGGATGATGAGTTCTGGGAAGAAATTGGTGTGTTGCCACTTCAGCTTAGCCAGAAAAACTACAACATTCTGTTGGGTGACTTGGGTAACCGTACGTCAATTAACGTGACGGATAGTTCAGGCAAGCCTGTAAGTGAAGATGTGTTGGCCGGTATCGCGCCTGCATTCACTGCCGCCGTAGAGCGTTTAAACAACCAATAAGTCTGTACAGAACGAGAAAGAGGACGCCAAGGCGTCCTCTTTTTTTGTCTCTCATTTTTCAAGAATCAGTCGATCAAACCGTATTCTTCTTTCAGGATGTCGATGATTTCCTGTTTCGGGTTGTCACTCAGATGAATCGGTGCGCCAGTGATTTTCTCTGCGATGCCAATGTAGGTGCGCGATATGTCCATCAGTGCATCTACAGGCAAGTCGTTGTCGCGTGCTAAAGCTTCACGCTCTGGCATACGTTCTTTGTTGAGCAGAATGTCTGGATCAGGGAAATAGTTCAGCAGGAACTGGCGGAAGCCTTCTTTGGAATTTTCAACAATATTGCCAGCCACGTATTCCTTGGTGTCCCAAATACGGGAAGAGTCCGGTGTACCCACTTCATCCATGTAGATGAGCTTTTCTTTACCAGCTGCATCAGTAACATAACCAAACTCAAACTTAGTATCGACGAAGGTTTGGTCAATCATTTCGAGTGCGTTGCTGATCACGCCAAAACCTTCTTTGAGCAAGGTTTCGTATCGCGCAATGTCATCAGCAGATGAGAAATTAAACGCAGCGAAGTTATCTTCGATGTTCTTGCGGGTGATGTTCACGTCATCCGCTTCAGGCACACCTGGAATGCCTTTTAGAATACCTTTGGTCGATGGTGTGATCAGAAGCTCTGGCAGCGCTTTATCTTTTTCCAGTCCTTCAGGCAATTCAATGCCACAGAATTCGCGCTCGCCTTTTGCGTAGGCACGCCACATTGAACCCGTGATGTATTTACGGCAAATAGCTTCAATCATGACGGGTTTGGCTTTTTGAACAATCCAAACAAACGGGTGGGGAATATCAAGAATATGACTGTCTGCCAGGCCATTTTCCTTGAACAGGCGGAACCAGTGGTTGGAAATGGCATTCAGTGCAGCGCCTTTACCAGGGACGCCTTTCAGGCCGCCTTCAGCATGCCAGATACAATCGAACGCGGAGATACGGTCACTGATCACCATGATGGCCAGTGGCGCATCAGGGGCAACGTCATAGCCTTTTTCCTGAATAAGACGTTTGCTGTCTTCTTCTGTCAGCCAGTAGACAGAGCGGACTTTACCGCTGTGAACAGGTTGGTGGGTACGAATGGGAAGATCGTCGTTAACGGCGAGAACTTGATTCGCAAGGCTCATTGAGACATTCCTATCTAAAAGTGGCCGGACGAGGCTTCGTCACTGGCAAGACAATATTCTATGCGGTGAGAGCGGCGACTTCCTGACTCTCACCCTCCAAACGCCTTGCATGATACCAGAACTGAACATGTGCTGTTACTGAAAACGCAAACGTTTGCGCAAAAAGTTTCAGACTGAAAAAAGGCGACCCTTTGGTCGCCGCTTTCGATCACCAGAAAGACGATTTGTCGTCGTCATCCTCATCATCGTAAGGCTTTCGCTCTTTCTTTTGCTCGTTGCTTTGGTCTTCATCTTTTGGCTTAGGCTTTTGCTTCATACCGAATTTGGCATTGGCCGTGTATTTCAGTGCCATGATGTTGCTGACCACAACGGCGACCACAATAAAAATGATCACGTAGGGATTGGTGAGTATATCCATGTTCAGACCTCACAAACGTTCGAGACGTACTGAAAATATATCCAATCCAGCTGGTTTAGCACAGTTTCCCGTCCAGCGATGTCAGAAGATGCGATCGCGGTGCGGAGTGCGTCAGGCGTGAGGATATCCAGCGCCCCTTGCGTGGTTGGGATATGGCTGATGTGCCAGGGCTCAAATGCCACACCGCCTCTATCTTCGCGATAAGGTAGGTAAAAGCCGTGTGTTTTCATGTTGATCAAAAGCCAATCAAAGAAAGGCTTTTGGTGTCCGGTAAGGTATTCCCAAGGCTCAAGCTGGGTGGAGATACTTTCAGGCAAGAGGTTTTTTGCATAGATGTCGATATCGGTGCCCCAGTGATGACGGCTTGCCCCCGGCAAGGCTGACCAGCGCAATATAGCGCGTACTTTATCGTCTTCACTGAACTGGCTGACATCCAAAGGATTTCCGTCACCATCAAGTATGGGGCGAAGGCCATTGAACTTGTTGTCCCATATCATCTGCTGACGGGTGAAGTCACGAAAGCTGCTGGCAATAGTGAGTTCAAATCCGGCTTTTTCTGCGGCACTCTGCATAGCCAAAAAATCCGACTGAACCTCATTATGCAGCATCAGACCATCTGCGAGTGTACACAGATGGTCTTGTGATTGTCCTGTCAGTGATGAAAGGGTCCAACTCATTTGGCCAGCACTTTCTCCAATACTTTCTGGTACATGTCAGTCAGTTTCTCAAGATCATCAATCTTCACACACTCATTCACTTTGTGGATGGTGGCGTTGACCGGACCTAACTCAATCACCTGACCGCCCATTTGCGCGATAAAGCGACCATCAGAGGTGCCGCCAGTGGTGAGAAGCTGAGGCTTCTCGCTGTTCACTTCGTCCACGGCTTCAACGACAGCATCAAGCAAAGAACCAGCATCTGTCAGGAACGGCAAACCGTTGTAGGTCCATTTGATATCGTAGTCCAGACCGTGCGCGTCGAAGATTGCATGCGTGCGGGTTTCGATGTCCTGCGCAGTCAGTTCGGTGCTGTAACGTAAATTGAACTGGACATGGAACTCACCCGGAACAACATTACTTGCGCCTGTTCCAGCGGCGACGTTTGGAATTTGCAGGCTGGTTGGCGGGAAGTAGGCGTTACCTTCATCCCATTGAACGCCGGTCAGCTCTGCCAGTGCTGGCAGAGCCAGATGCACTGGGTTTTTAGCAAGGTGCGGATAGGCAACGTGGCCTTGGATACCTTTGAAGGTGACATCACCTGTCAGTGAGCCGCGACGGCCGTTTTTCACCACATCACCCACCGCGTTCGTGCTGCTTGGCTCGCCAACAATGCACATGTCGATGATTTCATCACGTGCCATCAGGGTGTCGACCACACGGGTCGTTCCGTTGATAAACGGGCCTTCTTCATCAGAGGTGATAAGGAATCCCAATGAACCACGGTGATCCGGGTTTTCTGCGATAAAGCGCTCAGTTGCGACCACCATAGCGGCCAGTGAGCCTTTCATGTCAGCCGCACCACGGCCATGCAGGTAGCCGTCTACGATCGTCGGTTCAAAGGGAGGCGTTTTCCACTGTTCTAAAGGGCCTGCTGGTACCACATCAGTATGACCAGCAAAGGCAAACAGCGGGCCTTCAGTACCGCGACGAGCCCAAAGGTTGGTGGTGTCTTCAAACACCATGCGTTCGATTTTGAATCCCAGCGCTTCGAGGCGCTCGATCATCAGTTCCTGACATCCTTCATCTTCTGGAGTCACGGATGGACGGCCTATTAATTCCTTGGCCAGAGACAATACCGCACTGTCTGTCATGGGGTTGTGTGTCCTTGTTCTTAAATCGGTGTTATTTGCTAAAAATTGTCTCGTATTCTCCAGCTTTGAAGCCGAGGTGATACGTGTCGTTGTGAACCAAAAGAGGGCGCTTAATCATGGCAGGATGAACCAGCATCAAAGAGACGGCATTGGATTCATCCAGATTGTTCTTTTGTTCTTCGGAAAGTCCTCGGAAGGTGGTACCACGTTTGTTGACCAGTGCTTCCCAGCCCAGCTTTTCCACAAATTGCTTTAACATTTCCTGATCGATACCGTCTTTACGGTAATCATGAAACGTGTACGGTTTGCCTTCCGCATCAAGCCACTTCAGCGCTTTCTTGATGGTGTCGCAATTCTTAATCCCGTAAACCATTGTGGTCATTCACTGTTTCCTCATAGTGCTACGTCGAGGGTGCTAGATTGACATTGCGAAGTGTTGAAAGCAAGGCGTGAGGCGACTTCCCCCTTCATTGAATAAACTTCTATTCGAATAGCTTCATAAATCAATTTCATTCAAAACTTCTACATTAGCGGTTTCTGATGTAAATTAAATTAGATAAATCTAATTTAATGGGTGTTTGCCAGCAATGGGTAAAGAACTACAACAACAAGCCAATGATGCAGCTAAAGTGCTGAGAATTCTCGCGCACCCAGAAAGGTTGATGGTGCTCTGTCAGTTGCGGGAAGGGGAGAAAAATGTCTCGAGCCTTCTTGAGAATAGTGCCTTGAGCCAATCTGCTTTTTCCCAGCACCTCACCGTGTTGCGACAAGCTGGATTAGTCGAGACGCGCAAAGAGTCTCAGTCCGTTTTTTACCGCATTGCAGATAGCAAAGTGGAAAACCTGATCAATGCGATTCAAGGCGCATGGTGTGGAGAGAGTTAACGACCAAAAGACATGCTAATGAATAGACGTTCATTTTGATCAAGCGCAATACCTCCTTTGCAATTCATTGAATAATGGAAATCAGTCATATTAGGAGGTCTCAATGGAACTGAATCCGGTTTTTGCAAGAAGACTGTATCTCGCTTTTTTGGTTGAAGAAATGGAACGTCCAAACGTTCCGCGTTTGATTGAAGCCACTGGCTGGCCACGCCGCACTATTCAGGATGTGATCAAGTCTCTGGCAGGTCTCGGTATTGAATTGTCTTTCATTCAGGATGGACGTCGCCACAACGACGGGTACTACCGCCTTACTGACTGGGGCCCATTCAAACGTGAGTGGGTTGAAGAGCGTAAGCAGGACATCATGGGAACGCTTACGGTGTAAAACAAAAAACGCAGCTATCGAGTCTGCGTTTTTTGTTTTCAGGCTTCGGCGCCAACAGGCCTTAGCGATTTCTGAACATATTTGGGCAATTTGTCCACCACCAAATGCCAGGAACGGGAAATGATATTTTCGATTTCCACCGTTGGCAGGGGACAATTTTTGCCAAATTCTATCCATCCCGCCCTTGCTAGGTGCGGCGCCGGACGGCAATCCGGGATCTCCGCCATCATAATGAACAAATCCTCCGGCACCTTACAGGCCATCTTCTCTCCATCATAGAAAATGCAAACCATCTTGGTCTGGTGCACGCTGTAAACGTCGACACCACCCCACTTCACATCATGACGGATACCGACCAGCGATTCGCTGTGTGCTTTAAGTGCCGGAATATCCATTTACTTGATAAGTCCCTTTTCCTGAAGCGCCACACGTAGCGCCTCAACGCGTTTGCGGTTGACGCCAAAGTCAGAATAACCGACACGTGACTCGGAACGGACAATCAGTTGTTCACCATCAATGCGAAGTTCCAGGTCATCAACAAAGCGCATGATCTTACTGACGCTCTCTACACGCGCGTAACCGGATTCTTGATCGCCAAGGCGGGCACCGGGCATGTTGAGCGCGACTTCGAGGATTGGAGCCATAGAAACGCCTTCGGCCAATTCAAAAGGCGCCACGTTAAAGTCTTCACGAGTGTCTTGTGTGGATACACAGTTTGGCTTGTCGCCACATGGACTAAGAGATTTATCTGTCACGGCGTCTTCTCCTTGTGCGCATCCAAGCGCAAATATCATGGCTACGCCGGCAGTGGCGAGTGAGAGCGTCTTTTTCATGGTGTATTCCCTGTTATTGGTTGCTCATTATATAGGCTGCAAACCCTACCCAACTGGCTATCAGCAGTCCCCAAGGCAGAAGGTTGCGAGACGTAGACACTGACTGTTCAGTTTCAGTCACATCCTGCACTTGGGTTGTATCAACCTGTTTTTGTTTAAGCTGCTTTTTTCGCTCTTTATCGCGATCCCGCGCTTTAACTTTCTGTTGTTTCTTGTATAGCGCAATGCCTTTCTCTATGCCTTGAGCAATGAGTTTGGTTTGTTCTTTGGTCTGTCCAGGCTTTTGCGTCGCCTTGGCAATTTTCATGGCTTCTTGCTGGGTTTCAGGCGAGGGCGTCGCGTTGCTCATCTTATTTTCATCTTTAACGGTATCACTTAGTGAGCGATTATAACGATGATAAACGGATGTCACGAAACCAAAATCTGAGAATCGTGTCAGACCTCTAATGACAATAAAAGGGAGAAAGGACAAATGATCTTAACCACTACTCCAACAGTACAGGGACGCGAAATTAGACACTACCATGGCGTAGTCGTTGGTGAAGCAATCCTGGGTGCGAATATTTTTAAAGATATTTTTGCGAGCATTCGCGACATAGTCGGCGGTCGCTCGGCGGCTTACGAGCAAGAACTTGCTAAGGCGCGTGAAATTGCATTCGAAGAACTCAGAGAGCGGGCACGTGCCGCAGGAGGAAACGCTGTGGTGGGGATTGACCTTGATTATGAAGTGGTCGGCCCCAATGGTGGAATGTTGATGGTGAGTGTTAGCGGGACGGCAGTGACCATTTGATAAATGTGAGCGAGCTAAAAGCTTGGGCTGAAAGATACTGAGCTACACCGCAAAATAATGAGCCTGAGCTTTGTGCTCTACGTGAATACTGACAAAGTGCCAAGGAGGGTTATGAACATTGTTTTTTTGCACGCAGACCGTTACCGGTGGCGGTACATAACCTTGAAGAACAAAGATAGATGAATACGCTTTTGTACCAATCTCCTGACTATTACGACAAACATGGCAACGCGAAGCCTAACCTAATGTTCTGGCTGACAGGTCTTTTTCTGGCGCGTTCCTGGATAGTGTTTGTGATTGCAGGCGTCAGCCGGGAGCAAGGCAAAGATTTGCTCTCGCTGATTTACCCAAGTCATGATGCACTTTATGTCGGGCTGGCACTGGGATTTCCTGCTGTCGCTTTGATGCTGATGGCTGGAAGTCTTCATCGATATCCTGCTTTTTTCCAGCGGATATGGCGGGGCGGTAAGTACATTCTCCTAGTGGCGTTGAGTGGTGATTTGATACTGCAAATCAAGCATCTGATGACTCAGCGTTGGGAGTTCCACTGGAGTGGAGCGTTAATGTTACTGATGGCGATTTGGCTGGCGTTATACCTATTAAGAAGCCGCCGTATTCAGTTTTTGTTTGAAGCCCCCATTACAAGAGAAGAAAAAAATGAATGAGTGGAAGAAAGGGCTTGTCCTGTTCAGCGCAATGTTAAGCCCCTTGGCCATGGCTGACTGGCAGGTTGACGTTAATTTCGAAATGGATCGTGCCGGAAAGCAACACCGTGCGCAAACCTCGGTATCATTGGTGCCTGGTGAAGAAACCGTGCTGTTTGATAACGGCGAAGCAACAGGTGCACTCATCGGTAAAGCCGAGCTTTTAGAAGTAACGGCTGATGAGGTGAAGATTTCCCTTCTGGTTCAAGAACAGTGTGATGATGGTGGCTGGCGAACCATTATGTCGCCAGTTGTCAGTGCAGGCCTTAATACGCCAGCCTCTGTAAACCAAAGCAATGAGCAATTGGATGAATTTGCATCGCTTAAAGTGGAAATTACTTCGGTATAAGTGCCCGAAATCCCACTTTACAGATCTGAGACAAAGTCTCGGCGCTTCACAGGTAATATGCTAGTTTTCTTAAAACACTAAAAATTAAAGACCTAATCGACCTTAAAATACTGGCTGCTTTCCGTGTTTTGAGGTTGTTTGGGTTGTCTAGCTGTATTATCTGGAGGTTCTACATGGCGGTCTCTCAACCGGCAATCGTTGCGGATGCAGGCCCTTTCGCACTTTACACAGTCCTGAAAGTCAAAGGTTCTGCTTCTGCCGTTCTTGCGCAATGTCGCGCACTCCACTCTCTGGTTGGTGACATTAATGCTCAGCAGCCAGGTGCTGATTTAAAAGCGGCTGTCTCTTTTTCTCCGGCTTTTTGCGCCGACAATGGCGTTGTAACACCTGCTGATTTTGCGGGCTTCCGCCCTCTGGGGGAAGGTGATGCCCATGCACCAGCAACGGAGTGTGATATTTTCCTTCATGCCCACTCAACCCGTCATGATCTTAACTTCTTCTTACTAAGAAAGTTCTTGTCTCCTATAGCGTCAGAGATCGAAGTCATTGATGAAACATACGGTTATCGTTACCTAGACTCGCGTGACATGACTGGGTTTATCGACGGTACAGAAAATCCGGAAGGCGAAGAAGCGCGTCGTGATGTGGCGATCATCGCTGATGGAGAATGTGCTGGTGGCAGTGTCGTTATGATGCAGCGTTACGTGCATAAACTGGCAGCATGGGAGCCGCTGACCATCAAGCAACAAGAGAAAGTGATTGGCCGCACCAAGCCAGATTCGATTGAACTTGAAGATGTACCGCCAACTTCTCACGTTGGCCGTGTCGATATCAAAGAAGATGGCAAAGGTCTGAAAATGGTTCGCCACAGTCTGCCATATGGCTCTGTTTCCGGTGAGCACGGTCTGCTGTTCCTAGCTTATTGTCACACTCAACATGTACACAAGACCATGCTGGAAAGCATGTTCGGTGAGCGCGATGGTAAAACAGACATGCTGCTTCGCTTTACCACACCAGTAACAGGCGCTTACTTCTATGCACCTTCAATGGATGTGCTAGAAAGCATCTGATTTATCAATGCTTTGAATTTTATTGATAACATTAAAAGCGCCGTTAGTCGGTGCTTTTTTTATGTGAATTTGTGAGCGCGGTTAAAAGGGCTTTTCCGGTTTTTTGAGCCAGATTTTGGAAATGACAATTGGCGGGCATATACGTCCTTATTCTACTCGACGGCTTTTCATATCTGTGGTGTTCTCAGCCCAGTTTTTATGTTTTGAGAGTCGTTGAATGGGCGTGGCAACAAGGACGCTTTGCAGTATCAAGGAATTAGCGGTTCGCGGCATCTCGTACTATCCGGAGAAATTGCGTGACCCAATTAATACTCGACGGTGAATGGACACTGACATCATTAGCTGATGACAGCATTGTCGCACCGATCCAAATCCCTGGTGATGTTCACAGTGCCTTGTTGGCAGCTGATAAAATCCCTGACCCTTACTACGGTTGCAATGAAACTGACGTTCAATGGGTCAGTGAGCATGATTGGCTCCTGACGAAATCGTTCGAGGCAGATTCATCAACGCTGGAAGCACCTCGTGTTGACCTAATGCTGAGTATGGTCGATACCGTGGCATCTATAGCGGTGAATGGCGAGGTTGTCTTGCTGTGCGCCAATATGTTCCGAGAATATCGAGTTGATGTGCGTCCTTACCTCAAGCAAGGTGAGAACATACTCACTGTCACCTTGAAGCGTGCCGATATTGAGGCGAAAGCACGTGCTGAACGTTTGCCATTTCCTGTGCCTTGGGCGGTGGGTAATAATCAAATTCCTCACATGAACACCCTTCGCAAAACCCAATGCCACGCTGGCTGGGACTGGGGTATTTGCCTGCTTGCCAGCGGTATTTATGACAGCGTGAAGTTACAGCCAATTCACAATGTGGCGCTCAAAGGTGTTCGCACTGCCCAGCAATGGCAAAGTAATGGCCAATGCGACCTTACCCTTTCTATCGATGCAGAAGTCGTTGGTACTGATTCTGCGGCGATTGAATGCGTGCTTACATCTCCTTGTGGTGAGTCACAAAGCACTATCATTGCAGCAGATGTTGAGCCTTTGACTTGTGGCTTCACGATAACTCACCCAGAGCGTTGGTGGCCAACAGGGTACGGTAGTCAACCGCTTTACTCACTGACTGTATCGGTTGATGGTCAACGGGTCACCAAACGCATTGGTCTTCGAGAGCTCCATCTGGATACCACGCCAGACGAAGCTGGGTCGGCACTGACTTTTGTGATGAATGGTAAAGCGATCATGTCCAAAGGGGCTAATTGGATTCCATTGGATGCCATGCCGGGATTGCAAACACCAGAACGCTATCGTCAGCTTTTAGAAGATGCAAAAGCGGCGAACATGAATATGATTCGTGTCTGGGGCGGTGGTATGTATGAGCGTGACTGCTTCTACGAGTTGTGCGATGAGCTGGGTCTGATGGTGTGGCAAGATCTCATGTTTGCCTGCGCGCTTTATCCTTCAACACCAGAATTTCTGAAAGATGTAGAGCTGGAAGTGGCGTATCAGGTGCGTCGTCTCAGCGATCATGCCTCTATTGCCCTGTGGTGCGGTGATAACGAAGTTATTGGTGCGATCGGTTGGTATCCAGAGTCGCGCACCAACCGCGAAAAGTACGTGGTGAATTATGATCGCCTTAACCGGGTGCTGCAGGAAGTGGTTGAGCGTGAGGACCCTTACCGCCGCTTCTGGGCGAGTTCGCCTTGTAATGGTGAGTTGGACTTTGGCGATGCCTGGCATGATGACAACAAGGGTGACATGCACTTCTGGGATGTGTGGCACTCAGGTAAGTCCTTTGATGCCTACCACACAGTAAAGCCGCGTTTTTGTAGTGAGTTTGGTTATCAGTCCTGGCCGTCTCTTCCAACAGTGAAAACTTTCGCTTCAGAAGCCGACTGGAACGTCACATCACCGACCTTTGAGCAACACCAGAAAAATGGACGTGGCAACAGCATCATGACGGAGATGTTCACCCGCTACTTCCGCTTTCCGAAAGATTTCGCACAGATGTTATATCTGAGCCAGGTTCAGCAGGCACTGGCAATTAAGACAGCGAGTGAATACTGGCGCGCCAACAAACCACTGTGCCGAGGGATTCTCTACTGGCAACTGAATGACTGTTGGCCAGTGAGCTCGTGGTCAAGCATTGAGTACACGGGGCGCTGGAAGCAACTCCACTATCATGCCAAGCGCTTCTTTGATGCTCAGGCGGCGGTATTCGTGGAAGAGCAAGATGCGTTGGCACTTCGTCTGATCAATGATGAGCACCGGAATGTACATGTTAGAGGGCAGGTGACTTGGTATGACTGGCAAGGCGAAGTGATTGATACCTGGCCGTTTGAAACCAAGTTGGGCGAAGATGACAACCAAATGGTTTGGCAATGCGATAGAGAAGTGATTGATGAGCGTAAACATCAGGGTTTCTTCCATGTGGTCATGGAATGCGAAGGCAAGGAGATCACCAACACCTGGTTTGATGATGTTTATAAGCGCTTGCCACTACCTAAGGCCTCAGTGGACGTTGAAATCATAGAAGGGATGGATGGCTTGCAGCTGGTATTGACGTCAGATTTGCCAGCGTTCTTTGTTCATCTTGAGTTTGAAGGCGAGGGACGCTTCAGTGACAGTAGCTTCACGTTGATGCCATGTTCTCCGGTAACAGTCAACTTTGAAGGCTCTGCAGATGCGGAGACATTGAAAGCAGGGCTGCGTCTTTACCAACTGTCAGAAACGTTTTAAACAAAAAGGGAAGTGTTCACCTCCCTTTCTAACCGACACAAAAAAAGCGCAGCCGAAGCTGCGCTTTTTCTTGCGTATCAAGAATTACTTCTTGATACGCAGTACTGGAGTTTCACCAACAGAAACGGCACCAGACAGCTTGTTCAGCTCTTTGATTTCGTCCATGTTAGAGATAACAACAGGAGTCAGGGTAGACTTCGCTTTCTCTTCCAGCATAGCCAGATCGAATTCGATGATTGGGTCGCCAACTTTAACAGTCTGACCTTCTTCAGCGATACGCTTGAAGCCTTCACCTTTCAGTTCAACGGTATCAATACCGAAGTGAACGAACAGCTCGATGCCGTCTTCAGATTCGATAGAGAACGCGTGGTTAGTTTCGAAAATCTTACCAATGGTACCGTTTACTGGTGCAACCATTTTGTCGCCAGCTGGTTTGATCGCGATGCCGTCACCAACGATTTTCTCAGCGAAAACAACGTCTGGCACGTCTTCGATGTTTACGATTTCACCAGACAGTGGTGCGATGATTTCGATCGCGCCAGCGTCGTTGCTGTCGTCAGAAACCAGCTTCTTCAGTTTGTCAAACAGACCCATAGTGTTTGCTCCTAAGCGTTATCAATTCTTTGCTGCTGTATCTTAGCAGACAGTTTTCTCTGCAATGAATTTTTCTACATGCTCAGCAATTTCTGCTGCAGTAGGCATTGCCAGTGCTTCTTCCGCCATTGCTTTAACATCAGCAAAGTTAGCATTACGAATGATCTTCTTGATGCGTGGGATAGAGATACCACTCATGCTGAACTCGTCCAGACCCATGCCCATCAGAAGCAGCGTTGCACGCTCGTCGCCAGCCAACTCACCACACATGCCGGTCCACTTGCCTTCTTTGTGAGAAGCGTCGATAACCTGCTTGATTACGGTCAGTACTGCTGGAGACAGTGGGTTGTACAGGTGAGAGATCAGCTCATTACCACGGTCAACCGCAAGAGTATACTGGGTTAAGTCGTTTGTACCAATGCTAAAGAACTCAACTTCTTTTGCAAGGTGGTGAGCGATTGCAGCAGCAGCAGGGGTTTCAACCATCACACCGATCTCGATGTTCTCGTCGAATGCCAGACCTTCGGCGCGCAGTTCCGCTTTGTACTCTTCAATTGCTTTTTTCAGCTCACGGATTTCTTCAACAGAGATGATCATAGGGAACATCACGCGAAGTTTACCGTGTGCAGACGCACGCAGGATTGCACGCAGCTGGTCGCGAAGGATTTCACGACGGTCCAGACTGATGCGAACTGCACGCCAACCCAGGAACGGGTTCATTTCTTTTGGCAGGTCCATGTATGGCAGATCTTTGTCACCACCGATATCCATGGTACGGATGATCACTGGGTGGCCATGCATTGCTTCTGCAACTTCTTTGTACGCTTTGTACTGAACTTCTTCAGTTGGCAGCGCATCGCGGTCCATGAACAGGAATTCTGTACGGTACAGGCCTACACCTTCACCGCCATTGCGGTTAACGCCGTCACAGTCTTTCACTGTACCGATGTTGCCGCATACTTCCACTTGGTGGCCATCCAGAGTAACAGCAGGCAGGTCTTTCAGTTTTGCCAGCTCTTCTTTCTCTGCGATGAACTCGTCACGGATAGCTTTGAATTTGGTCAATTCTTCTTCGCTTGGGTTGATAACAATCGTATTGTTGATTGCATCAAGAACCAGCATATCGCCGTTGTTCACACGCTTGGTGATGTCGTTGGTACCAACGATCGCAGGCAGTTCCAGAGAACGCGCCATGATAGAGGTGTGAGACGTACGGCCACCGATGTCGGTGATGAAACCCAGCACGTAGTCTAGGTTGATTTGTGCAGTTTCAGAAGGAGTCAGGTCGTTAGCGACCAGAATCACTTCTTCATTGATTGCGCTCAGGGACACGATGTTGATACCCAGTGCGTTCTTAACAAAACGTGAGCCGATGTCACGAATGTCAGTTGCACGCTCTTTCAGGTACTCGTCGTCCAGAGATTCGAGGGTGACTGCTTGCTCTTCGATAACGCTGTAAATCGCGTATTCAGCAGAAGCATTGTTGTCCTTAATGAAAGCTATGATTTCTTCTTCTAGCTCTTCATCTTCAAGCAGCATGATGTGACCTTCAAAGATCGCTTCTTTCTCTTCACCGAAAGTTTCGCGCGCCTTGTCTTTAATCACTTCAAGTTGCTGTTTAGATTTTTCGCGTGCGTCGTAAAGACGAGCGATTTCTGCGTCTAGCTGGTCAGCTGGAACTGGATTTTTGTTGATGACGATGTCGTCTTCTTGGAGTAGCAGCGCTTTACCAAAAGCAATACCAGGAGATGCCAGGATACCTGAAATCATAGCCTTACCCTACATTGATCAAATTGAAATACTAATGGATAGAAAAAGAGCTGGATTATTCCAGCTCGTCCATCAGCTTAACCAGGTGATCAACTGCTTCTTGAGCTTGTGCACCGTCTGCTTTGATAGTAACAACAGTACCCTTGGTCAGACCCAGAGTTTGCAGCTTGAACAGGCTGGTTGCGCTTGCTTCTTTACCGCCAGATTCTACAGTGATTTTTGCATCGAAGCCTTTCGCTTCTTTAACAAACTGAGCCGCAGGACGAGTGTGCAGACCGTTTTCAGCAGTGATTTCTACTTGCTTTTGATACATGTTTTACCCCGATACATTATTTATTTAGGTTTATGTATTAAATCTTCGGTTAGCTTAAACTGATTGACCAGTTTTGGCTATCGATGGACGGTAAACTAACCAAGATTTGAGTGCCCTAGCTTAATCCAAGTCAAACTTTTGTGACATTTTCGCTCAAAACAACACCTGACTCACAGTCGAGGCGGATATTAATTTCGAGGCCGAAAATAAAAGGCGGGGATTTTTTACTAGAGCAGGCTGAAAAAATCAAACAAAAAAGCCCCAACGGGGCTTTTTTGTTGCCAATCATGCGATTGGATTTGGAAGCGCGAGGCCTGTTATTGCTGGTTTTCAAGCTCTGTGAAGATGCCAGCGAACAGTGCAGAACTCAGGTAACGCTCACCAGAACTTGGGAGAATCGTTACGATGTTTTTGCCTGCGAACTCAGGCAATTCTGCAATTTTGTTGGCAGCAACGACAGCAGCACCTGAAGAAATACCTGCAAGGATACCTTCTTCTTCCATCAGACGGCGTGCCATTGCAATCGCTTCGTCAGAGGTAACCAGTACAGTTTTGTCAACCAGAGACAAATCCAGATTGCCAGGTACGAAGCCTGCACCGATACCTTGGATTTTGTGAGGTGCTGGTTGAACGTCATCGCCATTCACAGTTTGAGTGATAACTGGAGATTCAGCTGGCTCTACTGCAACAGTGGTGATTGCTTTGCCCTTGGTGTTTTTGATGTAGCGGCTAACACCAGTCAGCGTACCACCCGTACCTACGCCAGATACGAATACGTCGATTTCGCCTTCAGTATCTTCCCAAATCTCAGGACCTGTGGTCTTCTCGTGGATCTCTGGGTTAGCAGGGTTATTGAACTGTTGCAGCATCAGGAATTTCGCTGGGTCAGCAGCAACAATTTCTTCTGCTTTAGCAATCGCCCCTTTCATGCCTTTCGCTGCTTCGGTCAGAACCAAGTTTGCACCCAGTGCTTTCAGCAGCTTACGACGCTCAAGGCTCATTGACTCAGGCATGGTCAGAGTCAGTTTGTAACCACGGGCTGCAGCAACATAAGCCAGCGCGATACCTGTGTTACCACTGGTTGGTTCAACCAGCTCAACACCAGGCTTCAGTTTGCCGCTTTTCTCTGCATCCCAAATCATGTTTGCACCGATACGGCATTTAACGCTAAAGCTAGGGTTGCGAGCTTCAATTTTTACCAGCACTTTGCCGTTTGATACACGGTTTAGACGTACAAGCGGCGTGTTGCCGATAGTGGTTGAATTATCTTCGTAAATTTTACCCATCTTCTTCGTTCCTTCGGTTTGCAGGGGATATACGAGATTTAGAATATCCTGATTTGGCTGAAAGCAAAGTAATCGTTAGTTATATCTTATTGTTATCAGCATGGTTTCAGATGCGGGTAACACTAAATAGTGTATTTAGAAGCAGAAAACACCTTTGCTCTGTAGAGCAAAGGTGTTTTTCCGAAGCATTGAGACGAAGTTGGGAGTAATTAATAGCGGGCAAGATTGCCGCGATATTTATCTACCCACATCGCCGTTGCACCGCAGACGGCGGCCGGCATAACAAAAAGGTTGAGAATCGGTGTCATGGTGAAAAACATCACCAAAGCGCCAAAACTCATGGTAGAGCCTTTGTTATCACGAAGTGTTGCTTTCATGTTGGGGAAAGAGACGCGGTGGTTATCAAACGGGTAATCACAGTATTGAATCCCCATCATCCAGGCGCTGAACAAAAACCACAGCACCGGGCCGAGCGTTTGACCAATGGCGGGAATCCACATCAGCAATAACAGACCCAGTGCTTTCGGCAAGTAGTAAGCAAGCTTCTGCCATTCGCGTTTAAACACACGCGGTAAATCTTTAATGATGCCAGCAATGCCATCGTCTGGTGGACGTTTGCCTGTCAGCTTAGCTTCCAAGTGTTCAGCCAACAGGCCGTTGAAAGGGGCCGCAATCCAGTTGGCAACGGTGCTGAAAAAGTAAGAACAAATAACTAATATTGCTATTGCCAGCAGAGGCCACAAGACATATGAGAGCCAATTCAGCATTTCAGGTAGGTAGGATAACCAGCCATTAATCCAATCACTGAGTTGAGAAAGGACAACACCAATTAGGGTGCCCATCAAAAGCAGGTTTACGACCAACGGAATAATGACAAAGCGACGGATCCCGGGCGTAAACATGAGGGAAAATCCGCGAAGAAAATAGCTCGCACCAGATACCGGCTGCTTAGCCATTTGAGTTGGGTTCATAGAATCTCCTTTCCGTGCCTATCCCAAAGGCAAAAATTGAATATTTTTATTGCTAAAGCAGGAACTAAGCCAACTTTGACTTCATCTTACAGGTGACGGCGCATCGAGAAGAAACCTTGGGTTTTCGGGGTTTAAAACGCAATATTGATATTCCAGCTGGCGATGCAACACCGCTATCGATGCCTCGTTGAAGAGGGAATGTTAACGTCTAAGACCAGATAATGGCAATTTACGCCACTGGTGAATTATTGAACTCAGCCATTGTCAAACAGCTCAGTGGAACCTGTTTAATATGCGCATTGTGCGTGTTTTCGCTGTCATAACAGTGACTTTTTCAGTGTTCTCGCGGTATGGACGTTAACTTTCATACGCTTTTTGGTACAGTAGTCAGCAATTTGTATGTGCGACATTGCCAAAGGTTGTACCAAGGTGTTTAGATAGGTCACAACCGCTTGCGGACTCTCGTCGTTAATTGGATAAATGCTGAGATTAAATGATGCAGGAATTGCGCCTTGTTTTAATCATTTTGGGTGCGGTGGCTATCGCCGCGTTGTTGCTTCATGGCTTGTGGACAAGCCGTAAGGAAAAGCCCGCGAAATTTGGTGAAAAGCCAATTGGTAAGTTAAGGGAAAAGGACGAAACTGGTTTTGATCAGGACGGTATTGGCTCAGTCCGCGTGATCAAGGCGGGTAGCAATGAAAAGCCAAAAACAGAGCGCAAAGAGCCAGGTCTCAACTTCGGTGAAAAGCCGGACGTCGATCCTTTATTTGCAGGACAGACAGAAGAAATGCCTGCAAAGGAAAAAGAAGACGATTTGCCATTACCGGTCTTTTCAGCAGCAGATTCGGAAGAGGCTGATAAGGTTGTTGATTCTCCCGTGCAATCTATTCAAACGCCTGAGGAAGAGAGCGCTTTTTCTGAGACGATTGCTGAACCAGTGATTGCACAGTCAGAGGCTATTGCGCCGTTGGCTGAAGAGAAAGAGGCGACTGATACTGTTTCAGAAGAAGCGGTAGAGGTTGAAGAGGAAGCACCGAAAGAGCCTGAGCAACAAGTGTTGATCATGAATGTGCAGGCTGCCAACAACAGTGAGTTTGATGGCGAAGAGCTGATTAACTGCCTTGAACAGCACGGTATGATTTTCGGTGAGATGGAAATTTTCCATCGTCATGCTGATTTGGCTGGTACAGGCAAAGTTTTGTTCAGCGCAGCAAACATGTTTAACCCAGGTAGCTTCCCGCTGGCAACGATTCATCAGTTCACCACACCGGGTATTACCTTGTTTATGACGTTGCCTTGTTACGGTGAAGCCGAGCAGAACTTTAAGCTCATGCTTCAAACTGCCCAACAAGTTGCTGATCAGCTTGGTGGTCTGGTGACAGACGATAACCGCAATATGATGACACCACAGCGTCTTGATGGTTACCGCGATAAAATTAAGCAGTTTCACGCACACGCCTGATTGAATCTGACAAGACAAAGAAAAACGCCCCTTCAGGGGCGTTTTTTATATCAGCTACATTGGTAGCGTGTGTTACTTCACTTCCGTCCAAGGCCCGCCATTCTTTGGTAGATCGCCTTTGGTCCACCATTTGGCTTTGTAGGTTTTCGTTTCATAAACCACAGTATCGCCGCTGCTGTAGGCAATATCTTTGCTCCAGGCTTGGTCACCAGCACCTTTGTCCGCGACCCACGCAGAAGACGTTCCCGGCTCCTCACCTTTGTTCCACCACTGTGCCGTGTACGTCACGCCAAAGTGTGTCACTTTATCGCCAGCCAGATAGGTTGAATTAGCATCCCAGTTTGTTTCACCGCCCGTACCACCGCTGCCTTTAACGTTTACACTGATCACAGCCTGAGAACTCGCTGTGCCGTCAGTGACTGTCACAGTAATCGTATCGTTGAGGTCGGTAGTGGTTGCTGGCGCAATGTAACCGATGGTTGCATCATTGCCTGTGACTGTCACAGTGCCTTGGCTGGCACTAAATGTCAGTGCATCGTTGTCAGCATCTGTTGCTGAAACAGCAATTTGAGTCGATTGACCGCTTTCTACATTCACCGTTAGTGGAACGTTGAGAACTGGCGCGTTGTTCAAGACTTCCCGTTTGATATCGAGCTGGAAGGTAGCGCTTTGGTCTTTCACGTAAACCAGATTGCCGTAAAGATCGGCGTTGTCCCAAGACACCAAACCGTCTTGTGAGAGTTTACCGAGGCGAACACCGGTCGAACCATTATTGATGATATCTGCTAACTGAGCTGCCCAAACCGCTTCGTCTTGGTTGGTCACGTCAATAGCGAGCTTTTCGAACACGGTTTCTGTCCCACTTCCATCGAAAACACGGAACCAGACGGTGTCTCCACTATTGGCGTTGTCAGTTGCTTTAACTGCTGCACCAAGGCTTTGCCATGTTGGAACAACGATGTCGCCACCAAAGCTGACGTCTGAACAGTTGTAGAAGCCTTCGCCTGCTGGGTCATCGCGCTGCCAGCGTGAATAAAGCACTGCGTTGCCAGTGCGGTCGGTTGGCAGGGTAATAGTCATTTGGTAGTACTTTTTCTCGTTGATTACCACAACGGGTACATTGCCAAACTCAGCGATCAAATCCAGATCTGACCATTTCAATGCATCAGTTGCCGAGTTGTAGGCGGCATTTGAGAGGTAGAACTTCCAGAAGCTTGGGTTGTGGGGCGTTGATGCACGGTATAGCAGAGTCAGTTTACCGTTCAAGCTTGGGTCAATCGGTGTGGCTTGCCATTCAGAAGAAGGAATGTCGATACCGGCTTTTTTCGGGTCACCCGCAGAACACAGCGCGCCATCTGGTACGCCCGCTTCTACAGCTGCTTGATTGGTGAAATCAGAAACGAGTTTGGCAAACTCCGGCTTTTGCACAAATGGATACCAGCCAGACTCTTTAAAAGCAGCGCGACAAGCGGCGTTCGGGATAGTTGAGCCATCCGTTGATTCCCAGTAGCCACCGTCACTGTCACAAATTTCCTGACGTGCAGGTGGGTAGTCCATATAGCCGTGTGCAAAGGCGAGTTGAGGTATTGTCGCCGATACCACTGCCACCAAAGGGAGTAGTCGAGTACGTAACATGTTGTTTCCTCTCAGTGTTGGTTGTTTTTGTTGCTTTTTTGTTATTACACACTGATTTGATTGAAAATTAGGCGGCGGGATTTTGTCGGTTTCTACAAATTAAAGGTGGCTCGAAAAAGGTTTTTCGATTTTTCATAGATATGAAAAATGCCCAGCTTGATCAGGAATACATATCACTAATCGAGAGCCAGGCACTTTTGTTTGAGAGGTATTTCTCAGAGGCGTTTAATTTTCCAGATGTTGGTTGATGATCGCCTGCAGTTTATCTTCAGGCAGATAGCCCGGAACGACTTGATCGCCGATGATCATAGCGGGTGTGCCGCGAAGTCCAAGCTGACTGAAAAGCTGATAGTTTTTTTCCAGCATTTCACCTGTTTGAGCATCGTTTTCTGCAAACCTATCAGTACCTGTTTCCTTCGCTACGCGTTTCACCGAGCGCAGGTCGTGTGCGCTTGGCTTCTTCAATAGCAACTGGTGAACATCCAGATAGTTGTCTCTATCGTGGTTCCAAACGTTGATCGCGAGAGTTGCCGAATTGACGTCGGGCAGTAAGCCATGCATTTCTTTCAAGGGAACCAGAATGTTGACGACTCTGACTGCCGGATTATTCTTGGCAATTTCGTGGAGCACGGGATCCAGCTTTTTACAGAAAGGACAGCTGTAATCGGTAAAATTGATGATCACCAGCTCTGCGTCTTTGCCGCCAAACTGTGGATGTGCGGGATTGTCATAGAGGTAGGCGTGGTTTTCCTTTAAAACCGCATCAAACTGCTGCTGTTGAGACAGATATGCGGACAAGCTTTGGTGAAGCCCTGGAATAAGCGCAGGGTGGTTTTCAAGCATGGTGACAATGTCGGAAAGCTTGTTTTCCTGGTCCATGGTCAGGGTGTTTTTTTCAGCGAAAGCCTGCGCAGAGAGCACTAAAAAAATCAGTGCAAGCAGGGAAGTCATTGTATTTTTCATGATGTATCCAAATCTCGAATGCGTTAGGCAAACCAAAGGCGAGCCAATAAACCGGGTGGTGTGGTGATGCCGGTGGTAATAGATGTGATTTTGCCGTCTTTAACAATCACTATGGTTGGTGTCGCGCGCACGCCCCACATACCGGACAAAGATCCTCGCTCATCATTGATGGTGGCGAATTTGAGGTCGTGATGTTGAAGGTAGGCGGAAACACGATCATTTGAGCCTGAAGTGATCGCAACAGAGACGACCTCATGATCTTCCGCTAACCAATCCACGGTTGGCGTCACAAATTTGCATGCGCCACACCATGTGGCCCAAAAGTACAAAACCACGGGCTTGTCTTCACTTAGCGCGACCAAATCTATGGTTTCACCTGAAAGATCCTGTAAGGCAGCATTTGGCAACTGCTCGTTCGGCATGTCCTGACTGCGCCAAAGATCCACAGCGAATGAAACAACGGAAAACAAGATCACCAGTGTCAGGATTTCCTTTATCCAGAATCCGGGCTGTTTCCATTTACTCTTGTCTTTTGGAGTGTCCATGGTTTCAACCTCCTTTAGCATGATTGATGGCACGAATGACATCTTCACTCGACAGCACGACAGGAAGCGGGATGCCTTCTGGTGCTGCTGGGCCATAAACAATATTAAAAGGCACACCATAGCGGCCGTATTTACGCAGATAGTCGGTCACATAACCGTTGGGAGAAGTCCAATCACCCTGGAATGTCACCATATCTTCCGCCTGAAGTCTGGAGTAGACGGGCTCTTGCAGTAAAACACCGATTTTGTTCGCTTTACAGGTGATACACCAATCTGCAGTGACATCCACAAACACGGTGTTTCCTGCATTCACTTCTTGCGCTATCCGCGATTCATCGAGCTTTTGCCACGCTAAATCAGGTGGCAGAGGCGTCACCCATTTAGAGGCTGTAAGGCTTGCAATTACCAGCGTTACAGCCGTCAGCAAAATGCCCACGCCACTGACGATTACTGCTGTTTTCTTACCGTGAACTTTGTGGGTTCTGGTGATGAAAAAGGCAATGACGATAAAGCTCAGGATGATAAGCCAAAGCAGCGATAAATGATTGGCCAGCAATGTCAGTAGCCAGACGCTGGTTGCAAGCATCATAAAGCCAAATAACCACTTCACTCGGTTCATCCATGCGCCTGGCTTTGGCAATTTCGTTGCTAGGGAAGGCATTGCGGCAACGAGCAACCAAGGCAGCGCCATACCGACAGCTAGCGCGGAGAAAATCGCAAACAGGGTTGGTGTTGATGCGGTTAGAGCAAACGCAACCGCGGTACCAAGAAACGGTGCAGAGCATGGGGTAGCAAGTAATGTAGCAAACATACCCTGGGTAAAGTGCCCTACATAGGAGTTATCGCCACGGGCTGCCAACCAGGTATTCGCCGAAGAGGGCAGCCTGATCTCGAATAATCCCAACATGTTGGCAGCAAACAGCGTCGTAATCGCCACCATCACACCGATAAACATCGGGCTTTGGAATTGAATGCCCCAACCGATCGCGTTACCAGTGAGTTTGAGGGTGAGCAGGAAGGCAGCGAGTAGCCAAAATGAAAACAAGATACCCGCAGCTGAGGCAAGAAATTGTTTCCGTATTTGTACTTTCTCCAGACCCTGAGCGGTAATCACGGTGCTCATTTTTAGGCCAAGCACCGGCAACACACAAGGCATGATATTAAGAATAAGCCCGCCTAGCAGCGCGAAGGCAATGGCAGACGCAAAGGAAAAGTCGGGTACTGACTCAACAATGGTTCCCGCCTTTGCCGAGATTTCCTGCTCAGCCAGAAAATCCTTATCAATAAAGGTGAGCTTTATCGCTTCATCTGCCAGCGCAGGTTTTCCCATCCAACTGCTGGCGGAGTAGGTAGCGGTGATGGTCTCGCCATTCACTGAAATTGTCGGCACAGAAAAAGCCACATCGGTTAGTGCGTCTGAACTGCCATCAACAATGATGTCGGGTGATTGCCAATCGACAGCTTTATTTGCGGAAACTTGCAGTTGCTGTTTTGTATCATCCCATACCGCGCTGATATTTTTCAGTTGAGGTGATGCTTTAGGGACTTGGCTAGCGGCCTGCGCATGCGTGTGCAGCAACTTTGCGTTGGGTTTTAGATTGTCTGGTGTAAATGCCAGTTCAAACTCGTAGTCGGTGAGCACACACACTGTGGTACAGGAAGAGACCGTTAACGTACCTGCAAAGTTTGCTGGTTTGTTGATGTCATCAACGTATAGCGTGATGGGAAAAATGATATCGCCTGTGTAGCCCAGCGTATCAATACCTAACAAATCGAAGCGTTGTGGAGCTGGCCATTGCCAGTCCACATCTTTGACGTTGTCTGATGCTTGCCAATTTAGACTTGGCGCAATGCCGCCTTCTCCGGGGGAGCGCCAGTAGGTTTTCCAGTCACCGGAGAGGTTAATTTCCATAAAGCCTTCAACGGCGTTGGTTGATTCATTGACATTGCCAGTCAGCGCAACGCGGGCTTTGACCGGTGGATGAGCAGGGTTTGTCAGCCATCCGGTATCCGGTGTCTGGGCGTGTGCGGGAACCATTGCCCACAGAACAAGCAACAAAATGCCAATCAGCCATTGTGCTTGTTTAAAAAATCTTGAAGTGTTTTTCATTACCATTCCTAAAATAATTCAATCGAAACTGGGTGAAAGTCGATTGGCTTATTCTCGGAATACGCAGAGTTTTAGATGTAAACGGTAGGGGGAGTGTATCGGCTCCGTTTGAGCGTCGGTTTTTATACGTATTAACGGCAGAAAGCCAACGAACAGCAAGACCCAAACAAACAGTGACAGCGTGATATCTTCCCAGCCAATTTTGGATGAGGACAAAAGTTGTTCTGTTAACTCGCAATCACCGGCAGCGGCACTGTCTTTTATCTGTGTGATTTCTTGTGAAAGCTCTGAGGCATTGAGATTTTTCTGTGGGCATACGTTAAACAACCCGGCATTTTGCGACAGGCACACGAACACGACCCACCAGATAAAGGTGAGCGCCCACTGCGCACGAAGTTTTGCCGATTTTGTCTGCATTGCCTAAAACATGTCTCCTGATTTCTGAAAGCATTCTGTTGAGCTTCAAGCTCGATTGCAAGTTGTGCTGCCATTCTTTGAGTGAGCAAACCAAATCAGAGTTCACTGGATTTTCCTAAAAAGACCTAAATCTAGGGGCTGTTGACCTTTGGTGATGATTTTTGCAGCAGTTTGTGGGGATTTTATGCAAGGCAGAAGCTTCGATGTGTAGCTAGCCTACATGAGACGCTGATAACGCAGCAGAAATTCCCCACAAACGCTGCCCGAAGGGTTCTGCTCTAAGCGTTTTATGCTTTGTTGAGGTGTATTTGCTTAGAATGACTAGGCGGCACACACCTCGCCGCGCCTAAAACGCTTATAGCGAGAACAAAACTTAACCACCAAAGATCAACAGCCCCTAGCGGCTGAAAATAAAAAGCCCGCAGAAGCGGGCTTGGAATTTAAGGCTTTATGGTGCGTCAGACACAGGTGTTGGCATGTAATGTTCAGGACGCAGATTCGTCATTTCCGGAATAATGGTCGCGACCGTCATGGTTGACCAGGTGCCGGCGACAATACCGATAAACATAGTGATGGAGAAACCATATAGCGGCTCTCCTCCCAACAGCCACAGTGATCCAACAGAAATCAGTGTGGTTCCTGAGGTGATGAGAGTGCGGGACATAGTAGAAGCAATCGCGCGGTTGTTGAGCTCTGCGATTGGCAAGGTCACGTTCGCTTTCAGCAGTTCCCTGATCCGGTCAGAGATAATGATGGAGTCATTCAGCGAGTAACCCAGCACGGCCAAGAGTGCTGCCAATACTGTCAGATTGAACTCCATCCCTGTGATAGAGAAAAAGCCCAGCAGGAGAACGACATCATGTACCAGTGCCAGGAGTGCGCCTGACGCCAAGCGCCACTCGAAGCGGAAACTCAGGTAACCCAGAATCACCAGCAGAGTAATAAGCACAGCCAATCCACCTTGCTCTGCCAGTTCCTGACCGACTTGTGGGCCGACCAGACTGACGTTAATCATCTCGACAGTTTGTGAGAAAGACTCAAGGATAGGCTTGAGCTCAGGCTGTTCACTCAATTTCTCCGGTGCGGCGTAACGAAGTACCCAATCACCAGCTTCTCCGGCTGACACCACGGTCACAGGCTGTTTGAGCGCAGCTTCCAGTTTGTCTTGAATTTGGTTGGCAGTTAGCGTTGAGTCCAATTGAACTTCACTGATCATACCGCCGGTAAAATCGAGACCGAAATTGAGGCCTTTGGTGCTCAACGTAAAAATAGAAAGCACCATGAGCACACAGGAAATCAGGCTGCCAATACGGCGAAGTTTTGTTGCGTTTTTCATCGTAATCATTGTTATACCCTCACTCCGCGACGTGAATCTCTACCCCAAACCAGATTGATCACAGCGCGTGACGCAAAGATTCCGGTAAACATACTGGTCAACAAACCTAAGCCCAATGTCAGAGCAAAGCCTTGGATAGGGCCATTACCAATGGCATACAAGGTTGCAGCTGAGATAAGTGTGGTGATGTTGGAGTCGAGGATAGTGGCAAACGCACTGCTGAAACCCAAATCAATCGATTGAGCCAGGCTTCTTCCTTCACGGACTTTTTCTTTTATTCGTTCGAAGATCAGGACATTGGTATCTACCGCCATACCGACGGTAAGCACTAGTCCAGCGATACCTGGCAGCGTGAGTACTGCGCCAGGAAGCAGGGCAATCAGACCCAGTAGCATCACCATATTGACGACAAGGGCGAGGTTTGCCACCCAGCCAAGCTTGCGGTACCACACTGCCATAAACAGAAGGGTTAAGCCCATCCCCATTGCCAGCGCAGCAAAGCCGTTTTGAATGTTCTCTGCACCTAAAGAAGGACCAATGGTGCGTTCTTCAACGATGGTTACTGGTGCAGTGAGAGAGCCTGCACGCAGCAATAGCGCTAAATCCTGTGCTTCAGGCAGGGTGCCAACGCCGGTAATGCGGAAACGGTTACCCAGTTGGGACTGAATGGTCGCCACGCTGATGATGGACGTTTCTTGCTCAGTTTTACCTTCTGCATTGCGGCTATATTCGCTGTAAGCGGTCGCCATAGGTTTGCCGATATGCTGCGCTGAGAAGTCAGACATTTTTTTACCGCCGGTCGAATCCAGCGAAATGTTCACTTCCGGCATGCCCATTTCACCCATGCTGGCGCGCGCATCGACTATGTGCTCACCTGACAGAACCGGTTTCCGGTTAACGTGCACCGGGCGACCGTTTTGCTCTGGGATTACCATGGAGCCAGGTTTGTAATCACTTACCACTTCATAGAACGCAAGACTTGCAGTTGCGCCAATCACGTTTTTGGCGGCGGCTGGGTCTTGAACGCCTGGCAGTTCGATGCGAATGCGGTGTTCGCCCTGACGTTGAACTGCTGCTTCTGTGATGCCGAGCTCCTCAATACGAGAGCGCATGGTTTGCAGGTTCTGTTGCACAGTTAGGTTAGTGAGCGTTTGCTTTTCCGCTTCTTTCAAACTCATGGTCAGGGTGTTGTCACCGCTGCCTTTTACTTCCCATTGCGGATATTGCTCGCGGAGGAATTGGCGCAGCTCGCCTTCAGAAGCACTGGATGGTGCAACGATTTTTAAGTCACCTTCACCATTAACTTGAACGCGCACACCACGGACGCGAAGCTCGCGCGCGTGCTCGCGGACCGCATCAGCGGCTTGTGTTGCATGAGCATGGAAAACTTGCTGCATGTCGACATCCAGCAGGAATTGCACACCGCCGCGAAGGTCTAGACCAAGCTTGATTGGCTTGAATCCCATCTCCAGCAGCCAAGCTGGTGCTGCTGGCACCATGGCCAGTGTCACGGTGTCATCTTCCGGCATACGTTTTGCCAAAATCTGCTTAGCCGCATTTTGTTGGGATGCATTGCCCAGCACCACGGTGGTTTTGTTGCCTTGTTGGTCAATACGCGTCACGTCGACATCTTTGTTATCCAAGATGCTTTTGATCGCGACAGCCGATGGCGTATTCCCTTTGTGGGAAATCATGATAGCCGGACTTTCGCCAAACCAAGACGGCAGGGCGCTGAACAGCATGATGATGATGGTGGTGATAAGCACCACGTACTTCCATGCAGGATAGTGATTTAACAGGGTCGTTCGACCTGTTCTTTTTTGAGTTGTTTTTTGCATAGCTCTCGCTCGTCACCGCAAAACATTTACGGCAAATACGTCAAATCTTTAGTCCACTGCGTGGACGTGTTTAGTTCGCCGATGGAAATCAGCTGGGATTTGAAGTTCAGGCTTGAGCTTGAGAAATGAATCGGTATTGCAGATTGGAATCTTTCCAGCCCGCGATACGGTGCCTGGTCGCTGGGGGAGAGCGAGTCCAGTCGTGCCAGTGGCTGAAAGTGTCGTCGTAATGATAGTAATCAAGCAAAGTGGCAACGTTTGCCAGCTCGATAACGAGTTCATATTCAGGTTCAGTGTTGGCAAGCCTTTCTGGCAGCCAGGAACCGTTTCTGAGTAAAGTGGATAAACTAGGTGTGAGCGATTTGGCTGGCGCCCGGTGCTCAGCATTTAACGAAGTGAGCGCATCTTGTGCTGACGTTTGCGCTTCATGGTGAGTGACCACCAGACAGTTTGAGTGATCGCTGTTAGTGTCGACAGAGTCTGCCGCGAATGATGGCAGCGAAAAAAAGACAAGCAGCAACGCGAGCAAAGTGCCCAAACTGCCATTGTGTCTTAATGCGTTACCCTTCATGGTGTCACTCAATGATAAATCTGACAGCATCATAATCGCATGGATGCATTATCAACAAGCGGTATTTTCGCGCCTTGTGGGAGTTCGGGTATACTGGCGCACATTCTCAATATCCAAGCCACTAAAAAGTGGTGAAGCAAACTAGGCAGCATTGATGACCACGGAAATTCAACAAAAACTGCAGTCGCTGAAAACGCAGCTTAACTATCACGGCCACCTTTACTACGTCGAAGACAAACCGGAACTTCCGGATGCGGAATATGACCGCATGATGCAAGAACTGCTGGCGATAGAAGCCGAGTATCCAGAGTTGATGACGGCAGATTCTCCAAGCCAGCGTGTTGGCGGTGCGCCGTTAGGTGCCTTTGAACAGGTGCGTCACGAAATTCCAATGCTGTCTCTCGACAATGCCTTCGGTGATGAAGAGCTTGAAGCGTTTGAAAAGCGCATGAAGGACAGGCTGAACATCTCAGGTGATTTCATCTTTAGCTGTGAACCTAAGCTGGATGGTCTGGCAGTGAGCTTGATGTATGAGAATGGTGTTCTGGTACAAGCCGCTACCCGTGGTGACGGTGCGACAGGTGAGAACATTACTCACAATGTCCGTACCATCCGCAATGTTCCCTTGCAGCTTCAAGGGGAAGGCTGGCCTCAGCGTTTGGAAGTGCGTGGCGAAGTCTTCATGCCTAAGGAAGGCTTTGAAAAACTTAACGAAAAAAACATCAAAAAAGGTGAAAAAGCATTTGCGAATCCGCGCAATGCCGCGGCAGGAAGCCTTCGTCAGCTAGATCCAAAAATTACCGCAACCCGTCCCCTTCGTTTCTATGCCTACTCGGTGGGTGTGATGTCCGAAGCGTTTGGTGATTCCCATATCGGTCGTTTAGAACAACTGAAAATCTGGGGCATTCCACTCAGTCCGGAAGTCAAAAAAGTCGAAGGCATCGAAAACGTCAAAGCTTACTATCAGGATATCGGCGCGCGTCGCAATGACTTGCCGTATGAAATTGACGGTGTGGTGATCAAAGTTGACGCCATTGACACTCAAGAACGTTTGGGTTTCGTCGCCCGAGCCCCGCGCTGGGCCATTGCCTATAAATTCCCAGCTCAGGAAGAAATCACGGTACTGCAAGATGTCGAATTCCAGGTTGGACGTACTGGTGCTATTACGCCTGTTGCCAAACTTGAACCTGTGTTTGTTGGCGGCGTAACTGTTTCCAATGCCACATTGCATAACGCGGATGAGATTGCGCGTCTTGGCGTAAAAGTTGGCGATACCGTGATTATTCGTCGTGCTGGTGATGTGATCCCGCAAATCGTTAGCGTAGTAGATAGCCGCCGCCCTGATGATGCAAAAGACGTGGTATTCCCTGATGCTTGTCCGGTTTGCCAGTCTCACGTTGAACGTGTGGAAGGCGAAGCAGTTACTCGTTGTACCGGCGGTTTGATTTGCCGCGCACAACGCAAAGAGGCCATTAAGCATTTCTCTTCACGTAAAGCCCTGGATATCGATGGGCTTGGCGACAAAATTGTAGAGCAGTTGATTGAGAAGGAACTGATCACCACACCCGCGGATTTGTTCAAGCTCACAGCAGGGCAAGTGACCATGCTCGACCGTATGGGACCAAAATCTGCACAAAACCTCGTGGATGCACTGGCAAAAGCTAAAGAAACCACGCTGCCTCGATTTATTTACTCTCTGGGCATCAGGGAAGTAGGAGAGGCAACGGCAGCAAACCTGGCTAACCACTTCTTCACGTTCGAGGGGATTCGTGAAGCGACAGAAGAACAGTTAGTCGAAGTACAGGATGTGGGCGTCATAGTCGCTAAACATGTGGTGAACTTCTTTAATGAAGAGCACAACAAAGACGTTATTGATGTATTGCTTGAAAGTGGTATTAATTGGCCTGCCATTGAACAGCGAGACGAAAATGAACCACAACCATTGGCGGGTAAAATCGTTGTATTGACTGGAACCCTATCGCAAATGTCCCGCAACGATGCAAAAGCAGCTCTTCAAGCGTTAGGTGCGAAAGTAACGGGAAGCGTTTCTGCAAAAACCGATCTTTTGATTGCAGGTGAAGCAGCCGGCTCTAAGTTGGCTAAAGCACAGCAACTTGGCATTGAAATTTTAGATGAAGACGGAATGGTGAGATTGTTGTCACGTTAATCCATTAAATACAAATCATCCACAAACGCCAGTATCATGCTGGCGTTTTTTATGCCCCGCCCCAAGCGCTTTTGCGATCCATTTCAGATATTTCACGAGGTGAAATTTGGCCGTTAAAACGACTGGAAATTCATTTCGTCGTCTCGAAAATGAATATGTGATAACGATCTCAATACGGTCTTTCTGGTATTTTTACCACCAATAAAACCCCGTCAAGCTATTGTTTTTAAATGTTTTATGTTTTTGTTTTTATGTATTTATCTAAATAAGGGATCTCGATCACGAACATGGATGGAACTTTGCACCGAGTCATATTTTTTTAATAACAAATAAAGTTCTCGTTGATGTTTTTTCAGCTGAAAGTAGTCTGAGACTCATCGGTTGAGGGAGAGTTCAATCGGTAACAAAAAATCTAAATCGGGGAAATTGAGCCGTTTTAGAAAATCGAATAAACGAGTCATTGCTTCGGCGGCCAACCATTACGGCGATGATTCGGAATTCTGAAAAATCCCTTTTAGGAGTTATTTTCCATGGAAAAACGTTCAACCATTTTCAAAGTGTCTGCTTTGACTGCAGCAATCCTAGGTGTTGCGGCAATGCCAACACAAGCTGCTACTGAAAGTGCAGCTGGTGATCAGTACGTAGAGAAACTGAATGAGTTTCTTGAAGGCGCTTCTTTGTCGACTGTTGTTGTTTCTGACACGCGCTACCGCCACCGTAAAATTGGTGCAGACGCTGAGTGGACTGAAAACCTCAACTACAGCGATTGGAACTTAGGTGTTAACTTCTCATCTGGTTATGCTGGTGCGATTGGTGTTGACCTTGGTGGTTACCTGGGTGGTTCTCTTTACAACAACGGCGCATGTAACGAAATCGTTCTGTGTGACGGCTGGGGTGGTCAAGACACTCAAGGTACTTTCAAGGCGACTAAAGCTGCAATCAAGTTTAAAACTGATTCTATTCGCGGTGACATCGGCCTGACCCAAATGGGTGTTGGTACCATCGGTAACGTTTGGTCTTTCGTACCAGGTACTTACCGCGGTGGTAAAGCATTCGTTGACCTGAACGGTTGGACTCTGGGCTATGGTTTTGCAGATCAACACACTGCACCTTGGTGGGAAACTGTTCAAAGAACACCACAAGAAAAACAAGCGTTTGACTTCCTTCACTCTGTAGGTCTTGTTGGTGCTGTTGGTGATGTTTCTGTAGACCTGGGTGTTGGTCAAGCTAACCTGGCAAACGGTGGCTCAGACGATAGCTCTACTTCTTACGCAGCTAAGTTTAACTACGCTGCTGACGGTTGGAGCCTGGGTTACGGTATCTACGCTGTAAACGACAAGTCTACTTATGATGGTCTTGGTGCTCACCATGGTATCCAGTTCGCAATGCCTCTGGGTGATGTGAAGTGGGACTCTCAAATTCGTTACACTCACACTAAGAACTCTGCAGAGTTCTCTCCACGTACTGTTCGTGCATACGGTTCGAACAACGGTACTTGGCAGCAGTGGTGGGATGCACTGTCTGACTGGAACCAAGACAGCCAAATCGCTTGGTACAACCGCTTCAACTTCGACCTGGGTGAAGGTTGGTTTGCCTACGCAGGTGTAGCTCTGTCTGACATCAGCGAAGAGCAAGTTGGTTTTGACGCTGAGTACGCAGTTAACGGTACTATCGGTTACTCAGTACCAAATGGTTCACTGAAAGGTTCTACCATTCGTTTCCACGCGACTCACCTTGAGCGCGACATGAACGACAACTCTGATTACGCTCGCCAAGACTTCCGTCTGCAAGTAATCATCCCTTACAACTTCCTGTAAGAGATATATTTAACAAAAAGCCCTCGCTTTTGCGGGGGCTTTTTTGTGCTTGTCGATTATTCAGGGAGCTGTGTGGGTGATTAAGATTAATCATCTGATTTGAATAGAAAAAAAAAGCTCTTATTTTTGTCACAAAAAAAACAACCTGTTCTATTCTCAAATTGCGAGCAATATCACGCAATAGGAGAAAGAAATATGCGTATTTTAAAAACAATTGTGATGTTTTCGGTGGTTATGGCTGCTGGTGTGGGAGTGTCTCAAGCTAGCACCTCAAATGCAGGGCCGACTCTTTGGGAAAGACCATGCATTATTAACGGAGAATCAACAATGATGCCACCCGTTCTTTGCAGAGGCCGAGGCGGAGAAGTACCAGCCCCATATAAATATGAGATGTAACCTTCTCATCTATATGCTTTGAAAGCCCCGATGTCCCGATCGGGGCTTTCCTATTTCTCATTCCTAATTTTCCTTTTGAAAGGCAGTCGCCCAGAGACTTTCAGACGTTGTCCTGACTGCGCTCACAGCATACAATAGCGCCCTATCGGAAATCCCTCCGTTCTATTCAATCACGCTGAACGTTATAGGATTAACATGACTGTTAAAACTCGTTTTGCTCCAAGCCCAACAGGCTTCTTGCATGTAGGTGGTGCGCGTACTGCACTGTATTCTTGGCTCTGTGCCAAACACACTGGTGGTGAATTTGTTCTTCGTATCGAAGACACTGACCTAGAGCGCTCAACCCAAGAAGCTATCGATGCCATCATTGAAGGCATGGAGTGGCTGGGACTTGATTGGGATGAAGGACCGTACTATCAAACCAAGCGCTTTGATCGTTACAACGAAGTTGTTGATCAATTACTTGCAGAAGATAAAGCATACAAATGCTATGCGCCAAAAGAACTGTTGGATGAAATCCGCGAAGAGCAAATGGCTGCGGGCGTGAAGCCGCGTTATGATGCAGACCATCCTAAAGTGGTTGCAGCGAATGAAGCAGCAACGGAAGATTCACCGTTTTGTATTCGTTTCCGCAATCCGAAAGAAGGCTCTGTGGTTTTTGAAGATAAAATCCGTGGTCGCATCGAAATCGCAAATAGTGAGTTAGATGATCTAATTATCCGCCGAACAGATGGCAGCCCGACATACAATTTCTGTGTGGTCATTGATGACTGGGATATGGGTATTACTCAGGTTGTTCGTGGTGAAGACCACATCAACAATACTCCTCGCCAAATCAACATTTACAAAGCTATTGGTGCGGCAGTACCAGAGTTCGCACATTGCTCAATGATTCTGGGTGATGACGGCGCAAAACTCTCTAAACGCCATGGCGCAGTGAGTGTGATGCAGTACCGAGATGACGGTTACCTTCCACAGGCACTGCTGAATTACCTTGTTCGCTTGGGATGGTCTCACGGTGATCAGGAAATCTTCTCTCTAGATGAAATGATTCAGTTGTTTAATCTTGAATCGGTTAGTAAGTCAGCATCTGCATTCAACACAGATAAACTGCTTTGGTTGAACAATCATTACATCAAGACGTCTGAGCCAGATTATGTAGCGAAATACCTGCAGTGGCATCTTGATGCAAAAGAGATTGATGTTAGTAACGGCCCGGCTATCACTGATGTGATAAAGCTTGTTGGTGAGCGCTGTAACACTTTGATCGAATTGGCTGAACAATGTCGCTATTTTTATCAAGACTTCGAAGAGTTTGAAGCGGGTGCAGCGAAAAAGCATCTTCGTCCTGTGGCAAAAGAAGCTTTAGAGTTGGCACTAAGTAAAGCTGAGTCTATTGAAGAGTGGAACACTGAAAACCTCCACCAACTTATCGCTGACGTTTGCAGTGAGCTCGAGTTAGGGATGGGTAAAGTGGGTATGCCACTTCGTGTTGCTGTAACAGGCCAGGGTCAGTCACCATCCGTTGATGCGGTAATGGATCTGATTGGTAAAGCTCGTGTTGTTTCCCGTATCAAACAAGCTTTAGAGTTTATCGCACAGCGTGAAGCTCAGTAACAACAATCGAGAATTGGACGCATAACAATTGAGCCCCTGATTTCTTCAGGGGCTTTTTCTTTGCTGATAGGTTGAATAAGTGTGATTTTCATCAGAAAGAAATGAGAATCAGATCAATATATGACGCTTTATCTATTTCTCTTTTTGAGGATAAGGCTCCTTTTTCTTTTGGTTTGCGTGATCAGGATCAGATGCACTCTGGTAAAGCTAAAAAGTGCGCCTTTTTTATGTTTTTTTAACTAACCTAAGTCAATGATATATATGACTATATATTGTTTTATATTTTAATTTTGAGGCGTTTCAAAGTTCCCGCAGTCTCAGATTTTTTTTTTATCGTTACGAATTAAGCTTTCGACTCGTTGATACATTAAATCAATAAATACACCGGTGTCGTTGCTCTCGGCGGCCAACTAAGAGTGACGAACTCCCCATCGGTTTAAATTGAAATTTTAGGAGTATTCCATGGAAAAACTGTTTAAACGCTCTATGCTGAGCATGGCGGTTGTAGGTGTAATCGCTGGCGCATCAATGATTACTGCACCGACTGCTCAGGCTGAAGGCTTCTTTGAAGATTCATCTATCTCTGGTGGCATTAACTTTTGGTTCCGCGACCGTACTCGTGGCGGCTTTGATTCAGCTACCGGTCAAGATACACCTAAAACCACTAACCTAGACCATGGTTCAGTAATGATGAACCTGGGCTTCGCGTCTGGCTATGTTGGCGACGTTGCTGGTTTGGATCTGAACGTGTATAGCACATTCGATCTATACAACAATGGTAGCCCTGACCATGAGATGAACTTCTGGAACGTTAACAACCCATATGACATGCAACCAGATGCTAACACTGGCTGTGAAGGTGAATGGGATTCAGGCTGTACTGACAATGGCGTTGCTGTGCAAACTGCAGCTGCTAAATTTAAGTTCGGCGACAGCGTGACAGCGAAAGCTGGTTGGTTCCAACCTTCCGTACCTGGTGCGATTGGTGTGAACTGGTCATACGCAGCGGGTAGCTACACTGGTGGTGAAATTGGCTACAACCAAGATAACCTGCAACTAGGTTTCGTCTACGCAACTGAATACAAGGCTCCTTGGTTCAAAGACACTTACGGTTTCCGCGAAGCAGACGGTAAAACTGATGCGGGTGATGCGTACTCAATCGGTGGTCGTTACACCTTTGACAACGGCCTTCTGTTAGACGTTGCTTACGCGGGCCTGACTGATGGCGACCGTAAAAACGCTCACGTTAAAGTGAAGTACACTACTGACGGCGGCCTGTACTTGTCTCCACAACTGTATGTTGTAGAGGATGACGGTCAGTTTGACAGTACTGCATTCCAGCTGGCGTTCCTTTCTGCTAAATCTTTCGGTGCGTACAATGTTCGTGCAGAAGCAACTTACACCGTTGCTGAAGACAAAGATGCATCTTTGATTGGTAACATGTCCTACCGTCTGACTAAAGCATACGGCGGCTCAAACGGTACTTACGACATCTGGTGGAACAACCGTTCTGACTTCAACCACGACGGCGAATTTGCGGCGTTTGCTTCTGTAGCGCGTGACTTCACTGACCTGGGTGCTCCTGGCTTCAGCGCAGGTATCAGCGGTGCATTCGGTATGGCATCTACTGATGTAGCTGGTGCAGATGACCTGTTCGAATACGCAGGTAGTGTATTTGCTAACTACGCAATCCAAAACGGCGCGCTGCAAGGTGCAAACCTGGGCATGTACTACACCGAGTACGTGAACGACACGGATGCAGGTAACTGGGCACCATATACCAACCTGTTCCAAGACGAGAGCGACATCAAAGTGACTCTGACAATTCCTTTCACTATCAAATAATTGATTGCGAATTGAATGACAAAAAACGCCTGCCTTGCAGGCGTTTTTTTATATCTGCAAAAGGCTGTAAATTGACACAAGCTGGAAGAAAAGGAGTGAACTAGTGGCGTTGGTGATATTAAAAATGGCGCTCCCACAGGGACTCGAACCCCGATCGATCGCTTAGGAGGCGACTGCTCTATCCTGTTGAGCTATGGGAGCGTTGGCGCTGATGTGAAGAATATCAACGCCGGATGATTAGTATACCCAATTGTGCTGTAACGTTAAGGCTTTAAAGGACTTATTGAGTGTATTTGGTTACCAAATCGCCTATCTGAATGCTTGGGCCAAGCTCGACCGGGGAGACCGCGACTTCTGCTGAGCTCTCATAGACTCGGGTTACCGAGAGCCCTATCTCGCTCTTTTTCATCTGTGTACGATGAATGCCGTATTGGTCGGTGAAAGAAGCGTTGTGCCATAGCGCTAACACGTCGCCATGTTTCACGCCATGAATACGTCCGGCATTGATTTGCCCGGTTTGCCCATTGATTGAAACGATCTCTGGAGTCGTGGCGCGGCATGCCAAGTTGCTTTCAAGATCTAGCAGGATATTACGGCTCATACGCTGGGCCATCTCACCGTAAGGAGATGCCCAGAAACGCGCTGTTTTTGTGTCCACTTTGCTGTGACGCTCAAAAGGCCAGGAGGCAATGTCTCTGTAGATATTCTGGTAAATCACTTCACCGGACTTTCCATCAATCACATCGATAGACAGAGCTAGCTGCCTGTTGGTTTGATCTCTTCTCAGCACTTTCTGATCAATCGTTGCTGTCATGTCAGTGATAGTGCCGACCATCAGATATTGTGCGCCAGTATCTTCCGCCACCATTGTGGCCATGTGAGGCTGTGAGGGAGAAATGGAGTAAGGGGTAATGCCCTGAACCACAAAGCTCTGCGCTTGGGTTTCAAATTGACGCTGAAGTAAAACGGTGAAGTCGTCCCCGAACTGGAAAATGCCGCCTAACGCTGCATGTTGAGGGGACACAATATCAAAACGTCCCAACACCAAGCCTTTCTTGTATTGATGCTTGTGGCAAGCATTTGCCGTCGGATAGATGTCGATACGCGCTGTCAATTTCATGACACCGCCTTTCTCCTTCGCTTTAAGCACCTGAATATGACGAATTTCATCGCCGCTGAAAAGATAGTCATCTTTCGCTTCTTTCAGGTAAGGACGGACGCTTGTCAGGCCGGCAATATCAGCCCCAGAGAATTTTAGTGCCTGATATATGGCATCTTCCAAGGCTCGTTCTCTTGCCTGCTCTTTGCTTTCTAAAACCGTGCTAATCCCAGTCACTTCGTACCATGCAGCGTTGATAGAGGCCGATGCCAGCGCGATACAAGCGACGAGAGGCTTAATAATTCTTTTGCGCATAACCTTGGTTTCCAATAGTAGGTATAAAAATTGCTAGACCAGATAACATCGCTGAAAAAGCGGCAAGGTGGTTAGCCAATAAAGCGAGAATATAGCCACTCAATGCAAATAATGTTCCCGAAATAGGGATGAATAGTGGACTGGGCTTTTGCCCTAGAAAGTAACAGGTCAGTCCTAAATCGTGTCCGGAGCCAGACGACAATGAAAAACTGGATAGTGATATTACTCAGTCTAGCAACCGTATCTTGCGCCTATAACCCGATTTACAACGGTAAAGAACCGTATTCGGGGAGCCAGTTCCTGTTGCAGCAAACCCCACGGCACACGCTGGATTATTTTATGGATGGTTTGGCGGAAGAACTGTTGGAAACCAACAACTACCTGACGGCAAGAACGCCCATGGCAGTTGTTTCCTTTGTCGATGTCGAAGAGATGGACGAAACCAACTGGCTGGGGAACTCTGTCACCGAAGGCATGATTTATCAGATGCAGCGTCGCGGGTTTACCGTCATCGACTTTAAGAACACTGGTACTATCCGAGTAACGAAAGATGGTGACTTTTCACTGAGTCGCGATTGGAAAGAGCTGCATCCAGAGCAACAAATCGATTATGTACTGACTGGCACCATGTTGCGTCAAGGCGGTGGCGTGTTGGTTAATGCCCGTATTGTTGGCATGCGCTCACGTGTGGTCGTGGCATCGGCACAGGGCTTTTTGCCAGCGGACAGAATTGGCCGCGACATTGATACATTGCGTAAGGTTCGTATTCAGGATGGCGTGATCATCCGTGGTGACCAGCGTAAGCACCCCTCAGACACTATCATTTTGAAACCATAATTTTGGAGTGAATATGAAGACTTGGCTATCACTGGCAATGTTATTGATGTTGACTGCTTGCCAACCAATTACCACTATTCGCTCTGACGAGTTGCTAACTGCTGTTGGAACGGCTTCTATCAGCGCACAGCGTGGTGAAACGGAAGAAGAAAAGCAGTTCCGTGCGATGCGAGCGTCGAAACTGGAAGCTTATAAAGAACTGTCCGAGCAAGTGTACGGTATTCGAGTGAGCGGTTTGACAGAGGTAGATGACCAACAACTGGGTCATGACAGAACCCGTGGTGCATCTGACGGGATTATTCGCGCGGCAGAAGTCATTGCCAGCTACAAAGTGGGCGACAGCTATGTGACTGAGTTACAGCTGAACCTGCGTAAGATGAAGAAAATGTCAGATTATGGAGAATCTCACCACGTGCCAAGAGATGATGCGATCATTTTCTAATGCCAAATAAACGTAAGAAAGCCGCTCAAATGAGCGGCTTTCTTTTTGATTTCATTCGTGGGTCAGGCTTTAACATTGGTGCCCAGTGTTCGGCTGCCTGATGCCTGGCCTTCGCTGTCATAAGTCATTTCACTCTTACCTGCCGCTTCTTGAAACAGGTTGCGAAGCTTGTGCATGCTGAGTTGTGCGCGTTGAAGCGCAACGCCATTGGCCTCATTCGTCTGATGACATTTTTCTAGAGATGCTTTGATATGTGAGATAGCCGCAAGATGTTCTTCAGAAGGTGATTGGAGCTCGGGACATTTTGCTAATTGGGCATCTCTTAACTGGATGTTTTGGATCAGAGTGAGCTTTTGTTTCGCGCAGGCGCCAACGTCAGCAGCCTTTCTTGAGGCGATTGCCGAGGTTTCTTTTTCCATGACTTCAAGCAGCGCGTCAACATTTTCAGCCTGTGCCTGAAGAAGTTGCTCGAAAGAGAGTGCTTCAGACATGAAGGCTTACTTCATTCCACGAAGATCATCTTCGTGCTTCATGATGTTTGCAGCCAGTTGGTCTGCATCCACTTTATATGAACCGTTTGCAATAGCTGCTTTTATCGCTGCTACCTTTGCGCTGTCAAAATGTGTTTCGCTAGCCATCTGCTGGTTGAGGGCGCCAATCGCACGACTTTCGTCGCTCATAGAGAATGCATCTCCACGGTGATTGCGCACTTCGCCCGCAGAACCGCTTTCGGCGGAAGTGCTTTGCGTCTTGCTTTGGTTGCTTCTGTTCGTGCTCAATGGCTGACCAGAACGCAGGTGATCGATACTTGCCATAATAAAGCCTTATATCTGTCCGAACCTTCTGTTGCTCACAGTATCGGCCGCATTACTATGAACTTTAGCACTTAATTGCATTTAGTTAGAATTTTACAATTACCTGACCGACTGCGGTAATTGTACCATCGACTATACGATTGGATTTGCGGTTGCGGACTTTAATTTGTTCACCGAGAGCACCGTCACTTAATGCTGTACCTTTTGCAATAATATTCAGTCCACTACCTGACGCCGTGATAATCACCTCATCATTACGGCAGACCATGCAAATGTCGTTACCGCTAATTGGTTCACCTATCCCAACCACGCGCTTGATGCGCGAACCGACAATCGTTGACCCATCAGTGTAAGTTTGTCCTCGCTGAAATCGGGCATCGACTAACTGAACGATAAGATCGTCAGCTGCTATCGTCATTCCCCTGTCCAGCGGTCTCCTTGCTACAACAACTGGCGTTAGCAGTTTAATTTGCACCGGTACATAAACTTGCCAACCATCTTCTTTACAGCTCACCATCACGGTGACACTTTTATTGAGTGATTGTCTTCCGGGAACATCAGTAACCAGTGGTGAAGGGCAGTGAGAGAGTTGGAGTCGACTGTCCAGATTGCCAGCCTGTACTTCAAGCTTGCCATATTCGGGTGGAGTGATCAGGCTTTCCACATGTGCTTGCGCTGCTTCTTTTACTGCATCGAGTTGACTTGACGGTGCAGCAGCTATAATTGAGCTAAAGCTATACAGAAACGTGCCGATAAAGAGCCAGACTAATCTTTGATAACACATATGTCACATATTGGTTAGTATGGTGAATTTAGATGCAGTAATTCCTTCAATTCGCATGCCAAGATGCGGGTGAGAATGAAGTTGCTTGCTGCAATACGATAACAAAAACAGGGCAATATGGAGTTTATCTTATGTCGGGGATTCTTGATACGGTCAATCAGCGTACGCAACTGGTCGGACAAAACCGCTTAGAGCTGTTGACCTTTCGTTTGATGCGTAAGCAGCGTTACGGCATCAACGTTTTTAAAGTAAAGGAAGTACTCCAGTGCCCGAAGCTGACTTCCATGCCAAATCTGCACCCGTTGGTTAAAGGTGTGGCGCACATTCGTGGACAAACCATTTCAGTGATTGATATGAGCCTGGCAACAGGCGGAATGCCGATCACTGACCCAGAAAATCGCTTTATCATTATTTCAGAGTTCAACCGTTCGACGCAGGGTTTCCTGGTTGGCTCTGTTGAGCGAATTGTGAATATGCACTGGGAAGCTATCCTGCCACCGCCGGAAGGCACTGGCAGCTCAAACTACCTGACTGCCGTTACAGAAATTGAAGGCGAGTTAGTAGAAATTCTCGACGTAGAAAAAATTCTGAATCAGATTTCTCCTGTTAATGAAGAGATCAGTGAAGAGTTGTTGGCAAATAAACCTGTGTTTGAAGAGGGTAGTTCTGAACCAACAACAGTGCTGGTGGCTGATGATTCAAGCGTTGCCCGTCGTCAGGTGAAACGTGCGGTGGAAACCATTGGTTATAACGTGGTGTTGGCGCATGATGGACGAGATGCACTGGATAAACTCCAAGGCATGGCGGCAGAAGGGACCATCAACGATCTTGCGCTGGTCATCTCCGATATTGAGATGCCAGAGATGGATGGTTACACCTTAACAACTGAAATTAAAAAAGATCCTAACCTCAAAGATCTTCATGTAGTATTGCACTCCTCTCTCAGTGGTGTCTTCAATGAAGCGATGGTACAGCGAGTTGGGGCAGATGCATTCATTCCGAAGTTCGACCCAGACGAACTCGGCGAAGCCGTAATGAACGCGGTAAAAGGTCAAGAAAACTAATCCATGACGAATATAGCGATCACAGAACAAGAGTATCGTGATTTTTGTAAATATCTCGAAAGCAAATGTGGCATTGTTCTTGGCGACAGTAAGCAATATCTCGTAAGAAGCCGACTTAGTCCGCTTCTTACGCGCTATAAACTCGCTTCAATGTCCGAGCTGTTCCAGCTTGTTCTCACAAACCGTAACCGCGATCTGGCTGTATCAGCCATTGATGCCATGACCACAAATGAAACCTTGTGGTTCAGGGATTCCTATCCATTTGAAGTCCTTGCCAACCGTCTCCTGCCTGAAGTGGCAGAGAGCAAAAGGCCAATTAAAATCTGGTCAGCGGCGAGCTCTTCAGGTCAGGAACCTTACTCAATCGCGATGACCATCCAGGAAGTGCAGCAGAAAAAACCAGGTATGCTGGGGAATGTGGCAATCACTGCGACAGATATTTCCTCTACCATGCTCGAAAATTGCCGCACCGGCATTTACGACAACCTTGCTTTGAGCAGAGGTCTGTCACCAGAGCGTAAGCGCCAATTCTTTGAAGATGCTGGCGAAGGACGTATGAAGGTGAAAGACACCCTAAAACGCATGGTGACCTTCAAGCCGCAAAACCTGATGGAAAGCTACGGCATGCTCGGTAAATTCGACATTATCTTTTGCCGTAACGTGTTGATTTATTTCTCACCTGATATGAAATCTAAAGTGTTGAACCAAATGGCCGGTAGCCTTAATCCTGGTGGTTATTTGTTGCTGGGTGCGTCAGAATCGTTGACGGGTTTGACTGACAGATTTGAGATGATTCGCTGCAACCCTGGCATCATTTACAAATTGAAGTAGCTTTACTTAGTTTATAGAAAAAGCGGCACAGAAGTTGCCGCTTTTTTTGTGTCTGCCGAAAAGTAGATTGCCGACTAGAAATGAGATGTTTTCTATAACCTATTGATTCAAAGCACTTCATCATACGAAATGAAATAACATTTAAAGTTGGCATCTTACTTGCAAAATATCCGGTATAAGATTTTGGAGGTGCCGTATGGCGATATCATTCGACAAAGCGCTGGGCGTTCATCAACACACAGTGGGTGTGCGTGCTCAAAGGGCGGAAACGCTGTCGAGCAACTTGGCAAATGCCAACACGCCGGGCTACAAAGCTCAGGATGTTGACTTCGAACGTGCGCTACAAGCGGCAACCTCTGGGGCAAACTTTGGCCTGAGTCGTACCAACGAGCGGCATATCCCTGCCACTTCTCAGGTGAACGGCCAGAAAATGTACCGCATTCCAAACCAGCCTGATACTGGCGACGGCAACACTGTGGATGCGCAGGTAGAACGTAACCTGTTCATGCAAAATGCCCTTGAGTATCAAGCGTCATTGGATTTCCTTGGCTCCAAGTTCAAAAACATGTCCAAGGCACTGAAAGGGGAATAATGGATGAGTCTTTTTAATGTGTTCAATGTGACCGGTTCTGCCATGAGCGCAGAGTCAGTTCGGCTCAACACCACATCCAGTAACCTGGCAAACGCTAACTCTGTAAGTAGCTCAGCGGCAGAGACGTACAAAGCACGTCACCCTGTGTTTGCGGCGGAGTTGAACAAGTACCAGCAAGGCGACAGTGTTCCGGTTCGTGTTGCGGGCATCGTTGAAAGCCAGAAGCCGCTGCGTGCGGAATACAACCCTGAACACCCAATGGCAAATGCGGAAGGCTATATTTATAAGCCCAATGTCAACGTGATGGAAGAGATGGCCAACATGATTTCGGCCTCCCGTTCTTATCAAACCAACGTAGAAGTGGCAGAGGCGAGCAAACAAATGCTGATGCGCACACTACAAATGGGCAAATAAGGTAGGAGTACGGCACTATGAATCCTATTGACGGCGCAGGCGGAGCAGGTGGCGGTAGCTACATCGACCAGCTCAAAGCGCTGCAAGAAAAACAACGTGCTGAGCGTGGTGACACTGGCGAGAAAGTCACTGGCCAGACCGACCTTAAGCAAGAAGATTTTCTGTCACTGCTGACCAAGCAGTTGGCAAATCAGGATCCGTTCAAGCCTGTTGATAACGAGCAGATGATTGCACAGATGGCATCATTCGCGACCGTAGACGGCATCGGCAAAATGAACGACCAATTCGGTTCCCTGAACGCGGCCATGACATCCAGTCAGGCGCTGCAGGCATCCTCACTGGTAGGTCAGGATGTATTGGTTCCGGGTAACGAAGGCTTCAAATCAGCGGAAGGTGGCATTGCCGGTATGGTGAAACTGCCACAGGCCCTGAATGATGTGATTGTCCGAATCCAGAACGAGCGTGGCGAGTTGCTGAGATCCTTCAGCATGGGTGCCAAGTCTCCGGGGGATCACCGTGTTGAGTGGGACGGCAAAGACGATGCTGGCAACCCACTGCCGGAAGGTAATTACAAAGTCAACGTAAGCGGCAACATTGATGGTAAGTCTCAGGATCTTGAGCTTTCCACCTACGCGAACGTCAACAGTGTTCTATTGGGGAATGGCGACGGTAACGTGATGTTGAACATCGCCGGTTACGCATCTCCGGTCAAACTCACCGAAGTGCTTGAAGTAGGTAAATCATCCAGCCTTGGCAACGTGAGCAAGAGCTAAAAGGACAGAGGAGTTCCAGCAATGGCTTTAAATATCGCACTGAGTGGCCTGGCGGCAGCTCAAAAAGACATGAACACCACCAGTAACAACATTGCGAACGCCAACACTTTTGGTTTTAAAGAGTCGCGTGCTGAGTTTGGTGACGTTTATTCTGCGTCGATCTTCTCGAACGCAAAGACCACCACAGGTAGCGGTGTGCAAACCTCGATTGTTGCGCAGCAGTTCCATGAAGGTTCCAGTATCTACACCAATAACCCACTGGATCTGCGTATCAGTGGTAACGGTTACTTCGCGGTTGCTAACGACAATCTTGCAACGCAAAACAATGTGTTGACCCGTAACGGTGCTTTCCACCTTGATAAAAACAACAACATTGTTAACTCAGAGGGTCAGTTCCTGCTGGGCTACAACGTTGACAATGAAACACTGCAAGTAGGTTCTTTTGAGCCGAAAGCGCTGAACGTGCCAGATCAGTTTGGTCAGCCACGTGCATCTGAAAATGTCGATATTGGTTTGAACCTGCCAGCAGGTGGCGCAGAGAAAGATCCAGCGCTGTTCAATCCTGAAGACCCAGACACATACAACAAATCGACGTCAGCCACGATCTTTGACTCACTGGGCCAGCCATATAAACTGACGACTTACTACGTCAAAGATAACGTGACACCCAACAAGTGGGCCGTTTACTACACGGCAACAGACGCGACCGGTGAAAAGCCGCTGAGTTTGACTGCCGGTGAATTCACCAGTGCAACCGGTCAGGTGGGTCACTCGATTGAATTTAACAGTGATGGTTCTGTAAATACCGTAAACAACGGCGCGCCAATCCAGACCGTAGAGTTTGGCCCTAACGGTGCAGGCCTTGAAATGAACGGTGCAGACGGATCGCAAGCGCTGACTATCAACTTCGAAGAGCCAACGCAGTACGCATCACCGTTTGAAATGCGTAAGTTCACAGAGGATGGTGCAACCACGGGCTACCTGGCTAAAGTGGACATCGATCCGAAAGGTACCATCATGGCGACATACAGTAACGGTGAAAACGTTGCATTGGGTCGTGTGGCAATGGTTCGCGTATCTAACCAGCAGGGTCTTTCCCAAGCGGGTAATACCCAGTGGAAAGTGACTCAACAGTCTGGTGAAGCGGTTTGGGGTGAAGCGATGCAAGGCGCGTTCGGTAAGGTGAAAAGCGGTACTATCGAACAGTCAAACATCGACATGACCCAAGAGCTGGTAGACTTGATCACCGCACAGCGAAACTTCCAGGCTAACTCCCGTTCGCTGGAAGTAGGTAACCAGATGCAACAAACGATTCTTCAGATTCGTTAATTGCTATATGTGTTCTTTTGCCGCTCGGCTACCGGGCGGCAATTCTTTTCCCAGAACGACTCTCATCTCTCTCCTCAATTTGCTCAATTATCGCGCTAACGTATTGTAAAAATACAAAATAACGTTTTGGCACTCTTCTTGCTTTCTTTAATGCATAAGCGACAGGAGAACGTCTTAATGGATCGCGCACTATTTCTCGCCATGAGTGGCGCCAAACAAGATATGCAGGCTTTGCAGCTGCGTGCCAACAACCTGGCTAACGCCAGTACTACCGGCTTTCGCGCTGATTTGGAGCAAGCTCGTGCCATGCAGGCATACGGTGAAGGTTTGCCTACCCGTGTGTTCAACATGACAGAGCGCCCAGGGCATAGCTTTGCACAAGGCTCAACCATCACCACAGGTCGTGAACTTGACGTTGCGATTAAAGGTGACGGATGGCTGGCGGTTTTGGATGGCACCGGCCAGGAAGGTTACACCCGCGTGGGTAACCTGAAAGTCGACCAAACAGGCATGCTGCAAAATGGTCATGGCCATTTGATCCTAGGTGAGCGAGGCGCGCCTATCTTCCTTCCTTTGCCTGTTTCGAAAATTGAAATTGGAACTGATGGCACGGTGTCAGTGTTACCACAGGGTGCACCACCGGAAGCGATGGAAGAAGTTGATCGTATCAAACTTGTCCGCCCGAATAACGAAGAGCTTTTCAAAGACAAAAATGGCGTATTCAAGCCGATTAATCCCGGCACTGTATATGAAGCCGATGCGGGCGTATCGCTCCTGACCGGCGCGCTGGAAGGCAGTAACGTCAACCCAATCAGCGAGATGACGGGATTGATTGACCTTCAGCGTCACTTTGAAATGCAAGTCAAACTAATGAAGACCGCAGAGGAAATGGATCAAGCATCTAACTCTCTGCTGCGCTTGGGTTAATTGAGAGGAATTCAGTATGCATCCAGCACTGTGGGTGAGTAAAACCGGCCTAGACGCACAACAGACCAATATTTCGACGATTTCGAATAACTTGGCAAACGCCTCAACGGTGGGCTTTAAAAAGTCCCGTGCGGTTTTTGAAGATTTGTTTTACCAGAATATCAATCAGCCAGGCGGTCAGTCTTCGCAGAATACCGAATTGCCAAGCGGCTTGATGTTGGGTGCCGGTTCAAAAGTGGTGGCAACGCAACGCGTTCACACCAACGGTAATGCCCAAACCACCAACAACGCTCTCGACCTGATGATCGAAGGCGATGGTTTCTTCCAGATTTTGCTGCCAGACGGCAACATCGGTTACCAGCGTAACGGTCAGTTCACTCTTAATGATGAAGGTGTGATTGTGACCTCTGGTGCAGGCTATCCGCTTGAACCGGAAATTGTCGTACCGCCTGATGCTATTCAGGTGACTATCGGTACCGATGGTGAAGTCTCTGCGAGATTACGTGGACAGCAAGCTAACGCCGTTATTGGTCAGATTACTACGGTGGACTTCATTAACCCGGGTGGTCTTGAGCCAATCGGACAGAACCTTTACCTGCCAACCGGCGCAAGCGGTGACCCACAAGAGGGTGTGCCGGGTCTTGATGGTCTTGGCAGCGTTCGACAATCAATGCTGGAAACCTCCAACGTTAACGTAACCGAAGAGCTGGTAAACATGATCGAAGCGCAGCGAGTTTATGAAATGAACTCCAAGGTGATTTCGTCTGTCGACCAGATGCTGAGTTACGTCAACCAGCAGCTATAACGGAGTAAAGCGCGGATGAAAAAGTTACTGATCACAGGTTTTATGCTGGCAACAATATCCGGCTGTGAAATGATGAGCCCTGAAGCTTTTCTCGCAGAAAACCAGAGCGAAGTGGTGCAGGGCACAACAGAAACTGATGCCGTTGAGGGTACCACTGATCCAGGCAACGAAGGTTTGATTGGTTTGCTTCGCGAACGCGAAGACCCGGTTGCGGGAGACCCAAACTGGACGCCGCTTCATCCGACGCGTCAACCTGAGCATTATGCCACCGCGACAGGTTCATTGTTCAGCGCCGTGAGCGCGCAAGATCTTTACGATGATACAAAACCGCGCGGTATCGGCGACATTGTGACTGTGATGCTGGAAGAGAAAACGCAGGCGAAAAAGAGCGCCAGTAGTGATGCGGCAAAATCCAGTGACTTGAGCATGGATCCATTGGAGTTCGGTGGTCAGGAAGTCACGATTGGCGAGCGTAATCTTTCTTATGCAGCTGCGCATGACAATTCAACCAGCGGCTCAACCAGTGCAGATCAGAGCAACAGCATTTCCGGTTCGATCTCTGTAGAAGTGATTGATGTGATGTCGAATGGTAACCTGATGATCCGTGGCGAGAAATGGCTGACACTGAACACTGGCGATGAGTATATCCGCCTCAGTGGTACCATACGTCCTGACGATATCACCTCAGAAAACACGATTGCGTCCACGCGTATTTCCAACGCACGAATTCAGTACTCAGGGACTGGTGATCGTCAAGATACGCAAGATCAGGGATTCTTGGCACGATTCTTTAATGTCGTTCTATAACGCGTAACAAAGTTGCCGGAGAATTGACGTGAAGAGTTGGCTAAAGCTGTTTTTGATTGCCGTATTGATTGCCCCAGTGGCGCAGGCTGCCCGCATTAAAGATGTGTCGGAAGTTGCAGGCGTACGAAGTAACCAACTGGTGGGATACGGATTGGTGGTAGGTCTTGCCGGAACTGGTGAGAGTACACCGTTTACCGATCAAAGCTTTAACGCCATGCTGAAGAACTTCGGCATTCAATTGCCCCCAGGCACTAAACCTAAAACCAAGAACGTGGCGGCTGTTGCCGTGAGTGCTGAGCTGCCAGCGTTTTCTAAACAAGGTCAGAAAATTGACATCACAGTGTCGTCTATTGGTTCTGCAAAGAGCTTACGCGGCGGCACGTTAGTTCAGACCTTTATGAAAGGTCTCGACGGCAAAGTCTACGCTGTGGCACAGGGTAACCTGATTGTTGGCGGCTTCAGTGCAGAAGGTGCTGACGGCTCCTCGATTGTTGGTAATACACCAACCGTTGGCCGTATTACCAATGGCGCAACAGTCGAGCAGGAAGTTCCTTCACCTTTTGGCCGTGGCGATCACATTACCTTCAATCTGTTTGAGTCTGATTTCACGACCGCACAGCGCATGGCGGACTCCATCAACAGTTTCCTTGGACCAAATACTGCATCGGCGATGGATTCCACATCAGTGCGTGTTCGTGCACCACGTGATTTATCCCAGCGTGTTGCTTTCCTTTCTACGGTAGAAAACCTTGAGTTTGTGCCAGCAGACGCAGCCGCAAAAATCATTGTTAACAGCCGTACCGGTACTATTGTCGTTGGACAAAACGTTCGTCTTCGCCCTGCGGCTATTACGCACGGCGGTATGACGGTCACTATTAATGAAAACCTTCAGGTGAGTCAACCGGGCGCGTTTTCAGGTGGCGAAACCGTGGTAGTGCCAGATTCCGGTGTGGAAGTGACAGAAGAAGATGGCCGAATGTTCCACTTCAAGCCAGGTGTCACACTGGATGATTTGGTCCGCGCAGTGAATGGCGTTGGTGCGGCACCATCAGACTTAATGGCAATCTTGCAAGCGCTCAAGCAAGCGGGCGCCATCGACGGTCAACTGATAGTGATTTAAGCCATGAAAGCACCATTAGATACCGGATTTATTCACGACCTCAGCCGCTTGGACATTCTTCGCCAGAAGGCGGCGAATGGTGAGCAGTCAGACGATGCATTGTATGCAGCGGCAGAACAGTTCGAGGCACTGTTTACTCAGATGCTGTTCAAATCGATGAGAAGCGCTAACGAAGCCTTCGAGTCAGATTTGATAGATAACCGTACCTCCAAGTTCTATGAGCAAATGGCGGATGAGCAGCTTTCCAGTGCACTTTCACGAGAGGGGTCATTGGGTCTGGCTGACTTGATTGTCCAGCAATTTAAAGGACTGCAAAACAGCGAGCCTATGGACGTGGGTGACAACAGCGCGAGCGATCGTATTCGCCTGCAACCAACCCTACCACTCGCGCCAAATATGGCGGAAGAAGACGCAGCAGAGCAAGCACTGCAGCCACTTTCTGACGACACGGTTATTCCAACGCCACATATGCTGGCACAGCAAAACACAGCGCCAAAAGTGGAAAGCAGTAAGCCGTTCGAAACACCGGATGAGTTCGTTAGCCGCCTGACACCTTACGCGAAAAAGGCTGCGCGTACGTTAGGCACAGACCCTGCGATTTTGATTGCACAGGCCGCGTTGGAAACGGGATGGGGTAAAAAGGTGATCGCCAATGCGCGTGGTTCCAGCCACAACCTTTTCAACATCAAAGCGGACCCACGTTGGGACGGCAATAAAGTGGCGACCCAGACGCTGGAGTTCCACGATGATATCCCAGTGCAGGAAATGGCTTCATTTCGTGCCTATCCTTCATATGAAGACAGTTTCAATGATTATGTGAGCTTCCTGAACCGGAATCCTCGCTACTCAATGGCGCTTCAACAGACAGCAGAACCGGAGCAGTTTATCCGAGGTTTGCATCAAGCGGGTTACGCGACAGATCCTCAGTACTCTGACAAAGTGATCAGCGTGTTCAACCGCGTAAAAGGAATGATGGAGCAATAACTCGCGTGAGCGGTAAGTTGTTGTCCGCTCTGTCACAGCGAAAGGTAGAAACCCATGGCAGAGCAACAATCATCTCCTGAACAGGCACCGACGCCAGGCCCGCAAAGTCTGGCGAAGCACGCTCAGGGGTCTATTCACCGCGATCCCTTTATCCGCGCCTTTCTCGATAAAACGCCGAAAGATATCGCGGAGTCGTTCACCGATGCACAACTCCTTCAACTCAAACTTATGTTTGGTACCCGTGCCAAGGCTCAGCATGCAGTTGACTTCCGGCCTATTATTGGCGGTTTTGGCTGGAATTATTATCTGGTTTTCCTGTTCGGGCGTAACCGTCGTGAACTGACACGTGCGGAGCAAAGAGCGGCGAGTGCAGGGCGGGTTGTTGCCTTGTTGGTAGGTAGCTTTGTGCTGTTTTCTATTGTCATCACCTCGCTGTATTTGCTGAAGTCATTCCTTGGCATCGATCTTTTGCCCAACTTTTCGCTGGGTCTTTGGAGCTGGCTTAACAGTTGATCTAACCAAACAACCGGAAGATGTCGGATTCAGCGAGCATCTTCCGGTCGTCTGGGTAGATAACGTAGCGGCAATGCCTTGCCCTTTGCGGCACAGAGCGACGCCAAGTTGTTGAAAATATCATCCATCTCATTGAATTTCAGACCTTAAACTCTGTGGCACGATTCTTGAATTGTTCTGCTTAATAGACAATTTCGTAGGTTATGCGTTTCCGCATACGGGGGCAGAATGGGGTTTGATCTGCTGACGCTCGGTTCTCAGGGCGTTCTGACAGCACAGCGGCAGCTGAATACAACGGGTCACAACATCTCGAACGTGAATACTGATGGCTATAGCCGTCAGTCCGTTGAGCAGCGTGCCAATGACTCCGCCTATTGGTCGGCAAACCAATGGGGCCACGGTGTGCATGCGGCTGCGGTTCGCCGCAACTATGACAAGTTTGCGGTCAACGAATACAACATCACCACGTCTGCACTGGCACATGCTCAAACCCGTAACGGCCAGCTCACCCTGTTGGATGACATGATGTCCCACTCCGCGAAGAAAATTCCTGAGAACATGAATGAGTTCTATGGTGCGGTGAAAGGTCTGGCGGACAGCCCGAGTGATATGGGCGCCCGTAAAGTGGTGCTGGAAAAATCCCGTCTTGTTGCTGCTGGCCTGAACGACATCAACAATGTTCTGCAAAATCAGGAAGCGGACACCACGGTCGAAATTGATGCCACACTCCAGCGCATGAATGACATTGGCGCGGAAATTGTCGATATCCATAAAGCAATTTTGAAATCACAGGCGGTGGATAACGATTTGCTCGACCGTCATCAAAAACTCATCAATGAACTGTCTGAGTTTACCCAGGTGAGCGTGAATCAGCGTGATGATGGACTTTATAACGTCATTATCGGAAGCGGTCATACGCTGGTGTCCGGTTTGCACTCGAGCGAACTGCAAACTGTGCCAGGTACACCGGACTACCAGAAACGCCGTTTGGCGCTGGTGGAAGGTAAAACGCTAAAACCTATCGACAATGATGACATCCGTGGCAAGTTGGGTGCGATGTTTGAATACCGCGACAACACGCTGGCACAAGCGCGCGATGAATTAGGCCGTTTGGCGGCAGGCTTTGCCATGTCAATTAACGAGCTTCAATCGCAAGGTTTTGATCTCAGTGGTCAAGTGGGTGAAAACATTTATGTGGATTTTAACAGTGAGGATTTCGCCCGCGATCGCGTGGTGAAAGCATCGGATTCCACCGCTGAACTGAAAGTATACATTGACGATTTGGCTCAACTGAAAATCGGCGATTACCAACTGAAATTTGATGGTAGCCAATACACTTTGGTCGATCCTGAAAAGAACATGGTGGCGGTGACGCCTTCCGGTTCGCCGCCATCCATTGAATATGACGGTTTGCGTATTCAAGTCGACGTCGGCTTGGCTGCTGGTGAGCGAGTCATTCTCCGTCCTGTGCGACAAGGTGCGGGTCAAATTGCCGTCACCATGGAAGATCCGGCAAAAATTGCCGCACAGAGCTATGTCAGCTCCAAATCGGTGATTACTGGCCAAGGCAGCCTGAAAGTCCTTCAACAAGGGGCGCAGCAAGAATTTCAGGTCGCTATCTCGCCGGATGCCTCTCAATTCGCCGTGCTGGATATGAAAGGCAATATTCTCCTTGCGCCGCAGGCGTATCCACCGGCATCTCCTGTAACCGTGAATGGCACCACGTTTGAACTTACTGAGGGTGCAGCGGCTGAAGATATCTTTGCGGTCAGTCTGCTCCCTGCTGATGGTGAGAACGGAAACCTTATCCGCATGCAGCAACTGCAAACCCAGAAGCTGATGGATGGTGGCCGTTCTAGCCTGATTGATGTTTATGAAGGCCTGAATACGGATTTAGGTGTGCAGAAAGCCTCTTTCGCCCGCCTTGAGGATGTCAGCCGTGTTGAGCATGATGCAGCAGCAGGGCGCGTGGCCGAAATCTCCGGGGTTAACCTCGATGAAGAAGCGGCCAACATGATGAAGTTCCAGCAAGCCTATATGGCGTCCTCCCGAATCATGACGGCTGCGAACGAAACGTTTGAAACCCTGCTGAATGCAACCCGATAAGGATCTGAGTGATGATTAGCCGTATTGCCAGTTTTCACAACTACCAGTCAGTGTCGAATGACCTGATGCGCCAGCAGGTGAAGTTGCAGGATAACCAAGATCAGCTCGCCACAGGCAAACGTGTGCTGACAGCAGGTGAAGATCCGGTTGCTTCGATTTATATCCAGAACTTCCGCCAGCAGGACAAGCAGCTTGATCAGTACATTGATTCGATCACGCTTGCCCGTAACCGTCAAACCCGCGCGGAAATTGCGGTGGATGATGCAGAGCAATTGGTCGACAGTGCAAAGCGCAAAACGATGGAAATGATCAATGGTTCCCTTTCAGACGATGACCGCACAGCTCACCGTCAGGATCTGAAAGGTCTGTTCGACAACTTCATGAATCTGGTCAACGCGAAAGACGAATCGGGCAATTTTCTGTTCTCTGGCACCCAGTCTAGCAAGCAGCCTTTCTATCGCGACAGCGCGCTGAATGTGCGTTATGCCGGTGACAGCTATCACCGTACTGCGCAAGTCGCACCGGCGGTTGAAGTACAAACCAGCGATCCGGGCGATCAGGTGTTTATGGAAATCAAAAACCCATTTGGTGATTATCAGCCGGAATATGACTTGAACAGCGGTTCCTTGCTGCTGTTGGCACAGGCAACGAACACCAATAATGCTGATAACTCAGACTATGCCGTGAGTTTCGGTGTGGACGGTGCTGGGCAAACCACTTATGAGCTGACTCAAAATGGCAGCGTGGTAAGCGCAGGCGTCTACGATCCACAAAACGGCGTGCAGTGGGGAACACTGAGCCTGAGTTTTGAGGGTGAAATGCTGGATGGCGACAAGATTGTGTTAGAGCGTCAGGATACGTTTAACGTGTTTGATGCCTTCAAGAACGGAATCGAACTGTCACATGAGAGTATCTTCAATGCGTCTGCAACCGCTGAGTTGCATCAGGTGACCGAACAGTTTTCTGCTGCCTTTAAGCACCTCAACAAAGCGCGTTCTGAAGTCGGTACCCGTCTGACGACCTTGGATAGACAAGAAAGCATGCACAAAGACTTCAAGCTGGTGCTCAACCGTTCACTCGGCACCATGGAAGACTTGGACTATTCGACAGCGGTGATCGACATGAATGAAAACATGTTGGCATTGCAGGCTTCGCAACAAGCTTTTGCCAAGACCAAAGATCTTTCGCTCTTCAACTACATCTAACGTGATTGAGTTCATAGGGGTTGTTGACCTTTGGTGATGATTTTTGCAGCAGTTTGTGGGGATTTTATGCAAGGCAGAGGCTTCGATGTGTAGCTAGCCTACGTGAGAAGCCGATAACGCGGCAGAAAGTCCCCACAAACGCTGCCCAAAGGGTTCGACTGCGCGTCCCGTACCCTAAGCGTTTTATGCTTTGTTGAGGTGTATTTGCTTAGAATGACTAGGCGGCACACACCTCGCCGCGCCTAAAACGCTTATGGCGAGAACAAAATTTAACCACCAAAGGTCAACAGCCCCTAGACTCTGGGAACTCTCGTTTCAAGCTACTTCCTACCCAAACAACTTTCTGAAGTCGGTCGGTGTCATGCCCTTGGTTGTCTTGAACTGCCTGTTGAAGTTAGACAGGTTAGAAAACCCCACCCGCTCAGCAACCACCGAAACGGGAATATTTGAGCGCACTAACATCTCGCAGGCTTTGCCAAGTCGATAGTTTTTAAGGTGATCTGAAAAGCTGTCCGCGAAGTGTTTTTCAAACATTCGGTATACCGAGCTCTCGCTCATGTGGAGGTGGCTGCATATATCTTGAACAGATATTTGCTCATTGTAGTTGTCGGCGATAAACTGCTGCGCTTTTTCCAGCTTGTCGAGGATCGGCGTATCTTTCGCCACATAAAAGCAGAAAGGGCGAGAGGTCAGTGTTTGCGCTGATTTGTCTTCACACAGCAGCATAAGGATTTCCACCACCCGCACAAACTGTGCGGCGGGTTTCAGCTGCGACGCGCCATTCATCAAAGGGTACAAAGCATCAAACGTTGCTTTGGACAACATCAGCCCTTTGTTTGCGCGTACCAACATGTCACTAACGGCAGACAATGCCGGTACCGTGGCTACCAGGGATTGAATCCAAGACTGATCAAGCCAGAGCACATGAGAGCTACTGGGGCGTTCCGGCGTGGCTGTTGAAGCAACGCGCGTCAGCATGTGCGGCAAACCGGGTCCGGTGAGGTAGGCATTGCCATGTGCCGCCTCGCCGACGTAATCATCAATGATGATTTTTCCAGGGGCCACATGATGGGGATCGTAATACAGCACCAGCTCTATTTCATCGTGGTAATGCCAACCGCACTGCACGCCAATCTTAGGCTCGATGCAGTGGTAATCGACAAAATGCCAGCTTGGACTGACATCTTTTTGAACACGTTCAATGGTTGGCCGCATGACGATCTCTCAAGGGTAATTGATGACTGCTGATACTAGTTTTACCCGGATTGTCAGTGGGTTGGAAGAAATTGAATGAATAGTATTAGTGGTTGCTCGATGGCTATCACACAGGATGCATATTTGTCCCTAAACTGCATCACAAATAAACCTAAACAACGTCCACACAAATTTTTTGTGAGAAGAGAAACATGAAAAACTACGTAAGTTTTTTGACCAATAAAGCCGCGCTTTGTTACCTGCTGGTCAGCTTGTTTGCTGGTCTCGGCGGTGGCTTTTTCTATCCACTTTTAGGGATTTTTGTTGTCGATGGATTGGACGCAACACCGCTGCAAATGGGCGTGTTTCTCGCCATCTCGATTTTTAGCGGTGTGATTGTTTCACAGCGTATTGCCAAGTTGTCAGATGTGGGTTGGGATCGCCGCCAAATTATCTTGTTGGCTCAAAGCGCGTTTATCGTCGTCATGGTGTTGTTCATGATGATCCGCGATTTTTATCTGGCCTTGGCTGTGATGATCTTCATCTCGAGTTTTTCGGCAGCAGCTTTGCCACAAACGTTTGCTCTTGGCCGCGAGTTTGCGGACAAGAACCTCGGCGATAACAGCACGCTGTTTGTATCGCTGATGCGCGCCATGATGTCCTTGTCTTGGGTAATTGGCCCGCCACTGGCTTTCATCCTGTACGATGCCTTCGGTTTTAACGGCGCATTCCTGTTTGCCGCTGTCACTATGGTTATTTCGGTGTTGATTGTTTGGCGTATGTTCCCGTCAACCAAAATCAAAGAAGCCGATTCCACAGGTGAAGTGGAAGTGCGTCAATCATGGCGCAAAATTCCGGGAGCGCCGCTATATCTGGGGGCGGTATTCATGTTGTTTTTGGCCAACAACATGTATGTCATGTCGATTCCTTTGTATGTGACGAAGGAGCTCGATATGGCAGGGTCAGTGGCAGGCCAGTTGCTCGGCTTGGCGGCATTCGTTGAAATTCCGGTGATGGTGTTGGCTGGCCTTTGGGCTGCCAAAGTTGCCCCACAACGTTTGATGGTGCTGAGCGCTGCGTCAGCCTGTACTTTCTATAGTTTGCTGTTTAATGCCGATGCACTGTGGCAAATGTACGCGCTGCAATTATTGAACGGCTTGGCTGTAGGCATCAGTGCCAGCCTGGGTATGGTGGTGATTCAGAACAAAATGCCAAATCAGATGGGCGTAGCGACCACTTTGTTCAATAACGCCATTATGATGGCAAGCCTGGCGTCCAGTGTAACAGTGGGCTTTGTGGCCGAGCTTCATAATTACCATACAGTGATTCTCGCGATGCTGGCAGCAGGTGCCGTTGCTTTTGGTTTGCTTTTACTTTCGGCTAGGGAGACCCGACGCCCTCCATGCACATCAAGCATTGCGGCGGAAGCGTAAAACAGGCTGCTGAAATGTAAGAGAATACTCTGAAAAGTTCGGCATCTGCTGAACGTTTCAGAGCCACGGGCCTTTCATCGTGCGTTACGGCGCTGGGAAGGCTGCACGCCGAAAGAATATGCCCAGTGAATTCAGATAAAAAATGGCCGCATCAAACTGATGCGGCCATTTTATTCGGATTTGAATCAGCTTGCCTGAATGTGCCGGGCAATCGATTCTAGCAGCGGATATTTGTTTTCCAGCATAGGTGGATAGAAGTAACCAAACTCGATGTCGCAATACAAAGATTCAGGCTGGTTGAAATCAGACTCTTCCGTGCCCGCAAAGAATACGTGGCAAGGGGTGCCAACAGCAGTAGTCAGGCGGTGTACTGCGGTACCCGCAGTGATCACCGCATCCAATCCTTTGATGACGGCAGCTGTACCGTCAAAATCATCACGCAGATCCAGCCCTTCAAGCTGCAACACTCTGATGCCAGAGAGCTTTTCAATCTTGTTAAGTTCTTTGCTGCAATCACCGTATTGGAGATTGATAAACACTGCGTCTGGAAACTGCTTCACTAAATGCGCGACTTCTTCCGCAATCAAGTAGTGGATGTTACGTGTTGCCGCAGCAAGGCCACTTCGCCAGCAAATACCAATCAATTTCTTCTCTGCATGTTGGTGACGGACTTCAGTCAACTTGGATTGCCAGTGCGCTTTGGTGTCTTCCGGCAAATTCACATATCCGGACTGGTAAACATGGCGGCCATGTTTTTCAAAGCAGATGCCAGCCAGGCTGCCACCGGCAACCCAGGACGTAATGTCGTTCATGACTTCTTCAGGGATATGAATGTCTTCGCCTTCAATGCGCTTAATAGGCACCATGATGGCTTCTGGGTAAGCGCGGTTGAGCACTGATTCCAAGCGCGGATCACAGGCCACATAGACCTTTTGGGTGTTTTCCAGCACCATGGCAAGGTTATGGAAGTAAAGAATTTCGTCGCCAACCCCCTGTTCTGGCATGACCAGAACAACGTCATCTTTCGGGCGCTCAAGGTTCCATTGCGGCATGTTGCCGCTGTAACGCAAGCGACGATGACAGGTCAGGCCCAATTCATTGGCGCGGTAATAGTTTTCCCATTCGCCGAGGGTGCGGTAAACAAAGCTGACGTTAAAGCCTGCCTCCACATCATCCGGATACTTTGAAATGTAATCTTCAAGCAAAGCTTTTGATGCTTTGGCTTCACCCTTGTACCAAAGAACCTCAGCAAGATAAGTGGAAAGACGCAGCTTGTTTTCTTCATTGGCGACGCCTGCCGCTTGCTGAATGTGTTGCTGACACTCCAAAATGGCTGCGGGCGTGAAGTTATGACGCGTTCGAAGTAACTGGAAGCTTGCTGTCGCCAGTCTGTTCAGCAAATCCGTGTCGGTCGGATATTGCTTAATAAAGGTCTTGGCTTGTCGGTAGGCTTCCAGCCAGTTTTCTTCTTTTTCGTAGCTGAGCACAATCAAGCGGCAAAACAGTGGCTCGGCTGGCCAGGCGTTCAGGCCGAAGCGGGCATGATCACGCGCTGCTTTGAAATCTTCAATCTTGATTGCACTGTGGCTAAGTAGAACCACAATTTCTTTTTCTGACGTGTCTTCATCAAATGCACGCAGTAGGTTTTGGCGGGCAAGGCCAAAGTTTTCTTCGCCCATGTATAGCTTCGCCAAACCTAGTAAAGCTGAAGGATTGTCGCCAGCTACGCTGATCACGGCATTAAAAAGCTGTTTAGCCTGATCCAGATTGCCGCTTGCCACCATTTGGTTGGCGAGGGAGAGGGTTTCCAATACTTCGGCGTCCATGGCAGCATTTTTCTGCGAGGCAACCTGGTTCATCTGCTTTGCTGTGCGACGGCTTTCGCCCAGTTTACCGATAGCGGCGGTAAGTTGTTGCCGCATGGCGAGCAGCTCTTGGTGATCCGGTGCCACGCCAAGCAAGGCGTCCACAATCTCAAGAGCGTCTTTATTCATCCCGTTTTGTGCCAGCAGCGTCGCTTTATCAAACAGGATTGAAGCATCGCCTGGCTCAACGGTCAGCGCATGATCCAGCTTTTTCAGTGCCTCTTGCCAAGCACCTTCTTCGCTGTCCATCACCGCCAGTACTTGCAGTACAGGCAAGGCATCGGGAGCATGAGAAAGAATTTGTTCGAACACCTCTCTGGCTTCGCGTTTTTTCTGATGTTGATAGAGCGAAACGCCATGCTCAAACGCTTGTTCCAGTGTCATAGCACTTTCATTGGCTTGGGAGGGATTGTTCATAAGGAATCCATATAGTTATTCGTGCGAAAAACTTAAGTTTTTAAACTAAATAAAAGACAGCAAATACCGTGCCGAAAGACGTTTACTTTATGGATAAATTCGCACGTGTATAAAGGGCAGACTGCTTTGTCTCTGTTTTGAGAATGAAAATTTATTCGAACAAAATGTGATTCATCCCTCTTAATTACAAGATCTGGTGCTATGGTTATGAGGAGGCAATGACCGGAGGCGGCAAGTTGCCGATTTTCTTGAGGAGAAAATCAAATTATTTGCCGTTTTGTTAATCGACTCCGCTCTCATTGCTCCTAAGTTGATGATAAACAAGACTTTCCAAAAATTGGCATGCTATTTGAATAACATTCGGCATGAGGTGTCAGTTGCACTGATACCGTTCCTGATAACGAACTGAAGGCTGGTCCCGCTTCTACATTCGGACAAGTTTGTCGCGGGTAGGCTGTTTCGCAAAATACGCGAAAGTCAAAGGAGAGCAAAATGGGTGTAACAGTTAACACCAACGTGTCTGCGATGACTGCGCAGCGTTACCTGAACAAGTCGACAAACGATCTAAATACGTCGATGGAACGCTTGTCGTCTGGTAGTCGGATCAACAGTGCGAAAGATGACGCCGCTGGTCTGCAGATTTCGAACCGACTCATCGCCCAGACCCGTGGCCTAGATGTTGCGATGCGCAACGCTAATGACGGTATCTCAATTGCCCAAACTGCAGAAGGTGCAATGCAGGAATCCACAAATATCCTGCAACGTATGCGTGACCTGTCTCTGCAATCGGCAAATGGTGCGAATGGTAAGTCTGAACGTATCGCGATTCAGGAAGAAGTGTCAGCACTTCAAGACGAACTTAACCGTATTGCAGAAACCACTGCGTTTGGTGGCCGTCGACTGTTGAATGGTTCTTTCGGTGAAGCATCTTTCCAAATTGGTGCTGATTCGGGTGAGGCCATCATTATGGGCTTAACCAGTATTCGTGCTGATGATTTCCGAATGGGTGGTACCGAGTTTATTGCCGCAAACGGTAAATCAGCGGGTTGGGAAGTGGCAAGTACAGCCGCAACTCTGACCATGGCGTTTACGACCAAAGACGGTAACACCATCAACCTGAATATTGACGCGAAAGTGGGCGATGATATCGAGGAAGTGGCGACCTATATTAATGGTCAGTCTGACGAGATGGTGACGGCGTCTGTTGATGAAGCTGGCCAACTACAGATTTTCGTTGCGGAAGAGAAGCTCTCTGGCAACGTAACCTTTGGTGGTGGTTTGGCAACATCTCTGGGCCTGGTCACTGGCGCAGGTGCAGCAACCACGGCGCAAGACATTGATGTCAGTGATGCTGGTGGTGCACAAATGGCGGTGGGTATTATCGACTCAGCCATGCAGTATATTGATAGTCAGCGTGCTGATTTGGGTGCGAAGCAAAACCGCTTGAGCCACACCATCAGTAACCTTTCCAACATCCAAGAGAATGTTTCTGCGTCTAACAGCCGCATCCGCGATACCGACTTCGCGAAAGAAACAACAGAGCTCACCAAAGGCCAAATCCTGCAGCAGGCAAGTACCTCTATTCTTGCTCAAGCGAAACAGTTGCCACAGGCGGCGCTCAATCTGCTCCAGTAATCTGGATTGTAGAACCCGAAAAGCGGCAAGCCATTGCCGCTTTTTTTGTGTTTTTTTTCAGCAAATAGCCTGAACCTCCTAATCATTACTTCTTTCCCTAAGCCTTGTTATTACTGGGTTTTCTGTCTTTCTATCTGCTTTTGTCGACAAATTTTTAAAATCATCACTAAAGTTTTTCCCCACTAAGGCGAAAACCTTCATAGCACCATGATTTTACGGCTTTTCACCCTCCACGGTGGCTTGTAAAAAAAGTAGGAAAAAAGGTGTAAAGGTTTTTCCAAACGTGCCGTTACATGGGTTGTGAGAGATTTAGAACTGGTTTTCCCTGGGTTGCTGGGCGGAAGCCGGACTTAGTACCAAAGGAGAATAGTTATGGCTATTACAGTAAACACTAACGTGCCTGCAATGACCGCTCAGCGCTACCTGAACAGCTCAACCGACGCGTTGAACAATTCGATGGAGCGTCTGTCTTCGGGCTTCCGTATCAACAGCGCAAAGGATGACGCAGCAGGTCTGCAAATCTCTAACCGCCTGATTTCACAAAGCCGTGGTCTAGACGTTGCAGTACGTAACGCAAACGACGGTATCTCAATGTCACAAACTGCTGAAGGTGCGATGGAAGAATCCACCAACATCCTGCAGCGTATGCGTGACCTGTCACTGCAATCTGCTAACGGCGCTAACGGTGACCAAGAGCGTGTGGCAATCCAAGAAGAAATCGTTGCCCTGCAAGACGAACTGAACCGTATCGCGGAAACGACGTCTTTCGGTGGTGCGAAACTGCTGAATGGTACTTACGGTACAAAAGCATTCCAAATCGGTGCTGACGCTGGTGAAGCGGTCTTCATGGAATTCAAGAATATCCGTGCTGACGAAGCGATGATGGGTGGTGCGACCTATAAGGCGACTGTAGCTGCGTCTGCTGACATGGCTGCTTGGACCGCAACTGGTGGTTCAACACTGTCTATGGCTATCACCAATGCTGACGGTACGACTGCGACCATTAACGTTTCTGCTAAAGCAGGCGATGACGTGGAAGAAGTGGCTACCTACATCAACGGTCAGGCTGACGGCAAAGTATCTGCGTCTGTCACTGAAAACGGCGAACTGCAAGTTGTTTCTGCATCTGGTGCAGACGTAGCATTCACCGGTGCTCTGGCGACCTCTCTGGGTATCGCTGGTGCAGCGAAAGTTGACCAAACAGTACAAGACGTTGACGTTAGTACTGTAGGTGGCGCACAGCGCGCAGTTGGTCTGGTGGACAATGCGATGCAATACATCGATTCACACCGTGCAGAGCTGGGTGCGAAGCAGAACCGTCTGAGCCACGCGATTGCTAACCTGGATAACGTTAACGAGAACGTTAGCGCATCTAACAGCCGCATCCGTGATGTTGATTTTGCTAAGGAAACGACGCAGTTCACCAAATCTCAGATACTGCAGCAGTCTGGTACGTCTATACTTGCACAAGCGAAGCAAGCACCGTCAGCTGCACTGAGCCTGTTAGGCTAATAGCAAGACCAAAAATGACGGTGAGCTTGCCTCTCACCGTCAATAGCTAACAGGAGGTGAACTACGATGGACCTATCATCCGTTTCAACGTCATCCCTGTCTCATGTGACTCCACAGTCAGGCACGAAAGTTGCTAGCAGTAAACAATCTGTGGAGGGGACTCAACCCAACATCACGAACCAGCGGCAGATGGCAGAGAATGTTGAAAAGCTGTCTCAACGCCGTGTAGAGCAAGTCCAAAAACTTGAAGATACACGGGAGATGCAGCAAGAACAGCTCGAAATGCTGGTTGAGCGACTGGATGAGTTTGTGTCTACCTTTAACAAAGGCTTGTCATTTCGACTCGATGAGAATTCTGGAAGAAGCGTAGTTACTGTCTATGAAATGAGTAGTGGTGACATCATCCGACAGATTCCTGAGAAAGAAATGCTAGAGCTAGCACAGCAACTGTCTCTTCATGCGAGGGGGCTGGTTGCAGAAAAGGTATAACTGAGGTAAGTGAAAAATGGGTTTAAGCGCAACGGGCCTTGGCAGTGGCATGGACATCAACTCCATGGTCAGCAAAATTGTTGAAGCTGAGCGTGCGCCTAAACAGGAGCGAATCGTTAAGGGCCTGAACGATGTTGAAACTAACATCAGCGCCTACGGTAGACTCAAAACTTCCCTCGATACGATGAAAGATTTGATGTATGACTTTCGCCGTAACAATACCTTCGCGGCGCGGAGTACAGTTTCAAACAACGAAGAAGCTGTCTCCGCATCCGCTGACCACCAAGCCGTTACCGGCGTCTACTCCATCGACGTACAGCAACTCGCGCAGTCCCACAAACTGGTTTCTGACGGTTTAGATTCCAAAGCCGATTTTGGCGCAGGGCAAATCACGCTGAGTCTGGGCGGTCGAACCACCACCATTGATATCGACGCGAACAACAGTTCACTGCTCGATATCGTGCGCACCATCAACAGCAGTGCAAATAACCCTGGTATCAAAGCGTCCGTTATCAATGATGACAGTGGCGCGCGATTGATCCTCGGTGGTGATAAAACAGGTGTAGATAACCAAATTTCCGTCAGTGTGAATGCGCCGGTGACGTCACCGCTGCAGGCACTGGCCTATGACCCTACCAGTCAAACTAATTCGATGAATGAGATGCAGGCAGCTCTGGACGCCCGCATTCTGATTGACGGACTGGCATCGGTGTCCAGCGATACCAACACGTTTTCTGACGCCATTCGTGGTGTTGAGATTGAAGTATCGCAACTGACGTCTCCTTCAGATGGCCCTGTGATTGTCAATGTGGACGAAGACAGAGACACAGTGAAAGCATCACTGGAAGACTTTGTTGATGCTTACAACGCTTTCTATCAAGTGACTAAAGCGCTGTCTAAATACGACCCGGAAACCCAACAGGGTGGTCCATTGGTTGGCGACAGCGTTATCCGTTCAGCGGTTAACCAAATGCGTTCGTTGTTTTCCACGCCGATTGAAGGCGCTCCGGATTCACTGAAAACACTCAGTGAGCTCGGTATCTCCACCACAATGGATGGACGTTTGGAAATCAACTACAACCTGTTGGACAAACAACTGACGCGTAACTACGGCGCGTTAGAAGGTTTCTTCGGTGGTAATCAGGGCTTTGCCCGAAAAGTAGAAGAAACCGTGCAGAATTTTACCGGGGTGGGCGGTGCAATCCGTAACCGCGAATCCAGCCTGGGCGATCAGCGAATTCGACTGCAAGATGAGCAGGACAAACTGGATCGCCGAATGGAGGATTTGGAAAACCGCACCTTGAAGCAGTTTTCCGCCATGGATAACGCGATGGCAGAGATGCAATCTCAACTGTCCGCCATGATGAATATCATGCCGGCAATGTAAGTGAGATGAACATGCAAGCTTTGCTGTCCCAACTGTCAGAGATTGATGAACAACTCCTGACGGTACTGAATTCAGACCCTGTTGACTCCAGTGAGATGGCACGGTTATTGAATCATAGAAAACAATGTCTGGCAGAAATCACGATGTTGCCGGAAAAGCCGGAACAAGCTGCATGGTCAAAGGCAATCGCCAGAACCGAGCAGTTATTTAGCCTTATAAAAGTACAGCGTGATAGTGCTGCAGCCCATGCCAGTCGTTTTAAGAAAGGGCGTCAGTCAGTGCAAATTTATAAAAAGTTCGAGTAGGTGAGGAATGTTATGAGAGGGTCACTTCAGGCCTACAAAAAAGTCTCAGTAGACAGCCAACTGAGTGCAGCGTCACCACATAAGGTGATCCAAATGCTGATGGCGGGTGCTATTGAACGCTTGGTTCAGGGCAAAGCAGCAATGTTGCAAGGCGACGTTGCAGTGAAAGGTGAACGTCTGGGTAAGGCGCTGGATATTATCATCAGCCTGCGTACTTGTTTGTCGATGGACGATGGTGGTGAAATTGCATCCAATCTTGATGCACTTTACGACTTTATGATCCGTCAAATTTCTGAGGCAAACCGAGACAACTTGGATGCGCCCATCGATGATGTGATCGATATTTTGCGCGAAATTAAATCAGCATGGGATCAAATACCGGCTGAGTATCACAATATCACCTCTGCAGACGCATAAAATCGCGTCAGATTCACTACAATCTAATCTGTCTTGGCACTGGAGTCACAGCTTTATTGTGTCTCTGGTTGCCTTATACCAAGCAATAATTACAATAGCTGGATTATTCTGTTATTGGTGACATCCGTCGCGCCGATGACTTAGATGGTTTTAGGGCAGATATATCTCACACATGCAAGGTTTAACGAAGATTCTTGTTATCGAGGATGATGAAAAATTTCGTCACGATTTAGGCGTTATCTTGGAGTTTATTGGTGAGCAATACCTGCTATGTGCAACCACTGAGCTAAATGATTCGCACTGGAAGCAAGCCGAGGGCGCTTGTTTTCTGGGTAACATCCACTCACCACAGCGCTTTTCCCAAGTGCTGGATAGTTTGGCGATAAACAATCACATTCCTGTTATTGCACTTGCGAAACACAAAACGGAATTGTCTGGACTGCCAAATTTTGTCGGTGAGCTTGAGCTGCCACTAAATTATCCCCAACTTGCTGATGCACTCCGACACTGTCAGGAGTTTTCCGGCAAGCGTGCATTTAATATTCCTCAACTTAGCCGAAAAAATACGCTATTCAGAAGCATGGTAGGTCGCAGTGAAGCGATTGCCGATGTTCGTCATCTTATTGAGCAAGTTGCAGGAACCGACGCCAGCGTACTGATTCTGGGTGAATCCGGTACCGGTAAAGAAGTCGTTGCACGTAACATCCATTACCATTCGCAACGCGGGAAAGGGCCATTTGTGCCTGTAAACTGTGGTGCGATTCCACCTGAACTGTTGGAAAGTGAGCTGTTCGGTCACGAGAAAGGGGCATTTACCGGTGCAATTTCTGCGCGTAAAGGCCGTTTTGAGCTGGCTGAAGGCGGCACGCTCTTCTTAGATGAAATTGGCGATATGCCTCAGCCGATGCAGGTCAAACTGCTTCGTGTGCTTCAAGAGCGCTGTTTTGAGCGTGTCGGCGGCAACAAGACCATTCAGGTCAATGTACGTGTTGTGGCTGCCACACACCGCAATCTGGATACCATGATTGAAGAAGGCTCATTCCGTGAAGACCTTTTCTATCGGCTGAACGTGTTCCCAATCGAAATGCCTGCACTGCGAGAGCGTATTGAAGACACACCGCTGCTGATTCAGGAATTGATGGCGCGTCTGGAAGCAGAAGGTGGCAACCAAGTGCATCTGACCCCCCGTGCTATCAGCTCGCTGATGGAACATGACTGGCCGGGTAACGTTCGTGAACTGGCGAACCTGATTGAACGCATGGTTATCCTGTATCCAGGCCAGATGGTGGATGTAAACCGACTACCGAAGAAATATCGTTACAGCGACATTCCTGAATTCCAACCTGAAACTCTGGGTGGCTTTGAAGCTGAGGAAGATCTGGAACGTGATGCGCTTCATGCGGTGTTTGCGATGGACGAACCGGAAGAAGAGATGCCAGGTTTCTCTAACCCTTCTACCGCTGGGCTCCCGCCGGAAGGTGTTGACCTTAAAGCCATGCTGGCTGATCTGGAAGTTGAAATGATTCGTCAGGCTTTGGAAGCGCAAATGGGCATTGTGGCGCGTGCAGCGGATATGCTGGGTATGCGACGCACCACACTGGTTGAGAAGATGCGTAAGTATGGTCTCAACAAAGAAGATATTACCTGAACGCAATTGTCCGCCGTAATACTGAATTGATTGATATGAAAGCGAAGTCATTTTTTTGACTTCGCTTTTTTGTTCCTATTTCTTCTAATTTACTGAATTGTAATGAATTAATAATTGGCACATTACCTGCTTAGAGCTATCTAGCGTCAGAAAAAGAGAGCTAAATAGTCGAGCATCATGGAAGCCAATCATTCTCCTTTGGGAACCGTTGATCAGCAGGTTCTGAGATACAAACAAGTATTAGATGTCATGCCAGCAGGCGTGATATTGCTGGACCCGTTCGGTCGTGTAGCGGAGGCCAACCCAGAAGCATTTCGTCTGCTCGGCACACCGTTAACCCAAGAACGCTGGGTTGATGTGATTAACCGCGCTTTTTCGCCCCGTGAAGATGACGGTCATGAAGTTTCGCTGCGTGACGGGCGCAAAGTGAAGCTTAGTATTTCCGCCTCTGATTCCGGTCAGCTCATTATGATCACCGATATGACAGAAACCCGCCTTTTGCAATCGCGTGTCAGCGATCTCCAGCGCCTGTCCTCGCTGGGTAAGATGGTTGCCTCGTTGGCGCATCAGGTGCGTACACCGCTTTCCAGTGCCTTGCTTTATGCGGCAAACCTTGGCGCGCCAAATCTTAATGAGCCTACCCGCAAACGCTTCCAGATGAAGTTGGTGGATAGGCTTCATGATCTCGAAAAGCAGGTCAACGACATGCTGCTGTTCGCCAAAGGTGGCGACAACAAAGTCGTGAATACCTTTACCTTAGAGCACCTGCTTAATGAATTTGAACCTATGGTCGAAGCCTTGGTGAGCAGTCAGCAAGTCGATTTTGAAATCAACTGTGATGATGAATCTCATCAGCTACTCGGGAACATGAATGCACTGGCGAGTGCACTGTCGAATCTGGTGGTTAATGCCATTCAAGTGGCAGGCAAAGGCAGCAAAATCGTTGTCGATGCCCGGGAGATTCAGGGACAACTGTTCCTGTCTGTGGCTGACAATGGTCCAGGTATCGCACCAGAGCTACAAAGCAAGATTCTCGAACCCTTTTTCACAACGAGACAACAGGGCACAGGCCTTGGTCTCGCTGTTGTTCAAATGGTCTGCCATGCCCATAAAGGCAGGCTGACACTTCAATCTCAACCGGGCCAGGGTGCCTGTTTTACGCTCTGCCTACCACTGGCAGACAACTGCGATACCACGCAGGAAGAGGTATCAGGAGAAGCACAATGAATCAGAGCAAAGTACTTATCGTTGAAGATGATGAAGGCTTGCGCGAAGCCTTGGTGGATACCCTTGCATTAGCAGGTTACCAGTGGCTGGAAGCAGACAGCGCCGAGCAGGCTTTGTTGCTACTGAAAAATGAAACGGTCGACATCGTGGTCTCTGACGTACAGATGGCAGGCATGGATGGTCTGGGGTTATTGAGAAACCTCAAACTGAATTATCCAAACCTACCAGTGCTTCTGATGACAGCCTACGCCAATATTCAGGATGCCGTTGCTGCCATGAAAGAAGGCGCAATCGACTACATGGCAAAGCCTTTCGCACCGGAAGTGCTGTTGAACATGGTAAGCCGTTATGCGCCGGTAAAAGCAGACAACAGCGATGCCGTTGTGGCAGATCCGAAAAGCCAGGCGCTGATTGCTCTGGCAGATCGGGTGGCGAAAACTGATGCCAATGTGATGATCTTGGGCCCAAGCGGTTCGGGTAAAGAAGTCATGGCGCGTCATATTCACCGTCAATCACTGCGTTCTGAAGGGGCTTTCGTTGCCATTAACTGTGCTGCGATTCCAGAAAACATGTTGGAAGCGACCCTGTTTGGTTATGAGAAAGGTGCATTTACCGGTGCTGTTCAGGCATGCCCGGGTAAATTCGAACAAGCGCAAGGCGGCACCATTTTGCTTGATGAAATCAGTGAGATGGATTTGGCACTCCAAGCCAAACTGCTGCGTGTGCTTCAGGAACGTGAAGTGGAACGTCTAGGTAGCCGTAAGAGCATCAAACTGGATGTGCGTGTACTGGCCACCAGTAACCGCGATCTTCGCCAGTATGTTGAAGAAGGTAACTTCCGTGAAGACCTTTACTACCGCCTGAACGTTTTTCCAATCTCCTGGCTGCCTCTATGCGAGCGTGCAGGAGATATCATTCCGCTTGCTGAACACCTGTTGAAACGCCATTGCTGCAAGCTGGGACAAGCGGTTCCTCAACTGACTCAGGGCGCTGCCGGGAAACTGACACAGTACCGCTGGCCTGGTAACGTGCGCGAACTGGATAACGTGATGCAGCGTGCGCTGATCCTTTGTCATCAAGGCGTGATTGAAGCTGGAGATATCCTTCTGGAAGGCGTCGACTGGCAAGATGCAGGTAGCCTACAAAATCTGGTGGCTTCCAGCGAGATCGTACAGCCAGTGATCCAGCCTCAAGCGGTCCCACACCGCCCGGAATCTATCGTGGCTTCGGCCGACAGTCTTGGAAGTGAGCTTCGCGATCAAGAGTTTGCCATCATTCTGGAAACCATTCGTGCGTGCGAAGGCCGCCGTAAGGATGTAGCAGAGCGTCTCGGTATCAGCCCACGTACGCTTCGCTATAAACTCGCCAAAATGCGTGATGCGGGCATCGACATTCCTCAGTGAAGCGATGCTTTTTGTTGAGTGAGTGCGTTATAATGGTTGGCTTAATAATTGCATAAATAGTAATCAGAAAGCCCAAAAAGCCCGAACTGACGGGAATTGCCAAAGTTTTGACAGCGAGGATGACCTATGAAAATTAACCCGATGCAGCATGAAATGCAGACCATGGCATTGGAAGCGCAGAACACGTCACGTGCTGCGACTGGTCAACAGGTCTCACAAGACTTTGGCGAACTTTTGTCAGGTGCCATCAACTCAGTGAATGGCATCCAAAAGACCTCCAGTGAACTGGCGACGCGTTTTGACCAGGGTGACCGCAGTGTCAGCCTGTCAGACGTGATGATAGCTCGCAACAAATCAAGCGTAGCATTCGAAGCGACTGTACAGACCCGCAACAAGCTGGTCGAAGCGTACAAAGAACTGATGAACATGCCTGTTTAATGTAGGACGTAACCTGTGGCGGAAGATAACGACAACACACAACTCGCCCTCAACGATGGTGCCGCGGCATTACCCGCCACCACGGATAGCGGATCTTCGCTTGCTGATCCGGATATGATGGAGCGTAATGTCACCCCAACCGGTCCGCTGGGTGGGATTGACATCGCGCGTCAACTCATCCTTGTCGCTGCCGTCGCCATTTGTATCTCCCTTGTTGTGTTGCTGTTTTTGTGGGTTCAGGAACCTGAAATGCGCCCACTGGGCACCTATGAAACTGAAGAACTGATCCCGGTTCTTGACCACCTTGACCAACAGAAAATCGATTACAAACTGGAAGGCAACACGATTCGTGTGCCTGCCAAAGATTACTCGACCATCAAACTGAACCTGAGCCGTGCAGGTCTGAATTCAGCCTCCGAAGAAGGTGATGACATTCTGATGCAGGACATGGGCTTTGGTGTTTCCCAGCAACTGGAACGTGAACGCCTCAAATTGAGCCGTGAGCGTCAGCTTGCCGCAGCCATTGAAAAAATCCGTGCAGTCAGTAAAGCCCGCGTGCTGTTGGCAATGCCAAAACAAAGTGTCTTTGTTCGCCACAATCAGGAGGCCTCGGCCACCGTTTTCCTCACCGTTCGTGGCAACACGCAACTGGGTCAGGAAGAAGTCGATTCTATTGTCGACATGGTGGCGTCAGCTGTGCCAAGCCTTAAACCTTCCCGTGTGACGGTGACAGACCAACATGGCCGTCTGCTGAGCTCGGGTAGTCAGGATCCAATGGCTTCACAGCGCCGCAAGGAATATGAACTTGAGCGTAAGCAAGAGCAAGCTTTGCGCGAGAAAATTGATGCGATTCTGATCCCTGTACTGGGTCTGGGTAACTATACCTCTCAGGTTGATGTCACCATGGACTTCAGTTCGATCGAGGAAACCCGTAAGCGTTTTGACCCTGCGACTTCGTCGACGCGAAGTGAATATACCCGTGAGAATTACAACAACACCGATTACGTAGCCGGTGTTCCGGGCGCACTCAGCAATCAGCCACCAGTTGACTCTGCCATTCCTCAGGATGTGCAGGACCTGAAAAACGGCGGTGCTGGAGACAAAGGTTCATTGAGCCGCGAAGCGACCCGAAACTTTGAATTGGATACCACCATCAGCCATCGCCGCGGTCAGACTGGCACCATTGCCCGTCAAACCGTCTCTGTTGCGGTGGACTATATTGCTTCAACGAACCCGGAAAGCGGTGAAATTACCCGTACACCAGTGGGTGATGCAGAGCTTGAGAAAATTCGCCGCCTGCTCGTTGGCGGTGTAGGTTACGCCGAGAATCGTGGCGATATTCTAGAAGTGATTTCTGTGCCGTTCGTGACGCCGGAAGAAGTGGCGCTGGGTGAAGTGCCTATCTGGGAACACGAGAACTTCAATGATTGGGTACGCTGGCTGGCTGCATCACTCGTCATCATCGTGGTGGTGCTGGTATTGATTCGCCCAGCCATGTCCAAACTTATCAACCCAGCGAAAGACGAAGATGGCATGCTGGGACCAAACGGCGAGATGCTAGGACCAGACGGTCTGCCGCTCAGCCCGGATGACGATATTGGTTTGATTGGTGCAGAACTCGATGGTTCAAATGCCTTTGGTATGAGCTCGTCGAACCTCAACCTGCCTGATCTCCACAAAGATGAAGACCTGCTTAAAGCAGTCAGGGCATTGGTTGCCAATGAACCTGATCTTGCTGCTCAGGTAGTGAAAAGCTGGGTAAGTAACGATGGCTAACGACGATAAAGACGGCGCTGCGAGTGACTTTGACGTCTCGCAGCTATCAGGTATAGAAAAAGCCTCTATTCTTCTGCTTAGCCTGACTGAGCAGGATGCTGCGAGCATCATCCGCCATTTGGAACCTAAGCAGGTTCAGAAAGTAGGTGGTGCCATGACGCAGCTGGCTGACTTGAACCAGGACAAAGTGAACGCGGTTCATCGTGCATTCCTCGAAGAAATTCAGGGTTATACCGCCATAGGTATGGGCAGTGAAGACTTTGTGCGTAACGCGCTGGTTGCGGCACTGGGTGAAGATAAAGCCAACAACCTGGTTGACCAAATTGTTCTGGGCAGTGGCTCAAAAGGTCTCGATTCGCTCAAATGGATGGATCCCCGCCAAGTGGCGTCCATCATCATTAACGAGCACCCTCAGATCCAGACTATCGTTCTTTCTTATCTGGAACCGGAACAATCAGCTGAAATTCTTACCCAGTTCGCGGAGCGTGATGCTCTCGATCTGGTGATGCGTATTGCCAACCTTGAAGAAGTTCAGCCAGCAGCATTGCATGAGCTGAATGAAATCATGGAGAAACAGTTCGCAGGTCAAGCCGGTGCGCAGGCTGCGAAGATTGGTGGCTTGAAAGCCGCTGCAGATATCATGAACTACATGGACAATTCACTCGAGTCGGCACTGATGGAACAAATCGGTCAGACCGACGAAGAGATGGCATCGCAAATTCAGGATCTCATGTTCGTCTTCGACAACCTTGCCGATGTGGACGACCGCGGTATCCAGGCCATTCTCAAAGACGTGCCTCAAGAAGCACTGCTCAAAGCGCTCAAAGGTGCGGAAGAAGGGCTTCGCGACAAGATCCTTGGCAACATGTCGAAGCGTGCGGCAGAAATGTTGCAGGACGATCTCGAAGCCATGGGCCCTATTCGAGTGGCAGATGTGGAAGCAGCACAGAAAGAAATTCTGTCTGTGGCACGCAAGCTGGCCGACTCTGGCGAAATCATGCTGAGCAGTGGTGGTGCGGACGAGTTCTTGTAACTCCGCCCCTTTTTCAATTTCAACAACGCTTCAACACAGAGTTTTATAAGGTAGCAACATGAGCTTAGAACGTCGTCGCGGATATATTCGTGCAAGCGAGCAGCCAGAAGGCGTTCTGGAGCGTTGGGATATTCCAAATTACGATCCGTCCAACGCGCCTCCGCGTGATACGGCGATGAACTACGATCCGGGCTGGGAACCTGCTGAGCTTCTCGAAGAAGATCAGGAGCCGGAACTTGACCTTTCCATGCTGACCGCTGACTCGTTGGAGCAAATCCGCCAGTCTGCTGTTGAAGAGGGTATGGCAGAAGGCCGCGAAGCGGGCTTTACGGAAGGTAAAGAGGCTGGCTTTGAAGAAGGCAAAACAGAAGGCTTCGAAGCAGGTAAAGAAGAAGGTTACCAGCAAGGCATGGATGATGGTCAGCAGTTGATTGAAAATCGCTGCCATCACCTTGATGCCATCCTTTCCAAGCTTGCATTCCCGTTGGAGCAGATTGACCACCAAGTTCAAAACCAAGTGGTCGAATTGGTGTTGCACCTTGCTAAAGCGGTGATTCAGACTGAAGTTCAAACGAACCCTCAGGTGATTTTAAACACGCTTCGCGAAGCCGTGAATGCGCTGCCAATGACGGGCCGTCAAATTACTATCTATCTTCACCCTGAAGATTTGGATGTGGTGACCACAGCTCATAGCATGGAGTCACTGCGCGATCGCGAATGGCGATTGATTGCTGAGCCCGCGATTAACCGAGGTGATATTCAGGTCGCGTGCGGAGATTCTGTGGTGGATTACCGCATGGAAGATCGCATTCGTGAAATGCTGACCCGTTTTGCTGGCCAAAACATGACGAAAGAGCCTGAACCATCTGCCGATGGCTTGGGCGCGGATGTCCTTCAGGGTGCCGACAAAGTTGTGACAGGCGATATGCCTGAGCAGCCTGAAGAGCCTTCGTCTGAACCTCAGGATGAAGACGTAATCACATCTGCTGCTGAGCCTGCACAAGATGCAGAATCTGCAGACGAAGAAATCCCTGACGCAGACGTTCAGGCAGGAGATGACGATGGTCAGCCTGTCTGAGCGGCTCGCCACGCTAAAAACCGATAATCTTTCCACGCGTCCGGTTGCCTCTGGCAAGCTGGTGCGAGTCGTCGGTTTAACTCTGGAAGCCATTGGTTGTCGCGCCCCGGTTGGTAGCCTTTGTAAAGTCGACACCCTCAACGGCACGATTGAAGCTGAAGTGGTGGGTTTTTCCGGTGAAACCCTGTATTTGATGCCAAGCGAGCAGATCTCCGGTGTGTTACCGGGGGCACGTGTGACTCCAATGGTTGGCGAACAAGGTATTCCTGTTGGCCTCGAATTGCTTGGTCGTGTGATTGATGGTGTTGGTAATCCTCTGGATGGGTTAGGGGATATCTTTACCGGACAAACGGCTCCTTTCACGCCTGCTGCTATCAATCCTTTGGCAAGAAAACCCATTGATACGCCATTGGATGTTGGCATCAAAGCCATTAATGGCCTGCTAACCGTAGGTAAAGGCCAGCGTATTGGTCTGTTTGCTGGCTCCGGTGTCGGTAAATCGGTGACGCTCGGCATGATGACCCGAGGTACGACTGCACAGGTGGTTGTGGTTGGCTTGATTGGTGAGCGTGGCCGTGAGGTCAAAGAGTTCATTGATGAAATCCTTGGTAAGGAAGGCCGTGAGCGTTCCGTCGTGATTGCAGCGGCTGCCGATGCATCACCACTGATGCGTTTGAAAGGATGTCAGACGGCACTCACTATCGCAGAGTTTTTCCGTGATCAGGGTCTGGATGTCCTGCTTCTCATGGACTCACTGACCCGATTCGCTCAGGCTCAGCGTGAAATTGCTTTGTCTGTTGGCGAGCCGCCTGCAACTAAAGGTTACCCGCCTTCAGTCTTCGCTAAATTGCCAGCGCTGGTTGAACGTGCCGGTAATGGTAACGAAGGGCAGGGCTCAATTACCGCATTTTTTACCGTCTTGACCGAAGGCGATGATCTTCAGGACCCGATTGCAGATGCTGCACGAGCGATTCTCGATGGTCATATCGTGCTTTCCCGCGAAATGGCAGATGCAGGGCATTATCCGGCGATCGACGTTGAACGCTCTGTGAGTCGCGTGATGCCAAATATCGTGAATGATGAGCATATGTTGATGGCGCGTGCGGTGCGGCAAGTGCTTTCCGTTTGCCGTAAAAATCAGGATTTGGTGTCAATCGGTGCGTATAAACCGGGCACCGATCAGGCTATTGACCAAGCATTCACCCTCAAGCCACGTTTGGATATGTACCTCCAACAGGGTATGAAAGACGTAGTGCCGTATGACATGTGCGTCAACATGCTGCGCTCGACCCTCCAATAGGTGAATCATGTCAGAAGCAGCAATGAACCTTCTTATCGACCAAGCCAAAGAGCAGGAACATCAGGCGCATTTGGCGCTGGTTGCTGCTCAGCAGGAGCTGCAAAGCTACTACATCCAGGTCGAGCAAATTGAGCGATACCGTCTGGACTACTTTCGCCAGATGTCTGAACGTGGACAGGCTGGTTTGAGCGCCAGTAGCTATGGCCACCTTAACCGCTTTATCGTCCAACTTGATGAAACACTGGCAAAACAGCGCCAGGCGGCAATGGATTTTGAAGACAATGTCGAGCAGTGCCGCGAGCATTGGCAGCAATGTCGCCAAAAGACCAAGTCGCTGGAGTGGCTGGTTGAAAAGCGCCAGAAGGAAGCAAAAATGCGGGCTGAACGTCTGGAGCAAAAGCAGATGGATGAGTTCGCCACCTTGATCTACACCCGTCAGAAATCCTCGTTCTAGTATTTTGGCCTAATAATTGCTTTTACCTTTCTAACACGTTGCCGGACAAGGTTTCCGGCGTTAAACGACAAAGAATCTGAAGCGGGATAATTATGAGCCAAACCAGTTTCTTACTTTCCGGTTTATCAAACAGCAAAGCGCCAATGGGCGAAGGCAACGCTGTCATGTCTCCAGAAGTGTCTGAAAGTGAAGGAGAAGGTTTCTTCGCACAACTGGCACAGCTGGTTTCTGGTGACGGTGAAGCCGAAGCCGTATCAGGTGAAAAAGCAGTCGCTACAGAAGGTGATGCTGCCAGTGAAGAGGCAATTAATGCCGCACTGACCAAATCACTGGCAAGCGCTGAAGGTGAAGATGCCGAAAAGTTGGCGCTGGATGAAGCGATTTTTGACGCAGACGGTGAAGAAGTAACCGTTAAGCCTGCTATTGATGGTAAGTCAGATGCTGAAGTCCTGAAAGCCACAAAAGCGATTGAGAGTGGTGATGAAAGTATCGCGAATCGCCAACAGGTCGCTAAACAGGACGGTGAAGTCCTGCTTCAACGATTGAATGAATCCAATCAAGTGCTTCAGACCAAGCCAGAAGAGGCTTCACCAGAGCTGAAAGTGGCCCAGGTAGAAGCAGTTAAGGCTGAAGGCAAAAGCTTGCCGCAACAAGCCAAGAACAGTGAAGCCTTGCCTGAAGAGGTAAAAGCTGCACTGGCGTTGCAGGCTCAGGCACCGAAAGCAGAACTGAAAGCCGCTACCCGTCAGTCTGACGGAAAGCTCCCCACTGATATGGTCAAGCCTCCCTTGGATAAAGCAGTGGAAGCTGAAGTAGATGCTTTGCTTTCCAAGCCTGTTAACCTTCTGACTAACGAAGAAAAGCTTGTTATTCAGCAGCTTATCGTTAAATCGGAAAAAGGCTCACTGGATGTGTCATCAGAAAGTGGTGTCACAAAAACGGAAACGAAACCTTTGAGCGACGCAGAGCTGATTGCCGCAGTGGATGCCCTTCGCGCATCGACAGCACAAGAAATAACACAACCTGATACACCTACTGTTGCAGCGCCGGTAATGGCTCAGGCAGCTTCAATGGTAGCGGCAAATGGTGACGTGGAAATCACACCAGAAATGATGGCAAAAGCAAGTCAGTCTCCGGAGTGGGCGGGAACTAAAGCACAGCAGGATATGATGATGCGAGCCCAAATGGCTGCAGCATCGACCATGAATGGTGGGCCAGATAAAGCACTCGCGGCAGAATTGCAGGCGAAAGGGCTAACTCCCACTGCTCAGGCAAACATGAGTCAAGCTGCCTCAGCAGTTCAGGCGGCAGTGAATCCGCAAACCCAGCCAACGACTCCAATGTCAGCGTTCGCCGCTATACCGTGGACGCCAGCGGCAATGCAAAATGGCGCGAATCAACCTCAACCTGCGGCAAGTCTGGCTATGTTAGAAGCCACCGCAGCTCAGCAACTGACAGAAACAGCGCGCCCAGGTACTGAAGCAAAAGCCGATCATTTGGCACAGCAGCTGGCATCGAGCTTTGGTCAGCAGGCGGGTACAACCGCAGCGAAACTTGATGCTGCAGCTGCACAGACGCCATTGCAAATGAGTCAGAACCAGACAGAAGCGGCAAATGCCTTGTCTGAACGCGTCAACATGATGATGTCGAAAAACCTCAAGCATGTTGATATTCGCCTCGACCCGCCAGAGCTTGGCAGGCTGCAAATCAAACTGTCAGTAAACAGCGATCAGGCATCCGTGCAGTTTACGGTGGCGAATCAAGCGGCGAGAGATCTGGTGGAACAGTCCATGCCACGTCTTCGTGAAATGATGCAGCAACAAGGCCTGCAACTGGCGCAGTCTTCCGTGCAGCATCAAGATGCAGGCGGCAGACAGTCTTTTGCCGGGAACCAAGCCCAACAAGGTGAAGGTCAGGGCGGACAGAACGGACAAGGTCATTCCTCCGGGTTTGGGCGAGGCGATGAACAAGACGCAGATCACTCTGTGACAAACCATGAGCTCTATGTCAACACACCAAAAGATCGTGTTGACTATTATGCTTAATGTAGCATTCTTGCTGCGCTTGTTTTGAAACTGGAAATCGAATTAAACCCTAACTGAGGTGAATCATGGCAGATGAAGATATTGAAGCTGGCGGTGGTGGTGGCGGTAAAAAGAAACTGATCATTATCATCGTGGCGGCAGTGTTGTTACTCGGTGGTGGTGCAGGTGCTTTCTTCTTCCTGATGGGCGGCGATAGCGCGCCGCAGGAAGATATCGTGATTGAAGAGCCTGAACCGGTGAACCTTCAAGCTATTTACGTTACGTTGCCGCAGCCTTTTGTGTTTAACGTAACCGGCGACATGCAACAGCGGTTAGTACAGGTAAAAGTGCAGCTGATGGTGCGTGGCGACCAGAATGAGACACTGGCGAAGCAGAATTTGCCTCTGGTTGAACATAGCCTTCTGACAACGTTCGGGGCTGCAACCGTTGAGCAACTGCGTACGCCGCAAGGACAGGTGGAAGTCCGCAAGCAGGCTGTCGATACTGTGCAGGCTGCAATGGAAAAAGTCACCGGCAAAACAGTGGTTGAGCGGGTGTTATTTACTGGCTTTGTAATGCAATAGGTGCAATGTGACCGATCTCCTCAGTCAAGACGAAATTGATGCGCTTCTTCATGGTGTAGACGACGTTGAAGAAGAGGAACAGGATTCCGGCGGCGGTGGCGGCGATATCGCCTCGGCCTCGAATTTTGACTTCTCCTCACAAGACCGTATCGTCCGTGGGCGAATGCCCACCCTGGAGCTGATAAACGAGCGATTCGCACGTCATATGCGTATCAGCTTGTTTAACATGCTGCGCAAAACGGCTGAAGTGTCAATTAACGGCGTACAGATGGTGAAGTTTGGCGAATACCAAAACACACTGTTTGTACCGACCAGTTTGAACATGGTTCGCTTCCGCCCGCTGAAAGGTACCGCACTGGTGACCATGGAAGCGCGCCTTGTTTTCATCTTGGTAGAGAATTTCTTTGGCGGTGATGGCCGATTCCATGCGCGTATCGAAGGCCGTGAATTCACCCCAACTGAGCGTCGTGTCATTCAAATGCTGCTTAAGCTGATATTTGAAGACTACAAAGACGCTTGGGCGCCGGTCATGAAGGTTGAGTTCGAATACCTCGACTCAGAGGTGAACCCGGCTATGGCGAACATTGTGAGCCCGACAGAAGTGATTGTCGTGAGCTCGTTCCACATCGAACTTGATGGTGGTGGCGGTGACTTCCATGTAGTCATGCCTTACTCCATGGTTGAGCCAATCCGTGAATTGCTCGATGCCGGTATCCAGAGTGACAAGATGGATACTGACAAGCGCTGGTCCAAAGCGCTGCAGGATGAGGTGATGGATGTGGAAGTGGGATTGACAGCCAAATTGCTGGAAACGTCTCTTTCGCTGCGTGATTTAATGGAATTGGAAGCGGGTGATGTGATCCCCGTGAAAATGCCGGATGCCTGTACTGTTTACATCGAAGATTTGCCGACATTCCGCGGCAAGATGGGACAGTCAAACGACAATCTGGCAATAAAGATTACTGACAAGCTCAAACGTCCTGAAGTGATGAAGAGTGATGTCACCCTGTTGGAAGACGACCCGATTGAGCTGCTCGAAGATTTGAGCGACAAAAATTCGGACGAATAACTAATACGTTGGTAGATAATCATGAGTGATGTAGAAGACGATTGGGCTGCAGCGCTTGCCGAACAGGCTGTAGTAGAAGGCGGTGATGATGTACAGACTGCCCCGCTGGATGAGCTGGTGGATGAAACGCCACCCATCAACGCGGATGAAGCCCGAAAGCTGGACGCGATTCTTGATATTCCGGTGACCATTTCAATGGAAGTGGGCCGCACCAATATCAACATTCGTAACCTGCTTCAATTGAATCAGGGCTCGGTCGTTGAGCTGGACCGTCTGGCAGGTGAATCGCTGGATGTACTGGTGAATGGCACTCTGATCGCCCACGGTGAAGTTGTTGTGGTAAACGACAAATTTGGTATCCGACTCACTGACGTTATCAGCCAAACAGAACGAATTAAAAAGCTGCGTTAACGACAAACTCTTTGCTTGCTGTATTGAAGACGCCTGCCGCTTTGCGGTGGGCGTTTTTTTAGGCCTGGATTTTGCTTAATGGGGTGTATTACCCGAAAAACATAGGCTGAGAAAGAGAGTTCATGGTATTCCTGCGACGAGCTGCAATTGGATTGATGTTTGCCCCAAGCGCCTACGCGGCAGCACCGGATGGCCAAGATCTGGCGACGACCCTCGGGGCGTTGGTGCTGGTGATTGGTGTGATTTTCGGCTTGGCCTGGGCGCTCAAACGCATGCAGGTGCCATCACTGATGGGCACGAAATCTGGGCTGAAGGTGGTTAGCCAGCTTCCCTTAGGCCAGAAGGAGCGTGTTGTGGTGCTCGATGTAAATGGTGAACAGGTACTGGTTGGTGTCACGTCCCAGCAAATTACACTGATAAAATCGCTGGAAAACCCGATTACTGATTCGGAATCCACGAAATCTTTCTCTTCCCAATTCAACCAAATCCTGAAGAAAAATGATGCGTCTTAAATCCGTCACTGCCATTTTTCTGGCGCTTTGCTGCTTTTTTGTCACCCCGTTTGCACTGGCTGAAGAAGAGCCAGCGCCAGCGTCAGAAACCATTACTGAAACCCTGATTAACGATGCGGGCGAAGCCTCGATGATCCAGGCGCGAAATGGCGGTGGCATTCCAGCACTGACCATGACTGTCAACCCGGATGGCAGTGAAGACTACTCGGTCACTTTGCAGATCTTGGCGTTGATGACAGCGCTCGGCTTCCTGCCTGCGATTGTTATTCTGATGACGTCCTTCACCCGTATTGTGGTTGTGATGGCAATACTGCGTCAGGCCATGGGTCTGCAACAGACACCATCAAATCAGGTCATCATCGGTATCGCCATGTTCCTGACTTTCTTCATCATGTCGCCTGTGATCGACCGAATGAACGTCGCAGCGGTTCAGCCTTATCTCAATGAGGAAATAACTGCCCGCGAAGCGTTTGACCGTGTTCAGGTGCCATTGCGTGAATTTATGCTGCAACAGACAAGGGTTAAAGATCTCGAAACCTTTGTGAACATGTCCGGCTCGCAAGTGACAGAAGCGGAAGAAGTACCGATGACTGTGCTTATCCCAGCGTTTATCACCTCAGAGCTGAAAACCGCCTTTCAGATAGGCTTTATGCTGTTCCTGCCGTTTTTGATTATCGACCTCGTGGTGGCCTCGGTACTGATGGCGATGGGTATGATGATGCTCTCGCCAATGATCGTGTCTTTGCCATTTAAGCTGATGTTGTTTGTGCTGGTGGACGGTTGGAACCTTATCCTGTCGACCCTCGCAGGCAGTTTCGGGTAGGAGTGAATCATGGGACCAGAAGCTTTTGTCGAACTGTTCCAGGATGCGCTGTATCTCATCCTGGTCATGGTTTGCGCCATTATCATCCCCGGTCTTATCGTTGGTTTACTGGTGGCGATTTTTCAGGCCGCGACCTCGATTAACGAACAGACCTTGAGTTTTCTGCCGCGTTTGATTGCGACGCTTGTGGCGCTGATGTTCTTCGGCCATTGGATGACGCGCATGCTGATGGAGTATTTCTTCCGATTGATTGAAGAAATACCTCAGCTGCTTTACTGACTGAGCATCAGGCATGGAATACCCGGCAGATATCATTCTTAATTGGCTGGCACAGTACTTCTGGCCGTTTGCGCGCATCTCATCAATGATGATGACGATGACGTTTTTCGGTGCTCGATTTGTGCCGGTTCGCATCCGTTTGTATCTGTCTCTGGCTATCACCTTTGCGGTGATGCCCGCGCTTCCTCAAGTGCCTGAAACTATCCAGTTGGTTTCTTTTGGCGGCTTTGTGGTACTGGCGCAACAAATCCTGATTGGCATTGCGATGGGCACTGTGACCCAGTTTGTGATTCAAACATTCGTGTTGCTCGGTCAAATCATCGGTATGCAGTCGAGCTTGGGTTTTGCCTCTATGGTCGATCCGGCCAATGGGCAGAACACGCCCTTGCTGGGTCAGTTTTATCTTTTCGTGGCGACCATGATTTTCCTTTCCACCGATGGGCATCTTCAGATGCTTAATCTGGTCGTAATGAGTTTTATAACCCTACCTGTGGGTGAAATGCTCGGTGTTGCCGATTACCGCGCGCTAGCGAGTTGGTTTGGCATCATGTTCAGCGTGGCGCTCGGAATGGCACTGGCAGGGATTATCGCCTTGCTCACGGTAAACCTTTCCTTCGGTGTCATGACCCGTGCCGCACCTCAGCTAAATATCTTCTCACTCGGTTTCTCATTTGCGTTGCTGGTGGGTTTGATGATTTGTATGTATCTGCTCAACGGAATTTTGCCGCATTACCTGAATCACTGGGACACAGGGCTGAATACTATCTGTGACCTTATCCGTCTCGACTGCACAGTAGGTGGAGGTGCCTGATGGCAGAGAACGACGGTCAGGAACGCACAGAAGACGCCACGCCCCGAAGGCGACAGCAGGCGCGGGAAAAAGGTCAGGTACCGCGCTCAAGAGAACTGGCATCAGTCGCAGTGCTCGTGGTGGGCGCTGTTGCATTGATGTGGTTTGGTGAGAGTCTTGGTAAAGCCTTGATGGAGATGATGCGAAAACTCTTTACGCTCACGCGTGAGGAGATTTTTGACGTCACCTCGCTGGGGCTGATTTCTTATGGGGCGATATTTCATATTGTCTGGCCGATCACCTTTGTACTGCTGATGTTGTTTATTGCCGGTTTGATTGGTGCTTCCGCGCTGGGGGGTGTCTCCTTTTCTTGGGAAGCAGCAAGGCCTAAATTGTCCAAAATGAGTCCGTTGCAGGGCATTAAACGGATGTTCGGCAAGCAAAGCTGGGTTGAGCTTCTCAAGTCGATTCTGAAAGTGGCGCTGGTATCCGGTGTTGCTTTCTACCTCATGTGGGCGAGCCTCGATGACTTCTACCAACTGAACATCGAAACCTTTCCGACCAACCTCTATCACGCGCTTGAGATTCTGATGAATTTCGTACTGCTGATTTGCTGCTCATTGCTGGTGGTAGTGGCGATTGATGTGCCTTTCCAAATCTGGCAGCACAATGAACAGCTCAAGATGACCAAGCAGGAAATCAAAGACGAATACAAAGAAACCGAGGGTAAGCCTGAAGTTAAGGGGCGGATCCGGATGCTCCAGCGCGAAATGGCGCAGCGTCGTATGATGGCAGAAGTCCCATCTGCAGACGTCGTTATCACCAACCCGGAGCACTACTCGGTTGCGCTTCGTTACGACAGTAAAATCGATAAAGCGCCAGTGGTAGTCGCCAAAGGTTCGGACTTCCTGGCACTTAAAATCAGGGAAATAGCCGCTGAACATGACATCACGATCGTGCCAGCACCGCCGCTCGCCCGTGCAGTGTATTACAGTACCGAGTTGGAGCAGCAGATCCCGGATGGCTTGTTTACGGCGATCGCTCAGTTGCTCGCTTATGTGTTCCAGTTGAAGCAGTACAAGAAAGGGCGTGGACGTAAACCTAATCCGCTCGCCGATCAGCAATTGCCAATACCGCCGGAATTACGTCGCTGATGTAATACTTGGCTATATGCCATCAATAACTTATTGATTAATAAGTATTGTAAAACTGGTTCGTTTTTTGCTTCTGAGGACTTAGTGATTAAGCCCAGAAGAACATATAACGACACATGAAGCTTTCTTTGCCGTTCTACGACAAGGTACAGGACAAAATTCCATTCAAGCGAGGGTCTGCATTCCCTGCGATTGGTGCGCCGCTCCTCGTACTCTCAACCCTTGCGATGGTCGTGCTGCCGATGCCACCATTGCTGCTCGACCTGATGTTCTCCTTTAACATTGCCCTTTCTTTGGTCGTGCTGCTGGTTACCGTTTACACCCGTAGACCGCTGGATTTCGCGGCATTCCCAACGGTGTTGCTGATTGCGACCTTGATGCGTCTGGCGCTGAACGTTGCTTCTACCCGTGTAGTGCTGCTTCATGGTCATGAAGGTCCGGGCGCAGCCGGTCAGGTGATTGATGCTTTTGGCTCAGTGGTGATCGGTGGTAACTATGCGGTTGGTCTGGTGGTGTTCCTTATCCTGATGATCATCAACTTCATGGTTGTCACCAAAGGTGCGGGCCGTATTTCTGAAGTAAGTGCACGCTTTACCCTTGATGCCTTGCCAGGAAAACAGATGGCTATCGATGCGGATTTGAACGCAGGTCTGATTAATCAGGATCAAGCGCGTACCCGCCGTCAGGAAGTCACCAAAGAAGCGGACTTCTATGGTTCGATGGACGGTGCATCAAAATTCGTTAAAGGTGACGCCATCGCCGGTATTTTGATTCTGGCGATTAACATTATCGGTGGTCTTTCCATCGGTATGATTCAGCACGACGTCAGCTTTTCAGATGCCATTGAGATATACACCCTGCTGACTATCGGTGACGGTCTGGTGGCACAGATCCCGTCGCTCTTGCTATCGATTGGCGCTGCCATCATGGTGACCCGTCAGAACACTGACGAAGACATGGGTCAGCAGCTGGTCTTCCAACTCGTGGACAACCCACGCGCACTCATTATCGCGACGGGTATCTTGACCGTAATGGGTATTGTTCCGGGTATGCCACACATTCCATTTTTGACGCTGGCGCTTGTTTGCGGTGGCTTCGCTTATTGGAAAACCAAAGAGCAGGCTAAAGCCAAGAAAGAAGCTGAAGAAGCACCAGCCAAAGAAGTGGCTCCGCCGAAGCCGAAAGAACTGTCTTGGGATGATGTGCAGCCTGTAGATGTGATTGGTCTCGAAGTCGGCTATCGCCTTATTCCAATGGTTGACCGCGACCAGGGTGGTGAGCTGCTTGACCGCGTGAAAGGTGTGCGTAAGAAGCTATCACAAGACTTTGGTTTTCTTATCCCACCGGTTCATATCCGTGACAACTTGGAATTGCCACCAAACAGCTATCGCATCACTTTGATGGGGGTAGCGGTCGGCGAGGCGGATATCCGTCCTGACAAAGAACTGGCAATTAACCCAGGTCAGGTGTTTGGCCCAGTAGATGGGGAAGGCACGGTTGACCCGGCATTTGGTCTGGAAGCGGTGTGGATTGAGAAGTCACAGCGTGAACATGCCCAGGCACTTGGCTATACGGTGGTTGATTCCGCGACGGTATTGGCAACCCATTTGAGCCAGATGCTGACCAACAATGCAGAACGCTTGCTTGGCCATGAAGAAGCACAGAACCTCATAGATATGCTGGCTAAGCAGTCACCTCGATTGGTGGAAGGTCTGATTCCTGATCTCATTTCACTGGGCTCTGTGGTGAAAGTGATGCAGAACCTTCTCAATGAAGCGATTCCTATTCGTGATGTACGGACTATTATACAGACACTCTCTGAGTACGCGCCGAAGAGTCAAGATCCCGACATTCTCACTGCCGCTGTACGAATTTCGCTCAGACGCCTGATTGTTCAAGAAATCAATGGGGTAGAGCCAGAATTGCCTGTTATCACTTTGGTTCCTGAACTGGAACAGATATTGCATAAAACTATGCAAGCGTCAGGTGGCGAATCGACCGGTATCGAACCGGGGCTGGCAGAAAGGCTACAACAGAGTCTGTCAGAAGCGACCCAGCATCAGGAACTGCAAGGTGAACCAGCAGTCCTGCTGACTTCAGGGGTACTTCGTTCAACACTGGCCAAGTTTGTAAAAAATACTATTCCGTCGCTGCGGGTCCTGTCTTATCAGGAAGTGCCGGATGAAAAACAAATAAGAATTGTAAGAGCGGTTGGCAACTGATGTTGCGACATCAGTAACTCAGGACGACGATTTTGAAGATTAAACGATTTTTTGCCAAAGACATGCGAACAGCGCTAGCCGAAGTGAAAGAAGCACTCGGCGCAGACGCTGTCATCATGTCCAACAAAAAAGTGACTGGCGGTGTCGAAATCGTGGCGGCAGTAGATACTGACGCACCAACCCGTGATGTGCGCAAGGAAGCGGCGAGAACGCAGATGGCGCAAAACATGGACCGCGCTCAACAAACACGCCGACTGGCTGACGACACTGTGCACCTGCGCCGTGACATCAACAAAGAGGCAGCCAGAAAACCACTGGGTGGAGCACTCGGTAGCAAGTTCTCAAGCTTGCTTGACCGTTATCAATCCCAGTTGCCGGAAAACAACACTTCCGATGAGCCTCAGAAAGAAGCTGATTCGCTGAGTGCGCTGTTAGCACGTCAAAATGACGCCCGCACCCGTCAAAGCGAAAACACTTACAGTGCTGCACCAGCCCGTCGCCCAAATGGTCATAACGGGCAAAACGGTCAGAGCAATGGCAATCGCAATGGCGCAACCAATAACGGTAACAACGGTTTCTCACGCTCGCAGCAACAGGCTAAAGGTCAGGAGCTTGACCGCCTGTATCGTCAAAAACGTGACGAGCAAGACCGCCGTGCTCCGGGTCGTGATGATCGCTTTGAGTTGCGTAGCGAGCCTCATCGACAGCCAGCACGCCAAGGCAACGAAGAAATCGAAGCGATGCGCAAAGAAATGGCGACGATTCGCAGCCTGCTTGAGCACCAACTTTCCGGTTTGATGTGGCAGGAAGTAGAGCGTAAAGAGCCTCTGCGTGCCATGCTGATCAAACGACTTGAAAAAATGGGTATCTCCCCGGTTCTGGCTGACCAACTGGCTGGTTACATTCCTGAAGATACCCCACCGAATGAAGCGTGGTCGGAGTTACTGGACTTAGTGGCAGATCAAGTCATTACCACCAGTGAAAACCTGCTGGAGTCGGGCGGTGTGATTGCACTGCTTGGTCCTACCGGTGTCGGTAAAACAACGACTATTGCGAAGTTAGCAGCCAGGGCAGCAATGGACTTCGGCCCTGAAGAAATTGCTCTTGTGACGACAGATACCTTCCGTATCGGCGCGCATGAGCAACTGGCAACCTATGGCAGAATTTTAGGTTGCCCCGTAAAAGTTGCTAAAGATGCGGATGAACTGGCCGATATACTGTATCAGTTACGTCACCGTCGACTGATCCTGTTGGATACCGCAGGCATGGGCCAGCGAGATCTTAGGCTTTCAGAACAACTTGATACCCTTATCAAAAACAGTGGTTCACATATCCGAAGCCTCCTTGTATTGCCAGCGACCTCACAGCGTCGCGTGCTGCAGGAGACCATTGATCACTTCCGACGCATTCCCCTCTCAGGGTGCGTGCTGACGAAGTTGGACGAATCCCTCAGTCTGGGGGAATTATTGAGTGTGACCATAGAAAACGCCCTTCCGGTTACCTATCTGGCTGATGGCCAGCGTGTACCCGAGGACATTCGCCAGGCAAGTGGGAGATACCTGGTTAACAAGGCGAGTGAACTGATGGATCAAGATTCAGAGCAGCAAAACCATTTCTGGAGTCATGATGTACCAGAGTCGAATGCGGCGGACTTTTATGATTGAGACAACCATGCATGATCAAGCAAGCGGCCTCCGCCGCCTGACAAACCCGACTCGCACCAAAGTCATAACCGTCACGGGTGGTAAAGGCGGCGTCGGTAAAACCAATATCACTTTGGGTATGGCTGCAGCCATGGCCAAACAAGGCAAAAAAGTGATGGTGTTGGATGCGGACTTGGGACTGGCCAATGTCGATGTTCTGTTGGGTTTGCGTGTAGGTAAAAACCTTAGCCATGTTATGCAGGGCGTATGCGACCTTAAAGACATCATTGTCGAAGGTCCGCACGGTATGAAGATCATACCAGCGTCTTCGGGCATGCGCGGGATGACTGAGTTGAGTATGGCTCAACACGCAGGTCTTATCAGGGCGTTTGGTACACTTGAAGAAGACGTCGATGTACTGCTGGTGGATACTGCAGCCGGTATTTCCGACATGGTGTTGAGCTTCTCACGTGCCGCGCAGGACGTACTGATTGTGGTGTGTGATGAGCCGACTTCCATTACGGACGCTTACGCTCTGATCAAGCTGTTAAGCCGAGAACACGGCGTTACCCGATTCAAAGTCGTTGCCAATATGGTGCGCAGTTATCGCGAAGGCCGAGACTTATTTACAAAATTAACTCGTGTAACAGAAAGATTTTTAAATGCTAATCTAGAATTAGTAGCATGTGTTCCATTAGATGAGCATGTGCGTCAATCGGTGAAGAAGCAACGCGTAGTGATTGATGCATTTCCAAAGTCTCCGGCCGCGCTTGCACTGAATGCGCTGGCTAACAAGGCCCTAACATGGCCTGTACCGCGCAACCCGGGCGGACACTTGGAGTTTTTTGTTGAGCGACTGCTGGTTCGAGACGAGGCAGCGGGGGATTACCTCAGTGAATAGGGCGCTCACCTACAGCAGGACAGGAGCATCAACGGAAACGGTGTTTGAGCAATACGCCACATTGGTAAAGCGCATTGCACATCACCTGATAGCCCGTTTGCCCCCAAATGTGCAGGTTGAAGATCTTATTCAGGCAGGCATGATTGGCTTGCTTGAAGCGCAACAGAACTACGACTCCACAAAAGGAGCGAGTTTTGAAACCTATGCCGGTATCCGAATTCGTGGCGCCATGCTGGATGACATCCGCAAAGGCGACTGGGTACCTCGCTCGGTTCATAAGAATAACCGCCAAATCAGCGAAGTGATTTCACAGCTGGAAGGCGAGTTGGGGCGAGACCCCAACGACAAAGAAATTGCGAAACGTCTGGGTATGAGCCTGGATCAGTATTACCAAGCTCAAAACGACATCAACGCAGGAAGACTGATTGGTATCGATGACTTAGGCGTTTCAGAAGATGCTTTCGTGACAGAAAGTCATCGTGACGAAAACCTTCCCTTTGAGGAGGTAGCCGGGGACAGCTTTAAATCGCACTTAGCGAACGCCATCCGCGGACTCCCTGAAAGAGAAGCTTTGGTACTCTCTCTCTATTACGACGAGGAACTCAACCTCAAGGAGATAGGGGCCATTATCGGGGTTAGTGAATCCCGGGTTTGCCAGATACAAAATCAGGCAATGCAGCGGTTACGGACCAAGCTTTCCGCTTGGTCAAAGTAAGTTTCTACAATAATAAGGAACCTCACTGGAGGCCACTTTGAACACAAATATGAAAATCCTCGTTGTTGATGATTTTTCAACAATGCGCCGTATCGTTAAAAACCTCCTTCGAGATCTGGGTTTCAACAACACTGTTGAAGCAGATGACGGCCTGACAGCACTGCCAATCCTCAAGAAAGGCGGTATTGATTTCGTCGTTACTGACTGGAACATGCCGGGCATGCAAGGTATCGATCTGCTGAAGAACATCCGTGCTGATGATGAGCTCAAGCATCTGCCAGTTCTGATGATCACCGCAGAAGCCAAGCGTGAGCAAATCGTTGAAGCTGCTCAGGCTGGTGTGAATGGTTATATCGTTAAGCCGTTTACTGCCGCAACGCTCAAAGAAAAGCTGGATAAGATTTTCGAGCGCATGTGATTTTCTTCTTCGCGCAGTGAAGGATTATTTAGACGATGATAACTCTCGACCAAGCTAAAGAATTGGTCAGTTTGCTTGAAGAAGGGAATCAGGACGGCGCGAACGAATTACTGGCTAAGCTGGCCAGTGACGTGCGCAATCCGCTCTTCAATGAGGTAGGAAAACTGACCCGACAACTTCATGACTCGTTGTCCAATTTCCGTTTAGATCCACGCGTCAGCGATCTGGCTACCAGCGAGATCCCAGATGCAAAAGATCGCCTGAACTTTGTGATGGAAAAAACGGAACTGGCTGCGAACCGTACCATGGATGCAGTGGAAGCTACCCTTCCAATCGCCGACAACCTACAAGAATGCCTTGCTCAGGTTCGTCCGCAGTGGAATAACCTCATGGGGGGGCGGATTGATATAACGAGCTTCAAGGACTTGTGTCACCAACTCGATGGTTTATTGACACAGGTTGAAGGGGACACCACCAAGCTCCACGGTCAATTGACCGAAATCCTCATGGCACAAGATTTCCAGGACTTAACCGGACAGGTTATCCGTCGTGTCATTGAATTGGTGCAGGAAGTAGAAAAACAACTGGTTGAAATCCTTACCGCTTTTGGTTTGGATGACGATCAGAAAGAACCAGAAACAGAAGCAGAACAACAGCAATCTGGCATTGTGGCTGAAGGTCCGGTCGTCTCCGAGAAAGAGCGTCAAGAGAAACAAGTGATGCAAAGTCAGGATGACGTCGATGATCTGCTTTCCAGCCTGGGCTTTTAGGGGTGCGTTATGAGTTTTGAAATGGATGAAGAAATCCTCCAGGACTTCTTAATTGAAGCCGGTGAGATTTTGGAGTTGTTGTCCGAGCAATTGGTCGACCTGGAAAAATCACCAGATGATAGAGACCTGCTCAATGCAATATTCCGTGGTTTCCATACCGTCAAAGGTGGTGCAGGCTTCCTGTCGCTCACCGAGCTGGTTGAAACCTGCCACGGTGCAGAAAACATCTTTGATAATCTGCGTAATGGCGGACGTGAATTAACGCCGGAAGTGATGGACACCATCCTCCAGTCGTTGGATACCGTTAACGAGCAGTTTGCTTGTGTGCAAGAGCGCGAACCGGTGCCCGCGGCCGATCCTGCACTCATTGAAGCACTCCACAGATACAGTCGTCCTGCTTCAGAAGATGAAGCGGTAGAAGCGGCTGCACCTGCGCCAGAACCCGAGCCGGAACCAGAACCAGAAGTCGTTGCTGAGGCGCCTGCTGAAGGCGGCGAAGCGATTGCTGGTGATTCTGTTGATGAAATTACAGATGACGAATTTGACCGTCTTCTGGATGAGCTGCATGGTTCGGGCAAAGGACCACAAGCGGGCGGAAGCGCGCCTGCACCTGCCGCAGATGCAGGTGCCGCAGGCGGTGGTGATGACATCACAGATGACGAGTTTGAAAAACTGTTGGACGATCTGCACGGCTCAGGCAAAGGTCCACTGGCTGGTGGAGCTGCGGAAGCCGCAACACCACCACCACAAAATGCGTCTGTAGAAAGCCCTGCCAGTGATGAAATCACTGACGACGAGTTTGAAAAGCTTTTGGACGATTTACACGGCAAAGGTAAGAGTCCAATTGCGAGTGGTGCCGCGCCTGCTGCTTCAGCACCACCTCCGCCTCCACCAAAAGCAGAGCCAAAACCTGCACCAGCGCCAGCTCCTAAAGCTGAGCCTGCGGCAGCGAAACCGCCTGCGCCGGCTGCTAAGCCGCCAGCAAAAGCTGACGACAAAAAGCCACCAGCACCTCAGGTTGAACAAACTGTACGTGTTAACACCTCTACCCTAGACACCATCATGAATATGGTGGGTGAGCTGGTACTGGTGCGTAACCGTCTGGTGAGCTTGGGTGCGAGCAGCGACGACGAAAACATGGCGAAAGCGGTGACCAACCTTGATGTTGTCACTGCTGACCTTCAAGGCGCTGTCATGCAAACGCGTATGCAGCCAATTAAGAAGGTGTTTGGTCGCTTCCCACGCGTTGTACGTGACCTTGCACGAAGCTTGAAAAAAGACATCGTGCTCGAAATGCGCGGTGAAGAAACCGACTTGGATAAAAACCTGGTTGAGGCACTTGCGGACCCAATGGTTCACTTGGTACGAAACTCGGTTGACCACGGCATTGAAATGCCGGATGTCCGTGAGGAAAAAGGCAAACCGCGCACAGGTACCATCACCCTTGCTGCTTCGCAGGAAGGTGACCACATTCTGCTGACCATCGAAGATGATGGTGGCGGTATGGATGCAGAGAAATTGCGTTCTATCGCGGTAGAGCGTGGCGTAATGGATGCCGATGCCGCAGCACGTCTAAGCGACACTGAAGCCTACAACTTGATCTTCGCGGCGGGTTTCTCTACCAAAACCGAGATTTCAGATATCTCTGGCCGTGGTGTGGGCATGGACGTGGTGAAAACGGCGATTACCCAACTGAACGGTACGATTTCTATCGACTCAGAATTGGGCCGCGGCACCATTATCTCTATCAAAGTGCCTTTGACACTGGCAATTCTGCCGACGCTGATGGTGGGTATTGGTAATAATCCATTTGCGTTCCCATTGTCGAACGTAAACGAAATTATCAGCTTGGATTTGTCGAAGACAAACACCGTTGATGGTCAGCTCACGCTTATCGTCCGGGAAAAAGCAATTCCGCTGTTCTATCTGCAGGATTGGCTGTGCCCAAGTCGCTCGACGAATCGAGAGACTGGCCACGTGGTCATCATCCAGATGGGACACCAGCCAGTCGCATTCGTGGTTGATTCGTTGATTGGTCAAGAAGAAGTGGTAATCAAACCACTGGACGAGTTGTTGCAAGGTACGCCAGGTATGGCGGGTGCAACCATCACCAGTGATGGCCACATTGCATTGATTCTTGACGTGCCGAATCTGCTCAAGCGATACGCTGGTCGATAAAATCATAAGGAACGACATGGCAGTGAAAGTTTTGGTGGTGGACGATTCAAGTTTTTTCCGCCGCCGTGTTAGTGAAATTATTAACGGGGATCCTCGCCTTCAAGTCATCGACTGTGCAGTTAACGGGAAAGACGCAGTTGAAAAGGCAGCACAGCTAAAACCTGATGTCATTACCATGGACATCGAAATGCCTGTGATGGACGGTATTACTGCAGTTCGTGAGATCATGCAGAATAATCCTACGCCGATTCTGATGTTTTCTTCGTTAACGCATGACGGGGCAAAAGCCACGTTAGATGCGTTGGATGCAGGGGCGCTCGACTTCCTGCCAAAGAAATTCGAAGACATCGCACGTAACCGTGATGAAGCGGTCAGTCTGCTGCAACAGCGCGTGAGCGAAATTGCTCGTAAGCGCGCGTTCATGCGCAGACCCGCACCGGCTGCTCGGCCTGCAACTGCTGCACCAGCAACCGCTGCCGCACCGACAGCGCGTGCGCCAGTCCGTCCATCGACGGGCGGTGCACCTGCTGCACCAGCGGTGAGACCTGCATCATCGCCAGCACGTTTCAAAGCAAGCGGAAAACGCTATCAGCTCGTTGCGATTGGGACCTCAACCGGTGGGCCAGTTGCGCTGCAAAAAGTGCTGAGTGGACTGCCGGCGAACTTCCCATTGCCTATCGTGCTCATCCAGCATATGCCGTCTACTTTTACTGCTGCTTTTGCACAGCGTCTCAATGGTCTATGCAAAATATCAGTAAAAGAAGCGCAAGACGGTGATCCTCTGCAACCGGGTACCGCATATTTGGCACCAGGTGGTATGCAGATGATGATCGATGGACGCCCGGGGGCTGCTCGTGTGAAAATTATTGACGGCGGCGATCGTATGAATTACAAGCCGTGCGTGGATGTAACCTTCGGCTCTGCAGCCAAAGTCTACAACGACAAAGTGTTGTCGATGGTATTGACAGGAATGGGCGCAGATGGCCGAGACGGTGCAAGATTGTTGAAACAACAAGGTTCAACGGTATGGGCACAGGACGAAGATAGCTGTGTTGTTTACGGTATGCCGCAAGCTGTTGCTAAAGCGGGAATATCAACCGAAGACTTGCCGTTGGACCGCATCACCGAGCGTATTCTCGTTGAGCTCAACCTCGTTTAAGGAGCGGCTGTGATAGTCTGGAGCATTGCAAACCAGAAAGGGGGTGTGGGGAAAACCACCACCACCATTACCCTCGCTGGGCTTCTCAGTGAAAAGAACAAGCGAGTCTTGCTGATCGACACCGATCCGCATGCGTCGCTGACAACCTATCTGAATTACGATTCGGAGCAGTTGCCCCGTACCTTGTTCGATCTGTTCCAATTGCAGGCTATCAACCGTGATACGGTTAAACCGCTGATCCTCAATACCGAATACAAAAATCTTGATATTCTCCCATCGCACATGTCACTGGCGACGCTCGATCGTGCCATGGGCAACCGCGGTGGTATGGGCTTGATGCTGAAGAAAACGCTGGCATGTCTTGAAGAAGAATACGATTACGCCTTAATTGATTGTCCACCTATTCTAGGTGTCATGATGGTTAACGCGTTGGCAGCAAGCAATCGCATTCTTATCCCGGTTCAAACGGAATTTCTGGCGATGAAAGGCCTTGAACGCATGGTGCGCACGTTGCAGATCATGCAAAAGTCCCGGGCATCAGCGTTCAAAGTTTGTATTGTCCCAACCATGTACGACAAACGTACCCGTGCATCTCTTGAAACGCTTCAAGAGCTCAAGGTGCGTTACCCGGATCAGATTTGGACGTCAGCAGTGCCAATCGATACAAAATTCCGCGATGCAAGTTTAAAGCACATGCCGCCATCGTATTACGCAAAAAACTGTCGCGGCGTGTTTGCCTACAAAACGCTGCTCTCTTATCTGGAGCGACTTGAACAGGATGAAAGATAGCCGTGCCTTATCCAGTGTTCAGGCGCTGGATGACTATTTTGATGCACTGTTGGAAGAAGATTACTTTTCTCAGCAGCATGACACGGATGTGACGCCACAGGCCGAAGAGGACAGTGTTGCGCTGAAACCTCAGCCAGTGGTGATGGAACCGGTTGAAAAATTCAGCGGCGCGACGCTGACCAAAGACAAACGTGACTTGTCTTCGGTAGAGAAACTGCTTAGTCAGCTCAAGCTTGATGAAGACATGGAAGTAGAAGTCGAGGAATCGACAGATACGGAAGTGATCGTTAACAGTGAACAGGCTGTTGAAACCTATACTGAAGCGCTGACTGAGACAGAAACAGACATAGAGGTTGAGGTAGAAACCGAAACTGTCTTAGAGACTGAGACCGTCACAGAAGCTGCGGTTGATGTCGAAGCGGCTGTAGAAACTGACGTCGAGACTACCGTTGAGGTAGAAGCGGTCGTGGAGCCAGTCGTTGAAACCATTGTGGAAACCGATGTTCAAGCAATGGTGGAAGAAGCTGTAGAGGCGGAAGTTGTTGCCGAGCCTGAGGTTGAGGTCGCAATTGAGGAAACTGTTACTGAAGAAGTGACCGATTCTGTCGATACAGAGACTGAAACCGCTAGTGAGCCAGAAACTCAGGCTGATGAAGACATTGCGCCACCTTGGCAAAACATTGCTTCTGAGTATGCGTTTCAGGTGTTGTTCTTTGAGTCGTTTGGCGTGACATACGCCGTTCCCCTGGCTGAGTTGGGCGGGATTCATAAACTCGAAGATTGCAATCACTTGATAGGAAGGCCGGACTGGTATCTGGGCCTCCAGACTGAACGGGATCAGCAGTTGGATGTAGTAGATACTGCCAAATGGGTGATGCCGGAAAAAATAGCGGATAACAGCCATCGCGATGACTATAGTTATATTGTGATCTTGGGTGACAGTAAATGGGGCTTGGCTTGTGATGCCCTCCTCGGGACAGAGTCACTCAATGGTGAACAAGTGCGATGGCGCGAACAAGCTGGCAAACGGCCTTGGTTGGCCGGATTAGTCAAAGAAAAAATGTGCGCCTTGATCCACGTCGAAGCGCTGATTGCCATGCTGAATCAGGGTATTGATGCCAATGCGTTGGCGTAAGTGACGCAGCACAGCACGAAAAGAGGAAAATAAATGTCTCAGGTAGCTGAAGTTCAAAAAGAAAACGTGAATGACGAAGTCTTGCAGTGGGTGACTTTCCAGCTGGAAGACGAAACCTACGGCATTAACGTTATGCAGGTTCGGGAAGTATTGCGCTACACCGAAATCGCGCCGGTACCAGGTGCGCCAGACTATGTTCTTGGCATCATCAACCTTCGCGGTAACGTAGTGACAGTTATCGACACCCGTTCACGTTTCGGCCTTGCCCAAGGTGAAGTGTCTGACAACACCCGAGTGATCGTGATTGAAGCGGAATCTCAGGTCATTGGTATTATGGTCGACAGTGTGGCTGAGGTCGTTTACCTCAAGACATCTGAAATTGACACTACACCAAGTGTGGGTACCGATGAAAGCGCCAAGTTTATCCAGGGTGTCAGCAACCGTAATGGTCACTTGCTGATCTTGGTTGATCTGAACAAACTGCTCTCTGATGAAGAGTGGTCAGAGATGGCAATGCTGTAATGCTCGACCTTGTGTTGCAATGGTTACCACTGGGCGTTTCATTGAGCGTTGCGGTGGTTGCCTTGCTGATGCTAAGACGGGAAAAGAAAGCCCGCCAGAGTTTGGAGGCGAAATTCCAAGCCATGGAGCTACTTTATAAAAATGCCCGTCAGCAACAAGAGAGCCTGTCTAAGCAATTCAACGAATTGCGTGCGGGCTCCATTGGCATGAGCCAAAAGCTTGCGGAACTGTCGCAGCGCTTTGATGAGTTGCTCGATAAGCAAAACGAGATGGAAATGCAGGACCCAGATGGTCGCCTATACAGCCGTGCCAGTAAGATGGTAGAGCTTGGGGCGGATCTTCGGGAGTTGATGGAAGAATGTGACCTGCCGAAAGCAGAAGCAGAGCTTCTTCTGAATATCCGAAAGCAGCGTATGACGCGCTAATCTGATACCTAAAACATTAGACCGTTTTGTTGACCATTGACCCCTCCCAACCGGGCGGGGTTTTTCCGTCTAAGTACCAGGCAAAAGCAATCAACTCTGCGATCACCAAATAGAGTTGTTCAGGGATTTCGTCACCCACTTCTAATGCAGCCAACCAATTCATCAGGGCTTCGTCACTATGAATGAGTCCGCCGTTCTTCTCCATTTCTTCGATGAGCTTTTCGGCCAACACATCGTAGCCTTTGGCAGAGACCTTTGGCGCATTAACACCATCGTATTTAAGCGCCACTGCGCTTTTAGCTTTCTTCATACCTGAATATTCACTCCTGACGAAATGGTTTCTGTCTGCACGCTCTCTAAGGTGTTGATCTCACATCGCTCCAGTGCAATATGATGCTGGGCAAGTTTTTCCTCCAGTTTGGGCATTGCAGTCTCTATCTGATTTCGTAAGCCATCAGCATCGGTGGAAAAGCTGAGAGAAAGGGAATTGTCCTCAAGTTCTGCTGTCGCAGTGAGGTGACGGTTTTTGGCTAGAGTCAGGTTAAGCGTGACGCACCAGCGCAACTTTTTCTTTTTCCTTCCGGTCTTTTTCTCGACGTTGATGTGCACCGGAGAAAGGTTGTTGTCCCTGAACGGGAACAGCCAGTGGTAGTCACCAGGCTTGGTTTGCTCGTTGATGCGCTGTTCAGCCATCAACATGAGTAATGACTTAAGTTTTCCTGCACCGTCTTGTTCACCTGCCGCAGCTGTTGCTTGACGTAATGCTTCCAGCAACCCTTTATCAGCCTGTTGCTCGGCTAGCCATTTGGCAGCCTGTTTGCTATCGCTGGGCATGGTGAGTTGCTTTAGAAGAGCGATGACAACAGGGGCGAGTGTTTTTGCGTCCGACTTGGTTGTTTGCAACAGGGAATAAAGTGGCATAAGGGCGAGTAACTGGGAAAGCTGTGAACGCTGGCCGTTACCCAGGCTGCCTGTGTGGCCGGATGGTTGGAGTGGCTTACCCATTTCGAGCAAGCTTTTTACTGGAACATTTTTGAATGTTTCCTGCGTTAATGTATTGATGTGATTGATATTGTCGATTTTCATATTTACTCACAATTATTAACGCTTAGCGCATATACCCAGACCTCATCAATCAGTAGGATTTGATTGCTTGAGTGACATTAGCGAGACCTCGCGGCTAACGACTTTAAACGCCTCTATGGTATTATCGGGCAAATTTTTCATAACTTTATCGGGAAAGCTAATTTCTCATGTTGGAAGTGCGCGAGCTCAGCAGTATCCGTGATGAAAGGGTGCTGTTTGAAGATCTCAGTTTTACGTTGTCATCCGGTGATCTTGTCCAAATTGAAGGTCCAAACGGCGCAGGTAAAACCACACTCTTACGGATCATTGCCGGGCTAGGGCTGGCAGAGTCTGGGGATGTACTCTGGGATGGAGAATTGGTCAATAAAGCCCGTGAAGAGTTTTATAGCAATCTACTGTTTCTAGGTCATAGCACGGGTGTAAAGCGTGAAATGACCGCGTTTGAAAATTTGGCGTTTTACCAGCGTATGCATGGTGAAGAGAATGAAGAGAGACTTTGGGAAGCCCTTGCCAGAGTGGGTTTGGCGGGTCGTGAAGATGTACCGGCTGCTCAACTATCTGCAGGTCAAAATCGCCGGGTAGCCTTAGCACGACTTTGGATTAGCCAATCCAAACTCTGGATTTTGGATGAGCCGCTTACAGCGATTGATAAACAGGGCGTGAAGGTATTAGAGAACCTTTTTGAACAGCATGTAAATGATGGAGGCATGGTGTTGTTTACAACCCATCAAGATATGTTCGAAGGCAACCCATTGTTGCGTCGGATCAGGTTGGGGGCGTAATGGGATCTGCTATGTTTCACATGATCCGCCGAGAGCTTCTCGTCGCGTTTCGCCGTCAGTCCGACATGCTGAACCCGCTATGGTTTTTCATCATCGTCATCACGTTGTTTCCATTGGGCGTTGGTCCCGGGCCGAATCTCCTGGCAGAAATCGCACCCGGTATTATCTGGGTAGCTGCTCTGTTAGCGGCAGTCTTGTCGTTAGACAGACTGTTCCGCGATGATTTTATGGATGGCTCACTTGAGCAGATGTTATTGATGCCAGAACCTTTATCAGTTCTGGTGTTTGCGAAAATTATTGCGCACTGGTTACTGACTGGCTTACCACTTTTGATCATAAGTCCGCTTCTAGCGGTATTACTGTCATTAGACTGGGAAGCATATAAAGCGGTGGTGCTCACCTTGTTACTTGGCACGCCAACATTGAGCTTTCTTGGCGCGATAGGTGTAGCGCTGACGGTAGGTCTACGAAAAGGTGGCGCGCTGCTAAGCCTTTTAGTCCTTCCGTTGTTTATTCCGGTTCTTATCTTCGCGACATCTGCGATTGATATGGCCGCTGGAGGATTTCCAATTAACGGTCAGCTTGCCATCATGGGCGCAATGCTGGCAGGTTCGGCCACGCTTTCTCCGTTTGCCGTGTCTGCGGCCCTACGGGTGAGCGTCCAATAATACTAATTATTAATAGGGTCAGCAGACCCTTCATATTAACTGAGAGCGATATTTGCAATGTGGAAATGGCTTCATCCATATGCCAAGCCCGAGGCAACCTACCAACTGTGTAACACGCTGTTGCCGTGGTTTGCGGTATTGGCAGTACTGTCACTGATCACCGGTACCGTTTGGGGACTGGCATTTGCGCCGTCAGACTACCAACAAGGGGACAGTTTCCGAATCATCTACATTCATGTTCCTGCGGCCATCTGGTCAATGGGCGCATACATGTCGATGGCGATTGCAGCATTTATCGGCTTGGTTTGGCAAATCAAAACTTCGGACTGGGCAGCCGCTGCGATGGCACCAGTTGGTGCAGTATTCACCTTTATCGCTTTGGTGACTGGTGCAATATGGGGTAAGCCTATGTGGGGTGCTTGGTGGGTGTGGGATGCGCGCCTGACTTCTGAGTTGATTCTGCTTTTCCTGTACCTTGGCGTGATTGCCCTATATAACGCCTTTGACGATGATCGCACTGCCGGTCGCGCAGCCGGTATTTTGGCGATTGTAGGTGTCATTAACCTGCCTATCATTCACTTCTCTGTTGAGTGGTGGAATACGCTGCATCAGGGCGCAACTATCACCAAATTTGCGAAACCTTCCATTGCACCAGAGATGCTGTGGCCACTGCTTCTGAATATCCTTGGCTTTGCTCTGTTCTTCGGCGCTGTATCGCTGATGGGATTGAAAAACAAAATACTACAACGTGAAGCACACCGCCCTTGGGTCCGTGAGCTGGTTGAAAGGGGATAAATCATGCATTTCGATTCTTTCTCTGAGTTTCTAGCGATGGGCGGCTACGCCGGATACGTCTGGGGCGCTTTCGCGATCACTTTCATTGCACTGGCTTGGGTAGCACTGGCGGCTCACTTCGCCCGTCGCAAATTGTTTAAAGAAATTAAGAACAAAGTTGCCCGAGAGCAACGCATTAAGAATGCCCAAAAAATGGAGAACACACTATGAACCCGAGACGCAAGAAACGACTGGGGCTGGCTCTCGCCCTGGTGTTTGGTGTAGGCGCGACGATTGGATTGGTGCTTTACGCATTGAACCAAAACATGGACTTGTTCTACACACCAACTGAGCTGGTTAATGGTAAGCCGGATGGCACCAAACCAGAGGTGGGTCAACGTCTGCGTATTGGTGGCATGGTGGTGAGTGACTCGGTTGAGCGCGACCCGGAATCTTTGAAAGTGAGTTTCCGCGTGGCAGATATTGGCCCAGAAGTCACCGTTGAATTTGAAGGCATTCTGCCAGATCTTTTCCGTGAAGGTCAGGGAATTGTTGCACAGGGTGTGCTGGTTGATGAACGCACCGTGTTCGCAAGCGAAGTTTTGGCGAAGCACGATGAAGAATATATGCCACCTGAAATCGCAGAAGCGATGAACAAGGGACATAAACCGCTTGAGTACACCGAGCAGCAAAAACAGGGTAGCTACTAATGATTGCTGAATTAGGGCACTTCGCCCTTATTATCTCTCTTGGTTTTTCCGTCCTTCTGAGCATTTACCCTCTTTGGGGGGCTCACGTCGGAAACCAGGCCATGATGCGCTCCGCGCGTCCATTGGCTATCGGCATGTTCCTGATGCTATTGATGTCTTTCATCGCATTGAGCTGGGCATTTTACGTTAACGACTTTACGGTCACTTACGTGGCGAGTAACTCAAACAGTGCCTTGCCGTGGTACTACCGTCTGACGGCAGTCTGGGGCGCACACGAAGGCTCGTTGCTACTTTGGGTGCTTATCCAGGCTGGTTGGACACTGGCCGTTGCCATTTTCAGCCGTGGTATGCCGCTGGAGTCTGTCTCCCGCGTATTGGCAGTGATGGGCATGATTGGTGTCGGCTTCCTGCTGTTCATCATTCTGACTTCGAACCCGTTTGAGCGCACACTGCCTTATTTCCCAGTTGATGGTCGTGACCTCAACCCGCTTCTTCAGGATCCGGGGCTGATTGTTCACCCGCCGATGCTTTACATGGGTTATGTGGGTTTCTCTGTGGCATTTGCCTTTGCAATCGCCTCTTTGATGGCGGGTCGTCTTGATACGGCGTGGGCACGTTGGTCACGTCCTTGGACGACTGCAGCTTGGGTATTCCTGACGCTGGGTATCGCACTGGGATCTTGGTGGGCTTACTACGAACTTGGCTGGGGCGGCTGGTGGTTCTGGGATCCAGTAGAAAACGCCTCTTTTATGCCTTGGCTTGCGGGTACCGCGTTAATGCACTCATTGGCAGTGACGGAAAAACGCGGCACGTTCAAAGCATGGACTGTATTGTTGGCATTGTCTGCATTCTCATTAAGTTTGTTAGGCACCTTCCTGGTACGTTCTGGTGTACTGGTTTCAGTACATGCTTTCGCCTCTGATCCAAGCCGCGGCCTGTTTATTCTTGGATTCCTAGTGGTGGTTATTGGTGGGTCGCTGTTGCTTTATGCATTGCGTGCATCAGAAGTCCGTGTGCGTGGTAACTTCGAGCTGGTCTCCCGTGAGAACGTCCTGTTGGCGAACAACATTCTTTTGGTTGCTGCACTGGTTGTTGTCCTGCTTGGTACATTGTTGCCATTGGTTCACAAACAGCTTGGTCTGGGGTCGGTTTCCATTGGTGAACCATTCTTCAACCTTCTGTTCACTTGGCTGTCTGTGCCGTTTGCCTTCCTTCTTGGTATTGGTCCGCTGATCCGCTGGAAGCGAGACAACCTGAAGAACGTGAAAAAAGAACTGCTGTTTAGTGGCGTAGTTTCTGTGGTTCTTGGCGTTGCACTGGTTTGGATCTTTGCTGATGTCTTTATGCCGCTGGCGGCGTTGGGTGCTGTGATGGGTCTCTGGGTCATCACTCTGTCTTGCATTGAAGTGTATCAGCGTGCGACTCATCGTCATGACTTGGTCACCGGTCTCGGTAAGCTGGGTCGAAGCCATTGGGCGATGGTGCTTGGTCATATCGGTCTGGCAATTACCGTGCTTGGCATTGCAATGGTTCAGAACTATGACATTGAGCGCGACGTGAAAATGGCACCAGGCGATCGCATTGAACTGCAAGGTTATGATTTCCACTTCGCTGGTCTTCGTGACAAAGATGGTCCGAACTACGATGGTTATATCGCGGACTTTGACATTTACCGTGGCGATAAGCGCGTGAACACACTGCATGCTGAGAAACGTTTCTACACGGTTCAGCGCTCCATGATGACCGAAGCGGCGATTGACCGCGGTATTACCCGTGACCTCTATGTGGCAATGGGTGAACGTTTGGACGATGGGTCTTGGGCAGTGCGTATCTACTACAAACCATTTGTGCGTTGGATTTGGTTCGGCTCTTTGGTGATGTCACTGGGTGGATTGTTGGCGATCTCTGACAAGCGCTACCGTTTCCGTAAGAAAGCTCAATCAGAAGTCTCTGCTGAGCCAGTGAAGGAGGCTTAAAGGTGAACAAACCTTTGCTCTTTATTCCATTTGCACTCTTTATGGTGCTGGTTGGTGTTTTCTTTGTGCAGTTGGGTAAAAACGCCGAAGGTGATGACCCAACCAAGCTTGAATCTGTCCTTGTAGGTAAACCTGTGCCTGAGTTTCGTCTCGAAGATCTGGCGCAAGCTGGCAAGCTTTACGATCAGGACATTTTCAAAGGCGAACCTCTGCTTTTGAACGTGTGGGCAACTTGGTGTCCTACTTGTTATGCAGAGCACACTTACCTGAATGAGTTGGCGGCAAATGGCGTAAAAATTATTGGCCTGAACTACAAAGACGACCGTGTAAAAGCGATCGGCTGGCTGAACCAGTTGGGTAACCCGTACTTGATCAGCCTGTTTGATGGTAACGGTATGTTGGGCTTGGATCTTGGTGTGTATGGCGCGCCAGAGACTTTTCTTATCGATGCCAATGGTGTGATTCGCTACCGTCACGTCGGTGATGTGAATGATCGTAACTGGAATGACAAGCTGGGCCCAATGTATGAGCAAATGCTGGCGGAGGCAAAAGGCTGATGAAACGTTTTCTGTTAGCAATCATGCTGGCTGCGAGCGCAGCGTTTTCTGTCTCAGCGGCCATTGAAGTGTATGAGTTTGATACGCCTGAGCAGGAAGAAGCCTTTAAAAAGTTGGGTAAAGAGTTGCGCTGTCCTAAGTGTCAGAATAACAACATCGCTGACTCGAATGCAGGCCTGGCTCAGGACCTTCGTTTGAAGGTCTATGAAATGCTCAAGCAAGGTAAGAACGAAGATGAGATTGTGGACTATATGGTTGCACGCTACGGAAACTTCGTGACTTACAACCCGCCACTAACGGCGTCGACATTGATTCTTTGGGCTGGCCCAGCATTGTTTGTTGTGATTGGCTTTACCGTTTTGGTAATGCGCAGCCGCAAGCCTAAAGTGAAAACCGCAAAAGCTGAACTCGACATCGAAGAGCAAGCGCGCCTGGACGCGCTGTTGAATGAAGAGTCTGCAGATAATAAGAATAAGGATAACAACGGATGACTGAAATGTGGTTCTGGCTGATCACAGCCTTAATGATGGTGGTCTCTGTTGGCTTATTTATTTTGCCGATTTACCGCGGTAAGGAACAGGACGAAGCGGCGAGCCGTGATGAATTGAACAAAGCGTTTTTCCGTGATCGTATGGAAGAGCTTAATGAAGAAGCCGAGGAAGGTCTGGTAGAGAACCAGAACGAATTGGCGGTAGAACTCAAGCAGTCGCTGTTGGATGACATTCCAGCCAGTGAAAAATCAGCGACACAAAGCAAGGTCCCTTTTGTCGTCTTGGTACCAGGCATTCTTATTATGATTGCGATGAGCTATGGTCTATACAGCACCATGGGCAACTATCGTGAAGTGGTTTCCTGGCAGGAGACAGCATCTCGTTTGCCTGAACTTTCCCGTCGCTTGATGGCAGATACCAATGAGCCGATGACAGATCAGGAAATGGCTGATCTAACATTGTCCCTTCGCACAAAGCTTCAACAGACGCCTGATGACGCGATGGGGTGGTTACTTCTGGGTAGAATTGGTTTGGCTAACCGTGATGTGCAAACCGCGGAAGGTGCGATGGCAAAAGCCTATAATCTGATGCCTGACGACAGCGATGTGAAACTCGGCTATGCGCAGTCTCTGATGCTGTCTGGTGATGAGCAAAACAGCAATACAGCGCGCAACTTGTTGCGCGAAGTGATTCGAGTGGATCATGGCAACCTCCAAGCGTTCTCATTGCTTGCATTTGATGCTTTTGAGCGCGGAGCCTATGACGAAGCTGTGGCTGCTTGGTCAACCATGAAACAACTGCTGCCTGCGGACGATCCACGTATCTCTATGCTGGAGCGCAGCATTCAACGCGCGGAAGCGCAAATGGGTGTTGGTGAAGGGCAGTCCGTTTCTGTGACAATTTCGCTGGATGAACAAGTCCAATTACCAAGCGAAGGTGTATTAATTGTATCGGTTCATTCGGCAGATGGTGCGCCAATGCCCGTTGCAGCGAAGCGTTTACCGCTGAGCCGCTTCCCGGTAGAGGTCGAATTGACAGATGCTGACAGCATGATCCCTGAGCGTTTGATGTCTTCATTGCCAGAGGTGATGGTGAAAGCCCGCATCGATAACGATGGCAACGTAATGACCCGTGACGGTGATTGGTTTGGGGAAACCGTACCGTTTGAGCTCGGTGGAAGTTCACAGTTAGTGATTAACCAAAAGCAGTAAGTGCTTTATACTGCCAAAATAATGACAAAAGGTCGGTATTTAACCGGCCTCTTTTTTACCTAAAGGACAAATTATAACAATGTGGAAACAACTTATTCTGGCAGTTGGCGCGCTGGTTTTACTGAGTGGTTGTGCCCAATCCCCGGAAGAGTCACAGGCTGACGCTGAAACCAATGCCGAGTTCGATATTTCGCATCCTAACGATCCTTTTGAGGGATTCAACAGGGCGATGTGGACTGTTAACTACGACTACCTTGACCCCTACGTGGCGAAACCCGTGTCGTTGGCTTACGTGAACTATGTGCCAAGCTGGACACGAACCGGTATCTCCAACTTTCTCAGTAACCTCGAAGAGCCCGCTAGCATGGTGAACAGTATTGTCATGCTTGATGGCGATGCAGCACTGACGCACTTCAACCGCTTTTGGCTAAACACTGTGTTTGGTATTGGTGGTTTAATCGACATCGCCTCGGCAGCAAATGTCCCTAAAATTGCCGATCGCCAGTTTGGTGATGCAATGGGTTACTACGATGTTGGGCAAGGGCCTTACTTTATGTTCCCGGTCTACGGCCCTATTACATTGAGAGAAGGGGCGGGGGATGTCGTCGATGGGTTGTATCCACCACTGTCATTGCTGACATTTCCGCAGTCAATTCTGAAATGGATGTTTGAAGGGATGGAAGACAGAGCTGCCCTGGTTCAACAGGAAAGCTTGCTGACCAACTCACCGGATCCATACGCGTTTGCGCGTGATGCTTACCTTCAGAATAAAGAGTTTAAAGCCCGAGGCGGTAAGGCGGCTGATTTACCAGAGCTAGATGAGAGTTATCTGGATGACGACCTGCTAGACGAAATCGACGATTACTAAAAAATAGAAAAATAAATGCCACTCGATTGAGTGGCATTTTTGTATCTAATATCTACTCAGCAATTAGAAGCGGTAAGTCGCCTGAACACCTGCCAGCCATACGTTGCCAGAGGTTTGGCCTTCGAAGGTGCCACCGAAAGGTACGGAGGTTAGGTCAGAACTGATTCCTTCACGTGGCTCTTTTACATCCGCGTCTTTTGCAAAGATGTAAGTGAAACCAGCGTCCAGCGTCAGATTATCAGAGTAGTGGTAACCCGCACCCAAGCTTAACCAAAGACGATCAGTTTCTGGAATTGTAATGGTGCGGTTAGCGTCATCAACTGCTGCTGTATCATAAGCAACACCGGAACGAAGCTGAGTTTTCGTATTCAACTGGTAAGTGGCACCAACAGCGAAGCGATAGTTATCTTTCCAGTTCTCTTGTTTAACCAGTTGGTTTGGCTGAGAAAGAGAAGGGATATTTGCTTCCAGCTTTTCGAAGGTACTCCAGTCAGTCCAGTTGATGCTAGCATGCACGGCAACTGTGTCGGTCAGTTGGTGGAAGCTTGCTATCTCTGCGGTTGCTGGAAGAGTCAGTTCCATACTGCCAGGTAACTGCGCAGTAGTTGTACCAAACGCTAAGCCTGTCGCATGGCCTTCCAGATTCAGGTTCACTTCAGAGCGATAATTAAAGCCTAAACGGTTGTTTTCATTGATCTGCCACGCAGCACCAGCTTGCCAACCCCAAGCAGTATCATCACCTTCCATGTATTTTAGAGTCGTACCTTTGGGTACAGGAATTGAGAAGTTGGGAGTGACTTGGAGTGCTGCATCTGCGGAACTCTTTGCACCAATGCTTCCTTCGCCCATTACATAACGAACACCTGCACCTACAGAGAACTGGTCGTTAATCTTGTATGCGATGTTTGGATTGATTTCCATGGTCATCACTGACGCTTCATTACCAAACTGGGTGCCTTTGAAGTTGTCATCCAGCTTAGTGTGCATGCCGAAGTTCGAGCTCAGTGCCAGACCCAAGTAAACCTTCTCGTTCAATTGATGAGAGAAATAGAAGTTTGGAATAAAGGCTGAGTCAGCAAAGTCTTTAGATGATGTATGTTCACCAGTTTGTGTGATGGTGCCTTCCACATCCACGTTTGGATCAACGTATATAAGGCCAGTAGAAACCTGGGTGCCGTCCAGGTAAGTCATCATTGCTGGGTTGCGGAACTGGGCAGATGCGTTGTCCGCCATTGCTGCTTCACCCGCGTAAGCTCGGCCAAGACCTGTCGCAGAATACTCTGCCAGTTGGAAGCCCGCCGCCGTTGCTGACGTTGAAGAGAGAGAGCCAAGTGCCGCAGCAATTGCCAACGGAAGGAGTTTGTTCTTGTTCATTAGAGTATTTACTTGATTTTAAGGGTCGGTACAGATTACTGACCAAAAACCAATATGCAATTTTGACAATTAGTGCCGCAGCTTTTTTAGAGATTTATTTTGTAGATGAAAGGTATTGCAGGTATAGATGCTTTTATTCGTCGATTTTGGAACAGGTGTACGCTGAGTTTCGGCGAACACGTGTTTATTGAATTAGCCTATTAAGCGTACTCATGTACGCTGAAATACTCAGTGATACAAGGGGATTTTTAATATTCGTAAAATTTGGGCGAACAGAAAGGGGAGCGAATGCTCCCCTTAAAATACACTAGCCACTCACTAAATTAGAAGGTACGGCTGTATTGCAGACCCATCAGGATTGCATTTGCTTGGGTTGTTGCGGATACCGAAGAAAGCGTAGATCCATTGAGTGGGTTTGGAGTGCTTTCGTTTACTGAAACTTTTTCACCCATCAGATAGGTAAAGCCAAAGTCGATGGTTGAGCTCTTATCAAGGTTGTAAGTTAAACCAGTAGAGAACCACTGACGATCTGAGTCAGGCACAGAAATAGATGTAAGCTCATCCTGAGCACTGGTGTCATACATATAACCAGCACGAAGTGTCCAGTCATTGTTTAGGTAGTAGGTACCACCAATGCTGTAGTGCCAGCCATCTTGCCACTCGTATGGTTTATCGTACTGACCACTGACAACAGAGCCTTGCAGGTTGCTAAAGCTAATTTTGTCAAAGTCACCCCATCCGATGTACTGAACGCTATAGTGGACGGCGAATTTGGTGTTTTCAATTTTGTGGAAACCGGAAAATTCAGCGATATCAGGCAGTGGAAGAGTGATCTTCTGTCCCTTGTCGTCTTCCGCTTCAAATTCAGGGCTGTATCGGTAAGCGAAACCAAAGCGATTGTTTTCATCTAGTTCATAAACGGTACCTACATTGAAACCTACTTCAATGCCCGTTGCGCCTTCAACACTCAGCAAAGGTAAACCTGCAAGAGGGCGGGTTTGAGGGTTGAGAGCCAGTGCTCCGGTGACTTGAGTACTTGGCTTCCTAATTAAAGTACCTTCCGCATATATGACGTCGACGCCAGCACCAAAGCTCCATTGGTCATTCAATCGGTAAGAACCAGCTAGGCCAAGGTTGAAACTTTTCACGTCGGTCAAGCCACCGTATTCTGCCGCGACATAGTCATCTCCGAACTCTGTTTTGGTACCGAAGTTAGAATAGGCATTTAAACCTACTGCGAACTTTTCGTTTAGAGGCATGATGAAGTGAATGTTTGGTGCAATGGATGTACTGCCTACGTCATCAGTATCTTCAACTGAAGTAGCAGGAACCAAACCACCGGTTAATTCGCAAGCTGGGCCACAGTACTCTGCATCACTGACTTTGATGTCAGTAGTTATGGTCTCAAAACCGATTGAGAATACTTTCTCATCGAACAGAGCCATTGCAGCAGGGTTGCGTGCCATAACTGCTGCGTTATCTGCAATAACTGCATCACCAGCAAAGGCGCGGCCAATACCAGTGGCTGATTGAGCATTTAGTTGGAAGCCAGCAGCTAGTGCTGACGTTGAACTCGCCGCAACAGCAATCGCCACTGCTGAACGAATAAACAGACGCTTCTTATTCATAATGTGAATTAATCCGATTAAATTTATAATTTTTCTGGTGTTTTCTGCTTATTTTTAAGCAGCGCGGATTCTATTGTGAAGGTAATGAATTGGAAATCTGACCAGTTATGAGACGCTGTAGAGTAACTGCGCCATGAACTGCTAGGTGTCTGTTATTTATAAAAAAGAAAAGGGAGCATAAGCTCCCTGAATAAATGTAATTGTTTGTATCAGGCTTTTTGGTTGAGATGCAACTTAAGCTGCTCAGCAACAGGCATGATGTCAGAGCCTTCTTTGCCAACAACAATTACACTACTGTTATTCGCTGCAGGCATGGATACCGCTTCCATGTTGCCATCGCTATAGCTTTCCATTGCTGGAGACTGCTGCGGTACAACGAATACAGTGAAATCTTGCCCGCTTTCGCCTTGGATCACCATGTGTACAGCATGCTTATCATCAAAACTACAGTGATTGATGTAAGACACTTCACCAGGTAACTGACCATTAAATGTCTTACCCAAAGGCGCAAGCTTGGCATTCACTTGTGTGAGAGTTGCTCCCTCAAACACGTTATTTGTGAAGTCTTCTTCATGGTAATAATGCTCTAGCGCAATTTGCCCAAGGCTTGCCTGTCCAGGCAATACTGGGAGTGCCTGCCAGTTAAACTGACCAAGCATAATGCCGAATGCGAAAGCAACAGAAGCCGCAATAGCGAGATGGAAACGGGGTTTTCTCGCTTCTCTAGCGACATCGCTACTCTGCTTAAACAGCACCTTGTCGACCAAGTCATCTGGCACATCCACGCGCAGAGTTTGATCTAACAGCGCATCTAGCTGATCCAGCTCTGATGCTAATTTTTGATTGGCAGGCGATTCGGATTTTGCTGCCAGAATCTCAGGGTCTTTATCTTGTGGGTCCGCCAGAAGGCGTCGACGGAATTCGAGCTCATCCATTTAGCGCACCTCGCTGGCCTGAAGTTTGATTGTCCATGAACTCTTTCAATTGGTTTCTCGCTCTGAACAAACGCGTCATAACAGTGTTTTTGTTTAGGTCTAAGATCTCAGCGATCTCTTCACCGCTAAATCCGGCAACGACCTGCAACACCAACGGTTCTCGATATTCTGGTGACAGACGCATGATCTGCTTGTGAAGCCATTGCTGTTCAACCGAGGCTTCTTCACTGGGGCGTGCATCGTCTGCGACCTGGTGGTCATCAATATCTACCAATTCGAGTTGTTTACGCTCGAAACGGCGTGCATTTTCGCGCCTAAGAATGGTGATCAGCCAAGCTTTGGCGGCGTTGTCATCTTGAAGGCTATCAAGCGAGCGCCATGCACGTAGGCAGGTTTCCTGCACCAAATCTTCCGCTACGTGCTGGTCTTTCGTCAACCAGTATGCATAACGGTAGAGGTCTCTGTGCCAGGCTCTCACGAGCGCTTCGTATCGTCTCTGCTTTTCCATATCACTAGAGACCTTGGTTTCTGACTTTTTATTTCCAAATAATTTCAAAACCATTCTATCATCCTGATTATTTAGGATTTTAAATGCCAAATCGCTGTAAAAATCTTCACCAAAGGTCAACAGCCCCTAAGGTAAGCAATCTGGCTTTAAGACGGTTAGCCGCTCTGCTGTAATTGTAGTGTTGATTGGGCCAATAAATAACCATGTTAATTGTAAGGTGCAGCCTTCCGAAGGTAATTTGGTTTGAATTTAATCAATTAGCTAGCAATTGTAGGGTTTCAGACAATTTTCTAAGAATCGAAATAATTCAACTAAATGCATATTTGGCCAATCTGACTCGCAATCTTCCCTTCGGTTTAGCCTCTCTTTCCTTCGATTGATGAGTAATCAAACAAAAAATTGATCTGCTTCAACATCGCTTCCTGACGCGTGGGTATAGTAGGCACTGTCATCTGGTGACGTGTTACAGGCTTCGTTGGTTTACCGAATCTGTCGCATGAAACCGTGTTGAGCAAGATGACAAACTTCCTTTTTGAAGGCTGACTTTACTTTCTCCTCAGGTCAATGACCTGATTTGCAATTGGCTTTACGTTAATTGATTTAATACGTGATTGCTTTCCACATACGTTGCCACACCTGATAGGTGTGGTTTTTTTTTGCTTTGTGTTTTCAGTCGCCCTCCAACTTCACTTCTCGCTCAGTTTTTATTTTCAAAAATGTCGTAACGGTCTATGTTTGCTTGGCAGATTTAATTAAAACGCACGTTTTAATCTGATAACAAATTGGTTACACTCTTCTGGTCTGACCTCTAATAATTGCAAGGAGCGGCAATGAACTCTCCCCAGAATCTGACTACGCGTCAGGGTGAACGTATAGCTGTTGTTGCGGGTTTACGTACCCCGTTTGCACGACAATCCACCGCTTATGCGGATGTGCCAGCTGTTGATCTCGGCAAGATGGTTGTTAGCGAAATGCTAAATCGTACCGACATCGACCCTAAGCTTATCGACCAACTGGTTTTTGGACAGGTTGTTCAAATGCCGGAAGCGCCGAACATCGCTCGTGAAATCGTGCTTGGTACAGGAATGAATGTTCATACTGATGCTTACAGTGTCAGCCGTGCTTGTGCGACCAGTTTCCAATCTGTCGTTAACGTCACCGAAAGCATCATGGCCGGTGCTGTTGATATCGGTATCGCAGGTGGCGCAGATTCCTCTTCCGTGCTGCCAATTGGTGTGTCCAAACATATGGCAGCGACCCTGTTGGCACTCAGCAAAGCCAAGACGATGAGTAAGCGCTTAAAACTCCTAAGTAAACTCTCCCTCAAAGACTTGGCACCGGTTCCTCCAGCAGTTGCCGAATATTCGACGGGTCTCAGTATGGGGCAAACCGCTGAGCAAATGGCCAAGAGCCATGGCATTACTCGTGAAGAGCAAGATGCGTTGGCACACCGCTCGCATTCTCTCGCAGCGAAAGCTTGGGCGGACGGATTGGTTCGTGACGAAGTGATGACTGCCTTCCCAGAACCTTATCGCCAGTGGATTGATAAAGACAACAATGTTCGCGAAGACTCCACGGTGGAAGGTTACGCGAAACTGCGTCCGGCGTTTGATCGCAAATACGGCTCTGTGACTGCTGCGAACAGTACACCTCTAACCGATGGTGCCGCGGCAGTGATGTTGATGCGTGAAGGACGTGCCAAAGAGCTTGGCTTAACGCCGCTGGGTTACATCCGTTCTTACGCGTTTTCAGCGATTCAGGTCGAACATGACATGTTGATGGGACCTTCTTACTCCACACCAATCGCCTTAGATCGCGCTGGCATTACGCTTTCTGATCTCACTCTGATTGACATGCATGAAGCGTTTGCTGCGCAGACATTGGCTAACGTGAAAATGTTTGCGTCCAAAAGCTTTGCAGAACAGAAGCTGGGTCGTAGCCAGGCAATTGGCGAAATCGACATGGACAAGTTCAATGTGTTGGGGGGCTCGATTGCTTACGGTCACCCATTTGCCGCAACCGGTGCGCGCATGATCACTCAAACCTTGAATGAACTTCGCCGCCGTGGTGGTGGTTTGGCATTGAATACTGCTTGTGCAGCAGGTGGTCTGGGTGCAGCGATGATCTTGGAGGCAGAATAATGACGGAGCAAACAACCCCAACAAACGGTGCGTTCTCGCTGAGCTACGGTGACAACGGTGTGGCGTGGCTGAGCATTGATGTGCAGGGCGAAAGTATGAATACCCTGCAAGCCACCTTTGTTGATGAAATCAGTGCAATTCTGAGCGAGCTTGAAAGCAAAAGTGATATCAAAGGTCTGGTGCTGCACTCGGCAAAACCGGATAACTTTGTTGCCGGTGCTGACGTTCGCATGCTGGATGCCTGCAATACTGCAGAGGATGCTCAAGCCATTGCTGAGCATGGGCAGAAGCTTTTCTCCCGCATTGAGAAGCTACCTTTCCATGTCGTTGCCGCGATTCACGGCCCAGCGCTGGGCGGTGGTCTGGAACTCGCTCTGGCTTGTCATAGCAGAGTTGCGAGTGATGATGATAAAACCCGTTTAGGTCTGCCGGAAGTTCAGCTTGGCCTGTTGCCAGGTTCTGGTGGTACTCAACGTCTTCCAAGACTGATTGGTGTACCGGGCGCGTTGGATATGATTCTGACGGGCAAACAACTTCGCGCGAAGAAAGCGAAGAAAATGGGCGTGGTCGATGATGTGGTTCCCCAGTCTGTGTTGCTTCGCGTTGCTGAAGAGTTGGCGCTGAAAGGTAAGCCTAAGCGTAAAGGTAGCTGGCAGGATTGGGCGATGGGCGGCAATGCACTTGGTCGCTCTGTTGTGTTCGATCAGGCTGCAAAGAAAACCCGTGAGAAAACTCGCGGTAATTACCCTGCTACCGAAGCTATTCTCGAAGTCATCAAACATGGCTTGGATAAAGGCACAGAGAAAGGTCTGGCGCTGGAAGCAAAACGCTTTGGTGAGCTGGTGATGTCATCAGAATCAGCCGCACTGCGCAGCATTTTCTTTGCCACCACCGCAATGAAAAAAGAAACCGGCGCTGATGCTGAGCCTCGCACTGTGACAGGCGTGACTGTGCTGGGCGGTGGTTTGATGGGCGCTGGCATCGCTAATGTGTCTGCGACCAAAGCGAATACACCTGTGCGCGTCAAAGATGTCAGCAACGATGGCATCCTGAATGCGATGGCTTACAGCTATAAACTGCTGGATAAAAAGCGCAAGCGCCGCATCATTTCCAAAGCCGAAATGCAAAAGCAGATGGATCGTATTAGTGGTACGACTGACTATTCCGGTATGAGCCAAAACAACGTGGTTGTCGAGGCCGTATTTGAAGATCTCACACTGAAGCACCAAATGGTTGCCGAGGTGGAAGAGAATCTGGCTGAAGACACCATCTTCGCTACCAACACTTCATCACTGCCAATCCATCAAATCGCCGAGGGTGCGAAGCGTCCTGAAAATATTGTGGGTCTGCACTACTTCTCGCCGGTCGATAAAATGCCGCTGGTGGAAGTTATTCCACATGCGGGCACGTCCGAAGAAGCCGTTGCGACTGTGGTGAAGCTTGCGAAGAAGCAAGGTAAAACGCCGATTGTGGTCGCTGACAAGGCCGGGTTCTACGTGAACCGTATTCTTGCGCCTTACATGAACGAAGCGGCAAGAACCTTACTGTCCGGTGAGTCGGTTGAGCACATTGACAATGCGCTGTTGGATTTCGGTTTCCCTGTTGGCCCAGTGACACTGCTGGATGAAGTGGGTATCGACATTGGCGCGAAGATCAGCCCAATCCTGTTGAACGAATTGGGCGAGCGATTCCGTGCACCGGATGTGTTCGACGTAATGCTGAATGATGGCCGTAAAGGTCGTAAGAGTGGCAAAGGCTTCTTCGTTTATAACGGTAAGAAAAAAGAAGTCGATAAGCGTGTTTACACCTTGCTGGGTGTTGAGCTGAAAAGTCAGCTTTCAGCCCATGAACTGGCCGTTCGCTGTGTGCTGATGATGCTGAATGAAGCTGCTCAGTGTCTGGATGAAGGTGTGGTGAAATCTGCGCGTGACGGTGACATTGGTGCTGTGTTCGGTATCGGATTCCCTCCATTCCTTGGCGGTCCATTCCGCTATATGGACCACATTGGCATTAAGCGCTTGGTGGAAATGCTTGAGCAGCATGAAGCCAAGTACGGTGAGCGGTTTGCACCGTGTGAACTGCTTAAAGCCATGGCAGCGGAAGGGAAGACGTTCCATTAATTAAGCCTTAAACAAAAAATCCCCGGGCCAGCCGGGGGTTTTTATATCTGAAGATTGGAAAACTCATCAGCGAAGGTCGACAGACCTTAGTTAATTCGCTCGGTGCGATTGCGACGAAACGCTGTGACAGATTCAATTTCCTTTGTGCCTTCAAGACTACATTCATCAGGGTGAGCGCCACCGCAACTGTGCATGATCAGACGATCTGATCTACGTGGTTTCAATTGCTCGACCACAAACTTCACCATATCTGCTCGGTCCATATCGCGGATAGCGGCAGCTACGTTTTGTCGCTGGGTGAATTCAGCATCCTTATTGCCAATGCTGATCCACAAACGCTGTCCGCGGGCGCGCAGGTTGGCATCCGGTTCTTCTATCTGTCCGAGTAACCCTTGTTTACTGGCTTGCCATTGCGCTTCGTTAAGCTCAAGCAGCACCAGGAAGAAGGCGTTGAGGAAGTCATCTATTGCTTCCATTAATTTCGCTGGGCCAGCCTGAGGCGACTGCACATAGAAAATCAAACCTGGGTGCCGGTTCATTGGCATATTGCCTGAGCCAACCATATAGCCAAGTTGCTGCTTGGTACGCAGCTCGTTGAAGAAGATGGCAGACATTAAATGCTGAGCGAAAGTAAATAAGGCGACATCCTGAGGTCCCGTACCATGGCTCTGGTAATAAACCAACACGGCTGAATCTTGGCTGTCACACCCCAGATGATAGGAGGCACTGCCAGCACCTTTCAAAAGAACCAGTGGTCGGGTGGACTCCTGATAACGTTGGTTGTGCACGCGAAGCGCATCTTTTACAGGCTCCGCCAAATTCAGTGTTTGCTGTTTCTGCCAGTTACCGTAAACAAACATCTCAACATGCAGTTCCGACATCACGCTATGTACAAAGTCCGGTAGCTCTGTCACCTGCAGTGGTTCTAGCGCTTCGATGAGCTCTTCATACGTTGGATTGTTTGGTTGCAAGATGCCTGTCATCGAATTGTATAAGCGGTTAATGGCTTTGTTTTGAGTCGCGTTGTTCCAACTTCGTAGCAACTGGGTTTTGATGATTTCAAAGCGCTCTGGGTTGAAATCGCGCTTGGCAAATTTATCCAATACCAAATCCATCAGCAGCGGCAGCTTTTCATTGAAGCCGCTGAGCTTCAAAGTCACGCCACCTTGATGGGCATAGAGGTTGTAATTCAGGCCCGCAACTTCGGCAGGGTAGGCTGTCTCATTGATCGACTCCATCAGCATTTCAACGCTGACGCGGGTCTTTACGATGTTCTCGACCGATTGCACCGCATGCGGGCTGTCTATCGCGACGTAAACCACGCCTTTCGGGACGCGGAAATCGGTATCTTGTAAGTGCCACAAACGAAAGCCTGGTAACTCCTGAATCATCTCGGGTAGTTGCTGTTCTGGCACTTCTAGATCTGCAGGGTCGAGTTCATAGCTGATAAAGGGGTTTGGCTCTGGCAAAGCCAGTGCTGGAGAGATATGTGCCGCACGCCATTTTTCGAGCTGAGCTTCGGTGAATGGTTTCACGCTGTAAGGGGTGTCGTACCAATTTGCCGTGCGATCATAATTGCCACCTTTGGCAATCAACGTCAGGCGAAGATGATCGGGTGTCAGGTATCCAAGCATCTGGCGTATCAAGGCTTCGTCATATTCCTGCATGATGTAGTCGCCATACAGCACATCATCATCCTGATAATGCTGCATGTTGAGCACCATATGACTCACGGTATCGATAGGGCGTGACGGCTCTTGATAACGAAACGCCATTTCCTGCACCGCACGTTTTTCTGCATAACGCCAATCATCGAGCCCCTGCTCGCGGATAAGACTGATAGCCTGAAAAATGTAAGTCACGATATCGTCAATCTTGGTCAGTCCCGCCTCGGTCAGGCTGACACTGACTGAAAACTCGCGGAAATTCGAACCGCTGATGCCGCCACCAGCAGACAGATTATTGATGAGCCCTTTTGCTTTTAGCAAAGACATCACACTGCCAGTACCTTCATAACCGAGAAGGTGGGCTATGTAGGAAAGTGGTTTTATTTTGTAATGCTCATCGGTAGCTGGCATCGAAAATGCCAGTGTCAGCTTACGAACATCTTTAAGCGGCTCGATACAGACAAACTGCTGCAACTGGGCTTTATCGACAAACGAGACATCTGGCACAAACGGCGACAGGTCAAGATTCGGAATATCACTGAATGTTTGGTTTGCCAGCGTTTCCAAATCGTCCAGCCTGAATGGACCAGTGATAGAGGCTGCCATCAGGTTGGCACTGTAATGGGTCTTGTAAAAAGCAATCAGCTCATCACGCACCGAACTGCCCTCGCGATCGGCAAGGGTGTCGAGGCTACCAACAGAAAACTTGGAGAAAGGGTGAGCCGGGTTGATGGTCTCTTTCTGCACCTGGTAAATCCGGCGCACATCGTCCTGAAGTTTCAGGCGGTATTCTGAGTCAACCGCGTTACGCTCTTTATCGACCGCGTCTGCATTAAACAAAGGTGCAGAGAAGAATTGACCAAATCGATCAAGCGCCTCTTCGAAATGGTCGTGTCGGATGTCGAAGAAAAAGGTGGTGTTCTCGGTTCCTGTCCAGGCGTTGTTATTACCGCCATGGCGGCTGATAAAGGATTGGAACTCACCAACATCAGGATATTTCTCTGTACCGAGAAACAGCATGTGTTCTAGGAAGTGCGCTAAACCTTCACGATCAGCGGGATCACAGAAGTGTCCCACATTCACGGTTAACGCAGCAGCACTGCGCGGTGCTTGCACATCTTCTACCAGAAGCACCCTCAAATTGTTGGCGAGAGTAATAAGGCGGTAGCTACGATGATCGTTGGGACTGATTTGCACAAAGCACCTTCACTGGTAGTGGCAAGGTCTTAATTATGACCACGTAAGTAAATTGAGGCAAACATCTGTGCGATCAGTCGTTCCAGATTAAAGAATTGACTGGTAGCATATCGAAGAATACTCAAAATCAGCTGTTGTGATATGCGAATTTATATTATGCGCCACGGTGAGGCACACACCTTCGCCGCCAGTGATGAAGAACGTCCGCTGACCGATCGCGGTGAGCAACAATCGGTTGAAATGGCACGCTGGCTGGCACAAGAGCTGCCAGAGGGAAAACTGGACTTAGTTTTGGTGAGTCCTTATTTACGCGCACAGCAGACTTGGTCGGCATGTGCTGCTGTTTTGCCTGAAGCGAAAAGCGTCTTGACGGAAGATGGCATCACGCCGTACGGAGACAGCGAGCACGTTGCTTCTTACCTGCGCGCTTTAGTTTCCGTTGATAATCCGGTGTCGATTCTTTTGGTTTCTCATCTACCGCTGGTGGGTTATCTCACGGCAGAGTTTGAGGCTGATTTGCAGCCGCCGATGTTCCCGACATCTTCCATTTCCTGCATTGAATACAATCCGCAAACGGAACAGAGTGAAGTGCTGTGGATGAAAAGTCCATCGCAAGTGATGGGGTACGCATCCTGACCGCTTGTTCGAAAGCAGCTTTAAGCAGACATAAAAAAACGCCCAACACAGGGCGTTTTTTGTTCCTAAGCTTCCGGCTATTTTTCCGGGATTTCAATCAGCACCAGTAAAGCGCCATCACCACCAAATTCCAGTGGCGCCTGATGGAATGCCAACACATCAGGGTGCTGTGCCAACCAAAGTGGCGTCTTCTGTTTCAGTATGTGTTTGCCAATACCATGCATGACACAGGCACAACTGATCCCTTCTTTTATACATGCTGCAATCAGCGCGCCTAACTCTCGCTTAGCTTCCAGTTGCGTCATGCCGTGTAGGTCCAGGAACATATCCGGCACGTAAACACCGCGGCGAAGTCTTTTCACTTCGTATTTGGAGACACCTGTGCGCGCATATTGAGTTGGCCCATCTTCTTTCAGCAGCGGTTCAAACTCGTCTGAGAAATAAAAGGTGTGGTCTCGCGCCGCGGACTCTGTCTGCTTCTTGCGCGCTTGCTCTGTTGTCTGGCGTCTCGGCGGGTTTATGGTATCCTGCTGCAGTTTTTTAACGCCTTTCACCGCATCGCGGAACAATGACATGTCGTCATCTTCTGGGATCGGGGATTTCTTACTCATAAGTCATTTCCAAATTCTGTTAGCTGCATTTTACTTAAAATAAGAACAATGTCTGCTTTCCTGTTGGAATCGCCCTGACGGTGATGTGTTGAGGCTACTGGAGGCCATTTTGGATAGAATTATTGTTGATGAAGTCGTCAACGAGCTGCGTACGCTGCAAGACATGCTACGTTGGACGGTAAGTTGCTTTAATGCAGCAGGAATTTATTACGGTCACGGAACGGACAATGCATGGGACGAAGCGGTACAACTGGTACTGCCGACACTTTATCTGCCAATTGATGTGCCTGCAGAAACGCAAACTGCGCGTCTGACCACCAGTGAACGTCACCGTATTGTTGAACGCGTAATCCGTCGTATCAACGAGCGCACGCCAGTGGCTTACCTGACAAACAAAGCGTACTTCTGTGATTTGGAATTCTACGTGGATGAGCGTGTGCTGGTGCCACGTTCACCAATCGGTGAGCTGATCCAGAATCAGTTCAGCCCAATGCTGGAAGTCGAGCCAAACCGTATCATGGATCTGTGCACCGGCAGTGGCTGCATTGGTATTGCCTGTGCCTACGCGTTCCCTGATGCTGAAGTAGATCTGGTGGACATTTCTACGGAAGCGCTGGAAGTGGCAGAGATGAACATTCAGGAGCATGGCCTGGAGCAGCAGGTTTTCCCAATCCGCTCAGATTTGTTCCGTGATCTGCCAAAAGACAAGTACGACCTGATTGTCTCTAACCCACCATACGTGGATGAGGAAGACATGAACTCGCTGCCGGATGAGTTCCGTCATGAGCCGGAGTTGGGTCTGGCTGCAGGTACCGATGGTCTGAAACTGATGCGCCGCATCATCGCTAATGCGCCGGATTATCTGACCGAGCAGGGCATTCTGATCTGTGAAGTGGGTAACTCCATGGTTCACGTTCAGGACCAGTATCCGCACCTGCCACTAACCTGGCTGGAGTTTGAAAACGGCGGCCACGGTGTCTTCCTGATGACCTATCAGGATCTGGTCAGTGTTGCCGACGAATTTTCTATCTACAAAGACTAATTGTTGTCTTTGACTCTAAGAAAAAGGCCGAAATTATAGATTTCGGCCTTTTTTGTATCTCTCTTTCCGGTTTTGCCTCATTTCTTGAAACCAGCCCAGTATTACAGGGAGTTTCCACCTGTACATAAAAAAAGCTTTTGCTTCTCAATCGCGGTTATGTTTCATTAGGTGCATGCTAATGCGGTTGTGATACGTCGACCGGAGAGAAACAGAGGAAGTAATGGCAGGCAATTCAATAGGTCAGGTTTTTCGGGTCACCACTTTTGGTGAGAGTCATGGATTGGCGTTGGGCTGCATTGTTGACGGTTGTCCACCGGGACTTGAAATTTCAGAAGCAGATTTACAGGTCGATCTGGACCGTCGTCGTCCGGGCACCTCAAAATACACGACTCAACGTCGCGAACCGGATGAAGTGAAGTTCCTTTCTGGCGTCTTCGAAGGCAAAACAACGGGGACTTCGATTGGCCTGGTTATCGAAAATACGGACCAGCGCTCGCAGGATTACTCTAAAATTTCCGACCGCTTCCGTCCGGGCCATGCCGACTACACCTACCATCAAAAATACGGACATCGTGATTACCGTGGTGGTGGCCGCTCATCAGCACGTGAAACGGCGATGCGTGTTGCTGCGGGTGCGATTGCAAAGAAATACCTCAAGCAAGAGTTCGGTATTGAAGTTCGCTGTTACCTCTCTCAAATGGGTGATGTGACCATCGACAAGGTCGACTGGGATCAAGTTGAGCAAAACCCATTCTTCTGCCCGGATGAATCAAAGCTTGAAGCCTTGGATGAACTGATCCGTGCGCTGAAAAAAGAAGGCGATTCTATCGGTGCAAAACTCACCGTGGTCGCGAATAACGTGCCAGTTGGTCTGGGCGAGCCAGTTTTCGATCGTTTAGACGCAGACATTGCTTACGCGTTGATGGGTATCAATGCCGTGAAAGGCGTGGAAGTGGGCGATGGCTTTGACGTCGTCAACCAGCGCGGCAGCGAGCACCGTGATGAACTGACACCGGAAGGTTTTAAATCCAACCACGCTGGTGGCATCCTAGGTGGTATTTCATCTGGTCAGGATATCGTTGCGCACCTTGCATTGAAGCCAACTTCAAGCATCACGGTACCGGGTGAAACCATCAATGTGGATGGCGAAACTGTCGACGTGATTACCAAAGGTCGTCATGACCCATGTGTCGGTATCCGCGCTGTGCCAATTGCAGAGGCCATGGTTGCGATTGTATTGATGGACCACCTGCTGCGCCACCGCGCACAGAATGCAGGTGTTCATACCAATACGCCGAAGATTTAAATGAAAGATCCTAGAGCCTAGGAAAAGAAGGTCCTAGGAAAAGCAAATACCTGAAAAAGGGCTGACGGTTTACACTGTCAGCCCTTCTTTTTCGTTCTTTGCTCTTCCTAGGACCTAGAATCTAGGATCTTCTCTTCCTAAGATCTATGCTCTAAAGCTTCTTCCGCTTCAAAACTAAACACCGGCAGACTCCAACCAAACTTCACCGCAGACATGCGAAATACAAAGCCTGTCACCAGCGTAGAAATGGTCGCGATATTTTCATCAATGCCAAATCGGTTACCGTAAGTCATCAACGCCCAATACATGGCGCCAGCCAAGAAAGCGACAGAGGCATAAAGCTCTTTATGCAGCACCATTGGCTGACGGCGACACAGCAAGTCACGCAAAAGGCCACCAAAGATGCCTGTGACCAGGGCAGACACCACACAAATCAGCGGCGACAACCCCATATCCATGCCAACTCGACAACCGATAATGCTGAAAGCAATCAGACCGAGTGAGTCCAGCCAGACGAAAAGCTTGTGATTACGGGCCACCCAAGATGCCATCCAGGTCGTGACGATACCGGCAACGCAGACAATCACCAGATAGTGCGGGTTAGCGACCCAGCCAAGCGGGTAGTGACCGAGCAAAATATCACGCACGGTACCGCCGCCAATGGCTGTGCAGGCAGCGACCAGCATGACGCCAAACCAGTCCATATTCCTGCGGCCAGCCGCCAGTGCGCCTGTCATGGCTTCAGCGGTAATTCCAACGATGTATAACGTGGACAACAACATGATATTCAGTAACTTGCAATTGAATGGGATAATTTCGCGCAATCATAGTTGTGATTAACCTCTCAATCCAATGAAAGGTTGTGAGGTCAGCCATGAATTGAGTTCATGCTTTTGATGGTGGAATTGGCCTAAAACGGTGCTTTTGCTGCGACAATGGGGGCTTTGGCAGGTAAAATGTCCGCTTAACTGAATTTGCTGTAACTTCATTATTACAATTCGCGCCATGCAACACGATTACAACGACCTTATTTCTGTCTTTAATCAGACTTTTATTGATTCTTTCAACACAGAATTGCTGCTGGGCGGCGATGAGCCGATTTATCTGCCTGCGGATGATGACAACCCACACCACCGAATTATCTTCGCCCGCGGTTTTTATGCTTCTGCGCTTCATGAAGTGTCACACTGGTGCATTGCCGGGCCTGAACGCCGTTTGTTGGAAGACTTTGGCTACTGGTATCTACCGGATGGACGCGATGAGCAGACGCAAGCCGAGTTTGAAAAGGTAGAAATCAAACCTCAGGCGGTAGAGTGGATTCTGTCGGCCAGTTGTGGCTTTCGCTTCCAGGTAAGCTGCGACAATCTAAACGGTTCTTTCGAACCTGACCGCCCGGTATTTACCGCAAAAGTGCGTGAGCAAGTGATGAAATATCTGGAAGACGGTATGCCTACGCGCGCCAAAACCTATTCAGACGCCCTTCGAACGTTTTATAATCGTCCTCCTTTAACGCCAGCAGACTTTTCCTGAGAGCTAAAAATGATCCAAGAATACGAAGAGAAAATCCTCGACCTGATTGATGCCATGGTAGAAACCGCCTCTGATGATGAGTTGTTTGCCAGCGGTTATCTGCGTGGTCATGTCTCGCTGGCGGCCGCAGACTGTGAGCAGGACGGCATCGAAGATGTGTCTGCGCTGAAGGTACGTGTTGACGAAAGCCTGAAAGAGAATTCAAACGAGCTGAACCCTTCTGATCAAGTGCTGGTGGGTAACCTCTGGGCATCGTTACAAGAACAGGCGGGTTAAACACTGCATCCATATAAGAAGAAGGCGCCAATCGGCGCCTTCTTTGTTTGAATTATCTTTCCCTACTAAAGCGCTTTACCCTTGAGCAGCTTTCTCACCCACATGCGTCCGGGATGCAAGGCATTAAGCACATCAACCGGCATGGGGAGTGGATCGCTACAAAGCTGTGAAGCCAGAAGCTCACCGAGGATTGGCGCTGAGGTTAAACCGCGCGAACCGAGTGCCAACAGGCTATACAGGTTCGGGTAAACCGGCACATCTTCGGCATTGTCTTTCTTATCACGCAAATCACTGTATGCGGTTTTCAGGGCTTCAAAGTCGCAGACATCACCGACATACGGCAAATGATCGCGGCTGGCACAGCGAATACCCACGCGACCACCACCATGGTCAGTATCAATCTCTTTTGGCCACTCAGCAGGAATGCAATCGACCAGGCGCTGCTTGTTGCCAGCCTGATCGTCCATGCTAAACGCCATGGAAGTATTATTTCGGCTGTAGCTGGCGCCGATGCAGTGGGTGTCATTTTTCGGGTTGGCCGGCGTCAGGTAACCGTCATAACACACCACGGTTTTGAGCTGCTTTAACGCTGGCGTGGTATTAATGTGGGAAACCTGACCACGAACCGCATAGGCCGGGATGGGGGCGGTTTGTTCAAACTGGGTGAACTTGTGACCGTTAGCAACAACCACGGTATCGTGAGTCCGTTCGCTTTGGTTTGCAGTCAGTGTCCACGACCCGTTCTGATGACTGGCTTTCGTCACTTCGGCATTGTAATGACAGGTCAACAGGCCAGTTTTCTCAGCATTGGCTATCAAGCCCTGGGTTAACTGCTGAGGACACAACCAGCCGCCGAGAGGATAGGTGACACCGCCGTGCCCGGTTTCAATGCCAGTCAGTGATTCGGCGTCTTCTTTGGTGATACCGTGGATAAGAGCTTCCGGAAAACCACCTGTCAGCATCTTCGCCAATTTGTCCGCGCTTTTTTCATCCCACCCTAATTGAGTAACGCCACACAATTCGTGATCAAACGAAACCGTTTCGGCTGCCTGTTCAATAAACTGACGGGAGAACAGAAATGCCGGCGCAAAGAAGCGAGAAAGGGCATCGTCACTGCCATTTAGAAGTGGATACACCGCGCCTTGTCGGTTGCCGGAGGCGGCAAGTCCAGGCTTGTCATGTTCGCAATAAAGGGTGACTGATTTTCCACGGCGTACCAGTGACAGTGCCAAGGTAGCGCTCGCCACACCGCCACCAACAATGGCAATGTCATTGCTGTTTTGTGGTGCGGTACGTTTATACCAGGGTGCCTGTTGGCGGGGCTGGTTGCGTTCGACCATGGTGCCGACAATCATGTCGCGTTTGGTGCCATAGCCCTTGGCTTTCTTCATTTCAAAGCCTGCGTCGATTAAGCCGCGACGCACAAAGCCTGCCGCGGTAAAAGTGGCAACGGTACATGCCTGTTTAGCCAGTCTTGCCATGCCGTCGAACAGCGTCTGACTCCACATTTCAGGGTTCTTGCTGGGTGCAAAGCCGTCCAGAAACCAGCAGTCCACAATTCCTTCATCAGACGTCCACACTTGCGGCATACAGTCTTTGATGTCGCCGAACCACAAGTCCAACGTGATCATGCCATCTGCCAATACCAAACGGTGGCAGCCAGAAACCGCTGCTGGGTAGTGTTTGCGAAGTGCTTCGGCGAAATCCGCCAACTCTGGCCAGGCTGCGTGGGCTTTTTCTAAATCAGTAACGGAGACCGGGAACTTCTCAAAGCTGATGAAATGAAGCTGGTTGACTTGAGCCTCAGGGTTTTCCTTTCGGAATTGGGCAAACCACTGCCACACAGCCAGAAAGTTAAGGCCAGTACCAAATCCGGTTTCCGCAATCACGAATCGGTCATTTGAAAAGGTATCCCAGCGGTTTGGTAGCTGGTTTTGCTGTAGGAACACGTAGCGCGTTTCTTCCAGACCATTGGCATTGGAAAAGTAAACATCGTCAAAGTTGTCAGAGACCGGTGTTCCGGCGTCATTCCAGTGAATTTGGGCGTGTTCAATACGGGTTTGGGTCACAAGCCTTACCTTAATAAAAACGGGGTTTGCACGTCGAGCGCGGATTCTATCGCCAATTCGACGGAATATACAGAACCGACAACGGGTCTGTGTCAGTATGTGAAAAATTTCAGCTTACACCTGTACTCTAGGAAAGCTGACCACTTAGGCGTATCAAAACCGCTATCATCGGTGCGAACTCGAATTGTAGGAACAAAAGATGAAACGAGCCGTAATTACAGGTATGGGAATTGTTTCCAGCATCGGTAACAACGTTAAAGAAGTGCTGGAGTCATTAAAGACGGGTAAATCAGGGATTAGCTTTTCCCAACAGTTCGCAGACATGAAGCTTCGCAGTAATGTCTGGGGTGATTTAAAGCTCAATCCTGCTGATCACATTGATCGCAAAAAGTTTCGTTTTATGGGCGATGCTGCGGGCTTCGCTTATCTGTCAATGGAACAGGCTATCGAAGATGCTGGTTTGACAGAAGATATGGTGTCTAATGACCGCACCGGTCTGGTTGCCGGTTCTGGTGGCGCATCTTCAATTAACCAAGTTGCAGCCACAGACACATTACGTGAGAAAGGCGTAAAACGTGTTGGTCCTTACATGGTGCCACGTACCATGTCTTCGACGGTTTCAGCTTGTCTGGCAACACCATTCAAAATCCGTGGTGTGAACTACACCATGAGCTCTGCGTGTGCGACATCAGCACACTGTATTGGCCACGCCGTTGAATTGATTCAACTGGGCAAGCAAGACGTTGTTTTTGCAGGTGGTGGTGAAGAGCTTGACTGGTCACTGACCATGATGTTTGACGCGATGGGCGCGCTGTCGACCAAATACAACGACAACCCAGAAAAAGCATCACGTACCTACGACGCAGACCGCGATGGTTTCGTTATCTCTGGTGGTGGCGGCATGATGGTTATCGAAGAGCTTGAGCATGCGCTGGCGCGTGGTGCGAAAATCTACGGTGAAATTGTGGGCTACGGTGCAACGTCAGATGGCTACGACATGGTAGCGCCATCAGGTGAAGGTGCGATTCGCTGTATGAAGATGGCGATGCAGGACGTAGATCAAATCGATTACATCAACACTCACGGCACCTCTACGCCAGTGGGTGATGTGAAAGAGCTGGGTGCGATTCAGGAAGTTTTCGGCAACAACAGCCCTGCAATTTCTGCCACCAAAGCCATGACCGGTCACGCACTGGGTGCGGCAGGTGTTCACGAAGCGATTTACTCCACCATCATGCTGGAAAACAACTTCGTTGCACCAAGCATCAACATTGAAAACTTGGATCCAGCTGCTGAAGGTCTTGATATCGTGTCGGAAACCCGTGAAGTAGAGCTGAAGACAGTGATGTCTAACAGCTTCGGCTTTGGTGGTACCAACGCCACGCTGGTTATTAAAAAATACGAAGGATAGTTGTTAGCAATAGCCTAACGTGTCCTAACGGTTTTCCGGGACGTTGGCTTTATGCCTACAACAGACGCAGGTTTAGATCGTTGAGAGCCGATCTCTACCTTTCAGATCCTGGATTTTGCCCGGCCAATCGGCCGGGTTTTTTCGTTTAATCTGGCGCAGAAAAGCGTCACAATAGCGCCAATGGAATAAATGTAAGAGTAAACGCACTTGAACATTCTGATTGATGAAAACATGCCGTATGCCGCTGAGTTGTTCAGCAAGCTGGGTACGGTCACCGCCAAAGCAGGGCGCACCCTGACCACAGAAGACTTGATTGACGTTGATGCGTTGATGATTCGCTCCGTCACCAAGGTTGACGAAGCGCTGCTAGAAAAAGCCAACAAACTGAAATTTGTTGGCACGGCAACCGCAGGCACCGACCATGTTGATGCGGAGCTGCTTGCCAGCAAAGGCATCTTCTTTACTGCCGCACCAGGCTGTAACAAAGTGGGTGTGGCAGAATACGTGATAAGCGCGCTGCTGGTACTGAGTCAACAACAGGGTTTTTCTATTGCTGACCGTAAAGTTGGCATTGTGGGCGCAGGTCAGGTAGGTAGCTACCTGTCGAAGTGTCTGTCAGCACTGAGCATTCAGCATCTTTTGTGTGACCCGCTCAAACAAGCGGAAGGTGACACACGCGAGTTTCATCCTCTACAAACCCTGATTGCAGAGTGTGATGTCCTGACATTCCATACGCCGCTAACCAAAAACGGTGAACACCCAACGCATCATCTGATGGGTGATGCGGAGATCGCTGCCCTAAAGCCAGGTTCAATCCTTATCAACGCGGCTCGCGGTCCAGTGGTCAGTAACGACGCATTGAAAGCCGCGCTGAAAACACAGCAGTTAACAGCTGTACTGGATGTGTTCGAGTTCGAACCGGAAGTGGATATGGAACTTCTTCCCATGCTGGCTTTCGCCACCCCGCACGTTGCGGGTTACGGGCTGGAAGGTAAAGCACGCGGCACCACCATGATTTACAACAGTTACTGTGAATTTCTGGGTAACCAGGAAGAAAAAGTCGAAGCGGCATCTTTGCTGCCGATTGCGCCAATTCCAAAGGTATCTCTTAGCAAACCTTGGGATGAAAGCGATCTGATGGCACTGTGCCAGCTAATTTATGACGTCCGCCGTGATGATGCCGAGTTTCGCCGTGCGATGGCTGACGTTGAGCAGCAACGCGCAAGCTTTGACCGCTTGCGCAAGAATTACTGGGACAGACGTGAGTACAGTGCAATTACAGTAGCGGGCGAGGCAGCGTTTGGGTTAGAGTCGCTCGCTAATTTAGGTTTTACCGTAGAGGAATAATCATGACACAAGAATTCGATGTGGCTTATGACGTCGCTGTTTTAGGTGCTACAGGCGCAGTAGGGCGCACCATTATCGAGGTGTTGGAAGAGCGTAAATTCCCTGTGCGCAACCTTCACTTGCTGGCAAGTGAGCGCAGTGCCGGTGAAACCATTCGTTTTAACGGTAAAAGTGTCCGCGTGAAAAACGTGGAAGACTTTGACTGGAGCCAGGTTCAAATCGCGATGTTCTCAGCGGGTGCTGAATCTTCTGACCGTTGGGCTCCTATTGCTGCAGATGAGGGCGTGGTGGTTATCGATAACACCTCACGTTTCCGTTACGAATACGATGTTCCGCTGGTAGTGCCAGAAGTGAACCCGGAAGCAATTGCGGATTTCCGCAACCGTAACATCATCGCGAACCCTAACTGTTCGACCATCCAAATGCTGGTGGCACTGAAGCCAATTTACGATGCTGCAGGTATTGAGCGTATCAACGTAGCAACCTACCAGTCAGTATCTGGTTCAGGTAAGAAAGGCGTTGATGAACTGGCAGGCCAGACAGTGAAACTGCTGAACAGCCAGGAAGCAGAGCCAAGCACTTACAAAAAGCAGATCGCATTTAACTGTCTGCCACATATTGATGAGTTCATGGACAACGGCTACACCAAAGAAGAAATGAAAATGGTGTGGGAAACCCAGAAGATCCTTGGTGACGATTCCGTCGCGGTAAACCCGACCTGTGTTCGCGTGCCAGTGTTCTATGGCCACGCTGAAGCCGTACACATTGAATGTCAGCAGCCGTTGGATGCCACCGAAGCGATGGACCTGCTATCCCGCGCTGAAGGCGTTGAAGTTTACTACGGCGAAGACTACCCAACGCAGGTAAAAGAAGCGACAGGTAAAGACCATGTTATGGTCGGCCGTGTACGTAACGACATCAGCCACCCGAATGGCCTGAACATGTGGGTTGTGGCAGATAACGTTCGCAAAGGCGCTGCGACAAACTCAGTGCAAATTGCAGAACTTCTGATCCGCGATTACCTGTAATCATTCCTGACTGAATCAATCTCATTCAGTTAAAACGGCCGGCAGCAGTGATCTGTTGCCGGTTGTTTGATCACAAAACACAGTTTTATCTCTTCACACTACAGTTTTCAGCTGGGCTTCCGATATAGTTAGGGAAATAACCAGTAATATCAATCGCAGCAGGTGTTTAACGCCTTACCTCCCAACGACTTCAGTAGGGAAACGCGACGCGATTGTGAAAAGCCTTTTATTCTGCCATAGGGGAATGCGGGCAGTGTCTGACCCAGATTTTTATAACGCGATGAAGCGAACTCTTTTTTCATACTTATCAGGTGGTCGTCTCGGCAAAACGCTTGTCGTCTCGTCTTTATTGCTGAGCCTCGGTGTTCCGTTCTCTGCGCAGTCTGCTATTCGTATTCTTGGCCCGGTGGAAGAATCTCCTCCGCCTAATGCTACTGCACCTTTGACTCAACAAAATCAGGCGCCGCTATCCTCGGTGAACCGACGCCAATCTGTTGGTCCAACCCGAGACACCGACACCCTTTGGTCTATCGCGTCACGCTATCAGCCAAACAACTCTGTGACTGTCTATCAGACTATTGGTGCTATTTTCCGCCTCAATCCGGGCGCGTTCGAAGATGCCAATATTCACGGTCTGACTCCTGGCAGCACTTTGTTGATGCCAACCCTGACGGAAATTCGCCGCGAAAGTACGGATGACGTAGCAAGTCGCCTGCAAATTGATCAGGCGCGAAAAGACGCACAACGCGTTGCTAACCAGCCTTTGAGTCAGCAAGTTACCGCACCTGTTGCTACACCAAAACCTGCACCCAAGCCTGAACCAACACCTGAACCTGCGATGGCCGAAAAAGCGAAGCCTGAAATGGAAGCCGGAGAACCGGAAACCATGGCTGAGAACAAGCCAATGCAAGAGAAGGAGATGATGGAGCCTAAGGGCGAAATGGCGGGTGCGCCAGCCAAACCTGACATGTCCATGGTTCAGAATCAGATCAACGAATCCGATCTGCAAATGGGCAAGTTGGTTGAAAGTAATCACATCCTCAAAATCCGTCTGGCTGAAGTTCAAAATGAACTGGCAGCACTGAAAGACCAAATGTCCGCAGATGAAGAGCTAACCGAAGAAATTCGCGAGTTCCTCGAAATCCAACGTATGCGTCAGGCCCAGATGGAAATGAAGGAGCCTTCTTTCTTTGAATCCCTGATGGCAAGCCCATTGATGCTGGCGACCATGGCGATTATCCCTGCGTTGTTAGTGATTGGTGCTGCTGCCTTCTTCATCATGCGTCGTCGTAAAGATGAAGATGTCGATGTAGCAGAGCCAGAAGGTTTGGACGGCGAAGATCCAGACATGCCAGTGGCCATGGTCGATGTGGATGACGACACCGACGAACTGGTGCTGGAAGATGATGAACTCGAAGTTACTGATGACATTGATGCCGACCAACTCTTTGGCGACGACATGGGGGATGACCTTGACGACATCAACCTGTCCGACACCCTAGAGCTTTCAGAAGAGCCTGAAGAAGGTGGTCTGGATATTGATGCCGATACTGACCTGACATCGAATCTTGATGTCGGTTTGGATGATGACTTCGATACCAGCACTGATTTGGATATCGAAGCCAACACTGACGGTGCAATCGGCCTTGAAGACATGGAGCGCGCGCTCGATGAAATGTCTTCCCAGCCGGAAGAGTCAGAACTCAGCCCTGATGAAGCGCTTGCCGCAATGTGGGAACAATCTCTCGGTGGTGGTGATGATGAAGAAGTCGATGACATTGATGCTCTGTTAAACGCAGAGCAGTCTGGTGACAATGATGAAGCAGCAACGGAAGATGCCGAACCAACGTCTGACGCTTCACCTGAGGAAGAGAGTACAGAAGAATCGCTCGAAACCAATGAAGCCCTGTTTGACAACGTGCTTGATGATGAGCCTGAGGTTGATTTGTCTCAAGACATCAACTTGTCGGATGATGACATTGATGATCTTATTGGCGATGCCGCCGAGCCTGCTTTGGATCCGGAGCCTAGCGCTGATGATAACGCAGCAATGTTGGATGAGCTTCTCGACGAAGATGGCGACTTAGATCTAATCAGCAATGACGTTGCTGAAGAGGAAGACATTGCTGACCCGGACGCTCTGCTTGATGAAATGCTGGGCGATGACCTCATCGATGAAGACGGTAATGCAGTCGAGTCAGAAGAAAAAGACGACACTGACGATTTGTCTCTGGATTTAGAACCAGAAGCGGATCTGTCCGAAACAGATACTTTGCTGGATGAGCTTGTCAGTGAAGATGATTTAGACCCACTTGATGAAAATGCATTGCTTGATGAAGCTATCGATGACGATGACTTATTGGGCGATGTTCTCGGTGAACCAGAAGAGCAGGAAGATGTTGATCTCGGTGAAACCGATGTCCTGCTTGATGAATTGATTGATGACGGTGATGCACTCGAAGATGAAAGTGCTTTACTGGATGAGGTCCCGGAAGACGACCTGCTTGGTGAAGACCTTGGCTTTGATAACGAGCTTGATATTGATAATGAGTTGGATATCGATAGCGAGCTGGATATTGATACAGAGGCACTTCCAGAAAGCACAGAAGAGTCACTGGTTGACGATTTAGATGATGTGCTTGAAGAGGCCACTGACGAATTGGAACTCCCTGAGCCTGAGGCTCTGGAGCTTGATGAGCAGCCTTTAGAGACAGAGCCCGACGCCGATGATTTTTCAGAGTTGGACGACGCGCTGAGCTCAGACGATTCAGACACAGAACTGGATGCAATCGTTGAAGATGAACCTGTTGGCGCTGAACCAGAGCCGGAAGCTTCAGAATCAGATCTGGACCTACTTGATGATGTACTCGAGCAGGACGAACAGGCCGAGGAAGCGGCGCAAAACGAAACGGAAGAAGTTGTTCTGGACGAAGTGCCAGTTGAAGAACCTGAGGCGACATCGGAAGACTTGGATCTTCTTGATAGCTTGCTCGATGAAGGTGAGTCTCCAACTGAGTCTGATGAGGTCCCTTCAGAGCAGGCAGACACTGCCCCTGAAGTGCCTGAAGTGCCTGAAGAGGCAAATGAGCCTGAAGATGAACTGGCAGCACTTACCGAAGAGCCTGACACAGACGACGCCGAAGTAGAGACCGAAGAGCTCATTAGCAATGAGCTGTCTCCAGAAGCGTCAAATGCTGAGGGCAGTGAAGCCCTGACTTCAACTTCAGATAGTCCGGAAGCGGAAAGCGAGGTTGAAGAAACTCAAGCGTTTGATCCGCAGCCAGAGGATGTATCTGAAGTTGCTCCAGAGGATGACGCTGAAGAAGCGTTTGAAGAGGAAGATGAAGCACCTCTTGATTTGTCATCTTTACCAGAATATGACGAAGAGGCAGCATTAGCGGACAGCGAAGGCGAGCCGGAAACAACCGGTGATGCGCAACCTGATGACAACGATGATGCGCCACTGGATTTGGAAAACCTGCCTGAATTTACTGAAGAAGACGCTGCGCAGGAATATGACGTCGAGCTTCCTTCTGCTCAGGAAGATTTAGCAGAGCCTGTTGAAAGTGAACTTCCAGAAGATGAAGCGCTTCAAAAAGAGTTGCTGGATACAACTCAGCTGCAGGAAGAAGACAACGAAGAGGCTCAGGCTTTCACAGCGACAGAACCAAATACCTTGGCTTTCCCAAAAGTTGATCCAATTGGAATGGACGAGCTGGGTGAATTTGATGAAGACGACGCGCTGTCTGCTGCATTAGATGAACAAAGAGAACTGGAAGAGTTTCTCCCGCAATCTAAAGAAGAGGGTTTTACACAATCTTCTGCCCCGGTGTCTCAAGCGCCTTATCGCGCCGCTGAACTGGATGAGCTGGCGCAACTGGATGACGATGAGCACCAGGTTGCCGGCCTCAACATGGAAGCGTTGCTCTCCGATGAGTTGGATGATGAACACTCCGGATTAGGCGATTTTGAAACTGAAGAACTCGATATTCCTGAAGACGAAAGTGATGTCTGGAGTGCAGAGCAAGCGCCAGAACCTGAGTTGGAAAGTGAAGACTGGTCTCAGCAGCCTGAAGTCCTAGGAGATGAGATCAAGTCGATGGATCTCGAAGGCGATCTGGACGGGTTACTGGATGACGTTGAAAGTGAGCTGGTTGAAGCGTCGTCTCCGAGTGAAGAGTACATCAGTATTGATGATCTGATGAAAGACGACGGCGCGCTTCAGGAAGACCCTGATTCGCTGAAGATGGACTTGGATGTTGGACTGGCAGATTTCCCGGATGTGCTTAGCGATATTCAACCTGCCGATGTAGATAGCAGTGGCGAAGCCGCTACCAACATGGATTTGGCGAAAGCCTACCTTGAGATGAACGACGTTGACGGTGCCATTCAGCTTCTTGAAAAGGTGATGCAAAGTGGCGATGCCAACCTCAAGGATGAAGCCAGATTGATGATTGAGAAGCTCAACTAAATGAGTCAAAACAAAAATGGCGGGTTATCCCGCCATTTTTATGCCTGACGCTTTGGGAATATACCCAAACAACCTGAAGGTGCTCGCGTTGAGGGCCTCCCTTCGGGCGAGTTGACTGACGCCGTGATCTTTGTTGTTCCTTTTTGATGGAGGTGACTACATCTACAAAGGAACGCCGCGAACACAACGCCAGTCAATCTCGCTGAATCCTGCATTTTCAGGTCGTTTGGGTATATAATGCGCCGCCTTAGATAACCAGCAAGACAGAGAAAACACGATGAGAATTGCCCTGGGTGTGGAATACGATGGTGCGAAATTTTATGGTTGGCAACGCCAACGTGAAGTGCCAAGCGTTCAAGAACACCTTGAAAAAGCCCTGTCCAAAATCGCCAACCAGCCGATTGAAGTGCAGTGCGCTGGTCGTACAGATGCTGGCGTTCATGGCACAGGTCAAGTCGTTCACTTCGATGTTAATGGTTCAAGACCTTTGCGCGCATGGACGATGGGTGTTAACACGCACCTGCCTGATACCATTGCGGTGCGTTGGGCTAAAGAAGTGCCCGACGAGTTCCATGCCCGCTTTACCGCAACGGCGCGTCGTTATCGCTACATTATCTACAACGATGCTTTGCGCCCGGGAATTCTGCGTCACGGCGTGAGCCACTATCATGGCGAGCTCGACGAAAAGCTGATGCATGAAGCGGCACAGTGCTTACTGGGAGAGAATGACTTTACTTCCTTCCGTGCTGCCCATTGTCAGTCGAACAGCCCATGGCGAAACGTTCATCATATAAATGTGACTCGTCAGGGACGTTACGTGATCATTGATATCAAGGCCAATGCATTTGTTCACCATATGGTGAGGAATATCACTGGCAGTTTGATTGCTGTCGGCCGCAAAGAGCAAAAACCAGAGTGGCTGAAATGGCTGTTAGAAATTAAAGACCGCAACTTAGCGGCAGCAACAGCAAAGGCAGAAGGATTGTATCTGGTAGAAGTGGATTACCCGGCGGAATATGAACTTCCATCTTCGCCGGTAGGTCCGCTGTTTTTGCCGGACGAACAACTGTAACCAGCGTAGAGTCGCGGAAAATTGCCTCTTCGTTACAAAGCAAAGTAGACAGAAGTGGGACTAACAATAGGTAGTACCAGTTTTTTGTCCAAAGTCTTAACAAGTTGTGTTTTAATTCTTCGTTGAATTATTAGATATCAAGGCCACTTGCCCATCTCTGCGCAGACCGCGTTCATGGTGAACGAAACAGTGCAGATAGTGATGTAAGCGGCGAGTGCTCCAATAAAAAAGGTCGTTCATGAGCTGGCTTGAAAAAATACTGACAAAAAGCAATATCGGTTCTTCACGTAAGGCTTCTATCCCTGAAGGCGTCTGGACCAAGTGTTCGTCGTGCGAACAAGTGCTGTACCATGCAGAACTCGAGCGTAACCTGCATGTGTGTCCGAAATGTGATCACCACATGCGCATGAGTGCGCGCAAGCGCTTGGAGACCTTCCTCGATGAAGGTGACCGCGTGGAAATCGGTGATGAGCTTGAGCCAAAAGATCTGCTCAAATTCCGCGACTCCAAAAAGTATAAAGACCGTATTTCTGCAGCGCAGAAATCAAGCGGTGAGAAAGATGCCCTGATCGTCATGAAAGGCGAACTGTTGGGCATGCCGGTTGTCGCCGCTTCTTTTGAGTTTGCTTTCATGGGCGGCTCAATGGGGGCGGTTGTTGGCGCGCGCTTCGTGAAAGCAGTAGACGCAGCAATCGAAAACAACTGTGGCTTTGTCTGTTTTTCTGCAAGTGGTGGCGCGCGTATGCAAGAAGCGTTGATGTCGCTGATGCAAATGGCGAAAACCAGTGCAGCACTTGAGCGTCTTTCAGCAAAAGGCCTGCCGTTTGTTTCTGTGTTGACTGACCCAACCTTTGGTGGTGTTACTGCAAGCTTTGCGATGTTGGGCGACGTTAACATCGGTGAGCCAAAAGCGCTGATCGGTTTTGCTGGTCAACGTGTTATTGAACAAACCGTGCGTGAAAAGTTGCCAGAAGGCTTCCAGCGTAGTGAGTTTCTGCTTGAACACGGTGCCATTGACATGATCGTTGACCGTCGTGAAATGCGTCAACGTATTGGTGGCTTGTTGGCAAAAATGACCAACCATGAATCACCACTGGTAGTGTCGGTCGACAAACCGCTTGAAGGTGAAGTGGTTGAAGCTGAGCCAGTGGAAGAAGATAAAGAGTAATTGAACCTGAATTGTTCAAGTGAATCTCACATCGAAAGAGCGCCTTATGGCGCTCTTTGTCTTTTAACTGATATGATTAAAGCATTGGAAATTTGAATAGATAACAAATGTCAGAACTCATTAAGCCCGGTGCTCACTCACCGTTATCTGCATGGTTGCAGTATCTGGAATCTCTTCACACCAGCGCAATTGATTTAGGTTTAGACCGCGCTTCTCTGGTTGCCAACAATGGCAAGCTGACCAAACCAGCGCCAAAAGTGATTACGGTAGCAGGCACCAATGGCAAAGGTTCAACTTGTGCCATCATCGAAAACATTCTCCTCAAAGCTGGCTATAAAGTGGGCGTTTACAGCTCTCCTCATCTGGTGCGTTATAACGAGCGTGTTCGCGTTAACGGCCAGGAATTAGATGATGAAAGGCATTCAGAAGCATTCACCGCGATAGAAACATTGCGAGGTGATACCAGCCTGAGCTTTTTTGAATTCGGTACGCTGGCTGCACTTTGGTTGTTCAAAGATAACCAGGTTGATGTGGTTGTGCTTGAGGTAGGCTTGGGGGGACGTTTGGATGCCACGAATGTTGTTGACCATGATGTGTCTGTGATCACCAGTTTGGCCATCGACCATGTCGACTGGCTGGGTGATGACATTGAAGTGATTGGCTTCGAGAAAGCCGGTATTTTCAGAGGTGGAAAACCGGCTGTCTGCAGTCAACCGGAGCCGCCTGCAAGTGTTGCGGCCCATGCTGACGATATTGGTGCCAATCTTCACCAGGTGGGCTACCAGTTTGACTACGAAAAAGAAGGTGATGTGTGGCATTGGCAGTGTGGCGCATTTGATTTGCGCGACTTGCCAGTTCCCAACTTGCCACTTCCGAACGCTGCAACAGCATTGATGGCGTTAGGGTTATCCGAACTTGAAGTGACTGACGAGCACATTGTTGATGGCCTGAAATCCGTAAAGCTGGCTGGCCGTATGGAGCGCATTTCTGAGTCTCCATTGATTTTGATGGATGTCGCTCACAACCCACATTCTGCAGCTTACCTGGCACATCAAATTCAAGAACTGAAAATGACTTCCAATGCCAGCGTTCATGCTGTCGTCGCAATGCTTCACGACAAAGATATCGCCGCTACCATCGAAGAGATAAAGTCCGTCATTGACCATTGGTACCCGGCGTCGCTTTCGGGGCCTCGAGCCGCAAGCTGGGAGCAGATCGCAGAACACTTACCGGATGGTATCCAAGGCTTTACGTCTCCCGCGCTGGCTTTTGATAAAGCAAGAGCATCGCTTGATTGGCAGGGAGACATCCTCATTGTATTCGGTTCTTTCCATACTGTCGGTGAGATCGCCGACCACCTCCAAAAACAGGAGTAATTGTGGCAACCCAGTTTCAAAACCGATTGGTCGGGACGCTCATCCTTGTCTCTCTGGGCGTTATTTTCCTTCCCGATGTATTTGACGGTGAAAAGGCACACTACGAAGAAAGCTATCAAGCCATTCCCTTACGTAAGGAAGTGGATGAGTCCGTGCTGACTGAGCCTATTCAGGCACCTGAGCAGGTTGAAAGTTTTATGCCGCCAGAAGATCCCGTCATGGTTACCATTGATGAGCCGGTAGTGTCTGATGTAGAAGCTGCCGAGTCTTCTGCACCCAAAGAAGGGTACACCGATTCCGCCTGGATCATTCGTCTTGGTACTTTCAGAAATATAGAGAACGCCAAGAATCTGGTATCAACTTTACGAGGCAAAGGCTACCCCGCTCAACTGATGCCGCGCGATATCAAAGAGGGTGATTTAGCACGCGTCGAGGTAGGCCCTGATGTGTCTAAGGAAAAGCTTGAGTCGATGACTGCAGATTTAGAGTCTTTGACCGGTTTGAAAGGTCAACTGCTTAGATTTAACCCACTCAACCCATAAGAAAACGTTTGCGTCGTCATTTTTTCTGTTAAAATGCGCGCGAATCGCTCAGATGATTAAAAGATGAATTGGATAGATTACATCATTATTGGCGTGATCAGCTTTTCTGCTCTGATTAGCTTGGTCCGCGGTTTTGTTAAAGAAGCCTTATCGCTGGTGATTTGGTTTGGTGCCTTCTTTGTTGCGAGTAATTTTTACCCGCAATTGGCAGCTTACTTTACAAATATTCATGACGAAATGATTCGAAATGGTGCGGCGATAGCGGCGCTGTTTATTGCCACCCTGATTGTTGGTGCGGTTGTTAACTACGTGATTGGACAGTTAGTACAAAAAACTGGCCTTTCAGGTACAGATCGCGTGTTAGGGATTGTTTTTGGGGGAATTCGTGGCGTATTGATAGTCGCTGCGCTGTTATTTTTCCTTGATGCTTTCACCAGCCTTGCCAGCTCTCCAGAGTGGAAACAATCACAGTTAATCCCTAAATTTGGGGTAGTGATTGAGTGGTTTTTCACTTATTTGGAGCAAAGCTCCAGCTTTCTGCCTAAGGTGATCTAAGGTTTTCCCGCGGCAAAGTTCGCGGGTAAATCCACAAGTTCCCTGGGCTCAATTTCGCGTTACAAGGAACAGCATACATGTGTGGGATTGTTGGGATCGTGGGTGAGACCCCGGTTAATCAGTCAATTTACGATGCGTTGACAGTACTTCAGCACCGAGGTCAGGATGCGGCAGGTATTGTCACCATTGACGATAACCGTTTCCGCCTGAGAAAAGCGAACGGCCTGGTCAAAGATGTTTTCCAACTAAAGCACATGCAAAGGCTGCAGGGAACCGTGGGTATTGGCCACGCTCGTTACCCAACAGCAGGTAGCTCCAGTGCTTCAGAAGCGCAACCATTTTATGTGAACTCACCATATGGCATCACGCTCGCGCACAATGGTAACCTCACCAATGCCAACCAGCTTCGCGAGTCGCTTTTTCAACAAGACCGCCGCCACCTTAACACCACTTCAGATTCAGAAGTCCTTCTCAACGTTCTTGCCCACCAAATTGACAATGTCGCCTCTGACAAACTGACGGAAGAACACGTGTTCTCAGCGGTGCGTGAACTTCACGCACAAGTCACCGGTGGCTATGCAGTTGTTGCGATGATCATTGGACATGGCCTTATTGCGTTCCGTGACCCACATGGTATTCGTCCACTTTGCCTGGGCAAACGCACAGTCAATGGCCGTGAAGAGTACATGGTGGCCTCAGAATCAGTGGCACTTGACGCGGTTGGCTTTGACTTTGTTCGCGATGTAGCGCCGGGCGAAGCGGTTTACATCACTTTTGATGGTCGTCTGTTTACCCGTCAATGCGCTGATAATCCGACATTGTCTCCTTGTATCTTTGAATTTGTCTATTTCGCACGTCCAGACTCATTCATCGACAAAGTCTCTGTATATGGTGCACGCGTCAACATGGGGCAAAAACTCGGTGCCAAAATTCGTCGTGAATGGGAAGACTTGGATATTGACGTGGTAATCCCAATTCCAGAAACGTCTTGCGATATCGCGTTGGAAATTGCTCAAGTGCTTGAGAAACCATATCGTCAGGGGTTCGTGAAAAACCGTTACGTTGGCCGTACCTTTATCATGCCGGGTCAACAGCAACGCCGTAAATCAGTGCGTCGTAAGCTCAACGCCATCCGCTCAGAATTTAAAGACAAATCAGTGTTGTTGGTGGATGATTCTATTGTTCGTGGTACTACGTCTGAACAAATTATTGAAATGGCACGTGAAGCAGGCGCAAAGCGTGTTTACATGGCGTCAGCCGCACCAGAGATTCGATTCCCGAATGTTTATGGTATCGATATGCCTAGCGCAAATGAGCTTATTGCACATGGCCGTGAGGTCGATGAAATATGTCAAATCATTGGTGCTGATGGTCTTATCTTCCAGGATCTCAGCGATTTAGAAGATGCAGTACGTGAAGGAAACCCTGATGTGAAGCGCTTTGAAAGCTCAGTATTCAGCGGCGAGTACGTCACCAGTGACATCAACCAAGAATACCTCGATTACTTGGAAAGCCTGCGTAACGATGAATCTAAAGCGGTTCGCGAACAGCAGCAAGAGCTGGCTAACCTCGAAATCTACAACGAGAGCTAATTTAAGCTTCCCGTCAGAGATGAACGTCAAATAAAAAACGCGGCTATCAAGCCGCGTTTTTTATGTTCGTAATTTTCAATCATTGACCATTCCAATGATTAAAGGCCGCCATTTACTGGACAAACATAGGTCCGAAACCCACATTCCACATAATCACCGAACTGGCAAGTATGGCAACCAGTAACACAAGCCCACAGGTGACCACTGAACTTGCGTAAATAAAGCCCCTTTCTTCCGGTATGTGCATGATAATGGGGACTCCCGTGTAAAGTAGATATACAGAGTAAGCAATACCTGCGAGTCCTACCAACATTACAAACCAAACCACCGGGTAGAGTGCTGCTAAACCAACCATGAATATTGGAGTAGCCGTGTACGCAGCTAGCTCTAAAGCCTGGGTATACGTCGGTGTTGAACCAAATGTCCGGCTCATCCAAAGGGTGAGGTAAGCAAGAGCCATTACACCAGTTATCAGGGCGAAGTACATCGCGCAAGCAATAATGACGGCGCTTTGTTGAGTAAGGAAAATCGGGTCACCTACGCCAATCTGCCAACCGATATGAACGCTGGAGTAATAGGCGCAGATAGGTGGAATAAGCGCCATGATCGCAGCATGCCCCATACTGTTCACAGTGCCTTCATGGCGGTCGTCGATATTTTTCCATTCTTCTTTCGGGTGAGTATAAAGGCCGAGCAAATGTCCCAGAATCATAGGTCGCTCCTTCCTGTGCGGTAACCAGTAGTTTGTAATACGCAACAGCGATGCTTGATCGATCGCTTCGTTACATATTAATAACATTAGGTGTTGAGGGGCGACGTTAGCAAGTTTTAACCACCAAAAGTGTGGTGGTTTTTTAATCACTTATCGAATCTGGGACACTTGGTGATCAACCTCACTCTTCAGTGTTTTCTGAGTGAAAATATGAGAGTGAAAAGTCGATAAATGCACGAAGTTTTGCCGGGTGATGTGTTTTATCATGATACATCAGAAAGATATCACGAGGTTCAGTAGTCCAATTCGGCAAAATCTGAATCAGTTCACCCTCATTTATGTCTTTCTTTACCAAAACATCCGGTATCAGTGCGATACCCAATCCATCTTTTGCAGCAGCTCTTACCACACGGAGCTCAGAGGCTTCAAAGCGCCCCTGTTGAGAGATACAGATGTGCTGACCTCTATCATTGGAAAGTCGCCATCTCATCAGCGGCCATCCTTTCAGCAGATGATGCTTTTCAAGGTCGCCAGCGTCTGTCAAAGGCGCATTTGTTGACAGATAAGTCGAACTAGCAACAAGAATGTCTCTCACAGTGTGTAGCTTTCGAGCGATCATCGATGAATCACGCTGTGGTCCGATTTTGATGAAAGCATGTTTGTCATCCAAGTGAGTAGGGGATGCATCACTGTAGAGTGACAAGTCAATTTTGATGTCAGGATAAGCCACTAGGAAAGCGCTCAACATGGGTTGCAAAAGCTTCATCGCAATGTTTGAAGGTGCTGCCAGACGGAGGGTGCCGGAAGTACCCTGACAACATTCGGACAGGTTTTCTGTAGCTTCTACCAGTTGTTCCAACAAAGGAGAGCAACGGTCGTAAAAACTTTGCCCGGCCTCTGTCAAAGACAGTTTTCTGGCATCACGGTGCAGCAGCTTAATCTTTATATCTTCTTCTAGTGCCTGGATTCTTCGGGTGAGTGTAGCAACAGGAATTCCCGTCTTTTTTGAAGCTAGCGTATAGCTTCCATTTTCGACGATAAGTCGGAAAAGATTGAGGTCATCTAATTTCATAGGATTTCACTGTGTTGCGATTGTCTTCAACAAAAAGCGTTATTTTGGCTATTTCAAATTAACATGGCGTGTTTTTCGTTGTCTCATGTCAATAAGAGGGGCTCTAAAGGTGGTCTGAAGGTAAGGAAAGATAGAAAATATCCAAATTATTTTCTTTTCAGGATACAGAAAGTTAACCACTTTCGAGTCGTCTAATACAGGCTAGTGACAACCTCGCACTGATTTTCAAACTATCCTAGTAGTAGCGAATTGCCCATATTAGACACCAGCAAGGCAAGAGGAAACAGGAGAACATATTGTGTTGGAAGGAAAAGAAGTTCTCATTGTTGAAGATGATCCCGTGTTTAGCCGGATCATCGGTAGCTTTCTTCGCAAAGAAGGGTGCGTTGTAAGAGAAGCCGAAAACGGATTAGATGGTTTAAAAGCGCTAAGAGAAGGCATTCCTGACTTGTTACTCAGCGACCTATCTATGCCGGTAATGACCGGTTTAGAGTTCGTCGAAGAAGTCAGCATGGAATATCCAATGTTGCCAGTGATAGTTATCTCAGGCACGGGTGGCATGTCTGATGTTGCTCAAGCGCTGCGCTTTGGCGTTAAAGATTTTCTGATCAAACCTATCGAAGACATCATGGTGGTGAAGTCGGCCATTATGTCGGTATTGGAAGACGCCGATGGTGGAGTCAGCAGTGACGCAGATTTTTCTCAGCAATGGTTTAAAGTCTCTCAAAACGGCGATCAGCCACTGACAGAAGAACTGAAGTGGCATTTGGAGGATCTCTTAGATAATCCAGGTAGCGCAAGAGACTTATTAATGGGGTTGATGCCAGAGCAGGACTCACAACAGGGTGACTGGCGATTGTCTTATCACTCACTGCAGTCTGCTGATACCAACCCGGTAGTACTCGATTACACCTGGATGATGGATGGTCAGATGGCATTCTACATGGTTGATAGCGCATCCGCTGGAGAGAACGGAACAGCGACAACCTTGATGATCCGTGCGTTCTTCAACGAATATCTCCGTTCACAAGATGCGGACGAACGAGGCTTCGTTCATCTTGTCCATCAAATCGAACACGCTATCAAGCGCTCGACCTACGCGAGTCCAATCCGCGCTATGTTTGGAATCCTAAACGCAGCGGACAACCAGCTTAATGTTTTATCTGCTGGCCTCAATGCCGTGGTGGATGGCTCAGGCAAGGCGTTGATTGTGAAGAACGAAAACCTGCTAGGCATAGATGCATCGAATACTCGCTTTCAAACTATCGACCTTTCAGGCGGCAGTGTACGCGTGTCGCTCAGTGAGATCGGACTTACTAGCTTTAGCTTGGACATCCAAAGACTTAGCGCTTAAGTCATCAAAATCTCTCTCAAAAAAACCGCCGAATCAGGCGGTTTTTCTTTGCCGTTTGAAAAAAATTCAATCCCTGCATTCCAAACTATGAACCAGTGCAGACAATTTGTGCAGTTAAAGGCTGTATGCTTGCTGCACAAAGGCCAGCCTAATATACTCTTGAGTTGCTTCGCAAAGACGATGCAAAAACTGGCTAGCAAAAAAATCGACGAGAACAAAAAATGAATCCATGGTATCTGCTCTATTGTAAACGCAGCGAGCAACAACGCGCTGAGCAGCACCTTAAAAGACAAGGCGTCGATTGTTACTATCCCCAAGTAACTGTTGAAAAAATCCGCCGTGGTAAGCGTTCCAGTGAATTGGAGCCGCTCTTTCCTAACTATGTATTCGCTTCCTTTGATCCTGAAAAAATCTCATACACTACCGTGCGTTCAACGCGTGGTGTGGTTGACTTTGTTCGACAGGGGGCAATGCCAACCCTAGTGCCTATGGAACTCATCACCCATCTAATGTCCCATGAAGATAGCGATGAGCAGCGTGAAGCACTGGGTGACGTGTTCAAACCCGGTGACGAAGTAGAAGTGCTTTCGGGTCAGTTTGAAGGGACAGACGCAATATATAAAGAAGCTGACGGGGAATTGCGTTCGATTTTGTTGATCAACCTGATTAGCCGTCAGGTTGAAGTATCAACGGAAAACAAGGCGCTTCGTAAGAAGTAGTCATTACGACATTGATGCTATTACGTGCTTTGGGGACGATACCTAAGGGCGGTAGCGTAGATTAAAAATAGTGAAAACATTGACGTTGCATAGTAGCAGAACAACCAAGAGGATTTAGAGTGACGACAACGACCCAGTCTGAGAGTGCATCATCTATCGGAAGTCAAAGCGCCAGAGATGATATTGACTTAAGGGATCTAATACTTGCCTTGTGGCGAGGGAAAGTAATCATAGCTATGTTCGTAATGGTTTCCTTCTTAACTTCAGTGATATATGCGTTTAATGCTCAGCAATGGTGGAGTTCAAAAGCTATAGTAACTCTTCCCAATGTTACAAGCATAATATCCTTCGCAAGTACAGCGAAGCAATACCAATCTGCATTTGATATATACAAAGTAAATGGAGATGTTGAATCTGGAGAAGAGATTGACGATCTCTTAGAGTTGGAAAAAATTTACGAAAGATTTATAAGGATATTTAACTCAAAAGAGAATAAGTTAGAATTCTTAAGAGAAAGTAGTTTAGTAAAAAAAGAGTTTAAAACTTTAGGGATTGATGTGGATTCAGAAGATGTTTTTGACACCAAAATTAATTCATGGGGAGCGGGGATAAGTGCTAAGGCCTTAGACAAAAATGACGAAAATAGTTATACATTGTCCTTCCAAGCTACATCACCAGAAGTTAGTTTTGATTTACTAGTAAAGTATATAAATTACACTAATGAAAAAGTATCATCCCTCCTTTATCGAGATTTAAAATCATTGCTGAGAATCAAACGTAATGAGCTCGATAAAAAACTATTGGCTAGAGAAGAGGTAGCAAGAAATACACTTTCTCTTGAGATTTTAAAAAGTCAATATGCCTATGAAATATCAAAAAAATCTGGTATTGAAAAACCTATCCAAATACTGAGCAATGACGAAATTTTCGCGATAGACTTAGGGGCCGAGGTTCTCTCAAAAAAAATAGTGATACTAAAGTCAGTTGATGATTTAACAGTTATTGATCCGAGTTTATCTGTTCTGGAAAATAAAATTAAAACCTTGGATGAACCAATAGAAAAAACAGAGGAGATATCGTCATTCAACTACTTAGAAAAACCAATTCGTCCTCTGAATAGAGACGAGCCCAACCGAATCAGAATTGCTCTATTAAGCAGTATACTCGGACTTGTTCTTGGGATAGGAACTGTATTAACTAGGTACTCAATTAAGCTGGCATCAAGCAGAGAAAAATGCGTTTAACCAAAAGATAAAAGCTTCAGGTTGACATTTACAAAGAATCAATGGTTATTACTTAGTTAAATTCAACCCTAAAATAAATTAAATATTGGTGGGACTATGATTAAAAATAGAAAGATAAGAATTGCTGTTGTTGGTTGTGGCCGTATATCGAAAAACCATTTCGGTTCAATTGAACAGCTACAATCCGAGTATGAGCTTGTTGCGGTTTGCGATACCGATGTATCGGTACTAGAAAAGCACATGAACCAATATAAAGTACCTGGCTATACATCAATTGAACGGCTTTTAGAAAAAGAAAAACTGGATTTAGTGACGTTGTGTACACCTAGTGGTTTGCATGCTGCTCAGGCGATTAAAGCGTCAAAGGCCAGTGTGAATGTCATAACTGAAAAACCTATGGCTACTAAGTGGGAAGATGGCATAGCAATGGTCAAAGCCTGCGATGATGCAAATGTAAAACTTTTTGTAGTTAAACAAAATAGAAGAAACTCTACTCTACGTCTACTAAAACGTGCTGTTGAGGATAAACGTTTTGGAAAGATTCACTTAGTTCATCTCAACGTATTCTGGACTAGACCTCAAGAATATTATAATAGAGCTGAATGGTCGGGGACCTGGGATATGGATGGTGGCGCTTTCATGAATCAAGCGACACATTATGTTGACCTAATGCACTGGTTAATTGGGCCAGTGGAAAAAATACACGCTATGACATCTACCCACAGAGATATTGAGGTGGAGGATACGGGCGTTGTGAATATAAAGTGGCGTAACGGGGCATTAGGATCCATGGCTGTGACTATGTGCACGTATCCAAAAAACCTAGAAGGTTCAATAACAGTTCTAGGTGAGAGAGGTTCAGTTAGAATCGGTGGAGTAGCCGTTAATGAAATTCAAGAGTGGGTATTTGAAGACGAATGTGACTACGACTCCGAGATTGATAAAGCTAACTATCAAACAACATCAGTTTATGGTTTTGGGCATCCTCCATACTTTCAAAATGTTGCCGATGTACTCAGAGGTAAAGCTAAACCTGAAACTGATGGTAGGGAGGGCTTGAAATCGCTGGAACTTTTAATTAGCACTTATCGATCAGCCCGAGACAATAAAGAAATTGGTTTACCGCTTAATATATAGCGAGTTCTGGATGTACTATGAATTTAGATAACTTGAAAATTGGTATAATTGGTTTAGGATACGTCGGATTACCGTTGGCTGTAGAGTTCGGTAAAAAATATCCAACAATTGGTTTTGATATTAATCAAGATCGAGTAGAAGAATTAAACTCTGGTAAAGATTCGACTTTGGAATGCACTAACGAAGAGCTCAATAGTGCATCTTACCTAAGCTATACAAGTGAGCTTAGCCTAATAAAAGACTGTAATTTTTATGTAGTAACTGTTCCAACACCTATTACAGATGATAACTCTCCTGATCTAACCCCACTAAAGAAGGCATCTGAAGCTGTAGCTCGAATCATATCGACAAATGATGTGGTGGTATTTGAATCAACCGTTTATCCGGGAGCTACGGAAGAAGTTTGCATACCGATAATTGAAAAAGTATCTGGTCTTAAATTTAATGAGGATTTTTTTGCTGGTTACAGCCCCGAGCGTATTAATCCAGGCGATAAGGTTAACAGGCTAACAACCATCAGAAAAATAACTTCAGGCTCGAATGATGAAATAGCAGAGTTTGTTGACTGTGTATATAAATCAATAATTGATGCGGGAACGCATAAAGCCTCCAATATCAAAGTGGCTGAAGCTGCAAAGGTTATTGAAAATACACAGAGAGATCTTAATATTGCGATTATAAATGAATTCGCAAAAATATTTAACAAGTTAAATATAGACACTGAGGAAGTATTAAAAGCAGCTGGGACGAAATGGAACTTTCTTCCATTTAAACCAGGACTTGTTGGCGGACATTGTATAAGTGTTGACCCTTACTACTTGACTCACAAAGCTCAAGAGGTTGGATATAGGCCTGAAGTTATTTTAGCTGGCCGAAGAATTAATGATGGGATGGGCGAATATGTAGCTACACAGCTTGTTAAAAAGCTTGCTAGTGAAAAAATCCATATTGACGAGGCAAAAGTTCTTATAATGGGTTTTACCTTTAAAGGTGATTGTCCTGATGTCCGTAATACGAAAATTATAGATATTGTAAGAGAATTAAAAGATTTTAATATGTCAGTTGATGTGTACGACACTTGGGCATGTAAAAGAGAAGTGAAAGAAGAGTACGGCATAGACCTAATAGATGTGCTGGAAGAAGGGCTCTATGATGGAATTGTCTTAGCTGTGGACCACAGCGAGACAAAGCGTATGGGTATAGATAAATTACGTAAGCTTGGTAAAAACTCTCATATTATATATGACGTAAAACATGTACTTAATATTGGTGATGCCGATTTAAGACTATAATATATCATCTAAATATAACTCTTGGTGAAAAGATGAATTACTTCAAGCATGATACGGCGATAATAGATACCGGTGCAGTCATTGGTGAGGGAAGTAGAGTATGGCATTGGGCACATATATGTTCAGGCGCACAAATAGGTAGTTCAGTTTCCCTAGGCCAAAATGTCTTTGTTGGTAATAAGGTAGTTATTGGTGACAACTGCAAAATACAAAATAACGTTTCGGTTTATGATAATGTTAAACTTGAAGAAGGTGTTTTTTGTGGGCCAAGCATGGTTTTTACCAATGTATATAACCCTCGCTCTCTAATAGAAAGAAAAGATCAATATTTAGATACGTTAGTTAAAAAGGGTGCAACAATTGGCGCTAACTCCACGATCGTATGTGGTATTACAATTGGAATGTATTCATTTATTGGAGCGGGTGCTGTTGTAAATAAAAGTGTCCCGGATTATGCACTAATGGTAGGGGTTCCAGCCAAACAAATAGGTTGGATTAGTGAATATGGAGAACAACTAGAATTACCTCTAGAAGGCTTTTCCGAGGCAACGTGCCCCCACACAGGTGAAATATATAAGCTTGAAGGTCGATCTTTAAAAAAACTTTAGATTAAGTACCATCATAAGTATTTTTAAGTCCATTTAAATGAAGTGTTTAGAATATGCAATTTATTGACTTATCTGCACAGCAAGAACTGATTAAAAACGAAATTGATACTAACATCAAAAAAGTTTTGGCTCATGGCAAGTACATACTAGGTCCCGAGGTTTACGAACTAGAGGACAAACTAGCAGAGTTCTGTGGAGTCAAACACTGTATTACTGTTGCAAATGGTACTGATGCTTTGCAGATAGCCCAAATGGCATTCGGTATTGGCCCTGGCGATGAAGTCATTACTCCTGGATTTACTTACATAGCTACAGCCGAGACTGTGGCGTTATTGGGTGCGAAACCAGTCTATGTAGATGTATGCCCAAAAACATATAACATCGATCCAGATAAACTTGAAGCTGCTATAACTCCTAGGACTAAAGCTATAATCCCTGTCAGTCTCTACGGGCAATGTGCAGATTTTGATGTGATTAATAAAATTGCAGAGAAGCATGGTCTTCCAGTAATCGAAGATTCAGCGCAAAGCTTTGGAGCTAAATATAAGAAAAGACTATCCGGTAGTTTGACTACAGTCTCATGTACAAGTTTCTTTCCGACAAAGCCTCTAGGTTGTTATGGTGATGGTGGGGCGATTTTGACTAATGATGATGAATTAGCTCTAATAATGCGTCAAATCGCTCGCCATGGACAGGATCGCAGGTATCACCATATAAGAGTAGGTGTAAATAGTCGATTAGACACTCTGCAAGCGGCTATTTTGTTGCCTAAGTTAGATATCTGCTCTAATGAGATTAATCTTAGAAACAAAGTCGCGGAACGCTATTCGAAGTCATTAGAGCGCAAAGCAAATATTGTTACACCATTTATAGAAGAGCATAACCTAAGTGCTTGGGCGCAATATACTATTCTTGTAGATGATCGAAAACTGGTCCAAGACAAACTTGGAAGTGTGGGTATACCTACTGCCGTACATTACCCTACACCACTTAATAAACAGCCGGCTGTAGCTGATAAAACAATTACTCTTCCTATTGGTGACAACTTAGCAGAAAGAGTTATCAGCTTACCAATGCATCCGTATTTAACTACAAATGACCAAGACAAAGTAATTGAAGCTCTATTAACTGTCTGATTTTTATTTGATTTTAAGTCATTTACCATCCTGCCGCAGTAGACTGTCAATGTTGTTAGAATAAAATGATAAGAAAAATAATACCAAGATCAGAGTTTAGTAGGAATGTAATAACTTTGATGACAGGCACTGCGGTAGCACAAGCGATACCTATTGCAATTAGCCCAATTTTGACAAGGATATATTCGCCAGATGAATTTGGGCTGTTTGCGATATTTATGGCTATTGTCTCTATACTAGGTGTGGTCTCAACAGGAAGATATGAATTGGCAATAATGTTGCCAAAAAAAGATGAAGATGCACTTTATGTAGCAATATCTTCATTCTTTATTTGTTCACTATTATCTGTTGTGATATTAGCTATTGTGGTAGTTTCGGGAGATGCACTATCTATTCTATTAGATAAGCCTAAAATAAAGAAGTATCTATATTTAGTTCCATTTTTTATTTTTGTTTCCGGCTCCTATCAAACACTGAATTACTGGTTGAATAGAAAGAAAAGATACAAAACGATTTCACTAAATAGGACCGTACAAAGTGGTACGTCTAACTTTAGCCAACTAGGTTTTGGGGTGCTTGGTCAGTCATATGGACTTATTGTGGGTACCCTTATGGGGCAGATATTCTCGCTGCTATTTTTATTTAGGAGTAGCGACGGCCTTAAGCCGAAATCATTCAAGATAAAAAAGATAAAATTATTCTCTATCATGAGAAAGTATAGTGATTTTCCAAAGTTTGATGTTCCCTCTTCTCTCATTAATATTGCAGCAAACCAAATGCCTAGTATATTATTAGCATCTATATTTGGTGGTGCAGTCAGCGGGTATTACTATTTAACTCAGAGAGTGTTACAAGCTCCTATTACGCTTATATCGTCATCGGTTTTAGATGTTTTTAAACAAAAGGCGAGTGAAGATTATAAATCATATGGTAATTGTAAAAGTATTTTTCGTAAGACATTTTTAACATTAACTCTGATTTCATTACCACCATCTTTAGTATTATATATTTATATAGAAGACTTATTCTCAATTATATTTGGAGAGCAATGGAAAGAGTCTGGTACATATGCGAAAATTCTGATTCCTGCTCTATGTTTGAGATTTATTGTAAATCCTCTAAGCTTTATGATCTATGTAGCACAGAAACAAGTGGTTAATTTATTTGGCATGTCATTGCTATTTATAATGGTACTGGTAGGTATAATAATATCAGATACTTCCACTGAGGCTATAGCTTCTATTTCAATATCTTTTGTAACAGTTTACTTGTTGTATCTATTTGTATCTGCGAGGATAGCGAAAGCTATATGATTAAAAAAATTTTGAGAAAATCAAACTTGTATGATCGGGCATTTTTCATTAACAAGGTGGGTGTTGGTAAACTACTTGTTAACTTCATAGTTCAAAGGCTCTTTAGAGTTAACCACCAAATAAATGTGTCGGTAAATTTCACATCTACATTTATTGGTGACAAAGTGGAATTTGATAGAAATGATATAAATACGCTAGTGAGTTTTTCGTCTAGTGGTTCTCTATATATTCAATCTCTAAATGGTATAACTTTAGGGAAAGGTTTATTATTAGCCCCTGGTGTAAAAATAATTAGCGGGAATCATAGCTTTGACGACTCAAGAAAGACGATAAATACCAACCGAATTATAATTGGTGATAATGTCTGGATCGGTGCAAATGCTATTATATTACCGGGTGTAAATATAGGTAATAACTGTATAATAGGTGCTGGTTCAGTTGTAACAAAATCGTTTGATGGCAGTGGTTTAGTAATTGCGGGTAACCCTGCAAGAGTGATTAAGAAAATTTGAAATGAAAAAAATCCTTTTTCTATCGGCTATTGATTTTAAAGAAAAGTCCATTCAGGTAATCAGAAAGACACCAGAAGCATACGCTAATAAAGGCTGGAAGGTGGATTATATAGTTGCTCGAGATAACGTAAGTACGGGTAACTATTTTTATGAGTCAGAAATAATACCAGAAGGTGTAAATGTTCATCGGTTGTACTGGCCACTTGATAAAATAAGATCTTCCAATAAAAGAGCGATTGCACTTTTATTTGGGAAAATATCAAGTATGGTTGTAGTTTTAAAGCTTTTCATGAGTGCATTAAAATTATCCAGAAAAGAAGATTATGATGTCGTTTACGGTTACGAGTATCAAGGCGTTTTAGCTGTAAATTTATTAAAGATTTTTTTAAATAAAAAAACGAAGATCGTCTCAAGATTTCAAGGAACCTTTTTAAATGAGATGTTTGAGAACAAACAGTATCTTCGGGTGTTATTCAATATCGACCATGTGCTAGCTATCCGGTCTAAATCAGATGTTCTAATAATGACCAATGATGGAACCCAGGGAAATAAAGCTGTCGAAAAAATAAAGGGAAGTCAGGAATACTCTATGCATTTTTGGCCAAATGGCGTTGATCTCTTGCCTCATAGTCATTCCAAAAACTTCTTTCAAGAAGGCAGAGCGCCTGTTTTTATGTCAATCTCCCGTTTAGTTCATTGGAAAAAAGTTGAAAGGAATATTTACATTATAAAGGAGTTAGTAGACCTAGGGTTTGGAAATGTAAAATATAAAGTCATTGGTGATGGCGAACAAAGTGAATACCTAAAAGGATTAGTGAAAGAGTTAAAAATGGAATCAAATATTAACTTTGTTGGGGCTCTCAAACACAAAGATGTTATTGAAAATTTACAACAAGCTGATTTCTTTTTGTCTATGTATGACTCTTCAAATGTTGGTAATCCATTGTTGGAAGCAATAAGAGCCAAAAGACTTATTGTTACTCTGGCTAATGGTGATACAAGTGAATGGATTAAGCATAAATATAATGGACTTATATATAATCCCACTTCAATCGACTATAAACAGATAGCTAGAGATTTAGCATCTCTGATAGAAAATGAATCTGAATACAAAAAATTGATTAGCGGTGTAGAAGAGACTGCTTCTTCAAAGCTATGGACATGGGAAGAACGCTTAGATAAAGAAGTACAGATTGTTGATTGAGTTTTCAGCTAGAGATAGTTAAAAAATTCTAATATGTTATGTGTTCACGGATGTCTACTAAAGATTATCATGTTGATTTTTAAATCGCCTTATAAGGTCGAAATTTGCTTTTAAGAATTCCTTTAGACATTAGGCTGTTGTTAGCATGTTCCGCAGTCTTTGGCTACGCTATCAGTTACTCCGGTATCTATCTATTTCACATTTTAGCCTTGATATGGCTCTGTCTTACAGCAACAAGATTATTATCTGGTTATAAGGTTAATGCTGAGAAGTCTGGATATATCCATGTTTTTTTATTGATATGGGTTTATAGCATTATATCAGTTCTTTGGCACCCTGATATGGCAGTTTGGTTGAGATATCAGTTCTATTTTTTATGTGGTATCTTAACCGTATTATCAGTTTATCAGTATTGTGGTGATGAAGAAAACCTAGATAGAGTTTTCTTATTCTGTGGTGTATTGTTAATTCTAAACCTCGCGATTGGATTTCTAGAATCTCTAAGCCTCATTAGATATCCTCTAAGTCCGTACTCAAAATATATCGGTTATTTCGGATATAATGGAGTAGCACTTGGAGACATTACGGAGCACGTCCTAAATGTGATATCAACAAAGCCAACTGGATTTAACTATAATCCGAACAACTTTGGCTTTGTTACCCTGTTGATAGCACCATTTCTTTTCTTTCATAAGCAAAAAGCTATAAGTTTTATCGGTATGGCGGTCTGCACCTGGATTCTTGTTGCGATAGGATCAAAAGCCCACTTTATTGCATTTCTATGTATGCTCCTTTTTCTCCCATTTTACTATAAAAATATTTTGATTCGAGTTGCAACGGTATTTGCAATAATGGCAGTTTTTCTAGTTCTATTGGCTCTGCCATACATTATCGATTTATCTAGTGTGCCAACCTTATCCAGAATGTATTCCTCAGTAGAACATTTAAGATTAGGAATGAGCCTTATTATTTCGGGTGATATAGACCCCACTTACAGTACAGCAAAGAGAGCATTTACGTATGCTTTTGGGTTGAAAGAACTATTTGATACTAATGGTTTTGGTGTGGGCTTTGGTGGGATCGAGGCCAGGCTTACTGAGATGGATTTTAAAATTAAGTCATTCCACTTTTTCTTTCTTCAATTATTAGTCGATTTTGGCGTCTATTTCTTCGTGATTTTTATTGTGCTTTATTTTTCTATGATAGAGAAATTGAGGAGGTTATCGTTAAGAATATCTTCGGAAAGAATCAGCTACTATAGTAAGTCAGCCTCACTATCATTGTTTGTCGCAATTCCAGCATCGCTTGCGCCATCTGGTGTGCATTATATATTGACTTACTATCTTATTATTGGATTCGCTCTTTCTATATTAAAAGTTGGGAATAAATATAACTAATGGTAATCGTATTATTATCTGCGGCGTCTTCAATTCATACCGTACAATGGGCAAATGGTTTTTGTGCAGTTGGTCATACAGTTCATGTAATTAGTCAACATCCTATTGTTGATCCTTTTTCAGACGGTGTCCATGTTCATTTATTGCCATATCGGGGAATGCTTGGTTATTACCTAAATGCGCGAAAAGCTAGGAAACTAATCCAAGAGATTAGCCCGGACATTATTAACGCACACTATGCAAGTGGCTATGGTACTACTGCTAGACTTATCAATATTCATCCGTACATTTTATCGGTCTGGGGAAGCGATGTTTACAGCTTTCCCTATAAGTCACTGATCCACAAAAATATAGTAAGAAAAAACTTGGATTCAGCGGACCATATTGCATCAACGAGTAAGTGTATGGCCGAAAAGGTGATTGAACTTTCAACCAATTTAAGACTTGAAGATATTAAGGTCACACCTTTTGGAGTAGACGTGGATCTGTTTACTAGCAAACGCGAAAAATTAAAAAATGTTTCCAAAGTAGTAATAGGCACGGTTAAAACGATGAAGCCTATTTATGGGATTGACACACTAATCTACGCTTATGCTGAACTTAAGAAAATGTTATCAAACGATGCTGAAACTAGTAACCAAGATGTTGAGTTGGTACTAGTTGGCGGTGGTGAACAGACCAATCAATTGGTTGCATTGTGTAATGAGTTGGGTGTAGACGATTCAGTAAAGTTTGTTGGGCAAGTGCCGCATGAGGCAGTCCCTAACCAGCTAAATAACTTTGATATTTTTGTGGCGCTGAGCAAGAGTGAAAGCTTTGGTGTGGCGGTGTTAGAAGCCGGCGCTATGGAACTTCCAGTTGTCGTATCAGATGCAGATGGTTTAGCAGAGGTCACAATAGATAATGTGACAGGTTTTGTCGTACCAAAACAAGATCACAGTTCTGCTGCTCTAGCGCTAAAAAAGCTAGTTGTAAACCATGAATTAAGGCTAAAGATGGGCAAAAATGGGTGTGATAATGTGCATAGGCATTACTCCTGGGAAGTCTGTATTAGCACAATGACTAAATTATATCGCAACACTCTTCATGGCTAATATATTTCATTGTATACCAGCGGCAAGCTGGAAAGATAATGATACCAGTCTTCACTTAAGAGAGTTATAAAGAATGAAAATCGTAACAATATTGGGTGCAAGACCCCAGTTTATTAAAGCCGGCTCGGTCAGTCGTGAGATTGGTAAATTAAGGGATAGAGGCGAAAATATTCAAGAAGTCTTAGTGCATACAGGTCAGCACTATGACGCAAATATGAGTGATGTTTTCTTTGAAGAGATGAGAATTCCAAAGCCAGATTACTTTTTAGGCATCGGAGGCAAATCTCATGGTGAAATGACCGGACAGATGATCGAGAAAATCGAGAAGGTACTCATTAATGAAACTCCAGATTGGGTGCTGGTATATGGAGATACTAACTCAACCTTAGCTGGAGCAATTGCAGCATCAAAACTAAAAATAAAAATCGCTCATGTTGAAGCTGGTTTACGTTCTTACAATATGGCCATGCCAGAAGAGATAAATCGAATACTCACCGATAGAATCAGTAATGCTTTGTTTTGTCCTACCCAGAAAGCGATGGATAATATTAACTCGGAAGCATATAAAGAGTGGAATTTTTCAACGGAAGCCTATTTGTGTGGTGATGTAATGCTAGATGGGGCTTTGTTTTATAAGAAATTATCACAAAAACCTACCGATTTAAAAGTTGATCGAAAATTCGTTCTATGTACTTTACATCGTGCGGAAAATACCGATGATATAAATCGGATTTCTCAAATAATTGATGCCTTGAGTATTATTGCCCAAGAAGTGGATGTCATACTACCACTACATCCAAGGACAAAAAAGGTAATCGAAAAATTCGGATTAAACACGGACAAATTAGTGATTATAGATCCTGTCGGTTATCTCAATATGGTTTGGTTAATTGACAATTGTAAGTTAGTAATGACTGATAGCGGTGGGTTACAAAAAGAAGCATTCTTCTTCGGGAAACATTGCTTAACAATGAGAGATGAGACCGAATGGGTCGAGTTGGTCGATAATGGTTTTAATATTTTAGTCGGAGCAAGCAAGGATCAGATACTTAAGAACTATTATTCCGCAGACTTCAATAATGACTTTTCTATTAACCTTTATGGTGACGGTAAAGCTAGTTATTCGATAATTAAAACATTACAAAAATATCAGTTCGGAAAGTTAATACATGATTGAAAATTACAAAAATGTACTTGTATTAGCTCCTCATACAGATGATGGTGAGTTGGGAGCTGGTGCAACTATATCAAAGCTAATAGAAAATGGTGCAAATGTAACCTACGTTGCATTTTCTACTGCTTCCAAGTCGGTACCAGAAGGTTTCCCTTCAGATATATTGAAAACAGAGGTCAAAGAAGCTACGCACTGTTTAGGCATTAAACCTGAAAACTTGATTATCTATAATTATGAAGTGCGAAAGCTTAATTATAGTCGACAGGAAATATTGGAAGACTTGATTAGCCTTCGTAGGAAAAGTAATTTTGATTTAATACTTACACCTTCGCTACAGGATATTCATCAAGACCATGCTACTATTGCTGTAGAGTCTCTGAGGGCTTTTAAAAATACAACCATTTTGGGTTATGAGTTAATATGGAATAACCTTTCATTTGATACGAAGTGTTTTGTTAAGCTTGAAAGTAAATTTCTCGTGAATAAATGCGACGCTCTAAAAAAATATCGTTCTCAAGGTTCGCGAAACTATCTCTCTGAGGAGTTTATATTTTCATTAGCCAAAACCCGAGGCGTTCAGGCTGGTTGTGACTACGCTGAGTGTTTTGAAGTTATTAGAATGTATCTTTAGAGAGTCCAGCATGAAAAAAGCATTAAGAAGCCAAATCTTTGCTCACGAACTAGCCTCAGCTCTTGGGCTGGAACTAATTGGTGAACGCAATTGTATTATAAAGGAAATAGTCAGTGTCAGTAACGCTGTAAAGTTTGGTCTATGTTTTAGTAAAAAAGCAAATGACGGACTGATCTCTGGCATAGTGATTGGTCTAGAAAACGTATTAGCAGAATCTTTAATTGTGAGTGAAAATCCAAGATTAGATTTCTGTAGAGCTCTTTCTTGGTTGATTGATAATGGTTGTCTAGAAGTTGGTAACAACGAAGGAAAAATTCATGACAATACCTCCATTGCGCCTACGGCAGTAATCGAAGAAGGAGTAGAAATAGGCGAGCATACGGTCATAGAGCATAACGTAGTCATTCACAAAGGAACCAAGATTGGAAGTCGCTGTATCATTAGGTCAGGTACTGTGTTGGGGGCGCAGGGCTTTGGTTTTGAAAAGAATGAAAAAGGAGAGTGGGAACGCTTTCCTCATATTGGCGGCCTCAAAATAGGCAACAATGTTGAAATTGGCGCTCTAAATAGCGTGTGTATCGGAGCTATTGATGACACAATCATTGAAGATGGTGTGAAAACAGACAATTTGGTACACATAGCGCACAATTGTCGTGTTGGGAAAAACTCTATTTTGACTGCTTGCGTGGAACTTAGCGGTGGTGTGGTGCTTGGTGAAGGAGTTTGGATGGGGCCCAATTCGTCGACTATGCAGAAAATTAAGATCGGTGACTATGCATTAGTAGGTGTTGGATCCACAGTTACAAAAAGTGTAAATCCAAACTATACCGTTGCTGGTAATCCGGCAAAAGTTATTAAAAAGTCTTGATGACTTTAGTGAGAGTCACTTAATGAATGTTTGGTATATGCATCCCTATGCTGGAACACCAAAAACAGGAATGTCCTTTAGGCCTTATTATATTTCACAAGAACTAAGCAAACTCGGATTAGACACAACGGTTATTTCTTCTTCTTATCACCACTTGTCTCAAAGAAAAGGGAATTTAATCGGGTGCAACACCCTTGAAAACCAAAAATATTACTTTGTGAAAAATAACGAATACAAAGGTAATGGAATTGGTAGAGTTTTAAATATGCTAAGATATGGCATAGGTATGTTTGGTCTTTCTTTCCACCGATTTGCGAAAAATAATAAACCCAATGTGATAATTGTCTCAACTGCACATCCTTTTCACATTTTTGCGGCAAAATATTATGCTGATAAATATTCTGCAAAATTGATATTGGAAGTGAGAGATATTTGGCCAATGAGTCTGAACGAGTTGGCGGGACTAAGTCCTAATCACCCATTATCTCGCCTGATTGAAATAACCCAGAACTATGCATATAAAGTATGCGATCATTGTGTATCACTACTAGCAAATTCTGAGGAGTACTTTCAATCTAAAGGTTTGCCCTCAAATAGTTTCTCATACATACCTAATGGTATTGAATTAGGCATGTCGGAAAGTCACAAACACGACATTATAGATAAAATTCGGAATGATTTATCCGGCTACGACTTGTCTATTGGCTATACTGGGGCGATTGGAGTTCCAAATAATCTAATGCCTCTTATAAAAGCAGCTGACGAATTATCTAAAAGTAATGTTGCTATTGTTTTGGTTGGCGATGGAGTGTTAAAGGAAGAAATAGAACAGTATGTTTCAAAAAATGCTATAGATAACGTATTTATTTACGATCCTGTTCCTAAGTCAGTGATTCCAAGTGTTATTGGTGTTTTTGACATTATGTTTATCAATGCAAAGCCGTCGAAAATCTATCGGTATGGAATATCGCCTAATAAGATTTTCGATTATATGTTGCAAGATAAAGTCGTTTTGAATGGTATAGACGCACCAAACAATCCTTTGACAGAATGCGGCAGCGAATTGTATTTTTCTTCAGAAAGTCCTAGCGATATAGTAAGCAAAGTCCTTGAGTTCAAGTGCTCACCATATTCGGTCAAAACGAGTGATTTGGTGTTAGAACAATACAGTTACAGAAGCCTTGCTCTCAAGTACAAAAGAGTCATAGAGTCGATACGATGAAAGTGTTAATTACCGGGCATACTGGGTTTATAGGTACTCATCTAAAGGGTTTTTTTGACCAAAACGCTATTTCTTACAGTCTCTCTACCGATAGGTATCCGGTTTGCAAAGATAATCTAGACGACATTTGCACTGTTCTACATCTCGCTGGGATGGCGCACAACAAAGCTTCAACTAAGAACGACTTTTATGAGGTAAACGCATCTTATCCTTTTGAGTTAGCTCAAAGGGCCAAAAACAAAGGGGTTAAGAAGTTTATCTATCTGAGCTCTGTAAATGTTTATGCTCAGATAGATAATTTTCCGATATCAGAGAGTAACCATGTATCACCGGATACTGACTATTCAAAAAGCAAGTTGTTGGCCGAACAGCATCTAAACACATTGGTTTCCGAAGAGTTTCAGGTGATTGTCTTGCGTTGTCCTTTGGTTTATGGGAAGGGCGCTCCAGCAAATTTTGCTCGTTTGATGGACTTAACGAAGAAGTTGCCCATAACGCCTTTTGGCTGTGCTACGTCAAAAAGGAGCTATATAAGCGCTGGTAATCTTTGTTCAGCCATTCTCTCTTGTGTTAACTCCAAAGTGCCAATTAGCGGGCTGTATAATGTTACGGATGCATGTGATTTAAGTACTCAAAAACTAGTGCAGTTAATGAAACAGAGTATCTCCAAAAAATACGTCGATGTGCCTATTCCTGTTTCCTTAATCCACCGTTTGGCGGGGATGTTTGGGGTAAGTAGGCTAGCAGACACATTGTATCGGCCTTTTATGATAGACTCTTCTCGGTTTCAACGTGACTTCAAGTGGCATCCTATGGAAACGCCAGAACAAGCTATGTACAAGTTGTGGAGTGATCAATGATCAGGTTTGTTGATTTTTTAGCCTCTTTTTTTGGTCTTTTGATCTTGAGCCCAGTGCTTTTGATCATATGTTTTTTGGGCTTTTTTGATACAGGGTCTCCAATTTTCGTTCAAACACGAGTTGGGAAAAACAAGAAGCCATTTAAGTTAATCAAATTTCGCACCATGGCTGTAGACACTGCTTCTGTGGCAAGCCATCTAGCAAGTACTTCTTCGATCACTAAATTTGGCCGATTCTTACGTCGCTCCAAACTGGATGAACTACCACAACTACTGAATGTTTTGGTCGGTGATATGAGTTTGGTTGGCCCTCGTCCAAATCTTTTCAACCAAGATATGCTCATAGCTGAACGTCAGGCATTGGGGGTGTATGACGTAAAACCAGGAATTACTGGGCTAGCGCAAGTGCAGAATATAGACATGTCTGAGCCAGTACTTCTCGCTAAAACTGATAAGGCTATGATTGAGAGCCTAAATATTCGGAACTATATTCGATACATTGCTCTTACGATAGGTGGCAGTGGTGCAGGCGATGCTGTAAATGCAAAGAATGATTAAATATAACTCACGAAATTAAGCGTTTATCGTAAAACTAAACGAAAATACAACGAATAAGTGCTGGAAGGTAACTTGCTTCATACAGCACGTTGAATCATGCATTCATGCATTCATGCGCCTTAGTCGCCTATCTGTTACGAGAACACAAAGAATGATTGAGTTGAATACAATTTGGCGATTATCTCGATTCAAAAAGCGTCTTTTGAGTTTGATTTTTGACTCTATATTCATAGTGAGTTCTTTCTATGCGTCATATTGGGCAAGGTTAGGCCACCTTGAAAGGTTAGAAGATGCAAGAGCGATTTATGTGCTAGCTGGCACGCTCCTAATTACATTGATCGTGTTTACTAAGTTGGGCCTATATCGTGCAGTACTTAGATACCTCACATTTCATGCATTAGCTGTTATCAGTTTAGGAACACTAATATCTGCAATGGCTGTTGCTGTGCTCTCTTTCTATCTAGATGCTCCTGTACCTAGGTCAGTTCCAATAATCTATGGGGCATTCCTTTGTATCCTCTGTGGAGGTTCCAGGCTAGTCATCAGGGTATTGCTATCTCAGCGTCATGCAAAGGGAAGAAAAGGGGTTCTCATATACGGTGCTGGCTCAGCTGGTAGACAGTTAGCTCTTGCATTAAGAAATTCTGATACACATAAAGTCATTGGGTTTATAGATGAGGATGTAACCCTCGAGAAAACTGTTCTTATGGGGCTCGTGGTCCATAATGTAAAAAAGATCCACTCAATTGTAGAAAAAAGAAAAATCGACCAGATTTTGTTAGCTATTCCAAGTGCATCAAGATCTAGAAGAAAGGAAATCTTGGATTCACTGGTTTCATTATCGGCTGAAGTTCTCACCGTACCAGATATGAAGGATATTGTTGAAGGTAGAGCAACGATAGACGAACTCAAAGATGTTGACATAGACGACCTGCTCGGACGTGATCCGGTTGAGCCGCAACCTTCTTTGATGGAAGCGAATATCCGTGGGAAAGTGGTCATGGTCACTGGCGCTGGCGGTTCAATCGGCAGTGAGCTTTGTCGCCAAATTATTCAATATGGCCCCAAAAAACTGGTGCTTTTTGAGATTTCTGAATTCGCGCTTTACAGTATCGATCGCGAGCTAAACAGCCTAGTTTGTAAGCTTGGGGCTGGCGTTGAAATTGTTCCACTACTTGGGTCAGTTCAGCGTATCAATCGTTTAGCCGTCACCATGTCTTCATTTTCGGTACAAACGGTTTATCATGCTGCGGCGTACAAACATGTCCCACTAGTGGAATACAATGTCGTCGAAGGTGTGCGCAACAACGTTTTCGGCACTTATTATGCCGCTAAAGCTGCTGTGGAAGCAGGCGTTGAGTCGTTCGTACTAATATCGACGGACAAAGCGGTTAGGCCGACAAACGTGATGGGTACAACCAAACGAGTAGCTGAACTGGCTTTACAAGCACTAGCCGAAGACCAGAAACAGAATGGCGGAAAAACCCGGTTCTGTATGGTGAGGTTTGGTAATGTGCTTGGGTCTTCAGGCTCTGTGATTCCACTGTTTAAACGGCAAATTGCTGCTGGTGGGCCGCTTACGGTTACCCATCCCGACATTATTCGCTATTTTATGACTATACCCGAAGCTGCACAGCTCGTGATACAAGCTGGTGCCATGGGGAGAGGTGGTGACGTGTTCGTATTGGACATGGGGGAGCCGGTAAAAATCATTGATTTGGCTGTTAATCTCGTGCAGCTTTCAGGCCTTGATGTCAAAAGTGAAAGTAATCCACATGGAGATATCGAAATTCATTTCAGTGGATTGCGCCCAGGTGAAAAGCTTTATGAAGAGTTGCTCATTGGAGACAATGTAGAGCGCACAGCACACGAGCGTATAATGACAGCAAGCGAGCGTTTTCTATCGTTGTCCGAATTTTCAGACCTGTTAGCGCGCTTGGACACTGCATGCCATACATTCGATCATGAATCGATTCGTAAACTATTACTAGAGGCGCCTACTGATTTTTCGCCGACTAATGGTATTGGTGATTTGGTATGGAATGCGGCGAAACAAAACGAGAGGCAAGGCAATGTCGTTCCAATCCCTAAGTCGTTATAGCAATACTTTTAAGTGACTAAAAACGCGGTTTTGTACCGCGTTTTTAGAGGAAAAGGAAAAAGCAACCACCAACAATCCTATAGCTTTCCCGTTTCCTTTCTCGAATCTCGCCATTTTCTTGAATCTAGGATAGACTGCTGCACTAGCTTTAATCCAAAGAGTGGTGTAGATATCCGTGTCAAATGTTTTCGTTATTAGCTTGAAAAGAAGTGTCGAGCGCCGTGAAAAAATCTCTGAAGAAATGGCTCAAAAAAGCATATCATTTGCATTTTTCGATGCTGTAGATGGTCATCAGGGGCCACCCGATCTTGCAGCTGATTATGATTATTCAAAAAGACTATGGCTGACAAGTGGCTACATGCCATCTAAGGGCGAGCTTGGCTGTTACGCCAGCCATTACGCGCTTTGGATTAAATGTTTGGAAATGGGAGAGCCGATTGTCGTTTGTGAGGATGACATTACACTGTCTGATGATGCCCTAAGCGTTTTGTCATTAGCGCTTGAAAAAGTTAGTGATTATGGCTTCTTACGTCTTGAAGATATTGAGCCGGGTGGAGAACGTACCTCAGTTGAAAAATCGGAATCCAGTACAGTATATTTGATGAAAGATAACTACGGAGGTCTTCGTAGCTACGCGATATCACCAAAAGCCGCAATGCGCTTGGTCAAGCATAGATGGTGTTTTCCAGTGGACTGTTTTGTAGGTGCAAATTATATTCATGGCCAGTTTTCTTACCAACTTACGCCTCTATTAGTAGAGTCACATGGTAATTACGACTCAACTATTCAGGAACCTAATGTACCTAGAAAATCAAGGACGCCAATCTATCGAAAACTAAGTCGGGAGTTATATACGCTTTATAAAAAAATTTCTCTTGCTCTCATGTATCGGAAAAAGCTAAAAGAGCTAATGCCCAAGTAATATCACGATGGATCCACTAAGTTTCAGTCGCAAGGATATGCATGACGTTATTCATTTTTTCCGCTTAGATATTGAGAAATGACAGTTATCACTTTCCAGAACTTCGCTTCACAAAGTAAGCAGCGTCTTGAGGAGCTGTTTTTGCTCAGCCCCCTTGCTGTATTATTTTTTTGCATATTTAATATCGCCGATACAAAATCAATTCTGTCAAGGTTAATTCCCATCGTAAGTGTGTATTGCCTTTTTTTTTACCGGAATGCCATTAAGCAGAATTGGCAAAGGGCATCAATCCATCCTTTGATGATTTGCAGTTTGCTCGCATTTTTCTATTTCGGCCTTTCGCATCTCATCCGTGGGGATAACTTTGGTTACTCGCGCACTTTAGTGACCGGTTTAGCTTATCTTCTCTTGCTTCCTTGGCAAAAACTTCCACGGAAATTATTGGCAAGCTCTTTACCCGTTGCGGCTATATTCTGTGGCTTGAATGCTATGTATGAATTTTGGGGGATGGGTATACAACGTGTTGGTTTGGCGACCAACCCTATTCCTTACGCCTTGTTCTGTGCGGTTATGGTGTTAGGCTCTCTCCATCAATTGCTAGTCACTCAGTCATGGGGAATACGTTTGGTTTCGGGACTCGGTATTGGTTTTGCAGGCATGGCCTTGGTGCTTACTGATGTGCGCGGAGTGATTCTTTTCCTACCTATCGTTATGGTATTTCTGGCTTTGCGCATGCTCCCACTCTCCGGCCGGGCGTATTTAGCTGTACTACTGACTATTGCGACGGTCTGTGGTCTGGGGTACAAGGCCTTCGAGGAAAAAATTGATCAACGCATCGAACTAACAGAAAAAGAATTTAAGCTGATTGAGCATGGTAATTTCAATACCTCTATTGGCACTCGTTTTACGCTTTGGCTGCAAGGAAAAGAGACTGCTTTGCAAGCACCGATTTGGGGCGTTGGTGATCAAGCGTTACACGCTGACATTAAAGCATTACCTTTACGTGATACTACAATCTCCCCCCATCTTCACAACCAATATATTGATACTCTGGCTCGCTATGGCGTAATTGGGTTATTTATATTACTAGCTTGGATGGTGTCACCTCTTTTTTATGTCAAGCCCAAAGGTGGTGTTGGCGTGCGGTTTGAGCCACTGTTAAGCAGTGTGATCTTGATGATTGCTCTAGCAGGTTTGACAGATGTGCCGTTCCATCATACTCATTTAGTTTACTTGTTCACGCTGTTTACGGGGGCTTGGTTAATGATGCCAAACGAAGACAGCGCGAGTAGATTCATTACAGAGTAGTTGTCTTTGCGCTTTGATGAATAGTATTGCAACCCAGTTGCTCTGAATTCGGTAATCCCTCTCATACCCTGTATGAGAGGGATTTTTTTGTTCCTGATTTAGGCATTATGGTGAATATCAATACATGGAAGATTCGATATGCACATCACCCACCACGGTGCCAAAACCGGTGTAACTGGCTCATGCCATCAACTCACCACAGAAAGTGGAAAGCTCCTCATTGATTGTGGTTTGTTTCAAGGTGAAGAAGCGCGGTCGCTCGATATCGAATTTGATGTTCATGATATAGATGCATTAATCCTTACCCACGCCCACATCGACCATATCGGACGCCTACCCTGGCTGCTAGCGGCAGGTTTTAACTCTCCTATCTACTGTACTTTGGCAACTGCCAAGTTGATTCCAATGATGTTGGACGATGCGCTTCGCCTTCAACTGGGGCTTAAGCGAAAAGATAGACAGCGTATTCTCAAACTTATCGACTCACTCACTGTTCCTGTACATTATGGAGTCTGGCGAAGTGTTAATCATAAGTCCGATTTAGTGGCAGATATTCGCTTTCAACCAGCAGGTCATATCCTAGGCTCTGCCTTTGTGGAAGTGAAACTCCCCAGCAAAGAAGTGATTGTCTTTTCTGGGGATCTCGGCCCTAACAACACGCCTTTACTCCCAGACCCAATGCCACCTGAAAGAGCAGATGTGCTGGTGATAGAGAGTACCTATGGTGACGGGGTACATGAGTCAATAGAACACAGAGCGCAAAGACTCAAAGCTTTAATTGACCGCTCGCTGTTAGACGGAGGCGTAATACTTATTCCCGCATTCAGCGTCGGGCGCACCCAAGAACTGCTTTTTGATATCGAAGCCATCATTACCACTCAATTGGATGACCTTGAGAAACGGGAGTGGTCGAAAATCCCCGTCATTTTGGATTCGCCAATGGCGGCCAAAGTAACTGACCAGTATCGCGAATTCAAAACTCTTTGGAGCGAGGAAGCAAAAACAAGATTAGAAGCTGACAGACACCCACTCGCATTTGAACAGTGTATAACCATCGATTCGCACAGTGATCATCAAGCTTTAGTCAATCGACTAAAGCAAACGGGAGAGCCCGCGATCGTCGTTGCTGCCAGTGGCATGTGTAATGGTGGCCGTATTTTGAATTACCTGAAAGCACTACTGCCAGATGCCAGAACCGATGTGATATTAGCAGGCTATCAAGCGAGAGGAACACTCGGGCGAAAACTCCAACGTGGAGAAAAGCAGGTTGAAATCGACAATCAACCAATCGATGTTAGTGCCCACATTCACACCATGTCCGGCTACTCCGCCCATGCAGACAAAAATGAACTGCTGCAGTTTATAGAAGGCATTCCTGCAAAACCCAAAGAAATCAGAATTGTTCATGGCGATGCCGAAGCGCAAGAAGCGCTGGCGAAAGAGATAAAACAGCGAGGTTTGGCGGAAAGGGTGGTGATGGCGAAAGACAGGGACTAGGGGAGACAGATCCTAGGGTAAGAGCAAGGTCCTAGGATCCTAGGTTAGAGCGGTGAAACGAAAGAGCGGGTGTGCAGGAAAAGTGGAATACCGGAAGAGCAAGGAATACTGAATACAGGAAAAAGCTTGATTATCTGTGGGACCCTGGAAAAACCGTAATCCGTAATCCGTAATCCGTAATCCCGTATTCTGTAATCTCGTATTCTGTACTCAGTCACCCTTAGCTCTTAAGCTCTTTCTAGGACCCTGGGACCTCAGCTCTTCGCTCTTCCTAGGATCTAGGACCTGCTCTTCCTCGCCCCTTCGCACTTCGTGCGATTACCTATTCGTAAACTCCGAATTCGGATAACGCCCATCCGTCATGCTGTAAAGGCTGTATTTTCTACCCAGCATCTGGCCGCCATCTCGGGAAAGCGGTGTCCAGCCGATAACGGCACGGCTTGCGCTTGGCTTAACCGTAAAGATGTCGAAAGGAATCGAGATATAGAAGCCTTTGTTAAAGCTACCTTCACCAAACTCTTCCGCTGACAGGTTGGTTTTCGCCATATAGGCACCCGCAATCACGCCGCTATCAAATTGCTTGGAAACATCCAGCGTTACACCTTTATCTTCGGCCAGATACTGACCGACACTTGCCTTAATCAGCAAATCATCAAACCAGCTCCACTCTGGGCGGTAATAAGTGGTGAAGTGGCCGGTTGGTGTGCCAGTTTGTACTCGGTAGTAACGACCAGTAATTGGGTCGAAATGTACTTCTTCGGTGAAAATGCCAAACTCTGAATTCGGGTCGCGCTGCGCCACATAGTTCATGTCCAAGCCAAATGCCCAGTTGCTGTTAAGAGGGCGGTACAAGACTTCACCACCTACACCTGCAAACATGGTTTCCAGGTAGCCGCCGTATGCCTGAACATAGAAACTATCGCCGAACTTATCAAAAGCCGTTAACTGAAGATTGCTCACGCGAACAGTGTTATCAGAAATGTACTGACGAACCAGCGTCCGAACGCGTTTTAAATCTGTGCCATCAGGCGGTACGTCATATTTGAATTTGTCGTAGTTGTCGTAAAGGTTAACGTAAACCCCGCCGCCAAATTCGATATTGTCGGTTAGCCAATAGCTCGCGCCAGCAGTCACGCCTACATTAAACAGGTAGAAGTCTTCCGAACCACCAATTGATTGCTGAAGACTTGGGTTAACACTGACCGACCAAGGTTTGCTGGTATCAGCCTGCAACATGCCACGTGCAGATTCAGGATTAACGCGCGTCGTGGTTTCCGTCACACTTGCACCAACATACTCCTGATTAGCCACTTTACGGTAGGCAGCCGCATCAATGTCAGTCTGAATGGTGGTTTGTTTGGCTTGTTGCTCTACCAAATGATAAGTCGACGCTTTAGACCCCGTATTGGTCAGAATCATCGCCGCTTTTTCATGGGCGAAATCGCGGTTGCGGTATTTAGATTGGCTACCCACTACCGTGATGCTTTCATCATCTGCATACACTTTGGTGTCGCCATAACCCGCAATGGTTTCCAGATCAGTCGCGACGCGATCCCAATCAATATCTTCAACTGATTTACCCTGAGCGCCATTGTATGCAGGTGTTGGAGTATCTACCCAGTTTTGCGCCAGCGTGTTGAAATTGGTTTTTAGCGTGAAGCCCACCGTCCAGGTATTACCGCGTTCATAACTGGCGCGGATATCCCCCCAGTTACCAAATTTATAAACTGCGCCTAAGTTGAATGGCGAATCCTGCGGCATTTCCTTAACATCTTTAACGACCAAAGTATCGCTTTGATAGTTGTTGCCGTCATACTCCAGTTTCAGGATCAGTGGTTCCCAAGGTGTTTGATACTCCACGCCCCCAAACACTGACATACAACCGGTAAACCAGCGGCCATAATCAAAGCTACCGCCTTTGCCTTTGTAAGAGGTATCGCGACCGCAATCATCGCCGAGTGAGGTGTCACCTTTCAGGTTGGCGCGGTTACCGATATAACCCCAGCCGATACCCGCCGTAAAGTCGAACGGCCCTATGTGTTTGCTGGCGGCAATATACTCACCATCAAACAAACCAGTACCACCAAGATCTCTTAGCCCGATGGAAGTTTCAGGGATCCAATAACTTTCCTCTAAGAGTCTTAATTTTACGTCTATTCCTTTATCGGTATAAGCTCGGTCTTCAGGCGCAAAATTCGGATTGTTATTGTATTTCCGATCTGGAACCTGAGTGTAGCGGATAGTTGCTTCCAGCCAAGGCATCAACTGTAGGGAGCTATGGTAATGATGGTAATCATCATTCATAGTCACACCCAGCGAAAACTCACCTTCCGGTGCCACGCGTCCTGTTGGCATTTGCATTAAACCCACACCGCCAAAGTCACTTTGCGTTGGTGTAAACGGCGTGAAATCCAAATCGTTTGCGACCGCAGGCATTGCATGCATCACTGCCAGAGAAAGAGTAGAGAGTTTAAAAAAGGAACAACACATGACTACATAACCCGATGTTGAAGAAGACGCGGAATATCGCGGTTAAGAGAAGAGAGCTCAGAGGGTAAACTTTGAAAAGGCACAAAAATCACAGCGCCCGGTGCTACGTTCTTTGGCACTTGGTTCCAGTAAGCCACTGGGTGAGTCTCAAGCTTGCCATTTGGCTGAACGACTGAAACTTCACTGATCCCAAAGTTATTCAAGGTGTCAGCAGTGTCGAGATAATCATCCGCGATATAAACAGGCGAAAAATCAGCGTCAGTGGTTTGGGTGACTGCGCCGATGACCCAAACATTGTTTGGCCGGCTAGGAAGTAGCAGCATGAGATCGCCACGCACCAGAGGGTTCACCTTGCTACCCGCGAGATAGAAATCTTCATCCAGCTCGACTGAAATTCGGGAAGCAAATGTTGATGAGGCGAGGAAGTCGGAAAGGGTAGAAACAGCGCCTAGTTTTTCTGCATCGCCCTTCCACTGCTCCTTGAGTGAGCCCAATTGATTTTCAATGCGAGCTGTCAACGCGTCGATATCAGCGGTATCGGCAGTATTAAATAATCCTGCGCCTTGCCAGAAAATGGTATCGGTATTGTGAGCAAGAATGTTAGTAGCGTTAGCTCTAACCACGCTAGCGCCTTGTGACACTACTTGTGAAACTCGGGTTGCACCATCAAACGTGACTTGATAGACACGTTTGTCGTCTGTTGCGGTTTTTACCGTCAACACGGTTTGTTCTGCGGTATGAGCGATGGTAGGTACTGCAAGCAGCGCCAAAACAAAGCATGACCGGATAAAGGAAAAGTAAGGTTTCATTTTATTACTTGCCTCCCGCAAAGGGTTTCAGCAGTGTGAGCTCAATGCTTGGCATACCCGGGGCTGGAGTTTGAACGCTGGCAACCACCTCGCCGGAATCAGGTTTTAACCAAAATTCGTTTTCAAAGGCGATATCAAGCTGAGTGGCGCGCACATACTCGATAAAGTGCAGTGTTGAAACTGGCTTTTCATTAATCAGCAGGGTTTGCTCGCCTTGCAGCTGGAAGCGAGATTCCAGCGTGTAACCGACATGGTTACCTGGCTGCCAATCCACTTTGCGCTTCCACACCTGTGGGGTGACACTTTTCAGTAAACCCAAAGCCAAAGGATCGGCTTGGTGCGAATAGCTGGCAGAAAGGTTCCCACCATGAAGATTCACCGTTTTTACAATGCGGCCATATTCGGTGACCAGCATTTCGTTGGTGGCAGACAGCCACTTCAATTGAAAACTCTGGGTAGGTTCGGCAAGGTTCGACATGCTTGGGTTGGCATAACCCAACACCATAAATGCCTGGCCACTTTTTTCCGTTTTGGCATACAGGCTGGCGTAAGGAAGGTCATTGACTTTGTCTGCCGAAATCACTACATCGTCATGTCCGAACAATGCGAGCGACATCGTGTCTTGCACATCCTGAAATTTTTGACTGCAGCCAGAAAGGGCAAGGACTGCACCTATTAGCGCAATGGCTTTTAAGCCGAAATTACAATTTTTCATAGTACTACAACTGAGTCGCCAACAAGCCTAAACGAACGATGCGGCGTTAATTCTAAGGGTATAAATATGAAGAAAACCGAACAGCTTGCACTGTTCGGTTTTTTTTACGCAACTTACTGATTAACCTTGAGTGGTAACAGAAGTTGAAGTCGTGGTTGCAGTGTCGTTGTCAGATGCGTCAACCGCAACAACAACTGCTGCAACAACAGCAGCACCGATCGCAACACCAGTTGCAGTTACACCACCAACAGCAGCGGTAGATGCAGTTGCACCACCTGCGGAACCGCCAGTAGAAGCTGCAGTTTCTTCAGCAGCCATTGCTGGTGCTGCCATCATCATTGCTGCCAGAGCTGCAATTGCTGATTTTTTCATGAAAAACTCCATATCTTTTATGAGTCACCTGTTTCTACATTTAGACAGGCTCCTAAAATGCTAAACAGTATTGGGAATTAAGTAAACATATAAAAAATGTCAATCAGCAATTCCTTGTGCAATGGAGCACTTCAAAGTTCATAAAAAAGACTAGTGTGTCTCTATTGAGTCTAATGGTTTAAAAAAGTACACTTCGTGCCAATTAAATTTGGCAGTGTCGGTGTCGCCATGAAGTCTTTAGTTTTTGTTCCACTCTTTGCTTTTATCCTGTTAGTCACGGGCTGCTCAGGCCCTCGCTCATCTATTCAAGCGAATGGCTCCATTGTGTGGAGTAACGGTGTAGAAGAAAAAGTCCGTGTATCTCCTTCCAACGAACATTTCGTTTTCCTCCATAGCGGTTTTACCTCATCACAAGTAGTTGTTTATAGCCGGATACTCGGCGCTGGCACGCCAGAGTGTGAATATTACGTTAATGAACCCAAGCCCGAGGTGCGTTTAACCATCTGCCGTGAAGGCGAGGTTGAATTATTAGAAAGTGGCATCGTAATGAATGTGGGGCAATTAACCGTTTATGCCGATCACTGATGGTGAAAATGTAAATAAGTGTGTCATTGAAGATTTAATACGCGTTATTTGCGTCGCATTAATTGGGCTTTTTGAGGCAGTTAAAAATAGCACTTGTTTAGAAAATCATCGGCTTAGTGGCGTTTGATTAATTTCGAGCCAGTTAAATAAAAAATAACTGTTTTCTAATTTATTCACATGAATTGAAAGTGATACATTTCTGCCTTGATTTTACAAGGTCGAATGAAAACTGCGCTAGGCGGATGAATAACCGCTGCCTAAAAAAATACACCTAAGCCTTTGCAGGTTAAGCCACATTAGACATAGGCCAAATAAAGAAAAACAAATTGATCGCTATAACGTGCATTGGGGCCGACACCCAAGGGCGGTAGCGTGTCTGCTTTCCATGGTAGACCATCTTGAGTTGGGGTATGTAACAAAGATGACATTGATTGCCGAATCGGCCACCAAAAAAAGTATAGAAGACAAAACGCCAGTTCGAGTATTTGTTGGTGTGAGAAGTATTGTTGTTTATTGCTCGAAAGGTGAAGAGAAGGAACTTTTATCAAAACTATCTTTGTTGTCAGGAATGTCTTGGGATATCAATAATTACTCTCTTTCTCCAGAAAGCCTTCGTTCTAGGGTTGTTTGCTATTGGCACCCAGACAAATTGGATAAAAATGCATCTTCGCAGCTACTCGCTGTTGTTAAGGCTGGTGGTAGAGTGATGCCTTTGGTGGATCACCTAGAGTCGAAATATGGATTTACTCACCTCTCCTTGGTGAATGAACATTATTTTTTGCAACATCGCTGCTTCTATTCAGTAACAAGAAGATCCCGTCGTTTTATTAAGCGGTGCCTAGATATTGGGATTGCGTTATTGCTTCTTGCATTCACATGGCCCCTTATTCTGTTGGGAATGCTACTTGTTGGGGGAACGTCTGGTTTTCCAATTATTTACAAACAGGAAAGAGTTGGGAGGTATAACAAACCGTTTTTGATTTATAAATTAAGAACAATGATCAAAGACTCGGAATCGAATGGGTTAGCGAGATGGAGCTCGTCAGACGATGATCGAGTGATTCGTTTTGGTAAGATTCTCCGCGCGACTCGGATTGATGAACTTCCTCAAATTTACAACATTTTGAAAGGCGAGATGTCTTTTGTTGGTCCTCGTCCGGAAAGACAACAATTTATTGATTTGCTTCAAGAGCATGTTCCTTGGTATCCATTCCGACATAGTGTGAAACCAGGTTTAACTGGCTGGGCACAGATTAAATATGGTTATGGTTCATCGATCGAAGATGCCATGATCAAGCATCAATACGACATCTATTATCTGAAAAATCAGAGCATCGGGCTCGATCTGAAAATCACTCTGAAAACACTTAGAACGGTCTTTCAAGGGTTAGTGTCTTGTCTAAAGAAATAAGGCTGATAGCACTGGACCCTCCATACTCAAGATACTTCAAAGATTTAGTTAAGTGCTTGGATAGCAATGGAAATGTAGGATTCAAGCGGTTTTACATCAGCACGTTGGGCTATCTTGTGTTTGGAGTCGGGGATGCCTCGCTGATTAAGGCTGGCATTGTTAGAAAAAAGCCGAGCTTTACGACTAGAAAACGTGTCGTAACTTTGGCAAAGAAACTCAACTATTCTCTGAGTGCAAAGACACTTTACCGCTCAGCACAATACGTCGAGTGGCTCAGAGCCGAGTTGGAGCAATACAAAGTCAATACTTGCTTAATGTATAACGCAACGCGGTTTCATCACGCGTTAGCGATAACATTATTCGAGCAAATGAACGTATCGTATTACGTCTTTGAAAGAGGTAATCAAAGAGGGAAAACGACCACATTGCTGACAAGTCCTACACTTGTATCATTGCCAGTATTGATTGAGAAACCCGGCATAGAAACAGCAGAGCTCAAGCATTACGGAACAGAAACTTTTACTGATTATGTTTTGTTTTCTCTTTTCCTGATATTTGACCGTATTGGTAGTGTCTTCAGGCTAAATTTCGAACCACCAGACAAGATTTTACGAAAAAAAAATTACCCACAAATCTTGTTTCAATGGGTCAAAGCGAAGTACTCGCCCACACCAGTGTTAGATAGACAGTACCTACTTGTGCCGCTTCAACTGGAGTATGACAGTCAGGTACGACTTTTTTCTACGTTTAAAAGCACGCAAGCGTTTATAGAAGCAGTCGAGAAAGGCTTTTACCGCTCAACGCTGAGTGAAGAATATTCATTAGTTTTCACCACACATCCTTTTGAGTGTAAAAAGCACCAATTTGATCCTCGCTCACACTGCTATTCAGGGAAAACGGGAGTTTTAATGAGTGATGCTATCGCTGTGGCAACTATCAATTCAACGTCAGGTATGGAGGCGATTGAAAAGCTAAAGCCCTGTTTTATCTTCGGTGATGCGATATATAAACAAAAAGGCATAGTGATCCCAACAACGCAAGAGAGCTTTACCGATAGCCTAAATCAATGGCATCAAGACGCATGGTCACCTTCTCAACATGAAGTGGAAAGCTTGAAACGAAGAGTTTTTGTCAGCACTCAAGTAATAGGGTCTGTTTATAAGTATGACGCAGAATCTTTGGATGTTACTCAACAAAAGATCGTCAGTTAATGGAACGAATTGTGAAGAGTTTGGATGTAAATAACTATTACACAATCAGTGAGCATAAAGAGAATTGTGTTGCAGCGTTAAAGGAGACTTTGACTCAGCAATCAGAAGCACTGAAGCTTATCGCGACTCACCTTGATGAAAACGAATACCTGAAAGCGATTGATATTGTCATGGCTTGTTCAGGGCATGTTATTGTTTGCGGTATGGGAAAGTCCGGACATGTTGGTAAGAAAATCTCGGCGACGCTTGCATCTACGGGAACGCCTAGCTTCTTCCTTCATCCCGCAGAAGCATTCCATGGTGACCTCGGCATGATCACCGGTGATGATGTGGTTTTACTCATCTCAAATAGTGGAGAGACCGACGAAGTCTTGCAGCTGATCCCTTCGCTAAAAGTATTTGGTAACAGAGTGATAGCGCTTACGGGTAACGAAAATTCCACAATGGGAAAAAATGCAGATGCTGTGTTGAAAATTATGATCAACAAAGAATCTTGCCCAAACAACCTTGCTCCGACAACATCAACGACTGTCACCATCGCCATTGGTGATGCATTGGCCGTAGCACTGATGAAGCGTCGCCAATTTCTACCAAATGACTTTGCCAAATTCCATCCCGGTGGCTCCTTGGGGCGTCGGTTGTTGACGCGTGTTAAAGATGAAATGACGTCAAGCAACCTACCTTTAGTCACGTCTGATACCAGCATGACAGATGTTTTGGTGACCATGAACCAAAGCCGTCTTGGCGTTGCCATTGTGCATCAACAAGAAAAACTGTTGGGAATTATTACTGATGGAGACCTTCGAAGAGCATTCGCTAAATCAACAGATCTCAGCCGAGTGAAAGCGGGAGAGGTAATGACCTCAAATCCGAAAGTAACGTATGAAACCAGTATGTTGTCAGATGCGGAAGAAGTGATGCACCAGCACAAGGTATCTTCACTGATTGTCCTCAATGACAATGATAAGGTTTGCGGTATTATTCAAATCTTTAATATATAAAAATTATGAAAATCAATAGCATAGAAAAAGCCGCACTTGTTGCGGCTTCATTGTTCTTAATGGCTGGCTGTAGCTATCGCCCCCCGTTAGTTGAGGCCAATATTCCCCTTATTTCCCACACGACGAAAACGGTCACTGAAGAGACTTGTCTGGCAGGCATACCTGATCAACTGCTAGTCGGTGAGGCATTAACCATTGCCTGCTCGCAGCCAGAGACGTATGTCGTTGCTGATATTTACAAGTCCGCAATGGGTAACAGGTGTGCAGTATTGCTGGCGACAGAGAAAGAGTTAACCCTCTGCGCCTATACCGACACTCGGAATGAAACACTTTGGTTCAAAGTTCAGTCTGTTTTGTCTGGCATGTAATTGAAATGAAAGAGATCAGGCAAGCCCTCCGCGTGCAGGGGCGGGTAATCTATGCACTCATACTACGGGAAGCCTTGTCTAAATACGGGAAAAGCAAAATTGGCTATATGTGGGCACTGGTTGAGCCTATTTCACAGGTGCTACTTTTAGTGCTTATTTTCTCAGCATTAGGCAGGCAGTCGCCAGTGGGGGGCGATCTGGCTGTTTTCTTTGCAACTGGCATTGTTCCTTGGTTGCTATACAGCAACCTAGCCAAACGTATGTCTAGTGCATTCAGCGCAAATCAGGCCCTAATGGCATACCCCCACGTTACGCCTTTTGATGTGCTGATGGGGAGAGCATTGCTCGAAAGCACCACCATGATTGTCGTTTTTGCACTTATTGTGTTTGCTCTTCAATTGATGGGTAAAGCGCTGTCAATTCATGATTTGTTTAATGTAATTACAGCCTTACTGACACTGACGGTGTTCTCCATTGGCGTTGGAATGATCAATGCCGCTATTCGTGTGTATTGGGATAGTTGGGACAAACTCTTCAATGCGGCAAATAGACCGTTGTATTTTCTCTCGGGTATTTTTTTTACCGCTTCCAGTTTACCTCCGCAAGCGAGGGAGTTTTTGCAATGGAACCCCATCTTCCAGTGCGTAGAGTGGGTTAGGGCGGGGTTCTTCTCCACTTATGAAAGTGCCTATATTCGGTTTGATTTCGCCATAAGCTGCGCTTTGATACTGTTCACTTTAGGGCTGATTGGTGTTTCCCAAACGAAGCATAAAGCGAGGAATTTATGATTGAACTCGTTAACGTTTCAAAAAGGTATAAGACGCCGAACGGCATTAAGCAGGTACTTAAACCGTGCTCTTTCACCTTTCCGCAGGGTCGAAACATTGGGTTGCTGGGTGTTAATGGTGCGGGAAAATCAACCTTACTCAGAATGATCGCAGGTTCTGAAGCGCCAACGACAGGCAAAATTGTCCGCAACGTTAAAATGTCATGGCCACTCGGATTTTCGGGTGGTTTCAATGGCTCACTAACAGGATACGAAAACCTTCGCTTTGTAACCCGCATTTATGGTGAAGATATTCAGAGAGTTGAAGCGTTTGTTCGAGAATTCTCTGAACTTGGCGACTATCTGAATATGCCCATTAAAAGCTACAGCTCCGGTATGAAAGCCAGATTAGCTTTTGGCCTTTCTATGGCGATGGATTTTGAATGTTATTTGGTTGATGAAATTACTGGCGTTGGAGACCGACGTTTTCAAGAAAAGTGCCGCGATGCATTTAAAGCACGCAGTGAGCATGCCAGCATCATTATGGTTTCCCACAGCATGCCGACCCTTAAAGAGCATTGCGACATGGGCGCTGTGCTGGACAGAGGTGAACTGAAATTTTATGAAGACATCAATGAAGCCATTGATACGTACTTGAATTTATCGAAATGAAGTAATGAATATAAAAAATAAGATAAAGATATTCCTGAACAAGCTTTGGAAAAATCGCAACAATAAGCAGCGTTCATTTATCGCCGTGGTGTTAGTGCCAACCCTTATTGCTACGTTTTACTATTCGCTGATTGCCGCAGATTTATATGTGGTGGAATCCCGCTTTTCAGTTAAAGGCAATGAAATGCAGCAATTTGACATGTTGAGCGGTATCGCAGGTATTCCGTCGCAAGGCGGTTCAGCGACAGACTCTTACATACTGCAAGAATATATCAACTCCCACCAGGTAGTGAGTGCAGTATCACAAAGTATTGATCTTTCTTCCGTTTTCAACCACGAAGCCGCAGATTGGGTCTCGTCTTTAGGATATGACAAAACGCGCGAAGATGTGGTGAATTACTGGCGGAAACGAGTAACCGTTTCGTTTGACCCTACCACCACCATTATCACCCTGAAAGTCAGGGCTTTCACGCCGGAAGAAGCAGAAAGATTGTCACAAGAGATCATCAAGCAAAGTGAAATACTGATCAATGCCCTTTCAGAAAGAGCGCGGGAAGATGATCTCAGCTTTGCTGAAGCAGAAGTAGCCAGAGCCGAACTTAGGGTAACAGCAGCGAGATTGTCGATGAATACTTTCCGCAATCAAGTGCAAGACCTTGACCCAACCCAAACCGCCACGGCCAAAATGACCATCATCGCGGAGTTGGAATCTCAACTAACCGCAGCTCAGGCGGAGTTAAAAGTGATGCAAGGTTACATGAATGAATCGGCTCCGGCAGTCACCAACCTGAAGCGCAAGATTACAGCACTGATAGCTCAAATTGACAAAGAACGCGACGGTATTGCCGGTAAAAGTAGCGAAGGCTCTGCATTGTCTGGTGTGTTTGCAGATTATGAGCCCCTGTTAGTAGAGAGAGAGTTCGCCGAAAAGGCGTACACCTCATCATTGGCTTCTTTAGAAGCTGCGCGGGTAGAAGCGGCAAGAAAGCATCGCTACCTCGCTACATTTGTTGCGCCTTCCTCACCTGATGAAGCGTTAGAGCCAAATCGAATCAAATCGATTGCCACCGTTTTCCTTGGAGCACTTATCGCTTGGGCGATTGGACTTTTAGGACTGGGCGTCGTGAGAGACCATGTAGGTTGGGTATAAAAAGTGAAAAAAAAACTACTGGCACCTTTGGTGCTGTCATTTTCTGCCTTAGCGCAGCCATTTGCTGATACGGCATCAGCTAATCTATCGGCAGCTACTTCTAAAGCGCCGAATCCATCATCTCAAACCAGTCCATCGACAGTATCTATGACCAACGTACTTCCTGCTGCAGAGCAGGATTTACCACCGCCTTTTGGTGCCAATCTGTTTGTTGGTGGGTATGAAGCAAACAGTGTTGACGGTGTGAATGCAGACTACCGTATCGCCACGGGAGACAAAATTGCGATCTGGCTATGGGGAGCCGTCAGCGTAAATGACGTGGCAGTGGTGGACGCCCAAGGCAACATCTTCATTCCTGAAATTGGCCCGGTCAAAGTGATTGGTGAACGCGCGGGCGATTTACATCGACTGGTTGAAAAACAAATCCAGCGTATATACACACAAGATGTTGAAACCTATGTCAACGTCTTAACAGCCACCCCAGTGAGCGTATTTGTTACGGGCCCAGTGTTGCGCCCAGGCCAATACGCAGGAATAGCCTCCGACGGGTTACTCTCTTACTTAAAACGTGCTGGGGGAATTGATTCCGAGCGAGGAAGCTACCGTCATATCAGCGTGCAGCGTAACGGCAAAACCATTGCTGACTTTGACCTCTATGATTTCTTGCTAAAAGGAACGTTGCCGAACATTCAGTTCCGCGACCGTGACGTGATAGTGGTGGGGCAGCAAGGCGCAACGGTTGTCGTAGAAGGGGGCGCCAGAAACCCATTCCGTTTTGAATTTGCCAATACCAAGGCGAAAGGTAATGAACTAGTGACTTACGCAAGGCCACTTGCCAAAGTGTCGCATGTGGGCGTGCAAGGGAACCGGGAAACAGGGCCTTTTTCCGTCTATCTCGACTTCAGTAAGTTCGAAGATATTTCGCTACATGATGGCGATACCGTCTTTTTCAAAGACGACCTTCACGCACAAATCATGAATGTAAGGCTACAAGGGGAATACCTTGGCCCATCTTTCTATACCGTTAATAAAGGGACAAGGCTTCACGATTTCCTGAACCATATTGCCGTCTCGGCAGATGAGTCTAACTACCAGTCTATCTACATCAAACGAAGAAGCGTCTCGATCAAGCAAAAGGAGATGCTGGATCAATCGCTGGATAGATTAGAAAGAAGTGTGTTTACGGCACCCGCTTCCTCGGACGGTGAAGCGGTAATCCGCGCAAAAGAAGCCGCTTTAGTCACAGAATTTGTTGCCCGTGCAAGACAAATCCAACCGGAAGGAAAGGTGATTGTTGCAGATAATGGCAACATCGCCAACGTAAGATTAGAGCAAGGAGACATTGTTGTTATTCCAAAACGCTCAGATCTCATCAACATTGGCGGCGAAGTGTTAATGCCACAAGCCGTGGTTTATAACCCTAATGCGACATTGAAAGATTATGTCGCATGGGCTGGAGGCTTTACAGAGCGCGGTGATGCAGAGCGAATAGCTGTGGTTCATGCAAATGGTATGGTTAGCTTTAACCGTGACCAGAAAATTAAACCTGGCGACCAAGTATTGGTACTGCCTTATATCGATTCGAAAAACATGCAGTTAGCAAAAGATATTACTCAGATTGTATATCAAATTGCAGTTGCTGCTAATGTGGTGCTTTAATGATATCGATTATTACAACTGTCGATCTCAAGTATAGGCCTTTTGATATTTTAAGGAAAGTTGAAAGGATCAGGAAAGAAAGTTCTAACTTTGCTGAGTTGGTGATTTCGCATTTTGATAGGAATACTATATTCGATGCGCTTTTAAAGCGGATGATATCTGGTAATAGTGCTATAAAATTAATATCTTTAGAAGCTAAAAAAAATCAACCGACTTGTAATTCAAGACTAAGAAATATAGCGGTTTCATCATGTTCAAACGAGCTAATATTATTACTTGATATCGATATAGATTTTGATTTTGACTTTATCTTTGAAGAATGTTTCGGCATTGTTGATGAAAACTATTTTTCAATTTATCCATGTGTCTATCTTTCGAAATTTGGGACTAAACATCTTGATTTGAAAGGGAAGGAATATTTAATTGAAAAGATAAAAAGTGCTGATGAACGTTATTATACACATGTGGCGATGCCCTCATCAATTATAGTGATGAAAAAAAGAGTTTATCTCGCTGTTAATGGTTTTGATGAGCGATATATTGGTTATGGCTATGAAGACCTAGATTTCATGATAAGAGTTACTCAGTATTTATATGAAGAAAGGGATGTTGGTATAAACCTAATAGATAAGCCATATTTGTCAGTAATGTATAGCATTGGCTTTAGAAAATGGATCTCTCTAAAAAACATTGAAAATTTGATGTTATCAAAATATTTCTTACATAGATATCATCCAAGTAATAGGAGTAGTGACTACTACAGCTATAAGAGAGAGAACAAGAAAATATTTGACGATAAGTTTCCATGCGATCAAATGTCGGAAATTGATTTAAAAAGTACGCTAATTTTTTCATTGGGTGAAGAATCATTATCTATTTTAGAAAAACACCGAGAGCTTTTTTCCTTTAATACTGGAAATCGTGGCAGGATTGATACTGTTAAACAAAAAGTAAAGTATATTTTTGGTAAGTAAAAATGTTGAAAAAATTCATAAAAAGAAAATTGAGAAATATTATTTCTAATGAGATTGAGAGAAAATCAAGAAGCCTCTATAGTGGCGCATTTTATAACATAAATGTCAATGGTGACTTAGTTATAACCTCAGGGAATATGCTTGAGGAAGAGGATAAGATTGAGGAGTTTTTGTTTCAGGCATTACCTGTTTTTTCGGTGACAGGCCAAGAAGATTGGAATTACTATGCAAAAGATCGTAACTCTTTTATTTTTACGCTACTTTCTATAGCTAAAGTTAACAATGTGGAACTATATGCTCGTGTTAAGAGAAATAGAGTTAAAGTTGCTTCTGAAAACTTAGAGAAAATTGATAATCTCATAAAGACCGCAAAGTGTTTCGAGTTGAAACTTGTTTTTTTAGATATATCTTTCTCAAAAATTATTAATGTCTGGGATGAAGTTTTAACTAATGGTCGCACATACTCTGTTCTAAGGATGAACAATTTAGAGTATAAGAAAATTGATACTGATCTGTTGATGGAAGCGACGAAAGATAAAGAAGTCAATGCTAAATTAATCAATAAGCATAGTACACCCATCACTGTAATTGAAAACTTACCAGTTGATATTGTTTATACTTGGGTAAATGATAAAGATGAAGACTGGCGTAGAATGCTGATAGAAAACGTCACGAACAAAGATGAAATAGACTGGGATAGATTTCATTCCATCGATGAACTTAAATACTCACTAAGATCAATATTTCTGCACGCGCCTTGGGTTAACAAAATCTATGTATTAACTAATTGCAAGCCACCTGAGTGGTTGTTAAAAGATAATGATAAAGTTATCTTTGTAGATCATATTGATGTTTTTCCAGATGCAAATGTTTTACCCAATTTCAATTCTCATGCTATTGAAAGTTGCCTACATAAAATAAATGGATTGAGCGAAAACTTCATTTACTTTAATGATGATGTTTTTCTGGGTAGAAATGTTGATAAATCACTGTTCATAGAAGGGAATAAAACAAGTAAGTCATTCTTAGAACCTTATGGGATGGTTTATGGTAGTTTATCTACTGATAACCCTGATTATCTCAATGCATCTTTGAACTCAAAGAGTTTGATCGAGTCAGAATACTCTTTGTCACCAACCCAACTACATAAACATACTCCTCATTCTCTCCGAAAAAGTGTTCTTGAAGAGTTGGAGATTAAATTTAAAGATAATTTCGATTTAGTTAGAAGTGCCAAATTTAGGACTATTAATGATATCAATATAACGTCCTTCCTATACCATCATTACTCTTATATTAATGGGAGAAGCTGTTTGGGAAGTGAGGCTTCATGTTTGGTAAGAGAAAGTAATATTGATAAAGTTGAAAGTGCAATAAAGAAAAGAGAATATGACTTTTTTTGTTTGAATGATGGTGGTGGCAGTTCTTTAAATAACGAATATCATAACAAGAAGATTAAGTTATTAAACAGTCTTTATTCGGAAAAAGCACCGTGGGAAATATGAATGTCAATGATTTTGCTTTTTTACGGCCTTATCTGATATTTCCATAGTTTATTGTAATTTTTATAATATATTAAGAGGTAAGGGTTGCTTTTTAAATTCTAATCTTTTTATTGAAAAGCTCCCTTATCTTTAGGGGTGAATTTTAATTTAAATAGTGTTTTGCTGGGGATTTTTACCCAGAAGATTATAAATATTAATATGAAAAATAGTCATTACAAACACACGGCTTATTTGATACTAAATCTTTTTAATGCGGGTATGATTGAGGGAAGGATCTTTATTCCTAGTAGAGGTGTGAGGTCAATTAAAAATTTAAAACTATTCCTCCATGATGACTTCTTCGAAAGTCATAAGGTCGTTGTTTATGGCTGGGGGTACAAAGAAACCTCCTCCTTTGCTAGGGAGTATGCAAAAGATAATGGTCTGAAATATGTATCTATAGAAGATGGATTTATTCGCTCTGTAGGCCTGGGTGTACTCGGAGCGCAGCCACTAAGCCTTATACTTGATGATTTAGGTGTGTATTATTCTGCAGTTGGTGAGTCAGAACTAGAAAAAAAAATACACGAAAGTAATGACGTTTTACTAGCAGATAGAGCTAAAGCATGTATCGTAAATATCCGAGAACAGAGGCTTTCTAAGTACAACGTCCAATCAGTTTTCAATAAAAGTACAAAGAATGCAAAAATTGTGGTTATTGACCAAACTTATGGTGATGCCTCAGTAACTGGTGCAATGGCGAACGAAAATACCTTCGTTGAGATGTTAGAGGAAGCCATAGTAAATCACCCTAATGAAACCATATGGGTAAAAATTCACCCTGATGTCGTCTGTGGTAAAAAGAAGGGATTCTTATATCCATTGCCGTTTGAACACCCAAATGTCAAAGTGTTTGCCGAATCTATCAACCCTTGGGACATGCTGGAAAGCGCAACAGACGTTTACACGGTTTCCAGTTTAATGGGGTTTGAAGCGTTAATGGCGGGGGTAAAGGTACACTGCTTTGGCATGCCATTTTATGCGGGATGGGGACTAACAGAGGACAAACTAGTTTGTGAGCGTAGAAACAAAAATCGCACGTTAGAACAGGTTTTTGCAGCGGCCTATTTGGAGTATGCCCGTTACGTTGACCCTATTCTGGAAAGGCGTTGTGAACTGGAAGATATCATCCCTTACATTGTGGATGTGCTCCGTCATCAAGGCCAGCCCGAGCTAACGGTTTCACTTGCGAGCGTCAGTAGATGGAAGCAAACCTGGTTGCCGCCCTTCCTAAAAGCTTGGAACCTGAAGAGCGAAAAACGTAGAGCAAAAACAACAGTGGGCTGGGGTATGCAATCAGAGTGTGGATTCACCATTGAAGATGGTTTTATCCGTTCCAATGGATTGGGTGTTCACTTCCAAAAACCAATTTCCTTAGTCCTCGACCGAACCGGTATCTACTTTGATGCTACACGGCCGTCTGATTTAGAAAATATCCTCAACGGTGAGATTTCCAGTTACATGGTAGAGCGCGCTGAGCGTCTTTTGCCTAAATTACTCGATTCAGGAATCACCAAATATAACGTTGGTAGTGCCCAGCCCCTGATATTACCAGAGGACAGGACGATTATTCTTGTGCCTGGGCAAGTCGAGTCTGACGCTTCTATCTTATACGGTTCTCCGGAAGTAAAAACCAACAGTGAACTGCTGTTAAAGGTTAGAGAGGCAAATCCAGATGCATTCTTGATCTATAAGCCTCACCCCGATGTTGTTGCAGGCCAACGAGATGATGGTCGCTGGGAAAGTGAGACGTTGAATGTCGCTGATTTGGTGGTTACGGATGTTTCTATGGATGCTTTGTTGCGGCATGTCGATGAAGTTCATACCATGACTTCTCTAACCGGGTTTGAGGCGTTACTACGGGGTAAACAAGTCACGACTTATGGCATGCCTTTCTATGCGGGTTGGGGCCTGACCCAAGACACACTGAAATGTGAACGTAGAAAGCGCCAACTGGCACTTTATGAGTTGATAGCGGGTGCATTAATTCTCTATCCTACTTATATTGACCCAGTAAGTCGCCAACTCTGCACTGTTGAGCAGGCACTAGAACGCCTTGTACAAATGAAAACGGGAGACGTTACGGTCAAGGATTACAAGCTTCAAGCCATGCTGTTCTTGAAACGCTCAAAGCGAGCGGCTTTACACCTGCTGAAATATCATCGGTAGTCAGTGTCCAATTGATACACGTCTTTTATTCGAGATTTTTTGGTTCTGTTTCATTGCAGTTAGCTAAAACTGATCTTGAAGGATGAGACTCTAATTTTCTTAGCCAAAAAGGCTATGTTAGAAAGTCAATTAAAATGAATGTTACGCATGATTTTCAACGTTAACGCAGAGATAAATCGCTGCTTTTTGCTTTGATGTCGATGAGGGTGAACATTGACTGTTTTTGTAACGCAGAGTATAAAATGTGATGAAACAACGAAGGGCGATGGGAAACCATCGCCCTTTGTTTTTTATATGGAATAAGTGATAAGTTGCCATCCGTAATCCGTAATCCGTAATCCGTAATCCGTAATCCGTAATCCGTAATCCGTAATCCGAGCGCCAACATTTAAGGAATCAGTTTTAACCCATGTCATTTTCATCGCTCAGGTTTGGCCTGTATTTTTTTGTTATAGGGTTAGTCGCCTTGGCGATGCTGTCACTCTTTACAGGCTTTGGCCTCAAGCAGCTTTCTATTGAAGGCACCACTTTCTTTTGGGGATACGGTGATTTGCTGTTCCATTTTGGGTTGTTTTACCTTGGTGGTGTGTTGCTCTTTCCGTTACAACTTCATGTGAAAGTGCTCTCGTTTACTTTTCTCTTATTGGTTGCTGTGGCGTCAGAATATATACAGGCAAACTTGGTGCCTGGCAGAACAGGTAGTCTGACCGATGCGTTAGTGAATGTTTTTGCTTTGTTTTCTGCCATGGTGACGCTCGGTGTTGCACACTTACGTGCTAAACGTTCATCTCCTATACTCTGAATAATAAGAAAAGTGTCATCGTTGATACTTAACCTGAAGTGAAATACGTATTTTGCTTTTGGGATGTAGAGGGATGGGCGGTAGATGAAAGTAGCGGTCGTGGGTACGGGGTACGTTGGTCTTTCAAATGCAATGCTGCTGGCGCAATACAACGAGGTCGTTGCGGTTGATATTCTTCAAGAGAAGGTCGACTTACTCAATCAAGGCCAGTCTCCCATTTCTGACCGCGAGATAGAACAATTTCTCCAAAACCCTGAACTTAGCTTCTATGCCACTACAGAAGCAGAAACAGCCTATAACTGGGCGGAGCTTGTTTTGGTGGCTACCCCCACAGATTACGACCCCGAAACCAACTTCTTTGATACCAGCTCTGTGGAGTCTGTCGTTGCTGATATTCTGTCAGTGAACCCTTCCATCACTATTGTCATTAAATCAACAGTTCCTGTTGGCTTTACTGATTCTCTTCGAAAACAGCATCAGGCTGACAATATTCTGTTCTCGCCCGAGTTTCTGAGGGAAGGGCGGGCGCTTTATGACAACCTCTATCCTTCCCGAATCATCGTGGGTGATTTTTCTGAGCAGGCCAAAGCGTATGCAGCGTTAATGAACCAAGGCGCACTGGCTGAAAACGTTCAAACCCTCTTTGTGCATTCGACAGAAGCGGAAGCGGTCAAGCTTTTCTCTAACACCTATCTTGCTATGCGCGTGGCATATTTTAACGAGCTGGACTCTTATGCGGAATCGCTGGGGTTGGATTCTAAAGAGATCATTGAAGGCGTGTGTCTTGACCCTCGAATTGGCAGTCACTACAACAATCCCTCATTCGGCTACGGTGGTTACTGCTTACCGAAAGATACCAAGCAGCTGCTCGCCAACTATCAATCCGTGCCGAATAACATTATTGGCGCCATCGTTGATGCTAACCGGACGCGTAAAGACTTTATTGCTGAATCTATATTGAAACGAAAGCCCAAAACCGTGGGTATTTTCCGCCTCATTATGAAGTCGGGTTCGGACAACTTTCGCGCTTCTTCTATTCTTGGGGTGATGAAAAGGTTGAAAGCCAAAGGGTTAGAAGTCGTGATTTACGAGCCTGTGTATAAAGAGAAGACTTTGTTCAATTCACAGGTGGTGACAGATATAGCAATATTTAAGGATAAGGTGGATGTCATTGTCTCTAACAGGATGGATGACGCACTATTAGATGTGAAAGATAAAGTTTATACGCGGGATTTGTTTGGAAAAGACTAGGGCAGCGAATCGCTGCCCTTTTGTGTTACGAATGGTATTGCTCGCAAGCCAGCAGGGTATTCTCAATTAGCGTTGCCACTGTCATTGGGCCAACACCACCAGGTACAGGCGTGATATGACTGGCTTTCTCAGCAGCCACGCCATACTCCACATCGCCAACCAGTTTGCCATCTTCCAATCGGTTAATACCTACATCAATCACAACTGCGCCAGGCTTGATCCAATCACCGGGAATGAAGTTTGGTTTGCCCACAGCTACGACCAAAAGATCAGCTTGGCGAACGTGTCCTTCCAAATCTTTGGTAAAACGGTGACACGTGGTGGTGGTGCAGCCTGCAAGTAACAGTTCCATCGTCATTGGACGGCCAACAATGTTTGAAGCACCGACGACAACAGCATGTTTACCACGCAGAGGGACGTTGTAGCGCTCAAGCAGTGTAACGATACCTTTTGGCGTGCATGAACGCAGCTTTGGCATGCGCTGGCAAAGGCGTCCGACATTGTATGGGTGGAAGCCGTCGACATCTTTCTCTGGGTGGATGCGCTCAAGCACATTGGTAGGGTCCATTTGTGCAGGAAGAGGCAGTTGCACCAGAATGCCATCTATTTCTGGGTCAGCGTTCAGATCGTCAATCAAACCCAAGAGCTCTGCTTCGCTGGTAGTTGAAGGCAGGTCGTAAGACTTGGAAACAAAGCCAACTTCTTCACACACACGACGTTTGCTGCCAACGTAAACTTGGGAGGCAGGGTCATCACCGACTAATACCACCGCGAGTCCCGGCGCTCGGAGGCCTGCTGCTTTTCTGGCTTCTACACGTGCTGCAACTTCCTGGCGAACAGTCTGCGAAATAAGTTTTCCATCAATGATTTGAGCGGCCATGTTTTTCCTTTGGCAAAGAGAGACGGGAAAGTGGCGCTATTTTGACAAAAAAAGTGTGACATGGCTATAGCGCAAACGTTTGCGCTTAGTCTAAATCTTCTTCTAAATAGGTTTTGGAAAGGGTGATGGTTGAAGCCGCGAGATTATTGAGGGAGTCGTCGTAAAAGTCTTCAACAACCTTAAGAAGCCAGGGGCGGATGTGAAGAGTTGATACGAAAATGCTGGTACGTTCATTACCTAACTCGGTGCCATCAAGTAGCTTGAATCCTGAACCAGACATGCCCGATATAATACCGACGAGTTCGCCTTCATTGTTATAGGCACCACCGCCGCTCATTCCGCTTTGGACGGGCGCGTCAGTGATACTGGCCGGGCAGTTTGCGAACATGTCTGAATCAACAAAGTTAACATCTAAGTAGTACTTACCGTGTCCGACTAACACCTTGCCTGTAAGGCCCATGCCAACCGTCGTAACTGATCCTTTGGTTTTTACTGTCCCCAGCGGGGCAATGGTTTTGTCATGGTTACTTTGCCTGATCACTGCTACATCGCAGTTGGGATGGTAGGCGACCACATCGCTATAATCCAGCTGGGCGATGTGCTTGGCGGTTAAGCTGAGTTCGCTTGTTAAGGGAACACTGGAACCGTGTCCACCAAGGACAAAGGGTATGCCGATAGGGAGATAACTAACAGAAGGTGCGTTGGTTTCTTGTGCATACTCAAGAGGTCCGTTGACAAGGAAGCAGCCTTGAAGTGAGATGAAAGATAAAAAACAAGCTGCTGCTTTAACAAACGTTTGGGACATGCTGTCACCTCCTACGCTGTGCAGTGAGTCTCAAACTAGAGACCTTCTATGTGAGCGTAGGAAGCGTTCAAACAATGTACAAAATGCTATTGATTATTTCGTTACTAAAACTATTAACTTATTGAAATAAAATGTGAGATAACCACTTTTCATTTGTGGCTATGACCAAAAAGTTGGGTTTGCGACAGTTTTATACCGTCGTCCGTTTTTTTTCAATAAAATGCCTTAAAACCTTTCTAAATACCTATCTTATCTACCTATTTAATTATTTTTCTCAGCAATAACCGTCTGATGTGCGGATGCTTATTTATTTTAATGAATAAAGTAATATTCCAATAAATTAGGTAATTAGAGGTGAGCATCATTTCTGTGAGATTAGCGTCAAAAAAATACGGTAGTAATTAGGCGTATTCCATACCTTAAACGCGTTTTTATAGCTATTTGTATAGAAAATTTTGCAGAGAGAAGGATGTGAAACCAAAAAGGCAAGAAGGGGGGAAGGCAAGGCGCTAACAATAAGCGCCCTTGCTCAAATTATTTCTTTGAATCAGATATCAACAGATATTGCTTCGTCTACGCCGTCTGTGCCGGTAGAGCGGTTGCGTTTGGTTGAACCCAGCATATAGAGAAGGGTTGCCGCGAAACAAACCACAAAATACAACATCAGACCGCCATTCATCGACATCGCTTCGCCTGCCAACACCGGACCAATAACAGATCCCACGCTGTAGCTCAGCAACATCAGTTCTGCGGCTGCAACGATTTTCGACTCGTCTACGTTGCGACAAGCCAGCGTGATAGCAACAGGGTAGAGTGCAAACGCAGATGCTCCGAGCAGGAACATGCCCGCCATTACGCCTGCTGACACGGTCGCGATTTCAATCATGGCAATGGAAAGCAAACCCAGGAAGCAAAACAGTGCCATCAATAGCGCTTTTTCCATGCGTGAGTTCAACCAGCTCACCAGCGGTTGCACCACCATGCCCCCAAGGATCACGATTGCCATCAACGCACCGACTTGATCGTGGCTGTAGCTGCTTTCTAGCTCCAATGGCAGCAGGCCATAAATAGAGCCCAACACCAAGCCTGATACGATGCAACCAATGTAGGCTGCTGCTGGCAAGGTTTTCATTTCGCTGACTTTGATGCTGGCGTGGCCAACCGCTTTCGGGCGACCTTTTTTAAATACCAGTGGTGGCAAAATAGCTGCTGAGAATAGACTGGCGACCACAATCAGTGGTATCGCGCCTTCAGTACCGAACATGCCGATACCAAGCTGACCCAATGCAGAACCGCCATACAGTGATGCCATGTAAAGACCAAGGCGTTTGGCTCGTGCTTTTTCAGTGTCTGCCATCAGTAGCCAGGATTCGATCACGACGAACACACCGGCAACTGCGATGCCTGCAACAAAACGGGCACACAGCCACGCAGCGGGTGATGCACTGAATGCCATCAAACCCACAGTGCTGACAACGATAAGCAAAAACGCAACTAACGCACTGCGATGGCCAAATTTGCCAACGATGCGCGCACTGATCAACGCACCGCCAAGCAGGCCTGCGTAAAACACGCTCGCGAGCCAGGAGGCAAGATTCACCGACATGCCACGTGCGTCAAGCGCAAGCGGAATGAGGCTCATCAGGAAACCTGACGCAACGGCAAAAAGGCTTAGGCTGAGAACAGGTACAAGTGGACTGTTGCGATCAGCCTGCATAACAGGGTTCTGTTGCAATGTTTTTCCTTAATTGTCTGAATTGAAATTAAAAAACCTGCACAGGAAGTGCAGGTTTTAACGCAGAGAAAGGTGCGTTCAGGCGCGATTATTATTTCGCCACCCTCAAACGTAAAGAGAGATAATTTTGTGGTGAAGATGAAATCTTTTGATGGAAATGGTTATGCAGAACTACCGAATATTAGTCGATGATATCTGCATGTTTTCCGGTCTTTTTCCGCTTCTCCTCCCAGCGTTTATGCACGCCTTTTGTTAGGGATGAAAACGTAGTTTCAACTTTATCCAGACCAACAAGAACAAAAAGTACAAACGCACAAAGAAGCAATGCTTGGCGTCCGTAGTCAAAAGCGATCACCATACCAAGGCCGGCCATCAACCAAACGACGGCTGCAGAGGTTACGCCTTGGATTTGACCATCTCGTGCCATCATGACGCCTGCACCCAGAAAACCGACACCTGTTACGATTTGCCCCAATACCCGGGCATGATCCAGCGAATTGTCAGAGAGAGAGGTTGCGAGGCGCATAAAAAGGTAGGTACCGAGAATAATGAGGATCGCTGTGCGAATACCTACAGGCTTTCCTCGCAGTTGGCGCTCAAGGCCTAAAATCCATCCGCAGGCGGCACAGGTGAGTACGCCTTCCCAGCTAAACGGGGTGATATCCCAAAACTCATTCATTCTCTTTACTTCCGGGCTAGAAAAAGTTTAACCACTCGGGTCTGCAGACCCGAGGGTATTTGTGGCGCAGAAATATCCGCTTTAGCGGGGAAAAGAACAATAGGGAGCACGATGAAATCATTTTATCGTCAGAACAGATGTTATTTGCCGATAGAAACAGAGGAGAAAAAGAGAGGGATTTTTCGCGTTAGCGTAACAACTATGTTTGTTTCTTAGGCATTTAACAGCAAAGCATAAGGAAAAGCGTTGACGAAGAAACTCGTGCCTTTATAATCCTGCCCTGCGTTCACACACTGTGTGAATGAAGTGCGCCCTTAGCTCAGTTGGATAGAGCAACGGCCTTCTAAGCCGTGGGTCACAGGTTCGAATCCTGTAGGGCGTGCCACTTTCTACTCTCCTTCGTACATTTTCTCATCGCAATTTTTTCCCGAACGCATCTCACTATAGATTCCCGACGTTGATTGAAAAGAAGATCCTAGGAAAAGAAGATCCTAGGGAAGAGCAGGTCCTAGGTCCTAGGAAAAGCCAGAGCCAAGAGCGGTGGGGCGTCTGATTTAAGCGGCTTTGGTAATCATTTTTTTATCTTAAAGCTGAAATACCACTTCTATATTTCTCTAGGACCTAGGACCTAGGACCTAGGATCTGGATCCTTTGCTCTACTGTTCTATCAAGTGCGTGAATACTTGAATATGCTCTCTTTACATCAAAACCTCACAAGTATCGTCTTCTAGGACCCTAGGACCCTAGGACCTTTCTTTTTCCTTCCACCCCTTGAAATCCATTTTCTCGCCCCAATCTCACAGAAACATGACGATGGACCTAGCCCGTCTCGACTCGACAGGGCGGTGCCGCTATAATGGCGCGTCTTAAAAATCATGCCTCGTATTTTGAGGCTAATCGATACCCGCGCAAACGCGCTGTGTATCCAGATTCACAGGCGCTATGGCGAACGATTCGCTGTAGCACGAAAGGATGCTACCGGCAGGAGCCGGGCAACATCACTCAGCGACCCTGAGTAAGTTTTGAGGTTATTAATACAATGCAAGTTACCGTTGAAACCACAGAAGGCCTAGAGCGCCACCTGACTATCACCGTTCCAGCAGCAAACATCGAAGACGCAGTAACTGCAGAGCTTCGCAACATTGCTAAAAATCGTCGTTTCGATGGTTTCCGTAAAGGTAAAGTGCCTTTGAAGATGGTTTCACGTATGTACGGTAAAGCTGTACGTAACGACGTGATGGGTGAAGTGATGCAGCGTCATTTCATCGAAGCGATCATCAAAGAGAAAATCAACCCAGCAGGCGCGCCAACTTTCACTCCAGTTGACACTGAAGAAGGCAAAGATCTGGTATTCAAAGCTTCTTTCGAAGTTTACCCAGAAATCGCACTGAAAGATCTGGACAAAGTAGAAGTGGTTAAGCCACTGGCTGACGTTAAAGAAGAAGACGTTGCTGAAATGATCGAGACTCTGCGTAAGCAACAGGCTTCTTGGTCAGAAGTTGACGCAGCAGCTGAAGCAAGCAGCCGTGTAACTATGGACTTCTCTGGCTCTATCGACGGCGAAGAGTTCGAAGGCGGTAAAGCAGAAGGCTTCGCACTGGTTATGGGCCAAGGCCGCATGATCCCAGGTTTCGAAGACGGCATCGTTGGTAAGAAAGCGGGCGAAGAGTTCACTATCGACGTGACTTTCCCAGAAGACTACCACGCTGAAAACCTGAAAGGTAAAGCAGCGAAGTTCGACATCAAACTGAGCAAAGTTGAAGCGCAAGAACTGCCAGAACTGACTGAAGAGTTCGTTGCACGTTTCGGCGTTGAAGACGGCAGTGTTGACGGCCTGAAAGCAGAAGTTCGTAAAAACATGGAACGCGAACTGAAGCAAGCAGTTAAGAACAAAGTGAAAGAGCAAGTGATCGATGGTCTGGTTGCGAACAACGACATCGATGTGCCTGCTGCACTGATCGACCAAGAAGTTAACGTTCTGCGTCAGCAAGCGGTTCAGCGTTTCGGTGGCAACATGGAAAACGCACCAGAATTGCCAAGCGAGCTGTTTGAAGAACAAGCAAAACGCCGCGTAGTGGTTGGCCTGCTTTTGGGCGAAGTGATCAAGTCTGAAGAGCTGAAAGCTGATGAAGACCGCGTAAAAGCGCTGATCGAAGAAATGGCTTCTGCATACGAAGATCCATCAGAAGTTGTGGCTTACTACGAGAAAGACCAGCGCCTGATGGAAAACATGCGCAACGTTGCTCTGGAAGAACAAGCAATCGACGCACTGCTGGGTAAAGCACAAGTTTCTGAAAAAGAGCAAGCTTTCTCTGAGCTGATGAACCCAGCTCAAGCATAAGTGCTAGAATTGTTGAGTGGACAATTGACTTAGAATTCACTCTTCTGATAACAATGGTCCGTATGAAGTAATTTCATCCGGGCCATTTATTTTAGGGATATAACACTATGAGCTTTCAAGAAAAAAACGGAATGCCTTCTATCATGGATGCATTGGTGCCGATGGTGGTTGAACAAACTTCCCGCGGTGAACGTTCGTATGACATCTATTCCCGCCTTTTGAAAGAGCGTGTGATCTTCCTGACGGGTCAGGTTGAAGATCACATGGCGAACCTTGTTGTTGCGCAGCTGCTGTTCCTGGAATCAGAAAATCCTGATAAAGATATCTTCCTTTATATCAACTCACCGGGCGGTTCGGTGACTGCAGGTATGTCTATTTACGACACTATGCAGTACATTAAACCAGACGTGAGCACGGTATGTATGGGTCAGGCATGCTCAATGGGTGCTTTCCTGTTGGCGGGTGGCGCGAAAGGTAAGCGTTACTGTCTGCCGAACTCCCGTGTGATGATTCACCAGCCACTTGGCGGTTTCCAAGGTCAGGCGTCTGACATTCAAATCCATGCACAAGAAATTTTGACCATCAAGCAAAAGCTAAACACCTTGTTGGCTGAGCACACAGGTCAACCGCTGGAAGTGATTGAACGCGACACTGATCGTGACAACTTTATGGCTGCACAGGATGCGGCTGACTATGGTCTGGTTGACGCGGTGCTGAACAAGCGCGATTAATTTTTAATTCTGAGACAGTTAGGTCTGCCTGACACTTTCTGTCCCAGAATTGAGTCTCTCGGTGTTCGGAAAAATCCCCCGAGATGTTATAGACTCAGATCATGGTAAACATGGGCTAAGGCCTAAAGAGGTTAGCGAATGACAGACAAGCGAAAAGACGGTGGCAGCGGCAAACTGCTTTACTGCTCTTTCTGCGGCAAAAGCCAGCATGAAGTACGCAAGTTAATTGCTGGACCTTCTGTTTATATCTGCGATGAGTGTGTTGACCTGTGTAACGACATCATTCGTGAAGAAATAAAAGAGGTCATGCCGAAGCGCGACAGCAACGAGCTTCCGACTCCGCAAGAAATCCGTGCACACCTGGACGATTACGTTATCGGTCAAGACCGGGCGAAGAAAGTATTGTCTGTAGCGGTATATAACCACTACAAACGCCTTCGTAACGGCGACACAACGGCTGATGGCGTTGAACTGGGTAAAAGTAACATCCTTCTGATTGGTCCTACCGGTAGCGGTAAGACACTGTTGGCAGAAACGCTGGCGCGTTTTCTGGATGTGCCGTTCACTATGGCTGATGCCACCACATTGACCGAAGCAGGTTATGTGGGTGAAGACGTTGAAAACATCATCCAGAAACTGCTTCAGAAGTGTGACTACGACGTAGCGAAAGCAGAACGCGGTATCGTTTACATCGATGAAATCGACAAGATCTCACGCAAATCTGACAACCCATCTATCACCCGTGACGTATCGGGCGAAGGTGTTCAGCAGGCGCTGTTGAAACTGGTTGAAGGTACGATTGCTTCTGTTCCACCACAAGGTGGCCGCAAGCACCCTCAACAGGAATTCCTGCAGGTTGATACCTCCAAGATCCTGTTCATCTGTGGTGGTGCGTTTGCAGGCCTCGACAAAGTGGTAGATCAGCGCGTTGCGAAAGGCAGTGGTATCGGCTTTGGCGCAGAAGTGCGTTCTAAAGATCAGGAAGCAACATTGAGCGACCTGTTCAGCAAAGTAGAGCCAGAAGATTTGGTGAAATACGGTTTGATCCCTGAATTCATCGGTCGTCTGCCAGTCACGGCGATTTTGGGTGAGCTTGATGAAGATGCATTGGTGCAGATTCTCCGTGAACCTAAGAATGCGTTGACCAAGCAGTATGGTGCGCTTCTGGAGCTGGACGGCGTTGAGCTGGAGTTCCGTGACGATGCACTGACAGCCATTGCGAAAAAAGCGATGGACAGGAAAACAGGTGCTCGTGGCCTACGTTCCATTGTCGAAGCTGTGCTTTTGGACACCATGTATGATCTGCCATCAAGCAAAGACGTTACTAAAGTCGTGATTGATGAGTCGGTGATTAAAGGTGAGTCTGACCCACTGCTGATTTATGAAAATTCAGAAAATCAGGCAGCAGGCGCAGAGTAAAACGCACATCGCGTAGGGTTAAGTTGCTTATTTAACCAACAAATTATCGAAAAAAAGGGAGCATGAGCTCCCTTTTTTACTTTCTGCCGTATATGCCGTTGAATCCTGACAATCTATCCCCATATACTCAGTAATAACGAAAACGGAAGAGAGAAAAATATGAACTTGGAGCGTTCCGAGCGCATTGATATTCCGGTCCTGCCATTGCGTGACGTGGTTGTTTATCCTCACATGGTCATCCCGCTTTTCGTGGGACGGGATAAATCCATCCGTTGCCTAGAAGCAGCGATGGACAATGATAAGCAGATTCTTTTGGTAGCGCAGAAAGACGCCGCTACTGACGACCCCTCAATTTCAGACCTTTATAAAGTCGGTACTGTTGCCTCTATTCTTCAACTGCTCAAGCTGCCTGACGGTACGGTGAAAGTGCTGGTGGAAGGTTTGCAGCGTGCGGAAATCAGAAAATTCCGTGAAGACGACTTCTTCACCGCTGATGCCGAGTACATGCTAACGCCAGAGATGGACGAGCGTGAGCAGGAAGTTTTGGTACGCACTGCGATCAGTCAGTTTGAAGGCTTTATCAAACTGAATAAGAAGATCCCGCCTGAAGTGCTGACTTCATTAAATGGTATTGACGAAGCTGCTCGCCTTGCAGATACCATTGCCGCGCACATGCCTTTAAAACTCAATGACAAACAGCAAGTGCTGGAAATCATTGATATCGCTGAGCGCCTTGAATTCCTGATGACAATGATGGAATCAGAGATCGATTTGCTGCAGGTTGAGAAGCGTATTCGCAGCCGCGTTAAGAAGCAGATGGAAAAGAGCCAGCGCGAGTACTACCTCAATGAGCAAATGAAAGCCATTCAGAAAGAGCTGGGTGAGCTGGATGATGCGCCTGATGAATTCGAAAGCCTGAAGCTGAAGATCGAAGAATCTAAAATGCCTCAGGAAGCCAAGGAAAAAACCGAGCAAGAACTGCAGAAGCTGAAAATGATGTCTCCGATGTCAGCAGAGGCAACCGTGGTTCGCAGCTATATCGACTGGATGGTCAGTGTACCATGGTCGAAGCGCTCGAAAGTGAAAAAAGACTTGGCAAAAGCCGAAGAGATTCTTAACTCAGACCATTACGGCCTTGAGCGTGTGAAAGAACGCATCCTTGAGTACTTGGCGGTACAAAACCGTGTGAACAAGCTTAAAGGACCAATCCTGTGTCTTGTGGGGCCTCCAGGCGTGGGTAAAACCTCTCTGGGACAGTCGATTGCAAAAGCGACCGGCCGAAAATATACCCGTATGGCGCTGGGTGGCGTGCGTGATGAAGCGGAAATCCGTGGTCACCGTCGTACTTACATCGGTTCTCTGCCAGGTAAACTTATCCAGAAAATGGCTAAAGTTGGCGTGAAAAACCCACTGTTCCTGCTTGATGAAATCGACAAGATGTCTTCTGACATGCGCGGCGATCCATCTTCAGCGCTGCTGGAAGTACTGGACCCAGAGCAAAACAACGCGTTCAACGACCACTATCTGGAAGTGGATTACGACCTGTCTGACGTGATGTTTGTGGCGACGTCGAACTCTATGAACATCCCAGGTCCTTTGCTTGACCGTATGGAAGTGATTCGCCTATCGGGTTACACCGAAGACGAAAAACTCAACATTGCTAAACAGCACTTGGTCGATAAGCAGGTTAAGCGTAACGGTCTCAAGCCAAAAGAAGTTGAAATCCAAGATTCAGCCATCATCGGCATCATTCGCTACTACACCCGTGAAGCGGGCGTGCGTAGCCTTGAGCGCGAAATTTCTAAGCTTTGCCGCAAAGCAGTGAAAGAAATTCTGCTGAATAAAGACACCAAAACCATCGTTATCAATCAGGACAACCTGAAAGATTATCTGGGTGTTCAGCGCTTTGACTACGGCAAAGCGGACGAAAGCAACCGTATTGGTCAGGTGACAGGTCTTGCATGGACAGAAGTGGGTGGCGATCTGCTGACCATTGAAACCGAATCAATGCCAGGTAAAGGTAAACTGACACAAACGGGCTCTCTGGGCGACGTGATGCAGGAATCTATTCAGGCAGCGATGACAGTTGTTCGTACTCGTGCAGAGAAGCTGGGTATCAATAATGACTTCTATGAGAAGCGTGATATTCATGTGCACGTGCCTGAAGGCGCAACACCAAAAGATGGTCCAAGTGCGGGTATCGCGATGTGTACGGCGCTTGTATCGAGCCTGACGGGTAACCCTGTACGTGCTGATGTAGCCATGACCGGTGAAATTACACTGCGTGGTGAAGTGCTGCCAATCGGTGGTTTGAAAGAAAAACTGCTGGCAGCTCACCGCGGTGGTATCAAAACAGTCATCATTCCTAAAGAGAATGAACGTGATCTGGAAGAGATTCCTGATAACGTCAAAGCGGACCTAGACATCCATGCTGTGCGCTGGATCGACGAAGTTCTTACTCTGGCGCTACAAGACAATCCTCTCGGAATCGAGCTTGTATCGCCACAAAAGAGTGACGTGCAGCAAAATTAAGCAACGTAAAGCGCTGACAGTCGGTAAAAGGCTTGTCAGCGTTTTTTTTGAGGGCTAAGTTAATTAAAACGCTGCAAGCCCTTAATTCATAACAGCTACAGCGTTTTTAAGTCTTGTTTTGATAACTATTGGCACCGATTAATCGGATGCCGCCGCAAAAAATGGGATTTGTGGTTCGTTTGTAAAGGGGATGAAAAAGTGAACAAGTCGCAGTTAATTGATAAAATTGCAGAAAATGCTGATCTGTCTAAAGCTTCAGCGGGTCGCGCTCTGGATGCACTGATTGAAGCTGTATCAGACAGCCTGAAAGATGGTGACCAAGTTGCGCTGGTTGGTTTCGGTACTTTCTCAGTTCGTGAGCGTTCAGCACGTACTGGCCGCAACCCACAAACTGGTGCAGAAATCAAAATCGCAGCTGCTAAAGTCCCAGGCTTTAAAGCTGGTAAAGCTCTGAAAGACGCGGTTAACTAACCTTAAACGTCTCGTTTTGCTCTTTGTCGCAGCAGTCCTAGTTTTAAGCTGTAAAGTGTGCGACATCAGCGTATAATCAGGCTCAATCAGAGTGTAAAGGCGCATCTCTCGATGCGCTTTTTTAGTTTTAATCGAAACAACTCCTCTTGATAAAAACTGACTGAGTACACAATCGTGTATTGGCCATTTTTTGTGTAAGAGAAGGTATGTGAAAGACGAACGTTTCAATAAGCAGGAGTGACGGCGCGTTATGATGGAGCGACTACGCGAAGGCGTAAACAGCATCGCGGTTAAGATCATCTTAGGCCTTATTATCTTTTCCTTTGTTTTCGCTGGTGTTGGCGGCTACCTGGCAGGTGGCACGGTAGTACCTGCTGCAACAGTGGGTGATCAAGAAATTAGCCGTAATCAATTCGAGCAAGCTTACCAAAATGAGCGTGCACAGATGCAAGCACAGGCCGGTGACTTCTTCTCTACTCTGTTGAGTGACCCTAATTACCTGGCACAATTCCGCCGTAATGTACTGGACCGTATGGTGAACCAGGCGCTGCTGGATCAGGAAGCCAAAGACCTAGGTCTTCGTGTCAGTGATGCACAAATCAAACAATCTATTCGTGAGATGCCAGCTTTCCGTGGCGCAACAGGCTTGTTTGACAACGATTTGTATCTGGCAGCACTTCGCCGAAATGGTCTTTCGCCAGACCAATTTGCCGAATATGTCCGTCAGGATCTGATTCGCGAACAGTTCGTTAATGCACTGATCAGTAGTGAGTTTGCACTGGAAGGTGAGCTGGAGTCGCTTTACAAGCTTGAAGGTCAAACGCGTATGGTTCGCACCTTGACCCTGCCTCTGGCTGATTTTGCAGATAAAGCTGAGATCACTGAAGAGCAGAAGCAAGACTACTACGAACAAAACCCATCGCAGTTCGTTCGTCCTGAGCAATTCAAAATCGCGTATGTTGAGCTTTCCGGTGAAGGCATTGCTGATGTTGCTGATGTAACGGAAGAAGAGGCTCAAGCTTACTACGAAGCGAACAAAGCAAACTACGGTACTGCTGAGCAGCGCAAAGTCAGCCACATCATGATTCAAGGCGACGATGACGCTGCGAAAGAAAAAGCTGAAGCGGTATTGGTTGAATTGAATGGTGGTGCAGACTTCGCTGAACTGGCGAAAACCCGTTCTGACGATACGTTCAGTGCTGAGCAGGGCGGTGAGCTGGATTGGTTCGATAAAGGCGTGATGGACCCAGCGTTCGAAGAAGCAGCTTTTGCACTGGCGAGCAAAGGTGACGTGTCTGAAGTGGTTCAGTCTGAGTTCGGTTTCCACATCATCAAACTGGATGACGTGAAGCCATCTGACGCGAAGCCTTTCGCGGAAGTGCGTGATGAGATCATGGCTCAGCTGAAACAGAACCATGCGGTCGAGAAGTTCTATGCTTTGTCTAACGAGCTGGCTGAGAAAGCATTCGAAATGCCTGACAACCTGGAAGACGCAGCTGAATCAGTCAACGCGAAAGTCGAGAGAACAGAGTTCGTTTCTTTGTCTGAACTGCAAGGTACATTGGCTAACCCATTGGTTGCCCAAGCGATCCAACAACCAGAAGTGCGCGAAGATGGCCTGAACTCCGATATCATCGAAATTGCACCTGAGCATGTGGTTGTTGTGCGTGTTGACGAAGTTCGCCCTGAAACAGTGCTGCCTTTTGCTGAGGTAGAAACTCAGGTGACAGATTTGCTGAAGCGCCAAGAGGGTGAAAAAGCGGCTGACGCTTTGGCGAACACCCTGGTTGCTGAACTGAGCGAAGGTAATGATGCTGGCCTGAATGCCTCTGGTTATGCGTTTGGTGAAGTTGCTGAACTGGCGCGTGTTTCTCCTGAGCGTGAAACGGTAGAGCTGGCGTTCACTATGGCTACACCAGTTGAAGGCAAGGCCGAATACGGCTTCACCCGCACCTTCAGTGGTGATGTGCTAGTCGTGGCGTTGGATGCTGTGAAAGAGCCTGCGACAGAAGAAATCAGCCTGCAAAGCCAGATGGCGGAACGAGTGGCACGTACGACTGCAAACATCGATCTGGAATCTGTTATCGCGCAGCTGAAAGAAAGCACTGAAGTCACTTACACGCTGGAAGCTGCTGAGCAATAAATCAATTCAACTTGATATGATTGCCAAGCGACTGTAATTGATAAGTTGCATCGACGGGGGACTTTACGTCCCCCGTCGTTTTTTTTATCCCTTCAACTCGAACCTTTTTCCTCAGCCTTTATGGTGGCCTTTGTTATACCAATCACAGTAAGTAGGTGATCAGAAATAGCGCACGAAAAATACTCGAGAACAAGGCGGAAAATTTCGATAAGTAGTTATTCTACAGTCAAACTTTCCAACGCAGTTATCGAGTATTTTAACAAGCTAGGATGAGCAGATATTTACAACGATTGGTATTAATCACTCAAAAAAGGAAAGGACATGAAATCAATCGTATCGGCAATCGTTTTTGCCATCTCACTTTTACTTTCGCCTTTGGCATCAGCACAGGATGGTACCCAAGGCGTACCAGTTGAAGTCAATATCAACACTGCTGAAGTGGAAGAACTGGATAAGTATTTGGACGGTATCGGTAAGGCGAAAGCGCAGGCGATCGTAGATTACCGAAACACCAATGGTGCATTTGAATCAGCAGATGATTTGAAGGGCGTGAAAGGTATTGGCGACTCAATTGTTGAGAAGAACCGCGACCGAATCGTGCTCTGATACCCAAAATTCAATTTACTATCCCCACCGTTGTGTGCCGGGGAGCACGCTCTCCCCAAATCCCGCTATTCACGATTAAGGCTTGTTAAATTCGCCTGACGACAACAGAATGAGTAATGAACTGTTCTAATGACGTCAAGGAAGCCATGAGTCAGAAAACCAGCCATTTCTTTGCCCATCTCGCGCGTATGAAGCTTATTTACCGTTGGCCGTTGATGCGCAATGTCTCTAATGAAAATATCTCTGAACACAGTCTTCAGGTTGCCTTTGTCGCCCACGCGCTTGCGCTGATAGAAAACAAGAAGTTCGGCGGGCAATACTCGCCGGAACGAGTCGCACTGCTGGCGATGTTTCATGATTGCAGTGAAGTGTTAACAGGCGATCTACCAACACCGATTAAGTACTTCAATCCTGCCATCGCTGATGAATACAAAAAAATTGAGCAAATAGCTGAAGACAAGCTTGTTGGTATGCTGCCAGAAGAGTTCCGCGAGGATTACCGACCACTTATCGACAGCGAAGCTATCGATGAAGGCGATTACCGTTTGGTGAAACAGGCTGATGCTATTTGCGCCTATCTCAAGTGTCTGGAGGAGCTTTCCGCGGGTAATCATGAGTTTCAACAAGCTAAGCGTCGCTTAGAAACAACGATGAATGAGCGCGGTAGCAAAGCGACTGAGTACTTCATGACAACGTTCGCGCCAAGCTTTGAGCTTTCCTTGGATGAAATCAGCGATGACTGAATTTGCACTCTCACCTGATTGGGAAGCGCGTCTTGCAGAAGAAAACAAAAAGCGCCGCAATGACAAGCGGTCTGTATTTCAGCGTGATCGTGCCCGCGTACTGCATTCTGCTGCTTTCAGACGCTTGCAGGCGAAGACACAGGTGTTGGGTGCAGAGCACAGCGAGTTTTACCGCACGCGCCTGACACACTCCCTTGAGGTCTCTCAGATAGGGACGGGCATCCTCGCTCAAATCAAAGAGAAACAGCCTGAGTTTCGCGATATCTTGCCTTCAACCAGCTTGATGGAAAGTCTGTGTCTGGCTCATGACATCGGTCACCCGCCGTATGGCCATGGTGGTGAAATCGCGCTGAACTATATGATGCGTAACGACGGCGGCTTTGAAGGAAATGCGCAGACCTTCCGTATCGTTACCTTGCTTGAACCCTATACCGAACATGATGGAATGAACCTTGCCCGTCGCACTTTACTCGGCCTGCTGAAATACCCCGTACCGATTGCATCTGTAATGCGTTCGGTATTGTCGCCTGATGTCGTCGAGTTTCGTCATTTAAAAGCCTCTGATTGGCACCCAGCCAAGGGGATCTATCAAGATGATCTAGATAGGTTCAGCTGGGTATTGGGTGGCATGTCTGAAAGTGACGCTAAACTGTTTACCTCGTTGAAATTGGATCCAACGAAAGAACAGCATGGCCGCACACAATACAAATCCATTGATTGCTCGATCATGGAATTGGCGGACGATATCGCATACGGTGTCCACGACCTCGAAGATGCCATTGTGATGGGTATTGTTCACCGCGATCAATGGCAGGAAGCAGTAGCCAGCAAACTCGCGGAATGTGGTGATCCTTGGCTGGAAGAGAACATTGGGCATTTGAGCGATCAAATGTTTGGTCCGCACTATGAGCGAAAAGATGCCATTGGCGCTTTGGTGAATACGCTACTGACTTCGATAGCCATCGAGCCTTCCGTGCAGGATGGTGTGAATCGTTTTGACGATCCCTTGCTTCAATGGAACGCCAAGCTGACAGATACCATGGATTCAGTATTGTCAGTCCTAAAAGCTTTTGTCAGTGAGTTTGTGGTGCAAAAGCCAGAACTTCAGGTGGTGGAATACAAGGGCCAGCAATTGGTAATGGAACTGTTCGATGCGTTCGATGCGGATCCACAAAGGTTGTTACCTGTCGCGATACGCGCTCAATGGCAACAGGAAATCGCGGAAGGAAAAAGCGGTCGCCGCGCTATCGCAGATTACATATCAGGAATGACAGATGGCTATGCGCAACGTCTTCACGCCACCATGTTTACTGCGTCAAGTCAGGGGCCACTGTATCCTATTAGGTAAGAAATAAGGTCCTAGGAAGAGCAAAGAGCGGTCCTAGATCCTTGGGAAAGCAAAAGCTTGACGTCGCAGCTGCGACTTTAAAATCTTTGTAGGACCCTAGGACCCTAGGACCCTAGGACCCTAGGACCCTAGGACCCTAGGACCCTAGGACCCTAGGACCCTAGGACCTATCTTTCCCCCCATAATGCCGCTCAAACACACCGGGCGGCATTTGTTTTATCTGAAACTCAATCATTTCATTGAAGGCATTCATTAGCGGTTCGAAAGGCTCGCTGTCTCCTGCCATTGCCGACAGGGCGTAGAAACCGGCTTCAACGGTTGAAAGACCTCCATCGACTGGGGATTTTCGGATGCGGTAATTTCCGCTCTGGATATCATCCAGTTTTACGCAAGGAAGCGCCTGCAGATTTTGGGAAAGCTGATACATTTTAAAGGCTTTTCGCCAGGTACCGTCGAGCAGAATCAAACCACGGCGTTTGCCATCGTCAACGTGCCAGTCCCCAATCGGCTCTGATGTTTCAGCAGGGTAAAGCAGGGCGTAATGAACATCGTTGTCCAAAAGTTGGTTTAGCTCATCATTGTCGCTGAAGTCTTCTCCTACGATGAGTTTACAGTTTGGGAGCGAAAGGGAAAGAATACGTGCCGTACCTATGGGTTGTTTGACCTCTGAAGGGTGCTGAAGAACGATCACAGGTACATCACTTTCAATCCTCTGGATGAAAGCGCAAATGCAGGCTTTGTTGGCTTTTCCGCACTGCGGACAATATCGACTGGCTTTCTGGTTCATGACCACGGTACGCTATAACTTACTCATATCACAAAGCTTGGAGCACATATTGGCTCATCTTAGGTTTGTTGGCTTACTCGCCATCATCATACTTATTGCCCAAATCCCTTCTATCCATCAACTCATGGTGTGGGATCGCACGGATATTCTTGCAGGGCAATGGTGGCGAATCGTAACAGGAAACCTAACACACACCAATGGTATCCACCTTGCTATGAATCTAGCCGGGTTGGTGGTGCTCGCTTTTCTTCATCGAGAATACTATGGCAGCAGAAGTCTTATCCCTATGGTGTGGGTGATGATGGCAGTGATAGGCGCGGTCATGTTCGTCAGCCCTTTTGATTGGTATGCAGGGCTTTCAGGTGTGTTACATGGCTTATTTGTTTGGGGCGTGGTGCGGGATATTCAAAACAAAATGCCGTTGGGGTGGGTGATGCTCATCGGCGTGATTTTGAAGCTCGGATATGAAGCCTACACTGGCGGGGACTCGATGACTGCGGAGTTAATCGACGCAGGCGTTGCCTATCAGGCGCATTTAGCCGGGGCGTGCGTTGGGCTGGCTTTCGCGCTGGTGTGGAAAGAAGGTCCTAGGAAGAGCAAAGAGCGATCCTAGGTCCTAGGAAAAACAAAAGCTTGACGTCTTAGCTACGACTTTAAAATCTTAGAACCCTAGAACCCTAGAACCCTAGAACCCTAGAACCCTAGAACCCTAGAACCCTAGAACCCTAGGACCCTAGGACCCTAGGACCCTAGGACCCTAGGACCCTAGGACCCAGGACCTATTATCTTACTGACGATACGTCGACAGGAATCGTTCGAAACGGCCGATCGCCATTTCCAAATCATCTACACGAGGCAGCGTGACAATACGGAAGTGATCCGGCTTGTGCCAGTTAAAGCCCGTACCATGCACCATCAACACTTTTTCCTGTAGCAAGAAATCCAGCATCATCTTTTCATCGTTATGAATGCTGTATTTCTTGGTATCGATTTTCGGGAACAGATACAGCGCGCCTTTTGGTTTCACGCAACTAATACCCGGGATCTGGTTCAACAATTCCCACGCTTTATCTCGTTGTTCCAGCAAACGGCCACCCGGCAGAATCAGTTCATTGATACTCTGGTAACCACCCAGTGCAGTCTGAATAGCATGCTGCATGGGTACGTTTGCACACAAGCGCATTGACGCCAGCATCTCCAGCCCTGCGATATAGCCTTTCGCCAGATGGCGAGGACCTGACAGGATCATCCAGCCAGAGCGGAAACCACACACACGGTAGGATTTCGACAGGCCACTGAAGGTCACACAGAAGACATCAGGTGCTAGCGGTGCCATAGAATGGTGTTGAGCACCGTCGTACAGGATCTTGTCGTAGATTTCGTCCGCGAAAATGATCAGGTTGTTTTGACGGGCTATTTCCGCAATTTCCAGCAGGAAGTCACGGCTGTAAACCGCACCCGTTGGGTTATTTGGGTTGATCAGCACAATGCCTTTGGTATTTGGCGTGATCTTGGCTTTGATGTCATCCAGATCTGGGTACCAGTCCGATTCTTCATCACACATGTAATGAACGGGCTTACCGCCAGACAGAGAGACTGCTGCTGTCCACAGCGGATAGTCCGGAGAAGGCACCAGCAGCTCGTCACCGCCATTCAGCAGCGCCTGCATTGCCATCACGATCAGCTCAGAGACGCCATTACCCAGGTAAACGTCCTCAACATCCAAATCCAACATGCCGCGCTTTTGGTAGTGCTGAACCACTGCTTTACGCGCGGAGTAAATTCCTTTGGAATCACAATAACCCTGAGAAGTCGGCAGATTTCGGATCACGTCGACCAGAATTTCATCCGGTGCGTCGAAACCAAAAGGGGCTGGGTTGCCGATGTTCAGTTTGAGAATTTTGTGGCCTTCCTCTTCGAGGCGTTTTGCCTCTTTCATCACTGGACCACGAATGTCGTAACAAACGTTGTCCAGCTTCGTCGACATCCCGATTTCTTGCATCATGATTCCTGAGCTTATTTTTAAGTGTTTCCAGTAAATTACACTAACGAAAAGGCATATATAAGTAGTGAATAGTAAAAAATGGGGAAAAGAAGAAATATAAGCAATTAAATCCTTATTTGTTGGAATATTATTCTAGAACATTCGGATTTCATCACAATCAATAAGGTTGTAGAATGGCTTTCCAACAGGAAATTTTATCGAGTTTGTCGTAAATTGGCGGAGCTTGATGCGAAATTAACCGAAGTGATGGTATTTTGCGCATTCGTCATCGCAGGATGTTCTGACAAACACTGAAAAGAAAGTCTTCGCAGCCACGCCATGCAGCATTTGGGTCTCCCAGGGAATCGGACATTACCTTTCAGGTTGTGAGTGTAAGTGAGGTTAGTTTGACCGATTTAAGCCAAGCTATCGCCAGGCTTGTTGAATCCCTGTCGACAGTGTCGCCACTCCCCAAGCAGATCACGCTGCCATTCCAATGGCCTGAGCGTACCGATCCTATCGACTGGCTGCATACCCAGCCATTATTCCCTAAATTCTATTGGCAAACCCGAGACGGTACCGAGCAGGTATTGGCGCTTGGTCAGGTTAAAACCTTTTCCGATCCTGCCTCTGCTGAGCGTCAACTCGTCAAAGGCCAGCGCATTTGGGGCGGACGTTCTTTTGATGGACGTACGGAACGCAACCAGCGTTGCCTTCAGTCTTTCTTTTTCCTGCCACAGATCGAGATGGCTTGCCGAGAAGGTCAGTGGTCCATCACGCTGAATCTTTGTGATGATCTTTTAAAAGTTCGCGCGGCATTATCTAAGCTAATCACTCAATCCCAACGCTTATCTCCCCCGGATTGCGACGTGTTGGCAACCCAGCATCAACCAGAGTTTGACCAATGGTCGGCGATGCTTGGTGATGCGTTGTCGGCGATTGAAACAACCGAACTGCAAAAAGTGGTGCTGGCACGCAAGACAACGCTTGAGCTTGATCGGGCCTTACCCGCAGCCAGCCTGCTTAAAGCTACTGTCGAGATCAATAAGTCCAACTTTCATTTCTTGCTGGCGCTGGATGAAAAGCACTGTTTTGTTGGCTCGACACCAGAGCGCTTATTCTGGCGCAATGACAGCGAACTCTATACTGAAGCTCTTGCAGGTACCATCGGACGTGGAAAAGATGCTGAGGAAGACCTCTCACTGGCGACCTGGCTGCTCAATGACAGCAAAAACATCTATGAGAACCGTTTGGTTGTTGATGATATTACCCAACGACTGAATCCGCATAGCGAACAATTGGATGTTGAAGTCACGCCACACTTAGTGCGTCTTCGTAATGTGCAGCACTTAAAGCGCGATATTGAAGCGAATCTAGTCGCTGATGTACCTTCTTCCACCTTGCTGGATTTATTACAGCCAACCGCTGCGGTGGCAGGTTTACCTCGCGAGAAAGCAGTGGATTTTATCGTTGAGAATGAACCCTTTGTTCGCGGCTGGTACAGCGGCTCAGTGGGGTACCTCAGCCCTGAACAAAGTGAATTCTGCGTGGCTATCCGCAGCGCCCTGATTGTTGATAACAAGGTGCACCTATTTGCGGGCGCAGGCATCGTGCCGGGTTCAGTGGCGGAAAGCGAGTGGAAAGAGCTCGACCGGAAAATGGCGACACTCAGAAACCTGCTAGGCCCTTCGCCCGACAAACACATGGAGAAAAAGGCCGGATGAAGCCTTCAACCATCAACCGTATCTGGGCGCGACTGATTTTGATGTCGCTGCAACGTGCGGGTGTGAAAGACATTTGTATTGCACCCGGCTCGCGTTCAACACCGCTAACGCTGGAAGCGGAAAGACTCCAAAGCCTTGAACCCTCTATTCGTCTACATACCCACTTCGATGAGCGTGGTTTAGGCTTTTTAGCGCTGGGATTGGCGAAAGCTTCTGACAATCCGGTTGCCGTGATTGTCACGTCCGGTACAGCGGTGGCGAATTTGCTGCCAGCTGTAGCAGAAAGCCGTTTAACCCGAGAAAAGCTGGTGCTTCTGACTGCCGATCGTCCGCCTGAGCTTATTCAATGTGGCGCCAATCAGGCAATCAGCCAGCAGGGCATTTTCAGCGAGCACGCAGAAGTGACGAGTTTCCTGCCGTCACCCACAGAACACATTTCGCCAGCTTGGTTATTGTCGATAGTGTCAGAGGGGCTGCATCGTCAGTCAGAGCTGGGCGGGAGCTATCATATCAACTGTCCGTTCCCTGAACCTTTATACGGGGAAATGGAAGACGCTTCGTCCTACCTTGAGCCAGTAAGAACCTGGTTTGAGAACGATGAGCCTTACTTGTCTTTCACTCCTTCACAGGCAGATTTGAGCCAGCCCTTGCGCGATTGGGCTCAGCTCCAGCACCAAAAAGGTGTATTGGTGGTGGGTAAGGCCTCTTTACGTGAGCGCCAAGCCATTGAACTGCTGGCGCAGAAGCTTCAATGGCCTATTCTCTGTGATCCTCAAGCGAGCCAAGGCTCTGCATTCGCAGGCTTTGATGTTTGGTTACAAAACCCCACGTGTGCCGAAGTGCTAAAGCAAGCCGATGTTATCGTTCAGTTTGGCAGCCGTTTGGTATCAAAGCGCCTCGGCCAGTTTATCAAGCAGTTTGAGGGCACCTACTGGTTGGTAGAGAAACACCCAGGAAGGCTGGATCCAAGTCACAGACAAGGTTTGCGCATCAATGCGCCACTGGCGGATGTGGCGCTGGCCTTGACGGAAATGACTCGTGATAACGAACAAGCACATTGGGCTGATGCGTTGGTTGTGGCGAGCCAACAATATTTTGAGCGATTGGTGGCTTTTAACGGTTTGTCTGATGAATCGCTGTCAGAAGTCTCCTTAGCTGCTGACTTCAGCCATTGGCTTTCGAAAGAGAGCGACCTCTTTATTGGAAACAGCATGGCAATCCGCCTGTTGGACATGTGCACTCAACTGCCAGAAAAAGCCGTGTTTGCCAATCGCGGTGCATCGGGTATCGATGGTCTGATTGCAACCGCTTCAGGCGTTCAGCGCGAAAGACAGCGTCCGATGGTGATGTTGATGGGCGACACTTCCGCACTCTACGACCTCAACAGCCTCGCGTTACTGGCAAACAACCCGCAGCCATTTGCGCTGATCATCATTAACAATGATGGCGGTGGCATTTTCGATATGTTACCGGTGCCGGATGCGAACAAAGAAACCTTCTATCGCATGCCGCATGGCATCGATTTCTCCCACGCAGCGACGATGTTCGGGCTTAATTATGTGTGCCCTTCATCACTGGAATCCGCGCGAGCACAATGCATCGATGCGCAGTCGGCGCTGGGAACGACGGTGATTGAGCTCAAGGTTGGGGCGGGCGAGTGCGGCAAGGCACTTAAAGCGCTGTTTGGTGAAATTGCCAATGCAGAACTGCTCTGAAAGATTGAATTATTCCCTCCAAGGGCAGGCAGACAAACCTGCCCTTGTTTTCCTTCATGGCCTACTTGGCGATCATAGGGATTGGCAACCTGTCATTGATGAGCTTTCCAAAGAGTATCTGTGTCTGGCTATCGACTTGCCGGGACACGGTGGTAGCCAACATATCGAAGTGGTCGGCTTTGAAGATACCTGCATCAAAGTAATAGCAACGATCAGCGAGACATTGTCTTCACCTTTTTGGCTGGTGGGCTATTCGCTGGGCGCACGCATTGCTATGTACCTCGCCACTCACTGCTCTAGCTCTCTGAAGGTAGTCAGCGCACCTTTTGCTGGGCTAATTATCGAAAATGGGCATCCAGGTTTACCTGAACCCGAGAAAGCGGCGAGGCGTGAACATGATGAAAAATGGGCGGTGCGTTTTGAAAATGAGCCCATTGTTGATGTGCTTCAAGATTGGTACCAACAACCTGTATTTTCCTCACTAAATCATGCGCAAAGACAAAGTTTGATCGATAAGCGCAGTGATAACCTCGGTACAAAAGTGGCAAGTATGCTGCGTGCTACATCCTTATCCCAACAGGATTTTCTGGGCGAATTGCTTAGAACGTTGCCAGCAAAGGTGCACTATCTGTGTGGAGAGAAGGACAATAAGTTTCTGGCATTGGCGATGCATTCGGGGCTGTCTTATTCCATTGTCCCAGACGCCGGTCACAACATTCATGCAGAGCAGCCTTTGCTGTATTGCCAGTCGATTAAGCGGCTGATTGAACCTAATTAACTTAATGATTTAGATGGTAATGCTATGGCTAGAACAACAGGTTTAACCGAACAGGAACTGTATGCACCAGTGGTGTGGAATGATTGCTCTGAAGGCTATGAAGATATCCTTTTTGAAAAATCGGAAGACGGTATCGCGCGAATCACTATCAACCGTCCTGAAGTGCGTAATGCATTCCGCCCTCAAACCGTGAAAGAGATGATTAAAGCGCTGGCTGATGCACGCTACGACGAAAAAGTGGGTGTGATCGTGCTGCGTGGGCAGGGTGAACATGCGTTCTGTTCTGGTGGTGACCAGAAGATCCGTGGCGACTACGGCGGTTACCGTGACGATGAAGGCACACACCACTTGAATGTACTCGATTTCCAACGCCAAATCCGTACCTGTCCTAAGCCTGTGATTGCCTCTGTGGCAGGATACGCTGTGGGTGGTGGTCATGTGCTCCACATGATGTGTGACCTGACAATCGCAGCAGACAACGCGCAATTTGGTCAGACTGGCCCAAAAGTCGGCTCTTTCGACGGCGGTTGGGGCGCATCTTACATGGCGCGTATTGTGGGTCAGAAGAAAGCCCGCGAGATCTGGTTCCTTTGCCGTTTCTACGATGCACAGGAAGCAGTGGATATGGGGCTGGTTAACCACGTTGTCCCTTACGCAGAGCTTGAGCGTGAAACTGCTCGTTGGTGTCGTGAAGTGCTTCAGCACAGCCCTATGGCGCTGCGCTGCCTGAAAGCGGCACTGAATGCTGACTGTGATGGTCAGGCGGGTCTGCAAGAGCTGGCGGGTAACGCGACCATGTTGTTCTACATGACCGAAGAAGGTCAGGAAGGCCGCAACGCTTTCAATGAGAAACGTCGCCCAGACTTCGACAAATTCCCACGTAACCCATAACAGGGCGGGAAGATGAAGCACGCAACGCTTTACCGTTATTCGTTGCCGATGGACAGTGGTGTGATTTTGCGTCACACCCGTTTGGCGCAGCGAGATGGCTTGATTGTCGAACTTAAAGATGGTGATAAATCTGGCCGAGGCGAAATTGCGCCTTTGCCTGAGTTCAGCGCTGAAACCATCGAGCAAGCACAAACTCAGATTGAGCTTTGTTTAGCGCAGTGGCTGGAAGGCGGCGAAATAGATTGGGACGCGCTCTATCCATCCGTCGCTTTTGGTTTGTCCGTTGCACTGGCAGAGCTTGATGGTGAAATCCCAGCTGAAGGTAATTTCCTCGCTGCGCCCTTGTGTAGCGGCGATCCGGATGAGCTGGTTGAAAAGCTCGCTGAATTGCCGGGCGAGAAAGTGGCGAAAATTAAAGTGGGTCTTTATGAGCCTATTCGCGATGGCATGGTAGTGAATATGTTTCTGGAAATCCTTCCGGACTTGCGTCTTCGACTGGATGCCAACCGTCAGTGGACGCCAGCAAAAGCAGCACAGTTTGCCAATTATGTGAATCCCGCTTTCCGTTCCCGCATCGCCTTTTTGGAAGAGCCTTGCCAGGCGCCAGTGCAAAGCCTCGCTTTCAGTGAAGAAACCGGCATTGCCATTGCGTGGGATGAAACACTGCGCGATGAAGGCTTTTCGTTAGAATGTGAAACCGGGTTGTCTGCAATCGTGATTAAACCCACTTTAGTGGGCTCACTTCAAACAGTGAAAGCACTGGTTGAACAAGCACATACCATGGGGTTGGAAGTGGTGATCAGCTCCAGTATTGAATCCAGTTTTGGCCTCAATACACTGGCGCGCATCGCTCACTGGCTAACACCGGAAACCGTACCGGGGCTCGATACGGTCTCATTGTTTGGTGAACAATTAGAGCTGGCTTGGCCAGGCTGTGAGTTAGCATTGAAAACCCTGACTGACTGTGAAGTGGTATGGCGGGCACACCAATAAGCTTCGACACTTGGCCCTGGCTTTACTGGGGTGAGGTTAAACCCCAGCATACTGCTTTATTTCTGGAAGGCGAGGCTATTAGCTGGCAGCGCCTTGTTTCAGATATTAGCAATATCCCAATACTGCCTAAGCCGAAGAGTCGCTACGTAGCCATCCTCTCTCAAAATGATTACCAAACTCTTTTGGTTATCCTTGCTGCCTGGCAACAAGGCTTGAAAACGCTGCTGATCAATCCGGCATTCTCTCCAGCACTCCAGAAAGAAGTACTCGAGAAAGCGGGGATTGAGATGGTTATCGATCCGCGCGTCGTTTTTCCTTCGAGTGAATGGCCGCAGTCTAATGTGATGCCATTTGATACCCAAGATATTCTGACCCTTGTGCTGACTTCCGGCTCGACGGGGACACCCAAAGCGGTCACTCACAATGCTAACGCCCATTTGGCGAGTGCCAGCGGATTGTTTTCACTGTTGCCATTTAGTGAGAGTGATTGCTGGCTTCTTTCCCTGCCGTTATTTCATGTTTCCGGTCTTGCCATTATCTGGCGGTGGTTACAACGCGGGGCAGCGCTGAAGATTGCAGACACCAAAGGTGACGCATTGCGCTCAGCTTTGGAAGGTGTGACACACGCTTCCTTGGTACCGATGCAATTGCAGCGATTGCTGCAAGGAGAGCGTCCTGCTTCGTTGACATCCGTACTTTTGGGCGGTGCAGTTATCCCTCAAGCGCTGGTGGATGAAGCCGAAGCAAAAGGTATTGGCTGTTGGTGTGGTTATGGGATGACAGAAATGGCATCGACCATCACGGCAAAACGGGCGGATGGATGCTTCTCAGTAGGTCGTCCGCTTCCGCATCGCGAACTTATGTTTTCCAGCCTTGGGGAAATCATGGTGAAAGGAGACACCCTTTCATCGGGTTACCTGATTGGCGGAATGTTGGAGCCTTTGTCGGACGGATGGTTTGCGACTAAAGATAAAGGTGAATGGGTAGAAGGCGAGCTTCGTATTCTTGGCCGCTTGGATAACATGTTTATCTGTGGCGGCGAAAATGTGCAGCCGGAGAGTATTGAAAGGGTGCTTTCTGGCTTTGAAGGGATTGAGCAACTGTTTATATTGCCTGTTGCGGATGACAAATGGGGACAGGTTCCTGTTGCGTTGGTGATGGGCAATGTTAATCAAGGTAATTTTCTGGCTTATGCAAAGTCGTTGCTGCCGCCTCATCAGGTGCCTAAAGCCGCATACTCGATTCCGAAGCATTTGCTAGACGGCGGGATTAAAATCTCCCGCCGCGCGTTAGCTGATTGGCTGGCTAACGAAAAGCTGGCTCAACGATAATCGCCTCTTAACGTTTTCACATCACTGAACAATCGTTCACATCTTGCATCTTGTGGCTGAACCGGACTTCCTGCCTCGACTTCCACTTTTGACCAAAACCGCTTGGGTAATTTAAGCAGCGCACGACCACCTTCACGGCTGAAATAACTTCCCCATAAACCTTTCAAAGCCATAGGTATCACAGGAACTGGTGACTGCTTCAAGATTAGATCTATTCCACGTTTGAAAGGCTGCATGTCACCATCAGACGTGAGCTGACCTTCAGGGAAAATACACACTACTTCGCCGTCGCTTAACTGATTTTTCACTTGCTTGAGTGCACAACGTATTGAGCCACTGGTGAGCTTGATAGGAATAACGCGGCTGGCTCGGAAGAAATAATTCAGCACTGGTAGATGGTAGTAATCTTCGTCCATCACAAAACGAATGGGGCGCGGACAAGCGCCTGCCAGAATCAAGGCATCGACATAGCTGACATGGTTACATACCAGCAATGCGCCACCTTCTTTTGGAATGTTTTGGAGATTCTTGTGTGTCACGCGATAGAAACTGTGGCTCAAGAACCAAATAACAAAGCGTAAAGCAAACAGTGGTACCTGCTTACCGACATACAGGGTGACAACAAGATTCAGCAGGGCGAGTACCAGGAAAAATTCAGGGATGCTGATGCCCACAGCACCCAGAAGAACCATGGCGAGAATGGCACTGGTCACCATAAACAGAGCGTTATAAATGTTGTTAGCGGCGATAACCTGTGAGCGCTCACTATCTTCTGAGCGTGCCTGCATCATGGAATACAGAGGAACAATAAAGATACCACCGAAGATGCCGATCAAGAGTAAATCAATAAACACCCACCACAGTGATGGGTCGGCAACAAATTCTACAAAGCTTGCAGCAGTTGAAGGCGCAGCAGGCGTCGAGAACATCAGGTGGATACCAAAAATGGTTAAACCCAGTGCACCAATCGGTACAATGCCAGGCTCAATACGATGGCCTGAAAGCTTGTCACAAAGCAAAGAGCCAACGGCAATACCGACGGAGAAGAGTGTCAGTAGGAAGGAAACGGTCGCTTCATTGCCACCAAGGTGAAGCTTGGCGTAATTGGGGAATTGCGTGAGATAGCTGGCACCGAGAAACCAGAACCAACTGATCCCGAGAATTGACTGAAGTACCACTTTGTCTTTTCGGGCAATCGCCAGCGTGGTTTTCATCTGCCGGATAGGAGAGAAACTGATTTTGAGAGAAGGGTTGCCGGCAGCTACCTCAGGAATAGAACGGGCGCTCAAATAACCCAGCACTGCAAATACCACCACTGAGATAGCAGCAATATCTCGCGCTCCATCCATATTCGCGATAACCCCGGCCACCATGGTGCCAAGTAAAATCGCTAGGAATGTACCGGTTTCAACCAAAGCATTGCCCGAAACCAGTTCCTGAGGTTTGAGGGTTTGAGGCAGTAAGGCGTATTTCACAGGGCCAAAGAATGCAGATTGCGTACCCATCAAGAAAAGAAGGACTAAAAGCGCCATGTAGCTTTCGTAGATGAAGGCAATGGCAGCGAGGCTCATAATGCCGATTTCCAGTAACTTCACGCCGCGGATAAATTGGGATTTCTCGAATTTATCCGCAAGTTCTCCGGCAAAAGCAGAGAAGAGAAAAAAGGGGAGAATAAATAGGCCAGCAGCAAGGTTGATAAAAAGATCAGTACTTATCCCGATTACACCTGGGCCAGCAAAGGCAACGAGGATCAACAAGACATTCTTGTAGACATTGTCGTTAAACGCGCCGAGTGCTTGGGTGATAAAGTAAGGCAGAAAACGTCGCTGTTTCAGAAGCCCGGTTTGGCTTGTCATCCTTTCCTTCCCGGCTCCTAAGCGTCTATCCAGCTCTTGAGGTAGCCTGTCAGCAGATTATCGATAAGCTCTGCGCCATTGACCGGCACTGAGGTGAAGAATTTGTCGTCAACTGCCAGCAGGGTTATGCCATGAACACCTGCCCAGAGAACGCGGCTTGCTTCCACAACTTCCTCATCACTTTTGGTTGGAGAAAGTCGCTTAAGTAGGCTTTCCAGCATGCCTGTCATGCTCTGGATACGATCGCTTTGCCAGTCAGGCAGTCGGTCTCCCTTCATGCTGTGTTCAAAAACTAACTGCCAGCGGTAGGGGTTCTGAGATGCAAATTCGAGGTATAGGTGCGCGAGGGCAAACAGTGCATCGCGGCAGTTTGAGGTACCTGTTAACTTTTGCTGTGCCTGATTACGCAAGTCATCTAGCGTTCGAGCAACAACATGCAGTAGCAGGATATTGTAGCTGCCAAACACATTGACCAAGGTGCTGGGTACATAACCGATTTGAGCAGCGACTTTTCGCAAACTCAGGTCATGATATGGCTGGGTGTTTAAGTACTCTTCAACGCAGTTAAGCGTCATTTCTACCAGCTCTTCGCGGCTATGGTCGTTCCTGCGTGCCATTACTTCTACTGCAAATAGTGAACAATGTTCGATATTTTAGGAGTGGGGTTGGGAAAGGGCAAGTTATGTGCCTCTCAGTTTAGCTAAATGCCAACAACTGAGAGGCTTTGAAAGCAAAAGCTTAGCTGAAACGTTCTGCGTTTTTGATAGAAACCTGATCGTTAAGTGTCCAAAAATCGTAAATCACGCCAATGATGAAGAAGCCGCCAGTGAATAGGTAGATGATGCCAGTTACCCATTTACCCATATACATACGGTGAATACCGAAGATGCCAAGGAAGGTCAGCAATATCCACGCAACCGAGTAATCGACTTGTCCACTGTTGAAACGCAGGTCAGCTTCGCGATCCATTGATGGGATCAGAAACAGGTCAATTAACCAGCCAATACCCAGTAACCCGAGCGTAAAGAGCCAGATGGTACCTGTCACAGGCTTACCGTAATAAAAACGGTGTGCACCGAGAAAACCGAAGATCCATAAAATGTACCCAACGGTTTTACTGTGTGTATCGTTCATCGCATCAACCTTTAATTGTTTTCTCTCTGTGAATATGGACTGCATTGTAGGGCAGTCGTTCCCTTAAGAGCTCTATCCCCTCAAAGGTTTACCGCATTTTTATTAAAAAGTCGCCAAAAGGAGAAATCTAGCTCGCAGTTACGTATTGCTGTTTAAGCAAAATTTAAACGATTGGTAACATTTTCGCCTGCAACAGGGTTTGACTTTCCGTGCTGCTGACATAGCATGAAGTTACCTTACGCTTGTTGCGTTATTTGACATTGAAACAAAAGGTTTGCAATGAAACGCTTTTTTACTCTGTTCGCGCTGATGTTCGTGATGGTGGTATCTGCACCACATGCTGAGGCGAAGAAGTTCGGTGGCGGTAAGTCTTTCGGCAAAAGCTTTAAGACGGCACCTGCATCAAAATCACAACCAACCAACACTAATTCCATCAATAAGCAAAACGATCCTGCGTCTGCAGCCAAGTCGTCTTCTAAGAAAGGCTTGATGGGCGGTTTGCTGGGTGGTCTGCTAGCTGGTGGACTGATCGCAGCCATGCTGGGTGGTGCATTTGAAGGCTTCCAAATCATGGATTTCCTCATCATCGCGCTGATCGCATTCGTGCTGTTCAAGATTTTCAAGAGCCTGATGGCGGCGAAGAACGGTTCGATGAACCGACCGCAACAACAGGCTTACGCTGGTGGTCAAGAGCCGCAAAACAAAGGCTACTACCACGAGCAACAGCAGCCACAGTTCCGCGAGTCAGCGGCGACATCTTCGACGGGTGGTTTTGGTGCAGTAAATAACGATGTACCGTTTAACTTCCCGCCAAACTTCGACATGGCTGGATTTGTAAACGGTGCGCGTGAGCACTACCGCATTCTGCAAGGTGCATGGAACCACAACCAGCTTGAAACTATCCAGGAATACGTGACGCCTGAGCTGTATAACGACCTGTCTGAAGAGCGCCGTAAACTGGAAGGCGAGCAGCACACTGAAGTCATGTATGTGGACGCGGAAATCGTGCGCGCTGATTACGACAGCAAACGCGCGCAGCTCAGTCTGCAATTCAGTGGTCGCTACACGGACCGTCAGGAAGGTGTTGAAGAGGACATTACTGATATCTGGCACCTTGAGCGTGATATGACACAACCGAACGCGTCTTGGTTGATTGTTGGTATTCAAGCGTAAAGTATTCGCAAACATTCCCCCTAATCAAGAGCAGCCCAAGTGGCTGCTCTTTTTTTGTTCATGATTTTTGAACAATGACTTCAACGATTCCCGTTAGCTTATTTGTTGATTCGCAGTTACATTGGCTGAAACGACTTCAAATAAATATCGAGAAACAACAACGTGGAACGCTTTAGAACTCCCGCCCATCTTCTTATCGCAATGGCTTTTATCATGGCTATGGCGTTTTCTGTCTGGAACGTATTACTCAACAATTTTGTGGTAGAAAAAGCCGCGTTTACCGGTAAAGAAATCGGCATGCTGCAAAGTTTGCGTGAAGTCCCTGGTTTCCTGGCGTTCACCGCGATTTACCTCTTATTGTTTATTAAAGAGCAGCGCTTTGCCTTGCTGTTTCTGGCGGTGATGTGTCTCGGCGTTGCCGTGACAGGTTGGTTTCCAACGGTATGGGGGTTGTATTTGACCACGATTGTGATGTCGATTGGCTTTCACTATTTCGAAACCGTTAATCAGTCACTGACTTTACAGTGGATAGATAAAGACAAAAGCGCGCACTTTATGGGGCAAGTTCTGGCTTGGAAGGGGGCGGCAAGCCTTGTCGCTTATGCCGCCGTTTGGCTGTTAATGGAGTGGATGGCGGTCAGCTATAACATCGTGTATATGCTCTTTGGCTTCGTCAGTTTGGCAGCAGTACTTGTTCTGTGGACAATATTTCCTTCCTTTGAAAGCCCACACGTTCAGACCCGAAAGCTGATTCTTCGCAAAAGATATTGGCTTTATTACGGCCTGACTTTCCTCAGTGGTGCCCGTCGTCAGATCTTTATCGTTTTTGCCGGCTTCATGATGGTTGAGAAGTTTGGGTATTCCGTGGGTGATGTCAGTCTGCTATTTATCATCAACTACCTATTCAACATGCTGTTTGCAGCCAAAATTGGTGCTTGGATTGGCAGAGTGGGCGAGCGACGCGCCCTGACCGTGGAGTACGTCGGATTAGCGTGTGTGTTTACCGGGTATGCCTTTGTGGAAAGTGCAACGATGGCGGGTGTGTTATACGTGGTGGACCACCTGTTCTTTGCCATGGCGATCGCGATTAAAACCTACTTCCAGAAGATTGCTGACCCGGAAGACATTGCATCTACGGCGGGTGTGAGTTTTACCATTAATCATATTGCGGCAGTAGTGATTCCTGCGGCTTTGGGTGTGGTGTGGTTGTACTCACCAACAACGGTCTTCTTAGTCGGTACTGGCCTCGCTTTGGGGTCGCTGACTTTGTCGAGAATGGTACCTTTGGCACCAGAATCCGGTAATGAAGTCAGTTTCTTAGGCCGAAAACGGGCTCAGGATGTGGCATGATTCAAACTTTTATCGATTAGTGGTAGCTTGATAGCGCTCATCGATGAGTTCTTGATCTCGGCACAAATTCTATGTGGCACGACCAACTATATTCAAGGGTAACGAAACACGGATAAATGTTGGAGGCGCTATGCCATTTACGTCTGAACTGGTCGACGAAATGAACGTCCTGGTGAAGTTTTCTCGTTCTTCTGATCTCATGGGTATCAAGGTTCACAGCGATGCGGATCCTGTTCTTGTGGCTGCAACAGAACGCCTTTATGACAAAAAGCTGATCACGGCAAAAGACGGTGGTTACTTAACTTCGATTGGTCGAGATGCGGTTGAGCATGCAAAAGAAGCACTGCGCATTTTAAGGTCACACCCTGAATAAACCAGAATGCACTTAAAAAGGAAGGGAGCCCATCGGCTCCCTTTTTTGATGTTGTATTTTTTGGGTCTGTTGACCTTTGTTATTCGATTACCAAACGTCTTTGTCGATCTGCTTGTCCAGTGTCGGGAACTTGGTGCGGTCGAACGTCGGCTTTTTGCCTTCTTTACGCTGGGTTTCATAGTCTTTGAGCAGCGCAAACACGATGCCAGACAGCGCAAGAATTGCCACAAGGTTGATGAGAGCCATCATACCCATTGACAGGTCTGCAAATGCCCAAACCGTTGGTAAGTCAACAACAGCGCCGATCACTACCATTGCTAGAACAGCAACACGGTAGACATTGATGGCCTTTTTGCTTTTGAAGATGTACTCGATGTTTGATTCACCGTACGAGTAGTTGGCAATCAGTGAGGTGAATGCAAACAGCAGGATGGCGATAGCAATAAAGCCTGCACCCCAAGCACCCACTTCTTCAACCAGAGCCGCCTGAGTCAGCGCAATACCGGTGACGCCGCTGTCAGTGTCCAGCATACCCGATAGCAGGATAATAGATGCGGTCGCGGTACAGATAACGATGGTATCGATAAACACACCCAGCATTTGCACATAACCTTGTGCCACTGGGTGGTTAGGGCGTGTAGTTGCCGTTGCTGCTGCGTTAGGTGCGGAACCCATACCTGCTTCGTTTGAGAATAGACCGCGTTTGATACCTTGCATCATGGCTGCACCAATCGCACCGCCTGCTGCTTGCTCGAAGCCAAGCGCGCTGCCGATGATGGTGCCGAAAACGTCTGGAAGCAGTGTGATGTTGATGCCGATAACGTAGAATGCAACAACGAGGTAACCAATCGCCATAAATGGCACAATCAGCTCAGCTACTTTGGCGACAGAACGCATACCACCAAAGATAATAGGTGCCGTTGCCAGCGCTAGAATTACACCTACCCAAGTGTTATCAGTGCCGAAAGCTGTGTTCATCGCTGCGGCGATAGAGTTTGACTGTACGCCGTTGAATGCCAGACCAAACGCGACTATCAAACAGATAGCAAAGGCGATGCCCAACCAACGCTGACCCAAGCCCTTCTCAATGTAGTAGGCTGGACCACCGCGGAAGGTGTTGTCTTTGTGATTGATTTTGTATGCCTGTGCCAGTGTAGATTCCACAAAGCTGGTAGACATACCGACCAGTGCAGTAATCCACATCCAGAACACTGCGCCAGGGCCACCAAGGTAAATCGCCACGGCAACACCTGCCATGTTACCTGTACCTACGCGGGCTGCGAGACTGGTGCTGAATGCCTGGAATGATGAGATACCACCATCGGCGCCTTCACGGCTACCTTTGATGAGCTCAAACATGTGCCCGAAAGAGCGGAATTGGAGGAAACCGGTGCGGAAAGTGAAGTAAAGACCAGCGCCGATCAAAAGGTAAATAAGCACGCTTCCCCACAACAAGCCATTTCCGGCGTCGACAAAGGAAACGAATAGTTCTTTTAGTTCCGTCATATACAAACTCTACTGTCGTCAAATTTAAAATGGCAGTTGAGTGAGAAGGAGGAGACAAGGGATCTGAAACTTCCTTTTCAGCTCTCTGCCTCGGACAAATAACTTGTCCTGGCGACGCTTCCGTGCAGAGATTCCAGCCAGCAGATTTGCGCTTCGATTGCGCTACTTACAAATCCTTTTGAGCATGATCTGTGGCCGCTTTTTGCTCACTTGACGTCAAGATAAGCAAATAAAGCGGCGGGATAATACTCCAAATTTGATCTTCTAGCATCTGTAAATTTCACTAAAAGATTAAATGTTAGGCAAATAGTTTAATAAAAGGATGTTTTTACAACATTATTTACTATCAAAGTTAACATTTTCTAAGGGGGGATCTGGCCGCTTAATCGAGGGAGTTAGAAGACGTTACTGAAAGTTAATCGTTTGCTTTCGATACTTTTCGTTCAAGGTCCGATCTGACGATCTCCAGTGCTTTTAATGCTGTTTCAGGATCGACCTCATTGCTTTCCAAAAGGTAGATTAAATCAACAGCAAGTTTGATTTCATCAGGGGCATTATCCAGTCCTGATTGACTCATAATTCTTTACTCCAATTTGGGAAATAGATATTGAATGCTGCTTTTATCAATTCGGCATGAAGCGGAACCAAAGCGCTCTGTTCTGTACGATATCCGCCGCCGATAACAGCAGCGATAGGAACGCCGTGTTGGTGACAAGCTTCCATAACAGCTTTATCTCTCTCAGCGATGCCGTGTTGGCAAACATTCATATAGCCAAGTTCATCATCTACATGAATATCAACGCCCGCATCATATATCACCATGTCGGGCTGGTGTTGGGCGATAGCAAGGGTTAGCACAGGCACGAACTCAGAAAGGTAAGTGTCTGACTCGACACCTATAGGCATGGGAATATCAATATCCGAGTCTGGCTTTCGTGATGGGAAGTTTTTGTCACAGTGCACCGAAAGGGTAATGATGTCTTCCCTCTCTTGAGCGAGTGTCGCCGTGCCATCGCCATGATGAACATCGCAATCGACGATAAGTACCTTTTCTATGCCGGGATAAGAAAGTGCATGGTCAGATGCCAGAATTAAATCATTGAAAAGGCAAAAGCCACTGCCAAAGTCTTTATGCGAGTGATGGTATCCACCAGTAAGGTGAACAGCGACACCGTGCTCAATCGCTTTATCGACGGTGAGAGTGGTTCCTCCTAGTGATGTTAGGCTACGTTGTATTAATGCTTCACTCCAGGGGAAGCCAATTCTTCGCATTTTTACTAAAGGCAAAGAACCACTGACCAATGCATCAACATAGTCTTTATCATGGAAGCGTTTCAGATTTTCCGGCTCAAGGTGTGTTGGCTGAAACGTCGTTACTGGCCAGCCCAACTTATCAATGTGCTCTTTGAGCAGCCGGTATTTTTGCAGCGGATACCTGTGACCATCAGGCAATGGAAAGTCAGAATAGATCGGATGGTAAACAATAGGCAGCATGAAAACTTCAGCCTTTACGCTCACGGAAAGAAATACGGGATTCGATTTTTTGTCTGGCTTCACGACAGCGTGATAGGCGCTTTTCAAGTGCGAGCAACTGCTTCTGGGCTTGTTGCTGTTCAGCAAAGCTTGCGTATTGCCCCAGTTTGGCCTCAGCATCGCGAATCATATCTTCCAGTCTTCTTTCCCATCCCTGGTGCTGTGCTAGATCCTGGTAGAGTTGACTGATGGAAGCGCCGGTTTTCGGAGCCAAGGCTTTTTCTTGCTGTCGTATAGCCAATGTAGCCATTTCACGCTGAAGCGCACCGATTTGATTTACCAGCTTTTCGCATAGGTGTTCGGCACGCATAGCTGAAAGGCGTCCGCTTGCCTGCTCGCGTTCAATGGTATCAACGACACTTTTGGCTTCCGACACACAGGGTGTGAGCAGCCTTGCCAGGCAAGAGAACAGGCGTTCATCGAACAACGGCTTTGCACTTTCGCCGCGCTTACGGTCGATCTCCGCTGCGCGGTTTGCCAGCGTTTGAAGCTCGGCTCTGAGGGATGATAAATCCATAGCTCTTAATACCTATTGGGCTTAAAGCCAAGCGTCGATGGCCAGCTTAACGGATAGAACCACGACCACAGTAACAAACACAGGGCGAATAAACTTAGCGCCAAACTTAATAGCAGAATGTGCGCCGATGTAAGCACCTACCATCAGGCAGACACCCATAGTCAGCCCAAGCGCCCAGTTCACATGACCCAAAATGATAAAGGTAACGAGTGATGTGATGTTGCTGACAAAATTCATCGCTTTGGCCAAACCTGACGAAAGTAGAATATTCATTTTATACATCGACATCGAAGACACGGTCCAGAATGCGCCGGTTCCTGGCCCTGCAACCCCATCATAGAACCCCAACGTGAGCCCTTGGCCCCACTGTTTTTCTTTTAGGTGGAGTTCATCCTTCGGCAGATTATGGTTTTCCGTTTTTGGTTGGCGATGCCAGATGGTGTAGGCAGCAGTTGCCAGTACTACAAGCGGCAGGGCTTTTTCGAGCCACTCGGTGGAAATATAGTCCACGACCAAAGTACCCAAAATTGCGCCAATGAAAGTGGCGATAAAGGCATGAATCCAAAATGAGGGCGAAAATAGCTTTTTCCGGTAATAGGTAAACGCAGCCGTCGAAGAGGCAAAAGTCGCTGACAGCTTATTGGTACCTAATGCGATATGCGGGGGTAAACCAATGGAAAGCAAGGCAGGAACCATTAACATGCCACCGCCACCGGCAACTGCATCAATAAAACCCGCAGCAAAGGCGACCATTCCCAAAATAACAAGGGTATTTGGATCAAGAAGTTCGAGCATTCTTATTTTTCTTAGTGTTCGATAACACGCTTAAAGGGAGGGAATGAATCCAACAAGGCTTTTCCATAACGCCTTGTAACAACTCGTCTGTCTAGCAAAACGACTCTACCAGAGTCCTGTTCTTTGCGCAGCAGTCTACCGGCTGATTGAACGAGCTTTTTACTGGCTTCCGGTACAGAAATTTGAATGAATGCATTGCCGCCTTTCCGTTCAAGATATTCGGCATGGGCTTCTTCCACGGGAGAGGTAGGCACTGCAAACGGAATTTTGGTGATGATGAGGTTGGTCAGCTGTTCTCCGGGCAAATCGAGGCCTTCAGAAAAGCTGCCTGTTCCGAAAAGGATGCTGATCTGGCCTTTCTCACAACACGTGCGGTGCGCTTCTAGTATAGAGGTGCGTGATGCTTCTCCCTGCACATGAAGGTGCCAGCCAAGTTTTTTGATATCGGCACGCATCTTTTCCGCGACTTGATTCATCTGCCAATAAGAGGAAAACAGCACCAGAGTTGCCGTTTCTCCTTCTATGTACTCCATCAATATATCGGGAAGGTGACTGGTGAACTTCTCGTCTTGCGGTTCACAAGGCATGGCTGGAACCACCAGACGTGCGTTTTCCTGGTAATTGAACGGGGAGGGTAGTGCAAGAAACTTGGTGCCATCATTTTCGTCCAGCCCTACCTGACGACAAAAATACGTAAATGAGTTCAAAGCACGTAACGTGGCGGACAACAGACAGACTCCAGCTGCTCGTGACCAAAGCAGTTGGTCTAGTCGCCAACCGATCTCCAACGGTGATACATGAACTATAAGATCAGATTCGCGTTCGGGACATTTTTGGATCCACCTCGCCAGTGGCGCACCTTTATCTGAATTGGGTTGTGCCATCAGTGTCCACACTTTTTCAAGGTTTTCCAAACGCTGTAAAAAGAAGGCGGACTCGGCAAGAAGCGGTTCGGCAAGTCTGGACGCGAGCTCTCCATCTTTTACACGTTCTGAGATGAGATCATTGAGCTTGGCGAGAGACTGATTAGCTTTTTTTGCCGCTTTTTGCATTTCTTTAGATTCGAGATGCAAGGCTTCCGGCAATTCGCCGTCTGCAAAGCGATAAATACCATCATTATTCAGTGGGTATCCAATCAACATGTCGCGGATGCCTCGAAGCCCGGGAATAAGCACTTGGATTCCTGACTGCAACGCATCTAAGAAACGGCCACTGCGTTTGATGTCGCCTCCGTTGGCAATTTTGGAAGCACTTTGGTTGAGTTTTTCCAGCCAGGAAGCTGCGCCTACTAAACTTGCTGATGCAGCGGAGAAGTCACGGGCTACGGTCGGCAAATGGTGTGCTTCGTCAATCATATAGAGGGCATGCTCTGGGTCAGGCAGGATAACACCACCCCCCAGTTCTAAGTCCGCCATCAGTAAACTGTGGTTAGCAACAACGACATCGGCTTTGTCCAGATGTTCGCGGGCCTTTGCGAACGGGCAGTTGCGGTGAGCAGCTAATCCTGAATGGCATGTGTGTTTATCTGAAACGATGGTTTGCCAGAGGTGGTCAGGAATACTCTTAGGCCAAGCATCCCTGTCGCCGTTCCACTTACCGCGCGAATAGGCTTCATACATGGTGTTAACCATATCAATATCTGTTTTTTTAGGTTTCTCAGTAAACAGCGCTTGTTGTCCATGGCCTTCCGCACTGGCTGCTGCGGCTAACTTTTCGCCACAGCAATAACGCTGACGACCTTTGGCCAAAACAAAACTGAATTCTCGTGGAACGACGCGGCGAAAGAGAGGCAGATCTTTCTCTATTAACTGCTCTTGTAATGCGACAGTGGCCGTCGAAACTACGACCTTTTTATTGTTATTCAGTGCGTATGAAATGGAACCCATCAAGTAAGCCATTGACTTACCAATGCCTGTCCCCGCCTCGGCAACTAAAATGCGTCTTTTGGGATTGTATTCCCCCGCAAGTGTCTTAGCGATTTCTGCAACGAGGTAATTTTGCGCTTTTCTTGGAATAAAATTCTGTAATTGCGCCTTCAAATTCTCGTAGCTGGAGCGGATGTCTTTTTTGGTTGATGGGCTAAGCATGATTGTCACAGTTTGGGTTCTAGAACCGCAGTATATCACGCGTGGAGAATGTGAAAGAGTTCAAGTATTCGATCATTCATTCTGAAATATGCGATTTGGATCACGAATATCAATTGAACTAATATTAGCTATCACTATGAAATCCAAAGGGAATGCCATTCACTGCATAGATTGCCCGATAGTGGAATAATATTCTAAATTTATGTTTATTGATGGCTTAAATTGGATTTTTGCTCTGATTAATCCTTGCGATCAACTTTGCAGAAAATTGACAATGAGGTTTCATTTTCGTGACCACACTCGACGTGCTGGTTTTAAATGGCTGGTTTTAAAGGTTATTTTTGTTTTTTGAGAACGATTTTGGTTGATTTGACAGATTTTAGATTTCTCTGCACTCTAAGTTTCGAAGTTTAAGCGTACTTGTTGTGACGTTTTAGTGACGTTGTGACACGTACAAAATAAAAGGGATCCTGGAACAGGAATTCCAATCTAATAAAGAAAAGGCAGTGGATTAACATGAAAAAGACTATCCTAGCGATGGCAGTACCAGCTCTGCTGGCTGCTGGTGCAGTGAATGCAGCAACTGTATACGACCAAGACGGCGTAACTGTCACCATCGGTGGTGCTGCAGAAGTGCAAATCATCCAAGACTACGAGTTTACTGGCGAAGATAAGAAGCTTGACGTTCGTTTGGACGACGGCGAGTTGAACTTTGCAGTTGACGTTCAGGTTTCTGACAATCTGACTGCTCTTGGTTATTTTGACTTCGAAAACGAAGGCAGCACCGTAGAGAATGACGAGCTTTGGGCTGGTTTCAAAGGCAACTGGGGTAAGTTTACCGTTGGTCGCCAGTACACTTTTTGGGATGATGCGTTCATCAACGAAGACATCGAGCTTGGTCTTGAAGGCTTCGAAAGTAACGAGCCAGCCGACGGCGAAGATGTACTTAAGTACCGTTATGATGGCGACGCTTTCTGGTTTGGTATTGCACACGACCTAGATACAGGCGACGATGTTGACCACACTGACGGTGCTATCGGTACATCGGTTGCTGGTTTTGATCTGGCTCTTTACGTAAGTGACGCTAACCTTAGTGCAACCAGTGAAGCAACCGCTTACCAAGGCAGTGTTGTGTACAACATCGATGCATTCACACTCGGTCTTTCTTACACCGATGTTGAGGAAAAGTCTTCTGGCTCAGTTGATAAAGCCAACTCAGGCGACATCGTAGAATTGCTTGCTGGTTACGGTGTTGGCGATTGGCAATACTACCTCGGTTACAACTTTGGTGAAAACGACGATAACTCCAAAGGCGATAACATCTACGCTAACGCAACCTACAAAATGCACAGCAACGTGAAAACTTATGTTGAGTTGGGTTGGGTTGAAACTGAATCAGCTGCAGGCGTTAAAGACGACTCCACTGGTTTCCTAGTAGGTATGGAAGTTAAATTCTAATTTAACTCAAACTTATTTGTTATTAGGAGCCGCCACTTTGGCGGCTCTTTGTTTATTTAGGGGTGAGAAATGATGAAAAATCTTTTGTTGATTACTTTGGCTTTTGTAAGTTTTTATAGCTCTTCTGCAAGCTTGGAAGTGGGCTCGGATTTGAGAGTACTAGTTTTAAATGGCAAAGAAGTCGATGCTGATAGTGGTGATTTGCTCAAGTTAGCGGCGGGTGATAACCAAATCGTAGTTCGTTACAAATCTATTTTAGATAATGGCTCAAAGACCAAGTTTTTTGAATCCAAGCCTTATGTTTTCCAGTTTACCGACTTGGGTGAAGACCTAACTATTTCAGTGGAGCGCTTCCGCAAGTATAAACAAGCGGAAAAAGCATTTGGCAATAATAACGTTAAGTGGTTTGTTGAAAAACGTTCTGGTGGCTCTGTTCCATTTCGTTTTGATGAGCTCCCAGGAAACCCTGGCTTCTTGCCTTACGCCGATCTCCCAAAAGCTGTTGCGACTTACAACAAGAAAAATGGCATTTACTTTGAAGGTCAAGAAATCAAAGTTCTTAATGAAGAAGTCATCGTAGCCGTCTCCGAAACTGGTGAAGTGGAATTGACCGGCGACGCTCTTGCACAGCTCAAACTCTGGTACACCAAAGCATCAAAAGAAGAACGCAAAGCATTCCGTAAATGGGTGATTGACCAAGAGTAAAAAACGCCGAAAGGCGTTTTTTTATGCGTGATGATATCGACTGTGAGTCCTGCACGCACGGCAGCGAGACTCGGCAGGGTCAGACAGAATGTCCTTTTCTTCTATCTCTTCCTCGCAGTCTGCACAAAGACCATACAAACCTGTATGAATGGCACAAAGCGCGGCATCTATCTTTTCAAGCCGTAAACCCTCTTCATGCAAAGTGGCACTTCTTTCCTTTCTACACAGTTTAATAAGGTGTGCAGTCGGGACGTTAGAAACGTCCAATCCAGTCAAGCTAATCAGTGCATCTTCCAATCTGCTACGTACCGCTTCCTTCTCATTCGCGAGCTTTTGTTGTAGCTGTGCTACAGTTTCTGTATCAATCATTGTGATGTCTCGGTGCACTTTGTAACCGAAACAGTGTAGTGAAATCGACTGTCTTTGTTCTGATATATATCAAGACAAAAAGAGATAAACCCTGCGGTTTGTCGGTATTTAGCCGAACGCTAAACGAGTATATTTGCAGCCAGCTCAATAAAAGTCAGAACTAAAAGGATGTAAAAAGATGGACGCTAACTTCAAAGACCCGTTTAATTTTGCTTATTTCTTGGGAATGATCGCGGTACTGCTGATCCCAACGCTGCCTGCAACCCTGACGTGGATTGGCATGCTAAGCAGATAAAAAGCCTTTTTGGGGAGGAAGAGTGCAAGAATCAATAAAACGAGTATTTTTGCTGAGTATTGGATGGCTCTGTGTGTTTTTAGGTGTCATTGGCATATTCCTCCCATTGTTACCTACAACGCCTTTCCTGCTTCTCGCTAGCGCATGCTTCATGCGTGGCTCTCCTCGCATAGCGAGTTGGCTTCACAACCATCCTACTTTTGGCCCTGTCATCAATAACTGGAACGAACACCGGGCGATCGACAAGAAAATAAAGCGTAGAGCGACAGTGTTTATTGTGCTTAGTTTTTCTCTCTCAATTGCCATCGTCCCCGAACTTTGGCACAAGATCATGTTGGCTTCGATGTGCGCCGCACTTTTATTTTGGTTTAACCGTTTGCGTGAAATCGAACCTGTTGCCCGCGCCACAGAAAATACATAACATGACTCCTTCGTCTCCCCATCAGCTGGCTTGTGATAGCAGGCGTAAGTGGGGTCATTTACTTCCAGCATTATCGGAAGCCACATACCGTGGTGAGTCATTATGAGCCAAGACAAAATCGCATTTATCAAAGACAGCATTAAAACCATCCCAGATTATCCAAAGCCAGGTATCATGTTTCGCGATATCACCAGCTTGATGGAAAACGCAGAAGCCTATAAAGCCACTATTGGACTGCTTGTCGAAAAATATAAAGATCAAGGTTTCACCAAAATCGTAGGGACTGAATCCCGTGGTTTCCTATTTGGTGCTCCATTGGCACTAGAGTTGGGTGTGGGTTTTGTTCCAGTGCGTAAGCCAGGAAAACTACCACGTGAAGTCATCAGCGAAAGCTATGAATTGGAATATGGTACAGACAAACTGGAAATCCACACTGATGCTATCGTTGAAGGTGACAAAGTACTCATGGTTGATGACTTGTTAGCAACTGGTGGTACGATTGAGGCAACCACTAAGCTGATTCGCCGTTTGGGTGGTGATGTGGCCCATGCTGCGTTCATCATCAATCTGCCTGAAATCGGTGGTGAGAAGCGTCTTCAAGAGAATGGCATTGACGTATACAGCATCTGCCAGTTTGACGGTCATTAATCGAGCGTTTAAGCACTTGAAGAGAGAGGAGCGTGATCGTCAAGATCGCGCTCTTTTTGTGTCTGTGCTAGCATGGCGAGAGACTATAGAAAGAATTTATAACGCATGAGTTATCAGGTACTAGCCAGAAAATGGCGACCACACCAGTTCCAAGATGTGGTTGGCCAATCCCATGTATTGACCGCTTTAGCGAATGCGCTCGATCATAATCGTTTGCATCACGCTTATCTGTTCAGCGGCACGCGCGGTGTGGGTAAGACCACTATAGCCCGCATCTTTGCGAAAGGCTTGAACTGCGAACAAGGTGTAACCTCAACGCCTTGTGGCGTGTGCTCGACCTGTCAGGAAATCGATCAGGGTAGATTTGTTGACCTGTTGGAGATTGATGCTGCTTCACGCACCAAAGTAGAAGACACTCGTGACCTTCTAGACAACGTTCAATACAAACCCGCTCGTGGTCGCTACAAAGTCTATCTGATAGACGAAGTGCACATGCTCTCGCGTCACAGCTTTAATGCGCTGCTGAAAACACTGGAAGAGCCGCCGGAGTACGTAAAGTTCCTGTTGGCGACCACAGATCCGCAAAAGCTGCCTGTGACGATTCTGTCGCGCTGTCTGCAATTTCATTTGAAGCATTTAGATGCCACGCAGATTAAAGATCAACTGACGCATGTCCTAGAGCAAGAAGCAGTTGCGGCTGAACCTCGCGCCTTGTCCCTTATCGCACGTGCAGCAGAAGGCAGTATGCGTGATGCGCTTTCTCTAACTGATCAGGCAATTGCATTGGGCAATGGTAGTGTGCAGGAAGGGCAGGTGACAGAGATGCTGGGTACCTTGAGTACCGATCAGGCGATTTTGTTGCTTGAAGCGTTGGCTGAAGGTCATGCAAATCATGTTATGCAGTGCCTGACACACTTGTCCGAAGTCGGTGTAGAGTGGGATGGACTACTAAAGGAAATTGCGGGGCAGTTGCATCGCGTGGCCATGGCGCAAGCTTTGCCAGAAGCTGTTGATAAAGCTTCACCGGATGCAGAACGTATTTTAATGCTCAGCCAATCTATCTCACCGCAAGATGCACAACTTTTCTATCAGATAGCACTGCAAGGACGTCAGGATTTGCCTTACGCGCCGGATGGCCGTGCTGGTCTTGAAATGGTCTTGCTGCGTATGTTGGCATTTAGGCCAGTCACGTCTCAGCAGTATCAGCCTTCTGCAGTAAGTGTTTCTTCAAGTGAGCCAGGCAAACATTCTGCAGCACCCGCGCCTCAGGCAAATACTCGCCTTGAAACCTTAAAAGCACAGGTTGAAGCCAGTCGAACAGTGAGCAAAGCTGCTCCTGCTCCTGCTCCTGCTCCTGCTCCTGCTCCTGCTCCTGCTCCTGCTCCTGCTCCTGCTCCTGCTCCTGCTCCTGCTCCTGCTCCTGCAGCCGTGCAGCCAGAAACGATGCCAGCACAGCCGCAGCAACTGCCGGATTCCCAACCAAACATGGTGCAGGATGATCCCCAAATGTCTGCGCACATGGCCGCGATGGAGATGGAAGCGCAAAGGGAAACCGAGTCTCATGCTGAATACGATGTACCTTCCCAGTCATCGGCGGGCTCTTCACCTCAGCAGCCCCAGCAAACAGCGCCTTCTTCTGCTGGTAGTTTAGTGGCCGCACGCAACATGTTGAGAAGTCGCGTTCGCCAACAAGAGGGCCAATCGCCAAAAAAGGGTAGTGCGGCAACAGCCGGCGGTGATGCACTGTCGGTTATCGACCGGATCGCAGCAAAACATAAGCCTGCTGATCCCGCTGTTTTTCAGCAAGCGTCGATGCCGAATGAAAATGCCGCGACCCAAGATGAAGCTTATCGTTGGAAACCGACCAAGATAGAATCGACAGAAGAGAAAGTTGTTTCTGTTACGCCAGACAAAATTAAAAAGGCGCTTCAACATGAGCGCACGCCAGAGATGCGTGACAAGCTCGAAAAAGAGTCGGTTGAACTTGATGAGTGGAGCTGTATTGCTTGCGCATTGGATGCACCACGATTAGTGAAGCAAATGGCGCTTAATGCATCCATGGAACGAGATGGTGACCAGATTAATCTTTGTCTCCGTTCTGAGCAGGCTCATTTGAATACAGAAAAAGCGCAAGCGGCTTTGTTAGAAGCGCTAAGCGTCCAATTAGGCGCATCAATAACCTTATCGGTCACGCTTGGAGATGCTGGTATTACACCACTCGAATGGCGCGACAGACTTTATACAGAAAAATTGACTCAGGCTTCCCAAAGTCTGAGTGATGATCCCAATGTTCGCTTCATTATTCAGCGCTTTTCTGCGCAAGTAGATGAAGAGAGCGTTAGACCTATATAAACCTAATGGGCTGTGATTCACTGAATGTCAGTCCAAAGCTACATAGAGAGATGAATATGTTTGGTAAAGGCGGAATGGGCAACCTGATGAAGCAAGCGCAGCAGATGCAAGAGCGCATGCAAAAGATGCAGGAAGAAATTGCGAATATGGAAGTCACTGGCGAAGCTGGTGCAGGCTTGGTAAAAGTGACCATCACTGGTAGCCATAGCGTTCGTCGTGTAGAGCTTGATGACAGCTTGATGGAAGACGACAAAGACATGCTGGAAGATCTGATTGCTGCGGCTTTCAATGATGCAGCGCGTCGTATTGAAGAAGCGCAGAAAGAGAAGATGGCTTCAGTCACTGGCGGTATGCAGATGCCACCAGGCTTCAAAATGCCATTCTAAATATGCGTACAAGCCAACTGCTTGAGCAGTTAATGGAAGCCTTGCGTTGTTTACCTGGGGTCGGCCCCAAGTCTGCACAGCGTATGGCTTTTCATCTTCTGCAACGAAATCGTCAAGGTGGCGTAAAGCTCTCCGAAGCTTTGCTTGCAGCAATGACAGATATCGGTCATTGCGAAAAATGCCGAACCTTCACGGAAGAGGAGGAGTGTGCGATTTGCGCTAATCCTCGTCGTCAGGAGAACGGTCAAATCTGTGTGGTAGAGAGCCCAGCAGATATAGCCGCCATCGAGGCGACAGGCCAGTATTCTGGTCGTTATTTTGTTCTTATGGGGCATTTATCGCCACTTGATGGAATTGGTCCTTCTGATATTGGCTTAGACTTGCTTGAAAAAAGATTGTCCAGTGAGTCCATATCTGAGCTGATTTTGGCTACTAACCCAACAGTAGAAGGTGAAGCGACAGCGCATTACATCAGTGAGCTTTGTCTCGAGCATGGCGTGATTGCAAGCCGGATTGCGCATGGTGTGCCGATGGGGGGAGAATTAGAGCTGGTGGACGGCACGACTCTCTCTCACTCGATTATTGGAAGACACCGTTTAGGATAAAAAAGGCCGCTTGAGCGGCCTTTTTAGTTGGATGGGTGTCATTGATATTACGATTTGCTGTAAAGCACCAGAGAGCCATGATTTAAACTGGTGAGCAGTAGGGAACCATCATTCAATACGTCAATGCGACGAACTTTTTCTGCACCTAAACGATAAAAGGTGCGTACCAAGGTCAGGTCTTCTTCAGAAAACTCAGCCGTATCACCGGTCGTGACATCTTTGATGCTACCCAGCTTGAGCTTCAGATAACCGCCGCTGATTTCCCACTCTCCAGACTCGGAAACTGACATCACAACCTGAGTGTTCTGCTCTTCATTTTTCAACACAATTTGTGTGTCGCGAGAATAGGTATTGTCGGGTAAAAACACCATATTGCTCTGCTGCTCAGTCTCAGTGAGACCAGCAACTTCTCGGTACTGGGACTCTTCGATATGGTTAATCGTCCGCGATTTCCATTCTTTCGACAGCAACAGATTAGACGTTCGCATGTCTTCACCCAGAAATAACCAGGCACTCGCAATAACAGAAGCTAGAAGTAAAGCGAATGGACCAAATCGCTTGAGTTGATCGCGACGTCTTGGCATTTCATGACTTATCGACATAGAGCGTCACTCCCTTGCTGGCTGGTCAGTAGAACATAGGTGATATTGTCGTCTGCATCTTTTGCGGTGTGGATATAGTTCAAAGAAATTTGGTTATCCTGCCCACCCGTCACAATCACCTCTTCCAGTTCGCGCTCTTCGCGGTAAAAGCCGATGTATTTCTCCACACAGCGCTGAACCATTGGCTGCCATTGCGTTATACGCGCATTGGTCACTGGAATATAAACAGGTACGTTTTCTACCGTGAGAATCTCGCGGAATGCTTCTGACTTTGGTGTAGATGCAGCATAGAATGCTAGCGGCACCAACATAGCCAAAACAAAGGCGACCCAGGAACCTAGCGGTGTTTTGGTGGTTACAGGCGTTGGGCTAATGACTACGGGCTCCGGCTGAGGAGCAGCTACTTGCGCTTCTGCTTCGACTTCCGATCCCTCGATTTCTGGCTCTTCAGCGCGGATTTCTGATTCTGGAGAATCTTCTTCGCTCAAGGATGCTTGAGGTTTTGGCACCTCAACTTCCTGATCGTTGTAGACCTCTACAGAGCAGACGACTTGATATCCACGTTTAGGCACCGTTTTTACAAACATTGGGCTTTTTGTGGAGTCTTTCAGGCCTTTTCTCAAAGTGGAAATAGATTGTGTCAGGCTGGAGTCATCGACCTCAAAACCTTGCTTACGCCAGACAAAGTCATGAATTCGGTTTCGGGTGACAATAGCGTGGGGCTCTTCTATCAGAACCATCAATACTCGGCACTCGTTACTGCCCAGTCGGATCAACTCATCATTTTCATAAAGATCGATCAAAGAACTGTCGCTGGGAGAAAAAACAAAACGCTCTCCCAGAAGGTAACGGTTCGATTTATTTAACATTCGATTTACTTACCTGCGCGAATCTTGAAAAGTTTGGCGGGTTAACCTCGAACTTGGAGGTGAATAGCGCCTAAATTGGCTAAAAATAAAGACGATTATACCTGAAATGCGAAAAATAGCTCAAGAAATCAAAAATTCCTTGCCCGCCCTTGAATTGGAAAATCGCGGCCATATTTACAGGAGGTGATTCAATCAAAATACATTTAGTTTGGGGTTAAAATGAGCGATCAAGCGACTCTACAAAGTAAGGAAACACGTGGTTTCCAATCTGAAGTGAAGCAACTGCTGCACTTGATGATCCACTCACTCTATTCCAACAAAGAGATCTTCCTGCGTGAGCTGATCTCTAATGCATCAGATGCTTCTGACAAGCTGCGTTTCAAGGCACTGTCTGATTCTGCACTGTATGAGAATGATGGTGATCTTCGTGTCCGTCTGAGCGTTAACAAAGAAGCGGGCACTTTGACTGTTGAAGATAACGGTATTGGCATGAGCCGAGATGAGGTGATTGAAAACCTCGGTACGATTGCAAAATCCGGCACGGCAGATTTCTTTAAACAACTTTCAGAAGATCAATCGAAAGACAGCCAACTGATTGGTCAGTTTGGTGTGGGCTTCTACTCTGCATTTATTGTTGCAGACAAAGTCACCGTCACGACTCGCGCAGCAGGTGTTGATGCCTCAGAAGGTGTTCAGTGGGAATCTGCTGGTGAAGGTGAATACACCATCGAAGGCATTGAAAAAGCATCTCGTGGTACCACCATCACTCTTCATCTGCGTGAAGAGGATAAAGAGTTTCTGGACGAGTGGCGTCTGCGTGATGTGATTGGCAAATACTCTGATCACATAGGCATTCCCGTTGAAATGTGGGTGCAGGAGCGCGACGAAGAAGGTAAAGAAACTGGCGAAGGTAAATGGGAAAAGGTCAATAAAGCCCAGGCGCTTTGGACCCGTTCAAAATCAGATATTTCTGATGAAGAGTACAATGAGTTCTATAAGCACCTCTCCCACGATTTTGCTGACCCACTGCAGTGGAGCCACAACCGTGTAGAAGGGAAAAATGACTACACTAGCCTGCTTTATATCCCTTCTAAAGCACCATGGGATATGTTCAACCGCGATCATAAACACGGTCTGAAGCTTTACGTGCAACGCGTGTTCATCATGGATGATGCATCGCAGTTCATGCCGAACTACTTGCGCTTTGTCCGTGGTTTGATTGACTCAAACGATCTGCCATTGAACGTTTCCCGTGAAATTCTGCAAGACAATAAGGTAACTCAGTCTTTGCGTAACGCCTGCACCAAGCGTGTTCTCACCATGCTTGAGCGTTTGGCAAATAATGACGCGGATAAATACCAAAGCTTCTGGAAAGAATTTGGCTTGGTACTGAAAGAAGGTCCAGCGGAAGATTTCTCAAATCGTGAGAAAGTCGCGGGTCTACTGCGCTTTGCCTCGACTGAAACTAACAGCGGTGAACAAACGGTTTCTCTTGCTGACTATGTATCTCGCATGAAGGAAGAACAGGACAAGATTTACTATCTGACTGCAGATTCTTATCAGGCCGCGAAAAACAGTCCTCACTTAGAGCAATTCAAAGCCAAAGGCATTGAAGTGATCCTGATGTACGATCGCATCGACGAATGGTTGATGAGCTACCTTCCAGAGTTTGACAGCAAGCAATTCCAAGCGATCACTAAAGCGGATCTGGATCTCAGCAAGTTTGAAGATGACGCTGAGAAAGAAAAACGTGAAGAAACCGAAAAAGAGTTTGCTTCTGTGGTTGATAGAACCAAAGCATATCTCGGTGACCGTGTGAAAGATGTTCGTCCTACCTTCAAACTGTCCGGCACACCAGCTGTGGTGGTCACCGATCAGTTTGAAATGGGTACACAAATGGCGAAGCTTCTGGCTGCAGCTGGGCAAGAAGCGCCAGAAGTGAAATACATCTTCGAAATGAATCCAGAACACACTCTGGTGAAGCAAATGGCTGACGAGGCGGACGAAGAAGTGTTCGGTCGCTGGGTCGAGATGCTGCTGGGTCAGGCGATGCTTGCAGAACGCGGCTCGATGGATGATCCATCTCAGTTCCTGAGTGCGGTGAACCAACTTCTGACTAAAGGCTAATTGCATAACGATTCAATTTCGTTATTAATATGACCGAGCCCAGCGGGAATGCTGGGCTCGTTAACTTCAATACCTAAACGATTTTGTGCGGCTTCACGCTTTCTTTGCTTACTGAGTGTTAAATGAAGTAACCAAGAGACCTAAGCCGATATCAGCGCCAATTGTGTTGAAAACGTCGGGCACGAGGTTGTTTAGGTATCAATATACGTGTATGTTTCGTGTTTTTGCGAAACTCCAAAGTAAATAAAGGGGATAACTATGCGCATCATTCTTCTGGGCGCACCAGGTGCAGGTAAAGGGACTCAAGCGCAGTTCATCATGGAAAAATATGGTATTCCACAAATTTCCACTGGTGACATGCTGCGCGCAGCAATCAAAGCCGGCACCGAGCTGGGCAAACAGGCGAAAGCAGTTATCGACGCGGGCCAACTAGTATCTGACGATATTATCCTTGGTCTGGTTAAAGAGCGCATTGCACAAGAAGACTGTGCGAAAGGCTTCCTTCTGGATGGCTTCCCACGCACTATTCCACAGGCAGATGGCCTGAAAGACATCGGCGTAGTGGTTGACTACGTACTGGAATTCGACGTGCCAGACAGTGTTATCGTTGAGCGTATGAGTGGTCGCCGCGCGCACCTGGCTTCTGGCCGTACTTACCACGTTGTTTACAACCCGCCTAAAGTGGAAGGTAAAGACGACGTGACTGGCGAAGATCTGGTTGTTCGTGACGACGACAAAGAAGAAACCGTACGTGCTCGTCTGGGCGTATACCACGACCAAACAGCGCCACTGATCGCTTACTACTCGAAAGAAGCAGAAGCCGGCAACACCAAGTACCTGAAATTTGATGGTACTCAGCAAGTTGCTGAAGTCAGCGAAGAAATCGCTAAACAGCTGGATTAATAACCCCAGTGTTTAAAAAAAGGGCAATCAATACGATTGCCCTTTTTTGATCTTTTTCTCCTAAAGAAAAGTAGTGGTATCCTCGGGGTAAAACAATCTGTGTTGCAGGACGAAATGGAAAACAAAAACAACAAAGTAGGAGTGTTGCTGGCTAACCTCGGCACACCGGAAGCACCGACCGCACAAGCAGTAAAAGCCTTTCTCAGCGAATTCCTTCATGACCAGCGTGTCGTCGATATGACACGTTGGCTGTGGTGTCCGCTATTGCACGGGATTATCTTGCCTGTGCGTTCTCCCAAGGTAGCAAAGCTCTATCAAACCGTCTGGATGGAAGAAGGTTCACCACTGATGGTCTACTCCAAGCGTCAAAAAGCCGCGCTGGAGCGTGAATCTGGACTGCCTGTGGAACTGGGTATGACGTATGGCAACCCAAGCATTCTGACGGGTGTTGAAGCGTTAAAAGCCAAAGGCTGTAACAAAATTCTCGTGCTGCCGCTTTATCCGCAGTACTCGCGCACCACGACAGCGGCTGTTTTCGACAAAATTGCGAAATCACTGAAGCAAATGCCCGAATTGCCGGAGTTCCGTTTTGTGAACCATTACTACAGTGAAGACAGCTATATCGAAGCGCTGGCGCAATCAGTCGAAGCGCATTGGGCAGAGCACGGTAAACCTGACATGCTGCTTTGCTCTTATCACGGTATTCCTAAACGCTACGCAGATAACGGTGACCCGTACCAAAGTCACTGTTTAGGGACAACAGAAAAACTGGTGGCAAGATTGTCCAGCGATGTACCGCTCAAAACGACATTCCAGTCGCGTTTTGGTCGTGAAGAGTGGCTACAGCCATACACAGACAAGACCCTTGAGACGTTGCCTGGTGAGGGAGTAAAACGTCTGGATGTGATTACGCCAGCATTCTCTGCGGATTGCTTGGAGACTTTGGAAGAGATTTCTGAGCAATGTCATGAGAGTTTTATAGAAGCGGGTGGCGAGACGTTCAGATACATCCCTTGCCTCAATGATTCTCCTGCACATATCGACATGATGAAGCTGTTGGTGGAGAGAAATACCAAGGGTTGGTAACGCCTTCTTTTCATTTTCATTTATGCCTGGGCTGATTTTTCACCCGGGCATATTTTTGTCCGAAAGATTCCCCGTTGAAATTTGTGTGATAGAATTCGCACTTTCGCCACAACAACGACGCATTGAATCATGAAATTCCCGGGCCAACGCAAGTCTAAGCATTACTTTCCTGTCCATGCACGCGATCCACTTTTGGTGCAAGCGAGCGAGCAGCGCAAGCTGAAACGTCCACATGTTATCGGTATCGACCAGACGCTGGTGGATATTGAAGCGAAAGTAGCCGACGATTTCGTTGCGAAATACGAGTTGAGTAAAGGGCATTCTTTGGTGATTGATGACAAACGCGCAGAAGCGCTGTATCAAGAACTCAAAGATAACAACATGGTTAGTCACGAGTTTGCAGGCGGAACTATTGGTAATACGTTGCACAACTACTCAACGCTTGCCGACGACAAATCTATTCTGCTTGGTGTCATGAGCCAAGACATCACCATCGGCAGCTACGCATATCGCTACCTCTGTAACACCTCAAGTCGAATGGACCTTAATTATTTACAGGCAGTTCAAGGACCAATTGGTCGTTGTTACACGCTGATCAGTGAAGAAGGTGAACGTACCTTTGCGATCAGTGAAGGCTTGATGAATCAACTTCACGCTGATTCTATTCCAGAGCATATCTTCAAAAATGCATCTGCATTGGTACTGACCGCTTATCTGGTTCGCTGTAAAGAGGGCGACCCGATGCCGGAAGCGACAATGAAAGCGATAGAATATGCGAAGAAACACGATGTGCCAGTGGTGATGACCATGGGCACCAAGTACGTGATTCAGAACAATCCGCAATGGTGGCGTGACTTCTTGTCAGAACATATTTCTGTTGTTGCAATGAACGAAGAGGAAGCGGAAGCACTGACTGGTGAGTCTGATCCTTTGTTGGCGGCAGACAAAACCCTTGAGTGGGTAGACATGGTGCTGTGTACAGCGGGCCCGGTGGGACTTTACATGGCTGGTTACACGGAAGAAGAAGCCAAGCGTGAAACCAGTTTGCCGTTATTGCCTGGTTCAATTGCCGAATTCAATCGCTACGAATTCAGCCGCCCAATGAAAAAATCAGACTGTGAAAACCCATTCAAGGTTTACTCACACATTGCGCCTTACATGGGTGGCCCAGAGCGTATAAAGAACACCAACGGTGCGGGTGATGGTGCATTGTCAGCGGTACTACATGATATGTCTGCAAATCGCTATCACCGTGATAATGTGCCAAACTCCAGCAAGCACGCCCATTCATTCCTGACCTACAGCTCGTTTTCTCAGGTATGTAAATACGCCAACCGCGTAAGCTATGAAGTACTGGCGCAGCATTCGCCACGTTTGTCTCGTGGTCTGCCAGAGAAAGAGGATTCGCTCGAAGAGGCCTACTGGGAACGCTAAATCACTGCCTTATTTGGCACTTATGCGGCGTTGATTTCATGATTTCTCTCGGTCACTTAGCGGACTAAGCTCCCGAGCAGAAATCATTTTATCGCCTTGTCTAAGTACCAACTAAGTTGTGATTGCCTATTTCATAAAGAAAAATCCGCCACATGGGCGGATTTTTTATTTGGTCGGGAAAGCGAGTCGAATGAACTGGAGTCGTTGGGTTTAAGACAGCTTCTTAGCCCATGTGTTTGTTGCGCGGAATAGTGTCTGATAAAGAGTATCAAAAGACGTTTTTGGTTTAAGGATGGGATCCTCAATATCGCCAAGGCCTATCCATTGGCCAATGAGCATGGTTTTACCTCTCGAACCTGGAGAGAGCAGCGCGACTTCCTCGATATGCTCATGCGACATCACCAAAATTAAATCAAAGCCATCGCAAAGCTCTGGCGAAAGCTGACGCGCATTGTGGTCTGAAATATCAAGGTGGTTTTCAGTACAAATTTGTTCGCTATACGGGTGAGCAGGCGCATCGGTGAGGTTGCTCTTGGTAACTGCAGTGCCAGCTGATTCAATGACTAATTCCGGCAAAAGCTTCTTTAGCAAAGCCTCCGCAATCGGTGATCGGCAGATATTCCCGGTACACACCACGAGAATGCGCTTAAACATGTTCGGGCTCCTTTAAGCCATCTGCCTGATTTGATTTCGGGGGTATAGAGACTAACTGCCCCAAAGCAGGTAAAGCCGAGCATGCATTGGCAATGAAGAGTATCAGGATAAACGTCAGCGCGTTAGCCATTGGCTGAAGGTTAAAATCCACACTGATATGAATGAGCATACCAATGATGGACATGATACAACCCAGCGCTATTCCTTTCATTGTTCGGCTATGCCTTTTCCGAATCGTATGGAAGGCACGAGCAAAGGCCAAAAGTATTACGAGGCCTAAAAGCAATGTCGCAGGGATTCCGGCTTCGACCATAAATTGGATATAGTCGTTATGGGCGTGGTCATAGAACCCAATATCGGCTTTGGAGTACATAGGGAAGATCGTGTAAAAGCTCGCCATGCCAGTCCCGGTGAAAGGGAAGTCCCTGATAATATCCAGTGACCAAACCACCACCTGATCGCGGGACTCCGCACCAAGTGATGTTTCAACCAAACGCTGTTTGACCTTTTCAAGCCCAAACAAGGCACCCACCACGATAGTGTCGACAGCAATAACACTACCTACCAAGATGGTTAACGCTCGTGGCTTATTTTTATAAAACACCAATGCAAGTAAACCACCAATAGCTGTCGCCGCGAAAAAAGCGGTATTTCCCATTCTCGAACGTGTCATAACCAAAGCAATCACCATGATCACAAGGCAGAGTCGTATATACATTTTACGGCTGAGAATACCTTCCATCAGTCTTTTGACGAACATATGGCGCGATTCGGAAGGAGAGGTATGAAGCTGAGAGACGATAAGGCCAATACCCATACAAAGCGTCATCATCAAATAGTTCGCTAAGTGGTTTTTGTAGACAAAAGAGCCTGTAGCAATCCCTATTTCACTATAACCAAATACCAAACTTTCTTTGATATCAAGCAAAACGACCATTGCTGCATAGAACGCCTGTAACGTACCGCTAATCACAATCACCAATACGACTTGCTTAAGTCGCTTACTGGAGTTCACGAGATATATGGCGTTGAAAACCAGCATGGTATAGGCAATCCCTTTGAAAAGAGATGCCAATGTCATTCGAGAATCAAGGGAAATAAAACCTTCGGGTGCTCCGACGAGTTGGTAAATCTCGGCACTTTTTCCAGAAAAGAAGGCCAGTACTTCCCAAGGAAGAGGAAGAGATTGAAACAATACCCATAGCTGGAACAGTGCCAACCCGGAAAGCAGCCATATGTACTGTTTCAACGGTTCGAAAGGTAAATTCCCCCGATAGGCGATGATCAGCAGTATTGATTGAAATGCTATCCAGAACTCGGCAATTGACCATGCCCAATCACGGTTGCTCCCGAGGGGGATTGGTAACCAAAGAATAAGCGCGAGTAGGGAATAAAACGAGAACCTTTCAATAGACGCCATGAGAATCACTCAATATTCGAGTACAACAAAAAGCCCAACGAAGAACGCTGGGCTTTGGTGGGGTGAATCTTTCCTATAAATGATTAGTTTGGGGAGATGACGTTTTCACCACCGCCACCTTGGCCGCCTACTGCCGGTGCTGATGGTGGAGCAGGGCCAGCTGCAGCAGTCTGTATACCAGCCGCAGTCGCTTCTGCGATTTCTGTTGGGTCAAGTCCAGCCAACAGTGCCGCAGTCGTAATGTTTTCGTTGGCAATACCTGCATCTCGGGCAAATTGCGCAATTTCAATCGCTTCGTCTGGCGCTGCGGTCATTGCTGCCTGAATCGCGAACTGAGGGTCGACGCCTTCCAACTCCAACAATAAAGCGAGGATTTCAACTGCGAACTCGGCGTTTTCCAACAAAACGTTCTGGTATGTTTCTTCGCTTGGAACATCACCGAGTTGTGAAATGATGGATTGACGTTGTTCGTCACTTTCGAAAGCAAAGGCCATTGATGACAAAGCCAAGCTAGTTACACCAAAAATGGTGGCGGTAATCTTCATGTTTTTTCCTTGAAAGCATTTTCAAGAGTCTGATTAAAAAGACTATATCAAAGTTAAGATGATGAAAGATAACTTCAGAGCAATTAGAAAAGCTCGATCAGTGAATGGCTTTTGTTTTTGAACGAAGTGTCGCAATTGCACTGCAAAAAGATGTACCAAGCAGTACGCCAAAAACATTGACGGTCATATCCAGCCAGGAAAACTGTCTTGATGGAATTAAATACTGTAGCGATTCATCTAGCACTACCAAGACTAAGACAGTTAGGGTCGGGATTGACAACCTAAAGTGGGAGGTCCTTTGGGTTGTCAGCCAACAAAGCTGGCCTAGGAAAAAAGAGGCAATAAAATGGAGGTATATATCGCCGCCGATCATAACTTCCGTTGCCCGAACTTGATTTGCGAAAATACCGAATGACTTTAGAACGGAAGCGCTACCAAATAGAATTACAAAAACAACAAGCATTAACAAAGGGTATTTAGACACGTTAGCCACAAGCTTGAATCCTAACTTTGTTAAATGCTAAAAGATTACAAATTCGTTGTTTACCGCTTGAATAGGTAACTGTGGTGTTCAGTGCAGGCCGATGTCGCCAAACTTTCCCTATCTCCAGAAGGTTATGTATCGCATGCAGTTTAGCGCTCTCATCGATCAGGTCCCAATTCGAATAAGAATAATCGATATCTGCAAGAATTGTTGAGTGGTTAAGAGGTCCAAAATGACGAGCAAAACTCAGCATTTGGGACTGAAGCTTAAGCTCCCCCCTTTCCTTGTAAATTGATGAAAGCTCGACGTAGCTAGGAGACCAAGTAGGCCTTAACCTAAGACTCTTTTGCAGGAGCGTAGTCAGCTGGTCGGTATCTTTGCTGCCACTTAGATATGCACTCCATTGGTACAATTTTGCACTTAGCGAGTAATCGTATGCTGAAGCTGGAGATACTGAAGCTAGGGTATGGGCTAACAGAGATATCGAGATAGTGTTGTAGTTCGGTGTTGTGTAGTCCTGAAGATTTGAAAGTGCTTCTATTCCAGCGTTTCGATACATTGATTTATAGAACTGTAGTGAGGCAAAGGATAAAACGCTACAGATAATGAAACAATGAAAGACAAGTGGTAATTTTCTATTCATTTGGGTTTCTAAAATTGGTTTGTCTGAAAAGAGACTTTTAAAGGTGGCTTACCTAATCACTGCCAAACAAATCACGTGTGTACACTTTCTCTACGACATCGGCTAACTCTTCTGTCATACGGTTAGAAACTATAACGTCTGCCTTTGATTTGAACGCGTTAAAATCGGTTAGCACTTCTGAATGGAAGAACTCTTTCTCTGTCAAAACTGGCTCATACACGATTACTTCGACGCCTTTAGCTTTGATGCGTTTCATAATACCCTGTATTGATGAGGCTCTGAAGTTGTCGGATCCAGACTTCATGATTAGCCGATAGATACCTACTACCTTTGGATTTTTTGAAAGAATTGATTCGGCAATAAAATCTTTACGGGTGGTGTTTGCATCAACAATTGCCCTAATCATGTTGTTCGGCACATCTTGGTAATTAGCCAAAAGTTGTTTCGTATCTTTTGGTAGGCAGTAGCCACCATAACCAAAAGAGGGGTTGTTATAGTGGTTTCCTATGCGTGGGTCTAGCCCTACGCCCTCAATGATTTGTCGCGCATCTAAGCAATGTGTCTCTGAATAGGTGTCCAGCTCATTGAAATAGGCTACACGCATTGCTAAATAGGTGTTTGAGAACAATTTAACGGCTTCAGCTTCTGTCGAATCAGTAAACAGAACACTTATGTCCTTCTTCTCTGCGCCTTCAACCAAAAGATTAGCGAAGGTTTCAGCACGTTTACTCCGCTCACCAACAATAATCCGCGAAGGATAAAGATTATCATAAAGAGCTTTACCCTCACGTAAAAATTCAGGTGAGAAAATTACGTTATCACATAGGAGCTTCTCTCGAATGTATTTGGTAAAACCAACTGGGACTGTAGATTTGATGACTATTACAGCATCTGGATTTATAGAATTTACGTCTCGTATAACTTTTTCAACAGTCGACGTGTTGAAATTGTTAGATTTTGTATCGTAATCTGTGGGAGTGGCAATAATAACAAATTCAGAGTCTAAATAGGCTTCTCGTATATCTGTCGTGGCTCTAAAATTAAGGCTGCGTTCATTGAGAAAAAGTTCTATCTCATTATCTGCAATTGGAGATATACGGTCGTTTAAAAGATTAACTTTACTTTCGATAATATCTACTGCTACTACTTCGTGATTTTGCGAAAGTAGCATCGCGTTGGATAGACCAACATAGCCCGTACCAGCAATGGCAATCTTCATTTTCTTCCTTGATATAATAAAATATAGGACTTGACTCAATGTATATACATTGAGTTTTTTTGATGGGAATTATTGAAAAATCAAGTGATGTTTTTAAATGATTTATCTAGTAGACATTTTTTCTTTTGTTAGCATTAAAGCAAATTTGGTGTTGGTAACTAGATATCTTCTCCACATTCTTCGTGGCTCCTGAATAACTCTATATAGCCATTCTAATCCATAATTTTGCATCCATATAGGTGCCCGTTGAACCTTTCCAGCAACGACGTCAAATGTGCCGCCAACACCCATAACGAAGTCAACTCCAAGCTTGTCCTGCCATTTGTTTATAAAGTTTTCTTTTTTTGGGGAGGTGATTGCTACAAACAAAAGTTTGGCACCAGATCGGGAAATTTTTTCTACTACTTCTTCTTCACTATCCCAGAAATAACCATCGTTATAGCCACATACAACAAGGTTTGGATAAAGACTTTCTACTTGCTCTTTCGTCTTTCTTACCACTTCTGAGGTAGCTCCGAGCAAGAATACAGGGTATTTTTCTTTAGCACTCATATTGAGTAATTGATGGAAAAGGTCAACGCCTGCTACTCTCTCTGGTACTGAATGGCCTAGCATACGAGCGCCCCAAACTACTCCCATACCATCAATATTAATAATATCGCAAGATTCTACAGATTTTGCGAGAACCTGGTCTGTTTGCATATTCACTACTTTAGCGACATTAACAACAACATGTTGCGTAAATTCGCCTTTGGATATTCTCTTATTTATATGGGTAACTGTATCGTCCATACTGGCAACATCCATAGGACAACCGAACATTTCTATGCGGTTCATTTTTACCTCTATTGAAGTATTTAAAAACAAAGGAAAGTGGGTGATATTATATAAATATTTTTCTTGAGGTTTTTATATGTCAATATCCAATGATATAACGACTGTTAATTGGTGCTAACTTTTTAAATTGAACTGCGATTAAGCTACATATTGTAATTATTAATGTTGTAAATATAGAGAGAAAAACCCATGAGTCAAAGTGAAGAGCATCTTTTAAAAACTTGTTCATTAAAAAAATAGCTAGTGGATGAAGGAAGAATACTGTGAAACTTGTAGCAGCGAGATGATTGATTAATGGGTGTTTAAAGTTTTCAAATCTGTGGAGGATTATCATTAGAAGAAAGCACAACAATATTTTATGAATAAAAACCAGATCTATTCCGCTATATGAGAATAAATATTTGTGATAGCTACCATTATGACCATTCATAGTTTGATAAGTGATCAATGAAACTATTACTACCATGAGAATTAACTCTTTTCCCATAAGCCAGGTATATATTTTCAATCTATTAATAGCAGCGAATATTCCTAATAAATATACAGGTATATAATAGATAGCACTATGAAGTGGATTTATATTTAGAATGGGTCGATGTGCATACATGGCTATAACGGACATCAAAGCTATAATGATAATTTGATATCTTTTCCTTAATTCGATAAATTGAATAAAAAAAGGTGACATTAAAAAAATTATAAATATAAAAGGTATATACCAATATCCTGTTAGAAATCTTCCTGATGAATAGTACTTTAAAGTTGGGATTAAGTAGTTATCAAGTAAACTATCGCCAGAAGGAAGAAACCAGTCCCCATATACACTAGCTTGCTTTAGGGTTAGATAAATAACCGGTAAAGAACCGATTATTACATATGGTAGTAACACGGTTTTAATTTTTTTAATCAGAAATGTTTTTAAATTGAAATTTTTATAAAATATATGATAGAAAAGAAATCCAGAAATAAAAACAAAAAGCGTTGTACCACCAGAAATAAAGTTTTGAATAAAAGCAGATGGGAATGTGTTGAATGTCATACCTGTAATGGAATAACAGTGACCCATAACTATAAATATAATAGCGACTGCTCTAAAGTGATTGAAGGAATTAATAAACACTGTGTGGCCTTTTAGCTATCAGTAACAATTATTTTTAACGAGAAATATATTTCTGGGAATAAGAAAACAAGAGAATGAAAATGCACATAAACCAAACGACATGCTGATCTCTCATAAATGCCGGCTCTGTAATGTTGTAAAGAGTGACAACAAAAAGTGCAGATATAATATTTATATTTCTACTTCTTAGAAAAAGAAGATAGTAGGTGAAAATGAATATACTTATAAACCCAAATTGTGTGAGTAGTTCAATATAACCATTGTGAGAAGAGCTTATGAATCTAAGAAAACTAAATTCATCATCGAAAAAATATGGTGTAACAGGCGTGCCAAAGAAAGATCCATATCCAAAGCCTAACCAAATTCTATCAAAATAATATAGTTCCAAATAAATAGCATCCCATATATATCCTCGGCCAGTTATGAAATCACCCGATACATAGTCCGCAATGTTTACATAGTTATCAACTTGATACGAAATGGTAGGAATAACGTTGAAACCAATAAGCAATAAAAGTGTAGTTATAAAAACAATGGCTTTTGCAATTCTTAAATCAATTTTTGACAAGATTAGATAAACAAATACCAGAAAAATTGATGTTTTACTTGCCGTTAGGACAAGAAGAAATGTCATTAACGAAAGTAAAATAACACTCCTTCTATCCATTCCATAATGAGAGTAAACGATATGGCTACATATGATGGAAACGCATAGAATTGCTCCCATGACATTCTTTGTATTAGAATATCCAGCTAATTCACCATAAGGATTAATGCCTGCACCAATAATAATAGATAGTACGATCATTAATATTATTGAGTAGTTAACCTTTCTAAATGAATTGAAAAGGCTACCACTTAAAATAGAAAGTAATAAACTCTGATATATAACCCAATAGAGAATAAGTTGAAAAAATGATCGTTTAAAGGTCAAAGACTTGAAGTCTGACCATAAAATACTAAATAGAGCAAGTGTGAATATGAATGTAAGAAAAAGTATAGGAGTGATTAAACTAGAGTGAATAGCAAGACATCGAGTATTATTTCGGTACTGGAAGAACAGGGCAAACATTATTAACGACATGCCAATCCAGAATACTTGCTTAGTTCGATCACTACCAGAACGAATATCTAGCATTCCCCCTAAATCGTTGTCCATCAGCTGTATTTTCGGTGTTAACTCTGGGGTCAATACACCCACAATAAAAAGCATGACGACAAAAAATGAATGTCGCTGAATAAGGCTCGCTATTTTGCTGTGGTCATTATACATGACTTAATTCTTCCAAAATCACGGTACAGCTCGCAGAGGTATTTGAAGCGTAAGGGCTTTGAATGAAAGTTAATAATGTATTTTACAACATCAATAAATACCCTAATTATGGATTTTATTAAAAGAGTAAAACGTGTTTTTGGTCCACATCTTATAACTTTCCTTCTGGCATAATTATAACCATTTTTATATAAGCGACTTACTATCCACTCCTTTCTTGCACGGTCTTTTGTAACTGGTTCATATACAATAGAATGTTGATTCCAAATTATTTTACCTGTCTTGCTAATACGTTCAAAAAAATCCGAGTCTTCTCCATAGAAATTAAAGTCAGTATCGAATTTAATATTGTTTTTATTTGCAAATTCTAAATCAATTAGACAATTATTGGTTGCACCATGATTTATTTCATTCAAATGAGGGAAAGTCCTTCGGTCTAGTACTCTTGACTTAACAATTACATCATCAACGTAGTTTGGGTACTGAGTTACAACAGGACCAATAGCTGCAGTGAAATCTGATCCATTAATTATATTTATATAATTCAATAACCATTCTTTATCGACTGTTTCGTCATCATCGATAAATAGTAACCATTTAGTGTTTGTTTCTGACAGTACACGGTTTCGGGCAAAAGCAATTCCGCTTCTTGGCTCACTTACATAAGTGAATCGCGTTTGTTTGTGAGTCATAGAGCAAACTAATTGTCTTGCACTCTGGTTTGGGTCATTGTCAACAATTAGTACATTAACTTTTGCGTTCGCATATTCAATCGCTTTCTTTACGCTTTCTAACGTTTTCTCTAGAAAAGGACGTTTGAAAGTACATATACCTATAGTGATATCATGATGCATAATATTCTTCCTTTCTTACTTTTATATAATAAATGAAGGACAATGCTAACAATGTTCCTTCGCCAATTGCTATTGCCAGTGGCATATATTGCCAAGAAAGGAATTTATATATCAATATGATAGAAAGAAGGGTCGTTATACTTGACATGATATTAAAGTATGTTTGTATTTTGAATACGCCATATGCTTGTAGTGAGGTTGATATAACAGTCCTGAGTTGAATCATTGCAACAGCTATACCCCACAAGACTGTAGTGAGTAATATATTCTCTTCGATTTGGATGAATAGTAGTTCTTCTAGATGCTTCCAAAATAACATGACCGCCGATATAGCGAGAATATTCAAAGCTATCACTCCAAAAACACTAAGACGGATGAAGGCCCCAAATTTGTCGCGACTATTTGAGCCGAGAAGTGATGCTAGGTGATTCCTTGCTATCTTAATCCAACCATTCAAAATGAGGTTCATTGGCCCGAAAAGTACTCTACCGGCTTGAACCAGACCTAGTATCTCTGTGGAGTAGAACGTCGTTAAGATAAAAATGTATGACCTACTATATATTTCAGTTACAAACACACCTAGGGTGGCCCATTTAGAAATAGGCCAAATCTTTATTTTGTAAAATCTATAAACGATCAGTATGTTTAGATTTGTGTGAATATTGATTTTGCACTTTGCGACGGCTGTACTGATTAGCGAGCATATCGCTAGTGTGATCACAATTAATTGAATACTATAGATTTCTAGAAAGTAGTAAATTAAAAGACTTAGTAGTGCTAAAAAGATGAATAAAACTTCCATTTTTGTGACTGTATGTACATCATAGTCTAGCATTAGGAGGTTTTTATAATAGTCTCTAATTGAAAACGATACTAAGTATAGTCCAAGTAACCACCCGGGAAATTCTATCAATAGCCCGGCAACAATAGAGATTGTTAGTATGGAAAATAAATATAATAAGTTTATTGAATTGTAAAAGTTAAGATATTTTGATTTTCCGTTGAGAACTCTTTTCTTTATTCTAACAGACATCGGTGTGGAAATGAGTGCATTCTGAAATGAAATAGCTCCAAGTCCTAGAGCAAAAACTATGCTATACACTCCAAAGTCTGAAACGGAATATAGTTTTAGAATATAGATTGATACAATAAGATTAAATACACTGATTGCCCCCTGATTAGCCATGGAGGCAAGTATTTTCTTTAACATTTTTATCTGGAGCTCTTAATTATTGCAGGGTTACCACATACAACTTTGTACTCTGGTACAGATTTAGTGACGACCGAGCCGGCTCCTATTACGCTACCAGAACCAATAGACACACCAGGTAGTATGATGACATTTGCGCCTATCCAGACGTCATCCCCGATTGTTACAGGTTTGAAATTGTCACCTTGTTCTAAAATTGGTATTGCTCTGTCTGCGATGACATGATTTCTTGTATATATTTTAACGTCTGGACCCATCAAAACATTTTCACCTAGGGATACTCCGCCATAGATACGTGAATTCTCACCAAGCATTGAGTTTTTCCCTACTTTGATATCAGGTGATATCTTGGCCCCTTTCTCTATATTTAACTTACCACCATGCATGTTCAAGAATAGTTTGGCATTTGCATTTCGTATACTTCTAAATATATGGCCTAATGGTCTATAGTTTGCCGGTAAATGAATAGATAGAGCTAAATAGATGAAGTAACTTATTAACTTAATTAGCTTCATAGGTCGGTCCAAAAGAATCTAAGTAAGACTTAGAAATTTCATTAGTGGAAAAGACATCAAGAAAACCGGATTTGGTGTCATATTCCAACTTATTTTTGATTTTTTCTTGGTTTCTATACAAATAGTTCATTGATTTGGAAATCTGGTCTTTATTGCCTGACTCTACACTTTGAATATATTCGACACCGGTTACGTATCCATCTATCCCGGAACCCTTACAATGAATAATCGGAAGGTTACAATAGAGTGCTTCTACATAGACCATGCCAAAGGTTTCATTTACACTTGGCATTACCAGAGCACAGTACTCGGATAACTTTTCCAAAAGTTCATCTTTGGAAATCTTACCGCAATAGTTGACCTGGTCTGAAACTCCGTACAGGTTAGTCATACTATCTAGATTTGAAAGGCTTTCTTCATCGGCAGTACCATATATATCAAGCTTAAAATTTTTGTTAGTACTTAATGCCTCTAGCGTATCATAGAGACCTTTCTTTCTTGCCGACTCCATTCGCCCAATAAAAATAAAACGATTGGAATTTGTATTTTTGATTGCGTTTTCTTTTCTTTCGATAAGCTTTGGGGTTTCCACGATGTTTGGAAGAAGTTTAAAGTCTTTTTTCGTTACTTTTAGCTTCTTTTCAATGTCATGTTTCCCCCAAGCGCTTACATAAAAAACCTTCGAAGCATTGAAATAAACTTTCTTAAATATCCATCTACTAAAAGGTTTATTTTTTATGAACTTAATGTCGGTATCCGCTCTAACACTAATGGCATATTTTACCCCGGTGAACTTGCTCAAAAAGTAAGCCAATAGGCCATCGATAGTTAATTTATGGGCATGAATATAGTCAACGCTTTTTACATCATGACCTCGTTTCCTAAGAAGAATCAGCGCCGAAAGCAGTGTAATAAACGTATGGAGCAGGCCGAGTGGCAGCGATGGTGCTTGAAGGTAGCCATACTGATCACGTTTTTCATATCCAAAGCGTGATGTTCGAATACGGCGATAAGCAATAGTTTGGTGATCGATATCTCGCTCTGTTGCTGAAAGTAAGTTAGCTACCGCTTTTGTTGAGTTCATTCCAGTGTGATCAGGAAAGTCTGATGCTATATGAAATAGCTTAACCTTCTTCATTGCACAGTTTCCCATACTTCTTAGTTTTGATGTTGTGCCTAATAGGTTTAGCAGGATTGCCGGCAACAATGCTATTGCATGGCACATCTTTGGTTACCAAGCTACCTGCGGCGACGATTGAATTACTACCGATCGTTATGCCAGGAAGAATGGTAGCGTTTGCACCAATAAAACACCGTTTTCCGATGAAGGTGTCCGCATGTAACCCACGAACGAAGTCGTGTGTGAGTATCGTAGCGCCAAAAGAAATGTAAGATTCTTCGCCGATATATATACCTTTAGGATTGGTTTTATCCAGATGACATTTACTAGATAGCAAAGCACCCTGAGCGATATTCATGCCATATCGCCGTTTTAAGTAGCCAGTCCGAATGGCTAACAATAGAAGTCTTAAATTTCTTTTTATTTGGCGCATAATTGAAGACGCTCCGCGATTAAAATTGTTGACTAGTTAATAATGCCGCGAGTATCGATAACAACCTTGGTAGCTAGCTGAGTTTTATCCGCCTCCTTGAATTGCTTATGGTCAACTAGAACTACGATTATGTTTGCACGCTCTAGTGCTCCTTCCAGCGTCATTTGTTCGACCCCGGCATACACAAGTTGCTCTGGGATGGATTCAACATTTGGCTCAACGGCAAAAATTTGGCCAACATTTTTACTCGCTAACTCTTGAACAATTTGTAGAGCAGGACTTTCCCTTAGATCATCGATATCCGCTTTGAATGCTAGGCCTAAACATGCAATAACTGGACGCTTAAACTCATCAGCAGCTTTGACGACCTGATCGATAACATAGTGAGGTTTTGAATCGTTGGTTAAACGCGCTTGGCGGATAATTTTCGCTTCGTCAGGACAACTGTCGACAATAAACCAAGGATCAACTGCAATGCAGTGACCACCGACACCTGGGCCTGGGTTCAAGATGTTTACGCGAGGGTGTCTGTTCGCGAGTCTAATCAACTCCCAGACGTTAATTTTTAGTTTGTCGCTGATCATCGATAACTCGTTGGCAAATGCAATGTTCACATCGCGGAACGAGTTTTCGGTTAGCTTTGCCATTTCTGCAGTGCGCGCGTTAGTGATGATACATTCGCCGCGTACGAAAGTTTTGTATAGCTCGACTGCTTTTTCGCTACACGCTTTGGATAAGCCACCTATCACTCTATCGTTAGCTACGAGCTCTTGAAGGACGTAACCCGGTAATACGCGTTCCGGGCAGTGCGCAATTTTGACATCTGCTGCGTCACCTAAGTCTTGAGGGAAGGTTAGATCCGGCCTTGCGGCTTTCAACCATGCAGCCAGCTTTTCTGTTGCTCCCACTGGTGAAGTGGATTCGAGGATAACCAAGTTTCCCTTATCTAAAACGGGAGCAATAGCGTTTGCGGCAGCTTCTATGTAAGAAAGGTCTGGTGAGTTACTCTCTTTAAAGGGAGTAGGTACAGCAATCATGAAAGCCTCAGCCGGTTCGGGCTGAGTAGTAGCGCGAAGGTTTCCTGTGCTAACCACACCGCGGACGACAATATCCAGATCAGGCTCAACAATGTGAATATTACCCTGGTTGATGGTATCGACGGCCATAGGATTTACGTCGACGCCAACAACCTCAATACCGCGAGATGCTACTACAGCGGCAGTTGGTAAACCTATATAACCTAAACCAATGACGGAAACCTTTTTAAAGGACATAACTGCTCCTCAAGGCATACCTTTAATAGATATGCGCTTCAAAATTAGAGAATAAATTAAATGAAGTTGGATTTATGTATTCGTTGAGATGAATAGAAGTTGTAAAAAAGAACCAAAAGATGATGACTTTAGGAGAAGGTTTTAATTATTTCTTCAATAATTCTTTGACAAGATTTCCCATCACCATAAGGGTTATGTGCTCGGCTCATTCTTTCATAGTCGTCTTCGTTATTAAGTAGGTTTTCAACTTCTGTAATGATCCTGTCTTTGTCTGTACCCACGAGTTTAACCGTGCCTGCCTCTACGGCCTCAGGTCGTTCTGTTGTATCTCTCATAACCAAAACAGGTTTACCCAATGAAGGGGCTTCTTCTTGAATACCCCCCGAATCGGTGAGAATGATGTGGGCTTTGTTCATCAGATACACAAACGGTAGATATTCTTGAGGTTCAATCAATTGAACGTTATTAATCCCCTTTAGTATACGATTGACTGGCTCTCTCACATTCGGGTTTAGATGAACTGGATAGATAATTTGGCTATCTGGGTGGCGAACGGCGATCTCTGCGAGGGCTTCACAAATTCGTTCAAAACCACCGCCAAAGCTCTCACGGCGATGTCCTGTAACCAGAATAAGCTTTTTGTTGTTATCTATTTGTGGAAAAACAGTAGCTAAGGTATCGATGAGGTCCTGATCGTTTTCAAGCTTTTCTTTTACAAGAAGTAATGCGTCAATAACGGTATTACCTGTGATGGAAATGCTCTTGGCGTCGACACCCTCGGCGAGTAAGTTATGTTCTGACGTTTTTGTGGGGGCAAAGTGAAGTTTTGATATTGCTCCAGTTAGTTTCCGGTTCCCTTCCTCTGGCCAAGGAGAATATATATTACCTGTACGAAGTCCTGCTTCGACATGTCCTACCGCAATTTGCTGGAAGTAGGCTGCCAAGCTTGCAGCTAGTGTTGTCGCTGTGTCGCCATGCACGAGAACAATGTCTGGTTCGAAGGATTCCAGTACGGGCTTTAGGCGAGTAAGAATATTGCTTGTCACTTCGTACAGGGACTGTCCAGGCTTCATCACATTTAAGTCAAAATCCGGAGTGATTTCGAACAAATCAAGCACTTGATCAAGCATTTCGCGATGTTGCGCCGTGACACAGACCTTAGCCTCAATGCCTTCGGCTTTACTTAGCTTATGAACCAGTGGCGCCATTTTGATTGCCTCTGGACGTGTGCCGAAGACAGTAAGTACCTTAATTGCAGCTGTCATATACTTTCCTTAGCTTTCGATGTTTCCGTACGCATAGCGAGAATATTCAGAGTAGGTATGTGTGCCTTTTTTTGGCTGAGAAACCTGGTTTATTACTACGCCGTCGATAGATATTTGATGCTTTGTAAATAAGGTCATGGTGTGCTTATAAACTGACTTGCTCGTGCTATTGGCTTTCAGAACTAGCACAATCCCCTTGGTAAACTTCCCAACGATAAATGCATCTTTCACTGGCAAAATCGGCGGCGTATCAAAAATGATTCGGTCATACTTTTCTGCCAGTTCTTCAATGAGCTTAAGGAAAGAGGTGCTGCTAAGAAGCTCTTGCGGATTAGCAACGATTAACCCTGCTGGAAGAAGGTCCAGATTGGTTCCTTCAATGGTCGTAATGCAATCGTCGGGTGATGTATTCATGACCAAAATGTTGGTCAGCCCAGGGTGGCTATTTGGGATTCCAAAACGCATCCCCACTGAAGGTTTTCTTAAATCACAATCAATCAACAAAACCTTTTCGATACTTGAGAAAGACTGGGCGAGATTGATAGCAGTAGTCGTTTTACCTTCGCCGGGGACAGATGAAGACAGTGCCAGAAATTTCCTTTCAGTCTTTGGCATACTCAGGTATAGCGACGTTCGGATAGAGTCAATGGACTCTTGAAAAGTCGCAAACTTGCTATTGTTGAAAACAGAGGCATCGATATGGTTGCGTTTAAACTCTTTTGCTTTAACCAAGGGGAGTGTGCCAGTTGGCAGCAATCCAAGTTTACTCTCGAAGTCTCTTGCCGAAGAGATTGTGTTGTTGAATGCATCCAAACAAATGACCAGCACACATGCAAAGCCCATGCTGACGATTAAGGCGATGAATACAATGAGCTTTCGATTCGGTTTAAAAGGTTGTTGTGGGACGAGTGCTTGATCGCTGAAACGAGCATTTGCCGCACTAAAATCGCTGGTTGCAGAGGTTTCTTTTTGACGAGTTAAAAACAAGTCGTACAACTTAGCGTTGCTTTCGACCTCTCTTTTGAGTGCATCATATTCACTTTTTACAACACTTAATGACTGAAATTCTTCTTTCTTGCTTAAAAGTTCTTGTTTAAGAAGTGTTTCTTGTTCTCGAGCACTGGAAAGCTCTTTTTCGACGCCGTTAATCAGCTTATAGATTAGGTTTTCCGCTCGTTGTTGAACCGATTTCAGCCTTGCATTTGCCTGAATCATTTTGTCGTGTTTCGGACCATAGCGCTTCGATAGTTGGCTAACGTCCTTTTCTGCTTCTGACTCTGCCAGGCGAATGTCACGCACTTGCGGGTGATTCGAAATCAGGGTGTTAGCGCTCAGTGTTGCAATATCTGCGTTGGGATTACTTTTGAGCGCGTTATATAGTGCTTGGGTTTTTGTTCGCCGGTCTGTCGCCTCTGCGATTCTATCGGTTAGGTTTTGAAGCTCGTTGCTGGTCAAAGCGGCAATGCCGCTATCGTCTATAAGTTCTTGACGTTGAAGAAATTGAACTAGAGCTTGCTCCGATGAGTTCAGGTTTAGTTTGAGCTCTGTAAGTCGCTCATTGAGCCATCCATTTGCTCTATCGGTTGCAAGAAGCTTCGACTCTAAATTGTTTTCAATAAAGGCATAACCGACAGCATTTGCTATTTTCGCAGCGAGCTTTGGATCCTGTGAATCAAATGAAATCCTAACTAGCTGAGTTTTTCGAATAGGAGATATTGTTAGTCTTGACTTGAACGCTTTTAATACCCTTAGAGTCGTTGCCTCTTTCTCTGCTTCAGGGTCATGTGCGATATCTGTTTTTGATGAGAAGAAGGAATCGATAACAGGATGTGAACGTAACCAGCCTTTAAGCTGCTCTTTAAAGGCCGGCCTGTCGTTCACAGCGATAGCAGGGTTGAACTCTTCAAGCATATTGAGTTGCAATTTTTCGATGACGCGCTGCGCAACCTGATTGGATTTCAGTATTTCAAATTGCGTAAGATAATATTCATTGGCGCGACTATCTATTCCAACAACTTCTTCAATTGATATTGCTTTAGCTTGTTGCGACTCAATAAGTAAGGTCGCCGTTGCTCGGTAAGTAGGAGTAATTGATAGTGCAATTAGAACTGCAATTGAAGTACAAAGAAACGTAAAAAACGTGATAGAAAGCCAGCGCTTTTTGATAAGATGGATATAGTATCCAATATCAATCAGTTGATCTTGTTGTATTGAATTTTCATTAGAGTAGGCTGACATTATTCTATCCATCTTAAATGCAGTTTTCATCTCGTGATAGTGAGACTTTAAATGTCGACTAAGATCCGACAAAGAAGGGAAGCGAAAATAGTGTGTTTACTTATTAAAAGAAATGAGTCGAAGCGTGAATATTTACCGAAGTAAACGTTATCTATGCATGAGGTTTTTATAATTAGAAAAAACTTTGCTCAATAACAATGATGTCTCCTGGTGAGACCATGTGAGAGAGGCTTACCCGATTTTTAGGTTCATTTTTATCTTCGCGAGTAATGTAGATACTTTTTCTCGCGGCACGCTCGGTGAAACCGCCAGCGAGTGCAATCGCTTTATCGACGGTTAGGCCTGGTTGGTATTCATAACCGCCAGGCTTTTTAATTTCACCGTTCACAAAGATACTTCTAAACCCAACGATACCGACACGAACCTTAGGAGAAACCAAGTAGTCTCCCTTTAAGCCTTTGATGATCTCAGCCTTAAGTTGTTCGGTCGTTTTTCCCAGTGCTATTAATTGACCAAGGTAGGGGTAATCAAATTCGCCACTACTATCGATATACAATTCTTCGATGGTTAGCTCTTCCTCGCCATATACGATAATTTGAATTTTATCGCCCGCGCCAATGGTGTAATCGTTGCCGCTTGCAACTACATTAAATGGAAAAACAAAAATGAGTAGGAATGAAATAGCTAAATAATAGATACGTGTCATGTGACTAGTATTCCCCTAAGAATCAAAAGACCAGATTTGTTCCGAGATACCAAACATTTTGTCGGTAGCTATTTGTATCTATTGAGGAGTCGTTGTCCTCGAATCTCCAGCCAGCTTTAATTTCAGTATCTTCTCTAAATGCGTACCCAAGGTAGAAAGATGAACTCATTAAGTCGTCTTTCCGCGTGCTTTGCGAGTAGTCATCGTGAAGTAAACCAATGGCGATGTCACTGTAGACACGTGAGAGCCAGAAGTGCTTCCAGTTGGCGGCAAAACTGGTTTGATTTATAAAGTTATTGCCTTGATCCGGATCGATCGCGATCTGAGCCGCTGACACTGCAATCGTTGAATAGGTTAATGGTTCCCATACAAGATCTAAGTCCCAGCTGAAGCCATTGAAATCTTCTCTTGCTTCATCATCGTAGTTCTTATCTTGCAAACCTATTCTCAGTTTACCGGTAGTCTTACCCGTGATATCCCACTTAGTACCAATCAGGAAATAAGCATCGAGGTTATCTTGCGTATTACCACTGATAGGGTCGCCTAGTTTGTAATGGCGATCTGTGACATCAACTTCTAGCAGCAATTCAGTGGCAGGAAAGACTTTATAGTAAAAAGCGAGAGCACCAGCGACCTGATCATAGTCTTTAAACTTGGTGCTCAGTGTGGCAAGCCCAGCGCCGGTAAGATCCCGGTAGTTATTATATTTCTTATTTTCGTACCTTAGATTGGACTCTAGGCGCCCTGTCGCATCGTCAGTGCCGTAAACATGAGTGAAGTTTGCGTTGTGCAATGAGAACTTGGCAGGTTCAGTCGCGATGGTTGCTAATTGGTCGCCTGCCAAAATTCCAGTGCCACGTGCTTCGTGAGATTTCAAATAGGTGTAGTTGAATCCTATCCCACTTCTTTGATTGATTTGAACAAAGCTATTTGTCGTGAATGTGTGGTCGAGAAAGTCATCGACGTCACTGTCAAAGTAGTAACCAGAGGACAATTGATAGGCAACTTGGTACTTATTTCCATTGCGGTCAGATTCGAACATCACTCCTGGCTTTGCTATCAAAGCGCTGGAGGAATCCGGGCTCTCAGAGGTAGAGTAACGACCTACGTTATCGTTATATTCATAATAGGCGTCGAGAAGAGGGGTGATTTTGATACCAGATTCTGTGGTAAAGCCGTTATTTTCTCCAGCGAGCACCCAACTATTTGTACCTAATAAAGCTAAAGCAATGAGTGTTTTCTTAGGGATGTTCATTTTCATTCCTTTAGTAGGCAGTCTTTCCGGTAAAGCCTTTGAATACAGTTTTAAAAATGATTTTCAAATCAAGCCAAGTAGACCATGACTGAATGTATTTGATATCGAATTCAACACGCTTCTGCATTTTCTCTAAAGTATCTGTTTCGCCGCGGTACCCATTAACCTGTGCTAAGCCTGTGATCCCAGGTTTCACCTTGTGTCTCAACATGTAGCGGTCGACAATGGTTCGATATTCTTCGTTGTGTGCAACGGCATGTGGTCTAGGGCCTACGATAGACATACGGCCCTGTAACACATTGAAGAATTGCGGCAGTTCATCCAGCGAGGTTCTTCGAATAAACGCCCCAAAGGGTGTAATCCTTGGGTCGTTTTTTGTGGCTTGTTTGACGACTGAACCGTTGTCCATTGTGCTCATTGAACGGAATTTCCAAACTTTGATTCGGCGCCCATCCAGCCCGTAGCGGTACTGTTTGAAAATGACTGGACCAGGTGATGAAAATTTGACGCCGATGGCAACACCAATAAGAATTGGGCTGATAAGCAGAATGATCAACGAAGCAAGCACGATGTCCTGAGCTCGTTTAAACCAGCCATTGGTGCCGTAGAAAGGGGTATCGTGAATACTAATGGTTGGCATATTTCCAATTGCGCTTAATCGAGACTGGATAAGGTTGTAGACAAAGAAATCCGGTATCAAATAGGTATTTGCTGTGGTATCTGAAAAGTCTTTTAAATATGCAGTGATACGTTCATTTGCTTTCAGTGGCATCGAAATATAGACATGTTGGGCATCACCACTTTTAACAAGATCTAAAGCTGACGGAACATTGCCTCTGAATGGAGCTGGAAGATTTTCGATATCTAAACGGCTGGCTTCTCTGTCGTCGTAAAAACCACTCACTTTGATACCAAGCTCAGGGTGCTTTTTCAATTGGTGAGCGAGTCGAATACCATTTTCTGTTACCCCTATGATAATGGCTTCTTTCTTGTTGTAGCCGTAATCGCGCAGTTTCTTTAATGCCTGTTTGGCAACATATCGCCAAGTAATAAGTATTACTGGAGTAGCTATTAACCAAACGCCAGTGACGACACGTGAATAATCTGTGCTTGTCTTAGTAAAGAAGGCAAGAAAAACTAACGCAATGAAGGTGATAAACCATGCCTTGCTGATACTTAGTGCCTCTTCCCTAAAGAGATGAACTCGCCAAGAGCGATAGAGCTCATTTTTCTCTGCTACAAGCATGTAGACCAAAATGGCGTAGCTACCCAATAGTAAGTCTTTTTGGATGAACTGGTTGGTATAGGAAACTGATATTACGTAAAGTGTCAATAAGATAATAAAACAGTCAATTGTTCTATATAGAACATGTAGTGCGCCGTAGTTACTATGCAATTTAAGAGTGGAGTCCATTTTCTCTGACCTTAGATAACTAATCGATGACCCATCGTTGGCTTGTGATCTTTGACGCTACCGCCCTTGAGTGTCGTTCCCAAAATACGAAATCAAAAGAGATTATTATTTTTTAGTAAGGAGTTTTTGCGTCAAAGTTATGACGCAATGAAAGATGGGAGGATATTAACATTAGGAATTTGGGTATTTACATAGTTATTAAGTGTCAGAACCAACAATAAATAATTCCTACGTGATGCCACGCAATTGAATGTAATCAATTAATCTAAAGACAAATAGATTGCGACGTAAATATCAAAAACACTAATATAAATGATAAAAGCAATAATAGAGGGTGCTCAATATTTAACCTTAATAACAATATGTCAATTAAGGTTAAATGCCACTTTTTGGGTTAAGGCTTTCAGAGGGAAGGTCTTTAGTATTAATGCAGAGTGAGAAGTTGTCCCATGCGCATTGCGCGCTAAACACTAGATTGTTGAATTGTTCGCTTCTTGGTCGCTTCTTGGTCGCTTCTTGTGCGGTGATGATTCATGATCATATTGATGACATAACAAAAAAGGCTTTCCCTTGGGAAAGCCTTTTTTGTTATATACTTGGAAGATTTTGTTGCTTAAGCTTTTCCATAAGCCTCGTTGTGAACCGCAGCCACAGCTCGACCTGAAGGGTCTGCACTGTTTTTGAAGCTCTCGTCCCACTCAATCGCCTTGGCGCTTGAACAGGCGATTGATGGGCCGCCTGGAACACATTCTGCTGCTGATGGCAGTGGGAACAGCTCTTCAAAGATCTCACGATAAACGTAAGCTTCTTTAGTTTGTGGTGTATTGTATGGGAAGCGGAAGCTGGCTGATTCCATTTGCTGGTCAGTGACTTTCTCTTCTGCAACGGCACGTAGGGTATCAATCCAGCCGTAGCCAACACCATCTGAGAACTGCTCTTTTTGGCGCCATGCTATTGAATCTGGCAGGTAGTGCTCAAAACACTCACGCAGGATGTGTTTTTCCATCTTGCCGTTGCCACACATTTTGTCTTTCGGGTTCAGGCGCATCGCAACATCGATAAACTCTTTATCGAGGAAAGGAACACGACCTTCCACACCCCATGCCGCCAGTGATTTGTTCGCACGGGCGCAGTCAAACATGTTCAGAGCCAAAAGCTTGCGCACGGTCTCTTCATGGAATTCTTGAGCGTTTGGTGCTTTGTGGAAGTAGAGGTAACCACCAAAGATTTCATCTGCACCTTCACCGGACAGTACCATTTTGATGCCCATAGCTTTGATTTTACGGCCCATCAGGTACATCGGCGTAGATGCACGGATAGTTGTTACGTCGTAAGTTTCAATGTGATAGATAACATCACGAATAGCATCCAAGCCTTCCTGAATGGTGTAGGTCATTTCATGGTGAACAGTGCCAATTTTTTCCGCCACTTCACGAGCAGCTTTCAGATCCGGCGCGCCTTCCAGGCCAATCGCAAAGGAGTGAAGCTGTGGCCACCATGCAGCACTTTTGTCGTCATCCTCAACACGCATTGCGGCGAAACGTTTGGCTACAGCTGAAGTAATAGAAGAGTCCAAACCTCCGGAAAGTAGGACACCATATGGAACATCAGTCATCAGCTGACGCTTAACAGCAGCTTCCAAGGCTGCAGTCAGCTCTTCTTTGCTTGAGCTGTTGTTTTCAACGGCTGCGAACTCATTCCAATCACGTACATAGTAACGGACAGGCTCAGCATCTTTTGAGCCATAGTAGCTACCAGGAGGGAACTCACTGATGGTTTTACAGACTGGAACCAGCGCTTTCATTTCTGACGCAACATAGTAGTTGCCGTGCTCATCATAGCCCTGATAGAGAGGAATAATACCGATGTGGTCACGGCCAATCAGGTATTCGTCTTTCTCTTCGTCGTAAAGTGCGAAAGCAAAAATACCGTTCAGCTCTTCGAGAAGGTCAGCACCTTTGTCCTGATAAAGAGCCAGAATCACTTCGCAGTCTGAATCAGTTTGAAAATCGTACTTGCCTTCGTAACGTGCACGAATTTCTTTGTGGTTGTAAATTTCGCCGTTAACGGCCAATACCACTTTGCCATCTGGGCTATAGAGAGGTTGAGCACCGGAGTTCAGGCCTACGATAGCAAGACGCTCGTGCGCAAGAATAGCGCGCTCTGATGAGTAAATTCCAGACCAGTCTGGGCCACGGTGGCGTAGTTTTTTCGACATTTCCAGAGCACTTTCGCGAAGTGCTGATGCATCTGACTTAATATCCAGAATGCCAAATACAGAACACATAAATCCCTCTCTAAACTTCCTGCTGCCGCCTTTGTATGGCGTGTTTCAATTTGTGTTGTGTTCAATTTGCCAACTTGAATAAAAAAAGCAAGCGACAGCGAGAAAAAAAATATCAAACTTAGGGTGTGGCTGGAAAATATTTGGTTTAGGCAGCATTTTGGTGAATGAAAGCTAATCTATGATTAAAAAAGCGCCAATATCGAGGTTGATATGGCGCTTTCTATGCTCTGTGGGATGGGTTAGCTGTTCATCGATGCAAATGTTCTTTAACGTGACGAGCGAATCCTGAACCTGCTTCGCGATAGATATTGTAGGCTTCATCAACACCGAGAGATTTAAGCTGTTCTAGTTCATCGGCATAACGGGCAATTGCAGCCACTCTACCTTTAAAATTGAGCTGGTTAATTTGCTCCATAGCGATGGTATTCGCCTGACTGTTTGGCATGGCTAGTAAGATCAGCTCCAGCTGTTTAGAAGAAGTCACGCGTGACCAAAAGTCAGGGTCGGTTGCATCCCCCAGAATGACCTTACGCCCTTCGTTACCATGACGTTCGACAGAGTCCTCTCGAGCCTCAATGCCTAGCACCGCCTCTGGGTAATCTTCTGACAATTCGTCGTATGCTCCGGTGCCGATGCGTCCCATTCCGAGAATCACTACACGTGCGTTACCAAGACTGATTAGCTGATCATTGTGGTGAAGCTTGTTTGGGTTTGGATCGTGGAGCTTTCCAGAAGCATAGGCGTAAATTTTATGGCTGAAGGTGTTAAGAGGAGCCGCCAAAACGAAAGACAGGGAAACAGCAATGGCGATTGCAACTAACACGCTGCCCGGCATGATCCCCATTTGGTAAGCGATACCGCCGACGATGAGGCCAAACTCACTGTAGTTGAATAAGGTCAGTGTAGCGAACAGTGATGTACGAACTCGGAATTTGAACGCACTGAAAATGAAGTAGTACAGCACGCCTTTCAAAGGGAGTAGGAGAAGAAGAATTACCGCAATGAATAAGCCCTGAACGGTTGGCTGCTCTGAAAGTCCGATATTGAGGAAAAAGCAGACCAGAAATAGCTCTTTGAGATTGAAAAGGGACTTTGCCATTTCAGATGCACGGGTGTGGCCTGCCATCAGCATGCCTAGGATGAGTGCGCCCAGATCCGGCTTCATACCAACCGCATCGAACAAACCGGCTCCGGCAACTAGCGCGAGAAATACAGCATATAGCACCAAGACTTCGCCGTGTCCGGCGCGATCTAGCAGCCTGAAAAGGATAGGGCGAGCCAATGGTAATGCGAAAAGTAATAGTGCTTCAACACCAGGCACTTTTCCTGAAGCGATGGTTAGGAAAATCACCGCAAAGATATCCTGCATAATCAGGATACCAATAGCGAGTGTGCCGTAGGTAGCATTCATTTCGCCCTTTTCCTGCAACGCTTTGATGGCGAAAACAGTACTTGAGAAGGAAAGGGCAAAGGCAATGAGAGCCAGATCATTGAGATTCAGGCTGGCAAATGTCGATATGCCGATCGCTTTTAGGCCAACCAAACAAAGAGTAAACAGGGCAGTGGTCGCGATGTTGTGAAGTGTCGCGCCAAGCCAAATTTCTTTATTGAGAAGGGATTTTACATCTAGCTTCAGGCCGATAGTGAAAAGCAGTAGCGTGACGCCAAGATCTGCCAGTGTCTGGATTAGAGGCGTGCTTGTATAACCTGCAGCATGAAGCGCAAAACCAGCGATGAGAAAGCCCACCAGAGGAGGCATATGACAGCGCAACATAAGAAAGCCGCTAATGAAGGCCACGGCAATAATCACTAAATCCATAAAGCAGTAACTGTCCTAAAAATGGGGAGAGCTGTGCCACCAACAACGAAAAGGTGGTGTATCAACTCTGAAAAGTTAGTGGCAATAATAAAACAAAGGCAATGCGGGTCACCAGCATTGCCTTTGTAACATTTTGCAAACTATGCGCTTAATTCAGCGTCAGTATGAGTTTTTAGTCTTCCAGCAGTCGCTGCAATAGCGCACCATTTAGCATTGCGCGCTTAACCAAAGCAAAGGCACCCAGTGTAGGCGTTGCAGAAAGGCCCGCAGCGACAATAGGCAGGTTCTGATGGAAGGTGCGTAGAGATTGATTTTCTACACAGCGCTGAATCGCAGGGAAGACGACGCTTTTCGCTTCCGTAATTTCACCGGAAATCACCACCTGCTGAGGGTTGAACAAATTGATGGTCATGGCGATAGCTTTACCTAAGTGGTTACCTACTTTCACCAGTACCTGACGTGCCAGCTCGTCGCCTGCCACTGCGGCACGACAGATATCTGACACGTTCAAATCTTTTTTACCCTGCAGCATACTCTCGTGACCTTGCGCAAGCAGTTGTTGGGCATGTTCAATGATGGCAGGGTTCGAAGCGACGGTTTCAAGACAACCGAAATTACCGCACTGACATTTCTTACCCAGCGGGTCAATTTGGATATGGCCAATCTCACCCACGTTGCGGTTATAACCTAAAAAGACTTGCCCGTTTACGATGATACCTGCGCCTGCACCGTTGTGAACACTGACCAGCAAGGTGTCATAGTAATTTTTACTCACCCCGAAATAATGTTCTGCCAATGCCTGACCTCGGGTGTCATTCCCAATGAAACACTGCACGCCAAATTCATCACGAATTAAGTCACTTAGCGGTAATTTGTCGATCGTAATATGCGGCATGTACTCAACAATACCGGCTTCGGCATCAACAAGACCAGGAAGAGAGATAGCAACCGCAATCAGCTCTTTCAATACATCTTGGTTTGAAGCAAGGAAGGTGTGCAGTTTGTAGATCAGCCCTTCAATCAGGGTGTCCTGATTTGGGTAGTGGAATGGCTCATCATGCTCTGCTAGCGGATTGCCAGCAAGGTCAAACAGGGTGAGTTCGATACGGTCTCGCCCTAGCCGAACTGCCAGAGAGTGAAAAGGTGCACATTCGGTGGTCAGCGATATGGCTCGCCGGCCACCGGTAGATGCCTGTTGCGCGACTTCTTTGATTAAGCCGCGCTCCAGTAACTGGCGGGTAATTTTGGTAACACTGGCTGGTGCAAGGCTACTTACATCAGCGATTTGGATTCGAGAAATCGGCCCTTGTTGGTCGATGAGTCGATAAACGGCGGCACCGTTTAGCTGTTTAACCAGATCTACGTTACCAATTTGTCCGCCTGTCATAAGTTTCCTAATTCAATGTGTATTCGCCGTTAACCACAGTCGCTTTGACATTGAATTCACGGTCGAACACGGTCAGGTTGGCCACATATCCTTGTTTGATAGCGCCAAGCTTGTCATCCATACCGATTGCACGTGCAGGATACAAGGTTGCCATGCGTACCGCTTCATCCAAAGCGATGCCTACATGTTCGACAGAGTTTTGTACTGCTTCAATCATGGTCAATGCCGAACCGCCAAGTGTGCCATTTTCATCTACACACTTACCATCTCGGTAATATACTTTCTTGCCAACAAAAATAAAGTGATCCATGTCCGCTCCTGCAGGCGCTGCTGCATCGGTAACGAGAACAAGCTTTTCACCCTTGAGTTTGTGTGCAATGCGGATGTTTGCATAGTCGACGTGGAAACCATCAGCGATAACACCCGTGTAAACCTCAGGTGTATCGTAGATTGCACCAACCATTCCCGGCTCACGACCAGCAATTGGGGTCATTGCGTTGAACAGGTGAGTCGCGAAAGTAATACCTGCTTTGAAACCTGTGCGTGCTTCAACATAACTTGCGTTGGTGTGACCAGCTGACACAACGATTCCCGCTTTTGCCAACTTCTCAATGTGTTCAGAAGGAGTCAGCTCAGGTGCCAAAGTAACCTTTGTCACCACATCTGCGTTAGCAGCGATGAAATCGATCATTGCATCATCAGAGCGACGGATGTAATCGACACTGTGAATGCCTTTTTTGGCCACGTTAAGGTAAGGACCTTCAAGATGCAGGCCAAGTGCTTGGTTGGCGTATTGCTCTTGGTAGTCACGGATCGCACTGACAGATGCCTTCATATCTTCGTCTGAAGATGTAATCAGAGTTGGCAGGAAGCTGGTACAGCCAGACTTGAGGTTTGCCAAATGCATCGTGTGGATAGTGTCCGCCGTCACTTCGTCGTTGAACATTACACCGCCACAACCGTTCAGTTGTAGGTCGATGAAGCCAGGAGTCAGGAATGCGCCGTCCAAAGAACGGGTTTCAATGCCCTCTGGCAATTCGTTTTCTGGGCAGATGTTCTGGATCAGGCCGCCATCAACGACAACGGCATGATTATCCAGCACTTCGCTACCGGTGAAAATTCGGCAGTTTGTCAGTGCGTACATGAATACTTCCTTCCCTTACAGGTTCTTGATGTTTTCTGCTTCCAGCTCTTGGAAGTACTTAACCGTCTTCACTTTTAGCTCAGCAGTTGATGGATCATCACACACCATCAGAGCTTTAGGGTGCAGTTGCAGTGCAGACACAGTCCATAGGTGGTTAACTGAACCTTCAACAGCTGCTTGCAGCGCCAGTGCCTTATTGTGACCGGTGATCAGGATCATTACTTCTTCAGCGTCCAGCAGAGTACCAACACCGATAGTCAACGCGTGCTTAGGCACCTGGTTGATATCGTTATCGAAGAAGCGTGAGTTTGCAATGCGCGTGTCTTCAGTCAGCGTCTTGATACGAGTACGTGAAGACAAAGAAGACGCTGGTTCATTAAATGCGATATGACCGTCGTTACCTACGCCACCCATGAACAGGTTAATTTTGCCGTAAGATTTGATCTTGTCTTCGTAACGCTGACATTCAGCGAAATGATCTTCGGCGTTACCGTTCAGAAGATTGATGTTTTCTTCTTGAATATCAATATGATTAAAGAAGTTGTTGTACATGAACGAACGGTATGACTCTGGGTGGTCAGCTGGGATGCCACAGTACTCGTCCATGTTGAAAGTCACAACGTGTTTGAAGCTTACTTCGCCCTGCTTATGAAGATTAATCAGTTGCTTGTAAGTGTTCAGAGGGGTGCCACCAGTTGGCAGACCAAGAACAAACGGACGATCTTCGGTTGGGGCAAATTTGTTAATCGTATCAACGATATGACGTGCTGACCAAAGGCCTACTTCATGTGCTGTTTGTAGCGGGATAAGTCTCACGGGACACCTCTCAGTTAATTCAAATTCTGACTATACATGATAGTGGATTTGTATCTTAGTTTTCATCATAAAATAAGTTTTATGAGCGTGCTAGCAAAAAACCCGATCTCGTAGTGTTTTGAGTGACCATAATCACAATTGCATCCGTTTTAATTTGCGGGGCGAAATTAATGGAATAAACTCCTCCTGACTCACATTGGATAGTAAAAAAAGTCCCATGTTGTCATTACACATCTGAGAAAGAACCACTATAGGGGGAACAAAGGTGAATATTCTCGGTTATTTCCAAAAAGTAGGTAAAGCGCTGATGGTGCCAGTCGCCACGCTTCCTGCTGCAGCAATTCTGATGGGTGTTGGTTACTGGATTGACCCGAATGGCTGGGGTGCGAACAGCGCACTGGCAGCATTCTTGATCAAAGCTGGTGCCGCAATCATCGATAACATGTCTGTACTGTTCGCGGTTGGTGTTGCGTACGGTATGTCTAAAGATAAAGATGGTGCAGCTGCACTGTCAGGCTTCGTTGGTTTCCTAGTTGTTACCACGCTGCTGTCTCCAGGTGCGGTTGCGCAAATTCAGGGCATCGACCCAAGCGCGGTACCTGCAGCATTCGGTAAGATCAACAACCAGTTCGTAGGTATCTTGGTTGGTATCGTATCTGCTGAACTGTACAACCGTTTCTCACACGTTGAACTGCACAAAGCACTGGCGTTCTTCTCTGGTAAGCGTCTTGTACCTATCCTGACCTCTTTTGCTGGTATCTTCATTGCGTTCATCCTGATGTACGTATGGCCAACCGTGTACGGTGGTCTGGTAAGCTTTGGTGAAGGCATCCAAGGTATGGGCGAGCTGGGTGCGGGTGTATACGCGTTCTTCAACCGTCTTCTGATCCCTGTTGGTCTTCACCACGCTCTGAACTCAGTATTCTGGTTCGACGTTGCGGGCATTAACGACATCCCTAACTTCCTGGGTGGCGCAAAATCTATCGCTGAAGGTACTGGCGTTGTAGGTGTGACTGGTATGTACCAGGCGGGCTTCTTCCCAATCATGATGTTCGGTCTGCCAGGTGCAGCACTGGCTATCTACCACTGTGCTAAGCCAGAAAACAAAGAGAAAGTTGCGTCTATCATGCTGGCTGCTGCTTTCGCATCTTTCTTCACCGGTGTAACTGAGCCTCTGGAATTCTCATTCATGTTCCTGGCACCTGGTCTGTACGTACTGCACGCACTGCTGACTGGTATCTCTGTATACATCGCAGCATCTATGCAGTGGATTGCAGGCTTCGGCTTCTCAGCTGGTCTGGTGGATATGGTTCTGTCTACCCGTAACCCACTGGCGGTTAACTGGTACATGCTGATTGCTCAAGGTCTGGTGTTCTCGGTTATCTACTACACCGTGTTCCGTGCAGCTATCCTGAAGTTCAACCTGGCAACTCCAGGTCGTGAAGAAGATGACGAAGCTTCTTCAGACGTTCAAGGTTCTCAAGAGACCGGTATCCTGGCTCGTCAGTACCTGAAAGCTCTGGGTGGTCACGACAACCTGACTAACATCGATGCATGTATCACTCGTCTGCGCCTGACTGTTAAAGACGGCAGCCAAATCGACGAGAAAACACTGAAAGCACTGGGTGCGATGGGTGTTGTTAAACTGGGCACCAACAACCTTCAGGTTATCCTGGGCCCACTGGCAGAAATCGTAGCTGGCGAAATGAAAAAAGTCGGCACTACTGAAGACCTGTCTGACGTAAAACTGCCTTAATAAAAAATACTGACTAATCAGTCGATATAGCCGGCCTCTAACGGGGTCGGCTTTTTTTGGGCCTTTTTTGAGGCTATTCGTAGGGAAAATGAACAATGAACAAAACATTTAAGATGGGTTTTTTGTCTGTTGCGATTGCTACAGGTCTGGCTGGTTGCAGTTCTCTGCAGTCAGACGCAGCGCAACAAGGAAAGGTTGATGCACTGGCTTCTCAGCTGAACATCAGTTACGACGTGGAGACAAACCACGGTGCACAGGAAGGCATGACGTGTCAGGATATGGGCGCTGAGTGGGCGTCTTGTAACAAGATCCTGATGACTGTAGTTAATGACGGTGAAGCGGTTTCCGGTAACGACTGGAAAATTTATCTGCACAGCATTCGTGTCATTCTGGATGTTGAAAACAAAGACTTCGCGATTGAACACATCACCGGTGACCTTTATGTGATGACTCCAACAGCGTCTTTCGATGGTTTTGCTGCTGGCGAAACGATTGAGATCCCACTTATTCAGGAATACTGGACGCTGTTTGAAACTGATTTTATGCCTCGTGCATATGTGACAGCAGGTAATGCTATTCCTAAAGCGATTGCTTCGCTGAATACAGAAAACGTAGACGCTTACGTGACAGAGATCGAAGGTAAGAACTGGAAGCGCACGCCGGAAGATAACAACATTCTAGCGACTGCTGCTTCCCGTTATGCGAAAAACAGCGATGTCGCCGCACTGGCAAAAGGTGCAATTGAAGCCTCTATTATTCCAACTCCGCTGAAGACAAAGCAAATGCGTGGCGCGCTGCACATTGCTTCAGGTTTCGAAGTCACCAACAACGCTTTGGACGCTGACCAACTGGCAGCATTCGAAAAACGCGCTGAGCTTCTGGGTGTGAATGTTGAGGGCGACATCGCGCTGAATATCAATGTTGATGCGAAAGCGTTCGAAGGCAAAGAGGCGGTATCAGGCGCTTACAAACTGGCAGTGAATGCTGGTGGCGTTGAAGTAATAGGCTTCGACAGTGTGGGTGCATTCTACGGTCTGCAATCTATGTTGGCACTGATGGACAACGGTGACGACGAGATGCTGCCTTGGGTAGCGATTGAAGACGCCCCTCGCTTTGAATACCGCGGTGTGATGGTAGATGTTGCTCGTAACTTCCACTCGAAGGAAGCGATGCTGCGTACCATCGAGCAAATGGCCGCTTACAAGCTCAACAAGCTTCACCTTCACCTGACCGATGATGAAGGCTGGCGTTTGGAAATTCCTGGCCTGCCTGAGTTGACTGATGTGGGTTCAAACCGCTGTCATGACTTGAGTGAAACCTCATGTCTTCTGCCTCAGCTGGGCTCAGGCCCAAGCACTGATAACTTCGGTTCTGGCTACTTCTCGAAAGCGGATTACATGGAAATCCTGCGTCATGCGAAAGCACGCGGTATTGAAGTGATCCCAGAAATCGACATGCCTGCGCACTCTCGTGCAGCGGTAGTTTCTATGGAAGCGCGCTATAAGAAATATGCAGAGCAGGGCGATCTGGCGAAAGCAGAAGAATTCCGCCTGATGGATCCGCAAGATACGTCTAACGTAACCACGGTTCAGTTCTACGATAAGCGCAGCTTCATCAACCCTTGTATGGACTCATCCATGAACTTCGTGAACAAAGTGATCACTGAAGTAAAAGCGATGCACGACGCTGCTGGTATGCCGCTTAACACCTGGCATTTCGGTGGTGATGAAGCGAAGAACATCAAACTGAATGCAGGCTTCCAAGATACCAACGCAACTGACCAGGTGGCTTGGAAAGGCAATATTGATCTGAGCCAGCAAGACAAGCCATTCGCTAAGTCTCCAATGTGTCAGAAGCTGATCGAAGAAGGTGTGGTATCTGATTTTGGTCACCTACCAAGCTTCTTTGCGGAGAAAGTAAGTGGTGCAGTTGCTGAGCAAGGCATTGAGAACTTCCAGGCATGGCAAGACGGCCTGAAGTATTCAAAAGATGCTTCAGCGTTCAAAACCGAAAACACCCGCGTGAACTTCTGGGATGTGCTGTACTGGGGCGGTGATGCATCTGCATACGACTGGGCTGCGAAAGGTTACGACCTGATCGTCTCTAACCCGGACTACGTGTACATGGATATGCCATACGAAGTAGACCCGAAAGAGCGTGGCTATTACTGGGCAACCCGTGCAACTGACACTCGCAAGATGTTTGGGTTCGCGCCAGAGAACCTGCCTCAGAACGCAGAAACGTCAGTGGACCGCGATGGTAACGGATTCAATGGTAAAGGTACCGTTGAACACAACGAAGGCTTCCACGGTCTGTCAGCACAACTTTGGAGTGAAACCGTTCGTACTGATGAGCAATACGAATACATGGTATTCCCTCGTGTGATTGCCGCCGCGGAGCGTGCATGGCACAAAGCAGACTGGGAATTGGATTACCAAGTAGGTAAGCAATTCAACCAAGAGACTTCTCACGTTAATAAAGATGCGCAACTGCAAGACTGGACGCGCTTTGCCAATGTGATGGGTCAGCGCGAAATGGCGAAACTGGATGCATCAGGTATCAACTACCGCATTCCTGTTCCAGGCGCCATCATGCAAGACGGCAAACTGCACATGAACATCAGCATGCCGGGTCTGCCAATGCAATACTCTGTAGATGGTGGTCAATCTTGGATGGACTACGTCGCTCCGGTAGCTCTTGACAACAATGCTAACGTAGAAGTGCGTGCATTGAGTGCAGATAAACAACGCGAAGGTCGTGCGGTTTCTCTGTAATTTCCCCCTTGAAGCATCAAAGCCCGCAAATCGCGGGCTTTTTTTTGTTCAAATGGCTTGAGAGCGTTCAGTAGTGGTTGAGTAAATAGCCACGATCGGGGATTATTGGGCGTTATTTAAAATCTATCCAACCAAGGCGCTGAACGACAGCATCTCAAGTTCGCCTGGGTATAAGATCTGGATCTTCCAACGAGGTATTTTTGATGAGTGAGTCTGAGGCTCGTCCAACTAACTTTATCCGTCAAATCATCGATAAAGATTTGGCAGGTGGTGTACACAACACCGTTCACACGCGTTTCCCGCCAGAGCCGAATGGCTATCTGCATATCGGTCACGCGAAGTCGATCTGTCTGAACTTTGGTATCGCACAAGATTACCAGGGGCAGTGCAACCTGCGTTTTGACGACACCAACCCAGTGAAAGAAGACATCGAATTTGTTGAATCTATCAAAAACGATGTGAACTGGCTGGGCTTCCAATGGGACGGTGAAGTTTGTTATTCGTCTGACTACTTCGATCGTCTTCACGGATATGCGGTAGAGCTGATCGAAAAAGGTTTGGCTTATGTTGAAGAACTGAGCCCTGATGAGATCCGTGAATATCGCGGCACGCTGAAGGAAGCGGGTAAACACAGCCCATACCGCGATCGCACTGTAGAAGAAAACTTGGCGTTGTTCGACAAAATGAAAAACGGCGAGTTTGCTGAAGGTAAAGCGTGTCTGCGTGCGAAAATTGACATGGCTTCGCCGTTTATGGTGATGCGTGATCCTGTTCTGTACCGCGTGCGTTTTGCTCATCATCACCAAACTGGTGATAAGTGGTGCATTTACCCAATGTACGATTTTACACACTGTATTTCGGACGCGATTGAAGGTATTACACACTCACTGTGTACGCTGGAATTTCAGGACAACCGCCGTTTGTATGACTGGGTTCTGGAAAACATCACCATTGAATGTCAGCCACGCCAGTATGAGTTCAGCCGTCTGAACCTGGAATACACCGTGATGTCGAAGCGTAAGCTAAGCCAACTGGTGAGCGAAAACCTGGTAAACGGTTGGGATGATCCGCGTATGCCGACCATTTCTGGTCTGCGTCGTCGTGGTTATACGCCAGCATCAATTCGTGAGTTCTGTAAGCGCATAGGTGTAACCAAGCAAGACAACACCATCGAAATGGGCTCGTTGGAATCTTGTGTGCGCGATGATCTTAACGAAAACGCGCCGCGTGCAATGGCGGTTCTCGACCCAATCAAACTGGTTATCGAAAACTATGCGGAAGGCGACATCGAAACGCTGAAGGCACCTAACCATCCGAACAAGCCAGAAATGGGCGAACGTGAAATTGCGTTTAGCCGAGAAATCTGGATTGAGGCTGAAGACTTCCGCGAAGAAGCGAACAAGAAGTACAAGCGTCTAGTTTTGGGTAAGGAAGTGCGTCTGCGTAACGCCTACGTGGTGAAGGCTGAGCGTTGTGACAAAGATGCGGATGGCAACATCACGACGGTTTACTGTTCTTATGACCCAGAAACTTTGGGTAAAGACCCAGCAGATGGCCGCAAAGTGAAGGGTGTTATTCACTGGGTATCTGCGGATGCTGGTGTTGAGGCAGAGTTCCGTTTGTATGATCGTCTGTTCACGTTACCAAACCCAGGTGCGGCTGATGACTTTGCATCAACCATTAACCCAGAATCCCTGAAAGTAGTTCGTGGTTACGTTGAGCCAAGCCTGAAAGCAGCAGAAGCAGAGCAGGGCTATCAGTTTGAGCGTATGGGTTACTTCTGTGCTGATCGCAAGGACAGTAAAGAAGGTGCATTGGTGTTTAACCGTACGGTTGGCCTGCGTGATACCTGGGCGAAAATTGGCGATTAGATTGCCGTGAATACAAAAAACCGGAGCTTAGCTCCGGTTTTTTTGTGCCCTTTGAACGACGGGGTTAAGCGTCGTGAATACTTGGGTCGTCTTTGCAGCCACTTTTAGTGCAGTGGCCGTAGAGATACAGACTATGGTTCGTTAGTCTGATATTGAATTGGTTTGCGATATCTTTCTGGCGTTGTTCGATCACATCGTCAGTGAACTCGATAACACGGCCACAATCCAGACAAACCAAATGGTCATGATGGTGTTGTGTCGCCAATTCGAAAACAGACTTACCGCCTTCAAAGTGGTGACGGGTAACAATACCGGCATCGTCAAACTGGTTAAGTACACGATATACAGTCGCCAGTCCGATTTCTTCGCCAATATCGATAAGCTTTTTGTAGAGATCTTCAGCGCTGATGTGCTGACAGTCCGGCTCTTGCAGAACTTCTAAGATCTTTAAGCGAGGCAGCGTTACTTTCAGTCCTGCGTCTTTTAGTGCCTTGTTATTATCTGACATCCGGTTCTTTCCTACGTAATTGCTTTTTCCCTGTGTGAGAGAACGGGAAAATTGATAGTTAGCGTAACAAATGTGATAAGACGCCGCCAGTATAAAGGGGCAAATATCTGACCTAATTGGTTGGTTTTGCGGCTTGTTGTCGCATTGTAAAACTGGCAGTATTTACTGGTATGACCAGAAAAGGAATTCCTGTGTACAAATACTACAAACCCGGCATTGTGAAATTTGCCTTGAACTGTTGGCCCCCGTTCTGGGGGGCGGGTATTAAGATCTTGAATATCAGCGAAGATTTCCGTCAGGTAAAGATTCGTTTAAAGCTCCGCTGGTGGAACAAAAACGCCAACAGAACCCAGTTTGGTGGCAGTATTTTTTCCATGACAGATCCCACTTATGCCCTGATGTTGATGGGCATTCTCGGTGAAAAATATTTCGTATGGGACAAAGAAGCGGATATTAACTTCATCAAACCGGGCACGACCGACCTGTTCGCTGAGTTTGTTATTTCCGAGGAAACCATTGCGTCTATTCAGCAAGCGACGGCGAACGGAGATAAAGTGTTTCCGGAATTCATCGTGAATGTGCAGGATGCCAATGGGGAGGTTGTCAGTCGGGTTAGACGTGTACTATACGTGCGCAAAAAGCCGAAGTATCGCAAGGAAAATCCAGCATAAACGGTTTCAACAGACACAAAAAAACGCGCTCATGGCGCGTTTTTTTATGGTGCTTGATTAGCCTTCCAGCTCAGCCAGGCACATTTCCTCGTAGACTTGGTTAACCCATTTTTCTACGCGGGCAGAAGTCAGTTCCGGCTGTCGATCTTCATCAACACACAGGCCGACAAAGTTGTTGTCATCAACGAGCGCTTTTGACGCTTCGAACTCATAACCTTCCGTCGGCCAGTGACCGATAATGGTGCCACCTTTGGTTTCTACGATGTCACGGATAGTACCCATCGCGTCACAGAAGTATTCAGCGTAGTCTTCCTGATCGCCGCAGCCGAAGATAGCAACCAACTTGGTTGAGAAGTCTACTTGCTCAAGCTCCGGGAAAAAGTCATCCCAGTCGCATTGTGCTTCGCCGTAGTACCAGGTTGGAATGCCAAGAAGAAGCAAATCGAAGTTATTGATATCTTCTTTGCTGCTCTTTGCAATGTCCTGAACGTGGACCATGTGCTTGCCCAGTTGTTTTTGAATCATCTTGGCGATAGCTTCAGTGTTACCTGTATCGCTACCAAAGAAGAGACCTACGCTCGCCATAATAGAGAATACCTATTTATTGTTAATCGAGCCGTAATATACACAGCCCAGAATCTAAAGTGTAGAAGAAGGCTAAACCTTCTTACCGTTGGAATCTTTTAAGGTGCCGTGGCCTTTGGCTTAAATGCCTACGCCTTCCCAGAAAAGCTGGATCACGCCCTTGGTAATAAAACCTGCGCACCCAAGGAAAAGCACCAGCCACACAATTTTTCGGCCAAATGGTGGGACTTTTCCCTCTTTGAGCACATCCTTGATCGCCATACCAATAAAAAAGAAGATGGCTGCAAATAGCAGATCAAGACCTATCTTCTCGAGCAATTCGAAGTGCTCGTATAGCATTCCTGCCTCCGTTCGGAACCCATTTTCGCCGCGCACTATAGCATAAGTGAGAGCGCTCTGTTAACGCTCTGAGTTTGTTAAAAAGCGAGTGATCACACGTGCCACGGTATCCGGTTTTTCCGCGTGTAACCAATGGCCCGTGTTCGCAATCACATGTGCTTTTGCGTGTGGGAACTGACGCTCAATATCGGCACGGTGTTCACCAGAAATGTAATCTGAGTTAGCACCTTTTAGAAACAGCGTTTCTCCTTCGAATATTCCTTGTTCAGGCCAGCCGGTAATGTCTTCATAGTGCATTTCAAGTGTTGGTACATTGAAACGCCAGTCAAAGGTGCCATCTTCTTGTTTGGCTAAAGATTTCAAAAGAAACTGGCGTACGCCCGGTTCTACAATGTGTTCTGCAAGTTTTGCTTCTGCATCTTTTCTACTCAAGATGGGCTGCGCCATTGAAGCATTCAAACCTGCCAATACCGCATCATGTCGGCGTACTTGGTAGTTAACAGGGGCAATGTCCATAACCACCAGATCTTCGAGGTAAGCAGGGTGGAGCTGCGCCAGCATCATGGCGACTTTCCCACCCATAGAGTGACCGACAACAGTGACTTGCTTCAGATTCTGCTGATCAAGAAATTCCTTCACCGCGGTGGCTTGGGATACATAGTCAACGCTTTCAGCGCGCGGAGACTGGCCATGATTTGGTAAATCAATTTGATAGACCTGATAATGTTCAGCCAATACTTTTGCTAATCCGCCTAGGTTGTCCAGACTGCCAAATAAGCCGTGGATCAACAGGAGTGGCTTTCCTTCACCTTGGATCTTGAAGTTCAATTGCACTGCGTGTTTCCCGATAAATTGTTTTATGGACGTAGTATAACGATCCTGTGGATGACTCAAAACCTTACCTCGATCACGAAGAGCGTTATTCTCACTGAAACCAGCATCTTGATGTGGCTCGGGTACCCCTAACTCTGTATAATCACAACGTTGAATTGTAAACAGGACACGATGATCAAACGATGAAGACAATTGAGGTTGATGAAGAGCTATACCGATACATTGCCAGCCAGACCCAGCACATTGGTGAAAGTGCATCGGACATTCTGCGAAGACTGCTGATGGCGCCACAGGTAGAGCAGCAACCCGTTGCGACGTTGACGCCGAGCCCAGAGAAAAAGGGCATAGTAGTCAGTAAAGACGCGGGCAAAAGCGATACCGTTGATCGTGTAAAAGAAATGCGCTCCCTGTTGATCTCAGATGAATTCGCGGCGCAAGAGAAAGCAATTGGCCGCTTCATGCTGGTGCTTTCGACGCTTTACCGCATTGATAATCAAGCGTTTTCAGAAGCAACGGCATTGAAAGGCCGCACACGCGTTTACTTTGCTGATAATGAGCAGACGCTGCTGGAAAGTGGTAAAACGACCAAACCGAAACACATTCCAGATACGCCGTTTTGGGTGATCACTAATACTAACACTGGCCGCAAGCGCCAGATGGTAGAGCAGCTGATGACCAAAATGAGCTTTACCAATGACATCACTGAGAAAGTGGTCGGCGAGATCTAATTCCGCTGAATTTGGTTAAACAAACGAATGAAGAGGCCTTGTCATTGACGGGCCTCTCACTATATCTAGACCTGTTGAGCGTTTAATGCAGAGGTTCTACTGCCTCTCAACAGGGTAACGTCAGAATAATTGTAAGGATGCGAGTGAATGGCTAGCCATGAGCGCGCTGGGCAACGCGCCCAGCAACAAGATCTTCATAATATCCCTCTGTTGGTGTCGAACTACTTCCAATTGACACCAGACCCAGCTAATCCGGCACATAAGGTAGAGTTCGGTACTTCCGGTCACCGCGGTTGTGCGGACAAAGTGACTTTTAACCAACACCATATTCTGGCTATTGCTCAAGCAGTGGCTGAGGTGCGTGCTGAGAAAGGTGTGACTGGTCCTTTATTTGTGGGTAAAGACACACACGCACTTTCTGAGCCAGCGTTTTGTTCAGTGGTCGAAGTGCTTGTAGCGAACGGCGTGTCCGTGATTGTTCAGAAAGACGGTGGTTATACCCCAACGCCTGGCATCTCCCATGCGATCCTGAATCACAATAAGCAAAATGCCGATAAAGCGGACGGTATTGTGATCACTCCTTCGCACAATCCACCTCAAGATGGCGGTATCAAATACAACCCAACACACGGCGGTCCTGCTGAAGGTGATCTTACTAAAGCCATTGAGCAGCGCGCCAATGCGCTGATTGCGGAAGGTTTGATAGGCGTTCGTCGCGTGACTTTCGCAGAAGCAGTTGCCAGCGATTTGTTTGTTGAAGCAGACTTGGTCATGCCTTATGTGCAGGACTTGGCTTCTGTCGTCGATATGGAAGCCATCAAAAAAGCAGGTCTTCATATCGGTGTTGATCCCCTGGGTGGCTCAGGTATTGACTATTGGAAAGCGATTGCCACGTATTTCGACTTGGACATCACGCTTGTCAATGATGATGTGGATCCTTCGTTCCGTTTCATGTCACTTGACAAAGATGGTGTGATTCGTATGGACTGTTCATCACCGTCAGCAATGGCGGGTCTTCTGGCATACAAAGACCAATATGATCTGGCGTTTGGTAACGACCCAGACTTTGATCGTCATGGGATTGTCACACCAGCAGGTCTGATGAATCCGAACCACTACCTTGCAGTGTGTATCGATTACCTTTACCAACATCGCCCTCAGTGGGGGTCGGATGTGGGTGTTGGCAAGACACTGGTTTCAAGCGCAATTATCGACAAAGTGGTCGCTAATCTCGGCCGCACACTGTGCGAAGTACCTGTAGGCTTCAAATGGTTTGTTGATGGCCTTTACACGGGCGAAATTGGCTTTGGGGGCGAAGAAAGTGCAGGGGCGTCTTTCCTTCGCATGGACGGTACAGCCTGGGCAACAGATAAAGACGGTATTCTGCTTTGTCTTCTGGCAGCGGAGATCACCGCTGTTACAGGTAAAAACCCTCAGCAGTACTACAATGAGCTTGCTGCGAAGTTTGGTGCCTCTAGCTATGCTCGCCTGCAAGCACCGGCAAATGGCGAGCAGAAAGCGGTGTTGAGTAAACTTTCTGCGGAAATGGTCACCGCTGAAACCATGGCTGGTGATGCCATCACAGCGAAACTGACTCACGCGCCAGGCAATGGTCAGGCAATTGGTGGTCTGAAAGTGACCACCGAGTTTGGTTGGTTTGCTGCGCGCCCATCCGGCACAGAAGATATCTACAAGATTTACTGTGAAAGCTTTAAAGGTGAAGAACACCTGGAGCTCATCCAGAAAGAAGCTCAGAGCATCGTGAGTGATGTGTTCAAAGCTGCAGGGTTGTAACGACCCCTCTTTTAAAAAAACCACCGCATAGCGGTGGTTTTTTATGCCTGAATTAGGGGCGCAACTCAAAGGGAGGGCCAACTCTCTGGAACGACAAACCAACGATTGCGGCTTTCATCAATCAGGTGCACTGCTCGAGTGAGTGGTGTGGGCAAGTGATAGCTTGGCAATTCATCCAAAGGGGGAGCTTCCATCCACTGCGCTCGGGTTAACTCAAAAAACTTCACGTCTTTTGGCAATTGAGAAGGCCAGCACCAAAAACCACTCACACTTTCCATTTGAACGGTTGGCGGAGAAGGAAGCGTTTCTGGTGTTAAAAAAGGGTTGATATAAAGTCGGCCTTGAACCAGTAGCCTGCGTTTCTCGATAGGGTATTGGGAATACTGATTCTGATATTCCTCAGTATCTGACAGCATCAATTGATGGTCAGTCATCTTTTGGTATTTCTTCGCCAGTGTATCTTTCGCATTGGGTCCTCGCCATTCTCCTTCGAAAGCCAGATAAAACTTGATGGCAACTTCCCAGTGTTCCAATTTCCCTTCCGGATTTTCAACGACAAAATCGACGGCACCGAGTGTGCGTTTATCTCGTTCTACCTGAAGCTCTTCCGCTATCAAATGATAAGTTTCACTTTGCTGTAGACATTGATTAATAAGCCATTGGTAGTAAAAACCAATTCGATGACCACCCTCATAGGCAGGGTAGCGCTCGAATGAAAATGAAGTCCAGAATTTAGAGGGAACAATGCTCGAAGAGTGTTGATTGATGATGTCTGATGACTGCTGAATCCAAGCAATATCCCTTTGAACTTGAAGACTGTCTGCGAACATGAATGACCTTCCTTGATAACTGTACCGAGAGCATATAGCAAACGAGGTTCACCTGCATCGTCATGGTGGTTAGAATATGTGTAACAGACACTGAGATTCAGGAAGAACATGAACAATTACCAACTCGAATCGCTCCTCAACGACTTTCTAAAGCCTTTCGCGATCAAAGATTACTGCCCAAATGGTATGCAGGTAGAAGGAAAGGCTGAGGTGAAGAAAATCGTCACCGGCGTCACGGCTTCACAGGCGCTAATAGATGCCGCGATTGAGCAGCGTGCAGACGCGCTGCTGGTTCACCATGGTTACTTTTGGCGCGGCGAGGCCGAGCCACTAAAGGGTATGAAGTTTAAACGCATAAAGGCCCTGATCGAAAACGGTATCAACCTTTATGCTTATCACCTTCCTTTAGATGTTCATCCCGACGTGGGTAACAACGCGCAATTGGCAAAGCTTCTTGGGATCAAGCAGCTCGGTGGTCTTGAAGATGGCAACCCAAACTCAGTGGCCGTTTGGGGTGAACTACCTGTCACGTTGTCAGCAGAAGATTTTAGTGATCTGTTGGCGAGGAAGTTGAATCGCCAGCCACTTCATATTGAAAGTGGCATTGCCAAATCCATCAAGAAAGTAGGTTGGTGTACAGGCGGTGGCCAAGACTTCATCGATCTTGCTGCAAGCAAGGGAATGGATGCGTTTGTTTCCGGCGAAATCTCAGAGCGAACGACGTATTCAGCCAGAGAGTTAGGTGTCCATTACTTCAGTGCGGGACACCATGCGACAGAGCGTTATGGCGTGAAGGCTCTTGGTGAATGGCTGGCGAGTGAGCATGGTTTTAACGTGAGCTTTATCGATATCGACAACCCGGTATAAAGTTGTACACAAAACAAAAAACGCCGCTAGAAGCGGCGTTTTTTTCTTTGGCTTTTGCCTATTACTCGCGGTCTTTCAGAGGTTTGAAATCGCGCTTGTCATAACCAGTGTAAAGCTGACGTGGACGACCGATACGGTTTTGCGGGTCACTGTGCATTTCATTCCAGTGAGCGATCCAGCCGATGGTACGGGACATCGCGAAAATCACGGTGAACATCGACACTGGGATACCGATTGCTTTCAGAATGATGCCTGAGTAGAAGTCTACGTTCGGGTAGAGTTTCTTCTCGATGAAGTAAGGGTCAGAAAGTGCAATTCTTTCCAACTCCATTGCAACATCCAGCAGAGGGTCATTGATTTTCAGCTCATCAAGAACTTCGTGACATGCTTCGTTCATTACCGTAGCACGTGGGTCGTAGTTCTTGTAAACGCGGTGACCGAAGCCCATCAGGCGGAATGGGTCATCTTTGTCCTTAGCACGTTCAATGTACTCTGGAATGTTCTCTACAGAACCAATTTCTTCCAGCATGCGCAGACACGCTTCGTTAGCACCGCCGTGAGCAGGACCCCATAGTGAAGCAATACCCGCTGCAATACATGCAAATGGGTTTGCACCGGAAGAGCCAGCCAGACGAACGGTAGACGTAGAAGCATTTTGCTCGTGGTCTGCGTGAAGGGTAAAGATTTTGTCCATTGCGCGCGCAACAACAGGATTCACTTCATACTCTTCTGCAGGTGTAGCAAACATCATATGCAGGAAGTTTTCAGCGTAATCCAGATCGTTACGTGGATAGATGAACGGTTGTCCGATCGAGTACTTGTAACACATCGCCGCCAACGTAGGCATCTTCGACAGAAGACGGAACGCAGTGATTTCACGGTGCGTGTCATTGTTGATGTCTAAAGAATCGTGGTAGAACGCAGCCAGTGCGCCAACCACACCCACCATAACGGCCATTGGGTGGGCGTCACGACGGAAACCATGGAAGAAACTCGCAATTTGCTCGTGAACCATGGTGTGGCGAGTTACGATACGACGGAACTCTTCGTATTGTTTAGGGCTTGGGGCTTCACCATATAGTAGGATGTAACAAACTTCCAAATAGTCAGCGTTATTGGCTAATTGATCAATTGGGTAGCCACGGTGCAATAAAACGCCTGCTGTGCCATCAATATATGTAATTTGTGACTCACACGACGCTGTTGCAACGAAACCTGGGTCAAACGTAAAAAAGCCGTTCGCACCCAATGCACGTACATCGATCACTTCTGGACCGACTGTGCCCCCTTTGATCGGCAGTTCGATAGGTGCTTTCCCTTCAATTTGTAGGGTAGCTTTCTTATCTGCCATAACATTCTCCTTTGTTTTTTTATAATCCTATCCCGGATACGGACCCCGTTGTTGTACCGATCGTCTCATTGGATGTCAATTTGCAGAAGTGAACTTTGTCGGGTGTGCGCAAGTATCAAAATTCTGTACGCTTTAAGTTAATGCTCTGTTTCGGGATTTCCGTCAATTTTATTGGTTTGTGTTTAAATGTTACGGGGCATATACTCTGCGGCAGGTCTCTGGATATTACATAATGCCGGGGCGTTTCGGGGCTCAAATCGATATTTTCAATGCGGATTTCAGTGCTTGAACTGCAGTTAATAGCAGTGGCACGTGAAAACGTAATAAATGATGTTGTAGGTCTGGCGCTATAGCGAGATGTGATTCCAGAGAGTGTAATAACAATAATTTGCTCAATGGAGCTGAGTGGGCCATATCGTGAAAGTAAGAAAGCCAAGACCGGTAAACCTCGACCTCCAGACCATTCGCTTCCCTATCACAGCGATCGCGTCTATTACGCACCGTGTGTCGGGTGTCATCACCTTTATCTCGGTCGCCATCCTTCTCTGGCTATTAAGCCTCTCCCTATCATCCCCTAGTGGTTTCGAAGCCGCCTCTGACATCGTAAACAGTTTCTTCGCCAAGTTTGTCCTATGGGGCATTCTGACTGCGCTTGCCTATCACATTGTTGGCGGTATCCGTCACTTGTTGATGGACATGGGTCATTTTGAAGAGATGGAAGGTGGTTCGCAGAGCGCGAAAATCGGTTTCATTATCACTGCAGTGCTGTCTGTTTTAGCGGGGATTTTAGTATGGTAGGACACGTATCTTCTTTCGGCAGAAACGGGGTTCATGACTGGATCTTGCTCCGTGCGACTGCCATCATCATGACGCTTTACACCCTATATATGGTGGGTTTCTTTGCGTTTGGTCCCGAATTGACATATCAGAGCTGGATCGAGTTCTGGGGACAAACAAGCAATAAAGTTTTCACCATGTTGGCGCTGGTGTGCGTACTTATCCACGCTTGGATAGGTATGTGGCAGGTTTTGACGGACTACATTAAGCCGACCGTGCTGCGTATGTTTATGCAGTTTGGTGTTGTCGCGCTGCTGTTTGTCTACCTGTTGACTGGCTTTTTTGTATTGTGGGGTGTGTAAGTGAGTATTCCAGTAAGAGAATTCGACGCAATTGTTATCGGTGCGGGTGGCGCAGGCATGCGCGCTGCACTGCAAATTTCTGAGCAGGGCCTTTCTTGTGCGCTGCTGTCTAAAGTTTTCCCGACCCGTTCCCACACCGTTTCTGCTCAGGGCGGTATCACGGTAGCGCTGGGTAATTCCCATGAAGACAATTGGGAATGGCACATGTATGACACGGTCAAAGGTTCCGACTACATCGGTGACCAAGACGCGATTGAGTACATGTGTAAAACTGGCCCTCAATCAATCATCGAACTGGAAAAAATGGGTCTTCCGTTTTCCCGTTTCGATAATGGCCGCATCTATCAGCGTCCATTCGGTGGGCAGTCTAAAGCGTTTGGCGGCGAGCAGGCTGCGCGTACCGCAGCGGCAGCTGACCGTACTGGTCACGCACTGCTTCACACGCTGTACCAACAAAATATCAAGAACAAGACCACGATTTTCTCAGAGTGGTATGCATTAGACCTGGTGAAAAACCAAGACGGTGCGGTTGTTGGTGCGACTGCGATGGATATGGAAACCGGAGAGATCTGCTACTTCAAAGCGAAAGCAACGGTTCTCGCTACTGGCGGTGCAGGTCGTATTTACCAGTCAACGACAAATGCTCACATCAACACCGGTGACGGTGTAGGTATGGCTTTGCGCGCTGGTGTTCCAATGCAAGACATGGAAATGTGGCAGTTCCACCCAACCGGTATTGCTGGTGCAGGTGTACTTGTAACAGAAGGTTGTCGTGGTGAGGGCGGTTACCTGCTCAACAAAGACGGCGAACGCTTCATGGAACGTTATGCTCCAAACGCAAAAGACCTCGCGGGCCGTGACGTCGTCGCACGCTCAATGATGGTAGAGATTCGTGAAGGCCGCGGTTGTGAAGGCCCATGGGGTCCTCACATTAAACTGAAGCTGGATCACTTGGGTAAAGACGTTCTGGAAGCGCGTCTGCCTGGTATTCTCGAGTTGTCTCGTACATTTGCACACGTTGACCCAATTAAAGAGCCAATTCCAGTCATTCCAACCTGTCACTACATGATGGGTGGCGTACCGACACAAGTATCCGGTCAGGCAATCAAGCAAGACGCAAGCGGCAACGATGTTGAAGTTCAAGGTCTGTTTGCTTGTGGTGAGATTGCGAGTGTATCTGTGCACGGTGCAAACCGTCTGGGTGGTAACTCGCTACTTGACCTTGTGGTATTTGGTCGCGCAACGGGTCTGCACTTGGGTGAGACTTTGGCCGCACAAGTGGAAGCACGCGATGCGTCCGAGTCAGACATTGAGGCTTCTCTGGCGCGAGTAAACCGTTGGAACACGACTCAGAAAGGCGAAGACCCAGTTCAAATCCGTAAAGACCTGCAATCGTGCATGCAGAATAACTTCTCGGTATTCCGTGAAGGCGATGCGATGGCGAAAGGTCTGGAAGAACTCAAGGTTATCCGCGAGCGCCTGAAAGAAGCCCGCTTGGATGACACATCCTCAGAGTTCAACACTCAGCGTATCGAATGTCTGGAGTTGGACAACCTGATGGAAACTGCCTTCTCTACAGCGGTTGCTGCGAACTACCGTACAGAGAGCCGTGGCGCACATGCACGCTTTGATTTCCAAGAGCGTGATGATGAAAACTGGCTGTGCCACACCATCTACAACCCGGAAACAGAAGCGATGTCAAAGCGTGATGTGAACATGACGCCAGTACATCGTGAAGCTTTCCCACCGAAAGCGCGTACTTACTAAGGGAGGTAGAAGATTATGAAACTGAATTTTTCTGTATACCGTTACAACCCGGATGTTGATGACGCGCCGCACATGAAAGGGTATACCCTGGAAGTGCCAGACGGTTCTGACATGATGGTTCTGGATGCGCTGATCCTGTTGAAAGAGCAAGATCCAACGCTGGCATTCCGTCGTTCATGCCGCGAAGGTGTGTGTGGTTCTGATGGTATTAACATGAATGGTAAGAACGGTTTGGCATGTATCACACCGCTGTCAGCTTTGACCGACAAATCAAGCATTGTGATTCGTCCACTGCCTGGTCTGCCTGTAGTTCGTGACCTGATTGTCGATATGACTCAGTTCTATCAGAACTATGAACGTGTTAAGCCTTACCTGATTAATGACAGCACACCGCCATCGCGTGAGAACCTTCAATCGCCTGACGACCGTGCTCACCTTGATGGTCTGTATGAGTGCATCATGTGTGCATGTTGTACCACATCGTGCCCATCATTCTGGTGGAACCCGGACAAGTTCGTAGGCCCTGCTGGACTTCTGGCTGCATATCGTTGGCTTATTGACAGCCGCGACACTGCGACAGATGAGCGTTTATCAGATCTGGACGACGCTTTTAGCGTTTTCCGTTGCCATAGCATCATGAACTGTGTAAATGTTTGTCCTAAAGGGCTAAATCCTACGAAAGCAATCGGCCATATTCGCTCAATGCTGCTTAAACGCGCAGTGTAATATCGGCCTCTGTACACCTACATATATCAAGATTTAAGCTCCCTTTCGGGGGAGTTTAAAAGGAACGCCGGTTAACCCCCGGTCGTAGCAACATAAAAACTAAGTGGTTAAGGGATAACAATGCAAAATGGCGTGATGAAGGCTTGGTTTGAGTCTTCTCATTTGGCTGGCGCCAATGCAACTTACGTAGAAGACCTCTACGAACTGTACCTCAGTGACCCCGAGTCTGTAGATAGCGAATGGCGAGCAGTTTTTGACGAGCTGCCTGTCGTGAATGGCAACGCAACCGAGCAACCCCACTCAAGAGTTCGTGAATATTTCCGCAGACTTGCTACCGAGACAGCGCATTTCAGTGCATCAGTCAGTGATCCGGACGTCGACGCGAAACAGGTTAAAGTTCTTCAACTTATCAACGCCTACCGTTTCCGTGGACACCAACAAGCAAATCTGGACCCTCTCGGTCTTTGGCAGCGCGACCGCGTGCCTGACTTAGACCCATCTTTTCATAGTCTGAACGAAGACGATTTCCAAGAGTCGTTTAACGTAGGTTCTTTTGCCATTGGGCAAGAGAGCATGAAACTTGCCGACCTCTATAAAGCACTGACCAAGACCTATTGTGGTTCTATTGGTGCCGAATATATGCACATCACCAACACAGAAGAGAAGCGCTGGATTCAGCAACGCCTTGAATCTGTGGTTGGTCAGCCAGAATTTTCCAGTGACGAGAAAGTGACCTTGCTGGAAGAACTGACTGCAGCGGAAGGTCTCGAGCGTTATCTTGGTGCTAAGTTCCCCGGCGCAAAGCGTTTCTCGTTGGAAGGCGGTGATGCGCTGATCCCAATGGTGAAAGAAGTCATTCGCCACTCGGGCACACAAGGTGTGCGTGAAGTGGTTGTTGGCATGGCGCACCGTGGTCGTTTGAACATGCTGGTTAACGTTCTGGGTAAAAAACCTTCAGAACTGTTTGACGAGTTTGCGGGTAAACATGGCGAATCATGGGGTACGGGTGATGTGAAGTATCACCAAGGTTTCTCTAGCGATTTCGCAACACCGGGTGGCGATGTTCATTTGGTGCTGGCATTTAACCCGTCACACCTTGAAATCGTAAATCCTGTAGTTATGGGGTCTGTACGTGCCCGCCAAGACCGTCTTGGTGACAAGAACGGTTCAATGGTACTGCCGATCACTATCCACGGTGATTCTGCTATTGCAGGTCAGGGTGTGGTGCAAGAGACGTTTAATATGTCTCAGGCGCGCGGTTATAAAGTCGGTGGAACCATTCGTATCGTGGTTAACAATCAGGTGGGCTTTACCACTTCAAACCCGAACGATACCCGCTCCACACAGTACTGTACTGACATCGCGAAGATGGTTCAGGCGCCAATTTTCCACGTAAATGCAGATGACCCGGAAGCGGTGGCATTTGTGGCGCGTCTGGCGATTGATTACCGAAACGAATTCAAGCGTGATGTTGTGATTGATCTTGTGTGTTACCGTCGACACGGTCACAACGAAGCGGACGAGCCGAATGCGACTCAGCCGTTGATGTATCAGAAGATCAAAAAACATCCGACACCACGCAAACTGTATGCTGATGTGCTGGCTGACAAAGGCGTAGCAGACGTAGAAAAAGCGACCGAGCTTGTTAACGGCTACCGTGACGCTCTGGACCACGGCGAAATCGTGGTGAAAGAGTATCGCCCAATGGCGCTTCACTCCGTTGACTGGTCCCCGTACTTAGGTCATGACTGGACAGTTGAATGGCCAAACACATTTGATAAGCAGCGCTTGGTTGAGCTTGCTAAACGTATTTGTACTTATCCAGAGAGCCACAAGCTTCACAGCCGTGTTAACAAGCTCTACAACGATCGCCTTGCGATGACTAACGGTGAGAAAGCGCTGGATTGGGGCATGGCTGAAACACTGGCTTATGCAACGATTGTCGATGAGAGTCGTCGCATCCGTATCACAGGCCAAGACTCTGGTCGTGGTACCTTCTTCCACCGCCATGCTGTGCTGCACAACCAGAACGATGCAAGTACCTATATCCCGCTGACAAATATCCATGACAAACAAGGCCCATTCCAGGTCTTTGACTCTGTGTTGTCAGAAGAAGCGGTATTGGCGTTTGAATACGGTTATGCGACTGCAGAACCGGGTGGTCTGACTGTTTGGGAAGCTCAGTTCGGTGATTTTGCAAACGGCGCACAGGTTGTTATTGACCAGTTCATTAGCTCCGGTGAGCAGAAGTGGGGTCGTATGTGTGGCTTGACCATGCTGCTGCCACACGGCTATGAAGGTCAGGGCCCAGAGCACTCGTCCGCACGCCTTGAGCGTTACTTGCAACTTTGCGCTGAGCAAAACATGCAAGTTATCGTTCCTTCAACGCCAGCACAGGTTTACCACATGCTGCGTCGCCAGGTGTTCCGCCCAATGCGTCGCCCTCTGATTGTGATGTCGCCTAAATCACTGCTCCGTCATCCATTGTGTACATCAACACTGGATGAGTTGGCAGATGGCAACTTCCAACCAGCAATCGGCGAGATTGACGAGCTGGATCCAAAAGCGGTCAAACGTGTCGTGATGTGTTCAGGTAAGGTCTACTTTGACTTGCTGGAAGCGCGTCGCAAAGAAGAAATTAAAGATGTCGCCATCATTCGTATTGAGCAGATCTACCCGTTCCCGAAAGAGGACGTACAGGCTGCGATCAGCGAATATGTCAACGCCAAAGATTTTGTCTGGTGCCAGGAAGAGCCTCAAAACCAAGGCGCTTGGTACAGCAGCCAGCACAATTTCCGCTTGGCCATCCCGGCTGATGCCACCCTGAGCTATGCAGGCCGTGCGGCTTCTGCATCGCCGGCGGTAGGTTACATGTCGGTACACTTAAAACAACAAAAGGCGTTGATTGAAGACGCTCTTACCCTGAATTAAGAACTAGAAAGCTAAGGAATTAAACGAAATGACAATCGAAATTCTGGTTCCCGACCTACCTGAATCTGTTGCTGATGCAACAGTGGCGACATGGCACAAGAAGCCAGGCGATGCGGTAAGCCGCGACGAAGTACTGGTTGATATTGAAACAGATAAAGTGGTTCTGGAAGTTCCAGCTCCAGACGATGGCGTGCTAGAAGCTATCATCGAAGAAGAAGGTGCGACTGTTCTGTCTAAGCAACTGCTTGCCAAGCTGAAGCCTGGTGCTGTTGCCGGTGAACCTACGCAAGATGCGCCAGCGTCTTCTGAAGCATCGCCAGACAAACGCCACACCGCGTCGCTATCAGAAGAATCAAACGATGCGCTGAGCCCAGCTGTTCGTCGTCTTCTTGCTGAAAATGATCTGACGCCTGAGCAGATTAAAGGCACTGGTGTTGGCGGTCGAATCACTCGCGAAGATGTAGATGCGTTCCTGAAAAGTGGCGGTGCGAAAGCGGCTTCCGCTGCACCGGCAGCAGCGAAAGATGAAGCGCCTGCACTTGGCCACCGTAGCGAGAAACGTGTTCCTATGACGCGTCTTCGTAAGCGTGTTGCTGAGCGTCTGCTGGAAGCGAAAAACAGCACAGCGATGCTGACCACGTTTAACGAAGTGAACATGAAGCCAATCATGGACATTCGTAAGCAATACAAAGACGTTTTCGAAGAGCGCCACGGTATTCGTCTGGGCTTCATGTCTTTCTACGTGAAAGCTGTTGTTGAAGCGCTGAAGCGCTACCCAGAAGTGAATGCATCAATCGATGGTGATGACATTGTTTATCACAACTTCTTTGACGTAAGCATGGCTGTTTCGACTCCTCGTGGTTTGGTAACACCAGTATTGCGTGACTGTGACCGCCTGGGCCTAGCCGAGATCGAGAAAGGGATCAAAGAGCTGGCTATCAAAGGTCGTGACGGTAAGCTAACGGTTGATGAACTGACCGGCGGTAACTTCACCATCACCAACGGTGGTGTATTTGGTTCTCTGATGTCGACGCCGATTATCAACCCACCACAAGCTGCTATCCTTGGTATGCACAAGATCCAAGAGCGTCCAATGGCAGTAGATGGCAAGGTTGAGATTCTGCCAATGATGTACCTTGCTCTTTCTTACGATCACCGTTTGATCGATGGACGTGAGTCTGTTGGTTTCTTGGTGACTGTAAAAGAGCTTTTAGAAGACCCAACGCGTCTGCTGCTTGACGTATAAGCAGCCCGGTTTTTACCGGATAGCAGGGGGCTGGAGCCCCCTGTGTGGAAAGCAAATTAAACCTATAAAACGGAAATAGACACGGATAGAACATCATGAATCTGCACGAATATCAGTCAAAACAGCTGTTTGCTGAATATGGGCTGCCAGTATCCGAAGGGTATGCCTGTGACACTCCTCAAGAAGCTGCTGAAGCCGCTGACAAACTAGGCGGAAACAAGTGGGTTGTTAAATGTCAGGTACACGCTGGTGGTCGCGGCAAAGCGGGCGGTGTGAAACTGGTTAGCAACAAAGAAGAAATCAAAGAATTCGCTCAGAATTGGTTGGGCAAAAATCTGGTGACTTACCAGACAGATGCAAATGGCCAGCCAGTTAGCAAAATCCTGGTTGAAGAGTGTACTGACATTGCTCAAGAACTCTACCTGGGTGCAGTAGTAGACCGTGGTTCACGTCGCGTTGTTTTCATGGCATCTACCGAAGGTGGTGTGGAAATCGAAAAAGTCGCTGAAGAGACACCAGAGCTTATCCACAAAGCGGCGATAGACCCATTGGTAGGCCCTCAGCCATACCAAGGCCGTCAACTGGCATTTAAGCTAGGTCTACAAGGCGAGCAAATCAAGCAATTCACCAAAATCTTCATGGGCATTGCAAAACTGTTCATCGAACGCGATGTTGCGCTGGTGGAAGTGAACCCGCTGGTTATCACTGATCAAGGCAATCTCCACTGCCTGGACGCAAAACTGGCTGTTGATAGCAATGCCGTATACCGTCAGCCAAAAATCCGTGAAATGCACGATCCATCACAGGACGATCCACGTGAAGCACACGCAGCACAGTGGGAACTGAACTATGTTGCTCTGGATGGCAGCATTGGTTGTATGGTTAACGGTGCGGGCCTGGCAATGGGTACCATGGACATCGTAAACCTGCATGGCGGCAGCCCTGCAAACTTCTTGGATGTTGGTGGCGGCGCAACCAAAGAGCGCGTTACTGAAGCATTCAAAATCATCCTCTCTGACGACAACGTAAAAGCTGTTCTGGTGAACATCTTCGGCGGTATCGTGCGCTGTGACCTGATCGCAGACGGCATCATCGGTGCGGTAGAAGAAGTTGGCGTTAAAGTACCGGTTGTTGTTCGCCTTGAAGGTAACAACGCTGAGCTTGGCGCGAAGAAACTGGCTGAGTCAGGCCTGAACATTATTGCTGCGACCTCACTGACTGAAGCAGCAGAGAAAGTTGTTGCTGCAGCGGAGGGCAAATAATGTCTGTTTTGATTAACAAAGATACCAAAGTAATCTGTCAGGGTTTCACCGGTGGTCAGGGTACTTTCCACTCAGAGCAAGCGATCGAGTATGGAACGCAAATGGTTGGTGGTGTATCACCAGGCAAAGGCGGCACCACTCATCTGGGTCTTCCAGTATTCAATACTGTGGCAGAAGCCGTAGAAGCGACTGGCGCGACAGCGACTGTTATCTACGTACCAGCTCCGTTCTGTAAAGATGCGATTCTGGAAGCGATTGATGCAGGTATCGAACTTATTGTGACCATCACCGAAGGTATCCCTACGTTGGATATGCTGGAAGTGAAGGTGAAGCTGGATGAAGCTGGCGTTCGCATGATTGGTCCAAACTGTCCAGGTGTTATCACTCCGGGCGAATGTAAGATTGGCATCATGCCTGGCCACATTCACAAGCCAGGTAAAGTGGGTATTGTATCTCGTTCAGGTACGCTGACTTATGAAGCAGTTAAGCAGACGACTGACGAAGGTTTCGGCCAATCTACTTGTGTAGGTATCGGTGGTGACCCAATCCCGGGCTCTAACTTCATCGACGTTCTGAAAATGTTCGAAGAAGATCCACAGACTGAAGCGATCGTGATGATCGGTGAAATCGGTGGTACCGCTGAAGAAGAAGCCGCTGCATTCATCAAAGAGAATGTGACTAAGCCTGTTGTTTCTTACATCGCTGGTGTGACTGCTCCTCCAGGTAAGCGTATGGGTCACGCTGGTGCGATCATCTCAGGTGGTAAAGGTACTGCAGAAGACAAATTTGCAGCACTGGAAGCAGCTGGCGTAACCACAGTGAAAAGTCTTGCCGATATCGGTAAAGCACTGCGTTCACGCACTGGCTGGTAATAGACCAGAAGTTAAAAAAACCGCTCTTCGGAGCGGTTTTTTTTTAAATGCTATTCAGCTTGTTTGTAAAACTGGCTGAGAAAGAAAAGAAAACCTGCAGCGACAACCACTGAAGGCCCTGCTGGGGTATCCTCGAACCATGACAAGGCAATACCGCCAAACACTGAAATCACACCAATGACACTGGCAAGAATGACCATTTGTTCAGGACTTTTTGAGAAACGCCGTGCCGTCGCGGCAGGAATAATCATCAGTGAAGTAATGATCAATGCGCCGACAAACTTCATTGCAACGGCAATTACAAGGCCGACCAATAGCATGAGCACCAGTTTGAGCCTATCGACATTGTATCCGTCGACCCTTGCCATCTCTTCGTTAACTGTAATTGCAAGAAATGGCGTCCATAGTTTATACAGAAGCGCCAATACCAGCGCGCAGCCAGCTGCAATCCAACTAATGTCTGCCGTTGTGACAGATAGAAGGTCGCCAAACAAATACGCCATTAGGTCTACACGTAAGTCGTCAACAAAACTGATTGTCACAAGGCCGAGTGACAAAGACGTATGAGCGATGATACCAAGCAGTGTATCTGTCGAAACGCTGCTTTTACGTTGTAGCCCAACCAACAAAATACCAATGACAATACAGCTGAAGATGAGTGCGATGTTCAGGTTTATCTGAAGCATAAACCCGAGTGCTAACCCCAGCAGTGAGCCGTGAGCAAGTGTGTCGCCGAAGTAAGCCATCTTGCGCCACACAACAAACGAGCCGAGAGGACCAACAGTGGCAGCAATGAGGACACCTGCAAAAAACGGTATCGCAAGAAACTCAAGCATTATGATGGTCTCCGTGTTGGCAGGGACCAATAGGGCTTCCTGACAGATCGTGTTCGTGGTTGTGGTGATGCTGGTAGAGTGCCAGTTGTTCGCATTCTCGACGACCGAACAATGCAATGTATTCTGGGTGAGATGAAATCGCTTCGGGTTCGCCAGAACAACACACATGGTGTTGAAGACAAATAACCTCATCTGTTTTTGCCATGACGATGTGAAGGTCGTGGGAAACCATGAGTACAGCACACTGCAACTTATCTTTCAGCTCACCTATCAGGCTGTAAAGTTCTAACTGACCTGACACATCTACGCCTTGTACTGGCTCGTCTAAAACCAACAAGTCGGGCTTCTTTAGAACCGCGCTTGCCAATAGAACGCGTTGGCACTCACCGCCGGACAATGTATGCATATTGGCGTGAAGTAATTTTGTTGCCCCAACAAGCGTCAGTGCTTCACCAATGCTTTTACGGTTGGCACCAGGAGATAACTTCAAAAAGCGCTCTACGTTAAGAGGGAGGCTTTCATTTAGTTTGAGCTTCTGTGGTACGTAGCCAACTTTCAATCCTTTGCTCTTTTCTACTTTCCCTATGCTGGGTGCCGTCAAGCCAATAACTGTCTTAACTAGTGTGGATTTTCCAGCACCATTTGGGCCGATAAGCGTTGTGATTTTATTTCTGTAGAGGGACAGAGAGACACGATCTAAAACGCTTTTTCCATCAAAGATGACGGAAACTTGGTCGAGTTTAACGAGAGCTGAGGACATATCTTGAACAAGTGGTTTAAAAATGAAATGTTATAATATAACATTTCTCGCTGTTTTTAAATTCGCATGATGGATGACACGATGATCAGTAGTACAAAGAAGTTTTTCATAGCCTTAATGTTATTCCTTCCAGCAGTTGCGAGTGCCCAACCAAACTTGGTGACGACTATCAAACCCCTCGGTCTGATAGCCAATGACATAGCGGGTAACCATGCAAACGTGGAAGTGTTACTGCCGGATAGTGCATCTCCGCATGACTACGCGCTGAGACCATCGGACCTGAAAAAGATTTCTGCGGCAGATGCTGTATTCTGGGTAGGACCGGAGCTAGAGTTGTTTCTGGAGAAGTTACTGGGCGATGCGGACAACGCCGTCCGTTTAACAACTTACCCAGGCATGCCAGTCCGCTACTTCGATGAGGGAGCGCATGGACATGATGATCACGACCATCATGGTCACTCGCATGACGGCATTGACGGACATATTTGGTTGGGACCAGACCAAAGCATTGTGATTGCTCAGGCAGTGAAAGACAAATTGGTCAAGCTCGATCCTTCTCATGCGAAAGATTACGAGAGCAACTATGCCCGATTCAAGGCGGACTTGGAGAGTGCAAAATCTTCCCTTGAAACACGCCTTTCAGCCATTGATAACAAGGGGTACTTTCTATTTCACGACGCGTATGGATATTTTGAAGATGCGTTTAAGCTCAACTCGCTGGGGCATCTCACCATCAATCCGGAACGTAAACCGGGTGCCAAGACCTTGGTGGCGATTCGTGGAGCTATTAAAAAGGGACAGGCACAGTGCGTATTCAGTGAACCCCAGTTCAATCCAGCCATGGTGTCAACTCTGGTGAAAGGAACAGATGCAAAGGTGTTAGTTCTTGACCCAATGGCAACTGACCTTAAGGTAGAAACGAATCAATACGTTGATTTTCTCAATCAATTGGGAAGTCAATATTTGGCTTGTTTCAGCGAAATTTAAGTTAGGGTAATGTGAGCTTGTTCGCATAACCCTGCATTGCGAGCAAGACCGAATCCGAAAAACTGCGAAAATGCAGTGACAGTAAAAAATCATACAAAACAATGATGTCACTGCTTCGCTATTTGCTTGCTCAATGTAGACCTTTCTTTTTGGTGATCTCTACCTTTGCCAGTTTGTCGGCATCGGTGCAGGCGTCACCTATTTTCTATGCCTTTCCATTTCCTTCAGCCAGCGACACGGCAAAAATAAAAGAGATCGAATACGCGGACAATAGAGGTATTTGGCTTCTTGATACTAATGGACGTGTCAGTTACTACGATGGTGTTCATTACCACAAGCTTGATGCCTTCACGCCAATCGGTAAGAGGATCTCGCATATCGAGTTGTTTAATGGTGATCTGTGGTTAGTCTCAAAAGGGCAGTTGCTCCAATACGATATAGACAATAACCAATTGAACCCTCTGTCGGTTGAAGGGAGGGTAAAGGAAATTGTCGGAACGAGTGAACATCTGTGGGTTCTAACCGCCACCAATACTTATTCGATAGCTGCAAACACCACCCAACCCGAAATGCTCTTGGCTGAGCCTTTTTCCGATATCTTTGAAAATGGAGAGCGCGTTATCGCGCAGCGTGATAATCAAGGAGTCGAACTGCCTTCTGGAAAAGTGCTATTTGACGTTGACGCAAAGCTAAATGCCCTTGAGAAAGTGGGGGAGCAGTTCTGGGCAGGTACAGCGCAAGGCATTGTTGTCTTTGAGGAGGGAAAAGAGCTGCAGCGTTATCTATCAGGTATTCGAATTGACCATTTGGCTGCAACGGCAGAGGGCGTTTGGGCCGGTTCTCCTTCAGGTTTGTATCTTAAGAAAATAGAAGATTCTGAGTTCAAGCTTCTCACTGGTCAAAGTGACGATGCGTTCAGCTTTTCAGGGCAAGCTATCAAAGATCTTGAAGTAGGAATGATGGAAGAGCTCTGGGTGGCAACAGATGCAGGGCTGAATTACCGAAACATGGTTGCAAGTCAAATCAACCGATTTCCTATGTATGTGTTGTCGCCCGAGCCAGGTGAAGAACAACTGTCCGCATTGGTTCAGTATGGAAACGATTTCCTGATGAGCACGCGGTATAAGCTGATTACGCTCAATGAACGCTTAGAGCCGATTAAGTCGACGCAGTTAGACTCCGCGATCGACAGTATGGCGATGTTTGATGGTGTCTTGTGGGTAGCATCGGCGTCAGGGCTTAAAGCTTATGACCCTCAAACGTTTTCTCTACTGAATGGGAAGGTACCGAGGGCAATTGAGGATAAACCAGTAGACCGCATTGTTAGTGACAGCCACTCCCTTTGGCTTGCTCAAGGTTCTAATGTTATGCGGTTTTGGCCAAAAGGCCGTACTTTGGTGGATTTTGGCAGCGACTGGTCAGGCGTATTCAATAATCGGCTAACATCTGTTATCGATCTTGAGGAGAGCGGAACTTGGCTAGGAACCACCAATGGCTTGTATTTCTACTTTGATGGCAGGTTTATTCCTAAACTGACCCGAGAACAAATCGGTGCCATAAAGTCACTCAAAGTGGGCCCTAAAGGGGAGATCTGGATGCTTACCCAGAGGGGCGTTTATACCTATGACACAGTTAAACAAACGCTACCTAAAGAGCGCTTTGTGAATACATCAGAAGATGTCGCAAAGTGTTTGGTTGTTAACGGTGCATCTTCTCTATACGTCACTACCAAAGGAATCTACAGACAGCAGTTTTCGAACGAGGTACTGCAATTCGTTCAAGGTTCGCCCAACTCCGTGCCTTCTCTGCGTCACTATTGTCAAAAGAATGAAGAGAAGATGCTGATAGCTGGTGATTTTGGCGTTTTCTCAATTCCCGAACCGACATTATCTTTTCTATTCAGTGCTCCACCAGCACCTGTTTCTCCGAGTGCTATCTATATAAACGGTACTCCGTGGCGCCTTGGACCCTCTTCTGATGCGCCTTTAAACATTACCACCAAAGGAACGGTAGCGATTGAGGTGGGACAAATGCCGTTTGGCACCCAAGACAAACTCGAGTACCGGTTGGAAGGTAATGGCGATGATAGCTGGTACACAACCAACGATCAGAAACTGGTGTTCAGTGCATTGAATACTGGCGAATATACCCTTGTAGTTAACCTGTCGAAAGGAAATGGAGCTGGAGAAAAAGTGCGCCTGCTCAGTTTTGTTGTAGAACAGCCATGGTATCAACGACTGGGCTACTTCTTTCTGGTCGTGACAGTCGCGATTATCTTTGTGGCGTTTTATTACCGAAAAAAGAACACTGCTATCAAGTCTCAAAACAAGCAGCTAAGAGAAACTGTTCACAGGAAAGTCATTGAAATTGACAAGCGCGAGGAGTCAGCCAAGCGCTTTTGTAGCGGTTCAAGAAGCGTTTTACCTGAGCTTGAGCCGGAGCCTGTTACACCAAGCCCGCTGACGGTGGCAGAGTCTGCAAGCAATAGTATTGATAAAGAAGCTGAAGAGTGGCGAGAACGTGTCCTGTTGGAAATTGGGAGTCATTTCCACGATCCTGAATATTCCACAGCGTTGTTAGCAAAAGCGCTATTCATCTCTGAACGAAGCTTGCAGCGTCGATTCAAACTAGAGCTGGGGAGTACCTTCAAAGAGGTATTGATTGCCACACGGTTGGAAAACGCTAAGCGGATGTTATGTCAGGGAGATAAGATTACGGATGTTGCTGTGGCATGCGGATTTAATGAGCCGTCCTACTTTACCAAGTCATTCAAATTAAAATATGGAGTAACGCCCTCACAGTTCCGGGATACGTGTAGCAACGAATATCACGTGTAAACCAGGTGGTTGAATTTCATGGCGAGACCGACGGGAAGCCCTTGAGAGGCAGATACAAAATGTCGTTGGGTTGATATATCAAAGAGGGAGAGAAAAAAAAGAGCGTGGTATAGCCTGCTGACTATACCACGGGCGTCAAAGACACCTTCGCTTGCTGCCGGAGGTGTGTGGGAGACCACACACCATCTGGAATTAGGTTTTAAATAACTTGGGGTTATTAAAACGATTTCACTGCTACAGCCGATAGTAATTTCCCGCCATTATTTCATTTCGATTAAAAAGCCCTCATTTCTTTGCACCGCCTCTAACTTTTTACTGGGTAAAAACCAGAGAATTTTAGCCTTTTAACGTTTTTGACGAAAAGCTAACGGAGATTTTTTCTTTTTGAACCCCAGTAGTAACGTGCGTCAAACCGGCGGTTTTATATGGAATTTTACGAAGTTAACGGAAATATTGACGAAATTGACGTGGGCTTTGACATGTAGGCTATCGAAACTCTGTTTAAATCCCCTAACTTTGTTGATCAAAAACAACTTTCTTTCTGAAACAATTTGCAATACTTTTGACTGCAAATGTATATGATTCTCATTTTGGTTGTATTTATGAAGCTTACAGAACTCAAACCTGGCATGGCAGGGCGGGTTATCTCTCTCTCCTCTGTACCAACAATTCCAAGAAAAAAACTGATGGCAATGGGCTTGCTGCCGGATACAGATGTAAGCGTTATTCGTTATGCTCCAATGGGCGACCCTATCCAAATCAGAGTCAGAGGGTGTGATATTGCGCTCCGACTTTCCTTGGCGCAAAACATTGAGGTGACTTCTCATGAGGGGTAAGCAATTACTTACTGTTGGTAACCCTAACTCGGGGAAAACGACCCTATTCAACCGACTGACTGGCTCCCGACAGGAGATTGGTAACTGGGCGGGTGTCACCGTTGATAAAAAGAAAGGCAAATTATCTCTAAAAGAGCAAGATGCTGTCCTCACTGACTTGCCGGGCATCTACACACTGGATAATGCCGATGGTGAAAACAGTCTCGATGAATCAATCGCGATTTCCGCTCTGTTTAATCTCCCTTGCGATTTGATTGTAAACGTTCTCGACGCCAGCAGTCTGGAGCGTAGCTTGTACCTCACGCTTCAACTTCGTGAGCTGGGGCGACCTATGGTGGTTGTTCTCAACAAAATGGACGTGGTTAAAGCGCAAGGTTTTGATGTTGACACGTCTATATTGTCAAGTTTTCTCCAGTGTCCGGTTTATTCGGTCACAGCGACTGACATGGATTCAGTAAATTCGCTGAAAGCCTCTTTATCAAATGCGTTGTCAGAGGCTCAACCCGACGTATCTTTGATGCTGGATTACGGGCAGGCATTAGAGGCGGGTATTGAAACCCTTTCGACGGCAATGCATGAAGAGGGTCAGACGTACGCCCGCGCGAGTGCGATCCGACTGCTATGCGGCGACAGTGCATTAAAACGTCAAGTTTCGGACGCAACGCTGCAATGCCTATCCGGTGTGACCGACAAGCTCGATTCCACAGATATAGATCTTACTATTGCTGATGTCCGCTATTCGCGCGTCGCAGAAGTTTGCCGAGAATCTAAAACTCAGGTAATCCCATTTAAAGCGCGAGTGACCGATGCTATCGATAACGTGGTATTGAGCCGCTACTTTGGGTTGCCGATCTTCTTTGGCGTGATGTATCTGATGTTCATGTTTTCCATTAACATTGGTGGCGCTTTTATCGACTTTTTCGATATTGGTACAGGGGCTTTGTTGGTCGATGGCGGTCACTACCTGCTGGACAATCATCTACCTGTCTGGTTGGTGACGATTATTGCCGATGGTGTTGGCGGTGGTATTCAAACTGTCGCAACGTTTATCCCCGTGATTGCCTGCCTTTACCTCTTTATGTCGTTGCTTGAAGCTTCCGGATATATGGCGCGCGCAGCATTTGTGCTGGATAAGGCGATGCAGAAGATTGGTTTGCCTGGGAAAGCCTTCGTTCCCTTGGTTCTAGGCTTTGGATGTAACGTACCTGCCATCATGGCAACCCGTACACTCGATCAAGAACGTGAACGTCGCCTTGCAGCAGCAATGGCACCATTTATGTCTTGTGGTGCGAGGTTGCCAGTTTATGCACTCTTTGCTGCCGCATTCTTTCCAGACAATGGGCAAAACATTGTTTTCCTTCTTTATCTGCTAGGTATTGCAGTAGCTATTTTTACGGGCGTAGTTTTACGTCGGACGCTTTATCCTGGCGACAGTGAGGCATTGTTGATGGAAATGCCTCGTTATGAATGGCCACGAGTGAAAGATATCTACGTAAAAACCTGGCAGAAACTGAAGCGTTTCGTGCTTGGCGCAGGTAAGACTATTGTTGTGGTCGTGACGATATTGAGTTTTGTTAACTCAATTGGTACTGATGGTTCGTTTGGTAACGAAGACTCAGACAATTCTGTGCTGGCAAAAGCCGCTCAATTTGTCACGCCCGTGTTTATGCCGATTGGTATTCAGGAAGACAACTGGCAGGCGACAGTGGGTATCATTACGGGGATTTTTGCTAAAGAAGCAGTGGTCGGTACGTTAAATAACCTTTATGCCTCGCCAAGCAGTGAAGAAGCCAGTGAGTATGATTTGTTGGGTAGCCTGAGCCAAGCAGTACAGACTATTCCTGAAAACCTCATGGGTCTTAATTATTCCGATCCATTGGGTATTCAAGTCGGAGATCTGGCTGATAACGAAGCGGTGGCTGAGGAACAGGAAGTCGATCTGAGCATCTTTGCTAACTTAAGCGCGAACTTTACCGTTGCAAGTGCGTTTGCTTATCTGGTCTTTGTTTTACTCTATACACCTTGTGTCGCAGCGATGGGTGCTTATGTGCGTGAATTCGGTCGACCATTTGCCATGTTCATTGCTGGGTGGACTATGCTGCTGGGTGTAGTCGTGGCGACTATCATTTATCAATCGATGATGTTGATGGTAACACCATTAGTGAGTGGGCTTTGGATTTCGGGCGGCATCGCGCTAATGGTAGCGACTGTTTCACTACTCAAGCGTAACGGTTCTTTCAGTAATGCGCTCAGGGTTGTTGCAGTATGATTTTGTTTTCCTTAAGGAATTACATTCAGTCTCACCCAAAATGTTCATTGAAAGAGTTAGCAAAAGCGTTCGCTCTTTCCGAGGATGGGGTTGAGGCCATGCTGAGTGAATGGGTCAAACGGGGAAAACTCAAGATAACCGTTTCAGCTCGGGCGTCAGGCACAATCAGGCAATACACCTGGCTTGAAGACTCTGAGCTTGGCGTGACTGTGTATCAATAGAAAACAAAAAAGCGCGGGTTGAATCCGCGCTTTTCTTTTATCCTGCTGGGGTAAACCCAGCTGCGTCTCCCAGCAGGCTACGCCACTTCTCTGTCATTTCATTTTGAGCCAACTCATGGCGCTGCACGCCATTGGTGTTTCCCCAAACTGGACCAGGCCAAGCGATATCTGTTTGAAAACGGGCAATGTGGTGAACATGTAGTTGAGGAACCATATTCCCCAGTGCGCCAATGTTGAGTTTGTCAGCGTTGGAGTGCGCTTCCAGTTTTTCTGCAACCAGCGAAGATTCTTGTATGAACTGTTGTTGGTCACTTTTCGTCAGGTGATGAATCTCACGAATCCCTTCGACTTTAGGAACCAAAATCAGCCAAGGGCCGATGTCTTCTTTACTTAATAGAACACGGCAGAGCGGAAAATCGCCCAGCCAGGTCGTGTCTGCGTCCAATCGTGGGTGGAGTTCGAATGGCATTTCATCTTCTCTTGATGTCAGGAAATCAGGTCAAAACTACTGGGATTCCGCACTAATGTAAATAATCGATGGATTGCAAATTCTCATGACTGAAACGATAGCCCAAGCCTTTAGGCGGTATGACCAAGATTAAACTCTTGCCTGTTTGAGAGCGCACGTTTTGCGCAAATGTCATAGTAAAATCACAAAACCAGTCCCTAACGTGTCATTGAGCCACGCTATACCAAATATGCAGTTAGGCTTTAAGAGTACTTAAGGTCAAAAGAACTCGGCGTCACATGGAGGCGCGAATGGACTATACAGAAGTGCTGGAGTTTTGGTTTGGCGACCCAGACGCCCCCAAAACAGACGATGCGCTCAAATCTATGTGGTTTGAGAACAATGACAGCCTGGACAGGCAGATCCGGGAGCAATTTCTTCCTCATGTGAGTATGGCGGGGGAAGGAAAGCTCAGCCAGTGGCTTTGTTCACCACAAGGGACTCTGGCCACTGTCATATTACTCGATCAGTTCAGTCGTCGAATCTACCGCGGATTGAGTGCGGCTTTTCGTTACGATGAGTTCGCTTTGGCCGTATGTAAGCGAGGGTTGGCAGAAGCGCAGGATTTAGATTTACCGACTATTCAGCGTGCGTTCTTTTATATGCCTTTGCAGCACTCTGAGCATATGGAAGATCAGGAAGAAGCGTTATTCAGATTCAGTCAGTTGTGCAGCTCGGCAGGGCAGGAGGAAGCTGGGTTGTTCGAAAATATATTCCGTCATGCCCGCACCAACTTCGATATCATCAAGCGATTTGGGCGCTTTCCTACCCGCAATGCATCTTTAGGCCGACTTTCCACTGAAGCAGAGCTGCAATGGCTCGCAGGCGGAGGGGCAAAACTCACCCAATAGCAGGTTCGCTTAGCGAACCTGCGGCATAACGCAGTTACGGCCTTTATGTTTAGCGTTGTACAAGGCTTCATCGGCCCTGGCTACCAGTGCTAGTCCGCATTCATCACCTTCTCTCTCTGCTATACCGAATGATGCGGTGATCGAGTTAATTTTCTGGCCCGAACGCTTGTCTGTTACAGAGAGTCGTTCAAGAGTTGAGCGCATCTTTTCAGCAACAACAAAGGTCGATTTCAAAGGAAGGCTTGGCAGAATGGCCACAAACTCTTCACCGCCATATCTGAATACAGCTCCGGATTCATCGACGACCTGCTGAAGTTTGGCGGCCACAATCTGAAGCACCTTATCACCCATCTGATGACCAAACTCATCATTGAATGATTTGAAGTGATCGATATCGACCATCATGACGCTAAACACGTTCTTTTGATGAACGTTGTCCTCTAACTGCTTTTCAAATTCTCGACGGTTAAGGCAACCAGTCAGCGCATCGTGTGAAGCTTGCTTCTGATATTCCTGTAACTGCTTTTTCAAAGCATCAATTTCTGTTTTCTGGGACGACACCTGAATTTGGTATTGCGAAGTGGCGCTAAGCAGATGCTGGGAGCCCTTTAAAAGTTCCTGCAAAACCTGCTTACTCTCTCCATTCGCTGCTATATGGCTTTTAACGTTTTTCAACCTGTTAACGGACGTGCTTAGAATATCTCTGAACTCTTCTGTATCAGAAACCGTTGAGCCCATTGAGTCACCCAGATCGGCTGCCAGAGTTTGGAGTTTTTGGCGGAAATTATTCACCTCGCGCTTTGCATCATCAAGCAGATAGGTCTCAATGATGTTGTCGCAATGAAGTGGTGAACAGCTTCCAAATCGAGTGACTGTCTCATCAACAGCTTGATTAAGCTGAGGGTTAGTGCCTGCGCAGTACGTATACCAAAGTGAGAAATAATGAGGGGTTGTCGGTACTTTGTACTTTACCATCATAGGTACAGCACGTTTAAAAATACGAGTGGCTTCAAAAAAGGCGTAGTCGCTCATTCTGTATTCCTAGTTGACACACATGTCGGTTAGTGAAACAGAATTATGTACGATATTTTTACACTGGGTGTAAAAAAGCCCGCGAAAGATTCGCGGGCTTTTAAAAGTGTGATCTTGCTTCTGAATCAGTGTTTACATGCGCTCTAGCGTCTTAATACCAAGTAGATCCAGCCCCTGTTTAATGGTCTTAGCTGTCAGTGCTGCCAGTTTCAAACGGCTTTGTTTGGTTTCGCCTTCTGCATTTAGAATTGGACATGCTTCGTAGAAACTTGAGAAGGTGCCAGCCAGCTCAAACAGGTAGCTACACATGATGTGTGGCTGACCTTCGCGGGCAACGCCATCAACGGCTTCTTCAAATTGCAGAAGTTTAGAAACCAGTGCTTTCTCTTTCTCTTCAGACACAATGATTTGGCCCTGGATGCTGCTTGCGTCAATGCCGGCTTTGTTGAAGATAGAGGCCACACGGGTGTAAGCGTATTGCATGTAAGGCGCAGTGTTGCCTTCAAACGCCAGCATGTTATCCCAGTCAAACACATAGTCAGTAGTGCGGTGCTTAGACAGGTCAGCGTATTTTACCGCTGCCATAGCTACAGTGTTGGCAATGTTGTCTTTTTCTTCCGCTGACAGTTCAGGGTTCTTCTCTTCAATCAGCTTCTTCGCACGTACTTCTGCTTCATCCAGCAGGTCAGCCAGACGAACGGTACCACCTGCTCGGGTCTTGAATGGCTTGCCATCTTTACCCAGCATCATGCCGAATGCATGGTGCTCAAGGCTCATGCTTTCAGGTACATAACCGGCTTTACGTACGATAGTCCATGCCTGCATCAGGTGCTGGTGCTGACGTGAGTCGATGAAGTACAGCACGCGATCTGCGTTGAAGGTTTCGTAGCGGTATTTCGCACACGCAATATCCGTGGTGGTGTACAGGAAGCCGCCGTCACGCTTCTGGATGATCACACCCATAGGCTCGCCATCTTTGTTCTTGTATTCGTCCAGGAACACAACCATTGCGCCGTCATCTTCGACTGCCAGACCTTGTGCTTTAAGGTCTTCAACAATGCCAGCCAGCATGCCGTTGTACTTGCTTTCACCCATCACGTCTTTATCGGTCAGGGATACGTTCAAACGGTCATAGTTACGCTGGTTTTGTTCCAGGGTGATTTTTACCAGTTGCTGCCATTTTTCTTTGCAGTATTCGTCACCGCTTTGCAGGCGAACCACGTAGTTACGCGCAGTCTTTGCGAACTCTTCGTCTTCGTCGTAAAGCTTCTTCGACTCGCGGTAGAAGCCTTCGATGTCGCTCAGATCCATTGAAATGTCGCCACCTTGTGCTTCATGGCGCTCAAGGTTTGCGATCAGCATGCCGAACTGGGTACCCCAGTCGCCAAGGTGGTTAGCGCGGATAACGTTGTGACCCATAAACTCCAGGGTACGTACAACCGCATCACCAATGATGGTTGAGCGCAGGTGACCAACGTGCATTTCTTTCGCTACGTTTGGTGCTGAGTAGTCAACCACAATGTTTTGTTTTTCAGCTTCTGCCACACCCAGACGGTCACTCGCCAGCGCTTCGTCTGCTTTGGCTGCGAGCCATTCAGTGCTCAAGAAAATATTGATAAATCCTGGGCCAGCGATTTCGGTTTTTTCCGCCATGCCATCCAGATCCAGAACATCCAGCACTTTCTGCGCGAATTCGCGTGGGTTACAACCCAGCTTTTTGGCAACACCCATGATGCCGTTTGCCTGGTAGTCACCAAACTGTGGTTTCGCTGATTGACGGACAGCCGCTGGGCTGCCTTCAGGTGCACCTGCAGCAACCATGGCTGCAGCGACTTTGTCGTTAAGAAGGGCTTGAATATTCACTTGCTTACCTTAATTCTGACACCCGGCAAAATGCAGCCGGGTTAAAGCAAAAAATCCGTCAACAATACCCACTGCAATTTGAGGCAAACAGGGCATGGTTGACGGCTTTAGCACTGAAACTTGGGCATCAAAGTGTGATGCGCGTATGTAGGCGTAATAATACCCACAAACAGGCGCAGTTTAAAAGCTGAATCCTGCGAAATAGGTGGATTTCATAGCAAGTAAAAGCGTGTGCGTTCCAGTGATATCAACGCTGTGGTAAATTCCTGTCATCTTTGAAGGTAACGAGATGACCATGCCAGCATTAACCGTCGAATCCCTCTACGCCACACTCCCCGATTTTTCTGCTCGCTTGGATGCGCTGTTAGAACTGTTGGAGTTGGACCTTAGCGCCTATCCGGCCGACCACATCGCTTTGCGCATCAATGACAGAAAAGCGGCTGAGAAACTTCATCAATCCTGGCTTTCTTCGGGTGAAGAACTCTCCGTAAATAACATCAATGGTCGTCCGATTGTGGTGATCAAAGCGAAAGAATCGCTGTCTTTTGGTCAATGGCAAACGCAATGTGTCGAGTTGCCTTATCCGGGCGATAAGCTTTATCCGGAAGAAGGGTGGGAACACGCTGAATGGGTGGTACCGTCAAAGGCGACAACACCGGAAGCACTGCTTGAGGATGTGTTTGGCTTGTTCCCAGCGCTTGCAGCAAAGTGGGATCAACTGGTATCACTGGGTGTGAAGGTGAAGCTGAGTTCTCCCGCAGGCGAGGGCGAGCGTATTGCCAACCCGACTGTGGCATTCAAGTTCAAGGACGTCTGCGTTAAGCTCCACCCTGTGACTCTGGAGCAAGTGATAGAAAGTGAAAAAGGAGCCTGAGGCTCCTTTTTCTTTGGTCTATTTCCTGCTTACAGAATGACGGTCTTATTGCCATAAACGAAGACTTTGTCTTCGAGCACTTGGCTCAGTGCATTACTCAGCACGGTTTTTTCTACGTCACGACCTGCTTTAACCATGTCTTCTGCACTGAAGGTGTGGTCAACATGTTTCACGTTCTGGTCGATGATTGGACCTTCATCTAAATCGTTGGTCACGAAATGCGCCGTTGCTCCAATGATTTTCACGCCACGTTCCCACGCCTGATGATAAGGGCGCGCGCCGATGAATGCTGGCAGGAAGCTGTGGTGAATGTTGATGATTTTGCGCGGGAAACGTGCAACGAAGTTTGGTGTCAGAACACGCATAAATTTCGCCAGAACAATATGATCCGGTTCATACCCTTCGATGATGTCGATGATTTGGTTTTCATGCGCTTCACGTTCCAAGCCTTCATGGCTCACAAAGTGGAACGGGATATCGAATTTTTCCGTTAATGCGGCCAATTTGTCGTGATTACCAATCACGGCAGCAATATCCACATCCAGTGAGCCGTCATAGGCTTTCATGAGAATGTCACCCAGACAGTGCGACTCTTTGGTCACCATGATCACCACACGTTTACGGCGACTGGTGTCAACAAGATTGCGGTGACTGCCTGCAGGGAGTGCCTGATCGATATCCATCAGGAAGGTTTCATCATTGAAAATTCCTTCCAGCTCAGTACGCATAAAGAACTGACCTGTGCTGTGGTCAACGTACTCATTGTTATGGATGATGTTGAGTTGGTGCTTGTAACAGATGTTGGTGATCTTGGCGATGAGGCCTTGAGCGTCAGGGCAGTCCGTCAGCAGGATTTTTCTTTCCATAGAAACGTATTACTCGTGATGAATTTTAATTTGCTATTCATCACGTTTTACTCTGAATTGGCCTCAAGGTCAAAGACTTGACGGTGAGGTTCTGCATGTCTGGCGATAAGGGGGGATTGTTGGCATAATGCAATCCTTTCAAATACTGTATAAATGACCAATGATTTCGAAGGTTTTCTCCACCACAGGTGCGTTGGCTCGAGCGATAAAAGGCTTCCAGCCACGTCAGCCGCAGACCGATATGGCCTTGTCAGTTGAGCGTTCAATTAAAAATCAAACTCAACTTGTGGTCGAGGCAGGGACGGGTACTGGTAAAACGTACGCTTATCTGGTGCCGGCACTGCTCAGTGGAAAGAAAACCATCGTCAGTACAGGTTCTAAAAACCTTCAGGAACAGCTGTTTCACCGTGATCTGCCATTGATGGTTGACACCCTCGGCTTCTCAGGTCGTGTTGCCTTGCTGAAAGGGCGTGCAAACTACCTTTGCCCAGAGCGTTTAAGCCGCCAGATGATTGAGAGTCACGATGGTCACGCCGACCCAATGCTGCTTAGCCAGTTAGTGAAAGTACGAAGTTGGTCTTCAGAAACCAAAACCGGCGATTTGGGCGAATGCGATGATTTGGCGGAAGACAGCCCAATCATCCCCACAATTACTTCGACAAATGACAACTGTCTGGGTAAAGAATGCCCAAGTTACGAAGACTGTTTTGTGGTGAAGGCCCGCAAGCGCGCCATGGATGCAGACTTGGTGGTTGTGAATCACCACCTTTTCCTAGCCGATTTGGCGATCAAAGAAACAGGGTTTGGTGAACTGATTCCGGAAGCGGAAGTGTTTATCTTCGATGAAGCGCATCAGATACCCGATATCGCCAGCCAGTATTTCGGCCAGAGTCTTTCCAGTCGCCAACTTCAGGAACTCGCCAAAGACATCAACATTGCGTATCGCACTGAACTTCGCGATACCAAACAGCTTGAGAAAGTCGCTGATCGTCTCTCTCAATCGGCTTCAGATTTACGCATTGTACTGGGCGAGCCGGGCTTTCGCGGTAACTGGCGTGAAATAAGCACTTCGCCAGCCGTGGCAAGGGAGCTAGTGCGTTTGACTGATGCACTTGAGCTTGCCCATGACGTGATGAAACTGTCGTTGGGTCGAAGCCAGTTGTTGGATGCTGCCTTCGATCGCGCCACTTTATTTAAAGCCAGACTTGAGCGGGTAAAAGATACTTCCATCCCTGGCTATTCCTACTGGTACGAATGCAGCCGTCATCATTTCAGCCTGAACATCACGCCATTGTCCGTGGCTGAAAAATTCCGCGAGCAAATTCAGCAGCAGGAAGGGGCGTGGATATTTACCTCTGCAACGCTCGCGGTGAATGATGATTTCAGTCACTTCAGCAACCGCTTGGGTTTAGAGCCCACGGAGCAGTTTACCCTGCCCAGCCCATTCGATTACGAATCTCAGGCGATTCTCTGTGTACCGCGCTTTTTGCCCGAGCCAAACAGCTATGGCCTTGCAGATAAATTAGTGGACATGCTCAAGCCAGTGATCGAGCAAAACAACGGACGCTGTTTCTTCCTTTGCACCTCTCATCAAATGGTGCGTGATTTGTCTGAGCGTTTCCGCGAATTGTCAGACTTGCCGGTGTTGGTGCAAGGGGAAATGTCGAAACAGAAACTACTCGCTGAATTTTTAGAGCTCGGTAATGCGCTTTTGGTTGCCACAGGTGCCTTCTGGGAAGGGATAGACGTTAGAGGGCAAGCGCTGAGCTGTGTTATTATCGACAAATTGCCTTTTACTGCGCCGGATGATCCGTTACTAAAAGCACGGATTGAAGATTGTCGCCTTCAGGGCGGCGACCCGTTTTCCCACGTTCAAATCCCCGATGCGGTGATTACCCTCAAGCAGGGAGTTGGGCGACTTATACGTGATAGAAACGATCATGGTGCGCTCATTCTCTGTGATAACCGCTTGGTGAGCAGAAACTATGGTGAAACCTTCCTGCGCAGCTTACCGCCAATTCCGCGAACGCGTGATCTGGCAAAAGTCAGTGAATTTCTCGCTGAAATAGATACGAACAACCAGTCTGCAGAATCGTCTGCAGCGTCAGAGGTATAAATGGCTTCTAAGATCCTTGCCGTCGATACGGCCACTGAAAACTGCTCCGTTGCCCTGAAGATGGGGAACGACATTATCGCGCGTTGTGAAATGGCACCGCGTGAACACACCACGAAAATCCTGCCTATGGTCGATAGTGTATTGGCTGAAGCGGGCTTAAAGCTGAACCAGCTCGATGCGCTGGCGTTTGGTCGTGGTCCTGGCAGTTTTACCGGTGTTCGTATTGGTATTGGTATCGCTCAGGGTCTGGCATTTGGTGCAGACCTACCAATGGTCGGTGTATCTACACTGGCTGCAATGGCGGAGCAAGCTCATCGTAAACAACAGGCCACACATGTGCTGTCCACCATCGATGCACGCATGAACGAAATCTATGCAGGTGGCTATGTGCGCCTTGAAAACGGCGATTGGGAAACGGTCGTCGAAGAAGCAGTGCTGCCTCCTGAAATGTTCAAGCCAGAGTTGGCAGAAGGTGGTGAGTGGTTTGTAGCAGGAACGGGCTGGCAAGCTTACCCTGATCTGCAAGGCCAGCTACACTTGTCAGTAAGCGACAGCGGTGTGCTATATCCTGAATCGCAGGATATGTTAATCCTTGCTCATCATGCGTTTGCGCGTGGAGAGGCAGTGGATGCAGAACATGCCAGCCCGGTATACCTTCGTGATACTGTGGCATGGAAGAAATTACCAGGTCGCGAATAGTTTTATCTAAAGCTAATCGATAAGGTCTTTCATGGTTTCAATTCAGGGATTACCACAGCAGATACAGCGTCCAGGAAAAGCTGGACGCAAACCCACGCCTAAGAAGGATGAGGCCCGTGATGTCTCCGAGCCTTCCGTGGTGGCAAAAGCGGTATCCCGTGGAATTCGAAACCCTGAAATGGCGGAAGATGCCTTTCAAAACATTCATTACGATTTACCCGATGGGCGAAGCCGCCATGCGCTGGCGTCCTACATGGATGTGAAAAACCAGGCCCGTCGTGAAGAACTTATCGCCATGTTCGGCGTAGATGTCTTCGTTTAAGTAACTCCTCGTACCACTTGGCCTGCACCCTCTGTGGTAGGCTTCGCGCGCTCTCAAACGGTCCAATATGACATTACAAGAAAAAAAATATGCAGTGAGATTTGGCGATCTCGCCGCGCAGGTTTATCTGACCGAGCGAAACACGCCGACTCTTCTGATGTTGCATGGGTGGCAAGATAATAGCGGAAGCTTTGCGCCACTGGCCCAGCAACTCAGCGAGCACTTTGATTTGGTCATGCCAGATTGGCCTGGGCACGGTTATTCCGACCATAAAGGTGCTGACAGCTTCTATCCCTTCTTTGATTATGTGGACGACCTGCACCAACTGATCCTTCAGCTGGGCGACAGGCCGATCTATCTGGTCGGGCATTCGTTGGGCGCATTGGTAGCGTCTTGCTGGAGTGCTGCCTTCGCTGAAAGGGCGAAAGGGTTGGTGATGATAGAAGCGCTTGGCCCAATGTCTGAGCGCGAAGATAAAGTCGTCGAAAGGCTGAAACGCGGTGTTGAAAGCCGCGCGAATATGAAGTTGCCTCGTGACTTACCCTCGCTGGATGCGGCGCTGAAACTTCGCCGGGGTATCAACAAAGTCAGCATTGAAGATCTGACACCGTTGGTGACGCGTGGCATTGAGCAAGTGGGCGATATCTGGCGCTGGCGTCATGATGCCAAGTTGAAGACGGAATCGATTTACCGGATGTCGACACATCATGCCGAGCATCTGGTCCGAGGTATTGAATGTCCAGTGATGGCGATTATTGGCGAAGACGGTTATCCGGAGCTTCGTAGCCCCATGGCTGAAAAACGTAAGGCGTGGTTCAAGAACCTGACCGTGGAAATGGTGGAAGGCACACATCACTGCCACCTTCAGAGTCAGGCGAAAACGGCGTCTTTGATCATTGATTTTGTGACCAAGCTACATCTCACAGCGCTTAGCGATGTTAATTGAATGTTACTTCTGGTCTAATTGCGAGTTAAAACACTCGTTTGAATTTATTGCGTCTGGCGCGGGCCTTTTCTGCCCGCGTTAAAAAATAGGAGAGATCAAGTGGATAAGGTTTGGCTTAACCGCTACCCATCAGATGTACCAGCGGAAATCTCACCGAACATGTACCCATCACTGGTGGAGATGTTCGAAAAGTCGGTGCAGAAATATGCTGATCAGACTGCCTTCATTAATATGGGGCAGGTGATGACCTTCCGTAAGCTGGAAGAACGCAGCCGTGCTTTTGCAGCTTACCTGCAAAACGATCTTGGCCTTAAAAAAGGCGACCGCGTGGCTGTCATGATGCCAAACCTGCTGCAATATCCGATTGCGCTGTTCGGTATTCTGCGTGCTGGCTGTGTAGTGGTAAACGTTAACCCGCTGTACACCCCTCGCGAACTCGAGCATCAGCTGAATGACTCAGGTGCGACCGCAATTGTTATCGTATCGAACTTTGCACATACACTGGAAAAAATCGTCGATAACACCAGTGTGCGCCACGTTATTCTGACCAGCCTTGGCGACCAACTGCCACGTGCTAAAGGAACCATCGTTAACTTCGTGGTGAAGTACATCAAGAAGATGGTACCGAAATACAATCTGCCACACGCGACTTCAATGCGCCTAGCGCTGAAAAGAGGCCGTCGTATGCAGTACGTGAAGCCGTTTATGACCGGCGATGACATTGCCTTCCTACAGTACACCGGTGGCACCACAGGCGTTGCGAAAGGTGCGGTTCTGACCCACAACAACATGCTGGCGAACCTGAACCAGGCTAAAGCCATGTATGCACCTGTCTTGAAAGAAGGCCGTGAGTTAGTGGTCACTGCGCTGCCGCTTTACCACGTGTTTGCGCTGACTGTTAATGGCTTACTGTTTATCGAAATGGGTGGCCAGAACCTGCTGATCACTAACCCGCGTGATATTCCTGCGTTTGTGAAAGAGCTTAAACAGCATCCGTTTACGGCAATCACTGGCGTAAACACTTTGTTCAATGCACTGCTGAACAATGAAGATTTCCATGAGTTGGATTTCAGCAATCTCAGCCTGACAGTTGGCGGTGGCATGGCGGTTCAACGTGCCGTGGCTGAAAACTGGATGAAGCTGACGGGTAAACATCTGCTGGAAGGTTATGGCCTGACAGAATGTTCTCCGCTGGTGGCGGCGTACCCGTACGACTTGAAAGAGTACAATGGCTCTATCGGCTTGCCAGTACCATCCACCGATGTCCGCATCGTTGATGAGGAAGGTAACGTACTGCCAAACGATCAGATTGGTGAGTTGCAGGTGAAAGGTCCTCAGGTGATGCAGGGTTACTGGCAGCGTCCTGAAGCGACAAAAGAAGTGATCACCGAAGACGGTTGGCTTTCAACGGGCGACATTGTCAAATTCGATGACGACGGCTTCCTGCACATTGTTGACCGTAAGAAAGACATGATTCTGGTGTCTGGCTTCAACGTTTATCCAAACGAAATCGAAGATGTTGTCGCGCTGCACGGTAAAGTGTTGGAAGTTGCGGCAATTGGCCAGCCGCACGAAACCTCTGGTGAAATCGTAAAGATCTGTGTGGTGAAACGCGATCCAAGCTTGACGAAAGATGAGCTTCTTGCGCATTGTCGTGAACACCTGACGGGTTACAAAGTACCTAAGGTGATCGAATTCCGCGAAGATCTGCCGAAAACTAACGTGGGTAAGATCTTGCGTCGCGCTCTTCGTGAAGAGCAGGACGCCAAAAACGCAGAAGCATAATCGGACATGCGTCGACTCGCTTAAGCGCGTACAATAGGTAGTAACTAAACTACCTATGCCTTTGAAAACATGCTGGCTCAGGCCAGCATGTTTGTTTTCTGGGCTCAAAGAGCGAGCTTGGAACCTAAATGTGGATGACAGCGTGAATTTTGACATTGTAACTGAGCTATCCCAACTCGAACGTGTGTGTGAGAGAGCACGCCAAGTACCAGCAGTGATGCTGGATACCGAATTCGTTCGTACCCGCACACTCTATCCGCGCCTAGGTCTTATTCAGCTTTACGATGGCGAAACGCTGTCCCTGATTGACCCGATTGAACTGGAAGACATGTCGCCGCTTTGGGCGCTGCTGACCGATGAATCTGTGGTGAAAGTACTGCATGCGTGCAGTGAAGATCTTGAAGTGTTCCATCATTATGCGGGCGTGATGCCAACGCCAATGGTTGATACCCAAATCATGGCAGCGTTCTTGGGTCATGGTTTGTCGACGGGCTTTGCAACACTGGTTGAAGAGTATCTCGAAGTGACATTGGACAAAGGTGAAGCCAGAACTGACTGGTGTGCTCGCCCGCTAAGTGAAAAACAGCTCGAGTACGCTGCTGCCGATGTTTACTACCTGTTACCACTCTATAATCTGCTTGCGAAACGCGTCACCGAAAAAGGCTGGGATGAAGCGGTGAAGCAAGAATGTACCCTGATGGTAAGCAAACGCGGTAAAACCCCAGAGCCCGAAAAAGCCTATCTCGATATTAAAAACGCGTGGCAGCTGCGCCCGAAACAACTGGCCGTGCTGCAAAAGCTCGCGAGCTGGCGATTAAGAGAAGCGCAGCGCCGGGACTTGGCGTTGAACTTCGTGGTGAAAGAATTGCACCTATGGAAAATGGCGCGTTTTAACATCCGTTCATTGGATAAGATGGCAGATGAAGGCTTTGACCGATTTGAGATTGAACGCCATGGCAGCCGCCTTATTCGAATGGCGCAGGAGGCAGATAAGACGCCTATAGCTCATTACCCTGAAGAGATTCAGCGCCTTGTTGACATGCCGGGTTACAAGCAAGCGGTGAAGAACATCAAAGAGCAAACGAACGCAGTCGCCGAGCAGCTGGGTATGGTGCCGGAATTCATTGGATCGAAAAAGCAAATTCACCAAGTGCTTAAATGGGCATGGATGAATGATCGGAATCCAGAAAAAGCACCGGATATTCTTACTGGCTGGCGTAAAGCTTATCTGGAAGAGAAAGTACTGGCAGTACTGGATAAATAATCCTAACACTGAAAAAAGAAAAACCGGCGAAATCGCCGGTTTTTTCATTTGTTCATCCCAAAAGATCAGTAACTATGAAGGTTACTTGTCTTCTGGCAGGGTGACGTTGAGCTCGAGAACAGACAAATCGTCATCACGTTGCTCAAGAGCAACAGAAACCTGTTCAGGAGAGATATCCACATACTTACGGATAACCTCAAGGATGTCTTGCTTCAGCTGGGGTAGGTACGTTGGCTCAGCACTCCCTGCGCTGCGGCGTTCTGCAACGATGATCTGCAGACGCTCTTTAGCAAGCGATGCGGACGTCTTCTTCTTTGGACGGAAAAACTCCAGCAATGCCATTGGTTATCCTCCGAACAGTCGCTTCAAAAAGCCTTTCTTCTCTTCCTCCAGGAAGCGGAAAGGACATTCGTCACCCAGCAGACGGGTGATGGCGTCGCTGTATGCCAGACCTGCATCAGACTCTTGATCCAAAATCACCGGTTCACCTTTATTCGACGCGTGCAACACAGAAGGGCTTTCTGGAATCACACTCAGTAGCGGTATGCGCAGGATTTCTTCGACGTCTGCGACGCTCAGCATTTCACCCCGTGCAACGCGCGCTGGGTTGTAGCGGGTCAGCAGCAGGTGAGTTTTTACTGGTTCTTCGCCGTTTTCAGCGCGACGAGATTTAGAATCCAAAATGCCGAGAATACGGTCTGAGTCACGAACAGACGAGACTTCAGGGTTAGTCGTGACGATGGCTTCATCGGCAAAGTAAAGCGCCATCAGCGCGCCAGCTTCGATACCTGCTGGAGAGTCACAGATAATGAAGTCGAAGTCCATCGCCTTCATGTCTTCCAGCACGCGGGCAACGCCTTCTTTGGTCAGGGCGTCTTTATCGCGGGTTTGGGACGCAGGCAGGACAAACAGGTTTTCTACGCGCTTGTCTTTGATCAATGCCTGGTGAAGGTTAGCTTCGCCGTTGATGACGTTAACAAAGTCATAAACCACGCGACGTTCGCAGCCCATGATGAGATCAAGGTTACGAAGACCAATATCAAAGTCGATAACAGCCGTTTTCTTTCCCGACAGCGCAAGGCCGGTAGCAATGGCAGCGCTTGAGGTGGTTTTACCCACGCCGCCTTTGCCAGAAGTGATTACGATAATTCGAGTCATTCCTCAGTCCTTTGGAAAGTTAGAGTGTGAGGTGTTCAATGTTTAATGAGTCGTCTTTCAGCGAGACTTTCACCGGACGTGCAGCGTACTGCTCTGGGATGGTTTCACTGAGCCAGTATGTGCCTGCAATGGAAAGCAACTCGGATTGCAGGTTCTGGCAGAATATATGGGCTTCTTTTTGTCCGCTTGCGCCTGCAATGGCACGGCCGCGGAGCACGCCATAAATATGAATGCTGCCATCAGCAATGATTTCAGCACCGGCACTAACATGGTTCAGTACGACCAAATCAGCATTCTTGGCGTAGACCTGCTGTCCGGAGCGAATCGGTGTTGTGATGACTTTTGTTGGTGTTTGGATGGGGTCGTTAACACGGGCTGCTTGCTTGGCCGGATTCATTACAGCTAATCCTGCAAGCTTTGCGGCTTCACGTACCTGATTTTGTTTGCAACCTGTGACTCCGACAACAAGCATGCCAGTCTTTTCGATGGTGGCTTTTAGCTGGAAGAAGTCAGGTTGAGAGTGAAGCCTGGAGATATCGACAACAACAGGTGCGCCATCAAAAAAGGCCGGAGCCTGGCTGACTTTGTCAGACAGCACTTGCATCGCGCTATCCAAATCATCATCCATTAAATGGAGCACAGAAAGTGTAAACGAACTGCCTTTGAGTTCAGCATTTTTTGTCATTCGGGTAGTTATCCAGCTGGTACGGTACTGTTGGCTTTGACAACACTAACGTGAATTTTCGTCACCCAATTTTTCCGGTGGCGGACAAATTTTATTTGCGTGCCATTCTAGGGAGGAATAAAGCGGGTTTCGTGCATTATCAGACAGTGTTCTGCATGGTATATTCATGGCATCTTTGCGGCAAGCACCAAGGCTGACTGTGCTGGTTTAATCGCCGATTTCATTGCGATTTTCTAAGCCATTTCTCTAAATTGGGAACAGCGCAAAATTCGTTTGCTGCAAACTGACATGAATAGTGAGAGGTATAAGGTGTATTGCGCAATTTATAAGAGCACGAAAAAGGAATCGACCTATCTTTACGTAAGCCGTAAGGATGATTTTTCAGACGTGCCTGAACAATTGTTACAAACTTTCGGGAACCCGCAGTTCGTAATGATGGTCAACTTAGATAAACGTGAAAAGCTGGCGATTGCCGATATCAATAAAGTACGTGAAAACCTTAAGAACGATGGATTTTATCTGCAGTTGCCACCTGCACCGGATGCGGCGCTGCAGCACATTCGACAAAAAAACACCAAGTTATAAAGGAGCGCTATGCGTAAGGGATTAATCTCTATCCTCATTGGGGCTGCGTTATCTTTGTCTGCACCAGCATTGGCTGAAGAAAAGCAGAGTTTTGACAGCTACGTTGAGGGTCTGAAAAAAGAGAGTGTAGAAAAGGGTTATGATGCTGCACTCATCGAAAAGGCATTTAGTAATCTGACTTATCGTGAACGTGCGGTTAAAGCAGATAGAAATCAGCCCGAGAAACGTTTAACTCTGGATGAGTATATTCCGCGCGCAGTTCCGGATTGGAAAGTCTCTCAAGCTCGCAAGTTGTACGACGAGCATTATGATGACCTAAAGCGTATTGGTGAAATATACGGCGTACAACCCCGCTTTTTAGTTGCCTTGTGGGGCGTTGAAAGTAACTTCGGCAAATTCACTGGTAACTTTAATGTTATTGAAGCGCTATCAACAATGGCCTACGACGGTCGACGTGAAGCGTTTTTCCGAGGTGAAGTTTTCTCTGCATTAACGATATTGCAGGAAGGGCACATCGAGATTGATAAGATGAAAGGCTCATGGGCTGGCGCCATGGGTCAGTGCCAATTTATGCCAAGTTCTTTTATCTCTTTCGCAGCCGACGGGAATAACGATGGTAAGAAAGATATCTGGAATTCGAAGCCTGATGTGTTTGCCTCTTCCGCAAACTATTTAAAAAACGCGGGATGGGACGATGAATATACTTGGGGACGTCAAGTTATCACTCCTAAAAACCTCGATAGAGATTTGTCAGGTTTAAGTCAGGATAAAGCAAAAACTTTGGCGGAATGGCAAGCACTTGGCGTACGACGTATGAATAATGCTTCACTGCCAGATGTGGAAATAAAAGCTTGGTTAATTCAGCCTGATGATGAATATGGCCGTAGCTATCTGGTCTATGGCAATTATCAAAGCTTAATGAAGTGGAATCGCTCTCACTACTTTGCACTGGCAGTAAGCCACTTGGCAGATCGTATTAAATTTGGCTGAGAAGAGTACTAATTAGAAAGGCGCGCGGTTAGCGCGCTTTTTTGTATGCCGCATGTGTACTTCGTTCTTAGAGAGGCACAGATTTGTCGACAAGCATAAAAAAAGGAGCAATTTGCTCCTTTTTCATGATGATACTTTTTTGTCTTAGTATTAGACGTCGCCCGATTAGATCAGGAAGTCTTCTACTTTACCGCCAGCATCAATTGCATCTTTGATTACTTTCGGTGTACGGCCCTGACCAGTCCAAGTTTTTTCTGAACCGTCTACGTCAGTGTATTTGTATTTCGCTGGGCGCGCAGCACGCTTAGATTTAGGTTTGGTGCCGCCAAGTGTTGCCAGAAGTTCTTCTGGATCAATACCGTCTTTGATCAGCATTTCACGGTATTTCTCAAGCTTCTCAACGCGCTCTTTTTCAGCTTCACGTGCTTCTGCTTCTGCTTCTTCACGCTCGCTAACTACTGCTTGCAGTTTTTCCAGAGCTTCTTGTAGTTGTTCCAGAGTAAGTTCACGCGCAACGGCACGAAGGCTGCGCAGGTTTAACAATACTTTCAGTGCATCAGACATTATGCCAGTCCTATTCTCTCGTTATGTAATAATTTATTGCTTCACTAAGAGTAGCAAGAATAAATAATTCTTTGCAATATTTAATAAATAAACTTCGTGCTTATTAGATATCTATTTTAATTAAAGTGCAAATCTAATATTTGCCCTCCCATTGATTTGATAGAAAATCCCTTCTTTTTCGGTAGGCTGTACAATAAACACGTCATACTTGTGTGAGTTTATGTGCGAAGAGAATAACGAAACTGTGAAATGTGGCTGGTTTGTAACCATGTTGAGCTAGGTGTGTAAAATTTTTTATCTTTGTATTGCAAACAGACCAATGTCACATAAAATACGCTAGCTTTATGCTCAAACGGGCTTACTTTGTATGTGTATATCGGTGCAAAAACCGTCAATCGTATAAAGTTGTTTGAGTTGATACACGTAGAGGTGCGCGGTTTATCAGTAGTTTGTCTTAGGGTGATGCCGATGAGGACAAATGAAAGGAGATAGCGCCGAAGCAGAATGTCGCTTATCAGGGGACTCTGCTGGGGTTGTGACCGAATAGGCACAACACTGCCATAGTATTGGGATTTAACTATGGAGCGCTACTGTAGGATTTAACGATGTGTATAACCGTTGTCTTCGTTCAGTCTGGTTTTCCATTTCTGCAGTAGATCTCCAACCGAATAGGTTGATATAGAGATCATGAATTTAGTCGATTTTTCTTCTTCTTCTCTTTCTTTGCTCCCCGCCGTGCTGGCGCTGGGACTCGCGATCGTGACCCGCCGTGTCTTATTGTCGCTAGGCTTGGGTATTTTTTCCGGCGCTTTGTTGCTCAATGACTTTTCCGTTTCTGGCACTGCTTCTTACCTTGGCAACCTGATTAAAGGTTTGTTTATTTCTGATGGCAGCATTAACTCATGGAATATGAGCATTGTCGTTTTCCTTCTGTTGTTGGGTGCAATTACTGCATTGTTGACGCTTTCAGGTGGCACACGTGCGTTTGCAGAATGGGCGCAGAGTCGAGTGAAAAGCAAACGCGGTGCGAAACTGTTGGCGGCTTTCCTGGGTGTGTTCATCTTTGTGGATGATTATTTTAACAGCCTGGCTGTCGGTGCCATCAGTCGTCCGGTTACTGATCGTTTCCACGTTTCCCGTGCAAAATTGGCTTATATCCTTGATTCAACCGCTGCTCCAATGTGCGTCATCATGCCTGCTTCAAGCTGGGGGGCGTACATCATCACTGTGATTGGTGGCATCCTCGTTAGCCATGGTGTGACGGAATACAGTCCGCTGAGCGCATTCGCTCACATGATTCCAATGAACTTCTACGCGATTTTCGCATTGCTGATGGTATTCGCTGTGGCTTGGTTCCAAATGGATGTGGGTCCGATGCGTCGCTTTGAGTACCAGGCATCAACTGGTAGTCGCCTAGGTGATGAAGAAAGTGGTCACGAGCCACTCGATGATGAGCTTGGCATTGAAGAAAGTGAAAAAGGCCGAGTATCTGATTTGGTCGTACCAATCATTGTCCTTATCGTTGCGACCATGTCTTGGATGGTTTATTCAGGGGCACAGGCGCTTGAAGCAGACGGTAAAGCTTTTTCAGTGCTGGGGGCTTTTGAGAACACAGATGTAGGCATGTCGCTGCTTTACGGCGGTGCGATGGGCTTGCTGTCTGCGTTGATCACTGTGGCTAAGCAAGGTCTGCCAGTATCTGATATTGCAACTACCACTTGGATTGGTGCGAAGTCGATGTTCGGTGCCATTTTGATCCTGTTCTTTGCATGGTCAATCGGTACCGTGATTGGAGATATGGCAACCGGTAAATTCCTGTCGACCCTCATTCAGGGCAACCTGCCCGTTCAATTGCTTCCAGTACTGCTATTCCTGTTGTCTGCAGCGATGGCTTTCTCCACCGGTACATCTTGGGGCACGTTCGGTATTATGCTCCCAATCGCGGGAGACCTTGCAGGTGCAACAGATATCGCGCTGATGTTGCCGATGTTGTCTGCGGTTTTGGCGGGGGCAGTATTCGGTGACCACTGTTCTCCAATTTCAGATACCACCATCCTGTCTTCGACGGGGGCACGTTGTGGTCACATCGACCACGTAGCGACTCAGCTACCTTATGCACTGGCGGGTGCCTTGGTTGCTGCTATAGCTTATCTGGTTCTGGGTTTCACGGATTCATTGAGCATTTCCCTGATGGCAGGTATGTGTGCGTTTGTCGTCGTGTGTGCGCTGTTTGGCTGGATGTCACGTCGACCGGGTAAGCTGGCATAAACTACTCTCTGAGCCTCCGATTTCGGGGGCTTTTTTCTTGTAACGCGCTTTGCGCCGCTTTTACCGCTCTCCATTTTTCGGTAGCATTCGTCAGTCTTAATTTCGGGAGAATTCCATGGCCCAGCTGTACTTCTATTACTCTGCGATGAACGCAGGTAAATCCACCACGCTTTTGCAGTCTTCGTTTAACTATCAGGAACGCGGTATGAACCCGCTGATTTTTACCGCTGCAATCGATGACCGCTATGGTGTGGGTAAAGTCAGCTCTCGAATTGGTCTTCAGGCAGAGGCCCAACTCTACTCTCCGAAAGACGATATCTACGCGGCTGTTTGCGATATCAACGCCAACAATAAAGTAGATTGTCTACTTATTGACGAATGTCAGTTCCTGACCGAAGAGCAGGTTTATCAAATCACAGAAGTGGTCGATAAACTGCGCATCCCTGTGCTTTGTTATGGTCTGCGTACTGACTTCCGTGGTGAGCTGTTTGAAGGAGCGAAATACCTGCTGGCATGGGCAGACAAACTGGTAGAGTTGAAGACCATTTGTCACTGTGGTCGCAAAGCGAATATGGTCATCCGCACCGACGCAGAAGGCAATGCCATTGCAGACGGCGACCAAGTAGTGATAGGCGGTAACGACAGATACGTGTCGGTGTGTCGTGTGCACTACAAAGAAGCGCTAGGCAAATAAGTCTAAAATCGATAAAAAATGCCGCTGAGTCCAGCGGCATTTTTTGTTTCTGGTGTTCTGAGCTTAGAGCCTTGAAACGAGAGGAATGATATTAACCCTATCACCCACCTCTGCGCTCTCCACTTCCGGTGACACCTCAATCAGGCAATTCGCTTCATGCATCGAACGCAATATCCCCGAGCCCTGCGAGCCCGTTGAACGCACTTCAATCTGACCGTTGGCGCTGATGGAATAAATACCGCGGGTGTACTCAGTGCGGCCGAAACGGGAGCGAATTTTCTCTCTGGTCACAGCCGAAAAATGCTGAGGTTGCCAGTTCACATCACCCTGCATTTTACGAATGGCAGGTTCAACAAACTGCAAGAAGGTCACCATGACGGCCACTGGATTACCCGGTAAGCCAAAGAAAGGTGTATTGCCCAACTTGCCGAACGCAAGAGGACGGCCTGGACGCATATTCACTCGCCAAAAATTAATGTCACCCAAGGCATCCAGCACGTTCTTGATGTAATCCGCATCACCTACTGACACGCCACCGGAGGAAATCACCACGTCGGCTTTTTCCATTGCCGTGGTCAATGTGTCTGTCAGTGCTTGCTCACTGTCTTCAATAATGCCCAAATCAATAATCCGGCAACCTAGGTTTTCCAACATGCTGCGAACCGTAAAACGATTAGCATCATAGATGCAGCTTTCTTTGGCGGGCGTTCCGGGTGCCTGCACTTCATCACCAGTTGAAAACAGAGCAACGGTGAGAGGCTTGTAACACTTGGCTTGATTGAAACCCAGTGATGCCATCATCCCTACTGAGGCAGCATTGAGGCGGGTACCAGCATTAAATACCGCAACACCTTTTTTAAGATCTTCGCCTGCCTGACGCACATTTTGTCCGGGACGGATGGCACCTTTTCGGGTATCGAACATCACCAGATCGCCGTCCATCGCTGCCTGCTCACGCATCACAACAGTGTCGGCGCCTTCGGGAACAGGCGCGCCTGTCATGATGCGGACACATTCGCCTTTTTGCAGCGGTATCCCAAGACCATGACCTGCATAAACTTCACCGACAATCTGATAGCTGTCGCGGTCCAAATCATCACTGCGAATCGCAAAACCGTCCATGGCTGAATTGGTGCTGGAAGGCACATTGACCGGTGCGATAACGTCTTCTGACAGAACCTTGCCAGATAAAGATTCAAGCGAGTGGATTTCGCTGGCAATTGGCTCATCAATCGCTGCTAAAATCTTCTCTCTTCCTGCGTCAACAGAGAGCATGGTGGGGGATAAGGAATCACAGGTTGTTGTCTGTGCTTTGTGGCCTTCCATCCAGCGCAAGATAAAGGCGCACATTGCGGGTACATCATTGATGTCGAGAGCAGGTAGATCTGATTTTGGGTCACTGTCGCAGGCAATGGCGATGATGTTCTTGTCTTCTTTGTGAAGCCACTGTTTGGCGAGTTCTTCGCGGCGAAGTTCGATTTTTGGGAAGCTCTCGTGCTTAAAGCCTTCTACCAGAACAAGATCGGCGCGGTTTTGGTCAAGGCGGCTGAGCAGTTGGTTGAGGGTATATTCTTCTTCCGGTGTTTCTGTCATCAAAGCATTACGACTGCGAGAGCTGATCAGCATTTGTGATGCGCCTGCTTTTCTGAGGCGATAACTGTCTTTACCCGATTTATCGACATCAAATTCATGGTGAGCATGCTTCACCATGGCAATGCGTACGCCCGATTCCACCAGCTGCGGAATGAGTTTTTCAAGCAGGGTGGTTTTACCGGTACCACTGAAGGCTGCGAACCCAAGTACAGGTAAGGAACAGTTGGAGAGACTCATGAAAGTGCCCCGAATTTTTCAAGCTCGGCGGGTGTGTTCAGGTTGATGAAGGCATCGTGTTCATCGCTGAAATCAACCAACTCTGTCTTACAAATGTTGTAGAGCAGGACAATTTTGCGGTCACCGTTATTAAGGAAGTTTTCTAATCGCTCAAATACACTGCGTTTGTACATAGTCACGACAGGCTGGACGGACTCGCCATCATGGGCGACCACTATTTCGGTATCATCAGAAATAGATTGATACATCTTTTCCAGCAGGTTATGGGGTAGGTTAGGACAGTCACAAGGGACGAAGCCAAACCACTCACTGTCGAGCTGTGCCATCGCAGCATGGATACCGCCCAAAGGCCCAGGAAAACCCTCGAAAACATCACTGAAAACTTGTCCGTATTGTGCGTAAGTTTCCTGATTGCGGTTGGCATTTACGGCAACATGTGCGCCTTGTTCGGTCAGGCGGTCGTGAACATAATCGATGAGAGGTTTGTTATTCAGGGTCACAAGGCCCTTGTCTTTTCCACCCATGCGGCGAGCTTGGCCGCCGGCAAGAATGACCCACGTGGTTTCAGGAAGCGACTGCATGGTTATCCTTGTTGATTAAGTTGAGTTTTGGCTTATGGATCAAGCGCTGACTTTCGATCGACCAGCGCTGATTGCAGCAAGCAGTTAGCGAGTTAGGGTGATGGCTGGTGATCACCAGACTTGAGCCACGATCTAACAGATCTTCGACCATGACCTTCTGTGCTTCGATGGCATCAGGGTCAAGGTTGGCGCAGGATTCATCCATCAAAAGGATAGAAGGGTTTAGCGCCCAGGCGCGAGCCATCGCCACTTTTTGTTTTTCTCCGCCGGAAAGCACAGAGATATGCTCCCGGCTCAGGCTTTCCAGCCCAATCATTCTTAAGGCCTGCATTGTAAGCTGGCGGCAGGTTCTTTGACAGAAATGCCTGCCTTTCAGACCATAAGCCACGTTTTCAGCCACGGTGCCGTCGAAAAGATAAGCGGCTTGGTGCATGTAGATAACGCCACTTTGCCCAGCAAAGCCTGCCAAACGTTGCATGAGAGTCGGTTTGCGGAGGTTCAAAATACCGCTGGTTGGCTTTTGGATACCAGCCAGCACTTTAAGTAAGGAGGTTTTGCCGATGCCATTTTGCCCGGTGAGATAGATGGCATCGCCAGGAGCGATTTTCAGCGAAGGAATATGGAACAGAAGTCGGTGCTTGTATTTCACCGACAGGTCGCTGGCTTCCAGTGTAATCTGACTCATCCTTGCCCCTAACTCGTTCTCAGGTGACCATTGCCACGCGCGTAGCTAATGAAGAAGTTCATCGTCAGCGCGAGGATCAACAAAACCATGCCCAGCGCAACGCCTTGGGCAAATGCCCCTTTTGACGTTTCAAGCGCAATGGCCGTGGGAATGTTTCGTGTGTAATTCAAAATATTGCCGCCGACCATCATGGAGCAACCCACTTCCGTGATAATCCGGCTAAATGCGGTGATGACGGCTGCCAGCAATGGAAAGCGAATTTCCCACATCAGGGTCAGCATGGCACGGGGAATTGAAGCGCCCAGTGTGTAGGCGGTTTCCCAAGCGCGGCGATCGCTGTTTTGAAAGGCGGCGTGCATCATGGCGATCAAGATCGGCATCGCAATTAAAATCTGTCCGAGGATCATGGCTTTTTGGGTGAAGAGCATTTTCCAGTCGCCCATTGGTCCTGCTCTTGAAAGCATCATATACAGCAGTAGGCCGATGACCACGGTAGGGACAGATTGAAGGGTGTTAACCAATGACAACACCACCCATTTGCCGGGAATATCCCAGTACGCAAGTGCAAAGCTTATGAGAAGGGCCGGTAAAATCACCAGTCCGATAGCAAATAGCGATACGGAAAACGATACCCCGACAATACCCCATAGTGTTGTATCGCCACTAAACAGCAAGGTAACTGCCTGTCGGGTTGTTTCCAGCATATCCATTAGCCAGCATCCGCCACGAATAGTTGTTGGCCGTTCACTTTAAAGCCATTAATCATGGCTTGAGCCTTTGGATTAACCAGCCAGTCACTGAAGACTTTTGCGCCTTCATAGTTCATGTCTGGGTAACGGCTTGGGTTAATCAGAATCACTTGGTAAGGGTTGAAAAGACGCTTGTCACCTTCCACCAACACTTCCATGTCCAGCTTGCTCTGATATGCCAGCCATGTGCCACGGTCAGTCAAAGTGTAACCCTGCATTTCATTTGCCATGGTCAGTGTTGGCCCCATACCTTGGCCGACTGCTTTGTAAGCACCAAATTCAGGACGCTGACCAGCCTCTTCCCATAGAAGCAGCTCTTTCTTATTGGTACCTGAGTCATCACCGCGGGAGATAAAATCAGCATTTTTCGCTGCAATCTCGTTAAATGCGGTCGCGACGTCTTTCCCGCCTTTTACACCCGCAGGATCGGACAATGGGCCGACCAAAACAAAATCGTTATACATCAGGCCGCGAGGCAGAACGCCAAAGCCCTTATCGACAAACTTAGCTTCAGCATTTGGCGCATGCGTCATGACCAAATCGACATCGCCATTTTCCCCCATTTTTAGTGCTTTACCTGTGCCAGCAGCAAGGATTTGGACTTCATAGCCAGTGTCTTTTTTAAACTCTGGTAGTAGATATTCCAGTAACCCTGAGTGATAAGTACTGGTGGTGGTGGCCAGTCTGATGAGCTCCGCGGCATTTGCCGTTAAGGAAAGTGTTAAGAAAGTGATGAGCGCAAATAGATTCGAGATTTTTATGGATTTCATTATGTCTTCCTGACGTTTGATTGCTTTTCTTGTTTTAAGGTGTTGCCTCGCCCACTTGGGATGGGTCGAATTGTGGACACTGCAACAAAAATGCCAAAAATTGAGCGCGTGCATTTAAGCGCATAAATAATTGAAAATTAAATAGGTTCGTCACAGTTCTGCGATCTGATGACCAGCTTTATATACATGATTCATTTAAGGCTTTGTTGGACTGAGTCAAAATGTCGCATGTATGATGATTGAGTCGGTATGCTATCGATACATACCAAACTTACTGATTCTTCATGCTGTTTGGGTACACCTGATACGAATACGAAGGCTTTTGACTGAATGAAGGACGCATTACAGCAATTCGGTTTCTCCGCGCTGGTCGTTGATGACGAACCCGGCATGCGCGCTATCTTAAATAAAGCGCTCTCCAAGAAGCTTACTCAGGTCGAAACGGCCTCTTCACTGGAAGAAGCTGAAGCGTTAAGACAGCGTAATCATTTCGATTTATTGATTGTGGATATCAACCTGCCGGGGCGTTCTGGTATCGATTGGCATGAAGCCTTCACCGATGATGAAAGGCGCAGCGACATCATTTTCATGACAGGTTATGCGGAACTCGAAACCGCCATCAAAGCCCTTCGCGCTGGTGCTTCCGACTTTATTCTCAAACCTTTCAACCTCGAACAAATGCTGCAATCGGTTCAACGCTGCCTCGATAAACGCATGATGGAGCGGCGCAATGTCGCCTTGCAGCGCGATGTCGCCCGTTCATTTCCAGTCGATATTATCGGTGAAGCGCCCAAAACCCTCGCGATGCGAGAGATGGTCTCCCGCCTTGCTCCTTCACCCGCAGCAGTGTTGATTGAAGGGGAGTCTGGGACTGGTAAAGAGCTAGTGGCACGCGCACTGCATTCATTAAGCGGGAGGAGTGGTCCTTTTGTTCCGCTTAACTGTGGTGCCATTGCGCCAGAGCTTTTGGAAAGCGAGTTGTTTGGTCACGTATCTGGCGCGTTTACAGGTGCGCGAAAGAGCAAGGACGGACTCTTTAGGGTTGCGGATAAAGGGACGCTTTTCCTCGATGAAATCGGAGAGATGCCACTGCCGATGCAGGCTTCTCTACTCCGAACTCTTGAACAAAAGACCATTCGTCCCGTCGGTGCCGAGCGGGAAGTACAAGTGGATGTGCGTATCGTCGCGGCGACCAACCGAAACTTGCAGGAAGAAGTGGAAGAAGGGCGATTCCGAAAAGATCTCTACTATCGTCTGAATGTACTCTCTGTCGAATTACCTCCGCTTCGAGAACGTACTGAAGATATCGGATTATTGCTCAATCATTTCTCCGAAACACTTTCGCGGGAAATGGGATTGAAACCTGTGGTGTGGTCAGCGGAAGAATTGACTGCAATGCAAGGGTATGACTGGCCGGGCAACATTCGTGAGCTCAAGAATACCGTTGAAAGGGCGGTACTGTTGGGCAAACCGGACCTGCAACACTGGAGCGACGGAGAGTTACCAAAAGCCTCCGCCAGCGGAGAAACACAAGTCGTGACAGTCTGTGAAGATGGCTATCCGAAAGAATGGCAATTAAAAGACGTAGAACGCGCGCACATCGAAAAAGTCGTCGATGCTCACGAAGGCAATAAATCTGCCGCTGCGAGACAACTTGGTGTAGCGCGAAAGACATTGGAGCGTAAATTTAAAGAGTGGAACGACGAGTGAAATGATGGAGCGTAACGGATGAAATGGTTCACTCAATGGCGACAGCGTTTTCGTACTATGGTGCGTTATCGCCTCTTGGTGCTGACGTCTGTTCCTATCATTATTACTCTGCTTGCGCTGATTGCTCTTACCATGTACTGGACGCTGGCATACTCTTGGAAAAGTGCGCTCGCCGGGGTCAATGCTGACCTTGCCGTTGCGAGCAATAGTATGGAAGTGTTGCAGCGCGAACAGCGGCTGCATTTGAACGCCATTGCGGGCTCTTATGACTTCCAAATGCAGATTGAACGTGACCCTGAGGGTATCTTTTCCTGGGCGCAATCAAGAGCGGGGAAATATGATGTTGATTTCCTTGCGGTTTACCCAGCCAACGAAATAGACAGACTACCGCAAAGCCTACGAAAACCACTGATTGAAGGCCGCGAGCGCACTTTCTTTCAGGTGATGTCGGACATTGAACTGGAAGCAATTACGCCGGACTTATCTTCACGTGCAGAGATTCCGCTTCTTAATGAGCAGGTGATTGAGTCCCGAGGTTTGATCAGCCGAAGCTTACTCCCTCTTTTCAACGAGGCGGGCGAATTAGAGTGGATCATTGATGGCGGCATATTGCTGAATAACAGTACAGAGCTGGTGGATAGGATCCGCGATTTGGTATTCCCTGATGGCACCTTGCCCGATGCCAGCGTGGGTACCGTCACCCTGTTTATGGACGACATCCGTGTCAGTACTAATGTGCCTCTCGATTCCGATAACAAATTTGGCCGCGCCATCGGTACCCGCGTGTCGGATGAAGTGCGAAAGTCAGTGCTAGAAAATGGCGATGTGTGGGTTAATCGGGCTTATGTTTACGATGCTTGGTATATATCTGCCTACAAGCCCATCCGAGACTTCAATAACCGGGTGATAGGCATGCTTTACACCGGTTATCTCGAATGGCCGTTGATCTCCCGTTACCTCACCAACTTGGTGGAATTAGGCTTCGGTATTCTCGCCACGTTGTTTGTGACGGGGCTATTAGTGTATCGCGGCGCTAAAGACTTGTTCCGGCCCATAGAGCGTATTCACCGTGTCGTACGTCTGGTGCGCTTCGATCAGGACGCACGCATTGGCAAGTTGGGGCTAGACCCGCAGCATGAACTCGCGATTCTTGCCCGTCAGTTCGATACCATGCTCGACCAGCTCAAACAGCAAAATGAAGCTATTCGCCAGAATGCTTTAGAGCTGGAAGACAAAGTTAAAGAGCGTACAGCCAGTCTTCATGAAACCACCGAAGAGCTCCGCCAGAACATCGCCTTGTTAGAGCAAACCCGAAGCAAGCTGCTACTAAACGAGAAGCTTGCTGCTCTGGGTGAGCTGACCGCGGGGATTGCCCATGAAATCAATAATCCGACTGCGGTGATCCTTGGCAACATTGAGTTGATGGAATACGAGCTGGGCAAAAACGCGACGTTGGTGTCCGAAGAAATGAGTGCGGTTTTGGAGCAAATTGACCGTATTCGTAATATCACCCGGAGCTTGCTTCAATACAGCCGCCAGGGTGGAGTACAGGACGAAATCACTTGGCAACACGTCAATCCAGTGATTGAAGAGAGTGTCACTTTGGTTCGATCAGGAACCAAGAAATCAGATGTGGAAGTCGTAACAGAGCTCAATGCCAAATGCTGTGTGGAGATTAACCGCCATCAGCTTTTGCAGGTACTGGTGAATCTGCAGATGAATGGCGTCCATGCCATGAATGACAAAGGGAAGCTGGTGGTGCGTTCTTCTGATTGGTTAGATGAGAACGGTAATCCCATCGGAGCGATCATTTCTGTGCAGGACTTTGGCTGCGGCATTGCCAATGAAAACCTCACCAAAATCTTCGACCCATTCTTCACCACGCGCCGTTCAGGAACTGGGCTTGGGCTTGCGGTAACCCATGGCATCGTCAGCGGTTTGGGCGGGGAGATTAAGGTGGAATCTGAGCTTGGCGAGGGCACCACGTTTACCCTTTATCTTCGAGAGAAGATTCAGGCCGATGATGAAATCACTTCGCTGCAGGTGATGGAGTAAGGCTAAATATGTGGGCGCTTAGCCAGCTGCCCACATTTGTTTACCAGCATGTTGAAGGTTGTAACCGCCGAACTGCTCACTTTGTTTGACGATCTCCTCGTCATCCAGATGTTGCATTAGCTGTTGAACCAAAGAGCGGAAATAGATGTTTTTCGGGATGACCAATTCAAAGGCTTCATTGGCAATGGGATGAAAAGCGAGGCCAAATTCTCCCGCGGCACTTTGGCTACCAAACCCAATGTCAGCCGCCCCCCGCGCAATCGCAGAGCCTAATTCCCGCTCATTCAGACAGACACTGACCGTATTGAGCATGTCAGTGGTAATACCGTTTCTAAATAGCCATTCTTCCATCGCCCGAGCACTGCCAGCGCCACCTTGACGGCCAGCCCATCGCCATTCTTTTCCCGTGAAATGGTGCGGGTCGTTCAATTGCTCGGCGAGATCAGGGCGAACAATCAGACCTTGTTGGCGCTCGAAAGCATGGAGTAATACCCAGTTTTTGTGTCCGGCATATTGTTGGATAAGTGCGGGGTGACGGAGCTTGGCTTCCTCGGCATTTCCCCAGTGAATGGCACAGATATCGACGTGGCCTTTTTCCAGCATCGACAAACCCTGTTTGGTGCCTGTGGCGGTGTAGCCCACCAATGCCGTGCTTCCCAAGGCGTTCGCCATTTTGCTCACAATGTGTTGCAGCAAAGGGTCATCAGAGCCTGCAATTAAAAGTCTGTCGCTGAATACACCGTTGTGGCTGGATTCCAGCAGCCAACGGTCAAGGAGACTCTTAGGAAACAGCCATTTACCTGTAACCTTGGTGGCAGGTAGCACGCCGTCATTGGCCAGGCTATAGACCTTCTTTTCGTTCAGATCGAGATACTCCGCAACCTGACGGGCATTCATGAACTCCGGAAATTCACTCATCTGATCCACCTTTTACATCGAAGGCGATGTTCTCTGCGCCATTGAAGACCTGAAAACGTTGGCCTTTAGCGCGGGCAATCATGGTAATGCCAAGCTGTCTGGCAAGGTCATAACCCATCTGTGTCACGCCCGAGCGGGAGAGCAGCACAGGGATACCCATTTGCGCCACCTTAATCACCATCTCTGACGTCAACCGCCCTGTGGTGTAGAAGACTTTATCTTCGCCAGTTTCACCTTTCAGCCACATCTCGCCCGTCAGGGTATCGACCGCATTGTGACGACCAATATCTTCGACGAAAGAGAGAATTTCTGTGCCTTTACATACCGCACAACCGTGAACAGCGCCTGCCGCTTTGTAGGTGTCATTATGGTGAGTGAGCGCTTCCAGCAGGCCATACAGGGAAGATTGGGTAATGCGGTGCTCTGGCAGTTTCAGGTCTTCGAGCTTTTTCATCACGTTGCCAAACATGGTGCCTTGACCGCATCCCGAGGTGACGGTTTTCTTGGAAAGCGTCTCGTCGATATCGTCATTTTGCTCTGCCGTGACCACAGCAGCGGATTGGGTTTCCCAATCGATGATCACTGAATCCAGCGCGTCGGCATCGTTAATCAACCCTTGGTTTTTGAGATACCCCAATACCAGCATGTCCGGGCGGGCACCCAAGGTCATCAGGGTCACGATTTCCTTCCAGTTGAGATAAACCGTCAAGGCGCGTTCGCAGGCAATTTGCTTGGTCATGGGTTCGCCATACTCGTCGAACACGGTCACATCAATGGTTTGAGGAATGTCGGTCTGGGTTTGAATAATTTTTGGTTGGGTCATTTACCCGGCTTCCTTTTGGGTGTGTAAGAGACACGAAAACTGAACATCATCAGCAAAGTTAGCAATTCCCGTTCCAAGCCAGCAGAGCAATCCGGTCGCTGGTATGTGTTTTGCTTCATGGGGTTAGAAAACCAGACTTCTGCGTGCCTGCGGTAGCGTTTTTGAAGCCTGGAACCTCAAGGAGTGATGTGTGACGAAAATAATAAAAGACCCTCAATACTGGCTAATGCAATTTGACCTGGAAGCCACAGAGGTTGATGTCGGTCGCTGGAAAACCAAGCGCTGGTCTATCGCGAACCTGAACCTGCCCCGAACGGAGGAAGAGTGTTCAGGGGAACAGATTTCCTTGCCTTTAGAGCTATTTAAAGACGAACGCACGGACTATCGGTTTAACCTCAGTTCCCGTGATCCCCACCTGTTTTTCATCTTCGAAGTCGAAGACGATGAATCCCTAAAACCCCTGAAAGTTACAGCATCGCAGACCAACGCAGCCAGCTTTATGGATGGCGATTATCTGGTGCAGTCGGTGCCTATGCCATTGCCTGTTCAGGCCTGGATGGAAGCCTTTATTGGTCGTCATGGCGAGCTCCTCGAAGTACGTAAGAAGAAGCGCAAAGGCGCGGGGAGGGCGAGTGGCAACTGATTCCTTTTTGCACCGTTGGTCCAAGCGAAAGCAGGAACAAAACAGCGCCGAAGATGAAAAGCCGCCAGAGACTGAGCTGATTGAGGACGATGCCGAACTGGTGGTTTCCGAGGCTGTGGCTGAGCCTGAAGAATCAGAGCTTCCCCCGCCTTCGATGGACGATGTTGAGCGCCTGAAAGAAGGGGATTCCGCTGCAGCATTCCTGGCGAAGGGTGTGTCCTCACAGGTGAAGAAAGCGGCGCTTCGCAAGCTATTCCACAGTGATGCTTACAACGTGCTTGATGGCATGAACGACTATGACCTCGATTATTCCAAAACTGCCAACCTCAGTGCGGAAGTGGCTGAATCCTTAAGAAAGTGGACCAAGGAAAAGCTGGAAGAAGCGACAGAGGAGAAGCCGGAAGACGAAGCGTTGGCTCAGGAAACCCCAAGCGATCAATCGGTTAATGAGGACAGTCTCAAGGAATTACCAGAAGGTGAGACAAAAAGTACCCATGAGGAATTAGGGGACAATTTGTCTCATGCGGAGGGACAAAATGTCCCAATAGAAAGTGTGGATAAGAATTTGGACGGATCCTGACTCCGTTTAGGTCATTTTTCTTCCTTCAAAGCTGGTTCGCTACTTGCTGTAACAGAAGTGTCTTACTCGAAGACGTAGCTAAACCCCTGTTCAGCAACGCTAAACGTTGTAAAGCCAGCCTTGAAGAACTCTCGCATTGAAGCAGATTAACGCCGTTTGCCGGCTAGGGACGCAGGTGTTTATGGCTACACAGACAACAGCAATTGAGAATATGTCGACGGAAAATAACACAACAACACTCAATCAGTATCTAGAAAAACAAACAGATACCAACGGATTGGCCAGACTGCATGCACTGAAAAGCACAGTCACGTTAGGAAACCTTATCCCGCCTACGGTGAGCTTTGAAAGCCGTGGGCTTGCTCTCGTTGTGGGAACTGCTGAAGCATTGTCTACTTTCAGTCAATCAATCGCAGTTGATATCTGTGACCGCGTTGTGCTTCTTTGCAATGAAGCGGGCGCGACGTTATCGAACCCTTCAGAGGGTCTTGCATTGTTCTATGGCAGTGACGTGAGCATCGAAGGTTTCTTAGGGGCTTTTCAAGTCACTTTGAAGCGAAACGGAACGCTGCAAAATCTGGCGCAAATTGCTGTCGGGCGGGAGCATTTTGATCTAATCATCGATCTCACTGAAAACGGTATCCATGCAGCCCAATTGCCTCCTTTGGGATATCACGCTGCCGGGCGCGGCTTGGTGTCTGCAGAAGAAGCGTTAGCGGCGATATCTGAAACGGTAGGAACCTTCGACAAGCCTAAATTTTTCCGTTTGGACAATGAGCGTTGTGCTCATGCATCTCGCGGACTTGAAGGCTGCACACGCTGCATTGACGCCTGTCCTGCCGACGCACTGAGCTCGCTCAATCAAACCATCACCATCAATCCCTACTTGTGTCAGGGGATGGGCTCATGTGCAACGGCATGTCCGACAGAAGCCATCAGTTATGCCTTACCTGATCCGGAAAATACCCAGCATTTTGTCTTCGACCTGATTCAAGGTTATCGTCAACAAGGTGGTGAGACTCCAGCAATTCTTTTCTACGCCGAAGCGGATGAAGACGCTTTGGTTGATGCCATGTCAATGTTGCCAAACAACACCATTCCAGTCCGACTGGAAGAGCTGGCTTCCGTGGGTTTGGACACATGGCTGAGTGCATTGGTTTACGGTGCTTCTCAGGTGATACTGGCCATGGCGCCAAACCTTCACGCTAAAACACGTCATGTGCTGGAGCAGGAACTTGCGGTATCTGCTTCCTTCCTTAGTGACCTCAATATCGAACCAGACCGCATTGCGTTGAAAGCTGCCGACTCACTTTCGTCACTCACTCAATACTCCAATGCGCTGCTCTCTCATACAGAGAAGCTCACTGGTACCAAGCGCGAGAAACTGAGTGCAGCGTTGGATCTGTTGGCTGCGCAATCTGCTCAAAACCTTACAACTACACCTGTGCCTCAAAGTGCACCTTACGGTCGCGTTAACGTCAACACCGATGATTGCACCCTTTGTATGGGTTGTGTGGCGGTATGTCCAACTGAGGCGCTTTCTTCCATTGGTTCTCGCCCAGGCATGACCTTCCGAGAGCAGGATTGTGTGCAGTGTGGCCTTTGTGAATCCAGTTGCCCTGAATCTGTCCTCACACTGGAGCCTCGTTTTAACTGGGATACAGAATCGCGTCAGCAACGTGACACTGTTTATGAAGAGGAAGCCGCGGAGTGCATCAGCTGCGGTAAACCTTTCGCGCCCGCCTCCATGATCAATATGTTGGTCGAAAAACTGCAAAACCACAGCCACTTCCAGGAAGACGCCATCAAGCGCCTCTCCATGTGCGAAGACTGCCGGGTTCGCGACATTGTCGCTGACATGATGGATAACCCGGACAAGCAGATGAAGGTGTAAGGAAGCGGATATGGCTATGCAAGAGACTATCAACATCGAAGACGTCACTAACGAAGAAAACCAGATTCGCCAGAACATTTACAACTTACTGGCACATCTTTTCAGGCAAGCGCCCGATCAGGATGCGCTCAACTGGCTGGCCACGTTGGAAGTGGAAGGGGATGAGCAATCTCCCGGCATGGCAGCAGCTTGGTCTGTCCTGAAACTTTCCGCCAGTAAGACGACGCCGATTCAGGCTGCTGATGAATACCAGCTTTTGTTTATCGGTGTAGGCCGTGGAGAGGTGATGCCTTTCGGTTCCTGGTATCTCACTGGTTCGCTGATGGAGTTGCCACTGGTGTCGCTGCGTCAGGATCTTCGTCGTCTGGGTTTTGAACGCCAACAGGACACCAAAGAACCTGAAGATCATATCGCCGCTTTACTGGAAGTCATGGCCATGCTGGTGGAAGAAGGTGATGTTCAGGAACAGAAAACGTTTTTCAACCGCCACATCGCGCCTTGGTTTGAAGGCCTGTGTGACGACACCAAACGCGCAGAAGCTGCTGTGTTTTATACCGCAGTGGCTGAGCTCGTCAATCAGTTTCTAACGATAGAGAAAATAAGCTTTACCCAGCGCCCTTGGTAATACCGCACAGCAGGAAAGCGGCACAAAGCGCTGACAAAAAGTACAAGGAGCAATGTGATGTCAGAAAACAAGAAAGAAACCGGAAAGCCAGATGGGTCGCGCCGTCAGTTCCTGAAGGGACTGGGTGTGGCTGCTGCGGCTGGCGCTGCTGCTTCAACCGTCAGCGGTGCTGCGCAAGCAGAAGTTACGGTGAAAACACCGGAGCAGGAAGAAACCTCGGGCTATCGCGAAACGCAACACATCCGCGATTACTACGATTCCCTCTAACCCAGCAGATGGAGTAAGACGATGAAATTGACGAAACGCTCTGACGCCGTCAGCAAGGATGAAAAGCAGCTGGGTGTCTCCCGCCGTACCTTTATGCGCAATTCCACGCTGGCAACGGCGGGTGGTATTGCCGCTGCTGGCATGTTTGCACCGGGCATGATGAAAAAAGCCGAAGCAAAAGATGTCGATCCGAATAAACCGGTAGAACAAAAGCGTACCATCTGTTCGCATTGCTCTGTGGGCTGTGGTGTCTATGCCGAAGTGCAAGATGGTGTTTGGGTCGGTCAGGAACCCGCCTTCGACCACCCATTTAATGCTGGTGGTCACTGTGCGAAAGGTGCAGCCCTTCGTGAACATGGCCACGGTGAACGCCGTTTGAAATACCCAATGAAGCTGGTGGATGGCAAATGGCAGAAAATCAGTTGGGATACTGCCATCAATGAGATTGGCGATAAGTGTCTGGAAATTCGAAAGCAAGCGGGCCCGGATTCGGTTTACTTTCTGGGGTCAGCCAAGCACAGCAACGAGCAGGCCTACCTATTCCGCAAAATGGCATCGCTTTGGGGCACCAACAATGTCGACCATCAGGCGCGTATTTGTCACTCCACCACGGTAGCAGGGGTAGCGAATACCTGGGGTTACGGTGCGATGACCAACTCCTTTAACGACATGCACAACTGTAAGTCGATCCTTTTTGTTGGGTCTAACCCTGCCGAAGCACACCCTGTCGCGATGCAGCATATCCTCATCGCGAAAGAGAAAAACGGCTGTAAGATTGTGGTAGCCGACCCACGCCGTACCCGCACTGCCGCGAAAGGCGACCACTATGTATCTCTGCGCCCAGGTACAGATATCGCGTTTATCTGGGGTCTTCTGTGGCATATCTTTGACAATGGCTGGGAAGACAAAGAGTTCATCCGTCAACGTGTATTCGGTATGGATGAAATTCGCGAAGAAGTCGCGAAATGGCCACCGGAAGAGGTGGAACGCGTCGCTGGCATCAACCGTGATGACATGTATAAAGCGGCAAAAATTCTGTCTGAGAACCGTCCGGGTTCTGTCGTCTGGTGTATGGGGGGTACCCAGCACACCACAGGTAACAACAACACCCGCGCATACTGTGTACTGGAATTGGCACTCGGCAATATTGGTAGATCCGGTGGCGGCGCGAACATTTTCCGTGGTCACGACAACGTGCAGGGTGCGACCGATCTCGGTGTGCTTTCACACACACTGCCGGGTTACTACGGCCTTTCAGACGGCGCGTGGAAACACTGGTCAAAAGTCTGGGATGTGGATCTAGAGTGGGTGCAGGGTCGCTTTGATCCAAACTCCTACAACGGTTCAAAACCGATGAATACCAATGGCATTCCGGTCTCCCGCTGGGTGGATGGTGTATTGGAAGACCCAGAGAAAATGGCACAGAAAGAAAACATTCGCGCCATGTTCTACTGGGGTCACGCCGTGAACTCCCAAACCCGTGGCCCAGAGATGAAAAAAGCCATGGAACAGCTGGATATGATGGTCATTGTCGACCCATACCCAACGGTCGCGGCAGTCATGAACGACCGTAAAGATGGTATCTATCTGCTCCCTTCGACCACGCAATTTGAAACCTACGGCTCAGTAACAGCGTCTAACCGTTCACTGCAATGGCGAGATCAGGTGATTGAGCCGCTGTTCGATTCCAAGCCAGACCACACCATTATGTACTTGCTGTCGAAGAAACTCGGTTTCTCCGATCAGCTGTTCAAAAACATCGCGGTCCAGAATGACGAGCCAAGCGTTGAAGACATTACCCGTGAATTCAACCGGGGCATGTGGACGATTGGCTACACAGGCCAAAGCCCAGAGCGCATTAAAGCGCACCAGCAAAACTGGCATACCTTCCATAAAACCTCGCTGGAAGCAGAAGGTGGTCCTGTTAACGGTGAAACCTATGGTCTGCCTTGGCCTTGTTGGGGCACTCCGGAAATGAAGCACCCAGGCACCCATATTCTTTACGACACGTCGAAAGAAGTGGCGAAAGGAGGCGGTAACTTCCGTGCACGTTTCGGTGTCGAATTTGAAGGAGAAAGCCTGCTGGCCGTTGATAGCTACTCGAAAGGCTGTGAGCTGGAAGACGGCTATCCAGAGTTCACCGACAAGATGCTTAAGCAGCTTGGCTGGTGGGACGATCTGACCGCAGAAGAGAAAGCGGCTGCTGAAGGTAAAAATTGGAAGACCGACTTGTCTGGCGGTATCCAGCGTGTGGCAATTGCCCATGGCTGTATGCCATTTGGTAACGCGAAAGCCCGTGCAATTGTCTGGACCTTCCCAGACCGCGTGCCACTGCACCGTGAGCCGCTTTACACGCCACGCCGCGATTTGGTGGCTGACTATCCGACTTGGGATGACAAAGCCGATATCTACCGTCTGCCAACGCTATATAAATCCATTCAGGATCAAGATGTTTCCGGCGAGTACCCCATCATTCTGACTTCCGGCCGATTGGTGGAATACGAAGGTGGTGGTGAAGAAACGCGCTCCAACCCTTGGCTTGCCGAGCTTCAACAGGAAATGTTTGTGGAAGTGAATCCGGTTGATGCAAACAACCTGAATATTAAAGATGGAGAAGACGTCTGGGTTGAAGGTGCAGAAAAGGGCCGCGTGAAAGTGAAAGCCATGGTCACGCGTCGTGTGAAAGAGGGAATGGCATTTATGCCATTCCACTTCGGCGGTAAGTTCGAAGGCAAAGATCTGCGTCCTAAATATCCTGATGGTGCTGACCCTTACGTGGTAGGTGAAGCGGCGAATACCGCCACGACCTATGGTTATGACCCGGTTACCCTGATGCAGGAAACCAAAGTCACTCTTTGTAAGATAAGCGCAGCGTAAAGGAGCAGACGTTATGGCTAATATGAAATTTCTATGTGACACCAAACGCTGCATTGAGTGTAACGGCTGTGTCACGGCGTGTAAGAACGCAAACGACGACGCGGTAACCTGGGGTACCCAGCGCCGCCGAGTGGTAACTCTGAACGACGGTGAACCGGGTGAGAATTCCATCTCTGTTGCCTGTATGCACTGTACGGACGCACCTTGTATGGCAGTTTGCCCCGCAGACTGTTTCTACAGAACGGAAGATGGCATCGTCCTGCATAACAAAGATACCTGTATCGGTTGTGGTTACTGCCTGTTTGCTTGTCCGTTCGGTGCGCCTCAGTTCCCGAAAACTTCCGCATTTGGTGAACGCGGCAAAATGGATAAATGTACCTTCTGTGCAGGTGGTCCCGAGCCTGATGGTTCTGCGGCAGAGCGCGAGAAGTACGGCGCGAACCGTATAGCTGAAGGTAAGCTTCCACTTTGTGCGGAGCTTTGTTCTACCAAGGCACTGCTTGCCGGTGATGCGGAAAAAGTGTCTGCCATCTTCCGCCAGCGCGTTATAGAGCGCGGTGCGAAAGGCGCAGGTTGGACGAACGGCGACGACCTCGCCTACGACGCCACCAAAAGCTGATTAGCATGAGAGACTGCGGGGCATTTGCTCCGCAGTATCGGGAGGAAAAATATGTTTAGAACATTGCTCGCCATGCTAATGGTGATAGCAAGTGTCTGGTCCCCGTTTGGCCTTGCTGAAGAAGGCTCAAAGGCGGACCCCCAGAAAGAAATGGTGCAGTTGGCAGGTGCTGAGTTTTGGAAAGAACTTCGTGCTGGTGGCTCGGGCTATACTACGGCATCGGGTGCAGAGGCGGGTCAGCTTATCAATGTAAACGGAGAGCGCTGGCGTCAAATTCGTAATGAATGGATCAGTCCGCTTGGTTTGATTTTCCTTGGCGCATCTGCAGGCAGCTTGTTGTTGTTTTACCTGTGGGCCGGGCGTATTGAACTAACACACAAGCGCACTGGCAAAAAGGTGATGCGCTGGACACCGTTTGAGCGCGCCATGCATTGGTTTACCGCCATCAACTTCCTGATCTTGGGGTTCAGTGGGGTGCTCTTGCTATACGGTAAGCACTTTATTAAACCTGTGGCGCCTGAAGCAGTTTGGGGCAGCATTATCTATGCGGCTAAAGTGTCGCATAATTATCTGGGTCCGCTGTTTGTGCTCGGACTGCTTTGTATGTTGGTGAAGTGGATGAAGAACAATTTCATCAACAAAGTGGACATTGAATGGTTCAAGCAGGGCGGTGGTATTCTGCCAAACGGTAAACACCCGGATGCAGGTTTTTGTAATGGTGGCGAGAAGATCTGGTTCTGGCTGCTGGCAACCGTTGGTGTGGTGGTCTGTATTACTGGTCTGGTGATGGATTTCCCACTCTTTGGTCAAACCCGTGAAGATATGCAGATAGCAAACCTGCTCCATGGCATTGCTTCTTTGGGCCTGTTCGCAGCGGCGTTAGGGCATATCTACATCGGTACAGTGGGTACTGAAGGTGCGCTTGAAGGGATGGCAACAGGCTACGTGGATGAAAGTTGGGCGAAGCAACACCACAAGCTTTGGCTGGATGAAGTACAAGGCCAAAGCAGTGCTCAAACGACAGAAGCGAAAGAGCAACGAAGTACCTGACGTTTAGGCAAGTAAACGAAAGCCCGCAAGTGCGGGCTTTTTTGTGTTGATTGCAAAGGTCAACAGCCCCTAGGTGACAGACTCGTTTTTGGCCGTAGGCAGCCAAAACGAAATCACTGTGGTTGTTGCGAGGAAAGCGAAAGACACCCAGAGACACGCTGCGAATCCCCAGATCTGGAATACCCACCCCGAGAGAATGGTGCCAATCAAGCGTCCCATCGCGTTCGCCATGTAATAGAAACCCACATCCAGCGAAACGCCGTCACCTTTGGCATAACTGACAATCAGGTAAGAGTGCAGTGACGAGTTCACCGCGAACACCGCACCGAACACCATCAAGCCAACAATGATAACGGTTTCCGGATGCCACTGTTGTTGAACGCTGACGGCGATGATTCCGGTGACGACAGAAAGCAACAGCGCCCAATAAATCGCGGCTTTGCCATCCGGCGTTTTACCAGAAGCTTTGCCCGTGATTTTCGGAGCAATCCCCTGAATAAAGCCATAGCCAATGACCCAAGTCGCCAGAAATGCGCCGACGGCACTGTGATCCCAGCCAAAGGTGGTGCCAAGGTAGATGGGCAGTGCAATCACAAACCAGACATCACGGGCACCAAACAGGAACATACGTGCAGCGGACAGAATATTTACACTGCTGGATTTCGAGAAAATCTCTGAAAACTTAGGCTTGGTTTTTGCCTTGCCCATGTCTGACTTCAGGAACAGCAGGCTGCCAATAAATACCAGCAACAAGACACCTGCCATCGCAGCAACGGCGTACTGGAAGCCAATCAGGGAAAGCAGCGCGCCACCCAAGAAGAAACCGGCACCTTTCAATGCGTTCTTAGAACCAGTAAGGATCGCAATCCACTTGTAGAGTGCGCCCTGTGCATCTTCAGGAACCAGCGTTTTTATTGAGCTCTTTGCGCTCATTTTATTGAGGTCTTTGGCAATACCGGACATGGCTTGCGCTGCCATTACCCAAGGAATACTGAGCCAAGCTGTCGGGACCGCCAGCATGGCGAGCGCGACAATTTGCATGCCGAGACCAATGTTCATCGTTCGGTTGAGACCCAACCTTGCGCCGAGCCAACCGCCAACCAGGTTGGTCACCACACCAAAGAATTCATAGAAAAGAAAGAGTGAAGCGATTTCCAGACTGGAGTAACCCAGGTCATAAAAATAAAGCACCACCAACATGCGCAGTGCACCGTCGGTGATGGTGAAATTCCAGTAATTGAATGTCACCAGCATGTACTGGCGAACGTGGGAATTTAATTGAGACAGCATAACAACTCGCCCAAAAAAGAGCTGCGTTTGCAGCTCTTGATATCTCTTTTATGTTTATGCCAAGCCTACTTTGCGAACCAACTCTGCGGTGCGCGTAGCGTAGCCCATTTCGTTGTCATACCAGGCGTAGACTTTCACCATGCGCTTGCCAACAACCATAGTAGAGAGGGCATCAACGATGGTAGAACGCTGGTCGCCTTTGTAATCGATAGACACCAGTGGACGCTCTTCAAAGCCAAGAATACCTTTCAGCTCGCCTTCAGACGCTTCTTTAAGCAGGGCATTCACTTCTTCTGCGGTAGTGTCGCGCTTCACATCGAAGATGATGTCAGTCAGAGAGGCATTCGCCAGCGGAACACGGACTGCATGACCGTTAATTTTACCTTCCAGCTCAGGGAAGATTTCAACGATAGCTTTCGCAGAACCTGTGGTGGTTGGGATCAAACTCATGCCACAGGCGCGCGCACGACGAAGGTCTTTGTGAGGCGCATCCAGAATGGTTTGGGTGTTGGTGAGATCGTGAATCGTCGTGAAAGCAGATTGCTCGATACCCAGCTTCTCGTGAATCACTTTCACTACAGGAGCGATACAGTTGGTGGTGCACGATGCCGCAGTCACGATACGGTGGATTTCTGGGTCGAAGATGTTGTCATTGACGCCCACAACAATGTTGGCAACGCCATCTTTTTTCACGGGTGCAGAGACAACAACGCGTTTAACGCCTTGCTCCAGGTATTGATTCAGAAACTCGGATTTACGGTGTACACCCGTTGCTTCGATAACAACGTCACAGCCTGACCAGTCGATATCACTGATGTTCTTTTGCTGTGTCGTGCGGATGGTTTTGCCATTGATCAGCATGGCATCGCCATCGTTGGTGACTTCGTGATGCCAGCGGCCCTGAACAGAGTCGAACTCCAGAAGATGAGCCAGAGTTGCTGTATCGCCAGCGACATCGTTGATTTGAACAAACTCAAGTTCAGGCCAGTCGAATGCGGCGCGAAGTGCCAGACGGCCGATACGGCCAAAACCATTAATTCCTACTTTAATAGACATCTCAATTTTCCTCTAAACACAGCACTCTGGGCGAGATTTCATCTCCGAGAGACGCTGGATATCTTGCTGGTATTCTTGTTTAAGGCAGTTCGAATCGACCAGCCCTTGAATTTGTTTGCGCATCCAACCGGGAAGTTGGTCAGACAGACGGTAAAACACCCACTGACCTTGGCGGGTATCCAAAATCACGCCACTTGAGCGAAGTTGTGCCAAGTGTCGGGAGATCTTTGGCTGGCTCTCGTTGAGTGCTTCCGTTAGCTCGCCCACGCAGATTTTTTCTTCCCGCGCGATGAGCAATAAACATCTCACGCGGGTTTCATCTGCGAGCAGTTTGAAAAACTGATGAGGTAACATTTGAATATCTCCATATGCGAATATCCATATGTTAATTTCATCAAAGCAGGAGTCAATAGGAAAAAAGGTATGTCATGAAAGCTTCATATTTGGAGCCAGAACTAAGCAACAGAGTCTCTGGAACACTGTTGCTTGTTTGGAAATGGTTATTTGGAAATGAGTTCCCAATTAAGGGCCGTACCCGCGGGAATATCTGAGAGCGCGATTCGTCCCATTACAGCATCATAGTGCTTGGGCGCTAAACCAAACCCCGGACGAACGCTTCTCACGTTGTCTGAATTGAGGGTTTCACCTTTCTTGATGTCTTGAGCAACATAGAGCGAACGGCGAAATTGCACATTGCCTTTTTCCGCTTCTTTGAGCTGGTAACCCGCTTGTCCCAACGATTGCCACGCGGCTTCTGTGTCCCGACAGAGCGATGTCAATTCATCAGGCTCCAGAGAGAAAGTAGAGTCTGGGCCTGGTTCATTGCGGCTCAGAGTGACGTGTTTTTCAATAACGGACGCGCCGAGCGCAACAGCCGCAACAGACACTGTGGTACCCAATGTGTGGTCAGACAGACCGCCTATCACACCGAACTTTTCTGCGAGATCGGGAATGGTACGCAGATGGCTTTGGGAAGCTGGAGCAGGGTAGGCGCTGATGCAATGAAGAAGTACCAGTTGCTCACAACCATTGTCACGGGCAGTCGCTACCGCTTCGGCAATTTCATCACCGTTAGCCATGCCAGTGGAGATGATCATCGGTTTTCCGGTTTGCGCCACATAACGGATAAGCGGTAAATCGACTGCTTCAAACGACGCTATCTTGTACGCGGGTGCATTGAGATCTTCCAGCAAATCCACCGCTGTAAAATCAAATGGCGTGCTGAACAGGGTAATACCCACGTCGTGCGCTTTATCAAACAGCGGCTTGTGCCATTCAAAGGGCGTGTGGGCTTCTTGGTAAAGGTCGTAAAGAGTGCGACCATCCCAGAGCCCGCCTTTGATTTGGAATTCGTCAGAATGGCAATTTAGCGTAATGGTGTCCGCGGTGTAGCTCTGCATCTTAATTGCATCAGCGCCGGCGCGTTTGGCCATTTCGATGGTCTGGAAAGCACGTTCGATGGAGCCGTTATGGTTCGCTGACATTTCAGCGATGATGTAAGGCTTGTGATCTGGGCCAATTTTACGGCCGTCGATGGTAATAAACGGGGTCATGATGCTGTGTTACCGTTCCAGTCCTCACGTGAAAGGAAGAAAGCAAAATAGTCTTTGTTCCCCTCTGCTGTGATAAGTGTTTGCGTGTCCTTTTTCTTTGAAAAGCCAAGCTTGTGGTGAAGGTAAAGGACTTTTGGATTGCTGCAAAGCACCCGGCTGCGAATACCTTCAAGCCCCAACTTATCAAAGCCTAGCTGCAATGCTTCCGATAACAGCGTAAAGCCATTGCCTGAGGGCGCTTCAGGGGATTTATAAAACCCCCATTCTGCGGTGTTTGATTGTCTTTCAATATCGGTGAAGGAGACCATGCCAACTGGCGTTCCCTCAGAGTGTGCAATAAAAAACTGTTTGGTGGCGTCAGTTGAAGCTTTGGCAAACCAACGCTCATGCTCCTCAGCGCTGATTTCATGTTGAGTAAACATCATTTCGCGAACGCCAGGGTCATTTCGCCAACCCCGAACCATGGGGAAGTCTTCAGTCGTCATGGAGCGGAATGTCATCTGATTATCCCCTTCTGGCGGGCAAAAACTTTCCATGACTTCTGCTACGCGCTGTGCACCATTGCCGTCGATGTCTGATTTTTCCAAGCGATAAGGCAAAGTCTTCCAATGTTCAGCCAGCCACTTCAGCTCATTGGCGTAATCGTGCTCGGTGGTTTTATCGCTGACACCAAGGTAACGATACAGGCCGCTGGCACCAAGGTGTTCGGCCATTTGGCGTTGGTTTTCTGCCACGGAAACGAGGGTTCCCGGCACACCGAGACTGGCGCGTTCTATCGCGCTGACCCCCGCGCCGCCAAAAGCATATCGGCAGGCGGCAAGTTCAGCTTCGTAGTCGGGCAAGTTTTCAGAAAGCGTCACGAACTCCGGTAAAGGCAGCGACGCAATTTCGTCTTTCCTTGGGTTCGCCAGTCCGTGCACAATATGCAATCGGAAAGGGAGTGAATCAAAATGTCTGCTGGCGTTTAGTAGCTTAATGCATTCTCCACTTGGATCTGTGCCACTGAAAAAAGCCAGTACCACATTCTTCAGCGCTGGAGGCTGTTGGCGAAGCTCGGAAAAGCGTGGGCGCAGCAGGCCAAATTTGGGTCCCAGAAGTTGAGTACATTCCTTGGGCACAACCTGATGATAGCGGTTTTCAAAATCCGGCCACGGGTTGTGGTCCAAGAGCACATCACACTTGTGTTCACGGTTAGCCAGATCGTCGATGGTAAAGATTCTAGCACCAGATGTACGCATCAAGTCTTGCCACTCACGGTCGAGCGCATAATGATCCATAACAATCCAGTCTGGCTGAAACCCTTTCAGTGCTGTCAAACATTCGTTCGCATCAGCTTCCTGTGTCACGCCGAGCCAGTGCTTGTAATCGCCGGCATCGGGTAAGAAGGTTTCTTGAATAGTTTTCAGAGAAATCACATCGACACCCTGAGCTTTGCTGTAATCGATAAGGTTGCCTGTCAGAGGACGGCTAAGAAGCACAACTTCATGGCCGCGCTCAATCAGCTTTTTTGCCAGCACCAGACAGCGCATGATATGTCCGGTGCCAATCTGACTGGAGGCATCGACGCGAATGGCAACCTTCATAGCTCTCCCCGCTGTTCAAGAATTTGATAGAGCATTTCAGCGCGGATCCAATCGTCGGGTTCATCGATATCCTGAACTCGGAAATGAGGGATCTGAACGGCTTTGGAGTGTGGCGCGAAAATTGGTTTGCCGGAAAGGAATGCGTCCGGCCTGCCCCAGTAAAACATCCCCGCATCGTGATAAGCGGTCTCTAAATCCTGTGAGCGGGTGGAGAAATGCTCAGGCCAGAACATTTCCACATTGCCTTCGCCATTCATTCGGATACTCCGCTGAATGGGGAATGAAAAGCGTGTGGCGGCGAAAGTGTATTGGGTCTGTTCTTTTTCCAGTAGCGCCAGACCTTCTTCCAGATCCCTGACGCGGGTAAACGGCACGGTGGCATAAAGACAGCAGACCGAGCCCAATGGACGGGTATCGTTCTCCTGAAGCCATTCGATGGCGTGTTTGATCACATCCAGCGTTGTCGCATGGTCATTCGCGATATCTGCAGGACGAAGGAAAGGCACCTCTGCTCCATGTTCTTTGGCGACACCGGCAATATCCTCGCTGTCTGTCGAGACAATGATGCGGTCAAACAGGCCAGACTTTATGGCGACATCAATGGCATAGGCAATGATTGGTTTGCCAATAAAGGTTTTGAGGTTTTTTCCCGGAATACGTTTGCTGCCGCCACGGGCAGGAATAATACAGACTTTCATTTCGTCCTCAGCGCAGCGCGTCAGCCAGAGCCTGAATCACGGTGTCCTGCTCATCTTCCGTCATATCAAAGTAAAGAGGCAGGCTGAGCGCAGCTCGATAATAATTTTCTGCAGCAGGGAATTGTCCCCACTCAAATCCCAACTCGCGGTAATACGGTTGGGTGTGAACCGGAATGTAATGCACATGTACACCGATGCCTTTCGCGCGAAGTTCATCAAACACGCGGCGGCGGCAATCTAGTTCCGCTAACTGGATGACATACAAATGCCATGCCGATTTACTGGCGGGAAGTAATGTTGGTGTGATCAGTGGCCGTGCCGACAGCTTTTCAGTGTAGCGGTCTGCAAGTGCTTGTCGGCGCTCTACAAAAGCATCCAGTCTCGCCAGCTGAGACGTTCCCAGTGCGGCTTGAAGATCCGTCATGCGGTAGTTGAAACCCAGTGACTGCTGCTCGTAGTACCAGGCACCTTGGTTGCTGTCGGCCAAAGATTCCAAATCCCGCGTAACACCATGGCTGCGAAGATTCTCCATCGCTTTGGCGAGCGCTGGATTGTTGGTCAGCGCCATGCCACCCTCTGCGGTGGTGATGATTTTTACCGGGTGAAAGCTGAAAACGGTGATATCGCTGTATTGGCAATTGCCAACATACTGATCCTGATACTTGCCGCCGATGGCGTGAGAGGCATCTTCGATGATGCGGAAACCATACTGCTCAGAAAGCTGATGGATAGCTTCCATATCGCAGCTTTGGCCGCACATATGTACGACGACCACAATATGCGGCAGGGTGTCAGTCAGCTTTGCGTGTTCCAGCTTCTCAGCTAAGCGCTTTGGGCAAAGGTTGTAGGTGCTTGGGTCGATATCGACGAAGTCGACACCTGCACCACAATACAAACCACAGTTTGCTGACGCCACAAAAGTATTGGGAGACGTCCATAGACGCTGACCTTTGCCAAGCTCCAGTGCCAAGCAAGCGATATGCAGCGCTGAAGTCGCACTGTTCACGGCGACGGCATGTTTCGCCCCGACTTTTTGGGCGACAGCGTTTTCGAATTGAGTAACGCGCGGCCCTTGAGTGATGAAGTCAGACGTTAAAGCGTCAACGACGGCATCGATATCGTCTTGGCTAATGTTTTGTTTGCCGTAAGGGATCATGCTTGTTGCTCAAATTCCAGGATCTGCTCAACGTTCAGAAAATCCGGGTTGCTGCCTGAATGGTATTCAAAACCCGCTGCAACAGGTTCGCCTTTTTCGCCGAGAGGATTCACCGAATAGTCGTAATCAGCCGCATAGAATTTGATAGTTGGGCGCATTACATAGTGGTCAGCAAATTCCAGCGTCAGATGAGAGTCATCGCTTGGGCACATGATTTCATGCATTTTCTCGCCCGGGCGAATACCAATCTCTTTTACTGGTAGACCATTACCGTAAGCGGTGGCTAAGTCCATCAAGCGGACAGATGGGATTTTCGGGACAAAGATTTCACCGCCTTGCATGCGTTCGAAGTTCTTCAGAACAAAGTCGACGCCTTGCTGCAAGGTGATCCAAAAACGGGTCATATCAGGGTGGGTAATCGGCAGTGCATCTGCACCATCTTCAACCAGCTTTTTGAAAAACGGCACCACAGAACCACGGGAACCCACCACATTGCCATAGCGAACAACGGCAAAGCGGGTTTGTCCGCCACCAGTCATGTTGTTCGCTGCTACGAAGAGTTTGTCTGAACAAAGCTTGGTGGCACCGTAGAGGTTATTTGGGCTGGCGGCTTTGTCAGTAGAAAGGGCGATGACCTTTTCGACCTTGTTAGCAATGGCTGCGCGGATGATATTTTCTGCACCATGGACGTTGGTCTTGATACATTCCATCGGGTTGTATTCGGCGGCAGGAACCTGCTTGAGAGCGGCTGCGTGAATGACGTAATCAACACCATTCATGGCTTCCATCATGCGGCCAGCGTCGCGTACATCGCCGATAAAATAGCGCATACAAGGGTCATTAAACTCTTGCTGCATTTCGAATTGCTTTAATTCATCGCGCGAGAGAATGATGAGTCGCTTAGGCTTGTAACGCGCAAGGATGGTCTTGGTGTATTTCTTTCCAAATGATCCGGTACCACCGGTGATCAAAATCGACTTGCCGTTAAACATTTCAATCCTTAAGCATTCGTCTCAGTATCTGATTGAAATTTTAACTGATAGCGCCAATTTCGGTGGGAGAAAATTGCCTACACCGTGATTGGATGACGAAAAAAAAGACAATCTCTTTCGAAATTGCCTTTTATTGCGATTAGCTGAGAAGCTTACTTGTGACGTTCCTTCAGCTTATTCGCTACGTCTTCGAGCGAGAAGCCTTGGTCTTGCAGCAGCACCATTAAGTGGTACATCAGGTCTGCAGACTCGTTGATCAGCTCCTCCTTATCGCCCGACGTCGCTGCAAGCGCGACTTCGACGCCTTCTTCGCCCACTTTCTGCGAAATGCGCTTGGTGCCCTTGGCATACAAGGACGCCGTATAAGACGTTGAAGGATCGGATCCTCGACGGGAAGCCAGGACCTGCTCCAATTGATGAAGAAACACCAGAGCAGGTTTGTTTGCGTCGTCTTCTCCCCAGCAGGTTTCGGTGCCAAGGTGACAGGTTGGGCCGATTGGGTCGGCTTGCACCAGCAGGGTATCTTTATCGCAGTCCACGGCGATATGCTTGAGACGCAGCACGTTACCGGAGGTTTCGCCTTTGGTCCAAAGACGCTCCTTGGTGCGTGAGAAAAAGGTCACTTGCTCGGTATCGAGCGTTTTGGCCAGCGCGTCCTGATTCATGTAACCCATCATCAGAACCTGTCCGCTCTGCGAGTTTTGGACAATGGCTGGCACCAAACCGTCGACTTTTTCCCAGTCGATGCTTTCAGCGAGCGCCGCGTTTGATTGTGTCTGGCTCATAAGCGGATCTCCACGTCTTGTTGTTTTAAGTATTGTTTCAGTTCACCAATGTTGATGATCTGCTTATGGAATACAGACGCTGCCAATGCACCGTCAACATTCGCTTTCTTGTAAGCTTCGGCAAAGTGCACCATTTCACCTGCGCCGCCCGAAGCAATCAGTGGAACGTGGCACACTTCGCGGACCATGTTTAATTGCTCAAGGTCGTAGCCGTTGCGCACGCCATCCTGGTTCATCATGTTCAGCACGATTTCACCAGCGCCACGTTTTTGCACTTCCTGTACCCAGTCGCGTGTTTCCCATTGGGTCGCCTTAGTGCGGGTTTCATCACCCGTGAACTGATAAACCTGATACTTGCCTGTGTCTTTGTCGTAGTAGGAGTCGATACCGACCACGATACATTGCACGCCGAATTTCTCCGCAAGCTCGGTGATGAGTTCTGGATTGGCCAACGCAGGGGAGTTGATGGAAATTTTATCTGCACCGAATTCCAGAATGCGCTTAGCGTCCTCTGCGGTTTTAATACCGCCAGCGACACAGAATGGAATGTCGATGACTTCTGCCACACGCGCGACCCAGCTTTTGTCTACCACGCGGCCATCACTGGATGCGGTGATATCGTAAAACACCAGTTCGTCTGCGCCTTCTGCCGCGTAACGTGCGGCCAGCGGGACGATATCGCCGATGATTTCGTGGTTACGGAACTGAACGCCTTTCACCACCTGACCATCGCGAACATCAAGACATGGGATTATCCTTCTTGCCAGCATGCGAATGCCTCCTCTGCAGTGAACTTGCCGTCCAGCAACGCACGGCCAACGATAACGCCTGCGACGCCTGTGCCTTTCAGCGCTTCGATGTCAGCCAGAGAACCGATACCGCCAGAAGACTGGAACTGAACCTGTGGGTACGCCGCACACAAGTCTTTGTATAGATCGACGTTGGAACCTGCCAAGGTGCCGTCACGAGAGATATCAGTACACAGCACGTGCTTGAGACCAACGGTAAGAAAGTCGTCCAGCAGCGCTTCAATAGTCACGCCAGAATCTTCCTGCCAGCCGGAAACCGCGACCATGCGATTGCCGTTGTCATCAATGTTGATGTCCAGCGCCAGCACGATTTGCTCTGCGCCGTATTTTTCCATCCAGCCTTTAACCAGCTCAGGCTGCTTAACAGCAGTAGAACCGATAACGACACGTTTTGCGCCGGCTCGCAGCAACTCAACCACGTCGCTTTCCTTACGTACGCCACCGCCAATTTGGATGTTGGCTGGTGTGCTGGCAATCAGCTTTTCAATCAATGGCAGCTGACGGGCAGAGGTATCTTTTGCTCCGGTCAGGTCTACCAAGTGCAGCCAGTTTGCGCCTGCGTTGTGGTAAATCGCGAACTGTTCGCTTGGGTCAACTTTGTATTCGGTAACTTGTCCGTAGTCACCCTGATAGAGACGGACGACCTGCCCATCGATTAAATCCAAAGCGGGAATGATCATCCTTAATTACATCTCCAAAAAGTTCTTAATCAGTTGCGCACCAGCTTTGCTTGAGCGCTCAGGGTGGAATTGCACACCGTAATAGTTGCCACTTTGCACTGCTGCGGTAAACGGCTTGCCGTAGTCGCACTGACCAATGGTGTAGTCACCGACTGGCATGGCGTAACTGTGAACAAAATAGAAGTAACTGTTTTCTGGAATGTCTTTAAACAGCGGGTGATTGTTCACTGGGGTGACCGTGTTCCAACCCATGTGGGGAAGCGGCAACTCGCCGGTTTCCATCAAGCTGGTGTCGGCATCAACGTGGCCTAGGCAGTTCACCTGCTCTTTGCCTTCCTGTGAGGATTTGCCCAGAAGCTGCATACCAAGGCAAATGCCGAGAAGAGGCTGCTTTACTTCGCGTACCAGCGAAATCAGGTCGCGCTCTTCCAGGTTTTTCATCGCCTCGGACGCGGTGCCTACACCCGGTAGGAAGAGTTTATCTGCTGCCAGCACAACGTCTGGGTCGCGGCTGATCGTGACATCGTAACCGAGGCGCTCAATCGCAAAACGCACAGAGCTGACGTTTGCACAACCCGTGTCGATGATGACAATCTTTGCATCGCTCATTACAGCACCCCTTTGCTGCTTGGCAGCTCGTTACCTTCTACGCGAATCGCCTGACGCAATGTGCGGCCATAGGCTTTGAACAGGCTTTCCACGATGTGGTGCGTATTGTCGCCATCTGATGAAAGGTGCAGGGTACACGCCATGGTGTCAGTCAGTGAGCGGAAGAAGTGCTCGACCATTTCAGTTGAAAGATCTCCAACCTTGTCCTGAGAGAAGGTCGCTTCGAACTTGAGGTATGGGCGGCCAGACAAATCCAGCGCGCATTGCGCCAGACACTCATCCATTGGCAGACTGAAACCGAAACGGCCAATACCGCGTTTGTCACCCAGCGCTTCTTTCAACGCCTGACCCAGCGCCAGCGCCGTGTCTTCTACGGTGTGGTGATCGTCGATGTGCAGGTCGCCATCAACTGCCACTTCCATACGGAAGCCACCGTGGGTCGCGATTTGATCCAGCATGTGGTCGAAGAAACCAAGTCCTGTGCTGATCTTATTGCCGCCAGTTTCATCGAGGTTCACCGTGATACGGATGTCCGTTTCTTTGGTGGTACGAACAACTGTTGCCACGCGAGGGTTTGTGGTCAAATCCTTAAGGATTTGCTGCCAGCCCATGGTTTCCGGGTTGTATTGAATACCGCGGACTGCCATGTTTTCAGCAAGCTGCAGGTCGGTCTGACGGTCGCCAATCACGGCAGAGGTTTTGAAATCCACACGGCCTTGCTGGAGGTAGTCTTTAACCAAACCAAGTTTTGGCTTGCGGCAGCTACAATCTTCGTGGTCGAAGTGCGGGCAAATCAAAACGTCAGCAAATTTCACGCCCTGAGATTCGAAAATCTCCATCATCATGTTGTGTGGGGCGTCGAAGTCTTCCTGTGGGTAGCTGTCGGTGCCTAGACCATCTTGGTTGGTCACCATCACCAGCTTGTAACCAGCGTCTTGCAGTGCCAGCAGGGCAGGGATCACGAAAGGTTCAAGCTTGAGTTTGTCGAGGCGGTCGACCTGAAAATCTACAGGTGGCTCAACAATCAGCGTGCCATCGCGGTCGATAAAGAGGATTTTTTCTTTCACTACAAATTCCTTTTGTTGCGCTCTTTATGCCAGTTGCTGGCGGATAAAGGTCAGGGTCTTTTCACACTCTTCGCGGTTGCCCACGCTGATTCGGATGCATCCTTCAATTGGCGAACGGCGCAAGATAATGCCGTTGTCCCAAAGGGCTGAGAACAGAAGATCAGCGTCTGGGAATTTCACCAGCAGGTAGTTGCCGTAGCCATCAAACACTTCCACGCCCGGCAGCATCGCAAGACCCGCCTGCAGATAGGCACGGTTGGCATTCAAGTCCAGCACTTGATACTTCATGCGGGCAAGGCCTGCTTCACTTAACGCCTGTACCGCGATTTCAGTGACAGGCACTGGCACTGGGTATGGCGCAATCACTTTGGTCATCAATTGAATGATTTGCTGATTCGCCAGCGTGAAGCCACAGCGCAAGCCAGCCAAAGCGAAGGCTTTTGACAGAGTACGAAGAATCGCAAGGTTCGGGTAGCGTACCAGCAGGTCAACGGTTGAGGCTTCTGGACAGAAGTCGATGTAGGCTTCGTCCATCACAACCAGCGCGCGGCCAGCCGTCATTTCCAGTAGCGTTTCAATATCGTCACGGTTAATCAGGTTACCGGTCGGGTTGTTTGGGCTACACACAAACACCAGTTTGACGCTATCAAGGTTCTTTTCGATTTCAGGCAGGTTTAATTGCCACTCATTGGTCAGTGGCACTGTTTTTCGGGCAACACCAGTTGTTTCTGCGCTGATGGCATACATGCCGTAAGTCGGTGGGCAGAACAGAATGCTATCTTCACCGGTTTCACAGAAAGTACGGATCAGCAGTTCGATGCTTTCATCTGCGCCACGAGAGGTCAGGACCTGTTCTGGGCGAACGCCTGCGTAGTCTGCGTAAGCACGGATCAGTTCTTCAGGCTGACAGGTGCTGTAGCGGTTTAGGCCAGCACCGTTGATGGTGTATTCGTTGTTAAATGGTGATTCGTTAGCATTCAGCCAAACATCACCGGAACCGCCCAATCGGCGGGCGGACATGTAAGGGGTCAGTGCCTGAACGTCCTTACGGGCTAATTTTTCAATGTCCATTGCTTCCCCTTTATTATTTTTTGTTATTGAGTTTTTCAACACGAAGGGTCACGGCGTTTCGGTGCGCATCCAGACCTTCAGCGTTGGCCATCGCAACGACTGTCGGGGCCAATGCTTGCAGGCCATCAGATGACAACTCTTGCACTGTCATGCGCTTGCTGAAATCGGCAAGACCAAGGCTTGAGTAGGTGCGTGTATAGCCGTAAGTTGGCAGCACGTGGTTGGTGCCAGATGCGTAATCGCCAACAGATTCCGGTGACCATGCGCCCAGGAAAATCGAGCCTGCGTTATCCAACAGTGGCAACAATTCACGTGGGTTCTTGGTCTGGACAATCAAGTGCTCAGGGCCGTAGTTGTTTGAAATCGCGACACACTGGGTCAGGCTGTCTGCAATGATGATGATGCTAGACCCCAGTGCCTGGCTTGCGATATCAGCGCGGCTCAGTACTTTTAGCTGTGCTTTGACAGCGTCAGCTACTTTCTCTGCCAGCACAGGCGACGGAGTGACAAGCACAACCTGAGAATCAGGGCCGTGTTCAGCCTGACTCAGCAAATCTGCAGCAACGAAATCTGCATCAGCGTCTTCATCCGCAATCACCAGCACTTCAGAAGGGCCAGCTGGCATATCAATCGCAGCACCTTGGTGATCATTGCTGACCTGACGTTTGGCTTCGGTCACGAAGGCGTTACCCGGGCCAAAAATCTTATCAACCTTGCTTACCGTTTCTGTGCCGTAAGCCATGGCTGCAACGGCTTGTGCACCACCGAGGTTGTAGACTTCGTCAATGCCACAAAGCTTGGCAACGTAAAGAATTTCATCGGCGATTGGTGGTGGAGAACAAAGCACCACTTTACGACAACCTGCAATTTGTGAAGGCACACCCAGCATCAATACGGTTGATGGCAGCGGCGCGCTGCCACCTGGAATGTAAAGACCAACGCGGTTGATCGGGCGGGTTACCAGCTCACAAACCACACCCGGCATAGTTTCTACCGTCAGTGGCTCTGCTTTTTGCGCTTTGTGGAAGCAGGCGATGTTGTCGTAAGCCTGTTTGAGTGCTGTTTTGATTTCCTCACCCAAACGAGCTTCTGCCGCATCGATTTCGTTTTGTGAAACCTGAATATTCTCAGGTACCACTTTGTCGAATTTCTCTGTCAGCGCTTTCAGCGCAGCATCACCGCCAGTGCGGACTTGTTTGATCACGCCTTCAACGGCTTCAGTGATTGATGCACTTTCAGAGATAGCAGGGCGCTCAAGCGCTTTTGCCTGCTGTGTATCGCTGAGGGATTTCCAAACCACTGTTTTCATGGCTTACTCCATCATCTTCTCGATTGGCAGCACCAGAATGGAGCTCGCACCCAAGGCCTTCAGTTTTTCCATGGTTTCCCAGAACAGGTTCTCGGTACTCACCAGATGAACAGCGACACGTTGTTTGTCGTGTGCAAGAGGCAGGATGGTTGGGTCTTCAGCGCCTGGCAGCAATTCAACCACTTGCTCCAAGGTTTCGCTTGGCGCGTGAAGCATGATGTATTTTGATTCTTTTGCTTGGATAACGCCCTTGATGCGGGTCAGCAGGCGTTCAATCAGTGCAGTTTTGTCTGCATCGAACTCACCCATGCGCTGAATAAGTACCGCTTTAGAGCGGAAGATAACTTCTGCTTCTTTCAGGCCGTTGGCTTCCAGCGTTGCACCTGTAGAAACCAAATCACAGATAGCATCCGCAAGACCAGCGCGCGGCGCGACTTCAACAGAACCGTTCAACATACAGGTGCTGAATTTAACGTCTTGTTTGTCGAGGTAATCTTTGAGGATATTTGGATAAGTCGTGGCAATACGCTTGCCAGCCAAATCCTGTGGGCCGTTGTAAGTTTTGTCTTTATCGATAGCTACAGACAGGCGGCAACCACCAAAGTCAAGACGACGAAGCTTCACATACTCGTTTGGCTCGCCCAGTGCAACACGCTCTAAACGTACTTCTTCGAGTTCGTTTTCGCCGATAACACCCAAATCAACCACACCATCCATGATGAGGCCTGGGATATCGTCGTCGCGCACCAGCAATAAATCGATTGGCATGTTCTCGGCGTGAACGATCAGACGGTCGCCGGAAAAGTTGATTTTTACACCGCAGCGCTTGAGCAGTTCGTGACACTCTTTCGCAAGGCGGCCTTTTTTCTGAATGGCAATTCTTAGACGTTCTGTTTGCATGATCTATTCCCTGTATCTTTTTCGCTATGACGACTTCCCGTTTCCTTAAAGTGTCATCGCAATTTTTTGAATCCTAAAAGTAAAAACCCCCGGAAGGTTCGCTTCCGGGGGTCTGAATCTTGTGTTCGCTTTGATGACCGGTGGAAGAACCTTACTCCTTGTCTTCCAGTCGAAACCACATCTCCCGAAAGACTAGTCAGGATGATGATGGTGATGAATGGTCATGAGCGATTTTTGCATATTTTTCTTCTCTAAGTGCTGTAACGATTTAACGTTTGCTTGGCATCAACACTAACAAAATCGATAAAGATTGCAACACATTATTTCGATTAAAAACGACTTAAAAACAACCTTAGCAGTGCTTATTGGAGGGAATGCTTGAAATTGATGGAAATTGAAATGAAAACGCCCAGCTGATTTGCCGGGCGTTTAGTGGGAAACCCCTAATCAAGCGCGAGCATACCGTAGGTGCCAAGTTCTGGCATTCCGCCAACTTGTTGGTTCAGTGTCAGGTCGCCATTGGGCTTGATGTCGAAAACCAAAATCACACCTTGGTTACCGACTAATTGATAGAGGTGTTTGCCATCGCGGCTCACTGTCATATCACTGTAAAATGCTGTCTCTGAACTGTCTTTATACGCAACGTCATTTTTTAACGTGACATCGCCTTTTTTGCCAACCGAAAACGAACTGATTGAGCTTGAAAGTGCATTTGCAGCCCACAGCGTCTTGCCGTCTGGAGAGAGGGCTACCCAACAGTTGGCAATCTCATCGCCTTCGACATTGCTTCCGGTGAGCACGTCCTGTGAAACGGCAGCAATCTTGCCCTTTTTATCCACGGTGTAAGTTGAAAGTGAACCCGTTTGCCAGCTATAGAGCGGACTTTGTACCACTTCGCCATTACCCTCTCGGAGCTTGAAGTCTGGTGTCAGGAATCGTGCTTCCGACATTAGGATGACATCTTTATTGTTGTCACCACGCACATCAAACCCAACTGGAATGGCCTGAAAGCGGGATGCCTCAGCACGGGGACTGTCGATGCTGGAAACTGGGGACTCAGTCAGGTTGTCGTTTTCAATACCGAAAACCTTCACTTTTCCTGTGACCAGCTCATTGACGTAAACAAACTCACCATTGGTTGAGAAACTGATCGTAGAAGGGCGGGCTTTTAGGTCGCGTCGGCTATCTGCCACCATCATCAGTTTGCCATCTTTGATTTGGTAAAGCGCGATGGAACCAGTGCCATTGTTGTCACCCACACTCGCTGCAACAACTAAATCACCGGAAATGTCGACGGAAATAGGGAACAGGTCAGATGCTTTCGCCGTGTTCACCAATGCGAGCTTTCCGCCTTTTTGTCTTTCAGACAGCGCGATGGTGGCATCACCGGGATTGACAGAGACAATGAGATCACCGTCAGCAGAAGCGCGAATGGCGTTGGCTGAGATGAGTGGGTCATCGCCATTGGCTAACGGGTGGTCTGGGTTTTTCTCAAGTGCAGGGATTTCCAAATCGCCTGTTCCTGTACCGCCAGAAGAATATTCAGCAACCATTGCGAAGGTTCCTTTGTCATCTTTGAAATGGGCGATCGTGTTGCCGTCAGCTTTGTTGGTGACCACGTAGATATCGGTTGCAGCTGCATGCGTTGCATAGGTGGAGAGAAGTAGTGTCGCAATCAGAGATAACTTCTGTTTCATATAAACGTCCTATTTAGAGATGAATCAGCCAAAATTTCATCCTAGGAGGTATTTTTATAAGTTAAATCGACTTTACCGTATTTGATTCGCATTGAGCGGGTTGTGAGTCGCCCAAACCGATTGCGGTGCGTTGGAAGTGACTGGCAGGAAGCCGAGCGGGAAGAAAAGCCGACAGTGGCTGGGTATTTAGGTGTATATGCAGGTTAATGCTTCAAACGTAAATGTCTAGCAAGCCGTCATTTTTCTTTTTGTTTTCTTCTGTGGTCTTTTCTTGTTCGTCGTCTTGACGGTCTTCTTCCTCAGCGCGTTTATCCTGCTGTTTAGTTTTGTCCTGTTTGACGACGTTACCGACTTTTTGCGGTGAATAGTCAGAGATGTTGGGGAACCAGGTCATGTTACTGCTCCTTGATTGTTCCCCCTTTATATCGGCTCAGCGCTTAAAAGCTTGATGGTTTTTTAACCGCAACACTTCTTGTGTTTTTTACCGCTACCACATGGGCAGGGATCATTACGCCCAACTTTCTCAGCCTTCGGGTATTCACCGTCGATGTAATACCAAAGCGTTTCGCCGTCTTTTTCTTCGGTGACAAAGCGTGACTTTTCATGCAGGCAATATTGTTTGTCAGCGTCTTTATAATGGGCCTTGAATTCAACGAAGCCTTGTTTGCCACACTGATCAACTGAGCTTGATAGTACTTCCAACATCAACCACTCACTGTTGATAGAGTCCGCAATCGCATCGCGATGTTGCTCCGCGCTGCAAGATGGGTGGTAAGTTTTCACCACATAATCAACCAGACCTTTCACATGAGCCGAGTAGCGAGAACGCATCAGCTTTTCTGGGTGATCAGCATTGGCGTGGTTTTGATGGATTGGCTCACAGCATTCGCTGTAAGGTTTTTGGCTGCCACAAGGGCAAAGCGCTGTCGTCATAGCTAGAAACCGCGTTGAATAAATAACGGCGGTATTGTCCAAGTGAGTGTTAAGTGAGTCAAGGTGAAGTGCCGACCCAGACCGCGATAAAACCGGTCTGGGGAAAGTCGAGAAATCAGAAGGCGTGCAAGTACCAATCGTATTCGAGCGCAGTAACGTGCTGTTCGAACTCTTCAAGCTCTTTTTCTTTGCAGGTGACGAACACGTCTACAAAGTCTGTGCCGAGGAACTGTCGCATTGCATCAGACGCTGAAAGTTCACGCAATGCATCACGAAGGTTGGTGGGCAGCGGTTCATTTTCTAAATCGTAAGCGTTACCAACCACAGGCTCTGAAGGTTCAATTTTGTTGTCGATGCCATACATGATGGATGCTAGCAAAGCAGCCATCATCAGGTAAGGGTTGGCATCTGTTCCTGCTACACGGTGTTCGATGCGCGTCGCAGCGGGTACGTCCCCCGGAATGCGAAGGGCTGTGGTGCGGTTTTCGATACCCCAAGTTGCGGCATTCGGCACGTAAAAATCTGGTGCGAAACGTCGATAAGAGTTGATGTTTGGACACATGATTGCCAAGTACTGTGGCATCAGCGCTAACATTCCTCCCAGCGCGTAACGAAGCATATCTGTCATCTCACCTTCGGCTTTTGGCTCGAAAACGTTGTCGCCGTCGTCATCGAGAAGGCTGATGTGCAGGTGCATTCCGTTACCTGCTTGATCAGCGTATGGCTTAGCCATAAAGGTGGTATCGAGGTCGTTGTCATGAGCAACTTGCTTGATAACACGCTTGAGTAGGATGGAATGATCGCAGGCAGCGAGCGCATCATCAGTATGCTTGAGGTTAATTTCAAACTGGCCAGGAGCAGATTCTGCAACAATGGTGTCTGCAGGCAAACCTTGTTCGCGGGCGGCTTCGATGATTTGAGTAAGAAGCTCTGCGTATTCATCCAGTTCATCGAGTGAATAAACCTGGGTATTTTCAGGTCGCTTGCCAGTGATCGGCGAAACAGGAGGAAGAGGAGCGTTGCCGGGCGCTTTGCTGTCAATCAGGTAGAACTCAAGCTCATACGCCGAAACGGGTGTCAGTCCACGTGCTTTAAATTGCCGAACGATGCGGCGTAAGATCATTCGTGGGTCAGCGAAGAGTGGTGTTTCTCTGTCCTCATACATTTCCAGCATCAGCTGCGCGATGGGGCGTTTTTGCCAAGGCTGGCGGGTGAGTGAGCCTGCTACCGGGTAACAAATCGCATCAGATTCGCCGATTTCAAGCCCTAATCCAGTTTCTTCGACAGGAGTGCCTTTGATATTCATGCCGTAAATGGAAATTGGCAGAGCAATCCCCTGCTCGTAGGCTTTCTGTAGTTTGTCCTTCTCTACACGCTTGCCACGCACGATGCCGTTCATGTCGAGTAAGAGCAAATCAACAAACTCAATATCCGGATTCTGCTCAAGGAATTCAATGGCCTCGTTCGGATCCGGTAACTGTGCATCTTCAGGTGTAAACATTTCCCTGTCTGTTTGATATCGCATGAAACACCTACCTGAGTGTAAATTATATCAATCACCTCGTTGTTTAGTTCTGAGTGAATAGTAAAGGCTTGATTATGTCAACAGCGTTTCACTTCACAAAACCTCTGTTTTTACTGCAAATCAATACGATAAGCCTCGTAAGAACATAAGGTTATCGATGTTAAGAAAATGATAAATAAATAGATCGAATTTGTTGTGCGCGTCACTTGCGTAATTTATTTTTAACGTGTAGCGTGAAAAAAAACGAACGCATAGCATACTGATAGTAAGCAGTGATTTGCTTTGAGACTCGGCCGGAAATGCAGAGGAAGATATGGAGTATTCAACTATCCCAATGATTGGCGTGACAGGGTGTACCTCTCAGCTGGGTCTGCATCCTTTCCATATTGTTGGCGATAAGTACGTCAGAAGCGTCTCCGACGCCATGGGCGCATGCCCAATGGTCATTCCTGCATTAGGCCAAGACTTACCGATGAAGCGCATGCTGACATCATTGGACGGCATTTTGTTTACTGGCTCTCCATCAAACATTGAACCACACCATTATCAGGGAGCAGCGAGCGAAGAAGGCACTGAGCACGACCCTGCGCGTGACGCGACTACTCTGCCACTGCTCGCTCTTGCCATTGAATTGGGTGTGCCTGTACTTGCTATATGCCGTGGTTTTCAGGAACTCAACGTTGTGATGGGGGGCTCCCTGCATCAAAAACTTCATGAGGTGGGCGGATATATCGAACACCGCGAAGACAAAACGGCTTCCGTTGATATCCAATACGGTATTTCTCACACCATTAACATCGAACCTGGGGGGCTTCTCTACGAGGCTTGGGGTCGCACTTCTGCTGACGTGAACTCTGTCCATACCCAGGGCATCGACAGACTAGGCAAAGGACTGCGACCAGAAGCGTACGCCCCGGACGGACTGATAGAGGCTGTCTCTGTCATCGATGCAAAAAATTTCGCCTTAGGTGTTCAGTGGCATCCTGAGTGGAAGGTCACGAAAAATCCTTTTTATTCAGCTATCTTCGATATGTTTGGGGAAGCCTGCCGAATAAGGGCGAATCAGCGTGAGAAAGAATATGGACAAGCTTAAGAAGTGGTTGAAAGAAAACGAGATTACGGAAGTTGAGTGTGTTGTCAGCGACTTGTCAGGCATTGCACGTGGGAAGATTGCACCAGTCGATAAGTTCATCAATGAAGGTGAAATGCGCCTTCCAGAGAGTGTTTTGTTGCAAACTGTGACGGGTGACTATGTGGATGATGATATCTACTACGCGTTGCTTGATGAAGCGGATATCGACTTTATCTGTAAGCCTGATGAAGACGCCGTCTACCTCCTGCCATGGACGGTCGAGAAAACCGCGCAAATCATTCACGACACCTTCGACAAGATGGGCAACCCGATTGAGCTGACACCACGCAACGTATTGAAAAAAGTGTTGAAGCTCTACGAAGAGAAAAACTGGAAGCCCGTTGTCGCACCGGAAATGGAGTTTTACCTGACAGCACGTTGCGAGGATCCAGATTTACCGCTTGAGCCGCCGATTGGTCGCTCTGGTCGCATGGAAACTGGCCGCCAGTCCTTTTCGATTGATGCGGCAAACGAGTTCGATCCGCTGTTCGAAGACATGTACGAATGGTGTGAAACGCAAGGGCTCGCCATTGATACCTTGATCCACGAAGAGGGCGTCGCTCAGATGGAAATCAACTTCCGTCATGGCGATCCTTTGGTGCTGGCAGATCAGGTGTTCCTGTTTAAACGCACACTGCGTGAAGCCGCGCTCAAGCATCAGGTGGTGGCGACTTTTATGTCCAAGCCCATTACTGATGAGCCGGGCAGTGCGATGCACCTGCACCAAAGCATTGTTGACGCTAAAACGGGCAAGAACGTTTTTACCAATGAAGATGGCACCAGCTCTTCCTTGTTTTACGGACATATCGCCGGCCTTCAGCAGTTCATTCCTGAAATGCTGCCAATGTTTGCCCCGAACGTGAATTCATTCCGCCGATTCCTGCCTGATACCTCAGCACCTGTAAATGTGGAATGGGGTGAAGAAAACCGTACCTGTGGTCTTCGTGTGCCGAGCTGTTCACCACAGGCGCGCCGAGTAGAAAACCGACTGCCAGGCGCGGATGCCAATAGTTATCTTGCTATTGCAGCAAGTCTGTTGTGTGGCTACATCGGTATGGTTCGCGATCTGAAACCGACGCCGCCAGCACAGGGACGCGGTTATGAAATCCGAAGCCCGATACTGCCTTATACACTCGAAGCAGCGCTGGAGATGATGGAAAACTGCGATGAGGTAGCGGAGTACCTTGGTGAGTCCTTTGCCCGTGGATACATCGCCGTGAAACGTAAAGAGCAAGAAAACTTCAAACGCGTGATCAGTTCTTGGGAGCGGGAGTTCCTTCTGTTGACGGTATAGCGCGAAAAGAAACAGATTCGTTTGTTCATGTTTTACAAGGGAGACAGCCTTTCTGGTTGCCGATGTTTCAAACTTCAAGGATGTGGAGGTCAGAATGACACACGTCGTACAACACCCAGATACCCAAACGCTACAAGCATTGGATAACGCCCATTATCTTCATCCATTTAGCGATCATAAAGCGCTGAGGGAAAAGGGAGCGCGCATGATTGTTCGCGCGCAGGGTGTATATATTTGGGACAGTGACGGCAATCGTATTCTTGATGGCATGGCAGGACTTTGGTGTACCAATATTGGTTATGGCGAAAAGCGTGTTGCAGACGCTGCGCATCGCCAAATGCTTGAGCTTCCTTACTACAACAGCTTCTTCCAATGTGCCCATCCACCTGTGGTTGAGTTGGCAAAAGAGATCGCAGAGCTCGCACCAGATCACATGAACCAAGTGTTCTTTACCGGGTCAGGCTCTGAATCCAACGACACGGTTTTGCGCATGGTCCGCCACTATTGGACCCTGAAAGGGCAACCTGAAAAGTTCACTATCATTGGTCGTCATAACGGTTACCACGGCTCCACGGTTGCAGGGGCAAGCTTGGGTGGCATGAAAGCCATGCACAAACAGGGCGGCCTCCCCATTCCTGGTATTCACCACATTCCCCAGCCGTATTGGTTTGGAGAAGGGGGTGACCTGACACCGGAAGAATTTGGTGTAAAAGCCGCACAGGAATTGGAAAAAGCAATTCTGGAAATTGGCGAAGACAAGGTCGCGGCATTTATCGCTGAACCTGTTCAAGGGGCGGGTGGAGTCGTCATTCCACCGTCGACGTATTGGCCGGAAATTAACCGCATTCTGGCGAAGTACGACATCCTGATGATTGCGGATGAGGTTATATGTGGTTTTGGTCGTACCGGTGAATGGTTCGGTAGCCAGACTTTTGATATCAAACCCGATTTTATGCCAATAGCGAAGGGCATGACTTCCGGTTATATCCCTATGGGCGGGGTGATTATCAGTGACCGCGTCGCCAACGCTTTTGAAGAAAAAGGCGGTGATTTTAACCACGGCTATACCTATTCCGGCCATCCGGTCGCAGCCGCAGTAGCGCTGGAAAACCTTAAGGTGATGAAAGAGAAAAATCTGGTTCAGTATGTGAAGGAAGATATTGGACCTTACCTGCAATCCCAGTGGCAAACGTTGGCTGAGCACACCTTGGTGGGTGAAGCGCGAGGCGTTGGGCTGGTGGCGGCGATTGAGCTGGTACAAGACAAAGCAACCCGCAAACGCTTCGATGAGGAAGTTGGTATTGGCGAAATATGCCGTGATATCAGCGTAGAAAATGGCCTTGTGATGCGTGCCTGTGGCGACACCATGATTATCAGCCCGCCATTGGTTATTACCCGTGCCGAGGTGGACGAACTGATCCACAAAGCCAAAATGGCATTGGATTTAACGCTGCAGGAACTCAAGGATAAGGGTGTGCTTTAGCCCAACAAGTATTGAATTCTGCCGGAAGCAAGGGTCAATAGATTCTTGTGCCGGCGAACCATCAAAACCAGAGCTAATGAGCAAAAGTTCGGCTCTGGTTTGGACATTGGAATGTAGTAACGCGCTCGATGGGATTCGAGCCAAAAGGAGAAAACATGAAGATGGTAATCCGCAACAAAATTTCTGCCGTTGTGTTGGCAGGATTGATGGTTTCAACCGGGCTACAGGCTGAAGAAATCCTTCGAATTTACAATTGGAGTGACTATATCGCGGAAGACACGATAGAAAACTTCGAGAAAGAGACTGGCATCAAGGTCACCTATGATGTTTACGACAGCAATGACGTGCTGGAAGCCAAGCTGCTGTCGGGTAACTCAGGTTATGATTTGGTTGTCCCTTCGAATAACTTCCTCGCCAAACAAATCAAAGCGGGTGCTTTCCAGCCTCTGGATAAGAGTCTTTTGACCAACAGTGGCAACCTGGACCCGAAACTGATGAAGCGCTTGGAAATGGCTGACCCGGGTAACCAATACGCGATTCCCTATATGTGGGGCACTAATGGCATAGGCTACAACGTCGATAAAGTAAAAGAACGTTTGGGCGACGACATCCCAGAAAACAAGCTGGATTTGCTGCTAGACCCTAAATATGCCGCAAAGCTTAAAGATTGCGGCATTGCAGTCGTAGATTCTGCCGACGAGGTGATGCCTCAGGTGCTGCAATACATCGGCAAAGATCCTAACTCCACCAAGAAAGGCGATTACAAGGAAGCAGGTGAAGCGCTGACGAAAATCCGCCCTTACGTGACCTACTTCCATTCATCACGCTACATCACCGATTTAGCGAACGGCGATATTTGTCTGGCTTACGGCTTCTCCGGTGACATCTTCCAGGCGGCTTATCGTGCTGAAGAAGCGGGCAATGGTCAGGTGATTGACTACTCGATTCCAAGCAAAGGCGCACAGCTTTGGTTCGACATGATGGCGATACCGGCAGATGCGAAAAATGCCAAAAACGCCCATGCCTTTATGAACTACATCATGCGTCCTGAGGTTATCGCGCCAATCACTGACTATGTTGCTTATGCGAACCCAAATCCAGCCTCTAACAAGCTGGTTGACCCGGAAGTTCTGAACAACCCTTCTATTTATCCGCCCCAGGAAGTGATGGACAAGCTCTTTGTCTCTGAAGTGCTTCCGCTGAAAATCAGTCGCACGTCCAACCGCACCTGGACACGCATGAAAACGGGCCAGTAATGGCTTTGCAAGGGAGCTGAGGATTCAGCTCCCTGTTTTCGTGTGTGTCGGGTAGTCGCAGGGAGGATGAAACAGTGACCAGTAACCCAAATGGAAATGGCAACGGCGCGATTAAGCCGGAGTTGTTGAAAATTGATCGTGTCAGCAAGCTTTATGGCGATGTCCGCGCGGTGGATGATGTTTCCTTAACGATCGAGAAAGGCGAGATTTTCTCCTTGCTTGGAGGCTCTGGCTCTGGGAAATCGACCTTACTTCGCATGTTGGCAGGTTTTGAAACCCCGTCGAGTGGACGCATCTATCTCGATGGGGAAGACATTACCGATATGGCGCCCTATGACAGGCCCATCAACATGATGTTCCAGTCTTACGCTTTGTTTCCGCACATGACGGTTGAACAGAATATTGCGTTTGGCCTAAAGCAGGACAAACTCAAGAAAGCCGATATTCAAGAGCGCGTTAAAGAGATGCTGAAACTGGTGCACATGGAGCAATACGCCAAACGTAAGCCGCACCAATTGTCAGGTGGTCAGCGTCAGCGTGTGGCTTTGGCTCGATCTTTGGCGAAACGTCCGAAACTCTTGCTGCTTGATGAGCCGATGGGCGCACTGGATAAGAAGCTCCGTAACCAGATGCAGCTGGAAGTGGTAGACATTCTCGAGCGTGTAGGTGTGACCTGTGTGATGGTGACCCACGATCAGGAAGAAGCCATGACGATGGCGGGGCGCATTGCCATTATGCATGAAGGCTGGATTGCCCAAACTGGTACACCCACAGATATTTACGAGTCGCCAAACAGCTGCATGATTGCAGAGTTCATTGGTTCGGTTAACCTGTTTGAAGGCGAAATCGTGGTGGATGAAACTGACCATTGTGTCATTTCTTCCAGCGACACCGTTCAACAAATTTACGTGGGGCACGGTGTGGCAACCAACGTGGAAGACAGAAAAGTCTGGCTGGCAGTTCGCCCAGAAAAAGCCTTTATTAGCCGCGAGCAACCGAATGGAGAATACAACTGGTCAAAAGGCACCGTTCATGACATTGCCTATCTTGGCGGCACATCCATGTACTACGTGAAGTTACCAAGCAACAAAGTGGTGATGTGCAGCATGGCTAATGTTTCACGCCATCAAGACCGTCCAACCTGGGACGACGAGGTGTTCATCAGCTGGGAGGCCACCGGTGGTGTGGTATTGCGCGTATGACGACCTTGACGAATTCCCAGAGCAAAACGCCAGCACCAAGCAAAGAGCCGCACAAAAATAAGATGCTGTTTCCCAAGGGACGGCACATCACCATGGGTATTCCTTACCTTTGGCTGCTGCTCTTTTTTGCTGTGCCATTCCTTATCGTTTTTAAAATCAGTTTTTCGATGGCTGCGTTGGCCATTCCTCCCTATGAAGCCATCGTTGCTTATGTTGATGAAGTCATCGAGATTACCCTGAATCTCGAGAACTATTTGCGGATTCTGGATGATGACCTCTACTACCTTGCCTATCTGAGCTCGGTAAAAATCGCCTTTGTATCAACGCTAGGCTGTTTGCTTTTGGGTTACCCCATGGCGTATGCGATTGCCCGCGCGCCAGCGAGAATGCAAACGGTGCTTTTGCTGCTGATCATGCTGCCATCTTGGACCTCATTTTTGATCCGTGTGTATGCCTGGATGGGTCTACTTAGCAACACAGGGATCATCAACAACACCTTGATGTGGCTGGGTGTGATATCCGATCCGATTCAGATCTTGAACACCAACACCGCAGTGTATATTGGCATTGTGTATACCTACCTGCCATTTATGGTGCTGCCGCTATACGCCAATCTGGTGAAGCTGGATGGCAGCTTGCTGGAAGCGGCTGCAGATTTGGGTTCACGCAACTTCAACACCTTCTGGAAAGTGACCTTACCGCTGTCGAAAGGCGGCATTATCGCAGGCTCTATGCTGGTGTTCATTCCCGTGGTGGGTGAAGTAGTGATCCCTGAACTTCTGGGCGGCCCTGAAACCCTGATGATCGGTAAAGTGCTGTGGCAGGAATTCTTCAATAACCGTGATTGGCCAGTAGCCTCTGCGCTGGCGATTGTGATGCTGCTTCTACTCATTATCCCAATCACGCTATTCCACCATTATCAGTCCAAAGACATGGAGGCTGACCGATGAAACGCTGGCAATTTTCGACGGTCATGCTCTGGGTAGGTTTGGTTTTCCTCTACCTGCCCATGCTGATCCTGGTGATTTACTCTTTTAATGCTTCTAAGCTGGTCACCGTCTGGGGTGGATTCTCACCCAAATGGTATGCCGAGCTGTTCAAAGATGAGCAAATCCTGCAGGCGGTTTGGACCAGCCTCCGGATTGCGTTCTATAGCTCTACCATGGCGGTGATTATCGGTACGCTGGCAGCCTTCGTGATGACGCGGTTCCGACGTTCATGGGGACGGTTAACACTCTCCAATATGATCACCGCACCGCTTGTGATGCCGGATGTGATTATTGGTCTGTCCTTGCTGCTTCTGTTTGTACAGATGGGTGAGCTATTTGGTTGGCCAGCAGAGCGCGGTATGACCACGGTGTGGATTGCGCACTCTACTTTCTGTGCCGCTTATGTCGCAGTGGTGGTCTCTTCAAGACTCAGGGAACTGGATTTCTCGATTGAAGAGGCAGGTATGGATTTAGGTGCGACACCGTTTAAAGTCTTCTTCGTTATTACAGTACCCATGATTGCCCCTGCGTTGGTGGCGGGATGGCTTCTGAGCTTCAGTCTTTCCCTTGATGATCTGGTTATCGCGAGCTTCGTCTCTGGGCCAGGTTCTACCACGTTGCCTATGGTGGTCTTTTCTTCTGTCAGGCTTGGGGTTTCACCGAAAATTAATGCACTTGCCACTATCATCATTTTGGTTGTGTCGCTGTTTGCGTTTTTGTCCTGGTACGTGGCTCGTCGCGCAGAGCAAAAATCGCTGGAAGACATGAAGCGCCTCAACCAAGAGCTTCAGGAATAGGATTGTCATCATGGAACAAGTCAGTTCGATTCAAAACCAACAAAGTCAGTCTCAACACACCAGACAGGAAGCCAGTCAGGCACATGCGCCTTCGTATTACGCCGCGTCTGCCAACACTTCAGCGTTACGCGAAGTGCTGAATGAAGATATCACCACAGATATCTGCATTGTTGGTGCCGGTTATACGGGGCTTTCATCCGCACTGCATTTACTTGAAGCCGGTTTCAAGGTTGTGGTGCTGGAAGCCGCTAAAGTTGGCTGGGGGGCATCAGGCCGCAATGGTGGCCAGATTGTAAATAGCTTCAGTCGCGATATTGATGTGATTGAGAAAACCGTCGGTAAAGAAAAGATTGGCCTGTTTGGCGAGATGGCCTTTGAAGGCGGAAAAATCATTCGCGAGCGCGTAGAGAAATATAACATCCAGTGCGATCTAAAGGACGGCGGCGTGTTTGCAGCACTCAATGCCAAGCAGATGCATGAACTGGAAAGCCAAAAAGCGCTGTGGGAAAAGTACGGCAACACCCAAATGGAAATGCTCAGCGAAAGCGATATCCGTTCGGTTGTCGATACGGAGCGTTATGTCGGTGGCTTGCTGGATAAATCGGGCGGTCACATTCACCCATTGAACCTTGCCTTAGGGGAAGCAGCTGCGGTGGAAAGCTTGGGTGGCAAAATCTACGAGCACTCGCCAGTGGTGAACATTGACCGTGGTGAGCCGGCGAAGGTGGTGACGGAGCAAGGCTCTGTTACCGCCTCTTTCGTCATCGTTGCAGGCAATGCTTACCTCGGTAACCTGATGCCAGAGCTTCGTGCGAAATCAATGCCCTGTGGAACACAGGTGATTGCCACTGAGCCACTGACCGATCAGCAGGCGCAAAGTTTACTGCCGCAGGATTACTGCGTGGAGGACTGTAACTATCTTCTTGATTACTTCCGGCTGTCTGGTGACAAACGGCTGATATATGGTGGTGGTGTGGTTTATGGTGCGCGTGACCCAGCAGACATAGATGCGATTATCCGACCCAAAATGCTAAAGACTTTTCCGCAGCTTAGCGGTGTGAACATTGATTACCGCTGGACGGGTAATTTCCTGATGACTTTGTCCCGTTTGCCGCAAGTAGGGCGTATTGGTAGCAATATTTATTACTCACAGGGCTGCAGTGGTCACGGTGTCACTTACACCCACTTAGCGGGAAGATTGATGTCAGAAGTGCTGAAGGGGCAGGCAGAGCGATTTGATGCGTTTGCTGATTTGCCGCACTTGCCTTTCCCAGGAGGGCATCTTCTCAGCGTACCTTTTTCGGCACTGGGAGCCTGGTATTACACAGTTCGGGACAAATTTGGCATCTAGAAAGAAAACGCCCGTCGTCGGGCGTTTTTCTGGAATTGGACTTGCTTAGAAGTTAGCGGGCGTAGTTGCGCTGAACAGACGGCAGGTCGCATCGAAAGGGTTGGCAAAACGGTGTGGACGATTACTGTCAAAGTAATAGCTGTCGCCCACTTCCAGAACGAAAATATCGTCTCCGACAGTGAGTTCGAGTTTACCTTCAACCACCAGACCAGCTTCTTCACCTTCATGCTGAAGCATTTCTTCACCGGAATGCCCGCCTGGCGGATAGGTCTCAGAAAGCACCGAGATGGCGCGATTCGGGAACTCTTTACCAATGAGCTTCATAGATACAGACTCGTCGCCAATTTCCAGCAAATCCTGCTGGCGATAGACGACAGGTGCCGATTCAGTTTGACCGATGTCAGCTGAAAAGAACTCGACCAATGACATAGGGATGCCGGACAAGACTTTTTTCAGTGAGCTGACCGATGGGCTGACACTGTTTTTCTCAATCATCGAGATGGTACTGTTGGTTACGCCTGCGCGTTTAGCGAGTTCGCGTTGCGATAGTCCGCGACTTTTTCTAACGGCTTTAAGGTTTGCACCAATGTCCAATGTTCGACTCTCCCTGCTTTAATTGGGTTTTTTAAGCGTGCCCAATCACTGTAATAGATTTTGAACAAGCAATCCTACTTTCACTGGGACAGTAATCAAGCGTTTTGTGATGTTATCGTCATTATGTAAAAAATATAAATCAACGATACATGGCGAACAATGCGTCTTGTTGATCATTATCTTTCTTTGATGAAAGCAGATGAATCAGCTCGAATAAAGCTTGTCTCATTCTTGGAGAGCAGTGATGAACCGGTATTGAATAGCAAGTAAAGCGTATATTTTTTGCTTCACTACAACGATGTAAATACGATAGTCTTTGTTAATTATATTTTACAAAGGATGTAAGGCATGGCGCATACAGCATCAAATCTTCCCCATACTTCTTCTTTTTACGCCGCAACGGCAAAGTATCCTCAGCGTTATCCGGTTCTGACCGAATCTATCAGTGTGGATGTTTGTATTGTTGGTGGTGGGTTTAGTGGTGTGAACAGTGCCATTGAACTGGCTCAACGTGGCTATTCCGTGGCTGTGCTGGAAGCCAACAAGATTGGATGGGGGGCGTCAGGCCGCAATGGTGGCGAATTGATCCGTGGTATTGGCCATGGCATTGAGCAGTTTACCAACCAGATAGGTAAAGAAGGTGTCGCCGCCATCAGTCAGATGGGATTGGAAGCGGTCCAGATCGTCAAAGATCGTGTGGAAGCGTTCAGCATCGATTGCGATCTCGCGATGGGATATTGCGATCTGGCAATGAAGCCTTCCCACATGAAAGAGCTTCAGGAAGATTTTGATGATCTGAGCGCGAATCAATACCCCCATGAAATCCGCATGCTCGAAAAAGCAGATCTTGCGGAAGTGATTGGGTCTGACCGTTACATCGGTGGCATGTTGGACATGGGTAGTGGTCATTTGCATCCACTGAACTTGGTGACAGGCGAAGCGGCCGCCGCTGTGGGTCTTGGTGTCCAGCTTTTCGAAGATAGTGCAGCCACGGAAATCATCAAGGGCCAAAAGCCCATTGTGAATACTGCACAAGGGCAAGTTACTTGCAATTATCTGCTGCTGGCAGGTAACGCATATATCGGTCACAAACTGGAACCCTATATCGGCGGAAAAGTACTCCCAGCAGGCAGCTATATCATTGCGACTGAGCCACTGAATGACGAACAGGTCGCCAGCACCATTCCGAAGAACATGGCGTTTGCCGATCTCAGTATTGCACTCGATTACTACCACTTGTCTGGTGATAACCGATTATTGTTTGGCGGGTTGTGTACCTATTCCGGTAAAGATCCCAAAGACATCACTGGAGCCTTGCTACCAAATCTTGAGCGGGTTTTTCCTCAACTGAAAGGTGTCAGTATCGACTTCGAATGGGGCGGCATGATTGGCATTGGTGCTAATCGTCTTCCACAAATTGGCCAGTTGCCGGATGCCCCGAATATCTTCTATGCACAGGCGTATTCCGGTCATGGTGTTAATGCCACGCACATGGCCGGCAAAGTCATCGCAGAAGCGATCTCAGGGACTGCAGAGCGTTTCGATGTGTTCGCCAAGGTGAAACATATGACCTTTCCTGGTGGGCCTCTGCTGCGTTCGCCTTTGTTAGCTATCGGGATGACTTATCATCGATTAAAAGAAGCTTTATCTTAAGCCTTTCATTTCATACGAAACCCCATCAAAGCGTCTCAAGCTTAAGGCTGAGGCGCTTTGTTATCTTTTGCGATCTGTTCCGGTCATGTCTATGAGTGTTAGCGTGAGCTAAATGACGCGAATTAAATAACCGGGAGACGGAAATGGCAGCAAAAAGAAGCAAGGTAACCTTTCAAAGCAATGGGCTTGAACTTGCCGGAATGTTAGAGACGCCAGAGCAAAATGCAAGAGGCTATGCCTTGTTTGCACATTGCTTTACCTGCGGAAAAGATGTGGCGGCGGCTTCCCGTATTTCACGTGCTTTAGTGAACATCGGCTTTGCGGTCTTTCGTTTTGACTTTACGGGGCTGGGCGGCAGTGACGGTGATTTTGCCAATACTAACTTCTCTTCCAACGTTGATGATTTGGTCGCAGCGGCAGATTTCCTGCGCGATAACTATGAAGCGCCCCTGCTGCTGATTGGTCATAGTCTGGGCGGCCGTGCAGTGCTGTCGGCGGCGCACCGTATTCCAGAAGTGTCAGCGGTGGCGACCATTGGCGCGCCAGCAGATGCTGAACATGTGTCTAAACAGTTTGCAGCTCATGTGGAACAAATTGAGGCCGAAGGTGAAGCAGAGCTTTCTTTGGCTGGCCGTCCTTTCACTATCAAGAAACAGTTCCTTGATGATATCCGCGCCGACAATGATGATATCGAAAACCTGCGTGTACCGCTGCTGGTGATGCATTCCCCAACTGATAACATCGTACTTATTAAAGAAGCCGAGAAAATCTATACCCGCGCTAAGCATCCTAAGAGCTTTATGACGTTGGATTCCGCCGATCACCTGCTCACCAACAAAAACGATGCGCAATATGTGGCTGAGCTTATCGCGGCTTGGTCACACCGCTACATCGACAGGGCTGCGCCAATTAAAGAGGCAGAAGAGGGCGTGAAACGTGGTGAGGTGCTGGTGCATGAGCACAACAAACAATTTACCCGTACCATCCAAACAGACCATCACCAGTGGTTTGCCGATGAACCTGTCGATTACAGTGGCGACAATCTAGGACCAGACCCTTACGAACATGTTCTGGCTGGACTGGGCGCGTGTACATCTATGACGTTGCGTATGTACGCTAACCGCAAAAAGCTGCCATTGGATGATGTAAAAGTGACCCTGTCGCACAGTCGTCAGCATGGTGAAGATTGCGAGCACTGTGATGAAAACAACGCGAAGGTCGAGGTCATGTCCCGCGAAATCGAACTGTTTGGTGACCTAACTGATGACGAGCGTCAGCGCCTACTGGAAATTGCCGATAAGTGTCCGGTACACAAAACGCTGGAAGGCAAGATAGTTATCACTACCGAACTGAAAGATAAGTAATACGGCATTGGTAAATATAAAAGACCGACTCGATGAGCCGGTCTTTTTTACGAAAGTTAAGGTGTTAGTCAGATCAAAGCGCAATCCAGGTCGCTTTCACTTCCGTGTATTTCTCGAACGCGTGGAGTGATTTATCGCGGCCATTGCCGGATTGCTTGTAGCCACCAAATGGCGCTGTCATATCGCCACCATCATAATGATTAATCCACACCATACCAGTGCGCAGCGCTTTCGCGGTTTTGTGCGCTTTGCCGATGTCTGATGTCCATACCGCAGAGGCAAGACCATAGTCGGTATCGTTGGCAATCGCGACCGCTTGCTCTGGGGTGTCGAAGGTGATCACGGACAGCACAGGGCCGAAAATCTCTTCACGGGCAATCGCCATATCATTGTTCACATTATCGAACACCGTGGGTTCGACAAATAAACCGCCGGTTTCTGCCATGACACGACTGCCGCCACACACCATCTTGGCCCCGCCTTGAGCGCCTTTATCAATATAGGTAAGCACGGTATCCAACTGCTGTTGGTCAACGACAGCGCCGACCTGAGTTTCCGGGTCTAGTGGGTGTCCGGGTTGCCAGCCTTTCAGGTTCTCGACGACTTTTTCGATAAAAACATCTTTGATTGAAGCTTCCACCAACAAACGCGAACCAGCAGTACAGACTTCGCCCTGGTTGAACGCAATGGCAGAAGCAGCAGCAGAGGCAGCAGCATCTAGATCTGGCGCATCAGCAAAGACGATATTTGGGCTCTTACCGCCCGCCTCCAGCCAGACACGCTTCATGTTTGATTCTCCAGCGTAAATCATCAGTTGTTTGGCGATTTTGGTTGAGCCGGTGAACACCAGAGTATCAACATCCATGTGCAGCGCGAGCGCTTTGCCCACTGTGTGCCCAAAGCCGGGCAGCACATTCAGTACGCCTTTTGGCATACCTGCCTCAATGGCAAGTTCGCCAAGACGGATGGCGGTGAGTGGTGATTTCTCTGAAGGTTTGAGGACAACAGAGTTACCAGAGGCGAGGGCAGGGCCAAGCTTCCAACAGGCCATCAGCATGGGAAAATTCCAGGGCACGATAGCGGCCACAACACCCACAGGTTCACGGGTGATCATGCCGATTTCATTGTGCGGCGTAGGAGCGAGTTCGTCATAAATCTTGTCGACGGCTTCACCCGACCAACGAATAGCACGGGCGGCACCGTTCACATCAACCGCTTTGGAATAGCGGATAGGTTTGCCCATATCCAGCGTTTCAAGGAGCGCCAGTTCATCGCTGTTTTCTTCTATTAATTCCGCAAAACGGATCACGATTTTCTTACGCTCTGCAGGAGGAAGGTGAGCCCATACACCAGACTCAAACGTTGCACGGGCATTGCTGACGGCAAGGTTGGCGTCAGCAAGATCGCAACTGGCAACATTCGCCAAGACGCGACCATCAACAGGACTGATGCAGGCAAAGGTCTCTCCGGCGACCGCATCACGGTATTCGCCATTGATAAATGCCTGTCCTTTAATTGTTATAGATTGTGCGAGTGCATCCCAGTCTTGACGAGACTTGTGCGAAGTCATAGCAGCCCCTTTTCCCTGTTATGTGCGATGAATATGGTCACTGTGCACCATTTCAAAATATTTTACAATTAGTGCAATTTGTTCTTTGGATATTGAACAAAATACGTTTACTGTTCGTTATATTTGACATAGTATTGCAAATATTGGCCGCTAGGCAACATCTTGTTAACAACGGAAGCAAGCAAGGATACCTGACTATGGCAGTGAACAAACCACAGAATGAAGGAGCACGTCTGGATAACTTCTGGATGCCTTTCACCGCAAACCGTCAGTACAAAACCACGCCAAGATTACTCGCAAAAGCGGAAGGCATGTATTACACCGACGTTGAGGGGAATTCAGTGCTAGATTCGACGGCCGGATTGTGGTGCTGCAACGCGGGTCATAGCCGTGATCAAATCACTGATGCCGTAAGTAAACAGATCAAAGAACTCGACTATGCGCCAACCTTCCAGATGGGGCATCCTCTCCCATTTGAACTCGCCGAGCGTTTAGCAGAATTAGCACCTGCCGATTTGAACCGCGTGTTCTTCACCAATTCTGGCTCTGAATCTGCCGATACGGCGTTGAAAATTGCACTGGCCTATCAGCGGGCCCGTGGTCATGCCAATCGCACCATGTTTATTGGTCGTGAGCAGGGCTATCACGGAACAGGTTTTGGCGGTATTTCAGTGGGCGGCATGGTGAATAACCGCAAAGCGTTTAATAGTCAATTGCTGCCGAGTGTTGCACATCTTCCACATACACTGGACATAGAACGCAATGCCTTTTCGAAAGGTTTGCCAGAACACGGTATCGAACGAGCAGAAGTGCTGGAACAGCTGATTGCGCTGCACGGTGCAGAAAATATCGCGGCAGTGATGGTTGAGCCAATGTCAGGCTCGGGCGGCGTTATTCTCCCGCCAAAAGGTTATCTAAAACGTCTTCGTGAAATTACCGCTAAACACGATATTCTGCTGATCTTTGATGAAGTAATCACAGGCTTCGGCCGTGTGGGTGATGCCTTTGCGTCGCAGCGCTGGGATGTCACGCCAGACATCATTACTACCGCAAAAGCCCTGACCAATGGCGCGATCCCAATGGGCGCGGTGATGGTGAGCGAGAGTATTTACGATGCCTGCATGAATACGGCGCCGGAAGACACGATTGAGCTATTCCATGGTTACACCTATTCCGGTCACCCAGTCGCGGCAGCAGCGGCGCTGGCGACGCTCGATATTTACCGTGACGAGAACCTATTCGAGCGTGCAAGGCAGTTGGAAACCGAATGGGAAGAAGCACTGCATTCGCTCGATAATTTGCCGAATGTGATTGATGTTCGAAACACTGGCTTGATTGCCGGCATTCAGTTTGCTCCGAGCAGTGAGGGAATCGGTAAACGCGGCTACGACATCTTTACACGCTGCTTCTACGATGGCGTGTTAGTTCGCGCTTCCGGCGACATTATCGCCATGTCGCCGCCACTTATTATGGAATCGAAACATATCGATCAGATGGTCAGCACGCTGGAACGCGCCATCAAGCAAGCGATTTAACTGTAAGGGGATATAAGGATATGTCTGTAACGCATTATATTGATGGCAAATACACAGAGGAAAGCGAGCGAAAACAAGCGCTGTTCAACCCAGCGACAGGCGAGCAAAGTGGCGAAGTCTCTTTGGCATCAGTTGCCGAAACCGAAGCTGCGATTGCTTCTGCCAAAGCCGCTTTTCCAGCGTGGTCTGAAATGTCGCCACTTCGCCGTGCCCGCGTGATGTTTAAATTCAAGGCGCTGGTGGAAGAAAACATCGACGAGTTGGCAGCGCTCATCACCAAAGAGCATGGCAAAGTGCTGGAAGATGCCAAAGGCGAGTTAACCCGTGGGCTTGAAGTCGTCGAGTTTGCCTGCGGTATTCCTCATTTATTGAAAGGCGAGATGACAGAGCAAATTGGCTCGGGTATTGATGCCTGGTCGCTCAATCAGCCATTGGGTGTGGTGGCAGGGATTTCGCCATTTAATTTCCCGGTGATGGTGCCAATGTGGATGTTCCCGATTGCCATTGCCTGTGGTAACACCTTCGTGATGAAGCCTTCGGAAAAAGATCCAAGTTCAACGCTACGTATCGCAGAGCTGCTGACTGAAGCGGGATTACCTGATGGTGTATTTAATGTCGTTAACGGTGATAAAGAAGCAGTAGATGTGTTGCTGACTAACCCATATGTGCAAGCGGTCAGCTTCGTGGGTTCTACCCCGATTGCAGAATACATCTACAGCACGGCATCGGCGCACGGTAAGCGTGTTCAGGCATTGGGCGGCGCGAAAAACCACATGGTGGTGATGCCAGATGCGGACCTCGATCAAGCGGTTGCGGCTTTGATGGGCGCGGCTTACGGTTCTGCCGGTGAGCGCTGCATGGCGATTTCTGTGGCGGTTGCGGTAGGCAATGTGGCAGATGTCCTGATTGAAAAGCTGACGCCAAAAGTTAGAGAGCTTCGTGTTGGTAATGGCGTGATTGAAGGCATGGAAATGGGGCCTTTGGTAACGAAAGAGCACCTGAGCAAAGTGGAAGGCTATGTCTCGAAAGGTGTGGAAGAGGGAGCGGACCTCCTCGTTGATGGTCGTGGTATTCAGGGCGAAGGCGGAGACGGGTACTTTCTGGGCGGCTGTCTGTTCGACAACGTTACTCCAGAGATGACTATCTACCGCGACGAAATTTTTGGACCTGTGCTATCCGTGGTTCGCGTACCGGATTATGCGACGGCGGTAAAACTGATCAACGAACATGAGTTTGGTAACGGTACGGCAATCTTTACCCAAAATGGCGATGCAGCCCGCCAGTTCTGCCATGAGATTCAGGTAGGTATGGTTGGTGTGAATGTGCCCATCCCTGTGCCAATGGCATTCCACAGCTTTGGCGGCTGGAAGCGCTCGCTGTTTGGTTCACTTCATGTGCATGGTCCAGATGGTGTGCGTTTCTACACTAGACGTAAGGCGATCACTGCACGGTGGCCAACCGGGCTCAGGGCAAACGCCGATTTCATCATGCCGACTATGAAATAATGGCAATTTACCTGAAAGAAAAAAGGAACCGGACGGTTCCTTTTTTCATGTGGGGTACTGATTGAACGTTAAGCAACGTTTGAAAAGAAAATGCGCTCAGGCTTACTTAACTGATAGCCCTGAAACAGGTCGAAGCCCATTTCAAGCGCTGCGTGGTATTCATCGTCTGTTTCAATCTTTTCTGCCAGCAGTTTAAAAGCAAAACGCTTGCGGTATTTGGCAACAAACTGGGCGATCTCCGACAGGGTTTGTGCGCGAAAATCGATTTTGACGTAATCCGCCAAACGTAGAAAAGGGATCCAGTCGGAAGAAGGAATAAAATCGTCAAAGGCGATTTGGTATCCCCGCGATTTGAGACCTTCCAATGCCGTATATAACGAAGCATCTGCTGGGCAATCTTCCAGCACTTCCACGACAAGATCTTCCACCGGATAGCTAAGCGCTTTACCTTGGGTAAGGCTTTCATAACAAAAGTTAACGAAGCAGGGCAGTCCATCAGAAACGTGTGTGACGCCTTTATTGGATTCGGAGAAGAGATCTTTCAGTACGCTTGCGGTGGCGATTTCTGATTCCACACAAGGAAAAGAATCACGACAGCCTTCGCGAAACAGTAACTCGTAGGCAACTATCGTGTGCTCGGAGTTATAGATCGCCTGTCGTGCAATGTTTGAACGCATAGAATGCCAACAATTCCTTAAAGAGGATTACGAAACTAAGTGTATAGCAAGTCTCATATTCGAGAGTGCTAATAAAGGTTGATATTTCGCGAAGAAAAATAATGAGGAAACTAATACTTTTCTCATCTTGACGGCGTAATCAACAGCGCGCGAATTGCATCTGAATTTTAAAACGCGCGTGTTTGCAGTGAGCAGCCTTCTTCGGTACAGACCAAAACTGAACCTTGAGTGTACCAATCGCCGAGTACAATTCGTTGAGCCGGATCAGTGTCGAGTTGAATGTCATGAATATCCGGGCGGTGCGTATGACCGTGTATAAGCTGTTTCACACCGCTTTCTTTCATTACGCGCAGGACTTCAGATTGATCCACATCCATGATGTCTTCAGACTTTTCCTGATTGCTCTTAGTGCTGCCAGCCCTGATCTTCTCACCGATGCGGCGTCTTACTGATAGCGGTAATCTAAAAAACAGCCACTGAATGAAAGGGTTGTGCACTTTCTTGCGGTAGCGTTGGTAAGCTTCATCCTGAATACACAGCGTATCGCCATGCATGATCAATGTCGGTTTGCCGAACAGATCGATCACTTTGTGTTCGGGGAGTAATGTCATGCCTGATGCTTTGGCAAACCGTTTACCGACCAGAAAATCCCGGTTTCCGTGAATGAAGTAAATCGGTACCCCCTTATCGCTGAGCGCTTTGAATGCGTCAGCAACTTCAATTTGAAGTGGGGTTCCATCGTCATCGCCAATCCAGGACTCGAACAAGTCACCCAGCACGTAAAGTGCGCTTGCTTTCGGCGCCTCCTCATTGAGGAAACGGAGAAAACACTGGGTAATTTCAGGATGGGAAGGACTGAGGTGGAGATCAGATATAAATAATACGGTCATAGATATTATGAGGGCAGCAAGTGCTTGCTGCCCTTCAGTGCCTTATTCTTCGATAGTCACGCTTTCGATAAGCACTTCTTCTACAGGTACGTCCTGATGAACGTAGCCCCAGTTACCGGTAGCAACGTCTTTGATCTTGTTAACTACGTCCATACCTTCAACCACTTCACCGAATACACAGTAACCCCAACCGTCAGGCGTTTCTGATTTGAAATCCAGGAAGGTGTTGTTGTTCACGTTGATGAAGAACTGAGAGCTAGCAGAATGCGGCTCCATAGTACGTGCCATTGCAATGGTACCGACTTTGTTGCTCAGACCGTTGTTAGCTTCGTTTTTGATAGATGCGCGGGTTTCTTTCTCTTGCATGCCAGACGCCATGCCGCCGCCCTGAATCATGAAACCGTCAATTACGCGGTGGAACAGAGTACCGTTGTAGAAACCGTCACGGCAGTATTGCAGGAAGTTCTCTGCAGTTGCTGGCGCTTTTTCGCTGTTCAGTTGGATTTTGATATCACCAAAGTTGGTATGAAGCGTAACCATGATTTGTTCCTATAAATTCGCGTTTAGCTTTGAACGTTTGATTCTATCCTAGTGGTCGTGACATTCAACTGATCCCACCAGAAAAATCAGTCTCATGACTCAGCATAGTGCCTGCTTGCTTTAAATGTGTGCGTACCTTTGTTCACCCTTGCCTAAAGACGGCGGAAAAGGTGTAATATGCCATTCGACTTATCATTTAATTTGTAATGGGTAACCCGACTACCATGTTGAAGATTTACAACTCCCTCACCAAGCAAAAAGAAGAATTCAAACCTATTCATCCTGGCAAGGTTGGCATGTATGTGTGTGGGGTTACCATTTACGATTTGTGTCACATCGGCCACGGCCGCACCTTTGTGTCATTTGACGTGGTGTCGCGTTACCTGCGTTTCCTTGGTTATGACCTGAAGTTTGTTCGTAATATCACAGACATTGACGACAAGATCATCAAGCGAGCTGCTGAAAATGGTGAAAGCTGTGATTCACTGACTGAGCGTCTGATCGGTGAAATGTATGCTGACTTTGATGCGCTGAACATGAAACGTCCAGATATTGAACCGCGCGCCACTCAGTACATCGATGAAATCATTGCGCTGGTGGAGCGTCTGATTGAGCGCGGTTTCGCTTATGTTGCTTCTAACGGCGACGTGCTGTTCGAAGTCGCGAAGTTTGACGAATACGGCAAGCTGTCACGTCAGGACTTGGATCAGCTTCAGGCAGGTGCACGTGTTGATGTGGAAGAAGCGAAGAAAAGCCCGTTGGACTTCGTACTGTGGAAAATGTCTAAGCCAGGTGAACCGACTTGGGAATCGCCATGGGGCCCAGGCCGCCCGGGCTGGCACATTGAATGTTCTGCAATGAACTCGGCGATTCTGGGTAATCACTTTGATATCCACGGTGGTGGTTCAGACCTGACGTTCCCACACCACGAGAATGAAATCGCGCAATCTTGCTGTGCACATGACACCCAGTATGTGAATACCTGGATGCACAGCGGTATGGTGATGATTGACCGTGAGAAGATGTCCAAATCACTGGGTAACTTCTTCACTATCCGTGATGTACTCGCTCACTACGATGCGGAAACTGTTCGTTACTTCCTAATGTCTGGTCATTACCGTAGCCAGCTGAACTATAGCGAAGAGAACCTTAAGCAAGCACGTGCGTCAATGGAGCGTCTTTACACTTCACTGCGTGGCCTTGATCTGTCTGTGACGGCAGAAGGCGGTGAAGACTTCATCGAGCGCTTCAAAGCCGCGATGGACGATGACTTCAACACGCCAGAAGCGTATTCAGTGCTGTTCGACATGGCGCGTGAAATCAACCGCCTGAAAGCGGAAGATGTGGAGGCGGCTTCGAAACTGGCAGCGCGCATGCGTGAACTGGCAGAAGTGCTTGGTTTGCTGGAGCAAGACCCAGAAGCGTTCCTGCAAGGCAATGCAGGTGGCGATGATGAAGTGGCGGAAATCGAAGCTCTGATCAAAGCACGTAATGATGCGCGTGCAAGCAAAGATTGGGCGGCAGCAGACTCAGCGCGTGATGCATTGACTGCTATGGGTATCGTTCTGGAAGACGGTGCAGCAGGTACCACTTGGCGTCGTAAATAAGCCATATTGCTTAGAATAAAAAACGGAGCTTCGAGCTCCGTTTTTTATTTCCTTCCTTCCCTTGTGCATTGTCTTAATCAAAAAAAGTACTCCTCAAATTGTTTGCATGAAGACACCTAAATCCTTCTATTCATCATCGACACTTCTATAAGAGCACTTATTCATTGAGTTTGTTTTCATAATCTCACTTATGGGAGCCCATTTTTAGTGGCTTTGAGCGATTCTAGGCATGATGTTTAGGCGCTTGTCGTAATTATTTTTCTAATCGTTGTAGGCGCGATTACGTGCAGTTGTTTTGATGGAACTCAAGCGGCTGTAAAGCCGCAGGGATGGATTGAAATGAAAAAAACGATGATTACAGCGTCGATTATTGGCGCGGCAGTTGGCTTTAACACTTATGCATACACTGTTTACTCCAGTGATGAGTCAGCGCTCGATATAGGCGGTCGTATCGAACCCAGATTCAATGTGTCTGATGCAAATGAAGTGGATGAAAATGGTAATGCGAATGGCAACAGCTCATTCAATGACATTAGCCGGGCTCGTCTCCACTTTGATGGTGTAACCAAGGTTAATGATAATCTTAGTGTCTTTGGCTTTTACGAAGCGGAAATGACGTCAGACAGCTCCGATATCGAAAACCGCTATATGTACGCTGGCTTTGACACCAACTTTGGTGCGTTCTCCTACGGTAAGCAGGACTCTTCTCAGGTCATTCTGACCGACTTCACGGATATTATGGAAACCTTTGGTGGCAGCGCGGCTGACATTATTGAAGGCAATCAAGACAAAAGAGAAAACAACTTTGTCTATATGCTGGAAATGCCAGTCGGTCTGACGGTCACTCTCAACTATGTTGCTGCGGATGAGAAAGACAACGACACTGCTGGTGGTTCGGTGCTCTATGAGAGCCCTATAGGGTTGGATTTCGGTGTCGGGTATGTTTCTGGCGACCAAAGAACTGGGGTGGGCTTAGCCAGTGTGGAGGTCGATCAGTATGACGTTGCTCTATCGTATACCTTCAGTGATTTCTATATTGGTGCTCTGTACGTTGCGGGCGAAGTTGATAACGTAGATGTAGACGGTTACGAGATTGCTCTGGCGTATGACATCAATGACGTTATTTTCCGATATGTCTTTAACTACCGAGATTCAGATAATGCTTCGCATGATGTGGATTACAACGCGGTAGAAGGTGTTTACAACGTCACTGACAACTTTGTTGGGTACGCAGGCTATGAGTTCAATCGTCTCGATGGCAAGCAGAATGATGATCAGATGCAGGCGGGGGTTCGTTACAAATTCTGACATCTCTATCGACAGAAGGTAAAAAAAGCGGAGCTGATGCTCCGCTTTTTTGTGGAGCAAGCTTGGCAAAAAAATGGTTTCCCGAAGGAGTTGAGGGAAGGCCCAACCGTTACAGAGGGGAGATAAACCAACAAGCGTCATTCAAGGACAGGAAATGAAACTTGTGCCTTCAGGAAACCAGCAGTAAGCGAAGCTTAAGCAAGGCAAGACGTGATGCGTTGAGACGCCTACCTTTGATAATGACTTTACGCCTCGAACCTTAATGTAAGTTGAATAAGTTGTCTTTCAGTATTTCTCTCAACCGAATTTAGTACTTCCTGAATATCAACTGAATAGAGTGATGAATTAATTAATATTTCATTCTAATTTGATATTTTTATTTATAGTTGTGAATTAACTCATGGTGGTTATTGTTGATTTCGGGAATATGTGAATTTTCCAATTAACCTGAACCTGAGTTGAACGGATTCAATATAATTATTTCGCAAGTTTTATTCTGGCGTTAACCTCGGTCCCAGTTCTTACAACATGGACCTTAAAGGTAATAAAATGAAAAAACTTGCATTGGCATCAGCTATTTTAGCTACCTTCGCTTCTAGCCTTTCACACGCAGCAACTGTCTATCAGGATGAAGATTCGACACTTGAAATCGGTGGACGTGCAGAAGCCCGATTCAATATCTCTGACAAGAACGAAACGGCAGAGAACAGCTCTTTTAACGATATCAGCCGCGCGCGTATCAACGTGGCAGGTGAAACCAAAGTCAATGACGATGTGTCTGTGTTTGGCTTCTACGAAGGCGAACTGACAACAGAAGATTCCAGCATCAGTAACCGTTATATGTTTGCAGGATTCGATACTACCTGGGGTGCATTCTCATACGGTAAGCAAGACTCAGCGCAGGTGATGCTGACAGATACCACAGATATTCTCTACACCTTTGGTGGCGACGCGGCTGACCTGATTGAAGGTAACCAGGACAAGCGTGACAACAACTTTGTTTACACCAATACGTTTGCAGATGCATTTACCCTGTCTTTGAACCACGTTCAAAGTGATGAGAAAGACAACTACAGCACGGGTGCCGCATTTGCTTATGAAATGCCTTTTGGTCTGCAGTTAGGCTTAGGTTATGTTGATGGCAAACAAGATGACCGAGACGCTAACCAGTTGAATGTGACAGCTGCTTACACTCTGAATGATTTCTATCTGGGTGCACTTTATGCAACAGGTGAAGTCGATAATGACGACATGGAAGCGTGGGAAGTAGCGGCGTCTTACACCATGAACAGTGTTATTTTCCAATATGCGTTTAACTACAAAGATATTGATAATACTAGCCGACTGACAGACGCTGATGAATTTAATTATCACGCTGTTGAAGTTGCATATAAGGCGACGAAAAACTTTACCACTTATGCCGGTTATAAATTCGATAACCAGAAAGTTGATGGAAAATCCCAGGATGATGAAATTCAAATGGGGCTTCGCTACGATTTCTAAAAAATAAAAAGGGAGCTTAGGCTCCCTTTTTATTTTCCACTTTTATCGGCTCTTGTCGCGGCTAAATCGCTGCCACAATATTTACAAAATGTGGCGTCATTTTCGTGACCGGGTTTCGAACAGTTGGGGCAAAGCGTTGTTTGTCTTTGCTTAGTCATATGTTGCCCCATCTGGGCGGTGATAATGCCTGTGGGAACCGCAATGATGGAGTAACCCATCAGCATGGTTATCGAGGCCAATGCTTTGCCAATGTCCGTTTGCGGCACCAAATCGCCGTATCCGACTGTCGTCATGGTCACGATGGCCCAGTAAATGCTGTAAGGAATGCTGGTAAAACCGTGCTCGGGGCCTTCAATAACAAACATCAATGATCCAAAGATGGTCACCAACACCATCACAGCATAAAAGAAGATAAAGATTTTCCTGCCCGAGGATTTAAGTGATTCCAACAGGACGTTTGATTCTTCAAGGTACCGCATGAGTTTAAGGACGCGGAAGATACGTAACACCCTGAGAAGGCGTACCGCCATCAGATAGTTGGTGCCCGGGAAAAGCATGGCGATATAGGTGGGTAGAATGGCAAGTAAATCGACGATGCCGTAAAAGCTTTTTGCATAGGCCTTGGGGGCGGGGGAACAGTATAGACGCAGTGCATACTCCACAGTAAAGAACAGTGTGAATCCCCATTCGATAGTGAAGAACCAATCCCCATACTTGGCTTGCATGTCCCCGACAGACTCGAGCATCAATACCGCAATAGACGCGAGGATGATAACGATCAGTATGATATCAAAGGTTTTCCCAGCACGTGTTTCAGTGCCGAAAATGGTGGTGTAAAGGGTCTCCTGAACAGCATTCCTGCTCATGCCAAGTACTCTAGAAAGTATTTAGATATGAAAAGTTTAGCAGGAGAAACCCGCTCGGGAGATGAGCGGGCTATAAAACAAGGAATGTTTAGCTTAGACCAGGGAACAAGGCGCGAAGACCATTGGCAATAAATTCAATACCGAGGGCTGCCAGAATCAAACCCATAATACGGGTGATCACGTTGATACCGGTCTGACCCAAGAACTTCACAATGGTAGGTGCGAGTCGGAGTAAGCCCCAGATGCCGGCTGCAAAAATACAAATACTGGTGATAAGACCAAAAGTATCGACAGAGCCAGGATAACGACTGGCATAAACAATGGTAGAACTGATCGCACCAGGGCCAGCCAGAAGTGGCATCGCTAGTGGCACAACACCAATCTGTTCGCGGCTAACAGACTCTGATTGTTCCTGTTTATTCTGTTTATCTTCACCCAGCTTACCGCTCATCATGGTGAAAGCGATGCTAACCAGCAGTAGGCCACCCGCAACACGGAAAGAGTCCAGTGAGATGCTGAAGAAATCCAGCAGTAACTGGCCCGCCAATAATGAGACAACCAGAATAGCAGCCACGGCTAGACTTGCCGTATATGCAGTCTTGTTCCGTTCAACTGGATCCTGATGGGCAGTTAAAGAAACAAAGATAGGCATGATGCCCAACGGGTTCACGGCTGCAAACAAACCAATGAAAAACTGAAAAAATATTACAAGTTCGATGCTATTCATTCCCAAACACTCGAATCTGAGAAACGGAAGGATTAGATGTGGATCGCAAAAGTGCCAATCTTGGGAGCTAGTATAACGTCGAAAGATGAAATGCCAATCCACAGTGGCAGCGTCAGCGAGAAAAATTTTTCCCTGGTTCGAAGGTCAGGTATTTCGGGCGCTATGAGCAATAAGTGTACTAAATATAACTGGTATATAAGTGCTGGAAACTTCTCTGTACGGTAGGTTGTCAACCTATGCATGTGATAGCGATCACATCTGAAAATCTAACTGGGACAACATACGAAAAAGAAGTTATACAGGTGTATGAGACACAAAACGCATGTGTTACATTCGCGTAGTTTTTTTGTGGTTTTAGGCTTTCAAAACGTCGATTATAGCGTGATTTGATTGATTATTGACCGGTTGATGAAAATCTTTGTGAAAGTTTACTACACATGATCCCGATCAATTTTCTGCTTTTATGAAAATCTATAATCAGTTTTGAAAGTTATTTACTAAATGCTTGCCAAGGCTCACTGAGGAAGTGTGACGCTTAGGCCTCTAAACAAACGAGCATGTAGTTACTAAATAATTTTCAAACTTTAGGTATGTAGGAGACAACTATGCCTGTAACTAACGTAGCCGAACTCAACGCAATGGTTGAGCGTGTAAAGAAAGCGCAGAAAGAGTTTGCAACTTACTCTCAAGAGCAAGTAGACAAAATCTTCCGTGCAGCGTCTTTGGCTGCTAACAACGCCCGTATTCCTCTAGCTCAACAAGCTGTTGCGGAATCTGGCATGGGTATTGTCGAAGACAAAGTCATCAAAAACCACTTCGCTTCTGAATTCATCTACAACAAATACAAAGATGAAAAAACCTGCGGCATCTTGGAAGAGAACGACGAGTTCGGTACTTTCACTATCGCTGAGCCAGTAGGTATCATCTGTGGTATCGTTCCAACTACCAACCCGACATCTACCGCGATCTTCAAATCTCTGATTTCTCTGAAGACCCGTAACGGTATTATCTTCTCGCCACACCCACGTGCGAAAAACTCTACTAATGATGCAGCTAAACTGGTTCTGGACGCAGCAGTAGCAGCGGGCGCACCAAAAGACATCATCGGTTGGATTGACCAGCCTTCAGTAGAACTGTCTAACGCGCTGATGAAGCACGACGACATCAACCTGATCCTTGCTACTGGCGGGCCAGGCATGGTTAAAGCGGCTTACTCTTCTGGTAAACCAGCTATCGGCGTAGGTGCAGGTAACGTTCCTGTTGTTATCGACGAAACGGCTGACATCAAGCGTGCAGTTGCTTCTATCCTGATGTCTAAGACTTTCGATAACGGTGTAGTGTGTGCTTCTGAGCAGGCAGCGATTGTTGTTGACTCTGTATATGACGAAGTGAAAGAGCGTTTTGCTTCTCACAAAGGTTATGTACTGAGCAAAGATGAAGCAGACAAAGTACGTAAAGTACTGCTGATTGACGGCGCTCTGAACGCAAACATCGTTGGTCAGCCAGCTGCAGCGATTGCTGAAATGGCAGGCGTAACCGTTCCAGCTGATACCAAAGTACTGGTAGGTGAAGGTCTGGACAAAGTGTCTGTTGATGACGCATTTGCTCACGAGAAACTGTCTCCAACACTGGGTCTGTTCCGTGCAACGGATTTTGAAGATGCAGTAGCGCAAGCAGTGACTATGGTTGAAATCGGCGGTATCGGTCACACCTCTGGCCTGTACACCAACCAAGACGTCAACCAAGAGCGCATCAAGTACTTCGGCGACAAGCTGAAAACCGCACGTATTCTTGTGAACATCCCAACCACTCACGGTGGTATCGGTGACCTGTACAACTTCAACGTTGCACCATCACTGACTCTGGGTTGTGGTTCTTGGGGCGGTAACTCAATCTCTGAGAACGTTGGTCCTAAGCACCTTATCAACAAGAAAACTGTAGCGAAGCGAGCTGAAAACATGCTGTGGCACAAACTACCGAAATCTATCTACTTCCGTCGTGGCAGCCTGCCAATCGCACTGGGTGATCTGGAAGGTAAGAAACGCGCAATGGTTGTCACTGACCGCTTCCTGTTCAACAACGGTTACTCAGACGAAGTTGTTGCCCTGCTGAAAGCACAAGGCATGGAAGTACAGACGTTCTTCGAAGTAGAAGCAGACCCAACGCTGACTGTAGTAGAAAAAGGTGCTGCAGCAATGCAAAGCTTCCAGCCAGACGTGATTATCGCACTGGGCGGTGGTTCACCAATGGATGCTGCGAAAATCATGTGGGTAATGTACGAGCACCCAGAAACGCATTTCGAAGAACTGGCAATGCGCTTTATGGACATCCGTAAGCGTATCTACAAGTTCCCTAAAATGGGTAAGAAAGCGGAGCTGGTATGTATCACTACCACTTCAGGTACAGGTTCAGAAGTAACGCCATTCGCGGTTGTAACTGACGACAAGACCGGTGCGAAATACCCACTGGCTGACTACGAACTGACGCCTCAAATGGCTATCGTAGATGCGAACCTGGTGATGAACATGCCTAAGTCGCTGACTGCATTCGGTGGCTACGACGCAGTAACTCACGCACTGGAAGCTTACGTATCTGTTCTGGCGAACGAATACTCTGACGGTCAGGCTCTGCAAGCGCTTAAGATGCTGAAAGAATACCTGCCTTCTAGCTACGCGAATGGTGCAAACGACCCAATCGCTCGTGAGAAAGTACACAACGCAGCAACTATCGCTGGTATCGCGTTTGCGAACGCCTTCCTGGGTGTATGTCACTCAATGGCGCACAAAATCGGTGCTGAGTTCCACCTGCCACACGGCCTGGCGAACGCACTGCTGATTTCTAACGTTGTTCGTTACAACGCAAACGACAACCCAACTAAGCAAACTGCGTTCTCTCAGTACGACCGTCCACAAGCACGTCGTCGTTACGCAGAAGTGGCTGACCACCTGGGTCTGACTCAAGCGGGCGACCGCACTGCTCAGAAGATCCAACGTCTTCTGGCATGGTTGGACGAGCTGAAAGGCAACCTGGATATCCCAATGTCTATTCAGGAAGCGGGTGTGAAGGAAGCTGACTTCCTGGCGAAGATTGACGAGCTGGCAGTTGAAGCGTTCGATGACCAGTGTACTGGTGCGAACCCACGCTACCCTCTGATCACTGAGCTGAAAGAAGTTCTGCTGGCATCATACTACGGTAAAGCGTTCGTAGAAGGTGAGACTTTCGAAGGCACTACGGTTATCAAGAAAAGTGAAGACCGTAACGCTGCAGCGGCTAAACCAGCTGCGAAAGCAAAGAAAGAAGCTGCTAAAGCATAATTTCTGAATCAGAAATAAAGAGAAAGCCCGCGTAAGCGGGCTTTTTTATTGGCAGTGGCAAATACCCTTTTGAGGTGACAACTCCCTGACGATGGGACCTATCCAATCGCCTGGTATGCGGTCAACTCAAATTAACAGGGCATAGAAGCGGCTACGGCAAATTTCACCAGCCGTTTAACTTGCTGCTTCTAAGATACGGCCGGTGAAACTGTCGTTTTCGACGATGTAAGCGGCACCATCAATCATGTCGTAGTTCACTGCAGGGTGATAGTGGACGTTACCTTCATCAGTGTGGCGAAGCCTTGGCAATACGCCGCCTACTCGAATGTTCGCGTGTTCCAGCTCCTGTGCCCAGCTTCGGGTCAGGCCTTTGATCACTGCGTTAGAGCTATCAAAGGCTGGAGCAGTGTTATTAGGGGTAAGTACGCCGGGGATATTCACGATCACGCCCTTGCGTCCTTTGTTCAGCATATTGAATGCTGCGCCTCGTCCGAACAGGTACAGGTTGGAAGCAACGTCTGCGATGGTGTCTTTCACAACATCGTTCGCTGCATCCTGACTGGCGAGGAGATTTGGTAGTGATCCGCCTTGCCAGTAGTTGATAAGTACATCCACAGCTCCCATCTCGCGATTTACCTCTTCAAACAGGTAAGAAATATTCTCTACACTGCGGTTCGCGAGGTAAAAGGAAAAGCAAATTCCTCCGACTTTCAGGCACGACTCGTACGTTGACTGAAGTTGGTGAGAGTCCGTATCCACGAGAGCTACGCGGGCATTTAGCCTGCAAAAATGTTCAGCCATAGCGCGACCTGTTGGAGTCCCAGCAGCTGTAATCACAATGACGGATTTAGCAATATCCATTGTCTAACCTTTCTATTTTATTTCCGACACACTTCATTGTTATACGACGATGACTAACAACTTATACCCAGCTTTTTAAGAGGCGGATAACAATCTTGGACCATGATCTACGAAAGTGGTGTGAATTTGTTCAAAAAAGGTTGTGCAAACTGTGTGCAAAATGATTTTTTTAGTAAGTGATCACAGTTTGATTTTTTTGAGTGGAAGAAGTTGAATTGATATGATGAGTGTGTTATTGAAACGTTCTAATGGTAATTAAATCAAAGAATTACGCCTGAATATGCATTTCATTGAAACGCTTAGCGGTCACCAATTGATTATATAAATTTACCGGATCCAATGCGGCAGTCTTGCCATTTTCGCTATCTAATTGTCTTCGTTGATGTCCTGACAAATTATGATAAACATCTTCACCCAAATTATGTGTTCCAATAGCAGGAAAATGTAGTGCAGAGGGGCTGACGCAATCATTGAGTTTTGCGCTCGCTAAACCCGCTTTGTGAAAGGCATCAGCCTGAGATCCGCAAAGCTCATAGTCTCTTTCTTCAGCAACTAAACGGGTAGGCTCTGGAAGATCAAACGCTTTTCGAAGCTGAGCTTCTGTTATCTTTTCTGGATAGGGAGGATTGAGCGGTGTGGTTTCTGTTGCATCGCCAGAGAGCAGCGCCAGCATTAAAGCAAAATCCGAACGACGACCCTGATACACAGCATGGTTGAGGTTTCCCCCTAGCTGTATATCTGTAATGAGTTGGGCTTTATCGAGCGCGTGAATTTGCATGTTAACCTGACTTTGACTTCTTACCCCCTTTGTATCGGTATTGCGACGTAATACTTTAATAAAAAACGGGAAAAATCTTACCGCTCAACATGCGAACAGTTGTCGTCCGTTTCTTAAGCGATTTGGAAATCGTCTTGGCAGACAAAAGGAATGGACTCTTTATCGAATCTAAACATTTTTCACCTAGCCATCCACGGAAAAACTCTCGCATTTCGGATTTCATCTAGAGAGCCTAGGTTTAGTTATTCTTAATTTTAACCTGATACAAAACAATACCTTGAGTGATTTGCTAAACAGTTTTTATATCTTTTTATGCCCATTTAACCCCCTTAATTAGTTCTCATCACAACGAATTACAACCGTTTATTGGTCTTCTCCTGCTTCCACCAACAAGATGGATTTGTGTTTGCAACGGACGATATCCGCATTAGCCAGCGGGTATTAAAAAGCAGTGACGTCGGCAGGGATTTGCCTTTGAAAACGAATAACCAATAAAGGTAGTAACGATGAAAAAGACATTCATTTCTTCAGCAATTCTCATCAGCATGTTTGGTATTGCGCCTCAGGCGTTTGCTTCTGACACTGATATTCAGCAAGCAACTGGCGAAGGTTTTTACATCGGTGCGGGCACCGGTATGGGTCTGATTGAAGAATCAGAAATGCCAGCAGGTTCAGAGCATGATGCACATGCACTCAAACTGGAAGGGGGTTATGACTTCGGTAACCATTTCAGTGTGTATGGTGGCTATGGCTACATGAATGATTTTGGTGTGAATGAAGGTGCAAATGCTGACCTACACATTGCGGAAATGGGTGTAAAAGGTGACTTAGACGTGACTGAGAACCTGTCGATGTTCGGTAAAGTAGGTGGTGCTTACATCTTTGCTGACAACACTGACGGTGACGTATTCAAAAAAGAAAACGCGGTTGTCGCAGCAGGTGTTGGCCTTGAATATCAATTGACCCACGCCGTCAGCACTCAGGTCGGTTACGACATTTATGCCGATGTTGAAAAAGCTAATGGCGGTAAGACTGACCTTCATCAGGTTTACTGGGGTATGAGCTACAAATTCGGTCAACCAGCAACGCCAATGGTAGTGACTGAAGAGGTGGTAAAAACCGTAGAGGTGGTTGAAGAGATTCCTTCACGCGTTCACTACGTACTTCCTTTCAAGGTAGGCAGCGCAGATATTAACGAATATGGTGCGTTTAACCTGAATGAAGTCGCGCATTCGATGCTGGCAAACCCTGATCTGCAGGCTGAACTGATTGGCCGCACAGATACCAGTGGCTCTGATGCAACGAACCAACGTGTTTCCGCTGCCCGCGCTGACGCTGTTGCGAAATATCTGGTCAGCAAAGGCGTAGAAGCTGAGCGCATCACGGTTATCTCAGTCGCAGACCAGTCGCCAATCTCCCAATCAGATGCATTGCTGGAGCGCTCGGTAGAGATCACCTTGCTGTAAACATCATAGGAATCGAATAATACCAATCACAGTAGGTAGGTGGTCAGACATAGCGTAGGAAAAATGCTCGAGAACAAGGCGAAAAATTTCGATAAGTAGTTATTCTACAATCAAATTTTTCAACGCAGTTATCGAGCATTTTAACAAGCTAGGATGAGCAAATATTTACTACGATTGGTATATAGGCATGTCTGGAGCGACATGCCTTTTTCGTATTATCCAACCATTCTGTTTTTGTATCGAAATTGGACAGCCTTAGGTTTGTCCCATCAGCTAATTTTGTTGCCATATCATTGAGTGAACTGGTAAGCGTGTGAGTAACAAATCTAACCCAGAGCAGGTGTCTGCCTACTACCGCATTGGGGATATCTTCCTCTTAGACACCCGGCTCCATACCCTGACCAATGAAGACACGAGTGAGATGACTGAGTTATCGCTCAATGAATCACTGTTGCTTCAACTGTTGATCAAAGAGAAAGGGGAGATAGTGTCGCGCCAGCAAATTCTGGCGGATGTTTGGGAACCACGCGGACTGGTGGTGGATGAAAGCAGCGTGAACCAAAGCATTTCACTTTTACGCAAAGCGTTTAATGACAACGCGAAAGATCAGATGGTAATTAAAACCATTCCCAAGATGGGCTATCTGTTGGTCTTGGAAGCGAACCCTTGTGAAGTGATGTCGCCTTCTGAATCAGTGGCAGAGAACAGTCACCAAGCGTCGATGGGCTGGGGCCCTTATCTGGCAGTGGTTTTACTCGCCTTTGTTGCCGCTTGGTTTGCAGTCGAGAAACCGCAAGCTTCGAATATGGAGGCCATTGAATCTGCCTCTATTCCCATTCCCATTTATAAACTGGCGGGCAACCAGATAAACCCCAAGTTGGTACCAGTAATAGAAAGGTGCGTAAATGTGATTGTGGAACAGGAAAACAAACCTGTCTCCAAAGCACTGGTTGCTGCCAATCATGCCGATTCTATCTCCCTGCTTATTTTCCATGAACAATCGCTGGGTCATGCCTTTCGCATTGGTCTGAACTCTTCATTGTTGTTGGAGGAAAACCAATGCCAACTGTGAAGAAGTGTCTGTCCTATCTCATCGTGTTTGTGATTTCCTTTTTTGTATTCTCTGCGGTGATTGAATCTGTATTCGGTGCCAAGCGGGCACTGACTAAAGACAAATGGGCGTTTGAATCTCATTACTTCCTTAATAATGATGGCGAGCGGGTGGTACTTGAGGGTGTGGAAGGCAATATCGACGCAAACTGGTCGGGCAGTGTGGTGTTTAACAGTGACAACACATACTCAGCAAGCTTCCAATTTGCCTATACGGCAGTAAAAAGCGGAAATAGCGAAACTTACTATTTACTTAACAACGGTGAGTGGCTGATCGATGGTGACAGGCTGTTATTGAAAACGACCTTTATGGATGAGTGGGAGCCAGTAGAGACCAGTTCTTTCGAGGCTTATGGCTTAGAAATTGTGAAAAACGTAATCCATCAGACCTTCAACCAAAGCCAGGATATGCATTGGTTGGACGATAATACCGTCATGCTGAACAGCATTAACAATGCCCCTTTGTTGCTTAGTCGTCGCGTGAAACCCTGACCGTTTAGTGCTAAGCCAATGAAAAAGCCCGCCTTGCACAAGACGGGCTTTTAGCGGGCATAGGACTTAGGCGTTCAGTGCCTGTTCCAAGTCTGCAATGATGTCATCGATATGTTCGATACCGACGGAAAGACGGATCATTTCCGGCGAAACGCCAGCTTGCGCTTGCTCTTCCACGCTCAACTGGCGGTGAGTGGTTGAAGCAGGGTGACAAGCCAGAGACTTGGCATCACCAATGTTCACCAAACGTTTGAACAGACCCAGCGCATCGTAAAAGCGAACACCTGCGTCGTAACCGTCTTTCAGACCGAACGAGAGGATTGCCGAAGGTTTGCCATCCATGTATTTCTGCGCCAGTTCATGGTGCTCAGATTCTGGCAGGCCGGCATAGCTGACCCAGCTCACTTTCTCGTGGCCCTTCAGGTATTCGGCAACTTTCAGTGCATTCTCTACGTGACGCTCCATGCGAAGCGGCAGGGTTTCCAAACCTTGCATCAACATAAAGGCATTCATAGGCGATAGCGCGGCACCGGTGTTGCGCAGCGGTACGGTACGTGCGCGGCCAATAAAGGCAGCTTCACCAAACGCCTCGGTATAAACCACACCGTGATAAGAAGGCTCTGGCTGGTTAAACACAGGGAAACGTTCTTTGTGTTGCGCCCAAGGGAACTTACCGGAATCAACAATCACGCCGCCCAGTGTGGTGCCGTGACCACCAATATATTTGGTCAGAGAATGCACCACGATATCTGCACCATGTTCGATTGGCTTACAGAGTACTGGTGTAGCTACTGTGTTATCCACGATAACCGGTACACCTTTCGCATGAGCCAATTCTGCCACTCGGCCAAGATCGACAATGTTACCCGCAGGGTTACCGATACTTTCACAGTACACTGCTTTGGTGTTGTCATCGATAAGTTCAGCCAGTGATTCCGGGCTGTCGTCTTTAGCGAATTTCACTTCAATACCTTGTTTCGGCAGCATATGCGCGAAAAGGGTGTAAGTGCCACCGTAGAGTTGCGGCGTTGAAACAATATTGTCGCCAGCTTCCGCCAGTGTGAGGATAGCGTAGTTAATCGCCGCACTACCTGCACTCACAACCAGTGATGCCAAACCACCTTCCAACGCGGCCATGCGTTGTTCCAGCACATCATTGGTTGGGTTCATAATGCGGGTGTAAATATTCCCTGGGACTTCAAGATTGAACAGATCCGCGCCGTGTTGCGCGCTATCAAATTCATAGGCGACGGTTTGGTAAATCGGTGTTGCTACCGACTTTGTTGTTGGGTCCGTCTGATAGCCAGCGTGGATCGAGAGAGTTTCGTCTTTCATACTTCGTCCTTGTGCGTGATTTAACCGAAAAGATTCACTATGGCACAAAGCCAGCTCGGTTTACTTGTACGTGTTCAAGATTTTCTCGATTTTTAGCTGACACAGCTGTCAATAGGGGTTTCTGGCAGTTTCGAGTCACATCTCGAATAAATGAATTCGAATGAGGGTTTGCATCGAATTTCTTTTAAAGTGACCTGAATCGATCGAAAAGTAACCAGGAGGGCGGTTTGAATCGAATTTCAATACGTTGGCTGTACCATTTGGTTATCTGGACGATCCTCGTCACGATGATGGTGTGTGTTGACGCCATCACCATCAAAGAAGATGCCGGGATTTATGAGGAAATTATCGGGTTAGGGATAGGTTTATCTGTGGCATTCGAGTGCTTTCGCTATGAAAGTATGCGAATGGCAACTTGGCTCTGGATAGGCTGGCTCGTCTACGGCTTGGGTAATCTCTTCGATGTGCTTGATGAGTTGGTAAGCAGCGAGAAATTCAAAATACTTTATCTCGATACCAGTCTGACCATCATGGGGATGGTGCTTATCTCGTATGGCTTTTTGAAGCAAACCGTAGCCGGTGAAAAAATGATAGCGCGTTTAAGTGGCGAAGTAGCGGCGAACAAATCGTTGCGTGCCAAGCTATATAAAGATGCCCGGCTAGATGAACTCACCCAGTTGGGTAACCGCCGTGCCTGCTTTGAGCGCTTCTCCAAACTTGGTTTGATTACCCATCATCTTTACTATTTTGACCTCGATAAATTCAAGCAGTGTAACGATACCCATGGGCACAGAGTTGGGGATAAAGTGCTGGAGATTTTTGGCCGAAACCTGTCCTCGACGTTTGGTTCTCAGGCTGCCTTTCGGGTGGGTGGGGACGAGTTTGTCGCTTTGAGCAAAAAAGAACATGATTTGGGGGAGCTTGCTGCTTCACTTTGTGCTGGTATTGCAGACTACGGCGTGGATGTCAGCATCGGCAGTGTTGAAGTGAAAGACGATGCCAATATCGATGAGCTGCTAAACCGTGCAGACGGTGAAATGTATAAAGCCAAATTTCGCCGTCAATCTCGCGCCTGCTGATTGGGTGCGATAGATTTAAGGTGGATTCTCGCTCGTCTCATATGAATGCGATAGATGAAGGCCAACATCACGCAGACCAGGGCGGGAAGTATAAAGGCTTTTTCTTGCAGTATGGGAAACATAATAGCACTCAGAGTGCCGCCAAAGATAAACCCAACCGCAATCACGATAAACAAAACCAGTTTGCGTTGATTGAGAGGCTGTCCTCTCAGCCATGCCCCAAACATCAATCCTAAATCAGTGATGATCCCCGTGATGTGTGTGGTACGCACAATTGCACCACTGTAACTGGTGACCAAGCCGTTCTGGATGCCGCAAGCTGCAGCGGCGAAGTACAAACCATACACCGTATTCTGGCTCATTGGGTAAATCGCACCCAGCAGCAATGCTGCTTCCACAAGAAGAAGAAAATCATAGCGACGCCCCAGCGATAAGGTGCCGTCTTTCAGGATCAAGCCAGAGAGCAGGGCGCCACCGAAAAATCCCGCAAGAATGCAAAGCAAATGTACGAGTTTCACCGGATGGCTGTTGATAATATCCGTACCAATCAATGTTGCCGTTCCCGAAAGATGCGAGATGGCCTGATGCTCAAATCCGAGCAAACCAATTCCATTAACAAAGCCGGCAGTCAGCGCAAGAATGAATGCGCCGTACTCAACCCATTTGGGCAGTTTGGATATCACGCGAAAACCTTTATTGAAGTGGATGTGTAATGCGGGCAACAGCCCCTAGGGAAAGGGAGGATTTTACCTCATTAGAGCAGCGTGCATGCGGCTTAGATCAAACACACATGCACATTTTCTTTTGGGAGGAGAGTTTTAGTTCAGGGGGGTGATAGTGACGTCGCCAAAAATCTTGCACTGACAGGCAAGGCGGCGCTTATCGCCATCCATATCCAAATCATGTAACAGATCCTGCTCTTCCTCTGTTCTGGGACCAAGATTACTCATGCCGGATTCGACATCAATCAGACAGGTTCCGCAAGCGGCAGAACGACAGCCAAACGGCACTTCACTTTTTCCAGTATCCTCCAAATCAATCAGCGAACTGCCGCTGGAAAGCTCAACGCTGTTTCCGGTTTGTCCGAACGTCACTCTAGGCATCATAAGTCTCCCTGAAAGCCGTGATTTCATATTTGGATATAGGTGCTTTTAAAAGCGTAGATTCAACGCTTTGATAATTCGAATTTATCGGTGCTTCTCGATAGCAGAGAAGATCGAACGTGTGATGAATTGCGTAAATAGTCAAAACACTTAACCACGACCAATTCATGCCTTCATCACCAACCCAAAACCGAGATGCGATCAGCTTAGTTTGGCTTAAGCGCGATTTACGCCTGACCGACCACGCACCGCTGCAGGCAGCCATAGCTTCGGGTTTACCCGTTCTGCTGCTTTATGTCTTCGAGCCAATGCTGCTTGAGGATGAACATTACTCAGAACGCCATTGGCGCTTCGTTTGGCAATCGCTGGAAGACATGAATCGACAGCTTTTGCCGTTCGGAGGAAAAGTGTTGGTGGCGCAAGGTAATTGTATTGAAACGCTGGAAAGCATTTCTACGCAGTTTGCCGTGAAAGCTATGTATTCCCATGAAGAAACCGGCTTGATGAAAACCTTTGAACGCGACAGGGAGGTCAAACGCTGGTGTGAAGAGAGAGCAATTGATTGGCAGGAATTTCAAACAGGGGCGGTTAAACGAGGGGCAATAAGCCGCGATGGATGGGACAAAGCGTGGGACAAAACCATGCGAGCTCCCGTTGTGACGCCACAGCTAAGCAACGCAACGTTCATCGATGAGGAAAACGTTAATCTATCGAGTTTGTGTCCGCCTGAATCGTGGCAACAAAAACAAAGAGGGATGCAGACAGGTGGGGCGACGCTGGCGTGGCAAACTCTCAATAGTTTTTACGAGAGTCGTGGCAAAGACTACGCCTACAAAATCTCTAAACCCGCCGAAAGCCGCAACCATTGCTCGCGGCTCTCTCCTTATCTGGCGTGGGGGAATATCAGTGTTAGGGAGGTTTATCAGACTCTGTTGCAGCACTGGAATGATCAGGGCTGGCGGCGGTCGCTTAGTGCCTTGTCATCCCGATTCCACTGGCATTGCCACTTCATCCAAAAATTCGAAAGTGAATGCGACATGGAGTTTCGCCATGTAAATCGCGGCTACGAAGCTTTCCCTTACAGAAAGGATGAAGATGTTTTCAGGGATCTGGAGTATTGGAAGCAAGGAATGACAGGCTACCCGCTGGTGGATGCCTGCATGCGCTGCCTTCACGCAACGGGTTATATCAACTTTCGGATGCGCTCTATGTTGGTGAGTTTCCTTTGTCATCACCTCAATATTGACTGGCGATTGGGGGTGAAGCACTTGGCGAGTCTCTTTCTGGATTTCGAACCTGGCATTCACTACGCACAATTCCAAATGCAGGCCAGCGTGACGGGTACAAACACTATCCGCATATACAACCCCACCAAACAAGCTGAAGAACATGATCCTGAGGCAGTATTCATCCACCGTTGGCTTCCCGAACTAAGAAACGTGCCAGCACCATTAGTTTTTGAACCCTGGCTTCTAACGCCTATGGAACAAAAAATGTATGACGTGAGTATTGGAGATAATGGCGACTATCCAAATCCTTGCTTGACGCTAGAAACTGCAGCCAAAGAAGCCCGCGACAGGCTGTGGGGCTGGAAAAAATGTCCGGAAGTGAAAAAGGAAAGTAAACGAATCCTTGCGGTGCATGTGAGGCCGGAGTGACTTTTGTTGTTGATACAGTCGTCAAAGAAATGAGCGTATATCGTTTGCTGTGCTATTTGTTTTTATAAGGCAATTGAACAAGGTACCGCCATGTCATCTCATTCCTCCGATTCCGAAATGTCAGTCGTTCAAACCAGTATTGTCAGTCGTGTCCAACATTTAACCCGCCGAAAAGACCTGAACTTTTCTGAATGGGTGAGGGAGTTACTTCAAATTGCGGCATGGCAGTTTGACGCTGACAGCGCTTGCCTTTCCCGCATCGACAATCTCGAGTTGGAAGTGGTGGAGTGTTATTCAAACGGCAGCGTGTTATCGAAAAAATCTGGAGATGTGGTTGCTTTGGGTAGCACGTTTTGTAGCGTCACTGCTGGCATGGAAGGGCCGCTGATGGCACCGGACACACGAAAGCACGAAAAGCTCTCCGGACATCCTGGCGTTAACCGATTGCCCACTGCATATTGGGGGGTGGCGATTTATTTCGGCGGAACAGTGTGGGGAACGCTGAGTGTGGTGGCAGAGGCGGATGGCAACCCGCACCCAGATAGTGACAGCGTTATTACGCTATTGGCAGGTATTCTGGAGTTGAAGTTAGAAAATGAGGAATACCGTGAAGAACTCAATGGCGCGCGTGAATCTTATCGTCAGCTCAGTGAACGTCTCGAAAACCTCCAGCAAGTGGATGTGCTGACAGAACTACCAAGCCGCCGTGCGCTGTTCGACTATTTGTACCGTGAGCTGAACCAGTTAATCCGCCGCGATGGCGAAGGCGCGATTGCGCTGGTGGATATCGATTTCTTCCGCATGCTCAATGAAAAGCATGGTCATGAAGAGGGTGATCGTATCCTGAAAGGGGTAGCAACTGCACTTAGGCAAGCCGTGCGTAACTATGATTACGTCGCGCGCTACAGCGGCGAGCAGTTCTTAGTTTGGCTGCCCGACACCTTGCAGTCTGAAGTCGTGAAAGTGTGCGAGCGTATGTCGGAGAGCGTCGCCCTCTGTGCGGTAGACAACAAACCCGTGACCATCAGTATTGGTTATTGCGCGTTCAGGAGTGACAGTGAGAAGCAAATTCCGTATGCACGTGCAGTCGACAAACTGATAAACCTCGCACACAACGCTCTGACTGATGCTAAGGCTAAGGGCCGAAACTGTGCCATGTCAGCGTCGAGGCGGCCGGTAACCATTACATCGTTGTAATTTGCGCTTCATAACTACCTTCAGCAAATTTTTATAATTCAGGTGGTTAACACATAACCTACGGTATATGCTTTAAGTTGAGTATTTACGTAGAGAATGTGTATTTTGGGAATGTCTGAAAGCGAAATGGTGATCCGCCGGATCTACCAGATCACCAATGATTACGAGAAAGGATTAGACCATCAAATCCATGAGCTCATTAAAATGGGTCTGGAGAGGTTCAATCTGGATATTGGCATTCTGTCATTAATTGACGGGAACACCTATCTTGTTCGTAATGTCGTTTGTCCTGAGAGTGTTCCGCTGAAGGCGGGAGACTCATTTTCCTACGACCTGTCTTATTGCTGGGTAACACTTGATGCTGATGGCCCAGTCGCCATCGAAAATGTCGGCGAAACCCAACTTCTGGGAAATCATCCTGCTTATCACGAGTTCGGCTTAGAGTCCTATATCGGCATTCCTATCAGAGTGAACAACAAGGTACAGGGAACGCTGAACTTTACCAGCCCTGAACCGTATCCCCGTAAATTCCGCGAAATTGACGTCGACTCACTTTATTTAATGGCGAGTTGGTTGGAAGTAGAGTTTGCGCGCAAACTTCAACAAGAAGAACTGGAGAACCTCAATGCAAAATTGGAAGCGTTAGTTCGCTTAGACCCACTGACCGGGCTACCGAACCGACGCCACCTTTTTGAACACATCGATTCGCGAATCAACAAACTTAGCCGTAAAGCGTCAAAAGGTGCAATGGTGTTATTGGACCTCGACCACTTCAAACAGATTAACGATACCTTTGGCCATCAGTTTGGTGACAAGGTATTGGAAGGGGTCGGCAATGCCCTCAAAACCGTACTCAGAAACTATGACTTAGTTGGTCGATATGGTGGTGAAGAGTTTTTGCTTTGGTTGGAAGATGTTGATGTCGAGCAAGTAGAGCGTGTGTGTAAACGCATCCAATTAAGTCTTAACGCCATTGAGGCAGGTAACACACCCGTTACGGCCAGCATGGGGATTTGCTACTTCGCGTTTGATGGAAAAGAACGGGTTGATCCGGAGCGTGTGATTGCCAACTTAGTTTCCCGCGCTGACCGCATGCTTTATCAAGCAAAAAGTAGCGGCCGAAACCGCTTTGAATCTATCGACAGCGATACTCTCCTTCAAGAGCCCGCCTAAAGAAACGAACAAATCAACGATACAGATAGACAGACAGAAAATAGTTTATCTGGTCGTTGATGTACTTTATCGCTTTCTGACGATCGCTCGATTCCCCACCCTCAGTAATATCCCACGGAATAAACTTTTCATACTTCGGCAGAGGTTTGCCTGATTGAACCGACGCGGGGTTTAACGCAATCAAATAATCCACATTGTTGCAGTTGTAGGCTTCGATAGGACGGAAATGCTTATCGGAACAAGCGATGTTGTATTGCCTTAAAGCCTGACAGGCAGTGGCGACATCACAAGTGTTACTTGTATAAGCACTGAAGCTGTCAAAGTGACTGTCCGCCTTATGGGCCAGAATCGCCTCTGCTACAAGGGAGTAGCCCTCTTTACCGTCACAAAGAAACAGGACGGATGGTTTGTGTTTCAAGCGAACATCATGATCAGAAAGCGTCGATGAATCGAAGCTTTCGGCGGCATGCAAGCCGACTGAGGCTGATTGAGCCATTTCTTTACTCTCTTTTAATTATTAGCCACTGCGTTGTTTTGGGTAATTCTATTTTGTGCGCCAGCCAGCAAGCGAAAAGCCGCAAATAATGCGATGTCGATACAGCAAGAAAAGACAGGTGCGGAGGGGTAAGGCGCGCACGTGGGTCAATAAGCTAGGGTGGGAATATGTCAGTGGGATGAATGATTGGTTTTGATGATGTGTCAGTTATGTGACATTTCCGGCTGTAATCAAATGTTCACATTTCATTAAGGTTAGTGTCACAAGCGATCTCTAATTTTGTCTTCAGTTTTTGAACCGAAATCGAAAAACAGTCAGTTACAACCTGACAGTTCAACTTAGAAAACTATCGACTTGGAGGTTGATGTGAAACTTAAGGCTCTGATTGCGGCATCGACAGTATGCCTGTCAGCATTCGCTGCTAACAACGCTGCTGCAGCGACTCGTGACTACATTAGCATTGTTGGTTCTTCAACAGTGTACCCGTTTGCTACCGTTGTTGCTGAGCGCTTCGGCCGCACTTCAGAATTCTCAGTACCGAAAATCGAATCTACCGGTTCGGGCGGCGGTCTGAAGCTGTTCTGTGCAGGTGTGGGTGAAAACACGCCAGACATCACTAACGCATCACGCAAAATCAAAAGCTCTGAAATCGAGCTGTGTGCGAAGAACGGCGTTAAAGATATCACTGAAATCAAAGTAGGTTACGACGGCATTGCTTTCGCTAACTCTAAAAAGTCTGAGCAGTTCGATATCACTCTGAAAGACCTTTTCACTGCACTGGCTAAAGTTGTTCCTGACGCGAACGGCAACCTCATCGAAAACCCGAACAAAACCTGGAAAGACGTAAACCCTTCTCTTCCAGCAACCAAAATTGAAGTTCTGGGCCCACCACCAACGTCTGGTACCCGCGATGCATTCGTAGAGCTGGCAATGGAAGGTGGCTGTAAGCAGTACCCAGAACTGAAAGCCATGAAAAAGCAAGACAAGAAAAAGTACAAAGCAGTTTGTCACGGTATTCGTGAAGACGGCGCGTTCATCGAAGCGGGCGAGAACGATAACCTGATCGTACAAAAACTGGACGCGAACCCTAACGCTTTCGGTATCTTCGGTTATAGCTTCCTCGAGCAAAACTCTGACAAAGTTCAGGGTGCGAAAATCGGCGGTGTAGTGCCAACGTTTGACGCAATCGGCGACGGTTCTTACCCAGTATCTCGCTCACTGTACTTCTACGTGAAAAACGCACACGCAGAAGTGATTCCAGGCCTGAAAGCTTACGTTACTGCTTTCACTTCTGAAGATGCGATTGGCGACGAAGGTTACCTGACTGACCGTGGTCTGATTCCTCTGTCAGCTCGCGATTGGAAACTGGTTCGTAACGACGCGGTTGAGCTGAAGCCAAACCTGTAAGTTACCAACCCGAGGTGGTGCACTTTTTAAGGTGCGCCACCTTTTGCTGTATTTACCCAAATCGATTTGAAACACGGTTTGAGTAAAAAGGATTTAAGGAATAGGGATGCAGACGTCCACATTGATGGTGATTGTAGCGCTGTTTGCGATAAGCGCTTTTGTACTCGCCAAAAAACGTTCCCGGGAAGTGGCTACCATTGAAGGTGGCTTGAACAAGCTCCACTCCCGACCAGCTTACTATGGTTCCTTTGCTGCGATTTTAGCAGCGGTGCCAGCGGTGATTCTTCTTCTGATCTGGCAGGCCATTGAACCCAGCATGGTTCATTCTCTCGTTATGGCTCAGCTTCCATCCGCAACGATTCAGGCGCACGAAAGCATGACGTTGCTTTACAGCCAAATCGTGCACATTGCGAATGGCGTTTTGAAGACAGAAGATCCTGCCTTGCTAGCGGCATCAGAGCATTATCAACACCTGCAAAGTATCGGACTGACGCTTAGATGGGTCGCGGTACTAACTATCTCAATGGTGGGTCTGGCAGCTGGCTGGCGAATGGTTCGCCCAAAACTTAAGGCGCGCCACTATGTGGAAAAATGCCTGCAAATATTCCTGATGTTCTGTTCAACACTGGCGATACTGACCACTGCAGGTATTGTTCTTTCGGTGTTGTTCGAAGCGATTCGCTTCTTCCAGATTATCCCTATCACGGACTTCTTATTCGGGACAGAATGGTCACCGCAGATTGCCCTGCGTGCTGACCAGCAAGGTGCAAGTGGTGCATTCGGTGCAATTCCACTGTTTACCGGAACCTTGATGATTTCCTTTATCGCCATGTGTATTGCAGCGCCTATCGGTTTGATGAGTGCGATATACCTGGCGGAATACGCCTCACCACGCGTGCGCAATATCGTTAAACCTATTCTGGAAATCCTCGCTGGTATTCCAACCGTGGTTTACGGCTTCTTCGCTGCGCTGACCGCTGCTCCTTTTATCCGTGATGTCGCTCAGGCCATTGGTCTTAGCAATACGTCATCTGAAAGTGCATTGGCAGCAGGTGCAGTGATGGGCGTGATGATCATTCCTTTTGTTTCATCACTGTCTGATGACGTGATTACCGCAGTGCCGCAGTCCCTGCGCGATGGTTCTTTGGGCTTGGGGGCTACGCGTTCAGAAACGATCCGCAAAGTCGTGTTGCCTGCAGCATTGCCGGGCATCGTTGGCGGCTTGTTGCTTGCCGTTTCCCGTGCGATTGGTGAAACCATGATCGTGGTGATGGCAGCAGGTTTGTCGGCAAATCTCACCGCTAACCCGCTGGATTCTGTCACCACCGTCACCGTGCAAATCGTGACCTTGCTGGTGGGTGACCAAGAGTTTGACAGCCCTAAGACGCTGGCAGCATTCGCACTTGGCCTGACATTGTTCGTAGTGACTCTGGCACTCAACTTTGTTGCACTTCGAATCGTGAAGAAATATCGAGAGCAGTATGACTGATAAATTACTAAAAATGGCAGAGACCAAACGCGAGCGGGTTAAAGCGGGCGTGGCCCGTCGCCGCGCCAAAGAGAAGCGCTTCCGCTTCTACGGTATTGCTTCGATTTCGATGGCGTTTGCGTTCCTGATTGTCTTGATGACCACCATCTTTTCCGAGGGTTACACGGCGTTTTTCACTACGGAAATTGAGCTTCAGGTAGATCTTTCTCCGGAAGCGCTCGGCATTGATGGCGATGAAACCGATCCTAAAGTGCTGATGGGTGCGAGCTTCCGTAAAGTGCTTCGTCAGTCGCTTCGTGATGAGATTTCTGTTGACGGCCGTAAACAGCGCCGTGCGCTATACAGCTTTATCTCAAACGGTGCGGAATACGACCTGCGTGACAAGGTAATGGCAGATCCATCGCTGATTGGGCAGACCATCACTTACTGGGCGCAAGCAGGCGATAATTTTAACCAGTACAACAAAGGAAACATCAAGGCGAGCACACCGGAAGATGGCCGTCAGTTCAAAAACCTTCAAATCGAATGGTATGACGAACTGAAAAAAGAAGACCGCGTTCGCACCGTGTTTAACACCAAGTTCTTCACCAATGGTGACAGCCGTGACCCTGAGCTGGCGGGCATTTGGGGCGCAACGGTAGGTTCCTTCTACACCTTGCTGGTCACTCTGGCGCTGAGCTTCCCAATTGGTGTGGCCGCAGCCATTTACCTGGAAGAGTTTGCGCCACGTAACCGCGCGACTGAACTGATTGAAATCAACATCAACAACCTCGCTGCTGTGCCATCTATCGTGTTCGGTCTGCTGGGTTTGGCGGTGTTCCTGAATGTGGCTGACTTGCCGCGCTCGGCGCCGGTGGTGGGTGGCTTGGTACTGACTCTGATGACGCTACCAACCATCATTATTTCAAGCCGCGCAGCAATCAAAGCAGTCCCACCTTCGGTGCGCGATGCTGCATTGGGTGTGGGCGCTTCAAAAATGCAGATGGTGCTTCACCACGTTCTGCCACTGGCAATGCCAGGCATGCTGACCGGTACCATTATCGGTATGGCGCAGGCGTTGGGTGAAACTGCACCGCTTCTGATGATCGGTATGGTGGCGTTTATTGTTGACGTTCCTTCTGGTCCGCTGGATGCAGCCACCGCGCTGCCAGTACAAATTTATCTCTGGGCTGAAAACCCGGAAAAAGGTTTTGTTGAGAACACCTCAGGCGCAATCATGGTATTGCTGGCGTTCTTGGCACTGATGAATGCATGTGCCGTTATCATGCGTAAGCGCCTTGAGCGCAGATGGTAGGAGTATGGATATGACAACCGTAATTACTCACACAGGTGAAATGAATCAAGTACATCAAGAAATGGCGGCTGAAAAAACTGCAGCCCCTAAAGAGACCTGTGGTCTGCCATTTGTCACGGCTCCTCGCATGACAGCACGCGATGTTAGCGTGAGCTACGAAGGCGGCGCGAAATCAGCAATTCGTAACATCAATCTCGACATCGGTGAGAAACAAGTACTGGCGATGATTGGCCCTTCAGGTTGTGGTAAATCTACTTTCCTGCGCTGTCTGAACCGTATGAACGACACCGTACCGGGTTGTGAAGTGAAAGGTGAAATCCTGCTGGATGGTCATAACATCTATGCCAAAGAGCAGGAAATCGTTGAGCTTCGTTCACAGGTGGGTATGGTATTCCAGCGCCCGAACCCGTTCCCGAAATCTATTTACGACAACGTGGCTTACGGCCCGCGTATTCATGGTTTGGTAGATGGCAAAGATGAACTGGATGGCGTGATTGAAGAATCGCTGCGCCGTGCAGGTCTTTGGGCTGAAGTGGCAGACCGCCTTGATCAGCCAGCAACCGGTTTGTCTGGTGGTCAGCAACAGCGTCTGTGTATCGCCCGTACTATAGCGATTGCACCAGAAGTTATTCTGATGGATGAGCCATGTTCAGCGCTTGACCCGATTGCTACGGGCATCATCGAAGAGCTGATCAGCGAGCTGAAAGAGAACTTCAGTATCGTGATGGTCACGCACTCCATGTCACAGGCGAAGCGTGTTTCCGATCGCACCGCATACTTCCACTTGGGTGACCTCGTAGAAGTGAACGAAACAGCGCGTGTTTTCGAAGACCCAGAGCACAAGTTGACTCGAGACTACATCGGTGGCCGTTTCGGCTAATTGCTGACGCCAGAAATTCAAAAGGCGGACACATTGTCCGCCTTTTTTCTGTCAGTCGATGACTATTAGCCAGCGTATTTGAAGACAGTGTTACCGTCTTTAATGGTCTCTAGTACCTGAATGTCTTTGATTTCCATCGGTTCGACGGCCAGTGGTTTTTTGTCCAGCACGACTAAATCCGCGCGTTTGCCTACTTCAATGGTGCCTTTTTCGTCTTCCTCAAAGTTCTGATAAGCAGCAGTTTTGGTGACGGCTTCCAGCGCTTGGTAAGGAGTGATTCTGTGGTATTCACCTAACACTTCACCTGAACGCGTAACTCGGTTTACGGCTGTCCACATATTGAGCAACTGGTCAGGGAAAGCAACCGGCGCATCCATATGAATGGTGTAAGTCAGTCCGAATTCATTTGCCCAGCCCATAGGGGAGATGTTTGATGCTCTCCAAGGACCAAGCACTGAATCGCGGTGGTAATCACCCCAGAAGAAGGTATGGGCAGGGAAATAAGACACCATCATACCTGCATCTCGCATACGTTTAATCTGGTCCAGGCGCATAGTTTGCGCGTGAATCGTGGTAGTTCGGTGGTCACGGTCCCCGTACTTCGCATTTGCCTTTTCAACGGCATTCAGAAGCAGGTCAGCTGCCGCATCACCGTTTGCGTGACTGATAAGCTGAGCGTTATTTTTGAATGCCAAATCCACGTAGTGATTCATTTCATCTTGGTTGAGTACCGGATAGCCGTGGTAGTGATAGGAGTGGCTATGAGGCACTTCGAAGTATGGCGTTGATAGGAATGCGGTTTTGCCTTGAGGGGAGCCATCCCCGGTAATTTTCATACCAGCAAGCTTCAGCCTGTTGCTGTATTCGCCAAGCTTCATGTTTTTAAGTACAGTTTCGAAGTCGACCCATTTTGCATAAGCCAGCACATCGATTTTCAACTCGCCGGCATCGGCCATTGATTTAATCAATCCTAAGGTTGAGGCTGTGGCTAGTCCTTCCTGCGCGGTTGTTACCCCATAACGCGCGAATAGATCCTGAGCTTTGTTAAAGTTTTCGATGGCTTCTTCTTGGCTACCTACAGTCAGGTGAGGAAAGAGAGCATAGGTGGCAGATTCTTCTAGCAGGCCAGTCAGCGCACCACCTTCATCTTTGTGGATCACGCCACCACTTGGATTCTCTGATGCATCGGAATAACCGATTTTTGCCAGCCCTGCACTGTTACAAACACCCAGATGCCCAGACACATGCATCATACAAAGGCTGAAGTCTCCCGTTACTTTGTCCAGCTCCTGCTTATTAGGGTGGCGTTTTTCTTCCAGGACCGAATCGTCATAGCCAAACGCGATATGCAAAATGCTTTTATCCAAGTCTTGGGAGAAATGGGCCGACAACTGTTTTTGGATAGCTGGAATACTGTCACTGGTTCCCATTGGGGAAGGGTAAACAAATAGTGAGTTTGCCAGCGGGATGTAGTTGGCAAAGTGGCCATGGGAATCAATAAAGCCGGGTGCGACTGTTTTCCCCTCAAGGTCACGAATTTCTGTTGTGCTTCCTTTTGTTTTTAGGACTTCTGTTGTGCTGCCGACGGCAACGATTTTTCCGTCTTTGATTGCCACTGCTTCGGCGCTTGCCTGTTCGCCGGTAACGGTGATGATGTCTCCGTTTTTTAAAATCAGATCCGGTGCGGCTAGCGCCATGGTAGAGGAGAGTGCAAGAGCGATAACCGAAAGCAGGAAGATTTTCATTTCGACCTCTGAGTTTAGTTTTTGTTTTAAATGATTTTTTGAACTTGTCGCTATTTTTAAACGAATATCTAATACCACCAAGTCAGTTTTGTTAGGGTATTACTAACAAAAGGCATGGAATAGACGAAATGCATACATTGGAACAACTCACTACCTTTATCGCGGTCTATGAAAAAGGTTCGTACAGTGCTGCGGCGAAGCTGTTGAGGAAATCGCGCACCACGGTACGTGAGCACGTGATGGCATTTGAAGATGGAGTGGGGTATTCACTATTTGTTATTGAAGGTCGAAAGGCAATCCCCACCGACAAGGCCAGCAAGCTGTATTTTCAAGCCAAAGTAGTAGAGAAACAAAACAGAGAGCTTTTCCACTTCAGCCAAGCCTTATTTGACCGTGATGTGTACTCGGTAACCATTGTTCATGATGTATTTGCCCCTATGACCATGATGGTCAATATCGAAGAGAAAATACGGCAGCATTATCCGAATATCACGGTTAACTGGCTTCACAGAACACGTCCAGAGGCCCTGGAAATGCTCAATGATGGATCAGCAGATCTGGCGTTAATGCCAAACCGCGATATGGTTTTCCCGGAGACGGAAGTGACCTGGAGAAGTATTGCCAACCTACAACTGAAGTGTTTTGCATCCGTCTCGTCTCCGCTGGCTGCTTTGCAAGAAGTCACGATCAATGAACTACAGGGTCAGACACAGTATCTGACGGAGAACTTTCTCGCGTTGGATGTCGGTTTTGCCAAGGTATCTCCACGGCGCCATGTAGTGAGTAACCATGATTTATTGTGTGAGTTGATTAAACGAGATGGGTGGGCAGCCATGCCGACGGATTATCTGTTGCCATACCTAAACTCTGGTGAGCTGGTGGAGCTCAATATCAAAGAATCTCCTATTGGAAAAGGTATAGGGCTCAATGTGTTCTTTGCTATTGGCAAAGATAACCAGCAGGAGTTTGCAGATATCATCGATTGGTTTGAAGAGCAGGGGCGTCAGTTTGGCTGAGCATTTGATTCAATAGCCCGAAAGGGGGCGTTAAGTGTCTGCCAAATAGACTAACTGAGCAAAGCCTGTGCAAACGGACGAATTTCAGGAAATTCGGGCTTTACAAGCTCGCGAGGGCTTTGTAATATGCGCGGCACTTACGGAGAGATGGCTGAGTGGTTGAAAGCACCGGTCTTGAAAACCGGCATACGTTAATAGCGTATCTAGGGTTCAAATCCCTATCTCTCCGCCACATTAGAAAAGGCCGCTGAATTATCAGCGGCCTTTTTGCATTTTTAACCCTCGCAAGAGATAGGGTGCAGAACCCTAGACCCTATGGGTTCAGCCGAGCGAAGCGAGACAACGTTGCCCGGCGAAGCCGAATAGGCAACGGCCCGAAGGGAAGGGCGCGAAGCGACCGTATAAATCCCTATCTCTCCGCCACATTAGAAAAGGCCGCTGAATTATCAGCGGCCTTTTTGCATTTTTAACCCTCGCAAGAGATAGGGTGCAGAACCCTAGACCCTATGGGTTCAGCCGGGCGAAGCGAGACAACGTTGCCCGGCGAAGCCGAATAGGCAACAGCCCGAAGGGAAGGGCGCGAAGCGACCGTATAAATCCCTATCTCTCCGCCACATTAGATTAAGCCCGCTCACTGAGCGGGCTTTTTCGTTTTGGCTTATCCAAATAAAAAAGCGGCTCATCAAGAGCCGCTTTTCAATTAGAACGCCTTGCGACTAGGTGAAATCAAAAAGGTCGGTATGGATGCTATCTGCATCGAATTCTTCCAGTTTGATAAAGACCGATTCATCGCTGTTTGAAATCAGCGTGTTGGTACCGCTTTGTTTAATGTTCAGTTCTGCAAGGCTTGTAGCCAGTGAACTGTCGATCACCAAAATATCGTGGCTTGCGTTAAAGTCGGTCACTGTGTCGGAGCCTGAGTTGCTGTCAAAGAAGAACTTGTCTGCACCTAAGCCACCAGTGAGTGTATCGCGACCTGCACCGCCATTGAGGAAATCATCGCCAATGCCGCCGTTGAGTCTATCCTGACCGGTACCGCCATCCAGAATGTCGTCACCATAGTTGCCTTCCAGTCGGTCATCGCCACTGCCGCCGTATAGCTCATCGTTGTGAGTGCGGTCTTCGGTGTTACCTTTGTCGTAGCTAAAGTCCAGTTTCACGGTGGCGGTATTACCGTCAGCATCAACGAGGTAGTAACTGCCATCTTCGGTTTGAACAATCACAGGTGTGGTTACATCATTCTCGATGCCAGAGATATGGAGTTGAAACTCCAGCTTCCCTTGATCGGAGATGGTGTAAAGGTCAACGCCTTCTGTGGCATTTATCATAGTAAACACTGGTTCGCCTTCTACATAACCTGCTGAAGAATAGCGAGAACCATAGCCTTCAATAGTGTCGGTTAATGTCAGTGCACCATCTGAGCCAATCTCAAATACAAAGATGTCACTGTCTCCTGGGCTTCCATCAACGATGGCGTAAGCGCGACCATCTGTTGTCTCATAAACGTCGACGCCGTTATAGGTACCGATGTTTGGCAGGGCAGCTTCGCTAACCAATGACAAACCACCATTGTTGGGGTCGACAGCGAAAATTGAGAGTTTGTCGCTGCCACTTGAAACCAGATAAGTGTTGGCATTTAGCGTCACCAGATCCAAGCCTGTTCCCCAGTCACCCGTGGCGACGGTGTTACCTGTTTCAGCGATGGTACCAGTTTCAGAATCGTACGTTAGAATATCAATACGATCATTCTGCGCGCGTGCAGCGTAGATATATTCCTGACCATCCAGCGCTTCATAGACCACGTTTTCGCGGACGATACCACCGTTTAAATGTGTTTGTGAGTGGCCGAATCTCAAACCACCTTCGAAGCTGAAGGTTCCATCCTCGGCAATATGCCAAGCAGTGATTGAACCGCTGTTTTGAGAAGTCATAAACAGGGTTGGCGTGCCGTCCACGTTATAGATGTTGGACTGAGTCAGGCCATTTCCGAATGCGCCAATCGGAACCCCGGCATCTGCAATAGCCGCTGAAATGTCTCCAGATGACGTGGTGGTAATTGAAAGGGTGGAACTGTCATACGTCATTCGGTCGGTTTCGGTCAGTGAGCCATCATTTTCGACACGATAAACAATTGCCAGACCGCTGACTGCCCACTGTGTTGACACAACGTAAGCAACACCATCAACAGAGATGGACGTTGTTGTTGCACTGGCTACTTGTGGTCCTTCAATTACCGTTGAGCTTGCTGAAAGTGTCAGGGTTGGCGCTTTACCGTCATCCCCGACAAGGTAGTCATTGCCTTCTCCACCGTAAAGTTTGTCGTTGTCTAGGCCACCTTTCAACGTGTCATCACCAATGCCGCCTTCCAGCTTGTCATTGCCGTCCTGACCATCAAGGTAATCATTGAGCTTACGGTTGTAGAAATCATTGGTATCCAGCTTCACTGAGGCTGTGTCGCCATCAGCATCGACCAAGAAGTAGCTGCCATCTTCTGTCTGCACAATCACTGGCGTAGTCACATCATTTTCGATATCGGCAATGTGTGTTTGGAATACCAATGTCCCGTCATCAGAGATGGTGTAGAGATCAACGCCTTCCGTGGCATTCGCCATCACGAAGACTGGCTCGCCTTCAACATAGCCAGCAGATGAATAACGTGAGCCATAGCCATCAATCGTGTCAGTCAGTGTCATTGAACCGTCGGCACCCAGCTCAAATACGTAGACCTGCCCCTCTCCTGGTTGCCCATCGACAATGGCGTAGGTACTGCCATCTGGCTTCTCATAGATATCAACACTGTTATACCAGCCCAAGCCAGTGACAGATTCTGAGTCTGTTAATGTAAGGCCACCCGTCGTGGCGTCAATGGCATAGATAGAGACGGCGTCGCTGGTTGAAGATACGAGGAAGTCATTGCCGTTAATATTGACGAGATCTAAACCCGTTGGTGCATTGCCGCTTGAAACAGAGCGTCCAGTTTCAGCAATTGCACCCGTGCTTGAGTCGTAGGTAAGAATGTCGACACGGTCATTTTGCGCGCGGGCAGCGTAGATGTACTCTTGACCATCCTGCGCTTCAAAAACCACGTTTTCGCGAACAATACCTGTTTGAGAGTTACCGAAGTTTAGGCCACCTTTCAGTGTAATGGTGCCGTCTGAACCGATATCCCATGCAGTGATAGAGCCGCTGTTTTGAGACGTCAAAAACAGAGTGGGGCTGCCATCCACATCATAGATATTTGAATTTGTCAGCCCGTTCCCAAATGCGCCAACTGGAATACCTAAGGCCGCTGCATCGTCAGCGATGTCACCGGAAGATGAGGTAGAAACAGAACCCGTCGTGTTGTCGTAAATCATGCGGTCGGTTTCGGTGAGAGAGCCATCGCTTTCTACTCTCGAAACGACTACGGTCCCAGCATAAGCCCAATGTGTTGAAACGACGTAAGGGACACCGTCGATAGAAATCGTTGTGGTTGTGCCACCAGCCTCAACGCCACTTTTTACCGCCGAGCCTCCGGCACGGATAGAAAAACCGGCAGCGCTTTCAGTTCCTGTCTCTATTGTCGGGTCGGTTCCGTCATCGCCAACCAGATGGTCATCACCATCTCCGCCAAACAATTGGTCATTACCAATGCCGCCATCGATATAGTCGTTACCGTCACCACCACGGGCTGAGTCGTTGCCATCCTGACCATAAAGAAGGTCATCGCCGACCTGACCCCAGAGGGAGTCATCGTCTACGCCGCCTTTGATGGTGTCAATGCCATTGCCACCCCAAAGAACATCGTTGCCTTCGTCGCCATTGATGGTGTCATCGCCACCATCACCAAAAAGGATGTCATTGCCAGTGCCACCGTTAACGGTGTCGTTGCCATTGCCTCCGCGGGATTTATCGTTACCCGCTCCCGAATGGAGCGTGTCATCACCATCATTCCCGGAAAGTTTGTCTTCACCATCGCCACCGTACAGAGTGTCTTGTCCCAATCCACCTTCGATGGTGTCGTTACCTGCTTCTCCATACAGTGTGTCATTACCTGATCCTCCACGCACCAAGTCATTGCCGACGCCACCGTAGACTTTATCGTCACCCAAGCCACCATAAACAGCGTCGTCTCCTTCTTGGCCGTAGACCGTATCGTTGTCACCCTCGCCATAAATAACATCGTTGCCGGCATTACCGTTTAGTGTGTCATCACCGAATGAACCGAAGAGGATGTCTCTATCGTCGCCACCATTAATAGTGTCGTTACCTTTGCCACCATTAACCATGTCTTCGCCTGCGCCAGCAGAAATGACATCGTTACCATCATTACCGAATAGGCGGTCATTACCAGCACCGCCGTCCAGAATGTCGTTGTCCAGGCCGCCTTCGAGCATATCTTCGCCTTCTCCACCATAGAGAAAATCGATACCTGAGCCGCCACGGAGCCAATCATTGCCAATGCCACCGTGTAATTCGTCATTACCTTTGCCGCCGTATAGCGTGTCATCACCGTCTTCACCGTAGAGAAAGTCATTATCTCGGTAGCCCCGTAAAGTGTCATTCCCACCTTTGCCGTAAATTGTGTCTACAGTATCAGCGGCGGTATCGCCACGCAGATCGTCGTCGTTTTCAGTTCCATTGATGATGTTTGTCATGTCAGCATCCCGCTTGCTAGAAAAGTTTGGTTTGGCCTAAGTAGGCGGAATATTAGTAAGGGCTTTTCCGGAGAGGTAGTACCAGTTTGTCTCACTATCGAGATTTGTTGAGAGGCGGTCTCATTGAGAAATATTTCCATGAATAGATATGCAGTGGACACTGCTTCTGATATGCATCAACAGGATTGTCGGGTAGAAAAATGCATTTTCGATACAAATTCCATATGGCGCTAATTTAGTGACATGTAAAAAACTGCATGATTGCTCATCAATGTGAATCGGTGATCCACCATGAATTGAATTGAAAATATCTATTCATGGACCAAAAAAGCATTAAGTATGAGTTTATTTTTGGCTGATGATAGGGTTGTTAACGCATTGGTGTATCCTTTTTTTGCTAGTTAGCATAAATGTTTGGTTACATTCTTCTCCCCGATTTCATTGAGGATTTTGAGATACTCAACGCATCGTTAGTCCCTTAGTGAGATTAAATCGACGCATAATGAGTACTGTATATCCTCTGATCTTCCTGGCTTCCATTTGGGTCTTCTTCATTGCCCAGATCTCTTCTTCTACCAACTGGCAGTCGGTCAGTGATGTGGGTGCTTATGGTTTGGTAGCCACGGCTCTGGGGTTTCCAATGATTCATGGAGAGTGGCAGGAGTTACAGCAAGCGTTACTGATCATTGCGGGTGCTTCTGGAATAGGCCTTTTAGGTAAGTTCTTCATCGATGCGAAACGACCTGATCTCAGCGGTAACGACAGCTTTCCATCCAATCACACAGCAAATGCCGTCGCAGCTTCCACAGCACTGATGCTTTGCTATGGCTGGTTCATCGGTTTGCTTTCATACGGTGTTGCAGCGTGTGTTGGCCTTGGCAGGGTGAGAGCATTCAAGCACCACTGGCGTGATGTTGTGACGGGTTTAGGTGTCGGTGTTGCTGCGGCAGTGATTGCCATTAAATGGATGTAAACCGACTAGCATAATGAGAGGCCCGCGCTCAGGTGCGGGCTTTTTAGTATCTCTCTACTGGTAATATTTGGCAGCGAACGCTTTGATTGAGGAGAGCAGCGTTTGGAGCTCCGGCGTGCTTTCTATTGCCTCTGGGTAGAAGAAAGAAATGCCCACATTGAGGCTGGAGGCCAGCTCGTCCAGTTGAAGCTTAATGAGGTGTTTCTGTTTTACCGAAGGTTCAGCAAGGCTTTGAGGAATCACTGTCCATCCCTCGTTTTTTACCAACTCCAACAGAATATCGTTGTTGCTGACGATTCTTACATCTGCGGAAACAGAAAACAGTTCGGGTGCACTCACCATCAGGTTTTCACTCAGATATTGCCTTTCGAGTTGTAAATCGCCCACAGTGACTCGCTCCAATTTGGCTAGCGGGTGATGGGGATTGCAATATACATTCAGGTCATCGCTTCCCAGATTGACGAAACCCAACGGGTAAGGCGATTGATTCGAAAGCTTGTATTGCATCAGCGCGAGTTTATTTTTCCCTTCAGAAACGGCTTTTAACGCGTCATCCCGGTTCCTGTGTAACCAGTTCAGTTTGATGTCGGGATAATGTTCATTCATTAAACGTTCAATGTGCAGAATGAGTGGGGCAGGAGCCAGCACATCATGATAGATGTCCAGTTGAGTGATGGGCTCAAGATAGCTTTTCAGCAATCGGGTATTTAGACGCTCACTGTTTTTAACCAAGAGCTGTGCTTGCTTGTAAATCGCCTGACCGGCGTTGGTTGCGACTGCTGACTTCCCTTCAATATCAAAAAGCGCGATGGCGTAGCTGTCTTCGAGTGCTTTGATCTGCTCACGAATAGTCGTTCTGTCTTTACCCAATCTGCGCGCAGCTTTGCTGTAGCTGCCTTCCTCCACTGTTGCGCAGAATGCGGCGAGATGCTCATAAGAGAACATATTCTCTCCATTAACTAATGTTGGGTTTTACCCATCATAATGCATTAGTTAGAACGGTATTTCATTGTTAAATTCTCAACATCGAACAGAGCTCACGAAGCCAAAGTGCTTATATGGGGATAGCGATGAATAGAACAATGAAACTATCAGCAGTGGCAATGTCTATCGCACTACTAACGGCTTGCTCAAAGCAAGCAGACGTTGTGGATTTGGCGGATTTATCCAAAGAAGTATTGGCGAGCCCAGTCACTGTTTTCGTGTCGAACGACATTGTTACCATGTCTGATGTTGCGCCAGAGCAGGTCACTGCTATTGCAGTTCAAAATGGCAAAATTTTAGATTTGGGCGAAAAAGACGCCCTGCTGGAAAAATACCAGGCGCATCCAGAGTTGATTGTAGATAGACAATTTGAAGATAAAGTCCTGACACCAGGCTTTGTCGAACCTCATATCCATTTATGGTTGAGTGCGATTCTCATGAGCACAGACTTCATTACCCCTGCAGACTGGAAACTGCCTTGGGGCGATGTAAAAGGTGTGCACTCAGAAGACGCATTTATTGACCGTCTGATTGAGATCGAGAAGGCGACACCGGAAGGCGAACCATTGATCGTTTGGGGCTATCACAACTTTTTCCATGGCAAAAACATGGGGCGTGATGTGCTGAACCAGATCTCAGAGAATCGCCCGATCATTGTCTGGCACCGAAGCTTCCACGAGCTGTTTTTCAACAATGCCGCGATTGAAATGATGGGTTGGCAAGAGAGTGATTGGTCGGGCGAAGGCTTGGCGTATGAGCAGTTAGACTGGGAACGTGGACACGCATTTGAAAACGGCGGAAAAATCATTCTTCCTGAAACCCTGACGTTTTTGGTAGACAGTGGTCGCTTTGCCACTGGCATGGAGAGAACGCGTGATTATGTGCAATCGGGCGGTATTACCACGGCGATTGACCCAGGTGTGATTGCGACGCCGGAAATGTATGACCAAATGGTTTCTATTTTGCTGGATGATGCTTTCCCTATGGATTACTGGTTAATTCCTGCAGGTAACTTCACTTATTCAGCAGGCGGTTATGATGCTGAGCAAGGTAAGTTGATTGCTGAAGCCCAAACCAGAGACTACAAGGGACAAGACCAAATTCAATGGTTGCCTAAATTCGTGAAACTCTTCTCTGACGGCGCGATGTATAGCCAGCTAATGCAGTTGAAAGATGGCTATATCGACGGTCACCATGGCGAATGGTTGCAAACCCCCGAAGAGCTCGAAGACAGCATGCGCCCATATTGGAATGATGACTATACGATCGTGATTCATGCCAATGGCGACTTGGGATTTGAAAGCGCCTTGGATGTGGTGGACGCGCTGAATGAAGAAACGCCAAGGGAAGATCATCGCACCAGCTTCCACCATTTAGGCATTACTGACAAAGATGATATTCCACGAGCAGTGGAATCTGGTGCTAACTTCAGTGTGAATCCTTATTACACCCACGTGCTGGCAGAGCTCTACAGCAAAGAAGGTGTAGGTAAAGAACGTGCGGAAGTGATGGCGAGAGGGCGTTCATTTATCGATGCGGGTGGGGTTCTTTCTTTGCATTCCGATGCACCAATGGCTCCGGCGCAGCCGCTGGCTTTAGTTTGGGCAGCAGTAAACCGAATCGGCTTGTCTGGCGAGTCGGTGATGGGGCCTGAAGAGCGGATCACAGTAGATGAAGCCATGCGAGCCATTACGATTGATGCCGCATACACAGCACGCTTAGAAGATCAGATCGGCAGCATTGATATTGGCAAATACGCTAACTTTACTGTGCTTGAGCAAAGCCCATATAACGTGGAGCCTGAAAGCATTAGAGATATTGATATTGCTGCGACTGTTTACCGGGGCGTTGCGACAGAGATCGACGTGGCGAATGCTGGCCTTGAAACCTCTGACAATAACCAAACGGTATTGAAACTGATGAGCCGGATACCATCAGCCAGTCTTGGCCATAGCCATGCGAATGGTGATGTCTGTGACAGTGCTTTGCTGTTCCAACAGGCGATGTACGAAGCCATCAGATAATAGGGCTAAAACCCAACGAAGCCGCTGCATAATTCAGCGGCTTTTTCTATTTACATTCGAATTAAATCCACTGTAAAACCGCAACGTTTACCTTTTCATATTCGAGCCAGTTATTCGAATTTGCGCCTAACACAGTGGTTTTTATGTGATTCGATGTATGTAACTGGCACTTCTTACATGCTCAGGTATAGTGGTCGCCATAAGAAATCCGTGCTTGAATTGAACCTAGACACGGAAACTAAAATCACAACCCAATTGAGATTTGACATGAACGTACTCGTAACTGGCGGCGTTGGCTATATTGGCAGCCATACCTGTGTTCAAATGATTGAAGCAGGTTTGAATCCCATCCTTCTCGACAACCTTCACAACAGTAAACTTGCTGTGCTTGAGCGCATTGAACAACTGACGGGTAAAAAGCCGACGTTTTATCAGGGCGACATCCGTGACAAAGCTTTTCTGGCCTCCGTGTTTGAAAAAGAAAACATTGATGCAGTCATTCACTTTGCTGGCTTGAAAGCGGTGGGTGAGTCGGTTGAGAAGCCGCTGGAATACTACGACAACAACGTTAACGGTACTCTGGTGCTGGTGGATGCGATGCGTGATGCAGGCGTTCACTCGCTGATCTTCAGTTCGTCGGCAACTGTTTACGGTGATCCAGCTTCTGTGCCAATCCGTGAAGATTTCCCAACGTCAGCGACCAACCCTTATGGCCGCAGTAAGCTGATGGTGGAAGAGTGTCTGACAGATTTCCAGAAAGCGAACCCAGACTGGAGCATTACGCTGCTTCGCTATTTCAACCCAGTCGGCTCGCACAAGTCGGGTGAAATGGGTGAAGACCCACAGGGTATTCCAAACAACCTGATGCCGTTTATTTCACAAGTGGCCGTTGGTCGCCGTGAATTCCTGTCTGTGTTCGGTGATGATTACCCAACCCGTGATGGTAGTGGGGTGCGTGACTACATCCACGTTGTTGATTTAGCAGAAGGTCACCTTGCTGCGCTTGATAAAGTCGGCAAGAAATCGGGCCTACACATCTACAACCTCGGAACTGGCGACGGTAAGAGCGTGCTGGAAATGGTAGCAGCGTTCAGTGAAGCATGCGGTAAGGAAATTGCTTACCAAATCGCACCGCGTCGCCCAGGTGACATTGCAGAGTGTTGGGCAGACCCTGCCAAAGCGCAGCAAGATCTCGGTTGGAAGGCAACCCATACCTTGAATGACATGGTAGAAGATACCTGGCGCTGGCAGTCAAAGAACCCGAACGGTTATTAAACTGACTGTAACCAAGAGATAAACGACAAAGCCCGCTGAAACCAGCGGGCTTTTTATATATATACCCAAACAACCTGAATCCGGCATCTTCAGGTCGTTTGGGTACACCCCTATTTTGTGACTTTCATTCAGTCTATTTATCACCAGAAAATGAAGGTTCTATATATCAAGCCTTTGCTATTAAAACTCCGGGAAAATCCATCTTAAGTTCCTGATTGTTCGAATTCTGAAAAGTGATTCTTGTTCCTTGAATATTGCTGTGTAATGAAAATATGTATCAATATTTCAATGGTTATCAATATGGCGATTTTCGTTTTTATATTGTGTCATGCTTATATCTAATGACACAGACGGTAGTGCGGTGTCCGACATTCTTTCTTAGAGGCATGAATAAAGCGGTTTTGCGGTCCTGCTTTTAATCTCATGAATAAAAAAGACTTTATTGGCCATGTTGCCTGAAGAAGTAGGGATTTAGGATTATGGTGAAACTCATAAACCTTGGTTTCAAACAAAGAGTTATTGCAATATCTGCCGTTCTACTTACCTTATCACTAAGTATTTCAAGTTATCTTTCCTATTATTTCCTGAGTGAAGAAAAGACTGAAAGTATTGATGAAAGTATATCAATTCGTGTTGATGCTGCGGGTGATGCTGTAGAACGTTGGATCAACCGTGTGTCTATTTCTCTTCAAAAAAATGCTCCTTTTTTTTCCGAGCCCTTGTCTGATGAACAGATCTTGGTGTCCACCAATCAAATTAAAAAATCTTCTCAGGTTTTCGCCATTATCGTTGGGTTTGAAAACGGCAACGCGTTCAGTTCCAATTCCGGGAAATACGACCCTAATGCCTACGATCCTCGTGGGCGAGGCTGGTATAAAGCCGCAAAAGAAAAACGTGGCACCATCATTACAGATATTTATACCGGCGCGACAACGAAAAAATTGATGGTGAGTATTGCTGAGCCTTTTTATGAAGGAAATACGTTAAAGGGCGTGCTTCTTGCTGATCTGACGCTGGATATCATTGGAGCGCACATAGGCAAGGGATTGCCCGAAAGTGGTATTGCGTCATTGTTTGATGAGAGAGGTGTGGTCATCGCGTCTTCTAGCCAGAAAAGTAAACCGGGCGAAACCACAATCAGTTCGATTCCAGAACTTGCTGACTATCAGGATGAGCTTTTAGCACCCGGCTATGGCGACTTTGACTACCAAAGTAGTGGAAGAACCAGAACGGCGTACCACAACCAAATAGAACTTGGGTTTGGGAAATCTTGGTACTACGTGGTGAGTGTGGATCAAAACACGGCTTATCAGTCTCTTGATGCGTTAATCCAGCGCATGCTTTGGGTTTCAGTCGCTTTGCTTCTGATATCGATTGCTGTGTTGGTGTTTGTTCTGCAGCGATTGTTCCGACCGATTATTGGACTTCAGCAGAAAATTGAAGAGCTTACTCAGGGAGATGGCGATCTGACCAAGCATTTAGAGGTCACGAGTAAAGATGAAATCGGCAATGTTGCAATGAGTGTGAATACGCTAATGCAGCAACTGGGTGCCATGATCTCCAAGACAAAATCATTGGGAGACAAAGTGGGTTCTGGCATGGAAGCGTCAACATTGAGTGCGTCAGAAGCCAGAGCACAGATTGAAACTCAAATGAATGAGGTCGATCAGTTAGCCACAGCGATTAACCAGATGTCGGTAAGTGCCAAAGAGGTGGCTAACCATTCCCAGCTCGCATCTGAGTCTGCACAGAGTGCCAGTACTAATGTAGATCGCAGTGCGCAATTGGTAGAAAGCTCAGCGCGTTCTACCGCAGCTTTGTCGAATCAAGTACAGGAAGCGGTGACAGTGGTATCTGATCTTAACGCTTCTGCATTGGGTATAGACTCCGTGCTGAGTGTGATTACAGACATCGCAGAGCAAACCAACCTGTTAGCCTTGAATGCGGCTATCGAAGCTGCCCGTGCTGGAGACAGTGGCCGTGGGTTCGCAGTGGTGGCGGATGAAGTGAGAAAGCTGGCGCAGAAAACTCAGCAGTCGACTGAAGAAATCGGCAGCATGATTGAAACCCTGCAAAGTGGCGCAAGAAAAGCTCTGGAAGTGATGGAGTCCAGCCAACAGGAAGTGGGGCAAACCCTTGAACACTCAAAAGATGCGGATACTGAACTGCAATCTATTCGTCAGGCAGTAGCTCAAATCACCGACATGATTTATCAAATTGCTGCCGCGGCGGAAGAGCAAAGCATTGTCTGTGAAGAGGTGAACCGCAATGCTCAGGCAACAAAAGACATTTCGGTCGAGGTATCGAGGTTAGTAAATGAGATGCACGATGTGATTGATGGGCAAAAACAAAATGTGTCTGACCAGAACGACGTACTGGGCCAGTTTAAGGTTTAGAGAGAAAAAGATTTCAATGCAATAAGGTCTGAAAGTAAGCCACACGGCAACAAAGACCCCCGCATCACAGCGGGGGCTTTTTTTGTGGTTTAGGTTTCACTACGGTTGGTATCAAAACTTAACGAGATACGATTTCGCCTGACAAGGCTTGAGAGTGCCAAACTCGGTATCCGTTGTTGGCGCTGGCTCCAGTGGTTTCTCATCCATACTGACTTGCTGCCAGGAAGAAACAGGGAGGTTAAAGCTGACTTCGTCCTTCAGTTCACCCGCTTCCGCTGGGTTGTAGACACGAAGCACCAAGCCTTGTTCATCTTCAGCTTTCTTGAGCACGCTTAGCACCGCGCCGCGTTTGCCTTTAGAAAACAGGCTGTAGGTCAGAGGCTTGTCCTGCTTGCCAACATTCAACTTCATCGCGTTGTAAGGGATCTTGTTGTAACACTGGATTGGCGTCACGTTGTCGCGCGCTTCTGCCATGATGTTTGCACTGATGTGGTCCCCTTCGTAACCAAATAAGGCAAACTCGCACACCAACTTGCCGCGGGTTTGTGAATCCGGCGTCGGGATCTTGATGCCTGAAGGGCGACCCGGACGCAGCAGCAACTCTTCTTTACCCAGCGTACCAATGCCGCGCAGCAGGGTGAGTGCAAAGGTGTCACGCTCTTGGTTGCCTTGACGCGCAATGATTTCAAATTCACGAAGGCCGTTGGTCATCAGTGCCATACCGCCAGCATTGTTTTCTAATGCTGCAAAGTTCATCAGCTGATAAACCGGTACAGGCGCCTCTTTCCAGCCTTCCTGTTCCCACACTGCCATTGCTGGGTCATTCGTTGGACGTGTGATCAGGCCAAACTGGTTATCTGCTACCACGGTTTCCGACACAAATGGCGTTGGGATCAGCACACGGACGCGATGGTCATCGGCTTGGTTATCCAGCTCCATGCGCACTTCAATTCGGCGACTGCCTTGCTTCAACACCACCTGACACTGCACATCCAGAGAACCGTTCTGACCTGTGCGCTCTTCGCGCTCTTGAAGGTTTGCCGGAATTGCCATGCGAAGCTCGATATTGGCAACAGACTGGAAGCCTTGGTGCTGGATATCGGTTTTCGCTTCAAACTCATCAGAGTAAAGCAGCCACTCCTGACGGGATGGAGAATAATCGTACTCGTCCCCGTCGTCAGAGCCATCTTCAATACGCAGAGCCTGGTCATAGGTGTGCTGAGTCTCTTTATCGAAAATAGTCAGCGTACCGTTGTTGTTCACATTGATGCGGTAGAATTCGTTCTCCAGCACGTACTCGTTTTGCACCACCACTTTGGTTTTGCCTTTGGTGTGCGGTTCAATGTGCAGCGTGGTGTAACCCATGGCTGGCACTTCTTGTCTGAACTGGATGTCGTATTCGATAAATGGGTCGTAATTACCGTAATGAACGATCTGACGGTCAATCTTGCCCGGATCGATAATGCGCTGATCCTGAATGAAATATTCAATCGCATTGCCGTTGTCATCAAACAGATTGAATGCATTCGCCCGCAGGGTGATGGTGGTGTTAATCACTTCTTCACGTGCGTATGGCGACAGGTTGAACATCGCGAGCTTGTCACAACCTTCACGGGTTGGCATGTGGTCAACAATCTTACGTTTGTAGAAGTTGATCAGGTTGGTCGCCATGTCATCCGCAAGGATGTAACGGTTGAGAATTTCAGCGTGAACTTTGTCTGAGCAGCAGCAGCCAATGGAATCGTGGGCATGGTTCTTCATGCTCTCTTTCCACATTTTTTCAATCAAGCCATGATGGTATTCAAAGCCCAATGTCCATGCGATAGATGCCAGCGGTTCCAGGATGTTGACGATCTTGTTTTCCACTTCGGCGTGGATCAATTTGATATCCATACGCGTCGAAGAAATGGTGCGGTGAACACGCATGTATTTACCGTCGTTGAATTCGCCTTTGATGGTGTCCAACTGGTCACGCATGGCTTCGATTCGTTCAAAGACTTCTTCATAGCGGCTCATCACGAACTCACGATCCGGATAGATTTCGCGAAGCTTGTCCATTACCTCGAAGATGTCTTCCTGAATCGGCATTTGGTCATGGCCGTTTGGCAACAGAATGTCTTTCGTGACGGATGGTGCTTCCAGCACAGGAAAGTACTTGTCTAAACGGTCACGCAGACCTTTTTCATCTTGAGGCAGGTACTTACCAATCGCATAACCCAGAGGCAGCACTTGCGCAGTCACTTCGCTGCCATCGTTGGATTGCCAGATAAATTCGGTTTTGTTGGTACCGTGGCGCTCTGAACAGCCACGCCAGAACATGGCGCGGTCAATACCAAAGCCGTTGTAAATCATTGGAAGTTGAGAACTCATGGAGAAAGAGTCTGGCAGGTAACCAATCTTCATTGGCTCGCCAAGCGCCAGACAGTCGCGGATGCCATAAAGCATGTTGCGAACAATGGATTCGCCGGAAACCTGCATGGTATCCGTTTGGGAATACCATGGGCCGACAATCAGTTTGCCAGCTTGAACCAGTGCTTTCACACGTTCTTTATTCTCGGGCTTAATTGCAAAGTAGTCTTCTAATACTGCGGTCTGTCCATCTAATACGTAGTACTTGTATGCAGGGTCGTTTTCCAGACGCTGCATGATTTCTTCCATGTTGTTGACCAGAAGGATGCGAGACTCTTCCGTCGTGAAATACCATTCACGGTCCCAGTGCATGTGTGGAGTGATATGTACGCGTGATGTAACCATTAGAGTTTACCTATTGAGCGAAAGGGCTCGACAATCAAATTGAATAATTGGTTTTTCGGGGCACCGAACTTGGGTGCCCCATTCATTGTTTTGTTATTAGTTAGCTGTGGCGTCTTGTACTGTGTATTTGCCGCTACGAACGGCATGTGAACGCCAGGCAATCAGGGTTGCCGTAGAAATTGCAGCACCAATCAATGCTGCTCCGAACCAGATAGCTGCCGCCGCGAAAGCGCCCAGACCACTATCGTGAAGCAAGAACAGAGAGAAGATACCTGCGCCCGGTGTTGAAAGACCGATGCCCGCAGCACCTACCATGGCACCTGTCACCACAGAGCCCAGCAAGAAAGAGCCGATAACACGAATTGGGTCTTCAATCGCCATTGGGATTGCCCCCTCGGTGATACCTGCAAGGCCGAGCAGCCAAGTCGATTTACCCAGCTCAATTTCGAAGTCTTTGAACAAGCGAGGCATCAGCAAAGTGGAAGCTGTCACGGTGAACGCTGAAACCATTTTCACCGAACCGAAGATGGCGTAAGGGCCATAAACACCGTTTGCCATTGCACCCAGACAGAAGGCATAAGCCGCTTTGTTTACTGGGCCACCTAAGTCGAATGAAACGAACAGGCCTATCACAGCGCCAAGCAGCAGGGCGTTAGTGCCAGACATGCCGTTCAACCAGTCAGTCAGGCCTTGGTTCAGCCAGGCAACAGGCTTACCGATAACAAACAGCATCAGAGAGCCAGCAACCAGAGTGCCAATCACTGGGTAGAGGTAGAAGGTCATGAAGCCGTTAAAGGTAGGGCTGAGACGAACATTCTCTTTCACCCAGCGCATGACATAACCGGCAATCAGACCACCGACAACGCCGCCGAGGAAACCAGAACCAATCAGGTTTGCCGCAATACCTGCTGCAAAGCCAGGGCCAAGCGCCGGTTTATCAGCCAGTGAATAGGCGGTATACGCTGCAAGAACAGGAACCATCAGGGTACCAAGCAATCCGCCACCCAGTTTGCGGTACATATTCAGCCAAGAACCGTCAGTCGCGTAGAGCTCTTGCAAGTCAAAGATTTGAGCAAGTAATACTGCAACGGCGAGAACGGTACCACCGGCAACGATGAGAGGAACGGCGTAGGAAATACCGGAAAGGAGTGCCTGTTTGAGTTCCGTTTTCAGAGGAAGGCGTTTTGGCTTGTCATCAGTGATCACTGCACGTTCAGCACCACTGCCATTTTTCGAGGCTTCCAATGCTTCATTCAGAATGCGCTCAGCGTGCTTAATAGGCTCTGCAACCGCGACTTCAACGCGTGGAATGCCCTGAAAGCGTTCAAGCTCTTTGATGGCGACTTCTGCTGCGAACACACAAGCTTCGGCTTTGTTCAGCTGTTCCGCCGTCAGGCGATCTTCAATACCATTCGCGCCTTGCTTCTCGACGTACACGTTAATGCCCATCTTCTTACCGGCTTTTTCTAAATACTCCGCAGCCATATATGTGTGCGCGATACCTGCTGGGCAAGCAGTGACACATACAACTGTGGGTAAATTTGTATCTATTTTGTATTCTTCTTTGGGTTCGGTTTCTTCTTGGTTATCGAGTAAAGCCATCACTTCTTCTACGCTGGTGGCTTTCAGCATAGCTTCGCGAACGTCGTCATCGACCAGCGTGGTGGTCAACTCCGTCAGAAGTTGCATGTGGGTAGAGCCGGCTTCTGCGTTAGGGATGGCAATCAGGAAAATCAGGTTGACGTCTTCTTCTTCGTCAATGCCTTGCCATTTAAGATCTCGAGTCAATGTTGCCATTGCGAACCCAGATTCTTTTACGGCATCTGTCTTACCATGAGGTACTGCTAAACCCTCACCAATGGCGGTTGGACCTTGCTCTTCGCGTGCAAATACTGCGTCCAGATATTGCTGTTTGTCATGGAGTTTTCCGTGTTGTTCTAATTGGTCGGCAAGGGCTCGAATCGCCTCATCTCGACTACTAAAAGTCGTTTGTAAATTAATCAGCGATGGGTGGGTCAGAGAGGTTAGGTTCATAACATTTTTCCCATTTTCACGTTATTCATTGTTGTCCCTACAACAATGCGTGAATAATACCTTTATAATACAAATATGAAGTGATAGAGATCTCGTATTCCGTAATAAATGTATTTTACTTGTATTGCTTTCTAAGTGGAATGCTGGTCTTCTTGTATGGAAAAACCGATTGGTATGATACATTTACCATCAATAAATGGTGCGAATCATCGAATTTCACTAAATGATATTGCCTGAATTTCAAGAGAGCTTTATGGCCAGATTGCCAATGTATCGCCAGATTGCTGATGCCATCCGAGAGAAAATCAGTGCGGGTGAATACAAAGTAGGGGAAGCATTACCAACTGAGGCACAGCTTCGGGAAACCTACTCAGTGAGCCGCGTAACGGTTAGACAAGCGATTAAACTGCTGGTGGAAAGTGGAGAGCTGGAAAGCAAGCAGGGTAGTGGCACCTACGTTAAAGAAAACAAAGTTAATTACGATATCTACCACCAAAGCAGCTTTGCTGAAAAATGGTCTCACCTGGATTCAGTGATCCGCAGTGACGTGCTGGCTTTCGAAGTGACCTCAGCGTCTTTGACCATGGCAGAGAACCTTAACATTGCTGAAGGTGATAAGGTGTTTTACGTTAAACGTGTCCGATATGTAGATGAAGCACCAATAACGGTTGAAGAAACTTGGCTGCCGACTGAAATGTTCCCTGATCTGAGTTATCAGGTCATGCAGGGCTCCAAGTACGACTTTATCGAAAACACCAAAGGTATGGTGATTGACCGCAGTGAACAGGAAATTATTCCGGTTTTGCCACCCAAGGAAATAGCGGAGCTTTTGGTGATTGACCCAAACCAGCCCATCATCGAAAAGCGCACCCGTGGTCACCTTCTTGATGATACTGTGTTCGAGTACAGCCGAAACTACTTTAAGTCGACCGACTACAAATTCACGCTGGTGGCGAAACGACACAGCCCCTAGGCGCACTAAATAAAAACGCCTGCAGTGTTCTCACACTGCAGGCGTTTACATTCATTAAATGGATGAATCAGGACTTGTTAGCAACTTTTCCCAGTTTCATCCAGGTATCAACCACGGTATCCGGGTTGAGGGAAACAGAGCTGATACCCTGATCCATCAGCCATTGTGCCAAGTCATCGTGATCCGAAGGACCCTGACCACAGATACCGACGTATTTACCTGCTTTAGTGGCTGCATCAATCGCCATCTTCAGCATGGCTTTCACTGCTGGGTTGCGCTCATCAAACAGATGCGCGACATCACCGGAGTCACGGTCAAGGCCTAGCGTCAACTGGGTCATGTCGTTTGAACCAATCGAGAAGCCATCAAAGTACTTCAGGAAGTCTTCCGCCAATACCGCATTGGACGGCAGCTCACACATCATGATGACTTTCAGACCCTGCTCACCGCGGCGCAGGTTGTGCTTCGCCAAAAGGTCATTCACTTCTGCCGCTTCACCTGTGGTACGAACGAACGGGATCATGATTTCAACGTTCTTCAGACCCATTTCGTCACGCACGCGCTTGATCGCCTGAGTTTCTAACTCGAAGCAATCTTCAAACACTGGCGAGATGTAACGTGAAGCACCGCGGAAGCCCAACATTGGATTTTCTTCATGGGGCTCGAACTCGCTACCGCCAATCAGGTTGCTGTATTCGTTCGATTTGAAGTCTGACATACGCACAATGACGCGCTTCGGCCAGAAAGCGGCACCAATGGTCGCGATCCCTTCGGTCAGTTTGCTGACGTAGAAATCGACTGGATCTTTATAGCCGCGAATGCGCTCATTGATGGTTGCTTTCAGCTCGTCGCTTTGTGCGTCAAAGTTCAGCAGGGCTTTAGGGTGAATACCAATCATCTTGTTGATGATGAATTCGAGACGGGCAAGACCGACACCTTCGTTCGGAATTTGGGCGAAATCGAACGCACGGTCCGGGTTACCCACGTTCATCATCACTTTGGTTGGCAGCATTGGCAGTTCGTCTACCGCAGTTTGGCTGACCGCAAAGTCGAGTTTACCTTCGTAAACGTAACCGGTTTCACCTTCTGCACAAGAGATAGTCACTTCTGCACCATCACTCAGTTTGCTGGTGGCGTCGCCACAACCTACGATGGCTGGAATGCCAAGTTCACGGGCGATAATTGCCGCGTGACAGGTACGGCCGCCGCGGTTGGTGACAATCGCAGAGGCTTTCTTCATCACCGGTTCCCAATCAGGGTCAGTCATGTCAGTGACCAGCACATCGCCGTCCTGCACCAGTGACATTTCATCCAGTGATTTCACGATACGAACACTACCGTTGCCGATACGCTGACCGATAGCACGGCCCTCCACCAAGACACCTGCTTTGGCGCTCAATTCGTAGCGCTCAATCACGTTGCCTTGCTTCTGAGAGCAAACCGTTTCAGGACGCGCCTGAACGATATACAGCTTGCCATCGATGCCGTCTTTGGCCCACTCAATGTCCATTGGACGCTTGTAGTGCTTCTCGATGATCATCGCTTGCTTGGCAAGCTCTGCGATTTCATCATCATTTAGCGAGAACTGGCTTTGCTCTTCTGCTGAGGTGTCGATGATTTCAACCTGCTTACCAATCACCTGGCTGTCGGCATAAATCATCTTTATCAGCTTGGAGCCAAAAGTACGTTTTACTACTGCAGGGTGACCGGCTTCCAGCAGTGGTTTATGCACGTAGAACTCATCAGGGTTCACCGCACCTTGCACCACCATTTCACCAAGACCCCATGAGGAGGTGATAAACACGACCTGATCGAAGCCTGATTCAGTATCCAGCGTAAACATCACGCCTGATGAGGCTTTGTCTGAACGCACCATGCGCTGGATGCCTGCAGACAGAGAGATACCGCGGTGATCAAAGCCTTGATGCACACGGTAAGAAATCGCGCGGTCATTAAACAGTGAGGCAAATACGTGCTTGGTTGCCTCAAGCACGGCATCAATGCCTTTGACGTTCAGGAAGGTTTCTTGCTGACCTGCAAAGGATGCATCTGGCAAATCCTCTGCAGTTGCAGATGAACGCACAGCAACGGAAAGCTCCGAATTTCCATCAACCAGCGTCTCGTAATTGTTTCGGATATCCTGCTCTAAATCAGCAGGGAAGGGGGCGTCCAGTACCCATTGTCGAATTTGGGAACCGGCTTTGCGTAGGGCTTCAACATCTTCAATATCCAGTTCATCGAGCACTTGGTGAATGCGATCATCCAGCCCTTCGTAATCAAGAAACTGGTTAAACGCAAACGAAGTGGTCGCAAACCCATTCGGGACAGAAACGCCAACATTGGCGAGGTTGGAAACCATTTCGCCAAGAGAAGCGTTTTTGCCGCCGACCTTGTCAACATCATCCATGGACAGGGTATCGAACCAGAGGGTGTTCTTTTGCATGTCTTTCTCCAGAAACTATGCAGTTTTTGTATTGGGTTTTGGGCGGTGAACCTTAAGTTTGGGCTAAAAAACGCTATGGGTTTCAAAAGCTGAGCAAACGTTAATGGCTGACCATTTGTTGTTATTGTTATGTTTGTATCCTAATAAAATTTTGCGAGCAGATTAACCTTTGAAGCACACAGAAATTCAAACCCGAGACGTCTTTTATGTCTCGGACGGGACAGCCATCACATGCGAGACATTAGGGCATGTTGTTTTGGGTCAGTTTTCCTTTGTCCCAAACGAGAAAACCTTCCCTTTTGTCGAGTCTGAAGACAAAGTGGCGGATTTGGTCAAACAGATCCAACAATCCCACGATAAACATGGGGTAAAACCGTTGGTTTTCTTCTCCATGGTCGTTCCTGCAATGCGTGATCATCTGCTTCAGGCACCAGCATTTTTCTACGATGTGTTGGAAAGTATCGTCCAGCGTGTGGCAGAAGACACTCAAATCGAGCCTAAGCCAAAACTTCAACGTTCTCGAAGTGTCAGCAAAGATTCAGACACCTACTTTGATCGCATTTCGGCGATTGAATACACCTTGGCGCATGATGACGGCATTTCTTTAAAAGACCTGGATAAAGCAGACATTATTTTGCTGGGTGTTTCGCGCAGCGGTAAAACCCCGACCAGCCTCTACATGGCGATGCAATTCGGCCTTCGCGTGGTGAACTATCCGTTTATCGCGGAAGACATGAAAATGCTGCGTTTATTGCCTGAATTCGAGTTCCAACGTCACAAGTTGTTTGGGTTGACGATAGAGCCAGAGCGCCTGACCCAGATCCGTCAGAACCGCCTCTCGGGAAGTGAATATGCCAGCAGCGAGCAGTGTGAACAGGAGATCGCAACGATTGAATCGCTGTTTCGTCGTGAAGCGATTCCTTATATCAACACCACCTCATTGTCGGTTGAAGAAATCTCCACCCGAGTACTGGAAAAAACAGGCCTGAAGCGTCGGTTGTTCTGATACAAGTTTACTTTCCCTGAGAAAAGGAAATAATGGTCTTTATTGTTTCTCAAAATGAGTAAATACCGTGCGCGCGGATGACTTAATTCTCTTTTCCCAAGTGGTGGAGTTGGGCAGCTTCAGTAAAGCTGCCGAGCAAAACGGCCTGACAAACTCCGTTGTCAGTAAACGTGTTGCGCGTTTAGAAGAAGAATTAGGCGTTCAGCTTCTCTACCGCACTACTCGCAAGCTCACACTGACAGAAGCGGGAAAAGCCCTCTTGCAGGGGGCGAAAAACGTCAAACAGGCTACCCAAGAAGCGGTTGATTCTGTCGTGGGGTTTGGCGAGAACATCAGTGGTCATATCAAAATGTCAGTGCCGACCATTTCTGGCGATTTGCTATTGGCAGATGCAGTAGCAGAGTTCTGTTACCAAAACCCTGGCCTGACGGTTGATATGTCGCTCGACAACAAATTCGTCGACTTGATTGAAGGTGGCTATGATCTGGTTATCCGTACGGGATACCTTGAAGATTCAAGCCTGATTGCCCGTCATTTCCTTGATTCCCAATGGGTGGTATGTGCCTCGCCGCAATACATTGCCCAACACGGAAAACCTGCCACACCGGAAGCATTGATCGACCACAATTGCCTGCAATACGCGTATCAAACAACCGGTGCTTCGGACTGGGAATTCAAAGCGAGTAAAGGTAACTACATCGTCAAAGTATCTGGTAGTTTTTCCACTGATAACGCCACCGCACTGCGAAAAGCTGCACTGGGCGGTTATGGCATTGCGTACGTGCCACGTTGTCTGGTTTATCACGATCTGTTGGAAGGAAGGCTGATTGATATTCTTCCTGAACAGGTAGGCAAGAAGCTCGGTATCTATGCCGTGTATCCGTTTACCCGCCAGCCACCGACCAAGGTCAAGATGCTTATCGAGCATATCCGCAGTCGGTACCTGGAAATGGTGAATTATTTCTAAAATGAGTTGCATACAGTTGCCATTAATAGCAAATATAGGCCGTTCGCATTATGGTATCTACAAATAGGCAAAGCTAAATTTTCTCGTAAAGCACATAGCCTTGAGTAAGAATTATTTTCCAGTTTATGCTCCTGTGAATCTCTTTACCATATAGTTTGCAAGTCCTAGTAACCTCCTCAAAATTGAGTGGTCTTTCGTCTGGGAATTTCCATGCACCTGTTATTTCAAGAATTTTCCTTGTAAGACAGTAGAGCCATGTTGGGTGAGGGAAGGTGATCAGGACGAAGCCTCCCGTCCTAACTTTTTTAAAGTGATATTCGATAGCTTTAGAGGTATCTGATTCATTAAAGTGCTCAATTAACCCGATACTTAAGCATATATCGAAGTTTTCAACTGAATTCTTGTTCAGTACTGAGTCTTTAACTACACCTGATTCACAAAGATGGTTACGCGCTTTAAATAGGCTCAAGCCTTTTTCACAGTTATCTACAACTTCATAATATGATGCTTTACTTTCTTGAATTATTTCATCAGCTACACAACTATCTCCACCACCTAGCTCGCAAATCCTAGGGTTATTTATCCCTTGTCGACGTATCAGATTGGATATCTTGTTCGAAGTAAAACCCCTAGTTATCTTGGTGATCTTATTGGTTCCTCGATTAGTGTAATATTTATCCCAGTCTGTTTCTTTCATTGTTTTTTTCCTTGAAAATAAATGCCTTTTGAACTAAAAAATTTATAATGAAAAGCAAAATGTTAACTGAAATATATACTAAGTTAGTACTCTCTGAATGAGGTTCCATTCTTTCCAGAACATAGGCAACAATTAAGCTATTCAAAATGATCAAAGTAACTAGCTTTATAAATGCGGAAAATTGTCTTCCTTTATAATTGAAAACAAAACTTCTTAACAATATATAATATAGCAAAGTCATTAAAAACCTCGTCAGATATACCGATATATCTGCGTCTTTGGTTTGACTAAATATTATTGCAAAAACTATTACGTCTAATATTGCAATTAAAACCCCAGATAGTACAGCTCTGAAAAGGACAAAGTATATAAGAAATGAATCTCTAATTTTATTGAAATGAGAGCTGGGGTTTCCTTCTTCATAGATTGTATCTATGTACAAAGGCGGCGCTATGATTTTTTTTCTCGCACATACATTTAAAACTTCTTGTTCTAGTTCATATCTGTTTGCTTTTATTTCTAGAATCATACTAAAGCATGAGTGAGGAATATATCTTAGTCCAGATTGTGTATCTTCTATATTAGTACTATGTATGAAATTAAATAACGTCCTAGTTAATAGGTTTCCAAATTTTGATCTTAGAGGAATGTCACCACTAAAACGTCTGGTGCCAATAATTAGCTTCTGACAATGATATTTTGAATACTGATATAGTCGTTTAACGTCATGAGCTTCATGCTGGCCGTCAGCATCGACGGTAATAACAAATTCATAATGGCTTTCAAGTGCAAATCTAATGCCCGTTTTTATTGCGGCGCCCTTCCCCATATTACTCTCATGAGTAAGAATTACTATATTAGGGAATCTCTCTCTTATGGTATTAAAAGTTTTTAGAGATACTTCCTTTTCTGAACCATCATTTACAATTACCATAGGTATACTAGAGGAAGAAAACTCTCCAGTTATTCCCTCTAGTAAGCTAATTAAACTTTCATTTGGTTCGTAGGCTGGAATCAGAATCATTGTTTTCTCTTGTATATAATCATATTTGTAAGTTCAGATGTTTTACTCTCATAAATAAAAGTATTTCCGTTATTATCAATTAGTGGAGTGTTTAAAGTAATGTTGACGCCACTTTCCTGCAAATATCCTAGTGATGTAATCTTGTTTTTGTGCTTATGGTGCCTAAAGGAGAAAATAATGAAATCAATCTTATTATTATGGTTGGATTTTGTGAAATCCTCTAAACTAGGCAGGTTATAAAATTTTCTTGATCTTATGCTGCTAAAAATATAGCTTGGGATATACCTATCGTTAGTTAATATTACTGGATTTTTAATGTCTTCATCAAGATGATCACTAATTGAATAAATTTCCTTTATGGCATTGTCATTGCCACTTCCAGATTTTATTGAATTGAAAAGATGAAGAGACAAAATACTAATGGTAATGATTGATAATAAAATGGTTATTTTTCTATTAAAGATCAAACTATTACTAAAAGAGAAATCAGAAATTATAAATCCAAATATAATTGGAATAAATGGATATAGGTATATAAAATATCTTGTGTTGGGATTTGCATTATAAACTAATGGCATGGCAATTATTGTTGCAAAGAACAATACAAAGTAAAATGCAATATAATATAATATGAATGATTTGGTTTCTCTGGATACTACACTTGAGAATAAGAAAGGGATAATTATAAGTGCAAATATCGAATACACTTTCATTATTAAAAGAAACTCAAATCCCAAAAGAAATGATTGCTTTATTTTGCTCGGGTCTATAGTTTTTACTGCATCTAGATAAAAACTGCTGTTTCCATTTGGTGTAGATATCAATAAATAGAAGAATGCTTGAAATATAAGTACTGTAACTAAAATAGAGAGCAAATATCTTAATCTTTCTTTCCATTTTTCGATTAAAATAACTTCCAAGAAAACCAACTGATACGTTTGGATTCTAATCAGTAAAGCCAAACCAGATGTGAGTCCAGCCTTAATTACTTTTTTATTAATGATGAAATAGATGGAGATCAACCAAAAAAACATCCCCCATGGACCAGTCAAAGGTCTTGTCATATTTTCACTAAATACCATGTTGTATGGTATTAATAACATTGACACCGTGATGATCAGAGCTAGGTTTTTATCTATCTTATGATTCAATATTTTAAATATGATAATATTGGAGAGTGTAAATATAGCCACAGTGAAAGCATAAAATAAATGTATAGAGGGGGTGCTATATAAACTTCCGCTTAATAATGCGGCTATTACCTGAAAAATTGCTGAAGGATAAACTAATTGTCCATCTCTATCAGAAAATGATAATTCAGTATAACTTTGTATATGAGGAGCAAGTCCTTGCTCCTCCAATAAAGCAATGCCTGCACTTATATACCTAGAAAGGTCATAACTGTCAACAATGCCAAAATAATTATAAATTATCGCTGTATATAATGTACAACAAATTATTATTGTAATTATTTGTATTGTTGTGCTAGTTTTTTTGCTTTCTTTCAATTTATATTCCAATTTATTTAAAGGATTTGAATGACTTTAACTCATAAATCAAAATTATAACCTTTGTTCTTTTTATGTTTAAAACACTTGATGCAAATTGTGTGATCTGTGGCATGCTATGTTGTATGTTTTTCTGTATCTTTCAGCTTGATATAATCCTAGATAATCAGGAAAATATCATAACTTAAATTTTATTTGAAAAAATATCATAGATACTTATTATGTCTGGTTAATTTTAAATTTCAACTTGCTGTTTTTTAATACATTAGTCGACCGCAGTTGCCTGCAATACGCGTATCAAACCACCGGGGCTTCGGACTGAGAATTCAAAGCCAGTAAAGGTAACTACATCGTCAAAGTGTCTGGCAGTTTTTCCACTGATAATGCCGCCGCACTTCGCAAAGCCGCGCTGGGCGGCTATGGCATAGCTTATGTGCCGCGCTGTTTGGTTTATCACGACCTGTTGGAAGGGACGCTGATTGATATTCTTCCTGAGCAAGTAGGCAAGAAGCTCGGCATCTATGCCGTGTATCCGTTTACCCGCCAACCTCCGACCAAGGTGAAGGCGTTGATCGAACATATCCGCAACCGGTATCTGGAAATTGCGCGTTACTTCTAAGTGACGAACGAATCCTTCTCATTATGACGAGCTCAATTTAAAGGACAAAAATGCTCTCTATCCCATTGCCATTTGTGGCGTCTTTGATGTTGATTTTCGGTGCGGCGATCATTTTCAATCGTTCACTCTACCAGTCAAAACATGCTTTCTGGTTTCTGGTCCTGTGTGCTGCTGCAACCGCGGTCGTAGGTTTGAGGTGGACGACGGATATTAGTTTCTTCCGCACAATTCAGCCCATGTTAGGCGTGTGCCTTCCTGTTGTGGCATGGTGGTGTTTCTCTCAAGCACACTCGAACAAGCCTCTCAGTAAAGTTCACTGGATTGGTCCTGGGTTGGTGGCATTGTCCTCTGTCAGTTATCCATATCTATGGTTGGGGCTGACAGATGTATTGCTGGTGATTTTGTACCTAATCTATGGTGTGTGGTTATTGTCTCTTTCTTTCAGCACAGCAGATAAGGTAAGACTCAGCGACACAAATCAGACAAGTTACTCCGAAAGAGTTGCGGGTGCACTTTTACTGTTTTCTGCATTCATTGATGGGGCAATCTCCTATGACTTTGTCGCGTTTGGTGCTGAGCACACAGGTTACATTCTCACGTTCAGCTATCTAATACTGATACCAGTTATGGGTATGCTGGTGGTGATTGTTGACGGAAGCGTGCCCTCCCAAGAGCAAATTCCCGAAGCAGACGTGTTTGAGGTGAATGATGCTGAACTGGCTATCGGTGACACAAATTCTGAAGTGGAGCTCGAACCTGAACCAATCACTGACGAGAATGATGAGGCGCAATCGGTTGTCGCGAAATTGGATGAGATGATGGCGCAAAGGGAGCTGTTTAAAGACCCGGATCTGACGTTAAATAAGCTGGCGAGGAAACTGGGTATTCCTGGGAGAAAAATCTCTTCATCGGTGAATCAGATTCGTGGTGAGAATATTTCCCGAGCAATCAACCGCTATCGGATTGAGCACGCCAAGTCTCTACTGAAAAGCAGCGACTTGGCGATCACTGAAATCTATCTTGAAGCGGGCTTTCAGACTAAATCCAACTTCAACCGAGAGTTTTTGCGGATCACCGAAAAAACGCCCAGCGAATTCCGAAGCGGCACCCTTTAATTCCCGTGTGAGTTACTCAAGGAACCAAAGGATATCCGCCAACATGTCGGCATGCAGTGCTTCACGCTGGGTGCCGAATCCATCCTTACAGATAATGCCATCGCCCTTGTACTCCTGTTCCAGCAAGTCGGTCGCGCCTGCCTTACATCGCTGCATGAAACTGAAATGGGTGGCTTGCTCATACACCTTGTAGTGTCTTGTCGATAAAGGTAAATGTTCAGCTAAATAGCCTGACTCCATAGCTTGAGGCAAATCGCCTATGTCGATGCCAGCAGCCAGAATGAGTGTCGGTATTAGTATTTCAGTCATACTCGGAACAGAAAATCCGCGAGCTAAACCCAAGTCCAAACTGACAACACGTTTGATGCGCGTGTCTTTGAGCGAAGTCGTTGCCGGCTCCTTTGGCTGAACCTTATCAAGCCCCAGCTCCTTTGCCAGTCCGCACGTTCTTGGATTGAAAATGAGCTGGCATTGTTTTTTCAATTCGTTTCTATCAATTTCAACGCCTGCCAACTGCATCACCGTCCATCCCCCCAAAGAGTGGCCGATAGCAGAAATGTTGTCCGTGTCCAAAGCTTGACTCCACTTTGAGTCAGCCAGCAGAAAGCTCAGCAAGCGGGAAATATCTCTTGGTCTTTGCCACCATTGCGCGGCTTGAGATGGAGATTGGTCAAAAGTTGTTGTACCGGGGTGATCAGTCGCGGCCACCACGTAACCACGTATAGCAAGCTTCGTCGCCAGCCAATTGAGATTTCGCCAGCTTCCACGATAGCCATGAGAGAGCAAAACAACAGGCGCTTTTCTGGCATCTAGCGTTGCTGCTTTGATCACTTCAGTACCAACAAAAGCTGGATTTTCGGCAATCACGGTTTTTGGTGACGTTTGAAATGTTGGGTACCAGATAGAAACATTCAGTGGTCTTGATGCGTCATCTTCAAGCGAGAATTGCTCAAACCCAACATTCGCTGCAAAGGCAGAATTTAGGACGAACGTGAACAAGATAACGAGTAAATTAATGGGTTTCACCTTGTGGCTCCTTAAACCATGAGGTTGGAGCCAGTATGTGCTGAGACTAGTGTTGGTGCGTCCTAGAACACGATCGAGGACGTCCTCGATCGTGATTTTATTCCAAAGGTCAACAGACCCTAATATATGAGCTTCTTGTTAGTTCGTTTGGTCAATTTGACCCATCACCCAATTAATGAATGTTCGCACTTTGGGTCTTTTCTCAGAGCCAAGCGGACAGAGCAGATCATGGGTTTTGTGGGTTTCCATTCCGGGATAAGGAGAAACCAGTTCGCCACTTTCCAGTGCGTCTTTGACGAATCGGTATCTACCCATTGCTACCCCCAATCCTTTTCTTGCGCTGAACACAGCCATGTCTTGATGTGTGAAAACGCAACATTGCTTGGCGATGTCGATATTCACTTTGTGGTGCTTTGCCCAACGGGACCAAACGGTAGATGTGGCAGCGTAGAGAAAATTCACACGGGAAAGCGAAGCCATGCCATCTTCAAACAGTCGGTTCTCTTTGGCGTATTGGGGTGTACAGACAGGAACATAACGCTCATCAAACATTTTAATGCGGTAAACATCGGGTCTTTCTGATGCCCCGTAGTAAAGCGCGACATCAATGTTGTTTGTTTCGAATTCCAGTTCGAGTTCTTGCGTCATCACCTTCAAATTGAATTTGGGGTACTTGGCTTTGAAATCTGGCAACTTGGGGATAAGCCATTCATAGGCAATGCCTGGCGACGTCGAAATGGTCAAATCACCGCTCAGTTCAGTATGCCGGATATCATCAATTTCACTGAAAATATTGTTCAGTGAGCTCGCCAGTGTGCCCTGAAACCTTCTCCCTTCATCTGTCAGCGTCAGCTTTCGTGTTCCGCGAACAAACAAATTAAACCCCAGTTCCTGTTCCAACACTTTGATGCGATGGCTGACAGCACCTTGCGTTAAGTGCAGGAGTTTTGCCGCTTCGGTAAAGCTCAAGGTTCTTGCAGCCACATTGAAGGTATGGAGATTGCCAAGCAGTGATTGAAGGTTCGCCATTGTTTTTCTGCTATCGCTATTATGTATTAAAAATATTAATTCATGATGGCGTCGGATTGGTTTGTTTGCAAGCGGGCTTAATCGTCAAATAGGCCTAAAGCACTGGTTGTGAAGCAGCGAAAACAAGCTAATAACAACAGCATCACAACCATGCGGGGGATTAAGAATTTGATTGAATAAAGCTTGGGGGCTTAGATGAATATCTTGGGATATATGCAAAAAGTCGGTAAGGCATTGATGGTACCCGTTGCCACTCTGCCCGCCGCAGCAATTTTAATGGGTGTCGGGTATTGGATTGATCCGGTGGGTTGGGGTTCAGAAAGCGTCATGGCGGCGCTGTTAATCAAATCCGGCGGCGCAATCATCGACAACATGGCTGTGCTGTTCGCGATAGGTGTCGCGTTCGGATTAAGTAAAGATAAAAACGGTGCGGCAGCCATGGCGGGCTTTATCTGTTTTATGGTCGTTACGACGCTCCTTTCTCCTGGCGCAGTGAGCCAATTGATGGGCGTGGCAGCCAGCGAAGTGCCAGATGCGTTCGGTAAGATCAATAACCAGTTCATTGGTATTTTGGTCGGCATTATCTCAGCGGAGATCTACAACCGCTACCACACGGTTGAACTGCCAAAAGCACTCGCGTTTTTCAGCGGTAAACGTCTGGTCCCTATCCTGACCTCGATTGCAGGTATGGCAATTGCGTTTGTGCTGCTTTATGTCTGGCCTATGGTTTACAACGCACTGGTTGTTTTCGGTAACCATCTTGTGGCGCTGGATGCACTGGGTGCGGGCCTATTCGGCTTCTTTAACCGCCTTACACTGACCATCGGCATGCACCACGCGCTGTACCCAGTTTTCTGGTTTGATGTAGTGGGTATTAACGATATTCCTAACTTCCTGGGTGGCGCGCAATCTATTGCTGACGGCACGGCGAGTCCAGGTAAAACCGGCATGTATCAAGCGGGCTTCTTCCCAATCATGATGTTTGGTCTTCCGGCAGCAGCTTTGGCGATGTACCACTGTGCTGATGCAGAAAACAAAGGCGCGACATTCTCTATCATGATTGCAGCAGCCATGGCGTCATTCTTCACCGGTATCACAGAGCCACTTGAGTTCAGCTTTATGTTCCTGGCACCGGCACTTTACTTCATTCACGCTGTGCTGACGGGTATCTCCCTCTACATCGCAGCAAGTATGGAATGGATGGCAGGATTTGGTTTCTCCGCAGGTTTCGTAGACTTCGTACTGTCTAGCCAGAACCCACTTGCTACCCAGTGGTACATGTTGATTGCTCAAGGTCTGGTGTTCTTCGCGGTGTACTACTTCACCTTCCGCTTTGCGATTCTGAAGTTCAACCTGAAAACGCCGGGTCGTGGAGAAGGTGCTTCGAAAGCAGAAACGAAAGAAGAAATTGGCCAACTGACTAACGACTACATTGCAGCCATTGGTGGTGCAGAGAATATTCTGGAAGTAGACAACTGTGTCACCCGTCTTCGCCTGACAGTGAAAGACTCTGGACTGGCTGACAGTGAGAAACTGAAACAACTTGGCGCGGCAGGTGTGATTCCAATCGGTAAAGGTGGCCTGCAAGTGGTCGTCGGATTGGGCAAGGTCGACAAAGTCGCCGAGCAGATGAAAGTCGCGCTCTCTAATTAAAACGAATCAAACGGCATTTAAATGCCAATAGGTTCCCCCTGAAGTGCAGTTTCGCATTCCCCCGCGATTCTGCACTTCGCCTTTTGTGCTGGACTAGATTTTCCCTTGCTGAATCAAGGTACTTAACCGCAGCACTAAATCTGCCACATTACTCGCCTCAAACTTCTTCATCATGTTCGCGCGGTGTACTTCAATGGTGCGCAGTGAGACACACAAGGTCTTCGACATCTGCTGGTTGGTCTGGCCTTTCAGCACTTCTCTCAGTACTTCTTTTTCACGGTCAGTCAGGCTGTTGTATTTCTTTTCGACACAGACATGGCCAACGCGCTGGAAAGAGTGGGCGAGTGCTTTTTCAATCGCTGTCACCAAGCGATCACCGTCCACCGGTTTTTGGAAGAAATCGACCGCGCCATCTTTGAGTGCATCAACAGCCATAGGCACATCGCCGTGACCTGTCAGGAAGATGATAGAGAGTGGGCTTTGTGCATCGTTGAGGATCTGCTGTAGTTCCTGACCGCGCATTTCTGGCATCCGGCTATCGAGCACGATGCAACCCGGCTCTGAAATATCGACGCTTTCCAAAAACGCAGGGCCAGAGGCGAAATCTTTCAGCACTAAGCCATAGCTTTCCAACATAAAGACCAGTGACTCGCGGACTGCATCTTCATCATCAACAATAAATACCGGGCTTTTGTTCATTTATTCTTGTTCTCGTTTGATTGGCAGCACTACAGTGACTTCACAGCCAACCGGGCGTGCAGCCTGAATAATAAAGTGTCCGCGATGGGCTTCGACGACTTCACGGCAGATAGGCAAACCAAGGCCCAAACCATCTTCTTTGGTGGTATAGAAAGGCTTCTTCACTTCGTTCTCGCTTGCCGCAAGGCCGATGCCATTATCCTGAACCCGGATAACCACCTCATGGGTGCCGTACAATAGCTCGATTGTGACGGTGGGTGAGATTTCGTAATCCAGACTCGCCATGCAGGCATCTTTGGCGTTTTTCAGGAGATTGATCATCACTTGCTGCATACCAATGACATCGAATTCGCCTTGGAGCGGCTCGCCTTCAACGATCAGGTTTAGTGCTATTTTTTGAGCCTGGAAATCGTATTCAATCAGCGATATCGACTCCTTGATAAAGAAGATCGGATCGCAGGTGACATAGTCTGTCGGTGTTTGTTTTATCAAGCCGCGCAAGCGTTGGATGATGCCGCTCGCGACGGTGACCTGTTGCTGGATCTTGCCCAAGAAAGGGGTAAGTTCATCCGGTGTCATGCCTTGGGCAATGCGACGTTGTAGTCCTTCAGAGTAGTTTTTGATGGTCGACAACGGTTGGTTAATCTCATGCGCAATGCTGCTGCCAAGCTCGCTGACAATCATGGTTCGCTGTGCATGTTCCAGTTGCTCGTTTCTCTCTTTGAGTTCGTAGAGGGTTTTCTTGAGATCGTCCTTACTGCGCTTGAAGCGATATTCCAACCAGAAGTGATAGATGTTCATCAGCATGAAAACGACGAAGGTGGCGAAGGCGAGTACCTGATTGCGATCCAGCCATTTCAGAAATCCTTCCTGCCAGGTGCGCTGTAAGGGATGCATATCGAGCTGATGCAGCACATGGTCGACTTTGACCGGGCTTGCCGGGAGCGTCCAGCCGACATTACCCGCTGCCTCTGCGGCGTAAGCACTTTCATGCATCGAAAGCAGTGATTGGGTGACTAACTTGCCGATGCTGTCTGAAGCGCGGTCGGTTTTTGCAAAGGTCCAGTTCGGATAGAGCGGGGTGGTCACCGTACAAATAGAGTCATTCGGACGTTTGCCTTCAAGCACACGCACTTTATGCCGCTCAATGCGTCCTTCCTTAATCATGCTTTCCAGCGTACAGGCGGGCAGCACTGCGACATCCAAATCGTTGTCAATCACGCTCAGCAGAATGTTATCTGTTGGTGGACCATAGAATTTCACCCGCTTAAAGAAGCTACTGCCAAACACATTGCGTTTTTCAATTTCGTAGCGGAGCGCCAGAAAGCCGCCAAACGCTTTTTCTGAAACGGCACCCACGCGGGCATATTCAATATCACGAAGGGCAAGATACGGCGAGTCGCTACGCACAACAGCAACAGAGGCAATGGAGTGGGTGAGGTTACTGCTGTATGGGGTCTTCTGGGTGGCGAGCCAGTTTAGTGGGTATTGCCGCGCAATACGCGTGGCCTGTCCCGGACTGGTCAGTAGGAAATCCAACTGATTGTGTTCGAACGCTTCATCCAACTCTTCAAAGTCGTAGGTATGAAGGGTGAACTCGGTATTCGGAATGGTTTCTTCCAGCCAATCCAATGTTGGCCGCCAAGATTGATCAGCATGCTGATCGCCACGAAGCGCTAACACACCGACATCATAATGTTGAAGGACGCCGGCTTGTGCAGGACAAACACATAGGCAGCACATGCTAACGATATAAAGGAAAACCGCTTTAATACCCAAAAATGGGGTTAAACGTTGTAGGTAACCGGGCAAGTGAGTGGCACACGTCGGGAATGATAGTGGCACGCATTTTACCTTATAAAACCCTATAAATAATGTTGCTTTAGATCAAATATTTCGCACTATTGTGGTAAACCACAATATCCGCCATTTCCCCATTCACACACAATCCGTGCTACTGACCCGGAGCGGTCAACCCAACGCATTTTGAGCGAGATGCTGGCAGTAAGATTGGCACTTAAAACGAATCATAAAGCCGAGTATTCAGCATCCCGTTATTGATTTCCTTTTGCCTCTGAGAAGGCAGAAAAATTTTTAATAATCTTGGGAATTTCACGATGAAAAAATCGACAGTTGCAATCGGCGTTGTCGCTGCTGTTCTGGCAGCAGGTTATGTCGGCTACACCAGCATGTTCGGTGCAGAAGCGGTTCAGGTAAGTGCTGAAGTGTTAGATCAGAAGTTTGCTGAGTACGCCAACCCAGAAGCGTTCGTTTCTGCACAGGAAGTGAAGCAGATGATGGATCGCGACCTGGATGTGGTTGTGATCGGCGCGCTGAACCCAATGAAGCCAGATGCACCTATCGAAGGTTCATTCTCAATGTGGCGTCCTGATTACTCAGCAGCGAAAGAGGCGTATGAGTTTGACGGCATGCGCAACTCTGTCGAAGAAATGGAATCCCTGCTGAGCAGCTACGGCGCAACACCGGAAACCACCATTGTGGTTTACGCGGCGAACTCTCACCACGACGCTGCCCGCCTGTTTTGGCAAATCAAAAACCTCGGCCATGAAGATGTTCGTTATCTGGATGGCGGCCTGAATGCTTGGATTGGCGAAGGCTTCCCAACTGGCAATGCAAACCCAACGGTGACTGCATCTCAGTACAAAGCTCCAGCACCACAAAGCGAAGAATCGGCACTGGCAACTCTGGATATGGTTCTGGCAGCGCAAAACACCGCTGACTGGGTGATTCTGGATACCCGCGGCACCGCGGAATTTGATGGCAGCACCACAGTATCTGGCGCATTTGGCCCGGGCACGATCCCTGGCAGTGTTCACATCAACTGGACCAAAGCGCTGAACGACGACACCACGCTGAAATCGGCAGAAGAACTGCAAGCCCTGTACGGCGACGTAATCAAAGGCAAGAAAGTGATTGCCTACTGTCAATCAGGCGTTCGTTCTGCACACACCATGATGGTTCTGGAAGAAGTTCTGGGTGCACAAGACGTCTACAACTACGACGGTTCTTGGATTGAATACAGCTACGCGCACTACGAACAAAATCGTGCGGATATTCCAGTGCAAAGCGGTGCGAAGAAAAGCTAATCAATGACTTACCCAGGCGCACTTGAGCACTGCGCCTGAGTAGGTACTGCCAAAAGAATTACATATACCGGAATCATAACAACAATGAACAATGTCATTTTTAGTCAAAAGCTCTACGACGCGGCACAACGCGTAGTAGACGGCTGCATGGGTGATGCAGACCCAGCATGCCAAACTGCATGTCCAATGCACACTGACGTTAAGCAATACGTGCGTCTGGCGGGCGAAGGCAAGTATCAAGAAGCACTGGACGTGATTCGCGGCAAACTGTTTCTGCCGCAAACGCTGGGCCGCATCTGTGCGCACCCGTGTGAGCAGGCATGTCGTCGTCAGACTGAATACGGTCAGGGCATCAGCGTGGCGGGTATCAAACGCTTCGTTGCAGAAAAAATGGATAACAAAGAGAACTGGGATCTGGCGGTTTTGAATCCAACTGGAAAGAAAATCGCCATCATCGGTGCTGGCCCTGCGGGTGCACAGACGGCGATTGAACTTCGCCGCAAAGGTCACGAAGTCACTATTTTCGAAAAAATGGACGTGTACGGCGGCATGATGCGCGTAGGTATTCCTGAATACCGTCTGCCACGCCATGTTATTGATTTCGAATACAGCTACCTGGATATGCTGGGCATCGAAACCAAGTTCTGCGTGGAAATCGGCAAAGACATCACATTTGAAGAACTGCGCAACACTCACGATGCAGTGGTTCTGGCACACGGTGCGCATGTGGGTTCTATCATCCCGCTGCCTGGTCACCAGTCTGAAGGCGTATTCTCTGCAGTTGAATACCTGAAAGAAATCTCTGAAACCCGTGCATTCCCCCGCGCTGGCAAACGAGTGATGGTGATCGGCGGTGGTGACGTAGCGATGGACTGTGCACGTTCATCATGGCGTATCGGTGCTGATGAAGTTTACCAGTGCTCATTGGAAGCGATGGAAAAACTGCCAGCAAGCCATGTTGAAATCGAAGAATCGCTGGAAGAAGGCGTGGTCTTCAACGCAGGCTGGGGCCCAATCTCTATCGAAGAGAAAGACGGTAAAGTGACCTCAATTACCCTGCGTCGTGTGCTGTCTATCTTCGACGAAAACGGCAACTTTGCTCCAAGCTACAGCGATGAAACCCGTACTATCGAAGTCGACACAGTGGTATTCGCAACCGGTCAGCTGGTGGCAGACATCACTGACGGCGCGCTGGAAACCACGCGTGGCGGTCGCTACGTGGTCGACAAAGACACGCTGGCAACTTCGATGGAAGGTGTTTACGTCGCTGGTGACGCCGCTGGCGGTAACATCGTGATTGAAGCGATGGCGCTGGGCCGTAAAGCAGCCATGAGCATCGAGCGTCAGTTCGCGGGTCGTCCTCTGGAAGAAGGCCGCGATTTCCAGGAAGAGTACAGCTACAAGTCTCGTCTGGACATCCCACTGCCTAAAGGCACTACCGATGTTCCTCGTCTGCACGGTGAACTGCGTGATGCTGAAGTACGCAAGCGCGATTTCGCGCAGGTTGACCTTGGTTTCACGCAAGAGCAAATCAAGCAGGAATCAAGCCGCTGTCTGCAATGTACCTGCAAACTGTGTATGAGCGAGTGCATCATGATGAACGACTTCGGCGACTGTCCGAAGACCCTGTTCAGCGACTTCGTCAACAACAAAGAAATGGACCCACTGCTGGCTTACTCCTGTAACGCCTGTGACCAGTGCACCATCGTTTGTCCTAAAGATTACCCAATGAAGGATATCTTCCTTGGTGCCCGTGTTGACTTCGTTAACGCGAACAATGGCGAATCGCCAATGAAAGGCCACAAGGCAATCAACATGCACCAGAAGCTGGGCTTCTCGAAATTCTTCACAATGGCTAAACGCGCGGTAACCACAAAATGACCAATAAAGTATTCATGCCAGGATGCAGCCTGCCATCCTACTCGCCAGAAGGTGTCGCGGCGATTGCACAACACCTGAAAAACGTGTTCCCGGAAATGGGTGCGGTTCAGAAATGTTGTGGTAAGCCAACTGCAGCGATTGGTCAGGCAGACAAATTCAAAGAGCGTTACGGCCAGCTGCAAGCTGACTTTGACAAGCTGCAAGCAGACGAAGTGATCGTGGCATGTCAAAGCTGCTACGGCATGATCAAGAAATCTGGAGGTACGCAAAAGCCCGTTTCTCTGTGGAAACTGCTGCCAAAAATCGGTCTGCCAAAAGAGCTGGTGGGCAAAGCAAAAGACAGCGACGTGGTATTCACCATTCACGACTCTTGCTCAACCCGCTACGAGAAAGAACTACAAGACGGTATCCGTTGGATCCTGAATGAGCTTGGCTACAAAACTGCTGAGCCAGAACACACCCGCGAGAATACGCGCTGCTGTGGCTTCGGTGGCATGGTTGTACCGGCTAACCCTGATGTGGCAACCCGAGTGGTTCAGCGTCGTGTTGATGAATTTGAAACTGACCACGTGGTGGTTTACTGCGCAGCATGTCGCGCATCCATGATGGGTGTGGGCACTAAATCTTGGCACATTCTGGATCTGATGTTTGGTCCGGTTGTGATGCAAGACACTGCACCACCAGTGAACGTACTGGCTAACCCAGCAAAAGCTTGGTTCAACCGTTACAAGTCAAAAGCTGGCCTGATTAAGTGCATGTCAGTGTGATTTAAGAAGCCGCCGGGTGTTGAACAATACGCAGTTGTCTCCTGCAGTTTCGCCCGGCGAGTTTCTTGCCTTAAGAAGTCGTTCGGTGCGCTTTTAGGATGCGTTTGGGCCTAACGGGAGCCCTCGTATCAGGCAAACAAAAAGCGCACATTCAAGGCCGAACGCCTTCTTCAGGGAAAAGCAGAATTCTTTATTTTTCGGGTAAATACTCATGAAATTTCTAAAAATAGGTCTGGTCATTGCGGTTATCGCCGCTGTTCTGTTTGCAGCGAAACAAAGCGGCATTCTGGAAATCATCACTGACATCCAAAGCCTGCAAGCTTGGATCGCAAGCTTCGGCGCAATGGGTTACGTGGTATTCCTGATTGCTTACGTTTTCGCCTGTATCTTCATGCTGCCAGGCAGTGCGTTCACCATCGTTGCGGGTATCGTCTTTGGCCCGGTTCAAGGCGGTATTCTGGCACTGGTTGCTGCAACCGTAGGTGCGTCTGCAGCGTTTGTTGTGGCTCGCTTCCTGCTACGTGGCACCATCATGAAAAAGTTTGGTACCAACCCAATCTTCAAGAAAATTGACGACGGTGTTGCGCAAAACGGCACTAGCTTCCTGATCCTGACCCGTCTGGTTCCTGTGTTCCCATTCAGCCTGCAAAACTACGCATACGGTTTGACTGGTCTGAGCCTGAGCACTTTCGCACTGGTTTCGATGATCACTATGGCACCTGGCGCCTTCATCTTCGCTTACATGGCGGGTGACATCGCGACTAACGGCGTGTCAGCCATGCTGCTGGTGAAATTCGCGGTTGCGGGTCTGGTGCTGTTCGGCATGTCTCTGATCCCGAAATACATCGCGAAGAAAAAAGGCATCGATATGGCGGAACTGTCTAAATAAGCTTGCGCATATCCATGAAGTGAATGTATCGTCCTCCGTCTTTTTGGCTGGGGACGATTTTTTGCTTTTGAAAGCCCTAGAAACCGATAAAAACGAAGTAGTATGAACAACCTTTTCACCGCGCTTATTTTAGCGGTCACCACTTTCTCTGTGTCTGCGACAGGCACTGAAAACTGGCAGCAGATTGAAGCCGAGGCCGCCGGACAGCATGTTTACTTCCACGCCTGGGGCGGTAATCAGGAAATTAACCGCTATCTGGGATGGGCGAAAAAAGAGCTTAAGCGTCGTTACGATGTCACGCTTCATCACGTCAAAGTGACAGACATTACTGAAACCACCACGCGCTTGATTGCAGAAAAAGCCGCAGGCAAAGATCAGGGTGGCAGCGTTGATATGCTCTGGATTAACGGCGAAAACTTCAAATCCCTCAAAGACAACCAACTGCTGTTTGGGCCTTTTGTTGAAGACTTACCAAGCTGGCAGTACGTGGATCAGTCACTGCCTGTGACCGTGGATTTTTCCGAACCAACAGAAGGGCTGGAAGCGCCATGGGGCATGGGACAACTGGTGTTTATCTATGACGAGGAAGCGCTTTCGTCTCCTCCGCGCTCTTACGCGGACATGTTGAAATATGCGCAGGCAAATCCAAACCGACTGACGTACCCACGACCACCGGAATTTCACGGCACGAGCTTTTTGAAGTCCTTGCTGATTGAGCTGACTTCGAACGATCCACGTCTGCAAAAGTCAGCCTCTGACACAGATTATGCAGCTGTGACCAAACCGCTTTGGGACTATCTGGATGCGTTCCACAAAGTAGCTTGGCGTGGGGGCGAGCAATTCCCGGCAGGCACAGCCGAAACACTGCAATTGCTGGATGACGGTCAAATCGATTTGGCCATCACTTTCAACCCAAACGCGGTTTACGCTGCCCATGCAACGGGTAACCTTGCGGAAAGCACTAAAGCTTATGCAATGGACTTCGGCGCGCTGTCGAACATTCATTATCTGGCGGTGCCATGGAACGCTAATGCAAAGGCTGGGGCGTTAGTGGTCATTAACTTTTTGATGTGTCCTGAAGCGCAATCACGTAAAGGTAATATCGATATTTGGGGTGATCCATCGGTACTTAAAACCGAATTCCTTTCTGGCTCGGCGAAAGAACACAAGCCGTTCAAATCAGTGCCTGAAACCCACCCAAGCTGGCAAAGTGCCATCGAAAAAGAGTGGCTACAACGCTACGGAAGTTAGGTTTGATGTTACGCGCGAGCTATCTGTTCATTCTTCTTATCTGCGTCCTGCCGACCCTGTTTGGGGTGGCGGGCGTTGCGGTCTCTTCAGTGGGCTACATTCCGCCACTCGACATGCACCTCGTCTCGCTGAACGGATTTTCCCAAGTGTTCGATTGGGAAGGCGTTTGGCGCTCGATTGGCATGACGGTCTATTCCGGATTAGCGAGCACGTATCTGGCGTGTTTGCTGACATTTGCCATTCTGCAGGCAACCTGGGGAACCAAGTTCTGGCGTAAGGTCGAGGTCTCCCTCTCTCCTTTGCTGGCTGTGCCGCATGTGGCGTTTGCCATTGGCTTTGCTTTCCTGTTTGCCCCAACGGGGATGGGAATGCGTTTGCTGGATGTGGTTGGCATCAGTGCTGATCCGAACGCGTCTGACCTCGCGCTGCTGATCAAAGACCCGCACGCGCTTGGTTTAATCCTGATGCTGGCATTGAAAGAGGTGCCATTCCTGCTACTGATGAGTATTTCCATTCTCCAGCAGGTGAAAGTAAACAGAGTGGAAAAAGTCGCCGCGTCACTGGGGTATTCCCGTGCGGAAGCCTGGTGGAAATGTGTGTTCCCACAGTGGCTGTCCAAGCTGCGTTTTCCATTGCTGGCGGTCATGGCTTATGGCTTGTCGGTAGTGGATGTGGCATTGATCATCGGCCCGACCAACCCGCCAACTTTTGCGGTGTTGGTGTGGCAATGGTTTAACGACCCGGACTTAGCTCTACTGCCACGCGCGTCAGCAGGGGCTGTGGTGTTGCTGGCGATCTCCCTCTTGCTGATTGGTGTTGCGCGTCTGATTGAATGGGCGGTCACCCAAGGCTTCAACCAATGGCAATATGCAGGGCGTACAGGTTTCGCGTTACCGGGGAAAACCCTGTTTGTGGGGATGCTGACACTCTCGATTTCGATGATCCCGCTGATGTTAATCTGGAGCGTGGCGCAGCGCTGGCGCTTCCCGGATTTACTACCAAGCCGATACAGCCTGCGTTTCTGGGAATATGAGTGGGATTCCATTCTTGGCTCGATTGAGCAGAGCATCGTTATCGCACTGATCTCCGCCACGCTGGCTTTGGTGATGGCGTTACTGGCGCACGAATATCGCCTGTGTCACCGCATTCAGGTGCCGGGTTACATCATTGCCGTGCCTATGTTGGTGCCGCAGCTTTCCATCCTTTTTGGCATGCAGGTTGCCACGCTGTACGTGAATGGCGATGCACATTTTTTCTGGGTCTGCTGGGCGCATCTGTTCTTTGCTTTCCCGTATGTTTATCTTTCGCTGGACGGCCCTTGGCGCAGCTATGACGAGCGTTTAACCCGCGCGGCGTTGAGTCTCGGTAAATCGCCACTCCGCGTCTGGCTTAAAGTGAAAATGCCTATCCTGTTGCCCGCAATTTTGTTCGCCTGGGCAATTGGTATCAGCGTCAGTCTGGCGCAATACCTGCCGACACTGGTGCTGGGTGCAGGACGCATTACCACATTGACCACGGAAGCGGTGGCGCTTTCCAGCGGCTTCGATCGTCGTGTTACGGCGATTTACGCTATTTGGCAGGCTTTGCTGCCGTTCCTGTTCTTCTCGCTGGCGATACTAACAAGCCGTTTGCAGTTAACGCTTCGCCGCAAACCAATCAAAGAGTTGTTTCATAATGAGCTTATGTCTCGAAAACCTCGCCATTCGTAAATCCTCTGGCGAGGTGCTGTTTTCATCGCTGAACATGCGCGTAGAAAAGGGCGAAGTGCTGTGTCTGATGGGACCAAGTGGTTGCGGTAAATCCACTTTGTTGGATGCCGTAGCAGGCCACCTGTCAGATGAATTTGAATATTTCGGCAGCATCAAACTGAATGGCATCAAGCTTGATGGCATGGCAGCGCACAAGCGCGAAGTCGGCATTCTGTTTCAGGATGACTTACTGTTCCCACACCTGTCTGTTTGGGAAAATCTGGCGTTTGCCTTGCCGGATACCATTAAAGGCGCGGAACGCAAAGAACGTGCAATGCAGGCGTTGAAAAACATCTCGCTGGCACAGTTGGCGAATTCGTTCCCAGACCAGATCTCCGGCGGCCAACGCGCCCGTGTCAGTCTGACCCGAATGTTGTTGGCAAAACCCAAAGTGGCGCTTTTGGATGAACCTTTCAGCAAGCTGGATAAAACCTTGCGCAGTCAGTTCCGCGATTGGGTGGTTGAGCAGCTGAAAGAAGCCCAAATTCCCGCGTTGATGGTGACGCATGATCTCGAAGATATTCCTCAAGGCAGTCAGCTTCTGAACTGGCCTTGGCACGCCGCACAACAGGAGCGTCAACATGCTTGATAGTTTTGGCATTAAAGTGGTGAAGCGCCCGTTGGCGATGTTTGCTGAAATGGTCGATGAGATGGGCGTTTCTGCCAATCAGGTCACTTTGGCAGGCTTTTGCATCGGATTTCTGGTTTTGCCAGCGCTGGCGATGCAGCAATACGAACTGGCGCTGATTTTCATTATGATCAACCGCATGATGGATGGATTGGATGGCGCGTTGGCGCGGATTCAGGGCATTACTGACGCCGGTGGGTTTTTGGATATCAGCCTCGATTTCCTGTTCTACTCGCTGGTGCCATTTGGCTTTATTCTGGCTAATCCGGAAGTGAATGCGGTGGCGGGGGCTTTCTTGATTTTCTCTTTCATTGGCACGGGAAGCAGCTTTCTGGCTTTCGCGATCATGGCGAGCAAGCAGGGGATTGATGACCCAGTTTACAGTAACAAATCACTGTATTACATGACGGGATTGACCGAAGGTTCAGAGACGATTCTTTGCTTTATGCTGATGTGTCTATTCCCTGCACATTTTGTGACGATTGCCTGTGTGTTCGGTGCCATGTGCTGGTTTACTACTGGCTCGCGCATTTATAACGGCTATCAGACCCTTGCCAAGCAAATTCGCTGAGTTTGCAAGTCGCCCAACGACACGTTGGGCGACTTCAATTTAAGACAGCAATTCCTCCCACGTTCTTCGGCCAACCGTGCCGTCGTCAACCAGTCCTTTCTTTCGCTGAAATGAAATCACTGCCGCTTTGGTGAGCTGGCCAAAATGACCGTCAATGGTGAGGTCTATTTGCAGCTTTTCACTGAGTAGCGCTTGAAGGTGAGCAACAGCGGCACCTTTGGCAGTGAGTTCAAGAATGGGCTGTTCAACCCGCTGTGGTTCGCTTGCAGGCGCATTTTTCCTATCGCCGGCCTCAGTCAGACCCAACACTGCTTTGTAGTCAAACGCCGGGCAGGTCTTGGCAGAAACCTCGCAATGGCCATGGAAGGTCAGTTGGTTTTCGTAGGAGTTGTCGATTTCGCGACAGAGCGCGATAAGGGTGTCGAACTGGGCTTTGGTGAATTTTTCCTGCTTCAAACCATGCAGGCAAATCGCGATAGAACCTGTGTTGTGTCCTTGCTGTGCGGCGGGGACTTTTTCCAGCGAGCGGCCAGCCTCCAACTCGCCACTCTTTCGGATGAAATAGTGATAGCCCACATCCCGCCATCCTCTTTCAAGGTGCCATCTTCGCATGGTTTCAATGTTGTCATGTGCCTCTGAATCGCTGGCACTACAATGCAAAAACACCCTGTCGACAGGGCGTTTGGGTTTGGAAAAGTCCATGGTGATACCTATGTCGTTGATTGTCGCCACGTCCTTGTTGAGTTATTTTCTTCCTGAGGCGGCTGTCGTAACACCGCTATACACCAAGTATCGTAACGAATAGTGGTGGGAGGAATATCACAGATGCGACTTAATGAGCGATTGCTAATGCTGAAGTGGAGAATTCGCTGAGTGCCGAAGAACGGAATCAATGCCGCTTTTTTCCAGAACGGGCAGTGGAGCGATCGGACTTTCCGGCTTGGTGATGCATTTCACACATCGATTCGCATGCGACTTTTGTCCAGTAAATGTTAGTTATTTCATCTATTTGAACGGGATCGAAAGGCATAGCATGAGGGCATCCGAATCAAACAAAAAGCCATGCTATGAAAGTTGTTGCTATCACTGCCTGCCACACAGGCATCGCCCATTGTTACATGGCTGCAGACCGACTGGTTGAAGCGGCACGCACCCTGAATATTCAAATAAAAGTCGAAACCCAGGGCGCAATGGGCATCGAAAACAAAATCTCTGAACGCGAGTTTGATTCCGCGGATCACATCTTGTTGGCTACCGAAATTACTCCCTCTGAAAGCGACCGCTATGCCGGAAAAACGCTCACCATCACCTCGGTGCAGGAAGCCATCAATCACCCTATTGCCCTTTTGAAAAAATTTAAGTGAACAAAATGAAAAAAGAAGTCGCATTTACCTGTGAGCTGCCAAACGGCATTCATGCTCGCCCTGCAAATCATCTTGAAGCAGTGTGTGCCCAATTCAAAAGCTCCTTTACCCTGAAAAACCTGCGTAACAATAACGAAGGTTCAGCGAAAAGCGTCCTGTCGTTAGTAGGTACTGACACGCTACTCAATGACCCTTGTTCCATGCTGATTGAAGGTGAAGACGCAGAAGCCGCGTTCGACGTGCTGGCGAAATACCTTCACAACGAATTCCCGCACTGCGACGAAGAGCTGGTGGTGATGGATGAGGGCGAGGTAACGCTGCCACAATCGCTGATGCGTCATCACCCGACACTGGTGAATGCGAAACGTCTGTCGGCAGGCATTGGCAAGGGTAAACTGATTCGTTACAGCGAAGTGGAACTGTCAATGTTCGAAAGTGCTGAATCAGCAATGACGTTTGATCATGCGAAAACTCTGGTGACGGAGAAGCTTCTGGATCACGCTGAAAGCGCATCAGGTCAGGAAAAGGCCATTATCGAAGCGCACCTGAGCATTCTGAAAGACGAAGTGTTGAACCATTCAGTGGTGACTTTCGTTGAGCAAGGTGAAACGCTGTCCAAGGCGATTATTCTTGCGGTTGATGTGATATGTGAAAGCCTGTTGCAATCAAGCTCTGACTACCTCAAAGAACGTGTGTTGGATATCAAAGACATCGCACTTCAATTGCTGATCGCTGCCCACCCTGAGATGAATATCTCGACAGAATTTACGCTGACTGAGCCTTCGATTGTTATCGCAAACGACCTGACGCCAAGCCAGTTCCTGGGTCTGGATCGCGAGCACCTAAAAGGTCTCATCCTGACGCAGGCAGGTTCTACCTCTCACACTATTATCCTTGCCCGCGCGTTCAATATTCCCGCGGTTTCCGGTGTTGCAGTGGCGGAATGTGCTGCGCAGGAAGGTGAATTGATTTATCTGGATGGCAGCTTGGGTCTGGTGGCTCTGGTACCGTCTGAGCATGTCGCGACCTACTTTGAACGCGCCATCTGGCTTGCTGAACAAATGGCAACGAAAGAAGGCGCATTTACCCATCTTTCCGGTAAAACCCGAGACGGCAAAGAGATTGAAATCGCCGCGAACATTGCTTGTACCGTTGAAGCTGAGCCGGCTTTCGCCAAAGGTGCTGAAGGTATCGGCCTGTTCCGCACTGAGATGCTATTTATGGACCGCGCGACGGCACCAGACGAAGACGAGCAATTCCACGCTTACAAAACGGTGCTGGAAGCGGCAGAAGGCAAGCCAGTGATTATCCGTACCATGGACATCGGCGGCGACAAGCCTATCGAATACCTGAACCTGCCACATGAGCATAATCCGTTCCTTGGGTATCGCGCAGTGCGTATCTATCCGCAATTTATCAGCCTGTTCCACACCCAAATCCGCGCCATTTTGCGCGCCGCACCTTTTGGAAAAACCAAGGTGATGATCCCGATGATCCAAAGCATCGAAGAGATCCGTTGGGTGAAAGCGCAGATCAACACAGTCAAAGCGCAAATGGAACAAGACGGCGTGGCTTATGGTGAGTTCGAGCTTGGCATCATGGTCGAAATTCCATCCGTTGCCTTCATCATGGATCAGTTCTGCAAGGAAGTAGACTTCTTCAGCATTGGTTCCAATGACATGACCCAATACCTGCTTGCGGTTGACCGTGACAACGACAACGTCGCGAAGCTTTACAACAGTCTGGCACCGTCGTTCCTGCGTCTGCTGGAAGCTGTGGTCAGTGGTGCACACGCGCACAACAAATGGGTGGGCCTATGTGGCGAATTAGGCGCTAACAAGAAAGTGTTGCCACTGCTGGTTGGTGCTGGGTTGGATGAGCTCAGCATGGCAGCGCCAAGCATTGCGACCACCAAGGCGCAATTGAGCCAACTGGATGCCCAGCTTTGCCGTGAGCTTTTCATTCAGGCTTGCAACTGCGCGACTATCGAAGAAGTGGAGCATTTGCTGGAAGCGTTCAGTCGCTCTCAGGAAGACAAGCCGCTACTAGCCACCGAATGTGTGCTGTTGGATTGCGAATTCAGCTCCAAGGAAGAAGCCATTCAAACGCTGGTTGGCAACCTTGGCATTCAAGGCCGCACTAATTTGGTGGGAGAGTTGGAAGCCGATATCTGGGCGCGTGAAGAAGTCTTCACGACCGGTCTGGGTAATGGCTTTGCGATTCCGCATACCAAGTCAGACAACATTGTTCATTCATCGATTTCCATTGCCCGCCTGAACAAACCGGTGCGCTGGAGTGATGAAGAAGACGGCGAAGTAGAGTTTGTAATCATGCTGACCCTGAACAAAAACCAGGGCGACCAGCATATGCGCATCTTCTCCGGCCTTGCCCGCAAACTCATCCACGAGAATTTCAGAAACACCCTGAAAACGATGAACACGGAAGACGAAATGATCGCCTTCTTAACGTCAGAGCTAGCATTATAAAAACGATGTAATTCAACACCCAATCAAACGGGTTTCTATTCGCCGCTCCCTACGAGCGGCTTTTTAGTAACCGAATTTTATGGACTTACAGTCCACTAAATGGTCTTGGCTTTTCCAAGAGTATTTAGCTTTGCGCTCCTCCACTTCAGAGCATTGAAGTAAGCCATCCGTACCTTGAGGGTTTGTCACTACTCTACTGGATTCGTAATTCCACAAAGATGTTGAGTCTTGCTTCAATGTTGAAATATTAATAATTCCACACTCTCCTGATGGGTCACTTTGAGTTAGCCAATACTCACCGGAGGTGGTTGTTTTCCAATAGAACTCTTCAGTCCAACTGTTTGGCCAGATTTTACAGGTTTTTGTGTCGAATTCTCTTTGAATTTTGGTTAACTCAATAAACAACTCTTCAGCGTCTAATCGAGTTTCAACCTTGCATGCACTATCTAATATACCAATGACTCCTCTGGCAAAGTTGCTTTGTGGAGTGTCTAGTAACTCAACGAAGTGTTTTCTTACGCGTTTGTTTTCTTCACTTTGACTAGAGCAAAGAGAGCGTGCGTCATTGATTGCTTCTTTATCTGTTGTTTGGTCGTCATTTTGTATTTCGTTGATCTCATTTAGCAACGTTGACTCAAGATCTTTAGGTTCAAGTTTATAAGAGAGCGTCATTTGAAAGAAAGTGCATTTTAGTACTTCATTTGAGCTCTTTGAGCAGTTAGTTAGAATGGCGTTTCTGCCCGTACTTTGGTCATGGAGTATTGTGTTGTTTGGAAAACGCCTGTAATCATGAGCCTGCAATTGATTTGAGCTTAAAAATGCTAGCACCGCGGCAATCAGTAGTTTCTTGGAATGCATAGGAAGTTGGATGTCTAAGTTTTGACTTGCATTATAGTCAGACAGTGGAGAATTGAACTAGTGGAATTTCAACTAGGTTAATGCATTGTTTGCTTTTGGGATCTATCAAAAATCAACTGCTAATTTTTCTTCAGTAACTCAGTACCGAGCCAATTATTTAGTGTACTTTCTTAGTTGTTTCCAAGAGGTAAAAATGGACGTTGAATTGTTCGTACTGACAAGGCAATTAAGCCTTGTCACCATAATTATGTTTCTGGCGTCTTTCGTTCTGTCGATTGTCTACTTTGCAACAAACATTGTTCGAGCAAGGACATTGGTGGGGGTAGTCGCGGTTACGCTTTGCGTTGGCGCTACAACGTTTGTTGTGGATGCATATTCTTTCATTGATTTTGAAGATGAAGTAAAGGCCGCCATATCTTCTGGCAATGAAGAACTTCATATTTACTCTGAGGGTAAGCCGATTGAGAAGAGTGTCGTAGCACGTGCGTTGAAAAATGAATGGTATATGAGTTTAAGGGATGATTACCATTATCGGGTCAACCGACGGATGGTGTCAGTAGTTACTAGTGAAGGAGGTTTTTTGAAATTTGAACTCGCTGACCACCCGAAAAAGCCTAGAATTCGATTCTTAAAATTTGATATCTATCATGATGGTAAAAAGATCCATGAACTTGGCGCTAAAGTAATAGTATCCAAAAGATAGCTATTTTGGTGCCGCTTATGCCCCCAATCGATACTCACTCGGCGTTTTCCCCGTCTTCTGCTTAAACACCCTGCAAAAGTAATTGGTGTCTTTAAACCCGCAGCGGTGGGCAATTTCGTCCACTTTAAAGTTGTACTTTTTGAGCATAAATTTGGCGCGGTCGAGTCGGACGTAGGTGACGTAATCGGCGTATTTCACTGAGCCTTCTTGGTTGAATAGACGGGAGACATGTGCAGAGGAAACGCCAAAGCGGCTGGCGACGGAAACGCGGGTGATGTCTTTGTGGAAATTTTCCTGCACGTAAATACACATGCTTCGGTAAAGCTTCTCTCCACGGCTGACTTTCTCTTGCTGCGGGCCTTGCAGTAGTTCATTGCAGTAAACCAACAACGCATTGGCGAGGTGGTCCGCCATCACGACTGAGCGGCTTTCATCGGTCATGCTGTTGAGTGCATCCAGAACATGTTCCACGGCCATGGAGGTGGGGAGAGGCATGGCGTGTTTTTGCACATCGACGTAGCCTTCGTCTTCATCGAAATGTACGAAGCTAAAACCAACCTGATGCTTGCCGAACAGTATCGACATCATCTTGCAGCTGTTTTCCCAAGTGGGTTTGCTCCAAGCATTGGAAGGGATGTAAACCATCTCTCCCTGTTGCAAAGCCAGCGTCTTCTCGCCATTTCTTGAATCCACAATCAGGTCGTATTTCCCTTCTAGAATCACTTCCAGACGGTTGAAGTTTACCTGATACGCGCCCTCGGGCGGCGTGTTTTCACTGCAACATACCTTTGTAAGCGTGCCATGAAAGTTGCTGAGGGAAGTGGCGATGTTGTGTTGCATGAGTGGAGCCTTCTAAAACGAAGCGTAAAGCGTGGAAAAGGAGATTTAAAAGGATTTGCCTTACGAGCCTGAACGGAAAAACCGCGGCAGGGGGAACCTAGCCGCGGTTTGATTTTACTTACGCTTGCGCCAGCATGCTTTCAAGCTTGGCGATGATTTCAGGGGCTTGTTTCGCTGCTTGAGTTACAGTGACTCGGACAATCTTCTTACCTGCGAAGCGCTCTTCTTTCTTGATAGCGATGTCTTTTGTCAGGACAACCACATCAGCAGCTTCGATCTCAGCAGCGGTCAGTTCGTTTTCGATACCAATCGCGCCTTGGGTTTCAATCTTCGCGTACCAGCCTTTTGCTTTTGCTGCTGTTTCCAGTGCTTCGGCTGCCATGTAAGTGTGTGCTACGCCAGAAGGGCAAGAAGTTACACCAATTAATTTCATATTCATTTACCTATGTATTTCTTATTGCTTTGTTCGTTAATCGAAGGACAGTTCCAGTTCTTCGGTTTGTGCTTGTTTTTCTTCTTCGCGGTCTGCGACAGGTTTCTTCAGTGCGTTCACAATCAGTGCTGTGGTTGCTGCACCAGCGATAACTGCGACGACATACATCATTCGACCTTCGACAACCGGGAGAACAATCAGACCACCCCATGGTGCGTGGTTCAGAACACCCGCCATAAAGGCCACGATGTTACCGACCATACCGCCTGCCACGATGGCTGGAATAACGCGCGCTGGGTCGTTTGCTGCGAATGGGATAGCACCTTCAGTGATACCGATACAGCCCATGATTGCCGCCGCTTTACCCGCTTCTTGTTCTTCCGCAGAGTACTTCTTAGGCGCAAGGAAAGTTGCCAGTGCCATGCCCAGTGGTGGAACACAGATTGCTACACCTACGCCGCCCATCAGCCAAGGTTGTGTGCCCACCTGAGTTTGTGCGAACAGGGTGGCAACTTTGTTGATTGGGCCGCCCATATCGAATGCCGTCATACCGCCCAGTACCGCACCCAGAATCGCTTTAGAAGCGCCAGCCATGGATTGAAGACCTTCGTTCATGAATGCCATGAATGCTGCGATTGGTTGACCGATAACCCATACCACCAGTGCAGATACAATGAAGGTACCGCCGATAGGGATAATGAAGTAGGTAGACAGCGCTTTAAGCTTGTTGGAAAGAGGGATGCGCTTCAGTTGCAGAACGACGTAACCCGCGATGAAACCCACCACGATAGCGCCAAGGAAGCCGGCTTGAACCTGGTTAGCCAGGTAAGCACCAATCATACCCGGAGCCAGTGCAGGACGGTCAGCGATAGAGTAAGCAATGTAGCCACCCAGTACTGGAACGAACAGGGTGAAACCTGCGATACCCATGTCCCACAGACCTTCCAGGAATACACCTTCTGGCACTGCACCTTTACCGTTCAGCATGACTGACAGAGCCAGCAGAACACCACCTGCAACAACGAATGGAAGCATGTGGCTGGTGCCGGTGAGAAGGTGCCGTTTTAGTTCAGCAATATTCGTTTTCATGATTCAGACCTTTATTTCGAGTTATTAGATTTGTGTTTTGAGTTGGTCTGATTATGCGCCCGGTATTTTGCTTAATATATTGGACAAATAAGCCCTTTACTGGAGAAATGTTGCATCTTGATTCGACTGAGAAGGCAATCACATATCGCTATAGATCAGTGTCTTACGAGGCTGAAAATGAGAGAGCGATAGCAGATAGGAAGCATGAAATATGCTCCCTAGGAAGAAGGTAGAGGTAACGCTTTTTAAAACAATGTGGTCCATCACAGATGGGGGATGTGTGGCGGCGTTGCAATGTCATATGCAGAGGCTTTATGCGATAGTTGGCGTTCGATTTTCGCGGAGACTTCAGAACGTTATGACACTGCGCATCGCACTCATTGGTGAATGCATGGTAGAGCTCAGTCGCCAAGGCGATGCGCTTGTGCAAGGAATGGGTGGAGACACACTGAATACCGCGGTTTACCTGAGTCGGATGCTTCCAGATGCGGACATTGCCTATCTCACTGGCCTAGGCCTAGATCCTTTCAGTGAAGAGTTACTCGCGCGCTGGAATGCGGAAGGCATCAATACCCAATACGTTCATCGCAGCGCGACCAAACTTCCCGGCCTTTACAGCATTTCCACTGACCCAAATGGCGAGCGGCATTTTCATTATTGGCGCAATGATTCAGCAGCCAAATTCTGGCTGAATGAAACTGACACTGAGGCGCTGAAAGCCAGTCTGGCGGGCTTTTACCTCGTCTATTTAAGCGGAATCAGTCTGGCTATTTTACCGCGTGAAGCGCGACAGACATTGTTCTCTCTTCTTTCCGTTATTAAACCTCATTGCAGGGTGGTGTTCGACAATAACTTCCGGCCTGCGCTCTGGGATTCCTTTGAAGAAGCTCAGGCTGCCTATCGAGAAGTGTTAGCGCTTACTGACATTGCCATGCTGACATTTGATGATGAACAGGCGCTTTGGGGAGATGAAACGGTTGAAGCGTCATTGCTGCGTACTCAAAGCCTTGGTGTCAGCGAAGTGGTTTATAAGCATGGAGCTAAACCTTGCGAAGTGTTCACTCACCAGAAACGTACTGAAGTCTCAGCAGAGAAAGTGGTTCAGGTGGTCGATACGACGGCAGCGGGGGATTCTTTCAGTGCAGGATATCTCGCTAAACGATTAACTGGCGGTGGCGTGGAAGCGGCCGCTCAAGCTGGTCATAAGCTGGCTGGACAAGTGATTCAACATCATGGTGCAATCATTCCATTGAGCGCCATGCCGACGATTTAAGGTAGAACGATGACTGAGATTGAAAAGAAACTTGATGCCATCAAAGTGGTGCCAGTAATTGCTATCAGCGATGCATCAAAAGCAGCGAAGCTGGCAGAAGTGTTGATTGAAAACGGGTTGCCGTGCGCAGAAGTAACTTTCCGCACCGAGCAGGCGGCACAGGCCATACGCAACATGAGAGATGCCTTTCCTGACATGCTGATTGGTGCAGGTACCGTGCTCAATAAAGAACAAGTCGATGCTGCTATCGAAGCGGGTGTTGATTTTGTCGTGAGTCCGGGTTTCAACCCCACTACGGTGAAGTACTGTCAGGAAAAAGGTATGGCGATTGTACCGGGTGTGAACAATCCAAGTCTGGTTGAACAGGCGATGGAAATGGGTCTAAAAACCTTGAAATTCTTCCCTGCTGAAGCCTCTGGCGGTGTTGCCATGCTGAAAGCCATGTCAGCAGTGTATCCAGTGAAGTTTATGCCGACTGGCGGCGTTAGCCCCAAGAATGTGAAGGACTACTTAGCGGTATCTTCTGTGATTGCTTGTGGCGGAACCTGGATGGTGCCAAACAACCTGATTGATGAGGCTCGCTGGGATGAACTGGCCGTACTGGTTCGGGAAGTGGCTGGCATCATTGCTTAACAATTAAATTGAATAAAGAACAGCGCCTGCGGGGCGCTGTTTTTGTATCAACCAGAAACGAAGTAAGTGAGAAATCCACCTATCCCGAGCAGTATCGCTCCCGCCCGCTTGTTCGACCGGAAGAACAGGGAAGTGGGTTGCAATTGCGCTTGCCGTCCCGTAATCATCGCTTTCACCAATGATTTTCCTTTTGCGCTGTAAATGGCTATTGCTGCTAGGTGCACACCAACTAATCCCATCAACAAATACGCGCCATAAAGGTGTAGAGCAGCCAGAAGATCGATGTCATACAGCCAGCTTTCGTCGCTGATGTAATCGTCAAAATACCCAGCTTGGGCCATCCCGATAAAACACTGAAATACGAGCAATGACAGCATGAGAATAACCATCAGTCCGCCGGCAGGGTTATGGCCGACACCGTGATGCTTCTCTTTACCGAGGAGGTAGTTCACGGCTGAACGCGGTGATTTCACAAAATGCAGAAATCGGCTGGTCTTGCTACCAACTAGGCCCCATAGGATTCGCCAAACCAGCAAAGCAGCGAGCGCGAGGCCAATGGTCAGGTGCGGACCTTCTTGAAGAAATCCGGTCACACACATCGCCGTAAACAATACAGCTTGTAGCCAATGATAAATGCGGGTCGGTGCGTCCCATATCTTCATGATTTGTTCCTGATTTTCCCAGAAAATGTAGGCTTGGAGTTTAACGCGAAACGTTACAATTTTTCTGTCGAGTTTTAACGGAAATATCCATAAAATTGTTAGGTTTTATGATGTTATTCGTCGATTCAACAGCATTACAGGGATAAAGTCGTGAAAAGAATTGCAACAAGAAGTAAAGCAATCGGGTTGGTCAGTGCTCTGCTGATGGTGTCTGGTTCAGCGATGGCGCAGGATTTTTCTGAAGTGATTGATAATCGCCAGCAAAACTTCCTCTCTATTGCAGACACATTCAAAAGCTTGAAGAAAGCCGAAGATGGCAGTGACTCGGATTGGGAGACCATCCGTAATCTGGCAATCAAAAACGCCGACACAGTCGGTGCGCTGAAAGGGATGTTCCCTGAAGGCAGTAGCTTTGACAGCCGCAGTAAACCAGCAGTTTGGACTAAGTGGGATAAGTTTGAATCTGGTCTTGATGGCCTCCAAACCAGCTTTGTTTCCATGGCTGATGCGGCCGTCGCGCAAGATGATGATGCGCTGGAAGCGGCAATCAAAAGTGCCGACCGCTCCTGTAAAGCGTGTCACCGAGGTTTTCGTACCAAGCGTTAATCAGGTATAACGAACAGACAAAAACAGCGCCTTTTGGCGCTGTTTTTCTTTGGTCTAAAGCCGGTTAAGCCAACGAGCTGACGGCAGCTTTCATTCTACGCACTGCTTCTTCCAGCGTTTTACGGGTACACCCAAAATTCAGTCTGACGAACTTGCGGTTACCAAAATCCAGCCCAGGTGAAAGACCCACGCCAGCCTTTTCAAAGAATCGATGCGGATTGTCGACAGGCAAGTCACTGCAATCAATCCAAGCAAGGTAAGTGGCTTCGATGTGTTCCAGCTTCATGCTGGGCAGGGCGTTGATTTCCTGCATCAGGTAATCGCGGTGGCCTGCGAGATAGCAAAGTTGCTCTTGCAGCCAAGCTTCGCCATGTTGATAAGCTGCTTTGGCAGCGGTGAAAGCCAGCACGTTAACACCGGGTACGATTCCACGCTTAATCTTACTAAATCGCTGGCGAAGCTTTGCATTCGGAATAATGGCAATTGACGCACCAAGCCCAGCGATGTTGAATGTTTTGCTCGGTGCCATGAGTGTCACGCTGCGCTGTTCGGCACTTTCACTGATGCTTGCGAATGGAATATGTTGCTTTTCACCGTCCAGAATCAAGTCGCAATGGATCTCGTCTGAACATACAAACAAGTCATGTTTTTCCGCAAAAGCGAGCGTCGCTTCCAATTCCTCGCGGGTATAAACCGTCCCACCCGGGTTCAGCGGGTTACACATTTGCAGTAAACCGCCTTTACCAGAGAGTTGCTCTTCAGCTTCTTCCAAATCCGGCATCCAGCGTCCTTCTGCTAGCTTCACTGGGGCTTTCACTAAAGGGCGTTCAGCAAACTTGGCAGAAGAAATAAAAGGCGGGTAGATTGGGCTAGGACTAACAATGGTTTGGCCTTCATCCGTTAAAGCACGGGCGGCGATGTTAAGTCCGCATACTAAGCCCGGAAGATAGACTACCCACTCAGGCTGAATATCCCAGTTGTATTTGGTTTTCATGCGCTTGACGAAAATATCCGTCAGGGTTTCTGACGCATGGGTATAGCCGAAAACACCATGTGATACGCGCTCCTGCAGTGCTTCTATTACCGCTGGTGGGGATTGGAAATCACTGTCAGCAACCCACATTGGCAGGATGTCCTGACCTTTATATTTGTCCCATTTGTCGCTATGGCTTTTTGTGCGGTCGACTTCTTTATCAAAATCAAATTGGTGGGTTGATGCGTCCATTCTCAGTGTTCCTATAGGGTCAATCACCCTAGCTTACTGAAACTAGATGGGAATGGGAAAGGGGGAGTCGTTGTCTGAAACAAAAATCGGGCCGAAGCCCGAGTGACGTATCCTGTTTGAACTTAATGTCCTGGCGTATGGGTGCCGCAGAAATTCTTGGCAGCATAAGCCACACGCTCTTCCGGTGTCGTGAGGTGAGCAGTTTCTCCCATTGCCTCGATATGACGAAGTCTTGGTAGCAGTCCACAACCGTTAGCAATTTGAATCGCCAGACCAGGACGGGCGTTGAGTTCCAGCACCATTGGGCCTTTTTCTTTGTCGAGCACCATATCTGTGCCGAGATAGCCAAGGCCTGTCATCTCCCATGCGCTTGCAGCGAGAGTTAGCAGTAGCTCCCAGTGCGGAACATGGAGCTCACTAAGCAGACGGCCTGTGTCAGGGTGATGCTCAATAGGGCGGTTAAACTGCACAGCACGCAACGCTTTACCCGTGGCGATATCAATACCGACACCCACCGCACCTTGGTGAAGGTTCGCTTTACCATCGGAAGCGGCAGTAGAAAGACGCATCATCGCCATCACAGGGTAACCTTTAAACACGATAACGCGGATATCTGGTACACCTTCATAGCTGAAGCCATCAAACACGTCATCGAACTGGATAAGGTTTTCTACGACAGCGACATCGTTCTTACCACCCAGCGAGAATAAACCCGCCAAAGTGTTGGTGATGTGGCGTTCCACTTCTTCTTTGCTGACCTCAGAGCCAGATGGTTTTTTGTAGACGCCATCTTTGTTTGAGGTCACCACCAGAATACCTTTACCACCCGAGCCCTGAGCAGGCTTTATGACAAAGCCCGGCCAGTCTTTTACCATCTCATGAATGGTTGGCACGTCGTGCTGCTCACTGATGACGCCAATCAGTTCTGGAACCGTGGCTCCCGCACGCTGAGCAATTTGCTTGGTTTTAAGCTTGTTATCCACCAGAGGGAAAAGACTACGCTTGTTGTATCGGCCGATATAGCTGATATTCCGGCGGTTCATTCCCATGATGCCTGCACTGTGCAGCTTAAAAGGCGATGTGTATTTCTTTAGGAAATCCAGCATGCCTTAATCCTTTACCAGTGGCTTGAATCGCTTCAATTCGCTCAGGCGGTAGCCAGTGTAGTTACCCAGCATCAGGATAAGCGCAAGAATAACCAACTGAATGCCAACGAAGTTAAAGGTAAGATGGCGCACGAAGTCATTGGTCATCGCAAGGTAAACCAACACTGCGGTCAACAGTGAGCCACCACCTTGAATAAGCACTTGCTTCGCGCCTTCCTCTTCCCAAAGAATCGACATACGCTCGATGGTCCAGGAAAGGATAATCATTGGGAAGAAAGTGATCGTCAGACCTTCAACCAATCCAATCTTGAACGCGACGACCGTAAAGACAGAGATAATCATGATTACCGTGATAATCACGGCAGATATCCTCGCCACAAGCAGCAAGTTAAGCCGCGAAAGGTAACTTCGGATAATTAGACCTGTACCGACAATTAGCAGGAAACCAACCAACCCCGGAACCAATTGCGTCTGAACAAAAGCAACAGCGATCAGCACTGGCATGAAGGTACCGGAGGTTTTGAGGCCGACCAGTACACGCAACAGCACCACAATCAGCGCACCAATTGGGATCAGCATGATGGTTTTGAACATTGCCTGTTCTTCGATTGGCAGGCTGTGGATAGAGAAATTCAGTAAGCTTTCTGCTTGGATCTTTTCATCAGTCGCCTGTTGAGGGCTTATGTCCTGGGCGATGATGGAGAAGCTGACCTGACTGTTGGTGCCACCCATCACTTCTAGTAACGGTGTACCTTTTTCATTCCAAATCAGAAGATTTTCAAAGGTATCTTGCACGCCGGTATCAAGGTTAAACAGTTGCCATTCTTCGTTATCCCACACTTCGACCATTGGAATGATGTTTTGGCGGCGGCGTCCGTCTTCCAGTTGCAACGCCCCGACAACGCGAGCATGGATGCCTTCTAAGGAAAGTATCGCGACAATGGCCTGAGCTTTACTCATCTCTTTGGTAAGAAGGGCAGCATTCTGGCTTTCTTTGTCGTTGAATTGTTTGATGAGCTCACGTGCCAACGTCACATTGTCCGCGGAGCGTTGTCTTGCTTGTTCGAGAAGAGCATCTGCCGCCGTTTTTATAGGGCCATCAAGCACTGCAGGTGTGACATTGCCGAGAGGCGGCTCGATAGGATAGTTGGCGTTTTCATCAACCAGCATTTGGTTTTTGAAATAGAGGATTTGTTGGCCGTTTTCTTCGCGCTTACTCCACTCTGCTCGGCGGCCATCTTCGGTGTTGATCAATGCAAATCCGTAGCCTGGAGAGCTGGTATTTTCATTGATGAGTGTAAAGCCTTCCTGAGTATCCGGTGTAGCCAGTGACACTTTGACTGGCTCGCCTTTGGCTTGGAATTCAACGCGGGCTTCCACTTCCCACACTTGGTGTTTTTGTCCCGCTGTCCACGGCACACCGTAGACGTTATGGCGGTAGATACTCATGCTCATGCCGACAATGATCAGCAGGCTAATGAGTAAATAAAAAGGAACGCGTGAAGTCATTCTTTCCTCGTTATTGGCACTGTGGTTGGTAGTTCAGTGCGCTATTTCTTTTCGGCAACAAACTTTGGATGGATGTAAGACTGAGAGACGTCAACAACGGCAATGTCTTTAAAGAATTCACGACCCAGAAGAACCGGGAATTCCATGTGTGAACGGTCAGCCAGTGTAAACTGCGTTTTTTCATGCAATTCACCTAATCTAACGCGCAGTTCTACAACCGGACGACGCTCAAGACCTTCAGTGGAAGCTTGACGGATCTTCACCCAGCGGGTCACCGGTGCTTCAATAGTCGCTAACGGCTCAGATTCATCCTCGCCATTCTGGGTATGGGCAAGGTTAAAGCGTACCCAAGTTTTTCCGTCGCGTTCGAATTCCTGAATATCAGTAGCGTTCAATGAAGAAGTGGTAGCACCGGTATCTACGCGGGCTTTGTAGTTGGAGCCTGCAGCATCAATCCATACCCACTCTTGCTCACCAAGCACAGCTTTATCTGATTTTTGCGGCACAGGTACTTCTTTTTCGACGTAGACCACCTGTGGCTCTGATCGGTTCGCTGCTTCGCGGGCCTGATTCTGACGCATGATTTTGAGTGTGTCAGACATATCAGCAACCTGTTGTTCAAGGGTTGCGATTTGTTCTTGCTGTGTTTGAACACTTTGGTTTAGCGACGAGTAGTCACTCTGAATGTTGGTCTCTATGTTACTGATTGCATTCAGGGTTTGCTGGTGCTGTTCCTGAGATGTAATGCTGCAGCCAGAGAGGACAGCAGAGAAAAGAATCAGCAATCCGCTGCGAGTTAGCATGTGGAGCTCCGTGCTGGGTGGTTAAAGCGTTGAAAATAGGAGTGTAGTTTATCCCGAAAAAAACGAAGCGAGAAGGGTGATTTGTCATATCTGAGTCAGGATTGTCGCTTATCTGAACATTCTGTTTCGTGGCAAGTTTTCTGATCTTTGAGTATGGGAATTCAGTCACAAAAAATGGAATGGAGGGATTTTAAGGTCGGTGCGCTCGAAGTTGGCACACATAATTCTTAGGGTTTTTGGGGCTGTTCTTTGCTGAGGCAAATAACATCTTCTTTATGCGAGCCCGATAAGGCTGCTTTCCAAAGAGTGTAAAATTGAATGACAAAGGCAATTTAATACAAATCACTAATCACTGTTGGTGTAACTTTCTTATCCATTCATTGTGGCGATGAATTTATATTTAAACATTCAGGCTGAAATTCTGTTTTGAATAAACCTTTTTGCTTCTAATTTCGTAATCTTTCACATAGGCATGACAAACTAAAAAATCGATAGCTGTTTCTGATGTCGGAACAAAAAACGTGCAGCGACGCGAGTTACGGCGGGCCAATAAAAATGAAGGTCATGTCGAAAAGAGTGAACTCAGATGGAAATTGAAGGTTTTTACAATGGAACGCTGTTTCAACTTCTTTATCATAGCGACTTACAATGCATAGACATTCGCTTGCTGCGTTTGAGTCATTAACGAAAATAGCTCAAACCTTGTCGGATACAATGAACGTACTTTCCCATTAATGAGAAGTAAAAGGAAACTGTGTTATGTCGGCGATCAACCAGCCTGAGTCAGTCTCTTCGGTACTCAAGACCTTTGCGATTTTGCAGGCATTGAGTACGCAAAAAGACATTGGCGTGAGTGAACTGGCGCAACGGCTGATGATGTCCAAGAGTACCGTTTACCGTTTTCTTCAGACCATGAAGACACTCGGCATTGTTGCCCAAGAAGGGGACTCAGAACATTACTCGCTGACCTTAAAGCTCTTCGAAATGGGTGCTTCTGCCCTCGAGTATCTGGATTTGGTAGCAATCGCCGATATTGAGATGAATAAGGTGTTTTCACTGTCAGGGGAGGCTGTGCATCTCGGCGTGCCTGACGGCTCCAGCTTTGTGTTTGCCCACAAACTCGATGCAGCGTATAGCCTCGGTGTTCAGGCTCGTGTCGGTAGCCGGCAAGCTTTACACAGCACGGCGATAGGTAATGTGCTTCTGGCTCAAAAATCTGAGGCGGAATTGCGAGAGGTCTGGAACGTATCAGAAGTCGGGGATAATACTGACTACGCAACATTGTTAATTAAGCTCGAAGCTGCCCGTAAGAAAGGGTATGCGCTTGACAGGGAAGAAAGTGAGGCAGGGGTTATCTCTGTCGCAGTGCCCGTTTACGACAGGTTCCAAAAAGTGATAGCAGCCATTGCTGTTGCTATGCCAAGCATCCGTTATTCAGAGGAAACCTGTGGTCGATATGTTGAGGCTTTGCATCAAGCAGCCGCAGCCATCTCATCAAAACTGGGTTGTAAGGATTATCCTCATCAACAAAGCGCTGCTGCCTGACGACCAAAAAAAGGAGCTATCACCATGGTGATAGCTCAAAGGAGTCGTAAAAATAAAAAAGAAATTAGCAGTGCATTGTGGGGCCGGCCTGCCCCACGGTTATCCGTTAGAACGTGAGTTTCACGCCCAAACGAATGACGTCACCCTCTTTACGGTCTGTGCCATCCTTACCTTCACCAACCTGATAGTTCGCCCAAGTTGTGAAGTTATCGCTTACCTTGTACGTTAGGCCTGTCGCGTAAGTGTCGATATCGAACGCTTTATCTACCGCATTGCCTTTTGCATGCTGGTAAGTGGCAAAAAGCGCCAAATCATCGAGGGTATAAATTGAAGTCAGCGCGTAAGTTTCGCCGCTGTTTGGTGTGTTCAGGTCGATAGCATCAACATCAGCGTTAACAGTCAAAGAGCCCGCATTTTGGAAGTCAACGTAGGCAGCACCTACCTTCAGAGATCCAAATGTCACGTCTGCTCCTACACCATAGGATTGTGCATCGTCACCGTCCGAACCATAAACTGCTGCAACTGAGAAGTTGCTTCCTCCGTAGTTAACGGATGCTGCGTAGTTTGAAGGATCTTTCTCGCCATTGTCGTTTACCTGGCTTTCTTTTGCTTCATAGTTCGCAGAGAAATCGAAGTCACCGACGGACTTGGTGTAACGAACACCATTTTGACCTACACCACCTTGGCTAACTGCGTAGATATTGGTGATTTCCAAGCCGTTTGCTTTTTCCAGTGCACCGAAAGAGCTGCCGGTATCACCCAGAGAAAGCACGCCATACTTGGTATGTGAACCCGATAGCTTAAAACCTTCCAGACCGTCACTGCCGTTGATATAAGCAGAACCTGTCAGTTTAACGTCGTCATTCAATTGGTAAGCCGCACTAAAAGCAACTTCACCACTTGATGTAACGTGGAATTCTTTTTTCTGAGTAGACTCGCCATTTTTCTTAGCATTTGATGAAGTGCTGTTAGCTTTTACATGCCCCGAAACAGATAGAGTCAAAGTGTCGTTTGTATATACATCCGCAGCCACTACTGCGTTTGAAGCCAAAATTGCCGGGATAATCAGGCCAAGAGTTTTTAGTTTCATTATTCGTTCCTTTTGCGTACGTATCTCACTGGACACATCCAATACTTGCTGCTTGTGTCTCGAATTAAATATTCATGAAACGAATAAGAGATAAAATTGAAATAATGTTTCAAAAAATTATGAACAATGACTTAGCGAAACTTATGGGATATATTCTTGTGGTGACTCGAGAATAAATAATGAAACAATTAACTTTTCATTCAATAAAGAGATCTGGATCGACTCAAAATTTGGCTGCGGATCAATATAAAATGGTAGGAAAATTTCGGTAAATTTAACAATATGAAGCGAAAATACGACAAAAGGCAGCCACTAGGCTGCCTTTGGGTATATTAGAAAGGATATTTTTAGTCTGGGTTACGCGCCACCAAAATGGCTCGTTTAGGAGCCGGATATCCTTCAACCGTTTTCGATGGATCGTTTGGATCGAGATAATCTGGTAACGAGTTATGCGTCATCCAATCTGTTGTGCGCTGCTCGTCTATTGTCGTTACACATTCATCAACAATACGCACGTCCACAAACCCGACTTTCTCCAGCCACACTTTCAGTGCTTTCGCGGAAGGGAAGAAGTAGACATTGTGCATTTGTGCGTAACGACTAAATGGCACCAGCACGGCGTTTTCATCGCCATCAATCACCAAGGTTTCTAATACGAGCTCACCATTTTTCACCAATTGGTTTTTCAATTGGATTAAGTGATCAAGTGGTGAACGACGGTGATACAGCACGCCCATGCTGAATACAGTGTCGAATGCTTTCAACTCTGGCAGTTTTTCGATACCCAGCGGAAGCAGGTGAGCACGTTGGTCGTTGCCCATCATTCGGCGAATCGCTTCGAACTGAACGAGGAACAGCTCAGAAGGGTCGATACCTACTGTTAGCTCTGCACCTTCACCCAGCATGCGCCACATGTGGTAGCCGTTGCCACAGCCTACATCCAACACATAGCGGCCTTTCAGTGGAGAGATATGTGGTAGCACACGATCCCATTTCCAGTCCGAGCGCCACTCAGTATCTATATTGATGCCATGAACATTGTAAGGACCTTTGCGCCACGGGTGGAATGCGCGCAGCAGGTTTTCAATCTTCGCGCGCTGGCCAGCCGGCAGTTCGTCTTCTGTACCAATGGTCACGCTGTCTTTCAGGTCAATCGTAGAAGGCGCATCCATCGGGATCTTCTTTAGCACGCGCATCCATTTTGGCAGATCACCATGTGGCTGGTTTTGCCACTCCGTCAATTGCGCTGGCAATACATTCAGCCAGTTCTGCAGACGGTTTTTAGCAATCAATTGGTAGAAGTCAGAAAAATCGAACATAGGTATCGTCTTTTGGTTTTTCGTGTTGCGCCAGCTTACCTAACGCGATGAATTTGTTTAGCTCTAGTAGTTACTTGATGGCAAACATGGAACCAAAGTTAAAGCACTGGAACCATACTGCTACGCTACTGAAACCGATATCACTCAGGCGTTGCTTGTGGGTATCAATGCTGTCTGGCTTCATCACATTTTCCAGTGCACTACGTTTTTGGCTTATTTCCAGCTCGCTATAACCGTTGGCACGTTTGAAATCGTGGTGTAGGTCAATAAGAAGCTCGTTCGCAGTTTCATCGGCGAAATTGTATTTCTCAGAGAGAATAAGAATGCCACCTGGCTTGAGGCCAGCGAAGATCTTCTCGAGAAGCGCCTGACGATCGTCTGGGGTCAAAAACTGCAAGGTAAAGTTCAGCACGACCACAGAAGCATTTTGGATATCGACATTGCGGATATCGTCTTCGAGGATTTGTACATCAGTATCTGAGCGGTAAGCATTGACGTGAAGTTTGCAGCGTTCAACCATTGCAGGAGAGTTATCAACGCCAATAATGGTGCAGTTTTGCGCTTTAATATGGCGACGCATAGACAGAGTTGCTGCGCCCAGCGAGCAACCTAAATCGTAAACACGACTACCATCAGTGGCGAAACGCTCAGCGAGCATACCAATCGCAGATATGATGTTGCTATAGCCCGGCACCGAGCGTTGAATCATATCCGGGAAAACTTCGGCGACGTTTTCGTCGAACGTAAAGTCACCCAGTTTTTCAATTGGCGCAGCAAAAATATTGTCGCGATTTGCCATCTGAACCTGCCTAAAAAGAACCATTTACCGTCAATCTCTTCATTCCTGAGATTCGGCATTACTACACTCGTTGATGCCAGTTTCCATCCAGCATCCAAAGGGCGCGTATTGTAGAGAATTTTGCTTCGCTTGTCTCTATCCTGCTTGTGTTGAGCTCAATGTATGAATTGTCGGGTCATTGAATTTCGTCAAGTTGTCAGCTTTTAAATACAGCGACCGTTTTCCGTTTTGTCATGTTCCATGCTATAAGTGAGCTGATCTTGTTCAGGAAGTGATTATGTTAGAGCAAACCATCGAAAACAGAATGTCAGCGATTTACAACGTCGATACTTCGTCTTTGAGCCGCAAGCAGCTTGCCATGCGTGACAGAGAGAAAGAGCTGTTGGAAATCGCGCGTGATGTTGTGATGCGTGAAGGCTTTGCTCAACTGACTATGGATAAAGTGGCTGCAGCTAGCTCGTACTCCAAGGGAACAATTTATAATCACTTTAACAGTAAAGAAGACCTGATTGCGGCCCTGGCGATTGAAGCGCTAAGTCGTGAGCTACCAATGTTTAAACGTTCTTTGGCATTTGATGGCTCCAGTCGCGAGAAATGTATCGCCATGCATGCAGGTTACTTCGTTTTCTCCCAACTCGAACCCATTCTTTCCATGTGTGCCATGGTCAGCCGCACGCCTGCTGTGACAGAAAAAAGTGCGCCTGAGCGCCTGGAAAAACTCAATGAGCTGGAAGAAATAGCGGTATCTATTGGTGATGCGTTCATCCAAAACGGTATTAATTCGGGTGAGCTGGTGTTGAATCCTGGTGTGACATCAGACAACGTTGTGTTTGCTAACTGGGCGATGGGGTTTGGTACCAACGCCTTGGTTCATAACGCGGAACACAGCACTTGTGTGTCACGCCAACTGAATCACAATATTGTCCTTCAAAACATTAACTTCCTGCTGGATGGTCTTGGTTGGAAGCCGTTGTCGACTGAGTTCGACTATGAGCAAACCTGGGCCCGTGCAAGGAAAGAACTCTTCTCTGAGGAACTTGCTCTTCTCGGGCAAAAAGCCTAACTCTGACGAATCGTCAAAAAACACTTTCAATGTGATACTGGTTGATCTATATTGACGAAACGTCATATATGACGGATCGTCAACTTCCCATTGTGTGGAACGTTGTCATGGCGCATTAGCGCTTTTTAATTTTTCCAATTTTGACGTTTCGTCAAGGTTGGTTCGGAAATCTGTTGAGTCTTACTAAGCCACTGTGTTGGCTTTTTAAAGCGGATTTATTGACGAATCGTCACAAACGGAGCCTGTGATGAACAGAGATCTTTCCCAATGGCCAACTTTAAGGCCATGGTTGTTTTTAATCCTTAGTGTTTTGATTTCCCTGCTTGCGGCGTTTGGTGCCTCCAAACTGTATTTCCGCGGCGATTACCAAATCTTTTTTGATGAAGGAAACCCTCAACTTCAGGCGTTTAAAGAGCTGGAAGCCACCTTCAACAAAACCGATACCCTCTCCATTGTCGTGGCACCATCAAATGGCAACATCTTCACTGAAGAAAACCTGTCACTGGTGAAGCAACTGACCGATGAAGCCTGGCAAACGCCATATGCCAGCCGCGTTGATTCCATTACCAATTATCAGCATACGTCAGCAGAAGAAGATGACTTGTTGGTGGAGGATTTAGCAGCGGATTACATCGAGTTGGATGCATCACGTCTCGCTTATATCCGAGATGTCGCGTTAAACGAACCGCGACTTGTGGGTTCAAGTGTGTCACAGGATGGCAGTGTCGCTGTCGTGACGATTACATTCCAACTTCCTGACGGTGACCAGAGTGTTGAGGTCAATGAAATATCTGTTTTTGCTGACCAGTTACTAGACCGAGTTAGCCAGTCGCACAGCGATGTTGAGTTTCATCTTGGCGGGATCATTGCGTTGAACAATGCCTTTGCACTTGCTGCCATGGATGATGGCAATACCCTTGTGCCCATGATGTTCCTAGTGATTTTAGTCTTTCTTGGTTTCATGCTGCGTTCTTGGAAGTTTGTTTTCGCGACGCTGGTGGTCATCGTACTCACGATCGCCAGCACAATGGGATTACTTGGCTGGGTGGGGCACTACCTCAATAACGGCACCGTGAATGTACCGACGCTGATTATGACGTTGGCGGTGGCGGATTGTGTTCACCTGATCACGTCTTATGTTCATGCGCTTCGTGAAGGGAAAGAGAAATCTGAGGCTATCAGCTATGCCTTGAAGCTGAACTTCCTTGCACTGTTGATTACCTCGGTCACCACATCTATCGGTTTCCTGATGATGAATGCCTCAAATTCACCGGTACTGCGAGACATGGGTAACTTGGCAGCGGTGGGTGTGATGATTGCGTTTTTCCTTTCCGTTACCTTGCTGCCGGCATTGCTACAACTGATGCCTGTGAAAGTGAAGCAATCGCAAAGCTCTGGCAACAAGGTGATGGGCTGGATTGCTGATTCAGTCATTCGCCACCACAAAATGATCTTGCCTGTCAGTGCTGTTGTGGTGGTGCTGAGCAGCATGCTGCTGGTTCAGAACCAAGTAAATGACAACTCAGTGGAGTACTTTGGCCCTGAAAACACCTTCCGTCAGGCTGCTGACTTTATGGAAGAAAACATCAGCGGTACCACGGCCATCAGCTTGTCGATTAAATCAGGCCAGCCTCAAGGCATCACCCAGCCTGAGTTTTTACAAGCCGTGAACGGTTTTACGGATTGGCTACGTATTCAACCGGAAGTCGACCATGTTGCGTCTATCTCAGACACGTTTAAGCGTTTGAACAAAAACATGCATGGCGATGATGAATCTTACTATCAATTGCCAACCGATCCCGAGCTAGCGGCGCAATACCTGTTGCTATACGAGATGTCCCTACCTTACGGCCTAGACCTGAACAATGAAGTAAACATTGATAAGTCCGCAGTGAAGTTGCTGCTTACAGTCGACAACTTGGGGAGCGTTGAACTTATCGATCTTGAGCAGCGCATGGATAAATGGTTTGCCGCTAACGCGCCGCAGTTCGACATGACCTCTTCCGGTCCGAACCTGATGTTTGCCCACATTGGCGAAACCAATATGGAAAGCATGCTCAAGACTTTGCCGATTGCACTGGTGCTGATTTCTGGTCTGTTGGTGTTTGCGCTGCGTTCATGGCGACTGGGTGCTATCAGTCTGGTGCCTAACCTTGCTCCTGCCATTATCGGTTTTGGTTTGTGGGCTTTGATTTCAGGTGAAATCAATCTGGGACTTTCTATTGTCGTGACCCTTACGCTTGGCATCGTGGTGGATGACACGGTTCACTTCCTATCCAAGTATCGCTATGCGCGTCTTCAAGGGCGCAATGTTGAAGAAGGTATCCGTTACGCATTCAGCACCGTAGGCCGTGCACTGTGGATCACCACAGTGGTGTTGGTGGCAGGCTTTAGTGTGCTGGCAACGTCCGTATTCCGCTTGAACGCTGATATGGGCATGTTGAGTGCCATGGTGATTTTCATTGCGCTGGTAGTCGATTTCATTCTTCTGCCTGCAGTATTGCTGGTTGCCGACCGCAAGTCTTACGCCCGTGAATCGGAAAAACTGGTTACACAAACCGCCCAATAGACGAACAGACAAAAGACAAAAAGAATCAAGGAGAGAACTATGAGTACGATGAAGAAGTTAAGTCAGGCGGTGGTAGTGTCATTGAGCTTGTTGAGCGTATCAATGCCGCTGATGGCAGATGAAGCTCGCGGTTTGGAAATTGCTCAAGAGCGCAAAAAGCGTGATGAAGGGTGGGGCGACAGCGCTTCTACCCTGACGATGGTGCTGCAAAATGCCAATGGTGATACCAGTGAGCGCAAACTGCGCATCAACACATTGGAAGTGGCAGATGACGGAGATAAGGGCCTGACGATTTTTGATGAGCCGCGCGATGTGCGTGGCACGGTATTCCTGAACTATTCACACGTGACAGGCCCGGATGATCAGTGGCTATATCTGCCAGCGCTTAAGCGCACTAAGCGAATTGCATCGCGCAACAAATCAGGTCCATTTATGGGCAGTGAGTTTGCCTATGAAGATCTGAGCTCATTTGAACTGGAAAAATATCGCTTTAACTATTTAGGTGATGAGTCTGTCGAAGGCCTGGATAGCTTTGTGGTGGAGCAAATTCCGACTGACAAATATTCCGGTTATACCCGTCAGAAAGTGTGGCTGGATAAAGAGCACTATCGCCCGCTGAAAATCGAGTTTTACGACCGTCGTGACACTTTGCTGAAAACCCTGAGCTTCGCGGATTATCAGCAGTATATGGACCAGTATTGGCGTGCGCTTGAAATGGTGATGGAAAACCACCAAACCGGAAAAGTCACCACATTGACCACCAGCAAACTGGCATTCAATACGGGACTTGAAGAAAAAGATTTCTCCAAATCCAGCCTGAAACGTGCACGCTAGGAGGTTGGATGAAATCAGCAGTATTGGGGGCAGCACTGGCGCTGACAGCGCTTCCCCTTTCTGCCTTCGAGTATTTTGAGGCAGAAGGCGAAATCTCATTTCAGCAGCGTCAGTTTGCAGAAACCGGGTTGATGGGACAAAGCAAAAGCCAGACTTCTGTGGCGATAGAGCCAGAGCTTTATTGGGAAACTGAAGAGGGCAACTCGAGTTTTGTGTTCTCGCCGTTTTTCCGTTGGGATTCTCTGGACGATGACCGCACTCATGGTGATGTTCGCGAAGCCTTGTGGCGACACTATGACAGCAATTACGAAATTCGAGCGGGTATCGGAATTGTTTTCTGGGGCGTAACGGAGTCACAACATTTAGTCGATGTGATTAACCAAACTGACGCAGTCGAAGCAATTGATGGTGAAGTAAAACTCGGGCAACCCATGGTGAGCATGGGTTGGGAGTTTGATGACAGCCTGCTTGATCTGTACTTGCTTCCTTACTTTCGGGAACGAACCTTCGCCAGTAATGATGGCAGGTTGGCTTTCCCTGGGTTGGGCGATACAGAAGCGCAATACGAATCGCGACATGAAGAGTGGTATCCGGACGTGGCGGGGCGTTACTCGCTAATGTGGGACCAATGGGACTTTGGTGTCAGTGCTTTTCATGGCACTAATCGGGATCCATATTTCGTGCAGGGTTTGTCGAATTCTGTGCAGCCGTATTACGCCTTGATGAGTCAGGTTGGACTGGATGTGCAGGCGATTTTCGGAGACTGGCTGTGGAAAGCAGAAGCTATTAGAAGATTCAGCTTAGACAATCACACTGCGTTGACTGGCGGCTTTGAATACACCTATGTTGGCGTCAATGATGGCATGACCGATCTTGGCTTTTTGGTGGAATACCTTTATGACAACCGCGGTGAAAAAGCGCCAGTGGCCGGTCAGAATGATCTGTTTGCCGGACTTCGTTGGGTATTGAACGATTTAGACGGCACCGAGTTTCTGGTTGGTGGCACAGTGGATATCGATAACTCTGATTCGGTCACTGTTAGGCTTGAATCCAGTGGGCGTTTCAGTAACGACTGGAGCTGGACAGTCACAGGTTGGATGTTTGATTCTGATACCCCATCTGATCCTGTTTACTCGCTCCGCAAAGATGACTTTCTCGAAGCGGAAATCAGTTGGTACTTTTGAAAAGGTCCACTCTAAAGCAAACTCATCTGGCTACTGTTTGGTTGCTCCGGCATTAAGGGGGCTAACGGTGGCAGGGTAATGTGCTCGCACAGCTTTTCGTAATAACGCGCCGCTAACTGCGGCGCTTCGTCGTTATTGGCGGTGTGAATAAAGAGGTAAGGCGTTTTACCTTCATTTATCCAGACCGGGATCTTCTTCAGCCAGTTGGCAAAGAACTTATCGTTTCGCTCAAGTGTTGGGTCGCCGATAAAGCGCACCATGGGGGTTTCTGCCGTCGAAATAGCATGCACAGGGACTTTCGGCTTTTTCTGTTGAGCATCAAGCAGTGCGTCGGTATCTGGTGGAACTGCGAAAACAGGGCGGCTGTCCATGATGATGCGGTTGGCGCCAAGTTCCATCAGCATCGCATTCAATGCACGTTCTTCTTCACCTTTGGCAAAGAACGCGAGATGACGAACTTCCACACCCAATTTAAAGCCTTTTGGCATTGCGCTCAGAAAGTGTTTGAGGTCGCGTAAATTTTCAGGGCCAAACGCAGCGGGAAGCTGAATTTTCCAAAGGCCTATGCGCTCATGGAGTGGCTGCATCAGATTAATAAACTCTGAGACCATTTCATCGGAATGGCGCAGCATCATTTGGTGCGTCACGGGTTGGGGGAACTTAAAGGTAAAGCTGAATGCATCGCTGGTGGCCGCTTTCCAGTTCGCCACCGTGGCGTGGGAAGGACTCGCGTAAAAGGTGGTGTTACCTTCCACAGAATTAAACACTTCAGCGTAACGGGCCAGTCGTTCGCCGCTTTTTGTGCCTGAAGGATAGAATACACGCTGCCATGAATTGTGTGACCATTGAGTCATACCAAGGCGGATTGGCGGCGAAGTCAGTTGGGAAAGCGGCGTTTGCAAACCTAGCGTCCTTTCTGTTGTTTGAGCGGCTATTGTGGAATTAATACCAATCGTAGTAAATATCTGCTCATCCTAGCTTGTTAAAATGCTCGATAACTGCGTTGAAAAATTTGATTGTAGAATAACTACGTATCGAAATTTTTTGCCTTGTTCTCGAGCATTTTTCCTGCGCTATTTCTGATCAGCTACCTACTGTGATTGGTATAACACTGGCGAGAGGTCAATCTTTGCTGCTTTTTTGCGCAGTTGCGACGATTTCCCTCCTTAGTCTGGCTACGATTTACCGCAGGCTCATTTTTTCCTTTATAATGCACCGTCTTTTTGAAATATTTAGAGGTTCGCTGGTGCAATTTTTCCAGCGGGCATCAGCAGTGAAAGCTGCAAACCCTCATTCGATACTTTGCGTCTTGTGGCGTAAAAGGACAGTAAGTAACAGATCGGGAAATTCATATGCGCACCCAATATTGTGGTCACCTGAACAAAGCCCTCGCAGGGCAAACTGTAGAACTATGCGGCTGGGTTAACCGTCGTCGCGATTTAGGCGGTCTTATCTTCATCGATATGCGAGATCGTGAAGGTATCGTTCAGGTAGTTGTAGACCCAGATATGAAAGATATCTTCGAGGTTGCTAACCAACTGCGTAACGAATTCTGTATCAAGATCACCGGTGAAGTGCGTCTGCGTCCTGACAGCCAAATCAACAAAGGTATGGCGACGGGTGAAGTAGAAGTGCTGGCGCGTGGCGTTGAGATCATCAACCGTGCAGCTCCACTCCCACTGGACTTCAACCAGAACAATTCTGAAGAACAGCGTCTGAAGCACCGCTATCTTGACCTGCGTCGTCCTGAAATGAGTGACCGTATCAAGCTGCGCGCAAAAGCGTCGAGCTTTGTCCGTCGTTTCCTGGATGACAACGGCTTCCTAGACATCGAAACGCCAGTACTGACCAAAGCGACCCCAGAAGGCGCGCGTGACTACTTGGTACCAAGCCGTGTTCATAAAGGTAGCTTCTACGCACTGCCTCAGTCTCCACAGTTGTTCAAACAGCTGCTGATGATGTCTGGTTTCGACCGTTACTACCAAATCGTTAAGTGTTTCCGTGACGAAGACTTGCGTGCAGACCGTCAGCCGGAATTCACCCAAATCGATATCGAAACCTCATTCATGAACGCTGAACAAGTGCGCGAAGTGACTGAGCGTATGGTTCGCGACATGTGGCAAGAGCTGCTTAACGTTGATTTGGGCGCTTTCCCACAAATGACTTTCGCTGAAGCGATGCGTCGTTTCGGTTCTGACAAACCAGACCTGCGTAACCCGCTGGAAATGGTTGATGTAGCAGACCTGCTGAAAGACGTTGAATTCAAAGTCTTCTCTGGCCCAGCAAACGATCCGAAAGGCCGTGTTGCAGTTATCCGTGTACCGGGTGGTGCTGAGCTTTCTCGTAAGCAAATCGACGACTACACCAAGTTCGTTGGTATTTACGGCGCGAAAGGTCTGGCATGGGTGAAAGTGAACGACCGTGCAGCAGGCATGGAAGGCATTCAGTCTCCAGTGGCTAAGTTCCTGACTGAAGATGTGGTTAACGGCATTCTTGAGCGCACTGGCGCAGAGTCTGGTGACATCATCCTGTTTGGTGCTGACAGCAAGAAAGTGGTGACCGAAGCGATGGGTGCACTGCGTCTGAAGCTGGGTACCGATCTGGGTCTGACTGATACCAGCAAGTGGGCACCACTGTGGGTTGTTGATTTCCCAATGTTCGAAGAAGACGATGAAGGTAACCTGCACGCGATGCACCACCCGTTCACGTCTCCACTGAACGTGTCTCCTGAAGAGCTGAAAGCGAACCCAGAGAGTGTAAATTCTAACGCTTACGACATGGTTCTGAATGGCTACGAAGTGGGCGGTGGTTCTGTTCGTATCCATAACCCTGAAATGCAAACAGCGGTATTCGACCTGCTGGGTATCGAGGCGGAAGAGCAAAAAGTGAAGTTTGGCTTCCTGCTTGAAGCATTGAAGTACGGTACACCGCCACACGCGGGTCTGGCATTCGGTCTTGACCGTCTTGTTATGCTGCTATGTGGCACCGAAAACATCCGTGATGTTATCGCGTTCCCGAAAACCACTGCAGCAGCGTGTTTGCTAACGGATGCACCAAGCCTTGCTAACCCTGCAGCGCTTGAGGAGCTGGGGATTGAAGTAGCAGTGAGTCTCAAATTGCCTGAGCCAAAGTCAGTCCAGCCAGGTGAAATACCAGATATTAAAGTTGGCGCTGTCACCTCACGTGAAAAAAAAGAAAACAACGCGTAATCCGCGCTGACTTCTAGAAAATAAAGCCAGTTTATCTGGCTTTATTTGTTTCTAGATTATGCCTTTAAAGCAAGCAGATATGGGCTTTATCTCAGAAAGTTTATAGCTGTTTTGCTATAAATCCATGATTAAACAATAACGTCAGTGGTGTGTCGGCCGCTGATAGAGGAGTGAGAAATGGCAGGTCATAGTAAGTTCGCTAACATCAAACACCGTAAAGCTGCGCAAGATGCCAAGCGCGGTAAAATTTTCACCAAGCTAATTCGTGAAATCGTGGTGGCGACGAAAGAAGGCGGTCCTGAGCCAGAGAACAACCCTCGTTTGCGCGCTGCGATTGATAAAGCACTGTCAAACAATATGACCCGAGACACTGTTAACCGCGCTGTTACGCGCGGTGCGGGTGGTGAAGGCGAAGAGAACATGGAAACCGTGATCTATGAAGGTTACGGTCCAGCAGGGACTGCAGTCATGGTTGAATGTATGACAGACAACCGCAACCGCACCGTTTCCGGTGTTCGTCATGCGTTCTCTAAAGCGGGCGGAAACCTAGGCACTGACGGAAGCGTGAGCTACCTGTTCGACAAAAAAGGTGTCATTTCTTATGCGCCAGGTTTGGATGAAGATTCAGTGATGGAAGCGGCGTTGGAAGGTGGTGCGGATGACGTTGAGACTCATGAAGATGGCTCGATGGACGTTTACACAACACCAGCAGAGTTCGGTGCTGTGAAAGATGCGTTGGATGCTGCTGGGTTTGAAGCGCAAAACGCAGAAGTTACGCTCGTTCCTTCAACTAAAGCAGATCTGGACGAATCCACAGCACCTAAACTGCTTCGTCTGATTGATGCACTTGAAGATCTTGATGACGTTCAAGAGGTCTACCACAACGGCGATATTTCTGACGAAGTCGCAGCAACACTGGAATAATCATACGTGGCTATTATTCTCGGGATTGACCCGGGTTCGCGGATCACAGGCTACGGCGTGATCCGTCATCAAGGAAGGCATCTGGAATATCTTGGCAGCGGTTGTATCCGAACTGATTCTGAAGATTTGGCCGGGCGATTAGGCCAGATTTATGCTGGTGTCAGCGAAGTGATTACCCAGTTCCAGCCGGATACGTTTGCCATCGAGCAGGTGTTTATGGCGCGCAACGCGGATTCAGCACTTAAGCTCGGTCAGGCACGTGGAAGTGCTATTGTTGCCGCGGTAAATGCGGGTTTGCCAGTTTCCGAGTACGCTGCCCGCTTGATAAAGCAGGCCGTGGTTGGCAAAGGCAGTGCAGATAAGAAGCAGGTTCAGCACATGGTCGTCCACATGCTGAAATTGCCATCAACGCCACAAGCTGATGCGGCAGATGCCTTAGCCGTCGCGATTTGTCACGCCCACACCAACCATACGCTAGTTGCTATGGCGGGGCAGGCGAAGAGCGCAAGGCGCGGGCGGTATAGATAAACCTACCTAGACTTATTACTTCCCCAAGCAGCCAATTGGCTGCTTTTTCTTTATCTATAAATTTCTAACGCTGTCTCCAATTGACGTTTTAAGTTAATGCCAATGAATTCAATGTTCTCTTGGGAAGGTCAGAGTGTAGAGGCACTTCTCGTTCTAAATTTTTGAACATATTAAGCTTGATTTGAAATTGATTAGAGAAATTCCCGTTCTTTTCTATGGTTGTTTAAGGGATATCTATGTTTCGAATGGGAAAAACTATGAAATATTTAAAAACAGGTTTGTGCATTTTTATTGCGTTTGTGTTTATTCAATCGTTGTTCTTCAAGTTCACTGGCTCTCCAGAGACTGAGTTTATTTTCGGCACCTTGGGCGAGTGGTCTGGACTTGCATGGTTTGGCCAATATGGTGCGTACATGGTGGGTATCGCCGAGTTGATTGCATCCATTCTGCTGTTTACGCGCCTTCATGCTTTGGGCGCTCTGATGGCTGTCGGTACTATGACAGGCGCGATTTTCTTCCACTTGTTTACACCAATTGGTGTTGCGCAGCCTGCTTTTAATGAAGTAGGCGAAGTGGTCGGTAACGACGGTGGCACATTGTTTGTGATGGCGTGTTTAGTTTGGTTGTCGGCGGCATTCTTGCTTTACCAAACAAGAAAAGGCGACAGTGAACAAGTCGATTAATCTCTTGTGCTTTGGTTTTGTTCAAAATAAAAGGCTGCGATAAGCAGCCTTTTGCTTATTTAAAACCCTGACAATTTAAGGTCCATATACAACGCTGACACCACTCTCCTCCAATGTGTCAAGGTGAGTCTGGGTTGCAGTGTCTAGAGGATTATAGCTAAGCAGAATCATCTCAATCTTTGGGTTGTTGTCAAAGTTAAGTGATGAAATATTGTTGTCGCTGGCGGTAAACCATTTGAGCTTTGATAAGTTGCTAGTGTCAACATTCGAAATGGTATTGCTACGGATGTTGATGATTTCTAAGTTGCTATTGGCTGTTAAATCGATATTGCTTAAAGTGTTGTTCCCAACATCTAAGATCCTCAGCGTTGGGTTACCTGAAAAGTCGAGGCTGGTTGCATTAGTACCAGATAGATAAAGCGTTGCAAGCTTGGGGTTGCCAGTCAACGAGACATTACCAATAGCGTTCCCGCTAGCATCAAGGCTTTCTAACTTAGCTAATGCTGTTACATCAAGTGAAGACAGCTGATTGTTTTTTATCCCCAAGCTTTCTAAGTTCGGATAGCCGCTGACATCCAGGCTAGTTAGCTGATTATTATCCAGTGCCAGATATGTCAAGGTATCAGTTGTTGGGAGTGCCAGGTCAACAAGTTGGTTGTCGTGAGCGATGACAAAATCAGCTTGGTCTTGAACAGCAAGGTTGAGCGATGTGAGGTTGTTACCCGAAACCCAAATGTCTTCCAGTAAAGGATTGGCAGTCAGATCAATGTTGCTCAACTTGTTATTGCTGACATTAATCTCCGTGAGCTTCTCGTTGCCACCAAGTTCTATTTGAGTGAGAAGGTTACCGTCTACGTCCAGTGTTAAAAGGTCAGGGAGAGAGGATACATCTATTGAAGTAAGGAAATTGTTTTGAAGGTATAAATAGGTCAGCTCTTGGCTACTTGGTAAGGTAATCGTCTCTAATTCGTTGTTGTCTAACCAGATGCTATTTAGGCTTTTAAATTCGGAAAGGTCGACGCTCTTCAATTGGTTGTCAGATAGCGCCAGAAACCAAAGATTTGGAAGTTTTTCCAGGCCAGAGAGGCTTGTAATGCCAACATTTTGGCAGTCGAGCATTTCGATGTTTTGAATATTGGTGATCCCAGTAGCTTCAACGCAAGATTTTAGTGCGCTGTCAGCAAAATTCACAGATGAGAGCGAATTGACATTGTTTGAAGAGCCACTATCGCTACCTCCACCACCGCCACATCCTGATAAAGCAAGGGCCATTGACGCAATTAGCAGTTTATTTCTCATGATTTCATGTGCTTCCATTCAAAATAATGAGCCAATATTGTTAAGGAAGATGGGATGTTCGAAGAATTGAAATCGTCGGTTATTGCGCCATGCTTCTCACCGAATTGACCAACTTATCGAGTCAGCTCAAATGAAGCTCTCAGGGTGAGAATAGATGGGCATTGTTTGGGTATGATTCGGGTATGAGCAATCATCGGGTTAGACGCGATTTGAATGGGCCTTTGAAAGCATATCGAGAAGCCAAGTACAGCGCTTGAATGATGATTCGTGATCGATACATACTTACACGCTCGGTCTCTTATCCGAGCACTCGCTTTAGATAAAGTGATATCTCTTTGTTAGGGTAGTTAATGTCTTCTTCAAATTCTGAAAGCTCAACCCGCTCGATCATACGTTGGATAGCTCAATTTCTTAATCCTTACCGTTTTCATGTGTTGGGAGCAGTATTTTTCCTTTTCCTTGGCTCCCTAAGCTGGCTGGCGCTTGGGCAGGCTGTGAAGCTTGTGGTTGATGAAGGCTTTCTTTCTGGCAATGCCAACGAGTTGAATAAACTGGTTCTGGTTATCCTCGGTATTACGGTGGTCAGTGGCTTTGCAACCTTCTGTCGTTTCTATCTGATGAGCTGGCTTGGTGAGCGCGTCAGTGCGGATATCCGCATGACTGTGTATCACCATCTTCTCAAACTTTCACCTTCGTTTTACGCCAAAGAAAGAACGGGTGAAGTCATCAGCCGATTTACCGCAGACACAACGCTTCTGCAGACGGTAGTGGGTTCCAGTCTTTCAATGGCACTGCGCTCTGGGGTGTCAGTTATCGGCGGCTTAGTGATGATGGCGTTCACCAGCATTACGTTGACTGGACTTGTATTACTGGCGGTTCCAGTTGTCTTGGTGCCTATTTTTGTGCTGGGACGAAAAGTGCGTCGATTGGCTCGTGTGAGTCAGGACCGTGTGGCTGATCTTGGCGCCCATGTGGATGAAACGCTGCACGAAATTCGAACTGTCCAGTCTTACAACCATGAAGAAGCTGACGCGCATCATTTCAATGGTCGCGTCGAGTCGGTTATGGATGCTGCCAAAACACGAATTCGTTATCGCGCGACCTTAATGGGCTCTGTGGTATTCCTCTCTATTGTGGCCATCGTGCTGGTCACTTGGGTTGGCGCATTGAGCGTTTTGGAAGGCTCATTGACCGCTGGCCAGCTGTCAGCCTTTATGTTTTATGCGTTATTAGTGGCCGGTGGTGTGGCCACCATTGGCGAAGTGATTGGGGACATACAACGGGCAGCCGGTGCGACTGAACGCCTGATTGAATTATCTCAAATGGAGCAGGACATTCAGGAGCCGGAGAGCCCATGCCAGTTAACGGAACCCGTTTCCGGGGCTGTTCGTTTTGATGGCGTTTCGTTCTCGTATCCCGGTGATGAAAATCTTCCCGTATTTCATTCTCTTTCTTTCAATGTAAAAGCGGGTGAGCGCATCGCACTGGTTGGCCCAAGCGGAGCCGGGAAAAGCACTGTTTTTGCTCTGCTTCAACGCTTTTTTGATGTCCAGGAAGGACACATTGATATTGATGGCGCCAGCATTTCAGACCTATCGATTGAAACCTTGAGAAAGCAATTTGCTCTGGTGCCACAAGAGTCTGTCATTTTCGCGACCACTGTGCTTGAGAACGTGCGTTATGGTGCGCCTGAAGCCAGCGAAGAAGCTGTGGTAGCTGCCTGTAAAGCGGCGAGAGCGCATGACTTTATCGTGGAGTTTCCTGATGGTTATCATACTGAGTTGGGCGAACGTGGCGTGCGTTTATCAGGTGGTCAGAAGCAACGTATTTCTATCGCCCGTGCAATATTGGCAGATCGCCCAATTCTCCTGCTAGATGAAGCCACCAGTGCGCTGGATGCCGTGAGTGAACACAAAGTGAAATCAGCGCTTGATGAACTTATGTCGCACAAAACGTCGATAGTGATTGCTCACCGTCTGGCAACCGTGGTCAATGCAGATAAGATTTTGGTAATGGATAAAGGACAAATTGTCGCCACAGGAACGCATGATGAATTGATGGGTTCGTCAACGCTTTACCGTGAGTTTGCTGCATTGCAGTTGGTGTCTGCCATTGAGGAAACGCCAGCAAAAATTGTCGGCGAATGACGGGTTAATTCCATGATTTATCTGAGTGACTTTACAGATTAGTCATCAGTCTGATGCAGTGTTGTAAATAACTCGAAAGGATAGGACTCTAAAATGAAAAAGCTACTAGCCGTATTTGCAGTATTGTTTGTGATTGCTGGCTGTTCACCGGAAGTGGGCAGTGAAGAGTGGTGCAAAGAGATAAAAGAAAAACCAAAAGGCGATTGGTCGACAAACGAAGCGACTGATTTTGCAAAACACTGTATCTTCTGAGCGAAACACTAAGCCTCAACCCGACACTAAAAAGCGAGCGTGGCTCGCTTTTTTTTTTATTACTCTGTTAGGTAAGTCACCTCTGATGATGAATTCTCCATAAAAGTGATCTCAGTCGTAAAGCTTGACGTTCCAACTAGGGTCACTCACGTTTCGTGGAGTTGGGTATGTCGGAGCTTGCTATAGACCTGGCGCGAATTCAGTTCGCGTTCACCGTGTCTTTTCATATAATATTCCCCGCCTTTTCTATCGGGCTTGCCAGCTACATCACGGTGTTGGAAGCATTGCACCTGAAAACCAAGCAGCACCAATTCCTAGAGCTTTCAAAGTACTGGACGAAAATCTTTGCTGTCACATTCGGTATGGGCGTAGTGAGCGGGATTGTTATGAGCTACCAGTTTGGAACGAATTGGGGCGTATTCTCCGACAAAACCGGCCCAGTGCTGGGCCCTTTGATGGGGTATGAAGTGCTCACCGCGTTTTTCCTTGAGGCGGGTTTCCTGGGTATTATGCTTTTTGGGCGTGAGCGAGTCGGTCCTAAACTTCATTTCCTGGCCGTTGCAGTCGTCGCATTTGGCACCTTACTGTCCGCCACTTGGATACTGTCCGTAAACAGTTGGATGCAAACCCCAGCAGGTTTTGACTTCAATGACAAAGGCCAATTTATAGTCACAGATTGGTTCGAAGTCGTGTTCAATCCGTCCTTCCCTTATCGCTTGGTTCATATGGTCATTGCTGCGTATTTGACTACGGCATTTATGGTGGCGGGTGTCGGTGCTTGGCATTTACTGCGCGCGCCCCACAACGAACTGGGTCGGATAAGCCTTTCGATGGGCATGTGGATGGCGGTTTTGGTCACGCCAATTCAAATTGTCGCCGGTGACCTTCATGGTCTTAACACGCTTGAACACCAGCCTATGAAAGTGGCCGCCATGGAAGGGCACTTTGAAACTCAAAAAGGCGCGCCCCTTATCCTGTTTGGTATTCCAAACGAAGAGACCGAAACGGTTGATTACAAAGTCGAAATTCCAAAGTTGGGTAGCATTATTCTTACCCATTCTGTTGATGGTGAAATCAAAGGTCTCAAGTCGGTCCCGGCTGAAGAAAGGCCGCCTGTTGCTGTTGTGTTCTGGAGTTTTCGCATCATGGTGGCAATAGGCTTCCTGATGCTGGGTATAGGATTGGTATCTCTATGGCTTCGCTACAAGAAAACCCTGTATGAAACGTCATGGTTTCTAAGGACCTGCGTATATGCCGCGCCTTGCGGATTCTTAGCAATTTTGGCGGGTTGGGTGACTACCGAAGTAGGGCGTCAGCCATACACGGTATACGGATTACTCCGAACGTCGGAATCCGTGTCACCGATTGATGCCAGTGCCGTTGGTGCATCCCTCGCCGTGTTCGTGGTGGTGTATTTCGTGATATTTGGTGCAGGTATCTACTACTTACTGAAGCTGATGAGAAAGTCGCCAACCAAGTACGAGCAGGACTTGGATGGGCGCATTGTTACCCGACTTTCGCATGGTAACTCAAGCAAAGACATTGCGATTAATCCGGAACCATCGCCCGGCAAGGAGTCATAATGGATTACGCACTTATCTGGGCGGTGATAATCGCCTTTGCAGTATTCGCCTATGTCATTCTTGATGGCTTCGACCTTGGCGTTGGCATACTTTTCCCCTCGTTAAATGACGACGAGAAAGATGCCGCGATGAACTCCATCGCACCTATTTGGGATGGCAACGAAACCTGGCTGGTACTGGGTGGGGGAGGACTGTTTGCGGTCTTCCCTTTGGCGTATGCCATCATCATGCCTGCTGTCTACGCACCCATTATTGCAATGCTGATTGGTCTGATATTTCGTGGTGTTGCGTTTGAGTATCGCTATCGTACCAAAAAGGGTCGTTACCTATGGGACTGGTCTTTCGCGGGCGGTTCGATGGTGGCAACCTTTTCCCAAGGGATGATTCTTGGCACCTTGTTACAAGGAATTGAAGTTGCAGACAGGCAATACGCTGGGGGCTGGTTTGACTGGCTGACGCCTTTTTCCCTCTTCTGCGGTCTTGCAGTAACAGCAGGATATACCTTGCTCGGTGGCTGCTGGCTACTGATCAAGACTTCCGGGAGTATCGAAGAAAAACTCTTTCCAAAGTGCAAAAGACTCACCTTCTTGTTCCTCGGAGCCATCGGTGTGGTGAGTGTTTGGCTTCCGTTTATCTCCAGCGATATCGCCGCGAGATGGTTTACTTTCCCCAATGCTGCGGGCTTTTTCCTTATTCCTGCCATTTCAGCGTTCGCGGCTTACCAACTTTGGCATGCGTTAAGTTTGCGTCGCGCTGGAGCAGCGTACTGCTGGACACTAATGATATATCTGATGGCATTTGCCGGTTTCGCCATCAGTATATTCCCTTACATGGTGCCAAGGGCGGTGACCCTTTGGGATGCAGCTGCACCAGACAATAGCCTTGCATTCCTGTTCGCTGGCGCTGTGGTTTTGCTGCCAATCATCATCATTTATTCTGCATATTCCTACTGGGTGTTCCGCGGGAAGGTCAGAGCTGACGAGGGGTATCATGAATAAACAGGGCAAAGCTTTTGCGTGGTTTGTCGGCCTTTGGTTTGCTGGTGTGTTTGCTGTGACGGCACTTGCCTATTTCATTCGCTACACCATGCAGTGGGTCGGATTAGTCTGATCACATAGCCATTTCAAGTACCCGCTCAGCTTTAAAACTGGATATCTATCCAGTTGTTCATTATCCTAATCACAATTATTAGCAACAATTTGAGTTTTGATTGTGATTGGCCGATTACGCGGAATTTTGCTTGAAAAGCAACCCCCTGAAATCCTGCTGGAAGTTAATGGCGTGGGTTACGAAGTCAGTATGCCTATGAGCTGCTTCTATGAATTGCCAGAAGTGGGTGAAGAAGCGATTGTTTACACTCACTTCGTGGTGCGTGAAGACGCGCAGCTCCTCTATGGGTTTAACACCACCATCGAACGTGCTTTATTCCGCGAAGTCATCAAAGCCAATGGCGTTGGTCCTAAACTGGGTCTGGCGATTCTTTCCGGTATGACGGCAACTCAATTTGTCGACAGCGTCGAGCGTGAAGATGTCTCAACGCTAGTCAAAATCCCGGGTGTTGGTAAGAAAACTGCAGAACGTTTGGTGATCGAAATGCGTGATCGCCTGAAAAACTGGCATGCCTTCGACCTCTTCACACCACATGCCGATGCCGCGGCCCGCCGTGCAGCAAGCAATGAAACTGTTGTTGCGGCATCGAATGATCCGAAAGATGAAGCGATCAGTGCACTTATAGCACTGGGCTACAAAGCTGCACAGGCTGAGAAAGTGGTCAAGCAAGTGGCCGTTGACGGCATGAAGAGCGAGGCGATTATCCGTGATGCGCTGCGCTCAATGGTCTAATAGGGTGATTTGGAATGATTGAAGCTGATCGACTGATGGGCACGGTACCACCGAGCCGTGAAGACGACGTCATTGACCGCGCTATTCGCCCAAAGATGCTGTCAGATTATCAAGGTCAGGATCACGTCCGTGACCAGATGGAGATCTTTATTCATGCGGCGCGTAAACGTGAAGAAGCCCTCGACCATTTGCTGATCTTTGGGCCTCCAGGTCTGGGTAAAACCACGTTAGCAAATATTGTTGCCAATGAGATGGAAGTGAATATTCGCACGACCTCTGGTCCTGTGCTGGAAAAAGCGGGTGACTTGGCGGCGCTTCTGACCAATCTTGAGCCAAACGATGTTCTTTTCATTGATGAAATTCACCGCTTGAGTCCTGTTGTGGAAGAAGTGTTGTATCCAGCGATGGAAGACTACCAACTGGATATCATGATTGGTGAAGGCCCGGCTGCTCGTTCTATCAAGATCGACTTGCCACCATTTACGCTAGTGGGCGCAACGACACGTGCTGGTTCGTTAACCTCACCACTGCGTGACCGCTTCGGCATTACTCAGCGCCTTGAGTACTACAACATTGCCGACCTCAAAGGCATTGTTCAACGCAGCGCGAATTGCCTGAATCTGGATATGGATGAAGAAGGTGCATTTGAAATCGCGAGACGTGCACGTGGAACGCCACGTATCGCGAACCGTCTTCTTCGCCGTGTTCGCGACTATGCGGAAGTCAAAGCTGATGGTCGTATCAATGCGGATGTGGCATCAAAAGCGTTGGACATGTTGGATGTCGATAACCAAGGTTTCGATTACATGGACAGAAAGCTTCTCACTGCAATTATCGAGAAGTTTGACGGTGGCCCGGTTGGTTTAGATAACCTTGCCGCGGCAATTGGTGAAGCGAAAGACACAATCGAAGATGTGTTAGAGCCTTATCTTATCCAACAAGGCTACTTGCAGCGCACCCCAAGAGGGCGTATTGCAAGTCAGCGAGCATATCTTCATTTTGGATTTGATATGCCTGAGTGAGCAAGCACCACTATATCTCCCTCTTTTTAAAGGCTGGCCTAGTGTCAGCCTTTGCTATTTTTCCTCTCTGAACAATACTTCTAGTGCAAATGTCACGTGCTAGAAAGTTTCTATATCTGCCAACGTCTAATTTGGGTTTTGTTTTGATCTGGATCTTGAATTCAAACGATTTGAACACCCAAAGTTGATTAATTTGACAGCAGTCAATGTGAGATTGCTCCAAAGGCTTTGAAGCTCGTCCTCAGAATGTTTAGTATTAGCTGGCACTATATTAGGAGATGCTTAACAAAATCCTAACCAGTGCAGCACATTCGTGCAACATAAAGAGGGATGGCTGTTTACACAGTCCCCGTAAGGAAGCTCAGTTAAGCGCGAGCTGTTTGGCTCGCAGGTGATTAAGCATTTACTTAACGATACGTAAGTGTCGTGCGTCAGTCAGCCTGACGATGAAGGAGTTACTATGTTAACTGATATTGTTGATCTGTCGCGGTTCCAGTTTGCACTGACTGCGATGTATCACTTCTTGTTTGTCCCACTGACTCTGGGTATGGCATTCCTGCTAGCCATCATGGAGTCGCTGTATGTGATGACCGATAAGCAAATCTACAAGGACATGACCAAGTTCTGGGGTAAGCTATTTGGTATTAACTTCGCGTTGGGCGTCGCTACCGGCCTCACCATGGAGTTCCAGTTTGGTACTAACTGGGCATACTATTCTCACTATGTCGGCGATATTTTCGGTGCCCCTCTGGCTATCGAAGCGCTGATGGCCTTCTTCCTGGAATCTACCCTTGTCGGTATGTTCTTCTTCGGTTGGGACCGTCTCTCCAAGCGCCAACACCTTACCGTCACTTGGCTGACCGCCATTGGCTCCAACTTTTCTGCGCTTTGGATTCTCGTCGCTAACGGCTGGATGCAAAATCCTGTGGGTGCGGAGTTCAACTTCGAAAGCATGCGAATGGAAATGGTGAGCTTTGCTGAAGTTGTACTTAACCCGGTTGCGCAGGTGAAATTTGTTCACACCGTTGCGGCAGGTTACACCACAGGTGCAATGTTCGTTCTGGGTATCAGTGCTTACTATCTGTTGAAAGGTCGTGACGTTGCGTTTGCGCGCCGCTCTTTCGCGATTGCTGCATCATTTGGTATGGCAGGCATTCTGTCTACTATCGTACTGGGTGACGAATCTGGCTATGAGCTGGGCGACGTTCAGAAAGTCAAACTGGCCGCCATCGAAGCGGAATGGCACACAGAGCCAGCACCAGCTGCCTTCACCGTATTCGGTTTCCCTAATCAAGAAACCATGGAAACGGATTACGCGATTAAGATCCCATACGTGATGGGTATCATCGCGACGCGTTCTTTCGATAAGCAGGTAACGGGCTTACATGACATCGTTGATGAGCACGAAGCGCGTATCCGTAACGGTATGATTGCGTACGGCTTGCTTGAGAAATTGCGTGCGGGTGAAAGAACACCTGAAAACCTGGCAGCGTTTGACGACGTGAAGAAAGACCTAGGTTTTGGTCTGCTGTTGAAACAACAAACACCAAACGTTGTTGATGCGACAGAAGCACAAATCAAACAAGCGGCAAAAGACTCTATTCCACAGGTAGCACCGCTATTCTGGAGCTTCCGCATCATGGTAGCGTGTGGCTTCGCAATGCTGTTCATCTTCGGTATGGCGTTCTATCAAACTTGTCGCCAGAAAATCGATGAAAAACCATGGCTTCTCAAACTGGCTCTGTTTGGTATCCCACTGCCATGGATTGCCTGTGAAGCGGGTTGGTTCGTTGCTGAGTATGGTCGTCAGCCTTGGGCGGTGGGTGAAATTCTGCCAGTACACATGGCAGCATCTAACCTTCCTGCGTCAGAAATTATCACTTCACTGGTTGCGATCGTTGCACTGTACACAGTGTTCCTGATTGCTGAAGTGTACCTGATGGTTAAATTCGCGCGCTTAGGCCCTAGCAGCCTAAAAACAGGCCGTTATCACTTTGAAAAGCTAAAGACCCCGGAAACGGATCTTGCGCGTCAAGTTGAAGCATAAGGAGAGCGTGAGACATGTTTGAATACGAGATTCTACGTCTGATTTGGTGGGCACTGATTGGTGTTCTGCTGATCGGCTTCGCGATTACCGATGGCTTTGATATGGGTGTCGGCGCGTTGGTGCCAGTTATTGGTAAAACCGATAACGAGCGTCGCGTGATGATTAACTCCATTGCGCCTCACTGGGATGGTAACCAAGTTTGGTTGATCACCGCTGGTGGTGCGCTGTTCGCAGCGTGGCCTTTGGTGTATGCGGTGTCGTTTTCAGGTTTCTACCTAGCGATGATTCTGACACTGGCGGCTCTGTGGTTCCGTCCAATTGGTTTTGACTACCGTTCGAAAATTGAAGACCCACGCTGGCGTAAAACCTGGGACTGGGGCATTTTTGTGGGTAGCTTCGTGCCGCCAATCATCTTTGGTGTGGCATTTGGTAACTTGCTGCAAGGTGTACCGTTTGAACTGAACGAGTTCCTGATCCCAACTTACCGTGGTTCTTTCTTTGGCCTGCTGAATCCGTTTGCGATTCTATGTGGTTTAGTCAGCTTGTTCATGATCGTGACTCAAGGCGCGACTTATCTTCAGATGAAAACCACTGATGCACTTCATGTACGTGCACGTAACGTGGCGCAGATTTCTGCGATTCTGACTGCGGTATGTTTTGCACTTGCTGGCTTCTGGGCGCAAAGCATTGAAGGCTATGTGATCACAAGCGAAATCATGACCAATGCAACGTCGAACCCATTGAACAAAGAAGTGATGACCTTAACCGGTGCACTGTTCAATAACTACGAAGCTTACCCGCTACTGTGGGCTGCACCGGCGTTGGCGGTATTTATGCCACTGTTGGTTGCCGTATGTGCGCGTTTCGAGCGTGACGGTTTTGCGTTTTTGTTCAACAGCCTGGCGATTGCGGGTGTGATTTTGACGGCAGGTTTTGCGATGTTCCCATTCGTGATGCCTTCTAGCTTGTTCCCATCGCACAGCCTTACGATGTGGGATGCGACGTCGAGCGAGTTGACGCTGAACATTATGACGGGCGTAGCAATTGTGATGGTGCCAATCATCCTGTCTTACACCGCATGGTGTTACTACAAGATGTTCGGTCGTCTGGATGACAAGTTCATCGAAGAAAACAAAACCTCACTGTACTAAGAGAAGGAGTTAACCATGTGGTATTTCGCTTGGATTCTGGGTGTATTGCTGGCGTGCTCGTTCGGTATTATCAATGCGCTTTGGTTAGAACACACCGAAGCCATGGATCATGACAGTGAAGACTAAGTTCACGACTATGCTAGACGGTCTCCATGACCGTCTTCATATCCGTGTGCTGATGCTGCTATCGCTGGCAATGGCGTTAGCATGCGGCGGGTTAGTCATGTGGGACCCTCAAACTTTCGCGGATAAGATTGGCGGCTTTACCGTAGCCAATGGACCTGCACTGATTTGGGCAACCTGTACTGGAATGATTCACGGAATGGCCTTCAAACCAAGATTCTGGCTTTGGCAGCTCGTTTTCTTTCCACCGTTTGCGTGGGTAGTGATGAGTTTTGTGCTTGTAAAAGCATTTCTTTGACATCCCGTTGTAACACTCTGTTACCGACAGCCCGGCCTAAAACAGCTGGGCTGTTTTATTTTGCGCCATTCGTGACCAGCCTCGTCGCTTGGTGCTTTTATTACACTGAGTAAGTCAGTTATAGTATTTCGCTAAACCTTACTATGGATTTCAGGTAATTATCAGGATGAGGACTCTCCATCCGTTCTGCTGGCCTGTTCGCATCTACTACGAAGACACCGATACTGGTGGGATCGTCTATCATGCGAACTACCTCAAATACTTCGAGCGTGCGAGAACCGAACTTCTGCGCAGCATTGGTGTCCATCAACATACATTATTTGAAGAACATACGGCGTTTGTCGTACGTCACATGGACATTGATTTCCTCAAAGGCGCAAGGCTTGACGAAGAACTCACCGTTCAAACAACGGTACCTGAAGTTCGTCGTGCGACCCTCACATTCTGTCAAGATTTGGTGAATTCAGAAGGCGATGTGTTGTGTCGTGCCACCGTTAAGGTAGCCTGTGTCGATTCTGAGAAAATGAAACCGAAATCCATCCCTAAATCGATTCAATCGGAGATTTTAAGTGAGCGCTGAACTTTCAATTCTTGACCTGTTCTTGCAGGCGAGTCTGCTGGTTAAAGCAGTCATGTTGGTTCTGCTAGGCATGTCTGTCGTGTCTTGGGCAATGATCATAAAGCGTTCGCAGGTGCTTTCAGAAGCGTCATCGAAAGTGGAGCGTTTTGAAGACCGATTCTGGTCCGGGATGGACTTGTCTCAACTGTTCCAGGAAGTGCAGGCGCGTAAAGACAACCTGTCAGGCAGTGAGCAAATCTTCTACTCTGGCTTTAAAGAATTTGCCCGTCTTCACCGTAGCAACGGCAAAGTGCCGGAAGCGGTGATGGAAGGGACTTCCCGTGCAATGCGTGTTTCTCTTTCAAAAGAAGTGGAATCGTTGGAAACCAATTTGCCATTCCTCGCGACGGTCGGTTCAATCACGCCATACATCGGCCTGTTCGGTACTGTGTGGGGCATCATGCACGCATTTATCGCGCTGGGCGCTGTTAAGCAAGCAACTCTCGCCATGGTTGCACCGGGTATCGCGGAAGCACTGGTTGCAACTGCAATGGGTCTGTTTGCTGCTATCCCAGCAGTGATGGCGTACAACCGATTTACTGCGAAAGTGGGCAAGCTTGAGAACAACTACATCAACTTCATGGAAGAGTTTTCGAGCATTCTTCACCGTCAGGCGTTTGCTTCACCGAAGGAGTAATGTATGCCTTACCAGCGTAAACGGCGGAAAATGAACGCCGAAATCAACGTGGTGCCATACATTGACGTGATGTTGGTACTCTTGATTATTTTCATGGTGACAGCGCCTTTCGTGACGCAGGGTGTGGATGTGGATCTTCCACAAACATCGAATGCTAAAACGGCAGCGGAGCTTGCAAAAGAAGAAGACAGCGGCGCGTTTATTATCGTAGAAGTTGATCAGAACGGCGGTTTAGGACTTTCCGTGAATAACGGAGACATGCAACGCGGTCTGTCACTTCAGGATCTACTTATCCGCGTGAAGGCAGAGCTAGAAATTAACCCTAAATCACCTGTGCTTGTTGGTGGTGATGGACGCGTGCCGTATTCAGAAATCATTCTCACCTTGGATGCATTGAACCAAGCTGGGGTTTCATCAGTCGGCTTGATGACGGAACCGCTTGATTCATGAGAGATGGAATGAAGAAAACTCAGAAATCGAGTTACACAGGCGCAACTTTTGTTTCTGTATTGCTGCATGCTGCATTATTCGGTGGCTTGCTTTGGGGGGCGGACTTTACGAAAGTCTCGCACCAACCTGTAGGGCAAAGCATTGAAGCTGTCGTTATAGACCCAAGTGTGGTGAACGAGCAGGCGAGAAAAATTCGCCAGCAGCGTGATGAAGCCAAACGTCAGGAAGACGATCGTCTCCGTCGTTTGGAACAGCAAGCTGATTTGCTTGAGCAGCAGCGTGAGCAGGAAGAAAAACGTCTGCGTGAGCTGAGAGCAGAAAAACTGGCTGCTGAGAAAGAGGCTCGTGAAGCAGAAGTTGAGCGCAAGCGCATTGCTGATGCCAAGAAAAAAGCCGCTGAAGAGCAGCGCAAAGCTGAAGAAGCCACGCGTATTGCCCAGGAGAAAGCTGCTGCGGCCGAAGCTGAGCGTGTTCGTCGCGTAGAGGAACAACGCAAAGCGGAAGAAGCAGCGAAGAAAGCAGAAGCAGACCGTCAGCGCGCCGTGGAAGAGCAACGTAAAGCTGAGGAAGAACGTCAACGTAAACTGGCCGAAAAGCAGCGTGCTGAAGAAGAAGCACGCAAAGCGGAAGAGGAACGCCAGCGTAAGTTAGCCGAGAAGAAAAAAGCCGAAGAGGAAGCCCGCAAAGCCGAAGCTGCGCGTAAAGAAGCTGAGCGTAAAGCAGCAGAAGCGAAGCGTAAGCAGGCAGAGCAGGAGGCTGCCCTCAACGAGCTTTTTAGCGGTCTCGAGTCGGAATCTGAAAGCAGAGGATCGGCTCGAGGGCAACAAATAGCCAGTGAAGTAGCACAATGGTCAGCTCGATTTACCAATATGATTCAGCAAAACTGGCTGGTTGACTCGAGTATGGCTGGGCAAAAATGCCGCTTGAATCTTAGATTGGCACCCGACGGACTAGTTGTGGATGTCACGACGTTGTCTGGAAATGCAACACTTTGCCGTTCTGCAAAAGCGAGCGTGACAAAGATTGGAAAATTCCCTATGCCATCAGACTCTGATGTCGTAGCGAAATTGAGGGATTTGAACCTCAATTTTGAGCGTTAAGAGAGGATTTAGGATGTTAAAACGATGGAATGCTTTGTCAGCATTCATACTTATGCTTTGGGCTGGGGCTGCTAACGCAGCATTGGAGCTTTTCATTACTGAAGGCATTGACTCCGCGCGCCCAATTGCCATTGTTCCTTTCAAATGGGAAGGCGAGGGCAAGCTTCCTACGGATGTTTCAGCGGTCGTGGCTTCGGATTTACAGCGAAGCGGCAAGTTTAGCCCAGTGCCTACTGATAAAATGCCACAAACGCCATACAACGATGAGCAAGTGGATTTTAATGACTGGACAGCGATGGGTGTGGATGCGTTGGTAACAGGTACGATCAGCCCAACAGCGGATGGCAAGTACCTTATCAATTACCAACTGATCGATATCGTCCGAGGTCAGTTGACTGGCGGTCAGAGCAAAGGATTGTCTACAACTGGTGAATTGGTGCTGACTAAAGACCACTTGTTGCTGAACAACCGCAAAGTGGTTGGCGACAAGCAACTTCGTCAGTATGCGCACCGCATTTCTGATTTGGTTTATGAGAAGTTAACGGGCGAAAAAGGGGCATTCCTGACGCGCATCGCGTACGTGGTTATCGACGACAAAGCGGAACACCCTTACCAACTTCGTATTGCGGACTACGATGGCTACAACGAATTGCTGGTACTTCGTTCCAAGCAACCCTTGATGTCACCGGCATGGTCTCCTGACGGCAAACAATTGGCTTACGTGAGTTTCGAGAATGGTCAGGCTCAGATATTCCTGATGAATATCTACACCGGTGAACGTGAAATGATTTCGTCATTTCCACGTCACAACGGTTCGCCACGCTTCTCTCCGGACGGCAGCAAACTGGCGATGGTACTGTCGAAAACTGGCAGTCTTCAGGTTTACGTGTTGGATTTGAAGACGCGCAAGATGGACCAGATCACCAAAGGCCGTGCGAATAACACCGAACCATTCTGGGATCCAAACGGGCAGTCTTTGATCTTTACCTCAGACCGGGGTGGTAAACCACAGATTTATCGAGTAAATTTAGCCGATGGTTCTACCAATAGGATTACTTGGCAAGGTAGCCAGAACCTCGGCGGTCAACTTACCCCGGATGGTAGATACCTGGTGATGGTTCACCGCTCGGACTCAGGCTACAACATTGCAAAACAAGATTTGCAAACGGGTGCTGTTGAGATTCTAACGAAAACTATGTTGGATGAATCTCCAAGCCTGGCGCCAAACGGCAGTATGGTCATTTACAGCTCAGTTTACGGGCGTAATAACGTGCTTTCTTTGGTGTCCATTGATGGACGCTTCAAAGCAAGACTACCAGCTACTAATGGCCGGGTGAGAGCCCCAGCATGGTCCCCGTTCCAATAAATATTTGCGCTTATTTGATATAAGGAAAACAAGATGCAAGTTAATAAAGTACTTAAGGGTTTGGCTGTAGCGCTGCCTATGTTTACTCTGGCGGCATGTAGCTCAAGCGACAGCTCTACCGACAGCACTGGCACCGAAACTAACAACGGTTCACAAACTACTGTTGTGACTCCAGTTGATGGCGGTCAAGGCGGCCTGACTGAGCAAGAGATCCGTAACAACGAGTTGCGTCAGTCTCAAACTGTTTACTTCAGCTTCGACGATTACTCTGTTCTGCCACAGTTTGAAGATATGCTGGATGCACACGCAGAATTCCTGCGCGCTAATGCAGACATCAAAGTAGTTGTAGAAGGTCACGCAGATGAGCGTGGTACTCCTGAGTACAACATCGCGCTGGGCGAGCGTCGTGCAAATGCAGTTGCTAAGTACCTGCAAGCACTGGGCGTACCAGCATCTCAAATCTCTATCGTAAGCTACGGTGAAGAAAAGCCACTGGTTCTTGGCCAGGGTGAAGAAGCTTACGCGAAGAACCGTCGTGCGGTTCTGGTTTACTAATTAAAGGTAAATCTTATGAACAGTAACACTTTGCGTGCTCTATCGCTGGCGTTACTGGTGAGTGCGGCAGCCCCTGTGGCTGCCGCACCTGCTCCGGTGACTGAGTTGGGCGGTAGTGGTAGCTCTGTTGAGCGCTTGGAGCGAATGCTGGAAGCTCGAAACCAGATGCAAATCGACATGCAGCGCCAACTAGACCAGATGGCGAGCGAACTCGATGAGTTGCGTGGCACGGTCGAAAGAAATAATTACGAATTAAATCAGATGCTGGAACGTCAGCGAGATCTCTACCGCGAGATTGATTCGCTGAGAAATGCGAAACCGGCACCTGCTGTTGAAGCTAAGCCTCAAGAAAATGCTTCAACGGAAAAATACTCGGCGAATCAGTCTGAGAATACGGAATATGATGCGGCAGTCAATCTCATCCTGAAAGAGAAGAACTATGCAGGCGCGACAGAAGCGTTCAACGCATTCCTGGCGAAATACCCTGAATCAATTTACAAGCCAAACGCACACTACTGGCTGGGTCAATTGTACTTCTCAAAAAGCCAGTTAGACGATGCGAAGAAAAACTTCACTGCTGTCAGCCAGTTTGCCAAATCAAGTAAACGCGCCGATGCACTGTTGAAATTGGGCATTATTGCTGACCGCCAGAAAGATGCGGCAACAGCTAAAACTCTCTTTGAGAAAGTTGTGAAGGAATATCCTGGCACAACCACGGCAAAACAAGCTGAGAAGCAGTTGAGCCAATAAGGTCAAAAGTGTCAATCAAGAAAGCCAGCATGATTGCTGGCTTTCTTATATCTAAATGATTCAACTTGGGTGTCATTGATATTACGCTTTAGCGTCATAAAAGATGAAAACTCGATACCAAGCTGGGTATAATGACCGGATTGGAAGCCAAATCTGAGTAAGTTGATGAGCCAGATTATTAATACTGCAGAGACAGTATATCCTTTCCCTCCGAAGCCGGAGGCCTTGTCCGAGCAACAGAAAACTGACTACATCGCGAGCATCAAGCAGCTGCTTAAGGAAAAAGATGCAGTGATGATTGCTCACTACTACACCGACCCTGAAATCCAGGCGCTGGCCGAAGAAACCGGTGGTTTCGTCGGTGACTCCCTGGAAATGGCGAAGTTTGGTAACAAACATCCTGCCAAGACTCTTCTGGTTGCCGGCGTTCGCTTTATGGGCGAGAGTGCCAAAATCCTTACTCCGGAAAAAACGGTTCTGATGCCAACGCTTGAAGCAGAGTGTTCATTAGATTTGGGCTGCCCGGAAGATCGCTTCACCGAATTCTGCGATGCTCACCCTGACCACACTGTGGTGGTTTACGCCAATACTTCTGCGGCTGTTAAAGCCCGTGCGGATTGGGTAGTCACTTCGTCTATCGCGCTGGAAATTGTTGAACACCTCGACGCTGAAGATAAGAAAATTATCTGGGGTCCTGACCGCCATTTAGGCTCATACATCGCGAATAAGACCGGTGCAGAAATGCTGCTTTGGCAAGGCGAATGCGTGGTGCACGACGAATTCTCAGCGAAAGCGTTGAGAGACATGAAAGCAGTCTACCCAGACGCTGCGATTCTTGTTCACCCAGAATCCCCAGCCAGTGTTGTAGAGCTTGCAGACGCTGTTGGTTCAACCAGCCAGCTCATTAAAGCCGCGAAAGAGTTGCCAAACAAACAACTGGTGGTCGCGACTGACAAAGGCATCTTTTTCAAGATGCAGCAAATGGTGCCGGAAAAAGAGCTGATTGAAGCGCCAACCGCCGGTGCCGGTGCAACATGCCGAAGCTGTGCACATTGTCCTTGGATGGCAATGAACGGCTTGAAAGCAATCGAACTGGCATTGCGTGAGGGTGGCGAAGAGCATGAAATCTTCGTTGACGAAGCGATCCGAGTGAAATCTCTTATTCCATTGAATCGTATGCTAGATTTTGCTGCTTCTCTGCAATTGCAGGTTAAAGGCAACGCGTAAGGTCAAAGAAAGTTAATCAGAAGGCGGGCATGATGTTCGCCTTTTTTGTTTCCAAATATTGAGGAATAAACATGGCACAAGCAATGTTAACCATAGGGCTTCCAATCGCACTGGCTTGGATGATGTTCTGTGTCGGCATTACCTTGTCATTGGCTGATTTCAAACGCGTGGCGGAGTACCCGGGAAAAATTGCAGCTGGACTAACGGCTCAGCTTGTTGGTTTGCCGCTAATTGCCTACATCCTGATTCATGTTTTTGCATTGCCAGAAGTGGTTGCTGTGGGTCTTTGGATTCTGGCACTGGCTCCGGGTGGAGCTTCCTCCAACGCGATAAGTCATTTGGCAGGTGGAGACTCTGCACTCTCTATCACCATGACAGCGGTCAGCAGCCTGATTATTCCTTTCAGCTTACCTCTGATGCTGCCTTTGGTGCTTTCAGATGTATCTGCAGTGATTCCAGTAAAAACGGCCATCCTTCAGCTTGTCGCTGTCACTTTGTTGCCAGTGACTATTGGTATGTTACTCAATCACTTTGTGAAAGGTGAAGGGTTTACACGTTTCTCTGTTTTGGCAGGTAAATCAGCTTTGTGGGCGCTGTTTTTTACTGTGGCAGTGACGCTTGCTGCTAACACGGCTGTATTTTCTCAACTGTTCTCCGTTGCGTCCGTGATGGTGCTGTCACTGTGTTTGCTGGGAATGGGCTTGGGCGTGGCTGTGTCAAAGCTGTTTTCAGGCGATAGAAAGCTCACCCGAACTTTTGCCATTGAGGTGGGTATTCAAAACGCAGGCACAGCGATATTCGTCGCTGTCGTGCAACTTCAGCAGCCTGAACTGGCATTGACGCCTCTGCTTTACGGGGTGTTGATGAATATTCCAGCAGTGATCTTGATTGCACTTAATAAGCGCAGGCAGAGTTCTATAGCTATCTAAAAGAAGAGCTGCCATTGGCAGCTCTTTTTCCTTTGTGTTTTCAAATTACAGCGTTGGCATAGAGAAAGAAGTACTTTCACGTACACTGGCTGATGGCCAACGTTGGGTGATGGTTTTACGTCGGGTATAGAACTTCACTGAATCTGGGCCATACGCATGAAGGTCCCCGAAGAGTGATTGCTTCCAACCGCCAAAGCTATGATAAGCCACAGGAACGGGCAGAGGAATATTGATCCCGACCATGCCGACTTTGATGTGTTCAGAGAAGTAACGTGCCGCTTCACCGTCTCGGGTGAAGATGCAGGTGCCGTTGCCATATCTATGCTCGTTGATGAGTGTCATGGCTTCTTCCATGGAATTCACGCGAACGACCTGTAGCACAGGACCAAAGATCTCTTCCTGATAACTCACCATGTCTGGGCGTACATTGTCGATGAGTGTTGCCCCCACATAGAAGCCATTTTCATAGCCCTCGACGTGTGGGTGTCGTCCATCAACCACAAGTCTCGCACCATCTTCCGCGGCAGAAGCAATATAAGCTTCGACTTTCTCTTTGTGCTCTTGAGTGATCACAGGGCCGAAATCATTGTCGTTGTCATAGAAAGGTCCAACACGCAGTGACGAAAGCTTCTCTGCGAGACTGCCGACTAATCTGTCAGCCGCGTCATCACCGACTGCTACTGCCACAGACAGCGCCATACAGCGTTCACCGCTAGAACCGAAGGCTGCACCAAGTAACTGGTTCACCGCGTTTTCCATGTCGCAATCTGGCATGACAATCGCGTGATTTTTCGCGCCGCCGAGAGCCTGACAACGTTTGCCGGACTGACTCGCCTTTTCGTAGATGTACTGCGCAATCGGTGTGCTGCCAACAAAGCTAACGGCTTCAATGCCTTTGCTTTCCAGCAGTCTGTCTACCACGGTTTTATCGCCTTGAATAACCTGCATAACACCGTCCGGCAATCCTGCTTCTTTCAGGAGTTCAGCAATATATAGTGCTGCGCTGGGGTCGCGTTCAGACGGTTTGAGGATAAAGCAGTTCCCACAAACCAATGCCATAGGGAACATCCATAGCGGCACCATTGCGGGGAAGTTGAAGGGGGTAATACCTGCAACGACACCGAGTGGCTGATGTTCAGACCAGGAGTCGATGCCTGCGCCGACGTTTTTGCTGAACTCACCTTTCAACAGTTCCGTTGCGGAACAAGCGTATTCGACATTTTCGATACCACGTTGAAGCTCGCCCATTGCGTCGTGCTGAATTTTCCCGTGCTCTTCACCAATCAATCGACAAATCGTTTCCTTATTGTCTTCGAGCAGTTGCTTATATCGAAACATGATGCGCGCGCGTTTAATGGCTGGTGTGTTGCGCCATTCAGGGAACGCAGCGTTTGCGATTTCGACCGCTTCATCCACCAGCTCAACGGGCGCTAACAATACATCCTTTGCGTGCTCACCCGTTGCTGGGTTGTACACAGCTTGCTTTCTGGAACAAGTTTCTCTGATCTCTCCGTTGATCAAATGCCCGATATCCGTCATTTATCTTTCTCCTATTTCCAGAGGCTGGTGTAGAGTGTTTTCATCTCGTCTTCAGTTGGCACTCTTGGGTTATTCCCTGGGGAACCGGATCCAAAAGCCTGCTGAATCATGGTGTCGAGCGCGGCATCAAAATCATCTTTTACTACACCAAACTCTTCCAAAGTGGGGACTTTTAGTTCTTCATTGAGTGCCAGTAACTCTTGCTGCAGGCGGCTATTGGCTTCTTCTATGCTGACAGACTCATCAACCAATCCCATCGCTTTCGAGCACTGTGCGTAACGTTCAGGGCAAGCAGGAATGGAAAAGGCGGTAATACTTGGCAGCAACATGGCATTGGACAGCCCATGCGGTACGTGGAAAAACGCACCGATAGGTCTACTCATACCGTGAACCAAGGCAACTGAGGCATTGGAGAAGGCAATGCCTGCGAGCGTGGAGCCCATCATCATTTTCTGACGCGCTTCTACATTTTGGCCTTCGTGATAGGCCTTGCGAAGGTTTGGTGCGATAAGGCGCATCGCCTCCAACGCATTGTAATCGCTGAACGGGTTTCCTTTCTTACTGACGTAAGCTTCGATGGCGTGAGTAAGTGCGTCGATCCCTGTGTCCGCAGTGATACGAGGGGGCAGGGACATGGTCAACTTGTAGTCCACCAAAGCAGCGACAGGAAGAAAACCCAGGCCAATACACAGCATCTTTTCATCGGTCTCGGAGTCCGTAATGATGGTGAACTTAGTCACCTCCGAACCAGTACCCGCTGTGGTTGGAATTGCTACCACAGGAATACCGGTTTCATTAACGATGCGAGGTGCTTTGTAATCACGCATGATGCCGCCGTGACTGGCAAGCATACTAATCGCCTTGGCGCTGTCGATGGCGCTGCCGCCTCCAAGGGCCACAATGCAGTCAGTCTGACTATCGCGTGTCACTGAGACCGCTTCTTCAATCGACTGTGAGGTTGGCTCTGGAATGGTGTCAGCGTAGATCTGGCTTTGAATCCCGGCTTTTGACAGCAGTTCTGTCACCATGGTGGCATAGCCCATCTGAACCATGGTTTTGTCAGTAAGGATCAGTACACGAGAGGCGTTAAATCCTTTCACGATATCCGGCAGACGTTTGGTCGCGTCTTCGCCGAATTCCATCATCCGTGGCATAGCAACTGAAGTGCTCATTCTATGGTTCCTACTGTATTGGTATTTGGTTTCTCGGATAGCGACTGTGTACAGGGTCATCACTGGAAAGCAAGTACGACGAAAATATTGCCTCCCTCTGCAAATTAACCTCTGAACTCATTGCGATGCTCTTTTTAAAACGCTACCAGATTAATAAAACTATGATTTTTTATTAATTTGCTATCTTGATGTTCTAAATTTACTAATTTGCGACTTACATATGTCGCATTTAGGTAAGTAAGGTGTGTTTTACTCGAGTTAGTAACCTTTCATAATCCAATACTTTTCATCAATTAATAAATTTATAGTCATTGGTATAAAAATAATTATGCATTGAAGCCGTGTGTCACTATTTTTACATTCTGACCATTTCTTTCTGTGTTGATTGGGTGTAAATAGTGAATTTATAAAAATGAAAAGTCGGCACTTTTTGATGGCGGCAAGGTGGATTTTTCTCAAAAAAACTGATGATTTTAACGTGATGCAAGGAACACAACACATGAAGAAACGGCTACCTCCGCTGAACTGGCTTAGGTCGTTTGAAGCTGCGGCAAGGCATCTTAGCTTTACCCATGCCTCGCAGGAATTACACATAACACAGGCCGCTATGAGTCAGCAGATCAAAGCACTGGAAAGCCAGCTCGGTACTATGCTCTTCGTCAGGTTGCCGAGAGGTTTAGAGTTGACGGAAGCGGGCGCGGCGTACTTACCTGTGCTTCATGAGTCTATTGAGAAAATGAACGAGGTGACCGACGAGCTATTTGGGAAGGGAAGAAATAAACTTCTGAATGTTAGGGTTAATCTGGTCTTTTTTGTTAACTGGCTTGCTCCGCGTTTACCCGATTTTTATGAGAGGTACCCGGATATCAACCTCAAGATTACCAGCAATATTTGGGTGAATAGCCAACAGCGGGCACCTGATTGTGATCTCGAAGTTATCTACGGCAACGGCCGATGGCAGCAGTACGAAGCTCGCAGGCTTACATGGGATCTGCTCCAACCGGTTTGCAGTCCAAACTACGCGTCCCGTTTTGAAGGAAAACCCGTTCCTGAAGATATCGTCAATGAAAATCTGATACACGTTATCGGTTACGAAGACGGCTGGAATAGATGGTTTCAGTCTATTGGTATGCCATACACCGATTTTAACCTTGGCAGTCAGTTTGATACTTTAATCAATGCCTTTGAAGTGGCCGCTAACGGCGGTGGTATAGCTTTGGGGAGGAGTAGTTTACTTCAAGGTTATTTCGAAAGTGAAAAGCTTATCTCCTTATTCGAACAGGAAGTTTTAACAACAGAAGCTTTTTATCTGGTTAACCATAATTCCCGATTCTTACATCCTCATGCCGAAGCTTTTATTGACTGGGTGATGGAAGAAGTGAATAACGATGAAATAAATAATATAAATCGTCCGCTTTATAACTAGTCATACATAAGTGCATTAAAAAATTTATGACGAGACCAAATTTAAATTAATGGTAGCTGAAGTTTAAAGTTATTAACATCCGGCAATGAATTCACCTTTCGGTGGTTCTCATTCAATGATTATGTCTCTTTAGCAAGGAGCGAGATAAATGAGAAATGCGTTGCCGTTTTCAGGTCTAAATGTTGTCGATTTTGGTCAGTATGTTGCTGGCCCAGCTGTCGCCATGATCCTTGCCGACTTGGGAGCCAATGTGGTTCATATTGACTCGCCTAACGGACCACTTTGGAAACATTCGGCAAACGCTGTTCTTAATCGCAATAAAACCAATATTCAGCTGGATCTGAAATCTGGTTCTGATCTCGATAGGGCTCTTTCCTTGTGTTCACAGGCTGACGTAATCATTGAAAACTTCCGTCCTGGCACTATGAAGAAGCTGGGGGTCGATTTAGACGCCCTGCGTGAAACAAACCCAAGCTTGATTACGCTCTCTCTACCTGGCTTTGCGTCAAACGACCAACTACGCAAACAATGGAAAGCAACAGAAGCGGTGATTGCAGCTTCTTCCGGTGCGTTTACCGATATGGGTTACAACCGGGTATTGATGGGCTGTGATCCTAGCTTTTCTCCGCTCACGCTGGGTTCTGCTTATGCCACTATGCTGGCGGCAAGTGGTGTTTCACTGGCATTGTTTGAAAGAGAAAAAAGTGGCCATGGTGATCATATTGAAGTGCCAGTGGCAGCAGCACTGATGGAAGGGCTCTCTTACAACTCCATCGATATTGAAGGTATGCCAGAGCGCTACCACACCATGCGGGAAAAAGAGATTGCCCGTCGCCGCGAAGCAGGGCTCCCTATGGACGTCACCTATGATGAGCTTCAGGAATACTTAGACCCTTTTTATCGTACCTACAAGTGTAAAGACGGCCGTTATTTCTATGTGGTCTGTCCGTCACACCGTAACCACGCGCGTCGCTGCCTTGAGCTTGCTGGAATTTATGATGAGCTGGTGGCCGAAGGCCTACCAGAGGTCGAAAATCTCTATCTTCCTCATTCTCAATGGGAAGCGGAAACGTCCATTGGTGTTTACCCTTTACCTGCGAACTGGGCTGCCAAAATATCTGAGAAAATGAAGCATGTCTTCATCACCAAAACGTCTGAAGAATGGGGCAAGCTCTTTGGTGAAGGAGGTATTCCAGGCGCGCCGCACCGCTCGACGCAAGAGTGGGTCAATGCGCCTTATTCGCTGGAGAGCGGGCTTATCGTAGAAGTGAATGACCCTGAATATGGCGTGATGAAACAGCCCGGCCCTTTGGTTTGGTTTGAAGAATTGGGTGAAGAACTATGCGACATAGCGCCACGGAAATTTGCTGAATATCAGGATGCAGAAAGGCTTTTTAGCCAAGCAGGACTGAATAGAAACTATGAGCTTTCACCCAATGTCGAGCCCGATCGCCAATGGCTCAAAGGGGTCCGTGTTCTCGATCTGACAAACGTTATTGCGGGGCCACATTCCACGGCATTTTTGTCACGATTTGGGGCAGAGGTTATCAAGTTGGATCCGACCAAGCCAATGTATGATCCGCTGATCGGTGTGTTCTTCAGTTATCTCTCCAACATTGGGAAGAAGAGCTTGCTGCTCGATATGCTGACTGATGAAGGCAAACCCATTTTCGAAGCTTTGGTGAAGACCTGCGACATAGTCGTTATCAATGCTCCTTCGCGTCAGGTAGAGCCTCTGGGACTTAGTGAGGAACGTCTGAAAGCACTGAATCCTGATGCCATTTTCTGCCGTCTGGATTGTCTTGGTGGACCTAAGCGCGGAGAGAAAACAGATTACATTGGCTATGACGATATCATTCAAGCGAACAGTGGCATTATGACCCGTTTTGGCGGTGCGGAAACACCAGAAGAGCATGCTCACCTTGGAACGCTGGATGTAAATTGTGGCTTCGCTGCTGGGCTCGCGATGTCGGTCGCATTGTATGTGCGGGCGAAAACAGGACAAGTGCTGCGCCCCAGAACTTCACTGTCATCGACGACCAATCTGGCACAGATTAAATACAGTCATGATTACGAAGGTGCGCCGCCTCGTGATGAGCCATCTGGTCGCGAAGCATTGGGGTATGGTGCTTTGTCGCACTTCTATCAAACTCATGATGGCTGGCTATATCTTGATGCGACCGAAGCCGATATCAATAAACTCGAAATGCTTGAAGAGTTCAGAGGTATTTCTACGTGTGACGAGGCAGGGCGTAAGGCCATGCTTGCGAATCAATTCAAACGTAAGCCTAATGATGTTTGGCTGAATAAATTGTCCCAGTTAGATGTTGCGGCAGCGCAATCACGCAGCATTGAATGGCTCAGAAAGCGGTATAGCCGCCCACAAGATGGGCAGGTTGGGTTTGATTCTGGCAGCTATGCGTTCTCGACCCATCACGAACATCCGAGCGGCTATGTAACCACCATGGTTGATCACTATTCGATTCGTCCGAAAGAGGCAAAGATTATTGCAGCCCCGCAAACAGAGCGTTTCGGGCGCTCCAGCCGGAGAGTGTTAGGTGAGCTTGGATTTGGTGAATCAGATATCCAGAGTTTGATTGATAAAGGTATTGTGAGTGACGGTTGGTCAGCGGAATTCCTGCCAAGCTGATATCAAAGGTCAACAGACCTAAGTGCAGATTAGAGAGACTAAAAAGCCGTCGTTAAGACGGCTTTTGTTAGTTTATTGGTTTTAGCGAAGCTGCCAAACGCGGTAGGTTTTCCCTTTGATTCTTCCGCTGGAGAGTTTCTTCAAGGCTTTCTTCGCCACGCTACGCTCAACGGCAACATAAGAACGATAATCGGTGACTTTAATTTTGCCGACTTGTTTACCTTCAATACCATTTTCACCGGTCAATGCGCCAAGAATATCACCAGGGCGAACCTTGCTTTTCTTACCACCATCAATGTGCAGCGTCACCATGGCAGGTGTGCGTGGCACATTGTTCAATACGCTGGAATCTGGCAGTGCTGAAGGTTTGATATCACGCTCAAGATGATCTTCCAGCAATGCAACACGGTAACCATCCTCATCACCGAAGAAGGTATAAGCAGCGCCTTCGCTGCCTGCACGGCCAGTGCGGCCAATACGGTGAATGTGTACTTCGGTATCGAATGCCATGTGGTAGTTAATCACCGCATCTAACGCTTCGATGTCCAAACCACGTGCTGCAACGTCTGTCGCTACCATGATGTTGGTACTTTTATTGGCAAATTTCAGCAGCATTTGGTCGCGATCGCGTTGCTCTAAGTCACCATGCAGCGCAACCACAGCGAAGCCTTCGTTATCTAATACAGCAGCTACGTCTTTCACGTCGCGTTTGGTGTTACAGAACACTACCGCACTTTCAGGCTGATGCTTCAGCAACAGAAGCTTAAGCGCTTCCATACGCTCGCGATTATTTGCACAGCGGTAGAAATGTTGGGTAATGCTGGTGTCGTCGTGGTTTGATTCCACTTTCACCATCACTGGGTTTGCCATGATTTGCTTACTGATGCTTTGGATTTGCGCCGGGTAAGTGGCACTGAACAGCAATGTTTGACGGTCAGATGGTACCTGGTCAAAAATAGCGTCGAGCGCAGGTTGGAAACCCATTTCCAGCATACGGTCTGCTTCATCCAGAATCAGTGTGTTTACTTCTTCCAGAGACAGGCGGCCTTTTTCCATATGGTCCAGAATACGGCCAGGTGTGCCTACGATAATGTGCGCACCATGCTCCAGTGAGCCGATTTGGGGACCCATAGGAACACCGCCACACAGCGTTAGCACTTTGATGTTGTGGATGCCACGTGCCAACTTTCGGATTTCAATCGCCACCTGATCGGCCAGCTCTCTGGTAGGGCAAAGCACGAGTGATTGAACGCGAAAACGTTTAACGTTGAGTCGGTTCAGCAATCCAAGACCAAAAGCCGCTGTTTTGCCTGAGCCTGTTTTACCCTGACCGATGACATCTTTCCCATCAAGTATGGAAGGCAGGCTCTGGGCCTGAATTGGCGTCATGGTTTTGTAGCCAATGTCATTGAGTGTAGAAAGCAATTCATCTTTCAACGGAAGTGTTGAGAATACTTGATTCGTCACAGGGAGAGTCTCGTTGTCAGTGCCGTTTGAGCGGCGAGTAAATTCAGGGGCGCGACTATATCAGGAATGGTTGAAAACTGCGCGAAAACTTTGAAATAAAAAAGCGGTCATAGACCGCTTTTTAATAATACGAGAATAATGGCGGATTATTGCGCTTCAACCATCTGCATGGCGCGCATCGTCAGGCCACAAAGCATTACTGGCATACCATTGAATACTTCTTCAAACTGTGCAAGTTCCGCAGCACCTTGTTCTTCCATCACAGCCAATGCAGACTCAGGATCAAACAGCAGGCTGATTGAAAGCAGAACACCGCCCAGAAGCGCGTTCTCTTGCGAGTCTTCAGGCATCAACGTTTCCCAGTCATCACGGCATAGGGTCCAGCCCTGCAGCATGCCTTCACAGTATTCGCGCGTCGCATCATTAACGATCTCGCTTTCGCTCAGCGCACAAGCTTCAGGCCACTGCCATTCGTTTGAAAGCAAAGCACCACGTTGTTCGTTCCACATCTCTACGATGATGTTTGCGTATTGCTCGAGTTGTTCATGGCTACCGAACGGCGCTTCTTCTTCACCACCCCACATAAATGCAAGCCATTCACTTGGGTCGATAAGGTGTGGGGCTGCAGCCATTGCAGTCACAAAGCCTTCTGTTTGCGTGGCGGAAAGTAGTTTTGGCTCCAATCCGTTTTCGGTAATAAATTGTGATAGCGAGATAGACATGAAAGGCTCTCTTTTCCTAAGGAGGCGGACATTCTAACAGTCTGAGCCAAAAACGGAGAAAGAAAAGCGGTGAGAGCGTGTAAATCACACAATGTCGCTTGAATCTTAAACACTTGCACGGTTTTTTCAGAAATCTTATTGACCTTAAATCCGTGCTTCCCTATAGTAGCGCTCCGTTGAGGCGATAAGCCCAACAACAATATGGTGAGGTGTCCGAGTGGCTGAAGGAGCACGCCTGGAAAGTGTGTATACGGCAACGTATCGAGGGTTCGAATCCCTCCCTCACCGCCATATTTAAAACCCGAGCAGAGATGCTCGGGTTTTCTCGTTTCTGGCGTTTAGAAAAGTAAAAACCCGGTATAACCGGGTTTTTCTATATTTTGTGCTTTGGGAGGCATCGCACTCCGATTGCAATTCACTGTGTTTACAGTACGCCGCCCCAGTACATCGCGTTCGCCAGAGTGAATGCGATAGTCGCGCCCATCAGAACGAAAAGTGGAACGTAGTTAGAAATTTTAACGGCGATCTTTTTTGACACAGTGTTTACCTCTTGGTGAATATTTGCACAGATTATGCACTTTAATGTGAGATGCATCAATATTAAATGAATGGTGTTTTATTTTTAATTTTAATCGTAGGTTAGTGACTTTCACTGGCTTATTGGGTTCTGGATGAGCTATGCAGGGATATATTTAGGAAAAGAAAAAAGCCAGCGAATTATTCGCTGGCTTTTCAATATATTATGAAATTTAGTCAATAATGATTTTTGACTGGGTGATCATGGCATCAATTACCGCGGAACTGATCTGGTCATTGTTCAATCCTGTTGAATCGACGCCATATGCAGTGGCTAAATCAGAAACCGAGACATTGTCTAACGCAATTGTTTGATCAACACTGGCGCCGGACGAAGCAACATTGATGACCGCATCACCATTCGCATTATCAAAGACGGACAGATAGTCTCCGATATTTTCTTCACTTTCTCCTTGAAGCAGATCAGCCAGACTTAAAGTGTCCAGACTGGTATCAAAATCGGCTATCTGATCCTGAGCAGGTGTTGCGCCAGTTCCCTGATCACCTGCATTGAAGGCGAAAATGTCACTATCGTCTCCACCGAATAAGATATCGTCTCCTTGGCCACCCGTAAGAATGTCATTTCCCTCACCGCCATCAAGTGTGTCATTCCCTGCACCGCCGTTGAGAGCATCGTTTCCAGCGAGACCAAGCATGATATCTTCGTCGCCCAAGCCCGAAAGCAAATCATCTTCACTACCTCCAAATGCCGTCGTTTGGCTCAGATCAACCAAATCACTCAATCCTGTTGTTACGTCGGTGGCGTAATATGACGCAATACTGCTTCCAGACTCGCCAATCACAACCTGAATGTCGGAGGTGGTGCCATCATTGGCGGTGAAGGTGATGGTGTCTTGAAGCGTCTGTCCATCAGGGATGTTGGATAGAAGCGTTGGATCTAAAGTGTATGTCCAGTTGCCGTTCACCAGCTGAGCAGAGCCATACTGACCTTGTTCAGTAGTGTCTGGGAAAATACCTGTTGTTGTCCCGGATGAATCTGCCAGAACAAGTGTGCCGGAAACTGTTGGCGGTGTTCTTTGTTCTGCAGTGTCGCTGATGGCGTCTCCCAAGGTTATCGTGGCGACGTCGCTTTCATTGCCCAAAGAGTTAACCGCTTTATAGGTAAACGATGTGTCTGTGGTATCCAGAGCAACAGTCGAAACGCTGGTGACGGTGAGGTTACTGTTGACGGAAGCAGAGATATACATCCGCAGCTCGTCATAACCGCTGCCATCACTAATATTGAGTGTGGCATTACCCGTTAGTCCTGACGCTTCCCAGATGTTTGCGAAGGTAAATTCGTTAACAATCTGACCGTCTTTCAAAGCGATAAAATTAACAGTCGCGTTCGCTGGGCGAGTATCTGAGAAGTTTCCAAATGCACTGGCAACAACAATGTCAGTGCTTGTGACATCAAGTCCGTTGGTAAACTCAAAAGTCATCACTTCATTGTTAACAGAATCAAGCTCCCGATCTGAACCAATGCCAAGACCATCTTCACCGTTAGTGAATTCCCACACAATTGGAGCATCAGTAATCATGCTTCCCAGATCTGGCTTAATCCCTGAGAAGGTACCTCCTGACACTGTCATACCATCGGTGACAATCGAAGACTGTGTAGAGCTTGTGATGTCTGACGACGAGAACGTTTTTGATACTTTATCGGGCTCAAAAACGAAATTAGTGTCGTCTGGCAATGTATCTCCCACTGCAACAGCAATCTGATTTCCGCCAGCATCGAGATAGTAGAGTGTGCCATTATCCGGAAGTGAAGTGATGTTGATTGATGTTGTCAATGCATCACTATTGTCCGCATCATCAATCAAGTCAGATGTGTAGTCGGCCAATGAGAATGACACGGTGCCATCTGCAGCATCTTCCTCAAAGCCCGGAGAAGCAGCGTCTGGCGCAAGGTCAACAACTATGCTCCCAGTATTTGTACCTTGAACAAATTGCTCTACGGGTTGGTGACCCGTCACATCAATGACAACGTCTTGTGTCGTCCCATCGGTGGCGGTCAGTGTGATGACATCCTGCGCGACTTCATCGTCCTCCAGGCTGGATACTTTGTCCTTATCAAGTGTGTAGGTCCAGTCACCATCAATCAGTTCAAGTGTTCCATACTTGCCTTCGATGACTGTGTTCTGGAATTCAGGCTGGTCATTGGTATCGATATCTGTAATAGCGATGGAACCGGAGACGGTGATTTCTTCCTGATTGCCGATTTTCAGTTTCACTGTTGCTGTGTTTCCATCAGCATCCACCAGGTAATGAGAGCCATCTTCAGTTTGGACAATGACCGGTGAGGTCCAGTCATTGCTTATCCCCGTTATTGTGGATTGCAGAACCAAACTACCGCTTTCATCAATGGTATAGAGGTCAACGCCGCTGTCCTGATTTGGCATGACAAACACTGGCTCGCCGTCAATATAGCTGGCGGACGCGAAGTAATGTCCAGCGCCAGAAATGGTATCAGTCAGCGTTAAATTACCAGAACTGTCTACCTCATAAATCGTGGCGAGATCTGAAGAGTTGTTGGTGTAAATGGCATAGAGTCGGCCATCACTGGTTTCGTAGAAATTCACAGAGTTACTGACACCGATGTTGACCGACTCTGAGTCAACAAATGTCAGTGTTCCGTCATTCGCGTTAACGCTGTAGATACGCACTTGATCGTTGGATGAGGCTACCAACCAGGTGTTACCATTGTTGTCTGTGTAGACATCGATAGACGACACGAGATCTCCGCCAAACACGGCGCGATTTAGATTGGTAAAGTCACCGGTGACCGGATCATAGGTTAAGGTCGAGATGTTGTCCGTGCCTGGGCGAGTGACGAACACATATTCAGTACCATCTTCTCCTTCGAATACCACGTTCTCGCGTAAATAGCTTTGTCCATCGGTATTGTGAATGTTAGTCACACCACCATTTATTGAGAGCGTTCCATCTGGTGCAATCTCCCATGCGGTCAATGAGCGACTGTTTTGAGAAGTGACAAACAGCGTGGTATTACCATCAATATTAGAAATATTAGATTGCGTTAAACCATTACCCAGTGAGTTGGGGCTGATACCTAATGCGGTCACATCAGCCGTAACGTCACCACCTGATGTTGTCGTTACCGTATTGGTGGACTGGTCATAGGTAATGCGATCTGTTTCAGTCAGTGAACCATCATTATTTACCTTATAAATGAATGTGGAAACGCTGATTCCCCACTGGGTAGACACAACATAGGGCACACCGTTGATGGTGGTTGAGGTTGTTGTCCAACCTGCATTGATTGGCCCAGAAGTACTGGTTCCTTCTCCTGTCACACTACCTGCGTTGTTGGTATCGACATAGAAGCCGACGGCGTCAACACTACCAGTCAAAGTGCCAGATACTTCCGGCACATCTTCTGTACCCGTTATTACAACGGTTACTTGATGTGTTGAACCATCCGTCGCAGTCAATGTGATGGTTTCATTGACGACTTGATCTTCATCCAATGTCTGTGCGTTCGCACCTAGCGTATATGTCCATTCACCGCTCACAAGAGCAAGCTGCCCATAGGTACCCGTACTCGTTGTGTCATCAAACTGGAGCTCTGTAACACCATCAGATGCCAAAACTTGCAGAACACCGGAAATGGATTGAGCGCCGACATCTTCGACAAGCGCTGCTGTATCGTTGGCTGTCACAGACGTTTCAATTCCGTTTGGTGCAGTCGGTTGAGCTTCGAAGTTTCCGCCTGACGTTGTACTAACTGAAACTGTGAAAACATCATTGTCTGATGATTCGATAAGCTGATCGTCCAACGTATCAACCGTAAAGTTAACCGAGGTTGTGTTGGCAGTGATCACCACATCGCGGGTAACTGGCGTGACATCGCCGTCTTCCGAGGTCTTATGTCCCACAACAACCGTGACAGTAAAGTCTGCTGTTGGTGCTTCACTGAGCGTCAACGTGTAGCTGGCTGATTCACCTTCATTCACTGACGCATCGCCCGTCAGTGTCAGGGTCGGCGCATCCGTGGTGGTGCCATCATTGATGGTCGTTTCCACCGCCGCTGGAGCCGATGGCTGTGCTTCAAAGTCACCACCAGTTGTGCTGTCGACCGAGACAGTAAACACATCATCATCGGCGGATTCATTCAGGCTGTCATCGAGCGTATCTACGGTGAAATCAACGGAAGTGGTGCCTGCGGCGATCACCACATCACGGGTCACCGGCGTGACATCGCCGTCTTCCGTGGTCTTATGGCCAATCACCACAGTGACCGTAAAGTCCGCTGTAGGTGCTTCCGAGAGGGTCAAGGTGTAGCTGGCTGATCCGCCCTCAATGACAGAGGCATCGCCATTCAGCGTCAGGGTCGGCGCATCTTTAGTGGCACCATCATTGATGGTCGTTTCGACAGCAGCCGGCGCCGTTGGCTGCGCCTCGAAGTCACCGCCAGAAGTGCTGTCGACTGAGACAGTAAACACATCATCATCGGTAGATTCATTCAAGCTGTCGTCCAGGGTATCAACGGTAAAGTTAACCGAGGTCGTGTTGGCAGCGATCACCACATCACGGGTCACTGGCGTCACATCACCATCTTCTGACGTCTTATGACCAACAACCACGGTGACGGTGAAATCAGCTGTCGGTGCTTCAGACAGGGTAAGGGTATAGCTGGCTGACTCGCCTTCATTCACTGAGGCATCGCCCGTCAGTGTCAGGGTTGGCGCATCTGTGGTGGTGCCATCATTGATGGTCGTTTCAACCGCAGTGGGTGCGGTTGGCTGCGCTTCAAAGTCACCACCAGTTGTGCTGTCGACCGAGACGGTAAACACATCGTCATCGGAAGACTCATTCAGGCTGTCGTCCAGGGTATCAACCGTAAAGTTAACCGAGGTAGTGTTCGCAGCGATGACGACATCACGGGTAACTGGCGTGACATCACCATCTTCTGACGTCTTATGTCCTACAACAACCGTGACAGTAAAATCTGATGTTGGTGCTTCACTGAGCGTCAATGTGTAGCTGGCTGATTCACCTTCATTCACTGAAGCATCGCCAGTTAAGGTGAGCGTCGGTGCATCCGTGGTAGTGCCGTCGTTGATGGTGGTTTCCACGGCAGCTGGTGCGGTTGGCTGCGCTTCAAAGTCACCACCAGACGTGCTGTCGACCGAGACAGTAAACACATCGTTATCGGCGGATTCATTCAGGCTGTCGTCCAGGGTATCGACGGTAAAGTCGACCGAAGTGGTACCAGAGGTAATGACGACATCGCGCGTAACTGGCGTGACATCGCCATCTTCCGACGTCTTATGTCCCACAACAACCGTGACAGTAAAATCTGATGTTGGTGCTTCAGACAGGGTAAGCGTGTAGCTGGCCGCTTCCCCTTCATTCACTGATGCATCACCGGTCAATGTGAGGGTCGGCGCATCCGTGGTGGTGCCGTCATTGATGGTGGTTTCCACCGCAGCCGGAGCCGTTGGCTGATCCTCAAAGTTCCCGCCAGTTGTGCTGTCGACCGAGACGGTAAACACATCGTCATCGGCGGATTCATTCAGGCTGTCATCAAGCGTATCAACGGTAAAGTCGACCGAAGTGGTACCAGCGGTAATGACGACATCACGGGTCACTGGTATAACATCGCCATTTTCCGAGGTCTTATGTCCAATGACCACAGTGACCGTAAAGTCCGCGGTCGGTGTTTCACTGATCGTCAATGTGTAGCTGGCTGACTCACCTTCGTTGACAGAAGCATCGCCGGTCAATGTCAAAGTTGGCGCATCCGTGGTGGTGCCATCGTTGATGGTGGTTTCCACGGTAGCTGGTGCGGTGGGCTGTGCCTCAAAGTCACCGCCAGAAATGGCATTCACCGAGACGGTAAAGACATCGTCATCCGCCGATTCGTTCAGGCTGTCATCAAGCGTATCTACGGTGAAGTCGGCCGAAGTGGTACCAGCGGTAATGACGACATCACGGGTCACTGGTGTAACATCACCATCTTCCGTGGTCTTGTGTCCAATCACGACAGTCACTGTGAAATCAGAGGTTGGTGCTTCGGACAGGGTGAGCGTGTAGCTGGCAGCTTCGCCTTCGTTGACAGAGGTATCACCCGTCAGCGTCAGGGTCGGCGCATCCGTGGTAGTGCCGTCATTTATGGTGGTTTCCACGGCAGCCGGTGCCGTTGGCTGCGACTCAAAGTCACCGCCTGAGGTGGCACTCACCGAGACGGTAAACACATCGTCATCGGCGGATTCACTCAGGCTGTCGTCTAGGGTATCGACGGTAAAGTTAATCGAAGTCGTGTTAGCCGCAATGACAACATCACGGGTCATAGGGGTGACATCGCCATCTTCGGTGGTCTCATGACCCACGACGATAGTCACGGTAAAGTCCGCGGTTGGCGCTTCGCTGAGCGTCAAGGTGAAGCTGGCCGATTCGCCTTCATTCACTGACGTATCGCCCGTCAGGGTCAGGGTTGGTGCATCAGTTGTAGCACCATCATTGATGGTGGTTTCCACGGCAGCCGGTGCAGTCGGCTGTGCCTCAAAGTCACCGCCGGAGGTAGCATTCACCGAGACGGTGAAGACATCGTCATCGGCGGATTCATTCAGGCTGTCGTCAAGCGTGTCCACCGTAAAGTCGATGGACGTAGTGCCAGCGGCGATCACCACATCACGGGTCACCGGCGTGACATCGCCATCTTCAGACGTCTTATGTCCCACAACAACGGTGACAGTAAAGTCTGCCGTCGGCGCTTCAGACAGGGTGAGCGTGTAGCTGGCAGCTTCGCCTTCGTTGACAGAGGCATCACCCGTCAGTGTCAGGGTTGGCGCATCCGTGGTAGTGCCGTCATTGATAGTGGTTTCCACGGCAGCCGGTGCGGTTGGCTGCGCTTCGAAGCCGCCGCCAGTAGTACTGTTGACAGACACGGTAAACACGTCGTCATCCGCTGACTCATCCAGGCTGTCATCAAGCGTATCTACGGTGAAATCTACTGATGTTGTGCCTGCCGCAATGACCACGTCACGGGTCACCGGCGTGACATCGCCGTCTTCTGACGTCTTATGACCAACCACCACGGTGACAGTAAAGTCCGCTGTTGGAGCTTCCGACAGGGTAAGCGTGTAGCTGGCTGATCCGCCCTCAATGACAGAGGCATCGCCAGTCAGCGCCAGGGTCGGCGCATCCGTGGTGGTGCCATCGTTGATGGTGGTTTCCACGGTAGCTGGCGCGGTGGGCTGTGTCTCAAAGTCACCGCCAGATGTAGCATCCACCGAGACGGTGAACACATCGTCATCCGCCGATTCGTTCAGGCTGTCGTTCAGGGTATCAACCGTAAAGTCGACAGAAGTGGTGCCTGCCGCAATGACCACATCGCGGGTTACTGGCGTGACATCGCCATCTTCCGTGGTCTTATGACCCACGACGATAGTCACGGTAAAGTCCGCGGTCGGTGCTTCACTGATCGTCAATGTGTAGCTGGCTGACTCACCTTCGTTGACAGAAGCATCTCCGGTCAATATCAAAGTTGGCGCATCCGTGGTGGTGCCATCGTTGATGGTGGTTTCGACGGCTGCAGGCTTGGTTGGCTGCGCTTCAAAGTCACCACCAGAGGTGCTGTCGACCGAGACGGTAAACACATCATCATCCGCGGATTCATTCAGGCTGTCGTTAAGGGTATCAACGGTAAAGTCGACCGAAGTGGTACCAGCGATAATGACGACATCCCGGGCCACTGGTGTAACATCACCATCTTCCGAGGTTTTATGTCCAATGACCACGGTGACCGTAAAGTCCGCCGTTGGCGCTTCCGACAGGGTGAGCGTGTAGCTGGCCGCTTCCCCTTCATTCACTGATGCATCACCGGTCAATGTGAGGGTCGGCGCATCCGTGGTAGTGCCGTCATTGATGGTGGTTTCCACCGCAGAAGGCGCAGTTGGTTGTGCCTCGAAGTCACCGCCAGTAGTAGTGTTGACAGACACGGTAAACACATCGTCATCGGCCGATTCGTTCAGGCTGTCATCAAGCGTATCTACGGTGAAATCAACGGAAGTGGTGCCTGCGGCGATCACCACATCACGGGTCACCGGCGTGACATCGCCGTCTTCCGTGGTCTTATGGCCAATCACCACAGTGACCGTAAAGTCCGCTGTAGGTGCTTCCGAGAGGGTCAAGGTGTAGCTGGCTGATCCGCCCTCAATGACAGAGGCATCGCCATTCAGCGTCAGGGTCGGCGCATCTTTAGTGGCACCATCATTGATGGTGGTTTCGACAGCAGCCGGCGCCGTTGGCTGCGCCTCGAAGTCACCGCCAGCAGTACTGTCGACAGAGACAGTAAACACATCATCGTCCGCCGATTCATTCAGGCTGTCATCTAGGGTATCGACGGTAAAGTTAACCGAAGTGGTATTGGCAGCGATCACCACGTCACGGGTTACTGGCGTGACATCACCGTCTTCCGAGGTCTTGTGACCAACAACCACGGTGACGGTGAAATCAGCCGTCGGCGCTTCAGACAGGGTGAGGGTGTAGCTGGCTGACTCGCCCTCATTCACAGAGGCATCACCTGTTAGTGTCAGGGTCGGCGCATCCGCGGTAGTGCCATCATTGATGGTGGTTTCCACGGCAGCTGGTGCGGTAGGTTGTGACTCAAAGTCACCACCAGTTGTGCTGTTCACCGAGACGGTGAAGACATCGTCATCGGCGGATTCATTCAGGCTGTCGTCCAGGGTATCAACCGTAAAGTTAACCGAGGTAGTGTTCGCAGCGATGACGACATCACGGGTAACTGGCGTGACATCACCGTCTTCCGAGGTCTTGTGACCCACAACAACCGTGACAGTAAAGTCTGCTGTTGGTGCTTCACTGAGCGTCAATGTATAGCTTGCCGCTTCCCCTTCATTCACTGACGCATCGCCCGTCAGTGTCAGTGTCGGCGCATCGTCGGTGGTTCCATCATTGATGGTGGTTTCAACCGCAGTGGGTGCAGTTGGCTGCGCTTCGAAGTCACCGCCAGAAGTGCTGTTCACCGAGACGGTGAAGACATCGTCATCGGCGGATTCATTCAGGCTGTCGTCCAGGGTATCAACGGTAAAGTTGACTGAGGTAGTGTTTGCAACAATGACGACATCACGGGTCACTGGCGTCACATCACCATCTTCTGACGTCTTATGACCAACAACCACGGTGACGGTGAAATCAGCTGTCGGTGCTTCAGACAGGGTAAGGGTGTAGCTGGCTGACTCGCCCTCATTCACAGAGGCATCACCTGTCAGTGTGAGGGTTGGCGCATCCGTGGTAGTGCCATCATTGATGGTGGTTTCAACCGCAGTGGGTGCAGTTGGCTGCGCCTCAAAGTCACCGCCAGACGTGCTGTCGACCGAGACGGTAAACACATCGTCATCGGCGGATTCATTCAGGCTGTCGTCCAGGGTATCAACGGTAAAGTTGACTGAGGTAGAGTTCGCCGCAATCACCACATCGCGGGTCACCGGCGTGACATCGCCATCTTCTGACGTCTTATGTCCAACAACAACCGTGACAATAAAGTCCGCTGTTGGTGCTTCGCTGAGCGTCAATGTATAGCTGGCAGACTCGCCTTCGTTCACTGACGCATCGCCAGTTAAGGTGAGAGTCGGCGCATCTGTGGTGGTGCCATCATTGATGGTGGTCTCCACCGCGGCTGGCGCAGTTGGCTGTGCTTCAAAGTCACCACCAGTTGTGCTGTCGACCGAGACAGTAAACACATCGTCATCGGCAGATTCATTGAGGCTGTCATCGAGCGTATCAACGGTAAAGTTAACCGAGGTCGTGTTGGCAGCGATCACCACATCACGGGTCACTGGCATGACATCTCCGTCTTCCGAGGTCTTGTGTCCCACAACCACCGTGACAGTAAAATCTGATGTTGGTGCTTCAGATAGGGTAAGGGTGTAGCTGGCTGACTCGCCTTCATTCACAGAGGCATCACCGGTCAGTGTCAGAGTTGGCGCATCCGTGGTAGTGCCATCATTGATGGCGGTTTCGACGGCAGCCGGTGCGGTTGGCTGTGCTTCAAAGTCACCACCAGTTGTGCTGTCGACTGAGACGGTAAATACATCGTCATCCGCCGATTCATTCAGGCTGTCATCGAGCGTATCGACCGTGAAATTAGTTGAAATTGTACCTGCAGCGATCACCACATCACGGGTGACAGGCGTAATATCGCCATCTTCTGAGGTCTTATGTCCCACAACAACCGTGACAGTAAAGTCTGCAGTTGGTGCTTCAGATAGGGTAAGGGTGTAGCTGGCAGACTCGCCTTCGTTCACAGAGGCATCACCGGTCAGTGTCAGGGTTGGCGCATCTGTCGTGGTGCCATCATTGATGGTCGTTTCCACCGCCGCTGGAGCCGATGGCTGAGCTTCAAAGTCACCGCCAGATGTAGCATCCACTGACACGGTAAACACATCATCATCGACAGATTCATTCAAGCTGTCGTCTAGGGTATCAACGGTAAAGTTGACTGAGGTAGAGTTCGCAGCAATCACCACATCGCGGGTGACAGGGGTGACATCACCGTCTTCCGAGGTCTTGTGTCCCACAACCACCGTGACAGTAAAGTCTGCTGTTGGTGCTTCACTGAGCGTCAATGTATAGCTTGCCGCTTCCCCTTCATTCACTGACGCATCGCCAGTTAAGGTGAGAGTCGGTGAATCCGCGGTAGTGCCATCATTGATGGTGGTTTCGACGGCAGCCGGTGCGGTTGGCTGTGCTTCAAAGTCACCACCAGACGTGCTGTCGACTGAGACGGTAAATACATCGTCATCGACCGATTCATTCAGGCTGTCGTCCAGGGTATCAACGGAGAAATTAACCGAGGTGGTGTTGGCTGCTATCAACACGTTGCGGGTCACTGGCTGAATATCACCATCTTCTGTGGTCTTATGACCAACCGTGACTGTAACTGTAAAGTCAGAGTTAGGGGCTTCGGACAAAGTGAGTGTGTAACTGGCTGATGCTCCCTCACTAACTGAAGTATCACCTGTCAAAGTTAGCGTCGGTGCATCTTTTGTTGCACTGTCTTCGATTGTGGTCTCAATCGCTTGAGGTGCATCTGGTTGACCTTCAAAGTCGCCTCCCGTTGAGCCAGTTACCTCAACTTTGAAAACGTCAGTATCTGTGCTCTCGTCATAGACATCGTTAAGTGTTGCAACGGTAAAGCTGACGCTATTACTGCCTTCAGGGATAGTGACTGTTTGCAATGAAGTCGCGATATCTCCAGATTCACTAGAGACATGGGTGATAGTTACAGTAATCTCCATGTCGGAATGGGGAGTTTCTGAAAGTTCGAGTAGATAGTTTGCTGATTCCCCTTCCTCAACACTGCTGTCACCTGAGAGAGTCAGCATTGGAATATCCTCGCCGACTTTCAGGTCCTCAGTATCTTCATCCAAAATTGTGGTGATTAAAGGTGCGGATGAATCTACTATTTGTTCGCTATCTGCCGCGACGGATTCGATGATGGAAACCTCAAAGCTGTCATCATCGTCGTTTTCATCAAACGGATCGTCGAGAATATCGACGGTAAATGTTGCTTGAGTTTGACCTTTGGGTATCACCAATTGTTGTTGGACAGGAATGATATCGTCTGACTCAGAAGTTTTGTGCTGCACGCTTATAGTGATGGTGACATCAGTCTCCGCAGGTTCTGAGAGAGAAATGGTATATGTTGCGCTGTCACCTTCCGCGACAGTGTCACTGCCAAGTAATGTGGCCTGCAAATGAGCAGGAATGGTTGGTGTTTCGGTTTCTTGGCTTTGGATACCGAATAGAGAGCTTGCGATCGTTTGCTGAATCAGCGTTGTTGTTGGTGGTAGAGCAATATCTGTGTCGAATCCTGCCGTTGCCAATACAGAAAGGGAATTCGCCAGAATAACCGCTTGGGGTGCCAAGGAGGAACCAGCTGTTGCTTCACCAGCTTGCGGGTCTACATCCGCAACCAATAACGGATCTCGCCCTTCTTCAATCGCCGTGATGATTTCTTCAAAACCCTCTGGTAATACCATCTCCGAGGGCAAAGAATCATCTACAAGCAAGACTGAATGAGATGAATTGTCAGTCTCTTGGTTTTTAGGGACAAAGATAATATCTCCCTGATTTATTTTTATTCCACTTTGCGCATATTCAATTTTTCCATCTTTAGAAATAAATACAGATTTATTAGCCATCTGACCCAGACTCTCTTCGGACATCCATGAACCCTCAATTAATGCCAGTCTTTTTTAAGAATAATCACATGACTAGAGTAGGGCTTTATTCAAACGCTGTGATTAAAAGAATGATGGTTTTTAAATTATTATTTAAAAGTGTTTAATAAATGAGAATGTAACGCATGCTAAATTTATGACGTACATTATATTTTGGAGCAACTGGTTGATTAAACAAGTGATTGAAATGCAATGTGTTGAATTTGCGATTTTTAAGGTTTAGAGAGGAGAGTGGCGGGTTTGAGTGAATGAAAAATTGTGTTTTACAGAGTGATTTGAGGAAGGGAATTTAAGGGATTAGTAATATATTACAAAAAGGAATTGGCTGTATTAGGAGGTTAGTTAGTTAAATTGGTCAAAGGGTTTTATATTCAGACTGAATTTTTGTATATGCTAGATTAAAGATGACCAAAAATATTGACGATGTAGAAAATAAAAAAAGGCGGAAACCCGCCCCTTTTCTATTCAATTAAGCAAAGGAATCTTGAAGCGGCGGAACAACCTGCTTCTTGCGGCTTAGAACACCATCCAACCATACACGGCCATTCTCGGTTTCTTTGCCATAAGCGCGCTCTACAACAGACACGTCGTCTGAAACAACCAACAACTCAGATCCTTCTTTCATGATGTCAGTCAGTAGCAACATCACTGTGTGGCGCTCGCCTTCTGCTTTCAGAGTAGCGATGTCGGCTTCCAATTCTGCTTTGATCTCATCAAAAACTGACAGATCAACAACTTCCAGCTGGCCGATACCAACAAGGTTACCGTTCATGTTGAAGTCTTTGTAATCACGCATAACGAGATCACGAATCGGAGTACCTGCTACAGCAGATTTTACATTGAACATTTCCAAGCCCAGTGCTTCGTAATCTTCAATACCTGCAATCTTCGCCAGATCTTCAACACAGCGGATGTCTGCAGTGGTGCAAGTTGGTGATTTGAAGATAACAGTGTCGCTCAGAATCGCACACATCATGATGCCTGCGATCTCTTTTGGAATTTCTACACCGTGGAAGTCGTACATCATTTTGATGACGGTGTTTGAACAACCAACGGGACGGATCCAACACTCCAGTGGGGTAGACGTAGTCAGATCACCCAGTTTGTGGTGGTCAACAATACCAACGATAGTCGCTTCTGCGATGTCGTCAGGTGCTTGAGTCAGTTCAGAGTGGTCAACGATGTAAACTTCTTCGCCTGCGTAGCTCAGTTTCAGCTCAGGAGCTTCGAAACCAAAGCGCTCCAGAATGAACGCGGTCTCAGGAGAAGGCTCTCCAAGACGTGCCGCTACTGCTGGCTCACCGATTTGGTTTTTCAGGTACGCAAGTGCAATTGCACCGCAGATTGAATCAGAATCAGGGATCTTATGACCCACAACATACATTGGCATATTTGGCTCTCGTCATGCTCACATTTGAATTTTGGCGCATTTTACCAGAGTGACCCTAAATGTACATTCATCCATAGTATGAGGATGAAACAAACGCCCAACATGCGTTGAGCGTTAAATTTAAAACGAAAGGTGATGAAATTTTCAGTGTTCAAAGAGGCAAGATAACGCCAACATTGAGCTGAGGAGATAAGCCGCTTGGCAGGAAGGTCTCTTGATGTCGGAAGTATCCCATCTCCAATCCGTATCTCACTTTAATAGGTAGGTTGTAATCAAACACCAGTGCCGCCCCTACGCTAGGCCCATAGGCTTTCAGATCTTCCCGGTAGCGGCTGTAATAGTTTCTGGTACCGCGATATTCAGCAATACCTGCTTCGAGTTGAACCGAATAAGCTTGATGTTTTTTTTCTAAGTATTGAACGCCAACGCGGTAGTGTTTGACTGACTCTTTATCAGAGAACCAGTAGGAGTTGGCAATCCCGAAGCTGCCATAAACGGCTTCAAAGCCCATTGCGTCCTCGACTCCCACTTGAACCCCTATACCCATTTGAGTTCCAACTTTAAAGTCTGGGGAAAAATGGATATCAGAAGCGAATGACGTACCCGCAATAAAAACTAGAGGAAAAAGATATTTTTTCATTGCCAAACTCCTTTCCACTATTAGAAGCGATAGCCGATGCTCAGAGATACCTGGTCGGTCATATCATCATCTGCGAGAAAGTCTGCACGAATATCTGCATATAAGCCTTGTGGTAGGGAAGCGCGCACGCCACCGCCAAAGTAAACAGCCGTATCGCTGAATGAGTGCGACATTGAGCTGTTGTCAGCGACGTTAATGTCTTGATTCTCTGTATAGCTGGCAATACCAATTGCACCATAAGGTTTGATGAGGAAACCACGTACATCAAAGGTATAACCGATGTCAGTGTCAAGCTTGAACGTGTGACGCTTCTGGTCGGCACCCAAAATGGTCTGCCCTTGGTGCTGAAGATTTACGGAATCTGATGTGTTGTTGTAGGAGAAATTGACACCAAATATTTTGTTGATGTCATAGCCATACTCAAGCTTGAATCCAGTACCCCAATCAACACGGGAGCCTACAGTGTTTTCTATTTCGGTTTCGACATAGCCGATACCAACGCGATGACCAGAATAATCGTTTGCAAAGGCTGCGAAAGGCAGAAGGAAGATAGTGCTTGCCAGGACCGCTTTTTTCATTAGTTACTCTCTCTGTTTATTTGAGAGCGTCCTTGCCAGCTATTGTTGCCGTTCCCTAGGTGGCGGAGCCATCTTAAACAGAGAATTCAATATGTTTTAATTATTAACTGTTATTCCGGTGATAAGTAAGGCTTATTGGCTTGTCGTTGGTTATTTTAAGCCGTTTTTGGCTTATGACGGACTATCTCCAGCTCTTCAATCAATAACTGATTTAGCCATTGAGTCAGAGGGTCATTACTATTTCTTTGGTGGAAGTAGCTGTTGAGTGGATAGATTAACTCAATGTCTTCAGAGTCAATATCAAGTCTACGTAGATAAGGATAGGCGTCGAAAGGGAAGAGATCGCTGGTGGCGAAGAACATATCCGTTTTATGTATAACATCAACAATGGCCATTGGATAAGCGGAACGAAAGCCAACTTTGTAAGGCAATGACATCGCGTTCAGCTCTTTGGCTGCTATGGGTAAGTCCTCACTCCAACCTGGAATAAACAGAGATGCCAATTCAAAATCTGAGAACGCTTCCGGTTTTGCGCTGGCAGTGTTGAGTGGATGTTCTTGCCTCACAGCGCAACATCCTGTGAGCTTAATCAACTCAAGCTCTCTAATGTGCTTTGGAATGCGGCTATAGCTGTATGATACGCCGAGCAATAGTTGACCATTCTCTATTTCCGAAAAGGTCGTCGTACTCCAGTTAACAATTTCAACCTCAAGCTTTGGGGCTCTGGCTTTCAGCTCCAATATGAATGTCCCTGATAAGCTGATCATTACCTGTGGAGCAAATGCGATCCGAACTTTTTTCTTCTGAGTGAAAGGATCAAATTCTTCCAGCTCGTTTAAGGAAGATTGAAGGTCATTGAGTGATGGCGTTATCTTCGCAGCAATTTGTTCCGCTTTTGGGGTAGGCTGAAGCCCTTCCGGCACTTTTATAAAGAGTTCATCGTTAAAGAAATGACGGAGCTTTTTAAGGTTCTGGCTAACCGCAGGTTGAGTTACAAACAAACGCTCTGCGGCTTTCCTCGTATTTTTCTCTTGGAATACAACCAGGAAAATGCGGAGTAAGTTTAGGTCGATTGTATTGAAAATATCTTTAGACATCGGGAGTTAAGCCATCTCGAAACCAGTAGACATTATGCAGGATCAATGGTGACTTTAAAAAGAAAAAACGCTGCGGGAGCAGCGTTAAAAGGCATTGTTGCGCTATGAGTTTGTTATAGGTCTCTCATCAGTATTTCAAGCTCTTCCGTGGCTTCTTCGATGAGATTTTCCAGTTCCTTGGCATCATCATTTGCAAGAGGTAATTGCCAATGTACTGGTTTGCCATTTGACGTATGTTTACCTACCAGCTTCGTCACTCTGCCGCTGCGTTCGAAACGTAAATGTTCGAACTCTGCAGCGTGGCATTGTCTTTTCTCTACAATCTCAACTTCGATCAGGCCGGTAGGATTTACCTGAACGTGAGCGTGTAGCTGCTTAGTATCTTTGAGCAAATAATTTCTGTGTCGAGCCAACATAGACCACCCCTTAGCTGCGTCCCCATTCCGCTCTTCAAGTGTAGACAACTGGATGTATATCGATCGCGAAAAAGTGCGTAAAAATGCACAAACATTGACCAAGATACTGATGCATAAATGGATATTTTTTTCGCGTATTTAATACGGTAATTTTTAAGGAGTTAGGGAGGATTTCTATGCTGAAAAGAAAAACCCGAGCGGGGCTCGGGTTTTACGGAAATCACATTGCGTGGGCAATCTTTTCCAGTGCATTTTGGAGTGAAGACATTTCTTCGTTTGAGAGCAGTGAAGACAGAAGCAGCTTATTATTTGATTCTGCTTGAGACATCATGTCTGCCATCATTTGTCCTTTTTCCGACAAAGTCAGAATCTTAGAACGGCGATCATGAATGTCGTCACGACGGTCAATGTAACCCTCTAAAACCAGGCCTTGCACAACGCGGCTGACTTTTGATTTCTCACTAGCCAGATAAGGTAAACCCATTAGGTCACCTTGACGCATTTCGCCTTTATCTGCCACGGCTGCAATAGCAATTGCCTGTTCAGAACTTAATATCACTCCTTGTTGTTCCAACCAATCGTGATGGCGCTTGGCTGATTTGAGAGCAACGAGTCGGCATAAAAAACTCAGTTCCGATTGAATATACACGATTATCACTAGTTTATTGGTGTTATAAGTGGCGCGCATATTACATCTGGAATTGAAATAAAGTCTATTCTCTTAGGCAGTTGCGGTATGAGAATATATTGGTGTGACTTTATTTTTTTTGTAAAAATAACATGATGAAAAATAAGAAGTTATAATCAGTCTGTGAATCGACTTGTAGCAAATGTGATACTTATCACTTATACGGGTGGTTTTATTTTGAGCGATTAGGTTAATCGTTAAACAAAAAGTGCGCTTTAGAAGGTTCTATTTGATGTTCTCTGATTTTGTAAAACTTTATGAATTGATATAAAGCTCAATCTTTTGAATACTTTTAACGCAAGTAGCAGTGGCAAGTATCTGGATAGTTCATATTGCTTTTAAAGAGATAGATATCCGTTTTTGCTGAGTTAGAAGATAACTCCTCCCTTTTGATGACCGAGCCTTCATCAAAAAGGAGAGGTGCTATAAAAGCGGGCTGAACATATAAAAGAACTGCTCGATGGGGCGATTAAATACAGAGCGTCGAGACCATTCCGTTTTATCAACCAATGAAGAGTCTGCCATGTAAGCGTTTTGAAGAGAAACCAAGTCCGCGCAAAACTCCGGGTCGTCGACACAGAGTGTCAATTCAAAGTTGAGCCAAAGGCTTCGCATATCCAAATTGACGGTACCAATCAGGCAGAATTTATCATCCACCATTACTGACTTTGTATGCAGTAATCCACCATTGAAACGATAGATATTAATACCCGCTCTCAAAAGCTCATTAAAGAAAGAGCGGCTGGCCCATTCCACCATCAGGCTGTCGTTTTTGGCCGGAATAATAATATTTACTGTCACGCCACGTTGAGCGGTGGTTTGCAGGGCACTAAGCAAACTTTCGCTTGGCACCAAGTAAGGTGTGGTGATTGTCAGACTCTTTTTCGCCTGATGAATCGCCAGCATTAATACCTGCTGAATGATGCCATCCGGCATGCCGGGGCCAGAAGGTGCAACCTGAACCGAGTGGTTTGCATGACGATGTTCCTCAATCAAGCTGCATTGAGGCAAATCGGGTAGGTAGCGAAGGCCGGTTTCTACTTCCCAATCCCAGGCAAAGATACTGTTGAGAATAGGAACGGATGGTCCTTCGGCTTTGACCATAATGTCGACCCATTGGCCAACACCTGCGTTCTGTTTAAAGAAGCGAGGGTCGACCAAGTTCATCGATCCTGTGTAGCCAGTCTTGTTGTCGATAATGACGATTTTACGGTGCTGACGGATATCCAGCCTGCGAAGGAACATACGCGCTGGACTAACGGCAAGTGCTTCAATTAATTCAACCCCGGCTTTACGCATCGCATCAGGCCAATGGCTTCTGAAAAAGGTTTTGCTCCCGGCTGAATCAAGCAAAATGCGGACGGTTACACCCCGTTTAGCTGCATCACAGACTGCTTTAGCGACGTCATCAGCATGACCTCCAGGATGCCAGATATAAAACACCATGTTGATGGATTGTTCTGCTTCTTTGATGTCTTGGGTAATGTTACGGAGAATGTCTGCCGTTTCGTTGAATAGTGTGAGTTGATTACCCGCCAATGCCGGAATCCCTGCCCGTCGTAAACACAAGTCATGGACAGGACGGGCGAGGAAGCTCAAGTGTTGAGGACGATGCGCTTCACATTCGTTAACGGTTTCAAGCCATTTACCATAAGGCGCAAACATCGCTCTCGCGCGATCGGCGCGTTTTCGGCCAAGGTTAAGCTCACCAAAGAGGAGATAAAGAATCACGCCGACAATCGGAATGATGTAGATGATCATCAGCCAGGCAATGGAAACACCAAGGGCTCGACGTTTTAATACCACACGAATGGTCACACCGGCGATCAGCAGCCAATAAAAGAAGACGCTTGCCCATACCAAAAACTGATAAACCTTTTCCATTTCAACCCACTTAGCTCAAATCAATCCTCAATATAGAGTGATCAAGAACAGTATGCACTGTATTTAGCGTTGCATATTCCCAATCGCGAGGCACACGAGGAGTATTTCGCTGGCTGATTAGACGAATGTTAAAAAGTGTTTGTCACTAAGTGTTTATAAAGTAATCAAATCGAGGCGATAAATGGGGTAATATGTTGACTGATCGAAAAATATAGCGCGATCGCTTCAAATTTTATTCTCAAACTGGTTTACTTGCCATGCCTGTTCTTCAAACAGCATATTTATGATCTGTAAGCTTTTGTTTACAGCCCGGCGTGGGCTACCACGGAAAAGTATCAACAAGCTGGGAAAGGAGTTACCCATTCAACTCTCGCTAAAAGCAGCGCCTTGGGGCGATTTGGGTATAACAACATTAAAAATAACTTTTTAGAGAGTGATTATGGCAAGCGGTAGTAGAGCCCAATTTTCTTCCCGTCTCGGATTTATTCTCGCTGCAGCTGGTTCTGCTGTGGGGCTAGGTAATATCTGGGGTTTCCCAACACAGGCAGCCAGCAACGGTGGCGCTGTCTTTTTACTGATTTACCTCGCGATGGTATTTATTCTGGCTTACCCACTGCTGGTGGCTGAATTGACCATCGGCCGTTACGGTGCATCCAACCCTATTCGTTCCCTGATTTCTGTTGCACCAAAACAAAAAGCGCTTGGCTCTGCGGTGGGTATCGCCGGTATGCTGGGCGTGAGTGGCATTCTTAGCTTCTATGCCATCGTCGCTGGCTGGTTCTTCGGATTTTTGGTGGGTCCGTTGCTGAGCGCAGTGGGAATGGATGCGGCAGCGGCCTGGCTGGAAGGCTTCAGTATTGAACGTAATCTCGTTCTGATGGCACTATTCATGTTGCTGACGATTCTGGTTGTGCGCAACGGTGTGGCTGATGGTATCGAGAAATGGTCAAGCCGTTTGATGCCAGTGTTGTTTGTGCTGTTTATCTTGATGGTGATTTACACCCTTTTCCAACCGGGTGCTGTTGATGGCTTGAAGATGTATCTGGTTCCGGATACTTCGCACTTCTCTCCTGATCTGATGGTCAGCGCAATGGGTCAGGCGTTCTTCTCTCTGTCTATCGGTGTGTGCACCATGATGGTCTACGGCTCTTACCTTCGCAAAGATGCAGATCTACCTAAAACAGCGGCGCAGGTTGCTTTGCTAGATACCGGTGTTGCCTTTGTTGCAGGCCTTCTGATCCTCCCGGCAATGTTTGCGGCTCAACACAACGGCGTGCAGATCTACAACGAAGCGGGTGGCCTCTTGGATGGTGATACATTGGTATTCAGTGTGTTGCCAGCGATGTTTGACACCATGGGCAGCGCGGGTCTGATTGTTGGTGTGGCCTTCTTTGCACTGATGGTTATCGCAGCACTGACATCATCGATTTCTATGCTTGAAGTGCCAGTGTCTTGTGCCTCTGAAGAACTGAACAAAGACCGTAAGACAGTCGTGTGGTGGATTGGTGGTGCAATTGCACTTTTCTCTACCGTTATTATCTTCAACTTTGGTTCACTGTTTGGTCTGGTGATCAGCATTACCACAGAGTACATGCAGCCAATTCTGGGGCTTATCATGGCGCTGATTGCTGGTTGGATTTGGAAGCGTAATCAGGTATTGGAAGAGTTGCGTCAAGGTAACCCAGAAATTTCGGAGAGTCTGTTCTGGAAAGTGTGGCCAACCTACGTTCGTGTTGTGTGCCCAATTCTGATGGCGTTGGTTTTCCTATGGCCCTTGATTAAGTAACCTTCACCAAGCGCAAACTCAACCTCGTATCCCCGGTAAATACCGGGGATTTTCTTTTCTGATTAGAGAAATTTGGGGCGATTGGGTTTACACTCTGCGCTTATTTTTCTGCAGCGACAGGTTTACCCATGTTCAGTCTGGTTTTTCAGAATGATGACTTTCTGGTCATCGATAAACATCCCGGCATTAGCGTTCACAAAGACGATAATGATCAGCCTCTTTTGAGTGAAGTGGCGAAGCAAACGGGTGACGAAAAGCTCTACCTGATCCATCGACTGGACAAAATGACCTCTGGCTTGCTTCTATTAGGACGTCATCAAAAAGCGGCATCTGAGCTTTCTTCAATGTTTGCTGATAAAACGGTTCAGAAGTTTTATCTGGCTGTGTCTGCAAAGAAGCCGAATAAAAAGCAGGGCACCATTATTGGTGATATGACCAAAAGTCGCCGCTCAATGTGGAAGCTTCTATCTACCAAAACCAATCCTGCTATTACCCAGTTCTTTTCCACGTCCGGTGGTGAAGGTAAACGCTTATTTCTCTGCAAGCCTTACACGGGTAAGACACATCAAATCCGCGTAGCGCTGAAAAGTGTTGGGTCATCAATTCTGGGTGATGAAACCTATAGCGGAGCGGGGGCAGACAGGGGATATCTTCATGCTTTCGCGCTTAGGTTCAGTCACGGTGGCGAGGCATTTTCATTCCAACAAATGCCAAGCATTGGCAACGAATGGCCTGAACTGCCAGAAGAATGGCAAACACCGGAAACGTTAAGCTGGCCGAAGCTGCCGCACCAAAAATAGCAATTTAGTACTCCAAGGATGGAAGTAGTATGGAGTCGAGCATGGCACTGAAACAAAAGAAAACGAGTACGTTGAGAAAATCAGGTTCTTCCAGTCGTTACTGGAATCTGGCTAATTTTCGCCGTCAATTGAGAAAGAAACAGTCGCGCGGATGCAACCGCCGTAATTGTGAGTTCTATAACCTGCAACTGAGCAGCCAGATAGTGGAACAAAATGTATTCGCTGACGCTGAAAAGGAAACAAATCAATGATGACAGCCGCTGCACTGCCTACGTTTTTTGAAGTACTTTGCGCTCGCCTTGCTGAGTGTAACCAGGAGGTGCGCCGTGTTTTTCATGGACGCGGGCGTTGCTACGAAGGTTTAGATCAGCTAACTGCAGATTGGCTTGGGAATGGTGTGCTTCAGATTGCGATATTCAAAGAATCAGATAGTGAATTCTATGCAGCATTGCAAGAAGGTATAAGCGCTTTGGTAGCAAGCGATGTGTGGACGAAATGCCAAGGCACGACGGTCATTCTTCAGCATCGTGACCGTGAAGGATCAGAAACCGAAACCTTGGTGGGCGAAATGCCAAGCCAGATTGATGTGGTTGAGAATGGCCTTAACTACAAGCTGGACTTGGGTAAGCGCCAGAATAACGGTCTGTTTCTGGATATGCGCCTTGGCCGTCAATGGGTTCAAGAAAATGCAGCAGGCAAACGCATATTGAACTTGTTTGCATACACCTGTGGTTTCTCTGTAGCTGCAATTGAAGGTGGCGCAGAAAAAGTCGTTAATCTGGATATGGCGAAATCTTCTCTCTCAAGAGGTAGAGAAAACCATCACCTCAATCAGCACGATTTAAGCAAGGTAAGTTTCCTCGGTCACGAGCTTTTCAAGTCATGGGGCAAGGTCAAGAAGTTTGGTCCTTACGATCTGGTGATAATTGACCCGCCTTCATTCCAGAAAGGCAGCTTTGTGCTGACCAAAGACTACGCAAAAATTCTGCGCCGTTTGCCCGAATTAGTTTCGGAAAGTGGTGATGTGTTGGCTTGTGTTAACGCGCCAGATGTGAAACCTGATTTCCTGACAGAGCAAATGAAAGAGCAGGCACCAGCGTTCAGCTACATCTCTCGGCTCGAAAACCCACCGGAATTTGAAGATATTGATACTGACAGTGCGCTGAAAGTGATGCATTTTAAACATAAGGCTTAATTTAGGTTCGAAGCTTTATGGACGCATTTCAACGGATAGAAACACTAGACTCAGGCCATCATGACGTTTGATACAAAGGTGAGCGTTGGGGACTTTCAGTGAAGCGCTACAGCAACGGACATGCGGTAAAAGTTTACGCAGAGTCTCTGGCGGGATCTGATTTTATCAGTGGGAATTTGTATCGTGTTGATGATATCTGGTCTTTGAAGCCCTGCGAAATGCCAAGAGAGAAAGTGATGTCTTTCATTCTGGGTTTCAAGCTACAAAAATAACAAAGCCCGCGTTTGCGGGCTTGTTTTATTGGTGTTTTTCGCAATCTTCACTGCGGATGGTTCGCTCCAGAACCGGGCGTCCGCGTGCATCGCGGAAAAGCAGTTTGTAGTGCACGCCTTTTTCCATCAGCGAATAGATTTCGTTATCTGTACAGTAGGTTTTCTCCAAACCTTCAGCTAATGCAGCTGGTGCCACGTCTCCACTACCTGAATACAGAAGAGTCAGTTCAATTTCAGTGCTGTTAGATTTAGCACGGACAAGGTTGTAGCCATTCAACTGAATAGGTACGAGTTTGCTGAGCATATCTGCACGTTGCGCAGCAAAGGATTCCGCAATCTCGAGATCTGACGTGCTTGAACAGGCCGAGAGAACCAGCGCTGCAGCGCTCATCAGCGCAATACGTCCTGTTTTTAGAGTCTTTCGCATTGAAAATTCCTGTGCGTTCGAACTGTCGGTGAATGTTACGCCGGCAGCACTTTTTTAAATGGTTTCACGATGACATCTTTGTAAACGCCAGCTTCGATATATGGGTCAGCGTCTGCCCAAGCTTTTGCGTCTTCCAGGCTGCCAAACTTTGCAATCACAGTAGAGCCTGTAAAACCTGCTTCACCCGGGTCTTCGCTATCAACCGCTGGGTTTGGTCCTGCCACCAGAAGACGGTCTTCCGCTTCTAGGTCACGTAAACGGGCAAGGTGTTGTTCCCTAACTTTCATTCTTAACGGCAAACTGTTTTCAACATCTTGTGAAAAAATGACGTACCACATCCGTGCTTCTCTCCGAGTTTTTCTCACCTAAGGTCTTCGGCCTATTGTATGCAAGGCTACTGTATCGCGCAGGCAAGTTTTTCTGATTTATGACTTATTTATCGGTCTTGGGCGACCATCACCATCAATGGCCACGTAGTTGAAGGTTGCTTGACACACTTTGCGTCGTGTTCCGATACCATCAATGGCTACCGGTTTTACCCAGACTTCCAGACTTACACTCATCGAGGTTCTGCCAATCCGGGTGCATTCGCCATAGCAACAAACCACATCTCCGACTGAGACCGGGTTTTTAAACACAATTTCCTGAACAGAGACAGTAACCACGCGACCGTGGGAGATCTCCTTCGCCAAAATGGCACCAGCTAAATCAAGCTGGGACATAATCCAACCGCCAAAAATATCACCATTAGCATTGGTGTCAGCGGGCATAGCAAGCGTTCGCAGTAACAGTTGACCGCGAGGGCAATTATTCGTTTCCGACATGATACGACTTCCGGGAAATGAAATTGAAAAAGGGTGAGTCTAATCACCCTAAGAGTATTTTAAGTGCGAGTTATTGTTCTTCTGAATCGGTTTCTTTTGGCATGTGCTTGTAGATGTATACACCGCTCACCATCGTAAATGCCAACGTCAGCGTTAACAAACCGAACACTTTGAAATTTACCCAAACATCCAGTGGCATCTGATAGGCGACATAAACGTTGAGCACCGCCAACGCAGCGAAAAAAACCACCCAAGCTGAGTTGATATTTCGCCACACGCTGTCCGGTAGGGTAATTTCTTTGCCAAGCATGCCTTTGATAAGTGGTTTACCCAGAACCTGAGATATCGTCAGCCCAATGGCAAACAGGGCGTAAACGATCGTTACTTTCCATTTGATGAAATTGTCATCTTGGAAAAACAGCGTCATGCCGCCGAAAACAGCCACCAATACCGCTGTGACTATCTGCATCTTCTCGACTTTTTTGTAGAGCACCCAGGTAACGGCGACTTGAATGATTGTTGCGACAATCAGCGCTCCCGTTGCCGTGTAGATGTCGTACATCTTGTAAAGCGCGAAGAAGATAATGAGCGGGATAAAGTCGAGAAGCTGTTTCATTCAGAGAGTGATCCTTGTGGCAGAGCTTTAGGCATGCTCAATAAGACCCAAAGTTTACCGAAAACTTCTGGCAGTTAAAACGTAAAGGCGATAGAGAAAAGAAAAGGCCATCGGATGATGGCCTTAAACATAGGGGATTTGGGACGACTTCGTCTTACTTCGTTGTTGCGGCTTTCATGCTTGCAACGAACTCGCCAAGCTCTTTCAGCATGTTTGCTTCATCAGCCACATTGCGCTCGATGATCTTCACTACCGCTGAACCTGAAATCGCGCCAGCTGCGCCAGCTGTAATCGCTTCTTTGACCTGCGCTGGCTCTGAGATACCAAAGCCCAGCAGAGGACGAGGTGCATCGAACGCTGACAGTTGAGCAAGAAGGTGTTCAATCGGCTTACCAGCTTTGGTTTCTGCACCGGTAACACCAGCACGGGAAAGCAGGTAAGTATAGCCACCGCCAAGTTCAGAAATGGTTTTGAGGGTTTCTTCGTTCGCATTTGGTGGTGCGATAAAGATAGCGTGGACACCATGCTTGGCAGCGGACTCACGGAACTCTGCAGATTCGCCCGCTGGCACATCAGCAATCAGTACCGAATCGACACCGGCTTCTGCACACTTGGCGTAGAAGTTATCGACACCATTGGCAAAAACCAGGTTTGCGTACATCAGAAGGCCAACGGGAATATCAGGATGACGCTCACGCACTTCCTTCAGAATGCCGAAACAATTGTCTGGCGTAGTGCCAGATTCCAACGCACGAATGGTTGCGCCCTGAATGGTTGGGCCATCGGCGAGTGGATCTGAGAACGGAATGCCCAGCTCCAACGCATCGGCACCATTTTCAATCAGCGTTTCTATGATACGCAGTGATTGCTCTGGATTTGGATCGCCAATGGTGACAAAAGGAACGAATGCGCCTTCACCTTTAGCATCCAGCTTTTCGAACATCGCTTCATAGCGGTGAGACAAGGTAGCAGCCATTACATCACTCCTTTTTCTTTCAAAATGTCGTGGACAGTAAAGATGTCCTTGTCACCGCGGCCTGATAGGTTCACTACAAGCAGCTGCTCTTTTTCTGGGTTTTCTTTTGCCATCTTCAGCGCATACGCCAAAGCATGAGCAGATTCCAGTGCAGGAATAATGCCTTCGTGACGAGCCAGTTCCTGGAAGGCGTCCAGCGCTTCGTCATCGGTAATTGCCACGTATTCGGCGCGGCCGATAGAATTCAGGTGCGCGTGCTGAGGGCCAACCGATGGGAAGTCGAGACCGGCAGATACAGAGTAAGACTCTTCGACCTGACCATTTGGATCCTGCATCAGTGGCGCTTTCATACCAAAGAAGATACCCAGCTTGCCGTGTTTAAGCGGTGCGCCGTGTTGGTCTGTGTCCAGACCCAGACCAGCAGGCTCAACGCCAATCAGACCCACATCGGTTTCTTTGATGAAATCTGCGAACATGCCAATAGCGTTAGAACCACCGCCCACACAGGCGATGACGTTGTCTGGCAGGCGGCCTTCGATTTCCAGAATTTGCTGCTTAGTCTCTTCACCAATCATCTTTTGGAATTCACGAACAATCGTCGGGAATGGGTGAGGACCCGCTGCCGTGCCCAGTAGGTAGTGAGCTTCTTCGTAACTTGCAGACCAGTCGCGCAGCGCTTCGTTACAGGCATCTTTCAGCGTTGAAGAACCAGAATGAACAGGGATGACCTCTGCGCCCATCAGCTTCATGCGGAATACGTTCGGGCTTTGACGTTCAACGTCCTTCGCGCCCATGTATACGCGGCATTTCAGGTCAAGCAGGGCACAAGCCAGTGCCGTTGCTACACCGTGTTGGCCAGCGCCGGTTTCGGCAATGATTTCTTTTTTGCCCATACGTTTAGCCAGTAGCGCCTGACCCAATACCTGGTTAGTTTTGTGTGCACCGCCATGGAGCAGATCTTCACGTTTCAGGTAAAGTTTGGTTTTGGTCCCTTTGGTCAGGTTGCGGCAAAGGGTGAGGGCAGTAGGACGACCCGCATACTCTTTCAGAAGAGAAATGAACTCTTCCTGAAAAGCGGGATCGTTCTGTGCGTCAATAAACGCTTGCTCCAGTTGGTCTAACGCTGGAACCAGAATTTGAGGAACATACTGTCCGCCAAACTCTCCAAAATAGGCGTTTAACTTAGTCATAACAGTCCTTAGTAATCTCTCAGCGCCGTAAATGCAGCGTCCAATTTGTCTTTATCTTTGATACCCGGTTCGCTTTCCACGCCCGAGTTAAAATCGAGTCCCGCACAGCCGATTTGCGCAGCTTCTTTTGCGTTTTCTGATGACAGACCACCGGCCAGCATCAGGCTTTCTTTTTGTTCATCCGGCACCAAAGACCAGTCGAACTGTGTTCCTGTACCGCCACTTTGATTGCCGACGCGGCTGTCCAGAAGATTACGATCAGCGTGAGGCTCAATGTGAGGAACCGTGTCGCTTACGCCATGCGCTTTCCAAATCTGAGTACCTTTCGGCAATTTGGCACGAAGTTGTTTCACATATTCGCTGTCTTCAGCGCCGTGGAGTTGAACCGCTGCCAGATCCAGCGCTTTTGCGGTGTCAGCGACATGGTTCAGGTCGTGGTTCTGGAACACGCCAACGTATTGTAGCGGCGCGCCTTCCATCACTTTTCGCGCTGCTTCTAAATCGACATAACGAGGCGATTTTTCAACGAAGATCAGGCCGCCATAGTTGGCATAAGAATCGTAAGCCGCTTTGGCGTCTTCCGAGCGGGTTAGGCCACATACCTTATTGTCACCGTAAAGCACACGGCGGACCGCCTGCTCGACATCGGTTTCTGCCATCAGCGAGCTACCAATCAGGAAGCCATTCGCAAAAGGTGCTAACTCGCGGATTTGCTGGTGGGTATAAATACCCGACTCTGAAATTACAATGCGGTCATCAGGCAGGCGAGGTGCCAGTTCTTTGGTACGGTTCAGGTCGATGCTCAGGTCACGCAGATTGCGGTTATTAATGCCAACGACTTTGGCATTGAGAGCAATCGCACGCTCCAGTTCTTCTTCGTTGCTTACTTCTGTCAACACACCGAGGTTTAGCTCATGGGCGACCGCTGCAAGTGTTTGGTACTCTTCATCGTTAAGTACAGATAACATCAGCAGAATGGCATCGGCTTGATGATGGCGCGCAAGGTACACCTGATAGGTGTCGACCATGAAATCTTTGCAAAGCACAGGGCATGGTACCTGGTTGCGAACAATTGGCAGGAAGTTAAAACTGCCCTGGAAGTACTTTTCATCGGTTAACACTGAAATCGCAGCGGCATGGTTACCGTAGACACCCGCGATGTAGTTCAGGTCGAAATCATCTCGGATCAGGCCTTTGGACGGTGACGCCTTTTTGCACTCGAGAATGAACTTCGCCGGGTTGCCAGACAGCGCATCATAGAAACTGCGATCGCTAGGTACCACGTCGTTAATAAAGCTCTCAAGCGGTTGCGAAGCCTTACGCGCCGCTACCCACTCTTTTTTGTCTTCAACAATTTTTGCCAGTACCGTTTCCATTAGTTGCTCCGAGATGCCAGTTGCTGAACCAGTTCGAATGGCTTACCACTATTCATCACATCCAGCGCTTTTTGCGTGTTAGCTTTGAGATCTTCTTGTCCAAACAAGCGCAGCAGTAAAGCCACGTTAACAGCGACAGCAGATTGCTGTGCGTCGGTGCCTTTGCCCTGAAGGATTTGCGAAATGATTTCGCGGTTTTCTTCTGGCGTACCGCCTTTGATAGATTCAAGCGGGTAGGTCTGAACGCCAAAGTCTTCTGGTGTCAGTGTGTATTCAGTGATGACGCCATCTTTGATTTCCGCGACCGTTGTTTCACCGTGAATCGCTACCTCATCCAAACCACTGCCGTGAACAACGGCTGCGCGCTTCATGTTGAGGTTCAGCATGGTTTCAGCAATTGGACGAACCAGCGATTTATCGTACACACCCATCAATTCCAGTGTTGGCTTCGCAGGGTTAATTAGGGGACCCAGCAAGTTGAAGATAGTGCGGGTTTTCATGGTCTGGCGAACGGGCATCGCGTGGCGAACACCGCTGTGATACTGAGGTGCAAACAGGAAGCACACGCCCAAGTCATCCAGTGCGCCGCGCGCGGTATCAGGACTCATCGCCAGGTCGATACCAAATGCAGCTAACAGGTCAGAAGAGCCCGACTTGCTCGAAACACCGCGGTTACCGTGCTTGGCGACTTTCACGCCACATGCTGCAGCAACGAATGCTGCGGTGGTTGAAATATTGATGGTGTTTGCGCCGTCGCCGCCAGTACCGACGATGTCAGCGAAATCGTAATCCGGTGTTGGGAATGGGTTGGCGTTTTCTGTGAGTGCAGACGCTGCACCCGCGATTTCTTCTGGCGTTTCGCCTTTGATTTTCAAAGCGGTCAGCGCTGCTGACAGCAGAATTGGGTCAAGCTCGCCTTTGATAATGGTATCAAACAGCTGATGGCTCTCTTCCTGCGACAAAGATGTCTGGTCGTAAAGTTTGTTAATAATCGCTTCCATAATGCTCTCCTTGTCTTTGTCGATCAGCGCGCTTGTGTAGCCCAGTTAATGGTATTGGTTAAAAGGTCTGCGCCTTTTGTCGTGAGAATGGATTCCGGGTGGAATTGGAAACCCACGACTTTATCTGCGTCGTTAACAACAGCCATCACCAATCCTTCCACATCCGCAATCACATCCAGAGAGTCTGGTACCTTGGTCGCAACCAAAGAGTGGTAGCGGGCAATCGTTAGCGGACTTTCGATGCTTCCAAATACATCGTGGCCGTTGTGTGTCATTAGTGACGCTTTGCCATGAACGATTTCACCCGCGCCAGCAACAGTGCCGCCGTAAGCTTCGGTAATCGCTTGTTGGCCCAGGCAAATACCAATCATTGGCACTTTGCCTTTCAGCTTTAAAATCAGCTCTGGCATACAGCCTGCTTCTGAAGGTGCGCCAGGGCCGGGCGACAACACAACCACTGGGTTGTTGAGTTCAGATAGCGCCTGTTCGATTTGGTCTGCACTCAGGCTGTTTCGGTAAATCGTGACCGGATAACCGAGTGAGCGGAACTGATCGACCAGGTTGTAAGTGAATGAATCGAAGTTATCGACGAGCACAATATGTGCATTGACCTGATTGCTCATGCTTATGCTCCTGTATGTGCTGCGCGAATCGCGGTAAGAACGGCAGCGGCTTTGCCGCGGGTTTCGTCTGCTTCTGCCTGAGGCACAGAGTCAAACACCACACCGGCACCGGCTTGTACTTGTGCTACGCCATCTTCTACATAAGCGGAGCGGATAACGATACAGGTATCCATATCGCCGTGGCCGGTAATGTAACCGACTGCGCCGCCATAGCTGCCGCGGCGGCTTTGTTCGAACTCACGAATCAATTGCATGGCTCGGATTTTCGGTGCACCCGTCAAGGTGCCCATGTTCATGCAGGCTTGGTAAGCGTGCAGAGCGTCCAAATCATGACGAAGTTGTCCGACAACGCGCGATACCAAATGCATCACGTGACTGTAACGGTCTACTTGAAGAAGATCAGCGACATAGCGGGTGCCTGGTTCACTGATGCGAGCCACATCGTTTCGCGCCAAGTCAACCAGCATCATGTGCTCGGCTTTTTCTTTGATGTCGTTGCGAAGTTCAAGCTCTATGCGACCATCCAGATCAAGGTTGATGGAACCATCGCTGTTTTTACCGCGATGGCGAGTACCTGCGATCGGGTAGATTTCCACTTGATTGGTGTCTTTGCTGTATTTCAGCGCACTTTCCGGAGACGCGCCGAACAGGGTGAACTCCTCATCCTGCATGTAGAACATGTAAGGGCTCGGGTTGCCTTGCTTGAGTTTCAGATACGCGTTTAGCGGGGAAGGGCATGGCAAAGTGAAGCGACGGCTTGGAACAACTTGGAAAACATCGCCTTTTACCACGTAGCCTTTGAGCTCATCGACTGCATTGCAGAAATCTTCGTCGCTGACCGAGACTGCCACATCAACACTGTCCAGTTGCTTCGCTGAAGGCATTTCGGTTGGATTCAGGCAGCTTTCTCGAATCGCCTGTAAGCGGCGGCTCAAATCAAAATAGGTTTCGGTGTTTTCGTTGCCACCAAACTGGGTTGCCTGAAGCTTGGCTTTACGACGCTGGTGGTCGATAACCAGAAGGGTTTCCGCAACATAAAACAGGTAGTCAGGACAACGGTTACCGGATTTTACGTCTGGCAGTGGTTCAAATTGCGCGACCAAGTCGTACGCGAACAAACCACCTACAAACAATGCTTCATCAGGCAAGCCATCCAGTTTGAAAGCATGCTGAACCAAACGTAGCGCATCAAAAGGGGATGGCTGGCGCAGACGGGCGTCTTCATCCAGTGTGCGGTTTTCTTCAGCAAAGTGTAAGGTCAGCAGCTCTGGCTGACGTTCACTTTCAATAGCAAGTTGTTGGCTGGCAAGCTCAGCTTCAACGGCATCAAGCACGTTGTGGCCGTTTTGGCTCTTAGCTTCGAGTTCAACCGTGCGGCCACGACAAACGATACGCACTGCTGCGTCGACCAACATCAGGCTTTTTAGGTCCTGTTTGGAATCAATCTCAGCAGATTCCAACAGTAGGCTATGCGGGCGATCCTGACAGATCGCCGCATACAATTCAGTGGGTGCAGCGACGTATGGCACATCCAGGCTCAATACGTCGAGTTCGCCTTTATTTAAAGCGTGGTTTTTCACAGCGTTCTCCCTGCTGCTTCTACAAATGGTTTCAATTCTTGCATTAACTGCGCGAACATTTCCCCTGTCAGTGCTTGATGCCCATCTGACAGCGCTTCTGCTGGATTGAGGTGGCTTTCAACGATGATACCGTCGGCGCCTACCGCTGCTGCCGCACGAGACAATGGAATGACAAGCTCACGTACGCCAGTGCCATGACTTGGGTCGACGACCACTGGCAAGTGGCTGCGCTGCTTGATGTAAGCGACTGCATTTAAATCCAAAGTATTACGCGTTGCTGTTTCAAATGTACGAATGCCGCGCTCACAGAGAATAATATTCGGGTTGCCGGCATCATAGATATATTCTGCCGCCAGCAACAGTTCCTCGATAGTGGCGGAAAGTCCGCGTTTTAACAAGACCGGTTTACCAGTTTCGCCCACGGCTTTTAACAATCCGTAGTTCTGCATATTGCGCGCGCCAATTTGCAAGCAGTCGATGTATTCACACAATGAATCAACCTGGCTGACTTCCATGACTTCAGAAACGGTTGGCATGCCGGTAGCTTCACTTGCTTGTTTAAGCAGTTTCAGGCCTTCAATGCCCATACCCTGGAAGTCATAAGGGCTAGTGCGTGGCTTGTAAGCGCCGCCACGAAGGGCAACTGCGCCATGACCTTTGACGACATCTGCAACAGACATCAATTGTTGTTCGGATTCTACCGAGCAAGGACCTGCAATAACCGCGAATTTGTCGCCGCCTACTGGCACATTACCGATGCGGACGACGCTGTTGTGCGCCTGTACTTCGCGGGACACCATTTTGTATTTGGTCAGGATAGGTTTGACTTCTTCAACCAGCGGGTCGCTTTCCAGATGGAGCTTCTGCAATACGCGTTCATCACCCAGTGCGCCCAAAACAATACGCTCTACACCCGGCATGTAAAGTGGCTTCAAGCCAGCGTTCTCAATCTTGTTCAGGATATGTTTTGCTTCTTGTTCTGTTGCCTGAGGCTTTAGCACGATGATCATAATCTGAGTCCTTAGCTTGTCATTCCCAATCCAGTTTCCGGGAAAAAATAGGTACAAAAAAACCCGCGTTATGCGGGCTTGGTGTCGTCTTTCCTTGAGATATCACTCATCACACCGCCCGCTATTGGGAGTGCCACCACCAGTTAATCAGTGCTGTTTGTTGGATGAGGTTATGCTGTACCATGAAGACGAAATCCATTTGAATAAGTAATCGTGTACTAGTTAACTAGTATATGGTGGCGAAGTCAAGCAACAAATAGAAGAAAATGAATGCTATTTGATCTACATAGCCACACAACAGCGTCGGATGGGCGCTTCACACCGGAAGACTTGGTCAAGCGCGCGGTTGATTTTCGCGTCAATGTGCTTGCGATTACCGATCACGATACGGTTGAAGGGCTAGAAGAAGCCAAAGCAGTCGTCGCCCGTGACAATCTGCCATTACACATCGTCAATGGTATTGAAATATCGACGGTTTGGGAGAATAAAGACATCCATGTCGTCGGTCTCAACATCGATCCAGATTCTCCTGAATTGCAGAAACTGATCGCTGAACAGTCAGCGCGTCGCGAAGAACGTGCAGTACAAATTGCAGAACGCTTGGAAAAGCAACGTATGCCTGGTGCGCTCGAGGGCACAAAAGCGCTTGCAGGCGATGTTGCGCTTACACGCGCCCACTTTGCCCGTTGGATGGTGGAGCAGGGGCATGTGAAAAACATGCAGGCCGTATTCAAAAAATATCTGACCCGCGGCAACCCGGGTTATGTGCCACCAAACTGGTGTACGATTCAGGAAGCCGTTGATGTTATTCACAAAGCGGGTGGTCAAGCCGTGCTGGCTCATCCTGGTCGGTATAAACTTACCGCTAAATGGCTGAAACGCCTGCTTCAGGTTTTTGTTGATGCAGGTGGTGATGCAATGGAAGTTGCACAGCCACAACAATCGCCCAATGAACGTCGTCTGCTGGGCGACTACGCTATTCAGTTCGGGTTAGCCGGTTCCCAAGGCTCTGATTTTCATTACCCTTCACCGTGGCTGGAGTTGGGTCGTAACTTATACTTACCGAAAGGTTGTAAGGAAGTCTGGGAAAACTGGTCTTTGCCCGAGATTGCCGAGGCAGAAATGCCTCATGAGGAGGAAGTGTGAGCCAATTCTTTTACGTGCATCCTGAAAACCCGCAAGCACGTCTTATCAATCAAGCTGTTGCGATTGTTCGTAACGGTGGCGTGATTATCTATCCAACGGATTCTGGTTATGCGCTGGGTTGCCAATTGGAAAACAAACAAGCACTTGAGCGAATCTGTCGAATTCGCCGCCTGGATGACAGACATAATTTCACGTTGATGTGTCGTGATTTATCCGAACTGTCAGTCTATGCCCGCGTTGATAACAGTGCTTACCGCCTGATTCGTAACAACACGCCGGGTTGTTACACTTTCATCTTGAAAGCGACCAAAGAAGTACCTCGTCGACTGATGAATCCTAAGCGTAAAACCATCGGTATCCGTGTGCCGGATAACCAGATTGCGCTGGATTTACTTGAGGCGTTGGGCGAGCCGATGATGTCCACATCGCTGATATTACCGGGGAATGAACATACAGAGTCTGATCCGGAAGCGATCCGTGACCAGTTGGAACATGCTGTCGACTGTATTCTTAACGGTGGTTATTTGGGCGAGCAGCCAACTACGGTCATCGATCTCAGCGAAGATGAGCCTGAAATTCTCCGACGTGGTACAGGCGATACCTCTCCTTTCGAATAGGCTAGAAGAGACAAAGTAAAAAGGGCAATTAGGCGAAAATTCTCAGTTATACAAAATGGCTGAGTGCAAACGAAAATTGCCAGATTCAGCCATTATCGATTCCGTGAAATTATGTGGTGTCATTGTGTGCATTTTGGCATAATACGCCGTTGCCTTAGATCCGCGCTCAGTCGCGCCTCCAAAGGTTTTCTTTCCGACATCGACGCCTGTGAAGGCGACAGTAAGGTAGTTAGTCAATGAGCGAAAAATTACAGAAGGTGCTGGCCCGTGCAGGTCTTGGTTCACGTCGTGAAATCGAGGGCATGATTCAATCTGGCCGAGTGAGTGTTAACGGTGTAGTAGCAAAACTGGGTGACCGTTTGGAAGACCTGAATGCTAACGTACGTGTTGATGGTCACCATGTGCAAATTTCTGCGTCTTCTGAACAAGTTTGTCGTGTTCTGGCATACAACAAGCCTGAAGGCGAATTGTGTACCCGCAGCGATCCAGAAGGTCGCCGCACTGTGTTTGACCGCCTGCCACGCCTGAATGGCGCGCGTTGGGTGGCAGTAGGCCGTCTGGACGCAAATACCTCGGGTCTTCTGCTTTTCACCACAGATGGTGAATTGGCAAACCGTTTGATGCACCCAAGCCGTCAGGTGCAGCGCGAATACATGGTTCGTGTATTCGGCGAAGTTAACGAAGAGATGGTCCGTAACCTGGTTCGAGGTGTTGAACTGGAAGACGGTGAAGCACGTTTCGAAGACGTGGTTTACGCAGGTGGTGAAGGTTCAAACCACACCTTTTACGTGGTGATCACTGAAGGTCGTAACCGCGAAGTACGTCGTCTGTGGGAAACTCAGGGCGTGACTGTGAGCCGTCTTAAGCGTGTTCGCTATGGTGATATCTACCTGAGCAAAGAACTGCCTCGTGGCGGTTGGATGGAGCTTGAACTGAGCGATGTGAACTACCTTCGCGAGATGGTAGAACTGCGTGCAGAACAAGAAACCATGATCGACCCAGAAACCAAGAAACGCAAAGCGCGTGCGCAAAAGATTCGTCGTGCAGTGCGTCGTTATGAAGAGCGTGTTGAGTCTGGTGAAACCCGCAAGCCACGTAACCGTCGTGGTGGTCAAGCAGCTGGTAACCGCACCCGCACAGGTGGCGGTCGTCCAGGTAAGCCAGGCGCAAACCGTTCCGGTCAGTCTTCTACTCGCCAGAAGAAGGCAGGTGGGAACAGAAAACCACGTTAATGGTTTGGAATATATAAAGAAAAAAGCCAGCAGAGATGCTGGCTTTTGTCGTTTTATGGTATCTAGATACTTTATTTCGGCTGAGCATCAATACACTGGCCATTCACGTCTTTACCCTCAGGTGCCATCAGGTAAAGGTATAGCGGCATGATATCCAGTGGTGTCTTAAGGTTGTTGGCATCTTCGGCAGGGAAAGCAGAGGCACGCATTTTAGTGCGCGTACCACCTGGATTGATGGCGTTGACCTTCACTGTTGTGTTGCTGAGCTCATCAGCCAGCACCTGCATCATGCCTTCTGTCGCGAATTTAGAGATAGCGTAGGTACCCCAAAACGCGCGTCCTGAATGCCCTACTGTCGATGAGGTGAAAACGATGCGGCCATCTTCTGATTTTTGAATCAAAGGCATCAGCGCTTGTGTCATCAGGAAGGTCGCTTTCACGTTCACCTGCATAACTTCGTCGAAGGCTTTTTCTTCTATTTGATCGAATGGGCTCAGTACACCCAGCATACCTGCGTTGTGTAAAACACCGTCCAGCTTACCGAACTGCTGCTCGATGGTGTCGGTCATATCCAAATAATGCTGGCGGGTTGCACCCATCATATCGAGTGGAATGATTGCCGGTTGCGGGTAACCTGCGGCTTCGATTTCGTCGTAAACGCTTTCGAGCTTCTTCACTGTGCGTCCCAGCAAAATAACTGTTGCACCGTGTTGTGCGTAACTGATGGCAGCCTGGCGGCCAATACCGTCGCCTGCGCCGGTAACCAGAATCACTTTGCCATTCAATGCGTCGGCTGCTACTTGATACTCCACGTTACAATATCCTTTTCATTTTGATCTTGCGTGCCTGCTAAACTTGCCACTCGTCATCATGCGAGTGAAAGACACTGTTGTAAGCTCGCATTTTAAGGCTGCTTGGGAAGAAGAAACAACCTGGTGATGTAAAGAAAGCGACATACGAGGTTGTTCAATACCCAAACTACCTGAAGGGGCTGGATTTCAGAGGTCATCGGCATGTTCAATACGAAACAAATTTTAAAATGAATAGTGGTTCTATTGTCTTGAAATTTGCTGAAGTAGTGGGCTTGCCGATGGCTTCCCGAAGGGCGAAGAATAATTAGGGGTTCTTATTGGTTTTGACCTTGCTTTGAGCTGTCAACGATACGGGCTGATATAATCGCTGAAACCTGCAACTTCGGGTTGTTTGGGTATTTATGTCTAGTAGAATGGCGCGATAGATAAAAATCTGTGCTCAATAAAAGTACACAGAAACAACAATAAACGAGGAACGAAGTTTGGAATTCTTGCTTGATTACGGCCTTTTCCTGGCGAAAGTGCTGACCTTTGCAGTCGCCGTGATCGTCGTGCTTATTATTGCTAAAAGCGCTGGCGGCAAACAGTCTCAAAAAGGTGAGTTGGAAATTACTAATCTGACTGAAAAACATAAAGATTTAGTACATTCGATGGAATCGCATCTCTACGATGAAGCAGCATTAAAAGCGCGCGACAAAGCAGATAAAAAAGCGGAGAAAACGAAGGCTAAAGAAGCCAAGAATGAAGCGAAGAAAATGACAGATACGGCAACGCTGGAACAAAGCCGTAAACCACATGTTTTCGTCTTGGATTTTAAAGGCAGTATCGATGCACGTGAAGTCGCTGCTTTGCGTGAAGAAGTGACAGCAATTCTGGCTGTTGCCAAAGAGGGCGATGAAGTGCTGGTGCGCCTTGAAAGTGGTGGTGGTATGGTTCACGCGTATGGCCTTGCTTCTTCCCAACTTGATCGCATTAAGCAGGCAGGAATTCCTTTAACAGCTGCGGTGGATAAAGTGGCTGCAAGTGGCGGTTACATGATGGCATGTGTGGCAGACAAGATCGTTGCAGCGCCTTTTGCCGTAGTAGGTTCCATCGGTGTGATTGCGCAGTTGCCAAACTTCAACAAACTGCTTAAAAAGCACGACATTGAATTTGAGCAGCTAACCGCAGGTGAATTCAAACGCACCTTGACCATGTTTGGCGAAAATACCGACAAGGCGCGTGAAAAATTTGTTAGCGAGTTGGAAGAAACTCACACACTGTTCAAAGACTTTATTGCTGATCACCGTCCATCGTTGGACCTTGAAAAAGTGGCCACTGGTGAGCATTGGTTTGGCAATCAGGCACTGCCACTGGGATTGATTGACAGCATTGGGACCAGTGACGATTATCTGGTGTCGGCAGTGAAAGAAAAAGATGTGCTGGGCGTGCGTTATGTTCAACGCAAGAAACTGGCAGAAAAACTGGCTGGTGCATCGGCAGAAGCGCTGGACCGCGTGCTGCTGAAGTGGATTAGCCGCGGTCAGCGACCAATTGTTTAGGAGTAAAAATGAACAATCAAAAGTGGGCACTGCTCTCGTTTGAAGGCCGGATGCGACGTCGAGATTACTGGCTGTATAGCGTTCCGGTATTGATTATGGTGCTGCCAACTTTCTTCTATCAGGGCGGGAATGTGGTGCTTGATGCACTGGCATTGGCGATTTCACTGTTTGCCATTTATGCTTCTATCGCGCTGAACATCAAACGGCTGAAAGACAGAAACAAGAGTCCTTGGTGGATTATTGTGACTTTTCTGCCGTTGGTAGGTCCTATCTTCGCGCTGGTGGAGTTAGGCATTCTTGATGGTACACCGGGTCCAAATCAGTTTGGCCCAGACCCGAAAGGACGCGGTCAGAAGCCGGGTTCTGGTGGCGGTGATGATGTCCATCAGGACGAGAAAAAAGACACAGCAGTGTTTGAAGGTTAAAGATAAAAATGCCACCGAAAGGTGGCATTTTTATCACCGAACGCAACGTTTTACTGAATCGTATATTGCTTTGACAACTGGTGTGCCAGGTACTTAAACATATTGAATACGGCAGTGGTTTTAGGGGTTGGCAGTCCGTTGTCGTCTAAAAAATACTCCCCTTTGAAGACCATGACACCGGCTTTTTCTTCGACAGAGTCAGTGTTCATGCCTTCGATGTAAGCATTATGCTCACGGATCATTTCGTTTGCGATTTTCAATAAATCGTCGGCGCTGATAGGTGTTTTCTCAGCCATTTTCTTCTCGATTCGGGTAGTGAAATGAAGGGGCATTATAGCGTTGGGAAAGGAAAAAACAGTAGGTTTGAACAAAGCCTCATTATTTTGCGGCTTCCGCTACTTATTGTGAGCCAAGCCAGAAAAATTCGAAGCGAAATGGTAAAGATGCTTCGGTCAATGGTAATGATTAGCGCGCCTGCCTGCTTTAGCCTGCACTTTCAGTCATGCTTTCTTAGCAATGACGAATAGAGGGTAAAAGTGCGGCGCTAAAGGGCTAGCGCTCTAAGATATCCTCGACTAATAAAAGTGAGACGGCAACATTTCCCTGATAGTGCAGACTTGTTGTTAACAAATGAACAACAACTGGGGAAGCAGCGACCAATCAGGGGAAATTAGATAGAAACTGGTTGATATTCGGATCGAGTCGCTCAATATTAAAAAAAGCGTCAGCATGGCACTGGAGTTGGAAAGCTCATCGATTGCCTGCGATCTGAATGAATTTTTTGAATGAGAAACGCGAGGGCGTATTGGGTCACTATGGGTAAATCTCTCGTTATCGTGGAGTCCCCGGCAAAGGCAAAAACGATCAATAAATATCTGGGCAAAGACTTCATCGTTAAATCTAGCGTAGGTCATGTCCGAGATCTGCCTACCGGTGCCGCGCAAGGCGGCAAGAAAGCAACGCCAGTTTCAACCAAAGGGTTGAGTGCGGAAGAAAAAGAGCGCATCAAAAAAGAGAAAGATAAAAACGCGCTGATCAACAAAATGGGTGTTGACCCATACCGCAACTGGAAAGCGAATTATCAAATCCTGCCGGGCAAAGAAAAAGTCGTGCAGGAACTGAAAACGTTGGCAGAGAAAGCTGACCACGTTTATCTCGCAACGGATTTGGACCGCGAGGGAGAGGCGATTGCCTGGCACTTGCGGGAAATCATTGGCGGTGACGAAAGCCGTTTCAAACGCGTTGTGTTTAACGAAATTACCAAAAACGCAATCCAGCAGGCGTTCGAAGCACCGGGCGAACTGAACATGGATGGCGTAAATGCCCAGCAGGCGCGTCGTTTCCTCGACCGTGTTGTGGGCTTTATGGTGTCTCCGCTGCTTTGGAAAAAAGTCGCGCGTGGTTTGTCTGCAGGCCGTGTTCAGTCAGTTGCAGTAAAACTGCTGGTTGAGCGTGAGCATGAAATTAAAGCCTTTATTCCAATGGAATACTGGGACATTCACACTGACACCACCACGGCGAGCCAAAATGCGTTGCGTCTGGTTGTTGCCCAGCAAAATCGTGAAGCGTTTAAACCGCTGAACGAAGAGCAGGCAATGGCTGCAACGGCAGCGTTGCAGAAAGCGACTTACAAAGTGGTTGACCGTGAAGATCGTCCAACCTCAAGCAAGCCGTCTGCACCATTTATTACGTCGACGCTGCAACAAGCTGCGAGCACCCGTATGGGCTTCGGCGTTAAGAAGACCATGATGCTGGCTCAGCGTCTGTACGAAGCAGGTTACATCACCTATATGCGTACTGACTCGACCAATCTGAGTAAAGAAGCGGTTGAAGCTGCACGCAGTTTCATTGGCTCTGAGTATGGTGACAACTATCTGCCATCATCAGCAAATGTGTACGGTTCAAAAGGTAATGCACAAGAAGCGCACGAAGCGATTCGTCCTTCAAGCGTGGATGTGAAAGCTGATGATCTTCAGGGCATGGACCCAGACGCACATCGTCTTTACGACCTGATCTGGCGTCAGTTTGTGTCTTGTCAGATGGTGCCAGCGAAGTACGACTCCAGCACCATTACTGTGGAAGCTGGCGAATTTACCCTGAAAGCAAAAGGCCGGACCTTGCGCTTTGACGGTTGGACACGTGTTCAACGTCCAATGGGTAAAAACGAAGACACAACGCTGCCGCATGTTGATGTGGGCGAGATTCTGTCTTTGGAAAAAGTGGATCCGAAGCAACACTTCACCAAGCCACCAGCACGCTACACAGAAGCTGCGCTGGTTAAGGAACTTGAGAAGCGTGGCATTGGCCGTCCATCGACTTATGCAGCGATCATTTCTACGATTCAGGATCGTGGCTATGTGCGTGTAGAGCAGCGTCGTTTCTACGCTGAGAAGATGGGTGAGATCGTGACAGACCGTCTGGATGACAGCTTTGCTGATCTGATGGACTATGACTTCACAGCACGTATGGAAGAACATCTCGACCAAATCGCGATGGGTTCAGAAGATTGGAAAAACGTTCTGAACAACTTCTTCAAAGACTTCACCGGCGATCTTGAAAAAGCAGAGCTGGAAGAAGGTGAAGGTGGCATGAAGCCTAACAGCATCGTGATGACCGACATCGACTGTCCAACCTGTGGCCGTAAAATGGGTATCCGTACTGCATCGACTGGCGTATTCCTGGGTTGTTCTGGTTATGCACTGCCGCCGAAAGAGCGTTGTAAAACCACCATCAACCTGATGGATGAAGAAGGTATCGTTAACGTTCTGGAAGAAGACGTTGAAACCGCAGCGCTGCGTGCGAAGAAACGTTGTCCGAAGTGTGAAACGGCGATGGATGCTTACCTCATCGACCAAGACCGCAAGCTGCATGTTTGTGGTAATAACCCAAGCTGTGATGGCTATGTGGTTGAGAAAGGTGAGTTCAAGCTGAAAGGTTACGACGGCCCAGTGGTCGAGTGTGACAAGTGTGGGTCCGACATGGTGCTGAAAAACGGCCGTTTCGGTAAGTACATGGATTGCACCAGCGAAACCTGTAAGAACACCCGTAAGATCCTGAAGAACGGCGAAGTCGCGCCACCGAAAGAGGATCCAGTTCACTTCCCTGAACTGCCTTGTGAGAATTCAGACGCGTACTTTGTGCTTCGTGACGGTGCATCAGGTCTATTCCTGGCGGCAAGTAACTTCCCGAAATCGCGCGAAACCCGTGCACCTTTGGTTGAAGAACTCGCACGTTTCAAAGAACGCCTGCCTGAGAAGTTCAAATATCTGGCAGATGCACCATCGGAAGATCCAGATGGTCGCAAAGCAGTGGTTCGCTTTAGCCGTAAGAGCAAAGAGAACTACGTGCGTACCGAAGATGACGGCAAGCCTTCTGGCTGGACGGGTCTGTTTATCGACGGTAAGTGGGAAATCACTGACAAACGCAAGAAGAAGTAGTCTCTTCACGCTAAAACTAAAAAGCACCTACGGGTGCTTTTTTTGTTTCCATTCCGAGCCTTAAGGCAATCGCAATGTCATTTTTTGGCGTAGGCTGGTTAGAGGTAGTTCGACAAGGAGAAAGTTATGGCATTAACCCCATTTCATGTCGCCATTCCAGTGCGACACTTGGAAGAATCCCGACGTTTCTATGCGGATATCCTCAATTGCGGAGAGGGGCGCAGTAGCGATGAGTGGGTCGATTTCAATCTCTATGGTCACCAACTGGTGATTCATCATGATCCAAACATTGGTGAAAACAACACACTCAAGCTTCATCACAATGCTGTTGATGCCAAGTCAGTGCCTGTTCCGCACATCGGTGTTGTACTGGAAATGGAAGACTGGCAACAACTGGCGGACAGGTTGAAATCCAAAGGCGTCGAATTTGTGATTGAGCCCTACATCCGTTTTGTTGGCCAGCCCGGTGAGCAGGCCACGATGTTTTTCCTTGATCCAACCGGTAATGCGCTCGAATTCAAAGCTTTCAAAGACATCGAAGGCCAGCTGTTTGCCAAGTAAGCCCGACTACTTGCCACATGCGCTTTCAACCTGACGCTCATACGGCGTGATTGAAATCGGCTTTGCATTACCAATAAATTGTTCCAGTTCCGCCACGCAGGAGCCGCAGCCCGTTCCTGCGCCAGTTAACTCACCCAGCGATTTCACAGAACAAACGCCAGTGTTATCGATGGCATTCTCAATATCTGCTTTAGTGACCTTTTTACAGGTGCAGATGGTTCGTGATTTGGCTTTCAGCGTGCCGGCAAGAAAACCATGCATGACTTCTGGCTCTGCTTCCGCTGACACTAACTGGGAAATATCGGGTTGAGATCCGGCTAGCGACGATGGATATATCGCAGCAGCAAGCCCGAATTTTCCTGACTGAAGATAAACCACACGTTGCGCCTCGCCACTGGATGCAATGACCAGAGTAGGCTGCCCATCATCCATCAATGCAGCTAACAAATCTTCCAACTCCAATGTTTTGACGGTTAGCTTGAGTGAATACAAGACACCGCTATCACATTGCTGTGATACCCAAAAGGCAGCGGGAATAGCATTGAGCTTTGTTTTATCCAACGGGGATCTAGAAACAATCTGCGCATCGAGATAAGTTTTTACCGATTTCACCTCTATAGGCGTCGCTTTGAATTCAGGCTGGCCGGAGAACGGATCCGTGTTGGAAGGAATGACGGTACACACCTTGCCATCTGAACAGTTGGTGTGTGTCCAATGAATAGGGGCATAGCATTGCCCGACCGAAACAGTACTGGTTACTTTAGCAATGAAAATTTGTTCACCAATGCTACTGATGACTTTCGCCAAATGACCATCTTTTATTCCGCGATCGGCTGCATCAAAGGGATGGATTTCTAGCTGAGGCACGCTGTCGTTCTCTGAAAGCGACGGAGAGAGCCCAGAACGGGTCATGGTATGCCACTGGTCCCGAATTCGCCCCGAGTTCAATATAAGGCCGTAGCGCTCGCTTAAAGAGAGTGCAGGTGGCTTGAAATCAACGGCAACAAATCTACCTTTACCATTCGGCGTCGCATAGTTTCCATCGCCAAATAGACGTTCCGGGCAAACACCATCTTTTGCAGGCCATTGCCTAGGCGCAAAAGATTGGTAATTTTCTGGTGTCATACCTGAAAGGCTTTCCAGTGTCAGGGCACGTGCGGTTGATTTGCCGACTTCATTTCCCAATCGGGTTTGTTCTACATACTCGTTGAAGATATCCAGTTCCGAGCGGTAGCTGAACTGTTTTTCGAATCCCATTTTCTTTGCGACTTCGCTGACTATCCACCAGTCGGGCTTGCCCATACCTGGCGTAGGCAACAAGCGACGCTGGCGCGAAATCCGGCGCTCGGAGTTGGTGACAGTACCTGACTTCTCGCTCCAACCTTGTGCAGGGAGTCGAACGTGGGCGTACTTCAGGGTGTCATTGCTTTCAACACAATCAGAGACAACAACATAGGGACAACTGGCGAGAATCGCATTAATCCGGTTACTTTCCGGGAGACTGACTGCCGGGTTGGTTGCCATCACCCAGAGAGCTTTAATCTTTCCTGTCTCAATCGCTTCGAACATGTTCATGGCTTTGAGGCCTGGCTTTGTCGCAAGGTTGGATGTTTCCCAAAATTCACTGAGCAGTTCTGATTGCTCCGGATTACCAAATTCCATATGTGCGGCCAGCGTGTTAGCCAGACCGCCAACTTCACGGCCTCCCATGGCGTTAGGTTGTCCTGTGATGGAAAATGGTGTTGAGCCCGGCTGGCCAACCCGACCTGTTGCAATATGGCAGTTGAGAATGCTGTTTACCTTGTCTGTACCGCTGGTGGATTGATTGACTCCCTGCGAATACACAGTCACGGTTTTCGGTGTTGAGCGGAACCACTGAAAGAAGGTTTCAATATCGGCTGTCTTGAGGCCAGTAGCCAAAGACACTGACGTGATATTTGAGAAACGCTTGGCGAGCTCTAATGCTTCATCAAAGCCTTCGGTATGCTGTTCGACATATTTTTGGTTAATCTGATTCAACTTGGCCATATAGGCTAGTAAGCCGTTGAACAACGCAATGTCAGAGCCCGGGAATAAGGGAAGGTGGAGGTCAGCAATTTCGCAACTTGCTGTTTCCCGTGGGTCGATAACCACTATCTTAGTGCCATGACGTGCTTTTGCGGCTTTAAGGCGTTGATACAAAACCGGGTGGCACCATGCGAGGTTTGAGCCTGTGAGAATAACAAGATTAGCTAGTTCCAGATCTTCATAGTTGCCCGGCACAATATCTTCGCCGAATGCGCGCTTGTGTCCCACGACAGAAGAAGCCATACACAGTCTGGAATTGGTGTCGATGTTGGCGCTGCCGATAAAGCCTTTCATCAGCTTGTTGACGACATAGTAATCTTCGGTCAGCAGTTGTCCTGACACATAAAACGCGACCGAGTCCTGTCCGTACTTAGCGATGGTATCGCTGAAGGTGGAGGCGACATGGGAAAGCGCATGATCCCATGAACAATCTTCGCCGTGAACGGAAGGGGAAAGCATGCGCCCTTGGGTAGTGACAGTTTCTCCTAGCTTTAAGCCCTTTGAACAAAGCTTTCCTAAATTTGCCGGATGTTCTTCATCACCGCGAACTTCCAGTTTTCCATTCGCTTGTACTTTGGCCTCAATGCCACAGCCTACTCCGCAATATGCACATGTCGACTTTATCCAACTGGAATCATTATTTTTAGTCATTTTATTCCTCTTGAGATTCTCTTATCTCTATTGAGGGGAATAAAGCAACTCTCACGCCAACTACTCGGTGATAAATATGATTTGTTGCATTTGAGTTTTTATTTAATGAAAACCAATGAATAAGTATGGGGAAAGTTTTAAATATTATCTTTCACTGAAATAGTGCTAAATGATTTCTGTTAATAAATTGCGCAATAACAGTGCATCCCGAAAATCATCTTGCACTATTTCGAAGCGGATTCTTTATTTCTTTGTTGTTTTCTACTCTGGTTGTTTTCTTTTAATTGATAAAAATATCACTTTTAAAAACAGGGTGTTATGCCAGATAAGTAGATCTTTGGTTTCCCAGTGGCACTCAATTTGCTCTAGCGAGATGAATAACACGCGACATGAGGGGCAAGGATGTCCACCGTTAAAATTACATCTTTCAAACGAGGGCACGTCTCATTAGTGGGGGCAGGACCGGGTGATCCAGACTTGCTGACCATTAAGGCACTTCGTTGTATCGAGAATAGCGACGTGGTGGTTTACGACAGACTCGTCAGCAAAGAAATCATTGGGCTGATCCCAGAGGGTGTCGAGTTGGTGTATGTGGGTAAGGCAAAAGGAAAGCACAGCGTTCCTCAGAGTGAAACCAACCAGCTATTGATCGAACTCGCCAGCCGCGGCAAGAGAATTTGTCGTTTAAAAGGTGGTGATTCTTTTGTGTTTGGTCGCGGTGGTGAGGAGATGTTAGAGCTGCACCGTGAGGGTATATCTGTAGAAGTCGTCCCGGGTATCACTGCAGCGTCTGGGTGCACCAGCTACGCGGGTATTCCTCTGACACATCGGGGCCTTTCTCAAGGGGCAACGTTTGTCACGGCTCATGCGGAAAAAGAGCTCTCCATCAACTGGCAGGCGTTGGCCTCGCTGAATCACACGCTGGTGTTTTACATGGGCTTGTCGAAGGTTGGGCAAATTGCTCAGTCACTTCGCCAGCATGGCCTTTCTACCAGCACGCCGGTCGCCATTATTGAGAATGGCTGCACCCCGCAGCAGCGGGTTTTTACCGCCGATTTGCATTCAATTGAAGCCACCATTCAAGGAGAGGGTGTCAAGTCCCCTGCGCTTGTTGTGGTGGGTGAGGTCGTCACACTTGCTGACGAGCTCAACTGGTTTATCTCTCAGGCTGAAACACAGCTTGAGAAGCTTTCTGCATAGGGAATAACAATGGAAAAGAAACGTATCGTTGTCATTGGTAATGGCATGGTTGGGCACAGATTTATCGAGGAGTTGTGCGACAAAAATGCTGAAGGCACCTTTGAAATAACGACCTTCTCAGAAGAACCAAGACTGGCTTATGACAGGGTTCAGCTCAGTGGTTATTTCAGTGGGAAATCTGCTGATGATTTGATGTTAACCAATGAAGAAGCCTACGACGAAAAAGGTGTTCACTACTTCCTGAATGAGAAGGTCACCGCTATTCGCGCTGAAAATCACTGCGTTGTGACAGACAAAGGCAGAGAAGTTTTTTACGACAAGTTAGTGGTCGCTACTGGCTCTTACCCTTTTGTTCCACCTATTGAAGGTAACGATCAGCCACATTGTCATGTTTATCGCACCATAGAAGATTTGGAAGCGATTGAAGCCTCTGGAAAGCAAAGCGAATCAGGCGTCGTTATCGGTGGCGGTTTGCTTGGGCTTGAAGCAGCAAACGCCCTGAAATGTATGGGCGTTGACACCCATGTAGTGGAGTTTGCGCCGAGATTGATGGCCGTTCAGCTGGATGAGGGCGGTGGTGAATTACTCAAAGAAAAAATCGAATCTCTGGGCGTTAAAGTCCACACCGAAAAAGCCACCAAATGCATTACGGCAGGCAGCACTTCACGCTACAAACTAATGTTTGCGGACGGCTCCGAGCTTGAAACTGACATGATTGTTTTCTCTGCAGGTATCCGTCCGCAGGATGAGCTTGCGAGGGAGTTTGGCCTTGAGATTGGTGAGCGTGGCGGGATTGTGATTAACGATCAGTGTCAGACCAATGAAGAGGATGTTTACGCCATTGGTGAATGTGCGCTGTGGCAGGGCAAGATCTTTGGTTTGGTGGCACCGGGCTATCAAATGGCCAAGGTGGCCGTCGCCAATATTTGCGGTGACGAAGCCGCTTTTAAAGGCGCTGATATGAGCACCAAGCTCAAGTTGCTGGGTGTTGATGTGGCAAGTATTGGTGATGCGCAAGGCAACACGCCTGGCGCGCAATCATACACTTACGCCGACAGTGTGGAGCAAATCTACAAGCGCATTATCGTTTCTGAAGACGGTACTAAACTGCTGGGTGCTGTGCTGGTCGGAGATACCGAGAGCTATCCGACTCTTCTGCAAACCATGTTGAACGACATGCCACTGCCGGAATATCCCTCAGTGTTGCTTCTGTCTGACGGTGCAGCTTCCTCAGACTCTGGCTCGGCTGGTGTTGCAAACCTTCCTGATGAAGCACAAATCTGTTCTTGTTATGACGTCACAAAAGCAGACATTAAAGCAGCCGTTGTCGCGGGTTGCACCAACATGGCAGATCTTAAAGCGGAAACCAAAGCATCAAGTGGGTGTGGCGGTTGTTCAGCACTTGCCAAACAGGTGATGGACGCAGAGCTGGCAGCGCTAGGCCACGAGGTAAACAACAACCTTTGTGAGCACTTCCATTACACCCGCCAGGAACTGGCTGACATTGTTCGTATCAAGAAAATCAAAACGTTCGACGAACTGTTAGACAGCCATGGTGAAGGACTGGGCTGTGACGTCTGCAAGCCTGCCGTCGGTTCAATTCTAGCGTCTTTCTGGAATGACTATGTGTTGGAAGAAGAGCACATGGGATTGCAGGACACCAACGACATCTACCTTGGCAACATGCAAAAAGACGGAACATATTCCGTCGTGCCGCGCGTGGCTGGTGGTGAGATCACCCCGGATAAACTGATTGTGCTTGGTCAGGTGGCTAAGCAGTTTGACCTCTACACCAAAGTGACCGGTGGTCAGCGTATCGACCTTTTCGGCGCGCAACTTCATGAACTGCCTGAAATCTGGCGAATTCTGGTTGATGCAGGTTTTGAAACCGGCCATGCCTACGGGAAATCTGTCCGTACCGTGAAATCCTGCGTTGGCTCTACCTGGTGTCGTTACGGCGTGGATGACAGCGTGGGTTTCGCGATTGATATCGAGAACCGCTACAAAGGCCTGAGATCGCCGCACAAGCTGAAGTTCGCCGTATCAGGTTGTACCCGCGAGTGTGCAGAAGCGCAATCAAAAGACATCGGTATTATCGCGACAGAAAATGGCTGGAACCTCTATGTTTGTGGCAATGGTGGTATGCGCCCGCGTCACGCTGACCTGTTCGCATCAGACCTGGATAGTGAAACCCTGATTAAATACATCGACCGCGTGTTGATGTTCTACATCCGAACCGCAGACCGCTTGCAACGCACGTCAGTATGGCTAGAAAACCTCGAAGGAGGGTTGGACTACCTGCGTCAAGTGGTGATCGAAGACAAGCTCAACATTGGTGAAGAGTTGGAAGCAGAAATGGCGGCAAGCCTGGGTAACTATCAATGCGAGTGGAAAACCACGATTGAATCGCCTGAGAAACTCAAGCGCTTCAAACACTTCGTTAATAGCGAAGCGCAGGATGAGAGTTTGAAATATCAAACTGTTCGTGGTCAGCGCATTCCTGCTGAACTTGCATCGCAAAATATCGATATCGTCACGCTGGAAAGTTAAGGAGAAAGCAATGAGCCAGTGGCAAACCATTTGTGAAAAGTCTGACTTGGTCAAAAACACCGGTGTGTGCGCGTTGTTGGAAGACAAGCAGGTGGCGGTATTTCTTTGTGGCCAAACAGACTCGCTATATGCCGTTGATAATTATGATCCAATCGGAAAAGCGAATGTGCTTTCTCGCGGAATGATCGGCTCGATAGGTGACAAAACAGTGATCGCCTCACCGCTCTATAAACAGCATTTTTGCTTGGATAGCGGTATTTGTCTGGAAGACGAAAACGTATCGATCACCACCTACCCAGTTCGTTGTCATGAAGGTGCTGTGCAACTGAGTCTAGTTTAAATATTCATTCCCCTGATTACTCAATCAGGGGAAGTTAAAAATTTTCAAATTAAGTTTGCTGTGATTAAAACATCGCGGCACAGGGATTGTTTGTTTGAAGAGGAAGTCAATAATGTCATCTAGTGACAAGTTCAATATATTTTCCTTTACCGGAAAAATGAAAATTCTCCATTTAAGTTGGTTCGCATTCTTTATTACCTTTGTGGTGTGGTTTAACTTTGCGCCATTACTGCAATCGGTAAAAGAATCGCTCGGCTTAACTACCGCAGAAATTAAAACTCTGCTTATTCTCAACGTTGCTTTTACCATTCCAGCCCGTGTTTTAATCGGCATGCTCACGGATAAATATGGCCCGCGGCTAATCTACTCCTTACTGCTCGCTATCTGTTCTATCCCTTGTTTTGTTTTCGCACTTTCAGATAGCTTCGTTCAGGCTGCCATTGCCCGTTTTGCCCTGGGTCTCATCGGTGCAGGCTTTGTTATCGGTATCCGTCTGGTGTCTGAGTGGTTCCCACACAATGAACTGGGCACTGCAGAAGGTATCTATGGTGGTTGGGGTAACTTCGGCTCAGCAGCCGCCGCATTCACTCTACCAACCGTGGCTGTGATGTTCGGTGGTGAAGATGGCTGGCGTTACGCTATGGGTATCACTGGCTTGATGAGCCTGGCTTTCTCTTTCGTGTTTTATCGCAACGTGACGGACACGCCAAAAGGTGCAACCTACTACAAACCAAAGAACGGCGGTGCCATGGAAGTCACCTCAAAAGGCGATTTCTACCTGCTGCTATTCATGAAAACACCAATGTATGGCGCACTGGCACTGTTGGCTTGGAAACTTTCGCCAAGCGGTATCGGCATGTTTTCTGATGCAGCCGTTTATGGCATCTACGCGGTACTTGCAGGCATCTACCTGTTTGATGCTTCCCAAGTGTGGAAAGTGAACAAGCACGTCTTTAAAGAAGAGGTGCCAGAAATTCACCGCTACCAATTTAAGCAGGTTGCTGTGCTGAATGTGCTGTACTTCGCGACCTTTGGATCTGAGCTTGCTGTGGTTTCTATGCTGCCACTGTTCTTCTCTGAAACCTTTGAGTTGACCCCTGTTGTGGCGGGTATGGTGGCATCCGCTTATGCCTTCATGAACCTGATGTCACGTCCTGGTGGCGGCTGGTTGTCTGATAAATTCGGTCGTAAACCAACGCTGCTTATCCTCACTGCGGGTCTGGCATTGGGTTACTTCGTGATGGGTCAAGTCGACAGCGCGTGGCCAGTTTGGCTGGCGGTTGTAGCGGCAATGGGTTGTTCGTTCTTCGTGCAATCCGGTGAAGGTGCAGTATTTGCGGCCGTGCCACTGATCAAGCGTCGTATGACAGGTCAAATCGCTGGTATGACAGGTGCTTATGGTAACGTAGGTGCCGTGACTTATCTGACGATTTTGTCGCTGGTTGATTACAGTACTTTCTTCTACATCATTGCAGGCACTGCGGTTCTTGGCTTTGTAACGCTACTCTTTATGGAAGAGCCGTCAGGCCAGATTGCTGAAGTGAATGATGATGGTTCAATCACCATGATTGATGTGGCGAAAGCATAAGTATGAAACCAGAGTTTCATGATCAGGCAGCGTCGTATGGCGCTGCCGGTACTGAAAACGGGGAGACGCAGGAGGCGGCTTCCCGTTTGATCGTTCGTGCAGGTGGTAGCTCGGTTGCCGGGCGCAAGCCACCTAATCAGGATGCTTTTGCTGTTTACTTGCCAAAAAAGGCAAGCGAGCTGAAACACAAAGGAGTGGTAGCGGCGATTGCGGATGGCGTCAGCACCAGCGAAGTCAGTCAGAAAGCCAGTGAAATGGGTGTGACTGAATTCGTGAATAACTACCTTGATACGCCAATTACCTGGCCAGTGAAAGATGCTGCTGGAAAGGTGATGAAATCTCTCAATTACTGGCTTTACCATCATGGACAACAAGCAGGCACGCAAGCCAGTGCCATGGTGGCAGCTTTTTGCTCAGTGATTGTGAAATCGAATACCGCCCATGTTTTTCATGTCGGCGATTGCCGCGTCTACCTTTGGCGTCAGCACAGGCTGACCCAGATTACGCAGGATCATCGACACTACCAAAGTAAAACCCAACATCACTTAACCCGCGCGCTGGGTATTGATAGCCACTTGAATGTGGATTATCAGCCCGTAGCACTTGAGCGTGGTGATCTGTTGTTTCTCGCGACAGATGGCATTCATGACACCATGACAGAGCGGGAAATCGCCCAACGTCTCTACGCTTCCGATACCACGTCTGATCTCGAACACTTAGCGGCATCGTTTGTTGATGACGCTTACAAGTTGGGAAGCGATGACAACATCACTTGTCTGTTGTTAGCTGTCGATTCTCTTCCCGCTGCGACCTATGGCGAAGCGCTCCGCGATTTATCAGAAAGAAAAATTCCGCCTGTTTTGAAAGAGGGGCAGAAGATTGACCACTACACAGTGGCGAGGGTGCTTTACAGCGGAAGCCGGAGCCATATCTACCTGACACGCAGTGACTTGGATGGCCGTCAGTATGTATTGAAAATGCCATCGCTCAACTTTGCGGATGACGCTGTTTATCTTGCGGGCTTTATCCGGGAGGGGTGGATTGGTGAACAGGTGAAATCACCCGGTGTGATGAAGATTCATCCGCCATCGAGTTATTCGCCATACCTCTATCATGTCTGCGATTACATCGAAGGTGTCACACTCAGACAATGGATGATCGATAATCCAACGCCGACGCTCACTCAGGTTCGTACGCTGGCAAAAGGAGCTATTCGAGCGGTTCGGGTGCTTCAACGTCTTTCGGTGGTTCATCGCGACATCAAACCGGACAACCTCATGGTCGACAAAGACATGAATGTGACTTTGATTGACTACGGCACTGCGCAATCAGCGGGCTTGGAAGAGCTAATGGGTAGCGAGGAAGAAGGGTACCCAGTCGGTGACTTAAACTACGCGGCACCGGAATACCTCAAGGGCAACAAAGCCAATTTCTCCTCTGACTTATTTTCGTTAGGTATGACAGTTTACGAGCTTTTGACCGGACATCTACCTTACAAAGCAGTGAATGCCTCCAACCCCAGAGCGGCAAATCGTCAAAACTATGTGCCAGCTACGGTCTATTGTCCTGCTGCGCCGGATTGGTTTGATGAGGCGCTCAAAAAGGCATGTCATCCAATCCCAAAAGCCCGCTATCAGGCACTTTCAGAATTTGAACAGGATTTGATGAAACCAAATCCTACGTTCAAATCTTCCAATGAAAACAGGCCGCTTTTAGAAACCGACCCATTACGTTTCTGGAAAGGACTAAGCCTCGCTCTGTTCCTGATTGTATTAATCCAATTTGTTTTTCTTATCGGTTAGCGCTGGGCGGTTAACGCCAGCGCAATGCCCGCGCCCATAAAAGTGGAGCCAAAGGCTCGAGGCAACCAGCGTGATGCGGCAAACTTACCCGATCGTGTCAGTAGTTTCCCACCCCAGTAGCTATATCCTAAAAGGCAAATGGCGGAGCAAGACATGATGGTCACGACCAAAATGGCGAACTGCGGTGCCAAAGGCTGCTCAATAGTGATGAACTGCGGGAAGAGGGCAGTCGCGAAAACAATGGCTTTCGGATTGGTTAATGCCACCATCACACCCTGCAGGTAATAGTTTCCTTTTTTGGCAAGTTGCTCCTGCGCAGATGGATCCAGCGAAATCGTCATACCATTTCGCCAGATCTTAAAGCCGATGTAGAACAGGTAAACTGCGCCAATCGCTTTGATTACCATAAAGGCCGTTGCTGAATTCAAAACTAAGGCGCTCAAACCCAATACGGAAGCTGACGACATAATGAATAGCCCAGTCACGTTTCCAGCAATGGTGAATATTGACCTTTTCCAGCCAGAGCGGAAAGAGTGGGTGAGCACCAATAAAATGGCAGGCCCTGGCGACAGTGCAGCAATAAAAGCAATAGATAAGAATGCCAGCCAAGTTTCAATTGCCATGATTCCACACTCCTTGTTAACGCGAATCCACTCTGTGCCAGAGTATCTTGAGTCAACTACGTCCTCAATGGAAACCGAAACTTATGCGGTGAAGGATTTGATCATGCTTCGACTGTAGCGAAATTGATTCATTACCCAAATTAGTCGCGTCATGGCCAGTTGAGATATTGCGTTTCTCCTTTTTGTTTTTTGATAATAAGAATGCAAATCGTTATCAATTACAAAAGGAAAAGCAGTAATGGCAGTAGGAATATGGAAACCAGCGGTGTTGGCGAGTGCCGTCGCGGCACTGGCAGGGTGTCCTGCGTTGGAGCAGGGAAAGCTGGATATTCCGGTTGAGGGGCTCAGTTATCAATCAGGTTTCTACAAGGGAACGACTGGAGAAGGAGGGACGTTCTACTACCTGCAAGGTGAGAAAATCCGTTTCTCAGTGGATGGTATGCGTTTGAAAAAAGTGAAAGGCGCTGAACACATCTCTTTGGCTGACTTAACCAAAGAAAAAGACTTACGTGAAGAAAAAGCGCTCACCTTGCTAAAGGCATTTATTGCCGACGATGCTGATGGGGATATGTATACCGGCCTCAGTGTTGAACCTGTTAAAGGGAAAAGCAAAAAAGGCAAAGTTGCTCGCGCAGAATTGAAAGCGCTTGCTGAGAAGACTGGTGATGCTAAAGCATACGCCTACATCAATTGGGCAACGGCGAACGAACAAATACAAATGGCTGCGGGTAATCACCACACGCTGGGTTTGAGTCAAGGTGGACGTCCTTTCAGCTTCGGTGAAAACTACGGTGGTTTTTCATACGGTGAAGACCCAAACCGTTATTGTGAAGGCGCGATGCGCACCAAGTTAGGACGGGCTTCTGATTTGTACCTGCCAGCAGGAACGGAATTGGTGACAGAACCTCGTGATGGTCTCACTGAAGCGGAAGGTGAATGTTACATTGAACTGCAGAACCAGCGTTTGTACGGATTATCAAACCCTGCCAGCGCTTGGGTAGATATCAGCGGCGTTAGCTTCAAATCCATTTCTACCGACCAAATTGACGGCACCATGGTGACAGAAGATGGCCGCCTGTTTGTGTTTGGTCCAAACAATCGGGGTCAGCTTGGTCTTGGAAACGAAAATACCACCGATGCTCCTGTGGAGGTCACGCTGCCCGATGGTGAATTAGCTGCTTACGCAACCAGCGGAAGCGCAAGTGCTTACGTTGTCACTCAGTCTGGCAAGGTTTATTCGTCCGGCGATAACGGTAACTTGCAGCTTGGCCGTGTTGATGACAAAGATGATGATCAAAACACCTTTGGCTTGGTGGATATTCCAAGTGATGAATTCATCGTGCATGTTGCGATTCGTGACCACCACGTTTTTGCATTAACGGCAGAGGGTGATGTGTATTCTTGGGGTAACAACGCCAGAGGCGGTGAATTAGGTGATGGCACGGTAAACGAAGATCGTTCTGAGCCGCAGAAGATTCTTGAAGGCATGAACATCATCTATGTAGAAACGGGCGCAGATTATGGCCTGGCCGTAGATGCAGAAGGGATTGTCTATGGCTGGGGCAGTAATGATTACGGTGCGCTGGCACAAGGCACGCCAGAGCCAAACAGTGCAAACACCCTCTATAAGATCAACGACATCACATCGATTCCAACCCCCGAAGTGTTGACTGCTTTGTCTCCTGAAAATCTCGGTGGTGACCGTATTATTGCTTTCCAGGGCGGTAGCCGAAATGCCCACGCATTGACGCTGGGCGGTGATGTTTACTCTTGGGGTGATATGGGCACAGGTTACGCAGGTAACGGCTATGAAGTGGATGAACTTGGCATTGAGCGTCAAATCGCCGTTAAGCCAGTGAAGTTGGAAGCGCTTGATGAGCTGAAAGTGGTGCAACTGAGCTCGAACACATCAAGCCACTTTGCAGTTACAGACGAAGGTGATGTTTGGGCATGGGGAGCAACCACTGACGGTAAGATTGGTGTACCGGAAGACCACTGCGCAGCGTCGAATATTGAAGAGTATGGTGAGGGCGCGTCATCCGGCACGTGTTACACACCATTTTTGTTAGATGCTCTTCCCCAGGAGTAATAGGTATGTAAAGCGTGCGGGAGCACGCTTTTTTTGTCAAAGGTCAGCAGACCTTAGGGTTTAGGGTCTGCTGACCTTTGGATGAGCGCATTATTAGTTGCTAGCCTGAGCGATTAAATCTTCCACTTCATCTTCATGGATTGGGCGGACAATTCTGTCTATTTCCAATCCATCTTGGAGCAGGATCAGAGTTGGCCAGAGCTTCACTTTAAAGGCTCGACCTAAAGGCTTTCCCTTACCGTCGTACACTTTGGTGTGAGGGAAAGACTTTGCTTCCAGCACTGCTTTTACCGCGGGTTCAGCTGCCTGACAATGACCACACCATGGCGCGCCAAACTCTATAATAGTGATACCTTTTTGGTCGCTGACATCCTCAAAAGAGGGGGCGTCTTCACTGTATTCGGGATTGAAGCCTGTTTCTGTGGCGCGTATCGACATAGTGTCCTCCATGACAAGATGAAAAGGGTCGAGTCAATCGACCCACTATCACTAGGATATTACGTCCAGCGCTTAATCGCATCCGCCGTGTCACTTGGATTGGTATTGAAGCAAATCGTCGCTTGTGGCGCGGCTTTATGAACGGCATTCACCAGCTTTTCAAACACCAGAAAATGGTCCTCGTCGCGACGGACACCAGCGCCAATCAGCACGCACTCATAAGGTTTGCCTGTGAGTGCTTCAGTCGCCGCATCAAAAGCGGTTTCACCATCACGAATGTAGTGAAGGTCAACGGCATAGCCCAGTTCGAGTAAGCTATCTCGGTCACCTTCCAACGCTGCGCGCAGCTTCTCTGCAGTCATGCCTGGCCACTTGTCGTAATTCACCACATCTGGATGCCAGCCGAACAGTGCCACTTTCTTGTTATCTATCATCGTATTCTCCTTTTATCGTCCTTTGCTAATGTACCGTGTGACAGGAACATTCACTGTTCTAAATACGATAAAAAAAGCGAGCAGACCGACGGCTGGCTACCTGCTCGCAAAGTTGTTTAGGTATAAACAGTTTGTGTTTGATATTGAGCTAAGTGAGGTCTCTCAGGGGCTTCCATTCACCGTCGTTGTCGCGTGAACGCACCGCAGCGTAAACAAACGCCATGCCGTATGCACCGTCTTGGACGGTCGGGTTCCACAGGCTCAGTGGTTCCGGTGCTTCACCTGTCAGATCATCAATGATGTTGGAGGCAAAGTCGTAGTAGAGGTTGGCAAATGCCTCGCGATAGCCTTCTGGGTGACCGATAGCGACATGGGAAACGCGCTTACCTGCACCGGACAAGCCTTTGCCACCCTTTGTCAGCACGTAAGCGGGCTTATCAATAGGGCGGACTGTCAGCTCATTAGGCTGTTCCTGATGCCATTCCAAGCCACCTTTGGTGCCGTAAATGGTAAAGCTCAAACCATGAACACCGCCGGCTGCGGCCTGTGTGACCCAGAAAATACCGCGAGCATTGTTGGGATAGCGAAGCAATATGCCGCAGTAATCATCTGCTGTGCGTCCATCGACCAATGCGGTCACATCGGCGCTCAATGAACTGGCTTCCATACCAGCGACATAGCTGGTCAGGTGATAGCTATGCGTCGCGATATCGCCAAGGATCAATGAAGGGCCAGCAAGCTCTGGCTTCATATGCCAGTTAGAGCCAGCAACCTCAGATTCTGTCAGCTCTGCCAAGTGCCCCTGAACGTAATTGCTTTGCACCATGGTGATGTCACCGATCACACCCTGTGCGACCATTTCACGCGCTTGACGGACCATGGCATAACCGCTGTAGCCGTAGGCGACGCAGTAACGCTTACCCGATGTATTGACCCGCTTGACCAAGTCAGCAGATTCATCTTCAGTCATGGTCAGAGGTTTTTCGCAGAACACGTTAAAACCAGCATCTAATGCGCGGCATGACAGCTCATAGTGACTGTTGTTGGGCGTCATGATCGCAAGCGCATCTATGGGCTCATCCGCTAAAGCTTCTCCAGCAAACAAGGCATTCGGGTCGCCATAAGGGCGTGCAATCCCCATAGATTTTCCAGCAGCAATTGAACGCTCGGGGTTTGAGGAAAACACACCTGCGACAACATCAAACTCTTCATGCATGGTGGCAGACGAGCGGTGAATGGAGCCGATAAAGGAATCTGGCCCTCCGCCTATCACGCCGAGTCTTAAACGTCGCCCGAGTTTCTTATACGCCTTGCTCATCGTCACTCCTTATCTGCTGCCAGGAGCGTGAGCACTCGCATGGCTTCTTGCTTCAACGCAGGTATGGCTTTGCCCGCGAAATACTGTTTATCAAATTTATTCGGTTCTTCAGCCATGGCTTCACGAATCGCATTGCCAAAAGCCATTCTAAGTGTCGTCCCCACATTGAATTTACCGATTCGGCGCGTTTTGAGTTTGCGAAGATCAGCTTCAGTGATACCTGTGGTGCCGTGAATCACCAAAGGCAAGCTGGTGGCCGATTCGATCTCATCAAGCAAGGGAAAATTAATCGGGCTTCCCGCTTCTGTCATGCGATGGACATTGCCGACCGAAATCGCAAGCACATCGATACCGCTTTGTTCGGCGTAAATACGTGCTTCTTCCGGATCGGTAAATTCAGATTTGATATGGTCACGGCCTTCCTGATAAGGCACAGAGCCAAGTTCACCTTCGACCGAAACACCAACAGCATGGGCTGCGTCAGCAACCGCTCTTGTTCGGCGGATATTTTCTTCGAGAGGTAATTGTGAACCATCAAACATCACCGAACTGAATCCGGCATGAATGGCGCGGTACACGATGGCTTCTTCATAGCAATGATCGAGGTGAACCACCACAGGTACAGAGCTGGCCCGTGCCATGGGGAGCAGCATGCCTGCCATAGATTCCACACCGGCGAGATCCACCATGTCTTTGTTCACGGCGAGGATCACAGGCAGGTTCAGTTCCTCAGCGGCCGCGATAATCGCCTGTGCTTCTTCAATACCAAATACGTTACAACAAGGCACCGCGCCTTGGGACGACGCGGCTTCCGGCATAAGGTCGTTCAGGGTAACTAGCATCCTTGTCTCCGTTATAACTAGATTACTAGGGGGAATAAACCCTAAGCGTTACTTGAACTTGGCGACCATGTCTTTGATGCCGGGAATCGTGTGTACCTGATACTCATGGTGAGGATCGAAGTACTGCACGAGAGACTTACTCTTTTCACCGACAATGATGGTGAAGTAGTACATCTCATAGCCCGGTGCGGCGACGGAAGGGTGATAGCCTTTGTCTATGGCGATGACGCTTCCGGTTCTGACGTGGTAGACAGGTCCGTAGTCGTCTTCGTGCTCATATAGGAATTGTGCCCCAAACCCGTGACCCGGATTGAATCTGAACTGGTACACCTCTTCGTAACGCGTTTCTTGCGGCGGCCGTTCTTCATCATGTTTGTGGGGAGGAAATCCTGACCAACCTCCTGCGCCGACAGTAAACAGTTCGCTGACGAGCAATCTTCCGCGCTGGTCTGCGTTTTTCTGTCCGAGGATATGTTTGATTTTTCTGTGTGTTTTGGTGTCATCGCTGCCGTATTGCACTTTGTCTGTGTCTTCGGGCTGGATGGCGAATGGGGTGAGTTTCTCGCTGTTTTCTTCCGGCTCATAACGTCCTCCGGCAATCAATACATCGGCATTCTCTGAAACACAGGTAATGGTGGCTTGGCTACCTGCAGGCACATAGACAGCGGCGGGATCACCATCCCAAACTGACGCACGTTTGCCTATGTTGCTGAATATTTCACCGTCCACGGTGATATCGCAGGTGCCTCCAGCCAAGACCACAGCTGATTCGTATTCGTTAAGTTGGTAGCTGTACTGCTCGCCCGAAGCCAGTTTGACCGGGTTGAAATAGCAGAGGGGTGTGGTGTCGTCATTGATACCGATAACTGGCTCGTTACGGTTATCAAATGGCGCTATGTGTTTTCCCATGGTTAACTCCTTTTACCCAATTAGTGGCACTGTCACTTATCATCAGCGAAGTGATAGTCCCGGCTGCGCATGAACGCCTGAAGCGGCGCGAGAGAAGACATCGCATCTGCGCAGGTGTCGCCTGTGACATTAATGGCAGCATTGGCTGCCCCCATGGCCACGGCGTCTTGTAAACAATATTGATTTAGCAGACCAAAAAGCAGGCCGGCAGCAAAAGCGTCACCAGCACCGTAAGGTTTGCGCGCTTCCACTTTGAATATAGGTTGAGACAGGCTGGCGAGATTGTTATCGCTATCTAACCCAAAGACATCACACCCTTCAGCGCCGCCTTTTACGATGACCAGCTCTGCACTGCCACTTAACAGCTCTGATGCTGCACTGACATGGCTGCCTTCAACGTCATGCGGAATGCCCATTACCTCGAACTCTTCGCGATTACCAATCACCACGTCGCAGAAAGAAGCGGCAAGACGGTAGAAGTGAGGAGGATCCTCAGGAAAGGCCCACGAGTAAGGGCGGTAATCCAAGTCCAGTACGACTAAGGTGCCTGACAGTTGTGCCATTTGCATCGCGCAGAACGTGGCCTCACGAGAAGGACTTGAAGAGAGGGCGGTACCTGAAACAAACAGACATCGGGCGTTGCTGAGGTAGCTGCTGTCTATGTGTTCAACACAGAGCGCAAGGTCAGCCGCGTTATTACGGTAAATCACCACCTCTGGTTCCGGGCGCAGTTCTGCCACCGCAAGGCTGGTGCGGTATTCGCCGGTCAGCGTGGTGACACCGTCAAGGTTTACGCCTTTGTTTTCCATGTAATGACGGACATAACGCCCCTGAGCATCATCCGTCAGACAGGAAATAAAACCTGCTTTGGCGCCAAGTTCCGCAAGACCAATCGCTACATTCGCAGGCGATCCGCCGACGCATTTTTTGAAGCTGGATTCAGCGTTGAAGTCGGCACCGTCCGTATTGCCGTAGAAGTCGACCCCAGCGCGGCCCAGACAAACCACGTCTATCGGACGGTCCCTGTTGGCCTGCCAATCTGAAAGGTGAATGGAATCAGTCATAGTCCACCCAAACGGCACCGTTATCGGCCGATTTCACACAGGCATTCACCATCTTCACACCATCGATACCGCCGTCGATATCTGGGTACCAATGGCTTTCAAGGAAGGCTTTGTCATTGCGGTTGTAGGCATCAATCGCAAGTGCGTAGCGGTGATAAAGATTTGCCCAGGACTCGAAGAAACCTTCAGCATGACCACCGCCTTGACGATTGGCGGAAACGCCAGGGTCATCGTTGTGTAGGTAGCCCATACCACGTTCAAGAATACGAACAGGTTCCCCCTGAACTTCATAGCGAAGCTGGTTTGGATATTCATCCCACCATTCGAGGCTAGCTTTCTCGCCGACAATGCGGACTTTCTGCTGGTGCATCGAGCCGCTGTTGATGGCGCTCGCCCAAAGTGTGCCAACCGCTCCACCTTCAAATTGGAACACCACATGGGCGTTGTCTTCCAATGGCGTGCGGGATTCGATAAAGCTCTGGCGTGAACACATCAGGGACTTCACTTTTAGCCCCGTGATCATGCCGGCCATGTAAAACGGATGCGTACCGCAATCGCCAATAATGAAACTTGGTCCGGATACCTCCGGGTTCATGCGCCATTTTGCGCCTGGGCTGTTTTTCTCAATCTCGGTGTTGTGGAAACCGTGGGCGAAAGACATCTGAATAACACGCACGGCGCCGATGTCACCGCGACGCACCATTTCGCGCGCCTGATGGACCATCTGAAATCCGGTGTAGCCATACATCACTGCCAGCATCTTGTTTTGCTTTTCTGCCAAAGCTTTCAGTTCAAGTGCATCTTCAACATGAATGGTGGCGGGCTTTTCACAAATGACATGCAAACCTGCTTCCAGTGCCGCTTTGGCAATTTCATAGTGGGTAGAGTTCGGCGTGGCGATAGACACAGCCTGAATCCCATCTTCACGCTTGGCTTCTTCTGCAAACAGGGTTTTGTAGTCGGGATAGCAGCGCTCGGGAGCAAGACCCAGCTTGGTCCCGAAGTCTCGTCCACGTTCCGCATCCAAATCCAGTGCCGCTGCAACAAAGGTAAACAGACGGTCACGCTGGGCAGCAGCGCGGTGCGAGTAACCAATCTCACTTCCGCGGCCACCGCCAACCATTCCCCAACGGATCGGTGCATCAAGCTGGAATTCTTCGTTAAACATGCGTGTTCTCCTTGTTGTTATTACACGCCACGACGCTGATGAACGCGTCCTTGCTCCCAGTTATCCCGGGCTTCGATGATATTTGGATCGTCAGAGACTTCTGACAGACCGACTTCCCACCAGGCATCACAAGACGACCATTTGGTATCGTCGATGTCGACGACCAATACATAGGTGCGATCTGCCGCTTTGGCACGTTCGAAAGCGGCATCAAAGTCGCCCAAGCTGGTGACTTTCTCTGCATGTGCGCCCAAGCCTTTTGCATGACTTACAAAATCTACGCGCGGCAGGTCGTAATCACGTTCTGTGGTACAGTCTTCCAACTGGTTGTTGAAGGCGGTGTTACCTGTATTGGTTTGCAGCTTACGGATCACTGCGAAACCGCCGTTATCACACACCACCACAATCATCTTGTGTCCGGTCAGCACAGAGCTGTAGATGTCGGAATTCATCATCAGGTATGAACCATCACCGACCATCACAATAGATTCATGGTCTGGTCTGGCAATCTTGTTTCCCCAGCCGGCAGCGACTTCGTAGCCCATGCAGGAGAAACCGAATTCCACATCCAGCGAATACGGATAGGTCGCCTGCCAGTTCATGTTGATTTCGGCAGGTAAGCCGCCGGCGGCAGTAATAACGCGGTCGCCCTCATTGATGAGGCCGTTCACCTTACCAACGACCTGCGCGTATGAAGGCAAGGTTGTCTCGACAAATGCCGTGCGGCCGTTGACGATTTCCGTCCATGCGGCTTTTTCCGCTCTCCCTTTTTCAACCCAAGCTGCGTCGGTTGTCCAATTGCCGAGCTTTGCGTCAAGCGGCTCAATGGTGTCTTTTGCGTCAGCGATGATGGATTGCGCCATGTGCTTGTTAGCATCAAAACGGCCAGCGTTGATGCTGATAAGTTTCATACCGGGATCGCGGAACAGTGTCCAAGAACCTGTGGTGAAGTCTTGCAAACGGGTGCCAATAGCGAGCACTAAATCCGCGTCGTTACACATGTGGTTGGCACTGTCTGAGCCTGTTGCGCCAATCGGGCCGCAATTCAGTGGGTGATCGTCTGGCAACAAGGTACGGCCTGCGATGGTTTCCACTACCGGGATTTGGTGCTTCTCGGCAAAGCTAACCAAGGCATCACGCGCGCCGGAATAGAACACACCGCCGCCAGCAATGATCAGCGGCTTCTTGGCAGTTTTCAGCGCTTCAACTGCTGCGTCCAAATCCACTTCTTCCGGCTGTGGACGGCGGATACGGTGAACTTTGGGTTCGAAGAAGCTTTCAGGGAAATCCCATGCCTGACCTTGCACATCTTGCGGAAGGGCGATCATCGCGGGTCCACAATCGGCAGGGTCCAGCATAGTCGCGATCGCTTGTGGCAATGCAACAGTCAGTTGTGACGGCGCATTGATGCGATCCCAGAAGCGTGTGACAGATTTGAAGGCGTCATTCACCGTCAGTGAAGGATTAGCAAAGTGTTCCGTTTGCTGAAGCACCGGGTCAGGTAAGCGAGACTGAAATGTATCGCCACAGAGCAAAAGCAAAGGCAAACGGTTGGTGTGTGCGACGCCTGCCGCTGTCACCATGTTTGCGGCGCCAGGGCCTACCGATGAGGTAGCAATACCGATGCGGCGGCGTTTGTGAGCACGGGCATAGGCCACTGCTGCCAACGCCATAGATTGCTCATTCTGTCCACGCCAGGTAGGGAAAACAGACTGATTCTCATACAGCTGTTGGCCCAGACAGGTCACGTTACCATGGCCAAATATCGCAAAGGCGCAGCCAAACAATGACTCCACATTCCCATCAATCTCGATTTGCTGTGCGGCGAGGTAGCGCACCAACGCCTGAGCAGTAGTTAGCCTTACGGTTCCCATCCTTGCTATCTCCAAATAATTTTCCTTGTTTGATGAAATAGTAGCCATGTAATGAAAATGTTTTCAAATGGTGAAAGCTAAAAAATCAGATTTAGCGCTCATTTTTCATTCTAGATCGCCATCTACCCGCAAAAAGCCCACTTTTGAGACGCTGTTTGGTTTGACAAAGTGAAATCGTTACCATAGATGTTTAAAAAGTGTTAACGAAAAGTTTAATTATCGAAAGATTAAATCGTTTGGCGTTTGAAACGGGTGTAGCCGCAAAGCGTTAAACAGGGATGGAACATTGAATCAAGGAGACATTGCCTTGGAACTGAAAATAGCCAACGCACCATGCTCATGGGGAATTGAGTTTGCTGACAACCCAGCAAACCCAACATGGCAAACCGTATTGGATGAGATTGCTGGTGCTGGATACGGGGCAACCGAGCTGGGGCCATTAGGTTATCTGCCGACCGATAAAGCTGCGCTCAACGAGGCATTGTCAGTACGTTCATTGGGTTTGATTGCGGGAACTTTGTTCGTGCATTTGCACAAGCCAGAAGAACGCGATGAGATTTTGGAGAAAACCCGAGTTACTTGCCAAATCCTGAAGGAACAGGGCGCTGATTTTCTGGTGGTGATTGACCACGTTTCATCACCACGCACCGATCAAGCGGGCCAGGTAGAAACGGCAACACGTCTGAATGACGAGCAATGGGCGGAAATGATGGAAACGCTGCGCGGTGTCGGCACTGTGTGCGCGGAATATGGCATTACGCCAACGCTTCATGCCCATGCAGGCACTTACATTGAGTACCGCGACGAGCTGGATAAAGCCATGCGCGATTTGCCGCCAGAGCTGATGTCGCTGTGTGTAGATACCGGCCACTGCATTTACGCAGGCATGGATCCGAGTGAGGTGCTCCGTACCTACAAAGATCGCGTTAAATACCTGCATTTCAAAGATATTAACGCCGACGTTCATACGGTATCCGTCAAGGCTGGCACGGATTTCTATACTGCAATAGGGAACAACATTTTTTGTCCATTAGGGCAGGGTTGTGTCGATTTCGACGAGGTAAGACAAACACTTATAGAGATAGATTTTAACGGTTGGGTCACGGTTGAGCAGGACACTGACCCGGCAGCGAAAAGCGATGCAAAAACCGATGCTGAGAAGAGCAGGGCTTTCATAGAGAAAGCGGTGATCGCGAAAGTTGCTTAAACGCAAGAAAGCTGCCATCCGGCAGCAAGGAGTCGGGTGAAAGCCCGAATACAGCAAGGAATTTGGAGGCAAGTATGTCGGTAAAAGAAGCCGAATCAGGGACAGATTCAAAGCCGCTCGCACCGGGAGATGAGCGGGTTCGTAAAGTATCAACGCTCAATCGTATGTTATCCCGCCCGGAACTGGGTTCTGTATCCGGTGCCATTCTGGTATTCGCGTTCTTCGCACTCGTCGCCTGGGATTCAGGCATGTTCAACGCTGATGGTGTCGTCAACTGGACGGTGGTGTCAGCGCAGCTCGGTATTATCGCGGTTGGTGCATGTTTGCTGATGATCGCTGGCGAATTCGACCTTTCCATCGGCTCAATGATTGGCTTTGCCGGGATGATGATTGCTATCCCTGCCGTATATTGGGGTTGGCCGGTCTGGGCGGCAATTCTTTTTGCCTTTGTCGGGGCGATGGCGGTGGGCTTTATCAATGGCTACATCGTGGTTCGCACCGGGCTACCCTCTTTCATTGTTTCCCTCGCTTTCCTCTTCATTCTGCGTGGTCTGACAATCGCACTGTCTATTGCGTTGACCAACAAAACCATCATTTCTGGCGTAGGTAATCTGGCTGAGGGTGACTGGCTGGCTGCCATGTTTGGCGGCGAGATAGGAACAGGACTATTTAACTGGCTTGGTAGCGCGGGGTGGATTGAAACCTACTCCGACGGTACACCAGTGGTAACCGGCATTCCAATGGTCGTGGTGTGGTGGTTCTTGCTGACAGCTGTGTGTTCTTTCGTGCTGCTGCGCACCCGTTTCGGTAACTGGATTTTTGCTTCTGGTGGTGATGCCAACGCGGCGAAAAATGTGGGCGTACCGACTGACCGCGTGAAAATCCTGCTGTTCATGTTTACCGCATTCTGCGCAACGGTATTCGCCGCTTGTCAGGTATTGGAATTTGGTTCTGCAGCGGCTGACCGTGGTCTGTTGAAAGAATTCGAAGCCATTATCGCGGCAGTTATCGGTGGTGCATTGTTGACTGGCGGTTATGGTTCGGTCATTGGGGCTTTCTTCGGCGCATTGATTTTCGGTGTGGTGCAGATGGGTATCTTCTTTACAGGCGTGGATTCTGACTGGTTCCGCGTATTCCTCGGCGTGATGCTTCTTATCGCGGTGCTGTTTAACAACTTCATCCGCAAGAAAGTCACGAGCGCCCGCTAAACGCGGATCAGGAAACGGAATTCAGGAGAAAGACAATGGCAGAGAACGACAATTTTATCCTCGAACTGAAAAAAGTAAGTCGTTACTTCGGTTCGGTGATTGCTCTGAAAGATATCGATATGCAGGTGAAGATGGGTGAGGTGCACTGTCTGTTAGGTGACAACGGTGCAGGTAAATCTACCCTGATTAAAACGCTGGCAGGGGTGCACAAACCGTCAGAAGGTGAATTCCTGATGAACGGTAAGCCTACCACCTTCGAATCACCACGTGATGCGCTTGATGCGGGTATTGCAACCGTTTATCAAGACCTTGCGCTGGTTCCTTTAATGAGTGTTACCCGTAACTTCTTCATGGGGCGCGAGCTCACCAAGAAAATCGGTCCCTTTGAAGTTTTCGATACAAAAAATGCCAACGAAATTGCCAAGGCAGGTATGAAGGATATGGGGATCGACGTGCGTGACCCTGAACACCCGATTGGCACCATGTCGGGCGGTGAACGTCAGTGTTTGGCAATTGCGCGTGCAATTCACTTTGGTGCGAAAGTGCTGATCCTCGATGAGCCAACCGCAGCACTGGGTGTAAAGCAGTCTGCCAACGTGCTCAAAGTGGTGGCAAGGGCGCGCGGCAAAGGCCTTGCCGTGATCCTTATTACGCACAACGTTCACCATGCTTATCCCATCGCTGACCGTTTCACGCTGCTGAACCGAGGTAAGAGCCTGGGTACTTGGTTGAAGAAAGATGTTACCCGTGAAGAAATACTCGAGATGATGGCTGGTGGACAAGAGCTGGAATCACTCGAAGCAGAATTGGCTGAATTCCAGCGGGCAGATGCTGCCACTGCGAATTAGGCTTTTAGTAAACGTGACAGGGCAGTTCGCTGCCCAACCCTTAGCTGTAACCGGGTGGGCAGCTGTTCAGCTCGCCCCATGGATACAATAAATAATATAACTTGGAGACACCGGATGAATACCCTACTTAAATCTGTAGCAAAGAGAGCGTCCGTCCTTGTGTTAGCAATGGCAGCCAGTTTGGCCGCAATGCTGCCAGGTACTGCACTCGCCGATGGTGAGCGCTTTGTCCTGATCAGCCACGCACCGGACTCAGATTCTTGGTGGAACACTATCAAGAATGCGATTGGTACAGCGGGCGAACAGCTCAATGTAGAAGTGGAATACCGTAATCCTACTACCGGCGACTTGGCTGATATGGCTCGAATCATCGAGCAGGCCGTTGCGTCCAATCCTGACGGTATTATCACCACCATCGCTGACTATGAAGTGCTGAAAGGTCCACTGGAAAAAGCGAAGAAGAAAGGTATTCCTGTTGTCACCATCAACTCGGGTACTCACCAGCAAAGTGAAGACGTGGGGGCAATCCTTCACGTTGGACAACCTGAATATGACGCAGGTTATGGTGCTGGTAAACGTGCTAAAAAAGACGGCGTGAAAAGCTTTGTTTGTGTTAACCACTACATCACCAACCCAGCTTCTGTAGAGCGTTGTCAGGGTTTTGCTGATGCACTGGGTGTTGAGCTTGGCAGCCAGATGATCGATGTGGGCCAGGATCCAACAGGCATCGAGAAGAAAGTGTCTGCTTACCTGCGTGCAAATCCAGATACAGGAGCCGTGCTGACACTGGGTCCAACATCTGCTCACCCAACCATTCGTGCGTTAGACAAGAGCCGCCAGCTGGGCAAAATCTACTTCGGTACCTTTGACTTGAGCGGCGAAATTGCTCAGGGCATCAAAGACGGTCACATCCAATGGGGTATCGACCAGCAACCATTCCTGCAAGGTTATGTGCCTGTTATGGTGCTGACTCTGTACAACCGTTACGGTATCTCTCCATCTAACAACATCAACTCTGGTCCAGGTTTCGTGACTAAAGAGAACGTTGAGTTGGTAGAAAAACTGGCTGGCGAATATCGCTAACCATGAAAAGCGCCCGGCAACCCTCCGCTGGGCGCTCTCTTTTCAGACTTCCTTCACTTGAAATTGTCTGAACCTGACCAGCACTTTTAGTCATTTCTAATGAAAAGGCGTCGGCCTAGCTTGTGTAGCTGAAAACATTTTCATTATTATGGTGTTGCGCCAAAGGGGCTCTGTACCTAAGGGCGAAGGAACGACATTGTAAGCAGGAAAGCGTATGACGAAAGAAACCAACGTTGCCGTTGCAGCAACACAGATTCAGAAAAAACGTAAAGTCACTGTCGTAGAAGTGGCTGAAGCGGCAGGTGTTTCTGTCTCTGCGGTCTCCCGCGCGTTCAATCCTGATGCGAGTATTTCCAGACCGCTGCGCGAAAAAGTCTTCAAAGCGGCAGCGTCGTTAAACTACAAACCCAACCGTTTAGCGAGGGGGATTAAATCCCGCTCCAGTCTTGTCGGCATTTTGATGACCGACTTCAATAACCCGTTTTATCTGCCCATTCTTTCTCGCTTTACAACCGAAATTCAAAAGCGTAACTGTCACAGCTTGCTGATACATGTCGATGGTGACATGGATATTCAGGAAGCGGTCGAGTTGGTGATGGAGTACAACGTAGACGGTCTTATCATTACATCTGCATCACTACCGCAAGAGCTTGTTGACGCGTGCCACTCCCAGAATACTCCAGCGGTGATCTTTGGTCGTGATTCCAGCGAAAACAGTGTCACGGTTGTAAGTTGTGACAATGTGCTGGCAGGCAATATGGCGGCAGACATGCTGCTTGATTCGGGCTATACCAAGCCCGCGTTTGTGGCTGGTCCTATTGGCACCTCTGCCACTATCGATCGCCAACGCGGTTTTATCAGCCGGCTGATGGAACGCGGCTGTAATCAGTGGCAAGTCGTAGAAGGCGGCGAGTTCAGCTACGATGCTGGCTATGATGCCACCTTGCGTATTTTCCAACACACAGAAAAGCCAGACGCGCTGTTTTATGCTGATGACATCATGGCCTGTGGTGGTATGGATGCATTACGTTATGAGCTTGGCTTGACCGTGCCTGAAGATATTGGCGTTGTTGGCGTGGACGATATTCGCCTTGCGAAAAGCCGCTCCTACAACCTTTCCACGATTCGTCAGCCGAACGAGCAGATGATTCAAAGCACCATTGATGCCTTGTTCGAGCACATTGCTGATCCGCATTTGCCGCCACAATCCATTACCTTGCCGTGTGAAGCGGTGGTGCGTGGTTCAACGCAAAAGACGCGCACTTGATATCGGTGTAAACTCTGCGCAGTTCCTAAAAGTCTACAGATCTTAGAAAGCATGAACCCTGCACTTCGTTATTTGGGTGGTTACCCTGAAAACCTTATTGAACAAGTTTCCCGCCTGATTGAAACCGACAAACTCGGCGCATGGCTGGAGCAGCGCTACCCACACAAACACAACATCAAGTCTGAAAAAGCGCTTTATGATTACGTTCAGGGAATAAAGAGCCAATACCTCAAGAAGTCGTCGCCGATCAGTAAAGTGGCGTATGACGGCAAAATCCATGTCGTGAACAATGCACTTGGACTCCACAGCTTTGTGTCTCGGGCGCATGGTGGCAAATTGAAAGCCAAGAATGAAATCCGCATAGCGTCGATGTTCAAGGACGCGCCAGAACCTTTCCTTCGTATGCTGGTGGTTCATGAACTGGCTCACCTGAAAGAGAAAGATCACAACAAAGCCTTCTATCAGCTTTGTTGTCATATGGAACCGGATTACCACCAGTTGGAGTTTGATGCCCGCCTTTATCTCATCCACCTGGAAACCAGTGCCGACAATAAAGCATAAAAAAACGCGCCATGTAGGCGCGTTTTGTTTACTGTCTTTTCTCGTTTATCCAATAGAGAACTTACCGACAATCTGATTCACACCGCTGGTGATAGACGTCAGACCATTTGCCTCTTTCGATAGTTTGTCTGCACCGGCCGCTGTGCTCTTACCCAGCTCATTCAACTGCTCAACGGCTTGGTTAATGTTGGTAACCACGGTGTTCTGTTCTTCCGCAGCAACCGCAATTTGATGGTTCATATCGCGGATGTTGGAGACAGATTCAGTGATTGAAATCAGTGCATCACGGGTCTTGTTGGCTTTCGAGGAGGTTTCTTCAGCCTCAGATGCACTCTTACGCATGGATTCTACCGAGCGTTTAGACTCGCTCTGCAGACGGGTGATGAGCGTCTGAATCTCTTCAGTACTCTGTTGGGTGCGGCTTGCGAGGCTTCGGACCTCATCAGCGACCACCGCAAAGCCCCGGCCTTGTTCACCGGCACGGGCTGCCTCAATGGCGGCGTTCAGTGCCAGAAGGTTGGTTTGTTCAGCAATGTCGCGGATGGTATCCAGAATGCTGCCAACGTTTTTGGTTTCGTTTTCCAGGTTTTCTATAACCTGACTCACTTCACCAATGTTACCCACCAGGTTTTCGATACTTTGGCGAGTGTCGTCCAATACGTTCTGTCCTTCCTGAGAGTAACGGTCTGCTTCGTTTGCGATATCAGAGGCTCTCTGTGCGTTTTGTGCAATGTCGTCAACGGTGGAAGTCAGCTCATGCATTGCTGTCGCGGTTTGACCAAGTTGGTCTGCCTGCAGCTCTGAGTTTCTCGCGGTTTCTTCTGTGACGTTAACCAGAGTACCTGATGCATTGTTGAGGGTATTCACTGAACTTGAAAGCTGGCCGACAATGTCTTTCAGATTGCTATTCATGTCACCCATGGCGGCGAATATGCCTGTGGGTTGACCTTTGCTGTCAAATGATTGTGTCAGGTCGCCAGTAGCAATATTGCGGGCAAGCTCTTCGATTTGTCTTGGCTCACCACCGATCGGCGTGCGGATAGCGCGTGTCACCAAAATACTCAGCAAAATACCCACCAGTACCGCAACACCTGACACCGTAATCACGGTTTGAACAGCAGATTCACTATCAGACTGGGCTTCTGGCCCCAAGGTGTCCTGAGCGGCCCGGATAGAAGACTTAAAGTCGTTAAAGTTGGTTGTTACCTGTGGACCAATGACATCAAGGGTGCCAGCGATACGCTCGTTTCTGGCTTTGATGATTTCTGCCGTTTTTTGCAGCGCAGAAATGTATCCGAGATGTGCTTCAGAAAACTCGTTCACCATTTGTCGCTCTGCGGACGAAACCAACAACCGTTCAAGGTTATTGAGGGGAGCGACGACATTGTTCAGCTCAAGTAATGAACGGTTGAGGTCTTCATCAGCGTTACTGATTAGGAACTTGGAGGCGTAAAGTCTTCCCAGTAGCAGCTTCTCTTGAGCCTGGGCTGCATAGAACAAGGAGTCGACTTCGCCGTCCGAGGATGAGTCCTCGATAATACTGGTCATCACTTTACGCATCTTCAGCCCGTTAGGGTCTAGCTCTTGGCTGACAACATTGTTTCTGTCAGCAAAATCCTTGACGACCAGGGAGAACGTTTCACCGTAGGTTTTCATCAGGTTTTTAGATTCACTGAGCTCGTTGATTCGATTTTGGTCGGTTTCATTGACGAGGATTTTATCGATGACTTCATCAATGTGGGCGAGTTCTTTCTCGACTTTATCGATCTGGGCAGGGTCTTGTGTTTTCAGGAATTTGAGCGCGGCAAGACGGGCGCTGAGCAGTGCAGATTGAGCTTCGCTGGCTTCATTGGAGCTTCTGGCTAACCCACGATAATCGGTGAAGTTTTTAAAGCCTTCAGAAAGGCCACCATAACCTACGAAAGATACAACAAGCAGCAGTGCTAACACAGCTGCAAAAGATACGGTAAGTTGCTGTGCAAGCTTAAGTTTGCCTAACATCTTAGCCTCCCGCTAAATGGCATTAATACAAGTCGCACTGAGCGACGCATGCGTTCCGACGTGCGTATCACTCCCGTCGCTGTAAGGGCAAAAGTCCTTAGCGCACAGATACGAATTTCTCTCCCTGAAAGGCACGCGCTGACAAATCATTTCGCTTCCTAATCAATCAAAGCACTGAGTGTTTTGTCAGTTACTTAACAGATAGTCCAAATATGAAAACTGTTCCAAAGTATTTGACAGTTTATGGCACGAAATTAAGACATTAAGTATCAAGCTACCGAGGCTTATGTCGACCGGGGTTTGGTGAAGACTGATGGTGGGAGAACGTCATCTTTAAGGGATGAGCGAATGAGCTTGATCGAGAAAAATAACCCCAAATTACATGTGATTACATCGCACTTCTTAGCAAAGCTTGCTGTATAGTAAGTAAAAAACTTTATTAATATAAAAAACAAAATCCGGGCGATTGAATGCCCGGGCACCGTCAGTCAGTCGGCAAAGGAGATGCGATGTCAGAAGATAACTTTACTTACTTCCTTAAAAGGGCTTTGATTCTTGGCCTTCCTTTGGCACTTCAAAGTCTGTTGTTCAGCAGTGGCGGTTTTATCGACAACCTGATGGTCAGCCAATTAGGGACAGAAGAAGTGGCAGCCTCCGGTATTGGGGCCCGCGTATTTTGGTTTACGGGGATTTTTATCTGGGGGACAGGAACTGGGATGGGTGTATTGCTTGCCCAATATTGGGGAGCCAATGACCCACAAGGTTTAAGACGTAACTTTGCGCTCGGTGCATTGGTGGCTTCCTTGGCGTCTTTCCTTATCTTCCTATTCTGCTGGACAGTGCCGGAAGTGGTTCCAGCCATGTTTAATGTGGAAGGCAAAACGGCAGCGCTGGCAACAGAATATCTGCAAATCATCAGTATTGCGCTTTTAGTTGCTGGGCCTTCGATTGCCATGGATGCGGCTTTGCGGGCTTTAGGTAAAACCAAAACCACTTTCTACATGTCCTTTATTGAAATTGGGTTAAACATCCTACTGAGTTTCATCCTGATTTTTGGTCACTTTGGCTTGCCAGCAATGGGTCTTGCAGGGGCAGGTTGGGGGACCGTGATTGCCCGTCTTTTCCGTGTTGTCTTGTCGCTATTTGTCATTGGTGTTTTCGACAAAGTGCTGATTCTGGGCCCAGCAGACTTTCGCTTCAGAAAATCGACTTTCCAAAAATACATCAATGTCACTGCACCAGTGATTGCTGGCAGCCTGATTTGGAGTGGCGGCATTTTCACTTATCAGTTGATTATGGGGCGCATGGGAGAAAGCGAATTGGCAGCAATGGCAATCATTTCCCCACTAGAAGCTATTACGCTTTGTGTCGCGTCTGGTTTGTCAGGGGCAACGGCCATCATTGTTGGGAATGCGCTAGGTGCAAATAAGCTGGAAACCAGCGAGAAATACGCTCGTTATGCACTCAAAACCGCTGTATTGACAGGGCTGACAGCGTCGATGTTAATTCTTCTGGCGCAAAGCTACATTTTGTCGCTATATACCCAAGTTAATGATGATGTGCTGGCACTGGTCTCACTTTGCTTCCCCATCTTGGCGATCAGCGCTTTTGTCAGGAACGTGAATATTACCTTGATTGTCGGTGTACTTCGCGCAGGTGGTGATGCCAAGTTCTGTATGAATATGGATGTTGTTTGCCAGTGGGTGTGGGCAGTACCAATGACAGCGCTGGCAGCAATGTGGATGGAACTACCACTTCAGTACGTTTTCCTGATGATGACATCTGAAGAAATCGTGAAGTTGTATCCCACCATCAGGCGTGTGTTTGGGAATAAGTGGGTAAACAACCTGACTATTGAAGAAACCGCATAAAAACAGCGGACTATCTATTAAAAAAGTACGATCTGAACGGTCGTATTTTTTGATTGTTTAAATATTATTGTATTCATTCTAATTATTGATAATTTGTTTTATGTTTACGTCGTGATTAGCGAATATTACATAAAACCTTACCGGCATTTATTCTAATTCACTAATATTTAGTATTTTCTCACTCCAAAATACTCATCATAAATCATTACAATCTAATTTATTTCTCATGCTTAGGTTTGATATTTTTATTAACCTTTAAACCCTTGTTTGCCCACCAATTTGAATGCGTATAAAACATTTACACCGTGGCTAACTTGTTATTTAGATGTCTCTAAAATGAGTCGTAACACTTGCCTGTTTGATAAAACAGCATGGCCATGTTGATAGCGGTAACGATAACTGCTTCCTACGGTGTGTGAATGGAACAACTGCATTTTGTATTTGCAACGCACAAGGATGTTGCCCTCAAATTCGTATTGTTGAGCGGCACATCTCTTCGGTTGGAGAAAGGCCTTTCCTGACCATGCTCTTATGCCAAATAGCAGTAACCAAGCTCCACTAAAAAAACAAATAAAACAAATTAAGGCAATAGGTTATGAATAAATTACTTAGCATGCTGACATGGGTAGTAGGACTATCTATTGCGGTATCTATTAGCAGTGCAGTAAACGCAAGCGAGTCTTCGGAGGACACGCCAAAAGGTTGTATTGTCAGTTTGGAAACAGGTGCTGAATATTGTCTCCCGGTGGGACAGCGTTCAGGTTACTCATTGCCAAGCTGGATCAAATCCCACGAGGTTCGTGTTCAGGCGGAAGAAGGTGCAGCAGTGATGCTGTCTGATTGGGATAATCTCTCGTACAACCGTCTGGCGGTATTCTCAGGTACAGTCACTAACAGCGAACTGACCAATGTTCGTGCGTACAATGGCCAGAACCTCGACTTCTCAGCACCACGCTCTATGCGCGTTGTGGCCAGCAATGACAAACTGGGCTGTATTGTTAGCCTCCAAACTGGTGAGCGCTACTGTCTGCCTGTGGGTAAGCGTTCAGGCTACTCACTCCCGAGCTGGATTAAATCTCACGAGGTTTATGTTCAGGCGTCTGAAGGGGCGGCTGTCATGCTGTCAGACTGGGATAACCTTTCCTATAACCGCTTAGCGGTATTCCCAGGTACCGTTGAAAACCAGAAACTGACCAATGTCCGCGCTTACAACGGTCAGAACTTAGATTTCTCAGCACCACGCTCGATGCGTGTTGTGGCTAGCAACGAGAAACTGGGCTGTATCGTGAGCCTTGAAACCGGTGAGAGATATTGCCTGCCAGTGGGCCAGCGTTCAGGCTACTCACTGCCAAGCTGGATTCGTGCACATGAAGTGCGTGTTGAGCCATCAGAAGGTACTGCAGTCATGCTGTCAGATTGGGACAACCTTTCTTACAACCGTCTTGGTGTTTTCAACTGTGTGACGCCAAACAACCAGCTCGAAAATGTGCGTGCGCGCAATGGCCAGAATCTGGACTTCTCAGCACCACGTTCAATGCGTGTTTTGGCGGGCACTACTGCATCTGACCAAGTAATTAATGGTACCTCGGGTGATGATGTTCTTCATGGCTGTTCAGGCAATGACACCATTACTGGTTTCAAAGGCAACGACACCATTTACGGTGGCGCAGGTAACGACACCATCAAAGGTAGTGCTGGCGACGATGTACTTTACGGCGGTTCGGGTAACGACACCCTTTACGGTGCAGGTGGCAATGACTCTCTGTATGGTGAGGCCGGCAACGATGTGCTGCATGCAGGATATGACGATGACATCGTGATGGACGGTGGAACTGGCATGGACATCTACATCGGTAGTGAAGGTAACGACACCATGTACTTTGATCAGGAAGATTTTTCTGATGTAAGCTTCCTTACCGACAACGGCAACATCTACAAAGGCGACCGTGGCTTTGACCAGGTGATTGTTACTGGTGATGCAAACGTCGACCTCACTGGTTTTTCTTATGGTGTTACCTCTGGTCCCAAACCTATTGCTCAGGTTGAAGCGGTGATTGGCGCTGAAGGAAACCAAACGGTGACCGTCAATGCGTTTGCAATCCATGCTCAGTCTGATGGCTTTCAGTCTGCTTCTCTGACTGATCCAGGCGATTGGGATGGCTTTGTTGCCCATCTTGGTGCGGGTAACGACGCACTGAATGTCGATGCCGGTATCTGGAGTTACGATGCGAATGCATCTGCGTCTGTTGCCATTTCCAATGAGATGATTGAGTTCATGGGTTTGAGCTTCGCGCAGGTGACTGAGCTCCGTGCTTATGTTTTCACCTATGCGGACGAGAAAATCACTATCTGGACGGATGCTGAGATCGTTAAATCTAACGGTAACAACATCTAATTCAGAGCCTTAGTAATGTGAGCCCGGTACTTGGTCGTGCCGGGCTTTTTCGATTTCTGAGGACTGTTTCTTTCGTTGCATATGTGATTTGGCGAATTTTTGGCTAATTCTTGGGTCAATCGCTCTTTTTTTGTTTAAAACGCGTCATAAAACTTCCAATGATGTAGCTATTGAATCCCGCTCTAGTTCCTTGATTAGGTGAAAACTCATACTTAACTCATCACTGTTTAAATAAGGGCTAATCGAGCTTACTGAGATTAGCGTGATCTTGCTCCAAAACCATTGTTCTTGAGTGTCTTGTCATTAAAACTCTTGTCACACCAAGCGCTGAATGAATGTTAGCAATCTCATATATAAGCAAAGACTTGTAAGCGAGAAATTGCGTTAGGAAGACGAGTGGTAGATTCCCACAGCTTCATCGGCGTTTTTCAAACAAATAAGATGAGGACAAAGGTATGGCAGAGATCAACGGAACGACTAACGCAGATTTTTTGTATGGCGATGAGAATAATCAAAATCTGTTGATGAATGGTGACTTCGAAGATTGGGGTAACGATTCATCTGATCAGTGGGGTCTGTTCCAGGATCACCAAGTTGCAGGCTGGTATACGCCGGGCAGCATGAAAATCGAACTTCAACAAGGTGACTTTGGCGGAACGCCAGCTAACTCATCTTCTAACACTGTGCTTGAACTGGATTCAACAGGTAATACCTGGGTTCAGCAAGACGTAGACGTAAGCAGCCTGACAGCGTCTGGTGATGCTTCTTTGTCTCTCTCTTTTGATTACGCAAACCGCTATAAAGGCGACAACCACGCGACCAGCCAGTTTGAAGTTAAAGTGATGGACGACGACGGTAACGTTCTTTACAGCAAATACTTTGACAACACCCAGTCAAACGAAAGCTACCTCAACTTTGAAGTCGACTTCTCAGTGCCAGCAGGTACTTCAGGTGTGACTTTGCGTTTCGAGGGTAAAGGTCAGTCTGATAGCTACGGCGCGCTGATTGATAAAGTATCTCTGACTAATAATGCCAATGGCAGCCTGAACGATAAGATCAACGGTTTCGAAGGCAATGACTACATTGATGGCGGTCAGGGAAATGACACCCTTTACGGCGGCGAAGGTAACGACACCATCAAAGGCGGTGAAGGCGACGATACCATTTATGGTAACAAAGGCTTTGGCGCAGGCGAGCGTGAGCTGATGGTCAATGGTGGCTTCGAGCTTACTTATGGCGACAATGTTTCCAACCAGTGGGGTTTGTTCCACGATCACCAAGTAACAGGTTGGTACACGCCGGGCACTAACAAAATCGAACTGCAACAGGGCACGTTTGGTGGCACACCACAGAATGATGTGACCAACACCGTTCTGGAGCTAGACAGCCATCGCAACACTTGGGTTCAACAAGATGTGAACGTGTCAGGCCTGGCAGCAGACGGCGACGCAGTTCTGGATCTGTCGTTTGACTACGCAAACCGTTACCGCGGCAGCGACACTTCAACTAGCCAGTTCGAAGTGAAAGTGTTCGACAGTGCAGGCAATGTGCTCTACTCCAAGTACTTCGCTAACACTCAGGCAAACGACCACTATGAGTCATTCTCTGATGATGTGGTTCTGCCACAAGGCGTTGACTACATCACTGTTCGCTTTGAAGCCGAAGGCCGTTCAGACAGCTACGGTGCGTTGATTGATAACGTTTCCCTGAAGCAAAAAGTGAACGTAGAAGACGACAACGACACCATCTACGGTGGTGCGGGTAACGACACTATCTACGGCGAGCACGGTGACGACGAAATCCACGGTGGCGAAGGTGACGACACCATCTACGGTGGTTCTGAGGCGAGCAAAACTTTCGACCTCGAGAACGTCGACGGCGCAACGGTTTACAACCTGCAAGGCGAAGACACTGTCACTATCTCTGTCAGCGACTTTACTCACAGCGCAGCGTACAACAACAGCATTGGTTACTACGTGGTTGACGCGAACGGTAACATCCTACGCGCAGAAGTTATCGCAGATAACGTGAAAAACGTGTCTGAACTGAGTGTTGATATTGATGTGTCAGGCGGCGTCTCTTTCGGCATGTTCCTGATTCCAAATGGCGACCGCAAAGGCTTCGACGTTGGTTCTGTTGAACTGAATCTTTCAGGTTCTAGCTCGACCATCACGCAAGGTTCTTCTAGCTCAGTCGTTTACGTATCTAATGCGGCAGAAAACGGCGATGGCAAAGACCACGAGAAAGTAGACGGTGATACATCTAAGTGGGAAGACCTTTGGAACCTGGGTGACAAAGACTTCAACGACACCACATTCACCATCACTGTTGAGCAGCAGAAGCTTTACTCTGACAACGACACCATCTATGGCGGTGACGGTAACGATTTCATCCGTTCTGGCGATGGTAACGATGTTGTTCACGGTGATGCGGGTAACGATGACATTAATGGTGGTGAAGGTAACGACGTTATTTACGGCGGTGAAGGTAACGACACCCTGTTAGGTGGTAACGGCGACGACATCATCTACGGTGGTAAAGGCGACGACATCCTGCGTGGCGGTAACGGTAGCGATGAGCTTTACGGTGGCGAAGGTAATGATTACCTGCAAGCTGGCTACGATGACGACTACGTGTTGGACGGTGGCGCAGGCCTTGATATCTACATTGGTAGTGAAGGCAATGACACCATGTACTTCGATCAGGAAGACTTCTCAGATGTCGATTTCCTGACCGAGAACGGCAACATTTACAACGGTAACCGTGGTTTCGACCAACTAATCGTAACGGGTGACGCGAACGTTGACTTAACTGGGAAGTCTTACGGCATCACGTCCGGTCCTAAGCCGATTACTCAGGTAGAGGCGGTAGTGGCTGATGAGGGCGACCAGACTGTTACTGCGAATGCATTTGCTATCCGCGCACAGTCTGACCCGTTCCAGTCAGAGTCTCTGACTGACCCGGGCGATTGGGATGGTTTTGTGGCATACCTGGGCGCAGGTGATGACACCTTTAACCTGGAAGCGGCAGGCTGGACGTATGATTCAGACGCTGCACCAACAGCAGAACTGTCTGCAGACATGATTGCTTACATGGGTCTGACGAATACCCAGGTTGGCGAGCTGGATGCATACGTGTTTGAGAACAGCTCAGGTTCAACGATCACTATCTGGACCGATGCTGAACACTTCACGCAAGACGGTAACGATATTTTTTAAGAGACGCTCATCTCTATTTGTTCAGCCCGGCAATTGCCGGGCTTTTTTTATTCCGAAAGCCCGTCACGACTGAATTCAGGCAGGTAACCAAAGAAAGGACGATGTTGCTCTTCCAATATCCAAAACCGGCTGTGTTAATTATCTGGACACGCTGCCGAGAGGCTGTATGAAACTAGTCCTTTTATAATCTGACTAATGGCACTTCATTCATTGTGCCTTTCAACCGTATTAATTCCGCTCGCTGACTATATTCTGAATCTGCAATAGATCCGTTGTTTGAGCCTGTCTTATCAATAAAACTGTTGTCACAGCAGGCGCTGACAGATGTTAGTTATCTCGAATATGAGCACTCTCTAATTGTTAAAGATTACTCAACTGATTTCATAGCTTCATGTGTAGGCGTAACCCCAATGGATGACGAGGACAGCGGTAATGGCAGACATTAACGGAACTTCAGGCGCAGATACACTGTACGGCGATATCGGCAGCGGCAGCAGCGATCAGAAAACCGGTGCAGTATTTGTGATGGGCGCCGATTTCAACATGGATAGCGGCAATTTCCACACTTGGTCTTTCCCTCCTAAGTTGAGCTTTACCGGTTCCACGTCAACCGTAACTTACAATGATGATGATGGTCAGCTGAACGGCGATGACCGTTGTAATGAGTTCTCTGACGACAAATCCCAGACTGTTTCAATTGATGGTCAGGAATACTCTGCAAACGTTGATTACAGCCTCAAGTACTGTGACAGCGACGGCAATGTTTACACCTTCGCGATTGTTGATGTGGATTCAGACGGTAACGGTCACCACTACTGCAACATTGGCGAAAACGGGAAAATCCTGATCCAAATCGATGGCCCAGAAATCACTAGCAGCACTGACCTGACCTTGGTACCTAACTCTTACCAGAACGTCAGCAGCCTGAACTACGATGACATCACTGAGCCACAAACTATCGACCCAGCTGATCTTGATGACACCATCACAGCGGGCAATGGCGACGACACCGTTTATGGTCTGAAAGGTAACGACCACATCTCTGGCGAAAACGGCAACGATAAGCTGTTTGGCGGTGACGGTGACGACATCATCTACGGCAACACAGCAACGCCAAACTTCAGCGAAGAACCAACGGTGACTGTGTTCCAGATGGGCAAAGACTTCAGCATGGACAGCGGTAACTTCCACACTTGGTCTTTCCCACCAAAGCTGGCGTTTGATGGCACCACCACGAAAGTCACTTTCCAAGACGATGACGGTGTGCTTAACGGTGACAACTACTGCAACGAGTTCTCAGACGACAAATCGCAGACCGTGACTATCGACGGTAAGACGTATCCAGTGAACCTGGATTACTCGCTGAAATACTGTGATTCAGACGGCAACGTATACACCTTTGCGATCATTGATGTGGATCTGGATGGCAATGGCCACCACTACCACAACCTGAACGAGAACGGTAACCTGCTGCTTCAAATCGACGGCCCGGAAATCACCGACGCGACGGATTTGTCTCTGGTTCCTCATTCATACCAGAACGTGAACTCTTTGGACTACGATGACATCGCTACTGCGAAAACCATCAAGTCTAACGACAACGATTACATCGATGGCGGTGCTGGTAACGACACCATCTACGGTCAGTGGGGCGATGACGAGATCCACGGCGGTTCAGGTGATGACATCATCTATGGTGGTCAAATCGCGACTGAAACCATCGAAACTGACCCGACAGCGAAAGTGTTCGTGATGGGTGATGACTTCTCAATGCCTTCTGGCGGTGAATTCCACACTTGGTGTTTCCCATCAAAACTGGCGTTTGATGGCGGCATGACAGAAGTGACTTTCCAGGATGACGACGGCGTGCTCCACGGTGACAACTACTGTAATGAGTACTCTGACGATAAAACCCAGACTGTGACCATCGGTAACAACACCTACGCGGTGAACCTGGATTACACCCTGAAGTACACCGACGGTACTAACGTTTACAAGTTCGCGATCATCGACGTGGACCTGGATGGCAACAAGCACCACTACTGGAACCTTGAAGAAAACGGCAAGATCCTGTTGCAAATCGAAGGTCCGGAAATCACATCAGCGACTGACCTGACTTTGGTTCCTCACTCTTATGAGAACCTGAGAGAGATCGATTACACCGATTTCGCTGAAACCACGAAAGAAGTGACAGTAAGCGACAAAGACACCATTCACGGTGGTGAAGGTGATGACTTCATTCGTTCTGGTGACGACGACGACCTGGTTTACGGTGATGAGGGTAATGACAACATCAACGGTGGCGAAGGTAATGACGTTATTTACGGCGGCGAAGGTAACGATACTATTCTGGGTGGTAACGGAGACGACATCCTTTACGGTGGTGAAGGTGATGACATTCTTCGCGGCGGTAACGGTAGCGATGAGCTATACGGTGGCGCGGGTGATGACTACCTGCAAGCAGGTTATGATGACGACTACGTGCTGGATGGCGGTACGGGTAAAGACCTTTACGTAGGTAGTGAAGGTAACGACACCATGTACTTCGATCAGGAAGACTTCTCTGACCTGAACTTCCTGCAAGAGAACGGCAACATCTACATCGGTGACCGTGGCTTTGACCAACTGATTGTGAATGGTGATGCAAACGTCGATATGACAGGTGAGTCATACGGCCTGAGCGCTGGCTTTAAGCCAATCGCGCAGGTAGAAGCTGTGATTGGTGACGAGGGCGACCAGACTGTGACTGCGAATGCGTTCGCTATCAAAGCACAATCTGACCCATTCCAGTCAGCTTCTTTGACTGACCCAGGCGATTGGGATGGCTTTGTGGCTTACCTAGGGGCGGGTGACGATACCTTCAACCTGGATGGCAATGGCTGGAAGCTGGATGCAGATGCCGCTCCAACCGCAGAACTGTCAGCTGACATGATTGCGTTCATGGGCCTGAACAATACACAGGTTGCCGAGTTGGATGCTTACGTATTCGAGACCAACTCAGGCTCAACCATCACAGTATGGACTGATGCTGAGACTGTCACTCTGAATGGTGACGAATTGTTCTAACTCCTCAGTAGAAATGCGTCTAAAAAGCCCGGCATGTTGCCGGGCTTTTTCTTTTCCCTAACCATGCTTAAATCAGCCGAAATTTCTGCATCCGTTCCATACCGCATCTCATTCCATATAAACCAAATGACTGAGATTCGCCTGAACATGTGTCTCATGAATTGTCTCAAATCGTCTTAGAGTTAAAGATTTTGCTAATTCACGTGTTTCTAAATCGGCTTTGATTGACGATGTTTCCAAAGACTGGAAATCAGCTTATACCGCATCGATATTGCTGTTCAGCCCTCGCGGAAGACGTGACATAAAAAGAGAAACGAGGACAAAGGTATGGCAATAATCAATGGCACCAGCGGTGTCGATACGCTCTATGGCGACATAGAACAAAGCAACAATCTTCTTATTAATGGTGATTTCGAAGCCTGGGGAGACGACACCTCCAACACTTGGGGGCTGTTCGACGACAATCAGGTGGCGGGCTGGTACACACCGGGTACCAACAAAATCGAGTTGCAACAGGGCACATTCGGAGGCACACCTGTAAACAGCGTGTCTAACACTGTGCTGGAGCTTGATAGCCACACCAACACCTGGGTGCAGCAAGATGTCGATGTCACCAATTTAACAGAGTCGGGAGACGCAACACTCAGCCTTTCGTTTGATTTTGCCAACCGCTATCGCGGCTCGGACACATCAACCAGCCAATTCGAAGTGAAGGTATTGGACAACGAGGGTAACCTGCTTTACAGCCAGTTCTTCGATAACACCCAGCCCAATACCAGCTACGTTAACTTTGACATCGACTTCGACGTGCCAGAGGGAACAACAGGCATTTCCCTTCGCTTTGAAGCCAAAGGTAAGTCTGACAGCTATGGCGCATTGATTGATAACGTTGAGCTGACGACGTCAACGGTGGGTGATGTTAACGACACCATCAATGGTTTTGAAGGTGATGACTTTATCGATGGCCTGACGGGCAACGACACTCTTTATGGTGGCAACGGTAACGATGAAGTTTACGGCAGCGGAGGTGACGATGTTATCTACGGTAACGACGGCTTTGATGTCAACGGCACCCGTGAGCTTCTCATCAATGGGGACTTTGAAGATTACGGCAACAATACGACCAATCATTGGAGTTTGTTGGAAGATCATCAGGTCACAGGCTGGTATACACCGGGCAGCAACAAAATTGAGCTGCAACAGGGCACTTTCGGCGGCACACCACAGAATGATGTGACCAACACTGTGCTGGAGCTGGATAGCCACACCAATACATGGGTTCAGCAGGATGTCGACATCACAGGTTTGGCTGAGAATGGTGATGCGACACTTGCGCTGTCTTTTGACTATGCCAACCGTTACCGCGGTTCTGACACCTCGACCAGCCAGTTCGAAGTCAAGGTATTTGACCAAGAGGGCAATGTCATTTATTCCCAGTTCTTCAACAACACCCAAGCCAATGATCACTATGTGTCGTTTGCTACTGACGTGACCATTCCACAGGGTATGGACTTCATCAGTATCCGTTTTGAAGGGGAAGGCAAATCCGACACCTATGGCGCACTGATTGACAATGTCTCACTCAAACAGAAACCCGACAGCGAAGGCGACGACGACATGCTGTATGGCGGAGAGGGTAATGACACCATCTATGGTGAGCAGGGTGACGACTACATCGAAGGTAACGACGGTGATGATGATATTCGCGGTGGCACAGGTGATGACACCATTCATGGCGGCGCGGGTAACGACGTGCTCTACGGTAACGCGGGTGATGACATCATTTATGGCGGAGAAGGTGATGATTTACTGAAAGGCGGTAGCGGCAGCGATGAGCTCTATGGCGGCGCGGGCAATGACATCCTTGAAGCCGGTTTTGATGAAGATTATCTCCTTGATGGCGGCACAGGTTTGGATATTTACCGCGGTAGTGAGGGTGATGACATCCTGCTTTTTGACGCAGAAGACTTCTCAGACATCAACTTCATTAACGCCAATGACAATGTTTACTTGGGCGACCGTGGCTTTGACCAGCTGATCATTGAAGGCGATGCCAATGTTGATTTCACTGGCGTCTCATATGGCGTGACCGCGGGTGGGGAAAATCCTATCGCGCAGGTGGAAGCAGCAATCGGTGATGAAGGGGACCAGTCAGTTTCTGTCAGCGCCTTTGCGATTCATGCGCAATCTGACCTTCCTCAGTCAACGACCTTTGTTGACCCAGGTGAGTGGAATGGATTTGTTGCTTATCTGGGCGAAGGTGATGACTCCTTCAACCTGGAGTCTGACGGTTGGGAATACAACGTTGCAGGTACACCATCAGCCACGCTTTCCGTAGAGATGATTTCCATTCTTGGTCTGAGCGGCGCACAAGTTGGCGAACTGCAAGCATATGTGTTTGACCATGCGGTGCATGACACCATCACGATTTGGACTGATGCAGAAAATGTCTATCAAGACGGTGTCAGCATTATCTAAATCGCGCGCAATTATGAGAACACTGAGCCCGGCAACCGCTGGGCTCAGTGCTTTTTTATGCCCGCTGTTTTTCCTTCAATTGAGCGAGTGCAATCTCGAAGGTATCAGCATCCATATTTTCATCCAGCGCCCGGCAGAGCAGGGCTTCCATGGATTCAGGTGCCAGCCCGCCAATCGGGGGATCCGTATCCAGGTTGGTTGGGAAGGCGTAGCCATCTGCGGCGGCAGTGGCGATGGCGGCTTTTTCAGCCGACGACAGTGAGCCTTCTTGCCAGCGTGATTGAAGAGTGGGATAGAGCTTTCTACAAATTGCCGCAGAGTCGACGGTTTCCATCGGTTTAGCGAAAGCCGACGATATTTGCAGCAGGTTAGCGCTTCGATGGAAATCATCCGTCACATTTGCGCCGGCTGCGTGGAACAGCGCCGGGTTGAAAAACACGGCATCGCCTTTTTCTAAGGGAACCTGAATGTAGTGAGATTCAAAAAAGTCCTGAAACGCTTTCTGATGGTATGCAATGTATCCAAGCGGGTATTGCTGTGAGAAAGGCAATAGCTTGGTTGGGCCGCTCTCAAGCGGCATATCGGTATGCGCGACTGCACCTTGCAACGTCAGCATCGCCGACATCTGCTGAGCGTGAAGCGGGTAACGAACCGTTTCTTCCGGCACCTGAAAGCCTAGATGGTAATCACGGTGTGAAACCTGCGCTTCACCGCCGGGGCGTACAATATTGACCTGCGCCGTCACCTGATAATGCGGGCCCAGCCAGGCCTCACTGACACAGGTTAATAGCGGGTTTTTGTAGTAATCAACGAAGGTTTCCGGGTCAGCTTCGGCACTTTTCTGGAACACATTCCAGATGCGTCCATTAGCTTGTGGACCTGTTTTGCCAAAGTGGTCTCCTGCGCCAAACCCCTTCTCCGCCCCAAGGATTTTTTCGAATACTTCGCTCATTTCATCAATCACGGCGGCGTTGTCATAGAAACGTTTAATGGCAATCACACCCGGTCCGTATTGTAGTGCGTGGGCGATTTCGTCCTGAAAAGCTCCGACATTTGATCCAGCAGAGCGCATAGCATCACCATCAAATATCACCACGTTGTCAATGATGTCATCAGCCAAGGGATAGTCGGCTTTATTGGTGGTTTGGGAAGCGCAAATTTTTGCGAAGGCTTCAATATCGCAGTTTGCCTTACTGAAAAACGAAAGGCGTGGAGGGGAGTGCAAATCCATAGCGTGACCTCTTTGGCTGATTCGTGTGATGACATTTATTGTTTCACTATAGCGCTAAAAATGAAATGTAAATTTCACTTTGTTGAGAATTGAAAAATATGTTCTATTATTGGCAGATTGGATCATCAATCAGTTCATGATCAGTCACAACAAGGAGCCGTTATGTCTGACCTGCTTTCCAAGCGAAACCTGCCCGACGAAAAAGGGCGCTACCAGAACATCACTCCCGCCTCTGCAGGCTGGAAATACGTAGGCTTTCAGGCTTACCAACTCGCATCTAATGAAACGATCACTTTCAAAGCCAGCAGCGATGAAGAAATCTGTCTTGTGCTGGTGGGCGGTAAGGCGACGGCCACTTTGGCAGGTGAATCACTGGGTGAAATTGGCGATCGTTCAGGGCCGTTTGAAAAGAAAAAACCGTACTCGCTGTACATCACTGCGGGAGATACTACTGAACTGACTGCCACAACGGATGTGGAGCTTGCAGTTTGCCGTGCACCGGGTAAAGGCACCTTTCCTTCTCGCCTTATCAGTCCTGAACAAGTTGGCGCAGAAGCGAGAGGAAACGGCAATAACAAACGCTATGTACACAACATTCTCCCAGACAACGAGAACGCAGACAGCCTGCTGGTGGTGGAAGTCTATACTGACGAAGGCTGCACCAGCTCATACCCCAGCCACAAACATGACAGGGACGCACCACCAGAAGAAACACACCTTGAGGAAACCTATTACCACAGACTGAACCCGTCTCAGGGTTTCTGCATTCAGCGGGTTTATACCGATGAGCGTGACCTGGATGAATGCATGGCCGTTTACGACGGCGATGTGGTCATGGTTCCTCGCGGCTATCACCCTGTGGCGACCATAGCGGGTTACGACAGCTATTACCTGAATGTCATGGCGGGGCCAGTCAGAAAATGGCTATTCACCTGGGAAGAAGACCACGCGTGGGTGAACAGTCCGGAATATGCCAATAAACACAACAATCAAAAATAGCAGTAGCAAAAGGAGAGGCCATGTTTAATATCGCGTTATTCGGCTGTGGGCGGATAGGGAAAGTTCACGCAGTGAATATAGACGCCCACCCGTTGACTCAAATCAAAGCGGTGATAGACCCCTATCATGAAGGCGCTGCCAAACTCGCAGATGAATATGATGCCGAGGTGATGACGACCGAAGAAGCCATGGCAGACCCGGATATTCATGCCGTGGTGATTTGCTCTGCGACAGATACCCATGCGGATTTGATTGAACAGGCTGCGCGAGCGGGCAAAGCAATTTTCTGTGAAAAGCCAATCGACCTGAGCTTGGAGCGAGTCAGAGGGTGCCTGAATGTCGTGAATGAAAATAATGCCAAGCTACTTGTTGGCTTCAACCGCCGCTACGATCCTCAATTCCGCACTCTGAAAGATTTGTTTGAATCTGGTGCAATTGGTAAAGCCGAAACCTTGGTGATCACTTCCCGCGACCCATCGCCACCACCTGCGGAATACGTGCGTGTTTCCGGCGGTATTTTCCGCGACATGTCGATTCATGATTTGGACATGGCACGTTTTATCATGGGAGAAGATCCGGTTTCAGTATCAGCGCACGGCTCATGCCTAGTAGACCCGGCAATTGGTGAAGCTGGCGATATCGACAGTGCTGTCGTGGTCATGCATTTTGAATCCGGCGCGATGGCAACCATCATTAACAGCCGCCGTTCTGGTTATGGCTACGATCAACGTATTGAACTGCATGGTAGCAAAGGCATGCTGAAAGCTGGCAATGTTCGCGAGCATCAGGTTGAGCATTGGGGTGATGAAAGCTGTGCAGCGGCAAAACCTCAGTACTTTTTCCTTGAAAGATACAAAGAGGCTTACATTGCCGAGTGGCAACACTTTGTCGATGTATTGGAAGGCAAAGCAGAGCCGCAATGTACTGGCGTGGATGGTGAATTGGCGCTGTACCTCGCGGAATGCGCGCTGGAATCGCTGGAAATGCACCAAACGGTGAAAGTGAATTAGTTTCTCCCGACAACATAAGGGGATGTAGTCTCATGATTGCGTCCTCTTTTTTTTGCGCGAATCGCAATTAATATGTATAAATATACAGTATAGGTGTTCACACAAAATATGGGGAAAAACATGGAGCGTTGCAGCTGGGCGAATGTAAGCGAACTGGACCAGAAATATCATGACGAAGAGTGGGGTGTGCCTGTTCATGATGATCAGCAATTGTTTGAAATGCTGATTCTGGAAGGCGCGCAAGCAGGATTAAGTTGGACCACTATTCTCAAAAAGCGTGAAGGTTACAGAGAAGCCTTTGATAAATTCCACATCGAAACCGTAGCAGCTTACGACGAAAAGAAAGTCGCCGAGCTGTTGGAAAACCCAACCATCGTCCGTAACAAACTCAAAGTGAATGGCACTGTGACAAACGCCAAGTTGGTATTGGAAATCCAGAAAGAGTTTGGCAGTTTCAATGAGTACATCTGGCAGTTTGTGGGTGGGAAACCCATCATCAATCATTGGGAAACCTTAGCCGATGTCCCAACGTCCACACCTGAATCTGACGCCATGAGTAAGACGTTGAAAAAGAAAGGCTTTAAATTTGTGGGTACCACTATTTGCTATGCCTACATGCAAGCGACAGGTATGGTCAACGATCACTTGACAAGCTGTTTCCGCTATGGGGTGGATGTTTCCTCCTGAGACCGTTTCAGCCGACGCTCTTCTTTACTTTGTTGCCAAGCAGCCTCCTGGGCTTGCTTGGCGTGATAAATCTCAATCGCTTCTTTTCCGTAAACCACGTCGGTTTGCATATGTTTGTAGAGGAAATACCCCGCTAAAACCAAACCTAAGAGGCCATAGTAGGTCGCCGCGATATCTTGGTGGCGTTTTTCGTAAAATAAACACCCACAAAGTACGACGCCCATCGGGTAAGCAATGATCATCAGAATGAAATAGTACAGGTAATTTGAGGCTGCCGGCGCTTCACCCATTCTCGGCTCCCTTTTTCAGTATTCATGTTAATACCAATCGTAGTAAATATCCGCTCATCCTAGCTTGTTAAAATGCTCGATAACTGCGTTGAAAAATTTGATTGTAGAATAACTACTTATCGAAATTTTCCGCCTTGTTCTCGAGCATTTTTCCTGCGCTATTTCTGATCAGCTACCTACTGTGATTGGTAGAACTACTTGATAGGGGGTTGAGTTTAGCCGATGTATTCTCAAACTTGGCGATCATTTTTTGCTCTTTGCGATACGTTACCTTTTGATAAATATAGTAATTATGACTTTTTGTTGATTCTCACCACCGCATAAACCACCAGAATCATCCCTAGGCCGTGCCAGATGGTGAATGCTTCATCAAGCAGAGTAATCGCAAAAAGTGCGGTCACTGCGGGACCAATGTTGCTGGTCAGACTCAGCACAGAAGGGGTTAACCGTGCCATGGCGGCAGCGACAAAGTACGAAGGTAAAACTGTACAGAAAAAACCCAGCACGACGCCCAAAGCAATAAGCTCATTCGACATATCACTGAATTGCGCGCCTTTTACTTGATACTGAGCCATGATCACCAGACCCGCACTTCCCATACCAATACTGGTGAAAAGTTGGGAACCCATCTGGCTAATCACTTTCTTGCTCAACACCAGATAAACAGCAAAGGCCAAAGCTGCTGCAATTGCCATCACACTGCCAAGCCAAACCTGTGAACCAAAAGAGCTGAAATCATGCAGCACAATCATAGCAACGCCGACATAACCAATGGCAATGGAGAGAAACGTACCTTTTCGTGGCGCTTCTTTCATAAAGACCCAGCTGATGATCACCACAAATGATGGAAACAGGAAGATCAACAAGCGTTCCAGTTGAGCTGAAATAAACTCCAGCGCCATGATGTCCAGCAAAGCTGCGAAGTAGTAGCCAAGAACACCAACGAGTGCTGCTTGCCAGCCAAACTTTCGCACTTTGCTGCGTTCACTGGCACTACGGCATAGCCAGAGCAGGATGAGGAAGTAAATGGGAAGGGAAGACGCTGCACGAAGACTCATGATAGCAGTGGCATCACCACCCATTGTGTACGCGAGCTTGATAAGCACAGGCTTGATAGAGAAAAGCACCGTGCCAATTAAGGCGTAAATGATACCGGTTCGGTAATCGGAGGAGTCTTGCGTACTGACAGACGCGTCATTCATTGTTCACTTCCTTGATGTTGGTTTGTTGTTTTAATCAAGGCTGTGAGAGGGCGACATCCGGCTGTTCTACTCACAGCCGGAAACGAGTCACTCTACCGACTGAAGGGCATAAGAAGTAGTAGCCAGAGTGGTAGAGATTGGAAAATCATAAGTGACTCTTTTTTGGTGATGAATTTTTAAACTACAGAAATAGAGACGGGTGGGCAAGGGAATTTTTGGATTGTTTTTGAATGCAGAGTGAGCAAATTCTCCCAATTGGGTCGCAAACTAGAAATGCCAATCCGCTGAGTCTCTACGAGGGCGTGATACGGTCCCTTAGGTTTGCTAGAAAAGGTTAACCCTTTTCAGTCTACACAACTCTCAGGCCTCCACATTTTGTCGTTTTATATCCGGAGTAATATGGAAATTCGAAGAATTTGTTCTGATGACTTAAATGGATTTTGGACGCTTTGGCAAAGTGTCTTCAATGAGGGTATTTACCTTCGTAGCCCTCCGCCACCCAAACACAAAATTGATGTTGTTTTGAATAAAATCACTCAACAAAAAATACCGCAATTCGTTGCGATCATTGATAACGAGGTCGTTGCAAGCGTTGAGGCTTTCCCTGGGACAATGTGTGGGCAGCACTCAGATGAAGTTGGGTTTATTGGTGCTCAAGTGCATTCTGATTTCAGGGGCCAAGGTATCGCTAAAAAGTTACTGGAGGCGGTATTGCTAGATAGTCGGCGCTTCGGCTTCAAAGAGCTGAAATTAGAAGTCTATGAATCAAATCTAGTCGCGCAAAAACTTTACGAAAAATTTGGCTTTCAATACACAGGAGAAAAGGGTGAAGTGGAGCTTCCGTCAGGTCAAAAAGAACATAGCCTGAAGATGAGCTTGCCGCTTAAAAATAAACATTAGTTGATTACGGGTTTTGAGAAAGAGAAAAACGAAATAAACAAAGCACAATATAATAAAGTAGCACTAGCTTATTCGGGGTAATTAGTTTCAGAAGGTGGTCTTCAGTCACTCGAGTTCACGAGGCCCATCTCTGAAACGTATTCGCGGAAAACACATCTTAGAGGTGACCAGTGAACCTGGAACTGACTTGGCAAATTCTATTTGCTTGGGTTTGAGGTTCTCTACTGATGACTTGTTGTGGATGGTTAGAATGAGCAGAGGCAATGAGGTTGGGCTTACGTGATGGTTTCAGGAAAGGGGAATTAATGTGACTGAAAGGCTTAACGATACAGAACGACTGAAAATTTTAATCGCTGCACTAGAACGTTACCAAGCAAATTATAATACCAGTTCTTATTCGACTATGGGCTTTTGGTTGCTTGGCCTTGGTTGGTTGTTAACTTCAGATTCCGCCAGATCCTTTATAGGCAATGAAGGTAATATGTTAAGAGAGGCAGCAATTGTATTTATTTGGCTGAATTGGTTGTTATTCACTTATGCTAGTTATCGTGTCTATAAAGTCTCGGATAATCTCTACAAACAGTTAGAAAACTGGGAATTTGCCAAAGGTTCTTTTGAGCATGCCAAAATGCCTTTGGCTGCGATTTCCTTATACTCAGTATTTATTGCATTGGTAGTTGTGCTGATCACAGTCGTTCTTTGTGGGAATCTAGATGTGTCGAATGTTGCAGCGAAGACAGGTTCTCACACTTGATTCGAAGTACTATTAAGACACGATATTCACTTAAGTTGTGTGACATCTTGTCAAGCCACCAAATCCCGAACCTTTCTGGTCGACCCTTCTTCCAAAACCTGCTGCTTTAACACGTCTTTGTACAGATTAAACATGTACGCTTGACCCGCACGAATACCCATGCCATAGCCTTCATTGAGCTTGGATTTCTTCATGGTAAAGCGACCAACTGGGAAGGTGTCTGGTGGCGCAATCACATTCACCACGCAATCCTTTGGCGGATTCTTAATAAATGCCAGCGAGGCGTTATAACGCTCGGCACGTTTACGCATCGCATCTGCAACGTGAGGGTATTTCTTCAGCAGCTGATCCATCAGCTTTGGCATTTTCATTGGAGACATTTCATAGTCGCCAGGTTGTGAAAGGATAACTGTGATTTCTCGCGCGCCACGTCGATAGGCTTCTACAACCGGAATGGAATCTGCCACGCCGCCATCCGTGTAGCAACCGCCTGAGAAACACGGGGTTGGGCGGTAGGCGATCGGCAGCGCAGTGGTTGCTTCAATCACTTTGGACATATTGTCTGGCTTCACCCAGTAATAATCCGCATCACCCGTATTCACGTTGGTCACGGCTGCCAACAAAGGAATATTGTTGAAAAGGGTGTTTGTGTCGAGAGGAAAGCGGCGCAGAGATTCTTGTTGCAGCCACTGAACGTCAACCAGATTACCGCCGCGCACAAAACGCGCGGGGTTAAAGAAAGCATCATCAGTCGCTAAACCAGTGATCACCTGATAGCTGCGGTTTTGCTGTTGAGCAAGATAACCCAATAGGTTAGAGGCACCAGCAGACACGCCAATGGCGAAATCAAAAGGATTAAAATTGACATCCAAAAACGCATCTAACACACCGCTTGCGAAAATACCGCGCATGGCTCCACCTTCAACGACCAGTGCTTTCTTACCTGACATGTTTCTTATCTCTTACTCTGTAGCTATTGGCGTCAGGTTAAGGTTTTTCATCTGCTAGCTGAAATCGTTAGTAACTATCTTATCGATAGCTGAGGCTTATCACTGTGTCTTCACTTCTCTAGGTCATTTTTGGTTCCTTTGTTTACATTGGTAGGAAATTGCATGCAAGAGATGATTCAAACGGTGAGTTGTGATCTCGCGCTGTTACCTATTTTCCCTTAAGTCAGTCATTGCAGTGCCTTGGTAGTGTGTGGAGGCATGAAAGTCAGTCATTTTTAAACAAAGGTATGTTTTTAGACTCAAGGGAAAAGGTATGTCATTTAATAACGAACGAAGAAAATTCCTCAAGAACAGCCAAGGGCTGTTATTTACCTCAGTGGCGATCTCATCGCTGCCGATGTCGTTTCTGCTTTCGGGTTGTCAGAGCGAGTTTTACTACATCACGTATGAAAACTGGTCTCAGGACATCAAAGTGAAAAGCGTGATGGCAGCCAGTGCAAAAGTGAAAGAAGACTTGGAGAGGGTTGCTGAATGGGCACTGGAAAACGGCTATGCAGTCAAAGCCTTCGGCTCTATGCATAATTGGTCGCCGCTGATCATCTCTGAAACGGAACCGAAAGACAAAATCCTGCTGTTGGATGTGTCTGCGTTCAATCATTTGGAGATGGTGGAATCCCATCAGGATTATGGCGTGGTGAGAGCGGGAAGCGGCGTGCAGGCAGAAAACCTCTACGCCTTTCTTGAAGCGCAAGCAGGCGGTAATCCTGACATTCCCGGTTACGCCTTTTCAAACACGCCTGCGCCGGGGAATCTTTCGCTGGCGGGCATGCTCTCGATTGGTGGTCACGGCACCAAAGTGAGTTACAACGGTTCTGACGAGAATGAAACGCTCAATGGCAGCATCAGCAACAATGTACTCTCAGTGACAGCGTTGGTATGGAACGGCTCCAAATATACGCTTCGTACTTTTACCCGAGACGAGGAAGATGGGGATTTGTTCCTTACGGCGTTAGGTGCGACCTTGATTTTTGAAGTGACTATGTTGGTGCAGCCTAATTACAACCTGCGTTGCCAGAGCTTCACCGATATTCACTATGCAGAATTGTTTGCTTCGACTCAGGAAGAAAGCACTTTCTCCATCGCGAATATTTTGGATACTGCCGGAAGGATGGAAGTGATCTGGTTCCCTTACAGTCAAAAACCTTGGCTGAAAGTATGGTCGAATGAAGCAGAGCAACCTGCGGGTTCCCGTGCCGTTTCTGGCCCTTACAATTACCCGTTCAGTGACAATATTCCGCTGTTTATCTCAGACATCATTAAGGGCATTCTGGTTGCCAAACCTTTCCTAGTTCCTGCTTTTGGCATCTTGCAGTCTGTCACCACCACCTTGGCACTAAAAGGCGGGGCAAACCGAGAGAATTTGCAAAATCAGGTGGTTGGCTCGGCTACCTCACGAAGCCTGAATTCTGGCGAAACCATCACTCAGGAAGAGTTTGATGAGTTACTGCCTTACATTGAGGCGGTGGAAGAAACCCAACCAGATGCCACGGCCAGGAGCCTGTTTGCACAAAGCTATGACATTTGGGGACCTGCGTGGAAGACCTTGGTGTATGTGCGCAACACCACGCTGCGTGTGACAGCCAACGGGTATGCGGTGCACCTTAACCGCAACGATGTGCAAGGTTTTCTGCATGACTTTGCCAATGTGTATTTGCGCATTCAGGCGGAATATGCGGCGAGAAAACAGTTCCCAATGGCAGGGCCAATGGAGATTCGCGTCACGGGAACAGATCGCTCTGAGGGTCTGAATGTTCCTGGCGCAAAGCCACCGGCTTTCTCAGCAACAACGGCCACCGATGATGCGGCTTTGGATACCGTGGTATGGGTCGACCTACTGACGTTTGCGGATATGCAGGGAGCAGGGGCGTTTTATCAGGAAGTGGAGGAGTGGCTGTATCAACAATTACCCGCTGAGCAGGTTCGCGTGGAGTGGTCAAAAGGCTGGGGATACAACGCACAAGGTGCTTGGCAAAACGATGCCTTTATTTCCAACGTTCTGCCGACCACATTTAACACCGCAACCCGAAGCTATGATGAAACGGTGAGCAAACTGAGAAGCTACGATCCTCATTACTTGTTTGCCTCTTCGTTTATCAGGAAACTGGTACCATAAACGCAAAAAGGCGAAGCACTCCGCTTCGCCTTTTCATCATTCAGTCAGTTACTTATAGCGCGCTGCAGTAATAAACTCGCCAAAAGACTCACACCAAACAATCACGGTATTGAATTGTGAAGGGTCGACATCACTAGGGACTTCTACCAAGAAATTCTCGAAGGTTTTTACATCACCCACTCGTTGCATTTGTGGCTTCAAGCGGTTGAAGTCGGCTTCTGTTTCAACAAATTCAGGTGACAGATAGAGCTTGTAGTCTGGGCCTGGCGCGAGTTCTCCCATTAACGAAATACTTTCCGGGCCGATAGACACTTTGCCTTCACCCCAATGGAAGGTGTCGCTGTCTTTAAGGTCTTTGCGGAATTCTCCAGAGTAATTGGCTTTAGATGCGGTTGATTCGATCACCTCAACAGAAGGGCCCTCCGGCGCGATAAGAATGGGTAGTGCGTAAATGCCAGCCGCAAAGCCGATAGCGATGGCAAAGCCATGAGTGAAAAGTAAAACGATCCAGTTTTTCATTGCATCCCCTGCGTGAAAATTTTTCTTAACTACAGTGTAACCTAACACGTTGCTTTCGCAGGTGAAGTGACAAAAAGCCCGCCGGGCGAAAACCGGGCGGGCTTTTTCAATTCCTTCTCAATTGTGGAGCGGGAATTAGAGAGCGATTGGCTCGGCGATTTTCACCACCAATTTGCCGAAGTTTTTGCCTTCCAGCAGACCCATAAAGGCTTCTGGTGCAGCATCCAAACTGTCAACGATTTGTTCTTTGTACTGCATTTTGCCTTCCATCAGCCATTTGCCCATGTCGGCTGCAAACTCGTCATAGCGGTGACCGTAATCATCAAAGATGATGAAGCCTTGCATCTTGATGCGTTTGATCAGCAAGGTCGCCATCAGCAGAGACATACGGTCTGGGCCTTCTGGCAGTGCGGTCGCATTGTATTGAGAAATCAAACCACATACAGGAATGCGCGCGCCAGTGTTGAGCAATGGCATGACAGCGTCGAACACTTTGCCACCTACGTTTTCATAGTAAACGTCGATGCCTTTGTCACAGGCAGCCGCTAGTTGTTCTGCGAAGTCTTCCGCTTTGTGATCGATACAAACATCGAAGCCCAGTACTTCAACCGCGTGGCGACACTTCTCTTCGCCGCCTGCGATGCCGACGACGTTACAGCCTTTCAGTTTGCCGATTTGACCTACTGTCGCGCCAACAGGGCCAGTCGCGGCCGCGACAACCAAGGTGTCTCCCTCTTTCGGCTGACCGATATCCAAAAGACCCATGTAAGCGGTAAAGCCCGGCATACCCATGATACCCAGCGCGAATGAAGGGTGAGAAGGGGATTTGCCCAGTTTCAGCAGACCTTCGCCGTCAGACACAGCGTAAGACTGCCAACCTGTGTATGCCAGCACCCATTCACCCTTTTCAAAGTTTGGATTCAGTGAGTCTTCTACCTGACAAACTGTGGCACCGACCATCACATCATTTAGCTCAACGGGATCAGCGTAAGATTTGGCATCGCTCATGCGGCCACGCATGTAAGGGTCGAGTGAAAGGTAAATGGTGCGAAGCAGCAGTTCACCATCTTTCAGGGCAGGAACGGCCTGAGATTCCAAACGGAAGTTATCGGTAACAGGCGCGCCTACTGGGCGTGAAGCTAGAACAATACGGTTGTTTTCCAACGAAACTGACATGTGCTGATTCCCTTTACGTTATGGTTTCACTACTAGACCAGTCGTCTAGTGGCTGAGTAAAAAAATCCGCCAAGTGCATTTGGCGGTTTTATCGGCGCGGAAGCGCCCTTTGATTAAAAAGCGTGTTGTCCTTTGAGCAGGCGTTCTGTGCTTTCCAGCGCCTGTTTCATCGGCTCTACATTTTGGTTGAGCTTGCTCATCAGGCTTGCACCAATCCAAAGTTGATAAAGCTGACTGGCAGCTTTTTCAGCGTTACTGACCTGAATCGAACCGTCATCAATACCAATCTGAACGCAATCAGCAAGCACAGTGACAATACGGTTTGCGCCATTCAGCAACGAAATACGCATAGATTCAGACAGGTCAGACACTTCTGCACTCAGCTTCACCACCAAACAACGCTGGCTGCCACACATGCCATCATTTACTTCAATCCATTTCATCCAGTAACCCATGAGCTTCTCAAAGCCATTGAGAGCAGGGTTGCTGAAATGAGCATCCAGTTTGGCCTGATATTGAGAGAAGTACTCTTCGATCAAGGCTTCGCCGAATTGTTCTTTGGATTTGAAATAGTGATAGAAGGAGCCTTTCGGCACCCCGGCATGGTTAAGCAGTTGCGCCAGACCCACGTTCGAAAAGCCTTTTTCAACAATGAGTTGATAGCCGACGTCGAGAATATGCTGGCGGGTAGATTGGGTTTCTGTGTTCATGGTGAAGCAGGTTAGCGGAAATTAGACCAGTCGTCTAGTAATGATCTTAAGGATGATCCTACCAGTGAAATAACACATGAAATATTTGTTTCATTGGTTGCGATCTGACCGTTTCGATCTTAGTATAAAGTGAAACGTACATTTCATTATGCGGTTGGATGAAGTGTATTTTTCAGGTTCAGCCACACTGAACAGGATGGGAAATCTGACAGGAGTCGGGAATGACGACGGTAGAAAAAGCATTGGACGTGATTTGCCTTGGGCGAGTCGCCGTTGATTTGTATGGGGAGCAGGTCGGTTCCCGCCTAGAAGATATGCGAACCTTTGCCAAATATCTGGGTGGTTCGTCGGGCAACGTTGCTCACGGCACCGCAAGGCAGGGGTTGAAATCCGGCATGTTGGCACGTGTTGGTGACGAGCACATGGGCCGCTTTGTGACAGAAGAATTGGAGCGTGTCGGTGTCGATACCAGCAATATCATCATCGATAAAGAAAGGCTGACCGCGCTTGTGCTGCTTGGCATCAAAGATGAAGACACCTTCCCGCTAATTTTCTACCGCGACAATTGTGCCGACAAAGCCATCACCCCAGAAGACATTAATGAAGCGTACATTGCTTCGGCCAAATGTTTGGCGATCACGGGCACCCATCTTTCCAATCCAAGTTCCCGTGAAGCGGTAATCACCGCACTGAATTACGCACGTAAACATGGCGTTCGTACAGCCTTGGATGTGGATTACCGCCCTGTACTTTGGGGCCTGACCTCTCTGGGAGACGGTGAAACCCGCTACATTGAATCAGACGAAGTCACCCGCCAGCTTCAGGAAGTACTGGGCCTGTTTGACCTGATTGTCGGCACCGAAGAAGAGTTTCACATTGCAGGTGGCTCGGAAGATTCCGTCGAAGCGCTGAAATCTGTCCGCACCTTTACGGATGCGACCTTGGTGTGCAAACGCGGCCCGCTAGGGTGCAGCGTATTCACTGATGAAATTGGCAGCGTGCTGGATGACGGCATCACGGTGAAAGGCGTACGCGTGGAAGTGCTGAATGTACTTGGCGCGGGTGATGCCTTTATGTCGGGATTGCTTCGTGGCTACCTGAATGATGAATCCTGGGAGCAATGCTGCCGCTATGCGAACGCCTGTGGCGCGTTGGTCGTTTCCCGTCACGGCTGTTCTCCTGCCATGCCCACCAAAGAAGAATTGGATTACTACCTTCAACATGAGCATGAAATCCCACGTCCAGACAGGGATGGGATGCTGAACCACCTTCACCGAGTGACTACCCGTGAGCTGCCTTGGAGCGACTTGTGTGTGCTGGCCTTCGACCATCGCTCCCAGTTTGTCGAAATGGCTCAGGAAGCAGGAATAGACGTCGCGCATATTCCTTATCTCAAAAAACTTATCTGGCAAGCGGCTCAGGAAGTGGCGCAGGGATCTGGCCTGAAAGGAAAGGCGGGCATTCTGTGTGACTCCACCTTTGGCATGGAAGTGCTGAATGCTGCAACAGGGTTTGGCGACCATGTGAGCGAACGTTGGTGGGTAGGGCGACCTATCGAACTGCCTGGCTCCCGTCCTTTGCGCCTTGAACACGGCAACATCGGCAGCCAATTGGCGAGCTGGCCGAAGGAACAAGTCGTGAAATGTTTGATGTTCTACCATCCTGATGATGCCCGGGAATTGCAACTTGATCAGGAAAATACGCTCCGAGAAGTGTATGAAGCCTGCTGTGCAACAGGGAACGAGTTGTTGGTGGAAGTGATTTTGCCGAAAGATATGGAAGCTGGCTCCGCAGAAGAAGCAGATTCTCTCTACCTTCGCGCCATGACACGTCTGTATAACCTCAGCATCAAACCAGATTGGTGGAAATTGCCTCCACTGACCAAGCAAGGTTGGCAGGCGGTAGATGAACTGATTGAACAGCGCGATACGCATTGTCGTGGTGTGGTGCTGTTGGGGTTGGATGCGCCAGCCGATGAACTGAAAGCCGGTTTTGCTGCTTCGGCAGTTTCGAAAACCGTGAGGGGTTTTGCTGTCGGCCGCACCATCTTTGGTGAGCCAAGCCGTCAGTGGATGCGCGGTGACTTAGATAATCAAGGGTTAGTTGCTGCCGTGAAAGCGAATTATCTCGGGTTGATTGAAACCTGGCGTCAACGCGGAGAGTAAGGAGACGATCATGGCTGTTGAATTAGGGATTAACCCACTGACGTGGACGAATGATGATTTGCCCTCTTTGGGCGCTGAAACGCCGTTAGAAGTATGCCTTTCTGAAGGCAGACAGGCCGGTTTTACAGGGTTTGAGTTGGGAAACAAATTTCCGCGTAACCCTGATGTGTTGGGCCCGATTTTGGCAAAGCACGACCTGAAGCTGGTATCTGGCTGGTATTCCGGTGAACTGCTGAGTCGAAGCGTTGAGCAGGAAATTGAAGCGATGCAATCGCACCTGAACTTGCTGAAAGCGCTCGGTGCGAAGGTCATGGTGTTTGCGGAAGTGACAGGTTGTGTTCATGGAAATCAAAACATGCCTGTCGAGAGGCGTCCGGCGTTTCCTGAACAGCGCTGGCAGGAGTACGGGCAAAAACTGACGGAACTGGCGAAGTACACCCAATCTCACGGGTTACAGATTGCTTATCACCACCATATGGGCACCGTGATTGAAAGCGAAGCGGATGTGGATCGTCTAATGGCGGAAACAGGCCCAGAAGTGGGCTTGCTGCTAGATACGGGCCATCTGCATTTTGCTGGTGGTGACCCGATTGCCGTTGCCAAGCGTCACGCCGACAGAATTAATCACGTGCATTGCAAAGACATTCGCCAATCGATTCTGGACGATGCCAAAAACCGCAGGCTCAGCTTTTTATATGCCGTATTAAATGGCGTGTTCACTGTGCCAGGCGATGGCTGTATTGACTATGCAGCAGTGATGGATGTGCTGAAACAGGCCAATTACTCAGGCTGGTTAGTGGTAGAAGCAGAGCAAGACCCTTCAATTGCGCACCCACTGACGTACGCAACACTCGGATATAACAATTTGGCGTCCTTTGCGCGAAATGCCGGATTGATGTGATTGAGACATGGAGACCCAAGACATGGAAACAGTTCATAACTTTATTAACGGACAAATCGCAGAAAGCAGTACTGAACGATTTGGCGCAGTATTTAACCCGGCGACTGGCGAGCAAACCCGTCAGGTGGTTTTCAGCAAAGCAGAAGAAGCAGAGGCGGCCGTGGCTGCCGCGCATGCGGCTTTTCCTGCATGGAAGAAAACGCCACCATTGCGTCGCGCCCGTGTGATGTTCAAGTTCAAAGAGTTGCTTGAGGCGAATCAGGACAAGCTGGCTCGCCTTATCAGCAACGAACACGGCAAAGTCTACTCTGACGCCGTAGGTGAGTTAACCCGTGGATTGGAAGTCGTTGAATTTGCTTGCGGAATTCCTCATCTACAGAAAGGGGAGAGTTCAGCGAATGTGGGATCTGGCGTTGATAGTCATTCTATTATGCAGCCGCTTGGCGTGTGTGCCGGGATCACCCCGTTTAACTTCCCTGCGATGGTGCCAATGTGGATGTTCCCGATTGCCCTTGCTACCGGTAACACCTTTGTTCTGAAGCCTTCAGAGAAGGATCCATCTTTGGGTTTGATGCTGGCGGAATTGCTGAAAGAAGCCGGATTGCCAGACGGTGTGTTCAACGTGGTCAACGGCGACAAAGAAGCGGTTGACGTGTTGCTGACAGATCCACGCGTTCAGGCGGTGAGTTTTGTAGGCTCTACACCTATTGCGGAATACATCTACTCCACAGCATCGGCGCATGGCAAACGTTGTCAGGCACTCGGTGGCGCGAAGAATCACTGTGTTTTAATGCCTGATGCTGACCTTGAAATGGCAAGCGGCGCGATAGTCGGGGCTGGCTTTGGTGCAGCAGGCGAGCGTTGTATGGCGCTGTCTGTTGTTGTTGCTGTGGGCGATGAAACGGCCGATAAGCTGGTGGCTTCGCTGTCAGAAAGCATCAATAAAATGCGTGTTGGCCCTGGCATTGTTGATGGCCCTGAGAACGACATGGGACCGGTTATTTCCGCACAGCATCGCGACAAAATAGTCGGCTACATTGACTCGGGCGTTGAGCAGGGCGCGAAGTTGGTTGTCGATGGCCGCGGCTGTCAGGTGGAAGGGCATGATAATGGCTACTTTGTTGGCCCAACCCTGTTTGATGATGTGACGCCTGACATGACCATCTATCAGGATGAAATCTTTGGCCCTGTGTTGTCTGTAGTCCGTGTGCCGGATTATCAAACCGCGCTAGAGCTTATTAACCGCCACGAGTATGGCAATGGCTCTGCCATCTTCACCCGAGACGGTGAAACTGCCCGTCAGTTCAGCGAAGATGTGTTGGCAGGTATGGTAGGCGTGAATGTGCCAATTCCTGTCCCAATGGCATTCCACAGCTTCGGTGGTTGGAAACGTTCAATCTTCGGCCCACTGAATGTGCACGGCAACGACGGCGTACGTTTCTATACCCGAATGAAAACCGTCACTACCCGCTGGCCAGCTAGTGTGCGATTGGAAACCCACGATAGTCATTTCACTATGCCTACCATGGGGTGAGAGGAATAATACCAATCGTAGTAGATATCTGCTCATCCTAGCTTGTTAAAATGCTCGTTCACTGCGTTGAAAAATTTGATTGTAGAATAACTACTTATCGAAATTTTACGCCTTGTTCTCGAGCATTTTTCCTGCGCTATTTCTGATCACCTACCTACTGTGATTGGTATAAACGAAAGGCCGCAATCGCGGCCTTTTTTGCTGTTAGCACTTGCTAAGCAAGGTTAGCTTTGCAGTGCATGAACCGCTTTGGCTGTATCTTGAATGGATTCAACGGCGGGTCTTGGTGTCCAACCGAAGATCTCTTGGGTTTCTGCGTTATTGGCATTGAGGTTCATGTTCAGCATTCCCAACATTCCTTTGGCTTCACGGTCAAACAATGCAGTGAACTTCAACAGAAAGTTTGGCGCTTTTCGGGTGCTTGGACCTTTGTAGCCTTGGTCTTTCATCACTTGTGCCATTGTCAAAAAGCTTACCGGATCGGCAGTGGCGGCAATAAGTCGTTTCCCTTTTGCACCTGCCTCAGATAGCGCCTTAACATGTAACACAGCCAAATCGCGCACATCGACCATAGGCAGGGAGATATTCGGCACCATAGGCACTTTGCCGCGAAGCATTTGGTCGGTCAGCGCCATCGTTTGTCCTGTGATGTTTCTACCAAGCGGAGGACCGAATACGCCACCTGGGTTAACCACAACCAACTCCATGGCGTTTTCATCTGAAAGAGTTTCCATAAATTCCCAGGCTGCACGCTCCGCCAGCGTTTTACTTTTGGTGTAAGTGCTGATCTCGGTTGAGTTGGTATCCGTCCAGTTGTCAGGGCCGAATGTACCTGTCTTCATGGTACCCATCATCGAAAGGATGGAGCTCGTCAAAACAACACGTTTAACGCCAGCAGCTTTACCTGCACGCAAGGCGCGAAGTGAACCCTGAACAGCAGGGATGATCATTTCATCTTCGGTTTTAGGGTTGGCAATCGTGAAAGGAGAAGCAATGTGCATAATGTAATCGCATCCTGCTGCTGCTTCATCCCAACCTTTGTCGGAGGTCAGATCCAAGTGAGCAAAACTTAGGTTGGCAGTATCTACCGACGCAGCTTCAAGTGTTGCACGAACTTCATTTTCTTTAGCTTCACTACGAACAGAGCCAACAACTTCAAAGCCTTGTTCAAGTGCCTCTTTCGCACAGTGGAGCCCAATAAAACCTGAAATGCCGGTCAGCAGTACTTTTCCGCGAGTTTCTTGCGTCATGGTAGATGTCCTTTTTGAATTGTTTATTAAAATACTGGGTGGTACATTAATGCGAATTAGAACATACTGTCAACAATAAAATACCAGTTGGTACTAAAATATGATTCAAGAAAAAGTCAAAGCTGCCAGAGGGCGACCAAAGACCATCAATCGGGAACGTATCCTGGAAGTGGCAATGAAAGCGTATTGGCAGGAAGGTACCCGTGGTGTTTCCATCAACGAAATCTGCAAACTGGCAGAGGTCTCCAAACCTGGTCTTTACAGGGAATTTGGTAATGAAGACGGATTAATGGAGGCAGCACTGGCAGCTTATATTGAGCAAACCTTTTCCCCTTTGATTGCGTCACTAGAAAGCCAAAGATCATTCAGCGCGGTGTTGGCTGAGTTGGTGAATTTCGTCTGCAATGAACGGAAAGAATTACCGGATGGCTGCCTGATGGTGAAAATGCGGGATGCTCAACCGTCGCTGGGGGACAAAACACAGAGTGCGTTAGCTGAAATTCATTATCAATTTATGGTCTTCATCGAAAGCTGGGCGCAGAAGGCAAAAGAAAGCGGTGAAATACCTGAAACCATGTCAAACAGGTTTGTAGCGGATTACGTCGATGCGCAAATAACGGCCGCCTTGGCGCAACGGGCACGTGGGGAAGATGCAGAGAAAGTGAGAACGGTATTGAAGATGGCGTTTTCAGTTTTTGATAAACCAGCGTAAAGAAAAAGCCGCAATTGCGGCTTTTTCAATGGGTGATTAGAAGCGGAATTTCACGCCTAAATTTAGAGTTTCTAGTTCTAAGTCGTAATCCAGAGGTGTAGGACCGTAATCTATCTCAGCAAGTTTATAGCCGATTGTTGCCGCAACGTTGTCGTTAAAATCATAGTTAGCTTCTACGCCGTAGATATAACCAAACTCGCTATCAGTAGATGTTACGGTTGTACTTGTGCCAGTTGCAGTTTGTTCCCAGTCATAACTGAACGATCCGTAACCCAATACACCTGTTACAGAAAAACCGGAGTCAGCAATATAGTACGTGGGCTTGAGGCTAACAGAGATTGAGGATACGCCATACTCGTTAGAAGCAACATTGCCATTAGTTTGAAAGTTGCTTGTACCGTAGTCTGAAATAGTCGCTTCAAAGCCCAAATCAAAGTTGTCAGAAATGCCATACATGTAGCCCATGCTGATGGCAAAACCGCCTTCACGGTCCAAAGTACTAGTACTACCTTGGCCTTCAGATGTTGCTTCAGTCGCTAAGTACTCCAACCCAAAGTACAAGTCATTGTCGTTCGCTAACGCTGGTGCAGATGTCACTGCCAGCAGCAAGAGAGAAGTGTTAAGAAGTTTCATGGTCATTCCTTTGCCTGCCAATTGATCCCAATATCACAAAGCCTTCTGGCTACATTTCATTAACAATACCAGCAGCCCTTTTCATAATCTGACTCGCAAATGAGATTTTGAAAGCGCTTTCTTCTCATTGCTTGGATAATGAACTTATATAGATTTACGCTAAATCTATCTAAGCTTTTCCTGACTTCACTTGCTCTCTCAACTGGAACTTCTGGATCTTCCCCGTGGGTGTTCTGGGAATGGTGGTAAAAGCAAAATGCTTGGGGACTTTGAAGCCTGCCATGTGGTCGCTGCACCAAGCTTTTAACTCTTGCTCGGAAACGGTTTGACTTTCACAGCACTCTACGAATGCAAAAGGTACTTCGCCCCATTTTTCATGCGGGCAGGCAACGACGGCAGCTACGGCAATGGCTGGATGTTTATAGAGGACATCTTCAATCTCAAAGGATGAGATGTTTTCTCCGCCCGAGATAATGATGTCTTTTGAGCGGTCTTTAAGCTGAATGTATCCATCGGGGTATTTCACCGCTAAGTCACCGGAGTGGAACCAGCCCCCCGCAAATGCAGACTCAGTGGCGGTCAGGTTTTTGAAGTATCCCTTCATCACCACATTGCCACGGAACATGACTTCACCTATGGTCTTTCCGTCTGCTGGGACGGGCTCCATGGTCTCTGGATTCATTACATCCAAGGCTTCGAGCGGTAGATATCGAACCCCTTGTCGTGCTTTGAGTTTGGCTTGCTCCTGAATAGGAAGTTCATCCCACTCATCATGCCATTCATTCACGACAGCAGGGCCATACACTTCTGCCAAGCCGTAAAGGTGGGTGACTTCAAAACCTGCCTGCTGCATCTTCGCGAGTGTGCTCTCTGGTGGGGGCGCGGCAGCGGTGAAAAACGCCACTTTATGAGCGAGCCGCTGGGTTTGCTCAGATAAAATAATATCCATGACTATCGGCGCGCCACAAAGATGAGTGACCTTATGCTCGGTTAATGCATGCCATATTGGCTCTGCGCGAACCAGCCTCAGACAAACGTGTGTGCCGCAGATAGCTGATATCGTCCACGGGAAGCACCAGCCATTGCAGTGAAACATCGGAAGTGTCCAGAGATAGGTCGAATACTTTGGCATATCTGCAGTGAACACATTTCCTAGAGCCAGAAGGTAAGCACCACGGTGATGACACACCACACCCTTTGGGTTGCCCGTTGTGCCGGACGTGTAGTTGATGGAAATGGCATCCCATTCATCTTCTGGCATCAACCAGCGAAAGGACTTGTCGCCCTGACTGAGAAAGGCTTCGTAGTCTTGATAGGTTGTATTGGCAGTTTCTTTGGTCTCTTCAACCCATACAGGGTCACAGTAAACAATGACGATTGGCGAACGCTCTGCCAGTTGGAGCGCACCCTCTGCAACCGGTAAAAACTCCTGATCAACGATCAGCACTTTGGCCTCAGCATGATCAAGTTGATAGGCGATGGTGGCAGCTTCCAAGCGGGTATTGATGGAATGTAAAACTGAGCCAGCCATAGGCACGCCATAATGGCACTCCAGCATGGCAGGCGTGTTGGCTAACATAGCAGATACTGTGTCACCCCGACCAAGGCCGAGATTGGCCAGTTGCGACGCCAACTGGCGGCTTCGGTCATAGAAAGTTTGATACGTGATTTTCATGTCACCATGAACAATGGCAACCGAGTCTGGGTAGTTTGATGCTGTGCGCTCGAGAAAGCCAAGGGGCGTCAGTGGTTGGTAGTTTGCAGGGTTTCGGTCCAGTCCAATGTTATAAAAATTCGACATCGCTGAACCTCACTGATTTCGCCAGACAGGAGGGCGTTTTTCAACGAAGGCGCTAATCCCTTCTTCGCCGTCTTCCGTCAGCATATTGTTTACCATGACCTCGCTGGTGTAGGCATAAGCTTTAGGTAGATTCATTTCCTGCTGGCGGTAAAACGCTTCTTTTCCGATAGCCAGTGTCAGAGAAGATTTTGCTGCGATCTTATCTGCCACTTCTTGTGTCAGTGCCTTTAAGGAAGTGCTTTCAGTAACGCGGTTAATCAGCCCCATTCGCTCTGCATCAGCGGCAGAAAGCATGTCTCCGGTGAGCAGCATTTCCATCGCATGCTTGCTCGATACGTTTCTGGAAAGAGCAACCATCGGGGTGGAACAAAAAAGACCAATATTCACGCCCGGTGTGGCAAAACGAGACGTGTCAGAGGCATAAGCGAGGTCACAACTGGCCACCAACTGACAACCCGCTGCGGTGGCAATGCCGTCGATTTCTGCGATCACAGGTTTAGGGCAGTTCACAATGGCAGTCATCATCGCTGCACATTGACTCATGAGAGAGGTAAAAAAGGCACGCCCTTTGTCGTCATTACTCCTGGCAGCAGTGATCTCTTTGAGATCATGTCCAGCGCTGAATGCAGGGCCATTACCAGATAGAACAACCACTTTGACATCGGATGAAATAGAAGCGTCAGTGATGGCCTGGTGAAGCGCTCCAATCATAGCCTGTGAGAGAGCGTTGCGCCGCTGGGGGTTATTCAAGGTTAATCGCAATACGCCATTGCTACTGAGCTCTTTTTCTATCTGCGCTGTCATTGGTGGTTCCTATCCTTGGCTATTAGCTAAAAGGTCAGTACAGAACACAACGTCAGGCGATGAAAGGTTAGAAGTAAGACTTGTCGGAAACTCAATATTGAAAGACGCATAGCGTTGATAAGAGCCGACAACAAAGAGAGTTGGGTGACTAAGTAAGCTTGTTCCTTAGCGCATAGTCGACCATTTCAGCGGTAGAGGAGACATTCAGCTTATGCTTGATGTTCTGGCGATGGGTTTCCACGGTGCGCACACTGATATCTAATTGCTGTGCGATTTTCTTGCTGCTCAAGCCCTTTGCAACAAGAGCAAGCACGGTTGTTTCGCGTTGGCTGAGTATGTTCTTTTTGTTCTCGGATTTTCGGGACTCTTTGACCATATCAAAAAGCGCCTTACTAGAGCTTTGGCAAAAGTAACTGGCACCGTCATTAACGGTTTTAATCGCATTGATCATTTCTTCCAGCGAGACATCTTTGAGGATGTAGCCAGAAGCGCCGGACTCCATCACTTTCTGAATGTACTCACGGTTATCATGCATGGTCAAAATGAGTATTTTGGTCTCGGGGTGGTTTTGACTGAACAGTTTGGTGGTTTCGATACCGTTGAGCACTGGCATACTGATATCCATCAATACCACGTCAGGTTTTAAAATTTTGGCTTTCTCAAGCGCCTCTACACCGTTTACCGCTGTACCTGCGACAGCAACGCCAGGTTCATTTTCGATGCGGGCAACAAACCCTTCCAGAACGGCACGGTGATCATCGACCAGCAATACACGAATGTCATCCATGATTTCTCTCCATGATTATGGTGCTGAGTTCCAACAGAATACTCACTTCCGTTCCCCGTTCTTTCTCTGCACTGATTTCAAAGTCACCACCGATAAATTCGATGCGCTCCCGCATATTTCTTAGCCCGATCCCCCGACCTTTGAGCGCTTCGGAAACGTTAAAGCCTTTGCCATCATCGCGAATGATTAACTGCAATCTTTCCCCTAACTTTGACAAGATTATGTCGACGTTTCTGCATTGGCTGTGCTTTTCAATATTCACCAAGGACTCCTGCACCACCCGGTACAAGGTGGTGGTGACTTCCGGAAGCAGTTTGTCATCAAAATCATCCAAATGGGTGTCGATTTGAATGTTCTGTGAAGTGGCAAAGTCTGATGCTAGCAATTCAAGCGCAGCGTTAAGGCCAATATCGTCTAACGCGGAAGGACGAAGGTTACGCGAAATGTTACGTACTTCTTTAATCGCTTTTACCAGAGAGGTTTCGCCTTTCTGAAGGTGTTCTCCGGTAGTGGTATTTCCGTTCTGGCATAGCTCTTTTGACAGCAACTCAATATGGCATTTTGCGGAGACCAGTAACTGGTTCACACAGTCATGTAGTTCACGGGAAATGTACTTTTTCTCTTCTTCTTGCAGCATTACGTTGCGAAACGCCAACTCACGTAGCCTTTCATCAGCGATCCGGTGCTCGTGTAAATTCACTGCCAACGCAATCACCACCATGATGAGCACACTGGAAACCAGAATAACCAATATGGCGATATAGGTATGATTAATGCTGGTTTGAACATCCTGTTTGACCTCTTCGATCTGCTCGCCAATATCTTCAATGTAAAGCCCAGTACCTACCATCCATTTCCACTTGGGTAGCCATATGGCATAGCTCAGTTTGGGGACGACTTCATTGGTAGAGGGTTTATGCCATAAATATTGATGAAAGCCACCGCCCGCCTTGGCTGAAGCAAGCAGATTCTGGATCAGAAAATTGCCATTAGAGTCTTTTAGATTGATAAGATTCTGGCCTTCCAGCTCTGGCATGATGGGGTGAGCGAGGTTAAAGCCCGCTTCATCATAAACAAAGAAATAGCCATCATTGCCGTAGCGAAGCTGACGGAGTACTTCTAGGGCTTGGCTTTTAAGCTCTGACTCGTTTCTTGATGTGTCATCGTACAGGTAATCGATGCTCTGGATAGCAAGGTGAACGTAGTCTTCCAGTGCTTGCTCTTTGGTCGTGAGCATACTCTCCCGGAAGGTAGAGATTTCCTTTACGCCGAGGGATTGGGACTGGTTAATGGTTATCCAGCCGATGACGTAGCTGATAACTACGAGAGGGATCACTGTCATCAAAATGATCTTCAATTTAAGTGACATGTCCCTCTCTCCTTTAAAATGCAAAGGTCTTTGTAATATTAATCGCTTAACGCGTTTTTGCCGAAAATGGTCTTAGGTTAGTTTCCGCCAAGGCCATAGAAAGCCGGGAAGATCAGAATACTGAGCAGCACCGCAACCTGAATGGCGATAAATGGCAAAACACCCCGGTAAATGTCTCCAGTGGTTATAGAGGGTGGGGCGACGCCTTTGAGGTAAAACAGACTGAAACCAAACGGCGGCGTTAAGAAAGAGGACTGTAAATTCATCGCAATCAGGATGGCGAACCAAACCATATCAATACCAATCAGTTGAGCGACTGGCGCTAATATCGGCACAATGATGAAGCAGATCTCCACAAAGTCGATGAAAAAGCCCAGCAGTAGCACTACGAGCATAGTCAGGATGAGAAAGCCCCATTTATCGCCTGGCAATGCTGTCAGCCATTCTTCAACCAGATAATCGCCACCTGTATAAGTAAATGCCATTGAGAAGGCGGTCGCGCCAATCAAAATACCAAATACCATCGCGGTGACTTTGACGGTTTCTACCGCACTTTCAAACATCAGGCGGACTGAAAACTGTCCGTAAACCAATGCCAAAACGATAGCGCCAACACCACCTAAAACGGCAGATTCTGTCGGGGTTGCTATACCCGCGAAAATGGAACCTAACACCACAATGATGAGCGCGAGGGGTGGAATGACGGCTTTCAGTGCATCAATGATTTCTGCAGTTCTGTCCTGATCGGGCAGGCGTGTCATTGCCTTGGCGGCCTGTGGATTAAGATAGGCATAAATCAGGATGTAAGCGATATAGGCACCAACCAATATCAGTCCCGGTAAAACAGCAGCTTGAAACAGATCGCCTACGGGAATGCCGAGTACATCACCGAGTAAAATCAGGATGATGGAAGGAGGAATGATTTGTCCCAGCGTACCTGACGCGCAAATGGTGCCGCAGGCCAGTGACTTTGCATATTGATACTTCAGCATCACTGGCAGGGAAATCAGCCCCATTGCCACGACAGAGGCGCCCACAACACCAGTGGAGGCCGCCAGCAGACAGCCAACCAATACGGTTGAAATGGCCAATCCGCCTCTAACGCCGCCAAACAGGCGAGCCATCGCTTCTAACAACTGCTCTGCCAATCGGGTTTTTTGCAACACCAGCCCCATGAATACAAATAAGGGCACTGCCATCAACACAGTGTTTTCCATCACACTCATAATGCGAAACGGCATGAAGGCAAACATCTCGACGCCTTCGGCCCAAATACCGAATATCAGCGCGATACCACCAAACGTGAAGGCGACAGGAAAGCCAAGTAGCAGCGCAAAGAGAGCAACCACGAACATTACAATACCAATCATGGTGTTACTCCTTTATTTGGTCGTTGGACATCAAGCGTTGAATGGCATTCAAAGAATTCGATATGCCAATCAAAAACAGAAAAAGAAAAGAGACAGGGATCATCCCTTTGATGACCCACCGATGCGGTAAGCCACCGGGGTCGCCACTGCCTTCACCTAATTGGTAGGCCTCTCGGGTAAAGTCGAGACCGAAATAAAAGATCAGAAAGCTGAAAGGTAACAGCAAGATAAGGCAACCAAGCAAATCGATGACCGCCTGAATTTTCTGGGGCCAGCGTTCGTAAAATACGTCAATACGGACATGTCCTCCCGTTTTCAGGGCGTAGGGGATACCCAGTAAAAACACAGCGGAAAACAGATGCCATTCAAGCTCTTGGGAACCAATCGATACTTGATTGAAGACGTACCTCATCACCACGTTGTAAAACACGTTGATAACGAGCAACAGGAAAAGGGTACTGGCTATCCAGCCCAGCACATCAGCGATTCTATTAATGGATCGCTCAAGTAATAACAGCGTATACATGTTCACTCCATGAACCAAAAAGCGCCGGGTGGGATACCCCGGCGAAAAACAACTTCATGCCTTCTATTGGCCTTGAAGATAAGCTTCCTCAGAAATGGAGGTCCAACGGCGGATTTTGTTCAGGTAAGCCTGTTGTGAGTCGAGGATTTTTTTCGCTTGCGCATCATTGTCGGCGTAGTTCGCCAGTAATTTGGTGTTGGCAGAGCGCAGAGCATTAATCACATCATCAGGGAACTGTTTAACCTGAATGTCTGGATATTCGGCGGTCATTTCTTCCCAAGCTTCTGCGCTGGCATGCGCATTTTGGATATACATGTCGTAAGCCGCAGTGCGCATGGCTACGCGAAGGATTTCCTGCAGATCTTCAGGCAGGCGTTCCCAGGTACGCTTGTTGACGAGAAATTGCAGTTCAGTCGCGGGCTCATGCCAGCCTGTATAGTAGTAAGGAGCAATTTTGTGAAAGCCCATACGTAAATCCAGCCCTGGGCCTACCCATTCCAACGCATCAATGGTGCGTCTTTCCAGAGCGGTATAAAGCTCACCGGGGGCGATGTTTGTTGGGCTCGCGCCTAGTTCAGCCAATACTTCACCAGCAAAGCCGGGAATACGCATCTTAAGGCCTTCCAAGTCATCCACTGAGTTGATTTCCTTTTGGAACCAGCCACCCATTTGAACGCCGGTATTACCGCCTGGGAAAGAAAGAAGATTGTGTGGGGCATAGACTTCTTCCATCAGTGCCATGCCGTCTCCGTGATAGAACCAACCATACTGCTCAGAAGCGACCATACCGAATGGCATGGTGGTGAAGAACAGCGTATTTGGCACTTTGCCTTTCCAGTAATAAGAGGCTGAGTGTCCCATGTCATATTGGCCGGACTTCACCATGTCGAAGACGCCGAATGGAGATTTGTGCTTGTTAGATGAGTCGATGCGGATCTTAAGACGTCCATTGGACATTTTCTCTGCCATGGCAGCCATATTCTTTGTGGCATCACCGAAAATGGGGAAGTTAGGTCCCCAGGTTTCAGCTAATGTCAGTCGGTAGGTTTTCTCCGCGGCCAAGGCAGAAAAACTGAGGACGGCAGAGAGGCAAATACATGCAAATGCTGCCAGTGCTTTTTCAGTTTTTGAATGTAGAGGTTTCATGTCGCATTTCCTTATTGCTATAGAAATTCCAACGACACAATGAGTAACAACTCGATAACAAAAAATTCGTATTACCGCGCAAGTACTCTTAAAAAATGACAAGACGACTACTTAGTCATTTACTACGTACTTCTTCTTATAAGGTGCTCGTTAACTCATTGAATGAAAGGGAGTGCAAGTTGAATGTTGTTCAAAGGGGTAGCAAAGGGTTTTACGTATTTCTGACCAAAGGGTGATGCTAGAAATGTTGTTGCTAATTTGTGATCACGGTAAGGTTTGGCCGCAGAAAGGGGGAAAGAGAACCTGTTCATCAGGTTCTCTTGGTTTGTTCAAAGTGACGTTTTAAACATTTAAAACGGATGCCAACGCTTGTGACACTTCACCTTCAGACGCATCACGGGAAATCGTGAACGAGCGATAGGTATCACCGCGGCCGAATGAACGGTCAATCTCGGCAAGGCAGTGGATAACTGAACCATCCAGAATGAAAGAAAGCTCAATTTCTTTTTTGCTAAACATACCGCTGTTCTGGAACTCAAGCTCTTGGTAGCAACCGGACAGAGATGTAAACCCGTTGCCACGCAATTGACCTTTCTCCACGTCTGCTTTCACCATGGTGAAACCTTCGCGTTCCAGCGTGGACAAGACACGCTGAACCGCTGGTAATGGACGAACTTCCAGATAGTCTCGGTCGGTTGGGTCAATGGCAAAATCGATGTCGAGCACGGTTTCAACCCAGACATGGCTTTGGTTTAATCGAGCGTTAACCGCAGTGATTGGAGTTTCATCATGCAGCTTCAGTTCGAATGGCACTTCTTTTTCTTCACCGGGTTGAATGGTGAAAGGGTCGTTTGCCTGTATATGGCCAAGTACAAAGGATTGATAGCTTGAGCCAGAATCGGACTCAACTTTCACTTCGGTACACAGCTTTAACGTGATTGAATCAATTTCTTGCTCGACATCCCCACCTTTGATGTGAACAGTACCGCGCAGTGTCTCGCCCTGATAGACAGATTCATTGTGAAGGATGGTATCAACTTTAGTTGCGCCAATACCTAAAGAGGCTTTCAGTTTCTTGAACATAGTAATCCCTAATTGTTCAGTGTTGTTCCCTATTTACCGAACATTGATTGATCGTGCAAGTGTCAGATCTGATATAAAAAAAGCCAGAGGCTAGCGCTCTGGCTTCACGAAGTGGTTACGCTGCAAGTGACGGAACGCCACTATGGAAGCGGAACATATCATCTGGTGTTTGGATGAGTTCGGCTTCTTTCTCACCAATCGCTTTCACGCGGTCGCTAATATCATCTCCTGCAATTGCCGCTGCCAGTTTCAGATAATCCTGATAGTGGCGCGCTTCAGAGCGAAGTAGAGAGATATAAAACTTGCGCAGTTCTTCATCCAGATACGGCGCAACTTTGGCAAAACGTTCGCATGAGCGCGCTTCGATGTAAGCACCGATAATCAGCTTATCTATTAGAGTTGCAGGCTCATGGGTACGGACAATCGACATTAGACCGCGGGCGTAACGACCGGCATTGAGCGGGCTATAAGGCATATCGCGCTTTTCCATTATCTCGATGACCTGTTCGAAATGATGAAATTCTTCTTTGATGAGGCGAACCATTTTATCAATTAAATCTGGGCCGTGTTCGAAACCAGCCTTTGGTTTAAGCGGAGCACTCAACCCATTCTTTTTGGCGTGGAAAATCCCATCACGCATGCCGCGGTAAACGAAATCTTCATAGGGTTTTGCCCACTCCAAAAGTAGCTCGCCGCTCGAGGCGTCAATGGCATATTTGCGAATAAGCCATAGGGCGGTTTGGCTTGCTTTCAATTCACAGTTTGCATGATCACGTAAAAGAATAGTTTCGTTTTCCGGTTTGATGGCTTCATCAATCCAGGCTTGTGGGGTTTCACAGTGCAGGAATCCGCGCACTGGCTCGAGCTGGCTTTCTAATTCAGGGCTTAGCGACATCGATTTTTCTTTGGTCTTTTTAGTGCTTTGAAGGCGGCAATTATACAGCTCAGCCCTAGTGATACAAAACACGCTCTAAGCTGCTGGTACATTGATGTTCGAAATATTTGAACATCAAACTCAAATCTCTCTGGTTTTATTCAGGATTGGGTTTACCTAATCTCTATTTATACAGCAATCAGTGACATGACAAAGGAGGTTCAAATGATTGATATCCGTAAATCTGAACAGCGTGGCCGCGCAAGCTTTGGTTGGCTGGATAGTCGCCATACTTTCTCTTTTGGTCATTATCACGATCCTGAGCAAATGGGTTTCTCGGCGCTTCGTGTCATTAACGATGATGTGGTGAAACCGTCAGCAGGATTTGATACTCATGGCCACCGTGATATGGAGATCATTAGTTATGTTCTCGACGGTGTGATTGAGCATAAGGACAGCGAAGGTAATATTCAGTCTCTTCCAGCAGGTGAATTTCAATTGATGTCTGCGGGGAAGGGGATTTACCACAGCGAATACAATGGCTCTTCCGATAGTGACCTCCGCTTCTTACAAATTTGGATTCAGCCTAACGAAAGAGGTGGCACGCCAGATTATCAGCAAAAGGACTTTGGCAAAGCACCAGGCTTCACTGAGATTGCAACGCCTGACGGTCGTGACGGCACATTGAACATTAAGCAAAATGCCCGCTCATTACAGTTAATTTTGGAAAACGGTAGTTCGGAAACCTTCAACCCGGAAATGGGCAGTAATGTGTATGTGCATGTCGTAGCGGGTGAGCTGTCATTGAGTGACGATGTTCTCTCAGCTGGTGACGGTGCGAAAGTCAGCGGGCTCTCCCAACTCTTGCTGAAAAATAACGGCTCAGAAAACGTTACGGCGTTGGTCTTCGATTTGCCGTAATGTGTTTAAGCCCCTGAAATAGAAGGTCAGCCAAAAGCTGACCTTTTTGGTTTTGGGTAAACATCGCAGGAAACACTCCTGACACGATCTGTCAGTAGGTGTCAGTAATCTCTTTTCAACCCCACACGAAAGGAGAAAACACCATGGATAACATTGTAGAAACCGTAAGATTCAAACTGAAAGAAGGCACGGACGTAAACGCTTTTCTGGCAGCTGCAGAAGGTACTTTGCCTTATATCAGTGGTTGTGAAGGGTTCGTCTACCGTTCGCTGAGCTTTGATGAGCAATCGCAGGAATGGACAGACATTGTCTACTGGACCAATCTTGCTAACGCGCAAGCTGCCTCTGAAAACTTCATGAACGACGAAGGTGCGCAGAAGATGGTGTCGCATATTGATAGCGCTACACTTGTTATGGCGCATCAAGGCGTCAGAATGAGTGCCATGGGTGAATGTATCGAGTCTGCATAACAGGAATTATCAATGAGTAAATCGGAGCGCTTGTTTGAGCTTCTCACTTTGCTGCGTAGTAAACGTTACGCGGTCACAGCAAAGGCATTAGCAGAAGAGTTGAATGTCAGTGAGCGCACGATTTACCGTGATATCCAATCCCTGCAATTGTCCGGCGTTCCCATTGAGGGCGAAGCGGGGATTGGTTACCTGTTAGGCAAAGGCTCTCACCTTCCTCCGCTTATGTTCACTGAAGAGGAAATGGTGGCGTTGGAGCTGGGCATGCGAATGGTTCGCGCCTGGTCAGATAAACGTTTAGCGTCGGCCACTGACAGTGCATCGCGGAAAATTCACTCTGTCTTACCTGAACATCTCAAGGCGCAAATAGATGCGCTTCCTTTGGCTGTACCCGCGTTTCATGTCGAAACTGAATGTGCTGCTTGTGGCGAACTGCTGCGAGAAGCCACGTCTGAAAAGCGCAAAACGAAGATCAAATATCAGACAGGGGAAGGAAAGTACTCTGAAAGGGTAATACATCCTCTGGGTCAGGTTTACTGGGGCAAAGTTTGGACACTGGTGGCATGGTGTGAATTGCGTGATGATTATCGGAGTTTTCGCGTGGACCGCATTCAGCATATTGAAGTGTTGGAAGAGCACTTTGAAGCAAGTGATGTGAAGTCTTTCCAGCATTATCTGTCGTTTTGCGACCAAGCGTCTGACTGATTTGATATATTGAATGTTCAAAAACTAATCCATCCGAAATATCCCCTCGTAGTATCTCTCGCTGATCAGCAAAACCTGGGCATAAGCCCGTTCAAATAATGAATATACAAGGAGAGATCGTATGATTTCTGCAAAGGTTTTGCCGTTTTTTAAATCGACGTTACTGGCTGGATTGACTGTACTCATGATGGGGGCAATTGGCGCCCAAGCTCATGCGTACGGTGCAAAGAAAGATATTGTAGCCGTTGCCGCTGGAAATTCTGATTTCAGCACTTTGGTGGCAGCGGTTAAAGCTGCAGGGCTAGTGGAAACCCTTCAAGGCGACGGACCATTCACCGTATTTGCACCTACTAACGAAGCATTTGCGAAGCTTCCAGCAGGAACGGTTGAAAGCCTGTTAGAACCAGAGAATAAAGACAAGCTCGTCGCTATCCTGACCTACCACGTGGTGCCCGGCAAAGTGATGGCGGCAGATGTGGCTGGACTAACCGAAGCAGGCACAGTGCAAGGCGCTAAAATCGCTATTGATACGTCAAGTGGTGTAAAAGTCGACAACGCTAATGTGGTCGCTACAGACATCAAAGCGTCTAACGGTGTGATCCACGTTATCGATAACGTGATTATTCCGCAGTAAGTCAAGAAGCTAGAAAACAAAAAGCGGGCTAATTAGCCCGCTTCTTTTATTTGGGAAACTGATTAAGCTAGAACGTCGGTAGCGACTTTGTAGCTTGGATCTTCAATGTGGTTGATTTCAACCAGGCTGCCAGCTTTGGTCAGCAACGCAAGACAGTCTTGTGACAGGTGGCGAAGGTGGAGTGTCTTACCTGCTTTGTTGTAACGTTCAGCCAATGTCTCAATCGCCTCAATTGCAGAGTGGTCTGCCACTCGGGATTTGCCGAAATCGACAATCACATCCTGTGGGTCGTTCTGAGCATCAAAAAGCTCAAGGAAGTTGGCTACTGAACCAAAGAACAATGGACCGTTCACTTCGTAGACTTTCGAACCTTCCTCATTGATGTGGCTCGAAGCATAGATGTGCTTCGCGTGTTCCCACGCAAACATCAGCGCAGAAACAATCACACCCACGATAACGGCAATTGCCAGGTCAGTCAGTACAGTCACAACGGTCACCAGTACAATGACGAAGAAATCACGTTTTGGTACACGGCTAGCCAGCTTGAAAGTTGCCCATTCAAACGTACCGATAACCACCATAAACATGACACCAACCAGCGCTGCTAGCGGGATCATTTCAATCAGCGAAGAAGTGAATAGGATGAAGCAGAGCAGGGCAAGTGCAGCAACGATGCCTGATAGACGACCACGACCACCTGAGTTTACGTTGATCATTGACTGACCAATCATTGCACAACCGCCCATAGCGCCGAATACGGAACAAGTTACGTTCGCGACACCTTGACCCACACACTCGCGGTTACCGCGGCCACGTGTGCCCGTCATCTCGTCAACGACGGTCAAGGTAAGCAGAGACTCAATCAGACCAACAGCTGCCAGAATCAGTGCGTATGGCAGAATGATGTAGAGAGTTTCCAAATTGAGTGGAACAGTTGGGAACGCGAAAGTAGGCAGTGAGCCAGCCAGCGTCGCGCTCTCATCTCCACTCATGGAGCGTAGGAAGTCGACAACAGTGCGTGTATCCAAATCCAGCAGCACAACGGCAGCAGTGACAGACACAATCGCAACCAATGACGACGGTACTGCGGTGGTGATTTTTGGCAGGAAGTGAATGATAGCCATGGTAATCGCCACCAAGCCAAGCATCAGATAGAGTTGCTCACCTTGAAGCCATTCCATTTCACCATTAAGACTAGGAACTTGGAATTGACCAAGCTGCGCAAGGAAGATGACGATGGCCAGACCGTTAACGAAACCAATCATGACTGGATGTGGGACCATGCGGATAAACTTACCGAGCTTGAACACACCCGCCAGAATTTGAAGCGCACCCGCTAGCATGATTGCTGCAAAAAGATATTGAATACCGTGCTCAGCTACCAGACTGACCATGACAACTGCCATGGCACCTGTTGCGCCAGAAATCATACCTGGGCGACCGCCAAGGATAGAAGTCAGCAGACCCATGATAAACGCAGCATACAGGCCAACCATTGGGTCAACGCCTGCAACGAAAGCAAACGCAACGGCTTCTGGTACCAGAGCGAGTGCAACAGTCAGACCTGACAGAATGTCGTTCTTGGCCGAGTGTTTAGGAAACTTGGGGAATTCAAACATCTTGTTCGGTTACTTCTCTAAAAGTGGGTTGTTGGCAATTCGACAAAGACGGCGATACTACCTAAAAGTGTGATTTTGTTCAATCTTGGTAACGTATTTGTGAAACTTGCAAGCACATTCGCTCTAGATAGAACAGTGTCTTATAACAACATTGATGTGCTTCAATTACCCAAACTGATTAGACATCAAAGCGATGGCAGTTTGATGAATATTCGCTAGTAACACATAAAAAAAGAGCCATGCTAGGCATGGCTCTTTCTATACCGGACTTCTTATTGGAAGTTAGGCTTTGTCGCTGGGGCTGCAGCGCTGTTGGTTGCCGTTTGGCTACCTGCTTGGCGCGTTTCAGCTCGTTCGCTTCGGAATTCAGCAATGGCTACTTCAATCGCTGATTCAGCGCTTTCTGGTGCTGGCGCTTTTGTCATTGGAGACGTAGCACGACCGATGCGAATAGCAGGTTTAGCGGGCTTCTCTGCCTCTACAGCAGGGATTTCGCTCGCTTCCATGACACTCTTCACATTCGTCTCTTCAGCTTTTGGTGCTTCTACCTGTGCAACAACGGCTTCGACAACTGGTTCAGCAGCAGGTGCTTCTTCTTCAGGTGCATTAACCGCAACAGGTAGCTCTTCGTTCAGGGCGTCAGCACCTTCGTACTTGGCTTTCTCTTCCAGCACTGTTGGCACTGAACGACGCACAATCACTTTACCCATTGCCATTTCAGGGAAGGCTACACCACCAACGGCAACTGCCTTAGGTGCTGGTGCTTCGTCTGCAGCAGGGGCTTCTGTCACGGCTTCTACCACAACAGGAGCTTTCTGAGCCGCTTTCGAAGGCCATACTTTACCCATTGCCATTTCTGGAGAAGCAACACCAGATTTCAGAACAACTTTGTTGCGCTTTTCAACGATAGAAACGGCAGTTTCCATCATATCCAGCTGCTCAAGACCTTGTTCTGTGGTTGCAGATTCATCTTCGCGATTGCTGCGACGACGGCGTTGACCACTTGCGCGCAGGTGACGAGGTGAACGGCGGTTACGACGTTTCTCTTCACGTTGCTCACCATTTTCGTTAGCTTCAACAGCTTCTGGTGCATCGGTGTTTGCTTCAGCTTTCGCTTCTTCTGCAACAGCTTTACCCATTTCGTGAAGTGGGTTCACCGCTGCAACTTCTACTTCTTCTGCGTTATCAGCAACACGGACTTTCTTGTTCAGCTTGCGGCGTTGACGGCGTTGTTTCACTTTCTCCGTCTTTTCCGCTTTCTCTTGCTTCTCAGCTTGAGAATCTTCTTTTACTGGCTTAGCCGCTTTCGCTTGCTGTTGACGTTGGTCTGCTTTTTCAGCCTTATCAACTTGCTTACGGTTCTGCTTCTTAGCTTGTTTTTCCGGGCGCTCATTTGAACGTTCGCCGTTCTCTGGGCGCTCTTTACGGCGTTGTTGCTTCTTCTCACCACGTTGTTCGGTGTTCTTGCCGTTTTCATCGCGTTGATTGTTGCGAGAACCGCGACGAGTACGGTCTTGAGAACGCTTGTGGTCACGACGGTTACGCGACTCGCGTTTTGGCTCTTCTTTCTTCTCTTCTTCCGCCGGTGCGCTAGCAAACAGGCCAGAGATGAAAGAAACCAGACGCGAGAACAAACCAGGTGTCGCTTCAGCAGCTTTAGGTGCTGGTTTAGCCGCTGGCGCCGGAGACGCTGGAGCAGCAAAACCTTGCAGCGCAGGCTCTTCACGTTTCTTCACAACACGTTCAGCAGGCGCTTCGTCCTTGCTTTCGTTCTCGCGCATCGCTTCCAGTTGTTCTGGTAAACGGTAAGAGAGTGAAGTCACTTCGTCGCCACCACGGATACGAACCACTTCGAAGTGTGGTGTTTCCATGTTTGCGTTTGGTACAACAATAACGCGAACGTTGTGGTACTTCTCAACATGCTGCACCGAACGACGTTTTTCGTTCAGCAAGTAGGAAGCAACAGGAACTGGCACAACAGCCATTACCTGAGCGGTGTTTTCCTTCAGCGCTTCTTCTTCGATCAGACGCAAGATAGACAGAGACAAGGATTCGTTATCACGAATCACACCGGTACCTGTACAGCGAGGACAGATGTGGTGGCTTGCTTCTGCCAGAGAAGGGCTCAGACGCTGGCGGGACATTTCCAGCAGACCAAAGCGGGAAATACGGCCGATTTGAACACGTGCACGGTCCATACGAACGGCTTCACGCAGGCGGTTTTCCACTTCACGCTGGTGGCGAACAGGGGTCATATCGATGAAGTCGATAACAACCAGACCACCAAGGTCACGCAGGCGCAATTGACGTGCAATTTCGTCTGCCGCTTCGAGGTTTGTCTGCAGCGCCGTTTCTTCGATATCAGAACCCTTGGTCGCGCGAGCGGAGTTGATGTCGATAGAAGTCAGTGCTTCAGTTGGGTCGATAACAATCGAACCACCGGAAGGCAAACGCACTTCACGTTGGAATGCAGATTCAATCTGGCTTTCGATTTGGTAGTGGCTGAAAAGTGGTACTTCACCTTCATAGCGCTTAACGCGATTCAGGAAGTCAGGACGGGTCGCCTGGATACGCTCACGAGCCTGATTGTAAACTTTCTCGCTGTCGATCAGTACTTCACCGATGTCACGGCGTAGGTAATCACGGAATGCACGTGCGATAACATCGCTTTCCTGATAAATCAGGAATGGAGCCGCTTTAGATTCAGCAGCGCCCTGGATGCGTTCCCAGTTGTTGAGCAGGTAGTTTAAGTCCCACTCTAGCTCTTCAGCAGATTTGCCAACACCAGCGGTACGGACGATCAGACCCATGCCTTGAGGCAGTTTCAGACCAGACATCGCTTCTTTCAGCTGGCTACGCTCTTCACCTTCGATACGACGGGAAATACCGCCAGCACGAGGGTTGTTTGGCATCAGAACCAGGTAGCTACCCGCAAGAGAGATGAAAGTGGTCAGGGCTGCGCCTTTGTTACCACGTTCTTCTTTATCAACCTGAACAATGACTTCCTGGCCTTCTTTCAACACCTCTTTGATGTTTGGACGACCTTGGTAGCTGTAATTGTCTGGGAAGTATTCGCGGGCAATTTCTTTAAGAGGAAGGAAACCGTGACGCTCAGAACCGTAGTCTACGAATGCTGCTTCAAGACTTGGCTCAATACGTGTAATACGGCCTTTATAGATGTTTGCTTTCTTCGATTCATGGCCAGGGCTTTCGATATCCAGATCGTATAAGCGCTGACCGTCAACCAATGCGACGCGCAACTCTTCCTTTTGAGTTGCGTTAATCAACATTCTTTTCATATCAAATTGTTCTCGATTATTTGTTGTTATTAGTTGTCGGAAACGAGAGAAAGAACGCAATGCTGCCAGGTCCCAAGTCTGATGTTAATGCAACCTCACGGCTGGGAAATCAGGGACGCTCCAGGGCACTACTTATCCACCCACTGATACGGAAATAAGATATTCAATCCGGTTTATTCAGTCGGCTATTCGCCACAAATGGCGACAGTCTCTTTGACACTGGTTATTTATCCCGTCGTGCCAACAAACTAACGGGTGCTTTATTCCTCATGTCTTACGCCGAGTGCTGCATGATTAAGACACCTCTAACTGCCAGCGGATCAGATACTACTCAGAAATAGTGCTAGTGGCGGTTAGGGGTCTGAGATAAAGCGGTAAAGATTTACTCTATTTGTCGACTTTTTAGTCGTGGCGAGCAAAAAAGCTTCAAACTTTTCTGCTTTACGGCGCAACTATAGCAGGGACACTTTTTTGCAGCAAACTACTTTGATGCAATGTAGAATCTACGCCCTATGAATACTGAAAAACCTAAAGTGCAATTCATCGACATTTCAGATGACATTGCAGGCCAGCGGATCGATAACTTTCTCCGAAATAGGCTAAAAAACGTACCTAAAAGTATGATTTATCGCGTTCTCCGTAAAGGAGAGGTGCGAGTTAATAAAAAACGCATAAAACCTGAATATAAGCTTCAGGCGGGCGATGTTATTCGCTTGCCACCCATCAAGATCCCAGAGACAGCGCAGGTTGAGGCACCAAGCACCAAACTGAATCGTGTTGCGGAATTGGAAAAATGTGTGATTTATGAAGACGATCACATGTTAGTGCTCAATAAACCTTCTGGAACCGCAGTTCATGGTGGGAGTGGCCTCCACTTTGGTGCGATTGAGGCAATGCGTGCATTACGCCCTGATGCCCGTTTTCTGGAATTGGTGCATAGAATCGACCGCGATACATCCGGCATCCTGCTGATTGCGAAAAAGCGCTCAGCACTGCGTCACCTTCAGGCGCAATTTCGCGAGAAGACGGTGCAGAAATACTATTTTGCATTGGCAATGGGTAACTGGAAGCCTTCTATGAAGAAGGTGACAGCACCACTTCTGAAAAACGAAGTGAACAGTATTGTTCGTGTAAACCCAAATGGTAAGCCTTCTGAAACCCGTTTTAAGGTGATGGAGCAGTTCGAGCAGGCAACTTTGGTGCAGGCGAGCCCAATTACAGGTCGTACTCACCAAATCCGTGTGCATGCACAATATGTCGGTCACCCGTTGGCATGGGATGACCGATATGGCGATCCAAGGTTTGATGCATACACCAAGAAATTTGGTCTGAGCCGCCTGTTCCTGCATGCGGCCAATATTAAGTTTACCCATCCGGGCACAGAAGAACTGATGGATATCTCTGCCCCAATGGATAAACAATTAGAACGAGCACTGGAAGGTTTAAGGAAAGCGCCACGTGTTAGCTAACTATAAGTTGGTCATTTTTGATTGGGACGGCACCGTGATGGATTCTGTCGCACGTATCGTTTCCAGCCTGGAAGAAGCAGCCCGTTTAACGGGGGGCTTACCAGAACTTTCGGGCGATGAGCTCAAACAGATGATTGGTTTGAGCCTCGACAAAGGATATGAATTTCTCTATCCCGATTCACCTTTAGAAAAGCTGGATGACTGGAAACGCCATTACGGGCAGCAGTTTCGTGTCGATAACGAAACGCCGATTGACTTGTATCCTTCTAGCTCTGCGTTCTTGGAGACATTGCAGCAAAGAGGGCATTTGCTAGCTGTAGCAACAGGTAAATCCCGTCCAGGCTTGGATAAGGCCATTGCGGATACTGGCACTTCCGCATTTTTTGTGGCGACACGAACTGCGGATGAAACGGCTTCAAAACCCGACCCTTTAATGATTCATGAGCTTTTAGTTCAGCTTGGTGTTGAGGCAAACGACGCTGTCATGGTGGGAGACACGACTCACGACATGCATTTGGCACTGAATGCTGGGGTTGATGCGATCGGTATCACTTGGGGTGTCCACGATAGGGAGACGCTAGCGGCGTATCATCCTGTCGCGATTGTGGACTCTCTGGAAGCGCTTCTCTAGTCGTCGAAGAAAGATAAGAAGAAAGTGGGGTGATAGCCCCATTTGCAGATATACCCAAACGACGTGAAGATGCCCTCCCTTCGGGTGAGTTGACTGACGCCTTGCTCTTTGTTGTTCCTATTTGATGGAGGCGACTGCACCTACAAAGGAACGCAGCGATCACAACGCCAGTCAATCTCGCTGAATCCTGCACCCTTCATTCGTTTGGGTATAAAAGGCTAAAGGACTTCGATTCCTTCCTCTCGAAGCATTTCGCATAGGCGAATCAAAGGTAAGCCAACTAAGGTGTTTGGGTCTCGCCCTTCAAGCTTGTCGAAAAGTGCGATCCCCAAGCTTTCGCATTTAAAGCTTCCTGCACAATCAAGCGGTTGTTCTTTTTGTATATAGCGTGTGATTTCTTCGTCACTCAAATGTCTGAAGTGAACATGAAAGGGCTCTAGGTCTGTTTGTGTGTTACCAGATTCTGCATTCAACAAAGTTAACCCCGTATAAAAGGCGACATGTTTTCCTGATGCCGCCTTTAACTGCTCAATAGCCTTTGCTTCTGTATGAGGTTTCCCCAAAATCTTTCCATCGATCACACAAACTTGATCGGATCCTATGATGATCGATCCTGGGTGACCATCTCGACATGCCTGCGCTTTTTCCAACGAAAGTCGTTTCACTAGTTCAGTCGGTGATTCATTTTCTTTAGCAGATTCATCAATATCCGGCGAATGGGTGATGAAGGGGAGAGCTAGCTTTTTCAGCAATGCTTGACGGTATTTAGATCCTGAAGCCAGCACAATTGTTTGTTTATTCATCTAACGATGATCCTTTACCAGAATATTCGTATACGCGGGCAAGTGTAATGTTTTAAACTTGCGGAGGCGAGTGGGCTTCCGACGAGCTTTAGCTATGGGCGCCCATTCAAGATCAATAATGCTAAGTACCTGTTGAACAGAAAGTAACCTTTTTTCTTTTTCTTGGGCTTTTGAAGCGCTTGAATAGAAGTAAAGGCATAAATTTCTTTGACTCAGGCTACATTGGAGGCTAGAATTCGCGCCCTATGCAAAAGGTAAAGCTACCACTAACGGTTGACCCGTTTAGAAGTGCGCAAAAGCGACTTGACTACGATGGCATCATCGCTGTGAAGCAACTGGAGCGTATTGCTGAGGCAACTGAAGGTGTAATCAGTGATGCTGAAGTGAAGCTTTCGTTTGACATTGATGCTCAAGGGCTGAAGATTGTACGCGGAAACGCCAAGGTCGACGTCAATTTAGAGTGTCAGCGTTGTTGGAAAGCCTTCCCGCATCATTGTGAAGTCGAATTTATTTACAGCCCGGTTTTCAATGAAGATCAGGTTGGCAATTTACCGGATGCTTATGAGCCGGCATTAGTCGACGAAAATGGTGAGATTAACCTGCTTCAACTTATCGAAGATGAGTTGATTGTGGCTCTGCCACAGGTTGCCATGCACGACGAAGTAGACTGCGAAGTCGATTCCGATGGTATGGTATTCGGGGAAATCCCGCTTGCTGATGAGCGTCCGAATCCATTTGCCGTTTTGAAAAACTTAAAGCAAAGTAACGAGGAGTAGGGTCAATGGCCGTACAACAGAACCGTAAAACCCGTTCTAAGCGTGGTATGCGTCGTTCACACGATGCGCTGGGCACTTCAGCTCTGTCTGTAGATGCAACTTCTGGTGAAACTCACCTGCGTCACAACGTGACTGCTGACGGTTTCTACCGTGGCCGCAAGGTAATCAACAAGTAAGGTTGAGCCTTGACAGGTCTAACCATTGCACTTGATGCGATGGGCGGGGATTTCGGTCCTCAAGTAACAGTGCCTGCCTCCGTGCAGGCATTGTTGCATTTCCCCTCGTTAAAAGTGGTACTCGTCGGTGATCAATCCGAGATCACCCGCCAGCTCGTATCGCTGGATCAAAAAAATAATCCCCGCATTTCAATTGTTCATGCGGAATCTTCTATCGCCAATGACACACGTCCCTCGCAAGCCTTGCGTTCAAGCAAAGGTAGCTCGATGCGTCTCGCACTCGAACTGGTTGCGGAAGGAAAGGCTGATGCCTGTGTCAGCGCGGGTAATACCGGCGCATTAATGGCACTTTCCCGCTCTCTTCTTAAATTGCTTCCAGGCATTGATCGCCCTGCACTGATTTCTGAGTTACCAACCATGGGTAACCAGCAAAGCTGGCTATTGGATTTAGGGGCGAACGTCTCGGTTGATGCCGACACCTTGTTTCAGTTCGCTGTGATGGGGTCGGTACTCGCTGAAGAACAACTGGGCTATCAGCCAACAGTTGGACTGCTTAACATCGGTGAAGAAGAGATCAAAGGGAATGACTTAGTTAAGCGCTGCGCGGAAATGCTGCAGCAGTGCTCTGCAGTTAATTACATCGGCTATGTAGAAGGCGATCAGCTTTATACCGGGAAAGCTGATGTGATTGTCTGTGATGGATTTGTCGGCAATGTAAGCCTGAAAACCAGTGAAGGCGTCGCGAGACTGTTTTTAGAAAGCCTAAAAATGCACGTTCTAGCGAATCCGTTTAAGAAACTGATGGCTAAATGGTTATTTGGTGGGCTGTTTAATCGGCTCAAACACCTGAACCCCGACCAGTACAATGGCGCAAGTCTGTTAGGATTGCGCGGCATTGTAGTTAAAAGCCACGGACGTGCAGATATATCCGCTTTCCAACATGCTATCGGAGAAGCGGTACACGAAGTCGAACGGCAACTACCTAATAAAATATGTGACCGTTTGGAAGCCGTACTACTCGAGAGGCATTATTAGTCTTCATGTACAGTAAGATTCTAGGCACAGGCAGCTATCTGCCTGCGCAAATCCGCACAAATGCGGATCTCGAAAAAATGGTTGATACCAGTGATGAGTGGATCACCGCGCGTACTGGTATTAAAGAACGTCGTATCGCCAGTGAGCAAGAAACTGTTGCCACTATGGGCTATCACGCTGCATGTCAGGCTATTGATATGGCAGGGATTGATAAGCAAGACATCGACCTGATTATTGTTGCCACAACAAGTGGCGAGAGCGCATTTCCCGCAGCAGCGTGTGATGTGCAGGCCATGCTGGAAATCAGCGGTTGTCCTGCTTTTGACATTGCAGCAGCGTGTTCTGGTTTTGTTTATGCGCTGAGTGTGGCTGATCAATATGTGAAGTCGGGCATGGCGCGTAATGCTTTGGTGATCGGCGCTGATCGTCTTTCTCATCTCTGTGATCCAGAAGACCGCTCAACCATCATTCTGTTTGGTGACGGTGCTGGCGCAGCGGTAATTGGTGCCAGCGAAGAGCCAGGCATCATCTCAACGCACCTGCGTGCAGATGGAAAGTTCGGCGACTTGTTGAAAGTCAAGTTCCCTCAGCGCGCGAAATCGGGTAGCCCAGTCGAAGCAGATTCATGGCTTCATATGGCAGGCAACGACGTGTTCAAAGTTGCTGTGACGCAACTGGCCAACATCGTTGCTGAAACGCTGGACGAGAATCAAATGGACAAGTCAGAAATTGACTGGCTGGTTCCTCATCAAGCGAACTACCGCATCATCAAGGCAACCGCGAAGAAACTCGCGATGTCGATGGATCAAGTTGTGATCACGCTAGATAAGCATGGCAACACGTCGGCCGCTTCCGTTCCAACTGCACTTGATGAAGCTGTTCGCGACGGACGAATTCAACGCGGCCAAACGATTTTGCTTGAAGCCTTCGGCGGTGGTTTCGCCTGGGGTTCAGCTCTGATCAAATATTAATAAGGAATACATAATGTCTAACTTTGCTGTGGTTTTCCCTGGTCAGGGTTCACAAGCCGTGGGCATGTTGGCAGAACTGGGTGAAAAGTTCGCCATCGTTAAAGAAACGTTTGCTGAAGCGTCTGAAGCCCTAGGTTATGATCTTTGGGCTTTGGTTCAAGATGGTCCAGCAGAAGATTTGAATCAAACCAACCGCACTCAACCTGCATTGCTGACTGCTTCCGTTGCTATCTGGCGTGTTTGGCAACAAGAAGGCGGCGCGCAGCCTGTTGTTATGGCAGGTCACAGCCTGGGTGAATACTCCGCGCTGGTTTGTGCTGGCGTTATCGATTTCAAAGAAGCCGTTAAGCTGGTTGAACTGCGTGGCGAACTGATGCAAGAAGCCGTGCCAGCTGGTGTTGGCGCAATGTCTGCGATCATTGGTTTGGATAACGACGCTATCGCGAAAGCGTGTGAAGAAGCGGCAGAAGGGCAGGTGGTTTCACCGGTTAACTTCAACTCACCTGGCCAGGTCGTTATTGCAGGTAATAAAGAAGCGGTTGAGCGAGCAAATGCACTGTGTAAAGCCGCGGGTGCAAAACGTGCACTACCGCTGCCAGTGTCTGTACCTTCACATTGCGCATTGATGAAACCTGCAGCAGACAAACTGGCTGTTGCACTGAATGATCTGACATTCTCTGCACCTTCAATTCCTGTCATTAACAACGCTGACGTAGCGACTGAAACTGATCCTGCAGCGATTAAAGAAGCGTTGGTTCGTCAACTATACGGCCCAGTTCGCTGGACCGAAGGTTGCGAAAAAATGGCAAATGAAGGCATAGAACTGCTACTGGAAATGGGCCCAGGTAAAGTACTGACGGGTCTTGCTAAGCGCATCGACAAGCGTTTGAGTGCAGCGGCAGTTAACGATTCAGCTTCTCTGGAAGCAGCTAAGCAATAAATTCTGGGATTCACAGCCAGCGATAGAGCTGGCTGTTTAATAAAGGAACGAAAACTGATGAACCTGAACGGTAAAATTGCTCTTGTAACAGGTGCGAGCCGCGGTATCGGCCGTGCAATTGCTGAACTTCTGGTTGAGCGTGGCGCAACTGTTGTAGGTACTGCAACTTCTGAGAGCGGTGCCTCAGCAATTAGTGAATATCTGGGTGAAAATGGCAAAGGTTACTCACTAAATGTAACCTCTGCTGAGTCCATTGAGGCAGTACTGAAAGCAATCAAAGAAGAGTTTGGTGACATTGATATTCTGGTAAATAACGCAGGTATCACTCGTGACAACCTTCTGATGCGAATGAAAGACGACGAGTGGCAGGACATTATGGACACCAACCTGACGTCTATCTTCCGCATGTCTAAAGCAGTACTGCGTGCGATGATGAAAAAGCGTAACGGTCGCATCATCAACGTAGGCTCAGTGGTTGGCACCATGGGTAACGCCGGTCAGGCAAACTACTCTGCGGCGAAAGCGGGAGTTGTGGGCTTCACCAAATCTATGGCACGTGAAGTTGCATCACGTGGAATTACTGTAAATACTGTTGCCCCAGGTTTCATCGAAACCGATATGACAAAAGCGCTGAATGATGATCAGCGTGCAGCGACATTGGCTCAGGTACCTGCTGGTCGTCTGGGTGATCCACGTGAAATTGCGGCTACGGTCGCATTCCTTGCATCAGAAGATGCAGCTTATATCACGGGTGAAACACTGCATGTCAACGGCGGCATGTACATGATTTAAACAATAAAGTTGCACCTCTAAATGATTCAGGTCAAAATCCGATGGTTTATCAGCCAAATCGTGGTTTGACCAGCATTTCGGGTGTTGCAACTTCCACGTTATTGAATAAACTACTGCACATATCGCATCTGCGAATCTTGTAAGGAATAGTATTAATATGAGCAACATCGAAGAACGCGTAAAAAAAATCATCGTTGAGCAACTGGGCGTAGACGAAGCAGAAGTTAAAAACGAAGCATCTTTCGTTGACGATCTGGGCGCAGACTCACTGGATACCGTTGAGCTAGTAATGGCTCTGGAAGAAGAATTCGATACCGAGATTCCAGACGAGGAAGCAGAGAAGATTACTACCGTTCAGGCAGCGATTGATTACGTTGTTGGCGCGTCTGAGTAATCAGAACAAGATCCTCCCAGGCGGTCACCTTGACCGCCTGAGTTTTTTCTACCACCCCGAAATTTCGTAATAACACCTTTCTCCGGAGAATATCATCGTGTCTAAGCGTCGTGTTGTTGTCACTGGCATGGGGATGTTATCGCCTGTAGGTAACACCGTTGAATCATCTTGGAAAGCGCTGCTGGCTGGCCAGAGCGGTATCCAGAGTATCACTCACTTCGATACCACCGATTTCGCAACCAAGTTTGCTGGTCTGGTTAATGATTTCAACAGTGAAGATTACATCTCTAAGAAAGATGCCAAAAAAATGGACCTGTTCATCCAGTACGGCATCGCAGCAAGTGTGCAAGCACTTAAAGATTCTGGTCTGGAGATCACAGAACAAAATGCAGACCGAATTGGTGTAGCCATCGGCTCTGGTATTGGTGGTCTTGGTCTGATTGAGACGAACCACCGTGCGTATGTCGAAAAAGGCCCACGCAAAATCAGCCCGTTTTTCGTACCGTCGACCATCGTAAATATGATCGCCGGTCACGTTTCTATTAATTACGGTCTTCGCGGTCCAAACATCGCGATCTCGACCGCATGTACCACTGGTCTGCACAACATTGGCCACGCAGCTCGTATGATTGCGTACGGCGATGCTGATGCAATGGTCGCAGGTGGTGCAGAAAAAGCTTCTACAGAGCTTGGCATCGGCGGCTTCGCAGCAGCGAAAGCGCTGTCTACGCGTAATGATGACCCACAAGCAGCATCACGCCCTTGGGACAAAGACCGCGACGGTTTTGTTCTAGGTGACGGTGCTGGCATGATGATTCTCGAAGAGTACGAGCATGCTAAAGCGCGTGGCGCGAAAATCTACTGTGAGCTGGTTGGCTTCGGTATGAGTGGCGATGCTTACCATATGACCTCTCCAAGCGCAGACGGTTCAGGTGGCGCACTGGCGATGAATGCGGCTATCCGTGATGCAGGCATCTCTCCAGAAGAAATTGGTTACGTTAACGCGCACGGTACATCAACGCCTGCTGGTGACGTTGCTGAAACCAAAGGTATTCGTTTGGCGCTTGGCGCTGCTGCAGACAAGGCGCTGGTATCTTCTACCAAGTCTATGACGGGTCACCTTCTGGGTGCCGCAGGTTCAGTTGAAGCGATCATTACTGCAATGTCTCTGGTTGACCAAGCAGTACCGCCAACAATCAACCTGGACAACGTAGACGAAGGCTGTGACCTTGACTATGTTCCGCATGAAGCACGTCAAGTGAAGATGGATTACGCACTGTGTAACTCATTTGGCTTCGGTGGCACCAACGGTTCACTTATCTTCAAGAAAATCTAAGTCTTTTTATTCGCCTGATTTTTTGGCGAAGAAGGTTTTTTTGATAGAATGCAACGGCTCGGGACTTGTGACCGAGCCGTTTTTTATTGTGCAGGGAATACGGATGATCCTCATAAATGGACAGCAAGTAGATACCGTAGCTTTCAGTGACCGGGCATTTCAGTACGGTGATGGTGTGTTCACCACTGTCTTGGTGAAAAATGGTCAGGCTTGTGACTGGGGTCGACATAAAACGCGTCTCGAGCAAAACGTTTCTGCGCTGCACATTGAAGGCGTAGATTGGTTATCGTTATATCAGTGGGTCGACACTGTTGCTGATTCACTTAAAGGTACTGAAAGGGCAATACTGAAAGTCATTGTGTCCAGAGGCTCTGGTGGTCGTGGCTATAGTGCGGCGGGTTGCAACAAGCCAACAGTGACGGTTTCATCTCATCCATTTCCAACACAGTATCTGTCCTGGCGCGAAACGGGCATTTCACTGTCTCTATTGGAACAGCGTATTGGCCAATCTCCATTAGCAGGCCTCAAACACCTTAACCGCCTAGAGCAAGTCATGCTCAAGCGAGAGGTCGAAAACTGTGGCACAGAGGATGGTGTTGCCTGTGACATGAACGGACATGTCATTGAAACCTCTGCCTCAAATATTTTTTGGCGAATTGACCAAACCTTGAACACACCTTTACTTACTACTTCAGGTGTTGCTGGTACTATGCGGGCTCAGGTTATCTCAGTGGCCCAAGCGCTGGGTTACGCCATCAGGGAAGTGTTGGAAACGCCTGACAGTTTGATAGACGCAGACGAGATATTCATAACAAACGCAGTAATGGGTGTGGTGCCTGTTCACTGTCTTGAAGGGAAAAACTACCGCGACTTCGATGCTTCTAGCGCGATCGCCTTAAGGTTGGATGTGTGATTAAGAAACTTGCGCTGATTGTATTGTTTTTAGCGCTGGCGGCTGCCGGCGGCGCGTACTGGGCTTATACCCAAATTGAAAATTACGTTAACAGTGATATTAAACCGACGGAAGCCTTGTTGGTGAATGTACCTGAAGGGTCAAACTATCACTCGTTCACTCGCAAACTGGTTTCAGATGGCGTCATTGATGCTTCTCAATGGTCGCGTTGGGCGGCGAAAACCCATCCTGAGTTGACCAAACTGAAAGCGGGCACTTATCAGGTTCAGCCAGATATTAGTCTTGCAGAGCTCTTTGCTTTAGTGCGTTCTGGTAAAGAGCACCAGTTCAGCATTACCTTTGTCGAGGGCAGCACTTTCAAGGAGTGGCGTGAGCAGTTGACAGAAACAGACTACCTGACCCACGACACTGCCGAGCTGACTGAAGCACAAATTGCAGAAAAATTAGGGTTGGAAGGTGAGAAAGTAGAAGGTCTGCTTCTGCCTGAGACCTATCATTATGTGGCTGGTCAAAGTGAGCTTTCCATCCTGAAACGTGCTGCGACCCAGTTACAAGCGGCACTGAATGAAGCTTGGGGTTCGCGTCAGGAAGAATTACCCATCAAGTCGGCTTACGATTTGTTGACGCTCGCTTCTATTATCGAGAAAGAAACCGCGGTTGATAAAGAGCGCGGCAAAGTCGCTTCTGTTTTTGTTAATCGCCTAAACAAGAGAATGCGTCTGCAAACTGACCCAACGGTCATCTATGGCATGGGTGACAGCTATGACGGCAACATTCGTAAGAAAGATTTACGCACGCCAACGCCATACAACACCTACGTGATTTTTGGCTTGCCACCGACGCCAATCGCAATGCCGGGTAAAGCGTCTATCATTGCTGCAGCAAACCCTGCTGATACACCTTATTTCTATTTTGTGGCCGACGGTTATGGTGGCCATACGTTTTCCAAAACACTCGCACAGCATAACCGTGCAGTGAGAGAGTATTTAAAAGTATTAAGAAGCCAATGAGTAACGGAAAATTTATCGTCGTTGAAGGTCTGGAAGGCGCGGGTAAAACCACAGCAATCCGCAACGTGATCGAGACATTGAAAGCCCAAGGTATTTCAGACATTGAAACCACCCGTGAGCCAGGTGGAACGCCACTCGCAGAGCAAATGCGTGCGTTGGTGAAAGAGGGGCACCCTGATGAACCTTTAACAGACATGGCGGAGCTGTTGCTGCTTTACGCGGCACGCATTCAATTGGTTGATAACGTCATCAAGCCCGCACTTGCTAGAGGCGCTTGCGTGGTAGGTGATCGCCATGACATGTCATCACAAGCTTACCAAGGCGGTGGGCGCGGATTCGATCAGGATCTGATGCAGAACCTTCGCGACACCGTACTGGGCGACTTTCGTCCTGACTTTACGCTGTATCTTGACCTTGACCCTGAAATTGGCCTTCAGCGCGCGAAAGCACGTGGCGAATTGGACCGAATTGAAAAGATGAAGCTGGATTTCTTCCATCGTACCCGTGCTCGTTACCTTGAGTTGGCAGAGGCTGATGACAGCGTTGTGATTATCGATGCTTCGCAGGACATCGACGCGGTATCGGCAGATATTCGTAAGGCACTGGAGAACTGGCTGAATCATGCAGGCTAAGCTCTATCCTTGGCATCAGGAAATCTGGCAAAACTGGCAGCAATTGCTCGGTCAGGATCGCTTGCATCACGCTGTGCTTCTGAGCGCGCCTAAAGGAAGCGGCAAGATTGAACTTGCTGCCATCCTGGCGAAAACCATTCTTTGTAAGAACGGTGTCACTGAGCCTTGCGGCATGTGCCATAGCTGCCAATTGTTTGATGCTGATACGCACCCAGACTTCCACTGGTTGAAACCAGAATCTGAAGGCAAGCAACTGGGAGTCGATGCAGTTCGTGCAGGCAATCAATACGCGTGGGAAACCTCTCAACTAGGAGGCCAACGCGTTATTTTGATTCAAAACGCTGATCGAATGGGTGAAGCGGCGGCCAACGCACTGCTGAAAACACTGGAAGAGCCACCATCACACTGTCACTTCATTCTCCTATCACAATCGATGGACACCATGTTACCTACGGTTGTCAGCCGCTGTAACAAGTGGAAGCCCAAGCTGCCGGAAGAAACAGTGGTGAAGCGTTGGGTTGAAGGCGAGTTGTTTGAGTCTGTTCCTCTGCAAGTGCTGCGTATTAACCGCGGGGCACCGTTAGCGGCAAAAGCATTTATTGAAGATGGTAGCGTCGGTAAGCACAAAGCATTAGTCGATGCGTTTGCTGAGTTTGTAAGTAAGAAGCAGGGCCTTTTTTCTGTCACTGACCTTATCGTCAAGGCGCAACAGGAAGGACTGCAATGGCTGAGCTTCTTGATGCTGGATATCATTAAGGTGCAGCAAGGCTCAGATGAAGCGATTGTCCACTGTGATGATATGAAAACTGTCCAGAACTTAGCGTCGGCCTTACCACAGGCAAAAGTCATGTCACAACTGATGGCCTTGAACCGTTTGAAAGCGGAGCTTTCAAAGCATACCGGCCTCAACAGTGAGCTCCTTATCAGCCGCTGGCTGACGGAATTTACAGCCTCCTAAATAATGCGGGATGATGAGCCATCCCGCTTCAAATATCGTATAATCGTCCGCTTTAGTCAGAAACCTACCGGAGAAAAAGACGTGCTAGTCGACTCGCATTGTCACCTCGACAAACTCAACTACGAAGATTTACACGCTGATGTAGGCGCAGTGGTAGAAAACGCCAAACAGCGCGGCGTAGATTATCTACTGTCTGTGGGTGTGACGCTGAAAAGTTTCCCAAAAATGATGGAGTTGATTCGCCCGTTCGATAATGTGTTTGCATCATGTGGTGTTCATCCGCTGGATATAGAAGAAGGCTTTGATTACGACACACTGAAAGCACTGGCTTCAGATGATCGTGTGGTCGCGATTGGTGAAACAGGTCTGGATTATCACTACCAGCCTGAACTGGCTGAAAAGCAGAAAGACGCTTTCCGTCAACATGTTCGTTTGGCGGTGGAGCTGAACAAGCCTCTGATCATCCATACCCGTATGGCACGAGAAGACACGCTGCAAATTCTACGTGAAGAAAATGCGCAGAAAGTCGGTGGTGTTCTCCATTGCTTCACCGAAAGCTACGAAATGGCAGAAGCAGCGATTGAGCTGGGCTTCTACATTTCTATTTCTGGCATTGTTACCTTCAACAAGGCGTCTGAACTGAAAGACGTGGTGCGTCGCCTGCCGTTGGAAAGACTGCTGGTAGAAACGGACTCGCCTTATCTGGCGCCTGTTCCATTCCGTGGCAAGGAGAACCAGCCTGCGTATGTGCGTGAAGTTGCGGAATATGTGGGACTGCTGAAAGGCGTATCTGGCGATGAAGTCGCTAAGGTCACCACAGAGAACTTCTTTAAGCTGTTTTCTCAAGCGAAAAAGTAATCCAATGAAAGGCTGCTAATGCAGCCTTTATTCAGCCAGTTGTTTTTTCTCAGGCAACGCGTAACTACAGATCTTGCTGGTGGATAGACCTATGCCAGAGAGCGCTCCAACCATCGCAATGGCAGCCTGCATACCATCAATAACAGGCACGCCAAGTTCTTCCTGTAGCTTTTTCTGCCAATGACTCATGCCCGCGCAACCCAGAATCAGCACTTCTCCATGAAACTGAGATAAAGCCGTTTGTGCTTTCTCCAGGATGCGTTCATACGCTTCCGGGTCGCAATCCAGGCTCAGCACCGGGATGTCAGAAGCAATGACGGCAGCGCAGTGGGCATTCAATCCGTAATTGGCGATGTTCCTTTTGATGATGGGTACTGAGCGTTGCAGCGTCGTCATGACCACAAAAGAATTGCCGAGATAGGTGGCACACTTCATTGCCGCTTCACCGATGCCGATAACGGGTTTTGAGCTGACCTCTCTAGCGGCATCTACACCTGTGTCATCAAAGCATGCGACAACATAGCCTTTTGCTGAACTGCCGTCAGATTCCAGTTGAGTGACGAGCTCTGTGAGGTGATAAGCCGCTTTGGTGCCATCGCTGAAACCTTCAATGCTGGGTGGCGAATCTTTGCAATAGTGAAAGCGAAGCGATTGGGTATCAGCGTTGTGATTCAGACTATCGGCAAGGCTTTGTGTCATCTCTACTGAGCCATTTGGGTTTATCACTTCAATCATGCCTGACTTCATCATAGATTTGCCTGTGTTTTAGCGCGTAAAGCGCGAACGGCTATCAATGTCAGAATGATGAGGGACAGCGAAATGAAGGTCGTCAGCGTGCCTAGCGCATACAGTACAGGTGTAGTGACATTGGTTGTCATCGCAAATAACTCTAAAGGAAGGGTATTGAAGCTTCCTGATGTCATCAGTGTTCTCGCAAATTCGTCGTAACTGAGGGTAAAACCAAACAAGCCTACGCCAATGAGGCTGGGAGCGAGCAGGGGCAGTAAAACGAAACGGAAGGTTTGCCATGAAGAGGCACCTAAATCATCGGAAGCCATTTCATAACTTGGATTGAAGCGGTTAAACACGGCAAACATGATGAGTAAGCCAAATGGGAGGGTCCACGTCATGTGCGCTCCAAACCCTGAACTGTACCAGTCGGAATTCCAACCCAAGCGATCAAACATCAATCCAATTCCCAGACTGACGAGAATAGAAGGAATGATCAGGCTGGCGAGCGTCACATAGAAAATTAAGCTGCTTCCTGCGAAATGACGTCGGAAAGCCAAGCCCGCCATGAGCGAGATAACAACAGTACTTATCATTACCGCAAAGCCAAGCCCTAAAGAGCGCAATAACGCTTGACTGAAATCGCCAACTGCTTGCTTCTCAAAGAGCTGGGCATACCAGTGAAGTGACACACCGCGCATTGGAAAAGTCAGGCCGCCTTGTTCGCCTTGAAAGGATAGAATGGCAATGGTGACGGTAGGGCCATAGAGAAAAAGAACAAAAAGAGAAAATAAAGCCGAGCAGATAAGGAAAGCTTTTCTGTTTTCTTTCATTTCATATCTCCTTCCTGATATCGACCAAGCGAAACAGAATCACCAACATGGTAATAACGGTAGCCAGCAGCACGACTGCGCCAGCCGCCGCTGCAGGATATTGAAGCAACGAAATCTCGTTATAAATCAGGATGGCGACATTGGCTTTAATCCCACCTCCCATCACTTTGACTGTAATGAAATCGCCCATTACCAGCGTGAAAATGAATATGCTGCCAATGATAATGCCGGATTTACACAGTGGGATGATGATATCAATAAGCACCCGGAAGCCATTTGAGCCTGCATCCACCGCTGCTTCAATCTGGCTACGGTCGATACGCATCATGCAGTTAAAAATGGGGACTACCATAAACATGGTGTATAGGTGGACATATGCCAACACGATGGCAAAATCGCTATAAAGCAGCCAATCCAAAGGCGCTTCGGTAATCCCAGCAGATTGCAGTCCGCTATTGATAAGTCCATTTCGACCCAGCAATGGAATCCAGGAGATCATCCGGATGATATTGGAGGTGAGAAATGGGACAGTGCATACAAGAAACAAGATGGTCTGCATGCTGTTACTTTTCACAAAGAACGCTAAGTAGTAGGCAACAAAGAAGCCAATCGTGAGCGTCAGTAGCCAAGTGATGAAGGCATACTTGAGCGTTTGCAGATAAGCCTGCCAAGTCACCTTGGAGGTCAGAAGATATTCATAGTTCTCGAAGATAAAGTCAGGGATGATCGAGAACTCGTTGTAGTCCCAAAAACTCACGATAACGATAGCGACAATGGGAAATACTAGGAAAGCCATCAGCATGGAAGCAAGCGGAGCAGCTTGCCAGTAGCTGTTGTTGGTTTTGAGTTTTGCCAATTGCATAGTAAAACCTTAAAAAATCAGGCTGGTAAGCTGGCGCTAACCAGCCTGAACGTAGCGCATTAGGAAACGGTGAATTCGTTCCACTTACGGATCATGTATTTGTTTTCATCCATGACAGAGTTCCAGCAAGCAACACTGCCCATACGATCCCAGTAAGAACCGCCATCCCGGACTGCTCCTGCTTTTTCCATCAATTGTCCGGTTGGGCTCAAGATGTCAGAGGTAGCCGCTTTACCATCAATCCAGAAGCCCCATTCATCTTCAGACATGAAGGCTTTTGAGGTTTCCGGTGCCGCGCTGTAGTAACCCTGACGATTGAGGTAAGCACCGACCCATCCTGATAGGTACCAATCGAGGTACTCATAGGCAGCATCGAGTTCAAGACCAGAAAGATGAGATGCTAAGCCAAGACCGCCACCCCAAGCGCGATAACCTTCTTTCAGCGGCTGATAAACACAAGGAATACCGCGGCTGCGGACGGCAGCGACTGCCGGTGACCACATGCTTTGAATGACGACTTCGCCTGAAGCCATCAGGTTGACGGACTCATCAAAAGATTTCCAAAACGCGCGGAACTGCCCCTGTTTTTTGGCTTCGATAAGCACATCAATCGTCTTGTCGATTTCCTCTTTTGTCATGTTCCCTTTGTCTACATAAGAGACCGCGCCCATCGATTCGCAGATCATGGCGGCATCCATGATTCCAATGGAAGGAATGTTTAAAATCGATGCTTTACCTTTAAACGCAGGGTCCATAATGTCTGACCAATTCTCGATCGGACGATTGATGAGATCTGGGCGGATACCTAAGGTGTCGGCATTGTAGATAGTGGGAATTAAGGTCATCCAGTCAGTGGGTGACTTGGCAAATGTGGTTGAATTCTGCCCTTCTACAAAGCCTACAGTATGCGGCGCGGTGCCCTGTGCGATAGGTGATTCCGGTGTCAGCTTTCCGTTGATGAAAAGCGGAGATATTTTGTCGTACAGTTTCAGCCTGGATGTGTCTAAAGGCTGCAATACGCGAGAAGGGAAGACCTTCTTACAAATCCAGTATTCAATATCAGCGATGTCATAGGAGCCAGGCTGTGTCACCGCACGTTGTGTGACGCTGTCAGAATCCAAAGAGGTGAGTTGCAGATTAAAGCCCAAATCCTCTTTACATTTCTCAGCAATCGCATTGAGGTTAGACACACCCGTACCAAATTGGCGCAAGGTAATATTTTTGATGTTCTGTGCCCAGATCATAGGAAAACCTGTGATAAGGCCACTACTTGCTGCCGCTGCAGTGGCGACGGCAGCCCCTTTAAGGAGCTTTCGGCGCGTTTTATCTTGCGGGGCGTTGGCATCGTTATCCGTAACATCTTGACTCTTGATTGCAGATTTTTCGTCTTTCATATTCCTTTCCTTGGTAACTAATGGGTAATGTTGAAAGGGTTCATCTGATCCCTCCGCCAGTTGAGGTCAACTTTCTGGCCGGAGGTAACAAGAAGGGGGTCCAATTGGCTTTCGGGGATAAAGCACATACATCTCTGGCCGTCACCGATGTCGGCCTCGACGAAATAGAACTGGGCCTGAAACTCCACATCGATAATTTCAGCAGCAACTGAGATAGTGTCGTGACAGGATTTTTCGTCCTTTGGGGTGATTTCGATATGGTCAGCGCGAACAGAAAAGGGTGAAGGGATATCTGACAGAGAAGGGCTGGGAACAATCACATTGTGACCACCGATAAAATCCGCAACAAACGCCGAAGCTGGCTTTTCGAAAATAGATTTCGGCGTGCCGCTTTGTTCAATAATGCCATCTTTCATCACCACAGCGACGTCGGCCAATGCAAAGGCCTCTTCCTGAGAATGGGTAACATGGATAAACGTCAGTCCCAATTGCCGCTGTATACGCTTCAGCTCCTTGCGCATTTGGATCCTAAGAAAGGGATCGAGTGCTGAGAGAGGTTCATCAAGCAATATGACGTCAGGTTTGCATATGAGTGCTCTCGCTAGCGCGATTCGCTGCTGCTGGCCGCCGGAAAGATGGGCAGGTAGTTTATGTTGATGCTCAATCATTCCTACAAGTTCAAGCATCTCTTTTGAAGCGATAGTTCGCTCATCTTTGTTGATGCCAGCGACTTTTAACCCGTAGGCGACATTCTCAAGGCATGTCATGTGTGGAAAAAGCGCATAGTTCTGAAACATCATCGCCGTGCCTCGCTGCCGGGGAGAGGCATGCGTGACATCTTTGTTGTTCAGAAGCACTTGCCCCGAAGACACGGCTTCATGACCTGCAATCATTCTAAGCGTGGTGCTTTTTCCACAACCGCTGGGACCTAATAAGCAGCAGTATTGTCCAGCCTCAATTGTCAGGTTTAAATCGTCGACGGCGAGGCTTTCACCGTATTTCTTTGTTAGGCCGACAAGACTCACTTTTCCTTTCATACTACTCTCCTGAAAAAGATTGCTAGCAATCTTGGAGAGGTATTCAGCAGATAATGTGCCAAGTGAGTAAAGTAATAATTATCAAAGAATTATTCGTTTTTATCTTTTTGTTTGGCTAGTTATTGCAACAAATCGGTGCGGATTTTCTCTAATGTAGTGCGTGATATTTGGCCGATAATTTAGAGGTTGGCGAGAAGGTAGAAATATGCAATCCTGAAATTGCTAACAATTTTAGAGGTGGCTATGGGTGTTCTGGGGCAATCACACAAAGAGACAGAAATTAACAGAATCATTGATGCTGTTAGCCAGGCTATCGGAGATCAGCGATTGCCACCAGGGACAAGGCTGGTGGAACACCAGTTAGTCGAAGCCTTTGGAGCTAACAGAAATCATGTCAGAGCTGCCATTCAGCGCCTCGCGCTTCGAAGGATTGTGACCATATCGCCAAACAAAGGCGCGAGTGTTTCCGAGCCCACACTTGAAGAAGCGAGCGATGTCCTGGCTGCACGAGCACTTGTGGAGCAAGGAATTATAGAGAACTTGGTTGGGCGAGCATCGGAATCGGATTTACTTCGGTTAACCAAGCATGTAGAGAAAGAAAAAGCTGCAAAGAAAAGCGGAAATCGCCGAGAAATCATTAAGCTATCAGGCGACTTCCATCTTCTATTAGCAACGTTGAGCGGAAACAAGGTTCTCGCTGAAATCCTCAATGACTTGATCACCAGAAGCTCCCTTATCATCGCGTTGTATCAAAGAGAGAAGCAGTTAGACTGTGGGTGTCATGACCATGGAGAGATTATTGAGGCGGTGGCCAGTGGTAACAAACTGAAGGCTGTTGAGCTCATGAAATCTCACCTTAACCATATCGAAGCAAGTCTCAATCTTTCATATTGGAAAAACAGAACGGTGGATTTGGAGAGTATTTTTACCGATACCTGAGCTTATCAATAAGAACTATCTGTAGACTGGGTCAAGTGAAAGAAAAAGCCGGGATAACTCCCGGCTTTTCGCATTTATGGCGCTGACGGCAAATTTGTCACGTCTATCCGGATGGCGGATTTTGACGTAAATGCTTTCAGATATTGGTTTATATCTTCTTGTGTTAATGCGTCAATCACGCTGTCAGGGTCAACCACTGCTAAAGGATCAGCGTCCGCCAGCACATAATTAAATATCATGCGTGCCTGCTCTTGAGGTTGTGATAACCCATCTTGTAGTGCATGAGATAACTGCTTGGAGGTACTGCTGAATTCCTCTGGTGTTGCACCATGTCCAATAGAGTCGGCAATCTCATCCAGGGCTACCCGTGCCTCTTTTCGTTTTATGACTGAAGAGCTCATGACAATAAGCAATTGCTGAGTATCTGCACCTTCAGGCCACATCACAAACGAGTAGGGAGAGTAATCTAAGCTCCCTGTCTCTCGGACTTGTTCCGTCAGGCGAGCGGTAAGAATGCGTCCCGCAATATCAGCCAGGAAGTAGTCTTTGGTGGTTTTAACCTCAGCATCCCGGGCGAACATGGTAAACAGCTCCACATTGTTACCTGCGGGACCAAAAGCAATGGTGAATTCGTCTTTTTTCGGCTCTAACTTCACGTCATAGAGGCCTTCAGACGGCAAGTCTTTGAACGTCATGCCGGCGAGATAAGTTCGCGCAAGAGGTTTGAATTCATCGATAGGGATATCTCCGGCGATGACATACACAATCCCTCGATTGGTTTTCATCAGGTTGTCGTAAGCCTTTACCACATCATTAGCACCGACCTTTTCATAGTCCTCAGGCGTAAGAGTGTGGCGAACTGAATTCTCATCATAGATTTCATTTGAAACAGCCATCAGAGCTTTACCATCAACGGACTCGAGGTATTGACGGTTATTCTTGATGAATTGCGCTTTATGGCGTTCGAACATCTCTTCATCCAGCGTGGCGTGCTGGAAGCCTTGGAACATTGAAGCAAGTACTAAGGGTAAAGAGGCTCTGGTGGAGCTACCATAAAACCCATGTAGGTGTTCCCATACCATAGGTTCTATATAGGCATTCTCTTTGACCATCAGTCGGTTGTAGTCATTGAACGACAATCCGCCAAGACCACTTTCAGAATAAGCGCCCGGCATCAACAGACCCGCAGGGCGCAAAGAGGGCGGAAGCGCCGCCAGGCCACCTTTAGAACCGGCATATACATGAACATCATCGCCTGAGTTTGGCATGTGTCTCAGGTACACAGTAACGCCATTGCTGAGTTGCCATTGGGTAGTGTTGGCATCGAGATCTTGTATCGCCACGATCTCGCCAGTTTTGTCAGGCTGAGGGAAGTCCGAAACAACGTCGGGCAGAACTAACACATTGCCGGTTTGATTGAACGCCTTTTGCATATCAGCAACCAAAGCCAGCTGTTGCTGCTTTACTTGCTCAGTAGGGTAGATGTGATGTTCTAATGCAACGAGCGATTGAACATCATTGGTCGTGAGCAATGATTTGAGTTCTTTATTGAACCAGGCTTTATCTGCGCGGTTGACGAAGACGGTCGACAATGACTTGTAGGTCTCCGGTGACAAAGTCTGCCTGCCTATCATGCGGAAAAAGACATGGTCTTCGGCATAGTCGCGAGCGGTATAGTTGTCAGCGAAAGTTGACTCAAGCTTCAGGAAGTCACTGGTTTGAGCTTCAACTTCCAGAGTGCTCAAACCATGATCACGTAAAGTGGCCAACTCCTCGCCAAGAAACAACATAGCTTCCTGTTGCTTTGGTGTTTCGTAAGAAACCTGAATGCTGAGGACCATGCGTTCAAACCACTGAATCAGCTGAGCATGGGTACTTTGTACAGGAGCATTTAGGTCTCTTGCGCGGTCATTCAAGCGTGTGCTGATAGCATTCGACAAAATACTTGCGGCAGCAAAATTTTCAAAGTCAGCGGCTGTCTCCATTGGGTTTGCGCCCAAATCAAAGAGCAAGGTCGTGGAGGGGAATGAAACGTCATTCACCCGAACGATACTGTTTTCTCCACGGCTTAGCGGAGAGGCTTTATGTATTGGAGCGTGTTGATCTGTCGCCGTCCAAGTGGCGAAAAGTGCACTTATCTCTTGGATGGTCGACGCTGCATCGACATCACCTGCAATGAAAATTTCGCTGCGGCTAGGTGTGTAGTGGGTTTGATAGAAATCTCTTAATCGATTTTCAGAGATATTTCGGATGCTATCTTCGTTACCAAGGACATCCTCGTCGACGTTATATAGCTGTTCGGCAATCAGTCGATAGATTTCAAAATCGGCGCTGCTTGCGTCGCTGTGACCCTGAAAAGAAAAGCGAAACTCCCCTAACACAACACCTTGTTCCTTGGTGATCTCTTCGGATTCCAAAGTCAGTGAAGTAGCGATTTCCCGATACCAGGCCAGAGTATCAGAGAGTTTTTCATTGGAGGGAAGGTCTACCTGGTAGACGGTATGAGTGTACGAAGTAAACGCGTTGAGATGTTGACCAAAAGCCACACCTTCGTCGCCAAACAGCGAGACAACTTCATTTTTAGGGAAGGCTTCGCTGCCATTAAACGCCATATGTTCGAGGAAATGGGCGTAACCCTTCTGATCATCAGCCTCGTCTCTGGACCCTGTGCGAACCATGAAGCGTGTGGACACAGCCTCACCCGGCACTTCTTTAATATGAACAACAAGTCCATTTTCTAAAGTGGCTGACTGCCAGCTCTCATCAGCGGTAAAAGGCTGATCAATGAGGGTGCTTTGACACCCAGTTAAAACAACGCCTAAGAAAAAGTATACGAATAGTCTAATTGTTCTCATCTTTATTCCTGTCAAGCCAAAGCTGAAGGGAAAATATACGGCAAACTGTTGTGTAGAATGAAAATCACTAAAGGTGTTTGCGATCTATACAAAATACTAATGTATGGAAGTGAAAATTTAACAAATACAATAAGATAAATGATATATCTCTCTGTAACGATGGGGCGTCGATTATTACTAATTTCGTTACATTAAATAACTTATGGGGAAGAAGAATTTTGTTGAACGAAGATCAACCAATGTTTGGTTTTAATTAACTAAAGTCCTGTTAAAACAGGGAGATAGGCAGTATCAAAACTGCTATCCTGCTGGTTTTGTGTGTGATCTATATTTACTTTCTGAACAACTAAATCGTGTTACGTAGTCACTGTAACTGAGCAGTCCTATATTACTCAGCGAATACAAAAAAAGTTACTGGGTTGTCGAGAACTCGCATCGATTTGAGTTTAAAAGCAACTCAATATTAATCAGGAGCGTTTTTATGTTTAAAAACCTGTTTGCGAACATGCAAAAAGTCGGTAAGGCGCTGATGCTGCCTGTATCGGTTTTGCCGGTTGCGGGTATCTTGCTGGGTGTTGGTGCTGCCGACTTTAGCTGGCTGCCTTCTGTTGTTTCACAAATCATGGAAAGTGCCGGTGGTTCGGTATTTGGCCAAATGCCACTGCTGTTCGCAGTAGGTGTTGCACTTGGCTTTACCAATAACGACGGTGTTGCGGGTCTAGCAGCAATCGTTGGTTACGGCATCATGGCTGCCACGCTTGGCGTTATGGCACAAGTGATGGGTGTAGAGAAGATTGATACTGGTGTGCTTGGTGGCATTCTGGTTGGTGGTGTGGCTGCTTGGGCATTCAATCGCTTCTTCCGTATCCAACTGCCTGACTACCTTGGCTTCTTTGCGGGTAAGCGCTTTGTTCCAATCATGACCGGCTTCTGTGCTATTGGTCTGGCACTGCTGCTTTCTGTTATCTGGCCACCAATCGGCGCTGCAATCGGTGCTTTCTCACACTGGGCAGCTAACCAGAACCCAGTAGCAGCATTCGGTATCTACGGTATCGTTGAACGTTCTCTTATCCCATTTGGTCTGCACCACGTCTGGAACGTACCTTTCTTCTTCGAAGCGGGCTCATGTGTGAACGCAGCGGGCGAAGCGCGTACTGGTGTACTGACTTGTTACCTGGAAGCAGACGCGGCGTCTCGCGCAGCGGGTAATGGCTTCGGTCAGCTGGCTGGTGGCTTCATGTTCAAGATGTATGGTCTGCCAGCTGCAGCGATTGCAATGTGGCACACCGCGAAACCAGAAAACCGCGCGAAAGTGGGTGGTATCATGGTTTCAGCTGCGCTGACTTCATTCCTGACGGGTATCACCGAACCAATCGAGTTTGCATTCCTGTTCGTTGCACCAGTTCTGTACGTTATCCACGCAATTCTGGCAGGTACTGCATTTGTACTGACCAACTTGCTGGGTATGGTTCACGGTACGTCATTCTCACACGGTCTGATTGACTTTGTGGTGCTGTCTGCGAACTCTCAGAAAATGTGGCTGTTCCCAATCCTGGGTCTGTGCTACGCAGTGTTCTACTACATCGTATTCCGCGTTGCCATCGTTAAGCTGGACCTGAAAACTCCAGGTCGTGAAGACGAAGATGAAACTACAGCAGCGGCAGAGGGTTCTGAATCTGAAATGGCGAAGAACTTGGTAATGGCTTTCGGTGGTAAAGACAACATCACTGGTTTGGATGCTTGTATCACACGTCTGCGTGTCGCTGTGGCAAGTGTTGATAAAGTTGACCAAGACCAACTGAAGAAACTGGGTGCGGCTGGCGTAGTAATGGCTGGCGGCGGTGTTCAGGCTATCTTCGGTACCAAGTCTGACAATCTTAAATCAGACATGGATGAGTGGATCCGCAACAACTAATTGAAAATAGCGTTCCCCCTCGCTATTAAAAAAGGAGAGCTTCGGCTCTCCTTTTTCTTTGTCATCTCGTCGTGTCATTCATCACAGAGCAACAAAGAACAGCATGAGTATTGGAACTAGTAAGCTCAGGATAAACCCACTGACGATAGCAATAGGTACACACTTCACGCCGCCTGTGGTTTGAATAATTGGAAGAGTAAAGTCCATAGAAGTTGCACCACCGTAACCGATAGCGGTGAGAGGATATCGGGCAATAAGCAGAGGAATAAGAATAATTGCGACAAGCTCGCGGGAAAGTTCCAACATAAATGAAGCACCACCATAAACAGGGCCAAGCGCATCACCCATCAAAATACCCGCCAGAGAATACCAACCAAAGCCTGAAGCCATCGCCAAACCATAATTATATGGAAGGTCGAGAGTCCATGCTGCGAGAAGCCCACCCAGCCAAGAAGTAATGATGACTATCAGGGCAACGCTCAACCCTTTCTTATTCAGAATGATTTGTTTCAGCGTCATGCCACTGTTACGAAGCTGAATACCAATCAGGAAAAGAAGAATAAGCAGAATACCTTCGCTGGTAGGGTCTACCCAATCCAAAGGAATCGGAAGAACTAATCCGAGAATGAGGCCACCACCCACGACAAACACCAGTTTGACGGACTCCATTGCCATAGCAGAAACCGGTACTTCACGTTTGTGCTGTTCGGTCTTGGTTTTCAGTACCTTGTCTAAAAGGGGCAGGGCTAAAAGGTTACAGATACCGATACAAAAGAAGAAGGTGACGGCGAGCAGTAGGATCTGATTGAGATTGCTGGAAAGGTTATCCAGCCCTGCAAGGCTCAATCCCATCAAACCCAGGATGACAAAGACCAAACGAGATGTAGATCGGTTGATGGTTTCGAGCAAAGAAGCACTTTTGATCGTGATGAAATAGCCAACAACCAAAGGTAGAAAAATGTAAAGCATGCCGGGAAGCATTTGCGTAAGACCCTATTGATAAAAAAGAAATCGCGACGAGATTATCAGTCGCGATCCAATAAGGTCAATCTATGTGCGGAAACTGGCGTAAAGTTTTACGGTAAGAAGGAAGGCCAGAATTAAAACCCGCAGTTGTCGATGATATTAGTGAGCTGGTGACGAAAGTCCTTTTCCTCTAGATTGGAGAGTTCGTAAAGAGCCTCTGCGCCAGCCAAAGTAATCTCGACTTCATGTTCGTTGATGTCTTCATCTTTCGCACGGAACATCAATAAGTGGTTGGCCATTTTAGCGATATCCAGGTAGGAAACGTCTTCATTCGCTTTCCTGATACGGCGATTGAGCGACACTTCCACAAAATCCAAGTCAAATCCCCAAGACTTCAAAATGAAACGACTGGCTTCGCGACTCACCGTGAAGAAGACGTGGCTGGCAATTTCAAAATCCAGATAGTGACCTTCTTCGGTGTAGTTGTGAAATGCCTTCACAGCACTGTAGATACCAATGTCAGCAAGCAATCCTATTAGTAGAGACTTTTCGACTTCGAGATGAAGGTTCTCATCATCGTAGCTGCGTACCTTCTGGCACAACAATGCCATTGTGGAGCCAAATTCTCTTGATGCCGTCGCACTTTTTTTCAGTAGGGCGTTACATTCCTTGCTGAAAGGGGAGTTGGTTTTCAACGTTTGGATTGCATGAGCAGTTGCGATGCCCAATACGCGTTGAATACCTAAGCGGGATACCGCCATGTTGATGTCATGACAAGGACGGTTGTTTCTTGGACTGAAAACAGCAGAGTTTGCAGAACGAATCACCGCAGCGGTCAGCGTGGCATCATCCAAAAGCAGTGTCGCGACATCACGGACCGTTGTATTTGGTTGATTGCAGGCTTGTTGGAGTTTGACAACAACGTCTGGGATCGGGGGAAGCTCCAGAGTTCCATCTTTCAGTGAGCGGTAAACCCGCTGAAAAAAATCAGTTTCTATGGCTTTAAGGTATTTGTCGCGGTTGGGGGAGACCCAGAATAACGATAGGTGATCCATCTTTTTAGACTCGAAAGAACGCTGAGTTAATAGTAATTGCCCCGTGTTTTAATTGAAATACATCTGTTGATAAATTTGAACGAAAGGCAATTTATTCCATAGCTTGTACAGGTATTCATGCAGCCTGCTGGTTGACAATCTTATTAGTAGATAAAACGCAAGGTTGGACACCTGGAAGTGCCAGTTTTTGAAGTAAGCTAACGTTTCATTGGAAATCTCGCTGCAAAAAAACGCATCAAATTGCGAGTGTAACTACTCATTTAACATGGTATAAACATAAAAATTACATCCAATAACCGTGACGAATGTTGCAAAAACGCTACAGTTTTCGGTATTGGGTGATCTGGTGCATGGTTTTCTATGCCCTAATGCGTCATCATTAATTCGCGTTGAGAAATTACAATATTTGAACCGAGGAATTGGTTTATTTTTTTGGGGAGAAAGGAGGCACACGTGTTGGAAGTTAAAAGTGGCTTTGTCGAGTACTTGTCGCAATTTGGCGAGACTGAAAAACGTTCAATGTTTGGTGGAACTGGCTTCTTCGTGAGCGGGGCTATGTTCGCACTGGTTAAGGAAGACCGTATCTACCTGCGTGGTGGTAACGACCTAACGCAAAATCTCATTGATAAAGAGTGCAAGAAATTCGTTCACGTTAAGAAAAGCTCCACAGCTATCGTAAACTACTACGACATCACTGATCTGTATGAAGCGGAGGATCAGGGGTTGGACGCTATGGTAAAAAAGTCCGTAGAGAATTCGGTAGCAGAAAAAGAATACCGCGACTCCAAGCTCAACAAGCGCCTGCGCGATTTACCCAACTTGCGTTTGACCATTGAGCGTATGCTTAAAAAATCGGGCGTAGAAGATGTAGATACCTTCTTCTCAATGAGCCCAGAAGAATTGTTCCGTAAAGTGCAGGAAGCACACGGTTACGATGTAGACGTTAAACTGCTTTGGATGTTTGCTGGTGCGCAAAATGGTACGCACTGGACGTTGCTAAGCGAAGAAACCAAACAACAACTACTTCGCGCAATCTAAGATCCTATCTCAATGCTTAAAAAGCCGCTTTATGCGGCTTTTTTAATGTCTGTCATTCTCAGTAATAACGGTCAGCTCTGTTATTTCAGGCGATGAATCCCGCACTTCGAATGGCTAAGTGTACCCACAAGGGGTTTATTGCTAAAGTCTGCTTATCACCCAAAAAGCAAAATAAAACAATGAAATTGCCTCAGCTTTCTTCTTCACTACTCGCCGGATTACACTGCTTTTCAGTAGTGGCTGAAACCATGAGCTTTACTCGAGCAGCGGAGGAACTCCATCTCACCCAAAGCGCGGTGAGTCACAGGATAAAGAAGCTTGAGCAACGTTTGGAAGTGTCACTGTTTGTGAGAAGGCCCCGTCATTTATCTCTGACAAATGAGGGGGAGCAGTTAAAGCTGGTGGTCACGGAGCAGTTCTCTGCAATCAGTTTAAAGCTTCTGGAGCTCAACCGAGCCAAACCTTTTGGTGATTTCATTATTTCTGCGCCGCCAACATTCTCACAAAAATGGTTAGTGCCTAAGCTCTCTCAATTTGCGGAAGCCTTTCCGGATGTGACCTTGCACCTCAGAACCCGAAATGATCTGATAGATTTCAAGGCGGAGGCCTTTGACTGCGCCATCTATTTTGGTCATGGGCGTTATAACGGACTTATCAGTCATCATCTAATGGATGACGCAATTGTGCCTGTCTGCAGCCCTGAATATGCTGAGCGTCACTCGCTATTTGATAATCCGGAGAAGCTTGCTCAGTGTCAGCTGTTGCATGATGCAGCCCCTTGGGCAAGCGCCAGCTTGAGTGATGAGTGGTTATATTGGGCCAACGCGAACGGCTTAGAGCTCAACGGCACCAATCATAGCTTTGACAGGGCAGATCTCGCATTGGATGCTGCCACGTGTGGAATGGGCGTAGCCATTGGCCGCATCGCTTATATTCAGGATTACCTTATGTCCGGCAGATTGGTCGCTCCCGTCGACAGACCTGTTAAGTCTCCCTACAGCTTCTATCTGGTATACAGGGAAGAACATCAGGGGAATGCGAAGATTCTGGCATTTAAACAATGGTTGGAAAGCCAACTTAACTAATCCGCGTCTAACTTCACATAACTTCGTATTCAAGGCTGTATGAATATCCGTTCATCGGCTCGGTAGTTCTCAGCTTTTACTTGAAATGGCTCTGTGGTTTGAGCATAAAGTGACCGTTAAAGGTAAAAAAACAGAGTGAAATCAGGTAACATTTGAGCGAATGAAATGTGAGCTATTTTTAATCGCAATCAATATAAAGCGCGACCAACAGCGCCCGATTGCTGATTTTTACGAAGCGTTATTCGCTGAGTGAGTGGGAATTAAGGGACTAATGGCCAAGAACACCAAAGAGGGCGCTCTGCAGACTGAAGCGCTTATCTATCGAACAATCGTTGATATTTTTATGGAGCAAGGCTGGGACGCGGTGACCTATGGGTCAATCGCCAAGAGGACCGGACTAAGCCGAAGCGGAATTCAACGTGTTGTTCCTACCAAAGAATCGATGGTCACGGCATTTCAGGGACAAGTACTTGCCTATGTCACCAGTCAAATCGATCCTACCGATAACGACACTATTAAGAGAACCTGGATTAAAGCACTTTCAGAAACCAAATTTGCTAACTGTATCCGATACTTGTTGGGTGCAGTAAATGGTGGTGATCAAGGCAAAGAGAAAGTGGCTTACGGCGTTTCCAAGCTGATTGAGCGATATGGACAACCTTTGGTTATTGAGCTCATCGGCCTTTCAGCAATTTATTTGTTAGATATAGAACTCGATAGATAACTTCAGGGGCTAGGTAATGAAAATAACCAAACTGAAAGGATTGGCGGCAAGCGCTTCGGCTCTCGCGCTATTTGCTGGTTGTGCGATCAAACAGGTAGAAGAAGTCACGGTTTATAAAACAAAAGGCGCGGTTCAGTGCGAGTCTTCGGGTATGAGCATCTTCGAGAGTGAAATCCAGCTTCAAAACAGTGGTATTGAAGTCCATTCTTCAAAATGTGGAGTGCTTGAAGGAGTCGGATTCGCCCAAATGTGTGGTGGTAAGACGGGCGATATCCTAGTTCACACCATTAATGCCCGATACGAAAATCTGGCAGAGGCCATGGGCTATAAGCCTGTCTCGACCCTTGTCTCTGCAGATGCTCCTCAGGGCTTTAATGCGGTAGAGTGCCAGTAAAATCAACCGATACAAACGACTAGAATTCGAGCATCCTCAGGTTTCCTGATGATAGAAAAAAGGCCTCTAAATTGAGAGGCCTTTTTTTATGTTCATCGTTTAGAACTTAAAGCGGGTCGTGAACATGAACTGGTCGCCGTAAGCATCATTGAAGCGAAGCTGAGAGCCGATAGAGAACAGTTCAGTCGCGTGGAAACGTGCGTTAACAGAACCGAAAATGTCGTCATCGTCTGAGATAGACAGGTGGCCAATCTCAGCACCTACTTCCAGTTGTGGGCTCAGCCACTGACGTAGACCCAAGTTAACTTCTACACCAAACTCTGTGTCGTGGTTGTATTTGCCGCGCTGCTTCATGGTGCGCAGACCCAGTTCACCATAAACGTCAGCCCAGTTGTTCACTGGCGCATGGAAACCGATAGCAGCAGTGGTATCGAAATCAGATTCGAACTCAGTATCGACTTCGGCACGAATGTGCGCGTTAGGGTGGATGGAAGTGCTGAAACCAACACCGTAAGTGACAGGGCTAATGCCAACGCGAGCTTCGAAGTAGTCGTAACTAAAGTTGCTCATGGTGTTGTCGTTAGCAGCACTTGCAGCAGAGAAGCCAGCAGAAGTTGCGGCCGCCAGCAAAATACCGGCAATCTTGGTTTTGCGCATCAAAAGGGTCTCGTGATGAAAAATATTGTGTGCGTATTCTAATAGAAGTCGCTTTTGCGAAACAACAGCATAGCACCGTTATCTGGTGCTATGACCGTTATTTTGTACTCAAAAGGCTGGAATTTTGACCAGTCGTCACACTGAATGTCAGAAACTATTGATGAATCAGTTATCCGAATAGCTCAAACGGTTGTTACTGATTGCCTCCATAATGCGCTCTGCATCTAGGGCACTGACCCACGGCAACAGATTACTATCATTCTCGATGACGAAAGTGGTGAGTTGGTCGACCACAACCTGTTGTAAGGTATCGCCGCTCCACGGTTTGGCAATAAAGTAGTCTAGACTGGCATTGTTAACAGCCTGCACGGTTTCTTCCAAGCCTGCCTGGCCGGTCAGTAACAGTTTTCTGGCTTTCTGGGTTTCTGGCGAACCGCTGAGTTCAATCAGGAAGTCGACACCCAGATCTTCCGGCATGATGTGGTCACAGAGAATCAATGCGAGCTCCAGGTTGTCTGTATTAGCTTCAGCCAGAATTTCTCTGGCTTCCGCGACAGACTCTGCCGCTTCAATCACGAAATGGCTTTCAAGCGCCGCAATGTCGTTTACCACGCTATCCAGAACATCACGTTCGTCGTCTACACATAAAATAAGGTAATTACTCATTTTTCCTCCATGTATGGCGCGATAAGTGGGGAGTAGGGAAGGGTGACAGTCATCGCTGTGAATTCGCCGGGTGAAGAACTTACGTTAATCGAACCGCCGTGATGCTCAACGATTTGGCGACAAACAGAAAGCCCAATACCAAGCCCAAAATGGCCTTCGCGCTTGGTGGTGTAGTTCAGTTCGAAGACCTTGTCTTTGATCGCATCAGGGATGCCGACACCATTGTCTTTCACAGTAACTTTGACTGCTTTTCGGCTGCGATAAACGGTTTCACGGGTTCTCACTTCAATTTCACCGTGCTGCCCAACAGCATCCAGCGCATTGGAAATCAGATTGGTCCAAACTTGCTGAAGCGCGATGGGTTTACAACGGATAAGTCGAAGCTCGCCATAATCTTTCACCAGTGTGATCCGCTTAATCTGGTTTTCAAACATCACCAGCGTGTCTTCAATGCCTTCATGAATGTCGACTTCATGCATGGTTTCGTCATCCTGACGGGCATAGGTTTTCAGGCTTTTCACCATATCGGCGATACGTCTGGCACACACATTGGTCGAGCGGAGCAAGCTCCCGGCTTGGTAGAACATGTCCCATTGGTTAAGCGTGTGCTGGAACTCGCCCCCCAAAGCTTTAGTCCAGAAAGCGACATCATCAGGTTTGTCCAAGCCCATATTGACGGCTTTTCTGGCGAGATTCCGATTACCCAAAAGCGGTTCAACATCTTTGGAAAGCTTACGGGCATCAGCAGTAGACATCGGGCGCGAGAGCAAAGCGTCTGCCATGATTTGATTGGCTTTTTCACGCGCTTGCGTATTGAGCTCGACGTTTATCAAGGTGCCGATATTGTCGCGTAGTGTTTCACTGTTTCGCAAAATCGCTGAAACCGGATTGTTCAGCTCATGGGCAACGCCAGCGACCAGTTGCCCAAGCATCGCCATCTTTTCTTTCTCGATAAGCTGCTTGTGCGCCAATTCGAGTGATTGGAGCGTTTGCTGCAGTTTTACCTCAGTTGTAATGCTCCGTTTCAAACGACGGTTAAAGTGACGGAGCAGGTAATTCGAAAACAGTGGAAGTAAGTCATTTCGCGCCTGCATCACCTGAGAAAAGAGGTTTCTGTTGAGCTTCAACACCTTGGTAGGCTTAAGAGTAATACCCGTTGAGAAGGAAACATCTCCAGTCACGAAAGACATTCCGCCAATCAAGCTGCCCTGGCCTAGCCTTGCGACTTCATGCGAAGCCCCGGTTTCATCGCGCTTTAGCAGGGCGACTTCTCCTTCCACAACAAACCAAAGGAACGAGTTAGGTTTGTCTTCATGGGTGAGAATGTGGTCTTCGCTATAGAGCCTGCTGACGTCGTGCTCGCTGTTTTGGCTAAAATACTCGGAAATACCGTCAATCAGTTGCTTCGAAAGTTCCTCGTCTGACACACCAAGTGATGATTCGATAAAGCCATTTCGGTAAGTCGCGAGCTTCTTTTCAATGTGAGCATCAAGAAGCCGACGTTGGTCCAGCGTGTTGCAGTAGCGCAGTAAGTCATCTGTATTGAACTCCAGAACGAATTGGGTCAGTTCTTTTTTGGCGAGTTCTCTTATTTCATTCTCCGCCCAAGGTTTTGTCAGGCAGTAATTCAAACGCCCTTCATTAACAGCTTGCATGATTTTTTCCAAATCAGGCTGGTCGTTAAGAAGTACGGTTCTGGCGCCATGAGAGGCTGGGTGATTATCAATGTTTATCAGAAGGGTAATTCCTTCGTCTTCACCTAAAGTATGGTCGCAAATAAAAAGGGAAACGCGCCGCTCTTCGCGATGAAGTTGCTCCAAAATCTCGCTTGCTGAGGCTGCGTTATCGGCGCAGATAAGATCGAAGGTTTCACTGAAACCAGACAATTCGCGTTCAATGCGCGCTAAAACAGAAGGGTCGTCGTCCAGACAAAGGATGACATTGGAATTCATGCGCTTACCGTAAATCGACATTTTTTGTGAGTGTATCTTGTTGAGCGTCTTCAAGCTGAGAAGAACGCTGCAAACTGACACATATTTTAAGAAAACATCGTCACCGAATAGGGTTATGAGAACCAATGGGTTACACTCAGATTCGAATAATCATCAAGGTTAAACAACCCTAGTCAGTTGGAGTGAAAATGATATTTGGAAAATATGCGGCAGTGGCAGGCGCGGTAGCGATTGCTGTGTTGTGGCCGTTCGCGACAGGACAAATCGGTCAATCCCAGTATGAAGCTGAGATTGAAAAAGCGAAGTCACCTTATCTGGCCATTGAAAATGTTTCTTATGATCGTGGCTACTTGTCGTCAGACGTTGTGACCAAATTTTCGCTGACTGGCTCAACCAAAGCGCTATATGAAGAAGAAGGTTTACCGACGTCATTCACAGTGTTGAGCGAAGTAGGGCACGGTTTCCTCAGCATCAGCTCAATTTCCACACTTGAAATGACACCTGAAGTGAAGACACTGTCAGAAGTGCTTTGGCCGTCGGGTGAATCTCCAATCACTCTGGTGAGTGAAACCTCCATTTTTGGTGATACTCAGTTCGACCTCACTGTTCGTGCGATGAACGGTGGTGATGAAGAAGTGACCATCACCAGCTCTCCGGCAAATGTATCCGGTACTGCTGATAAAGATGGCAACATGATTTATCAACTGGAAATGCCTTCTGTTGAACTTTCTGGCGTAGAGGGTGAGAAGTTCACTTTCAGCGAGATTACGGGCTCTGGACAAGGCAAAATGGTTGATGAAATGTGGGTTGGCCAGCAGCTCATGAATGTAAAGACCACGAGCTTGACCGATGTGACAGGCATGGCGGCAACCGTCACCAATCTTGGCATTAACGTTCAGAACGAAATGGACGCCACCAATGGTGACGTGACGACTGCAAAGCCAGAAGAGCTGCGTATTACCAGCAAAAATACCATTTCATTCCAGAAACTTGATGTGCCTGAAACCATGGTTTTGGATAACTTCAAGCTGGGCGTGAACTTCAAAGACCTGGATTACACCGCCATGATGGCGCTGGCAGAAAAAGCTGATAGCTTGAATGCAGAGCCAACAGACGAAGAGATGATGCAACTGGCCACTTATTTGGATGGATTAGTAGAAAGCGGCATGACTTTCGAGCTGAAGCCACTGGAAGTGGATACTCCTGAAGGCCGTGTAGATGCGAAGTTTGATTTAACGGTAGAGCCAGGCCTTGGCAGCGTGACCCAGAATTTTGGTGCATTGATGTCAAAACTGAAGGGCAATCTGCTGGTGAATGTACCTGCTGCCTATGTGCATGGTGTGCCTGCTGTCTCTGCATCACTGAGCAATCTTGAACCGTATGGTTTTATCAGTGAAGGTGAAAACGGCGTAACACTTGAAGCAAAAATTGAAGGTGACCAAGCAGTATCGCCAACCGGTGAGCGCATTCCAATTGGTCTTCTGATGATGATGTTTATGTAACCATAAGCGTCTTGATTTACTGAAAGCCGACGATTATTCGTCGGCTTTTTTGTAATGACTTTGGTGCCGATTCGCTCTTTCATTTGTGACAAAGCATAAAAATACCTTCGTGATAACTAGTAATTTTTCCAGCTTGGTCAACACTGTTAGGAAGTAAGCGCGGAGATTTATCCCTGTCAAAAGGTCAACGGACCTTAAGGGAGATAGACCCTTATAACATCTCATACAAAAGCAAGGGGGATGCATGGAATCGATTAAAGTAAAAGATTACATGAACAAGCGACCTGTTACGTTCAGCTCTTCCATGCCACTTTCCAGGGCATTGGAGAAAATGCTCAGTGCCAACCAGACGGGTGGACCCGTCGTTGACGACAGAAATAAAGTGGTTGGATTCCTTTCCGAACAGGATTTGATTCACAAGCTGCTTAAGGCTGGCTATCACTGCCAAGACAGCCACAACGTCGCAGACTGTATGCACAGTGATGTGAAGGCGGTTTTGCCAGATGACAGCATTATTCGTTTAGCGGAAGAAATGCTGCCTGCGAAACCAAAGGTCTATCCAGTGATTGACGAAGACGAAAGGTTGGTGGGCGTTATCTCTCGCCGAGATATTTTGCGTGCTATAGCGACTCAGATTGACGACTGTTTCCACCATCCAGTTTAATCATTCGAACAAATTGAACGTGTTGTATCAAAGAAGGTGCTTGAGGCACCTTTTTTTCATGGCATCATAGTCTGTTAGCTCTAAAACAGCGATAAAACCATAAAGAAAACAGGACTTTTCATGCCAAACCAATCTCAGGCCAAGTTTGTTAATGGCTCCATTATGCGCCACATCACCGTGATGTCGACATCCGGTGCAGTGGGTCTGATGGCGCTGTTTTTAGTCGACTTGGCTGACATGTTTTTCATCAGCTTACTCGGACAAGTCGAGCTCGCCGCTGCCGTTGGCTTTGCCGGTACCATCATCTTTTTCTCAACATCAGTTTCTATTGGTACCTCCATCGCTATGGGCGCTTTAGTTAGCCGGGCGCTTGGAGCGGGTCAGCGCGAAGAAGCGCGGAAAATCACAGGCAGTGTCATGGTATTTGCTGCCTTGGTCAGCATTCTCACGGCCGGTGTTATTCTGGCTTTCCTTGATCCCATCCTTGCATCCATTGGTGCAGAGGGAGAAGCGGCTGAGAAAGCCAGCGACTTCCTCTGGATTTTGCTTCCGGGTGCGCCATTGATGGCTATGGGTATGGCTGGTGGTGCAGCGTTAAGAGGAGTGGGAGATGCTAAGCGTTCCATGTCAGCAACTTTGGCTGCCGGTGCTGCCAACGCTGTGTTAGACCCTATCTTTATCTTTGCCTTGTCTATGGGCGTGGAAGGCGCAGCAACCGCTTCCTTGATATCTCGCTTCGTCATGTTTGGTGTGGCGTTTCAGGCGGTGCATCGTAAGCATGACCTGGTCACCATGCCGACGTTGGAAGATTTAAAAACGCACTTCAAAGCTATCACCAACATTGCTGGCCCAGCGATCATCACTAATACCGCAACGCCGATCGGGAACGCGATTGTGACTGCGCAAATCGCGAAATTTGGTGCAGATTACGTAGCGGGTTATGCGGTGATGGGGCGTTTATTACCCGTGTCATTTGCGTTGATATTCTCGCTGTCAGGGGCAGTGGGCCCGATCCTTGGACAGAACTACGGTGCGCTTCGGTTTGATCGGGTTCGATTGACCCTGAGTGACTCGGTGAAATTCGTGACTGCGTACTGTGTAGGTGTTGCGATCATTCTTTACTTTTCTCAGGGGCTTATCATTGATGCGTTCAGTCTGAATGGCGATGCTGCCTCTATGGTTGCACTGTTCTGTACCTACATCGCGATCACTTTCATCTTCAATGGCACATTGTTTGTCTCTAATGCCGCGTTTAACAATCTAAACCGCCCAACATGGTCGACCATGCTCAATGTCGGCAAGGCGACACTGGGTACGATTCCGTTTGTGTATATTGGTGGTCAACATGCAGGTGCAGAAGGTGTGCTGATCGGTCAGGCTGTGGGTTCGGTGCTGTTCGGTATTGCGGGCTACTTCCTCGTTCAACGCCTGATCAACCAATTGGCAGATGACCATGAAGAGAAAGAAGAGGATATCGTTCCTGTCGAACCGAATGTTCCGGCGGCAGGGCTGACAAGCTGTCGAGAGATGATGGCGGAAGATGCTGATGAGTTGCTATCGGACGAGGACATCTCGAAGAACACACCACGCTCTTAGATAAAACGATGACTTTGCTAAAGGACGCCACTGAGCGTCCTTTTTTTATTTGAAAATTTGGGTATACAGACCATTGAAAATACACCGCATTTTATTGATCTAATTCAGTAACTCCGAACGGTATTGCGCGCAATATATTAGGGGCTGTTGACCTTTGGTGATGATTTTTGCAGCAGTTTGTGGCGGCTTTATTCAAGGCAGAGGCTTCGATGTGTAGCTTGTCTACATGAGAAGCTGATAACGCAGAAGAAAGCCGCCAAAAACGCTGCCCGCAGAGTTCTGCCAAAAGCGTTTTACGCTTTGTTAAGGTGTATTTGCTTAGAATGCTAGGCGGCAAACACCTCGGCGCACCTAAAACGCTTTTGGCTAGAACAAGAATTAACCACCATAGGTTAACAGCCCCTAAGTTGCCCACGGATTCGGCAGGTTTCGAAGTGGGCGTTTTAGCTTTTAAGGGACTACAAGCGATTATGCGCATTCAGGCGAAATACATACTTCCAATTCTTATCCCCTTGCTGGTGTTGATTCTTCCCGCGTCAGCATTTCCATTTGAAACCCTAACTGTGATGCAGCAGCGTGCGATTGCTCTGTTTTTGCTGGCAGCACTGTGTTGGGTATTAGAACCCATTCCAATCTATGCCACTTCGGTGGTGGTGATTGTACTGGAACTGCTGTTTCTCTCGGACAAAGGGCTAATCTGGTTTCGTAGCAATGCAGGAAGCGCAGAGTTCGGCGACTTGCTGCAATACAACACCATCATGGCGACGTTTGCGAGCCCTATTATCATGCTGTTTTTGGGTGGATTCTTCCTTGCCATGGCAGCGACCAAATATCGTTTAGACATCAACCTTGCGCGCGTCTTACTGAAGCCTTTTGGGAACAGGCCACAAATGGTGATGGCGGGTTTGATGATGATCACCGCCATCTTCTCCATGTTCATGTCCAACACGGCAACAACCGCCATGATGCTGGCGATTCTGACGCCAATCCTTGCGGTATTTAAGCCAAATGATCCGGGAAAAATTGCATTTGCGCTCTCCATTCCAGTGGCGGCAAACATTGGTGGCATCGGCACCCCAATCGGTACGCCACCAAACGCCATTGCCCTGAAATATCTGACGGGGGATAACCTCATCACTTTTGGCGAGTGGATGGCATTTGGTGTGCCGTTTGTCATCGTCATGCTTTTGCTGGCGTGGGTGTTACTTTGTTTCCTGTTCCCGTCGGATGAAAACCAAATCTCCCTTTCAATCAAAGGACGCTTCCTGAAAACGCCGAAAGCTATCACCGTATACGTGACCTTTGCGGTTACTGTGCTTCTATGGTTGATGGGCTCAAGCCATGGCATGAACTCTTACACTGTTGCGTTGATACCTGTCGCTGTCTTCTCTATGACAGGCATCATCAATAAAGAAGATCTGAAAAAGGTTTCCTGGGATGTGCTCTGGCTGGTGTCAGGTGGTTTTGCATTGGGTCTCGCGCTGGATAAAACCGGACTGGCGGCGCTACTGGTGAACAGCATTCCATTTGAAAACTACGCGCCGGAAATTGTGCTCCTTGGCGCAGCAGCACTGTGCTTGCTGATGGCGAATTTTATGTCTCACACAGCAACGGCAAACTTGCTCATGCCGATCATGGCAGCGCTGGGTGTTTCTATGGTTTCACTTTCGCCACTTGGCGGTGAAACCACATTGATCCTTGTTGTGACGTTTGCAGCTTCACTGGGCATGTCTTTGCCAATCAGTACACCGCCGAATGCATTAGCGCATGCGACGGGTCATGTAAGTAGCAACCAAATGGCAAAAGTGGGTGTTATCTTGGGCGTGGTTGGTGTCGCGCTCAGTTTTGTGATGGTTTGGATACTCCGAATGGTCGAGTTCCTATAACGATAAGAGGGAAACAGATGGAAAAAGTAAACATCATTTGCGTTGATGATCAGCGTGAAGTGCTGAGTGCGGTGCTGAAAGATCTCTCTCCTCTGGCAACCGCATTTCATATTGAAGATTGTGAGTCTGCGGATGAAGCTTTGGAACTGATTGATGAACTGGACGCAGAAGGCGAGCACGTTGCATTGATCATCTCCGACCACGTGATGCCTGAGAAAACTGGTGTGGAGCTGTTAACTGAAGTGTCGCTCGATCCCCGTTTTCGTTTTACCCGCAAAGTGTTGCTGACGGGGCAGGCCACCCATGCTGACACCATTGAAGCCATCAACAGTGCCAGTATCGAACGTTATTTCGAAAAACCGTGGGATGCTGAAGCGCTGCTCAGTTCGGCAAAACGGCTGGTGACACAGTATGTTTTTGACGCGGGGCTGGACTACCGCGAGTTCCCTGATGTGCTGGATACACAGGTTGTATTAGATAGATTGAAGTAATATCACAGGTTTTGGTTGACCTTGGAGTAGGCTCCAAGGTTTACACTGAATATGAAAATTGGTTAAGGAGATAAACCTATGTGCCATTCATGTCATTCAGTGAAATGCCAAAACCCCGTGCAACACAGCACTAAACCTGAATCTAAGCTCGATACGTGCTGTTCGTCAGCGACGGTGAGCGAAACCAGCTGCTCGACGACAGAGGTGACGGACGGAGATACTGACGATCCGGCGCCCAAAGGCTGTTGCAGCAGTCAAACATGCAGCAGCCAATCGCAACATTCTACTAGCCCTTCTGAACCAACGCCTTCAGCGGACAGCCTCCAGTGGCGTGTCACCAACATGGACTGTCCAAGCTGTGCCAATAAGCTCGAAACCGCGCTTAAAGGCATCGGTGGTGTTGAATCTGCACAAGTCCGTTTTGCGACCGAAAAGCTCATCGTCACCCTTAACCAAGCTGACAGCGATTCGCTGAAAGCTCAGATTGAAGCTAAGGCCGCAAAAACAGGTTTTCCGTTGCTTGACGTCACAGGAAGTAAACCGCCCGAAACGGAATCTGGCTGGCTCGCCACCCTGAAAAAAGACGGATTACTAATCTCACTCATCGCGGTGATGACATTTGCTGCGGTGTTGTCTCAGTGGATGCCAGACGCTGGCTCTGCGTTGTTCACACTGGCGACAGTGATCGGTCTTATCCCAATTGTGAAGAAAGCCATCACCCTTGGACGCTCTGGCTCGCCGTTCTCAATTGAAACCCTGATGTCAATTGCCGCGTTCGGTGCTCTTTATCTTGGTGAAACTATTGAAGCCGCCATGGTGTTAGTCCTGTTCCTGATTGGCGAACGCTTGGAAGGCTACGCTTCTGCAAAAGCGCGTGCAGGCATTCAAGCACTGATGGCATTGGTGCCCGAAACGGTGACCCGCATATTTGAAGATGGCAGAAAAGAGTCTGTCTCCGTGTCGTCTTTGCAGCCGGGACACATCATCGAAATCGCACCAGGGGGCAGATTGCCAGCCGATGCGCACTTGAAAAGTGACATTGCAGCCTTTGATATGAGTGCCCTGACAGGAGAGTCCATTCCCGTAGAAAAACAGCAAGGCGAAAAGGTTCTTGCCGGCTCGTTAGCTGTCGATCGTCTGGTTTCTTTGGAAGTCGTGTCAAAACAAGGCGAAAGTGCCATCGACCGCATTCTGAATTTGATTGAAGATGCAGAGTCACGTCGCGCGCCTGTAGAAAGATTTATCGACCGATTCAGCCGCTGGTACACGCCACTGATGATTGTGCTCGCCGCGCTGGTGGTGGTGATTCCACCGATGATGTTCGGTGAAAGTTGGGATACGTGGATTTATCGCGGTTTGGCGCTGTTGCTGATTGCCTGCCCTTGTGCGTTGGTCATTTCCACGCCTGCGGCGATGACATCTGGTCTCGCGACGGCAGCGAGGCAAGGAGCGCTCATCAAAGGCGGCGCTGCGCTTGAAGCCCTGAGTAAAGTGGAATGGGTAGCTTTTGATAAAACAGGCACGCTGACAGAAGGTAAACCGGTTGTTACCGATGTACTGAGCTGGGAAAGCGATGAAAACGTGCTTCTGGCCCAAGCCGCAGCGGTAGAGCAAGGCTCTCATCATCCATTGGCAAAAGCCGTGATTGAAGCAGCCAACGCAAGAGGGGTGGCCACTCTTACCGCTGACAATGTTCTCGCAACGGCAGGTAAAGGTGTTTCGGGTGAAGTGGATGGTAAGCACATTGAAGTGCTGGCTCTCGACAAATTAGATGAGCATTACTTAGTCGGTAGCGATCGACAAAAAGCCGCACAACAGATTGCAGACCAAGGCAAAACCGTCGCGATTGTGTTTGTCGACGGTATTGCCAGCGGTGCATTGGCGTGGCGCGATGAATTGAGGGCAACCGCCAAAACAACAGTGAATGCGCTGAACAATGTAGGTGTGCGCTCTGTGATGCTAACCGGGGACAACCCTCATGCTGCTGCCGGATTGGCAGAAAGTTTGAACATGGAGTTCAGGGCGGGATTGATGCCGGAAGGCAAAGTCGATGCTATCCATGAAATTGCGCTAAAACACCGCGTGGCGATGGTCGGAGATGGTATTAACGACGCACCCGCTATGAAGTCAGCTACCATCGGTATTGCTATGGGCGGCGGTACTGATGTGGCGCTGGAAACTGCCGACATTGCACTGAGTCAGAACCGTATTGAACAAATCCCAGCTGTGATAGCACTATCCCGCGCTACGATGCGCAACGTTCGACAAAACGTTGCATTGGCGGTGGGATTAAAAGCGTTGTTTTTGGTGACCAGTGTGCTCGGTTTTACGGGGTTATGGGTTGCGGTACTCGCTGACAGCGGAGCAACGGCCATCGTGACGCTAAACGCATTGAGACTGCTGCGGTTCAAAGACAAAGGCAACGTTGGAGGTAGCAACGATAGTGTCGGTGAAACTTACCGCGGTCTTAAATCTGTTTAAGTGATATGTATCACCAATAAATGCAATGTAATGAAATGAAATTTCCATTGAGGTGATTCTCGTCACGTTAATATTCTCCATTGGCAGTATGGTGGGAGCATAGATTTTTGCTCCCGCTAAGAGGAGCTTTTGTTATCACTGATATCGGTTTTAAAAACGTTGACCGATGAAAGGAGCCAATAATGACCGAGCAAACTGTTTTCCACCTGGGCGTTAACCTATCTGATCTTGAAGGCGCAACCATGGCGATTATTCCGGGCGATCCGGCGCGTGTGGAGAAAATTGCAGACCTGATGGATTCGCCTAAGTTCCTGGCTAGCCACCGTGAGTACACCTTATTCCTGGGTAAGCTGGATGGGCAATCAGTGGTGGTTTGTTCAACCGGTATTGGCGGCCCTTCAACGTCGATTGCAGTGGAAGAGTTGGCGCAGCTGGGTGTTCGTACTTTCCTTCGTGTTGGTACCACAGGTGCGATTCAGCCACACATCAATGTGGGCGACATCATTGTGACCACAGGTTCAGTTCGCCTTGATGGTGCGAGCCTACATTTTGCGCCAATGGAATTTCCAGCAGTGCCTGATTTCGACGTCACCACCGCGATGAAGCAGGCGGCCGACGAATCAGGTGCAGCGGTTCACACTGGCGTAACGGCTTCAAGCGATACCTTCTACCCAGGCCAGGAGCGTTACGACACCTTCAGTGGTCGTGTTGTTCGTCGTTTCCAGGGTTCGATGGAAGAATGGCAAGCAATGGGCGTATTGAACTTTGAAATGGAATCAGCCACGCTGCTGACCATGTGCGCAAGCTCTGGTTTGAAAGCGGGTTGTGTCGCGGGTGTTATCGTCAACCGCACACAAAAAGAAATCCCGAATGCAGAAACCATGGCAGCAACCGAAGCACGCTCTATCAAAGTGGTGGTGGAATCTGCGCGTAAACTGCTGAATGCATAAACGCTGATGCGATAGAATCCAAAAAGAAAGCCGACGCAAATGCGTCGGCTTTTTTATGTTTGTTTTCTGGCTAAGGGCCTTAGGAATCAGTCAAACAGACCTTTACAGACCTTTATCGTGACCGCCTGCGCGAAGGAACCACTCGTGAAGATGGGTTTTCAGATCGCCCAGTTGATCAGGGCCAATCAATGCCAAGCCCAAATCTGTTGCACGGGTGATGTCGTGGTGACGCAGAGGGCGGAAGCTTACCAGCATGGCACGCGCTTGAAGACCACCAAGAAGGTCGCGAATGGATTCCAGCTTATACAGAGTGTCATCGCCGTCACTCGACATGCCTTTGGTCTTACATTCAATGATGTGAAGTTTGTTGTTCACCACAGTCGCCACATCGAGCTCGTTACGCACTTCTTTGTCGCCAATTTGGCGGTAAACCTGTACGCCCAAAGACAAATCCTGAATGGTCAGCAGCTCACGTTTAATCTCTTCAACAATATGGTGTACATACCATTCCAGCCATTCACCGTTAGCAAACCGACGAGCCGCTTCACTTGAGAATGTCAGCACACCGTTTTGGTAAGTCGAGAGACCGGCATCAGTCAGGTCATCAATCAGCATGCCCAGTTCGCGGTAGCCTTGTTGCTTATCACTTAGCTCAACATCCAGCTTTTGCTCTTTACGACAGGTGGTCGCCAGGTAATTCAGAGTTGCGAGACCTGGGCCTAATTCGTAGGCATTGCTTGCCCACTTGTGGCCGACGGTTTCAATCGTGGTGTCCAGCACACTGCGGATATCGTCTTCAGGCAGCTCACAGCGGGCACCGAAAATAGTCAGGTAATCGCTGATGTTAATGTGGTCTTCCACTTGTTCTTGCGCTCGGCCATAAGGGTATAGCCAGCAGAGTTCATCGCTGAAAGGCTCAATCACGTAAATTGGCCAGTGGTAGGTGCGGAAAATTTCGTAAGCGGTCAAAAGGCGATGACGCAACCCGCAGCTGGCATTGAAAAATACTTCAGTCCCTTCATCTTTCAAACGGCTGGCAAGCTCTTCAATCTTGCCTTTGATCAGAGGGATATTGATATCCGAAGGGATCAGGAAAAATTCAGTTTCGAAACCTTTTGGGGTAAGAACCTGACTCAACTGCTCATACTGTGGACGCTGACATTCAACACCAATGAAAATCACTTTTTCGGCCTTGAACTTTCGGTGCAGCAAGGCGGTGACCAATCGAACGGGGTCTTGGTCAATAATACCGACATGTGTGGCCATATAGTCTCCATTAGGACATGGTAGCGACGTTAATTCGCAATCATCCTTCGTTGTTCTTCAAAACAATATCTGGGCTATGAGCGGAATATTCAAGTAGTTAGTCCTCATATTCTTATGAAAAGTACGGTTGTTTTACGCATATGTAAGACTCAACCAATAAAAGTTCCCACGAATAGCCCTCGTTTCCTAATCTTAAAAGTGTCATTTGTGTCAGTAAGGAGATGGAATTGCATGAAATTCTGTCTCATTAATTCTCAATGTTGAGCATTGCATGAAACTAGCTTGGTAGACATAAGACACTAGTCATCTGGCTGGTTAAACTCTATGCACAATAGTTAAAGACATGGATTCGCATGGAAAAATGCGAACGAAAGTTGGGAAAGAATTATGATTGGTCATGAGTTCGATGTCGGTTTTAACGTCGACAAGGTGGATGGACAGGCGTACCTGGTTTCTGATGATGCACGAATTATCAGTCTTCGCGCGGGCATGCAAATTGCGCCTAACCAGGTCGTATTAACAAATGAAAACAGTTCCGTCGTGGTAAGCGACAAAGACCAGCGCTTTGTATTCGATGGAAAATGTGCCTCCTGTCTGGTCCCTCTCGGTGACACCGATGTTGAACAATATGCCGCTAACCACAGCGTGACTTTCAATGGCGACGCACTCAACGAAGAGATCCCTCTTGATATCGACATTGCTCAACTGCAACAGCTGATTTTAGAAGGCGTCGACCCAACAGAAGTCTTCGAAGAAACCGCGGCAGGCGAGGGCGGCGGCGGTTCTGCTAATGCCGGCTTTATTGTGGTTGACTACGGCTATGCTGCCACGCTGGCTGAAGCTGGCTTTGATACCGCCGGCCCACTTGGCGGGCTAAATGATATAGAAGACTTCCTCGGTGCCGATGACGACGGAGATGGTGATGGCGGCCCAACGCCTCCTTTCCCAGCACCAACCCCTCCGGACATTAATGCGACCGGTGGCCAGCGCGCGTCTTTGTCAGTCACAGAAGGTGACTTGGGCGACAGCCCATACGGCGCGCCAGATACCACCAGTTTCGTGATTGAAGCCGGTACAGAAGCGCTCGTTGCCAGCTCACTGCAAATTGCCCCAAGCGATCTGGCTGCTGTAGAAGCTGAACTTGCACAAATTACCGCGAACGGTGAAGCGGTTGTTTTCACCCGTCAGACCAGTGTGGACGGCAGTGGTGTTGCAACCTTTACCCTGACAGGCACCGTGGATGGTGAAACCGTTGTTGAACTGGTGGTCACAGCAACGCAAAGCGGCAACGGTCTCAACATCAACGCCACGCTCACTCAAAACGGCCCGCTTGATCACACCACAGGGTCAGGGACTTACGTCAATATCGATGGCGACAGAATTTCTATCAATCTGCCGCTGCAAGTCGCGGATACAGGCGGCGACCTGATGCAAAACCCAGCGCAACTGACGCTGGAAAGCAATGACGGTGCGGCGCCCGTTATTGGTGAAGCCACCGTTGAACTGACCGAAGTAGCGGCATCAGCGACCGACAATACGGCCACCACCTCAGACGGTGTTGATCTGGGTAGTGACAACATTGCCAGTGTGAACTTTGATGCGGCAGCAGCAGAAGCGCAGTTTGCCGGTATTACCAGTCATGGTCAGCCAACGGTGGTTGATACCTCTGTGTCTGGTGTGATTACGCTGTACACCGATAATGGTGGCACGCCGGAAAAAGTGCTCGAGATTTCGCTCAAGCCTTCCGATACCCCAGGAGAGCCTGCGGAGTATTCGGTTACCCAATATCATCCGTTTGACCAAGATGGCTCGAGCGACGGTGATGGTGATGACGACAGCACCACCTTCACATTCCCATTTACCGTGACGGATGCAGACGGCGATGTCAGTAACGAATCTGAAGTGTCGTTCAAGCTTATCGATGGTGAAGTCGCGCAAGGTGGTGAGCGTACAGATGGCGATGGTAATCCGCTTGATGTCATCCAACTGCAAGAACAAAACACCCCAATGGATTCGGCAACGTCGCACTCGCAATCTGGCACCGTCACCATTGAGGCGGCGACTGATCGACTCGATCCAACGACCGTTAGGCTGGAACAACTCGACGCATTGAAAGCCGAGCTGGAAGAGCTCACCAACAACGATGGCGATCCTATCGACAATGTGGTGGTGACAGAAACCACAGACGCAAACGGAAACCCAACCTTTGTCATCACTGCCAGCATCAACGGCGCAACCGCGCTGGAAATTGAGGTTTCAGCCAAGCAAGGTGCTGATGGATTGGATGTCGATCTTGATACGCAAATTACCCAGTACCAGCCTCTGATTCACCCGCAGGACCCAGACACAGAGAATACTTCTGGTCTCGTGACGGCGGATGGCGAACAAATCATGATCAAAGTGCCTGTGCAGGTTGCAGACACGGATGGCGATCTACTTGTCGACCCAACGGATCCAAACACCGAAGCGCCGCGTGTTATCAGCTTCGTAGTCACAGATGACAACTCAACCACCTTCAATCTCGTCACCAGCGATGGTGTGACCGTCGACGAGAGCGGCATTGATGATGGCACCGGTTCCAACCAAGGCTCAAAAGCAAGCGGTACGCTCAACATCGACACCACAGATGAAGACGGCAATCCGCTGTCACTGGAAGTCGATAAAGACAACGGTGATGTGGTTGAAGACTTCAGACTGGAAACGGATTACGTCGTCTACCCAGATGGTTCGCCAGTGCAAGCGAGTGGCTTCCCAATCCTGCTAGAGCAACGCCCTGAAAGTGATGCGTACCCGAAAACCTACTTCGGTACCGCAGATGATGGAACGGGCGATGAGCGCGACGTATTCAAAGTCACCATCAATCAGGATGGTACTTTTGAGTTCGAATTGCTGTCTGCGATCGACCATGCACCGGGTGATGGCAATAACGAAGCTGTGTTTGGCCTTAAGGCTTACACGGTTGATGCTGATGGGGATGAGTCGCCACGCATCAATGTACCCATTACCGTGATTGATGACGTACCAACAGCGCAAGGCACCATTAATATGGAGCTGGATGATGCGCCGTCCGGTGAAATCACTGCAACGGTTGATGTATTCGCAATCACTGACCCTAGCTCTGTACCGGGTATTGAAGATTTGAGTGGTGCAGATGGCACCACCTTCATTACTGAAATCTTCAACGGTATCGAATGGGTCGACGTGTCGACCACGCGCCCAAGCGAAATCGACATTTATTCTGTCGATGACCCAACCCTCAAATTGGGTACGGTAGAAATAGACCCACGCAATGAGCCAGTGGGTGAAATCACCTTTGTGATGCAGCCAAACCTTGCAAACCCACAAGAAGTACTGCAGCAAGGCCTGCAGTACAAAGTCTCTGACTTTGATGGCGATACCGTAGAAGGTGAAATCACCCTCACCATCAATGACCAAGCGCCAACCCTGTCCTTTACCAATGTAACGGGTACAGAGGACCAAGGTCAGGCGGACACCAATACAGAATCAGCCGGTGTTGATGGTACCGCAGGCATCCCAATCAACATGCAGCTCAACGTCGGTGACAACGACCTTGGCGAAGCATTGGAAGAGGGTGGCCGACTGGTATTGAACGGCGAAGTGACCCTCACCACCCGTGATGATGCCGGTGATATTGGCGGTACTTTCTACTTCAACGGCGTCGAAATCATGCCCGATGCAGACGGCAATATCGTCCTCAACTCGGACATGTTTGAAGCGTCCAGCACCGACGAACCCATCATCTTCGACCTTACGGGCGTGACTTTCGTACCGGATCCGGATTACTCCTCTTACGACGGCACAGATCTGATCCAATTCGATGTTGAGTTGGAAGTGAATGGCCACACGCCAGTAACCTCAACATCGCCACTGGAAATCACCGTAGAAGGCGTGGCAGATGTGCCAAGCCTCAGCTTGATTGGTGACGCGGCAGACGGTGTGTATGAAGTAGATGAAGATCACGAACGCTTTGGCGCCGACGACTTCACGCTGGCAGACCTGTTTGAAGGTGCGCTGCAAGATACCGACGGCTCAGAAACGCTCAGATACGAATTTACCCTCACGCCAGATATGGGCGAACTGCTGGGTGGTTTCATTACCGGCAGCGACGGTTCGTATGTGCTGACAGACCCATCCCGTCTTGGGCAGGTGCGTTTTGTGCCGGATGCAGACTTCAGTGGTGACATTACGCTCACCATCAAAGCGATCTCGACGGAATCTTCGCCATCGAGCGTGGAAGAAGCATCGACGGAAACATCACTCATCCTGCGCGTCGAACCGCAGGCTGATGATGCCCGTTTGACGGTTCAACGTGTGTTCGACAATGAGGATGCGGGTAACCCAGATCCGGAAATCGCTGAAGGCGGCGCGATTTCGCTGGCAGGAAAGATTTCTCTTACCACGCTAGGCACCGATGATGACGGTTCAGAATCCCTGTTCGTGCGCATCTTCGATTTGCCAGACGGTGCAGTGCTGCAACTCAACGATGGCGGCACCATAACCACGCTGACAGATACAGACCGCATTTCGGTGGACGATATCGACAAGATCGAAATCATCCCGCCTGTGCACAGCAATGAAAACTTCAGCATTCAGGTTGAAGGTATCGTGGTAGATACCTCACCAACGTCGCCAGATGACGAACGCATTATCCCAGCCACTTCGCTGGATGTGATTGTCACGGGTGTCGCAGATACGCCGGAATTCAGCGTTGAAAATCCGGGAACAGACGCAGGCCAGTGGCAGGTGGATGAAACCACGGGCAATGTCTCGACCACAGTGCCGGAAGACGGTGTTGATGGCGATGGCTTGGTGGCGATTGACTTCAATGTGGTCTCGGGCGAGAAAGCCGAAGCGCCGACTGATAACTCAGAAAGCCTCTCGTTGATCATCATTGACCCGCCAGAAGGCGTGAGCTTCGTGATCAAAAACGGTGATGGCTCGCTCACTGAAGTGGAACTGGCTTTCGCAGGTTGGGAAACCAACGATGCAGGCATGTCCGTTGCCACTTACTCCGTCGATCTGGCGGCGCTGGAAGGGCAGGACGTTTATCTCAAACTGCCACCACACTCGACAGAAGATATTCAAATCAACACGCGTCTGGTTGCCACTGAAAATGATGGCGATTCAAAAGCGGTTGAGAACATCATTGAAGTGAAAATCGATCCGCCAGTTATCGATGCGGCAGACACTTACACCAACAGTGAATCTTCTGGCTTCGAAGACCAGTGGATCAACATCGATTGGCAGCCGGATCTCACCATTGCAGGCGCACCGGATTCGACTGCGCAAGGTGTGGCAGAAACCGTGGTGGGTGCGACCATTTCCGGCTTTGCGGACGATGATAGCGTGCAGCTTGTCAAAGGCAGTGATGTCATCGCCCTGACGCCAGTCGGCGGTGAAGTCACCCTGACCGAAGCGCAAATTGCAGATGGTTACCAACTGCAGGTGAAACGCGGCCCACATAGTGATGTGGACCTGACGTTGAACACCGAAGTGACCGTTCGACAGGAAGACTTTGAAGGTGAAAGTCAGGCAGAGAAAACTGTCACTGGCGTTGTGAATGTCAACGTGGTTGCTACCGTCGAAGAAGACGACGGTGAACTGCAACTGCTGCAAGGCACCTCATCAGTCACAGAAATCACCACTGACAGCGAAGGCCGAATTGATCTCACCGATGGTGTCGTGTTTGTTCACCCAGACGATTCCAGCGATGAAACCGTCATCCGCATTGTTATCACGGATCTGGCTGAAGGTTTCTACGTGGAAAATGGCGTAGCCGATGGCGAAGGTGGTTGGGTAATCAGCGATCCAAACAACTTCAGCATCATCGCGCCACCAAACACCTCAGGCCAAACTACCTTCACGATTAGCGCCATGGTGCAGGATGAAGGCGATGCAGGAGAAGGAGATGCAAGTGCTCTGACGCCGGTTTCAAGCTCAGTGATCACCCTGAACTACACAAACAACAATACAGACGTTGAGCAGGCGCACCAAATCGTCGCGCCTACCAGTCCGGTTGTGATTGAAGGCGATGAAGATAATCCAATTTCGCTGGAAGCCTTGGGTGATGCGATTTCTTACCCAACCGGTACCGCTGATGACGTCGAGTTTGACCAAATCACCGTCGTGATCAATGGCGCAGATGTGCCCGCGGGTACCGTGATTTCCGGTGCGCTTTACCACATAGATAATGATACCTACGTGTTTGAAGTGCCGGGAAGACAAGATGGCGGTGCACCTTATCCAGGCGGCATCGACCTTTCCGGTCTTTCTATCACAGCGCCGGATGATTTCGCCGGTGAGCTCAACATTCCACTGACTTTCGTGAGTGTCGATACCCGAAGCGGCGACACAGAAACCACAGATGTCACGGTACAGCTCAACGTGAAACCGCTGGTGGATGTACCACCGCCAGTGGGTGCAGAGCAGCCAAGCGATAACAGCACAGACTTCGAATTCACCCTTGGTGTGAATGGCACCACAGGATTGAACGATGAAGAGTCGCCACAACCGCTCGAGCCGGGCGACACAGAAGGTTCTTACCCAGGTCAGGCGTTGGAAGACGGTTTGATTTCTCTGAACTTGTCCGCGTCTTTGGCTGATACCGACAGTGCTAACGGTGAAGAAACCATTACTGCAGCAGTACTGACTGTTCCTGCCTCTGTAGGGGTGTTTGTGCTGTCTGACGGCACTGAAGTGGCCTCGATCACCTTGACGGGTGCGGAGCTGGGCGATATCAGCTTCAAACCTGCAGAAGATTTCAGTGGCACCGTCGAAATCGACGCGCAACTGACCATTACTGACACCGCAACCACAGGCACAGACAGCCGTGATATCAACACCACGTTGTCGTTTGAAGTGACCGCAGTGAATGATGATGTCACCTTCACGCAAGATGGCACCGACGTGGCAGAAGGTGATGTGGTTGAACTGGAAGGCACCGAAGATCAATCCGGCGGTATTTCGCTGGCCGATCTGGGTGCAAGCTTTAACGATGTTGACGGTTCTGAAACGTTAGCCTCTGTGCTAATTCAAAATCTGCCAGAAGGCTTCACACTGGCATCACCAGCCGTGAATGCGGGCAGCGGTAGCTGGGTGATTCCAGCAAGCGCGATTCCGGACCTGTCCACGCTATCGGCGATTACCGTCGAGCCGCCAACCAATTTCAGTGGCACCGTGGAATTTAACGTTACTGTCTTCACACAAGAAGACAGCCTGAGCCAGCCTCAAGGCTTCACACAGGCGGTTTCACTGACCATTGACCCTGTGGGCGATGGCGCGAATGTATTTGCGGCAGGTTCAGCTTCCACACAAGAAGATACGCCAGTCGATCTGGATATCGAAATCAGTGCCAAAGATGACCGCGACAGCACGGCTGGTGGTGCAGGCATTGATGAGAACGAGCCTGAAACTCTGCTCATCACAGTATCTGGCGTGCCGGAAGGTGGTCAGCTTGTGTTGCCAGACGGCGTAACAGGCACAGTGACACCGGAAACCTCTGATGGCGGTGATGTAGTCATCGAAATCTCTGGTACAGAACTGAATGACCTGACCTTCGTGCCACCTCAGGATGGCAACGGCACCTATACACTGGATCTGGCGATTCAGACCGTCGATAACGGTGCTGTCTCTGACGATGTAGTGAACAAGCAAATCAACGTCAGTGTCAGCGCGGTGAATGACGAACCCGTTAACATCCTTGCAGACAGCTACGATGCGGAAGAAGACACCGTGCTCTCTATCACCGATTTGCAGGTGGAAGATGTGGATGCGCGTGACGGCACCAGTGTCGTCAATGTCGAGCTGGTGGTCGGTGCAGGCAATACGCTAACGCTGACGGGCGACACCACGGGCATTACCGTGTCGGGTGATGGCACCAACAGACTGGTACTGGAAGGCGATATCGATGCCATCAATGCACTGTTGGCAGAAGGCGTCGATTACAAATTCGCGGGTGAAAATACGTCAGGCGAAGACAGCCTGACCATGACAACCCGCGACCGTGCAAACTTCGGCTCCGGTGGTCAGAAATTCGACCGCGACACCGTGGCTATTGTGGTTGCACCGAAATCCGATTTGCCAGAACTCACTGCGGCAACGCAACTGGCTTCCATGCGCGCAGCGACAGGTGCGTTGGTGCCACTGCTTGGCTTGATGGCATCACTGGTTGACCCAATCGACAATGAGTTCAGCCTCACCTTCAGCGGCATGGGTACAGCGGCAGAAATCGTTGATGCATCCGGTACGCCGGTTGGCACTAACAATGGCGACGGCACCTGGACATTCAACCAAACCGAGCTGGAAACCCTGACGCTAAGCGACCTCAACATTCGCTTCAGTGCACAGCCTCCAGGCGATATCACTGTCACAGCGCTCTCTGATGTGGGTGACGGTGACCCACAACAATCCACACTCACCATCAACGCGAACGTGGTAGATACCGAAACCACAGGCGAGTTGAACACCACTCCGGCAGACAGCAGCGCAGACAACCTGGTGGTTGATGGCGATGCAGACACTGAAGTTCATGGCGGTGACGGAGATGACATCGTCGCAGGTGGCCTTGGTGAAGACATTCTTGTCGGTGGCGCAGGCGATGATGAAATGTGGGGCGGCAAAATCGGTGGCACCGGAGATGGCGTCAAAGATACCTTCAAATGGCAGTCAGGCGACTTCGGCACGGCAGCGGCAGCAGCGACAGACACCATTAAAGACTTTGAAGCGGGCATTGATGTTATCGACATCTCCGACGCGTTCGATTCCACCGGCATTGTTACCTTTACGGATTTGGCAAACCGACTGGATATCCAAACCGTCGACGGCAACACCCGTATTCAGGTATTGGACGACAGCAGCCAGCCAATCCAGAACATCATTGTAGAAGGCGTCACGCTGAATGATCTGCTGGGTATGGATGCATCTGGCTTCACGCAAGATGAAATCCTCGAATCCATGATGATGGCAGGCCAGTTGGTGGTATTCGACCCAGCGACGACACAGTTCGGCACCGAGGCGGATGAAACACTCACCGCAAGCGACGATGGCGAGCGCATTTACGCAGGCGATGGTGATGACACTGTCACAGGCGGTTTGAGCGATGACATTCTGGTCGGCGGTGAAGGAGAAGATATCCTGAGCGGTGGTGATGGTGAAGACATTCTTGTTGGCGGAGAGGGTAACGATACGCTTTCCGGTGGCCTCGGGAACGATACCATGACAGGCGGAGCAGGGGATGATACCTACACGTGGGCGGCGTCAGATGTGGATGCAGCAACCTTAACGGTGGACACCATCACTGACTTCGATGTCGGCACAGCAACCACAGGCGACAAGCTGGATATTTCCGCACTGCTGCCAGATACCGTTGATGGCTCATCAACCATTGAGCAGTTGCTGGATTACATTCGTCCGGAAGCGGGTGGCGATGGCAGTCTAACACTCCATATCTCGCAAACTGCGGGTAGCATGGAGTCGCAAGACATTGTGTTGGACTCTGTTGGCCTGTCTGACCTTGGGCTTGCAGACGGTGCAACCACCACGCAAATCCTGACAGAGCTGGTACAGCTTCAAACGCTCAAGCTCGATTAAAAGTGTTACCGCAGGTAACGGGGTTTAATTCTTGAAGCAAACATCAAAAGCACTGCAATAAGCGGTGCTTTTTTATGTCAGAAATTCAAAACTTGTTGTAACGTTAAATCACTCAATAAAAACAGAAAACGACAATGAAAACCCTATACGCCCACAGGGGGATGTCAGCCATAGCCCCTGAAAATACACTGGCTGCTTTTTCACTTTGCGCCGAGCACGGCTTGAAATGGGTCGAGTGTGACGTCGATATCCTCGCAGATGGCACCATTGTGCTTTGCCATGACGATACTCTCGACCGCTGCACAGACCATTCAGGCAGTCTTTACGATTTCACCCGCGAAGATCTGGAAGACATTGATGCCGGAAGCTGGTTTGGCGACGAGTTTATCGGTGAAAAACTGCCAACCTTTGATCAGTTCATCACTCTGATGAACATTCTCAAGCTCAACGCCAACGTAGAAATCAAAGCCTGTACCAACAGCTGGGAAAACACCGAGAAGCTTATCAGTGGCGTGATTGAAGGCCTGAAAAACCTCAACAAAGAAGCCAACGTACTGATTTCCTGCTTCAACCCACTGGTATTGGCAGAATTCAAACGCCGCTGCCCAGACGTGCCCGTCGCTTGCCTGTTTGACAAAGAGATGCCGGAAGACTGGCTCAGCATCATGCAGGCTTGCAAATCCGACACTATCCACGTTGCGAACGAAGGGCTGACCAAAGCCAAAGTCGAAGAATTCAAAGACCTTGGATTAGAAGTGAATGTGTACACAGTAAACAGCTTGATGCGCGCCAACCAGCTCTTTAACTGGGGCGTCGACGGTGTATTTACCGACATCGGCCACCAATTCCCGTCGCGATATCGTCAAAGCTAAGCGTTCCTGCAAACGAAATAGAAAATGGCCGCCACAAGGCGACCAGATCCGACACAAAAAACGGCACTGATAACAGTGCCGTTTGTGTTTAATTACCCACTCCCTGTATAGCCAATCAGTTAGGGAGCTTAATGCGAAGGATGTGGTATGGCTTGGTGCCACCTTCTTCACCTTCATTTAAAGCTGGGTGAAGGCGCAGTTGGTTTTGCGTGACATAAAGGTAGCCATTCTTCTTGTCGATGGAGAAGCCATCAGCCCAGTCGAGTAGTTTTTTATCTTGTGCGAGGATTCGGTAGCCATCTTGGTTTGAAATCGCGACGGCGTTGTTCTCAATATCACCGACATAGATATTGCCATCAGCACCGATGATCATGCCGTCACTGGGTTTCTTGTCACTGAAAAATTCAATGCTTTCGGCTTGTTTGGAAGTGGATGCTTCCTCATCGGCCAATACATCTGCTGCAATGCGATAAACCTTGTCGCCGTTCACTGTACCGAAATACACCCACTCATTTTGCGCATCAATCGTAATTGGATTTAAGCCAAGAAAAAGCGGTTCTTTACTTCCATCTTCACGTTGCGTTCCCATGACAGAACCGTTGATAACAACAGAGTGTTCAGGTGACATCAACTCAGCCTGAGATTCCAACACTCGGCGTGCTTTACCCGTTTCCAAATCCACAACGACAAACGCTGATTTTGATTCGCCCACAAGATTTCCGAGCGTGGTGTCAGCGATGTACATCTTGTTGCGTTTTGTATCCAGAGCGAAATCTTGAAGGAAAGAGTTCCCGACCAATGCGCTTTTATCGATCTCTATGGTCTTAACCAGCGAATGGTTTACGCTGTCCCATGCCACGATCTGTGCTGGTGTTGTTTGGCTGCCCATATCAAGTATGTAAACCACACCGTCGGCAGTTGTGTCGACCCCGATAACCGACGTCAGACCCACCTCTCCCTTTTCAGGACCATCAGCCCAATCAACAGTGGGGAAAGGCTTTAGTTCGCCGTTTGCCATTAGCTCAACAACACGAAACTCCGGGGCATCCAGTGGTTGCATTGAAAGGATGATACGCCCTTCAGGTGTCACTGTTGGGTTGCCAGGACGGGTTCCATCCAACTTGGCTACTACCTCTATGTCGCCTGTTGCTGCGGTTGCCGTGCTTAAAACCATTGCAGTGCTTAATGCAAGCAGCGTCTTGAGATGTTTCATAATACTTCGTCCTGTTTGAATGAATGTGCGATGGACACATGCTAGTTCCCAATCGACCGTCTAAAAACAGGGTAATCATTTAATTATTGTCAAATATACATTGATAATAATCTCGACCACACTTCACTGCTTTCAGTGGCTATTGCGTGAGAAAAGCGCGGCCATTCTCAAAGAGAAAAAGAAAATCTTTCAATGACGGCGCTGTTTTTGAGCTGCCTGATTCGACGTAGTCTGGCCCAGACACTCAAAAAGGAACGAAAAAATGGCTAGAACAATCACGATGGGTGTAACCGATCTGTCTTTTCACCACACGACGTCCTCCTTGGTAGCTAATGTATTGATGAGCATGGGCTTTGACGTTAAACGTGTGTTTTCTCCGCATCAGGAAAACTTCGAGAAACTTAAGACTGGTGAAGTTGATATGCTGTCTTCCGCATGGTTGCCCTCCAGCCACGGCATCTATAAAGCGGATGTCGAAACAGTAGAACCTCTCATTGAGCTGGGACTGCATTACGAACCTTACGCGCTTTGGGGCGTGCCGGACTATGTACCCGAGGGAGCCGTGTCGGAAGTGGCAGACCTCATCAAACCTGAGGTCGCGGAGAAAATGAATTCGACAATCCAAGGTATCAATGCCGGCGCAGGTATCACTCGTTTTTCAATCCAAATGATGAAAGATTACGGCTTGAATGACGCAGGCTATACGTTTTTGACAGGTACTGAAGAAGACTGTTTTAGCGCTTTTGAAAATGCAGTCGCAAAGAAAGAATGGGTAGTTGTGCCGCTATGGAAGCCACAATTTTTACACTACCGTTATGCTATTCGCGAAATTAAGGAACCTAAAGGTTTATTGGGAATTGTAGACAGGGCTGTGCTGTTGCTCAGAGAAGATAAACAAAGCTTATTTACCGAAGCGCAAATCAGAAAGCTCGACGCGCTCCGCTTCTCAAATGATGTCATCGCGGCGCTTGATTATAAGGTTTGCCGGGAAGGACTATCCCGTGATGAGGTCACCCGTGACTGGCTGGAAACGAATGGTTTCCTATCCTGATAGGGCTAGCGAGTATAGGCACATATAGAACTCAGGCGGTGTATTCACTGAAACTGGCTGCCAATTCCCGCCGTGCTACCGTAACGGCTAAAACCCACTGTTAGCGATAGGTATAACGAATTGAATCTATAAACATCAACGATTATACCTATCGCTCCTCCCGTCATAAGATATCCCCATAGACATTAAGGCAAAGCGGCAAACGCTAAAGCCTATTTTTTGAAGCAAAAAGACAAGTGGGGAAGGGTTATGACAAGCATCAATATCGGCATTCAAAAACAAGACAGAATTGAAATTGCAGAAGGGCTAAAACGCCTATTGGCGGATTCATACACCCTGTACCTGCAAACACACAACTTCCACTGGAATGTTACGGGTAAACAATTCCGTGAGCTGCACCTGCTGTTTGAAGAGCATTACAACGCGCTGGCACTGGCGGTAGATGAAATTGCAGAGCGCATTCGTACCCTTGGCGTTGCAGCACCGGGCACTTACAAAGCGTTTGCAGAACTGAGCGCGATTGAAGAAGTGGAAGGTGTACCAAGCGCAGACGAGATGGTGGATATTCTCACCAAAGGTCACGAGCAAGTCGTTCGTACTGCAAGAAGCGTGTTGAAAGTAGCCCAAGACGCTGACGACGAATCTTCTGCATCACTGGTTTCAGACCGTATGCGAGAGCATGAGAAAACCGCCTGGATGCTCCGCGCCATGCGTGAAAACGGCTAAGCCGTATAGATTAAAAGCAAGCAATGTTCCGTAAGACAAAAGACCGCCGTGAGGCGGTTTTTGTGTATATCTGCATAGAGCAGTAAAACGGGTCTATCAGTAATCGCCGTAGTAATATTTGTATTCAGCAATCAAATCCAACAGGGCTTTATCACGTTTTAGCTTTACCGCTTTCCAAAATCCAGAATACCATTTTTCTTGTGCCAATGATTATTCATAGTGATATCTTATTTATGCGATATGTATATATTGATTAAGGGTTTTTTCATTGATTTCACTCTAGTAAACTATACGATACATGCCAAATTAATCATAGAAAAATGTATGGCATGGTCGTTGGTTTAGGATTTTAAGGATGATTCCATGGAAAGAAAAGAAATAATAAAATGGTCATTAGTTGGTGCTATTTCATTATCTGTCGTTGTTGGACTTAGCGTCTATAACCAATCAACGAAATATACGTATGTACCGCCACATCCAGAGCCAGACGGACCGTATGTACGTTATTACTGGGATGAGGTTATTGCGGAAAAAGGAAATTATTTAAATAACGAAAAGGATGGGGAGTGGGAGTATTACTGGAATAATGGCCAGTTGAGAATGCATGGATCTTATCTGAATGGAGAGCGCGTGGGACTTTGGGTTGAGTACTTAAGCCCCGATTCAGAAGCAATATATTTTGTAAAACAATGGTATGATGATAAGAGTATTAGTGAAAAGAAATACTGTAAATCAGGCAGTATTTCTTCATTAAAACACTTTACCAAAGATGAACAACTGACGGGCGATTATTATGAATTTTATTGTGTTGAAGGGGCAGACTTTAAACAAAATACTGAAATGAAAGTTGAAGAGTATCAGACTCAAGCAATTAAAGTTAAAGCAAGTTATGTTAATGGAGAACTAGATGGTGAATACTTATATTTCCATAGTAACGGAAAATTAGCCGATAAACTCTATTTTGATAAAGGGTCAAAGGAAGGTGAGTGGACTTCTTACGACACTGAAGGAAGAGTTATTGAAAAAGGAAGTTATCAGGGGAATGTTAAGATAGGTGTTTGGGAAGCTTATGAAGAAGGGGCGCTGGTAGAAAGGGCTGATCACTTAAAAGAACAACGAGTAAAATACAGTTCTTTTCATATGAATGGGCAGCCTAAAGAACGAGGGCAGTACTACCAAGATATGAAAGTCGGGGGCTGGGAATATTTTGATTCCCATGGGCGAATTGAGAAAAAAGGCACTTTTGAAAACGGAATGAAACAAGGGGCCTGGCTCACTTTCAAAGAAGGTATAAAGCATTCAACATCAAATTATCAGCGAGACTTTCGCCAAGGGGATTATCAAAAGTATTATCCCAGTGGTAAGGTGTTCTTCCATTGCACTATGAAAAATGACAAATGCGATGGAAAATTTACTATTTACCATGAAAATGGAAAAGTTTCAGAAGAAGGTAATTATTTGAGCGGTTATAGGGAAGGCCCTGTAACATTTTTCTATGAGAGTGGCGCCGTTTACATTAAGGCTAATTATAGTCATAACCACTTCATTGATGATTTTTCAAGCTATTATGAAAGTGGTAATTTAGAATCAAGCGGTAAGTTTGTAAGTCAGTTTGGTTATGTAGAAGATATATATGGTATAAGTAGTGAAATCGCTATTACTGGTGAGCGTTATGAGGGTGAGTGGTTATACTATTATGATAATGGAAACCTACGCCGAAAGGGAAGTTTTGAATATGGTGAACGTACCGGTTTATGGTATTACTATGACCTTCAAGGGCAACAAACCGAATTGCGTTTATATGAAACAGGGTTAAGATTCGTTAGGATGAAAGATGAGCTAACTACTATGCCTAACCACTTACCTGAACTCGATGTAGCCAATGAAGACTATTATTATCCTACTAATTAAACGCCGACAAAATGCGGAATATTTATTCATGTGATTTCTTATGAAGAAAAGATAAAGGTATTCGGAATAACATTTTAATTATCTATGCTTCATATGAAAAAAGACCGCCGGGAGGCGGTCTTTGTGTATATCTGCATAGAGCAGTAAAACGGGTCTGTCAGTAATCACCGTAGTAATATTTGTATTCAGCAATCAAATCCAACAGGGCTTTATCACGCTTTAGCTTTTGGGTGGTTTGTTTTAAAACGTCTGAAACCCAGACTTTAAGATCATCAGACAGCTCAGTATCTTTTAAAGTGTAAAGCGAAGTAGCATCAGTCACGTTTTTTACATACTCATACTCGGTGATAACTTTACCGTTTACGATAACGCGAAACACCACTTTAAAATCTTTGTTCCTAACGATAGGAACAAGACCCAAGGTACTTGCAGCCAAAAGGCCCGAAGTCGTTTCAGCTGCAAAGCCTCCGGACGTTCGTACCCTTTCTACGTAAGTCACGAACCTGATAGGTGTGCCGGGAACATCTTTATCTAAATGCTGATAAAAACTGTCTTTGTCTAACTCGTCTTCAACGAAGTCATCAATAACGTTAATGTGATTTGCTGGTGGCAACACAACCGCATGTGACGCTGAGAAAGCTGAAAACGGCAGTAAGAAGAATAGAAAATAAAGTAATGCTTTCATAACCAGCCCTTATTGATAACACGCAATTGGCGCAGAAGATTTAAGCGCAAGCTCAGTCGGAGAGAGTGTTGAATTCTTGCGTGTTGAGAAAGGAATGTTGTTCTTCTTCAGAAACTTTTTAAGGATTTGAGGGGAAGTAGCAAAGTTAACGTTTTGAGGAATCACGCCTCGTTTAACCAGTGAAGCAATGTTCAATGTGCTTGTCGTCACTCCCATCACCTCACCTTGTTCTGATACAAGCGCTCCGCCGCTAGAGCCAGGCTGTATTGGCGCGCTGAATTGAAAAATACCTTTGCTTCCCGCCAAGCCCTTCACCGAAGTGATATTACCAAATGTGATATTGGGTGACGTTTCAAGCAGACCATTGAGTGGGTAGCTCACCAAGGTGATTTTTGAGCCCAGAGGAAGGCTTTCCGCACTGGTTTGGTTCAGGTAATACTGACGGGGCGTGTTACTTGAGATAACAGCCAGGTCTAACAGATCGCTTTTAGCATTCGGCGAGACGATAAACTCGTTGTCATCCACTTTGACCTTCGCCAGTAAACATTGGTTAATGACGTGGGCAGCCGTCACGATATCGCCTTCCTTATTCACAAAGAAGCCGGTACCAGTACTCTTGGGCTTATCGTCAATGAGCTTTTCAAGATCAAAGCGGCTGATATCGCCTGATCGAAGCTGCTGAATCTCTACTGAGTGCTTATTGGTAAAGTTAACCAACATACCAAGCATAGAATTGTAGGAAGCGTTATAAAAACCGGCGTCCAACTGGTCGCGGTTAAAAGTGCTCTTTCCCGTCATCACATCGCTGTAAAGAGCATTACCGTCGCGGTCAAAAACGGTAAATGCCATCTCAGACACTATCTTGTTACCGTCTACTTCCCATTTCGGGTGCACTTTGAAAACCAAGGAAGCTTGTTCCTGTTTACCAGGCTCAAACCATGAGAATGAGGAGTAGTAGTTATTGAAGAGAGACTCTGTCGCCTCTGTCACCGCTCTACCGGGTTTTTGAATGTTGCCGCTAAGGACAAACTCAGTCGCAAGGAAAGATGAAGGCATATATACCGCTACCTTCTGCTGAAGGGGTAGGGTGATGCCCGGTGCCAATTTGTGCTCTTTGTTGGTGACAGTGTTTTCCTGAATTCGTGTTGTGCTGTTACAGCCAACCAACATCATAGAAACGACACAAGTCAAACCGATAAGTATTGCTTTACGCATAGACGAATCCTTGTCTATTAAAATTCTTTTGCTGCTGATAGGGCCGTAGCGCTTTGTAGAATAAGAGTTTTTGGCCCTATGCGGTGCAAATACTGCTCCATACGATTTGTATGAATAGTCGGGATAATAATCGATTAGCTTGCATGAAAAAGTACGGGTTTTGAGAATGAGAGGAGAAATGTAAAGTCCTCAAAATTAGGGAGTAAAGTCTATGAATATCAGTATCTTGAGGATTTCAATTTTAAGATGAAAGCCCTTTCAAATACATTGCACTTCCAGCGATGAGTGTGATTGAAGAGCTGAGGAGTCAACAAGTGGCGACTACGAATCTTCTGCATTACTGGTTTCAGACCGTATGCGAGAGCATGAGAAACGGCTAAGCCGTAAAGATTAAAGCAAGCAATGTTCCGTAAGACAAAAGACCGCCGGGAGGCGGTCTTTTGCTGTTTATAAATAATAGGATAACTTCAGTATTTTCAGTTCTATAAGTTTTCTGATAGCTTTTTTCGTTCGTAATCTAATAAGTCTTCCATTAAAAATAACTTTTTTGTTCTTATCTCTTTAATAACTTCATCTTGGTTTAGATTGACAGGGATTTTGTCCTTTATTTTATCTATTGCAGATCTTGGAACACCAAATTCTGATAGTATGGCCAAGTTCTCTTGTATAAAATCGTTTTCGATCGAACTAGCATAGTATAAGTAGTTACCCGGTCTTTTACCTTCTTCTAAGCAGACGAATTTTTGTATTTCGTTCACGACAATCAGCCATTTAGGGATCTTGTATTGGAACCAATGCCTCAGTATTTGAAAACTATCTCTAATAGCATCATCTACGGCGTCTGATTTATTTTTATTTTGGTTTTCTAGAATGTAAGAATATGTATTTCTGACCAATTCGTTTATGTTTTTGTTCCATCCATAGTCAAATGTTATTTTTACAAGTCGAGATTTGGTCATTGGACGATAGACAGTGTCGGGCTTGGTTAAGAAGTCCCATGCAAGTCCAAGGCAATATGAAAGTTGGTCATATGTTGGTGTGGAGTCCCAACATAGCAACTCATGATGGCTATGAACTTCACTTCTGATTTTCTCTAGAAGATCTTTTTGTCCTTTTATATAAAGAGAGTTATTTGAGAATAGCTCTCTTTCATTTTTTGGTAGTGATTTTATATACTGGTATTGTTCAGAATTCTTATCTATTACTTCATCTTCTTCGATGTTTATCAGAACTTCATTTGATATAGGGTTTTGCTCATGGAAGGGTATGTCTACTATAATTTCATCATAGGTGGGTACTGGATTGAAGTTATATACTTTACCTACATAATGCTCCATCATTCGACCAGCTCGTCCCCTTATGTTTGAGTAATCGAAGTGGTCCACAAATGTATTTGCTCCTTTTTTCTTATCAAAGAATATTACATTCTTTGCACTTGTGTTTACACCCTCTATTATAGTGGCTGTACAGAATAACTGTTTAATAGTTCCATTGTTAAAATAATCAATTATAGTTGATGTGATATGTTTTTGGAGCGCACCATCGTGTATAGCAATACCCATTCTTAGTAGTTTAATTAAACTCCAATCTTTAGACACATATCTCTCTATCCATTCAATAATATCTATGTTTACGTCGCTATGAGTAACTCCCTTTTCGATTAGATATTCGAGATATGCCTTTGACAGATATCTAGCGCGGTACGGAGATGAGCAATATATAAGTGTATTTTCATTTCTCTTTTTTAGAAGTAAGTCAAAAAGAACTCGCTCTTTAATAGCTTTCTTTTCTCCTCTCTCTCCGAACTTATTCTTATAGTTCTCATAGATATTATGCTCTTCACATGCCACTAAGCTATAGTCCGTCTTAAAAAATTTTGCATTATACTTTTCTTCAAAACCCTCTGAAATTCCTTCAATATTAGGGCCTAGAAGATAGAATTTAGGATTAAAACGTTTTAGTAAATAGCTAAAGGCATTATTTAGTGTGTCGGATCTTTCGTCATCCCTTCTCGAACTTAACTTGTAGAACTCATCAATAATTAAAAAGTCTACAGATTCGAACATCGAATATTCATTTACACGCTCTGCAGTAAATAGAAAAATATTCCCTTTATCTTGATCTGGGTTTTGTGAAGTTCGGAGTATCAACTTATAGTTATCTTGATATCGTTTCAGCTTTCTTCTAGTTTCATCAAGTAAAGCAAGTGTTGGTTGGATGATGACTATGTTGCGATATTCAAAAGATGCGATAATATCCTCTATCAACAAACTTTTTCCAAAACTCGTAGGTGCACTAACAACTAGGTTCTTATCTGTTGATAGCAAGCGAGAGAGGTACATTTGCTCATCATGGAAAACTTTGCCTGGGATTTTAATTGAAGTGTTACTTATTAGTCTTACTTTTGAATTTGTTGAGGATAGAGTAAGCTTCTCTTTTATTAGGTAAGGGTAAAATCCTACAGACTCAACAATATCAGCTAACATTTCGTCTAGGCTATGATCGAATTTTCGCCTTTGTTCAAGTATATATATTAGTACTTTCATTCCTTCATTCTGATCTTTCATGATCATTCTTGAGCAATTATTATAGATGCTAAAGGTTTCACTGAAGGAGAAGTCGTTTGTCTGCTTTATTTTTTTAATTAAATCTAACATTCTAATCTCCAATCATTTGAATAATAGAAAGCTTATTGTGTAGCCTTTTCACTAGCTCTATTTTGCATTTCACTGGGAATAAAATAAGGATGATGTTGATATTATCCTTAAGAGGATGATCGTTCTTTTTGTCGAAATATTCTTTAAGATTTATTATCTCATTTTTATATTCAGATAAGAATTCATCTAGCTCCTCATCATCATATTTGGTAAACAACTCACTACTATAGGTGCATAATAATGGTATGTTAATATTTTTTAACTTGTCTTTTAATTTTGTGGTGCTAGAAAGTGCTGTTTTCCACTTTTTTATTTCATTGTTCTCTTCGAAATGAATAATCTTTTTTGATATTAAAGAAAACTCAGAATTCAAATAGTCTAACTTGATGTGTTCTTTAATATCTTTAACTAATTCAGTCAATCCTTTCTTCGGGTCTAAGTATAGCTTTGACTCACCCAGCCAAAGAGATTCGGTTTCGGGTTGAATATGTACACTATCGAAACCATGAACAGTGTGGCCTAAAGAGTCTTTGAAGTATATTTTGGACAGAAGTGGTACTGTTTCAAAGTTATCTCTCAACAGTAAGTGAAGAATTAACTCTCCGAATTCACCTCGTCGAAGGTACTTATCAGCCACATCATCTTCAATGAACCCACCGTTATTGTATATATCTTTGACTTTCTGAAATTCGTCAATTTTATATATGGCGTTAGCAGCTTCAACGACTTTGTCCAGTGTTTCAGTATTACTTGTCGAAGTACCTTCGTGGTAACCAAAAGAGAATTCATGAATGACACTCAAGACTCTCTGGACGAACTCCTTCCATCGATATTGGCTGGAACCATCGTCTTTTAAGTCAAAACCTACTAGGTAGGCTCTTACAGTGCTGTCTGAAATCTTTTCTTCGATAACGCAACGAGAGCCAAAAGGTCCATTATCCATATTATTCCTACATGACGCTTAAATTGATTGATCATCATCTAAATGGCCACACAATAGCTAGGCTCAATTAAGGCACAAGCGATATGACCGAAGAGTGACGCTTCTCAAAGTAGCGTTCCGGCAGATGGTCAATTAAAACGGTGTGTGGGTATCTATCTAAATCAGAAGACCAGATGATAATGTCATCTATGTATGTAAATCCATACTTAATTTTAACCTAGTGTTTGGTAAATTGGCTGCGACATCTATCAATAAAACCAACAAGTTGCATATTGAGAGATTGATCCAGAAAAAGCATAAGCAGGTGATGGCATAAGAGCCAAACCTCATCCTAGCTTTCCCCTTAGAATGAGGAAGGGACGAAGAGCAGAGTCCAAATTGGGCGAGAGAACACTCAAACCCGCTTTCTCGATATCTTCTTAGTTTTGAACGATAGTTTTGGGAGTTGTTGAGGTAGTTTGGTGTAAGGATGCTGTTGTTTGTTTTAGAGGCAAGCTCAGGCAATGGAATGAGGACGCAGTAATGTTTAGAGAAACGTTGTCCGATGCTTTCGAGTTTTCAGTCAGCCATAAAAGTCGACTTTTTCAGATTACCTTTCTGCCTGTGTTGGTGGGTTTGGCTTTTGATTCAATCCCACCTGAACTCACAATAGGTTGGTTGAACTTGGCTGAGAATATTGTGAAGAGTATTTTTCTCACGATTATCGCAGTTAACGTACATCGCCTTGTTTTGCTAGGAAATGACTCCGTACCAAAATGGGGAAGAATAAAAGCAGAGAAGATTGAGCGGCGTTTTATTCTCTATTATCTCGCCATTTTACTTCTTGCGAATAGTGCATTCTTTGTCATTTCGTGGCTTGGCTTTCTGACGATTTTATTTGAACTGACGCTCGCAATGATTATTTGTCGTTTGAGTCTTATCTTTCCCGCTATTGCCAGTGGGCAGCCAGAAACATTCAGTTTGGCCTGGGATAAAACGTCACAAAAAACGTGGTACATGTTCGGGGTTGTATCAGCCGTTCCCTTACTTCTTATGTTGTTCATGATGATTAGCTCTGTACTTGAGCCACCGGTGTGGCCGTTCAGAGTTCTCAGCTACTTGGTGTTCATTTTTGGGCTAGTGACGTTATCGATGGCTTATCGAAAACTTAATGAGAGGTATGAAGAGAAAATAAGCAATAAAGAGCATGAGTAGCGTTTGGGATTGTTAAAGGATATAACTTTTGTTGGCTGAATCCACACGTAGATGTATTGCTTGAAACTTGCTTTAAAAAGAAAGGCCGTCATGTGACGGCCTTATTGGTATCTGGGCGGGTGCTTCACACCGTTTCGGCGGAAGATTTCACCTGGAGGCGGTTTCGGCTATCGCGGCTTTGGCGAATCAAGTCATCTCCGGCTTGTGTGGTATCTGACTTGGCTAAGCGGTCATACAACACCACGTTTACTGTTGCTGCGAGGTTCATGCAGCCTACTGTTGGCACATAAACTACATGATCAGCGCGGTCAGCAATAGATTGATGCAGGGAGTGATCTTCAGGGCCGAAAACGTAAATGGCTTTCTCTGGGTGCTCAAACTGAGGAAGCGGCGTCGCGCCCAATGCCAGCTCTACACACACCACTTTCATGTCTGATGGCAGGTTATCGAACACGCTGTCGACATTGGTCAGTGGAATACTTTCCATCGCGTCTTGCGTGTCGGTATAGAACCTTGCGGCGCGGTCATATCGCTCACCGGTATAGACGACGCTGTCTGCTTGATAGCATCCGGCTGCACGCATCACGCCTCCCACATTGGTAGGGCTTTTGGGATTAATAAGGCCAATGATTACGTGTGGTTCTGTCATGAAATGCATCTCTCTGTGCAAGTTTGTATTGCTGGTGAAGTCTGAAAGGGCAGCATTCTAGCAAAGTTTGTAGGCCGATGGTGAGCAGCCGATTAGAAAGGGTTAATCACAGAGCCATCGTGTTAAACCTGAAAGCCTGCTTTGTGGAGCCTTGCCGATATCCCCTGAATTTGTTGTTCTGATTCGCATAGCGCGAGCGCTTCCTTCGCTATCACATTGGCGGCTTCGGTTTGCCCGAGTTCACGTCTTGCCATGGCTTCAATGCACAGCAGTAACGGCTCTTTGGAGATCCCTTCCAAATAGGTCAGTGTTTCCTCATAGCGCTTCATTTTATTGAGTTGCTCGGTAAGGAAGAATCTGCCCACTCTCAGCGTCGGTTCATTGGATGATGCTTCCTGCATCTTCTGGAAGGCCAGTTGATGAAAGGTGAGGGCTTCTTCGTTTTTATTCTGCTCGGAAAGCGCACAAGCTAACTGCTGATAAACATCGGGAGGGCAGGCTTGTTGGTTAGTTTCCAATGCTGAAATGATAGTGCGATATGTTTGTTCAGCCTTCTCGAACTTACCTTCTAAGGCCAGTTTAATACCTCGATTGCATTCAGCGTAAATTTGGTTGCGTTCCCATTTGCTCTCTTTCGTCAACGTTGTTCTCCCTGTTACCCATCACTAAGCCATTGATTAGTTTCTTAACGTTAACTGAGAGCAAAGGAGGAGTTCGTCTTATTTCATGAATGCAAAGGAAATACGGTGAGTGAACTCGCGCTCTGGTGGAGTGAGAACAACGTTCTCTTTTTAGTGCATAGACACTGGTAGCTGTCCAATTAGTTCAACGTATCCATGACCGCAAATGTGGTCATATTTCGTAAAACTATCTGACAGAAGTGGCTCTAATGTGAGTCAAGTTAAGTAAATTGGTTGCATATTGCTCCTGATTTTCTAATCGGTGCGGATCATTCTCTTTTCTGTGGACTAGTTTCAACGGTGGGATTCAAAAGGTCAGTTTCCTGACAGCCTGTTTTTGGAAAGATTTAGAACAATTTGAACGCCAAATTTCAGGATAGGAATAGCCGTTGATAGCGAATTTTTGAGAAGGAATGTTGGATGAAACGCAAAACCTCAATCAGTGTAAAGTTTACTTTAATTGTATTTTGTATTTCAGCGATTCCTTTATTCATTGTGTCAGCAATCAGTGTGAATAGTTCGGTCGATTCACTGAGAGAATTACTTGCTAAGAATCTAATGACAAAGTCTGTGATGGTTGGTGAGAGCATTGATGATTTCTTTACCCAACGTATCGCCGATATCAAAGTCTTGTCGCAGGCTGATGTGCTGGAATCAGATGATACTGAGGCGGTGCAACAGTATTTCAGTGAAGTGATTGATGCGAATAAGCTTTTAAGTGATATATGGGTGATTACGCCCGGAGGAAAAGTGAAAGCAACGGCGAACGAACAAGAAAACGTTGGCTCGGATGTGGGTGATATTAACCCTTCCGTCTTTACCTTGTTCGAGTCGGCATTAAACGCTCAGCAGGGTGACGTTTATTTAACTGATTCTGTGCCTTATCAGAATGGTTCCAGTGTATTTCTGGTCACGCCCATTACTGATGATTCCAATACCATTGTCACATCTGTTTTATTGGTGGAAGTCAGTATGGCTCCGATCAAGCAGATTGTTTCCACGTTTAATGACAACGTGATCGGCGATAAATTTGTTTATCTTTTGAATGATGACAGTGAAGTTATCGCCTCTGATGATCCTGATCAGACCTTGTATGAGGCGTTCAACGATCTCGCCGTAAAATCTGATGTGCTCAATGCCACTGAAGAAGATGGCAGCAACGCCTTCGTGATATATCACGACGTGTATGGTCATGAAGTGATGGCTGGCATGGCTGACATGCGGGCACATGGCCAGAACGGTGCTCTTGATTGGGGCATTATCGCTGTGGCAGAAATTGAAGCCATTGGTGCCCCGGCTATTCAATTGCGCAATTTGGTTGTCTCTATTGCTCTGTTCTGCGTCGCTTTTTCCTGTATCTCTGCCGCTTTATATAGCCGTTCATTGGTGAGACCCATCAAGATGATCTGCGAGCGAATGGATGATTTGGCAAAAGGCGACTTGACCGCTCGCCTCCATATCCGCAGCAATGATGAAATTGGCATGCTGGCAAAGACATTCAACCATTTCGTTGAGAAGCAAGGCAGCTTGATCCGTCAGATTTCCGATTCGACAACCCAACTGCGTAACGAGTTGGTGAAGGTTTCAACGGCCGTCAGTGAAACGCAGAAGGCGAGCGAGCAACAATTAGAGGAAAACCAACGTGTCGCTTTAGCGGCAACAGAGATGACGGCGAGTATTCAGGCAGTCGCTGTCAGCGCAGAAAACGCGTCGACGGAAACAAGAAACGCTGAGTACGATGTGATAAACGGGAAAGAGGTGATTTCTGGAACAATCCGGAGCATAGAAATGCTTGCTGAGGATATTCAGAATGCTTCAAGCATCGTCCAGAAAGTTGAAACAGACAGCAATGAAGTTGGCAAAGTGATGGATGTTATCAGCGGAATTGCCGAGCAAACAAACCTGCTTGCATTGAATGCAGCTATTGAAGCGGCGAGAGCGGGTTCACAAGGGCGCGGTTTTGCCGTTGTCGCTGATGAAGTGCGAACGCTCGCCAGTTTGACACAGCAATCAACCGGGGAAATACGCACCATTGTGGAAGGGCTTCAAGATGGTTCTGCGAATTCTGTTAAAGCGATGGCCAACAGCTCTGAAAAAGCGAGCCAATTGATAACCTCTGCTGCAGATGCTGATGAGGTACTGATTAAGATCACCAATAAGACGCAAACCATTTCTGAGATGAACAATGAAATCGCGTTGTCGGCAGAGCAGCAGTCCATGAGCTCTCAAACCATTAGTGACAGTATTTTACTGATTACAGATATGGCAAACAAAACCGGTGAGTGTGCAATACGCTCGAAAAGTTCGGTTGAGAAATTGGAAGGTATTTCCAGAACTATTGATGGGCTTATTGGTCGGTTTAAGTACTAGTGCGACCGGGGAAAGCTGAATATCGTTACCAATCGTTACGATCTGGCAGGATGACAAAAAGACGTGCTACAAGCTCTGCAACGAGCACAGCGAATATGAAGTCCGCATCGCATCATAGTGTGACTAAGTTGTGAGGGAAGGGCGATTTCCTATCATTAATGAGCTATCACTCAATATCGAAAGGAGCTGTACGATGATCCAAGTGTTGGCCATTGACCACATTGTTTTGCGAACCACCAAACTGGAAGAGATGTTGCGCTTTTATACTGAGGTGTTGGGTTGCGCGGTTGAACGTGAAACCCCACCGGAAACCGGCTTAACGCAATTGCGCGCGGGTAATGCACTCATCGATATTGTGGTGGCGGACAGCAGACTGGGTAAGATGGGCGGCGGCGCTCCCACACAATCAGATCGCAACGTGGATCATTTCTGTCTTCAGATTAAAGCGGTAACTGAACAAAGCATTCTCGATCTCCTCGACGCACATGGAATTGCCCACGAAGATTTTGCCAGCCGATATGGCGCGCAAGGTTACGGCAATTCCATCTACCTTGAAGACCCAGAGGGCAACGTGGTGGAGCTCAGATGTCAGCTTGACCAGTTCAATCCTGCTCATCCTAGTCAATCCAGCTTTTAACAAAGATGCCAGCGACCCTTGGCCTTGGGTTTAGGGCGCTGGCGACAGGTTTATTTCCCTCTAAAGATATCTGCATTCAGGCTTGCAAGAGAGTTCCCGGCATAGTTGATCAAGAAAAAAATCACGTCAGCCGTATCATCCGTCCAATCAACATAAAACAGCGAGCGCACGCCATCGATATCGTTGTCGATACTGTTGTGATCAAAGATGTTACGGCGGTAGAAAGGTTCAGCGAGAAACTGCAGCTCTTCTTTTAAAGGGATGGTGAAGTGCAGTGTGACGGGGTTCTTAGCAATAGGGAGCGGCAAGAAGCGCCCAGAGGAGAGGTAGAAAATGGTGCCATATTGCTGAGTCGTCGTACCCGCGGTATCGGCATCTTGCTGCAGATCCATGTCTGAAACAAATTCTCCTTCAAGGTTGTAGTTGGTGATGCCCCGGGCATTATCTCGCCATTGACTTTTTGGGTATCCGTCGTTGGAAATAGCGTTTTTAATTTCTTGAAGTACCGCTTTGTTGACCCCTGTGGCATCAAAGACGATCGCCGGCTTTCCAGTGCGGATAGCCGCTGCTGTCGCTAACCCTCCACCCAAAGAATGCCCTGTAAAACTGACGTTATAGCCGCTGTACTTGTTGGCGAGATAGGCTGATTCACGAATCACGGTTTCAAATTGAGGTGGCACATAACCAATTGATAACAGGCCGTCGTTCACCCAGTCAGAGCTACCGAGTTCACTGCCTCTCAATGCCACGACGGCTTTATCGGCCTGTGTATACACCGCCAAATGAAAACCAATGCTTTGGTCTTGGATGATTTCGCGCAATTGCCAGCCGGATGGCGCGCCGTGGGATTGGTAAACATGTTCAGACAGTTCCATATAGGGCAGCGCCTCTCGGGCGAGGTTGACCGACGGCGGTTGGTGGGTTTTATACAGTGTGGTCGTAGCGTTTGTTGTGTGCGTGTAGTTGGGTGTAAACACGGTTATCCAAAACGCCCCGATAGCGCCAAGCTCTTCTGCGGTGGTGGCATTAACAGCCGGTGAAGCAAGTCCCAGGTAAATGGCAATAGTTAACGCGATATGCCTTTTCATCTCGTAAGTTCTCCCGTTTTGTAGGTTGAGTTCAACTGACGGTGGTGCTTGTCCCTTTACCTTAAATGTTACGAGAAGGTTAATAAGAGGCGGCGGGGCTTATCTGTCTCAATCGCGTGACGCTATCCTAAGGTCGTACACTTGTGTTGGAAGTAAATAGGCGATTAGCTTTTTTAAAACAGACGCTTAAAGAAATTTAAGGATTGACCTTTACACGAGCTAAGAATGAAAAACCGGGCAGTAGTAGCATTTTCGGCTTAGAAAACGGGGCTGGTTACGGCAGAGGTTGAAGGGTCTTTTAGGGAAATCTTGGGGGTAATCTGTTCGATAGAAGCGCGCTGTCGCAAACGGTTCAAGATGGATTTGGATGATGAGAGGGGAAGGTTAAATTCGGCTGATAGACTTTCGTCGGTACCTATTAAAAAGACGCCACGCCAAAGAGGAAATGACAATATTTCAGAGGGCGATTTCCAACGACCAACTCGGCAGAGTGCTTTCATTGGTCGTTGGAATAAAGGCCGAAATCATTTTTGGACTGGCGATTCCTGAGTTTCGCTGTTTGATGCCTGCTTTGGATTGATAAAACATTTCCAAATCAGTACGGACGTAATGAGTGCCGCGACGTTGACACCCCAGATCGGCGTTAAAGGCTCTTCATTAATGCTTAACGTGCTTATAGAGCCAAGGTTAAATGTAAATTTGAAACTTGAGTCTTCTGGGAAAAGCATAAACTCAAGCCGAAATCCGGTTGCAAATTGATATGACAGCTCGCTGATAAAGATGATGGGTATCTGTAAAAGCTGCAATGCGAGGGCCTGGTAGTATAGGTTCCTTGATGTTCCCCCCTCCAGAATCAAGATCCCTGCAATGAAACTCCAAGCGAAAAGTGCCATTGCCGCGACAAGAAGCGCGTAAGATACCGTGTCTACGTCGGGGTAAAATAAATACCCGCCAGATATCACGATTGCAATCATGCCGCCGCCGACTAATGTGGCGCCAAGGTATCTTCTAAGCCATTTTTCCAAACTAACATCCTTATCTTTCGAGAGCTGACCTGAAATGGCGGGTAATACTGCTGTTTTGTCCTAAAACTTGATACCCGAAGAGTCGATTTCTAATGATGGGAATTTATCAAATAACGTAGAAGTATCATTACTTTAAATAATGAATTTGTGAATTGACCTGAACATTATCGAAACTGTCTTACAACCGTAAAATTTATCCCATTAACGGCCGAATATTTGTGATTTCCACATTGGCGAAATCTGGATGATTTTGGTTGAGTATGACGTTCATTTTTTCTGGCTGGAGGAGGGAGGGGACAAACAGCATTAAGGATTCTCGTTTAGAAAACCAACCATCGCCAATGTTCTGGGTGGCTGCCATATCTGAAGGGTTGGCAAACAACTCGGCGCTTCGCTCTGGCAACACTGACAGTGCGGTCCCACTTGCCTGCATTTCTATCAGGCTGAAAGTGCCTCTGCCCTGAAGGTTATCTGGTACTGACGCCATTAATTCTCCAACGGCCTGCACCATGTCTGTCGCGCTATAAAGCACGTGTGACCCTTTGGTGTGCCATCGGCCATTAAAGAGGTGCGAGCCGGAGCTCAAAGGATTGACGGCGTAAGGCGTGCTGATGATTCTATACAGTCGAATGTTGTTGTGGTAGACCAAACCGTCCGCATAACTTGGCCCTTGATAGATGGGTTGCGGGCAAAGAATCACACGCTCTGAATCTTGGCACTGTTTATCAAAAGGTGAAGGGTTGTCGATGAAGGCAATGAACTCTGAGGAAAAGGCGTCGACGGCGGCTCCCGCTGCCTGAATGTAAGGGGTTGAATACTCGTAAGCGAGCTCTATTTTGGGGTACCAGTAATTGAAAGGCCCTGCGACGGCAGGGGGAAGAAAGATAATGGCGAGTAGCCGGCCTTTCCAATCCTTCCACATCCAACCTTTTACGCCAAAACACTCCGACATCTTTTCCAGAAAGCCCTTTGACGCGATCTCTTCTTCCGTTGGCGAATGACGCATAATGGGAACGTCATTTGCCACTCCGAAGTGACGTCGTATCTCAGCATCATTGGGCTTTTTTGTCATGGGCGATAAAGGAGAAAATGGGTATAGACACACTTGCCTATTCAGTGGATCGCGTTATTAAACAGAGTGTGGCTCCAGGCTGTGGTCAACAGGTGTGTCAGTTCATGGAAAACCAGACCAAGGCTCAGCGATTCGGCTGTGCTTTATTACTGAAGGGTACTTAGTCAACAGACCCTCGGCCGACCTTATTTTTCATCGCGATATCTTGCGCATTAATTTTCACCATAACGTCTTAGTTTTGAACGATAGTTGTAAGAAGAATTGCGATAGTTTGGTGAAAGGATGCAGTGGCTCGCTGCAATGGCGAGCCTGTTCAATGGATTGAAAAGGATGATGCGATGTTCGGACATGTGCTCTCTTCAGCATTTAACTTTGCCTTCAAGAATTTAGGAGTATTGTTCCGCGTAACAATCATTCCTATTCTTTTAAGTGTGCTGCTGGAAGTGGCTGCCTTCTCGTTTAACAGCGCAAGCATGGTGTGGGTTGATTACGCGTTGTGGAGCGTGCTCAACACCATTATTGCCGTCAATGTGCATCGTATTGTGTTGATGGGGCCAAACTCAGTGCCGACCTTCGGCCGCTTTACCATTGGCAAAATCGAGATTTGGTTTTGGCTGCATTACATCGCGCTTGGTGCCCCTTATCTGCTGGGCTCTTTTCAGTTTGAGTGGGCTGGCCCGCTTGTGATTTTGCTGGCGATTGTCGTCATGGTCTTCGGTTGTCGCCTCAGTCTGGTTTTCCCTGCCATTGCGATGGGCAAAGGGGTGTCCTTTCCATATGCCTGGGAACAAACGGCGCAAAAAACCTTATTTATGGTTTTGGTCGTGATAGTTGCACCGATTGTTTTCGCCATCATATTTGTTCCAGTAATGTCACTGGTTGTATTCATTGCGCCGGATTCCTCGCCAATTTACTCGCTGGTCAGCACCAATATCGTGATCGCTTACGTGACGATTCTAGCGGTGATAGCGCTTTCATTCGCGTATCAGGATCTGACCGGTGATGACCATTCAACCCCTTCACCTGAAGCACCTCGGGAAGAATGACGACAGATTGTCGAAGGTAATGCTGTTGGTGTCGCATTGGTTGAAGCGACAGTGAGGGCATTGCGAACAATGGAATTAGCGCTGGAAAAAACAGCCAAAGAGGTATGAATGTTTGAATTTAAGACTGGCGATTGGGTGTTCACCACGCAATCGGGTGTTTGGCAGGTCTACCGTATTGAGCTTTTTAAGGCGTTTAGTCCTTCACGCAAGGCACTTGAAGATAAAACGCTGGTGTTCGCGAAGCGGTTTATCGACGATACAGGCAAGGCAGCATTTACTCAGGAATTCTTCTCTCCCAACGCGTTATTCCCTGTAAAAGGGGAGGCTGAACACGACTTGGATCTTTACATCAAAAGTCATCCCAAGCTCTACGCTAAATTTCTCCGATACAAGCCTGAACCGATTAATACGGTTTTCCATTGTCGCGTTGAAACGCCAGAACATCAGTCCACAGAAGATATCGCGGACATGTTCCCAAAAGACGTGGAATTTACCCAATCAGAAGCGATGAAGTTTGTTGATTCGTTGGGGCTGAAATCGAACAGTTATCCCCTTTGGACGGTGGAATTTGTTTCCCGCGGTACCGTGTTGCGCGATGGATATGTCCGCTATGTGTTCAACCGGGTATTGGAGTTTTAATAGCGACGGCTTGAGTGGGTTCAGGCGGCTTATGGTTCTTCTGCTTTAACCGCCATGACCAGACGATACAGTGGCAGTTGATTGTCGATGGGGCCAATGGCTTCTTCACTGATGCTAAAAGGGTGTTCACCCCTGAACGTGAAGAAACTGCCGAGTGTGGTTTTCTGAAACCTTTTCACCATCCATCCCATGCTCGGGTGGTCGAACAGGTAAATCTGATCGCGCTTTTTTGGCCACCATTTAGGTTGGCGGATGGCAACTACGTAATCGTCTGTGTTGAGTGTCGGGCTCATTGAAGAGCCCGCTATACGCATGATTTTCAGCATCTCAAAGATTTCGTTTTAGGCATTTAGGGCTTGAGGTCAGGATACACAGTTGGCAACTCTGGGAGATAGGGACAATCTGCCGTATAGGTTTTTACGCCTTTGGTTTGCCAGAATATCTCTGCAAAGCGGTTCACTTTGTCCAACAGTTTCAGAGCCGCATCTTTGTCCGATTCCTGCTTAACCACCGATGCCAGCATCATGATTTCATGGGTCAGGGAGTGGATTTCTGGAAACTGGTCAAGCTGCGGTTGCTTGAAATAGTCACCCCAGATAATGCGGATTTCTTCTTTTAGCTTTTTACCGTGCTCTTCTTTCTGTTCAATCAGGCGTGCAAACGTCGCTTTCTGCTGCTTAGTCAGATCTTGTTCTGGCAGCTCGTTGAGCAGGTCAATCATACGGATCATCGTCAGCACGGCGATTTGCGCGTGGACAGGATCATAGATTTTGCAGGGAATATCGCAGTGGGCAGAGACTCTGCCAAAAGAGAATGCGTGGTCGAGGCGTTCCATCAAAGAATGAAGCATGGTGGTTATCTCCGTGACTTGGATTTCTTATCCAGATAAGTAATCGCAAAGATGATGAGCGCACAGCCAAACAGAATCGGCATTAGCCATAGAAAGTGGATGAAATCGGCTGTCCAATGCGCATGATCGTGGCCTTTGTGGGCGAACACTTCTGTGCTGAAGAGGAACAGAAGGGCAAACAGTGTGAAATTCTTGAACATGGTTTCCTCCGGCCGCTCAGGCAGCGCGTTGGGTAGTTTGTTTGAACACGACCAACTCACTGAGTCCGGCTGAATAAGCTTTTAAAAGCTCAACAAAATGCTGGTGGTCCGGTGAGGCCTTTTTAAGCTGGACTTCGATGATTTCCAGCGGTGATTCAAGGTGGAATCGGGCGAGTTCAGATTGATCTGATTGCTTATAAACGGTGGCGAGGTTGTGATGACAGGCAAGCCAGGCTGAGAGCTTTTCGCGGTCTGTGAACAGAGACTCGCTGTTCTCATCCAGCAAGGTGAGGGCATCGAAGTAGTTGTCTTCGGCATGCTCCATCTCATCAATGGCGAAGTATTGGTTCCCCGCCAATATCAAGTTTCTCCAATCATCCATATCATTGCGCCTCAATCATAATGATAACCATTCGCAAGTGATAATTATTATCGATTTGAGTGGAAAGTAAAGACAGTTCCAAAGAGAGAGCAATTGAAATGCCCGAAATGTGATGCAGATTCGAGAGTAGGGAAAAGAGATGTATGAGGGGTTTGGAGCTGTGGAATTAAGAAAATCCCGGCGACAGGTGCCGCCGGGAGCGATTTTAAGACTTCGAGCTATTCAGTGCTTTCTTCGCAAGGTCATCGGTCAGCTTGTGCATTTCCGGCATGATGCGGTGAATCAAATGCAGCTGCTGCAATACCATGCGAGCCGAGCTGCTTTCTTCTTCGCGCCAGCGCTCAAGGTGTTTGCCGAGCGCTTCATCCAGACACGGCGTTTTCTCGAACGATTCGCCTGAAAGCTTCGAGACCAAACAATCCAGCTCTTCGTGAATACCGCGATGCGCTTTGGAAACCAGTTCGTGGATGCTGTCGTCGTCCATTTGCATTCGATGTGCGCCCAGTGCAGATATATAACTCAGCATGGCGTGGTTCAAACAAAGGAAACGGAAACTTTCATCAGTGGCAGTGCGGTATCGGCCAGGCTCTGCCAGCATATTACTGATAGCGGTTGTGAGCTGGGCATCACCATTGTGCGCTTCACGACGGGCGACACGGTAGGCCATGTTGTCGCGTTTACCAATGCGGTATTGGCCGATGATTTGCGCCAGGTAATCGCGGTTAGCAGCGACAGAATCTTTCATGATCCCGCGCAGTCGGTGAGCCTGCCAATCCGGCAAGACAAAACGTACTGCTAGAACAGAAAGCGCACAGCCAACCAGCGTATCGCCAAGGCGCGGCAATATCACTGCATAACCTTCACCCAACTGGTTAAAGCACATCAATACCAGCAGGGTAATAAACGCGGTGGCGGCGGCGTAATGGGTGGTACGGAAGGCGAAGAACAACACGCCGAAAAGCACCATCAACACCAGTTGTCCGGTCAAATCCGGAAACAGAGTCAGCAGCGGCAAACCCACCAACAAACCAATCAAAGTGCCTGAAATACGTTCTGTCAGCTTGCTGCGCGTGGCGGAGTAATTGGCCTGACAAACAAACAGGATAGTCAGCAAAATCCAGTAGCCTCGGGTGAGGTCAAAGCCCTGAATAATGCCGTAACCCACCGCCAAAGCGAGGCTTAAACGCACACCATGACGGAACAGCAGAGATTTAGGGGTTAACTGGGCGCGAATGCGCGAAAGCTTGTCGCGGAAACCGTGCGCATCTGAGTCGGCAATCTCTTTGTCTTCATCCGTTTGTGTGGCATCTGGGTTGCTGACGTTAGAAAGCTGGCGCTCGACGGTCGCTAAGTTTCGGAACAGAAAATCCAGCTGAGGCAGTAATGGTGTCCATTCTGGATTGTTCTGCGCTTTTACATAAAGCAGGGATTCATTGAGCTCATCCAGCGCTTTTACGCTTTCTTCACCGTGTCGGTAAGGCTGTCCCAGTGTCAGACACTGCGAGACTTCCAAACAGGCTTTGGATTGCAGGTGCAAAAGTCGCTGCAAGCGGAACATCACATCGCTGTGGAAGAAGACTTCCGCCAGTTCCTGATAGCGGTAGTGTGAGGAGTTGGCGCGCTCGTGAATGTCCTGTGCCAGAAAGTAAATCTTGAGGTATTGGCGGTTGCTGTCGCTGAGTCTTCCGCCACGAACACGGTTTAGCAGCGCGGCTTTGGCACTGTTTAGCGCGGTCACAACCAGCGCATTTTCCTTTGCATCACGCAGACGCAATGGTTGCGGTTTTAAATCTCGACTTGGGTGGAACATCTTTGATTTCTGATCGAGATAACCGGAAAGGGATTTAAACAGCGCAGCGAGGCTTTGTTGCACTGGCTGGTGCGGCCATAGCAGCAGCCAAATCAGAGAAATAACACCGTAAAGCGCGGCACCTGCCAGCAGAAGTGAGGGTTGATACCAAAGGTTTTGTGACTCGTGCGCACCGAGCATGGTGTAAACAGCAATAAGCAAGGATGCAAATGCAATACTGGCATACCGCGCGCCTATCGCGCCCAACATGATAAAACCGAAGGTTGAGGTCATGAGACCGGTAACAAACCACCATGGGTAATCAAAAAGCAGCTCGATAGAGAAGGTGGCGACGGCGAAACAGAAAAGGGTGGTCAGCAGCCCAGAGAGTCTGCCAGAGAAGTTGTCGTCTGTTTCTGCCAATGCAGAGGCAATAATACCAAGAACCAGTGGTGTGATGGCTTCCGATGCGCCATACCACCAACAGGGAAGGGCAACACCAACGAGGGCGATAAACACGCGGACACTATAGTTAATGCGGCTGTTGGCCCAGTATTCCCTGAATGTAAGAGAAGTTTTCTTTGAAATCATTTCAATGCAGCGTTAAGGCAAGTGTGGCTAAGATAGCAGATTAAAGGTGTCATCCAAGGGACGAGATCAAAAAGGGAGACTATTTCGCTTGGACAAGACAGGGAAAGCGGCCTTTTGCTTGATTTTCATTCATCTATCTAAACTCTTTGTGTTGTTGGGCTATAAATAACACCTGAAATTGATATGCTGTACATATAGACAGGAAAATAGAATCCAACCATGAAACTCACTGCCTCCAATCTGGCTCAGTGGTTTGTACAGGGCGATCACTACAGTATCGCGCTGGACGAGAACCAACTGGTTTTTGAATCCAAACAAATGACGCAAACCGTCCCATTTTCTATCTGGGATGGGCAGTGCCGCGTGTCTCGAGGTCTGGTTTGGGGGCGACTGACTTTCATTGTTTCTCCTGTAGATCGGCCCGCACAGAAAATCGCGGTTTATGGTTTGCCCTGGAGTCAGGTGCATGAGTTTGCTGAGACGCTCTCTGAGCACTATCAAGCGTGGCTGGGTAAGCAGCAAAACAAGTTCATGCTGGTGGAACCGGAATTGATTGCGCTGCGTGATGAGTTGCGCGACTTCTCGGGTTTTCTGCGAGTTGAAGATTTGAAAGCGTGGCAGGTGAAAGCGCAGGAAGTGTTTGAACGGTGTGGTGTATTACCGCAAGTAATGGCGACAGCCAATCCTGCGCTTTATCAATCACTCTACGGCTGGCTGCAAAACGGTGAAGCACAACGCAACGCCCGAAATACTGCATGGCGTGATGAAGAGTTAGCGCGTTGGTCTACCTGGTTTGATGGCGTGGAATCGTCACCGTTGAATGATTCACAGCGTCAGGCGGTGTTGATGGACGATAACCACAACTTGCTGTTGGCAGGAGCAGGTTCAGGTAAAACCAGTGTGCTGATGGCACGGGCGCAGTATTTGGTTGCCAGCCAGCAAACGGAACCTTCACGCATTCTGATGTTGGCGTTTGGTAAGAAAGCCAGTGAGGAAATGGCGGAACGTTTGGCGAAAGCGGGTTTGAAAGGCGTGGAAACCTCAACCTTCCACGCTTTTGCGCTCAAGGCGATCAAAGAGATTTCCGGTCAGGACGCTAACATCGCACCGATGGCGACGGATGAAGAAACCAAACACAGCTGGATGACATTGTGGTTGGCGGAAAACTTCGCACAGCCTGCGGTTGAAAAGCGCTGGCTCAAGCATTTGGCGCAGTGGTCAATTCCGGGTTTATCAGCAGAGCGTCCGCTGGTGGAACAGGCACACGAAGCTAAGCTGCAAAGGTGGCTGTGGCGACTGGTGGATTTGCTGGCGCAACAAAGCCAATCAGTAACCACGATTAAAGCGTCGATCAAAGGCGATGAAAAAGCTGAAAGTGAACTGGCATTGGTTCAGCCAGTGCTAAAAGGCTATCTCGCTGCGCTGAAAGAACAGAAGGCCTATGACTTTAACAGCCTGATCAAAGAAGCCACCAAGCTGCTTTCCAAGAAAAGTGAATCCTTCGGTGCACGCTACGACCACATTATGGTCGATGAATATCAGGACATTTCTCCAGCGCGTCTTGCTTTGTTGGAAGCCCTTTGCGGCGGTAAACGAAACCGTGCGCCGTCGCTGTTTGCGGTGGGGGATGACTGGCAGGCGATTTACCGCTTTGCAGGATCTGATGTCAGCCTGACCACGGGTTTTATGAGCCGTTTTCCTTCTGGTGTCATTCGTTATCTTGATACCACTTATCGCTTTAATTCCCAGATTGGTGCTGTTGCCAATGCGTTTATTCAGGTCGATCCGCAGCAGCTCAGCAAACCGCTCGACAGTGCACGAGAGCAAAAGAAAAAAGCAGTGCATTTGATGCCCTCGGATGCGATGGAATCGGTATTGGAGAAACTGGCAAAATCCGCTGGCGACAAACCAACCAGCCTTCTGTTAATTGGCCGTAATAATGCGAATAAACCAGAGGCTCTGAGCGAGTGGCAGAGTCAGTATCCGAATCTATCTATCAGCTATGTCACGGCACACGGCAGTAAAGGTCTTGAAGCCGATTACAGCTTTATTCTGGACGTGGATGACGGCACGTTTCCGGCCAAATCTTCAGGAGAAGGATTGGAATCTGCATTGCTGTCAGTGGCTGATGAAATGGAACATGCGGAGGAAAGACGCCTGTTCTACGTGGCTCTGACTCGTGGACGACATGAGTGCTGGGTGTTCTCCCACCCGGAAAAACCCTCTGTTTTCGCGAAAGAACTGTGGCAAGGAAGTTATCCTGTCACGTCTAAGCTTTCGAAGAAGGTGCTGCAGGCGGTTTAAGCCGCCTTCACATCTTCATCTTTGTACTGCTGGGCAATATCGACAAAGGTATGTTCGCAGGCCAAAAATGCATCCACCACGGCAGGGTCAAAGTGGGTGCATCTTCCCTCCAAAATAATCTCTTTGGCTTTTTCATGGCTGAATGCGGGTTTATAGACGCGTTTGGAAATCAATGCATCGTAAACATCAGCCAGCGCCATTAACCGACCCGAAAGCGGGATCTCTTCGCCTGACAATCCTCGCGGATAACCTGAACCGTCCCATTTCTCATGATGAGTGGCGGCAATCTCACGGGCAAAGCGCAGGAAGGCAATGCCATCGCCACTTTTCTCGGTAATGCTGAGTGCATCTGCGCCCAGTTGGGCGTGGGTTTTCATGATGGTGAATTCTTCGTCTGTCAGCTTACCGGGTTTAAGCAATATAGCGTCAGGAATACCGACTTTACCGACATCGTGCAGCGGTGCTGATTTGTAAAGCAGGTCGATGGTTTCTTCTGTCAGATAGTTTGAATACTTGGGCTGGCGCTTCAGTACGTCAGCCAAGGCTTTTACGTAATGCTGAGTGCGGAGAATATGCGCACCGGTTTCGTTGTCCCGCACTTCTGCCAAGGTGGAAAGCCCGACGATGGTTGCGTCCCGCGTGCGGTTTATTTCGTCATAGCTGTTTTTGAGGTCGCTGAACATTTTATTGGTGTAGTAGGCAATGACGCTGAGTTCGCCAGCTTGGCTCAGTGGCACTTTTTCTTCGAAGTTGCCGGATGCTGCTGCGGTCATTGCATTGGTTTGACGGGTGAGCTGCTCGCTCACCAGTGCTGACCCATTAAAGGAAATTAGTGCGATGTATACCAATACAACCCCTGCAACATAAATAAACTCTTTCAGAATGCTGTCTATATCAGCAATGTCTACCTGGTGTTCTGTGTGCTCGACAAGCCACAGTAAATCTTTGGTCACGACTAAGCCTAACAGCACTGTCACCATGACAGTCAAAAACATCGCGCCAAGGCCAATTTGTCCTGCCAGCGGTTTGATTTGGTCAGGCATTTGATTCTTGCTGATGTTGTGCTTGGAAAGGTGACGGGCGTTCGAAATGGCCAAATCGAGGTTGATGACAATGCCGAGTAAGGTAATGCCAAAGATAACCTTGAGATTACTGTCGAGAGGAAAATCGTAAAGCAGAGAATACCAACCCGCAAAGCCGACGCCCACAATCGCGAACAAGCCAACATTGGTTGCCAGACTGGCTTCATCGTGTTTGACGGCGCGGATAATCAGGCGGGAAAAGTAGAGCAGGATAAACACAGTAGCGGTCTGGATGAAAAGCACGGCGGTAGGCAAGGCATCGATAAAAGGGCAGACCCGAGCGCCATACAGGGTGAAAATAATCACGGCTGTAACGTAGTGGAGCACCGCACGAGTTGGCGACTGATAGTGTGTGGTATCTGTCATAAGTCCCTTTGCTTTCTGATAGGGTCTGTTGACCTTTGGTGGTTAAGTTTTGTTCTAGCGAAAAGCGTTTTAGGCGCGGCGAGGTGTTTGCCGCCTAGTCATTCTAAGCAAATACACCTCAACAAAGCATAAAACGCTTTTAGCAGAACCCTTCGGGCAGCGTTTGTGGCGACTTTCTCCTGCGTTATCGGCTTCTCATGTAGGCCAGCTACACATCGATGCCTCTGCCTTGCATAAAGTCGCCGCAAACTGCTGCAAAAATCATCACCAAAGGTCAACAGACCCTAGGTATCTCTAAGATTTTAGTCTTAATAATGAGACCTGTAAGGCGGAGAACTTATTTCATTGATTTTTAACGCCACATTGCATCAAGGTGCGCTCGGCAATCATCTCGGTGATCAGCACATGATAGTGAAAAGGGCTTTGTTCATTGGAGGCTGTGGTTTCGGGTTGTGTAAGGGCTTTTCCGGTGAGATGGCTGAATGCGCTGAAGACAGATTTGGATGAATCGCCCGTGGCAGCTATACCGAGTTGGGCACAGACTGAAAGATTGTTAATTAGCGATAGCTGCATTGCTTGTTCGTTGTCATCCCGAACTGACATGACGGCAAAATAGTTACCTTCTCGGATCCACAGTTCGCCGTTGTTCAGAGGCTGTTTCTCGCCGCCGTCTGTCATGCTCCAGGGTTCATTAAACCCCATCGCTGAAAGTGTGCTTTTCATCTGTTCTGAGTCTGGGAATGACCGGCTTTCGCCACCTGGTGTATTGGCGAGCGCCATTGGTCCCAGAAGCAACGTCGCAACAAAACAAACTGTTTTAGACAAGCGATTAGCCATAAAGAACCTCTGAACCGTCACTTATTTTCACAAAGCTAATGCCTGATTTGATCGATTAATTTATGCAATCAAGCACAGCGCCCCTTAATGCCAACAACGGCGGAGTGATAAAAACCTTTAGAAATTAATTGATGACGTTGTCACAAAAGAGAACTAAAAGTCGCACTTTTGGAGAGGGTTCTTTTGATTGAGTAAGTAGAAAAACCCTTGAATAAACAAGGTGAAATGACAGATGTGTCAATGACGAAATATGCAACTATCACTTTGAAATAATGCGCTCTTTTGCCTATAAGTTATTAATGTAATAAGCGGTTTAGCCAGTGTTTGTTACGGCACTGTTGTAAAAATGTCCAACAGTTTTTATCTGCTCGGTCGATAGCAAGGGCAAGCGAGTGATACCCAGGTTAACCGGAAGTACCGCAAACAAGATGTAGAAAGGTACTTTCAGTTCAAGCAATGTTCGCGGACGCGCAGCCATCCTATTTTCCGTGTATTTGGTATCCAATAAGAGCAGCATTTCCGGCGAGGATGTTAAATGAACACAAATTCGGCTCAAGCAAAAAAGCCGCCGGCCAAACATAAAGAAAGAGTAATTATGGGGCTTCAAGCCATGGATTTTATCCAGCATGGCACTGAAGCTTCTTTAGAAATTGTGACTCCTTTAGGGCAGCGTCTTAACTTCAAAGCTAACTTTATTGGCTTTGATGATCAGCAACATATTTTCTTCACGATGCCGCGTCTTGCGAAAAACGAGTATGAAGAGTTTTTCATGCAAGGTTTCAACGTCGATATTGAAGGTATTTCTGAACAGGGCGAAGGGGCGTTGGTTCGTTTTAGAACCCGAATCGAACACGTGGTTTATCGTCCTATTCAGCTTTTGGTGTTTCCTGTGCCGCAGCAGGCGAAATTGGTTCTTTTGCGTAATGAAGTCCGCTATGAACTGAGGCTGCCTGGCGATATTCAGATGTCCAACCGCAAACTAAGGGTGATCCTGACTGACGTGTCTTCAGCGGGTTGTGGCTTCAGCTTTGACGCCATTTCTCCTGAGTTCGATGTGGACACCAAAATCGTGTTGGAAGTGATTAATAGCACCAATGGTGACACTTATGCACTGAGTGGTGCCGTGAAAAACTGTCGTAAAAAACGGGGTAAGCAGAACTACGGTATGGTCTTTGATGAACCCGGAAAGGCGAACTGTCGCCGATTACTGTCCAACCTGATTTACGACGGCACCAAGTACGTGTTCAAGAGCCCGAAAAAAGACCAATCACCGGGTACATAACAAAGGAAAGCACCGCTGAGGCGGTGTTTTTTTAGCCTGAATCCGATGAAACCTATCAAAAGCTGCAGAAAATATGTCTCATTTGCGAATAGACATAAATAGTTGTCTAAACTGACAAAAGATTCCTTTAAATCAGATACCTCCATGACAGATATAAACGCAGACAGCCACTTTGTGACAGCAGCGGTGGTCGCGGCGGAGTTGTATAAAGCCCGGGAAATCGCCAACGATATTTCTTTAACTGCGAGTAACGCAAGAGCGCTGGCATTGCGTGCTGGTCAAGGTGCCGCAGGCTTCAGAGCCATTACTGATTTCATCGATCAGTTGGCGGCAACCACAGTAAAAACCTCAGACATCATCAACCTTAAAGCCGTTACTATCAGCCGATTGGCGACCATATCCGTGCGCAACGAGCGGACGATCGCAAGCTTCAGCAAAGCGGCGAGAATCAGTAAAGATTCTGCGTATGTTGACAGCATTCAGGCACCGCTTGAAAAGATGAAATCTGAGCATAGGCAACTGAATCGCCAATTTTATCGCGAAGTGACGTCGCTATCGGAGTTGCTGGAAAACTTAGCTCGCGAAATCAAGACTGCATCTGTGCTGTCTGCCATGTCCCGTGTGGAAGCATCACAATCCGGTAAGAAGTTTGAAGAAGGACTCAACGTTGTCGCTGACAACGTTTCTAACGCTGCAGAGCGAATCAAAACACACGTCATGCTGTCTCAGTCGTTGTGTCGTGAACTGGCGGAAGAATACTAATTTAAAACGCTAACGCTTCGGAGACAGATCGAATGATCAGTAAGGAAATCTATTCTGGGGATACCCACCAATGGTTTATGTTTGGCCGCGATCCCTCGAAACCAGATAAAATCATTGATACCAACCAGTACATGATCCGCACGCACAACAACGCTCTTCTGATGGACCCCGGCGGCATTGAGATTTTCTCGGCGATGTTGGCGTCTGTAGTGAAGCAGGTGCCCATAAATCAGATTGGCCATATCTTCGCATCTCACCAAGATCCGGACATTATCTCTTCGCTCGGACTTTGGGATACTGCGTTGTCTGACGCTAAACTCCATGCCCCTTGGCTTTGGGAAGGCTTTGTCCGTCACTTTGGCATGGAGCACATTGAATACGCTCCGATTGTCGATCAGGGTGGTTGCTTGGTATTGAATGGTGTCGAGGTTCGTTTTGTCCCAGCGCATTACCTGCATTCTTCAGGTAATTTTCATGTGTATGATCCCGTGGCGAAAATCCTGATGAGTGGTGATGTGGGCGCCGCGCTTGAAGGGGACGACGCGCCGATGGAAGTGGAAGACTTTGAAGAGCATATCCCCAAGATGAAAGGCTTTCATCAGCGCTGGATGCCATCTAATACAGCAAAAAATGATTGGATTCGCCGCGTGAGGGAACTGGAAATAGACATGATGTGCCCACAACATGGTCGGGTATTCACTGGTGATAACGTCGGTAAGTTTCTGGATTGGTTTGAGCGTCTGGATGTAGGCGTGGCTGTTCAGTAGCGTCGGTAGGACTTGAATAGAAAAAGGGGCTCGGGCCCCCTTTCTAATGTCTTTCAAATAGACAGCTACTCTCGGAATACCAGAAGGAGGTTGAGTGCTTCGCCTGGGTCGATTTCGGTTTCTGTATCGTCGTCAAAGAAACGGTTAAATCCTTCCAGTCGAGGGTCATCACTGTTGATGTGGTGAAACCCCATGCTCCATTCTTTGAACTGGCGCTCTACGATAGGTTTTCGCATCATCTCGACAATAGAATAGTGGCGATTATCCCTGCAGATTTTGGTAAACAGCGGCGCAAGAACATCTTCTTGGCCTTCGATCACTTGAATGAAATCACCGTCTTTGTAGAGCAGCATCCCGGTCACGCCGAGCTTTTCGTTGTTTTTCCGAATGGCCCCGAGCATCTCAGCGAATTCTTCATCAGTAAAAGGGTGTTCTGCGCTGCTGATGTAAACAATTTGCTGTAAGTTATCGCTCATCTCGAACTCCTATCTCCATCGATAAGGTCTGTTTTCTATAAGTATGTATTAACTTAAGATTTTTGCCTTAAAAATGAGAATTCAGTTTTGAGTAGAGACGTAAAGCGTGCGGCTGGAAAGGCCTTGTGCGCTAAGAAAGTTCAGCCAGCGAACTTGATGATGCTGAAGCTTGTCGCCCGGACCTTTCACTTCAACAAATCGGCAGTTGCCGTCTTTCACCATAAATAAATCGGGGTGTCCGGCGCGGTTTGATTTAGGATCAAACAGGATTCGCTTGATACAGGTGATAGCTTGCGAAGGTGTTATCGATGATAGCGCAGCTTCTATCATGTCACGTTCTGCCCAGCTCCAGTTCACCCAATCATTGCTGATACCGAGTTTGGCATCATAAACTGCCAAGAGGTCGTACTCTCCTTGTTCAAACGCCTTGAAGCGCTGGTCAATCATTTCCCTACGGGCTTCGGTGAATTCTGGGGAATACATATCGCGTGGCGAGCGTTGGAATGGGTTAAGAAAAGCGCCGGGAATGGGAGCGAAAATGATGTCCCAAAGCAGAAGCCCGAAGAGGGCATTCAACAAGCTATTCTCGCAATACCATACTTGCCAGCCTTGCTGGGCGTAATAACGTGCTGATTCGAGTTCTACACGCTCATTAAGTGCGATGGCGATGTGTTCAGAGTCGAATGACTCTCCAATTCTTTCAGGTGAAGGGCAGGCGGTTTTCTTAGCAAGTTGCCTTGCTATACGCGCGGCAACATCTGCTTCGTCTTCATTACTAGGAGAAGCTAACATGGCTTTCACTATGGTAGCGGCTTCCTCAAACCGTTCCTGCTTAATGGCGATGCGTGCCAGGCGCTCTCTTGCTGGTGGAAGTGAGCACTGCAAAAATAGCGTTTCTGCGGTTGCTTCATCTTTCTGCCGCTCAAAATCCCTAGCCAGTTTGTTGGCTAATCGCTCCCACTTGCGCGTGAGTGGTGGCCAATCTGGTTTCTCTGGCAGCCTTTGACTCACTTTTAATGCAGAAGTGACTTCTTTTGCTTCTGTATACTCCCAATACAAATCAACAAGTGATGACAAAAAAAGCCAGTCAATGATTTGTTCACGCGAGGTAAAGAGTCTGTCTTCTGGACGAAGCTGGACTTTTTCAAAGCGGTAAACACCTAAATCGTTGAGAACGAACTGGCTGATATCCTGACGTGAATTGCCAAAGTAGAGCAGTAAAAACAGCGGCAATACATCGTGCTGGAGACATAGAAATCGGGTTGGCAAAAGTGGGATTGTATCCTCACTGTTTTCGATGATTGCGGCGACAATTTCCGGCTTCTTTAAGGAAGCTTTTAAAGGCAGGTGTGCGTAAAGGGCTAGCAGTTCTCCTTTCGTCATCAGGTTCGTCACAACGTCAATCGGCGGGTTGGCCGTGTCAGTGAGAAACCCTTCTTCAGATAACGTAGTGATAGCGCTTTCAATATCCGGAATCTCTGGGTAGTGAAGCTTGTCGCTGCGAAACCAATTCCCTTTTCTCGTCAGCATTCGAACCAGCAGTAACTGAGCATTTTTCGGCAAGGTCGAAAATGAACGCAACCAGTTAGCCTCTGACTCTGTCAGCAAATCTTCATATCTTGTCGATACTAATTCGACGATGGATAAGAAATTATCCAGATAGTAGTGCGGTGGCAAAACAGGTGGGGTAGTTGGCTGGCTCATGACTTCCTTGTCGGTTTGAAACGAAAACGATTTTATACAGGGACAAACAGTTAGTGAGCATAACACGACTCATTTCAGGGATGCTTTTTCTCTCCATACTTCTCCTAGTATTTCCTGGAAAGACAACCAGCAAAGAAAACGCGATTAATAGTACGTTGCCGATCAAAGCGGGAGATTGCTTAATCGTTGATAGCGACAAGAACATTCTGATGATTGATGAAGCGATAAGCGGGCGATACTCAATTCCCGGCGGCTCAATTATCGGCGAAGAAACGGCGGAACAAGCCGCAAAGCGTGAAGCCTATGAGGAAACCGGCTTACATGTGAATGTCGGCAAGCAAATCGCCCGGACTTATAACTCTGCTATTTTCGCCTGCGAGCTGGTTTCACCTTCGCCGTATTTTATCGACTCACAGGGGCGCAAGGTGCTGATGGCTTGGTCGGCACCGCACTTCGGTAAAGAAGTCACTCGTGTGCTTATGATGCCCAACAACAAAGCAGTGCGGGATAACTACCGTTTCCCGGAGCATAAGTGGATGTTCAAGCGTTGGATACCGGAAGTGCCGCCGAGTGAGTTTGTATTGTCTGCTGGCGACACCGCCGTGCTGACGCCGTTCTACCGGGCGCAACTCTCTTGGTTGCAAACGTTGCATGAATGGAAAGCCAAGAGCGCAGCAGTGGAAGCATTCGTAACCACTACCATTGTGTTGGGGAGTTTGTTCACTCCGTTCCTGTTTCTGGCTACGTTGATCTACATTCGAGCCTACCACGGGCATCGTGCTGCCTTGATATACGGGGCTGGGTTACTGGCCGTTTCTATCTTTGTATTGATTTTGACGACCGTGGTGGAATTACCAAGGCCGTACTTTATCGACCCGGTGTTTGGTGAACAGGACACACTTGGTTATACGTTGCCAAGTACCATGGTTTCTTTAACGACATTCTTTTTCAGTTGGCTGCTGCTGAGCTGGGACAGAGAGGTTTATCCGCAGGGAAGAAAGCGTCTTTCTCTGTTCGGCATGTTTTGTGTCGCAGTCATTAGCGGCAAGGTATTGCTTCAAGGAGAGCATTACCCGTCTGACATGGTCATGGGTCTGCTGATTGGTTTTGGTTTCGCTGTCGGATTTCGGCGGCTCAGAGACTGGCGTTTTGCAAACAGAAACCGTGCGTTGATTTCTGCTCGCTTCTGGCTGATGAGTTTTGTGGCGGTCTCGGTCATAGGGATTGTGATTCACAAACCGCACATCGTTTATCTCTCAGCATTTTGCCTTGGAACTTACTGTTCGATTTTGTGGCTTAAGGTTTTTCCACTGTATGTTTCTGCGGTTCGACGCCCAGCCAAGCTGACCTTTTTCATGATCGCTCTTGCAGGTGTGTTGGCAATTATCTTTGCGGATAACACAATTTCATCCCGCTACGCGGTGAATACCATCATTGTGGCTGTGAATTGTGCGGCTGCATGGGGAATATCCGTTTGGTTGCTTGTGGTGACGCCACGTATTTTTCATCAATTTGTTCGGTGACACGTAAACGATTGCGCGGCGTGTTTTTAAGGGGATTTCTATTAGGATTATCCCTTTGATGGATCTCACACCTGAGGTAAAGTTATGGCAGTTACTAATTCATAAGATTGCCACTAGCCGTATAAGGAATAACGGTTAAATAATGGCTTCAGGGAGCAAGATGTTACCAGCACTTACACACCAGCATACGCTCGATCCTATCGTCGGGCGTTTTCTTGATGCTTTAAAAGAGAAAGGTTTCCAGGGTGAGACGGAGACTTTCTATGCCAGCCGCCTTGCTGTTGCGACCGATAACTCGGTCTACCAGCTCCTTCCTCAGGCGGTGGTTTTTCCCACTTCAACGAAAGACTTAACGCTGTTAGGCGAGGTCTGCAAAGACGCCGAATTCGCTGAGATTAAATTCTCTGCTCGTGGCGGTGGTACTGGCACCAATGGTCAGTCGCTTACTCAACATATCGTTGTCGATATGTCGCGTCACATGCGCAATATCCTTGAAATTAACCCCGATGAGGGTTGGGTGCGTGTGCAGGCAGGTGTCGTCAAAGATGCTCTGAACGATGCGCTTCGTCCGCACGGTTTCTTTTTCTCTCCAGACCTTTCAACCAGTAACCGTGCCACAGTCGGCGGCATGATCAACACCGATGCGTCGGGTCAGGGTTCACTGCGCTACGGTAAAACCTCAGACCATGTTCTGGCACTGAAAGCGGTGCTGGCAGACGGCTCTGTGTTGGATACCGAACCTCAATCTATTGCGGATGTGACCGGTAACAGTCGTGATGATTATGCTGGTGAAGCGTTGCGCCGCGTCGCGGAAATATGCCAAAGCAAACGTGCAGAAATCGATGCAAAATTCCCGCCGCTAAACCGCTTCCTAACAGGTTACGACCTGAAAAATGCTTACCTGCCTGAAACGGAAACCTTCGATATGGCGCGCGTGCTTTGCGGTGCAGAAGGCTCCCTTGCATTTATCACGGAAGCCAAGCTGAACATCACGCCAATTCCAAAAGCCCGTACTCTGGTTAACGTAAAGTACGACAGCTTTGACTCTGCGCTTCGTAGTGCGCCGGTCATGGTGGAAGCGAAAGCCTTGTCTGTGGAAACAGTGGACTCGCGCGTATTGAATCTCGCGCGAGAAGACATTGTCTGGAACACAGTGAAAGATTTGCTGACGGATGTACCGGGCAAAGATATGCAAGGCATCAATATTGTTGAATTTGCCGGTAACGACGTAGAAGAGATCGACGCACAAATTGCATCCCTGTGTGAGCGTTTGGATGTGCTGGTCGAAGCCGGCGATAAAGGCGTGATTGGTTATCAGGTTTGTAACGATCTGGCCTCTATCAACAAAATCTACAACATGCGTAAAAAGGCAGTTGGCCTGTTAGGTGCAGCAAAAGGCGCGGCGAAGCCAGTTGCCTTTACGGAAGACACCTGTGTGCCACCAGAGAACCTTGCTGACTTTATTGTCGAATTCCGAACTTTACTGGACAGTCATAACCTCAACTACGGCATGTTTGGTCACGTTGATGCGGGTGTATTGCACGTGCGTCCGGCGCTTGACCTGTGTGACCCTGAGCAGGAACGTCTGATGAAGACGATTTCCGATCAGGTTGTGGCGCTGGTGGCGAAATACGGCGGCCTGATGTGGGGTGAGCACGGTAAAGGTTTCCGTTCAGAATACGGCCCTGAGTTCTTCGGTGAGGAGCTTTTCAACGAGCTGCGTAAAGTCAAAGCGGCGTTTGACCCTCACAACCGTATGAACCCAGGGAAGATTTGTACGCCAATCGACAGCAGCGATTCGCTGGTAAAAGTTGATGATGAAAAGCGCGGAACCTTGGACCGCCAAATCCCAATTACCGTGCGTGATAGCTTTAAGCAGGCGATGGAATGTAATGGTAACGGCCTGTGTTTCAACTACGACACCAGTTCGCCGATGTGTCCGTCGATGAAGATCAGCTATGACCGCCGTCATTCTCCTAAAGGCCGTGCGGGCATCGTGCGTGAGTGGCTGCGTTTGCTAGCAGAGCAGGGTGTTGACCCTATCACCATGGAAAAAGAACTGATGGAGAAAACGCCGTCAGTTCGCCAAATCTTCGCGCGATTCAAGAACACCTGGCTTTCAAACAAAGATGACTACGATTTCTCTCATGAAGTGATGGAAGCCATGAATGGCTGTCTGGCGTGTAAAGCCTGTGCAACGCAATGTCCAATCAAGGTCGATGTGCCAAGCTTCCGTTCGCGCTTTATCAATCTCTACTACAGCCGCTATCAGCGTCCTGCGAAGGACTATCTGGTGGCAAACATCGAAGGCATGTTGCCTTGGATGGCGAAAGCACCTGTGATTGTGAATGCCTTCACTCAACCTAAATGGGCGCAGTCTGTCACTGAGAAAGCCATTGGATATGTGGATACGCCTGCGTTGTCCGTACCGACCTTAATGGAATCACTGGACGGCCACCATGCCACCAAGTTTGATTTGGAATGGCTGAAGGCTCTGAGCGAGGAAGAACGCTCCCGTTATGTTCTGATTGTTCAGGACCCGTTTACCAGCTTCTATGAAGCGGATGTGGTGAAAGATCTGGTGACGCTGGTTGAGAAGCTGGGTAAGAAGCCAATGCTGGTGCCGTTCAAACCAAACGGCAAAGCGCAACATATTAAAGGCTTCCTTAAGAAATTCGCTAAGACGGCCCGTAACACTGCTGATTTCTTGAACCAATTGGCAGCCTTGGATGTGCCAATGGTGGGTGTCGACCCTGCGCTGGTACTTTGCTACCGCGATGAATACAACGAGATTCTGGGCGACAGCCGTGGTGACTTTCAGGTGCAGACGGCGCATGAGTGGCTGCTGAATATGATTGCTGAAGTTCCGGAAAAAGAGAACCCTGACAAAGACGCTTGGTATCTCTTCGCGCATTGCACCGAAAAAACCAAGATGCCGAATGCGGAAGCAGAGTGGGGCAAAATCTTCCATCACTTTGGCGGCAAGCTTGAGGCTGTGGCTGTGGGTTGTTGTGGTATGGCAGGTACTTACGGCCATGAATCGGACAAGCTGGAAAATTCGAAAGGCATTTTCGGTTTGAGCTGGAAACCGCGCCTTGAATCTTTGCCACCTTCGCGCTGTATGGCGACAGGTTACTCATGCCGTAGCCAGGTGAAACGCTTCGAGAGCAAGAAGCTACAGCACCCGGTTCAGGTGTTGGTGAATCTGGTTTAATCCAAATTAAGTATGAACAACAAGGGAGCCTTAATGGCTCCCTTGTCTTTTTGAATAAGCGTTAAATACTCAAACGTCTTAATTATTAGGCGAGGCGCATATGGGCAGCTGATAGTCTGTTTGATAGAGATTTCATACAAATGGAAAGGAGTCAGACATGAGCACACTTCAGCCACATGTGACGTTCCATGGTGTTTGTAGAGATGCGCTGGGCTTTTATAGTCAGGCGCTCAATGGGGAAATCAAGACACTTTCAACATTCAATGACTCTCCGGTGGAGTTTCCGGATCATCTGTTGTCCCGGGTGATGCATGCGGAGTTTGCTTCTCCAGAGGTACGTTTTTTTGCTTCTGACGGGTTAGACGATTCTTTGGCTCAAGGGTCGGGGGATGTCGCTTTCCATGTCAGTTTTGAGGATGAAAAAAGGCAGAATGAAGTCTTTATGGCGCTTTCTGAAATGGGACAGATTGTGATGCCGCTGGACTACACCTTTTGGAAAGTGCGGTTTGGGATGGTGACAGATAAGTACGGGATAAGGTGGATGCTGAGTTGTCCCGCTGAACACGCAGAGATTTAGTATACCTAAACAGCCTGAACCCATCATTTTTAGGTTGTTTAGGCATAAAAAAGCCCCGAATTGTCGGGGCTTTTTATCATTCGTATTTGTTAATTAATCTTCATTTGGGCTCAGCCAGCGGTAAACCACACCGGCGATGAAGGCACCAATCAACGGGGCCACCCAGAACATCCAGAGTTGTGCCATTGCCCAGTCACCAACAAGCAGGGCAGGACCTGTGCTTCGTGCAGGGTTTACTGAAGTATTGGTGATTGGAATACTGATAAGGTGGATCAGAGTAAGCGCCAGGCCAATCGCCAAGCCAGCCATACCTGGGCTTGCCAGTTTGTGGGTAGCACCCATGATGACAATCAGGAACATGAAGGTCATCAGCACTTCAGTGACAAAGCCGGAAAGCATGTCATAGCCGCCTGGTGAGTGGTCGCCGTAACCGTTAGAAGCCAAGCCGCCTGCTAGATCAAAACCTGGAGCGCCGCTGGCAATGATGTAAACGACGTATGCGCCGACAATACCACCTGCGACCTGTACCAGCATGTAAGGAATCAGCTCAGCGGTAGGAAAGCGTCCTCCTGCCCAAAGGCCAAAGGACACTGCTGGATTGAGGTGGCAACCGGAAATATGGCCGATGGCATAAGCCATGGTCACAACGGTTAAACCGAAGGCGAGGGCGACGCCCAAGAAGCCGATACCAAGTTCCGGAAAAGCGGCTGCGAATACAGCGCTACCGCAACCCCCAAGCACCAACCAAAAGGTGCCAATAAATTCTGCTGTCAATTTCTTCAACATTTCACGATCTCCCTATTTGTATTTAGGACGGCACGTGAGAAAACTACACTCATGACTACCTTGCCATCTGAGTTGCTTAAATTTGGGTATATTGCTTTAAAAGTAGCACTTTATGCCAAAGCTGAACCCACAACGTGCCATCAAACGTACCTATGACCAGTACGTTGGTGCTAGTGTCACAATTTGGTGCGTTAAAGCGTTGGTGAGTTTACGATGGGGTATTTGTTACGCTGGGAAGAGATCTGTGTTAGCTTTAAAAATCAAATGGATGGTTGTAAGAGACGATCTGAGCTATCTCATCCAGAGGTATCAGAATGGTTAAAATTGGATTTATCGTTGGCCTGATCATCATTGGTGTTTTGGTTGCCAAGTTTCTTGATGAAAAGTCACAGAAGAAGTTTATGATTGGCGCTGTCGCCACGGCTGCGTTGGCTGTTGTGTTGTTGGTGATTTCAGAATTGATACGTTAGCCGGTATTCAAGCAACAAAAAAGCGAACCATTAGGTTCGCTTTTTTGTTTCTGCCATGAGTGTGTTTATCTCACTGTCTGACGGCTTCTGTTTCCAGCGGGGCGTTTCTTCCCACCTTGTGTTGGTTTACCGCCAGTATTTGAATGTGCTTTTGGCTTACCACCTTGTGGTGTCGCCTTGCCATTGGTCGGCTTCTTACCCGCTGGTTTGCCGCTGCGCTGATTAGGTTTGCGAATATCAGGCTGATTAGGATGCTTGGTTGCAAAACGTTTTGCACCATGACGGCTTGAACCACGACGTTGTGCTGGAGTCATTTCCGCTTCTGTGCCTTCGCGAGGTACTAGACAGCCCGGGCGGTCACCAATCAGGTGGCGTTTGCCCATAGTGATCAACGCTTCACGCAGTAAAGGCCAGTTTGCTGGGTCGTGGTAGCGCAGGAAGGCTTTATGAAGACGACGTTGGCGCTCACCTTTCGCAACGAACAAGTCTTCACGTTTCTTATACTTCACACGTTTCAACGGGTTGGCTTCCGCGTGGTACATCGCCGTCGCGTTACACATCGGTGATGGGTAGAAGTTCTGTACCTGGTCACAACGGAAATCGTTCTCTTTAAGCCACAGTGCCAGATTCATCATGTCTTCGTCGGTACAGCCAGGGTGCGCTGCGATGAAGTAAGGGATCAGGTACTGCTTCTTACCGGCTTCTTTCGAGTATTTCTCGAACAACTCTTTAAAGCGGTCATAGGTACCCATGCCCGGCTTCATCATCAGATCCAGTGTGCCTTTCTCTGTGTGTTCAGGTGCGATTTTCAAATAACCACCCACGTGATGAGTCACCAACTCTTTCACGTACTCAGGTGATTCAATCGCGAGGTCATAACGAACACCGGATGCGATAACCACTTTCTTCACGCCTTCAAGCTCACGCGCTTCGCGGTAGAGGTCGATAGTGTGTTTGTGGTCGGTGTCCAGCTTTTCACAGATTTTCGGGAACACACAGGACGGGCGACGACAGTTTTTCTCTGCGCGCGGGTCTGAACAGCCCAAACGGTACATGTTTGCTGTTGGGCCACCCAAGTCAGAAATCACACCGGTAAAGCCCGGCACTTTTTCTTTAATTTCTTTAATTTCGTTAAGGATTGAATCCTTTGAACGGTTCTGGATGATGCGGCCTTCGTGCTCGGTAATCGAACAGAAAGAACAACCACCAAAACAACCACGCATGATGTTGACTGAGGTTTTGATCATCTCATACGCAGGGATTTTTGCATCACCATAGCTAGGGTGGGGAACACGCGCAAACGGCAGGCCGAATACATAGTCCATTTCTTCTGTTGTAAGAGGAATTGGCGGCGTGTTAACCCAAAGCTCACGCTCGCCGTGTTTTTGCACCAGCGCACGTGCGGAATAAGGGTTGGTTTCCAAATGCATCACGCGGCTTGCGTGCGCATACAGAATACGGTCGTTTAGCAGTTTTTCGTATGAAGGCAGACGAACGAAGCTATTTTCTGCATCATGGCGGGAAGGGCGAACCATCACAGGCTTCGGCGCTTCTTCTTTTACTTCGCCCTTGTCAGTCGCGCAGGCCGTTTCCGTTACATACGGGTTTGGCATCACCATGGCTTTGCCTGGCTTGTCGATGCGTGAACTGTCGATTTCTCTCATATCTTCCGGCACTTTTTTCAGCATCACTGCGGTGCCAGGAATACGGGTCATATCCGCGATATTTTCGCCACGAGAAAGGCGGTGCGCCACGTCAACCAGCGCACGCTCGGCGTTACCGAACAACAAAATGTCAGCTTTGGCGTCGCATAGCACTGAGCGACGAACTTTATCTGACCAGTAATCGTAATGCGCAAGACGACGAAGGCTGGCTTCGATGCCGCCTAGTACGATAGGGGTATCTTTGTATGCTTCTTTACAGCGTTGCGAGTAAACGAGTACGGCGCGATCTGGACGCTTGCCGCCGGCATTACCTGCCGTGTAAGCATCGTCATGACGAGGTTTACGGTCAGCGGTGTAGCGGTTAATCATGGAATCCATGTTACCGGCTGTCACACCAAAGAAGAGGTTAGGTTGGCCAAGTGCCATAAAGGCTTTCTTATCCTGCCATTCTGGCTGCGAGATAATGCCTACACGGAAGCCTTGCGCTTCAAGCGTACGACCGATAACCGCCATACCAAAGCTAGGATGGTCGACATAGGCATCGCCAGTGACGATGATGATGTCACAGCTATCCCAGCCGAGCATGTCCATTTCTTCTCTGCTGGTCGGCAGAAAAGGAGCAGGACCAAAACACTCAGCCCAGTATTTTGGGTAATCGAAAATCGGAGTTACAGAATTGCGCATTTTTTAACCTCTTTCTCGCGAGGCGTGAATTATAGCGGCTTGCGCAGGTGAGAGCCAGATCGAATAAATCCGTAAATTTGAAAGGGATTTGCTTACACAAATCCCCTAAATAGAATCCTTAAAGGCTGCTGAGGGCCTATGTCGCAACTTTCTGATAAGACTCGTGATCTTTGAAGCTAGGTTTAAATCTATCAATTTGGTCGAAAGGAATCGCTCTCTCAAAGTAAAAACCTTGGATGTATCTCACTCCCATTGTTTTCAATTTTAAGTACTGGATGTCTTTCTCAACCCCTTCAGCCACACAGTGGAGGCCGAGGTCGTTACACATGGTGAAAATGTTTTTACAAATGTGGTAACCCTTTTCTGATTCAATATTGTCAATTAGAGACTTATCAACCTTTACCGTATTCATTGGCAGGAAGGTGAGGGTTTCAAACGAGCTGTAGCCAACACCGAAGTCATCAAGTGAAATACCAAATCCGTTGTCGTGGAGTCGCATGATATTGGCAATAGAGCTGGGGCTTTTGACAGAATCACGCTCAATAATTTCAAACTCGACGCTCATTTCTTTCAATTCTCTGATAATTAACTCAATGGTTTTGTTATCGGTAAGCGTGTCAGGGTGGATGTTGATTGCAACTTTGGGGTTAAACCCTCCAAGACGCCAAATCTGGAAGTGTTTTCTCACTTCTTTGCATACCCAGAGATCAATGACGCTTGCCAAACCTGCAAGTTCGAGAGATTCAAGGAAGAAGGGACCTGAGATAGAACCGTCGTCCTTCCTGATCCTTAACAGGGCCTCGTAGGCACTGCAGCGTTCTTCGATAATATCTACTTTGGGCTGGTAGTGAACTTCGAGTTTGTTGGAGCTGATGAATTTGATGATTTTATCGACTTCTTGATTGGATTTTATGATCTTCGATTCTGCGGCATTAGATTTAATGCCTTCGTTTGACTCCATTAACTCAATCATTTCCAGGTTGTTTTTCAGGTTTTCCAGGTGATTGGAAGAAGACTGTGCCAGGGAGTACCGTTTGATAAATGGTGCGTAAATAAGGGTGCCAACAACCACGAGAAGAAGTTGTAACAATAAGGCTCCGCCATGCCCATCGGTAGCAATGAAGGCGTTGATAAATACTGGGGTTATCCAGGAAACCTGATTGTTGACGAAGGAGATATTAAAAAAGTCTACGTAAAAGTAAGCGACGGTAATATTGAATACAGGGATAAGAACAAAGGGAGCAAGTAGGTACTTGTTTAGGACAATGGGCAAACCATAAATCAGTGTTTCGTTAACGTTAAAAATGGCGAAAGGAAGAGAGATTTTTGACACCTTATTGATATGCTTACTTTTTGAATAAATAATTGCCGCAAAAATCAACGATAAACCCGAGCCTGAACCACCATATATGACAAACACATCGTAAAAGGCTTTATAAGAAATATCGTTGATAAAGGGGAGAGTGAGACTTTCACTGGGTGCAATAATCGAGAGAGTATTAGGGCCGTGAACCCCTAAAAACCAAAGAAACTGTGACGCGAGCGTTCTGATCGTCATGATGGAAAAAAGATCCAAATTCAGAAAGCCGAAACTGATGCTGCGGGCAATTGCTTCCAGTCCTTTAACCATCAGCAAATAGGCCACAATCGAAACAAAATAAATAATGATGAATGATTTGAGGTGAAAGAAGACGTGGCTAAGTTGACCGTTTGATAGCTTCAGGTCCTTTTCAAAGCGAGGAATGATGTTGAATAGCGCCACCGAAACGATGGGAATGATAAGGACAAAAAAGGAGACGCCAGCATCATGAAGTAACCATTGAGACTTGTGGGCATTTATCATGGACTCTATGGTGATGAAAATCGCGAATGATAAAGTAATGATAAATATATTGTTGATATTATTACGTTTTGAAAAGTGGAAAGCGATCGAGGTCATCAGTATGACAGGGAAGAAGTCGCTCATGTAACCAATGATCTTGGTCAGTATGATGCTGTTCAGATAAGGGGAAGTAAAATGCGTTAAAATCAGCAGCTGGTTGATAAGTACAATAATGGAAGATAAAACCAAGTAAGGAACCGTGCTGATAAACGATTCTTTAATCGCCATAAAGAACACGTCTCTTCTCAACTTTTTGATGTTGTCCACGTCGCTTTCCCCAATCAATTTAGCCAACGATTCCATCTTCTGGACGAGGTAGAGACCAGATGACTCGCATAGATAGTTTTAGCTTTGATTGTGTTGTGTCATTATTGAAGTGAACATTTGGTTAATTGATTCCATTGACTCAAATGCGAGTCATTTGTGTATGCAATATTTACATATTAACTGTGTTGATAATTGGAAATTTAGGCAGGCATTGACTGTGTGAGATGGGAGGTAAGAGCGGGTGGCAGAATTTTGTCAGGGCCTTCAAAGTGAGAAGAGAAGGATTTGGAAGGCCCCGTCCGTTTTTGAGTTTATCGCGATACAACGGCGATTTGTGAAAGCAGCGTAATAACTCAGTGAACCGTTACTTTAACGAGTGAGTCCGGTTCTAACTCAATATAGAAATTACCTTTTTTTAATCCGTCCAAATACTTAACGTAAACCGACCCTTTTACGGGACATTTTTTGTGGTACTGCAGTTGTATCAGTTCACCGTGTTTATTCATGCAAATCATACAAAGCTCCTCAACACACTTTTCTAGATTGTTTTTCTGCACGCTACCAGTATCCATTTGTTTTTGTTTTATACCTCTCGTTACTCTACGACGTACTGTTATTTCCTTTGCAACGTATAGGCCAACTTTTATAAGAAGAATTTAAATGATTACGATATCAATAGGTTAATATTCATCTGTTAACATACTTTTGGGGTGCCTAAGTTTACCGTCTCGTTGCAAAATGATTTTCAGAATGCAATTGCAAAATAGGACTATCTGTATCGTGAATTTCATTTAATTCAGATATTTGTCGAAGTTATAGCAATGTTTGGATTTTCTGACATGAATGAAAAGCGCCGTCTTGCCTTATGGCAAAACGGCGTTGGGTAGCGCGTTACTTTTTATCAGAATCGGTAGGTGATACCAACAGAGCCAAAGAACTCACTGGCGTTATAGAAGTCGATGTTGGAATCGGTATTGTTGTAACCAGCCAGAGTAACGAAAGAGAGCGGATGGACTTCGAAGAAGTGTGCGTATTCATAAGCAAGGAATGCGCTGAACTCGCTGTCATTACGGACTTCACCAAAGATCGGATGAGACGCATCGTAATCGCGGTAATGGTATTTACCCGTCAATACGATTTTATTGCGACCTGCGAAACTGAAGTAACTCAACTCGCCACCATAGGTTTGATGAGACATTGCATCGCCGTCTGATTCATTTTTCATATACACAAACGCGGGTGCAACACCCAGACCTTTGCCCAGGAACTGGCGATAGCTGACTTTGGAATAGAAAGTATCACCGCTGCGGTTCAGGCTTTGTTGTTCAGCCGTTGTGAGGCCTTGCGTGCTTCCGCTCAGCTCTTCTTCAACATCTGTCTGAGCATAAGCGAGGTCCAACGAAAACATGGATCCGCCAATGCGATCGAATTGCAGTCGGTAAGCATCGCCGGTCTTTTCGGTTTCAGCTCTTGCAGAACCGACATTGAATGGGTCTTTCCAAACGTCTTCCGCTAGCACGGTAGGAAGATAAGACAACGACACTTTGGTGCCAGAATCGAGTTGCTGGCGGTAACCTAATTCCAAAGCGATGGTACCGATTGCGATATCTTCGCGAGAGGTACCAACGAATATTTGCTTATCCAGTCCTTGGCCAAAGGTAAATGACAGGCTGCCAAGTGCTCCGACAATAGAGCTAGCTTCTTGCTCACCTGTTGAATTCAATGGCGCATTTTTTGTGGCATTACCGTTAGTTGAAAGGTTGGAATCCGTTGAAGTCATACCGGCGATAACCGAGATTTCACCGCTGAGGCCCCCTTTGTCTGCAAGTCCGGCATTAGCAGCGAGCGGAAGAAGCGCAATGGTTGTTAAAAGGGGTTTTGTTATTTTCATTTAGTATTCTGTCCCTGAAAGAATGTGTTCTGGTGCATATGTTAACAGAGTGCTTGATACAAAAAACACCTAAAATTCGTCAACTTATCGTAACCTGCGTTAAGAATCTGTTAGCGTTCGGAATGCGGTATATTTTAGGTCAAATTTATTACGGCCAAACGTACTGCAGAGATCATACAGTGATATCTGTGCCGTTGATAAGATTCACCAGAACGTCAATTTTCGCATTTGAAAGCTGTCTGTAGTCGAAGTAGGGGCAGATGAAAATCGGGAGAGAAGGGTGCTTGGCGAATTCATTGTTTAGCCAGATGCACTTCTCTGACAGGCCAAGATTGAGGGCATGCGTGCGACCCGCAATAATATGTATGCCACCCTCTTTTCCTCTTTGTTCAACATTCCACTCACCAAAGCAAAGTGCAGTATCACTTTGGTCTTGCAGCAGGGATTGATCTCTGAATTTTTGCCAGCTTAAAGCGCTATTGGGCCTAAAAGTTGACTGGTGCGGAAAAGCGAACAGCAGTTTGGCGTAAACATTGAAAACCTTCCGCCATCCATTTCCTCCTGCCTCCCCAAGCGATTTGATGTCACCATCAACCAGTTTTTTGAAACTCCTGTATGAGGGGGATTCCCCCCATAGCGCTTCAGATGGAGGCGCTTTTTCTACATAGACATTGATACGAGCCAGAGGATGACCGAAGGCATAGTTGTTCACATTGCTTTCCTATTTATTGTTTTGAACAAAATCGATAAAGGCGCGGTCGGCCAAAGAAAGATAGCCATGTTTACGCCACGCCATAGCGATGTCCAGCGTCACGGGCTCTTCGAAAGGAATAGGAATAAGCCCATGTTCGTGTTCAGTCACCATTTCCAGCAAGGCGGTAATAGCAAAGCCGTGCCGGACGATATTGAGGATCATCGCTAACAGGTTGGTTTCGAATGAAAGCTGTGGCGATATTTTGTGGGTGGCGCAAATCCTGTCGACAAACTCACGATGGAAATATCCTTTTTTGAACATCACCAATTCTTCATTGAAAAATTCCTGGAAACTGATCGAGCGCCTCTCGGCTAAAGGGTGGTCGGTAGATGTTACCGCAACCATTTGCGAGGAAATAAGATGTGTGGTTTCTAATGCAGAGGGTACATCCTGATTATGGATGACACCAATGTCCAGTTCACCATCTAACAACATTTGGCGGATGGACTGAGTACCAGCTTCGACCACACTGAGTTTGAGGTCAGGATAACGACTTTTAAAGCCCATCAGAATTGATGGGAAAAAGTAGGATCCCAGCATTCCTGGGACGCCGACGCGGACTTCGCCTTTTTGCAGTCCCCTAAGTTCAGCCATGGCGGTGTTGGCATCTTCTACCTGTTGAAGTACACGGTGGGCATGGGGCAGTAGAATTTCACCTTCATGTGTCAGGTGAACCTGCCGTTCATTGCGATCAAATAGTGGGAGCGCAATGCTTTGTTCCAGCTTTTTAATTGCGATGCTCAATGCTGGTTGCGCAATGTTTAGTTGTCGCGCAGCGCGGGTAAAATTCTTATGCTCCGCAACACAGACGAAGTAACGCAATTGGCGAATGTCCATTTCGAATCCCTTTCCCCGTTTTCACAGCCAGGTATTAATAAACGATCTTACTTCTATATATTTAATATACTTCTTTTATTATGAGGGCGTTGCTAAATTCACTGTATATCGAGAGAAAAACAGTGAATAAGGTCATGATTGAATTACAGACACCCGCCTATAGAAAAGCCGCTTTTGCATTGTCATTTGGGTCTTTTCTTGTGTTCTGCAATCTTTACCTCTTCCAGCCATTGCTACCTGTTTTTGCTGGTGCGTTTGAGGTTACGGCGACCAAAGCGAACTGGTTATTGGCATCCTCAACGTTGGGGTTATCTGTCAGCTTGCTCCCTTGGGCGGTCATTTCAGAGAAAATTGGAAGACGACCGGTGATGTTGTTCAGTCTGGTACTCATGCCGTTTGTTGGCGTATTGTCTCTATTGATTGATGCTTTCTGGGGCTTGGTTGCTATTCGGGGATTAATGGGGATCGCATTAGCAGGCTATGCGGCGGTGGCAGTTGCCTACATGGCTGATGAGTTTAGCCCAACGGCTTTGGTTGTCGCTGTTGGAGGTTACATTAGCGCAAACTCGTTGGGGGGTATTTTTGGTAGACTTTCCGGCGGTATGATGGCGGACTTTTTTGGCTGGGAAGGGGCAGTTGCTGCCATGGCAACTTTCACTGCTTTGGGCATGGCATTGGTGTATTACCTGCTGCCTCCTCAGCGTCAGTTTGTAGCTTCACAAGATCCTTTCTTCAAACAGTTTCGCGTTGTTGGTCGCCACATCAAAAATCCGATTCTCTGGATGGCAATGGTCGTCGGGGGAATTAACTTTGCGCTATTCGTCAATATCTACTCCGTTACGACATTTCGTTTGCTTGAGGCGCCATTCAGTTTGCCGGTGGGTGTCGCTTCAGCCATTTTTATCTGCTATCTGGCTGGCACCTTAACGTCTCGATTTAGCGGTCGTTGGGCCAACCGTTACTCGCCAATATCAGGGATGACGTTCGGTACATTGGTGACTTTGATGGGTGTGATGATTGCCAGCATTGAACACCCTGCTACCGTCGTTATTGGTCTGCTGATCGTCAGTGGTGGGGCGTTCTTCACTCACTCCCTGGCTTATGGCTGGGTGAGCCGTAGGGCTACCCAAGGAAAAGCAACAGCTACAGCTCTGTATTTGGTTCATTACTATGTCGGCGGCAGCTTAGGTGGTTTCTATCTCATTGGATGTTGGGAAATGGGTGGTTGGCATGCCGTCACTCTAGGTGCCATGTCTTTAGCTGCCGCGAACATTGTGTTGATTCAATTGCTGGGTGCCAAAAACAAAAAGGTCCCTATTCAGGAACCTTGTTAATGAGCTACGGCATCTTTGAGTGAGTTAATTGACCAGCTCCAGCCACGGGCGCTTCTGACCATCTTCAATCAGATCTTCTTCTTGATCATAAGTACTGCTCTGGTCACGTCCTCCATTTTTCGCTTTAAACAGGGCTTGGTCAGCCTGTTCAAGTATCAGGGAAAGATCATCGCTCTTACAAAGACTGGTGCTAATGCCAATTGAGGTAGTTACTTTCAGTGGCTCTGATACTCCTTCTACCTCTATGCCCATATCACGAACGCGGGTCATGATGCGGTCAGCCACTAGTTGCGCGTTGTCGGCGCTGCATTGTGGCAAAAACAGGATAAACTCTTCACCGCCAAATCGGCCGAAAATATCACTCTTACGCTGTGTTTCCTGCACGGCTTGAGTAAAAGCCTGAAGCACTATATCCCCGGCATGATGACCGTACCTGTCGTTTACTCGCTTGAATCTATCGAGATCCATCAATAAGACGGAATAAGGACGGGATTTGGTTCGGGTGTTCTCGAAATCTCGCTTGGCAAGTGTCAGCAGCATTCGGCGGTTATAAACCCCAGTGAGTGGGTCTAACGTGGCGTGGCGGTAGAGTCGCAGCATCATGTGTAGCTTGGATGTTTGCGCCCAAATCACCAGGATACCAACGACGGTTTGCAGCCAGTAAAGTGCAATTGTGTCGAAAGACAACAGCGCGCCACTTTGAATGTCGACATAAATTTGCGAAGCGGCTGTGATTAGCATGACGCAGACTGATTCTTTCACTGTGAGTGGCAGTATGGTCAAGATAACCACATATACAAAAGGAAGCAGGTTGTAGCAGTAGCTGAATGCATCAATATTGTGTGGGTAGCCAAGCTGGTGATTGGTCAACATGTAGAACATGTTGAGACTAACGACCAGCGCGAACATAGCGTTTCTGCATGCGTTGAGTGTGCTGCGTTGGTTGGTTGTCCAGCCAATAAACAGCAGAACAGCACAAAGCTTCAGGCGGAATATCGCGAGCGTGGTAACGGACTCATTAAGAAGCAGAGCATCAACAGGTATCCACAGTGCACACAGCGCCGCCCAGATGTAGCAAAGCGCTACAATTCGGGTGCGTAAATAGGTTGCACGGGTGGTGTTGAACGCAGCAGCATGCGAGCGAGCTGTCAGCAATTCGCCTAGTTGGGTTTTGTACTGTGATAAGGACAGTTCCATATCCCGCACGAGTCATCCTGTCTGGTAAAATTATCGTTAAGCCTAGGTATGCAGGCGGTCAAAAGGTAATATTTTGAACCGCGTTCACAATTGTAACTTTGATATAAAAACAGTTACATATAGTTGCGACTGAATGCAAAATAATCGTTACGTTCTGTGATCGTCTCAATGTTGTTACACACAAACGATGTGGTTTTATATCGAAACAATCTGAAAACTCTTGATTCAGAACGTTTGGGTATAAACCTACCTAAAGGTATATAATCTGCGTTCATTTGATCTGGGTGATAAAAGATGTACGAAATTTTTAGCGCTGTAACACTTGCCGGTGTTTTAGGAGCGCAAGCGGTTCTGACCCTGGTTCTGCTGAAAGGGGATATCTGTCCTGGGCAGCGTGGGCGTTTACACAAAGCTTTCTGGTTTTTGGTCGCTGGCTGGGCGGTGACAATTCCTTTCTCGCCATTTTCAGCGCTGCCTTTTATTACCCTCGGCATTTTTTCTCTTCGCTCTAAGTCAGGCAAAACCCGGCAATCGGGTCCGGTTCCGCTGTTACATTTATCGAATGGATTTGGCGTTTTAGCGTTGCTGATGTCCGGTGTTGAGCAAGGTTTGTTGCCAACCTTACTGATGCTTTCGCAAGTGCTGTTGGTAGGTGCAATCACTGCGCATTGCCTTCTGGTTAGAGCACGCTCACGCCTTCAGGCGTTTCACCGTATTCTGCCAGTGATTGGCGTTGTTGCAGCGATGCTGACAGCGGTAACATTGGCTGTAGGCAGTATGATGCTAGAGCCAGATGCGGCAAATGCGTTGGTGAATTCAGTGCTGATGAGCCTTGGTTTGGCTCTGGCGGGTGTGTTGGTCTGGGCCTCTCATTTGCTTCGTCAGACCACGCCCCACATTGCGCAGCTTTGCGTGTCTTTGATAGTGATTGGTTGCGCTTCTGGTGTGGCATTGTCAACGATGATCTGATTGACTTTAAGCTGTCTCAGCAACAATAAAAAGGCACGTGAAGTGCCTTTTTTGTTGCCTGATTCACACTGGCAATGCTGCAGCCGAACTATGCTTTTAGTCATGTGTCCGCATGTAGGGTTGCCGTCATGGAAATACATAACCTCGATCATCTCGATAGCGCCATTATGTATGGCATCGTCAATGAAAAGCTGCGCCTTGAGTGCTCTTCGCTGGACGATTTAGCGTCCCAATTCGATCTCGATTTACAAGAATTCCAGGCGAAAATTGATGCCATGGGTTGCTATTACGATCCACTGGTGAATCAACTTCGCCAGAAATAGTCCCTAATTACACGCGCTTGATCCCTTCCAAGTGCGTATGGCACTGGTTCCGAGCTGTTGAAAAGAATGCCTGGAGGTAGGGACGTTGTGCCTCTTGGTTTCTAACGGCGGCAAACAAACGTCTCCATAACCCTTTACCTAATGGTCTGTCTACGACCAGACCTTGTCGTGAGAACTCACTGATTGCCCAGTTGGGGAGTGCCGCCACACCAAGCCCCGCCGTTACCATTTGAATCAGCATCAGTGTGTTGTCCGCCGATTTGAAGTTGGCTGGTTCAATCCCTGCTGGCTGCAGAAAGTGTTTAATCACATCCATTCTTTGGCGCTGAACGGGATAGGTAAGCAAAGTTTCATTAGCCAAATCTTCCGGTTCAATGTGCTTTTTCTTTGCAAGTGGATGCGTGTCTGCCAGCACCAGACGCATCTCGAAATCAAAGAGGGCTTCGTAGTGAATTTCACTGCGCGGCGCAATGTCTGACGTGATCACCAAGTCCAGCTCGCCGCCAGCAAGCGCTGGCAAAGGCTCAAAGCCGAATCCTGATGAGAAATCGAGCGTTACCAGAGGCCAGCTAATTTTGTATTCCTTAAGCGCGGGCATCAACCATTGGAAACAAGAGTGACACTCAATGGCCATGTGCAGGCGTCCTTGCGCATCTTCCTTCAAAGCGGCCAACTCAGTTTCTGCCTGAGCGAGTCTCGGCAGAACATCATCTGCCAGTTTCAGCAGTACCTGACCTTCAGCGGTAAAGCGCACTGGGCGGGTTTTACGCAGAAACAGAGGCGCGCCGATGCGCTGCTCTAAGTCTTTGAGCTGATGACTCAATGCGGATTGAGTCAGACACAATTGCGTGGCGGTTGAGGTCAAAGACCCTGTACCTCTCAGTACAGCCAGCGTACGTAAGTGTTTCACTTCTAGCATGAATTTTTCTCAATATCCGTTTGAGTAATTTGAGTTTGTTTTATGCACTCTAATGAATCAATGTGGACATGTAAACATCTGGACGGCTAAAAATAAGGAAAGAGTCATGACCACAACGCATATTCTTGGTTACCCTCGCATCGGTAACAAACGCGAACTGAAATTTGCACTCGAACAATACTGGCAAGGTGAGATCTCTCAACAAGGATTGCTAGATGTGGGGGCGACAATTCGTCATCACAACTGGCAGGTACAAAAAGACGCAGGGCTGTCGTTCGTCACTGTCGGTGATTTCGCTTGGTACGATCAGGTTCTTCAAACCAGTTTGACGTTGGGACATATTCCTAAGCGCCACCGCAACGGCCACCCTGATTTAGATACCTTGTTCCGCATTGCCCGAGGTAAAGCGCCAACAGGTTGCAGCTGCGCCGCGTCAGATATGACGAAATGGTTCAACACCAATTACCACTACATTGTTCCTGAATTCACTAAAGAGGATGAATTCAACCTGAGCTGGAACCAAATCTTCGATGAGGTCAACGAAGCACAGAAATCGGGTCACAGTGTTAAACCCGTGATTCTTGGCCCGCTCTCCTATTTGTATCTGGGTAAAGAGAAAGAAGAGGGGTTCAACCGCTTGGATTTGTTACCTCGATTGCTATCCGTGTATCAGCAAATCTTTGCCAAATTTAAAGCTCAGGGCGTTGAGTGGGTACAAATTGATGAACCTATTCTGGCGCTGGAATTACCAGAAGCTTGGCGTAAAGCCTACAATCTCGCCTATCAGGTGATTGCAGGCGATGTGAAACTGCTGCTGACAACCTACTTTGAATCAGTGGAACAACAACTCGACATCATTTCTCAATTGAAAGTGAACGGCTTGCACATTGACTTGAATGTGGCTCCACAACAGCTTGATGCTGTGGTCAACTCTGTTCCGCAAGACTGGATTATTTCCTTAGGCACCATCAACGGCCGTAATGTTTGGAAAGCCAACCTGAACACCTGGATTAAAACATTGACGCCGGCAATCGAAAAATTGGGGGACCGTGCTTGGCTTTCAACCAGTTGTTCGTTGCTGCATACACCTGTGGATTTGGAACAGGAAACCGACCTGGAGCCAGAAGTTGAATCCTGGCTCGCCTTTGCCAAACAGAAAACTGGCGAAGTCGTGCTACTTGCGGAAGCGCTAAGCGGTAACGAAACGGCTATCACGAAATGTGCTGAATACAGCGCTGCGATTGAAGCCCGTGCGACCAGTACCCGCGTGAACAAGCCAGAAGTTCAGGCGAGAGTGAATGCGATTACAGACGCTTTGGCAAAGCGCGACGTAGACTACGCTCAGCGCGCAGAAGCGCAGAAAGCGACGCTGAATCTACCATTGTTCCCAACGACAACTATTGGTTCCTTCCCGCAAACTGGAGAAATTCGCCAGCAGCGCCGCGCTCACAAAGCCGGAAACCTTACTGACGCAGATTACAAGTCAGCAATGCAAGGACACATAAAAGATGCCATCGAACGTCAGGAGAAGCTGGGACTCGATGTGCTGGTTCACGGTGAGCCGGAACGAAATGACATGGTGGAATACTTTGCGGAGAATCTAGATGGTTTTGCAGTAACCCGATTTGGTTGGGTACAAAGTTATGGGTCGCGCTGCGTGAAACCTGCAGTGATTGTTGGGGATATTTCCCGTGAATCACCCATTACTGTTGAGTGGGCTACTTATGCGCAGTCGCTTTCAGAGAAGCCAGTCAAAGGCATGCTGACGGGGCCGGTGACAATTTTGGGTTGGACTTTCCCTCGTGAAGACCTTTCGCGCCAACAAATCGCTGAGCAAATCGCGCTGGCACTGCGTGATGAAGTCGCAGATCTTCAGGATGCAGGCATCAAGATCATCCAGATTGACGAACCTGCTATTCGAGAGGGCATGCCGTTGAAAGTGAGCGATTGGAAAGCTTATCTGGAATGGGCGGTAAATGCCTTTAAAATCTCAGCGGCAAGTGCAGTGGCTGACACTCAAATCCATACCCACATGTGTTACAGCGAGTTTAATGACATCATCGATTCGGTTGCAGCGCTGGATGCCGATGTCATTACGATCGAAACCTCGCGTTCTGACATGGAACTATTGCAAGCTTTTGAAGAGTTTTCGTACCCGAATGAAATCGGCCCAGGTGTGTATGACATTCACTCACCAAACATTCCGCCGGTAGAAAGTATTGTTGGACTGTTGGAAAAGGCGCGTAAAACAATTCCTGACGAGCGTTTGTGGGTGAATCCAGATTGTGGCCTTAAAACCCGTAACTGGACTGAAGTTGAATCAGCACTGGCTAACTTGGTGGAAGCGGCGAAAACATTGCGCTCTGCGACACAGTAGAAAAGTTTACGGAACGTTAACAAAATGCCCGGGTCTTTTTAAAGGTCCGGGCGTTATTGTATTTCTACGTGTGGTTATTCTGTATTGATTGCCCAATGCTGGCGGGATCTAAGATTATGTCCAACAATTAGTTAACATCTTGAAAAGGACGATGAAGGGATGGCGAAGCGGGTTTTATATTCAACGATACTTACAGTCTTTGTGGGGCTGTTTTTTTCGTTCCTTGCCGCCATGTCACTTTATCAGTCTGAACAGCAGTCGATTGAACATGAAATCCAGAAGGACGTAGAGAATGCCGCGCTATCTCTTGGGCGCGAGCTGAACATCGGTATCGAGCTTATGTATGCCCTCAGAAATCAACTTGTGATGGATGAAGGCATTAACGAAGAGTCCTTTGTCGAGCTCTCCCAAGCTGTGATGGATAGACACCCCAACATCCATGCGATGGAGTGGGCGGAAGTGGTCAGTGAAGTTGATCGTGAACTTTATGAAGCAGAAGCGGCACTGGAGTTCGCGCTGTTTGAAATCGTCGAGCTGAATGAGGAAGGGAACCTTGTTTCTGCTGTCTCGCGCAACCGCTATTTCCCCGTTCGATATATCCATCCTTATGAACAAAACCAAAATGTCTTGGGCTTTGATCTTGCTTCCCGTCCTTCGATGAAAGACGCGCTTGAGATGAGTTGGTACCGAGGCGTACCAATAGCAACACCCGCCATCCGTCTAAAGCGTGAATTTGAGGATCACAGCGGATTCTTGATGCTGCTGCCGGTATTTTTTGGCGATCCGGAAACGGATGCGGACAGGGAGGATGCACTTCGCGGCTTCCTGGTGGCATTGTTTGATGTTTCCGATATTTTTGACCTTGCTATCAACAACACCGTGAAAGAGTCAATCAATCTTGAGTTGGTGGATAAAGGGCTCTCGGAACAAAGCGATGTCATTTACTCCAATGTCGTGGACTTGGGCCAACCGCCTGTCGAAGCACTCACTTACGAATCTGAGCCGATTTTCTTTGCAGGCCGTGAATGGCTGTTACGTGGCACGCCATCGGCTGCTTATGTTCATTCCAGAATGAGCATTTTCCCGCATCTGATCTTCTTTATCGGTGTGCTGATCTTCTCATTACTTGCCTATCTGCTTTATATGCTTCAGCACCGCGCACTGACGATTCAAAAGCGTGTGGATGAGAAAACCCGGGAGCTTCGTGAGGCCAATAAGAAACTGGAAAAGCTCTCTAAGAGCGATGGACTGACGGGTTATTACAACCGCGAGTACTTTGAGCAGAGTGTGCAAGCGGAAGTGCGTCGTACACAGCGCGACAACCTCTACATCAGCCTGATGATCATTGAAATCGACAATATGTCGACGTACAACGCCAAACATGGCCGTGTGGCCGGGGATAAAGCGATTCGCCTTATCGGTTCTGCTATTTCAGATACCATGAAGCGTCCAGGTGATTTGCTGGCGCGTTACAGTGGGGAAACTTTCGCGGTGCTGCTGCCAAACACCAAAGATGGTGCGCCTATGGCTGAAGCGTGCATAGAAGCAGTGAAATTGTTAAGACTGCCATTCGACAAAGAAGTGGGATCAGAGATTATTTCTATCTCGATTGGTGGTGTGACTGTACATGAAGCAAAGTCATTGGAAGCTTCTAAGGTATTGGCTTATGGTGAGGTTGCGCTTGGCAAGGCCGTGGCAGAGGGAAGAGGAACCTTCCATTGGGTCTATATGCCTGAAATCATACAGCCTCCCGGAGGAGGCTGTTAGAAGCATCTGGATTCATACTAGATGCTTGAATCACTTTGTGTAGGGAATTAGTTTACCCAGTCACGAAGTTGGAAAGACAGTACGTGTTCGCTGTTTTCCAGAACCAGTGTTTGCTTAGTCAGAGTCACATCACTCCAATCACCCAACACTTTAGTCATAACACCTTCCAGGTTCATTGCCGGCTCAGGACATGCCATCATGGTGCTGGCCATCTTATCGATGCGGAACTTATCGCCTTTCAGCTCGCCTTGACCAAAGTAACGGTTACAACCACCGTGGCCATTTGCTGTGAATGACTCACCAATCTCAAGACTTGGTGCTGCAAAACCTTCTGGCAGATTCAGTGGTTGACCATCAACGCTTTCCAAAACCCAGTTGTGGTGTTGCATGTTAGCTTTAGACACTTCCATTGCGTCACCTTTGCCTGAAGTGCTGGTTGCACAGCCTGCCAGAATTGCAGGAGCGACCAGCATTGCGATTGCCATCTTTTTCATTATTAACTCCAGATTAATCTCTGAGTGTTTCTACATTTCGTCACGTAGAGACAGCGCCTGATTGGCTTGGTTCAATATTTTGACTCCATGATTATTATGAATCTTAATCGCTTAGCAAGTCAGAAATCTGTCAAATTGGTATTAAATTGCGGAACTTGGACAGGGTTTGTTCGTTTTAAGAATTGTTTCAACGATTTGTTAACCGAAATGACGATATTTTATAAATATCAGTCATTTATATTGGGTTGGTTTTTAGCGAAGAAATAAAAAAGCCCCCGGGAGACGGGGGCAAAATAATCCATCGCGATTGTTATAGTTGTAATGAGAAGCTCTTGTGTTGAATGGTTGGTTTTTAACCAAAATCACCGTTCACATACCCACGGGTACGATCGTCACGTGGGTTGGCAAACAGGTTGGCAGTTTCATCATGTTCCACCAGTTCACCCATCAGGAAGAAGGCAGTGCGGTCAGAGATACGACGCGCTTGTTGCATGGAGTGTGTCACGATAACGATGGTGTAGTTCTTCTTAAGCTCTTCCATCAAATCTTCGATTTTCTTGGTGGCTATCGGGTCAAGTGCGGAAGTAGGTTCGTCCATCAGAATCACTTCTGGCTCCATGGCAATGGTACGGGCGATACACAGACGTTGCTGCTGGCCGCCTGACAGACCGAAAGCGTGAGATTTCAGGCGATCTTTTACTTCATCCCACAGCGCTGCACCACGCAGGCTTTTCTCTACCACTTCATCCAGCTTTTTCTTGTCAGTCACGCCTTGGGCACGCAGGCCATAAGCGACGTTGTCGTAGATGCTCATTGGGAACGGATTAGGCTTTTGGAATACCATGCCGACCTTAATGCGAAGGCTGGCGATGTCGATATTGCCGTAAACGTTCTCGCGATCCATCTCTAAGCGACCGTTGATTTTCACACCTTCAATCAGGTCATTCATGCGGTTGAGGCAACGTAGCAGGGTAGATTTACCGCAACCTGAAGGACCAATTAGTGCCGTTACTTTCTTACTTGGGATCGGCAAAGTGATGTCTTTCAGTGCGTGGTTAGCGCCGTTGTTATAAAACAGGTTCAGATTTTCGATATCGAATTTGTTTGCTGTGTTCATTGCAGTTGCAGTCATCATTGTGTTCTCTCCCTGGCTCAGTAAGTGGCTTTGCTAAATTTGCTGGCGATAAGCTTGGTCAGCATGTTGATAAACAGCACGACAACAATCAGCACTGTCGCGGTGGCATAGGCCTGGTTCCATTCGTGAATGGTGTAGAGCTCCTGGGTTAATTTGTAGAGGTGTACAGTCAGTGTGCGGCCTGAATCCAGCACGCTTTCTGGGATACGTGCGACCATGCCTGCAGTCAGAAATACCGGTGCAGATTCGCCAATGACGCGACCTACGCTCAAAATGATGGAAGTCACGATACCCGGCATAGCACTCGGTAGAATCAGTTTCCATATGGTGTATATCTTCGATGCGCCCAGACCATAAGAACCCTCACGGTAGGTTTGCGGCACCGCCATCAGCGCTTCTTCTGTGGTGCGGATAATCACTGGCAGAATAAGAATGCTCAGCGTCAGTGCCCCAGAGAGGATAGAGAAACCTAGGCCAAGCACGGCAACAAAGAATGTCATACCGAACAGGCCGAAGATGATAGACGGGATACCCGCCAGTGATTCGGTACAGAAGCGAATCACTTTCACGAGACGGCTACCGACTTTCGCGTATTCGGTCAGGTAGATTGCCGTCATTATGCCAATAGGTGCTGCGATAGATATAGATGCGATAACCATGTAGATGGTTGAAACAATCATTGGCCAGATACCGGACTGTTCTCCGATACGGGTGTAATCGCTGGTGATAAATGACCAATCGACGTATTGAAGGCCGTTGCTCAGGATGTACCAGATAATCCAGAACAGGAAACCAACGGTCATTGCTGCAGCAGCCCAAACGGTAGCCAGCGAAATTTTGTCTTTCATTTGACGGGTCAACACAGTGATTACCTCGCTTTTTCGCGGTTAAGGTAAAGCAGGGATGCGTTCAGGATCATGATGAAGACCAGAAGGACAATACCTGTCGCGTAGAGGGCGCTGGCGTGTACGCCAGACGCGTAAGACATTTCGAGCGCGATGTTGGCAGTCAGCGTACGTGCTGATTCTAAAAGGCCGTTAGGCATCGCTGGCGCATTCCCCATCACCATAATGATGGCCATGGTCTCGCCCAACGCACGGGCAATGCCGAGAATGACGCCGGTCATGATGCCTGAGCGTGCTGCAGGCACCAGCAGCTTAAAGGTGGTGAACATCGGCGATGCACCCAGAGCGAGAGAACCTTCTTTATAGACTTTCGGTACTGCGCGCAGTGAAGTTTCAGAGACAGCGATAACGGTAGGCAGAATCATCACCGCAAGGACGATAATACCCGCCAGCAGTGTGTTACCCGCTGGGACGTTGAATACGTCCTGAATCATTGGAACGATAATCACCAGTCCGAAAAATCCGTATACCACTGACGGGATACCCGCCAGGAGTTCAACGGCTGGACGGATGATGTTTGCCAGCCATTTCGGCGCGACTTCTGCGATAAAAACGGCGGTGAGTACAGCGACTGGCACACCTAACGCGACAGCGCCTGCAGTTGAAGCCAGCGACGCCACGATCATTGGCGCAATGCCATAAAGTGCAGGTGGAAGCCATTCAGAACCAGTGACGATACTGGTAACACCTGCTTCCTGAATAGCAGGAAGGCCTTCTCTGAAAATAAAGTATCCGATAGTCGCGAGAGATAACACGCCCAGTGCAGCGGCTGTCAGGAATAGCGTGCGGAAGATTTCTTCGCGCCAATCTCGGCGTTTACCATTCCCCAGCTTTCCGGCTGGGATTTGGATGGATTGTTCGGTTGCGATGGTCATAATTGCTGTCCTTTGTGTCATACGATGACAGTAGGGAAGTGCTTAAAAACTTAATAAAGGTGGCCTGCCAAAACTTGGCAGGCCAAGGGGGATTACTTAACTGGCACGTAGCCTTGGTTTGAAACGATTTTCTGGCCTTCAGAAGAGACGACCCACTTTAGAAACTCATCTGCCGCTGGAGACGGTTTACCGTCTTTGCTTAGCACCAGGAATGGACGAGCAACTTTGTAGTCACCAGCAGCGACCGCTTCAGAAGTTGGTGCTACGCCGTTCACTTTCACTGCTTTCAGCGATTCATCAATTGAACCTAGAGAGATATAGCCAATCGCGAATGGATTGTTTGCGACGATAGTTTTGATCACGCCGTTACCATTACCTACCTGAGCTCGCTGGGAGATAGCAGACACTTTCATGCCGTTAACTTTGCGCTTCAGACCCATGATGTCTTCAAAAGCGCCACGGGTGCCTGATGCTGTATCACGGGTAACCACAACGATTGGCTTGTTTTCACCACCAACCTGAGACCAGTTCTGCACTTCACCACGGTAGATTTTTGCGATGTCTTCGATAGTGAGGTCATCCAACGTGTTCGCGTTGTTAACGACAACCGCGATACCGTCGCGTGCAATCACGGTTTCTTTAAGCGCAGGTTCTTTTTCTGAATCTTTCAGTTCACGGGATGCCATGCCGAACATTGAGGTACCATTTTTTGCCGCTTTTACGCCAGCTGAAGACCCCGTGCCTTGTACTTCGATAAAGGTTTTGTCGTTCTGCGACTGATAAGTTTCAGCCAGAACTTCCATGACTTCTGTTACAGACGTTGAGCCAGAGACTGTGATTGTTTCTTGAGCAGTTGCAGTGTGAGCAACGAGCGCGCCAGCCATACAAAGTGCGGTGAATACTTTTGATTTCATTATAGATTTCCTTAATCGTTGCCTTTCTCGAAGGTCGTGTATGAGTCAACGATGGCAACTTTAGGTCTCTTTTATGACACTCATGTTTCAACAAAATTAAGCATTAATGACGAGGCATTGAGTTGGATATGAGTCGAATGGTTTGTGATAAAGACATTGTTTATGTGAATAAAAGAAGGGGGGATAGGCCGAAAATTGCCTTAGTTTTGACTGGCGACGCGTGAATTGACCAATAGCGTTTCGTTCAGCCAGGCGTCTGTTTGGGCGAGGTTCATAGGGCGTCCGTACCAGTAGCCCTGAATTTTGTCACATCCGATGGAGACCAGATATTGCCCCAAGGCTTCGGTTTCTACACCTTCTGCGACTACGCGGCAATCCAGACTGTGTGCGAGGTAAATCGTTGATCTGACGATGGCTTCGTGGTTACTGCTGTAGAGAAGATCTGTCACAAAACTGCGGTCAATTTTAATCTCGTCGATGGGCATGTTGCTCAAAATCGACAGTGATGAGAAACCAGTACCAAAGTCGTCAATACTCAGCGATACACCGAGTTTTTTGATCTTCTCTAACACTGAACGCGCTTTGGCAGGATTTTGCATCATGCTGGTTTCGGTGATTTCAAGCGTTAGTTGGGCGGGGTTGATCGCGTAGCGGCTAAAGAGTTTCGACAAATAGGGTTCCAGAGAGTCATCTTCAATATCTTTGGCCGACAGATTGACCTGAACTTGAGGAGTAATAGACAGTTTCCGCCAAACGGCCAGTTGAGCAACCGTGGTTTCAAGCACCCAATGAGTGATTTGCTTGATGGCATTGGTTTGCTCAGCAATAGGAATGAAATCGTCGGGGCGGACACTGTATCCGTCACCAAGTGGCCAGCGTATCAGCGCCTCGAAAGTAGTGCTGTGAGGGTTATGGACATTCAGCACGGGCTGGAAGTGCAGCTCGAAATCCATGGTTTCAACGGCATTATGCAGCATGGCAGCCAGTTCTGTTTTGTCGTAGAAGTGGCTCGAAGCGGCAGGTTCATAGATGGCGTAGGGCGCCTGAATGCGTTTGGCGTTGTACATGGCGACTTCTGCGCGCTTAAGGACCTCTTCAGCGTTGCTGCCGTGCTCCGGGAACAGCGCGACACCGACGGTATTGGTCAGATTTACATCGTGGTCATTAATTGTCAGTGGGTGGTCTAAATAGCTCTGAATACTTTCGATGTATTGGGCAATATTGATATTTTCGGGGTCGTTCAGAATCATGGTGAAGCGGTTCCCGCTGGACCGGGCGAGGAAGATTTCATCCTCCACAAACTCTTTGAGTCGTGTAGAAAACTGTGCAAGTAACACATCACCTTTCTGGTGGCTAAAGACTTCATTGATGTTATTGAAGTTATTGATATCAATAATGATCAAGGCAAAGTGTTGTTGAGAAGTGTTGTAGTCAATGACTTGCTGTCCAATGGTGTTCAACAAAAACCGACGGTTTGGCAAGCCGGTCAGTGGGTCATGCGACTCGTTGTGACGTTGTTGAAATTCCGCAAACGCGATGCGCTCCATGCTTTGGGAGACGACACCAAAGATCATGACACAGAAGATACCCCCGCCAAAAAAGACCGCAGCAACAATGAACTCGATCGTGGTGGCTTCAGGCTGACGAGACAAGAAGGCCGCGAAAATGACGTAGCCCAGCACGAAACCAAGCATCACGGGAATGAAGCTGAAAGTGGAAGGGCGACGGTCGCGGCGATATAGAGCGATCGATGATTTCAGCGCCGAAATCAGGGCGAGCATTCCAAGTATGACAAGCACTATTGAGACGGTTTTTATCATCGTCCTATCACTTCGCCCGCGGTGAAATACTAAGGTCAACAAACCTTGAAAAGGATTAACGCTGCCTTGATATGCCAAGACAGCATAAGCTGTTATAAATGTAGTAGAGATTTGTCGATATTGAGAAAAGTGTCAGCAAATCAATGAGGTTGTGTTAAGTATTGCAGACAGGGCAGGTTGGGTATTTAGGCAGATTAAAGTTGCGCCATTCGCTGGTCATCGCATCGTACAGCATGACCTTACCCGTTGGCGCAGGCGCAAAGCCTGATAATAGCTTAATAGCCTCTAGGGCCTGACAAGCACCAATGATGCCTACGACAGGACTGAGAATTCCAGCCTCAACACAGCTCAGCGCCTGGTCACCGAAAAGCGCGCTGAGACATTGGTAGCATGGTTCACCCTCTCCGTAGGTGAACACCGCTATTTGTCCTTCGAGCCGAATAGCAGCGCCGCTCACCAATGGCCTTTTGGCGTCAAAGCATAAACGGTTTAACTGATTGCGGGTCTCCACATTGTCGGAGCAATCCATCACCAAGTCGTGAGAATGAATCAGCTGACTTAAGGTTTCGTCGTCCAACCGCTTGGCAATAGTTTCTACCACGATATGTGGGTTGATTTTACGAAGACTGGCAGCTGCTGATTCCACTTTCAGTTCACCAATCGTGTCGTCACTGTGTAGCACTTGGCGCTGCAGGTTGGAGAGCTCAACCTTGTCGTCATCAATAAGGGTCTGTTTCCCGACCCCTGCGGCAGCAAGGTATTGCGTGGCAGCACAGCCAAGACCGCCCGCTCCCAATACCAGAATACTGCCTTTCTTCAATGCCTCCTGACCGTCGAAATCAAACTGACGCAGAATGATTTGGCGGTTATACCTGAGTTCTTCTTCCGGAGAGAGAATATCCACGTTTTTCCTCAGTTCAGCACGGCATTAAAGGGTTCAATGGTAACGGTTTCGCCCACTTCGATATGACCGCGATCTTGCTCAAGCACGGCAAAGCAGTTAGCCAGCGACAAAGAACTGAATGCGCCAGAACCCTGGTTGCCCGTTGTTGAAACCAACAAGTCGCCATTTTCGTCTGTGCGGTAAATTGCGCGTTGATAATCGGCGCGTCCCGGTGCTTTTTTAAAGCGTGTTTCAGCTTTGGCTTTAAGTGCAATAGCCGGTTGCCATTGTGTATGGCCTGCCAGTTTAGCCAGCAGTGGCTGAACCAAGACGTGCAGCGTAACAAGCACAGAAACCGGGTTGCCCGGAAGACCACAGAAAAGGGCGTTTTTTACTTTACCGAAAGCAAAAGGTTTGCCGGGCTTTATCGCGATTTTCCAGAAACCAACTTCACCCTCCTGATCCAGAATATCTTTGGTGTAATCCGCTTCGCCGACGCTGACCCCGCCTGATGTGACAATCACATCGGCTTCAGCTGCTGCTTTAAGGAAAGCCTCGCGAAGTTGGTCGGGACAATCAGGAATCACACCGAGGTCAATGGCTTCGCAATGCATCTTCTCGAGCATGGCGCGAATGGTGTAGCGGTTGCTGTCGTAGATTTCACCTTTGCCGAGTGTTTCACCAACCTGACGCAATTCGTCTCCGGTAGAGAAGAAGGCGACTTTTGGTCGACGGATAACGGTAACCTCAGAAATGCCAAGTGTCGCCAGCATGGGTACTTCACGAGGTGTCAGTAGTGTGCCTTTAGGAATGACGACATCACCCGCTTTAACGTCATCGCCGATCGGGCGGATGTTTTGCTGTGGCTGGGCTGATGCAGTGAAAGTGATCTGGCCGCCGTCAACCATCGTTTGTTCTTGCATGATAACGGCGTCTGCACCTTCTGGTACTTCTGCGCCAGTCATGATGCGAATACAACTGCCTTTCGGCCATTCGCCTTCAAAAGGGACACCGGCAAATGATTTGCCTGCCAACGTCAAGGTACTTGATTCTCCCAAATCGCTGGTACGAAGTGCGTATCCATCCATGGCAGAGTTAGCAAAAGGTGGTACGTTTAGCGGTGAGCGGATGTCTTCCGCGGTAATGCGGTTTTGCGCATTCACGAGAGAGACCACTTCTGTTTCTGCAAGCGGTGTCGTGTTGTCCAGAAGGGTGGTAATGGCCTCAGAAACGGGCATCAATCCCGGCGTGTCGCAGCAACCCATATAAAAACTCTCTTTCGATTTTTGAATACTGTAGCCGATTGCGAATGTCAGGTCATATGACGTGACTTTGATGCTTAGCCTATGATCTCTATATAGAGAAGTACATTTGGCTCTCGCCATCGGTGCAACGAGATTTATGTCAGAGCGTATTCCGCCCAGCTCGTAGAAGAAAGGCGGTATTATCGCAAACTTTGTGGGCGGAAACTAATGCCCACACGCAATTCGAGGTGTAATTTTCCTAGTATTAACGTTATGCTTCAAAATTCTGACAGCACATTGATCCTTGTCCTCAAAAGGCGAGTAATAAATAAAACTATAACATTGGAACGATCCGAGGAATGACTATGACAGCATTGAGCGATTCTGCAAAACGAGTCCGTGAGGCGCTGATAGCACGTGGCATTGAGACTCCGATGCAGGCCGGTTCGTCGATGACCGCCCAAGAGAAGAAAGAGAAAATCGAATACCACATGCGCGAGATTCTGACTGCAATGGATCTCGACCTAGAAGATGACAGCTTAACCGAAACACCGATCCGTATAGCAAAAATGTATGTGGATGAGGTCTTTTCTGGCCTTGATTACACCAACTTCCCAAAAATTACAGTTATCGACAATAAGATGGGCTGTGACGAGATGGTGCGGGTGAAAGATATTACGTTGACCAGTACTTGTGAGCACCACTTAGTGACGATAGACGGTAAATGTACTGTGGCTTACTTGCCCAAGAGCAAGATTATTGGCCTTTCGAAGATTAACCGTATTGTTCGTTTCTTTTCCCAGCGCCCGCAAGTTCAGGAGCGTTTGACGCGACAAATCTTGGTTGCTCTGCAAACATTGTTGGAAACCGACAACGTAGCAGTCCATATGAATGCTACTCACTACTGTGTGAAAGCACGTGGTGTTATGGATGCTACCAGTGCGACGACGACAACTGCTTTGGGTGGCATATTTAAATCGAATGCTTCAACCCGTGCTGAGTTTCTTCACGGCATCGGCTAATAATACCAATCGTAATAAATATCTGATCACCTACCTACTGTGATTGGTATAAATCCGGCTGATATAAAGCAGCTCAAAAAGAAAAAGCGCCGATTGGCGCTTTTTCTGTCTCTACCGTTCCGGATTATTTCAGAACAGCAGCAATACCTTTACATAGTGGGCCCATGTTTGAGCGCGTCATACCAGCGACGCTGATGCGACCAGAGCCAACAATATAAACACCGAACTCTTCTTTCAGTTGGTTCACTTGTTCTTTGGTCAGGCCAGAGAAAGAGAACATGCCGTTTTGACGTTCGATGAAGCTGAAGTCGCGGTCTACACCTTCTTCTTTCAAGGTCGCTACAAACAGTTCGCGCATTGCTTGAATACGAACACGCATGTCTGCCACTTCCTGCTCCCACTCTGCACGCAGTGCGGCATCGTTCAGGATAACAGTCACAACCGCAGCGCCGTGCGCTGGTGGGTTAGAGTAGATAACACGCGCAATGCTCTTCACTTGGCTGAATGCAGTTGCTGCTTGCTCAGCAGATTGACCTACCAATGTGAATGCACCAACACGCTCATTGTACAAACCGAAGTTTTTCGAGAATGAACTTGCGACTAGAAGCTCTGAGCAGCTTTCTGCAAAAATACGCAGACCTGCAGCATCTTCTTCAACGCCTTTTGCAAAACCTTGGTAAGCGAAGTCAAACAGAGGCAGAAGACCTTTTTCTTTCACCAGTGCTGCCAGTTGTTGCCATTGGCTAGCATCTGGGTCGATACCGGTTGGGTTGTGGCAGCAGCCGTGCAGAAGCACAACATCACCAGCGTTTGCGGTTTGCAGGTCAGCCAACATCGCGTCGAAATCCATGTCTTTGGTTTCTGCGTTGTAGTAGCTGTACTGTGCGACTTCCAGACCCGCCGCTGCGAATACGCCATTGTGGTTTGCCCAAGTTGGGTTGCTCACCCAAACTTTCACGTCGCCAAGTTGGCGTTTAATGAATTCAGCTGCCAGACGAAGTGCGCCGGTACCACCCGGAGCTTGTGCAGTTTGCGCACGTTTGTCAGCAATTACTGGAGCGTCAGCGCCGAACAGCAGTTTTTGCACTGCCAGACCGTATTCAGGGGTACCTGGAATCGCCAGGTAAGATTTGGTGGTTTCGTTTTCCAGCAGAACAGCTTCTGCTTTTTTAACGGTTGCCAGAACAGGGGTGTTTCCGGATTCATCCTTGTAAATACCTACACCCAAATTGATTTTCTCAGCACGGGCATCGGCTTTGAATTCTTCGGTTAGGCCTAGAATAGGGTCGGCGGGAGCCGCAGCAATTTTTTCAAACATCTTCGTTCATCCATGGCGTTAGTAACTTTCTTTTTTTATAACATTTGGCTGATCGTAATAAAACGGAAATTTAAGGATTTTTTACGATTAGCTATCACTTGGCTGCCGGATGCCAACAAAGCCTCTATTTCTCTATCTTTTCTTATTGGCGTGATGTGGAACAGACAAGTTTTGGAGGAGTGACACAAAATCCTGAAACACCCATGAGAAGGGGAGTCGGACGTGCCAGAGAAGACGAGAATTTCGCGCACCAGATGAAGAAAAATTACAGACAAAAAAGGCCGCTTTCGCGACCTTTTAAAAATCCAAAATGGATTAGAAGTTTGCGCTACGTGGCGTACGTGGGAATGGGATAACGTCACGAACGTTGCCCATACCCGTCACGTAAGATACCAGACGCTCGAAGCCCAGACCGAAACCAGCGTGTGGCACAGTGCCGTAACGGCGCAGGTCGCGATACCAGTTCATGTGCTCTGGGTCGATGTTCATCGCGCGCATACGCTCGTCAAGTACATCCAGACGTTCTTCACGCTGTGCACCGCCGATGATTTCACCGATGCCAGGTGCCAGAACGTCCATTGCAGCAACAGTCTTTCCGTCGTCGTTCAAGCGCATGTAGAAAGCTTTGATGTCTTTCGGGTAGTTCTTCACGATAACTGGCGCGTTGAAGTGTTCTTCTGCCAGGAAGCGCTCATGCTCGGAAGCCAGGTCGATACCCCACTCAACAGGGAATTCGAACTTCTTGCCTGATTTGATAAGGATGTCGATAGCATCGGTGTAGTCCACCTGAGCGAAATCAGAATCAACAAACTTCTCAAGACGGCTGATGGCTTCTTTATCGATACGCTGAGCAAAGAATTCTAAGTCGTCACGGCGCTCTTCAAGCACGGCTTTGAACACAAACTTCAGCATGTCTTCTGCCAGCTTCGCGACATCGTCAAGCTCTGCAAACGCGACTTCTGGCTCAACCATCCAGAATTCCGCAAGGTGGCGGCTGGTGTTTGAGTTTTCAGCACGGAAAGTTGGGCCGAAGGTGTAAACCTTGCTGATCGCACAAGCGTAAGCTTCTGCGTTCAACTGACCAGATACGGTCAGGAAGGTTTCTTTACCGAAGAAATCTTCGTTGTAATCAACGTCGCCTTTGTCAGTGCGAGGCAGGTTTTCCATGTCCAGTGTAGAAACGCGGAACATTTCACCAGCACCTTCAGCGTCAGACGCAGTGATTAGTGGAGCAGATACCCAGAAGTAACCTTGCTCGTGGTAGAAGCGGTGAATCGCTTGTGCCAGACAGTTACGTACACGTGCTACCGCACCAATGACGTTGGTGCGTGGGCGCAGGTGAGCCACTTCACGCAGGTACTCAATTGAGTGACGGGTTTTCGCCATTGGGTACGTGTCTGCATCTTCAACCCAACCAACTACTTTCACGTTAGTTGCTTGCAGTTCGTATGCCTGACCTTGTCCCGGACTTTCTACCACTTTACCTGTAACTTCTACAGAGCAGCCTGTGGTAAGACGCAATACTTCTTCCTGGTAATTATTCAGCTCATTAGGAACAACCGCCTGGATAGGGTCAAAACAAGAGCCGTCATAAATGGCAAGGAAAGAAATACCGGCTTTTGAATCACGACGTGTGCGGATCCAACCGCGAACAGTGACTTCTGTGTCTACTGCCGCTTTGCCGTGCAGGACGTCTGCTACAGGCACATAGTTCATAATTTGCATCTAACTCCGTTGAAGAATATCCGACGATTCAGAGTCGTCGGATTAGGATAATTCGCACTAGGACTGGCAAGTTTACCCGCATACCTGAGCTACCTCAAGATGCAGGTGTCCTGAGGATTGATGGTGCGATGAGATCGAAGAAAAAACCAGCTAAATTCGGAAGGTGGAGAGTTAAAACAGTATTTGTTTTTCCTTTTCACTTTGAGGTTTGTGTTAACTTCATTGGGGTTGTCCCGTACAAACAGGAAAAGCTTCAGAACTGATTCAGTTTGAGCTCAACGCAATAATTGAGTAGCATCGCCGCGCAATGTAAAAACTCTCGATCACAGGAACGCTAAAAATGCATACCGAACTGTTTAAAGAATTCATGTTTGAAGCGGCACACCGACTGCCGAATGTTCCAGAGGGGCATAAGTGTGGGCGTCTACATGGCCACTCTTTTTTGGTTCGTATCTATGTAGCAGGCGAAGTAGACCCACATACTGGCTGGGTGATTGATTTCTCCGAGATTAAACAAGCATTCAAACCGATTTATGATCGTCTTGACCACTACTATCTGAATGATATTGAAGGTCTGGAAAACCCAACCAGTGAAGTGTTGGCAAAGTGGATTTGGGATCAGCTCAAGCCTGAACTTCCAATCTTGAGCAAAGTGATGATTAAAGAAACCTGTACTGCTGGCTGTATTTACACAGGCGAGTGAGTGGTTCGATATTAATCGTTGAATAAGAAAGGGCCCAATTGGCCCTTTTTTTATGCCTTGAAAAATAAGCAGTCTATGCGCTTAATTCAGGCAATCTCTAGATACTTATGCGTCTGTATTGATAAACGCCAGTTTCTTTTTATGCAGACTTCAATACACAGGTTTGTCGCACGTGCTTTTTGGCTGATAGGCTGAAGAGCAACTTCTTTTCCAGTTAAATCAGTATCTTTCAGTAGCTCGTCAAGTTTCTCAATATCTGTTTCCGTGCCAACAGGGTGCTTAATTTCATTCGCACGTTTAAGTGCTTCTGCCAGCACAGGCAGTTTTCCACGCATGTTGATTTTAGGAGAAACCGTCACCCAAGTGTTTGGTGTAGCCTTCACAGCGTATGTGCCACTGGTTTCGATTTGGCAACGATAACCCTCTGATTCTAATAGTGAAGTCAGAGGAAGGAGGTCAAACATACAAGGTTCACCACCGGTAATCACTACATGTTTTGCGCTGTAGCTGGCCTGCAAATGTGTGATGACCTCTTCAGCAGTTACTTGGGTCCACAGCGGGCTGTCGCCGTTTTTGGTGATGATGGTACCAAAGTCCCGTTCGTCTGCTGGAAGGGTATCCCACGTCTGACGCGTATCGCACCAAGGGCAGCCCACAGGGCAACCTTGGAGGCGAACAAAGACAGAAGGCACGCCGGTGAAGGTCCCTTCGCCCTGAATGGTTTCGAAAATTTCGTTGACGTTGTACATACCGCTATAACAGTCACTGATTCTAAAGAGGGGGCAGATTATGTCAGTTTCAGTCGTGGCTGTCTTGACCAGAAATGAACAGAAACATCTGTTACAGATTGAAATGTCGCTAACTTGTTGATTTTAGGAAACTGAACAATTTGTCTATGCGGTAAATCAATTAGCTCGTGACGTGGTTCACGACATTATCTCATGACGCTTCACAATTACTTCGCAAAGTAAAAAAATTCAATATTAAAGAAATTCACAGGGAGCATGGGATGATCCTCGCCCAGCCAGGACATATAGATCACATCAAGCGTAACAACGCTGGAGCAGTATATAAGTTGATCGATCAGCTAGGGCCAATCTCCCGAATTGAACTCTCTAAGCGCAGCCAGTTAGCGCCTGCCAGTATTACCAAAATTACCCGAGAATTGATTGAAGCGCATTTGGTCAAGGAGACCGAATACGGTGAACCTGTCAGCCGTGGGCGTCCTGCGATTGGTTTGGTGCTGAATAATGAAGGCTGGCAATTCCTCTCCATCCGCTTAGGGCGTGGGTATCTGACGCTGGCGTTACATGAATTGGGTGGCGACATTCTGGTGGAGGAACGTCACGATATTCTGGTTCTCGAGCAGGACATATTGCTTGAACTGATTCAGCAGCATATCAATCAGTTCTTCTCAACACATTCCAATGTCGTTGACCGTGTTACTGCCATCGCTGTCTCACTTCCTGGTTTAGTCAACAGTGCTCAGGGCATTGTAATTCAAATGCCACATTATGATGTTCACAACATGCCGTTAGGGCCCGCGATTCATCGTGCAACAGGTTTGCCGGTCTTTATCGGTAATGACACCCGTTCTTGGGCTCTGGCTGAAAAGCTATTTGGCAACGCACGTGATGTCGAAAACTCGGTACTGATTTCCATTCATCACGGTGTTGGCGCTGGCATTATGATTGACGGGAAAGTGCTTGAAGGCCAGGTGGGTAACATCGGCGAATTGGGCCATATTCAGATTAAACCTTTCGGCAAGCGCTGCTATTGCGGTAATAGCGGTTGTTTGGAAACAGTGGCGAGCTTGCAAGCTGTGTTGGAAGATGCACAGGTACTGCTGAACCAAGGCCATGAGAGCGTATTGCAAGACAAACCGTTGACGATTGATTCTCTGTGTGCAGCGGCAGTGGACGGTGATGGCGTTGCCGTAAAAGTGATCACTGAGCTGGGGCACAACCTGGGCCAGGCAATTGCTATCGTGGTGAACTTGTTTAACCCAGAGCGGATCTTGATTGGCGGTGAATTTAACCAGGCGAAATCTGTGTTGTATCCAGCCATTATGGAACGCATTCAGAACCAAACGCTTCCGCACTATTTTGAGAACCTGATGCTTGAGGAAAGCCACTTCTACACACAGGCAACCATGCCGGGTGCCGCGCTGGTTAAGCGCGCTATGTACGACGGCTATCTGTTGATGAAGGTGCTGGAAGGCTGAGTTATATTCTGCAGATTGAAAAAGGAGCCAGCGGCTCCTTTTTTCGTTTACAGCGGATACCAGACGACACCGTTGTCGAGTGAACGTTTAGTCAGTGCGAGCGCAACACAGATGGCAATCAGTGCCAACATGCTCCAGTCTTTCGCCACAAGTGGACGTTCGTTATACCAGGTGCGCGATGTATTGCGCCCAAACCCGCGAAGCGTCATCGCATTCGAGATCTCGTCAGCGCGGTCCAAGCTGGAGAAAATCAACGGGATCAGGATTTTTGCCACACCACGGAAACGTGTCATCAGAGGTGCGTTCTTTGAGAAATCCACGCCGCGAGCTTGCTGCGCATGCATGATATTGACGAAATCGTTCTTCACCTCCGGTAAATAGCGAAGTGTCAGACTGACGGCATAGGCAATTTTGTAAGGAACACCAATGCGGTTCAGGCTAGACGCAAATTCCGTTGGGTGAGTGGTAAACACAAATACCAGAGCGATAGGGAACATGCTGAAGTATTTCAACGTGACCGTCAGTAGGTAAAACAGGGTTTCCTGAGTCAGCGAATAGTTACCCGGTAACGCAAAAATCTCGGTCGTAGTATTTGTCCATTCAGAGCCTTGTTGTGGTGCAACCAGAAACATGAACACCGCATTCATACTCAGCACACTCAAGGTACCAAGCAAAAGCGGTTTGTAGACCTGAAAAGCCACGCCTGTCATTTTCAACAAAGCCAGACCAAGCAGTACCATTACTACGATAATGCGCAAGTCGAACGTTGTTAATACGACGGTCACCCAAGCCATGAAGAGGGCAAATTTGGTGATGCCATTCAGCGCATGAAGTGGCGATTGAGTATCAATGTAGTTGATACCAAACTTCATTTTGGATGCTTTCATTTGGCGTTGCTCTCTGTCTCAATAAACTGCTGCATGAATCCATTGATATCGCTGATATCAGCCCGCTCTGCCAGCTCATAAAGGCTGGTGGTGGTTAAGTTGGCACTCTCTAATAAAGCCGGCTGACTAAAGACGTCAGTCATTGGTGCATCAGCAATCAACTTACTGTCAGCAATTACGATCGAACGGGTGGTATTTTCAAGCACCAGGTGCAGGTCATGGGAAATGATCATCACTGTTACTCCGCGTTCTTCGTTGAGTCGTTTGATAAAGGACAGCATCGCGGTGTAGTTGCGGTAATCCTGACCCGCAGTCGGCTCGTCCAGAATTAGCAGTTCAGGCTCCATCACCAGAATAGAAGCGATAGTGACACGTTTCTTCTGGCCGTAGCTGAGCGCATCAACTGGCCAGTGTCGGTATTTGCTCAGACCGCAAAATTCAAGTACTTCAAGACAGCGTTGTTCGATCTCTTTGTCATCCAAACCTTGGTTTTTCAGGCCGAATGCCACTTCATCCATGATCATGTGGTGGGAAATCATATGATTAGGGTTTTGCATTACGACGCCGACTTTCTTGCTTCGCTCAAAAATCGACAGCTGATTGAAACCCTGACCTTCGAAAGTAATGCTTCCTGAGTCCGGTTCTAAAACACCCATCACCAACTTGGTGATGGTAGATTTACCCGAACCGTTTTTACCGAGAATGGATACCAATTCGCCGCGGTGAACAGTGAAGGAAATGTCTTCAAGCGCATTTTTCTCACCGTCATAGGAGTAGGTGAGTCCTTCCACAGCTAGCAAAGGCTGCTGATTTTCTTTGCGAGCAGAAGCGTTGTTCGCTGTTGCCCAATGTTGGAGCGACTCTTTGAACTTCTCGACGGGTAGCGTTGACAGATAGGCAGGAGAATCGGATTCAGCCAGCTGACAACCTGCATGTTTGAGAGCAGAAAAGTAGAGCGGTTGGCGGATACCATGAGTTTCAAGCAAACCAGACATTATCAGCGCATTCGGCGTGGTGTCTGCCACTATGGTGCCGTTATCCATCAGTATCACGCGGTCAACATGCTGGGTCAGCACATCTTCCAAACGGTGCTCAATGATGATGATAGTTTTACCGGTATCACGGTGCAGTTGGTCGATAACTTCAATGGTGCGCTTGCCTGTTTTTGGATCAAGAGCGGCTAGCGGTTCATCAAACAGCAGCACATCGACATCGTCGACCAGCACGCCAGCAAGAGATACACGTTGTTTCTGGCCACCGGATAGATCATGAGGCGCATGGTTTAGCAGAGTTTCCAGCTCAACCATCTTGGCAGTAGCTTTCACAACAGGGTACATATCAGCAACTGAAACCTGTTGGTTTTCCAGCGCGAAAGCGATGTCTTCACCTACGGTTAGACCAACAAACTGGCTGTCGGTATCTTGCAAAACGGTGCCGACTTGTTCGGTATGCTGAACCAACGACATGGTGTTAGCGTTGTGACCGCCGATAAAAAGTTCGCCAGAAATATCGCCTTCTACAGCATGAGGAATTAAACCGTTAATACACTGACCCAGCGTGGATTTTCCGCTTCCACTTGGGCCAATAATCAGGACTTTTTCACCGTTCTCAATACGCAGATTGATATTTTTAAGCGTCGGGTTTACCAGCGCATCGTAACGGAAGCTGAAGTTTTTAAATTCGATGGTCATGGAAATGGTCAGGCCTCAGTCAGGTTACGGCACTGGCTATTGCGCTTGGCGACAGATTGCAGGATGAAGTAGCCGACGACTGACACGAGCAAAGCATTACCAGCGGCAATGATACAAAGCTGGATAAACACCTTGGTGAAAGGTTCTGCGTACAAAATAGTGTCAAGAAAAGCTGAGCAGCCGTAACCGACCACATTGCCGAGCAATGCTAACAGCGAAAACAGGAACACATCAGGTAGCTTGAAGTGGCCGTATTTGAGGCGCTTTCTGGTTAGAACCGGGAAGAGGCCGATGATCATACCGACAATACCTGACCCCAATACCCAGGTCAGCCATACGCCCCATCCTGCGAAAAGGTCTGTCACCCAGTGGCCAATGAAGCCAACAAAAAAACCGACACCTGGGCCAAAGAGCACGCTGAATAGCGCCAGAATCGCCATAGCAGGTTTCAGTGTGGTGTTGGCAAAAACGGGGATACCAAACATGGGTAAACCACCGATGCCGTAGAGCGCGGCTCCAATGGCAATGATAACGACTGTTTTTGCAGAGAAATTCATAGATAACCTTTCGCGCCCGGCTTATCGAAGGCGAGCCAGGGCGCTTCGTAATGCAATTATTTTAAGTGGCTCGCAAAAAATGAGGCGGAATTATATAGGATAAATTTGGAGAAAGGAAAGCTATCAGTCTAGACGTCTAAACCTTTCTGTAAACCAAGATAGACGTTTGATGAAGCTTTGAACGGAGCGAAATTGAGAACCAATAAAAAAGGCGCCGAAGCGCCTTTCTCATAAGATGGGAATAGGTTGCTATTTCGCCAGCTTTTCCAGTACCGCTTTTCGCTCTACTTCACGACAAGCCGCCGCAGTAAATACTACGTCTGTTGAGCTGTTCAGTGCGGTTTCAGCTGAATCCTGAACCACGCCGATAATGAAACCTACCGCGACAACTTGCATCGCCACATCATTAGGAATGCCAAACAGATTACACGCCAGAGGGATCAGCAGTAGAGAACCACCAGCCACACCAGACGCACCACATGCTGAAACTGCCGCAACGATGCTTAGCAGAAGTGCAGTTGCCAGATCTACCTTAATGCCCAGAGTGTTAACTGCCGCCAGCGTCAGCACTGTGATGGTAATCGCCGCACCACCCATGTTGATGGTTGCGCCCAGTGGAATTGACACTGAGTAAGTATCTTTGTCCAACTTCAAACGGTTACATAGCTGCATGTTCACAGGGATGTTGGCAGCGGAGCTTCGCGTAAAGAAGGCGGTCATGCCACTTTCACGCAGGCATTGGAACACCAATGGGTATGGGTTAGAGCGTGTTTTGAAGTAGACGATAATTGGGTTAACGACCAGTGCGATGATCGCCATGCTTCCAAGTAAAACGGCCAGCAGGTGAGCATAGCCCATTAGTGCTTCAAAACCAGTTTCCGCAAAGGTTTTCGCCACCAGACCAAAGATACCCAGTGGTGCTAGTTTGATGATGTTACGAACGATAAAAGACACGCTCTCCGCAACATCACCGAATACGGTTTTTGTGGTGTCATTCGCGTGGTGAAGAGCAATCCCTAAACCGGTTGCCCATGCAAGAATACCGATGAAGTTGCCATTCATCAGGGCATTGATTGGGTTGTCAACGATGCTGAACAGTAGGGTAGTGATGACCTGAACAATACCTTCAGGCGGTGCGATTGCAGCGTCAGAGGCTGTTAGCGTCAGTTCCGTTGGAAACAGGAAACTCATGGTTACTGCTGTCAGTGCAGCTGCAAAGGTACCAACAAGGTAAAGGATAACGATTGGACGAAGATGTGTGTGTTGGCCTTTGCGTTGATTAGCAATGGATGCGGCAACCAGGATGAATACCAGAATTGGCGCAACAGCTTTCAATGCATTGACAAAAAGTTCGCCCAGGAATCCAACGGCTTTGGCACTTTCTGGCGAAAAACTTGCCAACGCGACACCCGCAATAATACCGACCAGAATCTGGACAACCAGACTGGCATTGGCAATGCGAGCGAGAGGAGATTGTGTTTGCTTCATTATATTCTCACTTCACTGTGTAAGGGTCTTGGGGCCCCATAACCTACAAAGCCTCAAACGTCATCACGCTTGAGGTAAAACTGTTAACACGAGGTTAGCGGTTGGATTAAATCAGGAGGGCTGCCGTTCTGTAAAGCGGAAAATGATATAAAATATACAATCAGATCGCATATGCATGATTTTATAACGGTATATGTGTAATGAATAATGTAATGTGTTGGATAAATTACTGTTTATCAGTTGTTAATGAAGCCAATAAAAAAGCGCCCCACAGGGCGCTTTAGATGAGCTATGAATGTATAATGCTTAACTTATAGCTTTAATAAATAACCCTGCCTACGGTGTTCAGCAGCTGGCTCACCCCTTTGGTAAAGTGAAGTGGAGCATCAGCAACGGTGTAGCATAGGCAGCCATCATGGGTCTGTGGCGTATGATGATTCGAGCTATCAAGAACGATAAAATCGCCTGGGACATATTTGTCATGCTCGTCTTCGAAATGACCACTCAATAGCAGCGTTACTTCCATTCCCTTGTGTGTGTGGCTTGGAACACTACCATTCATACCAATATGAAGCAGGCTCGCTCGTGTATCACCCTCATTCAATGGAAGCCTGGCTCGGCTGATAGCACCAATCGAGCTCCAGCCTAGATGGTGGTAGCGGCGGAGTGCAGTGGGCAAATTGTAACGCTCACCAGCGACCTCGATCTCCGAGATAGGTGACGCGGAGACTTTCGTCAATGGTGCGCTTTCTCCGCTGATGATGGACGCCATCATATCGGCAAAAATGTCTTCTTGGACGTTTTCTTGCTCAATAACATTGTCGTCATTAAATGCTGCGTCTGCGGCTTTTGCCTCATAATGTGCGAGCTTTTCTGCACAGCAAGGGCACAGTTCGCAGTGAGCTGCTACGGCGATAGACATTGACGCCGGTAATTCACCCGCCGCGTGCGACGCTAGTAAAGCTTCAGACGGATGGTACTTAATCATTGTTTACCTCCAGATGACTACGCAGTTTTTGTAAACCCAGTCTTAAACGCGACTTAATTGTGCCAAGTGGTACGTTGAGCTGATCTGCGAGTTCTTGGTGTGTCAGTTGTTTCAAGTAGACGCCTCTCACGACTTGCTGCTGAAGATCAGGAAGCAAATCGATGTAAGAGAGAAGTTGAGTTTGGATCTGATCCTGCAGAGCTTCGTCTTCTTGATCGCCGACCTCTCCATCAATGAGCGGCCAAATGTCGCCACTCAAACAATCTTCTCTGTTGCTCTTCACTTTTCTGAGCATGTCAAAACTCACGTTGCGCATGATAGTAAAGACCCAGGTGGATGCCCCGCCTTTGGAACCGTCGTATAAGTGTGCTTTGCGCCAAACCAATATCATGGTTTCTTGCACCAACTCCATCGCTTGGCCGTCTGCTCTGAGATGGCGGAGACCATAAGCTCGGATTTTCGGCGCGAAATGACTAAAGAGGCTTGAAAAAGCCTTATCGTCTCTGTTGTTCGCAACGAGTGTGAGTAACTCCGCCAAATGTTCAGGAGTAGGTGTAGACATAGATGACCGACTGTTTGATCGCTTCTGGTTGCTTGAATTATAAGTGCTTTCGACCAGTTCCATGATGATTGTGTCCTTTAAATGTCTTATCAGTCGAAACGAATTAAATTCAAATTTGGATCACTAATACATCAAATTTTTTCTTCTGTGAGGAGCAACGAAATGAATTGTTTTGCTTCTTGTAGGTCCTGCTGTGCCAAAAACCATTGGCGTTGATTGTTTGCGAGCGGAAGGATTTCCAACCAGCGTTGACAGACCCACAACATATCGTCAAATTGCTTTTCGCTGTGATATTGGGAGGCATGTTCAGGGTGCGCATCAAACAGGTTTTCTAGCGCTTCGCCCAATACTCCAGCAACTTCGACTTCATTCCAGTCAGGTAATGCCTCGGCATCGCCAATCCATAACCCGTCTTCTTCCTGTCCTATGTTGTCGAGTTTGACACGGGATAGGCCTCGTATGGTTATACCAAGAAGGCCGTCGGGCAGGGTTTCAAAATCGACGATCTTTACATGCGTGCCAAAGCGGCATATTGCATCACCGTCTTTCATTGCCAGAACGAAGCCACTGTCGCTCGCCATAGATTCTTTGACCAGACGCACGTAGCGCGGCTCAAAAATTCTCAGCTTGGTGACACCGCCAGGCAATAAAAACAGTGGTAGTGGGAAAAGACCTAAGTGCATTGAAACCTCCATAAAATCACGTAGAAATTTACGGAGGGAACAATGTGTGCGATCACCGTTTTTTAACCTTTGTTATCAAAATAGTCATTCAAGCCAGAACGAATAGCCTCAACCAGTTGCTGTAATTGCACACTGTTCATGTCGTATGGCGGCATGATGTAAACCAGTCGACCAAATGGACGGATCCATACTCCTTTGTTAATGAAGTGTTTTTGCATGGTGTCGACATCGACGGGTGAGTGAGTTTCCACCACACCGATAGCACCAAGCCAACGCACGTCTTTTACGTGTGGCGTTTCCAGCAATGTTGGAAGTAATTCAGCTAACTTTGCTTCGATACCAAGTACTTTTTCTTGCCAAGGGGTGTCTTGAAGTAATTGAAGGCTGGCGTTGGCCACAGCACTAGCGAGAGGGTTTCCCATAAAGGTTGGGCCATGCATAAAGCAACCCGCTTCACCGCCACACACTGTGTCTGCAACATGCTTGGAAGTGATAGTTGCAGCCATGGTCATATAGCCCCCCGTTAAGGCTTTGCCCAGGCAGAGAATGTCGGGCTCGATACCAGCGTGTTCACAAGCGAAAAGCTTGCCTGTGCGGCCAAAACCTGTCGCGATTTCATCGCAGATTAGAAGAATGCCGAACTCGTCGCATAGCTCCCTGACACGTTTGAGGAAGGTTGGGTGATAAATCCGCATCCCACCCGCTCCTTGAACGATAGGTTCAAGGATCACAGCTGCTATTTGCTTTGCATTGCTTTCTAGTTTGTCTTTGAAATCGGCAATATCATTTTCGTCCCACTCATCGTGGAATCCGCATTGCGGTGAGTCCGCGAAAATATGTTCCGGTAAAAACCCTTTATAGAGCTTGTGCATTGAGTTATCTGGATCGGTCACTGACATGGCTGCAAAACTGTCGCCGTGATAGCCGTGGCGAAGCGTCAAGAACTTCGCCCGGCTTTCTCCTTTTGAATGCCAATACTGAAGTGCCATTTTCAGCGCGACTTCTACAGAAATAGAGCCTGAATCACAAAGGAATACTTTCTCAAGAGAAGGCGGTGTCATCGCTACCAGCTTCTTACACAACTCGATCGCTGGCTCATGGGTGATGCCACCAAACATCACGTGAGACATGTTGGCAAGCTGAGATGTAACAGCTTCATTCAATGCGGGATGATTGTAGCCATGAATCGCTGCCCACCAAGACGACATGCCGTCAATAAGCTTGGTGCCATCTTCCAGATAAATGTGAACGCCTTCCGCCCGGCTAACGGGATAGCAAGTCAAGGGGTTAATGGTGGATGTATATGGGTGCCAAATGTGGTTGCGGTCGAATGCGATATCCATGCTCAATAATCGTCCAATTGTAAACCATAGAAAGTGTTTGCTGTTGACATTGTAAAGGGCGACCTTAGACTGGACAAGTTATCGTTTAATCAATTTGAGGAAAGACAGGTGGACGTTCGCCATAATTGGACTGTCGAGGAAGTGCAGGCCCTTTTTGAAAAACCTTTTATGGATCTGATGTTTGAAGCGCAGCAGATTCACCGACAGTATCAACCCGCTAACCAGGTGCAAGTCAGCACACTGCTTTCCATTAAGACCGGTGCGTGTCCTGAAGACTGTAAGTACTGCCCCCAGAGCGCACATTACCGCACAGACGTTGAGAAAGAGCGTTTGTTGGAGGTAGAGCGTGTTCTGGATGCAGCGCAAAAAGCGAAAAATTCAGGTGCGACGCGTTTCTGCATGGGTGCAGCGTGGAAAAACCCGAAAGAGCGTGACATGCCTTATCTGAAAGACATGATTAAAGGTGTGAAGGGGATGGGTCTTGAAACCTGTATGACACTTGGTATGTTGAGTTCGGACCAAGCGAACGAACTTGCTGGTGCAGGTTTGGATTACTACAACCACAACCTAGACACTTCGCGCGAGCACTACGGTAACATTATTACTACCCGCACATTCCAGGATCGTCTGGACACACTATCTCACGTTCGTGGTGCAGGTATGAAGGTGTGTTCCGGCGGTATCATCGGCCTTGGCGAGAGCAAACAAGATCGAGCTGGCCTGCTTGTTGAGCTGGCGAACCTTCCACATCACCCAGAAAGTGTACCAATTAACATGCTTGTTAAGGTCAAAGGCACGCCGATGGAAAGCGTCGACGACGTTGAGCCTTTTGACTTCGTTCGTATTATCGCCGTGGCGCGCATCATGATGCCAAAGTCTGCCGTTCGTCTCTCAGCAGGTCGCGAAAACATGAATGAACAGATGCAAGCCATGTGTTTTATGGCGGGTGCGAACTCGATTTTCTACGGATGTAAGCTACTGACCACGCCAAACCCAGATGAAGACTCAGATATGATGCTCTTTAAGAAGCTGGGCATTAACAGCGAGCAGGCTGTTCAAAAACCGGATCAGGTTCAGGAAGAAACGCTTTTGACTCAAGTGGCAGAGCGCGTAGCTTCTCGTCCGGGTAAAGACGACCTCTTCTACGAAGCGAACGTTTAGGAGCGCGCTTCTACAATGCGAGAACAATGCCAGCTGCAAAGCCGTATTGAGCATAGGCTCGAAGTGCGGCGGCAACAACGCCTTCACCGTCAGGTGGCTGCATTCAGCCACCAAGACGGACTGATAACGGACAGCGGCAACCGCCAGTTCGCTAATTTCTCAGGCAACGATTACCTTGGCCTCGCTCAGGACGCATCCCTTATCAAAGCGTGGCAAGAAGGACTTTCCCTTTATGGCGCAGGAAGCACAGCTTCGCCATTGGTAACTGGCTTCTCTAAAGCTCACCAGTTCTTGGAAGACAAGCTTTGCAATTGGCTTGGCTTTGATCGAGCGATATTGTTTAACAGTGGTTTCTCTGCCAATCAGGCGGTGATTTTCTCTTTACTGGAAAAGGGGGATTTGCTGCTTCAAGACAAGCTTAATCATGCCTCTTTAATGGAAGCGGGCATGCTGTCTGAAGCCACTATGAAACGCTTCCCCCATAACGATGTGACTAAACTTGGCGCGCTTTTACAGAAAGCAGGCAGCCCAACGCTGACGGCCACAGAAGGCGTTTTCAGCATGGATGGTGATTTGTCACCACTGGCTGATGTCAAAGCACAATGTGAAGCTCACGGGTCATGGCTGATGGTGGACGATGCGCATGGCTGTGGGATTCTAGGCGAAGATGGTCGAGGTAGTAGTAATCATGCAGGTATTAAGCCTGACATACTGATCGTGACCTTTGGTAAAGCCTTCGGAATGATGGGCGCGGCTGTACTTTGCAGTGAGAGTGTCCACGATTATTTGACGCAGTTTGCCCGTCACTACGTGTATTCAACCGCGATGCCTCCTGCTCAGGCACATGCTTTGACACAAGCGGTGGAGGTCATCAGCACACAATCCTGGCGTCGTGAAAAACTCGCATCTCTCTCTGAGCTTTTTCATTCTTCGTTAGCTGACGCCTCAGAAGTCATTCCTACGGTAACGCCAATCAAACCCGTTGTATTGGGCGATGTAGAACGTATGCAAATTGCCGCAACATCGCTTAAAGCCTCGGGTTTTTGGACGGGGGCGATTCGTCCACCGACAGTGCCAGCAAATTCCTCTCGCCTTCGAATCACGTTGTCAGTCAACCAAACCGAATCGCAGGTGAAAGCGTTAGCAGAGACACTGAGCCAGATTTTGCGGGAGGTGTCATGAGTCAGGCTGTCGATTTTCAACAGGATGCCCTCGCGATGTTGGGTGAGGAAAAGAAAGCGATTAAAGACGCTTTCAGTCGGGCAGCGAAGACCTATGACAGCAGCGCTGCGTTTCAGCGTCGGGTCGGTCACTTGCTGATGGAAATGAACACAGACTGGCAAGATAAAACAGTAATCGATTTGGGTTGTGGCACAGGTTATTTCACCAAACAGATGCTCGCGTTGGGTGCGGACATGGTCGCACTCGACCTTTCTGACAAGATGCTCGAACAAGCAAAGGTTCGTTGTGGCGATAGCGTGAACTATATTTCAGCGGATGCTGAGTCACTGCCATTGGCAGATAACAGCGTTGATGTCGCGTTTAGTTCACTGGCATTACAATGGTGTCATGATCTCTCGGTGCCAATAAGTGAGCTGAAAAGGGTGGTGAAACCAGGAGGTAAGATCCTCTTCACTACTTTGCTTGAAGGTTCACTTGAAGAATTGAAACAGGCTTGGCGAAAAGTAAATGGGCAGTCTCACGTTAATACCTTTTTATCGCACAAGCAGGTAAACATTGCGCTCGCTCAAGCTCACTGCAACCACTACCACATAGAATGTAAGCCGATTACGGAGTATTACCCCTCAGCGTTGGCACTGATGAAAGACCTTAAAGGGATTGGTGCTACGCATTTACAAGAGGGCAGAAGTGCGGGATTAGTCGGCAGACGTGCCTTTATTGAATTGGAAAGCGCATATGACGTTTACCGAAACGAAGATGGCACAGTACCCGCTACGTATCAGGTTTGCTTTGGAGCTATAAATAATGAATAAAAGCTTTTTCGTCACAGGTACGGATACCGAAGTTGGAAAAACCGTCGCTTCAATGGCGGTGATGCAGGCCGTCTCCAAGGCTGGCTATAGTGTGGCAGGTTACAAGCCTGTGGCTGCAGGCAGTAAAGAAACAGAACAAGGCCCAATGAACTCAGACGCCATTCGTCTGCGTGAATGTACGACAGTAGAAGTTAGCTACCAAGACGTGAATCCGTGTCTTTTGCATGCAGCTTGCTCACCGCATATTGCCGCGGAGCTGGAAAGTGAGACGGTAGATTTCAACCAACTGTCTGACGGTTTGAAACGCCTTCAGTCTCGTTCAGAATTCACGCTGGTGGAAGGTGCTGGCGGCTGGCGAGTGCCTGTCACTTATGACACAACACTGGCCGACTGGGTTGTGGGCGAGAAACTACCGGTGATTCTGGTCGTGGGTATCAAGCTGGGATGTTTAAATCATGCATACCTGACCGCTGAAGCTATTCGCAGAGACGGCATGGAAATCGTAGGATGGGTCGCGAACCGCGTGAATCCGGGTACAGAGCACTACTGCGATATCGTGAAAACGTTAGAACACCACTTGAAGGTACCTAAGTTGGGTGAGATCCCTTACATGCCTTCCATCAAGTCACGTGATTTGAGTGGGTATATCGACATCGCGCCACTGGGGTTGTAGCAAAAAGAAAAGCCAGCTTAATGCTGGCTTTTTTTGGAACTTGGTTTGGTGCTTATTTGCTATCTTCCGGCAGCAAGCCCATCAGCGATTGCTGAACATCGGACACTTCTTTGAGCTTTTGGTTCTCATCGTCGGCAAGCCCCAACTCGGCACAAGCTTCGTCAAAGCTCATTCCCAAGTGACAGCAAAGGATATCGATCGCCATACGATAATTTTCTTTGTCAGCCATGATTCTCTCTCCTTAGAATCGCGTCCCTGCAGGGCCACAATGTATGCCTTTTGGCATTTCATCCTTATGCGTACGTTATTCCTCTCTGGCGACAAATACAACTCGACAAAAGTCTAATACCCTAGTCGAACATCCTCTATCTGTTACCTGTTTTTACGCACGTTTAAAAAATAGCATACGGCGTATGTTTGCAAGAACTTGCGTTTTAAACTGTGCTCCTTCGCAAGTTCCTGAGTGGGTGAGATGGAATCTTGAATCCAGGATCACGATTTCAGCTCATGGGGTGAGGGCATTATTGCTCATGTTGTCTTTCCGACACTTTGCACACGATCTTTTATTCGCTTAAGCTGATTCTTTGGGCGGGGAAGTGCCTATTGTTCACAAGTTATATTTCAAGGAAGACAATGTACGTTGACTACTCAAAATACTCTCCCAAGTCTTTGATTGAGGCACTCTCGACAATTGACGGAGATGCCTATCCGGAAAATTATAAGAGTTTGATTGCAGAGATATCTTCTCGCCGAGAAGAGATTGAGATGTATGAAGCTTCTTTGGAACAGAAAAAAGCGGAGAGATGGGAATCGTATTTTTCCTTTATAGGTTATTGCCAACTCGCCACTGGTGTTCTTGCTATCGTGGGCTGTGTCTTGTCTGTTTACAACCAGTTACTTTTAGATGCGGCTTTTGGCTTTGGTATCGCAGCATTAAATATCGCCGCGGGTTATTCAATTGTAAAAAGAGAGTGTAAGTACTTCTTCCTATCATATTTAAATCTAGGGCTGCAGGTGTGTTCTTTTGGGATTGGTGGCTTCTATTTTAACTACTACGGATTGGGTGGGGTGTTCTTGACATATGATTGGGTTTTACCCGTTTACAACTTTCTTGAATTTGGCTTCTCGATTGGGGGGAATATTGCTTCATTTTCAATGGGTAGTGATTCAAATGGATTTATTCAATTAGATGTTTTAGCCATACTCTGTCTTCTTATAATTTACAAAGTCATGACCAAGCGAAATATTAACCCAAGGCTATGAAATATATCAAAAATATTCGTAGCCCAAGGCTGGCTCGTTCAGTCTTGGTACGCCTTAGTCCAATTACTTAAGCTGATTCTTTGGACGGGGATGTGCCGTTCATCACGACCTTTTACAGGAAGGGAAACTATGAAATATCCTGATGACGATATTGGCAACGTATTTCGAAGAATGGAGGAGAGTAATTTTGACTTCTCAAAAGAGCATGTCGTGGATTTTTATGCTGTTTTCGCTACTGAAAAAGAGGCTGATAGCGTTGCACGGATGTTCCTCGCAGATAAAACCCGATATGAAAATATTGAGACGCGTCCTTATGACGAAGGTGGAATGGAGCTAGAGATCTCCAAAAAGATGTTGGTAACTTATGATTCAGTACTTGAGCTTCAGGAACTTCTGGCCGAAAGGGTGGCGTTGGTAAGAGGATACCTAGATGGCTGGGGTGTAATGCAGGAGTAGATGCTTGGCACATACGAAACCTTCTAGGATCTATGGCATTCCATTGGATATGCTGTAGTACGAAGATGAGTTTTTAGCACGGAGCTCTCGAAGTGTTGGGCGCTTGGCAACTGATGTTTGCACAACCTTGATAGCGGCAGATATGTTTTGGGAGAAATGATGGAGTACGTTGGTTTTTTCCTTGTATTGATTGCAATGGCAATTTTTGTCTATGCGGCAATTCACCTTGTTAAATTTCTATATGGCCTTACTCAATTTCAATTTAGAATCAGAAGCTTACTTACTTTTTTTGTTTCCTTTTTTATTATCATTGCGGTGAAGTTTATAATCGATAACAACGCGGATCTATTGCATTTTGAAGTCATATCTCCGACGAGTAAGGTTGAGATAATGCAAAGCTGATATTGCGTTTATGAGGTGTTTACAAAAGCGCTTCTCAGCTTTTAAGCCGTTCTAGATAAGTTTGCATCTCACCTTCGGATAGTCTCATTAGATAAGGATATGAAATGAGCAGTTTCAAATTTTTCTTTTTGGTTATGTGTGCCATTTTGCTATCTGCTTGTTCGTCCAACAACCTCGAAAAAGTGCCTGTGACTCTCGATGTCAATGGGGAAAAGAAATTGGACGCTGGCATCTCTTACTTATTGGGTGCAGATGATGGTGTCTATGCTGCCCATGACTTCAAGGGTTATGACCAACTCCTCTTGTTGTCACCAGCTCTAACGCTTTTAGAAAGTAGAGTTTTCGAAGATTTCTCTACTTTTATTAAAGACGAAAAAGACGACGAAGTAATTAGAGTCTTTGGAGACTATAAGAACAAATTTGTTTTTAATTTCATTAAGAAAAATGATGAATATACGTTTCTTACAGATAAAGATGGCCGGCCATCAGCCTATTACACTGAGTGGCATTTTTCTGATGAAACGATGATTAAATTCTCAAGAGGTAGCCCGGTGCGTATTTACAGACTACCTAGTTTTGAACAGATAAAAGAAATACCGGTATTGTTGCCAAATTATCAGGTTTATCATGCTCTCTCTGAATCCAAAAGATTCCTACACATCTTCAAAAAGGATGGCAATAACCATAAAGTCATAGACTTAAACAATGGCGTCATCCTGTCTGACGGTTATGTTGCTAAGACCGACAGAAGTGAGAAGGTGATTGGAGCCATAAAACTTCATAACGATATCATTATCATTATGAAAAATAATAAGTTAGTGCAACTGGATGAGCGCGGGAACCTCATCAAGACATTACCTCTTCAGGTCAGCGTGGAATCATTAGGTCATGTGGGTGGTTGTTTGTCTATTGGTACCGTTGATGGCCATATTGCCTTCATTAATAAAGACCTCTCAACGATTTACGTGACTCAGGAAGTTCATAACGGCTGGGTGTCGCACGTGACTACAGACCAAAAGGGCGTTGGCTACTCCGCTGGTGTAGATAGAAAAGTAGTGTCATGGCCCGTACCCAAGGGGTGTTTACTGAACTAGAGCCCAAGAAATAGCCCTTGAACTGATTGGCGTTGATGGTTGGGTTCTGATGTATCAATGCCACAGGGAATTGAAAAAGTGAAAAGAAACGTTGTAGTTCTTGTGCTGCGAAAGCCCTAGGGGATAAATGTGCAATGATTGTTTTTAACGCCCTGACCAGAGAACAAAAACAATAAATTTTCGTGATTTGTGTTTTAAATTGTTACACAGGCTTGTTTTTCCACATTTCGACCCTACTATTCGAGAAGTATACCCAAGCTAGCTGAGGTCACTGGAACCAGCGACTTGAGGTAGCTTGAGTAATACGCTTTCATGATTCGGAGAATATTGACGCAATGAAACGCATCGCTTTATTTCTGATGACAAACTTGGCTGTACTGTTTGTCTTCAGCATCGTATTGAACATCGTATATGCCGTCACTGGCCTGCAACCAGGTAGCTTGTCTGGTCTGTTAGTAATGGCGGCATTGTTTGGCTTCGGCGGTTCCCTGATTTCGCTGATGATGTCGAAATCTATGGCACTGCGCTCAGTAGGCGGCCAGGTTATCGCACACCCTCGCAATGAGACTGAGCACTGGCTTATGAATACCGTAAGCCGTCAGGCGCAACAGGCGGGCATTGGAATGCCGACCGTTGCGATATACTACTCAGACGACATAAACGCATTCGCAACAGGTGCGAAGCGTGATGACTCTTTAGTTGCGGTGTCGAGCGGTCTGCTTGAAAACATGACCCGCGACGAAGCAGAAGCTGTATTGGCACACGAAGTGAGCCACATTGCTAACGGTGACATGGTGACTATGGCGTTGATGCAAGGTGTCGTAAATACCTTCGTTATCTTCATTTCCCGTCTTATTGCCGGTGCCATTAGTGGCGTTAACAGCAGCGACGAAGAAGGTGAAGGTGGTGGCAGCTTCATTACTTATTTCATCGTTTCCTCGATTCTGGAAGTTGTGTTTGGTCTGCTGGCAAGCATTCTGACTATGTGGTTCAGCCGCCATCGCGAGTTCAAAGCGGATGCTGGCGCTGCCAAGCTGGTAGGTAAAGAGAAAATGATTGCAGCTCTTGAGCGCCTGAAAGTGAGCCATGAGAGCCGCCTTGAAGGTTCTATGATGGCTTTCGGCATCAATGGCAAGAAATCGCTTAGTGAACTGTTTATGACTCACCCTCCATTGGATAAGCGCATTGCATCACTGCACACAGGTGAGCATCTGTAACAGGAAATCGTCCTGACTTTGATAAAAACGCCTCCTTATTTAAGGGGGCGTTTTTTATCCCCCTCTTTTTCTGCTAGGAAGACAATCATCAGCTAGATTTCAAGAAAACACAGAAGGAGAAAGGAATATGAATCCTGTGGGTTGGTTTGAAATTGCAGTTAGCGATATGGACAGAGCAATGACATTTTACGAAGCCGCTTTAGGTATGACGCTAAGTAAACAAGAAGTGGGCGGGCAGCAAATGGCCTGGTTCCCCGTTGAAAAAGAAACAGCCTATGGTGCGACCGGCGCTTTGGTCTTGGGCGAGCCTGGCGCTTCAGCGACTACTGTCTACTTTGGTGTAAACAGCATTGAGGATGTTTTAGACCGTGTACCTGAAGGAGCTGTCGTTGTCCCTAAAACAGCAATTGGTGAAAACTTTGGCTTTTTCGCACAGCTTCGTGACAGTGAAGGAAACTTGATAGGTATACATAGTCACACTTAAGCGACAAGTTGTAAAAAATCCGGCGTTGCGGTCACGTTTGTGGCCACTTTTGCTTGGGTGGTTATTTTTTCAGCGCCCTCAATGTGTTGAAATGACATTCAATGCGTGCAGTTACTATTCACGAAGTCTAATAAACCAGTCAGTGTTGACTATACCCAAGAAAACCAAGGAGTCATGGAAGACTGATGCTCAAGGCAATTAAATTTGTCACCTATAGTGCTATCTTGCTGGCGCTACTCGCGACCGCTGTATTTTACGGCGCGCTCACGCTCAGCCTTCCAACCTTATCTGGCAGTACTTCTACCCTCAGCATTAAAGACACCACTTTTCTTCAGCGTGATGATTTGGGTACGGCAATCATCATCGCCCAGAACCGCTCCGATGCCTCTTATGCCTTGGGGTTTGCTCACGGGCAGGACAGGTTCTTCCAGATGGATTTATTGCGCAGAAATGCAGCTGGTGAACTCTCAGCGTTGTTTGGAGAAGCAGCGCTCCCGATTGATGAAAACCGTCGTTTTCACCAGTTCCGTAAAAGAAGCGAAGAGGCATTCAAGCGATTGTCCAAAGCTGATCAGCGGGAGCTTGAGATATATACCAACGGCGTAAATGAAGCGCTGGCACAGTTCTCAGTACCTTCTTTTGAATATTTGGTGACGCAGACTCAACCCCAACCTTGGAAACCGGAAGATTCATTACTGGCGATATTCAGCATGTATCTGGATTTGCAAGGTAGAAGCCTTGAAAGGGATTTGCTGACAGATGCCCTATACCGCCAATTTGGGGAAGACATAGCGTCTTTCCTGCTGCAGCCTTCGCCGTTTCAAGCGGCTCTGGATGGCTCCAACATTAAGATAAAGTCAAAACCTGTTCCCGAGTTGCCCTCTTCTTTGTTAGAGACAGCTCAGCACGTCGAGATAGAAAAGCCTATTGCGGTAGGAAGCAACAACTGGGCAGTAGAAGGCTCATTAACGCGTAATGGTAAAGCCATGCTGTCTGATGACATGCACCTTGGCCTCGCCGTGCCTGTTATCTGGTATCGCACCCAGTTAAATATCCAATCCGGTGATGATCTGTTGCAGATAACGGGTGTCAGTTTACCCGGGGCACCAGCGATTGTGGTGGGTTCTAATGGTCATGTCGCTTGGGGGTTCACCAATGGCTATATGGATACAGCAGATTGGTATCGCTTAAGCCCGAAAGATAAAACCAGACTGGAAACTGAAACGATTCCTCTCAAAGAGGGAGAACATAAGTACCTGCTGGAACAGAGCGAGTTTGGTCCAGTCCGAGTGATCGATGGAGAAAAATATGCGCTAAGTTGGGTCGCGCATCGTGACTACGCTGTGAACCTCAATTTAATGAAGCTAGAGCAAGCGGAAACAGTCAAACAGGCACTGGATGTTAGTAAAGCAACAGGTATTCCAGTGCAAAACATGGTGCTGGCAGATTCTGAGGGAAACATTGCCTGGCAAGCAACCGGGGCTATCCCCGACAGAAGACAACCGCTCGTTAGGCCAGAGCCTTCAAGTGGATATGACAAGCGTTGGCAGCAAAGCGCAACGGATGTTCCTTTTATCGTAAACCCCAAATCAGAAAGAATTTGGACAGGTAACAGCAGGGTAGTGAGCGCCAAAGAAAATCAGCGCTATGGAAACGGTGGTTACGCGCTTGGCGCAAGGAGTGCGCAGATTAAGCACCGGCTGATGGAAAAAAACATCTTCGATATTGAAGACTTCTACGCGATTCAGTTAGACAACGAAGCGGTATTTCTTCAACGGTGGCATGAGCTGTTACTGGAACTACTGACGCGGGATGACACACTATTTAAGGAAGACATAAAAGCACTTAACAGCTGGAATAAGTGTGCCTGCGAGGATTCTGTTGGATATACATTGGTTCGCAAATACCGCGATGCATTGATAGACAGATTGTTTGCGCCGTTGGAAACCAATCTTGAAGAGCAACAACTCTCACTCTCCCTGATTGAACGACAAATTGAACCCGCACTTTGGCAGTTGGTGAAAGAGCAGCCTGAATCTTGGCTGCCGAAGAATATGACCGATTGGAATCAGTTTCTTGTCATGGCATACCTTGAGATGCGTGAAAACCTGATGATTGAAATGACAGGTCACGCGAATGGCTCTTTGCAGGCACTCAAGTGGGGAGCGGTAAATCAACTCGAAGTTCAGCATCCATTCAGCCGCCAGATCCCTATTCTTGGTAGCATTCTGGATATGCCGCCAGTAGCCGGCTTTGGAGATCGCTTTATGCCAGCGGTTCAAGGGCGAACTTTTGGTGCTTCTCAGCGTCTGATTGTTCAGCCCGGCGATGAAGTAAATGGTGTTTTAACGCTCCCTGGAGGGCAGAGTGGGCACCCTCTATCGCCTTTCTATAGAGAAGGCTTTGAATCTTATAGCAATAATGCATTTACGCCTTTGCTTCCTGGCCCTCCGGTACAACAAATTTCGTTTGAGCCGAATTAAACAGGGCGAGACTTTAAATTATCATTACAAATTAATGATAATGACGCAGCTAAATGAATGAATAATGAAGAAATTAGCAAGACTGTAGGTTATTTTTACATCTTATTTTTTGATGAAAATAATTGATATTTAGCGATAATTTATCTGCATGTGGATGAATATTCTCTCCCTCAGGATACGAGTCTGCATAGCTTATTAAAGTGTAAATTTGCAAGCAAATAGATGTTTCAATATTGATAATTTAATTAAATATTGAAGTAGTGATCTATATTTGTTCCAACAACATTTTTTGATTAGAAAAGTATGAATATTCTCATTTGTGTACCGAGTGATTCGAAAGAGAAACGTCGCATTATAAATGACGCTCTAGATTGCTCGGGCAATTTGAGGGTATTTGATATGCAATTTGATTCTTTTTCTCATGCATCGCGCTGGCTGGACCTAGCGACTTTTGGTCCAAAAAAAGGCGAAGCAAACGACCTAGTAAATAAACGCGCAAAAGCTTGGTTTGACGAGCAAGCTTCACTGCCAGCGACATCTCATTTAGAGCAATGCCATAAGCAATTTGAGGCGCAGGGCTACGGTAAAAGACCTTCTAAGGCAACCCGTGTAAGAGCCTGGCTTGATGTCGCATTCAACTCAAAAGATCAACTGCGACAGCGTGTCGCATATGCACTATCCCAAATCTTTGTCGCTTCAGACCAAGATTCCAACCTCGCCAACCACGCGCCAGCTATCGCGAACTACAACGATCTGCTGTGTCAGCATGCATTCGGTAACTTCCGTGACTTGCTGAAAGATGTGTCTGTATCTCCGGTGATGGGCCAATACCTATCTATGGTTGGCAACATGAAAGGCGACCCAGCAAGTGGACGCCGACCAGATGAAAACTATGCTCGCGAAATCATGCAGCTCTTTTCTATCGGTTTGTATGAGCGCGACATTGACGGGACGTACTATCTGGATGGGAATGGCAAGCCAATCCCGTGTTACACCGAAAGAGACATCCAGGAACTGGCGCGTATCTTTACCGGTTGGAATCACAGCGATGATGCACTGATTCAGCCAATGGTGAACAACGCCGTTGATCATGACCGTGGTGAAAAATGGGTAATGGGCCACCGTTTCCCGAAAAACATGCCTGCAGAGCAGGAAATGGATCAGGTTATGGATATGCTTCTGCATCATCCTTCGACCGCACCGCACATATCACATGGCCTTATTCAGCGCCTGACCAGCTCCAACCCATCGCCTGATTACGTGCGCCGTGTAGCGGAAGTGTTCCTCGATAATGGCATGGGCATTACGGGTGATCTGAAAGCAGTGGTCTGGGCAATCCTGACTGACCCTGAGGTTTACACTGCAACGCCAATGACAATGAGTAAAGTGCGCGAGCCTTGGTTGTCTTTGGTCGCTGTCTACCGCGCTCTTGACGTTAAGCCGGGAGCAGGGAGTGAAGTTGTAGAAACAGATTTGGTTTATCTGAAAACCTGTAACCAATATCCGCTGGGTTCACCTTCTGTATTTAATTTCTACCTGCCGGATTATGCGCCAAAAGGTGTTGTGAAAGAAAATAATCTCGTTGCACCAGAATTACAAATTATTGATTGGTCGCATATTATTTACGTCCACAACTTTATTTACGGTATTCTTCGCCTGAATCTTCAGAAAACAAGTGCTCCATTAAGAAAAGAGCTCTATATCAATGTGGAAGATTTTAAAGCGTTGATTGCTAAAAAAGATATTGATGGTTTTGTTCAGGAAACATCAGAACGCTTTTTCAATGGTGCGATGCCAAATTCACTGAAAGAGTCAATGTATAAACAATATAACGGAATGAACTTGAACCCAGGCAAATGGGTGCAGCGTTTATTGTTTGTTGCTCTGGCATCACCATATTTCCACGTTCAGGAGAACCGCGCATGAAACTGACAAGAAGAAACTTCATCAAATCTTTGGGTGCTGCGGGTGCAACGGTAGCCGCGCCAATGAGCTTAAGCGTTCAGGCGAGCGGTGCGGAAGATTATAAAGCCCTTGTTTGTGTCTTCCTGGCTGGTGGTAATGACTTTTTCCATCAAGTGTTACCTTTAGACAGCACTAATTACAGCAAATATGCCTCTTCACGGAATTCGACAGTGGTTTCACACAGCGAAGTGCACCCTCTAAATATTCGTGATGCGAATGGTGTGCGCTTTGGCCTGCATAAAGGCATGACACCGCTTATGCCTTTGTTCGAAAGAGGTAAGGCAAACTTTGCACTTAATGTTGGTCCATTGCTGGCACCAGTTACTCAAAGTGACATCGCTTCTGGTCGCGCCGATTTGCCTCCATTCCTGTTTGCGCACAACAAGCAGCAGGAAGTGTGGCAGCATAGCTGGATGGGACAGGATTACAGCGAAAATGGCTGGCTAGGTATGTCGATGGATGTTCTGTCGCGCAGTTATGGTGGTTTGCCGAATGCATTCCACACTGGCCCGAATACACTGCTGGATGCTTACGATACCGACAAAATCTTCGTGAACAGAAATGGTTTTGAATCTTTCAAGATGCTTAAGAATGCCGCAATGCGTTCAAGCTACGAAAGCAATGCAAACCAATACTATGATTCGCCACTGACTGCAGGTTACGCGGATGTGGTGAAACAAGCGATGTACGCGCAAGACCAGATGAGCCCAATCGTTGAGTCTATCCCAATGGATAAGCGTATCCCTGACTCTAGTCTTGGTATGCAGCTACGTGCGGTGAAGCAAATGATTGAAGGTGCGCAATTGCTGGGCCATAACCGTCAGGTGTTCTACGTATCACTCGGTGGATTTGACACTCATGACAATCAGGTTCGTCGTCAGGATGAGTTGATGAGAGAGTTTTCGGAAGGTATTGCTTCGTTCTACGCCTCTCTTGAAGAGGAAGGGTTGGAAGATAATGTACTGACCTGCACATTATCAGAGTTTGGCCGCACGATGCATGACAATTCGCGTAACGGTACAGACCACGGCTGGGGTGGCGGACACTTCCTGTTTGGCGGTGGCGCGCAGGCGAGTACTTGTTTCGGTACTTACCCAGACTTCACGCGTGGTGGCCAGGATGACAATGGTGAAGGGCGCTTGATCCCTAAAATCTCCCATGAACAGTATGCAGCGCATGTAGTTCAATGGCTTGGGCTCAATAACGGTGCATTGAACACAGTATTTCCTAACTTGTATAAGTTTGGTGGGCCAATGGCGCAAACAGCGGCAGCGTAATTCAGCGCGCAAAAGCGTATTCAGATCCCCTGTGTATTCAAAGCCCGCAAAAGCGGGCTTTTTTGATTTCTTCCGCAATACTGGTTTTCTAATTCTTACGATTTCAGTGCTTTCTGACTCACCTTGATAGATTCAATATACAAAATGCCATACCATTTATATTCAACCATCAAGAAGTAAGGAAACAAAAATGAGCGAAAGCTGGGATGATTTGGCCGCTGGGTGGGACGAAAACGAAGCGGTCATGGTGTATTCAGAGAAAGCTTTCAGCTCCCTCGGCGAACTTATTAATATTAAGGACGCGGTCGTTTTGGATTTTGGCTGCGGCACAGGCCTTCTTACTGAAAAGCTCTCTCCAGAAGTTGCATCCATAACAGCAATAGATCCTGCTTCAAAGATGATTGATGTATTGGAAGGGAAAGCGCTTTCAAACGTGATTCCGATTGCAGGTGTTGTTGATGAAGCCTTCGTGCGCGAATGCCGACAGGCCAAACAGCGCTTCGACGTGATTGTTGCTTCATCCGCGCTGGCATTTGTTCCAGACTACCCAGAAACCATCGCTTTGTTGACCATGTTGCTTGCCGACAATGGGGTTCTCGTACAATGGGATTGGGAGAGAAGCAGTGACTCTAGTGTTGGTTTTTCTGCAATAGAAATTGAAGACGCTTACGAAAACGCAGGCCTCAAAATGGTGTCTATGTCGAACCCATTTAGTATGGGTGATATGAGGGTCATCATGGCAGTGGGACAGCGAGAAGCCTAACCAGTTACTCCAAAGCGCATACAAAAACGAAACGCCAGTGTCGAGCAGACAGTAGTTTTGCTCTTCACTGACGTTTAAATTTTCACTTGTCGCTTTTCGAGGAGAGATTACTTCAGAAGCTCAACCATGACTTCACCTACACCATGCGCACTTGCAGGGTTTTGGCCTGTCACCAACTTGCCGTCAGTAATCACGTGAACGCCCCAAGGTTGGATTTTGCTGTATTTTGTGGCCTTTCGCGTCAAAGACTCTTCTAGCAAGAAAGGAATATCATTGATGGTGCCGAAATCTACTTCTTCTTCACGGGTAAAAGCTGTCACCGTTTTGTCTGCAATCAACGGCTGACCATTACTCAACGTGATTGGCAACAAAGCCGCAGGGCCGTGACAAACTGCACCAATAACACCACCATTTTCATAAAGTTTGGCTGCTAGGCTTGCCGTTGGAGCATGTTGTGCAAGGTCAGAAAGCAGACCAAAACCACCTGGGTAGAAAATCGCGTCGTAGTCGTCGGCATTCAACTGGCTCACCGGAATAGTGTTCTTTACACGAGACTGGAATTCATCGTTGTTGAAAACACGGCTGTTAACGTCGTCACCTTCCATATCTTCGCCATAGAAAGGCACTTCGCCACCATTTATAGAAGCAACGTCATAGGCAAAGCCAGCTTTTAGAAATACGTCCAATGCGTGAGTCAACTCTGGTGCGTATGTGCCGTTCGCCTGGTCTGTGGTTCCAAGTGTGGCGTGATTCGTAACAATGATCAGAATCTTTTTCATGCTGTAATCCTTTTATCTTGATCGGTGAGCGGGGGTCAGGTCGCTCGATGGATACACTCTATACTTTCGCTATATAGGTGATAATCCATTAATATGGAAAACCGACTTTGCTATATGGCAATAATTAATGAATAAACGCTCGCTCAGTTTTGAAGGTATTGTTGAGTTCGTCTCCGTGGCTGACGCAAAGGGATTCAGTGAGGCTGCGCGGCGGTTGAACTGTTCTGTAAGCCATGTATCCCGGCAGGTTTCCCGTTTGGAAGAGCGTTTGGGAACGGCGTTATTTGCCCGCTCAACAAGGTCTGTAAGGCTGACGGAAAGTGGGCAGCAGTATTACTTGCAATGCCAAGAGCTCGTAAGTGGGCTTTCCCAAGCCAATGAAATGGTGACAGGCGCGCAGTTTGATTTGCAGGGAACGTTGCGAATCAGTATGGCGGGTTCTTTTGCTGAGCAATTTGTCGCGCCTGCATTGGTTGAGTTCGCCAAACTTCATCCCGATCTTGCCGTCGAGTTGGATTTCAGTAGCCGTCACGTGAACTTTGTTGAAGACGGCTTTGATTTTGCGATTCGTTATGGTCGTCTGCAGGACTCCGGGCTGGTGGCACGAAAGCTAGCAAACAGAAACTTGATGGCGGTTGCTTCACCAGAATATCTTTTAGCGAATGGGGAGCCAGAGAATCCCCAAGCATTGGTGAAGCATTCATGCCTCATTACCAATAACGACACCTGGCTCTTCGAAAGGAATGGTAAAGAGACGCCGATAAAGGTATCTGGCCGTTTCCGATGCAACAATGCGAATGCCATGGTTGAAGCTTGTAAAGTGGGACTAGGCATTGGCTATATGCCAAAAAGCAGCTTTCTAAAAGCGGTTGAAGAGGGGAGCTTGGTGCCTGTTCTCGAACCTTACTGGACGAAGAACATTACCTCTTGGGTGGTGTATCAAAACCGTCGATTCTTACCCCTTAAGGCCCGTCTCGCTATCGACCATCTACTCGAACATTTCAAAGAGTGGAACGAATAAAGAAGAGGGTAAGCTTAAACCTAAAAACAAAAACACCGCCCACGAAACCGCAGGCGGTGTTTTAAATTGGAGCGATGCTTAAGCTGCTTGCGCGTTATCTTCAATTGCTACGCGGTTAACGTTCCAGCTCAGCATCAGACCCAGCGCCACACTCGCGCCAGCTCCCATCATCACCGCTGATACCGTCAACAGACCGTGGATTGCCAATGCAGATACCACACCACTTGCCACGAAACAGATCATCGTCTGCAGGAAGTTCAGCAGACCCGCTGCCGTTGCGCTGCAGGTTTTGAATTCTTCCAGCGCTTTGTTTACCACGATTGGGTAAATCGCACCGTTAGCCGCAGCCAGGAAGCAGAATGGGATCAGTACCGGCCAGATGTTGGTCACATCAGTCTGCCAAGACACCACGAAAATGATTGAAACACTCGCGATGAACAGGCCCACGAACCACGGCAGAAGCACAGAACCATCAAACTTGTTCAAGAGTGCACGACAGCTGTAACCACCGACAATGAACGCGATAGTTTGTGGAACATAGCTCATGCCGATGTCAGCGCCGCTGTAACCCATTTCTGTCATCACGAAGGGAGAGCCAGTCAGCCAAGCAAAGAACGCTGCGGAACAGCCTGCGAATACCAGCATGTTGCCAACGAACTTGCGCGAGTTGATGATGTTCTTGTAATCGCTAACCAGTTTCGCACCCAGCTTCTCGTCGCTGTTGACTGCCGGCGCACTTTCTTTCTGACGCAGGGTTGTGATCACCAATACCGCGCCCAAGGCAACCAGTGCGATGAAGATGCTGCGCCAGCCAAACTGAGACTCCAGTGCCGCACCTGCCAGTGGTGCAAGGGCAGGAGACAGAGCGACCAACGGCATGATGGTGGCGAACACACGTTGAGACGTTTTGCTGTCATAACGGTCGATAACTACCGCTTGCCAAATCACAGAAGCAGAACACGCACCCAGTGCCTGTACAAAACGTGCAGCCAGGAACACTTCAATGCTGTCGGCCATAAAACAGGCTACTGTTGCAGCACTGAACAGTGCCATACCGCCTACCAGCACTTTAATGCGGCCAATGCGATCAGATAGTGGGCCATAAACGATTTGACCCAGCGCCATGCCCAACAGGAACACGGTCAGCGACAAACCAATCATGGATTGAGTTGTACCCATCTCAAGGCGGATGTTTTCAAAAGCGGGCAGGTACATATCAGTCGCCAGAAAACCGAGCATGCTCAGACCAGCAAACCAAATCATTGTTGTCATAGGAACAGTATTTTTCATTTTACTTATCCGTTGTTGCAATATGCGCGCAGTCTACTGCTAGCGAAAAGCGCTGTGAAACGCTAAAATTTCCACATTGCTTTCAAAAAATTTGATTCGTATGTTTTCCTATCAAGATCTGCAAGTTATCGATGCCGTTGCACGTCGTGGTGGCTTTTCCGCCGCAGCCGAAGAATTGCACAAAGTACCCAGCGCGGTGAGCTACACCGTCAGGCAGATGGAAGAGAAGCTTGCTGTGAATTTATTTGAGCGATTACACCGCTCAGTCAAACTCACACCCGCTGGCGAGTTCTTTGTGCAACAGGCAAGAGACTTGATGAAGCGGATGGATGAAATTCGCGATCAAACCCAGCGTGTTGCTAATGGTTGGACACGAAGTGTCTCTCTGGCACTTGATAACGTGGTGCGTGAAGATCGTGTCGATTCATTAGTCCGGGACTTCTACGATGCTTTCCCTGACGTGGAATTGCTGCTGACCATGGAAGTGTTCAATGGCGTGTGGGATGCACTGGCATACGATAGGGCAGATATTGCGATAGGCGCGACAGCAGCTGTGCCAGTGAGCGGAAACCTGAGCTATCGAGATATGGGGATTCTCACCTGGCGGTTTGTGGTTTCGAAAGACCACCCTTTGGCGGCAGAGCCTGAGCCACTCAGACATGACCAACTGCTGACTTACCCTGCAATTTGTCTTGAAGACACCTCCCGCATTCTTCCCAAACGTGCCACCTGGCTGCTCGACAACCAGCGTCGCCTCACTGTACCCAACTGGCATAGCGCCATTCAGTGTTTTCGCTCAGGGTTAGGGATCGGAGCCATGCCATCACATATGGCTCAGCCTTATCTAGCAAGTGGCGAGTTGGTTGAGAAAACACTGGTAGAGCCTCCCGCTAAAAGTCCCTGTTGTATTGCATGGCGCTCCGATAAAGAAAACCCGGCGGTGAACTGGATTTTGGATTATCTGGGTGATGCGGAGAAAGCGCATCGGGAATGGTTGGAGTGAAATATGTGTATCCTACATGAGGCACCTTTGATTAAGTGAATAATTTTGTTTTGAATGTCGCAATTAATCTCGCTTAATAGTGTGATTGCTTGGCCTTTCCTACCATTTACTGCGATATTACATCCCTTCTCAAGTTATAGAGTTTTAACTTTTTTGAGATTCCTAGATTAGTGAAAATCCACTTAAGAGGTAATTTTTTGAAATTTAATAGTATTTTTATTTTGATCCTGTCTGGCGCTTTTTTGTTTGGTTGTGGAGGGAGTTCTGGTGGTACAGATGCTTCGACTGATTCGGTTGACAATGGCGGTAGTGGGACTGACTTTGCATCCGTGTCAGGTGTTTACGCAGCAAATCATTTCAATAATGAAAATGTTTTATTTATTGATAATGAAGGAAAAATTACAGCTTACAATTATCTGGGGGACTCGTATGATAATGGTTTGAGTTGCTATCGAAAAGCAATTCAAAATGACACAAATTACCTACTAAATGACACGCAACTTCAATATGATGAGAACACACTACAATTCTATACAGAAGTTGAAGGCAGCAGACTAGCTTGGGAAATGAACACGTTCGGTAGTGTTAGCTTAGTTCTTTATGACTCTTTACAGGGGACTGAGATAATAATAGAGAGTGGAAAGTTTGTTTTATCAAAAGAATTGTCATCCATTACCGAAGATCAAATATCTTCCAGCTTATGTAATTAAGGCTGCTTTCAAACCTGTTGGTAAATCATAATATTTTATTATTTTTCAAATGGTTGATTGGAGGAAATTAGTACGAACACTTTTATGGTTGGGTTGAATTGGTGTTTGGAACAGTAACTCTATGCCGCCTTGTATAACGAACTAAAGGCGGCAAGATCACTCTTATCAGAACGGAGATTAGACCTTTGCCTGACTCATCCCTAAAGTCATTTTCTTACCCAGCGCCAACCGTCTCCAAATCTTCTCAAGTGGCCCCATTCGGTGATGTTTCAGCCAGTAGTTGGCAAACAGCACTTGAACCACACTCATTATCACAACGATGCCAATCAATGGGGCGCGGTTTAACGTGCCGTACAGGTCTGGAAGTAGCCAGTGGAAAATCGCCACGGCAATGAATGATTGCGAAAGATATAGCGTAAATGCCATGCGCCCGCAGGCAGCGAAAGGCTGAACAATGTCCGACCGTCTTTCCACTAACCATATCAGCAGTTTGGCATAGCACAATGAGAGGAGTGGAGACATGGACATGTTGAGCAACTGCAATGCCAAGCCTAGCTCTTCGTTGAAGCCGATTTCGCCTCTGAAGTTCACTAAAAATGCCGATGCAAAAGCGGTTAAAGCGCCGACCACACACCAGACAATTAAACGTTTTGATGAATTGAAGAAACCTGTTTTGTACAGCCCCATGCCAATCAACATCAGACCACCGACGTGGAACATGAGCACGGGTAAGCCCGATATATAAACGCGGAAATACATTTCTAAACGCAAAGGTATCTGTTCAAAAAAGTAGTTGCCAGTGGTGGTTTGAATTAGTTCGGCAGCTTTGCTTGGAGAAACGGGAAGGTAGGTGCCCATAATAGGAGGCGGGGTTTCTTCCGGCGGCGCAAATGCAATAGCTGCGGAAAGCGCTAAAAAGAGCAATGCGGCTAATGAAAAGAAGAAAACACCCAAAATGAGCTGGGTGCGGGCTCGCCAGTTAGCGGCGCGGAAGAGAACAAGACCTGTAACGGCATAAACAAACAGGACATCACCCGGCCAAATGAAAGCTGCATGAAGTAAACCAATCACAGCAAGCCAAAACAGTCGTCGTGAAATCCACTTGCCCGCAGATTGCTGTTTGCGCTGCCAACTCTCCGTTTGAATGACCAAGCCAACCCCAAATAGCAGACTGAACAGGCTCATAAAGCGTCCATCAAGGAATATGGCTTGGAAGGTATACACCGCCATATCCATATCAGTCGCCGTCCCTTGCCAATCTGGAGCATGTAGCGCCAGAGCCGGCAAAGCCTGCTGGGCGAAAATGTTCATAAACAAAATGCCAAGAATCGCGATGCCGCGGATGACATCGAGACTGAGTATCCGTTCTGCTGGGTTGGGCGGTGCAGTTGTCATTTCACTTCTCTCATTCAAATGATTAAAAACTGTGCTGTGACATCTATATGTAACTCGTTAAGTTGTTTCAATGAGATAGAGGTGTTTTTGCGGATAGGGTAAGCAATGTAACTGAGGGAATGATACATGGCTCTACAATTCACCGGATGAATGTCATGGGTTGCAGTTTTTATTCTTCTTATCAATACCCTGCAGAAAAATTGATGTTTCTTTCCGTGGATTAAGAATCGCCAGTAGGTAGTATCTGATGAAAGTGATTGCACTGACGCACCACGTTGATAAAAGGGAACTGCCTATGCTGGAAATCAGACCTAACTGCGAATGCTGCGATAAAGACCTGCCACCAGAATCAACCGAGGCGATGATTTGTACTTACGAATGCACTTTTTGTGCGACCTGTGTTGAAGACATTCTTTCTAACGTTTGCCCAAACTGTGGCGGTGGATTTATGCCTAGACCTATTCGCCCGAAAACAGCGCGGCGTGAAGGGTTGAGTATTCATCATCAATTGCCTTCAACTAAGCGGGTGCATACGCCTTACACCATTGAAGAACTCAAAGCATTTGGTGAGCAGTTTAAACATATTGCGCCTGAAAACCGCTAATGCCAGTAACAAAACGACGTGATAAACAGGGAGAGTGAGATGGTTACGTGTTATCTGAGGTATGTCATCGACCCGACGAAAACGGCAGAGTTCGAGCAATATGCCAAAATGTGGATTCCTTTGGTGAACAAGTTTGGCGGTCAACATAACGGCTATTTTCTGCCTTCTGAGGGGGCGAATAATATCGCACTGGCGTTGTTCACGTTTCCGAGCCTGGCGGGATACGAAGTATATCGAACCAAATCTTTTGATGATGAGGCCTGCAAAGCGGCTTTCGAGTTCGCAGCAGAGACTGCTTGTATTATCAGTTACGAGCGCAGTTTTTTCCGCCCAGTCTTTGAATGATCTGTACATTAAAAAAGCAGCCCAACAAGGCTGCAAAATATTGGGCTCGGTGCCGCTTGTTAGACATGTCACAGTCCTGCGGTTCTTATTTTTACTTGGGCTATCAGCTTCCTGCGAGTGCGGATACAGTGGAAATAAAGCTTTTCAAGCCCAGGAACAAGGTCACCAAACTAATCAGTATGCCTAGGCACAATGACACCTTCCCATTCACGAATTGACGCATGAAGCGCGACTGGCTGGTGATCATGACCAAAAGGATCACCGCTATTGGCAAAATAATTCCATTGAGTACCTGCGCCGAGATAATCACAAACACAGGGTTTAATCCTGTCGCCGAAATAAATATGCCAAAGATTAAGATGGAAAGGTTGGTGTAGAAGAAACGCTTATCTGACTTGTCGTATTTCCAACCAAACAGTCCTGCCAGAACATACGATGCACCCAACGGTGTGACGATGGCGGAGGACAATCCTGCTGCAATCAAACCAACACTCAGAAAGATTTTCGCATAGTCCCCGAGCACGGGCTCTAGCGCCTGAGCCATCGTAGCGATACTTTCCACCGAAGCCCCACGAATTACCGTGCCAGCCGTAATCATCACAGCTGCTGTAATCAACCCACCAATGGTAATGGCTACGATAATATCGAGCTTGGACAGTTCGAGTTGATCAGTACTGCTGAATGCTTTTCTGGCGTTAATAGCGTGAACAAAAAAGTTGTATGGAACAATCGTGGTGCCAATTAAGCCAAGAACCAGAAACATTCCACCTTCAGGAATGCTCGGAACCAAACCAGCTGCCACTTCTGACCATTCAGGTCCAACGGCAAACATGGAAATCAGAAATACGACAGCCATGGTGGCAACAAGCACCATCAAGACCTTTTCAATCAGCTCAAAAGGGCCGAAGTTAATCAGCACTAAAATTGCGATACCCACGAGTGGACCAAGAATTTGGGTCGAAACACCTGTCAGTGTCGATAACCCGGCGGCAGAGCCAGTTAGATCGCCGCCCATATAAGCAATACATCCGAGGGGAATGGCGGTGCCAACGAGCCCTCGAATCAAGTATCTCGCTGTGTGATTCTCAAACGCAGAAGAGATAGCTTCTGAAAGGCCTTTGCGGGTAACCACACCGAGTCTTGCAGCCATTTCTTGAAGGATGATGGTAGCGACAATCGCGAACAGCACTGTCCAAATAAGGGCATAACCGAAATCAGCCCCTGTTCTTGTTGCTGTAGTGACAGTGCCTGGCCCGATAAATGACCCTGTAATCACAACAGCAGGGCCAATGGCTTTTATTTTGTCGAGAAAAGTATATTTGGGTTTTGAAACGTTGACATTTTGCGTGGACATATCATCCTCCTTGATTGGGTGAACTTCGAGTCTGTCTTTGCGTAAATTCCGTTAGTAGGCAGAACCTTCCGGGTTCGTTAAATCGTGCTTTTCTGAACCGGTCAGTGGTGGATTAAACACGCTCACTAGGACCAGATCTTGAGTTTTCCCACCTCTTAGGTAGTGGGGGTCGTGTTGGTCAAGCACGTATATATCGCCCTTGCGAATGGGGAATACGTTACCTGCCATGTCTTCCACTTCTCCTTCACCCTCAATGCAGTAGCAAGCTTCAAGATGGTTCCTGTAATGCAGCTTTGACTCTGATCCAGCACGCACAACGGTGTGGCAAATAGTGAACCCCATATTGTCTTGCAATGTGAGAAGACGATGGCTGGTGCCGTTGCCCCAATCGACAAAGCGTTGTGTTGATTCAACCTCCAGTAACGAGCGAACAAACATATAGCCTCCAGATGTTAGTTTTATTTGTATTTAATCAAGCGGGATTAGCATCAACACATGAGTGAGACGCTTCCAGTGTTAACAAGCTGCTAACATGTTTGAATGATGGTTTTAATTGTTCTTAGGAACAATTGATTAATATTTGAATAGGCTGTTAGGAAAAATAACAATGAAGCTTCCACCGTTATCTGCCCTGAAGGCTTTTGAAGCGACAGCAAGGCATCTTTCTTTCTCGCAAGCTGCCGAAGAGATGTTTGTGACACACGCTGCAGTGAGCCATCAGATCAAACGGCTTGAAGCGTGGTTTAATACAAGCTTGTTTGAGCGCAGAGGCAGGGGGATTCGTTTAACGAGGAACGGAGAGTTGTTGTTCCGGCGTGTATCGCCAGCGATGATTGATATTGCGGAAGCTTGCAGGTCTGTAAAGTCGAGAGTGGGCAACGACTCTCTAACGATCGGATGTATACCTTCCATAGCAAATCGATGGTTGGTTCCACACTTGGTGGAATTCACGGCTGTCCACCCTTCGTTAGATGTGAGAGTTGTTTACGCTAATGGTGGGGATACCTTGGATACCAACGACTTAGACGTGCTTATCTCTACGGACAAGTTGAAAGGTGGCGGGGTTAGCTCGAAGCGCCTTTTCAGCCGAATAAAGAAGCCAGTGTGTAGTCCATCATTTCTCGGAAAATGTGGTCCTTTGAACGAAGTAAAGAAGATTGCAGAAGTACCGCTAATACATGACGAGCATCGTAAAGAATGGCAACAATGGTTTGAATCTGCGAACGTCTGTTGGAATGCCGCGGACAGTTGGCCTGTATTTCAAGATTTCAATTTATTGGCCACTGCAGTTATTGCGGGCCATGGTGTCGCGCTTTGTCCTGTTGAGGTATTTCGCTTAGAGATCGAACGCGGTGATTTAGTGGTGATTTCAGATATATCGACCAAACAAGATTTAGATTATCACGCTAATTATCGGGGCAACGCCAGTGCGGCAACACTGGCGTTTATCGAGTGGTTTCGCGGTTTGTTGTCGGTTGAAAAATAAGCTTTATTTTTCAGCTGCCTGTTCCTGAACAACAGCGAAGATTAACTGTGAACATAACGCATCGTCGTAAACTGTCGGCGAAGTGCGGAGACCGTTTTAGCAATTTCCTCATCAGGCTTTCTGCCTAACAATGAATCGGCAATATGCTTAGCCACTTCAGGCATGTGCTCCGCAGTGAAACCTGCCCGAACAATCTCTGGTGTACCAAAGCGAAGGCCGTTCATGTCGCCTTCTACTGCTTCAATTGGCAGACCAATTCCGCATGTGAGGATATTCGCTTGGCGCAGTTTCTTCGCCATGGTTTGCCCGCCACTGAAAGGTGCTGCCTGAATTGCGAACTGATGAGATTCAGAGGGAGTTTGACCATTCGGGCCAGTGACTTGAAAAACTGGCAGTCCTTCAGTCTGACAGGCACGAGCCAGAGCTTGATTGACTTCAATCATGGCATTGGAATAATCCGCGCCGAACGACTTCCAATCCAGCAGCGACACCGCGAGTGCGGCAGATTTGGCGGCATCGAAGTTCGCGGTTAAACCCGGGAAGGCGATGGCATCAATACGTTCCATCAGTACGGCATCGTTTGACACGATCAGTCCACCCGGAGGCCCTCCCAAGCTTTTATAGGTGCTCATGGTCATCAAGTGAGCGCCTTCATTCAGAGGGTTTGGCCAGCTTTTACCAGCAATGATCCCGCATTGGTGTGCTGCATCGAACAGCACTTTGGCACCGACTTCATCGGCAATAGCTCGGATGTCTGCAACAGGGTGAGGCAATAGGTTCAGGCTTCCACCAATGGTGATCAATTTAGGTTTGAGGGCGTGTGCTTGCTCTCTCAGCGCATCTAAGTCGACGGTGTAGTGCCCGGCATCGGCCTTCATTTCGACAATATTGAGCCCATATAATCCCGCTGCACCTGCATTGTGGTGAGTGACATGACCACCGATAGAAGCCGGTGGAACGAGAATGGTGTCGCCCGGTTGTGCGGTTGCCATAAAGGCGTAAAGGTTTGCCATTGCGCCAGAGGCGACGCGGATTTCAGCGTATTTGGCATCGAAAACATCACACGCCAACTGCGCAGCAATGATCTCGATTTTCTCGATGGCTTCCAGCCCCATTTCATACTTGTCGCCGGGATAGCCCAGCGAAGGGCGCGTACCAATACCTGTCGCCAACAGCGCTTCCGCTTTGGGGTTCATGATATTGGTGGCAGGGTTGAGGTTGATGCACTCTCTTTCGTGGATGTTCCGGTTCTCATCGGAAAGCGCGTAAATAGCTGCAATGACGCCTGATTCGTTCAAGGTGCCGATATTGGCTACGGTGTCTTGTGCGTAATCATTGATGCTTTCTGCTACCCAAGGCTTCTTATGAAATGTCATTTTTACCGTCCCTTCTCCGTTTCGTGATGTATCTATCTCAACGCGGAAGGTCATTTCGCTCAAATGGATTATTTTTTGTATAAGGCAAAAATAATTTTGGGCTTAACTCATGCGTTCTGTTCGCTTTCCTCAACTTCCTCCTTTAGATGCGCTGGTGGCGTTTGAAGCTGCTGCTGAACATGAAAGCTTTGCCCGAGCGGGAGAAGAGCTGTTCCTGACTGCATCTGCAGTGGCGTATCAGGTCAAAAAACTGGAAAGTCATTTAGCCGTCTCTTTGTTCGCAAGGCACGGGAAAGGGGTTTCACTCACTCCCAAAGGCAAAGAATTTTTAGTGCTGGTTAAACAAGCGCTCAAAGGTTTCGAGGAAAATGTTGAACGGATTCGGCATGGAAAGCTAAGGCCAGTTCGCTTGGCGACACAGCACGCTATTGCTCAGTTCTGGTTGCAAAAGCGTTTGGGAAATTATCAGCATGATTTCCCCGAACATGAATTGGAAATCACTGCTGTGTCGACCGTTTCCGGTCAACCGGAAGAAACAGATCTTGCGCTAGGGTATTTCCTTCATGACCCTGGCCGTCGCTGGCAAAAGCTATGGAGCGAGACTCTGTTACCTGTTAGTGACCCTAATTATGTAGGGAAGGATGACCCCGTTTTTTACCAAGACATGCACTGGCATGATGATTGGCGATTCTGGCAGGACAAGTTCAGTGGCATACAAGCGCGAACGCGTCGCTCCAGTTTATATGCTTTGTTGTTGCAATCTGTCTTGGACGGGCAGGGAGCAATGGTTGGGCGGGTTTCCCTCCTGCAAGATTACTTGGAGCGTGGTGAGCTGGTGCCTTGGCCTGACGATTCAGTGAATCAGGTGGAAAGTGGTGGATATTATCTTTATCGAAGCGCCGCCTGTGATGATCATCCTGTGGCGAATCATTTCTATGATTGGTTGACGGCGCAGTGTGCTTCCCGATAGGGTAAATCGTCACCAAAAGGACGTACGATAAGCTTATGGAACTGATTACCTTTCTGTTGTTTATCCCTGCCTGCTTTGCCTTAAACATGACGCCGGGACCAAACAACTTACTTGCGATGAACAATGCCCGTTGTTATGGCTTTCAACCTGCGCTGGTTGCCAGCTTTGGCCGAATTGCCGCCTTTGCGGTGATGATTGCGCTGACGGCCTCTGGATTAGCGGTTATTCTCTATGCATCTGAAAAAGTCTTCGTTGCGATAAAGCTAGTTGGCGCCATGTATCTGTTCTGGATCGCTTTCCAACTTTGGCGGTCAACGTCGAGCCCGGTAAGCGATGTAGAAGCAGATAGAAAGGTCAAAGCATTGCTTAAACAGGAGTTCGCGCTCGCCGCGGGTAACCCAAAAGCCATCCTTATTTTTACAGCGTTTCTGCCGCAGTTTGTTGACCCATCTGCACCCATAAATCAGCAGTTCTTTATTCTGGGGCTAACTTTCTTGGTGTTGGAAGTTGTCGCTATTTCTATGTATGCGCTTTTCGGCATTTATCTTCGCCAATGGTTTAGTAAGCCCAAAATGGCGCGGTGGTTTAACCGCGGATGTGCCGTCGTACTTGGCGTGTCAGGTGGTAACTTGCTGATGATGAACCGTAACTGATTTTGAGTTTCTTAGGCGCTTGTTTTCTGAAATTGTTCTGGTGGATTACACCTCAGCGTTTGGTGGCGAAGCAGTATTGGTTAACTGCGTCGACTTGATGAAACAGTGGGCGGGTTTGTTGTCTGGATTTGATGCAACGTATCACGACCTTACCAATATAAAAGTTGATCACGATTGCGATGTTGCTACGGTGGCTGCTGATATTACAGCGAGCCATTTCATTGGTGAGGAAGGATTCTGGAAAATCTCAGGTCGCTACGCTTTTGAGTTAGAGCGTTCAAATGATAATTGGACGATTCGCTCACAGACGTTGTTCTGGCGATGAGAAGGTAGTCGAGAAATCTTGGGCTTGGCGATGGAAAATGCTCAGGCAAATTTTATAAAGCGGAACGCGAAAACATTAAATGGATGGAGAGGAAGCCATAAGTAAAACGGCATTGGTGACAGGAGGAAATCGGGGCATTGGGTTAGCTATTGTGCGCGGATTGGCTGAACAAGGAATGACCGTTTTGCTTGGTTGCCGCAATGTCGAAGAAGGGGAGAAGGTAGCGTTGTCGCTTTTGGGCGATATCCATATCGTTGAACTTGATCTCTCTTCGGCACTGGCCCGTCAAACCAGCATTAAAGCCATTGATGAACAGTTTCCAAACATTGATGTACTGGTAAACAACGCTGGCGTTTTATTGGAAGATAGCTTTAAAACTCTGAGCTATGAGACCTTGATGAAATCGATGGAAGTCAATGCCTTGGCTGCTTTTGAATTGACCCAGTTCTTCGCGAATAAAATGGAAGCTCAGGGTTATGGGCGGGTCGTGAATATCTCCTCTGACTGGGGCGCGTTTTCTGATGGTCTGACAGGGCCGGCAGCTTATTCAATGAGTAAAGCGGCATTGAATGGTATTACTCTGGTCGCGTCGCAAAGCTATACCAAAGTCAAAATCAATGCGATGTGTCCTGGTTGGGTTCGAACGGATATGGGAGGCGATAGCGCAACTCGTTCCCCTGACGAAGGTGCTGAAACCGCGATTTGGCTGGCAACGCTGGATGATGCGGCACCGACTGGCAAGTTCTTCCGCGATAAAGCAGTGATTAGCTGGTAACAGTCTTAAATGAGCCACCAATTAGGTGGCTCTTTGTTTGTGCGGATTACTGTTTCTTCGACAAATCTCGATAAGCGGCTGGCACATTCAGCGCAGGGTGAACCCAATCACGCAAAGCGTAACCGGTAAACTCTGGCAGCTGTACTTTCTTCACGGTTTCACCAAGCGACAGGCCATCGTCAATCGCTTGTTGAACCTGAGTTTTTACTGCTTCCAGATAGTCTATGTGCCACTGAATATCTTCAGGTGACATTGGCGAACCATGTCCCGGAACCACTGTTGCATCCTCTGGAAGGAAAGCTTTAACTTTCTTCAGAGAATCCAGCGTTTCCAGCAGGTGGCCATCCAAGAGCCAAGGCAGTGAAGGCTTCACTGTGATAATAGGGTTACCTGTCCACATCGTTTTTGACTCCGGTTCCCATACAAACAGATCGCCACCAGTTTGTGCAAAACCAAAGTCGATGATGTCGACGTTCTTGCCGCCTAAATCCAATTTAATTGTGCCACCTTTACCGACAAGGATATCTGCATCGGTAGGAACGATTTCCTCAATACCCCGGCCTTTGCCAAAGTTCTGCATCATAAACTGTGTGTCTTGCTCGAAGTGGGTATCGATATAGTCCTGTGTCACTTCGTGTTGGATGATTTTGGTGTCCTTCGGCAAGTACATGTTGCCGTAGGAATGATCCCCATGAAAACTGGTATTCACCGCGTAGATAATCGGCTTTTTTGCTTCCTTCGCTACCATGCCCTGAACCTGCTTGTTTAACCGCTCATTCAGCATGGTGTCGATGATCAACACACCCTTGTCACCCACTACGAAACCGCCGCTGGTGGCAACAGGTAGGCCTTTCTTTTCCAACTCTTTGGCATCGGTTGGGTAGTAGGCGTAAACCCCATCATCGAGTTTTTCAGCGACGAGCTGAACCTTGTTGGCATCCCATACTGGCTCATTAGCTTGCGTTGAGAGACTCAAGAGTGAAGTCGCAGCAAGTACTGCTACTGTTGTTTTGGTTATTTTCATCTTGCTTTCCTTTACTTGTCGTCCATTTGTGTTCACTCTAGAAATTCTTGGATAAAGAAAAAACAGCAATTGAAGTAACTCAGTGTTCTCCAAACGAGAACAAGTGGAGAGTCGATGGACAAGTTCACCAATATGGAAACCTTTGTGCGGGTGGTTGAGATTGGCAGCATTAGCGGTGCGGCAGACCGGATGAATATTGCTAAATCGGCAGTCAGTCGTCGTTTAAAAGAGCTGGAAGAACACCTGAATGTTCAACTTTTCCACCGCACAACACGCACTATGCATGCCACGGAAACAGGCACGGAATATTACAAGCATTGCCTGCGCATTCTCGAAGACTTACGTGAAGCAGAGGAAATGACTTCTCAGGCACATTGCGTGCTCAGAGGGCCATTAAAGGTTGCTGTTCCCTCAACATTCGGCGTGCTACATATTGGCCCAGCCATCAACGACTTTCTTCAAGAACATCCGCAAATTGAGTTTGAACTCGACTTCAATGACAGACAGGTTGATTTGATACAGGAAGGCTACGACCTCGCCATCCGTATTGCTGACCTGCCTGACTCCACGTTGCTCGCGAGAAAAATTGCTACAGTTCGACATGTGCTTTGTGCCAGCCCAGAATACCTACAAACACATGGCTCTCCTGAATCCCTTTCCGATCTAAGTCATCATCAAGCGCTGGTCTACAGCCTGAGCAAAGATGCCAGTCATTGGAGGCTAAACACACCGGAAGGAAAGCTGCAAAAAGTGAAGATTAAGCCTGCATTGAAGGGTAGCAGCGGGGAGTTTCTGCTATCCGCGGCAGAAAAAGGGATGGGCATTGCCCACCTGCCAACGTTTGTTGTCCATCAAGCCATCAGGGAAGGGCGTCTAGAAGTGGTGCTTCCCGGCTATGCTTTTGGTGAACTTAACGCCTACGCGATTTACCCACAAACACGGCATTTATCACGCCGAGTCAGAACCTTGATTGATTTCCTGGTCGCCCGATTTGAAGGCACGCCTTATTGGGATAAGTAAGATCTGCAACTCGCTGTAATGCGTAATGAATTAGCCGATAGTAAACCGATGAAGAACGGAAAGGTGGATGGAAGGAAAGCAGATACTGGCGCAATTTGAAGCGGGCTTCAGACAGCATTTTGCTCTGAGCGATGACGAATGGCAGTCTTTTATCGATCAGGGAAAACTCAAGTTTTACAGCAAGGGGAATGTCCTGTTCAGCGCCGGAGATGTTGTCGACAAAGTAGGGTTTGTTTGTGCGGGTACCTTGTGCAATTTCTATCTCACGCCAGACGGCAACCGACGCAACAAGTCTTTTCTCCAACAGGGCGAGGTGTCTGCGTGTTTATCGTCTTTCGCAAAAGGGCTGCCAGCGCGCTTTGGCTGTGAAGTATTAACCGATTCAGTGTGCTTCGAATTGCCTGCGAAGGCGTTAAGAAGTTTAAGTGAGTCAACACCAGGATGGAAAGATGCCTTCCTGCAGATGGTGACGGCATTGGCCTTAAAAAAAGAGGCGAGGGAAGCTGATTTACTGATGCTGTCGCCGACTGAGCTCTATATTCAGTTTGTCGAATCCTGCCCTGCATTATCGCAATCCTTGCCCAACTATCATATCGCTTCCTACCTGGGTATCACTGAAGTCTCACTCTCCCGCATCCGCGCTAAACTCGGCGTCCAAAACGCTTATCAGCGCCAGTAAAAAAGAAGAAATTTGGTGGTTTTAACTCTTGTTAAAGTGTTAGCCGCCTCTTCCCAATAAGCTGACTCCCGAACTATCTAAAAAGGGAGTCAGGATGAAACTACTCAATAAAACCATTGTGCTGACTGGTGGGACGTCCGGCATTGGCCGCCAGTTAGTTGAACAACTCGTCGGCGATAACCAACTGATAGTGCTTGGGCGGGATGCAGAGAAACTCAGCACATTGAAGAAACAATGGCCTTCCATCATCACTTTTCAGGTTGATTTGGCGGATGTGAATCAGGTTCATCTCATCGCCCAATCTATTGCCTCCGCGAAAACCGAAATAGATTTGCTCATCAATAACGCTGCGGCTCAGTTTATGCCGAAATTCACTGATGAGGCGTTCACATTCGACACGGTGAAAAAGGAAGTCGATACCAACTTCACCTCTGTTTGCGCGCTAATTCATGGCCTGTTGCCTGCGCTTCTTGCATCGGAATCGTCTCGCGTTATCAACATTAATTCTGCACTTGGATTAGTTCCAAAGGCATCTTCTGCGGTCTATTGCGCAACGAAAGGCGCACTCAACATTTTCTCCCAGAGTTTGCGCTATCAACTGGAAGGCTCTGTTGTTGGCGTACAACAGGCTTTTTTGCCTCTGGTCGATACCGCAATGACTAAAGGCAGGGGCAAGAACAAAATCTCATCGGATGCAGCTGCTGCTGAAATTATCGCTGGTATCGAAAAAGGCGAGGACGACTTCGACATTGGTGCGACCCGTTTTTTACGGGTGCTGAATGCCTTGGCACCTTTCGCTGCACGCAAATTATTAAAGGCGTCTTAAATGGCCACTAAACACAGTTGGCTGGGATTTATTTGGGGAGTGATTTCAATGACTGCAACGGCGACAGAAAACCGCGTAGACATCGTTGTGAAGGGGATTGATACAACAAAGCCAGGAAATGTACTGGTGATGTTATTTGCTGAAGAGGGCTTTCCTAAGAAGCATGACAAAGCGCTAAGGATCTTAAGTTACACCGCCGACAAAACAGAGCGGAACGTCACCTTCGAAAACGTGCCAGCACAGTTTGCCGTTAAAGTTCTGCACGACGAAGACGAGGACGGGAAAGTCACCAAAAACTGGACGGGTATCTGGCCCAACGAAGGGTTGGGTTTCTCCAACGGTGCGCGAATCACATTCAAAGCGCCAAGTTTTTCCAGTGCACAGCTTGAAGCCACAAGCATCACTTCTCCCCACGAAATCACTATCCGCTATCCGTAAGGAGGATTTATGTCTTCACTTTTCAAACTCATGGGCATCATGGCCCTGTTTTTTGCATCGACCTTTATTGCGGTGAATGCGATGGGCTGGCTAACGGTAGACCAGATTCAGTTGTGGTTCGAGCAAGCACAATCACTGAGTGCACTGACTGTTGCCATTATTGTCGTTTCATTGTTGTTTTTGGATTTGTTCATCGCGGTACCCACGCTTTCCATCATGATTCTCGGCGGCTATTTCGCAGGGGCGTATGTTGGCGCCTTAGCGGCTTTCACGGGTACTTTGCTGGCGGGAATTGCCGGGTATGTCTTGAGTGCGAAGTTTGGAGATAAGTTGGTCAATGTCGTCGTGAAAGATGAGAAACAGCGTGCTGAGTTACGCGGTCACTTCCGTCAGCATGGTGTGTTAATGATTTTACTTTCCCGCGCCATGCCGATTCTGCCAGAAGTCACAGCATGTATGTCAGGTATCAGCCGCATGAAATTCACAACTTTCCTACTGGCTTGGTGCACAGTTAACCTGCCGTATACCTTTATCGCTGCGTATGCGGGTTCCATCAGCAGTCTGGAAAACCCAAAACCGGCCATTCTCACCGCGATTGCACTTTCGGTATTCTTCTGGATTGGATGGGGACTACTCAGACGCTTTTCGTTGAAACGACCTATTCGCGCGGACTAGCCGAGAAAGAGGATTAAAAACAGTGTTTCGATAGTTAGATTTCACAACAATTCGACATTCGAAGCACTATATTTCACAAGAGGAAGCCTTTCTAATTCAAACCAATTTTATACACACGACAGGCAAGTCTTTTGAAATTGAAATTCGCACTGGATAACCGGAAAAACATCTTAGTTGCCGGCGTAGTAATACTTAGCTTCATCGGCATAGGCAGTTTGTTGCCGGAAGAATTAACGCTTCAACGCTGGATTGCAGCCTTTTTTGCTGCCAACGCTTTGGTGGGAATGGCATTGGCTTTTCTGCTTTCGACGCGCATGGAAATTTTGGAATCTATCTTTGGTGGTTTGGACAGGGTTTACAAAGCGCACCGATGGGCGGGTATTTGGTCGGTTTTTTCTATCTTTATGCATTGGTGGTTAGTGCCACAATCTGAAGTCGCTCGTGAAGAAACAAGTCTGATTGAGATTGGCTCCGACACCGGAGAATGGGCAACTTGGCTGCTGCTGGTCTTGGTAGTGATCAGCTTTATGCGCATGCTGCCTTACCACTTATGGAAGTGGAGCCATCGCTTGATGGGATTGGTTTTCTTCATCTCCGTCTTCCACTATCTTTTTGCTGTCAGACCTTTCCAGCTGTTCTCACCAGCGGGAATCGCCATGAACCTGACGGCAGTTATTGGTGTTTGGGCTTGGTACTACTATGCCTTTGGAAAGGACACCAGTAAGCACTACATCGCCAAAGTTGAAAACGTGAAAAAGCAAAATGGTATCGTCAGTTTTGATACCAAGCCTTTGCAGGGCAAGCCGAAGTGGGAAGCCGGGCAATTCGCCTTTGTCTCAGTCCTCCATAACGACAACATCAAAAGCGAGCCGCATCCGTACACCATCGCAAGTAGCGAACATGGCGGTAAGCCAAGCTTCTCGATTGCAGCATTGGGTGACTACACCAAAACGCTTTATGAGCATTTGGAAAACGGCCAGATGATTCGACTGGATATGCCATACGGGCGCTTCCGCTTGGATATGAAAGCGAAAGAGCAAATCTGGATTGGTTCAGGCATCGGCATCACCCCATTTATCGCCTGGCTGCAATCGCTCAACAGCCAAAACAAACAGCACCCATCAGTCACTCTTTATTATTTGGTGAAGAACGAAGAAGCTGCCATATTTGCAAAAGAGCTTGGTGAATTAGTCGAAGGCTTGCCAACGGTCAATCTAAACATTGTCTATTCAGAACAAGGGCGTTTAACGCCAGAAAAAATTGCCGAAGATATTAATGGTGATATCGGTGATGTTTCGCTCTACTTCTGCGGTAACCCTGAAGTCAGAAAGACAATGCAGGAAGGGCTAGAGCAACTCGGCATGCCGAAGAACAACACCCATTATGAGTTGTTTGATTTTCGGGGCGCTTTGTAATTTTCTGAACAATGGGAAATAGAAAGCCGCTGTTAGAAGCGGCTTTCTTCGTTTTTCTGTATTAACTTTCCGAAAAAGCAAAGAGTCGCAGGATGGTTTAGCACTAGATCAACCCCAGTACTTTCAACACCAATGACCCCACACAAACCGTCACGCTGGAAAACAAGGTAGTAAGCCCGATGATATTGGCGCTCAATGTGGTATTGGCTCCGGCGGCTTGTGTCATTGCATAGCTTGCGGCTGCTACTGGTGCGGCGTTCATGAAGAACAGAATCCCAAGTTCCAGCCCTCTGAATCCATAAAGGTAACCAATCAAGGTAAAGGCGAAAGGCGCAACCATGAGCTTGTTAGAAGCTGCAAACCAGGTGGGCTTTTTCTCCTCTCTCATCATGCGGAAATCCAAGCTGCCGCCCGTACACAAGAGCGCGAGTGGAAGTGCGATTCGGGAAAGGTAATTGCCCGTGTCGACAATCACGGGTGGGAGAGTGATATTCAGCAGTGAAACAACAACGCCAAGTGCAATCGCGATGATCAGCGGATTCTTGGCCAGATTGATAAATATGGTTTTCGTGGACTGCAGCTTGGAACCCGCCGAGCGCGGCGACAAGCAGATCACCGCTTGAATGTTATATACGACGGTAATCACCGCGACATAAATTGCCGCGAGTGCCAGTCCTTGACTGCCATAGGCATTTTCAACGTAAGCGATGCCTATGATGGCCGTGTTGGCACGAAAGCTCCCTTGTATCAGCACGCCGTGATCTGGGTTTCCCTTGAAAGCCAGTTTGGTGGACGCGATACAAAACACGAAAAAAATCACCGTCATGACAACGGAAAAAGCCAAAAATTCTGTGGCTTGCGAGAAGTTATGGTCAGCCGTGGCAATACTTAAAAACAACATTGCAGGTAGTGCGACATTGAACACCAGACGTGAGGCAACATCATTAAAGTTAGCGTTCGTCCACTTTAGTCTTTTGAAGATATAGCCAAGGGAAATAATGAAAAAGATCGGCGCGACGAGAGAAAGGGAAAACGCTAATTGCTCCATGATGTTAGCCATTTTTCTTCTTCATCTCGACTGCGAAGGGGTTACTTAAAATCTACGCTATTTATGCGTGAATACTCAATAGCCATGCTATCAAGACTGTGTATCTCATTTGCCTGTCCCACAAATCTATCACTTCTTAACGCTTCTTTAACTTCCTTATTGATTACCTTATACCTTGGTCTTAATTGTCGACAATCCTCTTGATTTAATCCCTTTTCAGTGTCTAAAGTATGTCCATAAGATTAAATTGTAGACAATGTTGAGTGTGTGACCATGTCTTAATTTCCTCCACAAATGCTTATGAAAGTGTTGGAGGAAACCACGACAAAAACCGTCAACACAGCCATTGGACAAGGAACACAATGAGCGAAAACAACGCATTAAGCGCGACGCTGGAAAGCGTGAGTCCCACATCTAAAGAAAACACCAAGTCGGAAAATCTGACAGCCTTGCTGGTCGAGGCCATCGTCTCCGGCGAAATCGCGTCGGGTAGTAAAATCTCTGAACCAGAGCTCGCCCGCCGCTATGAATGCAGCCGTGGGCCGCTGCGCGAAGCCATCATGCGGCTGGAAGGCTTAGGCCTGATTGAACGTATTCCCCATGTGGGGGCGCGTGTCATTACCTTAACGCCAGAGAAACTCGTCGAATTGTATGCTGTGCGTGAAGCGTTGGAAGGCATGGCGGCGCGACTGGCAGCCAGAAACATCAAGCAGGATGAGCTTCAGGGCATTGAAGATTTGCTAACCAAGCACTCCAGACATATCGACGAAGTCGAGGGCGCATCTTACTTCCATCAATACGGCGACTTTGATTTTCACTACAGGGTGATCATGGCGAGCCGCAATCAAAAGCTGATCAATTTGCTGTGTGGCGAGCTGTATCACTTGCTCCGTATGTACCGCTACCAATCACCCAAGACTCAATCCAGACCCAACCATGCGTTAGAAGAGCACAAGTTTATTTTGCACGCGATCCGTAATCGTGACGAGGAGTTAGCTGAGCTGGCAATGCGTCGCCATATCGCGGGCAGCCGAAAGGCAATCGAACAACAAATCTTAAAAGATTAGAAGGACCTGACTATGACACTCTCCCCTGGAGCCAAATTCCGACAAGCCGTTGAGCAGAACAACCCACTGCAAATTGTCGGCACCATCAATCCTTACTGCGCCATGATGGCACAACGTCTCGGCCATCAAGCCATTTACCTCTCTGGTGGTGGTATCGCCAACGCAAGTTACGGTCTGCCTGATCTTGGCATCACCACGCTGAATGATGTGATGGTCGATGTCGAACGCATCACTAACGCCTGTGATTTACCGCTGCTGGTGGATATCGATACCGGATTCGGCGGCGCATTCAATATCGCCCGAACGATTAAAGCGATGGAGAAAGCAGGCGCAGCAGCGGTGCACATGGAAGATCAGGTCGCACAAAAACGCTGTGGTCATCGTCCAAACAAAGCGATTGTTAGTCAGCAGGAAATGGTCGACCGCGTGAAAGCCGCCGTCGATGCCCGTACTGATGATCAGTTCGTCATCATGGCACGCACCGATGCATTGGCCGTGGAAGGCATGGACAGCGCCATCGAACGCGCGATTGCTTGTATCGAAGCGGGTGCTGACATGATTTTCCCGGAAGCGATGAACAAGCTGGAACAATACCAGCAATTCTCAAGCGCGCTTCGCAGTGCGATTGGCAAACCTGTGCCCATCCTCGCCAACATCACTGAGTTCGGTCAAACCCCATTGTATGCCTGTGAAGAATTGGCCGCAGTGGACGTCGACATGGTGCTTTACCCGCTGAGTGCGTTCAGGGCCATGAACAAAGCGGCGGAAAACGTCTATCGCCACCTGCTCGAAGAGGGCAACCAAGAGGCCTTGGTCGATTCAATGCAAACCCGCGCCGAGCTCTACGACTACCTCAACTATCACGACTACGAAAACAAACTGGACGATCTGTTCGCACAAGACAAATCGTGATGATTAAAAAGAACACCCGTTAACAAGCGCTTGCTGAGACTCACGCTTGAATACAAAAACTAAATCCAATACGTGAAGCCGTTCGTCAATAACGCCCCGACAGAGGGCAACCGCGAACTGAAAAGGAGTTCAACATGCCAAACAAAGAGCTAAGTGGAGCAGGGCTACGTGGTCAAAGTGCAGGGTCAACAGCGCTGTGTACTGTTGGAAAATCAGGCACAGGGCTGACTTACCGTGGCTATGACATTACCGATCTGGCGAACAACGCGCAGTTTGAAGAAGTCGCGCATCTGTTATTGCGTGGTCATCTGCCCAATCAAAAAGAACTCGACGATTACAAAACGCGTCTGGTGAGTCTGCGCGGTTTGCCGCCAGAGCTGAAACAGGCTTTGGAACTCATTCCCGCTTCAGCGCACCCCATGGATGTGATGCGCACTGGCTGTTCGGTTCTGGGTAATCTAGAGCAAGAGCAGGATTTCTCTGAACAGTTGAACGCCACTGAGCGCATGCTGGCACTGTTCCCCGCCATCATTTGTTACTGGTATCGCTTCAGCCACGACGGTGTGCGTATTGATACCGAAGACACCAGTGAAGATTGCACGGGCGGTTACTTCCTGAAAATGCTGACGGACAAAGCACCGAGCAACCTGCACAAGCAAGTGATGCATTGTTCGCTGATCCTCTACGCAGAGCACGAGTTCAATGCCTCCACCTTTGCGGCGCGTGTGTGTGCGTCAACGCTGTCCGACCTACACTCCTGTATTACGGCGGCCATCGGCACCTTGCGTGGTCCTTTGCATGGCGGGGCAAACGAGGCGGCCATGGAGATGATTGAAAACTGGCAAACGCCCGATGAAGCTGAGCAGAACATCCTGCGCATGCTGGAAAATAAAGACAAAATCATGGGCTTCGGTCATGCGATTTACCGTGAAAGTGACCCGCGCAATGCGGTGATCAAACGCTGGTCGGAAGAACTTTCTGAAGCGGTCGGCGATACCCACCTTTATGCCGTATCAGAACGTGTTGAAGCCGTCATGAAGCGCGAGAAAGGCTTGTTCTGTAATGCGGATTTCTTCCATGCCTCTGCTTATCACTTTATGGATATTCCCACCAAGTTATTTACGCCGATTTTTGTGATGAGCCGTTTAACAGGCTGGGCGGCACACGTATTTGAGCAGCGTGAAAACAACCGCATTATCCGTCCAAGCGCCGATTACACCGGGCCAGAATCCCGAGATTGGTTGCCGATTGAGCAGCGCTAACAGGCGGAAATAGGGAACAGACGATGACGCAAAACAATACCCAATACCGAAGGCCGCTCGCGCAAACCGGACTCGACTATTTCGACGTTCGAGCAGCGGTTAATGACATCAAGCCGAACGCTTACGACACCTTGCCGTACACCTCGCGAGTGCTGGCTGAGCAACTTGTACGCCGCTGTAATCCGGCGGATTTACAAGCCTGCCTGACCCAAATTGTGGAAGGCAAAAAGGAATTGGATTTTCCTTGGTATCCCGCGCGCGTTGTGTGTCACGACATTCTTGGTCAAACCGCATTAGTGGACTTAGCAGGTCTTCGCGACGCCATTGCAGACCAAGGCGGCGACCCTTCACGCGTTAATCCCGTGGTGGAAACCCAGTTGATCGTCGACCATTCACTGGCGGTGGAACATGCGGGCTTTGAACCCGATGCCTTTGAAAAGAACCGCGCAATCGAAGAGCGTCGCAATGAAGACCGCTTCCACTTTATTGAATGGTGTAAAACCGCTTTTAAAAACGTCAGCGTAATCCCTGCGGGCAACGGCATCATGCACCAAATCAATTTGGAAAAGATGTCGCCGGTTATCCAGAGCCAACAAGGCGTCGCTTTCCCCGATACCTGTGTCGGCACTGATAGCCATACCCCACATGTTGATGCATTGGGCGTGATAGCCATTGGCGTCGGCGGCCTTGAAGCCGAAACTGTGATGCTTGGTCGACCTTCCATGATGCGACTGCCGGACATCGTTGGTGTGAAATTGGTGGGTCAACGTCAGGAAGGCATTACTGCCACAGACATCGTGCTGGCACTCACCGAGTTTCTTCGTAACGAGCGCGTGGTGTCGAGCTACTTGGAATTCTATGGCGAAGGCGCACATGCACTGACCATTGGTGATAGGGCGACCATCTCCAACATGACGCCGGAATACGGTGCGACCGCCGCGATGTTCTATATCGATGAGCAGACTATCAACTACCTCAAGCTGACAGGCCGCGAAGCAGAGCAAGTCGCCTTGGTGGAAACCTACGCCAAAACCGTTGGCTTGTGGGCGGACGATCTTGAAAGTGCCCAATATGAGCGTGTGCTGGAGTTCGACCTGTCCAGTGTGACTCGTAACATGGCAGGCCCTTCAAACCCGCATCGCCGTTTGCCGACCAGTGAACTTGCTGAGCGCGGTATTGCGTCAGCACGGGTGTCAGCAGATTCAGAAGGGAGCATGCCGGATGGCGCTGTCATCATCGCTGCTATCACTTCCTGCACCAATACCAGTAACCCGCGCAACGTAGTTGCCGCTGGTCTCGTAGCGAAAAAAGCGAATGAGCTTGGGTTGGTTCGACAGCCTTGGGTGAAAACCTCCTTCGCGCCAGGTTCCAAAGTCGCGAAGCTGTATCTGGAAGAGGCGGGGCTGCTGTCTGAGCTGGAACAACTGGGCTTCGGCATTGTTGCTTATGCCTGTACCACCTGCAACGGTATGAGCGGCGCTTTGGATCCGGTTATCGAACAGGAAATTATCGAGCGCGACTTGTACGCGACAGCGGTGCTTTCCGGTAACCGAAATTTCGATGGCAGAATCCATCCGCACGCCAAACAAGCTTTTTTAGCGTCACCGCCACTCGTTGTCGCTTACGCCATTGCTGGCACCATGCGCTTTGATATCGAACGCGATGCGCTGGGTACGGATGCAAATGGCAAGCCGATTTACCTGAACGACTTGTGGCCGACCGATGCAGAAATTGATGAGGTGGTGGGCAAGTCCGTCAAGCCAGAACAATTCCAGCGTATTTACGTTGAAATGTTCCAGCAAGATGAAAGCGTAAACCTGAGCGAGCCGCTATACGACTGGCGTCCGATGAGTACCTACATTCGCAGGCCGCCATATTGGGAGGGCGCATTGGCAGGTGAACGAACGTTGAAAGGAATGCGGCCGTTGGCGGTGTTGGGTGACAACATCACCACAGATCATCTGTCACCATCGAACGCCATTTTGCCATCGAGCGCAGCGGGCGAATACCTGGCGAAAATGGGCTTGGAGCCTGTCGATTTTAATTCTTACGCCACGCACCGAGGCGATCACCTGACTGCGCAACGTGCGACGTTTGCCAACCCGAAACTGCTCAATGAAATGGTCAAGGAAAACGGCGAAGTGGTGCAGGGCTCGCTGGCGCGTGTCGAGCCGGAAGGTAACGTCACCCGCATGTGGGAAGCAATTGAAACCTACATGGAGCGCAAGCAGCCGCTCATCATCATCGCTGGCGCAGATTACGGGCAGGGCTCTTCACGTGACTGGGCGGCGAAAGGTGTTCGTCTGGCGGGTGTTGAAGCCATTGCCGCAGAAGGCTTTGAGCGCATTCACCGCACCAATCTGGTCGGCATGGGCGTGTTGCCTTTGCAGTTCAAGGCAGGCGTTAATCGCAACACCTTGGGGATTGATGGTACAGAGCTTTATGACGTGATGGGGGAGATCAAACCCGGCGCGGATTTGGCTTTGGTTATCACCCGAACTAATGGTGAAAAGCTTGAAGTTTCAGTGACCTGCCGTCTTGATACCGAAGATGAAGTAAAGGTCTATCAAGCAGGCGGCGTACTTCAACGCTTCGCGCAAGATTTCCTGGCGCAATAGGTGGTGAGCATGAGTAAGAATTTAAAAATTCCCGCCACCTACATGCGAGGTGGCACCAGCAAGGGCGTCTTCTTCAGGCTGGCAGATTTGCCGGTTGAAGCGCAATCGCCAGGTGCGGTGCGAGATGCCATTTTGATGCGGGTGATTGGCAGCCCTGATCCCTACAGCAAACAGATTGACGGCATGGGCGGCGCGACGTCCAGCACCAGCAAAACCGTGATTATGTCTAAAAGTACTCGCGACGACCACGATGTTGATTACCTGTTTGGTCAGGTCGCGATTGATAAACCCTTCGTCGATTGGAGTGGCAACTGCGGCAACCTTTCTGCAGCGGTCGGGCCATTCGCGGTGCACGCTGGATTGATTGCCAAAGAACGCATGGTCGATAACGGTGTTATCTCGGTGCGTATCTGGCAATCCAACATCGGCAAAACCTTGGTGGTTGACGTGCCAATGCGCGATGGTGAAGTGGAAGAGTCTGGCGATTTCGAACTCGATGGCGTGACCTTTCCCGCCGCCGAAGTGCCAGTGGAGTTTCTTTACCCTGCGGGTGCGCCGGGTTCGTTGTTTCCGACGGGCAACCTAATTGACACGCTGGAAGTGCCGGAAATCGGCTCGTTCCGCGCTTCATTTATCAATGCAGGCATCCCGACCATTTTCCTTGATGCATCTGAGCTTGGCTATGAAGGCACAGAGCTCCAAGACGACATCAATAATGATGCAGAAGCACTGGAGCGGTTTGAAAAAATCCGCGCTTATGGCGCCATTCAAATGGGTTTAAACCAAACCGTGGAAGATGCCCAAACCCGTCAGCACACACCGAAGATTGCGTTCGTTTCCCCGCCCGAAAGCTACCTGAGCTCTAGCGGGAAAAGGGTGGAAGAGTCCGAAATCGATGTGCTGGTTCGAGCCTTGTCGATGGGCAAATTGCACCACGCCATGATGGGAACAGCAGCCGTGGCCATCGCCGCAGCAGCCTGTGTGCCGGGCACTATCGTCAACTTAGCGGCTGGCGGTGGAGAAAGGGAAAACGTGGTGTTTGGTCACCCCTCCGGCACTTTGAAAGTCGGTGCGAAGGCACATCTCAAGCCCGAAGGCTGGTGGGTTGAAAAGGCAATCATGAGCCGTAGTGCCCGCATTTTGATGGAGGGACGCGTTCATGTGCCTTCCAGCGTTCTAGAAGCGAACGAGCACGGCGAAAGCTAACGTGCTCAGAAAGACATTTTGGAGGAATCAATATGTCTGGCTATCAACAGGAATACTTGAAAGCACAAACCGAGCCAGAAGCCTTCTGGCGTGATCAAGCAGAACAATTGGACTGGTTCGAAAAGCCGAAAACCATCCTGGCCAACGACGAAAATGGCATTGAGCGTTGGTTTCCAGATGGTGTGATGAACACAGCCTGGCTGGCCTTGGATTACCATTGCGAAAACGGGCGTGGCGATAAAACCGCGCTGATCTACGACTCTCCAGTCACTGCGAAAAGACAAGCCTATAGCTACTTTGAACTGCGTGACCAAGTGGCAAAAATCGCAGGTATGCTCGCCGGAATGGGGGTTGAGAAAGGCGACCGCGTAGTGATATACATGCCGATGGTGCCGGAAGCCGCGATGGCAATGTTGGCCTGCGCAAGATTAGGCGTGATTCACTCTGTGGTGTTTGGTGGATTTGCACCTAACGAACTGGCGGTTCGCATTGAAGATGCCGAGCCAAAAGTGCTGATGACGGCCTCATGCGGCATCGAAGTCAGCAAAGTGATTCCGTATAAACCACTGGTTGATAAAGCCATCATGGATAGCCGCTGGAAGCCTGAAAAAGTGGTGGTGCTGCAACGTCCAGAGAGTGCTGCAACATTAGACCAAGAACGCGATGTGGATTGGCAAACCGCCTATGAAGCGGCGCAGCCCCATGATTGTGTGCCTGTGCTCGCCACCGATCCGCTTTATATCCTTTATACCTCAGGTACCACGGGCAAACCCAAAGGCGTAGTGCGTGATAACGGCGGTCACGCTGTCGCCATGAAATACTCCATGAAAGCTGTGTACGACATGCCGCAAGATGGCGTGTTCTGGGCTGCTTCTGATGTCGGCTGGGTAGTGGGGCATTCCTATATTGTGTATGCGCCGCTTATCCATGGCTGCACCACTATCTTGTTCGAAGGTAAGCCGGTTCGAACACCAGACCCAGGTGCCTTTTGGCGGGTATGCCAAGACTATGGGGTGAATGTTCTTTTCTCCGCACCGACGGCTTTCCGCGCCATCAAGAAAGAAGATCCGGAAGGAAACTACGTCAATGAGTACGATTTAAGCTCGCTGAAATCCATCTTTATGGCTGGCGAAAGGCTCGACCCTCCGACCTATGATTGGGTCGTCGAAAAAACTGGAAAACCTGTGATTGACCATTGGTGGCAAACAGAGACGGGTTGGGCGATTGCCTGTGACCCAATGGGTATTGAGGTGATGCCAGTGAAAGCAGGTTCATCGACCAAGCCAACACCGGGATATCAAGTCGAAGTACTCGATGCATTGGGTAATAGCCTCAAAGCTAACCAGCAAGGTTATGTGGCTCTAAAACGTCCGTTGCCGCCGAGCTGTTTGCCGACGGTATGGCGCAATCACGACCGCTTCGAGACGGGCTACCTCAGCCAATTCCCCGGCTACTATGTGTCTGGTGATGGCGGTTACTTAGATGAAGAAGGCTATCTCTTTATCATGGGGCGTATCGATGACGTGATAAACGTGGCCGGGCATCGTCTCTCAACCGGAGAAATGGAAGAGATTGTCGGTGCACATCCCGCCGTGGCTGAATGTGCGGTCATCGGTATTCACGACGAGCTAAAAGGGCAGCTTCCCGTCGGCTTTGTGGTGCTGAAAGACGGCGTCGACATAGCTTCAGACCAATTGGCTGGAGAGCTTGTCGCCAAAGTACGGGAAGAAATCGGCGCAGTGGCTTGCTTCAAGTTGGCCTTGGTTGTCGACAGATTGCCAAAAACACGTTCCGGTAAAATTTTGCGCAGAACCATGCGCCAAATCGCCGATGGCGAGCAATATGTGGTGCCTTCAACGATTGATGACCCATCCAGCCTGAATGAGATTGAAAGGGTGTTGCAGCGGTAGGAATGGTTGGTTATTTGGAACAGGGAAGGGAGCCAGTTGGCTCCCTTTTGGCTCATGGTCATCATCACTCAAGTGTTTCAAAGTGGAACTTGTAATCACTGACACCGTCTATCCGAACGCCTTTCTCTCTTAACTCAAGGTACTGCTTCATTTTAATGGTTCTGAAGTCCATTGCCTTCAGCGCAAGGATGATCCGCAGTTCATCCATCGAATGTGATTTTGCCTCAGAGCTGCACGTACCGCAGACAACATGGGTCTTAGGCTTAAAGCCAATCTGATTAAGCCAGTGCAAGTCCTTGGATTCTTTACGCGTACCGCAGAAGTAGCATTGATTCTCTTGTTTCAATGCCGCCTGTTCCCTTAATTCCTTCGGACTTGGTGAATTGGCTGATGGGGAATTTTTAGCCTTCTTATTACCACCGAACTGAGGAAACTGAACGACATTAGACATTGGGTTGGCCTTGTTAATTGGGGTATACAGCTAGTATTTTGCCAGAAAATGCTCATAATCTCGCGACAAAACACGGGAAGAAAAATGACCATGACTGATTTTCAATATTACTTTCACCAACTGCCTTGTTTTAACTGCAAAAACACCACAGTAAGTACTGATCTTGGTTGGTTAACCGCTGCGATGAAAGACGATGTTGTCGCCCAAATCGCAGCGATTGTTGCGCAAGGCAAGGTTGAACCTGATCTTTCAGTGAACGTGACTTGCACAAAAGAAGAAGCGCGCGATTACCTGCTGTTGAACTTCTTCGGCTATTCAGAAGAAGAACTCGCGAATCAAGTTAAAGCGGAAGATAAGCAAGAAGTTCAGGATGAAATCGCAGAGCTTCTTGCTGACGGCAGTGATAAAGCCGTGTTTGAACATGAAGTCGCACTGCAAAGCTGTACTGACTGCGACATTGACTAAGCGCGAACCCCGGCGTTAAGCCAAATGTGATTGCTGGGCTTATGAAGCTCTAAAGAAAAAGGCGCTATCAAACGAGGGTTTGATAGCGCCTTTTTGTTTTTGCGGTGATTAAATCGTTGGCGAGGCTCAATCACATTCGTCGAGTGATACTGGACCTTGCAGCTCTTTCAGGATCATCTTTTGAATATCGATGCCCATGCTCATGACGATCAGGCTCCAGTTCAGGAACGGTAATGAGCCATTATCAATGCCGCGCGCAAAGTTATTGGCATTCCAGTTAAACACTTCTGACAGCTTTTCGGTGGTCAGCGCTTCGTAATTGTCGTTATCAATCAAATTGCTGAACTGCTCACTGGTGGGGCACACAAACTTGTCATTAGGCCTGAAAGCCGTCGGTTTAAAATAAGAAAGCACTCTTCTTACGTTAACCTCAATCACTTCACCGGCACTTTGGATATTCGGCTTGCCGGCGAGCGCGCACAAGAAGCACCAGCACGGGTAAGGGATGGTTGAAACATTGTCAGGTTCGTTCTTATAACGCGCCGTCCATGCATTAATATTCTTTTGCTGGATGCCTGTTACGCTAACCAATTGATTGGAATCGTAGCCGCTGTCTTTTAATAGGTTGATCACTTCGGCCACTTCTGACACCAAAGGCTTGGCCCATCTACTGTATGGAGTAAGTGTTGCTTCTCTGACCATAATTAAATCTTTTATAAACAAACATTTAGTTTGCTTCTATTAAACATTACCCGAGATCATACGTGTTCAGACTGATAAGTCTACTTTTATCGGGAATAGGGATGGAAGCTGTTGAGATTGCCATGGCCTGTGATCCTCCCTTCATACGAAGTTCTCTTTTCACCAATAATGCGCTTCAGTACACGGCTCAATGTCTGTAAGTATGATTAAAATATTTGCTAATATAGTCAGATACTTAAAAAGTAATATTAATTGTTTAAGAACCACCTTTTCTCGTTCATCAACTGCGTGCAGGGAGAAAAGTCGATTGGTCAAATTAATGCCAAACGGCATAGCTCTCTTTGGGATTGATGAGACGACTAAGTGCGGTAATTCCTTATGATCAGGGCATGTCATTTGTCATATTTTCTTAGGCTATGGATTCTATTTGAAAAAAACAAGTAAGTACTGTGTATCGGTATTGTTGAGTTTGGTCAGCGTTTGTACCGTAGCTGAAAGTAAAATGGATAGTTTCGAGACGTTTCTAGAGCAACAGGTGTTGCTTGCATCTCTGAGGGAGGTTGGCTATTCAGCGGGAGAAACTTGGACGAAATTGCTGCAAGTTCATCGAGGCGAAGTGAAGCTGCGCAGACCTGAGGCTGAATCTCTGATGGCGGCGTTGATAGATCTCGATATGTGTTTGAACAAGCTTTACGCAAAACACCCAGAAGAACCAGATGTGAAATCTGCTTATTTCATTACGTTAGATGACTCAGTGTTATATGTAAAAGCTATCAACGGTTTGGGTAGGCTAATTGGTGATGATGACGCAGCCGTTCAAAAACTCGTTTCCAATGTTGTCTGCGGGCAATATTTGCACCTAGAGTCGTTGAAAGAATAACAATAGCGTGACTGTAGCCATTTACTGATGGTGCATACTCATAAATATATACTTATGACGACACATAGTTTAGGTAAGCGATAAGTAAACCAGTGAAGCCTGTAGTTGTTTAAAGACCCGAAATACCATTTGAGGTGGTAAAGGCCCAAAAACAACAAAGGAGCCCACTCGGCTCCCTTCGTATTTCCTTTCAACTTGCTTAAACCTCCTCCACCTTCACCCTAAAGAAAATCGCATAGAACAACGGTATCACTACCAATGTCAGGATGGTCGCGAACAGCAGACCAAACATGATGGTCACTGCCATGCTCTTGAAGAAGGGGTCAATCAAGAGCGGGGCAACACCCAGTATGGTGGTGAATGCGCCAAGCAATACCGGACGGGCGCGGCTGAGAGCGGCGTCGATAATCGCAAAGTAGGGTGCTTTACCATCTCGGATTTCCACGTCTGCCTGATCAACCAGCACAATGGCGTTTTTCACCATCATACCAATCAGGCTCAGGAAGCCGAGGATTGCCATAAACTCAAACGGAGTCTGGAACACAATCAATCCGACCGTCACACCTACCACTGCCAGTGGGGCAGTCAGCCAAATCACCAGTGGTTGGCGCAGGGCGTTGAACATGAAAACAACCGCCAAAATCATGGCTGCAAAACCGTAAGGCGCAGAAATCACCAGACCTTCGTTGGCATCTTTCGAGGCTTTGTATTCTCCGTACCACTTGAGCTCGTATCCCGATGGCAGTTCAATGGCTTCAATCTTGTTGCGGACATCATTGAACGCATCGACAGTCAGCACGCCCGGTACAGGGTCTGCCTGAACCAGAATGGTTGGTAGGCGATCGATTCGGCGAAGAATCGCATCCTGATACACCACGTCGACAGAATCCACCAACTGGCTGACAGGAATAAATGAGCCTGCTGCTGGGCTGAATACCTCGGTGTTTTCAATCGCACGCTGGTGGTTGCGTTCGCTTTCAGGCGCGCGCACTACAATCGGGATCAAGTCATCGCCTTCGCGGTAAACACCCACGTTACGCCCCGTCAGGGTTTGGGCAATCGCCTGGTTAATTTCCTGCGTAGTCAGGCCAAATCGCTGCGCTTCTTCGGAAGAATAAACAGGGCGAAGTACGGGCACTTGCTGACGCCAATCGTCTTGCACCGCAATCAGGTTATCGTCGGCCAACATGATAGCTTTCGCTTGTTCTGCTAGCTGGCGAAGCACCGTGCTGTCAGGGCCTTTAAAGCCAGCTTCGATTTTCTTACCGCCGCCACGTCCCAGCATGAATTTCCACACTTTGATTGACGCGTCAGGATATTTCGCATCCAGTTCGCTTTGCAGTTCGCCGAGAAGCGGGGCGATTTTGGTGTAATCGTCGATATCAATCAGCAATTGGCCATAGCTTGGGTTACGTGCTTCCGGCGCGTACGTCAGCATAAAACGAAGGCCACCACCACCAATGAAGCTGGTGATATTGGTAATGCCTTCTTTGGCTTTCACGTCTTTCTCAATGTCTGCGACTACTGCCTCGGTGCGCTTGATGTCTGAGCCTTGCGGCAAGTACACATCAACCACGAACTGAGGGCGTTGAGATTCCGGCATAAAGCCCGGTGGAACGAACTGAACACCCCAAATCGCTGCTGCCATTGTGCCGAACAGCAGGGCACAACTGATGATGCGGCGTTTCAACACCCAAGTCAGTAAGGCTTTGTAACCTGTCACCATACGACCCGGTTTCTTATCGGCTTTTACCGGCTTCACTTTGAGAAAGTCATGGCACAGCATTGGTGTGACGGTAACTGCAAACACCCAGCTCAGGAACATGGAATACAGGATCACCCAGAACAGGGAGCCTGCGTATTCGCCCATGTCTGATGGCGACAAACCAATCGCACTGAATGCACAGATACCGACGACAGTACCGCCAAGCAGAGGCCATTTTGTGGCGTTGACCACGTCTGAAACCACAACCTTTCGGTCTGCATCCGGTTCTTGCTGCAATCGCACCAGAATACCGTCGGTTACCACGATGGCGTTATCCACCAACATGCCAAGCGCGATGATCAGCGCACCCAGCGAAATACGCTGCATGGCGATATCTTCAATCAGCATGATGCAGAGCGTGCCTGCGACAGTCAGCAGCAAGACAAAGCCGATAATCACACCAGAGCGGACGCCCATAAACAGCAGCAGTACCACAAATACGATGGCAACCGCAGCAATCAGGTTGTCGATAAAGTTGGCGACAGAATCACGCACCGAATCTGACTGCATGGAGATAACATTCAGTTCCATGCCGAGCGGACGCTGGCTTTCCAGTTCTTCCAGACGTGCTTTGACTGCGTCACCCATATCCACGACATTACCGCCGGTGACATTCGAGATACCAAAGCCAATTGCGCGCTCGCCGTTGTATCGCATCAGCATGGTGGAAGGTTCTTTGTAACCTCGCACGATATTGGCGATATCGCCCAGACGCAGCACGGTGTTGTTATCACCAACCGCAACTTGCAGGTTTTTCAGGTCGGCAACGGAATCAATGCTGGAACTTGGGATCACCGGAATACGCATCGCTTGGGTTTCAATGCTACCCGCAACCGTCACCAAATTTTGCTTTTGCAGTACCTGAAAGACTTTCTCTGCAGACACGCCAAATTCCGCGAGACGTTCGCTGGAGATCTCGACGAAGATGGTTTCCTGCTGCTCCGCCAAGGTCGCGGTTTTTGCCACGCCCGGTACCAGCACGATTTCACGGCGAAGGGTATCGACATAGTCCTGCAGCTGCTTATCGCTGAATCCTTCTCCGGTCACGGCAAAGAACAGGGCGTACACATCTGCAAAATCGTCGTTAACAATCGACGGGCCTGCTCCTGGAGGCAGTTGTCTTTGGGCGTCTGATACCTTGCGGCGTAGTTTGTCCCATACCTGTTGGAGGGCGGCACTACTTTTGGCGAACTCGAGTTTGATTTCAACCGTCACCTCAGACATGCCTTGCATGGAGACGGATTTCACCTCTTTGAGTTCCTGGAGCGATTGCACCGCGCCTTCGATCACATCGGTCACTTCGTCAGAGACTTCCTGTGCTGTTGCACCGGAATATGGGGTGACGATGACCGCCTGACGGATAACAAACTCCGGATCTTCAAAACGACCGAGTTTGAGGTAGCTGATGTAGCCGCCAATAAGGGTGAGGGCAATCAGCACCCAAACACTGGTGCGTTTGGCAATGGTATAACGTGCGATATCCATTGTTATGCTCCAGTACGTTCGTCAGTGTAAGGGCGCACTTCCATGCCTTCTCTCACGCTGGAAACTCCTGCGATGATGACACGCTCGCCAAGAGCCAAGTTCTGTTTCACGACAATTCGGTCTTTGATCAGCGCGCCCACGTCCACATAACGTTTTTCAGCTTTGTTTTCTTCACCGACTACCCAGACGAACTGCTTGCCTTGGTTATCAGGAACCACAGCGGTCAGCGGCAGGGTGATGAGGGTGTTTTCGTCAGTAACAGCATTTGTGTCTGGTATGACTTTCACGGCCATGCCCGGCAAAACGCGGAAGCCATTCACCTGCTCAAGCCCGAGTACGACGGCATAGGTCTGGGAGACTGAATCTGCCTGTGTAGCAAAAGTGCGCAGTGTCAGCGGGAACGCTTGCCCCGGAATCGAAGAAATCTCTGCGATGGCTTTAGTGCGGTTACCACCAGACAACATGACTTGATGAGGAATGTTAATCACCACTTCCAAGTCGTTGAGATCATGCACCGTCAGCACAGGTTCATTGGCTTGAACCTGAATGTGGTTATCCATCATTTTGCGGCCAACAATGCCATCAAACGGTGCGTGAAGTTCGGTGTATTCCAGCTGGCGCTTTGCTTCAGCAACACGGTTCTTTGCCAGATCAAAGCGTGTGGTAATCGCATCTAAATCAGCTTTGGAGATCGCCTGGCTTTTCTTATAAATCGCCAGTGCACGCTCGTATTCCAGCGTGGTGTTTCTCAATTCAAGTTTTGCTGATTCCAAGGCTGTTTTGGCATCGCGAGAATCCAGCGTTGCCAGTAATTGGCCTTTTGTTACTTCATCACCTTCATTGACGAAGATGTTGGTCAGGCGGCCACCCATGCGGAAGGCCATGTCTGCGCGTTCAGCTGCGCGCACCACACCGTTAAAGCTGAGATCCGCGGCTTGTTGTGTATCGACGATCTCAGTCAGGGCAGGCTGGATGACAGGCGCGGTGACTTGTTCAACCGCTCTCTCGCCACATCCTGCCAGAAGAAAAGAAGAGATGATCAAAGTGGCAATCGCGCCGCGCTTGAATGACGGTTTGCCGAACGTGTTGATGACCATTTAGTTCCACTCCACAAAGAGACCGGCCTGCAAAGCCGGTCTTATCAGACAATTTGGTGTTAAAACCAAAAGTAAACTCTTGAGTTTATCTTAAGCGTGTTTTGTATTGAGGTAAACTCAAAAGTGTACTTTTTGATTTCAACTTGGTAGATTTGTCGCGTTGAGAAAAGGAGAGAGCCCATGACACGCTCAGAGCAAAAGCGCCTGGCGATCATCACTGCAGCCAAAGAAGAGTTTATCCAGCATGGATTTGCGGCTGCGAATATGGACCGTGTCTGCACAACAGCAGAAGTATCAAAGCGCACGCTGTACCGTCATTTTGAAAGCAAGGAAGTGCTTTTCGAGTCTGTGCTGACCATCATTCAGTCTTCGATTGATGAAAGCCTGAGATATGAATTCGACGCCGACAAAAGCCTGAGTGATCAGCTCACCACAATGACGCGAAATGAGGTTGAAAACCTTTATGGCACGTATGGGATTCCTTTCACCCGAACCATCTTGATGGAGTTCTTGCGTCAGCCCGATATGGCAAGACAGATCATTTCAAAAATCTACAACAATAAATCGCTGAACCATTGGTTTGATGAAGCGCAGAAGGCCGGGAAAATCAAAGCCATCAAACTGGAACTGATGACTCAAACCTACTCAAGCCTGTTTAACGGCATGTTCGTATGGCCCCAAGTATTCGATATGCAGCCAATTCCTGAAGGGGAAGATTTGGATGAGAAGATTGAGCATGTGGTGAGCGTGGTGGTGGGGAGTTGTGGCGCTTAGTTAAATGGGAAAGAAGAGGTATTGAGCTCGCGATCCCAATACCTCACTTAAGGATTTACTCTTCTTCGCTCATCAGCCAGCGAAGCGTGTCGATAGAGTCTTGAGATGGAAGGGCAAACAGCTCGTCGTACATGTCGATTAGCATGTCGCAATAGACTTCTTTCTTCTGGGATGCCAGCTCAAGGTTATCTAACATCTCAACGTCATCTCCATACTTTTGCTCCAATGTAAAAAAGATGATTTCGATGCTTGGCAGCACGTTTTCGAAATCTGCTATTGGGCGTTTCGTTTCAGACGTTTCGATAACCTCTTTCAGTGTTTCCATATCGCGCTTTACCAAATCCCTAGAGAAGTTACGATGGCTAACGACCGGGCCATTTGGATCTTGAACTAAAAACTGGTAACAAAGCCCATCACCTTTTGCTTTCAGCACTTCCATTTTATCTACCTGAAGTTCCATGTATTCGGTCAGAGCCTCATCAGAAGCGTGCGCGAGGCGAGGTTCGATAAAGGCGTAAAGCTCTTCCGATGTTTCGGCGAGAAGCTGGTTGTAGTTTGATCTGTCAGGTTTTAAGCCAGACATAGTGCTTGCGATCCGTTCATACGCAGCGGGATCTTGTTTCTTAATGGCGACATAAGCAGGCATGGCTGAAAGGATGGAATCAATTTCTGCATAGTTATCAGGCTTGGAGGCAGATGTAGAGCCACAACCAGATAAAACGAGCGCTAAGGTGAGAATACAGGTGACTTTTTTCCACTGTAAAGCCAGCTTGTGGGTGAAGTTAGCCAAAATAGACGTCATAAAAACTCCTTCTTAGTTACAACGTTTGGTCGACATTTAATCCATGTCTGATTGTTATTGCGCAACACTCTAAAGTAGGTAAGTGGATGAATTTGGATTGAACATGAGACGGTGGTTAAGCTTAGTCTTAAAAACTGTTGGGCATGCTAAAACGACTATCGGAAATATATTTAGATGCTTATTAAGCCTATATCGTCACCTGAATGTTGTTGGTGTTTTGAGAATCAGTATTCGGAGGGAAAACGACTGTGGAGCTTGTCCAAAGCCGTTGAGTACAAGTCTATTTCTGACACTTGATGAAAATGAAATTAGGATTCTTGCTTAAGCGCTCGTAGGTTTGCTGACAGGCTTGTTTAATGGCTTCTGAAGCCTGACCCTCTGAAATCTGAGTGATAGACAGCCCGGCATTGGTGACTGCATTCGTGATTTCAACCAGTGGCCGGCGGTAGAAGGTCACTTGAACCGGTGTGCCGACGGTATTCCATTCTTCTTGCACCAACTCGGTATCGAAGTAGTTACCCGATGTGGAACACTCAAAGTCTGCAAACGGATGGTGGGTTGAAAACGCCATGTATCCGCCTGGTTTCAAAACGCGGTGGACGTCGTTGAATAGGGTGGTGAGGTCTTTCAGATAGTGAATCACCAATGGACACACAATGACATCGTATTGCCCGTCAACTTCTTTAGGTAAGCCTTCTGATAGGTCCTGAACATACGCCAAAACGCGTTGATCAAACTTGTTCTTCACTATGTTGACCATCTCAGCAGAGAAGTCGAGGCACGTGACTGACATAGCACCTTCGTTCAAGAAGTAATCCGCGTACACACCGGAACCACAACCTAAATCCAAGACATTCTTTCCTTCGATGTCGCCAAGCATGGCTTGCAGGTTCGGGCGTTCAAACAAAGCGTTGTAGATATTGCCTTTAACTGCTTCGTCATATTGCTGGGCAAATTTTGAATACATGTCGGATTTCATGAAATTTCTCTGAATACAAACGGAGGGGAAACCCCGGTATTTTGGAGGGATAACAGAGGAAAGACAAACTGTCTTTACGGGCATAAACCGAATAAGGTCAGATTTTCCATACACTTGCCGGTAAAGCCATGCGATGTATAAGGATTATTACGAATCGGTAACCTAAAAGTGAATAAAAATGGGAATGGTTATCATTGACTAATGTTATGAAAATTAAGAGTTTTTCTGGTTGTTGTTCACCTCGATTTCACTTAGGATGTGGCACATCTTTTGGGATTACCAGCGTTATAAAAGGATCATCACGATGAAAGGTCATCTAGACGTTGTCGTTGAGCTGAATAAGATTCTCACCTCTGAGCTCACAGCAATTAACCAGTACTTCCTCCATGCAAGAATGCTGGGTAATTGGGGTTTAGAAGCGCTCAATAAAGCCGAATACAAGAAATCTATTCAAGACATGAAGCACGCCGATAAGCTGATCGAGCGTATTTTGTTTTTGGAAGGCCTGCCAAACCTACAGCACCTTGAACGTCTTCGCATTGGCGAGGAAGTTCAGGAAATGATCGAATGCGACAAAGTGATGCTGGAAGAACAGTTGGTGCAACTGAAAGAAGCGATCGCCATCTGTGAAGAGAAGCAAGACTATGTAACGCGTGAGTTGTTGAATGACATCCTTGAAGATGAAGAAGAACATCTGGACTGGATCGAGTCTCAACTTGAACTGATTGGCCTAACGGGTCTACAAAATTATCTGCAAGCGAAAATGGAGAAATAATCATGAAAGGTAATCAAGAAATTATTGATGGTCTGAACCGCTTGCTGACAAATGAACTGTCTGCGATGGATCAATATTTCGTTCACGCCCGCATGTATGAAGACTGGGGTATGGATGAGCTTTACGAGCGCATCAATCACGAGTCTGAAGACGAGCGTGAGCATGCATCCATTCTGATCAACCGCATCCTTTTCCTGGAAGGCACGCCGGATGTTCAGTCTCGTGAAAAGCTGCTGATCGGTGCTGATGTTGAAGAGATGATGCAGAACGATCTGAAATACGAGTACATGGTGGCTGCAGAGCTACGTACCGTGATTGCGCTGTGTGAAGAGAAGCAGGACTACCAGACCCGTGAAATCCTGTTGAAGCTTCTTGATGATACTGAGTCAGACCACATGTACTGGCTGGAGAAGCAACTTCGCTTGATCAATATGATTGGTCTGCAAAACTACATTCAGTCGAAAATGGGCAAATAAGCCGACACCGACTGAAATCCAAGGCCGCTATCAATAGCGGCCTTTTTTGTTGTCCAAGGTTAAACAGTATTCGAAAAGAAAGGCTTGGGCAGCTTTTCATCTTAGGCTTGTCAGTACAAAATCATTAGTCGTCATAAGTCAAATAGCTGGAGAGGAAGACATTTTGAAAAAAGTTGCTATCGTCACGTTGGATGGCTTTAACGAAATGGATTCGATGATCGCTTTTACGATGCTGAACCGACTTAACAATCTTGGTTTGGTTGCGGAAATTGTTTCAACGCATTCAAATGTCATTTCAATGAATGGTTTGTGCATTCAAGCTAATCCAAAGTTAGAAAGGCTAGAAGAATATGACGGTGTGATATTTGGGAGCGGTAAGCTTTCGAATCAATACGCTGAAAATTCAACTTTTATTTCATCATTTCAACTTGATCCCGAGCGCCAATATATAAGTGCACAATGCTCGGGTGTTTTACTGCTTGTTGCTAAGGGAATAATTGGAAGCGATGTTTCCATTTCGACAGATTTAAAGACAGAATCTCTGGCGGGTGCTACCGGGCTTTCTTTCTCCTCTTCATCATTTTCCTCCACGGGCAACATTGCCACTGCCGGAGGATGTCTGGCCGCAGAGTATCTTGCATCTTGGATGGCTCTGAATTTATTGGACATTAACGCCACTCGTAAGATGTTGGCCTTATCTATTCCCAAGGATGAAATGGAGATAAGAATTGACCACACGCTAAACAAAATTCGCGGTATTTAAGTGCTCACTCTTACGTCATGCTTTTTAACCAAATATGTATAGTGTTTGCGAAGATTTGTATAGAAAGTAAGCGTCGCGCTCATTCCCAAAATAAAAAGGTTTTTATCGCATAACGTTTTGTTAAATAAGGCTGCTTTCGTTGTTTGAGAAAAAACATTGAAAAAACAAAATTATATGCCTCTTGTTACTTATCGCTCTCTCATTAGGTCGGAGTTCTCAAATTGAGACGCAATTTTCACATTTGAGTCATTGGGTTTTTGTTTCTAGTTTTTCCCAAGTGGTAGTTGTTTTTCACGAGGGGTTATTATGTCCGAATCTAATTTCTTTGAGACAGATGGAAATGATATTTTAAACGGGACGAATTCTGCGGACACAATCAATGGTGCTCTCGGCGATGACACTATCACTGGCGGCAAAGGCGATGATGTTATTTTCGGTAACGGTACCGAAAGAGCGACAGGGTCTTCTACAGTCACTTCAACGATAGACGGCGGTGCAGACAGTACTATCTACAACATTCAAGCCGAGACTGCGCTCAAGGTCACCTTGTCTGACATCGTCTCTGGGGCAGGTTTCAAAAACAGCATTGGCTATTACATTGTCGATGACAATGGCATGGTCATTCAGTCTTCAGTATTGATTGATAACGCCAAAGATGCCGATACAGCTACTCTCGAGATTATCGCACCAGAGAATGCTACCAAACTTGGGATGTTCCTTATCCCAAATGGCGACAGCCGCGGATTTGACGTTGGTGACGTCACACTCGATTTATCTAATGACAGCCCTACGGTGACACAAGATAACGTCACTGTCGGGGTGTATCTCACAGAAGCTCCTCTCAATAATAACGATCAAGACCACGAACGCTTTGACGGCGAAACCTCTGGTTGGGAAGACCTCTGGAACTTAGGTGACAGAGACTACGACGATGTCACGTTTAAAATTGAAGTTACCCAGACACAAGTTGTTGAGACAACCGACAACGACACCATTCGCGCTGGAAAGGGTGACGATGAGGTTTATGGTAATGAAGGTGACGACGTTATATATGGCGGCAAGGGCGAGGACTTCTTAAGCGGCGGTAGCGGCAACGACGTTATCAATGGCGGCCGTGGTGCGGATGAAATTCAGGGCGGTACGGGAAATGACGAGCTCTCTGGTGGTCGTGGTAACGACGCAATTTGGGGCGGTGATGGCGATGATGTCCTGAAAGGAAACCAAGGTGCAGACTTGCTGCAAGGTGGCAAGGGTGATGATCAACTCTTCGGTGGCAAAGGCGCAGATGAACTTTATGGTGCTAGCGGAGATGATGTTCTAAACGGAAATCGCGGCGCAGACCGTCTGTTTGGTGGTGATGGTGACGACGTCGTTAATGGCGGTCGTGGCAATGACTACGTGAAAGGCGACGCCGGGGACGACACGCTCTCTGGTGCCAAAGGCAATGATGAATTAAAAGGCGGCATGGGTAATGACGTGCTTCGCGGTAACCAAGGCGCTGATGTACTCTACGGCGATGATGGTGATGGCGCGACACGTGGGCCAAACCTAATTCTGAACGGTGGATTCGAATCGTACGGTGATGATGCCAGAAGAATGTGGAATCTCGTCGACGATGAACAGGTTCCAGGCTGGGAAAGCGAGGGTGGCGTAAAAGTTGAATTCCAGCAAGGTGGCTTTGGCGGCGGCCCTGCTAATGATGTAACTAATACGGTAATGGAGTTAGATACGCGCTCTAACGTTACTGTGTTCCAGCAGTTAGATGTGTCGGCGCTGGCTGCACAGTCAGATGCTGCGCTTGAAGTGAGCTTTGATCACGCTAACAGGTACAAAGGCGGCAACACGACAACCAGCCCATTCTCAGTAACAGTTACCGACCAGGATGGTGAGGTTCTTTACTATCAGTACTTCGATAATGACCAGTCCAACCAAGCCTACGAATCTTTTAGCAGCCTTCTCTTACTTCCTGAAGGGACGGAAAATATCAAAGTATCATTCTCTGGCGAAGGCCAACCAGATGGATACGGTGCGCTGATCGACAACATTTCTCTGGCCCAAGTATATGAAACGGTAGAGATTGACGGAGAAACCGTCACCTTTACAGGTAATGCCGACACCCTCTATGGCGGTAACGGAAAAGATGAATTGTACGGCGAGTCTGGTGATGACACGCTCCACGGCGGTAAAGGTGCCGATATATTGGATGGTGGCACCGGAGACGATGTGCTTAAAGGCGGTAGAGGCGCTGACATCCTCGAAGGAGGCGTTGGTGATGACACCTTGTTCGGCGGTCGAGGACAAGACACGCTTAACGGTGGAGACGGAAACGACGTCTTGAATGGTGGCAGAGGTGCTGACACTCTCAATGGCGGGGCTGGTGAAGATTCACTGCTTGGGGGTAAAGGTGCCGATGTACTCAACGGTGGTTTGGGCGATGACACCCTAAACGGCGGCAGAGGTAGCGACGTCTTAAATGGTGGCGATGGAGCAGACTTACTGCACGGCGGCAGAGGAAATGATGAGCTAAACGGCGGCAAAGACAACGATACACTTAAAGGCGGTAGAGGCAGTGATGTCCTGAAAGGCGACTCTGGTGAAGACACCTTATACGGTGGAAGAGGCGCGGATACGCTCTATGGTGGTTCTGATAACGATAAGCTCTATGGCGGCTTAGGCGATGACACGCTCCGCGGCGACAGCGGTAACGATACCCTACATGCAGGAAACGGAAACGATCTTGCCTACGGCGGGTCGGGCGATGACGTGGTCAACGGAGGTTCAGGAGATGACAGCCTTTATGGCGGCACCGGCGCTGATGTACTGAACGGTGATGTGGGCGCTGACAAGCTTTACGGCGGCGATGGCAACGATATCGTCAACGGTGGCGATGGCAACGACTATGTCAAAGGCGACGACGGCGATGATGTGCTCAATGGCGGCGAGGGTGATGATACCTTACGAGGCGGCATTGGTAATGATGTCCTGAACGGCGGCCTTGGTGCTGACATCCTCATGGGGGAAGACGGTAACGATACGCTAAACGGTGGCGACGGTAACGATGAACTCATCGCAGGCATCGGCGACGATGTCCTGAATGGCGGTGTTGGCGATGATGTCATGTACGGCGACGAAGGCGATGACACCTTAAACGGTGGCGAGGGCTCAGATATCCTGCAAGCCGGTACCGGTGACGATGTCATTAACGGCGGTGATGGAGATGACGAGCTGTACGGTGCGGAGGGTGACGACGTACTCAATGGCGGTGACGGCAACGACATTCTGAAAAGCGGTATCGGTAACGACTCACTCTCAGGTGGTGACGGCAACGACTCCATCTGGGGTGATGATGGCAACGACAACATCCAAGGTGGCGATGGCGACGACTTGGCATACGGCGGTGAAGGGAATGACTTCGTCAAAGGCGGCTTAGGTAACGACACCCTTTATGGCAGCAATGGCGACGACATTGTCTGGGGCGATAATGGCAATGACACCCTCTATGGTGGCTCAGGTGCTGATGTGCTGGTCGGTGGCAGCGGCGACGACACCCTGAACGGCGGCGGTGATGATGACATCATGCTCGGCGGTTGGGGTAACGATACGCTCTCTGGTAGCAGCGGTAGCGATATCGTATACGGCGGTGGCGGTGATAACAGCCTGGAACTTGGAAGCGGCAACAATATCGTCGCTTATGACGGCAAAGGTAATGACACTGTCGTAGACTTCAGCACCCGTGATGACAAAGTCGTGATTTCGCGCTCAACGAATGTGCTGTCATTCGGCGCACTTGCGATGGCACAGGTCGGGGTTGATGTGGTTATCACTATGGGCAGCAAAACCCTGACGCTGGAAGACACTCTGCTGCAAAATCTCTCGGAAGATAACTTCGAGTTTGTCAGTGAAGAAGATTTCTCAGCATTACTCAATAACGACGGCGCGCCGACCTTCAGCCAAGAAGGCATTGTTGAGCAATCAGCGGGTAACTTCCTGGTGTCAGGTAACCTGCTGGCTGAGGCGGAAACCTCCGGCCACTGGAACATGAAGACCGTCGAGATTGATGGCGCAGTCTATGAAGTTCCCGAAGGTACCTTGGTTGTTCAGACTGAACGCGGTGAACTCACCATTTATGGCTCGGACGACGATCGCCACGCCGAAGGTGAATACGTTTACCAACTGGCGTCTGATGCTTCATTGGGCGAAGAGATCGAACACTTTGAACTGAAGTTGGAAAATGACTTTGGTGATACAGCAGACATGTCTCTGGATATCAATGCAGGTGAAGATGTCGATATCCCGCTCGGAAACCTGATGGAAGTTATCGAAGGCTCAGAATTGGACGACAACCTGAACGGTGATGATGTAAACAACGACATTTACGGATATGCCGGCAACGATATCATTGATGGAGGTTTAGGCAACGATCTGATCGCAGGCGGAGCAGGCTCGGATGACATGTACGGCGGTGAAGGCTCAGACACCTTCATCTTCCTGCAAGGTGATGCGGCTGTTGGAACAGTCGATACGATCCATGATTATGAGCCTGAACTGGATGTGTTGGATTTTGCAGACGTGTTGGGTGAGGTTAGTGATGAAGACCTTGGCAGCTACCTTGTTGCGCTGGAAGAGAACGACGAAGGCGAAGCGGTACTGTCAATAGCCACAGAAGGCGATGCAGTTGACCAGCAAGTGGTGTTTGGATCAACGTCGATTGAAGACATGGTTAATGCCTTCGGTTTGGATAGCAACGCATCCGGTCAGGATGTCATTAACTCCATGATCGAAGAGAGTAAGCTAATTACACAATCCTTCTAAACCAATTTCTGAAATCAAGCGCCCGGGAGAGAATTTTCCCGGGCGTTTTTGTTTATTTTGCTTGAACCCGTTTTGCTTTTTGTATCATCCAAACACCAACGAGAATGATCAGCATTGCAGCAATTTCCAACACAGAGACTTCTTCCCCGACAAATACCGCACCGATGATCAGCGCGACAACAGGAGGAATATACGTCGAGCCGGAAGCAGTGATAGCACCCAACTGCTCAACAATGTAGTAATACATCATGTAAGCCACGCCTGTACCGAGGATGCCTAGACCGACGATTAAGCCAAGACTCGCTCGCGTGTCACTGAGTACATTTGTCATCCCTTGCCAGTGAGTAATGAAAGCAAGAAACAGCGTTGCAAATCCAATCTGGTAAGTGGCAAGCGCAACAGCTGGGATGCCCAGTGGCGATACAAACTTTTTCGCATAGACAAATGAAACACCCACACTCAATGCGCCAGCAATCATGTATATCACGCCAATAGGATCTACGGAGCCGGTGCCTGTGTTCCATGGTTGGGCAATCATCAGCATGCCACAGAAACCCAATATTGTCCCTGCCAGTGAAAGGCGGTTAATGGGTTCGCTGCGCAGGAAAATGGCGGCAGTCACAAAGGTAAAAAGAGGAATGGCACCGCTTAACATCCCAGCAATACTGGAAGGCAATAACGCCGTGCCTTCTGCAAACATATAGTAGTAAACCGCTGTAGCCAGCAAAGACATCACGACAAAGTGAGGCCAATGACGCAGATGAGAGAAGCTGAGCTTTCGTGTCAATAAGGTATAGACAAATAAAGGAATGAAGCCAAACAACACTCGGAGAAAGGCTACCTGATCGGGTGTGATGAACTCTGCCGCCCACTTCATGAAAATGAAGTTACTGCCCCAGATAAGACCCAATAACAGAAAGATAGAAACCGCAAATGAGGGCATACACAGCCTCTACTTTATTCAATGTGAAACGTTTATAGGACGAGAAAGTAATCGATAGCTGTGGAACCGACAAGCGCGTTTTTCTTGTGCTAGTGTGAAGTTAATCTTCACACAAAATAGATGGCACGATATTGAACGTTAACGCTCTAGCGATATTTGAATCTGTGGCTCGCCACGGCAACATTCGAAAAGCGTCTGACGAGCTTTTTGTCTCTCCGAGTGCAGCTGCGCAGAGAATCAGAAAGCTGGAGTCTGAATTAGGGTGTCAGCTTTTCGAACGCCATTCCCGGGGGGTAAGTCTGACGGAAAAAGGCAAACGTCTATACAAAGACGTTTCAGCGGCGCTGGGTATGTTGCAGCGTGCTGTTAGTGACATCCAGAGTGATAAAAATATCCTTACTGTCAGCGTACCGCCATCATTTGGCAATAAGTGGCTCGTCCCGAAACTGCCGGAATTTCGCGCAATGAATCCTTCGGTAGAGCTGTATATTATTGCTACCGATGAAATCGCTAACTTCGGCAACGATGGTGTCGATATCGCGATTCGTCAGGCAAGTCCGCCATTTGATTCCCAATTAGAGGTTGTTCAATTGACCCAGGCTGATCTTGTCATCGCCTATGCGCCTTCTTATGTCGACAAAAAGGGCCAACTTCCGAATAACTGGGATTTTCGCGGCTATGACCAGATTGACGATGGCCATTACAACTGGAAGCGCCTCTCGCAAGCAGAACCATCTTTTATCACCGGTAATCTAATGACAATGAATCAGACCGGCATGGCCATTGATACGGCGTTGGCTGGAGAGGGTTTTTGTATCTCTTCACGATTACTTATCGAAAGGTATATTCGCCATGGGGAACTCTCCGTATTCCGGACGTTGAGTATTCAGTCAGACAAAGGCTTCTACCTCCTAAACCCCAAGACGAAATCCGATTACCATGACGTGAAGAAATTTAAAGACTGGATAGTCAGTGCAATTGCTGACGGAACCTCGTAGGGATTGTTGACCATAATCTCTAAACCAACGTTTATCAGAGTCTAATTCTTGCCCGCCCAATTAACGAGGTTTTCAAACGCCGCGCTAAAATAGAGTTCGTAGCTGTTTTTCTCGACATACCCCAAATGTGGTGTTGCGAGCACATTTGGGAGGGAAAGCAAAGGTTCGCGGTCCAAACTGGCAGGCTCATTCTCGAAGACATCCAGAGCTGCGGATTTAGATGGCGTCGCCACCAAAGAATGATAAAGCGCGTTGGGCTCTACCAACTCAGCACGGCTGATATTCACGAACAGCGAGTCCGGTTTCATTTGGTCTAGATCTTCTTGGGTGACGCAGTAGCGTGTCGCTTCATTCAAACGCAAATGCAGGCTAACAATATCGGATTGTTGAAAGAATGATGCTTTGGTGTCCGTAGCGTCAAATCCATCTTCTTGTGCCTGAGTTCTCGAAAACTCACTTCCCCAAACGACAACGTTCATGTTGAAGGCCTCAGCATATTGAGCAATGCGTCGCCCGATTTTCCCATAACCCCAGATCCCAAGTGTTAAGCCGTCTAAGCGGCGGCCAAACCCCAGCGAACCTGATTGCTGCCAAATACCTGCTTTCAAAGTGATGGCATAAGGAAGTACACGGCGTGAAGCCGCCATGATCAAAGTCCAACAAAGCTCAGACGGGGCTATGGGGGAGCCCACGCCTTCGAGGATCTCCACACCATACTTTGCACAAAGCTCTGGGTCGATGTGGTTACTGATTTTTCCAGTCTGGCTGATGACTTTTAGGTTAGGAAGCGCGGTAAGCAGAGCTTCGGTGATTTCTGTGCGTTCCCGAATCAACACAAGAGCCTCAACGTCTGCAAGCTGTTCGATAAGGGCTTCTTCGGAATACGTTTTTGTCAGAACGCGCACATCGTATCCCTTAATAATGGAATAGCCATCGAGATCTTTCACCACATTCTGGTAGTCATCGAGTATCGCAATTTTCATGGACTATCCTCCGCCAGCTTTTTCTTCCAACCTAATAACGTTTGCTGTCAAACAGCTGTCTTTGCTTTTTAAAGTTACCCGAAATTCGGTTAGCGATAATTCCGCTTTTACACGACAGGGTTGTGACAGTTTCGGTTAGTAGCCTGAAAACAACAAGGAAAGTGTCAGATGGAGTCAAGATGCAAAAAGAGTATGACATCGTCGTGATAGGTGGTGGTAATGCTGCGCTATGTGCCGCCATGACAGCGGCGGAAGCAGGAGTGAGCGTGGTAATTTTGGAGAGTGCACCCCGAGCTTATCGGGGCGGAAATTCCCGACATACCCGTAATTTTCGTTGCATGCACAGCGAGCCCATGAATGTGCTGACTGACAGCTACAGCGAAGAAGAGTTTTTCGATGATCTGATGAAGGTCACCAAAGGTAAAACCGACGAGAAGCTGGCAAAACTGGTGATCAGCAACACGCAGGAAAGCTATTCATGGATGCAAGCACATGGCGTGCGTTTCCAGCCTTCATTGTCCGGTACACTTTCCCTTTCCCGCACCAATGCCTTTTTTATGGGCGGCGGTAAATCTTTGGTGAACGCCTACTACCGCACTGCTGAAAATCTGGGTGTAGATATCTTTTACGATGCACCAGTCACTGGCGTCACTCTGCAAGATAACAAAGCGTCCACGGTGATAGTGAATCATCAAGGGCAGCAACATACGCTGACGCCGAAATGCGTTGTCGTCGCGTCGGGCGGTTTTCAGGCAGATATTGATTGGTTAACTGATGCTTGGGGCCCCTCAGCCCGCAATTTCCTGATTCGCGGTACGCCTTACAACCGGGGTGTTGTGCTTAAAAGCTTGCTAGACCAAGGCGCAGAATCGGTTGGCGATCCAACACAATGTCATGCCGTCGCGATAGATGGCCGTTCCCCCCAATATGATGGTGGCATCGTGACCCGGCTCGACTGTGTTCCTTTTTCTGTTGTCGTGAACAAACACGGCGAGCGCTTCTACGACGAAGGTGAGGATGTTTGGCCGAAGCGCTATGCAATATGGGGAAGACTGGTCGCAGATCAGCCTGATCAGGTGGGTTATGTCATCATTGACGCCAAGTCTATCAACCTCTTCATGCCCTCTGTTTTCCCACCGATTAAAGCGGATTCTCTGGAAGAGTTAGCGGAAAAAATGGGACTGGATCCAACCGCGCTCACTTCAACCGTTGATACGTTTAACGCCGCTTGCCAGGCGGGTCAATTCCATCCCACAGAGCTTGACGGTCTTTCCACGCAAAACCTCGCGCCGCCAAAAACCAACTGGGCAAGACCGATAGATACACCGCCGTTTTATGGTTACAGCCTAAAGACAGGTGTGACCTTTACTTATCTCGGCTTGAAAGTGGATGAAAACGCGCAAGTTCAAGGAAAAGAAGGGGTGATAGAAAACCTTTGGGCTGCCGGTGAAACCATGGCGGGGTCGATTTTGGGTCAGGGCTATTTGGCCGGTTTTGGTATGTCCATTGGGACAGTGTTTGGGAGAATCGCTGGCAGGGAGGCTGCGAAATATGCAAAGCGCTAATTCAGGAATTCAAATCATCAACTCAATAGATGAAGCCAGGCGCCAACTGGAGATCTGCAACGCGTGTCGTTATTGCGAAGGATACTGCGCCGTCTTTCCTGCTGTACATGAGCTTCGGAATTTTAGTGAAGGAGATATTGAGCAGCTTTCTAACCTTTGCCATAACTGCCGCGGATGCTATTACGCTTGCCAATACACAGCGCCACATGAATTTGCCTTAAACCTGCCAAAAGCATTGGCAGAGGTAAGACAGGACTCTTGGAACAAATATGCCTTTCCTGCCGCTTTTGCAGGACGTTTTGATAAGAATGGTGTGGCGATTGCGTTGTTATCTATCCTCGCGCTGACGTTTTTCTTATTCAGTGTTCAAGGTAGCGGGCCGGGTAACACTTTCTACGATTTACTTCCGCATAATTGGCTGGTGGCCGTTTTCCTTCCCGCATTTATCTTGCCGCTTTTGACCTTAGTGATCAGTTTGCGTCGATATTGGCGCGCGGTGGATGGAAAGAACATAGAATGGCGACAGGTGAAGCAAGCCTTGGTGGCTGCGGGGAAAATGAAGCACCTCGACGGCGGTCATGGTGATGGTTGTAACTTTGAAGATGAAGATCGTTTTTCTCACGCCAGACGGCATTTCCATCAGGCCACCATGTGGGGGTTTCTGCTTTGTTTTGCTGCGACCAGCGTAGCGACCTTAATGCACTATTTGCTGAATCTACCAGCGCCCTACAGCATGGCATCCTTACCCAAGTTATTTGGTGTGTCAGGGGGGATTCTGTTGTCGGTTGGCACGCTCGGATTGATGGCGTTGAAAGCCAAAGCAGACAGGAATCTTTCAGACCAGCGAGTCTGGGGTGGGGAGATGGCATTTGTCGCCTTACTGTTTCTAGTCAGCACCTCAGGTTTGTTGCTCTGGCTGCTGGGCGGCACGGTATTTTTGCCTTTCCTACTGGCGTTCCATCTCGCGACTGTGTTGACTCTGTTTCTGCTAACACCTTATTCGAAAATGGCGCACGGCTTTTATCGTCTCGCTGCGCTGATAAGGAATGAACAAAGGTGAGTTAGCCTTGTGATGACAGGTCAGTGACAGCTTCGCTCAATAAGTTTTCATAACAAGGTATTAACATCAATTCGGTGTCGTTATGCAAACAGCAATTCCATGTACCATTATGCGAGGCGGGACATCACGGGGTCCGTACTTTCTCAGTAACCATCTTCCCCGTGATTGGGAAACCCAAGAAAAAATCCTTCTTGCAGCTATGGGCTCCTCCACCGGGAAACAGATTGATGGTATTGGCGGAGCAACGTCGTTGACGAGTAAGGCGGCCATTATTTCTGTTTCTGACCATCCAGATGCGGATATCGACTACTTATTTATTCAGGTCTCAATCGAGGATATGTCAGTCGATATCGCGCCATCTTGCGGCAACATTCTCGCGGGTGTGGGGCCTTTTTCGATTGAATCCGGTTTGATTAAGGCACAGGACGGAGAAACCGTTGTCCGGGTGCGAAATCTAAATACTAATTCCTTTATCGAAGCAACAGTTCAGACACCAGAAGGTTTTGTTCAATACGACGGCGAAACCCGTATTGATGGCGTCGAAGGCACAGCAGCACCAGTCGTCCTCAAATTTCTCGACGTGGCAGGCACCAAAACCGGACGTCTCTTTCCTACAGGCAATATCAAAGATTCATTCGATGGCGTTACCGTTAGTTGCGTCGATGCGGCAATGCCCATGGTGTTGATTCCTGCTGACGAGCTGGGTATTGATGGCGCAGAGCCCAAAGAAGTACTTGATAGCAATACGGATCTTCTCTCAAGAATTGAAAGCATTCGCCTTCAGGCAGGCGCGGCTATGGGCTTAGGTGATGTGAGTGGCATGGTGATTCCCAAGGTAGGGGTGCTTTCTCAGCCACGTAAAGGCGGTTCTATCACTTCACGTTACTTTGTGCCGGATACCTGTCATGCCAGCCATGCAGCAACGGGCGCTATTTGTGTAAGTGTGGCAACCCGTATTCCCGGTACCGTCGCTAATGATATCGCCAAACCCCACAGCCAGCTCTCTGAAAAAATCACCATTGAACATCCCAGCGGACAAATAGAAATCGTGTTGGATATTGAGGCCGACGGTGAAACCTACAAGGTGCATAAAGCTGGTGTCATTCGCACCGCGCGCAGGATATTCCGCGGTGAAATCTATATTCCTGACACGGTGTGGACAGCGGACAAATAGTGATCAAATCCTGTAATTTAACAAGAAATTAACATTGACAGGTTGATGACAGGTTCGCTGATTAACTTGGTTAATGAGGCGGTTCCCAAGCATTAAATCAGCGTTTAAGAAAGCACCACAGATTGCCAAGGGAGCGGCAACAATCAACGATGGCACAAGAGGCTGGAACATGAGTAAGCAAACAAAACAGTTTTCACTAAGTAATATCGTACGAAAAGCAGTCGTCGGGTTAGGGATAGCTGTTGCATCAGCGACAACCTTTTCTGTGAGTGCAGCGGATTTTTCCGGTGAGCGAGTTGAATGGATTATTCCGTTTAAAGAGGGTGGTGGTTCTGACACATGGGCGAGATTCTATGCGCCGATGCTTTCGCAGCATTTACCCGGCGAACCTCCCGTGGTAGTGAAAAACGTGCCGGGTGGTGGCTCAACTAAAGGGGCAAACCAATTCCAGCGTAGAGCCAAGAAAAATGGTTTGAATGTGCTCGGAACTTCCGGTTCGACGCAGTTCCCTTACCTTCTCGGTGACAAGCGTGTTCGTTACGAATACAAAGATTGGACACCAGTTTTAGCCTCGCCAACCGGCGGCGTGTTCTACGTGAGCAAAGATCTTGGCGTAAATTCAGCAGCAGATTTACTGAAACTTCGTGATGCCGATTTGAAATACGCAAGTCAGGGCGCAACCTCGCTGGATTTGGTGCCACTGCTCGCCTTGGACATTCTGGATATCCCTGTTCAGGCTGTTTTCGGCATGAAAGGCCGTGGCGCAGGCCGATTGGCTTTTGAGCGTGGCGAAGTTAACGTGGATTATCAAACCAGTTCTGCGTTCCTCAAGAAAGTGACTCCGCTGGTTGATGAAGGCAAAGCCATTCCTATCATGACCTGGGGTGTACTTGACGCGAACGGCGAGCTGCAACGCGATCCTACTTTCCCAGACCTGCCGCATTTCGCGGAAGTGTATGAAATGCTGAATGGTAAGAAGCCGGAAGGCACCGAATTTAATGTGTGGAAATCCTTCTTTGTGGCTGGCTTTGCGGCTCAGAAAGGTATCTTCCTGCCAAAAGGTACGTCACAAGATGTGATTGATGCGTGGACAGCTGCTGTTGCTGAAACCGTAGCGTCAGAAGAATTCAAATCACGCTCTCCACAAATTCTGGGTATGTACCCTCAGGCAGTGGGTGAGAATGCGGTGAAAGCCTTCAATGCCGCGCTGGATATCTCAGACGCTGACCGAGAGTGGGTGCGTAACTGGCTAACCACCAAGTACAACGTTAGCTTTTAACTTATCGAGTTTGAAAAGAAAAATGGCCCCACGTTGGGGCCATGTCTGTTTTCGGTGATTGCCTTTTTCAAACTAAGGAGCTGGGCCTTCTTTTAAGGTTTGATAACCCGCCCAAATGCGCGTTGCTGTGGTAATCCAGCATAGAGCGCCAAACGTCCAGGCGATTTCTGCAAAGTAACCCGGGAACAAACAGAACAGGACAAAACAGACGATGGTCTCTGTTCCCTCGGTTAAACCGCCAATATAGTAAAGCGATTTGCTTTGATAGACGGGGTTTTCGATATTTCGTTTACTCGCCATGATGGCAAATGCGAGGAAGCTGGAGCCTGTCCCCATAAATGAAAAAACAAGGAACGTCGCAGCAACGGCGTTTTGTTCGGGATTTGCCAACGCAAAAGCAAACGGGATCATCGAATAGAAAAGGAAATCCAACGTGATATCCAGAAATCCACCGGCATCGGTAATCCCTTGTCGGCGCGCTAATGCGCCATCTAACCCGTCAAAAATGCGGTTCAAGGCGATAAACAGCAAACCGAGCCAGTAATATTCGTAAGCAATCGCAGGTAGCGCTAGCAAGCCAATCAGAAAGCCACTCACCGTGACTTGGTTGGCAGTGAGGCCGATTTTGTCAGGGATCTTGGCGGCCTGTTTTAAAGGCCAACGGATGACGGCGATGGAATAGCGATCAAGCATTGTTCTGCTCCGTATTCATAAAACCCACTTTCGAGGTCGTTTCCCTTTCTTTGTTTGGCCAATGCAGCAAGGTACTCTCCATGGGTACGTCATCCTCATCATGCGTCACCATCACCGCCGCAATGTTGCGATTTTTGATTTGCTTGAACACAAATGCACGGAATGACTTTCGAAGTGGCTTATCCAGCTTGCTAAAAGGCTCATCCAGCAAGATGACTTTGGGGTGAGAGAGCAGGGTACGCATTAAGCTTATGCGTGCACGCTGACCTCCGGAGATTTGGTCTGGCGCTTTAAAAGCGATATCCGCGAGTTCTATTTCTTGCAACGTTGCCAATGCTCGTTCTTTTTTCTCGGCAGCACTCATCGTGTCAGGCAGCCCAAACGCGAGGTTTTGCCACACATTGAGGTGTGGGAAGAGCAAATCATCTTGAAACAGAATCCCAACTGCCCGCTTCTCAGCAGGGAGCGATTGGATGTTTTGGCCGTTAACCAGAATATCGCCTTCGCAATCAAATTCTGGGGAGAGGTGTCCAGCAACTGCGCTGAGTAAGGTGGATTTACCACAACCACTTGGTCCCATGATGGACAGTACATTCCCATTTTCGACAAGGAAAGACATGCCAGTCACCAAAGTGGCTTGATTAGATTTTATAGTCAGGTTTTGTACGGACAAACTCATTCACAGACTCTCTGGATTCATCATGTCGGGCGAGGCGACGACGTGGGTCAGCTAATCGGCTCGCAGCAAGCGAAAGGGCAAAGAAAACAAGCGGCAGAAAGGCTTGAATCAAACCATACACGGCGCTGATACGTCTATCCTGACCGCTGGCAAGACTGACCGCTTCTGTAGTTAGTGTGGTGATACGTCCCGCGCCCAGAAGTTGGGTAGGCAGATATTGAGCAAAACTGACACTCAGACCAACAGCCCAAGCTAGTAAAATAGCGGGAATGACAATAGGCAGTTTCACCTGCCACCAGGCTTTAAACGGACTGTGTCCCAAGCTGCGCGCGGTTTGGGTAAGGCGTTGATCGAAAGATTTCCAAGGCCCATCCAACGCGAGATAAACATAAGGGAAGGCAAACAGAATATGTGCCCAGATGGTAGCAGGGACGTGCCATTGCCCCGGTAACATGTATATCGCGACCTGAATACCGAACAGAATCGATAACTGTGGGATAAGCATTGGCACAGCAATCACCAACTGCGGCAGTGATTTGTGGTACTTGTCGCGATACTCCAGACAGCCGACGGCAAATATCAACGCAACCGTCGCGGATATCAGGCCAAGAATCAGGCTGTTGGTCGCCAGCTCAATCAGATGACTGGATTCCTGCTCCCAAAAACGGGTACTGGTGCGTGTTGGCCAAATCTCTGGAAAGCGCCAGCGGAGAGCGAACGACCAAACCAGCAGCAGGGGAATCATCATAAAAGGCAAAAGAGCGATGAACTTAAATAGATGTCGCCCCGGCAGTGAATAGGTTTTGCTTCCGCTGAATTGCCAGTTCTGCCAAACGTTAATCAGTACATATTCGAACAGGCGATATAAAAGCAGTGTGCCGAAACAGAGGACGAATAACGAAATAGCCCCCGCTGCTGCACGTGGCAACATCGACAAGTCAGGGTCGTTAAACCATTGCCACACCAATACGGCAAAGGTGGTTGGCGAAGTCGGGCCCAAAATCATCGCCACGTCAACGACGGATAATCCGTAAGCCAACACGGCATAAATTGGGAAGCGCATCTTCGGCAGCCATTGTGGGAACACAACTTTCAACCATGCCGCTGTGCGGTTGTATCCGAGGCTTTGTGAGGCTGCGAGTAAGCGGTCTACCTGCATTTGTTTCAGCACAGAAAGGCTCATCAGCAGAAGGAAAGGGGTTTCCTTCACAGCCAGTGCCAAAATTAATCCAATACCGCTACTGTCCTGAACCAGCGACCAGTGATAGGGCTGTTCTTGTCCGGTAAACAGCGCGATAAAACGGAATAACCAGCCTGATGGGGCAAAGGTAAGGGCAAAGCCGATCGCAAAGGCAACGTGAGGCATCGCCAGCAAAGGTGAAAGCCACTGTTCGATGCGCTTCCAGAATCGGGTCCCCCAACAGGATTGAAGAATAAGAAACGTAAACAGTACGGCAAAGAAAGAGGCGGCAATACCGGTGAAAAGAGTTAGTTGAATAGCTTTGTTGGTGCCAGGCCAGTCTTGCATTGCGCGCCAACCATCAAGGCTGGGTTCACTTAGTCCAAGAACGGGAAGATAACTGACGGCAGAAAGTAATACGCCGCCAAGTCCGGGAAGGAGAGGTAAACAGCACACGACTAATGTCATCAAATACAGCAGGCGTAACATGTTTACCTCATTTCACTTGAAGCGCTTATCGCTTCAACATTTTACTCTAATTATTGACCATAGCGCTTGAGCCATTCCTGCTCGAGCGCACCTTGCCAGCTTGGATGTGGCTCGGGCTGTGACTTGAACAATGGCTTACTGCCCGTCAGTTTCACGACCGCTGGGTCACCCCAATAATCGCTGTTTGCTTTGCGAGCCTGCGCTTCTTCACTCATCAGGAAGTTAACTGCGACGAGTGCGCCTTCTTTTGCATTGGCGTTCCAAGGAATGCCCATAAAGTGAATGTTGGACAATGCACCTTTATCAAACGCGAAGGCTTTTGTGGAAGGCGCAAGTGTACCGTTTTTCACTGCAGTTTCAGCAGCATTGGGGTTAAATGTGATGGCAAGCAGCAACTCTCCATCATCCAACAACTGCATGGTTTCCGCGCTAGCTGCTGGGAATTGTTTACCTTGACGCCAAGCTACGGCGTGCAATTCATCCAGGTACTTCCAAAGTGGCGCTGTCACCGCATTGAAATCTGCTTGATCAGCCGGCTTGTAGAGTGGGGCAGTATCCATGCTCAATTCCAGCAATGCTGCTTTCAGGAAGCTGGTGCCGTGGAAAGCCGGTGGTTTCGGGTAGGTGATTTTTCCCGGAAACGCTTTGGCTAGACTCAGCATCTCGTTGAAAGAGGCTGGTGGATTTGCCAGCGTCTTTTCATCGTGGATGAAAACTAACTGGCCGACACCCCAAGGAGCTTCTAAACCATTTGTTGGCTCGGTAAAGTCCTCTTTGACTGGTAGGGATTTATCAACAATCGACCAGCTAGGTAGGCTTTCAACAAAAGGCCCAAACAACAGGCCGTTTGATTTCATTGATTTAAAGTTTTCACCATTAATCCAAACCATGTCTACGCTGCCGCCTTCATTCTTGCCTGCGGCTTTTTCAGCAACCAAACGGTTAACGGTCTCTGCAATGTCAGACACTTTAACGTGTTGAAGCGTGACGCCGTAACGATCTTTTAGTTCGTCACCCGCCCATCGCAAGTAGGCATTGATTTCCTGGCTACCGCCCCAGGCGTTGAAGTAGACCGTTTGCCCTTGTGCACTTTCCTCAATTTGCTCCCAGTTGGAGAGATCAGCCGCCGAAGCGGCTGAAGTGAAGGCGAGGGCGCAGGCAGCGACAATGGATTTCAAATTCATGGTGATCAATCTTCCTTAATCATTGTTTGAGATTTGTTTGCACTGGATTCGTTACGCATCCAGGTGTGGAACTTCTCTACCCAAGCCAACAATCCTTGAGGAGCATTGTTCTGCTTCCAAACACCGGCAGTGTATTTGGTGGCTTCACTCATGGTTGGGTAAGGGTGCACTGTACCGAGGATCTTGTTTAATCCAAGGCCGTGACGCATTGCTAGGGTGAATTCTGCGAGCAAGTCGCCAGCATGTGAACCCACAATGGTTGCACCCAGAATCTTGTCTTTGCCTTTCGGTGTGATGACTTTGATAAAGCCGTGATCTTCACCATCTGCAATCGCACGATCCAAGTCGTCGATGCCGTAGTGTGCGACTTCGTACTCGATACCTTGTGCAATCGCTTCTTTCTCGTTGATACCGACGCGAGCGACTTCCGGTGCAGTATAAGTCGCTGCTGGCATCACTGAGTAATCTGCTTTGAATTTCTTGAAGTCACCAAACAGCGCATTCACTGCGGCATACCAAGCCTGATGGCCTGCAGCGTGGGTCAGCTGGAAAGGACCTGCCACATCACCCACTGCAAAGATGTTAGGGTAGTTTGTTTGCAGATACTCGTTCACTTTGACTGTGCCGCGCTCTGTGAGCTCAACGCCGATGTCCTCGAGGCCAAAGCCTTTGGTGTTAGCGACGCGACCGAGCGCCAGCATCACATAGTCAAACTCAATAACAACTTCTTCGCCATTGTGCTCAAGGTAAGCACGTTGAACGTCGCCGTCTTTTTCAAAACGTGTGGCTTTGTGGCCAAGTAGAATGTTTACGCCATCTTCTTTCAGGCCTTTTACGACCAGCTCAGCAGCGTCGGCATCTTCACGGATCAGCAGTTGGTCTGCCATTTCCACCAAGGTAACGTCTGTACCGAGACGAGAGAAGCTCTGTGCCAATTCGCTACCGATTGGGCCACCACCCAGTACTAATAGCTTCTTAGGCTGCTCCTGAAGCTCCCAGACGTTGTCTGAGGTTAGGTAGCTCACTTCCTGTAGGCCAGGAATACCTGGAACCAAAGGACGCGCACCGGTTGCGATAACAATGTTGCGAGTAGTCAGGCGTTGACCATTCACTTCTACTTCCCAAGGAGAGAGGATTTTCGCTTCGCCTTCGATACATTCCACGCCAAGCTTCGTGTAACGCTCGACAGAATCGTGCGGCTCAATGTCTGCAATGACTTTGTGTACGCGGCCCATTACCTGTTGGAAATCCACGGTAGGTTCGCCAACGTTCACACCAAACTCTTGCGAGCGTTTGATTTCATGCACGGCATGACCTGCACGAATCAAGGCTTTTGATGGCACACAGCCAGTATTCAGACAGTCACCACCCATTTTGTGCTTTTCAATCAGGGTTACTTTGGCTTTTACCGCTGCACCAATGTAGGTGGTCACTAAACCACCGGCACCCGCACCAATCGCAATCAGGTTACGGTCAAAAGTGGTTGGCTTTTGCCATTTTGCGTACACGCGGCGCTTTTGAATCACGTTCATGATCATCTTCGCGATGATTGGGAACACACCCAACAGAACCAGTGACAACAATACACCTGGAGAAACGATGCCGCTCAGCGAATCGATTTGTGCTAACTGGGTACCAGCATTGATGTAAACCGCAGTACCCGGCAGCATGCCGATTTGGCTAACAATATAGAAAGTCGCAGTGCGGATTGGCGTTAAGCCCATCAGCAGGTTAATCAGGAAGAACGGAAATACAGGGATTAGACGCAGTGTCAGAAGGTAAAACGGTCCATCTTTCTCTACACCTTGGTTAATCGTGGCAAGGCGATCGCCAAATTTGCTTTGCACAGAATCTTTGAGCAGGAAGCGGCTGACCAAGAACGCAAGCGTTGCGCCAATGGAGCTGGCAAATGAAACCAGAAGCAGTGCCCACCAAAATCCAAATAGCGCTGCGCCAAGTAGGGTAGCAATGGCGGCTCCGGGCAGCGAGAGCGCGGTCATGGTGATATAGACAACAAAATATACAATGCTTGCGGTAACAAAATTACTCGCAATGGTGTCTTTCAACGCTTCGTGCTGTGCTTTGGCGTTTTCAAGCGTAAACAGTGCGCCTAAGTCTAATGCGAACCACGCAATGAATATGGCTGCGATGACAGCAAGAACAGCTAACTTCTTTGTGTTCATTTCTGATCCTTTTCTGATGACGTTGTTCCACGAGTCTGTTCACTCGAAAACGGGATAACTGCAAGTGATTTTGCACAACACTAACTATGGCAAAAGTTTCCTTTTGTCTGAGCGGAATACACTTCATTACCAAAGAGTTAAACAGGTTTATTGTCAAAACTGTGACCGAGGAAGTCATTACGTCTCAGTTTGACGAAAGCAATACGTGGAGTTGCGCGCTTTTCCTAATTTTGCTTGCTGGATATGACCGAGGGGATTTGGGAAAAATTACAAACTTCTTCAAATTTTTCGATGCTATATGTTCAAACATGTATATGAAAGCCTGCCGAGAGAGGGTTAACTGTCTGATAAGAATGGGAGTATACGGGATTGAATAGAGTCTGGATGTGTTAATGAAGAACTACAGGTTGGATTCATAGACAGTATTTGGTGTATTGAAGTACCAAAATGCCAAGAGGGATGAGTGCCAGCGTTGTTGCGCCACCAATGTGGTAGTTACGGTGCCAGTAGCAACGCTGCGCGAAGCTGTTTAGCTTCAGTCCCCAAATCACTACCAGTGCATTGATGCCGCAGAAAAGGATAACAATGATAGTAAGAAACGAAGGGTCGACGGTGCCATGTGTGTTGGCTGCGTATGAAACAGCAGGGAAGAAGAAACAGAAAAAAACCGTCCACTTGAATCTGCGCGGCCACTTTCTGAAATGGTCGCGGAAAATTCTATCAATCTGATCAGGAAACGGCTTTGTGTAGTGCATTTCTCTATTGCCATTTGTCTATCTTCTCTTTTGGCATAGTTCAGATTTGGATGCACTGATAACCGACAGGCGCTGATATGTCTCATATGTGTGATATGTGTCACAAATATTGTTTTGTAGTGCCTTTGAATAGGTTGATAGCCTCAAAGACAAAATCTCGACTTTTTTACGACTTTTCTGCGACAACCCCTTCTGCCGTAAGCAATGGTTCATGATGTTACTTTCCATTATTTCGGTCAAGAAAGCGTGTCAAAGAGAGAGTTAATTGCTTTTTCGTGGCTTTATACGGTACGGAGTATCTTCAAGACATTGCTAGATAACAAAACAGCCAATGGCGGTGAAGGGCACATTGGCTGTTTGAGGCGTCAATTTGGCGATTATTGGCGAAGAGTTTCGAGTAGCTCGTTTCTTCGCTGCGGCGTAATCACCGACCAGTGCTTTCCTTCAATGGCTCCTTCAAGTGCCCAGAGCAGCTCTAGGCTAAGGGTATCATTGTGTGATTTTTGCAATGCTTGGTAAGCACCGACCGCGCCTGCACGCTGCAACTCCTCGACGGATTCGATGCCAGCTTTTTTCAGCATACGTTCCGTCGCAAGGCGAAGGTTTGGAAGATCTTTGATACGTGAAGGCGCAGCAGTCTTCTTTTCTTGCTGGTCTTCCCTTGCAATGGCCAATGCCTTAACCGCATGGTCCATCAGAAGATCTGATTGGTCCCACCATTCTTGCGGTACTGCATAATATTTAGTGACAACAGGGAATCCACGCTTTTTGTAGACGTAAGGTTCCATGCTAAGCGCTTTGAATTCAGTTTCATTGGCTGTGCCAGCGCGAAGATGAAGCTGGTCATTGACGACGAGCGCAAACATCGTCTCATCGCAAAATACACCGAAACCGCCAAACATTGAGCGGGATTTCATTTTGCCCAGACATTCGAAGAACTTCAGTGTGTTTTTTAGAGTAGGTTTATCCATGTGACTTATTCTCAATCAATACGTTCCTGGATGAATGGTCAAGGAGTAACGTAGCAAAGCTAATTCAGAGAATTGTCAACGTACCGGGAGAACCGGATTGTGAAATGCTAACGTCATCGGTAGCTCCGCTACCAACACCAGAGAAATTCTCGGTGGTGTGAGGCCGGAAGCTTTGCGTCCCAGGCTTTCGCCGTGGTTTGCCTTTTTCTTGACGAGATTTAGCTTAACCGAATCGCGTCATTTTGTCGTTATTGCTAGTCTAACAAAGTGTGATCTTAGTTCAGAACGAGCTCTATTGATGCCTTTGTAATTATTCCGTTCCCTTTGTTATTGAAGAAATTTCGACCATCGCACCCCTTTTACAATATGAAATAAGGGTAGCACTAGAAATCTGGGCATTTTATTGATTTTGAGGTTCGTCGCAACAATAAGATCAATTTATCTATTAAACTTGTCAGTAATAGAAAAGCCTGAGCGCGACGCTCAGGCTTTTTGGTGTAAATAGCGGCAGTTTTGAGGTGTTAACTGTTAAGTTTCTTTACAGAGCGTCGCACGATCAACTCAGGTTGCATTTCAAAAATCTGTTGTTGATTTTCTTTGTTCGCCAGACGCTCCATCAAGAGCTTAATGGCCGTTTTACCCAAACGGTTCTTAGGCTGGTGAATTGTGGTTAACGGCGGCGAGAAAAAGCCTGCCAAATCGATGTTGTCATAACCGATGATTGAAATGTCATTCGGCACATCCAAACCAGCCTGACGGAAGGTGCTGATCGCAGCCAGCGCCATAATGTCGTTAAAGCAGAAAACAGCAGTCGGGCGGTCTTCAAGCGCAACGAGTTTGTTAGCGGCTTCTACAGCAGAGTCACATTCGAAATCTGCTTCTACAATCCAATCAGGGTTGTAAGTTAATCCTGCTTCTTCCAACGCTTTGCGGAAACCGTCCAAACGCTCTCTACAGGTAAGCTTGTCCATTTGACCTGAGATACAACCGATTTTGGTGTGACCGTTTTCAATAAAGTGTTTAGTGGCAATGTAGCCGCCAAGCTCGGCGTTGTCCTGAATGCAGTCAGTGTTAATGTGCTGCGTACCCCAGTCCATGACTACCATTGGCAGATCCTGCTTCTTCTCAAGCAGAGAAAGCAGTTCTTCGTTCAGATCAGAACACATGACAAGCAGGCCATCCACGCGCTTTTCCGCCAGCATGCGCAGATAATCGCGCTGCTTGGAGAGATTACCTTCGGTATTGCACAGGATAAGTGTGTAGCCTTCTTTGTAGCAGTACTCTTCTACACCATGCACCACTTCCGCGAAGAAAGGGTTGGTTGATTTGGTGACAAGCATGCCAATGGTGCGGGTGGAGTTGCACTTCAAGCTTCTAGCCACTGCGCTTGGTGCGTAATTCAGTTCATCGACTGCTGCCCATACTTTCTTTGTCGTGTTCTCTGCAACAAAACGTGTCTTGTTGATCACGTGCGAAACTGTTGTTGTAGAGACACCCGCGAGTCGAGCGACGTCTTTAATTGTTGCCATTCGGTAATCTTCTTATCGTTTTCATTGGCAGCCTCTGTCATATCGGACTGCACAAGTTTACGCCGCTTAACCGAACTGAATGTTTTCGATTCAATCCGACGGTATAAGCGGCGTATCAGGTTCGTTCAAATTATGTGTGCTTTCTTTCTCTTACTGACGCGTAATCAGACGCAATGCCCAAATAGTCTGAGCGTTATTGACGCAGAGGAGAAGAAACGCGCGAGGCACTTACATGAGTTTGTTGCAAGATTTCAGAAAATTCTCAATGCCAATCGCTTGCGTTCACAGTTTAATGTCAATGGTCCTACGCCGCAATTATTGTGTCTTAGAGACGTGCATAAGGTTGATGCGCATCATGCTAACCACATAGTGCGTACTTTCAGTTTCAGCTAACTGAGCGCCAGCTTGGTAATTTTGAACGGCTAGAAACAAAAAAGCCGGGAACAAGCCCGGCTTTATAACAGTGTGCTTGCGACTATTCGCCTTTCAGGAAGGCTCTATCCAGTTTGATAAAGGACACCAGCAGATTTGCTGCCGCTTTATAGAAACCGAACTTGTCGAACTGATACACGGTTTGCTGGAACTGCTCAATCCAAGGCAGCATCATGGTTTCCAGAAAACGTTGCTGCTCTTGCATCATCGCTTCCTGCTTTTCCTCGTCAGTTTCTTTGTTCGCGAGGATCACCAGATTGCCCATAAAGTCGAGCTCTACCGCCAAGTGGTCGAACGGTTCATTGAAATCTTTGCGCTGTGCAATGCCGTATTTATCCATCCACTGGCCCATTTCAACCGCAGGCTTGTCGTTCAATAAACCGGTTTCGCCAATGTACATGGAGGCATAAGGCAGGGCGCCTGACTTAGGTGTGCTAAGGAACAAGCCACAGAAATCTGCCGCCAATTCAAGCTGCGCATCTTCTCTGACTTTCAGTTTCGCCAAAGCGTCACGTAGTTCGGCAATCGGGGTTTTCAATTCGTCAGTCATCGCCAACACGGAGTAATAGTTATCCATGTCGCCGCCGTGATAGTTGTCCAGATCTTGCTGGGTCAACTCCGTCGCGAAGAGTGAAGACATCCACCAGTAAAATTCAGCGCGTTGCTCGTTGATGGCGATAAATTCTTGCATTGTCATTCCGTAAGTGAGGGATGTTTTTCGTTAATTCTAACCAGCTTAGAGTAAAAAAGGGCAGCCAAGCTGCCCTTTTTCTTCACACTGTCTCTTATGCGATATCCATCGCTGGGAACAGTGGGTTAACGTCGTCAACGGCGATAGGGCCGCTGAAGCCAGTCACTGCTGGTACTTTGCCAGTATATTTCTCAATTTCAACCAGTGCGGTGTGCGCTGAGGTTGCCTGAGCCAGCTTAGAGGTGCCGATATCAACGGTCAGCACGTTTGGATCGCCGTAAGTACACAAAGTACCTGGTTTGCCACCTTCCAGCGGCGCATACCATGCACCTTCATGGATACGACATACGCCAGACATGTAATCGTCAGTTACCACTGCACCAGCCAGTACCTGACCACGGTCGTTGAACACGCGCACGATGTCGCCAGACTTAATACCACGTGCCTTCGCGTCAGCAGTGCTAATGTAGCAAGGCTCGCGACCTGCTACCGCGTAAGTGCCGCGGTGGTCGTCAGACGAACACAGCTGCGAGTGCAGACGGTGGTTCGGGTGACAGCTTTGCAGGTGGATAGGGTACTGCTTGGACTTAGGACCACCGTGGCTACGTTCTACTTTTTCGAACCACATTGGGTGACCCTGACAGTCGTCGTAACCCATGTCAGCGATAGTCTTACAGTAGATCTCGATCAGACCAGACGCGGTGCCTAGTGGCTCCAGATCCGGTTCTTTACGGAACGCTGCGTGACGAACCCACTCTGAACCTTCTGGGAATGCGATGAATTGCTCTTCTTCCCAGAATTTAACGAAGTTAGGCATGCGAACGCCGATACCACGACCTTGCAGACGCGCACCGTTGTAGATCTCTTCAATCCACTCCATCTTGGTCTTGCCGCCGGTGAAGGCTTCTTCACGACCGTAACGGGTACACAGCTCACGGAAGATATCGAAATCGTCTTTCGCCTCGAACATTGGCTCGACGATTTGTTTCATCGCGATGATGCCCTTGTTCGAGTGGTTACCGAACTGCTCGATGTCGTTACGCTCGTAAGTGGTGGTCGCTGGCAGAACGATGTCTGCAAAGCGGCAAGTCGCTGTCCACTGATGCTCAACGCTGACAACCGTTTCCAGGTTACGCCACGCTTTGATCATGCGGTTACGATCCTGGTGGTGGTGGAATGGGTTGTTACCACAGAAGATAGCCATCTTCATGTGCGGGAATTTCACGCTGTGGCCGTTGAACTGGATAGTCGTACCCGGGTTCTCGATACAATCAACGAAACGTGCAACAGGGATGTAGCTTGAGTAGCCGTTGTAGCTGCCGCTGTGGATTGGATCAACGCCAGTCACTGAGCTGAAACCAGACATCAGTGGGCCCGCAGAAGTAATAGTACCTGCGTCGTTGTAGTGCCAACCGAAGCCGAAACCACCACCTGGCAGACCGATTTGACCCAGCATGGCAGCTAGTACAACGATCATCCACGCGTATTGTTCGCCGTGCTGCATACGCTGCAGACACCAACCAGCGATGATCTGGGTGCGGCCATTTGCCATGGTGCGCGCCAGTTCGCGGATTTGATCAGCAGGGATGCCACAGATTTCTGCTGCCCATTCAGGCGTTTTCGCTACGCCGTCTTTTTCACCGATCAGGTAAGGAACGAACTTGTCGAAACCTGTGGTGTAGTCAGCAAGGAACTGCTCGTCGTACAGCTTCTCAGTGTAAAGCGTGTGCGCGATTGCCAGCATCAGAGGTACATCAGTTTGTGGGTTAACCGCAACCTGAGAACCGCCGAAGAACTTGTATGATTCGTTCTTAACCGGGTCAACATGAATGACGTTGATTTCGCCTGCTTTTACTTTCTCAGCCAGTTGCTGGTAGTAACCGTAAACGCTGTGGTCTGGAACCAACCAGCCTACTTGCAGGTTCTTGATTGGGTCAGAGCCCCAGATCGCGATGTTTTTCGCGTTTTCCAGAACCAGAGGCCAAGAAGTTTGTTGCTCGTAAACTTCCATTGCGCCTGCAACGTAAGGCAGAACAACCTGCGCAGAACCGGTCGAGTAGTCGCCCACTTTTGCCAGGTAAGTACCGTGCAGGCTGATAGCGCGCTGCATCATAGTACCTGCGGTGTTGAACTTACCGCATGACTGCCAGCCAGAGTGACCTGCGTACAGCGCACTTGGGCCATAGGCGTTTTGAACACGCTCCAGCTCGTGGTGGAAGAAGTCCAGCGCTTGTGACCATGGCACACGCACAAAGCGGTTGTCACCACGTTGTGAAGTGTCTGATTTCCAGCCGTGTTTCAGCCAGTCGATACGTACCATTGGGTACTTAACGCGAGATGGGTTGTACACCACTTCACGCACACCGTTTAGCATTGAAGTTGGGTGTGGGTCGTTTTCAAACGCTACTGTGTCAACCCAGATACCGTTTTCAACTTTCGCGCGGAATGCACCCCAGTGTGAACCGTGGATAACTTCACCAGAGAAGGTGTTTTTCGCTTCAGTCGCGGCCATTGCTTTGCGTGGTGCCAGCAGGCTGGAACCAATCACAACACCCGCACTGGCGGTTAACATGCCAGAGAGAAAACGACGGCGGGAAATGCCTTGTTGTTTTTCAGTCGCCATGTAGAAGTCCTTATAGTTTTTAATTCATCAGGGCAGATGCACGAGGGCGCATCTGCCGCTTAGTATTCTTTTTGCCGATTAGTGGGCGCCTGCACCGCCGGTATCGCTACCGTGGTTCTGCAGATATTTCAGCAGGGTGCGCTCTTCGGTCTTGCTCAGGCGGTAATACGCACTCATCGCTTTCAGGCTTGAAATCCAGCCGTTTGCAGTGAAGTGGCCAGGTGCCGGTGCTGCGTGACAAGAGTTACAAGAAGATGCGTACATTTCTGATGCGTAGTCCCAGATAGGGTCAATGCTTTCAACCAGGTGATCTTTGGTGATGTAGGCATTCACAGCCACTTGTTTCCAAGCGATGTTGGTTGCTGGATCCACTTCTTCAGAAATCACAGTCTCAGTCGCTTTCACGTCACCACGAACGGTCGCCTTGAATACACGCTTACCCATGTACTCGGTCATCACGCGGCCTTTACCGTTGGTTTCGATCCAACCTTGAACACGCACTTTCAGCATGTCGCCTTCTTCGCCAACCACTTCTACTTCAGAAGCTGGCAGTAGCTGACCTTCAACCTTGCCGTTTGCATCAGCGGTAGCAAACAGGCTCTTCTCTTCGATAGAGAACAGTTTCTTCGCGCCAGCAGGTGCGGTTGCAGAAGCAGTCAGGGTTTCGAATGTCTTACGGAAGCCACCCGCCATGTTTGGCAGTTCGTGAGCAATACCTTTGTGACATTCGATACACGCCATATTTTCTTTCGCAGCAGGGATCATTTCTTTCATCGCCTGAACAGACTGCTTGTCGTGATCCATCGCTTCGTATGAGTGACAGGTTGTACAGGTCTTGTAGTTCTCGTCAGCCATGCGATCCCAGACTTTCTGGGCGAGTTCGAGTCTGTGTTCCTCAAACTTCTCTGGGGTATCAATCTTGCCCGTTACGAAGTGGTGGTAAACGTCTTTATAAGCGCCCATTTTGCGCCAGATTTTGCCTACGAAATCTTTAGGCTGGTGACAGTCTACACATTCAGCACGGATGCCTTTTGCGTTGCTGTAGTGAATCGACTGTTTATATTCCTCGTAGTTTTGCTGCATCGTGTGGCACGACACACAGAACTCGGTTTGAGAGAAGTAGTCGAGAGACTTGTTCATCACGACCACGCCGGCAACCGTGATGACAGCACCGATCAGAACCAGCGCAAGGATGGAGTACTTCGCGCTTGGTTTGTTCAGCTTCTGCAATAGCTTTTTCATAAAAGTGGATACACCCATAAAGTTTTTGTAGTTAGTGTTTGGGCCCATTCCGGTAGCGTGTTTGGAAGCAAGCCAGCGCACTATAGCTACATGTTTTTGATGCGTTATTTCGAGGTGGGCATAGTAGCGATTGGATATGAATATGGTTCATCTAGTAAATGAACAGGTGGGCGGTAAATATGAACAGATATGAACAGAATCGATTGTTAACGTGAAATGTGGGCTTTATGTGCTTCTAAATGTGCCAAAAATGACTTAATTGTCGCCTATCTCGCAAAAACACCCTTGTGATTGTTAAAAAACATGGTTGATTTGGCGCACAAAAAATTGCAATAACCATGAGATAAATCAAGTTTGTTAGCAATTTAGGTGGTACAGTGCGCCTCCTCATGACGATATGTGAACAGGGTAAATGTGACGCATCACATCTTGGTCGTAGATGATGAAGCAGTGACTCGCACCATGGTGAGCGCGTACTTCGAAAAACAGGGATATCACGTCAGTCAGGCCGCTGACGGCAAGGAAATGCACCAGATTATGAATGAGCTGCCCATCGATTTGGTGCTGCTTGATATCAACCTGCCTGGTGAGGATGGGTTAATGCTGACGCGCCAACTGCGCAGCAAATCCGATGTCGGTATTATTCTCATCACCGCGAGAACTGACAGTATTGACCGTATTGTTGGCTTGGAGATGGGCGCAGATGACTACTGCACCAAACCGCTTGAATTACGTGAACTTCTTGTTCGAGTGCGCAATTTGCTCTGGCGTATTTCCAAAGCGAATACTCAGCCTGATATGCAGAGTTCAGTAAAAGAAAGTGATAACATCGTGAACTTCAATGGCTGGACATTCGACATTGAGCGCCGCGCACTGAGTAAAGGCGACAACGCAGTGAAACTCACCAAAGCAGAATATGAGATGCTGGTGGCGTTTACGGCGAATCGCAACCGGGTATTAAGTCGGGAGCGAATCTTGAATTTGATCAGCCATCGAGTCGATGCGCCAAATGACAGAACCATTGATGTATTAGTTCGACGTTTACGCAACAAAATCGAAGTTGAACCAAAAAAACCGCAAATGTTCATTACTGTCCATGGCGAGGGTTACATGTTCGCGGGGAGATAACGCCCGTGAATTCTGAGAGAACTATGAATTACATTCCCTTTGAAGAATACAAACGTAAGTGGATTTTCACACACCAGTCTATGCCTGTTGCCGAAGAAGACCGCGAGCATATCAAACCGATGACAGAAGATCGCGGTGGTCAGCTATGGCGCGATTTTATTAGCCAGCAAAGTCCAACGCCGGATCACTTTGGTAAAGGTGACTGGGCGATCATGCGTGATGTGTGGGAGCAGGAGTCAGACTGGCAGCACCCTTGGGAAGAAGAAGGCGATTTGCCAGAAGACGTATTGGCGTATTTCCCATGGGAAGATAACGCAGTAGTGTACTTCTGTTATGACAAAAGCAATATCGTGGAAACCCGCTGGGGAATGTTCAAGAAGTATTGGAAAAACTTCTTGTTCTATGATGACAAGCCACTGCTGATAGGCCGCAAACGCAAAGAAGTGGCAATGTTCGAACAGAATGGCACGGTAAAACTGGGTAAGCGCCCGTAGACAAATGCCATGGTTTTAATGATTTAGAAAGCCGGGGTTCAACCTCGGCTTTTTTGTTTTATCGGCCTGATTATTGCTAGTTTTTTGACCAATGACAAAATGTTGCCGCTTCAATTGGAAAGGATTTTTCATGAAAAAGTTACTGCTGGGTTTGATGGCTACGGGCTTGGTATCAGGGTGTAGTTATGTGTCTACCTATGGTGTGCACGGAAAATTGCTGGGAACTGAACAACAGATAGTGCAATGCGAATATGAGGCAGCGCTAGACACCTTGCAGCAGTTTACCGTGGTGGGCAGTAACAAAGAGAAATCTCAGGCTTTCAAATATATGGGTGTGGTCTATCAGGAAAAGATGGACTTAGAGGCTTTTAATCACACTGTTGACCGTTTTCTGTTCAGTGAAATGGGCAGGGGAGAAAGCCGTGCACAGATAATCATGGAGTGGAATGAAGCACGTCGCGAAATCCGTGAAATACGCCTGTACGAGTTGGGCCGAGCAGAATGTGCTACAGACTTTACAACCACATCGTGAAACGCGGTTTCATTACAAATGTGACTCGCTTTCCAGAGTAATATCTGGCTCGCAAAATTGCTGCATCTCTATAAAACATAAGGAAACTTTCTTGTTGACCTCACAGTTTTCTTATTCATCAGGTACTAAATTACCCCTGTGTTCAAAATCAGTCAGTAATGCAAGGCCGCCACTTACAGACTGATTCTGAACCAAAAGACTTTCATTTCTTTCATTTGGTTCTATCAGCTGAAGGAAATTAATGAGAGGGCAGAACTCTAAATCTGCCAACGTAAAAACTCGAGGAAAACCAGCGTCGGTATTGGCCTATCAACGCTGGTTTTTTTCACTCTAGCCGCAGCAAAAAAGCGGCCTCTCTCAGCCGCTTTGCAAACGTGGCAGACGAGTTATGAATAACGGTAAGGTTTACCCGCTTTTTCCATCACCCCTGCATATTCTTTAAAGATTTCCACCACACGTTTTGCCCGTGGGCTGGTTTCAGCCACTTCGTCCCAGAACTTATAGGCTTCCAGTTCAACCTGACGCCACTCCTCGTCCGGAATTGTGGTCAGCTGCATTTTGGTTCCGCCAGTTCTAAGCTTCGCTTCGCCGCCCCAGTACCAATGTTGACGGTAGTAGTGCGAGGAATCCATCATCATATTGAACAGCACTTTCAAGTGATCAGGCAGCGCATTCCAACGCTCAGTGTTGGCGAAAAAGGAGCCACACCAGGCGCCGGAGATATTGTTGGTCAGGAAGTAGTTGGTCACATCTGCCCACCCGACAGTGTAGTCTTCCGTAATGCCTGACCATGCAATACCGTCTAGCTCACCAGTTTGCACGGCGACTTCGACATCCTCCCATGGCAGAGTGACAGGGATAACGCCGAAACGGGAAAGGAATCGGCCAGCTGTTGGGAAGGTGAAAACGCGTTTACCTTTCAGATCGGCAAGGCTGCGGACAGGGTCGACGGTAGCAAAGTGGCATGGATCCCACGAACCAGCACTTAACCAGGTTACACCTTTGACCTCGCCATACGCTTCCTGCCAGATTTCTTTCAAGCCGTATTCTTCAAACAGCACTGGAACGTCAAGACTATACCGGGTTGCGAAGGGGAAATAGCCGCCAAACACCGAGATATCGACAGGAGCGGCGATAGAGTCGTCATCACTTTGCACCGCATCAATCGTGCCTTTTTGCATTGCGCGGAACAACTCGCCCGTTGGGACAAGCTGGTCGGCGAAATACAGCTCAATGACCATTTCACCATTGGCTGCGGCGTTGAACGCATCTACAGCAGGTTTGATGACATGTTCAGCGAGCGCCGGGCCTGCATAAGTTTGTAGTCGCCAGCGAATGGTTTCTTTGGCTGATACAACGGCTGGTGCACCTAAAATGGCGGTTGAACCTGCAGCGCCAACAATACCTGCCTTTTTCAGAAAATCACGTCTGTTGTTACTCATAGTGGTGTCCTTATTATGTCATTAATTCGATAAACACACATTTCCATTGGTTTGAGTGTAGTTGCATATTTGAGAGTGATTTTTGTAATAGCTTCCTCCTATCGGCTGTAGTGCCATTCCGGCAGCCAGAGCGCGATCTGAGGGAATGCCATCACAATGGCAAGCGCACAGATCATGATCAGAACAAATGGCACGATAGAACGATAAATGTCGGTCAGTGACACCTCGGGAGGTGCCATCGCGCGCATCAGGAAAAGGTTGTAGCCAAATGGCGGTGTCATATAGGCGATCTGACAGGTAATGGTGTAGAGCACGCCATACCAAATAAGGTCGAAGCCGAGCAGTTTCACCAATGGCACGTAGAGAGGGGCAACGATAACCAACATGGCAGTATCGTCGAGGAAGGTGCCCATGATGAGGTAGGACAGCTGCATAAGGATCAGCACTTCCCAAGGCGTTAGGCCAAGCCTGTCAATGAACAGCGCTTCTATGGCCTTCACAGCACCCAAACCATCGAACACCGCGCCGAAGCAAAGGGCGGCGAGAATGATCCACATAAACATACAGCTGATAGCGAGGGTTTTACGTAGCGTATTTTCCATCACGCCCTTGGTCATACGACGCTTAACGATCGCAGCAATGGTCGCAGCCAGCGCGCCTACCGCAGAGCTTTCCACCAAGCTGGTGACACCCATTAGGAACAAACCCGTCATCGAGAAGAAAATCGCGAGCGGAAGAATGCCCGCGCGCAGCAGTTTGAGCTTTTCACTCATGGGTACGTTGCGTTCTTCTTCAGATAGCGCTGGTCCCAAATGCGGCTGCATTTTGCAGCGAACGACGATATAGACAATGAACATGGTAGCCATCAGCAGGCCAGGCAATACACCAGCGAGCCATAGCTGTCCTACTGGCTGGCGAGCAATCATGCCGTAGAGAACCAATACCACGCTTGGCGGTACCAGTATCCCGAGCGAACTTCCTGCCTGTATCACCCCAGTCACCATGATCTTGTCATACCCCCTACGCAATAGTTCGGGGAGAGCGATACTTGCACCGATGGCCATACCTGCCACACTAAGGCCATTCATGGCTGAAATTGCGACCATCAGAAGAATTGTCCCGATAGCCAAGCCGCCGTGAATCGGTCCCATCCAGACATGGAACATTTTGTAGAGATCTTCCGCAATACCAGACTCTGACAGCATGTAGCCCATGTAGATAAACAGCGGCAATGTCAGTAGTGGATACCACTTCATCAACTTCATGGCTGCGCCAAAGGCGATTTCTGAACCGCCGTCCCCCCATAGCAAAAGCGATGCGATAACAGCGACAGAGCCAATGGCAGCGAATACCCGTTGCCCAGTCAGAAGCATGAGCATCATGGAGGAAAACATCAGTAAGGCGATCAATTCATAGCTCATTGCATGCCTCCTTCTGATTCATCTTCCATACCTTTTGGCGCGCGCAATTTGGCGATGTCTTTGAGCATGACAGCCGTGGCTTGAAGCAGCATCAGGAAAATACTGAGACACATGATGAGTTTGATTGGTGCCATATACGGCCGCCAAGCGGAATAGCTGCGCTCGCCATACTCCAACGCATAGGAGGTACTGGAAATGCCGCCATACAGCAGAACACCAAGATAGATAATGAGGAAAACGACGGTAAAGCTATCGACCATCGCCTTGGTTCTTGGCGACCAGTTACCATAGGCCAAGTCCATGCGTACATGGCTGTTAAGCTGCATTGAATAAGGGCCACCGAGCATGTAGTACGCCACCATCGCAAACTGTGCCATTTCGAGTGTCCACAGCGAAGGCAGAAAGAAGGTTTTGGTAATAGACGAATAAACGAGAATGCCTAGCATCAGAAAAATCAGATACATGGCGAAGCGGCCGATGTAAAAATTGACCGATTCGACAAACCTGACATAAGCCGCCAACGGTGAGGGCAGATAGGCCAGGTTTTTATCCTCGGGCAGACGTGATGACTCCATAACTACTTCCTTCCTTGAATGGGGTCGATTAAGGCGACGAAGGCGCTCGGGATGATGTAGAGGGTTGCTTTAAAAACGCGAGCAACCAGCGGGTGACGAGTTCAGCATCAGGCATTTGTTGCAAAGAAGCCTGTCCCCGGGATATCACATCCTCTGGAATGCGATCCCTTCTTGCTTCCATCAAATCAAATGAGTAGGCACGACTGAATTCTGGATGTCCTTGAATCGCAAGGAAGTGATTGCCTACCGTAAACATGCCGACAGGGCAGAAATCACTACTGGCCAACGTGGTGCTATCTGGCGGGAGTTGACTCACTTGGTCTTGATGACTAACGACGAGAGAAAAATCAGGCTTAAGGCTTTGAAGCCATGGCTGTTTGGCCTTTTCTTCGGTCGATAAATGGCTGGTGGCAATACCCACTCCCCAGCCTTTTTCTGAGCGCTCAACCTTGCCGCCTAAAGCTTGCGCCATCATCTGATGACCAAAGCAGATACCGACGACAGGTTTTCCCTTTTCATAAAGCGTTTTTACAAAGCTTTCAAACTGCTTAATCCAAGCGAGGTCGTCGTAAACGCTGTATCGGCTACCTGAGATAACGTAACCATCACATTCGTCAATATCTTTTGGATATTCGCCATCAATAACGCGGTAGCACCGAAGGGACAGCGAAGGATCCACTTTTCTCAGCGTGGTTTCGAACATATCAGGGTAGTTTCTGTGGGCGGTTTGAAGCTCAGGCTTCACGTCGTCACAGAGTAAGAGACCGATACGCATAATGCCCCTCAGAGTCCTTTTCCATGAACTGCATTGACGAAGAGTTGGCTGTATTCATCCGCAGAAAACGGGATAGGGTTACCGCCAGCTGAGGGGTCATTAATTGACATCAAGCCAACCTTCTCCGCTTCCGCATCATTGATGCCAATTTCAGCGAGGGTGTGGGGAATCCCTAGAGATTTACGTAGCGCTAATACCCAGCTCAACACCGCATCAGTGCCTGAAGCTTCTAATGACAGATAGCGCGAAAGCCGGTCCATTTTCTCGTCGATTTCACTTCGGTTGGCTTCAAGCACATATGGCATCAGGATGGCATTTAGCAGACCATGGTGTGCGTTGTACAGTGCGCCTAGTGTGTGGGCGATGGCGTGCATGGCACCTAAACCTTTTTGGAACGCCGTTGCGCCCATACTGGAAGCGACCAACATCTGCATTCTGGCTTGTTTATCTGCACCGTTTTCAAACACGATTGGTAGGTTTTGCTGCACCAGACGAATACCTTCAATGGCGATACCTTCCGCCATTGGATGGTAGCCGGGCGCGCATAGGGCTTCCAATGAGTGGGAAAGTGCATCCATACCTGTTGCCGCGGTGATGTGTTTGGGAAGGCCGACCGTCAGCTCTGGGTCGAGAATGACTTTTTCAGGCAGCATTTTTGGGTGGAAGATGATGAGCTTGCGTTTCTCATCTTCTTTGGTGATCACAGAGGCGCGACCAACTTCTGAACCCGTCCCTGCTGTTGTGGGAATTGCGACGATCGGCGCAATGAGATCTGAATCCGCTTGCGTCCAGTTGTCGCCAACATCTTCAAATGCCCAAAGCGGCAGTGATTGTTCTGCAGAAAGGGCGATGGCTTTCGCACAGTCCAATGCAGAACCACCACCTAGAGCAATCACACCATCGTGGAGCCCCTCATTGTAGGCAGTGTTACCTGCTTCTACATTCTGACCTGTTGGGTTGCCTTGCACATCGCAAAATAGCGCGACAGATAACCCTTGCTGTTCGCAGAGATCTCTTGCCTGTTGGGTCATGGAAAGCTCGGCAATACCGGGGTCTGTGACTAATAATGGCCGCTCTATTCCCAGACTTTTACAAGCATCAGGTAATGCAGATAACGCACCGATCCCGGCAGTCATTGCGGTGGGATAATTCCAGTTTGAAAATGACATCTCCGGCTCCTACACGCGTTTGAAGTGATAAGACTTAGGGCGCGTCAAATGCTCGAACCCTATTTTGGAAAGGGTGCATCCGCGACCACTGTTTTTAACGCCTACCCAGGCAAGGCCGGGGTCCAGGTAGTCACAGCGGTTGAGGAATACAGTGCCGGACTCAACGTTATCTGCTAACTGTTCTCCACGAGCCTCATCTTCGGTGAAGATGGCGGCAGTCAGTCCGAATTCGCTCTCGTTCATCAAGCGCAAGGCTTCTTCGTCACTGCTGATACGTTGAATACCCAAAACGGGGCCGAATGTTTCTTCCGTCATCACCCGCATACTGTGGTCAACATTCACGAGAAGCTGAGGGGTAAGGTATGGGCTACTCACCTGATTTGCTGGGAAGTTGGAGGCGTCAATCAAGGGCTTTGCGCCTTGAAGTATCGCTTCTTCCGTTTGGCCCCTCACAAAATCAGCGGAAGCAGTTCGAACCAAAGGCCCAAGTGTTGTGCTTGCTTCATCGGGTCTGCCGAGTTGGTATTGGTTCACGAGTTTTATCGCTGCATCGACAACGTCATCAAAAACCGACTCGTGTACATAAAGGCGCTCCATGCCACAGCAAGATTGACCTGAATTAAAAAAGGCGCCATCGATGACGGTGTCTACCGCATTGGGAACGTTGGCGTCGTGGCGAATATAGGCGGGATCTTTACCGCCAAGCTCCAAACCTGCACTGATAAATCGCCCTGCAATGGCTTTTTCAACGACTCTGCCGCCGGGCACTGAACCCGTGAATGCGACATGACGTATGGTGTCATGCTGCATTACAGACTCAGTATCAGCATGGGAAAGATGAAGGTATTGAAATACGCCTTTGGGCAATCCCGCCTCAGCGAACGCTTCCGACATTCTTTCTGCGCAAAGAGGCGTCTGTGCAGAGTGCTTGAGCAGTACCGTGTTACCTGCCAACAAGGCAGGAACAATCGCATTAACAGCTGTCAGATATGGGTAATTCCACGGTGCAACCACGAATACCGTACCGAGTGGAACCCGCTTAATGTAGCGACGAAAACCGGCTTTATCTGGTAAAGGCATGGGTGAAAGTGCTTCAGGGGCGATGTCTATCATGTACAGCGCGCGCTCTTCGAAGCCTGCAACTTCTCCTTTTGTGTAGGATATAGGGCGACCCATCATCCAAGTGATTTCTTCTGCAATGTCTTCGGCTTTGTCGACAAAACACTCAACGGCTTTCCTGCAAAGCGCTTGGCGCACTTCAAGTGATGTATTTTTCCACAATGGATAGGCTTTAGCTGCGCTTTCCAACGCCGTGTTAATTTCTGATGCGGTAGCAAAAGGGCGCTCAACATAAACTGAGCCATCTACTGGCGTAATTGTTTGAAAACGTTCCATGTCTTCACCTAGATAATTTCAAAGTAACGGTCGAGTTCCCAATCAGTGACATGCTTACGGAATTCTCTGTCTTCCCATTCACGTGAGGCGGCGAAGTGTTCTACAAAGGCTTCGCCTAACATGGCTTTGGCTGCTTCGGATTGCTTGAAAGATTGTGCGGCCTCCCAGAGTGTCCGAGGGAGTTGGAGCTCTTTTGGATGTTCGATGTCGTAAGCGTTTCCGACAATACGGTCTGTTGGTTCCATCTTGTGCTCAACGCCATACAGTCCAGAGGCAAGCGCAGCAGCGAGAGCAAGGTAAGGGTTGGCATCAGCTGCCCCCAAGCGATATTCGATGCGCTGTGATTTATCAGACCCCGGAATCACGCGAAGTGACGTCGTCCGGTTTTCGACACCCCATGTTGCATCAGTTGGAGCCCAATAGCCGGGTATCATTCGCGTGTAGCTGTTAACGGTTGGAGCTATCATGCAAAGAAATTGCGGCATAAGAAGCTGTTGGCCTGCGAGGAAGTGGCGTTGAACATCGCTCATGTTGAGCTCTGCGTCCGGAGCATAAAAAGCACTTTTACCTGATGCGCGGTCACGCAACGAAATGTGAATATGTCCGCTTTGGCCGGGGTAATCATTGGTCCACTTGGCCATGAAGGTCGCCATCATGTCGTTCTTCTGTGCCAGCACTTTCATGTAGGTTTTGAACAGGGCGGCTTTGTCTGCGGCGTCTTTCGCGTTGTCGACAGTGAGCGCAGCCTCAATGACACCTGGGCCAGTTTCAGAGTGAATACCTTCGATAGGGAAGTCCATGGATTCACCCATGGCGAGAATCGCTTTATACAAGCCTGAATAAGTAGAGTTACGAATCATCGAGTAACCGAACCAATCAGGCGTGATCGTTTTCAGGTTGCGGAAGCCTTTTTCCCGGGCAGAGTGGGGCGTTTCATCGAAAATGAAGAATTCGTACTCAAGCGCGGCGTAGGCGTCAAACCCCATGTCAGCTGCTCTTTCTAATACACGACGTAGTGTGGCGCGTGGGCAAACTGCTTCAGCGTCACCGGAAAACTCCGCAATAAAAAGCAACATGCCGTCTTCATCGAGCACGTCGCGGCAAGTGTCTGGAAGAATACGAACTGGGGCGTCAGGGTAACCAGTGTGCCAGCCAGTGTACTTGGCGTTGTCATAAAGTTGGTCTTTGACATCCCAGCCCAAGACCACGTCGCAGAAGGCAAATCCATTGTCTAATGAAGAGAAGAACTTCTCTTTCGACATATACTTTCCGCGCATCACGCCGTCGTTATCAAACAAGCCAACTTTGACGTGGGAGAGTTTCCTTTCTTCTACAATCTTCTTGGCGTCAGCCGCCGTTTTTACTTCACGCGCTTCCATACCCGCTCCTGTTAATTTCGTTACTGGACCGAAAGAAAAACTGCATGCTTCACTTGCTTCTGGTGATGTTTCAGAAACCCATGAACCTCTATCAACGATAGTTGAAGCACGGATAAGCAGTAGGTGATCTATCAGTCACTTACGGTTAGTAACAGACTGTAAATTTAAGGTAGGAGACAGAGAAAAACTTTTACCACCACAATCACACGGTGTGGGACAAGACTATTAGGAATCCTAATAGTGTGATTTTGAACGGCCTGTCAGGTGTATTTCCCGATGCGAATTTTTCCGTCCAACCAGGGGTAATGTTGACGAATTTTAGCGAGGAAATGTTGGCGAAGAATTTTACAGCTACCTTCTGCCAGTTTTTCCGGTAAATCACCCAGTTCGTTACGGCGGGCAATCAAAGTTAAGTACCTGAAAAACGAATCCTTTTCTGGTAGCGGAATAACACTGATTTGATTGCGAAAAACTTCCCCCTGAAGAAGGCATAATGGGGTGGTTAATGTCCAGCCAAGTCCTTGAGCTACTGCGGAAAGTACGGCGAATGTGTTATCCAGTTGCATACGGTCGGGCACATCGAGACCTTGATGATGCAGATAGGTTTCGATGGATTGGCTGATAAGGCTTTGTTCGCTGTAGCGAATCATGTCCAGATGTTTACTCAATGCGACAAGTGAGTGGCAGGTATCAGGGTACTTTTGCTGGAACTGTTTTGGTACAACCAGGACAAACGGCTCTTTGAGGATTTGCAGACGTCTAAGGTCATCCTGCTTTTCGAGTACATCATCAGAAATAATAATATCAATGCTACGACTGAGAAGACCCTGCTGATGAAGGTGGGAGTAGCCCGTCATCATGCTCCAGTTTTCCGTGTGCGCTTTAATGACTTCAATCAGGGGCTGCCCGACCGTCGCGGCTAGCGAATCTACCATGGCAATTCGCACCAGGTGCAAACTATTGAAACTCCCTTTGGTGATGACATGCTGAGTTTTGTAAGCCTGTTCGAGCAGGTGAACGGATTGGTCATAGAAATAGCGTCCAGCCACGGTAAGCTCGACGGGACGCACACTACGATCTAGTAGTTTTACGCCAAGGTTACTTTCCAGATTGGCGAGGATTTGTGAAACCGAAGATTGGGAGATATCCAAATGTTGCGAGGCAGCGGTCATGTTGCCGGTTTTGGCGGTTGCCACAAACACTTCCAGCGATTTCAGCTCAAACCCTAATGTTCCCATTACCAAATCCTTTTCACATCCTAAATTCAGCTTAGCCAAGCGATTTGAAATCAGCATGTTGCAGCAATGAGTCGTGAGAAGCTGAAAATGAAAAAAGCCGCTTTGGTGGCTTTTTTCTCTGAGATATCACTTGATAACTTGGTCTGCAAATTCCAAAAGTTTGGGGTAAGCAATGGTGCTTTTTAGCGCCAGTGTTCTTTGCTCTTCCAAGACTTCCTTTAGGATATCTTTGGTAGTGAGTGGATTTGCCAGCACGACACGGAAGACAATTGTTTCGCGGCTATCTAAGTGAACAGGCGTTAACGTGGTTCGGGAGACGAAAGTGTTTCCGGCTTCGCGTTGGTGCTTTTGAATGAAAACAGTCAGGTCATTCAAGTGCTGGTGGAGCACTTCACGTTGCGCATCATTGGCGATCTCGAACGCTTTCTTGACCGATTCAGGCACAAAGCGATAGGTAAGTAGGCAAAGCTCAGGCTTGCTGACAATTTCGAAGTCTGGCTGCTCAGCAATTAATGACGCGAAGTATTCGGCCTTGTCGACGCTTTGATCAATCAGCAGTTCATAGCCTTCGCGTCCAATGATATTCAGGCTGGCGTAAAGCAACATCGCCATGCCACTGCGGGACCCTTCGAGTGTGTGGCTGCCGAGGTCTTTAGAGCCTTTGCGCAGTATGTAGTTGGCGTGATGCTCAATGGCAGACACCATGGAAGGGTCTTTGAATATCACCATACCTGCACCCATTGGCACGTATAGCTGCTTATGGGCATCAATTGTCACCGAGTCTGCTCGTTCAATGCCTTTGAGTTTTTGACGCTGGGTGTTCGACATCAAACTCGCACCGCCCCAAGCGGCATCCACATGAAAATGAATGTCTTCGCGCTCAGCAATTTCTGCCATGGCATCAAGCGGGTCGATATTGCCAGTTTCAGTCGTGCCGGCTACACCTACCAGTGCGAATACTTTGATGTTGTTCGCTTTCAGATCAGAGATTTTCTCTTCGAGCTTATCAATGCGGATACGGTTGTTTTCGTCGGTCGGAATGGCAATCAAAGACTGTCGGCCAATGCCAAGCACGTCTGCGGATTTCTTCAGTGAGTAGTGGCCACGTTCTGAGACCAAAATGGCGATATCGTCGTACCCGTAATGGCGCATGGCGCGGAACAGACCTTCCTCAGCGACGCCTTTGAAATCACCATCCGCTTTCAGTGCAGCATTACGGGCAACCCACAAAGCCGTGATATTGGCAATGGTACCACCAGAGCAAAACGCCCCTAAGGAATGTTCAGCGCTGTGCATCCAGCTTTCATAAAAGCGCTCGTCACGGTCATAAATCAGGTTGTGGAGCATGCCCAACACCTGACGTTCAAGTGGTGTGAATGCTTTTGACGTTTCGATTTTGACCGTGTTCTGGTTCAAACCAATCATGATTTTTGACAGCGGCATCAGGAAATAGGGAAGCGCTGAGGTCATGTGGCCAATAAAACGAGGTGATGACGTGTGAACGGATTGGGCAACCAGCTTATCCAGAAGAAACTCGGTATGCTCGGAAACGAACGTAGGTTGCTCTGGGATCAACGGATTGCTGAAATCTTTTTCAATATCAGTGAGAGATGAATCAGTTGCAGCAATATGATTCTGCAAAAAACGATTCAGGTTTTGGGAAATTTCCTGCTCGATCTTACCCAGAGTGGAATCGGGCGCTTCGGGCACGGTAAAAATACGATGGAGGCTCTCGAGTGACGCTTCCGCTGTCTTGTTTTCTTTAACCATCCGAGGTTCTTTATTTTCTAATAATGGGCTTTTCTACACGATGTTCGCCGAAGTTACAACACAGGAAAGACGTGGGCTTGGCCGATATCAAAGGGCAGAAATCTTGGGGATTGAGACAAAGGCCACCATTTAGGTGGCCTTTGTAAAGCTTGCGGCGTGGCTGTTATTGCTTGTCGCAACTGGTATCAGCCAGCTTCATCATCGCATCGTTGTACTGAGTTAGCGGGACGTCGATTTCTTTAGGGTGGCTGAGCAGGGAAGCCAAAGCCGAGCGAAGGTCGTAGTTACCTTCGTGCGCTTTACCCTGACGGAACTCGAAGACTTTCTTTGCCGCATCCGCGAGTTCACCTTGCGATGTGCTCAGTGATTTCACGTCTTCTTGGGAAAGGCTCAACCAAGATTCAACAGGCGCGTCGAAGTTTAGTTTGGCTGGGTCATTTTCCAGATAATAATCAAATGCTTCTTCATTCAACATGAAGTGGTTACGGCGGCCTTCCAGGAACCAACCAGCAACACCTTCCAGCTTAGGATCTTTCTTGATGGTGAGGTCTACCAGGTTTTCATACCAGGTGATCGAAGCATCCACATAGTTGTGATATTTCTGACTAACGCAAAGCTTGTCCAGTTCTTCGATGTCTTTCGCAAACGAAATACCAGGCACCAAAGTGGCGATGAGGATCAGGGCTGAACGACGCATTATTAAATCCTTTTGGTCGAAGGTTGTTTCCGAGTCACAGGGTTCTCGACCCAATATCAACGTCGGATTGTTTTTATAGGTGTAATGGTAATGTTAGCGACCGAAGAATAAAAACGAAAATTTTCTCTGGAATTAGTGGATTGTCACAATCCAAGCGAGAGATTTCTCAATTGCTCAGATTGTGACAAAGAGGTGGGTTAGCTTTCGATACGTTTTTCAGTTTCTCTATCGAATAGGTGAATGTTTTTCGTGTCGATAGTGAGTGGCAATGAGGCGCCGTCTTCAACCACGACATGCCCCTCAACACGGAGTGTCATTTGCTGGTCGGAATCGGCAAGCGTTCCGTAAACCAACAGATCCGCGCCTAACGATTCGGTTAACGTCACCTTCATGGTGAGCTGCTTTTCCTCGGGGTTCTCGGTAATCTGCAGGTGCTCTGGTCGCAAGCCAATGTATAAATCTCGGTCTTCAAGATTGGTATCCGAAATCAATTCACCATTGGCTAGGGCCAACTTTCCGCCACTCGCAGAGCCTTCAAGAATGTTCATAGACGGGCTGCCGATAAACGTCGCTACAAACAGTGAAGCAGGGGTGTCATAGACTTCCAGTGGTGTACCCACCTGCTCAACATCTCCGGCACTTAACACAACCAAACGATCTGCCAGCGTCATCGCCTCGACCTGATCGTGAGTCACGTAGATAGAAGTCGTATTCAGTGAACGCTGTAGCTTTTTGATTTCCAAACGCATTTGAACGCGAAGTTTGGCGTCGAGGTTAGAAAGTGGTTCATCAAACAAAAACGCTTTTGGACGACGCACAATGGCACGCCCCATCGCCACACGTTGACGCTGACCACCGGAAAGCTGAGACGGTCTGCGGGTCAGGAGATGGTCAAGCTCCAGCATCTTTGCCACTTCGTTGACCGATGTTTCTATCTGATCTTTTGGAACGCCACGGTTTCTCAGGCCATACGCCATGTTATTGAACACTGTCATGTGCGGATATAGTGCGTAGTTCTGGAACACCATGGCGATGTCGCGCTCGCCGGGTTCTTTTTCGTTTACGCGATCACCGCCGATAGACAGTGTGCCATCTGATATCGTTTCCAGCCCAGCAATCATGCGAAGCAGGGTAGACTTGCCGCAGCCACTTGGGCCAACCAGCACTATCATTTCGCCATCAGCGATATTCAAATCTACCCCGTGGATTGCTTTGAAGCCGTTGGGATAAACTTTTTTGATTTGGTCGAGTGTCATTGTCGCCATTCACGCATCCTCTGTGTGAAGCTTAATTCTTTATTATTTTTCAGTTTCTACCAGGCCTTTCACGAACAGCCTTTGCATGCCAAGCACCACGAGTACAGGTGGGATCATGGCAAGCAGTGTCGTCGCCATCACCTTGTTCCATTCCACTTCGCCATCGCCAACAGCCAACATGCGTTGGATACTCATCACGATGGTGTAGTAGTTATCTTCGGTGGTGATCAGCAGAGGCCATAGATATTGGTTCCAGCCGTAGATGAACGTAATCACAAACAGTGCTGCGATATTGGTTCTCGAAAGCGGCAGGAGAATATCAAAGAAGAATTTGATCGGGCCTGCGCCATCGATTCGGGCCGCTTCTAAAAGCTCACCCGGTACCGTCATGAAGAACTGGCGGAACAGGAAGGTGGCGGTAGCACTGGCGATCAACGGGATAGTCAGACCTGACATGGTGTTCAGCATGCTGAGATCAGCGATGACTTGAAAAGTCGGCATAATACGAACTTCTACAGGTAACATCAGAGTCATGAAAATCACCCAGAAAGCCAGCATACGGCCAGGGAAACGGAAATACACCACGGCATAGGCAGACAAAATGGAGATTGATAGCTTGCCGAAGGCAATACCAAGCGCCATCAGAGTGGAGTTCCATAGCATACCTGCCACGCTGATATTCAGCTCACGTGAGGTACCTTCTGTGAGGATTTCATGGAAAACCTCGAAGCCACGATCGCCGAACCAAAGCGGTGTCATGCCACTCACAAACTCTTTACTGTCATGTGTGGCTGCCGTCAAGGCGAGCCAAACAGGCAAGGCGACAGCCAACACACCTAGAATGAGAATGAAGTGGCTGAAAAATGTCAGTAACGGTCTTCTTTCTACCATCAGTAAGCCACCTTCTTCTCAACGTATTTGAACTGAATGACGGTTAGTACACCAACCAGAATCATCAGCAGGACAGACTGCGCGGAAGATGAACCTAAGTTCAGCCCCACAAAGCCATCGGCGTAAACCTTGTAAACCAGCGTTGTGGTCGAGTCGCCTGGGCCACCCTGTGTCATCGCATGGATAACGCCGAAGGTGTCAAAGAAGGCATAAACCAAGTTCACGACAAGAAGGAAGAATGACGTTGGGGAAAGCAGTGGGAACACAATGGTAAAGAATCGTTTCGCTGGACCTGCGCCATCAATGGCTGCCGCTTCAATCAAAGAACGTGGAATGGATTGAAGACCAGCGAGGAAGAACAGGAAGTTGTAACTTATCTGCTTCCAGGTTGCCGCAACAATCACCATAAACATGCCATCCCCTCCGTTGATAAAGGGGTTCCAATCAATGCCAACCGCAGCCATTGCGTGTGCCAATACACCCACTGTTGGGTTGAACATAAACAACCAAAGCACACCGGCAACAGCGGGAGCAACCGCATATGGCCAGATGAGCAAGGTCTTATAGGCAGTGGCGCCTTTGATAATGTGGTCGGCCATGACCGCCAGCAGCAAGGAAACGACGAGCGCTAGTGCTGCAACGGCAAAGCTGAAGAATAGGGTGGTGCCAAATGACGAGAAGTAAGCACTGTCTTCAAGGAGCTCTAAGAAGTTATCTAGGCCCACGAATTCTGTACTTAACCCAAAGGGATCTTCCAATAACGTTGACTGCCAAACTGCTTGTCCCGCTGGCCACAGGAAAAAGATAAAAGTGATGACCAATTGAGGGGCGAGCAGCGCAACAGGTAACCAGACGTTGTGAAAGACGGGTTTGTTATCCATAACAACCTGCTTATTGTAATTATGTGGATCAGCGGGGGGATGTCTCCCCCCGTTATTACGATGAACGTATTACTTGTTTGCTTTTGCGAACTTCGCCAACAGCGCGTTACCACGCTTAACGACTTTATCCATTGCATCTTGTGCAGAGGATTCGCCAGACCAAACGTTTTCCAGCTCTTCGTTGATCACGTCACGGATCTGAACAAAGTTGCCGAGACGGATACCTTTGGAAGCTGGCGTTGGCTCAACAGAAGTCATCTGAACAATCGCCACGTCAGTCCCTGGGTTTTCGTTGTAGAAACCTTGTTTCTTACTCAGATCGTACGCTGCGTGAGTAATTGGCAGGTATCCAGTGAACTGGTGCCAGTCAGCTTGGTTTTCTGCGCTGGACATGAATTTGAAGAACTTAGCGACACCGTCGTAGTCTTTCTTGTCATGACCTTGCAGAACCCACAGGGTTGCACCGCCGATGATAGAGTTCTGTGGAGTTTTGATCTTCGAGGAGTAGTAAGGCAATGGTGACACACCAAACTCAAAGTCTTTCACGTTGCCTTTAATGCCCGCGTAAGACGCTGAAGAGTTAATGTACATTGCACACTCACCGCTATAGAACAGTGGCGCACTGTCTGAACGGCGACCGCCGTATTTAAAGGTGCCGTCTTTTTGCCATTCTGCCAGTTGAGCGATGTGATCAACGAAGATTTTATCGTTGATCAGCAGCTTGGCATCAGTGCTGTCGAAACCATTATTAGCAGTAGCGATAGGTGCATTGTGGCGCGCACCGAAGTTCTCGATTTGTGTCCAGGACTGCCAGCCTGTAGTGAAACCACATTTTGCACCGTTAGCCAGAAGCTTGTCCGCTACGGCGTCCATTTCTTCCCACGTTTTAGGTGGCTCTACACCTGCTTTAGCAAACAGGTCTTTGTTGTAGTAAAGCACCGGAGTGGAACTGTTAAATGGCATAGACAGCATGTTGCCGTCACTATCTGTGTAGTAACCGGTAACAGATGCCAGGTAGGCTGCTGGGTCGAATTCTGTTTTGGTGTCTTCCATGAGTTGGTAAACCGGATAGATAGCGCCTTTTGCGCCCATCATGGTGGCAGTACCAACTTCAAAAACCTGCACGATTTCCGGTTGCTGCTTTGCGCGGAATGCAGCAACAGCACCTGTCATTGTTTCCGTGTAATTGCCTTTGTAAACAGGCTTAACAACGTAATCGCTTTGGCTTGCATTAAACTTATCTGCAATCTCGTTCACTTTCTCACCGAGATTGCCACCCATCGCGTGCCACCACTCGATTTCTGTTGCCGCGTAAGATGGGGATGCCAGCAGCAGTGATACAGAGGTTAGTGCTGCTAATTGACCTAGCTTCATGGTTTACTCCTTGTCTGACGAACTTCTATTGCCGTATCGGCTTTCCATTTCGAAAGTGTGTTTGCTCGTTCGAGCGGGAGGTTAGAGCATATGAGCGTTATGTTACGGTTTTGTTATAGCATCGCCTAGTTTGCGTGTCTTTACTCGCAAATAAAATGTGTGAGTTCCCGCCAACTTAGAACGCGTCGCAAAGAGTAGATGTCTGATTTGACAAAGAGATTAAGTTTCGGTGTCGAAAGTGTGTAGTGTGAGCAGGTTAGTTATATCAACAGCTTTTGAATGGTGCCCCTTTGATAAGGGGCACGAATAGAAAAGTGGAGTATGAAGGAGGCGTTGTTACAGTCGATCAGCCAAAACGGCTGCGCGAATGTGTCGCATGGTTTCGTCAATGTCGACATTGTCGTCGTTGAAGAAGCGGCTGATCACATCAAACAGCGCAATTTGGGACGCACGGCCAATCGCCATGTTGTGTGACAGGCTGGCAACCAGATTGTCGGTGGCCGCGGCGCGCAAAAATGCTTGCATGGAGTCTTGTGCACAGGCGTCAAAACCTGCCATATCGATATCGACACGCACTGGGATGGAGCCCTTACTGAGATTAAATTCTCGCTGGAAGTTTGGGTCGAGAATTAATTTTGCCAGCATCTTCTGGGATTCTGTGGTCTGCGTTGCGCCATTTTTGAAGAAAACAAAGCTGTCGATGTTGAAAGAAAACTGATTAGCAGTGCCCGGAGCGGGAATACAAAGGAAATCCTTACCAGCCTGCTTTCCTGCGGCCAGAAATTCGCCTTTTGCCCAGTCACCCATCATTTGCATCGCCGCTTTTCCATCGATCACTAAAGACGTGGTGTCGCTCCAGTTGCGCCCCGGCGAATCAATGTCTGTGTATTGCTTCATGCGGCGAAAAACCTCAAGGGTCTCGCGCATTTTGTTACTGGTCAGCGCGTCGCTGTCCTGTTCAATAAAGGCTTTGTGGAATTCATCTGTGCCCATCACAGCGAGTGCGATCAGCTCAAAAAGTGTGGTTTCCTGCCACGGCTCATTGCCAAGTGCCAGTGGGATATAGCCTGCAGCTTTAATTTTCTCAGCAACAGAAAAGAACTCGTCGAGTGTTTGCGGTGGCTGCACTCCAACTTTATTCAGAACATCAGCATTGGCCCACAACCAGTTGACGCGGTGAATGTTAAAAGGCACTGCGACATAGTGGCCATCTACCTTCAGGTAATCGCTGACGCGGCGGGGAACCAGTTCGTTCCAACGTTGTTCCTTGGCGACATCATCGACGCTGGCAAGAAAACCCAGCTTTCCCCACTCCTGAATTTCAGGGCCCTTGATTTGCGCAGCATCGGGAGGATTGCCTGATAGAGCACGAATGCGAAGGGTGTTGATAGCACTTTCGCCAGCACGGCCTGCGACAGCAAAGTCACGCCACACATGACCTTCTCGTTTCATCATCTCTTTAAGTGTGTCGACGGAGCGGGCTTCGCCGCCACTTGTCCACCAGTGGAGAACTTCTACATCATTGCCGTCACTTGCCTGAGCAGAAAAAGCGAGGCCGAATGCCAAAATCAGGGGCGAAAATCTCTTCATAATTCAGGTCCTGGGGAAAGCAATGTCGATTTGCAGACCGCCTTCCTTGCGGTTGGAAAGAATGATTTCACCACCATGTGCGCGAATGATATTTTTTGCGATACCTAAGCCGAGGCCGGTACCGTGCAAATCTGTATGGAGTCGAAAATAAGGGTCAAAAACCTTTTTGAGGAACTCGTCAGGAACGCCCGGGCCATTGTCCATGAGAGTGATATCGAGAGACTTCTCGCCATCATGAACATAAACCATAACCTCATCGCCGTATTTTACACCGTTGTCGATGAGGTTAGTCAGGCAGCGCTTGAAGGCCAAAGGCTTACAGTAAAATGGACGCAGCTGTTCGCCGGTAATGTTTACCCTCAACCGTTGCTGGTTATGTACCTCGGCGATAGTGTTCAGAATTTGCACGACATCAAGCGCCGTTACGTTCTCATGAATGTCAGTGTCTTTCACCGTCTGGAGAGCGCCTTTTACCATGATCTCAAGTTCATCAAGGTCTTTGTTGATCTTGGTGGCCTGAATTTCATCGTCAATCAACTCAGCACGAAGACGTAAACGGGTGATTGGCGTCTTCAAATCGTGGGAGATAGAACCAAACAGTTTTTCCCTGTCATGCATGTAACGCTGAAGGCGTTTCTGCATCAGGTTAAAAGCTCGGGTTACCGTTGTAATTTCACTGGCACCTTCTTCGACCAATTCTGGCTGTTCGATATCGGTGCTCAGTCGGTTTGCTGCCCTTGCCAGCCGCTTCAATGGACGGGTTTGATTGCGGATCAGCGTAAAGGTAAAGACCAGAAGCAGCGTGGTAATAGCAAACAGGAAGACGACTTGATCCGCGTTAATCAAATCATTTTCCAAAGTCACATACGGAGCGGGCAGGATCGCAGCTATGTATACCCATTGCTCTTCAGTGAGTTCTATTTGCACAACCAGAATCGGCGGATTTAGGGGTTCCAAGCTCAGCGTGTGATGCGCCCAGGACTTCGGAAGGTCAGACAGCAACAAACTGTTGTTCAACACCCGTAAAGTCTCAGGGCGCGAGAAGTCCACTTTGATTTGGTCAACGTTAGGTAGCTCTTTTTTGAGTACGCTTTCGATGGTGCTAATGGCTTCCAGTTTCGAACGGGTTTCCGGTATTGGCGTAATCCGTATTTCTTCGGTGTTGAATGAGACAAAGAATCGCGCACCACCCATATTGCGAAGTTGGTCGAGGGCAATATGACGGTATTCAAGCGGCAATGACTGGAAAAAGGTCGTGGTGGAGGCAAACATCTGCGCCATACTTTCTGATGCAGACTTCAAACCTTCTACTTCACGTTCCTTAGACTGAGTATACCAGAAGAAACTGGCAACACTTTGTGCAAGGATTACCGATAAAACGGTGAGTAGCAGCGTCCGCGAAAGCAGAGAACGCGGCCAGAAATAGGATTTTAAATTAAGACTCATAGGTGATGTCTGCGACGAACATATAGCCGTTGCCACGAACGGTTTTGATGATGGTGGACTGGCGGCCATTGTCCTTCAAACGTTGGCGCAAGCGACTGACCTGAACATCAATGCCACGTTCTTGAGGTTGTGCATCACGGCCGCGGGTCGCGTTAGAAATCGCATTTCTGTCCATCAGAGAATTTGGATTTTCAATAAACAGCATTAAAAGGGCAAAGTCAGCGGAAGTCATTTCTACTTCCTGACCTGTTACCTGATGGTTTAACCGTTGGGTGACAGGATCCAAACGCCACTGCGCAAAGCGAATGCCTTTCGGCTTCGACATGGTGGTTTCCTGTAATTGCTGTGTGCGGCGGAGCAGGGCACGGATACGGGCAACCAATTGGCGAGGGCTGAATGGCTTCGCAATATAGTCGTCTGCGCCAAGTTCCAGGCCGATAATTTGGTCTGTTTCGTCTGATACTGCGGTCAGCATAATGATGGGTACACTCGAATCCTGACGGACATATTTACACAGGGTAAAGCCATCATCTCCGGGTAACATGATATCGAGGAGGATCAGATCGGGATACTGAACAGCCAGCTTGGCTTTCATTTCCTGCCCGTTTTGAGCGGTCGTCACATCATATCCGGCTTTAGACAGATACTCTTGAAGCAGTTCTCGGATTTCTAAATCGTCATCCACCACCAGGATCCGCTTCTGATTAACCATGAAAGGCCTTCCCCTTATACTTCTACGACTACTTAAACAACTTGTTATTATCTTAGAGAATAAGTCCTCTTTCTAGCGCATGTTGTTCAAATAGGGTGCATGGGATCAAACAAATGGCTAAATGAACAAAAAAGAACCCCGGCAATGGCCGGGGTTCTTCATTTTTCTGAGTTCGGATTATTTATCCGAGTTCATTGCGCGGCTGATGCAGTATGCTGCGCCGCCCCAGGTAATGCCGAAACCAATCAGCATCATAATGATTGCGCCTGTTGTCATGCGTTTGCCTCCTGTGCGTCATCTTCTGCTGAATCCTTAGCAGGACGAGATACGATGTTGACGATAATACCGACGATAACCAGTGCTGCAGTCAGGCCCCAGCCCAGCATCAGCAGGTCGCTTTGCTCGTAGCCGCCGTAACCTTCTTTGAACGTGTTAACCAGGTTGGTACCGACGATCCAAGCCAGCATCAGTGGGCTTACGAAACGCACGCACACTTCCAGCCAAGCGCCTACAGAGAACTCAGAGACTTTGTTCACGTGGTCACGGATATCAGATACTTTGATCAACCAGCCCAAGATAACCAGCTCAATCAGACAGCTTGCCAGCAGAGCGACGTTGTTCATGAAGTAGTCAACCAGATCCAGCAGCAACAGACCGCCGTTGGTTGCGAACGCCATAGAAACCGCGAAACCAGTACCACAAACTACAGAAGCGGCGACTTTACGGCTGATGTTCAGCTTGTCGATGATGGCTGATGTCACGGCTTCAATGATAGAGATGTGTGAGCTCAGACCTGCAACAACCAGTGCAAGGAACAACAGTGGACCAATGATGTATGGTGCTGGCAGCAGGTTGATGGCCTGTGGCAGTGTAATGAAGGCTAGGCCAACACCACCGCTAACCACTTCCGTTACTGCTTTACCTTGCTCTTGTGCCATGTAGCCCAAGATAGAGAAGATAAGTACACCCGCCAGAATCGAGAAACCACAGTTGATAAGAACGGTCATAAACGCATTGTTCGTGACGTCAGACTTCTTCGGCAGGTAGCTCGAGTAAGCCAGCATGATGGCGAAACCAACAGACAAGGTGAAGAAGATCTGGCCGTAAGCTGCAGACCAAACTTTCGCGTCAGTCAGTTTGCTGAAATCAGGGGTGAACAGGTAGTTCAGACCTTCAACAGCACCTGGCAGGAACGCAACACGTGCAATCAGCAACAGAACCATGATGAAAAGTACTGGCATCAAGATCTTGTTCGCGCGCTCGATACCGCCTTTGATGCCAGTAAATACGGCTGCAAAGGTGATCGCCCATGCGATTGTCATAGGGATTGCGATGTGAAGCTGCCAGCTACCCAGATTACTTGGTGAATTCTCACCCAGTTTCAGGTATTCGCTGAAGAAGAATGCGTTGGTGTCTGTACCCCAGCTTTGATCAAATGCAAAACCAACGTAAGACATTGCCCAACCGATAACAGCCACGTAGTAAACCGCGATAACAGCTGCGATACCTACCTGGAACCAACCCAGCCATTCGAACTTGGTGTTCAGTTTTGAAAAGACAACCGGCGCAGAACCACGAAGTTTATGGCCAAGGCCAAACTCCATGATCATGAAAGGGATACCTGCGGTCAGCATTGCGAAGAGGTAAGGAACAAAAAATGCGCCGCCGCCGTTTTCGTAAGCCATATATGGGAAACGCCAGATGTTCCCCAAGCCGATTGCGGAGCCCACTGCCGCCAGGATAAATCCTGCGCGAGAGCCCCAGACTTCTCTAGTCATAACTTCTCCTTGTTGTTGATAGCACCCGTCCTTTTTATGTGATCAGACAACAGCTTGTAGTCTGCACTGTGTTATCAGCAGCTATCTAATTGAACAGATTTGAGTGTTTTTGTTGCTGTTCTGGAAGCGCGTGGTTGCGGGTGCTAAGTCAACCATGTTGTGTTTGGAATTTTTCCCGTCACTTAAGCAAAACAATCTTCTGCCTGTGAGGTTAATGGCAGATTAAGCGTTGGTAATACCTAAATCAATAGCGAAAATCTCTTACGTTTGTACTGTATTCATTGTGATGATCCCAAATTAACTGCTGTTAGTGGTGTGTTTCTAATTGTTAATAAACCATTACCAGTGGATTGGTCTATTGATATTTGATCTGTTAGCAGAAAGTTGTGAAGTGTTATTTTTGTTCGTTTGAGTGAAAAATAAACAAAAGTGCGTACAAGTTCGAATAAGCACGATAAATGGAAGAAAAAGTATCTATTAAGATCACTGATTTTGGTGTTCTAGTTTTAAATAGGCTTGGAGATACAGATTGTTAGTCATTTCAAGAAGTCTAAATATTGCTCAAAAACATCAGGTTAATCTACGTCTTGATCGAAAATGGTGGTTAATGAATTGTTAGCTGCTTAAGTCCAGCTAAAGTTCATTAACTAACCATAAATATGGCAAATACTATCAAGATATCGCATGTTTATTCATGAATTATTGTGTATGGAACTTGAAAGGAAGCTTTTCGAGAAATCGCTTTCTTATCAGTATAAGATTCTGCTGACCGCCGATGAGTAGGGGTTTTGCTTTGTGTCACAAAATGAAACATTTGGATCGTCAGCTAAACGATCTTAGATTGGAAACTGAATATTCAGGCTTGCGGTGGTAACGTCTCTACATTATGAATATGTAACGTGAGTGTTATCGCAAGGAGCCGTAAAATGGACACTAACTTAAAATTCGCTTTAATCACTGCTTTCTGCGCACTGAGTGGCATCATTACTTTCGCGACTGTAGCTATCGTCTTTTCATAGCGCTCAGTTGTATAAAAACATTGGCTCTGTGTAAGTGAGCAAGCGTAAAATAACGCTAATTCATTGATTACACCAAGAGGTGCTTGTGCAGAGCCCAAAAGACACTGACTCTACAGCGTCTTTCCCATCAGAAAGCGTTTCAACAGTTTCTGCGCGTTTCCAAGCTAAAGGACGCAAAAAACGCATCGCTCTCGTTGCCCAAGGCGGAGGGCAACGTGGTGTTTTCACATCAGGTGTACTAGATAGCTTCCTTGACGCTGGATTCGATCCATTTGAACTCTACATTGGCACTTCAGCCGGCGCGCTTAACCTTGCTTCTTATATCACCCGTCAGCGGGGCTTCGGGCATCATTTCATCACTGAGTACACCACTCATGATCGTTTCTTTAACTTAATGAGATACGTGCGTCGTCAGCAATTTATGGATTTGGACTGGGCGCTTGATATGGCAGGGCCAGATCATCCAGAAGGGCTGCGTGTTGAGAAAGCACGGGAGACATTGACCAATAGGGCTGCTTTCGCCTGTGCGACCAATAGCCACACCTTGGAGCCACACTTCTTTCGCATGTTTCAAGATGATTGGTTGAATGTGATGAAAGCGACTTGCGCCATTCCTATGCTTTATCCTTCTGCTATTGGCATTGGGGAGCAGTTTTATGTAGATGGCGGTGTTACAGGAGCGATTCCTGCCCGAGAAGCTTTTAATCGGGGGGCAGATATCATTGTCGTGATTCGCACTGAGCCGGTAACCGAAGACAAAGCGCCAATGAGTTCGGTCTTGGTGGAAAATTTTCGTGGGCGCATGGAAAAGCGTCTCCCGGATTACCTGGCAAGACTCAATATTGATGACCGCATGGAGAAGCTCTCAGAGTTTCATCATCAGCTCTCCCATCGTTTAGAAGAAATTAGGGAGCGTTACCGCGAGAAAACCCCTGAGCCGCTTTGGCATAAGCTTAGAGGGATGATGCAGCAGAAGAATCAGAACGGAGGACGCTGGTTGTTTGGTGGCGATTCAATATACCGCCTTCATGCCCTGTCTGGACACAAACTGAATGCGGATATGTTGGAAATGCTGACACGACATTTTCAAACGTATCAGGATGCCATTGAGTTTATGTCGCATCCGCCAGTGAGAACGGATCTAATCCAACTTGCGCCCCACCAACCATTATCAAGCAGCGCTTTACTCAGCAAACCCTTCCAGCTTGAGCATGACTATCAGGGTGGTCTTGTGGCAGGACGCCGTTTCGTTGATGAGTATGCGACAATGCTGAGTGACGTATCGACCGTAAAGAGCTAACTTTAAAAAATCACAATGATTTCAAGGAAGAAAGATTGACTGAATTCGAGAAAATGCAGCAGGGAATGCCATACAGTCCTGCTGATCCCGAGCTTACCCAATTCCGTTATGCCTCTCGCCGACTGTGCCAGCAATTTAATAGCATCGATCCTGCCGATGTCGATGCCCATGAAATGGTCATTACCAAGCTTTTTGCGATTCGCGGAAAGGGGGTGGTGGTTGAAGCGCCTTTTACCTGCTCATACGGAATGAACGTCAATGTGGGCAACAATGTTGCGTTTGGACCCAATTGCACCATCATCGATAGCGGACACGTAGAGATAGGAAATAACGTGCTTATTGGACCCGGGGTAGGGATCTACACCATTACCCAGAGTCTTCTACCGCTGGAAGTGCTTGATGGCGAATTGGAAATTTCTTTGCCTATAATTATTGGCAACAACGTCGTCATTGGTGGCAACAGTGTCATCAAAGCGGGCGTATCGATAGGCGAAGGTGTTGTTATCGAAGCAGGGTCCGTGGTGGAGGGTGACATAGAACCGTTCTCCGTTGTGTCCGGAAACCCAGCAGCCGTGGTTCGACGCCTCCGTTGATGGGTTGGCAGTGTTATCAGAGTTCTGTTACGATTGCCCGCCACAGCGTTAGAATTGTTATATTATAACAATTTCACTACGACGATGTTGATATGTATCCGGCGCTCAGACACTTAGCGGCTCAATCCGGGTATACAGGGCAGTACAATTCGGCATTGTCGAATGAAAAAGAGAATTGCAGTCGATGGCAAAAATTAGAGCAAGAGTCCCATTGAACGTGGGTGTAGGTAGCAAGATTCCTGCAGAAATACTTTCGTTCGAAGGTTTGGGCTCAGATAAAGAGCACGTCGCTATTATCTTCAAATGTGCAGACCAGCAGCAGGGAGCTCCACTGGTTCGAATGCATTCAGAATGCCTAACAGGCGATGTATTCCACTCCTCTCGCTGTGATTGCGGCGAACAGCTGGAAGAAACCATCCAGAAAATGGGCGAAGAAGGCGGGATCATTCTCTATCTTCGCCAGGAAGGCCGCGGCATTGGTCTTTACAACAAGTTGGATGCGTACAAACTCCAGAGCGAAGGCATGAACACTTACGAGGCGAATAACCACCTCGGATTCCCAGATGATTTGCGTACGTTTGAAGACGCTGCTGACATGCTGAAAGCACTGGAAGTGAATACCATTCGCCTCATCACCAACAACCCGAAGAAAATCCGTGAGATTCAGGAGCACGGCATCGAGTTAGAAGATGTCGTTGGTACACAAGCCCATATTAAAGATGGCAATGAAATGTACCTGAAAGCCAAAGTTTCACATGGTAAGCATAAGCTGACCATTGATTGATTCCCTGGCAGGTGATGGGGTAAAAGCAGCGCATTGTCGCTGCTTTTTTGATCTTGAAGATCTATTCTTAGTTGGCGAATAATCAGGCAAATCAATGGTTGCAACTTCGCATTAGATTAACTAATCCTTTCTATGATTTCTTATCGTGCTTGAATGACGTTTAATTAGTTGTTTGAAGCCCCTTACGACACTAAACTCTGCGAAAAATTAGAGGTGGTGGCGTACTATTCAACGAAAGCGTTAAATTTCCCTTTTATCGTCCACTTCCTCGCATAAAAGATTCTCAGTAATTACTTGCTTCCGGGAGTGCTGGTGATGTCTTCGGCAACGCCTTTATCCAAAATTTTACTCATGATTATCATTCTGGCTGCCGTAGGTCAGATGACGCAGACCATGTATGTGCCTTCAATGGCCATGATGGCTGAAAGTTTTGCTGTACCGCCAGCTTGGCTGCAGGCTGTGATGGCGTGTTACCTTATTCCATACGGTCTTTCCCAGTTTATCTATGGTCCACTGTCTGATCGCTTTGGGCGTAAACCCATCATTCTTATTGGTTTGGCGATTTATCTTGTGGGTACCATCGTGACACTCATGGCTCCGAGTTTTAGCGTTTTCCTGCTAGGCAGCGTGATTCAGGGGGCAGGTATTGGTTGTGGCGGTGCAATGGCACGTACGCTGACGCGTGACTGCTTTGATGGTAGCCGCCTTCACAAAGCGAACAGTCTGGTCAGCATTGGTCTGATTTTCTCGCCGCTGATGGCACCTGTGATTGGTGGTTTGCTGAGCACCTATTTTGGCTGGCAGGCGAGTTACGGATTTTTGCTTGTCTTGGCAGCGGTGGTGTGCTTAGTCATGTCGTTGTACTTTCAGGAAACACTGCCGCCTGAATCGCGTCGCAACGACTCAGTGATCAAAAGTTATCACCATGTGATGAGTAATCGACAGTTTCAGGGCTACCTGATCTGCCTGATTGCCGTATTCTCTGGTATCTCAGTATTTGAAGCGGCAGCTGGCGTCTTGCTTGGAAGCACGCTAGGTCTGAGCGCAACCATGGTCAGCCTGTTGTTTGTGCTTCCATTGCCAGGGTTTATGGTTGGATCATGGCTCTCCAGTGCGATTGAACAACGTTTGTCTTCGGGTAAATCGCTCTTTGTTGGGTCGGTGATCCTACTGGCAGGTGCGTTGACCGTGGTGATTCCTGGCTACTTTGTCACTGTGACCATTGAAACACTGATTGGTGGTGCATTCATTTACTTTATGGGGGCTGGTGTTCTGTTCCCCGCAGCGACAACCGGTGCGATTTCTCCGTTTCCCCGTCATGCAGGGACAGCCGGTGCAGTAATGGGTGGCGTTCAGAATATGGCTGCGGGTCTGTTTACCTTGCTGGCTGCTCAAATGAACGTGAACGACCAATTCTCACTCGGTGCAATTTTATTGGCAATGGCTGTGGTTTCAGGTCTTGGTCTGCTCCTGTGTCGTCGCCACAAAATGGCACCAGACGCGCCAGTTACAGCCTAACTGTAAATCTCAAAATACAGGTGATTCAACAAATAAAGGCAGGAAATCCAACAGTATCTCCTGCCTTTTTCTATTTTGGTTGTGCCTGATAGAGATCAAGGTAAGTTTGAAATTGAAAATTTTGTGCATTAATTATTTGCGACAGGGTTCAAATTGGTGCAATGTGTACCGCCTGTAGCGGAGTCGGAAAGGAAAAGGAGGACCTAGAAACTCCCGCTTTAATAATGATAAAGGCGGTAAACACACAATGAATGCAAGCAGACAGTCCGAATGGCTGGGTCATCCTCGCGGTCTGTTCCTCCTCTGTGGCACAGAGCTGTGGGAACGCTTCTCCTTCTATGCAATGCGCGCCATCCTGGTGCTTTACCTCACAGATAAAACCATTAACGGCGGTCTCGGATGGACGACACAAGACGCGCTGAACCTCTACGGTATTTATACCGGACTTGTTTACCTGACGCCTGTTCTTGGCGGCTGGATTGCTGATAATTTCCTTGGCCAACGACGCTCAATCATAGTGGGTGGTGCGCTCATGGCAATTGGTCAGTTTACACTGGCATTGCCAAATAGCTTTATCGACCCGTTTGAACTTCAGGCATTCTACGTCGGTCTGGCGTTTCTGATTATCGGTAACGGTCTGTTTAAGCCAAACATTTCCACCATGGTAGGACACCTTTACAACGAAGGTGACAACCGCCGTGACGGTGCGTTTACCATTTTCTACATGGGCATCAACCTGGGTTCATTGCTGGCAGGCATTATTGCCGGTACGGCTTCCATGCATTACGGCTGGAAAGCAGGTTTCCTGTGTGCGGGTGTCGGCATGCTGATGTCGCTGGTGATTCAACTGGTGTTTGCGAACCGTGTTCTTGGCAGCATCGGCATTGAACCAGCGGCAAAAGCACACATGAATAAAACCGGCACGAACGGGAAACAACCATTAACCAAGGTGGAACGCGACCGTTTGAAGGTGATCGTGGTGATGAGCCTGTTTGTGATCATTTTCTGGGCGGGCTTTGAGCAAGCGGGTGGTCTGATGAACATCTATTCGCAGGAATACACCAATCGTATGCTGGGTAGCTTTGAGGTGCCAGCAGCCTGGTTCCAGTCATTGAATCCGATGTTCATCATCATTCTTGCGCCATTGCTGGCGGTGTTCTGGCGTCGCCTTGGTGCGAACGAGCCAAGTTCTCCGATTAAGTTTGCAATGGCAATGGGCTTCTTGTCCCTGGGCTTTGTCTGCATGGTAGGTGCAGCAATGCAGCAGGGTGGGGATATGGCTGTAAAGGCTTCTATGTGGTGGTTGGTTGGGGCCTATTTCTTCCACACATTGGGTGAGCTGTGTTTATCGCCTATCGGACTTTCTCTGATTACTAAGCTGGCACCTCTGCGTCTGATGTCTGTGATGATGGGTACCTGGTTCTGTGCCAACGCAGTAGCAAACTATGTGGCAGGCTTTATTGGCAGCCATGTTGGCGATGCTGGCCCACTGGCTATCTTCGGTGGTATTGCCGTCACTTCAGCGATTGCTGGCCTGCTTCTAATCCTATGTTCAACCAAGTTGGTTGATTGGATGCATGGTGCAGAAGGAAACAAACAGGATTCTGACGAAAGCCTGACAGAAAAGCCTGTTGTCGCGGCCTAATATTAACTAAGCCAATAGCATGTCTGGAAAAGCCATCGGTCGATGGCTTTTCTGTTGATATCGCCGTACAGCCCTGTGAAAACGTCACATACGGCGTACGGTTTCATACCATAATCACTCAAGAGTACTGCTTTTCACGTAGTGCTTTTCTAATGCCTGTTCGTCATTTTCTAAAAAACAGTTAAGACCACTTCCACCCTCAGCCTTATATTAAGTACTAATTGCACTTCAGACGCTTGCTGTGGTGCCCTCATTCAGCCAACCTGATATCGCTTTGAAACAGCGGCACCAATGCTTTGCGAACGAAAGGTGCCCATCATTCGAGATTCATCAATAGGACAACTATTCGGAGTTAAAGCCATACCTGTTGTGAAACAGGGACGGAAAGTTTCGGGTCTCAGGGTTGTTGGTGGTACTGAGACGGCCGGACTGCCTCTTGCTTTGGTTAGCTAAAAGAGGGACAACAAATGTCTAATATTATCGGTACTTCAAACGGCGAGACACTTAACGGCACTTTGGGAGATGACTATATCGAAGGTCGTGGTGGTGACGATACTATCTATGGTGATGTAGGTAGCTCATCGGGCAATGGCAACACTGGCGCTGTTTTTGTACTTGGCGATGACTTCACTGCTTCAAGTGGCGAATTCCACACTTTCAATTTCCCACCAACGCTTAATTTCTCAGGTTCTACGACCAGCGTAACGTTTAATGATGACGACGCTAAGCTCGATGGCGATGATCGTTGTAACGAGTATTCAGACGATAAAACGCAGACAGTTGAACTGAATGGCAACGAGTACGATGTAAACGTTGACTACCAGCTGAAATACTGTGATTCAGACGGCAACATCTACACATTTGCTGTTGTAGACATCGACGCTGACAACAATGGCAGCCACTACAATAACGTTGGTGAAAACGGCAAAATCCTTATCCAACTGGATGGCCCAGAAATCACTTCTTCAACCAGCATGTCTTACGTTCAGGGCTCTTACGAAAACATCAGCAGCCTGGACTACTCTTCTTTCACTTCTCCTGAAGAAGTTGATCCAAGTGTTGGTGGTGACGACGAGATTTACGCAGGTGACGGTGACGATACTGTGTATGGCCAGGGCGGTGATGATTACATTGAAGGTAACAATGGTCAGGACCAGCTTTTTGGTGGTGACGGTGATGACACCATCTACGGCAACACTGCGTCTCCTAACTTTAGCGACGACCCGAGTGTAAACGTTTTCCAAATGGGCAGTGATTTCACCATGCCTTCAGGCGGTGAGTTCCACACTTTCTGCTTCCCGAACAAACTGTCTTTCGATGGCGGCTCTACCAATGTGACTTTCCAGGATGACGATGGAAAGCTGAATGGTGACGACTACTGCAACGAGTATTCAGATGACAAATCACAAACAGTGACCATCGATGGCAATACTTATTCTGTGAACCTGGATTACACCCTGAAGTACTGTGATTCAGACGGCAACATCTACGAATTTGCCGTGATTGATGTGGATCTGGATGGTAATGGCCACCACTACAACAACCTAAATGAGAACGGTAACCTGCTGCTTCAACTGAGCGGACCTGAAATCACAGATTCTACTGATCTGTCGCTAGTGCCAAACTCATACAGCAACATCAGCTACATCGAGTACGACCAAATTGCTGAAGAGCAAACTCAAGTCTCTAACGATGAAGACTACATTGACGGTGGTAAAGGTAACGACACCATTTACGGTCAATGGGGCGACGATGTGATTTACGGCGGCGAAGGCGACGACGTCATTTACGGTGGTAACTATGGTCAACAAACACTGGATCTGGACCGTGGCCATGACGGTTACTGGGATATCAGCAACGGTGACGCTGTCACGTTGGATCTGTCACACATCACCTCAAGTGCTTCATACAACAACAGCGTGGGTTACTACGTGCTGGATGAGAACGGTAACGTTTTGAAAGCTGTCATCATGGCTGACAACGCGAAACTGGATAACGAAGCACAAGCGATTATCGATGTTGAAGGTGCAGATCGTCTTGGCTTGTTCATCATTCCAGACGGTGATACCAAAGGCTTTGACGAAGGTGAAGTTACCCTAAGTTTTGCTAACGGTAGCCCAGTATTTGGTCAGGGTAGTTTGTCTGCTGGCGGCTATGTATCTGAGCAAGGCAAAAACGGCGACCGTCAGGATCACGAAATCAACTCTGGCGAGAACTCTTGCTGGGAAGACCTGTGGTGTCTGGGTGACAAAGACTTCAATGACGTTGTGATGAAAGTGAACGCGACTCAGGTTGTTGAAGAGAGCGACGCAGATACTATCTACGGTGGTGAAGGTAACGACACGATTTATGGTGGTGACGATGTTGACCACATCATGGGTGGTGTTGGCGATGACATCATCTATGGTGGTGAAGGCGATGACATCATTGAAGGTGGTGAAGGTAACGACACCCTATTCGGTGGTACTGGTAAAGACACCTTGCTGGGCGGTGCTGGTGATGACGTCCTGAATGGTGGTCCAGGCAGCGATGTGACCATCGACGGTGGCGAAGGTGTGGACAGCTACCGTGGTAGTAAGGGTGATGACATACTCATATTCGGTCAGGACGACTTTGTTGGTCTCACCACAACGAACAGCAGCGGTGAAGTGATCAATCAGCACATGTATTACGGTGACACTGGTTTCGATACCATGTTGGTAAAAGGTGACGCTGTTGTCGATTTTACAGGTGTTTCTTACCAGACAGATTCTACCGTAACAGGCAATGTTATGGCGCAAATCGAGGCAGTGGTTGGGGATGAAGGTGACCAGACGGTTATTATCAACCCGAATGCTATCGAGGCACAGTCAGACGTACCAGCTGGTGAAGATGCGGGTACTCCGGATGACTGGGATGGTTTCATTGCTTACCTGGGCGAAGGTGATGATGCACTTGATGTATCTGGCGTGCCTTGGGAGTTTGTTGACGGCGGTACTGTTAACGCACCAATCTCAGCAGAAATGATCAGCTTGATGGGCCTGAACAATACTCAGGTTGGCGAACTGAATGCTTACGTGTTTGAGCACGAAACGCTGGATCGCACCATCACCATTTGGACTGATGCAGAGACAGTCACCCTGAATGGTGAAGACCTGTTCTAAGTCGATGTCTAAGCTTAAAAAAAAAGGGCGACCATTTGGTCGCCCTTTTTTTTAAGCTTGGTTTTTAGGTCTTGGTCTTTAAGTCTTCAATCAAGCGCCCGGCTCGTTTTCCAAATAGAGTACGGTGGCAGCAACCCGCGATTCGACCCCCAGTTTTTTTAAGAGGTTCTTAAGGTGGACTTTCACGGTCGCTTCAGAGATATATAGCGCTTCAGCAATTTGTTTGTTTCTGAGCCCCTTGGCGACTTGATGGAGAATTTGGCGCTCACGTTCTGTCAGCACACTAAGCGGCGAGGTTTGGTCACGGTTCTGTTCCAGAAAATGGCGGACCTGTTCGCTATAAGCTTTTTCTCCTGTCATGGCGAATTTCAGTTGATCCACTAGCTCTTCCGGCTCACCGTCTTTAAGCAAATAACCGTCAGCACCCGCTTGCACAATGGCGTGAATATCGCTTGGACTGTCTGATACTGTCAGAATAACAATGATGGACGTACAGCCATCATTTCTCAGTGCTTTGAGCGTGTCGAGACCAGAGAGGCCTTTCATGTTGAGGTCCAGAATAATCAGGTCTGGTTCATTACGTAGCACTTCAGCAATAGCATCAGCACCATTACTGGCTTCTGAAATGGAAGAAAACTCAGGCTCAAACTTCAGTAACTGCGAAAGACCTTTTCTCATCAGCGGGTGGTCATCGACCAGCAAGACACTCCATGTTTCCATGTGAAAGTTACTCCGGGTTAGTTAAGGTCAAAGGTTAGTGTCACCTGACAGCCTTGAGAGGGCGCTGTGGTGATTTTCAGCTCGCCACCAAGCATGACAGAGCGTTCCTGCATGATGTTTAGCCCATAGTGATCCGGCTTTTCTTCACGTAGTGAGAAGCCAACACCATCGTCGACGATTTCTACACAAGCCTGATGATTGTGCTGGAAACAGCGAACCCTGATGTTAGTCGCCTTCGCGTGTTTGATGGCATTGGCACAGGCTTCACGGATGATTTGCAGAATGTGCATCTGGCGCTGTGCATCCATAGAAAGGGTATCCATTTCTGCAGAAACAGACAGATTTGCATCGGTCTGCGATTGTAAAGCATCAATCATTTCGCGAAGCGCAAGGCCAAAATCAGCATGAGTCAAAGACAGTCTGAATGCGTTTAGCAGTTCCCGCAGCTGATCGTAAGCAATGCGCAATTGCTCGCTGATATCGTCAGCAATCTCTTTGCAGTCAGGCGCATCAATCACTTTTAGATGGCGTTTCAACAAACTCGTTTGAATCTTCAGGTAGGAGAGCGATTGTGCGATTGAATCATGTAGCTCACGCGCCAATGTTGCCCGCTCTTCCATCACGGCGAGGTGCATGGCCTGTTTTTGCGCATGATTATAGTAAACCCCACGGGCAAAAATTGCGGCCAGATTCGAGAGAAGCACATGGTCAACGATATCTATGTTCCCTTGCCATTTGAGCGTTCCAAGTGTTTCTCCATCAAGCTCTAATGGGAGAGAACGCCATTCGTCTTCTGTTGGCTCACCCGCAGAAATTTCCCAGTCTGTCTGGTTTTCATTGTGGGCTTGCAATGCCAGCGCTTCTACACCATCTGCTTTCAAAGTGATGGCTAAGATTTTCTCGAAGCTCTCCCGCGTAAGGAAGGTAGAAGAAAGCTGGGTTGAACAATCATAAAGCACATTGAGTGACTGGTTGGCCTTGGTGAGCTTTTGCGTTTTATTCTCAATTTTCTGCTCTAGGTTGCTGTAGAGGCCTTTTAGTTCATTGGCCATCAAGGCGAAGCTGTTGGACAGCACACCCAATTCATTGTTCTTAACAGGCGGTAATTCGGCATCAAATTCGCGGTTTTGAATCTTCTGGCTGGCTTTCACCAGCATGTTGAGAGGATTCACAATGTGGCGTTGAGTGTAGTGAATAAGAAACAGCACCAACGCCAAGATCAGCCCAAGACCGACGCTGCCCACCAAGGCGAGCACCTGCAGTTTGTTTTCAGAATGCTGCTGAAGGGCATACACAAAACGGTCGATATCATTTACGAATAAACCGACTTGCTCAACGTAAAAACCACGATCTTGGCTCTCCAACTCTGGGCGTAGCAAGATCCAGCGAGAGATGAGCGAGTTATAACGGTCCCGTATTTCCATGGGTACGGCGAAGTTATCCAGAATAACGAGTTCCGGAGAAAGCAGTGACGTTTCGAAGCTTTCGATATGCTCAGGCAGGCGAGGAGAGTCGAGTACGATGTCGTAAGCAATTCTGTAGCTTTGCATTCGCAGTGAGCCAGAGGTATTGATCGCCGCAGCGTCATTCAGGCTGGAAGCAAAGGTAAAGATTGCAAAACCCGTGATAATCACCGCGAGAAAGAGTATGCCAATAAGAGAACGGGCGACGATGGTGGTAACAGATTGTTTTACAGCTATATCTTTCTTTTGAGCACTCATCTTAAGATTCAAGCTTACGATTTTGATTTCATAATGTGAGCCAAATCAATTCGATAAATTGATCTAGCGCAATACCACCCCCTATATACCCCCTAAGAGGTATATATACACCTCTCAATTCTTCATAACGTGGCCTTAATTAAGAAGTAGCTCATGAAATGTGAGCTTTAAGGATTAAGGTCCAAGATGGTCGATACTCGTCGCCGATTCTTTCTGAGAAGTGCAGCAAAAGCAAAGGTTCAGCCTTTGCCATGGATTGCTGACCGCGACAACTTCACTGATCAATGTACCCGCTGTGGTGAATGTCACCTCGTGTGTGAGGAGCAAGTGATCGTGAATGGCGACGGCGGTTTCCCTTCTATCGATTTTTCCAAAGGCGAATGCACCTTCTGCTATGCCTGCGCAGAACAGTGTCCGGAGAAACTTTTCGCCCCTGAAACCGAAAAACCCTGGGAACAGGTCATTACCATTAAGGATTCCTGCCTCACTTTCAAAGGGGTGGAATGCCGCAGTTGCAGCGATGTTTGTGATACGCGCGCCATCCGTTTCCGCCTCACACAAGGGCAAGTCGCCCAACCTCATTTAAATCTTCAGGACTGTACCGGCTGTGGTGCTTGCATTGCGCCTTGTCCTGCAAATGCCATCGCCATGGAGATGACGGGCAATGAATGAATATCACGTAAGCAGTCTGGTGGTTCATGCCGCTGCAGACCAAATCAAAAACGTCACCACAGAGATTGAGAAAATCCCGGGTACAGAAGTGCCTGCTTCCAGCGAAGCCGGAAAGCTGGTGGTGGTGATTGAAGGCTCAAGCCGCGGTGGCTTATTGGACAAGTTTGAACAAATTAAGGCGTTGCCAGGTGTGCTGGCAGCGACGCTTGTATTTCATCAGGTCGAGGAAGAAGAGCCTGAAAATGCATTGGAAGGAGTGGAACGATGAACCTGACACGACGTAAATTTTTAAAGGCAAATGCCGCGGCAGCTGCGGCGAGTGCAGCAGGAGTAACGCTGCCGGTTTCTATTGCTCAGGCTGCTGGGGCAGATGGGCAAGTGAAATGGGATAAAGCACCATGCCGTTTTTGTGGCACGGGCTGTGGCATTCTGGTGGGTACACAGAACGGCCGCGTGGTGGCGTCTCAAGGTGACCCGGAAGCACCGGTAAACCGTGGCCTCAGCTGTGTGAAAGGCTATTTTCTGCCAAAAATCATGTACGGAAGCGATCGTCTTACGCAGCCTTTGCTGCGCAAGAAAGATGGCGTTTACGACAAAGATGGCGAATTCACTCCAGTTAGCTGGGATGAAGCGCTGGATATCATGGCAGATAAGTTCAAAACAGCCATTCAACAAAACGGCCCAACCACAGTGGGCATGTTTGGCTCAGGCCAGTGGACAGTATGGGAAGGTTATGCTGCAGCCAAGCTGATGAAAGCAGGTTTCCTTTCTAACAACATTGACCCGAATGCACGTCACTGCATGGCTTCAGCGGTAGTGGGTTTTATGCGTACCTTTGGTATGGATGAGCCAATGGGTTGTTATGATGACCTGGAGCAAGCAGATGCGTTCGTGCTTTGGGGCTCTAACATGGCTGAGATGCACCCGATTTTGTGGACACGTTTGGCAGATCGCCGTTTGTCTGCAGATCACGTTAAAGTCGCTGTGCTTTCTACCTATGAACACCGCAGTTTTGAGCTGGCTGACAACGGCATTATCTTCACGCCGCAGACAGACCTCGCGATCCTGAACTTTATCGCCAACTACATTATTCAAAACGATAAAGTCGATAAATCTTTCATCGAAAAACACGTGAACTTCCGCAAAGGCGCGACCGATATCGGTTATGGCCTGCGTCCTACTCATCCATTGGAAAAATCTGCAGAGAACGCAGGCAGTGGCGCTTCGGAAGCGATCGACTTTGACACCTTCGCTAAATTTGTTGCTGATTACGACGTGAAGTCGGTTTCTGAGTTGTCTGGCGTACCAGAAGATCAACTGATTGCACTGGCAGAGCTATACGCCAACCCGGAAACCAAAGTGGTTTCTTATTGGACTATGGGCTTCAACCAACACACACGTGGTGTATGGGCAAATAACCTTTGCTACAACATTCACCTGCTGACGGGCAAAATCTCCAAGCCGGGTTGTGGTCCGTTCTCTCTGACCGGTCAACCATCAGCCTGTGGTACAGCGCGTGAAGTGGGTACCTTTGCCCACCGTCTTCCTGCGGACATGGTAGTAGCAAACCCTAAACACCGCGCCATGGCGGAAAAAATCTGGAAACTGCCTGAAGGAACGATTCCACCGAAGCCGGGTTATCACGCTGTTCTGCAAGACCGCATGCTCAAAGACGGTAAGCTGAACGTCTATTGGGTGATGTGTAACAACAACATGCAGGCAGGTCCGAACATTAACGAAGAGCGTCTGCCAGGCTATCGTGACCCCCGAAACTTCATCATTACGTCTGACCCGTATCCAACGGTAACAGCGATGGCATCTGACCTTATTCTGCCAACGGCAATGTGGGTAGAGAAAGAGGGCGCCTATGGTAATGCCGAGCGCCGTACCCAGTTCTGGTATCAGCAAATCAAGGCGCCGGGTGAGGCCAAGTCTGACCTTTGGCAAATTGTTGAGCTGTCTAAACGTATCAAAGTCGGTGAAGTATGGCCTGCGGATCTGGTTGCGAAAATGCCAGAGTACAAAGACAAAACCCTGTTCGACATTTTATTCGCCAATGGGCAAGTCAACGAGTACAAGCTGGATGAAATCCCGGCTGACCGCCTGAACGACGACGCGCGTGATGCTGGCTTCTACATCCAGAAAGGTCTGTTTGAAGAGTACGCGGCATTTGGCCGTGGCAAAGCACACGACCTTGCACCTTTCGAAACCTACCACCAGGCTCGTGGTCTTCGCTGGCCAGTCGTAGACGGCAAAGAAACCCTATGGCGTTACGCAGAAGGTCACGACCCATACGTGAATGCCGGAGAAGGTTTTGCGTTCTACGGTAAGCCTGACAAGAAAGCGGTGATTTTCGCATTGCCTTTCGAACCGGCTGCGGAAGAGCCGGATGAAGAATACGACCTGTGGCTGTCAACGGGACGTGTGTTGGAACATTGGCATACCGGCACGATGACCCGCCGCGTTCCAGAGCTTTACAAAGCGTATCCGGATGCAGTGGTCTACATGCACCCACTGGATGCAAAACGCCGTGGTCTGCGCCGTGGAGATGCGGTGAGAGTGATTTCGCGCCGGGGTGAGGTAGCAACACATGTTGAAACCCGTGGGCGTAACCGCGTACCGGAAGGGTTAGTGTTTATGCCGTTCTTTGATGCCGGACAGCTGGTTAACAAGCTGACGCTGGATGCGACCGACCCACTTTCTAAAGAAACAGACTTCAAGAAAGCGGCCGTGAAGGTTGTGAAGGCGTAACGACAACTTATCCGGGCTGTGCTGTGGGGAGGTTACCCGCAGCACACTGAAAGAATTTGATTCGAAAGGATCCGACAATGAAAAAGAAAATCTCTATTTCCCTTATTGTTGCAGCGCTCTTGAGTTCTGTCGCCATTGCTGAAGTCACTTCATTGCGTGGTGATCAGGAGATTGGCGCGAACAATGAAGTGCCAAAAATCAAAGCGGTACCCAAACATCAGGAACGCTTTGCGCTGAACTACGTAAACCAGCCACCAATGGTGCCTCATTCAGTGGAAGGCTATCAGGTCAACCAATCTAACAATGCTTGTCTGCAGTGCCATGACGTGGATGTTTACCGTAAAACGGGAGCACCGCGAGTCAGCCCTACCCACTTTATGGATCGTGACAACAAGGTGCTGACTGATGTATCGCCGCGCCGTTATTTCTGTCTTCAGTGCCATGTACCTCAGGTGCAGGCTGAAGAGCTGGTTGAGAACGAGTTTGTTCCAGCCGGTAAGTTTGGCCAGTAGGGGGTGACGATGAAACTACCGGGATTCATCACCAAATTCTGGACCTGGTTCAGAACACCGAGTGGCTTGGCTATCGGTACGGTGCTGACACTGGGCTTCATTGCGGGGATCATTTTCTGGGGTGGCTTTAACACCGGGATGGAAATGACGAACCGCGAGGAGTTTTGTATCGGCTGTCACGAGATGCAAGATAACGTTTATCAGGAGTACGTAGGAACCATTCACTACAGCAACCGAAGCGGTGTCAGGGCAACGTGTCCAGACTGCCACGTGCCAAAAGAGTGGGGCCCGAAAATGATACGTAAAATCCAGGCAAGTAAGGAACTCTATGCAAAAGCGTTTGGTATTGTTGATACACCTCAAAAATTTGAAGATCACCGACTAGAAATGGCTACCCGAGAGTGGAACCGAATGAAGGCAAACGACTCTCAAGAATGTAGGAACTGTCATAACTTCGAATTTATGGATTTCAGCGCACAGAAATCAGTTGCAGCTAACGTGCATGACAAAGCAGAAGAAGCGGGACAAACCTGTATCGACTGTCACAAAGGTATTGCGCATAAACTGCCACGAAACCACGACGCGTCTAAAGATTTTCAGTTTTAACTTGCCAACGGGCCAGCGGACGTTTTTGCTGGCCCCCATTTTTTCATAGGGGCTGTTGACCTTTGGTGGTTAAATTTTGTTCTCGCTATAAGCGTTTTAGGCGCGGCGAGGTGTGTGCTGCCTAGTCATTCTAAGCAAATACACCTCAACAAAGCATAAAACGCTTAGAGCAGAACCCTTCGGGCAGCGTTTGTGGGAAATTTCTGCTGCGTTATCAGCTTCTCATGTAGGCTAGCTACACATCGAAGCTTCTGCCTTGCATAAAATCCCCACAAACTGCTGCAAAAATCATCACCAAAGGTCATCAGCCCCTTATGCTGCACGCTTCCACAGCATATGACAGAACTTCTGTTCCGGGTCGCGGCTTATTAGCATACGCACCAACACATCGTCCAGTGTATCGCCAGAAGTCAGGCCAATGCGGATTTCAACAAACACTTCGCGGTCTACTTCAAACGCCACGTGGCCTTCCCAATCGCTTTCTGCTTCTACGGCAACGCCGGCGCCTTCTTCATCGAAGCGTTCTTGATAAGCCAGCATGTCATCGTATTCGAGATTGTCCTCTGCCATTTCGTAGAAGATCTCAAAGGCAGTGTCGAGTGTTTCGTCAATTGACAGTAAAGGCGTTTCCATGGAGGTCTCTCAGGATTTCTGAATTTGTGTCATTACACCACGGTGTTAGCGAATTCCCAATCATCACAACACGTGATTGCTCAGAAAGGCAGCGATAAATCACTCGATTTCATATTGGAACCAGCACCTTGGGCTTCTTTGGGTATATACTAAATTCCACGGAAATAGAACCACCATTCCTCGTAAAATTTGCCTCGAATTGAACGCATTGATGACCTCTGAATGCGAGCATCTTCAGGTCGTTTGGGTATAGAATATAGAAAACTAAAGCTGCCCGAACGAGGACATGCCTTTGTACAAGAACAAGCCGCGTGGTGGCCTGTTACCTGAGTTGGATAACGAGAGACCGTTTCAACCTGTTTATGTTGAACCCATTGCCGCCGCCGTGCGCCAAATTCAATCTGCTATGGGCGCTGAGCTTTTTCACAGCCTTTATCTTTCTGGCGATGTGGCAAGGAGGGAGGCGGGGGAGACCGCTGATCTCTCACTACTGTTTGTCTGCACGCGTGCTTTAAATGTGCAGGAATATGCGGCGTTAAACACTGTTCGCTGGCGTATTGAACAATCCAGCGACGCGATAAAACGTGTGCTTATTGATGTCGTACCACTGAAAGAAGTGACTAATTTGGCCAATATTTTCCGTTGGGGCTTTTTTCTCAAACACTGCGCTGTTTGCCTTAGCGGAGATAATCTCAGCAAGAGCTTCGGACACTTTGAAGTAAGCTGGGAAGTGTCGAAGGCCATGAATGATGATTTAGCAGTCAGACTGAAGGACCTGCGCCATAAGATTGCTATTGCAACCAAGTGGGGACCACAACTGGATGCGGCACAGGAAGCCGCAGAGCGACTTATCAGAGCAAGCTTTGGGCTGGTGGCACATAAAGAGCGGAAATGGGAGTTTGACTTGAAGCCCGCATCAGAGGCGTTTCTTAGTCATTACCCCGATAAGTTATTGGAAATAGAACGCCTTTTCTATTTGATTGAGCGTAAACCTGTGAAGAAACGTGCCGTTGTTGCTTTGATGGATGGCTTTAGTGCATGGGTGGAATCGGAATATGCAAAAATTAACCGCAAGATTGGATAAATATTCATTTATGTGAATGCGCTAAATGATAAAAAAACCGACCTGATAAAGGTCGGTTTTTTTGTTCTTAAACTTAGTGTATTTTACAGGTCATTAACAATTAATGCGTTAAATATATACAATAAATGACTCTAAAATGGTCAATCAAACCTTGTTGGTGAATTTATTCAATATAAATGACTATTTATTGTTTACATGCAAAACAGGTTGCATTAACCTTGCGCTCAATTAGTCACTTTTAGTGAATATCTATTTCGCTCAACGCATTGCTCAGGAAGTTTCGCCATGCAAAAAACAGAAGAACTACAAACGTCGTCTTCATCAACACGGAATCTGTTGATGTTCCTGATCCCATCTCTGCTGGGCGTCTTGCTGTTTATGACACCTGTAATGATTGATGGCGGTTTCACTATTCCAATCGCTGTTTTAGCTAAATCATTCCTTGGTTTACTAGGCCAAAGTGCCACTATCGTTGTCACCAGCATTATTCTGGTTAGTGCCATTGGCTCGGTCCTGGCGCTTGCAACAAAGCCTCGTTTTATTATTGAATCAAAATTCCTGTCAGGCCTCTTTTTAGCGACTCCAGTCTGGTTGACAGTGCGTTTGTTGGGTGCGGCGTTTGTACTGATGGCCTTTTTCGGCTTCGGTCCAGAGCATGTGATTGGTGGTGCGACTGGCGGCTTTGTGCTGGCAGATCTTCTACCGACACTGCTTTCAGTGTTCGTTTTCGCGGGCCTTTTCCTGCCACTGCTGACTAATTTTGGTCTGTTGGAGCTGATTGGTACTTTCATGACTAAAATCATGCGTCCTTTGTTCGGATTACCAGGTCGTTCAGCGGTTGACTGTGCAAGCTCTTGGTTAGGTGACGGCAGCGTAGCTATCCTGATGTCGAGCAAGCAATATGAGCAGGGCTACTACACCGAACGTGAAGCGGCAATTGTTGGTACCACGTTCTCAGTTGTTTCTATCAGCTTCAGCTTGGTGGTGATCGCTCAGGTTGGTCTTGAGCATATGTTTGTACCTTTCTACCTGACAGTTTGTCTGGCGGGTTTCGTAGCGGCTATTGTTGTGCCTCGTCTTCCTCCTCTTTGCTGGAAAAAGAATACCTTGGTCAACGGCGAAGAGAAAACGTTCGAGCACGAGACGCTGCCAGAAGGTGAAAACCTGTTCTCGTACGGCGTGAAAAGCGCAGTGAACCGCGCTTCTCACATCCGCTCTTTGGGTGATGTTCTGAAAGAAGGCTTCCAAAACGCCGCAGACATGGTGTTCGGGGTACTGCCAGTGGTAATGGCAATTGGCACGTCTGCGCTGATCATCGCGGAATACACGCCAGTATTCACGATTCTGGGTATGCCTTTTGTTCCTCTGCTGGAAATGCTGCAGATCCCTGAAGCTGTCGCAGCGTCAGAAACCATGCTGATTGGTATTGCGGATATGTTCATTCCGGCTGTTCTTGCAGCGAATATTGATAACGAAATGACGCGTTTCGTTGTGGCAACACTGTCAGTTACCCAGTTGATTTACATGTCTGAAGTGGGTGCACTGCTGCTGGGCAGTAAGATCCCGGTGAAGGTTTGGGAACTGGTGATGATTTTTATTCTGCGTACTCTGGTAACTCTGCCAGTGATAGCGGGTGTTGCCCACATCATCTTCTAAGTGAAATCAAGAAAGAAAAGGCGGTCTAAGTGACCGCCTTTTTTATTTGATGTGTTCTATGTTCTCTTCGCTAACGGGCTCCGTCGATTCTTGCTCCACACTATCAGGTGGCATCATATTTTTCCCAGCGTCCACCGATGGCCTAAAAGCAAAAAAGCGACCACAGATTGGGTCGCTTATGATCAAACATTGAGGGAGTTCAGCTCGTGCCTTCGCAAGTTTTGTCTTTACCTATGCAGGCTGCTTTCTTCTTCATCTGCTGACGTTCCATTTCAGCCGCCTCTTTGGCCGCTTCGTGTTCCATTTTGTCCATGTCACGTTTTGCTTCTTGTTCTAGTTTTTTCAATTCGCGTACACGTTCCTGCTCAACTTTCTCTGCTTGTGTCGCTGGGGCATCTGCATTAGCTGAATATGGGAAGACAACGAGAAGTGATGATATAAGGACAAGGTTTCGTAAGTTCATCGTATTTCTCCTAAATATTTTAAGCCCGGACAGCTAAACATTGCCTGGGAACATCTTGTGGCCTTCTCTTGACGGATTGAGTACAAGGTTTATTAGCCACACATAAAATACCTATTCGAAGAGTGTACGCTGCGTCTCAATTTTAATATTGAATTTAAGGTTATTCTGATTCGTCCCTGCTTCAAGGTTCAAATAAAGACAAGCGCGCGGACTCAAGTTCATTGAATTCAGCACTTTCAGTTTGTTTGGGCAATCGAGGTATCGTTCAGGAGAATGGAAAAAAATAATGAAAATCATTCTATTACATGGATTGTATATGCATGGCGTAGCCATGATCCCTTTGGAAAAGCGTTTAACAGATGCGGGCCACACCGTGCTGAATATCTCTTACAACACCGTTATGCCAAACCTCAAAGCTTTGTTTGGTGAGATGGATACTTTCATTGATGGTGAGGGGACAGCCATTGTGGGGCACTCGATGGGAGGCGTAATCACCCGCGCTTATCTGGAGAACGAGAGCGAGATGTCCAAGTACGTGAAAACCGTGATTACACTGGGCACGCCTCACAAAGGCTCTAAAGTGGCGGCATTTTTCCAAGAGATTGGTATCAGCGATTTTATGTTTCAGGAATCCAGTCGATTCTTGTTGCCCGATTATGAACCTACATGGCCTGAAGGTTCGACCTTATACAGCATTGCAGGTGATATGCGTATTGGCCCGGCTGCAGTGCTGGTTAGAAGTGAGGAATCGGACGGTACCGTGCTCATCGATGAGACCAAGATTGACGGTATGGCTAGTCACGAAGTTTTTCCGTTAACGCATACTGCGTTAATTTTTGCGAAAAGGGTGGCTGATAGAATCATCGAGATCTTGGCATAAAGCACTTTTTAAAGGGCTAACACGCACAATCAATAAAGGGACGGTTTCTGAATCTCTTTGCTGCTATTGTGTCATTGCAATCATTGGAATGGCGTAGGGGATTCCATTGATTGCAGTTGGCAAAGAAAAAGGCGACATGAGGTCGCCTTTTTAGGTCGTATAAGAATCTAGTATTTCAGTAAGCTTTCTGAAGACTTAGCATTTGCCCATTTATCAACGAACGCGCCATCTGGGTCGTAGACTTCGGTTTGCTTTTCAAGATTGAAGCGACGTTGACCGCGAGGGTCTGCACCGACACCCGCCAGATACTGCCAATTGCCATAGTTGGTGGCGACATCAAAATCGATGAGTTGTTGTTCGAAGTAAGCAGCGCCAAAACGCCAATCTACCCCCAGTTCATTAACCAGACAGGAAGCGACAATCTGACGACCGCGGTTAGACATGTAGCCGGTTTGATTGAGTTGGCGCATGCAGGCATTCACGATTGGGTACTCGGTGGTGCCTTGTTCCCACGCTTTGTAATTCTGACAATAGTAAGTCGTCAGCGGGCGTTTGTTCTTAATTCCTTCAAACGCAAACATGCTGGCTCCGTGGTAGTGCATCATCCACTGGAAGTACTCGCGCCAAAGTAGCTCAGAATACATTGACTGCGTTGAATCAGAGCGGCCATGGCGGTATTCGTAGTTATCTAATTCTGCCGCAACAATGCGGGGGGAAATGGAACCGTTTGCCAGCCATGCGGATAACCGGGAGGAAAATTGCCATCCATCCAGACCATTACGGGTTTCTTTGTAATTTTTCAGGCCTTGGGTTTTCCAGAAAAACTGATTAAGTTGCACCATGCCTGAATCTTCACCGCCATGGTATGGCGTTAAGTCATACACAAACTCTTGACCACCCCAGATATCGCGTCGTTCATCAATATGTTTGGGTAGAGAATCCGGAGCGCTAATAGGAATGCAGGGCAGGATGTTTTGCTTTTCTACATGCTTCCTGAATTGGCTGAACGTTTGTGGGTAAGAGGCTTTGTCAAAAGTGAGTTGGCTACGGAGGAAGAGTGAGAAGCTTTCGCTTACGCTGACTTCACAGCTTAGCGTTCGAGACAGATAAGCGACCTGTTGGCGCTCATACACGCCTGGATGATCAGTGACAGCCACTAAATCGATTCGGTGTTTCTTGCAAAGATCAGGGATGACCTGAAGAGGGTTCCCGACTTTCACCACCAGTCGTTGTTTGCGCTTTTTTAGTTCGCGCTCAAGTGCGCGCAGAGATTGGTATAGGAACTCTTCCCTGAATCTTCCCAGATGTCGCGATTGATAATGTGCGGGTCTAAACCATTCTGGGTCAATCACGTATACCATGAGGGCTTCGTTGCAGCGGCGGGAGAGGGCGACGAGTGCGGGATTGTCTGCCAATCGTAAATCGTGTCTAAACCATATAAGCCCTTTCATACCGTCTCTCCTTAGTCATTAAACATTGCGAATAGAAGGGTGGTTTTCTTGTTGGCGGTGTCACCTCCTCACTATGTAGTACGCAATAAAACGTCAACGGAGTGCAGACGATTATACAGATGAGATGCATGTCTCACTGTTAAAGCTTAGCGCAGCATGAATAAAATCAAGAAGTGGCGGGAGTGAAATGTGTGCGAGATCAACTTGATGCAAAACGGCTATTTTTTCCCGGCTAGACAAGTGACAGCAATTTTTACGGTTTAGCTGAGTTTAGTACCCTAAATTGATACTTTTTCCCGAAACACTGAATAATAATGAGTTGAGTTTTACGAAGGTGATTATAAGTCTGTCAGACTTTTTAACGGTTTTCTTCCGAATGTAGTCATGCCGGGATTAACAGAACGGTTCATATCACTATATTGGGAATGATTATCGTTGAAGTTAATACGGATAAGATCAATGAGTGTGACTGGGCTAGAGCTATCAGGTTTTGTTCGCCAAGCGCTGCTGGGCGTATCGGGGATTCGTGAAGAAATCGACAACGAGCGCGTGTATTTCTATCAGCACGACCGTTTGTTCAGCATTGTTGATGACGAAGGTTTGCAATTCGTTGTTGGTGACGAATGTATGAAAGAAGCGTTGCGACGCCCGGGAGCATTCCTGGAACAGCCAAGTGGTAAGCGTTGCAAAGGCGTCATTCGTGTAACGCCAGACAAATGCACAGAAACCGATTTGGATTTCTGGCTATTATTGGCGTTGCCAACCAATCAGGGAACGATTGATCCTATTGTTCTTCATTGAGCTTTTGCTTGTTAAAGCGTAAAGCGAAAAGCAACGATAAAAGAAAAGGGCCTAAATGGCCCTTTTTGTGTTTCTGGATTTCTGTTTTCTTCTGACGATTACTGGTCTTCAGGAGAAGTGGTGTAAATTGTCCACTTCTCTACAATCTCGGTTTCAGATACTTTCACACTTGCCGTTACACGGCGACTCAGGATGTCAGACTGCTCCTGAGATTGTGCCTCAACTGGATCAGATTCACCGTAACCGATAATTCTGACGCGATCTGGTGTGATCCCTTGTTGAATCAGCGCACTTTTCACCGCTTTGGCACGACGCTCTGATAAGGCAAGGTTGTAATCTTGGTCACCCACAATGCTCGCGTAACCGTTAAGCTCTACAACGATGTAAGAGAAAGATTTCATAAAGCGGGCGAGGTCATTCACTTCACCAACAAAGCTCGCCGGGATTTCTGCAGAATCGTTGGAAAATAGAATATGCAGGTCATCACGGGCACTGATTTCCAATTCCTCTGAGCAGCCATCATTATTGATAACAGCGCCAAGTGGGGTGCCTTCACAGGCATCCCGGGCATTGATCACTCCATCGCTGTCATCATCCAGCAAATCAGCTTGCTGGTTGGCAACAGGGGCTTGAGGTGCACTTATAGAACATCCTGCCAGCACGAGAGCCGCGATGATCAGAAATACACTGCTGAGAGCTTGCCGAAACAGGCCAGCGTATCGCTGAAAAGCGTTCATCATTCGGTGTCTCCTTGTTTGTTTTCATTGTTCTTGCCATAGACCGAGGTTTGCCACTCTTCAGGTGTATCTACACGCAGTTCATCAAGTAACAGGCCAGTGGCGTTTAACACGCGGTATTTTGAGTAAATACCGGTGTAGTGAGAGTCAATGTAAGAACGGCGCGCGTCGAATAATTCGTTCTCTGTATTGAGAAGGTCGAGAAGGGTGCGACGGCCGATCAGGTATTGTTTTTCGTATGCTTCAAGTGTTTTTGAGGCAGAGTCAACGTGTTGTTGCAGGAACTGGGTTTGTTTCTCTGCCAATTCTTTCGCTGTCCATGCCAGGCGCGTACTTTCATCCAACAGACGATGTGCGTTGTGGCGAATGTTTTTCGCTTTATTTATCTGATATGCGGCACTGCGCGCTTCTGCTGCGTCTGTACCGCCGTTAAACAGGTTGTAGCGCATGCGCAGCATGGCCTGGAACTCATCGGTATCACCCGGCTGGCCATCCAGCTCTTCGCCCCATTCCTGTGATGCTTCAATAGTGAAGGTTGGCAAGAAGTCGCCTTTCGCCTGCTTATATTGGCGGTGAGCGGCTTCCACATCGTTGGTTGCCACTTGGATCACAGGGTTGTTTTCCTTTGCGGTGCTAAGGGCTTCAACAAGTGTTGGTGGAACAAACAAAGCATCGACTTCCGGCGTCACCAAATCGAGCGGAGAAGTGCCAACAATGCGTTCGAACTCGATGACAGCATCATCGACATTACTCATTGCAGAAAGGAGGTTAGTTTGCGCCTGAGCAAGACGGCCTTCGGCCTGAGATAAATCGGCTGTTGAGCTGATCCCTGAATCGGCACGTCTCTGGATGTCTCCAACAATGCGTTCGTGGGTTTCGAGGTTTTTTTGAGAAAGGTCTCGGATAGCCTGAGTACGAAGAACCTCTATATACGCTTCAGTGACGCTGAGCGCCGTGTCCTGAGCATCGGCCAATAACTGAAAGCGTTGCGCTTCTGCTTCGGCTTTAGTGCGTTTGATGTCGTTGTAGGTGATTGAACCATCCCAGATTAACTGGCGAAGGCTGATACTCACATCTTTAGGGTGGTAGGTACCATCATTGTTGTCACTGTCGTATTCGGAATAACCAATCCCGGCATCAAGATCCACAGAAGGCAAGTAGCCACCCTGAGATGCATCGATATCCGCTTCACGACTTTTGAACTCGTTATAGGCTTCTCTGATTGTCGGGTTTTGTGAAAGTGTCGTTGCCACAGCTTGTTCTAACGATTGCGCCTGAGCCACAGATGTAATACCAACTGAAGCGAGTGCAAACGCGATGACACTTAACGTAGGTTTCCAAGCCTTAGGAAACCCCGGTGCCTTTGCCAAAAACCGCAGTCTAGAGTGGGTGTTACGTTGCTTCATGAATGCTCCCTCAAAGCGAAATTAGACCGTGCGTAAAAAATAAAAAGTCAAAGCGTCAAAATGTAGTGGTTAACACTGGGAGACACCCTCTGATCTACCCGTTTTAATTTTCCTGAAACTGCTTGGATGCTCAGATAAATAGACAGGTGTGTCACTGGAAATTGCGTTAAATCACATATTTGACGTATCAACGTAAAAAGTAGGGCATGTTTAAAAAGATTTGACCCCCCAAACTGGGGTTTATCGCTTTTCTATCGGAAATGAGACAGGTCAATACAAAGTCCTAAGAGCCAAACTGTCTGAGAGGCATTAATTTTTTACCAAATTGATTGCTTAATACTTTCGAACGCTCCAAACGGCGGCTTCAATTCAAAAACTCGTCTCACTGCAATTTTGTTAGTAAAACTGGACAATATCGCATCAGCTGAGTGACTCGTACAAGCAATAGGTAACGCGATGAAGGCAGCAGGAACCGACACGCTGGCGTCGGTGAATACGGAAAACGTGTCAGCGTCAATTACCGTGGAAGAGGGAGTGGTATACCTCGTTCAAAACCACACGGCTAATCCAATCAACGGCAGTTCAGAAGCGCAAATAGACGATATTGTCGTTGCCTCCCCAAACGCCCGATATGTGGTGATAAAAGATGGCGTGCCGGTTCTGGTCTCAGAGCCTTGCGCCACATGTATCCAAATCAGCGATGAGGATATAGAAATCATCGGCCTTGGCGAAGACGTCACACTTGCTGAAAGTGAAGAGGCTATCGCTTTGCTGGATGGCGACATCGCGGCATTGCAAGAAGCGATTCTCGCCGGTGTGGACCCGACGCAGGATTTTGAAGCCGCTGCAGCGGGGGCAGGCGGAGGCGCGACCAGCTCTTCCATCGGTGACTTCGCGGTTATCCAATATAACAATGTGAGTGTTTTGGCTCAGGCTGGTTTTGATACTGCGTTCTCGCCAAATGCAGCCGCACCTGCAGACGACGATGATTTACCCATTTTGCCGCCATCAGGCGGTGAGTCTCTGGCAATCCTGATCACCGAAACTGATTTGCAGCCAGACGAATATCCAGTCACAACGAGCTCTACTGTATTGGTCGCTTCCAGCTCTTTACCGTTGGATGCGGACAGTTTTGTAATTGAGCCCACCGCAGCAGTTGCTTTAATTGCAGAGATCACGGCTGATACACAAAGTGGTGGTGAGTCACTGACCTACATATTGTCAACCGACGGCAAAACCATTATCGGTAGCCTGAACGGTGAAGACATTGTCACCATTTCTGTTGCAGGTTCACAGCTTGGCCTGGACGTCGAAGTGACGGTTTCTATCACTGTGAATGCGCCTTTAGATCACAACGCAGATGGCGACGGCACAGGATTGGTATCTGTCGCTGGTGATGCCATCAATATAGAGATGGATATCCAAGGCCAGGATATCGCCGGGAACGCTCTGGATACGCCTATCACAGCAAATGTGTCTGTATTAGATGGCGCTGATCCGACACTCAGCCCTGATAGCCTGACGGTCAATGAAAACAATGTCGAGTATGTTTCTGAGCCGATCCCTATCAATCTTGATGTAAACAGTGACGCGCTGGAAAGCATCGGATTCGTTTCAACCACTGCCCTGACTGATGTGCTCAGTGCCATTACCAGTAATGGGCAATCTACGACATTTTTTGTTGAGGGCAGTGAAATCCGCGTCAGTCTGGAGAGCGACCCTTCGGTCGTCGTGATGAGTATTTCGCTCCAGCCTATTTCTGATGCAGCAAATGAATACGCTTATGTTGTCACTCAGAATGCCACGATTGATGAACAAGACGACAGCGACAATATTGTTATCCCGGTAACGGTTCAAGCGCAGGATAACGACGGCGATATCGGGTCGGGAACTTTTAATGTCACTTTAGAAGATGGCGACAATGCTTCTGGCAACAATGCCACGATTGAAGGTCAGTACGATCTAACAGAGGACCAACTCGAAGAACCTGCCTTGGTAGCAAATGGCACCATTACTTTGGATGCTGCGGCAGACAGATTGGTCCCGGATACCATTGAGGTGTCAAACCTTGCAGGTCTTCAAGCTGAACTGAATGAACTGACTTCTGGTGGTGATGCACTCACTTTTACTTTCAGCAAAACAGGTAATGTTGTTGAAATTACGGGAACAAAGCCAGACGGTACTGACATCGTCAATATCACTTTAACGGCAAGCCAAAACTCTGGCTCCGGTGCTCAAGGCATTTCCATTGCGTCTGAATTTACTCTGGATGGGCCGCTTGATCATTTAGACCCAGGACAGTTTGCGGACAACCAGTGGGTGACCATCTCATCTGCTTCTGGCTCCGAGGAAGAAATCTTCGATATAAACATCGATCTCCAGGTACAAGATACCGATGGCGACCCACTTGATGCGCCTATCAGCGTGAAATATCAGGTGGAAGATGGGATTAAGCCGCTTATTGATGCAACGGATTCAACTCTTACCGATCCAATGGTTGGCGAGCCAGCTTCCACCACATCTGAATCTTTGGGTTTGGAGGTAGGCAGTGATGACATAACTTCACTCACATGGGATCTCGATAGTTCTTTCGAGACCCTGATTGAAAGTCTAACCAGTAACGGCAACGCATTATCACTACTCACTCCATTGAGTGAGCTCAATACTGATGGAGTACCAATTCAGATCGGGTATGCCGAATCTGGTACCACAATTACTGTGTTGACGATAGAACTCGATCAGACCAACAACGAATACAAAGTCACCTTGGCTGAACCGGTTGATGAGCCAACCGGGGATCAGGTTGAATTGCCATTAGCAGTGAAAGTCACTGATGATGACGGTGATTCCGCAACCTCTGAATTTACCCTGACATTAAATGATGCCGACAATGCTTCTGGCGAATCAGCCACTGATAGTGGCATCTTTGAAATCATTGAAGACCAGTTAAACGAGCCCGCTCAAACGGTTAATGGCACCATTGCGTTGGATGCGAAAACTGATCGGCTGCAACCGGATTCTGTTTCAATCGCGAATCTTTCTGAATTGCAGGAAGAGCTCAATGAACTGACTTCCGGTGGTGATGCGTTGACCTTCGCCATTGAGTCAGGAACAGATGCGAATGTCATCGAATTGGTCGGTAAGAAAGCGGATGGGACGGAAGTGGTCAGTATCACGCTGACGACGACCCAACAAACTGGCACTGGCGCGCGAGGCATTTCCATTGCCTCCGCATTTACGCTCAATGAACCCTTAGATCATGTTGAAGAGAGCAAATTTGCTGACAACAAGTGGGTAACGATAACCCCCGCATCAGGTAGCAGTGAAGACATCTTCGATATCAAGCTACAACTACAGGCGCTCGATACAGATAGTGATGAGTTGGATGCGCCGATAGAAGTGACGTATTCAGTCGAGGATGGCATTAAACCGGCGATCGATGCAGCAGACATTGAGCTTGAAGACCCATTGAAGGGAGGAAGTTCATCGACAGGGTCTGGCTCACTTGGGCTAACTATCGGCAGTGACGATATTGAGTCCTTGGTTTGGCAATTGGATGGCACGTTCCAGACAACTATCGAAGGGTTCACCAGTAACGGAAACGCGCTTTCATTGTTAACGCCGCTCAGTGATCTCAATGATTCGGACAACCCAATCAACATTGGTTATGTCGACGGAACAGGTGCGACCATTACGGTTATGACGGTGACGCTCGATCTGGCAAACAACGATTACGACGTGGCATTACTGCAGCCATTAGATCAAACCACTGCTAACGACAAAATCGAGATTCCACTTTCCGTCAAAGTCACAGATAAGGATGGGGACACGGCTGACACTGATTTCACCATCACCATTGAAGACAATGATAACGCAGATGGAGTAAACGCCAGTGCCACAGGCAACTACGCGCTGATAGAAGACCAGCTTGATGAGCCCGCGCAAACAGCCAGCGGCACCATTACATTGGATGCAACAACCGACAGATTACAGCCGGATTCCGTCTACATCGTCAATCTTGCCGCGCTCAAAACTGAACTGAACGAACTGACCTCTGGTGGCGATGCTCTGACGTTTACCGTTGAGTCAGGCACTGCTGGTAACGTAGTTGAGTTAGTGGGTAAAAAAGCTGACGGCACTGAAGTGATGAGCATTACGCTCACTACCACTCAAATTGCAGGTAGTGGCGCGCAGGGTATTTCGATTGACTCTGCCTTTACGCTGAATGTTCCAATCGACCATGCCGACCCGGACAAGTTTACTGATAACCAGTGGGTGACGATCAAACCGTCTTCAGGAAGTAATGAAGAGATTTTCGATATCAAGCTTCAGCTGCAGGCGAAAGATACCGACGAAGACTTGCTGGATGCACCGGTTGAGGTGACCTACTCGGTCGAAGATGGGATCAAGCCTGAAATAGATGTTCAGGATGCCAGCATTACCGATCCAAATTCAGGCTCGACGGCGACAGAAACGCAATCATTGGGGCTGGATATTGGCAGTGACGATATTGAGTCACTGGTGTGGCAGCTGGATAGCACATTCCAAACCACAGTTGAAGGGCTGACGAGCAACGGCAATGCTCTGTCATTGCTGAGTCCGCTCACTGATTTAAACGATTCTGAAAATTCAATTGAGATTGGTTATACAGATGGTGCCGGCGTGACAGTCACCGTGATGACAATTGCTCTTGAACCGGACAACAATCAGTATTCTGTGACGTTGTCACACTCAATTGATCAGCAAACTGACGAGAAAGTTGAGCTGCCGCTGTCCGTAAAAGTCACTGATCATGACGGTGATACTGATACGTCTGATTTCACCGTCACTGTCAATGATGGCAACAATGCATCGGGTGAATCAGCGACACTGAGCGGTAACTATGAAATTACGGAAGATAAGCTCAATGAGCCAGCTCAAACGGTCAACGGTACGATCACACTAGGCGCCGCTGCGGATAGGCTGCTGCCAAACTCTGTCTCTATCGCCAATCTGACCCTGCTGATTGGTGAGCTGAATGAACTCACCTCTGGTGGAGATGCACTGACTTTCCGCATTGAACCTGGCACGGCGGATAACGTCATCACGCTGGTGGGCGAAAAAGGCGATGGTACTGAAGTTCTCAGCTTAACGCTGACCACCACACAATCAACAGGCGCGGGTGCACAAGGTCTATCTATTGCTTCTGTCTTTACGTTGAGCGAGCCACTTGATCATGTTGAAGAAAGTCAATTTGCTGATAACCAGTGGGTGACGATTAAGTCAGCGACTGGCAGTGATGATGAAATATTTGATATTAAAGTCCAGCTTCAAGCGCGTGATACAGATAACGATCCGCTTGATACACCTATTGAAGTCACTTACTCAGTGGAAGATGGCAATAATGCGATTATGGAAGTCGTTGATGCGGAGCTCACTGAACCTGCCAATGGCGACCCCCCGGTTTCGACTGCAGAATCTTTGGGTTTACAGGTGGGAAGTGATGACATCAGCTCACTGGTCTGGGATTTAGATGCTGCATTGGCTACCCAAATAGAAGGGTTGACCAGTGAAGGTAACGCACTGACACTGCTCAAACCTTTAAGTGAACTTAATGGTTCAAACCAAACAATCGAAGTGGGGTATGTCGACGGGGCTGGCGCCACTATAACTGTGCTGACGGTAGCTATCGATCAAGCGAACAATCAATACACTGCAACCGTAAACCGTCCGATTGAACAGCCGGATAGCGAATTAGTCGAACTTCCACTTTCATTGAAAGTCACTGATGATGATGGTGATACAACCACTTCTGACTTTATCCTATCGATTAAAGACGGCACGCCACCTTCTGTGGAGCCGGTCGACTCGACCCTCATTGACCCCATAATTGGCAGTACGCGCTCGCAAGAGAATATCAGCCTCGGTATTACCCAAGGCACAGACGCGATTCAGTCCATTTCGCTCTATGCGCCTTCAGGGTTAGAAGCGGCGCTTGAAGCTATCACCAGTAGTGGTTATCAAACCAGCATTCAGCCACAGCCATTCTCTTCTCTCACTCACGAAATCATCATCGTAATAGATGATCCAAGCCTGTCAGCCTCATCTTCACCTGCGAATGGTGACAGGGTGATGTCGATCAAGCTTGATACTGATGCTTCGGGTAAGCCAACAGGTGAATACTCCGTTGTTTTGGATTTGGCGGTTGATCAGGCTAGTAGCGACCTTGAACTGCCGATTGGCGTAAAAGTGACGGATATCGATGGCGATGAAGTGACAGGCGAGTTTACCGTCACGATTCAGGATGATGATTCAGCGGTCATTCCTTCGACGGACAAAACCTTGTCGATCACTGAGCCAGATCTCACGCCTGAAGGCACTCAAGTCGGGTATCCCGATACCTCAACCGTGAGTTTGGCGGTCAATGCGGTAACAGACCGATTGATTCCGGACGAAGTCAGAATCAGCAGTTCTCAGTTGGATGACCTTATAAAAGATATGGAGGAGGTACTCACCAGTAACGGTGAGCCCATCGACTTCGAATACGACCAGACGACAGGTGTTCTGACTGGACGGGTTGATGGTGAGTTGGTCATGACGCTGAGCTTTCCAGCTACTCAAGGCGTCGATGGTTATGGTTTGGTGATCGAACCTTCTATCACGCTTCACAAACCTGTTGACCACAATGCAGATGCAACATCAAACACGCGGGTAACAATTAATGGCGATCGAATTGCTATTTCCGTCTCTTTGGACACCAAGGATTCTGATGGCGATGTGGTTAGTGGCATTGCAGCGATTAACGTTGATATTCAAGATGGTGAAGCGCCAGTGATTACCAACGCGCCTGCGTTGAGCGTCGAAGAAAGCGACATTAATTCTAATGGTTCCAGCCCTAATCAAAACCGCCCTGGTACCACGCCCGGTGGCGTGGGAACCGATCAGGATACCGCGACCGGGCAACTGGAAATTAACAGTGGCAGTGATGAAATTGCTGATGTGGCGATAAACGTAAGCGGTTTTGCCTCTGTAAATAGCGACAACAGTGAAGATGCGGCTGGTACTGCAATTCCGCTAAGTTCAAAAGGCACTGCAGTCACGCTGGAGCTGACGAGTGATACGTCTGCCACTAAGGTTTACACCGGTATGGCAGGCGCACGAGAAGTCTTTACGCTAACCGTTTTCCCGAATGGCACTTATACCTTTGCACTGCTCGGTGCACTCGACCACCCACGAGGTGAAGAGAAAAATTCTCTCGCGATTAACTTCCCTGTCGAAGTGACAGATGCTGATGGCGACAAAGCGACAGCCAATATCGTGGTGAATGTCCTTGATGATGTGCCATTTTCGCTGGAAACCGACGGCGTCGGAACAGGCGGCGGCAGTTTGGTGACAGAAGAAGGGGATTCATCGTCGCGCATTACCATTTTACCTGCGCGCAATCGTGGCGCTGATGATGCAGCCATCAAGTCTGTCACCATAAACGGCGAGCAACATGAGCTGAATCAGGGGCTGAACAACCGTTTTACCGTGACAGAAGGAACAGGGGGTCAAGAGCTTGGCACACTGGTCATTCACAGCCGCGGTACGGTGGAGTTCATTGCTAACGATGACATCACACACACGGGCTCAAGCAGTAACCGCATCATAGAATCATTTAGCTATGAAATTCTTGATGGTGACGGGGACATAGTTGTCGGTACCACAGAAATCGTGATCGTCGATGCTGAACCACAGCTTATTGTTAACAATGCGAACGGCATTGAAGATCAGGGCAGGGAGCCTGACCCGAATGATGACTTGGTTGCAAATCCTGCCGATGGTATCGCCATCAACGTGACTGTCGATGTTGGAGACAACGACCAAGGTGAAACGGTTGACCGAGTTCTGATTACGTTGCCATCTAATGCTCACGGAACGTTTTACGCAAACGGCACTGAGCTGGCGATCAGTGGCAATCAAATTGAGTTACCCGGTAATTTGTTTGCGCCCGATTCTGCGAACGAACTGTGGACGTTGCAGGGTGTGACCTTCGTGCCGGATCAGGATTATTCCGCGGCGAATGGTGTGCCGACCTTTACGGTAACCGGATTTGTTAAGAATACAGATGGCTCTGAACGTCAGTTAGAAAATCAAACCTTCACGATTACTGTCGAAGGCATAGCCGATGTCCCTATCTGGGATGATGCTTCAACGGATCTTCATTATCGTATTGATGAAGACAGTGAAGGCGCAATGCTTAATTTGAACGCGGAGCTTGAAGACAGGGATGACTCGGAAGAGTTGAACTATATCCTGACGCTCGACAGCGGAAGCGCAACGCTATTACTCAATGGCACGGAGCTGACGCCAACCGATGGAAAATACACTGTCGCCGCGGCTGATATTAACAATGTAGTGGTGAAACCTGATGAGAACTTTTCCGGTGACATTACTCTGACTGCCATCGCGCAGAGTAAAGAGAAATCCAATTTTGCATCGGGTCAGCAGACCGCTGATTCGGAATCTCAAACCATCACGATTGCTGTTGATCCGGTTGCGGATACCACAACGCTCAAAGTGACCCGTGCCAGTGGGTTGGAAGATGAGCTTATCGACTTAGCGCCACACATCTCTCTCACTGACTCTGCTGATACCGACGCCTCAGAGGCGCTTTACGTCTGGATTACAGGTATGCCAACGGGCGCAAAGCTGCTGCTGGGTGATGGTACGGAGGTGTCTGAGAGCGGTGGCGTCTACGAAATTGCCTACACAGACATTGGCGGTTTGAAACTTCAGCCACCGCCGGAGAGTAATGTCGATTTCGCGCTCAATGTGCGCGGTGTGGTGAAAGATACCATTACAGTCACCAATTCCAGCGGCGTGGCCGAAACTGTCACTGATATCTACGAAACCGGAGCGAAAACTCTCAATATCGCGCTGAAAGGTGTGGCTGATGAGCCGGACATCGAAGCGGATTTGGGAAATGTTTGGCAACCCATTATCCAAGGCGGCGTCGAAACGGGGATTGAAACGACAATTCCTGAGGATGGCGAAGTGTCACTTTCATTCACTATTGCTTCCGGTGAAAAAGGGACAGCGCTACCTGGTGATGAATCAGAAACCCTATCGACACTGGTCACCAATATCCCCAAAGGTGTCACCTTACTGGATACCAATGATGATGAAATCAATCTGGTTTACGCCGGATTGGGCTCCAATGGTGAACCTCAATACCAAGCTAAGGTAGACGGACTTTCTGACGTTAAGTTAGTACCGCCTCCCGGCAGCACAGACGATATTACTCTCACGGTCACCATCATAGTGACTGAAGATGATGGCGATTCACTGACTATCGACAAAGATGTGGTTGTTCATATCGAACCTGCAATTGATGCGCAAGACTACACACTGAACAGTCGTGGTTTTGAAGATCAGAATGTGGTGGTGAACTGGCGTCCTGATACCGATGAGGGATTTACCGACAATAACGAAGCTATCACCGCTATTACCTTCTCCATGGCGCAGGCCGCGATTGACGCTGGCTACACGCTTACGATTGCTGGCGAATCTTCACCCATTACTTTCTCGGGTGGAGAAGCCATGCTTACGGCTGACCAAGTGAGCAAGTTGTTGGCGGGAAATAACTTGCTCTTGAGCGCGCCAGAAAATGTCGATATCGACAGGAATCTCGACATCAGCGTCAAACTGACGGTTCAGCAGACTGACACGGATTCTTCTGTCGTAGACACCAAAGAAATCACTGGAGACCTCAATGTTCGTATCATTGCTACCGTTGAAGATGATGGCAATATCGAACTGGTGAATGGCGCTGACGATGTTATTTCCACCACGATTGTGGGTGACGGGTCTGGCACGATTTCGCTTTCCGGCGCTGATAGGCATCTCGCCTTTATCACGCCAGAAGGTGTGAACACCGATGGAAGTAGTGAAGAGGTCATTTCACAAGTGGTTATTACCTTTGTCGCTGATGCCAGCGGAACGCCATTAACGCAAGATCAACTGAATTTGTTTGAGCATTTCTACGTCGCTGGCGGCATCAATAACGGTGATGGCAGTTGGACCGTGCCTGAAAGCGCTCTGGGCAACCTCGCCATCACGGCTTCGGCGAGAACTGATGCACCAGTTTACGTGCAAATAACGGCATTAGTGCAGGATCAGGGCGATGGTACAGAAGGCGATGCAAGCTCTGAGGTGGAGCAAAAGCCCATTGTTTTGACTCTCGATTTCCAAGGGGAAACGGATCAAACGCAATTGGCCGGAGACATCACGGTCGATCTACAAAATGTGTTGGGTACAGAAGACAGGTCTATCAATTTCGGTGATCAACTCGACGACTTGATAAAGGTCAATCCAACGGATGCGCCAAATGACGAACTGACGCTGGTGATTGATGCGTCCGCGCTTGGGGCAATTGGTGCAGCGGCCTCGGGCATGGAGTTTAACTATGAAACTGGAGAGTATGTTGCCAAAGTCCCTGTCGGCGCAGATGGCTCAGTCGATCTTTCTTCCATCTCTTTGCTTCTTCCTAAGCACTTTGCAGGTGATACCGTTCTTCCCATTAAACTTGTCACTACAGACCAATTAAGCGGCAATGTTAAAGAGCTTGATACCTCCATTTCAATCGTAGTGACACCAGTCGTAGATGGCGTGACGACAGAAGTGAAAGTGATTCAAACCGATGGGCTGAATGGTGAAGAGCAACCCGTTGTTGACGAATCCGAATGGGTGCCTGTGCCAGATAAAGCGTTGGAAGACGGCATCATTGAACTGGACTTTACATCGAAGTTGATTGACCCGGACACGGCAGCGACGTCGGGTGTGGAAACGGTCACCCAGGCGGTTCTGACCGTCGATAGCGCTATGGGCTACTTTGTTGATGAAAATGGCAATAATCGGCAAAGCTCAATCACTGTCTCTGGCGCGGATCTCGCTAAGGTTTATTTCCGGCCAGCTGATGATTTCAGTGGTGATGTCAGTATCAAAGTGGATACTACGGTGTCCGACCGTGCTGAAAACGACCAAACTGGGCTACCCGATTCTGTCACTGTCCAAACCATCACGACCAACGTTTCGTTCGAAGTACTTCCCGTGAATGATCCCGTTTCATTCAGTGGCAATACAACTCCGGTTTCGGGAAATGAAGACGAGCAAATCGCACTGACGGGCGTGACTGCAACGTTGCAGGACACTGACGGCTCGGAGCAAATCGTGTCTGTGAAACTCACTGGTGTGCCTGATGACTTCCAATTGGTATCTAATGGCAGCCAGCTGGTGCAGAACAGCGGTGGTGGTGAGTGGACAATCAGCGTGCCTGCAGGCAGTCAAAGTTTCAGCCTTGATGATATTGCCTTCATTCCACCGAAGAACTTCAGTGGTTCGATGACGGTAGTGATGGTGGTTTACGCCAAAGAAGATCTTCTCAGTACGCCGAAAGAGTTCAGCACCACCGTAGACGTCGTCGTAAATCCAATTGGTGATGGTATAGACACAGAAATCACCACATCAGTTTCTGGCACGGAAGACGAAAACATCGAATTACCACTGGATATCACGGTTATTGATAAAGTGCCGTCATATGACGGAACGGGTTTATCGGTTACGGAAAACGGGCCAGAAGTGGTCAAAGTTGTACTCACTAATGTACCGGACAGTGCCACGATCAGTTTACCTCCGGGTGTTGCAAGCGGCAGCACTGCTGAGAAGCAGCCTGACGGTAGTTGGGTCGTTATTGCTAACCAAACCACTCTGTCTTCGTTGATATTCACGCCGGGTGATGCCAATGAAAATAACTGGAATGGCCAACTCGAGGTATCGATTCGCGCCGTTGACAACGGTGTGGAGGCAGAGAGTTCACTTTGGGTGAACCAGATCATTGATGTGACGGTCACGCCAGTAAACGATGAACCAGAACTCACCTTGCCGACTTCTCTTGAGGCAGAAGAAGAAATCGAGCTGCTGATTGAGTCTATTCAAGTCAAAGATGTTGATGCCAATGAGACAGCGGGTAGCACGATTTCTATTCGTTTAAGTGCGATAGATGGTGTGATTGGCCTGCCAGATTCGCCGCCGTTGCCGGCAGGCGTGACTGTGAGCGGACAGGGCACCAATAACATGACATTTGAAGGGCCGTTGGATGCGATTAATGAAGCACTGTCCAATGGTGTGACGTACACAGGTGATATTAACTTTAGTGGTGAAGATACCCTGACTGTCACCGTCAATGACAACGGAAACACGGGGGATGGCGGGACAAAAACGGACACAGATTCAGTCAGTATCAATGTGCTGCCTAAACCTGATGTTCCAACGCTAACGCTAAACACACCGCAAACTGCGGCGGTTGCTGGTAGCATTTCATCCTTAATTCCTCTGCTGGGGTTGGCGGCTGCATTGACCGATCCTTCAGAAACCCTATCGATTGAGATTCGAAACGTACCCGCAGGGTTGACGTTTGTTGATGCCGACGGAACGGCAATTGGCACAGGTCCAAGTGGTGGGGTTTTAACGTTGACGCCAACCGAACTAAATGACCTGTATGTGACGGGGTCCTCTGTCCTGTCGAGCACTGTCGAAGTGGTCGCCATTTCGACGACGACAACTGGGGAGTCTGCCGAATCAGACTCCATCGAGCTTTCCATCAATGTCACCAACGTCGATGACAGTTCAATAACGGCATCAGAACCTTCTGTCGACAATGTCGTGGTATCTGGCTCTGAAGATGCCACTCTGGTTGGTGGAGGTGGTGATGACATACTGATTGGCGGGTTGGGTGCCGACATCCTCAGTGGTGGTGCCGGAGATGATAGCCTTTGGGGAGGGAAAGAAGGTGAGACCGATAGCAGTACAGACAGGTTTGTCTGGGCGGCGGCGGATTTCGGTTCTTCGGGAAGCCCTGCTACAGACACTATCGAAGACTTTGATACAGCAACAGACATGGTGGACCTGAGCAGCGCATTGGATTTCAAAAACCTGACAAGTTTCTCTGCATTAACAGAAAGTCTTGAGTTTACCGAGAGCGATGGTACCGCGACGCTGAGTATTTCGGTGGGTGGCGATAAAGTTCAAGACATCGTTTTTAAAGACGTGAGTCTTGATGAAATGGTCAATGGCACGGCGTCAGGAATGACTCAGGAAGAAATTCTCACGTCTGTCATCGACAGTGGTCAGCTTTATCTCGGTACCAATTTCGGCAATGCATCTGCCAATACGCTGGTGGCTGATGATGCAGGAGAAAGCTTATTTGGTATGAATGGCAACGACACGCTTCAAGCGGGTAAAGGTGATGACATCCTCACGGGTGGCGAAGGGGACGACCTTTTTGTCTGGCTGGAGTCTTCGCTAAGCACACCAGCAAACACGGACAGAGTAACGGATCTTACATTGGGTCAGGACAAGCTCGATATTTCTGATTTGCTGACGGGTATTGGCACAAACCCAGAAGCGTCAGACCTGTTGCCGTTTTTTGATGACGCGTCTGTGGCAAGTGATGGCACTATCTCATTAACGCTGGCATCCAATGGTCAAACTCAAAACATTGTGTTGCAAAGCATGGACATATCCAGCTCAGGACTTGATTTGGCGGCGGGCTCCAGCACTTCCGCCATCATTACCGCGCTCTACGAGCAGCAGGCGTTTAAGGTTGACTGAATAGTGAGCTGTGCCAAACAAACGGGGTGTTCTAGCCCAAGGTGTTGAATTGGAGGTAACTAATTTCGCTAATTGAGTCGTCTGTCGATAGATTAAGACTATGCTGTTAGAGGACATAATTGTTTTTTGCCCCGACATGCATTGAGATTTGGTATGAGCACAGAACTTAAAACATCAATCTTGACAGAAAGTGGTACCAATGAGCTCGAGATTATAGAGTTTCGATTAGAAAAGTTATTACCTGATGGGTCTACGAAAGTTTGCTATTACGGAATTAATGTTGCCAAGGTACGCGAGGTCATTCGCGTGCCGGAGACAACCGACTACCCGAACGCACAACCTAATGTGTTAGGCGTGTTCTCCCTCCGGGGCAAACTTATTCCTTTGGTGGATCTAGCCAGTTGGCTTGGCGTTCCAACGACGAGCAATATTGATGAGAAAGTGGTGATCGTCACCGATTTTAACAAGATGTCGAATGGCTTCTTGGTCGATAGCGTCAGCCGGATACACCGCATTTCCTGGGAAGAGGTAGAATCTCCCAGTCAATTCCTCGAAGCTTCAGATCAAGATTGTGTGGTGGCGGTAGTCCGTCAGGAAACCAATCTCATTATGATCCTGGACTTTGAGAAGATTATTGCTGACATCAATCCAGAACTCAGTATGGAAAAATATGATGTCACGAAAGATAAATCCGTGGTCATCGACGATGCCATGGTGGCGAGGCGTGAGGCGAAAACCATTCTTGTTGTTGATGATTCCGCATTTATAAGGCGTTTGATAGAGAACACTCTGCGCTCGGCGGGTTATAACGTGATCACGGCGAAAGATGGGCAGGAAGGGCTCGATAACATGATTGAGTTTGTCCGCCTTTGTACTGAAGAACAACTACCCATCACAGAGTTTGTTGATGGCGTGGTATCTGACGTAGAAATGCCGAAAATGGATGGCTTACATTTAGTGAAAAGACTGCGGGAAATTGGTGAATACAAAGACATCCCAATTGTGATGTTCTCTTCCTTGATGAGTGAAGATAACCGCCGCAAAGCGCTGGATCTTGGTGCTAACGACACCATTACCAAACCGGAAATTGGCCGAATGGTCGGTTTGATGGATAGCTTGGTGTTGAAAGAGGGTAAGTAATCTCCCAGCAAAATAGAAAAGCGCCACAAAGGCGCTTTTCTTGTTTTACGTAAACATGAATTTAGGCAGTCACCAACGGTGGAGCTTTTTTATATGAATATACAACCAGCGCGATAAAGAGCCCCGCACCCAGTAAACGAAGCCATATATCTAATCCTGGCCACATCATCAAGGCTGCCATACCGAATGTTGCTATCCGGAATAGCGGATTAATTGGCCCTTCAAGATATCCCTCAAGGCCCGCAACCAGCGCCCAGGTACCCAGAATGGCAAATAGGGTGACAATGACAACCTGCTGAAAATCTCCCGCGACCAATGGCGTATACGCCATGAGTAGTGGTACCAGATAAAGTCCTTTCGCGATTTTCCATGCCTTAAACCCGGTAGCCATTGGTGGAGTACGCGCAATGGTTGCTGCAGCAAAGGCAGTTAAACACACAGGAGGCGTAACATTACTGTCCTGCGATAGCCAGAATATGATGAGGTGCGCGGCCAGCAGTGCCAAGCCTACAGTGACAGGCCCAAGAGATTGCTCAAGTAAGGTCGCTTTAAAGTCGTCCGGCACTTTGCCCACCAAATCGACTGCCATTTCAAATGACATGGGCGAGCCCAAAGCGGCAAGCTGCTCGGGCGCTATCAGCATAAATATCGTTTTGGCCTCTTCTGGGAGCTGACCTGTCGTGAGAAGTTCCAGCAACTGTTGCTCAGCGATCAAGCCATAAAGTGCGGGCGCCGAAAGGGTACCCAGAACGATATAGGAAGCGGTGACTGGCAAACCCATACCCAAAATCAGAGAAGCCAGTGCGACCAGCACAATCATGATAAACAGGCTGCCACCCGCCCAATCATTGATCATCAGGGAGAAGGTATTGCCGATACCAGTTGTACTGATGACGTTGACCACTAAGCCAATACCTGTAAGCAATACAGCAGTGGTCGCCATGTTGCGCGCACCTTGGGCTAGCGCATCGAAGATGTCCGCCACGCCCATTCGATTCGGAGATAACCAAGAAGCGACGACGACGGAAATAATCGAAATACCGGCTGCATACGTTGGGGTAAAGTCCATAACCAGTAAGGCGACGAGTACAGCGAGAGGGATAAGATAATGCCAGCCTGACGCCAATACTGAGAACATCGAAGGCGTGTCGGTTTCCAGTTGATGTACACCGGAACGTTTTGCTTCAATGCGAACGAAAAACGCCACTGACAAGAAGTAAATCAGTGCTGGAGCAAATGATACCGCGATGATCTCGACGTACGGAATTTGGGTGTATGACGCCATGATGAAAGCGCCAGCCCCCATAACCGGTGGCATGAGCTGGCCGCCTGTCGATGCTGCGGCCTCGACGCCTGCTGCAAACTTTGGTGGGAAGCCCGCTTTCTTCATCAAGGGAATGGTAATAACACCGGTAGACACCGTATTGGCGACACTGGATCCGGACACGGAGCCCATCAAGCCCGAACCCAATACGGCGACAAAACCTGGGCCGCCGATGATTTTACCTGCGGCTGCACGAGAAACATTGATGATGTAATCACCAGCCCCGGATTTGACCAAAAACGCCCCAAACAAAATAAACATGAAGACATAGCTCCATGAAATGCGGGAAATCGGGCCAAACATGCCTTCTGAACTGTAAAAGGCGCGATACAGCATAGTCTCTGCGGAAAGCCCCGGGAATGCGAAAATACCGTCCAGCCAGCTTCCCCACCAAACCACATAAGTCAGTGCGACAATAATCAGGCAAGGGATAAACCAGCCCATGGTGCGTCGGATAAGTTCCAGCGCAATCAATATGGCAATTACAGAAAATATCCAATCACTGGTCACGAAAGTGACTCCTCGTTCGTAGAGTGCGTCTTCCGCAAAAATAACGTAAACCAAACAGGCAATCGCAGCGACTGCAATACCAATATCGATCGCCAGCGCAAAACGGCTATTTCGCCAGTTTGCCGCCGCGGGATAGGTCAATGCACACATCACCGAAAAGCCTGCGAAATGCGCAGCAGAGACCCAGAGCTCTGGGAGGGTGGCGAATGTGTTGAACCAAATGTGAACAAGTGAAAGCGCAATTCCGAACACAGTGACAATGCGGGTGATCAGCGGGAAGTCGGTCCGCTGCGTGAGTTCAAACTGGGATAGTTCGGTTTCGAGTTCCTGAGGCGAATCAGCGCTGGAAGATTTATCGGTCATATTCCCTATAGCGTGCAGAGAAGGCACGACGTCCTGTTGGGCTGGAAACGAAGAAGAGGCGCTGAAACTATCAGCGCCTTATTGCTTAAGATTTATTGACTAACAAGGTGGTCTGGAATCGTCAGACCTTGCTCTTTGTAGAATCGTGCCGCACCAGGGTGAAGTGGTACCGGCAAACCATCGATTGCTTTTTGCAGAGACATTGCCTTTGTCGCTTTATGTATGCCATTCAGGAAAGCGAGGTTTTCATAGATAGTCTTCGTCAGCAGGTAAACATCTTCATCGCTGATATCGCTGCGCACGGCAAGGAAGTTTGGTTGTGCGATAGTTTCAACCGCTTCGGTCTGGCCAGGATAAGTGTTTGGCTCAATCACATATCGGGTCCACAGGTTGTAGCTGCCATTCGCTTCTTTCACTTGCTCGTCAGTGAAGTTGAGAATTTTGATTTTATCGCCCATTGCTGCATAAGCACGGGTGACTGCACTGACAGGCACACCAGCAGGCGTGTTCATGCCCTCAATATTGCCATTTTGCAGTGCGTCTGCACTGGCACCGTAACCCAAGTGGGCCATGTTGAATTTGTCGGTGTTAACATTCAGTCCAGACAGAATTTGTAGGCCAGAACCTTCTGTGCCAGAGTTCTTTTTACCAATGGAGAACTTTTTGCCATCCATTGCGTTCATGTCTGTCATGGTGCCGGTTTTTGCCAGCTCACTCATTACAATAAAGTGCTCTACGTTTTGCCATAGCATGGAGACAGAACGCAGCTCTTTCTGAGGACCCGCTTGTTTCACTTTGCCTTCACCATTCCATGCCCACGCGCCGTAAAGACCTTGCAAAATAGCGAACTGAGCTTCGTTTTCACGCAGCAGTTTTACGTTTTCACCGGAGCCGGCAGAGCTGATCGCTGAAAGGGAAAACTTATGCTTAGGTTCCAGTTTTACTTTGCTCAATGTTGCCAGTGCCACACCAACTGGATAATAGGTACCACCAGTCGATGCCGTTGCGAGGATGTAGTCACGGTCTTGAGCGGTTGCGCTGCCCATGCCAGCGGTAACAATCGCTGTTGCCAGTGAGAGGGTCTTCACTAAGGATTTGATTTTCATACAACACTCCAATGTTAGAGGTATCCGTAGAGTCGGTGCTTTTCATGCCAAAGATATCCCGCAAAGAATAGCTGAGCTTGTAAAGATTATGTTAATTGGCTCTGATAAACATAAGCCTTCTCTCAGTTTTTCTGTTGGTTTAAGACTTTAGTCTTAGGTTAGAATCGCCAAAGGATCATTGGAGGTAACGTGGCGAAACCCAACAAGAAATTGCCGGAGCGATCAGTCGATATCATCTGCACTAAATGCAAGGCGATGTTGTTCAAATACAAGAAAGGCGGGAAAGGGTCTTTGGTGAAGTGTTTCAAAGAGCGTATCGTCATTGATTACACCGAAACGCCCTGTGAATGTCCTTCTTGCGGCAACGTGTTTGCGAGGGAAACGTTGGTAAGGGGAACGCCCGCCTACAAAATCATTGGTGGTAAAGTGGCAATGAAGTGAGAAGCCGATAAAGTAGAAATTAAAAAGGCACCCGAAGGTGCCTTTTGCGATTCTGTGTTTACGTTTAAATGCCTGCGCGTTTAAACAGACCAGCCATCAACTTAGAGCCAGACTTCACGCCAGTAGACTTACCTTTGAACTCGCCAGCCAGTCGTGTGTTGCCGACCTCACGAGCAATGTGCTGCATGGTGAGGTACATGTCTTTTGCTGATTTCATACGGTTCTGGTCATTGAGAGGTGCCAAAAGCTTAATCATGTCAGCACCTGACATTTTATTTGCTACCGCATGCTCTTCAATCGCTGTCAGCAGTCTATCCAAATCGTTAGTGGCTTCTGAGCTCTCAATGCCTTCTTTCTTCATCGCTTTCAGGTTGCGGCGACGAATCTGCTTAATGATGAAAGTAGGGCGGCTTACCAGTTTGTAACCCCAAAAACCCGCTGCGACGACAAGAGCGATACCGCCGACCACGTATGGCCAAACAGAACCGGAAGATTCAGCAACGGTTTGTGCATTAGCTGCGACTTCTACAACAGCTGAAGGTACGTCAGACATCTTTTTACCTTTGTTCTTTTTGAATTGGGCGTAGTTTCGCACTGTGGCACGAAAAAACGCTGGTTTGCTTCACATTAAAGGAAAAGACCCACCTTTGTGAAGTTTGATTGCAGAATTTTTATGCAGATTTTTAACAGTTACTTACTTACATAAAGGAAATTCGTTAATAATTAGTGAATGTTAAAAGCATAAAAGTGAATGAAAGGGGTTTCTTGGCGTTAAACGAATTTTGTTTATGTTTTGTACGACTTAAAAAAAGAAAAAGCAGAAGTTTTGCTCCTGCTTTTTTCTGTTCTGTTAGATATCACTGAAGATTACATGCCGCCGAGGCAGATATACTTAGTATTCAGGTATTCATCGATGCCTTGTTTCGCGCCTTCCCGGCCAATACCAGACTGTTTAACGCCACCAAATGGGGCTACTTCAGTAGAGATAACGCCTTCGTTGACGCCGACCATGCCGTAATCCAGAGCTTCAGCAATGGCGAAAATACGGTTGATGTTTTTGCTGTAGAAGTAGCTGGCGAGGCCATAGATGGTGTCGTTAGCCATTTGAATCAGTGATTCATCATCATTGAACCGGATTACGGGTGCGATTGGGCCAAAGATTTCTTCCTGCACAATAGCCATGTCGTGAGTGACATCCGTGAGAACAGTCGGCTCAAAGAATCGACCACCATGATCTTTTCCTCCAACGGCAACTTTCGCACCCTGTTCAGTGGCACTTGCAATCAGACGTTGGACTTTGTTTTTGGCGTTGTCGTCAATCAAAGGCCCTATCGATACGCCTTCTTCAAGGCCATGGCCGATTTTTAACTCAGATACGGCTTTAGAGAATTTATCTACGAATTCATCGTAGACAGAGTTCTGCACATAGAAACGGTTCGCACAGACACAGGTTTGGCCCGCATTGCGGAATTTTGAGGCAATTGCCCCTTTGACTGCAGCATCGATGTCCGCGTCATCAAAAACGATAAACGGAGCATTGCCGCCAAGTTCCATAGAAACTCGCTTCACGCTTTCAGCGCTTTGTTTCATCAGGATGCGGCCAACATTGGTGGAACCGGTAAAGGAGATCTTTTGAATTTGCTCACTGCCGCAGAAGAGTTCGCCCGCCATTGCTGCATCTGTGGTGGTGACAATCGTTAACAAATCTCGGGGTAGGCCTGCTTGGTAAGCAAGCTCTACGGCGGCGTAAGCGCTCAGCGGTGTTTGTGCTGCGGGCTTCGCGACAAAACTGCATCCTGCCGCAAGAGCTGGCGCAGCTTTACGGGTGATCATCGCGATAGGGAAGTTCCAGGGCGTGATAGCAGCAGCAACGCCAACAGGCTGGCGGATAGTCATGATCCTGCGATCGGCCATTGGGGTAGGAATTGTCTCCCCGTAAGTACGTTTACCTTCCTCTGCAAACCATTGGATGAATGAAGCGCCATAGGCTACTTCACCGCGTGATTCGGCAAGTGGTTTGCCTTGTTCCAATGTCATGATTCGGGCTAAATCCTCCTGATTTTCCATCAAAAGGTTAAACCATCGGAGCAGAATCTCACTTCGCTGTTTCGCCGTTTGCTTAGCCCAAACCTTTTGCGCTTCAGCAGCTTTGCTGACTGCACTTTCTATTTCTTGTTTACTGTGATTGGGGACATAACCCAGTATGTCTCCGGTGGCTGGGTTATCGACTGCGATAGCACTGTTCGTGTTTTCGCACATAGCAGAGAGTAGCGAGCGGTTCTTAATCTGTTCCATGATGGCTTCCATTCAGTAAACCGAGTGATTTATCACTAGCCTAACTTTAGGAATAAGGGCGCGCAAGGAATACACAGGGTATGCGGTAAAACCGAGGGAATAAGATAGTAAGATTGTGATTCGTGCAATATATTGAACGGTGATTTTTGAAAGGGCGTTAAATAGCCAGCATGAGTGCTGGCTACTATGTACCCAAACAACCTGAAGGTGCAGGATTCAGAGGTCATTTGGGTATAGGAGTCTCATCGCGAATATTACTTCGCGACATTTCCTGCCACGTTCATAATATCCCACGTGCGCGCGAATGGTGGGGCATACGCAAAGTCCATCATTCCCAATTGGCTGGTGGTCAATCCTGTACTGACTGCAATGGCCATGGCATCGATTCGGTGAACCGCACCTTTATAGCCAATGATTTGCGCACCCAAAATACGCCTTGAGCTTTCTTCATACACAAGCTTCATGTGCAAATCAGACTGACCTTCACAGTAGTTGGTGTGGCATTTGTCTTTGATTGTGACGGTTTTCACCTTAAAGCCTGCGCGAAGGGCTTCTTGTTCAGAAAGACCAGTGCGACCTGCTTCCAGACCAAGAACGCGAACGCAGCTGGTACCCAAAGAACCCGGGAATTCCAATGGATCACCTTCAACTTGTGCGATGTTGTCACCAATCATCCGGCCGAGCTTATTAGCGCCAGTAGCAAGCGGGATATAAACATTCTCGCCGGATACTGAATGCCAGATTGTTGCGCAGTCGCCTGCGGCCCAAACATCGGTCAGAGACGTTTTACCTTGACGATCTACTACAATAGCACCGTTATCTAAGATGTTGATGCCAGTCTCTTTCAGGAATTCGGTGTTTGGTTTAACGCCCGTACACACGACGACCAAATCTGTTGCGTATTGGCCTTTGTCTGTTTCAATACCAGAAACTTTCTCTTCGCCCAGAATGTTTTTCAGAGATTCGCCAGTGTGAATTTCAACGCCCGCTTTTTTCAGCTCATAAGAGAAATGAACGCTGATTTCGGCATCAAATGCATCAGGGATTAGTCGCTCAGCGCGCTCAATCAGACGAACCTTCTTGCCTTGGTGAATCATGGCTTCGGCGACCTCAAGGCCAATGAAACCAGAACCAATCACAGTGACATGCTGACATGATTCGTCTTGAACTGCTTCTTTTAGCGAAAGACCATCTTGCATGACGCGAAGCGTATGAACGCCTTGCTTGTCGAGACCAGAAACTGGCGGCAATACCTCTTTCGCGCCCGTGGCAATCATCAGGCGGTCATACTCAGCGATAAATGTTTCGCCCTGATGGACGATTTCCAGTTTCTTTCGTTCAGCATCCAACTTGGTGACGCGATGGCCGATTTTCACGCTAATACCACGTTCAGCAAACTGGGCTGGCGTGAACTCTGACATATAGCCTGCATCCTGGAATTCATCAGCGACATAGTAGGGAAGGCCACAGGCGCCAAAAGAGATAACTTCGGACGCTTCATAGACTGTGATGCTAGCGTTTTGATTAACGCGACGAGCTTTGGCCGCAGCACTCATGCCTGCTGCTTCGCCGCCGATAATAACGATGTTCATGGTTTGAACCTTTAAGTAGAACAGGAAAAGGGGGCGTGATGCCCCCGATTGCAATTAGATGAGTGCTTATACCGTGGCGTCTTCGCCATCAAGATTAAGCGGTTTGTCGTCGTTGAAAACAGTCATATCAGTCTGACCCATCAACTTACTGGTGACTGAACCTGCTGTGATAGAGCCAGAAACATTCAGCGCGGTACGCCCCATGTCGATCAGTGGTTCGATAGAAATCAAAAGGCCAGCCAACGCAACCGGGAAATCCATTGCAGACAGTACGATCAAGGCAGCGAACGTTGCGCCACCACCAATACCTGCAACACCAAAGGAGCTGATAGTAATGATGGCAATCAGTGGAACCAGGAAGCCGATATCCAGTGGATTAATACCCAGTGTCGGCGCAATCATTACGGCCAGCATGGCAGGGTAGATACCTGCGCAGCCGTTCTGGCCAATCGTCGCACCAAATGATGCTGCAAAGTTGGCGATGCCACTTGGTACGCCAAGCGCCTGTTCCTGTGTTTGCACATTCAAAGGAATGGTTGCTGCGCTTGAACGGGATGTAAATGCAAAGGTCAGTACTGGGATGACTTTCTTCAGGTGGCGAATAGGATTCAAACCAACCAGTGCAATGATCATCAGATGGATAATGAACATGGTGATGAGAGCACCGTATGAAGCAAAGACGAAGTTAGCCAGATTAACGATGTCGGCGTAGTTTGAACCCGAAATGACTTTGGTCATCAGCGCCAAAACACCGTAAGGCGTCAGACGCAGCACCATGGTCACTATGCGCATGACAATGGCTTGTGCCACAGTGATGAAGTGTTCAAATGACGCGTAGATTTCAGGCTTCTTGGCGGAAATGCCTGTTGCGGCAAGGCCAATAAAGATTGAGAAGATGACAACAGCGATGGTCGATGTTTTGCGTGAACCCGTCATGTCTAGAAATGGGTTGGCAGGGATGAATTCCAGAATCATGTTGGCGAAAGAGAGGCTTTCCACCCGGCCCAGATTTGCTTCTAATGACTGACCACGGGCTACTTCAGCTGCACCCGCTGTCAGGCCTTCAGCACTCAAACCGAACAGCAGCGACCATGCAATACCAACCAGTGCTGCAATCATAGTGGTAATTACCAACACGCCAATGCTCATCGCACTGATTTTGCCCACTGAGGTGCCGCCGTTCAGCTTAAGAATCGCTGAGATGATAGACACCATCACCAGAGGGATGATGATCATCTGCAGCAACTTTACATAGCCTTTGCCGACGATGTCGAAGTAGTCGATGCTGGTGGCAATGATGTCTGATCCCGCACCGTAAAACAGTTGCAGCAATCCACCAAACACAACACCTAAACCCAAGCCAGCAAAAACACGTTTAGTAAAAGGAACATATTTGGCTTGGAGTCGATAAAGGAAATAAATAAGCGCGATGAATATCGCGAGATTAAATATAACGCTAATTGTCATTTTATAATAATCCTTGAATAATTAACGGGCCAAATTGAAACAAATAACAAAATAAAAAGATAAATATTATTAACAACTGGGGTGGGATCATTCAGGCGTGAAGATTCTCCCCGACAATACCTGTTTCTGCAAGTAAGCGTGGTTTTGGCGAATCATATAGCTAAACGCTTGAGCATATAAACGAGATCTATATTGCCAATAATTATAAGATATAAGTTCAACAGTTATTGGATGAATAAGAGTCGAAATTCACAATAAAATTTATATTTAAGCTAATTTCATTAACCAAAGAAGAACAATTTATTCGAATATATTATCTCTCTAATACTATTTAATTAAGGATTTTAATTTAGAGGTTATTAATTAAATGTGAACCTAGCTTTGCTTCTTTTAAAGCAACGTTATCTTTTTCAAAATACGGGATCTCGTCGTGTAAAACTTACAAATTTTAGCGTGATTTAGATCACGTAAATCTGACATCCTCTCCTCAACCGCTAGTCTAACTTTAAGGGGAAGTGACCGAGATCACTCAAAGCTAAAAGTGGCAGCTAACTTTCAGAAAAATAAAACAATGATGATCTGAGTATTCGTCAGATCGGATTCAGTGACCTAGGGGATTAGCCGATGAACAAGCTTAATGCGGTCTTTTGTGCCGTCGCCTTTGCATCTTTACTCAGCGCCTGTCAATCAACCAGTGAACCAAGACAAGTCGCCTCTGAGACCAATGTACCAGCTCAAGAAAACCAGAACACATTAGAGATCTTCGAAGCATCCAAAGCTAGCTATGAAGACTGGTTGGCAAAGATGGATGAGAGTAAATCGCAGCGCATCTACGATGATGATCTGGTCGATGATTTGTTTGATGCATGGGATGAAGCCGTCGATGTTTACGAAGACTTTGCATCAAATCCAGAAAAAGCGACGAAAGACTACTCTATGTTTTCTGATGGAACATATGCCGAGACGTTTGATAAGCGCCTGACTAAAGTTGCAGAGCTCTATGAGGAGTTGCAAACACTCAAGGCAACGGCAGATTCATTATTGGCTGAGGCCATGGTCGAAATGGCTTATCTCAACGAAATCGGAGCCGATGAGCTGTATGCTTCCCGTTATAAGCGTTTGTCTTCTGATTACAGAAAACTGTTTGCTTATGTGGCAGACAACGATATCGACGATGCTCAGGTAAAACAGGCTGTATTTCTGGAGAATGCAAAAAAGCTTGAGATAGCAGTGGTGTTGAAAACCCATGTTGCGCCACTCAAAGACCAAATCACTTTACTTCGCAGGGAAGGATTCAAGTCAGTGGCACCTATCAGCTTTACTAAATCTGAGGCTTCACTTGAACAAGCGGTTGCGGCGGTAAATGCAAACCCGCGGGACATAGAATCAATAAATATCGAATTGGCTGCCGTGCAGTTCGAAATTGACCATGTGAAACATATTGGTCAGGAGGTAAAGCGCTTCCGAAACGTTGATGACGGGAAATTTGAGCCACTAATTCTTGAACTGGAAAACCGACTCCACGCCATAGCTCAAGCTATGGATGGGTTAGATCTTCGTAATCAAACTATGCAGCAACAAGCCTTGGTGCTGGAGGAAAGAGCCCAGATGCGTAGTACTGCGTTAACGGAGAAACCAGATGTAGATCCTCAGCTTGCCAAGTTAATGAGTGAGTTAGACAAAGTTCAATCGGATTTGTCGGTATCGCAACAAGAGAAAGAATCACTGACCGCTCAGGTCACCACATTGGAAGCGCAAAACAGCAAGAACGAAGGGTTGATTGATGATCTCAAGATGGTGATAGATACCATCAAGCCAAAGGAAGATAACAGTGCGGCTAAAGTCGGTGCCGAGTCCCTTGGCGGACTTTAGTCATTAAACAATCGTCTAAAAGAAAAGAGCGCTTAACGCGCTCTTTTTAATTTTGTACTGGCTCATGCTACCAAGTAGTAATGGTTGTTCGCTTTCTTGGCAACGAGGCCACCTTGCATCATTGCTTCAAACAGAGAATCCACATCATCATTTGATAGCAGGAAGTGTTTGCCAACGGCCTTCTTAGAGCAAGTTATCACACCGTCTTGAACTGCCTTTTTCACTTTATCTTCAAGAGATAGTTCCTCTTCAACTGCTCCAGTCGTTGAAGTGAGTGGTTCACCTAAGTCCGGCTTATGCTCCAGGTAGCCAATCGGCTTGCTGACTTCGTCCGGCGTAATATCAATTTCCGCATGATGCTGGTAAAAGCGGCGGAAGCGCAGTTCTTCGCCAATCACGCCAACAAAGAAAGCGGCAAACAGATCAAGCAGAATAGAAAGGAAAACTACAAGACCAAATTGTGCGGCCTGCTGTGAAACACTAAATGCATCTGCCAGGCTATCGATTAACCCAATGGCGGAGCCTTGCGTGACAGGGGGTAGTGAGTCGCGTTCAGTTGCCAGCTTGATTTGTTCTTCGCGAAGCTTGTTGTTTTGCTGTTGGATTCGCGTCACGCCGGTTGCGATGCGTTCCATTTCGATGTACTTCTCTGCGGCGAGGTTATTGAGCTCAATTTGTTTTTCGATGGCGGCGATTTGTCTGTCATAAGCAGCAACTTTAGCTTCCTGAATCGAGATAACACCCTGTGCTTTGTTGGTGGCGCTGTTGATGCCGCCAATACTGCCGCCGATAGAGATAGCCGCAAGCACAAGATAGAAGACCAGTGCTGTCATTGCGCCTGTGTAGTTTTTGTGTGCACGGCGCTCACCAAACTCATACCAAGCGTAGAACTTACCGGCTTCAAAAATGATAGCCAAAGTACCAAACAACACTTTCATCATGGTGTTGTCATCAATGGAGAGGAATAGCAGCAGCGAAAAGACCGTAGAAGTCACCACGGCGGCACCAGTAAAGGTATACACGCTGAACATGGCGAAAGGCCCTTTAGGGTAGCGATACCCCAACATGTTTTTGTAATGCATAAATGTGTCATTGATCACGGTACGAGGGCGGGGAGCATACCGCAATGATCATGAGGGTTCCGCAACTGTGGCACGTCAAGACGTTCAAGTGCCTGCTATTGCATCAAATTGGTAGAGAAGTGAGCGACTTAGTAACTCTTGGCTGAATCCATCGCCCATAAATGCGCTGCCACCAAAGCGCGATAAGGTGAAAATGCGGCAAGCCACTGCTGTGTTTCTTTCTCGGTGGGCTTTTCATCCAAACCTAATAGTTGCTGCAGACTTCTGCGTACAGCGACGTCTCCATGAAGTGAACCGTCCAGCCAACCGAATCCCCGAAGTAAGGTGTAGCTTACTGTCCAAGGCCCCACACCTTTTACAGCAAGAAGCTCTCTACCAATGAGCTCAGGTTGTTCCTTCAATGAAAGAGATAATGAACCATTAATTAGCGCTTTGGCGATGCGCTGAATGGTTGCGGCCTTACTGTTGGAGTACCCACAGCTTCGGTAGGTTTCAATGGCTGTTCCAGCGAGAATCGTCTCGTCGGGTAAACACCACATGCCGCTGCTGTGCTGTTTTCCGGTTGCCTGAATCAGTCTGCGTCGAATGGAAACTGCGGCTTCAACGCTGATGAGCTGCCCCGTGATTGCCCATGTAATGGCTTCGAAGGGTGTGACGGTTTGAGGAATTCTGAGACCTGACGAGTGATTCAACAGGCGGGAAATATCACAGTGAGCTCTGTATTCTGATTCAAAATCTTCAGTGGCTTGCTTTAGTCCGAGCATATGTTGAAGAAGTCGACTTAGCTCGTCCTCTGTCATTAGGCACTTTTCGGCGTCCGATTGAATATCCAGTCTGGCTGAATCTTCAGAGAGAGAAAGATGAAGTAGGGTAGGAACGCCTTCTAAGATGATGCCTTTTATCACTTCATTGCCTTCGACTCTTTCGGCAAGCTCAGTTTTGTCTCTTCTATGGAAAGTCAGAAAGTCGTGATGACGAAAATTCTCAGGAAGTGACGTTGTCACTGAGGTAGGGGGGTGGCTCATGTTTTCTAACTCCACGTTGAAGAAGGGCCTGGAAACCGACGAAAAGCGCTGACAATCAAGACTAAGCGTTCATTCGATGGAACGCGACAAATAACGCCTTAATGCACTATAACTGAATATGTTCACTTCCATTTATTCAATTCGGATCACAGCCGCGTGACTGTTCTCTTAGTCTGCAATAGGGTTATGCGGAAATGTATCTGCGCTCAGGTCGGCCGACGCTGCCGTAGTTAACCTGTGCCTCAAGCTCTTGAGTGCTTACCATGTATTCAAGATAGCGTCTCGCTGTGGTCCGGCTGGCGCCGATCATCGCGCCGACTTCTTCTGCATTGAGAGATTCTTCCGAATCAGAAAATACAGTGCGGATTTTATCTAGCGTAATGCCATCGATACCTTTTGGTAGACGTTGATTGATGGTGGTAGTTTCTTGCGGTACTGAAGTGCTGGCGACTGCACGTTGTGGCAATAGGGTATCCACGTCCGTTTGTACCAGATCTTCCATTGCATGGAGCTTTTCCAAATGTGCGGCATATTGGTGAATGGCATCCTGCAGGCGTTCAAATACCAAGGGTTTTAGTATGTAGTGGAACACGCCGCTGCGTAAGGCTTCACGCAATGTATCTACTTCTTTAGCGGCGGTGATAAGAATCACATCAGTTTCGCTATTGTTTGCGCGTAATTTACGGAGAAGTTCCAGGCCTGTTCCATTAGGGAAATGGTTATCGAGAAGCAAGAGTTCGGGTTTGAATACATCCACCAAGTCTTCCGCATCTTCAAGCGTATGCGCGATGCCGACAAGTTCGACGCCCTCGATACGTTCAAGAAAGCGTTTTTGAATCTCTGCGATTTGAACGTCATCTTCTGCGATAACGACGCGGATGTTTTGTGCCATAGGTACTGCTGACTCCTTGCTTAGTCTCTTTTTATAGTTTAGTTCTGATTTTCAAAGGATTTCGGGATATACACGGTAAAACGGCTGCCCATGGTATCGCCAGGTTCGAGCAAAATTGTGCCTCCAAGCTTTTGGAGAAGCTTTTGCACCAAATGAAGACCATAGCCGTGACCTTCGCCTTTCTTGCTGGTGACACCTTTAAGGAAGATACGCGAATGGTCTTTTTCGTGAATGCCTTGTCCTTCGTCCTCAATTTCGAATATGAGGTCATTGCCGAGATCAGTCATGGAGAGTCTGACTTCCAATCGTTTGTTGCTCAGCGTGGCTTCTAGGGCATTGTCGATCAAGTTACCGATGATACTCACCAACTCTTCACGGGGTATATGATCTGGGATCTCTTTCATTGAACTCTCTGGGTCAATCTCAAGGCGCAGCCCCAGTTCTTTGGCGCGGTTGTATTTCCCTAACAAGCAGCCGGCCAGAATTGGGTCTGGCACTGCTTCCACCATTAAGTGGATCAATGCTTGATGGCTTTGGGTTTCCTGTCCAATAAGTGCCAATGCTTCATCGGTAGCGCCGATTTGAATGAGCCCAGCGATCGTATGGAGTTTATTTGAATACTCGTGAGATTGACTGCGAAGTGTGTCTGCATATTGTTGGATTTGGGTAAGCTGCTTGCTCACTGCATCCAGTTCGTCTTTACGCCTAAAACTGGACACCACGCCAGTGATTTCATTGTCTTGAAGCAGGGGAAGACGGTTCACTATGAGGTTTCTATCCTGTAGCCAAATCTCTTTATCGAAATGGGGTTTACCGGATTTGAGTACGTCCATTAAGCGGCTGTCTGGTAACACATCTTCAATAGGACGATCGGTGAGTTTGGTATTGGCATCCAATCCCAGTGTTTCAACGGCGGCACGGTTGAAGGTGGTGATCCTGCCTTCACTGTTAACTGCAATAATTCCTTCCCTGACTGACTCTAGTGTTGCATTCCTTTCCTGGAAAAGTCGACCGATTTGCTCTGGCTCCAAACCGAAAATGGCTTTTTTAAAATGGTTGGCAAACCAAAGACCCGTCAGAACACTCAAGCCGAAACTGAGCACAATAACGATGTAGAGGGTGGTGCGGTATCGGTTAATGATGTCTTCTACGGAAGTGAGCATAAAGCCAACAGAAACAATCCCGACTACATTCTCGTTGTTTCTGTCAAAGATGGGGGCTTTACCACGAACGGAAGCGCCCAAACTTCCCACTGCTTTTTGAATGTATGGCTTGCCGTATAGCAATGCGGGCTCGTTGTAATCGCCATCATCATCATACATTGGCTTGCCAACGCGCTCCCATGAAGGGTGCGCAAGGCGAATGCCGTTTCTGTCGCCAATCACTACAAACCGTGCATCGTTAATAGAAGCTAAATCCAGAGTCAAAGGCTGTAACAGTTCGCTGTCGCGGCTTTCTACGGCTTCAATCACTTCCGGGATTCCAGCGATAGTTTTGGCTACATGCAGCGCGCGTTGGCCTATTTGTTCATCCAAAGAATGAGTGAGATAGGTTAAGGCAAAGAAACCGATAAATCCGGTTTGTAGCAGCGCCATCATGCCGAGGATCAGCATCATGCGGGTTTTGAGCTTGAAGGAACGAAGGGAAACTATCAATGGATGCACGCCTTATGTTTACAACTCAGTAACGGCTCGTGTTCGAAATTATGCAGATGCAACTGCATTAAACATAGTTCTTATTATGTATACCCAAACAACCTGAAGATGCAGGATTCAGCGAGATTGACTGGCGTTGTGATCGCGGCGTTCCTTTGTAGGTGCAGTCACCTCCATCAAAAAGGAACAACAAAGAGCACGGCGTCAGTCAACTCGCCCGAAGGGAGGCCCTCAATGCGCCCACTTCTTCGTTAAATTCCACGGAAATAGAATGACTATTCCTCGTAAAATTTGCCTCGAATTGAACGCATTGATGACCTCTGAATGCGAGCATCTTCAGGTTGTTTGGGTATATCTACTTGAAATGATGATTCTTTGTCCCTTATCACGCAAGTGAACAATATGAACAAAATGTTTTTTAAAGTTTAAAAAAACATTAAAACCATAAGCTTTTCAGATTTCAGGCAGGGAAATAGGTTGAAAGAGTAGGGCAAAGATCCCGAAACGGCGCATTGTGCATTAGACGCTATTCTTAAGCGGAGTTTCGGTAAAAATCTATCTCGTCCAAAGGACGGAACGACACGAGGAAAAACCTATGATTTCAAAACTGTTCGCCAAAAAACGTTCATTCGTTGCAGCATTGGCGCTCACGTCTGCACTCAGTGCAGGTATGGCAAGCGCTGCCGTAGATGAAGTTCACTTCCTGATCCCTGGTGGTGCAGGTGGTGGCTGGGATGGCACTGCGCGTGGTACCGGTGAAGCATTGTCAAAAGCAGGACTGGTTGAAACTGTTTCTTATGAAAACATGTCCGGCGGTGGTGGTGGTAAAGCAATCGCACACCTGATTGAAACCGCCGCGCAAGCAGACAACACCTTGATGGTTAACTCGACACCTATCGTTATCCGTTCTCTTTCTAAAGTTTTCCCTCAGTCTTTCCGCGACCTGACCCCAATCGCTGCAACCATTGGTGACTATGCGGCGTTTGTTGTTCCAACAAGCTCTAAATATCAGAGTTTTGAGCAATTGATGAAAGACTACAAAGAGAACCCGCGTTCAGTTTCCGTTGCGGGCGGTTCTTCACGTGGCGGTATGGACCACTTAGTTGCAGCTATGGCATTCAAGGCCGCTGGTGGTGATCCAAAACGTGTGAAATATGTGGCTTATGATGCCGGTGGTAAAGCGATGGCGGGCATGCTGTCAGGTGAAACTCAAGTACTGTCCACCGGTTTCTCTGAAGCACTGGCTCTGAAGAATGCAGGTGAAGTTCGTATTCTGGCGATGACTGGTCCAGAGCGTTCACCAGCAGCGAATGATGTACCAACTCTGAAAGAGTTGGGTTATGACGCGGAATTCACTAACTGGCGTGGATTCTTTGGTGCGCCAGGCTTGTCTGACGCACAAGCTGACGAGTATGCAGCAACACTGGAAAAAATGTACACCACAGATGCTTGGGTAGAAGTTCGCGACCGCAATGGCTGGACTGAAATCTTCAAACCTCGCGCTGAGTTCGTGACTTTCCTTGAGGGTCAGGAGCAAGAAGTGGGTGCACTGATGAAAGAGCTTGGCTTCCTTCGCTAAGCCTCAACGAAAAGGGCTCGGTTCTCCGAGCCCTGATTCAATTGGTCGAATGACCTAAGGCCTACGGATGAGGCCTTATCGCTTTTCAAGACGGACATTACCGTCTTACTTTGCAGTTCAAGGAGTGTCAGATGGTTGTCACTAAAGACCATATCGGTGGTCTCGTATTTCTCTGTCTTTCAGTGGCATACGGGTACTACGCCCGCCAAATCCCCATGTTCCCAGGCGATGAATACGAACCTTTTCACGCACAAACCTTACCTATCGCACTTTCCTATATGGGTGGCATTCTCGGCATTTTAATGTTGGTAACAGGTCGTCGTGATGCTGGCAGCAAAGTGCAATTGGCAGGGTTGGACTTCGTGCTGGTGGCAAAGCTGTTAGCGTTGATTGTGGCGTTTGCTTTTGCGCTTGAGTGGGTTGGATTCCTGCTTTCTACCATTTTCTTTTTGGTTGTCGGTTACTGGATTCTCGGAGAGCGCCGACCGAAAACATTGTTCATTGCGTCGGTACCTTTTGCCGTCGGTATCTGGTTTGTGCTGGCAAAGCTACTAGATATCTATCTCGCGCCTGGACGCGCGTTTACCCAGTTGTTCGGAGGTTAAGGCTATGTGGGAAGGAATCGCGACGGGCTTAAGCACCGCAACAATGCCTTTTAACATTATGATGGTGGTTGTCGGTTGTTTTGCCGGTACCTTCATCGGCATGCTGCCGGGACTTGGGCCTATTTCGGCAGTAGCACTCATGATCCCGATTACGTATGGTCTGGATCCAGCGTCTGGCATCATCCTGATGGCTGGCGTTTATTATGGTGCTGTATTTGGCGGCTCTACATCTTCAATTCTGATTAATGCACCAGGTTGTGCAAGTACAGTGGTGACAGCATTCGATGGTTATCCGCTGGCGCAACAACGTCAGGCTGGTAAAGCGCTGGCGTTGGCGGCTTACTCTTCTTTCACTGGTGGTACGATTGGCGCAATTATTCTGCTGTTTGCCGCGCCCGCACTCGCCAAGGTCTCGCTGAGTTTCCAGTCTGCCGACTATTTTGCGCTGATGATCTTAGGCTTGACCGCAGTCGCCGCATTTGCCGGTAAAGGTCAGGTGTTGAAGGCTATGGCAATGACGGTATTCGGTCTGATGATTGCGACCGTGGGTACGGATGTTATCACCGGTGCGCCGCGCTTTACGTTCAACAATATCGACCTGATTGATGGTATCAGCTTCTTGCTGCTGGCTATGGCAACTTTTGCGCTTGCGGAAGTGGTGATGACGGTGTTGAAAGGCCAGCACAAAGAAGAAGAGCCAGACATGGATATGGCTGCGCTAGGCAGCATGAAGCTGTCAAAAGAAGAAGTTAAAGAGGTCGCGCCAACGGTTGCCCGTTCTTCTATCTTCGGCTTCATCGTTGGTGTGCTTCCGGGCGCTGGAGCGACTATCGCTTCGTTCCTCTCTTATGGTCTGGAGCGCAACCTGGCACCGAAACGCCTGAAAGAGAAGTTTGGTAAAGGTGCATTGCGTGGCCTTGCAGCACCAGAATCAGCAAACAATGCTGCATCGACGGGTTCATTTGTTCCGCTGCTTACCTTGGGTATTCCGGGTTCAGGTACCACGGCAATCATGCTCGGCGCTTTGATTGCTTACGGCATTCAGCCAGGACCGCGTCTGTTCGTCGATAATCCAGACGTGTTCTGGTCGGTTATCATTTCGATGTACTTTGGCAACATTGTACTGCTTATCCTGAACTTGCCGCTGATCCCATATATCTCACGTTTGTTGGTGATCCCAAGGCCAATACTGATCCCACTCATTCTGTTCTTCTCGATCACAGGTGTGTATCTGGTCAGCTTTAACACCTTCGATATCAATATGATGGTCGTTATCACTATTACGGCGATATTCCTACGCCTGTTGGACTTCCCGATGGCACCGATGCTTCTCGGTTTTATTCTGGGTGGCATCATGGAAAACAACCTTAGTCGCTCACTGATCATCTCTGATGGCAGCCTGAGCTTCTTATGGGAACGTCCGCTGACACTCACCATTATGTGTATTTCAGTATTTGTGCTCTTACTCCCAGTGATCCGCACAGGACTGGAAAAGGCAGGGATAGGCGCGTCGAAAAACCAACGCCCGAATGTACAGGTTGATCGTGGTGACGGATAAGGAACAAGCAAATGAGTACAACCTTATCCAGCTTCCGTGTGCTTGATTTGACCAACGTGTTGGCAGGCCCTTTTGCCTGTCACCAGTTGGCACATATGGGCGCAGATGTTATCAAGGTCGAGGTCCCCGGGAGTGGGGATCTCGCCCGACAATTGGGTGCAGACCCTGACCTCAATGCCAATAAAATGGGTGTGTCGTTTCTGGCGCAGAATACGGGTAAACGCTCCATTACGCTTAACCTCAAAGACCCTGAAGGAAAAACGATTTTGAAATCGCTGGTAGAAACCGCAGATGTGTTGGTGGAAAACTTTCGCCCCGGAGTCATGAAACGCTTGGGTTTGGATTATGAAGTGCTGAAAGGGGTCAACCCAAACCTTATCTACTGTGCAATATCAGGCTACGGTGCAGAAGGTCCCATGAGGCACCTTCCCGCTTATGACCAAATCATACAGGGGATGTCGGGCGTGATGTCGATTACCGGCGCGCCGGAAAATGCACCTTACCGAGTCGGTTACCCGATTGCCGACACCATTGGTGGCCTGACCGCTGCTTTTGCGATTTCTTCTGCCTTGGCAGGACGTGCACAAAGTGGCGAAGGCTGTTTCATCGATGTCTCCATGCTGGAATCTACCATGGCGACCATGGGCTGGGTTGTCTCGAATTACTTAGTTGCTAACAAAGACCCCAAACCTATGGGGAACGACAATTTTACCGCCAGTCCTTCAGGTGCATTTAAAACAGCCACGGGCCTTATCAATATTGCGGCCAACAAACAGGAGCAGTTTGAGTCTGTCTGCGATGCGGTTAATCAACCCGAACTTAAAACTGACCCGAGATTCTCCGAACGTCAGGCTAGGTTACAGAACCGTGCGGCACTCACCGAGATTCTAGAAGCTGCGTTTTCGGCGCATCCCGCCGAGTTTTGGGAAGATACGCTGAACAAATTGGGAGTGCCTGCCGGCCGGGTGATGACGGTGCCTGAAGCGCTGGATCTTCCGCAAGTGAAGTTACGCGAATTTGAAGCAGTATTTGAGGATGTTGAAGGAACAAAAGGCGATGTTCATATCGCTCGCCCAGGTTTCCTTGTTGATGGAAAGCGACCCGAAGTCAGTATGCCACCACCTGTTCTGAGTGAACATAGCGACATGATCCTTTCTGAACTTGGTTATAAAGCCAGTGATATTGAACAACTGAAAGAGAAGGGCGTGGTATGAGTATTCGACGCCCTGAATCCGGGCCAGAGAAAGCGGTGGCAGACTGGTGGCGAACAGACATCATTGACATGAAACCGGGTGAAATCAGCTACTACGGTTATCCGATTGAATCCTTGATTGGTAACGTCAGCTTCACACAAATGATCTGGTTGATGACGCAAGGTGAACTACCTTCACCGGAAAAGGCCAAGTTGTTGGATGCAGCCTTGATGTCAGCGGTAGATCATGGACCTCAAGCGCCAAGTATCGCTATTGCCCGCATGGCTTCAACCTGTGGTGTTGGGCTGAATAATGCAATGGCATCTGCGGTAAATGTACTGGGTGATGTTCATGGCGGAGCGGGTGAACAAGCTGTGACCTTCTACCAGATGGTGAATGAAATTGCTGCGTCTAAAAATTCGTCGATAGAAGAAGCCGTGATCGAAGGCTTGGCCAAACAACGTGAATTGCATGGCAAGTTCATTCCCGGCTTTGGGCATCGCTTCCATCCTGTCGACCCCAGAGCGCCGAGATTGATGGAGCTGATTGCTGAAGCTAAAGCTGATGGCATCGTTGAAGGGCGTTTTCATTCCATCGCTTTACAGGTGGAAAAACAACTTCTGAACGAAAAAGGCAAAGCGATACCAATGAACATAGATGGTGCGACAGCGGTTATCTATGGCGAATTAGGTATACCCGCCGAGTTGGCCAGAGGGTTATTTTGTCTTTCCCGATCAGTTGGAATTTTGGCACATGCCTGGGAACAAACTCAGCAAGGTGGCCGCAACAAAGGCCCGATTCCACGTGATCTTCTTTGGACATATGATGGCCACCCCAAACGGGACATGAAGAATAAAGACTAACCCTAATGGCAAGAACAAATTTCAACCACCAAAGGTCAACAGAATCTGATAATTTGACATTCTCCTTGTCAAACCTTCACCGCCTTTACGCACATTTAAAGGCGGTTTTTCTTTCTCTAAATATTGAACACTGTTTTATATTTTTGTTAGGGTGACTTGTAACTCGATTCAGGTTGTCTTTAATATACTGGCTTAGCAGCGGGTATAGACTGAAATGCTAAGCAATCATCAAGGGAGATCATGATGAATCCATTAAAAACGCTGGTGCTGTCGTTATTGCTTGTATTGCCTTTCGCGGCAAGTGCTGAAGAAGAAAGCAGCTGGGATAAAGCAAAAGAATCGGCAAGTGAAGCTTGGGGCTCAGCCAAAGAAGCAGGTAAAAGCGCTTGGGACGCCACCAAGGAAAAAAGCGAAGAATTACTGAACGGTGCTGAAGAAGGAAGCAGTGACCTCTGGGACAGCGCGAAAGAAAAAAGCTCTGAGCTGTGGAATAAAGGCAAAGAGAAAGGCAGCGAACTGGTCGAGGAAGCAGAAAAGAAAGCCGAAGAAATGCTTGAACCTGAACAAACTGAACCTGCGCCAGTCAAACCTTTAGAGCCAGAAGAGTCTGAGAAATTTAATCAATCAGCCTGAATAAATTAAAAGGCATAATGAAAACCATTGTGCCTTCTTTCTTAAATCGCTTTACGAATCCCTTCTAGTTCATCCAGTCTGGCCTCATGGCCAAGGATCGCATCAGCCTGTTCTGCAGGCGTTTTTAGTTTTTTTAACGCACCATCCAGCATCAAATCCAATGTGTCGATAGATTTTGCACGACGAAAGAAAATCAGCCATTCGGTACGGTTTTTAGGCAAGGTTTGAGACATGAAACTCCGTTCATATTTTGGTTTTGTAATAAGAGCATTTTAGCAAAGTTTACTAAAAGAGAGGAGCATAAGCTGCTTCGTGATAATGCTGGTTATTGGGGAATTTAAAAAGTTAGAAAAAATTGTCACCAATCCTTCGTCTTTTTCTTTGTTACTTCGTCTTATAAGTAAAGTCCCTAATAGAAGAAGCATTCTCATGATTAAAGTTGTTAGTTTTAAAATTTGTCCTTTCGTTCAACGTGTCACTGCGTTGCTGGAAGCTAAGGAAATCCCCTATGAGATTGAATATATCAGTCTAAAGGATAAACCTGGCTGGTTTTTAGAAATCTCCCCAAATGGACAGGTTCCTTTGCTTATCACCGATAGTGGTGTGGCTTTGTTCGAGTCTGATGCCATTGTCGAATACATCGAAGATGAATTTGGACCTTTGCAAGACAAGTTGAGTAATGAAGAAAAAGCAGTACAGCGCGCTTGGAGCTATCTGGGTACCAAACACTATTTGATGCAGTGCGGTACGATGAGCAGCAAAGATAAAGCCACCTTTGATGAAAGGGCAGGTAAGTTACAATTGGTGTTCCAGAAAGCAGAGAAACAACTGACGGGAGACACGCGATTCTTTGATTCAAACGAGTTAGGTAAAGTTGATGTTGCTTGGTTACCGCTCTTGCATCGCGCTGCGATTATTAAAGAAAAGAGCGGGTTTGACTTCCTATGTGGTCTGCCAAAGCTGCAGGCTTGGCAGCACGCTGTTTTAGAGACAGGTTATGCATTGAAATCAGTGTCATCGGACTTTGTTGAACGATTTAGCGATTTCTACCTTAAAAACACCTATCTTGGTGAAGGTAAAGATGTGGCAACTAGTCAGTGCGGTTCGTCAAGCTGCTGCGGTTAAGCGATTTAACTTTAAAAAGAAACACACTTGGCTGGTGGGAGGAATCCCATCAACCAATTTTCGGTTTATGCAAGAGTGGACAATGACAATAGAAGCCATTTGGTCTGAGTATCAGACAAGTCTTAAAAACTTTATTCGTAGCAAAGTCAGCAACCCGGATGATGCGGAAGATTTGCTGCAGGACATACTGGTGAAGACATATACCAGTCTGCCTTCATTGCATGAGCGCAGTAAGTTAAAACCTTGGCTGTTTCAGGTAGCCAACAATGCAATCATCGATTTCTACCGGAGGAAAAAATTCGATAGAAATGATAACGGTGATGTTGTTAATGAGCTCTGGTTGGACGAAGAATCGCCTTCTGTTGTCCAAGAGCTTTCCAAATGTATTCTCCCATTTTTACGTGGCCTGTCTGAGAGCGAGGCCGAACTGGTAAAGGCGATTGAGATAGACGGTATCAGCCAGAAAGATTACGCAGAAACTCACGATGTTAATTACTCGACTTTAAAGTCGCGGCTGAAGAAAAGTAGACAAAATTTGATGGGTCTATTTAATCAGTGCTGCAAGTTCTCGTTGGACAGCCAAGGCAATCTGCTGGAGTACGAACGTCGGGATGGTAATTGTTCAAAGTGTTAGCGCCTCGGAGAAATAACTGATTTGGGAGTTGAGTGGCGTTTAACGTTTAACCTCCTGTTGTTTTTGCGTTTAATGCAGTTCAATAAAATACGTCAAGTCAATAAACCTTAATATCATGGATGATGAGGCGTGTATGATTCGTATAGTTGGCGCTACAGAAATAAAAGAGAAACATAAGTTTACCTGTCATTGTGGTGGGGTGGAGTTAGAACTCTCCTTGCCAAATGGTATTGATAAACCCCGTCGTTGCGACTGTTCAATTTGCCGCAGAAAAGGGGCCGTGGTGGCTTCTGTTAAATTGGATGGCATCAAGATCGTCAAAGGGAAAGAGCTCCTTAAGCTATATACTTTCAACACACACACTGCAAAACACTATTTTTGTTCAGAGTGCGGTATTTACACACACCACCAGCGTCGCTCAGATCCTTCAGAATATGGTTACAACGTGGGTTGCCTGGAAGGTGTTAATCCTTTTGATTTGGGTGACGTTGTCACTAATGACGGCATAAACCATCCCGCTGACCGCTAAATACAAGGACTTTCCAATGCGTTTAGCCCTGATTTCAGACATTCACAGTAACGTTTTTGCATTGGAAGCAGTGCTGAGTGACATTCGTCGAGAAAATGTCGATGTTATCGTTAATCTCGGCGATATTTTGTACGGACCTATCGCTCCACGTGATACGTTTAATCTATTGATGCAGCATGAGATTGTTACTATTCGTGGCAATCAGGACAGGCAGATTTATGAGGCGCAGGAAGCGGAAATTGCTTCAAACCCGACGATGCAGTTTATTCTGGATAATCTTGGCGCAGCGCCCCTCGACTGGATGAAGTCACTGCCACCTACCATGCAATTCAATGAGGATGTATTTTTCTGTCACGGTACACCGGATAACGATTTGGTTTACCTGCTGGAAGATGCGTCAAGCGGAAGCCCTGTATTGAGAGGTAACGATGACATTGTTGCGTTATTGGCGGGCAACCCAAGCCACCTAATTTGTTGCGGTCATACCCATTTAGCAAGATCAGTTTCGACGCGCAGCAATCAACTCATCGTTAACCCTGGTAGTGTGGGGCTTCCCGCCTACAAGGACGACGAACCTTGGGTTCATGCGATGGAAAGCTTTAGCCATCATGCCTCATACGCAATTGTAGAAGGTGAGGGTAAAAGTTGGAGCGTGAACCACAAGCGAATCGATTACGATGTTCGCAAAGCCGTTGAAGCTGCAAAAAGCAGAAATCGTGATGACTGGGTTTCGTTCCTAAGCACAGGACGTGCAGTTAACTAAGCAACGCGATTTCGCCGCCTATTAAACAAATTAGGGGACGTTAATGGCTAACAAATATCAGTTCTTCACCATTCCAAATTCGAAGAGACAGAAATTTACTTATTTGGACATGGCTTCAAACACCTTCCTGGAAGAAAAGGATGCTCTGCTGGCACAGGGTTATGAAGTAGAAGATGACTCGATATATGCAGATTCAGCACAAGAAGCGGTAGAGAAGTACAAATCGAATTACATCTATGCGCTAGAGGAATACAACACGTCAAGCAACCCGTTCTATAGCTTGATTCTTATATACAAATGGCTTAAAGGTCTGTTTGTAAAAGCCAAATAAGAACGAAAGAAAGTAAAGCAGCAAGGAGGCATATTGCCTCCTTTTCTGATCATGGCGTACCTATTACGAATTCACGCTCGATGATGTTAGTGGCTTCGCCCATTGTCCCTGATTTGGCATCAAACGGAGAGCGAATCGTGTTGCCGGATATATCTTCCAATTCGGGACTGACGATAAGTTTATAGTTCCCACTCTGCCACTCCGTTTCCGGGGTCAGTGTCCACATGCGATCTTCGCTGACCAGCTTTCCTCGAAGGGTTTCTCCATCAGGACCTTTCAATCGAATGAGCCGCTGTGCCGCGTACCTGTCCATGATTCTGTCGAATGTCACCACAAGTGGTTGCAATCCGTTTACTGGTGGCGTGGTCAATTCCCAATCGGCGGGTACGATGGCGCGTCGCTCAGGTGCGATCACATCAAACTCGATGGTTTTGTCTTCCCCGATTGCTTTTCCTACCGCGTTTTTCATAGAGCCAGATACAACCAGTCTATATTGGTTACCCTCTACTAATGGAGCACCAGCTTGGACGTTTGGTCCTACCGACTGTTTAACCCGGCCAGGGTCAAACAAAAGCGTGACTCTGCGTTGTTCGCTATCCCAAAGCTCGGTATAGAGATTGAGAAAAGGGTTGATAACTTCACTTCCGTCCTCGCGCTCTAGCCGAATATGACTTTTGACTTGTCCCCGAGCCATAGGCTCCGAGAAATAAAGATAGAAGCGAAGGGTGTTGGCAGGAATAGTGGATTGAGAGGGGGTATAGCTAAGCAAAGCTGCTTGAGCAGTGCTTACTGCCAAAGAGAAAAAGAGCACGACAAAAAATATTTGTCGTGCTGCTGCGTTTAGGAAAGTCATGCTTAGTATTTAACAGGTGGCAATGACTTATAGCCAAATGGATCAGGGCCATCAGCCCAGTTCATTTCAACAACGTGGTCAGCGCGGTCGAAGAAGAACGGCAGTGGCAGGGTGTGCAAATCAATGCGGCCAACTTCTTCAGGGTTACGACGGATGGTAGCAGCCCACTGATCGTTGATGAGATCAAGATGCAGTGTTCCACTCATTGGCAGTGGGAACTGATAGACACCTGCAACCTGGAAAACAGGTTTTACGCCTTCACCGGATGGCATCGCTTCCGCTGTCGCAATCGCTTGCAACGGAATTTGCGCAGCACTGCGGTTTGTGTTCGTCACAACCACATAGTCGTTGTTGTCCATGCCACTAGTGAACGAGACGATATCAATAGGGGTGTTGCCGTAGCCCATTTCACCAATCATGGTTCCACGCACTTGCGCGCCGTCTTTCAGCTCATCCAGAGGGATCTTCACGATTGGCGTACAGGCATAAATAGCGATGAGGGTAGGCTTGCCATCCAGTTCACGAATAGTCTGTGTGATAATCGGCGCACGGGTCTCATACTGAGCATGAACAGCGTGCCAGATTTCGATCGATGTTGTGTTGACTTCACCCTTGAATGGGAAAGGAATACGACGCAGTTTCGAAGAAAACACTTCATTAGAAACACCAGCTACGAAGATTTCACCGTCGTAATAGTCAATGTCCGTAATAGCCAGTGAGTTCAGTGGTTGACCGAATTCCAGCGTTTCCTTGGTAGGTACTGGACCGACACTGATAGAAGTGTGTTTAGCTGATTTCAGGTTCACCTTCTCTAACTTGCCGTTATCTACTTTCAGAATGACAGGCTTTGGTTTAGGACCGTGTCCTTTGTGGACAGAAAGATAGATTTCACCAGATGGTTGGTGCACAACCATGTCGTTAATAGAAATATCTTCTGGTGACGCGCCAAGTAGTTTTGCGATCTTCTGGTCTATGTTTTCGACGACAGTTCTACCTTCAAAGCTCTGAGCTCGACCCCATTGGTAGCCACTATGGTCTTCAAAAGACTTTTCTGGCAGGTCAAAGGCATGGACAACGCCCGCTTTACTGTCACCAACGAAAAGAACATTTTTGCTGTCGAACGCCAATGCGCCCGCTGATTGCATGACTTTATCTTTTGCCAGTGCAGGTTGAGAGAGACTAATTGCCATTCCCCCAACCAAAGCAAAAGCTTTGATTTTGTTATTGAGCATCACTATATCCCTTAGTTTTTATATGAGAGCAAGGTGTATTAGCTTAACCGAAAATAATGAAATGCTTTCTTCTCGAAAACGGGACTAAGAGTTTTTAATTTCAACAAGATCAGTTAACTAGCCATATGCGATACGGTTTATTATTCAGTTATTAATAATCATGCATATGACAAAATAACCCTAGTCAACAACTTGTGGCCTTGCCAAAAGAGTCGTGCTTTGGGGAGAGAGATACCCTTAGAAAATAAGAAAGCCCCCAAAATGGGAGCTCTCTGAAAATTATTAAGATTTTTAGATCAGGCTGGTTTGTCAGATGAAGGAGGAAGTTGTCCTGACGCCATGTGGAGGTGCACATCCTGTTGTGGGAACGGGATAGAAATGCCTTCTTTGTCGAATCGGATTTTCACTTCTCTTGTCACATCCCAGTAAACATCCCAATAGTCATCGGTTTTCACCCAAGGGCGAACAATGAAATCAACCGAAGAGCTGTTCAACACATGCACTTTGATCATGGGTTCTGGCGCGCGCAACACGGCAGGGTGGCTGGTGATAATGTCAGTCAGTACTTTTTCTACAAACTCAATATCGTCGCTATAACTAACACCAAAGACCATATCGACACGTCGAACCCGCTCATGAGTGACATTTTTAATCACATCGCCCCAGATCTTGCTGTTTGGAACGATGATGATTTGGTTATCGAAGGTTTTGATGGTGGTGTTCACCAAGCTCATATGGCTTACCTTACCTTCAACGCCACCTGCCTGAACAAAATCTCCCACATCAAATGGACGGTATATCAAAAGCATCATGCCTGCTGCGAAGTTAGAGAGCGTATCCTGTAACGCGAAACCGACGATAACACCGGCAATACCGAAACCTGTGAGGATGGGGGTCAGATTAAGACCAATCTGGGAAAGGGCAATTAGAATACCGATAAACCAAACCGCTTTACCGGACATGGAAATAAAGAAGTCTTGCATCAGCACCGAGAACTTAAGATTCTTCGCAGCCACCGCTTTTTTGACGACCTTACGTGTTAGGTTAGCGATTTGTCGGGCAATCAGTAGGATTATCAAAAAGACAATAAGCTGGAAGATATGTTGTGGTGCGTTTTCAACGAACCAGTTCCAGAACTTGCTCGACCAGGTTTTGATGATGGAAAGCAGGACATCACCACTCAACAAATCTTGCGTCACACTCCCAGTTGCTTCGAAGTAAAGGCGTTTGTACTCAGCTGTTTCAATCCCAACCTTATCAGAGAGTTCAATCATCACAGAAAGACTGCGTGTGGTAATAGCCATGCGACGTTGGGTAATAAGCTGCCTCAGCTGAATCGTCGCTTTTTCAGATTCCGGTGCGACTTTAAGTTGTGCGTCATCAGCACTCAGTTGTTGGCGTATATACTCTACATTGGCAGCTATCTGTTCTGTCCGGCGATTGATTTCAAGTTTGAATGCTTCTTCCGCTTTCTCGTCAATAGCGTTAAGTCTTTTCAGCCAATCGATGTTCTGAGATTGCTCTTCATACATGCTGTCGAGGTATTTACGGGATTCTTCGTAATCAGAAAGTATCGCGAATTTGTCTTCACTTTTTGCTTCGCTCAACTGTTCAGAAAGCTTGGAAGAGCGTTCAGCCAGATACTTAATACCTTGGTCTGCATATTTCTGTTGCTGTTTGATTTGCTTGATCAGAAAAGCCCGATCGAAGCTATCGTTTTTCACACCGCTGGCAACTAATGCCCGCAACTCTTCGTTTTTCTGGAACATTTGCAGTTGCAAAGCCAGTTTATCTTCACCGCTGGCCTTGTTTTGAAGAGCGACGAGCTCACCAAGCTCTCTATTCAGGTTGCCGACTTGGGTTTGCCACTGGCTTGAAGCGTTCGGTATTTCTGCCTGCGGTGACGCCGTTTCGGCGTTTGCAAAGCTGACAAAGAAAACGGAAGAAAGAAGGAGTATAAAAGGCAGAGTAAATCCGGCACACCAACGGGGGATCATGAACGTCTCTCCAGCATAATAATTAGTTAACAGAACCTAGTATGGCACTTAGCATTGCTGCAAGCACTGTATGTCGATCTCACATTTGAAGATTTTCCTAGATATCCAAAAACCTTATGGAAATTAGAACCTTTCTTTGTCATCGCTCTGTTTAGAAAGAGACAAATCTGATGAAAGGAGGTCCGAATATCCGGAATTTGAATGATTAAATTTTGGCTGGAAGCTAGGAGCTATTTTGAGGTTAAGACTTCGCTGAAATACGTTGAATATAAAGTACTAATTTTACCTAACTTTACACTGGGCTGATTGTTTAGTGCTCAGGTTGAGCGCAATATATACCCAAATTAATTATGGATATGGAGAGTTGTAAAATGAGTACTTCGTCGTCTTTGTCTAAGCCGACCAGAATGTTTCATTGGGGCGTCGCAGTATTGTTCATCGCGGTTCTGGCGTTTGGTTTGTATGTTGAAGACCTACCTAACGGCCCAGACAAAGGACAGATGATTGGCCTGCATAAATCTTTTGGTTTTATCGTTTTACTGCTGGCTTCTGCACGTATTGTCTGGCGTTTTAAGGAAGGGCCAATTCCCGTCATTCCTGGCTCACCAAGTTGGCAAGAAAAAGCCGCCAAAGCGGTTCATCACATTTTGCTACTTGCGACACTCTTGATGCCAATCTCTGGTATTGCGATGTCAGTAGGTGGTGGTCGTGGTTTAGCTGTGTTTGGTATCCCGGTAATTCCTGCGGGCGACAAAGTCGAATGGCTTGGTCAGGTTGGTCATGTTACCCATGAAGTGCTGGCGAACATTGTGATTGCCACGCTGGTTCTGCATATCGCTGGTGCGCTCAAACACCACATCATCGATAAGGATGAGACCCTGAAACGCATGCTGGGTAAATCCTAACTGTTTCACGCGCCAGTCATTTGTATGGCTGGCGCTGAGTATTTCTACTGATAATCGAGACACATCTTCACTTTTTCTTTCTCTGGTGTTGGTAAGCTACTGATTGAGTATGCACAGTTCGCAGTCGTGCTTTTTCAAAACATTGGAAGGGAAAACGATGCGAAGAATCATCTTCAACCAAAAGGGTGGTGTAGGTAAATCCAGTATAACGGTTAACCTTGCGGCGCTGAGTGCGGCAAGTGGCAAGAAAACACTGCTTATTGACCTCGATATTCAAGGGAATAGCAGTCATTATCTGGGTGTGGATATTAATGCCAAGAACGATAGAACGGTTGCCGACCTTCTGGATCAAACCGTTTCTTGGTTCTCTGTTTCTACCCCAATCAAAAACTTCCCCCAAGCGACCGCTTATGAAAACCTCGACATCATTCCTTCAAGTCCAAGGCTTGCAGCATTGGAGCCTGAGCTAGAGCGACGCTACAAGATATACAAGTTACGTGATGCATTAGATGAGCTGGAAAATGAATATGAGCGCATTTACATCGACACGCCTCCTAATCTTAACTTCTACAGCAAAGCCGGTCTGATTGCGGCACACAAACTGTTGATCCCATTTGATTGCGACAGTTTTTCTCATCAGGCATTGTTGACCCTGATGGATAACTTGGCCGAGCTCCGTGACGACCACAACCGTAAACTGATGTTGGAAGGGGTCGTGGTCAATATGTTCAACGCGCAGGCGAAGTTCCCGGGGCAGATTATCGAAAATGTCAGAGAGCTGGGTTTGCCACTCTTGGAACCCTTCATTCCGCAGTCGGTGAAAATGAAAGAGTCGCATTACCACCAAAAGCCGCTTGTTCACTTTGCGCCAAAACACAAACTCTCCGAGAGTTTTCAGGCGCTTTACGAACAACTTGAGAGTCCAGTTGAAGAACCAGTGCGTGACAAAACAGCGTAACCTTTGACAAAGTTACATAAAGGCGTAACATTTAACCATGTTACTTATTTGCGTAACTTGGAGGTTGCATGAGCATCAGCACAGCCGGTGTGATCACTGGGGATTTGGTTGGCTCTACAGAAATGGAAGAAGCACTGCGTCGCCAATGCATTGAGGCGATAGAGCAGTGCTTTTCCCACTTTGGAGAAACCGCTCAAGGTGAAATCTACCGGGGCGATGCGTTTCAGATATATACCGTCGAACCCGCTTCGCTGATGGAGATAGCAATCAGGCTTAGACTTTCTCTCATCGCCTTGGGACAAGATGCCAGATTATCACTGTCTGTGGCAGGGGCGACGGAGCGGCAACTGCCAGTGCGCATGGCGAACAATTCTGAAGCCTTTACGTTATCCGGTAGAAACCTGGATGCGATGAAAAGTGCCAGATTAGCCTTTTCTTCGGACAGTGAACCTTTCAGTAGTGATGTGAGAATCGTCGTCTCATTTCTTGATGATCACTTAAGCCAATTGACGTCTAAGATGGCGCAAGCTCTGTTACTTTGGCTTGATAACCCATCAAGGCAGCATGCTGAATTAGCAGATAAATTCGGGATAAGTCGAAGCGCGTTCACAAGAATCATCAACCGTGCCAATTATGGACGCATTGAAGAAACACTCAGATGGTATGCTGACAGGCTGGTTAGATATCAAAGGAATTGAGTGTTTTGCTGACCTTGTTACTGGTGCTGGTGGTCATCCACATATTCTCTGAATTTTATCTTTTCCCGCTGATGAGCAGTAAACGGCAGGGATTGATTCTGGTAGCGGCTTTGCAAGCAGGCTTAGCGTTTATCGCTTTCACTATTGTTGGAACGCCTCTGCTAACTGCATTTATCGCGACACTGGCACTATCTGCACAATATGCTGTGTTGAGCCACTGTATGACCATGCCTTCCGAGAGGCTTCGCGGTATGCTACTCAAGCTCACTTTGCACATTGTTCTCATCGCACTTATTACGGCTTTTGCAGTGACAATTGATCAGCGCCATGCTGCATGGGAAGCGGTTGTATCTGCCAAATGGCAAACCTTGCTCTGTTGGGGGCTGGCTTATCTGCTTGCGCTCAAACCCTCCTCTTCAGCGATTGCGCTTATTTTGCAGAATTGGACGCAGGAGTTAACTGCGACTGAAGATGCCGCAACCAATCGCCCCTTAAAAGAGGCTGGAACCTTCATTGGCTACTTTGAGCGCACACTGATTGTGACCTTTGTTCTTTGGGGGCAATTGCCTGGCGTCGCTCTGGTCTTGGCAGCCAAATCCGTTTTCAGATTTGGGGATCTTAAAGATCACGGCAGCAGAATGTTCACGGAGTACGTGATGCTGGGAACCTTTGCAAGCGCCATGTTTGGTATAGGCTGTGGTTTGCTCGGAGATTATCTCGGAAAACTGTGAGAATCCGATATTGATGTAAAAAAGGCACCGCGAAGGTGCCTTTTTCAGTTTTAGTTGTCGCTATTAATGCGCCAGTTTTTCTACCTGACGTTGTTTCCAAATGGAAGCGCCGATACCTATCGCCAGCGAACTCACGATGACACCCAGCGACACAGGCGTCGCGATAGCAAATGGTGTGTCGATAAGCAGCATCTTCACACCAATAAAGCACAGCATGAAAGCCAGTGTATGGTGTAGGTAAGCGAACTTGTTCAACATACCGCCCAGCACAAAATACAGGGATCGGAGGCCGAGCAGCGCGAAGACGTTAGCCGCCAGAACCAGATACGGTTCTTGAGTGACCGCGAAAATCGCAGGGATTGAGTCCAGTGCGAACATGACGTCTGTCATGGCAATGACCATCACCACCACCAGCATTGGGGTAGCAAGAATGCCTACCGCATCGCGGATGAACATCTTATTACCGTGGTAATCCGGGCTCACACGCAAGAAGCGTTTTACCAAACGCACAGCAAAGCTGTCTGAGAACGACTCGTTTTCTTCGCCATGTTGACGCCACATTTGTACGCCGGTCCAAATCAGGAAGAAACCGAACAGATACAGAATGACGTGGAACTTGGCAATCAACGGTGCGCCAAGAGAAATCATAATGCCGCGAAGGATCAGCGCCCCCACAATACCCAGCATTAGAATGCGGGGAACATTTCTTTCAGGTACTTTGAATTGGGCAAAAATCAGTGCGAAAACGAACAGGTTGTCGACACTGAGCGATTTCTCTAGCAGATAACCAGTAACAAATGACGTTGCCGCTTCACCATTGGTTAAGCCGCTATTAGGTGCCATGTGTGGCCAGAAGAAATAGATCGCGGCAGCAAAGGCAAATGCCAGCGCAAACCAGAAAACACTCCAGACAGCAGCACTACGGAAACTGATTTTTCCGCGGGTGAGCAACAAGTCGATGCCAAGCATCAGAAGTGTGAGAACTAACAGGCCTTCATAACCTGAGAAAAGTTCGCTTAGGAACATGATACCTCCAGCATGCGGAGGTCTCAGGAGAGGGGGATCGCCTGACCAACCGCACAGCTAAAAACGAAAGTTAAAGCAAGTGTGTGCGTTGGTCTTGTCAAAACACTCTGTGTGAATGTTCTCGCGTGCCGGAAGCGTTAAGCTACGGGATGACGACAGCGCGACAAAGTGACTACTCCCCAAAACGCCGCCATAGTAGTGCTTTTCCTCCAAATAAAAAACAAAAATTTTTGGGAACTTTCTTTGTGTGTTTAGTAGTCATAACAGTTTGCAGTGACCAAACAATAAAAGGGAAGATAAATGAAAAGACGCACTTTCATACAAGGGATAGGAATTGCTGCCATCACCTTTCCTGCCTGGGCCGAAAATAGAAAAACACCTAGCCAACAAGAGGGGCCTTTCTACCCAGTTAAAGAAATACCGGTACGGGAGTCGCTGATTCTGAACGCAGATTCGTTAGTAGGCGAATCAATGAATTTGCAAGGAAAAGTATTCGACACCAATGGTAAGGCACTTGCAGGTATCAAAGTGGAAATTTGGCAATGTGATGGTGTGGGGCTCTATGATCATCCCCGTCAAAATGATACTGAGAAATTTGACCCGGCATTTGGCGGTTTTGGCGCAGCAATCACAGATGCGGAAGGTAACTACCAGTTTCAAACACTTTATCCCGTGCCTTATACGGGAAGGCCACCACACATACATGTCAAACTTTGGAATGGAAACAAGGAGCTACTGACAACACAGCTCTACTTGGAAGGTCAAACAGGTGGTGGCTGGTTCAGTCGCGAAAGAGAAAGGCTGCAGATTTCTCCGCAGCCTTCCGGTGACACAAAGCTCGCCAGCTTCAACTTTGTGGTTTAAATATTGAACTTGGCGATGGCAGTCGATAACTGTTGGTTAGAAGCTGCCAATTGCTGAACGTTCGACAGCGTTGCTTCACCGCTTTGATTAAGTTTCTCCACCATATCTCTGATGCTGGCAATGCTCTGGCTTATCTCGTTCGAAGATTGGCTTTGAGACTTGGTGATATCAGTAATGGTGCTGTTGAGCGTGTTGATTTCATTGACTGAGGCTGCCATTACGTCGAGGTTCGAATCTACAACGTCGGCTTTCTCAACGGCAAGCATGCAGCTCTTCTTGGTGTTTTCTATCGCACGAACCGCGTTTTCCGTGCCTTCATTAAGCTTTGAAAGCATGTCATTAATTTCAGAGGTGCTTTCCTGCGTGCGACTCGCCAGAGCACGGACTTCATCAGCAACCACTGCAAACCCGCGTCCTTGTTCACCGGCGCGTGCTGCCTCAATGGCTGCATTCAATGCGAGTAGGTTGGTTTGTTCCGCTATATCACCAATCACACCCAGTACTGAGGCTATTTTCTCCGAATTCGCGCTCATGGCCTGAATATCTGCTTCCATATCTGAAATTTCCTGAAGCAGGGAATTTACGCTGTTTACAGACTCTTTAACCTGATGCTTCGAATCGGACGTCTGTTGATTGGTCCGTTGAGTGCAGGCCAGTGCTTCTGACGCACTTTCAGCCACAGAATCCACCGTGGAATTCATATTTTCTATGCGGCCAACAACCTGTTCAGTCACTTCGCTGTGATGGGTGAGAGTATGATGATTGCTGTCGGTTTGGCTTTTCACCTGGCCTACTTCACTCGATATGTTGGTTGTTGCCTGGGAGATACCGCCAACGATATCGCGAAGGTTTTGGGAGACCTCATTGATACCGCGCGCAATTACACTAATTTCGTCTCTGGTGGTGACTGGAACCTGGGCCGTTAAATCGCCCTGTGCGAGCTTTTTCATGGCTCGCATGATCGGAGACAGTGGTTTGAGGAGCTTGTTAACCAGAAATATCACCAGTGCTGAAACCAGCAGTACTTGAACTGCTGCAAAGACAAGTGAGTCTGTTCTTGCTGCAGTCACCGTCTGAAAAGCAAAGTCTTTATCAACGGCGACAGCGACGTACCAAGGTGTTCCTTCAACCGCCTGAATGTTGAAAAGGTATGGGGTGTTACCGATGGACATTTCGCTCACTTCGAAAGACTGAGCGATAGTTGGCAAGGTTTCAGCGCTTATCTGCTGTGTAAGCTCGCTTGCTGGTTGCAGTGTCATGCCGTCATCCACACTGGCAATAATAGTAGCGTTGTTATCAAACAAGATTGCCTGAGTGCTCTCGCTACTGATGCTTTTGATGTACTCAATAAGCTGGGTAATGTTGATATCACCTGCAACGACGCCTTGTTCACCGGAAGCACGTGTATATTTCTCAGCAATAGTGACAACAGGTTGGCCACTTGAAGAGTCTTTATAAGGTTTGGTGATGATAGGACCTTCCGCACCCGATGCCTGAATATACCAAGGGCGCTGTCTTGGGTCGTATCCTGCTTTAGATGGCTTCGCGTTATAACGAATCATCTCTCCGCTTGCGGTGCCCACATAAACAGACTGAAAGTTACCGGATGCGCGGGCTTGATCCAAATACGCGTAGATGGGCTGGCCTCCAGCGTTAAGGTCGCTCCTCTGAGCGCTTTGGATAATACCGATGCGCGGTTGAATCCAATTTTGAATTCCTTTTGCAGTGGCAATGTTTACAGAGTCGATATATTGGGCGACTGAGTTCTGGGTATAGTTCATCAGCTGTTGGTCTTGGCGTGTAAACTGCACCGCTGCAACAATGATGATGATGAAGGCAATCGCGAGGGAGAGCTTGCTCTTGATAGAACGTGGCATAGCGCTGTCTCTTTTTTGTGATTGGTGTTAATAAGGCTTAACAGTCAGCATAGGACAGGGCAGGAGATCATACCTAACTGGAAACTCAATTAGTTAACGATATATGAAGTCATCACTTGGCATCCAAAAAAGCGAACGCCAGAATGCTTTGCAAAAGCGGTTAAGGGCCAGCGCGCTATTGGTGCAGCAAAAAGTGACAACATCCGGCCCTTTGTGTATGTTCAACAACTGGTTAAGAATCAGACTATATGGATATAGAATCAGTTGGCTATTCCCTCGATTAAAATCAGTGTGCTTTCGTTATCTTTCCTGCTGTTTGGCTGTGATTCCCCGCCAGACAGCGTGCCGCTCTCTCAACAAAATCACTGTGATGGAAAACCCGCGATAGAGCGCCAATCTCTTTCATCCTACTTAGCCCCTTACAAAGACCAACTGAGCGCTAAAACTGGCGTTTATGTGCTAGAACAGGGCGCAGAGGCCATGATGTCCCGGGCATGGTTGACTGAAAGCGCAGAGAAATCCATCGATATCCAATACTTCATTTTCTCTGTGGACAACATCGGGTTAATTGCCAGTGACATGCTGGTACAGGCGGCTGAAAGAGGTGTCAAAGTCCGCGTCCTTGTTGACGACCTGATGATAGAAGCCCGCGGCGACGAACTGTTGATGTTGGCCGGTCATGAAAACATCGAAATCAAAATCTACAATCCCAATGTGAATATTGGGAAGAATCTTGCCCAGAAAATTAAAGTGCTGGTCACCGATTTCCATGGCCTTAATCAAAGGATGCACAACAAAATCTTTGTGGTTGATAATCAGGTGGCTATTACTGGCGGGCGTAATATTGCTGACGAGTATTTCGGGTTCGATCACGATTATAACTTCAGGGACAGAGATGTATTCTTAGCGGGTAAAGAAGTTGAGGTGCTGACAACCTCTTTTGAAGAATATTGGCAGCATGATTTAAGTATCAGTGTTGAAAAGCTTTTCCCTGAAGATACCTTCCAAGAAGATCCTGACTTCTCTCGCTTACACGCTTATGCATGTAACCCGGAAAACTTTCACCCAGAAATTCGCGCTGAAATTGAGAAAGTGCCTGAAACATTTCGCCATTTGGAAGAGCAGGGTAAGTTCAGGTTCATTGAAGATGTCGAGTACATCTATGATAAGCCAGGCAAAAACGATAAGAGTGAATTCTTGGGTGGAGGCAGTATCACGCAAGATAAGCTGGTTGAGCTTGCCGACAGTGCAAAAGAAAGCATTTTGATTCAAACCCCTTACCTGGTGACAACAGCGCGTGATAGGGTATTTTTAAAAGAACTTGTCGATCGCGGCATATCGATAAAAATCCTCACCAACAGCCTTGCTTCTAATGACAACCTTGAAGCATTCAGCGGTTATCAAAGAGACCGCAAAGCACTGCTTGATACTGGTGTTGAGATATATGAATTTAAACCTGACGCCAAGGTAAGACAGCGGGTGATGACAGAGCACATGGTTAAGCGTTTGCCGACCCAGCCGATCTTTGGACTTCACGCCAAAACCATGACCATTGATAACCACACGACAGTGATTGGCACCTACAACCTCGACCCAAGAAGTGCGAACCTAAATACCGAAAGCATTACCTTTGTAAGGTCTGAGTCGATAACCAAAGATGTTCGCCGTGCAATGGAAGTAGAGTTAGAGCCAGAGAATGCATGGCGAATCACTGAAGATTTCAACCCAGACGATACCGTGTCTACCTCCAAACAGCTGAAGGTGAAACTGCGAAGAATTGTGCCCAAAAACATTCTTTAATTCAGTTTCCCTTATGGGGTAAGAATTACACTCAACACAAAAAAGCACCTCAGAAAATGAGGTGCTTTTTTGTTAAGTCAACGAATGAGACGAACAAAATTGTTTAGCCTGGAACAGGCTCCGCCGACGTGCTTTTCTGGGAGAGCGTTTTAATCCACTTTTTGTTTTTGATTCGCAGCATTACTGGGATTAGTTTGAGTGTTTCCTCCAGTAAGACAGCGGCATAGACATATTGCACGGGCAGCTCAAACCAAAACGCCAGAACCAGCATCAAAGGAATGGCCCCAAACCATTGCGCCACCATATCCAGATACATAGTGAACTTGGTGTCGCCGCCACTTTTCAGGATGCCCGACATAGATGTCATGGTGACTGAACGTAGGAATATCGAAGCCAGAATGAAAGGGAAGAGCAAATACACGGCATCCAGCACTTCGGGTTCAATGCCATGGAACAACCCAATGAGCAAATCGCGCCCTATCCAAAGTAGGGCAACAATCGTTCCCCCTACCGTGACAGAAGCAACCAAACCCGCACGAATATAGGCATTGAGCTCTTGATGATTGTTGGAACCTATCTTCTGACCGACCAGCACACCAACCGCTGCAGCACAACCCCAGCTAAATGAACCCAGTAGTATTTCCAGAGGCGCGAGGATCGACATAGCCGCCAGAGCGGTGCCATCAATATTGCCGTAAATGGTGTGATAGGCCGTCATGCCACCACTCCAGATGATTTCACCGCCAATAATCGGTAGCGCAATGTTAACGAAGGCTACATTCTTGGTTCTCTCTTTCGCTGCAACAAAGGAAGATGCCGTAAAGCTAAGTATTTTCTCGAAGGCGTTAACATAGAAAAACAGGATCAATGTGGAAGCTGTTCTCGCTACTAACGTTCCCCAAGCAGCGCCTTCAAGACCAAGTGCAGGGAAACCAAAGTGACCAAAAATAAGCAGGTAGTTGAGAGCAACATTAAGGATGAGCTCAAAGACAAACAGATACAGAATAATCTTTGGTTTTTGAATCGCTCTTAGGCCAGCCCCCCAAATCGCGGAAAAGCTCGTGACCAAAACACAGAGAATAGAGATTTCAATGTAACTGCTGGCCATCGCTGCAATCGCAACATCATTTGTCATCAAACCCGCAATCTGATCTTTGAAAACAAGCGCAGCGCTGACTAACAGCACAGAAGCGATCGCCGCGTGAATCATTCCGATATGAACAGTAACGCTAAGACTTTTGTTATCTTTTGCTCCCCAATGCTGTGCACAAAAAATGGTAGTAGCACCAGCAATGCCGACAATCACGTTAGACACAAACCACAGCACCCGCGAGCCAATACCAGCCGCCGCAACAGTATCACCACCCAACGCAGAGAGCATAAAAGTGTCAATAAAGCCGAGACTTGCAAACAACACACTGTGCAAAGCAATGGGAACGGCAAGGAACAAAATATCCTTATAGGGTTTCATAACCATCCTTGGTTTTTCTTATCTTTCAGGGATGGATATTTTTACTTTAAATTCATGATGATATTGATACATATCAGTCAACCTGATGTAGATTTCGGTCGATTTGGGGATCTGAAAGTATTCTGGAATAAAACGCAAAGTCTGGAGGAGGAGAGCTTGTTTCGATGTTTTTGGACGGGCCTCAACGCTTGGGAGACTGTGATTGGTAAGAACATGAGATCCTAGCTTAGCTTTGCCCCAAAGTGAGTCAGCTTTTCGAACAATTGAGAACTTGAATCGCCGCAAAATGACCCAATTTTTCTTATGCTTTTCCTATGTATAAAAACACAGCGGTATGTACATAGCAAAAATGTGCACGTTTTTAAACGGGGTGCCCGATTTCTCTTTTTTAGGCGAAAAGCAAAAAATTTAACCCACTCATTCTAAGAAGCTATATGGTAATGTTTCACAAATCTATGCGGACTAAACGTGCGTCTCGGTTTTTGACTAAACGGGCTTTATGCCCGCTAATAAGTTGTTATACAACATCAGCCACACAGTGGAGATTTTATGAAAACCTTCAGAAACAAAAGTGAACATGCAGGTGACATCATCTTAGATATTGATGGTGTTAAAGTTGGATTCAATGTTGCTGCTGGTGCTGAGTTTACAATTGAAGCTCCGAGCCCGAACACTAAAGTGATCATATCCTCTCCTTCAAGTAAAACTAACGCAGAGCTGGTTATTGAAGCTGTTTAAATTCTAACTCGTTGGCCAAAAACATGGATGGAAATAGAAATTACAGTTAAGAAAATCTCGAAAATGTCTCTTTTCAAAATTCTCTTTATCGGCTTTAGCCTGAGCATGTTTGTGTTCTTTTAATGTGTGGCATCGCATCTTTTTTTGGCGCGGAGGCTGTAAATTGGGAAGAAACACCAGTGACGGGCATATCAGGTCTGCTAACAGCCTTGGCAATGTGGCCAGTATTTAGTTTTTCCCTAGCATTATTTATTTGGTGCATCGTTGCTTTTGGTTTGTGGATTTACTCTCTAGCCAAGTCGCTAAATCTGGTTTTTAAAGAGATGGTAGAATCCAATTAACCATTTGTATAACAAGGCTATGAACGGGACGCTTTGTCAATGCGGCAGCTTTTCAAAGTGGCCTGAATACAAAGGATTAAAGCAGTTTTGGGTGGTTTGGTAAGCGCCCGTTATTGCAACGTTTATATTTGGCTCGGGTTTAAAGGATGAAATCGAAGGATAAATTAGCCAGAAATATCGCAATACTTCAAGCGAAAAGGCGGCTCTTGGTCGCGTTATTGCTAACAGTGTTCATTTCGATAGCATATGCGATCTATACAGATCGAACGAATCAACAGAGTGTAGAATTGATTCGAGGGGTGGTGAAAAATCGCGTCACAATGCTGACTGAGGTAGGTAATAAACACTGGTTAGTAGTATCGGTTCCTCCACAACTAGAACTGATAAAGGTCAGACTACCAAAAGGGTATCCTATTAAAGTTGGCTCAGAAGCAATGTTGCAAAAGATCGTTTATGACGACACTGGTGGGCTGGAGTACAAGTTTCTTCGGTATGTGGATTAGCCAATTATAACAAGAGCATTAACGGACGTTTACTCGTGGTACATTTTTTAAAAGACGGTGATTTGGCCGTTCAATCAGTTTTAGCAGGTGAACGCCCTTTAAGCTAACGCTAGGTGGACCATGAAATACGAAGAATGGATATTACAAACGGTCATAGTCTATCTTGTTAGGTTCGGGATAAAGCCTCAATATTAAGCTTCACTTGAGCAGGGGTAATGTCAAAGCCTTTTGCAGTCTTACCAGACCAATTCACTCCGACCAATAGACCATCACGAGATAGGCCAGGAATCCACCTTTCACAGAAGACCTCCCATTCGATTGCAACAGGTTCAAAACCATAATATGCCGGTACATTACTTACAACGGATAGCGCCCTAGACTGAGAAGACCAAAACGGCATTGCTCGCGAGCCTCCACTACCTCGCGGGGCAGGAAAGCCACCAGTATCTTCTATACCCCAAACGACACCTGAGGCTGCAACCTCGCGGTAGAAAGCTGCAGCATGTACTGATGAGATACTCATGACACTCCTAACGTTTGAATAACGGGCGCTTATCGACCTAACCAAAACAGCTTTGATCCTGTGTATTCACAAAACTGTGATAAGTAGCTAAGTGGCAGCCCCAGCCGATGGTCACTACTGTCTCAGTGACCCGAAAAATTAACATATATTGCTTAAAACGACGCTTGAACCCGATCGCATGGAGTCAACTGCGAAGGTTTTGTTCAAAAAAAGAAAGTGGGGAAGGGGGAATTGGCTGCTAGGGGCAGCCAAATATATTACATGCCTTTGAATAAGCGGTTGGGTAACTTCTCGTTTAAGCTGTTCGAGTTGTATATTTCAAAGTTCAGGTCTTTGAAGTGTCGGAAGTTGAACTTGAGCAGATTTGATTTTTGGTCCAAGTGAGCTGATTCGATGTCAGACCAAGGTATAAATAAATTTTTATGGCCAAATTTAAAAGGGAGTAACATCTTTGCGTATAACCCTTTTGGGCTTGTCGATATCCTCAACGTTCCCTTATGACGTATTCCTCCGATAACGCCGCTATGGGTCGTAAAACTCAAGTCTGGTTCGGATTTGGAAACCAAGTGATATCTATCAGCAAGCACACTCCAGCCACTTGTTCTTGAAAGGTAGTAGCCGGCAACGAACCAACCCACGACAAATACAGCAAAGAACCACTCTGAATTGACGAAAGAAAATAACAGTTGTTCGATGGATTCGACGTAGCCTCTGATAATATCAGGAATTTCATTGCCTGATGATTTATAGAACTGCAGAGCAATAAACGCGAAAACTGCAGCGCCCCACAACTTTCCCAGAATGCTTAAAATTAGCTTCATACATCCTCTGTTAGACCACATGGTGAAAATAGGCACTTCCTTACCTTCCTGGCTAGATAGCTTAAGCGACAGGAGAGCGTGGGCAAAGTGAGGAAAAAAGATAACGTGCGCTGGGCCGGAGGATAAGATAAAGAACCCATTCACGAAACGTTTTCTCAACACAGGAAATGGGGGAAGGGCTCTTAGAAGCAATTAGACAGGAGCGGGCTGATAGATTCGATTTGTGCATTTACGCTGAGCATTCAATTCTCTGTGACTTGAAAACATACAAAGATGATGACTCAGTGCGCTTGTGTCAGTGTGCAGAGATGTTGAGACAGTCGCTTTAAAGCGGAACGCATAAAAACGAAAAAAGCCTGCTCGAAAGCAGGCTTTTTGAAGTGGTGGGCGATACCGGGCTCGAACCAGTGACCCCCTCCTTGTAAGGGAGGTGCTCTCCCAACTGAGCTAATCGCCCGAATAAACGCTTGGGATGCCCTCGAAAGGGTAGTGCGTTTATTGGAATTTGGTGGGTCTAGGCAGACTCGAACTGCCGACCCCTACCATGTCAAGGTAGTACTCTAACCAACTGAGCTATAGACCCAAATTCTGATTCCATCCTGGTCAGGGAGGAATGGTGCGTCCGGGCAGACTCGAACTGCCGACCCCTACCATGTCAAGGTAGTACTCTAACCAACTGAGCTACGGACGCAAAGTATTTTCTTTCCAGAGAGAGCGTGGTGCGTCTGGGCAGACTCGAACTGCCGACCCCTACCATGTCAAGGTAGTACTCTAACCAACTGAGCTACAGACGCATATCTTACTGATAATCAGCCTGCTTTCCCTGAAAGCGGGATGAATATTAGCGAGTAGGGACTTTGCGCGCAAGCGTAAAACCTGACTTTTTTTCGGTTTGGCGTCTGTTTGGTGGTTTGCTGCACAACTTGGCTGATTTACATGCGGTAGAGAAGGAACAAAAGAGTGTGACTCGGGGTGATATGAGGGCTCTTGCATAGTAAGAAGATGTGAATGCGAGAAAAATTCAAAATAATATATTGCCAATTGCTTCATTTAGGTCATTCCTTATATCTTTGTAAGGATAATAATAAAAATATAAACAAACACGCTAAATACAAATAACAACGTTAAGGGGTAATTTTTTCTTTCAGGTTTAGTTGAATTCAATTGGTTTGATATTAACCACTTTATGGGCGGTTAATATTTATTCAAGTGTATTAACTATGTTGAAACTTATTGATTGCTACGCAAAAAAAATGAAATTCAGGTTGGTTTTTTTATGGCAAATAAGGTTTGGTTCTAAATCAGATTTTACAATTGAGAGAATGATTATTCAGATATTGTAAGTTTGTATTGTCTAATGTGGCACGCCTGAGGCGTTACCTTTTGTTTTATAGGGGTAATTCAGAGTGCTAACACAGAACGACGAAATGTAGGCTGGCCTGATTGGCAGTCTTTCATACAAATGATTGTAAAAGTAAAAGGACTCTTACCATGAGCAAAAATACACCATTTTTCAGTAACTTTATGGAAGCGCAAACTCTGACTAAAGAAGAGACTAAGCAAGCGACTGGCGGTCTTGATTTTGTTAAGCCAGGTGATCTTCCAGGTGGTTTTGACCCATCTAAAGAGCCAATTTACGTCACAATGAAACACCCATCAGATGATGATGAAGGCTTCGACGCGCCAGCATTCCTGCGCTAAAAGCGATTGAATAGTGGCTCGGAAGAGCCACTATTTTTAAGTGAATATAATTCATTCTCTCTAATGTTTAATTCTTTCGATGAACAAGCTGTCTGTTTGCACATCAATTTGGTTTTGCGAGATACACAATGAAAAATAAAAAAATCGTATTATGTGTCACGCATTCTGATGATTCTTATCCTGTTGACTGGGTAATTGAGCATTTAAATAGTCAAGGTGCGATTAGTCTAAGGATTAATTCTGATGCTTATCCTCTCGGGTTCAAAATGAGCGGATGTCTTGATCAAGAAAATACTGAAGTACATATCGAAACCAGTATCGGAAACATAGAAGCGAGCCGTGTGTCCGCAATATGGCATCGGAAGAACCGCCATTGTGATTTGAAGGACCATGTTGACGAAGCGTTATTAGAACAGTCTATCCGCGAATCAGAAACCATAAAGGTGGGGCTGCTTCATAGTCTTGATGCGTTTTGGCTGGATCATCCTGACATTCAATTCCATGCGGAAAATAAATGGCGCCAATTGATGACGGCAAAGCGTGCGGGGTTATCAGTTCCTCCATCTCTGTTTTCAAATGATCCTGAGAAGGTGACCCAATTCTATTTTGCCCAAAATCGTCAGGTGGTCGCCAAGATGCACACACCATTCAGTGTGTCTATGGGACGGCCTGAGGCCTTTGTTTATACATCCAAAATCACTGAAGCGCATTTAAGCCAACTCGATGGCCTGAAGTACTCGCCGATGATTTTCCAGGTTGAAGTGCATAAAGAAACTGAAATACGAGTGGCGTATGTCGATGGAGATTGTTTTGCAGCCAGCATCGATGTGAGTGAACAGAGTAAAGCGCAATTGGATTGGAGAAAAGCTGACCCGATAAGGCAGTGGGAGCAAGTCAGCTTGCCCTGTGATGTAAAAGAAAATATCTCCCGCTTTATGGGCAGCATGAACCTGAAGTTTGGTGCGATTGACTTCATTTTGGACACTGAAGGCAACTACCAGTTTCTGGAAGTGAACCCAGCAGGAGAATGGGGAATGTTGGAGAAAGACACAGGGATGCCGATTTCGGAAAGTATTGCTAAGTGCCTGTTGAGACATAGTGCGTGAACTGAGGTTTAAGGAAGTAGTGTGAAAAAGAATAAAGTCGTTATCGTGACACATTCAAACGATAACCCATCCATTGATGTTGTCTCTGAATACCTCAAAGAAAGGGGCGTACAAGCCGTTCGGCTTAATTCCGACTTATTCCCGACCCAAGTAACGATAGAGAACCACCAAACTAACGAAGGCTCCAATAATCGTCTTATTACCGAAGAGGGTATTGAAGTAGAAAGCGGTGATGTATTCGCGCTGTGGTATCGCCGTTTTCAGCCTGCCAAAGGATTACCCAAGGACATGGAAGCGTCATTTAAAGGACCTTCCGCTGAGGAGAGTAAAAGGACTCTGCTCGGCTACATGGACAGCCTTGATTGTTTCAAGTTGGATGACTACTGGTCTATTCGCCACGCTTCAAACAAAGAATTTCAATTGATGTTGGCGCGTAAAGTCGGTCTCGATCTTCCCAACACGCTGACAACCAACTCCCCAAAAGCGGTGCGAGAGTTTTATCACGCGAACCAAGGGAACATTATCACCAAGATGCAGACGTCTTTTTCTGTTTGGGAAGACGGGCAAGAGCAAGTGGTGTTTACCAACAAGATTGAAGAGCCACACCTGGAGCAATTAGAGAGTCTCAATCTGTGCCCTATGGTGTTTCAGGCGCACATTGAAAAAGAAGTCGAACTGCGTGCGACCATCGTTGGTAATAATGTCTTTTGCGCGGCGATCAATCCCAATGAAATCTCAGGCATGGAGTTGGATTGGCGTAAGCGAGGGCAACATACTCTAGATAAGTGGATGCCTTATGAGTTGCCGCAAGACATCAGTGACAAGCTGGTTCAATTAACTGTGGCTCTCGGTCTTAACTACGGGGCGGCGGACATCATTGTGACGCCAAAAGGTGAGTACAAATTCCTGGAAATTAACCCTTGTGGTGAATTCTATTGGATGGATGCTTTCCAGCAACTGGGTATCTGCGAAGCGATTGCCGAAAACCTGCTTGCTGGCGGTCGCCGTAAGGTCTGATTGTTTGAGCCAGTTATATCGTCAAGCCGTCTTAGATGCCCGAAAGCAACGCCTTCAGGGTGAAGTGTTGCTGCTGCAACCCATGTCTTTGACCCTCACTATTTTCCTCTTGGTTGGCGCCACGACCCTGATTGCACTCTTTCTTGCTTTTGCTGAGTACAGCCGTAAAGAGACGGTTCAGGGATATCTCGTCCCTGACCTCGGCGTTATCCAGTCTGTTTCTCTGAATGAAGGCATCATCGAGCGTGTCCATGTGACGGATGGCGAGCATGTAAAACATGGAAAGCCATTGGTGACCATTCGCTCGAAAAGCGAGCTTGAAAGTGGTGTCGATGTCAACGCGAGCACGTTAGAAGAACTTCAAACCCAGATTGCAGCGATCTCTCAGGAAATAGCCCACCAACAGGCGCTTCACGAAAAAGTCATGCATAAACAACGGCAGTGGCTTTCAGATTTGAATGCAGAACTTACGGCCATCGAAGGGCGAAAAAATCTGATAGAGCGAAAGATGATATTGGCGAAAGAGGAACATTCGCTGCATCAACGTCTGTTCGATGATGGTCACATCTCCGCACAAACGATGCGGGTTGAACTGGGCGAGTTGCTTGACCTTCAAACTCAGCAACAGCGGATTCTGGCAGAGGAGCTTGCCCTGAGGAAAAACCGTAATACTGCTATTTCAGATCTCGCTATGCTGCCGGAAGAGTATCAATTGAATTTACTTGAACGCCAGAAAGAGCAGTCTTCACTCAGACAACGGTACAGTATGGCGCTGGCTAACCATCGTCATGTTCTGACGGCGAATCAGGATGGTTATGTCTCCGGTATTTTTGCCACAAATGGTGAAGCTGTCAGGGAAGGTGAGCGGTTAATCAGCATCATCCCGGAGGAGGCGACCTTGGTCGCTGAGCTCATGCTACCAACGCGTTCGGCGGGATTTGTTCAAACGGGAGACTTGGTAAAGATCCGTCTCGATGCATTTCCTTATCAGCGTTTTGGTTACGTAGAAGGCACAGTGTCTTTGATTGATAGCGTACTGATTCAACAAGAGAATGCTGTTTTTCCGATTTCGGAACCTTCTTATCGGATTCGGGTGACCCTGAAACAAGCTGTGATAGAGCAGGGCAGCCATGAATACCCTTTAAAAAATGGCCTCAGGCTGGAAGCTGACATTGTGCTGGAAAGCCGCAGTATTTTGGGTTGGATTCTTGAGCCACTCTACGGCTTATTAGGGAAAATTTAGTATGCAGGTCGTCGACCAGGATCCTCATATCACTTCATTGATCGAGTACTCCGGTAAGAAGTCGGTCAAGCCTATCTTGCAAACTGAAGCAGCAGAGTGCGGCCTTGCCTGTCTTGCTATGGTCTCAAGCTATCATGGTCACAAGCTGGATATGCCTTCAGTGCGGAAACGTTTTTCTGCAGGCCTAAGTGGGATGACCGTTCATCATCTTATTCAGGCGGCCGACAAACTGAATCTTGCTGCCAGAGCCATCAAATGCCCGCTCGAAAGTGTGGGGAAGCTAAGCTTGCCCTGTATTCTCCACTGGGATTTAAACCACTTTGTGGTATTAACCGGAGTAAAGAAAAACCAGATCTTCATCAATGATCCTGCAACAGGGCCGAAGGTGCTATCCGTTGCATCATTTAGCGAGAAGTACACAGGCATTGCTGTGGAGCTTATGCCAACATCCGACTTCAAGAAAGCCGATGAACGGCAGAAGATGTCTTTAACGCAACTGTGGACAAAGATTTCGGGCTTTACCGGTGCGCTAACTAGTCTGATTGTATTGTCTATCTTGCTTCAAATCTTTGTGTTGGCGAATCCCTATTATATCCAGCTTGTGCTTGATGAGGTCATCGTTCGCTACGACGATGTTTTGCTCATTGTGCTCGCTCTGGGTTTCAGTTTGGTGCTTCTGTTCAGCACGATCACGACCGCGATTCGGAGCTGGCTGATCTTACGATTATCGAGTCAACTGAACCTGCAAATGGGGGCAAATCTACTTCGCCATTTACTGCGTTTACCGATGAGCTTTTTCGAAACGCGCCATGTGGGTGATATCGTTTCCCGCTTTGGTTCTCTTTCTGATATTCGCGAGAGAATGACGACGGGCCTGGTCGAAACTGTTGTTGATGGCGTGATGTCGACGACGGTTTTGATTGTAATGCTGATTTACAGCCCCACATTAACTGCGGTTGTCATCTCGGTTGTGCTCATATATCTAGCTTTGCGTTTGATGATGTTCAGAAGGCTGAAACAGGTCACTGAAGCCTCAATCGAAGCCAAAGCCAAAGAGCAAAGTCAGTTTCTTGAAACCGTTCGGGGAATGCAAACTGTCAGGCTCTTTAACGCAGAATCCACGCGTCAGAGTCACTGGCAGAATCTGTATGGGTCAGTGATCAATTCGGATATCCGTCTTGGCAGACTGAATATTGGTTTTGAGGCGGCCAGGCAGTTCCTTTTCGGATTGGAACATATCATCGTGATCTATCTGGCGGCGACGGGCGTGATGAACGGCTCTCTGACTGTGGGTATGGTATTCGCGTTTTTGGCTTATAAAGCGCAATTAACCACGCGTTTTACCGCCTTAATCGAGCAATTGATCTTGTTCAAGATGATGCGCCTACACCTTGACCGTATTGCTGATATCGCTATGCACGAACAGGAAGCGCACAGAGACAATGGTCGGGAAATCGAACGGTTAGGCGGGGAAATTGAGTTGGTGAACGTTTCCTTCCGCTATTCTGAACAGTCAGATTATCTCTTCAAAAATATTAACCTACGCATAGCACCGGGCGAGTGTGTGGCTATTGTCGGTCCTTCGGGTTGCGGTAAGTCGACCTTGATAAAAATTATGCTGGGCCTGCTGCAGCCTACATCCGGCCAGGTACGAGTGGGTGGTGAGGATATCAAGGACATTGGTTTGGTGAACTACCGGAAATTGATTGCTTCTGTTATGCAGGATGATGTTCTCCTTAGCGGGAGCATTGAAGATAACATTGCTTTCTTTTCACCCGAACCCAATCAAGAATTGATTTACCAGTGTGCTTATTTTGCTGATATTCATCAGGACATCACTCGCCTACCCATGGGTTACCAAAGCTTAATTGCTGACATGGGATCCAACCTTTCTGGTGGGCAGATGCAGCGCCTTTTGTTGGCTAGGGCTTTGTATAGACAACCCGCGATACTTTACCTTGATGAAGCAACCAGTAGTTTGGATGTTGAACGAGAGCGGAATGTAACACGGAATATTACTTCTTTGCCTCTCACCAGGGTCATGATTGCCCACCGTCCAGAGACGATTCAAAGCGCTGATAGAATTATTGATATGGCTGCGCTATAGCTTCACATTGCAGCGTTTAAACAACTGTTGCCAGTACCCAACATGATCTTTTACTGCTTGTTGGAAATTCTGATAGTGGTTACCGGCAAAATAGGCGTCGTTATAGCTCAAGAAAATTTCATTTTCTGGTAATTGCCTGTGAAGGGTTTCCAGCGCAGGCTGAGCATCGAGGTAAAGCCCGTTAATCTTCGATAGGTACGGTTGTACTTCGCCTATGAAAAACTTGTCGAACACGTTTCTCAGATAATTTAGGCGGGTTGGGTCGCGGTTTGCGCCGCAGATGACCAAGAGGTCATCGCGATAAAGCTGTTTGGTGATGGTGTTAAGCCAGCGGGTACTTTCATCCATTGAGTGAAAAACAGAGCCAAGATAACGCTGCTTCTCAATAGGCTCCTGTAGCGAAACAATGTCGGCGTCCCGCTCGGAAAGATTGGCGTATGCGTTGATGGCCAGAAGCGCTTCACTGTGAGGGAAGGGTTTATCAGGCGCAATCAGGCTAACACTTGCAGGTGTGAGTTGCTGACGCCATGCGTCACTGCTGACCAGTGTGTTCCAGTAAACGGTACTAAGTTGCCGTTGCTTCTGTTTTTGTGCGTTGAGTAATTGTTCGCGAAGGGCATCGCTTTCGACGTCTGCTAGACAAAGTTCAAGTGTGTTTAATAGCGATACTTCGTAGTTAAGCTGCCTGAAGGCGTCCTGAACCTTGCCGAGAATAGAGTTTCTGTCAGCGATTAACTGAAACAGTCCGCATTCTCTTAGTTCGTAGGCATCCAGCAAACCCATACGGACATCATCAACGGGCAGTTTTAAGTCGCGTTTTCTCGGGAGTTCAATGTAGGCGCTTTTTTCCAGAGGCAGAGGTTCGGTATTTACAACATTGGCGAGACGGCTTTGATAGTTTTCAAATTGCGCACGTGCCTTGTCTGATTCCAGACAACCTGAAAGCATGAACAGGGCAGTGATGAAGACAACAATTCGTATAACCATTTTCTAGCATTTAGAAGAAATCATAGTCATGGTACGAAGTATAAAAGATGCGGGATCCAAAAAGAAAATCCCGGCATCAGTACCGGGATTTTGAAGAAAGTTAGAGAGGATTATTTCTCTGCCATTGCCAGTTGGAATTCATCCGATTGTTTGCGAATCCAGCGTAGGCGAATACCCAGCAGAATTGCGGCGGAAGTGAGGCCAATAATAATACCTACCCAGAAACCGTATGCGCCCATAGGTTCTACTATCCAATCCGTCATACCCAGGATGTAGCCAATTGGCACGCCCAGAATCCAGTAAGCAACAAAAGTACGCTCGAAGATGGCGCGCATGTCTTTGTAGCCACGCAACGCACCTGCTGCGACTACCTGAATGGAATCGGTACATTGATAGACCGCTGCCAAAAGCATCAGATTAGCAGCAATAGCAACCACTTCAGGATTGCTGTTGTAGAGGTGGATGATTGGCTCTCGGAAAATAACCGTCAGTGTTGCGGTCACAACAGCTGTGCTCAAGCCGATCAAAATACCCAGTTTGGCCGCGCGGGCGGCACCCTCGGTTGATTTTTCACCCAACTGATGGCTCACTCGAATACTGACCGCCGTACCAAGGCTCATTGGCAGCATGAAAATCATCGACGAGAAGTTAATCGCGATTTGGTGCGCGGCGACAACAGTCGAACCCAATGGCGCAATTAATAGGGCAATCACAGCAAACAGCGTTACTTCAAAGAATATAGCGGCAGCGACTGGCAGCCCCATTTTGAAAATTCGCCATAGTGCTGGAAAATCAGGTTTTGAAAAGTCTGCAAAAGCGTTTACGCGCTGAAGACGTTTGTTCAGCTTGATGTAGATAAACATGGAAATCAGCATCAGCCAATAAACAATGGTGGTTGCAACACCACAGCCAACGGCGCCGAGTTCAGGTGCCCCGAATTTGCCGTAAACGAAAATCCAGTTCAGTGGTACGTTGGCAGCCAAACCGATAAAGCCAATGACCATTGCCGGTACGGTCAGTGACATACCTTCAGCAAGGTTGCGAAGTACCTGAAACAGTAGAAAAGCAGGCACAGCCAGAATCACAGCATAAAGATAACCGATCGTTTTCTCTGCAAGTGCTGCTTCAACTTCCATGTAGTTAACGATGTGACCCGCATTGTAAAGCACCAGAGCGATAGGCACGGATAGCATCAATGCCATGTAAACGCCTTGCTGCACCTGGAAAGGTATTTTTGCCTGACGGCCAGAACCGTTTAACTGGGCAATGATCGGAACCATTGCTAAGAGGATACCAATACCAAAGAGGATAGAAGGTAGCCAAACACTGGTTGCCACGGCAACAGCTGCCATGTCGGTTGCGCTGACGCCACCGGCCATAACGGTATCGACAAAGCCCATGGAAGTTTGCGCGAGCTGCGCAATGAAGACAGGGATCCCCAGTTTAATGATGGATTTGGCTTCCAGGCGGTAGTTTTGCACCTATGACTCCGGAAAGAAAAGTGAGGCTGAAAAAGGAGTTGTATTATACGTTTGCATTGTAAAGCGACAATGGATACTTTTGGGAATTCGCTAAGATTTAGTGTTTTGTTTGCATCATAGTTAATACAGCCAGATGCTGTTATCAGGAATTGTTATGTTTACAGGTATTGTTCAAACCACCTCAGAAATCATTCAGGTAGAAAAAAAGAAAGATTTTCAGAGCCATGCACTCAGATTTGATGAAGAGATGCGTAAAGGGTTGGAAATTGGCGCGTCAGTAGCGCATAACGGCTGTTGTTTGACCGTGACCAAAATCGACGGTGATCTGGTGTGGTTTGATTTGATGCAGGCAACATTGGCACTGACCAATCTTGGAAAGGTTCAAGAAGGCGATAAAGTGAATCTTGAACGTGCAGCTAAATTCGGTGATGAAATTGGTGGTCACTCTATGTCTGGACACATTATGTGTACCGCCGAAGTGGTTGATGTTATTGAGTCAGAGAACAATCGCCAGGTATGGTTCGAGGTGCCTGCAAACATCTCCAAGTATGTTTTTGATAAAGGCTATATTGGTATTGACGGTATCAGCCTGACTATTGGCGCTGTTGAAGGTAACCGATTCTGCGTCAATCTAATCCCAGAAACACTGCAGCGAACCAATATGGGCTGGCGAGAGAAGGGTGACTGGGTGAACATTGAGGTCGACCCACAAACACAGGCGGTGGTTGATACCGTTGAAAGGGTACTTGCTGCGAAACAAGCCTAAGTCTTGTTCAGTGATTGCCTAAAAATGAAAAAGCCAGCTACAGCTGGCTTTTCTTATATCGACTGCCTGAAAATTTTAGAAAATCTGCTCGTCGTCAGCATCTACGAATAAGTTGATGGTTTTGTGCTGAGAATCGATGATGAGATTCAAATGAATAGCGTTACAGCATGCCGGGCAATCGTCATAAAATTCCTGATCACCGCCGCTGGTATCCAAAGTAATGCGAATCCTGTGTCCACAGTGCGGACAATCGATCCCTCTTTCAGTAAAGTTTTGCATGTTCAACTCCCTATCTGAACTGCGAGCCTATTACATGACGATGCAAAGATAGCTGTTTCTTGAACCGTCCATGTGTTTCCATTCTAAGAACCCAAGAATGTTTGCTCAGTGAAATAAGAACAAAGTATGACCGAGCACCGAAAATCGCTTTTAATTATTAGGTTAAGAAATGATTTGTAACAGATGTATCCGGTGTTCTGAATGGGATACGTAAGAAAGTATTACAGAGTGTGAGTGTGGGTTGCGAACTGTGAATAACGTTCAAGAAGGGAATGAAACGACAGGGCAAAACTCGACATTTTGCCCTTATATTAGAGATTAAGCCCCTAGCATTTCCGTGCTTAATTCGTCTAGCGAGTTAAGTTTTACGTCGCTGATCACCCAACGCTCCTGTGCAGCAACCTCATGTTCTGGCACGACAACTGTACGCATCTGAGCTGCTTTTGCTGCCAATAGGCCAGTGAAAGAATCTTCTAATGCAATACAGTTTTGAGGGTCGATCCCTAAGCTTTCCGCAGCATTTAAATACACTTCTGGGTGCGGCTTGCCATATTTAAGGTGTTCAGCAGAGTGGCATTGCTCAAACCACGAAGCGATACCCAACGCTTCCAAAGAGGCATTGATGAGTTTCATGGGGGAAGAGGATGCCAATGCAATGCGTAGATTCGCCTCTCTACAGAGCGTTAGTGCGTGCATCACACCAGGTTTCATGGGTTTATGAATCGAAACCAGCTCAATCACTTTGTCGAGGATCATATCGCACACTTCATCACAAGAAGGGCCTTTCCAGCCTTGAGTGTTGTAATAGTGCTTAACAATCTGATCAATGCGAATGCCCGTGGTATCGATGGTGTCCTGGCGGGTGATTTTTACCCCCAGACTTTGAAAAACAGCAAGCTCTGCATCTTGCCAAAAGGGTTCTGAATCGACCAAAAGGCCGTCCATATCGAAAATAGCTGCTTGGATCATAAAGGTTCCCTAAAACGAAAAAAGGCGCCAAAGCGCCTTATTTTGACTGATGATTTCGTTACAGGAAAATCAATTCAGCTCGAGTTTGTTGATCAGTGCCTCGGTTTCTGCCAAATAAGGACCACCAAACAGTAAGCAATGATTGAGCATGTGGTAGAGATTGTAGAGGTCTTTACGTTCTTCAAATCCTCCATCAAGAGGCCAAACTTCTTCATATCCCTTGTAAAACTCTTCAGGGAATCCGCCAAAGAGATGGGTCATGGCAATGTCTACTTCACGATCTCCCCAATAACAGGCAGGGTCGTATACGATTGGACCATTCATGGTTGATGAGGCATTTCCTTTCCATAGATCGCCGTGCACTAAGCTTGCCTTTGGCTGATGGCCATTGAGGCGTTCTTTCACTGCTTCAACAATACTTTCCACATCCCCAAATGACATGCCTTTTTCTTCTGCTAATTGAAGTTGCAAGCCGATACGGTGGTCAGCAAAAAAGTTTGCCCATTTGCGGTGCCAGCTATTTCGTTGCTCTGTGGTGCCAATAAAGTTATCTATATCAAAGCCATATTCCAACTGCTCGCCCCATTGGTGAAGACGGGCGAGATCTTTACCCAAAAGGTAGGCGTTTTCAGCGTCGAGTTGTTTCATGGGAATGTAATCAAGCACTAACACTGATTTCTCTTTGATGATGCCAAGGTAAATCACTTGAGGAATAGATACTTCGCTACTGTTGGCAAGATGGCGAAGGCTTTCTGCTTCGGCTTCGAAAACGGGCAAGTTGTCTCGTGAATTCACTTTCACAAAGAAGCGCATATTCCCGCTGGCAATGGCGTAGCACTCGTTGATGTCACCACCATCGATAGGGGTCTTTTCTTCGACTTCAAATTGCTGACCCAGAGCGAGCGAAAGCTGAACTGAGAGCGAATGCCACATAAGTGCACCTCTTCATGACGATGAAATTTGGTGTGATAACAAAATAGTAGCGCAATTCAGTGAGAGTGATATGTGTCTAATCCCACAATCTGTGTCGGTTTTTTGAATTTTGGTGGAAATAAGACAAAGCCCCGTAAAAACGGGGCGTTAGAGAACGAAATACGGCCTTAGAAGCTGGGCAACAACTTGTTCGGCATGTATTTGTTGTGGCTGGCTTCCAGAAGATGGGCGTTTGCTTTCTCTATATCTGGCGCGAAGTATCTGTCTTTGTCGTAGAAGATGACGTGACTTCTTAGTTCTGCCTTGATTTGTTCTAGGCGTTGAGAGGTTTTCAGCGGTGCTCGGAAATCCAAGCCCTGACATGCGGCGAGCAACTCTACCGCCAGAATGCCGCGAGTGTTATCTGCCATCTCTGCAAGACGACGTCCTGCGAATGTTGCCATCGACACGTGGTCTTCCTGATTGGCTGATGTTGGCAGGCTATCTACAGAAGCAGGGTGTGCCAGTGTTTTGTTTTCACTGGCTAACGCCGCAGAGGTCACCTGTGCGATCATAAAACCGCTGTTGACACCGCCATTATCGACAAGAAACGGAGGAAGCTTGCTTAAGCCGCTATCGATAAGTAATGCCATACGTCTTTCAGACAAACTGCCGATTTCAGCAATTGCCAATGCAAGATTGTCGGCTGCCATGGCAACGGGCTCGGCGTGGAAGTTACCACCTGAAATGATGTCACCGTCATCGCAGAACACCAGTGGGTTGTCTGACACTGAGTTTGCTTCAATTTCGAGGACATCTGCGGCATGTCGGATTTGCTGAAGGCATGCGCCCATCACCTGAGGTTGGCAGCGCAGAGAGTAGGGATCCTGCACTTTTTCACAGCCTTGGTGGCTGTCGCCAACTTCACTGCTGGTGTCCAACAGGTGACGGTAAGCATCTGCTGCATCCATTTGAGCTCGGTGACCGCGTACGCGGTGAATGCGAGGATCAAACGGACGGCGGCTGCCTAATGCCGCTTCAACGGAAAGGGCGCCACAAGCCGTTGCCGAGGCAAACAGATCCTCTGCGGCAAAGAGTCCTTCCAAAGCAAACGCGGTTGAGGCTTGTGTGCCATTCAACAGTGCCAAACCTTCTTTGGGACCGAGTGTGATCGGCTCTAAACCGGCAATTTTCAGTGCCATCGCGCCGGAGATGACTTCGCCTTTGTGTCTTGCTTGGCCTTCGCCCAACAGAACCGTACTCATGTGGGCGAGGGGAGCCAAATCACCTGATGCGCCGACAGAGCCTTTCTTGGGAATGCAGGGGAAAACTTCCGCATTAATGAGCTTTGCCAGAGCTTCAACAACCGAATAGCGAATACCGGAATAACCACGGGCGAGGCTTGAGATTTTCAAAACCATCATCAAGCGAACAGTGGCATCATCCATGAAATCGCCAATACCTGCGGCATGAGAAAGCACTATCGAACGTTGCAGAGTTTCAAGGTCTTCCAATTCAATACGAGTATTGGCAAGAAGGCCAAAACCCGTGTTGATGCCATAAACGACACGGCCTTTATCGAGTACGCTGGCAACGGTATCGACGCTTTCTTGCATGGTTTCAGCTACACCTTCGGCAAACTGAACCTGCGTAGGTTCACGACTGATAAGGCGAAGATCTTTGAGTGTTAGCGCACCCGGAATGAGCGTTAGTTTATTCATTTTTATTGGCCCCTTACTGCTTAACCGGAACGTTTGGAAGGTCTAGCAAAGGTAAGTCAAGTTGTTGTTCTTTCGCGCAGTTTATCGCGATACCGTATCCGGCATCTGCATGGCGCATCACACCGGTGGCAGGGTCGTTGTGCAAGACGCGCCCAACACGTTTTGCTGCATCGTCGGTACCGTCACACACGATCACCACGCCAGAGTGTTGCGAGAAGCCCATGCCAACGCCACCGCCATGGTGCAGTGACACCCAAGTTGCTCCCGAAGCAGTATTAAGCAGCGCATTGAGCAGGGGCCAATCTGATACAGCATCAGAGCCGTCCATCATGCCTTCTGTTTCTCTATTTGGACTTGCGACTGAACCAGAGTCCAAGTGGTCTCGGCCGATGACGACCGGCGCTTTCAGTTCGCCATTTTTCACCATTTCGTTAAAGGCTAGGCCAAGGCGAGCGCGATCCTTTAAGCCAACCCAACAAATACGTGCAGGTAAGCCTTGGAATTGGATGCGTTCGCGCGCCATATCCAGCCAGTTATGAAGGTGAGGGTTATCTGGGATCAGTTCTTTGACTTTCTGGTCTGTTTTATAGATATCTTCCGGATCGCCAGACAAGGCAGCCCAGCGGAAAGGACCGATGCCCTGACAGAAAAGAGGACGTATGTACGCCGGAACAAAACCCGGAAAATCGAATGCGTTTTCGACGCCTTTTTCGAGAGCCATTTGGCGGATGTTGTTGCCGTAATCCAACGTCGCTGCACCGCGTGATTGCAGAGTGAGCATAGCTTTGACCTGTTCTGCCATAGACGCTTTGGCGGCATCAATCACCGCAGCCTCGTCGGCTTTGCGCTTTTCTGCCGCATCTTCCATGGTCCAGCCTAACGGTAAGTAACCATTTAGCGGATCGTGCGCTGAAGTTTGGTCGGTCACTACATCGGGTGTAATACCGCGCTCGACGAGTTGCGCGAAGATATCAGCCGCATTACCAAGCAGACCAATGGAGAGTGGCTTGTTGTCATCGATTGATTGTTGAAGGATGGAGAGCGCTTCATCCAAATCTGTGGCTTTTCTGTCAACGTATCCGGTACGAAGTCGGTAATCGATTCGGCTTTCATCACATTCAACCGCAATCATAGAGAAACCTGCCATGGTTGCAGCCAAAGGCTGCGCACCACCCATGCCACCAAGACCACCGGTCAGTACCCAACGACCTTTCGCTTCACCACCAAAGTGTTTCTTGGCAACGGCCACAAAGGTTTCATAGGTACCTTGAACGATGCCTTGTGAGCCAATGTAGATCCAGCTTCCAGCCGTGTCAGAAATTAGTTAACACCCAGTTGGAGAAACACAGAATGAAAGCATTAACTAACGAACAGAAACCACAAACGCAACTAGATAAGCTATTGCTAAAGATTCAGGACAAGACAACAACAGAGCGTCAACTCCAAAACATGTTGAAGAATTGCCGCACTGCTAAAAGCTGTATTCTCGAAAGAAATATGATTGAAGGCGTATTGCTTGCGCGTCTCAACAAGTCAGTTCAAACAGATAAAACGGGCGTAGTAGAACACGACCTATTGATAGACGTATTGCACGAATCAGCCCTACACAACGACCTATCACGCAACAGCAGCAAGAACGCGGTAAAAGTTGGCGGAGCTTGCCAAGCTGGAACGGCTTCTATCTATCTGTACCTATCAACACGTATTGATAACCGAAAGTGCCAGATTGCTATCACCCAATTCAAGGGCGAAGAGAAGCGCGTATATGTATCGGTTGGCATTGGTCAGCACTCACGCAAAGTATACGAGCAGCCATTGAACGAACAGAACCTAGCTAAAGCAAGTTGCTTGTATCAGTTAGAACTTGAAACCGTGTGCTTATAGGGGGCTGGTATGTTGATTATTGAAACTCTAGAGCAAGCAATACAAAAGGCAAGTGGCGTAGAACTGAAAACCGAACAGGTAACAGTAGGAAGCAAAACTAAGCGCGTTATAGGCGTAAAGGCTCAAATCGGTTCTATTACCTATTTCGCGCAAATGAATAGCGCAAAGGGTGTTTTAGTTGCTGTAAGAAGGGGTATTAAGGATTTAAGAACACATAACTTTGAAATCGTATTCAACCAACTTTGTGAGGTGAAAGGATGAATATTGCAAAACGCTTTCTTAATGTAATGGCTGTTCTTTTATTGGCGTGTCCTGCTTTCTCTATATGGTTCTCTATGTATGAGAACGTGTATTCATGGGAACAACTAGCAGGTATTGTCGCATTCGCTGTAGTACCTCATTCAATATTGGTTTGTATCTCATACATTCTAGGTTTAGGCGCAACAATTATTCATAAGGTCAATTGATGACCTTCAAGATAGAAGTATTTTTAAGGTTATACAAGCCTATTAATGTAGGTCGTCCAAAACGTTCAGGTAATATTAATAACTTAAAGGGGTTCAACTAATGGAATTTATTATAATTATTCTAGCTCTATTCATTTACTTCATTCCTACACTTACTGCTTCAATGCGTGACAGTGGTAAAACGTTCATGGTGTTCGTGGTGAACCTATTTCTAGGATGGTCATTAGTTGGTTGGGTTGTTGCACTGGTAATGGCTTGTGCAACTGAGGGCAACCAGACAGCAAAGCAAAGCGCGAAAGTAAGCCAGAATTCATTTGAACGCACTTTATATAATGAACAGTTCATCGAGCTATATCTACAGAACGAAGAGAAGCACGACAACAACGAGCTATTAAAACAGATGTTCTTAAACATCACAGCGGGTAAGAAGGTTGATTTAGAGAAACTTAAAACCGCCGTTCAAGTAATGAAGTAATACCATACTTTTCGTAGTCTATAACTAACGGGCTGTATTTGAGATAATAGATTCAGCCCTTATTTGGAGTGAGTTAAATGGAAACTATCATTATTATTATCCTTGTTGCTATTGGCTTATATGCTTGGGTAAAGGCAGCAAAAACAACTGATGGAAATAATGATATTCCATTGTCTTACAATCACTTTGATTTCAAAGAACCAGTGAACCCAGATAGATTCGCACACGTTGTTATTGAAAGAGCAGAACCAAGGAAGGTTGAATACAGATACCCGTATCTGACGGAAGGACACTGGCGTTCTGAGTTTGCTTGTACTTGTTGTGGGAAAGATAAGACAGCGAGACACAAGCGAATGATTATAAAGTATCAAGAGGATGACAACTGGCATGACTTATGTATTCATTGCGCTAGGGATTTAGATAAAAAGCATAGGTTACGATTCTTCTAGTAATAAAATGTTATAATGAAGTATGAGATACTAAAAAGCCCAGACTCTTATCGAATCTGGGCTTTTTAGTATCAAATATCAACGCGTCGATGAATATAGTTCCAGCACTTAGCCAAATCATCACCCTTATCGCAATGAGCTTCTACAGAGTCAATCAGTTCGTATACTAACCAATCAGCTTTAGCTCTTAGATAGTCCTTTCTTGTTCGCTCTCGGTCATCGTCCTTATTGTTCCATACTGACTCTTTGCGCATTTCCTCAATAACCTTAGCCTGCGCTACTAGTTCACGCCGTAGTTTCATCTTTCCTATCACAGTTCACCTTTCTTAATCTTGTTATTGATGCCCTGTACAACCTTATAGGTTACGTGCTCGAATCCTTGCTGTTGCATGTTACGCGCTACCTGCGCCATTTTAAGCCCTGTATTCAATTGCTTCACAATCTGGTCACGTTGGGGTGCTGTTAGCTTGCTATGCCCGTGAATGGTCTTAGGCTTGCTCATAGCGCCTAATACAGCACCCTTTTGTTTGTCCATGTTCATCATGTCAGTTTGCTTGGTTTGCGCTTGCTGGATGGCTGCGCCCTTTGCGGTGAATATATCAGGGCTATCGAAATGCGCTTCAAATCGAACTAGTTTTTCATCATGTACAGCAATAAAGCAACCAATAGTAAAATCCAGTGATTCAGCTAATGGGTTCTTATGTACGATATTACCGCACGTAACTGTACACCCTTCGAAGTTCTCTACAACGTGTAGTTTCCACGCGTCAATCGATACTAGATAGCGTTGCTTCCACTTGCCTAGCTTATCAACTGATAGTTTACTTTGAATTGTGCTTTTGAACGTTAGTTTAAGGTCTTGAACTACACTAATATCAATTTCATACTGGGGTGTCATATTAACGTATCCGTTCACATGGTCTTTGCCACGTACTGATTCGTTAACGTATACTTTTGCTTTCATACGCTATCCTTTTTAAGTCTAAAAATGTACTTATCTACTCTTTATTATAACATTTTAGCCCTAAAAAATAGCCCGAATTTGAGCGATTAGGTGAAATATTTCAAAATAAATTTACTGGTAAAAATCCCTTATAAATCAATGAGATATGAAGGGCTATTTTTCAAGCGAAATAGGCACTATATATAGGGATATAGGCACTATATGTAGTGGTTTTTAGCCCTACATCGCCCAAAACCGACACTAATAATAGTATTTCGCTGCGCTCGTTCCTTTCGTCTCTCGCTTGCAAAATATCACGGTGTTCCTTGCTCTAACGAGACAACTCACAGCACCTCTTTCGTCTTCGACAAAACAGGCGCTATCAGCGTCTATTATTGCGCCTATCGGCTCACTAATCCCTTTCATTGAAATGAATCAATACAAATGAAAAGCAATAGAACTGGTGTTTCTATTACCTCTTGATAAATCGCTATCGCTCCCTTTGCTGAATCCCTCCGGTTGCGCCTTGTCGCGCTAAGAGCTAGGGCGTTCGCTTACGGCTCACTATTATTGCTATTATTCGTATTAGGAAAGGTGATAACCAAAGTGTAATAACACGCCTGAATTCAAAGTGTAATAAGCCCGCCTAAATATTCCTATAATCAACTAACTAACTAACAACTATGTATAAGAAGATAATGTTTTTTCTGGATAATGCACCAACTAGCTTTTATTCAGAAGATGAAATAATGAAACGGCTTAGATTATTGGGTAATTACCAAGATTTAGAGCTAGCAGTCAAAAACATGAATAATTCACAGTTTAATAGATTCTGCTATGAATTCGAACGAGTAAGTAAGGAAAGCGATACAGTATGAACGAAAGAAACAACGCATTTAACCCAGATGAAGCACTAACGGAAGAAGAAGCACTAGATATTATTCGTGATTACTGGCATTCAAAAGCGGAGTATTACAAGGACTCACACAAGGACGCTGGACAACGAAAGACGTATTCAAAGCACAAACACATTCAGGAAGAAATACCAGAGCTAGAAAAGGTATTCGCTGAGAATCTAGACGAATTGAGAAATATGGGCATTATTCGATGAAAATCCAATACGCTAAATATTAGACCGAAATAACGCAAAACAGAGCAAAATATGAAGCATTTTAACCGAATTAAGTACGAAAAAGCCCCAAAACCACCACTTGAAAATATTGATGAGTTAGATCCTGAAATGTTGGTATCTAAACTAGCACAGGTATTAGAGTGCAATCAGGCATATAAAGACCTATTAGACCATGCACATAGTGTTATTGATACACAGGCTGAGTATATAGAGAATAGAGACCAACAACTAAAGGATGCACTAGAGCTTAATGCTATTAATGACCAACGATTGATGAACTATGAAACGTTGATTAGTGGTAAGCAATGGGACGCTTTATATTTCGTATTGAAAGGGCGTTAGTATCTAATACAGGGTTGCTGATATGGCCTCTTCCTTTTCTTGCCTATCAGTACGCCCTTACCTATACCCACCTATAGAGCACTATAACAACTATATAACACCTATACTACATAGTATGTTCTGATTAGTTATGCACTTTCGAACTGATAACTGAATAGAACATGCTTATATGATAGTGAGTATGCCACCTATGCTACCTATGCCTATGATGATTAATGTCGTTATGAATCAATCACTTACGGACGCAGCGGGGGAGAGTAGGGCATAACGTGTGCTACTGGTCAGTGCCCCGTGTTACTCGTGAAAAAGGGCATTTAGTATTCAGCCCAAACAAACATTCCCCAGATATGCACTAAGTGACTAAAAGGTGAATATAATAAGAAATAATAGGAAATCAAATGTTAACGAAAGAAGAACGTAAAATATATAACAAGCTAATCAAAGACACGTTTAATACTGATGCTTTCGATAAAGCACTATGCGAACAAGCCGCTAAGATTATGGCAATGAATGAAGAATTCGAATCAACTATCGCAACTCAAGGCGTAATGCTTTCAGTTATTGGTGATAAGGGACAACAGCGAACTATTGCTAACCCACTTATTAAAACACTGGCACAGAACAACGCAACGCTACGCGCCGTAATGGTTAACCTAGCGACACGCCAAGATAATAAACGAACTACATATCTAAAAATGGCAATGAAACGCGCAGAACTGGGACTTGATTAATGTTTACTAAAGAAGAGATGGACAAACTAGCAAAAGCCCACGGCTCAAGTAAACGCAAGCATGAAGCAGATAATAAAGCTGACAGACAGAAGGTGATTGATTACATGAATAAATTCTGTGACCAAGACACTATTGATAAATTCATGCCACTATTGAAATGATAAATAACTATGTAAGGTTCACTAGTGTTCCTTACGGTAGTTTTATTTTAACTTTTCAACTGAACAGATTAGATTGTCTAGGGTAGAGATACCCTTTATGAACTGATTTAGATGTCAGTATTTAAGGGTAGAGATGACTTTGAGGTATTATTGCCAAGTGCGGAACTTTAGGTGTTAATACCATCACATCGTTATTGTTAAATCAATGCGGTGTGACCGATTCACAATACTGTGAAACGCACGCGCAAGCGTGATTCAATTTATAAGGTTAAAAACTTATGAAAACTGACAAGACTAAAAAAGGTATCCGCACACCTAATAAGTCGAACATCGTTTCCTAGTACCTTCGGGTACTATGAACCTTTCTTACCTCCTTGTGGTATTAGGCAGAGCTACTAGCCTAACAGGTAAATTAATTTACCTGTAGGGTGATTAGGCAGGTGTGTCAGTTGCTTGAATACAAACCTTGATTGCGTTTTATACGCGCTAACAACTAATTCGTAAGAATAGTTGTACTTTAACTTATGGACTTGAACCCCATAGTTAGAACCACTTACAGAAAGCATATAATGCTTTGGCATGTAAAAGATAATAGTTAACAAAAATTAAGAATAGTAACGCTTTTGAGTAAGCAATTGCGGGATGCAATACTATCTAGATTTGTCTTTATTAGTACATTAGAGCTACTGATTATTCCTTATTGAAGTAGCTCACGACTGGTTATACATCACCCCATTAATGGGATAACTAGTAAAAATAAGAAGCCCTTGAATTTTCTAGAATGAATTCGAGGGCTTTTTTACGCCTGTAGTAAATCAATAAATAAAAGTATGAAAAGAACACTATCAACGTGATGTTGCTAGTTAATCTCATTCTAGTTTTATATTTCGAGACGAAATAAGAACGACTAACAAAAACGTTCAAATATAAAAGGATTAATCAAATGAACACAGAACAACTTATTATTGCAATGGATGCAAAAATTACAGACCTAGAAAGTCAAGTACAAGCGCAAGCAAAAGATACTGGTGCAAGCAAGCTAGCTAATATTGAAGGCGGCAAAGCAGAGAAACCAACAGAATTCAAAATTAAAGATTGGATTGAATCAGGTCAGAAAGATTACGGTTCATTCGTTAAAGGTCTACCACTAGACGGCAACGCGGCACTATTTGAAGCTGAATTAAACGTAACCGTTCTAGAGCAATCTATCGTAAACAACGCGGTACTTTCTGCTATTGGCTCACGTGGTACAGATAACCTAGATTATCGCCGTACTACTCTAACCCAACGCCCAGAAGCCCTATTAACGGCTGAGAACGTTAGCTTTACACCTATCGCTGAAACAGACGCGGCTGACTACGCAACGATTGCGGGACGCTTCACCAAGATGTTCGCATTCCCACGCCTAACTAACGAAGTATTGGCACAAGCTGACGTAGCAGTTCAAGCGAACTTGCTAAAGCTATTGAGCGAACAATTCAGTATCACTATGCAAGACCAAGTATTACACGGCGACGGCACAGGCGCAGGCACTAAGGCAGACCCAAATCAGCTACGCGGTATTGTTAACGCATGTATTGACCGCGCTAACAGCTACGCAGCGGCTCTAATGCCAGCAGCTACACGCGACCGTGAAACCTTCGCAGCACTTGCCAGCGGTTCAGCTAATGATATTGGTGCTGATTCAGAAGCTATTCAGGCGAATCTATACGCACTGATGCTTACAGTTCCAGAACGCAGCCAAGCAACAGCAAGTTTTGTTATGCACCAATCAACTCTATCGTATTTGATGCAGACGCTTAAAGACACGCAAGGCCGTTCATTATTTGATATTGAAACTATTCTACAGAATGGCGTATGGGTTCGTCGTATTTCGCTATTTGGCGCAAACGTAATCCTTAATGAAACTATGGATGAAATTGGAACGGGTAACGCTCCTATTATCTTTGGTGATTTGAAAGCGGGTTATGAATTGCTAATGCCAAATCAAGGCGCAACTAATATGATTCAAGACCCGTACACAATTCCAGATACTGTCGGCTTCTATCAAGACGCTATTTTCGGAAGTACAGTTGCAGACCATGAAGCTGTCGCCGTTCTAGTATGTCAAGCGTAAGGGGGTAATATATGAACCTCCAAACACATTTAATTAAGGCGTACAGTTATACGCCTACTTTATCTAAGCCAGAACTAAGCCGCGCTATTACAGAAGCGGCTTATAATACTAGCTCGTTGCTTCAAGAGATTGGTAAAGAGTACACGAATAACCCTACCTATCGAAATGTATACGTTACGCATCCAACTATTGAAGATGCAATGGAGGGGGCGGTTATTCCACCATCTACAGTACAGACATATACTACAACTGGCGCAGACTTCTCTAAAACTAGTTCGTCTATCGAACTAACGAACGAAGTATTAGATATGAGTAAATTTGATATTGAATCAAATACTGCAATGCTAGTTGGTAACGTACTTGCTAGTAAAGTATCTGAGATTGTTATCGCGGATATTCTAGAGCGTACACCTGACGGAGTTAATCCACCAGCGGAAGCGCAAGAACAAGTGCGACTATTAAAAAGTGGTATTGCTGGTGAGTGGGGTGGTGATATTCAAGGCGTGTTTCAGTTCCTATCTGACGCATTGAAATCTATTCCTGACGTATATGACCGAGATTCTAAGCTATTCCTTAATAAGAATAACTTTGTTGATTTCGCTAGTACAGTTACAGCGGAGGGTGAACAGGTATGGCTTATTCAGGGCGGTCTATTACTAGGTCGTTATGAATGCGTTATCTGTGACCAATTGGACGATGACACTATGTTGTTTGGTTCTCTTGGTGCTGCTTTTGATTTGGTAGCTATGGAAGGCAACCAAACCGTCGACCCTATTACCAAACCTGACGTTTTGAAGATTACCGAAACTAATAAGTTCGCAAACGTAGCTAAAGACACAGGCGCATTAATCGCAATGAAAGCAGAAGTGATTATTGTTTAATGCGTAAAAGCAAAATAGCCAAGCGTAACAGACGCGCTTGGTATTACAGGAAATAGCTATTAAAGCCGTGCTAGAAATAGCGCGGCTTTTTTTATATAAGGAAATATTATGGCGACTCAAAATCTCGCGAATGTATACGTTACGATGGCAGTAAGTGATTACGAGTATATTAAAGGTATGGTTGGTATTGAAAAGATTACCAAGCAGAAGCTACAACAAGCACAGAAAGACTTTGATTTATTCGAGAAGAAAACAGGCGCATCACTTAACAAAGCAAATAAGAACTTTAACGGGTTCGCTGGTCAGTTCGGTTATCAAGCACAGGATTTGATAGTTCAGATACAAGGCGGTCAAAACGCACTGTTAGCTATCGGTCAACAGGGTTCACAGTTAGCTAGTGTTCTTCATCCATTGGCGGGTTTATTCGTCGTGTTGGGTACTACAGCGGCAACGTTAGCTATTCAGTTTTTCGATTTGGGCGGTACTGTTGAAAAGACGGCTGAACAAATAGACCAAATGGCGAAAGACACAGAGAACCTAACAACAGCACAACGCGAACTAGTTAAAATAGAACTAACTAAGAGACTAATTGAACAATCGGACGCACACGCAAAGAACGTTGAAGCGTTGGAAAAAGAACTAGCATCACAGAATGAAACACTCCAAACATATAAGAACGTAGCAAAGGCTTATACGTTTACTGAGAATGGATTGGCGAAATATGATGCACTGCAACAAAAACACACAGAAACAGAAATTAAGTTACGTGCTGAAATAGACGAAAGTAACAAGGCTTTATCTGATACAGCTAAACTACTTGATAATCTAGACCCCAAGCAAAAAGAACAGGCTATGTTAATAGCTGATAGCGTAACAGCTTATGAGTCATTAACACTGTCTCTAACTAACTCTATTGATACTTACGGGCTAACTGATATAGCGGTTGAGAAATTCAACGCACGATTGAAGCTAGGCGCGGGAGCAACGCAAGAACAGATAGACGCGATTGATTCACTTATTGATAAGAAATACGAACTAGCAGAAGCAGATAAGAAAGCTGATGCACAGTTACAGTATTTTGAACAGCAACTAGCTAACGAAGAGAAATTCAGACAAGACCAAATCAAAGCACAGGCAGCATTTGATAAGCAAATTGAACAACTTCAAATCAATAACATATCAAATGCTAATGATAAGCTAGCAGCGCAACAGGAAGCTGAAATAGAGAGCTATAGAAATCAGAAAGAGCAATTGCTTATTTCAGAAGAAGATTTCCAACTGGCGAAAGAAGAGATACAGAAGAAATACGCACAGAAGCAAATACAACTAACTGAACAAGTAAAAGCGGCTGAATTAAAAGTATATTCTGATTTAGCTAGCTCTATCGGTTCAACCTTTTCACAACTAAGTGAAGAGAGTTCAGCTTTTGCAACAGTGGCATTTTTAGCACAACAAGCGGCTGCGTTTGGTAATGCTATTATTAACGCTGAATTGGCAAGCACGAACGCACTAGCGAACGTTCCAGCACCATATAACGTTGCGGTTGCAGCAGCGGCTCGAACGGCTGGTTATATATCGGCTGGTGTTATTGCTGGTACTACTATTGCGAGCGTTGCAACTGGTCAATATCATGGCGGTACTGACTATGTACCTGATTCAATGAATAACCAATCTTTCCTATTGAAAGCGGGTGAGCGAGTCATTCAACCAGAAGCAAACAAAGACCTATCTGAATTCCTAGAGAAACAGAAATCAGGTAAAGCGGGTGAATCTGTTCAGGTCGTTACGAATAACACCTTTAACAACGGCGGAAAGGACTTTGCCGGAATGGTCATGAAAACGCTATCAGAGCAACCAAAGCAAACAGCAGCGATTGTATCGAAAGGTCAGCAGTTCAGACCAACACGCAGCAGCGGCGGAAGAACGCGCTAAATATATCGTTGGCTTTTATCTGTTTTGTAGCTAACGCAAAGCCCTGACTCTATGAATCAGGGCTTTTTTGCGTGCGTAGCATTCGCTAACGCCAGTTGCGTCTATTCGTAACTGATAATAGATTGCTTGCCGTCACCCTTGCTTATCAGTGGCATTCGGTGAGTTAAGTTGTTTACGTTAGAATAGTAAACGAACCTATCACCTTCTTTCTTTCGTGTTGTTGGTGTTACTAGATACTTTTCACCGTTCTTTAATACCAGTTCAAGAAAGATTACCTTATCGCTTCTCTTTACTTTGATACTATCGACTATAACTGATACGACCATCTGAACTTTTAATCTTAGGTCTACATTCTCAGGTTTGAATATCTCACTAATCTGTAATTTCACTTCATCAAAGTCTATAGGTTTTTCCGTTGCTTGTTCCTTTGATAGCTGTTCCTTAACTTCTGCTAGTTCGTCATTCTTGTCAGTCATTTCGAATACGAATTCAACGGGCGGCTTTCTTCCTTTATCCTTCATTTGATTGTATCGCTCTTGATACATCAAGTATTCAGCTTCTAGCGTTGCCATACGTCCTTTAAGCACTTCTATCTTTTCGTCTTCGCCTTCCTTGTTTCTGAATAGTTCAGATTCGCTTATCTGGCTGAATAGGGCATTAACTATCACTTGTTCAAATAGGAACTTAGATACACTTCTAGCGTTGCACTGTGAACTAGCGCCCGTTGCGTTACTACATCTTACTTGCTTGCCTGATACGCAATAAGCAGCACCACACGCACCGCACTTGGTTTTACCTGATAATACGAATGAACCAGTACGACGACCGAAATTACTATTCTTTCCTTTCGCGTTCCTGTTGTTAGCAGCACGTAGCACGGCGGCGCGTTCGTAGTCTTCATCACTGATAATAACGGGGTAACTACGGCGGCGTAATCCTATGCGCTTGGTGTTTCCCTTTGGTAGCGAGTTGAAATCATCATCTATCTTTTTGCTCGTTATCCATCCGTTAACGGCTTCATTCTTCAATACGTCTAGAATGGTTGTTTCGTGGTATGGCTTGCCGTCCCAACGTTTGTATTCATTAATGTTCAGATAGTTACTGATTTGCGTTGAACCCTTGCCCTCCAAATACAGTTTATAGATTAACCTGACTACTTGCGCGTATTGGTTCTCGACGTATTCATCCTTAACAACATCTAACCAGTGAGGTTTGCTACCCAGATTGCAGGCTTTACCCGTTTCAATGGCGTTCTTAATCTTTCTACGGTGGTGTTGCTGTACTTGCTTTGATATCTGTTCACTATGCTTGTTCGCCTCTTCTGCACGAATAAGCATCGTAATACGCGTGATAATGTCATTCAGTGTTGAGGCGTCGTGATAGTCCTTTGTTTCAGTGAAATAGATATCACAGTCAACTAGTAGACGTTTCCAGAGGTTTTCAGCGTCGTTAATCTGTTCACGCGATAGGCGGTTCACCTTCTCAATGAACACAACATAGCGTTGCGTTGGATTCTTTCTCGCGTAAGCAATCAGTTCGTCAATAACCTTAATGTGTGAACCATCGAAAGCCGATTCACCTTGCGCAATGAATGTCTTTACTAGTTCAGCACCCGTATCTTTTACCGCGCTTTCGATACTTTTCGTTTGTCGTGGTAGTGAGTCTCTATCAGTTTGCTTATCACTAGACCATCGAATAAAACCAAGTGCCTTACGTCCTTTCAAATCCATTTTAATCGCCTCAAAGTGTTGACTTGGAGCGACTATACTGTAAAGTAGGTGTTTAGTAAATCAGGTAGTCATTTGACCGTACATGGCTAGACCTTGTTTATCGAGCTCATTGAAATGTTCCCAGTTTGCCCAGTGGGGTACCAGATTGGAGTTGGCAATCAATACTCGTGGCGCATCTTTATGAGTGGGGAAGACACCAACAGGTTTGCCGGATTGCACCAAAAGGGTTTGATCGTCCTCCAGGCGGCTGAGTACCTCTACGATTTTGTCATAGCACTGCCAGTTTCTCGCTGCGCGCCCAATACCGCCATAAACCACGAGGGCGTGAGGGTGTTCGGCCACGTCAGGATGCAGGTTGTTCATCAGCATTCGAAGCGGCGCTTCAGTCAGCCAAGACTTTGCAGTTAGTTTGGTTCCTGTCGGCGCTTTGATCGTGCGTGACAGATCGAGACGTGGGTCGCTCATTGTTTCACTCCTTGTGTATTAGCAAGGCTGCGGGAAATCGTCCAAACCAGACGGGCAGCAAGTCGAGATGTATGGTTATCAATGTCATAACGCGGATTTAGCTCTGCGATATCAGCAATCTTGAGCTTGGGGTGGCCATCTTTATTCATTGCTTCAGCAATGGTTCGAATGAGACGCTCCACCAGCGGAAATTCAACGCCATGGACGGCAGGTGCGCTAACACCCGGCGCTGTCGCTGCTGGGAAAACATCTAAGTCGATAGTCAGGTAGACGGCATCCATTCCTGCGATAAAGGTGTTTAATTGGTCTTCGATGTATGCATAAGAGGATGTGGTGAAGTCTGAATCTTCAACCACCAATACGTTGAGCTCTCGGGCCTTGTTAAACAATGCCTGAGTGTTACTGGCACGGCTTACGCCAAGACAGGCATAGTGGAATGGCCAATTGCGGTTGTGGCAGAAGTCGGCGATTTGTGAAAATGGGGTGCCAGAACTGCCGTTCTGTGCATTGCCTACAGGCGTTCGGAGATCGAAATGTGCATCAAAATTAATGATGCCGATCTTGGGTGCCTCAGCAGGATTTTTCTGTATGAAGTGGTTCGCTAAGCCCTGAAACGTGCCCCAAGCAACTTCATGTCCGCCGCCCAAAATCAAGGGGAAGTGTTTTTGTCGCATGGCCTCACTGATATTGTCTGCCAGTTGTTTTTGCGCTTTGGACAAGTCGTGGTCGTCGCAACACACATCGCCGTTATCGAAGAAACAGAGAGATTCATGGTGCCAAGGTAAGTTAGCCAACATTTTTCGGATTTCGGTCGGCGCAGAGTACGCGCCAACGCGTCCTTTATTGCGGGACACACCTTCGTCGCTGGCAAAACCTATTATCATGCAGCCGGGCTCTTTCGCTTTATCAGCGCTTTGCACTTTCTGGTGAAAGCGATATCCGCTCTCGCCGTCTTCAGAATCTGTCCGGCCATCCCAGACGCTCATATCAATCGTCATTGGCTTCGACTCCTTTCAGGTAACGTGCATACAGCGGTGCAAGACCTATTTGGTAACTGAGCTGTGCTGGAGACGTTAAATCCCAAACTGCAAAGTCAGCATCAAACCCAGCAGCTATTTGACCTTTGGCACGCAGTCCTAATGCTTGTGCAGCATGACGGGTTACACCATAAAGATTTTCTTTTGGTGTCAGCCCAAACAGGGTAGAGGCCATGTTCATCATCAGTGTTAGGCTGGCGAACGGTGATGTGCCGGGGTTGAAATCGGTGGCAATCGCCATGGGAACCTTGTGCTGGCGGAGCCACTCGATCGGTGGTTTCTGAGTTTCACGCAGAAAATAGAAAGCGCCAGGAAGGAGAGTTGCGACGGTGCCATTCTCCGCCAGAGTTTTAACCCCTTCTTCGTTTAAGTACTCGATGTGGTCGACAGAGAGTGCGCCCATCTCGGCAGCTAGCGCACTGCCCCCGAGATCAGTGAGCTGCTCGGTATGGCCTTTAACTTCCAACCCATGAGTTCGTGCGGCGTCGAAAACTTTTGCCATTTGCGCGGGGGAGAAGCCAATGCCTTCGCAGAACACATCGACCGCGTCAGCAAGTTTTAACTCTGCTGCTGCTGGTATCATTTCCTCGCACACCAATGAGATATAACCGTCGCTGTTGTCTTTAAACTCTGGTGGCAGAGCGTGTGCACCGAGCAGAGTGGTTGAGATGTTCACATCGATGTCTTGCTCAAGGGTTTTCGCCGCTTTCAGCATCTTGAGCTCATGCTCAACCGTCAGGCCGTATCCACTTTTTACTTCAATAGTTGTTACGCCGTCACGCATCAAAGCCTTAGCTCGTGGAAGCGCCAAAGATACCAGTTCTTCCATGGAAGCTTCGCGGGTGGCTTTGACACTTGAGAGAATGCCACCACCGTTTTTAGCGATTTGTTCGTAGGGAACACCTTGCAAGCGTTGTTCAAATTCACCAGAGCGGTCGCCGGCAAAAATGATGTGGGTATGCGCGTCGATAAAACCTGGTGTAATCAGACGGTTTTCTACTGAAACCTTGTCATATCCATCTGTTGACAGGTTTTCACCAATAGCGACGATGCGGCCATTTTCTACCGCAATCATTTGGTTATCGCGTACTTGGTACCCTTCACTGTGGCTGACGTCTGTATCCATTGAAACAAGACGACAATCCGTGAACATCTTCTTCATTTTTACTGCGCTCATTATTTGTATATATAAATGTATAGACAATTAAAAAGACGATGACAAGATCTGTTGTTATGAAATTGTGATGGCGGGTGTAAAGCTCAGCGGCCAGCTTGGTGGAAGCCGCTGAAAGTAAGAGGGTATTCTTCGGTTAAAGTTCTGCGCGAGCGCTGAGTTTGTAGCGGTTACCAGGGTGGTAGAGAAGGGCTGCGCTGACCAATTGGTTCTCGCTCCAGGTGCGGCGATGAAGTAAAAGGCACGGCTGGGTCGTTTCTATTTGAAGAAGCTTTGCGATATGTGCGGGGGGAAGAATGGCCTCTACGGTATGTTCAATAGTTCCCAATGGGCAGTTTGATACGAGATATTGGTTGGGTGTGATAGCCGAAAAGTCCTGTTTTAAATAGTCAGGGGCAAATGCGGGATTTACCCATCTCAGTTCAACTTGAATCGGAACTTCATCGGCGAAATGCACGATTTCACTTTTGAAAACATCGCTACCTAGCATGATACCGAGGCGCATTGCCACATCTTCCGGAGCGCGTATCCTTCTTAAGGATATGATTTCACTGTGATGTGCTTGACCGCGCCCTGATATTTCTTCTGCGATATTGCGGATATCCATCAGCGGACTTTCCGCTTTGCGCTGGCATACAAACGTGCCTAAACGAGGGGTCCGTTCCAGCCAACCCTCATTGACTAAATCTCTTACCGCTTTGTTTACCGTCATTCTACTGACCGAAAACTGCTCACAAAGCTCTGCTTCTGTTGGCACTTTTGCGCCAACTGGCCATTCCTGTGATTCAATTTTCTCAATCAGGAAGTCTTTAATCTGCTGGAAGCGGGGAGATTTCGGCATAGGTACTCAGACTTATATTAGTATATACAATTAATCATTAATGAAGTCTGACTGAAAATCAAGGATGGTAGTTTGGGAGTCGGATGGTGCGCATAAATCAGGCTATTTGTCTTATCTTTTGTTATGGCTTTGATTTAACACTGAACGGTAAGATTTCTGTCTCAATTCATTCATCTGGTTAATACAGAATGCGGCTCGGTTACTAGGGGCAGAACCCTTCTGGCAACGTTTGTGGGAATTTTATGCAAGGCAGAGGCTTTGACATGTAGCGAGCCTACATGAGAAGCCGATAACGCGGCAGAAATTCCCGACAAACTGCTGCAAAAACCATCACCAAAGGTCAACAGCCCCTAAGGTCAACAACCCTAATTTTATACCCAAACAACCTGAAGGAAGTGGTACATGAAGAACATCGTTAAGTTGGGTTTGGTTTTTTCTGTGTTGGCAGCAGGTTCCGCTGTCGCTTCGAATGACTATACATTGGGTCCACGCCCATTATTTCTCGTTGCGGACATGGATGAAGGTGAACTGAAATCAAAACTAGAAAAATGTCTGGATGACAAGCCAAAGAAAAGTGATTTCTCAATTGGCCACCGCGGTGCAGCCTTGATGTTCCCAGAGCACACAAAAGAGTCCTATATGGCTGCGGCCAAAATGGGCGCAGGTGTATTGGAATGTGATGTAACTTTCACTAAGGACAAGGAGCTAGTTTGTCGGCATTCCCAGAACGATCTGCACACCACGACTGATGTGTTATCGCATCCAGATCTCGCCGCGAAATGCAGCGTGCCGTTTACACCAGCAAATCCTGAAAAGGGCGAAAAGGCGAGAGTTGAATGTCGCACCACGGACTTCACACTCGCGGAATTTAAACGCCTCAAAGGCAAAATGGATGGCGCAAACCCGATGGCGACCACACCGGAAGCGTACATGGCTGGTACGCCAGGTTGGCGTACCGATCTCTACGCGAGTCGCGGTACATTGATGACGCACGCTGAAAGTATTGAACTATTTAAAGCACTTGATGTGAAAATGACACCTGAGTTGAAAAGCGCGGCTGTCGAGATGCCATATGATGGATTAACACAGCAAGACTATGCTCAAAAGATGATAGAAGAGTACAAAGAGGCGGGAGTTAAACCTTCACACGTTTTTGTCCAATCTTTCAATCTTGATGACGTGAAGTACTGGATTTCCGCTGAGCCAAAGTTCGGTGAGCAAGCAGTTTTCTTAGACGCCCGTATGTATAAAAACAAGTTGTGGGAGCCGACTCTAGCAGACATGAAAGCGCTGAAGAGAGCGGGTGTTGAGTTTATCGCACCACCATTGTTTGCTTTGGTAACGTTGAGCAGTGAAGGTGAAATTGTTCCTTCTGAATATGCGAAAATGGCCAAAGAGGCAGATTTAGACATGATTGCATGGACGCTAGAACGTTCTGGTCCTCTGGGTAATGGTGGAGGTTGGTATTATCAATCCGTCAAAGACGCGACCAATAATGACGGTGATATCTTTAATCTGCTGGACGTTCTCGCGCAGGATGTTGGTGTTGTTGGTGTCTTCTCTGACTGGCCGGCTACAACTACTTTCTACGCAAACTGCGTGGGCCTATGATAAAAAGAGGCCTCAAAGACGGGAGTCTCTGAGGCCTAAGCTACAGCATTGCAACATCACTAACTCATTACGTGATGTTTTTCTGTTCAGTTCACTTCCAGTTTTTCATTTTCTTTTGAGAGTTCTGCCAACTTCATAGCGAATTGTACATAAGCCCTTCGTTCTTCTTGCGTGAGGTGCCTGTTGACAGCGAGAAAAGCAATGAAACTGTCGATGATGGGCTCCAAAGGGTCTTGAGCGTTTGCGTCGCATTCCAGGTATCTTGGCAGCAGCTTTTGCATCTGACTTAAAAGCCCTGGTTCGAGATCAATGGTTTGGTCCATTTTCTCAGCGTGCGTGAGAGCAGCTGCCACTTTATCCAAACTCTGGTTCTCAATGTCTGTGACGGCAGGCTTGCAATGTTCTTCGAGCAATTGCCCATAATATTGTTTGTGGTTATCTGACACTTGTTCAGGAATGTCGGCGTGAACGATCTGGGTGGTCAACAGGGCAAAGGAGGCAGCAAAAAATAAAACGATTGGCATGCGAAGTGATTTTTTCTTTATTGGATTGCATTGGTGTGTTCATCATCCTGTTTTGAGAGCGAATGACCATCACTTTGGGAGGGAATTTAGTTTCAAATTGTTTGAAGGAATGAACTTTGGACTGAAGATCTCTTCACTTAAGAAAAGTCATTGCCATACAACGCGAATTCTGTCGCATTATACAGCAATGAAATAACTAGAATTTACCGGTGTTTGCCCATTCAGTTCTAGGTGGAATAGGCTCCATATTGTCCCATTGCTCGACAATCTTACCGTTTTCTATCCTGAAAATATCGAACACTGCCATCTCCTGACCCTCGTAGGTGGCTTTTGAATAGCTCACGACATGATCACCCTGACCGATAACGTTGAAAACAAAGTCATAGCTCAAATCATGGGAGCTCAAGAATTCGCGCAGAGCTTCTATACCGTCAGGAAGGTGAGGGTTGTGCTGGATATACTTTTCGGAAGACACATACTTATCCAACGCATCTAAGTGACCGTTTTGGAAAACTTCTACGAGAAGGTTCCGAATAAGCGCTTTGTTTTCTTCGGTCTTGTCGAGGTCTTTTAATTCGAAATTACCCAGAATCATATCATTACCTGAAGCAGTGTCTTCAGGCTCTTGATAGGCAGCAATGACATCCCAGTGTTCAACAATTTTATCATCAGAATCTGTGTCAAAAAGATCAGTTGTTACCCATTTAGCTGTTCCATTGTCGATATCTTGGTAGACATGAACAAAAACGTAGCGACCGTCCTCGATAGCGCGAATAACCTGAATGTCACGGGAGTTAGTACGCTCCAAGAAGCCTTTGAAAAACGCCATAAAGCCTTCTGGACCATCTTCAACACCTGTACTGTGCTGCGTGTATCTTTCACCTGTATATTTCTTAACGACTTCAATATTGCCGTCTCGAATACCTTCCAGGTATAGGTTTTGAGCGTTTTGAAGCTTTTGGCTCATTGTTCGTATCCTTCGTTTTGGCTTAATCGATCTCTTTGTCAGCATAGCAGTGGGCATTTTGTTTCCCACCGAGAGCGCTATATCGTCTGACTGCGTACAACACACATTTCTAATATTGTGTAAGAGTGACTGTAAACGAACTTAGAATCAGCGAGTTGTCCGCCTTTGCGACAAGGGCAAAAACCTTTTTCACATGATGGTAAAGGGACTGGCCAGTATCAGTTGGCATCAATGCTTAGGAACTCAGGTTTTGGTTTCCTGTCGCTAAATCGAACTCAGATATTCTTGCTTGAAAGGAAGCCAGGTTTTCTTGAGAGATTGAACTTGCGATTGGAAGATTCGCCTTCATAGGATCGACTGCCCGGTTTCTTACCAACACTTCATAGTGAAGGTGAGGGCCCGTCAGTCGGCCTGTTGCCCCTGAAAGGGCAATTTTCTGGCCGCGTTCTATGCGCTGTCCTCGTTTCACCAATATTTTATGCAAATGTAGATAGCGAGTTTTGTATACGCTGTTGTGCTCAATAACCAAATACTTCCCGGCATAAGGGTGATTACGCACACTAACTACCTTGCCATCACCTGTTGAGTAAACAGGTGCACCAACTGGTGTAGCAAAGTCAGTACCGTTGTGTGGTGTAACCCGTCCGGTCACTGGGTGTTTCCGTTTCGGATTAAAGGCAGAGGTAATCCGGCGATACTTTTTGTCGATAGGATAGCGATTGAAAGCGCGTTCAAGGCTGTTTCCACTTCTATCGTAAAATCGGCCATCATCAGCGAGGAATGCTGCTACTTCTCGGTTGCTGAGGTTGAATGAGATGGCTTGGATTTGATTGTTTCCCGTAGGATGATCGCCAAGGAACTGCTTATTGACGAGAATATTAAAACGGTCTCCGGCACGGAGTGAGCGGGTGAAATCCAGTTTATCCTTCAACACATTCGTGATGTTCGCTATTTGGTTTGAACTAAGGCCTACTTTGTGTGCGGATAGCGAAAAACTACCTTCTACTGTCCCTGAATAAAGAACTTCTCTCCACTCGCTTGGCATCTCGACAAATTCATAGATAAACCCTCCTTCATCCTCCAGGGTAAAGGTAGCTTGTTCTACAAGGCTAATGTGATAGCTCAGTTTCTGGAGAGTCATCGTTTCTCTTAGCACAGTGAAACTTAGGTGGTCGCCCGGTTTAATAGTGTCGAGTTGAAGGTGCGGCTCATCCGCCGCCAGGATTTCAAGCAATGCGCTGTAAGGTAATTGTAGGGATGAGAATATCTCGCTGAGCGTATCGCCAACTTTAACGATGTAATCGATCTTTTGTGCTTTAGGAGTCTCAGTTGATCCAGCTTTACTTTCGACACCGTCTGTTTGAACGGTTAGTGGTAGCTCTATTTTATCTGGTGTTGGTTCTGTCGCCTCTATAGATTTTTTGTCAGCATCTGGGATGAAAAAGGCAAGCGTGAAGGCAAAAACTGCTGTGAGAAGGGCGATAGGTTTAAAGTGTTTCATTATCAAAGCTAAAGGTCTATTTGTTGTGATGTTATAACATAACATTTCTAGTTATCTGATTCGAGAGTAAATAGAGCGCCCTTTGATCAGTTGTATATTTGATATTCTGTTACACTGTCACCATTGAATGGTGAAAGGGAAGTAGCAATCGCAGGGCACTTCATTGGTTGCGTTATTCCACCACATCGTTACAATCCTCTTTCGATTCGGGTTCAGACATTTTGATTTGTAACAAAATTGGACTCACAAGAATCTTTCATTCTCTTGCATTTATCGCTCTCTCAGCTGAATGCAAAAAATCCAAACAAGTGTTACTTCGTGTGTAACACCACTGTAAATAGGACAATATAATGCCTGTAATTACTCTTCCTGACGGTAGTCAACGTTCATTTGATAACCCAGTTTCCACTTACGACGTCGCAGCTGACATCGGTCCTGGTCTTGCGAAAGCCTGTATCGCGGGTCGTGTTAATGGTCAACGTGTAGACGCTTGCGACCTGATTGAAAACGACGCAAACCTGGAAATCATCACTGCAAAAGACGAAGACGGTCTTGAGATCATTCGCCACTCTTGTGCTCACTTGCTGGGTCATGCGATTAAGCAGCTATTCCCTGATGTGAAAATGGCGATCGGTCCAACCATCGACAGCGGTTTCTATTATGACATTGACCTTGACCGTTCTCTGACTCAAGAAGACCTGGACGCGATTGAAAAGCGCATGAAGGATTTGGCGAAAACCAAATACCAGGTCATCAAGAAGAACGTGAGCTGGCAGGAAGCGCGTGACACTTTTGAGTCACGTGGCGAATCTTACAAGATGGAGATTCTGGACGAGAACGTATCTCGCGATGATCGCCCTGGTCTTTACCATCACGAAGAATATATCGACATGTGTCGTGGCCCTCACGTCCCGCACATGGGCTTCTGCCAAAACTTCAAAATCTTGAACGTCGCTGGTGCTTACTGGCGTGGTAACAGCGATAACAAGATGCTGCAACGTATCTATGGTACGGCTTTCAACGACAAGAAAGAGCTGAAAGCGCACCTGCAGCGTTTGGAAGAAGCAGCGAAGCGTGACCACCGTAAACTGGGTAAACAACTTGACCTGTACCACATGCAGCAAGAAGCGCCGGGTATGGTGTTCTGGCATCACAATGGTTGGGTTATCTTCCGTGAGCTGGAAACCTTCGTTCGTGCAAAACTGAACGAATATGATTACCAGGAAGTGAAAGGCCCATTGATCATGGACCGTGTTCTTTGGGAACGTTCAGGTCACTGGGATAAGTACTCTGAGTACATGTTCACCACACAATCTGAGAGCCGTGATTACGCACTGAAGCCGATGAACTGTCCTGGCCACGTGCAGATCTTTAATCAGGGTCTGAAATCTTACCGTGACTTGCCGCTGCGTATGGCAGAGTTTGGCAGCTGTCACCGTAACGAGCCATCAGGCGCGTTGCACGGTCTGATGCGTGTTCGTGGCTTCACCCAAGATGATGCACACATCTTCTGTACCCCAGAACAAGTTCAACAAGAAGTGACTTCTTGTATCAAGATGGTTTACGACACTTACCAGACTTTCGGCTTTGACGAAATCGTGGTGAAGCTGTCTACTCGTCCTGAAATGCGCGTAGGTTCTGATGAAATGTGGGATCGCGCTGAAAAAGCACTGGCTGAAGCGCTGGAATCTATGGACATTAAGTTCGAGATTCTGGAAGGCGAGGGTGCGTTCTATGGTCCTAAGATTGAATTTACTTTGCATGACTGTTTGGATCGTGCGTGGCAGTGTGGTACTGTGCAGCTCGATTTCGCTCTGCCCGAGCGTTTGGGCGCTACGTACGTTGGCGAAGACAACGAACGTCACACCCCAGTTATGATTCACCGCGCGATTCTGGGCTCACTGGAACGTTTCATTGGTATTCTGATTGAAGAATATGCGGGTCATTTCCCAAGCTGGTTGGCTCCTCAGCAAGCTGTAGTGATGAACATTACCGATAACCAAGCGGAATATGTTCAGGAAGTAGCGAAAAAACTGCAAAAAGCAGGATTTAGAGCGTCTGCAGACTTGAGAAACGAGAAGATTGGCTTTAAAATCCGCGAACACACTTTGAAGCGCGTACCTTATATGCTGGTTTGCGGCGACCAAGAGATGGAAGCTGGTGAAATCGCGGTACGTACACGCAAAGGTAAAGACTTGGGTAAATACAAAATTGACGAATTCATTTCTCTGCTCGAGAACGAAGTTCGTGCCCGAACTCTTAATATTTTGGAGGAATAAGGTATTAAAGGCGCAAGAAAAGCCCCGGCTAAACAAAATGCTCACCGTATGAACGAAGAACTTCGTGGTCTGCGCGAAGTACGCCTAACAGGCCTCGACGGTGAACAACTAGGTATCGTTTCTTACGACGAAGCTCTTAAAGTCGCTGAAGAAGCGGGAGTCGATCTGGTAGAAATCAGCCCTAATGCCGAGCCGCCAGTTTGTCGAGTGATGGACTACGGCAAATTCCTCTACGAGAAGAGTAAGGCTCAAAAAGAGCAGAAGAAAAAGCAAAAGGTTATTCAGGTCAAGGAAGTTAAATTCCGTCCTGGTACCGATATTGGCGACTATCAGGTAAAACTACGCAACCTGGTTCGCTTTATTGAAGAGGGTAACAAGGTCAAGGTTACAATCCGTTTCCGCGGTCGCGAAATGGCGCACCAGGATATCGGTGTTGACGTTCTGAATCGTCTGAAGGAAGACACTGCTGAAATCGCTTCAGTAGAAAGCTTCCCTTCTAAGATTGAAGGTCGTCAAATGATCATGGTTCTTGCCCCTAAGAAGAAGTAATTTCGGCATACAAGTAACGAGAGGCTATGCCTTCGGGCATAGCCTCTTTGTTCGCCAAATTACACTGTTATTAATGCATACAATGCGGAGTTATTCATCATGCCTAAGATGAAAGCAAACAAAGGTGCTGCTAAGCGTTTCAAGAAAACTGGTGGCGGTTTCAAGTTCAAGCACGCAACTAAGCGTCACATCCTGACTAAGCGTACTACTAAGAACAAACGTCAACTGCGTCCTAACTCAATTTTGCCTAAGTGCGAAATGGGTGTAGTTGCTCGTATGCTTCCATACGCATAATTTTTCTTAGTATTTTTAACGATTTAGTTTAGGAGAGACATAATGCCTCGCGTAAAACGTGGTGTACAAGCTCGTGCACGTCATAAGAAAGTTCTGAAACAAGCTAAAGGTTACTACGGTGCACGTTCACGTGTTTACCGCGTAGCTTTCCAAGCAGTAACCAAAGCTGGTCAATACGCTTACCGTGACCGTCGTCAGAAGAAACGTCAATTCCGTCAACTGTGGATTGCACGTATCAACGCTGCGGCTCGTCAAAACGGTATGTCTTACAGCCGTTTCATCAACGGTCTGAAGAAAGCGTCTATCGAAATCGATCGTAAGATCCTGGCTGATATCGCTGTATTCGACAAAGCTGCATTCTCTGTTCTGGTAGAGAAAGCGAAAGCTGCTCTGTAATTTATTACAGAATAGACTTTGTGAGAAAGGGGAGCCTCGGCTCCCCTTTTTCTATTCTAAATTCAACAATCAATTCGCTGTGCAAGAAAGAATCAGCTCCCAAGGCGAGTTTTCGTAGAGCCCCGGTATTTGCTGGGTAGTCCACCATTTAGCTATGTAGTTATCTCCCCGATACGCAACAACACTGCCTTCGGCATATGTTGTATATACATTCCAATCTTCTTTAGGGCATAAGGTCAGTGGCTCAGGTTTGTTCATCCAATCAATGATTTCAATATGGCTGACAAAACGCACTTCAGATTTTGATAATGCGTACTTGATGAATTTGGAGAGGGCAGCTTGGCGACTTTGGGTATCTGAACCCGGCATTCCAAACTGTTCTTGTCCATTCACCAGCCCATAGAAACCAGAATGTAACCCCAAAACCAAAGGTGCTCTGTTTCCTTTTAAACGTAAATCCAGGTTATAGGCATAAATTGCAAATACCTCGTCTCCGGAGAGTCCAGCGGCGCCCCAGGCTGGCTCGGAGTATAGATTCCAGTCGAAGTTATCACCTTTTCCCGATTCAGGGTCAAACCAGGGTACGCGCTTGGCGATCTTGTCCCTCAAAGAATAATCAATGCCATATTCCGACGTCAGATTATCGGGTGGCACGATCAGAGTATGTGCAGGAACTTCCCACAAACCTGGATAGTTGGCTATCTGCGGTTTCCAACCACCATTAACGGCAAGATCATGTTCTGGGCTTCCGTTCTCAAGAGTGTATGGCCAGTAATTGTTGGTTCCGTCATGAGAGGGTGTTATGCCCGCGGGAAAACTGACGTCGTAAGCTATGCCGTTTTGAATAACCGCCTTTAACGTATTGTCATTGTACGTAAGAAAAGGCGCTCGAAAGCCATGTGCTTTTTCAATACCTATACCGCCTTCTTCGACAGCGGAGGTGAGAAATTGATTACAGAGCGTCACTTCTTGCTGCCAGGCTTCTGGAGCCATCCAACTGTCCAAGGGATTCCAGTTCACCTTGTCATCCGGGTGTGTTTCGGTGTGATTTCCAATATCATGACCCGCTTGATGAGCGCGTCGCCACAAGTTCAAAACGTCTTCGTTTTCCTTTGATTGGCCGCAAAGCATAAAAAATGACGCGGTAAGATTACGATTAGCATGTTTGTCCATACCATTTGGATTTTTATGAGAGGCAAGGGTATCGAGAACCCACTTAAGACCTTCTAAGTCGTTGTTATCATCAAAGCCTAGCGAGACAAACATAGGCGTTTTTGCAGTATCAATCGGTGATGATTGAGATGGTGGGTAAGTATTTTCCATTGCGATTACTTGTGCTGACATGACTATTGGAAGAAAAAGCGAGTAACTGGTTTTTTTACCCGTAATGTGCCAACTGAATTTTGCCATTGTATTGTCCTATTTTTAGCTTCGACGTTATTGGATGTGAGCAAGAGCTCATCAACTAGAAAATACATACTCGGGCCTGATTTCTACGACATCTTGTACGTGCTGTTATCAAAATTTGACTGTGACGATAGCGGAGGCTGTAAGTTGCATTCAGTACTGAACAGATATTGGTAATTGATCGCACTAAGTGATGAATCAATAAGCAATTTTCTGAGTTAATTGCGTCGCTATTGATTGGAATCTGGATAATTTCACGTCGTTGGAAAATTTCAGGTGATAAAATCGCCGACGATTTAGTCATGACCGCTATTAAACGGCTATTTCAGATTGGATTTGAGGCGCGGTTTATTTACTATGTACCGTTACGTCTTATACCAATTCTCAGAGCGTGATCTGCCAATGCGAATTCGCACTGGGAAGACGGATTCTGCTACGAGAATTGGTATATCTTTTACTCCCCCGTAGGACACTGCCTGGACAGGCAGATGAGGAAACGATGCAACAACTAGAAGAGATTCTATCCAACGCAACGGCTGCTATCGAAGCGGTTGATTCAGTTGCGGCTCTGGATGAGGTACGTGTTAAGTACCTGGGTAAAAAAGGTGAGCTGACCCTACAGCTTCAGCAGTTGGGTAAACTTCCGCCGGAAGAGCGCCGTGAAGCGGGTGCAAGCATCAACAAAGCAAAGCAAGCTGTTCAACAAGCGCTGACCGAGCGTAAAGTTGCACTGGAGAGTGCAGAGCTTGAAGCGAAGCTGGCAGCTGAGACCATTGACGTGACTCTGCCTGGTCGTCGTATCGAGAACGGTGGTATTCACCCAGTGACCCGCACTATCGAACGTATCGAAAGCTTCTTTGGCGAGCTTGGCTTTAGTGTTCAAACTGGTCCAGAAATCGAAGACGCATTCCACAACTTCGATGCATTGAACATTGCAGAAGATCACCCAGCGCGTACTGACCACGACACTTTCTTCTTTAATCCTGATCTGATGCTGCGTACGCACACCTCAGGTGTCCAAATCCGTACGATGGAAAACAATCAGCCACCGTTGCGCTTCATCGCACCAGGCCGTGTTTACCGTAACGACTACGATCAGACCCATACACCAATGTTCCATCAGGTAGAAGGCATGCTGGTTGACGAGAACGTGAACTTTGCGCAGCTGAAAGGCATTTTGCACGACTTCCTGTGTAACTTCTTCGAAGAAGATCTGGAAGTACGTTTCCGTCCTTCATACTTCCCATTCACAGAGCCTTCAGCAGAAGTTGACGTTAAAGGCAAAAACGGCAAATGGCTGGAAGTACTGGGTTGCGGTATGGTTCACCCGAATGTACTGCGTGCGGTTGGTATTGACCCAGAAAAATACTCAGGTTTTGCATTCGGTATGGGCGTAGAACGTCTGACCATGCTGCGCTACGGCGTAAACGACCTGCGTGCGTTCTTCGAGAACGATCTGCGTTTCCTGAAACAATTCAAGTAAGCATTGGGGTAATTGATAAATGAAATTCAGTGAATCCTGGCTTCGCGAGTGGGTTAACCCTGCAGTTAACAGCGAAGAACTGGCACACCAAATCACCATGGCAGGTCTGGAAGTAGACGACATCGAAGCCGTCGCTGGTGAATTTACCGGCGTTGTTGTTGGTGAAGTGGTTGAGTGTGGCCAGCACCCTGATGCAGACAAACTGCGTGTTACCAAAGTCAACGTTGGCGGTGAAGAACTGCTGGACATCGTTTGTGGTGCACCTAACTGTCGTTTAGGCCTGAAAGTAGCAGTAGCGACTGTTGGTGCTGTGCTGCCTGGCGACTTTAAAATTAAGAAGGCGAAATTACGCGGTCAGCCATCCCACGGCATGCTGTGTTCGTTCTCAGAGCTGGGTATCGATGTCGAGTCTAACGGCATCATGGAGCTGCCAGCGGATGCAGTGATTGGTACCGACTTCCGTGAATTCCTGAAACTGAACGATGTGACTATTGATGTTGACCTGACTGCGAACCGTGCAGACTGTCTGAGCATCAAAGGTCTGGCACGTGAAGTAGGCGTTCTGAACCGTGCTGAAGTTTGCCAGCCAGCGTTTGAGAAAGTGGCTCCGGCAATCGACGACAAAGTTTCGGTTGCTATCGAAGCACCATCAGCATGTCCACGTTACCTTGGCCGTGTCGTTCGCAACGTAAATGTTAAAGCGGCTTCGCCACTATGGATGCAGGAAAAACTGCGTCGTAGCGGTATCCGTTCTATCGACCCAATCGTCGACATCACTAACTATGTAATGTTGGAGCAAGGTCAGCCAATGCACGCATTCGATCTGGCAAAGATCGAAGGCGGTATCGTTGCGCGTATGGCTAAACCAGGCGAGAAACTGGTTCTGCTAGATGGTAATGAAGCGGAGCTTAACGAAAATACGCTGGTTATCGCAGACCACAATAAAGCGCTGGCAATTGCCGGTATCTTTGGTGGTCAGGATTCAGGCGTAGACGCTGAAACCACGACTGACGTTCTTCTGGAAGCAGCATTCTTTGCACCAGACGCGATCCGCGGCCGCGCGCGCAGCTATGGGCTGCACACTGATTCTTCACACCGCTTTGAGCGTGGTGTTGATTCAACACTGCAAAACTACGCAATGGAGCGTGCGACGCAACTGCTTATCGACATCTGTGGCGGTAAAGCAGGAGAGATCGTTGGTCAGGAGTCTGAAGAACACCTGCCTAAAGCGAACACCATTGCACTGCGTCGAACCAAACTGGACAACCTGCTGGGCCACCACATTTCTTCTGAAGATGTAGTGGAAATCCTGAGCCGTCTGGGCTGCGTAGTTGAAACCACTGAGCAAGGTTGGTCAGCGAAAGCACCATCTTGGCGTTTCGACATGGCGATTGAGCAAGACTTGATTGAAGAAGTTGGCCGTATCTACGGTTACGACAACATTCCAAACCAAGCGCCAGTTGCATCTCTGAACATGAACGAACACAAAGAAGCTAATCAGCCTCTGAAGCGCGTTCGTGATCTGCTGGTTGACCGTGGTTATCATGAAGCGATCACTTATAGCTTCGTAGAGCCAAACCAACAAAAACTGATTGTGCCAGACGTAGAGCCTTTGGTTCTGCCGAACCCAATTTCTGCAGATATGTCAGCAATGCGCCTGAGCCTTTGGACTGGCTTGTTGAACACGGTTGCTTACAACCAAAAACGTCAGCAGCCACGCGTTCGTCTGTTTGAAGCAGGTCTGCGTTTTATTCCTGCAGAAGGTGCTGAGAACGGCATGCTGCAAGAAATGATGCTGGCAGGTGTTATTGCAGGTCCTCGTTCTGAAGAGCATTGGGATATTGCTACCAACACTGTTGATTTCTTTGACCTGAAAGGTGATCTGGAAGCGATTCTGGAGTTGACCGCAAACGAGCTGAACTACAGCTTCAAAGCGGCGAAACACCCTGCGCTGCACCCGGGTCAATCTGCAGCGATTGAAGTTGGTGGCGAAGTGGTGGGTTACATCGGTACTGTTCACCCGGAACTTGAGCGAAAGTTTGGCTTGAACGGCCGTACCATCGTTTTCGAAATCGAATGGTCTGCGATCAATAAGCGTGTGATTCCAGAAGCAGTTGTTATCTCCAAGTTCCCAGCGAACCGTCGTGACATCGCAGTTATTGTTGCTGACGACGTTGAGTCTGAAGCTGTCGTACGCGCATGTCTGGAGACCGATAATGCATTGATCACGGGTTCTAAGCTGTTTGACCTTTACAAAGGTAAGGGTGTTGAAGACGGTAAGAAGAGTTTGGCGATTGCATTGAGCCTTCAATCAACCGAACGCACACTTGAAGAAAGTGATATTTCTGAGGCGGTTGCATCGGTTGTTGCATTGCTCGGCGACAAATTTGGCGCGCATCTTCGCGACTAATTACAAAAATGTTAATAAAAAAGCAGCCTGATGGCTGCTTTTTTTATGTCTAAAAGTTCTAACACGTATCGTTTTGATAAATCTATGTTTTATCAGAATCTTAACAAGTTGCACCAAGCAAACGATTAAAACCTCTGTAAAAACATCACTTAATGACTATATTCACAATAACGTGTCTCAGTTTTTATGCATGCCTTAAGAATGAAAAGCTCATAAACAGAGCACTGTTCCAAATAATGATATGGAAAAAAGTTGGCGCAAATCAGCCAGTTGGCTTACACTGTTCGTAAGTTGCTGCTAGAGATTATGCTGCCCGACGAAGGAGCAAGTGAATAATTCTTTTGCAGTGCAATCGTGGTGTAGATACGACGTATCACATTTGTGTTCAACATTTCTTGAGGGAATGACCTATGGCGCTCACCAAGGCCGATTTGGCTGAGAACCTGTTTGAGAACGTCGGGATGAGCAAGCGGGACGCCAAGGAAACTGTCGAAGCGTTTTTCGAAGAAGTTCGTAAGGCGTTAGAAAGTGGCGAACAAGTCAAGTTGTCTGGCTTCGGAAATTTTGATCTTCGTGAAAAGAACGAACGTCCTGGCCGTAACCCAAAGACGGGCGAAGATATTCCTATCACGGCGCGTCGCGTTGTTACTTTCCGTCCGGGCCAAAAACTGAAGGCACGTGTCGAAAAAGCCAAAGTAGATAACTAATCGTCGTACGAGAGTTTTCCAAAGAACCGTGGTTATTTAACCGCGGTTTTTTATTGTCTGTAGGATAGGGTCTGTCGACCTCGTCGGATTGCGGTATGGGCGTCCAATTGCGTTTGTTATCAGTGTGTTTAATTTGTATATTGGAGGTGAGATACGAAGAATATATAAAACAAAAAGGACAGCTTGAAATGGATAGTCAACTCTCCGGGGGCTTTCTAAAGCACACGCTATTTCCACCCAAAATATTTACTCCCAACAGCATAACGCTTTCTAACGGTGTCATTGTCAGTCACAACGCGATTGGCGTTGTTGAAATAACACCACCAGAGTCTGATAAAGCCATTGTGATATCGTCGGGTATTCACGGTGACGAAACAGCACCTATCGAGCTTGTAGACGACTTGGTTTCCAGTATTCTCGATGAAGCATTTCAGCCTACATCTCGTTTACTTCTTATCATTGCCCATCCAGATGCCATTCACGCTCACACACGCTTTATTGAGGAAAATCTGAACCGTTTGTTTGCTGACACAAATCCTTTGAGAAACAAAGAGTGCGAGCTTGCAAACAATCTACAGGAACAAGTGCAGGTTTTCTTTAAGAAGGGTACCGAAGAGCCATGGCACTTTGATTTGCACAGTGCCATCAGGGCGTCTGAGCACTATATGTTTGGTGTTGTACCTGCATCAACCCAAGCTACGGATATCAGGCCGCTTGTAAGCTTTCTGAAAGCGTCGCACATGGATGCTGTTATGCTGAGCCGAACGCCTTCATCAACGTTCAGTTGGTACAGTGCCGAAAAGTTCGGCGCGTTGGCAGCGACCTTTGAAATGGGCCGTGTTGCCCGTTTGTATGAGAATAATATGGAAGAGTTTAAACCATTGCGTGATGCATTGGTTGCGTTGCTGTGCGGAGAGACCCTTCCGGCACCTCCTACAGAAAAAGGGTTCTCCAACTATAAAGTGACGCGAACCATCACCAAAACAAGTGATGCCTTTAATCTTGCTTTTAGTGATGATGCGGCAAACTTTACATACTTTGCTGAAGGTGAACAGTTAGCGGAGGAAAACGGGACCGTATATTCAGCTATCGCGGGCGGTGAAGCAGTAGTGTTTCCAAATTCAAAAGTCGCGATAGGGCAACGCGCTGCGTTGTTGGTTCAGCCGTTCGAGCCAAATCTATCAGAACCGCTCTACGTCAACGTAGAACGCGATCCGGGGCCTGTCGCCTTCAGTTAGCGCTTTTCATTTCCATCTGTTCTATGTATGGTTGGCGGCAATCGCGATTAAAACCCGAAAACCATGCATTTACTTCAACTTGTCCAGCGTCGGGAAAGGCGCTGGCATGCTGCACTTATCATCTCACTATGTCTTCTCACTGTTAGTGTGCTGCTTTCATTGTCTGCTGGCGAAATCTGGATATCACCATTCTCTTTAAGTTCTCCTTTGGAGCAACAATTGTTGATCGAGCTACGTGTGCCTCGCGTCATCGCTGCAATTGTGATTGGCGCATCATTGGCAGTATCTGGCGGTGTATTACAGGTTTTACTGGGTAACCCCTTGGCGGAGCCTGGCGTACTGGGTATCTCTGGCGGTGCGAGCCTTGCCCTGGTTGTTGTCATGTTTCTGTTCCCGGCACTTGCCACGCCTTATGGACTAATGAGCGCAGCGATGGCCGGTGCGCTGGTGTTTACCGCGATTCTTGTCATGTTGGCAAGAAGACGGGCCATGTCTACAGCAAGGCTATTATTGATTGGTGTTGCACTGGGGATTCTCTCTGGTGCTATTGTCACCTGGGCGTTCTATTTCAGTTCTGACCTGAATTTGCGTCAACTGATGTATTGGTTGATGGGAAGCTTGTCTGGTGTGCATTGGGCTCAGTTAACGCTGACCATTATCGTCGTTCCTGCTCTTGCTTGGCTTTGCTTTCAAGGCAAGAAGCTCGATCTGATGATGCTTGGAGAAATGCAAGCCAAACAACTTGGGTTGGATACAGATTCATTAAGATGGCGCTTGATTCTACTCGTCAGCTTATTAGTTGGTGCTTCTGTCGCGATGGCTGGCGTCATTGGTTTTGTCGGTTTGGTCGTGCCTCATTTTCTTCGCCTATGGTTGGGAACTGAAAACAAGTTTCTTTTACCCCTGTCAGCAGTTTCTGGGGCAGCTTTGATGCTGGTTGCAGATACGATTGGACGTATGGCAATTGCAGAGGCTGAGTTACCAGTCGGCGCTGTGACGACCTCTATAGGTGCACCTCTGTTTATTTGGATGTTGATGAGACGCGTATGATCAATGCAAAAAACATTGCGCTAGGCACGCGCCTTTTACCACTGAATTTCAACGTCGATAAAGGTGAGATCGTTCATCTGTTGGGGCCCAATGGGAGTGGAAAAAGTACTCTGCTAGAGCTCCTTTCGGGCCTGATTGAAGGGCAGGGAAGTATTGAGTTGGATAGAGAAGATTTATCCGAAATCGACAGCATGTCTCTTGCCCGTCAGCGTGCATACCTCAGCCAGCAACAGAAACCCGCTTTTGCTATTGGTGTTTATCAATACCTAAACCTGAGTTTGTCAGCCATCCCACAGCTCGCTCCATCATCAGCGGAGCGCGCAGTGATTGAGGTTTGCGAATTACTGGGGATATCAGACAAACTAAACCGCAGTACGGAGCAGCTCTCCGGTGGTGAATGGCAGCGTGTCCGTCTAGCTGGTGTGTGTTTGCAGATTTGGCCGAATATCAACCCCGAAGGAAAACTACTGATACTTGATGAGCCCGCCACGGCATTGGACATTGCGCAGCAAAGCGTAATGTACAAAATCGTCCGAAAGATTGCAGATAAGGGGATTGCGGTGGTGATGTCTAATCATGATATCAACCGAACCTTATCCGATGCTGACCGAGTCGTATTGCTAAAAAACGGCCATATCGTTACACAAGGCAAACCCAGTGACGTAATGAATGTGGAAACGCTCGAGGAAACATTCGGCGCTCAACTTCGTCGTGTAGAGGTTGATGGTCGAATATTAATTGTGTCCGAATAAGCACGTTGACGCATATTATTGCTTCTACTAATACTTTTATTAGTCTCATTATGGAGACGAACAGTATTATTGGATGGGGTTGTTATGCGTTTTAACCTTGTTGTACCAGCAGTTCTATTACCTCTCTTCACTGCATGCAAAGACGACAATATCACTTATACATCAGGCTCAGGGACTGGGACATCATCCAGTTCAACGCTCGCACATATCGATGTCACGCCTTCTTCAGTTACAGCTTTCACAAATCAGAGCTTTAAGGCTGTCGGTCGCTATAGCGACGGTACAGAGGCGGATATTACCAATGATGTTAGCTGGTCGTCATCGAACAGCGCTGTTGCCGATTTGGATAGCAATGGTTTGGCAACGTTTTCAAACGCAGGGACTGTTAACATTACCGCGTCACTATCTGGTGTCACTAGCTCTGCGTCTTCATTGACTGTCGTTGCTTCAGTAGTTTGTGGGCATACTTTTGGCTCGGCTTATTCTTCATCGGTCAATAACTCGGATAACACGATAGCTAGTGGGGCCTGTTTGAAAATTGCCCAAGACAGCAGCAATAACTGGTTTACTTCAGCACCCAGTTTGGCCGCAGTGGATGCACTTGATATTACTTTCCTAAGTGAAAGCGAAATTGGGGATGGTGTTAGCGGCCCAAGTGGAGGGCGATTTATGCTTTTCAACTGGTTCGACTCGAGAGAATGGTGTGAGAAGCTTGCATCCATTTCTTTTGCTGGCCGAACGGATTGGGCTGTAGCAACCAACACTCAATTGAGCGGCCTGTTTACAGCCCTCGGCAACATGTACACAGGGTATGGTTGGCCAGTAGGGAATTACTCATATTGGAGCGCCACTGCAAGTGGTTCGAATTACGATTCAATATCATTGCTGGACGGCTCTTCGGCTCCAAACGGTCCTGTTGCAACATCATATTCATCATGTATTTCTACGAGCACATAATGACAGGGGCAGATTAACTTTGCCCTGACGCTTCTAACTTTGCTTTAATAAACAATGCATGGTCCAGATATAGCAGTTCAGCGGTTTTGCGGATCACTGAGTCCTCCAGTGGATCCAGTTCACCATCTGCATACGCCACTTCCCACATCGCCTTGACCAAGTCGTAGCGTTGGCTTTGTTCTAATTGACGCAACTTGTCCGTGTAGTCATAAAGAGAAACTGAGTGTTCGCTATCTCCTCGGGCTTCCTCTACCAAGAGACTGGCTTCCTTTTCATCAACATCCAGCAATGAGCAGAGTAGGCTGATTTTGGCTGTTTCTTCTCGGGGATCGAGTTGATGATCAGCGCCCGCAACTTCACAGAGCAAGCCTGCCATTGCGCGCTGGTAGCGCATTTCATTTGATGTGGCACTGCCACCTTCTTCGGAAAAAACTTCTTTTAGAATCGAAGACAGTTTTGAAAACATAGATGTCATATCCTCTGATCTCTTGTCTTATCAAAGAGTACGCGACAAAGAAACGTGATGTAAACCGTATTTACAAAAGCTGAAGGAAAAGGTACTTCAAGCAGACATTCAAAAAACAAACAACGGGAAAAAATTTGTCCTAGCAACCGGAACGTACTGTTACGTAACCGTATTTTATGTTGCGCTCTAAATAAAAGGATCTTCGCAGAAAGAATGAGTGTGTAGATAGAATAAAAAAAGCGCGCCATCGGGCGCGCAAGGTAGTATTGGCAGACGACCGCACTACAAAACTGATTTCGGACTCAGTGCGATCTATTTCGCCATAATTCCTAGGGACTTATGTTCTCACTATAAAGACATTATCCTAAAGTCGTAGACGCAGGAGTTTGCCTGTTTAACGTTATTTAAACGTTGTAGAACATAAAATCATCACTTGAAAACTCATCTAGACGAGAGTTGTTGAAAACTATGGAGTGATCTTCACCGATTTGAAGCTCAACAGTTGGGCCGCGTTGAGTTATCGTCAAATCTTCAAAACTACTGGCGACATTAAACAGCACCACTTTATCAATACCTTGCTCGAAGTCTACGATACGGTCTTCACTGACCTCCCCGTCGAGTAAAGTAGTGAAGACAAAGTAATCCGCACCATCTCCGCCAAAATAAAAATCTGAACCACTGGTACCAATCAAGTAGTCATTGCCGGTATTACCAAACAAACGGTCATTTCCAATACCACCTACAATAACATCATCACCATCACCGCCAAGAAGCGCATTATCCCCAGCTAAACCAATTAAAATATCTTGGCCTGTTCCACCCCGAACGACATCATCGCCAGCACCGCCATAGAGAATGTCGTTACCAGCACCACCAATAAGAGTGTCGTCGTCTCCCTGCGTTGCAAGCAGGGTAAGGAAGTCTTGATTCTCAACAAGAAAATCTTGAATTCCTGCTAATGCGTACTTTACGTCTGAAGGCGCGGTCCAAGAAAAGTCTTCTTCCTGAATAGACTGATAAAGCATCGACACAGTGTCTTCAAATGCCTGGCTGTCGATATCAACATAGTCTTCAAGAGGGATATCATCACCCAAGATCAGATCGCCACCACCAAAGCCAATGATGGTATCGGCGCCATCGAAGCCATTAATAAATCCATTGCCATTGTCACCGTTTAGGGTGTCATCATCTTCTGTACCAAACTTCACATAGTCGAACTCAATTCCATATACGGTTGTCATCTTTATCTCCTGAATATTCCATGTTCTTTATTAGATGAACGGGCAGGTACGAAATTAATTCTATGCGTCATTAAAGATTAATTGGTTTCAATTGGTTTATTTCGCCCTGTAAATATGAGCTTGAAGCGAGTGGGTTAAATATAAGACGATATTTTTCATTTGTGAGATTCTCTTAGTATAAAATATTTGTAATTTCAAAGATATTTAATTGCCGAATATCAATAGGTAACAATCAAATTAATAACATCTGATTTGATTCTTGAATAATTCACGAATCATTAATCCTCTTTTCAACACTTTCGATTAGCATCCGGATGTCACTGTCTTGAATTCTTCTCATTAAAGAGAAGAACTTAGGCATTTTATTGGTTAACGATCAGTATCCAAAGTGGAAACCAGTTGAATAATAACCTTGCCAGGATCAGAAGAGTGGAGGAAAAGTGATGAAGGAACTACAAATAGTGCTGTTGTTCATGTTAAGCAGTGTCGGACTCACGGGGTGTTTGAATGAGAAAATCACAGTAGCGGCGTTTAACCTCTCATTTGATAGAGCGACATTTAAACAACTGCAGAATGAGATGGCGACGAGCCGCAGTGATCAGGATGTACTGGTTGAGGCTTATTTGGAAGACAAGGACGCAATGAATGATGAAGACAAAACAAAGGCAGAGAAAATCATCCAGATCCGCAATGTCGCTGCCATTATCCAGCAAAATCGCCCAGATGTACTGATGACAGGAGAGTTCAATAACCATGGCACTGGTGATGATCTGAGTGCTCTACATGGGTTTCAGGAAAACTATCTATCGTATAGTCAAAGCTTGAATAGCATTGATGGCGGTGATGAGCTCAAGCCGATCTACTTTCCTGTTGTTAAGAGTTTTTCGACGAACACGGGTCTGAACAGTGGGTTAGATCTAGATAACAACGGGACAGTTGGACGACTCCCTGGTGATGCTTGGGGCTTCGGTTTTTATCATGGCCAGTATGCATTCGCAGTGATGTCTAAGTTTGAAATCAAAAAGAACAAGGTCAGAACCTTCCAAACGTTTAAATGGAGCCATCTCCCTACAGCGTCAAATCCGGTTATTACTAATTGTGATGATGAGAACAACCCAATTCCCGACGGATTTGCATGTGGCGATAACTGGTATAGCGACGAAGAGTGGGAGCAAGTTAGATTGTCTTCTAAGAATCACGTTGATCTGCCTATTGTCATCCCAACACCTTATGGCAAAGAGGTCGTGCACCTATTACTGTCGCACCCAACACCACCAGTGTTCGACACAGTGACGCAAAATAACAAACTGCGTAATCGAGATGAAATCCAGTTCTGGATTGATTACATCAACGGCGAGAAGTTTATTTATGACGATAGAGGAAAAAAGGGCGGCCTGAAGAAGAATGCTCACTTCGTTGTGATGGGTGATTTGAATGCAGACCCGAAAGCGGGCGATGGGTTTCGTGAAACGATAGCAGGCCTGATTGAACACCCTAGAGTAAACCAAGACGCAACAGTGGGAGAGTTCGTGCCAACAAGCACGGGTGCTGCCGAAGAAGCTAATGATGTTCTGTATCCGGAGCGCGTTACCAGTACATTCGGTCTTCGGGTAGACTATGCCTTCCCATCGTCCAGTTTGAAAGTTGAAGACTCTGGGGTTTACTGGCCCGCGACAGGTGAACCAGGAAGGTTGCTGATGAATGATGAGCGCATTGGCCGGTTTGGTAACGGAAAAGACGTTTCCTCAGACCATCGAATGGTTTGGTATACGCTGGATTTATACTAACGGCAATTGATATTGAAAAGCCGGGCAAGAGCCCGGCTTTTCAAGAAAACGGTATGATTTTTCTGGGTATCTAAATCAGAATTGCTTAGGTGCAAAACCTGTAACGACTTCCAATTTCAATTCTTTACCCAGCTTTGTCAGTGGGTGAACGACAACCAGGCCACGCACAGATTTCTTCAGTTTGCCCATGTCAGCTTGCTCTTGCTTAGTAATTTCGCGAGAAAAAGGCATATCAAGCAGCGCCTTACGTTCTTTATTCAACGTGAAGCTTTGCTTATGAGTCAATTGGCTGATTTTTTTGTTCAAATCTTCGATGTCGTTAGTGAATTTGGTCACCATCACGTCGTCACCACGAGACTTAGCGGCATCAAGTTTTACTTGGCTTTTGTTCAGACGGTTTTTCAGTTGTTGTAGTTCTTGTTTAATGCTCATGGTAATCGACCACTCAGATTGACTTGGGCGCGGAGTGTATCACACGCAAAGAAAGATGGTATAGCCAAGCTTCTAATGCGCCCGTCTTTGCGGAAACAAAAAACGGCATCGATTGATGCCGTTTTTTTGCTTAAGCGGACATTTAAAAATCTTCCTGAATCACTTTTTCAATATTGCGCTCAGCCAGCGCGGCAATGGTAAGTGATGGGTTTGCACCGCCTGTGTTTCCGGGAATCAGTGAACCATCCATGACGTAGAGCCCTGGATGATTTTTGACGCGGCCAAACATATCTGTAGCTTTACCTATTTCCATGCCGCCAACAGGGTGCGCGCCGGTAAAGATAACGTCATCAAATCCAGGGGCTCCCAGTTTCTGCCAATTCGCCCAAGCCATCTTGTTGTTCACAGCACGAACGGCATTTGTGGCGTCTGCTTCATGGGATTTAGGATAATGAAGAACGGCATCATCTTTTGCTGCATCAAAGTAGAAGTAACCTCGGTTGTTGAAGTCAGCGGTAACCGCAAGCGTCATCGACACACCGACTTCGGCAATGGCGGCGTTTGCCCAATTTTCGGCGATCACCGGGCTTTGACCTGAACCAGTAACATAGATAGCGGAAGGGGAAGGAGATGCTTGCGGCCCGCCTTGTGGAATGCCGAACCATGATTGACGGAATGCCATTCTGTTACCGTTGTCTCCCCAGTTCTTGCCAACGAAATCATTAAGCCCAGATAAGGTGCCTTTGGCTTTTGCGCGAACCAACATTCTTGGCGTGTGATAAGCGCCAGCCGCCATAATGAGTTTGTCACAGGTGACGGTCTTAGCGCTGATCTCCTCACCGTATGGGTTTAGCTCAACCACATCCAGTTCATAGATATCGCCATTCGGCCTTATATCCCTTACCTCGTGGTTATGGTGAACAGTGACGTTGCCTGTTGCTTCTGCCATTGGAATGTAGTTTTGGTCGAGGCTGTTTTTACAACCATTGCTGTTACCGAAATTGGTTAAGCCAATGGTGCAGGATGGAAGTGATTGACCTGTTAACTCTTCTCTCACCGTTCCCCAATTCCAGTTACCGTCAATCTTATAGGAGTCGTATCCCGCCTTGGCGGCTTCACGGTCCCAGTCCCGACAGTGCTTGAATGGGATGCTGTTGTATATGTCGTCCGGCATTTGTGAGAAGTTGAGTACAGACTTCACGCGCGGGTAATAGGTATTTACCATTTCGCTGTAAGAAATATCGGAAGGGAAAAGTTGCTCAAAGTATGATTGCTTTGGAACCGCTTTCACGCCAGTGTATATGACAGAACCGCCACCGACTGCAGTGCCAAGCAGAAGGTCAGAACCGCCAGTATAATTCTCTCCCGGTCTGTCGATGATATCCAACACGCCACAGAAGTTATCAATGGTTTTTGAATCGATGGCATTGAAAAATGGCAGGCGGTAGGTCAACGCAGGGAAGGTAGTTGATGTGCGATGCCAGAACATTCTTCCATCGGCAATCATATCGTGAGCAAAGATTTTTCGGGAGTCACTGAGAGGCCAACGGTTTCCACGCTCCAGAACGGCGGTTTTAATGCCTGCTTGCCCAAGGCGGAGTGCGCTCACTGCACCACCAAAGCCACTGCCGATGATGATAACAGGGTAGTGATAAGAAAGGCGGGGTGGTGAATTGAACAGCTCTGGCAATAAAGTTTCGTAACTAAATAGCAGGGGAACGATTGATGCTTGAGATTCACTGGCGTATGGCGCAACGGCCGCGGCTACAGATACACCCAATGCAGATTTGACGAACTTTCTTCTTGCAGGGTTATTCATTTGGTGTCTCCTTAATGCACAATCTGGCGACTGCCTGATTGCTTGTGCAACTTGTTGGTGATTGGACGATGCACAAATGAGAAGCGTCCTGTTAACTAAATGAAATAATGACGTTGTCTAAGAAGCTCACGATATATTTCATGTCCAAAATAACATGCACATTTATATTGTGGTTTTTCATGTTTAAGAAAGAAGGTCCGGGATAAATAGAAAGAGCCAGCGAATGCCGGCTCGAATATGCAAGTAGTTTTTCTTTGACCACAAAAAGTCAATAACGAACGGCTCAATGTTCTTTAGAATCTGGAAGTAAGATTGAAGATCGAGCTTGCAGCGTGATGTGGTAGAATCTTCGCAATTTTTCAAACGGTACTGAGCTTTATTGAGTCTTACGCTCGTATCGTGAGTGGATTTTCTTCAAAACAGCATTTCTTTGGATATCGATTTGACCGCTTCAATCCATCAAAACAACGCTAAAACGCTTTTCGCTGCGCTTGATGATTGCATGCTGAAAGACAAGTTTCGTCTCAGCAAACGCATCAAGGGAGCACAACGCATTAAGAAAGACGAAGCCCGTCAGGCTGTCTTCGATGAGATCGCGCTGGACATCGCTAAGTCGATGCAAGTGCGTATGCAACGCTTGGCCAATAAGCCAAACATTACTTTCCCCGAGCAACTGCCAGTCAGTCAGAAAAAAGACGACATTGCAGAGGCGATTGCCAACAATCAGGTAGTCATTGTTGCCGGTGAAACCGGTTCAGGTAAAACCACGCAGTTGCCTAAAATCTGTATGGAGCTGGGACTTGGTGTATCAGGCGTCATTGGCCACACCCAACCCCGCCGCCTGGCTGCGCGCTCAGTCGCTACCCGTATTGCAGAAGAACTGGAAACCGAACTGGGTAAAACTGTCGGTTACAAAGTTCGATTCAACGATCAGGTATCTGAAGAGTCACGTGTGAAACTCATGACGGACGGTATTCTGCTGGCGGAAATCCAGCATGACCGTTTCCTGAATCAGTATGACTGCATCATCATCGATGAAGCGCACGAACGCAGCCTTAATATCGACTTCATCCTCGGTTACCTGAAGCAGCTTCTACCAAAGCGCCCAGATCTCAAACTGATCATCACATCGGCAACCATCGACCCTGAGCGCTTTTCTAACCACTTCCGTGGCGCGCCGATTATCGAAGTCTCTGGCCGTACCTATCCTGTGGAAGTGCGCTATCGCCCTCTAGTCGAAGATAGCGAAGATACGGATCGTGACCAGCTTCAGGCTATTTTCGATGCAGTCGATGAACTGCATGACGAAGGGCCGGGCGATATTCTGATCTTCATGAACGGTGAGCGTGAAATTCGTGATACGGCCGATGCGCTGAATAAACGCAATTTGCGTGATTGCGAGATTTTACCGCTCTATGCACGTCTGTCATCGGCAGAGCAAAATCGTGTGTTCCAGTCCCACTCTGGTCGACGCATTGTTCTGGCAACTAACGTAGCGGAAACCTCGCTGACGGTTCCTGGCATCAAGTATGTGATTGACCCAGGTACGGCGCGTATTTCGCGTTACAGCTACCGTACCAAGGTTCAGCGCCTGCCAATCGAACCCGTTTCTCAGGCGAGCGCGAACCAGCGTAAAGGTCGCTGTGGTCGTGTGTCTGACGGTATCTGTATTCGCCTGTACTCAGAAGAAGATTTCCTGTCGCGTCCTGAGTTTACCGACCCGGAAATTCTGCGTACCAATTTAGCGTCCGTTATTCTTCAAATGACGGCGATTGGTCTTGGCGACATTTCAGCCTTCCCATTTGTTCAGCCGCCTGATAGCCGCAACATTTCAGACGGTGTACGCCTGCTTGAAGAGCTTGGCGCGCTGAAAGAGGGCAAGAAAGATGACGATCATAAGCGCTTGACCGAAACTGGTCGCAATCTGGCGCGCTTGCCAATCGACCCACGTTTGGCACGTATGGTGCTGGAATCAGCCCGTCATGGCTCATTGCATGAAGTCATGGTAATTGCGTCTGCGCTGTCAATTCAGGATCCGCGTGAGCGTCCATCCGACAAACAGCAGCAGTCTGATGAGAAGCATCGCCGTTTTAACGACAAAGAGTCAGATTTCCTCGTTTATGTGAATCTTTGGGAATACATCAAAGAGCAGCAAAAAGAGCTTTCAGGTAACCAATTCCGCAAGCAGTGTAAGAAAGACTATCTGAACTACCTTCGTGTTCGTGAGTGGCAGGATGTCCATTACCAAATTCGTCAGGTGGTGAATGAGTTGGGCTTCAAGATTAATCAGGAACCGTCTGATTATCAGTCCATTCATATGTCGCTGCTGGCGGGTTTGCTCTCTCATATTGGCCTGAAAGATCAGGAGAAGAACGAATATCAGGGCGCGCGTAATGCCCGTTTCAATATCTTCCCAGGATCAGGGATCCTCAAGAAGCAGCCGAAGTGGGTGATGGTGGCAGAGCTGGTCGAAACCTCGAAGCTTTGGGGGCGTGTTGCCGCCAAGATCCAGCCTGAATGGGTAGAGCCGCTGGCAAAACATCTTATCAAGCGCAGCTACTCCGAGCCGCACTGGGAGAAAAAGCAGGCTGCGGTATTCGCGTTCGAGAAAGTCATGCTTTATGGCATTCCTATCGTTCCGAAGCGTAAGGTCAATTACGGCAGCATCGATTCGGTTATCAGCCGAGAAATCTTTATCCGGTCTGCGCTGGTGGAAGGGGATTGGGATACCAAACACAAGTTCTTCCATCAGAACCGTAAAATGCTGGCGGAAGTCGAAGAGCTTGAGAAGAAATCACGTCGCCGCGATATTCTGGTTGATGATGACACGCTCTACGAGTTCTACGATCAGCGTATCGAACATACCGTAGTTTCCGGTCGTCATTTCGACAGCTGGTGGAAGAAAGTCAGCCGTGATGAACCGGAAAAGCTGAACTTCGAGAAAGCCATGCTGCTGGCAGGTGACGCCAGCCATGTCACTGAACTTGATTACCCGAACTTTTGGCATCAAGGCAATCTGAAGCTCAAGTTAAGCTATCAGTTTGAGCCAGGTGAAGATCACGATGGTGTGACGGTTCACATTCCGTTGCCAGTGTTGAACCAGATTGAACCTGAAGGGTTTGATTGGCAAATCCCGGGATTACGCCACGAGCTGATTGTTGCACTTATTAAATCGCTACCTAAAACGTTACGACGTAACTTTGTGCCGGCACCAAACTATGCGTCTGCATTCCTGCAGCGTGTTACGCCAATGGAAATGCCGTTGTTAGATGCGTTGGAGAAAGAGCTCAAACGTATGACAGGCGTGACTGTGCTTCGTGAAAGCTGGCAGCTAGATCAGTTGCCTGAGCATTTGAAGATTACTTATCGCGCGGTGGACCATAAGAATCGCAAGCTGAACGAAAGCTACGATTTGTATGAGCTGAAAGATGGCTTGAAAGAGAAGGTTCAGGAAACCTTGTCTCAGGTTGCGGATGACGATATCGAGCAACAAGGGCTGACCACTTGGAGCTTTGGTACGCTGCCGAAAATGTATCAGCAAAAACGCGGTGGCTTTGAAGTAAAAGCTTTCCCTGCGATTGTTGATAACAAAGATTCGGTGGGTATTAAGCTTTACGAAACTGAAGAAGAGCAGCGACAGGCCATGCAACAGGGTCAGCGTCGACTGATCCTTCTTAACGTACCATCGCCAATCAAGTACCTGCACGACAACTTGCCGAACAAGTCCAAACTCGGTTTGTACTTCAACCCTTACGGCCGCGTGCTGGATTTAATTGATGACTGCATTGCCTGTGGTGTCGATAAGTTGATTGAGTCGCAGGGCGGTTTGAAGTGGCAACCTGAAGAGTTTGAAGCGCTGAAGGAGTATGTTCGTGCAGAACTGGGTGACACAGTGGTGGAAATCGCCAAACAGGTAGAGCAGATCCTGACGACGGCATTCAGCATTAATAAGAAGCTGAAAGGTAAAATCGATTTCACCATGGCGTTCGCCCTGTCGGATATTAAAGCTCAGGTAGAAAGCTTGATCTTCAAAGGGTTTGCGACAGAATGCGGATGGAAACGTCTGCCGGACATTCAACGTTATCTGAATGCGGTAGAGCGTCGTTTGGAGAAACTGCCGATTGATCCTAACAAGGATCGTCTGCACATCCTCAAGATTGAATCTGTCACTAACGACTATAAAGAGCTGCTGAATAAAATCCCGAAAGGGCAGCGTGTTCCTGCGGCGGTGAAGGAAATCCGCTGGATGATTGAAGAGCTTCGTGTCAGCTATTTCGCCCAGCAACTTGGCACGCCTTATCCGATTTCAGATAAGCGCATCAAGAACGCCATCGACGCAATCTAGTTCTGCTTTACAGTCATGCTTCATCTTAGAAGCACTTATCTATAAAAATAGAAAGCCAGCGTTGTCGCTGGCTTTCTCACCTTTTGCCGCTATGGCAACATTCCCTAAAGACAAGGATAACAAACGGCAATCATATGCCTTTATCCGCGTAAACGAGCAAGTGATGTGGGTTGGGAAGAGAACTTAACTTGTTTAACTAAAAGCTAACTTACTGAAAAATAATAATTAATCGTTTCAGATAAGGCTCTGGCACGAATTTTGGTATGACATAAATGGGATTAGCCGATTTGCATTGCTCGGCACGCATTTTTTAATCACATACCATTTACGGGGAATGTTATGTTTAAGGCGTTGAAAGCGACTTTTGCGCTCATTTTATTACTGTTTTCTGCGAACGTGTTCGCAGCCATTCTGCCAGATGCGCAGTCTATGTATCGGCAACTTAGCCTCTCTGATGAGGTATCTTTCGACAAATTCCAGAAAGCCTACAACCACTTCCGCACACACAGAACAGGAAAATCTGTTTTCACCCTCATTGACTACGGCAAACCCTCTTCAGAAAAACGTTTTTGGGTCATTGATGCGGCGAAGCGTAAAGTACTGTTTGCTTCTTATGTCTCCCATGGCAAAAACAGCGGCTCACTTTATGCGAAGAAATTTTCCAACGTGGTGAACTCTCGCCAGACTTCTATTGGCGTGTTCCGCGCTGCTGAGACCTACTATGGGAAACACGGTTACTCATTGCGCCTCGATGGTTTGTCTAAAGGCGTGAATGATAACGCGCGTCGCAGAGCTATTGTGATCCATGGCGCGGCGTATGCTCATCCGAACGTGATTGCGAAAACAGGTCAGCTGGGTCGCAGTTGGGGTTGCCCGGCGCTGCCGAATTACTTGTCGAAGAAAGTGATTAATACCATCAAGAACGGCACTTATATTTACGCCTTTGCTTGATGTTTAAATACGAATTTAAGAACGGCGCATTCAGACGAATGCGCCGTTTTTTTGTTTGTGCCTGCAACAACAGAATGAGATTTTGACGAGACATCTCAAATCGCTTATTCGAACTGGTATTCGAGAGAGCGGGAGGAAAAATGGATTCAACCTCTTGAAATTATTGTGTCGATGCCATGAAACCTGCTCCATTGCTTTTAGCCATCAGTTTAGGTCTGGCAACCAGTCAGCATGTCTATGCCACCACTTGCTTGCACTATAAGCCTCAGCTCGCGATCCCATTTGAAGAGTCTGAAATCAGTCACTGGGAAAATTATGTGTTCAGTGAAAAACTCGATGGTATTCGAGCTTACTGGAGCGGACAGTACCTTTTTACCCGCCAAGGCAAACTGATCTATGCGCCAAAATGGTTTATTGATGCGTTACCGGAAATACCACTGGAAGGTGAGCTTTGGATTGGTCGTAACCGTTTCGAGGAAACCATGGCGGCGGTGATGGATGGCAAACCTGATGACAAAGAGTGGGGGAAGGTGAAGTTTATGGTCTTCGACCTACCAGCAAGCCTTGATAGCTTTGATATTCGCTACAAGCAGTTTAGGAGCATGGCGCAAGGGCTGAATATTCCTCATCTTGGCTTTGTTGAACACAAACCCGTAGAAAACAAAGTATCACTGTTGGCTTTACTTGAGGCGATCAATGAGGCTGGCGGCGAGGGTTTGATGCTTAGAAAGCTAAGCGGCATTTATCAGGCAGGGCGCTCGGCAAACGTCATAAAGATGAAAGTGGCTGATGATGCCGAAGCCGAGGTGATTGGGTATGTAGACGGCAAAGGAAAACATGAAGGCCGGATGGGGGCATTGGTGGTAAGAATGCCTGATGGAAAGGAATTTAAAATCGGTACAGGCTTTTCAGACTTTCAAAGGGAAAACCCACCAGAGCTTGGTGAGCTGGTGACATACCGTCACAACGGATTTACTAAAAATGGTATTCCGAAGTTCGCGCGTTTTATGCGGGTGGATGCCAGCAAACAATAATCATAGCTGTGCGATCTGAGAGTTAATGTTATGGGTCACACTTTGCATATTCCTATTGGCGAATAACTGAATCTGCTCAAAAACTTATATCAAGGGTCTTTTGAGGAGAGTGATATGGAAAAAAGTCGCCGTCCCACTATGAATGATGTGGCTGAACGTGTTGGTGTCACCAAAATGACTGTCAGTCGCTACCTCAAACATCCTCATAAAGTCGCTAAACAAACAGGAGAGAAAATCCAAATAGCACTGGATGAGCTAGGGTATATTCCTAATCGGGTTCCCGACATTCTTTCCAACCGCAGTAGCAAAACGCTCGGTGTTATCCTTCCTTCTTTGCGCCATCCCGTGTTCCAACAAGTAATTGCGGGAATAGAAGCTGTCACTGAAGAAAATGGCTACCAAGTCATGCTGGCTCATGGCGGCTATGAGGCAGAGATCGAACAACAGCGTATTGAATCATTGCTCTCTTTTAATGTTGATGGGCTTATCCTTGCTGACAATGAACATACAGCAAAATCGCTGAAAATGATCCAGACAGCCGGTATTCCTTACGTAGAAGTCATGGATTCAACCGCCACAGAAACCACTCAAGGTGTTGGTATTGATAACGAGCTTGCCGCCTTTTCCATGGTGACACTGATGATTGAGCGCGGTTTCGAGCACATTGTATGCCTGAATGTGAAAAAGGGGATCCGAACCTCAAGCAAGCTTCAAGGTTACGTCGATGCCATGGAAGATGCGGGAATCACGCCAAGAAGTATTACCGCAAAGGCGGAATCGTCCGTGTCACTGGCTCGCAAAATGACGACCAAGGTATTAGATCGCTACCCGGATACCGATGCTTTCTTCTGCACAGATGATGAGCTTGCGGCTGGCGTGTTGATTGAGTGCCAAAATCAAGGGCTGTCAGTTCCTGAGCAGATTGGCATCGCCGGAATTCATGCGCTGGACATAGGGCAATCTATGATGCCGAAACTGGCCAGTGTCGTGACGCCTGATAGAGAAACGGGGGAAAGGGCGGCACTGACCTTACTTAGTATGATTAACGGCACAGAATGGCAGTCAGAGCCTTTAGAGTTTGAGATTGATGAAGGGGACAGTTTGGTCAGAGAAGGTGAGTCTAATTACTGATAACACATTTTCTGCCCTCGTTAATTCATAAATTCAGTCAACTCAGCATCTTTTGAGCGGACTGTTCTAAAAACAATTAGCGTTTTACGCCTTCCATACCGTTTTCTCTTACTCGAACACCGTTTATCAAGGCCACGACCATGTCTGTTGCATTGAGGGGCTTTAACTCAGGGTAATCGTCAATTTCAATTTTGCCTTCAATTTCAATATGAGCAAATCGCACACTGTTTACCTTTGAATCCGTACTCACCCATTTGAACTCTCGCTCAGTATCTGAGTATTTACCATCATTTATAAACAAACGTCCGTTGCGGCCTGCAACCTTAGTTTTACTGCTCGCTATAAAGGATAAGAGGCCTGATACTTGACTAATTTCTTGTTTAAGTGCTGTTTCATCACTGTAAACTACCACTAACAGTCTAAAAATTGATTTTTTACCATTGAAAAACTCAAAGGCATAATTTTCCTGGAAGTATCCTTGCTGGGTTTGCACAGGGCTGCTGTTGTTTATCAAAATACCGTTTGGCATGCAGATGCCAAACTGATTATGAGGCCATGGCTGGTGAATCACCGTTTCCGATATGGCTTCTTTCATCCAAGTGACTCGGCTGTTAAACGTTTCCTGCACATTTTCAACATTACGGGGAATATGGCCGATGGCCAACCCTTGAATTGAAAGGCCCATCTGTTGCTCTGGAAAGTCCTGGAAAAAATAAGTGGTGAATGAGTAAGGGGCGTTATCATCGTCCATTAGGCCTCGAATATCCGCATGGAAGCTGACCGTTTTCAAATGAGGTTTCAATTCCTGTATGACATATTCTGTAGGAGAAAACTCTGAATCTTTTTGCCGTTTTTTATCTATATAACTTAACCACTGTTCCAGTCTTTGCTCCCCTCGGTATAAGCCTCCCTCCGTCTTATCGCCCTCCGCATACATATCGATTGAAAACTCAGGTTGGCCATATCCTGCCTCAAGCAATGTCATATCTTTGGGTAACTCAAGTTCAAAACGGCCTGCACAATGACGCACTAGGGTTAGACTGCGCTGTCCTAACTCAATTTGAGATTCAATACTTGTATCCATAGCCATACTTTGGCTTCCCCATGTTGAAAGCCCAATTAAAAACAAAACAATTTTCATATGCACGATTAACAGCCCTTAAATTGCTTTTGAATATGGGGTTCTATGTTACTTGAGAGGGAAAATCCCCAATACCCTAATAACTCCATAAAGTCGAAACGCGACGATGAATTGCTGAGAAATCTCAAGCGTGAGGGTCAAGTGACCAGGCTAGTCATTATTGGGAATTTTTGTTTGCTGAGTCTCGTAGGGTTCATGATCGGGCGAGCGTTTGAGAAATAAAAAGCCCTTTAACGTGGCAACGTAAAGGGCATGAGAATGGACAGGGTGAAGCAATTAGCGTTAACCGCGAGGTCGTGAAGCTTCATCCAACAGGTAAAGAATGCTTCGGTAAGGAATGCCGCTGTGATGGGTTAATCCAATCTCACAAGTCCTACTGTTACTGAATCCCCGCGTACATCCATCTGGAATCTGAGTTTTTAGCGGAGAAAGGGCAGACTCATTGAGTTCTGGCGTGAAAAAGCCTTTATCCCCTGCAAAACCACAACACTCAATATGTTCCGGTACAATCACTTCCTTTGCACACGCTTTAGTGGCTTTCAGCAATGTATCTGCTAATCCCATACGTCTCGAACTGCAGGTGATATGAAGCATCACGGTTTCATCCAGTGGCTTGATATCCAGCGCATCAATGAGGTGTTCCATGATAAAGCCTGCAGGCTCCATGATATTCATGGTCTGGGAAAATTGTTCCTTACTGAGTTTGGTGCAAGGGCTGGTATCCATCAGCACCGGGATTTTTCCGTGTTGGCTTGCATGCCAAAGCGCGGCCTGAAGTTCCTCGCTTTTGTTCTTGGCAATAGAATTCATGCCTTTACTGTCGTAAGGCATACCGCAACAGAGTGATTTGAGTGAGTTTGGTGTAATAACTTGATATCCCGCCCGCTCAAGAAGTGACAATGTCACCTCGGTCAGTGAGTGTTTGTCATCACTGGTCACTGCATTGCCCATATTGCGAGAGGCACAAGAAGGGAAGTAAACGACTTTTTTCTCTTTAGCGACAGCAGATGGCTCGACCTGAGTGCTATTCGAAACAGGAAAGTTCTCATGCCAGCTTGGGGTTCTACCCTTGGTCAGTTTACGAAGTCCATTGAAGGTCGAGCTGAGCGCTTTTTGGCCTAGCGTTGTCTGCATCACTTTATTGGTGGTCAGACCGAATCGCGTCATAGCAGTGACAGTTGAGAAATGATCTGCCGTCCAGGTCGCAATCGGCGTAAAGCGTTTGTATTTCTCTGTACGTACCTTCTTGATGAGATCACCGGTATTGATACCCACAGGACAGCGGTCAGCACATAGTCCAGTTGCGGCACAGGTATCTACACCAAGGTAATCAAAAGCCTTCTGAAGCTCTGCATATCGCTCAGTAGAACCGTCTCGCTCTAAACGGCTAAGTTCACGATACATGACGATCCGCTGTCTTGGTGACAGTGAAAGTGTTCTTGATGGGCACACAGCCTCACAGAAACCACATTCGATACAGCGATCGACGAGATCATCTGCTTTTGGCATCGGTTTCAGGTTCTTAACGTGCGCATGCGGGTCGTCATTGATAATCACGCCCGGATTGAGTAGTCCTCTCGGGTCAAACAAGGTTTTGATGCGTTGCATCAGTGAGTAGGCATCAGTTCCCCATTCCAACTCAACGTAGGGCGCCATGTTACGACCGGTACCATGCTCTGCTTTTAAAGAGCCGCCATATTTCACGGCAACGAGCTGCGCGACGTCATCCATAAATTTGCCATAGCGTTCAACTTCTTCTGAGCTATCAAACCCTTGAGTGAAGACGAAGTGCAAGTTACCTTCTAACGCATGTCCGAAGATAATGGCCTCGTTGTAATCGTATTGGGTAAACAGTGCCTGAAGTTCACGTACGCCTGATGCCAGACGCTCAACGGGGAAGGCGACATCTTCGATAATCACTGTTGTACCCGCTTCTCGAACAGCGCCAACGGCAGGGAACATGCCTTTACGAATCCCCCATAATGTTGCGACTGTGTTTGCGTTAGACGTAAAAGCGACTTGATGTGGAACGTCATATTCTGCGATGGAAGAAAGAATGGTTTTGCACTGTTGGTCGAGTGTGTCTTGATCCGCAGCTCGGGACTCCACCAGCAGGGCACAATGTTCGAGTGTGAGTTGTGGCAGGAAATCGGGCATGCCGGGCTTGTCGGCGACTGATCTTAATGCGCGACCATCCATCATTTCTACTGATGACACCGGTGTTTTAGAAAGCGCGGTGACGGCATTCGATGCAGTTTCGATATCGCTAAATACCAACAGTGATGAGGCTTTGTTTGGGTGCTCGACTACGGTGTGGTAAGTGATCTCGGCAATAAAGCCCAATGTACCTTCAGAGCCAACCATGAGGTGTGTCAGCACATCGATGGGATCAGTGAAATCAATCAGTGCATTAAGCGCGTAACCAGTGGTGTTCTTTAAGCGATATTTATGGGCAATGCGCGACTTTAGTTCTTTATTCTCATTCACCTCATTACAAAGCGATTGAATCCCTTCGATAAGATGCTGGTGGCTTTGTTTGAATTGATTGACTGATTGGGAGTCACTGGTGTCGAGTAGCGTACCGTCATGGAAAACAATCTTCATTGACTCAACGGTTTTATAGGTGTTCTGCGCGGTACCGCAGCACATGCCACTAGCGTTGTTCGCCGCGATACCACCGATCTTACAACTATTGATCGAAGCAGGATCCGGCCCAATCTTACGTTCAAAAGGGGCAAGGTAGCGATTGGCATCAGCACCAATCACACCTGGTTGAAGTCGGATTTTTTCACCGTCTTCTAGAATGGTGTGGTTACGCCAGTTGTCTGTCAGTGTAATCAAGACTGAATCTGATACTGCTTGACCGGACAGACTGGTGCCTGCAGCGCGGAAGGTGAAAGGGACGTTTAACTCGCCGCAGGTTTGAATGATGAACACCACATCATCTAAGTTATCCGCCTGAACGACGATTTTTGGAATAAGCCGGTAAAAGCTGGCATCGGTGCCATAAGCTAAACGTCTGGTTTCATCTGTGATTAGACGCTGCTCAGGTATCCTTTGCAACAGCGCTTCCTGCAAAGTTTGATAGATTGAATCGGCCAATGTCTGGCTCATGGTCACTCCTTAACCAAAATCAGGACGAGGCGCTTCGGTCCGTGCGCGCCATATGCAAGAGTCTGTTGGATATCTGCGGTCTTTGATGGGCCGGAAATCAACACAAGATTTGTCGGAGGCTCAGTATCCCATCCTGCATCTTTCCAGAACGGCGATGTCATTAACTCGCTGAAATTAGACACAATGTCAGATTCACGAAGGATAGCAATGTGTACAGGAGGAACCAGTGACAGGGCTCGCGGTTCGTCTTCGCCTGTTACGATAGCCAATGTACCAGTATCCGCAATGGCGGCTTTAATCACATTAACGCTGGCATCTACTTCCTGAAACAACGTGGATTTTAAAGATTCCATGGTTTGGTTATATTTGAGCGCCGTTGTCTCAGGACATTGGTTTGCGATAACTTCCGCCAACGGGCTGTTTTTCGAGAACAGTACTTTTTCGAAACCATTGCTTTGAATACATTCCGCTAACGCAGTCTCAATGCTCCCTTTATCTGTACGGATAATTTCCGTATGGCTTGCATTCATGCATTTAGCCAATCGATCGACACGCATTTGTGCATCGTCTGAACTCCAGGCATACCATTCTGGCAATTCATCATTTTTTTGTGTGCGTGGTGCTGCGTTCAATTTGCCGAAGATCACAGCGCGCGCGTTTTGGCTTTGTGTTTTCATTTCTTATCTCCATTGCGCTGCGCGATTTTGGCTTTGAGAGATGTTTTGGCGAGTTTGGGTTTAACGCGGCATTGCGTCCAGTTGCCGAGATGATTCGGAATAAGCCCATTCATCTTTCTCGCTGCATTTAAGCCTGTGTGGTAGAGCGATGGATGCGTGGCGGCATAAGCGAAGCCTTTCATCGCCGCTTTCTCCAAGGCATTACTCGCCGTATTCTGGCCATCAAGTACCTCGTGGTTTGGCTCGGATTTGTTCTTGGATTCCTGACGCAAGCGCTGAAGCAATGAAGGAATGGGAATACGAACTGGGCAGACTTCCTCACAGGCACCGCACAAACTGGATGCTGTGATCAATTCTTTCGTACTGTCGATGCCCATCAGGTGTGGGGAGATAATCTTCCCAATTGGCCCCGGATAAACTGTGCCGTACGCGTGGCCACCAATGCGGGTATAAACCGGACAGTGGTTCATGCAAGCTCCACAGCGAATACATTGGAGTGTTTTACGCAGTTCTTCGTCGTGATAAGCCTGAGTGCGCCCGTTGTCCAACAAGATTAGGTGTACTTCTTCGGGACCATCTAGCTCGTCTTCTTTGCGCGGACTGCTGATCATATTGAAGTAGGTAGTGATGTTTTGTCCGGTGGCTGAGCGGGTCAGTGCACTATAGAGCGGAGGCACATCTGACAGGTACTCGACCACTTTTTCTATACCGGTTATCGCAATGTGTACTTTCGGAATGGTGGTACACATACGCCCGTTGCCTTCATTTTCAACCAGGCAAAGGGTGCCTGTTTCAGCAACGGCGAAATTCACGCCCGAAACACCTATCTCTGCTTCCTGATAGGCTTGGCGTAAAGCATTACGTCCAGTTCGGATAAGAATGTCGACGTCTATTGTCGGTTTGAAGTCATCCAGATTGTGTTCGAAGGTATCTGAGACTTGCTGTTTGTTCTTGTGAATAGCGGGCATGATGATGTGCGATGGCGTGTCTCCATCCAACTGTACAATGTATTCGCCCATATCACTTTCCAGGCAGCGCACCCCTTGCTTTTCCATGTGATGATTGAGGCCGATTTCCTCGCTAACCATGGATTTTCCTTTCACCATCAAGGTGGCTTGATGTTTCTTCGCAATATCACTGAAGATGGCATTCGCTTCATCTGCATTCAGTGCCCAATGAACGTGGATACCATTTCGGGTGAGCTGTTTTTCAAGTTTTTCGAGAAGTTCTGGCAGTTTACTTAAGCAGCGTTGGCGGATCGCTTCTGCGAGATCACGTACAGCTTTTTCTTCGGCCGCTTCAGGAAAGGCATCACGGCGTTTACCGCGAAGGTAATCCATAGCCCCTCGAAAATTCTGACGTAACTTTTTATCTCCCAGCGCGTCTTTTGCTTGAGGGTGAAAATGCTCAGGCGTATTGCGATTCATTGATCACCTCCGGCCACAGCAACTCGTTCCGCCAAAAATCGGGCAATATGTTTGCCTCTGAATGTCTCGCCTTTGTATTCCAGTGCGCCATTGATATTCAACATGCATCCCCAATCCGCACTGACGAACTGCACGCCGCCGGTGTTTTTCAGGTTATTGGACTTGTCGTCTACCATGGCTTCACTGATGTTTGGATGGCGGACAGAGAAAGTACCGCCGAAGCCGCAGCATTCTTCCTCGTAGTCGGGATGTTTGACTTCGACATTATCGAGTTGGCTGAGTAAGTGAGCGGTGTAGATGTGAACGTTCATTTCGCGTCTTGCTGCGCAAGAAGTGTGAACGGCGACCGTGGTTTCTTCGCCTTGGTCTTCGAACTTGGCGCGACATACATTGGTGAGAAACTCAGTGAGCTCGAATACGCGCGCCGAAAAAGACTTGGCGGCGTCAGCCAGCGCATGACCTTCAAACAATCTGGGGTAGTGGTGAACCATCATGCCGCCGCAAGAACCAGAAAGAATGACGACAGGGATATTTTCAGGAAACAGAGCCATTTGATGCTCAGCGACGGTTCTTGCTTCTTCTGTATAGCCAGAGCTGTAAGCGGGCTGTCCACAGCAGGTTTGTTTAGGAATAAACTCGACATCAATGCCTTGTTGTTCTAACAGGGAAATGGCGTCTAGGCCTGTCTCCGGGTCAAAGGCGTCGACCAGGCAGGTAGCGTAGAGATAAACCTTCTGCGGCTTAGCAGGGTAGATTCGAGGTTGTTGCATGTGCTGTCCTCGCGACATTGCTTTCTGAATACCCAAACAACGTTGAAATTCTGAAACATACTGTTGCTGGATACAGTGTAATTAACCCATGTATTGGGTTTTGTATTTTTATTAGAAAGCCAGCTTATGCCTCTGTTATCTTGCGATAAATAGCATTAAATGAATTTATTGTTTCCAAAAACGACGCAATAGGAAGGGGCTTGACTTGCTTTGAACAAAAGAAAAGCGCCTTTTCGGCGCTTTTCGAAAGGACATTGGTTGTGCTTAGAGCAGAGACTTAGCCATCTCGCGACCAGCACCACGAATATCGTCAATCGACTCAACAACATTTTCATTGAGTCCAAGCATGCTGTATTCGAGTTGATGGTTAAGCCAGGTGATTTTGGCTTCTCCATCGACAAGGCTGTCCCAGTTTCCGTCAACTTTTGCACAAAAATTGATGATAGCGGCAAGTTGAGAGAAGTTATCGCCTTGAACGGCACCATATTGGTGAGCGATGGCGTCGACCAGTGTATCTGCAAACTTCCAGCTCTTGGCTAGCTCACCGCCCAGTTGTGCATTGTCTGTGTTTAAAACAATTTGCTGTGCTTCAGGCTTGGTTTTGCCAGCTTCCATGTGGAGTTCGACTTTTTGAGCCTTGTCCGGGTAAACGGTATAAATCAACAAGTCACCGATGTTGTGCAGCATGCCCGCGGTAAAAGCTTCGTTTTGATCTGCTTTGAGCTCCTTCGCAACACTTTTACATAAGGTTGCTACTTCGAAGGTGGTTCCCCAAAACTCGTTGAGATCCAATCCTTCAATCTTTGGAAAAGTACTCATCAGCGCCGAAGCCGTTACGAGCGTACGGATAGGACCCAGACCCAGTCGAATAACCGCTTCATCAACAGAAGAGACGCTTCTGCCTCGACCAAAGTGGGCTGAGTTTGACAGACGCAAAACGCGAGCACTGATCACTTGATCCATCGCGATTTTTTCCGAGATTTGGTTCATGTCTGAACCTTCACTGTTCACCAAATCCATCAGTTCCTGAACGACCTTTGGAATCTTTGGGAGCTTATCGATATGAGAGAGTAGATTCGCAGTTGCCATATTTAACTCCAGCGCGCTATTGATAAGTTAAATATAGAACAGTGTGTGAAAAGTGTGACTAAATATTGAACATAAGACATTGACGCAAATAAAAAACCCCGAATGAATCGGGGTTCATATGGTATGTCGTACAGGTTATGCAGGCTGTGCAGATAAGAATTCTGATTTTCGGCTGTTGAACCTATCAACCAAAGCATCTACCGCTGAGGTTTCGTATTCGCGAAGGCCGCTACACACCATTTTTTTCTTTCCTTCACCAATAACTTCGCCGTTTTCTCTGAACGCAAAGGCAAGAATAACAGCGCCACGCTTACCGGATACTTCCATGGTGGAGTTAGTTAGCTCAACTGTCGGGTTTGAAAAGTTAAGGTGTTTGAAGTTGAGCTCCATGCTCTCGTACATCACCAGCGGGCGATCTGGATTGATCATCATGCCGCTTTCTTCCATCAAAGGAACCATGATGTGGGGGAAGTTCATGCCAGAGAATTTCACGTAGTTTTCGGCAACATTAGCCGCAAGCTTCTCATTGACCAAATTATCGCCTTCGCGGTGCATGGTTAGATAACATTTGTCGTTTGCATCGATCACATCCAGGTGACCGTTTTCATCCTCGCGAATCGCGAGGCCAAGATTATCAGAAATCATGCCTGAAAAGCTGACTCGCATATTCTGGCTAATACCAGCCTTCGCAAGAAGAACAGAGAAAAGAAGATCACCTGGTACGCAGAATCGTTTGGAATCCTCGTCGTGAATCGGGTTGAAATCGCCGGCAACGAGTTTGGCGAAGTGACTTGCCTGTTGGCGAGTGAAAACGAATTGACCGTCTTTCTGACTGAAGTAGTTATCTAACTGCATGATCTCTTTTGGTGGATGTCCACTGTTAATCTTGTTGGGCATTGTAACTGAGTGACTAACAACAAATGGTCTAGCCAGTTACATAATGTGACCTTGATAGATCTTGTCGAAGGATTTGGTTTGAAGCGCTCCCACCATGGCTTTTGGAAAGAAAAGCAAATCCGGCAGTTTATCGAGTGGCATCCAAACCATACCTATTTGGTCTTTATCCGGTTCTGATGCTTCGGTGATCTGTCGGAAATTAGTTGCTTCAACAAAGAGTTCTATTTGATGGAGGTGTTTGGGTAGATAAGTGGTTTCCAATTCATCCGCAATCACTTCACGGACAAAAAGAATGTCGCCCATATCTGCTTCACCGCCCGTTTCTTCAAGAAGCTCTCGTTTAAACGCAAGGTCGAGCGTTTCATTGTGCTGTATGCCACCACCAGGAATAATGTACCAAAGGCCACGATCGTCGCGATGTTCAGCGAGCAGAATGGTATTGTCTCGGTAACAAACAGCACGGACTGAAACTCTGAGAGGGTGCATCAATGGAAGTCCTTTGCTTACGAAGTGAAAACACAGCATACAGAGAGGCTACGGACGGATTCAATGTTTGATAATGCGAGACTATCGATTTGCTGATGCTGTCGCTTCTTCTGCCTGATAAAAGCGGAAGAAGTTTTTGCCATTGTTTTTCACGTAATACATCGCTTCATCAGCCTGCTCGATAAGCGCACTGATGGCTTCGTCGTTGTCAGGGTATACGCTGATACCGATACTTGAACCCACGCATGCAGTTTGCTCGTGGCCGATTTCAACGGGTAGGGCGATTTGGAATTGAAGATCTGAGGCAATATCTGACACCGCTGTTTCGTAATTTGGGTTATATGAGAAGCCAATCAAGAACTCATCACCGCCCCAGCGAGCTACCACATCAGAACCGCGGAAGAATTGCTTGATTCGATTGGCGACCTCAATGATCACCTTGTCTCCGGCATCATGGCCGTAAGTGTCGTTTACGTGCTTGAAGCCATCAAGATCGATCATAAGCACAGCAAACTTACGTTGTTTCTTATCAGCTTCTTGAAGCGATACTTCCAACTTAGCCATACCAGCACGACGGTTCAGAAGCTGAGTGATAGGGTCGTGTTCCGCCTCATAAATAATGTTCTGCTCACGCTCGGCACGTTCTGTGATGTCATAGAGAACAACTTCAAGCAAGCTGTCATCTGGATTGTTAATGTCTTCGACTTTCGAGAACAGGCAGTGTACCCAACGGTCTGCAGCACGGACCTTATGTTTGAGCTGAATATCCATGGCGCTGAACTGGTTGCCAGGCTTAAGCCAGAACTCTTCAATGAATTCTTTGATTTCGGCAGGATCATTGAAGTAACCCGTGAAGTCTGTTTTTGAGAATCGGTCGGTATCGACAATAAAAGTCTGGCCGAGCAATCTCAGCAGCGCGGGGTTCGCAACAATAAGTTGGTTTCCAGAGTCAATCAGACCAATACCTGCGCTCGCTCTCTCAAAGATAAAACGGAACTTTTTGGATAGATTTTCGGTTTCAGAACGCAGATCCCGCTCGTTATCTATTTGGTTGTTTACTGCATCGAGCAAGCCATTAATGTCGCTGACTAAAGCTCCGATTTCATTTTCTTTATGACCGACAGGAACTTCGATTCGGGTAGTGTCACCAGGCGTGATGATGTGGAAGCGGTTAGCGATGTTTTTCATCGGTTCCGTCAGGATTCGGTTGACGATAATGAGTGTCAGCAACGCGATAATCACGGAATAGAAAACCAATACAATGACCTGAATTTTCGCCAATGATATCGCATTATTTTCGATGTACCTTTGATTTGGGTAAACCAGCAGATCGCCGACAAATTCATTCTCATCGAAAGGCGAGACAATAGGGAAGATAATGGCAGTGTCGGCTTGGTCTAAATCGCTGTTACCCGAAAAAGAAGCAGAAAGGCCGTCCTGACTCGTCAGGCGCGCAGCCGAGATAATATCATTCGCTTCTAGCCCTCGTAGCACTTCTTCCGCCAGTTCTTTATTGCCCAAATACATAGCAATAGAAGCGGTTTGTTCAATAGTTGTGATGACTTGCTTGATTTGACTACGTGAGCGGTCGACTTCCTGATGGTAAGAAATGTAGAACCAAGTGATAGAAGCGAAGATCGAGAAAAGGAATGCGCCGGTGGCAACACCCGTTGCAACCCGAATGTGAATGCGTTTATTGAGAATCTTCAAATCTATATACCACTTTTAAACCATCAACCAAGTCGGCTTCGTTGATATACGCAATTGCATTCTTGTTGTCTTTCACCAAGGCAATGACGTCATCAGGCGAACGTACAGTTTGTGGAGGCTCAGACTTTCCAGTGAAGAGTAATCTTGCCCAATAGGCATTGACCTGTGCTGCTGACTTGCCCACCAACATACGATAGAACAGCTCTCGCTCTTGGCTGCGCTCAGGTAAATCTGTCGTGTCCGCTGATTCTCCGTTTGGATAGGAGTTGTAGCGGCCCATGTATAAGTCCACCAACTGGCGTGAAGAGAGGGCACTGAGTGGGTTTTCTGCATTTACAACCACTACCAATTCTGCACGGGCTCCGGAAGACCATGCTAGCCATGTTAATGTGAGTAGTGCTAATACAAATCTTTTCATATCAGAACACGAAACTCAGGCTAATGGAGATGGTATCGATATGGTCAGGAACAGGCGCTGTGAGGCCCTGTTCGTCAACTGACCAACCGCCGATTCGGTTGTTGTTCAACCAGGTTCTTTCAAATTGTCCTTTCAGTGACAGTTGTGAATTGATGTCATAACGCGCCCCGATACCGATGGTTTCTTGATCGATAACCCTTGCATCGAGGTTTCCTTTAATCAGTGCATATGCGCCGCCTATTTGCGGATTGGAGAGTAAGGCTGTTGGTGGCGCCTCTAACTCATAGATTTCGCCAACGGATTTAGCCTTTGACGCAAACCCATAAACAGTGAGGTCGTTAATTGTTCTTCCCACGCTGGTATAGCCAGCAGCAAGGTCGGGGAAGAATGGCCAATCTGCATCGGTATAACTCAATTCAGTCTGGATGTTCCAATCTCCAGTTTCGTATTGAGCACCCAGCGAATAGTAATAGAACCGGGTGTTTTCGAATTCAAAGTCTTGTAGCGAGCTTTGAAGAGATGGCCAAGCCTGGAAAATGGATGGATTTGATGATGAATTAGTGATCAGTGTTGTCGCTGGGTTGCCCTCATCGACCTTTGCGGTCGCTGCAGAACCCGAAAGTATCCATTGGTCGGTAAAGTAACTCAGCTTTGTTCCTATGAGTGGTGACAGTGTCACCTCATAGGATTCATAAATCGTATTTATCGATACATCTGACTGACCGCCGAAGACTTTTGCTTCAATCACACCATTCCCGAGTGGTGTGGTGTAAGCAATATCGCCACCATTAAGGCTAGTAACAGGGATGTTGGCGTAAAAGTCTGTGATGGGCTTTGTCCACAGATAAGCAAAACCCACATCGCGGTATTCTGACAGCATGTAAATCGGAGTAGCGATGCGTCCAACTCTGACGGTCACATCAGGAGATACTTTGTAGCGAAGAAAGGCCCAGGTGATGCTCTTGTTAAGATCGTTTTCGATACGATCCTGAACGACTCCTTGAATCACAAAGTCCCAATCGTCGGAGAGGCTGGCGTTGAGCTGTAAACCTACAGATGAGCCTGCTTCTAGGCTCCATTCATCAAAAACGCCTTCTTTGGTTAGGTCATAAACGAAACCAAACTTTTCGGTTCCCGAATGAATAGCAGAAATATTACCAAACCCGCTAAGCTGCACGAGCTCCCCAGCTTCAGTGTTTACTGAAACCAGCGCCGTGATCGAGGCAGCAAGTAAAGAGAGTTTGAGTCGTTGCAAGTGTCAGTTCCGATTCATGTTTGGGACACTTATTAAATATAAGACATATTTCGGATTTCTCTCGTTAAATGCTGTTTTATGTAGGATTTCGACCATGGTCTAGTCCCGCTGAGCTGTTTTGCCAATACCAACAGTGATATAAAGGTTTAAAGCGCATATAAATCCAACACAGTAAAAGCGCGTAGGAATCACTGCCAGAAAGGAAGCTCAATATGCAATTCCCCTATAAAAACATCGTCATACTAACGGGGGCAGGTATCTCGGCAGAGTCGGGGATCCGGACCTTCAGGGCTCAAGACGGGTTATGGGAAGAGCATCACATCGAGGATGTTGCGACGCCTGAAGGTTTCGCAAGAAACCCAGCATTAGTTCAAACCTTCTACAACCAACGCAGAAGACAATTGCAGTCAGGCGTTGCGCCGAACGCAGCTCACGAAGCGCTGGCAAAGCTAGAGCAGGATTTGGAAGGCTCAGTCACTGTGGTTACGCAAAACATCGACAACCTGCACGAGAGAGCTGGCAGTCAAAATATCATTCATATGCACGGGGAACTGCTGAAAGCCCGTTGCAGTGGCTCAAACCAAGTATTGGATTGGAAGGACGACATTATGGTCGATGATTTATGCCATTGCTGCCAAATGCCATCGTCCATGAGGCCACATGTCGTCTGGTTTGGTGAAATGCCACTTGATATGGACAAGATCCATACCGCCTTGGTAGAAGCAGACCTGTTTATTTCGATTGGAACGTCGGGCTCTGTTTATCCTGCTGCCGGGTTTGTACACGAAGCGGCGATTAATGGCGCGAGAACGATTGAAGTCAACCTGGAACCGAGTGCGGTAGAAAGTGAATTTGATGAAAAGCGCTATGGAAAGGCGAGCGTTTTGGTTCCGGAGCTGGTTGAAGAGATTCTTGCACTGCAAGATTGAGCTGGTTTCAAATGAGTGACAAAAAGCGGCCAGTGGCCGCTTTTTGTGTGTTATTGACCCGCTTTCAGCTTCTGGAAGTATTCTTCATAAAGCACATTCGCTTCGCCAACTGAGCTTTGCCACTCACCTTTCTCCATCACATCTTGTGGTGGGTAGATGCTTGGATCATCTTTGAATGCTTTCGGCAGGAGAGGGTACGCTGCTTTAACCGGTGTTGGGTAACCGATTTCGATAGCCAGTTTCGCTGCATTCTCAGGAAGTAGCAGGAAGTCGATCATCTTGTGTGCAGCGTCCACGTTTTTCGCTGTCGCTGGGATCGCAAGGCTATCCATCCAGAAAATCGCGCCTTCTTCTGGCCATACGATGTCGACGGGTGCGCCTTCGCTACGAGCGATGTAAGCAGAACCGTTCCAAAGCATACCCAGTGCCACTTCGCCAGCCATGTAAGGGTTTGCTGGGAAGTCTGAGTTGAACACCAGCACGTTTGGCATAATCTTCTTCAGCTCTTCGTAAGCCGCTTTGATTTCTTCCGGGTTGGTGGTGTTAGCCGAGTAGCCGAGTTTGGTCAGCGCGATGTGGAAGAACTCACGGGCATCATCCATCATCAGCAATTGGCCTTCATACTCTGGGTTCCAAAGGTCTGCCCAAGCATGTACTGAGTCTTTTTCAACGAAGTCCGTGTTTACACCGATACCGGTTGCACCCCAGATATACGGGATAGAGTATTGGTTATCTGGGTCAAACGGCTTGTTCAGGTTGTTTGGATCAAGGCCGTCGAAGTGGCTGAGTTTGCTTTTATCGATTTTTTGCAGCATGCCTTCGTCGCGCATCTTCTTCACATAGTAAGTCGATGGCACAACCAAGTCGTAACCTTCAGGGTGTGTTTTCAATTTGGCGTACATGCTTTCATTTGACTCGTAGGTTGAGTAAATGACTTTGATGCCAGTTTCCTCTGTGAACTGCTCAAGCACTTCGGTAGGAATGTATTCAGACCAGTTGTAGAAGTAGAGCTCTTCTTCTGCAATCGCAGCGTGAGAGAAAAGAGAGAAGGACAACGCGCTTCCCAGCACAAACTTAGACCAGGGTTTCATCGACAACTCCTGTAGTTTTTCATTGGTATTATTGAGAATAACGGGTGGTTCAAGCCATCCGTGACTGAAAAATGCGAAAACAACAGAGGGGAGCAACCTTCAAGATTGCTCCCTTCGTATCATTATCGCACTTTGTCGCGTGCCAGCATTTGAGAGCAAATGACCAGCACGAGAGAGACGATAAGCATCAGCGTCGCCAGAGCATTCACTTCCGGAGAAACGCCAACCTTAACCATTGAGTAGATTTTCAGTGGCAAGATTTCATAGCTTGGACCCGTCACGAACGAACTAACAATGACGTCGTCCAAAGACAGGGTAAAGCTTAACAACCAGCCTGCAGCAACGGCAGGTGCAGCCAGAGGCAGAATGATTTTCGTCAGAATCGTCCACTCACTCGCAGCTAAGTCTTTCGCTGCTTCAAGCATACGTGCATCAAAACCATTCAGTCGGCTGTAAACCGTCACAACAACAAACGGCAGACAGAAAGTGATGTGTGACAGCAACAGGGTCAGGAAACCCAGTTGTGCGCCCATCAGCACGAACAGCGCTAACAGAGAGATTGCCATCACGATGTCAGGAGACATCATTACCACGAACAGCATGCCATTCACGAAGCCTTTACCGCGGAAGCGATAGCGGAACAGAGCAACGGCAGTCAGACTGCCGATAACCGCCGCTGCGGTTGCAGAAAACACGGCAATGGTCAGTGAGTTCCACGCCGCCTGCACCAGGCTGTCGTTATTCAAAAGCAGGGTGTACCACTTAGTGGTAAAACCTTTCCACTCCATACCGAATTTACTTTCGTTAAACGAGTTAACGATAAGAATGACGATAGGGATGTATAAGAACGCATAGACCAGCGACATAAAGCTGGTACGGAAAAACTTACTCATTCCAGCTCTACCTTCTTGTTAATCAGTTTGCCAACACGCCAGTAGGCGAACAGCATGAGACCCATCAATACAGTCAGGGAAATACTCGCTGCTGAACCAAACGGCCAGTCACGAACATTGAGGATCTGACTCTTGATGACGTTACCAATCAACAGGTTCTTCGCGCCGCCCAACAGGTCAGATACGTAGAACATACCCAGTGCTGGAAGCAGAACTAGAAGACAGCCAGCAATGATGCCCGGCATGGTCAAAGGCAAAATAACTTTGATAAATGCCTGAAGCTTACTTGCGCCTAAGTCTTTCGCGGCCTCGAGGTAGCTGTTGTCCAGCTTCTCGATGCTTGAGTAAAGCGGCAGAATCATAAATGGCAGCAGGATATAAACCAGGCCAATCATCACCGCATACTCGGTGTACATAATGCGTAATGGCTTGTCGATAATGCCCAGCGTCAGCAGGCCTTCGTTAAGCAAACCACGGGTACCCAGGAAAATTTTCAGGCCGTACGTACGGATCAGCGAGTTAGTCCAGAAAGGAATAATCACCATAAACAGCATCACAGGACGCCATTTCACTGGCATGCGCGCAATAATGTACGCAAACGGGTAACCAATCAGCAAACAGAGCAGGGTAGCAATGGCTGCCATATAGAATGAATGCCAAACCACCTTTGCGTAGAGCGGGTCCATCAACTTGGCGTAGTTGCTCAAGGTGAAGGTCATCTCAATCAGGTTTGCGTCATCGCGGGTCAGGAAGCTGGTGACAATAATCATCAGGTTCGGGATAAACACGAACAGCAGCAACCAACCTACAATCACGCCAATGATGGCGTTTTGGAGATTAAGCTTCTTCATCAGGCAGTACCACTTCCCAGCTTTCAACCCAGGTAATCGCGACTTTCTGATCCAATGAGTGGTCTACATCTGGATCGTCTTCATTGAAGAACTCGCTGACCATGACTGACATGCCAGATTCCAGCTCAAGCACTGAATCCAGCGTCATGCCCTTGTAGTTGCGTTCGCGAACATAACCAACGATACCGTTGCCTGTGTCTGCAGCTTCGATTTCTTCGATGCGCAGATCTTCAGGGCGAAGCAGAACTTTCACGCGGTCACCCGCTTTGACGTCTAACTTACAGTAAACCTGACACTCACGGCCTTCGATGGTCGCGGTAATACGCAGCTCATCGATGCGCGAGATGACATCTGCATCGAACACGTTGATTTCGCCAATGAAGCGCGCAACGAACAGGTTTGCAGGCTCTTCGTAGATTTCACGAGGGGTGCCATCTTGGACCACTTCACCTGACTTCATCACGATGATGCGGTCAGACATCGACAGGGCTTCTTCCTGATCGTGAGTAACGAAGATGAAAGTAATACCAAGTTTACGCTGGAGCTGTTTCAGTTCCATCTGCATTTGTTTACGCAGTTTGTAATCCAGCGCAGAGAGCGATTCGTCCAACAGCAATACTTTAGGTTTGTTCACCACAGCACGCGCGATAGCAACACGCTGTTGCTGGCCACCAGAAAGCTGGTGAGGTTTGCGAGGGGCGAATTGCTCGAGTTGAACCATGCGAAGTGCTTCCATCACACGAGGTTCGATTTCACTTTCAGCGACTTTCTGCATGCGCAGGCCGAAAGCAACGTTGTCGAACACAGTCATGTGTGGGAACAGCGCATAGCTCTGGAATACGGTATTTACATGACGTTGTTCTGCGGGGATAGCAGTAACGTCCTGCTCATCGATGATAATTTGGCCATCGTCTGCATCTTCAAGACCAGCAATCAAACGAAGTACTGTGGTCTTGCCACAACCTGACGGACCTAGAATGGTTAAAAACTCACCGTTGTTAATTTCAAGATCGAAGTTTGAGATGATCTCTTTGCCATCGAAGCTCTTACGCAGTCCTTTCAGCTGGACAACGGGTTTTTTAATTGGTTGTGTTGCGTTCAATTCTACTCTCACTCCTTACACCGCGGGCGATTAGCTAAGTAAAAATTCCCCTAAAAATAGACGGCGCATGATAGACGTGCGAACCATGAAGTTAAAGCGTTTTTTTATGTTTTATCGGCAATTTTTCGCCCAGAAATTGACGCGGTATCGGAAATTGTAGAAACCGCGAGCAAATACGATTCTTGTGACCTGCGTCGATAAATTGGAGACGGAGGCGTTCGGTAGTATAGACCGTTAATGTGAGGCCTAAAAATGCGACACCTTGAGACGTGTTCAAAAAATATCACCTATAACTTTAAGAGTGGGGAAATTTCTTAGGCTAAAGACAAAAGTTACTTTGCTATGAATAAACAACAGTTGAGCAACGCACTTCACGTTGGCGGCACCTTAGAAAATGCGCTGAGCGGTAACTACAACTTAAGTGCTTCCAGTGTGGTTCAGGAAGCCGTGAAGCTGACACAGAAGCATTTTTGGCAGTTCTTGCCAGCTACCGTCGTTTTGACCATTGCGCACATTCTGATTTTTCTGGTGGCGCTGACCATTATGAATGGCACGCCTTATTCGGTGATGGAAGCCTTCATAGGTAAACAGCAGATGACGCCTGATCTTATGGCATCAGCGCGGATTGCTGTTTTTGCAGCGACAGTTCTGTCAGCGCCCCTTTATGCAGGGGCAAGCTTGATGGGGCTGAGTCATGCTATTGGGTTTAGAACCAAGCCAAGGCATATCATCAAAGGTCTGGCTTATGCACTCGCTGTAACGCTGGCCATGAGCTTTATCAATGCTCTGCAAAGCTTCAGCAGTCAGTTGATACCGCTGTTGGGTATTTTCCTCGGTATCACCTTTTCTATGACCATTTTGTTGATCTGTGAAAAGCGCCTTCGGCCGGTAGAGGCGATGATCGTTTCATTTAGGGCGATTATCAAAAAACTGATACCATTGACGCTGGTTTACATCGTCATTGCTATCCTGTTCGTCTTTTCTTATGCAACGGCAGGTTTGGCGTTGGTTTGGGCGTTGCCATTTATGTTCAATGTGAAGGGCGTGCTTTACCGCGAAATGTTCGGTGTTGGTATTGAAGTGACCGTGTCACAAGAAGGGGATGATGACTCTTCTTCTGATGATGGCAATAAAGAGGTGTTCAACGCTTAAATGAAGCTTTCCTATGCTGTATTGGCTTCGGCTCTATTTCTTTCAGCGTGTAGCGACGCACCACAAACTCCTCTCACTGTAGACAAACTACAACCGGCTTCTCCACCACCTTCAATGGTCGAGAAGCCTGATTTTGCTTCCTACAAAATTGTTGATGAGAAAAAGAAAGCGTTTGTGGCTTTTATGAAACCTGGCATCAGCTATATCAACGGACTGATCGAGAACGCACGCACGCGGCTCATTGGACTGGAAAATGGCAAAACGCTAACGGATGAAGACGAGGCATTCCTTGCCCGTGTAGCCGAGTTGTTTAATCTGCCACTTCCAGAAGCAGGCGCGGACAAAAAATGGTATCAAGAAGCCCTCAAGCGTGTGGATGTGATACCTGCAGATCTTGTTTTAACTCAGGCAGCTAAAGAATCTGGGTGGGGCACATCACGCTTTGCCCGCGAAGGAAATAACTACTTTGGACAGTGGTGTTACACTTCTGGCTGCGGCATGGTGCCAAGTGCACGCTCGCAGGGTAAAACCCACGAAGTCGCCGTGTTCAAAGACACTTATCATTCAATCCGCGCGTATTTTCTGAACGTCAACCGCAACAAAGCATATGCTGAGTTACGTAATATCCGTGCTGACCTGAGAAAATCAGGTGAACCGATTTCCGGCGTTGCTTTGGCTAACGGATTGAAAAGCTATTCTGAGCGCGGTCAAGCTTATGTCGATGAAGTGCAAAGCATGATTCGATACAACGAAAAGTATTGGAGCCAAGGATGATTAAAGGACTTACGGCTGTCTTGCTGGCAGCTGTAATTTCATCACCGGTTGCTGCGGCGCAGGTGAAGTTCAGTTATAGCAAGCTGTATACCCAGCTAAAACATAACTATGGTGAAAACCATCCAGACGTGAAGATTGGATATTTTATGGTCTCTCCCTCAACAGGAGCGACTTGCCAAATCACCAAAGCCTGGATGACCAAGAAAGAGCATTACGAAGAGTTTGATATCCCGGCTTCGCAAGAACTGCCTCTACCCATTGATAACCACCTGCGTAAAGTGAATCCGGATGTGTTTATTGAAACGGCGGGTGATCAGGCTTGTGATATTTCATTCCAGGTCCTGGCAAAGAACAGTTTTGGTACTGAGGTGACAGAAGAAGAGGTCAGTAATCTTGTTCCTCAAATGACGACTATGATGCAGGATTTAGGCGGCATGTTTGCTTCATGGTTTATGCCCGAAGTGGAAGGGGTAACTGTTCATTTTGCTGATACCCTACCTGAGCTGAAAACGTCTGAGGGTCGTATAATCAACGTGGAAGGTAAAGTTGCTGTTATCCGCGCTGATGAATTGAAAAGTGGAGAGCGTGTCTTCTTTCCTGAAGCTCCATTGAAAGTCACACCATGGATTCCGCAAAGTTAATGGCGGAATACCAAAAATCAAAAAGCCCGCAATCGCGGGCTTTTTTGTATCTATTGCTACGCTTAGTTGACCTGAACAACGTCCAGCTTCATTGATGGGTCAAATTCAACCACGTCATCTTCTGAGGGCTGTGTATCACTGAACTGCTCTTTATCGAAAGCAGTATCACCACCGTTGATCACGCCAGAGTCTTTGTCGATGCTCTTAAAGTCAAACAGTTCGAAGTCTGCCAAATGTGATGGCACCACATTTTGCATGGCACGGAACATGGTTTCGATGCGGCCAGGGAAACGGCGGTCCCAGTCGCGAAGCATTTCTTTGATCACCTGACGTTGCAGGTTTGGCTGCGAACCACAAAGGTTACAAGGAATAATCGGGAACTCGGCTGCTTCGGCATATCGCTCGATATCTTTCTCACGGCAATATGCCAGCGGACGAATAACCACGTGTTCACCGTTGTCAGAAACCAGTTTAGGTGGCATGCCTTTCATCTTGCCGCCGTAGAACATGTTCAGGAATAGCGTTTCCAGTATGTCGTCACGGTGGTGACCGAGTGCAATCTTGGTTGCGCCCAGTTCTTTAGCCGTGCGGTAAAGAATACCGCGACGCAGGCGAGAACATAGCGAACAGGTGGTTTTACCCTCTGGTACTTTGTCTTTAACAATCGAGTAGGTGTCTTCTTCTACAATCTTGTACTCAACGCCAAGATCGTCAAGATACTCAGGCAGCACGTGCTCAGGGAAACCTGGTTGCTTTTGATCCAGGTTTACTGCAATAAGTTCAAAAGAAATCGGTGCGCTTTTCTGCAGGCTTTGCAGGATTTCAAGCATGGTGTAGCTGTCTTTACCGCCACTCAGACAAACCATGATACGGTCGCCATCTTCAATCATGTTGAAGTCAGCAATGGCTTGGCCGACGTTACGGCGAATACGCTTTTGCAACTTATTCTGGTTGTACTTTTGTGCTTTCGTGATTTCTTGATTCGACATTTGTGCCTCTAAATTTTCTCTACGCGATCAAGCCAGCCAATGGCATATGGTGATGGCACATCGCTCCTCGATGCGAAGGTTAGGCGCGTATGATACGGATTTCGTGGCAGGATGCCAGTGTCGAAGGGAAATAGACTTAAAGTCATGGACAAAGAAAAAGCGCCTTTCGGCGCTTTTCAAAATTATCCTCTTAGCCCAAGCCAACATTGGGTGCCAGCGGGCTGACATAGCCATCAGGTTTTATCGCTAATACATCGCAATTGAGCTGATCGATAGTGTGCTCGGCAGTATTACCAATAAAGATCGCTGACAAACCAACACGACCTGTTGTCCCTAGAATCACGAGTTCGGCGTCCAATTCTTTGGCAACGGCCGGAATAACATCCTCCGGCAAGCCTTCCATACAGAAGGTTTGTTCTTCATCAATGCTGTGTTTTTGGCGCAGCGCTTTCATTTGGAGAAGGTGATGGCCTCTGACTGCATCGGTGTAGGATGCTGGATCAAACTCTGGAAGTTCTATAGTGACATTCACCGGTGTAGCGGGATAAGCATTGACCAGATTGACTTCTGCAGTGAGAAGTTTGCTCATGGCTTTCGCTTCATCGATGAGTTTGTCGTTGAGCGGTTCATGGGTTTCATTCTCAGACGAAACATTCACTGCTGTAAGTATTTTGCCGTTTTCAGGCCAGCTATGCTCTTTGACTAAAAGCACCGGACAAGGACACTTACGCAGCAAATGCCAGTCGGTTGGGGTAAAGATTAATGAGCCTAGTTTATCGTGTTGGTGGGTCGCTTTGATCAATAGGTCATGGTCGCCATCAAACACCTTGGCGATCATGCTTTCATAAGGGCGATTATGCCAGACAACGTGTTTAACGATGTCGAGTCCTTCAGACGCATTTTGCTCAACAACTGAATCTATCCACTCTTCACGCTGTTTAAGCACACCTGCACGCATTGCCTGACGTTCTTCTGCTGACAACATTGAAGTCATCTCATACGAAAAGTCATAGATAGCAAGGAACAGAGTGATTTTTACAGGCGCAGAGGATTTCCTAGCGATGTCCATCGCACGGGAGAGAGCAGGTTGTTCTTCGTGGTCGGGATCGATAGCGACGAGCAAGTTGGTATATCTGTTCATAACAACCTCCAGCTTAGTGATGCCGATACTTTAATTTAACCTATTGTGGCAGGATGTTGCGATAAATTCAGATAGATAAAACCAAAAAAAGAGAAATGGCGCGTATAGCGCCATTTCGATATTTAGGTTTAGGGCAGGTAATTACTTGGATACGCCTGCTAAACGGCTCAGTTCTTCGTGATCAAGAATCGTGATGTACTTGCCTTTTACGCTCAGCATGCCGCTTTTCTGGAAACGGCCCAACAGACGGCTGATAGTTTCAACGGTCAAACCAAGGTAGTTACCGATATCACCGCGTGTCATGGTCAGGCGGAACTCTTTAGCTGAGAAACCACGTGCTGAGAAGCGGGTAGACAGGCTGTGAAGGAATGCAGCGAGGCGCTCTTCGGCATTCTTCTTGGAAAGAAGCAGGATCATTTCCTGGTCGCCTTTAATTTCACTACTCATCAAACGCATGATTTGCTGACGCAGTTTAGGCATTTTGCCAGAAAGGTCATCCAGAATTTCGAATGGGATTTCACAAACCATTGATGTTTCCAACGCCTGAGCAAAGCTAGGGTGGGACATATGGTTAATGGCATCAAAACCAACAAGGTCACCGGCTAGGTGGAAAGCCGTAATTTGTTCGTCACCTTGCTCTGTAATGGTGTAGCTCTTGATAGTGCCAGAGCGAATAGCATACAGAGAACGAAGTTGATCACCTGCTTGGAACAATGGCTGACCTTTTTGAATCGGCTTTTTACGCTCGATAATTTGGTCAAGCTGATTCAGCTCACTCTCGCTTAACGTAAATGGAATACAAAGCTGACTGATGCTGCAGTCCTGACAATGGATTGCGCAACCACCAGATTGAACACGTTTAGTAGGAATTTTGTCTTGAATCATGAGCCTGCTTAGCCAAATTGATTTGAGTCAATATTTTACCATTTCCGGAAGAGAAAGCGAGACTTACTACAACTGATTGTATACAGAATAAGCGGTAATAATTCCGTACATTAGAAGTATCAAAGATGAGAACCTCCGAAATATCAGATTGTTAAGAAGATTCTTTGTTGCCTCTGCAGCAGTACCGACCAAAAGCATTGCAGGAAGGGTTCCTAAACCAAATGCGACCATTATCAACAATCCATCTAGTGCATTTCCGGCCACTGCTGCCCAGCTCAGAGCAGAATAAACCAGCCCGCACGGCAACCAGCCCCACAACATACCAAACGGCAGGGCCGCGAAGGGGGAGCGCAATGGAAGTAACTTAGTGGAAAGTGGTGAAAGGCGCTTCCAAAGCAGTTGGCCCACTTTCTCCACATAAGCAAGGCCATTCCAGAACCGACCAATATACAAAGCGAGCAAAATCATCATGATAGCTGCAGCTAACCTTAGCCAAAGCAGTTGTTGAGTGATTTGAGTTACACCAACAACACCTGCTACCAATCCACCGGCAATCGCACCAATCAAGCCATAAGAAAGCAGGCGGCCACCATTGTAGAAAAGAAGGAAAGGGAGCTTATGTTGATTCTGGGGAGTACCCATGGAAACAGCAGCAGCGACACCGCCACACATACCTAAACAATGGCCTGCACCAAGCAGGCCAACCGTAAAAGCAGCAATGAGATCACTGAAGGGCATTATTTTTGTTCCGACGAGGTGTCGCTCGGCTTCTTTGATGGGGGTGTTGACTCATCCTCATCAAGAAGAATATTCATACCTTGTCTTTCCAAATCTTCAAATTGCTCAGATTTTACCGCCCAGATAAAAATACCAACGGCGACACAGACAAGAACAATAGCGATGGGGATGAGAATATAGAGACTTTCCAAATCGTTACACTCCCTTCAGCGTTTCGACCAAATCTTTCTTAAACAAACGAAGCGAGTTTGTAACGACGATTACCGAACTGCCGGACATACCTGCTACGGCCACATAAGGCGCGACAAATCCCATCACAGCCAATGGCAAGATCACAAGGTTGTATCCTAATGCCCATGCTAGATTCTGACGAATGATTTTTTGCGTAAAACTTGCCAGTTTTCGTGCATCTAACAGTTTGGTTAGATCATCGCCAAGCAAGACCATATCAGCAGAAGCTTTAGCGACATCTGTACCGCCCCCCATCGCAACAGATAGATGAGCGCCGGCCAATACTGGTGCATCATTCACACCGTCACCAATCATCATGGTGATTTGATCACTAGGTAAGGAATTTAAGTATTCGAGCTTACCTTGAGGCGAAACACCCGCTACCAATTCATCGATACCAAGTTTGTCAGCAACTGTTTGTGCCGTCGCAGAGTTGTCTCCTGTCAGCATGGTGACTTTGATACCAGCTTCGTGGAATTTGTCGATAAGCGTTTGACTGGATTCACGGATAGGGTCGACCAAGAGGAAAGATGCAATTGCTTCGCCATCTCGTGATAACCAGATTTGATGAGCGCTATTCTCTGCAATATCAGTATTGTTCAGTGAAAACTCAGGTTTACCGATTTTCCACTCACTGTTCCCGAACTGACCTTTCAAACCTTCGCCAATGACGTTTTCTACGTTTTCGACGCCGTCTTGCTTTGAAAAATTACTAAAAGCCTCAGCAATTGGATGGTTCGCATAGGACTCAAGAGAAGCGGCGATCGCTTTTGCTTGCTCTATATCGAGATCAGCGTATAGCTGAGTGTCCGAGATAGAGATGTTACCTTCTGTGAGCGTGCCCGTTTTATCTATAACCACACGATTGATTTGTGTGAGCGTTTCAAAGACGTGACCGCGGCGGAGCAAAATTCCTAACTTGCCGAACGTAGATGTTGAACAGGTAAGCGCGGTGGGTGTTGCCAAAGATAATGCGCAAGGGCAGGTAGCAACAAGAACGGAAAGCATGATCCAGAAAGCATCCTCTGGACGATGGCTCTGCCAATACCACCAAGTACATGCTGAGATGATAAGGATTGCCGCGACAAAGTATCGCGCAACGATATCTGCTATCTCGGCGACTCTCGGCTTGGCAAGCTGGGCGGCATCCTGAAGTTGAACGATATGCGCGATGAGCGAGTCCTTTTTCTCAGCAGAGACTTCAATATCAACATTTCCATCGATATTCATGGTGCCTGCATAGACATTGTCACCGGTCTTGCGTGATTCGGGCATAGACTCACCCGTAAGCATCGACTCGTCGACAGTGGTCACTCCCTCAACAACCATACCATCAGCAGGGAAGGGCTCACCGGGGAGAACTCGCACTACATGGCCAATCGACAACGATTTTGCGGGGATCTGCTCGCCCGATGAAAGCGTCGCCAAACGCGGTATTAGTTTGAGGAGGTTTGCACTGGCTGCAGCAGCCGTTCTTCGGGCTCGCATTTCAAGGAACCTGCCTACCAACAAGAAGAAGGTAAACATGGCGATAGATTCAAAGAATACTTCGCCTTTCCCAGTGACGGTGGCATACAAGCTGGCGAAGTACGCAAACAAAAGCGCGATAGAAACGGGAACGTCCATCCCAAGCGTTTTTGCCTTTAAGTTCCGCCAAGCGTTGATATAAAACGGCATCGCTGAATAAAGAAGCACTGGAGTGGCGAAAATCAGGCTGACCCAGCGGAAGTAATCCCGGAAAGATTCATCCATGTCTCCAAACACTTCGAAGTACATCGCCACAGCCAACATCATGACCTGCATGGTTGCCAAACCAGCAATACCCAATTTGTATAGGTATTGCTTCATGGTATGGTGATATTGAGCCTCCTGATTGTCTGCCTCAAAAGGCGCAGCCTTGTAACCCAATGCATGGATCTTGTTGAGCAGCGTACTCAGCTTAGTTTTAGATGGATCCCAACGAAGTGTCGCTCGGTTAGTTGTGGTATTCACGCGAATACGTGAAACACCTTCTTGGTTGTTAAGCTGCTTCTCAATCAACCAAGCACATGCGGCACAAGACACACCATCTACCGAGAGCACAACCTCATCGATACCATTTTCATGACGTACAAATTCTTGTTGGACATCTTCATTGTCGTATAGAGATAGCGACTGGAGCTCTTCGGGGACGAGGTTAGCTTTTTCTGCCGGAGCGGTACGATATTCGTAATAAGAGGTGAGGCCGCTTGCCACGATAGTGGTGGCAACTGCTTCGCATCCAGGGCAACACATAATACGGTAAACGCCCTGGATTTCGACTTTATAAGAGTCACCGGTGAGAACCGGCTCTCCACAGTGATAACAATCTTTCGTCATTCCTTGCTCTGACCATACAACTCTACTGGGTCTTCAGATGGGAAATTCGCGCGGCCGTTTAATGCCCACGTTCCATCAAATGCGTTTACTTCAACATACCAAGGGCCAGTGAGCGGTTCGTTCAAAGCCAGTCGATAACGGCCTGAAGCGTCAGCATTGACCATTTGTTCGATATCTCTATCAGCAAGCGTACGGTGTTGGAATGTGATCTTTAAAGTAGGGTATTGCGCAAGTTCACCTTTATCCAAAGTAAAAATTGCAGTGTCATTCTGTGCAGACAGGAAAGCGGAGATGGCTAGCTCATCGGCTTTTTTCAAGCGGGATATATCGACGTTAATTCCTTTACCTTCTTTGTAGTAGTCTTCCGCGACGAGGGACACCTGATTTTTACTGAAAAGAGCAAAAGTAAAGAGGCTTGCAACGACAACGCTACCTGGGAGGGCTATCAGGAACCAGGGCCAGAACTGCTTATACCATGGCTTAATCATATCGCTTTCCTGTGTGAACTGAATTCTTGGGGAAAAAAGCCCCTGCAAGCAGGGGCTTAACTAACTAATAATTGATTTTATTGATTTTGTGGTGTGCTGAGCTGCCAAACATAAGCAGAAAGGAGCTGGATCTTGTCTTCGTCCAGTATATCTTTCCACGCAGGCATTACGCCCTGACGACCGTAGCGGATAGTGTCTTCAACCGCTTTACGAGAGCCACCAAACAGCCACACGTTGTCAGTCAGGTCGGGTGCACCAAATGCTGGGTTACCTTTACCATCCGTGCCGTGACAAGCTGCACAAACAACGAAACGTGTTTTACCTTTCGCTGCTTCCTGAGCATTAACTTTACGACCAGATAGACTCAGTGTGTAAGAGGCCACTTCGCGAACACCATCATCGCCAAGAGCATCAAGCCATGCTGGCATGTTACCTACTCGGCCATTGACCAGAGTCGCTTTAATGGTTTCTGGCTCACCACCATACAACCAAGCGTCGTCGGTTAGGTTAGGGAAGCCTGACTGACCACGAGCATCAGAACCATGGCACTGAGCACAGTTTTGAATGAACAGGCGCTGACCCACTTTAATTGCTTCAGGGTTCTTAGCAATTTCATTGATGTCTTGCAGTTCATCCGAACCCGGCTTGTATGCGAGTTTACGGAAGGTTTCGCCGAAAATCGCATTCGCAGATGCTAGCTCACGCGCATACTGATCGATACCGTCGCTGTTAGCCAGTAACTGACGTGACTCTTCAATATTTGCAACGTCCTGAGCAGAGCTCTGCCAATTGAAAACGCCTTTCCAGTTACCCAAACCAGGATACAGTACGAAGTAAACCGCACCGAATACGATGGTCGCCCAAAACATGTACGACCACCACTTAGGCAGTGGGTTGTTCAGCTCACGAATACCATCGTATTCGTGGCCCATATCTTCACCATCAGCCACGCCATCAAGGTCTTTGCTACACCAAATGATCAGTGCGGCACAACCTACCAACGTACCAAGGGTAATGACAGTGATAAATAGACTCCAAAATGTAGTCATTTGTTATCTTCTCCTGTCTTTTTATCGCCTTTTTCCTCGTCAGCGAAGACAAGGTTAGCAGCTTCGTCGAATTCCTTTTTACGGCGACTGCTGTAGGCCCAAAGCACAATTACAATGAAGCATACGAAAATCGCTAGCGTCCATAGGGCATGAAAAGATGCCATAAGAGCTCCTTACTTCATCGCGTGGCCGAGTGACTGTAGGTAAGCGATGATGGCATCCATCTCCGTCTTACCTTCAACGTCTGTTTTCGCATTTGCGATTTGCTCATCAGTGTAAGGAACACCGAACATATCGCGGAAAACAGTCAGTTTTTTAGCTGTGTTATCGCCAGTCAGAACATTCTCTTCCAACCAAGGGAAGCCAGGCATGTTTGACTCAGGCACAACCGCACGAGGGTCGATAAGGTGAACGCGGTGCCACTCATCAGAGTAACGGTCACCAACGCGCGCCAAATCTGGACCTGTACGCTTGGAGCCCCATAGGAATGGGTGTTCCCAAACACTTTCACCCGCCACAGAGTAGTGGCCATAGCGCTCAGTTTCTGCACGGAATGGACGGATCATTTGGCTGTGACAAACATTACAGCCTTCACGGATGTAAATGTCTCGGCCTTCCATCTCTAGCGCAGTGTAAGGGCGCAGGTTATCGACAGGTTCGGTCGTTTGCTTTTGGAACAGCAGCGGCGTGATTTCAACAAGCGCACCTAAGCTGATAGCAATGACCGTGAGGATAGCGAAAAGACCAACGTTCTTTTCTACAATTTCATGACGACTAGAACTCATTCGTTGGTCTCCTTATGCTGCTTGCTCAATGGATTTGAGGCTTGCTTTTGGTGCGGCAATAGTCTTGTAGGTGTTGTAAGCCATCAAGAGCATGCCTGACCAGAAGATTGCGCCACCAACGAAACGTACAAAGTAGAACGGATAAGATGCTTCCAAAGATTCTACAAAGCTGTAAGTCAGTGTGCCGTCAGTGTTAACTGCACGCCACATCAGACCCTGCATTACGCCGGAAATCCACATTGCAACGATGTACAGCACGGTACCTACAGTTGCTAGCCAGAAATGGACATTGATCAGGTTGATAGAGTACATACGCTCTTGCCCGAACAATTTTGGAATTAGGTGGTAAACCGCACCGATAGATACCATCGCTACCCAGCCCAAGGCGCCGGAGTGAACGTGGCCGATTGTCCAGTCGGTGTAGTGTGACAGTGCGTTAACTGTCTTGATTGCCATCATCGGACCTTCGAAGGTAGACATACCGTAGAAAGACAGAGAAACAATCAGGAATCGGAGGATTGGGTCATAACGCAGTTTGTGCCAAGCACCTGACAGCGTCATGATACCGTTGATCATGCCACCCCAAGATGGAGCAAACAGGATAACAGACATCACCATACCCAATGACTGAGTCCAGTCAGGCAGGGCAGTGTAATGCAGGTGGTGAGGACCCGCCCAGATGTACAGAGATACCAGTGCCCAGAAATGAACGATAGAAAGGCGATAGGAGTAAACCGGACGACCTGCTTGTTTCGGGACGAAGTAGTACATCATACCCAAGAAACCTGCAGTCAAAAGGAAGCCTACAGCATTGTGACCGTACCACCATTGGATCATGGCATCGATTGCGCCTGCATATATCGAATATGACTTCATTCCAGACACTGGAATAGCCATGCTATTTACGATGTGCAGAACAGCGACGGTGATGATGAACCCACCGAAAAACCAGTTAGCAACATAAATGTGCGAGGTCTTTCGTTTGATCATGGTTCCGAAGAACACGACGGCGTATGACACCCATACAACCGCAATAGCGATATCGATTGGCCACTCCAGCTCAGCATATTCTTTACCACTGGTGAAACCCATAGGTAATGTTATTGCTGCAGACAGAATGATTGCTTGCCATCCCCAGAAGGTAAATTCAGCCAGCTTACCTCCGAACAGCCTTGTCTGACAGGTGCGCTGCACGACGTAATAAGACGTCGCAAACAGGGCGCTGGTACCGAACGCAAAAATCACCGCATTAGTATGCAGTGGGCGTAAACGGCTATAAGTCAGATAAGGAATGTCGAAGTTCAGCGCAGGCCATACCAGCTGAGCGGCTATTAGAACACCAACACCCATGCCCACGATTCCCCACAGGATAGTTACCAGGGTGAATTGACGGACAACGCGGTAGTTGTATTCCAGTTCAAGCTGCTTTTCTTGGCTCATATTGCATGCTTCCACTTTTTTAATTACTACACTCACGTATTACAAAGTGACTTAAACGTCACAATGCCACCCCAGAAGCAATGCAATGCGAATAGTGATTGATTTATACCCACTTGATGCATTCCATTGCTATTTCATTGTAAAAGTGGCATTTTCATCGATAATAATACTTCAGTTATTCAGTTAAATACAGGGTCGAACCCACACTCGGTTTACGCTCGGGTAACATTTCTACTAAAACTTTGAGCTCTGTAACACGGGAAAAGCATAAATCACATGGCAGCAGAAAAATTAACCACAGGTCGTTTAGTACAAATATTAGTCGTTATGACCGTGCTTATAGCGGCTTTTATTTGGCGAACGCTAGAACATTCTGAATCTACTTCTTTGCAGAAATGTTCAGTTGTGGCGGGAAGTTGCAGTGTTTCACTGCGCGGCGAAACGGTTGAAATTAATTTTGAAAATCAAGACGATAAATCGCAGATTATGCGGGTGAGATCGGTGTTTGAGCCTGGTGAACTACGTCTGTTAGCAGAACCTGTAATTGTCATAACTTCTCACAAAGTTTTGGCAAATGAAGGAGAAAAACGTGCCTATATTTATGCTTTACCTACTGATGTTAATTATGGGTCAGCGCAAAAATGGATGTTGTTCATTGATCAAGATCAATTAGAAATTAACTTTTAACATCGAATTAATATTTATGCGAATTGGATTAACAATTTTCCGTTTGATTGTTCAAATCAACTGAACGCCTCAAATTTCATATTAAAGCAGCTATATGCTGCTTTTTTACTGCATATTAGTCTGGTGAATTACCAAAATAAAAAGCTTGATGACGCACCGCTTTTGCGTTTTTTGAGGATAGGTAATGGATGAGATCTGAAGCATCCGTTGCAACAACGGCACACTTAGGCCCTTGGGTGTATTGATGGGCTCCAATAACAACGTGGTTGACCTTTATGCCTGTCTTTGAGGAGTTGCTCTGATGGGAAAGTTCGCAAAGCTTAAGGTGAAGGTCCTTCAGCGACTGGCCACATGTTTTATCATCATCTGGGACAATAACGTAGGTGAGAGAGAGTTCATCAGTTTCCTGAGAGAGCCCTTCATGTAACGACGCGAAGAAGCTTTCTTCGATTGGTATAGACAATTGACGAATCGAGCCTTCGGTAACAACCACAACGACACCATTAACGGGGCCAACATAACGTGTCGCCCAGTCAAATTCACCAGCAATCATTCCATGGTCATAGGTCAAACAATGCCGGTAACGGACACGAGGTTCATCAGCGGCAATGGCATAGCCGTCTTGCTCATTATCCGCCAAATAAACAACGGTATTGCCTTTTTGGGCAAGACGTTTGCTAATTATTTGTCCTAACGGAAGATTCGCATTAATTACGATATAAAGCTGGCTGTCCATTGCGCGCGCAGTTTTTTGAGTCGATGTTGACGATTCTATCGTCTATTAATAGAGAATTCAGTGATTAAGCGAAAAGAATCACGGTAAAAACTGGTGTTTGCAGAAGTGAGAGAGCTATTATTAAAGTATTGCCGCAAACAGCTGTGTAGATCTAAATGAGAATTGCGACATCATCATCGACCGCCCCCAATGCCAGTGAGGCCATCCAAGCGATTGCAGAGGAGATATCGAGGAAAATCTCGACACCTTCTTTGATGCTTGTTTATTACACCGAGACGCAAGATGCCGAAGGTATCAAGCGCGAACTCAATCGCCGTTTTCCCAACACTTATGTTGTTGGCTGTTCATCTTGCCAAGGCACTATGACTGATAAAGGCTATGTGGGCGGGCACACGCTTGCTGTTTGGGCAGTTGAAGATCCTGAAGGCGCATATGGCTCAGCGCTGTGCGAATTAAGGCAGGGTGATGACATCGCGGAATCAGCTAAAACTGTGCTTAGCAGAGCGATAGAAAGCAGCGGCCGACCTGGAGAGTTACCTGCACTTATCACGCTTCATGCAACACCGGGTCACGAAGAAACTATCTTAAGTGCAATACGTGACGAACTTGGTGTAAATATACCAATTATTGGGGGGTCAGCCGCCGATGATGGTGTCAGTGGGAAATGGTCACTGTTAGATAACGAACGCGTTACGTCGAATGGCATTTCCATGGCTGTCTTCTTTCCATCAGCGCGTGTTAGTTACTCTTTTCACAATGGCTATGCGGCAATGGGGTTAAGTGCGGTTGCCACCAAAGTCGATGGAAGGACGCTGGTTGAGTTGGATGGTAAGCCAGCTTTCAACGTCTATTCCAAATGGTATTTCGAAGCCACTGGCAGTGAAATTGACCCTGATGCTTTGTTTGCAAAGTCCACACTCTTTCCTCTTGGTCGGCAAACCGGTGAAATACACGGCATGCCTTATTACACGCTTTCCCACCCTGCAACAGTGTCGTCAGAAGACGGTATACAAATGTTCTGTAATATACAGGAAGGCGAGACTGTTCATTTCATGTCAGGTACGACAGAAATGTTGGTGTCGCGAGCAGGGCGCGTAGTGGACTCTGCCAACGACCATGACAAGAACACTCGTGATCCCATCGGTGGATTAGCGATCTATTGCGCAGGATGTATGTTACATGTTGGCGATTCTCTGCACAGCGTCGCAGCGAACATGCGTCTTTCTATGCATCATGCTCCTTTTATTTGCCCGTTCACATTTGGCGAGCAAGGACAATTTCTCGGCGGGGAAATTGCCCATGGTAATTTGATGATATCCGCCGTATTGTTCCACAAGGAAGAGCTATGACAGGCGCAGTCTCAGAGAAGTTGCAGGAGACACTGTTCGAACTGAACCGTGTTGAGGAGAGAGAGCAGAAATTCAAGGAAGAAAACCGAGCGATCCTGTCGGCAATATCTGCCATGTCTGGCGCCAGCAACAAAATCGAGGTTTTTAACACTCTACTCAAAGTGATAGAGCGCTATGTTTCTTTCGATAATGCGCTGGTACTTACCCGCAATAAAGAAACCGAAGATTCCTATTCCTGTTTAGTTTCAACATCACATAACGTCGAAAATTTCCTTTGGAAGGACGGGGGGACATTTTCCCGTTGTGTAAATGGCCAAACTGTCGTGCTTTACGCACCTGATCGTGTAAAAGAATTTTCGCTGCTACATAACGAGGATTTTGATTCATGCCGTTCTGCCATCATCACTGGTATGACAGTCAATGCCAGCGAATCCATTTTGATCCTGTTCGCATCGGAAAAAGGGCGTTTTGATACTAAAGCCCAGCAAGTTATTGAACGCTTCAGACCACTTATTGAACGAACCATTATTGATATCGATTACCGGGAACGCCTTCAGTGCCTGGTATCGGTAAAAACTCAGGAGCTCACAGCTAGTCGACAGCGATTCCGTGATTTTGCAAAAACGGCTGGCGACTGGTTCTGGGAAATAAATAACAACCTGCAGTTTACGTATCTGTCTTCACCTTCCAATGAATCGTTTTCTGCTGAACCTCAGGCGATTATGAACCAACTCAATCGCCAGCCCGATGTGAAGCATAAACTGTTAGACCTCATCCAACTCGAGCAGCCTTTTTCTGAAGTAGAGTGGAAGGTTTATCACGAAGGGAAGGAACAGTGGATCAGCCTTTCTGGCCGTCCTTATTATGATAAGCGCGGAAATTGCATGGGTTTCCGCGGCACTGCGAAAGACATTACTGTTCGTAAGCAACGCGTACATGAGCTGCAACAGGCGAGGCAACAGGCTGAATCTGCTAACGCTGCGAAATCCCAATTTTTGGCGATGATGAGTCACGAAATACGCACGCCACTAAATGCGGTTATGGGCTTGTTAGACACACTGCAGCAATCACCACTTGATAATGAGCAAGGCGTCTGGGTTTCCCAAATGGATAAATCTGCGCAGTTGCTGCTGACCATCATCAATGATGTCCTTGATTTATCAAGAATTGAGTCAGAAAGATTCTCTCTACACCCAGAAAGCATGAATCCGCGTGACAGTGTCACTGTTGTATTCTCCCAGTTGCATGAAGTGTCATCCAGAAAAGACATTCAAATGGAAATGGATATCGCTGATGACGTGCCAGACAACATCTATCAGGATGGAAACCGTTTCACGCAGATTTTATTGAATCTCGTCGGTAATGCCGTGAAGTTTACTGAACACGGTAAAGTGAAAGTATCGATGCGCGTGCTGAACGGGAGATTGAAACTCTCGGTGCAAGATACAGGAATTGGTATCAATGCCGAGCGCAAGAAAGATGTGTTCCAACCATTTACTCAAGCAGATGGCAGTATTACCCGACAGTACGGTGGTACAGGACTCGGCCTTTCTATCTGTAAAAAACTCGTCTCTATGATGAATGGCAGTATTGATTTTGAAAGCGAACTGGGCGTTGGTACTACGTTCTACATTGATATTCCATTGATAGAGCCTTCGCCAACTGAACACGTAAAGAAAGACAACACAGACGACAATGACCTGCATTCGTTGAATATTTTGGTGGCGGAAGACAGCAAAGCTAACCAGATGGTTGTGAAGCTGATGCTGGAAAAAGCAGGGCACCACGTTGTTGTCGCTAATAACGGCAAAGAAGCTGTCGACTTGGTTCACGATGCTCGTGTTCAATTCGATATGATTTTAATGGACATGTCGATGCCAGTGTTATGTGGCGTAGAAGCAACCAAACAGCTACGTGCTGAAGGGTGTATCTTGCCAATTATCGCTTTAACAGCAAACGCGATGAATGAAGACAAAGAGCGTTGTATGGAAGCAGGCATGGATGACTTCGTGACAAAGCCAATACGTGCAGTGGTTCTAAAACAAGCGTTACAGCGTCACGCAAAGATTGACGCTTAAACAAAGCGGTTGGGATTTGTTCATTTTTATCTGGTGGGTGACACTGTCACACTTTTTAAAAATGATGTTCAACGGACTTTCTCTCAAAATTATTTTCACTTAACAAATAGTTACTAAACGCTTGTGCGATAGGTGATAGCGCTTTATCGCTTCGACGAACCAAATACCAATGCCGTATTATTGGCATATCTACCACATCCAATACTTTCAGTTTTTCTGCTTCCAGTTCAAGAGAAATAGTGTGACTGGAGACTATTCCCAAACTTAAACCGGCAGACACCGCCTGTTTAATTGCTTCACTGGCACTCATTTCCGCCGAGACATTCAGTTCGTATCCGTGTTGAAGAAAAAAGCGTTCAATAGAAAACCGCGTGCCAGAACCTTTCTCTCTCACAACCATTGGCTCTTTGGCTATCACAGATAATGGAATTTGCCTTTGTTGGCAGAGTGGATGATTAACAGGGGCAATGACAACCAATGGGTTCTCCATAAATACTGTCGCCTCTACATCAAACTCCGCCGGCGGTTTACCCATGATCACCAAGTCACAATCATTACTTTTAATGTCTTTCAGTAATTGTTCGCGGTTCGTGACTTTCAAGCTGATTTTTATCTCTGGGTGTTGCTGAGAAAACTCAGCCAGAAGTTTGGCTGCAAAATAGTTTGCCGTGCTGGCCACAGTCACTTTAAGTTTGCCGCAAGTTAGTGATTTCATTTTCTCGAACGCATCTTCGGCATCGCGTAACTGCTCGGAAATGCGTTCACAGTAACCCAGAAGCTCTTCACCAGCGTGAGTGAGAAATAGGGACTTCCCTAAATGCTCAAACAACGGCAATCCAATATTGTCTTCGAGCTGTTTGATCTGCATTGAAACGGCAGGTTGGGTGAGGTGCAGTTCAGCGGCAGCACGTGTGAAACTTAAGTGCATTGCCACCGCCTGAAAAATATTGAGCTGTCTTAACGTCAAATGCATAACAACTTTCCTTGTTTCTTATGCAGAGAGTGTTTTCAGCGATTTACTAGAGATCCTATGAAGACGTGCGTGTAATGCTCGCGAACAAATTCGGCAATACATCCGGGAGTCGGCTAGCGTTATCCAAAATTGAATAATGGCCTTCACCGAAAATTTGAGCGACATAACTGTCCGCGTCAGGATCTATCGTCAGACAGAAAGGGGTGATACCTTGCATCAACACATCATCGATAGCATGTTTGGTATCAGCCTGAAGATAAAGCGGGTCACGACTGTCTATGTCAGCAGGTTCGCCATCGCTGATCATTAACAGTAGTTTTTTTCGCTGAGGTTGCTGTGCCAAATATGTTTTGGCATGTCGCAATGCTGCACCCATTCGCGTTGATAATCCGCCTTCCATAACAGCTAGCCGTGACTTTGTTGTGTCATCGTAGGCTTCGTCAAAATCTTTAAAGCGTTGATAGCGAACATCACTTCTGCCGTTAGAGTTAAAACCATGAATGGCAAACGGATCCCCAATGCCATCAATCGCATTTGCTAACATCACTGTCGCTTCTTGGGCAACATCCAGCACTCTGATATCACTATGACTGCCAGGTAGTGAATCCATAGTTGATTGAGAGAGATCCAGTAAAACCAACACGGCCAAATCACGCTCTCGCCGAATGAGTCTTTGGTCAATGTTCATATCCGGCAGCGCGCCACGACGAATTTCTTTCATGGCATCGATTGCAGCATCCAGATCCAACTCATCACCTTCAAACTGTTTCCTTAACCGCTGCAGTCCTTTTGGTTGAAGGGCTTCAACAATGGCTTTAATTTTCCTGAGTTGGGATTGTCGGTTTTCGATGAGTTTATCAATGTCTGTTGATGCACCTTTCTTTACAGAACGCTCAGTAAGCGTCACCCAAGCTGGACGGTTTTGGTTTGCGGTGTAATCCCATTCGGGATAGTAAAAGGGTGAGGATATTTGTTGTTTGCCTTCCAGCTCATTCATGCTGACGTTTTCAGGATCGCCATCCCGAAAAAATTCAGACTCCAGAATCCATACTTCCTGCGCGTTATCATCAGCCAGTTCGTTGTCTATTTCATTGACCATTTCCATCACATTGACGGTTCTCTTAACCTGAGGTTCGGAAAGAAGCGACCATTGGTAAAACTCATCACCGTTTTCAAACCAGAGGTAAGTATTATCGTCACGATAACAAAGCTGATTATGCAAATTGTCTCCATCACTGATCTCTATATCAGAAGCTAAACGTCTGGCTAACGTGTCTTTATGGACTTCCTGTTCATAAGAGTTTTCCATGCTCAACAATGTATTGAACGCATTGACTACGTAAGTGAGATGAGCTGGAGCATCTTCAGCATTACCTGATAGCAACGCCAGTGATAGTTGGTAGGGTTCGCCGTTGCTTTTTTTGACTTGATCAAGATGGAAGGGCATCCATAGTTGGCGCAATCCAGGAAAATCTTTGATTGCTAACGCTTCGACGCGGGCATCTTCTATGAGTCCGTAACAGTAGCGTTGAATGTCAGAGTAATCGCCGTGTTGTACTGGTCGAGAAAACATCAAGTGCGCTGCAGCATGAGTAACCGACGATCGGTATAGATTTTTCGCCGAAAGTGTTGGGTTGCTGGGATCCCGAGCTTCCATGGCATCCGGCAACAAAATGGTGCCGCTTTGAATAGCACATAGTGGCGAAGAATTTTGTTCATTCTCGGCGTTATTGACCTCGATGATTCTGGGACGAAGAAAAAAATCGCGGCCCCAGATTGCGCGAAGGTAAAAATTAAGTTGGCGCTGGGCATCTATAAAAAGTGTACCGCGGCGCTGCCTTTGAAAAATATTCTGACTTTCCGGCGACGTCAGTGTGAAGTAACTATTTAGGGAGTCTATCTGGTTTGCATGTGATTTAGCGCCAATGAGTGCCCAGTGACGCAAGCCTAAAATGGGTAACGATGTAAGAAAACTAGGGGATCGCGTCAAAAATACTTTAAGGCACCTTGGCGCAGTACGAGCCAATTCCTCAACCAGCTTTTGGTAAATGTTCAAGCCTTCCTTTGAACAGAGCCTTTCTGCAACTGGAGGTAAAGTATTCAGATATTGGCAAAGGCGCTCCGAACCTAACCATTCAGACAGAGTCACAATAGTATTTTTGATATCTTTAGTGACACTGTCACTCACGAATTTATGGGTATTTGGAACGGATAGCAGAAACGCAGATATTGATTCATCTGACTGATTTTTATCGAATAAAGACAAAGCTGCTGTCAGGTACTCATTCAAATCAATGGTACTCATCAGTGCTTCGGCTTCGTGAAAACCAGTCTCAAAAGCGAGCTTTAATCCATCCGTTTTTTTTAGTAGCTGCGCTTCAACTCTTCGTTTATTCGCACGCATTTTATCGTCCATAATCAGCCCTCAAATATCGGTCAAAAACAACCTTGAACCGTCGCTTCCAGCGTTTCCCGAATATCAGCGTCATCACTCAAAGGGCGAACTAAAGCCATGTGACAAGCAGCGACAGGAGGGATTCCTTTTTTGATGAGCTGTGCGGTATAAACCAGTAGTCGGGTTGAAATGCCTTCGTTGAGTCCATGGCCAACCAGATTTCTGGCATGTTTTGCTATTTGAATAAGTCGGCCTGCCGTTCCTTCATCAATCCCGGTTTCATGGCAAACGATAGAAATTTCGGTTTCTTCATCCGGATATTCAAACTCCAGTGCAGCAAAGCGCTGTTTAGTTGACGTCTTAAGGTCTTTCATCAGTGTCTGGTATCCCGGGTTATAAGAGATCACTAATTGAAAATCCTCATGCGCCTGCAGCAGTTCACCTTTCTTTTCCAGCGAGAGTGTTCGGCGATAGTCTGTTAGAGAATGTATAGCGACAGTCGTATCTTGGCGCGCTTCTACCACTTCATCGAGATAGCAGATTGCACCAATTCTTGCCGCGGTTGTAAGAGGACCATCTTGCCAATATGTGCCATCAGCATTGAGGAGATAGCGACCAATCAAATCAGACGCTGTCATGTCTTCGTGACAGGAAATAGTGATAAGCGGTTTACCTAAACGCCACGCCATGTGTTCAATAAAACGGGTTTTACCGCAGCCTGTTGGTCCTTTTAACATCATGGGGATCCGCGAATCATATGCCGCCTGATAAAGGGACATCTCATCACCGGATTCTTGATAATACGGCTCAGAGATAATCAAATATTGGTTATCCCGGGGCATGGTTGGAATTGCCTGACTCATAACTAACTCCATGTTTTTGCAAAGCAGAGAGGAAAAAGGGCTGGGATGCACAGGACTAAACGTTCCCAGCCAAGGCCCTATCGAGAGGGGTACCCAAGCTACACCGGATAGAGAGCTTGGGTAGTTTCGGGGTTACTCAAATCCTGGGGCACGGTAGATAACCATCGACGCTCCCTGACTTTGGCGATAATTGTCATAACCAATCAAACGAACATGGTGGTTCGGGTTCAGGTTATGACAAAGCTGCGCCTCATTCAGGATCTGATCGACATTGGTTTCACCAAACATGGGCAGTTTCCACATGTACCAAAATGAACCCGTCGCCTCTTCCGGCTCGGTATGTTCAATTGCTGGGTTCCAGCCTTTACTCACGATAAACTCAACCTGGCGCCGAATTTGATCAGCAGTCATTCTTGGCAAGTACGAAAAGGTTTCGAACTTGCGGCTGTGCGGGTCCGTCAGTCGCGACGAATAATCCATAACTTCACTCATAAGAATCTCCTTTGGGTTGTCGCAAGTGACTAAGCGTGAACCACATCCAGCTTGTCTACAGTGTCGAATTCAAACTTAATTTCCTTCCAGGTCTCCATCGCCGCTTTAAGCTCTGGACTGTGTTTCGCGGCAGCGGTGAGAATGTCTTTGCCTTCTCGCTCAAGTGAACGACCTTCGTTACGAGCTTGTGTACACGCTTCCAACGCCACGCGGTTAGCTGCTGCACCAGCTGCATTACCCCACGGGTGACCTAAAGTACCGCCGCCAAATTGGAAGACTGCGTCATCACCGAAAATAGAGACCAAAGCAGGCATGTGCCATACGTGGATACCACCAGATGCAACGGGAAGTACGCCTGGCATAGAGCCAAAGTCTTGGTCAAAGAAGATCCCGCGTGAACGATCTTCTTTAATGAAGCGATCACGCATGATATCGATCCAACCCAACGTCGCTTCGCGGTCGCCCTCGAGTTTGCCCACAACGGTACCAGAATGAAGATGGTCACCACCTGAAAGGCGCAGGCATTTCGACAGCACTCGGAAGTGAATACCGTGGCGGGGATTTCTATCAAGAACGGCATGCATCGCTCGGTGAATGTGTAGCAACATTCCATTCTCACGACACCAATTGGCGAGACCGGTATTGGCGGTAAAGCCTGCAGTGAGGTAATCATGCATGATGATTGGCATGTCGAGTTCCTTCGCGAACTCTGCGCGGCGATACATCTCTTCAGGGGTTGGTGCAGTCACATTCAGATAATGACCCTTACGCTCACCGGTTTCTCGTTCAGCACGATGAACGGCTTCAGCTACATACTCAAATCGATCACGCCATCGCATAAAAGGTTGAGAGTTAACGTTTTCATCATCTTTAGTGAAGTCGAGTCCACCACGAAGACCTTCATAACAGGCTCGGCCGTAGTTCTTTGCAGACAAACCCAATTTCGGTTTGATAGTACAGCCCAAGAGGGCACGGCCATATTTATTGAGCTTATCGCGTTCAACCTGAATACCATTTGGCGGACCACCGCAGGTTTTCACATAGGCAATCGGAAAACGGACATCTTCAAGGCGTAAAGCGCGGATCGCTTTAAAGCCGAATACGTTACCCACCAGTGAGGTCAATACGTTTACCACAGAGCCTTCTTCAAACAGATCGATAGGATAAGCGACAAACGCATAGAAGGAGGTATCGTCACCTGGTACATCCTCAATCGCATAGGCGCGACCCTTGTAGTAATCCAAGTCGGTCAGTAAATCTGTCCATACTGTTGTCCAGGTTCCGGTAGAGGATTCCGCCGCCACTGCAGCTGCCGCTTCTTCTCTTGGAACCCCAGCTTGAGGTTCTATTTTAAAGCAAGCCAGAAGGTCGGTGTCGGCAGGGACATATTCGGGCATCCAATAGGTTTCCCGGTATTCCTTTACTCCTGCCTGATAACTTTTTGCCATAACCAATTTCCTTATTTATTGCCGTTGAATTAATTGCTATCCGCAATGTGAATTGCGTTTGCCTTGTACTTAGTGTTGTTATTTTTAATTCAAAGTGAAATTGGAAGTTTTTATGACAAAGATAACTATTACTTAGCATGCTGTTTTTGAAAGGTATTTAGCATGCTAAGAAAAATATTCAACTCTGAGAGCTCATTGGATAATTCAATTAAAACAAAGAAATAGAACGATCCTTATCTTGGTGTGACTCCCTGAGTTTCATGAAATAAAAAGAAATAAGTTTTTCTTATCTTTTTCAAAAATATTCCTGATTGGAGACTTTAACCCAATCTGTTTAATTTCAAAATCATTCACCTTTTATATGTAAGGTTTTGCGTGGTTAATTTAAAACACAAGATTGACTTATCACGCTAACACATTGGAAAGAGACGGAATAAAAGTATCAATCCATTTGGATTGGCACTCATTTTCAGGAAATAAAGATAGGGAATATTTCAATGAGCAAGGTAAGTCAGTTCTCTGAGGAGTATAAAACGGCTGAAGCCGAGATACATTTTTCTCCCACTTCTAACGAAATTCATGAAGATTGTGCAAGCGCGTTACGTGTTTTAGCTGTAGACATGGTTCAAAACGCCAATTCTGGACATCCAGGCGCTCCCATGGGGATGGCGGATATCGCTACCGTCCTTTGGCGCGAGTTTCTTAAGCACAATCCTAAAAATCCAAACTGGTCTAACAGGGACCGCTTTGTGCTTTCCAATGGTCATGCTTCATGTTTGATTTATAGCCTGCTACACCTCACGGGATATAACGTCACAACTGAAGATCTAAAGCAGTTCAGACAATTAGGAAGTATAACACCGGGACATCCAGAGATTGGTGTCACGCCAGGCGTAGAGACGACAACGGGTCCACTTGGGCAAGGACTGGCAAATGCAGTGGGGATGGCGCTCGCAGAGAAAACCCTCGCGGCGCAATTCAATAGGCCAGGTTTCGATATCGTTGATCACTACACCTATGTCTTTTTCGGTGACGGCTGTTTGATGGAAGGCATTTCCCACGAAGTGTGCTCCTTGGCAGGCACAATGAAGCTGTCAAAGCTCATTGCTTTTTATGACGACAATGGCATTTCCATTGATGGTGATGTAGATGGCTGGCTAACCGACGATACTCCGCAAAGGTTTCGCGCCTATGGGTGGCATGTAATCGAAGATATAGATGGGCATGACCATTACTCGATTCGTGAAGCCATCATGGATGCCCGCGCAGTTGAAGACAAACCGGTTTTGATTTGCTGTAAAACTGTCATCGGAAAAGGTTCCCCAAACAAAGCCGGATCACATGATGTACATGGTGCGCCACTGGGAAGTGATGAGGTTGCCAACACCCGAAAATCTATGTCCTGGATCCATGATCCTTTCGAGATCCCAACCAAAATCCAGACGTATTGGAACGACAAAACACAAGGTGCCTTAAGGGAGAACCTGTGGGATGCAACCTTTTCAGCTTACGCAGATGAATACCCTGAGCTAGCAGCGGAATATTTCCGTCGGATGGAAGGGCAACTGCCTAAAAACTGGGGAGAGGAATCTGAACAATTCGTGAAGAAAGCCGCTTTGCAGGCGCAAAGTATTGCAAGTAGACAAGCGTCTCAACAATCCCTGAATGCATTTGGTCCATTGCTTCCAGAACTGATTGGTGGCTCTGCAGATCTAAGCCCTTCAAACAACACCTTTTGGAAAGGTGCTTTAGACAATAATCCTGAATCGCCAGATGGAAACTACATACGCTTTGGCGTGCGTGAGTTTGGGATGAGCGCAATAGCAAACGGCCTAGCCTTGCATGGAGGATTCATTCCTTACTGTGCAACGTTTTTAGTATTTTCTGACTATGCAAGAAATGCCATTCGCGTAGCGGCGCTCTCCAAAGTACACGCCATTTATGTCTTCACCCATGATTCCATTGGACTGGGTGAAGATGGTCCAACACACCAACCGATTGAACACCTTACCAGCTTCAGGGCAATGCCAAACGTCAACGTCTGGAGGCCCTGTGATGCGGTTGAAACGGCGGTGGCGTGGAAGAAAGCGATTGAAGATCAATCTGGACCTCATATTTTGGTGTTTTCACGCCAAAGCCTGCCATACCAGCTACGCCGCGCTGACCAACTTCCTCTAATTGAGCGGGGCGGTTACATCCTCAAGGAACATGAAGGGCACTTGGGTGACGACCCTGATCTCATCCTGATTGCAACAGGGTCAGAAATCGAACTCGCTGTTGAAGCAGCCATTTTACTGAATCGAAAGTCGATTCATGCCCGAGTCGTTTCAATGCCTTGCCCTGACGTGTTTGACCAGCAGCCAGAACACTATCGAAAAAGCGTGCTTCCACCATCCCTCAAATGCCGGGTATCCATCGAAGCGGGTTCTACCTTGGGCTGGCACAAATACGTGGGAAGTGACGGGCTGGCTTTAGGTATCGATACCTTTGGGGAATCCGCACCTGCCGCTGCGCTCTTTGAACACTTTGGCCTGACGGTAGAAAGAATCGTCCGACAAGCAGAACGCGTGGTCAAGCAATCACGCCCGTCTAAATCATAGCGCTGGCCGACATCTGAATCATTGATATGCAAGGAGAAAGTTATGGCACTCGTCAGTTTGAGACAAATGCTAGATCACGCAGCAGAGCACGGATACGGCGTTCCTGCATTTAACGTAAACAACATGGAGCAGGTTCATGCAATTATGGGAGCAGCGGCTTCCTGTGACGCTCCCGTTATCTTACAGGCTTCGGCAGGGGCTCGTACTTATGCCGGTGCCAGTTTTCTGCGCCATTTAATGCAGGCTTCAGTGGAGCAGTGGCCTTCAATTCCTGTTGTGGTTCATCAGGATCACGGGGCTTCACCTGCCGTATGTTTGCAATCCATCCAACAAGGTTTTACCTCAGTCATGATGGATGGTTCGCTACATGAAGACATGAAAACGCCAGCAAGCTACGAATACAACTGCGATGTCACCGCACGTGTTGTGGAAATGTCCCACGCATGCGGCGTGTCGGTAGAAGGTGAGCTTGGATGTCTTGGGTCATTAGAGACCGGTACGGCGGGAGAAGAAGATGGCTCAGGCGCTGAAGGTGTGTTGAGCCATGATCAACTGCTGACCGACCCTGAAGAAGCCGCGATGTTTGTTAGACAAACCGGGGTAGATGCACTGGCTATTGCCATCGGTACCAGCCATGGGGCTTACAAATTTACCCGACCACCTACCGGCGACATTCTGGCCATTGAGCGTGTGAAAGCGATTCATGAACGGATCCCGGATACCCACCTTGTGATGCACGGCTCATCGTCTGTCCCTCAGGACTGGCTGCAAGTCATTAATGAGTTTGGCGGCGATATGGGGGAGACCTACGGTGTGCCAGTAGACGAAATTGTTGAAGGCATACGCCACGGGGTACGAAAAGTGAATATCGATACAGACCTCCGTATGGCGAGTACCGGAGCAGTACGGCGTTTCCTCGCTCAGAATCCAAGTAACTTTGATCCACGCAAGTTCCTTCAAGCCGCAACGAAAGCCATGGAGGCACTCTGTAAAGAGCGCTACGAAGCCTTTGGCTGTGCGGGAATGGCATCGCGTATCAAACCAATAAACCTTGAAGACATGTCGGTACGATATGCCTCAGGCGAGTTAGACCCCTCCGTCAGATGAGCACTACCTGACTGTTAACCGCATTCCATCTGAAGGAGAAAAACTATGTCTGTAAAACATCCCATTGTGGCGGTAACTGGCTCATCTGGAGCAGGGACGTCCACAGTAAAAAATGCGATGGAGCAAATTTTCCGTCGCAACCAGTTCCAAGCCGCTGTGATAGAAGGAGACAGTTACCACAAATACGATCGTGTCGACATGCGTGAGCGTCTTAAACGTGCACAGGAGAAGGGTAAGAACCTGAGTCACTTTGGTCCTGAGGGGAATGATTTCAGCGAGCTGGAAAAGACATTCCGTGCGTATGCAGAAACGGGTTCTGGTCTACGACGTTATTACATACACAACGAAGAAGAAGCGATGCTTCATAATTCGAAACCTGGCACCTTCACTCAATGGTCGTCAATTCCTGAGGGCTCGGATCTACTGTTCTACGAAGGACTGCACGGCGGCGTTGTAACGTCCAATAACAATGTCGCGCAATACGTTGATTTGCTAATTGGTGTTGTGCCGATTGTTAATCTCGAATGGATTCAGAAAATCCACCGCGATACCAATGTGCGTGGCTATAGCCGTGAAGCAGTGACTGACACCATATTACGCCGTATGCACGATTACGTTCATTACATTACACCGCAGTTCTCGCTGACAGATATCAACTTCCAGCGAGTTCCCATGGTAGATACCTCTAACCCGTTTATCTCAAGGGATATTCCCACGTTAGATGAAAGCATGGTGGTTATCCGTTTCCGCGATCCAAAGAAAACCGGTGTCGATTTCCAGTATCTACTTAACATGATTGATGGCTCGTTCATGTCACGCCGCAATAATATTGTCGTGCCGGGCGGAAAAATGGGTTTCGCCATGGAACTCATCATGCAGCCTTTGATTGAAGAGCTGGTGTTGCATGGCTCAAACCGTGTGAGTGTTGAAACCACTCATGATCGCTTTTCGAAGCGTGTACCTGCGCTTTAAGGAGAGAAAATCATGAGAAAAGGAACGACATTTACACGATTTATTATTGAAGATCTTCGGAAGCTGCCTGAAGCCACGGGCGATTTTACCTTGCTGCTTAGTGCCATCGTCACAGCCTGTAAGGAAATTGCTGATGATGTCAGCCGAGGTCAACTTATTAACGTGCTGGGTTCTGCGGAAACCGAAAATATTCAGGGGGAAACCCAAAAGAAGTTGGATGTGATTTCCAATGATATTTTGATCCGTGCTCTCGAATGGTCAGGACATTTGGGTGGAATGGCATCGGAAGAGTTAGAAGAGGCTTACCCAATTCCTGCCAAGTTCCCGAAAGGAAAATACCTGCTGGTTTTTGACCCGCTCGACGGCTCATCCAATACCGAAGTGAACGTATCGATAGGGACAATTTTTTCCATTCTTCGCTGCCCGCCCGGTGTCAGTGAACCCACGGAAGAAGACTTCCTTCAACCCGGGGCAAAACAAGTCTGTGCGGGATATGTTCTTTATGGCCCTGCTACCAATCTAGTGCTGACGACGGGTCAGGGTGTGAATGGATTTACCCTGGATAGAGACATCGGCGAATTTATCCTGACACATCCAAAACTCACCATCCCGGAAAAAACCCACGAGTTTGCCATCAATATGTCGAATCAGCGTCACTGGGAGCCTGCAGTGAAGCGTTACATCGACGAAGTGGTGGCCGGAAAAGACGGCCCGAGGGGGCGTGACTTCAATACCCGTTGGGTAGCATCCATGGTGGCAGAAGTTCATCGCATATTAATGCGTGGGGGGATTTTTCTGTATCCCAAAGATGAGCGCGAAAACGTCAAAGAAGGGCGCTTACGCCTTCTCTACGAAGCAAATCCGATGAGCTTCATTATTGAACAAGCAGGCGGAGCAGCATCAACGGGAAGAGAACGAATCCTGTCTGTAAAACCTCACCGTTTACACCAACGCATCCCGGTCATTATCGGTGCACGGGAAGAGGTTGAGCGGGTGGAACGTTACCACCTGACTATGGACAAGGAACAAAGCGGTTCACCTAAGACTGTGGTGCAATAAACCCAAAAACACTATCACCAGATGGCCCGCAAATGTGGGCCATTTCTTTACTGGAAACCTTCTGTCCACTTCGTCAACAAACTGGTTAGTGATTGTATTAACCAAACAACAGACGATTAGCATGCAAGTTATAACTTATTGAATTAATGCGTTTTAACAAGATATCAACAATTGGCATCGCGATTGCTATACAGCAATAGAGGGAGAGGGAGAGAAAGATGAATGGAGTATCCTCAGACATGGCTGCAAAGTTGGAGTTGTACACCTTGCTAAAAATGCCAGATGAAGACCTCAAGTCTTTGCTTTTCGACATTGTCAGAAGCACAGCAATAAAAGCCGTTCTGCCCAGATTCAAGGGTGGAATGGGAGATAGCGACATCAACTACAAACCCAACAGCGACATAGTCACCGCCGCTGACACCGACATGCAGCAGCGCATCATTGAAGCACTACAGACTTACTGGCCGAATGTCCCAGTTTTGGGCGAAGAGCAATCCCGAGGCATGCAGTTATCGATATTTAACGCCAGCAATCAGCCTTTTTGGGTTTTAGATCCTATAGATGGAACCAGTAACTTTGCTTTTGGCATCCCTTACTTTTGCACCTCTCTGGCGCTGATTTACGAAGGAAAAGTATGGCTGGGCCTTGTGTACGATCCTGTGAGGGACGAGTGCTTTTATGCCGCATCAGGTAGCGGCGCAACGCTGAATGGCGTTGCTTTGGACTGCACGGAATTAAAAGCTCCGGCTAACTTAAAAAGCTCTATGGCATTAGTCGATTTTAAGCGTTTACCCAATGACATGGCCTCTAACCTGGCGGCAGAACCGCCTTATCGCTCGCAGCGAAGTTTCGGCGCCAGTGCTTTGGATTGGTGCTGGATTGCAGCCAATCGCTGTCAGCTCTATCTTCATGGAGACCAGAAACTCTGGGACTACACGGCAGGCAGCCTGATCCTCCAGGAAGCAGGGGGTATGTCTTCCACTTTTCATGGTTTAGATATCTTCGATAACACCATGAATTCAAAAACTGTTATCGCAGCCACGCATCCCGCTTTGTTTAAGAAATGGTGTGAATGCCTGGACCCATTTCTTCCTAATTTCACCGTCAACGAGCATGACAGCGCTGTACGCTATTTTGACCCCGGCTAATGCCGGAAACTCTCTATAAATCATCACAATAAAGCAACCACTGGAAGACCCCTAATGAAAGGGGATAGGACCACTTTGCCCAAAATCCGCTCGCGCTGATGTTGCAAACCATACGCAACATCAGAAAGAAGCATAAAGGAGTAAGCAATGAGCAATAATGTAGAGGCGATACTATCGCGGTATCTTCATCGCCGGGAGCGACTGTTAGATATGTTGATAGCGCTGCAGGAATCAGAGGGCTATATCTCTGATTCATCCGTCAACATCCTGGCATCGGGGCTCAATCTGTCCCCGTTAGATGTCCGAGAAACACTCTCGTTTTATCACTTCCTGCATGACAATCCGTCAGGCCGGCACACCATATACCTGTCCGACACCGTTATCTCACGATTAAATGGCTACGAGGAAGTGAAAGCCTCATTGCAAAACGCAGTGGGGTGTGATTTTGGAGAAGTCACTGAAGATGGTGCTTTTGGACTGTTTGATACTCAATGTATCGGCCTTTCAGACCAAGAACCAGCGATGTTGGTTAATGGAATTCCCTTTACTCACCTAACACCCGACAAAGTTCGGATGGTGATTGCAGCACTTAAAGCGGGAGTTTCTCCATCAGTATTGGGTAATCCCGATGGTCACGCGACAAATTCAAAAGCGTATATACACGCATTGATTGACTCTAACATCCGACAGCCAGGCCCCATTTTCTTTGGTGACCCGATAGATATCGACAGCGTTATACGTGACGCTGTCACAATGGTACCACTGGAAGTGATTGATGCAACCAGCACGTCTAAGCTGCGGGGCCGCGGTGGCGCCGGGTTCTCTGCGGGTCTCAAATGGCGTTTATGTCACGACGCGCCGGGTGAGACTAAATATGTAATCTGTAACGCTGATGAAGGTGAGCCCGGTACTTTCAAAGACAGAGTCATCTTGACTGAGTCCCCAGAGCAGGTTTTTGCGGGAATGATCATCGCAGGCCATGCTATTGGCGCCCATGAAGGAATTCTCTATCTGCGTTATGAATACCGCTATATGGTCGACTACCTAGAGGCGACGCTCAGCTCCCTGAGACAACGAGGCTTGTTGGGAACGGGTATTGGGGGTAATCCGAATTTCCACTTTGATATTCGTATCCAGTTAGGCGCTGGCGCTTACATCTGTGGTGACGAATCCGCATTGATTGAGTCATGTGAAGGCAAGCGCGGAACGCCACGCGTGAAACCTCCATTCCCAGTACATCAGGGATTTTTGGGATGTCCAACCGCGGTCAATAATGTGGAAACGCTGGCTAATGTATCCCGCATTTTTGAACAGGGTGCGCGTTGGTATGAAGCCATGGGGACTTCAGAGTCCGCAGGTACCAGACTGATAAGCGTGTCCGGTGATGTCGGAAAGCCGGGTATCTACGAGATTGAATGGGGAATTTCGCTCCAGGATGTTATGGATCTCGTCGGGGCACAAAATCCCCGTGTTGCACAAATCAGCGGTCCTTCCGGTGAATGTGTATCAGCCGCTCGTGATGGCAACAGGACATTTTCTTACAAAGACCTTTCCTGTAACGGCTCCTTGATGGTGTTTAGTTATGAGCGGAACCTTCTCGAAATCGTCAGACACTTTATGCACTTTTTTGTCGAAGAGTCATGCGGTATCTGTACGCCTTGTCGTGCAGGTAATGTAGAGCTCTACAACAAAGTTTCACTGATCATCGAAGGGCGGGCGGTCGAACAGGATCTTGATGAGATCTTTGAATGGGCCAAGATTATTCGGGGTTCCAGCCGCTGCGGACTAGGCACAACATCTCCAAAACCCATCATCACGTCTTTGCAGGCATTTCCTGAGGAATACAAACAGAAACTGGTGGAACAAAACGGTCCACTGTTGGCTTCATTTGACCTGAATGCTGCACTGCATGAGTTCACGGTAGCGACCGAATCACTTCAGGGTTCAGACGGTATTCAGACCGCGGAGGTATCGAAATGAGCATTACATTGACAATCGATGGAAAGGAAGTCACCGCAGAAGAAAACCAGATGCTAGTGGATGTCGCCTCAGATAATGGTGTTTACATCCCGACCCTGTGTTACCAGAGGGGAAAGCCTTGCCTGGGTACCTGCCGGGTTTGTACCTGTAAGGTCAATGGTAATAACGCCGCCTCATGCACAGTGCCCGTTTCGGACGGCATGGTAGTGGAAGTTAACGAACCGGAAACCAAAGATATCCGCAAAGCCTTGATTGAAATGCTGTTTGTCGAAGGTAAACATAACTGCCCAAGTTGCGAGAAAAGTGGACGTTGTGACCTGCAGGCGGTGGGTTATGAAACAGGCATGATGGTTTCCCGCTTTCCTTATCGATTCCCTGTTACTGAAACCGACTTTCGCTCAGAAAAAATCTGGTTAGAGCGCGACAGATGCATTTTCTGCCAACGATGCGTTGAGTTTGTCAGAGATGAAGAAACCGGTAAAAAGATCTTCAACATCAATGGACGCGGTGCCGAAGCCCGCATCGAAATTGACGTGCTACTGGCCGACAAAATGAGTGATGAGCAGGTCACACGAGCAATGGAGCTTTGCCCTGTGGGCTGCATTTTGAAAAAAGCAGTAGGATTCGATGACCCAATCGGTCGGCGCAAATTCGACATTGCCTCGGTACGTGAGCGTGCAACAGGGAGTGAAAACAAATGAGTACGAGTTCAACAGACTGCAAGCTTATCTTTTCTCATGAATTGCCTTGCACGCCTTTGGATAAAGAAACCGAAACATTGCGTGAAGGGAAAATCAAAGTCGCGATGATTGGACTATGTGGATGTTGGGGGTGCACCTTGTCGTTTCTGGACATGGATGAGCGACTCCTAGGCCTGCTGGATAAAGTCGCTATTACGCGCTCATCTATTACAGATGTGAAGCGCATTACTGAGCGTTGCACCATTGGTTTTATCGAAGGTGGTGTTGCCAATGAAGAAAACATTGAAACCCTTGAACACTTTCGCGAAAACTGCGACATCCTGATTTCAGTGGGTGCTTGTGCCGTTTGGGGCGGTGTGCCCGCTATGCGTAATCAGGTGTCTCTCACAGAGTGTCTTGATGAAGCCTACATCTCTTCAACGACACGACCTGCTGATTCTGACAACGTCATTCCCCATGTTGATGTCCCCAAAATCACCACCAAAGTGTACCCCGCCCATGAGGTGGTCAAGATGGACTACTTCATTCCAGGTTGTCCGCCGGATGGCGACGCGATCTTCAAAGTGCTGGACGATTTGGTGAATGGGCGCGAGGTGGATTTGCCAACCTCGGTTAACCGATACGATTAAGGGAGAAAGGATAATGAGCAAGACACTGGTCATTGATCCGGTTACACGGATAGAAGGTCACGGCAAAGTCACCTTGCAGTTAGATGATAACAACAAGGTCACCGACGCCAGATTACAAGTTATCGAGTTCCGCGGTTTTGAGCGCTTTATCCAAGGGCACCCATACTGGGAAGCGCCAATGCTGTTGCAACGTATCTGCGGGATTTGCTTTGTCAGCCATCATCTATGTGGCGCAAAAGCGTTGGATGACATGGTTGGCGTTGGACTGAAAGACGGCATACAGATGCTGCCTACGCCTGAGAAAATCCGCCGCCTAGGTCACTATGCACAACAGCTTCAGTCTCACGTCACTGCCTATTTTTATCTGATCGCCCCGGAAATGGTGTTTGGTATCGAGTCTGCACCGGAAAAACGTAACGCGATTGGCCTCGCTGAAGCGAATCCCGAGCTGGTAAAGCGCGTGATCCAACTGCGTAAATGGGGGCAAGAACTGATTGTTTCTGTCCTCGGCAAACGCATGCACGGTATCAGCTCCATTCCGGGTGGTGTTAACAATAACTTAAGCATTGCTGAGCGAGACAAATTCCTGAAAGGTAATGAAGATCTTCTGTCGATAGATGAGGTGATCGACTACGCGCAGGATGCCCTCAGATTGTTCTACGGCTACCACGAAAAGCACCGCGATGAGATAGATAACTTCGGTGTCGTTAACGCACTGGACATGTGTCTGGTCGATGAAAACGGCGATGTTGATTACTACCACGGTAAGATGCGCGTCGTTAACGAAAATAAGGAAGTAGTGTTAGAAACTGATTACCACGACTACCTCGACCACTTTTCCGAAGCGACTGAGTCCTGGAGTTATATGAAGTTTCCTTACCTTAAAGCGCTGGGTAGGGAAGCGGGCTCTGTCCGCGTTGGGCCATTGGCTCGTCTTAATGTCACGCGACGCTATAACACGCCACTGGCCCAGGAAGCCTTGGAACGCTTCCATGACTACACCAAAGGCAAAGCGAACAACATGACACTTCATACCAACTGGGCGCGTGCAATTGAGATTCTGCATTCTGCAGAACTGATTAAAGAGCTACTGAATGATCCAGATCTTCAAGGTGAAAGCCTCATCATTACACCAACTAAAGGTGCGTGGACCGGAGAGGGAGTGGGCGTTGTCGAAGCACCACGTGGAACATTACTCCACCATTATCGGGCAGATGAAGCAGGCAACATGACCTTCGCCAACCTGATTGTTTCTACCACCCAGAACAACAAAGTGATTAACCGCACAGTGCAGTCTGTGGCACAGGACTGGATTTCAGGTAAGGCAGAAATCACTGAAGGGATGATGAACGCCATAGAAGTCGGGATCCGCGCGTATGACCCATGCCTGAGTTGTGCCACGCATGCGATGGGACAGATGCCGCTACAAATCTCTTTGCTAGATGCGAAAGGACGACTGATCGATGAAAAATTCAGATAACCCGATTCACTTGAGCGATTTTGATCTGATCTACGGTATTGGCAATGTGGGCAGGCAAGACGACGGCCTAGGCTGGGCATTCATCGACGCAATCGAGTCCTTGGGGGAGACCAGTGCCAAGTTGGTTCGCCACTATCAACTCTTCTTTGAAGATGTGGATTTATTGCGTCGCCATAAGCGCATTTTATTTGTGGATGCCACTAAAGAGGTGACAACGTCACACTATGAGATGAAGCGTGTGAAGCCTCAGTTGGATGATACTTTCACTTCCCACGCCATCTCTGTGCAATCCATCGTGGCTATGTGCCATCAGTGTTATCAGGTCTTTCCTGATGTCTGGTTGCTAACAGTCAAAGGTAGCCGTTGGGAGCTTTCGTTAGGGTTAACCCCTGAGGCTAGTGACAATCTAAAGAGTGCATTCGCCGCTGTCGTTTCTCAAGGCATTTTTGAGTGCCTTGATGGTGTTGTAAGCGCGGATGATAACGCCGTACCGCAAAAATCTTTCGAATCGACGATCACCCCAACTGTCGAATGCACAAGGATACCAACATGAACATACCCAAAGAAGAAAACGTCGCTCGCTTGATACTGGAGGCGCCGATTGGGCAATACATCGGTGAATCTGGCGCTGGCATTCTTGCCCAACAAGCTGCCACGGAAATAACGCTGGATGATGGTGATTTTCTCTATCGCACCGGAGATGTCGCAAATAGCTTTTACATTGTGACGTCAGGGCGATTGGCATTCTGTCGTGAGAATAAAAGCACGGGAAAGACGAGCTTGCTCCATACACTGCATCAAGGCGATTTGATTGGAGAGCTGAGTTTTATTGATGGCGAGCCAAGAAGTATCTCAGTCCAGGCGTTAGGCGCAGCCAGTGTGCTCTGCTTCAACCGTGAAGATATTGATCCGCTTATTACGACGCATCCCAAGTTGGTGTTTGATTTTATGCGAGCGGTGGTGAAGCGTGTTCATCATACCGTAACAGCGATTGGTCAGCAGCAGGCTGAATTAGCAGATTACATTGCAACAGGAGGAAAAGGTCGTTTCTAAACAACGATAGGCTTATTTTACTTTTACTTTTACTTTTACGGTCTATTTTCCCCTCCAAGCTTTGTCGAAGAGGGGATTTTTTTGCTTATCACTTTCTTTTGGACTGTCCATTTAACAGAACCGCGTACTGATTAGAAAGTTTCCAGCTATTGAGAATAACGGAAAGTAACCTTTCACTGATTACGCATTTGGTTAAATCTTCGTTTATACCTAGTTTCATTGTGGTTAATTTTGAGGCGCGCCAGCACTGGCCTCAGAGGTAGATTTCCTCATACTCCCGTTGTTTGGCACGGTCCGTGCTCTGTTACCTCATATACCCACACCCTATAACGAATTTAGCGAAGGAACCGCGACATGCACGAACTATCCATCTGCGAAAGCATCGTCACGACGTTGAAATCCCAAGCTGAGCTTCATGACTTTTCACGCGTGAAAATCTTGCGTTTAGAAATAGGTCTGTTTTCGGGAGTGGAAGTTGAAGCACTTCGTTTTTGTTTTCCAATTGTCGCGCTTGGAACGTTAGCGGAAGACGCCGATATGGAAGTCACCTTGGTCTCAGGACAAGGATGGTGTGAATCATGCCAAAGCGCATCAGAAATGCAGGAGCGCTATTCCCCTTGTCAGCAATGTGGACGTCATGGTCTCACACTGTCTGCAGGTGATGAAATGCGTATAGCCAATGTGGAGGTCGAGTAATGTGTACGGTCTGTGGCTGTGGAGACAGCAGTATTGAAAATCATCACCATGAACACGATCACGTGGCACAGCATGATCATCACTATGGAGATGGGCCAGCCGGTGCACACGTACCGGGCATGAGTCAGACTCGTTTGGTGAGCATTGAACAAAATGTTCTGGCCCAAAACGATCACTATGCTGACGAAAATCGCGCTCAATTTTTCGCAAACGGACAGTTAGTACTGAATTTAGTGTCCAGTCCTGGCTCTGGTAAAACGACATTATTGGTCAACACACTCAATCAATTGAAAGCGTTAATGCCGTTAGCCGTGATTGAAGGCGACCAGCAAACCACCAATGATGCAGAGCGTATTCGTGAAACCTCCGTCCCAGCGATTCAGGTGAATACTGGTAAGGGATGTCATCTTGACGCACACATGGTGGGACACGCCGCTCATGACTTAAAACTGGAACCGCAAACCCTTCTGTTTATTGAAAATGTCGGCAACTTAGTTTGTCCGGCAGCGTTTGATCTCGGTGAGCATTGTAAGGTCGCGATTCTTTCCGTAACCGAAGGGGAAGATAAACCCCTTAAGTATCCCGATATGTTCGCCGCAGCGGAACTGGTTATCTTAAACAAAATCGACTTATTGCCTTACGTGCAATTTAATCTGGACCGTTGCCGGGAATACATTCTTCAAGTCAACCCTAATGCCACAATCATCGAACTCTCTGCGACGTCAAACGAAGGCATTGAGCTTTGGTTTGATTGGCTGAAAGAACAAAAAGCAGAAGTATTAAATAAGCAGAAAACAAAGCTTCTACACCAAATTGAAGCGCTGGAAAAGCAGCTTGGTTCGGCTAGCGGTAACTAAGGGTTTGGTGTAGTCGTCATGCAAAGTTCCAGATTACCCATCGTTCTAGTGGTCGATGATGAGCCAATGTCATTGCAGGCCATGCGAAGGATACTTGAAGAAGACTTCACTGTTCTGACCGCAGAGAATGTCGCGGATGCAGAGAGAGTCCTTTCGGAGATCCCGGTACAAGTCGTGGTTTCCGATCAACGGATGCCGGACATCACGGGTACAGAGTTTCTTACCAAAGTCCGCCAGCAATGGCCTGATGTAATCCGCATCATTATTTCTGCCTATACCGACCCACAAGACCTTATCAAAGGCATTAATGAAGCAGGCATATATAACTTCATTCCCAAGCCGTGGCAGCCCGAGCACCTGATTCTCACACTACAAAACGCGGTCAGGCTTCATGCACTGCAACGAGAAAATGAGCTTCTGAATGTAGAGCTTAAAGTGACAGCTCCCCAAGTGGATGACCAACTCAAACGTAAACGCGCAGAACTGAAAAACCGTCATCATTTCGACAATATTGTGTGTGCTGAACAAAGCCCAATGAAAGGAATTTGTGAGCATGTCGCCCGTATTGCGCCTTTTGATATTCCTGTGTTAGTGACGGGTGAGTCCGGAACGGGTAAAGAATTAATCACACGCGCGATCCACTATTCAAGCCATCGGGCGGATAAGCCTTTTGTGACCGAAAATTGTGGCGCGATGCCTGTTCAGCTTTTGGAGAGCGAACTGTTCGGGCATACACGGGGCGCGTTTACCGGCGCAACGTCAGAGCGGATTGGCCTTTTAGAGCAAGCAGACGGTGGCACCGTATTTCTCGATGAAATTGGAGATACTTCGCTGGAGTTTCAAGTCAAGTTACTCAGGTTCTTACAAGAAGGCGAGATGAGGCCGCTTGGCAGTAACCGGAGCCGCAAAGTGAATGTCCGTGTTATTTCAGCAACCAACCGCAATCTTGAAGAAGAAGTCCGGGAAGGACGCTTTCGTGAAGATCTTTTCTATCGGCTTGCCGCAGTGCCTTTGCACATTCCTCCACTTCGTGACCGGAGTATGGATATTGCTGTTATCGCCAAAAGCATTCTGCAAAGCCATATGGTTGCCTATGGCAAGACCGTCGAAGGTTTTACTCAGGAAGCGCTGAATTGCATGTCAGCTTATCACTGGCCAGGGAATGTCAGAGAGCTCGAAAACGAAGTGAGACGAATGTTGGTGATGGCAGATTCCGCCCAGCTCGGTGCTGATTTGCTGTCTCCCAAGGTGCTGAAAGGCGCTTGTATGGAAAATTTTGATGACACATTGCCTGAGATGTTCGATGAACTGGATGACGGCAGTCTGAAACAGAGAGTAGAGATACTCGAAGCGCGGATCCTAAAAGAGACCCTCATAAGACACCGTTGGAACAAAAGTAAAGCGGCACTGGAGCTTGGGCTTTCCCGGGTCGGACTTCGCGCCAAGCTAGAACGTTATGGGCTCGACCAAGACAAGCTTAACCATTCATAGCTGACTTGACCCAACCACAAGGAGAGGGCAGATGTGCCTTGGAATTCCTGGACAAATTATTGGTATTCAAGATGAAGCCAATTGTATTGCGACTGTAGAAATTTCCGGCGTACGAAGGCCTGTGAACATTGCCTGCGTGCTGAGCGGCGAAAATCCACACGAAACGATTGGCGAGTGGGTCTTGGTTCACGTGGGTTTTGCCATGAGCAAAATCGACAGTGAAGAAGCAGAGAAAACCCTCACGCTGCTCGCAGAGATTGGAGAACTTCAGGAAGAGTTGGATGCCATAGCGCAATCAACGGCTCAGGAAGAACAGGGGGAAAATGGTCATGAAGTACGTTGATGAGTTTCGTAACCCTGATGTGGTTAAAGGCATCGTTGATACGATCAATGTGCAATTGGACGTGATTGAGCAACAACGCGGTAAACCAATGCGTCCACTTCAATTAATGGAGTTCTGTGGCGGACACACTCACACACTGTTTAAGTACGGCATTGAGAACCTGCTGTCAGATCGCATTGAAATGGTTCATGGACCGGGTTGTCCGGTGTGTGTTCTTCCTATGGGACGTGTCGATGACTGTATAGAGATTGCAGCTAATCCAGATGTCATATTCACCACCTTTGGTGACGCAATGCGTGTGCCTGGACTCAATGGCAGTCTACTAGATGCCAAAGCCTGTGGCAGTGATATCCGAATGGTGTATTCGCCTTTGGACGCTCTGGAACTGGCCAGACAATATCCCGACAAGGAAGTGGTTTTCTTTGCGCTAGGTTTTGAAACCACTATGCCTAGCACGGCCTTGACCGTCCTTCAGGCGGAAAAAGAAGGGCTGACGAATTTCTCCCTGTTCTGCAATCACATTACGACCGCACCTACGATAGATGCGATTTTAAATGAGCCGGATCTGAATCTGGATGGTTTCCTCGCGCCGGGTCACGTGAGCATGGTGATCGGGAAAGATCCTTTTGACTTTGTCGTCGACCAATATCAGAAGCCTATTGTGATAACTGGCTTTGAGCCACTTGATATTCTTCAGTCCATCCTGATGTTGGTAACCCAAATTGCCGAACAACGCTGCGAAGTAGAAAACCAATATCGTCGCGTTGTGGAAAACAAAGGCAACGATCCCGGTTTGGCTGCCATTCAAAGGGTCTACGACACGCATCCTGTTACCGAACTACGTGGTTTTGGAGAAATTGGTGATGCAGGTGTACGTCTCCGTCCCGAATACGCAGCATGGGATGCCGAGCAAAAGTTTGTGGTATCACGTCAATCTTCTAACGACCCCGACACATGCCAATGTGGCGAAGTGCTTAAAGGTTTGATTCGTCCTTGGCAGTGCCAAATGTATGGCAAGTCCTGTACGCCGCAATCGCCGCTCGGAGCTCTGATGGTATCGACAGAAGGTGCTTGCTCAGCGTATTACAACCACGGTTTCCGCGCGCCTGATAAAGGTCAGGGACGTATCGCTGTTGTTGATACCACGCCTATGGCTTGATTGTCTTATAAGGAGAGAAGTGATGGCCTTACAACAGCAGCAAAGCCAACAACAAGAACATATTGAACGCATCACGCTTGCTCACGGTAGCGGCGGGATAGCGATGCGGGAATTGGTTGAAAAAGAAATCGTTGCGGCTTTTTCGAACCTTCATCTTGCGCCGCTGGAAGATCAGGCGCGCCTAGACCTTAATGTGCTAACCCAATTGGGAGACCGGTTGGCCATGACGACTGACTCCTTCGTCGTTGACCCGCTGGAATTTCCGGGCGGAGATATTGGCTCTTTGGCGGTGAATGGCACAGTCAATGATCTCGCCATGAGTGGCGCAAAACCTCTGTATCTAACCTGCGGTTTAATTATTGAAGAAGGACTTCCGCTCGACACTTTACGGCGCATTCTCGCCAGCATGAAAAAAGCGGCGGACGAGGCGGGTATTGCGATTGTTTCCGGTGACACCAAAGTGGTTCACAAAGGCGCAGCTGACAAACTGTTTATCAACACGGCAGGTGTCGGAGTGATTCCCCAAGGGACAGATTTTCGTGTTTCACAGGCTCAACCTGGTGACGTGGTTATCGTAAATGGGTGGGTTGGTGACCATGGTGCGACTGTGATGGCAAGCCGCGGTGATTTGGGATTGGAAGCCCGCGTTCAATCAGATTGTCGCTCCCTTTACAAAGAGGTTTGCACCTTGATGGAAGCCAATGAGGTTCACTGCCTGCGTGATGCAACTAGAGGCGGTATAGCGACGGTATTGAATGAATTCGCCGAAAGCAGTGGTGTCAGGATCATACTGGATCAATCCGCCATACCTGTAAGAGATGAAGTTCGTGGTGTCTGTGAATTGTTGGGGCTCGATCCGCTTTATCTCGCCAATGAAGGTAAGTTTCTGGCCATTGTTCCTGATAACCACGCAGAGCAAGCCGTTGAAGCACTGAGGAAACTTCCCGGTGCCGAGCGTTCGGCGATCATTGGTCGCGTTGCACCACTGACGGATATCAGGCCACGCGCTGGCGTATCAATGAGAACCTCTTTTGGCAGTGAGCGAATGATAGACATGCTGACAGGAGACCAACTGCCACGTATTTGCTGACTGTGAAAATCATTTCAAACGAAATAGGAAGGATGAAGATGAAACGTAATGGACTCAAACTCGCCACAATTCTGATTGGATCTGCACCGCTAACCACGTTTGCCCATACCGGCCATGACGTTAGTGGTTTTCTTGCTGGCTTCGGCCATCCGCTGATGGGCGCTGACCATGTTATTGCCATGGCTGCTATTGGTATTTGGGCTTTTATGCTTAAAAGCGAAGGAATAAAACACAGCGGTTCAATGATCCCTTCCGTTTTTCTCGCCATGATGGCCTTTGGCGCTGCACTGGCTTTTTCTAATTTTGCTTTACCGCTGGTGGAAATGGGGATCGCCATTTCCGTCATTCTTCTCGGCATTCTGCTGGTGGCTGGAAAACGTCTGCCTTTGGGTATCACGCTGCCAATGACAGCGAGTTTTGCTCTCTTTCATGGTGCTGCGCACGGTGTTGAAATGCCATATTCAGCGGATGTAGCATCTTACTTTGCCGGCTTCCTGTTTGCGTCCGCTTCACTGATTTTTGTCGGATATACAGTTGCAAACCTGCTGATTGCTGGAGCGGAGAGTCGATCATTCGCGAATAAGCTTGTGATGCCGGTTTCAGGCGGTTTGGTTACGCTTAGCGGCGTGTATCAGTTACTTATGTCATAGGAATTTATGACTGGGTTTCGGATCAGGATCCGCGGCGTTGTTCAGGGGGTAGGCTTCAGGCCTACCGTCTGGCGGGTAGCACGCGGTTTATCGCTACAGGGGCATGTACTCAATGATGGCGAAGGCGTGATTGTCGAACTATGGTGTGACGAAACGCTCGCCATAAAGTTTGTTCGCGCCTTAGAGCTTGAGTGCCCACCGCTTGCGACCATCACGTCAGTAGATATTGATTCAGCCTCGCTAACATCCCCGCCTCCAGATAGCTTTGAAATTGTCGAAAGCCATGAATCTGCTCAGATAAGCGCCGGCATTCCGGTTGATGCTGCAGTTTGTCCGCAATGTATCGAAGAGACACTGGATCCAAGCAGCCGTCGATACCGTTACCCCTTTACTAATTGCACTCATTGCGGCCCCAGACTGACCATTACCAAAGCACTGCCTTACGATCGCCCAAAAACAAGCATGGCGACATTCCCACTTTGTGATGCTTGTGAGCAGGAATATCAAAACCCAGCCAATCGACGTTTTCATGCCCAGCCTGTTGCCTGTGCCGATTGCGGTCCTACGCTTCGGTTATTTGATGAAAACCAACGAAAGATAGAACCGGATTCAATTGGGGCTACCGATGCCATTGAAGTGGCAGCCAGTTTGCTCAAGCAAGGAAAGATTATTGCGGTAAAAGGGTTGGGCGGTTTTCATTTGGCGTGTGATGCCACAAACAATGATGCCGTGTCTGAGCTTAGACGCCGTAAGAAAAGACCGGCAAAACCCTTTGCGGTGATGATGAGGGACATGGAACAAGTCATGACGCATTGCCTTGCATCGGAAGAGGGAGCGCAATCGCTGAGGAGTGCCGCCAGCCCAGTAGTTATCATGCCCTTACGTAATGTGACAACGTCACACCATGAAAGTATTGGCCCTGAAATATCACCTTATGTTGCCCCTGATTTGGCGGAATTGGGCGTCATGTTGCCATCAACGCCTTTGCATCTTTTGCTCTGCCGGGATGCTGATATCCCATTGGTCATGACGTCTGCTAACTTGAGCGGTAATCCGCAGTGCACAGGTAATGATGAAGCGTTTTCGGAGCTCGAAGGTATTGCCGATTTCTGGTTGGTCCACAATCGAGATATCGTCATCCGCGCTGATGATTCTGTGTTAAGGCAAACCGAATTAGGACTTCAGGTAATTCGCCGTGCAAGAGGGTTGGCACCCAGTCCCATTCCTTTACCAAAGGGGTTTGATCAAGCGCCCCAAGTGCTTGCCCTTGGCGGTGAAGTGAAAAACGCCTTTTGCCTGCTATCAGGGCATGGCGCCATTCTCAGCCAATACATCGGGGATTTAGAAAGTCTGAAGGTGTGGGATGACTTTCAATATACGTTAGCTCATTACCAGTCATTGTATCGATTTAAACCTGAACGTATCGCGGTCGATTGCCACCCCGAATACATTGCCACGAAATTCGCCAAATCCACCTTTGATACAAAAGCACTTGTCGAGGTTCAGCATCACCATGCCCATATCGCCGCCTGCATGGGAGAGAACAATCTACCAATAGATCATGAAAAGGTGCTTGGGGTGGTGTTAGATGGGTTGGGCTTTGGCAGCGACGGGACGTTCTGGGGTGGTGAGTTTCTTCTTGCTGACTACCTTGGTTTCGAGCGCATTGGCCATCTTCTCCCAGTCTCACTTCCCGGCGGCAACCAAGCGATTATCCAGCCCTGGAGAAATCTGGTTGCCTGGTTAAACAAATCAAACGTCGATGAGGAACAGAAAAGCGCCTTGTTCGCTCAGCTAAACATCGATGGCAAAGACATAAACACCCTCACGGCCATGATCGACAATGGGCTAAATTCGCCACGTTCAACTTCAACTGGGCGCTTGTTCGATGCAGTATCTGCTGCGCTGTCAGTTTGTATTCATCAGCAAAGCTATGAAGGACAAGCAGCGATAGAGCTTGAAGCTCTGGCGAATCAAAGCACATTGAGTGAACAGGCTGGGTACCCATTCAACATCCTATGTGGCTCATCAACGCAAATGGACCCGTCACCGATGTGGGCGATTTTACTTGAGGATCTATTATCAGGTGCCGCGCTAAGCACGATTGCAATGAAGTTTCACCTCGGCCTTGCAGAGGCAATTTCTAAGATGGTTGTCCGTTTGAGTCAATCACTCGACTTCCCCGCAAAAGTGGCGCTCAGTGGGGGTGTTTTCCAAAACAAATTGTTGCTTGAACAAACCGTTATTCGCCTCAAACAGCAAGGCGTCGAGGTATTGATTCACCAACAGGTTCCCGCGAATGATGGTGGACTGGCATTCGGTCAGGCTTTAATAGCAGCGGCAGTGTCTCTTTCTGGAAACACCGTTGAGCAGAGAGCTTAGACCATAATCATTAAAGGTTTTTTGCAAGGAAGCAGTCATGGCAAAAGACAAGATGAAATTGTTGTGGTTTCAAACGGGCAGTTGCGGTGGTGACACCATGGCGCTGCTAAGCGCAGATCGTCCTTCGTTTTCAGACCTCCTCAACGACTATCCCATCGAGCTACTCTGGCAGCCATCATTATCTGTTGAGAGCTCGGGCAATCTTCTCGATATGATGAATCAAATCATCGAAGGTTCCTTGAAGCTCGACATCCTCTGTATTGAAGGCAGCATAATCACGGCACCCAATGGTACGGGCATGTTTGATGTGTTCCGTAAAACGGCCAAGAAAGATTGGGTATTAAAACTGGCGGACAAAGCGCGGTATGTGGTGGCGATAGGAACCTGTGCAGCTTACGGAGGCGTGCATGCTGCGCCTCCGAACCCTTCAGATTGCCTCGGATTGCAAATGGAAAAAGACACGCCGGGAGGGTTGTTACCGCAAGAATGGCGAAGCGGGGCGGGTTACCCGGTTATCAACCTTGGCGGATGTCCAGTTCATCCCAATACCATGACAAAAACGCTGGCAATGATCGCCAGTGGATTCATTTTGCAATTAGACGAATTGAATCGTCCGAAGGAGTTTTTCAGCTCGTTAGTACACCAAGGTTGTACCAGAAACGAGTACCACGAATACGATGTCGAAGAATCCGAATTCGGCACCAATGGCTGCATGTTCTTCAACCTGGGCTGCAAAGGGCCATTTACCCAAGCGACCTGTAACACCGATCTTTGGAACGGTAGAAGCAGTAAAACCCGTGTTGGTGTTCCCTGTTTTGGCTGTACCTCGCCGAGCTTTCCCGAAGATGAAAGCCTGTTCAATACTGAAAAGCTGGGGCCAATTCCATCCAAACTACCTGTTGGCGTTGAGCGGGCTAACTACATTGCCTACAAAAATCTCGCCAAAGCGGCAGCGCCTGAGCGTGTGAAAAAGCGCAAGATGGAGCCGTGATGGTGCAGAAGACACTCAACATCGACCTGAATCGTGTCGAAGGGGATTTGGAATTCGAACTGGATGTCGAAGATGGCAAAGTGATCGATGCCCGCTGCATTGGTGTGATGTACCGTGGCTTTGAGCAAATCATGATAGGGCGGACACCAAGAGATGCGGCAGTGATTACGCCACGTGTCTGCGGCATTTGTGGCACCGCCCATTTATACGCTGCAACGTTGGCGCTGGAGCAGATCTGGAATGTTAAAGTGCCACCAAATGCCACCTACATTCGTAACCTTTGCCTACTGACAGAGGGGATTCAAAATGACATCCGCCAGAGTTTTCTGATGTTTCTGGTCGATTTCTGTCACGATGCTTACCGCTCTCATCCTTTATATCAAGACATCATGACTGCCTTTGAGCCTTTCAAAGGCAGGCACCATCTCGGCGCACTGGAACAAAGCCGAGATGCGGTTGGCATCATCGCGCTTTTCGGCGGCCAGTGGCCGCATTCTTCTTACATGTTACCTGGCGGCGTGGTGGGTAAACCCAGCATCCGGAAAGTCATCGAATCCCGCGACATTATTAATAAGCTCATACGCTGGTACGAAAGCGCAGTCATTGGTGATTCGCTGGAAAACTGGATGGCAGAAAGCTCAGCCGACACATTTCTCGCATCTTTGGATAACAATCAGAGCAGATCTCAAAGTGCGCTGGGGCTTTTCACCCGCTTTTCGCGCTCTATTGGTTTGCACAACACCGGTTTTGGCACCGGAAATATGCTGAGTTTCGGTGCTGTCAGTGACCCGCTCAATCCCGGAAATTATGCGATGAGCTCCGGCGTTTATGATGCAGCAAGCGGTGAAATCCAACCTTTGGACCAATCACTGATTGAAGAACACGTCCGCTATTCATGGTTCCGCCAATATCAGGGTGGAAGGCACCCGCACAAAGGAGAAACCATACCGGATTATCAAAGCGAATCTGACCGATACACATGGGCGAAAGCACCAAGGTATAACGGTAATGTCATGCAAACCGGTCCGATGGCAGAGCTGATTATCGGCGGCGATCCTTTGGTAGCAGCGTTTCACCAGAAAGAGGGCGCTTCCACCTGGCTTCGACAATTTTCAAGGCTTCGTCGAATCGGGTACAGCCTCATACAAATGAAACAAACCGTTGAAGCGCTCAGCCAGAACGTCAATGGAGATTTCTTCCTTCCACCCAATCCTGAAGATGAAATCGACGGTAAAGGTTTTGGCATGATTCAGGCCGCAAGGGGTGGACTGGGGCATTGGATCAGCATTAAAGATGGCGTAATAGACAGATATCAGATCATCACCCCGACCGCATGGAATGCTTCTCCACGGGATTCCCATGGTCAACACGGTCATTGGGAGCAAAGCGTGATTGGTTTACCTGTCGAAGATGTGGAGAACCCTCTTATGGTAGGACACGTCATCCGTTCTCATGACCCCTGTCTAGTCTGCACCGTACATATGCTGCCCACAGGGAAAAGAAAACGTTTTGGAGTTTAGCCATGCAAGTACTCAGAATCCTCTGTTTCGGTAACACTTTGCACTGCGATGATGGTATTGGCTCCGCGATCGCTTCAAGGTTAAAAGCCTCGGCACTTCCTGAATGTGTCGAAGTGTTTGATGTGGGTATTGCGGGGTTAAACGCCATGCCGTTGTTCGAGAACTGCTCGAAGGTGCTGGTCGTAGACGCCGCAGACTTAGCATTGTCGCCAGGCAGCTTTCGGTTTGTTAAGCGTAGTGAGATCTACGCAACTGAACATGATGATCACATGGGCGGTGTTGGGTACCTGCTCCAAGCCGTAGAGGCAGTCTCTCAACCCAAGCCAAAGATTGATATTTTGGCTATACAACCCGAACGAATTCAACGCTTCGAGCCCCAGCTTTCTATCGCCCTGCTGGATGCCTTAGAAGCGGTAGTCGACACATTGGTTGAATATGCCGGACTCCATGCGCTGGTGAACCAGAATGTGCAGGAATTGTCCTCATGACGATGCCTTCTCGAAAGCTCACTGCGAGAAACGAAAAACAAAACTCCCTTTCTACCAATGCAGAAAATGAACAGCTTCGAAAAGAAATTGACGCGCTATATGCCGCTGCAGAGGCGAGGGAACAGCAACTTCTAGCAGCAACACACGCGATGGATGACATCCTTCTGGAAGTCGAGTCCCAACGCAATGCGCTCAAAAAAAAGAATAAGCAATTGCTCGAATTGAATGCGTACATTCGCAGTATCAATGACGCCATGAATAGCGTTTTAATAGTCGTGGGCATTGATGGACAAGTAACACAGGCAAACCGAGTATTTTCGCAAGATTTACGATGGACAGAAGAGGAACTGCCACAGCTGCATGTCGACATGCTGTTTCAAAGAGAAACGCTCTCAAGCATGAGTAAAGCCGTTCACCAATATCACGGTTCAGTGGTGGTTTCATACATTACCCAATTTAGTCATCTAGAGATTGAAACTGCACTGTACAAAAGTAACGGTAAACCAACACAAGCAATCTACTTAGTGAAGGGGGAGCGATTCTACAGTCATCAGGGCAAACTGCAGGGTATCTTACTGACAGCGACTGACATTTCAGAGCTTCGTGATCGAGAAATCGCGCTTCAACAAAGCCAGCAAACACTTGAAAGCCGTAATAGCGAGCTGGCAGAAACCCTGGAGCAATTAAAAGCGTCTCAGCAACAATTGGTACAGGCTGAAAAGCTCGCCTCTCTGGGTCAATTGGTGGCGGGCGTCGCCCATGAGATCAACAACCCCATCAGTTTTATCATTGGCAATGCTCACGTGTTAAAGCGCAATGCAGAGCGACTACAAACGTATCTACAAGCGGTGCATGCAAATGATGAGCAAGACCTTTCAGACCTGCGAGATTCTTTACGGATTGATGCGGTAACCAAAGATCTAAAGCCTACCGTCGAAGATGTGCTTGAAGCTGCGGGGCGGGTAGGTGGGATTGTGGAAGCACTTCGGGACTCCTCTGCTGAACAAGCCAAAAAGTCTTCAGTAGATTTGCGAGATATTGTTGCTCTATCCGTTAAATGGGTATCTGCTAACTACGACTACAGACAAACGATCCAGATTGACTCTTCCAACAGCGTGATGGTTTGGGGTCACAAAGGCCAGTTGGTGCAGGTTATCGTTAATCTTCTCAACAATGCACTTCATGCCTGCAGAAATGCCGAGCAGCCCAATGTGCGAATCGGAATTGGTCAAAACAAAAGCCAGGCCTGGCTCTGTGTTTCAGACAATGGCACTGGCTTGGAGGAGTCAACAATCAGCAAGATCTTCGATCCTTTCTTCACCACAAAAGAAGTCGGCGAGGGCAGTGGGCTTGGACTCGCGATCAGTTACCGCATCATCTCTGAACATGAAGGTGAATTAAACGTGGAGAACATTGCTGAAGGTGGCGCTAAGTTTACAGTTCTTCTGCCGCTATCGACTGAACAGCAGTCTGTTCAAACAGAAAATCCCTGAATGACTGGGCAATTGGCGTGAGTTTTTTATCTTTACGATGAACAAGGTACCAATGGCGTGTAATTGGCATTCCCCTTACATCTAGCTCTATCAATCTACCAGTTTCTAACTCTTGTTCTATTGAATGACGGGAAACAATACCAAGATATAGACCCGCAGATACGGCTTGTTTTATTGCTTCCGTCGCACTCATTTCTGCACCCACATTCAAAGCCAGTTTGTTGACGTGAAAGAAGCGTTCAATCGCGAATCGTGTACCAGAACCCAGCTCCCTAATTACCATCGATTCCTCGGCAATACGATCTAAAGGAATTCCTTTTTCAAGCCCTAGCGGATGATCAGGAGGGGCAATAACCACTAAAGGGTTACCCATAAAAGGTTTTGCCTGGACATCAATGTCCGTGGGTGGCTTTCCCATAATCAGCAAATCACAGTCGTTACTCTTTAAATCTTTCAGCAGTTGTTCGCGGTTAGTCACGTTAAGGGAAACATGTACGTTCGGATTTTGCTTTAAGAAAGCCGCCAACAGATTGGCTGAAAAATAGTTAGCCGTACTGGCTACCGATATCCGTAACTTCCCTGACTTCAGAGTCTTAAGATTATCAATAGCCTGTTTTGCATCGCTGAAGTTTTGCAGAATTCGGTTGCAGTGGAACAACATTTCATCGCCGGCAGATGTGAGATACAAAGACTTTCCCAGCATTTCAAACAGAGGAAGGCCAACGTTCTCTTCCAGTTGACGAACCTGCATGGATACCGCCGGCTGAGTGAGAAACAACTGTTCAGCCGCCTTAGTAAAACTGAGTTGCGTCGCGACACACTGAAAGATATGAAGTTGGCGCAGGGTAATGTGCATGGATATCCCTTAATTACAGCAAAGGTTAGGGATACTTAGCACAGAGCCTGCCAAAAAATCTATCTTATTGTTTTAATATGAATTATTTCCCAATCCTAGATGATTTATTAGGAATGAAAGCGAATTGAATTGGAAAGAAAGATTCCAGTTTGGAAGCTGACTTTGCGGTAAGGATTCCAACAATATAGTCATTGAAAGCCAGGGAGGCGAACTAAGCTTTTCTTATCTATATTGTTGATAGATAAGGGTGTTATCGTGGAAATGGGAACCCTAAATGAAATGTTTGAAAAAGCAGTCTTAGAGGCTGAAAAAGAAGCCAGATACTATGCAATCTACCAGACTGTATTCAGGGTAATGACCAAAAGCAAATCCTAGTGGCTGTCCGGATAATTCACCAAAGCTAGAAGAACTCTGTTGGAACAGAATGATCCAATATGAGCGTCTTAGAGAATTGGTAATTATCTATTTTATGGTAAATAGATAATTACGTTCAATAGACTGAAATCTTTGAAGAAAGTGGGAATGACAGACGTAGGAGAGTCAGATTTGGCGTAGCTGCATATCATATTTAACATAATATACATAATGCGTATTAAAAGGTTGAGATTTAACAACCCAACATAGTCCCAGATTGAGCTTCAGTTTGCTCATATCGAATCATGACTGTCAGCTTTCTATGTCACTCTTGGTTGGCATCATTCTGACAAAATTGATTCTGCGTTTCCTCAAATGTCTCTCTGTTTTCGTCACGTCGCCCAATCCCGTGGCTATTTGCCCAACGACATAAACTGGGACGGTTAAGTTAATAAAGACCGCGCCGTGCTCATTACCCCTGATGGCCGTGAATTTCATCCCTATGAGCTCGTGACGTTCCCTATATGGAAGTCTGAGTATTACGCGCTCAGGGAAAAATTTGGGCGTATCTCTTCGGCACCCATGCGGCCAGCCCGTGCACCCGTGACTGTGTATCGTGGTCCCAAACGCACAGCCCACGCGCCTTGGGTGCCGAACCGGATAAGATAAAGTAATAAAAAAGCCCGCGATTGCGGGCTTATAATGCTAAAGGTAATAGGAAAGCAATCTATATAAATATAATCTTTAAGTTAATTTTCATTGGTATTCCCTTTGCTTTCCCTTCTTGTTTCTACCCATTCTTGCTTTAACTTCACATCACGACAAGTTTCAACATTACTAAGGAAATTTAATGGTGTGTAAGCCATCTTAGCTATAATTGTTAGTATGGAAGTCCAAAATAAAATTCCATCTTCAATGCTATTTTTTGATAAGAAATTTAAAAGACTAAAAGTGAGCACTGCTGCACTAAGGAACCACGGCCAAGATAAAAGAAAAGCAGCTTTTTTTAGTTTGTCATCCCTAACAAGTAAGACGACCTTTCTCCTAAATCGTCGCCTAAGCACTCTAATCATTCACAACTCAATGAAATACATACAGATGCATATTGTGCCAGATGCGTTATGGTATTGGGAATCAACAAAAGTCCGCAATTACGGGCTTTTTATCATTTAACTAGGCGCTAACTAAATCAGCTTTCTCTGCTTGCGGGACTTTTCGCCTTGCTTACCTGCTGCGCTCAGTTTCTTGCGCATGGTGGTCGCAAATATTTACGGTCATTTTTCACTTGCGCGCCGTGGCCTGACCGCTCTGTTTACTTACGTGTTTTCACCGTGAGAGACTTGGTTGACGTGGCTACACCTCACCTCCAATGTCCGTAGGTTGAGAGCCTTGAAATAGAATTGTCAGAATCTATTTTGTAAAAGTGGTGGATCCTCAATATCCCATGATGCCTGTTCAATAAACTCTGCCGAAGCACGTTATTAAACGACGTGCTTCGTTTTCCCTAGGTTTGCCTTATCGCCTCTTTGCTGCACAACACCTTTGTTATTCTCGCGCTCAATCCGTAAGTTGGAGGGTCGTTCTCTTCCAAAATCAACGGCCACTTCATCATCAATCACAAACCCACCAAATAACATTTCTGTCATCGCATGAGACCCGTTTACTGTTGTTACGTGCCCTTCCCTTTAAGCCTCGTCTGGCGGCCTTCTAAATCCATTTCATCCATTTTTTTATTGCCCAAGTTCTAATGATTAAAAGGACTCTTTTATGCGTCAGGAATTGCCTACTTTGACGTCGATGCGGGGCTTTGCCGCCTTGATTGTCGCGTTTTTTCATGCCCGTTTGGTGTTGTTTCCACAATGGCGGGGCTCGATTGCCAGCAGCACTCAATTTCTTGAAGTCGGATTTATCTGGGTGGATTTGTTTTTCATCCTGAGTGGCTTTGTGATGATGCACGTTTACCGAAACTATTTCGACGGCGGCACAACCCAAGGAAACTGGCGCAGCTTTATATGGCTGCGTTTCAGCAGAATTTATCCGCTGTTTCTGGCGACCGTGCTGGTTCTGGTGTTGTGGGAGTCGTTTAAGCACGTAAATAACGTGAGCTTCTATGGTGGCCCGTTATTGGGCGCTTGGGGAATCAATGGGATTTCGGCGTTTGAAGGACCGTTTAACCGCGGAGACGCCCTGCTTGCAAACCTGTTTTTGGTGCAAGGGATTTCGACCCACAGCTCGCTGACCTGGAACTTTCCTGCCTGGTCGCTCAGTGTGGAATGGCTGAGCTATATTTTGTTCCCGCTGATTGCGGCGATGTTGGGTAAGAGTGCAAAGCGTGGGTTCTGGTTACCTTTGTTGATGATACTGGTGTTTTTCAGCATGGCTAGCCAGTTGGGAACGGTTGACCTGACTAACGGGTTGAACGCCCTATTCCGCGCTTTATGCGGCTTCTCGATTGGAATGTGGATGAGCCTGATTGTGTTGCCAAGCGTGGTTAAGCGCTTTGCCAATAACGACATCACGATGTTTGCGATTGTGGCTGGGATTCTCTATTTACTTCACCAAGGCGCGGCTGTGCAGCAAGCGATGATCGTCTATCTGCTGTTCGCTGTGCTGGTCTTGTTTGGTGCGAATCAGGTAGAACGTCGCTCACTGTTTCTGGCGGTGTTTGATAACCGTGCGACGCGCTTTCTGGGTGACATTTCATATTCCGTTTACCTATGGCACGCAGTGGTATTGTTGGTCGGTGTGGATGCTATTCACTACATCAATCCCGACATTACAAACTGGTGGTATGCGCAAACCTCTGCAAGCGCATTGATAGGCGCAATGGTCGGCTTTGCAGTAGTGATGATCGCCCTCTCTTCATTGACCTATTACGGTCTGGAAAGACCGATGCTGAAATGGCTTCGCCATTTTTCCAAAAAGCCAAGTCAGCTTGAATCGGTGAAAGCTTAGATAACAATAGGCCCTGATATTCAGGGCCTTTTTGACTTAACTGTAAAATTAACCAACACCAATGCATTGCATATGAATCAAATGAATTAGATTGATAGCATATTCTCGTTTTACTTAAAAATCAGACTCCATACTTTTCGGTGCCTAATTGCGTTTACCGAACAACACACCATAAGGAGTTTGTAATGAAGAATTGGAACACCTTCAGATGGCGTATTGCTTATCCACTTGTAACGGCCTTTATGCTACTGGGTTGTGATGGCGGCTCTGGCACAACGAATCAAAGTACCAGTAAAAATAAGGATGCATCTCAAGCCAACGCACTCGAATCAACAACGCCAAGCAGCCAAGAAGGTATTAAAGGCTTTCAATTTCTGGGAGCCCAAGCCACCAATAACGACGACGATAAAGGTACCAACAAAACCGTCAATCTCTCAGGCTCCTCAGGAAACGTCACAAGCGCGTCCAGACCAGCAAACTCCGGCACGAGCAATCCATCGAACACAGCATCATCCAACTCGCCGGAATCCACCCCACCTCCCTCTAATGTGTCATCAACACAAACCGCTAGTACTAACACAGAAAAAACCTCCAATGAGACCACTGATGCAGCAAGTGTTGGCCCAGCGTCGGTAAACGCTGGATCGTCGGATATTAAACAAACAACGACTTCTGCAGGAACGACAGGCAACGCGAATGAAACGCAACCAGTAGCAAGCTCGCAGGTGTCAGAGGCCTCTTTGACCACAGAAGCCACCGGAACCTCAGAAACTGGCACCACCTCAGAACAACAATCAGTATCGACAGAAGCTGGTAAAGGAACATCAGAAAGCGCGGAAGTGGGAAGCGATACAGCTCTCTCGACAGTAGGCAGTGAAACTTCAGGTCAGCTTGAAACGGTGGCGCAAGGAAATAGTTCAGATTCATTAACGTCAACTGTGTCACTAACAGATAACACCGCTGATACTGATGAGAGTGCCCCAGAAACACAAACTCCAGATCCGAGTTCGACGATTGAGATAGCAAACGCCGATGGCACCGCAGAACAAGACACACCATCGACGGCTACCGATAGCGGAACGTCAGAAAGCGCCACTGGTGAAAGCCACACTGCTCTATCGACAGGCAGTGAAGCTTCAGGCCAAGCTGAAACAACGACGGAAGGAACGAGCTCAGATTCAGCAATCTCGACTGCTTCACTAACAGAAAGCTCTGTTGATGCTGATAAGCGCACCTCAGAAACATCAACCACAGATACGAACGCAGCCAGAGAGACAAAAGCAGCTGGCGAAAGCACAACAACGACAAACACAGAAAGTAAATCTACTTTAGCGACTGACGAAAACACAGACGCTGGGAGTGGTACATCGACAAATCACACGACGGCCGAAGTGACAGACCAATCAAAGGAAAATGTTGAAGAAAGCGAGGCGCTAGTAGAAGAAGACACTACGTTGACAGCGTCCATGACAACTGAAAGCTCGTCTAGCAACGCTGGTAGCTCTGAAACCTCATCAAGTATTGAAGTCCTGCCGGACGTGACAACAGAATCAGAAGCTTTTGTGGCTGCATTGGTTGAAGCAATAGAGGGCGCCAACACCGCCACTGAAAGTGCTGAAGCTACACCGACAAAACGCCTGACAAAAATTGAACTCGCACCCTACTCATCCGTTGTTTTTTTTGGCACGGTTCAATTCACAGCGACGGGTACTTATGACGACGGCTCAACGGAAGATATTACCCAACAGGTATTATGGAATTCTTCCAATAGCAACATTGGAGATCTCGATAGCAATGGATTGGCAACCCTCTACAATGAAGGCTCGATTAAGGTTTCCGCCAAGCTGGACGGCATATCCAGCAACGAGGCATTTTTAACGGGTAAAGAATTAGTTTGCGGCCATAAATTCAGCCAGCCGTTCCAGTACGCTGCGAACGATAGAGATAGTGCTAATGCGGCCGGCGGCTGCGTTAAAATTGCCGAAACCGGACAAGGTACCTGGTTTACGTCAGCTCCCAGTGCTCAGGCTGTCATTGATTTCGAATTCCCTATCTCAGGCACTACCTATTGGGAAATGGGTCATCGGGGCCCTCAGGGGAACTTCATATCTTTGAATTATCAAGAATCAAATGCTTGGTGTAGCTGGCTCAATCGTCTGGAATTTGCTGGTCGCAAAAACTGGAAAATGCCTAATGACAGTCAATTGAAAGATCTTCACTCTCAACTCGGTGATATGCACATCAACTATGGCTGGCCGGGGCTCTGGCACTATTACTCAACGGATCGAGGTTGGTTTGGTTATTGGACCCGCTCCCTGAAAAACAGTTTTAGCTGGGACGTGTTCGCTAACGACAGGCATAACACCTCATGCATGTCTGTGGGATAGCGCTGACTTGATTGACACTTCTAATGTGAACAATGAGCTATTCAATCAAGCGGGCTCTGATGTCTATACCCAAACAACCTGTAGTTGGTTGGGTATAGATGCTCCGCGGGTTTTGAATGATTCCAGAAACCAATCCTTCCTTTACGGTCTATTAGCTTGCCCCATCGTTACACACATTGTTACAGCTCTAAGGAATGCATTGATGGAAACACTAATCGAACACTGTATTATTGCGACGGAATGTTTACATTCTCTTGGAGTAGTCTGGCTATCAGCAATGGATTAAAACAGGGAGCGTTTTGCAAGGAAGCCTATATAAACAGCAACAAAAGGCTTTACGATGAAGAAAATGACTATCGCATTGGTTGTCGCATTATCCGCACCCACTTTTGCGTCTGATACGTCAGACGATACTTATCTTTTCGGCGGATACAAAGGCGGTGATCGCAACGGTTTTACTCTGGGGGCTGGCTATCAACTCAGTGAAAGCTTAGGCTTCGAAGCCTCTTACGCCTATGGCGGTGATGAGAGTTTCTATGAGTTTGAAGGCAACAAGGTTACCTATCGAAATAAGGTTAATGTCACTTATCACTCCACGCACATTGATGCGGTATGGAGTAAGGAGATGTCGCCCTACTTCATCCCGTTTGCTAAAACGGGGCTCGCTTACAATGTTGGAAAATCGGACATGACTAGCACCTTCAGTCCTGGACAAATGTCATCCCGTGATAGTGAGTTCAGACCTCATTTGGGCTTAGGTGTTGAGATGAGTTTGCCTTCTGAAGGTAACGTGTTCGCCAGGATGGAATACAACACCTATCTCATGTCCAGCCCAGCCAGTGACAGTTGGTGGGGGTTGAATCTGGGTTACCGATTTAGCTAATAACTTCCGCTATAAGCTTTATCTTTAAAGGGGCTGAATCTGGGGCTCTTTAGGTTGGCTTACTTTGTATTTCTGCTGGTGATTTCAAAAATAAAGCCCTCTTTCGAGGGCATTTTCTTACGAGTTGTGTCTACTCAAACTTTAAATTTATTCAACTCACTTTCCTGCTGACCAGCCAGATCCGAAATCGCAATACAAAGTGATTCCTGTTCTTTTGCCTGCAGTGAGAGTGTTTCACTGATACCACGAATGTTATCCGTGTTTTGCTGGATATCGGCGGCGGTATCTCGTTGTCTGAACGAAGAGTTAGAGATCTCAGTGATCAAGTCGTTGATGCGGTAAATATGGTTATGGATGTGAGTCAATGCCTCATTTGCGCCCAGCACTTCTTCCTGTGTACTTGAAGCGGTATTGCGGCTTTGAATGATCACACTTTCTGCTTCACCAACACCGGCCTGAAGCTGTGAAATCATGTTCTTGATTTCTTCCGTCGAAGTTTGTGTGCGTGAAGCCAAGGCTCGGACTTCGTCAGCTACCACGGCGAATCCGCGACCCATTTCTCCCGCTCGTGCTGCTTCAATCGCTGCATTCAACGCCAACAAGTTGGTCTGTTCGGCGATATCGGTGATCACGGTAAGGATGGATTCGATATTGGCACTGTAGTTGGCCAGTTCGTTGACCTTAGAAACCGCGGTTTCCATTTCGCCCATCAGTACATCAATAGAAGCTTTGGTTTGTTCTACAGAGTGACCGCCTTTGTTTGTCGCTTCGCTACTTTCAGCAACGGCTTCGGCAGCATGGCGTGCCCGCTCAGCAACATCGTTGGAAATCTCCGTCATTTCCTGAATGGCGTTAGAAACCAAGTTGATTTCATTGAGCTGATGATCAGCACCCTGTGCCGCATTTTTAGCGGTCGAAACAGTCAGGCTGACGTTGTTAGAAACTTCATCCGAGGTGGTTTTGATATTGGTGACAAGTGCTTGCAGGTACTTGATAAAACCGTTGAACTCGTTAGAAACGCCACCAAACTCGTCATTACTTTTTATGGTAAGACGTTTGGTGAGGTCGCCATCGCCACTGTTAATTTCTTCCAGGCTTTGGCGCAGGTTATCAAGCGGTCTAAGCTGGCGAGAAATCAGCAAACTGAGTAAAAGCCCGATAAGAATGGCACAGCCCGCTGTGGTAGCCGCTGCAGTGAACCCAAAATTATCGCTGTGCGCCATGACAATGGATTTATCAAGCACAACACCAATCAACCAGTCACTGCCTTGCAATCCTTCTAGCGGCTGAAATGCAGTAAATGCCGTGCCGGCATCGACTTCAACTTCCTGAAAAGTGTCATCCAGCACGGGTAAGGTTCCTTTGAAGAGTTCACCCAATTTGAGGCCATTTAACTCGCCATTTGGGTGGCTGATGATGGTGCCATCTGCACTCAACAAAAAGGCGTAACCTGCATTGTTGAAGTTGAGGGTGTTAAGCGCTTCTGACACGGTTTTCAAGCTAAGGTCACCACCAAAGGCCCCTTTTGATTCGCCGTTGTCATAAAGATTGGCAACAGCGGAGATGAGGATTTCTTTGGTCCCGGCATCCGGGTATGGGTCGGTCAGCATCGCAGAACTGTTTTTTTTTGCGAAGGGATACCAAGGACGTTTTCTGGCATCCCAGTTTTCAGGATTCCAGCTTGGGTCGTTGGTAATCCTTTTTCCGTCTGTGTCGAGTCCTCCAAATATCAGGATGAACTCGTCTTTAAGAATGGGAAGATCAAAGGTGGTTTGGATGGTTTGAGGACTGAAGTCGGCATTAATGGTCTCTGCCATCATATCGATGAGGGCAAGTTTTCCATTGAGCCAGTTGGTTATCTGCTCACCCATGGCGGCAGTGGTTTCAAGGGTGTTTCGTTGTGAGCTGATCAGCTCTTCTTGTTTGACGCTCTGGTATTGAAACCAAGAAAGCGCCGAGAGTACTCCGATAACAACTGTTGTAGAAAGTAGAGCAACACGATAAGAGACTTTCATTTGCGATACCCGTAATTGATTAGGTGGATCAATTTTTCTTATATGTATCACTCACTGAAGCAGACCCTTTAGTCTCAAGCTAGGACTTGTTAATGATTATCGTGTTATTTGTAAACTTTATGAGCTGAAAGTGTCAGTATATTTTACACTTAGTGTTTTTTCCTCGAACTTTCAGTGTATTGAAGTTGAAGCATGGCAAAGTAAGTCGCCTATTTTTATAGACTTTTCACCCTGACTGAGACCTTTACTCCGCGGTACTCTACTTGCTCTATTTCCTTAAACCCAATACGGCCATATAAACCTCCGTCTAACTGCTCGGTCTGAAGGTGAAGTTTTTCAATACCCAAGCCTCTCGCCAAGCGCTCTAGCTCACCAACCATCTGAGATGCGACCTTCTTGCCACGATGCGCTTTTTCCACATAGACACCACCGACCCAATGTTCCTTGTCGGTGTAGATGCTCATTTCGTGATAACAGAGGTAAGAACAACCGAGGATTTCATCACCTTCAACGGCATAGATCATCAGCGGGAGTTTATCTCGGTTCAGGTACTCACTGAGCTTGGCTTGATTGCGCTCTAGCGTGGCTTCGGGGTTCAGGTGCCCCCATTCATTGAGAAACCACTGAGCAACGGTAGGCAGTGTTTCTGGCTTATCTGCTAGGAAGACGAATTTCATGATTTGGCCTTTTCCAGAAGGTTCTTGGTTTTTAACCAAGAATACAGACCATAGAAGATACCGCCTAATGGAAATGCCCAAAGCGAGAATGAGAGCGCTTCTATGAAGCCTTTACCGGTAAAAAGCGGTGTAATAGCAGCATAAAAAATCGCGGTAGGAATTCCCCATAACAACACCCCGTAAATCAGTATGTGTTTGGGCATCCCCATCGCGACTTTTTGTTCAAGTTTCTTTAGATCTTCTGGATTGGTCACGATCGGCTCACACGCATGATAGTTAAGTCATGCTTGGTTTATGCCTCTCTGACTTTCTCCTGCAAAGTTGCTGCAATGATTGTTGCGAGTTCAGTCGCAGGCGTTTTGGTGCTATCAAGTTTGAGATCATATTTCAGGTGATGTGGTGATGTATAGAAACCATGCCTCACTTCATCTAACGTTCTATCTCCTCGATCAAATGTGCGTCTCTCTAACTCTGGAAGATCGCAGACAAGACCAACATATAAACGCTCATGGCGTTCGAAAGCCAGATCCATTTTCAGTGCACGCTGGGGCGTTGAAATCACAGCATCAAAAATGACTTTGTTGCCAGCATCCAGCAACGCATTAACGCAAGAGAATGCCCCGTTCATCAGGGCATTTGGGTCAAGTGAACGCCAATCGTTTTCCTCATTGCAGCGCTTTAGCACTGACGGAGGAAGTGAATAGACCAATGTATCGATCGAAAAATAGAGCCAGTTTTCTGGAAGAAACTGCTCCTGGAGAGCTTTTGCCAGCGTGGTTTTACCCGCTCCAGAGGCGCCATCGAAAACGATTAAGTTTGGGCTCATAAACAAATTGCCTCTTTGTTGTTTTTGTTGGCGACATCATTCTTGTTCTGGCTTTCGGAGGGAAGTTTTAATGGTTTATCGGGCAGAAAAATGCGATCCATACGCACTCTGTTTCAATGATGAGGCACACATTTTCAACGCAAAATCATTGCAAACTGAAGGGGCTTTGTAACTGACAGGTATACGTATTTCATGCGAAATGGACATGGCTCGAATTACTTCACAATCACCTTGTAGCCCGTCCTCTCTGTACTAATGTTCTGAAAAACATTTATAAAAAGCCCGACTTATTGGGCAAGTACATCAATAACGTCAGTAAAAGCATTAGGGAAATGACAATGGCTAGAGTTCTTATCATCGCCGGTGATTTCGTAGAGGATTATGAAATCATGGTGCCCTTCCAGGCGCTTCAAGTTCTGGGACACTCTGTTTCAGTGGTTTGCCCTGGAAAGTCTAAAGATGAAACCATCAAAACGGCTATCCATGATTTCGAAGGCGACCAAACGTACACAGAAAAACCTGGGCATAATTTCACGCTGAACGCGGACTTCGATTCTGTATCAGAAATTTCGTTTGAGGGTCTGCTTCTTCCGGGTGGACGTTCTCCAGAATACCTTCGATTGAACGAGGACGTGCTGAACCTCATTACTGCGTTCAACAACAAGAACAAACCGATTGCCGCCATATGCCACGGCGCACAATTACTCACCGCATCTTACGTGGTTTCAAATCGCGCGATTTCTGCTTACCCGGCCTGCGCCCCAGAAGTACGATTAGCAGGCGGAGAATTTACAAACATTGCAATGGACGAAGCCATTACCGATGGCAATCTCGTTACCGCACCTGCATGGCCTGCACACCCTGCTTGGCTGAAACAATTCCACACTTTGCTCACTCAACAATAATAATGATCCATCACTAAGCCTCCCATTTGGGCGCTATCAGCGCCCTTTTTTTATCAAGCCGCTTTCCTTCTTTAAACCGTTTAATATCAGTGTGATATGAATGAGATAGTACGAATAGCGTGGTTGAACTTTCGTGAAATCAATTTAAAGTTATAGTGCACTAAAGGTATCACAATCCACTATAACCATTGTTCCGTTTTGGTATTGGAAGAATAAAAGACTTCCGGCGCGAAATCGCTGAGTGAATCTGGAGTAAGCTGAGGTTTCGCTACGACAACATAGCGTAACGGCCCGTTGAATGTCATTGCATCGAAAGGATAGCAGGTTACTAACGTGACACGATCATCCTCAGTTTGCTCTATCCACTGTGTATCCGACTCATGTGCGATGCTGACCTCTTCCACTTGGTAGTAAACTTGAGTGCCTGCACGGGTCTCAATGTTCATGGTATCACCCGGTTTTAGCTCAGACAGCCCCGAGAAGTGAGTATCGTTATGGCCATAGATAACCACATTTCCCCTCCTTCCCGGCAAGGCTGTTTGCATTTGTAATGTCGGTCCGAACGCCAGATTTCGCATGTTAGCACCCGACAGCACCCACTGAGGTTTGTTGTTTTTGAGCGCAATCTTGGCGATGGGATAAGTATCAGCCCAAGGCCAAGGGGCTTGGTTTTCACCGGTTTCTTTTTGCTTCTCCCATGCATGGGAAATCATTAACTGGGCAAGTTGCGCTTTGGCTTTGATGTAAAGGCCATTTGCCATGATGACACCTCCGCACAGAAAGCTGGCGACAAACACTAGCTGCCAGGCTTTCTGAGGAAAATAGCGTTGAATAACGTCCATATTTAGATTCCCTTTCGCTAGAAAACGTCACGCGAAGCACGGCTAAAGCGAATCCCTACCGCACTGATTGCCAGCAATAACCCACCCAGTAACATCATGAAGGTGCTTCCCAAACCACTTTGCAGCATGGCGGTGTTGTTTTTGGGTGCATGTGGATTGATTTGATGTGGCTTTGCTTTCTCATCCAGCGGTCGACTTGGGTTGTTATCAACAGCGACCAGCGACGTATGCTTGGTGACAATGTGATGATTTAAACCTAGCTCTGTGATTCGGTTTTCTTTCTCATCTGCACTCAAACTTTGATTGAGTGTGATACTTTCGATTTGTTTGCGCGCCCAAAGCACATCGATACCTGTCGCAGCGCCCGCTTGAATGGCTTCAAGATCAATATCCAGCTGCCAGGGTGCGTCACTTTGAATGCCTGTTAGCTTTAATGTGTTTGCATTTTCAGGGATGGTAAACGCCAAATCCAAAGGCTGGGTTTTGTATAGATCCGGCACTGGGTTTGGCCACGCATCGACAGGCTCGCCGTTATCCCATTTCACGGTGATGTCTTTCATTACTGGGCTTGAAAGCTTTTCAAACAGTGGCTTTAGGGATGTAGAAACTTCGCTGAGGTTACTGATATGGGTGAAGCTTCCTTTACCTGATACGGCGGCGCGCTGCATAAATGCACTGTTTGGCGCAGAGCCGATCCCTACGGTAAACAGTCTTCGGTCTTTCAATCCTTTGCTGATTAAGCCGTACAGCTCATCTTCATTGCCAATGGCACCGTCTGTCATAAAGACAATTTGGTTCAGGTAACCAGTCATTGGTTCAGACGCATAGGCCAACTCTAAAGCTGTCGCCATTTCGGTGCCGCCATCTGCTTCAATGCCACGAACAATACTGCTGACTAAACCGATATTTTTGAGGGTTGCTTGCACAGGTACTGACGAATAGCGGCGCGCTTCATGGTTGAAAATTATCAGGTTGAAGTAGTCGTCGGCTTCAAGACTGTGAAGCGCATAGATGACAGCCTCTTTGGCTTGCTCGATGGATTCACCGTACATAGAGCCGGAGATATCCAACACCAAGGTGATGTTTTGTGGGATGCTGTTGCTCTGTTTAGATTGCGGCGGCATCGCCATCAAAAGGCCGTATTTCTCGCCCTCTTTTTCCTGCACAAATAAGGCTGCTACCGGCATGCTGGCAGCTGCTGGTCGCCACTTGAGTACAAAGTCCTTATTGGCGATTTCCATTTCGCTCAGTGTGATGGAATAGCGGCTCTCAGAGACTTTCTGGACATTAATGGAAGCTGTGGTGCTTTCGACAAAATCAAGGGGCAAACCCATGTTGATGTCGGCTTCCAAGGTAAAAGCGATTTCGTCTTCCAGCAACGGATCACGATACTCCGGCGTGATTTCATTGGCATCCGGCACCTGACGCGTTGCCACCGCCCATCCGTTTTGCATTTCCTGTAACGGCGTTACCACTTCTTCAACGCGTTGGTCGCCTTCTTCTGCGAATGGGGCTTCTGTGTCACCTCTTGCCTGCAGTGCCGTCGAATCGGGCAGACCCGGAATATAGCGATGCGTAAAGGTGGTTGGGAAACGAAGGCTGAACTCGCCATCTTCATAGTGAACCGTCTCCTGATATTGGATATTCACCACTATGGTTTCACCAGGCGCGACATTGGCAATCTGCGTAGAGAACAAGTTCGCTCGGTGCTGTTCCACCAATGAGGCCTTTTTGCCCTGCTCAGCGGCGCGATTGAACGTTTCCCTCGCTTGCTGTTTCTTTTGGATTTCACCTTCAATGATGCGCTCACCGATTTGAATCGTCAGATGATCAACCGCTGCATTCTGAGGTAGCGGAAACAGATAACGGGCGTTAATCCAATCGTCCGTGGGATTGGTAAAACGCTGTTCGACCTTCACGCGATTCACCAGACCATTTATCACCATTTCAGCACTGGTAGAAAGCTGAGGCGCTGCCGTCCAGAGTTTGTCTTCGCTGTTTTGCGTTTGTATATACAAGCCGCCTTCTTCCTCACTGGCAAAGGCGATCGCAGGGAGGAACATGATGAAAAGCGCTGTCAGCAACCAATCTGCCAATGGCGCTTTGAATGAGACTTTGGAGATGTTCAGGGTGTACATTGCCACTTCCTTGACCTGTTGTTATTGACTGGCATTACACCAAATCAATCTGTCGGTTCCGGGTAGCAACTGAGGCCAATTCAGACCAATTGTGGCAAGATTATGGCAGCGCAACATCTATAAGTTATAGTGCATTAAATGATATAAAACAGCAGGAGACATGCTCCTGCTTATCTTATTGATTTAATGTGTGGTCTATCGTATTTACCCTTTCACACAAACCACTTGCTTCAGGGTATGCACCACTTCGACAAGGTCTTTCTGCGCTTCCATGACTTTGTCGATATCTTTGTAAGCGTGCGGGATTTCATCGATCACTGCTGCATCTTTTCGGCACTCAACACCTTCCGTCGCAGCCACCTGATCTTTGATGCTATAAACCTTTTTCGCCTGCGTTCTCGACATCACACGCCCTGCACCATGGCTACAGCTTTCGAAGCTTTCTGGATTACCTAGCCCTCGAACGATGAAGGACTTCGCCCCCATGTTACCCGGGATGATCCCCAGTTCGCCCTTGCCAGCTCTCACCGCGCCTTTACGAGTGACATAGCACGACTTACCAAAGTGCGTTTCCCGCGAGATATAGTTGTGGTGACAATTCACCGCCACGTCGGCCGTTTCAAATGGCACTGGGATTTGTTTTCTCAGCGCTGTAATCGCATTGATCATCATGATTTCACGGTTCTTGGCGGCGAAATCCTGCGCCCATTCGACGGCTTCCACGTAATCGTTAAAGTAGTCGCTACCCTCTTCCAGATACGCGAGATCCTGATCGGGAAGGTGGATTTGGTGGCGTTCCATCTCTTTCTTGGCCAGTTCAATAAAGTAGGTACCAATGCGGTTTCCTACTCCGCGGCTGCCTGAGTGAAGCATGATCCAAACGGCGTCGTTTTCATCCAGACACAACTCCAGAAAGTGGTTCCCCGTTCCCATAGTGCCAAGATGGTTAACGTGGTTGCTTTTCCTGATGGCCGGATGCTTATGGCAGATTGCCTCGAAGCGCAGTTCCAGCTTCTTCCATTCTTTCGCCACCACTTCAGGGATGTTATGCCACGCGCCACGGTCGGTTTTTCCTCGCCCAGACGTTCTTCCATGTGGAATCGCCGACTCAAAAGCATGTCGGATACCACTAAGGTTATCCGGTAGCTGTGAGGCTTTCAGCGAAGTTTTAGTCGCGAGCATCCCGCAGCCGATATCCACTCCCACTGCCGCCGGTATCACGGCTTTGACCGAGGGAATGACACTACCAATCGTTGCTCCCATACCAAGGTGGACATCCGGCATCACGGCAATATGGGAGTGAACAATATCCATAGATGCGATGTTATTCAGCTGTTGGCGTGCCTTATCTTCAAACGGTACGCCTTTGGTCCACGCTTTTATCGTTGCTTTGTTTTCGTTTTTAATTTCGATGTAGTTTTCAGTACACATTATGCTTTCCTTGATGACGCGCCTTACCGTATTTGCTTCACGGAAAGACGCGTTTTCTATGTCATTTTCACCACGCCTTGCATGAGTCCTTCCAGGCCACCATAGACGTTGAGGTTGCTGATTTTGTCTGCCACTTTTTCAAGTGCTTCCAGCTCTTTCAAGCGCATCAGTGTTGGGTTGTTTTCCATCACTTTGGCGGTGTTATGCAGGCTTCGCGTCGCTGCCGTTTCCTCACGACGTTTGATCACGTTGGCCTCTGCCGCTTTTTGCGCTTCAACCACCTGGTTGAGAATCGCTTTGATTTCACCGGGTAAAATGATGTCTTTCATACCCACGTTGCCTAACTCGACACCGACCGCTTTCAGATTTTCTGCCACCAGCTCTTTCACGGTTTCACCCACGTAGAGCTTGTCCAACAGCAAATCATCCAATGCTTTGGTGCCAATGGCTTCACGCAGCGCCAACTGCAGCAGTTTGTAGGCGTATTGCTCAACATCATCCACGCTGTTAGCTGCTGTTTCAGCATCCAGGATACGGATGTTGGCTGTTAAGTTGATGCGCAGGCTAACGCGATCTTTGGTCATGATTTCCTGACCTGAGACTTCCAGAATCTGGGTACGCGTGTCATAGCTTTTCAACTGAAACTCGCGGTTGAACTGCCAGTAGCCATAAGTGCCCGGAGACAATTTTTCCGACAGCTTACCGTCGATGTACAGCAGACCAACATGGCTGTTTTTTACTGTCGCCACCGCCACAGGTTTCACTGCGACCGTCGATTCACTGCGGATCAAACGCGTCGCCAGGTTCACACCGGCTTTGTTGATCAAATACAGCGTCTTATCTTCCACCAGCGGTGTATCTGCAATGTCGATACGATCCAATCGGATGTCACCGGCGTCTTTCCACATAAACAGACGCTCTCCCGGTGCCACCACACCACGCAACATGCCATCAAGATACAACATGCCTACTTCTGTATCCTGAAGTTTCTCGTGTTGGATGTGCTCCTTCAACGAGGCAGAGCCTTGGTATAAACGCTCTCCGTTTTTCTGGGAGAAATACAGCTCGTCGATATCGAAAACTTCGAATTCAACGTCGTCTTTCATGTCCCAAACTTTGTGTAAACCCGGCATAAGCACTTGGGTCAGTTTCTGGTTTTGAAAAACCAGTGCGCGTTCGTTTTCTGCAATTTTGATGGTTTTACGAAACATAATCTTTTTCCTTGTTTAAGTGAGAAACGAAAGGACACAGCGTGAAGATGCAGTGGCAACTGTCACTCTTGGTAAAGGGAGCTTCCTGCCTGCTTTACCCCTCTGCGCGGTTGCGTCTTCATCTCATTGGTTGCTCCGTTCGTTTCCTTGTTTCCATTTCTATGCGTTATCTGAGTGGGACTCGAACCCACGACATACGAATTAACTTCGCCGTTCTACCAATTGAACTATCAGTTAAGGTGACTAGAGCGGGAATCGAACCCGCAGATGACGGAACATGTCCGCTGCTTTACCGTTTAGCTATCTAGTAGTTTTAGGGAATCGAACCCTCGGCAGTTTCCTGCTCCCTCCCAGGGGAAGCGTGGTTGGTATACACATTCACAGTGTGAGATGCACCGGGGTGGCATTCAGAACCACACGCCGCTAACCACGAACTTGTTATTCCAAGTCACGTGCCAGTTTTAAAAAAAGAGTAAGAGTTAATTTTTATTTTATTGTTTTTATTGAATTAAAATCTTTTCAGGCGAATATCAGTCGCCAGATCTATTGCCATATACATTCATACTTTCGATACTTATAGATATGGATATATCTTTTTGGATATGAAAGTGGTGATGAAGAAAACGATTGTTGTCAGCCTTTTGGGCACACAGCTAGACAGAATTGGAAAACGGGTTGATAGGTGGACACGCTGGAGGCCGAATGTCGGATTGGTTCAACAAGAGAACCTGCCTATCCACACGCTTTATTTACTGCATGACAACCACTCCAGGCGCCTTGCCAATAACGTTGCGGTAGATATCGAGTCCGTATCGCCAGAAACAAGTGTTGCCTTATGCCAGATGAACTTCGCCGATCCGTGGGATTTTGAAGAGGTGTACGCCAAGCTCTATGACTTTTGTGAAGCCATGGATTTCGACATCGATAATCATGATTACCTTTTTCACATCACCACGGGTACTCACGTTGCACAGATTTGTAGCTACCTGCTGACGGAGAGTCGTCACTTTCCGGGGAAGCTGATCCAGTCTGCGCCTGATCTGTCCAAGGAAGATAAGACCATTGGCCGAGTGCAGATTATCGATCTGGATCTGTCCCGCTATGACCAGCTCGCCACGCGCTTTGATAATGCGCGAATTGAAGACGAAACTTTTCTGAAAGGAGGCATAGAAACACGCAATGAAGCCTTCAACCGGATGATTTCGCAGATCGAAAAGGTCGCGATTCGCTCTACTGCCCCTATCCTGCTGACCGGCCCAACAGGCGCCGGGAAAAGCCAACTCGCTCAGCGTATCTATCAGCTCAAAAAGCGCCGCGCCTTGCTCAAAGGGGAACTTGTCACTGTGAACTGCGCAACGCTTAAAGGCATGAACGCGATGGCGGCGCTGTTTGGACATACTAAGGGCGCTTTCACGGGCGCTTCTGCGGCGCGTGAAGGTTTTTTACGCGCCGCCGACAAGGGGCTTCTGTTTCTGGATGAAATTGGCGAACTCGGGCTTGAGGAGCAAGCTATGTTGCTTCATGCGATCGAATACAAGCGGTTTCACCCTGTTGGCAGCGACAAAGACGTACACAGCGATTTTCAACTCATCGCCGGCACAAACCGTGATTTGAAGGCCATGGTGGTTGAAGGCGCATTTCGTGAGGATTTGCTTGCAAGAATTAACCTGTGGACGTATCCACTTCCTGGGCTAAAAAATCGCAAAGAGGATATTGAGCCTAATCTGGATTATGAAGTAATGGCCTTCGCGGAGAAACATGGTGATCGCATCCGCTTTAACAAAGAAGCGCGCGATAAATTTCTCTCCTTTGCACTCTCTCATCAGGCCACCTGGAACAGTAACTTCCGGGACTTAAGCTCTGCGGTGACCCGCTTGGGCACATTGGCGGATTCCTCGAGAATTGCAGTTGAAGATGTAAACGATGAAATAGCGCGTCTCTCTGGTATGTGGAGTGGCTCATCAGATGAAGATGAACGCTCCTTCCTGTCTCTTCTAGATGACGGGGTCAGGGAAGATTTGGATACCTTTGACGCGCACCAGCTCAACTATGTGTTGAGCGTGTGTGACCGACATGATTCGATGGCGTCTGCAGGACGTGAATTGTTCAATATCAGTCGCACGAAAAAAGTTCAGTCTAACGATTCAGCGAGGCTTCAAAAGTATCTGGCAAAGTTTGGGGTTTCTTGGAAGGACTTGAAGAAGAAATGAGCAATAAACTTCTTGTAACGTCATGAAATTCCGATGGTAAATTCAGAATCATGAATACTTACGCATGAACTATTTTACTTCCCTCGGGAAATTTTTCACTTTAGTGATAAGTCATTCAATTCAATGAATAAAAGACGTAAAACTGCGCGAATACAAAATGGACGCTTCATAGGCGTCCATTTTTGCATTTAATCTTTGCTCACCACCAGCTCGGTGTAGCCAGTATCGGGATCATGCTCTCGACTGAACCCGTAACCATCAAACTTCAGTAAACATGCTTCCGCGGTGTGACTGACAATACAGCCTTCCATCAAGTGCCCGCCGATCACTGCGCCCTGTTTATCCGCGACCGAAATATGCAGATGAACATGCTCTGGCGTCAGCGTGCCTGACACAGAAAGAATTTCAAATGGCTCGATTTTGCTCAGCGTAGATTTTCCATCCGCCACACGAATTTTTAGTTCAGACAGACATCCCACCAGCGATGCAACACAGCCAGCTTGAATGTGGTGCGCTTTCACTGCATGGAGAATTGACTGCTTGAGATCTGCGCCTCTGGTAAGACGAAATGCAATGGGTTCAACAGATGACATGGCGACTTAAATGATGATTACTTAAAAGACTTGTGCGGAAAGACGTTGCGGATTCGTTGCTGCACTTTGTGGTCAATATCTTTTGATAGAACCAGCTTGGCAGGATTAAAGCGGTTTCGATAAACCTTAATGGTGCCGGAGAAAGGTGTGCGCTTGTTGATTTCTTCACAGTCATGGAGAAAACCATGCGGAATCTTACCTTTCTTACTAACAAGCTGACCGTCCTTAAACTTGATAAGAATAATAGGACGGTCAACCAAAAGGTAAGCGAATAAAGCGATAAAGCTAACAGCGAGAAAGTACTCCATGCGCATTCCTTACATGTCGAGCAAACTACTCAAATCTTTCTTAAGCGCATCGACTTTCTTGTTCGCATTCTGGGAACGGTTAGCTTCACCAATCAGGTATTCAATCGTGTCCGAGAGCGTTGCATCGAGTTCTTGCGCTTTCAAAGACAATTTTTCCCAAACTCGGAAGTCCAGATCAATCGACTTTTTGCGCGTGTGTTCTTGTTCAGCATTGAAGTGACGCTTACGCTTCGCACGAATTGCCTGCTTAAGCTTGGTATCAAGCTCTGAGGACATGTGCTCGCCGATCCATTCGATCACTTTTGTAGGCTCATGTTCGAGCGCTAACAGTGACTTCACTACGGCTTCGACCTCGCTGGTGTCGACATAACGTGTAACGTTCGCACCTTCTTTATGCTTTTTGACCAGATAGCTCCATTTCCATCCGGCTTCGAGGTTTTCAAGTTGTTGATATTTCATAATTCGAGTTTTATTTGGTTGAGAGCAAAATAAATGTGAAATACAGTGACAGCGTAACAGTAGTTTACTTTTTAATCAAATCAACTCTGCGTATCTCTTTGATCTTTTCTACTTGGGCATCAAAAGTGAACTCTTTTGTATCGAGGCTCTATTCACTTCGTTTCTTTAACACCGACAACTGGTTATCTTCGCTACTTTGAAGGAGCGTATTCATTTATACTCATCGGTAATTAATACACTGAAAAAGTTGATACCCAAACGTATGCAAGAAGTTTCCTGGCAGTCCGTCGTGCCGCAGTTTTCTCATGTTGAAGCGCACATTCGTCGATACGCCGCTATCGAAGCGACCTCTCCTTGTGCATTGCAACCGAGATTAAAAAGCAGCATTGAACGTCTCGTTCATGAGCATCACTTCCCGCGTCTTCTTCTGGTGACAGCACCAGATGTTTATGACTACCTGAAATTGCTCGAGAACATGACGAAAGCGGCGCTACCGTCAGATGATATGCCTGTGGTCATCGCAGAGAATATCGATGAAGTTCAGCTGTTTGGCGCAGTGTATCCGAACAATTCAGATGTGACAACGTCACGAACGGTGAATGGTCTCCTTCATCAAGCAAATGGCGGCGTGCTTCTCATTTCTCTTGGCTGCATTCTCGCTCAACCCAACGTTTGGAGCCGATTGAAGTCTCTACTTTCAACGAACAAGCTGGGCTGGAAAAGCGCAAAACCAGATGTTTACTGCGAGCTACCACCGCCTTCAGAAATTTCTGTCAGAGTTATCGTCGTTGGCGATCGCGCATTGATGTCTGACTTTGAAGCTGGCGAACCTGAATTACATGGTTTGGCAAGCTACACCGAATTCGAACAGGACATGTATCTGACTGAAGAGAACGTTGGTACCTACCTGTCGGTGCTCAAAGGTCATCAACAAGCTTTCGGTATCAAGCCTCTCGATCCAGAAGCCGCTCAACGTGTGATGCAGGCTGGTGCGAGATATACCGAAGATCAGGAAAGGTTGCCGCTCTGCCCGCTCTGGACGCAAACCTTGTTGCGTGAAGCAGACTACCAAAGTACTGGCGAGACCATTGTGGCAGCAGATGTTGATGCGGCTATCGAGGCTAAATACTTCAGAGAATCTTACCTGCCATTGCGCGCAGTTGATGACATTCATAAAGGTCAGGTATTCATTGATACCCGCGGCGAACATATAGGTCAGGTCAACGGCCTGACAGTGATTGAAATGCCGGGCCACCCGATGGCTTACGGTGAGCCCGCTCGTATTTCTTGTGTGGTCCACTTTGGTGACGGCGACATTGCTGACGTTGAGCGTAAAGCAGAGCTCGGTGGTAACATTCACGCCAAAGGGATGATGATCATGCAGGCGTTCGTTAGCGCTGCGCTGGATTTGGACGAGCCTTTGCCATATTCCGCATCCATAGTGTTTGAGCAGTCTTACTGTGAAGTAGATGGCGACAGCGCTTCTCTCGCTGAGCTTTGTGCATTTGTCAGTGCCCTGTCTCAAACCCCAATCAATCAGAGCATTGCCATTACTGGTGCTGTTGACCAATTCGGTCGCGTACAGGCCGTTGGCGGCATCAATGAGAAAATCGAAGGCTTCTATCACATCTGTGAGCACCGCGGCCTCAGCGGCGATCAGGGCGTGATTTTGCCGAAGACTAACCTCAATGCACTGTGTTTGAGTAAAGACGTCACTGAAGCAATCCGCGCCGGTAAATTCCATATCTGGGCCGTCGAGCATGTAGAGGAAGCTTTCCCACTGATCACTGGCCTACCGTTTAGTGGTGATGAGAATGAAGAAGATGGCGTTGAAACTGAGACACTTCTCGGGAAGATCGCCCAAAGAATAGATGTTTTTCATCACGGTGAGACCCGTCACACATCCTTAATAAATAAGCTTAAACACTGGTTAAACCACAACTGATCCGAGTTGTTTAGCTTACACGTGTACGCTAATCTGCTCCTAACTTTTTGCAGGAGCAGTTTAATGCTAATGAAACGCCACTCTTATGACAGAGACGACCTCCTAGCCTCTAGCCAAGGAGAGCTTTTCGGACCAGGTCGTCCACAGCTACCAGCACCTAACATGCTGATGATGGACCGCATTGCAAACATCACGGACGAAGGTGGTGACCATGGCAAAGGCTTTATCATCGCTGAACTAGATATCACTCCAGACCTGTGGTTCTTCGACTGCCACTTCCCTGGCGACCCAGTGATGCCTGGTTGTCTTGGTCTTGACGCGATGTGGCAACTGGTAGGTTTCTTCCTCGGTTGGTCTGGCGGTGAAGGTAAAGGTCGTGCACTGGGTGTGGGCGAAGTGAAATTTACCGGTCAAATTCTGCCTACCGCGAAGAAAGTGACGTATGAAATCCAGATGAAGCGCGTTATTAACCGCAAACTCGTGATGGGTCTGGCTGACGGCCGCGTATTGGTAGATGGCAAAGAAATCTACGTAGCGAAAGACCTGAAAGTTGGTTTGTTCCAAGACACCTCTTCTTTCTAAGTCGTCATCGACACGCCAAATTCCAAACCGCCTCCGGGCGGTTTTTTGTTCTCTATACGCCTTACTTTCCTTTTTCTCCCCAGCGATAAGCTCTGTCTAAACGCCCCCTATTGGAGTAGAGCATTTTGAACCACATAAACAAGTTATAGTGCATTAAAGGTTAAACAAAAGCCCCGTAAACCGGGGCTCATGTGTAGGTTTATGTGTGGGTTAAAAAGTTACTTCAACATCGATACTTTCGTATCTCTGCCTTCGCGCCAACCTCCTAGCCATTGGCTGCGCGCGTCCATGGCTTGATAGGGACATGTCTCAGAGGATCGACCGTTTACACCAGCTTGGTAGCCTTTCGCCTGTGCTCGCTCTAAACGATCTCGCTTCTGTCTTTTCATATATTCGCCCTCTTATCCTAAGATGGTTGTATCTTTTCAGTGAGGTTTCATTCAAGTTGATCTTTTATGACCCTCACCAATTAAGATTCACGCATGGTTAATAAATAATCAAGCATCGAAAGGCTCATCCAACAGAAATTTGTGAAGATGAGCCAGAAAGTGAAATTACTTTTTACGGCGGAAAATTCCGCCCAGTGCCAATAGGCCGAGACCTAGTGCACCCATACCACCACCGCTACGTTCGATAACATTTCTTTCTTCTGGACGAGGAGAAATATCACCCGACTGGCGAACCAGTTTTACAGCTACCAGCTCTTCGGTTCCGTTACATCTTGCATTATGCGCTACTGAGCTATATCCACCAGCACAGTAGAAAGCTGAAGCGGCAATATCGCCATTTGCTGCAATATCAAATGCTTCGGCAATACGGAACTGGTTAGCATTTCCGGTCGGATTGTCATCGTTAGTCAAATCGTCCAGACGCCAACCACGAGTGCCGTCAAAGTCCGCACTCAGTGTACCGTGCGCATAGATGTAGCCACGTTGACGACGTGATCGATCACGTGAATTCTCGATATCAACCTTACCGACCAGCTCGTTATTGTCGTTGATAGCGGCAGCAGTCGCGTTGTACCCGTTAAAGAACAGAGCACTCTGTGACGTACCCAGAAGCGTGGTGGAACTGCCATTGTTAACGAATACGGTTTCTGCATAAGCACCGTTATTCAGGCGTGCATTCTTTGCTACCCCAACAACAACGCCACTACTGTTAATATCAGTCGCTTCGGTGTATTGATAAATGATGTCTCCGCTCTGACGAATATCGACACCAGGTATCAGCGACATATCCCAGCAGCGTTTGGTTGTTCCTGTTATACAGGTAGCGAAGTCGGCAACTGGTGTGTATTTTACAGCTCGTGCATAAAAGCCACTGTCGTTATAAGTGTTAAAACCAACCATGGTTGGGGCACTGTTACTTACAATAGCAGCTGCATTTACGCTGCCCTGCGCGGTATCGTCAGTGTTGCCCGTCGCTCCATTTGGAAAATCTGCAATAGCAAAAGCATTGACGGCATCAGCCGCACCAGAGCCTGATGCCAACCAAATAGAAGCCTGATTGGCAAATTGGAAGTACTGGCAAGCGCGATCCGAGTAATTCAGGTTAGTTGCACAGCTTGAAAGATTTGCTAGACCAGTGTCTTCAGGAACTTTATTTCCGTTACCCACATCAGCCATGTTTGCTACTGAAGCTGAGCCAAAAACAATAGTCTGACTTGCTGCTTCAATTACGCCGTTGGCGTTGGTTTGTCCAATCGCTTCTATGACTGTGCTTGAACCTGATGGAGGCAACATTTCAGCTTCTCCGTAAAAGCCTCTGCGTTGGAATGCTCGTGCGTGAATAGCGCCAGAGTTGGTGTAAGGACCACTTGAAGCACCAACTGGAACGCCTCCATCTGTCACAGAGTTAACAACTACATTGGTCGACGCGGGATCTGGACTACCCGGAGGTTCAGTGCCATTAACACCATTACCAAAAGGATTAACAGACGTTCCGTTTACTGTGGCAACACTATTGCTGCTGAAGCCATTACTCCATGCATCAATTTCTTTCTTCAAACCACCAAGGCAGTTTTGCGTACTATCTTCACTATCACAGACAGCCCCGGTAGCTTGAACACCGTACCATCTTTCATCAGCCCACTCTTCACAGGTGTTGTAACCCAGAAAATCGCGGCAGTACCGGTACAGATCGTCCTGACTGTTAATGAAATGCTCGACATCTACCATATAGGGCAGTTCTTCTGAGTAGTTCAGACCAACCGGACCACTCAAACCTTCAACAGAAACCTTCGATGAATCAGAAGAAATTGCTGTTGTTTGAGATGAATTACTTGAAGGTGCATCCATCAACTGGACTTGGTACAGGGCAGCATTTGCTACCGCAGGGATACCAGCCACAGCAAGTGCGATAGCTGATAGTTTGAATTTGTTGAACTGCATTACGATTCCTTTTGCATCTCTTCGAGTTCTTCCCATCTTTCAAAGGCGGTTTCCAACTCAGCTTCTGCGTCGCTCAAACGCTGCAGGACAGGCTGTGTTTCTTCCGTACTTTTCTGGAAGAACGCAGGATCGTTTACCGATTCCTGTATTTGCGCGATTTCATTCTCTAGGTTTTCAATAAGCTGTGGAAGTGCTTCAAGCTCTCTTTGCAACTTGTAAGACAGTTTTTTGCCCGGCTTATTGTTATTTGCCTGTTTTTTAGGCGCTTCTTCCTTTGGAGCTTCCTTCGCTTTCGGCTTTTCTGACTCGATGGTCTTTAGGTAGTTCTCACGTTGCTGCATCGCATCGTGATAGCCACCAACGAATTTACGGATGACACCATCGCCTTCAAAAATCCAGCTATGGGTAACGGTATTGTCGACGAACTGACGATCGTGGCTCACCAACAGTAACGTACCCTGATAATTGGCAAGCAATTCTTCCAAAAGTTCCAGAGTTTCGATGTCCAAATCGTTGGTTGGTTCATCGAGTACCAAAAGGTTGCAGGGCTTTAGAAAAATTCGTGCCAACAGAAGCCTGTTCTTCTCGCCACCTGACAGCGCTTTTACCGGCGTACGGGCACGGCGTGGATGGAATAAGAAGTCTTGCAGGTAACCGAGCACATGTCGCTTACGGCCCCCTACTTCTACTTCCATTTTTCCTTCAGCCAGGTTGTCAATAACCGTCTTTTCCGGATCCAGTTTTTCGCGGTACTGGTCAAAGTAAGCCACTTCCAACTTGGTACCCACATGGAACTTACCTGAATCTGGAGCGATTTTTTCCAGCATCAGCTTCAAAAGCGTGCTTTTACCACAGCCATTGGGGCCGATCAGCGCGATACGGTCACCACGCATTACATTGAAACTGAAATCACCGATGATCTTTTTACCATCCCAGTGATAGTCGATGTCACTGGCTTCAAACACAATCTTGCCCGAGCGCACAGCTTCATCCAGTTGAATGTTTGCATTGCCCTGCACTTCTACGCGATCTGCACGCTCACGACGAAGCTGTTTCAGAGCGCGCACACGGCCTTCATTGCGGGTACGGCGTGCTTTGATGCCCTGGCGAATCCAGGTTTCTTCCTGAGCCAGTTTCTTATCAAATTCGGCATTCTGCTCGGCTTCCACGCGCAACATCTCTTCCTTGCCTTCGAGATACTTCTCGTAGTCGCCCGGCCAGGATGTCAGTTGGCCACGATCTAAATCGACAATACGGGTTGCCATAGAACGGATAAAAGCGCGATCGTGCGAGATGAAGACGATGGCACCTTTGAAATCTTTCAGGAAGGTTTCCAGCCAGATGATAGTCGCCACATCAAGGTGGTTGGTTGGCTCATCAAGCAGCAGAACGTCTGGATCACACACCAGCGCGCGAGCCAGTGCCGCTTTGCGCTGCCAGCCACCTGAGAGCTCGGAAAGCTTTTTAGTGCCATCCAGTTTCAATGCGCCCAATACGGTGGTCAGTTGGTTCTCGAAACGCCACGCGCCTGAATGCTCCAATTGTTCCTGCACGCGTGCCAAGCGATTAATGTTCTTCTCGCTTGGATCATGCTCAATTAAGCCCAGAAGGTCGTGATACTCTTTGAGTTGCGCACCGACTTCTGCCAATCCCTCAGCGACATAATCAACAACACTTCCCTCTGCGTCTCGCGGAGGATCCTGCTCTAAGCGGGAAACCTTCAGATCTTGTTGGCGGTTAATGCTGCCGTCATCAAGTTGGACGTTGCCATGAATCACCTTCATTAAGGTTGATTTACCAGCGCCATTACGCCCAACCAAACAAACCCGTTCACCCTGCTGCAGGATAAACTCTGCGCCATCCAGCAACGGGTTATCACCATAAGCCAGTTGTGCGTTAGTGATGTTAATCAATGCCATGTTTTACTAACCAAATGTTTAAAGCTGAAGAATCGAATGGCCAGCCCAGTTCATCGTCGACTGAGCCGTCATTATTTTGGAGAGAAAGCACCGGAATAGTGACGCCGTAACGCTTAAACAGTGCGTCATCAAACGCTATGTCTACAACGCGCAAGGCAGCGGTTTTACCCGCTGCCTGATATAGCGCCAATGCCTCTTCACATAAGTGACACCCTTCCGTGCTGTAGAGGATTAAGGCCATTAACCTTCCTTGTGTGTGATAATCCAACAGTTGTGAATCTGTTTGTTACGCTCAAAGTCCATCGGGATTGAGCGGTTTGTGATGTTCAGAGCTTGAAGGCCCAGCTCTGCCAACGCGTCAACATCCATTTTGAAGTTACGCTTGTTGTTAGAGAAGACGATTTCTCCGCCTTCACGTAGCAGGCGCTTAAGCTCTGTCATCAGTTTGATGTGATCACGTTGGACATCAAACGTATCGAGCATTCGCTTAGAATTAGAGAAGGTCGGCGGATCGATAAAAATCAGATCATATTGGCCTTTTGCCAACGACAGCCACTTCAAACAGTCAGCTTGCTCAAACATGTGCTGGCGCCCTACTTTGCCGTTAAGCTTCATGTTGCGCTCTGCCCAAGCAAGATAGGTCTTCGACATATCTACCGTTGTCGTAGATTTAGCACCACCTACAGCCGCGTGAACGGTCGCTGTACCGGTGTAAGCAAACAGGTTGAGGAAATCTTTACCTTTCGCTTTTTCACCCAACATTTTGCGTGTATAGCGGTGATCCAGAAACAGACCCGTATCGAGATAATCATAGAGATTCACTTCCAGCGTCACACCGTACTCATGAACCTTCATAAAGCGCTTGGCTTCACCTAACTTCTCGTACTGGTTGGTACCTTTCTGCTTCTCTCGGGTTTTCAGAACCACATTGTTGGCATTCACGCCAGTTACAGCGATGGTTGCGCGAACCATGTCCAGCAGACGACGACGTGCTTTCTCTTCTGGAACGGTTTTAGGTGGCGCATATTCCTGAATAACAATGTTGTCGCTGTAGCGGTCTATCGCCGCGTTATACTCAGGCAGGTCTGAATCGTATAGACGGTAACATTCAACACCTTGTTGTTTCGCCCATTTATCCAGTTTCTTAATGTTTTTGCGAAGACGGTTGGTGAATTCAGGCGCAACATCTGCGACCGGCGCTGGCTCACCCTGTGACGTTGTCACCTCACCGCGAGCGGTGATGTGATAAGTCTTCATCACACAATCAAGCGCGCCATTACGAAGCTTGTAAGTATTATCAGCTCGCATGCGCAAGCAGCTCAGCAACTCGTCAGAACCCGAGTAGATGGATGCTATAGAGCCTTTAAATTGGCTTTTCAATTGAACGCCAAGCTGAGTGTATAGCGCGATAAGACCTGGCGTAGTCCCCAGACGCTCACCGTATGGAGGGTTACAGATGATATTGCCCTCTCCGAAGCCTTCTGGTCGCATCAGTTCCGCTGCGTCACCTAACTCAAACTGAATCAGGTCAGCTACGCCAGCACGACGGGCGTTTGCTTTAGCCGTTTCCAGAACACGACGGTCATTATCGAAACCGAAAAACTGACTTTCGCACTTCGCAGGGCCTTTCTTTGATTTGAAAGTCACTTCTGCGTGCACTTCCATCCACTCTTCACGATTGAACGATTTAAGCGCCTCAAAACCCCAACGCTTGCGTTTTAGGCCAGGCGCTACTTCTGCAGCCATCATTGCCGCTTCGATCAGCAAGGTTCCCGAACCACACATTGGGTCCAGCAAAGGCTTGTCAAAGGTCCAGCCACTTTTCATGACCAATGCTGCAGCGTTGGTTTCACGAAGCGGTGCGGCACCAGATTCTGTGCGATAGCCGCGTTGGTGCAAGCCAGAACCCACCATATCGATACCCAATAGGCCTTGCTCTTTAGAAAGGCGCATGTGAATCCGCAGATCTGGCTGCTCACGGTCGATGCTGGGACGATCCAAATCCGCTTTCACGAAACGGTCAACAATCGCATCTTTGACTTTCAACGCGCCATATTGGCTATTTCGGATTTCTCGGTTTGTACCATTGAAATCAACTGCGATACGTTTTCTCTCACTGAAATACTGCGGCCAGTTAATAGCCGAAGCGCCCAGATACAGGTCCATGTCGTCACGTACAGCGAATTCACCCAGAACAAGAATGAAACGTGACGCCGTGCGGCTCCATAAACAGCACGTGTAAAGAGTTTTCTCATCCGCGCGGAAGCGTACACCAGCACTCACAGCTTTCACGCTGCTGGCACCCAGCTTTTCGAGTTCTTCTGCTAACAGGTTTTCTAAACCGCGGGAGGTAATTGCTAAATATTGATTCATGGATATGGATTCTGAGGAATGTTGCGCGCGATTATAAACGAATTCAGACGTCAACGCTCTATCAAGGGTGATTTATCTCACTATTTTCCTTGATAACAAACTTCGTCGTTCAAGCACTATGGCTCATCAAATCAACTCGGTTCCTACAGATTTCGATTTCTCCAAAGAAGGCGATTGGTCAAGTGCATGCATCTCCCGTACAGCATCAAGTAACCTCTATCAAATCACTTACCCACAATGAGAAATTACGTTTCCACATGGAAACATTAGCACTCAAGCCAATCATGCCGCCCTCCTAGCTCAAACAATGCCAACTATTCTGCTGTTTTTGGAATAAGAAGTAAGCACATACTTATCCACAGAGCTAATTAAATAAAGGGCTTAGTTTATCGAAATCTGGAACACTCTTTCCGAATGGGAAACTAAATAAATCCATAATATCTGGTATATACCAGAAGCCAGATTTACTCAGAATACCGCGCTAAAAAGAGGAAATGGCCTCTATGTCGTTTATGAATTTGAACTAAATTTGACGTAATTGAGGGATAAACAAAGAGTAAAAATACAGCAGATAGAATCTATTTATGTGACATTAATCACTATACGTACTACATGCAGAGGCACTATTTTCTGACTGTCGCGGGCACTTTTCTTACCTTCACTGTCAGAAAATTTAGCAATAAATTTGAGAATGATGAGCACCAGGCTCGGCGTTTTTGAAAGCAATTTTGTGTGAAAACGTGCTTTAACTCATGCCCTTTTCATTGCCTATATTGATGCTCATCTTTGGACGATTAATTGGTCGCAAGTGAACGGGAGTACAATGGTGGGATCTATCAAAAGAGGTGTAAGTAGGTAGACAGAATGGACACGCTAAACTCCAATGGCTTTACAGCGAATGCCAAAAGCACAACTCAGGAATAAAGTATCGGAACGAGAATAAATAGGTAGATATGATAAGAAAGAAAATGGGGCTGATAGAAGCCGCTCTATCAGCCCACTAACGCATAATGACCACTGCCGCTATCGTATTGCTGTTGGTATGTCGATAACCGGTCATTCATTACTTTTATAGCTTCGCAAAACCGCATATTTTTAGTGTCGTTCAGCGTAAGCGGTGTTTCGCTAGCATGCATGCACAAGGATGCGCAGCCAGCGTTTTCAATCACCAAGAAAGCTTCGCTGCCGTATTCGGTTTTCAGTTCAATGATGGAACCTAGTTCTGGAGAGAGGTTCCCTTCCTGGGCCTGAAAAAACCAGCTTTTAGGTAGAAGCGGTTTATGGAAGCGTTTTGCTGCCACTGCGTTCAAAACGAGTTCGGCCTTTCTAGGGCCAGTTATAGGTAGAACACTTACTGCATCAGAGTAAGCTTGAAAGAGTGATGCGTCGTCGACTGAAAATGGGGTATCAACAAACGCATCGGGGATGAGGTGCTTTCTTTCAATGGCAACCCGGAAAACCATCTCCTGACCCAAATCCAGCATCAGCGTTTGAGCTTCGGAATCGAAGTACCACTTCCACGCGTTATTTGGCTTCAACATCGTTTTCGCTCCTGCGACAACTTGAGATTCGGTCCGTGACCATCGAAATTAAAGGTGCTTTCGGAGAAGTGTAATCGGCAGGAGATAAAAAAAAAGGGGAAACAAATTCCCCTTCTCTTTCAAATTACTTAATTTTTCAGCTTAAATATTTCGAACTATATCTTTCACTAAACGCGGCCCGTGATAGATGAATCCAGAGTAAACCTGAACAAGTTCCGCACCTGCCATCATCTTCTCTTTTGCCGCCATCACAGAGTCAACACCGCCAACACCGATGATTGGCAGTTTGCCATTCAGTTCCTGATGCAGACGACGAATCACTTCAGTGCTCTTATTCTGAACAGGTCGGCCACTCAAACCACCCGCTTCGTGTGCATGTGGCATGCCTTCTACCAAAGAGCGGTCAAGTGTCGTGTTAGTCGCAATCACACCATCAATACCATGACGAACTAAAGAGTCAGCGACTTGGACTAATTCTTCTTCCGTCATATCTGGTGCAATCTTCAGTGCGAGAGGTACATACTTGCCCTTCTCTTCAGCCAGTTTGTTCTGACGCTCTTTCAGAGAAGAAAGCAGATCATCCAACGCTTCACCATATTGCAGCGAACGAAGTCCTGGCGTGTTTGGCGAAGAAATGTTTACCGCGATGTACCCTGCATGGTCATAGACTTTGTCCATACAGATAAGGTAATCGTCTTTACCATTTTCTAATGGCGTGTCTTTGTTCTTACCAATGTTGATGCCAATGATACCTTCGTACTTGGCCTTCTTTACATTCTCCACCAGCGCATCAACACCATGGTTGTTGAAACCCATGCGATTGATAATGCCTTCAGCAGGAAGAACGCGGAACAAACGCGGCTTGTCGTTACCATCCTGTGGGCGCGGTGTTACCGTCCCTACTTCAACGAAGCCAAACCCCATTGCGCCAAATGCATCAATACATTCGCCGTTTTTATCAAGGCCGGCCGCTAGGCCAACTGGGTTTTTGAAATGCAGTCCCATGACTTGAACAGGACGAGGAGGAAGATGCTGACGATAAAAGATATCGAGAGGAGTGCCGGTGAAACGAGATAAGTTCTTCATTGCCAGATCATGAGCATGTTCTGGATCCAACTGAAAAATTGCCGATCTGGCGAGGCGGTACATCATGTAACCTCCAAAAAAAAGCCCCGAATAAACGGGGCTGTATTATTAACGCTTTATCGACTTAATTCAAATTTAAAAGCGTAAGTTCCCGCAATGCAACGGAGAATTTAGCAAATTCGTGGGCGGAGCCGACTTTAAACTCAGCAACAATACTTTCCCAACGACCTAAACTCACTGCATGCTCAACCATCCACGCTTCTAAACCAAGCTCTGCACTCTCGCCTTTGTTCATTCCTTCAAGGATGTGCGCAGTCAACATACGTTGCTGCCAATCCAGATCTTCACGGAATGATGCTCGAGCCAACGCTTGCCAGTGGTTTTCCACTGGTTGGTTAGTGATTTGCTTGAGGAACCAGTGCAACGACAGTGTGTCACCCAATACAAAGTACAAACGGGCAACCACGTCGAATGGTTTCTTCATCTGATCCGAAACCTGAGCCAAATCCAAACCTGCATACAGGCTGGTCAAGCGGGCAACTTTATTAGAGATGTCTTTTGGCACACCCTGAATAATGTATTCTTCCGCTTGTTCTTCGTGCTCTTTGATTTCTGCTGGAACCAGATATTTCTCAAGGTTATCCGCCAGGTTCTTAACCGCAGGTTTGTAGAATGCCACTTGTTCTTCAAGCCCCTTACCTTTCATTGGATTGCGCAGAATCCAACGGGTGGTACGGCGCATCATTCGTCTGCAGCGATACATCACTGCATACTGAACCTGAGCAGGAAGTTTGTTATCCAGCGCGCGAACTTCTTCAAACGTCTGACCGAAATCGAACACTTCACGGGCTATCGCGTAAGCCGCAGCAATGTCTCCGACGCTAGCGCCGGTTTCATCTTGCATTCGGGTTACGAAGTTAAAGCCCATGTCATTCGACATTTGGTTTGCCAGGCTGGTTGCAATAATTTCGCCACGTAGAGGGTGCGTTTCCATCGCATCGCGATAGTTACGTTGTAACTCTTGTGGGAAATAGGCTGGCAATAGTTTACCGAAGTGAGGATCTTCAGTGATTTGTTCAATCACCAGTTGTTCTTTCAGTACCATCTTGCCATACGCCACAAGCACCGCGATTTCAGGACGGGTCAGCCCGACACCTCGCAGTTGACGCTCGGCGAGTGTTTCATCGTCTGGCAGGTATTCCAGCGCACGATCGAGTTTGCCATCTTTTTCCAGGTAATGGATAAAGCGGATCTGCTCTTTGAGCAAGGAAGCCTGCTGCTCGGATGTGACAGAGATAGATTCACTCTGGCAATAAGCATCATCGAGCACGATGTCAGAAACTTCATCTTCCATACGCTCAAGTAGCTCATTGCGTTGCTTGTATGTCAGATCCCCCGCTGCCACCAGACCATTTAGCAAGATCTTGATGTTAACTTCATTGTCCGAACAGTCTACGCCGCCGACGTTATCAATAAAGTCAGTATTAACTCGGCCACCATTCATCGCGTATTCGATACGACCAAGTTGCGTCATACCCAGGTTACCACCCTCGCCGACAATACGGGCACCCAACTCATTTCCGTTAACACGTAATGCGTCGTTCGCGCGGTCACCAACATCAGTATGAGTTTCAGATTCTGCTTTGGTATAAGTACCGATACCACCGTTCCAGAACAGATCCACATTTGTTTTCAGGATCTGTTTGATCAACTCGTTAGGCGTCATAGTTTGTTTGCGAACGCCCAGCATTTTCTGGATTTCAGGTGTCAGCTCGATAGATTTCGCTTTACGCGAGAACACACCACCGCCCTTCGAGATCAACTTGGGATTGTAATCTTCCCAGCTTGAACGTGGCAGCTTGAATAGACGATCACGTTCTACCCAAGATTTCGCTGAATCCGGGTTAGGATCGATGAAGATGTGTAGGTGGTTGAATGCAGAAAGTAGTTTGATGTGTTTAGACAACAACATACCGTTACCGAATACATCACCCGCCATGTCGCCCACTGCCACACAAGTGAAATCAGTTTCCTGGCAATCGATACCTATTTCGCGGAAGTGGCGTTTCACAGATTCCCAACCACCTTTCGCCGTGATACCCATGGCTTTATGGTCGTAACCGTTTGAACCACCAGATGCAAATGCATCACCCAACCAGAAGTTATATTCTTCTGATACAGAGTTCGCGAGATCTGAGAACGTCGCTGTACCTTTGTCCGCTGCAACAACCAAATACGGGTCGTCTTCATCATGACGAACAACGTTCACTGGCGGCGTCAGCTCTCCTTCAACGATGTTGTCAGTAATATCAAGCAGACCACGGATAAACATGCGGTAGCAACGCTGACCTTCAGCGAAAATCTCATCACGACCGCTCAATGAATGCTGCTTCTTACAGACAAAGCCACCTTTGGCACCAACGGGTACGATAACGGTGTTCTTAACCTGCTGTGCTTTCACCAGGCCAAGTACTTCTGTACGAAAGTCTTCCTGACGGTCGGACCAACGCAGGCCACCGCGTGCAACTTTACCACCACGAAGGTGAACACCCTCAATGTCTGGCGAGTACACAAAGATCTCGAAGAAAGGTACTGGCTTAGGAATTTCAGGGATGTTGGAAGGCTGAAGTTTCAGAGACAGGTAATCTTTACACTCGCCTGTTTCTTTGTCTTTCTGATAGAAGTTCGTACGAAGCGTCGCCAGAATCATTTCCATGTAGCGACGAATAATACGGTCATCATCCAGACTCTCAACCTGCTCCAGCTCTTCCTCGATCTTGCCGATGATTTGCTTTTGTTCTTTTTCGCTATTCTTGTTCGGATTGAATCGCTTACTGAATAGCTGAACCAACAACTGAGCCAAGTCCGCATGGGAAGCCAGTGTCTCTTCGATGTATGACTGACTGAAAGGGAACGCGACCTGACGCATGTAACGCGCATAAGAACGTAGGATCGTAACTTCGCGACCACTCAAGCCAGCATTCAGTACCAAGCGATTGAAGCCATCGTTCTCTAGCTTGCCGTGCCAGATACCTGCGAAGGCATCTTGGAAACGATCACGAGCTTCGGAAAGCACAAAGCCTTTGTCAGCACTGTGGAGCATAGAGAAGTCGAGGATCCAGAAAACATCACCTGATGTGGTTTCTACTTTATATGGCGCTTCACCAATAACACGAAGACCGAGGTTTTCGAGCATTGGCATCACGTCTGACAAGTGAATAGCTTCATCTTTCTGGAACAGTTTAAGGCGAACTGAACGCGAATCTTGAGGTTCTTCCTGAGGACGGTAGAAAAGCATATCCAGCTTTTTCTCTTCACTCAGCCCTTCAAGGCGTTCGATATCTGCCACTGCCGAACCTGGCAACATAGCCTCTTTGTAAGAACGAGGGAATGCACCAAGGTAGCGTTTCGCAACAGGTGTACCCAGGTTTTCACCAAAAGTTGTAATCACTGCTTCCTGCAGGCGATCATCCCACGTTGATGCTGCTTCAGTCAGATTCTGCTCCAATTTCTTCACATCAATGTCAAAGTTGTTGTTATCTACACGCACAATGTAATGGGTTCTCGCCAACGGACTTTCAGAGAAGAAAGTATTGAACTCAACATCTTGATCTGAACCAAAGTAGTTGCCCAAAATACGTTGAGTTGCGCGGCGGAACTCGGTGTTGTAACGCTCACGAGAAACGTAAACCATGCATGAAAAGAAACGGCCGAATGGGTCACGGCGCACAAAGATTCTCAGCATGTCACGGTCTTGAACCTGCACAATACCCATACCGATATCGAGCATTTCAGACTCGCTCGCCTGAAACAGTTCATCACGCGGGAAGTTCTCGATGATGTTTGCCAATGCCTTCCACGAGTGCGATCCCTCGTAGTAACCGCTGATCTCGAGGATCCGGCGAACTTTGTTCTTCAGAACAGGAATGCTGGTGGTTGACTGGTTGTACGCAGAAGAGGCATAGAGACCATGGAAACGATGCTCACCGATAACATTGCCCTTCTTATCAAAGCATTTGATACCGATGTAATCCATGTATGCAGGACGGTGAACGCGCGATTTACTGCTGGCCTTATTAATGACCAGCAAATCTTTACGCAGTGCAGTCGCACGGGCGGATTCTGGCATTTCAGATAACTTGAGACCAGGACGTTTTGGATCCAGCTTCTTCGCGAGACCTAACCCTTGTTGAGACGAAGCAATCAGTTCGTGGTCACCCTCTATGGCTTTGAGGTCGTAATACTTATAAGCCATAAAGGTAAAGTTGTGAGACGCAATCCACTGCAGAAAGTCGACGGCTTCTTCTTGGAGGTCTTTACTGACCGGCGGTTTGTCTTTCTTAAGTGATGCGATGACGGACTTGATCTTTTCCTGCATCGGTTGCCAGTCGTTAACGATTAACGCAACGTCAGTTAGAGTTTCAGTTAACTCTTTCTCAAGAGCCGACATCTCCTTTTTCGAACGCATACGGTCGATTTCGAGATGGAAGACAGTTTGTCTTACTCCTTTATCATCACCGATTGCTTTCACGTTGCCCTTCGCATCTTTCTCTACAGACAAAGGTCCGTTGAGCATAAGGTGCGATGCAATGTCCAGACGGTTGAGCGCCATGCGGACAGAGTCGACAAGGAATGGTGCATCAGGAGTGAGGATTTCAACGATGGTGTGAGTGGACTGCCATCCGTCGCCACTCAGTGTAGGGTTAAAAACTTTAACGAAAATTTTGTCTTGTTCGAAAGCGTTCAAATGATGCCACAGGCTGATAACAGCGCCGTAGAGGTCGGATTCATTCCTTTCCTGCAAATCATCATCTGAGATGGGACCCAAAATCCTTTTTGCCAAAGTTTCTACAAGCGGTTGTTGTGTCTTGTCCAGTTTTTCAGCAATAAGATGATAAACCTTCTCAAGTAACACCGGCACAATAGGGTCACGCGCGGTCATGGTTTACTCCATATATTTTTTATGTGATCGCTATGAGTATAGAGGTTAAATAGTCTTTGCGACTCATGGAGTAGTTTACGGCGTCATTTATAATTTCGTTACATCAATTTTCGTTAATTAGATTCGAGTTTTTAGTTATGTGATTGCCGTACGGTTTAGCCGATTTGTTCAAGAGATTTAAAGCGATTTTGTTCGTCAACTGTTAACCTGAATCGCCCTTTTACACCCAGTTGACTCAAATATGGACGCAGGCGCGATGCAGGTAGTTGCAAGGTTAAACCATTGTCCGTCCTAACAACTACGGTCGACGCAGCACCGCTATAGTGCTGTTGAAAAATGTGGTAATCGATATCCACAGAAAATAAATAGACACTCGAGTTCATAAAAAAAGCCGTCTCCTTTTAGACGGCTTTTAAATTACCTAATCGGTATTAATTAGCAAGCGTACGGTTTAAGCTTCCAGCGCTTTGTTGATTTTCTCGAAAAGATCTTTCGCGAGGTTATCAAGGCTACCTAAACGTTCAAGTTGATCACGCATTAATTTCTGACGATCTTTATCGAATCGCTTAAATTTCAGCAAAGGATCAATTAATCGGGAAGCTACTTGCGGGTTAGATTCGTTCAATTTAAGCAGTATTTCCGTCAAAAACGCATATCCAGAACCATCTTTCGCATGGAAATGCACTGGGTTCGCATTACAGAAAGAGCCGACCAGTGAACGAGTACGGTTCGGGTTCTTCAAGCTAAATGCTGGGTGACTCATTTGCGCCTTGAGATTTTCAAGTGCGTTAGCTGCAGGGTTACAACCTTGCAGTACAAACCACTTGTCCATCACCAAACCATCATGTTGCCACTTATCGCTGAAAGACTTCATCAGAGCATCGCGGTTTGACAGTTCTGCGTGATTTGCAGCTGCCAGCGCTGCCGCGGTGTCGGTCATGTTGTTAGAATCTTCAAAATGTGCAGTCACTAATGCTTCGCCCAGTTCGACTGAAGCTAAATAACTCAAACAAACATTACGCAATGACCGCTTTCCAATTGCTGCATGGTCGATAGTGTATTGGTCTTGTTTTAACGTGTGGTAAATCGCACTGAACTCATCAGCAAGTTCTGCCGCGAGACGATGTTTGATTTCACTACGCACCCTGTTGATAGCATCAACGTCGACCACATCGAACCAACCACCTATTTCATTTTCACTCGGCAGTGTGAGTACTTCTGCAATCAACGCCACATCCAATTCTTTGTTGAGCAACACGCCACGGAATGCATCAACAACTTCATTTGGCAGTTCCACACCCTCGCCCTGTTGGACACGTGCGACGTTTGCTTTGATATGTTTCGCCAACAACATCTGACCGGCATCCCAACGCGCAAACTCATTACGAGCGTGAACCATCAAGAAAGTCAGCTCATCATCAGAGTAGTTGTAGTTGAGTTTTACTGGCGCAGAGAATTCGCGCAGCATGGAAACCACAGGGTTCTCAATGACGTTGTCAAACACGAAGGTTTGTTCTGCTTCAGTAACGTGCAGAACATGATGCACATTTTTACCGTTACGTTGTAACTCAATCACACCACCTTTTGCGTCATAGAGCTCAACATCAAATGGAATCAGCAATGGCTGCTTCTCTTTTTGATCTGCTGTTGGCGCAGTGTGTTGTTTCACTGTCAATGCAAAAGTCTGGTTTGATTCGTTGTATTCGCTAGTCACATCCAATACCGGCGTACCAGATTGGCTGTACCACAAACGGAATTGGCCGAGGTCAGTGCCGGACGCATCTTCCATAGCTTTCACGAAATCTTCGCAAGTCGCTGCTGTTCCATCATGGCGTTCGAAGTAAAGCTTGATGCCTTTTTGGAATTTCGCTTCACCAAGCAATGTATGCATCATACGAATCACTTCGCTTCCCTTTTCGTAAACGGTCAGGGTGTAGAAGTTATTCATTTCGATCACTTTGTCAGGACGGATCGGATGCGCCATTGGGCTACAATCTTCCGCAAACTGAGGGCCACGCATCACACGAACATTGCTGATGCGGTTTACTGCTCGAGAACCCAGGTCAGATGAAAATTCCTGATCTCGGAAAACAGTCAAACCTTCTTTCAAGCTCAGCTGGAACCAGTCACGGCAAGTGACACGGTTACCTGACCAGTTATGGAAGTACTCGTGACCGATAACCGCTTCAATGCCGAGATAGTCAATGTCAGTTGCGGTATCAGAATTTGCCAGCACGTATTTAGAGTTAAAGACGTTAAGACCTTTGTTTTCCATCGCGCCCATATTGAAGAAATCAACTGCGACGATCATGTAGATATCAAGGTCGTATTCAAGGTCGAAACGATCTTCATCCCACTTCATGGAGTTTTTCAAAGAAGTCATCGCGTGGGTAGCACGGTCTAGATTGCCCTTGTCGACAAAAATTTCAAGCGCCACATTACGACCGCTACGAGTCGTAAAGGTATCTTCCAGCAAATCGAAGTCACCACCGACCAAAGCAAAGAGGTAGCTTGGTTTTGCATATGGATCTTCCCATTGCACCCAGTGGCGACCACCTTCCGCTTCACCTGAGCCAATTTTGTTACCGTTGCTCAATAAGAATGGGAATGCAGATTTATCCGCCGTAATTTTGGTGGTGAATTTCGCCAGTACATCCGGGCGATCCAGATAGTAAGTAATACGGCGGAAGCCTTCTGCTTCACACTGTGTGCAATACGCACCATCAGAAAGGTAAAGTCCCTCCAGTGATGTATTAGCGGCTGGGTCGATTTCAGTTTCGATCAGCAAATCAAATTCTGTCGGCAGGTTGGAAAGCAACAATCCTTCTTTGCTTTCTTGGTATTGGCTCCAGGCTTCTCCGTTCACTTCAACACGCTTCAGCGAAAGTCCTTCACCATCCAACATCATAGAATCTGAGCCAGCAACCTGCTGCACCACTTTGCTCTTCGCAATCACACGTGTTGTCGACTCGTGTAAGTCAAAATCCAGGTCAATATGAGTAATCGTGTATTCAGGTGCCTTATAGTCTTTGCGATATTTGGCCTGAGGTTGTTGCGTCATGTCAGATTCCTTTTATTGCATAACGTAATCAGACGAACTTCGCCGCCTGTAATAGAAATGGGACAATCATCTAGGATACTCGCATCACAAGCGCCTTACCACACGCCAAACGGTTAAATGCGAATCAAACTCGCTTCGTTTAAGTCAATTTGTAGAGGGACATCCTATTTAAAACAGAGTTTCGATACGCATATTTAGTTCTCAATAGAAAAGCCCTTAATCACACTATGGATTCTTTTAATGAATAGAGTGACACGAAACCGACGATTTCATGCTCAATAGCGGTCGAAATCCCCTATTCAGGTTGACTAGATAGCTGCATTTGGCGTTAAATTTCTTCCTTTGGACTCGATTTACATCGACGTAAAATCTGAGGCCAGTAAACGTTCAGACAAAACCCGACCTAGGGTCTGTTGGCCTTTGGTGGTTTAGTTTTGTTCTAGCCCTAAGCGTTTTAGGCGCGGCGAGGTGTGTGCCGCCTAGTCATTCTAAGCAAATACACCTCAACAAAGCATAAAACGCTTAGGGTACGGGACGCGCAGTCGAACCCTTCGGGCAGCGTTTGTGACAACTTTCTCCTGCGTTATCGGCTTCTCATGTAGGCTAGCTACACATCGAAGCCTCTGCCTTGCAGAAAGCTCCCACAAACTGCTGCAAAAATCATCACCAAAGGGCAACAGACCCTTGAGGTTATTTATCAGGCATGCTTACGCCAATCATTTCGTCATTACTAGACACGGATGCCTACAAACTGAATATGCAGCAAGCGATTTTCCACCACTATCAAGATGTGGTGGTTTCTGCTGAGTTTCATTGCCGAAGCGATGAAAGCCTTGCTGCGCTTAAAGAACGTTTAGAGTTTGAAATCCACGCTTTGGCAGATTTAAAATTTGCTGAAGATGAAATTACTTATCTCGCCAGTCTTGGACATTACCAAGCTGACTATCTTGATTTCCTTAGCTCGTTTTCATTAAAAGCTAACCAAGTCACCGTTACTATTTTAGACGACCAAATTGCGATTCGTATTGATGGTTCCTGGCTGGACGTCATCCTATGGGAAGTACCTTTACTTGCGATTATTTGCGAGTTACGGTGTCACGGAAAATATCCAAGTTCAACATCCATTGATGCTGTTGAACTACTGAAGGAAAAACTTGGTGCTTTAGAAAAGATCAGTGACGATTTTCATTTTGTCGATTTCGGCACCCGTCGCCGTTTTTCAAAGGAAGTTCATCACGCGATTGTTGATCATCTCACCCTCCACTGCCCGCACTTCTCAGGAACTTCAAATCTGTTTCTGGCTAAAAAGTACGGTATTCCGGCGGTCGGTACTCAGGCACATGAGTGGTTTCAAGCACACCAACAGCTGACGGGTGATCTTGCGGATTCACAACAACTGGCACTAAATCGCTGGTTACAAGAGTATCCAGATCGCTTAGGCGTTGCCCTAACAGATTGCATCAACATGGATGCGTTTTTAAAAGACTTCAACCTTCACCTCAGCCAAAGGTTCGCAGGTTTACGCCATGACAGCGGTGACCCGATCGAGTGGGGAGAAAAAGCTATTCGTCACTACGAAAGTCTTGATATCAACCCAATGGAAAAAACTCTGATTTTCTCTGACGGACTCACGTTGGAGAAAGCCTTGGCGATTCACGCCCACTTTACTGGTCGTATTAATACTTCTTTCGGTATTGGTACTCAACTTACCTGCCACTTACCAAATGTGAAAACGCTTAACATCGTCATCAAGCTTGTGACGTGCAACGGTAAACCTGTCGCTAAAATTTCCGATGAGCCAGGGAAATCAATCTGCCGGGATGACTCTTATCTCGATGCTCTGAGAAAAGCATTCAACATCTAATCGAGCAACAAAAAAACAAAGGGCGCAAATAAGCGCCCTTTGTTTTTTCGTTTCGGTCCCTCAGGGAGTTTGTTGACGCTTGAGTACCGCTTCCATACCAAACTGGTTATTAGTTAAAGTCAGCGTGTCAGCATCAAGTTCAAACTGAGAATCTTGTTGCCCACCACGGTAAATCAGTACCAGATGGTCGTCTTCCAGAAAATACACCCCACGGTGTGTCACGGTTTGTCCTTCCGTTCCGGAAATTCTGACTGAAAACAGAAAATCCGGGCGAAGCATCAGTGCGAGTTCTGCTACATCGTCATCCACATCGTGTCCTTGAATCACATCGCTATACCAGGCACCAGAAAGATTGTTTGGTAAAATTTTGGTAAATCTTGCACCACGCAACATCAGTTGATTGTGATTCAATTTGTATTCATGATGTTGGGCTTCGCCCTGATCGTCATTCAATACTAAGGTAGATTCGTCAAGGTCATAAAAACCGTTCGCCTCTTCGACAGTGCCGTCACGCTTCAGCAGTTTTACATTAAACCGATAGTCTGAGTTGAACGAAATATTGATCGCTTTGTATTGGTTGTCGACACCTTCTGCCTCTTGCTGATCCGGACTAAACCAATACCAATCACCGAGGAGCAAAGGGAAATCGAATTGAGTGAGATCTGATGCCTTAGCAGGCATCGACAAGGAGAAGAACACGGTAAACAGGCATATCCACTTCTTCATAGGCTTCCCCTATTTTTAGGATGACTGTTTAATTTTAGACGCATATCACGATGATCGAATGCTAATGTGACAATTTTTGATGCATAACATATTGAAATTTCCTGAATGAGCGGTCATCCAATTCAAGAAAATGAAACACAGGTGCAATATTGGTGGGTTATCTCCCACCTATACCCAAGCAACCTGAAGATGCAGGATTCAGCGAGAAAAGAAAATCGGAAATAGAAAAAGCGGGCACAATGTGCCCGCTTTTGGTTTTGTCTTCGAATCAGAGCTTAACTATTCAGCTTCTTAGCTAAATCCAATGTAATAGCCGCTGCCTCATCGAGATAAGCATCTGGCTCTTCATAATCGTTCGGTACATCGTCCAGCGTCTTAAATGGGTTTTCACCAAGCATTTTTTGACGATCGTTCAAACGGGCAAGGCGTTTCTTATCCGCCTCTTCCTGTTCAGCAATACGCGCCTTCTCACTCAAAGAGATAACATTGTTATCTTTATCCGCTTTATATTCGGCAATATCACTCATGATAAAACCAAATTCAGCGTCTTGTTTGATACGTTGCTGGTGCGCTTTATCCAAGACTGCCACCAAACGATTGATAGTATCCGTCGATTGGTATGCAGCTGGATTGATGCTGTCCCAAGGCAAAGCATTGTCTTCAACACTCTCACCCGTTTCAGACGGATCAATCGCAGTAGGGAAAGGAATGTCAGGGACAACGCCCAAGTGCTGAGTACTACCGCCATCAATACGGTAGAACTTCTGAATCGTGTACTGCACATGACCCAGTGGCTTATCGAACAGATCGTAGATGTGATTCAATGAGCGGTGCTGTTGAACCGTACCTTTACCGAAAGATTGTTCGCCAACTATCACTGCGCGACCGTAGTCTTGAAGCGCTGCCGCGAAAATCTCCGACGCTGACGCTGAGTATCGGTTGATCAGCACAGTTAACGGGCCATCGTAGTAGATGGTGTTATCACTGTCACTGTTCACTTTTACGCGACCATAGCTGTCACGCACCTGAACTACAGGGCCGTTTTCAATGAATAAGCCCGTGAGCGCAGACGCCTCGCTCAGTGCACCACCGCCATTGTTACGAAGATCGATAACAAGGCCGGTAACCTTGTCAGCTTTTAATTTGGCAATTTCTTTCTTGGTGTCTTCGGCAAGTCCAACATAGAAGCTAGGCACTGAAATAACGCCCACTTTCTTGTTGTCCTGCTCGATAACTTCAGACTTCACTGCACGGTCTTCGAGGCGGATTTTATCTCTCACCAGAGTGACGGTGTAACTCTTTGCATTGGTACTGTCAGGCAGAATTTCCAGCAGAACTTTACTGCCTTTGGGACCTTTAATAAGTTGAACAACATCATCTAAGCGCCAGCCGATAACATCGATAACTTTCTCTTTATCCTGCCCTACACCGATAATGCGATCCCCTGGGGAAAGTTTTTTCGATTTGGACGCAGGACCACCGGCAACCAGCGAGCGAATAACGGTGAAATCATCTTCCACCTGAAGCACTGCACCGATCCCTTCGAGAGAAAGATTCATCTCAGACTGGAATTGCTCAGCATTGCGCGGGGAAAGATAACTGGTATGAGGGTCAACCTCACGCGCAAATGCATTCAGGTAAATCTGGAATACATCTTCGCTCTTGGTTTGAGTCAGTCGCTTAAGCGCGTTGTTGTATCGTTTCGACAGCGTTTCCTGAATTTCTGGCCAGGTTTTACCTGCCAGCTTCAGATTTAGCGCATCGTTTTTAACACGCTGACGCCAAAGCTCATTGAGCTCCGCTTCGTTTTTTGCCCATGGCTGCTCGCTGCGATCAATCACCATGTCTTCATCCACTTCAAAGGTAATTTCCTTATCAAGCAGTTCAAGAGCATATTGGTAACGGTTGTAGCGGCTGCGCAGCGAAGTATTGAAAATGTCGTAAGCTGCTGATGTATCACCAGAGCGAAGCTGGTCGTCTAGTGTCAGTCGCCATTTTGACAACGCATCAACTTCCTGCTGGGTCAGGAAAAGTCGATTAAAATCGAGGGTTTCCAGATAACGGTCAAAGACGTTGGCAGAGAATTCGTCATCAAGCTGAAATTGCTTGTAGTGAGACTTTTCAAAGCGGCGAGTGATGCGTTTGCTAGCAGTTTCATGCTGAGGTTCAGATACCAAAGTAGGAAGGTCAGCAGCATCGTAATTAGCCTCTAGGGCTTGGGCGGATGCCGCCAGCAAGAAGCTGGCAGCAATCGCGGAAAAGCGGAATCGACAGATCATGCGTCGAGGGTTCTCCTTTACGAACTGAGGTGCTCCGCTTTTACCAGCATGGTCAGGCCATTACTTAAACGAACGCGAACCTCGTCCTTGTTGAGTTCTACGATGGTGGCAGGCATGTTGCCATTGCCCATATTAACGTTGACGTCTTTACCTACGACAATGTCTTCAGCCTTGAGTTCGCGACGCGGTTCAACAGGCTTCTTATCTAGCTTAGTATTTTTTGACTTAGCTGGTCGAGGTTTTGATGGGTTAGCTGTTGATTTATTTGATTTTGGCGCTCTTTTCGCTTTTGCGTCAGATTTTTTGTCGCCATTTTTTGCAGCTTGCTCTTTACGACGCTCAGCAGCACGCGCTTTGCTCTCTGCAAGTGCGGTCTGTGCGTGGTCGATGTGCTCTTGCTCAAGCTCGCCACAATCGTTGCCATCCAAGTCAACGCGAATAGCACCAGCCTTCACGCCGTATAGGTAACGCCAGGAAGAGGTATATTGACGCAGTGCGGCACGGAGTTGAGTCTTACTTACTTTCGGGTCATCAGCAAGACGCTCTGCCAAGTCTTGGAAAATGCCGATTTTCAGAGGACGAGCTTCACCTTCAAGAGTAAAGCATTGCGGGAAACGTTCAGCGATATAGGCAATGACTTGTTTGCTGTTGGCCAGTTTTTCAGTGTTTTCCATTTTTCTTCCTGTCTCTTTGCTCAAACAAAGGCAATAGAGAGTGTGTACGAGTTAACAAATTAAGTGCTGCGTATTATAGAGACCTGTGATTGAAAAACCACAGAGAAGCTTAAATTTAGAGGTGTTTTTGCAATTCATTGACCAATAAAGTGAGTCCGGTTTCATCCTCTTGATCAAATCTTGCTTTTTTTGGTGAATCTATGTCCAACACACCTATCAATTTGCTGCCTTGATAAAGAGGCAAAACAATCTCAGAATTACTTGCAGCATCACAGGCAATGTGCCCTTCGAATTGATGAACGTCTTCTACACGTTCAACGGCATCTTTAGAAAAAGCGCTTCCACAGACACCACGACCATATGGAATTCTCACGCATGCTGGTTTCCCCTGAAAGGGACCCAAGACTAGCTCTTTACCATCATCAAGATATAAGCCTGCCCAGTTAATGCCGTCCAATTCCTGAAACAACAGTGCGCTGACATTTGACAAATTGGCGATAAGATTTGGCTCACCCTCTATAAGAGCAACAGCTTGGCGAGTCAGAAGCGCGTAGAAATTCGCTTTGTTTTCCATATGTAGACTACTTCCTTAAAGTCGGATGGCCTACGATATGTTGAAACTCTTGGCGATTCAATCGTGGCATCGTCATATGACAGTTTTATCACCAATTACGGACATTGATTCAGAGAAATGGGAATGCAGTTTCCTGTTCGAGTGAAATGAATTCCGGTTGTTTGGGTATAACAGATTGATTAAGATGCACATTGTATTCGGGATTCACTCAGTTGCAGATTATGCAGATGAGCAAAGTGACGCTAACCTGCAATAGTCAGTCATCACAGTTAGCTCCCAGGGATTGGGTATATCTACACCAGTAATTCTATTGAAGGGGAAAGATACGCTATGCATGTACTGAGATGTGCGTCATGCGATCTGTTGCTACATGAAATACCCGTTGCTCGTGGCTTCAGCGCGCGCTGTCCGCATTGTGGCACCCGTGTCATTAAGAACTCTTCGATAAGCTTATCCGGTGAGTTAGCTATCGCGCTTGCAGCGTTAGTTCTGTTTATCCCAGCCCAAATTTACCCTTTGGTGACCATTAATCTGTTTGGTGTTCCTTTTTCGACCACAGTCACCAGTGGCAGCATAATCCTTTTGGATACCTTCCCTTTTGTTGGCAGTCTGGTCATTTTCTGCGTCGCGGTTGCCCCTCTTTTATATCTACTCACAATACTTACCTCAAACCTTGCGCTATATATCCGCAATGCCAAAGCGCTCTACTACAGCACTAGAGTGCTTAAATACATTCGGCATTGGGTCATGGTTGATGTATTTCTCGTCAGCTTGGCGGTGGGTTGTTTTAAAGTGCGTGATTTTGCAGAAGTCAGTGTTGACGCAGGGCTTTTAAGCTTCGTGCTGCTCCAGATCTTAACCGCTGTTTTGCTATCTCGTGTTTCACCCAAGCGATACTGGGACGCCTTCGGGGAAACAGACGAAGAGCGTAAAGAATCGATTGAAATTTGTGGACAAGAAAGTGAACTCGCCTCTTGCAAGCTGTGTGGATTAACTCAGCCAAAAGACCATGAGCACTGCACCCGCTGTGGCAGCAAGATGGAACACCGCGTCTATCAGAGCATCCAGAAAACTTGGGCGTCACTGCTCGCTGCCGTTGTGTTTATCTTCCCTGCCAACTTCTATCCGATTTCGATTCTGCTGACGAATGGCAAAAGGCTTGAGGACACGATTTTCTCGGGTGTCGCATCTCTCATTAAGCAGGGAATGTACGGCATCGCCATTATTATCTTTACGGCCAGTATCATTGTGCCTGTGGCAAAAATCATTTGTCTGGCTTACATCCTGCTATGTATTCACTTCAAAGTGGAATCTGGCAGAAAACTTCGGATGAAGTTGTACCGGTTTGTTAAATGGATTGGTAAATGGTCAATGATGGATCTTTGCGTCATTGCCATCATGGTTTCCCTTATTGATCGCGGAAACCTTCTTGATTTCACACCAGGACCTGGTGCCATCGCCTTTGGGCTCGTTGTGGTACTCACTATGATTGCCGCTGAAAGTCTGGATTCTCGACTTATTTGGGACAAGTATGAGCAACATTGAAGACTCACAAGTCAAAGACCCTGTCATTAAAAAAGATAAAAGCATCTCGCCGCTATGGATTTTCACTCTTTTAGCCTTTGTTTTGGCTGGCTGGCTGCTTTACAAATCGGTTAATGAAGCCGGGGAGCGCATCGAAATATACTTCACCGATGCACAAGGAATTGAAGCCGGAAGAACGACAATTCGCTATCAAGGACTTGAAGTCGGTATTATTCGTAAAGTTACCCTTTCCGATGATCTAAAGAGTATTTCGGCACAAGCAGAGATCTACCCTGAAGCAAAGAAAATCCTGCGCCAGAACACGGTTTTCTGGGTAGTGCGGCCGCGTGCGTCAATCACAGGCATAAGTGGTTTAGACGCCTTGGTAACGGGTAACTACATCGCAGTTCAACCAGGCACAGGAGACGAAAGAACAACGTTTGTCGCTGCCGATGAGCCGCCAGTAAATGCCTTTGGCGACGATGGTCTCCGCATTCAACTCCAAGCGCCTGATTTGGGCTCACTCAGTGTAGGCTCTGGTGTTTACTATAAAAAAATCCGTGTTGGTGAGGTTATCGACTATCGCTTAACGACCGACAAACAAGGAGTGACACTGTCACTCAATATCAAAGACGAATATGCCAAGTTGGTGACCAAAAACACCAAATTTTGGAACGTAAGCGGCGTAGAGGCCGATATCGGTATCGGTGGTTTTGAGGTGAGTATTGAGAATCTGGCTTCTGTCATTGCTGGCGGAATCGCTTTCGACTCCCCACAAGACAGCACGCCAGCAGACCCGCTGGAAATGTTCAATCTATACAACTCTATCAATGACACGGATCGTGGCATCGCGATTACGGTAAATCTTCCTGATAACCATGGCATCACCAATCCTGAAGCCCCTATTCTCTTCCAAGGATTGGAAGTTGGTCGCCTGAGCGGTATCCAATTCAACAAAGACTTCAGCGGCACAGAAGCATCTGCCAATATCAATCCTTCAATGGCTTGGCTGTTAAAATCTGACAGCGAATTTATTATTGAGAAACCGGAAATCAGCCTCGCCGGAGTTAAGCGACTTTCCAACCTTATAACAGGTAACACCCTCACTATTAAGCCAGGACAAGGCGAAGATGCAGATTTCTTTTCAGCCAAAACACAAAGCGACTTGGTTGTTGAAGATCCGCGCTCATTGGTTGTAACCGTTACTTCTGAAACCAGTTGGGGACTAAAAGAAGGCACCAAAGTTCTCTATCGCGGCGTTCAAGTGGGTTTTGTGAAAGGCACAATGCTAAGTGATCAGGAAGTGAAGCTGGAGTTGGTGGTTTACCCGGATTACAAGCATCTGGTCAAGAGCGGTTCTAAATTCTTCATCCTTGGCGGTGCAACTGGACAAATCAACTCTGAAGGCATTGAATTCAGCGTCCCTACTGTTGCACAGATGGTGGAACCTGCTATTAGCTTCACAAGCGCTGGCGAAACTAAGCCACGCGACGAATACACCTTGTTCAAGTCTGACATTCAAGCCCGCAATGCGCTGAATGCGAAAAAAGGCTTCCAAAGCTTCACATTGGTCGCCGACAAACTGCCTTCTGTTTCCGAAGGTAGCCCGGTCATGTACAAAAACTTCACAGTGGGTAAGGTAAAAAGCTTTGAGCTCACCAAATCGCGCATTGAAGTTACTGTTCAGGTTGAAAACCGCTATCGCCACTTAGTGACAAACAACACTGTCTTCTGGAATCACTCTGGTGTTGATATTGAAGCTGGCTTGGGTGGCGTAAAAATTGATACGGGATCACTCAAATCAATTGTCTCTGGCGGTATATCCTTTGGCGATATAACCGGTATTGAAAACCGCAGTGGCAACGACTGGAAGCTCTATGACAGCCTCACCGATGCTCAAAACTATGGCTTGAAACTCACCTTCTCCGCAGATGATGCCAGTGGCCTGTCTAAGGGCAGTAAGATTAAGTTCCAAGGCGTTGATGTAGGTGAAGTCACATCACTAGCACCAGCTTTCCAAACTGAAGGGGTGACCATTAAAGCGATGGTATACCCAGAGTTTGCAGGACAACTTGCACGCGCCACCAGCTACTTTTGGGTTGCTCAGCCATCATTGAGTCTGACGAAAACAGAGAACCTGGATTCCCTGTTCGGCTCTTACATTTCAGTGGTTCCAGGCAAAGGTGAAAAACGCGAGAACTTTCAACTCCACAAATCTGCGGAATACTCAGGCGGCTTGTCGTTGGTTCTGGAAAGCGAAAACCGCGGTTCCGTGGCCGTCGGTACCCCAATTCTTTTCCGTGACTTCGAAGTTGGGGCAGTGACCAACGTGCGTCTGGGCCGATTTGCAGATCGTGTTCTGATTGAAGTGAAAATCAGTGATGATTACAAACATCTGGTGCGCAACAATACCGTCTTCTGGAATCAATCCGGCGTCGATGTTTCAATCGGCATCACAGGTGCCAATATCCGTAGCGGTACGCTGGAAAGCATTCTCAAAGGAGGAATTGCTTTTGCGACGCCTCCTGGAGACAAACTGGCTAAACCAGCGCGCTCTGACCAACACTATCTGTTGCACAAGACGCCAGAAGAAGAGTGGACGTCATGGCGTACAGCAATTCCGTACTTCTAATTACAGTCGAATAAAAGCAGGCGCGGGTATTAACCCGCGCTTTTTTGTTTAACCAACCTCTGTTCTTACTGGTTTCTGGCCCCTATTCCTTTTACACTTCGCAATTCAGTAAACGCCAGCAAGAGACCTTTCAGGTGCATCAAAACATCAAGATTCCAGAATCCTTCCTAAACCAAATTGAACAGATTCTGCCTTCCCACCTTTCAATGACCGATTTTGTTGAGGCATGTAAACGCCCTCTGCGTAGAAGCCTTCGCGTGAATACACTGAAAATCTCGGTGGAAGATTTTCTTGAACGTGCCAAAGAAAAAGGCTGGAAGCTTTCGCCTGTGCCATGGTGCGATACCGGGTTCTGGCTGGATGACTACGACGAGAATACCGTTCCTCTGGGCAACACCGCTGAGCATATGGCTGGTTTGTTCTACATTCAGGAAGCCAGCTCAATGTTGCCCGTCACGGCGCTGCTAGAAAACGATATCGAACTAAACCGAGTTTTGGATATGGCCGCAGCGCCGGGTTCCAAAACCACTCAAATTGCCGCCGTGCTCAACAACGAAGGCCTTTTGGTTGCCAATGAATACTCAGCAAGCCGAGTTAAGGTATTACACGCTAACCTACTTCGTTGTGGCGTCGTAAATTCCGCCCTGACAAACTACGATGGCCGCGTATTTGGGGATTGGTTGCCAGAGACCTTTGATGCTATTTTGCTGGACGCTCCATGCTCCGGCGAAGGCACAATTCGCAAAGATGCAGATGCATTCAGTAACTGGAGTCTTGAATCTGTTCAGGACATATCGAATACACAGCGCGATTTAATTGTTAGTGCCTTCCATGCTTTGAAACCAGGAGGCACCATGGTTTATTCGACATGCACACTCAACCATGATGAAAACCAGCACATCTGCCATTTCATTAAAGATACCTTTGGTGAAGCTGTTGAATTCCAACCGCTCAATGAGCTTTTTGAAGGTGCCGATGCGGCTTGCACAGAGGAAGGCTTCCTGCATGTATTCCCGCAGATTTTTGACAGTGAAGGCTTCTTTGTCGCTCGACTGAAAAAAACGGAAAGCGTCGGATCTGAAATGGTGAAAAAACGCCCTCGTAAGTTCCCGTTCCAAAAAGCCAAACCCAAAGAGGCCGACGACGTCGTAAAATCACTGGATGAAACGCTGGGGCTTTCTGTTCCCCATTCTTCCAATGTTTGGCTACGTGATAAAGAAGTATGGATTTTCCCAGAGCAGGTGGAAGACATTCTTCCCGAGATCAAATTTGACCGCATTGGTTTGAAGCTCGCTGAATCGCACAAAAAGGGTTATCGCTGGCAACACGAAACCATCATGGCATTAGCGAAAGGCAATGAACCGAAGTGTATTGAGCTTTCAGTAGAAGACGCTAAAGAATGGTATATGGGCCGAGATATTCGACCAGAAGGACTTAGCGGTTCAGGTGAAGTCATTGTCTGTTATCGCCGTCAACCCATTGGCATTGGTAAATGGGTTAGCAATCGAATCAAAAATGGCCTTCCAAGAGAGTTAGTTAGAGACGTCAATTTATTTATCGAATAGACGATCCTTAAATTCTCAACCATGAAACGCCGAAAGAGCCTAGCGCCAACTAAATTTTGAAGTGTTACAAATCTCCATTTAAACCAGTTAGCGCAAGGCTCTTACGAGCCATTCCCCTAAGCCCGGAACAGGAATCGTTCCGGGCTCTTTTTGTCTGACACTCTTCACATATGATCAGTCACAAAAAAGGCCGCTCCCGCGACCTTTGTTTAATTGCTTTCGACCTATATTACTTGATTAGGTAGATACCATCTTTCTCGATGCGTATTCTGCGCTCTTTGTACAGCCCACCGATGGTTTTCTTGAAAGTAGCCTTACTGGTGCGGAATAGCTCAAAAATCTGATCCGGGCTGCTCTTGTCATTCACTGGCAGAAACCCACCTTTGCGGTCCAGTGTGCGAACAATCTTCTCTGAAAGATCATCCACTTTGCCTTTGCCCAATTTTTGCAATGACAAGTCGATCTTACCGTCTTCTCGAATCTGCTTGATATATGCCTTCAGATTTTTACCAATGAACAGCTTGCCAAATACTTCTGATTTGAACAGCAGACCCCAGTGAGCATCATTAACGGCGCACTTGTACCCCAGTTCAGTCTCTTCTGCCACGGTTACGTGTACCTGATCGCCCTTCTTGTAGCGTGCAGGGGTATTGTCGAGAAACTTATTAAACTTAGTCGAACCAACGATACGCCCTGATGCGTTATCAACGTACAGGAAAACCAGGTAGTCTCTTCCTTCCTGCATTTTAATACGCTGCTCGCTGAACGGAACCAGCAGATCTTTAGGCAGGCCCCAATTCAAAAATGCGCCAACACTCGTGGTATTTACACATTTCAGCTTTGCAAATTGTCCAACCTGCGCCAATGGCTTCTCAGTTGTCGCAATCACATCGTCTTCAGAGTCAAAGTAGATGAACACCTCAATCTCATCGCCAAGTTGAGTGCCTTTTGGCACATAGCGTTTTGGCAGAAGGATATTGCCGTACTCATGTCCACCGTCGACAAATACGCCGAACTCGACTTCTTTCACCACGGTAAGATGGTTCAACTGACCGATTTTAATCATTGATGCGTTGCTCATTGGTTTTCTAACTGATGCGCAGTATACGAGATTTACGCCGTGATGGTTGCAGTAATTTGATGACAAAAGCTTGATTGGTTCTTTATTGGGCGAGAACTATACCCAAACGAAAAACGCCACGACAATGCGTGGCGTTCAAATTCACTAAGCGGAGGCTATGGGGTTATTGATACACCAGCTCAACATTCGCACCTTCTGCCAGCTCGATGATCGCTTTATCTGATTCTTGAGCTAACACCTGCACGGGCTTATCGGCCAGTTGCGTTTTACGGATAGTGTCGCGAATCAAGCTTTTCACCGCTTCATTATGCTTGTTGAAGGTGTAAGGCAAAGCCTCATCACCAAAATCCACTGCCAAGGTGAACGCGGCGAGATTATCGACATCAATAATGATACCGTCGAAATATGCCAACAAAGCTTCCGCGAGCACTGCATTCGCGGGCAATTGGCACGCCAGAAGTACTTTCAAGCCATTTGCTCCGCGACAAAGCCCCTGCTCTGCCAACAAATCAATCATGGTTGCTGCTTCGCTCGAAGTACGTACAAACGGCACCACGATCTCAACGGGAAGTTGCTTTTCTTCAATTGCCTTTTTCAGTACTTCGCATTCAAACACGAAACCAGGTTTACCTGCTTCACTTGCATAGCGCGAAACGCCACGCAAGCCCATAGCAGGATTTGCTTCTTCTGGTTCTGAATCAGCCCCTTTCATTTGTTTCAATGCGAGCGCACTTTGGTCGTTTAGCATCACACGAAACGGTCTTTCGCTGTTCGACTTGTGTGCACCTTCCAATAACGACACCAATTTGTCCTTGATCGCATTACTGTCATCCAGTGCTGACGGGTGAGTTCCGATCGCGTTGATATACAATTCACCCAAAGAGACCAGTCCAAATGACGTGTCGTTGCCTTCCAATTGAGCGGGATTTTTTAAAACGTGAGAGTAGGTCAAATCCATTTGAGACATAGCGCACCAATACTGCCTTGTGAAACTTAAGTGCCTGTTGCGGCGAGAAAATGATGGAAAATCGACGCAGATTCTTTGCAAGCGCCTGATTTTCATCCATCACTGAGAAAACATACCACAGAGCCTTTTTGTTACAAGAGAAATCCGAAAGGAAATGTCGATTTTTCCCTTCAGAATAAAACTTGGCTGTTTAAGAATCTTTCCGGTTAAAACAAAGGCGATAGAGAGAATAAATCGCTGAAAGATCACATCATGGCTTTTCTGACTCCGATTTTTTGCTATCTTACAGCCTTCGCAACAACACCGACGTAAGGAAGGCAGAGTCCATGCCGATTAAAACTGACGAACTAAGAACGCAACCTGTTGACACTCTGCCAACCCCTGCAGAACTGGAAGCAGAATCTCCACTTACAGACAGTGTTGCCCAAGACATCGCAGATGCCCGCAAACAAGCGGAAGATATTCTCACTGGCCGCGACAACCGTTTACTTGTTGTGGTCGGCCCTTGCTCTATCCACGACCCAGAAGCTGGCCTCGAGTACGCAAAGCGCCTAAAGGTGCTTGCTGAGCAGCACAAAGACACGCTGCACGTTGTTATGCGCACATACTTTGAAAAACCACGTACTGTTGTGGGCTGGAAAGGTATGATCAATGATCCTGACCTCGATGGTAGCTGCAACCTTCGAAAAGGCTTATTCAAAGCACGTAAATTCCTGCTGGATGTGAACAAGCTGGGTCTGCCTACTGCGACCGAGTTTCTCGACATGATCACTGGTCAATACATTGCTGATTTGGTCACCTGGGGTGCCATCGGCGCGCGCACGACAGAATCGCAAATTCACCGTGAAATGGCGTCTGCACTTTCGTGCCCTGTTGGCTTTAAAAATGGCACTGACGGCAACATCAAGATCGCCATTGATGCCATTCGATCCAGCCAGACTTCTCACCTGTTCTGCTCTCCTGACAAGAATGGTGTAATGACTATTTACCGCACCAGTGGTAACCCTTATGGTCACGTCATTTTGCGCGGCGGACACCAGCCTAACTACTATAAAGCTGATGTTGAAAGCGCGGCTGAAAATCTCTCAGCATTTAATCTGACACCTCGCTTAGTGGTTGATTTCAGTCACGCAAACTGTGAGAAGCAACACCGTCGCCAATTGGACGTTGCCACAGATATTTGCAATCAATTAGTCGAAGGCGATACTTTCATCGCTGGCATCATGGCCGAGAGCTTCATTGAAGAAGGCAACCAGGCAGTAGAAAAAGACAACATTTGCGGCCTCACTTATGGCCAATCTATCACTGACCCATGTTTGGGCTGGGATGATACGGCCAAGATGCTTCAGATGCTTTCTGACGCCGTTGCGAAACGTAACTCACGCTAAACAAGTCTGTGTGATAAGCTCGAACTTCAGTTAAATATCAGGAAATTACTATGCCTTCTTTTGATATCGTCTCAGAAATCGATACCGTAGAGCTGAAAAACGCCGTAGACAACGCGAAGCGTGAACTGTCTACCCGCTTTGACTTCCGCAACGTTGAAGCCAGCTTCGAACTCAATAAAGAAGTCGTGAAAGTTGCTGCTGAGTCAGATTTTCAGGTTAATCAGATGATGGACATCCTGCGCGGAAACCTCGCTAAACGTGGTGTTGATGCGCGAGCGATGGAACCAAAAGACATGGTTCACTCCGGCAAGACTTTCTTTAGTGATGTGCATTTTAAAAACGGCATCGAAGCCGATGTTGCCAAGAAAATCGTTAAACTGATTAAAGAAGCCAAAATCAAAGTTCAGGCTCAGATCCAAGGTGAAAAACTTCGTGTCACCGGTAAGAAGCGAGATGACCTTCAAGCCGCAATGCAAGCAGTGCGTGAAGCGGACTTGGGTCAACCTTTCCAGTTCGATAACTTCCGCGACTAATTACACCTAATGAGCGAGAAAAGCCATTTGCCACCCGGTAAATGGCTTTTTGTTTCTTTGGAGACCCCATGTCAAATATCGTATATATCGCAACCAGTTTAGATGGTTACATTGCAGATAAAGATGGTGGTTTGGATTGGCTGCACAGCATTCCAAACCCAGACCAGTCAGATTTCGGCTGGGCCGAGTTTATGTCTGGCATTGATGGGCTGGTGATGGGCAGAACCACCTTTGAAACAGTACTGGGGTTTGACTGTGACTGGCCCTATGCCAAGCCAGTGTTCGTTCTCAGTAATACCATGAATCAAATCCCTGACTCCCACAAAGATAAAGCCTCTTTGGTTTCAGGGGACCTGTCAGAGATCCTTAAAAATCTTAATGAGCAAGGATTCAAGAATCTCTATATCGATGGTGGTAAGACGGTGCAAAGCTTCATGTCAGAGGATTTAATTGATGAGCTAATAATCACCCAAATTCCGGTATTGCTAGGCGGCGGCGCCAAGCTGTTTGGCGATTTGGAACATCGCCAGCAATTTGAACTGGTAAAGAGTGAAGTGCTGATTAACGCCATGGTCAAATCTCACTTCAAACGTGTGAGATAAGACCTAAAGAAATAGGCCAGTGCCAATTGTTGGCCTCTTTCTGAGGATCAAAATTTCATCTCACGTCAATCACGCGACTGGCTTTCTTGTACTGAACTTTCCACCCAGACCATGATGGTAACTCCCAACGCTTGGGGCCATCTTTTCTATTACCGCCAGCGTGGTGCACAACCACAGTGCGCTTCCCTTTTTGGTATTCCACATCCAGCTTTAACTCGGCCAAATTCAGCTCTAGCGGGTACTTTTCTGCAAAATCATCAAACTCCCAAGACGGAATACCATCAAAGACAAAGTCGTCGCCCTCGATCAACTCTAAATCTTCTGCGGCTTCCACACCCAAATCCTGCAGAGCTTGCTCAAGCCAGGCTAATACATCAACCTCGGTACTTTTCGCGGCATCTTCTAAAGACTGATAAAGATTCCAGTACTTTACTTCTCTCACAAGGCGCTCACCGGTGCCTTTTAAAAGTTCACCATTAATGATTTGTGTGGCCAACGCCCGAATAAGGCTCTCTCCTTTCGCCGCTTGTCTGTATTCACCAATTACCCGTCCCGCGTAGATCCGTTCAATAACGTCGACCACTACGCCATCACTGTCATCGAATTCAGAAATGGACTCTTCTCCTAACCCAGCGTCAACAAGCCAAGCAAAGGAAACAGGAGCCATACATGTTGCGTATGAGGTAGTTTGCTTCACGCCTCGGCCTGCCAGGTGAAACTGGTCGAAGACAATCGCCGACTGAGGCTTTGCAGGAAAATCACTATCGCGACTCAAAGTAACTTCGTTGAAGCCATTGCCAAACGCTTGTTGACGTTTTTCGCGGCGTACATAAGCAAGCTCGGGAGCAACTGACAGGACGCTTTTCAGGAATGCTTCGCGTGAAAATCGGCTGGCAACGTCCCAGTCGGGTAATTCCAACGCTTCACGGATAGATGATGACAATTTCCTCGCTTCTTCGAGGGCCAATTCATCAACATCAATAATTTCAGTGGGTTGCTCACCACGAAGTACTGCAACTGATGTGACAACGTCACAGGAAAGAACATTCCATCTTTGGTAATTGTCTAAGGCAAGCTCACCGCCTTTGCGCTTCCACACTGTCATTGGTGTTTGAAGCACTGCTGCAAGATCTACCATGGCTTCGGTGTTTGATTTTGTATCCATTCCCGAAATCAGGTGAGCGAAAATACTATCAATCGGCAACGGATACAGGCGCTTGCCATGTTCAGTGACTGCGCCTTGTTCATCTAGAGCCCCCATTTCTGAGAGTCGCGCCTTCGCTATGTTCAATGATTTCTCTGGAAGGTTTGATAGGAATGGCAGTTGTTCCAGAACATAACCACAACATGCAGCTGCTAACATGGTTTCTGTTAGATCTTCCCTTTCAAGTTCTGGTGGAGTGAAAGCTTCTAAAGGTGCATGTTCCCCGAAGAGCCGTTCACAATATCCCGCTGAAATTCGTCCTGCACGCCCAGCTCGCTGTTTAGCACTGGCTTTCGATATTGCATGCAGTGCCAGAGCTGTACGACCGTTTCTTTGATGAGTACGACGTTCCATGCCCGAATCGACAACGGTGACAATCCCTGGAATGGTGAGCGAGGTTTCGGCTACGTTGGTCGCTAGTACCACACGTTGGTTATCTGACTGGTGTAAAGCGCGGTATCTATCAAAATCAGACACTGAAGCGTGAAGAGGAATCACCTCCGCTTCCAGCGATTTTAACATTGACTGGCACTGGCTAATTTCTTTCTTCCCTGGCAGGAAGACCAACACATCACCACCTCGTGCCAATGCTTGTTCCACAACAGGTTTAACCCTATCTTCAATCGACCTACCTGAGGGCATATGCTGAGAGTCTCTAGAATGATGAACGGTAGTGACACCGTAACTCTTGGCATTTGCGATGATCGCTTTGGCATTGAAATAGGCTTCCAATCGCTGGTTATCCAACGTGGCTGAAGTGACGATCAAACGATGATGATCTTGCTTTACCAACAATGCGGCGAGTAAATCCGTCTCTGCCCGGCGTTCATGAAACTCATCAATCATCACCACATCGAAGCCTTTCAGTTTGTCCTCGCTGAACCAGCGCAACACAACACCTGGTGTGGCAAACACCACCTCCGAATCGTCAGAAAAGCGGTAATCAAACTTTATGGCGTAGCCAACCCGCTCACCTACCTCGCTTTCGAGCGTTTCTGCAACAAACCCTGCTAAGGTTGTACAAGCAACACGTCTGGGTTCAATCACTAACACACGACCCATCTTGGCGGCCCAAACTGGTAGCCGCGTCGATTTACCTGTTCCTGTATCGGCCTGAACAATTAAGTTGGATTCGAAGAGGATTTGTTCAACGTCTTGCTGAATGCTGTCGATAGGCAGCGTGAGATTTTGTCCGTCGGTCATGACTTTTGATATGTATTTCTGGTTTGTTGAGAGTGTACCCTAGTGTTTATGTGTATGTGTCGTTTTCCACCCCTTGTGCTCGCACCACCTCACCTTTTCCTGCTCGGTAGCTCGTTTAAAACAAAATGCACTTGAATACCAAAGGTTAACGACACTACACTTTGACGCCTTATACTTTAGTATTAATTACATTCTGAAAGAACAGAGTTGTCTCTCCATGCATAATCAAAAACGTCCTCTCTACATTCCTTACGCGGGCCCAGCATTGCTCGAAACGCCCCTTCTGAACAAAGGAAGTGCATTTTCTGTCGAAGAACGCATGTTCTTTAACCTTGAAGGCCTTTTACCGGAAGCTATTGAGTCTATCGAAGAGCAGGCTGAACGCGCCTATAAGCAATACCTGCGTTTCGAAAACGATATGGACAAGCATATCTACCTGCGCAATATCCAGGACACTAACGAAACCCTGTTCTACCGACTGGTAAACAATCACATCTCTGAGATGATGCCTATCATCTACACCCCTACGGTTGGTGCAGCATGTGAAAACTTCTCTGAAATCTATCGTCGTGGCCGTGGTTTGTTCATTTCATATCCAAACCGCTACCGCATTGATGACATGCTTAACAACGCGTCACGACACAACGTGAAAGTTATTGTTGTCACAGACGGTGAACGAATTTTGGGTCTTGGTGACCAAGGTATCGGCGGCATGGGCATTCCAATCGGTAAACTGGCGCTATATACCGCGTGTGGTGGTATCAGCCCGGCTTATACGCTTCCGATCGTGCTGGATGTTGGCACCAATAACCCGCAGCGACTTTCTGACCCAATGTACATGGGCTGGCGTCATACCCGTGTGACTGGTCAGGATTACGACGACTTCATCGAAGAGTTTATCCAGGCAGTTCAGCGCCGCTGGCCTGATGCGCTGATTCAATTTGAGGATTTCGCGCAGAAAAACGCGATGCCTATTCTTGAGCGCTATAAAGACCGCGTATGTTGCTTCAATGATGATATTCAGGGCACTGCTGCTGTTACCGTTGGTTCACTGATCGCCGCTTGTAAAGCAGCAGGCACAACCCTCGCAGAGCAGCGCATTACCTTCTTGGGTGCAGGTTCTGCAGGCTGTGGCATTGCGGAAGCCATCATCGCGCAAATGGTGTCAGAAGGTATTACCGACAAAGAAGCTCGCGAGCGTGTGTTCATGGTCGACCGTTGGGGCCTGTTGTTGGACTCCATGCCAAACCTTCTCGACTTCCAACAAAAACTGGTACAAAAGTCTTCGGCCATCAATGATTGGGAACTGCAAGACCAAAACGTTTCACTTTTGGATGTCGTTCAAAACGCGAAACCAACCGTTCTGATTGGTGTATCCGGTGCGCCAGGTCTGTTCAGTGAAGAAGTGATTAAGGCGATGCATGCCAATTGCGAACGCCCAATCGTATTCCCATTGTCCAACCCAACAAGCCGCGTAGAAGCTACGCCGTTTGATATCCTACGTTGGACTAACGGTGAAGCGCTTGTTGCGACTGGCAGCCCATTCGAACCCGTGGTTCTGGACGGTGGCAAGACCTTCACGATTGCGCAATGCAATAACAGCTATATCTTCCCGGGCATTGGTTTGGGCGTACTTGCTGTTGAAGCCAAGCGCGTCACTGATGAAATGTTGATGGAATCAAGCCGCGCACTCGCAGAGTGTTCGCCGCTGGCGAAGTTTGGTCGTGGCCCTCTACTTCCTGCACTTGAAGAGATTCATTCAGTGTCACGTCATATCGCGCTGGCTGTTGCTAAGAAAGCAATTGAACAAGGTGTTGCACTCGAGTTGGCGGAGGATGCGTTGCAAGAGCGTATCGATGCAATTTTCTGGCAACCTAAGTATCGTCAGTACAAACGTACATCATTCTAATCTCACGCCTTGAAACAACCTCCGCTTTTGCGGAGGTTGTTTTTGTTATTTCCCACGATTTGGTTTAACCTGCTGTTTCTTCCGCTGATATTTGTTTCCCCTTACTGTGATGTCATTGCGTAAAGCGTCTTTTGTAATCATTACTGTTGTTGTCGCCTCACTTGTTGCCATTGCAGCAATGGATTTCTGGGTGACGTTCCAGGCAAAAGACCGCATATACAGAACGGTAGACAATACACCAAACCGACATATCGGTTTGGTACTGGGAACCAGTAAATACATTGGCAGAACACTCAACCCCTATTACACCTACCGAATCGAAGCTGCACAGCAACTGTATCTCAACAACAAGGTCGACGTGATGCTCCTCAGTGGTGACAACGCACATCGCTCATACAACGAGCCTTGGACAATGAAGCGCGACTTGCTGAAAGCAGGGATCCCTGACGATCGCATTTTCCTCGACTATGCTGGCTTTCGCACGCTGGACTCCATCATTCGTGCGAAGAAAGTATTTGACGCAGACGAATTCACCCTAGTTACGCAAGCATTCCACTGCGAACGCGCCCTTTTCATTGCCGACTACTATGACATCGATGCAATCTGCCTGGCTGTTCCAAGTCCTGGTGGAACAGCGGGCATGAAAATCCGAGCTCGAGAAACACTCGCACGTGTTAAAGCGGTGTTGGATATCTATGTGTTAAACGAACAACCTAAGTTCCTTGGACCGAAAGAGAGCATTCCAACCGAAACACTTTCTGACAATTAGACACCCCGCGTAACCCCTGTTCCTAAAGGAATGGGTCGGTTTCCACCCATTCCAAAATCATCAGCTCCCAGTTTTAAACATCCACGCAACATCTTGTTAATCCTGTGGCTTCCGCCTCTCAAATCTATTCGATCTTTCGGCAATAATGCGGCTCACAAAGAGCGGATTGCTCACTATGGGAACGTCCTATCAGACGAACCCACCAAAACAAGAAAGTTGCCCTACCCATAGATTAAGGAAGCCCAAATGACAGCATGATCCTCCTTGCAGACATTGCACTCTTTTTCATTCTCATGAATGTCTTACCTTTTGAAGAAAACGTCGTTATCGGCTTATCCATGCTGGTATTCATTGCGGTACTTTGGCTCACTGAGGCATTGCATGTCAGCATTACTGCCTTACTTGTGCCTTTGTTAGCAGTCGGATTGGGCGTGTTCAAAACACCTGCAGCTTTAGCAAACTTCGCCAACCCGATCATTTTCCTTTTCCTTGGCGGTTTTGCGCTTGCAGCAGCTCTACATGTGCAGAAGCTTGACCAAGCCATTGCTGATAAAGTTCTTCTAATGGCTAAAGGCCGAATGAGCGTCGCGGTTTTGATGCTGTTTGGCGTTACTGCTGGCCTTTCCATGTGGATTTCAAACACAGCAACAACAGCGATGATGCTGCCATTGGTATTGGGCGTTCTTAGCAAGGTCAACGCAAAGTCTGAACGCGGTACTTTTGTCTTCGTTCTTCTTGGGATTGCTTACTGCGCCAGTATCGGTGGTATCGCGACTATTGTCGGCAGCCCACCAAATGCCATCGCTGCGGCGGAAGTGAATTTGAACTTTGCAGACTGGATGAAGTTGGGTTTGCCAATCACCCTTACACTACTTCCACTGACTATTGCTGTGCTGTATTTCCTAACCAAGCCAAACTTGAACCACACATTTGAGCTCAACCACAAGCCCATCGAATGGACAAACGGCCGTCGCTTAACACTGGCTATCTTTGCTTTCACCGCTTTCTGCTGGATATTTAGCAAGCCTATTAACCAAATGTTGGGCGGCCTGAGCAAGTTTGATTCACTGGTAGCGCTGACCGCTATTGTTCTTTTGGGTGCGAGCCGTGTAGTGAAATGGAAGGATATCGAGAAGACAACAGACTGGGGCATCTTATTGCTGTTCGGTGGTGGTCTAACACTTAGCAACGTACTGAAAGCAACAGGAACCAGTGTATTTCTTGCTGAATCTCTGAGTGGTTTCCTTTCAAGTGCAGGCGTTTTCTTCACACTACTGACAGTGGTGGCCTTCGTTGTATTCCTGACTGAATTCGCAAGTAACACTGCGAGCGCTGCCCTGTTGGTGCCTGTCTTTGCAACGGTTGCAGAAGCACTTGGCGTATCTCCCGTCATTCTGTCTGCTCTTATTGCGGTCGCTGCGTCTTGTGCATTTATGCTACCGGTCGCGACCCCTCCTAATGCCATTGTGTTTGGTTCGGGTCATATCAAACAGTCAGAAATGATGCGTGCAGGTAGTTATTTGAACGTCGTCGCCATCATAGTGCTCGCTCTTTTCGCCTGGATATTTTGGTAATACGACAGCGATTCAAACCCAAATACCTTTCTCTAAAAGTGGCCTTCGGGCCACTTTCTTGTTTTAAATCACTTCCCTGCTTCACCTGTTTGTTTCACCTCCTTAACGGGAGTAAACTGCTTTCATTATTACGAGAAAAAGAGAAACTCATGCCATTTGCAGAAATTACTGGCTGGGGAAAATGTTTACCTCAGGCAGAACTTACTAACAACGACCTCAGCACCTTCATCGAAACCTCCGACGAATGGATTTCAAGCAGAACCGGCATCAGCGCTCGCAGAATCAGCCATGTTAATACATCAGACATGGCTGCCGTTGCTGGCAAACATGCGCTGGCTGCTGCGGGCATTGAAGGCAAAGATCTCGACCTCATCATCGTTGCCACATGCTCTCCCGACACACTCATTCCAAACATTGCCTCTAAAGTACAGCTTGAATTAGGCGCTAAAAAAGCAGCAGCTTTTGATCTTAACGCTGCTTGTACTGGCTTTCTGTATTCATTAGAAACCGCAACCCGCATGATTCAGTCAGGCAATTATCAACATGCGTTGGTGATTGGTGCTGAGCGCCTGACCTGGTATCTGGACTGGAGCAAACGCGATACGGCAGTGCTTTTCGGTGATGGTGCGGGTGCTGTGATTCTCAGTAAAACAGACAAAGAAGTTGGCCTCCTGGATGCTCAGCTTGGCTGTGACTCAGAAGGCCGTGATGTTCTGGCTATTCCGGAGTTTGGTACCGCGATGCCTCGTTTTGAGCAAGACAACGGTTATTTTGACTTTAACTTTGTCGGTCGCGAGATCTTCAAGCGTGCAGTAAAAGGTATGGGTTCGGCTGCAGGCACTGTACTTTCACGTTCCAGTATGACGCCTGAAGACATCAATGTAGTAATTCCGCACCAAGCGAATAAGCGCATCATTGAAGCCTTGTGTGACCACGCTAAGATCCCTCTTGAGAAAGCGTTTATCAACATTCACAAGTATGGCAACACCTCTGCTGCCACCATTCCAATCGCACTGTGTGAAGCGGTTGAAGAAGGTCGCGTGCAGCCAAATAACACGCTTCTGATGGCAGCATTCGGTGCAGGACTAACTTGGGGTGCAGGTGTGCTGCGATGGGGTGATCGTGTGACTCCACTTGGTCAGTCAGATGCTGCACTTCCAGAACCAGCAACCAATGCGTTGGGTCTGCTTGAAGAGGCTATTGCACTCTGTAAAGCTAACGCTGAAAAGTAAGTCTCTTATACCCAAACAAAGAAGCCGCTACACAGCGGCTTCTTTGTTTTTGTTAAGGCTTTAAATCACACAGTCGCTATGAACGACTCAGCAAAAACTTCGACTCGGTTACGGCCATTCTGTTTAGCCCGATAAAGTGCGTCATCAGCATCCGCTATCATCGCTGCAATACTGCCCTCTCGCATCGAAGAAACGCCAACACTGCATGACAGTTCAGCATCATGAGGCCAGTCAGTCGTTTCGAAGGCCGCACGGATTTTTTCTGCCAAAAACGATGCTTGCGCCAGATTGCGGTTTGGACAGAAAATCACAAACTCTTCTCCCCCCCAACGAATAATCACATCGCTTGTGGACACGGAGTCGCGAAGAACGTCAGCTGTACAAATCAACAATCGATCACCCATATCGTGACCATAGGTATCATTGATTTTTTTAAAGTGGTCAATATCCAAACAAAGCGCAGTGCAGTTTTTACCGCCTGTGGACGCCAACGCCTTTTCTAGCTCGGGATAAATGTCCATACGATTACGAAGCCCGGTTAGCGCATCGGTAGTCGCCATAATAGACAGCGTTTCACTTTGCTGTTTTAACGCAGTGTTGATGGCTTTCAATCTGTTTGCACGGCGTCTTTCCAAATCATAAACCCGACGGCTCTGCAAGTACTTCACCGCCAGTAAGATTGTCGCAGTCGCTAGCCAGATAAAAGTCAATGAACGGAACAAACCCGCTTCAGTGACCATCACTCCTTCAAATCTGATATTTTTAATGATCAATTCATGCTGCCCAATGGTAGGTGCACTGCCTGTGGCGATTTCTATGAGAGAAATATTGCTCATGTCAGGCCCAGCATGCTCCAGAGGGATATCTAAATCGGAAATCCACCATGACAGCACCTGAAACGAATTGAGCGGAAGTACTATCTCAGACATTTCTTCCGTTGGATTGTATTCAATGCCATTAAATTTCATGGAAACCGGATCTTCGGTTGTCGAATAGGCGTCATTGAAGTTGCGCAGATAAACACGAAGACGTTGGTCTGGCGCTGGCGCTTTGTATGCTGCTTCTATGACCATTGAGTGATAATTCGCCAAATCTATCCCGTGGGTAACACTTGGGCTTAAACTAATTGCCACTTCACAGAACGGCCAACGGTAGGCTGATCCAAGCTCACACTCTAACGCCACACTGCCATCATCTTTGGTATACACACGTCCCTTGGTATTTCCTCCCATTGGCGTGTCATCGATGTAGCGGAATTGAAACTCTGTGGGCGAAATAACATAGCTCGATTGAGCGCCACCGATAAAAAACCAAACCACAGTGGCTACGGAAAAGAAGAGCAAAACGAATATTGCGACTAAGGCTCGCGAAAACTTATAACTTAACAATGGTCTATCTGACTCTTATGACTAGTTGGTTTTAATCTGCCACCTTCTCATAGTTTGATGGCATTTTTTAAACAAAAGGCACCGCTGTTGCGGTGCCTCGATTTAACTCAAGATTACAAAGACTTAGAAAATGAGTCTATCGAACCTATCGTTGAATATTCAGGAATGCGGCACCTCGCACACCACCGGAATCACCGTGTTTCGCCTTTATAATTTTAGGCGCGTTTGCTATCGACAACAGGTATTTAGGCACGCGTTTCGGCATTTCTTCATAAATGTATTCAAAGTTAGACAAACCGCCGCCAAGGACAACCACATCTGGGTCAATACCAGTGAAAAGGCCAGCAAATACCATGGCAAGCATTTCCATGTACCTTTCAACAAACTCTGAAGCTTGTTCTTCGCCTTCTTTGAATGCATTGATGATTTCAATGGCTTTCTTTTCTTCGCCATAGAAATGCGTGTACAGCATTTCGAAGCCGCGTCCAGATAGGTAGTTATCGATACAACCTTTCTTTTCACAACCGCAATCAAAAATCGGTGCGTTTTCGCCAAGGTGTAGCCACGCGTCAATAGGCATACGCATATGGCCCAGCTCACCCGCAACGTTGTTTTTACCTGATACGACTTTACCGTCGACGATCAAACCACCGCCAAAGCCAGTACCCAGAATCAGACCCAGAACGACTTTTTCACCCCGTAGTTCTTCGTCCCATGCTTCGGAAAGAGCAAAACAGTTCGCATCATTGTTAAGCGCTACCGCACGACCGATTTTTGCTTCAAGATCGGTACGTAGCGTGCGCCCTTTAGCTGCCGGCACGTTAACTGTCAGTACCGTGCCGTCTTCTGCTTTCTCAATACCAGGGATACCAATGCCTACTGTACCTTCACAACCAAATTGTTGGTCGTACTTGGCCACCAGCGCCGCGAGCGTCTCAATCAACTGCTCGTAATCATCACCTGGTGTAGGAACACGTTCAGTTGCTTGGCGCTTCAAATCACTGTCAAACGCACCAAACTCTATCTTTGTGCCGCCTACGTCAAAGCCGTAATACATCCTTTACTCCATTGTTCCAATTTTCAATTCGCTGAATTGCCCAAATTATCCCTGTTTCAGCGAGGTATGAATGTGATTAAAAACAAAATACCTCCTCTGCAACCCAATGATCTCCGCTATTTCTGCGCATCTCATCGCAAATTTTGGCAAGGTCTTCAGTCTAGTTTCTCTCGGTTTGTCTTTTTACCACTTCCCGGTATTTATCCAATGCCCCTGGAATGGGTAACTGGCGTTGCTTCTTACCAGTGAGATAGTGCTCTCGAAATACATCAAACCAAGCATCTAAGCTCTCACTGGCCAATGTATCTCCGTTTAGTGCCAACACTTTTGCCGCGACTTCCGCTGTTGCCAATTGGCTTTCACCATTCGCTTCGCGAACACCATATCTTGATAGCGTTTCCGCTTTAACACTCAGTACGGGAAAGTTGTCCAGCCAGGGACTTTTTCTGAAAATCTTTTTCGCTTCCTGCCAGGTTCCGTCAATCAAGATAAATAGAGGACGTTTCCCCTCTTCAGCCAAGGGTTCTTCACTCACTCTTCCTTGTTCGGCATATTGGTCTGGAAAGACTACATAAGGCTGCCATTTGGGATCGTTGATCAAATCTAACATTTCTTTATTTGGCTCTGTGCGCGACCAAATATACGCATAAGTATCTTGAACAGTATCAGCGATCAAACGCCCAGTATTGCTTGGCTTTAATACCTCATCGTCATACATAACCAACAAAAAGGCCGCATTGGTGCTATGTGTGACCTTTTCTTCACAAATACAGAGCCTTCTAACCACCATACAACACGTACAACGATCCACACTCGCTCCCCGTGCTTTAAAAGGACGGGTCGACTGGGCTAAGCGTTTTTGGTAAAGCTGGTGTAGAGCGTGAGGTTTCATTAAATGCGCCTTGCATTGTGATTAAAGCAGTAAAGAACAGGCGCATTTTAATTGCGGTTTTGCGTGGTGCAACTGTTTGTGAAAGGTGGTTTAAGATTCGTGGCGCTTAAACGAACTCAGAGACAGCGGCATCGAACAAATTCTTCACCAAACCAATGTATTCTTCGAGAATATTGATTTGGGTGTAAGTCGGCTTTTGATGCCAGACCGAGCTGAGGATCTCTTCCAAATCTGCCACGATTTTGTCTGCTTCACGCATAATTTCAAAGCGAAGAGCCTGCGGCATCTCTTTGTTTTGATCACAGATCGCCATGATTTGGCTGGCAACCAATTCATGAACAAGATCGTCGATGGTTTCGGAGCCAACTTTGTCACCCGGAGCGGAAAATTGCCCTAAGTTATCGACAAAGAACTCAATCAGCGCCGCATATCCATCTGATTCAACGACCATTTTTTACCTCCAGTGAATATCCTCTTCCCGCAATTTTATTGCCCTTGGCACAAAATTGGTACCAATAATTACGTCTCATGTCACTTTATTGAATCTAATGTCTCCATATTGCGATTTGGCCGTCTACATTATAAGTTCCCAAGAACATGATAGTCCGGTTTAACGAATGCAGGCGCTTTAAAACTTCCTGCTCAATACGAACTTAAACTGCTGATTTCATGGTTTATTGCACAAGTGGCAAAGCCTTCATTAATAAAAATACAAATGATTACAGCCACAAAGCCTATTTCTGGTCGTGCACGGATGTGAGTTAAAGGATTTAAGATGTCTGACGAACGGATTCAGCGCACCAATCAGTTCCCGTTTTCAAAAAGTATCGTTGGTAAAGTCGGTCTCATCATGGCGATGATGACACTCTGTGCGATGCTCCTTTCGGTTTCTACATATGTCATGCACGACAGTGCCAGCACAGACACCAACAATACCAGTCGACTGGAAATTCCGAGCGCCCTACTTTCGGTATCTATGCTTCGTTACGCCGGCGAAATGAACCGAAGCATGCTCAGCTATGCGCTGGGTGAGAGCACCGCCTTGGAAAACTACTACCGCAACAAAAACCAGTTTGAAGTTTCGCTAAACGAACTGAAAAAACTTCATGGAACAGAAACCAGCCACCTCAAGAGTATTGAATCAGTCTACGACAACTTTATCGATAAGATAGAAAACGATGTGATTGACGAGTACGACCCGAAGAGAGAAGTCTGGGCGTTAAACGAAAAACGCATTATCTCTGCCACTTTGGCCCCTGAGCTGTTTGAATCTATCAGTCTTCTAGACAGCAGCAAAGACACTTCTGATTTGCTAACAAAGCAAGACACACAGCACTATATCTGGCTTATCCGCGATGAAGTCGATGACATGACGTCGGCATTGTTTTTCTATTTGAGTGGTGAAGAAAATCAAAAAGACAGGTTTGATGCTAACGAAGCCTTCTTTCGTAATCACATCAACTATCTAAGAAAAAACTCCACAGACAATACCATCATCGAACAATTGGATTTGATTAAACGGTTGGGTGGTGTCCTTTCCAATCGCATTACCCGCGTGTTTAATCAGTACGACCCTTCTAAAAAGCTGGATGCTATTTCATCATTGAAGGCCATCAATGGTAATGAATACAAAACACTGGAGACATCTTTAACTGAGTTTTCCAGAGAGACCAGCTTCAGCGCGGCTAACTCTATGGCAAACCTTCGGAACGTATTAAAGACAAACCAGCTATCGTTCTTTGCCTTGTTTGCCATCATGACGGTTGTCAGTATCTTCGTGACTTACTACATCTACAAGAAAGTAACGCAGCCTATTGCACGACTAGCAGACACCATGCGAAATCTTGCTGACGGGAATACTGAAATTCCGATTTTATATAAAGATCGTCCTGACGAGGTCGGCCAGATTTCTCATGCGTTAAGTTCATTCCGCGACCACATCATCTCGCGTAATCAGGCACGAGAGCAGCTTCTATACCAAAAAGAGTTGGCTGAGACCGCATCAAAAGCCAAAGCACAATTCCTTGCTGCGATGAGCCATGAAATCCGTACACCGATGAATGGCGTGATCGGTATGATTGATATCCTGTTGCGTTCAAAACTCGATACGTCTCAAATGAGTGTCGCCAACACAGTTAGGGAATCAGCGCTCTCATTGCTGTCTATTATTAATGACATACTCGACTTTTCCCGCATAGAGGCCGGTAAAATGCGCATCGATAATGTCACTATTTCTCTTAGACATATCGCAGAACAAGTAATGGATAATCTCGCCACGGAAGCGGCAGAAAAAAATGTATCCCTCACCCTATTTGTTTCTCCGGAAGTACCCACTTCTTTAATTGGTGACCCAACTCGCATCAAGCAAATTCTGTTCAATATCATTGGTAATGGCATCAAGTTCTCTGGCGGACAGCCTCATCGAGGTGAAGTGCAAGTCTGGATAAAATCGGAATCAACGCTTGAAGGGGCTGCTAGAGTCTTTATCGAAATTCGCGACAACGGGATAGGCATCAGCAAAGATAAGCTAGAAGCCATTTTCCAACCGTTCACACAGGCAGAGTACTCCACGACTCGTCGCTACGGTGGTTCCGGTCTCGGTCTTGCAATTAGCCGCAATATTGCTTCCCTAATGGGAGGCGCTATTTCAGCTACCAGTGAAGAGGGTATCGGCTCTACATTTATGGTGAGCTTCACCCTTCCCTATTCTCAGGAAATTACGGCACCGGATGAATGCAATATTGAACTGTTGAGAGAGTCTGCTGCATCACTCAACAATGTTATCTGCATTAACTCCCTAGAAAATGGCGCGCTGAAAGTCAGTATCGATAATTATCTGCACTCGATGAATATTGCTGTTCAGAGCATCACAATCGAAATGCTGCACTTACAGAAATTCGAGCGAGAAGATGTTAAATACGTGGTACTTTGCCGCGATTACCTCAAAACGAAGCAATTGATGCCAGCCTTCGTACCTCCCAAGGTAGATATTCGCTATCTGGAGTTGGATATGAATCTGCCGGTTCGCCGTTATGGTGGTATCGATGTGTTTGCCATTTTTTCATCTCCGCTAAAGCTCGCCAGTTTACTGAGCGGTTTGCGAATCTGTGTAGGTCTTGAAAGCCCTGATTACCCTGTAATCGACACGCGTGGCAAAGAAGCCTTTATCGAGCGCGCTGAGGAAATGCAGGGAACCATTCTAGTCGCTGAAGACAACGTGACAAACCAAACGGTTATCGAAAAGCAGCTTACCTACCTTGGCTATCACGTGGTGATGACTGCAGATGGTCAAGAAGCACTGAGGGCATACAGAAACCAAGCCTTCACTTTGGTCCTAACCGATTGTCATATGCCTAACATGGATGGCTATGAGCTCACAAAAGCGATTCGTGAGATCCAAAAAGAACGTGCTGAATTTGTCCCTATTGTTGCGCTTACTGCCAATGCTTTGGTCGGGGAAGCAGAGCGCTGCATTGACACCGGCATGAATGACTTTATCGCCAAACCGGTAGAAATCGACGTTATCCAAAAGGTACTCGCAAAATGGTGTGCGCAAAGCAAGCCTTTCGAAGAACCTAAAGAAGAGCCACTAACGGCTATAAACAGTGCGTCCAGCGTTGAAACATCAACAAAGCTGGAGGTACCAGCGATCCTTCCTCACACAATAATCGAATTGGACCCCGAGGTACTAAAGAAGCTCTTCTGGGGTGATACGGAGACCTATGCGGAAGTGCTCGGAGAGTTCATCAAACACTGCGAGCCAGAGTTGAACACCTTGGCAGACTTCCAGGCGCCCTATGATTTCACTGAAGTAAAAATGCTCTCCCACAAACTGAAAACCTCCTCCCGAAGCATAGGCGCGATTGAGCTTTCAGACCTTTGTATGCAAATAGAAAAATCAGCGGCTGCTGAAAATCAAGATACGGGTGGATTGATAGACGACCTCAGACCAGTTTTGAATGCCACCCTGCTCGCTGTGCACAGTAAGCATGCTGATTTATTACAATCACTTGGAGAGCGCGCGGCAGAAAACTAATACCGAGAGAGATTTCAGCAGAATGCCGGATTTAGTGCCACACTTGTAAAGATTCAATCAACATCAGAACGAGTGAGCCAGTCATGAGAAAAACAAAAATCATCACTACTGAAGACATTCTGCTAAAACTTTGTCAGTCAGTTACCGCGGTACTTTCCAAAGCCACAGACTCACAAGTCCATCATTCTGCGATGGTTCAGAAAATCACCAAAACAAGTTTGAAACCCGACTTTGGGTGTTTTGTCCTTTTTGATGGTGGTTTTTCAGGGTTGGTGGTCATTAATTTTGAAGCCAAAGCTGCGCTCGAAGTCTATCAAAAATACATGTCCCACATGGGGATTCCAAAAGAAGAGCTTGCAACCCTTCATACTTCAGATGAAGTAGCAGATGTACTCGGCGAGTTAATGAACCAGATTGTTGGAGATTTCACTGGCAAAGTTAAACGCTCGCTACAAACCAACATCACGCAAAACCAACCGAAGATGATGGCAATCAACAAGAATATTAACGTGACAGTGGACAGCAATATTGATCGTCCTCAAGCGCGTCGCGTTAGTTTTAGTACTGAAGGCAACAATATTTTCTATCTTGAGCTTTCCATGGAACGCACCGAGTTCATTCAATTAGAAGAGTTTGAAGAAGGTGAGGAAATCAATCCAGATGAGATTCTGGAAGAAGAAGTGGCCAAAAGCTTAGAAGGTAAAGATAAGAAAAAGGGCCGTTCAAAAAAAGCCGCAGAAGCTGATTCTTTAATGGATGATCTTGGCATCTAACCCCCCTTCCTAAGTCCCAATGGCGGCACAATGCCGCCATAAAAACAATAAATAGCCAGGGAGAATACTGTGGACGTCGTCGAATCGTGGATGAAGAAAATTCAAAATTGGTACGAAGACACTGAACACCGAAATGTTGAATCACTCGCTGCCATCGTCTCGCAAACCCCCGCTATGATATTTGACCCGCCGATTGACCTAAAACGCAGTGACGCGATTGCTTATTTTGTTGATGGCTGCACTAAGCTGCAGCGTCACTATCAGTTTGAGGGTAAGACTGAGGAAGCATTTAGCTATTTGCAGTTTTGCTATGCAAAACTTCAGGCGTTGGCTTCGCGATCTGACATGGAACCTGACATTAAGCGTTGGAGTCTTAAGAAGCTTGATATGTTGATTGTGGCCATGATGGAATTCTGCCAACAACAGAAAGACGCAGCGTGGCAAAGGGAGAGCGAACAATTAGTCGAGCTTCATGTGACCTTTATGATGGGTCAGAACGACCTGAATTTACGCGCACCCGCTAGCCCCTACTGAACGCAAAAAGCCGACCCTAGGTCGGCTTTCTCTTCTCTTGCATAGACTTCATCTATGCGTGCTGAGCAACAGCTTGCGATTCCTCGCTTTGCTTCAATGCCGCATACATAAACCCTGTCACCAAGGTACCTGCCGCAATTGCGCCGAGGTAAAGCAGCACTGGCGTGATAGCATTTGGAATAAACAGAACAAAGATACCACCGTGCGGAGCCATCAGTTTCGCGCCAATCAACATAGAAAACGCACCAGTCAATGCACCGCCCACCATACAGGCGGGAATGACACGCATTGGGTCACGAGCTGCGAAAGGAATCGCACCCTCAGAGATAAAACACAGTCCAAGCACAAACGACGCCTTGCCCGCTTCACGTTCCTGAGGGTTAAACTTGCTGCGTGCTAACAAGGTTGCCAGGCCCATACCCATTGCCGGAACCATACCCGCAGCCATCACTGCTGCCATTGGTGTGTAAGTTTGCGACGCCAATAAGCCAACACCAAATGTATAAGCAGCTTTGTTGACAGGGCCACCCAAGTCAAAGCACATCATGGCACCAAGGATGACACCCAGTAGAACAGCATTGGTCGAACCCATGCTGTTCAGGAACTCGGTCAGACTATTCATCACCCCTGCGACAGGACCACCTACTACGAAAATCATGACTAGACCCGTCACCAAGCTCGCCAGTAGTGGAATGATTAGGATTGGCTTAAGCGCTGCCATTGAGTCCGGCAGTTGGACTTTATCAGCGATCAGTTTTGCGGAATAACCTGCCAGGAAACCTGCAACGATACCGCCCAGGAAGCCAGCACCAGTAGAACTTGCCAGCATACCGCCAATAAGGCCAGGAGCAAGACCCGGACGGTCAGCGATCGAAAATGCGATAAAGCCAGCCAACACTGGTACCATCAACGCAAACGCGCTCGCGCCACCTATTTCCATGAGTGCAGCCGCTAATGTGCCCTCTTCCTTGAACGCTTCAATTCCAAAGACGAAAGACAAAGCGATACACAGACCACCAGCAACAACCAATGGCAACATGTGTGAAACACCCGTCATCAAGTGTTTATATGCACCGGTACGCTCTTTCTTCCCACTGTTATCCGCTTTTGCAACGCCATGTTTGTAAACCTCAGCTTGCTCAAACGCATTGGCTAACTCTTGCTTGGTTTTCTTAAGTGCAGCTCCGGTACTGGTTCGATATACGCGCTTGCCATCAAAACGAGCCATGTCGACTTCAATATCCGCACCAATAAAGACCAAGTCAGCCGCAGCAACCTCTTCATCAGTCAGTTGGTTTTTCGCCCCAACAGAACCACGGGTTTCAATTTTTACCCACATGCCCTGGGCCTTGGCTTCTTCTTCAACAGCTTCAGCCGCCATAAATGTGTGGGCTACGCCAGTTGGACAAGCCGTAATACCGACAATTCGTTTTTGGGCCGACGGTTCAATAACTTCAGAAGAGGAAACATAGTTGAAGGTCTTAGCTTTTGAGGTCGCATCAACCAGCAATTGTTTAACGTCGGCGTAGCAAGCTTCCAAAGAGGCCTGATAGACAGTTTTGCCATTGAATCGCTCCATATCAGCGACTGGCCCGACAGTGAGAATGAGGTCCGCTGACTCGATGTCAGATGCTGAGGCGGGTTTCGATGGTTTTACTATGCTTTGGCATTCAATAACCGCTTGCCATTGGAGTGCTGCGACTGCTTTTTCAAGCATCCCCGCGGCGATAATAGTATTCGCAATACCACTTGGGCACGATGTCACGATAACTGCTTTCATCTCTCTACCCCTGTTCCTTTATCTATCTTTAATTTGCTTCACGTTGACTTGATGCTGAAGCGCTTCTAATTGAGCAATATCTTCAACACCCACATTGACCTGGGTGACTGCCAGGGCAGAAAGTGCGGTAGCGAATCTCAGAGAGGTTTCGCGATCCCACTGATTCAGTTCTGCCCAACACATGCCAGCAACCAACGTATCGCCGGCCCCAACTGTGCTAACCACTTTTATTTTTGGTGGCTGGCTGGCAAACCAAACGCCATCTTTCAGCCACAACACACCTTCTGAGCCGCGGGAAATCACTACATTATCGATACCCGTCTGACTCAGGGTTTTACCCGCCTCGAGGAGTTCAGATTCATTGGAAAGATGCTCACCCGCCCATTGGGAGAGCTCTTCGTCGTTAGGCTTAACCAACCAAGGAGCGGCTTTCAAACCGGCAGCCAGTGCCGCGTTACTGCTGTCAAAAAAAACTTTTTTACCTTGCTCCCGAAGCGTGGAAATCCAAGATGCGAGTTTTTCTGGTGATATACCTGATGGTAAGCTTCCGGCAATTACGAATACATCGTGCGTCTCTGCCAATGTCTTGAGGCTTCTTTCAAGCTGTTGAACATCCTCTTCAGATACTGCAACACCCGGGAAATTCAGGTCTGTGACACGACCTGATTCTTCCACCAGTTTGACGTTAATGCGCGATGCGCCTACTACACGAATGAAGGCATCATGAATGCCTTTTTGCTCGAAAAGGTGTGCGAACGGATCCTGATTTTCATCACCCAAAAAGCCGGTTACCGTCACTTCTGCACCCAATTCAGCGAGCACCTTCGCAACGTTAATCCCCTTACCGCCCGGATTCAGGTTGGAAGACTGAATAAGGTTGACGGTACCTGCTTTGAGCTCTGTCATACCGCCCGTCATATCGAGCGCAGGATTGAGCGTGACTGTGACTACACGAAAATTCGTCATGATTTAACCCTCACCCAGACCAGCTTCAATGGCTTGACCGATGGCATCAATGGCGACTTGGGCATCAGCACCTTCGGCGGTAAATTCCAGTTCATGGCCTTGCTTAACACCCAACGCAATCACCTTCATCAAGCTCTTGGCATTCACTTGCTTACCATCACCATTCAGGTTTGATACCCAGATTTGTGAGTCGAACTTCTTGGCAACACTTACCAGCATGGCGCCAGGTCGGGCATGAAGACCATGGGCGTTTTTAATTTTGAAGATTTGGCTTAGACCGCCCTGTCGGACCTCGGAAAAAGCCTTAACAACAGCTTCTGGGGAAGAAGCAAATACCTCTGCGATTTTTCCATCAAACGCCAACTCACTGATGTTGTTCATGATGTCGGTGTGCTCTGCGCTGTTAGCCGCAACAACAATTAACCCTTTCACGGCTTGACCATCGACTTCGAAAACTTGGTCTACAGACAGAAAAGCTATTGCTGTTTGATTTACCGACTCCGATGAAGTATTCAGCCACAATCCCTGCCCCAGACACACCGGTGACTGACCAACAAGTGAAGAGACAAATCCCGGACCAACGGCATCCGCCGCTTTCAATTTGCCCGCACATACCGCACTCATGGAAACTAGATCTGTTGAAGGAAAACCCAGGGTGATCGTGCTTTCATCGAAAAGCAGACCTTTCTGGTTTGCACCGGTTAACACAGCAAGGACCTGCTCTGCGCTGGTCGCGGCCTTTAATGCTTCTTCCACAGAGTCAGCAGAAAGAACATGGGTGAGTTGCTTCAATATGCCGAGGTGTTCATCAGATTTCGCCGCGATGCCAATTGCAAGGTAAACCGTGTTTCCGTCTCCCCAGTCCACACCGTTAGCAAAGTGATGAATTTGCACGCCAGTTTGCTTCACCAAATCGCGGGTGTCAGTGGTGCCATGGGGAATCGCAATACCATTCCCCAGATACGTTGAATTCTGGTTTTCTCGTGCAAGCATGCCTGAACCATACCCTTCAACTACAAGCCCGTTAGCGACCAAATCATTAGCAATCTGTTGTATCGCTTCTTCTTTTGTTGCAGCGCTCTTGCCGAGTTGCACGTCGTTTTGCGTGAGTTCAAGCATCATTCTTACCTCAGATTTCAGTGGGCTGAGCCCACTTTTCATTTGCCCCGCCACACATTCATTGCTGCAGCCAAGCCGTAATATTCATAGTCAGTAAAGCACCTTCAAGCGTACTCTTTAACTTTACTGAATCGTTTCAGCATTTAAATCAAAAAACAGGCTTCACGCACAGTTTTTATCTTTGCTGAAACCTTTCAGCTATCAATGCTGAATCCATTCAGCGTATAATGCAAAGAATCGATAAGATCCTTTGCGCTTTTTATGATCACGCGCACAGAGTGTTCCCAATCTGATGAGCAAATCGGATTCGGTTTAAGGGGAAAGATTTCAATGAAACTGGACGAGATAGCCCGCTTAGCTGGGGTTTCACGCACAACGGCGAGCTACGTAATTAACGGCAAGTCAGCTAAATACCGTATCAGTGAGCGCACCCAGCAGAAAGTGATGGAAGTTGTCGAGAAGTATAACTACCGTCCAGACCATGCAGCCAGCGCCCTTCGCGCAGGTACAACGCGATCGTTTGGCCTTCTGATCCCCGATTTGGAAAACAGCAGTTACGCAAAAATCGCTAAGTTATTGGAACGGGATGCACGTCAGGCTGGTTATCAATTGATCATTAGTTGTTCTGACGACAATCCTGAGACAGAGAAGCAGGTCGTCAATATGTTAGTCGCACGCAAGATTGACGCGCTGATAGTTGCCTCTTCACTGCCTGCAGAGAATGACTTCTACCCTGCCATTCAAGCTTCCGGTACACCAGTGATCGCCATCGACCGTGCATTAGATGATGAACACTTCGCCTGTGTGATAAGTGAAGACCTGGAAGGCGCATTTTCATTGACTACTCAGTTAGCTGAAATGGGCGCAAATACCATCGGACTGATTGGCGCGGTACCCGAATTGGGTATATCAAAAGAGCGGGAGCAGGGATTTTTGTCTGCTGCCAGAAAAGCGACCGCAGGTACGCAAATTGCGTACGGTGACCATTTCAGCCAGAAAGAAGCCAAGCGGCTTATTCTGCAATGGTATCACGCCGGCATGATGCCCGAGGCCATACTCACGACATCATACGCGTTGTTTGAAGGTGTCCTTGATGCCATTTTGGAAGAACCAGAGATTGGCGAGCAAGTGAAGTTTGCCACGTTTGGTGACAATCGCATGCTGGACTTCATTCCAATGAAGGTGCAATCACTGCCTCAGCAGTTTGAATTGATCAGTGAACATGCACTGGAACTCACTCTAAACGCCATTGCAGGAAGGTATCAAACCGGTGTTGAAGTGGTGCCGAGAGAGCCTAAGTGGCGGGTTTGAAAACACGTTATTCACTGCTCTTTCTTAAGCACTCGATTGAAGTGTCATTTTCACGCTTGATGAAGTTGTTATCGGACTTCCATGATAGTTGCCATTTTGCGGTCCCGATCCATTTAAACCCCTTTTTAAATCTCTCTAGGTGCTCAAGCGAGAAAGCATTATTGGCAGCGATGTAGAACTCTTGGTCGGACTCATAAAGTCTACCTTTACCGACACGCCAACTTGAATCAGATTCAATGGTATATGAAAGCAACCGCTCATTAGTTGGAGCGGGGAAATCCAATTTCATCACAATGGAAGCAGTCTTGTTTTCACGGTAGTTGGATTGAATAGATTTAACGTAGTTTTCGCTGGGAGCAACTGAGTGACAGTCCCATTCACCAACAATTCTCGCTTCGATTTGGGAATCACTCTCTTTTGGAGAAGAAGCGCAACCCACTATCAAGACTGCAAGTATCGAAACAATCACTTTTTGCATAATAGATCCCTCTATATATTTTCTATTCCATACGAAAACTAAGAAGCGCCAGTTCCGCCGTTTTTCAGTATTTCATTGCTAGAGTCAGTAAGTAGTATTGGAATTATCTTATCGTAATCACCATCCACAAACCGTCGATAGACATCCTTATCTCTTTCACTAATCACCGATGATAGGTTCACCAGAAAAATTGAAACTAACTCGAGCCATTGTATTCACCTACGCCTCCAAGCGAATAGATTTGAGGCAACAATCAGATATCAATGACAGTCGCTGATGGTAACAGTAGCTTCTCCGACGAGTCTGTCATGCAAATCGAACACAGCATAGCGCACGGACACATAGCCTTGAAATCGGTCTTTGAATTGTTCGCATGCAACTTTAAACATGCTTTCAGTATCCAGTTCATAGATTTCATCTTCTTCGAAGAAGTCATTCACCGAATATCGGAATTCCAACACCATATGTTCTCCAACAATATCGACCCAATCAAAGCCATCCTCTAACGTTCTGGGCAACGTCTTTTTTACTGTTTCTGCCGTATCGAAGATCAATTTTTGCTGTTTGAGCTTCTCTAGAAACTCTTCTAAGTGAACGGTAAAAGACGCTTCATATAATTCGCCATTCACCACCGCAAGCTTGTTTAGCTTTTCTTCAACATTATCAATGCCCTCTAGACCATCGAAACACCTATCAGCAGATACTTTGTCTTCGTTGGACATTTTGGCGCCACTTTCCATACGTTCAATAAAATCACGGTTAAAAAGCGACGCACAGGTTTCAGTCAGGAGGTTATCAGCCAGTATTTTCATCTCCGATTTGCTGAATACCCTCCGATATGTCGTTGCAGTTCTTTCACGAAAAGAGTCTGAGTAAACACTTTCGATAAAATTTTCTATCACAGGTAAAAACTTCTTTTCAGGTTGTTCGGCAAAGAGTTTCTTTTCCCAGCTCTCTACCGCCAGCGGTATACTGCGATCAATACTTCTATCCACATACTCCCGATAAACATCCCTCTCTTCTGCTCTCGTCTCCGACGAAATACATGCTAAAAACAGAACGCCTAGCCAAGATTTAATTTTCATCTGCATTCCCTTGCGTTTGTTAGTAGTAGGCAGGCCGCGTTGGGCATCCTAAGACTGGAGAGATAACAATATTAGCTATCCCGAGACAGTTCTATTTCTTGGCAAACCGCAAAAAGTACAAAGTCAGCAGAGCCTGCATGGAGACGGTATAAAGGAAAACTGAGGTCTTTTAACGCATTTGCCCCCTTTTCCCAGAGTACTTCACTTTGGTCGAGTTCATCCATCGAGTTGATAAGTTCAATACTAAAGTCAAGGCAAGCCCATGGCGGCTCATCTGTGAAGTCAGGTAGATATGTTATTGATAGCAAACCTATGAGTCTGAAACCTTCAGTCTTATCAAGGTACCAACCGAACTCTATCTCAACGGTACTGGTTTCGATATCAACAGCTACATTGTAAACACAAGAACGTGTGAAGCGCTCAACTGAACACAAGGAATAGAAACAATAACTTGAGATTATCTGTGTGGAGTGTGATGTGTCCTGAAGTAACCTACGCAGCGTATGAGTTAACTTGGATATTTAATCTCTTTCTTGTGTTCAACATTACGGTCATCAAGCGCGTGGATAAATGGGCCTTGCTTGGCTGGCCATTTAAGATGCAGATCTGTTAGAGACTCTATGCTGACATTCTGATTTAAAAGATGCTGCCTGAGTGAATCAGTCCAGTAGCCTATAGACTTCTCAATCCTAGTGCTATAAAACTGACGAGGTTCAAATGTTCTTGAGAGCCAGTCAATTGAGATATCATATCCTTTCGCATGAATGGCCTTCAGCTCCCTAAAAACAAAGTCTCCATCTACATAGTTTTCATAGCTCAGATAGCTATAGCCAAAGTTGTGTATTGCCGACTTTATGTTTTTATATTTCATGGCTGAGAATTCTCAGAGAGATTCATGCGAAACATTCTTAGTATATGGTTGCCTTTCAACTTCAAGCAAAATCTCTTTCTGTTCAGTTAAAACATATACAGATTTCATCTCTTCACTCCAATTAAAATCGATGAGTCCATCGATAAGATCGTCATCGTAGTCTTCATCCTCGATATTCTCCTTGTAAGTACGAGCAGATTCGCATACGAGCCTAGTATGAGGATTGAAGTCTTCCACATTGTCTACCAACTCAATGGTAAAAGTGCGCTTATCAATGTCATAAACCATGTGTGAAATATAATGCGAGCAATTTGGAATTCAATAAGCTAGGTAGTTCACAAAAACCCCTCCTCAACAAAATCATGTAGTGGTGATAGACATTTCCCTGCCAAAGAATCAGCGCAAGCGAACAAGAGATGTTGCGCAAAAGGCTGCGCGGGGCAGCCTTATGGGCAAGTGCGAGAGTTCGTGAAACTGACGTCGACTGATTGGATGGCAACGGGTCCTAGATGTATTTTCCCTGTGGCACGGCATTGTTCAATGTATTCAGGTGAAATGCTACAGTTTCTGAGCGCTATTTAGCAGTTAACTGAGGGGACATGTGATAGTCATAAACACACCTTGCTGCCAAGAAATAAATTGCGAGGAACGTTAATCCAAAACTGCCAGCTGTCCCAGTTGAATAGTACGAATAACCCACATCGACGGCATGAAGAAAGAACAGTGCTGCAGCAGCCCAAAGCTGTTTTTTGATTAGGAAAACTCCCAATACAACCTTCACTAGGTTGACCGCATGAATGATGATGTCAATGCCCAGTACACCTTGTGGCGCCTCAAGTCTGTCCACGGCCACCGGAAGTAGAAAAAGCATGCCTGACGCTAAAACCGAGCTGACAATGCACAGCCAACCCACAATCGTTGGGACTTTGTTCCAGAAAGAACTTGGTTTTTCGGCTGATGGGATATTTGGTGGCATATTCACAGGCTTACTCCTTTAAGCATTAATCATCATATTAATACCCTATCTCTTAAAGACTAATCTGCCAAACACTCTGTAAAGAAAATTAGACCCTCACAATATTCATCACATGCCGCCAGGATATCCCGTACTCCCTCGCGAGAATATCGGGCCGGTTTCGCGCCCCAGTACCAGGGGATAATCGGGTTTGGCGTCTGGGGCACGTACACCCTCGCTCCACACATGACCTGCCTCAGTGTTACCGCAGCGGGGAGATCGAATGACAAGTCTTCTCCCTGAGCACACGCTGATATCGTCGTCATAAAGCAATCCATCAGTGGTTTTGGCGCTCCGGGGGAACGGCGTAAGCCAATACCTTTGCCGGATGAATTTGGTGATACATGGAATGTATTTCCCGTAGCCATCGGTTATGACACGCAGGTATTGCTGGGGGCATAAAAGCCGGAAAATGACGGACAAGTACCATGATGAACGTGGAAGTGAATATGTCTATGTCAAAGCACCTTCGAAACTGAGACGTTGTTACCCAAAACCCGTTTCTAGGGATGAAGGGACAATACCACCGGATCATCACTATCGTTTTGGAGGAATTTTGGAGGGAACTTTTTATTGCGCCTCACCAAAGTAGTGAAAAAGTAGAGATAAAAAGGTATTTACCTGTTTCAGAAGCCCCAAAAAACCCATCAAAAAGACAAAAAATAAAAGTGATAAATTCCTAATATTAATGGAAAAAATGGAGATTTTTATTCATTTCAACAAAAAAGCGCCGGGATACCCCTGCGCTTCACAAAACCTTACCCAAAATTGGCTTTTTACTTCGCAATATTGAAGAAGGCACCGTCTTTACAGGTAAACGTGTAGTACTTTTCACGCTCCATGTACTTCTCAAAGCCTTTACCTTCACAATATGTCGCGTTCAAGTCAGAAGAAATGTTCAAACGGCTATCAACCACACGCTGATCTGGGTTTGGCATTGACTCCGCCGTTTCAATTGAAGAGCAACCCGCCATCAAAGCCGCTGCGGTGAGAGAAATCAGTACTTTTTTCATTGTCATCTGCCTTTATAAAACGTAGTTAGAGCCATCATTGCAGGCGAGCTTAATTTCGCCGCTCTTACTTGAGATGAAGTCGCGGATGCCCATGCTAGAGCAATATACCCTGTCCATCTCGAATATTTGTTCCAGAGAAATGTCACCACGGATAATGTATGAACTACCGCTATCACACATCACACGAAGTCCATCAACCGTATGGGAATAGGCTTTGGCACTGTCGCTTTGACAAAGCTTGATAGCCGCATCGATACGTTCGTCCATAGGATCCGGTGCAGACGAACAAGCTGCGAGCAGAAAAACGCCAGAAGCCACAAGTAACTTTTTCATCATCTGTTTCAATCCCAAAACTTAACACTTCCAACACATTAGCACAGACTGGATAGTGAAGACATATTGCGATTTGGTTCAAATCAAAAGTTTGAGGTTATCTTTTAGGCGTTCAATGGAGGACGCGGCTGTCACGGGCGTGACGCCATAATCTGAAATGGTTTTTAACACTAAAGCTGAGGTTGTCGTTTCGCTCTCCTCTGCCTGCATTTGTAGCTCTTCAACCATGATAGCGTTAAGCAAGTTATCATATTCATTGGGCAGTTCGTCGGGAGAAACCTCGTAGCAGCCGTCAAGTAAAGGGCTGTATCCAATGATTTCGGGTTTACATTCGAGGTGCTTCAACACACCGAACAAGTGTTCATTCATCACTATCTGCGGGCTAAACTTGGCGTCGATGTTGGGAGACAACAAGGTATAGCGATACTGAACGTATTTGAATGGCTCAAGGCTGTTTTGATTAATCACGTCGAGCAGTTCCAACACTCGGGGCTCTTTAAAGTTCGAAATGCCAAGCGCCTTGACTGTCCCCTGTTCGACAAGCGATGACATCGTTTTCCAGGTTTCAATCAGCGGCGTGTTTTCATCATCAACGTGGGCGTAGAGAACATCAATGTAGTCAGTTTGAAGGCGAGATAAGCAATCATCGATTGATTGCATAATATTGCTTGGCGAGAGTCCATCCAGCTTATCATAAGTGAAACCGTCCACCGACTGGGCACCGATTTTTGTCATGATTTCAACATCATTACGGTTTTTGGATTTTAGCCACTCTCCGATCACCGTTTCACTTTCACCACCTTTTCCATCGGGGTGCCAGACAGCGTAATTATTTGCGGTGTCCAGACGCCTTCCCCCCATTTCCAGATAACCATCAAGAACCGAAAAGCTCTCTTCACGACTGGTGTATGTACCGAACTTGGCTGTACCCAAAATGATGGGGAACATATGCGCTCGCCTCGCGTTCGCGAACCTATCGAGCAAACTCAACAGGTTGCAATTATGTTAATAGTCATATTAACCATAGACTTTGAGGGGAAAGAGAACAATACACGGGAGTTCAAATCACTGTGGTGATTCAGAACTTGTACAGCATCGTGATGAATAGTGAAGTAGATAACCGCTAGGAACTAATAACCGGTTGCTTCCATAAATCCTATGCCACTAGCAGAACCATTGATCAAAATTGGCCCTTCCCAATAAGGAAAAGTAAACGGCAACCAGTTCTGTTCATGAACGGGTTTAGTGGTCAACAGAATATCATGCGAAGGAACTTTGACCTGCCATTTGATGGGTAAATGACGTCCTGTAGGCATTTTGGCAAATGCAATAGGTACCAAGTCGATGTCACTGTTATTAAGCGTTGTAGAGAGTCCTGTTGAACTGGTGATTGATCCGAAGCGATAAGGCGCTTGCTCCCCTCGAACCTGGACCACCATTAATGATCGTCCGTCATCAAGGTGGATAGAAAACCAATCCCAGCCTAACTGATCTTCGCTCAGTGCCTCAGTACTCCATTCACGGTCAACCCAGCCTTTTCCGGAAACCTTAACAGATTTACCGCCTAATTCGAGCACTCCTTCCATCGCGACTGCAGGAACGCTGAAGTAGTAAGAAGCAACACCTTTTTCTGCATGTTTTTGGCTGTACCCATTGTCGCCTTGAAGGATCTCCGGCAGGGTCTGGGACATTGCCAATTTAAACGAGAAATCTTTGTCCGCGGCTTGGAGTTTTGCAGGAAATGGCTTATCGCCTTTTCCACGCCACTGCCAGTTATCAAGCCATACGTTGAATGGCTTATCAGCAACACCCGCTTGTCCAATACCACCTCGTGAAAAGCGTTCAGCAGAATAAACGCCTTCTTTGCTGGTCACGACAGCATGTGCCATAAATATCTGATTGTTTTCCCAGCCTTCTCCCATTGCTGGGGAAAGCGCTGAACGGAACAATGTCCACTGTATGCCATATTGGTTTCCGGATTCATCCTGAAGATTGCCGGTGACATACCACCACTCCTGACGAAAGTCGTCATGTGACCCGTAATCTATTGGAAACTGAATATCTGTTCCGGGAACAACTTTCGCAAACTCATCGGCATTGGCTGCGACTAAAGCTGCAACTGCGCTTCTATTCGGCGGATCGTCTTTCAAAAGCACGGAACCAAACAGCGCCAGTAGACACAGCAAAACGGCGAAGCTCCAGCCAATGACTGTCAGCATAAAGGGTTGTGGTTTCATGTCGCGCATTACTGAGCTTCCCGCAAGGAGAGAATTGCTGAGCGTTTAATCAAACGCCACACAGGCCAACACCCTGCCAATAGCAACGTGAGCAAAGAGCCACCCAAGGTGATGAGATAACTGGTCGGGAAATAGGACACCGACATCGTCCAGCCAAACGAATATTTCAGCACAATGTTGATCAAGACTTCGGCAATGATAAGACCAAGTGGCAAGGCAAAGAGCGCGGAGAATAAGCCAATCAGCATTAGCTGACCGCCACCTAAGAAAGCCAGCTCTCTGCCAGATATTCCCATATAGCGGAGCAATGCGTATTGACGTTGACGAGATAACTCCGTTGCTAGCGTCGAGAAAAACAGCCCGCAAATCGCAATGATCAAAGTTAGGGTACAAAGTGTGTCTGTGACGAGGAATGTGCGATCAAAGATACGCATTGCCGTTGCTAGAATATCTCTTTGATTGCTGACCTGCGTCTCCTGCAGGTTAAACTGCTTACGCATCTGATCAACCAGAACGCTTTCATCCGCATCTTGATTAAAGAGTGCCGCCACGCCAACCCGCCCTGAGTCTTGAATCCAGGGAATTAATGACGAGCGATTAGAAATGATGACCTGACTGTAGGGGTTGCCGTAGTCAAAGTAAATGCCAGCGACTTTCCAGCCATCTCCAAGAGGTGCTGGCAGTGAAATGCTGTCTCCCGGCTGCGCGTCAAATTTAAGCGCAAGAGACTCGCTCAGCATCATGGATTTACCTTGGTGAAGATGGTTCCAATAGTCTGGCGCAGCCACTTTAATCGCCAAAGCTTCACGCTCTTCAGCGCTGGTACCAATACTGTGAATTTCAACAATGCCCTGAGCGGTGTCTATTTCATGTCGCCATTGGACCAGACTGCGTTTCACCTCTTCCTGATTTTCTAGCCAATCTGAAAGCTGTTGGGCAACTTCTTTTTCCGGCTTCACATAGATGTCTGCCGCGAGTCTTTGTTGTAACCAACTTTCCGTTGTAGTCCTAAAGCTACCCACCATGGTTTCCATGCCAATGTTCGTAGCAATAGCCATCATAAATGCCATGGCCGCTATACCACGATAGCTCAGGCTCGCGGATGCATCGGATAAGAACCAACGAAGGCGCGCTATTTTGATTTTATCGGAAAGCAGCAGAAAGCATTTCCACATCATAAATGGCAGCAATAAACCACCGCTGATAAGGATAAGCGCAATAAGTGTAAAACCCTGAGCCTGGCTCTGGGGCGCACTGTAAACCAACAGCGCGATAACAATTAAGATTGACGCAACGATGGCCTGCCAACTGAATTCTCGTCCAGAGAAGCTAACAAGTGACATGCGTTTTGATAACCGCGCAGGTGGCGTTGTCAGCAATCGGTACAAAGGCCAGCCTGATGCCAAAGCAAAACCGCATACGCCTAAAAGGAAGCTGTAGAATCCCCACTCCCACTGCCAATGCAAGGTAAGATCGACGTTGGCGCCATAAAGATCACTCAGCGTTGTTGCTACGGTCGGCATGAGTTTTTGCGCCAGTACTAGCCCTGCAATGTTACCGCCAATCAAACCCATAAAGAGCCAAACCAGCATTTCCAGGCTAACAACCCAAGCCAACGATTTTCGTCCAACGCCTAATTCCCGCATCAAGCCGACCAGCGGCTGGCGTTGCGCCATTGAAAGGGAAATCGCCTGATAGAAAATGAACAGACCCACAACGAAAGCCAGCAAACCCATGGCAAACAGGTTTAGGTGGAAAGCGCGGGTTAAAGGACCCAGCTGTGCTGTTTCGGTTCGGGATAGTGTGATAGTTGATGGAAGAACGTCACGCAACGCGTCTCTCTCAGCTTTGTCCATCGCACCACAATAGATCAGTTTGAAACCGTCATGATCTGACAAACCACGAATTACCGACATGTCGCCGAAAATACGGGTACCTGAGCCAATCTGACCGCCCTCAACCAATTTGATTGGACCAATTTCCCTGCCATCTTGGAGGCGGATTTTTTGTCCATCAACCCATCCAAGGTGACTCGCAAGTTCTGTGCTGACCCACTGGGTAGAAAATCCATCCCGTAAGGGCTGTTTTGCCGCAGCAGAATCCGGGTTGGCAACGTTAAAGGCGAACATCGCAACGGTATCAACACCCATCAGTTGAATGTCGTGTCCATCCTGTGTCGAGGTTCGGTAAATATCTACTGGCACGCACTGATTAAACCCTGCCCGCCGCATAGAGATGTAGAGAGGTTCATCAATACGTTTGCCGCGCTCGCGGTGATGCAGCACATAAGGAAACGGATTGGTAAATAAGCTAGCGCCTTTTTGATAGCTGTCCTGCGCATGTTGATTGATCGACATAACGCCGACCAACAAGGCCACGCCGAGTGTTAATCCCAGCCAGACAAGAAGAACCTGAAACGGATGTCGGCGGTAGTGCCCGAATAGCGCTTTAGCTACGGGTACGTACATTTAGAACGCCCCCTTGTAGCGTGACACGATGACCGAGGTAGTCCGCCACTTTTTCACTGTGCGTGACAACAAGCAAAGTGCAATCGAGCGAATTGGTCAGTGTCGTCAGAAGTCGCATTACCGCATCAGCATTGCGTTCATCCAAGCTGCCCGTAGGTTCGTCGGCTAGCAAGATCTTTGGTTCCATATAAAGAGAGCGGGCAATTGCCGCGCGCTGTTGCTGCCCACCTGACACTTCCTCTGGATACCTACCCAGCAGTGGCATCAAATCAAGAGCGGAGAGGATTTGTCGCCACAAGCCATCATCATCATGAAGCCCTTTCAGTTGGCGGCAAAAACGGATGTTGTCTGCAATAGTGAGCGTTGGGAGAAGGTTGAATTGCTGGAAGACCATGCCGATGTTGTGGCGGCGAAAACGCGTTCGATCCCGCTCTTTCAAGTCATGGATAGGCGTACCGGCAACAATGATCTCACCCGAATCGGGATTATCCAGGCCACCAATCAGGTTGAGCAGCGTACTTTTGCCTGAACCACTCTCCCCCATCAACGCCACTTGGTCATGCTTAGCCAAGGATAGCTCTGCGCCTTGCAAAACTGGATGGAATTCCCCTCCATCAAGATAGCCTTTGCAAAGTCCAACCAGCTCTAGCATTTTTTCCCCTTGGTTTTTCCAACGAGCGTCGAAAAAGGTCGCGCGATTTTGTGATAGGTGAAGCAATTTACCGCAATCTTCTGCGTCAAGAAAGGTGTTTGAATCCACAGCACATTTTGACAATTAATCACAATCGCCTATTTAACCATCAATTCATGCAATCAATATCCAGCTTTAAAGGCACGGTAAATCACAGTTTTTTCGCTTTTTTTCAGATAGCCTTGATTCCTTGACACAGTGCTGACAACGGACAGTCACGCTTTTGGTTTCTAAATTGTCTTATTTCTCAATAAGCTCAATGCGATGAAGATCTGTGACAATGACAAAGAATACGAGCAACTCTCTCGCAGAGATCGCTCAATAGGAATGAAGTAGTTTGCGATGAGATTCAAAGTATGACGCCCAGTAAAAAGATTCTAGTGATCGGTGCAACGGGCTATGTGGGCAGTCATTTAGTGCCAAACTTGTTAGCCTTGGGCTATCAGGTTATCGCGACCAGCCGCTCATTAGAGACACTAAAACATCACGCTTGGCATTCTCACCCGCATGCCACCCTCGCTGAAGTAGACCTTATGGATGAGGGCGATCTTTCCTCAATTCTAGAAAGCGTTTCCGAGGTATTTTATCTCGTGCATGGTATGGCATCAGGTTCTGATTTCTATCAACATGAGCTCAACATGGCTCGGCATGTTTCCAATCAGGTAGCCAAAAGTAATGTGTCTCGGCTTATCTACCTGGGTGCTACGCAGCCGAGCAACGTCTGCTCCACCCACCTCGCCGCAAGAAAAGTCACTGGGAATATCCTGCGCGATTGCGGAAAGCAGGTTATTGAACTGCGCGCTGGCATCATTATTGGCAGTGGCTCCGCGGCGTTCGAAGTGATGCGGGATATCGTCTCCCACCTTCCTGTCATCACCACGCCAGTCTGGGTCCGTTCCAAATCCAGCCCGGTTGCGCTTGATACCATGATTGGCTACCTCACTAAACTCATTGAACTGCCCATCGAAGGCTCACCGATTTTTGATGTGAGCGGCCCAGAAATCATCAGCTACGAAGACCAAATGCGCCGATTTGCGCGCATTATCAACAAGCGGATCTTTATTGTTAAGATGCCTTTGTTAACACCCAAGATTTCCTCAATGTGGTTAACACTTGTTACGACCGTCCCCAAACCCATTGCCAGCTCACTGATTGATGGACTTATGTATGACTTGCTCCCTACCGGAAAAGACATCAGCACTCTTATTCCTGAGCCTCAACTTGGTTTTGAACAAGCCGTTGAATCCGCGCTCAGTAATGAAAGTGATGTCGTCAAAAATGATATCTGGGGCTTCGATCCCGATGCCATTGCCAGATGGCATCGCAACTATGGTTACTACCCTAAACACGCTGGCTTTACCGTTGAAACGGATGCTTCTGCCGAAGCTCTATGGACGAGCATTCAGAAAGTCGGCGGTGATGAAGGCTATTTCTTCGGGAACTGGCTCTGGAAAATACGGGCTTACATGGATGCAGCAATTGGTGGAAATGCGCTGAAAAAGCGCCGACCGCAAAGGCAATCACTTCAAACCGGCGACTATATCGATAGCTGGAAAGTTATCCAGTGCGCTCCTAATAAACACCTTTCCCTTTTGTTTGGAATGAAAGCGCCGGGATTAGGCCGTCTGGAATTTACGGTGAAGGACTTGGGAGAAACGCGTTTGTTGGATATCCGCGCCTGGTGGCACCCTGCGGGTTTCAGCGGACTGCTGTATTGGTTTGCGATGATGCCCGCTCACCTTTTTATCTTTAAAGGCATGGCTTTCGCCCTGGCAAAAAGTAGTGGCGCAAAGAAAACTCTTCCTTCGCGCCACACTTAACCTGCCAGCCTTTAAGGCTTCAGGCTGTCCGGCAACACAAGTAGTCGGTCTGCCTGGTTCTTTGGCCAAATCTGGTATTCACCGTGGTATTTCACGATGGATTTGTAGTCAGTTACTTTGGTCATCAGCATGCCGTGCTCGCGAACAGTTTCAATAAACCAAGGCTCTGGACCACGAACATAAAGGCTCATTGGTTTTATCAGCTCGCCTTCTTCATTGAAGCTTTTGTCCAAAGCAAGACTGCAAACTGCAAAGGAATGCTGACCGTCTGAAATCACACGCACCTTACGGTTGATCTCGTATTCGATGTGAATCATCCAATCCTCACCTTCGAGCGTGGCTACTAAGGCGTCAAACTGGCTTTTAGTAATCGCACTGTGCTCATCACCTTGCGGGAAGTGGTGATGATAAACGCTCGCGATATGTTGCATTTGGCCTTTAATGTTGGCGTGTTTGCCCATACTACGACCCTGCTGCACCCAGGCCGTCATTTCTTTAGAAACAGAATTTCCAAAGCGCTGTTTTTTTACTGCTTGGGCAACCCAACGGCAAAGGAAAGACTCTTCACTCACTGGGTTGCTTTGTAATTTACCGTTGGCCTTTGCTTCTTCGAGTTCAGCAAGGGCAGAATCCACGACGGATTTAATATCTTCGATGTAGCTCATTTTCTTATTTTTTCGCTAAGCCCCAGTAAAACAGGGCGGATAAAAACGCACACGCCGCCATAGCACCAGTCATCGGCCAGGCTGAATTCACGTGAATGACCGCAACTGTACCACCAACTATGGTGCCCGTACCAAATCTCAATGTTCCCGCCAGCGAGGACGCAGTGCCCGCAAGCTCGGGATACGCACTCAATACACAAGCCATGGAGTTGCTGCCAACAATAGAGATGGTGCCGACAAAGAACATAACGGGAATCACTGTTCCCCATAAGCCCCATTCAAAAGCTTGTCCCGCAATCAGAGCGATACCAGACAGAAGTTGAATCGTCAGGCCGATTTGCAACATCTTCTCACTGCCGATTTTGCGCACAAACTTACCATTAAAAGAGGTCATCACAATCAGACAGACGACGTTCAAGCCGAACAGATAACCAAAGTTCTGGGTACTTACGCCATAGTAGTCGATGTACACGAATGCACCGGCAGTCAGGAATGAGAACATGCCCGCGAAAGAAAAACCGGAAGCAAAGATATAGCCGACAGACTTTCTTGAACGTAGGATTTTCAAATAATTGCGCAGTGTTGAACCTAGACGAAGTGGTGGCCTACCCTGCACAGGCAAAGTTTCTGGAATCAAGGAAATCACCAAAACAATAACCAACGCAGCAAAGCCCGCTAACACCCAGAAAATCGAACGCCAGCCAAACCAAACTGCCAGGTAACCACCTATCATCGGCGCTGCCAGCGGAGCCACCGTCATCACCAGGGTGATAAACGACATGGTGCGCGCAAATTCTTCGCGGTCAAACATATCGCGTACCAATGCTTGGATAACAACCGCGGCTGCTGCCCCACAGAATCCTTGAGCAGCCCGAACATAGGTTAAGGTTTCAATATCAACCGCCAATGCACTGACAACCGCACCAACCAAGAAAAATGCGACACCGCCAATCAGGACAGGGCGTCGGCCATAGCTGTCAGAAATAGGGCCGTGAATCAACTGACCAACTGCAAAGCCTGCTGTATATGCCGCCAATGTCTGCTGAACTTGCCCTGGGGTGACGGACAAGTCACGGGCAATTTCGGGCATTGCCGGCAGGTACATATCAATAGCTAAAGGCGTGAGCGCGGCAATGGCACCGAGCACAAGGATCAAGAGAAAAGTCAGCTGTTGCTGCTGTTGGTTTACTGCATTCGTCGTCATGTATGCCTTGGTAAAAGAGGAGGTAGAGAAAAAGTTGCTTACCCTAACGGATTCAGAGATTCGCCTATACCCAATCGTCACAGCGTGAATGGGTATAGATCACATATTAACATCAAGATTCATTCCAGTGAGGAAATGATGCCTTTCTATCTGGATGTAGTCGATTACACCTTAATCTACTGAATTAGCAATTTATTATTCAGATCAAAAAGCGCTGCAAAGTTGACTTTGCAGCGCTTTATTTGAATAGGACTATTACTGCTTAGGTAAGAACAGGGCAATCTCTTCTTCGGTCAGCTCGCGGTACTCACCTGGCTCAAGCTCTTCATCAAGAATGAGGTCACCAATGGATTCGCGATGAAGACCAACTACCTTGTTGCCTACTGCCGCAAACATACGTTTTACCTGGTGGTATTTACCTTCGTGAATGGTCAGAAGTACTTCTTTTTCGTCAATCTGCTCCATCTGGGCAGGTAAGGTTTCAGTCTTCTCTCCGCGAAGCTTAATGCCTTCGGCAAAAGTCACAGCTACGCCCTCTTCCACCGCATCATCTAACCATACACGGTAAACTTTATCGCATTTATGCTTTGGTGACGTCACGCGGTGCGACCATTGGCCGTCATCAGTCAACAGCAAGAGGCCTGTGGTATCACAATCCAAACGGCCAGCAATGTGCAGTTTCTCAGCGCCAATTTCATCCAGCAGGATAAAAACCGTTGGATTGTAAGGGTCGTCGTGAGAACAAACATAGCCCTCTGGTTTGTTCATCATGTAGTAACGAGGACCTGACAGGCGCAGCAACATACCATCAAATTCTACATCTGCATCTTCGGCAATTTTGACGGCGCCGTTTTTAATCACTTCACCGTCAACCGTAACACGTTCTTCTTTGAGAACTTTAGCTGCTTGTTTGCGCGTTACGCCTACCGTTTCGCACAGGAATTTATCTAGCCTGATCATTGCTTCTCACCACATATTTCTTAGGGCGCGGATTATATACTTAAACTTTCTTTATAGGCAGCGTTTAAAGCGGCGCACCGAGTGTTTTGTCAGTAAAAGACGTAACCCTATATCTGTTCCCATTCCTAATTGTTGAAATTGCACTCTCGGATTCACTGTCTATAACTAAGAGATGCCGAACTTAACAAAAACGCCACAGTCTAAACTCGTGACTTCTAAAATATGATTATAATCTCCCATCGACTAACTTATTGATCAGGGAAGCATTTATGAAAATTACGCTGCAGTCGCCTTCCGTAGAGTCAATGCCACGTCTACTTGAACTTTCAAAGTTTATGCACGACCACGAAGCACTGACTTTTGATGTCGAACATGTGACTTCCGCATTCAGTTTCCTCATTGGACACCCTAACCATGGCGACGTTTTCCTTATCAGCGTTGATCAGGAAAACGAACAGGAAGTGATCGGATTCGTCGTTCTTTGTTACAGCTTCAGTATTGAGCTGGGCGGTCAGATTGCGGTGATTGACCAAATATTCCTTCAACAGGATTGGCGTCGCCAAGGTGTTGGCTCCCATGTGCTACCAAAAATCGAGGCTCATGCTGAAGAGAAAGAATGTAGGGCTGTTATCCTCGAAGTGAATATCGGTAACAGCGGTGCCCGAGAGTTTTACGAGCAGTTTGACTACATTGCCCGTCGCCAGCATTGCATCATGTCCAAGCGTTTATCACGCTAGCCTTTATATCGTGTGACAGATACACTGGGCAGCCTTGAATTGGCTGCCTTTTTGATTCCATGTATACCCTCCGCCCCTATCAGGCTGACGCTGTTAAAGCAGTCGTCCACTACTTTCGAAACAACACCACCCCAGCCGTTGCGGTGCTTCCTACCGGTGCAGGGAAAAGTCTGGTTATCGCAGAACTGGCGAAGTTGGCACGTGGTCGCGTTTTGGTGCTTGCCCACGTAAAAGAACTCGTCGAGCAAAACCACGAAAAGTATGAAGGGTATGGGCTGAAAGGTGGGATTTTCTCTGCGGGCCTCGGCAGAAAAGAAAGTGGTGATAAAGTCGTGTTTGCTTCTGTGCAATCCGTGGTGCGAAATCTCGACGCTTTCAAAGACCAGTTTTCTTTATTGGTTATTGATGAATGCCACCGCGTACCAGATAACGAAGACAGCAGTTATCGCAAAGTCATTTCCCACCTTCAAACCGTTAACCCTGGCATCAAGGTATTGGGGCTAACTGCTACGCCATATCGACTCGGTATGGGCTGGATTTATCAATATCACACCGCTGGACGTGTTCGCAGCGAGAAACCCAGATTCTTCCGCGATTGTATCTTCGAGCTTCCAATCCGGTTCTTGTTGGATGAAGGCTTTTTAACGGAAGCAAAGATCCTCGATGCACCTGTATTGAGCTACGATTTTTCATCACTCAAAGCGTCACCAACCGGATTCTATAAAGAAGCGGATTTGGACCGCGTGATAGAAAACGCACCAAGAGCAACGCCTCAAATCATTAATCAGGTTCTAGATTACGCCAAAGAACGGCATGGTGTGATGATCTTTGCCGCCACGGTAAAACACGCTCAAGAAATTCTCACTCTATTGCCTGAGAACGAATCGGCGCTCGTCATCGGTGATACAGCGCAAGATGAACGTGACAACATAATTCAGCGCTTTAAAAAGCGGGAAATTAAGTATCTGGTCAACGTTTCAGTGCTGACAACCGGCTTCGATGCGCCACATGTCGATCTCATTGCCATCTTGCGTCCGACAGAATCTGTCAGCTTGTATCAGCAAATCGCAGGACGGGGATTACGCCTCTCTCCCGGTAAGACTGACTGTTTGATTCTGGATTATGCAGGCAATGTCTACGACCTATACCAACCTGAAATTGGTGATCCTAAGCCGGATAGCGACAGCGAAATCGTTACTGTTCCCTGCCCCGCCTGTGGCTTTAACAACAATTTCTGGGGCAAGTTGGATAACAATGGTTTTCTCATTGAACACTATGGCCGTCGCTGTCAGGGCTTCTTTGAAGACGATGATGGCGAACGTGAAATCTGTGGCTATCGTTTTCGCGCCAAGTTCTGCAGCGAGTGTGGCGCAGACAATGACATCGCAGCGAGACGCTGTCATCAGTGCGACCACGCTTTGGTCGATCCTGACAAAAAGCTGAGAGACGCCTTAAAGCTCAAAGATGCCATGATCATGGCCTGTGCTGATATGCGGTTAACGGCAGGTAAAAACAAGTTCGATAAACCACAGTTAAAAGTCACCTACGTCGGGCAGGATGGCGCGGAAATTCATGAAGTCTGGCCCCTTTCGACCAAACGCCAAAAAGACGAATTTCTCGCTAAGTTCATTAACCCACATTTGGTTGACCGACACAGACCTTTTACCGACACTGCGCCATCTAAAGTTGCGCGTGCAGAGCACAGGCTGAGATTTCCAGACTTTATTGTGGCGAGAAAGAATGGGCGGTTTTGGGCGATTAGGGATAAAATCTTCGACCTGAATCAGTTTGCCTCGCAACAGGAAATCAGGACCATGCTAACCAGCGTGGCTTAGGCAGGAAAATCACAAAACCTAACTCAAACTTGATGATTAAAAACTCAATACGCACAAGTACTCAGCATTCATGCATTAAATCACTGGTAACGCTTGTTATTACCTAGTCTCAATGTTAGTATCCGCGCTCGATTTACTTGGTACTTAGTTTGGTCGCAAATCTAGGTACTTATTTTCAACTCTCTATTTAAGAGTATTTATTATGAAATTCGAAGCAGTAGTACGTACTGAGCAGGGTAAAGGTGCGAGCCGCCGCCTGCGTCACACTGATCAATTCCCAGCAGTAGTTTACGGTGGCGAAGCAGCTCCTGTAGCAATCGCTCTGGACCACAAAAAAGTGATCACTCAAATGGACAAGCCTGAGTTCTACGAAGCGATTACTCTGGTTATCGACGGTGCTGAAGTTAACGTTAAGCCTCAGGACATCCAACGTCACCCGTTCAAGCCAAAAGTTATGCACATGGATTTCATCCGCATCTAATTGCGTTTGAGCTTGAATTGAAAAAGCGCCTCTCGAGGCGCTTTTTTTGTATTCGCTGTTTGTCGTCAGCTAATTAGTCTTCATCACCAAACAGGGACCGTTGTGGGCTGGCCTCTTCTACATTTCCTTCAGCCTCTTTCGCCAATTTAGCCCGCATCACACGCACGTAACGCTGCTTACAAAGTCGAATCACGTTGCGTCTTTGCTCACCGGTAAAATCATTCCAGTGAAAGCGCTCTTCCCTGCTTCGAAAGCAACCTTTGCAATAGCCTTTGTTATTCACCTGACACACACCAATGCAAGGGCTGGGCACGGTAAAGAAATCGAGTTGTTCCATACACCCTCCGATGTCGTTTGTGTCTGTGTTTTCATTCAAGCGAGTTTTCACTCGAAAAGCAAATTTCCTTCTGTAACACGCTGATATTAACTTTAAACCCAATCATTTCCGCTTAGGTGATTTCTACTAGTGAAATAAAATTCCATTGCGTTTAGTGGTCTAAATTTGTTAAGTTGACCACATAACCTTTTGGGTTAACGCCTTTTTGCAGTACAGAGCTCCAACTCTGGAAGGCGCAAGGATGATTGTTATTTAGGAGGAGTTATGTCGTTTTTCGTCCCGTCCGCTGAGTCCCAAGATCACGCAGAATCTATTTACCTAGCCATTGCTAAACACGTTGATGCCCCAGTAAACGATTCACGCATTGAGAGCCTGACGTGGGAACATGAAGGTCAGGAAGTGATGGCTAAAGTTGGCGATAAACTACCAGCTTGCTTTGGCACTGACGATGAAGTTATTCTCGCGATTTTTGATTGTGGAGATGTGTATAAAGTATGCACACCAAACCGTGGTGCAGTCTGCTTTGACCCGGTTGTCGCCTCTCGCACTTACGTTTCAAGCGTCGATTTCTTCTAGTACGAAGTATTTTGAATACAAAGAGCCGGGTATTTATTGCCCGGCTCTTTGTTTTTATTCGTTGATGAAACTAGAACAACCCCAACTGCGGCATCGCCAAATCATCAAAGTTCTTACCAATAAAGGGCAATATGCCGTCTGCAATCGGCTTCAGTTGCTTGTCGACGTAATGTTGATAGTCATAAGGACTGTCCAATGCTTCTAACGGCTCGGCGCCGTTAACTGTGATCACATACTCAATCCAGCCCCCGTGCTGGTACTGAAGATTACGCCCTAACTTCTTATTCGCTTCATCGGCTTTGCGTGCCGCTTTCACATGCGGTGGCACATTCTTCTCATAGTCCGAAAGCTTACGGCGAAGGCGTTTACGATAGATAAGTTGCGAATCATTGTTACCACGTAATGTATCTTCAACCGTATTTCGCACGTATTCTTCCACCTCTTCCCCGTCGAAAACTTTCTGATACAAGGTTTGTTGGAATGCCTGCGCCAAGGGCGTCCAGTCTGTCCGAACCGTTTCCAATCCTTTATAGACAATACGTCGCTCACCATCTTTATTGACCAAACCCGCATAGCGCTTTTTACTGCCCGTATCCTGTCCGCGAATCGTTGGCATCAGGAACTTCTGGTAGTGAGTTTCGTACTCAATCTCAAGCGCGGAGTTAATTTCATAGTTTTCGGTTAAGTGGTTAATCCACCACGCGTTAATATGTTCCACCAGCGCTTGACCTACTTCATCCGCCTCTTCGTTTGAATAGAGCCTTCCTAGCGAAACAAAGGTCGAGTCAGTATCACCATAAATGACTTCATACCCTTTCGCTTCAATTAGCTCACGGGTGGTCTTCATAATTTCATGACCACGCATGGTGATCGACGAAGCCAATCGATGATCAAAGAAGCGGCAGCCCGATGAACCCAAGACGCCGTAAAAAGAGTTCATGATGATCTTAATCGCCTGTGAGAACGCCTTTTCGCCTTTTTGCTTGGCTTCGTCGCGGGCTTTCCAAAGGTTTTCGATCAATGACGGCAGGAAGTGTTTTTCGCGGTGAAAAACGCCACCTCGGAAACCTGGAACACTGGTTTCCTGAGCTTGAAGCCCTTCAATCAAACCTAGTGGATCGATCAGGAATGTACGGATGATGGAGGGATACAGAGATTTAAAATCCAACACCAGCACTGAATCATACAAGCCAGGCTTACTGTCCATCACATAACCACCAGGGCTGGCAATCCAATTTTCGCTGGCTAGCGTTGGCGCGATATAACCAGCACGATGCAACCTTGGCATGTAGAGATTGGTAAACGCAGCGACTGAACCACCAATACGGTCCAGTTCAATACCCGTTAAACGGCTGCGCTGGATAAGAAATTCCAATAAGTGGGTTTGCTCAAAAATGCGGTTTACCAGCACACAGTCCTGTAGGTTGTATTTGGCAAGCGCTGGTTTGTCATCTCGGAACATCCGGTTGATGGAGTCCATGCGATCGTAGGGATTATCAATCGCTTTGCCTTCGCCGAACATTTCACGGGATACAGATTCAAGCGACCAGGAACGAAAGCTGTATGTCGCCGTTTTCAGCGCATCAATGCCATCAATCACCACACGCCCTGGCAGAGTGATAAAGCCTTGTCGACTGTTTGAAGAATCTCGCCAATGTGCCTTTTCGCCACCGCGTCCTAATCGTAAATCCAGCTTGTGGAATGCAGCGCGTTTGACCAGAAGCCTGAAGTCAAAATCAATCACACTCCATCCCACGATGACATCGGGATCAAAGGTGACAAACCAATCATTCAAGGCTTTCAGCAAGTAATATTCTGATGGTACCCACTGAATCCAAGGATATTCATCAGCATTGGCTGGCTTGTCGCCAATCATGATGACACGGCTATCACGCTCGCTATCCAGGCCTATTGAGTAAAGTACGCCCTTCTCAGAGCACTCGATATCGAGTGACACGCGGGAAAGTGCAGTGGAATAATCCGATGATTTTGTTTTGGCTTCGCGATATTCCACAAAGCCTCTGCGTTGGGTCGCCTTACCAGCGAAAGTTAAGCCGCCGCAGATAAACCTCTCCATCAGATAGCGATCAGGCAAACGGACATCTGATTCGAGGGTATCAATCTCTTCCATCTGAAGAAGACGGCTTGCACGATTGGCAGCGTTGATCGTATTGAAGTAAAAACCAGATACCGTTTGAAGAGCAAAGTCTTTCAAAGGCAGTTCGCGGCAAGTGAAGGCGATACCTGCGGTATTGAGTATTGTCTGAGCCTGATTCACATGAACGGACGCAACAAAAAACACTGGCTTTTCGCCCGTGACAATCAATTTCGCGGGCCCATTATCGGTCTGAACCCAGAATGTCAGCTCAGTCTGTTCACCGATATCACGACTGTGTCGACTGATTAAAAAACCGTCTTGATACTGCAAGTTAGCCTCAGAAATAGCAATCTCACGTGCAGTATACCCCAGCTCGTCGCCTATCGTTGATTTTATCTGTACGTACAAACAGTATTTGATTCATTCTCAGAATTCCTCCATTCAATTCAGTAGCCTACTGCTATAGTTCCTAAGTCAATGGAGGAAGTATGATGAGCAGTCAGGTCTCACATATCGTCGTCGTCGATGACGAGCAGGAAGTGAGAGACGTCCTAGCCGATGCCTTAACTCAGGTAGGTTACAACGTCACTAAAGCAAGTAATGGTGACCAGCTTAGGGCAGCCAGCGATATCGATTTGGCTGTGATAGATCTCCGTCTAAACAACGAAGATGGTCTCCAATTAGCGCGTCAACTCAGGGAAAGCAGCGATATTCCCATTATGATGCTCACTGGCAAAGGCGATGCTACCGATTTGATTATTGGACTGGAAGTCGCCGCCGATGATTACATGATGAAGCCCTTCAACCTGCGCGAGTTCACCGCCCGGGTGAATGCGTTGCTTCGTCGAAGCAAAAAATCACAGGCGATTGAATCCAAACCGGTCGAGAGTGACGAAACCCTCTATCAATTTTCTAATTGGACGCTCAACCTTTCCCGACGCCAACTCATTCATACCAATGGGTATCAAGCCGACCTGACTTATGGTGAGTTTTCTCTCCTCGAGGCCTTCATTTCCTCCCCCCAGCGAGTCTTGACCCGTGAGCAACTGATGGAGAAAACACATGGATTCGACAGTGATTCGATGGACAGAACTATAGATGTATTAGTGGTTAGGCTCAGGCGGAAAATCGAACCAAACCCTCGAATTCCCTCCTTAATTAAAACTGAGCGGGGTCTCGGTTATCGCTTTGACTGCTCCGTTGTCCAAGTCATGAATTCGGCATTAAGCGATCAGTAATGCGAAGCCAAAGTATTCGCCCGCATTTAATGCTAACACTGTCGGTGTTATTGCTTCTCACCACACTAATGGCGGGCTTTTCCCTGTTTACGTTATGGCAGAATCAATACCTGCTCGATCGCGTCACGGAAACTACTCTGACCGATACGCAAACGGCATTGAATCTCTCTGAAGGTGTTGCTCAAATTGCAGCAATGGCGCCTTATACCGCTTCCTCTGCTCGCCCTTTTCAGGTACAAAACGAAAAAGCCCAGCTCTACGCCAGAGCAAAAGCATTGCGGGAGAATGCCGCCAAACTGACAAATCCAGATTATGCCCTAGAGCTTGGGAAACGTTATCAAGAAGTAGAAAACACGCTCACCAAACTGATGGCCAACGTCGAAAGTGAATTGTTTATTCGCGAAGACTTGATGGCCCAGCAGTTCTCGCTGGATGAACTTGAAACCTATTCATTTGGCAAAGGATTTGTCGATGCTTTCCGCAAGGATCCCACCCGGATCCAGTCAGGATGGATAGAACAGGTGATGGTCAGCATTGAAAAAGCAGCCGTTAACAATCCCACTTTGTCTCGTAGTGTTTCACCAGTGCTGGCAACCCTGTCCCGCAGTAACGAACAAATCAACGCATTGCGTTCAGAAAACGCCTTCTTACTGGCCTCTATTCGCGCGCAGTCAGAGAGAATGGCTGACTACGTGACGGAGATTGTTCAAACCCATCAGAATGATGTCAACGAACAGCAACTCCTCGCAAGAAAAGCCATCAATCATGTTGCGCTGCTTATGGCATTCATCCTACTCTCTCTCACCGTTGGCGTGTTCTACCTCTATCGTTTTAATGATCGCATGGCAAAAGACCTTCAACGAGTCACTGATGAAATGATTAGCCTCGCCAGTGGTAACACAGAACATGAACCTATCAACATTCCCCGTCAGGATGAAATCGGTAAGCTCGCGAGTGCTTTCAAAGCGTTCCAATACAATGCAATCGAAAAAGCTCGTGTCACAGGCGACTTGTCTCGCCAGAAGCTTCTGTTAGAAACCTTGTTCCACGATATGCAGGATGGACTAAGTGCCTTTGACAAAGACAACCGCCTGTTGGTCTGGAACCGCAAGTATGTTGCATTGCTGGGGATTAATCCCCAAAAGTTAAATGAAGGCATGCATATTGAAGATGTTCAGGCATTGATAACGCCTTCACTGTTGCAAAGTGATCAGGAATCTCTCGATGAAAAAGAGACCATTGCACAGCGCCACATGGAGCCACAGGTGTTTGAACGTCAATTCAAGGACGGCAGAATCGTCGAATACCGAAGCCAACCCCTTCCTTCGGGCGGCTTTATCACCCTGTACCGAGATTTAACCGAAAGCCGTCAGATAGATCTGAAATTACGTCAGGCGCAGAAAATGGAAACGCTGGGACAGCTGACTGGCGGCATCGCACATGACTTCAATAATCTGCTCTCAGCCCTTGGTGGCAACCTTGAACTGTTGGATATGAATGCCCCGCTTGAGGGAAACAACAGAACCTATCTAAACCGCGCCCTATCGGTTACAGAGAAAGGCACACAATTAGTCGACAGGCTACTGGCTTTCAGCCGCCGACAGCCGCTTCATCCAGAACCCGTAAACCTAGAACAAACGTTGTGGGAACTTGCCGATCTTCTGGAATACACGCTGGATGGCACAAGCCGACTGTCACTGGATCTTTCTGAACATGAAAGCTGGGTTTACCTGGATAAAAGTGGATTGGAGAACGCGTTGATCAACATGCTTCTCAATGCCAATACCGCGATGCCAGAAGGTGGCATCGTCACCCTTTCTAGCCGTGCCTGTCAGATGCTCGATGGTAATCAGGAAGCGGTATTGTTGGAGATTTCTGATACCGGCAATGGCATTGCAGCGGATGTGATGACCAAAGTGATGGAGCCCTTTTTCACCACCAAAGAAAAGGGGCAAGGCAGCGGCCTTGGCTTGAGCATGGTGTATGGCTTTGTCGAGCAATCCCATGGTGAAATTGCTATCAGCTCGCGGTTGGGCGTTGGCACTCAAATCAGCATTATGTTTCCCCTCACGCAGGAAAAACGTAGCGATAACGCTTCAGAATTGCTCCCTGAAACCGTTACCCGTGTTGGCAACCGTAGGGTTTTGTTGGTGGATGATGATGATGATGTATCCCTACCCATCAAAGCCCTTCTGGAAAACGACGGCGCAAAAGTCACAGTGGTTCATTCAGCGAGCGAAGCGCTGACAACACTTCAAGATATCTCCTTCGATTGTGTACTCAGTGACATCAATCTTGGCAGCAAAGAAACCGGGATTTGGCTGCGCAGCAAAGCGCTTAATCTATTCCCTGACCTTCACTTTGTTCTGATGTCTGGACTCCCTGCCAGCCAGCTTTCTGAGCAATTTGGCTACCAACCTGACTGGCCTTTGATCACAAAACCAATAAGTTATCGTCAGCTTCACTTATCTCTCTTTCCAACACATTCAAACAGTTAGCCGCTTTATTTCAATTGTGAACAGCAAGATTCACGAATTGAAACCGTTCATTCGTTTTCATTTGCCAGTGTATTTGAAAAGACAAAGACACAAGGAGATCTGCTATGAAAACGCTGTTACGCAAAACCGCTATTGCCGCTATGTTTGCAGCCTTGCCGCTGGCACAGGCTTCCGCAGAAGAAGTGCTAATTGGTCTTATTACCAAAACCAATACCAATCCATTTTTCGTGAAAATGAAGGAAGGCGCTGAAGCAAAAGCAAGTGACTTGGGCGCAAAAGTCAGTTCATTCGCAGGCCGTTTCGACGGTGATACTGACTCTCAGGTTCAGGCAATTGAGAATCTGGTTGCCGCCGGTGCAAAAGGGATTCTCATCACCCCTAGCGATCCACAGGCACTCGCACCGGTTGTCAAACGCGCCCGTGACGCAGGCGTGCTTGTTATCGCGCTGGACACCCCGTTCTCCCCTGCCAGCGTCGCTGATGCCACCTTTGCAACAGACAATTTCAAGGCTGGCGAAATGATCGGACAGTGGGCGAAGGCAAAGTTGGGTGACAACGCAAAAGACGCCCGAATCGCGCTGCTGGATTTGAGCACCGCCAACATCACTGTCGATGTTGCGCGTAATCAGGGATTTCTCACAGGATTTGGTATCGATACTAAAAATCCCGATATTAACCGCGACGAAGATGACTCTCGCATCGTGGGTAACGACGTGACCCAAGGTTCAGAGGAAGGCGGCCGCCGCGCAATGGAAAACCTGCTCCAGAAAGATCCCAGCGTAAACCTCGTCTACACCATCAATGAACCTGCTGCAGCTGGCGCTTATGAAGCCCTCAAAGCGGTAGGCCGTGAAGATGACGTAATTATTGTTTCTGTCGATGGCGGCTGCCCAGGTGTGGATAACGTCGAAGCAGGGGTGATCGGCGCGACGTCTATGCAGTTCCCTCTCAAGATGGCATCACTGGGTGTCGAAGCGGTGGTGGAATACGCGAAATCTGGCGTAAAACCGGGTGCGACACCGGGCAAATCGTTCTTTGATACCGGCGTAGAACTTATCACTGATGAGCCTGTTAACGGTGTGTCTTCATCTACCTCGAAAGAAGGTAAAGGCAAGTGCTGGGGCTAACCCCTTTGTTTCGAGAGGGAGCCATTCCCTCTCTTTTCTTATCTCGGACATTTCCTGTCTGGACACGGACGCACTCAGGAGCAATAAATGTCATCTTCATCTGAACAAAACCGCACCCTTGGAGACCAACTCCATCAAGGTTTTAGCGTTGGACAGCGTATTCAACTCTATTTACATAATCACCCAACAGCCGCCCCTTTTCTCGTTCTGATCATTGCTGTTGCGGTATTTTCCACCTTGGTTGGCGATCGTTTCTTCCACCCGTTTAATCTTTCTCTGGTGCTACAGCAAGTTACTATCATTGGTGTCATTGGAATCGCGCAAACCCTGATTATTCTGACCGCGGGCATTGATTTGTCGGTCGGTGCCATCATGGTCCTCACTTCTGTGGTGATGGGAAGATCAGCCATAGACTATGGCTTTTCCGCCCCCGTTGCTTTGTTGGCAGGATTATCCGTCGGCGCAATATGCGGCTTAATCAACGGCCTTTTAGTCTCACGGATTAAGCTCCCGCCGTTTATTGCCACATTGGGTACGTGGAACATCTTTTTTGCTTTGAACCTTTGGTATTCGAACAGCCAGACAATCCGCTCTCAAGTCATTGACCAGCAAGCTCCACTGTTACAGTGGCTTGGCAATACTATTGAGTTCTTTGGTGCTCGCATCGCCTACAGTTCCATCTTTATGCTGCTGCTATTTGTGATCATCTGGTATGCCCTCAACTGGACAGCTTGGGGGCGGCACGTTTACGCAACGGGCGATGACCCCGATGCGGCTCGACTTGCCGGTATCCGAACACGCAAAATTCTGCTGTCAGTTTACATACTCGCTGGCGTGATATGTGGTCTTGCGGCCTGGGTACTGATTGGACGAATCGGCTCAGTCAGTCCACAAGCTGGTTTCACCGCCAATCTGGACTCCATTACCGCCGTAGTGATCGGCGGAACCAGTCTCTTTGGCGGTCGAGGCTCTATCTTTGGCACTTTAATTGGGGCGCTGATTGTTGGCGTATTTAGAAACGGGCTGGCGTTACTGGGTGTTGACGTACTCTGGCAGGAGTTCACTGTCGGCATTCTCATCATCGTGGCAGTCAGTATCGACCAATGGATCCGGAGGGTGGCATCATGAGTAGTGAAAACAATACGCCTGTACTTCAAGCCAGAGGGCTGGTTAAGCGCTATGGTCGCGTTACCGCGCTAGATGGCGCCGATTTCGACTTGATGCCCGGAGAAATTCTGGCTGTTATCGGCGACAACGGCGCCGGGAAATCCAGTTTGATCAAAGCACTTTCTGGCGCACTGATCCCCGACGCTGGGGAAATCATTTTGGATGGAGAGCGCGTTAAGTTCTCCAACCCAATGCAAGCCCGTGAAGCCGGTATCGAAACGGTTTACCAGAACCTGGCGGTTTCCCCTGCCCTCAATATCGCAGACAACCTCTTTTTGGGTCGGGAAATTCGTCATTCCGACTGGCGCGGCAAATGGTTCCGCATGCTGGACAAGAAAGCGATGCGAGATAAAGCCAAGGAAAAGCTCACAGAGCTTGGTTTAATGACGATTCAGGACATCACTCAGGCCGTAGAAACGCTCTCAGGAGGGCAACGCCAAGGGGTTGCCGTGGCCCGTTCTGCTCTGTTTGGCTCAAAAGTTGTGATTATGGATGAACCCACCGCCGCTTTGGGCGTGAAGGAATCCCGGCGGGTGTTGGATTTGATCCTCGAAGTGAAAAACCGTGGGCTTCCTGTGGTGCTGATCAGCCATAACATGCCTCACGTTTTTGAAGTGGCTGATCGTGTCCACATTCACCGCCTGGGCAAGCGGGTGGACATCATCACTCCGCAGACCCACACTATGAATGATGCCGTCGCAATCATGACGGGGGCAATGGAACCGGGGCAAACCATCGAAACGTCTGAGGCTTAGCTTGCATGCCGAAAGCGCTACTTATAGTTATTCTTTTCATTTTGATGCAGCCGCCCGCCGCGGCTGCCATCAAAGCCGGAGTCAGCGTCACTGATCTCACTAATCCCTATTTCATTACTGTGGTGCGTACGATCAAAGAGGAAGTTTCCAATCGCTTTGGTGATGACAGCGTCCTTCTTGTTCGCTCAAGTGCCTATGACCACCCAAGGCAAGTTCGCCAACTTGATGAATTTATGGCTGAAGAAGTAGATGTGGTATTTCTTGTTGCCTCAGACGAACACAAAATTGGTCCCACCGTTCAAAAACTTTCCAATGCCGGTATTCCGGTGTTCGCAATTGACGTGCGAGCTGATGGAGCAACTGCCACTGTAACGACCGATAACATCCGTGCGGGACAGGTCGCCTGCGATGGCTTAGCTCGTGTTCTTGACGGACAAGGAAATGTACTTATCATTAACGGGCCGCAGGTGTCTGCGGCTGTAGAGCGTGTTCAGGGCTGTAAAGAGGCACTATCCAAACATCCGAAACTCCATTTACTGGGAGACTCACTGAATGGCACTGGCAGTGTTGAAGGTGGACTGGAGAAAATGGCTTATGCCTTGCAGCTTTATGATGATATTGACGGCATTTTTGCCATCAATGATCGTACAGCTTTGGGGGCTGAAAGCGCGCTACTTCAGGCTAACTCCAAAGCAGTGATTATTTCTGTTGATGGCAGTCCAGATGCAAAAACCGCTTTTCTTGAACGCAGACCAAACTGGATTGGCTCCTCTATTCAATCGCCGGAAACGATGAGTCGTGAGGCCGTTCAGATAGCTGCAAAGTGGCTTAAAGAAGGACAAATCGAAGAAGTAAACGTGCTTATTCCCACTCGATTGATGACGTCCGAAAATGCGTCCAGTTTTAAGGAGTGGTAACCAAGTCCCGTTAACCTTAGTCCCTTGCCAATGACGATTGCTTATTCTCTTTGCCCAGAAAGGTCACGGTTATACCGAACAGAATCACTGCAGCAGAGATGACCATTCTCAATGTCAGCGTTTCATCCATCAGCATGTAACCAGCAATCGCCGCAATGATTGGTACTGATAACTGCATAACGCCAGCTTGAGTCGCTTTGAACTGCTGAACGACACCATACCAAATTGCATAACCAATCGCAGACGCCCCTGCACCAGATAGAACCGCCAACCAAATACCCGCCGAAGACACAGTATTCATTGGAATGTTGAGCAAAAAGAATGGGACTACGAAAAAGATACTCAAACGGAAGTTAATACAGTTAGCTGGGAGCTGCGGCACTTTCATTTCCTTTCCAAGCACGCTGTAAATGCCCCATGCCACGCCAGAAATCGCCATCAAGCCTGCACCCCAAGTATCTGGCGCGTTCATTCCAGGAGAAACCATGTAACCGAGTCCTGCGACAGCAATTAATGCCCCGATATACTCTAATCCACTCGCGCCACCTTCCTTGTGGTGGCTGTATGCGAACATGGTAAGTTGAACGAAAGCGAACAGAATGAGCGCGCCAATACCGGTTTCCAGATACATATAGGCAAAGGAGAATGTCGCTGCATACAGAAATAGCATGGCTGCTGCGAGCCAATGTTCCATCGGTTGTTGAACCAATGCACATTTCGATGACTCACTGTCTTTGGAGCTAAAAATATAGGAGAGGATATAAAGCACCAACGCGCCCGATACCAAACGAATCGAAGTGAAAGACGCCGGATCTATATCGCTTTCCGCTAATGCCATTCGGCACAATACCGAATTGGCGGCAAAGAAGGTCATCGCGACCAAAGCCATCGTCAGGTTTTTCAGCGTTAACTTTGTCATGTGAACCATCTTCGCCGTCCTTATTTCATCACTTGCTAAATCTGACCGCCCTAGCCGACTTCCACTTTCACAACTTTGAGAAAAACCGGATATTTTGCAAAATGCCCCTGAACTTTTTCAAATTACCTTAACTGATTGATATTTGCTCAAGCATACGGCGAAGTTTGGTAAAACGGCCTGAAAGCGGTAAAATACTGCTCCCGTTTTTTCAGTGGTGAAGTGAATGTCTGAAGCGAAACGCAAAGCCCTAAAGAAAATTGCTAAGTGTCTGGAACTAAGTAATTCCTCTAACATCAATGAAGCAGCGCAAGCCATCAAAATGGCTCAGCGGTTGATGAAGAAGTATGGGCTTGATCAAGACGACATCGACTTTATCAGTATGGGCAAAACCACGTCAGAAACCCTGCTGCCAACTTCCATCAGTGACGCTATTCTCAAAATTATCCGTGGCATCAATACGCGCTTTGGCGTGGAGTGCGTGCTGACTAATTATAAAGGTCTAAAGAAAGCAGAGTTTATCGGCGATGCAGATCGTGCCATCTTTGCCGCTTTTGCTTTCGATATCGTCTACCGAGAAATGAACGAGCACATTGGCCAGTTCAGAAACAGTTTCCAGGGCTCAGGCACGTCGCAGGTAGAATTAAACCGTCGCGTTCAATCTTTCACCATGGGCTGGCTTGAAGGTGCACTCGCAAAACTGCCCAATATTGCCCCTGACGGTGATGCTGACAAAAAAATCAAAGACTACATCGATAAGCAGTTTGAAAATATCGATCGGGAAACATTTAAGCAGCAGTTGAAAGAAGCGATGAAAAACATCACTGACGATTACGAGAAAGGCATGCGGAAGGGAAAACAGGTCTCTGTAAGCCGACCAGTTTCGGGAGCACAAGCAGTCAAGCGCCTAGGATAGGCGCTTTTTTTACAATTGAGATCCATCCCCTGAATGGTAACTGACAATCTTGTAACTTACTGACTTTACATAAACTCACCGAAAAACCACTTCTTTTTGAACACTGTTGTATTAAAAAAGCCTGATTTTCTCATGTCGCTATTGTGTTGCAGAGTGTCAAGCCCTAGCCTAGCTTATTAAATCATCATATCAGTTGGTGATTGAAAAGATTTGCGAAAAGCAAACTCAAGGATGGTGACTCAATGAGAGATACCAAAGTCTACCTTCCAAACCCTCTCTAGAAGGAATGGAGAAAGCAAAATGAAAAAAGCAGTGACAAGCCTTGGACTCATCGTGGCCTTAAGTCCAGTGGCAAGTGTATTCGCCCAAGATGATTCAAACTTTTATCTGGGTGGTCGTTTCGGTGTTTCTACACTGACAGACGCCTGTGACGCTGGCGACTGTGGCAGCAACGATGATGTTGCTGGTGGTTTGATTCTTGGTTATGACTTCGGTAATAACTTTTCTATTGAATCGACCTACGACTATCTGGGTCGTTTCGATACGGCATTCACTGGCGTTAACGCTGGCGCAGGTGATTTGACAGCATTGACTCTGGCTCCAAAATTCAACGTAGGTGTGACTGACCTGACTGACATTTACGGTAAACTGGGCGTTGCTTGGTGGAACTGGAACAGCAATGTCGGCACTGGTGATGTTGATGATTACACTATCTTAGCAGCACTGGGTGTTGACCACCGTGCAAACGATCTGGTTAACGTTCGACTGGAATACCAATACCTTCCAGACATGGACAAAGATTATTTCGATGCAGACAACCACCTGATTACCGCAGGTGTTACCTTCCACTTCGGCCGTCACTCTGAGCCAGAGCCGGTAGTTGTAGAAGAAGTGGTTGTGGTTGAAGAAGTGGTTGAAGAAGCCAAGAAGTACGTCTTCTCTGAAGCAGACGAAGTTGAATTGTTTGCATTCGGTAAATCTTCACTTTCAGATGGCGCAGCGCAACATCTGGAGCCAATGCTGAAACGTCTGCAAGACTTTGAAGAGTCAACTGCAGTTATCATTGGTCACACTGACAGCGTTGGTTCTGAAGCATTCAACCAAAAACTGTCTGAAGAGCGTGCACAAACAGTTGCAAACTACTTCATCGACAATGGTATCGCTGCTGAGCGTTTAACAGTAACGGGCGAAGGTGAAACGAACCCTATCGCATCTAACGATACTGAAGACGGCCGTGCGAAAAACCGCCGCGTTGAAATCGAATCTCCAGAGTTTGTTTACGAAGAAATGTAAACCCACTCTTGATCGACTAAAAAGCCACGCATTTGCGTGGCTTTTCCTTTTACTTTTCTATGTGATTCGGTAAATCCACCAGCATCAAGTCGATCATGTGCCTGTCCTCGTCGGCGACACCTGCTACGCGTTGATAGACTGGCGAGTGTCGGTCGTCAATTCGCGGAAAACTCCAGCCGTATGTTGAAGTAATAAAGCTCTCTGCAAAATCAGCCGAGTATCGTAAACATCCTGCAAGCACAGTGTCGACATAACTTTGAGCGATAGGATGATTGCTGCATGGTGCGATCACTTCATCCGTGACATACACAAATACAGGTCCATCAAAAACAAAGCCTACTTCCAACACCTGAATTCGCTCAGAATCCAGAGGAACGCGCTGATAACCTGCTTCCCGGATATCAAACACCTCAAGTGCATCATCATCTATTCGGACCAATACACCGTTACATTGCCCTTCGCCTTCCTTAACAACCAAATGAGACATTACCGGTGACCCCGTATGCCCCCAGTGTCTTTGCAGACCACTAACAACCGCAGGAACGGCAATGCCCGTCTCTCCCGTGAGTTGACGTGAAGCTGCATTGATTAAACTTCCATATCCGAATATATACATAAATTTGTTAACAATTCTCCTAACGCGTTAATTGGATTAATCCAAACAACACGTGCTACTGTCAACGTTGTAAACTGAGAATCGGTTGTTGTTCAGAAAAACCAGCGTTCTCTGCATGGCAACTCTCAATCTTTCCTAAATTTCTTTACGTTCAGAATACTTTTAAAACACTATTCTGCCGACCGCAGTGCGAAGGATTTACCTGCGGTGCCTCCAAAGATACGACATGGATAAAAACAATGACTGCTTATAAAAGCTTAGAAAAGCAATTCAAGAAACTCTCCAATTACCAACACCTCGCCGCGATCTGTGGTTGGGATCAGGCTGCCATGATGCCTGATGGTGGCAATGATGCCCGGGCTCACGCCATGAGCGAACTCGCCGTGCTTTGCCATGAGACCCTTACAGCGCCTGAAATGGGTCAGTGGATAACAGAAGCAGAGGCCAACGTCGCATCCCTTTCCGCTGAACAACAGATCAGCTTGAAAGAGATGAAGCGTGTTTGGCAACAAGCCACTGTGCTGCCGTCCGATTTAGTGGAAGCGAAATCTATCGCAGGTTCAAAATGCGAACATGAATGGCGCACCCAACGTAAAGAAAATGATTGGGATAACTTTGCCGTCAATCTCAAAAAAGTGGTTAAACTCGCGCGTGAAGAAGCAGCGATTCGCGCGGAACAAACTGGCCTCAGTCGATACAACGCAATGCTTGATCTTTACGAACCAGGCATGACAACAGAGAAGCTGGACATTATTTTTGGCGATCTCAAGTCCTGGTTACCAGAACTCACGCAGCAAATCATTGAAAAGCAGTCGACAGTCGCTGTAGAAGACCCCGCTGGACCATTCCCTACTGAGCAACAAGCAGAGCTTGGCAAAAAGCTCATGGGTATTTTGGGCTTTGATTTCAATCATGGTCGACTGGATGTATCGATGCACCCTTTCTGTGGCGGTGTGCCTCAAGATGTTCGAATCACCACTCGCTACAATGAAGACGACTTTACTCAAGCCATCATGGGTGTCATCCATGAAACCGGTCACGCGCGCTATGAGCAAGGATTACCGCCTTCATTACACGGCTTCCCAGCAGGTGAGGCACGATCAATGGGCATTCACGAGAGCCAAAGCCTGTTCTTTGAAATGCAGTTAGCGCGAAGCCCAGAGTTTGTTCAGCACATTGCCGAATTCGCAAAAGATACATTTGGCCGCGAGTCTGATAAGACCTTTGAGATTGCCAATATCAACGCTTTGTATAAACGCGTTCAACCCGGTTACATTCGCGTCGACGCAGACGAAGTCACCTACCCTGCACACGTTATTCTGCGCTATGAAATCGAACGCGATCTGATTGAAGGAGTCATTGAGGTAGATGACATCCCTGGCATCTGGAATAAGAAGATGCAGGAATATCTTGGTATCTCTACCGAAGGTAATTTCACTGATGGTTGTATGCAAGATATCCATTGGACCGACGGCTCATTTGGCTATTTCCCGAGCTACACGCTAGGCGCTATGTATGCGGCACAGTTTATGGCGGCAATGCGCAAGACAATTGATGTTGATACCTGCCTGAAACAACTGGAGATCGCACCGATTAGCGAATGGCTGAAAGAGAACGTTTGGTCGAAGGGCTCAACGCTTTCAACAGACGAATTAGTGACTCAAGCGACGGGTGAACCACTCAATGCTGAGCACTTTAAGCTGCATCTGATGGCGCGTTATCTAAATAACTAGCATTAGTCGCAAAGTGCAGTCACTGTTTAGCTCAAAGGCAGGATCACCCTGCCTTTTTCTTTTCCTTCCTGCACCTTTCAGAGCAATATCTGACCTCGTCCCAACAAGTAGCCCATTTTTTCCTCCAGGAAAACGGCCTTTCACAAACAACGCAGATTTTGGTTGGCAAGTGCGCTTTGTTACCTCGATAACTCGCTGTCGCTTTCATCGCTGTTTATACTGTGTTGGGCAGTAACAGCGACTAACCTCGACAGGACGCAACTTTTGATGCTTGGTTTTTCTTGCAGACACGCGTTTACGCCAGCTTTTAAAACTGCCCGGTTTTAGAGAACGACGCATCAAACCAATAAGTTGAGGCTCTCCTAAACCAAATTGATGATTGATCGCTTCAAATGGCGTTCGGTCCTCCCACGCCATTTCTATGATTCTAGAAAGGTCTTCGTCGCTAAAGTTCATCATATTCCACCCCGCAATAGATGAGTCGCCCGTCGAGCATCAGGATTGTTGCTCACTTGCCTGTTTGAACTCGTTAAACACGTCCTCTGCTTCTGCGGTCAGTTTTGAATACATTCTGATGTCACCCCTTCTTTGGGCTTGCATCGCTTGTTCCAGCAACATCGAGTGTTTCTTCTTAAGTTTCTTTGCGGTTCTATCTTTGAAAAATGAAAACACGGCTCACTCCTTTGTTTCATGAGTGAATTCAGTACGGGTTTATAAAACAAAAGGATTACACTGCTCTTTGGGTTATCTGTTCGTGGTTCAAGACAAGCGAGATCGCTGCAGATTTCTGAGCCCACAATTGCGAACGCAGTCATGTTCTAAAGAGTGCGAATAGTCGCTCAATCAGGAATGCCTATACTCCAATGACAACGATTACATGGAGGTAATGGTATGAGTGACAGTGCAAAGCAGATACCCGATGGCGAGGCTGATTGGGGCACCAAGCACCCAGAACCATCTGATGCTGAAGCGCGCCGTGCAGCAAAACCTGTCGTGTGTTATGACGTTGAAAACCTGCCACCCTTTGATGCGCCTTTTTATCAGGCCGTACGGCAAGAAGCGGTAAGAACCGTGAAGCTGGAAATCCCGCCCAGAGAAGCGCGCTGCTTTACAGTTCCTGCTGGCAGCTTCTTTCGCATTTCCTGCTTACATGGCTCTCAGGTCGGAGATTTAAATCTTTGGCAGCGCGATAATTTGACTGAGCGCTTTTTCAGCGGAAAAACCAGACAACTCCATGCCACTCATTTATCTACCGGCGACAGATTGTGGAGCAACATGCCCTACTTGCGCCCTATCGCAACGATTACCGATGACTCATTGTCTTGGTATGGCTGGGACGACGATGGTGCAGGTGTGCATGATGTCATTGGCACCCGTTGCGACCCCTATACTCACCATCGGCTTCATGACGAACATTATCATCATTGCTGCCATTCCAACCTTATGCGGGCGCTTGCGGATAAGCTCGGTGTAAGTCAGAAAGAAGCAGAACCCTACATGCATGATGTACTTAACGTATTCATGTGCACCGGATTCACCCGAGATACCCATCAGTACTTTATGAAGGCAAGCCCTGCGCGACAGGGAGACTACATTGAGTTTTTTGCTGAAACCGATCTGTTGGGAGCATTGTCAGCTTGTCCGGGAGGTGATTGCAGTGACACTCACTCCAGTGATGAAGCACAGTGCTACCCACTCACCATAGAAGTGTTTACGCCACCTGCGGATTGCTTGCGCTATTGGACGCCTTTTCAACCCAGCGAGTATTGCTCAGGTTAGCTAAAGGGATTCATGCCCTTCCTGGCAACCAACACAAAACCTAACTTCCGGCTTAATGGCTAAACGGGCATCGGGGATATCCACACCACACTCTTCGCAAAAGCCGTACTCTTCGTCTTCCAAACGCTGAAGTGCGGCATTCACCTCATTTAACTGGCTTTGAAAATACCTAAGATTGGATTTGGCCATTTCGTTTTGTTGAATCGCATCGATTCGCGCAACCCGACCAATACAAGGTTGGTCAAGAGCGACAGGATCCGCCTGGTCTTTCAACAAATCCAGCTCTTCTAGAATGTGAGCTTTCAGGTTTTCCAGCCTTGCTTGATGTTCTGTCATACCACTTCTATGCAACTAGTTTTTGCAAACAATTTTCATCATGTTAACCGATTCTGATTGGCTGCTCACCCAAAGATATTAACTGCATAAAAAGACAGAGTTTCCGTTTTGGAGGTCTTTCCTGTGTGTAGTTTTAATCACAATAATCGCGAACGCTGCAATCACATCCATTTAAGAATTAGCTAAAATAATGCAGAACCTGTATTAAGGCATTTCATAGTTACCAATGTTAAGTTTTCATGTCAAGAAAGTATATTTTAAAATATTTAAAGTATAAACCACCAAAAAGAAAGCGCTTTATAAACTCGGTCAATACACTTCATTTAAATGTATTTCAATACTATTCAAACACAATTTAAAACAAACAATAAAACTCATAGAAATTAACACCTAACTAATACTCATTATCATACTACTTTAGTACCACAAGCTTCTTCCAAATATATTTTTTACATTGTTATCATGATGTTATGGCTCATAGCATCTTGTATTACACCCAGAACAATTAATCCTCTCTGGCGATAATAATATTAAATGCGCCAAGTTAAATAATTAATATTTCGTTTGGAATACCAATTTAAATTAATACACCTTGGGATCTATAGATTGTTAAAAATGCATAGATCAGATAGCAGCTACGATGCTATTTCATTCGGTTTGGGTCGCCATCCCTGCCTAGCTGATAGAAAGTTTGGCTTCGCAGTAGCTCGTCATAACTTAAAGGAGTTAAGGAAAGTGAATATTAAATGGTCTTTATTAGCACTAAGCATTGCTGCGACCACAGCCAATGCGCAAACGGAGTTTGGTACAAGAAGTAGTGTCTTTGAGTCCTATGAAATTGGGGCGAATGAGGTGTATGTAAATACAACTGAGGTGACAGACAGTGACCTAGAAGACATCAAAAGAAAGCTGCGTCAGGGTGATATTGTCATTTTAGATAACACGCATGCAGGCACCGCAGAAAGCTCAAAAACACTGGTATCAAAGGTATTGGGTTTTGGTGTTAAAGCCCCCGTTGTTGCGGCAGCAATGATTGAGGGTCAACTTAACCTAAAATCGATCTCTGTCTACGGAGATACCGAGGAAAGCTATAGTGATTTTTACATAGATCCCAATGCTTCAGATGAACTAATCGATTCCTTGGAGGATGCCAAGTCTGAACTCTCAACCAAGTTGCAGTATTCAACCATGGTTTCTGCATCGGACTTAAGATCACTTTCACCATCGACCCGATCTTTAGCAAATAATGAATCCAATACAGAAACAGAACGTCCCCCTTTGGAGTTACTAAAAACAACAAATAGGGAAGTCATTCTCGTTGAGGCACGGCAAGAACGATTATCATGCCCTACACCTGGCCTAGCCAAAGTTGGCTTTTTAGGATTAGGTGGGTATGAATATGTTGATGAAGAAAATATGGAAGACCCTTGCATTGAAAACAACAGTCGCGCTTCACTTACCTACACCGTTGAAAAAATTCGCTCTGAAGCAACCGATGATGGCTTAAATGAGGATATTAACTTTGTCCGTGTTTCCATTGCACCTGATGATGGTGGTGGCACAGGTATATTTCTGTCCGATCAGCTAGTTCAAAATCAATTCGCTCTTTCTTTTTTTCATCCTTGGATGACCGAGATGAAACCTTTTGCGGATAACTACCGCTTCAGTGTCTACTCGGATGATCCAGATGTCAGGTTGCATGGCCATATTCCCGCTCAAGAAAATCCTACAAATCAGATCTCAGAAACTGCTACCGTTGATGTGGGAATATCAATCACAGCAAGTGTTGGTGCCGAGGGAAACCAATCTGGCGGTACAGGTAACGCAGGTTTATCGGCTACTTATAGTTACAACACTAGCTATTCAAAAACCGTCTCGTACGAGACAGCAGAGTATACGCTGGAAAATGCTTCAGGTTCTGAAAGTCTTGATCAAGCAGGTTGGGTCTACGATAGAAACTATCTTGAAAAAAGATGTAATTGGCTCTACGCAACAGGCCCAGAACAAACGGCTTGTCATCGAGATAAACCTGCCTGGGACTTAAACCCCGCATTCGATTACAGAGCCTTTAGCGCCATCTCTCACCGAAACTTTGTACCTGGCTTTGTAGCAACATTCCGTAGTGAAGCAGATAAAACGGGCACATCAACGTTTCATGTAGATAGCTCTGTCGGTGTCATGTCACTGTTGGCAACACACAGCAATTGGCTTGGTGTCCTTCCTGTGCAAACCGTTGCTTACAAGGATGAACACGTATCAGCTGCCACATTCGGGGCTGAGTTTGAAGTGGATTGGGATCGCGTAAGACTGCTCAAATGTCAAAACAGCGACTTTACCAATGAAGAGTCTATCGCTGCTGAAATTGAAGCAAATCCAGAGTGTGAGGATTACTACAGCAATATCTTGTAACCCTTAAACTATGAGGTCAAGGCGCTCTTTAAGGCGCCTTGTCCTCATCTTTTTAAGTGTTCCACTTAATTACTGAGACGCTTTAGATATTTTTCAACAGGGACTGAGCTCTCTACTTTCATTTAATCATGGAGTACAACATGGAATGTTCATGGACTTGGAAACTGCTACATACACTCTCTATTTTAGCCCTATCTACAGCTTTATTTGGCTGTAACTATGACCTTGAAAGCAACACACCAGAAAATAAAAAGCCAAGAGTGGAACGACTATGGAATAAAAATGATGTCAGCAGCATTGTAAGAACTGAATTGGTTAAGATTCCATCTCCACTTCCAGAAAACATTCGTAGTAAAGCCCCGGAGCAATGTAATAATATTAGCCTAATAAAATATTCCTCCCTAAATGGCTCTACTTCCAATGAAGCGGACGCGGTATTGATGATGATGCCCGGCGTTTTAGAAGGCGCAACGGGTTTCCAACATATCGGCAGAGAACTAGTTTATATTGCCAAAAAAGAGCATGGCCTGAACTTCGAAGTGTGGGCAATGGACAGACGAGCAAATTGCCTAGAGGACACCTCAATGATTGACAATATTCTTCCGCTTGCTGACCGCAGTATTGATGAAGTTGCTCTGGAAGCGCTTGATTTCTATTACAACAGCGGAGACATCAATGGAAGCATATTTCCAGGATTTTACAAAAGCGAAGACGTTGATTTCCTCTCCGAGTTTGGTCTCTCACTAGCAACGGAAGATATGTTCAAGGTTGCTATGACGTTAATGCCTAACCTTGAAGACCGCCAAAAAAAGCTCTTTGTAGGAGGCCACTCCTTGGGCGGTATCCATACTTCAGCATTTCTTTCTTGGGACTTGGATGGTGACTCAAATACCTTGGAAGACGCAGGATTCAACAATGTAGCCGGAGCATTCGCTTTCGACTCTATTCTCTCGAATCTGTCAGACATACCTGAATTACTTTCTTCAGTGGTTCCATTTCATCTCGGCGCGTTTGGCGTGGATGTCGCTCAAAACATCACCCCGGATATTTACGCCAAAGCCACCAGCAAACTAGAAAAAGGGATTATCCCTAGGATTGTTTCAATACCAGGCCTTTTCACACCTTCCGAGCTTGCATTTCCAGTTATTTTGGGCGCGATTGCCGAAAAAGCGCCAAGTGCCGAAATCGGTATCATCGACCAAGTTAAGCTTCCCTTCTCACTTCAAAACATGATGAGAGTTTTACATTCCAAGGATCTCCCAGATTTCATCCTCAAGCCTGACATGACTGATTTTCGCTATACCTATGAGGCAATTATTGGTTTAGTGTTTGACGATGACTTCTCCACAATAGGATTCCTTGGAACCAGTTTGGGACACCTAAATGGTGGTCCAATCGAGCAAAAATTTCATATCCTCAACGCAATCTCATCGCTACCTGTTATTGGTAACTTTATAAGTGCCGCCTATACCGATGATAAACAATATATCGCCGTATTTCCGAAGGATTATCAGGGATTCACCGGGCCTCTGTATACATGGGCTGATTTTGATGAAGTTGCTTACACTGCCGAAGACGAATACCTCAGCCTCAATGGTTCTCAAGCATTCACAACCGGTCGAGACGAAATGGTAGATATGGACGACTTTCTCAGTGCCCTCTATGACGACAAAACGGGCCTCAATTTCACTGAATGGTACTTTCCTACGCGGATTGTCATTGACGCGGCGCTAGCATTGCCATTTGGACACGCAGTAAACAGTGGATTGAACGTCATACATCAAGATAAATTGGATTACGTGCCGAAGCTAGAGTTCATCGGTTCCGATGGCGTCATTCAACCGCTTATTGAACTCGGTGTTGTTCCTTCAAAAAAAGAACGAATTTTACTAGATGGTTTCAATCATCTGGATCCTATGTTCGAGGTCAACAATGCACCCTCTAGGCACAATCCGGTAGTGATTTCACGCCTTATTAGATTCGTAGAAGCTAATAGAGGTTAACGTTCAGTCACGCTCAAGTGAGAGCAGCCTGATAAAAGGCAATGCACCCGAAGTAGATGCACGTGTAATTAAACAGCGTGCCTTTTATTCTAATCAAATTAATTTAAAATTCATTACCTTTACATACTTTATTCAATCTTAAGATACCTGTTTCATATATATAATCACACTAAACAGTGAATTTTAGAAAAGGAAAACACTCTTATATCCAATATCTTAGTCATATGCCGAGTGAAGGAAAGTAAGGACAGATCTTATACATAAAATGACAAGTCGAAATAGTTTGGAGTCGCTAAAGTTGGCTGGTAGCTCCGGTGTTTGAAATACAGAGTTAGATAACAATATCTGTTATCAGTGATATTTGAACGCCGGTCATCACGCGGGATAGTTGGAATGACTAGTCCTATAGTACCAACCAAAAGGGATTGAGTTTTATGAGCAACGACCAGATTCAAGAGTTGAGAGAGCTACTGAATATTGACGAGTACTCCACGCTTAAAACCACTAGGACGCGCTCGTTTGGAAATGCGCGGTGTCAAACAGAGGACCACCCGCTAGCCGGAGAATTCCACAAAATTTTCCAAGGCCTAGGAGGCACTGAAAAACTGAAGACCCCTTACCCCAATGTGTCATTACCCCAATACGATACAACCCATCAGGCAGTGAGAAAGGCGCTTTTAGAAAAAGCACGTAAGGAACACGTTTTCGAATACTTTAAGCTTCCCGGTGCAGTTGTGCATGGAAATATTGTTTCACCAGAAGTGGCTGATTCCGGCACGTGGAAATATCGTGGTGATCTTGATTCATACGAATACAATTTTGGCGTTGATGACGCCAGTCTCACATTTGACGGCATTCAGTTGATGGAAGGTGCCATCGCCTATCTTTGTAAGCATTTTGACGACATTGTTAAAACGCCTGATATTGCGCTTCGAGTGTTGGACGTTTTTAGAAGAATCATTGGTGCGCTGACTGATAACAAACCCGATGCCGCTCACTTTGAAATTATGGATCCTATTCTAGCTTTGTTTCCGTCGAGAAAGTGTAATAGCGTAGAGGAACTCGATTTTTACCCTACTTTTTGCCCTACGCATCCACACTATGAAGACCGTATAAAGCAATGGCCTAAACCCGACTACGACCAGGACTTCCGCTCAGATGATCTTATTGGTTGGTTGATGACAGCAGCGCCAAGTCCCGTTTTTGACTATTTCAAACCTTATACCGAGCACCAACAGAACTTTCCTATCACTAATGAACATCTCAAAAAAGTGCCTGGTTTTGAGAATGACGACATCGATCAAGCCATGGCTGAGGGTCGTCTTTTTATTGTTGACTTCAAGGACTTTCACGAAGAAACAGTGGCAGAACGAAACTGGGATAACTATGGTGCGAGGTTGCACGCAAGTATCTCGCTGTTTGGCATATCTAAAGAATCTAACGCACTAAAAACCATTGCCATACAACCCACTCAAACACCACAAGGCTCAGGTTTTTGGGAAGACATAGATTGGTTCTTTGTGAATATTTTCGGTTATGGCACAAACAAACACCCACGCTCAAAAATCATCACCGCAGGTGACAACTACTGGGCTTGGCAAATGGCCAAAAATACGGTAACCACGATGGCATCTATGGCTGGTGTTGTTGACCACTTATCCAGTCATGTCTACCTTGGTTCCATCCCGGTTGCGTACTTTAGAAATATCACAGAGCACCACCCTCTTCGACCATTACTAGATACGCACCTGATGGGATTGCTGACCAACAACCATACCGGGATTTTTACAGAAGTCGGCTTTCCCACATCTGATAACGTTGACCCTTATGGCGATCCCTTCAATGGACTGTTAACGGGCGCAATCCAGCATTTGTCTGGCTTCAGCAGCCAAACCTTTTTAACCTCCGTTCTACGGCGTAAAAGTCAGTACCACTTTAAAACACATAGTTCGCCGATTGATCGTCACGCTGACCCGTCTTTGGCGCAGTTAAAAGATTTTCCGCAACATGATGATAACGAACTCGCCCCTATCATCAGTGAGTGGGTGGATGGTTATATCAGACTTTATTACCACTCTGACCAAGATGTCGTTGACGATTCTGAATTACAAGCTTTCCTCTACGAAACCAACCATTATGGAATGGTACGTGGCTTCCCCGATGATGCTAAAACAATTGAAGAACTAGTGGATACCGTTTCAAGGATTATCTATTGGATGTCAGTAAACCATGGTTTCAGTAGCTTTGTCTCCTTCATGAAACTTGGCGCTTTAGGGTTTTATCGAGACCACCCTATCGATCCTTATCATGAGTATTCAGAAAGAGATTGGCTGAATATTTGTCCACCCATGAATGTCGGCGCTGGGCTGTTCATGTTTTCTAAGATCTTCACCGACTTACCTGAAGATTGGTTCCGCTCGCTTGGGAAATATCCAAAAGGCCAGTTTTCCCATGATCCCAATGTTTATCCATATCTGGATAACTTCCAGTCACAACTCAAAGATTTGGATGAAAAGATTCGAGCTAAAAATCGCGAAAGACGCTGGAGCTATGACCTTCGCATGCCTTCAACAATGACTGTCAGTCCTTGGAACTAATGGGAGATATTATGATGAGAGAGTTTAATCAATCACGCAGAGATTCCATGAGAAAAATGCTCATTGCTAGTGGTGCATGTTTGGTCATGGCTCACGTGGGAACGCAGAGTGTTAACAGTGAAAATATGGCTAAGTACTATTCAGGGAAGAAGTCACTCGTCGATGATAAAGTGCTGAATCAGCTAAGCCAACCAGAGAAAACCGTTTATATCGTCATTAAAGAAAATTCGATTTATTCTAAAAAAGTAAAAGAAGATGACATTTTGAGTTTCACTAGGAGCTTCGTGTCTGAGGTTAATGATGAGAAGATGTTTGAAGGTGCATTTGGTAATTTTCAATCTCAAATGCAGCTGATGTCACTTTTCATAAAATACATTCATGCTTAATCTCGCATCAAACATATAAGAGCCGGCACATAAGTGCTGGCTTTTTTTTCAAAACACATGCTAATGATAAAGAAATGTCATGGAGAGACAAAGAAAAAAGTCATTAAAACACCATAATAACGGCATCATCCAAGATTTTCATTTTGTCATCTAAAAAAATCAGACGGGAAAGAGCATTGGCTAGAAGAAAAAGAATTGACATTAGTAAGATGGGAGACATAAAAAAGGATGAAATAATTTCAAGAGCCTGTAGTGTACTTAGAAAAGTTAAGCAGGTTGAGTATCTTGATATACCATTAAAAAAAAGAAAAAATCTCGCCGAAATATCCAAAAAACATAAGTTATCCCATAGAGAAGCATTGGTTTTTACAGCCATAAAAAATAACTTAAGAAACTCTAAAAGAATAAAGGATCAACAAATTTATATGTTTACAAAGGAAATAGGAGAAAAGTGTCAACTGAAGGAAAATCAAGACATTGAAGCAGAGAGTATAGATATAAAGATGGAGTTAATGGATTGCTTTATCAGGTATATCAATATATAGCGCTTATCTCTCTTCTCCGGAGTAGCACATTGTAGACGCTACTGGGTAATGGTTTATACCCAAGCAACCTGAAGATGCAAGATTTAGCGAGATTGACTGGTGTTGTGATCGCGGCGTTCCTTTGTAGGTGTAGTCACCTCCATCAAAAAGGGACAACAAAGAGCACAGCATCAGTCAACTCGCCCGTAGGGAGGTCTTCAAGTTGTTTGGGTATAAGTGCCCGATTTCTATCTCTCTATCGAGATAGCCTTCCCGGGTTGTTGCAGCGACAACCCGGCTTTTTTTAACCGGCACTTCATTCAGTCGAATTCCCTTCCTGAATCACCCAAATCTCAGCACCGGTTCGCTCGGATAGTGGTATGGCACGTTATGACAAGCTTACCGACTTGCCCTTTTATAAGATTCCCGAATATTCATCGAAGCGCTTTCTGCGCGACGGCATCGAATGGTTACTCCAAAAGGGAAGTGTCAGTGGAACAACACGTCGATATCAACTTAACCCGCGTTGATGAAATGCGAAAAAGCATGATCGTCAATCGCACCTGTGCCGTCATTGCAAAGGCGAGTAATGGCGGAAACCCAAGAAAAACATATGTATTACAATCTTCTGTTCGCCAAGGTGCACCTGTTGACGAAACTGAAATCCGTGCAATAGCGAAGAAGTTGTCGCTCAGTCTTCAGGAACAAGATCTGTTTGTCGTGATTAAGCGCAATCTCGTTCATTCAAAAAAAGTCAAAGATGGACAAATCTCTGCCTTTGCCAAACACGTCGTCCTTCACTGTGATGAAGAAACAGATATCTATCATTCATTGAAAGGCATTGAACAGCAAATGCAGGTCATGGATCAATTTATTCAGTACATCCACGTTTAAGCCAAAACTAGTCATTCTTAAACGCTTTTGTCTCACTGACCATTGAAGATAGTTCAATGGCATGTGGAGACTACATGCCAATGTACGGTCATGCCTACCATCTGAAGGATTCCTATAAAAATCACAGGATTAACTTCAGCCATGGAGGTCGTTATGGCGGCAAAGAAAGCAAGAGTATTAACCCTTTCCACAACAGCGACGCTTGTCTTGTCTGCACTCGCTGCCAGTCAGGCAAACGCTGCGGGCTACCAAATCGCATTTGATTCAGTCGGCGGGCTTGGGCGCGCCTATGCTGGTGAAGCTGCTGTCGGTGACAGCGCAACGTCGATGGGGCGGAACCCCGCCACCATGACGCTCTTTGAACGTCCGGCGTTCTCCGGTTCAATGATTTACTTTGACGCAGAAATCGACGTGACGGGCAACTCAGCAGCGCAGTCCTCGTCAGACATTATTCCTTCCCAATTTGTGCCAGCAAGTTACTACGTTCATCCTCTGAATGACCAAATGGCTGTGGGCTTGGGACTATATGCCAACTACGGGCTGGGCACTGACCTGAAGAATGATTTCCTCGCCGGCGACATAGGCGGTGATACCGAGCTTTTCACAGTAAACATCAACCCGGCCGTTGCTTATCAAGTGAACCCTATGCTGAGTCTTGGCGCAGGTATTAGCCTGGTTTACGCAAATGGCGAAGTGAATAGGCATTACGGTGGAGGTGCAGGCAACTTCGGCACACAGGCTTCAGGCAAGATTCTCAGCTGGGACGGTGATGACTGGGCCTTTGGGTGGAATGTAGGCGCACTGTTTGAACTGGATGAAAGTAACCGGCTCGGCCTCTCCTATCGCGCTGGCGTTGACCTGAAACTTGAAGGTACTTTCACGGATTTCAGTCCCGGCGTTGCCATTCCTGGTGGAGGTTCAACAACGGCTGTTTCGAATGTGCCACTCCCCGCGATTGCAGAGTTCTCTGGCTTCCACCAGCTCAATAATAAGTTCGCCATTCACTACAGCGCCCTTTGGACCCAATGGAGTGAGTACAAAGAATTCAGCGCATCAAGCAGCGATTGCAGTATCAACGGTGGCATTTGTTTTCTAAAGCCGGAGAAGTATGACGACAGCTGGCGATGGGCAATTGGTGCAACGTATCAACTCAACCCGGCCATCAAACTTCGCGCTGGCTTTGCACTCGATGAAAAAGCAGGTGATACAACCGTGAGCATCCCAGACCAAGACGCCTATTGGTATTCGACAGGTATGAATTACCAACTTGATGACAACTGGTCGTTTGATTTTGGATTGGCTTACATGGACCGCTCAGATGAGTCTTTTACTGAAACCAGCTTATTCACGGCAAACCATGACTACACGGCAAAAGGCTATTTACTGATTGTAGGTGCACAAGCAAACTACCGCTTCTGAAAACAGAACATAACCGTCCTTAATACAGCCCGCCTCGCGGGCTTTTTTTGTGTCTTCAGACCAACAGGTAACAATGAAAAAACAGGAAAAAAAAGCCGGCGCATTTGCACCGGAAAAGACGAGTAAAAGTAAAGGACAGAAAGACGGTTAGGGTCTAATGATTCACGAGTCAACAGACCCTAGGCGTTAGCGCGAAGATCTTTTCGAAGGATCTTACCAACAGCCGTCTTCGGCAACTCAGAGACCACAACTACCTGTTTAGGCACTTTGTAGGCAGTGAGATTCTGGCGGCAGAAGGTTTCAAGGTCGGTCAGTTCCAAGGTCTCTTTTGCTGTAATGAAGGCTTTTACTGCCTCACCTGTTGTGTCATCAGACACACCGACTACAGCAGCTTCCAACACATCGGGGTAAGCGCAAAGCACTTGCTCTACCTCGCTTGGATAAACATTAAAGCCCGAAACCAGCACCATGTCTTTTAGGCGGTCGACAATCTGAATACATCCGTTTTCAAGAACGACACCCATGTCACCAGTTTTAAAATAGCCAGCTGACGTCAACACCTGAGCGGTTTCTTCTGGGTTATTCCAATAACCTTTCATCACCTGTTTGCCTTTCAACACGATTTGGCCCACCTCGCCATCTGGCAATGGCTGGTCATTCAAATCCCAGATTTCTACATTGGTGTTGATAAGTGGCGCCCCCACGGTGCCATAGTGCTCGCTTCCAGGATGATTCAGGCTGATAACAGGGGAGGTCTCAGACATGCCATACCCTTCGGTGATAGTGCAACCTGTCACCTCTTCCCAACCAAGACGCGCTGCATCAATCAAAGCAGTCCCGCCAGAAATCGTGATTTTGAGGTGAGAGAAATCCAGTTCACGGAATTCTGGGTGCTGGCAAAGTCCGACAAATAGAGTGTTAATACCGGCAAAGCCAGAAAATTTGTGCGGCTTCAATTGCGTAACAAAGGCATCCAGATCTCTTGGGTTCGGGATCAGAATATTGGTATTCCCCTGAGAGAAGAAAAGGATAAGGTTCACTGCAAACGCATAGATGTGGTAGAGCGGCAATGGGCAAACAAAGAGTTCTTCACCCGGAGTAACAACATTGCTCAAGCGTTCTTCAAGCTGCTCCATGTTCGTCAGCACGGATGCATGAGTGAGACATGCCCCCTTTGCCCTTCCCGTCGTGCCGCCTGTGTACTGAAGCATGCTAATCGCTTCGGCATCAATGTTCGGCGGACAAAACGGCGCGGCATCAAAGGCGAGAATGTTGTCCAAATCTACCTGCTGGATATCACGCTCACTGGGTACAGAAGCCGAACCGCCCCCTTTGGCATAAATCACCAGCTCAATATCGGTATGGTCGATGACTGATGCCAAAGGCGCGGAAAGCGGCGCGAAGATAACCAAGGCTTTTGCACCAGAATCCGTAAACTGATGCTGCATTTCTCTGGGGGTGTAAAGAGGATTGGTATTCACAAGAACCAATCCGGCGCGCAAGGCTGCAAACGCAGCAATTGGAAAATCCAGAATATTCGGAAGCTGGATAGCAATCCGATCACCGGGTTGTAAGTTTGTGTTGTTTTGAATCCAGCCTGCCAGTTGTCGGGACTTTTCCTCCACTTCACGATAAGTCAGGCTTTGTGGTCCGCAATAGAATGCAATTTTGTCTGCGTATTTGTCGCAGGCGCTTTCGATAAACGTCGCCATTGTGGCGCGGTTGTTTCGCTCACCTTGTGTCACGTTCATTATCCTTCTGTTTATCATGCTTGTTCTTGCCCTAATAGGCTTTGGTCTTAACGCCAACGCCATGTGACACTGTCACCCACCAACAAAGAACTTGTTGAACAAGTGATGCATTTTCTTGCCGTAAGGCGGGAACAGCATGTCGCTGAAAAAGAGTTTCCCTCGTACCAACACTGACTTGCAGTGTGAAAATGTTCTGAATCCCTCTACCCCGTGATAACTGCCTATTCCGGAGTCGCCCACTCCACCAAATGGCAAATCGTCGACAACGACATGGAATGCCGCATCGTTAATGCAAACACCACCAGCATGTGTTTCCTTTAAAAATCGGCGTTGGAAATTTTTGTCGAAGCTTTGTATATACAAACCCAAAGGTCTTGGGTTGTTGTTAATAGAATCAATAACATCCTGCACACTCTGATAACCAACAATGGGAAGGATGGGTCCAAAAATTTCTTCCTGCATGACTTTCATTGAAGGCTTGGCACCCAATATCAGCGTCAGGGGTATAAAGCCGCCTTCTGGCTTTACATCCAAATTTCCAAGATGAATAACCTGCGCTCCTTGCGCTTTAGCTTCTTCCAGATATCCCATCAAACGGTCGAACTGTTTCGCATTGATCACCCGGGTGCGTTTATCGTCACCAAGCTCAGAGGGATACATAGATTCATAGCGATGATCGATTTCCTTCACCAAACTGTCTACGCGATCATGCGGACAGTAAATGTAATCTGGCGCGACACAGGTTTGGCCTGCATTCATGGTTTTGCCGTAGATAAAGCGTTTTACGGCTTCACCCAACGGTATGTCGCTATCGATGATCACTGGCGATTTGCCGCCAAGTTCCAGTGTCACTGGCACAAGGTTATCTGCCGCCGCAAGCATCACATGACGGCCAACTTGTGTGGAGCCAGTAAAGAGCAGGTGGTCAAACGGCAATTCTGAAAATGACTTCGCGATGTTCGCGTCACCTTGCACAACACAAACCTTGTCGTTTGCAAAGACACTGCTGAGCATCTCTTCCAACACTGCATTCGTCGCAGGCGTGAATTCAGACACTTTAATCATGGCCCGGTTTCCCGCAGCGACCGCAGCCACCAGTGGGCCAATGGTGAGAAAGACGGGGTAATTCCAAGGAGCAATAATCCCAACGACACCCAAAGGCTGGTAGTGAATTTCGGCTTTCGCTGGCTGAAAGACAATCCCGACTTTTCGCCTTTGTGGCTTCATCCATTGGCGTAAGTGTTTGATTGTATAATCAATCGTGGAAAGAGAAGAGAATATGTCGCCGAGTATGCTTTCCTCGTGACTTCTGTAGCCAAAATCCTTTACGAGCGCATTGAGCAGGTTTTCTTTTTCGCGGTGAATTGCCGACTTAAGCGCCTCCAGATCCTCTACCCGGTTTTCATAGGTAGGGTATCTTTCTTTGTTGAACGCATGTTTTTGAATACTAAACGTAGTGGTCACTGGAATGACGCCATTCATCGAATGCTGTTCAGCAACCATCGGAGCAGAGAGTTGTTCAGCGTTGCTCATTTGGGTCTCCCTAATGTCTTCCTCCTTAATTCAGCCAAGTCCAACAAGAACAGCAGAATGGAGAGGACTCATTTCTATTGCGATACTGAATTTTCAATATGCGCTAACCCTGTCAGAACGCTTTGTTAATTTATGCCAAAGGATTATCTTCTGAACTGCTTGAGAGCTAGATGAAAGAAAGGGCACCTTTCGGTGCCCTTTCTCGTTATCAGTTTGGGTCAATGCCGACAGGCTTCGGCGAGGGTATTCGAAGAGAGATAACGATGACGATACTCACCAGGCGCACAACCTTCCCAACGCCTAAATGCTCGGTTAAAGTTCGCGACATTGGAAAATCCCACCAAATAGCCAATTTCACTGATACTCATATGAGGCTGCCTAATATAATTCATCGTCAAACGTTTACGTGTATTGTCGAGGATGTCTTTATAGCAGGTGCCCTGATCGTTGAGTTTACGCTGAAGGTTTCGAAGGCTTAATCCCAGTTGTTTGGCCACATCCGCCTGTGAAGGCGCTCCGAGAGGCAGTTCTTCAACAATACGGTTCTCGATCTGAAATGACAGGTTGGTTTTATCTACCCTACACATGAACTTGTTAAGCATTTCGAGGTGCATTTCATTGATTGCGGGATTACTACTAATAGACTGGGCTCTGACGACTTCCGCATCCATCACAACAGCGTTTCGATCGCAACCATACTCAATTGGGCAATCGAAGAACGCCGAAGCCACGTCGCAATCCGCACCAATCGGCTCAAAATTATATTGTATTTTGACTGGATTAAAATCACGGCCAACAATATCGCGAGACAACTGAACTAACGTGGCCAAAAATGCTTCAATCATGTGGGGAGTGAGTACCCCGCGACCGCTATCTGCATATTGATAGACCTCAAGGTCAGCGACAAAATCGTCTTCACCTTCCTCAAAGGCGTACATGTTGCAGCAATTAGAGACGACACGTTTGTATTGCGCAACACGTTCCAATGCTTCTTGAAGGCTGTATGCCGATTGCACCGCATACCCAAGCGCATGAAGCACTGATGGATGGAAGCTACAAGCTACCTCTATATTAAAAGCGCGACCGCCAACTTTGTTGTTACAGTACGCGAACAAATTACCGAGGCTCTGAACGCAAACCCTCCCCTCAGGATCATTGACTATTGAAGGAGAAATACCAAACCTTTCCAACGTCTCGATCGGCTCAATGTCTAGGGTTTTCATTGCCCGAGTAATGGGGATCAGCCATCCACTTAGTGTTGAATAATATGCGTTCATACAAGTCTCTTCCTGGAAATAACCTACAACATGAACTCATCCGAACAATTCGGTAAACATTCCATCGATGTTGCGAAGATGCTGCATCACATAACGATAGTGTTACTGGCAAAGTTATAAATGATCACATTCAAGTTTTGATAGATTTAACGCTTTAAACACGTGTTCATCCACGATATGAAACATGATTCTTATCTTTAAAACATAGGGATTAGTTGCACATTTTATGTAAGCGAGCGGTCCTCAAAAACGAAAGCCAGCAGTCGTAAGCTGGCTTTCATCAGGAACATATCAGATATCTAATGGCGGCTGTTTTCGCATTTCCTCCAAAGAACTTCCCATTCTGATGGGGTCTGAGAGCGATTCATTCTCATACACACTCTCTGTAAATTCTAAGGCATCATAGAAACCCCACCCTTTCTGCGACAGCTCATTCGCAATTTCCAACTTATTCATACCTCCGTGGTGCATGTCGACCACTTCAGCAAAGGCATCCTTCTCACTCATGGCGGCTCCTCTCGGGCACAGGAAACACCCCAATAACGTAGTGAGAGATCCCCACGAAAGTTGTATCAAAAAACTGACTGACTGCAGTAATTCTTATGTCTGTAAAATTTGGCAACACGATTGACATAAAACACGGTAGGAACCGAATTCGCTGATCTATCACCCTCGTCAACGACTTATGGACAAGCAATCGCTCTCTTTTATGTAAACCGTCGTAACTGTTTCAATAAGTAGACAATTGCGAGTCTCGTCTAATAGCTGTATCAAAGTGATCGTACACTTAACTGGACTTTATTGAACCACGTCGAGGAATTAAGTATGTACGACATCAATATCACCCCTTCTTACACTCAAATCACTCTGCAACAGAAGATCATCTCTCTCAGTGCAGCGCAGCCAACAGAAAACAATAAGCGTGCTTTCATGCAGTATGTGAACCAATATATGTATGAAAATCATTACTTTGACTTGTTCGAAAAAATTGTTTCTTACCGTGTTAGCGAGATTCATCAAGCACAGGATCCTGAAGCACCAAGAGGTAATCTCTACACCACGTTGACATCTACACTTGCTGAGTCGATAAACGGTATCCGCCCGATTAAAAACCTTCCATCTCTTTTCCTTTACATTGAACGCATTGCAATGACGTTCTATGGCGACATTCTGATGTGTTGGGCGGAATTCAAAGCGTTTCAAATTAACGAGCAAGCAAGACAAAACCTTCAGGCACACTATGAAGAGCAGCCCGTGTCGGCAGAAATGGAAAACGTGAGTGAGATGTATCGCTATGAAGTAGTGGAAGACATTCGAAATGACGAGCGGCTTTTCCTGACCAGTCACTCGCCTTACCCAATGGTACTGTCTCTTGCCAATGTGCTTATCAACCTTGAAACCTTCGTTAAGCAGCAACATTGGTACGAAATGCTTTACTACCTGGATATCTCTGCCTCAGGTGAACACTTCATTCTGTATCAGGATGTGGGTGGTAACGCTCCATTGCTGCTTTCTTCAGCACTTATCCAACGCTATGCACAACATGACAACTGGCTAACTTTTGACCCATTTTTCCAAACAGATAGTTGGACTCTGACCTTATCAAATGAGAAAATCCGTACATTAGAAAGATCTGGTATTTTTTCTAACCAGTTGAAAAATAAAGTAAACACTGAATCTGTTGAGAAATTTGATTATTCTCTTTTGCGCGCTGTTACACAAAAGCAAGCTGTCTGTGAAATCATCAGAATGGCAATTAGTGGCCCACGCGAAAAGTTGAACCATGTCCTTTACCTGACACTCAAATATCTGACATTGAAACTCGCCGATATTGGCCTTGAAGTGGCTTATACCATCGTCGAACAACCTTCTATCCTCGGGTTCTATCAATCTGTGAATAACGACAGTAACAACATCCTCCCCTACGTTGCAGTCTGCAAACAGCACGTAGCGGGCACAGCCTTGACCACCTATCAGGGAATTGTCTTCACAGGGCCGATGAGTCAGGCATTCGAAGAAAACAGCTTCAGAGATTACAACAAGAGAATCATTTCGATGCGAAAACTCGCGAGAGCTTCGGCCAATGCATGAATTTATACAGGCAATTTCCAATAACTATATAGCGATTTTCTTGGTCGCGATTGCCGGTATTGTTGCGATTTGGGCGACCAACTTCGCACGTGCTTTGGCTAAAAACAGGTCGGGGATAACCCGACCTTTATATCGCCCATACACGCTTTACACCATGTTCATTTCGGCGTGGATATTGTCTAACGCCTATTTCCAATCTGGTTTGCTCGTCTACCTTGGCGAGCCCGCTGCCACCATCATGGCACTGGCCGCGAACATGTTCTCTGGTCTGGCATTTGCGTTTGCTTACCTGTTCTCTTGCCGCTTGGTTTCCGAGCGGGAAGGTTTTCAGATCAAACGCTGGTATTGGCTGTTCTTCCAGGCTACCTGCCTCATTACATTGGTAACCAACCTGATACCCGGACTGAATGTGGTATCCGTTGATGTCTATGACATTGGCAACTTTGTTATCAGATTCGGCCCCACCAGCGGATTGTTCTTTGGCATTTTGATCTTGCTGATCATCATGACTTTGACCAACTTCGTGCTCTCCAGCCGAAGCAAGCTCAAGCTGCAGCAGATTAAAGCCAAGTACATGGTATTAGGCATGGTGGCTTTTATTGTCTCCACCTTTATGGCGCACTTCCTTATCCCGGTAGTGTTCAATGACTTCTCCGTTGTCTGGGTTCCGCCTGCGCTGTCTATCATTGAAGCGTTGTTGGTCGGTTATGCCCTACTGCATAACCGCTTCTACAGCAGTCGTTATATCGCGATGATTTCTGTCAGCTTCATGCTGAATGCCGCCTTGTATATCGTACCTATATCCTTACTAACGACACGCCACTTCCAAATGGAAAGCATGCTGTTTGTGGTTTGGACTGTCGTTACGGGTATGTACTGGAACCGTTCTCATAAGTTCATCCGCGCACAGGTCAACCGACTTTTCTATAAAGAGAAAGGTAACCCGGTTGAAAACATCTGTAACTTGATTGGTGAGTTTCGCTACTCAACAGATGATGCGGTGGTACAGCTTAACGAGGTGCTGAAAGCCAAGTTTGGCCGCATTCAGAAAGTGGGGAACAATTCAGAAGAGAATAACCTTTTCCTTTCCTGCTTCCATGGCGACCGTTCAGTGCTGGTCAAAGAGGAACTGGAGTACGAGATTAAGCACGAGGACCCGGAAGTTCAGGAAGAGCTTCGTGATGTCACCCGCGCGATGGTCAACGCTGGCACCTCTTTGGTTCTCCCCATTACGAACGAGAAGAACGAAGTCACGCATCTGTATATGGTGTCGAAAGAGAAAGAGAACGATCTCTTTTCCAGTGAAGAAATCATGGGTCTACAGCGACTATTTGATGAAGCAAACCGATTCATTGTCACAGAAGACAAGGTGCGTAAATCTCAGGTACTTGCTGGCTCCATCGCCCATGAGATCCGCAATCCACTGACGAAAATTAAATATCACTTCGAACGTATCGATGCCGATATGTTCGGCGTGGAAAACGGGTCGCTCGCACCTTTTGCATCTCAGGATATGAAGAAGCTTTACCAGGAGCTGTCTGAAGGTAAAAAAGCGGTGCAACTCGGCACCCGCTTTATTGACGCCATTCTTGACGAGCTTCGTGGGGATGGCATCAGTACCAGCTTGTTCTCTTACTACTCCGTGGGTGATCTGACATCCCAGGCACTCAAAGATTTCAGCTTCTATAGCGAAGACCATAGAAACAGAATCGACCTGAATCTTGAGGAGGATTTTTTCTTCCACGGCAGCGACACGCTATACAGTTTCGTGTTGTTAAACCTGCTCAAGAATGCGGTCTACTATTTCGATAGGTACCCAGAAAGCCGGGTCAGGATTCACTTTACACAAGCCGCAGAGGGAAATGCGGTCCACTTGATAGATACTGGCCCGGGAATCCCAGCAACTCAGGTCACTCATATTTTTGATGAGTTCTATACCAGTGGTAAGAAGCAAGGTAATGGCCTTGGTCTATCTTACTGCAAACGTGTGATGGAGTCTTTTGGCGGTAGTATCCGATGCCATTCTGTTGAAGGAGAATTTACCGAGTTCGTCCTCACCTTCCCTTCAGTCGATCAAGAAGAGCAAGATGAAGAAACACAGGGACGCATCAAGCAATATGTCGCAGGTAAATCTTGCCTCGTTGTTGCGCAGCCTGAGTCAGGAAGTTGGCTTTCTAAGGAACTGGGCGCACTCGACATTAAGGTTTGTTTTACCAACGATGTCGAAACCGGCTTTACTCATGAGCTCAATCATCCTGTCGATTTCATCGTGCTGGAACAATCTGAGCTGAATAGAGACATTGGGCTCGTGAAAGCACTGCGGGCCGGTGACTTAGGCCACCATGCGCAAGTCACGCCAGTTCTGGTGTTTGACGCAAAAGACAGTGAGCCAACCGAATTTTCAGAGCATTTGGTTCAGGGTGAAATTGAAGGCGTGTTCGACAAACTGACCTTCCTACGCTCATTCGATAACCTCATTGATGAAGGCAAACTCGCAAAGCTTGGCAGTCTGATTGGTAAGCGCGTATTGGTAGTTGACGACATGCAGGTCAACCGCATGTTGGTTAAAGCGTATCTCACCAGCGAGGGCATTACAGTTGATGAAGCCTCATCAGGCGATGAAGCGATTCAAAAAGTGGCGAATGAGAACTTCGATCTCATTTTGATGGATATCCATATGCCAGGTAGAAATGGTATCGACACCACCCATGAAATCCGTCGTTTGGTTGGCCCAATTCCTGTTATTGCTCTCTCGGGGGAATACAGTGAAGAAGTGACTCTGGCGATTCGTGAAATCATGCAGGATCACTTGGTTAAACCGATTACCAAACAGCAGCTTCTTAAGACACTCACCAAATGGTTGGTTGATAGCTTTGTATCATCCAAATCGATGCAGAATGAACCGGATACCAAGCATTAAAAACGAAGCGTGAAATGCAGAAAGAAGAAAAGGCCATAAAGGCCTTTTCTTTTTATGTACCAAGTGAAATCGCTATCCCTGATAGCCCATCAACCTTGGCATACTTAGGATCAAGTCTGGGAACAAGATCATAATGAACAGTGCTGCCAGCAGAACGAAGATGAACGGAATCACTTGCTTGATAATGCCCGCCAACGGAATCTTGGTGGTGCCGTTTATCACGAACAGCAAGACCCCGTAAGGTGGCGTAATCAGGCCAATCATCAAGTTCACGATGGTCACGACACCGAAGTGCACGAGGTCGATACCTAATTCACGACAAGCCGGTACAAACAGCGGAACGATAACCAGAATCACGGTCGTCGCATCCAGCAGGAAGCCAAGACCGAGATAAATCAGGTTGACGATCAGCAAGAACTGCAGCGGTGACAAGTCTGCCGCCGTAATCATTTCTGCAATCGCAGTCGGAACATTCTCTGTCGCTACGATGTAGTTGAAGATCAGTGCAGAACCGATAACCAGACCGACAGATGCCGACGAGTACGCACTTTCTTTCAACGCCATGTACAGTTGCTTGAAGCTGATTGAACGGTACGCTACTGCCAGAATCAACGCATACGCCGCTGCCACTGCCGCCGCTTCTGTCGGCGTAGTAATACCGCCATAGATACCAAACAGCAGAATCGCTGGCATCATCAGTGTTGGCAAAGCGCGGAAGGTAATACGCGGGATATCCTTCATCGGCGTGCGTGGTTCTTTCGGGATATCCATCTTGGTGGCCATATAGGCGTTCAGGCCCATCAGAACCACACCCATCAGAAGACCCGGTACCAAACCTGCGATAAAGAGGTAACCGACAGAGGTATCAGACACCAAGGCGTAAATCACCATCGGAATCGAAGGCGGAATGATCGGACCAATTGTCGCCGATGCGGCAGTAATCGCTGCTGCATAGGACGGCGGATAGCGGCCATCTTTGGTCATCATGTTAATGATAACGCGGCCCACACCCGCGGCGTCAGCAACCGCAGAACCCGACATACCAGAGAAGATCAGACTGGAAACGATGTTAACGTGTCCTAAGCCGCCACGGAAATGGCCAACCATTGCGACACAAAACTGGAGTAGTCTGTCCGTAATACTGCCTGCGTTCATAATGTTCGCTGCAGCAATGAAAAGAGGCACAGCCAGCAGAATAAAGCTGTTGTAGAACCCCTGAATAATTTGTTCGCCTGCCAGCGCCAAGTCCTGACCACTGACTGCCAAGTAAACAATGGCACCAATAATCATGGAGAAAGATACCGGCGTACCGAAAGCCGCCAGCAACAGCACTGTCACCAGACATAGTGTTAAAGCTAAACTCATTCTTCCACCTGCTCATCCTTGTCTTCTTGCACTTTGTAATTCGGATTCAGGAATTGAATCAGTGCAAGGCCGTAGCGGAGAATAATCGCACCAAGGAAAATCCCGTAAATGCTGAATACATAATCAAGGCGCCATTTCAGAATTGCGCTTTTCTTGATTTTGTAGAACGTGATGTAGTCCCACGTCGGCAAAAAGCTCATCCCGAAACCGATGATGATGCCCAGTGCAGACAAGATCAGAAAGATACGTTGCACTTTCCCAGGCACACTTAAAAAGAGAAGATCAAAGCGAATGTGATCTTTATGACGCAGACAAAACGCGCCCGCCCAGAAAATAACCCAAAGCCATAAAGTCAGAAGCACTTCTGACGACCAGCCAATCGGATCATTCAAGACGTAGCGGGAAAATATTTGCGCGCAAAAGAGAAGGAACATTACCGCCAACATGGTGACTGCAACGCCATCTGCTATTCGCTGTAACCAGTGCAGAATCGTTTTCACAACATGACTCCCTAGTTGTTGTGCTTATCGGCAATCAAACTAAAGCGTTGGATGCTCAGTTCAGAAAACACCAAATCGACCTTGGTATTTCCCCGCCCTAATCCATGGCGACAGCCTTCCCTGTCCCAGAGTCCTTCCATACTTCACTCCTTGTTGTCAGAGACTTACTGCCTCTTTGTTGTAAGACGAAGCCTCATGGGATTCGCCCTTATTGACCTGTTACTAGCCTAGACGAAGTGATTGTTGATTTGTTACCCGATTGTGTCTCATTTGTTAAAACGTCACCTATTTTTCAAATTAGGGGATATTTTTAGATTTATAGCCCATTCACAAAAACGAGACAGATGCGAAGAAATTTAGGGAGTAAAACTGAAAAGGCATCGTGATGAAGTCGATGCAGATTTCTTAAGACTCAGTTTCTTTGAGGCACGGATAAATGACGCTGTACGAAACACTTCGCACGGATTTGTTGAAAGGTGAGTTTGAGCCGGGAAGCCGACTCAGAATGGAATCGCTGAAAGAACGCTATGGCAGTGGTGTGAATCTTTTGCGCGAAAGCCTGACAAGACTCTCCTCTGAAGGCTTGGTGATTGCAGAAGGCCAGAAAGGCTTTCATGTCGCAAGCTTTTCAATCCAGAAGATGGAAGAACTCACCCGACTTCGCATTCTTCTTGAAACAGATGGCGCCCGCGCGTCCTTTGCAAACGGCGATATGGAATGGGAAAGCAACCTGGTTGCTGCCCACCATAAACTCGAACACGTCGAGAGCAAAATGCGCGAAAACATCGATGAGTATTTCATGATGTGGCACCGGTGCGATTACGAATTTCATGCAGCTTTGATTGGCGCATGCCAGTCAGAATTACACATGCACTACCACAGACAGGTCTACGATCAATTTAGGCAGTTCGTCGTCATGGAACTTCGCACAGAAGGATTTCGTGGCAAATACGTGGTTGATGAACACCAAAGCGTGTTGGAGGCGGCATTGAAACGCGACCTCGATGCCTGTGTGAAAGCATTGGAAACCCACCTAGGCGGTTTCCTTACCAGAATGAAAGAAACAAGTACCCAAAATCGACAGTAAAGCCTGTCGCATCATAATCATAACAAGGAAGTAAGTAGTAAATGGAGAAGCCAAGAATCGCCGTCGTCGGAGCAGGATTGATCGGCAAAAATCATATTCGACTCGTCTCGGAGAGCAAAGCGTGCGACTTAGCCGCGATTGTTGATCCGTTTGAAGCGAGCATCGACCTCGCCAAAGAATATGGCGTGCCCCACTTTGAAACCCTCGTGGAATTGCTTGATTCAGGTTTGGCGGATGGCGTTATTCTCGCCACCCCGAATAACCTGCATGTCCCGCAAGCCAAGCTCTGTATTGAATATCGCATGCCAGCACTGATTGAGAAGCCAGTGTCTCACACTGTTGAAGAAGCCAACTCATTACTCGACATCGCCACCAAAGAGCCCGGCATCTGGGACACCTTACTGGTCGGTCACCACCGCATGCACAGCCCAATCATCAAACGTACCCGGGAAATCATTGAAACGGGTGCGATTGGTCAGGTGGTCGCTGCTCATGGTAGCGCCATGTTCTACAAACCTGACGATTACTTTGTCGCGGCACCATGGCGTACCAAAGAAGGTGGCGGCCCCATTCTGATAAACCTTATTCATGATATCGGCAACTTACGTTACCTATGTGGCGAAATCGTTGCTGTGCAGTCCATGGCGTCTAATCGCCGTCGTCAGTTCGAAGTCGAAGACACTGTTTCGATCAATCTCAGCTTTGCCAACGGTGCACTCGGTACATTCCTGCTTTCAGACACCGCTGGCTCTGGTCAAAGCTGGGAACAAACCTCGCAGGAAAATAAAGCCTACGCGAGCTATCCCGATGAAGATTGTTACCACATCGCAGGCACCAATGGTTCGATTTCAGTGCCAACCATGCGTCTCAAATACTACAAGAGTGAACAAGAGCGCTCATGGTGGAAACCGTTCGAATGTGAAGACGTGTCTCTTCATCGTAAAGACCCATTGGTTGAGCAGCTCAACCACTTCTGCCGCGTGATCCGTAAAGAAGAAAAACCATTGGTCACAGTAAGAGACGGCCTGCAAAACCTTCGCGTGACGGAAGCCGTGGTTGAGGCAGTGAAGACCGGTCGCACAGTATACATTGACGACATCGCATAGGAGGGCGTGACATGAAATCTATTCTGGTAATGAACGGCCCAAACCTGAACATGCTGGGTCAACGCGAGCCCGGACTTTACGGACACAGCACCTTGGCTGATGTCGAACAGCTTTGCCGAGATGCCGGTGAAAAGCACGGTGTTGTCGTTGAGTGCTTCCAAAGTAACCATGAAGGTGAACTGATTGAAGCTCTGCACAATGCTGGCCGCGCAGTGAAAGCAGGAAAAATGATTGGCGTTGTGTTCAACGCAGGCGCTTACACGCATACCTCTATCGCCCTTTATGACGCGATTAAAGCGGCAGAAGTCCCTGTGATTGAGCTTCATATTTCCAATGTGCATGCTCGTGAATCGTTTCGCCATCACTCCTACCTTTCACCTGTCGCAGTCGGTGTGATTGTTGGGTTTGGAATTGAAGGCTACGCCCTGGCTATCGACGGGCTAGTCGCAAAGCTGGGGAGCAAATAACGCATGATTTACTCCATCGCAACGGTTTGTCTTTCAGGCACCCTGAGACAAAAAATCGAAGCCATCGCCAAAGCAGGTTTTCGTGGCATTGAAATCTTCGAGAATGATCTGATCACTCACAACGGATCAGTTCACGAAATCCGAAGCATGTTAGACGATCACGGTCTTGAGGTTGTTACCTATCAACCCTTCCGCGATTTCGAAGGCCTCCCTTCCCCTTACCGGGAAAAAGCGTTTGATCGCGCGGAAAGGAAGTTTGACCTGATGGAAGAACTTGGCACCGATTTGTTGATGGTCTGCAGCAGTGTATCGCCCCAAGCTTTGGGCGGTATCCAACGCGCAGCAGATGATTTCCATGAGCTTGGCGAGCGTGCAGCTAAACGCAATATGCGGGTTGCATATGAAGCCTTGGGATGGGGTAAATACGTTTATGATTATCGCGACTCATGGGAAATTGTGCGTCGCGCCAATCACAAAAATGTCGGGCTGTGTCTCGACACATTCCACATTTTTTCTCGCCAGACCGAGCTGGATACCATGCTCAACATTCCCGGCGACAGAATTTTCCTCGTACAGGTTGCGGATGCCCCTAGCCTTTCGATGGATCATCTCAGTTGGAGCCGACACTATCGCTGCTTCCCTGGGCAGGGCGATCTTCCCATTGGACAGTTTGTGTCTAATCTTCACGCGACGGGTTACGACGGGCCTTTCTCTCTTGAGATTTTCAACGATCAATTTCGTGCAGGCTCGACGGAAAAAACCGCCCGAGACGGCTACCGTTCACTGGTTTATGCCAACCGCGCGGCAGAAAAATCCGCTGATACAGAAGCGCTTGAAATTCCAAGTGTCAACCCGCCCAGCGAAGTGCAGTTTATTGAATTCGCCGTCAGCGACAATGAAAAGCTCGCCCTGACCAAGCTGCTGTCTCAGCTTGGCTTTTGTCACGCTGCCACCCACAAACGTAAAGATGTGGAATTGTGGAAACAGGGGAATATTCATCTGGTGATGAATATGGAGCCAGATAGCTTCGCCCAGAATTTCCACCAGCAGCATGGTGTCTCCGTTTGTGCTGTCGGGTTAACCTGTACCCATGTCGACGATATGGTGGAGAGAGCTAAGAAGCTCGAATTCTCGCCAGTTTACGGAAACCCTGAAAATGACACGCATGGCATTCCTGCCATCTATGGCCCTGGTCAAAGCCTCCTTTACATGGTGGATGACGCTGACCAGCCTCCGCATTGGGAGCGCGAGTTTAAGTGGTATGAAGACGCTACTCAACACGCTTTCCTTAACAAAGTTGACCACGTAGCTACCACCATGAGTTACGAAGAAATGCTTCACTCAGTGCTGCTCTATCGCGCAATGTTCAGTATGAAAACCATGCCTACCGTCAGCGTTTCAGACCCTGGTGGCTTGGTGAAAAGTCAGGCCCTGCAAACGCCTGATAAAGGGGTGAGTTTCACGCTTAACAGCACCCAAGCGTCGCGCACCGTATCTAGCCGAATTCTCGATCAATACGCGGGTACTGGCGTCAATCATATCGCTCTTTCAACCAAGGATATTTTTGCCACCGCCGAATTTATGGCCAAACAGCAGACAGAGATGATGCCCGTCACCGCCAATTATTATGATGACTTGGCCGCCCGGTTTACCCTTTCTGATGAAGTGATTGAAAAGCTCAAACGCTACAACATTCTTTACGATGAAGACGAGAATGGCAGCTTCTACCAGCTCTACACCTCCATGTTTGCAGGCAGGTTCTGTTTCGAAATCGTCCAGAGAAATGGGTATCAAGGATTTGGCGCTGCAAACAGTCAGATGAGATTAACCATGCAGGCAAGGGAGTTAAGGGGTTAATAGCCAATAGTTTTTTGATTATTCAAAGAAAATAGCCGGGATTGTACCCCGGCTACTAACGTATATTTTCCCTCTGATACGCTAAATAGTCATCACTCCAAATTCCGGCTCACTATTATCATCAGGGTTGTTAGCCAACAACGGGAATACATCCTCAATTTGGTCTGCTTCAAGACCAAGCCAATCCAGCATATATGCCGCATATTCTTCGTGAGAGATCTGAGGAATTAACCTTCCCTCTCCGTTGTCATCATCACTATTGTCTTCATAATCCGGATAATTACCGAAACACCGCCTAAAGTCAGAGTCATCACTAATCGTTTCAGCTACGTTTGGTCCGAAGATAAATTGGCCTCCTCCCCAACCATGATCCGTACCGTCCCTATCATTTGTATGCATAGTTCTGCCGAACTCTGACAGAGTGCATGTCATAACATCTTGATGATCACTTCCTAGAGACTCATAGAAGAGTTTAATGACTGTTGAAAACTCCTTCATAAGCTCACTCTGTCTTATTTCCTGATCAGCGTGAGTATCAAACCCACCCAATTCAACAAAAAATACCTGACGGGTTCCATGATTCCCTCCAAGATCATCTTTAGCCTCAATCATTTGCCTAACTGCCCTTAGCTGAAGTGCAAAGTTTGATTCAGTATTTCCTGATTTATAGGAGATCGAAGTATCAGCTGGAGTGCCGTCTGGAGAAAAAATAGGCTGTAACTCACCCGAGTAGAAATGCGCTTTCTTCATTGCATTTGCGTAAGCTGACGTTAACGGTGAAGGACGTGATACAGGAATCATCGATGAGTTTCTGGTATAGTCGATACTGTAAATATTCTGGTAATAGGTACCCATTCTTCCAAATGAAAGACGGAGAGGATTAAAACCTGTTTTACTTAAGTAAAGTGCTTCTGTTTTATTGGAGTCCATCAATTCATGTGGACCCGCATAGAAGTTATTAGAGATAAAACCTTCAGATGAATCTTGAATTGCATCAAGAGCACTACCAAGCCAACCTAACTTACTTTGATCACCTTCTTTGTTTTGAAAGCTTCTTTGCCATGCCTCTTGCTGCTTGTTATGCGCAAACAAATTATTGGGCAGTTTGGCGCCACTTAAGTTCTCTTTATCAGTTTTTTGCAGTAAAGTGCCAACATTTAGCACAACATTAGCATTCCCACTTTGGAATAATTCTTCCAACTCGCTCATATCATTATGAATAGATATAGCTTCCCCATTCCCATCTTTTAGCTTGGCATCCCAATATAATCCATCAATTGTAGGGGTATCTGTACCTTCCTCTTTTGGGAGAAAAGCACTCCTTTTGTAGGTATATTTAGTATATATATTATTTTCACCATCAATCCTAGCAGGAACAACTTGATGAAAAAAGTCATTACCGCCTTTAAGAAAAATACAAACCAGCGCTTTATGACCACTGTCACTTCTATTGATCGTTGATGCATTCACCTTAAAACTAATATTCGGAACCATTGCTGCCAATCCAGTAGCAGTAACACCTCGAACAAAACTTCGTCTTGTCACTTTCATTATTTCTCTCCAAATTTTATCATAAGACTGTTTAAGATTTCCTTCTTCGGCTCTTATGAGTCACAGACTACATAACTGCCGCCAGGAGCCTCAGGAACAGTTGTTCTATAAGAGAAAGAATTTAAATTCTGTTGCACATGAAAATAAGGAGAAGACAAAGCTAGCGCCAGTAATCTTTGGGTCCAATTGTGTGCCTGTATCGATAAATCCCCTCGAGGGAAAGCATCTATAAGTTGTTTTTCCAAATCTTTTGGCATAAAGGAGTTAAAAAATCGTGTAGAAACAGCATTAACAAAACTAATTTTGTCTGAGACTTTTACGCTATTATAGAAAGGACCAATATCCACAAATAGTAATTTCCTATACGTGTCGTAGATTGCACCATTACTTGGTATGAGACAAGTGTTGGGATTTACAACTCCCTCCCCATAAGTTACATTTTTATTGAACATACCAAAAATATGATTTTGTACTGAAATGATGTGTGACCAATCTATTATCTGTAGTTCTGGAGAAACTAGTCCATCGTCACTATATTCACTGGGTAGTAATTCAGTAGGTTGATAATCAGGTAAGTAAAAATTAAAGACTGATGGAGAACCTAAGGGGTATTGGTTGCAAGTTCTTAAGTAAAGTAAGTCATGCTCAATTTTTTTATTTGATTGGTCGTCTCCAGCCCCAACATTTGGCAACACGTCTACATTTAGAGCACGATATATGTAAACAAGTGACAGCCATGGCTCACGGATCTTGCTCATGTACTTGGGAGGAGCAGTATACACCTCATTATCAGATACAATAGCCCATATAACCGCTTTCAATTGGCCTTTTTCTTCTCCAGGTGCAGGAGCCTCATAACCCAATTCAATTAGCTTATCGGTACCATCATTGAACACATCCACTACACGTTGCAAATACCCGCTACTAGGGTTAGATGTCACTAAGAGTTGTATGAGCTTAAAACAAATATTGATGGCCGTAGAAGGGTGATTCTCAAGTGTTGTCAGAAGTATTTCTAAATCAGTTTGACTATTTTCTGCATTCTCGCTCTCGTCAAATCTATTATTATTCTCGTCGAATACTACCGTACCATTGAAAAGAGTCTTAGATCCAACATCTCGAACATCTTCGTTCTCTATTTGGATCATTGGTTCATACCAACTTTCATCATCTCTAACCCAACCAGTAAATACTCTAGCTAGTTCACGAATATCATCTTCTGTGTAGCAAGGAATATATTTACCCTGTGAATCTAGCTTATATGTTGCTTCTAACCCATCTAAAGTATGGTCGATTTCTCTCTCATATAATCCGCAAGAAAATAACTGTAGGATTTCTCTAGCATAGTTTTCATCAGGATTGTCTTTAGAGTTATTGACCATCGTAAGATAATGACCCATTACAGGAGAACGAGTCACGTCTCTAAGCAAATCCTTGTATGTACCAAACGCATTTTTTACAAGTATGTCATAGTAATTCGCAAGTGCCGAAGGCCTGCCATTAAGTTCTTTATCTTTATCCGAGACGACAAAAACTTGGCTTAATGCATAGGCTACTTTCTGCCTCAATTGGTCGGGTTTGAAAAATGCGATATCCAACCATGAACGAACTCTAGCAGAGGATTGTACGACGCCACCACTTTGAGATTCTGTTTGTAGTCTATGCCATGATGTTTCCATATCTATTTGTTCAGTAAACCATTTAATAGTACTTTCATTTAATAGCTGCACACTTTCGTTTTTCTTTGGTCCGAATGTACAAAGATCCAACCACCTTAAAGCATGAGGTCTTATAGAAAAATTAAGTATCGAATTACTCATATCATTTATATCCCGCATTTGGTTTGTTTTTCTTTATGTCTAATGATTTTTAGACAGAGTTTTTCATTGAAGGCTTGAATCTGCCTACCTAGCCATATTTATCTAAAATCCCTAAAAATAGGGAATTCATCCCGAACCTTAAACACGTAAACCTTATGCGTCAACAGATTAACCGTCCAAATAACTAGACAAATAAAAATAAAAAATCCTTAGGTTCATATACAGTGTCTTTAAATGTAATTAAAATAACATTTATGAGAAATTAAATGCGAAAAAGAAAACTTCCAACTTTCAAGAACTGACATTTTTCCTTTGTAAAAGGGTAGCTTTACTTTAATACGGTTATATTTTCAATATCTCAGGACTAATATGGTTTCATATCATCTGGTCCATTATGTATAGCGAGAATCTGTAAAAAAGTTTTTTATGGTTAAAAAGAAGATTTTGGCTGAAAGGATACGATAGAGTTCTACGTTGGAGAGATATCTACTTGATGTCTTCTAATAAATAACCAGACATAAATCTGTACTTCTTAGCGTTTCTTCACATCTTAAATCAATATGTTACGTGATTGTTTGCAGGCAGATTCTGTTTCGAAATCGTTCAGAGAAACGGGTATCAGGGATTTGGCGCTGCAAACAGTCAGATGAGATTGACCATGCAGGCAAGGGAGCTGAGCAGCTAAGCTAACCACTCAAAGCCATCACCAAGATGGCTTTGAGTGGTTAACATACAGTCAAGCCTTCCAATAATTATTCGCCGCCGCGACCGTCTGAAAATTCACGGCAATAACGTGGGAAACCGCGATCAAGCTGTCTGCACTTTCCGCATATTCAGGACGTAGCTTCTCTCTCGCTTCCGCTGAAGGTTGAGTATATTTCACGCCCATTCGGGACATTTTAATGGCAAGTTGATAGCCAGCTTCTGGGCTGTCTGTGATTAACGTCGGCAACCATGCATCACTCATATTACTTTCCTTATTCTTAAATGATCGTACACATACTGTTCGTACACAAACTATATGTCAACGAAATGATGTGACAATCAAGGCAAGTCGTAGATAATGAGACAAGTTACAAGTTATTGGAGATCACCTTGGCCGTTGCAGATATCGATAAACAGCTTTGTTTCGCCCTTTATTCAGCGTCTAACCGCGTGACGTCTTTGTATAGACAATTGCTGGACCCATTGGGACTGACCTATACACAGTTTGTGGTGATGATGGTGCTTTGGAAAGAAGACAAGCTATCTATCACTGAGTTGGCTTCAAGAGCAGAGCTCAGCAAAGCAACGATGACGCCGCTGTTAAAACGATTGGAACAAAAAGGACTTATCCAACGTGCCGCCCTTCCAGACAACGACAGGCAGAAGTCTGTTGTATTAACCCAAGAAGGCATTGAACTGTCCCGAAACAGCGCAGACATTACCGACAAAATATTCTGCATGACCGGACTCAGCGCTGAAGAAGCGAACACCATGATCTCGCTTTGTAAAAAGCTAGGCCGCTAACACGTCGTGAAAAAAGCCGTCTTTCGACGGCTTCGCTTAATCTCAAGAACTCAAGCACCCCATGAGTTTATCTTCGAAACTAACATCGACGACTTGTGCAATAAGCTCAATCCGGCTTTCGACACAATCATCCAACTCCATTTCCAACATGCTTGATTCGGAAAGGTTGTAACCAAACACCCCATCATCAGTGATGAAAACGGCTTTCATTCGCTCGACGTCAAGATCATGCAGTAGTAAGGAAAGTTGCTCTCTATCAAAGACCTTGTCTGGTGAAAATCGCCAGCCAACACTTTCAAAACCTTCACCTTCGTTCTTCGCCATCAACACCCCGTTTTCTGGCATCGGCACTTCTGAGGCAAGAGGTTTACTTCCATGGTGGTGATGATGATGGTGGTGTTGATCATGCGCATGTGGCTGCGTCATGAAGGTCTCTCCTTCAAATTCCTTGAAGTCGATTTGTCCGTGACGCGTGAACAGCACTTTCACATCTCGATGACCATGCTTTTTCACATATGCTTCCAGTACGGCTTTGTCCCCTTCTGCATAGAGATCAAGCTTGTTACCCACCACAGTGTCAGCAATTGCAATCTGCTGATTAAAAGTATCGTGATTGGTGTAGCGGGTTTCTGAAAGTTTTCTCGCATCAACCAAAGTCAGCGTTTTTTGAAGTGATAGGACATCGCGATAGTGTTCAGAGGACAAGACTTCCAAGACTTCTTTGGGATGCCCAAGGCCAGTCGGTTCAATCAGCAGCCGATCAGGTTTGGCTTCGATCAGTAATTGATTTAGCGCGATTTGCATAGGAAGACCCGCAGCGCAGCACATGCAGCCACCCGGCACTTCCTGAATGAACACTTTCTCTCCTTCGCTATGCTGCCCTTGAAAAAGACTGCCATCGACACCGATCTCTCCAAACTCGTTGACCAATACGGCCCAACGCTCGTTCTCCGGTTTGTTCTTCATCAGATGCAAGATGGCGGAGGTTTTACCGACGCCGAGGAAACCGGTAATGATGTTGGTTGGCACACTCAGAATCGCCGAATTATCAGAGCTCATTGGCGATCCTCCTGTAACCCTGTACCAAGGTGTGGTTTGCGGAAACCACAGACTCAGAAAACGCTGAATACTCTGGTGGCACTTTAGAAATACTGTTTAGATCGAAACCCACACCGATATTGGTCATTGGCGGTACATGGAAGCTCTCAGGGAGATCCATTCCGTCTACAACACAGTTGTGGCGAATGACACAGTGCTTACCCACAACAGCATTGAACACCACAGAATTAAAACCAATGAAAACGTCATCACACACTTCGCACGGGCCGTGGATGATTGAGCGATGCGCAATCGATGTGCGCTCTCCAATGGTTACCGCAGCGCCTGCTTTAGAGTGAATCACCACACCATCCTGAATATTGGTGTCACATTTGATGAGGATGGGTTCCATTTCACCCGCTTCGTTCACCTCATCCGCACGAATCACGGCATACGGACCAATAAATACGTTGTCTTCAATAATCACTTTGCCGCAGATGATTGCGGTCGGATCAACAAAAGCATTTTCCGATACGACTGGCATGTCGCCATTTGGATTTTTTCTTAACATAGGGGGTCTCAACTTGCTCCAGTATTTGTTTGAATCCAAAGGGCACTAACGAGAGAACAACAGTCTCATCGCGCGTGACTCGTCTTCCAGCACCTTGTTATTGTGATAAACCAACCCGCCATTCACCCAGGTACAGACTATCTGCGACGAAAAGCGATGACCTGCAAAAGGCGTCCATCCACAGTGATACAACGCATTATCATGGCTAACCTCAGTGGTCTGTTTATCATCCACCAGCACCAAATCGGCAAAGTAGCCTTCACGAACAAAACCACGCTCTTTAATTCCGTAACGAATAGCGGGATTGTGTGCAGTTTTCTCAACCACTTGAGTGATATCGAGTCGACCGTGACTGACATGGTCAAGCAGCGTCAGCAGCGCATGCTGTACCAAAGGTAAACCTGCCGGAGCCTGCTCAAAGCCCACCTGCTTTTCTTCAAAAGTATGAGGTGCATGGTCAGTCGCGATGATGTCAATTTGGTTGGTGTGAAGTGCCCGGATCAGCGCTTCACGATCGCTGGCTTTCTTAATGGCAGGGTTACACTTAATCAGGTTTCCCAGCACCGCATAGTCTTCTTCACTGAACCAAAGGTGATGCACACAGGCTTCAGCGGTAATGCGTTTAAGCTCAATCGGTCCTGTTTGGAAAAGAGAAAGCTCTTTTTCAGTTGTGATGTGCAGAACATGAAGATGGCTACCATGACGTTTCGCTAAGTCTACGGCATAAGAAGAAGAGGCATAGCAGGCTTCATCATCCCTCAGCACAGGATGATCATGGATCGTGAAAGCGGACTTTTTACGAAGAAGCGCTTCCCGGTTTTTTGCGATAACTGCCCCGCTTTCACAATGCGTGACAATGAGCACGGGCGACTCGCGGAAGATCCCTTCCAATGCCGTCGGGTTTTCCACCAGCAAATCGCCAGTGGACGCGCCCATAAACACCTTAACACCGCAGTGTGTTTCTGGATTCAGTCGCTTAATTTGCTCTAGATTGTCTTCCGTTGCACCAAGGTAAAACGAGTAATTCGCCAAGGAGTTGTTGGCCGCAATATCAAACTTGCGTTCTAACGCTTCAATCGTGGTAGTGGCCGGGCTGACATTGGGCATTTCCATATAGCTGGTAATGCCACCAGCGACTGCTGCGCGGGATTCAGAAGCAATGGAGCCTTTATGCGTTAAACCTGGCTCCCTGAAGTGCACCTGGTCATCAATCATTCCGGGCAAAATGAAACGGCCTCTGGCCTCTACAATCTGGTCAGTCGAAGCGGCGATGATATGGGATTCGATCTTCTCAATCCGCTGGCCGACAATTCTCAAATCTCTCTCTTGGACCCGCCCTTCGTTGACGACACGGGCGTTTTTAATCAGTGTTGCAGACATGGCGTTTAGATTTCTCCTTAAAACTAACGCATGGAAAAGATGGTGCTATGTTGGGAACGGGTGGAAAACACGATTTCTCGTCAATAGAGGTTCAGTGGCTCAGACTCACTTGACGCAGTCATCACATACACAGGTGATTTCGAGTTGGGGGCTAACCACTGTGAACCCTTCTTTTCGGGCACCTAATTGCAGGCTGGAAGCGAGTTTGGGGTCGATGGCCTGTTCTATGATCTTGTCGCATTTCGCGCAGATGAGGAACTGAGGGACGCCATGCTCGTGATCGCAGGAGATGTGAGAACAAGCAATGAACTTGTTAGATACTTTTAGTTTGTGCGCGAGATGTTCGCCTTCCAGAAAGTCTAGGCTGCGATATACCGACATAGGCTGAACGCTCTGCCCGAATTCCGATTTGCAATAATCAACCAATTCATAAGCAGAGAGGGATTTTTCAGAATGAACGAGCGCTTTTAGAACCAACTTGCGCTTGGCAGTGAGTTGCTTTCCCTTCGCTTTGCATTTCTGCGCGACTTTTTCTATCAGTGCGTCTAAGTCAGTCATGGTGAGCCTTCCGCGATTTCTCCGCTCGAAATATAAACACAATTGTTATGTTATAACATATCACTCATAAGGCAACCAAGTTATCTATAGACATGTGACTATCCGACACTGGCAATTACGCCGCCGAGCACCTGTATCTCTTCAAGCTATTCAGCGATTGGCGAGATGTGGCCATCAAGCCGAAAGATGACTTTACCGCGCTGGTAAAATCACGTATCGCGGAACACAAGGAAAAGACTGTGAAAGACACAGCGAATGTGCCGGAGAGGATGCAAACAAGCCAGATTCAAATCAGCATAAAGAAACAGCTCGATAACGGGATGATAAGCATCTCCAAATGCGACTACGACTACCTACTAAAACGGAATGGGACATTGTCGGCTTTGGAAGCGGCTGGCGTGGATAGCTGGGCGGTTTATGATGATGCGATGCGGCGCTAACGGAGAGTCAGCTTAACTTTGAAGAAGCGCCTCTTTGGAGGCGCTGTAAATTGAAATTGGACAAAAGCGTATTAGCCACTTTGCTAAATTAGCGAATATTGATTAGTGAAGCACGGAAAATTCTGACAAGCAAAAAGCGAGACTTGCTCCCTTCATTTTTCTGATATCACCTCAGTTTTTAGTCACATCTAAATATTTGAGATATCAATCGCATGAGCTTAGCAACTTATTGATTTTGAAGAGCTCGTTGATATCATGTCAGAGGTTTATGGGCAGATTTTGGATCGCGCTTCGCGATCAGTGAAAAAAATGTCCGATAGGATTGCCTTTTAAGGTTTCATATTTCCTGATGCCTTTTGAACGTAATGTCAAGTTTGCGTAGGAGTGCCCATAAACCATTTTTTGAGGTACTCAGAATGACCCAACTACAAGCTTTAAAAAACGTAAAAACCAAACCAGAACTCGCCAAGTTATTAAATATAAAACCCTCTATATTTACACATTGCATATATATTTTAGATACTAAAAATCAATATACTCAGTTTAAAATTCCAAAAAAAAGTGGCGGTGAAAGAATTATTAATTCACCTAGCGATAAGTTGAAAACAATCCAAAAATCACTATCTAATTTACTATTAGATTGTTTAGATGAAATCAATAAGCTTAAATTCCCTGAATCGGAAATTTCTCGCCCCAGGGCTAAAAATTCAAAGCACCTTAAAGTAAAGTGTTCTAATTCGAAAATAAAACAACCTTCGCTCTCTCATGGATTTGAACGAAACCGTTCTATCATAACAAATTCAATGATGCATGTAGGTAGAAGACATGTATTCAATATTGACCTTGAAGATTTCTTTGGTAGTTTTAACTTTGGTCGAGTAAGAGGTTTTTTTATAAAGAATAAGGATTTCCTTCTTGAACCTGAAATAGCAACAGCAATTGCAAAAATAGCATGCTATAATAACGAACTACCTCAAGGCAGTCCTTGCTCTCCAGTAATTACTAATTTAATCACCCACTCACTTGATATAAAACTATCAAAACTAGCACTTGATAATTCATGTATGTACTCAAGATATGCTGATGATATTACATTCTCTACTAATGAGCGCAATATACCAAAAGATATAGCAAGAAGCGTTGATGGAGAATTAACTGTTGGTAAAAAACTTCGATCTGAAATAAGAAGATCAGGTTTTAGTATAAAAGATAGTAAAACCAGAGATCAATACAAAGATTCTAGACAAGATGTAACAGGTTTAGTAGTAAACAAAAAACCGAATACAAAAAAAGAATATTGGCGAACTGTTAGAGCTCAATGTGACATGCTTTTTAAAACGGGGGCTTTTAGTGACGTTTCAAACGGCGAAATAGTTAAAGGGAATATAAATGTATTAGAAGGAAGATTAAATTTTATAGACCAAGTTGATCATTATAATAGGCTAAGACAGCATCCGGCACTTGAGGCTAAATACCAACCTAAGAAAGAAGCGTTATATCTGCGAAATATGGCAAAATTGAGACGTCATTTACATAATGGCAGAGAAAAGACGTTCAGTAGATTTATCTTTTATCGCTTATTTTATGCTAATGAAACACCTACAGTATTAACTGAGGGAAAAACAGACAACGTTTATATGAAAGCGGCTATTCATATGCTTGCAAGCTCTTACCCACAATTAGCTCAAGAAAGTAACAGCAGCACACCATATAAACTATTGACGAAGTTTGTTGAGTATAGCGAACGTACTAGGTACCTATTAGAGTTGTTTGGTGGGGCTGATTACCTAAAAACTTTTGTGATGCACTATAGACAACACTATAAATACTATAAAGCACCTAAATCTGATAACCCAGTGATTATTCTTGTTGACAATGATACAGGTCCTAAAGACTTAATTAATTATGTTAATGGGATTAAAGATAAACATGTATCTCCAACATCATCTAAAGATATAAGAAATACTGATTTTGTACATATTTTCCATAACCTGTATTTAGTTATGACACCAAAGGGAAGTAATGGACAAGATACAGATATAGAGTATTTCTTTAAAGACCCTGACCGGCTAAGGCAATACCAAGGAAAATGTTTCAATACCGTGACTAAACGTAATCCTGACACTGACTTAAGTAAAGATTCATTTGCGAATCATATAATTCACGCAAATAAGAGAAGCATCGACTTCTCTGGATTTGATGTAATTTTAAATAGAATCGTATTGGCGATAGATCACTATAAATCAATAAAATAGCCATTAGAATCAAGTTATTCATTTTTTAAATTTAAATGACTTGATTCTCTATGTGACTATATTTCATCGCTAACTTTTTAAATTTAAAAATTTAAAAAAACAACTCACAATAGGGCATAAACATACCAGCACTGCTTGACTTGACACGAGTAGGGACATAAACGAGCCAGCACTATACTTTGACATAAGTATGGACAAGAATCAGTTGGACCTTATGCTCTAAAGCAGTCAATTCGGATAACTTCAGGTTGGAAAAAAAATGTTCGAGAGCATTATCTGCTAATGCAGCCGAAAGAATGCTATTGCCTATTGACCGGAGAAGGGCTCATATGTGTTAGTTGCATACTCAAGGCATATACAACGCTACTATATCAATACTTAAAGTTTGAGTTATTGAATAAGCAGAAATTAAAATGGGCAGTAGAACTTCAACAACCAACCGACAGATAAAGATTGGTTTTGTGAGTTTATTCCTTTTCATTAAATCTAACTGTATGCCAGCAACCTGTTCTCCATATAGCTTTTTCACGCTCGGTGCAGCTTGCGTCGCGCGCTCGAACACCAAATCCAAATGCTTTGATTTAGTCAAAAGAGACCATCCCTGAAGCTCAGATGCAATGTAGATGGAAAAACTGACCAAGTAAAAGACAGTAATAGCCGTAATTAACAGCATTAACTCTTCCAAATTTGAGGTTGAAAACGCTATACCAAATGCTGTTATTTGGGTCGGAATAAGCCCTACTTTAGTTGTAACGAGACCAACAAGGCTAGCAGCTAAAAGGTTACGCCTTACTTTTCTCGTTGTTTCATTTAATGGATCACGAAGTTGATTAGTAATGTGTTCCATAATCCCTCAAGTCTAATTTAATCCGATAGCAACTAACGTATAGCAAAATGGGCGTTTGCTGGCCCGAAATGATTGAAACACCTAAATCACATTGTTTCTATGAAAGATGCGCCACGAGTAATCGTCCCATTCATGCTTTTGTTAGAGTAACTTTTTGACCTGCATACTTTTCATCGACTTCCTCAATAACAGCAATGATAATTTTCTTTGCTTCCGAGTCTTTCATTGTCTCAATAAAGTGGTTTCTCGCATCTATTTCTAAGGATAAAAGATACCAAATCACCGAGTTCATTAAAGGTTTATAATGTCGTTCTAACATCTCATTTGAATAGGTAATCGACTCCTCTGCCAGCTCAGAAAAAGCGGAGCTTTTTAGCAATAGCTCTTCTTTTTCTTGTTGATGGTTTTGCTCTATATCGCTAATCTTCTGCTTAAATTCTGACTCAACTTCTCTTTTTATGATTGTTTCAAGCTTGTCAGCAGAAAATGACTCAGTATATTTCAATGCTGTATCAACTACTTTGGCTTGACCATCGATTGCTGTCGCTTGCTTTTCAACCAGTCCTCTTGTTTCGGATAGCAATCTCTCTTGCTGACCAATCCGGTCAAGAAGAACGGCATTTTTAAATTTCTGGTAGAAAAATATAAACACTAAAATCACTGTGTTTGCTAATGGTACTAACTCAGATAGTTCCACGATATCTCCTAGTTACTCTAACAATTTATTAGATCCCAAAGTGGGTATTTAAACACCTCACTTTAGGATTCTTTGCGCATCCACCGGACACTTAGACTTAGCATAAACGCATGTTTTTAATAAAGTATCATCATGCATCCCAAAATCACGAACGAGAAAATACGACAAAATGGGGTATTTCTATTCAGCTCACGATTAGCATTAGAAAATCTATAGAAAATTCTCGGGATAAGATGGGTTCCGTAAGCTTTCGCTAGCACGAAATGGGGCAAAAGCTACTTACGCTACCACCCTCCGCTTCTCGGCACGCACACGCCATCACTGTCTAAAACTATTGGCGGGAATGTACCACAAAGTGCATAAATCGAGACTTGATTTTGATCGCACGAGGCGTTAAGTGGGGAGATTTTGTTCAAAGAAATTAGGTAGTTGCAGGATAAGAGGATTGACCGAATTTAGGAACCATATAGTGCTGCTCTTTTTTCAAGGACCCCAGTAGTCAAAGTAATACGTCGTTCCCTTTTGAACGTTAACGGCAATCCAAGAACCACATTCAATGGTCACGTCACCAGGTATAACTTCCGCTTTTTGATAAGGTCCGTGGGGCCATTCCTTCCCGTTGACGATTAGAGGACCACACATGCCTCCGTTGTCATCTTCTATCACAAGATATGTCTTTCCATCGGGCGATGATATGTACCGACCTCTCAGCTCGTAGGTGGCATCTGGGTTCTTTCTTAGGTGACTATCAACCATGACACTGACGACAACCGCCATGAGGAAAAAGAAGACGGATAATAGGTACTTAAAGAACGTTTTCAATTGCTGCCCTGCCCGCTAAGTTACTGCCTTAGCTCCAGCTTTATAATGTCATTGCCAATGTAGGATATTCGTACGTATTTACCCTCTCTGATTGGCCCACCGTGTGATGCGGTGTTATTAAAGGCAGGTGTAACTATCAAGTCTGAGTAGCTGAACCTTACGCCATTTACGCTGAACATGGTGCTGGAAGTCTACGGCAAGTTCACGCCCTAAACTTCCTAAAATCAGGTTGAATAGTTGAATATGAAATTTAGCTCGTGCCTCACCAGTGCCCCATTTAGAGGAAACACGAAGAACTAATTTATTACATTCAAAACATTAAATACTTACAGTGATTTATAAACTTGCTATAACTCCCCTACTTGCTGACAAAACAACCACAAACAAAACGATATGGATATCAACTTCAAGCAGCTCATCTCACAAAGCTCAACATCTGCGCTTCAAATCGAGAACTGGACGATTGCCAACAACGAATCTTGGGCGGTTTTCAGCACGGAAGGTGACATTGGCTCTCTTCTGGGTGGCGTGTTGTGCGACACCATCGAATTCGATGGCGAGCTGAAAATCGGAGATGGGAAAATTGCGCAGGTCTCGTTAGTTGAACAGCAAAAACTGCTAGAGGAAGAACGCGCCAAAGATGACACTGACTTTCTTGACCGCATAGATAATGGCACCAGCGTCTATGACCTGATTTTCGAACAGTGCGAAGACGTGACCCTGACCCATCAATTGATTGAAGATCTCGATCTCGTTCATCTCAAAGAGAGTGGCTTTCGTGTGCTTTCCACTGGCGAAACCCGTCGGGTGATGTTGGCGCGCGCATTGGCAGAAAAGCCTGACTTTGTGGTGCTGGACAACCCTTTTGCAGGCTTGGACATTGCTCACCGTCAATCACTTGCTGACTATTTAGAGAAGCTCTCTGAATCAGTTCAGATGATGGTGATATTTGCGCGGGAAGAAGACCTGCCCGATTGGGTTGACCATGTCGCCATGTTTGAGCGTGGAAAGTTGGTTGAACTGATAGACAAAGCAGGATGGGATAACCACCCCATCATCCAGCAAATCACCGCACAGTCTGAACAACAAAGTGAAGAGATGATGACGCTTATCCGTCGTTATCAGCACGCCACTCAATTTGAAAACCCGATTTTCGAATTAATAGATGGCACGGTCGAATACACAGAGAAAACCATTTTCACCGGCGTGAACTGGCGTATTGATAAAGGTGAGCATTGGCAAGTTAAAGGCCCAAATGGCTGCGGAAAAAGCACCATTCTGGGTATGATCTTTGGCGATCATCCGCAATGCTACAGCAACGACATTCACATCTTCGGCAAAAAGCGTGGCTCAGGCGAAACGGTGTGGGAAATTAAAAAGCATATCGGCATGGTTTCTTCTGCCCTTCACCTACAATATCGCGTTAGCTGCTCGGCATTGGATGTTATTCTTTCCGGCTTTTATGACTCCATTGGCTTGTATTCCCAACCTAACATTCAGGAGCGCATCATCGCCCGTGAGTGGCTCGACATTCTGCACATGAGCCAATATGCCAAAACACCTTTCCGAAAACTGGAATACGGACAACAACGCCTGTTGCTGATTGCTCGCGCAATTGTGAAGCAACCCACTCTGCTGATTCTGGATGAGCCCTATCAAGGCTTAGAATATTTAGGACGACGCTTAATGAAGAATACGTTGGAGTTGATAGCGCGAGAGAATCTAAGTCAACTTTTGTACGTTTCGCACTATCAGGATGATGAGCTGGAAAGCATCAAAAACACACTGACTTTTGTTTACGACGACAGTGCTCAGTGCTATCAGGCCGAATTAGAAAGAAAATAAAACAGGCCGCATCAGCGGCCTTCCGTTCAACGCCAGTTTGTTTGTTGATGCGCTTTAATAGCCCATAAACTTATCAATCAAAACCTCCAACTTCCCTTCGAGTTCGCCTTCGAAATCATCCAGGCTCTTGTCGAACTTTTGCAGATACTTACCAGCCTGATCGCGGGTCAGTTTTCTTCCTGACATATTGAACTGCATTTCCGGTAAGGACTTGTCGTTTCTTGGTACCACGGCAAGGGAGATAAATCCTGTATTCAAAGCATTCATCTCATCCAGAATGTATTGGCAGAAATCGTCGATTTTGCTCGCACCTTGTGGCCCTAAGCAGCCAGGTTCCAAACGGCAAATCACGTTCAACTTCATCTCTTCTGGCACTGTGGCTGCGCTTCCCATAAACGGCTTTTCCTTGTTGTTATGTTTAACAATTAGCGTAGCGCAAATAATACATTCTATCTCTAACTGTATTGACCCGACTACAGGATCAGTCTTTACGGTAGCTATTCAACCCTACCGGAGAGATAACATGAATAACTTCCTCGCCAATCAAACCGCTTCGCTACTAGGCTCGCTTCCAGACGAGTCCCTGTTTAAGAAAAACACATTCAAAATGGCACTATTTGCAAACGTCTCTCACAGTCACACTGTGTCTGTTCCTTTCCCTCCTGAACAATCGGCATTTCTATTTACTGGTCTAGGGGAAGTGCTTTGGACACCCAACTGGCATCCCACCTTTATCAAAGGTAACGGATTCCAGCCCAATGATGTTTTCATCAATGCCGCTTCAAACAACACTGTTTTTGTCGTTACGCAGTTTGATGTTGAACAAGGCCAGATTTCTTATACCCGCTTGGAACCACAAAAAACGGTGGGAACGATTGATCTCATCATTACTGGTGACGGACAGGGCTCGCAGGTCGCGATCACTTACACCTTGACTGCACTAAACAAGGAATCTGAAAGTGAAATTCGCGCATTAACCGCAAAGGCTTATGCGACTGAAATGAAGTTGTGGGAGAGCAACATAGCATCTATGAAACAAGAGATTAAAAACTGGCTGCATCATGCGCTACCAACCATAACGCAGCCAAAATAGTTAAACGCGATCCCGCTCCGAATCCATCACCTTCATCTGACCTTCGCTATAACGCTCCCCAATGACAAGGTCATCGTGGATCAAGGTCGAGAGATGCGAGACAACATCAGGTGTCATATTGACGTTGAGGGCGCCAATATTCTCCTGCATGTATTCGATGTGTTTGGTACCAGGAATCGGGACTAACGTTTTCTTACCTTGGCTGTCAGACTGATGAATCACCCACGCCAGTGCAAGCTGAGCTAAAGAACAGTTAAGTTCTTTGGCGATCTCTGCCAGCGGTTTCAACAGTTCGCTGTTTTTCGCAAAGGCCTCAGCATCAAACCTTGGCCTTGCATTATTAGTACGAATATCGCCCTCGGTCAGTAACGAGGCTTCTTGGGCTTTCCCCGTCAGGAATTGACGACCGAGCGGCGAGAATGGCACAAAAGTGGTGCCGAGTTTTTCACAAACATCGAGCATTTTAAGTTCAGGCAATCTTGTCCAAAGCGAATATTCCGACTGCACGGCCGCAATGGGGTGGATCGAATGTGCGCGTCGTAATGTATCGCTGGATACTTCAGACAGCCCGATTTCGCGGATCTTCCCTTCCCTGACCAGCTCTGCCAAGGCACCGACACTCTCTTCTATGGGCACTTTCGGATCGAGTCGATGCAGGTAGTACAGGTCAATAACATCGGTTTCCAATCGCTTTAGGCTGGACTCACACTGAGAGCGAATGGTTTCCGGTCTGCCATCAATGGTGGGTTTTCCGTCTTTCTTAAAAAGCGCGCATTTGCTAGCAAGAACGTATTCGCTGCGACGATGTTTCACTGCCTTAGCGATCAGTTCTTCATTTTTGCCGCCGCCGTACATGGTGGCGGTATCGAGGAAATCATAACCTGCGTCGAGCGCTTCATTGAGTAACTGGATGGAGGTCGGCTCGTCGCTTGGGCCATAGCCGTGAGACATGCTCATACAGCCAAGTCCAACCGGCGATACCGCCAGTGAGCCAATGTTGCGCTTTTCCATAGGTGTCATTCCTTCTACTTCTTATTCTTTTTATTCTTTGCGTAATCGCTTGAGTTACTCACCCAATGCTTTTTCGATGCGATCCAGCACCTTCATGGCAATCAATGCCTGACTCACACTGGCATTAGGCTCACGGCCTTCGCGGATAGCAGCGATAAACTCGCGATCCTGTAATTCGATGCCGTTCATGGATACATCCACTTTGCTGACATCAATCGGGTTCTCTTTACCGTCTACCAGGTCATCATATCGAGCAATATAAGTGCCGTTGTCACAGATATAGCGGAAGAAAGTACCCAATGGGCCATCGTTATTAAACGACAGCGACAGAGTACAAATCGCGCCAGAGGTGGTTTTCATGCCGATGCTCATGTCCATGGCGATACCGAGTTCTGGGTGTTTTGGTCCTTGCATGGCCATCACATCCACAATCTCTTCGCCCGTTTGATAAGCGAACAAGTCAACCGTGTGACAAGCGTGGTGCCAGAGCAGATGATCGGTCCAGCTGCGCGGCTGACCCAAAGCATTCAGGTTCTTACGACGGAAGAAGTAGGTCTGCACATCCATTTGTTGAATGTTCAGTTCACCCGCACGGAACTTCTTGTTCAGGTATTGGTGGCTTGGGTTGAAACGGCGCGTGTGACCTGCCATAGCAACCAATCCAGTTTCTTTCTGAACATCGCACACGGCTTGGGCATCAGCCAGAGAATCCGCCATCGGGATTTCTACCATGACGTGTTTGCCCGCTTTCATCACTTCGATGGCTTGTCTGGCGTGAATAGGTGTCGGCGACGTAATAATTGCCGCTTCAACGCCCGGTTGAGCCAGCGCTTCCTGTAAGTCGAGTGTCCAGTGCGCGATCCCATATTTGTCGGCCGTTGCCTTGGTGCTTTCTTCTACACCACCGGCAATCGACACGACCTCCACATCGTCAATGTTCTTTAGCGCATCCAGATGCTTGTGACCGAAAGCACCTTCACCCACCATAATGATTTTCATTGTCTATTCCTTAAATGTTTGGCTCTTTTGACATAGCGCCTTCCGTGACCCTGTCACTCGCATTCTCTAAAATCGTCAAACCATAATGCGAGTTTGACACTGGGGCATGGGTGAATCGGTAAACTTCATCCACCTTGTCATCGAGCGCGCCACGCATTACCAGCCACATAATTGCTTCAATGCCTTCTGAGCCTGTTTCGCGCAGGTATTCAGTGTGGGAAACTTTCTTCGCTGCTTCCGGTTCATTCACCATCAGATCAAGCCAGTTACAGTCGTATTCGACGTTGATCAAACCAGCACGCTCGCCCTGTAATTGGTGAGACAATCCACCTGTGCCGAAGATGGCGACTTTGGTCTCTGCCGGGAAGCTTTCCACCGCTTTGCGAATAGCTTTGCCGAGGTTGTAACAACGGTTTCCTGTTGGCTGTGGATATTGAACCACGTTGACTGCCAGCGGAATCACCTGACAAGGCCAGGCTTTTGGTCGTCCGTAAACCACAGAAAGTGGAACAGTGAGGCCGTGATCGACATCCATTTCATTCACAATGGTCATGTCGAACTCATCCAAAATCAGTGATTCGGCAATGTGCCAAGCCAACTCGCTGTTACCTTCACACACCGGTACCTGACGCGGACCATAGCCTTCATCCGCAGGGTTAAACTGTGGTGCAACGCCGATGGAGAAAGTCGCAATAGATTCCAGCGAAAATGCTGACGCGTGATCGTTGTAAACAATCAGGCAGACGTCTGGCTTTACCTCTTCCATCCAATCACGCACTGGCTGAATGCCGTTCACGAAACGCTGCCAGTATTCGCCGACCATAGTGCCGTTATCCATGGCTGCGCCTATCGATGGGATATGCGAAGTCCCTATGCCGCCAACAATCTTACCCATCGTACTGCTCCTTGTTCTCAGGCTTGGCGTAATACTCCGCCCATTCCGCTTTGCTGCGGTTGCCTTCAATCGGACGACCGCCATTCAGCATCATCTGCTTGAAGTCTTCGAAGGTCATGCCATTGCCGGACATCGCCGCGCCGGCATGTTGCATGGTCATGCCATCAAAAATCGCAATTTTGAAGGTGTAGTAAATGTTGCCGCCAAGACGCAGCATGCCCAGCCAATCGCGCTTTAATACAGCTTCACGCTGCTCACCAGTCATCGGAAACTTATCGATATACGCTTCTTCGCTCTCGCGGAACTGGTCGCGGTTTTCACCTTTGTTCAGCGACATGCAAAACATGTTGAGGTGATACCCTGCTCTCGATTTCTCACCGTCAAAAACATAGGTACCTGGAATGTCGTCGTAGTCTCTGTGTTCACGCATTACTGCTTCCTTCTCAGATCAATCCAACTTCTTTTAATCTGGCGTCCATGCGGGCAAACACATCACGAGTGTTGCCATTGAAGACTTTCGCTTTGTCTTCATCGTTAAGCTTAGAACCATCGATGTAACGTTTGGTATCGTCGAAGTAATGCCCAGTCATCGGGTCAATACCACGCACCGCACCTATCATTTCTGATGCAAACAGAATGTTTTCGATTGGCACCACTTCCAACAGCAAATCAATGCCTTCCTGATGGTAAACACAGGTGTCAAAGTAAATGTTGTTCTCGATGATTTCTGTCAGTGAAGGCAGATTCATCATGTCACACAGACCTCGGAATCGACCCCAGTGGTAAGGCACTGCACCACCACCATGTGGAATGATGAACTTCAGATCCGGGAAGTCTTTAAACAGGGTTTTCGACATCATCAGCTGCTGGAACGCCGTGGTATCTGCACCCAGATAATGTGAGCCGGTGGTGTGGAAACAGCGGTGACAACAGCCACTCACGTGGATCATCGCTGGTACTTCCAACTCACACATTTTTTCGTAGATTGGGTAATAAAACTTGTCGTCCAATGGCGGTGCAGTCCAGTAGCCACCGGAAGGGTCAGGGCTCAAGTTACAGCCGACAAAGCCAAACTCTTTGACGGTGCGTTCCAGCTCCGCAGCACTGGCTGTCATGTCCGCGTTTGGTGACTGAGGCAATTGTGCAGCACCAATGAAGTTTTGCGGATAAAGCTCCGTAATACGATAGATAAGCTCGTTACAATGTTCCGTCCAATACTTACTGGTGGTTTGGTTACCAATGTGGTGCCCCATCCAGCTTGCACGCGGAGAGAAGATGGTGACATCCGTGCCGCGATCGTTTTGCAGTTTCAGCTGAGCCCCTTCGAGACTGTCACGGATCTGGTCATCAGAGATGTTCACAATCCCTTTAACGTGGTCAAACAGAGGATCAATTGCGAGCTCTTTCTTTTGCTGTTCACGGTACTCGCCCAATTCATCCGGTGCGGTGGTGTAGTGACCGTGACAATCAATGATTAACGGTGCCTTGCTCATTCCAAATCCTCCAGCTTATCCACGTAGCGAAATCCCGCCTGTTCTAATTTTGGGCGCATGTTGTACATGTCCAGACCAAGAATGCCTTGTGCCAGCATGCCTCTTTTTGTTTCTTCGTTTTCCATCCGCGCCTGCGCGGATTCCAATACTGCTTCTGCTGTTGCGCGTGGCACAACACAAACGCCATCGTCATCAGCAACGATGACATCTCCGGCGTAAATCGGTTGATCACCGCAAATCACAGGGACATTGACCGAGCCTAATGTGGCTTTCACTGTACCTTTAATGGAGACCGCTTTTGACCACACTGGGAAGTTCATTTCCGTCAGGTCTTTGGTATCACGCACGCCTGCATCAATGATCAGCCCCTGCACGCCTCTGGCTTGCGCTGAGGTCGCCAGTAAGTCACCAAAATAGCCATCGGTGCATGGTGACGTGGTAGCGATCACCAGGACATCTCCTGGCTGACAAAGCTCGATAGCAACATGCACCATCCAGTTATCACCCGGTTGCGCCAGCACGGTGACTGCACTACCCGCAATTTGCGCGCCTTTGTAAATCGGACGCAGTTCATGGTTTAAGTTACCTGTGCGTTGCTGCGCTTCATGTGCAGTCGCACTGCCACAAGCCGCCAAGCCTTCAATGACGTTGGCATCGGCGCGCTCTATGTGTTTAACCGCTACGCCTTGAATGGTTCTCATAGACATACTTCTGTCCTTCCTTGCATGCTTGACTGGCAAAGCCAATCAGTCGTCGAATCCGTAAAGTCTTGCTGGGTTATCCACCAGAATCTTTTTCTGGGTCGCTTCATCGCGCGCAATCAAAGGCACGAGATCCAGCAAATCCGCATCGTTAGGCATGTGTTTTTTGATGTTAGGGTGCGGATAGTCTGTACCCCAAAGCACGCGGTCTGGCGCCAATTCAACCAAGCCTTGCGCATATGGCACGGCGTCATAAAACGGCGGAGCCATTGCAATTCGTTCAGAACCACACACTTTTACCCACCAGCTTTTGCGGCGCATAAACTCAAGCAGGATTTGATACGCCTGCTGGCCTACACCTTCGGAAGTCGGTACGCGTCCCATATGGTCAACCACAATGGTCATGTCGATACGGTTGAAAAAGTCTTCATACTTGATGATGTCTTCCGCGTTTACGTGAATGACGAGGTGCCAGCCGTATTGCTTAACGCGTTCCAGCACCCGCGCCATCATTTCCAGGTTTGGCGCACCGCCCAAATGAGTCACAAAGTTACACCGAATGCCGCGAACACCGCCTTCATGCAGATCCTGAAAATCGTTGTCGGTGAAGGTGTCATCCGCCATACAAACGCCGCGGTAAGCGCCGTTGCTTGATGCAATCGCATCCATCATGGCGCGGTTGTCGCGGCCATGGCAGCTAGCCTGAACCAGCACTGCACGCTCGATACCTAATTTGTCGTGAACGCGTTTCAGCGCATCTTTACCTGCATCAGGCGGCCAGTAGGTCGCTGTTTCCGCATAAGGAAACTGAGCGTGCGGGCCGAACACATGGCAGTGGGCATCACACGAGTTTGGCGGCGCTACAAAGCGCGGTGTTCGCGTGTTGTTATCTGGCGGCATACAGCTTGGCTTAGTCATTCCATGACTCCTGATTCTTATTTATTAATGGGGACAAAGAGCTCGCCTCTGGCGAGTAATCTTGCCGTTCTCAGCAGCCCAGCCTTTGTGACATTATTTTGCTGATCAAACGTTAGTGTCATTGAGAACTCCCCGGATGGGTGCTCGACAGAAATTGTCTTCACATCTCCTTCCGGGACTTCAGCAATGCCTTCAGCCACGTTTCCAGGCATGGCAGCAGCCGTTGCTACTGACACAGCACCGAGAACACCTATTGCGGTGTGGCAGACTCTTGGGATAAAGGTGCGTGAGCAGATATGCCCACCGTCTACAGGTCGTGCAATTAGGCTCATCTTGGGGACAACTTTGTCAGTCACATCACCCAGATTCATTGCCTCACCCGCCTGTAAGCGAATTGATTCAATTTTGGCTTTTAATGTTTCGTTGGCGTTAAGTTCGTCAGCCGATTCATAGCCCGACACGCCGAGGTCTGAAGCGCGCATCAAGACAACGGGCATACCGTTGTCGATACAGGTGACCTCTACGCCATCGAAGGTATCTTTGATATTTCCAGTAGGAAGTAGGATCCCAGTAATCGAGCCTGCGATGTCTTTGTAGTTGCAGATAACGGGCGCTGCAGTGCCAGGCACGCCATCTATCGCAGCGTCACCTTCGTATTGCACTTTTTGATTGGGGGTCTGCACGTCGAGGTCACAGCGGTTTCCGCTGTTTACCATATTCACTCGGACAATAGTGATTCCGTCTTGCGCATCTACCAGTCCGTTTTCGATAGCAAAAGCACCAACACCGGCGAGAATATTGCCGCAGTTCGGTGAGGTATCGACACGATTCTCTCCCACCACCACCTGCACAAAGAGATAGTCGATATCGCATTCGGGTAGAGAAGACTTGGAAACGACAGCGACCTTACTGGTTAGAGGATTTCCTCCCCCCAACCCGTCTATCTGACGAGCATCGCGGCCAACCGCGTCGAGAATGACCTGATCGCGCAGCGCTTCGTTTCTTGGCAAATCAGAAGCAAGGAAATAAAGCCCTTTTGAGCTTCCTCCTCGCATTTGCATGTAGGGAACTGCCAGCATCTCTCACCTTCCTTATGTTCGATAAGAAACAGCATAGAGATGATGTCGATCGCAATAAATTCAACTTTTTTACATTTTGTTGTACATTTTTAACATCTATGTTTCGAGAGACTTTCCTTGATGTCCGAAATACCTCATTACTTTCTGTATGGTGAAGAGCTCCCAGATACCGCCCCCGACTACATGCACATTGCGCGCTTGGAGCAATCTCTGCCCAAGCATAATTGGGAAATTCACCCACATCGTCACGACAACCTTCACCAGTTAATGATCCTTGAATCTGGGTCGATGCATGCACAAATCAGGGAAAAAAGCGCGGAATTTTCCGGTCGCTGTGTACTCTCTATTCCCGCCAAAGAGGTGCATGGCTTTGCTCACCAGCCCGGTGTGACAGGTTTTATTCTCTCAGTCTCCCACCCGTTTATGATGAGTTTGTTCAACGATGCCGAACGCCAAGGACTTGCGCAGCTTTTTAGAGAACCTCTCGTCATTCCGCTCAGTGAGGAGCGGGACAAAGGTGAAATCACCCGTATGGGCGAAAATCTTCTCACCGAGTTCCACAACCCGCAAAGTGGTCAAGCTTCTATCATTGGTGCGTTTTTGAAAATCATCTTTGTGCTATTAGCGCGCAACCAGCAGCACAATGAACATCAGGAAACATCAGAAGGAAAAACGGCCGTATTCGAAAGATTTATCAATTTGATTGATGTCCATGCGACCGAGCATTGGCAAGTTAGCCAATATTCAGAAGCATTAGGCCTCAGCCAAGGGCAGTTGAACCGCGTTTGTCAGCGCGTTGCCGGACAGCAGGCATTAGCGATCGTGCACCAACATCTTTTGGATGAAGCGAAACGGTTGCTCATTTTTACACAGCTGTCAGCAAAGGAGATTGGTTATCAGCTTGGGTTTAAAGATCCCGGTTATTTCTCTCGTTTCTTTCAACGACATACCGGACAGGCGCCAAAGCAGTTTAAAACCCGTGTGATAGAAAAGCAGAGTCAAAATTAATGGGTTGGAATGATACTAAGAGAAAAATCCATCAAACTTTCACGACTTAATTTGCTATTTTTTCATACAGTTAAGACATGACAACATTTGCCACAATATTCCTACAAATCAACATATTAAACCTCTATCAACGCTAACTAACCTGACATTCCCCTCCCTCTAAATGATAGTTTTCTATCATCCATAATGCTTGATTTGTCTCATTTAAAATACTGTTAACATCTTGCTAACCAAATTTAACAAGACCAATAATGAAACGGAATGGAATGCAAACCAACAACATAAATGCAGGGGTATTAAGCATGAAATCGACAGCACTATTGGCACGACCAAAACTGAAGCAAGTATTTACAGCAGCAGCGATGGTCGTTGCAATGGGCGCAACATCTTTCGCTCACGCAGCAGACACCAAACTGAGAATGTCTGCATCAGCGTCAGCGACTGACCAACGCGCAGTTGCGATGACCGAAGTGTTCGGTCCAGCCGTTTCCGACTTTGCTGAGTTCGAAGGGCACTGGAACAGCTCACTGTTCAAACAAGGTACTGATCTGGAGGCTATTGCGCGTGGCAATCTGGATATGACCATCACTTCCGCACAGGAGCTTGCCGAGTTCATTCCTGCATTCTCCATTTTCTCGGCAGGTTACGTTCACCGTGACGCAGAGCACCAGAAGCGCGTATTCGCCGCTGACTTTATGGATGATCTGAAAGAAGAAGCTGAAGACCTGCTCAACGTGAAACTGCTGAGCGTGATGTACCTCGGCCGTCGCCACGTTAACCTTCGCGAAGATTTTGAAGTCAAAACACCAGCCGATCTAAAAGGCGTGAAACTGCGCATGCCAGGCACTGACGCATGGCAGTTCCTAGGCAAAGCGCTGGGCGCAAACCCAACACCAATGGCTTTTGCTGAAGTCTATACCGCACTGCAAACCGGCGCGGTTGACGGTCAAGACAACCCACTGCCAACCGACAAAGATGCGAAGTTCTACGAAGTGACCAAGCAAATCGTTCTGACCGGTCACCTCGTTGACCTGAACTACATCGCTATCTCTAAGAAAGTGTGGGACAAGTTCACGCCTGAGCAACAAGCAACTCTGCAAAAAGCATCTGATGATGCGGCAGAATCTGCTCGCGAAAAACAACTTGCACTTGAAGCAGAACTGGTTCAGTTCTTCAAAGATCAAGGCCTGAAAGTTTACGAACCAAACCTGAAAGCGTTCCAGGATACCGTTCAAGGCGCATACCTGAACTCTGATTACTCAGAACAGTGGCCAGAAGGTCTGCTGGAGAAGATCAACGCGCTGTAATTCTAACAGCCTGAAAGTGTAAACCGGGCATCGTGGTAGCAGTATTGCTGCGGTGCCTTTTCTCCCCCCTCTTAGAGCAATGAAACAAGTGCCATTTGTGCGCTTTGGGTTCGTGCATCCTGAGGATGGTGAAGAGCATAAAACTAAATCCTAAGACAGCAACGAGAACGAAGATGGAAAAGTTTCGAATCGGCTTAATCGGATGTGGTGTCATCAGCGATAAGTACCTGACAACATGCCAAGCATTTGACTTTATCGACATTGTCGCTTGTGCAAGCCTGAACATCGAAGAATCAAAACAAAAAGCCGAAATCTATAACATCCCGCGTGTATGCACGCCCGATGAAATCATTAATGACCCTTCTATTGACTGTGTATTGAATCTTACGATTCCCGCCGCTCATGCACAGATCTCTATTGCAGCATTGAACGCTGGAAAACACGTTTATTCTGAAAAGCCGTTCGTGACTGATCTAGCAGATGGAGAAGAAATTCTCGCCCTTGCTAAGGCAAAAGGCCTTTATGTGGGCAATGCACCAGACACCTTCCTTGGTGGAAGACTCCAGACTTGTAAGAAACTGATGGACCAAGGTGTGATTGGTTTACCGACTGGAGTAATGGCATTCGTACCGACCCGAGGTGTCGAGCGCCACCACCCTAACCCGGACTTTTATTACCAAAATGGTGGGGGTCCTCTACTGGATCTGGGGCCTTATTATCTGACAGCCATGGTTGCTCTTCTTGGTCCTATCACCCGCGTTTGCGGGTTGGCTAAAAAGACGCTGGATGAGCGTTTGATTGAATCACAGCCCCGCGCCGGTGAGAAAATCCCTGTGAATGTTGATACGCATATCAATGCCTTACTTGAGTTTGAATCCGGCGTTCAGGGGTCATTAATGGCCAGTTTTGATGTGTGGGATTCCCAAACGCCGCGCATGGAAATATACGGCGAAAACGGCACGATTTGCATCAATGACCCTGACCCTACCGACGGCTTCAACATCTTTGGCGGTCAGGTGCTCTATAAAACACGTGAAACAGCCCGTTGGGTTTACCGTCCTCGCACGCCTAACCTTGAATTTTGGTCAGTGGCTGAAAACACACACGGTTTTAACCAAGAAGCCCGTGGCCTTGGCCTGCTTGACCTGGCTTATGCGGTGAAAAATCAGCGCCCAGCCCGCGCCAATGGTGAGCTTGCACAGCATGTTTGTGAAGTGATGTTTGGCATTCTTGAGTCGGCCAAAACCCGACAGTTTGTCGAGATAAAGAGCCGTTGCGAGTTGCCTGAAGCCTTGCCCGAAAATTTCCCAAACGGAGCCTGATAATCATGAGCCTAGAAACATTGGATTTTGCAGAACCGTTTTTCACCGTGAAGTACATCGTTGATGAACCTGAGATCGTCATTACCGATAAAACCATCGTTCTGAATCTCGCTGAATCCCCGCTTTATGCAGCAGGTATGTGGCTTGCACCTTTTCAGTCGATCATCGCCACAGATATCACATTATTCAATGTCGACAAGTGTGTTCTCGTGGAGCGTTTTGATGATTTCGAAGATGAAAACATGCTGCTGGAAAAAGTTCGCGGCACCTGGCCGCTGGCCTATGAGATTCGCCGAGAAGAACGATTGAAAGGCGTTGAGCACTATATGTCGCCTAAAAGCGCTGTCGGCAATATCCAGTTCAGTATGTATCACGCGTCTACAGTGCCTTTGAATGTGGGGCTTCATAAAAACCATGTGCACTTGGGCGGTGAAGAGCCTCAGGAGGTGCACACGCAAATCGTTGGATTCGGCAAGATGCAGCAATGCCGCGAGAAAGACATATCAACCCTATTTCTCGAAGAAACCATGGCGCCGGGTTGCACGCACAAGCCCATGTTTGATGCGGAACTGAACTACCCGTGGCACCAGTATGAAACCATTACGCCAGGGATTTTTATGGCGATTGAAATTCTAACGTCTGGCAACCCCATCCCAAGATAAACCCGACGTTAAGCCCAGAAAAAGGATTCGAAATGGCAACACGATTACTACCAGAAAACATTGATTTTGAGGGTGCTTTCCCCATCCTTTCCCGTCGTTTGAGAATTGGTATTGTGGGCGGAGGCCGTATCGCCGTCACACAGGCGATGGCGGCTAGACTGAGCGATCGATGGGAAATTGCAGCGGGCGCACTTTCTTCCAACCCTGAGCAAGCCAAAGCGCGAGGTGCACAATGGTTCTTGCCGGAAGACAGGTGTTATTCGTCGTATCAGGAGATGGCAGAAAAAGAATCCCAGCGCGAGGATGGTATTGATGCAGTAATGATCACCACACCGAACCATGTTCACTTTGAAGCAGCAGAAGCCTTCCTGAACGTCGGCATTGATGTGCTCTGCGATAAACCACTCACCAATGTGTATTCAGAAGCTGCAGATCTCGTCAAACTTACAGAATCTACGGGACAAGTGTTTGGTGTGTGTTATGCCATGTCCTGCTTCCCCATGATTCGTCAGGCACGAGAAATGGTGAAAGACGGCTCGATTGGTAAGGTAGTGCAAATCCACGTTGAGTTTATGCAAGATTGGATGATCCCTGATGATGTTGGCGAGGCGGCGCACGTTAAATGGCGCTTAGACCCTAAGAAGTCCGGCTCCACCAGCTGTACCGGCGATATTGGCACTCACGCAGCCCAACTTGCCACTTTCGTGTCAGGGCTGGATATGACTGACCTCCGCGCTGAAATGCATGTCTGCGGCGCTCCAAAGCCCTTGGAAGACACTGTCTTTATGATGACCCGCTACGAAGGCAATGTACCGGGAACCTTGATGGCAACGCGTATCGCTTCGGGTAACCGCGGCGGCTTACGTCTGCGTGTTTTTGGCAGTGAAGGCGGCATCGAATGGGATATGGAGAATGCCGAGCAGCTCAAATACAACAAATATGGCGAGCCTGATCGCGTGTTAAGCCGTGGTCAGGGACATGGTATCTACCCTGCTGTTGAACGCTTCGTCCGCACGGGCCGTGGTTTCCCAGAAGGCTTGATAGAAGCCTGGGCAAACCTCTACACCGAGTTTGCGATGGCAGTAGCAGCAAAAAAAGATGGCGTGTCCGTTCCTGAAAGTTGGCTCAGTTATCCGACAGTGGAAGACGGTGCAAAGGGTGTAAGATTCATTGAAGCGTCTGTTGAATCAAATACTTCAGGCGGTACTTGGGTAAATTGCCAATAATGAAAACTGTGGCGGGGTAATCCCGCCCATCACAAGGGGGCGCGATTGGCAAAGCGAGTCACGATAAAGCAAATCGCCGAGTATGCGAAAGTCAGTGTTGCCACGGTTGATCGTGTTATCAACCAACGCGCGCCTGTCAAAAGTGCAACGGCAAACCGTATTATTACTGCCGCTAAAGAATTGGGCTGGCGTCCACCGGCGGCATTCAGTGATGTTAACAGTCCGGCTCAATCCCCATCTATTCGCTGCGGTATTCTGTTGCAAAGCAATATTTCTCATCTTCTGCGGGAAGCCTTTGAAGCACAGGCAGCGAAGCTTGAAAACGCACTTTCGACGCTGAGTATCGAGACTTTCGATAGTCTGGAGCCAGAGAAAATCGCTGAGAGAATGATGAAGCTCGGAAAGAAAGTGGACGTTCTGGCCATCACCGCTATCGATCATCCTTTTGTCGCTGAAGCGATCGATAAGCTCGCAGAAAGAGATGTCCCTGTGGTGGCTATTCTCTCTGATCTCTCAGCCACAAATCTGGCTGGGTTTGTCGGTACCAATAACCGGATGCGTGGGAGAACCGCGGCATGGGCGATGGACAGATTCTGCCGCGACCGTGGAACTGTTGGTGTCATCATTGGTAGCCACCGATACCTGAGTCAGCAAGACCGCGAAATCAGCTTTCGCAGCTATTTCCGTGAAAAAGCCCCCGCATTCAGAATACTGGAATCCGTTGTCAGCTCTGACGACGATAGCCAAGCCTATGAAGCAGCTAAAAAGTTGGTCTGCGAAACGCCTGATTTAGTAGGAATTTTCAGTGCAGGTGGTGGCGCAAGTGGTATTCGACGCGCCATCATTGAATACGGCGGAGACAGACGCCCGTTTTTCGTTTCAACCGAGCTCACCGCTCAAGCGAAAACTGAGTTGCTTCAAGGTGGTGTAGATATGGTGCTGTCGGCCGATTTTGACCAAGTGGCAGAAAAAGCCGTGGAGATGTTCGTTAGCCTTAAACAACAGGAAGCACAGCAAAAGAAAATGACTGTACTCCCGTTTTTTGTCTATACCAGCGAAAACATATAACGCTAATTTTTTAATATCAGGCGGTTAAACGTCCCTTAGACAGATAACGCTCGCGGTATTCACCTGGCGAGCAGTCTTCCCATCTTCGGAAAGCGCGGTTGAAATTAGCGACATTGGAAAAGCCTACCATATGCCCGACTTCGCTGATCGTGTACTGAGGCTGCCTGATATACGTTGTCGCAAGATTTTTTCTTGTTTCCTCAAGAATGTCTTTAAAGCTGGTGCCCTGCTCTCTCAAACGTCGCTGCAAATTACGAAGGCTGTAGCCGAGTTCTTCCGCAATTTTAGATTGCGAAGGATTGCCATAACGTAACTCTTCCGCGATTTTATTTTCGACAAGGTAGGTGATGTTGGAACGATCAAAGCGCTCCATAAAGGTGTTTAGCAGTTTAGTATGCACCATGTTCATCAATGGATTGCTGCCTGGCGATTGCAGGCTGGCAAGTTGAAGATCAAACACAATTGCATTTTTCTCGCATTGATATTCAACCGTACAATCTTTTTCTAAGAGATAGCTTGCTACTTCTGGGCATGGTTCAGAAAAAGGATCGAACGAGAACTTTATATCAATCGGACCAATATACCCGCTCATCATCTCGCGAGACTGGCTTATCACACCAATGCTCAATGCTTCGATGATCTGAGGGGTTAACGCGAGGCGGCCACTGTCTTTGTAGCGCTCTACGTCAAACTCAACGAAGAGTTTGGCATTTTCTACCCGGGTGTGGATTTGTACGCTGTTTGATAGCATCCGGCGATACTTCGCGAATTGCTCAAGGGCGTCTTTCAAGCTGTAAGACGATTGAATCGCATAACCAAAGATATGTAACGTGGAGAGTCGAAAGTTTTGGGCAACATCAAGCCCGAATGCTCTTCCTCCGACTTCCTTGTTGCAGAAAGCGAAAAGATCACCCAAGCGATCAACGGACACTCGCCCCTCCGGGTTGTTTGCCTCGCTTTCCAAAATACCGAATCGGGACAGAGTAGGTTCAACGTCAAATTCAAACTTCTTCATCGACATAATGATCGGGATGAGAAACCCACTCAATGCTGAATATTCTGCACTCATTTCTTACCACTTTTCTTTATTGTCCAGCCAGTTACTGAACTTATTATTTAGTTGTGAAATTAGTGTGGCTATGTTTCGACTGATAATCCATATTAAAAATTTATGATTTTTCCCATCATCTTCATTTAAAATCTCATTTACAATCCAGATGGTTATTACCATTTTTACAATCCACCCTAACCATAAAACAATAAATTCATCTATGTTTCATACTTTTAACCAAAGGCGGGCAGACTTAGTACCTATCCAAGTGCTCTCATCCTTCTCTCATTCCATCGCAGTAGTACTTTTAATCATCAACGTTTAATCCGCATTCATTTGTTGTCTAAAGCTTTACAGTCTTAAATGGTTAATACCGCCCAAGATAATAAAATGTATATAAAATAAAACTTTGCCATGTTTCGCCCCCAAATATTAACAGCCAAATCCCATTGATAACCATTGAGATCCATATAGGCAACAAACCATATTTTCGATATATCTGACGCTTGCCTGCTTAAAAATACAGCTCTATAATTCGCTCCCCTTTTTCCTTGGCGCATGTCATGAACGAATCAGAACGCATCATTCTTGGTCGATTCCGCTGGGATCGAAAAACCCAGTATCTCTATTCGCAAGACCAGGATGGTAATGATGTCATTGATGAAGCTAAAAGACTGACTAACAAGCAACAGGCCCTCATTGAGTGTCTTTATAATGCTGCGCCAAAAAAAGTGACCCGAGACGACATCACACGCTATGTGTGGGGATCTGAACATATTTCTCAGGAAAGCCTCCCACAATTAATCAACCGTACCAGACAGGTTCTGGAAGACTCGGACAAGACCTTGATTAGCAATGTGCCCGGGATGGGTTACTCACTAGCCTGCGAAACATTTGCTGTTCAAGCAGAAGAAACACATCAACAAATGCGTGAGTTAGCTGGAGTCATTGATGAAACTCCCGCAGTCGAAGACCAAACAACAAATAACACCGCTTGGGTTAGGTTGGCCATAGTGGCAGTGTTAGCCGTCATCAGCGCCATCAATATCAAGCATTTTGTAGAAGCCTATCAATTCAAAAAGGGATTTATCGAAACACGTCTTGCCGTTCCGTACCCTCATATCGAGAAGACAGAAGACGAAAACAAGCTGATAGTGACGGTCGAAGGTAAAAAGTGTATTTATGAAAAAGACGTTGAAATCATTAACTGCCCATAAGTTTGCACTGTTTGTTGCTGGAATTGTTGTTGCCAATACGCTCATCTTTATCGGTGCTGAAATGCAGGTTTCTCGATGGGTTGGAACGATAGTGATGGAGGACAAATCGCGTTTAACACGCTTTTTGCAGTCGCAGAATACAGTACAAATTAGAACGACCGACTATCTTCAAGATTTCGAGATAGAGGCCTGTAATGGCCGTTGTTTTGACTACAAATTTGAGCTTCAACCACCTAATGCAAACCTACTTTTTAGTGAAGCTTCGCCAGTTAAAACCCGTCTTCATCGCTTTTATGCGCTTGATGAACGCTGCACGTTAGTTTTTTTTAACCCGGACAAGTTGACGCTCTCCAGCATGTCTTTGTCTTGCGTTTACTGAACAGAATGAGACGACGTTCGTGACTGGTATCTTTTCAAGCTCGATATGCAGCAGAACTCGTTTGCTCGAAGACTGAATTTTCCTATTTGGCAGACAACGCTCATTCCGTCCAGTGACTAAAATTCTTCATCATTTACATTCCTGGATGAAGGATAAATTCTTTGCAATACGAAGACATCAAATCAAAAAATGCCCGCTTCATCCTGGGAGAGTTCCGATGGGATGTGGCGACCCAATTCCTCTTTCCACAGTCAGGTGATGGCGAAGACCTTATTGATGAAGGAAAGAGGCTCACCAAAAAGCAACAAGCTCTCTTGCTATGCCTACTCAATGAAGAGGCGAAGCCGTTATCCAGAGAAAAGATCATTTCAACGGTATGGGGAAATCAACATATTTCACCAGAAAGCCTCCCCCAACTTATCAATCGTACGAGAGCCATTCTGGGCGATGAAGAAAAACGCATCATAGAGAACCATCCTGGTATCGGTTATTCCCTTAACGTCGTCATTCAGGAACTATCAACTGACACGGAAATAGAGAAAAAAGAAAAACAGCATGATATTTTCGAGTCCGAATTTTATAACCCCACATCAGAGAAGAGTTTCGAATGGTCGTTCGTTGATGTGGCTTTATCCCTGTTAATCGCAATGACATTCATAAATCTATTTACCTTTTACGATTCGTTTTCGACCAGGAAAGAGTTTGATTCAATGTTTAATGCGGAGCGTTATTCCGAGGTTCGTGAGGGTGATTTTACAAACGAGCTTATTGTAACTATTGATGGTGTGGAGTGCAGTTATGAAAAAGGCACGCAGACTCTATATTGCCCATAAAAAAACAATACTGTTGTGTACGCTATTCACATTTAATGTGTGTATTTTTATCGCCACACAAATGCAGAGAAACCATTACTATGGTCATGTCAAAACGCCAGATAACAGCAAAACTGTCACTCTCAATCAATTCGGAAAAGAGCTAAATATTTTAGTAACTTACTATGATGTGGACGATGTTAAATTCAACTATGACAGTCAGCAATTTAGGTACCTATTCAAAAAAACTGGCACAAACCGCTACATTCTGAGAAACAACGAGATGAGTGTGAAGGTGGTAATACACCGAATTTTCGATTTGGATGGACAATGCAATCTACTTTTCCGAACTCCGTACGCTATTAATCTCGCTAATGTATCTATGCTATGCAAAGACCCGGAGACCTGATGGTAGCGATGCCAACCAGACGAATCGACATCATTATTTGCTTTCAAAAAGCTGTTAATCGTTATCATTAGCAAACAAGTGTTTTCTAATTTAAATGCGAAACATGTTTCGTCGTAAAACTGTTACACAATAAACATCACTTGCCGCACTACGATAATTTCAGCGCCTACTTTCCTTCGTGCTTTCCAAGCAATTAAAAAGCAGAAGAACAGGCCATAAAAATAAATGTGAACCGCACCTATCTATTAGCTTGCAATCGCAAAGGTATTTATCGTGGCAAAAAATAAAAACCATACAGATGCTGACCAGAAAGCTCGCTCGCCTGTCAGTACTGCTTTAAGAAAAACCATTGTCTCCGTAGCAGCTATCGCTTTTTGTACGCTCACTGCAATTGCCGTCAACGATCTTCGAACACCGACTTATAATGGTGAGGTGTATCTGGAAGGCGGAAAACATGCAATCGTACGACCTTCTGTTTCGCCTATTTCAGCTGCCAATGCCGAGCATCAAACACCCAGAATTCCGTTTGAACAGAGTCTGGCTGGGAACGGTGTAGAGTATCCGATTGATGCTGAAAGACCTTGGTTTCAGGAAGCACTACGAAACTACCCAGACAGTGAATATTGGCGCAATCAGATTGCGATTCACCTAGCACAACCCAGAACGCCAGGTTGGGTAAAATTTGAAAGCTATCATGTCAGCCAGGGGCGTAACCCCATTTTGTTGCCGACTTTTGCGCGAATGGCTGAGTCAAGGCATGTACCCGATGTGCTGACCGTTCGAATTACTGAGAGTGCGGAGCCTTTAACCGCGCTGGAAGATATAGGTTTTTCCCATCTACGCAGTATTGATCCAGCTAACCCATCCACGGCGGTTCATGTATACGAGATCCCTAAAGAGCTGACGTTTGCCCAAGCACTCGAAGCATCGAATGCTCACGCTAACGTGGCTTTTGCCGAGCCTGATTACCTGATTGAGTGGGCTCTGGCACCCAACGAATCAAATGCAGGGATCAGCAATGGTACTGCCTGGTGGCTCAATCAACTGCGCGCTTATGAAGCGTGGGAAACCACGACCGACGCCTCTGCTATTGGTCCTGTTGCCGTTTACGATCAGGGGGTTTTGCGCAGCCACGAAGATCTTCGTAATAACTTCTGGGTTAACCCGGACGAAATTGCCGGCAATGGCGTCGATGATGACGGTAACGGTATCGTTGATGATATCAACGGTCGCACCAATCAAGTCTTCGGTGGTCATGGCACCCCAGTAGCCGGCACCATTTGTGGTGAAGGCAACAACGGCATTGGTTATGTCGGTAGTGCCTGGAAGTGTCAATTGATGGATACAGGTGGTCCACTGAGCTTTTCTGCTGCCGTATCTGACGCGATGGCTTCTCTTCGCTATGCCACGGACAAAGGTTCTCGCATTTCAAACCACAGTTGGGGCATAAGCGGCGACTACAGTCAGGCTTTCAAAGACTTGATTACTGATATTGAAAGCGATGATCACCTGATGGTGATTGCTTCGCACAACTTTAACAGCAACATTGATAACAGTCCCGTCTACCCCGCCTCCTACGATAACGACAACATTCTGAGTATTGCAGCCTCCAACCAGGGCGAAGGTCGTATCAGCTATTCCAACTATGGCGCAGTCAGCGTGGATATCGCCGCACCGACAGAGTTCACTACAGCAAATTCCTCTGGCGGTTATTCAGGCTTCAGCGGTACCTCACAAGCGACGCCTGTCGTCACTGGTGCCGTTGCATTAGCTTGGGCAATGGATCCAAGCATGACCTTTCGCGAAATAAAGGCGCTGGTGATGAACACTGCGCGTCCTGTGGGAGCTTGGCGCGGCCTTACGGTATCCGAAGGTATTCTGGATATGAAAACCCTCGTAGAGTCTGTCATTGTTGATACCGACGGCGATGGCATTCTTGACGATGAGGATCCCGATGACGACAACGATGGTGTTCCAGACGAAGAGGATGCTTTCCCGAAAGATGCCACAGAAACCGTCGATACTGACGGTGACGGTATCGGCAATAACGCTGACAACGATGACGATGGCGACGGTGTTAATGACGACGAAGATTGGCGTCCACTCGACCCCAATGAGCAATACGATACCGATGGCGATGGCATAGGCAACAGTCAGGACGACGATGACGACAATGACGGCGTTCTAGATGTAAATGATGCCTTCCCACTCGACGCTAATGAAACCACAGATACAGATGGCGATGGCGTTGGTGACAACAGTGACGTATTCCCTAATGACCAGAATGAGTGGTCAGATTCCGATGGTGATGGCGTTGGCGACAATGGCGACATAGACCGAGATAATGATGGTTTATCTGACGACTTAGAGTCACGCACCTCAGCCGACATCACCAATTGGCCCGTACTCACCGGAAACGCAGGGTTTAGCGACGGTGTGCTCTCTGGAAACGGCGGCTACTGGAATAGTCAGGCGAACTCTAACCGTTTCTCTAGCTATGGTTTCAACGACCGCTACGCACTGAACTTCACCGTAGACTCACTAGGCACATACAATATGTTTGGCTTGGGCAATGTCGAAAGTTCAGCAAGCTACACCGACATTGATTACGCCTTCTACGTTGTTGGCAGCACGCTATACATTTACGAAAGCGGCAGTTCGCGTGGTACCTTTGGTTCCGTTGCTGTTGGAGATACTCTCTCAATTCAGGTTAACGAAGGCGCTATCGCCTACTATCGAAATGACACTCTCGTCCGCTCCACCAGCTACAACGGTGATACACCGGATTTCTATGTCGATTCAAGTTTCTACAGCGGCGCGATTCAGCTTTCAAACATCTCGTTGTCGCCACTTTCTGGTTCCGGGTTCTCTGTCGATGCCGACAATGATGGCATTAACAACGATGTTGATCTCGACTCTGACAACGACACGATTCCAGATGTCATTGAAGCTGGACTTGCCGATGCGGACGGCAACCTCACCGTAGATGCTATCAATCTACAAGGCTCAGTCGACCCTGCCCCAGACACTGATAATGATGGCATTCCAGACTTTCTCGATTTGGAAAGCCAGAACCCAGAAAACGATGGCACCGCCTTCGATATGCACGGCTATGACTTTGCGGCATTCGATTCTAACGGTGACGGTAAACTCGATGCTAACGATGAGCTCGGCGGTAACGATGTGAACGGCAACGGTGTCGATGATCGTGCGGAAGACGCAGACGGGGATGGGATTTCCAACCCGAATGACGATGACGACGATAACGACGGCACCTTAGACGTTAACGACGCCTTCCCATTCGACCCGAACGAAGACACCGATTCTGATGGTGATGGTGTGGGTGACAACAGTGATGCCTTCCCAACAGATGCCACTGAAACCAAAGATACGGATGGTGATGGCGTCGGCGATAATTCGGATGCCTTCCCTGACGACGCGTCTGAAACCAGCGACTCTGATGGCGACGGTGTGGGTGATAACGCCGATGCCTTCCCTAACGATGCCTCTGAAACCACAGACTCTGATGGCGACGGCGTGGGCGATAACAGTGATATCGACAAAGACAATGATGGCCTTTCCGATGAGCTAGAAGCCCGCACCAGCGCGCCTGTCGTTGATTGGCCTGTTCTGACTGGCAATGCCGCTTTCACTGACGGAGTACTCACCGCCAACGGAGGAAGCTGGGGTTATCAAGCCAACTCAAACCGCTTCTCCAGCTATGGTTTCACAGACCAATACAAACTGAGCTTCCATGTCGATGCCCTTGGCACTTACAACATGTTCGGCTTAGGCAAGGTTGAGGGTTCAGCAAGCTATACCGATATCGATTACGCCTTCTACATCGCTGGCACCACGCTTTATATCTACGAAAGCGGTGCCTACCGAGGAAGCTTTGGCTCTGTCGCCGTCGGTGATGACCTAACGCTGGAGGTGAATGACGGCACCATTGTTTACTACCGTAACGGCGAACTTGTCCGTTCAGTCAACTACAGTGGCGATACGCCTGATTTCTACCTTGATACCAGCTTCTACAGTGGCGCTATCCGCCTGTCAGGTATTGAGCTCTCACCGCTTTCCGGCGCTGGCTTTGATATCGATAAAGACGGTGATGGCATCAATAACGATATTGACCTCGATTCCGACAACGACACGATTCCAGATGTGATTGAAGCCGGATTGACCGACACTGATGGCGACCTGAAAGTCGATTCAGTCGATCTCCAAGGCTCCATCGACCCTGCTCCGGATTCAGACGGTGACGGTATTCCTGATTACCTCGACCTGGAGAGCCAGAATGCCGCCAATGATGGTACGGCCTACGACATGCATGGCTATGACTTTGCTGCATTCGATTCTAATGGCGACGGTAAACTTGATGGCAATGATGAGCTCGGCGGCAACGATGTGAACGGCAACGGTGTCGATGATCGTGCGGAAGATGCAGACGGTGATGGAATTTCCAACCCGAATGACGATGACGACGATAACGACGGCACCTTAGACGTTAACGACGCCTTCCCATTCGATCCAAACGAAGACACCGATTCTGATGGTGATGGTGTCGGCGATAACGCAGATGCCTTCCCAACAGATGCCACCGAAACCAAAGACACTGATGGCGACGGCGTGGGCGATAACGCGGATGCCTTCCCTGACGACGCGTCTGAGACCACAGACACTGACGGTGATGGCGTCGGCGACAATGCCGATGCCTTCCCCAACGATGCCTCTGAAACCACAGACTCTGACGGCGATGGTGTGGGTGATAATTCGGATATCGATCGTGACAACGACGGTCTTGCGGACGAGTTAGAGCTGCGCACTAAAGCTGACATTGTTGATTGGCCCGTGCTTTATGGGGCGAGCTTTTCCAATGGTGAACTCTCTGCCAATGGCGGTACTTGGCGCTATCAGGCCAACTCGGTGCGTTTCTCTGAGTACGGCTACCGCGATAACTACCGCCTGAATTTCACGGTTGAGTCACTGGGCACCAACAATATGTTTGGCTTGGGTAATGCTGAAAGCAGCGCAAATTACCCCGACATTGATTACGCCTTCTACATCGTGAACACCACGCTCTATATCTACGAGAGCGGCTCATACCGCGGCAACTTTGGCGCGAACAGTGTTGCTACCGGCGATACCCTCTCGCTGGAAGTGAACAACGGCACTCTCCGTTATCTCCGTAACGGCGAGGAAATCCGCACAGTAAGCTACAGCGGAGAAACACCGGACTTCTACGTTGATTCAAGCTTCTACAATGGCGCGATTCGCCTGGGCGACATTAGCCTCACGCCAATGTCCGGTAGCGGTGTATCCGCTGACGCCGATCAGGATGGCGTCAACAACGATGTTGACCTCGATTCCGACAACGACACCATCCCAGACGTCATTGAAGCCGGATTAGCCGATGCTGACGGCAACCTGAAAGTTGACTCAGTCAATCTGCAAGGCACTGTCGACCCTGCCCCAGATTCAGACGGCGATGGCATTCCTGATTACCTCGATTTGGAAAGCCAAAACGCAGAAAACGATGGCACGGCCTTCGACATGCATGGCTACGACTTTGCTGCGTTTGATTCTAATGGCGACGGTAAACTTGATGGCAATGATGAGCTCGGCGGTAACGATGTAAATGGCAATGGTGTCGATGATCGTGCGGAAGACGCAGACGGGGATGGGATTTCCAACCCGAATGACGATGACGACGATAACGACGGCACCTTAGACGTTAACGACGCCTTCCCATTCGATCCAAACGAAGACACCGATTCTGATGGTGATGGTATCGGCGATAACGCAGATGCCTTCCCAACAGATGCCACCGAAACCAAAGACACTGATGGCGACGGCGTGGGCGATAACGCGGATGCCTTCCCTGACGACGCGTCTGAGACCACAGATACTGACGGTGATGGCGTGGGCGATAATGCCGATGCCTTCCCCAACGATGCGTCTGAAACCACAGATTCTGATGGCGATGGTGTAGGTGATAATTCGGATATCGATCGTGACAACGACGGTCTTGCGGACGAGCTGGAACTACGCACCAAAGCTGACATTGTTGACTGGCCCGTGCTTTATGGAGCGAGCTTCTCCAATGGTGAACTCTCTGCCAATGGCGGCACATGGCGCTATCAGGCGAACTCAGTACGTTTCTCAGAGTACGGCTACCGCGATAACTATCGTCTGAATTTCACGGTTGAATCGCTGGGCAGTAACAATATGTTTGGATTGGGTAATGCTGAAAGCAGCGCAAATTACCCTGATATTGATTACGCCTTCTATATTGTGAACACCACGCTCTATGTCTACGAGAGTGGTTCATATCGCGGCAACTTTGGCGCGAACAGTGTCGCTACCGGCGATACCCTCTCGCTGGAAGTGAACAACGGCACTATCCGTTATCTCCGTAACGGCGAGGAAATCCGCGCAGTAAGCTACAGCGGAGAAACACCGGACTTCTACGTTGATTCAAGCTTCTACAATGGCGCAATTCGCCTGAGCAATATTAGCCTCACGCCAATGTCCGGTAGCGGTGTATCCGCTGACGCCGATCAGGATGGCGTCAACAACGATGTTGACCTCGATTCCGACAACGACACCATCCCAGATGTCATTGAAGCCGGATTAGCCGATGCTGACGGCAACCTGAAAGTTGACTCAGTCAATCTGCAAGGCACTGTCGACCCTGCTCCGGATTCAGACGGTGACGGTATTCCTGATTACCTCGATTTGGAAAGCCAGAACCCAGAAAACGATGGCACCGCCTTCGACATGCACGGCTATGACTTTGCTGCATTCGATTCTAATGGCGACGGTAAACTTGATGGCAATGATGAGCTCGGCGGCAACGATGTGAACGGCAATGGTGTCGATGATCGTGCCGAAGATGCAGACGGGGATGGGATTTCCAACCCGAATGACGATGACGACGATAACGACGGCACCTTAGACGTTAACGACGCCTTCCCATTCGATCCAAACGAAGACACCGATTCTGATGGTGATGGCGTGGGCGATAATGCCGATGCCTTCCCAACAGATGCCACTGAAACCAAAGATACGGATGGAGATGGCGTCGGCGATAATTCGGATGCCTTCCCACAAGATGCATCTGAGACCACAGACACCGACGGCGATGGCGTGGGCGATAATGCCGATGCCTTCCCTAACGATGCCTCTGAAACCACAGATTCTGATGGCGATGGTGTAGGCGATAACAGTGATATCGACAAAGACAATGATGGCCTTTCCGATGGGCTGGAAGCCCGCACCAGCGCACCTGTCGTTGATTGGCCTGTTCTCACTGGCAATGCCGCTTTCACTGACGGAGTACTCACCGCCAACGGAGGAAGCTGGGGTTATCAAGCCAACTCAAACCGCTTCTCCAGCTATGGTTTCACAGACCAATACAAACTGAGCTTCCATGTCGATGCCCTTGGCACTTACAACATGTTCGGCTTAGGCAAGGTTGAGGGTTCAGCAAGCTATACCGATATCGATTACGCCTTCTACATCGCTGGCACCACGCTTTATATCTACGAAAGCGGTGCCTACCGAGGAAGCTTTGGCTCTGTCGCCGTCGGTGATGACCTAACGCTGGAGGTGAATGACGGCACCATTGTTTACTACCGTAACGGCGAACTTGTCCGTTCAGTCAACTACAGTGGCGATACGCCTGATTTCTACCTTGATACCAGCTTCTACAGTGGCGCTATCCGCCTGTCAGGTATTGAGCTCTCACCGCTTTCCGGCGCTGGCTTTGCTATCGATAAAGACGGTGATGGCATCAACAACGATATTGACCTCGATTCCGACAACGACACTATCCCAGACGTTGTTGAGGCCGGGCTAACTGACGCTGATGGTAATCTCAAAGTCGATACCACTAACCTTCAGGGTTCAGTGGATCCTGCTCCAGACTCAGACGGTGACGGTATTCCCGATTACCTCGACCTGGAGAGCCACAATCCAGTAAACGATGGCACCGCCTTCGATATGCATGGATATCAGTTTGCAGCCTTTGATACCAATAGCGACGGCATGCTGGATGCTCAGGACGGTGAAGGCGGTACTGACCAAAACGGCAACGGCGTAGATGACCGCGCTGAAGATTCCGACGGCGATGGGCTCGCTAATCCTAACGACGAAGATGACGATAACGATGGTACCTTGGACATCTACGATGCATTCCCCTTCGATCCTAACGAGAATACAGATTCGGATGGTGACGGTGTAGGTGACAATGCTGATGCCTTCCCGACAGATGCATCAGAAACCAAAGATACCGACGGTGATGGCTTAGGTGATAACAGTGATATGGACAGAGACAACGATGGCATTTCCAACGAACTCGAATCCAATATCAATGCCAGTGTGTCCGACTGGCTAGTTCTCACTGGCAATGCAAGTTTCAATAATGGCTCTCTCACCGGGAACGGTGGTTACTGGCAGTCCCAGGCAAACTCTGAGCGTTTCTCTGAATACGGTTTCCGGTCCCATTATCAGTTGAGTTTCATCCTTAATAGCCTTGGCACCTACAACATGATTGGCTTAGGCAAGGAAGAAACCTCCGCCAGCTATGGCGACATCGACTACGCCTTCTATGTTGTAGGGAGCACGCTATACATCTATGAAAGTGGGTCTTCAAAAGGCTCGTTCGGTAGCATTGCGATTGGTGATACGCTCTCCATTCAAGTTGCTGACCGTGTGATTGCCTATTTCCGCAATAACGAACTGCTGCGTACTTCTCTCTATGAGGGTGAAACACCAGATTTCTATATCGACTCCAGCTTCTACAGTGGCGCCATTGAAATCAGCCGTTTCTTGCTTTCTCCTCTGCCGGGCACTCAGTTTGTTGCTGACTCGGATGGTGATGGCATTCCTAATGATTTGGACTTGGACAGTGATAACGATGCCAAGCCAGACATTATCGAAGCTGGCTTTGAAGATATAGATAACAACTTCATGGTGGATGACGTCAATATCGGTGCGTCTGTCGCAACCCTTCCCGATTCAGACAACGACGGCATTCCGGACTTTATTGACTTGGAAAGCAATAACCCCGGCAACAACGGCACCGACTATGATATTGCCGAAACCAGCTTCAGCAACTTCGACACCAACGGCGACGGAAAGCTGAGCGAGTTTGATGAGTTTGGCGGGTTAGATGCGAACGGCAACGGCGTTGATGACCTGATTGAAGCGCTGTAATACCACCAAGCCAGACTGAGACACATCAGTCTGGCTTGGATTTTCTAGCAAGAAATCTGTCCGTCCGACAAAGGTGAACAGAAGAAAATTTCGGTTAGTTTTAAAACAATTTTAACCTCAGGGGTTAATAAGACTGTAACAAACCTCATTCACAGCTGAATAGCGAAAATGAAATCGACCTAAAGTTAATTTTTTCATATTATATTTCATCCAGTTAGATTTTTCATCGCCCAACTAATTCACCTAGTTATCCACAGATTCTGTTGATAGGTTCACCATGAGCCAATGGCCTTTTTTTCCTTTAATATCTGATGGTTACCATGAAATTAAAGAAAAAATAAATTTTTCTTGACCTAATGTCTAAAGATGAGGTCGATATGAGTGGTCGGAGTTCGGTAAAAATAGTTCGTTAGATGACGAACAAACCGTTTGCACATCACCATGTTACATGTGGGTCGAAACAGTGAGACAAAATGAGACAGCCTGTTGACAACTAGGCTGGAGTGCGAAAATGGTAATGAAATGAAAGTGCTTGTTTAACCTTGCAGCCGTAATCCAGTTTATTTGAGTAAGCGACCAGCCGCTTCAAAAAGAAGTCTGTCTTCTCCGGGGTGCGCAAGCAGAGAAACACCCATCGGTACTCCTTCAACGGTTAGCATTGGTAGCGTAATTTGTGCTAATCCTGCCACCTCTGCAATGGCATAGAGCCTGCGTTGATTAATCAGAAAGGTGTCGTCGACAAACATCTCGTTTGGGGCTTGTCCTGGTGACGTGGGGATCATCATCACTTCGCCGCTACCAAAAAATCCCTGTAGGCTGTCGCTGAAAAACTCTCGTTTCTTTTTCGTTTCGACAAACTCTTTGAAGCTTTTTCCACGAATGAGCTTCAGATAATCCAGCGTTTCATCAGTCATCTTCGGACTAGCAGCATCTAACCATTGCCCGTACTGTAAATCTATTTCTCGGCCAAGCATCACAGTGTGGATGTTATGCGCTTGGGTGAGAGTGAGTTTGCTAAGACTAGGAACTTCATTCAACCGCCAGTTTGATTCAGAGAGAGTCACTTCCCACTCAAGCATTGCTTCAATAGGCAACAACTCATGGAAAAGGGATTTCGCGTATTTAATGGATTTGAGGCGGACAGTTCTTGGCGCTTTTGTCCAACACTTCTCCGCGATTTGATACATTATTGGCAATTGCTTGGTCACAATTCCAACGGCATCAAATGATGGCGAAAAAGAAGTGACACCACGAAGATCGATCATCCCTTGAGAGGGCCTGTACCCAATAAGGTTGCAGAACGAAGCAGGTATCAACACGCCACCACAGCAGTCATTGCCGATACCAATAGACGCTCGCCCCCGAGCCACGGCCACTGCGATACCAGAAGATGACCCGCCAATGCGAACATCAGGAGATACTGGGTTAGATAATTTGGCCCGGAAAGGGTTTTGTCCGCTAATACTGGTGCCAAAGTCATCTATCTGAGCTTTGCCAATCAGTGTACAACCAGAGTGCATCAGCGTAGAAACGACATGCGCGTCATTTTTAGCGGGTTCGTGATTATCGCTCCATTCAGGCACGCCAATCCCTGTTACAACGCCCCTGACACCGACACAATCACTCACTACAAGCGTCTGGCGTTTTAATACGCCAGTCGCGATATCCTGTCGTTCCGGCTTAAAACTGCTAATGAGAAAGTTATCTTCAACCATCACATTTCCATTGTTTTATTTTCATATTCATAAACTTAGAACGAAAAACGTGAGACTGCATAATCAGACCTAAGCACCAGTACACTTTTTGAGCAGTGCATCGCGACTATCTCTGAATGATTCACTCGTAAACAGTTCGTCGTTGATCTCTAACTTGCGGCTTTGTAACCAGCTATCCGCACTTGAACCTTGCCCATATGGAATTCTATATACGTGGAAATGTTGGTTTTGGTGCAAATAGATCAAGTTCGCAGCCACTCGCAAAGGCTTAAGAGGTTCATTCAGGTAAAGCCTGAACTCGCCACTACAGTCATTCACGATGTAAGACCCGTTTGCGCTCCTGATAGAAATATAAGGCCTGTTCGACTCTGTATAAGATGCCAAGGACCACACCCCTGTTTTGCTTGTCAGCTTCAAAAATGGCAGCCGCAAAGTTTCTTCCATCGTCGGGACTATTTCTTCAATGGTGGGTTCATTGTCAGCGATGGTTTGGTTTTTCGGTTCGGCATGAACCACTCGGACAGTTGGCGGAGTCACTTCTGGCTCTTCGCTATCAAACCAGGTTGTCATTGCTGACCAATTCACCATGCTCGCCCCAAGGAACAAAACCACAATCAATGACGACATCGCCATTGCAGGTAACCAAAACTTCTGTGCCCACTGAACAGCCCCCGGCATTTTCACGCCTGAGTTTCGCTCAAGCTCAGTTTCCAACATTTCGTTTTCAGACAGCGCTCGGCGCAACTCACCCGCTAATTTGCCCTGTTCGACAATGGCAGCATCTTTCTGGCTTTGAAGACGATTGCGTTCTTCTTTGAGAAGTACCATTTCACCTTCTAGCTGTGCGATCTTACGCGAGTAGTCGATGCCACTACCGCCAGTATTTCCCTTTCTGGACTGGTTAAGTTGAACCTTGAGCAGCTGATTAAGCGCGGAGAATTCATCCCTTTCCTTTTTCACCGCAGCTAATTCACGTGCCAGCGCCGTGGTATTGCCGCCAGAAGAAACAGATGGAATCGCGAGGGGATGTTCGCCTTTCCCTTTGATGATGTTGTCGTAGGAATGGCGGACAAGGTGCATCAATGCCTTGGAACCACCTTTGTCTGGGTGCACGCGAACAGACAGCAATTTGTAACGCTGCTTAACAGTGGATTCAGGATCACCCGATTTGGTACCAAGGATTTCGTTAAACGTGGTCATTGACAGATTTAATTACAGTTCAGATGAAGTTGTATCGGCCTCGCAGGGATTTTCTTGAGCCAGAGAGCGTCTCAAAATTAAGATAGCTCAAAGCCCGACAAACTGAGAGAGCAATTGCTTAAGGTTTGTGCAATCTCTCCTTTTCCCAACCAACAAAGGAAACGTTTCATTAACATAGAATTATCTTTTTAAGCCTTTGCGTTCAATTTTATACCAAACACACTATTTTCAATTGCATTCACATTTTTGTGATCTATGATACTCACGAAAATTTGAAGACCCGGTGAACGCTGCTGGAGAGAGATGGCATTGGCCATCCGCCGAAGAAGTAAATCTTTCAGGCACTCATTAACACTGAATTTGGAGTTTGAGTAAGGACAGTAGCGGGAGGGAACTCTGGAGAGAGGTAAGCCAGACTTACCCGCCGAAGGAGCAAGCTCGCCCAACTTAATTGATGGATTCGAGTGAAACTCTCAGGCAAAAGGACAGAGGAGATAACCGCATTAACTTGCGTTATACCCAAATGACCTGAAGATACACGATTCAGCGAGCATATTCTGACCATTTGGGTATATATACTGCTATTTTTCTGCGGCTACTCTCCTCCTTTTAATCTAAAGGGGGATAAATGAACCATTCGCTTTACGACTTTCTACAAATCATAGACAACCTCGTATGGGGCCCACCACTTCTGCTGCTGCTTGTCGGCACTGGTATCTATTTCACTTTCCGACTTGGCGCGATCCAGTTTTTTAAATTGCCTTTAGCGCTATCTTACGTTTTCAAAAAAGAAGAAGGTGTTACTGGCAAAGGCGATGTTTCAAGCTTCGCTGCGCTTTGTACTGCCCTTTCTGCCACGATAGGAACCGGTAACATCGTTGGTGTTGCTACCGCCTTGAAACTGGGTGGCCCGGGCGCTCTGTTCTGGATGTGGATGGCAGCACTTTTCGGCATGGCAACCAAATATGCTGAGTGTCTACTTGCGGTGAAATACCGTGAAAAAGATGCCCAAGGCAACATGTTGGGTGGACCTATGCTTTACCTGGAGAAAGGTGCAGGCAAAAAGTGGCTCGCGCGCCTGTTTGCTTTCTTTACCATTGGCGTAGCTTGCTTTGGTATTGGTACTTTTCCGCAGGTGAATGCGATCGTGGATGCCAGCCATATCGCGTTCAATATCCCACATGAAATCACTGCGATTGTGCTGACCGTGCTGGTTGCCGCAGTGACTATTGGTGGTATCAAATCCATTGCAGGCCTGGCGAGCAAGATCATTCCGACAATGACAGTGGTTTACGTCACCGCTTGTGTCGGCATTCTGGTGAACAATGCAGGTGCGATTCCTTCTGCGATTAGCCTGATTGTGGAGTCTGCCTTTACCGGTCAAGCAGCAACTGGCGGTTTTGTAGGTGCCTCTATCATGATTGCCATTCAAGCGGGTGTTGCCCGTGGCGTTTTCTCAAACGAATCAGGTTTGGGAAGCGCCCCAATGGCAGCGGCTTCAGCACAGACCAACTCTTGTGTACGACAAGGTTTGATTTCCATGGTCGGTACTTTCCTGGACACCATCGTCATCTGCTCAATGACTGGTCTTGCACTGGTGCTAACAGGCGTTTGGTCGATGGATATTGAAGGTGCACGTATGACGACGGAGGCATTCTCACTGGGCCTGAACGAAGGTTTTGGCCCAATGATTGTTGCTATTGGTCTGATGTTCTTTGCCTTCACGACAATCCTGGGCTGGAACTACTATGGCGAGCGTTGTGTGGTGTACCTGTTTGGTCAACGCGCAGTGCTAATGTACAAGCTCGTGTTTGTCGCACTCATCCTGTCTGGTGCTTTCATCAAGCTGGATATGATTTGGCTGATTGCTGACATTGTGAACGGTCTGATGGCAGTGCCAAACTTGATTGGCCTCATTCTCCTGCGCCATGTGGTCGCGGAAGAAACCCGTGTCTACTTTGAAGCATTGAAAAATGCGGTTAGCTCATCGTCTGATTCTAAAGCCGCTAAAGCCTGAGTTGCTGACTCGATAGAAACAAAAACAGCGCCAATTGGCGCTGTTTTTGTTTACCGAAAAGGCTATGCGGTTTTCGCATTTAACATGTTACTCAAACCCAATTTACCGAAAATAGCATCATAATGGACGAAGTTCGGGATTCGGGTGTGATGCTGGACTTTAGTACCAACGGCAACAAACTCATACCCGAGTGTGCTGGTTGCCATTTTGTCCCACTCTCCATCGCCAAAGTAAACACGGCGCGTAAATACTGCACCTGTGTCTTGCTTGGCGCGAAAAGCAGCCAGCGCCATGATTTCGCTGCGTGTCATTGCATCAGAGCAAGACGCAAAGCTCACACCGGTGACATCAAAACCTGCAGCACTCAGCTTCATTTTGGCAGATTCTTCCCAACCACCAGTCGCGATAGCCAACACCACATTGGGGTGTGCTTTCATGTCATTCACGAACTCAATAGCACCTGGCGTCGCAGTCAAATCGTTTTTGTTCGAAGAAATATACTCTCGCAGTTTTTGTAGAAAAAGCGCTTTCACTTCACGCAAAATACGCATTCTTTCCTGACGCATTCCCTGCTGTTCAATCAGTTCTTCCAAAATGCCGACATCGGTCACGTTGGTAAACGCCCCCCAATCATCGGTGAGTTCGATACCAACCACTTCTTCTACTGCAGAACGAAAGCAATCAGAATCAAAATCGTAGCTGTCGATCAACGTCCCATCGACATCCAACATAAACAGGTTCATTAACGCCTTTCCTCAAATCTAGGATACAGAAACAACCCTCAAGGCTGATTTGAATTTGCGCGTGGCCGTTACCCCATTCCGCGCAAGCCGAACATTGTATTTACAAATGCAACGTCTGAGCAACAATCTTTACTGATAATTACAGATAGTAGACGCACATCAAGGTTGGCGCATACGCTAGAAAAGAAATGTGACAAAGTGATGGCTACTAACAATTTGTAACCATCACTTTCAAGGAATATGTGATGTGGAGCGACGCCGACATCTACCCGATGTTAAAGCGAAATAACGTGACTGCTGGTTTCGCTGGCTTCTTCACCAATCATTTCGTCGTAAGGGTTGTCCATCACCAATGTCGCTGATGTAAAACCCTGCTGTGTGAGCGCTTCTTTTGCTGTGTTGAGGCATTCGAAGAACATCAAATCCCCGTCTCTGCTCCGCTGATACGTCACGGTTCCTTTGCCAGCACTGGTGCCAATGAGGTATTTGCTGGTATCGCCACAGCTTACAATGATTGCTTCTGCGTTAGACATCGGTATTCCCTCTTATTGTGATTTAAGAGAGTTACGCACAGAAAAGCCGCTGCGATCAAAACGCGCAGTTTTACACAATGGTGGGGTGTGGATAAGAGAAAAACAAAAGGGAAAGAATGGAGGCGCGTCCCGGAGTCGAACCGAGGTCCACGGATTTGCAATCCGCTGCATAGCCACTCTGCCAACGCGCCTTTCAGTATCAGAGAGTGTCTCTGGCTACGGGACGGAATTATAGAGTCCCCAACGCGCAACGCAACGGTTTTTTTCACCTTTCCATCTGTGTGTTTCTGATTTGATCACTTCGAGTAAAAATTCAGCTTGGCAACATTCATTACTCTCAACGTGAGAGGCTTTAGAGGCACAACACACTATCCTGTAAGAAGAAGTAAAATTTCTTCCGAAAAGAGTGTTTGTCAAGACTTGAAGATCACAGGATATAGTGGTTTGATCTGCGCCCTTGTCGATCAGGGGCACAATATAGTGTTTCTGGCCAAGCTTCGCTCAACAAGACGGCATTACTTTCGAGGTGCAATTCATAATGGCTAAAACCAAGTCAGCTTCTGATATCGAATCCACTGGCGTACTCGCTATTCCTTACCAAGATACGTCGATGGAAATTTGGGACAGCAAATACCGCCTGAAAAGCAAACACGGTGACGCAATCGACGCGACACTGGATGACACTTTCAAGCGCGTAGCTCGTGCACTTGCCGATCTCGAAGAAAAATCAGTACGCGAAAAGTGGTACAACGAATTTCTGTGGGCACTTCGTCACGGTGCTATCCCAGCAGGCCGCATTACGTCTAATGCTGGCGCTTTCGAACACAAGCCTGCTACCTCAACCATCAACTGTACGGTGAGTGGCACCATTGAAGATTCAATGGACGACATTCTTGGTAAAGTCCATGAAGCTGGTCTGACCCTGAAAGCGGGCTGTGGTATCGGCTACGACTTCTCTACCCTGCGTCCACGCGGTGCGTTTGTTTCCGGCGCAGGTGCATACACCTCTGGCCCACTGTCGTTCATGGATATCTACGACAAGATGTGCTTCACCGTTTCTTCAGCAGGTGGTCGTCGCGGTGCGCAAATGGGCACCATGGATATCCGTCATCCAGACGTGATGGAGTTCATCCGTGCGAAACGTGAAGATGGCCGTCTGCGTCAGTTCAACCTGTCTCTGTTGATCACCGAAGAGTTTATCGAAGCCGTTAAGAACGATGGCGAATGGCAGTTGATCTTCCCTGTGACCGCGAAAGAAGCACGTCAAGACGGCACCGATCTGCAGAATGATGAAACCATCGTATGGGCAGACTGGCCGAGCAAAGATGGTCTGGTTGAAGATGATAAAGGCCGTGTGGCGTGCAAAATCTACCGCACCATGCCAGCGCGTAACTTGTGGAACGTGATCATGTCGTCGACTTACGATTACGCAGAACCGGGCTTTATCCTGATCGACAAAGTTAACCAAATGAACAACAACTGGTTCTGCGAAGACATTCGTGCAACCAACCCATGTGGTGAACAACCGCTGCCTCCTTACGGCGCATGTCTGCTGGGTTCAGTGAATCTGACCAAGTTCGTTCGCGATCCATTCACTGAAAATGCCTACTTCGACTGGGACATGTACCGCAAGGTCGTGGCGATCTTCACCCGCATGCTGGACAACGTGGTTGAAATCAACCAGCTGCCGCTTGAGAAACAACGTGAAGAAATCGAAACCAAACGCCGTCATGGCATGGGCTTCTTGGGTCTGGGCTCTACCCTGACGATGCTTCGCCACAAATACGGCAGCGCAGCATCTATCGCTTTCACAGAGCAAGTTTCTCAGGAAATGGCAATCACTGGTTGGGAACAAGCGATCGAGCTTGCTGCAGAGAAAGGCGCAGCACCAGTGATGGACAAAGAATTCGACGTTACCCCTAAAATGATGCGTCTGCGCCCTGAAATGGCGAAAGACGGTATCAAAGTCGGTGACAAGGTAAAAGGTAAGGTCCTGCACGCGAAATACAGCCGGTATATGCAGCAAATTGGCGAAGTTCGTCCAGATCTGATTGAGAAACTGGCAGCGAACGGTGGCCGCTTTACGCACCACAGTTCTATCGCGCCAACCGGTACCATCTCTCTGTCACTGGCAAACAACGCAAGTAACGGTATCGAACCAAGCTTTGCTCACCACTACACCCGTAACGTGATCAAGCCAGGTAAGAAGTCGAAAGAAAGCGTCGATGTGTTCAGCTTTGAGCTGTTGGCTTACCGCGAACTGATTAACCAGAAAGCAATGCCATACAGCACGAAGGAAGACGAGCAACTGCCAGAGTACTTCATCACTGCCGATGACATCACGCCAAGCCAGCACGTAGAAGTACAAGCGGCTGCTCAGCGTTGGATTGACTCTTCAATTTCGAAGACAGCAAACGTACCGACTGACTTTCCGTTTGAGAGCTTTAAAGACATCTATATGGATGCGTATGACAAAGGTCTGAAAGGTTGCACCACCTTCCGCTTCAACCCAGAAGTGTTCCAGGGTGTTCTGGTGAAAGAAGAAGATCTGGAAAACACCACTTACGTATTCACGCTGGAAGACGGCACTACCTTTGAAGCCAAGGGCAACGAGAAGATTGAGTATGACGGTGAAGAACACACCGCTGCTAACCTCTACGACGCCCTGAAAGAAGGCTACTACGGTAAGTTCTAACCGCAGACAGATAAATAAAGGGGTGGCGATTTCGCTGCCCTTTGTGAGAAAGAAGTAATTCGTTATGACACGTAAAATTGAAAGCAAAATTGTTGCGTACAAAGTAAAAAGCAAAGACGCCGCTCAGGAAGCGCCTGTTGCTCCTGTTGTCGAAGTACCGACATTTGAAACCATGCATGAAGAAATGCCACGTCCAGAAAAACTGCTGGGTTCGACGTATAAGCTGAAGACGCCAGAACACGTTTCTGAGCATTCTCTGTTTATTACCATCAACGATGTTGTGCTGAACGAAGGAACTGACCACGAAGTGCGTCGTCCTTTTGAAATCTTCATTAACAGCAAGAGCCTGGAGCACTACCAGTGGATCGTGGCGTTGACTCGCATCATCTCTGCGGTATTCCGCAAAGGTGGCGACGTGACTTTCCTGGTGGAAGAACTGCGTTCCGTATTCGATCCTAAAGGCGGTTACTGGAACAAAGGCAAATACGTGCCTTCTCTGATTGCTGAAATCGGCAATGTGATTGAACAGCACCTGATGGAAATCGGCATGCTGAAAAACCCAGAGATGGACGAACACCAGAAGGCATTTCTGGAAGCCAAACGTGCTGAGAATGCGTCAAAAGAAGAAGTGAAAGAGGAAGAACCGGTAAGCACGGGTTTTCCGCCTAGCGCAACCCTTTGCTACAAGTGCCACAACAAAGCCGTTATTGTGAAAGACGGTTGTCAGACCTGTCTGAACTGTGGCGACTCTAAGTGCGGTTAATGCACTAAATACCCACATTTAAAGGGCTTCCCTCGGGAAGCCTTTTTTCTATCTCATTGCACTCTTTTAACCATGTTCAATTAATTCGAACAACCAATCCAAATTTTTCCGCTTTTTCCCCTGATGCCAGCCACCTATAGTTAGTCTCAACACGACAAAACACGTGAAAAAGACACTTAATTGGAGCGAATAATGGCTAATGTACTGGTTTTAAAGTCAAGCATTCTGGGCGAATACTCTTCTTCAACAAAATTGATTGACCAGTTGGTTTCACAGTTTGGTGAAGACACTTTTGTCATTGAACGTGACTTAGCAGCTCACCCAATTCCGGTATTGGATGGTGAGCTGGCAATGGGATTACGTGGCGCAGATAACCCTACGCCACGTCAGCAAGAAGCACTGATTCAATCTGACCAACTGATTGACGAGATCAAAGCAAGCGACACCTTGGTTATCGCAGCGCCAATGTACAACTTTAACATTCCAACCCAGTTGAAGAACTGGATTGATTTTATCGCCCGCGCTGGCGTGACGTTCTCTTACACCGAGAATGGTCCAAAGGGATTGCTCACTGGTAAGAAAGCCATTGTGGTCACCACCCGCGGTGGAAGGCATTTGGGCCAACCAAGTGAACACATCACGGGTTACCTGAAAACTGTGCTGGGCTTTATCGGTATTACCGAAGTGCAGTTTGTATACGCAGAGGCATTGGCAATGGGTGATGACCCGGCACAGGCTTCTATGGAACTGGCTGCCAAAGATCTCTTGGCTCTGGTTTCCTAATTCAGATTTCCGTTTACTGCTAACTTAAATTTCCTTTTTCATTTTGGGTGTCTGTGTAGACACCCTTTTTTTGTTGGATCTTTCTCTCAGCATCGCCTTTTCGGCATTTTCATTTGGTAAATAATCCGTTCTTATGTGGCCTTTGGTTTGCCCTGCTGGAGCCCTAAGTGATTAAAGCAAATCCATTTTTAGGAAATGACGAAGAACGTGCTGAAATTTGGGACATGTTGGTCGCAAAAGATATTCGCGCTTATACCCAAGCAGATTGGTCGTTGGTAGAAGATGATTTCCTTGAGGACGAGTTCTTTGCCGTCAATGCGGGTTTCGACAGCGACCCAGGTAAATGGAATCTCGCCTTCTCGCGCTTTGAAAGCTACCGCGATTCATGGCTGGAAGCTGCTCGCGCAAGTTTGAATACCGAATATGCAGAGCCTCTGGAAGACGCTGTTCACAAGCTGACAACACTGGAACAAATTGAAGTGAAAGACGGTAAGGCGATTGCGAGAAAGCAGTTTGATGGCACGATTCAAGTTGTAGGCAAAGAGCCAGAAGTGCTGAACTGGCAAACACTTTACTATCTGAAGAAAACACCTGCGGGTTGGAAGATTGTCGGTTTCACCGGCTACCTGCCTTACACAAAATAAAACCTAAGAATTAGAGCGTCGGGAAATTGAAAGCATCATATCCTTTCTCTCCCAAATGTCCCGGCGCTCGCCTTATCCCGCTCTACAATTCTCTCTGCCCTAAAACCACCTAGAACTCGATCTGTAAGTAAATCGTGTTGTAGTTACTGCCACCTTTAATTCGGCCGAACTGACTGGCTTTCTCAAAGATGGCTGAGCGATGATGAATAGAATAGCCCAGCCAGGCACGGTTCCATTCTGACTTACCAAACAGATCCCCCAGATTCACATCAAGAGATAGGTCGATGAAGTTGAGCAAATTACTAGGCTCATAGCCTTTCTCATCCATTTCTGTCTGTTCTATGTAAGTAATGTTGTTCACGTACGAAAGGCCTTCTGCCACACCAAGTCGCCATTTTGTTGGCCAATCGATGGTGTAATAGGCTTTAATTGCCATCACAATTTCGGCTGAAGAAGCCTGAACGTCTGAGTTCCAGTGCCAAACAATACCTGGTGTCAGGTACAAATCCATCGGAATACCAAACAACTCATCACTGAGTGGATGACCATAAAAGACGGAAGTCAGTTGGTTGTTGAACGGGTCTTTTTCAGTGTCACCGGCAAGGATATCACCGATATTGGAAGGTGTGGCCCAACCGTGCGCTAAACGCCAGTAAGGACGGGTAGAAATTTCCCGCTCGCCATGGCGGCGATTATCGTTAAAGAATCCAAAGCCGGCGTAAACTTCACCTTGCCAGTCGTTGCTGATGGTTGGCGCATTACGCACATTCTCATCAAAGTAGGTCGCGTAGGCCGCGCCAACCAAGTAAAGATTAGAATAAACGTGGTAGCGTCCTTTTACGCCCGCTTTAAAGTCCATTCCTGCGCCCAGTTCCACTCCGTCATTTCTGTATTCAGAAAGGCCGTAATAGAAGCTGTTGAAGTCTGCATCTTTGTACCGCACAGAGACTGTCGCGTTTAGGTCAAAGCTTTCACCTTCAAGCTTTTTACCTAAGGTCGCGATGCCATGGAAGCGGCTGCTTTTGTCAGAAAGTAGGTCTAAATCCGCATACCAGCCATCACCCAGTTGGCGCTTCAACTGGAAACCAAAATCACCGGTGTCTCCACCAATGTCATTTTGTACTGCTGTTGGAAGGTCGATAAAACGCATACGAAGAATGGTATTCAATCGCCACTCATCTTCTTCCCAAAGTCTCAGACCGCCTTCGGTACCGTCGATGAAAAATGCTTCGTCTTCATAGAACATCATCGGCACAAAGCTGGAGACAATATCACTTCCGCTGTCAGAAAAAGGAATACCGGCAGAACGAATTGTCGCCGCCAAGCCCCAGTTCTCACTCCGCTTTAAACGCAACGTCTCTACAGACTCTGATTTTTCCGCAGGTTCAGGCTCGCTGGTCGCGTGTGATACTCCAGTAAAACAAAGGGACGCAGCAGCCAGCATTAAGGGAAACTGATTTTTCATTCATCTTCTATGCATTAATTCAAGTGAAGTAAGTGTAACGTATTCAATGGAAAGTGTTTCGGATTAATGCATGAAATCAGTCAGTTAAGATCGTATGAAAAAGGACTGGCGGCCAATTTGGCCACCAGTGTCTATGGTTTTAGCGCTTTGCTTTTGGTGTTAATGCTCTCTTGCTGTCAAAACAAAGAGATCCATATGACCATGCTCTGAAGGGTTAAGCGGCCTGATTGGGTTCGCGTTATGCCAGACCGCGTGATCATCCAGCAAAGCAACGTCTCCATTATTCATTGCCAGAGAAAAGAACGGCTGATCACTCCTATCTTTGTAAACCAGAATTTCGCCACCTTGCACATTCTTTCTGTCTATTGCAGCAATCGCGATATGGTCAAAACCGTCTTGGTGAATCCCCTCAGGAGATACTGGTGTGATGTCATTAAGGGTGATCACCCTCATTTGGTGAATTTCGATATCTTGCTCGTCATCCAACTCATTGTTGTCTTTAAACAAGCGACAAAGTTCAAACAAACCCTCAGAGTGAAGCACTGCAGGAGTGAGTTCTTCAAAGTTCCTCACTACACCGCCTTGGTGCTGGTTGATAGCTTGAGATTGTACAAAGGTGTGATGCTCCATTTGCCGGAGCGCGCCATCGTGGCAGTGCACAATAGAATAGCGTCTTAACCGATACTGACCATCTGCATAAGGGGTAGTGGGCAGATCATCAAACATAGGTTCAAGTTCTTTGACAGCCTGGTCGCTGATATGACAAAGCTGCATAAGGTAATCTGGATGGTACATGTTACGTCCTCCATATTGGTCCTCAATCAGGCACTCTGGGTAAGAGTTTCCTGACCACAGTCATCACATAAAGTTAACGACAATGCAGCAAGTTTGACAAACTTTTATAGATTATAAAATCATGTTAAATGTCAAATACGCACAGATAATTTACATAAGACAAAATAAGCAGAGGAATATTTTGCAATATTTGATCTGTACCAAATTGCTCAAATCCACTTTGAGAGGTTGAACGCGAACCTAACTCTTTCATTCAGCTAACATTCATACTCCATGGATAAAATAGATTTGTGGATGCCCAAGGACAACCAAGAGGTAAGTAAATGGGAAGAATGATTAAGGCGCTGATTATCGTACCAATTCTGGTGATTCGTGTTCCAGCATATGCCAATCAACCTGACATTAAGCCCCTCCCTGAACACCCTAGCCCAGCATATGAGCAAATTCAGCCTCAACAAGCGCTGTCTGATTTACTCGCTATTCCTTCGTTTCGAGCTCATCAAGTGAATCAACCCGTCAACGATTTAGATACTCTTTATAAGCGCGCCCCAGCCGCACAACAGGAGTTGGAAACACTAGCAACAGGCATTGCCGATTCTGTAAACGCTAAGGTATTGAGTGCTGGCATGAAGGGACAGGATCGCGCGGCTGTAAAAGTGGATAAAGAACTGAATGGTGATGTGTCTAGGCTCACTGATATCGTGAGAATCACCATTGAATCTGACTCGATTGACTCTTTAAACCAAGCATATGAAAAGCTTGCCGCAAGTACACAGACACTCGAGGTGATTAACCGCTTTCAGGCGCCTCGCCCCTCAGGCTATCGTGATTTGAAAGTACTGGTGATACTGCCAGAAAGCCAATTGGTGGCAGAAGTACAACTGCACCTTAATGCCATCTCTAAAATCAAAAATGGCCCTGAGCATGGTATCTACGAGCAAATTCAGCGCATTGAACGTGATGCAGTGAATCGTGACTTAACGGTGTTTGAAGTCACCAAGATTGCTCAGCTTCACCAACAATCCCGAAAGATGTACCAAATGGCCTGGGCGCAATATCAGCCATACAGCATGGCGGTATAACCCAGCAAAATTGTAGGGCGGTTCTCCGCCCTATCTCATCTCGAATTGCGTAATCTCTACTTGCTCGCCTTCCAGTGCAATGAAGCTCTGTGCTGGCACACTCTTCCATCCTTCTCTGTCTGTATCATATGGCTCTGACGCCAACACCACACCACTGTCTAGATGCTTGTAGAACAACGTCGGTGGTACACCATGAGTGGCATATCTTAATCCCCAAAATTGTTTACCGTTACTGACACAAATTGATGCTTTGAACGGATCTTCTACCTCTTTGGCGCGCATCTCAGCTTCTACCCTAGCGATGACCTTTTTAAGCGCTTCTTTGGGCGACGCCTCCATGTTGTACTGCAACAGAAGAAGGAATATGAGCTCACTGTCTGTCGAACCTTTTCGCTTGAGGTAGAAAGACTCCTCCAAATGTCGCTCAAGGCTGTAGCGCGTCTGTTCAAACTCAGGGATTTGCCCGTTATGCATGAACAGCCAGCTATCGACATTGAATGGATGACAGTTTTCTCGGGAGGTATTTGTACCAGTCGACGCACGGACATGCGCCATAAAACGATGTGATCGCGTGTGTTCTGCAAGCGATTTTAGATTGGCATCAGACCATGCAGGTAGGACTTCACGATAAAGCGCTGGCGTTGGCTTTTCACCATACCACGCGATGCCAAAACCATCCGCATTGACGGCAGTCACCGCTTTGGTTGCATCCATACTCTGCGACACCAACGAATGATTTGGTTGATGCAGCATTTCATCCAGATAACACGGCTTTCCCTGATACGCTAACCACCTACACACAGCAACCTCCTATTACTTCAGACTTTTTAAGTATGAATGAGTCATGGGAAATTGCCGTGCCAGACAGCTCATTTTTATGTTGGGCGGTTAAATCAACCAGGGTGACCGTCTACCCTCGCTTTCATCAACATAGGGCCGAAAATAACAGCAAAGGCAACAAATGATATTACCCATCCCACCGCTGCAGCTACTACCCATGTACTCAAATATTCAGGCCAAATCGTAGGTCCCATTACACGGATAAAGCTAGCGATTACTAGGGAAAGAAAGGCAAAGGCAAACTTCGGACCTTGATAGATTGCTCGGCCCGTATGTCCCATCGTTACTCTGGTAATCATCGCTAGAATGACGCCGGCTAAGGTACCCATTGCCAGTAGGTGGATCAAAGTATGAGATACCCAAGGGCTGCTGATGGCCAATGCTTTGGCAAACAGTCCCAACGGCAAAGCAAAGTAAAACACGTGCAATGACCATACCAGAGGCTCACTCATTGACTTAAAGCCGCCCCAGCGAAAGAGACGAATCAGTTGTGCACTGCCCGCCACCAGCAGCAAAGCAAGGGTTACTGTCGAGCTCACCAAAGGAAAGAAACTCAGAATCGCCAATAAGACCAGCGGGAGATTCGCCGCGACATCAAGCCACAGTAAGGCTTTTGGTGCTTCAAACTGAAAACGTTTTGCGGTGAAGAATGGGATCACTCTGCCGCCCATGATGGATATAAGCAGCATGAACCACCAAATCATCGCCTGCCACAGTACATTGGAGGAAAACGGCGGCATTCCCTTCACCGTGGCATAGCTGGCGAAGTTAGCGATAAGTGCAACGGTAAGCATTGGAATGAAAAACAAATTCCGCCAACGTTTTGTTTTCACCACCCTCATTCCTACTTCCCAGCCAACCGCCAATAAAAATGCACCATCAATCACTGCAATTACCGCCAGTGGTGTGTCGGTCCAAAATAGAACCCGCGGTAACAACCAAAGCATCACAATGATTGCAAGTTTCCACCCGGATGTTCCCTTCACGCCTGTCCATGTCTGAACCGCAGTTAGAAGAAAACCTGCCACCACTGCTATAGCAAATCCAAATAACATTTCATGAGCATGCCACCAGAGAGGTGGGACACTGAGTGACGTCGATGAGCCAGTGGAGAACATCCAACTCCAGACGCTCACAGTAAACACAGCATAAATGGATGCCAACAGGAAAAACGGCCTAAAGCCCAGTCGTAAAATGGGAGGAATGCGGTCTTCCTTTGCCTTGTCGACAATGTTAATCATCATGGAATCATCTCTCCGAACCCTTTAAGTTGCATTTATTATACACCTTAAAGGAATGTAGGAAAGTCAACCTGTTTAGTATCCGAATATCAGTACTTTAAGGAAAAGAAAAAGCCGGCGATTGCCGGCTTTGAATAGGTGTTCGGGCTAAATTAGCTTCCCGATTTCGGATCCAACGCATCTTGCAATGCATCCCCGAGGAAGTTAAACGCCATAACGGTAATCAAGATGGCAACACCAGGATAGATAGCCAGACCTGGCGACTGCCAAATCACTTCCTGCGCATTCTGCAGCATGTTACCCCATGAAGGCATTGGCGGTTGAATACCCAAGCCTAGGAATGACAGCGCACTTTCCAGCAAGATAACCCCACCCAGTGCCATTGTGGTGGCGATGATTACTGGTGATAACACATTCGGCAGTACGTGGCGGCGAATGATGCGCCAAGGTGATGCTCCGTAGCCAATCGCAGCTTTTACGTAGTCACGCTCACGCACAGATAAGGTACCCGAACGCACCAGACGTGCAGTGGTAGGCCAACCAAACAACGCCACGATAATGATAATGCGAATAAAGCTGGCATTTTCACCTTGAGCCCAACTATCAGGCAGTCCCAGTTTACTCAGGTCTACCGCTGCCAAAACGATCATCAGTGGCAGTGTTGGCAAAGACAGCGTGAAGTCTGCAATACGCATCAGTATCGAGTCCAATTTTCCGCCGAAGTAGCCAGCAAATACCCCAATCAAGGTGCCAAGTATCGCTGTCGCCAGCGCAGCGACTGCACCGACTGCCAACGAAACCTGACCGCCATACAGTAAGCGCAGGAATACGTCACGACCCAGTTCGTCAGCCCCTAACCAGTGCGTGCTGCTGGCAGGTTCAAAGCGGGCAAAGAAGTCCACTTCGAACGGGTCATGCCCAAACCATGCCGCCAGTAATGGCGCACTGAAACACAAGATAGTCAGCAGAACGATGAATACCGCGCTCACCAATCCTGCTTTGTGCTTACAGAATCGTTGCCATACCAATACCCATGGCGATGATGCCTTACGCTTTGGTGCTGCAGGAGCAGCGTTAGTCACTTGTTGTGTCATGCTTATGCTCCTTTGGTCAGACTGATGCGTGGGTCAAGCTTGGCGTAGGCAATATCTGCCAACAGGTTGCCAAGCAGCGCTGTGAAGGTAATCACCATCAAACCGAGCAGTGCCAGGTTGTAGTCGTTACCCATGATGGCGTCGAAAATCAATTTACCCATGCCTGGCCATGCAAACACGGTTTCCGTGATCAGTGCACCTGAAAGCAGGAAGCCGATATCCAAAGCAATAATGGTCACCAACGGGATCATGGCGTTACGCAAAGCGTGCTTCCAGATAACGCGGGTTTTCGATGCGCCTTTGGCAATCGCTGTACGAATATAATCCTGACGCATCACTTCCAGCATGGTGCCGCGCACATAACGGGAATGGCTCGCGACATTCAGTACCGTTAGTGAAATCACTGGCAGAATCAGGTGTTTGGCTTGAATCCAAAAACCACCGCCTTCCGCTTCACCCGTACCACCAGCAGGTAACCAACCCAATGTCACGGAGAACACCAGAATCAGCATCAGCGCCAACCAGAACGCTGGCGTAGAGAAGCCCACAAAAGCACCAAAGCTAATCACATAGTCAGCCCAAGAACGGTGTTTCAACGCAGCAATCACACCAACAGGAATAGCAATCAGCAATGACAACAGGGTTGCTATTCCCACCAGCTTGACGGTGTTCCAAACCGCAGGAATCAACACATCTTCCGCAGGCTTGTAGTACAAGCGTGAATAACCGAAGTCGCCCTGTAACGCCGCTATCAGCCAGTTGCCATAACGTTCGATCAGCGGTTTATCTAAACCCTGTAGCGCTTTCAGACGCGCAATGTCTTCTGCAGTCATGTTTGGATCGGATGTCGCCATCAAATCGATCGGGTCACCTGGCATCAGGCCAATCAAGGCATAAGAAACGAACGAAACGAGGAGCAGAACAAACAGACTCTGCAGCACCCGGCTTATCAAAAATTGCGTCATACCGTGGCCTCCTCAGACTCCATCTTTTTTACGTCGATCACTTCTCCCGGATAGTGACAGGCAACAATGTGTTTGCTGTCGTCTTGATAGGCTGAAGCAACCGGAATTTCCGTCTTACACTTCTCTGTTGCTTTTGCGCAACGAGGATGGAAAGTACAACCATTTGGAGGATCGATAGGACTCGGCACATCACCCTGAAGCGCCAGACCACGTTTACGTTTGCCCTTGCCTACTTCAGGAACTGCTGCAAGTAGAGCCTGGCTGTATGGATGAGCCGGTTTAGAGAAGAATGCATCACGTGGCGCTTGTTCAACCACCTGACCGAGGTACATCACCACAATGGTGTCGGCAAGATAATCAACCACCGCCATGTCATGACTGATGAAAAAGAAAGAAAGGTTACGTTCGCGCTGAAGCTCGGCAAACAGGTTCAATACCTGACTTTGCACAGACACATCGAGCGCAGACAGAGGTTCATCCGCAATGATCAGTTTGGGATCGAGCACCAGAGCACGGGCGATACAGATACGTTGACGCTGACCACCTGAGAATTCATGTGGGTAACGATCAAGTGCATCTTCGCTCAGGCCAACGGCTTTCAAAGCCTCAATCACTTTGGCTTTGCGCGATGCTTTGTCGCCTACGTTGTAGACGTCAAGTGGTTCGCCTACCAGCTCAGAGATAGGCAATCTTGGGTTAAGTGCGGAATATGGGTCCTGGAAAACCAGTCCCAGTTTTCTTCGAAGGTCTTTAAGCGCTTGCCCTTTTAATCCGGCCGTTTGGATGCCATCAATTTCAACGCCACCTTCAACCGGTGATTCCAGCAGAGCGACCATTCTGCCGAGTGTTGATTTGCCGCACCCTGATTCACCTACAATGGCGAGCGTCTCCCCTTTATTCAGGGAAAGTGAAATTTTGTTTACCGCTCGCAATTCTTGCGCAGGTTTCCCAAGCCAGCCTTTCTTGCCAATGGGATAGCGCTGACAGACGTTGTCTAGTTTTAATAATGTCATAGGTCCGTCCTTAGATATGGTGGCAGGCCACAGTATGTACTGCGTTCAGCTCCACCTCTTCCGGCATGGTTGCTACACAGGTTGGCGTTGCTTTTCCGCAACGGTCTGCGAAAGGACAACCCTGTCCACGTTGATCAAGTGGTGGTACAGCGCCTGGAATGGCAGGTAGAACGTCACGTGCGCCGCCGATTCTTGGCAGCGTTGCCAAAAGTCCCTGAGTGTAAGGGTGTTGAGGGTTAGCAAAGAGCTCTTCTGCCGTTGCCTGCTCTACAATACGCCCGGCGTACATCACGATAACGCGTTCAGCCAGTTGCGAAACCACACCCAAGTTGTGACTGATAAATTGAACCGCAGTCCCCGTGGTATCACGAAGCTCTTCAAGCAAATCCAGAACCTGAGCCTGAACTGTTACGTCGAGCGCGGTTGTTGGCTCGTCAGCAATAATCAGTTCCGGCTCACATGCTAGTGCCATGGCAATCATTACGCGCTGTCGCATCCCACCGGAGAGTTCATGTGGGTAGGCTTTTGCACGTCGAACCGGATCAGGAATATGTACCTTTTCCAGCATTTCAATTGCGCGCTCTTGCGCTTCAACCTTGTTACTACCACGGTGCAACTCGAACATTTCAGCGATCTGATCACCGACAGTCACAACCGGGTTCAATGCAGTCATTGGCTCCTGGAAAATCATGGCAATACCTTCACCACGGACCTGCTGCCAATCTGCTTCTTTGTTTGCTAGTAAGTTTTCGCCATTAAATACCACCTGGCCACTGGCTTTCATCACCTTCGGTTGCAGGCCCATCAGAGTAAGGGCGGCAAGACTCTTGCCGCACCCTGATTCACCGACGACACCAAGTATCTCGCCTTTCTTAATGTGGAAGCTGATATCGTTCACAGCTGGGTAGCCTTTAAAGGCTACCCGCAGTTGACGAACATCCAGTATCGTCTGATCCATAAAAGCTCCTACTTCTTGGTGCTGTACCACTCTTCAACCCAGTTACTAGAAGGGAACATGTGACCTGTTGGCGTCACGCCTTCCAGCCATTTTGGCTTAACAAAGCTGTCTGAACGGAAGTACAGCGGAAGAGCTGGGAGATCTTCGGCATAGATTTTCTGGATTTCATGGAAAATCTTATTACGTTTCTCGGTATCGAGCTCTTTCTCTACTTTGTTCAGCAGTTCATCCATCGCTGGGTTTTTGTAGCCGATGTAGTTTTGGCCAGACCAACCATTTTCTTCAGTAGGAATGTTGGTAGACAGCAGTGTGGTACGTGGTGGGCTCTCTGGTGATGAGTACCATGCAAACATCGCGAGGCCTTTGTGCTTACGTTGGTTCAGTGTTTCACCGAAATAAACACGCGCAGGCTGGTTTACGATAGACACTTTCACGCCGATTTGTTTCCACTGAGACTGCAGCACCTGCTGAACCAGTTCACGGGTTTTATTTCCCGCGGTAGTCATCAGTTCCAGATGAAGCTCGTTTCCTTCACCATCAACCATCACACCTTTCTTCAGTGTGTAACCTGCTTGCTTCAGAAGCTCTTTCGCTTTCTCTGGGTTGTATTCGTAGCTCTTAACATCTGCGTAGTACGTTTTGTCTCTTGGGCTGACGTTGGTGTTTGCCACCGGTTGCTTACCACCGAACAACTTGTCAACCAACTGTTGACGGTTCGCTCCATAAAGCAGTGCCTGACGGACTTCTTTCTTGGCAAGGTGTGGGTTATCCATGGTGGTATCTAAATGTTCATACAGAAGACCTGGTTCGTAATGAACATTGAATTTGCCACCATGGCGTTTTTCGAGTTGCTGAACCTGATCAAGTGAAAGTCCCAGTTCACCTGGCAAGTAATCAACCGAACCTGACATCAGGTGTGCTTCTAGTGCCGCTGTATTTCCAACCGTTTTGAAAATCAGTTCATCAAACGAAGGAGCTTTACCTTTCCAGTGAGGATTCGGCGTTGCAGTAATAAAACTACCGGCGTTTACTTTCGACAAGACATAAGGGCCAAAGTATAAACCCGGGTTAGTTGGGTCTGTAGAGTACTTGGTCGTTTTTTGATAGCTGGCAGGGTCTTTTTCATACAAAGGACCGTCGATATGCGCCGGTAATGCGTCTGGCACAAAAGTGTTGTACTTGAACGTCACTTTGTTCAAGTAAACTTCAAAATTTTTATCATCCAAAGCCACGACTTTCTCGACTGTCTTGGCTTCTTGCAGTCCAGGGTTACCTACTCTTTCATCGACAGAAATGTTGTAACCAAGGAGGATATCTTTGGTTGTCACAGGCGTACCATCGCCCCAGAACAGGTCATCTTTGATAGCCACAGTCATCTTGATGCCTTCACGACCATCGTCCAGTGCGATGCGCTCGGCAAGACCGTTTTCAAAAGTTGGGACTTCAACACAGGTATTACACTGCAGTAACCAGTCTTTTCCGTAGATAACACTGTTGCGGTAGGACGTGCTCAAGATATAAGAAGCGGCAACATTTGAAACCAAGGTTGGGTGCAGGCCTTCAGGGTACTGAGACATGCCTATCTTCAGAGTTTCGGCGTTTGCAGATGCTGCAGAAAGTGCCAGTGGCGCTGCCATCGCCATAGCGAGGATCGTTTTTTTCATATTATCAGTTCCTTTGTAACCAAACGGGGCAAATCCATTACGCGACAACTTATGCGCAAACCAGTTGGTGTTGTCAGCCCCAAATAAACAAGATGCAGAGAAAAATGGCGCATATTCCCGTAATGTTAAACATATGTTTCATATGATGTCGACACCATACTGCCTACAATTCATCCAAAAGGAACCTGTCACTGACATAAATATGAATGTAGGTCGCAATTCACTATTTTTAACATTTTTAAATTATTCAAATCAGACAGTTACTGGGACGAGATTGGAAACAATTATGAATATTTACCCAGACATTCTGCCCACAAATTCATTCTCATTCATGAGACTGTGGTTTTGATGTGATTAAAGCTTGGTTATAAGCATTTAAACACCCAGTTTTAATGCAGTATCGACCTGTCTTGACCGCCATTTCCGGGCCGTTGGGCAGAGGAATAGTTAAGCTTTATTTGAGGGAATAAGGGAGGTTCTTGCTTTCTGATCAAGTTCTTTGAATGGGATTCAATATGAAATATCTGACTACCTAATCTACATTAGACAGTCAGTTGTATTGAGTGAATTGTTAATGGAACCACTCAGACAAACATATATGAGGAATCCATCTATCACAGTTTATGATTCTGTCTTTCAGACGTGATTGAGCAGGTAGGCTTTCGGCTCTGTTCCTTTTACAACCACTCTATGCAACTTTCTTGGCTTGTCACCATAGTCAGTCACTGCGAAATGCTGGGTACAGCGGTTGTCCCAAATAGCTACACTGCCCTCTTGCCATTGGAAGCGCACTTGAAAATCAGCCGCGTGACTTCTGGCAAAAAGATCTGTGAGCGTTACGCCTTCATCTTCCAAATATTTATCATCAAGCGATCGCGTGAATTGCTCATTCAGGTATAGGGTTGGATTCCCGGTTTCGGGATGTTTGACAACAATCGGATGATGAACCGCTTTCATATCTTTTGAAATGTTGTCCACAAGGCTTTCCCCTCCACTGCCCACGTCATCAAACCGGCTACCTGCAAAGCCGTGAACGGCATGCATCGCGGTTTTCCCGTCCAACCTTTGTTTCAGTTTTTCCGAAAGCGAAGCGTATACCGCTTCCATATTCACCCAAATGGTATCCCCTCCTTCATCTGGAAGGTGTTGGGCGCAAAGTACCGAACATTTTGGCGGTGCTGATTGCCAGGTCATATCAGTGTGCCAATAGCTTTTCCCTGGCGGGTTACCGAGTGTAGTTTCTATCTCGCTGACTTGCGGGTAAGCAAAGACGTGTGGGAAAAATGGATGTGGGGCTTCCAGCTCCCCAAATCTGGCGGCAAGTCTAAGTTGGGATTCGGGGGAAAGAAACTGGTCGCGGAAGAAAACCACTTTGTGCTTTAAAAAAGCTTGGTAAACGCCCTCAAAAGTTTGGGCGTCACAACGAGCAAGGTCAACGCCGGAAATCACGGCACCAATCGTTGTATTACAAGGTATTACTTCCACTGTTTTACCATCCTTTGTTCTTAAGCGAGCGCTAATTTTCCTGACAGTATGCCGCAACAAAGCTGTCATGGCTTACCTAACAGCATCTCATGTATTTAGGTCTAGCCAGTAGTATGACCTTTTCTACACCCTTTTGATTTCATACCAAATTATATCGATCAGAAACCATTTCAATTTACACAAGCACAACAATCAAATTCACTCATGATAACGATAAAATTTCCTCGTTGATCAAACGGATAAAAAGTTTACACTCGCCGCAAAAACCCAACTCAGATCACATTTACAAGCGGCCTAATTCGAGATGACAAGACATGTAATGGCAAAGAAAATTGACTGTTCTGTTAAACAGTTACATCTCCTGTCATTTCTAAAGCTGTGCTTACTGATGTTGTTGGTGATTTCCACCAGCTATCAGCTTTACAACATGGCACACACAAAGCAGCTCATCGAGAAGATCGACGATGATTATCGTCGCTTGTACACGACTATTCGTCGTTTTGGACCTTTTTATAACAACTCGCAGTCTGTCACCATGCACAATGGCGTGCACAATTTTGGCGACATCAGCGTAGTGGTGCGCGAAGACGAGACCCCAGTTAAAAACTTGTCCGATGGTTTGGACATGCTTAACAACAAGTTAGAGCAATGCGCTCCAGAATCAGTGTGGTCTATCGTCGTGCTTGAAGTCCCAAGCCGCTACGGTGTGTTCTATCCATTGCGCCCAGGTTATCTTGAATCATTTTCTACCTATATTCCCAGCGAACGCGTCAACGCAATGGTTGAGCGCGAACGCCTGAGTAATACCTATCGCGAGTTCTATGGTTGCATCACGCGTATGACTGAGGCCTACATAGAAAGTGAAACTCAGGAACGTATTCGTACCATTTATTTCCCGATACACAACGATCAGGCTTTAAACGCCATCATCGCAGTGGACATCAAGGAAAGTCGGACTCAGGACATTATCAACCAATACAATGCTGACCATCACACCGTGCTCAACATTAATGGGCCGAACAATATTTACTCTGAGAGTGGAGAACTGCCTTGCGCAAATGATGGTCCGTATCAAGCCGGATTCCACTATCTGGATATTTTGAGAACGACTTTTGGGCCATCGATATTGCTCGCTGCTCTTTTCCATCTGGCTTTCCACTCATTCCGTCGCCGCGACCGTTCTATCAAGCGTGACGAAATGACTGGCTTATTCAGGCGTGATTACTACGAGCCCAAGTTCAACCGCATGAACAGCTTTGCCATGTTGGTGATGGATATAGACCACTTCAAACAGATCAACGATGAATATGGCCACCAGAAAGGCGATGAAGTCATTAAAACCTGCGCCAGAATCCTCGCAACGCAAATACGCGCTGAAGACATCGCCGTTCGTTGGGGTGGAGAGGAATTTGTTGTGATGTTCAAAGGCATCCAACACAGTGCTCTTTTCGATAAAGCAGAACAAATAAGACAAGCTATTGCCAGCAAAGAAATTCTCGGTTTATCCGTCACAGTTTCTATCGGTGGTTACATAGCGAAAAACACAACATTTTCGGAAGCATATAAGGCGGCTGACGCTGCTTTGTATCAGTCAAAACATCGCGGTCGCAATAAGGTAACCCTGGCGTGAAATACTCTCTCTCTTTTCCGAAAAGCTCTTTGAACAACGACGCGTTCTTTGGTCTATTTTCGTTTGCATTGGTCCTGCTTTGCACCCAGTTGGGTTGGTACCCAATGGGTGGCTGGGTTAATGCACAGCTCTTCTCAGTGACCACAGGGGCTATGGTGGCTGTGTGTTACATGTACGGCAAAGCCGGTGTTGTGGGGCAGTTTTTCGCTCTAATGACTTTTTACACCTTCATTAACCCTATCCCTAGTGGTGTGGGTTATATGTACACCTTATTCATGACGTTTACGCTGTACGTTTCAGTCGTCGCGTTCGAACGCATGCGTAGACATCCTCATGCAGTCCGCGTTGCATTCTGCTTTTACGTATTTGTCGCACCCAGTGTTGGCGCTTTAATACTGGCACTGTTAGCGCCAAACAAATACGGCCTTGATGCCGCTCTGAACCTTTACCTGACCGACTCTATCGCGATTTTGATCACCGCCCCGATCATCGCGCTGGCATTATATGGTGTGAAAAACCCAAATGCCGTGAAAGACTATTTCACATCCATGCTCAAGATTTCCAAAAGTGATTGGTTGTGCAAAGGTTTCTTGATCGTCGGCATTTTGCTGGTGCTTAACTACACCGACACGAATTCAACAGCACCTTACCTGACATATTTACTCTTGGCGCCGCTGGTGACGCTCGCCGTGTTCAACTTTTCCGAATTGGCTCAGACATTAATGATGATCATTGGTTTTGGTATGATTTTTCATTCTGAAGCCTACGATGACATCCACACGCTGAATACACGTTTATCCCTGTTCTTCATGTTTTCACTGATCATTTACATTATGCTTGAGTACAAAAGATCATTACGCGTAGAGATTGAAGGAAACCTCAAAAGTTTGTACTTCGATAAGCAGAGTAATTTTGGCTCTTACCAGCGTTTAGATGCAGATTCAGCCGCGAAAGAAGACTTTGTTGTGGCGGCACTCGACCTGCGGCCAGTATTCAAGTACCCCCTTGAAAAGCGTGACAGCATATTGCGTCAAGTTTCCCGCTTCTTTGAGGGACACACTGCCCTGTATGAACAGTGCTATATGCTCTATGACGTATCAGCGCTAATCATACTTACCAGCAACTCTGAGCACGCTATTGCCGAACTGGAAGCCATTCCAGCCAAACTGGATGACTACCTTGAGCAACGTCAGATAAATTTCTATCCAGAAAAGATCCATTACTGCCGTTGCCGTAAGGGGATCCGCATTAAACAGGCTGTTAATCGACTCAACGTCAACATGCGTCTTGGCGACAAAGGAACGCCAGGTCATGTGGTTGATTGCGATGACACAGGCTTGGATGACTACATTGCCATGCTTGAAGAGCTGGATGTCAGCAACGTTCAGATCCTACGCCAGAATTACCTGAACATTGCCAACCCGGATAAAGTGTGTTTCGAGTTACTCAGCCGTTTCTTCTTCGACGGTAAAGTGCTCAATACGGGTATTGTTTTTCATTGTGCCCAGAAGCTAGGTTATCTCGAACAGTTAGAGCACAAAATCGTCATGCGTCAGCTTGTCTACCTCAGTCAGTTGGATCAGGACAGTTTTGAATACGGCTCTGTGAATCTTACTCCAGAATATTTAAGTGATGGTGTGGCGGTATCTGAGCTAATTGAATGGGTAGATTCTCATCCTATTCAACCTAACAAGGTCAACATCGAGGTGGTTGAATCAGGCTCTATCGACAACCCTGAGTTATTACAGGAAAACCTCAATAGACTGAAAGAAAGAGGATTCAGGCTCGCTCTGGATGACTTTGGTGCTGGTCACGCGACATATAATCAGCTGCTGACCATGCCTGTTGATACCGTAAAAATTGATGGTTCTCTGGTTCGCAACTGTATTACCGATCCTGTGAAGCGCACGATCATTGAAGATCTGCGCTCGATTGCTGACACATTGAAAATCACCATTGTGGCGGAGTGCGTAGAGACCGAAGAGGAAGCCGATTACCTTAAACGTTTAGGTATCGACTATCTACAGGGCTATCTGGTGCATAAACCAATGCCGGTATAACTCTTATCTCACAGGCCTCTATCGAGGCCTGTTTTACATCGTCTAAAACATTTTCGATGGTGCGGAATCAAAAAGATCTGTCAAATTAGTGAAAACAGCATAGGTAGTGAGAAAAGGTAACTCCTGGCCACTAGTTCCATTGAGTTCACCCTCACCATATCTATTTAATCGCTTCCTTTCATATGAAATTAGGGAAAGTGCTCCTCGGTTGGATAAAACACGACGTAATGCTAGGTTAACTTTCGCCTCAATATCCTTGATCTTCACGCCTTTTACATCTGATGCTTTAACTGCAGCCTCAATTATTGCATTAACATTTTCTACACTGCCATAGACAATATGACGCGCCTGAATAATGGTTGTTGGCATCTTCAATTGCTTCGGATACCAACCCCCAGACATTTCTGAGTACATATCATTAAAATCATTCCCAATGACAAGGGTTTTAATCCTAATTCCATGTAATAATGCGTATCCTGAAATCCCTTTGGATAGATCCACGACTCCTTTATTATTTTCGGAAGCAGTTGCACTTCCTCCTCCACTGCTTTTTGCCTCCCACGTATAAGCGATGACACCATTATCTACTTGCATCTGATTGATACTCTCGGCCAGTGCTTCAATCTTCTCATCCAAGTCTGTGTACTTTGAATTCAGTTGAGTGCAGTCAGCCGATTGTTTCGTTGCGTCTTCTGGCTTTCTCGAACATTTTTTGTCTTCGGATTGAACATCTATCAATGCTCTTTGCACAACAAGATTCTGATAAGCACCGATTTCTGCTTCCAATGATTTCAGTTTGTTCAAATAACGATGAGACTCTTGAGTACCAACATCAGAGCCCAAGTAATTGAAGGTCGCAGAATAAGTAGGCTTGTGCGGATTGTAACAAAAGATAGTAAACGCACCTCGTCGACCTGATGTATTGCAAGTTTCTCCTAAATCTGGAACCGGAAGCATCCCAGAAACAGATAAAACTTTGCTCTGAAATGGCCAACCAAACATTTGAGAAAACAAGCCTTCATTATCAAAATCTGAGGTAATTTCATCAAATGAGCGGGTTACTGTTCCACTTGTACACGCACTTAAAAACAAAGTTATGACTAACATAACTAGAGGACGTGAAAGTGAAATCATTTTCAATTCTAATTTTTCTGATTTCATGAATAGAACTCCTGAATTATCCCATTTAAAGTTATAGGTATAATTCGAAATCCAATTGTATTAATCATGAAACCATCTGGGAATATATATAAAAACCACCAAATTACAGTCAGAAAAAATATGACTCAAAGGAGAAGATTAATAACATGCAACTGTCAATCTCAGTTACTGGAATAAGAGATTGAATTTAGGCTCATCTACAGTATTTTCTTCCCATAAAATGGAATTCTTACAATTCCGGAACCAAAAATTTAGGCCTTTTATATCCTGGTGAAAAAGTAGAGATAGCATTATGCCCAAGTAATGCTTTCTACCATCAAGACCAAACTAAGTTAGAGAGACAAGATTTCTCCGACAAATTGCGGTAACATCCTCCCGTCTATCAAACCCTTGGATAACACCGTGACACAAGCCAGCGAACCCACCTTTTTCTTCTTTGATTATGAAACCTTTGGAACCAGCCCTGCCCTCGATCGCCCTTGCCAATTTGCGGGCGTCAGAACAGACAAAGAATTCAACATCATTGGAGAACCGTTGGTCATTTATTGTCAGCCGCCAAATGATTATCTGCCACAACCAGAAGCTTGCCTGATTACAGGCATTACGCCCCAAACCGCGATCAGTCGAGGTCTGCCAGAACCTGAGTTTATTGCCAAAATTCACGCGCAGCTTTCAGTGCCAGGTACATGTGCTGTGGGTTATAACAACATCCGCTTTGATGATGAAGTAACGCGCTACACGCTATACCGCAACTTCTTTGACCCTTACGGCTGGAGCTGGCAGAACGGTAACTCGCGTTGGGACTTACTGGATACCATGCGCGCAGCTTATGCGCTCCGTCCTGAAGGGATTGAATGGCCGGAAAACAGTGAAGGCAGTATCAGTTTTAAGTTGGAGCATCTTTCTGTGGCGAATGGCATCGAACACAGCAATGCGCATGATGCGATGGCAGATGTTCACGCCACCATAGAAATGGCAAAGAAACTGAAAACTGCCCAGCCACGTCTGTTTGATTATCTCTACACCTATCGCAACAAAAACAAGCTGACACCTCTGATTGATGTGGTTTCCATGAAGCCGCTGGTGCATGTTTCAGGTATGTTTGGCACTGAGCGTGGTAACACAAGCTGGATTGTTCCAGTCGCATGGCACCCTGAGAACAAGAACGCCGTGATTGCGGTTGACTTAGCGCGAGACCCATCGCCATTGTTTGATTTGGACACCGATGCGCTTCGTGAACGTTTGTACACCAAACACTCAGACCTAGCACCAGATGAATTGCCAGCGCCTATCAAACTCATCCATATCAACAAGTGCCCGGTATTGGCTGAAGCAAAAACCCTTCGCCCTGAAGACGCTGCGCGATTAGGTATTGATCGCCAACAGTGTCTGGATAACCTGAAAAAGCTTCAGGCAAACCCTGAAGTGCGAGAAAAGCTTGTCGCGCTTTATGCGGAAAAGCCGGATTACCAGTCTTCCGGCAATGTTGATGCGGCTCTGTATGACGGCTTCTTCTCCCCGTCCGATCGTTCGACAATGGACATCATTCGCCAGACCAAACCAGAGAATCTGGCAGCATTAGATATTCAGGTTTCTGATGATCGCATCAAACCACTTCTGTTCCGCTTCCGTGCGCGTAATTACCCATCCACATTGAGTGACAGCGAACAGAAAAAATGGCACATGCATCGCCGTGATTATTTTGAGGCAGAACTGCCTGCTTATATGGCAAATCTCGAAGCGCTAGCTGAAGCAAACCAAAGTGATGATAAAAAATTTAAGATTCTTAAATCGGTTTATCACTACGTCGAATCGCTGGTTTCCTAGGCTCTCGCGATAGATCAAGCGTTTACCGTGTGACGTTCGTTTTACGCACCTGTATTTTCAGGTGCGTTTCATTTGAATTTCTGTGATTTGAGTCCACACTTTTCTTATAAGAGATTGCCGTGTGGAAAATGAGATGGTCACAAAGGTCAACAGTCGCTGCTACCGATTTTCAGATGTGGATTTCGAACCCGAGAGCCGTTCCCTGTATTGGCGTGACAGGACTGTCACGACACTGACCTATGAAGAATGTCGATTGCTAGAGATGCTCTGCTACCATGCGGGCGAAGTACTTTCGGCAAGAGTGCTCTACACAGCGACTTCACTGCCAGATTCATCCTTCTCTCAGCATCAAAACAGTATTTGCGCTTTGCTCGCTAAATCTTACCGACAAGGTGAGAAAGTGCTTCCGTTGGATGTTGTCGGCGACCATGGTTATCGAATTGCTCTTCCTCAGAAAACATATCAAAAACAGGATGAGCTCCCACCCGACCCTTCCGAGCCAGACGAACTCGACATCAACATTGATGAAGCTATTGCCGAACCACAACCAAATCCCAGAAACGCCCATATTTTCATCGCCACAGTCGCAGTGATGGTGGCTGTTGCGGCCAGCGTCGTTTACTTCATCTGAACTGACTGATCAAAAACAAACGGTGGCTTAAGCTACCGTTTTTTGTTTTCAGTGTGATCTTCCTCGAATTGGACAAGGTTTCATATCCCGACTCGTATTAGAATGTCGATATTTCTAACCAGTCGAGCCTAAAACGTGAACTACTTAATTGGATTCGCGCTGATAGCATTTTATTACGCGATTGGCAGCCTCATCACTGAAGTTCTACATCTGCCTTTTCCCAGCAGTATCGTCAGCATGCTGCTGCTCTTCGTCAGTCTGACCACAGGTATCGTTCCCGGTCGATGGGTCAAAGGTGCCTGTACCTTGCTCATCATGGTCATGCCATTGTTCTTTATTCCAGCCAGCATGGGGCTAATGGATCATTTTACGCTGCTGATATCTGACTCGCTGCCCCTATTAGGCGCAACGATTTTAAGTTCACTGGTTGTATTAGTAGTCATGGCAAAATGGTTGGATAGAGAAAGGGAAGAAAACTGAACAATGTGGATCATCGCAACATTGATCGTCTACGCCATCGCCAGACAGATCGCGCTGAAACTGCGTCACCCAGTATTTAATCCATTGCTACTGAGCCTGATGGTATTAATGCCAATGGTGATTTACAGCGGCGACACATATCAAATCTACTTTGACCAGAACAAAGTCATTAACTTTATGCTGGGACCCGCAGTGATTGCACTGGCATACCCGCTTTATGAACAGATGCATGTCATCCATCGGCACTGGCGAACCATTTTGATTACCTGCACCCTTGCAAGTATTGCTTCTATGGTTTTGGGCTCGTTGATTGCAGTTTGGTTAGGTGGCGATCTGCAAATTGCGGCATCCGTTTTACCCAAGTCGGTTTCAACACCCTTTGCATTGAGCACCGCTGACCATATCGACGGTATACCAGCCGTTACAGCAGCTCTGGTTGTGATTGCTGGACTTTTCGGAGCATTGATTGGATATCCACTTTTAAATGCGCTGAAAGTTAAGTCGTCACTGGCGAGAGGATTATCCATTGGCGCAGTCTCGCATGCTATTGGGACCGCGAAGGCCGCTGAGAGCAATTATCAGGAAGGCGCAATGAGTTCTCTGGCCTTGGTCATTTGCGGCATCATCACGACCATTCTCGCGCCCTTCATCTATCCGGTTATTGTTTATATTGTTAATTACACGGGATTTTGACCTATCTCAAATGAAATCGAAATCATGTGAGTTCACCCTAATTTGTGCAATGACAGAATCCATTGCACTTTTTAAGTGATCATGATCACATCAATTTAGCCCTAGTTAGCTTTAGAATACTCTCCCATAACACGAGCATTGGAGCGAACATGCGAGCTAGCGTTCAGGAAGCAATTGCAGCTTTACCTACTCCGTTCAAAGAAGCAGTGACTAAGATTGTCTCTGCACCCGAATTTGATGCCACAATCAGCGCTCAGGACTTTGCAGCGCTGCTTGAAGAAACTGGCCTTTCAGATGCCGAAGCGCGCGTTGCATTGTTGCCAATTGCCGCTGCTTATTCTGTTGCCCCAATTTCAAAGTTCTATGTTGGCGCGATTGTGCGTGGCCAAACTGGCCGCCTATATCTTGGTGCTAACATGGAATACGAAGGTGTTCAGCTCAATCAATCTGTTCATGCAGAGCAATCGGCTATCAGCCATGCTTGGCTGAAAGGCGAAACTCAACTCACTGACATTACCATCAACTACAGCCCTTGCGGCCACTGCCGTCAGTTCATGAACGAATTGAAAGGAGCGGAGTCGCTAGAAGTTCAATTACCTGAGCGTGACGCCAAACTACTGCACAGCTACCTGCCAGAAGCATTTGGTCCGTCAGACCTTGGTATTGATCAGCCGTTGCTCGCTCCGGTTAATCATGGCCTCACAGCGCAGGAAGACGATGAGCTCATCCAAGCTGCAGTAGATGCGACCAACCGAAGCCATGCACCGTACACCCGCAACCTGAGTGGTATTGCGATTCGCGATACCAAAGGAAATGTCTACACAGGCATGTATGCGGAAAATGCCGCATTTAATCCGAGTTTACCTCCGCTTCAGGTCGCACTGAATTTAATGAACCTGGCAAATACGCCTCTGGCTGATATTCAGGACGTAGTTCTGGTTGAAACAGCCAATGCCAACAACAGCCACCTTCAAGACACTCAGGCAATGCTTGAAGCGTTAAACCCAGATATTCCTTTGGGTTACCTCGCGATTTAATGTACGGCCGAAGCACTTAAATCAAAAAACGCCGGATAATCCCGGCGTTTTTACGTTTACCCCTTCCCAAGCACGTTTTTTTCGCTAGTATCGGAACACTTTTTCTATTTCCTACACGCACATGAGCCAACAACACAATCCTATTCTTGGCGCCACATGGATGCTTACCGCCGGACTATGCTTCGCAATGGTTAACAGCCTCGCGCAGTATGTGAGCTTCAAAATGCAGCTGCCTTCTACCACAGTGGCATTTGTCCAGTATTTCATCGCACTGATTGTCATGCTCCCTTGGCTGAAAACCATGGGAATCCGTCAGGCATTGAAAACCGATCACCTTGGCATGCATTGCCTGCGTGTCTTTTTCTCGGTCATCGGTATCCAACTCTGGCTGTGGGCACTAGCTTATCCTGTCCCAATCTGGCAAGGCATTGCGCTTCTGATGACTTCACCGCTGTTTGCCACCATTGGCTCAGGTCTTTTCCTCGGTGAGAAAGTGGGTCCTGCCCGTTGGTTTGCAACCTTAAGCGGTTTTGTTGGTGCCATGATCATACTGGAGCCGTGGGCTGACGATTTTAACTGGGCAACACTCCTGCCAGTGGGTGCAGCCTTCTTCTGGGCCACTTATTCACTGATGGTGAAAAAGCTGTCGCACGACGATTCACCAACCACCATGGTTGTTTATCTTCTATTGCTGATTACGCCATTCAACATTCTGTTGGCAGCGCCTGATTGGACGATGCCAAGCGGTCAAACTGTTTGGTTGATGCTCTTGGGGGCTGGCTTGTTGACCGCACTGGCTCAGTGGGCAATTGCCAAGGCTTACGCCGTGGCGGATGCTTCTTTCGTACAACCATTTGACCATGCAAAACTGCCACTGAATGTTCTATTCGGCTTTCTGGTATTTGGTTGGGTACCGCCGGGGAGACTCTGGCTTGGCGCCGCGATCATTGTTGCTGCGGTGTTCTTTATTACCCATTGGGAAACGCGAAAACCGGCCAATCGCTGATAGCACCAAGACTTTTAACCGTAAACACCCCCTAAGCCGCTCAAATCGAGCGGCTTTTGTTATTCACCCCTTCTGAGCTTTTCCAGAACAAAAGATTTTCAAGTGTCTCCAGGAAGAAACAAACGTTTGCGCAAACGTTTGCTTAAGGTAGAATTGCGGCCAGACATTTGAATGAATGGAAGAAAATCATGATTGGTACTGCTACCCGTCCAGGCGCGACCCGCGTCCTCCTTTTAGGCTCTGGTGAACTTGGTAAAGAAGTGGCGATTGAATGCCAACGACTTGGCTTGGAAGTCATCGCTTGCGATCGCTACGCTGATGCGCCAGCGATGCAAGTTGCCCATCGCAGTCATGTGATCGACATGTTGGATGGTGATGCACTTGCTGCCGTAATTTCTGAGGAACAACCTGACTATGTTGTGCCAGAGATTGAAGCCATTGCTACCGATCGTCTGGTTGAGCTGGAAAAATCAGGACTCAACGTGGTTCCAACCGCGCGAGCGACACAACTCACGATGAACCGTGAAGGTATTCGCCGACTTGCTGCCGAAGAACTCCAGGTTCCTACTTCTCCTTACGCGTTTGCTGATACTCAGGAAGTCTTCGAAAAAGCCATTGAGCAAGTCGGTTTTCCATGTGTTGTTAAACCAGTGATGAGCTCCTCTGGGAAGGGGCAGAGCGTCGTGAAATCTGCTTCTGACATTCAATACGCCTGGGACTACGCGCAAGAAGGCGGTCGAGCTGGCCGAGGTAAAGTTATCGTCGAAGGGTTCGTTGAGTTCGATTATGAAATTACTCTGCTGACCGTTAGCGCTATCGATGGCATTCATTTCTGTGCACCCATCGGCCACCGTCAGGAAGACGGCGATTACCGCGAATCATGGCAGCCACAGGCAATGAGTGAAAAAGCACTCAAAGCTGCTGAAGATGTTGCGCGCAAAGTGGTCACTGCGTTGGGTGGTTATGGTCTGTTTGGTGTGGAACTTTTCATCAAAGGCGATGATGTAATGTTTAGTGAAGTCTCCCCTCGCCCACATGACACTGGCATGGTGACACTGATCTCTCAGGATCTCTCTGAATTCGCCCTCCATGTTCGCGCCTTCCTTGGCCTGCCTGTAAACTCGGTTCGTCAGTTTGGACCGTCAGCTTCTGCTGTTATCCTTGCAGAAGGTAAGTCAGACAACCTGAGTTTTCAGGGACTCACTGAAGCATTACGTTACAGCGATACCCAGGTTCGCTTGTTTGGTAAGCCAGACATTAACGGCCGTCGTCGTTTAGGCGTTGCACTGGCTACTGATAGCAATACCGATTCTGCCGTCAGCAAAGCCGTGAGCGTCGCTTCATCTATTCAGGTGGATTTCTAAACCCCGACAATCGCGCATAAAAAACGCCACCTTACCAGGTGGCGTTTTTGTTTCCATTACATTTATTACGACTCTATCAACCAGACTTCTTCTGCAAAGAAATCCGCGGTTTTACCTTTAGGGGGTCTATCCGCCTGCTCATCTCGGTTTAGATGGGTGATCTTATAGCCATTAAACAATCGGCGTACTTCGTCACCCTCCACACTGAATGGAGGACCATCCATTTGCTCTTGGGGATAATGAAGCGTCACCAACAAGATGCGTCCGCCCGGTTTAAGAAGCGACAACAGCCTTTCAGCATACTGTTGGCGCAGGGATTCCGGCATGGCGATCAGCGCAGCGCGATCATAAATCAGAGGATACGTTTCTAACGGCGCAGTGAAATAATCACCGGCATAGATAGACAGCTCATCGAATTGATACAGCTTCATCGTCGGGCTCATCGACGTGACCGTCGGCGTATAAAGATGCTCTGAAAAAAACGCACGAACAGCAATTTCACTCAGTTCAACACCGACGACTTCGTTGTGCTTGGTCGCCAACCAGCTCAGGTCGATCGACTTTCCACACATGGGAACGAAAACCGCATCCTCACGTTTTGGATTGAGCAAAGGCCAGTACTTCACCAGAAGCGGATTGGTGTCGGAGAGATGAAAACCGATGCGATTTTCTGCCCATCGGCTGTGCCAGAATTCCTGATCCATGTTGTTTTTCTCGTTGTTGCTTTCCACATAAGGGCGACATCTTAACAGTGTCACTCAGCCGGAAAAAACCATTTATCCAAGGCGAAAAGGATCATATTCGTGATCAACTTCGCGATGTTTTCCACTTTTCTATTGTTTTTTGATTAATTTATAACTACTGTATACACATACAGTATTGGATATTCGTACAGGAAAACATGATGAAACAGTCGTTTGCGATCAACCAATCCGTTCACCATACCAATATGACCCGTTCTGCCGTTCGCGAGCATTACGCACGTCTAGCCGCTGGTGCACGTAGCTTTCACCAAGCTCATCGCTTTCAAAGCAATGACGCCTTACTATCTGGTGATTCCGTTTCCTGTGATTTGGTCTCTGTGAATATCTATCAGAACAATATGAGCGAGCTGGCTTACCTGCTGAGATTGTTGAAAAGCCTCGCAGAGAGCCACAAGTGGATCACCCTGATTGCGCCACCATCTAATTTTTCTCTTTCGCTTTTTACAAAGGCTGGCATTCAACAATCACAAATCCGTATTGCGCGCCCAACTGCAACCCACGATGCACAGGCGCTAATGAATAAAGCACTGGCATCTGACACCTCAGCCGCTGTCATTGGCTTCGGTGAGCTCAGTCAATTTGCAGAGTCTGTGTCAGAATCGGAAATCCACACACCGGGTTTCGTGATTTCTGGTATCCCGGAGCAACTTCACTGATCTGCACCTCAAAACAATATCGAACACTGCCTCGCGGCGCTTGGAGTCATTATCGATCTAAGTGCCGCGAAACCTTTTCAGAAGCTAGATAAATATTGCGGTTTCAACAGCATCAGCAAGCCATAATTTCCCATTTCTGAACAGATTGTCGCGCTAAGTCGTTGCCTATACTCAGCCTTCACGAAGTGCGATCGAGGAATACTTGGTTTTGAGCAATAAATTGGATTTAAAAGCACTGACCGCCTTGGTCATAGGATCCATGATCGGTGCAGGTGTGTTCAGCCTTCCTCAAAATATGGCGGCAGTTGCGAGCCCTGCGGCGGTGACCCTTGGCTGGCTGATCACCGGATTTGGCATGATATGTCTGGCTCTGACCTTTCAAGAACTCACTTTAAGTAAACCTGAAGTTCAGGGTGGAGTCTTTGGCTACGCGCAAGCTGGTTTTGGCGACTTGTGTGGATTCTTCTCATCATGGGGATACTGGCTTAGTGCTGCGGTAGCGAACGTTTCCTATCTTGTGATTGTGTTCAGTACACTCGGGCTTTTCTTTGATACCCCTACTTTCAAACTGTTTGGAGATGGAAATACTCTTCTCTCAGTTGCATTGTCTTCAGTGCTTATTTGGTTGGTTCACACATTGGTTTTGAGAGGTGTACAAACCGCCGCTATCGTCAATTACGTTACTACCATCGCCAAGCTCATCCCGATTATCGTCTTTATCATCGCTACGTTTATTGCCTTCAAATGGGACACGTTCACCTTTGATTTCACCGGAGTGAACATCGCTAACGAGCCAAGTCTGTTTGACCAGATCAAACAAACTATGCTGATCACTGTATGGGTGTTTATTGGTATAGAAGGAGCTGTCGTCGTATCTAGCCGGGCAAAGAACACCAAAGATGTCGGACGCGCAACCATTCTTGGCTTGTTGATTTGCCTGTTCCTGTACGTGTCCGTCACCTTACTTTCTATGGGAGTAGTTTCAACGCCTGAGCTTGCCAAACTGCAAAACCCTTCAGCGGCAAAGATCCTCGAAACCCTGATAGGAGAAATCGGCGCAGCCATTATCGGCATAGGTCTTATCATCTCAGTTTCCGGTGCGTATTTAAGCTGGACATTGCTGGCGACAGAAACCCCATACACTGCAGCAAAGATAGGCATGTTTCCCAAAATATTTGCAGAAACAAATCAAAACGGTACACCAACTTATTCTCTCTGGCTAACCAGCTGCGCAGTGCAGCTTTGCCTTATTCTGATGTTCATGATCGGTGGCGGGTATGACGACTTGCTGACCATCGCGTCGGAAATGATTCTGGTGCCTTACCTGCTCGTGGCTGCTTATCTAATGAAGCTGTCTTTCTCTGAACTCGATACATTCAAAGTAAAAGCCATTGCATTTTTGGCGACCGTTTACGGCATCTGGCTGCTTTACGCATCCGGCATTCACCATCTTTTGCTGGCGACGCTGCTTTATCTGCCGGGCTTGGCTTTTTACATTAATGCAATGCAGGAATCTGGAAAGCCCGGTTTTAATATGAGAAATAAGATTCTATTGGGTGTGATTATCTTCGCCAGTGTCTATGGCGTTTACTTAGTTGCTGAAGGGGTGAAGCTCTAGAAAAGAAAACACCGCGTACCAGGCGGTGTTTTCGTTATAGGTTAACCTGAAGGAAGTCCCGGTCTCCTTCATGTTGGGTAATCAAAGCACCGGTTTTCCGTCGGATCTTATCCAGCTCTACTGCATCCAGAGCGTAGGGAAGAAATACATTCAATGCTTCAATATGCTGCCTCTTGGCCTCTTCCACCAGCGTGACAACATTAGACACATCGCTATAAAGTGATGAGAGAGAATGTGAGACCGAAAGCGTAAACGCTTCGCTAGGAAAGAAGCCTTCGTAACTTTCAACCTGCCGACGCTTGAATCGGCTGAGCTGAGCCGTGAGTGCTTCAAAAAACGTCCAGTGTTGGCGACTGGATTCACACAGGAACTGCGTGTAATCAAAGCTCACGACATGATGGTTTTGCTTATCTGTACTGTCTAAATATCCCGTCATAGCAAATCCTGTTGCTTTTATCATTCTAGAGATATTCCAAGCGGCTTTTTCTGTTTCGGCTCTTAGTGTTTCTTAGCTCCAAACTGGCAAGCAAAAAATAGAATGTCGAAGCCTGAGACGTTATCGAAAGCCTGCTTGGTTAATGTTCAACTTATCATCCACTATATGTGTTTTTCGAGATTAATCTCGCAAATAAACAAGAAGTTTGGGCTTGATCAGCGAATAACTTTCTCTGTCCAGAAAACCCACCAATGTTCTCTACAGGGCTTTAACACACAGTTAAAGAGCGCCGATAAAAGGCTACAAAAAAACCAGCCCGTAGGCTGGTTCTTCAAGCTTAGATCTGTGTACGATTAAAGTGCTTTATACAGTACTTTGTTACCAGATTGGATACGCTCTACAACACCTTCTTCAGCAAGTTTCTTCAGCGCGCCTGTCGCCCAAGATGCCGCTTTAGAATCTTCCTGACCTGCTGCCAGACCGATACCTTTCGGGTTGATACCTTCCGCGTTCTCGCGAACGATATCCAACACTTGCTGTTGTTTAGGGGTCAGCGAAACTTCCGCAACCACTTTGGCTGGTGCTTCCACTTTTTGCTCAACTGCCGGTTTTTCCGCTTTAACCGCTTTTACTGGCGCTTCTTTCTTCGCAACAACTGCTGATGCAGATTTTGCTGCTTTAATGTGTTTCTGAAGCTTAAGTTGAACTTTACGTTTGTGAGAGATCTTCATTAAATCGTCCTACTCCGACGTACTGCATTGAAAATTACCGACAGTCTTCGAAAGCGAATACTCGTTCCAAAAGCCCGTTTGGGAAGGCAAAAGCGTTGTTTTACTTCCCTAAACCAGCCTTTTATCACCACTTCGGTATCAAGCAGAGTTAAAAACAAAGCGCGTTTTATACCAAAAATCCCCCGCGTTTTGTAGCACTAACGACGACTGAGAATGAAAGTTGAGCCAAGTGTCGGAAACTACACTTTATTTTGTTTGGAATTCGACCGATAGTATTCAGTCAAGCAACAAAGCTTTAGTGATCGAACTAAGCTTTAAAAAGGTAAGATAAGGAAACAACCACCAAGTGAGTAAACGTTTGCTGATTTACCCTCCCCACCAACAAGTAGGTAAATACTTCCGCGTCGCTGTGTTGATCCTGGCGATGGTGGTGGTGACGTTTATCTTGCTGAACCCTCAGGTCAAACCTATCCCAGCCTTGATTGGTTTATGCCTTCTGGGCTCACTGGGTGTGTATATTGGCTTTGTTATTGACCAACAACGTCTCTCCTTTTCTCTCACAGACATGCACATACAGCACCACACGCCGAAGGGTGGCTGGAGCCTGAAGTGGCGAAACATCTATCAGATTGGCATTCCTTCCGTTTCGCAGGAGGGTTGGCATCAATCCCTACCTTGGTTTGGCGTCAGGCTGAAAGACTACGAACCTTTCCTGGAAGGCATCAGTTACCGTCTAGCAGGTCAAATCATCATGGAGCAGCGAGGGCTTTTGCTTAGCGCTTACCGACGCGCAGAAGAGCCAATGAATAGCAAACTTGAGGACATGATGTTCGACGACACACCCTATACATCAGAAAGTGGCAAAGTCTACAAAGGACTAGTCGCCATGCTTGCGAACAGAATGAAGTACACTCGGGAGTTGCTGGGTTATGACGTGTTTGTCAGTGAAGATCTCTTGGATAGGCCATTAGAGGATTTTGTTGGGTTAACACGGCAGTATTTAGCTTCTGCGGGCAGAACACCCGCAGAAGAGTAATTTCTTACCAGATCGGCATATTGTCCGCCACATATGGGTTTTGCTGACGCTCAATGCCGAAAGTCGACGTCGGTCCATGACCCGGCACGAAAGTGATGTCATTGCCCAATGGGAACAGTTTCTCTTTGATTGAGCTAATCAGGGTTGCATGGTCACCTTTCGGGAAGTCTGTACGACCAATACTGCCGTTGAACAATACATCCCCCACCCAAGCCATACGATCTTCTTCACTAAAAAGCACAACGTGACCTGGCGTATGCCCCGGTGTATGAATCACTTTCAGAACACTTTCACCCAGTGTGACTTCATCGCCGTCTTCCAGCCATTGGTCTGGGTCAAACGCCTCGGTACGGGCAAAGCCAAACATTTCGCTTTGAGCAGGTAACGCCTGCAGCCAGAACGCGTCCTGCTTTTCTGGGCCAATCACAGGTACATTGTAAGCAGCACGGACCTGTTCAGTTCCACCAACATGATCCAGATGGCCATGGGTCAGAAGCACTTTAACTACGTTCACACCGAGCTCGTTAACCTTTGCCACCAGTTTGGACACGTCACCACCTGGGTCAACCAGCGCCGCTTCGTTGGTTTTATCACACCAGATGATGGAACAGTTTTGCTGAAACCCCGTAACAGGAACGATTTCGTACTTCAAAGCCATAAGAAAATCCGTATAAATGCAAAAATCAGCGAAAGCATAACATGCCCGCGTTCTCATTTTAACGAGAACCGTTCCTTTAGAGATCCTTGTTCGCATGCGGCAACAGTAATTAAATGAAATTCAATACGATCAACGAATTGGAAAGAATGCTGCTTACTTTGTCATCAGTTTGAAAACAGTCTGACACCACTATGTCACCCATCTGACAACTCCCCTTCATCTAAGCGAATTAAATTTAACGTCGAAGGTTGATTTGTTTTGATCATCAGATGGATGCCTATGAACAAAATCTCAGTGCGTACCGTGTGGATTTCAGATCTGCATCTGGGAAACAAGGATTGTAAAGCGCAATACCTGCTCGATTTTTTAAACCGACACACCGCCGAAACCATCGTTCTTGTTGGTGACATTGTCGACTTCTATTCAATGAAATCGAGTCACCATTGGCCTGAATCACACAGTCAGGTCTTATCACTTCTGCTCAAGCGTGCCCACGATGGTACCCGCCTTATATACATCCCCGGAAACCATGATGCTGCTGTACGTGATTACCTCAAGTTTGATTTTGGACGCATCGAAGTACGCGCAAGATTCGAACATGAGACTGTCACAGGAAAACGCATTGTGGCTGTGCATGGAGATGAATTCGATAACGCAGTTTGCCACAGCAAACTGACGGAAATCGCGGGTTACGTTGGTTATGACTTTCTGTTGTTCCTTAACAGATGGTGGGCAAGGCTTCGCCGTAAGGCCGGATTCCAGTATTGGTCTCTCGCGTCTTACATCAAATCAAAAGTGAACTCCGCCAACGTGGCAATTCAGCGATTTGAAAATGCAGCCGTGCAATTCGCAAGACGCCGTGGCGCAGACGCCATTGTATGTGGACATATTCATCACCCAGACATCAAGCAGTTGGAAGGTACCTTTTATTTCAACGACGGAGACTGGATTGAAAACTGCACCGCTCTGCTCGAACAGCACGACGGAACCATCCAACTTATCCGTTGGACAGAAAAGGCCACACTGCTGGCAGAAGCTGATGCTTTTGTGGATCACGAGTTAGTCAAACTGCGCGAAGAAAAAGAAAGTATTGAAGCCGCCTGAGTTCTCGCATTGAGAATCAGGGGAACAAGGACAGACATGTTTAGTATTGAAGACGTTATTGCAAAAAACTACCCAAACATCGCTGACAAACGATGGATTTCACGTCCCGTCAGCTCCACACTCCGACGCTTACTGCACGAAGAAGCCTTCCAGGATTTTGCTGAAAAATACCCCTACCTAAAAGGCTTTGAATTCGTCGAACAGGTGCTGGATTACTTCCATTTCAGCTATGCCACCAGCGACCGCGAACGAGAGCGTATTCCTTCAACTGGTCGTGTTGTCATAATTGCTAACCACCCTATCGGGTCGCTTGATGGACTGGCATTACTGAAGCTGGTTCGCGAAATTCGACCTGACGTCAAAGCGGTAGCAAACAATCTGTTGATGCAGTTAGAACCTATGCATAGCTGCCTGCTGCCAGTAAACAATATGTCTGGTAAAACACCGAAAGAAAACCTGCGCAAAATCGATGAATGGCTCCAAAACGAAGGGGCACTTATTATCTTCCCAGCAGGTGAAGTCTCCCGCTTAAGCCCTACCGGTGTGAAAGACAGCGCCTGGCACCATGGCTTCTTGAAAATGGCGACTAAAGCTAAAGCGCCTATTCTTCCCATTCATGTTGATGGTAGAAATTCTGCCGTTTTCTACGGTGCGTCAATGGTTTACAAACCGTTATCGACCTTGCTGCTGGTGAATGAGATGTTTGGTCAGGAAAACAACACCATCAATCTGACCATTGGTGAAACCATCCCTTTCTCCAGCTACCATGCCAGCGCGAATTTACCTTCAAAAACTCGGGTGAAGCTGTTTAAGAAACACCTCTACAGTATCGCAAAAGGTAGATCGGGAGAGTTTCCTACCGAATCAGCCATAGCTTCACCTGAACCCAGGCTCAAGTTAGCGAGTGAGCTGGAACAGAGTGAATTACTGGGTGAAACTCCAGATGGTAAGTCCATCTATCTTTATCGCTATAAAGATGAATCCCATGTAATGCGGGAAATTGGACGCCTGCGTGAAGTGGCTTTCCGTGCAGTGGGTGAAGGCACAGGGCAACGCCGAGACATCGACAAGTACGATCAACACTATTTCCACTTGGTACTGTGGGATCCAAAAGTAATGGACATCGTTGGGGCATATCGTTTCTGCGATACTCAGGCCGTCATCGCTCAACATGGTTTAAAGGCTGTCTACACCCATACTTTGTTCGACTATGGCCACGGCATGTCAGACGTGCTGAATAAGGGTCTTGAATTGGGTAGAAGCTTTGTGCAACCCAAATACTGGGGCAAGCGCAGTCTGGATTATCTTTGGTTGGGAATTGGTGCATTTCTGGCGAAGCACCCTCATTACCGCTATCTCTTTGGTCCGGTCACCATCAGTAATGCGATGCCACAAGCTGCGAAAGAGCTGCTCATATTCTTCTACCGCACTTACTTTGGCGCAAACGAGACCATTGCCCGCTCCAAGCGTCCCTTCAATCTCGATAGCCAAAAAGAGCATGAACTACTCGCTCATTTCTGCGGTGATGACTATCAGAAAGATTTGAAGACACTCAAGATGCTGTTGGACAATTTGGGGACGGGGATTCCAACCCTCTATAAACAATACAGTGAGCTGTGTGAGCCGGGCGGAGTGCAGTTTCTTGATTTCAGCATCGACCCAGATTTTGCTGATTGTATCGACGGCCTAGTGATGGTGGACATGACCAAGCTGAAAGATAAGAAACGTCAGCGGTACATTTACCCGCACATAAAAGAGATTGAACTGGTTTGAGAACTGAAAAAGGCGCCTCGGCGCCTTTTTTTAAATCTTCGACAATTATGACCAGCTTCTAACCGGACCTGTATCGATATGGATAAACCCACTACGCGGATAATATCCTACACCACCAGCTTTCAATTCCAGTGCTGCATTACGTAACTTAGACAACGGCACGTCTTCGATGAAGAAATCTATAGCTTGCCCAGTAGTGTGATAACTCTTCTTCGCCTGACCACCACCGTTTTTTCGCAGCATTTCATTGGTCGCAGGCGAACGGTAGCCAGACACCATGGTGATTGGGTTTCTTGCATCGACCAAGTCATAGATAGTCGATAGAAGATCATAAAGTTTCGGATCCATATCAGTAGAAACGTTACGTCTGTGATCACGGCATAGCTGATTCAGCACAGCCAATTCTTTGTCTACATACTGCTTACCGTTGAAATAGCAAACATCTGCGTGTTCACCGGTATTAATGCTCAGCATGTCCAAATTGCGTGGTTTTCCAACTGCCAACGGCAGAGCGAGTGCAGTTTGAGGTAAGGCTGCCGCCACTAAACACGCCGCACCGCCCAAGATTAGACGACGACGTTGGGTATCCAAACCATCCATAACAACTAACTATTTCCCACAAAGTACTAAATAAACAAACAGAGTTGCTAACTACGCCAAATTCCGCGATTTTCCTGTGGCAACCCTTAAAAACAGTTGGAATTTATCGACAATGAAAACGTTAATCAAACCCCAACTTGTTTCAAAAATGAGCAAAATGCTGTTAAAAGCACCGCTTCTTGATGATTTTTAGTTAGTTTTTGAGAATGTCAGAGGAATGTAAAAGTGTGTAATTGTGGTGGGGGTCACGATGACTCCCACCACGAAGTATGCTCATGAGGTTAGGTATTACTGGTTTTGAGCGGTCAGTGATAACGAAGAAGAATTACGCTTTGGGCGCGTATCATAGTGGTAAACATCCTCGCGGAATTGCACTTCACCTTCGTCATTTACCCACGCTGTTTGGTAGATAGTATGCACCGGGATTTTCTTACGCAGCGATACCCACTTGGTCTCCGGAATACGTTGGTAGTATTCATAATCCCCAAATTTCAGACCAGAGCGTTTCAACAGGACTTCAGCCAACACTTCGGCTTTCTGCACTCGGATACAACCTGAACTGTATGCACGGCGCGCTTTGTTAAACAATCCTTTCGCCGGAGTGTCATGCAGATAAATCGCATTGCCGTTTGGTGTATTGAACTTATAACGTCCCAACGCATTAAAGTTACCTGGCGATTGCTGCAAACGGTAAGGGAAGTTATTCGGACTTACCGTTTCCCAGTCTATCTCTTCTGAAGAGATGACAGAGCCATTTACCCAGCTGCTAAGAACCGTATAAGAGTGCTTATCTAGATACTCATTGTCCTGCTGCACTTTTGGCAGAATATCCTCGCGCATGATTTTGACAGGCACATTCCAGCTAGGGTTGAAGACCACAGAATCAAGGCGTGATTCAAAAAGAGGCGTTCTGCGACTTGGTCGACCCACTACGACTTTACTGTCGAGCACAAGCTGGCTGTCCATCCACAGTTCCATTTCGTAATTTGGGATATTGACCAGAATGATCTTCTCACGTTCTGTCGGCCATAGGCGCAAGCGCTCCATGTTCAGCGCCAGTATTTGTATCCGCGTGTTCACAGACATATTCAACCAACGGCGCGTTTTGTTTCCTATCACACCATCACGCTTAAGTCCGTGCTGCTCTTGAAAGCGCTTAACCGCTTCAACCAACACAGCGTTGTAAAAGCCAACCTGCTCTATTTTCAATCGTTGCGCTTCAGTAGTGCTCAACACACCCTGACGCTCCAGATTAGTGATGAGGTTGTCGGCATTCTTCAGCTTGTCGCCATGGCGAATCAGACCTGTCTGCAGCACTTTTGGCCAGTAAGTTGATTCCTGATCCTGCAATGCCACAATGGCTTTTGCCATTTCACGGTACTGCTGTGTATCAGGGCGCAGATTGAACACAAAGTCGTATAGGTTGTTTCGGCTCGCCGATACCTTAAGCTTGTTGATTAAGGTTAACGTTGGACGAGGCAAAGTTTCACCAATATCCGTTCCGAAGTACCAGCTCTTTCCGAACTCAGGAACAGATTCAATGTAACCGACAAGTGCAAGCAAGCTGTCTGTGGCGAACACATCATAGGCTCGCCAGTCTGCATTTGCCCTCAGTTCACGTAAAAGCACTGCTCGCCACTCGAAATCCTGACTGATCCCTGCGAGAGAAATAATGTTGATTTGGGTTTCAAGTTCGTCTTTAGCGCGGTAATCGTGCCAAATCGGTGCGAAAGAGAAAAATTCGTAAATATTAGCGAGGTCTTGTGAATAGGTGACAACCCCCGGCTCTGGCTCTGCCTGCTGCACCCAAAGCACAGCTTCTTGAGAAGCGGCGTCAGGTGATTCCACTGTTTCCAAAGCGTTAGCTGCCAAAGGCATAGCTATATATACAAACAGTGTCTTGATAAGCGTACGAGCAGAAAACATGCGCTACCTCCAGTTAGAGATCATAGTATGGCAAATGGCGCAATTTTCGTTGGCGGAATTTTTATGAATATTGGAAAACAAAGGGTTAGAAAAGCATCATCCTAAAGCATGACCCAATGATTATCCCAAACTACGCTAGAAGACTGAAAAGCAATACTTTTTTGATGATTACGTATGACTAATCGCCCACTACCCGCACTAAGAGCAAAGCAGTCCTTCACCGCAGCCGCACCGGATGCATCAACCAGTGATCCCATCTCGATAAGTGCGCCTGAAGCTAAGTCCCAAATTCCAAAACAATTTCCACGTGGAGAGGTCGCAATGATCTGCGATTCTGTACACGCAACACTGCCAATGTATTGCTGAAAACGCGTCCACTGTTCTCTACTGGCCTTTAAAGGGGTAATGTCACGCCCATGTTGTTTTATTGCCAATAATGGAACGATGTTCTCAGTGTCTCCTTGATATTGCTGCGCAATCACCACATCACCTTTTGGGCTCAACGCCAGGTGGCGGATACTCAGTTTTGGATCTTCTAAGGTGTGTTTCTCTTTTACCTGTCCTGACTCGATATCTATCAGTACCAATGACGGTTGCATCGAATCAAGGTTCAATTTCTTCCTGCCTTCAGTGCGGATCCCACCAACAGCGACCGCCAGTGTGGTGCCATTGATAACCTTCATTTCATGAGGACCGATACCAAAGCCAGAAATTTCACGCATACGGGTCAGTGAGCCATCTCGATGGGTGTGATAAACGCCAATACTGCCCACACTTGTTGAGATATCTCCTTCTACGACAAAGAGTTGGTTTCCAAGCACGTCACCGTGCCCGTAGAAGAACTTTCCAGCTGGAGGAGAAGTCGTTTTGCGGACGGTACCCGTTTCCAGATCAACGCTTTCGATGAACTCTCCTGGCCGCCGCGCAAACACATAGGCAAGCGACCAGTTATGGCTTATTGCTATACCATGCCCCCGACCAGGTAATGAGGTTTGGAAGCATACCTCCCCATTTGTGTTTACTGCCGTTACCGCGAAACTTCCATCTGATGTTTTGGCACAGCCAAGAAATGCTGGCTTGGCTTTATCGGCTTCATTCTGATAAGCGCGCCATCCACCAGCTAAAGCTCCTGTAGTAAGCAGACCCAATGAAGACAACAACAAGCGACGACGCTTTTGGCTCACACTCACCCTTTAGTCTCCATCTGTTGAATTAAACCCAACAACCAAACCCAACGTTGGCCCTACTTCATCACTCAGTGCGGTTTGCAAGTAATCGATATTGTTAGCAACAATCATCAAAGACTGGTAGCCCGGCTTGTCAGCCAGTAGCGGTGCCATTGACATGCTTTCCGGAACGCTTTCCACCGCCGACTCAAAATGGAAATCCAAACGGTTAGCAAGTTCGGTATGTCCTTTTTCAACCAACATCGGTTGAAGAGTGGATTTGTAACGATGTTGCAAAGACTTCAATCCAGCCTTCAAAAAAGCACCCGATTGGCCAGAACGCCAAGCCTGAGCCTGATAAGGCTTGGGGAAACCCGGCTTGCCCATTGGTAATGATAAGGTCTTTGAAATTGCATCGAGTTGAGAGGTCACCCCGCGAAGGGTTTCCGCCTCCAGCTGCTTCCCGGTAACGTCATTCCAAGGGTTGACCTGCCACGCGCTGTCCAGCTCCTCCGCTGACTTCACAGTACGACTGACTACCGACAGCGTAAGAGGACAGCGCATATCCATGGATTCGACCTCCGCACTATCAAACAGCAACCATTCAATCGCACCAAGCCCTTGCACAGCAACACTTTGCTGAGCCAGTTCTTCAGCAGTTGGAACCGCATCTGTCTTCAAAAGCTGGGTCAACTGGCGACCCGTAGTGTTTTTCTTGTCAGGATAAAACTGGATGTTCCAACTGATCGACATCGCCGCTTCGTTGCCAGAATTTCCTCCCACAAAAGGCTGCCAAGCGCTCATGGTTTCGATCCACCTACTCTGGGCTTGGTTCAGGTTTTCTTCAGAAGGCGCTTCGCAGAGCTCACTAACACTTCCTTCCAACGCTCGTGCAGCATCGAGAAATCGCTTAGTGGATTGCTTTTGCATCTCCCACATTACCAGCTCACTCTCTTTCACTGCTGCTTCACTGAAACAACCCGACAATAGTGACAGCGTCACGCAAAGCGTTAGTGTTTTCATTGGTGATTGAATAAACATGGCTACCACTCCTACAACGAATTCAGGAACGCAATAAGGGCTTCTCGCTGGGTTTTATCGAATCCCAGCACGTTTTGTTTACTGTTCTCGGCTTCGCCGCCATGCCACAGAACCGCTTCCATTAAGTTTCTTGCTCGACCATCATGCAGGTACTCGGTATGTCCATTCACTTCTTCGGTGTAGCCCAAGCCCCACAATGGCGCGGTTCGCCATTCCTGCCCGTTAGCAATGAATTCACCGCGGTTGTCTGCCAATCCTTCGCCCATGTCATGAAGCAGCAAATCCGTATAAGGATGAATGGTTTGATTGCTCAGGGCTGGCCTATCAGTGCGCTCTCCGGTTTGAAGCGTTGATTGATGGCAACTTTCACAGCCTGCATCTGTGAAGAGCCTCTCCCCCAGTTGCACTTTAGGATCGTCGAGGTTTCGACGCATAGGTACTGCCAGATGCTGGGAATAGAATTCAACGAAATTAAGCACCTTTTCTGTTACTTCAGGGCTACCGCCATTTGGCAGCCGTTCACAGAGTGTTTGGGCTGAAGTGCAGTTCTCTGCTGGGAACAAAGCACTGGTTAAGCCAAGATCGCCATTAAATGCAGCAGCGTTTTGCTGCATCAGTGTGGGTTGGCCGGCTTTCCACCCAAAGCGTCCAACGACGGTTTTTTCCTGCAAAACATCCCACACTTCATTTGGACGCCCTGATACGCCTTTGCCCTCTTTGATTTGCGCTTCAGCAATACCCTTCATCGTTTGCTCAGTGACAGACTCAAGCAAACCAAGACCAATCATAGGTGGCGCGATACGAACAGATTTCTCTATCTGAGGGTGCATGTCTCCGTAATTGAGATCTTCGATAGTGATGACTGGTTTTCGAAGCTCTACCGAATAACCGTCTTTGAACGTTTCATTGTGTTTCTCGAAACTCAGGGCAATCTGACCTTCTGGCTTCTCCCCCGGAAGTGCGAAGTCTTGGAGTTGGCCGCCATAAACCGGGTCAGGAATGTTACCTGACATGATTAGCGCTTTTTTCTGCTCATCTGTCATTGCAGGGATACTAAGTCGGATAAGCATAGAAACGGCGTTGTCATCGCCCGGTTTAGGTAAATGACCACGCCCATCTTTGATATGGCAGTTCTGGCAACCATTAGTGTTGAACAGCGGGCCCAGTCCATCCCTTGCATCCGTCGAAGCAGGCGCACTCACCCAAGGGTTTCTGAAAAAGCTGTTACCGACGCTAAAGTCGATGCGCTCAATCATAGGAAGATTGGTGGCAGGTTGTGAGAAGGCATTGACACCCTGCTTGTTGGTCGTGGTATCTCCACCGGATTTGATAGCAGAGGCGTTGGCAGAACAGGCAATTACAGCAAAAGCGAAAGGAATATATTTCATAACAACATTGAAACCAGCTAAACGACAGAAGCCTCTATAGGGTCTGTTGACCTTTGGTGATGATTTTTGCAGCAGTTTGTGGGGGTTTTATGCAAGGCAGAGGCTTCGAGGTGTAGCTAGCCTACATGAGAAGCCGATAACGCAGCAGAAATTCCCCACAAACGCTGCCCGAAGGGTTCTGCTCTAAGCGTTTTATGCTTTGTTGAGGTGTATTTGCTTAGAATGACTAGGCGGCACACACCTCGCCGCGCCTAAAACGCTTAGGGCTAGAACAAAACTTAACCACCAAAGGTCAACAGACCCTAAGGCCTAAAACCCAGGGAGGCTTGATAAAACATAAGAATCAAACTCAGAACTGATGATCAGCGCTGTCAGGGTTCAGATTGGAAATACCTAACTCCGCAGCGACCGTTTCAATACTGCGGGTTTGTTGAACCAATGCCGAAATGGCATTGTTCACCAACTTGTTACCATCAGCGTTGTCGGACGCAATAAGCTGATCAAAATGCACATTGTCTTTCTCAGCAGATTCTACGAGTTGGTAAACGGCAGTGCGGGCAGAATCGAAATCTGCTTTGATTTGTGCAGCCGCTTTATCGTTGTTCTTCTTCACCATATCCAGCAGTGATGGGCCAGTCAGTTCAGAACCATCAATACGCTGATAAGAGCCAGTCAGTACGTTGTAGATACCTTGCTCGTTGTAGTAGTGGGAGTTGTGCGTATTGTCAGAAAAACAATCATGCTCGTCTTCCGTCGAATTCGCCTCTAAAGCGACTTTCATACGCTCGCCTGCCAACTCACCGAGTGAAAGTGAGCCCATGCCAAACAGCATCTTACGCAGACCGTTTGTGGTGTCTTCTTTCAAAAGGGCTTCGCGGTAGTTACCTGACTCGTTCGCAGACCATTGCTTTTCCATCCAAGTTAAATCTTCGATGAGCAAATCAGAAGCTGCTTTCAGGTACTCACGTCGGCGGTCACAATTGTTGTTGGTACATTCTTCGCCAAAGGCAAAATCAGTGTAAGGACGCTCACCTGCACCAGATTGAGTACCATTCAAATCCTGACCCCAAAGCAAGAATTCAATAGCGTGATAACCTGTCGCCACATTCGCTTCGGACCCACCAATTTCATTCAAAGAAGCCAATAACTCAGGAGTAATAGTGGTTACATCCAGCTTCTCGCTACCCACCTGAATGCTAGTGTTAGACACGATGTTCGCAACTGCACCACCATTACCAAGCTCGTATTGATAATCCGTTGCTACATAGTCGATTAGGCCTTCATCCAGTGGCCAAGCATTTAGCTGACCTTCCCAGTCGTCCACAATAGCGTTACCAAAACGGAATACTTCAGATTGTTGATAAGGTACGCGTGCAGCAACCCAAGCCGCTTTTGCAGCATCCAGGTTCGCTTGAGACGGGGATTTGATGAGGGCCTCAATCGCGGAATCCAATTTCACCGCTGATTGTTGCGCATCACTGTAAACAGCATGGGCCAGATTTGCGTAGTGGTTAACGACTTCGTCCGGTGTTGCTGCCATTGCAGTGGTTGAAAAAGAAGAAAGAACCCAAATAGAGCTGGCAATAGCCAAAGTGGAGCGCTTCATAATCATTCCTTGAATGCGTGTGGTTGTAACAAATTGTTGCGATCGGCAACAATTATTACATTCACATTCGAGTAAATTCAAATGATATTGATAGTTTTTATCATTTAGATTAACTAAACATGATCATCCGTTGAAGTTTTGGGACTTTCATTTTATTTCAAGGATGAATGAGAGGTTCGGGAGAAGGTTCGTGTCACATCGCTTGAGACAGATTGAGCCTTGGGTGTAAGGTTGACCTAAAGTTAAAGTGATGAATACAAGTTAATATCCGATAATCGCTGGGATTTTTCCTTCAACAACGGGGCACGTTTTGCTGTGAATCAGTGATGAAAGTCTCCGTCTTTTACGCTTATTGCCCTATCAGCAATATTCCTGTGTAAAAGGTCTTTAAATCTTGATCTTTTATACCGATAATTCCCGCGATTTTTAACATCCTGCTGTCTAAAGGAGAGGCTTCTATGGAGAAGCACGAAGAGGTTCTGGTTGCACTGCGACAAATCATCCGCGCTATCGATCTGCATTCTAGAAAACTGAATAAAGAAGCAGGTTTGACGGGGCCCCAGTTGGTTCTGATGCGTGCAATTCAGGAACTGGGCGAAGTTACCATTCGTCAGCTTTCCAACCACACCAACATGAGTCAAGCAACAGCGACCACAATTCTTGATCGCCTGGCGAATCGTAACCTCATTGTGCGTGTGAGAAGTAATCTGGATAAGCGTAAAGTTCATGCCCATTTAACACCTGAAGGTGTAAAAGCGCTGGAGCAAGCACCAAAGCCTTTGCAGGAAAGCTTTATTTCCCGCTTCCAGTCTCTCGAAGAGTGGGAACAGTCCCTGCTGATCTCTTCTGTTCAGCGCATCTCATCAATGATGAACGCTGACAACATTGATGCGGCACCGCTTTTGGAAGTGACACCTCTTACATCGGCAGAGCCTGTGCGTTCTGAGTGATGAAAAGCAGGATCAAAAAGAGCCCATTCGGGCTCTTTTTTTATGCGCGCTTTTCCCTTTGTCCGAAACTCACTATTCCCGTCGTAAGAGCCGTACCGGCAAAGATCGTTAATCCCCCCGCCAACATTCTTGGTGTGATGACTTCCCCAAGGAAGGCAACACCCCAAACCGCCGCAAAGAGCGGTATAAGGAAAGTGACTGCAATCGTATTGGTTGGTCCTACCCTGCTAATCAACCTAAAAAATAGGATGTAAGCAAAGCCGGTAGACGCAATACCCAGGATGGCAGCAGCGATCCAAGCCGCGTTATCCGGAGGTGTCTCTGGCCAAAAGAGAATACCCAGTGGCAACAGAACCACCGTTGACCCCACCTGACTTCCGGTTGCAGTCACTAATGGTGGAACCCCTGTAAGGAATCGCTTTGTATAACTCGCAGAGATGCCATACATCAAAGTTGCGCCTAGTACCGCTAAGACCGGCCACCCCAGACCTTGATCTCCAAAATCAAGCTTACCCCACACCAGAATCACAACACCCGCTACGCCAAGTAAAAGACCAAAAGTTCGGTTGCGATTGAGGGATTCACCGAGCCAGAGATAAGCAATAATGGCGCCCCAAATTGGCGTGCCAGCATTCACAATAGACGCAAAACTCCCGGTAACGCTAACCATGGCGTAAGCAAACAAAAGGAACGGAAACGCTGAACTGAAAAGTCCAACAATACAGGCATGAAACCAGTGGTCGCGAAATGCGGCTGTTTGCCCTTTTATGTGCATCAACGGGATCAAGAATAAAGCGCCAAGGCCCACCCTGACGAGAATGAGTGCGAAGGGACCAAAGTCCGGCACAGCGTAGCGGATCAGAATGAATGAGCCTCCCCATAACGCGGCGAGTAACATCAACTCCATGACATCCAGTTTCTTCATTTCCATGTTTTTCCCTGACTCTCTTTGCCTTTTTTCCAAAGATAAAGGCGCATTAAAACCATATTGCTAATTTAACTGAATCTCCCTAAAACACTGGCCAGATACGGTACTCTCTACGGAATCATCACAAAGTCATATTTTTTATAGGGACTTTTTGTGAGCCAAGCAACTGTAACTGCATCAAACCAAAGATCTTTTGCATTAGATATTGCTAAAGCAGCACCACATATACATTCAAGCACTGTTGAAATCTAACACTAAGCATCTAGTTTTATATGTGAGACAGATACATTGAGAGTGGACAAATGCCAGTGACAAGAAGGATTCTCGTCGTCGACGATTCTGACGCCATCTTATTGATGGTGAAGTCTCTTTTATCAGACATCGGCATTAATGATGTAAAAACATTTAACGACCCTCACGCTGCCCTAGAGGAACTGCATCGCTCGCCCACCAAATACGATGTTGTTCTGACTGACCTCAATATGCCTGACATTGATGGAATGGGCGTGATCAGAGAGCTCGGCAAAATGCACTTTGGGGGCGGTATCTGCATCATTTCTGATCTCGATGTGAGGATCATAGAGCTCGCTGCCGAGGTTGCCCGACAGCAACAAGTATGTTTGCTGGGTAACATTGCAAAACCCATCAACAAAGATGCGCTGCAACTCATTCTTGACCGAATGGACCAGTTCGAAGAGCGCAAATTCCTCAAGTTCAAGAAAATGACCAAAGAGGAACTGATCACCTGCATCGTTCATCATCAGGTTGTCCCCTATTACCAGCCCAAGTTAAATCCAGACAACAATCGTGTTGAAAGTCTTGAGGTGCTGGCACGTATTCGAAAACCCGGTGAGGCTGATGCGATTCTTCCTGGTCGATTCATCCCTACCGCCATTCAATACGATTTGATGGACTTGCTGACTATGCAGTTGGCTGAAACAACCGCCGTCGACATGGAAGCGCTTTCAAACATCTTTGGTGACAAAGTTAAAATCAGTCTCAACCTCTCACCACAACAGTTGGCAGATTTGGAAATACCTAACCGATTGGAAGCGCTCTTCAAAACCCGGAACATCGACAAATCCCGCGTTGTATTGGAAATAACCGAGGAATATGCACTGAAATCCGCTGAGCAGATGGAATCTCTAAACAGGCTGAGAATTCGTGGGTACGGTCTGTCGTTGGATGACTTTGGTACTGGCTTTACCAATCTGCAGCAGCTTCGGAGCCTGCCCTTCACTGAAGTAAAAATTGACCGCACCTTGATCAGTCAAATTCATCATGACCAGTTCAGTCAGGTGATTGTGCAGTCGCTCTCGGAGATCACCGATAAATTCAACGTTGATTTGGTGGCAGAAGGTATCGAGCACTTTGAAGAGTTGGAATACCTTTCTACACGCTATCCCGGCATCTTGTTACAAGGATTTTTAATTTGCCGTCCAAGACCGATTGAATCGTTGCAAAGTTGGTATAGCAGCTGGCTGAAAGGTGTTGGCGCCAGCATCAGTTCTGAAGGAACCGGTCGCTGACGCCCGAAATGATTGTGAAAAACGGCCTATGGCACACCGTGACCTTTGCTAGCCACCCAAATTCGGTACCACTGTTCCCGGTTCAGCTCAACTGACATAGCTTGAACTGCAGATTCCACACGTTCAAACTTGCCTGAGCCAACGATTGGCAGAGGCTTGCTTGGGTGACGGATAACAAAGCCATAAATCACCTGTTCCATTGTCACACCCAATTCTTCCGCAATTTCGGTCAACGTGGTTCTAAGGCGAACCGCTTGCTCAGTATCTGATGAGAAAATTGCACCTCCGCCCAAACATGACCAAGCCATAGGACGAATGCGAAGCTGCTGCATGAGATCCAAGGTGCCGTCGTGCGCAACGTCGAAATTGATTGGATTTATCTCAACCTGGTTGGTGACAAGCGGTTTATCCAATCGGGATTGCAGTAGGTTGTATTGGGAAGGTGAGAAGTTAGACACACCAAAATGCTTCACTTTTCCTGCGGTATGAAGCTTTTCAAATGCGCTTGCCACTTCGTCGGCATCCATCAGGCAATCCGGGCGATGGATAAGCAGCACATCAAGGCTATCAACACCGAGGCGGGAAAGGCTGTTATCAACAGACTGAAGAATGTGCGCTTCACCAGTATCGTAATGGTTGATCTTACGCTCTGGCGAGCTCTGGCTGACCAACTTGATATCACACTTGGAAACGATTTCCATCTCGTCACGAAGCGAAGGCTCTAATTTTAGCGCTTCGCCAAATAAAATTTCGCATTGGTAGTCACCATATATATCGGCATGGTCAACCGTGGTGATGCCAAGCTCAAGATGCTTTTTGATAAAGGTCAGGCGCTCTTGTGGAGACATTCCCCACTCACCCAGTCGCCAATAGCCCTGAACCAATTCTGAAAGCTCAGGCCCTTGTGGCGCAATTTGTGCCCGTTTAATCGCAGTCACTCAACCTACTCCTGTTACTTGAGTCTTTCCCTACCAAGTGTGTGTAAGGGACGAAAGACGACAATGTAGCATAGGCCGCAAATTGAAAGCACTTTTACGTCCAAAAAATGATTCACGTTTGTCCCCATAAAGTGTTTTATTTCCTGAGGTTGTTCGATATATATTCGAAACATATTGATATCGTGTAGGGATGCGAAAATGAAAACAATTGGCTTGATTGGTGGGATGAGCTGGGAGTCGACAGCGATTTACTATCGACTCCTCAATCAATACGTTCGAGAGGCACTTGGTGGTCATCATTCAGCCAAGATCTTGATGAGTAGCGTCGACTTCGCTGAAATTGAAGCCCAGCAACGCGCCAGTGCTTGGGATGAATCTGCGGCGCAATTGGCAAACGAAGCCGCAAAGCTGGAAGCCGCTGGCGCTGACTTTATGCTGATTGGTACTAACACCATGCACAAGGTCGCGGCAGAAGTTCAAGACGCGATTTCCATTCCCCTACTCCATATCGCTGATGCAACCGCACAGAAGCTCAAAGAAGATGGCATCAAGCATGTTGGTTTGCTGGGTACACGATTTACCATGTCACAGCCATTCTACAAGGAGCGTCTGGCTTCCCATGGTATTCAAGTGAGTGTTCCGGAAGATTGGCATCAGGATATTGTTCACGAAATCATTTACCAAGAACTGGTTCAGGGTGAGGTAAACACTCATTCTCGCAAACAGTATCTTTCTGTTATCGAAGCACTTAAAGCCCGTGGGGTTGAAGGCATTATTTTGGGATGCACTGAGATAGGTTTGTTGATCCAGCAGCAACACACTCCTATTCCTCTCTATGACACCACAGAATTGCACGCAGAAGCAGCCGTAAAACTCGCACTGTCCGCCAGCAAGGAAGAAGAAGCAGTATGACAATTCGAGCAGTACAGGCCGGAGATCTTCCGGCCATCAACGACATCTACAATCACTATGTTCGTGAAACATCGATTACATTTGACTACGAGCCATGGTCGATTGAAAGACGCCAGGCTTGGCTTCAGAAACTGGCTGAAAATGAGGACTACTATCATGTCCTTGTTAAAGAGAATGAACATGGTCAAGTGATTGGTTTTGCTTACAATAGCGAGTTTCGCGAAAAGCAGGCTTACAAAGTCAGTTCAGAAATTACCATTTACCTTCATCCAGAGCTCCGTGCAAAAGGTTTAGGGTCGGAATTGTTTCAAGCACTTCTCGATAAAATGGTGGCATCCCCCATCTCCCGGGCTTACTCGGTGATTACTTTACCGAACCCCGCCTCATTAAAATTGCATGAAAAGTTTGGCTTTCAACAAGTTGGACTACTGACTGACGTTGGATACAAATTCGACCAATACCACTCGGTGGCTATTTTAGAAAAAACCACACTTTAACAAGGTATTATTTACCGTACAAAGTATACTTTTGACGGTAAAACAGACAGAAAGATGCATTTTCTGTCTAATTGTACTTATTTAATATAATTTCTCTCTCAGACTAGAAAATCATACATTTTGGTCTCATAAAATAACTTAACTCCCTTACTTTTTTATCAAACTCGTTTCCTATCACTCTGACTTAATTGAAATAATTTTTATTTCCTGCTTTTTCATTGCCTTACAAGGCTAAAGCAAAGAAATCTGTGCGAATCTGCTAATTCAGTAAAAAGATTTCCTACACTTCTTAGAAAGCATAATTGCAACATATGTTTCTAATGTGGAGCGTAAGAAACATGAAAATTTCAACAAAAATAAAAACGGCTTTTGTCGCAATCAGCGTTGCCGCCGTCATTACGACCGCGGGTTTACTTACAGTCACTGCCATTAACACTTCTACGCTGGCACTTGAACATCAGGTGGAAAACCAACTGCTTTCCGTCAGAGAGGTGAAAAAAGCGGAGGTGGAAGAATACTTCGTCAATATCAGCAAACAATTGACGAATCTCGCCAACTCAACCATGACAGAAGATGCCATGGCGCAGTTCTCAAGAAGCTTTCAAAGCGTAGCGACGGAGACCTTTCCCAAAGCGAATCAAGCTGAGGTCCTCCGGAACTATTATGAAAATGAGTTCGGGGTGACCTACCAGCAAACTAACAATAAAAACGCTAATGCATCTGCCAATCTCGATAACATAGAAATGAATGGCCTGCTTCTTCAACAAGCGTACATTGGCTTGAACGAAAACCCTCTGGGCAACAAGCATTTGATGGACAAAGCGAACGATGAAACAACTTATAGCGAAGTGCACGAGGTCTACCACAACAACTACCGCACTTTTCTGGAGTCGTTTGGTTATTACGATATTTTCCTGGTAGATAACGACGGTAATGTCGTGTATTCCGTGTTCAAGGAATTAGATTACGGCACCAACCTCTCCAACGGTCCATATAAAAACAGCGGTTTGGCGGAAGCGTTTGCCGGTGCGCAGAACTTGGCGAAAGGCGAATTTGCCTTTATAGACTTCGCGCCATATTACCCTTCTTACGACAGCCCAGCGTCTTTTATTGGATCGCCCGTAGTGAAGAATGGACAGAATATTGGTGTACTGATATTCCAAATGCCAATAGACACCATCAACGCCATCATGACTTACCATGGGAAGTGGCGAGAAGATGGTTTGGGTGAGTCCGGCGAGACGTTTCTCGTTGGCTCAGACGGTCTTATCCGCTCGCAAGCACGTATGTTGGTCGAAGACAAAGAGCAATACTTAAAACTGCTTCAGCAATCAGGTGTTGCTAAGACAACCATCGACCGCATTGCAACGACTGACTCTTCATCTGGCCAACAACCTGTCAACTCAAACCACATCAACCTCGCCTTAGACGGCGAGAAGGGTTTTATTGCGACAGACAACCATTTGGGCAGTACAGTGTTTGCTGCCTATGCACCTATCAATATTCTGGGTAAGCAATGGGCATTGGCCTCTGAAATCAACAAACAAGAAGCATTGTCGGAAGTACTTGCTCTTCAGGGCACCCTATATCAAGCAGCCGGTATTACTGGCATCGTGGTTGTGCTCATTGCGATCGTCCTCGCCTGGTTTATAGCGGGTAGCATCAGTAAACCTATCGTTGCACTCACCGATCGCATTACCAATATTGCAAGAAATCATGATTTGACCGTGCGACTGGATGTGAAAGGTAAAGATGAAATCACTCAGCTTTCATCCTCTATGAATGCGATGCTTGATGACTTCATGAACTTGATTAAAGGTGCCGATGCAACAGTTAAATCGCTGGGCGAAGCATCTTCAAGTATTCAAGGAAATATCAGTTCAATGCGCGGAGAAGTCGATGAGCAGGCGTCGAACTCCAGTCAGGTCGCTACTGCAGCGACGGAGATGAACGCATCGATATCGGAAGTTGCTAACTTTGCTAATACCGCCTCTGAATCATCAGAAAACGTAGTGCAATCTGTGCGTCAAAGTGCGGATGTCGGAAAGCAACTGGTTAACGAAATTTCTTCTCTGTCCGACAAAATGAACGAAGCGACACAGTCGATGGAGCAACTCTCAGCCGAGAGTCACTCCATTGGTTCTGTACTTGATGTGATTCAGGGCATTGCAGAGCAAACCAATCTCTTGGCTTTAAATGCCGCGATCGAAGCAGCACGCGCAGGTGAACAAGGTCGTGGTTTTGCGGTGGTAGCCGATGAAGTGCGCTCGCTGGCAATTCGAACCCAAACATCGACAGAAGAAATCCGTGCCAAAGTGGAATCGCTTCAAGCGGAAACCGACAAAGTGGTCAAAGGTATCAGCGGTGCCAATCAGTTTGTGGCAAGCAGTGTAGAAAACTGTAATCGAAATAATGAAATGCTGGCCCAAATTGAAGGCATGATGGTAGACATTAATGACATGAATACCCAGATTGCCACTGCAGCTACCGAACAATCTTCAGTGACCGAAGAAATCTCGATGAACGTAAACAATATTGCCCGCTCTTCTGAGAATGTATCTGAGAAAACCGTGAACACCGATGGCACTGCGATCAGCATCAACGAGCAGGCCAAGAAACTGACAGAACAAATCGGTATCTTCAAAATCGCCTAACCGACTACTAAAAAACAAAGGCCAGCAACTGCTGGCCTTTTTGTTCAAGAATGGTCGCTTGTTTAATCTGCGATTTCCAACGCTTCCTGAATCGGATTGCTGGTTTTTGCCACATCACCGAAACCGCGCAAGCCCACCACGTGTACATGCTCTTTGTCGTTAAAGATCTTACGTACAAGTTTGTAGGTGGTGCCCTGTTCTGGGCTAATGTTTTCCGGTGCAGCAATCAGAAGCTGCATATCCAGACGATGACATAGCTCGAACAGGGTCGAGATTGACTTCGCATCCAGACGCGCAGCCTCATCAAGGAACAGCAGACGACATGGAATCACGTCTTTGCCACGCAGACGTCGGGATTCTTCTTCCCAGCTCTGCACGACCATCAACAGGATGGCCTGACCGGTACCAATTGCTTCACCCGTCGACAACGCGCCAGACTCAGCTTGTAGCCAACCGTCAGTACCACGGTTAACTTCAATACCCAGTTCCAGATAGTTACGGTAATCCAGCAACTCTTCACCCAGAACTTGTGGAGAACGCTGACCCAAGTCGATATGCGGGTTCAAACGCTGGAACAGTTTTGCCATCGCTTCGGAGAAGGTGAGACGATTGTTACCAAACAAGTCCTGATGCTGCTCGGCGTTTTCAGCCAAACCAGCCAGCAGTTGCGCGTGGGTGTCACGAATCGACACATTCAGGCGCACACCTTTCACCTGACCAAAGGCGATGTTAGACAAGCCTTGGTTCAACAAACGAATGCGGTTCTGTTCGCGCTGAATAGTCTTCCGGATAATGTTCGCCACAGACTCTGAACTGATCGCCAGACGTTTCTCGCGCTGAGTCAGTTCTTCCGTCAGACGAGCCAGTTCCACTTCCATTTCTTCAATCGCTTCGACTGGGTCATCAGTACGAATGATGTCATGACGGATACGCTCGCGCAGGTGTTGGTAAACCGCCACGTAGAACAGAACTTTGCGTTCAGGACGTGCCATGTCTTCAGACGCACGCAGTGCATCGCGCAGCGTTTCGTTGTCGGCTACTGCCAGACGCAACGCACCCAAGGATTTATCCGACAATGAACGCAGTTCATCAGCAGACATGTAAGCCATTTCGCGGCGGTTCAGTTGCTTCTCTACGTTGCTTGTACGTGCAATCTTCAACACGTCCATCCAGCCCGCTTTCGCATTGACGACGAAAGTGCGCAGTTCGGTGTATTCTTTGCCGGCTTTCTTCAGTGTTTTCACCAAAGACTTCATCTCCAGCTCAATCGACGTCAGGCCTTTTTCCAGCTCGCTCTTGCGACTGCGAGATTGAGAGAGCTGCGCATTCAGCTCATCACGACGAATACGAGCACGCTCTTCTGCTTCTACATCGGCGCGAACACCCAGCTCAACCAATTCACGTTTGAACTCAGCCACCGTTTCTTGTTTCGCTTGGTGCGAGCTCTTCAGAGACGCCAGAAGCTGGTTGTATTGATTGACTTGATCGCGGACCTGCTTCACATGTTCACGTGAACGGGTACGGGCGCGCTCTGCATCAACCAGTTTGGCTTTCAGCTGTTCATTCAGTTCGCTGCTCTTATTGAGAAGCTCAACCGCATCGGCGTAACCAAAGTGGTGACGACGCTCGACCAGATCAGACAGTGCGAAAAGCGTTTTCTTCAGCGATTGCAACGCTTCGTCCGCTTGCTGATAAGCAGCGTTCAATGCATCAAACTGTTCTGGGTCGGCGTCCAGCGTTGAAACCAAACTCTCCAGCTCAGCCAGCGCTTTACCGTGTTCACGGGTAAAATGACGAGCTTCGTCTGCTTGTGACAGACGGCTTTCCACTTCTTCCAGGCGCGCTTCCAGTGTTCCATCTTCAAGTGCGTTAACTACATGCTGAAGTTTGTTCAGAAGTGCAATCGCTTCTTTTGAGCCCGTTAGTTGGCTACGAACCTGCTGCTCGCTCTCGCGAAGTTGACCCAGTTGACGCTGAACACTGCCACGTTTTTCGCGCAGGTCTTTCAGTGCCGCTTCTGGATCTTCGTTGAATGCTACGTTCATGTGGTTCGACACAAACTGGTTGAAGCTTTGGGTCAAACGTTGAAGCTTCTGCGCATCAAAAGAGGCTTTAGCGTAGTTTTCTACCAGCTCTTCACGCTTTTCACGTAATATTTCTAAACGGTGCTCACGCGCCGCGCGGCCAAATAGCGGGATTTTCGGGAAGCGAGAATAACGAAGCTGACGGTCATTCAGGTGAACACAAACCGCATCTTCCAGCTCTTCAACATCGAATACACTGTCGTCAAAACCGTCTGCATCACCTTCGATGATGTAGAGATCTTCCGGACAATCATCCAGATCCAGCAGCTTCTCTTTAATGCCTTTCAGATCAGGCACCACAATCGCGTGACGTGCGGGACCATAAAGCGCTGAGAAATACGGTGCATCATCAATGGTGATGTCATCGTAGATTTCAGAAAGCAGCGTGCCTCCCAGTGTGTCAGCCAGAGATTGCAGACGTGCATCATCGCTGCCGCCCGGCTGCGCCAGACGTTCGATTTCTGCTTCCAGCGCTTGTTTCTCAGCCTGCAATTTATCGCGTGTCGAGATAGTTTCACGCTCATCCGCCATCACGCGCTGCATGGTATCCAGCACCGCCTGATTGTCATATAGTTCGGCGTCAGTCTGCTCTGCTAATTTCTCCAGCGCTTCTTGCGCGGCAATCCAGGCTGGCGCAACTTTTTCGAACGCAACCGCTTTAGCATTGATTTCGTTTTCGCTGCGCTGCAGTTCACGGACTTTCTCCGCTTGCTCGCCGACCGCTTCTTCTGCGGTTTCTAGACGCTCTTGCTGACGCGCCATTTCCAGCTCAACCGCTTCTTCAGAAGCGACTGTTTCGTTGAACTGACGCTGGTACTGCTCAGTCAGGGTTCTCGCCTGCTGGAAACTGCGCATCTGACGCTCAAGGTCACGATGCTGTGAAGCTAGCTGTTCAGCATTTGCCGCAAGATTCGCGAACTCGCGGCCTTTTGCGATCACTTCGCGGGCTTTCGCGCCTGCATCAGAACGTTCGACTTCGCCAGCGATGCTGCGCACCAATTGAAGGCCACGCTCGAACTGCTTAGCTGCGGCAGAAGACAGATCCAGCTTGTGTTTTAGGCTTAAAAGCTCAGCCGTTTGCACTTCTTCCTGTGCTTTCAGTGAACCTAGGTATTCGGTCGCGTTTTCTTGAGAAAGAGCATCATTACCGGTCAGGTCACGGGCTTTCTCCAACGCTTTCACGGCTTGTTGATATTGCAGCGCGCGGGTTTGCTGCATATCCAGCGCCTGCTGGTAATCCGCAAGCTGGGTTTTCAGGCTATCCACTTCTTCTTCAGAAAGGTGCGCCTGTTCTTCCGCCATCGCGAGCTGTTCAGTGGCTTCTTCCACCACCATCATCTGCTCTTCGAGGCGGATTGCCAGCTCTTCCAGATCTTCTTGGTAACGCTCGACTTTCTCTTGCTGACGCACAGCGGTCTGAACCAATTGGAGATGGTCAGACGCGGCTTGATAATCTTGCTCTAAGTGAGTCTGGCTGTCAGTCAGCGCATCCAATTCATCCGTCATGCGGCCAAACGTGGATTGGAAATCATCCAACTGGCGACGAGAACCCAACAGTTCGCCGCGGCGCTGCAGTGCCAGTTCAAGCTTCTTGCGACGCTCGTTGGCATGACGCATGTAGTCAGACGCCACATAGTTGGTTGATTCAGTGATCAGGTGCTTGAACAGGTCACGGTCACGCTGGGTCAGCTTGATGGCTTCCAGCGTCATACGGTTTTCACGGAGCGCTACTTCCATGTCCTGGAAGGCTTTCTTCACACCGCCGTTTTGTGGCAACAGGTAATCACGCAGGGATTTGGTAATCGCGCTCGAAATACCGCCGTAAAGCGATGCTTCAATCAGGCGGTAGAACTTAGAACGATCGCTGCTATTACGCAGCTTCTTCGGCAAGGCACCGAATTCGAACATCTGCGCGTGATAGTCAGTCACGGAGTTGAACGCTTTGTAATGCGCCGTATCGTAATCTGCCAGCGCGTCTTTCACTTCGTTCAATTGACGAACGCGAACCTGATTCGCAGACACGTTTTCGATCAGGATGTCAGTGGGTTTTACGCCAGATGGCAAACCCTGAACGATGAAAGGCTTGATATCAACTTTCTTATCGCGACCCGCCACTTGTTGCAGACGAACACCGAATAGAATACGTTGGTTGCGCGAGTTCACTACATCCAGCGCGGCATAACATGCGCCCGGCTTCAATTTACCGTGCAGGCCTTTATCGCGTGACGCGTTAGAACTGCCCGCTTCTGTGGTGTTACGGAAATGCAGCAGGCTTTGGTCAGGGATCATCGCGGTGATGAACGCTGCCATGGTGGTGGATTTACCCGCACCGTTACCGCCAGAAAGCGTCGTGACCAGGTTGTCGATGTCAAAAGTACGGGCAAAGAAACCGTTCCAGTTGACCATAGTCAGCGATTGGAATTTACCGCGTTGGGTCATGCCTGAACCTCCTGATCATCATCTTCACGCTCTTCGTCGTGTTCTTCATCTTTCAGCAGGCTTGACTGAGCATGCTCTTGGGTGTGGATGACGGCTTCACCATCACGGATCAGACGCAGTTGTGCTTCACGGATATCATCTCCCGCACGCACATCTGCACCGAAGCGGAATGTCGCTTCGCTCACACGGAATTTGCCGTTCTCCCCGATTGGTACAATCATGCCCAAGCGGCGAAGACGACGCAGTGAGGTCTTCACTTTGTCGAACAGTTTTTCACGATCCAAGTCAGAGCCAGATGCACGCAATGTCACCAGCTTCATCAGTTTTTTCTCGTCTGCCAGTGTCAGCAGTTCGTCGAACAGTTCCTGAGTGGTGAAAATACCTTCCTGTGCCAGACGCTCTGGGCTCAGATAAAGGAAACAAAGGACCTTACCCACCAGCATGTCGAGTTCGGACAATACTGCGCGTCCGATCAGTGAGGTTGAACGAGGACGCAGATAGAAAAAGCCTTCCGGCGCACGCACCAACTCCGCGTTGTAACGCTGGTAGAAGTGCTGCAACGGGTTTTCGAATTCAATCAGGTATGCATGATTGTCCAGATCTTCGCTGGCAATATGGCGGCCAGCACGCAGCGCACTATCCAAAGCCGGGAATAAAGGATTGGCAATCGCTTTGGCCAATTCTTCCGGCATAAATTCTTCAATATTTATCGATGACATTCGCTTGTACCTTGGCTCCATAATCGTTAATTGCCTGCCAGTCCGGCTGAATCGCACTCAAGTCAGATTGCGAGTAACCAAGGCGAACCGCTTGGTTGATCACAATCCGCGCTAAGTCGAAGTGGCGTGCTTGTGGGTGTTGAGCCAGATAGTTTTTCAGTACCACGCCCAAATCTATGCCCTCGCCCGTCGTACGGTGACGCGACAACATGTCAGAGATTTGGTCGCTCAATTGGTCGTTAACCAGTGTCAGTTCCTCAAACTCGACTTCTGCCGGCATTTCGCCTGTCACTTCGTCATCGCGAAGTACCAGTGCTTCGTCACGCATATCGCGTAGACGCTCTGCATCGGCAAAAGTCAGGAACCATGGGTTATCGAAGTATTCTGTCACCGACTGACGAAGACGCTGGCTGAACGCGCGGTTCTTGTCCATATCGATGGCATTACGAATAAATTTGTGAACGTGGCGGTCGTAACCGATCCACAGGTCAATCGCCTGCTGGCCCCAGTTCACAATGCGGTCCAACTTCATTTGCAGGTTGTAGATCATGGCATCAACGAAATCTAAATCGTCACGGCCTTGTATCTGCTCCTGAATATTCAAAAGCTGGGTTTGTAGCTGATCCCCAGCAGATTGCAGGGTGTCCTGAAGTTCACGCAGGGTACTGGACGTTTCGTTCAGCAGTTGCTCACAGTTGGCAATCGCTGCCTGCCAGTCCTGGTTTAACAGCGCAGCAATGTCTTCTTTCACTTTCTGCTGCTGTTCATCCATGGTGCGCTGGTTCAGATCGATACGATCGAAAATTTCGGCTACTGAATACTTCAGTACGCCATAAACATTCTTACGCCAGAAATCTGCATCACCATCTTCTGCGGCAGCGGTCAGGGCTTTATCAATCTCATCTGCCACCATGGACAGTTGGATAGAAAGCTTGAGAGAGCTGTATTCGCGGTGGCGCGCATAGTAATCGCTGATACCCAGTGCCAGCGGTGTGAGTCGGTATATACTCGCACCGTCCGTCATTTCACTGGTGAAACGGCTTAGCAGGCGGCTGCGTACCAAGTCGTTGATGGCATTGTTCGCACGAAACGCGATGGTTTCGCTAGCTTGATCGAATTGGTCACTGACGATACGGAATGCATCAATCAGCTCCCCTTCCCCTAGCTCCTCCTCATAGCGCTCGCTGCTAAGTACAGCAACGGCAAGGAGAAATGCCAGCCGTTCCGGCGGCAGATTGAGGGAGAAGTCATTCGTTTTCACCCAACCAACCAACTCAGGAACAGTCTGAGAGAATTCGCTCATCCGTTTTCCTTGTTGTATACGTGTAATCTTGTAATCGTTATGGCTCGAGAGGCCTTTGCGCGTACACGTGAATGTAGCGACCTAACGAGATAAAAGGTTCCTGACGGCAGAGCTTTTGCTCCATCGCCACCACCTGTTCAAAGGTGAACTCGCCCGTTCTTGTGTCTTTCATATAGTCATGAAACGTGCGGACACCACTTTTCCCCAAAATATTAAAACCAGCCTCTTCAATCCATGCGTAAACATCTTCCGGCTGAAGACCCTTTTGAGGCTGGAGTTTGAAACGTTTTCTGTGCGGCATGCCCTCTTCTACATGAGTCAAATTGCCGCAAATTAAATTCTTAAACAGCAGTCCATTTTGGTTGTAGAACATGACCGAAGCAACACCGCCCGGCTTAACTTGTGACAGTACGACATCCAGTGCTTCACGTGGATCTGCCAGCCATTCCATCACCGCATGAAAAAGCATCAAATCGAACGGTTTATCAACATGCTGTGCGATTTCCTGCGCAGGCGCGTGGACGAAGCGATATTGCGGCAGAAGGCCAGCTTCTTCGATATCTTTTTCCGCCAGTTCGAGCATCTGTGAAGAAAGATCACACAGGGTGACTTTATGCCCACGATGTGCAATTTGTTGCGATATCTGCGCTAAACCGCCTCCAGCGTCCAAAATGTCTAATGGACTGGATTCACCCAAGCGGCTAAGTATTGATTCGAGATCTTGCCAAACAACGGCTTGGCGGATTTCTCCCTTGCCCGAGCCATAAATGTTTTTAACAAATTTGTGGGCAATGTCGTCGAAATTTCTATCCTCTGTCACAGTGCCTTCGTTATCATTGTCTGCTAAGGGGTTTATTTTCGCATAAGCCTGCCGTTAATAAAGGTCTGATGCACTTTCTGGCCCCTGTTTGACTATATTTCGGGCGACATTTCATGTTTGAACTAAAAAAACTTATATCAACTTTACTGATGCCCTTGCCTGCGCTACTGCTTCTTGGATTCTTCGGTCTCTTTTTGATCTGGTTTACCCAGCGCAAAGGCTTCGGCTCTTTCCTTGTTTTTGTTTCGCTGCTGTTAATGACATTGGTTTCTTTTCAACCGTTCACTTCCTCACTTCTCATGAAGCTGGAACGTCAATATGAGCCCTTCCTGCCAACAGAAGAGCCTGTCGACTATGTGATGGTATTGGGTCACGGACATGTCGTTGATGATGAGATTCCGCCAACGTCAGAATTGTCACGTGTTGCACTGATGCGTCTTGCTGAAGGCATCCGAATTCACTTCATGTATCCGACTTCAAAATTGATCCTTTCTGGCTATGACGGTGGATATGAAGTAAGCCATGCGCGGATGCTGGCAAGGGTTGCGATGGCGCTGGGCGTGAACAAGAACAACATCCTGTTACTTGAAACCGCGAAAGACACCTGGGAAGAAGCTTTCCAAGCGGCTTCTGTTGTTGGTGATAGTAATCTTGTACTGGTGACATCAGCGAACCACATGCCACGTGCCATGTACGAATTCGAAAACGCAGGTTTGAACCCAATTCCAGCACCAACCAACTTCATGGCGCAGAAAGAGATTCACCAGCCATGGATCAAGTACGGTCCTCGTGCGCAGTACCTTGAGCAGTTCGAACGTTACTGGCACGAAAATCTGGGACAACTATGGCAACGCCTACGGGACAAAGTTGCTCAACAGGAAGCGGTGCTTGATGGTGATCCCGTTCCAGTGACTTCACCTGAGAATGAAGTTGAAGCGGAAGCAGTAGGAACAAACTGAGTTCATTCCCTGCAAAATCTAAAAGCGCAAAAAGCTGCCAGTGGCAGCTTTTTTTGTCGTGCTTGGCGATCAACGCCTAGCTGAAGTGTTTTAGCGCAGCCTCCTGAATGATCCTGATGGCTTCCCTAACCACGTCATTATTCTCAAACGCCAACGCATAGAAGAGCACCAAACCTGCTGAGTAACCATTAGTAAGCTGCTCAACATTCAACTCCACGATTTCGCCTCGTTGGACGTATTTTTCCGCATTTGCGCGACTTAGCGCGGTCCATCCACGCGAGCGGAGCAATGACATCAACAGTTCACTGTTAGAGACGGTATGTTGTTGGCTAGCGACATTCATGTAGGCTAAATGTGCGCTTTGGGCACTTTCGTTAACCAACTGCACTTCAGTCGTCAGCGCATTGACATCAACAGATTTCTTTTTCGCTAATGGAGAGTGCTTGCCAGCATAAACGGCAATTCTGTCGGCCCCGAGATTAACCGATCCCACGTCTCTTTGAAGCAGCGCATTACCGATGCTTGGCATGATCGATATATGCCCGCGCCCTTTCTCCAGATCAACAAAACTTTCATCTCGGTGGCGTTGCAACCAGTTAATTTTCAGGTGTGGATATCGCTCTCCTATCGTCTTATCAACATCGGAAAGCATATCGATAGAAGTCAATGCATGATGATGAATGACAAGCTCAGTAAGTTGTACCTGATTTGCGGTAAACGCGGCTTGGTTGAAATCCATTGCTTGCTTGTTAATGTTCCACGCTCTTCTATACAACGCATCAGCCAAAGCGGTGGGTAGTGCGCGTTTTCCTTCTATCGTAAATAAAGGCTCGCCAATCATTTCTTCCATTGCCACAACGCGCTCCCGCACCGTGGTTCTGTCTTTGCCGATTTTCCTTCCGCCAGCACTATAACTGCCCGCCTCGTACACCGATAAAAAGCTCTGAATTTGTTCCAGTGAAATCATCAAGCGCCTTTGGATATACATTTGAACGTCCAAGGCGTTCATTATGCATTTGTATGAAGTATCAGCCAACCATACTATAAACACAACTTCCAAACAGACAGCGTGACAATTGGAGAATAACAATGAGAAAAACACTAACGACCGCAGTTATCGCCATGGGAATGAGTGCAGGTGCTTGGGCTGAAGCAAAAGTGGCTATGGACACGGTACCCGCTTCTGCAGAATCACAAGTTACCCTCTCCAATTGGTCAGCACAGCCATACAATCACTGGAGCTTCAAGAATGCAGGGATCCATCCTAGTTTGATGGTTCCACGCGGCGGCAATATCAGCGAGATTCCGCAAGCACTGAATGATGCCGTCCCGAACTTTGCTTTCGACTTTGACGGTCAGAACTATACCGTCAGGAGTGCCATGATGGGTGATGACACGGACGGCGTGGTCGTTATCAAAGATGGCAAAATCGTTTATGAGGAGTACTTCAACGGTTTTGGCCCCCACGATCATCACATTTGGGCATCGAGCACCAAAACCTTGGTTGGGCAAGTTATGGGACTTTTGATCGAAGAAGGTCTGGTTTCCGATACTGCGAAAGTAGAAACCTATCTACCTGAGCTTAAAGGGACGCACTTCGGTGACCGCACCGTTCGCGACATTTTGAACATGGTCTCTGCGTTGGACTATAACGAAGACTACGTGAACTTTGAGCCTGGCCAAATCAGCACTGAATATTTCCGTCGTCTTGGTTTCGTGCCTGCTTTTGATTTGATGGCCCTTGATCCAACTAAAAGCGATACACCACGAGGCATATTGCAGCTGCTTCCGCAATTTGAACAAACCGAAGCATTTGAGCCCGGATACAAATTTGAATATCACTCACCCAACGTTGACGTAGCAGGTTGGATTATCAGTCGTGTCACCGGAAAACCGCTACATACGGTGATATCTGAAAAAGTTTGGTCAAAACTGGGGGCCGAGCACGATGCCTTCATGGCAGCCGATGTTGGGTTCAACGCGATTGCGACAGGTGGTTTTAATACGACGCTACGTGACTTTGCACGAGTTGGCATTGCAATGGCAGATAACGGTGCCTACAACGGTGAACAAGTCTTCTCTGAAAAATGGGTTAAAGAAAGCTTCATGTTAACTGATGAAGAAAAAGAACACGTCGCGAAGAGTAACTACAAAGACCCAAATAGCCCAGCTTATGACCCTTGGCTGGAAGGTTATAAAAACTACCTTTGGGTGCATGACAGCGAAAAAGGTATTGCGACTTTCCGTGGCGTGTTTGGTCAACACCTCTACATCAACAAAGATAAAGATGTCGTCATCGCTACTTTCTCATCTGCAGAGAGCGCTTCAAACGCGGTGAGATCAACAAACAAACCCCGTCTTGCTGCATTTGACGCCATTGCGGAACAGTTGAAGTAAACATATTGAAAAAGCCCCGAGAAATCGGGGCTTTTCTCATTTAGGCAAGTTGCTTATTCAGCAGCAATCAGTTTTCTGACCACTTCCAAATCTTCCGGGGTATCAACACCCGCTGGCGGCGCTTCAATAGCAACATCCACATGGATTTTCTCTCCATACCAAAGCACACGAAGCTGTTCCAGGCATTCGATATGCTCAATTGGGCTTGGTTCCCAGTTGATGTAGGTATTGATAAAGCCCGCACGGTAACCGTAAATGCCGATATGACGTTTCAGGTTGTGATGAATTTCAGCTGGCGCTTTAGCAAAGTTATCGCGATCCCAAGGAATCGTTGCGCGGCTGAAATACAATGCGTAACCGTCTTTGTCCGTCACCACTTTTACGGCATTCGGGTTGAACACTTCGTCTGCATGATCAATGTTGATGGCCAGTGTCGACATCGGCGCTTCACTGCGTGCTAGGTTTTCTGCCACCTGACGAATCACGCTAGGCGGGATCAGCGGCTCATCACCCTGCACATTGACAATGATTTCATCAGCGGCCAGGTTGTATTTCTCAACCACTTCAGCCAAACGCTCAGTACCTGATTGGTGATCTTCACGAGTCATGCATACTTCACCACCAAAGGCATTTGCTGCATCAACAATGCGTTGATCGTCAGTCGCGATGATGACTTTATCTGCGCCTGATTTCATTGCCTGCTCATAAACCCATTGGATCATCGGCTTGCCACCGATATCAACCAGTGGCTTTGCAGGTAGGCGGCTCGACGCATAACGCGCCGGGATCACCACGGTGAATTTCATTGTTTAACCTCTTCAGAAGACATTTCGCGCGCTTCTGTTGTCAGCATGACTGGAATACCTTCGCGGATTGGATAAGCCAAGCGGTCGAATTTACATACCAACTCGTTATTTTCTTTGTTGTAGTTGAGCTTTCCTTTACATGCAGGGCAAGCAACGATTTCAAGCAGTCGGTGATCCATATCCATCCTTCACTTTCATGATTTTGTTCAAAATGTTGGCCGTATCTGTGTCGCTAAATGCAGCGTCAACAGGCAGATACCACCAATTTTCAATGTCTGGGTATTGGTTGATAAAGGCGCGGCATTTCACTGCGTCTTTTTCCGTCATCAGCAAATTCTGGCCTTTCTTCGCCAATGCGTCCAATTGGGTATATTCAAATGCTTTATGATCAGCAAAAGGCTCGCAGTGCACTGGCTTAACACCAAGAGAGGCCAAAGTATTAAAAAAGCGCTGTGGGTTCCCGATTCCTGCCAAGGCAACAGGGGCGTCGAGTGAATCAGCAGAAGAACGTTCGCCTGTTTTCAGGTTGATGAGCTCAGCAGGTTTCAGCGACATCGCGATTTCATCCGCTTCTTCTTCACCACCGTTGCAGACAACGAAATCGACACTGCCCAAGCGATCGGTCTGCTCACGTAGAGGACCAAATGGCATGTATTGTTGATTGCCGAAACGGCGTTCACCATCAACAATGACAAATTCAATGTCACGCGCCAGTTTGTAGTGTTGAAGACCATCATCAGTGATGACGATATCTACGCCCATTGGCAACAGCGCCTTTACGGCATCACTGCGAACAGGAGAAATAGCAACAGGTACCTTGGTGCGCTGGTAAATCAAAACAGGCTCATCTCCTGCTTTGTCGGTGTTGGTGTTATCGTCAACGACAAACGGATAGCTTTCGGCTTTACCGCCATAACCTCGAGAAACCACACCGGGGTTGAAGCCTTTGGCTTTCAATTGCTCCACCAGCCAAATGACCACGGGGGTTTTGCCATTGCCGCCCACCGTGATGTTACCAACCACAATGACAGGTACGGGCGGTCTATAGGCATTATTAGTGCCGGCTAAAAATGCAGCGCGACGCTTTTTCGCAATTGCGCCAAACAACTTGCTCAGCGGCCACAAAAGTGGCGCGCCAATCCAACCTAGCGGGTGGTTTTCAAACCAGATTTTTTCGACCAAACCCGCCAAGCGTTATTCTCCAAACTGGATACGATGAAGCTGTGCGTATGCACCATCTTTGGCGAGCAAATCGGCGTGAGTGCCACGCTCAACAATCTCACCTTCATCGACAACCAGAATTTGATCAGCGTTTTCAATGGTCGACAGTCGGTGCGCAATCACAAGCACAGTGCGGTCTTTTTGTAACTCATCCAACGCTGCCTGAATAGCACGCTCAGACTCTGTATCCAACGCAGACGTTGCCTCATCGAGAATCAGCACTGGCGCATTACGCAGCAAAGCACGCGCAATAGCGATTCGTTGACGCTGACCACCAGAGAGGCTCACACCGTTTTCACCGATGATTGTGTCAAAACCATTGTCCATATTACGGATAAAGTCTGACGCATAAGCCAAGTCCGCTGCTCGCTCAATCTCTTCGCGTGTGTATTCACTTTCCGCGGCGTAAGCGATGTTGTTGGCGATGGTGTCGTTGAACAGGTGAACATTCTGAGAAACAATCGCTACATGATCACGCAGGTTACTCAGGGTGTAATCTTCGATTTTTACGCCATCAATGGTGATATCACCGCTGTCGATGTCATAGAAACGAGTCAGCAGGTTCGCAATGGTACTCTTACCAGAACCGGAACGGCCTACCAGCGCCAACGTCTGCCCTGCAGGCAAATCGAAGGTAACATGGTTAAGCGCTGGCGCATCTTTGGTTGGGTAAGTGAAGACAACATCGTTGACCTTAACATCACCTTTCACACGCTCTGCAACATGTTGACCATTGTCTTTCTCTGTTTCCAGTTCCATCAGCTCGAACAAGCTGTTACACGCAGCCATACCACGCTGGAATTGTGATGTCACGTTAGTCAGTGCTTTCAGAGGACGCATCAGACCGAACATGGCAGCAAATACAACAGCAAAAGTACCGGCGCTCAACTCACTGCGGATAGCGTCTGTGTTTGCCAAAACAAGCACAGCAACCAGAGCAAAAGACGCAATTAACTGAATCACAGGGTTAGCAATCGCCTGAGCAGATACCAGTTTCATGGTTTGCTGACGCATGCGGTTAGATACGTCTTCAAAACGCGCCTTTTCAACTTCCTGACCACCGAAGCTCAATACCACTTTGTGGCCTTTCAGCATTTGCTCAGCAGATGAAGTCACTGAGCCCATAGCTTCCTGCATGTTGGAAGAGATTTTACGGAAACGCTTGGAAACGATACGAATCGCAATAGCAACAATTGGCGCGATCACCAAAAGGATCGCCGAAAGCTGCCAGCTGTTGTAGAACATCAGAATCATCAGACCAATGATTGACGCACCTTCACGCACCAGGCTGACCAAAGCACCACTGGTCGCATTGGCAACTTGTTCTGAGTCGTAAGTAATACGGGAGAGAAGCGCACCGGAAGATTCTTTATCAAAGAAGCTCACCGGCATCTTCATGAAATGGTTAAACATGCGGCGTCGCATGGTCATCACGACTTTACCGGATACCCAAGAAAGGCAGTATGCAGAAACGAAACTCGACACACCACGAATCAGCATTAAGCCAACGAGATAGAGCGGCATCCATTTAAGGAAATCACTTTCGACTGCATCATACGTAAAGCCTTCATCAAGCAAAGGCTTAAGCATAGAAACCATAAGGGTGTCACCCGCAGCGTTAACAATCAACGCAATAACAGCAACCACCAAACCCGCTTTGTAGTTAGCGATGTATGGCCACAGCTGCTTAAAGGTTTCCCAGGTAGTTTTGTCTTGGTAGTTTGATGACATGTTATTTGCTTATATTCTTGCAAGTAGCGGGCATTCTACTCTTTTATTGGGGGTGGTCCAAACATCTTCCTGTACCAAAAAGGCTCGATATCAAGACGTTGGCTACTAACCCGCCAACCCTTGTCTGAGAAATGTACACTCACTTGGCCGTGTTGTCCGGTTTCATACCAGGAAATGTTGCGCTCGCGGTATCTATCGACAACTTCGGGGTTCGGCAAGTTCCAAGGAGTATATCGACCTGTCGATGCGATCGCCGCGTTGGGATTGACTGCATCGATAAATCCTGACGATGAAGACGTCTTGCTACCATGATGAGGAACCAGCAGTACATTTGCACTGACATCAGCGTCCCACTCTACCAGCCAGTTCTCCTGCTCTTTGGGTAAGTCTCCCGTCAGCAATACTGAATAATTTTCGTCTGAGATACGTACAACGCAAGAGTCTTCGTTTTCTGCCTCTTCAGATACTTCTTTGGGATATAGCACCTCGAAGTTCAGCGATTGCCATTGCCAGCCTACACCGCGGACACAAGGAATATACCCACCGCCAGTTTCAGGCGCTCTCACCCAATCTGGAGAAAGGTTTTCAATGACCCAATTTTCCCCGCCGGAATGGTCATTATCTCCGTGACTTAAAATTAACCCGGTTAGTTTGCTGTTTCTGGAAGAAATAATGGGCTCAATCACGGATTGCGCGATACTGCCTGAAGACCATGCAGCGCCGGTGTCATAGAGGATGGCCTCTCCATTCTTTTCGACTAACACTGCCAGTCCGTGTCCGACATCAAGAATATCGACCTTCCATCCTTCCGTTTTTTGCACTGAGCCACGCCAGCTTACCAACGTCATTATCAGTGCAAGCAACAGAATTTTTATCCCCGAAACCTTCGAAATAGCCACGAGATAAAAAGTCGCCACAACAACAAGCACAAACATAATGGATGTGTGTTGAATATCCAGCCACCCTATATCGGCATGGTTTAACATCTGACGAATAGGCCAAAGTGAATAGTCAGCGAGACGCCATAACCACGCGGCGCTAAATACTGAACTCGTAAGAAGCGAGAGCAATATGATTGGTACCGTCAGCAGACTCACGATGGGCACAGCAATTAGATTGCAGAGTAAAGAAAGGAAACTGACTCCTCCAAACCATGCCCATGTAAGCGGTAACATGCCGACAATGAGATAACACTGCATGCGAAATAGCTGGATGACGTAATTCAACGGACCTTTCGACTCTCCTCGTCCAGTCGTAAACGTCATAACGCAAAGAACCATCACCGCACCAAAGGAAAGCCAGAAACTGACGGAGAACACCGACAGCGGATCAATAAGTAATACAATGCCCAGCACTAACAAAAAGGTATTGAAAGGACTAACGCTAAAACCCGATTGTCGAATCGCCATGAAAACGATCAAAGCAATGAGCGCTCTTTGAGCTGTTAAAGAAAAGCCCGCCAACCAAGCATAGGTGATAGCACACCCCAAACCTGCAAGTATCGAAAGCCAGAGATATCTATCTGATCGATTGAATAGCGGCAGGCAAGCTTTAGTGACACTGTAACCAAAGAAGAATGCCAAACCGATATGAAGACCTGAAATCGCGAGAAGGTGTGCCAAGCCTGTATTCCTGAGCGTCATCCAATCTTGGCTGGTTAGAAAGGCCCTTTCACCAAACGCGAGTGCAATGAGAAATGCGCTGTTTTCGAAAGGAAGGATTTGGGGAAATGTCCGGTCAAAAAGCCACTGCCTAGCAGATATTTCCTCGTCAATCAGACTCGCAGAAAGTACCGTGCCTTTGGCATGAATATGTTTTGAGAGAAAATAGGTTTCTGCGTCAAACCCTGCTTCGTTTACCCTGCCATAAGGTTCACGGATTCGGACCTTCAGCTCCCAGTATTGCCCTTGTTTTACGGGAGATTCACTGCGCCAATAAAGACGAGCACGGAATTTATCAAAGGCGCTCAATTTCCGTCCATTCACCGTGTCGACATCAAAGATTACACTTGTTTGCTGATTTTCCCCTGTAAAAAGGCTGCCAACTTTGCCCGCTATGGTAGTATTCTGAACCACTGTCAAAGCGGTACTGGTTTTAAACAAATGCAGTGACGCAGCACTGGACGCCACCAGACAGCCAATGGTGAGACCAATTACAAACAGGGGAACGCGTTTGCATTGGACAAGGATGACAGCGAGAAGCCCAAGTATTAGCGAGGGTTCCGGGAGCGCTGGCCACCATCTAAGCGAGACTATAGCCACCACGATACCGAACATGATTTTCATATCGGTAGCCGTTCCGTGTGAAATGAAGATCTATGCCAAGAAAAATAATTAAAAAATTTCTCCCCAGACACGACGTTATCCGCAAGCAAAAGGCGCTGGCGGTCTTTGGCAATCTGCTTTATGACCCTAACCTTTGGTGCTTGAACCGTCGCTCTGCGTCTGGTGCATTTGCCGTTGGCCTGTTTATGGCATTTGTTCCGCTGCCGAGCCAGATGATCATGGCTGCTGGCCTTGCGATCATGTTTGGCGTTAACCTGCCCCTTTCTGTTGCATTGGTTTGGATCACCAACCCCATTACCATGCCTTTGATATTCTGGGGCGCTTACAAAGTCGGAACATGGTTGATGGGCACGCCCGACTACCACTTCCACTTTGAACTGACTTGGGATTTCCTGTTCAATCAAATGAGCCAGATTGGACCTCCTTTCCTGTTGGGTTCCTTCGTTTGTGGCGTGGTATTTGGTCTTATCGGGTATTTTGGTGTCAGGGGGATTTGGCGATATTCCGTGGTCAGAAGCTGGCAAAAACGCCGCCTACGCCTGCCAAAAATCAAAGCGCTAAAGAAGAAAAAAACCAAAACTGACAGCTAGAAAACGAAAACAGACACATAAAAAAATACCCCGCATTGGCGGGGTATTTTTTTATTCCGATTCAGGCTGCGAGCCGATATGCGACCTTTTCGCCTTAAGATGTAATCGCGCAACTTATCACCGTTACCTTGCGCTCAATACAGCAGCGGGTTGCAACTTGCAGGCTCGCTGTGCGGGATACCACGTTGCCAGTAGACTCAACACAATCGCGGTGACGGATACCAGTAAGACATCCCCCATTTGTAGTTGAGTTGGCAGGAAATCAACAAAGTAGATATCACCTGAGAGGAAGTCCTGACCTGTCAGTGTTTCAATCCCGCCAACAATTGTTGTCAGGTTCAGTGCAATCAAACATCCCGCAGCCGAGCCCACCAGGCTTCCTATCAAACCGGAAAGAAAACCGTGCCAGATAAAAATGGATCGGATCAGGCCATCTTTTGCGCCCATAGTTCGCAGTACGGCGACATCTGCGGCACGGTCTTTCACTGCCATCATCAAGGTAGACACAATGTTGAAGCAGGCCACGCCGATGACTAACACCATTACCAGATACATAATCGCGCGCACCATCTGGATATCGCGATAAAGGAAGCCGTATTCCTGCGTCCAGTTTTTAAGGTAAACATACTCTTTGAGCGTGTAACCCACTTCACGAACAATCTTTCGCGCTTCAAGTGGGTCTTTGACTCTCAGTGCAACGCCGGAAACCGCATCACCCATATCAAGATATTGCTGTGCATCCTGAATAGGCACCAGCGCCAAGCCATGATCAACCTGACCACCCAAGCTAAGCACCCCAGACACCTGCATGCGGATACGTTGCGGCGCACGCAGCTTTAATTCTGGATCCGGCGAAGGCACCAACGCTGTCACCCAATCTCCGACTTCAACACCCAAACCATCTGCAATGCCTTTACCCAGCACCACGGCATGGTTTCCTGGAGTGAGTGTCGACCAAGCGTTATCAAGCACGTAATCACCGATATTACTGACACGCACTTCCTGTTCTGGGTCAATACCGCGGATTTGCACCGGCTTTAAGTTGGCCCCTTTTTCCAACAAGGTCGTAAACGTCACATAGGGTGCACCTGCAGAAACCCATGGGTTAGCTTCTGCGGTTTCTTTCATCTCCTGCCACGCTTTTACTGGCGCTTCTACACCTTCAAGTTGGGCATGGGGAATCACTGCCAGCACGCGGTTATTCAATTCGCGTTCGAAGCCGTTCATTGCTGAAAGGCCAACAATAATGACCATTACACCCACTGAAATACCAATCATGGAAGAGACAGAAATGAAGGAGACCAGCTTGTTGCGTCGTTTGGCTTTGCTGAATCTGCGCCCGATAAACAGCGCTAAAGAATCCATCATGATGCCACGGCCTCAGCGTTCGACTCCACAAACTGACCATCCAGCATTGAAAGCTGACGATCCAGTTTCTGCGCAAGCTCACGGTCGTGAGTCACCACCAAAAAGGCGGTATTGAATTCCTTATTTAACTCTCGCATTAGATCGTAAATATCCAACGCAGTTTTGTGGTCGAGGTTACCGGTTGGTTCATCTGCCAATACCAGCGCCGGACGATTCACTACAGCACGGGCAATCGCAACACGCTGGCGCTCACCACCGGAAAGCTCTGACGGACGATGCTCACCACGATGGCCCATACCAACTGCTTCCAGCATTTCCATCGCGCGACGCTTCGCTTCAACAGGCTTCTCACCGCCAATCATCAGCGGCATGGCTACGTTTTCTACGGCCGTAAAATCCGCGAGAAGGTGGTGGAACTGATAAATAAAACCAATGCTTTGATTTCGCAGCGTCGCCTGCTCTGAGGCTCGCATTTTCATCAGGTCTTTGTCTTCAAAAAACACATCACCTTCGGTCAATGTATCCAACGCACCAAGAATATGGAGAAGCGTACTTTTACCCGAGCCCGACGCACCAACAATTGCTACCAGTTCGCCTTTTTCAATCGAGAACGACACGCCTTTTAATACGTGAGTTTCCAACTCCCCTTCCTGATAAGTTTTGGTGACGTTGGAACAGGTTAACAATGCATTACTCATAGCGAAGCGCCTCGGCTGGACGAACAGAAGCCGCCTTTAACGACGGGAACAGGGTTGCAATAAGACTTAGTGCGATCGCACCAATCACGACAGAAAGCACTTGCTCAGGTTTCAGAACCACTGGCAGCGACAATCCGCCCCCCAACAAGCTCAAGTTGAATATCGCCATGACTTCATTGATGTTCAGCGCCAATACAGAGCCCGCAACGCCGCCCAGCAGTGCACCAATTACACCGCTGCTGGCACCTTGGACAACGAATAACGCGACGATACCGTTATGGTTCATACCTTGTGTTTTGAGAATGGCAACTTCAGATTGCTTCTCCATCACCACCATGATCAGTGCGGAAATGATATTAAACGCCGCAACGAGGATGATCAGGCTCAGCATCAATCCCATCATGTTCTTTTCCATTTTTACGGCCTGGAACAACTCACCACGCAGCGCACGCCAGTCTGACCATTCATAGCCCATGCTCTCTGCGACTTTTTCAAGTATCGGCACGTTGAAAGGCTCTTCAACAAAAAGCCTTAGATCCGCTGGCTGGGAACGGGGAAGACGCATGAGACGAGCGACATCATTGAGATTACCGAACATCAGTTGATTATCGACATCAGTCGCCGTGTCGTAGATACCTGTTACGGTGAAATTACGTTGGGAAGGTATGCGTCCTACAGGGGTAAACTGGCTGGCGCTGGTGATCATCACACGGACTTTATCCCCCACAGAAACGTCCAGATCGCGCGCCGTTTTGCGGCCCAGAACCAGATTGTAACTGCCTGGCGTCAGTAAATCGAAGTCACCACGAACCATAAATTCACGGATTGGCTCACGCGCGCCAACATCCACGCCAAGTAACTTACCGGCCGAAATGGACTTAGGGCTCTGAACAACTGAGTCAGTGCTGACGATAGGTGCTGTTCCCGTCACGCCTTCAAGATTAGCCAAGGTGTTAACGTCCGGCGCGTGTTGGGCATCGCCCGCCACAATGGCTTGTGGAATCACACCAAGAATGCGGTGTTTTAATTGGCCTTCAAAGCCGTTCATCACAGAAAGCACGGTCACCAGCGCCATCACACCAATGGTGATACCCGCCGTTGACATATAAGAGACAAAGCGGCCGAATTTATCGCCGGATCGTCCCCTCAGATAGCGCAGCCCTATAAACACCGGTAAAGGGTGAAACATAAAATGAGATCTCAAAACGTTGTTTCGCAGTAAAAAGGTCTGTTGACCTTAGAGAGAACCACAAAAACAAATAACAATCTTTGGCAAGAAGAATACCTTTTAGGTCAGCTAATTGCCACGAAACCACATGTGGAACACGGTAATCAGATGCTTTTTCAAGCTAAACGTTCCGTAATTTAAACAACCTGAAGTATCGAGCTTGTCTAAGTGCTGTGAAAATAAACACTTCTTCAACAGGCTGATTGGGTAAATCGTGCCACTGCGGGTATAATCAATAGCACTACAGGGTTTTAGGATTACTGATGAGCCAGGACGAATACTTTTCCGTACATGCGCACCTCAAGATCAATGTTGAGGTTCTTGGGGACGACGAGCATGTGCCTTCTGAAGCCGAATTTGGCCGAGAAATCCCTGTCGCTTTTCGCATTGCAAGCGAATGTGGAGACCTCGACAGCAGCGTGGAGAAAGAAATTCATGCCCTGCACCACGATGACAGCCAAGCCCTGACCAAATTCCTGCAGGCCCAGAATCAAAAAATCAACCTGCTGCTCGGCTTCATGCTATCGCAACAGGACAACCCTAAACTCCGTTATCAAACCGAAACCTTCGGTGCAAGCAGCCTTACTTTCATTGCACGAAAAGCTTTCGAGAAAGGTCAGCATGTGCGATTGAAGCTCTTTCTTGAGAACCCACCTTCTGCTATTTACTGCTACGGTAGCGTCTACGGCTGCAAAGAAAAAAACGGTAAGTTTGCTGTTGGCGTGAAATATATTCGCCTTCAAGAAGAAGACAAAGACGTGTTAATCCGCGCTGCGCTTCATCAACAGCAAAAACTCCTCCGTCAACGCGCATTGGAAAGAAACAGTTAAGCCCCAGAATTCATGACTAACAACGCATTATTTGATTTACCTGCTCCTGAAAAAGCAGGAGACACCCGCGTCATCGCTAATCTGATCGGCGCCTCTCTTCCCCTGACGGTTGCTACCCTTGCCGAACAGCAGAATCGCTTCATTTTGATGGTGGTGCCGGATAACCAAACCGCCCTCAAGCTGCAACCTGAGATCAAACAGTTTACTGGTCGCGAGTGTCACGTTTTTCCTGATTGGGAAACCTTGCCCTATGACAACTTCTCACCGCATCAAGACATAATCTCCGACCGCATCGCGCGCTTGTATCAATTGCCGCAACAAACCAATGGTATCTTGCTGATCCCTGTCAGCACACTCATGCAGCGCGTCATGCCGCGTTCGTTCTTGGTTCAGCATGCGCTAATGGTGAAAAAAGGCGATTTGCTGTCACTGGAAAAACTGCGTTACCAGCTGGAACTTTCAGGCTATCGTCATGTTGATCAAGTCATCGAGCATGGTGAATACGCAAGCCGCGGTTCTATTCTCGATCTCTTTCCAATGGGCTCAAACCAACCTTACCGTATCGACTTCTTTGACGATGAGGTGGATACCATCCGTGAATTTGACCCAGAGAATCAGCGTTCGACACAAGAGTTGGACAGCATCAACCTGCTACCTGCCCATGAATTCCCAACGAATGATGAAGCAGTTGAGCAATTTCGCGGGCGCTGGCGTGAACGCTTTGAAGCTCGTCGTGAACCAGAATCTATCTACCAGCAAGTCAGTAAAAAAACCTGGCCAGCAGGCATCGAGTACTGGCAGCCACTGTTCTTTGATGAAACAGAAACCCTGTTTGATTATCTGCCAAAGAATACCTTGGTACTGACTAAAGGTGATGTGGAATCAGCCGCCAAACAATTTTTGAGCGATGCGGATTACCGCTATGACCAACGACGTGTTGATCCTCTTCGTCCATTGCTGCCACCAAACGACATCTGGCAAAACGTTGATGAACTGTTTGGAGCTTTTAAGAACTACCCACGCATCAAGGTTCAAATCGACTCGACGGAAGACAAAGCGGGCAGAACCAACGCCCCTATTACCCCTCTTCCAGAACTGACCGTTAATCAACAGCTCAAAGAGCCACTGGGCGCGCTAAGACAATTCACTGAAGAGTTTTCCGGCAAAATCATTTTCTCGGTGGAAACAGAAGGCCGCCGAGAAGCCATGCTGGACCTGCTTGCACGCATCAAAATTCGCCCTATGGTTTGTGGGTCACTCAATGAAGCATTCGATACTCCCACCAATTTCGCTATGGTTGTCGGCCCAGCTGAAATTGGCTTCCAATGCGAAAGCCCTTTATTTGCGCTAATTTGTGAAAGCAATCTGCTCGGCGAGCGTGTTGTTCAGCAGCGTCGCCGTGACAATAAAAAAGCCACGACTAATTCCGACACCATTATCCGTAACCTGGCGGAACTTCAGATAGGGCAACCCGTTGTTCACCTTGAGCATGGTGTTGGCCGCTACCTCGGTCTGCAAACCTTGGAAGCCGGTGGTATTACTACTGAATACGTCACGCTCGAATACCAACAAGGCTCCAAGCTTTATGTGCCCGTTGCTTCTTTGCATTTGATTAGTCGCTACAGTGGTGGTGCAGAAGAAACCGCACCGCTGCACAAGCTTGGTGGTGAAGCATGGGAGAAAGCCCGTAAGCGCGCGGCAGAAAAAGTCCGCGACGTAGCAGCAGAACTGCTTGATGTATACGCCAAGCGCGCCACTAAACCGGGCTTTGCGTTCAAACATGACAGAGAGGCTTACCTCGACTTCTGCGCAGGCTTCCCGTTTGAAGAAACCGCCGATCAGAAAAACGCCATTAATGCGGTGCTATCTGACATGTGTCAGCCAATTGCAATGGACCGTCTTGTTTGTGGTGACGTAGGCTTTGGTAAAACTGAAGTGGCAATGCGCGCCACTTTCCTTGCGGTGAATAACAGCAAGCAAGTAGCAGTGTTGGTGCCGACTACCCTACTCGCCCAACAGCATTTTGAAAACTTCCGCGACCGTTTTGCTAACCTGCCAGTACGCGTTGAAGTGCTTTCCCGCTTTAAGTCCGCGAAAGAGCAAAAGCAAATTCTGGCAGACAGCGCCGAAGGTAAAGTCGATATTCTTATCGGTACCCACAAGCTTCTTCAAAACGATGTGAAGTTCAACGATCTGGGTTTGTTGATTGTCGATGAAGAACACCGATTCGGCGTGCGCCAAAAAGAGAAAGTGAAAGCAATGCGTGCGGATGTCGACATCCTAACGCTCACCGCAACGCCAATTCCGCGAACACTCAATATGGCAATGAGCGGCATGCGCGACCTTTCAATTATCGCTACGCCGCCTTCTCGCCGACTGGCGATAAAAACATTCGTCCGTGAGCGCGAGAAATCACTGATCCGTGAAGCGCTGCTTCGTGAGATCATGCGCGGTGGTCAGGTTTACTTCCTGCACAACGACATTGATTCGATTGAAAAAACTGCTGATGAATTGGCAGAGCTGGTGCCAGAAGCACGCATTACTGTGGCACATGGTCAGATGCGAGAGCGCGAACTGGAACGCATCATGTCTGATTTCTATCATCAGCGTTTTAACGTATTGGTGTGTACCACCATCATTGAAACCGGTATCGACGTTCCGACGGCTAACACCATCATCATGGACCGTGCTGACCACCTTGGCCTTGCTCAGCTTCACCAGTTGCGTGGCCGTGTTGGTCGTTCGCATCATCAGGCTTACGCCTACTTGCTAACCCCTCACCCAAAACGCATGACCAAAGATGCAGTCAAACGCTTGGAAGCCATTGCTTCACTCGAAGATTTGGGCGCAGGCTTTACGTTGGCTACCCACGATCTAGAAATTCGTGGTGCGGGTGAACTTCTGGGTGATGAGCAAAGTGGTCAGATTCAGTCGATTGGTTTCACCTTATATATGGAAATGCTGGAGCAAGCCGTTGAAGCCTTAAAAGAAGGCAAAGAGCCATCACTTGACGATCTTCTTAATCAACAGACAGATGTTGAGCTTCGACTTCCGGCATTATTACCCGACAGCTACATCCCGGATGTCAATACGCGCCTGTCACTGTACAAACGTATTGCGGGAACCAAATCTTCCGATGATATCGAAGAGTTGCGCGTTGAGTTGATTGATCGCTTCGGCTTACTACCTGATGCAGCGAATAATTTGCTCAAAGTACAGCAGCTCAAACTGGATGCAGCGAAACTGGGTGTACGTAAGATCGACGCACACGACAGAGGCGGTGTGATCGAGTTTACTCAAAACGCCCAAATTGATCCCGGCTTCCTGGTGGGTCTGTTACAATCCCACCCAAGCCGTTATCGTTTTGAAGGACCAACCAAACTCAAAATCGTAGAATCGCTCACTGATCGCCGTGAGCGGGTTGAGTTCATCGAAACACTATTAAACCAATTTGCCGAGAATTTATTGGTTGCCTAGAAGAAGGCAACTGGCTTTAAAACGGAGTAATGCCTTGAAAAAGCTGATTATCCTGCTGCTGTGTGTCATTAGCTGGCCTTCCTTCGCTGAACGTTGGTTCGACGTTGAAGTGATTGTATTCAAGCGTAACCAGAACCCTGACGCTGTTCAGGAAAACTGGCCAGATGCGCAGCCGGACATCAATCTGAGTGGTGCTGTTTCTGTTTTCGACAAACAAACACTGGCGGCACGTGGTCTGCAAGTGCTTCCTAAAAACCAATGGCAGTTGAATGCGGAATACAATCGCTTGGCTAACCATGCAGGTTTCAAACCACTAGCGCATGTCGCTTGGCGTCAAAACGATGGTGGACGCGGCTCTATGCCTAAACTGCGTTTCACTGCAGGGCGTAATTTTGGCGACAGCTTCTATAAAGATGGCACGTCGAAAGATGCGCCTCTGGTGACCAGTGAGTCCGCTCCTGACGGCTATCAGCCCACAGACAAAGTCAGCGGCCCAATGTATGAGCTGGATGGCTTTATTCGTGTATACGTTCAACACTATCTGTTCATTGAAACCGACCTCGCGCTGCGTGAACCTGGTGAACGTAAGGTTCTGAAAGAAGTTCAGGCTGTTCCGGTTCCTCTTGATAACCAAGTGGCAACCGAAGTGGAAGGCGTCACTGCTGAAGGCTCAAATATTGCTGCGGTAACTGAAGGTAGTGCACTGACCGGGCTTCAAAAGCTGGAACGCACCTACTCCATCGAGAAATACTTGAAATCGTATGGTTTTGAGCAAAAACGTCGCATGAGAAGCGGTGAAATCCACTATCTGGATCACCCACTGATGGGCCTGATTATTCAGGTCACTCGCGTTGAATAAGCGCTTTTGTGAATTAGAATTTTTCTACAACGCCCTCATTTGAGGGCGTTGTTTTTTCAGCGTTTTTAACTAAAACTATAACGATACAAACCAACCGAGCAGACCATGCAAGCCAACCTTGAATTCCAGACTGATCGCCTCATATTGCGTGCACTCAAGCAAGTCGATGTCGCACCGCTCAAAAAAGCTATCGCGGAATCGTCAGACACCATCAGCCCATGGCTGGATTGGTGCCATGAAGGATTCGATGATATGGATGCAGAAGCCTGGGTTAATCGTAGCCGCCAGGGCTGGTTAACAGGGGCAAGTTTTGAATTGGCTGCATTTGAAATCGAAACAGGAGAACTTGTCGGTTGTGTTTACCTTTCCAGTATTGATAGCGTCGCCAATATGGCGAACCTTGGATACTGGATTGCCACAAAGTTCCAAGGCCGGGGATATGCCCTAGAAGCCAGCGAAGTGGCTGCCACCCTCGCCTTCACTCATCTTCTCTTAACACGCCTTGAACTGGTAATGGACCCTGCTAACGAAGCCAGCATCCGTATTGCAGAAAAGCTTCGAGCCACATTTGAGTGCCGTGCACGTAATCGTTATATGTATGATGGTGAAGCTCGCGAAGGCCTGGTTTACAGCCTGGTCCCGGGCGATATTCTTTAAAGTTGATGAAGATATAATCTTGTTTCATTCAAAATGATGCGTCATCTCGAAATTAAGACTCTGTCATCGAACTGTCACTAAACCTAAAAATCACCGTAACAGCTGTTCCTATAATCGGGCTTATTAACAATTAACTGACTAGAAATAATGTTTTCCAGAAATCTACACTGGATCGTGTTCGTTGTTGGTACAGTTGCGGCGTTATGCAGCGGTTTCGCTGTTTTTCACATTGACGAAAAGCGTCAACAGAGTGCCTTCAACACACTGATTGAACAACGTTTAAAGGGCTTGGAGAAAGCCCTTTATTCATTCCATGAGTTGCAGCTCTCCGCTCAGCTCTACTTCCAGACCGACAAAAACCTGAGTAAGAAGAAATTCCAGCAATTTCTGGCAAGTCGCACGCGAGAAAATTCGGGCATTCACTCCGTATTTTGGCTGCCAAAAGTATTCAGGGATTACATTGATGACTTCGAGAATAGAGTCGCCGGTAGTGAGGATGACTCTTATAACAACTATCAAACCTATCCTCAGCCTGACTATAGATGTGCATGGGCGCTAAGTGACTATGCCTTTCCTGTCCTTTATGTTTCTCCAGAGAATCAGGTAGAGAACTATATTGGTTGGCGTGCAGAGTCCCAGTGCCAGTTTGCACATGCCATGGAGCGAGCATTTTTCCAACGTAGTCCGGAAGCGAGCTTTTTCGAAAAAGACGATCAGCATGGCGTGCGCTTGTTCTCAGCAGTCATCCTCGAAGAGGAGCTCAAAGGTTACTTGGTCACGTCTATTTATTTCGATAGCTTTTTTTCTGCAATCTGGCCAGATTACAGTACACTGGATAACCTTCAGATCTCCGTCAGGCCTCAGTTCAGCAACAAAAATGATGATAGCGCCTTCCTATTTCAGACCCTGCCACAAAACAAAAATGACACTGCAAGGATATTCACAGCGGAACATTTGGTGAAAATCCCAGGTAGTGAAGAAGGCGTTTGGTTCACATTTACTTCAGGAGAGGATCATCTAGCCAGCTACCGCTACAGTTTGGTCATGACCGTGCTCGGCTTTCTGCTTACCATCGCCACGAGCTTTTGTATTTGGTCCTATTCAAGTCGACTCGCACTCGCTAACCAGTTGGTTTCACAACAGACAAAGAAGCTCCGGTTTCAAGCTTACCATGACAGCCTAACGTCATTGAATAATCGGCTGGCGTTGGAAAAACGGTTGGAGAAAGAACAATCTAAATTACAGAACGCTGAAAGCTTTGGTTTCTCCATCCTGTTTATTGATTTGGATCGCTTTAAAAACGTCAATGACTCCCTCGGCCACTTAATTGGAGACAAACTTCTTCAAGCTGTGGCTGATCGTCTTTTTATGGCCACCCAATCTCCAAATAAAGCGTTTCGTTTTGGAGGTGATGAGTTTGTTGTTTGTCTCCCAGATGTGATCACACAAGATGGTGCTTATCGAAGCGCAAGCGTTTACCTTGATGCCATCAACCAACCATACCTCATTGATGGCCACGATATTCAGATTGGCGCTAGTATCGGTATTTCAACCATCAGAGATCACGGCTTTACGCTTTTGGATATTATCCAACAAGCAGATATCGCTATGTATCATGCAAAAGAAAGCGGTGCTTCGATTACCTTTTTTCACAGCGATATGCTGGAAAAGGCCCAACAGCGTTTTAATATAGAGCAAGACCTAGGTTATGCGCTTGAATTAAACCAACTGTCACTGGTGTTCCAACCTATCTGTAAGGGGGACAGAGTCCACCATTTCGAGGCACTACTGCGTTGGCATCACCCTGAACTGGGTTCTATCTCTCCGATGACTTTCATTCCCATTGCAGAAGACACTAATCAGATCCATGCAATCGGCCGTTGGGTTCTGGCCCGTGTCTGTCAGCTACTCGGGTATTGGCAAAGAGAATCCGGAGGATTTGACTACCCAGGGATCACCGTCAATGTCTCAGCTAAACAACTGGTTTCCCCAGCTTTCATCAGTTTTGTGGAATCACTTATCGAGCAAAACAAAATTGCCCCCTATAAGTTGGGACTAGAGATTACTGAATCAACCTTGATGGAAGATGAGCAAGCCAGCGCACAAGCACTGCAAGCATTGAGAAAGGCGGGAGTTAGACTTTATCTGGACGACTTTGGTACGGGATATTCATCCCTTTCATTACTAGGAGAATACGTTTTTGACGTCATGAAAATAGACCGCCACTTCATCACCAATGTAATCGACTCTGATAGAAGCTCTACCAAGCTTTGCGCAGCAATGATCCAGTTAGCGAAAACCCTGGAAATGGATGTGGTGGCAGAAGGAGTGGAGACGGAAGAACAGCTGACGTGGTTATTAGAACAAGGAGACGTTTCTATACAAGGCTACCTGATCTCACGTCCATTACCTGTTGAGGAGTTGATTAACTGGCATCCAGCCTGCGCTGTATCAAATCGCATTGAAGCTCTTAACTCGACGCCAAAAATCTTTGCGCCGTTCTTGTTAAAACCCCATTTAGGCCAGGCATAAAAAAAGCTGCCATCTGGCAGCTTTTCTTTTTCAAAAACCTGCAGTTAATGCAGTTTCAGCGACGGGCGAAGTACACGGTTGATGCGGCTAACCACCATCATCAAGCCGGTTTTAATCACACCGTGCAGCGCGATCTGGTGCATTCTGTACAAAGAGATGTAAACCACACGCGCCAGTCGGCCTTCTACCATCATCGAACCGCGGGTCAAATTACCCATGAGGCTACCTACGGTCGAGAAACGGCTAAGGGAAACCAGTGAACCATGGTCTTTGTAGATGTAAGGCTTTAGTTCGCGGTCTGTCACTTTCGCCACGATATTCGAGAAACAACGGCTTGCCATCTGGTGTGCTGATTGAGCACGAGGTGGAACCATAGTACCGTCCGGTTGTTCACAAGCTGCGCAATCACCGATAACAAAGATGTCTTCGTCACGGGTGGTTTGCAGCGTTGATTTCACCACCAATTGGTTGATGCGGTTCGTTTCAAGGCCTGCGATGTCCTTAAGGAAATCCGGCGCTTTGATACCGGCTGCCCATACCATGATTTGCGCTGGGATCTTGTCACCGTCTTTGGTTACCAAACCATCTTCGTCAGCTTTTACAACCATGGTCGCGGTGCGAACGTTCACACCCAGCTTGATCAATTCTTGCTGCGCCGCACCAGAAATGCGTGGCGGCAATGCAGGAAGAATACGCTCACCGGCTTCAACCAGAGTAACGTTAAGCTTAGAGCTATCCAGATCCTGGAAACCGTAGTTGTGCAGTTCTTTGATGGCATTGTGCAGCTCAGCGGAAAGCTCAACACCTGTTGCACCGCCACCAACAATCGCTATGTCAACGGTACCATTACCGGATTTCGCATGCAGTTTCAGGAACTCATTGTTCATTTCGTTACGGAAACGGCGCGCCTGTTCAGGGCTATCCAGGAAGATACAGTTGTCGCGAACACCTGCGGTGTTGAAGTCGTTGGAGGTTGAACCGATTGCCATCACCAGAATGTCATAGCTCAGTTCACGTTCAGGCATCAGCAGCTCACCGTCTTCTTCATCGTGCAACGCCGCCAGTTTAATGGTTTTGTTATCACGATCGATGCCAGACAGACTACCGAGTTGGAAATCGAAATAGTGGTTTTTTGCGTGGGCGCGGTAGCTGATTGCATCCACACCTTCGTCGAGGGAACCGGTCGCAACTTCATGCAGAAGCGGCTTCCAGAGATGACTTGCTTTACGATCAACAAGAGTGACCTTGGCGCGTCCTTTACGTCCAAGTGTGCGTCCTAGTTTGGTTGCCAATTCGAGGCCACCAGCACCGCCACCGACTACAATAATTTTGGTCACGATTACTTCCTCACCATGATTTAAATACGAAAAAATTGGGCTACATCCCGCGATAACAGATTCGCGTGATGAAAGAAAATGTGTTTAAACAACCTTCGTATTCGGTCGATTATAAATATCGTTTGGAGAGGTAAAGAGCTTTTGTTTTCAACGTTATAAACGCGCATTTTTGTTTATGTTTTGTTGCACGCTGACACCCGCATTTTTATGACATGGTGCTCATTTTTTGTTGAAACCATTATACAGGTCACTTGATCTCAATCAATTTTTAAATCCCTAAATCCACACTAAATGCAGCGAAAATAGACGAGATTGATGAGTTTCGCGCCAATTGATAACACGGCTGATACAAAAAGAGCACCAACCTTCCCAGCTGATGCTCTTTAAACATATATACCCAAATAACCTGAAGATGCCGGATTCAGCGAGTTTGACTGGCGTTGTGATCGCGGCGTTCCTTTGCAGGTGTAGTCACCTCCATCAAAAAGGAACAACAAAGAGCACGGCGTCAGTCAACTCGCCCGAAGGGAGGCCCTCAATGCGAGCATCTTCAGGTTGTTTGGGTATAAGCGAAATGTTACGCGTCTTTAAACGCTTTCATGGCCTGCAGATGGTGAGAGATGCTTTTAAACTTATGCGTCTGCGCTTCATCCCAAACAATGTCGTAGTAAGGGCTCAATGCTTCTTCTGAACGCGAGTTGTCCAAAATCTCGTCTTCTTTTGATAACACTACCATGCAGCGACCGGCATTCTTGGTGCGGAAATTCTCAACACACTTAGTTGCAATGTCGGCATATTCTTCAGGTCGGTCGATACGCCCTTCCATGTTTTCCTGCGGGAACAGGTTCGGATTGAAGATCACCTGCTTGATGCCACTGAGAAAGCCAATGCGCTCAGACCAGAAGCCGCCAAGTCCGACACCACAAATCAGAGGCGATTTGTCGTCTGACATTTCCATCTGCTTGCTCACTTCTTTAAGAAGGTGCTGCATGTCGTGCTTAGGGTGAAGTGTGCTGTAGTTGATGAAGCGAACGTCTGGGTCAATAAACTGCAGTTGCATGACCTTTTCATGGTTTCCCGGGCTGTTTGAATCAAAGCCGTGAAGATAAATAATCACTAAAAGTCCCTCTCACTCGTCGCTGGTTCACCCAGCTTTTAATCTTTTCCCAAGTTAACCGCTCTAAATGGCATTGAACCGAAAACAAGCGGGTTCAAAAAGCTTGGTTCAGAAATACTACCACTCAATCACACACATTATTAAGGGTTAAGACAGAAACACGGGTACGCCTCAAGGTTTTGAGACGAATTGGCGATTACCGGGCCACACTAGTTCAAAACAGCAGTAATGTCTTCGCTGTAAGAGGCAAGCTTGTTGCGCATTGCGGTTCGTTGCTTCTCAGACAGATGGCGATCCAGACGCTGCAATAGCTCATAACGTCGAGCTAAATACAACGCCATGTCGTTTTTATGCTGCTCACTTTGGAAAGCAATCAGGTGGGAGAAATAGGCATTGATTCGCTCGCCAAGATTGGGGTCTTGCCGGTTCATCAATATCCCTTCGAGTTCTATCATCAATTCATTACGAATCGAATAAAACACAGGGCGCATTTCGATTTGGTAGCCTGCCATTTCCAGAAACTGTTTCTTCTGTTTAGCATTGACCGAATCGACCCAAAACTCTGCCCGTTCGACTAACCGTTCCTGACGGCGCACCTGCTGCTCGTCTGCGCTGCCTTCGTTGGCCTTCTCGACCGCTTCTTCGATGTTTTTGTTAACTGTATCGAGCCAATTCTGGGCCTGCTCGTCACTCATCGATGAAATCAAATTCACAAGAGTCGGGGTAAGCCCTTCCAGTGAGGCCTTGATGCGGGTATTAACAAGGTGGTGATAGTCACCAATGCGCGTGTAAGACAGTGGCTTCGCCATATCTGCTTCAAGTTGGTCAAGCAAAGCCTGAATTTTTGGCAGTTCGTTCTGGCGATGCCATTCATGGAATGCTTCAAGATCGTTATCCAGCTGCTTTTGTTGAGCAGATGTTGTATCAACGTAATCAGAGAGGTAGTAGTCAATCCAGAAAGGAAGCGTGTTGTAAGCAAACTGGTTGGTGCAGGCAGAGAGCAGGAATACAGCGGCCAGCGACAAGAAGAAGTGTCTGACTGAAGATTTGCCGAGTTTCATTTCCTTCGCTCTCCTTTAATACATTCTGCCTTCATTTAACTCGCGATGTGGCCTTCAAGTTGTTTCAGGAAAAATGCGCTTCTTTCCTTATAGATCCCTTCGCCATAGAGCTCATAACCCAATGCAAACCACAACACACCCAGGTAAGCCGCCACTGGTTGCCACATTCTGCAAGCATCAAACCAATCGGCAACTGAGTCTATACGTCTAATTTGACAGTATCGATTCACCAAGGTTTCAAGATCCAGTCCATTTGCGAGAGAAGTCATCACTAAGTCCATCGCCGGATCGCCCAACGCAGCATATTCCCAATCGATGACTTTAACTTCACCGTCATTTTGGCGGATAAAATTGTAGTAACCCAAGTCATAGTGGCAAGTAGCAAGCGGCATGCCTGAAGTAAATCTATGCTTCTGAAAGTGCTCATGAACCGCATTCAATGAATCATTCAACGAGCTTGCGGAAAGGTTGCTGTAGTACACTAACCCTTTATCGAAAGGGTCAAACGTGTTCGAAAGAGGTGGCAATTCGTGGACCTTAGCTTGAAGCGTCGCGGCGATGTCCAACGAAGCCTCCGTCATGGTCTCACCTTCAATCCAGGGATTCAGTAATCCCTCCGGATAACGTTTTACTGGCTGGACAGTCAAGCCTGCTGTTGACGCTAAGGTTAAGGCTTCAAATTCATTATCACGGCTTAAGCCAAATGCCTTTGTAGATGCTGCTTCTGGTCGCCAAACAAATTGGCTACCATCATTCGCAGTCAGTTTCATACAGCGGTTACTTAATCCGCCCTCAAGAAATTCTGCCTGCTCAATAATAAAATCAGGCCGCAGTCTTTCGATGACTGCGGCCTTTTCTTTTTCATCAGCTGAAAGCAATGATTACCATCCAATCAGAGACTTAGACTGCTTCTTGCGGATTTCAGTTTCGTCAGCCCACTCGATAAGGCCGGTTTCCAGATCCATCAGACGCATGGTCATTTTGTAGTAAACGTCTTTGTCGCTGCCGTCTTGCTTGTTGATGCTAGACAGGTTGCCATACAGCATGTATTGCGCACCGACCATTTTACCAAACTGAATGGCAGTACCTGGGTTTACCAGCGCATCATTGTTTTGGAAATCCAGTTGATCGCGAACCGCTTCAACGCGGGTCATGTCAACAAAGCGGAATTTGCCAGAGTTAATCAAACGAGTGCTGATAGTGTCAGTGATTGATTCAGTATCAATGTGTTCAGCGGTTTTGTTCTTGATTGACTCTACAAACACGATTGGGCGGTTGCTGCGGGTAATGGCAGTAACAGAACCAGAAGACAGCATGCTATCTGTCATTTCTACAGCGATTTTTTGCAGATCAGTCGAGCCGAAATCTATCGTCGTCGTTTCCACTTCCTGAGCATCACCATAGCTCACCTGCTTGGCACAACCACCCAAGATGAGCGCTGCAGCACCCACGAGCACAATTAAGCTTTTTTTCATTGGCTTACCTATTTCGTTATAGTCATTGAATATTTCTGAGCGAGACGCGGAAGTTCTTCGCATTTGGGTTCAGTGCCACACCTTGAAGTGTCACGGATTCCCCACCGTAAACGATAAACTGACGCCACGGGGACTTGCCGCTGTCTACTTCGAGACCTTGAGCGTCATACCAGTTAAAGCGGTACTGCAGATTTTGGGACTCGTCACTCTTATTGGTCACCATCACCTGAGCCAGCAGTCGTTCATTCACGACACTGGTTTTTGCGTTGCCAAATTCGAGGTTTTTCGCCAACACCGAATTTCCCAACACCACATTCTGATTACTGCTATCTATGCTGATGCCAGCTGTGTTGTTCGCACAACCTGCCAGCAACATACTCGCTGATAACAGAACTGCTGCATATTTCATCATATGCCTCCTAATATCCCCTGCCAATGAACCACTTGACCGCCCTGCCTGGAAAGCCAAACTAACGTGGTTTTTCCTGATTCTATGTTTACGTTAATAGATTGTCCGTCAGCGTTCACAGTATGCTGACCTTTAGAATAAAACCCGCTATAGACGCCTGCACTTTCAGGCAGTGTCTGCCAGCTTCTGGTATCCGGTTGCTCACTCAACACATTAAAGATGTTGACGACGAGATTGCCAATGCCACTTTCATCATTTTCTGACAAAGACTTACGCATCTCATTTTTTGCCACAACGCGCAGGATTTGCCTTACTGCCATTGCAGGCATCGCTTCACTCAATGCGTTTTGCGCCATACCGTTAACATTCGCCAGTTGCTCTGGCTTTACCGACTGACCATTCACCGTTATAGCTCTTTGAGGTGCAGCGCTATGAGAACGATAGTACGGGAGGCTGACCGTATGCGCTTCGAGGTTACCCCTGCTGTCAGACAGCCACAGCGGCAATCGCCAGAAATCTCGGGCGTTTACTACGCCTTGTTCATTTAACACGATCAACTGGCCCTTCGATCTATCTAGGCGTTGATACTTGCCATATTTTTTCTCAAGCAATTTCAGCTCGTCGCGTCGCCCCTGACGAAAAGCCACTCTTTTCGCAGCATCGGCAATAAATTGATTGTCAGGCTCTACAGCCAGCGCACGATTGTAATCAATAAAGGCACCATTGAGATTACCTTCCGCTTCGTAGAGAAGCGCTGAAAGATAAAACAGATAGCCGTTTTGCACTGAGCCTAATAAGTTACCTGCTGGTGGGTACTTAGAGAGCACCGCTCCAACATTGTCATCAATACCATTTTGCGACGCTGTTTTTGAGGCATTACGAAGCTCACCTTCACGCAGCCTCTTCGCGCGCTCCTGAACCTGGTTAGCGCGTCTTGCTTCAACCAAAGCGCCTTGCAGATCATTTTCCTGCAAGTAATTCAGCATCAGGTACAAATGAAGAAAGCCCAACTCATAGTCCGGAGGCATGTAGGTGATCATATTGTCATTGGTCACCAAGGCGCCTATCTGATCAACACCTTTAGAGAGTTGGATTATGGCTTTGTCTTGTTGTTCTGTTGCAGCCAAATCAGCTTGTTCCAGTGCGGTTTTACTTTGCTCAAGGTCACCGGAAAGCAGAGATAGACGCCCTTTTTCCATACCATTGAGAATTTCACCGTCTGGCGAATCCGGCAACTGCTCCAATGCTTTTTGGTATTCGCCTTTTGCAACCAAAGCGTGTGGTTGCTGCAATGCAGCAGAGTAGTGGCTGAACAGCGCCTGTGCAGAAAGATTGGCGCAACCAACCAGACTAAGTCCAAGGCTGAATGCCACCAATTTCTTTGTAAACGAAAAATTGGCTCTGCGCCTGCCAGCGAGAGCCAAAGAAAGCTTTCTAATCATTAACCAATCAGCATTGGTCCCAGAGGGCGACCACCCACCAAATGCATGTGAATATGGTAAACCTCTTGGCCACCGTGGTTGTTGCAGTTCATGATCAAACGGTAACCATCTTCTGCAATACCTTCATCCGCTGCCAGTTTGCGCGCTACGGTAAACATGCGTCCCAACGCCACTTCATCTTCAGCTTCAATGTCGTTAACAGTCGGGATCAGCTTGTTGGGAATGATAAGAATGTGACTTGGAGCACGAGGGTTGATGTCTCGGAAGGCGGTTACAAGATCGTCTTGATAAACCACGTCAGCCGGGATTTCCTTACGAATGATTTTACTGAATATGGTTTCTTCAGCCACGGGCAACTCCAAATGAATCAGTTACAGAGCTGTAAGTATGCTAGAGACAAAGGAATTGGGCAATAATGAACAGTGTTTTTTATCACACTTCGTGTTCAATACACCAAATCTTCACTTTCCGTAACAATTTCAGTCCAACCTCGAAACAGCTTTCGGCTCCGTTTATCAACCCATAGCTGTTTATTAACCACTCTCTCAACAAATTTGCGTCTCACTTCAAAGGTTCGAAAGTATTGACCTTTTTAAGTTTAAAGTTTTTGAAATACTGGCGGATGACTAGAAAAGCGATGTGTTAGAACAAACGAATCTGCTGGCCAAAATCGACCAGCATGAGACGTGATAGAAGAATAACCATTGGCGTCATCATTAAGCGGGTTCCTTTTCTTTTGCTTTGAACTCGTGTTTCGGGAGGCATCGGTTAATCACCGGTGGGAGGAATATAAATGGCTAAAAAACGACAAAGCTCTGTGATTCGTCGGATGTATGCCGGCTTTGCGGTACTCGCAGTCAGTCTGGTTGCAACCAATACACTTAATTTAAAAAGTTCTCAGGACATCCACGAACAACTTGAGGTCGTTACCTCAGAAGCTCTCCCCTTAGTTTCCTTATCCAACGAAGCCAGTGTCAGCCTCCTCGCTGCAGACAAAATTTTCAAAGATTACCTTACCAGCAGCAATGGTGCGCAAAGCGAACAGGTGCTTGAAAACTTTGATGTCGCTAGACAACGCTTTGATACCGCACTGAATAACCTTTACCAAGCCTCCTCCGGTCAAGAAGGTCTGGAAAACCAGTTGGAATCGCTGCGAGAAATTGAGAATCGCTATTTCGCTGAAGCTTCTGTCGCCATTGGCAACTTCCAGCGCCAACAAACCGCCAAAGAAGAAGGTGTGACCGCTGCCCGCCAATTCCAGCGCATGAACACAGCACTTGCACTCGGTATGCAGGATTTCGTGGCAAACAATGGTTCCACCACGCTGAAAATCATTTCAAAGACTTACTTCAAGAAGCTTCAGGAAACGGAAACCCATACTTCCGACGCACTGGCCAGCAACAAATTGGCTGATGTTGAAAAAGCCATGAACGGCAACCGCCGCAGCGTTAAGCAGCTCAACTACTCTTTCCGTTCACTGACTTCCCAGCTACCAGAATTAAAAGAAAAATTCCAAAAAGACATCGATGCCTTTACCCGCGATGTGAGCCGCGAAGGCGGTGTGCTTGATCAGCACTATGCATATCTCGTTGCAACTAACGAGCTTTACACCAACATCGGTAATCTTGCCGTTGAAGTCGACAACGCAATGGGCATCCTCGACCAGTTCCGTGGTCAAGCGGAAAGCGTGATGTCAGCATCTATCGCACAGGCTAACGACACCTTCAAAAATGGTGTTCGCCAAACGATTTTCATTGGCGCGCTGATTCTGGCAATTACTGTCTTCATTGGCTGGCACATTGCCCGAAGCGTTCGTAAGCCACTGAGCAGTACCCTGAACGTGCTGGAAGCTATCACTGAAGGCGACATGACCCAGCGCATTGAAGTGAAAGAACACAATGAATTTGGCCAGCTGGCAGACCACATCAATACCCTGGCTTCAAATCTTCAAGGCATTCTGCGACAGCTTCGCGATGCAGCAGAGGAGCAAGCTGAGGTTGCAGCCGCAAACCAGTCCACCACGCAAACCGCGAAAGCTCAGCTCAATGAGCAGCGCCAACAAACCACAGCGGTCGCAGCAGCCATGACGCAAATGGAGCACTCGGTGCAAGACGTTGCAAACAGCGCCCGCCACACCATGGATAAAGTGATGGAAGTGAGTGATGCTGCGACGAAAGGCCGTGAAATCATGACCCGCAACATCAGCACCACGCATCAGCTTTCAAGCCGCCTGGATGATTCTGTAGCAGTGGTTTCTTCACTTCAGGAGATGACCGCGAATATTGAAACCATTCTCGACGTTATCAGCAATATTGCCGATCAAACTAACCTTCTGGCACTGAACGCGGCTATCGAAGCAGCCCGTGCTGGTGAACAAGGGCGAGGCTTTGCGGTCGTAGCAGATGAAGTTCGCGTTCTGGCGAAACGTACATCCGACTCAACATCTGAAATCGAAGAGATGATTAGCAAGCTACAGACCCAATCAAGCCAAGCGGTTTTGGTGATGCAGGAATGTGTAGAAGAAATGAGCAGCAGCGTTGCACAGGCTTCTGACGCCAACTCCGCGATGGAAGAAATTGAAGCCATCATCATGATGATAAGCGACATGAGCAGTCAGATAGCACAAGCAGCTTCTGAACAAAGCACCACCTCTGCTGATATCGCGCGAAACGTTGAACACATCAGCTTTATCGCCGACAGCAGTTATACCGCCATGCAGGACGTGGCTGGTGCGAGTGAACGACTCGATGAACAAGCCGTTAATCAGAACGAACTGGTTCATCGATTCACGGTATAACTGGATTTTCTGAATAGAAAAAGCGGGCTATGGCCCGCTTTTTTATTGGTTTCTCTGTTTCAAACACCCATCAGTTTTCGAGTGATCGCCGCCGCGCTGCTCTCTTCACAATGGCTGTTATTCATTCCCGACCACAATGGCGTAAAGTCATCCTTGCCCTCTTTTTCTGCTGCTGCACGCAGTGGCCCCATTTCGATAGAAGCAAAAGGAAAAACAGGCGCTTTGTTGTTCATACAATCCAACGCCGCCATGGCACCATTCACAATGCCGCGCGCTGGGCGTCCTGAGAACACATTCGTGAGTGCCGTGGTTTTTGCAGCTTCCGATTTCAGTGCGTGACGGTGTAACGATGACGTACTGGCTTCATCACAGAGTAAGAATGCAGTCCCTACCTGAACAGCATCAGCACCTAAGGCCAGCGCTTGCTGCACTTCAACTCGGTTCGATACTCCACCCGCAGCAATCACAGGTAATTGAATAGCATCAGCCACTTGCGGCAACAACTCCATGGTAGGACGCTGTGACTCCAGCGATTCGGTGAGGAACATGCCGCGATGTCCGCCTGCTTCAATCCCCTGAACAATCACAGCGTCGGCACCATTATCCTGAAGCCATACTGCTTCTTCCAAGGTTGTCGCTGAAGACAACACTTTAGCTCCCCACCCTTTTACTCGTTTGAGTAGCGAGGATTCCGGCAAACCAAAATGGAAGCTGACAATGGGTGGTGCGTATTGCTCAATCGCGTTCGCGATTTCATGGCTGAATGGCAATCGGCTGGCTTTATTCCCCAAACACTTTTCATTAATGCTGTAACGCTGGAAAAAAGGTTGAAGCTCGGCTCGCCAAACTTTGTGGCGCTCCGCGTCAAAAGGAAAAGATGAGTGACAGAAAAAATTAAGATTGTAAGGCTTGTTTGAGGCGGCTTCGAAACGCTGAATTTCTTCAATCACGCCTTCAGCATCAAGCATACCGCAAGGAATTGAGCCCAATCCGCCGGCTTCACCAACTGCTATCGCCAGCTTGCTGTTCTGAACACCTGCCATGGGTGCCTGAATCAAGGGCAACTCCACCCCAATCCATTTGGCAAAATCCAATTTTTCCATATTCCTATCCTAGATTTTCATACATTTCTAGATATGCACCATCAGCGTTTACCTTACTCCAATTTTGGTGGTCAACAAGTGAGCAACGCCTTGTTTTCAAAAACCTTACGTGCAAATAAATGCATCTATATGCATATTTTTATCCATTTACGCGCCTTCTATTCAAATGTGATCCATGTACATGTTCGCAACATTACGGGTTGTCATATTTCTTTCGTATGGCTTAATTCAAAAAGAAAGCGCTTTCTTTTCGTTTTTCGGTGCTGTTACCCAGGGCGATTTGAAGAGCCAATCTAACAAAAAATAGAAAACAGACAGTGAATAACCGCACTCAAAGAAAGTGCGACTATCCGAAAGGGAGTTTGGAGAGTGTCAAGCAGAATCAACCGAGCTGCGCCTCAAGGTGAGGAGTGGCTGAGCTACCTCAAGCAAAAAACACGTGATTTGGTGGATGCAAAAATCCACGGGATTTCTTTCAGTCCCTATGTTGATGGACAGGGACCTGGCTCCATCATCACTGAAGCTCAAATCCACGAAAGGCTTCAGATCATTGCCCCACACGTTAACTGGGTTCGTACTTTCTCCTGTACTGACGGTAATGAGCTCATTCCAAAAATCGCCAAAGAGTATGGACTCAAAACCATGGTTGGCGTTTGGATTGACGGAAACCACGAAAAGAACGAGGAAGAGCTGCAAAACGCCATCGCCGTCGCGCGCGAAGGGCATGTAGATATTCTTGGTGTGGGTAACGAAGTGCTACTTCGTGAAGACCTGCATGAAGACGAACTCATCAGCTACATCGAACGTGCCAAGGCGGAACTGCCTGACGTTCAGGTGGGCTACGTTGATGCTTACTACTTATTTGAGAATCACCCTCGCGTCGCCGACGCCTGTGAGGTGATCCTGACAAACTGCTACCCCTTCTGGGAAGGCTGTCCGGCAGACTTTGCCGTGCCTTACATGAAGGAAATGTATCGCCGTGCAGTGAATGCCGGTAAAGGCAAACCAGTGATTGTTTCAGAAACTGGCTGGCCAAATGAAGGTGTTCCTGAGCGCGGCTCGATACCTTCAGAAGAAAACGCCCTGAAGTACTTTATTGATACTTATGCATGGGCAGAAGAAGAGAACATTGATGTGTTCTATTTCTCGTCTTTCGATGAAGCCTGGAAGGTGGAAAAGGAAGGCGCGGTAGGTGCGTACTGGGGTCTTTGGGATAAAGACGGCAACTTCAAGTACTCAACCTAACAGAACACATTACAAGGCGCCCGCGGACTATCTGCGGGCATTAGAAAACTAAGGTAAAAAGCGCTATGGAATACAGAAACGCCATTTGTTACTCAGGCTATCGTGAAGGTCAAAACCCTCGTGAGGGAATTTACCCAACGTACCAAGAGATCAAAGAAGACCTTCTTATCCTCTCCCACAACTGGTCTGCACTGCGTCTATATGACTGCGGCACTCACGCAAGACTGGTGTTGGATGTTATTCGCGACGAAGGACTTGATTTCAAAGTAATGCTAGGCGCCGATGTTGCGGCTGAAATGAACAACCCAAATTGCCCTTGGGGAGCACAGTTCAGCGAAGAAACGCTGGAGAAAAACCGCCAGCACAACAAGGAAGAAATCGACCGCCTCATCGAGCTTGCAAACGCATATCCGGAAGTTGTTGGTTATGTATCAGTCGGCAATGAAGCAAGCGTTGAATGGACAGATCACCTGATCTCTGTTGAGAAGCTGGTCGAGCACGTACAGAAAGTGAAAGACAACATCAGCCAACCTGTCACATTCTGTGAAAACTACGTGCCTTGGACTTACAAGCTGGATGCGCTGGTTGAAGTGATCGACTTCATTTCCCTGCACACTTACCCGGTTTGGGAATACAAAACTATCGACGACGCGCTGGAATACACTAAGCAAAACTACCGCGATGTCGCCGATCGTCACCCAGGTAAGCCTGTTGTTATTACCGAAGCTGGCTGGGCAACAGCCTCTAACGGCCGTGGCATTGAAGCATGGAATGCGTCTGAAGAACTTCAGGCAGCTTACTATGACCAACTGCTGCAGTGGACGCGTGATGAAAAGATCCTGACTTTTGTCTTCGAAGCGTTTGACGAGCCATGGAAAGGTGACAACCACCCTGAAGAGCCAGAGAAACACTGGGGTCTGTTCAAGGTGGACCGCACACCAAAACTGGTCATGCAGTCTCTGTACGGTTGACTACAAAGAAGGGCGGATTAACCGCCCTTTTCTTTTCCTGCCGCTCACCACTAACAGCCTGCCGTGAGCATATCAATTTCGTAAAGATGATTCGCCGTAGCCTCATGGTAACGAACTGCACAATAGACATCGTCACTCGCATTGAAGCCCCAGGGAATGGAATTTTTATACTCCGGGAAGGTCACAATCGCGGTTCGACGGCCGTTGGTTTCGCTGGTATTGATGATTAATCCACTGTCGAGATTGATGATTTTTCGGAAGTTATCGATATGAGCGGAAGGATAACCAAAGCAGGTATAAATACCGTCAGACAAAAATGAGTCATCACCACGGCACTTTTCCAGTTTTTCTTCCAAAATCGCTTTGGCATTCACCATAGAAGCAGCACTTTGAATTGCGGCTTTCACCTCATTCAAAACACCATTCTTAGCCTGAGATTCAAAGTTAATAAACTTCGGTGCAGCGGTGACGGCTAATACCGCCATAATGATGACAACAACAAGCAATTCAATGAGCGTAAAGCCTTTCATAATTATCGTTTTTGGCGAAAAATCGCCATTCTACAGAGCATTATGAGAATGTCTTTGCTTAGAACACGAAATTTATGAAACAAATGACTGATTGGCTATTTCTCAAACTGAGAGCGTTCACATTTAAATCAAACCCTTTCTGGCCTTTACCGGACAAGCCTCATAGGCACAAAACGAATACCATTGAAATCTGATTCTTCACCTGTTGCCTCAAAACCTTGTGATGCATAAAAAGCCAAAGCATTGACTGATGAGCGAAGCGATATTTCTTTCGAACTCGTTGTTGTTAATACATGCTCTAGCAGGCGTTTCCCCAGCCCTTTGCCTTGTGCAGATTTAGCTACAAAAAGATGGGTCAGATAATTCCCTTCGCGCAACGCTGCAAACCCAATAACTTTCTCATTGTTAAACGCTATGACGGTGTAGAAACGGGAATCATCGAAGGTGGTAGCAAGGTCTGGCAGGATTCGGGATTTAAACTCGGCCTTTCCCTGCGTATTAAACAAAGGCATAACGTCTGCTTCTGAAACAGAATTCACCAATTCCTGAGCCGCTTCCAAATCCCTTAACACCACTTTGCGGATTTCCATCTTCTCTCCCTACTGTTGACCTTAAAACTTCGCTTTGATCTTCTGAACAAATTTATCGACCTGCTCCCTGCCCGCCTTTTCGGCGTTATAAAGAGAAAGGAAAGTCACCTTACAATCTTTCGCGCACGCACCTAAAATCGCCGTTTTCAGTATGCGCTTCACCGGCTTGTGCATCACCAGTTTATCCACCCACCAAGGTGAACCCAGTGTCGTCACTACTTTCACTTCTTTGAGGTTACTCAATCTGGGCTTAATTGCTCCTAGTTCCGCGTCATGATCGTAGGCATAGCCAGGGGCCCATACGCGGTCAATCCAGCCTTTCAGCATCGCGGGAAAGCTAAACCACCAGGTTGGAAAGATAAGCACTAAGGACTCCGCTTCCACCAGCTGTTCAAGCTCTTTGTTAAGCTGACTTCGGTCAAAGTCTTCGGCGTAGTAACTTTGCCTTTCTTCTGCACTTAACACTGGGTCGAAGTTAGCGCCATAGAGATCCAGCAAGGTGATGTCATAGCCTTTCGACTCTAGGTGTTTAATCGTTTCCTGACAAAGGTAACTGCACAAGCTTTCCTTAAGAGGGTGCGAAAGCACCACCAAACACTTCATGAAATTCTCCCTTGTTTCATTGCCACTCGTTCTATCAAGACTTTGCGAAAAGAAACGCGCCACATGACGCCATAAAGCCGCCGGATACCTTGTTCAGGATTTGCTTCTCACGCTTACTTTTCAGCACCTTGCCGGCTTTGGCTGCGGAATAAGCATACATCCCCAACACACCACCCACGCCAACGGTAGAAATCAGAAGAATGGCACCCACTTGAAGCCCGGTGATTTGAGTCACGTCCACAAACGCGGGGAAGAAGCCCATGTAAAACAAGATTGCTTTGGGGTTAGAGAGACCGACCACTACTCCCGTCAGCAAGCTCGAAAACCTTGATGATTGCGAAGGGACAGATTCTCCGTCTTCAGGGACTTCTGCCGTCCAACTGACGTAGGCGAGCCAGAACAAATAGGCAATGCCGACATACTTGATGACGAAAGACACTTCACCCAGCACTTTCGATAATGCGGAAAGCCCTGAAAGCGCAAGGAAGATGAAAATATAATCCGCAATCAGGATCCCTAACGCGAGCAACATACCTTGCTTCATTCCACTTCCCATCGAGCGCGAAATTGTCGCAAACACGCTCGGGCCAGGAATAAGTGCGGAAAGTGCCATAGCGAAAAACAGTGCGATACCAGAAGCAATGGTCATGATTCCTTTCTCCTTGATAGCGGGTCACGAGCCCGCTCAATTCCCTTATTGGTTAGCAAACGCAGCCAGCGCATCACCATCCATTCGATAGGTGATCCACTCTTCCTGAGGTTTGGCCCCAATTGACTGATAGAAGTTGATAGCGGGCTCATTCCAATCCAAAACACTCCATTCAAAACGGCCGCATTTTTTAGATACCGCCAGCTCTGCCAGATACTTCAAAATCGCTTTACCTGCGCCAATGTTCCTGTATTCCGGTGAAACATAAAGATCTTCCAGATAAAGGCCATTCTTGCCCAACCAAGTCGAATAGTTGAAGAAGTAAACTGCAAAACCAACGGGCTCATTGCCCAGCAGGCACATAATGGCTCTCGCGTTGGCTTCTTCGGAAAAAAGAGACTGCTCAATCGCTTCAATGCTGGTCTTCACTTCATGCTCGGCTTTTTCATACCTTGCCAACTCAGTGATAAAGCGCAGAATTGTCGATGCGTCTTCAATAGTGGCATCTCTGATTTCAATACTTTCCATGTCCTGTGTGCTCCTTAACTACTTAGGATCTGATAACCGCGATAAGATCGGTGAAATAGTCGTTGTCGCCAGATTGACTCAACAAGGTCGTCAACTGGCCGCGATGATGCGTTTGATGATTAAAAAAATGCAAAAGCACAGAGGCGAGATTTTCAGAATACTCTGCCCCTGCTGTATTTCGGTAGGTCAAAGTGTTATTAAATTCCTGCTCTGGAATAGACGCGACCCAGCGGGAAATATCATCATCAAGCGACGTTCTCAGTGCTTTCAAAGAGGCCAAGTCTTCCACCAGATGTACTGTGTTACTTGGAGGCTCGGGATAACGGCTTAACAACTGTTCAAGCATCACCTCGCTAGGAACGCGGGTAAAGCGATTCAGCCACAACAAATCACCCGTCAGAATATGACTCATGGTATGAAAAGCAGAGCCAAAGAAAGCCTTTCTGTCTTCATACAAGTCTTCGTCACTGAGATTTTCCATATGACCCAGCAATTGCTCATTCATCCACCGGTTGTACCTTGCCATTAGCTCAAACTGGCTTTTCATATCGACCCTATTCCCTTATATCGATTTCTTTCCAAGCGTTCGCTTCTCAAGCTCCACATTAACGCGCACGAATTCATTCAGTTCCTTTACCGAGCGGATGACATACACGTTTTTGTTCTCCGACATGGCTTCAAGCCTTTTCAGGAACTTGTCATTCCAGAACTTCGGTGACAGTTTGAGAAACTTGTAACTTTGCACACTGCCCTTGAGCACCGAGCTTCCATCAGGCCATCCTTCCGGTTTGATGAACAAACCTTTCAGCAGTCGTTTGGTGACCAGCCAGTAGCTTGTCGAGTAAGGCAGTTCGACATAAACCAGCGTATCTGCCGCTTCCAAACGTTTGTTAAACGAACCGAGCAATCCCATACCATCCAGTATCCAGCTCTCCGAGGCCAGTATCTCATCATGCCGCGCTTCAAAACTTTCGTGGCTCACCTGCTCTCCATTTTTCTGGTAAAGCATGGAATCCAACTGATAGAGAGCAATCCCGGTCTCTGACGCCAGTTTTTTGCTTAGGGTGGATTTACCGCTTCCCGGTTTTCCAAATACCGCTACTTTCTTCATGTCGCCTCCAAGATAAAAACCAAGAAGCAGAAAAAAGAAAACCCACCTCTTGGGTGGGTTCTGCAAATATAACGCGCAACAGCATCCCCACCATTCCTATGGAATGATGATAATTCGGATGAGTTTGAGCATTGAATTCGTTTTCATACACCTATAGTTGTCAATGCCAATAAGGAAGTCAACCATTCCTCCTTTAAATACAGAAGATTACAACAATATTCTGTATTAATAGCTAACACTCGGTTAGCAGCAGTGAACATCCCTATTTGTCAGTTTATCTGGCTTTTCTGACTCTCATAAAAACACATGGAAACAGTAAAATTCGAGAAAGAAGATGAAATAAAAGCCCTTTTCCACTATCATCCTGCCGCCTGAGCGCAAGCGTTTGCTTTTTATTTCACATTCCTTGCCGACAGGCGCCAATCCGATATTTTAGCTATGGAGGGACGCCTTAATGACCACACTTACAATTACTCGCCCTGACGACTGGCATGTTCACCTTCGCGATGGCGAAGTGCTGACAGATACCGTCCGCGACATCAGCCGTTACAACGGTCGCGCGCTCATCATGCCAAACACCGTCCCTCCTGTGACCAACACTGAAATGGCACTTGCTTACCGCGAACGCATCATGGCGCAAAAGCCTTCTGAGCAATTCGAGCCACTGATGGCGCTCTACCTAACCGACAACACCACACCAGACGAAATCCGCAAAGCGAAAGCGTCTGGCGCTGTTGTTGCTGCGAAACTTTACCCTGCCGGTGCAACCACCAACTCGGATTCAGGCGTGACCAATGCAAAGAACATCTACCACGTTCTTGAAGCCATGCAGGAAGTAGGAATGTTGCTGTTGGTTCATGGTGAAGTGACCCACCACGAGGTGGACATCTTCGATCGCGAGAAAGAGTTCCTTGATACCGTTCTGGCGCCCATCGTTAACGATTTCCCTAACCTGAAAATCGTCCTTGAGCACATCACCACAGCGGATGCGGCAAACTTCGTGAAAAACGCGAACGAGAACGTTGCAGCAACCATTACCGCTCACCACCTGATGTATAACCGTAACCACATGCTGGTTGGCGGCATCAAACCTCACTTCTACTGCCTGCCAATTCTGAAGCGCAACACGCACCAGAAAGCGCTTGTTGAAGCAGCGACCAGCGGTAGCAAGAAATTCTTCCTGGGTACAGATTCAGCGCCACACGCGAAAGGCGCGAAAGAATCAGCATGTGGTTGTGCCGGTTCTTACACCGCACACGCAGCACTAGAGCTTTACGCAGAAGTGTTCGAACAAGAAGGTAAACTGGATAATCTGGAAGCCTTCGCAAGTCAAAACGGCCCAGACTTCTATGGTGTGCCACGTAACACCGACACTGTAACGCTGACCAAGGAAGAGTGGCCAGTGCCAGACACCATGCCATTTGGTTCTGACATTGTCGTGCCAATCCGCGCTGGCGAAACCGTTAGCTGGAAAGTAAAGTAATTCGAAACAGCTAAGAACATCTTAGTGAATGAAAGAAGCCTGACGACGAGTCGGGCTTTTTATTACCCTCTGATGAAACCCCACTTCAACGCTAATCCAGCCTGCCTACTCCAAACCCGAAAAGCTTAGCCGCCATTGATTATGTAGAAATCATTGAAACTGTCTTTTCTTTTAGCCCATTTATCAATAATGAAGTGTGTAATAACGTTATCCCATCGCCGCTACTCAGGCAAAACGAACAATAAGAATGGGAGAATGAAAGATGAGCCATGCAGCAATCATCAATGACCAAGCAACCGTCAACGCTTTGGACCAAGCACGTAATCTCACGCTGCCTTCAAGACAAGAAATGTTAATGCGTACCCCAACTGTTCAAAAGTTTTGGGATAACAACCGAGAGTTACTGAGCAGCGCCTGGAAAGAGTGGCAGCGCACTGAGCAGGGCAATGCATTTAAGTTGGATGAATCTTTATTGAATGCAAAACTCCGAGATGCAGTCAACAAAGCATGGGAAGACCCAACAACAGAGTTGGATGTGAAAGAGCTGTGGGAAGAAGTCGCTCCAGGTGTCTTCCAATGCCAGTTTTTCGACCCTGAACGTTTGGCACAGCTGCGTGGTTATTTGGAAAACGTCGCCAACGCGGAGATTCCTTTGCGTCCTCCTTATGGCATCGCGCTAAACCGACACGGCGCTATGCTGGACAAGCGTTCTGAAGGCTATCTGGCCGCACCGGAGTTTCAGGCGTTCTATCAATCAGTGATGGACAAATATATGCGCCCTGTCGCCCGACTGCTGTTTCCAGAAGTTACTGGCTATGATTCGCAAACCTTTGGGTTTTCGATTCAGTATCAACCCGGTGTTGATACGTCACTGCGACTGCACACTGATGCTTCCGCGGCGACAATGAATATCAACCTCAACCTGCCAGGTGAAGAGTTCACTGGCTCAGAGATTGATTACTACGACCCAGCCACAGGTGTGGTGCGTCGACTCAGCTTTGAACCGGGTATCGCGATGATTCACCGTGGCAGTGTGCCGCATGCTGCACAGCCTATCACCAGTGGTTCGCGCACAAACATCGTGTTGTGGTTATATGGCGACCGCATGCAGATCCCTGTTCGTGGTTTGACCCAAGAAATTGATGCGAAAGCACGCTGGACAGTGCCAGTGTCGACCCCAGATAGCTACGCACCGTTTTGATATGAAGATTAGAAACAGCAAGCCCGGCATATAGCTGGGCTTTTTCTTTGAGTAATTGGCGGATATCAAATAGATTTGAGAAGGTGAGATATTCTCTAGCGCTTAGGCAGCGTCAAATATTCGCTTGGTACGCTGTCCACCAACCAGACATTATTCATTGTCTTATAAAATTCAAAACCATCTTCATGCATTCGCTTTGCATCAATGGTTAAACAAACAGGCTTTCCATACCGCGTACCAACGGATGACGCGACGCTCTCTGATTCTGTTAAATGAACGTACTGGCGATTTCCCTTCAATAACCCTTCTTTCTCTATCTGAACAACAAATCGTTCGGCCGTCCCATGAATCAGTTGAGATGGCGGCACCCGTGGTGATAGCCCCAAATCAACGCAGATTGAATGACCTTGATTCGCTCGAATACGATGCCCTGCCTCATCAAGAGAAAAGCGCTGTTTATCATTGGTTTCAACCACCAATCGGATTAAATCCACTGATAGTTCATAATCCTTGGTATTTGCGATAAGGGCGTTAATTTCAGCCCAACCTTGCTCATCAAGTACAAGGTTAATGGCTTCTGGCTTGTGCCTGAGTACAAAGCTTAGGTACTTTGAAATGTCGGTGAGTTCTTTGTTCATCAATATATAGTTTTCATGTCTATTGAGTCTTTTGATCCAAGACTAAAGCTACTTTCTGTTCGATCTCTTCTACCAACTCGGGATCCATATATTGGTATTCGTCTGGGATATCCAAAACATACAATGGCTTGTGATCGAGTAATCGTGAAAATTCGGCAGTTAGTCTGTTTTTATGCTTCTTCTCCATCACAAAGACAACATCCGCCCAGCGTATATCTGCCCCACTGACCGTCTTCCTCGCTTTTGGGCTAGTGCCAGCAGAACGCGCATTAAAGCCGGGTTGTCTTCTCCAAACTTCTTCACCTGTTGGGCTACGCCATTGGTTGCGACTACAAACAAAAAGAAGGTTTTTCATTTCTTGCTTTTGACGAAGCATATCTCTCCATGATGACTTAGCTAAAAAAGTGTTTGATTCATAGCAAGCCGGATCAGTCCCCAGAATGTGACGTACCAATACTATTACTCGGCCCACCACCAAAACTTCCCTTATCGGGGTCATTCTCATCGTCTTGGCCTTTATAAAAAAGAAGCAAACCAATTGCAGAAATTAAAGGTATCAGCCACACCAAAATGACTTGAGCAACTTTTTGGGTGGTTCCTAAATCATCCCTTCTAGATAAATAGAATGAAGTATATGTATTTAAAATCAAAGTAATGACTAAGAATACAAACCAGTAAGTTATTGACACATGACACCCTTGAATTGCATTCACCCAAACTACAGCCACTGAGTGATTTCTGAAATTCTATTGTACGGCTATGAGCAAAGAACATTCGTATCGGAGTTTGGATTATCTCGTACTTTCATAGCGTTAATTGTTTAAAACGCTCAAACGAAAAACGCCCCGGGTCTAAGACCCGGGGCGGACAAGATGTCAATTCTGTCTATTCTCTCAGCTATGATGGAGTTTTACTTCTTAGGCATTGGCAAGATTTCAAACATGCCGTCGAAGCTATCCAGCGTACCAGCCAGTTTCGTAAGCAACTCTGCATCTCCTTTCACACCTGCCTGACCAGATTTAATCAGATCTTCCAAGCTGGTTTCACCCAATACCACTTTGGTGAAGTCGGTTTTATGAATGATAAGTTCAAAATCTACTTTTGGCAGCTCATCAACTTGGATGTTAGCCATATTCGCGTTAGACACTTCACCGTAGTAACGCTCGCCCAAATCTGGGTGGTACACACCGAAGTTAAAGTCTAGGCCTGCTGCTTCTGCTTTCGGAGCATTCAAACTTACCGCGATGAAGTCGAGGAACATGCCCGTTGGCGTATTCGCAATCACATCTGGTGATGCCAGTTTGATTGAAGGCTGAATGTCACCGGTGCGCAGCTCAACGGCACCCTGCAGATAACTGTTACGCCATGCCATGGTTTCAGACTGATAACCTTGCTGCTCAAAGCTGTCTGCTAACGCAAAACGGTATTTTATGTTGCTAGGCTCACACTGAACCAGATCATTGAACAGCTGAGACGCTTCCTGATATTCACCCGCATTAAAGTGCTTCATACCCGCCTTATAGAAGGCATCCGCACCTGCAGCTTCAACGTATACACACGACTTCTCTGTAGTCTGCAGTGGGTTGGTGTTGACTGGGTTCATGTCGTGATATCCAAGATAGAGATTAACTACTGCTCGGGCGTTATGACTGTATGAGCCGTGGTAACCGTTCGTGTGCCAGGTATCAATCTGAGATTGAGGAACAATCTTCTCGATTTCACGACCAACGTCATGAATGGTCACACCATGGTTTGCCAGTCGCATTGCTTGGTTATGGATAAAGCCGTAGTTGTCACGCTGAAGCGTCATGTAGTCAGAGATTTCATTCGTTTCACTGTTAGCATCATTCCACACTGGCGCTGAGTGAGCTGCGTGAATGTTGTCGACCAAGCCACTGTCTACAAAGCGCATTTTCAGTTCGGTGAGATACTTGGTCCAAACCAGCGAGTCACGAACTTTTGCCCCACGGAAGGTGTAGATGTTGTGCATACCGTCATAAGTCAGCTCTGCGGTGTTCAGAGAGCGGTACTCGGGTACATACAGAACAAGCTCTGCGGGAGCTTCTGCGCCAGGCATATTGATTGCGAGGAAATCCAAGCCATCAATAGTGATCAGTTTCTCGCGCTCTTCAATCTCTTCTGTTGGAGCCACCAGCGTCACTTCGCCACGGGAGGTACCCAAGCCAAGCGCGTTATCAACAATGCCCTTGGTGTTGGTATCCAAGGTTGTACCGTATTGGTAATTAGCGCGGCGTCCCATCGCGGTACCGGCAATCACGTTTTCGTCCGCCAGCTCTTTAATGAAGTCATTCGGCGCGTAAATTTCAGCGTCTGCTGCGAAGTCGCCAGATTCAAAGACACCACGAGAGCCGCCAAAGTGGTCAGCATGCATGTGTGAATAGATCATGCCGGTGATTTTGTGTTCGCCGTTAATAGCAGGCAGGTGCTGTTTCGCAAACTCCCAAGATGCCGCTGCGGCTTCACGGGAAAGCAAAGGATCGTGAATGACATAACCGTTATCAGAGCGGTAAATGGTCATGTTTGACAGGTCTGCACCGCGAATTTGGTAAACGCCGTCAGTTACTTCATACAAGCCACCTGCCGCGTAGTTCAACATACCCTGACGCCAGATAGATGGGTTAACTGTTGGCGGCAGATCATTCACAGACATGTCAGTCATGTATTCGAATCGATTTTTCAACTCACCCGCTTCATGCGTACCAAACTCAGCAATCAGGCCGCGTTTGGTGCGGTCAAACGCTGTTGTGTCATTCCAAGGCAGTGTTTTCGCCACAGCCGCATTCGCATTGATGGTGTGTTCAGAGGCAGGCTTGCCTTCGTAGGTATCGATAGATGCATAGTCATTGGCAAAAGCGCCGAAAGACGCAACGATAGCGAGAGACAGAACTGAAGGAGCGAATCGGGTTTTCATAGTGAACCTCTTGGGGTTTCGTATTGGGTATGGGTGTAATTTACCCTCCCAAAACATAACCATAAATAAACTTAAATTTATTCAATTCATCTCCATGAGTTATGTATAAGACAAAACTGACCGATTAACGCTTGTTCGTTTTGAAAGCTTGTTCGTTTGAAAGAAGGGGAACGGAAGTGGTTAAGTAGGAGTCAAAGACGGCTCAGAGTGCCCGCCTTTCCAAGAAGCTTTGGTAAGAGTTACTTTGGCGCAAGTCCCATGTCATCCAGCACCATGAGGATTTCTTCTTTGCGGGTATTTTTTATTTCGATCCAGGAGATGTTCTCCCGAGCGCCAATGATGGAATAGATGGAATTCAGGCCCATTCCCTTCATTGGTTTGATTTTGGCGTACAAAACATAAGGGTCAATAGCCATAAAGTCCTCAACAGAATAAATGCCAACTTCCGCCAATATTTCTTCGCTACGTGGTCCAAAACCGTTTAATTCTCTGAGTCGTTTTGGCTGCTTTTCATAAGCATCTAACAAGGCATCCTCTCCTTATACTATTCAATTGGTTCAGGCCACGTGCAACGCTACTCTTATTCTACGTGACCCACTTTTTCTTAGTGGTGGAAACCTACAATCGGCTTACCCATGCAAATTGACCTTTCTAGACCCATATACTTGCCGTAAGCCTCGATTTCTTTGAAGCCATTTCGCTGATAGAACTTTACTGCCCTTTCGTTCACTCTTCGGGTGGAAAGCACAGCACCCACATAACCTTTACTCGCGGCGAGGTCTTCAAGCTCATTCAGCAGAAAACTACCGGCACCCGGAACTTTCGAATACATGCGTTTTAGCTCGCAGGTTTGACCTGAATGAAACCGAAACACACCACAGGCGACAGCCTTGTTACCGACGTAAACCACAATACAACCATCACGGCTCAAATCGAAATCATCGGCAACGAACGAGCTTTCGCCGGAATCACCCGTGATATTGCCCAGCGAAACATTGAGTTCGTCGATAAGCGAAATGAAATCTTTATTATGGGCAGGTGTCAGAGATTGGCTTTTGAATGTCATAGGATGAGCGTTTCATAGTTCTGAGCGTCTTGATATAGACGATGAGCAACGGTCGGTCAAAGGTTAACCCATAAAGTAAAGGGACGCGATGTCCCTTGCTCTATCTGTTTTTGTTTTTTAAGACCGACTTAATCATTTTTCCAAAGTTCTTGTCTTTCGTTCTCTTTTCAGAGTAAGACATTTGATTAAATTCGGATTCTCTTTTCATCTTGAGGTAGTTCTTATAACGCTGTTCAGATAACTCACCCGTTTCGATGGCTTTCAAAATGGCACAGCCTTTTTCATTCGTATGCGAGCAGTTTTTGAATTTGCAGTTAAGCGATAGCGCTAAGATCTCTGAAAAGGTTTCATCTAGTCCCTCATCCACCGACATGCTGCCGAGCTCCCGCATCCCAGGGGTATCAATGATCAGCGCACCGCTCTCTAACTGGACTAACTGACGGCTGGTCGTGGTATGGCGACCTTTGCTTTGTATCTTGCTCACCTCTTGGGTTTCGAACTCTTCACTGCCTAACAGTTTGTTGAGCAGTGTTGTCTTCCCAACCCCTGATGAGCCCAACAAGCAATAAGTGCGCCCGAACTTCAACAGCTCAAGAATCGAATCCATGTTTTCCTGATTAAGACTACTAAATTCAATCACCGTTGCATGAGGAGCAATACCCAGCACCTGCGACTTAATATCCTCAATATCTTCTGTTGATAGAAGATCGCTTTTACTGAGTAGAACCACAGGCTCAATATTGCTCTCATTCACCATCACCAAATATCGCTCCAACCTTCGCAAATTGAAGTTTTCATTCAATGACTGAACGATAAAAGCAGTATCAATGTTTGCAGCGATAAGCTGAACGTCGATTTGTTTTCCCGGTGCTTTTCGTTTCAGGAGTGTTTTTCGCGGAAAGACTCCATAAATAATGGCGTGTGAATCATCGTCGTAAAAGTCTGCATAGACCCAATCTCCCGTGGTCGGCAAATCGTTTGAAGACTCGGCACCGTAGAGCAGGTTTCCAGATAGTTCAGAAAAGACCTCCTCCCCACCTTTTGTCACTGTGTAGCTGTTTTTATGCACGGAGACGACACGGGCAATACCATGGTTGGCAGCTTTGCTCTCGTCAATCCGGCTCTCGAACCAATTGCTAAATCCGATGCTTTCCAGCTTATTCGTCATTCTTGTTCTCAGTTTTTATTGCACCTAACCCCACCATATTCAACGAATGCGCTATGTATTTCCATGACCAGATGTAAGAGGTGGCTAAGTTTTTTGCACAATCAAATAGGTGTGTAACTCTGGGTATTGGTCATATTCCAAATGCCGGATAATACAACCGATCTCTATGAACAGATTTAAGAAGCCATTGGTGCCAAGCGATGAGTAATAGACTTCAGGCCCCATAAAGTCATCTTTATGGGCTCCTGACTCTTCTGTGCCACCGAACGAAAAGATGAACACACCACCCTCATTAAGACTCTCGACGATCTTGGTCAGAACCTGCTTTTGTTCAGATAAAGGAATATGCCAAATGCTGTCCCACCCAGTGATAAAGTCATACTTCTCGGAGAGTACGTATTCACAGATATCACCTTGAATGAATTGAATATCTGGGTGTTTCTCTCTCGCAATCTTGAGCATCTCACTAGAAACATCCAAACCAGAAGGCGTAAAACCTTCGCTTACAAGCAGATCCATAAACCGACCTGTGCAGCCGCAACCAATATCCAACGCATTGCCACGATGCTTGGCAAAGCTCATTGCTTTGTTATGCTGGGCAATACCATTGGTCATATTGAAGCCCTCATCTGTCCAAAGATGAGTGATTTGATCGTAGGCTTTTCCTATCTCGTCAGGATTCATGTTTAACTCTCGTTATTCATTGGGCATCTCTTAAGCACCTATCCCTTGCTTTGATGCGACAAACGCCCGATACCAATTTCCCGTCACCACAAATTTAGGAAAGGTATAAAGTTGCTCAAGTAGGATTCTCGACATCGCATTTTTGAAGCTTGTAAATGGCTCTGCCGGGTTTGCCTCTTTGCTGTGTCCCAACCCCTGCAAACCGAATGAAACTGCCATTAATAACACTGACATCAGCACAGCTATCAAATCAAGACTAAGTAGTGAGAACACAAAAGACGCAAAGCCTAAGAGAAAGCAGGGAACAAAGATGATATGGATGAGAAGATTTTTCTTCGATTGATGAAACCTTGAATAGCCTTTCCATTGCCATTCAATGAGTTCGTTAAAGGGCATGTGTCCTCCGTGATTGATTCGCCTTTTTACACTTTGACTAAGACATTTAATACGCCAACGTATGCGATTCCACCTATTTGTACCTGACAAAAATTGCGGTACGCATTTTCCTTAATACTTCCAATATGTTTCCCAATATCAAATTTAGGTGGAAAAAGCGAGAGGATTTGACATTGGAATTCACAGGCGTTTGTATTTTGTCTGACAACACAGTCTTCATTGTGTCTTTGGCTGTCCGCAGTCATTAATTCATAAAATAAGCTGACTCTTTCTCGTCAAACAAGCATTCCAAAGGATATGGAAGTTCAAGCTTTGGCAAGTCATCTTTTGAAAACCATTCAAGGTTTTTGGTTTCCCTGTCGACCTCAGACTCTGAAGCACCTTTGACTACGCATTTGAACAGAATGATCGTGTATTCAACCTGATCGCCGTTGGGATAAGTAAAGCAGAAACCGTCACCGCCAAAAACACCAAGCAATCGGTCTACTTTCACAATGAAGCCCGTTTCTTCGCGCACTTCTCTGATGACCGCTTGTACTGGTGACTCCTGAGGTTCAATCATCCCCGCTGGAAGGCTCCAGGTATTGTCATTTTTTTGTTGAAGCAGCAGTTCATTACATTCATTTAAAATCACCGCCGCAACCCCAGGAAGCAGCAAGGGCATATGGCCGACTTTAGACCGTAACTCTTTTATATATTCACTTGCGCTCAATTTTCCTCCAGAACAATCCGTAGATAACAGCTACCTTTTCCCAATTCGATAAAACGGGGAATAAAAATCAAATAAGTATTTGTATTCGCAATGTATGCCTATTAAACGCCCAACTACCGAATGAGCTCTTGTACCTTTTGAATAGCATCACAGAATAGCTTGTGACAATCGTTGGGAATAGGGTCACCTAATCTATGCCAGAAAAACTGAAATTCATGTCCACCATCATCTTGGGTATAAAAGCACCACGTTTTAGGCAAGGTTTCACCAACTTGGCATAAAACAAAGTGCCAAAACTGGTCTTGATAACCACTTTCCCAACTCCCCAAATACGTGGTGTTTAATACATAGGAGATTCCTGACTCTTCGGTAAGCTCTCGTTTCGCCGCGCTCTCGTAAGAAATATCAAAGGGTTCGACAGTGCCTTTTACCAGTTGAATACCCGCCAGAGGGTGTTTGAATAAAAGAAGATTCATCTCACCGTCTATTTCACGCAAGACCAACGGGCATACCTTAATTCTTCTCAAACTCATTTGTAGTTCTGTAACTTGGATAGTTTCATTTCAACCTGACAAAAAACCCGCTGATTTCGGCAGCGGGTTATTGGAATTACTTGAAGCTTTTAATCAGGTCGAGATACCGCACTTCATCGTCAGCAATTTCGCCATCGGCATCAGAGATTTCCTTCGCCAACGTTTTCGCTTTTTCTGCTGCGCCCAACTCAGAGAGCTCTTGCATCAGTTGCGAGAGGTAGGCAGAAGCTTCCTCATCAGAACCGTCGAGCACGCTGTTAATCTTACCAATGCAGTTACGTTGGAATGATTCCACACTGACAGTCGATTTCCACTCAATGGTTTGCAGAAGCTCGTCCATGTACTTTTGCTCAGCCAATGCCACACGGTTATCAATCTTGTAGAAAAACGTCGCAAGCTCAATGAGTTTCTCGCTCGCACTTTGTTCACTCTCAGCCAGTAATGAAGCCGCTTTACCCTGAAAAACAGCGATAATGTTCATCCTAGTTCTCCTTAACTCATTCTCAGAATCCGATGCGCTGTGGCAATTAAATTAAGTGTCGTTCTGGTTTTATTTCCACCCGCTAACTGGCGTTTACCATAACAAATCTAGCCAACGTACGGATAGGGAAAGATGCGTGTTCTCCGACACATTATTGAGCAATAAATTTCATTGGGTTAGATGCTGGTAGTATCGATTTGGCATTCGGCAGGGACAGCCGTTATAAGGCCACACCGACAATCATCCGCACTGCCAGCAACGACAGTAGAACCTTAATCACTTTTACCACAAGCTCGTTCTTTGCCTTGAGGCGGAGCTTTGTACCCAAATAAGAACCAATCACCGCACCCGCAACCATAAAACCAATCACAGAAAGTTCAGAAAGTAGTGATGTGGTAATAACAAGATACACGGGTATCTTTGCAAAGTGGCTGATGGTCATAAACAGCGAGCTTGTCGCGATGATTTCATCTTTGCAGGCTAGTTTTTTGGTTAAGACACTGAGTCCAAGTGGCCCTGTAGCACCAACGACTAGCCCTAAACCGGTTTGGAGAAACCCGATAAGATAAAAACTCTCATATTTACTGATTGCAGATGAAAAGTGCTTACTCCAAAGGTTGAGCAAGATATAAAGCCCAATTGCCAAAGGCACATATTCCATGGAGATATGTGACAAGCCATAACCAATCACGACCGCACCAAGAACAGAACCGACGAGGAAACCCGGTAGCAGTTCCCACCTAACCTTGTTCAGTGAAAACAACATTCTAGAAGAGTTGCTCGCCAACTGCACGAGCCCATGTATTGGGATAATAAGACTGGGCGCCAAGAATGAGGGAAGAAAGGAAATCAGCAGCATACCGCCACCGAAACCCACTACCGCAGCAACCATTGAAGTCGCTAAAGCGAGTATTCCTAATAGGATTTCGATACTTGAGCCTCCTGCGCTATGGCGTCAGCATAGGTGAAGAGTTTATAGGCGATAACGCTGCGCCCACCAGAAAGCTGGGAGCGCAGCAAAGCATTCACTGAAGCAGAGTACTTTGTTAAAGCTAATTTCGTGTTTGCTCTAATAGCTAAATTTCGACTTTGTCAAAATACTTAATGGTTGGCGGTGCAAGGAGAAAAGAGCCTAACTCTTCTAATATTCCATTCTGTTCAATGAAGTTCAAATACGCCTGATGGCTTTCCAACGTCAACCACTCTTCATCCAAGAACATTTCGTTATTCTTTTCGTCAAATAGTACTTTAACCTGCATATTTCCTTTAAACCCTCTTACATTAGGTAAGTTGTCTTCCAGAAATGGCAGTAAGGTTTGAAACTGATCTGGTTTTACTTGGCAGTTTAGCGTGACTCTAACACTCATTTTTCGCTCCTTTGGGATGAAATCTAAGTGCAGACTAACCAAGCACTCAAAGGTAAACTACCTGCAAACTGCCAAAAATAACGATTTTCAATCTATCTTATGGCTTTATTTGTTTTGGTGTTACACCATATTTGTCTTTGAACGCCTTGATAAAAGCCGACACGTTTTCATAACCCATCGTCAGAGCGACTTCAGTTACAGACAGCTCTTTACCTACCAGAAGGTCTTTAGCTTTAGATAATCTTTTCTCTTGTAGCCACTTTTTGGGTGTTACCTTGTAGTTTTCTTTAAAATCGCGATTGAAACTTGAAAGGCTTCTTCCGGAAAGATACGCCAAGTCGCTAACAGTCAAATGAAGTACATCAAGCGTTTCTAACATGCGCGTGAGGTTTCTTTTAGGAGGGACTCTTTTCTTTGTGGCCAGCAGTGAGTTAAAAATGTGCTGACTATCTCTCCATGCAATAAGGTGGAGCAGCTCCTGGAGTTTAACGTTCAAATAGGAAGGAGTGTTTATGTCAGCTTGAATTGATTGGAAAAAACTTGAAAAATCGTGGTTGCCTTCCAAAAGATAAAAGGTTTCCTTTCGCTCATAGCCAGCCAAAGGGCTTTTAATTTTGCTTAAGTAGTCATTGATAACATCATCATCAAAGAACACAAGATATGCTTTAAGTGATTCTGTTTTTTTAACAAAATCAGATTGAAGATTTACCCCTTGAGGGAGAAATATAGCAGATCCCGCACTCAACTCGACCGTATCGTTGTTGTAGTTTGTGATGACCTCACGACCGCTTTCAACAAATATGAAGCAAGGTGTATTGGTGTAGAATTCAATGTCTACCAAGTCGCGATCAAGGCTCTTATAAAAAATGACTGAGTTTCGATGATGACAAATCATTGCTACATCTTTCATGGCATAAAGAGCTTGTGGTATCACCAGCACGTTTGATTGCGTATGCTCAAAAATTGTTTTCATTTTCGTTTTTCAGGTTTATCGGGGTAATAAGTAGCACCTAGTCTTTCCATAAATCTGCTTTCAGCCCTTTTAATTCTGCTCTACTTACTTTTTAAAAAATAAAGAGATAAAGAGATAAAGAGATAAAGAGATAAAGAGATAAAGAGATAAAGAGATAAAGAGATAAAGAGATAAAGAGATAGACCGAAATTAAATTCAGAATCTTCACAATAAATTTCCGGTTTATAAATAAAGATCCACTCATACTCCATCCCAATGGTTAAGTGACATTATAATATATCAGATATATCCTTTAAAACCAATCCGACAAATAATTTTACAAGCATTCAACCATTCGCACTCGGAATTACCGAAAATATTTGGTACGCCGTTTCATCTTTATGCTCCGTAACCTCTGTATCATTCCAGCCTGTAGTTCCGAATGGAATACTCTCAACATCCGTATTTTTTACTTATTCCTATTAATTTCTTGGAGCACATCATATCGGGTTCGCCGGTAATTTTGGAGCGACAAATAAAAATCATCAACCACTACGCCTTGTGAAAGAGCTGATTAAACATATGCTAAATCTACAAACGTATTTAGTATTAAGATTTATTTCAACTCTATTTCTCTATCATCTTAAATGCTGTTGGACCAGCCATTTAGAAGAAGAAAGAAACCTGAGTAACAGCCAACTTGCCATTATTACTACAGTTAGGATTGTAGAAGTAATGATATAAGCCCGTGCCATCACAATCAAATTTTAAAATAGCTTCTACTGCAATCAACCAAAGATAAAATTGACTAAAAAAATTAAATATTTTTATTCGATAACTAAAGAAACCACAATAAGATCTATAAGCATGGTGGCTATCGGAGGAAAAACACATAAAACTAGAAAAAGTAATCGACATCACGCTCGCCATAAATATAGTACTTTTTCCAGGCCCCATTATTTCTTACGTTTCAACGTTGCAACAACTGTCACTCACTAAAATGCCCAAGACTACTTTAACACCTATATTCATAGCACTTTGAAAAACAGGAAATTTAACAATTTCTTTGCCAATAGTATTGTGAAACTCTGGGTGAGGCGAGAGCCGCTTATAACGTAAGCACTATTTGAAAAAACTCATCATTTCTCCGCATATAAATCGAAAAAACTGATTAAATTCGATATAATATAATAGATCTATAGAAATCCCAACTAAATGGTGAAGATAAAGCGTCATGACCATAAAACGGAAATAACGCCAAATTAACGAAGTTTAAATTTTTTTGATGACGTTATATTTATTAATAAAAATATATCGATCATAAATTACATTCGTTGATAAAATCGCGACATCTTTTAATATTAGGGTTTCTACATTCGTAAAATTGATAGAGTGAATTGGACTTAGATAAACCAAAAACCTTATATTTCACTTCTTTGAAAAAATAGACCAACGCTTCCTCAATTTCCCTCGCCGTGTTAACGTGTTCATGCTTCATTAACAACTCGTAGTTAAGTCCATGTTTTATCTTAAACTCCAATCCAGTAGTCAACTTCCAACCCAGCGTCCATAGCCAAGTACCTTCACTTGGAATACTTGCTCTGAACACTCCGTCATCTCTCAGAAACAATCCACATCGAGCAACAACCTCAGGTAAATTACATATATGCTCTAATGTAGCAATTGAAGTAATTCGATCATATTTACTATGGATGGGCACCTCAGAAATGTCATCATATATACTTCTTATTCTATGTAAACAACTAGAGTTTCTATAAAGTTCACTAAAAGGCTCCACAATGTCATAGTTGTCAGATACAGGCTCATATCTTAGTTGATTAAGGGTACCCGCCCCTAACTCAAGAGTAACTTTACCTGATTCCCTCTGACCGGAAATATCTTCTGCGACTTTTTTGTGCAACCAAGACTCCATCCACTGCGATAGAGAAGATGCCGCTGTCGAACCTTCTCTATTATTTTTATAATGCTCGGAATAAATATCTTTAATTTCTTTTGGTAAAACCGGTCGTTCTTTTGGATAATTTTCAAACATTAATTTTCCTATAAATTCATTTACATAACACAGCTTAAAAGACGAAAAATATTATGCTAAACTTGGCAATAAATGAGCGTGAGCCAAATTTTGTCATTTCTGAAGAAATTCCACATCATATTCATCTACTAGCACTTAAGTCGAAAATATTCATGCTGCTAAGTATATTGATTTCCTTAGATAGGTCACGGCCTACACATCTCATTAATAAATACCCCATGGTTCAAATTTCTATGACACATCGACCACAAAATAAATCCATCATGTTATCATTAAACTAGTAACTATATTAATTATATACATCCATCTCGATCATTTTATTACAAAACAAAACAATATGTCCATATTTTCTTAGATAACATAATATCGTGGTTACAGATACTTATCAAATCACTCAAATCCGTTTGAGTTTTTGTATTGATGATACTTTAAAAAACTGCCGCATTGGCAAAACGTCCAGTTTATAGCCTTGATACTCATTGAGCCTTCCCTTCAATTAACCACCTGGCCAAGCTGGAGGGCGACAAAACCAAAACGGAGAAGACTCAGTAAGATTTTATCACCAACACCATAATTATTACTGCGACATCGATCAGCGTGTGTGTATTTTCTACGTCTATATTCTTGATGCGGCAGGCAATAAGTCCTTCACACGAAGATGGGGCATACCCAAAGGTATTACCGGTACTGGGTCAGTTACCTTTGCCTCGACTACGCCAATGATTTTCTGAAAATCGCCTCCCTTCTCAGAGGCGACAATTCCCCGGTGTCTGCGTTGATCCAAAAGCCATGTGCACTAAAGGTGATTTACTTCACCAACGAACCAACTCGCGCTCCACGGCGCGAACCTTAAAATCCAAGTCGCCAACACCTTTACCCAATACAATGCGCAGTTATCCCTATTCCAGAGAATACGTGCCCAACCGCTTCAATGAGCCGGTAATTAATCGTAACATCGATGTCCACATCAATATCTTTGCCTTATACAACAAAGAACTCTCCAAGTTGGAGCGCCTTATTGAGAAAAACGCCAAACAGCACAACCCGAAAGACTATTTACTCCTTCAAACTGTGCCCGGCATTGGCCTTCTTAGCAGAGGCGGTACTCTTCTTCCGGGGAACCCTAAGATATCTGACCTGACTGCAAAAACGTCTGAGCAAAGCCAAAGCACTGGCCTCTTTGGCGCACCATGAGGTAAGCTGGACATCTAACTGGTTCTGAGAAAGAGCATCTTCTTTACTGCGCTATTGGGTAAAAACCTCATGGTCTGCTGTGTCAACCATTGCGCAAGCCCATCGACCTTGATTAGCCGCCTATTTGTGCCCACCAGAACGAACAACAAAGTTGCTTGCACCTTGAATGGTGCAAGCCTGGGTTGACCGAATAGTGTCTATTTGTCCTTAAACCCAAATGACAGGCAGAGTAGCAACCGTAGTAAGAGCCTCTCTAAAGATGTTTTCCCTAAGCAATAACTTAACGGCTCATATAACAACTCGAAGTAGATGACTTTGTTTATCGAGAGTCTTGACTGCTAACGCAGCCAAAAATGCTATTGCATCTTGACCTGAGAAGGGCTCATATATGTTGGTTTATTTACATGTTTAATCATTAAACGTTTCTTTACAAATCTCGTCACAGAACTGCTTAACGACCAACTCCGAACTAACACCACCGATAACTATGCTATGCGATAAGTTGGTAGCGAATGGCCCTTCCCATAACTCATTCAAGGGCTTCGATTGTAAACTCGTAAGCAATGTTTTAATCAATGCCGCGTGCGACACGACCAGTATCTTTTTACCTTTATGCTCTTGCGAAATTCGCTTAATACAGGCGATAGACCGAGCTTTTAAGTCATGAAATGACTCTGCACCGCTCATCCGAAAGCAACCAGGTCGATTCCAGAAATCATAATAGTCCGTTGCAAATTGTTCTTTAACATCACTATGTTTCATGCCTTCCCAAGAGCCCATATTGATCTCTCTTAGCTCATGGGTCTCATATATTGGGATATCTACGTCATTGACTAAGATCCTTGCTGTGTCAGAAGCCCTCGAACTTGTTGAGCAAAAGACAGCATCAAAGTTTAGGTGCTCTATCTTTTTGCGGGCAGCTGCAGCTTGAGCCTTTCCAAGTTCCGTAAGCGGTGAATCTTTGAAGCCCTGCATACGGCCTTCAATGTTCCACTCTGTTTCACCATGTCTAAAAATATGAATCTCTGTCACGTAAATTATTCCTTACTTACAACGCCGGATAACTAGAAGCGGGCATCCGAGCAAGTGGTGAGTGACGCCTCACCGACCAAAATTGATCATCGTAAACACGTAATCCCAATTTGACGCTAAAATTGTCGAGCGTTACGAATCCAACTGAAGCGTTTGTTGCGCAACTTTTTCACGTAGAAGGTTCAAGTGCTGCCAACTTTGTTTAAAGAGCGTTTTGTAATTCGAAGTTGGCTCAAACTCGACGACTACCCACTTAAGCCGATTAAATTCACTAAGTTGTTCATATACTTCGGGCAACGGAACACTTCCCTGGCCCAGAGCAACAGACTCTGCGTTGGCAAAATCTCTTAAATGTAAGTGTGACACTTTGTCTCTATGTTCATGAAGAAAGTCATTAACATTGACGTTAGCTAAGTGAAGCCATCCAACATCAATGCAAAGATCTATATGTTCATAATGAAGCTCATTTTCAAGTATTGAAAAAGGAGTAGAGGTTTCACCAAGGTTTATTAAAAACTCAAAGTCATGATTGTGATATTGAACTTTAATACCTTCTTTGGCATACAGTTCAGCCACACGATTTAATAAACCACATGTAACCTTGAAATTGTCCAGACTTCTATCGTGCCACCCCAAAGGACCAGAAACATACAAGTTTCTGCATTTATGCCGACTTAAATAGCTTATTAGCTCATCATGTTTTACGAGTTGCTCTGGTGCAACATGCACCCCAACGCAATCTAACCCAAACTGATCAGGTTCCCCCTCGGCTTCTAGAAGAAAAGGTAATTCAACGCCATCATAACCAGTTTCACTTATAAACTTAAGAACATGTGCTAACTCACTTTTCAAGACTTTTTCAGGAATGCCGAATAACTGAGCGCCAATGTACATCTACCCTCCAATTGCGTTACGCTTGCTACTAACGAAAAGCGTTTTTCGCGAGTCTAGCCCCTGTGGGGGCAATGCATGTATGTAAAATACCTTGATAACCTGACGCATTGACAAAACGTCCCGTTGATAACCTTGTGTACGAGCGCTAGGTATTAATACCTTTTTTCAAGTAAGGTGTTCAGCAACGCTTTAACGTTATCCATATCATCAACCAGTAAGCTTCGCCCAGCCTGAACAATGGCTAAACCGACGTTCACCCAAATTTTAAGAACCATAAGTCCAAAAAACATGGCAATGATGCGATTAAAATTACCCGATACAGACACTTCAGTACCATCTAAAGTTACTGAGTAAGATTTACTCTCAGTACCCACGACATATTCATATACTGGGTTGCTTTCAAAATCACTCAGATAACCAGGAATGCTAAGAATCAGCTGAATTAATATCAACACTCCTATTATCATCAAAGAAAAACCAACATACTTCATTGCATTACTCACATGTATTCCTTACATAACATTGTAATATCGAACGTTTATTAGCCCAAACTGATTGAAACGATTTAATTATTATTTTTAGAAAAGGCACCAAGAGTAATCGTACCGTTAACTATATTTTCCTGACAGGGACTTAGGTCCCTAATAACATCCCCCTCATTTTTGAGCTCATTTATATCACTTGCTTTATGACCTTAATAAAAGAGCAAGGCACCTATCAGTACTAGAACAAAACATATACCCGTCATGCTTATTAACACCCTTAATAATAGAAATAACCACCGTCTATTTTCAGGGTATAATTCGAGTGTACTGGAGTTAAACACATAGGTTATAAACAATGCTGGAGAGGTAGCTACATAGAGGATATATAGATTCTCATATCCGCTAGTATCATATCTTTTCATCAACCAACCCATATACACAGAAAGAATGGAGGAAATAAAAAAGCAGAATACACAAATGAGAAAAATGAAGAAGAAAAATAGTTTTCCCAATTTAATCATACCTTTTTATTGTTAACGCTTTATTGCGTCGTATATAGCCTTAACCACTAAATCCGACGCATAACAAACGAGTCATTCTTGAATGATTTTTTGTGTTATTTTTCCGCGTAGTCCGATTAAGTTTCCAAATGGGTCCTCAACTTGGCACATTGACAACCCACCTTCTATATCCATTGGCCCGCGATAAAGGCACGCACCTAGTTCTTTAAAACGAGCTAAAGCAACAGACAAATTATCTACAGACCAATAAACAACCGTACCACTTTTACCAGTACCAACCTTTTCGTCAGCTTGAACTATCTCCAGTGAGAACCCATTTAGATCAAGCGCTGTAAAGTCAAAGTCAGGGTGGTAAACCGGAACCGCTCCCGGAAAAGCTTTCTTGTACCATTCAAGCCCTTTAGCTACATCTGGGACATGAACAAGAACTGCTAATGGATACATAATTTTCCTCTAACCATATGATGCCTTATCAAGTTGCAGCTAACCGCCCCGATACTCAAATACAGACACCGTAAACACTGAACTCAATTGAGCCAAGAATCCCAAAGGTTAGTTGTCAGCTTGAGCTATTCGTTAGCTTTCTGCGCTGATGCTCGTCTGGGATAGCGACAATCTGGAAGTCATCTTCATATATGACTAGACCCGGAGCATTTGACGTTAACTCGGTAACTGTGAAGCCACATTTTTCAACATAAGGAATTATGGCTACTACATGAGCAATGATTTCAACCGATGTATCCTTAAACCAACAGACACCTTTCAAGCTTTCTGGGTTGTTAAAAACATCAGGAATTGGAAAGGAACTCATCAACCATTCTAGATGGGAATCTAGGTCAGCAATACAGGTTCCATCGGCCTGCTTTTCTCTACTGATACGATAAGCCACGCCTAAGATTCCTTGATTCACTCCCGACTGTTTGTTGATATGCCCAACGACAAAACGTTTGAACACTATTTGTTCCTCATGATTCAACCAGAAAGCCAGCGCCCTGTTAAGGGGTGAGCAACGCAATGCTATTTTTCAGCACACCAGCTATCACTAAAATCAACGCATGACAAAACTACTATGCGTTACGAATCCGTTTTAAAGCGTTTGCTAGTTATATTGTGCAAAGTACGCTAGCGCTTCAGGTGTAAGCAAGACACGCCAGTTATCTTTGTACTTTTTGAAACCATGTTGGAAAATGTTTTGAGTAGATATTCCCCCGAGTTCATACATTACTTTGTATGTTACAACCATGGTATCACCATGATTTGTCTTCCTAAGATATTCAATCTCAGGGTTGGCTATTTCTAAATTTTTAGTGGGGAGCTTAGCAATTAGATTAGTACAAATATTAGTATAGGCTTCTTCTGCCCCTAACTTAATTGCTTGCTGTCGAGTATTAACACCCAACAATGGAAGCAAGTTTTCCTCGACCATATCTTTATTTGAGCTTTTAAGTGAATTATCTACCTTCTTTTTATAAAAGCTTAGGTCATCAGGATGTACTAGCTGAGCAATCTGTTCACAATTAAAACTAAGATTAGCCGCAACGTATTTATCAACCAAAATTTCCAGCTCACTAGCATTCACTCCGAAAGCGAAAATTATTGATGTAAAAGTGACTATAAATCTCAAAACTATTTCCTTATATCAGAATCTTGCTATAAAGAGCGGGCATGTTTAACAAACCCAGCAACCGAGGGCGTGATGTTTAATTTCCTATTCAGGTTTTATTTTCGTTTACTGCATGTACAATTTTTACCAATGGGAGCTTGTATATATCCTGGATTAGATAGTTGTAGTTAAATAGCTGATACGTAATCTTGTTTATTGATCTGCTTTCTGGGTTTAATAATGTGATGTAAATTGCTCTAGAGCTGTACTTTATTTCACTTAACTCATCTATATTGAGAGTTCGCTTTATAAATAGATTACGAATTACTATCTTGCCTTCTTTGACCTCTACGTAGGATGAAAAAGGGAGCAGCATGCCCAAAGTGACAGACATACTGATGAATGCTAGTGAAAGCTCGACATAGGCAAACCAAACTCCATTTTTTAGGTGAAATAAGCCCATGAGAATAAATGGCATGCTACCTATTAGCGTCAAAAAAGGTCTTTTGGGCTTAATAGTGGTCTTCAAATTCACCTCAATAGATCCTAACGCCAGCATAACGGGCACTTTCTAAACCAATATGTGTCAAACACCTAATTCACGGTGAAATTGCACGACGAAGAAATATCCCGTTCATGCATTTGTTATATGCGTGATATCCACAGCGCAACTCCAAAGATGAGGACAGGAAGAAGTGAAACCATGAAATAAACAGCGTTGAAAAAGAATACCTTTTCCTTTCGTTCCTTCTCATCAATTTCCATAATAAAAATCTTAGCTTTAATGAGTTGCTTATCATCACTGACCACTTTATTAATAAAAATCGAAGTTAATATCAGCGTAGCGAATACAGCTAAAATACTAAGTCCTGGACTTATCCAAAATCTTGTAAATTCCAACAACGCAATATCTAGAACGCCAACAGAAATCACGGCAGGTGTGGCAAGCCGTACGATAGCTCCCCAACATTTACCTTTGAGTTCTCTGGTGAGAGTTTTTGTAGCATCGCTGATGTAAACAACGGATATCAATAGCTTTACTTCATCTAAAACTTTCAATTGAACTTCCATTTCGATTTTAGCGTATAACGCCTGCTTAAGCGGCGCAAAGTTGTTGGCTAAACTTAGCGACGGAGGAGCAAAGCCAACAACTTTGCATCCGTTTAAAGCACTTGTTAGCTCTCTACGCTTTATAAGCAATAAATTGAGTAGAGAGTTCTTTCACCTGATTCATGGCTTGCAGCTTCATTTTCACAAATGTCGTAAACGTCTCTTTCGTAAAACTTTTCTACATATATAACATGCCAACCTAAAAAACTTTTAAACTCAGGGATTACTTCACTTTTCTGAGAAGAAAATACATGTTGTTCAAACTCCAAATCCATCATACCTTCATAAATAGTATCAAGCTTTCCACCGTTCCCAGCACTCGCGGTATCTATTGATACATTCTCTGCAAGTTTTTTAAATGCTACAAATTGTTCGCCTTTATCTAATAATTGAAGTTCAGCATATACATCTTTAGCATCTTTTTCTGTCATCACCATTATGTGATAAACATCTGCAAAGCGTACTTTCTTTACTGACTCATTACTAGTTGAAGCACAGCCAACTAAAAAAAACAAAACGATTAAAAAGTTAAATTTCATACAAACCTCATTGAGAGCTAACGTCGGCTTGAGGGGATAAAAACACACGATTCACTCGAAATAACCACCTTAAGCACCAAATTTGAAAAGACTAAAAAATGATTCAGTGTTTTTAGTCCCCTTGAAGCCCTTGTTAGATGCCCTTTACCATCAGTAAACAAGGCGTACCTTCCCCCCAAAACTCTCTTATTTCTTCAAGAGGAGAAAAACCGAGTGAAAGATAGAACTGTCTGGTTTTTTCGTAATTTGCATCGCCGTAAGATGGGCCCAACGTTTTGACTTGCACATACTTGATGCCTTGTGTCTTTAAATCTTCCTCTACAGACCGATACAACTGCTTACCAATGCCTTGTCGATGGAAATCAAGATGGACTGCTAACACGTGAAGTTCAGCAGAGCATTCATTGTGTATGTTGACTGAAAAGAAGCCAATTAGTCGCTCATCAAGGAACGCTGTATACGTGCTCAGGTGATCAATTTCATTTACGTACTCGATAAGAGAATCTTCACGCCCAAACCACTCGGGAACACTACGCAGAATTTTTTCACACTTGTGCCCCAATCCTTTACTAGGAGGTCGTAACTTTACATTGGGCATTGAAACTCCATTGGCAGCTAACGAATGACATGGATTCCCCCTCACGAGGATTTGCCACACTTAGGTGTCGCGTTAAATACCGGAGGTAATCATGTCTTCTCAATTCTTTTGTGGCGTTGACCTCGCCAAACACCACTTCTCTCTGCACGCGGTTGATGAACGGGGAAAGGTCATCCTTCATAAATCTGTATCACACGCTAAATTGCTGACTACATTAGCAAATATGCCAGCTATGCGTATAGGCATTGAAGCGTGTAGTGGTGTGCATTATTGGGCCAGAGCGTTCACCCAATTAGGCCATGATACCCGCATCATGGCGGCTAAGTATGTCAGCCCCTACCGCACAAAAGGCAAGAATGACCTTAATGATGCCATTGCTATCTGTGAAGCCGTCCAAAGACCCAATACGCGGTTTGTTCCTGTTAAATCACCTGAACGCCAAGCCATTCTTGCTATTCACCGAATGCGTGAGCACTGGGTTCAGGAGCGTACTGCCCTCATTAATCGTATCCGTGCTTTGCTCGCCGAATTTGGCATCGTCATTCCAACCGGACGTGCCGCTGTCCATCGCGAGGTTCCTCTTATTCTCGAAGCCGCTGAAAACGGCTTACCTGATATTGCCCGTGCTGTCCTGGCGGATTGCTTTGAACACTTACAGACACTGAATCAACGTGTCGAAGACACTGACCAGTGCTTTGAGATGGTGACCAAAGTCAGCCCTAATGCGCAGCGTATCCTCAACGTCCGAGGCGTCGGACCTCAAACCGCCACAGCCATTATTGCTGCCATCGGTAAAGGTGAGCAGTTCGACTCCGGGAGAGACTTTGCTGCTTGGTTGGGATTAGTTCCCAAACAGTATTCAACCGGCGGTAAACCTCGCCTTGGGCGCATTAGTAAACGGGGCGACAAGTATCTACGAACCTTGTTAGTTCACGGCGCGAGAGCCGTCATAACCAACCTCGGGGAAAAACAGGACAGGCTCAGTGTCTGGGGGAGAAACGTCCTCGAACGACGAGGGATGAACCGAGCCATTGTCGCACTGGCAGCTAAGAACGCCCGCATTATCTGGGCGTTGTTGCACAACCAAACCGAATATCAAGACTACGCCGCCTGAGTAAGAGGCGGCGCAGGGAAACACACCAACCGGGTCATTGCAGACGCAGCTGATGAGGATAGGTTAAGACCATTTGCAGAGAGCCTGTTAATACGGCGGGCACATTGATACCTTCTAACGCCAATTTGTTTAATAAAAAGGGGCACTGCAACCGCGTAATGTCATCAGGGCCATGACGTGAGTCAGTGAAAGGCCGAATGTAGAGCGGCAGTCCAAAACCCATCTTCAAAAGTCTAGCGGATGTTTGACGAACGGGGGAATCCATGTAGCCCTGTTAAGGTGTGAGCAACGCAATACCAAAGCCGCCGCATACCACCTTAAACACTAAAACCAACGCATAGTAAAAATGCCACGCGTTGCGAATCACTCTTAAACAGTTTGTTATGTGTCTTGGCCACCTTTTGTAATTGTTCTTTTATAATGACAAAACAAACATTTATATACAAAGGGAAGCAACAAACTTGTCAAAGGCGATTCCCCCTTTACTCCCATTACGACACTTTCATCAACCGATTGCTGAGTCGCAAATGACTTCAAGTAATTTTTTGCTAAGCCAGGTGGGCTTAAACCGTCTTGGTACTTGCTGAATCGTAAACGCACATATTTTGCGTGAAAATGATATACGTCTTTCGGATTAGTGAGAATTTCTATATGCTGTTTATAGCTATGCTTCCCTAAGAAACCATTTTCGCTGTGTCTTGCTTGTGCTGACGTAATGTCAAGAATATCACTTTTAGGGTCATCCAAATTTAATTTAATCCAAGCATGGTACAGTTGTTCTGGATCCGTATTGATCCTAGCGTTTTCACTGAACATAGCAATGTGTGAGTACGTATGGTATATCCGATTTAAACGAGGAGGATCAATTACACCAATAACTACACCAGCGTTCTCGGCAACTTGTTTGACCATAGGCAAAATAGCGAAGTGTGCAGGTAAGCAACTCTCTCTGAGGTAACTATCTTGCTTGAGGCCTCTGGTACTATCTACCCAAATAGAGCGCTTTGTTTCTTGGCTAATATATTGCTCTTGCATTACTTCTATTGCGTATCTCTTTAGCTCTTCTACAAACTCTATACTAAAGTTTTCTATCATTATTCAAAAACACAACAACCTGATTAATAACAATTTTTAATTATATCAGTTAAGTTAAGCATTATGAATTATATTATTACGGAATGCCGGAGTACTCGGACACATGTAGCCCTGTTAAGGTGTGAGCAACGCAATACAGAAGCCACTGCATACCACCTTAAACACTAAACGTAACGCATAGTAAAAATGCCACGCGTTGCGAATCACTCTTAAACAGATTGTTAAATAGCCGGGAGCTTATCGATAATTAACTTCATTTGTGCGTTAACTTCTTTTAGTTCATCACCAAATTGATTGTATGTTGCTTGCTCAAATTTATCTAAGTAATATTTATAGTATATTGTTGGGCAAGCAGATTTATTCATGCACTGCATAATCTGTGTAAGTCGACTCTTTTGTTGCTTAAGTTCTTCAAAATCTTTTCTTAGAGAAATATAGCCTGATAAAGCCTTATAATCTTTATTCAACTTTAGATATTTCTCTTTCAAACCATATAAGTCATTATTTACTTTTTCTAAGTTTTGCTTGACTAAGTGGTAATCACCCTGTTTTTTATATTTCTCCAGCTTTTCCTTAGCATTAGATAATTCAACTCGCAAGACAATAGCTTCTTCGACAGCTTGGTTTTTCTTTTTTACTTGAGATTCAAGTAATTCACTACGTGCTCTTTCTCGTGACAACTCATCATTCAATTGTCTGTACTCAACTGAGACTACAACTTGCTCTTTTTGATTACTAAGTTTTTCTTTAAGGACAGCAACCTCAGTTTCCAAAGGCGTTACTTGTATATACTGTAAAGCAGTAAATGTCCCAGCAGCGAAAGCTACACTAGTTGAGAGCAGCGTCATGAAATTGAAATTACCAGCCATAAAATACCCTTTAAGAAAACTGTACAAAAACACAGTAATTCATTTAAAGCACAGATGCAACTGTCAAACTTCATAGCCATTTAACGCCCAATTAAGGGGTGAACAACGCTACCACCCAACCTAAAACATTGTGCCATAAACACTAAATTTGAAGTAGAAGCAAAAGTGCCAAGCGTTGTGAATCCCTCTTAAATTGTTTGTTAGTACTTAAAATTCGCCACTAAACCAATCGTCTTCATCGTAATCGTAAACATCAGAACTAGAGCTGCTATCAAAGTACTCTTCGTCCATTTCATCAAACTCAAAGTATGAATGAATATCATCATCACTATCAAAAAGCTGATCAATAAAATTCTGAGATAATGTGGTTGTTTTAAAATTAAATATAGGATTACATTTAGCTGATTCGTCATAAAAAGATACTGAGTTTTTTAGTAACGCACTAAAAAAATAATCATTTTTTATAAATTTGTCATCTGCATTTTTTAACCAGAACCTACGACCTGCTTCATAAGAGATTAACCAATCACTTGAATACAATGATTCCTTGGAAGCTAGCAATCTTAATGTTTCAGACTTTAAGTTGTGCTTAATGACTCCAGATTCATAAAGATCAATCACCATCAACTTACAAACACCACTTGACATACCCTCAACTTCACGAATAACTTCTCTGCGAAGTGGAACGTTAATCTCTTTACACAACCACAATAACCAAGATACCTCACCATGATGATCAGAAATCGCGTGTGTTTCAATGAGGTTACCACAAAATCGCTCTAAAGCCTTTTGGTTAAGATTATAATCAAATTGCTTATAAGTACTTAATATAGTTACTATTATTTGTAAAGTATTAGGAAAGCCGTATCCACATTTTAGTAAGTACGATTCAAAAATAGACCAATTTGATTTTTTTATAATCGATGAAGAAAGTTGTTTTAGTGCGTATTTAACAAGGCTTTCATCCTTAAATTTACTTTCCAAACTAAAAACACATTCAAAATAATTATGGATATCATCCCTTTGTTGTTTCTTTTTATCCGAGATCCGTAACTTTTTGATACTATACTTCCATGATTCTTCAACTAAATCTCGAACTTCGATAATTTTGGTTTTAGAAGGATTGAGTTGAAGTTCATAATTACTAACAATTTTTGTCAATGATGCTAAAACTCTTTCAGCCTCCTCTCGAGTGTTAAAGAAAAGAAAATAATCATCCACATATCGAAAACCAGCGGGCCAATACCCTAGCACATCATTTAAATCTTTATCTATTGAGACACTAATAATTTCTGAAATTATATGCGAAGTATCAGGACCAATAGGTATCCCCATCGTCTGTCCATCTTGTAAACTCATTGATTTGGCATCAATCAAATTACCAAAATACTCATCTGTATGAGTTGTATTATTTTTAGCTACCGACTTTGTATGCAATGCCCACGGTATAGAATGAGTATAAATTGTTGGAAAAAAACTTGTAATATCTGTAATTAATGCAAATTTATACCCTGAAGACCTCTCAATCTTAGCCTCATAAAGTTCATTAAATTTACTAATTTCAATAGCTCTCAAGCTAGGGTTAATTCTAGGCTTGCTTAAAGAAATGTTACTTTTTCTATAATGTCGCTCAATTTTAGCCCAATGCTTACTAATTTCTTTTGAAATATAGTAAAAACCAATTGGATTTAGAATACTAGTAACTCGTCTATAATATGATGATCTTGCTACGGAGTACTTTTCTGACCTTGTTTTTGGTGTTTTCTGTGAATTCCATTTAGATTCAAATTTCGTATAGTTTTCAGCAAAGGACCTAGTATTAAAAGAAGGTGGTAACTGTATAGGCAAGTAACCATACTGAATTAATTTTTTTGTTCTACTCATTTTATATTCTGCAATCTAAATTTTTTAGTACTAACGTTCGAATAACGGGTATTTACTAGCCCAAACTGTTTGAAACACCTGAATCACAATTTTTCTATGAAAAATGCGCCACGAGTAAACGTCCCTCGTTCATTCGCTTGTTATGAGGAAAATTTCTCCTTTGCCTCACTTTCATACTTTGTACAGCTTTTGCCCCAATTTGACTCTTTCTCAAAATAGACTTGTAAAGCATCTAAGTTCTCAGAACAATTAGTGATCACTTTGATTTTCTTGTTCGCAGGAACTCTTTCTGGGACAGTTGAGTTGAAAGTTTCGCCATAAGTCATGTTTTGCATACACACCTGAAAATCACCAAAATACATCATTGAATCATTAGTAAGTTCAATAAGCTTCTCTAAAACTTTAAATCTGTCTTTTTCAGTTTGAAGAGCTAGCAAATCATGATGAATAGAATATAAAGAATAACGAAAAACACGAAACAATTTTAAGTTTACGATTTCATGATATTCGACTTTACTAGCAACAGTCAAAAGAGCACTGCTGAATACTTTCATTAACTCCAGGAATTCCACATGGTCAATTGCTGCTTTCATTTCAATGTTAGAGTATTTCTTACCGAAACAATGGGAATTAATTTCACGGACTTGAGTATTTGAAGCCTCTAACAAGTCATTAATCTCTTTAAAGAGATCTATTCGAGTTTTACTCTTTATTTCTTCTTTCTTAAGCTCAAGACTATTCTCATGCTGTTTAGATAGTTGTTTAAACGCAATAAGGACAGAAATCAAAATAGCGATGGTTGTCAAAATTGGACTAGCAAAATCCTTTGCTATCTCGTAGCAAGAGAAATTACTCATAAAATAACAACTTTTAGTTACAGCACTTGTAGCAACCAATGGATTTTCCTCTCCTCATAACGCCGCATTAAGGTGTGAGCAACGCTACCAAAAAACTTAACCAGATCACCGTAAACACAAAACCCAACGGTAGAATGGAAAATGCCAAGCGTTGGGAATCACTCATAAATGCTTTGTTAGGCATTTTTAACTAAAGCCCATAATAACCTTTGACTGCATTTTTGATTACATCAGTTGCCACTGAAATACCTACATTCCACGTCCCATCTTCAGCTTTTTTAAGATTGCTGAGAAGCCATTTTTTAGCCTTGCTGCCTAGTGGTTCATCTTTAGAATCTGGTGATTCAGCTTGGATGATTTCTGACAGTTCTTTTGCTGATTCTTGTGATATGCCAGAGTCTTCAAGTATTTTTTGAAATGCATCTGCGTTACCTTGAATGGCTTTTACTTCAATATGAGCACTATCTCCTGAATTAGAGATTTCAGTATAATTCCCGTAAATTGTTTGGTTGATAATCTTAGACACTTCGCTCTTATCAATATTATCTGTACCCTCAGGCACCAACACAATTTCAGCTGCGGCAGGAACTGATTTTTCTAACTCAATAGTTAATTCTAGCGCTCTACTTTTTACTTCGTTTTGAATTTGAACCAATGCGCTTCTAGAAATTGACCCCCGAATATCATTACATGCATAGTCTTCATATATCTTCCCTTGCAATAGTAATATTAAGTTTGAACAATCTAATCCAAGATAGCCTGACTCTTGAGCACTCTTGACCAAATCGTCAATGGCTGCAATACCCTGCCTGACTCGATGATTACTCCAGTGTTCACCTGCATGTTGCTCTACAAGTGCCGTTGGGATAGATGCATTGTTAATTCCTGAACCAAAAGGACCACTAAAGGTACCTTTAAATGATACACCTATAACTCTGTAATCTGGTAAATCAACATCAGTTGGATAACCTGACATTTCATGTTTTACCCAATCACTTAGAATATCACTTCCCAACCTTGCCGCGAGTAATCGTAGCTTTAATAAAACACCACCTAAATTTGGTTCATCAGATATGAGTGATGCTTGAATTTCTCTCAAAAGACTCAATATTTCCTCCTATATGCCTAACAACTTATTAGCGGGCATAAAGCCCGTTTAGTCCAAAACCGAGACGCCCGATTAGTACGCTAACCACCGTATCACCGCGCATCTTACATCAATATTATCAATCACATAGAACTATGACTATGTTTGCAAACTGACAAAAACGGGCGTCCCGCATTTAAATTCTGCAATTTCTTACTATAGAGTAAGAACTGTGTATATAAACAGTATAGTTAAACATCTATGAAATCGCCCTTTCTCCAATCAGTCTGCGAGTTTATGTATTCACGTCACTATTCTAAGAGAACGGTTGACACATACATCTACTGGATAAAGATGTTTATTATCTATACCAACAAAAAGCATCCCGCAGATATGGGAGACGAGGAGGTAGAGCGATTTTTAACATATTTAGCAAATGAGCGAAAACTGGCTGTGAAAAGTCAAGCAACAGCGCTCAACGCCGTTGTTTTTCTCTATCGGCAATATATAAAAAAACCGCTTAGAGAAAATTTGTCTTTCAATAGATCAAAAGTATCCCCAAAACTTCCCGTCGTACTGACCAAAGATGAGACTATACGCCTCTTCCAACATCTTCCTCCTAACCTTAGCCTTCCGATAAAACTGATGTATGGTAGCGGATTGAGAGTCACTGAAATGCTTAGACTCAGAGTGCAGGATATTGATTTTGACTATTACGCCGTTTTTGTTTGGCAAGGAAAGGGGAATAAAAACCGAAAAGTCACCCTAGCCAAAGAACTTGTTCCCTTGATTAGAAACCAAATTGCGATAGCTGATAAATACTTTGAGAAAGACATTTCTAACCCTAGCTTCAGCGGCGTCTGGCTTCCAAATGCGTTAGCAAAGAAATACCCCGCAGCAAGCAAACAGCTTGGATGGCAATTTCTGTTTCCCTCTAGCAAACTTTCGGTAGACCCTAGCTCATCCTTGATTCGGCGTCATCACTTAGATGAAACGACCATTCGAAGAGCAATAAAGCGTGCGGCAAGAGAAGCTCAAATAAGCAAAGCGGTAAGTTGTCACACACTTCGACACTCATTTGCTACACATCTTCTAGAAGCCGGAGCAGACATTAGGACGGTTCAAGAGCAGTTAGGACATTCTGATATTAGAACCACGCAGATATACACACATGTTTTAAATAATGGTGCCAACGGAGTCATCAGCCCTCTATCTAGGCTACTTTGATTCCACGCTACCGCCCCTGCGCGTGTGGCCCAGCAGTCGTATTGATTGAAATACTAATAAACTAGGCATACCAATAGAAATTGTGGCAATACTTCTACGATCAACCTCAAGCAATCGACAAACAAAAACCGCGGCCTAGGCTGCGGTTTTATTGGTTTTCAAGCAGATGCCGTTTGGGCTTAGCCTTCCATTTCGGCGATTTTCACCTTCCAGGTGTCTGGGCCGATTTGGTGGGCGTTGTCACCGCGCGAATCGACGGCAACGGTCACTGGCATATCTACGACATCAAACTCGTAAATCGCTTCCATACCCAAATCTTCGAACGCTACAACACGTGCTTTCTTGATGGCTTTTGCAACAAGGTAAGCAGCGCCGCCAACGGCCATCAGGTATACCGCTTTGTGTTCTTTGATGGATTCAACCGTTGCAGGGCCGCGCTCTGCCTTACCAATCATGCCGATAAGACCAGTTTCGCTCAGCATCATGTCAGTGAACTTGTCCATACGGGTTGAAGTGGTTGGGCCTGCAGGGCCAACAGCTTCATCGCCCACTGCATCTACAGGGCCTACGTAGTAAATGAAGCGTCCGTTGAAGTCCACGCCATCTGGCAAGCCTTGACCGCTGTTCAGCATTTCCTGAATGCGTTTGTGTGCGGCATCACGACCGGTCAGGATTTTGCCTGAAAGCAGAACCGTTTCACCTGTCTTCCACTCTTGGATGTCTTCTTTAGTGACTTCATCCAGGTTTGCACGACGAACGTTTTCGCCCACTTCCCAGGTGACTTCTGGCCACTCTTCCAGTTTTGGCGGCTGAAGGTCGGCTGGGCCTGAACCATCAAGGGTGAAGTGAACGTGGCGAGTCGCGGCACAGTTAGGGATCAAACACACAGGCTTAGACGCTGCGTGCGTCGGCGCGGTTTTGATTTTCACATCAACAACGGTGGTTAAGCCGCCAAGGCCTTGTGCGCCGATACCCAGTTTGTTCACGCGATTGAAGATATCAAGGCGAAGCTCTTCTTCTGCGTTTTCTGGGCCACGGTCAATCAGTTCTTGAATGTCGATGTGTTCCATCAGAGATTCTTTTGCCAGCACAGCGGCTTTCTCTGCTGTACCGCCAATACCAATGCCGAGCATACCCGGTGGACACCAGCCTGCCCCCATGGTTGGCAGGGTTTTCTCTACCCACGCTGCTACATCGTCAGATGGGTTGAGCATTACCATCTTGGTTTTGTTTTCAGAACCGCCGCCTTTCGCCGCGATTTGAATTTCCACTTTGTCACCCGGCACCATGTTGATGTGAACAACCGCTGGAGTGTTGTCTTTGGTGTTCTTACGGGTACCCGCTGGGTCTGCAACCACAGAGGCACGCAGTGGGTTGTCTGGGTTGTTGTATGCGCGGCGTACACCTTCATCGACCATTTGTTGAACGGTGAGGTCGCTTTCCCACTGAACATCCATGCCGATGTTCACGAAGCAGGTGACAATGCCCGTGTCCTGACAGATTGGGCGTTTGCCTTCTGCTGACATGCGGGAGTTGATCAGAATTTGGGCGATGGCGTCTTTTGCCGCTTGGCTTTGCTCTTTTTCGTACGCCTTTTCGAGGGCTTGAACAAAATCGATAGGGTGATAGTAGGAGATGTACTGTAGGGCGTCAGCGACACTGTCGATGACATCTTCCTTACGAATGACAGTCATAGTTGCCTCTTTAATTTTTATGATTCCTTGGCGCTGTTCGCTCACTTATCAATGCGGGCTAAACAGTGCTTCCAGTCGAGCTTTGTATTACGTATAGGTATTACAAAATAGTAGGCCGCTTTCTCTTATTCGGCAGCTTTGCCAGAGAAGCGACCCTCTCGCGTCCTTGTTTGGGCGAATGACTTTTCGCCGCTTGATTTTTCACTTTCCAAACTTAGCTTTAAAAGCCACGATTATGATACTCTTACGGCCGATTTAGCGCCAACAGACGCTTCAATGCCGATCACAAAAACACGAAAATGACCGAATCGAGACGAATGCCTATCACTCTGCAGTTTCTTGAGTACTCGCCATCAGCACTCACGTCGCTTTTTTCCCGTATTGAATCCCAACCTTGGGCAATGCTGCTGCAGTCTGCAGCGGAAAAACATCCGGATAACCGCTTTGATATTCTAGTGGCGGACCCCATCGCGACGCTTTGCAGTGAAAACGGCATAAACCGCATTTGGTATCGTGACGGTCGCACCGCATCCAGCGAGACTGATCCGTTCGAAGAATTGCACGCACTTCAGCTTTCACTTTTACCTCGCACAGAGCCTATCGCACCTTGGCCATTCCTCGGCGGGGCATTGGGCTATTTCGCTTATGACCTTGGCCGTCAGGTAGAAACTTTGCCTGAGCTGGCTACCCGCGATATCGACATTCCAGATATGGCTGTGGGTATTTATGACTGGGCAGTGATTGCAGACCATAAAGAGAAAAAGCTGGTGCTGATCCAACCTGAGGGTGAAAACCGACTTTCATGGCTAGAAGGCCATCAGGAAGCAGAAGCCTCAGCATTCTCTTTGAAAGGTGAATGGCAGGCGAACATGACGCCGGAAACCTATGAAGAGAAGTTCGACCGTGTGCAGGCGTATCTAACGTCGGGTGATTGTTACCAAATCAATCTTGCTCAACGCTTTGAAGCGCCTTACCAAGGCAGCGAGTGGGAAGCCTATCAAAAGCTGGCCAAAACCAATGGCGCGCCCTTCTCTGGCTTTATTCGTTTGGAAGATTCTGCCATTCTTTCTGTCTCTCCAGAACGCTTCTTGCAGTTGCATGGCAGAGAGATTGAAACCAAGCCAATTAAAGGCACCCGCCCTCGCCACAACGACGCTGCAGTGGATGCGGCAAACATCCATTGCTTGAAGAACGCACAGAAAGATCGCGCCGAAAACCTGATGATTGTTGACCTTCTTCGCAATGATATTGGCCGTGTGGCCTCGCCAGGTTCGGTAAATGTACCTAAACTTTTTGATATTGAGACATTTCCGGCCGTCCATCATATGGTCAGTACCGTAACGGGAACGCTTTCTGATGATAAGTACGGCGAAGATTTGCTCCGTGCCTGTTTTCCCGGTGGATCGATAACTGGCGCACCAAAAGTACGCGCTATGGAGATCATCGAGGAGCTGGAGCCGCATCGACGCAGCATTTACTGTGGCAGCATTGGCTACTTGAGTCGTTGTGGCACCATGGACACCAGCATTACGATTCGTACGCTGGTCTGCCATCAGCAGCACATTTATGCCTGGGCTGGCGGCGGCGTGGTCGCAGACAGTGAGGCGGCATCGGAGTATCAGGAAACACTCGACAAGCTCAGTCGGATTCTTCCTGTGCTGTCTTCATAAGAGGCGGTACAGCGCATTCAGAACTAGGTAGGACGCATGTTAAAAACACCATGGATGGATAACACCTCGCTACAGCAACCAGCAATTCTGGCGCATCAGACACGCCAAAGCCCGATGCGTCCCCTCTCCCGCCATTGGTTAGTACAGCGTTTTAGCCTGAGCCCCAGTTACCATTACGACAAACGCGTGATTCAACGTGCGACCGATGCCATACGTCGGGAAGGATCACCAGATCTTCGTCCTGCCGCTGTGATGATCGCCCTTGCAGAACGTGATGGCGAACTTCATGTCTTGTTAACCAAACGCGCAACGCATTTGAAACATCACCCAGGCCAAATTAGCTTCCCCGGTGGTAAAGTCGAAGAATCGGACACGGATATCGTCGAAACGGCAATCCGTGAAATGGAAGAAGAGATTGGCGTCACCACTGACAGAGCACATCTCCTTGGCTGCTTAGCGCCACTTCCAACCGTCAGCGGCTACCTTGTTACGCCTGTTATCGCTTTTGTGGATGCCGATTACACACCCGTGCTGGATGCCAATGAGGTTCACAGCCTTTTTGAGGTGCCACTCGCTCAATTTTTGAGACGCGACGCCATCACCAAGCAACCTTTCCATGTTCGTGGTAACACCTACCACATCTACGCCATGAGCTATGAAAACCACCTGATCTGGGGTGTTACGGCTCAGATACTTCATGCCCTCAGCCAGCAACTTTCCCTCAACTAATTTTTAATACCTAAACTTTTTTTAGGGTCTTTAAACAACGTTTTTAAACCATAAAAAATGTGAATGTGGTGAGATCAAATAAATTCGTCGCACGAAATATTGTTGCCACAAAAATGATCTCCATCACAGTTTACAGTGAAAAAAATGTAAACAATACGCATCAGTTCCCGATCTGTTCCGTATTATTTTTGGTGATTAAACGATGCAAACTCAGTCAACCACGACTTCGAGCGCAGACAAAATGAAGTGGTCTGCTCAAGACACCACCTGGATGCTATCTCTGTTTGGTACAGCGGTAGGTGCAGGTATTCTGTTCCTTCCTATTAACGCTGGTCTGAACGGTTTCTGGCCTCTGGTTGCCCTGGCAATCCTGGTTGGTCCTATGACTTATCTGGCTCACCGTGGCCTTGCACGTTTCGTTCTGTCTTCTAAGAAGCCAGGCAGCGACATCACTGAAGTGGTTGAAGAGCACTTCGGCGCGACTGCGGGTAAACTCATCACTCTGCTTTACTTTTTCGCGATTTACCCGATCGTTCTGATTTACGGTGTTGGTATCACCAACACTGTTGACTCTTTCATGGTTAACCAGCTTGGCATGGAATCTCTGCCACGCGCTGTTCTGTCTATCATCCTGATCATGGGTATGATGTCAGTCATGCTGGCGGGTGAGAAACTGATGCTGAAAGTGACTCAGTTCCTGGTTTACCCTCTGGTTGCCATCCTGCTGTTCATGTCTATCTACCTGATCCCTGACTGGAACATGTCTGCACTGCAGCAAATTCCTACAGCGGGTGATTTCATGACCACCCTGTGGATCTCTATCCCAGTTCTGGTTTTCGCGTTCAACCACAGCCCTGCGATCTCTGCGTTCTCTATGGCACAGACCCGCGACTACGGTGACAACGCTGAGCGTAAATCAAACCAAATCCTGTTCCGCACCTCGGGCATGCTGCTTGGTTTCGTCATGCTGTTCGTATTCTCTTGTGTTCTGAGCCTGACGCCTGCTGATCTGGCAGAAGCAAAAGCACAAAACCTGGCGGTTCTGTCTTACCTGGCGAACAAACATGAAAGCCCATTCATCTCTTATCTGGGTCCAGTTGTTGCCTTCGTTGCTATCGTTTCTTCTTTCTTCGGTCACTACATGGGTGCACGTGAAGGTCTGAACGGTATCATCATTAAGCAACTGCGCTCTCGCGGTAAGCAAGTGAACATGAAGAAAATCGATATGTTCACCGTGGCATTCGTTATCATCACCAGCTGGATTGTTGCAACCATCAACCCAAGCATTCTGGGTATGATCGAGTCACTGGGTGGCCCAATCATCGCGACCATTCTGTTTATCATGCCGATGTACGCTATCAAGAAAGTACCGTCTATGCAGAAGTACGGCGGTAAGGCGAGCAACATCTTCGTCACTTTCATGGGTATGGTAGCGATTTCAGCGATTATGTACGGTTTCATCGCCTAATAAATCGTGTAGAATGCACAGCCCCAAAAGAGCAAGGATGCTTAAATTCCTTGCTCTTTTTTGCTTTTTTCACTGAGCCACGGAAAGGTAAATACCTAACATTTAAGGTCAGCAAAACCTAGGGTATATCGGCTCAGCAACATGTCACCTCCACGGATGGATATAAACGAATTAATCCAAATGCCCGTCCACGTAAACCACGGGCATTGACTGAGGTATGACACATGATCAGCGTTTTTGATATCTACAAAATCGGCGTAGGTCCTTCCAGCTCGCACACTGTTGGCCCAATGAAAGCCGGTAAATCATTCATCGACGATCTGACCCGCATGGAGAAGCTGCAGGACATCACCAAGATCACTGTGGATGTCTATGGTTCTCTGTCTCTGACCGGTAAAGGTCACCACACTGATGTGGCTATCATCATGGGCCTGGCGGGCAACTCTCCAGAGAACGTTGATATCGACAGCATTCCTGGCTTCATCGCGCGTGTTGAAGAAACCGAACGTCTGCCAGTAGGTATCCAACTTCACACTGTCGACTTCCCACGTGAAGGCGGTATGAACTTCCACACCACTAACCTGCCTCTGCACGAGAACGGTATGACCATCACTGCTTGGTCTGGTGAAGAGAAAGCCTACGCCAAGACTTACTACTCTATCGGTGGTGGTTTCATCGTTGACGAAGAGAACTTCGGCAAAGAAGACGAAAATAAAGTTGCTGTTCCTTACGAGTTCAACAGCGCAGAAGAGCTTCTTAACCATTGTAAAGAGACTGGTCTGTCAATCAGTGCGGTTGTCATGGCAAACATGCGTGCCATGCATACTGAAGATGAAATCGAAACCTACTTCGGTAACGTGTGGCGCACCATGCGTGAGTGTCTGGATCGCGGCATGAACAACGAAGGCGTGCTGCCTGGTCCACTGCGTGTTCCACGTCGTGCGGCAGCGCTCCGCCAACAGCTTCTGTCTACCGAGAAGTTCTCGAACGACCCAATGGCAGTGGTTGACTGGGTAAACATGTTCGCGTTTGCCGTTAACGAAGAAAACGCAGCGGGCGGCCGTGTGGTAACCGCACCAACTAACGGCGCATGTGGCATCATCCCTGCGGTTCTGGCTTACTATGACAAGTTCATCCAAACCGTAAGCCCACGTGAGTACACCCGTTACTTTGCGGTTTCTGGCGCGATTGGTGGCCTGTACAAGCAAAACGCATCTATCTCTGGTGCGGAAGTAGGTTGTCAGGGCGAAGTTGGTGTTGCGTGTTCAATGGCAGCAGCGGGTCTTGCAGAGCTGATGGGTGGTAGCCCACAACAAGTGTGTATCGCTGCGGAAATCGGTATGGAGCACAACCTGGGTCTGACGTGTGACCCTGTTGCAGGTCAGGTACAGGTTCCATGTATCGAGCGTAATGGTATTGCTGCAATGAAAGCCATCAACTCAACCCGTATGGCGCTGCGCCGTTCTTCTGAGCCACGTGTTTCTCTGGATAAGGTTATCGAAACCATGCTGGAAACCGGTAAAGACATGAACGCGAAGTACCGCGAAACCTCTCAGGGTGGTTTGGCAATCAAAGTGATTTGCTAATCGCGTTTGGTGACAGGGTCCTTTGACCTTAAGGTACAAAAAAGAAAACCGCCCAAGTAGGCGGTTTTCTTTATTCACGATTTGCTATTCGAATTTCAAGCCGTTGCAAGCAGGCCCTCCTCGTTCTTCAGCACATGCTTCTCTGCCGCATCAATGGCGCGATAGAGACGCATTTTCGTCGCACTCAGGCCAAGGCCGAGGACGTTACTGATTTCTTCGAGCGAGAGGTCATGTTCAAAACGCAGCACAAGGATTTCCTGTGCGGTTTTAGCCAATGATTGCACTGAATTTGAAATTCCCTGTTCTGAGGTCACAGGACACTTCTCTTCAACGCCAACTTCCTCTTGCAACTCGTCTGAAACGAAACGTTGCGAGTGTGTCGCACGCTTCTTCAAATAGCTTCTGCACTGATTGTCTGCAATCGCATATAACCAGCTTCTGAATGCAGCTTCGCCGCGATAGGCGTGGATGTAGCGGAAACTCCGCACCAAGGTTTCTTGCAACACGTCATCCGCGTCATAAGGACAACCTAACCATGCCATGCATCGACGATGTAATGGTGACAGGTAGCTCGCGACCAGTTGGTCGAAGTAGTTGCGGGCTAACGGGTGCCCCGCCTGAATCTTAGCTATCTGTTCACGCTCACTGTTTTTAATACAGGTTGAATCCACTGAATGCATGTTAATACCCTCCTGGTATTCGAGTGGTGAACACAACCTAGCCAATGCAAACTGAACAATCAAACAGTGTTTTCTATTCAAAAATGCCTGAATAAACCAACAAATCTGACCAGTTATTCATCACTGTTATTGAACAGCGTTTTATTATCAATCACTTATTGGCACTGATTTAGAACAGCGTTCAATTACCCTAAGAAAGTTGCGACTTTAGAATGTCTCAGAAAGTCTCACCCGTGGAACACATTATCAGCTCTGGTCTAAGGTCAGACCTCGGATTTGCATATGACTATAGTGGTTTATGAAGAGCCGTCTGAGGCTTTTTGAATTTCTCTGGATGGGGTTTATAAAGAGAGGGAGGGTTGGTTCGAACAAGCAGAGTTAGAACAGCTAAAGACCGTCAGAATCAATGATTGCATCGGCGAGCTGAGCAATGCTTTGCCTTGAATCTTGTGCTTTTCTCCTGATCCGTTTATATGCTTCTTCCTCTGAAATATTCCGGCTTTCTGCAAGAATGGCGACAGCCCTTTCCACTTTTCTTCTCGCTTTCAGTGTCTCATCCAAAGATTCTATCCGTTGTCGAAGTCTCGCCTCATGACTGGCCACACCAATAGCGGTTGTAAGCACTGCCAATACACCAAAGAGCCTAATTGGCTTGGAAAGGACACCATGAATGTTTTGCCGCTCCAAAGCATTAAGTATCTCAGGCGTTTCAAAGTCGATGATCGCGATTTTCGCTATGGTGCTTTCGGAAGACATCCAACTGCAGGCTTCCTTGTCATAGGATTTCTGGACCAGAAATAGAACAACATCAATATGGTCTGGAAGCGTCTGAGGAGGTGGCCAGGCACTTTCTACCTGGCAACCAATACGTTTCAAATGAGCAAGAAAGCCATCTTTTTCTCCGTCATGAGGGTGAATAAGCATCACCTTCATCCTCCTCAGCTTTCGAAGAAGATCTTCATCATGACGTGCTACTACCTTACCCACTATGCGTCACTCTCCGAAGTTGTACTTACCGTCCTGTCATATGAGACAAGGTAAGGATCCGGTGCAACAGGACTTTTACCGCTCCATACCACGTCAAATACCCCACTTTCGGATGCAACACCAATTTGTGGTTTGTGGGAGAAATGCTGTGTCATGGGATCAAGGTACTTGTCCCCGGAAGGACTGTTCAATACAGACCCTGAAAGTGCGGTTAGTATGCCTTCTGTAGAGAGGTCCGAAGCGCGCCTTATTGCCTTTGCCAGCATGTGAACCTGAACATAACAAATTTCACTATATACCGACGGTTGAGCATCTTTTCCAAATCTTGATCGGTAGGCTTTCAAAAACATCCGATTCTCAGCACTTTCGATGCTCGAAAAATATGGTGCGACCGATACGTGTCCTGCTCTGGCTTTCTCAGATACCTGAGCAAGCTCAGACTCGGTTGTCGTTAAAGAAGCAATAGGTACTTGTCTGCCATCTATGCCAACAGAATGGAAGCTTTCGTAAAACACAACGCTATCATTCCCTACCACTGTAGAAATGATGGCATCCACCCCACTCTCTTTCAGCATACAAAGCACCGGTTGGAAATCTTCAATCTCAGCGTCGAATGGAAAGTAACGCTCACAGACCACAGATCCACCACTTTCTGTCAGGAACTCTTTCACAATCCGGTTAACTTCTCTTGCGTAAAGCGTATCTGAGCCTACTAGGGCAATACGTTTTCCATGATTCTTAAAAATATATTCCAAAAGAGGAAGGACGACCTGATTAGGCACGGCCCCTCCATATATGACGTTTGGCGAGAATTCGAACCCCTCATAAACCGAGGGGTACAAAAGAATGCCATTGAATCTATCAATAACAGGTAAAACAGCCTTCCTGCTACTCGACAGACAACAGCCAAAGATAGCTGCAACGCGATGTTCGAGCATAAGCTCCGTGGCTAAACGGGCATAATCTTGGTCATTTCCATCCGGGTTCAGAATAACCGGCTCAAATGTGAACCCATCTTCTTCTGCCTGCTCATTGATTTCAGCGCAAGCGAGAAGCACACCTTGGATATGAGCCTGTTCTGTCACTGACATGGGGCCACTTTGAGAAAAAAGTACGCCTATCTTCACAATCATTGATTCCATACCCTTTGAGTGTAGCCCACCGATTTATCGATACTTTTGGCTATCGATAAAAGCTTTTCATCTTCTCCCGGCCTGCCCATTAGCATTAACCCAATTGGCAATCCGGATGATGACGTAGCCACAGGAATTGAGATTGCGGGTAACCCCGCCAAATTACCTAGCCAACAAAACCATGTCATGCTGTCCTGAGTCGATACGACCCTGTCGCCAAACATTTGGGTTTGCTCGCCAAAACGTGGAGCGACTACGGGCAAAGTCGGCAACACTAACGCGTCCCAGTAAGGAAGCTGGTTAATCAAAATATTCAAAAATTTTGAACGAAGTCGTTGGGCATAAAGAAGTTCTACACCAGTAATTTCCTGGCCAGCCAGCAAATGGCTTTGCATTGTTTCGCCAAACTTGTCGAGATACAGCTTCATGCGTTCATCGTGAAAGGAGGAAGCCTCACAATGAAGAATTGTTTCCCATGCGCAAAAAAAGCTTTGAATATCAGGAATAGTTGCCGACAACGCATTTGAAGATATGTTGCCCAATACTTTTTCCAACGCCTGACCCACTTCTTCGGAACGCTCTAATCCAGTACCAACCAAATTGATCAGTTTGAAATCATCGATATTTTGCACTCTCGAAAAAGGCTTCGCGTTCGATGTCGTCGGGTCACGTTTATCAACCCCCAGGAAATAAGGTAATAGCAACGGTATATCGTCAATGCTCGATGACAGCAAACCAGGAGCATCCAAAGACCAGCTCAAGGCCAATACCCCGTGCCGAGATGCTCGACCGTAAGATGGTTTAAAGCCATAAACCCCGCAGGCACTGGCTGGAATTCTCACAGAACCTCCAGTGTCACTTCCTAGCGCGGCACCGACAATTCCTGCTGCGACCGCAGCTCCAGAGCCGCCACTACTTCCTCCAGAAATACAGTCTTCATTATGTGGGTTGATAGTCGCACCAAACCGCGAATACGTATTGGTTGCCCCATAAGCCCATTCATGCATATTTGTCTTACCAACAATAACTGCACCGGCAGCTCTCAAATTGGCCACGACCGTAGCATCTTCATTTGGCTGCCCACCAGGACCCACGTTTGAGCAAGCCGTGGTCGGATAATCCTGAGTTAAAAAATTGTCCTTTACTGCAATGGGAACACCATCGATCGGACTTAATGGTCTGCCTCGCCGTCTTCTCAAATCTGACTGCTTCGCCTGGGTAACCACGTGATCAGGATCCAATGACACAAAGGCATTTAAGCCAATGCACTCACTCGCACGATCAATGACGTCATGAGCTAAATCAACCGGAGTCGCATTACAACGGAAAAGCGATTCGACTTGTTCCGCAACGGTTCTATTTTGACTTTTCATAAAGAGCCTCCGGAGAAAAAAGGTGAATAGGCTCTTCAGTCAGCAACTTATTGTATTTCTTGAAACCTCCCCGAATACGCTTGAGTGTTTTTTCAATATCTGTTTCTCTCTCGCTGCGCTTAAACCTTCTCTTTTCCATAAGTTCACACTCCCAGCAGTTCCATCTGTAGCTCTTTGTTTTTACGAAGGCTTGCTGTATCGGTTTCTAACTGAATCCCACCTTTGGACATAACATAAGCTCTTGATGCCGCTGAGAAACAGAAATCCAGATTCTGCTCAGCCACAAGAACTCCAATATTCATCTCCTTGGAAACTCTCAACAAAATGTCAGCCATGTCTCCAACGATAGAGGGCTGGACGCCCTCAGTGGGTTCATCCAACAACACAAACTTAGGCTGAGTCGCTAATGCACGGGCCATAGCCAAAATTTGCTGTTGTCCTCCAGAAAGGCCGCCCGCCAAATCATTGGCTTTCGCTTTAATGAGTGGGAAGTAGTCGTAAGCGGTTTCCAGTGCAGCTTTTGCGTTATGGCCTTGGGCTTCAGCCGCTACCACAATGTTCTCTGATACTGTCATCCGCTCAAAAACAAAACGCCCCTGAGGCACGTATCCAAGCCCCATTCTGGCTCTTTTTACTGTTGAAGCAGGCGCGTCTTCCCCATTGATCCAGACACTGCCCCCTTTGGAAGGAATGAGGCTCGTGATATAGCGCATAAGTGTCGATTTGCCTACGCCATTTCTTCCCATTAGCGCAACGACTTCCCCCTCTTGCACCTTGATGGAAACATCACGGATGATAGTGGTTTTTGCATATCCCCCTTTGGCTTCAATCACCTCAAGCATATTCTTTCCTCCCTAAATAGATATCGAGCACTCTCTCGTCTTCCCTTAGAGATTCCACAGAGCCCTCAGCAAACACACTGCCCATGTGCAATACCGTGACATTGCCGTCCAGCGACCGGACAAAGTCCATATCGTGTTCTACCAGAAGCACGGTCATGTACTTCGATAAGCTTTTTACAAGCTCAGAAAGCTGTCTGGTCTCATCGTTTGTCATACCAGCTGCGGGTTCGTCGAGAAGAATGACTTTAGGCGCAAGGCATAGCACCATACCGATATCCAGCCACTGCTGTTGTCCATGAGAAAGTGCGGATGCTTGGACATTTCTTTGTTGTTCGAAACCCAGAAAGTCCAAAACAATTTCACTAATCGTATTGGCGAACTTCTCATCTCGATTAGAGGCATATCCCGCTATCCAGAGGTTTTCTTTGACCGTTTTCTCCCCAAAGACCTGAGGCTTTTGGTTTTTAATGCCCATACCGAGCTTTACCCGCTGAAATATCGGCTTGTGCGTTATCTCTGTGTTATTCAGAAATACCGCACCACTTTCCGGAAGATAAATCCCAGCACAAGTTTTGAGGAACGAGCTCTTTCCGGCACCATTTGGCCCGATCAATGCGTATGGATTTCCAGCAGAAAAGGCGAGGCTAACTTCATTGACTGGCACGACACCACCAAACTTCTTGTATGCTTTATCCGTCGACAACGTCATTGATTGTCTCGCGTTCTCAGCACAGGCTTTTTGGAGGTTTGCCAACTTTTTCTCACAGAAGTTCACACTGCTACTTTGGAGTGCCGCGTCGTTTTGATCAGGTAGGATTCGTTTCCAAAGAAGGTTGAACGCACCTAGTACACCGTTCCGCAAAAACAGCACCAGAACAATAAGGGTAACGCCTAGTATCAGAGTTGTTTGCCCACCGACAGCGCCGCCACCAAGCCAGAATGACAAACCACCAATCATGATGGCACCGACAAAAGGGCCCGCGAGTGTGGAAATCCCGCCAACCAGAACATAGATAGGAACCAGCAAGGCTTCTTGTACTGAGAAGATAGAAGGATTCAGGTAGTTCGACCAAGCGCCAAATAATGCCCCTGCAATTCCAGCGATAGCGCCGGAGTAGCTGAATGTGATCAGTTGATATCGGCGAATATCATAACCAAGCAGTTCAGCTTTTTGATCGTCCAGCCGGATACAATCTACGACTTTTCCGAAATGACTTTTCATCAGGAAGTAAGTACAAAAATAGCAAAACGCCGCTATGACTATGACAACCGCAAATACTGAGTTCAGCGACATTGGCTCAGGGTTAATGGCAAAGTCTGTAGCAACACTCGGTATGCTTGACATACCGTTGTCACCGCCAATGACTGCACTACCAATTTCTACCTTGAATGTTTGTGCTAATGACCACAGAAGCAAAGTAAATGTGTATGAAAGAATCGTGCTCTGTAGCGGCCCCATTCTCGCGTAAAAAATTATCCACGCTAAGCAAGCTGCCAACAATGCGCCCGAAAGCGCACCAACGGGAAGTGACCAAATCAGTGTATTCCCCGTAAAAGGGGACAAGTTAATAGCAGCAACACTGCCCAGATAACCGCCCACACCATAGAAAGCGGTTTGCCCTAGGCTTAAAAAGCCACCACGCCCCCACACCACGTCCAGACTTAAGCCTAATATTCCGAAAATAATCCAAGAAGTAGCAACATAAGCAAGGTATGGGTCAATACTTCCTGCGAGCGCTAGCCCAGCGAAGACAAACAGCGCAGGAAACAGCCACCCACTGGTGTTATATAGTTTCTGATTCATTGTGATATCCATATTTACATCTTCTTCCGCCATTTAGACGAAATCCCAAATGGAAAGAGCCATAGCAAAACCGCGGTAAGCACAAAGAAGAACACGTCTCCGGCAACAGAAGTTAAAAAGCTGGCTGTGATAGAAGAGCCGCCACCTAAACCAACAGCGGTCACAACACTCCCTGTGAGCGTTACAGGTCCGGCGACAACAACGGCTAAGAAAGATTTAATGACAAACGCAAATCCCATAGATGGCGTTGCAGGCACGATAGGGAGCAAAATTGCCCCGGCAAAGCCCGCGAGACCGCATCCGACTGAAAAGGTCAAGGTATTGATTTGGGACGACTCAATACCGATAGCCCTCGCCATGTCGGGCTGTTGAATAGCAGCACGCGCTTTGCGTCCGTAGGAGGATTTGGTCATGAGCAGGTAGATAAATCCAGCCATTGCAGCTGCCACAAGAATCATCATGATCGGATAAAGCGCGAGTTGATAATCCCCAATCGCAATATGGTAAGAAGGCATTCCTATCCCAGGTGTAACTGTGCCAAAGATCAGCACAGCAACCTGATACATGACGATGCTTAAGCCCCATGTCGCCAACATGGTGTCGAATATTCGGCCGTACAAGCGACGTATAATAAGGACTTCAACAAGCGCACCAAATGCCATGGTGACCAGAACTGCAAAAGGAATGGCCAGAGGATATGGAATCCCTATTTGCGTCGCGACCAAAGCAGAGTAAGCCCCCATCATTAGGAACTCTCCATGCGCCAGATTGATGACTCCCATCAACCCAAAAACTACGGCAAGACCCAGTGTAGCGATCAGCAATATAGAAGCGCTGGAAAGGGACGACAGTAAGACTGTCGCCAGATAATCGAATTCCATCAACTACTTCCCCCAATCCTACTCGGTTTCCGGACTGAAGTGCTTAGCCGTACGAGGCTGTTTCACCAGATCACATTTTTCGTTCTCGTACACAGGAGCGACATCTTCAAACGTTTTGATAATGTCGAATCCATGCTCGTCATTACCTCGAGCGATGTAGATGTTTTGGTTTAGGTGGTGTGAACCAGGAGAGAGCGACACTTTTCCATTCGGTGAATCTATCGAAACACCGCTTTCAAGAGCTTCGATAACCGCATTGGCGTCTGTTGATTTAGCTTGTTTGACAGCCGCTGCCCACAAATTAACAGCATTCCATACATCGACAGCACCGGAAACAATAGGGATGTCTGTTCCATATTTCGCCTGCCATGCATTAACAAACTGTTTGTTTCGTTCGTTGTCGACCTCCTGAAAGTAACCTTGACTGGAAACAATACCTTTGCCTGCGCTTGGAGAAACAACAACCTGCTGGTTTCCTGAACCATAGTTAGTTGACACAATACCTATAGATTCTTTTAAACCAGCCGCAGCAAATTGTTCTAGGAAACCAGTTTGATTTGCACCAACCGGCAGAGCCACAACGAAATTAGGTTTTAAAGACTGAATTTTCTGAATGGTTGGGGCATAGTCCGTTACCGTGAGAGGTAAGAAGTCCTGTCCTACGACCTCTGCACCACTTGTTTCTGCAAACTCACGAACCCAGTGGGACGAAATAGTGCCGAAGTTATAATCAGGTGCCATCACATAGATTTTCGGCCCATACTCCTTAATGGCCCAATCAATAAGTACTGACATTTGTTGAGATGCGCTAGTACCCGTCACAAATGTCTGTTTGTCACAGGCACCACCTTCATAAAGCGAAGAATAGAAATAAGGGATATTTGCACGACGTACGATAGGACGAATAGCTTCTCGTGAAGAACTGGTTAAGCCTGCAAATATGACATTAACCTTGTCTCGTAAAATCGCAGTGTTTGTAAATTGAGTATATTTGTTCAGTTCTGATTGCGCGTCGTAACTGACAATCTTAACCGGCTGACCGAGCAGTCCGCCATCTTGGTTAATCTGCTCGATTGCTAATTGCAGTGCATTGTTTTGCTGGATGCCATAGATATTCAGACCTCCAGTTAGGTCGTAAATAGCGCCAACCTTCGCTTCAGCATTAACATAAGTGCTGAAGGCCAAACAAAGCGTACTTGCTGCGGTTAAAATCCTTTTCATTTTTCCAACTCCTTAATTCATCGGGAGCTGAATACTCGAAAAATGACTAGCCGAAACGCAAAAAACCACGCACTGATCCAGAAGAACAATTCTTCAAGTATCCAGCTACGTGGCTTTCGATTTTCAGAGTGCAACTTCGCACGACCGAGAGACTAACTTGTTAAATTTTTGTTGTCAACACTATCAATAGCGCTTTGTATTTAAGTTTGAGTCAAGCGAGTCTTGAACTCTAAATACGAAAAAGCCCGCATAAAGCGGGCTTTGAAAAGCTTGTTGTTAGCGATTACGCTGCAACTTTCTGAGCGTTTGCTGCTTCTGCTTTCACTGGTTTCGTAATGAAAGATAGAACAACTGCTACAGCCAGCATTGCTGCACAGATGGTGTATGCCATCACGTAGTTGCCGGTCATGTCTACTGCGGTTGCAGCAACAACAGGACCAATGAAACCACTCACACCCCATGCGGTGTAAAGCACGCCGTAGTTACCGCCGTAGTTTTTCAGGCCGTAGTAGTCAGCAGTGATAGATGGGAATACTGCCAGCAGTGTGCCGTAACCTACACCTGCAACAGCCGCACCAACCATCAGGGTGAACTCGGTGTTGTAAGTTGCAAACATCATCATGTTGATGCCTTGCATGATGAACGCCAGCATCAGAGTTTTCAGGCCACCAATCTTGTCAGACAGGATACCTGCAGCAACACGACCGCCTGAGTTGAAGATAGACAGAACAACAACAAGGAACGCAACTTGAGTCAGATCAGACTGGTTAATCGCGATAGAAGTGATATTACCGATCACCATCAGACCCGCAGAAGACGCCAGTGCGTACATCAGCCACAGTGAGTAGAACTGTGGAGTCTTAACCATTTCACGCCAACCCATGTTGTTGTCGCCAGCGCCTGCTTTAGCTACGTAGCCAGCAGGTGCTTCTGGTGTGTAGTCCGCAGGTGGGTTGTTGATGGTACACGCCAGTGGAACAGCGATAGCCAGAATACCGACACCCAGGATCAGGAAGCTTTGCTGAACGCCGTAACCTTCAATCAGCATAGAAGTCAGTGGCGCCAGGTATACCGCTGCCAGACCGAAGCCTGCTGCGATCAGACCGTTAACCATGCCCTTTTTAGAAGGGTGGAACCACTTCATTGCCGCTGGAGACAGACACGCGTAGCCGAAGCCGATACCACAACCGGTGATCACACCAAAGCTCAGCAGCAGAGTCATAGGAGATGAAGCAAAGCTAGATACGATCATGCCGATACCCACCATGATGGTACCCAGGATCAGAACTTTACGAGGACCCATACGGTCTTGCAGGTTACCCGCCACCAGCAGAGAAAGTGCAAAACAGATGGTTGCAACGGTGTAAGGCATAGATGCATCTGCGTTCGACCAACCCTGCTCTACCAGTGACTGTTTGAATACAGACCACGCGTACAGGATGCCGATACACATATTGATAAAGAAACCGGCTGCTAGTACGCCCGTAGCTTTGTTCAGTTTGTTCATGTTACGACTCAATAAATTCATTAATAAAAGGTGTCGCCGGCAAAAGCCCCCTACTGCGCCACCCAACCCAACATCCCCGCAAAATTAGATTCACTAAATTGATGAATTAATTATCAAAGCCGCGAAGATATAAATTATTTTTGGCATTCTTCAAATTTGATGAGAATGACAGAAGCGCGCGGAGTCTATCAGGGAATGAGACAGTGATCACCATCTACTTTTGTTTATCGCGAAAAAAGTTTTTTCTGCGGTGACTTATTACTCAATGGTTGTAACAAAACGTGTGGGAAAACAGAAAGGCACTCGCCCCGAGTCCCTTTGTAATCAAGGCTCGGAGCGATAGATATGTGTTCAATGGAATTTGGATATTCTGATGCCTTGCTGACCAAATCAAGGTCACGGACATCCTCTTAGAAATGACTACTTGGTGCTGAACCCTTTGCTTTCGAGAAAGGCTTTCATAAACGGACGCGCTTCTTTGCTGAGGGTGCCAGAAATCTGCTCGCTCCAGCTCATCTCTTTGTTGCCGCCAGTGCGAGTTCGGTAATACTCCCGCACCTTACTGTCATAGTTTTCCAAAACAGCCTTATCCATTGCTGAATACTCATCGGTGTGAACCACCAACTCTGATGGCAAGCGTGGTTTCACTTCAGGATCTTGCGAAGGATAGCCAATACAGAGCCCAAACAACGGAATGACCTGCTCTGGCAATTTTAGAAGGTTTGCGACTTTGTCAGGGTTGTTTCTAAGTCCACCGATATACACCCCACCCAAGCCTAAAGATTCTGCCGCTATCAGGGCATTTTGTGCCATCAATGCACCGTCTACCGCGCCAATCAAAGTTTGCTCAGCAAAGCCCACTTGCGCGTCCGGCTTGATTTGTAAATGTCGGTTGAAGTCAGCACAGAACACGAAGAACTCCGCAGCGTCAGCAACATAAGCCTGATTGCCTGCGTATTCAGCCAGAAGTTGCCTTTTCTCTTTGTCGATGACTCTAATAATGCTGTTGCATTGAATAAAGCTGGAAGTAGATGCAGCACGCGCACTATCAATGATGGCGTTGCGTTGCTCATCGGTGATGGCTTGGTCGGTGAACTTTCTTATCGAGCGGTGAGAGAGAATGGTTTCAATAGCTGGCGTCATTGTCGCTTCCTGTTTGTGCCTTCCTGAATAACGCCATTATCAAACTGCTAAGAACCAATTGCAAAGCGGACACCTCAAAGTATCCGCTTCGTAACGTCTTTAACTCTTTGGGTTAAACTGGATCAGAGCTTTCCTCGAGATTCGAAAATTGGCAGACCTGTTGAAGAATATGAATGAGGCGGCTTTCGCTCAGTGGCAACGGGTTACCTTTGATCGAACTTGAGCGCAGAGCCGACACGGCTACTTCTTCGAACATGGTGTCACAAAGACCAAGCTGGGGAAGCGTTTCAAGATCTAACCTTCGCAGAATCCGCTGCACCCACACAATCCCATCACTTGGCTCAGCATTCATTCGCCCGGTCAGAATACAAGCCAACTGGCGGTAGCGGTTTAGCAGGCTGATGCGCCCTGCTTCACGTGCTGCAAGAATATTTTCGGCCATCACATAAGGGGCAAGTTGTGCCGTTATTGCTCCGTGTGGTGCATCCAACACCGCGCCCAGTGCAGCAGCCAAGCCATGCGCTGCGCCTAATTTGGCGTTTGATTGCGCCATACCACCTAGCATGGAAGCGAATGCCATGTCTGCCCGGGCTTTCGGGTCGTCATCTTCACAGGCATGAATAATCGCAGGTGCCAGCCGGCGCAGGCCTTCTTCGCAAATCATGTCCGTCAGCGGATTCGGCTCACCGCAGACATAAGCTTCCATTAAATGAGTGAACGCATCCATACCACAACGAGCAGAAAGCGATTTGTCTGCACCGTAAGTGAGGGTTGGGTCGATGATCGCGACATCGGGAATAAGGTCGGGGCTTCGAATTGCTGCTTTGACGTTCTCTTGGGCAGAAATCATCACTGCATTGCGGGTCACTTCCGAACCCGTCCCGGCGGTGGTCGGTATTGCAATACAAGGCAGTGGCTTGGCAGTGAGTGGCAGAGCCCGGCCAACGACTTCCACATAGTCATAAACACTGCCCTGGTTGGGGATAAGGGCTGACAGTGCCTTGCCAACATCCATCACGCTGCCGCCGCCTATCGCTATCACCATATCTGGCTTGAACAAGCGCCCAGCAGCAGCCATTTCTTCCACCATGGCAATAAGCGGTTCATCATGAACTGCCAGACGTTGATAACGAATATTTTGCTGGGAAAGATAAGCGAGCAATGAATCGGCACGTTGGTCGTCGCGACCAGTCACAACAAGCGCGCTGTATCCGTAGTTATTGAATATAGAGAAGGAGTTGTTAAGCGCGCCTTCACCAAAAATAATCCGCGTAGCGGTCATAAACTGAAACATGGCACCTCCCTGGATCTGGTCAGAAACGAAAAGCAGATCCTCAAACCGAAAAAATCCACCTCTCAATTTACGCACTTGAGTGAATATAAAATTGATACAAAGCAGAGACTGAGGGTTTAAAACTTCCCTGTTTTAAACATGTGCAGCCTTCGTCACACCCTTTTAAAAATGCGCGCTTTGTTCATTTTCCGATTGATAGATAATTTCGATTGAATTAAGAGACAAAACCTTCTTTTATCTGCCAAGTGCTTGAGGCATAGTTGTTCTCAATCAGATGATGAAGCCACGGGGCACCTTCCCTATACATGGCAGCATCCAATCAAATTGAATAAGAAAGGAAATGAATATGTTCGTGGTTATTTTTGGTCGCCCAGGTTGCCCATTCTGTGTTCGTGCAAAGGATCTTGCTGACAAACTGAAAGAAGAGCGTGACGATTTCAACTACCGCTATGTAGACATCCACGCGGAAGGTATCAGCAAAGCTGACCTTGAAAAAACCGTAGGTAAGCCAGTTGAAACTGTGCCACAAATCTTCGTTGACCAAGAGCACGTAGGTGGCTTTACTGAATTCGAAGCTTACGCAAAAGAAAATCTGGGTCTGTACCAGTAATTTCCTTTAGATTTTCCTGAAAAAGCCGGCAAGCATGCCGGCTTTTTTATTGTTCAAAAACAGAAAGTTGGCACCAATACAGGTTTTCATACTTTCCATTAGGAAAGTCAGCAAAATTTAATACTATTTTTCATGCGAGTTTCCATTACATTTCATTGCAAATGCGTATAATGGCGCCCCAGAATTTCCCTTTGACCCGTGCGCGGATTACTGTTCAGTGAACATAGACGTCTACAACCTACTTGTTAATAACGACATCCTCCTCCTTTTCGTTGTTTTGGCCATTGGCCTCACCATCGGCAAAATCAGAATCGGCAGCTTCCAGTTTGGTAACTCCATTGGCGTACTTGTCACCGCATTGTCTTTTGGCCATGCAGGCTTCTCGTTTAGCCCAGAGGCACTGAACATTGGCTTTATGCTGTTCATTTTCTGTGTAGGTATCGAAGCCGGACCAAACTTTTTTGGCATCTTCTTCCGCGACGGCAAATCATACCTGGTGCTGGCATTTACCGTGCTTGCCGCATCCGTTGGCATTACCCTGTTGATGCGTTACCAATTTGGTGTGGATGGCAGCATTGCTACGGGCATGATGGCAGGAGCGATGACAGCAACGCCGGTTCTGGTAGGTGCAAAAGATGCACTAAACGCGGGGCTTGCTGGCAGCTTTACCCCAGATCAACTCGCCGGGATGATTGATAACCTGAGCGTAGGTTACGCATTGGCTTACTTAGTGGGTTTGGTGAGTCTGATTGTACTCGCGAATTTTATGCCCAAGCTGCAAAAGGAAAACCTTGAGCATTCTGCACAGAAGATTGCGATGGAGCGTGGGCTTGGTAATTCTTCACAACGCAAAGTCTACCTGCCGATTATTCGAGCTTACCGCGTCGGGCCTGAGCTGATTAACTGGGTGGATGGCCGCAACCTACGAGAGCTGGGTATTTATCGCCAGACGGGATGCTATATCGAGCGTATCCGCCGTAACGGTATCCTCGCTAACCCAGATGGTGACGCCATTTTGCAGGAAGGTGATGAAATCGCACTGGTGGGTTACCCAGATAGCCACGCCCGTCTGGACCCTTCTTTCCGAAACGGGAAAGAGGTATTCGATCGCGATCTGCTTGACCTGCGCGTGGTTGAAGAAGAAATCGTGGTGAAAAACGACGCCATCATCGGTAAGCGCCTATCAGATTTGAATTTGTCCGAATACGGCTGTTTCTTGAACCGTGTTGTCCGCGCGCAGATTGAAATGCCAATGGACCACAACATCTTGCTGTCTAAAGGGGATGTATTGCAGGTCAGTGGCGAGAAGCGTCGTGTCATGGGACTTGCTGAGCGAATCGGTTTTATCTCGATTCACAGTCAAGTTTCAGACATGTTGGCGTTCTGTTCTTTCTTCATCTTCGGTCTGATTTTTGGTTTGATCACCATGACGTTCGGGCAGATGACACTCGGTTTGGGTAATGCCTCAGGACTGCTGATTGCCGGGATCTTGCTTGGCTTCCTGCGTGCTAACCACCCTACGTTTGGTTATGTTCCGCAAGGCGCAATCAACATGCTGAAAGAGCTTGGGCTGATGACCTTTATGGTCGGTGTGGGTCTGAGCGCGGGTGGTAACCTGGTTGAATACCTACAACAGATGGGTTTCACCATCATGTTTGGCGCGTTAGCAGTGAGTGTTGTGCCCGTGATTTTGGCGTACCTTGTAGGTGCGTATATTCTGAACATGAACCGCGCGCTGCTATTTGGTGCCATCATTGGTGCGCGTACCTGCGCGCCAGCCATGGATATGATTAACCAGCACGCCCGCAGTACTATCCCAGCGCTGGGTTATGCAGGTACCTATGCCATTGCCAACGTTTTGTTGACGTTTGCCGGCACACTTCTCGTTATCCTCACCTGATCTGACGCTCTCAGTCAGTAATGATTCAGCGAACAGGCGTTAAACTGTTCGTTGAATCATCCAAATCAATACAAGTCAGTAAAATTCAGACACCAAGCCTTTCGAGTTTGTTGGTTGGGAACAAACCGACAACTTATTTGCCATGGCGCAAGATTTTCTCAGGAACTTTCGATAGGCTGGCTGAAAGCTAAGACAGATCAGTAAGGTAACGATTTATGCGCATTCTCATTGTCGAAGACGATCCACTTCTGAGCCACCACCTGAAAACCGAACTCTCCGAGCTTGGCAATCAGGTTCACTGCGCGAAAACCGCGTCTGAAGGGCTGTTCGTTGCCAAAGATTATCCCAATGACATCGCAATTGTGGATCTGGGTCTGCCTGACAGAGATGGCCTTAGCCTGATCCGCGATATTCGACGCGCTGAAATTCGTATGCCTATCCTCATTCTCACTGGTCGCGCGAACTGGCAAGACAAAGTGTCGGGTCTCGATGCAGGTGCTGATGACTATCTGGTGAAGCCATTTCAGAAAGAAGAACTGGTAGCCAGACTTAATGCTTTGGTTCGCCGCAGTGCTGGCTTCGTGAAGCCAGAAGTTAAAGCCGACAAAATCTCCATCGACCTGTTGGCGAAAAAGGTGTCTATCGACGAAGCACCTATCGAACTCACAGCGTTTGAGTACGACTTGCTGGAATATTTGGTGCGTCACAACCGCCAGGTTGTATCAAAGCAACGTCTGCTGGATGTGCTCTATCAAGATCAGGAGGGTGATCCAAACACCATTGAGGTGATGATGAGCCGGCTTCGTAAAAAGCTCACACGAGCCGGTCAGGATAACCCCATCTCTACCGTCCGTGGTCAGGGTTACATCTTTGAATTACAGGTGACCTAATATGGCGCGGAGAGTAATGCCTCAGATCCACAAACGGGTCATTTCCACTTCCATTGCCATTATCTTCTTGTTCTCGCTGTTGGTGGGTTTTCTCATCAATCAGGTTTACGTGAAGAACTACGTGGCTATGTATTCCTCCGAATTGGTGGCAGAGGTACCTCATATCGTCGGTGAGCTCCGTCGGGACAATATGCTTGAGCTTGGCCAGAACGCGCCTAATCTTGGTCAACCTATACCAGAAACCAAACACTCAGAATATTTGGCTTTTATCTGTGAACAAGACGGCTCGGCCTCTTGGATGTCATCAGAAGCGCGCAACAGTGGAATGAGCGACATTTGTCTGTATGTCCCCTACTCCATGAAAGAACCGGACATGATCTACTACAAGGAGTCTCCTTATGTCGTCCATGTCATCTCTGAAGCGACCTACTCCACCAGCGAACTCTTTATTGTGGTGCGTGATGTCAGCCCTCAACTGGAAAAGCTGGCTCATGTAAAACGCCAGACCTGGTTCTATGTGGGATTGGCCTTCTTTGCCGCGACAGGCCTACTTTATGCGGCGTCCTACTGGAGTTTCAGTCCGTTACGCAAGCTAGCCGGTGAATTAAACGAGATTGCAGAGTCACGCCGCGAAACCCTGGATTCTGATTACCCTAAGGAATTGGAAGATGTCACCGATGCGCTAAACCGAATGATTACACTGCGCAAAGACCAGACCCAACGCTATCGCCATGCAATGGATGATCTCGCCCACAGCCTGAAAAGCCGGCTAGCCGCCACTAACGCACTGCTAGATGACAGCTCATTGAGCCGTGAAATCATGAGCAAACGCATCGTAGAGCAAGTCAGCCAGATGGATGACATGGTTCAGTATCAATTGAAGCGAGCCTTAGTCGGCCAACGTGGTTTGGTACGTGAGAAAACTGAACTACGCCCCGTTATCGACAGTCTGTCAGGTATGTTTTCTAAGATTTACGGCGATAAACCCGTAAACGTCACGCTGAACCTTCAAGAGTTACCTTCTTTGCCATTAAACAAGGCTGACTTGACCGAGCTTCTTGGTAACCTGTTGGAGAATGCATTCCGCTTCTGTATCAGTGAAGTGCGGATTTCCAGCCGTGAAATGATCGACCACTATGTTCTCACGGTTGAAGATGATGGCCTTGGCGTTGCTGAAACCCTGCGTGAATCTATATTCCAGCGCGGTGTGCGTGCCGATCAGTTGAACCCGGGAACCGGGATAGGCCTGGCGGTTTGCGACGAAATTGTCGAAAGTTATGGCGGTAAGATTCGCGTGATTGAATCCGAGCTGGAAGGTGCTGCATTCATCATGACCTTCCCGAAATTGCGATAGCCTTTCTAGCAAGCGATCAGATAGGATTACGTTGAAACGAATCCAACCGAACATGCCCTGCTACTAAGCAGGGCATTTTCTTATCAAGCATCCGCAAATCGGTAGCAGAATTGCAGACACAAAAAAGGCCGCTGATGCGGCCTTTTCATTCAATTCAGTATTAATCGTCTGCATTCAGCAAATCGTCTTTCGCTGCCAACAGGTATTGGTACATCGACCAGTAAGTTAGTGCTGTCGCGATGTAAAGCGCCGCATAACCTACGTAAATCACCCACTCACTGTCTCGCCATAGAAGCATAGTCAGAGCAAACATTTGTGCTGCAGTTTTAAATTTACCTACCCAGGAAACTGCCACATTCGCGCGCTTACCCAGCTCTGCCATCCATTCACGTAAAGCTGAAATAATGACTTCGCGGGCAATCATCGTCGCTGCAGGAATGGTCACCCAAATAGAATTGTAATGCTCAGCGATAAGCACCAGCGCAATTGCCACCATCACTTTATCAGCTACAGGGTCCAGGAATGCACCGAAACGGGTGGTTTGACCCAAGGTTCGAGCGAGGTAACCGTCCAACCAGTCAGTCGCACCCGCGATAACGAAAATCAGAGCAGCAGCGAAAGCTGACCATTCATAAGGCAGATAGAACGCGATAACAAAAACAGGGATTAATGCGATGCGTATAAGGGTCAGGATAATGGGGATATTCAGTCGCATACTTATAATACTTTGTGAGTGACGGCCTATGGTGCTTGAAAGTTATTGCTGTTGCAATGACGAATGAATCTTCTCAGCCAAAACACGACTTATACCCGGCACTTTGGCGATTTCTTCTACAGAAGCACGCTTAAGTTCCTGAATTCCACCCATGTATTTGAGCAACGCCTGACGACGCTTTGGCCCTACCCCTTCAATTTCTTGCAACACGCTGCTCTTCCGCGCTTTTGCACGTTTCGCTCTGTGACCGGAAATGGCATGGTTATGACTTTCATCGCGAATATGTTGAATAAGGTGCAACGCAGGAGAATCTGATGGCATAGAAAACTCTTCCCCCGTCACTTTAATCAATGTTTCGAGACCAGGGCGTCTCGTTGTCCCTTTTGCGACGCCAAGCAACATAGGATGCTTCGGCCAGTCGGCAAGCAGCGGCTTCACCACTTCCCACGCCCGGTTCAGTTGCCCCTTACCACCATCAATCAAAATGATGTCCGGGATCTTTTCCGGGTCGACCTGTTTGCTGTAGCGTCGCTCAAGCACCTGCGCCATTGCCGCATAGTCATCACCACCGGTAATGCCGGTGATGTTATAGCGACGGTATTCTTGTTTAACAGGGCCATCCTGATTGAAAACCACGCATGACGCGACCGTTTGCTCACCCATGGTGTGGCTGATATCGAAACATTCCATGCGCTTCACCGATTCAAGTTCCAGTGCTTCTGACAACACACTGAATCGGTTGTGAATGGTCATCTTGTGGTTGATTTTGCTAGTGAGCGCCGTCGCCGCATTGGTCTGGGCAAGCTTGAGGAAACGGGCGCGGGCGCCTCGTGGTTTACATTGCAGGTTCACTTTACGGCCTGCAATGTCGGACAATGCGGTTGCGAGATCGGTCAGCTCGTCACCCAAGTCCTGACCAATCAGAATACTGGTAGGAATCGTGTTTCCTTCCGCCTGTTTCACATAAAACTGACCGATAAAGCTCGAAACCAGTTCATTCACATCAGTATCAGCTGGCATTTTCGGGAAATAGCTGCGGCTGCCAAGCACTTTGCCCTGACGCAGGAAAAGTACGTGAATACAGGCCACACCGTTTTCAATAGAAACACCAATAGCATCAAGATCGTCATCGCTGTCTTGCGAAACAAACTGTTGCTCCTGAACGCGGCGCAGGGCTTGTATTTGGTCGCGATACTCTGCCGCTTTCTCAAACAGCAATGCTTGGCTCGCGTTCTCCATTTTCTCTACCAGCGAAGCGATAACCTGACGGTCTTTGCCTTGCAAGAACAAACGGGTGAAGTTCACCAGCTCGTCATAATCTTCATCGGGAATGATGCCCTTTACACAGGGGCCAGCACAGCGTTTGATTTGGTACATCAAACACGGGCGGGTACGGTTGGCGTAAACGGAATCTTCGCACTGGCGAACTGGGAAAATTTTCTGCAGCAAATACAGACTTTGGCGCACCGCACCTGCATCAGGAAACGGACCGAAGTACTCACCTTTGCGTTTTTTCGCGCCACGGTGCACGGCAATTCGCGGGTGTTTACTCGCAGAAAGGAAGATATACGGATAAGACTTGTCATCACGCAACAACACGTTGTAACGCGGTAGGTGCTGCTTGATGAGATTGTGTTCAAGGATCAGCGCTTCTGTTTCGCTGTGCGTGATCGTGACTTCGACGTTGGCGATATTTTTCACCAGCGCACGAGTCTTCTCACCGGAGACATTAGTACGGAAATAGCTGGAAAGCCGCTTCTTGAGAGATTTGGCTTTACCGACATAAATGATCTCACCCGAAGCGTCCATCATTCGATAGACGCCGGGTTTGTCAGAGACTGATTTTAGGAAATTTTTGGCATCAAACACAGCGAACAGAAATAGTTAAAGCGTTTCTGTGTCTAGCATACCATGACGAATCGCAAGATGGGTCAGTTCAACGTCACCATTGATACCTAACTTACTGAACAGACGGTAACGATAGCTGTTGACTGTCTTCGGGCTCAGGTTTAGCTGCTCTGAAATGTCAGTTACTTTCTGCCCTTTCGTAATCATCATCATGATTTGGAGCTCGCGCTCTGAAAGGTTTTTGAAAGGGTTCTCCTGCGCAGGAGAAAACTGACTCAAGGCCATTTGCTGCGCAATCTCTGGTGAAATGTAGCGTTGACCGCTATTCACCGCACGAATTGCGTTAACCATTTCGCTTGCTCCGGCACCTTTGGTTAGGTAGCCAGCCGCGCCCGCTTGCATAACTTTGGTTGGAAATGGGTTTTCTGTATGAATTGTCAGAACAATAATCTTGGCGTCTGGGTTATAGCGTAGGAGCTTTCGCGTCGCTTCCAAACCACCAATACCAGGCATGTTCATGTCCATCAAGATAATGTCAGCATGATTGCTACGACACCACTTGACTGCTTCCTCACCGCTTTCGGCTTCCCCTACCACTTTAACACCACGCTCGTCTTCAAGAAGACGGCGTATCCCTGTGCGAACCAGCTCGTGATCATCTACAAGGAAAACACTAATCAAGCTTGTTTCTCCACTATGATTTTGGCTCGCCATGCGCCGGGATGGCGCTCGACTTTCGATGCATCTTACTTGAGTTTAACCCAACAATAAAAGAGCGAACACATTGATTCTGTGTAAGAGAGCATGTTTTTATAGCTAATCAGTCATAATTTAAACAGCATGGTGTCTTAAATTAGTCTTTGTTGACGAATTGGCAGAAAATTTTCTATTGAGTACAAAAAGTTACGCCGTGCAACCAATTTTCAATTTTCTACCCAAATATCTAAAAAGCGCGACACCCAGATATTCTTAATCGGCATATTTTATGCTTTTTTAGGTCTTTCATTATCGTTTACTTACACATTTAGTTGGTGAAATCTGTCTTTTAGGTTCACTTTTCCAGTAAGTCTTCACAGTCACACAAACCTTGCAAGGAGTGCATTCTCGACATGAAGCTGGGCATTTTACTCTGCGACGATCATTACCCTGATTCCATCCCAAAGTACGGGCACTATGATGATGCATTCAAGCGCATGTTTGAGGGCAGCAGCATATCAACGTTCAAAAGTTACCGTTGCCATGAGGAAGAGTACCCTTCCTCGCCAAGCGATTGTGATATCTGGTTGGTAACAGGCAGTAAATGGGGCGTTTACGACACAGACCCTTGGATTGAAATTGTCGCCCAGTTTGTCCGTGATTGTGATGAAGCCAATCTGCCCATGATTGGCGTTTGTTTCGGGCACCAGCTTATTCATTATGCATTGGGAGGACGTGTTGAGAAGTCTGATAAAGGTTGGGGCATGGGCGTTTATCCTATCGAAACGAACTCCCAGTCTGCAGCGTCGGGCGTGGTGCTCTCCCACACACTAAACTTGATTGCTTGTCACCAAGATCAGGTTCTTTCTCCGGCAAGCGGGTTTGACGTGATAGCAGGGTCCGATTTCTGCCCTATCGCTATCACTCAGAAATCACAGACAGCCCTGACGATGCAATGCCACCCAGAATTCACACCTGAGTTTCTCACCCAGTTAATAGAGCGTTTGCGTGAAAAAGCAGGTCATGAGGTCGTTAATAACGCCATCAATTCACTGGAGACTTTAGGTGAAGGCGATCGTGAACAAGCTATTTCACTGATTTTCCATTTCTGTCAGATTCAAAACCGCTAAAGCAATCAGCGGCCCCCCAACATAACCACGTAACTCGCTACTTTGACAGCCGCATCTCAATGCGGCTGAACTTTATGCGTCTATTTTCTTATTCCCCACTACAATTGAGGTTAATGAGAAAATGGTTTCATATTTACAATATCAATGACAACAGCGCGATCTAGTATTATGTTTTTGGATTCGACGCTATGAAGCTGCATACCAAAGCAGTGATTAGCATTGCAATATTCTGCCTACTGACGGTCGTGCCCATGGTCGTCATGAAACGGCTATCCGATAGCGCGCTTATCGAAAGCGAGCACTTAAGTGTTCTTGCAAAAGAGTCTTCGGAATTTGCACATCACTTTCAAGCGGTGATCAATACAGAGACAGAAATTGGTCAACTGCTCGCAACAAACCATTATTTGATCCACGTATTGCGAGATGCCAATACCCCTCCCAATAAACAATCTGAAATAAACAAAAAGGCAGCGTCAGACTTTCTTATCCACTTTTCAAAAAACATTCGAGCTGGTGTCTATCAGGAAATCCTAGTATCCGATAAGCACGGCAATATTGTCGCTCAAACCATCCAGCGAGATTCAGACAGTGTCAAACAGGAACCTTGGTGGCAGAAAGCACTTAATGGGGAACACAGCCTGATATTCACCTCTCCCAAGTTCCATTCAAACACTGATTACATATTGGGAATTACCCAACCTATCAAACAGGAAGGCGCGACGATTGGCGCACTTAGGTTGAACCTGAACCTTTCCCAGACCTTCCGCCACCATGAAGGTTTTTTCGATAATCTGCATGATGGCGTCAATGCGTTACTCATGAATCACAATGGGGAAGTTTACTTTGCTAAATCCCCTATCGGTCGAGAGTACTACTTGGAAATACTCGAAGCATTTGATAATGGCATTATCAATGGCACCAACACCACCAAGCTCCCCAATCACTTAGTGGGTATGACAACGCTCAAGCTAGCCAATCATGCTAAAGATGATCATTCCAACACTGCCAGCGCCAATTATTTTTCTGCTCCCCATATCTTCGTTGTCAGCGAGCCAATAACGCTTATTAACCACTTCCAAAACGAAAACAACCTCGGCTTCGTGCTCTATTCCGCTTTGTTTATTACGGTGGCGTTTATCGTTATTGTCGGATTGTTGCGGCAAACAGGTAACGACATCAGCACGCTTACCAATGTGGCCTTTCGGATAGGCCAAGGTGACCTTGATGCGAGAAGCGATATTAATCGCTCAGATGAGCTAGGCGTGCTAGCAAAGACGATTAATGAAATGGCCTCTGAGCTTGGTGCCAGCCAAACACTAGAAAAAGAACTGAAGCAGCATGTTACCGACATTACACGGAGCAATGCCAAATTCCGTTCACTCGCCTCCGTTGATGAGCTGACTCATCTACTTAACCGTCGTGCTTTTAATGAACATATCGACGCCCAAATCAATCGCTTCAAGCGTTATAACGAACCGTTCTCAGTCATTCTGTTCGATATTGACCACTTCAAGAGAGTGAACGATGAAGCCGGACATTTTACTGGCGACGAAATACTGAAACGTATCGCTTACCTGATTCGTAATCTTCTCCGCTCTGAAGATGTTTTCTGTCGATGGGGCGGCGAGGAGTTCATCGCTTTGCTGCCGCATACACACGGTAGCGATGCCGTTTGTCTGGCGGAACGGATGAGGCTAGAAGTGGCAAAAGACAACTTTGATGGCTTTCCCCATGTGACTATCAGCCTTGGCGTGACCGAATTTGAAAAAGGCGACGATGAGAAAACTGTTGTCACACGCGTAGACACCGCCATGTACCGCTCTAAAAACCAAGGACGAAACCGAACGTCAACTTTTTACCGAGATGCCAACATTCGCGATATTGAAAGCCCTAACTGATATTCGTGTTTCGCATTTTCATTTTGCAATCCAAGATGATACCCCGTACTTCATACCGTTTTATCCCTATGAATTAATGGGTTAATCACTTTGGCACTTTAATTGCTCCTTGATGCATATAAATCAGAAGGAGTGTTGATATGAACAGAGCCTCAAACTTAAACCAACCATTGATCTTTGTGGGCCCACCTCGCTCGGGAGTGACGCTCATCTCCGATATCGTGATGCACCACGATCAGATCTGTTGGCTTGATGAGAGCTTTGAGAAACACCCTAAATCTGATTTTCAGCATCGCCTTTTCAAACGCAAATGTGCATTTCGAAACAAAGCGCTGCAGAACAACTCGTTTTTGGGATCGCTGGCGCGAGAGTTTTCCCCTGCGCCGTCAGAAGCAATGAATTTCTGGGATGACTATACCCGTGAAGAAATTGATTTTTACCGCGGTTTCGCCCGAGGTAAACATGCCACTCCAGTAGAAATATCTTCCATCAGGGAAATCCTTAGCCGGCGCATTGAACTCTCTAGCCGAAGCCGTCTTGCGTTGCGATTTACTGGCCCTTCACGCCTTTGCTACCTGAACAGCCTTTTTCCGGATGCCAAGTTTGTACATATTAGTCGCGACCCCGCGTCGACAGTGCATTCCATGATTTCAACAGAGGAATGGGAGTATCAAGGCAAAAACCTATTGTGGTGGCGGGGTGCTTACTCCTTGCAGGAGCTCGCGCAATACGATCGCTTACGCGGTCATGCTGTTGCGGGAACCGCATTCCAACTCAATAAACTGATTCAAACGGCCAAACTAGAAGCCACTGAACTGGATTTGAACATGCTGTCTGTAAATTATGAGGATTTTGTCGCCACACCAGAGCGGGTGATAGAGAAAATCCTCGACTTCGCAGAGCTACCCGCCAATGAAACGGTGAACGCCGCGTTAAAACAAAACGAAATTCGATGCAGCAACAAGGTATTGAAAATGCCAGCCACCGATGTAAACACGGTTTATACCTGGTGTCCGGCGACTTAACTGCTTCCCTGATGTTTTAAGGTTTTATAGGCCATGCGTTTTACGCATGGCTTGTTTGCATCTAATTCATTTGCTTCATGTCCTGATTCTCCCTACCCTACGCGCTCTTTTGGGTTCCGCTTTGAGGCACCATGTTTTCACAATCACTTTTTGCCCAGCTTGTCAGATGGTTACTGGTACTGACTGTCACCCTGGTCGGTGTTCAACATTGCACGCCATTGCAGCGCGCTTTTGCTGATTACGCCGTGGACGGTGGTTGCCATCAACACCACCAAATGAATAACGAAAATCAGACCCACGGGTCCCACATAACACAGTAAACAAAGGTAACTTAATGAGTATTTTCCGCTTCCCGCTGCTTGTATGGCTGGGGATAGGGATTTTGATTATCAGCCTAGGGATCAGGCAATCATTCGGTATCTTCATGATGCCTATCACTGACACCTTCCAGTCAGGTCGTGAATTTTTCAGCCTTGCTATTGCTCTTCAAAACCTTTTGTTTGGACTTTTCCAACCTTTCGTGGGCATGGCGGCGGATAGATTTGGTGCAAAACGCATTATCACCATGGGTGGCGTTGCTTATGCATTCGGTCTTTACCTCACTTCAATCGCGACCGGTACCGGTGTGCTCTACATCTCTATGGGTGTGTTGATTGGTTTGGGTTTGAGCGCAACCAGCTACGTCATCGTTTTGGGTGCTGTCGCCAAAGTCGTGCCCGCGGAGCACACGGCTAAAGCGTTTGGTTTGACAGCAGCCATGGGTTCATTCGGTATGTTCGCTGTGATCCCAGGAGCTCAGTCGCTGCTAGCAAACTACGACTGGCAGACTGCCATGCAGGTGTTTGCAATGTTCTGTACCCTGATGATCGCTTTTGCGGTTTTCATGAAAACTGCGAATCCTTCCTCTTCAGCAAGTGGGCAAGCTGAACAAGAGCAAACGCTTAAAGAGGCCATGGCAGAAGCATTCCGTCATCCGGGTTATTGGCTTATCCATGCGGGTTTCTTTGTCTGTGGTTTTCAGGTGATGTTTATCGCGACACACCTACCGAGCTATATCGCAGACAAAGGTTTGCCAGGAAACACTGCTGCTATGGCACTGGCGTATGTCGGCATCTTCAATATCTTTGGCTCTTATTTCTGGGGCTTAATGGGTGACAGATTTAACAAGCGCTATGTGATGACTTCTCTTTACATGATGCGCTCAGTGGTACTGACTCTGTTTATTACTGTGCCTTTAACCACGAATACAGCCACTATTTTTGGTGCAGCCATTGGGTTCTGCTGGTTAGGAACTGTGCCATTGACATCCGGTTTAGTGCGTCAGATTTTCGGTCCACGCTACATGTCGACGCTTTATGGCCTAGTATTCTTCACTCACCAAATAGGCAGTTTCATTGGCGCATGGGTTGGCGGACGTGTGTTCGACTACTATGGATCTTACGAGCCAATCTGGTGGACAACCGTTGTTTTGGCATTGGCAGCGGCGCTTATCCACTTACCGATAAATGACAAACCAGTCACTCGTCCAACATTGCAAAGTGCTTAATAAAAAACCGGGCTATCGTGGCCCGGTTTTCCCTCTTAAAAATTTGCCCTCCCCCTCAAAAATATCGAAAACTCAAACGCATTCAGCGCTTGCTCAAACTTTTGTCACTTCGCGTTGGGATATTGACGCATCAAATGCTAATTTTTTGTTAAGACCTCTTCAGGTCGCTCTCGTATCACAGCAGAAAGTCGACGTCTCACACTGGGGTGAATAAATGGGAAAACTGACGACGCATGTTCTGGACACCGCGCGAGGGAAACCCGCCAATGGTGTAAAAGTATCACTTTATCGCATTGACGAAGAAGGCCTTCACCCGCTGGCCACCACCATCACCAATAATGATGGCAGAACAGACTCTCCGCTTATTGAGGAAGGGTTACTCACTTCCGGTCAATATCAGCTTGTATTCGCGACCGCTTCTTACTTCCGAAATACCAATACGCCATTGGAAACTTTGCCTTTTCTTGACGAAATCGTGATTCGGTTTGGCGTTTCTGACCACAATCAGCACTATCACGTCCCGCTGCTTGTTTCCCCTTATGGTTATTCGACGTATCGCGGAAGTTAAAAGATACCCAAACAACCTGAAGATGCAGGATTCAGCGAGATTGACTGGCGTTGTGATCGCGGCATTCCTTTGTAGGTGTAGTCACCTCCATCAAAAAGGAACAACAACGAGCACGGCGTCAGTCAACTCGCCCGAAGGGAGGGCCTCAATGCGCCCACTTCTTCGTTAAATTCCACGGAAATAGAACGACTATTCCTCGTGTAAATTGCCTCGAATTGAACGCATTGATGACCTCTGAATGCGAGCATCTTCAGGTTGTTTGGGTATACATTCATAGGAATAAACAAAGCCAGCCTTTTGGGCTGGCTTGTTCTTACGAGGGAATTAGTTATCTATTAACCTGTTCTGCTATTCGCTCAGGATTGGGTATGCTTCGGTGTAAATCCAATCATTGGCTTTTGCGGGTACATGGCAACCAAGACAATCCGTTTTGTAATCTGCAGAGGCATTCTTGTTCATATCATCAGTTTTGAACAGGGCCCAGCCCCAGCCATCACCCCACGAACCATTGTCGGAAAAGCGGCCTTCGCCATCTTTCACCATCACAAACCATTGCTTAATGTCGCCAGTTTCATGGCTGACGCCGCTGCCGGTTGTGTAGTTACCCGTGTTGTGAGCCCGCAACTCTTTCACAAGGGTTGCACCGTCTGGGAATTTACCGTTCTTGCGAAACGCCTCCACTGCTTCTTTTTCGGTGTAAACACCATGGAAACCGCTCGCACCGCCTTCAGGAACAAACCAAGATCCTAAATGGACCATGTTAGTTCTGAAGTCTTTGGGAAAGCTGATGTTTCCTTTTTCATCAACATAAGGTGAAAACGCGTCATTGGCAGCAAGCGCGGTAAACGCTGTGCCTGCGGCAAGCAAGCCGACAAGAAATGCCTTCTTCATACATTACTCCATTGCTTTGTGATTATTTTAGGCTGGAACTGTGTCCGCCGGTTGCCGCCTCACCTTTTGCTTTGCCTGCACGCAACACTGGGTAGTATTGCGTAAAGACGAAGTCATCCGCAGCTGCAGCTTGGTGACAAGCATTGCACGCTGCTGCTGGGAAAGCCCTCGCGGTCTCGGTTAGAGCTGTGTGGTCAGGCGTTGAAAAGCTGTAGTAAGACCAGTTACCTGGCTCATTTGGGTTCAGGCTCTTACTCTTGATAGTGGCTTCCAAACCAATGTAGTCACCTTGAAAGTAACCATTACCACTCACAGCAGCTTTACTACCGACGCTGACAAGTTCCTTAATGATGATAGTCCCATCTCGGAATTCGCCCTTATCTTTCCATACAGCCCAACTCTCAGGATCGATATAGACATTGTGATGCTCTGGGAATGCCGCCTTGCCATTGTTCATGTCATTTGGTGTCACTGGTGTGCCGACATATACCCACTCACGGTAGCCCGTGGGGCGCTGTAGCTCGCCATCTTTAACGGTGAAATAGTCCTTTGCGATAGCAGCTGTTGAAACGAATCCACTCATACCGATTACCGATGCTAGGATTAGAGGTATGTACGTATTTGCATTTGCTATGTTTTTTACATCCATTTTCTCACCTTGCTTACAGTTAAAACTCTCAATAGGAGAGCATTGAGCATCAGTCTAGGCTAAATTAGCAACCAACATTACCTCATAGGGAATCAGATCAGTGCCTCAGGGAATCAAAAGCGAAGAAACCTTTAATTATCTCTCGGATGTCTTTGAAACTCTTAGGTTTAGGGGGAATGTCTTTTTCAGTTCCGATCTCAGTGCACCTTGGGGCATAGATCTGGAAAAGCGGGGCTTTCCGAGGTTTCACATTGCCCTCAAAGGTAGCTGCTTTGTTGGTCTGGACAAAGCTGAGCCTCTTGAAGCAAACGAGATGGATATCTTCCTATTACCTGGAGGGGATGCGCATTGGCTAGCGGATTCACCGGAGAATGAAAGAACACTAAGCCACATCGCTGAGGATGCATGTGAGCTAGGTAAACCCTTATTTCAAAACGGACCAACCACTCACAAGTTAATGTGCGGTCTTATTATGTTTGATGCTGGTTTAAGCCATCCCATCATTGATGCGCTACCACCCATCATCCACCTCAATAACATCGGACACGACAGTACTATCTGGCAAATCGTCATATTGATAGACAAAGAGATTGCGGAACATGGATATCGTAAAAATGCCATCGTCGATAAACTAACAGAAGCGCTATTTCTAAAGATAATGTCTCACTTCTTAAGCGAAAGTGAAGAAAACTTCAGTTTCCTAAAAGCGGTAAAAGATAAACGTATCCATCAAGCTCTCATGTTGATGCATCGCGAACCTGGAAAAGACTGGACTCTCGAAGAGATTGGACGCCAGGTTGGCATGTCTAAAGCCACTCTGGTTCGTCATTTTCAGGAAGCACTTGGAATGGCACCTATTGCCTACCTTAGCCAATGGCGACGCTTGAAAGCCTATAACGCCTTAAAATACACCAAAGACCCGATTGATAAGATTGCTCTGTCTTTAGGGTTTACTTCTGGGAGAACTCTCAGCCGCGCTCTGGTAAGGGAGCTCGGGATGACACCGGCGGAAATTAGGGCACGCAATGAATAGCATACCCACATGTAAAATTAGTACTAGAAATTGAAGCTCCAACCTGCTGGAACCCCTTTTGCTTTCAGAGCTTTGAGGGCCTTTTCTTTGTCCTGCTTAGTGACATACTCAAAATGAGCACTAAAAGAAGATGATCCTGTTGCATCGTATTCACTTTCGCCCACGAAAGTCTGACTTGAAACAGTTACCGTGTTTGGCTCAACCTCAAAGTAGACACTAGCGCGTTTTCTAATATATGACTGCCCATCATTAAACACTCTACGGTAGTTTGCATGACACTTGAACTCGTCAAACATATACTCGCCGGGTTCAAGGTCTGTAATAAGCCCAAAATTAGGCTTGTCGAAAAGATAAATCTCTCTCGCTTCAAATTTATCTAATTCTTCAGGAGTGCGAAATACCTTCTTAACTTCAAAAGATATTGACCGACAAGGATACTTTTTCGCTTCGTTTGTATTTTCCATCGAAATAGGAATTACAACAGCTCCATTTCCGTTTGCAATTGGAAGACTTTCGGCCGTTTTAGGCGTCCCTGCGCAACCAATCACACTCATAGCCACTGACGATAAGAGCATCACCCTTAATACTTTAACTTTTTTCATTTATTTGCTCCTTGCATTAACAAAACAAGGATAGCTGAAAACTTGACACCGTCATGTCTTCAAATGAAGACAAAAAGGGAGCCAAACGGCTCCCTTTTTTGTCTAGCTCATTGTGTTACTTACGGTCTTGGTCGAAGTCACCGTGGAAATGACCATGATCTGCCACTTCACGTGACGCCGATTTGATCTTCTCACCAATACGGTGTTCATGATCATGTCCGTCGTGAACGGCCAAGGTTCTCAGCGTGCGAGTTTCTGGTGCTGCATCCTGTTGGTTTTTGTCATCAGCATACAAATCTTCACTCATCGCATAGAAGGTTGCCACGTAAGCCAGTGCTCGCGAGTTCATCTCCATCGCAACGCTGTTGACGTTGTTGATGTCATCACACGCCTGGTGGTAACACTTATCGTAGGCAACATCCACTTCACCGCCGAACTGTTCTACTTCCTCTGCTGATTTGGTTTTCTCAGCACCGGTGAACAAACCACCAAATGCGATGCCCCAATCAGCAAAGCCTGAGTAGTCAGAGCGTTTTGACAACGCCTGAGGAACCGTCACTTCGCCTTTGTCAGTAAAGAACTCGTTAAACAGGCCTTCAATATGACCCGTGCCTTCCGGCGGCTCGAAGTCACCTGGGTAGGCGTTGTCAGGGCTGTCTTTGGTGTCAGACAAATCGCCATCCATGACGCCATAGATGTAGTTAGGTGACGCAATCATATCGAAGTTGAGGTACATCTTAATCGGGTTGATTTCGAGGTAACGGGCTTCGACCATCTCACGCTGTTCATCCGTCAGCTCACTCGGGTCAGAAATACCCAACTCTTCCATGATTTGCGCTTGCGCATCCGCGTAGTAAGCGCCAAACACTTCGCCTGTGTAGTATTCAGAACCCACGAGGCCCGCTTCTTCCGCAGCCCACCAAGCAAAACGCACTTTGTTTTTCTGGGTGACTGGCAGTCGCTTCATTTTCTTCTTGAGGCGGATGGCATATTCAAGAATCGCCGCTGAACCAGACCCGTTATCCTGAATACCCGGGCCTTCAGGAACAGAATCCAAGTGCGCACCAACCATCACAATTTGGTCAGGGTCACCCGCTTTGGTTTCAGCCAATACGTTTTCCGTTACCACGACTTCATCCTGTGTCTGGACAGACAGTGCTGCGGTAATCGCGCCCGATTCCAATGCGTCATACCAGCCTTTACCCAAGTCGTAACGCGCGCCAAACGCTGGAATAGTGGCTGCAGAGTCGCTACCTAAGGTGCCGTTAACCACACCTTTGCGCCCTTCGTCATTGCCTTGGTTGAAAACAATTACGCCAACTGCGCCAGCGTTTTCAGCATTCACAACTTTGGAATCAAACGTACAGCCACCCCGCTGGATAACAGCCACTTTTCCGGTTACATCAACACCATCAAAGTCTGTGGCTTCACAACCATCGGTATCGTCATAGTCAGGTGAATCAAAATTAAAATCGGGAGTAACAAAAGCGATGTCTGCGCTGATTGCGCCATCTGAACTGCCTGAATAAGACATAGCCGCATAGTCTGCTGGAATATCATCAGTCGCATCACGAACATGCACCAGTTGCTGTCCGTTAACGCTCAAAGTTGTGCCATCAAGTTCAACCCAACTTCGGAAATCAAATTCCTGCAAGGTGACTTCATAGCCATGCTTCTCGAGCGTTTTCATGATGTAGTCTGCGGAATTCTCATAACCGTCAGTCCCTGCTGCACGGGTGATGGAATTACCATCCGGCGTTGGAACAGAAGCCGCTTCCAGCGCTTCCAGATGGTCAAACAGGTTTTTCTCTTTCATCGCCTTACTGACTTTGTTTGCAACCCATCTTGGATCTTCACAGCCTGCAAAGCCTGTTAGTAGTGCTGCACTCATTGCAATCACTACAATTTTTTTACCACTAACGTTGAATGTTTTCATTTGTGTCGTCCTTTTTAATTGACGCCATCAGTCAAACATTCACATCAATAATCTTCCAGAAAATCGCTTTATTAAAATTTTGTTAACGGAAAGGGTGTCACAATTTCTCACTGAAAAGAGAAAAAGCTTTCATTAGAAATATATGACCAGTTCAAGAGGCAGGTTTTAATTAATGAGATAACACTGTAAGAAAAACAAATTAGTGCTGAGTTTTAGTTAGTTATTTAAACAATTAACTCCATATCTGGGTGTAACATGACAACTTCAACAAATTCAATAAACATCATAAAGCATTAAAATTCAATTTTCCAATTGATATATTCACTTTCTGACGTCTATCAATTCTGACTTACACAGTTATCATGCAAGATAAACTAACTCTGTTCATGCAACTTCGCCCGCATGATGTGTTGCGGACCAACAGGACCGCCCAAGTAAAGCTCTCCGGTATCCTCGAATCCACCTTTCAGGTAAGTCTGATAGGCAACTTCATTCTTACAATTCACAGTGAGATAAACCCACCTATAAGTCTTAAATTCTTCACTAATTGAACTTGCTAATATGGAGACCGTCTTTTTCCCAATTCCTTTTCCTTGATACCGACGATCAATAGCAAAACTTCTGAGTCCTACTCCGGTATTGTTTTCACCTAATATGTCCGAGTGAAAATCATTATCTATTTTGAAATATCCAACCAGATTGTCATCCTTGGAAATAACAAACCTGACAATATTCGCTTCGGTATCAGAGACGAAATTTTCTGGTGACGCCGTAAACTTCACTTGTTCTTCTTCCAACAATATAGCGAGCACGTCTATCTCATCTTCTTGTTTAAATTTTCTAATCGTTATCATTTTAAACCCTTTAATCTCATACTCTATAAGAATATTAGAAGTCCGTGTTTACGTTTTATTTTTTACCTAAGCAATCTATAGATACTTGAAACCTTTCCATGCCCAATTCCTTCAGACTACTCAAAACTAGACCATACTCATTCATGAATAAGAAACCTGTCGGATTTACGAGAGCCAGCAGTGAAAGCCATTGAGTTCTCTCATTTCCACGCACTCTCAGTGGTAACATTTTCTGGCTAACACGCATTTTTGAAGCTCAGAGTTGGTTTGATAGAAAACCCTCATAAAAACTTCAATCTTTTGCTCTTTAAACTACTCATAAAAAGGTTCCAATTCTTTCACTTTTGGAGCTGATACTACGCGGCATATACGGACATGAAAGCGAATATATTCATACGGATACGACCCATACTCTTCACGATATTTGGGTTTGCTATCAGCCACAACCTCTTTTTTGTCATGCTACCTATTCGCATGAAGGAAAACGGCTACCCGACAGCCGATATCGGTCTGGCAATGAGTATGTTTGCTGTAGGTGCAATTTGTGCCGGACTGTTTGGCTCCAGAGCAGTGCTCCGTGCCGGACACATTCGTGCATTTGCTTCAATGGCGGCGACGCTTTCCATCGTTTCTGTCGTCCACAGCTATACCACGGATATCGCCATCACGGCCGCTTTACGCGCGGTAGCGGGCTTTTGTTATGTGACCTCATTCATCACGCTGGAAAGCTGGCTGAATGTACTCAGCGACCGCAGCAACCGGGGGCGCGTTTACGGTACATATCAAATCTGCTTTGCTATCGGTTTCGGTACGGCACCTTTTCTTTTCAGTGCGTTCAATGAGAACGACCCTAGACTTTTTGGTGTGATTTCCGTGTTTCTGTGTGTGTCACTCATCATTATGTCGATGAGTCGCTTACCTGCGCCTGAGCTGCCAAAAAAAGCCGTTCCTATTTCACTGAAAAAGCTCTGGCAATACTCTCCTTCAGGAACATTGGCCTGCTTTTGTGCTGGATTGATTAACGCCGCCAGTGTTTCGCTTATTTCGCTCTACGCGTATAGCAAAGGAATATCAGGCATTTGGCTATCTTTGATTCTGGGTTCTTACCAAATGGGCGGTTTGCTCACTCAGTTTCCAACAGGTTGGCTGGCTGACCGCTATGACAAACGTGTCGTGGCATCAGGCCTTATGTTTATGGGGATTATCAGCAACAGTCTGATCGTATTGGATAACTTCTACCCCTACCCGATTGAAATTCTCGCCGTGCTGTTCTGGATTTCAGGCGGTTCTGGCGTAGCCTTATTCCCGCTCGCCGTCACTCAAGTGTTTGACCACATTGATTCAAAAGAAGCTATGCCAGCCACCAGCACGATGCAAGTCTTACTCGGCGTCGGCGGTGTCATTGGCCCCATCGTAGCGAGTTTCCTGATGAATGAATTCAGCGTGGTTTGGCTGTACTACTACATCATCACTGTCCATATCTTTGTCTTTATGTTCTTAATGGCAAGAAAGCTTTTTGTGCGCACAGAAACCTTGCCTGCAGCTTCGACCTTCAAGGTTAACGTTCAACCCTTGGGTAGCTCCAGCGACTATGACCCAATGATGGACTTCAAAGATATCGACAAGGCCAACCCTGAGCTCAAACTGTTGATTGCAGCTCTTGGGCAAAACCCTTCAGACCCAGGAATTTTGATTCGACTTGCCCTGCAAGGCTCCTCGCTTAACGCCAATGACGTAGCAAAGAATATTGTGCTTGCTTACCCGAAACGAAGTGGTGACATGCTTCGCCACTTGATTGAACAGTTCCCCAAACGGCGATTGGAAGTGGCTTACTCGCTTCATGACCTGTTCATATTGAGGAAGGAGCGGATTAACAGCCTGCTGCAGGAAGCTTTGTTGGATGGCGCTTCAGAGGAAGATGCGACGAAGATTAATGAATTGTTGGACGACATCGCTAAGGCTAACAATAAGCCTGACGAAAGCGATGCCGCCGAAAAGCCCGCTTAGCGCTTTTGCGGACAAGACATTAAGTTGAATGCTTTATCAAAGCAGATACCAAATTCATGTCGGCTTTGATGCAGCCAAGTGTCTTTAAGCTCAGGATTGTTATCACGCATCCAGCGGATCGCTTTTTTGGCATTGAGATTGGCCGGAGGCAACTCAAATTGCTTGGCAAGCTCCAGCGTTTTATCGAAGTATTCTTCTGCCGTATCAAAGTCGCAAGCTCCATGCTTTTCCCACTGACCTTGCAGCAATCGCGTACCAGGGCTCATGCAAAGGTAAGGTTTGATGGTTTCCAACGGAAGAGGCTTCAAATCCCCTTTGCAAAATCGCGGATGTCCTTTGTTGTTACCAGATTTGTAGGCCTTTTCTGATTCTCCCCAAAGTCCATGAATCACCCAACCAAAGTCGTTGCCAGATTCACATTGAAAGCGGACGGAATTTTCACGACCTTTTCGCTTCATCGCTTTACAAAAGCCCGGCGAATTGGAGTAAACCAACAGGAAGAAATCAGTAGGTACGTTTTTGTTTTGGTAGTCGAGACGGTTGTCATAGCGAGGATTGAGGTCAGACACATCAATATCGCAGCTTTCAGGCGTTAGAGCTTGAGCTGCTAACGCTGGGCCTGAGAGAAACGCCAGAGCAGCAACGAGCAAAAAGTAATTAAGTGAGGGAAGGAACCGAAGCACAACGCTTACCTTTTAGAACATTGAGATGGCTAGAAAGATATTATGCTTCGTATCAATTGTCACATCAGAGCTTCTTGAGTGTCGCTGGTACGATAATTTTGTGTACTGGCCCAACGAAGAACATATATACCTTGCCGAAATTGTTTTTAACGTGAACAACAGAGCTCGCCGTCACCAACGCTTTGTCACCGTGAGGTTCAACAAAGAATGACAACTTCACATCTAGATGTTTATCTCTGTCTTCCATGATCACTTCTGAGTGAGATTTGTAGATCATTTCGAAAATGCCGACTTTATCGCCTATCTGATAGTCATCTGCCGTTTTCTTAGGGTAAAAGTCATCGAGATTACCGAGGTGTTTTAAGCCCATTCTAGAAACCACTTCGTTGCGGATTTTCATCAGTTTGTTCACCCAATCCGGTGTGCTGTTCATCACCCGTAGATAAACCTCCATGGCTGATTCGCCCTGACAATCGATCTCTTTGGTGTAGTTATCTGCAAAATAGGCATTATCCGAATAACGATAAAGCTCAGTGAAGCTGGGTATTCCATCCATGATTTATCCTCTTTTATTACTTTTGACGATTCGTCATTTTTTTAATACCGTATCACATGCATAAAGAATTAGGTATGCCCGAATCCATTTCTGGTCACAAAAGTCACCATCGAAAACCAAGATGAAAAAACCGCAAACTATTTGCGGTTCAGTGATTGACTTGCCTGATGGTTACCATTAACATCCGCGCCCAGCAAAAAGAGAGCTCGCAAGAGCTTGTCTTTTCAAGAGTTTAATCGCTCTTTATCAGCTGATCCCGGTCAGTTGTTTTTCTTTTTTTTAATAAATAGGAAGACAACAAAATCTGGAATCGGCATGACCGCAAAAGCACATACTCACCTCAATACGAACTGGCAATCCAAAGCCATTTTCAGCGTCGCGTTCTTAATGGCTACCACCTCTGTTGGTCCTGGCTTTCTGACGCAAACCGCTGTTTTCACCAACATTTATAAAATCGACATGGCATTCCCTGTGTTCGCCTCTATGTTTATCACCTTCGGCATTGTGATGAACTTATGGCGAATTGTTGGTGTATCTGGTCTTCGCATTCAGGATATTGCCAACAAAATTGCACCGGGTGCAGGCTACTTCATCGGTATTTTGCTGGCTCTGGGAGCCGTTGCATTCAACTTCGGTAATGTCAGTGGCGCAGCACTTGGTATCAATGTACTCACTGGGGTTGATACCACTTGGGGTGCATTATTTACCGGTGTTGTCGGTTGCCTGTTGTTTGTCGTACACAACGCTTCAAAACGCATGGACCAAATGGCGCGGTATCTTGGCTTGTTCATGATTATGTTGATTGCCTATGTAGCGATGACCAGCCTACCGCCAATGGGAGAAACTTTGTCAGCGGCAGTGATGCCAACGGACATGGGCAGCCTGCTACTTCCAACCCTGACTATTGTCGGTGGTGCTGTTGGTGGTTACTACACTGGTGCACAGCGTTTAGTTGATATCGGCCTACAAGGCAAAGACAACGTTGAGCATATTAACAAAGCGGCTTGGGCGGGTATCTCAATCGCCGTCGTTATTCGAATTCTGCTTTTCATGGCCGTGTTTGGTGTGATTGCTGCAGGTGCAGTGTTGGATACAGCCAACCCAGCCGCTGACGCATTCCGTCAAGGCGCAGGGGAAATGGGATACTTTATCTTTGGTCTGGTGCTGTTTGTGGCGTCTATCACGTCGGTGGTGGGTAACTCCTACATGGCCATCTCACTCATCAAAACCCTGTTCCCGGTTGTTGCCCGCAACGAAAAAGCCTGGTGCTGTGGCTTCATCATCTTTACCAGCGTCGGTACCGTGATGATGAACATGCCAATCCTGCTGCTGATGCTGGCAGGTCTGGTGAACAGTATCATTCTCCCTGTCGTGTTGGGCTTTGTTTTAGCTGCGACGCGCCGCAAAGACATTGTAGGAGATTACAAGCACCCGATTTATCTGACTGCTTCAGGTGCTGCCATTGTCGTCATCATGGCGATTTCAAGCCTGGGAAATGTGCAGAACTTCATTGCCAAATTCATTGGTTAAGCTTCCTTTTCATTTAGAAATGCCGCCTGTCAAAGGCGGCATTTTTGTGAACTCTAGAAACAACCTCAAAATTTGACCGATGGGTCAACACCAACTAGCTTTTATCCATACAGCATTCCATTCTCAAGATTTTGCCCTTCCAATTTATATTTTTCAGATAGTTACAAACAGGGAGAAGACGATGGAAAAGTTTATCCGGTGTTTACCCAAGGTCGAGTTACACCTTCATATCGAAGGCTCCTTAGAGCCAGAATTGATGTTTGAGTTAGCAGAAAGAAACGGTATTTCAACGCCCTATTCCAGTGTTGAGGAAGCCAGAAGCGCCTATCACTTCCATAACCTTCAATCATTTCTCGATATTTACTACCAAGGTGCCAATGTCCTCATTACCGAACGCGATTTCTTCGATCTGACTTGGGCTTATCTGCTTCGCTGCAAAGCTGACAACGTCATGCATACGGAAATCTTCTTTGACCCACAAACCCATACTGAGAGAGGCATTGCGTTCGATACCGCTATCAACGGTATCTATCACGCGCTCCGTCAGGGCGAAAAAGAGCTGGGGATCACCAGCAGACTCATTATGTGTTTCCTCCGCCACCTATCAGAAGAGGCCGCTTTTGAAACGTTGGAAATGGCGAAACCTCACCTCAATCGCCTTGTTGCTGTTGGGCTAGATTCCTCTGAGCTTGGGCACCCACCGGAAAAATTCGAGCGCGTATTTGCTGAAGCCAGAGCGCTTGGACTAAAAACCGTGGCCCACGCGGGTGAAGAGGGGCCACCCAGCAATATTTGGGATGCCATAAATCTGCTCCATGTCAGCCGCATCGACCACGGAGTTCAAAGCAGTGAGGACCCTGAGCTGATCAAAACTCTGGCACTTTCTCGAATGCCACTGACTGTCTGTCCGCTATCTAACATCAAACTTCGCGTGTTCGACAAAATGGAGGATCACAACATACTCACCCTCCTGGACCAAGGTCTTTGTGTCACTGTGAATTCTGACGATCCTGCGTTTTTTGGTGGTTATATGACAGACAATTTCATTGCCCTTAATAAGGCACTGTCTCCCAGCCCATCACAGTTGGCGCAATTCACCCGTAACGCGATTGAAGCCTCATTTGTATCTGATGAGCGCAAGCAGGAAATGATGCAAAATCTGGACGACTTTTGGGATAAACACGGCATACACTGATTCCAATCAGTTTCATAATGCACTGAATTAAAGGCGGGCTTAGCCCGTCTTGCTATTCCAAGGAGTCTCCATGAAAGTTTCAACTGCTGCCCTCACAGCACTCTTCATTACTGCTCCAGCACTTGCCACCAGCCCACCAAAACCTTTTGCCGACACTATTTACCACAATGCGCAGGTTGTTACCGTGAATGACGCGCAGCCTGAGGCTCAGGCGGTGGCAATCCTGAACGGGAAGATTCTGGCAGTTGGGGAAAATGCTGATGTGCTGCGTTTAAAAGGCGACAAAACCAAGGTTGTCGACTTAAAGGGACTCACGATGATCCCTGGGTTTATTGACGCCCACGGCCACGTGATGAATACAGGTTTGCAGGCCGTTTCTGCGAACCTTTTGTCGCCTCCGGATGGTCCCGTGACTGATATTGCCAGTTTGCAGCAAGCCCTTAGGAAATGGGCGGAAGTGCCTGTTAACAAGGCACAGGACTTTATCATTGGATTTGGCTACGACGACTCCCAGCTTAAAGAAAAGATACATCCGACGCGATTTGATCTCGATAAAGTATCCACTGAAGTACCGATTCTCATTATTCATCAATCTGGCCATCTTGGCGTGATGAACAGCAAGGCGCTGGAGATGATGAAACTGACTGCGAAAAGCAAGAACCCTCCCGGGGGTGTTATTCGCCGTGTGAAGGGGAGCGACGAACCCAACGGCGTACTGGAAGAGTCCGCTTTCTTTGGCGCTTTGATCCCGCTATTTTCGCAAATCAGCCCCGATGAAAACGAAATGCTGTTCCGTGCAGGTATGGATTTGTACGCCAAATACGGTTACACCACGGCGCAGGAAGGCAGGTCCATGTCCGACAGCATCAAAACCATGTATGAGATTGCCCAGCATGACCCGCTTCCGATTGATGTTGTTGCCTACACTGACATTCAACTCGGTACCGAGACTCTGAAAGCGCCTTATCTCAGCAGATCCTATACCAATGGCTTCCGCCTAGGCGGCGTCAAGCTGACGCTGGATGGCTCACCACAGGGAAAAACGGCATGGCTGACTAAACCATACCTTGTTCCACCGGAGGGCCAAAATGCGGAGTACCGCGGCTACCCAATCATGTCTGATGAAGACGCCGAGAAGTATGTCGGGATGGCGATGGAAAACGGTTGGCAACTTCTCACCCACGCTAATGGTGATGCATCGATTGACCAGTACATCCGCGCAGTAAAGAATGCGACGGCTAAATATGGCGCAAAAGAACGTCGATTCGTGGCTATTCACGCCCAGACTGCCCGTGAAGATCAGGTTCAGGCGTTCAAAGACCTTAACGTTATCCCGTCGTTTTTCCCTATGCACACCTTCTATTGGGGAGACTGGCATGCACAATCCGTTTTGGGTGATGAACGTGCAGAGAACATTTCCCCAACGGGCTGGGCAATGGATAGAGGCATGATTTTCACTTCACATCATGATGCGCCGGTCGCCTTCCCGGATTCGATGAGGGTCTACTCTGCAACAGTTAACCGCATTACACGTAGCGGTCGCATTCTGGGGAAAGATCAGAGAGTTTCTTCAATGACAGCTCTGAAAGCGCAAACCATCTGGTCTGCCTATCAACATTTTGAGGAAGACACCAAAGGCTCGATTGAAGTAGGCAAGGTCGCCGATTTGGTTTTACTTTCAGATAATCCTCTCACCATCGACCCAATGAAACTCGCGAACATTTCTGTTTTAACAACGATTAAAAACGGTGAAATCATTTATACCAAAGCCAATGACAAAACGGCTTTGGAAAGCTGTGCCAGTTCGACCAGATGCCAGAAACTCGCCTCTCACACTATGATGATTGCGGGCCTGATCCCTCATAAACACTAGGATCTGTTAACCAAAAAAATCAGTAAACTGCAAAACAGGTTGCCATTAATGCGCAATCTGTTTCATTTAGGTATAGGCTTATTGATAGGGGATAAAATAGCCGAGCATGATCCTGAACACTGGTTCCAGTGTTCACACACAGGGGTTTGCTATGCGCTTTACAACGACTTTGGAGAACGGACTTACGCTTCGACACCTCCTCAATCTCACACTGGCGGCATCGTCGGTGCTATTTTCTGTTGTCTTTATTTACTGCATTTATCGACTTTTCCAGACCTATGACTGGGGACAGCCTTTCACCAAGTTTTTGTGTTTCAGTGGGCTATTCGCGCTTTGTCTAACCCTTTTCAGGCATCGGCAACAAACTCAATCCCTCCCCAATTTCCTGTTTATTGGTGAAGCCCTGTTCGCCTCGCTGGTTGTTATTGCCATTTTCTACCGTATGTTAAACGGTTATGGCGATGCTCTTTTCACCGCACCTACTGTAGATATTGGCTATACCACGGAGCACGCAGCGAGACTCTTGTTCCTCCAAGGTGAAAACCCTTACCTCAGTCAGGAAATCAACATCAGGCCAGAGCTTGCAGCCGAACACAGAGGCTTTCATTACGGACCGGCAATGCTGCTTGGTTATGCACCTTCTGCATTTTTCCCAGGGGTTGGTTACAAAGTCATGAGCATGGTTTTTCTCGCCATTGCAGCTATTTCCATGTGCATGCTTATTGTTGGCAACATGAAAGGTCAAAGTCGCTGGCAAGTACGAAGCACTGTACTTATCGCTTTAATGCTATTTTTCCTGCCGGAACGTCTTTGGTACGAGGTTTTCCAGGTTGGTGCGAACGACATTTATCCAGTCTCCCTGTTGCTTTTGGGAATGGTATTCGCACAGCGGGACAAATGGCTTTGGGCTGGTATTTTGATGGGGTTATCGTTTGCGACTAAGTTCTCCCCTGCCGCTTTCCTGCTCGCCATGTTCCTTCGGAAAGACATCAGAATGACATTTCTAGCAGGGTGCGTGATTGGCGTAACACCGATGATGGCTTTTCTTGTATGGGATTACCAAAGCCTGATGGAGAACGTCTTCTTTCTCCGTTTTGGCCTCAACTATGACTCCACCAGTTTGTACTCCATCACACCCCCAGTACTACACGTTCTGTTCCCACTCGCACAGCTCAGCGCTTTGGTATATTTGCTGGTAAGAAACTTTGGACGGACGTTATCCACCGAGGAAACCCTCGTCTGCTTCACCTTGCTCCTAATCATCATTGAAGTCACCTTCAAGGAAATCCACGCTAATCACCTGATTTGGTTTTATCCTCTGATTGCCTTCATCGTGGCGACTTATCGACACAAACTATTTCCGCAACACTAGATAGGGTCTGTTGACCTTGCTTACTCTTCCTAAAAACAGAAGACCGCGCCTTTTGTGCGCGGTCTTTTTTGTACTCAATTCCACATAAATAGAGTGAATATTTTCCCGGATAGACTTGTCATTCTATTCAACAATATGAGATAACATCGCCCTGTTTTAAGCCAGCAAGCGCTCGCGGTTATGGATACCGCCAATAGATTTAGTCAAATACTCTCTCCAAAGCGCGCTAGAAAAAGACTCTCACTCATTACGGAAGATGATGAGAACACAGAGGCTTTATGAATCAACTCATTTCCGTGGGCGCACTTGAATCCTTCCTGATTGCGATTTTTGTGCTGTTCCTGGGACACTTTATTAACGCCCGCGTATCCGCATTTAAGAAGTTCAACATCCCCGAACCCATCGTCGGTGGCTTGGTGGTGGCAGGTGCAATTACTGCGCTGCACTTCAATGGCATTGAACTGGAATTTCACCTTCCGCTACAACACACCTTTATGCTGATGTTCTTTGCAACCGTTGGACTGGCGGCAAACTACACTCAACTCCTCAAAGGCGGCGCAAAGGTCTTTATTTTTCTCGGTGTTGCTTCGCTGTATATCGTGCTGCAAAACGGCATTGGTATTTCGATGGCAACAGCGCTGGGGCTCGATCCGCTGATGGGCTTGATTGCCGGCTCCATTACCCTTTCGGGCGGTCATGGCACGGGTGCAGCATGGTCTCAAACCTTCCAGGATGTTTATGGACTGGAGAATGTGCTTGAGATTGCCATGGCTTCCGCCACTTTTGGCCTTGTGATGGGCGGTATTATTGGCAGCCCGGTTGCTCAACGTCTGGTAGAAAAAAAACAGCTAAAATCCCAGTACGGCAACACCAACAATACGCATGAGCAATTCCCTGAACTGGTCACTTATAACGAGAATGAGCAAGACAAAGTTACTGCGAAAAAAGTCATCGAAACCCTGTTTGTCCTATTGATCTGTGTGACCGGCGCAAAGTATCTCGAACAGTGGGTCAGCAGTTTTGAAATCAGCTGGCTGATGATCCCAGACTTTGTTTACGCCCTGTTTATCGGCGTTGTCATTACCAACGTTCTCGAAGTAACTAAAGTAGAAAAGCTGGATGTGGAAACTGTCGATATTTTGGGTACGGTTTCACTGGCACTGTTCCTTGCCATGGCACTAATGAGTCTGAAGCTCTGGAACATTCTCGATCTGGCGTTACCATTCCTTGCAATCCTGATGGTGCAGTCTCTGATGCTCGCGCTGTTTTCTTACTTCGTCACGTATCGTGTAATGGGTAAGAACTATGATGCAGCGGTGATTTCGAGCGGACATTGCGGTTTTGGTCTTGGTGCGACACCAACGGCCGTAATGAACATGGGTTCAGTGGTTAACCGCTTCGGCCCATCTCCACAAGCCTTTATGGTGGTCCCGATTGTGGGCGCGTTCTTCATTGATATCGTCAACCTAATCATTCTACAAACCACACTGACGTTCATCGGCTAAAACAATCCCCGCCTCATGCGGGGATTTTTCTATCTACTACCATGACTCATTGAACACTAAGCAACCTGCTTTCAATGCTTTGCACAATTGTTCGATCAAGGTCGCAACTACACCTGTTTTCCCCTATTCAAATATCAGATGTCTTAAGATAAAAATAATTTTCTTAACAGTGCGTTAAAATCTCATAAACGAAGTTAGCCCGCACTATGGATAGTCTGATTAAAGGGGCAACATATGGGGACGTCTTACGAAACAAGTGTGCGCCCAATTACGGGGAAGATTGATGGCAAGGGACCCTATATTGTCACTGATCTGAATATGGACGCTCAACTGTCCGGCTTCTGTCAGCTTCGCGCTTCTATCGTCAGCGAAGATGAAATTTCCGAAAAGTCATTGGGTAAAACGACGCTTTTTGAAGTCACGACACCTGCCGAAGAACTCAAGCTTTCCGGTCTTCTCACCGGCATTAGCTTTCAAAGTTACAGTGAAGAAAAAGAACTCTACTACTACACAGTAGAGGCCAAAGACCCGCTGTCGCTCCTTGCTTTCCGCCACAACCGAAAAATCTTCCAGAACATGTCCACCAAGCAGGTGATTGAGTCTGTGTTCTCCAGTGCAGGCATTAAGAGCTATGTGAAGATTTCAGTATCCGGCTCTGGTACCACTCATGAATACTGCACCCAGGCGGACGAAACAGATCTCGCCTTCGTTCAACGCCTGTTGAGCTTTGAAGGCTGGCACCATCACTTCGATCATTCAGGCACAACGCCCTCTGTTGTCATCGGTGATACCAATCAGGCGTTCAAAGCCATCACAAACAGTACACTGACGTTCCAGTCTTCTTACCCTGAGCCTTCCCGCGAACTAAAAACCTGGCAAACCAACACAACGGTGAATGCCTCGTCTTTGACCCTTGGCGATCACAGCGAATCTATTGCCGAAGCCATTAGCAGTGGTGCCCAGAAGTCATCAAGCACCGCAAGCGTATCTACACTCACAGAGTATCGCTACGGACAGGGTTTCTCTGACAAGTCAGCCATCCGCGATGGTGCTAAGCGTCAAATGGAAGCGAATGATGCGACCAAAGTAACCAGCAAAGGGTCTTCCAAAGCAGCGCCACTCAACGTCGGCGGGAAATTTACCCTCTCAGGTCATCCTGTTACTTCGTACAATCAGGAATATGTCGTCGTATCCATTTCATCGCGCTTTTCCGGTGGTGAAAGCGGCAGACAATTCGAAAGCAGTAACAGCTTCTCCTGCATTCCATCCAAAACGAATTACCGCCCTACTTACATCGATAAGCCTCGCATTTATAGCGTGCAGACCGCTACGGTCAGCGGCCCAAGCAGTGAAGAGATCTATAAAGACAAAAGCGGTCAGGTGAAAGTCCAGTTCCATTGGGATGTTGATGGTAAGAGTGACGAGAATGCCTCCTGCTGGCTGCCTGTCGTTCAGGGGGCCGCCAGTAACGGATTCGGTATTCAGTTTATCCCACGAATTGGCGATGAAGTGTTAGTGAGTTATATCGAAGGGGATCCAGACAGGCCTGTCGTTTCAGGCTCAATCTACAACGCCAAAAATGTACCGCCCTACTCTTCAGCCACCCAAAGTGGTATCAAAACCCGCTCTACACCAAAAGGCAGCAGTAAGAACGGTAACGAACTTCGTTTTGAAGATGCCAAAGACAAAGAGCAGGTTTTCCTTCATGCAGAAAAAGACATGATGGTGGAAGTGCTCAATGACGCCAAACGCACCGTTACCGGCAAAGAAAGCCTGGCGGTCGAGAAGACGATCGACATTTCCAGCAAAGAAGCATTTACCTCAAAAACCGAAGATAAGTATTCCGTCGACAGTAAAGCCGATATGGCTTTGTCGTCGGATAAAAATGTCAAAGTCGATGCTGGCAGCAACGCAGAAATTTCAGCGTCTTCCAAAGTGTCTGTTGACGGACAAACCATCGAGATCAGTGGGAAAACCAAAATCACCCTTTCTGTTGGTGCCTGCAAACTGGAAATCAGCAACAGTGGCATCAAACTCGATGCACCTCAAATTAGCATCAACGGCAGTGGTAAAGCGGAACTCAAGGGCGCAATGGTGACGGTTGAAGGTTCAGGAAAAGCAGACATCAAAGGGGCAATGGTCAGCATTAACGGCAGCGCAATGGCCGAAGTAAAAGGCGGCGCCATGGTACAAATTCAAGGCGCAATCGCGAAGGTGAACTAATGAGTTACGTAAAAATACCCCAGGTTTTTGCGGATGATATTTTGAAGCTTTACCAACCTCAGGATGGCATTTTACCGCTAATCGAGCCTGGCCTTACCCCACAACAGCTCCTCGAACGCGCCGTCAATGCAGGACAGTTTGCCGATGCAGTCATTTTCCTCGCACACGCACTGCCAGTTCGTGAATCCATATGGTGGGGATGCTGCTGTGCAGGTCTTCGCAGCGACTGGAGCGAGCAAGAGCAAGACGCCATCAGGTCAGCAAAAGCTTGGGTACACACACCCGATGAAACCAGCCGTCGATACGCTGAACAAGCCGCCAATACTGCCACTCTCCAAAATGGAGCTGGCTGGATAGCACAAGCTGTATTCTGGAGCGGAGGCAGCATGACAGGTCCGACAGATCCCGTTGTCCCGCCACCGGAGTATCTATACGCACAGGCGGTTGGGGGCTCCATCAATCTTACCGCCATTCTTCCTGACGGTGCCGAGGCCGAGAATCGATATCGCCAGTTTATCGAAATGGGCATTAACATCGCGCATGGCGGAAATGGAAACATAGGGAGTGCCGCATGACTTTACCTGCAGCCAGAGCCGGCGACATGCATGTTTGCCCTATGCAAACACCAGCCGTACCGCCAATACCACATGTTGGGGGTCCTATACTTCCTTTACCCTGCACTGTGCTGGTAGGAAATATGCCCGCAGCTACAGTTGGACAAATGTGCACCTGTGTCGGTCCACCGGACACCATTACTAAAGGCAGCGCGACGGTGCTATTCGGTAACCTGCCCGCTGCGCGTATGGGTGACATGACCGCGCATGGCGGCACCATAGTGGTAGGAATGCCGACCGTTCTTATCGGCGGCTAACAAGAGAAAACGTAGCGAGAAAAAAAAGAAAGTGGACGCAGATTACATCTGCGTTCCTAGCCATTCCAACGTTCTGTCCAGATTATGTCTCGCGACCTCAGACACTTCCACATCGTCCAGTTGTCTGATCCAGCGAATCAATGCGAACCAGTCATCTGACGGATGCGCGATACCCGCCCCCTGCACCTGAGAGTCTGGTGAGAAACCTTTACTCATGTGCCACGCTGCAAGGTTCTTTCGGGAGAGACCAATCGGTAAGGCTGCGCCAAAATCAATAAGGCAAATCCCATTGGTGTCGTGATCCCAAATAACATTGGAAGGCTTGATATCGCCATGTATCCAGCCCTGCTTATGACAATGGCTAATGGCTTTCAGTATTTTTGGCAGAAGGATCGGAAAAGCCTCAGCTTGCTCTGGATTAAGTGCGATAAGAGGTGTGCTGTTTGCATAAAAAGAAACCGAAAGAAAACCTGAAGCAGGATATAAAGAAAGCGCCTCTTGCACACCTTCTCCTTTGCATGCATTAAGCGCTTCCCATTCTCTTTCAAGACTGCCTCTTTCCGCACCCGGTGGCGCTCTTCGAAGCACCACCGAATTTCCGGTTTCCAATTCTGTTGCAAGATAGGCATTCGCCACAGGCTTGGAGCTGAGAGGCTGGCTAAGTTGATATTTTCGATCAACGATCGTGCCCTCTTGCCAGCTCTCTTTCATAGCCAACGCTTCAGCAACAAGCTTCAGCTCATTGGCATTCATCATAGGCGCCTCGGTAGATTGAACTGCGTGAACAGGTCCTTATTCAGCGCAATTGAGCTATCCAATAACGTGTAATCCAACACGATTTTGTGCGTATCTATTTCATACTTTAGCTTGTTGATGCGTCTGTCGCTTGTTGAGCTGGAATCGCCATCAAAAATTGCCCTGAACAACGCCCACTCGCCAGAGTAAGAACGGGTCGCCACACGGTTGTCGCCTTGGTAGAAACTGGTACTGAGATAGCCATCCAATCCAATTGACGGCCAGGACACGTCGCTCCACACTCTCGGCCCATGGCGATAAGAGAATACATTTTCCACCTCACGCATCTGGAATTCAGTCACGTCTGTGCTCATCGAGCTTGGGCGGATTGAAACCTGAAGCGCCAGTTCTTGCCCCGCAGAGCCAAAGAAAAGTTCACTGATGCTCTTGGCCTTTTTCAGCTGAGACCGGGCCGAAGCACTGATTGGCATCACCTGCCCGTCAATCTCGCGAAGCTTCAATAGGCCATTATCCCAGTAAGCAAATGGCATCAGCATCTGGTCGATAAAACTGTCGATTTTACCCTGTGGCTTGAAGAAGCTGGCAAAGTCATCAATCGCCACTTCACCACGCCCTTGGAGCGAAAATGGGAAGCGTCCTTCTACCGCTGCAGCGTAGAACTGATAGACACGTTGTTCCCATTGCTTGTTCAGATAGCCAGCGCTCGACAAGATAACCTGCTCCCAGGCTTGTCGCTCGATAGAGTTAATCCATTTCGCCACCTGACCCGGCGCTTTACTGGCTTCCCGACCAAACTGAACAAGTGGATCCTGACTACCCTGAGCGTGGGCAATGGCATAATCCATCATGACTTTGCCTGGATCCGGGCTAGTCAGCGCTGTATCGAAGTAAGTATTAAGGCTGTCAAACTGAGCGGTTAACTGATCGACTGGAAGCGGACTGCCTTCTTTCCCTTGTCCTTTCAGGTAAGAGCTGTATCCAGCAAATGCTTCATTGACGACGTAACTTGGCTGAAGTTTTAGCAGTTTGTCACCAGCAACTTTGTTGACCTTGTCAGCGGTTTTTGCTGCCTTAGCCACTTTGCCAAGCCCCAGCTTTTGGGCGGCTTTCTGGACACCTGCCGTATCGGCTGACTCTTCTTTTGCCAGCGTCGTGTTGATAACAACCGCATCTAACAAATCAATAAGCGGACCACTGGCTGGTTCTCTTGCCAATCGAAGCGTATACGCCATGTCTGTCGTAGACGTGAAATTCTTCACCCTGATGTTGGTCAGAATATCCTGCCAGCGATAGATATAGTCAGCAAAATACAAACGTTGTATTTGTTTGCTCAGGGCCGTCATTTCCGTAATGGAAACCGGAGACAAATCGCCCTGGATAGCGCGGAACTCCTGATATTGCTGCTTCAGTACAGGAGAAGAAGCCGATAAATCCAGAGCCTCAAAACCCTGCTTGGTGAACACTTCGGGCATCACATAACCATGAAAACCGTCAGTGAATTCAAACAGCACATCGAATTTGTCACCCAACTGGCGACGAAGGTCCACCTGAGTACGGTACTTCGGCAGGCTCTTCAGGCGCGCGTAAATCAACCTTTCAGGTGACAAGCCTTCAAGGTTGCTTGATGCTACCGAAATCAGCTCTTCATTAGGTTTGATCGCATGGTCGTAATTGCTACTAAACAAATCTTCAAGCAGCAAGGAAAGCGTCTGCACATCCTCGACTGACGCTTCGCCCTGATCTTCCAAATTTTCCAGCAGATACCCAACTAAGGCATCTTTATCTAACTGCTGCTCGTTGAAGAGCATCTTGTAGAAACGCAGAATTTCAAAGATACGGGTTGGATTCCCTAAGCTGACATACACGTAGAGTTCATTGCTAATCAGCTCTTCAACTCGAGGCAAAAGAAACAGATGCAATTGCTCTTCGTAAATACGATAGACCTCCTGCCCGGTTTCCTCTTGATTGATACTCACTACGCCATACCAAGGCTTAGGCGCAACACCTTCTTTGACGACATCACGCAGCTCGTTCAATACTGTGATGGTATCAATGATGGTGTGAGGCTCTTTCGCTAAACGATTGATATCATTTTGGTAAAGCCCCAGTTGCGTTAACGCTTGAGCCCTCCACGCTTCATCGGCATCCCAGTTTTCTTTAACCACCGCTGAAACGCCACCCACAAACAGAAGTGCAACTGCCACCATGGCGGTTCTCGACACTAGATAACGTGTTTGTCGGAATGGGTTCATCGCCGTAATCGTGCGTTCAGGAAGCAAGACATCAGAGAAAAGCCTTGCTGCAAAATAGCCGCGACGTCCAGGAAGTTGTTCCCGTCGGGATAAGGCATTGAACTCGGCTTTTTCTGCCACTACCTGAGTCAGCAGATCTAACTCTTTGCCGCTCTGCCCACTCGAAACCAGATAAACACCTCGTACCCATACGGCACTTCGCACCCGGTTCTCTCTCCCTACGTCTGCCATCAGACTCTTTGCCTGATCAAAGAAAATACGGAGTTGATACGGAAGCGCGACAACGGAGTCTGTGCGTTCGTTGCTGACATTCCTTAGCAGCGTCATTTGCTGCTTCACCAGCTCTTTGAGAAGCAGCTTGGCTTTTTCGTCAAACTGCATCGCATCAAAGCGGTGAGTGTCGTCATTGGAAAGCGTAATACCGAATGGATTATCAACATCACGCCCAGAGAAACTTTCAAAGAAAGGGACAAAGTCAGAGATAGTGTCAGCCTTGGTGAAAACACTGTAGACAGGCAAATCAACGCCCAGCTTTTCACCCAAAGACAAGATGGCATCCTGAAGGGTTGCCGCAAGCGCCTGTCGCTCCTTTTTGTCCGCTTCAATCAAACGGTTTGATTCAACAACAGTGATAACACCATTTAGCCCTTGTCTTGGGCGATACTTCATCAGCTGTTGAGCGAGCACTTTCCATAACGCACTGTCGACGCCATCATGGTCGAATATACGATGTCCGACTTCGAGAACGACGAGATAGTCGTTACTCCAGAAGCGAAGGTATTGCTTAGCGTCGTTTTCGCTGAGCTGAATATCCAGCACCGGCTCCATGTCGTTTTGACGAAGCAACGCACTCTTCGCACTGTTTTGGCGACCAATCATCAGGTACCAAGGAAGTGCATACATGCTAGAAAGCTTGCGGTTGCCGTCACCACGGATTTTCTTGGTTGAAGCTGCGAAAATATCGCGAATGGCTTTGGTGTCTTGCTCCAAAAGCACTTGTTGGTCGTGCTTTTGTATTGACTCCTCTGTTTTAGGGCGCGTTATCAAACCTATGATCAGGACAATCAATGGCAACAATACTGCAGCCACCAGCAAGGTGATTTTCAACCATTGCCATTGCTCTGCTTGCGGTGTAAACCACCAGCCTGCAATGCATACACCTGACAACAAAATTGCCAGTAAGAAAAGGAGGATTGCCTTTTTCATATTATTGCTGTGCCCTCCGGATGGTCGCATTGAGCCCGTAGCGAACATTCAGTTCATTCTTAAGTTTCTTGATCGCACTGAGATTCGTGCCGGCATCCATGATTAGCTCGGTGCCATTGTCTGTTTCAATGGAATAAGTGTCATAACCTGACTTGCTGAGTTCAGAAGAAAGTTTGATGACATCAGAGGATTGTGAGAATACAGCCAGAAGGATTTCCCAATTCACATTGGAAGACGTTTTCGTTTCTGCCACTTCCGGCTCATCAGGAACAAGCGGCGCTAGCCCCAAATCCTCAGGCGTACTGACGTACACCAAATCCTGATTGGTCTCAGCAAGATTCACATCACTTAAATCAAGCTGGGAGAACTGAGAAAGCAATGCAGCGCTTCTGTTGTGATACCAGTACTCAGAAGCGAAATAGCCACTGCCCAGTAAAACGGCTGTCCAAACGACGATCTTAGAAATACTCAGAGGCTTCTTGGGTTGCTTGTACTTTTTCAGTTGCGGTGTGTTCGGAACAGGAAGACGGGACTCTTCACGATAATGGCGGAGTATACTGTAAACATCTGACTTCACATCATGCAAAGCGCTCGGGTCAACGTGACGATAACGCCCCTGGAAGCCAAGCATGATCAGCAAGTATTGAAGTTCGATAAAATCCGTAAGTTTTGCCGGTTGCTGGCAAGCTTTCTCCAACAACGCAAAAAAGACTTCACCGCCATTACGTTGATTGAAAACCTTGCTCAACAGCGAATGGTTTTCCCATCTCGCCCTTTGACCCCACTCGGTATAAAGGATGATTTCATCGAAAGCCGCACAAAGCACAAAGCAACTTCTTTCAATCACACTTGGGTGATAGTCCAGATAAAGCCCCCGACGTTTGAAATTGCTAATGCCGTCTAGAATTTGCTGTCGGAATCTATCGAGGTCTCTAGGTTCACCCTGACGTGGCAAAGACACGAGAGTACCCAATAGCTCAGTTGCAGCATTGAGCAAAGGGCTACCATAGACAGCCAAATTTTCAATCACCTGTGCGCTGTCACCCAGCTCCGGCATCACATCCTGTTGGGGTGCACTCGGTTGAAACTGAGCTGGTTGTCGTCGAACGACAATGGTGGGTTCTTCATTAAACAATCCGCTCATAGTCGTTACCTGATCACATGAAGTTCAACATTGACGTTACCTACACGCTCATCAATATGCAGCGCAATCGGTTCATCGCGTTTCACCAACACCTGCCAAAGCTCTGCATGCACATTCACCTCAAAGTACGCTGCATTGCTGCGGGATTTGAGCTCTGTCGGCGCAACAGGAAGATAGCGAAGATCGACACCAGACAAGGCATTGCGAACCAAATCCGCGATGTCACTGTTCCCTGACAGCTTGGCGGCCAGCGGGAACTGTTCACCCAACTCAACGGCACCCAGACTGTCTGACGAAACCACCATGATGAAGCGGCCGTTATTGAACAACGCACGATCTTTCACGATGGTTCTGAGTAGACGACGGGTAACAAAAAGGCTGGAATCCCAAGGCAGTGTTGTTACGTTGTCCAACTGCACTTCTCTTAGCAGCACTTGCATTTCCGCAAATGCCAACGAGAAATTGTCGTACATGGCATTAGGATTCCACTTTGGAAACTCTTCGGGCATACGACCTTCCAGCCCCTGCATTTGCCCAACCATGGCGATGCATTCGAGATAAAGGGCTTCAGCATTTAGCGAACCAGTCTCCATCCAATGACGGATCTGAGGAAGCCATCCCCCTAAAGTTTGCAGCCACAGATAATCACGCATCAGCGCCTGATAGCTTTTACTTCCGCTATCCACTTGCAAACGGGTAGAAATGGTTTGTGCACGGTATTGCATCTGGGCATAGATTTCAGAGACACAATCTTTAAGGTAATCAGACACCATGAAGCTCAGGCAGGCAGGAACAAACGCTTTGTTCAGCAGTACTTCACCTTCCGATTTATGCTCAGAAACAAACGCAACAGGCAACAAGGTGTAATCCTGAAGGTCTTCCCCTTCCATCTTCAACACAATGTTGAGCTCGGCAATTTCCAGCGGTACAGCATCGCTGTGGTCGCGGGTGGTGTCATACGCGCTGTATTCAAGCGGTGTATTACGCATGTGCAGACCATCACCCACGTCAACCACACCGGTGCGGTAAACCGGAATGGCCAGATAAACACGCTTGTTCAACGTACCTTTGGGTACATCTATTACTAGGCCTTGGGTGAGCTCAAAAGGTGTGCCATCAGGGAATATACCTTTTGCGCTTTTCACACCCACCTTGCCAATCTTTGGCATCGAAGCGTCCAGCTCAAGCTGTGATAACCCATAGTTTTCCGGTGCAATCTGACCACAATAGGACTTGGTGAAATGCTCCAAATACCGTTCTTGTTGCTGGAAGTGTTGAGGGCTAAGAAACATGCCCTCACTCCATACGACCTTTTTCATGTCCACGGCTTCAATCCTCTTCGCCAGTCATCGTTAGGTTGATCCCATCCAGTTGAAGGGAAAGGGTTTGAGGGAAATAACCCAACGATTCAAAAATCACTTTGTTGTTTGCTTCCCGGTAGTTGGCAAATGCCACAATCACACCGACAAACTTTGTCTCAGGGCTCATCGGGATCACTTCAAGTTCAGAGCCTCCTGGCATCACACTTGGCAAATAGCGCTTTAGTAGCAAACCTGCTTTAAGGGTGCTTTGGTCATCGTTATAAATCTGAATAAAGTCGGCCTGATTGAAGGCTTCACTGTCCGCCAATTGATAAACGCGCACCTCTACCGGTGACGGCAAGTCATCCACATTCGGATTGATATTGCTCGCCGCATCAATTTTTATCGTGAAAACGGGCGCTAACGGATCTTCCCACCAATTGAGAGGGTTCAGCGACGAGGCACTGCATCCTGTCAGCAACAAGGAGAGAAAAAATATGAAATACAGCTTCACCTTATTTCTCTCCCATCTTCAGCAGGCGGTAGGATTCCTGAAAATATGCACCAAACTTGATTTGCCAATCCCTATTCGATACTTGTCGCTGGAAATAACGTTTGTACATGTCCCAGTACTTTGGTTTCCGCCCGAAAAACGAAGGCCGCACAAGGTCATTGAACATATGCTCCAGTGAATCTGGCGACATTTCTTCCAGTAAACGGGCAAAGGCAAGCTCCATGGCTTTTTCAACGCACTGTTGCTCATGTTCGCGAGGCGTCAGGTACTCTGCTAATGAAGAATGGTTGTTACCCACTGGCTCAAAAACGTCTTCCGGTGTCGCCGTGAAGCTTGGAAAACTTTCCCCTGATTCATCGTCGCCGAAAGGATCATCCGTAAAATCCTTCATTAGATCTTGTGGCGAGGAGGCGCGCTTTTGCTGTGGTTCAGGTGCCTGCTGAAACGGATCGTCTCCGTGAAGGTCGGAAGATGGAGAGAAGCCAAAATCAGCGCTGAATCCATTGGACTGTGGTTGACTAGATTGAGATGGCTGGAACGATTGTCCTCCCATATTGGGAGAGAATGTCGGTGCAGGCCTTACCGGTGCTTCCCCTATATCAGCCGCAGCACTGCTGGCAAATGGGTCATCACTGAAAGGTACTGATTGCGTGCCAGCCAGACTCGCTTCTCTTGAGATGGCTGCTTGTTCCGGCACAAAGCAAGACACCAATAGGCGATACTGACCTACATTCAGCACATCACCATCACTGAGTGTGGTTTGATTGCCCTTCCCTAGTGGTTGGGGAGCACCGTTGATAAACAAACCATTAGTGCTACTGTCCATCACCTGATAGCCACGTGGTGATTTTTTTATAACGGCATGGGTGCCGGAAATCTCACGGCTCGCGTCACTCAGTTGGAGTGTTGAGCCATAAGCGCGGCCAATTTCCCCGCCTTCTTCGGGGAACTGTTTATTCCACTCTGAAACGGTCTCACCAGAGGGCGAGCTAATAATCCTAATTGATAGCGGCATAGCCTGATCCCATACATTTCTTGGCAGAAGAATTAAATGTGTCAATAAACTGCGGGTACTTCTCTACAAAGTTGCGTGAGAAATAAACACCTAGCGGGTTGCTCTTTACCCGCTTTCTAGAAATCGCCCGATAGCTGACACCTTGTTGTTTTATTGTTTCGTCAATCACAGCGTCATTGGCGAGTATTGCGCCAACTTCGCCGTTCAACAGTAAATCGAGCATTGCCTTTGCAGAGCGGGGTTTACGCTCGACTTTGTAACCTTGCTTGTGTAGCCAAAACCATTTGTTGGAGCCAAAAAGCGCTGCGACTTCAACGTGCTCTTTGAATTTATCGCTGCCTACATCTGTTGAATCAGAGAGGAAAACCCAACTCCAATTCTGTTCGTCCAATGGCTCTGAAAACACAGCGTACGTATCCCGAATCGCATTTTGAGAGGCCAGGAAGAAGCCATGCTGGCTGCCAACCTCAACCATCAGCTGCGCTTTATCCCACTTCGTCATCGTGAGTTGATAAGGCTGTTTCATTTCCTTCATCACGCATTTCACGGCATCAATGCCCGGCCCTTTAAGCTCACCGTCTTCCTGATATTGATACGGAAACCACTCTTGCGTTGTCAGCAATAAACGGTCGGGCGCCTTCGCCCCTATTGCTGGAGAAGATGCGACGACACAAGCGGTCAGTGTTAGCCATTTCGCTGCTGTATTGATTCGTTTCACTGGTTGCTTCCACGCCCCCATTTATTGTTTCTCCATACTCATGCCCTGAGAACGAATTGCTCTTCCATCGTCCGCATACACATCACTTGCCATCTCAAGCAACACCAAAGGCACTGGCTTACCCAGTCTTTTGGCTTGTCGGAAACTGATGGAAATATCTGGCGGTGAAATCACGCCAACAGGAAGACTGCCAGCAGCTTCTCCATCACGGAGAATACGGATGCCATAAAGTGCGGCTTGGTGCGCGTTGTTCACAAAACTTACGCCGACAGACATCAGAGCACTGTTTTCATTGCCGCTGACGGCTTCGGGCACCACAGTCAAAAGAGGTAAGCCCGAAGATTGTTGATTGATTTCGTCCACGCGGGACAGAAGGCTGGAACTACCTGTCAGCCACAAAAGAGACTGACTGAGATCCGGATCCTGCGTTTTCATGGCGTGAATTTCGGCTTCCATCACCGTGCTGAGAGTCTGGTCTTCGATGGCTTCGTCAACTTCCATCGCCAATACACGGATACCGCGCATTTCAGCTTCTTTCTGAAGCGGCAGAAATTGGGTGAGATAAGCAGAAGCATTAGTTCGCGCGTACAGCACGCCAATTTGGGAAAGGTCTGGCATGTACTTGAGCAAGAAGCTCAAAGTGACGTTGGCAGGAAGATTCAGCGAGGTGTAAGCAAAATTACTGCCTGTGCCTTCATAGGTATCCACCAATCCCATCAATACCGGGTCTTTGGCATTTACCGAAACAATGGGTAACTCTCCGCCTTGGTATGCCTTACTCACCGCTACTGTTGCTTTTGAACCGACGGTATAAAGTAAGTCTGCATTCGCCTCAGCGTTCTCTAGCAAAGCATTAAGGTCAGTAGACGCAGCTGGCAATTTCACGACATGGAACGACACTGCATCAAACTCTTGTTTGTAGACCTGAAGCATCGTCTTCAATGCTGTGTCGTAGGATGCTGCTTTTCGGGATACCAATACCCAAATTTTGGGGTTCTCACGGGCAGGAAGAATTTGCAGTGACTCAGGATCGCCACTAAAACGCCAGTCATTTCCCGCTGATTGTTTCACTGTATCTCCCAACCAATCGGGCCAGTTGTCACTCGCCAATGAAGAAAAGGACACCAACAGCAAAAGGCAAATAGTGGATATCAAGGTTCTCACAGTTTCACCTCCATCAATTTTTCAGAATCAAGGAAGTGCGTGAGCAAAGCCGCTACAACAAAGAAAATGGCGAGCGCGATAAATGTGGATTGAATACCGACAACAGCAAACAAGCCGCCCACTAAAATTGCACCGCTTACATGGCCGAACCGTTCAAGGAATCGATAGGTTGCTGCTGCTGAGCTCTCTTCATCCGAAGAAACATGATTGACGATGTGAGTAACGACAGGTGCGTTAATGAGCCCGTGAGCGCAGCCGAGAACTAGCATTCCAATCGTGGCAAATGCGACGGTATACGATGATTCACCATCAAGTCCCCAACCCAACAGCACCAAAGCAACAGCGGTGAGTAAACCGCCCAGACTTAAGGACAACTTAGCACTGCCTCTTCTGTCTATCATCGGTGCAGCTTTCCCACTGATAAAGAGCACCGCAATGGCGTAAGCCATCAACACCTGACCAATGCTTTCACTGGCGATCATCTGCTGTGAAAGCAGCAACGGTACCGCGAAGAAAACCACACCTGTCAGTAGCATTTTTGCCGGGATCCCGACAAACAGGAGCGTACGCACAAAGGAGCCATGAGTAAGGAAGCGTTTTGATTCCCGGCTAAGTTCGCGAGCCGCATCAATAACCACCTTGGTACGGGACTCTCCTTCGACAACAGATGCTTGCGACTGAATGGAAGGCAGCCACTGTGCAAACAAGAACATGCCAAGGCCAATCAATGCAGAAAGCATAAAGATACCGTTCACACTCATCATATCGACGAGCAGAGCACCAAATGCCGCACCTGCAATGAATCCGGCGTTGAAGCAAAACACAATAATGCCGGTCGCCTGAGTTTTATTGTGGGTGCCACTGTAGGTCAGGATGTACTGTTGAACTGCGATAAATACGGCGGCCTGACCAATACCAGACACGAACCGCGCCGCCAGTAAGGTGGCAAAATGGTCGCTCATTACCAGCGCAAGACTGCCCACTGCGGAAAGCACAATGCCGTAAGTCAGGATGCGTTTGTTATCGACAAATGCTGTCAACTTCGATGCCGGCAGGAGTGTCAAGGTGAAGCCCAAGAAATACAGTGAGAAGAAGATAGAAGCTGATGCTTCAGAGTAACCTGCTGCCAGCGCTGCCTGTTCGATAAACTCAGGCAGAATCGGCGCCATCAGCGCTTCCATCAAAACTGTCATCAGCATCAATGGTTTGATTTTATCCAACACATCTTCTGGTTGAATGGCTTTTTCTTCACGGCTAAGAAGCTTCACAAACGCAAAGCAAACAAATGCACAACCACCGAACAGGATGCCAAAGCTTTTCAGAACATGGAGCAACTGCTCAAGCAGCACTTCGGGGTGGAAGGCTATCCGGATAGCGTTGTTGTGTGCATCCACACTTTCATAGCTGGCAAATTGAGAAGCCCATTGTAGGCCATCGTTGTCTAAGCTTTGCGCGACTTGCTCGCCCCTGACCATTACTGTCAGTGACGCAATTTCTTCGTTCGAATGAATAAAGTCCGCCAGCATGTCATCGACACCGCTCACCAGCAGTGGAGAGATTTCAGCCTGCATCACTGGCGCAAGGCGGTGCCCGATAATGTCAGCCATCGCATCGGCTTTATTTTCCAGACTCTGTTTGAGCAGCACTGTCACCAGACCAACCACCAACAAAGTCATGGTGAGAAACACCACGGAGAAGCTTTTCAGATAGCGTGAGCCGCTTTGGTTTAACGCCACCGACCAGATAAACAGCGCCAATAAAATCAGAGCCACCCAAAGCATCACTGAAAAACTGTTATCTACCTTGGACTTTATAGGCGCATCACTGAGAAGAATTTCTAACGCACCCACCCTTGAGAACTTATTGTTCAACGGAATGGTGATGAGGTTTCCTTCAATCACGCTGTTGGTGTATCGGTAAAGCTCTGTTTCACCAGAGGTTAATCGAAGATCAACCACGGAAGGATCTGTGTCTGCAATCGGTGACAACAGCGTATTCAAACCAGCAATATCATGAAGTGGCACACCTGAGCTCAAGATTTGTTCGATGTTGAGTTTGGCGACTTCCGCCTGCGCCTGAATCGCTTCACGGGTTTGAGTTTGATAGCTTTTTAACGTCTGTGCGTAGCCAACAACAATGATCATAAACAGCGACAAACTCACCAGGAGAATGCCGAAGAGAACACGGCTGTTTCTAATCAATTGGCTCATTCACACTCCCCTTTTACTGAAAGAAGTGCAAAGTCTGCATTCAGGCAATGAGTTACCGTCGCGGGGCGCTCCTGATAAAGATATTGGAGACGGTTAAACACCAATGACTGAATGAGTTCCTGATAACTCATCTCCTCTCTATCGAGTCCAAAAGCAACCAGGTTTATCTCACTTCCTTTTGGTAGCTTGAGGTCAGGCTTAGGATTGGCTTCAAGTACAAACAGTCGTCCTTTGCCATCCATCCTGAGGTCAACGCGAATCAATGTGTGCAGATTGAATGACTGAAATATCTGGCGTGCAATTGCGACGATATCCGCTCTCAACTCCTCGTCTGTCACAGTCTTGAGTCTGTCTTTGGTAATAGGACGCTGATCCATAGAGGTAAAAATCAGCTCATCGTCTGACAACACGCGCTCTGTAACCGAAAACACGAACGGTGCTTCTATGTCGGATAATCCACCATCGCGATACAGCACAGAACCCGCCACCGCAGCAACAAACTCCGGCCCAGAGAGATAAGGTTCAATCAAAACAGAATTGTTAGTGGCTTGATGAATGTTATCGACAACAGCTTGCAGCTCGGTGCGGTCAAACACCGTATAAACGTGAATGGAAGCCCGGCCGCTAATAGGTTTAACGATGTAACCTTCACCAAATTCACTGTCGATGTAATCCAGCGCTCGCTGATGTGCGCCTTTTTCAAGCAACTCGCCCGGTTCAAGGGTAATGAAAGGTGCCGTCGGGATACCGAGTGCAGAAAGCTCGTTTTTAAATAGCAGTTTGTTGTCCAACAAACCTGCGGTCATTGGTGCATGGCCGATGTAAGGTACACCGAGCATTTCCAGCATCGACGGCAGATGGCACATGGAATCGTAACCCTGAAGTCCGCCACTGTTCGAAAACACGACATCAATCCGATTTTCTTTGAGCTGTTGAGGCAAATAGATGTTTTCTTCCAGCAGAGAAACGTGTTTGAAACCTACTTCTTCTAACGTCTCTGCAATGTCTTCTGCTACCCGTCGATAAGTTTTAGTCGAGCGCGGGCTCAGGTTTTCATAGATGTAGTTTTCCGCACAGCTTTTTTCGCTGCCACAGACAACTGCAATCTTCACCTGTTCCTTAATCCACGTTAACTGCTGTGGGTTGAATACCTTTGCGCTCATATACTTCCTTTACTGCTTGGGTACTTTTCTAACTTATTTACTGGGCACCGACCTCCTAAGTCGGTGCCCGGCGGATTCGACGGTTATGAAATATCGAATCCAAATTGATTACCTTCAGCGCGAACCTTAATTTCAGTGATTGGCTCACCCAGACTCATACGGGTAATGCACTGATTGGCGAGCTCCGGCATCAAGGTACGATTGATAATTTGCTCAATCGCACGTGCGCCTGTCTCTGGCGAATTGTTCTGCTGAACCAGTTGGTCAATGACCGCGTCTTCGTAACCAAACGTTGCGCCATAATGTGCCGCTACCCGCTTCTCAATGCGCTTCAGAGACAGCTTGGCAATCGCCGCCATCTCTTCGTCATTCAGCGGGAAATAAGGCACCACGGTGGCACGTCCAAGGAACGCAGGTTTAAAGAATTTCTGGAGTTCAGGGAAGATTTGCTCGGTGACTTCAGGGATAGTAGGACGACCATTAATACATGCAGACACTACGGCACTATCAGCCGCATTAGATGTCATGATGATGATGGTATTTCGGAAATCGACATCGCGGCCTTCACTGTCACTGATCGTCCCCTTATCGAAGATTTGGTAGAAAAGGTCATGCACACCAGGGTGCGCTTTTTCCATTTCATCCAGCAGCAGAACAGAGTAAGGATTCTTACGGACTGCTTCTGTTAACACACCACCTTTGCCATAACCCACATAGCCCGCAGGAGAACCAAGAAGCATTGAAACTTTGTGTTCTTCTTTAAACTCGGTCATGTTGATCGTGGTGATGTTCTGTTCGCCGCCGTAAAGCAGATCCGTCAGCGCCAAAGCGGTTTCCGTTTTACCTACCCCGCTTGGTCCGCACATCAGGAACACACCCACCGGCTTGCGCGGATCCGTCAGACCAGCACGGGACATGCGGATCGCTTTGGAAATCTCATCAATCGGTGCAACCTGGCCAATAACGCGATCTGCAATATGGGTTTCCAGATTCATCAGTCGGTCGACTTCTTCTTTCACCATGTTGCCGACAGGAATTCCCGTCCATAGTGAAATCACCTCTGCGATAGTCTGCTGGTTCACTTGAGGAAGCACCAAAGGCTGCTCCCCCTGAAGTTCGTGAAGCTCGGACATTTTCTGGTCCAGCTCATTGCGCTCTGGCAGTTTGGTGATGTCTTCACCTGCCAGGTATTTTTCGTCGAGAGAATCCTGTAGCGAGAGAATAGCGCTAACCAACGCCTTTTCTTGATCCCACTGTTTTTCCAGTGCGTCATGTTCTTCTTGCAAAGACACCAGACGAGCTTCTGCCGCTGACAGTTGGTCGTTTTCAACAGACCACAGCGCAGACTCACGACGCAGAGATTCAATTTCGTTATTGGTATAACGGATTTGTTCGGCGAGTCCTTCTAACTGTTGCGGCGTCGCACTTTGGCTTAAACCGATACGTGAACACGCTGTATCCAAAAGGCTGATGGCTTTATCAGGCAGTTTGCGCTCTGGGAGATAACGAATTGAAAGGCTTACCGCCGCTTCAATCGCTTCTTGCATCACTTTGACATTATGGTGTTTTTCAAGACTGTCTTTGACGCCACGAAGCATCTGAATGGCATCATCCTGATTTGGTTCACCCACAGAAACCACTTGGAAGCGACGGGTCAATGCAGCATCGGTTTCGAAATACTGTTTGTATTCCGCCCAAGTTGTGGCCGCCAGTGAACGAAACTCACCACGTGCTAAAGCTGGCTTCAATATGTTTGCAGCATCGTTTTGCCCTGCTGCACCGCCGGCACCAATCAAGGTGTGTGCTTCATCGATAAACATGATGATTGGCGTTGGGGATTGTTTGATTTCGTTGATGATATCTTTCAGGCGGTTTTCAAACTCACCTTTAATGCTCGCGCCCGCTTGCAACAAAGAAAGATCCAGACTGCGAAGCTCTACATTCTCTAGTGCAGGTGGCACATTACCATCGACAATTTGCTGTGCCAGTCCTTCTACAATGGCGGTTTTACCCACACCTGGGTCACCGACGAGGATTGGGCTGTTCTGGCGGCGACGGCAAAGAATATCAATTGATTTTCTGATTTCACTTGAGCGGCCTGAAATAGGATCAAGTTTCCCATTTCGCGCTGCTTCAGTGAGATTGTGTGTGTATTTATCCAGAGCCGCAGTGCTTGCCTCTCCCATCTCAGGAGCTGCTGCGCTTCCACTTGCAGAAGACTCTGACAATTTACCTTTCGACGTTTCCTGCGCTTTCGCTTTTAGCCATTCGGTCGAAAGATTTGAAATCCAGTTGCTCAGTGGACCGTTATACGCGCTTTGGGCTATGCGTTGTTGAAGCACCAACAACACATGAAATTCGTTAACGCTTGCCTGAGATTGGTTAAGAGAAGCCAGCAGCCAACCATCTTTCATCAGTTCAATCAGATTGGGGGAGAGTGATGGCGCAGAGTCATTACCTCTGGCAAGGCTAGACAGTTTGTTGTCCAGCTCATCTAAAAGGGTATCTTTTGAAGCGTTGCTTTGGCTCACTGCTGAGTGCCAGCCCAAGCTAGTATCTTGCAGCAATTGAGAAAACCAGTGCTCAAGCTCAACCGCATAATGCGTGCGCGACATGCAATCGCCTGCCGCCGATTCCAGAGAAGATTTCACGCCTGGCGCCAGGCGACGCACGAGGTTTTGCAGTTCAATGTTAATCATAGTGATGTCCGTTATCCCTTAAGTGGCATTTCTACAAATGTCATCTTGTTGTTATGCGTGGTAATCCATGCCGATTGGCCTAACTGCTGCCCTTTTCGTTTTGATTCCGCCAGCTTCAACGTTGGCAAATATTGACCGTTCACTTTCATCAACAGCCGAAATTTCAAATTCACACCGATGTACTGCTTCACCATCTGGCCAATGGCGGCGATTAATCGCCTGTCACCACGTATTTCTTTGTATGCCTCATAGCTCTGAGGACAGATTTTTACGTCTAAGCTCTGCCCTGCCATTGCCGCTTTCTTACCAATCAGGGCATCAAAACCTAACTGGCGATTTCTACCTTCAAACCCAATTTGTGTCAGTGCATCGCTGCTGATGGGTTGATAGGTCAGCTGGCTCCGTTCAACGTTGAACGGATAGCCAAAGTAGTCTTCAAGAATCAGCCGCAAGGTTTCCGGGCAGGTTACTTTCAGGCCAATCAATCCTGTGTACTGCACAAAGTGGCTATCTGGAATAGTGTTTTTCTTTGCTACAGCACCGTGCAAATTGGATAAAAGGCGTGTGATTGAGGGGCGATAGTTGCTCCAGGAAAAGGTTTCTTCTTCACATTGAGCCGCTAAATCATGCTTGAACATCGACTGGCAATAGAGTCGGTAATAACGGTTGTTAAAGCTGTCAAAGAAATCGAGTAACGCGTGGTCTTCTTCCTCAAAGACAGCGTTAATCGCTTCTTTATAAAGGCTTCTCGGCATGACACCTTTGGTACCCGAAAGCGCCTCTAGAGAGGTAGTGACTTCCCACTCATGCCCAAAACGATGAGATACATTTACCACCGCAGAAGGGTAATAAGCTGGCAACTTCGCAGCTTTAAACCGGATAGATGGCCTCGCATTTTGCGCCTGGGCATGGTGCTTTATCAGCTGCCAACTGCGTTGAAGCGAAGCGAGATAAGGATGCTCAACCCAGTTGGTCAGAGAAGACTTTTGCATCCTGACCTCCTTGGAAACACCTTGTAGATACCGTCATAGCCTTCCAACAACACTTCCACTTGAGTGAAACTGTTGAATCCGGCAAAACAGGCAAAAAATCTATCCAGCAGGTTTGAAAACAGCACAACCCCGCCTACAAGATCGGAAGGATTCAAGGACACACGAACCTTGGTGCCATAGGAAAAACAGCTTTTGCCTGAAACACGGATTGGTGCCACGACTTGTTCTGTTTCAAGCGAAACCAGCGCGTTGATGTAAGCATTGATTTGCTGACTTTCATGGTGATTGTATAGACGAAACAGCGATTTCAGGTTAGCCAGCGGATCCTCTGCGCCAAAGATGGCGTGATAATTAAAATGAAGGTGTGATAACAGGACCCAAGAGCTGTTTTGAAGATCTTTTTTATGCGCGGGTTGCGTTGGGCGACGTGCGAGCAAAGGCGTACCCGGGATTGTGATGGTTTCCCGACACTGTAGTTGGCTATTGGTTGTCAGCTTGGCGGCATTTCTGCCATGAGAACAAAGTGCAGTGACTATCCAAGTTCTCGGTTCACTGTCTGCACTCTCATTGCGTGTGTCAGCCACTTTCAGGCAGTACTCGCGTTCACCCGTTTCCAAATCGCGCTCAGCTAATTGCCAACGATATCCCGTCTCTGAATCTTGAAAGGTATTCTTATAGAGCTCAGGGATCACAGTTGCCCCTTGCTCATTAACATCTTCAATTTTTTCAACGGAGAAAAGAGACAAGTCGTTAGGTTTGCTAGCATCCAGAATCAAAGGATACGACGACTGAGAAAAATCGATACGGGTTGGTTCAGCCGTTATCTCGTGAAGGTTCACCACTGGCGTGCAATGTAAGTCGAAATTGTCAGGACTGATTGCGCGCGCCACATCCACTGCCATGTCATCGAGAAATACTTTAACAGTAAAGGCATGGCCTGAAACCTGATTCAGGGCAGTTCCAAAGTTAAACCTCAGCGCATGGAATCGCTCTGGAAATACAAAGAATTCAGTAAGCAACTTGAACCCAAAGAAGCTGCTGGCGAGGTATGGCAATGTAGATTGTTCACTGTCAAAACCCACAACTTCAATGCACTCTTTACCAATGATTTTTTCACCACCTTCCCAACTAATCACAACTTGTTGGATTCCGGCCATGAGCATGTCATGGAAACGAAGCATCAGGTTAGGATCACCTTGAAGCTGCATATCAATGAACGGTAATCCAAGTGAAGACACTTCCGTTCCTTCATCAAACGCTCTGACACAAAACGCCACCATTGCCTTTGATTGCTCTGCGCCTCTCGGTTTTGCAATATCAAATGGCGCCATTGCCACTTCAACTTCATGCAGCTCAATAGGGTTTAACGTCAGATTTTGCGTGGTTCTGAAAACAGCGTGGTTACCCTGTTCGTCTGTGGCATCAAATTCGGTGTAACGAGGCAACTGATGCTGGGCTGTCGCATCATCTCCCACATCAATTTTGAGTATGCTGAATGAAGGAACGGGTCGCAGGTAATGTGGAAAGAGTAATCGCAGCAGACTTTCGGTAAATTCCGGGTAGGCGTCGTCCAATCGTTTCTGCAGTTTACCGTTCAGCAAGGCGACACTTTCTATCAGCCTCGCAACGTGAGGATCATCAACGGTTTCCTTGTTAAGTCCCAGAGAGCTTGCAGCACCGGGGTGGCGCTGTGAGAACGCCGCCGCCTCTTCGCGGATAAACCTGAGTTCTTGTTCAAAATAGGCAAGCAACGAATCAGACAAGATTGGTCTTCCTTACATCTAGTTTGCTGGTACTGAAATCGAGAAAAGAGTCAAACACCACGGTTTCATCTCCTTGATCCGTGTGCATGACTGCAGTGATGCGAAACTCCAGCTGGTTTTTTCGGGTGCTTTCTTCGTTTACTTCGAGCTCAACGCCAGAAAGACGCGGCTCGAAGGTTTTAATAAGTTGACGGATCTCTTCTCCCACCACTTCACTGTTTGCCTTGCTCTGAGAACGCGCGATGTTTTGCATTCCGAGAGCTGCGACTGTGCCTTGCAGTGTTGGTTTCAAAGATTCTTTCCAGATAGGTGCCCTGCTGGAAATAAGAGATGCTACGTGGGAGACAATGGCATCTCTGGTGTCATCGAGATCGTTGTGCCATTGCTGGCGGATTTTCATAGTTAAACTCATGCTGCTTCTCCCACTTCATTGGCAGAAACCGCAGTTGCCAGCACTATTTGCGCATCAAGAATTTCGTATTGGTATTGAGGTTGTAGCTTGATCTCACAGAGATATCGGGTCTTATCTGATGGGTCCTCTACCAGTGTGATATCGCAGGATTTCAGTGGGTATCTCGCCATAATGGCGTCATCACCATAGTCGACTTCACTGATGTATTTTTGAATCCATTTTTCAAGGCTGCGTTTGCAGTCCGCAGCGCTATCAAAACTGCCTACCTGATCGCGAAGTTGGGCTTTGATGTAATGCCCAAATCTGCAAGCCATCAAGTTTGTTTGAAGCATGCCCAATAAACGGCTTGCTTCATCCGGTGGTAACCAAACTGACTGGTTCGAGAAGAACCCCTGCTGCCCGCTGAGATACAAACTGGTGAGAGCAATAAAACCCTGTTCAGACCAAAAACCGTCGTCTTCGCTGTAGAGGTCAACACGGCCGTGTTGCCCTTTTTTGTGGAGCAAAATCGCACCGTGCTCAGCGGTTTCATCGTAAGCACGCAAGAAACCAAACCAACTGATACGGTCAAATTCACGAAGCACGTTAGCGGCTAGCAAGAACGCTGGATTACCCCACAAAATAGGGTCTTTAACTGGATGCTCGTCGAAGACAAACCCTGCTGGATAGTGAGTCCAAGGCTCTCTTTGACTGTATTCGGGCAGCACGAGATGAAGAAATCGGCTTGCACTGCTTTTTCTCAGAAGCTGCCAGGAACGATAGTCATCGCTTTCCAAGATACGGGCGATTCTGGCACTGTCGTGCATCTGTCTTGCTGGGTCATCACCGAAGAAATTGGGGTCGACTCCCAGAGCAATAGGGCAAAGTGCCCGCTCTCCGACCTCAGCCAGCAGTTGCAATGAATAAAGGTCGTCATAATCGCTGTCTTCACTGAATTCCGGATGAACACGGTGATCAACAACCAAGAGTCCAAAAGGCTGCCCGCCTGCCGTATCCAGCTCTTGCGAATAGGTTTTCCGATAAAGCGTTGATTGGGTCACGTTGAACGAAAGATTGACGTCGTTCGCCAGCTCTTTCCAAGTCACGTCCCACACTTTCACTTTGATGCGTCGCATTGATATAGGCAGTTCAACCAAGGACTCCAGCCCTTTCCAACTGGATTCAAGCTTCTTGAAAGAAGCATCCTGAATCACCTCAGAAAGCTGCTCACTGATCGTTTCATCCATCGATGAAATCAGATTGCCAAGGAGTGCCTTGAACTTACCCAGCTCATTGGAACGCGAAGCATCCAGCAAAGCCCGCCAGTGCTCGCTGGATTGGTATGTCGCTGATTCATGGCTATACATCATAGGCGGTAGTCCATTACCAAAGCGGGGGTCGCACCCCGCGATAGATTAACCCGGAATATTGGCAACCATCCGCAGGGAGGTCGTCAATTCTTCCATTTGCAGCCAAGGGCGAAGGTAAGCAACAGCGGAGTAAGCACCTGGCTTACCGGCTTGCTCTTGCACGGTCACTTTTGCTTCTACAAGTGGATGACGTGCTTTCGCTTCGTTACCGATAGCATTTGGATTGACGTATTGGTGGATCCAAGTATTCAGATCACGCTCTACGTCAGACGCTTCAAGGTTTGAACCAATCTTGTCGCGACCCATCACTTTCAGGTAATGCGCGATTCGGCTGCTCGCCATGGTGTACGGAAGACGGGCAGAGATTGCAGCGTTCGCTGTCGCATCAGGATCGGTGTAAGTTTTTGGTTTGTGCGCAGTCTGGCCGCCCATGAACACACCGTAGTTAGTGTTCTTGTAGTGAACCAGTGGTAAGAACCCAAGGTCGCTCAGTTCTTTTTCACGCTCATCTGTCAGGTTGACTTCGGTTGGACACTGCTGAAGCAGATCACCAGCGTCATTCTTGAAGGTGAAGTTCGGAAGATTTTCGACCTTACCGCCGTTCTCGTTACCACGGATGGCAGTGCACCAGCCGAACTGACGGTAGGCATTGGTCAGGTTCAAACCGTAGTCAAATGCTGCGTTGCTCCATACGAAGTCGTTTTCTGACTCTGGCACCGCAGTACCATCTGGGCCAGTGCTCAACTCTTCAAAAGCAAAAGACTTCACCGGAATGGTGTTCGCGCCATACGGCAAGCGAGCCAGTGTTTTTGGCAATGTTAAGGCAACGTAGCGACTGTCATCGCTCGCACGAAACGCGTTCCAGCTTGCGTATGCTGGTGAATCAAAGCCTGCTGCAACTGGCTTACCTTCTTGGAAGGTTTGGAACGAATCGAAATCGAACATGCTTGGGTTCGCCGCGGCAACAAATGGGGCATGAGACGCAGAAGCCACCTCGCCCATGTAGCGCAGAAGCGCAACGTCTTCATCACCGTAACCGAAGTCGTAGTCTCCAATCAGCGCGCCGTATGGTTGGCCACCAGCAGTACCGAATTCTTCTTGGTAAATCATGGTGAAGAAGCGGCTGCGATCGATAGCTGGCGCATCTTCAAACTGCTCAAGCAGTTCATCTTTGGTGTAGTCAGCCAGTTTGATCTTCAGGTCAGGGCCCAAATCAGAGTTCTTAACCAATTTTTGCAGACCAAGCCAAGTACCTTCAAGTTTCTGGAAGTCCTGATTTTTCATCACTGACTGAAGTTGCTCAGAGATCTTACCGTCAATCGCAACAATCGCTTTCTCAATGGTCAGGGTCAGGTTTTTGTCCCAGGTCACCGTGCCATCCAGGACCTGCGAAGTCAGGTTAGATAGCAGTTCTTTTGTCGTGTCAGGCGGAGTCTGAGTGGTTGCAGTAATTGCTCGCTCCAGAAAACTCGCCTGACCTTCCGCCGCTTCTGCGCCGGCTTGGTTGGTTTGTTGTTCAGTAGACATTACTCATCTCCCTCTTTTTTTACGCCCAGCTCGTCTGCCAATCCCTGAATCGCATCAGTGCTCTGAAGCACTTCTTTCAGAAGACGCTCAAGGTCGCGGGAACGATCAGCTTTGCTCAGAAGGTCTTTGAGTTGGTTACGTGTTTCGACCAGTTGCTTGAGTGGGTCGATTTGTTCAACCAAGCTCTCAGGGTGGAAGTCACGCATAGATTGGAAGCTGAGGTTAACTTCAAACTGACTGTCGTCATCAGCGAGTTTGTTATCCACTTTGTAGCTCAAACGCGGGTGGATTTGCGTCATCACTGCATCGAAGTTGTCTTTATCAACGCCAGTGAACTCACGCTCTTCCAGGTCAACTTTCTCTGAGTCAGGTTTATGACCTGAGAAGTCTCCGATCACACCGACAACGAACGGAAGTTCTTTCGTTTCAACGGCGCCATTGGTTTCTACGTCGTAAGTAATGCTGACTCGGTTCTTACTTACTCGTTTATGTTGTGCATTCAGTGCCATAACACAATTCCATTTCTAAATTTACGTCACTAAGAATGGGCGCCGACCACAAAAACTGGCGCCTTTAAATTACTTAGCACCAGACAGGAGCTTGCCCTGAGGGATGTTGTAGGTAACGATACCGCCGTCTTTCAGCTCACCATCTTCCAGTTCATAGTTGTGCTTCTGGGAGATTTCGATGTAAGAAAGCGCAATCTTCTCAACAGGTTGAGAGCCATCGCTGCCATCAACGTTGTAAGAAACAAGACGAGCGTTGGACAGTTTGATTTGGAAGTAGACAACAGCACCCTGACCACCTGATTCGGGCTTGGTGAACGCAATCTCTACCATCTTCCCTTCTTTACCTGGGTTAAAGAGGAAAGAAAGCAGGTCTTCTGATGCACCATCAGTCTGTTTGGTAAAGTTCACTTCCGTGATCGCTACCATTCCAGAGTCAGCGTTGTTTGCGTTACCAATGTCCATTGCAACATTACGCACACCACCCCATTTGTAAGAGCTGATCGCGAACCATCCAGTGCCATCCAAACCAGCAATCGTCGCGCCGCCCTTAACATCCACGCCATCAATGCGCATGTAAATACTTGCCATAATTTTCCCTATTTATTTATGAACAAACATTGCCTTACCAGCGCAAACCTGTTGAACCAGTGGAGGCGTTACTTGAGTTTTGTTGAGGTGTTTCCTTCGCCTCAGAAGCTTGAGGAGCCTGCGACTGAGTCGGTTGTGGTACTGGCTGAGACGAACTTGAGCTGAGATTCGCCGAATGCTCTGGCAGCTGCACCTGCCCTTCGTTGTCTAAACCAATAAGATTGAAGATTTTTTCCTGATCGTTTTTCTTGTCTGCCATTAACTCGGTCATCAGCTCTGGCAACGACATATATCCCCACCGAATAGCCTTTTCCAGAAGGAAGGAGACAGGACTGTGAGGCTCGCTAACCCGGAAGTACTCAGCCAGCTCTCGAAGTTGAACGAAGGCTTGGTCTCTGTTCATATTGTTCACCTTGGCAGCATCCGCGAAGCTCGCAGTCGTAGTGACTGCAATGCTGGCTTGCTCTGTTGCGGTCTGAGTAATGGTTTGAGGTTGAGATTCGGTAGGTGCGGGTTCTGATGAAACAGGTTCTGCTTCGTCCACTGTTGGAGCCACAGACTCCTGTGCGGGTTTTAATCCCGTCAGATACGTGATTGCGTTCTGTACTTTACCAATAAGGGAGAGGGCAAAAGTAAAATTAACCCCTTTAACTAGCAATGGCTGCGTATATTTGTTCACGCACTCATACACAGAAAGTAAATGCTTGGATAACCTATCTAGATTATCAGCACGTTGCTGAACCGCAGATTTCTGGGAAGCTAAAAGGTGAAGTGCTTCTTGGCGCAAATGTGCAGCCTGCCCTTTGTTCTCTGCACTCTGGTATTGGTAGAAAGTGATATCGCCAACGATAGGCAGCATAAGAAGCGGACCATATAAGAGGCTACTGTCTTCGCTGTCTCCACATATTTGGAAAAATGCTTTTACCTTGGCTTCATATTGATCTTTCTGAGCATCTTCGCCCTCACCTTTGAGCTTTTCTGCGGGGAGTACCGGGTTGAGGCTGTCCCAATGGCTGTCAATTAACTCATTCAGCCAGCCAATAAGATTTGCAGCTCCGTCGATACTGTCATCAACGATAAGCTGGACTGCCAGCATCCACCCAATAAGTTCAATGTCTCTGCTTTGGTGCTCAAATGTGTTGTTTAGCGTCTTGCCAAGCTGCTTCCATGCGACGAGGTTCTCTTCATGAAGCGCCTCCAGTTCTTGTTCATCTGGATTTTGTGCAAGTTTTCTCAATGCTGTTTGAGCAACATTGAATTCATTTCTGAGGGGTCTAAAGCTAGCACGGTCGTTCTTTAAATAGGTCCCGCAGGGATGCTCATCTGAAATTGGGGAGGAAAATTTTTGCTGGATTTCTTCCGTGAATACCATACCTATGCAGTTTCCTTATTTCACCGCGGCTTCCTTTTACGGTGAATAATTAGTTTTAGCTAAAATAACCAACTGAATTAGACGTTTGTATACACTTAGTGACCGTGTGGGTTTGTTTTTATAATTTTGTATTGCTAAGTAAGTAACCCAAGCCAACGAAAGTAAGTACATCTCAATTCATATCAAAACGCTTCTAAACAACTTAAATCGTTCTAATTTTGTAGCATAAAAAAGAAATCAATCCAATTATCGAAACACGTGAAACATAAAAGTTACATTATAACGATACTCTAATCACATCCGAGCTCTTTAGGCAGCAATAAATCTCTCAATACGCCGATTTAGCGTTTCGCTAGAAAAAATCTGCTCATAGTATGAATTTAAGAAATCGATAGGCTGGCCTCGCATGCAGGAAAGCGGGTCGCCGACGCGATAAGACAAGAAAAAGAGGAAGTTAGAGCACGCGGTTATTGTTGCTCACTTATTCGCTGGTTATAGATTGAAAGGGATATTTCTACATGATTACCATCCAAAACAAGGGCAACCTAGACAGTGTCCTCTCCAAAGCTGCAAAAGTTCTCGCGGTGCCGCAAGGCTACGCAGGATTTTGCTTTCAACCTAACGAGTTTCCAGACCAATCAAGAACAGTACTAACGACAACGGGCGTTGCACCCTGTCACTGTTTAATCATTGTTGAAAACCAGTCTGACAGCACCGTTCTTTGTCATTTGGATGAAAACTACACAGCGCAAGCGTACGCAAACACCACTCGACTGCTCGAAATCCTAAGAGATGGCAGCGGTGTGAATAACCCATATTTCAGCGTTTCCATTGCAACCAGCAGCCCTTGTCCTGATACGAACCTTAGAGCAAGCAATGTACTGCGAGCGGTCAGTGATTTTTGCGGCGGTGGTACAAGCGGGAAACTCGATGCCCCTACTTCCCAATCGGTTGTAGCCAAAACTGACCATGCGTTTTTTGTCGGCGAAAAAGACCAGACTCACTATGTAGGCGGTATTGACCAAGACAGGTGGTATGACAAGAGCAGCGGCGTTCCTGGTTGGTCAACTTGGCAGCGCATTGGCGGCATGAGTCCAGGTTTCAGCGGAAGAAGAATTCGTCACCTGTTGAACTTAGACATCGCACCAAGAAGCTTTATCAAGCCAACCTAATCGACTCGCTCGTTCAAGTGACATACCAAGAAACGAAAAAGCCCGCTCATTGAGCGGGCTTAATCTAATGTGGCGGAGAGATAGGGATTTATGCGGTCGCTTCGCGCCCTTCCCTTCGGGCCGTTGCCTCCTCGGCTTCGCCGGGCAACGTTGTCTCGCTTCGCTCGGCTGAACCTAGGGTCTAGGGTTCTGCATCCCTATCTACACAGGTTTATTTCAAATACGAAAAAGCCCGCTCATTGAGCGGGCTTAATCTAATGTGGCGGAGAGATAGGGATTTGAACCCTAGATACGCTATTAACGTATGCCGGTTTTCAAGACCGGTGCTTTCAACCACTCAGCCATCTCTCCGTAAGTGCTGCGTATACTAATGTGCACTTTGCACGGTGTAAACACATTATTTATGCATTTTGGTTCGAATGCATACATTTAAGCCATCATGTGCATATCACAATCAGCTCTTGGCCTGTATTCAATCAGTTATCCCTAATCAAGCTGTATTTCGAATTTGGAAATGCATAAACATCTAATCAAACTTGAGACAGTATTCTAGTCAAAACTAAACCCTAAAAAATAATCGGGTAATGGCATTGTTGCTGCGTGTTGATTATTCGTTAAACAATTTCACCTCTCATTTACATAAAAACAGCATGTTAGGGGTTGGACTTCTTCACATTTTCTCCCGAAAAATGTCTCATTTCTTCGAAGATCAATGCCTAGATCACACCTCCAAACTGTTCAATTTGCAGCCATGTTTTCACCCCCTATACTAATTTTTGTTAACTTTGTGTTAATGAAACTTCTAAATGGTTTTACGAGGTTCACATCATTTTTAGGCTGCTTGCCTCTTATGAGCCTTGTCCATGAGTAACAACCAGTAATAACCAATAAAGGATTGATAGGTATGGTTAATAAAAAGTCGACACTCGGGCTCGCAGTGCTCTCAGCTCTACTGCTTGCAGGCTGTGACAGCGGTGGTAACAGCGCTGAAAGTCAGAAACAAATCGACGACCTTCAAAAGCAGGTAGCTTCACTCGAGAAGCAACTGTCTGAAGCAAAAGCGAGCACTGCACAGGCACCTGCTCCTTCTGCCCAAGGTGAAAATACTCTGGAGAAAGTGAAGAAAGCAGGCGTTATTAGCTGCGGTGTGAGCACCGGCCTTCCAGGTTTCTCTAACCCTAACGCTAACGGCGAGTGGGAAGGTATTGACGTAGAGTTCTGTCAAGCCATGGCTGCTGCAGTACTTGGCGACAAGAGCAAAGTTAAATTCGTTCCTCTGACAGCGAAAGAGCGTTTCACCGCACTGCAATCTGGTGAGATCGACGTTCTTTCACGTAACACCACTTGGACACTGCAACGTGACGGCACTCTGGGTTTGAACTTTGTCGGTGTTAACTACTATGACGGCCAAGGCTTCATGGTGAAAAAAGATCTGGGCGTGAAGAGCGCACTGGAGCTTGATGGTGCGTCGGTATGTGTTCAATCAGGTACAACGACCGAGCTTAACCTATCTGACTACTTCCGCTCTAACGGCATGTCGTTCAAACCAGTCGTTTACGATACGTACGATGCAACTGTTAAAGGTTTTGAGTCAGGCCGCTGTGACACACTCACTACTGACCAATCTGGCCTGTATGCATCACGCATCAAGCTGGCTGATCCAGACAGTGCTGTTGTACTGCCAGAAATCATCTCTAAAGAGCCTCTGGGCCCTGTTGTTCGCCAAGGTGATGACAACTGGTTCAACATTGCTAAGTGGACGTTGAACACCATGATCAATGGTGAAGAATTCAACATCACGTCTGCCAATGTCGATGAGATGGTGAACTCTAAAGATCCAAACATCCGCCGTATCCTTGGCCAAGACGGTCCTAAAGGTAAAGGCCTTGGCCTGAATGATGACTGGGGTTACCAGGTAATCAAACAGGTAGGTAACTACGACGAGAGCTTCCAGCGCACTGTCGGCTCTGACTCTCCACTGCAAATTTCACGTGGTGTGAATGCGCTTTGGAGTGACGGCGGCATCTTGTATGCGCCACCTATCCGCTAATAAGTCGTTCGTTTAACAAACGCATGCTGGGGCACAGGATTCTGTGCCCCATAATTAACGTTAAAAGGATAGAGGTGCAGATGTATGGCATCTAAAGATAATGCGCTGAACTCAGGAGCCGTCGCGCGACCTGAGAAGAAGCAAAGCATCATTTACAATCCGACGTTCCGCTCTGTTGTCTTCCAAGCTGTAGCTATTATCGCGCTGGTGTTTTTCGTCTACACCATCGTCAACAATGCCCTGACCAATCTCGAGTCACGCGGTATTGCTACAGGGTTTGGTTTCTTAACGCAGGAAGCGGGATTTGGAATTGGTTTGACGCTTATCGAGTACGATGAAACGTACTCTTATGGCCGCACGTTTTTCGTTGGCCTGTTAAACACCGCATTGGTATCTGTACTCGGTATTGTGTTTGCCACAGTTATCGGTTTCTTAATGGGTATCGCCAGGCTTTCCAACAACTGGTTACTAAGCCGTTTTGCTGCGGTGTACATTGAAATTTTCCGAAATATCCCGTTGCTTCTTCAAATTTTCTTCTGGTATTTCGCGGTTCTTCAAGCTCTGCCATCCCCAAGAGAAAGTATCAGTATCGGCGAATCTTTCTTCCTCAATGTGCGTGGTATGTACTTTACCCGTCCTGTGTTCGAAGAAGGTTCAAACATCATATTTATTGCTTTAGCCGTTGCGCTCGTTTTCAGTTTTGTCTTTTCCAGATGGGCGAAACGCAAACAGGAAACAACGGGTGAACAGACACCGGTTTTCTCTATTTCACTGGCCGCAATCATCGGCTTGCCACTGATTGCGTTCTTCGTCGCTGGCATGCCAGTGTCATTGGAATATCCGGAACTAAAGGGGTTTAACTTCCGCGGGGGTATATCGATTATCCCAGAATTGGCGGCTCTAACTCTTGCATTGTCCATATACACGGCTTCATTTATTGCTGAGATCGTGCGCTCCGGCATTAATGCTGTTAGCCATGGACAAACTGAAGCAGCTATGGCTTTGGGCTTACCACGTGGAAAAACTCTACGCTTGGTTATTATCCCGCAAGCTATGCGTATCATTATTCCACCTCTCACCAGCCAATACTTGAACCTAACGAAGAACTCTTCGCTCGCGATGGCCATTGGTTATCCGGACTTGGTGTCGGTTTTTGCCGGTACAACGCTGAACCAAACAGGTCAGGCTATCGAAATCATTGCAATGACGATGGGGGTTTACCTTACTCTCAGCTTGTTGACGTCGCTGTTGATGAACATTTACAACGCCAAGATGGCTCTGGTTGAGAGGTAACCCATGACAAGAAAACATGAGTTTCAACCTGATCTGCCACCCCCACCGAATACCGTGGGTGCAGTGGGTTGGCTGAGAAAAAACCTATTCTCTACCCCGCTCAATTCAGTGATGACAGTCGTGCTGGCCTATATCGCTATCATGGCGCTATGGTCTGTGTTTGACTGGGCGTTTTTGAATTCAGACTGGGTTGGCACAACGAGAGAAGACTGCACAAGTGATGGCGCTTGTTGGGTGTTCATTAATGTTCGCTTCGAACAGTTCATGTTCGGGTTTTACCCGAGTGAAGAGTTGTGGCGCCCTAAACTCTTCTATGCAATTCTAGCCATTTTCACGGCACTGCTTATCTACGAAAAAACGCCAAAACGCGGTTGGATTCTGCTGCTGTTTTTGGTGGCATTCCCAATCATGGCGGTTTTCCTGCTATTTGGTGATGTTGCTGGTCTGCCAAAAGTGGAAACGCACCTTTGGGGCGGATTGCTGATCACCATGATCATCGCTATCGTCGGTATCGTCATCTCACTCCCTATTGGCATCGTTTTGGCACTCGGTCGACGTTCTGAAATGCCGATTATTCGTAGCCTCTGTACCGTTTACATTGAAGTATGGCGTGGTGTGCCATTGATCACTGTACTGTTCATGGCGTCGGTGATGTTGCCATTGTTCATGTCCGGGGAGTCTGAAACCAATAAGCTGGTTCGCGCACTAATTGGTGTAGTGATGTTTGCCTCGGCATACATGGCGGAAGTGGTTCGTGGTGGTCTGCAGGCAATTCCAAAAGGCCAATATGAAGCCGCTGATGCTTTGGGTCTGACGTATTGGAAGAAGATGAATCTCATCATCCTCCCACAGGCACTGAAAATTACTATTCCATCCATCGTAAATACCTTTATCGGTCTGTTTAAAGACACCAGTCTGGTGCTGATTATCGGTATGTTCGACGTGTTGGGTATTGGTCAGGCCGCTAACACCGACCCGAACTGGCTCGGCTTCGCAACAGAAAGCTACGTGTTCGTTGCTCTCGTTTTCTGGATTTTCTGTTTCGGCATGTCCCGATACAGTATCTATCTGGAAAACAAGCTTCATACCGGTCACAAGCGATAAAGAACAAGGATTGTATTTATGAGTCAACAAGACACCCCTGTTATCAAACTGACCGATATGAACAAATGGTATGGTCAGTTTCACGTGCTGAAAAACATCAACCTGTCAGTCGCAAAAGGCGAGAAAATCGTTATTTGTGGCCCGTCAGGATCTGGCAAGTCCACCATGATTCGCTGTATCAACCGCCTTGAAGAACACCAGCAAGGTTCGATCGTTGTTGCAGGCACTGAATTGACAGACGATTTGAAAAACATCGAAGCGGTACGTAAAGAAGTCGGAATGTGTTTCCAACACTTCAACCTCTTTCCGCACCTTACTGTTTTGGAAAACTGCACCCTTGCACCTATCTGGGTGAAGAAGATGCCGAAAGACGAAGCAGAAGCGATCGCCATGAAGTATCTCGAGCGTGTAAAAATCCCAGAGCAGGCTGACAAGTACCCAGGTCAACTGTCTGGTGGTCAGCAGCAGCGTGTGGCGATTGCCCGTTCACTATGCATGAACCCTAACGTCATGCTTTTTGACGAACCAACTTCGGCACTCGACCCAGAAATGGTTCGTGAGGTACTCGATGTTATGGTTGAACTGGCAGAAGAAGGCATGACCATGCTGTGTGTGACACACGAAATGGGCTTTGCGAAAGAAGTGGCAGACCGCGTTATCTTCATGGATGCCGGTGAAATTATTGAAGAAAATGTTCCAGAGGAATTCTTCAACAACCCACAGTCTGACCGCACTCAGCTCTTCCTCAGCCAAATCCTGCATCATTAATTGTTAATAAAAAGCCGCTACACTTACTGAGTGTAGCGGCTTATTAACATCCATTTACAAACTCAATTACGACCGTGTGGCACGATATATTAGTATTTTCAGAGGCTAAGCCGCATTATTATCACTTGTGCGACAATTGCGACTTGAAAAATTAAGCCGAAGACGCCATTAATGTCGTAATAAACAAAATATGTACCCCATTGGGAGAAACCTATGAACGAACGTTTTGTTTCAGCCAGTCAAACACAAGAGAGTGTATTGGCGACAAACAAAGTACTGCGTAACACCTACTTTCTGTTGTCACTGACTCTGGTATGGGCGGCTGTCGTAGCTGGCGTATCAATGGCTGCTAACCTACCTTACCCGGGTATCATTATCACCCTGGTTGGTTTCTACGGTCTGCTGTTCTTGACTGAAAAGAACAAGAACAACTCAATGGGCCTGGTGTTTACCTTCTTGTTCACCGGTTTCACCGGTTATACCCTCGGCCCTATTCTAAACATGTATGTAGGCGCTGGTATGGGCTGGGCAATTGCTCCGGCACTGGGTGGCACAGCTCTAACCTTTATGGCGTGTTCAGCTTACGCACTAACTACCAAGCGTGACCTTTCGTTCCTGAACGGCATGCTGCTGGCTGGTTTCGTCGTGCTGGTAGTGGGTATGATTGCAAACATCTTCCTGCAAATGCCAATGCTGTCTGTCGCGATCAGCGGTATCTTCGTGCTGTTCTCAACAGGTGTTATCTTGTTGACCACTCAGTCTATCGTCCGCGGTGGCGAGACTAACTACATCTCCGCGACAATCAGCCTGTACGTGTCTATCTACAACCTGTTCCTGAGCCTGCTGCAACTGCTTGGCATTTTCGGTGGCGACGATTAATCGAACATGTTGATTTGAAAAAGCTCCTTCGGGAGCTTTTTTTGTTTCTGTTTAGGTATTATCCTTTGCGCGTTCGAAATACGAGGTTATCCATGTTGGAATTAAACGGTAAGCAAATCGAGACCGATGCTCAGGGTTACCTGAAAAACTTTGCTGATTGGCATGAAGAGTTGGTTCCGATGCTGGCTGAACAGGAAAACATTGAGTTGACTGAGGCGCATTGGGAAGTGGTCTACTTCGTGCAGGACTTTTATAAAGAGTTCAACACCTCCCCTGCCATTCGCCTCCTAGTGAAGTCGATGGAGCAAAAGTATGGTCCGGAAAAAGGTAACAGCCGTTACTTGTATAAGTTGTTCCCTAAAGGTCCAGCAAAGCAAGCGACCAAGCTAGCGGGTTTGCCAAAGCCAGTAAAATGCATTTAAAAAAGGAGCCTTTGGCTCCTTTTTCCGTTTCCAGTTTCTGCTATTGAATAGAGAAGCCATCAATCGCCTGCCAATCAACATGCTCATGGGTCAATTTCGTGACGTTCGCTGTCGGTGGTCCTTTGTCCAGCCAAGTTAACAAAGCCTCAACATTCTTCTCGTCACCACACATTAAAACAGTCACAGTACCGTCGGTTTCGTTTCTCGCATAACCGCTCAGTGACAGCTTCAAGCCTTCGTGAGCCGTGTGAAACCTGAACCCAACTCCCTGAACTCGACCAGAGACGGTTGCCTTGACGCATATTTGTGACATTTATCACCATTCCTGTATTAGTGTTGTGCATATGTAACGGTGTAATATGCCATACGGTATATATGCACGTGCTCACATTTATTGGGGGAGCTCACATCATGAAAGAAACTCCATTCCGCTGGGTCGATCAGTACCTGATCAAACTCAGTCTGAAAGAAAAATTCTACGCACTTTATGTTTTCATTTTTGCTCTTGCTATCGCAACGGGTTCAATTTTTTACTCTGCTTCTCAAGCTCAAGTTGCACAGGTACAAGAAAAACATAGTGCAGCATTAACCGCCGTGTTGTCTCACTACGACATCAGTGCAAACGAAGCCGCAAGCGTTCTTGCGCAAAATGGTATCAAGCAAACATCTGCCTACGGCGCGCCAGCAGCTTACGAACCGGCTTACACAGATGGCTTCTGGGCGCAAATCAGCGCAACCTCTTGGGTCGTGATGCTTGCTTTGTTTGTTCTGGGTCTAATGGCACTGCATTACGTATCGAGCTTTATTGGCGGTGCCATGTATACCATGAACCACGCCCTTCAGCGCATGCTGGATGGAGACCTGACAAGCCGAATGAACTTTTTCCCAGTTCGCGACGAATTCAGTGTGATTGCAACTACTGTCGACAAAGTTGCCGACCGCGAACACGAACTTGTTAAAGCAATCAAGAATGCTTCAGAACTGATGGAAGAACTTTCTGCAGATCTGGGTCGTCGAAGCGCTGACAGTGAAAGCTTATCAACCGAGCAGCGAACGTATCTCGACTCATTGGCCAGTGCAACCGAAGAAATGGCGGGTTCAATCCGTGACGTTGCCTCCCATGCAGAGCAAACCTCAGACGAAATTTCCGAAGCAGGCGTTGCATCTCAACAAAGCCGTACTCAGGTAACCCAAACGCTTCAAGCAATTCAGGCTCTGGCATCCGAAATTGAAGCCGCTTCGCAAGCAGTGGCTTCACTGGAACAGAACTCGAATGAAATCGGCAGCATGGTTGCGACTATCAGTGCGATTTCAGAGCAAACCAACCTCCTGGCACTCAACGCAGCGATTGAAGCGGCACGAGCAGGCGAGCAAGGCCGTGGCTTTGCTGTTGTTGCCGATGAAGTGCGCTCTCTGGCAGGTCGAACACAACAGACGACTGTCGAAATTCAACGGATGATTCAGGATCTTGAGAATAACACTGCGCATCTGCGTGGCGTGATGCAAGGTACTGTTGATAACGCAGCGGCGAGTGAAAGCCTGATGCAGAACATCGATCTGGAAATCAGCTCCATCTCTGAACGTAGCCAGCGCATTACCGACCGTAGCACTGAAATCGCAACTGCCGCCAACCAACAAGGCAGCGTTGCAGGTACCATCTCTTCAGATGTTGAACGTGTGCGCCAACAAGCTTGGCAAGTAAGCGAAATGATTCAGCAAACATCTCAAGATGTCACTAATCTGCAAAAACAATCATCCAGTCTTACAGATCTGGTGAAAGGCCTTCGCACTGAATAACGGTTGTTCTGATGAAAAAACGGCCGCCTAAAGTGCGGCCGTTTGCATTATTGCCAAGCTTCTCTGACAATACACCACCTTTTACCGGTTACCGCGTTTTCAAAGCTCGGTACCCATATTTTGAAGTTAGGAAAAACCAATGAATCCGTCTGTTTATCTGGTTAAAGGCCGTGAAAAGTCACTGCGCCGTCGCCACCCATGGGTATTCTCCCGTGGTATTCAACGCGTAGAGGGTAAGCCATCCCTCGGTCAAACAGTGGATGTATATGATCATCAAGGCCAATGGTTGGCTCGCGGTGCGTTTTCTCCTAATTCCCAAATTCGTGTCCGTGTTTGGACTTTCGAACAAGAAGAAGTCAACGTCGAATTCTTCAAAAAACGCCTTCAAGAAGCGCAAGGTCTGCGCGATGTTTTGGCTGCCCGTGATAGCCTGACAGGTTACCGCCTGATTGCCGCTGAATCTGATGGTTTACCTGGCATCACTATCGATCGCTATGAGAACTTCTTGGTTTGTCAGCTATTAAGTGCTGGCGCGGAAGCGCAAAAAGACAATCTGGTAGAGGCGCTTATCGCACAGTACCCAGAGTGCAGTATCTACGAGCGTTCAGATGTATCAGTGCGCAAGAAAGAGGGCCTGAAAGAGCGCACAGGCGTTCTGCACGGTGAGTTACCACCAGCTTCTGTTGTGATTGAAGAAAACGGTGTGAAAATTAGTGTCGATATCACAGGTGGCCACAAAACCGGTTTCTACCTTGACCAGCGCGACAGCCGTGAAGCGGCAGTTAAATACGTTAACGGCAAGCGTGTATTGAACTGTTTCTGTTACACCGGCGGGTTTGGTCTTTACTCGCTGAAAGGCGATGCAGCAGAAGTCATTAATGTGGACGTTTCACAACCCGCGCTGGATATCGCAAAATCTAATGCCGAAATGAACGGTTATGACCTGTCGAAAGCACAGTTTGTAAATGCGGATGTATTTAAGTTGCTGCGCGAATATCGTGACGCCGGTGAACTGTTTGACGTTGTCATCATGGACCCACCTAAGTTTGCTGAATCTAAAGCACAATTGACTGGTGCATGTCGCGGTTACAAAGACATCAACATGCTGGCTATGCAGATCCTGAAACCTGGTGGAACGTTACTGACTTACTCTTGTTCTGGTCTAATGGATAACGCTTTATTCCAGAAGATCATCGCGGATGCAGCACTAGACGCACATCGCAGCGTTCAATTTATCGAGCGCTTTGAGCAAGCGGCCGACCACCCAATTGATAGCGGTTACCCAGAAGGTTTCTACCTGAAAGGTTTCGCGTGCCACGTTAAATAACTATAAAACAAGCAGCTCAAAGACCATGTCTTATGGGCTGCGCTTTACATCTTTCTTGGGGAACACAATGAAGAGAAAATTCGCTTTTGCGTCGGTGTTGACCGCTTTGCTTTCTTTTGGCGCTCACGCTGACGTCAAACTTAATTTGAACGATAATATTGAGCTACTTGCCTACAACGGTAAAGCTCACAAATCTTCTGTATTTGGCAAAGAAGAATCAGTGGTACTTCAAAATGGCACCCAACAGGTGGCATTTCGCTATGTGGAAAGCTTTGAGGAAGGCAAAGACGTATCTTTTGTCCGCTCGGATGTGCTGGTCGTTAAGTTTGACGCGGCTGATACCGAAATTTTCTTCGATTTCCCAGAACACAAAAACAAGCGTCAGGTTCGACAATTCAATGACAATCCTGAATTCGCCATTCTGGATACCAACGAATCCCGTATCGCATTTGAGCAAAACAAACTGCTTAAATCAGGCTTCCAGTTGAGTCGCGATTACCTCTCCGAGATGCAACACTTCAACCAAACAGATGCACCAGCATCATTGCAACTGACCGCATCAGAAGTTGTCTCACAGCCAGCTGCACAGTCAAATACAGCCCCACGAGCAAGAGTCGTTGTTGGCGGGCAAGATGCATTGAATGAAGTGGAGTACCAGCTCCACTACTGGTTTGAGAAAGCAGATGCCGAAACACAAGCGCGCTTCAAAGCCTTTGTAAACGCTCGCTAAGCACTCAACAATTGAAAGAGGTCGCAGATTAAGCGGCCTTCTTTTTTCCCGCTTATTAACTGGGTCTGTATCTCTCAACCACTCTTCAAACTGAGTCGCATCCTTCCCTGTCCACTCTCAAAGTCATCGACATCTCTTCCGCAGTACACCTCGCAGAAAAATATTTATTGTTAACAGTATTCACAGCAAAGATACCTATAAACCATTCAGTAACTATATACAAACACTTATTGTCGACATTTATCATCTGACATTGGCTATTCCATCTTTGCTGTTGAGCACATATTCATCGCACAAATTTCATGCAGCACGTGAAAATTTACCAATTGAAACTGTGAGTCGTTACCAAGAGCGCAAAGCTTTTCAATTCAGGAACTGATTAGAGATCTAAATCTGACGAAATCCGGGGTGTCTCACCCTTGCAACTCCTCTACTTTATTTATTGCGCGATTTAAGTGCGCTAACAACATACAAATTAATAGATAACATATTATTTTCGAGGGATATCCAATGGATGTGACAGGTAAGAGCAAAGGATTCGCGCTCTCGGCAATCGCCGTAGCGTGTATGTTCTCTTTCAATGCTCAAGCTGCTGTTGACTGTACCAACATTGAAAAATGGTCAGCAGACAAAGCATATGGCGGCGGCTCAACAGTTCAAAACGACAACAAGGTTTACACAGCTAACTGGTGGACGAAGGGTAACAGCCCTGCGACTTCATCCGGCGATTTCAAAGAGTGGAAGCTGGTTGACCAGTGTGACACTGGCGATGTAACGCTACCAGATAACGTTTTACCAACTGTATCTCTGGACTCGCCAAGCTCAGCTGATGTAATCAACACAGGTGACGTTGTCACCATCAACTCAACGGCATCAGATTCAGATGGCACCGTCGCTAACGTCGAATTCTTCGTTGACGGCGCATCTATCGGTTCAGATACTTCTTCTCCATATTCTTTTAACTGGACGGCGGCGGAAGGTGAACACATTATCTTCGTTCGCGCGACAGACGATAAAGGCGCAGCAACGCAAAGCGCGCCAGTTAAAGTTTTCGTGCAACCTAGCGTCGTACTGCCAGGCAACGAAGCACCAACCGTGTCTGTTGCAGTTTCCGCAAAAGCTGTTGATCAAGGCGCAGTTGTTACACTGACTGCAGATGCAGCAGACTCTGACGGCACTGTAGCAAAAGTTGATTTCTACGCGGCAGGCCAATTGGTTGGCACATCAACCGCAGCTCCATACACGCTGGATTGGACGGCAAGCAAAGCAGGCAACGTCTCTGTATATGCGAAAGCGACAGATGACAAAGGCGCATCAACTGATTCTGCACTGGTCACCGTTACTGTAGCGGGCACACCAACAGTATCTAACTGTCGTCCAGAAGGCCTGTTCCAAACACCTGGCGTTAACGTTCCTTACTGTACGATCTACGACGCAGAAGGTCGTGAAGACATGGGTGCCGACCACCCTCGTCGTATCATCGGTTACTTCACCAGCTGGCGCTCAGGCGATGACCCGCAAGCCGCTTACCTTGTTAAAGATATTCCATGGGAAGAGCTGACTCACATCAACTATGCGTTCGTAAGCATCGGTGCTGACGGCAAAGTCAACATCGGTGATGTGAACGATCCAACCAACGCCGCGGTAGGTAAAGAATGGCCAGGCGTAGAAGTTGATCCAGCGCTGGGCTTTAAAGGTCACTTCGGTGCACTGGCTACGTATAAAGCGAAACATGACGTTAAAACACTGATCTCTATCGGTGGCTGGGCGGAAACCGGCGGTCACTTTGGCCTTGACGGTAACCGTGTAGCAGACGGCGGTTTCTACACCATGACCACCAATGCTGACGGCTCAATCAACCATGCAGGTATCCAGAAATTTGCAGATTCTGCTGTTGAAATGATGCGTAAATACAAGTTCGATGGTCTGGATATCGACTACGAATACCCAACCTCAATGGCAGGCGCAGGTAACCCGTACGATAAAGACTTCATGGAACCACGTCGTCCATACCTGTGGGCTTCTTACCAAGAGCTGATGCGTGTCCTTCGTGAGAAAGTCGATATCGCTTCTGAGCAAGACGGTCACCACTACATGTTGACCATCGCAGCGCCATCTTCTGGCTACCTGCTGCGTGGTATGGAAACCTTCGATGTCACCAAGTACCTCGATTACGTCAACATCATGACTTACGACCTGCACGGTGCGTGGAATGATCACGTTGGTCACAACGCCGCACTGTTCGACACAGGTAAAGACTCTGAGCTAGCCGCTTGGAACGTATACGGCACCAGCCAGTATGGCGGTATCGGTTACCTGAACACTGACTGGGCATATCACTACTTCCGTGGCTCAATGCCAGCAGGCCGTATCAACATTGGTGTTCCATACTACACCCGTGGTTGGCAGGGCGTAACAGGCGGTGAAAACGGTCTGTGGGGTAAAGCTGCACTTCCTAACCAAGCTGAGTGTCAACCAGGCACCGGTGAAGGTGAGAAGAACAACTGTGGTCACGGCGCGATCGGTATCGACAACATGTGGCACGATACGGATCCAAAAGGTAACGAAATGGGTGCAGGTTCTAACCCAATGTGGCATGCGAAGAACCTTGAGCATGGCATTTTCGGTACCTACGCATCTGCCTACAAACTGGACCCAGCGAACGATCCACAAGACGTTCTCAAAGGTACTTACCAGCGCAACTACGACTCAGTAGCTGTTGCGCCATGGCTGTGGAATGCTGAGAAGCAAGTGTTCCTGTCTACTGAAGACGAAGCGTCAATCAAGGTGAAATCTGATTACGTTATCGACAAAGGTATCGGCGGCATCATGTTCTGGGAACTGGCGGGTGACTACGCATGTTACCAACTGGACGCGAACGGCAACCGTACTGACGTTGTAGACCCAACTGAAAATGCTTGTGCGACTGGTAACGGTGAGTTCCACATGGGTAACACCATGACCAAAGCAATCTACGACAAGTTTGCAGCAGCGACACCTTACGGTGCGAAACTGTCTGAGACTGCAATGCCTACCGAAGCGGTTGATATTACGGTTAGCGTAGGTGGCTTCAAAGTGGGCGACCAAAACTACCCAATCAACCCGAAAATCACTTTCACCAACAATACTGGCGTAGAACTGCCTGGTGGTACTGAGTTCCAGTTTGACATTCCGACCTCAGCACCAGACAACGCGAAGAGTCAGAATGGCGGTAAAGTGAATGTCATTTCTTCTGGCCACACCAAAGCGAACAACATTGGTGGACTGGAAGGTACTATGCACCGTCTGGCGTTCTCACTGCCAACGTGGGACTCTCTGGCTCCTGGTGCAACGTATGAACTGGACTTTGTGTACTACCTGCCAATCTCTGGCCCTGCGAACTACACAGTGAACATCAATGGCGTTGATTACGCTTTCGCATCTGAGTACAGCGACCTGCCATTGGCAGACCTGTCTGCTGGCGGTGGTAACGGTGGCGGCGACAATGGTGGTGGCACAGGTACTTGTGACACGACTGGCATCGTGGTTTACCCAAATCTCCCTCAGACTGACTGGGCAGGCAACCCAAGCCACGCAGCAGCAGGTGACAAAGTCGTGAAAGACGGCGTTGTTTACCAAGCAAACTGGTGGACTGCATCTGTTCCAGGTAGCGATGGTAGCTGGACCAAAGTGTGTGGTTAATCCACTAACTTAACGAACTGAACTGGATAAAGCCGATTCTGTTGAGTCGGCTTTCTTTTTCTATGTGACAGTCAAAACAACCTGAATCCCACACTGAACACCATTCGGTGAAGCTCAGGATCTTTGTTAACCAGATCTTTGACCAGATTGTATTCCACACCCACAAACGCTAATTCATCAATGTTGTAGCGTAACCCGGCGCTTGCCGTGATACCTGCGCCAAAGTTATCAACGCCTGGATTAGGGTTAAGGTCGCCAAATACACCACCCGCCTCTACATACAGTTGTGGCAAATAGACCTTCTGCGCATTCAGCTCCATCCCTACACCTGCCGAACCGAGTTTTATTGGGCTGCCCAATTCAGTCCGACCAACGCCATAAAGGCGGAGTTTAGTTCCCAGCAAAGAATAAAACTGATGTCGATATTTAAGCTCAAATGCCGCACTACCCTGCCCGGCTTTGTCATCAGCCGAAGTATCAGCCGTGATGTTGAAGCCTATTTCCAATGCATGCGTTTTAATCCATGAAGCCAAAGCATTTGGGCTTTCCCAAATAAGCCCAAATCCACCAGCACTGCCTTGCCCCGCAGCTGTAAGAGCGCGCTTGGCGAACTCGGTACATTGCAATCCAAACAAATTGTACTTCGGCCGTTTGGTGCAAGTATCCACCGCATATTTCTTCGCCGCTGCGAACTGCTCAGCAGTCAGTTCAAAGGTTTGTTTAGCCGGGTTATTCTCGTTGTGCGTTGTTTTATCGGGGTGGTGTACACAGCCATCTACATCAGCTTTCATGTCACTGGCGTCATACCCTTCTTTTGGCCAGAAACCATAACTCCAGTAATTCCCTTTATCATCCTGAAGCTCAATCCACGCATGCCCGACTTTGTGCGTAGCTGGCAGTAGCAAAAAAGACCCTTCCTTGTCCGCAAATACGGTAATACTGAATTTACCTGTGGCCGTTTTGGTGCCGTCTTTCTTAGTGCAGCTTTTAGCACAATCGGCCTCACTTAACATTTGTGTTGTAGATTTACCCGCTTTCGATTGCTGCAATACGTGGGTTAACTCATGAGCCAGTGTCTTTTGGCCTGCGGCGCTTTCTGGTTTGTATTCACCGCGATTGAAAACAATGTGGCTACCGACAGCAAACGCCCTTGCTCCCAATTGAGAGGCTGAATTCGCTGATTGCTCGTCGGTATGAACCCGAACACCGGAAAAGTCATACCCAAACCGGCTTTCCATGTCTTGTCTAACGGGCGCTGCTAACGGAGTTCCGGAGCTGTGCAGCAGAGATTTAAGATTGGTTGGTATGGTAGGCGAAGACAGTGAGGTCAGCGCACTCTGTCTTTCTTGCTGACAGGACGAACATTGCCCTGAGGGTTTACTCATCACGCGATTTGCCACTGTATCGGCTTCCCGCTCTGCGGCATCAGAGTTCAACCCACCTGAGCTGAACATTTGCAGCTGGACCGGCTTGTCCAAAATTGATGATGTCTCTCTTCTCTCTTCCTTGGCTGAACAGTTTTGGCACTGACACCCCTTTGAGGCATTGCCAATGAAGCGCCGTTGAGGGCGGGAATTGAATATGGAGGGATTTTGTCGGGCTGATTCATTTTCTCGCTGGCTAAATGCAAACATCACGCACCTCACAGAGGGTTTTATTGCGCCGCGCTAAATCAAGGCTTCGCGGAAGCTGGCATGGATAATCTTCAAACGTAGCAAAATGCGCCTGACTCTCTAGGCAGGAGCATGCGAAATGTCATGATTCAGACACGACTGCCAATTATATTGACGTTTTGCTGGTATCGGCTCGATAAAATAAGTTCAGTTCCTATCGGCGATGACAAAGCCAATCGCAATCATCAGAATTTTTGAACAGTTCCGTAGAAAACATTGGCATTATTCAATCCGATAAACCTGATAGAATCTCATCGTCTTTCATTTGGGTTCGCGTCAACCAGCTCCGGAAAGTACCTAATAATCAATTCTTTCCGTACTGAATTTCTGCTATTGAGCGCAACCATCCTACTCCGGAAGGATTCATGATCTATAAATTGTTCGAACGCGTTACGCTGGCCTTTCCGCCAAAGCAACCTGAACAGCCACCCAATGGCCTACTCGCATTTTGCCGTCACTACACCAAAGGTTTTGAACGACCGCTAATCACCATGGCGGTGCTCACTGCATTTATCGCCATTGCGGAAGTTTCTCTTTTTGGCTTTATGGGGCAGCTGGTTGACTGGCTGACTAATCAAGATAAAACCACCTTTCTGGCCGACGAAGGGAATACTCTGATTGGGATAGGGCTGCTTATCCTGATTGGTATGCCCATACTTGTCGCTGTGCATTCTTTGGTATTGCACCAGTCGCTACTCGGTAACTACCCCATGTCCATTCGCTGGATGGCACACCGTTACCTGCTAAAGCAGAGCATCGGCTTCTATCAGAATGACTTCGCAGGTCGTATTGCCACCAAAGTCATGCAGACTGCCCTATCGATTCGAGAAACCGTGATGAAGCTGCTGGATGTGGCGGTATATATTGCCGTCTACTTTATCTCCATGCTGTTTATCGTGGGCCAGGCAGATATCCGACTGATGCTGCCGATGCTGGTTTGGTTGACGGCTTACATTGGTATTCAAATTTACTTTGTCCCTAAGTTGAAAGCGGTTTCCACCGAGCAAGCAGACGCGCGCTCGTTGATGACAGGCCGCATCGTCGACAGCTACACCAACATCGCCACGGTCAAACTGTTCTCACACACAGATCGAGAAACTCAACACGCCGAAGAAGGCATGGGCGTGTTTATGGACACCGTCTATCGCCAGATGCGTTTAGCCACTGGCTTCAATATCTCGGTTGAGATCGCCAACTATGCCCTGTTGTTCTCTATCAGTGCTATGTCTATCTGGCTCTGGCTGGACTCCGCCATCACCGTTGGCGCGATTGCTATTGCCGTCAGCCTTGCACTGCGTATCAACAGCATGTCGAAGTGGATAATGTGGGAAATCGGTTCGTTGTTTGAAAACATTGGTACCGTGGTCGACGGCATGGCGACGCTTTCTAAACCTGTCGAAGTGTTGGACAAGCCAAACGCACCTGCATTGGAAGTACCTCAAGGTGCCATTAACTTCACCGATGTTCGCTTCCACTATGGTGAAGGTAAGGGCGTGATTGAAAAGCTGAACCTCAACATCAAGCCGGGCGAAAAAGTCGGCCTGGTTGGTCGTTCAGGTGCGGGTAAATCAACCTTAGTGAACCTTCTGATGCGTTTTCACGATGTGGAAGGCGGTGAAATCCGTATTGATGGACAGAACATTTCTGCCGTTACGCAGGACTCTTTGCGCGCCAATATCGGCATGGTGACGCAGGACACTTCCCTGCTGCACCGTTCTATCCGCGAAAACATCCTATATGGCGATCCGGATGCAAGCGAAGAAGCCATGCTCGCTGCCGCAAGAAAAGCGCAGGCTCACGACTTTATCGAGACCCTGAGCGACCCGCATGGAAACCGTGGTTACGATTCACAGGTAGGCGAACGCGGCGTGAAGCTGTCTGGCGGTCAACGTCAGCGCGTGGCAATCTCCCGTGTACTACTAAAAGACGCACCTATTCTTATCCTTGACGAAGCCACGTCCGCACTGGACTCAGAGGTAGAATCAGCGATTCAGGAAAGTCTCTATCAATTGATGGAAGGTAAAACGGTGATTGCTATTGCACACCGACTATCCACCATCGCTGCGATGGACAGACTCATCGTTCTCGATCAGGGCGAAATCGTTGAGCAAGGCACCCACCAAGAGTTGATTTCGAGCGGCGGCATCTATGCCCAACTCTGGCAGCATCAAACTGGCGGTTTTATCGGAGACTAATCCGATAAAAAATAAACGGGATAACAAAGGACGCTTCGGCGTCCTTTTTTGTCTCAGTTGTCTTTCAAAATCGCAAAGTTAGGAAAGCTCTCCTACCCTTGTATTGAATCATTGTAGGGGATGAGATTTATGTTCAACGTGAAAACCACCATAAAAACAACTCTTCTGGCCACCGCAGTTCTCGGCCTCACCGCTTGTTCTGATTACGACCCTGTTGCCGAAAGTGATTGCGGCAAAGTCGTTAGCCATGCACAAAAAGTACTGGGCGCTTTGGCTCCATCAGCCGGTGAGCTGATGAGTCAGTGTAAAGCTGCTTCTGACAGTGCACGCGGCTGTGTAATGGCTGCAACGAAAAAAGGCCAGCTTGCGCAGTGCCTATAACCGAATAAATTGTCGTATACTGGCGCCCGTTTTTTAACGGGAGCCATGTATGCAACGTTCCACCCTTATCGGCCTGAAAGTCGGCCTGCTCGCCCTTCTTCTTTTTATTGGTATGCTCGGCATGAGCACTAATTCGCCCGCAACAGAATGGCTCAGAGAAGCATTTCTGGGAATCAGTTTTGCCTTCGCCTTCGGCCTGGGTGCGCCGGAAGTATTGGCTTACGTGCTGGCGACAATCGTATTTATTGCGGTTTTCTGCGTGGGGTACTTCTTAGGGAAGAAAGCTTCTGGCAAGCTGGACAGTTAAAGCCGAGCTCAGGCCATAGGATATTTGTAACAGTCCGTAACCCCAGAAATGGCCAAATTCGTCGTGATAAGCCACGATTTTCGGCCATTGCAGCCAACCTGTAGATGGCATGGAAACCCCGCTGGCCCTGTGTCTCAGTAAGTTTGCAGGGGATAATCAAACTATTCACTAGACTATTTCCACATCGCGGAAATATACTGCGCTTCCTGTTATTACTGTAGGAATACTTTGTGGACCCCAACTCTAGTCGATTGTGTCAAACCTTACTGGCTTCTTGTCATCAAGGGAGGACACAGCAATGATTGAGACCCTCCTTACCCTTCTGTTCGGCATTCTATTTATCTTGGCTATTATCGCAGCAAACGGCTACTTCGTTGCCCAAGAGTTTGCGTACATGGCCGTGGACAGAGCAAAGCTCGCAACCCTTGCTGCCACGGGCGATGAAGCTGCAAAACGCGCGCTCAAAGTGACCAAGCGTACCAGCTTTATGCTTTCCGGTGCCCAACTTGGCATTACGGTAACTGGTCTGGTTCTTGGCTTCGTTGCGGAACCTCTGGTCGGTCAGTCTCTGGGTGTATTACTACAAGGCTTTGGGTTATCGCTAGAGGCGGGTATCGCACTCGGTACCGTCATCACCCTTGGCGTCGCTATGGTCGTTCAAATGATCATGGGTGAGCTATATCCGAAGAACCTCGCGATCGCCAATGCAGAACCAATGTCCCTGATGATGTCCCGTTCGACCCTGATTTATATGTCAGTCTTCGGCTTTTTCATCAGCTTCTTCGACAAATCTGCAAACCTGCTGCTTCGTGCGGTTCGCATTGAACCTGTGCACGATCTCGACGTAAGCGCATCGGAAGAAGACTTGCACCACATCATCGCTAACTCGCGTGAAACCGGTGATATTCCTGTCGAACTGTCACTGATGATGGACCGTATTCTGGATTTCCCAGAACGCGATGTAGAACATGCCATGGTGCCTCGTTCACAAGTCGACTGGGTGGAGCCGGAAACCACATTGACTGAGCTGGTGTCTCTGATGGCACAAGCACATACCCGTTACCCTGTGGTGAACGATGACGATGCGCCTGTGGGTGTGGTTCATCTTCCTGATGTGTTGGCACGTATTGATGCTGGCCACGCTAACGACACCGTAGAATCAGTGATGCGCCCTGCTACCGTGCTGCCAACGCTAATGAGTCTGCCAGACGCTCTGGATCAGCTAGAGAAATCAACCAACCATCTGGCATGTGTGATCGATGAATACGGCGGCTTTGCCGGCGTATTGACGATTGAAGATCTGGCGATGGAAATCGTAGGTGAAATCACCGACGAACACGACGCCGACGCGGCTGATGCTGTTGTGCCGCAAAGCGACAACGTATGGCTGATGGAAGGTGACGTTCACATCGATGAAGTAGAGCGTGCGATTGGCTACGACCTGCCGAAAGACGATGTAGAAACCATCGCCGGTATGTTGATTGCTGAACGTGGTGCCCTTCCGGCTGAAGGCGAGACAGTCATTATCGAGCTGCCAGTCGACCCATCCGAATTTGCTTCTGGCGAGCTGTTCAAGCGCCATCTTGAGGTTGAAGTGTTGCGTATTGAGCGACACGTTCCAACAGAGGTGCGCGTCAAGCTTGTAGAGAATCCAGTTGAGGAGGGTGAAGAATGATGACTGATCCGTTGATTGTCACTCTGGTGACCACTGCCCTCATCGTATTGAGTGGCTTCTTCGTTATCATCGAATTTGCGTTGATGGGTGCACGCCGCCACCGCCTGGAAGAAATGGCAGTGGAAAGTGCATCTGCACGTGCTGCACTGCGCGGTATGAATGACCTGACACTGATGCTAGCCGGTGCTCAGTTGGGTATTACCTTCTGTACCTTTGCGTTGGGTGCAGTCACCAAGCCAGCGGTTGACTATTGGATGAGCCCAGTGTTTGCCTCGATGGGTCTGCCGGATTGGGCAGCAGGTGGTGCATCATTTGGTTTTGCGCTGTTTGTCGTGACCTTCCTTCACCTTGTGGTAGGTGAAATGGCACCGAAGTCTTGGTCGATTGCGCATCCAGAAAAATCAGCATTGGCGATTGGTCTGGTAGCACGCGCTTACGTGTGGCCCCTGCGTCCGCTACTGAACTGGATCAACAGCATCGCAAACCGACTGGTTAAAGCTTCTGGTGTTGAGCCCGTAGAAAGCGCTGCTGTCGGTGGACAAGACATTGATACCATCCGTCAACTCGTTGAACACTCGGGTAAAGTGGGTACGTTGCAACCGAGCATTCAAAAGCAACTTTCTGGCCTGATTGACCTGAGTTCAATCCCGGTTGAAACGCTGGTGACAGAAGGTCAGGTCATGGCCCATGTCGACAAGCGCGCGACTGTTGCGGAAGTACGCAAGGTGTCGATGGAATCTGGACACATGCGTATTCTGGTATTCGGAAACCGTGGCCTCAAACCGCTTGTGGTTCATGTGCGTGATACTCTGCTGGAACCCGCTGACCGCCCTGCACGTGAAATCGCACGCAAGGCGCATGTACTTGACGCAAATACGCCGGTATACGAAGCGCTGGCGCGTATGCGTGAAGCAAGTGTGCAGATTGCTGTTGTGAGCAAAGGCGACAAGATGATTGGCGTGGTCACGCTGGCAGATATTCTGAAGCGTGTGCTGCCAACATCAGCAACGAGCTAATCGGTTAACCGTAAACACTATAAACGCCACCCTTGGGTGGCGTTTTGCTTTCTATCTATGGCTTCTATTCGCTCACTGCTTGCCAGCATAGTCAGCAATAAACCGTGGTAGTCTTTCAGCTAGAAAATCCATCAGTACCCGTATTTTCTGGTTGTGCTGAACATCCCGGTGACACGTGAGATAAACCGGTACAGATGGAATGGTGAAACCGCAATCTATGTGGGTGAGGCTACGTAGATTGGCGACGTAATCATGGGTAAAGATAATCCCTCCCCCATTGACCGCAACCTCAACCATCAACGCCATATTGTCCGTTCGAAAGTGAAGATCATCGTTCTTAATCGGCCAACCTAACGCAGTGGCACCATCTTCCAATTGTTTATCCCGGTCAAACCCCAAAATTCTATGTTTAATCAACGCCTCTGGCGTTGACGGGATTCCCCGCAAATCCAGATAAATGTCACTCGCATAAGCGCCAATACCAATATCGAGCAAATGACGCATGACCAGATCTTGTTGGTGAGGACGAAACATTCGAACCGCAACGTCAGCATCGCGCTTATCAAGGTTCGATGCTTGGTTCGTGACGACGACCTGTACTTGCAGATCAGGATATTGATTCAAGAACGCTGGCAGCAAAGCAGGCAAACAATACTGGGCAATCATTTCATTCACAGAGAGTCGCACCGAGCCGCTCAACGTTAAATCCTGTCCATGCGCTAATCGCTGCAATCTATCTGCCGACGCTGCCATATTCTGGCTTTCTTCCAACAAGGTTTTGCCAAAGTCGGTCAAGGTCAGTCCATGTGTGCTTCGGTCAAACAACTTTCGCCCCAACTGGGTTTCTAATGCTAACAACTGCCGACTCAACGTTGGTTGTGAGCTCCCCAGTTTCTCTGCCGCTTGATTCAAGCTTCCACAATCAGCAATAGCCAAAAACTGATACCATGAACGCCAATCGATATTCATATATGAATAGCCACCTTTCTTTTTTGTTTGTTCATTATTCTTTTTCAAATAGTAAGCTGCACAGCATCTTTTGTAAATTCAGTCGGTAGTCAAAAACCCGCAAGGCGAATAATTGATTAGTGACAATGAGATAGTGGGGCTTTATGCAAAACAATCAAAGAGTGATCATCAACCAACACGGCGCACCAAAAGTACTGGAGACACTGACAGAAACGATGCCAACACCACAAGCCAATGAGGTTAGAGTCAAAGTGCTCGCAGCAGGTGTGGGCTATGCAGATATCATGGCGCAACGGGGAGGCTATCCGCTCGCGCCCAAAACACCATTTACGCCCGGGTATGATTTTGCAGGAATCGTCGATGAGGTCGGAGAAGGTGTGACCGGATTTAAAAAAGGCGACCATGTAACGGCGCTGAATCCCTTCTTCGGATGCTATTCAGAGTTTCTGTGTATCGACTCCCAATATCTCGTGAAGTATCCCAAGCATCTAAGCCCAGCAGAAGTGTGCAGCCTTTGTCTGAACTACCTGACGGCCTATTGCATTCTCTTTCAAAAAGCCGACATTCAGCCAGGACAAACGCTTCTGGTTCACTCCGGTGCGGGCGGTGTTGGATCAGCACTGATTCAATTGGCAACCGCGGCAGGTGCACGGGTGCTTTCTACCGCTTCCAAGTCGAAGCATGATCTGGTTCGAACACTCGGCGCCACTCCGGTTGATTATCAAGCTGAGGATTTCGTTCGGGTGGTGAAGTCTCAGTTTCCCAAGGGTATTGATGCGGCCTTTGATGCTTTTGGGGGAAGCCATCTCAATCGTACCTGTCGCGTGGTTAAACGCGGAGGAACGATAGTCAGCTATGGGTTCTCAGGTGGGAAGTTTGGCGGCTTGCTGCCAATGATATTGGGCATCGCACAGGTTGGTTTTATCAACTTGATGCCCAACGGCAAACAGGTTTACTTCTGCGCCCTGCCCCAAGAAGTTCGGAAGAACGTAAGCTGGTACAGAGAAGCCTTAACCTCACTGATTAATAAGCTGGAAGTTGGTGAATTGCGCCCTATCGTCGCCGAACAGGTGCCGTTGAGTGAAGCCTACCGAGCACATGAATTGATAGAAAACCGCATCGTCAGCGGAAAGGTTGTCTTGGTTTGCGAATAACCGGGCAAACCGCAGAGTGCAAGAACGCCACCTTCTAGGTGGCGTTTTCTATGGCATTAAATCAGAACCGCCCGTTGAGTCGCTTAGGCCGCGCTCAACACCTTCTGCTGGTGGGCAAGATACTCTTCGTATGTACCTTGGAAGTAATCCAGCTTCTTGTCTTTGATTTCGATAATCGCCGTCGCCAGTGATGACACGAACTCGCGGTCGTGGCTGACGAAAATCAGCGTTCCCGGATACACTTTCAGCGCGCTGTTCAGCGCTTCAATTGCTTCCATATCCATGTGGTTGGTTGGCTCATCCATCACCAGCACGTTGATGTCTTGCATCATCAGCTTGCCGAAGATCAGACGGTTCTTCTCACCACCCGAACAGTTTCTGGCTTTCTTGTTCACGTCATCTTCGGTAAACAGCAAACGCCCAAGAATCGCACGCACAATTAGGTCGTTATGCTTCGCGGTACGCCATTGAGAAATCCACTCAAAGATGGTCATGTCATTGTCGAAGTCAGCAGTACAATCCTGCGGACAGTAACCGACAGACGCATTCTCCGCCCACTTCACCACACCTTGGGTTTGCTCAAGCTCGTTCACCAAGCAGCGCAGCAACGTGGTTTTACCCACACCGTTCTCACCGATAACCGCAAGGCGCGAGCCTGCTTCCAGCAGCAGATTACCGTTTTCAAACAACATCTCGCCGTTATAGCCATGACCCACTTGTTGCAGCTCAAGCGCCTGACGGTGCAGTTTCTTGCCTTCACCAAAATCAATCGACGGACTGATACGGCTGGAGGTTTTCACTTCATCCAGTTTGATTTTGTCCATGCGTTTCGCGCGTGAACTCGCCAGTTTCGCTTTAGAAGCGTTGGCACCAAAGCGGTTCACAAACTCTTGGAGCTCGCTAATTTCGGCCGCCTTCTTGGCGTTACTCGCCAGCAATTGCTCGCGTTGCAAACCAGACGCTTCCAAGAAGTAGTCATAATTACCCGGATAGATGCGCAGCTCACCGTAATCAATGTCTGCCATATGGGTACAGACGGTGTTCAGGAAGTGACGGTCGTGCGAGATAATAATCATGGTGCACTTACGCTGGCTTAACTCTTCCGCCAACCAACCGATGGTATGGATATCCAGGTTGTTCGTCGGTTCGTCAAGCAACAGAATATCTGGGTTCGCAAACAGCGCCTGAGCCAGCAGCACACGCAGCTTCCAACCCGGCGCTACTTGCTGCATCAGGCCAAAGTGCAGGTGTTCTTCGATACCTGCTTTAATCAGGATATCGCCCGCGCGGCTTTCTGCTGTGTAGCCGTCCATTTCCGCGAACTCGACTTCAAGCTCCGCGACTTTCATGCCATCTTCTTCACTCATTTCCGGCAAAGAATAAATGCGGTCACGCTCTTGCTTCACTTCCCATAGTTTCTTGTCACCCATGATGACCACATCAATCACGTTAAAGTTTTCAAACGCAAACTGATCCTGACTCAACACACCCAACTTCAATCCCGGCGCGATCGACACGTTACCTGAGCTAGGTGCCAGTGCGCCGCTCAAGATCTTCATAAAGGTCGATTTGCCACAGCCATTCGCGCCAATCAGGCCATAACGGTTACCGTTAGCGAACTTTGCTGAGATGTTTTCAAACAACGGCTCCGCGCCAAATTGCATGGTGATGTTAGCGGTTGAAATCAATGAAGTATTCCTAGATGAATGATGTGAAGCGTTCTGAGCGCCGCTTTATGTGGCACGAACAAACAGGCGGCGAATTATACAGACTAAATTGGGATTGAACAGATGGGAGATAGTGAACAAAGGTAATGATGCTTGGTAACAACACATTAAAGGGGCTTTGTCTCAGAGGTGATAAATACAAAAAATAGACCTTAACATAATCAATCATTACGGGAGGTTTACATTAATTTACCGATGAATCGTTACTATGCGTAGGTCAATAAAACTAGACATTCACGTTCGTTTCTTTCTTTTGACTAGACTTAACCGACCTATCTTATTACTAATTATGGACTTTTACTGAATGGCGACTAAAAGGATTGCAACTGTTACCCTTCCATCTCTTATTCTAATTGCTGCAGGATGTTCTCCTTCATCGGATATTACCCAATCGTCCTCCAGCATTAGCGATTACCATGGCTCTGCAAGCATTACTCAAGGTCGTGCAACAACCATCGAGCCAAATCTGTTTGAGTGTAAAAACGGACGAAGCCGAGTGGCTGGTGTTGGAGAGATCGCAGACTCTGAGGGGAAAATTTGGACTGTCCCTGCCAAAAACCATTTTACAACTGCCACGAAGGCAGTCGACCTGTATGAGGAGTGCGCCAATATCACTCCTCAAGGTCTCGCCGACGTTGATGAGACCAATATACCTACCGCAGTCATCGATGAAGACGCCGAAGTCATCACGGGTTATATCTTTGCGGACAATTATTTTGAGCTTTACATCAACGGAAAACTCATCGCTACAGACACCGTACCATTTACTCCATTCAACGCTAGCATCGTCAAGTTTAAAGTGAATAAACCTTATACGATTGCAGTGAAAGTCGTCGATTGGGAAGAAAACTTAGGTTTGGGAACTGAGAACAACCGTGGAAAGGGTTTTCACCCGGGAGACGGTGGTTTTATCGCAAGCTTTAGTGATGGCACTGTAACAGGCCAGGACTGGCAAGCGCAAACATACTACACCTCACCAATTTATGACCTTTCCTGTTTGAGCGAAATCGATGGCAAGCGTTTGTCTGAATCATGCACGACGGAAGGTACTGATGCAGGCGAAGATGCTTACGCCGCACACTGGGAAACCCCAAGTACCTGGATGAAGCAAAATTTTGATTCAACTTCTTGGCCTCAAGCAACGTTATATTCGGAAGATGAAATCGGAGTAAAGAACAAAAAGGCTTACATGAACTTTATCGAGAAGTTCAGTGGCGCAGGAGCCAGTTTTATTTGGTCAACGAATGTTGTGTTGGATAACGAAGTTCTACTGAGATACCAAGTCAAATAGTGCTTTGATTAGGTTTAGGATCTGTTGACCTTTGGTGATGCCTTCAGCTGCAGTTTATGGGGCCACTATGTATAGAGGGTGATAGTTTCTACCAAGTTTGAAAAGCAATGAGGTCTTGCCCAAAGACTTTCAAATAAAAACGCCACCTCTCGGTGGCGTTTCACTTCTTCAATCAACCCATCAAAGCTTCGGCAATGTCGACCAAATGGCGGCCAGCATGTCACTACCGAAGGCGGCACTGCGATCTGGTGACCAGCCGTAAATTTCGTCTGGCTGATCGTTGTGGTCTTTAAAAGGCATTTCAACGGTGTAAGACAGACACTTGAATTGCTCTGCCACCCAGTTAGAACCGACAGTCAGGTTAGCTGTGCCCGGTGCACTTTTGGGATAGCCGTGCTCGTCCTGAAACTCTGGAGTGATGGTCAGCAGCGCTTGCTTGAAGTGGGCTTCCAGCGCAGCGAATTCTTCATCGTAGGAAGGAATACCCTCACTACCCGCCACAAAGTTGTACGGAATGGCTTCGTCGCCGTGTATATCCAGGAACATATCTACGCCTGTTTCCAGCATGCGTTCGCGCACGTAGAAAACCTCTGGGCTTCGCTCTACCGTCGGCGTTTGCCATTCGCGGTTAAGGTTGGCGCCGACCGCATTGTGACGAAGATGACCACGGATGCTGCCATCCGGGTTCATGTTAGGCACAACACGGATAACTGCATTATCAATCAGCGCTTTGCCGACGGTGTCGGTTTCATCCAACAGGCGCATCAGTAAGCCTTCGATAAACCACTCGGCCATGGTTTCGCCCGGGTGTTGGCGGCCAATCACCCAAATGTTCTTCTTACCTTCGGCTGGTTCACCAATGGTCAACAGGCTGATGTCGTTGCCATCAATGGTTGCACCCAGCGTTTCCAGTTTGCAGGCGTAGTGGGTTTGCGCTTCATGCAGCAGGTCTTGATGACGCTCGTAAGAGTAAGGCGCGAAATAGGCAAAATACATTGAGCTTGCTTCAGGTATCACCGAGAAACGCAGGTTGTCGCCATCAAACTCTGAAGGAATACGGAACCACTCATTGCGGTCATAAGAGGCAACTACATCGTAATCCTGCCAACCTTCTGGGTAAGCAGATTTAGCAAGGTTTAGCAGCGTGAACTGGTGCAGTTCCTGCGACTCACTTTCCAAACGGAAGTGGAACCATTGCGCGGTTTCAGTGTTGTTGTCGGCTGGGATTGAAAGCTGAATATTGGCTGGTGAGTCAGCGGAAACCACCAGAATGTTGCCGCTGTCAAAGTTGCTGAAGATTTTCATTGTTGATCGTCTTTCTTATCGGAATTTGGGAGTCACATTAGCATAGTTCCCGGTTCGCGAAAGCAAGTATACCCAAACAACCTGAAGATGCAGGATTCAGCGAGTTTGACTGGCGTTGTGATCCCGGCGTTCCTTTGCAGGTGTAGCCATCTCCATCAAAAAGGAACAACAAAGAGCACGACGTCAGTCAACTCGCCCGGAGGGAGGCCATCAATGCGCCCAGTTCTTTGTTAAATACCACGGAAATAGAATGACTATTCCTCGCGGAATTTGCCTCGAATTGAACGTATTGATGACCTCTGAATGCGAGCATCTTCAGGTCGTTTGGGTATAAAACTGTATGAAATGATGAATAGCTCGGTTGGTTGGCTCAGTTGACTAAAAGTCGTCCAAGCTTGTCTTTCCCTGTTAAATGAAGCGTAAATTTGATTGCAACTTTTTTGACCATTGCCTCTTTTTTGAACCTGCATTACACTCGCGTTCCTTTTTCGTTAGTTGTTTATTTTTTGCCTGTCGTTTCTCATCACCATGCACACCAAATCACAAAATCTGTTGCCTTGGCTCCGAGTGTTTCTGATCGCCCTGAGCGCCTTTATTTTTAATACCACCGAGTTTGTCCCTGTCGGCATGTTGGCCAACCTTGGCGAAAGCTTTGGTATGCGCCCTGCTGAGGTCGGGCCAATGCTGACGATTTACGCCTGGATTGTGGCGCTGGCTTCTTTGCCAGTGATGTTGCTGCTTGCCAATTTTGAGCGTCGCCGCTTAATGCTAGGCGTATTCGCGTTGTTTGTTGCCAGCCATGCCGTTTCTGCCATGGCAAGCAGCTATAACATGTTGTTGGTTTCCCGTGTTGGTATCGCGTTTGCGCACTCAGTCTTCTGGTCGATCAGTGTCGCGATGGCGGTAAGAATGGCACCAAAAGGCAAAGGCGCGGTAGCAATCAGTCTGTTGGGAACAGGTACAGTGTTAGCCATGGTGATGGGCGTTCCATTAGGTCGCGTTGTTGGTGAGTGGTTTGGCTGGCGCACGACTTTCGGCGGCATTGGTGTGATTTCTGGCATGCTGATGTTGGCGCTTTGGCGCTGGCTGCCGACGCTGCCGGTTTCCAACTCCGGTAACTTATCCAGCCTGCCTGAGATTGCACGTAATAAGCCGCTACTGAGCCTGTACCTGCTGACGGCGATTATCGTCACTGCTCATTTTACCGCTTACACCTATCTTGAACCGCTGATTCAGCAGGTTTGGAATATGAGTGCGGATGTCACCACCTGGGCGCTGATGACTTACGGCGCTGCGGGTATTGTTGGCAGCTTATTGTTCAGCCGGCTTCAGCCTCGTCATCCAAACACCCTGCTGATTCTGGGTTTTGGTTTGCTGGCGCTCTGCCTTTCTATGCTATCGAGATCTGGCGTTGGCATATTCCAGCTTTTCCAAGGTGTGGCACTTTGGGGCGCGGTGATGATGACAGTCGCCCTCGCCTTGCAAACACGCGCGCTGGAATATGGCTCGAAAGCAACCGATATCACCATGGCTATTTACTCCGGCATTTTTAATGTGGGGATTGGCGGCGGCGCGCTGCTGGGGAGTCAGGTTGTGCTTCACTATGGCGCGGCGAAAAACGGCCTTGTTGCTCTTGCTGTGATCAGCTTTGGCCTACTGCCACTCTGGTATTTGGTACGGAAGAATAGAACAGACGACACGGAGCCGGAGTTGGTTCAAGTGCCATCTCAATAGCCAGAGCTCAAAGCCGCTGACGGAATCAGCGGCTTTTATCTATCGGCAATCAAAACGTCAAAACAATTCATTTCCCAACTTCGAAATCCGGTGATATCTTCCGTCGCCGACAAAAATTCAGTCGCGCTAACAGACACTTTAGAACGAGAAATAGTATGCAAAACGCTATTCGATTGCGCGCCCTTGAGCAAACCGATCTTCGCTTTATCCACCAGCTAAACAACAACCGCTCTATCATGTCATATTGGTTCGAAGAACCTTATGAGTCTTACTATGAGCTGGAAGATCTGTTCAGAAAGCACATTCACGACAGTACTGAGCGTCGTTTTATCGCAGAGAACGAGCAGAAGCAGGCAGTTGGCCTTGTGGAACTGGTGGAAATCAACTCGATTCACCGCAATGCAGAGTTCCAGATTATTATCGCGCCAGATTTTCAAGGTTGCGGCTACGCGAAGACGCTAATCAACAAGGCCCTGAACTACGCCTTTACGATTCTGAACCTGCACAAGGTTTATCTGAATGTGGCAGTGAACAACGAAAAGGCGATTCACTTGTACAATAAGTGTGGCTTCGTTGAGGAAGGTCATCTGGTGAAGGAAATCTTCGTGAACGGTGAGTACTGCGACATTAAACGCATGTACATTCTTCAGGATGACTACTTGGCAAAGCGAAACGCTTAACCGCAGATTGCTAAAGAACAAAAAAACGAGGGCATTTGCCCTCGTTTTATTTTGTACTGATTTAAACCATTAACGTTCTTTCTCGTAAGGTCGCCCAATTGCCTTCGGAGCAATCGCTTTGCCGATAAAGCCCGCCAGAAGTACCACGGTCAACACGTATGGCAGTGCAGAGAACAACTGGGTTGGCAACACGCCAATCAGCGGAATCGACACGCCCTGCATACGCGTTTCCAGCGCTGAGAGGAAGCCGAACAGCAAACAGGCCAGCAGCGCATTGCGTGGCTGCCATTTACCGAAGATAACCGCTGCCAGCGCAATATAGCCCTGACCTGCTGTCATCTCTTTACCAAACGCCGCATTCTGCGCAGTAGAAAGGTACGCACCCGCCAAGCCACACAGCAAACCTGCAATCAGTACCGCACGGTAACGTAACCAAACCACCGAGATACCTGCCGTATCAATCGCATTTGGCTCTTCACCTACCGCACGAAGACGCAAACCGAAGCGTGTTCTGAACAACACCCACCAAGTGATGATCACTGCGATAAAGGCCAGATACACCAGAATGTTGTGACCGGAAATGACATCTCGATAAAGCGGACCAATCACAGGGATGGTATCGCCTAGCCATTCAGCGCCTGGCAATTCAGCCGGAAGGAATCGCTGATCGTTGTGCAGCGTTGGCGTTTGACCACCACGCTGAAACCAAGCATGGCCGAGGGTAATCGTCATTCCTGAGGCGAAGAAGTTCACCGCTAGGCCAGAAATAATCTGATCGCCTTTTTGAGTGATGGACGCATAGCCATGAACCAACGCCAACATCATTGAGCCAGCAATCGCTGCCAGCAGGCCAAGCCAAGGATTGCCAGTCACGTAGGAAACCGCAGCTGCAGCAAACGCAGCAAACAGCATTTTACCCTCAAGGCCGATATCGACCACGCCAGCACGCTCAGAAAAAATCCCAGCCATCGCTGCGAAAATCAATGGAACAGCAAGGCGCAGTGTGGAGTCGGCAGATGAGAGGATCCAGTTAAACCATTCCATGTTACGCCCCCTCTGCTTGCGCGTTGCGGCGCATAAAGAAGCCTTCGACCGGCTTGCGGATTAATCTGTCGAGCGCTCCCGTAAAGAAGATCACCAGGCCTTGAATCACCATAATCAGTTCTGGGTTCAGGCTTGGCATTTCAAACTGCAGCTCTGTACCACCTTGATAAAGCGCACCGAACAGCAATGCAGCAACCACAATCCCAAATGGATGGTTACGCCCCATCAGTGCCACGGCGATACCGATGAAACCAAAGCCACCAGTAAAGTTCAGAATCAGGCGGTTTTGCGCACCATAAACTTCATTCACCGCCATCAAGCCTGCTAGTGCACCAGAAATGGTCATCGCGATAATGATGATTTTCTTGGCGTCGATACCAGCATACTCTGCCGCTGTTGCATTCTGCCCGACGACGCGAATCGCGTAGCCAAGGCGGGTTCTGAACATCAGAACCCAAACCAGATACGCCACCAGCAGTGCAATCAGAATGGAAGGATTCAGCAGAGAGAATGGCAGTTCGAGACCATAGCTTGCGCCGAGTTCATAGAGTTTCGGGAACACGGCTTCAGGGTTGAAATAGCGCGAATCAGTCGAGTTACCACCGTATTTGGCGATGTGTTCAACCAACGCGTAACCCATCACGGAGAAGGCAATAAAGTTGAACATGATGGTGGTAACCACAATGTGCGAACCACGTTTTGCCTGCAGATACCCCGGCACAGCGCCCCAAAGCGCACCGAAAGCCGCCGCGACCAAAATAGCCAATGGAGCCATCAGCCACATGTTGAGCACACCATCAAGTAGCAGCATCAAAATGCCGATGCCTAAACCTGCGATATAGGCCTGCCCTTCACCGCCGATATTGAACAAACCCGCGTGGAAAGCGACGGCAACTGCCAGCCCAGTGAACACAAAGTTTGTCGCGTAATACAGGGTGTTGTTCAGTCCGCCAAATTCCAGATTAGTCGCACCCTGAATCATCACGCTAAATGCTGCGGTTGGGCTTTCCCCTACCAACAATACCACTAAGCTTGAAATCACCAGCGCGACAGAAAGCTGAATAAAAGGAACCAGAAAGGTTTTCACCCACATTGGGGCGCTTTGTTGAGGTACATTCATGCTGCGCCCTCCTCTTCTGCGGCGTTCGCCATCAAGATACCGAGTTGACGCTCATCCATGTCTTTGGCAATCACATCGCCGGTGATTTCGCCATCCACCAATACGATGATGCGGTCGGACAGTGACATGATTTCTTCAAGCTCTGTCGAAACCAGTAGAATCGCGGCACCAGCATCTCTGGCGGCTATCAGGTTGCGGTGAATAAATTCAATCGCACCGATATCCACACCACGGGTAGGCTGACCCACCAAAAGGACTTCTGGCTCACGCAGCATTTCACGGGCAATGATGAGTTTTTGTTGGTTACCACCAGAGAAGTTGGCGGATTTCAGTTGTGGATCAGCAGGACGCACATCGTACTGCTCCATCATGTCTTTGGTTGCTCTTTCAATCGCTATCGGATCGAGCAAGCCTTTACCGTAAGCAATGTCATGCTGGAAGCCGAGAATCGCGCTTTCCGAGGCAGGCATCGCTTTTACCAAACCTTGTTTGATACGGTCTTCCGGAATATGGCCCACACTCAAACGTCGCATTAAGCCTGCATCACGGCTGTCTTTGCTGCCGAACTTCTGGCTGCCTTTGGAGGTAGCTAAGGTAAAGTCCCCTTCCTGTGGAACCGTGACACCTGAAAGCACAGAAAGCAGTTCAGACTGACCATTGCCTGAAACACCTGCAACACCCAGAATTTCACCCGCTTTAAGGCTGAAGTTCAGATTTTTTAAGCGCTTAACGCCACGGCTGTCGAACCAGGAAACGTTATTTACGTTAAGGCGCTCCTCGCCGGGCGTTGCGTCGGTTTTGTCCACACGTAGTAGAACCTTTCGCCCCACCATCAATTCCGCCAGCTCATCAACATTGGTTTCTGCTGTTTGTCGATGTGCGACCATGGCCCCCTGACGCATGACAGACACAGAATCGGTGATCGCCATGATCTCTTTGAGTTTGTGCGTGATCAGAATGATGGTGACACCCTGTGATTTAAGGGTGTTGAGGATCTCGAAAAACTGTTCAATTTCCTGCGGCGTCAAAACGCCTGTCGGTTCATCCAGAATCAGAATGCGTGCGCCACGATATAAGGCTTTGAGGATTTCCACACGCTGCTGAATGCCAACAGGAAGCTCACCGACAATCGCATTGGAATCAACGGTCAAACCGTATTCTTCTTCAATTTTTTCCAACGCGCCGCCGACGTTTTTCGAGGCCACATCCAACAGGCTGTGTCCTTCTGCGCCGAGCATGATGTTTTCAAGAACAGAGAAGGTTTCCACCAACATAAAGTGCTGGTGAACCATGCCGATGCCATGGGAAATGGCATCTTGGGAATCTTTGATATTTACGGTTTGCCCATCGACTTCGATGGTGCCGGAGTCGGCTTGGTAGAAACCGTAGAGAATCGACATCAGTGTCGATTTACCTGCACCGTTTTCCCCGACAATACCGTGTATAGTGCCCGGCATTACCGTGAGGTCGATGTCTTTGTTTGCATGAACTGCGCCGAATCGTTTGTTGATCCCTCGCAGTTGAATGGCGGGTTGTGTCATGCCAGCTCCTTGGCATCAATTGAAGAACGACTTAAGCGATTATCCCTGTGAGAGCAATAAGTTAGGTTGCAAGACAAATCGCTATCTCTTGATGCAAATCGCCCCCGGGAGATCAGATCCACCGGGGGCGAAAATCACGAATTAATATTCGCAAGAATCCGTGCTGAAGTAATCATGAACGATAATCTTGCCAGCAATGATGTCATCACGAATTTCTTTCACACGCGCTTCCATTTCTGGAGTCACGAGGTCACGGTTGAACTCATCCAGTGCCCAGTCAACACCGCCTTCTTTCAGACCCAAGGCTTGCAGACCCGGAGTGAACTCACCGTTCTTCGCGTCATTGAACGCGTCTTGTACCGCAACGTCTACGCGCTTAACCATAGAGGTCAACATTACGCCCGGGTGCAGGTAGTTTTGGTTTGAATCGACACCGATAGCATATTTGCTGCCATCAACGGCTGCTTGGTAAACACCTACACCGGTACCACCCGCCGCAGCGTAAACTACGTCTACACCTTTATCGAACTGAGATTTCGCCAGCTCTGCACCTTTGGTTGGGTTGTTCCATGCTGCTGGTGTTGAGCCCGTCATGTTCTGGATAACGTCCGCACCGTCTGCCTGGAACTTCGCGCCTTGCTCGTAACCACACGCGAACTTACGGATCAGAGGAATGTCCATTCCGCCAACGAAACCGACTTTGTCGCTTTCACTTTTCATCACCGCCAGTGCACCTACCAGGAACGAACCTTCGTGCTCTTTAAACACAACAGAACGTACGTTTGGCAGATCGACCACTGCATCGATGATAACGAATTCAGTTTTAGGGAATTGCTTCGCCACTTTCTCTACAATAGGTGCTTGTTGGAAACCTACCGCAACGATAGGGCTGAAACCACGCTGAGCCATACGCAACATCGCTTGCTCACGCTGTGCTTCATTGGTGATTTCAAACTCACCATAGCTGATGCCTGTTTCAGTCTTAAACGCTTCTGCACCAGTGTAAGCCGCCTGGTTGAATGATTTGTCGAACTTACCACCCATATCGAAAATGACAGAAGGCTTGAACTGAGCTGCTGACGCCGATGCAGACATAAGACCCAGGGTAACTGCTGCAGCCAGTGAGGTGATCGTTTTCATCCTTGATACTCCATCTATTGAGGAAATCCGTTATTTGAGAAATTTATACGCTAGCCACATGAAGACTCAGAGCTTCATATGATTCGGATATATGTATTCATAGGACAAATTAACATTTCATCCACAAAGTACGGACAAATATCGTTCCGCTTGCGATGAAATCTTGAACACATTCACACCCAGCCTTATTTTCTGTGCTCACCTTCTCGTTTTCACGAGTTTACTCCTGTGAAGCTCCCTGCAATATCACATCCACCCATACAAGACGGTGATCGGAAGACCGACCTGATACCGGCTTGCCACTCTCGTTATAGATGAATGACGCTAATGCATCGTTCACTTTTGGCCAGAAAACACCCGAATCGACAGGTTTAAGATGATGTGACGGCAGCACATAATCCAGTCTTAGCCCGCGGTTGTGGGTCGCACGGCTTTTGCCTCTCATCCGTGAGTCAGAGATACACGAAGAAGCGCCTGCGCTATGGGGTTGAACGTCATGAAGAATAGGGTCAGACAGCAAGGTTCGGATTTGAGCTCTGTCTCCGTCACCGTTGGCGGGGTCCGCATTGAGATCTCCCATGATCACAAAGGCGTCACGGTTATCCAGCCCACCGCCCTTTCCTTTGTCGTCTACGAGAAACGCAGCGTTGGTGACGATGTCGTGGAGCAAACGGAGCTCATCGGCATTTCTTCTGAGGTTACGTCTCTCAGGTCCATCAAAAACCGGCGGTGTTGGGTGGCAAGCCACTAAATGAATACGCTGGTCGCCAACGAGGACAGGCAGCGCAATGTGGTTCTTGGATGATAGGCGGATAGATTGCAACCCCTTCGCTTGAAAGTAGGATTCTGGCATGCGGCTACCGGGAAAATCCTGCCAAGGTAGCGTCTGCCAACTTCGACTGTTTTCGATATCAAGCGGGTATTTACTGAGGATAACGAACCCGTACTGGCCGTGATGTCTCGCAAATCCATGCGCTCTTTCTGGTGACAGTGAGATATCATCCCCTTCAACGACAGGTAGTCCGGTATTCGTCGCAGAAAGGTAGGTGTGAGGGAAATGAATAGCGGACTGACCGAGTTGTGGTTTTTCCAGATATTCCTTTTGGAAAAACGCCAGCATGCCATCATCACCGCCATGTCCGAGATGGTCGAACTCGCAGAGTAATAAAACATCTGGTTGAGTATTTTGAATGATGGCCGCTATGCTAGTGAAACGGCGAGATGTTTCCTCTTTCAGTTGGCTGAAGACTTCGCCGGATTTATCTGCAGACATCGCGACATTAAACGTCGCAAACCTCAGCGATTTTTGCTCAGATGTGTGCTCAGACATGATGATACTACTCGCTCGTTTTCAGTCAGCGAATGGTAACCCTCTGAGCCCCCTAAGAACAGCGTTCCTGACTAAGAACCATAGACAAGGCTTCGCGGATATACTTGGCATCAGCCTCTGCACGATGTGGCGCAGGCCCCAGTGATTCCAGCGCGGTGAGAAAATCTTCCCGGTTAATTCCATCATGGTTCAGCAGCCAATGACCCACTTCCGTGAGCGTAAAGGTTGGTCGCATGTGCGCGGCTTTATACAGTCGACCCAGCCAGAACAGATCCCACTGGCTGTCGCACAGTACGTCGTCGTAATAACAAAGTGCACCATTAAGGTGTGTGCAAACGTCTACGACGGAGAGTCCTTCTGTTTTTAGCGAGAAACGGCTCAAACCGTGAATTTCAGTTTCGGCGAACTCATCCCAGTATTGCCAGTTTTCGGGAGAGGTATCTGGGTTGATCAGTAAGCTGACGCTGTTGCCATCGGGCAAACTGTAGCCAACTTCAATGGGATATGAAGCTTCCGTGAGGCCAGACGCTTCAAAATCGAGGGTAACCCACATATTATCGCTCCATGATAATGTTGTGTTCATAATGGTCGGCGAGAATACCTGTCTGACGCGGGTTGACTGCTACGGGCGCATCCAATTTGCCCTGCAATATCATCCCAATAACACATCATTTGTATTCAGCATTGATTGTATACCTCAGACCAAAAACCTGTGGAATTTCTGACCAAAGTAGAGAGGTTTATCCCATCACTCTGTCAATAAATCGGTTTCGGCTGGGATTTATCAGCGACTGTGCTACCACCCATATGCAACAGCGAACGATTAACATACGAAACTAAATGTAGTGCGTTTCATTTTTTCTGCACGAAAAAACATTAACCGTATGGCATATTCATTAGCGGTTTATCAATTTTTAGAAAATTAGCCATTGGCAATATAGATGACATCCCAATCAAACATTCTGACACCCGTACTTGGCTTTGCCGGATTCAGCGGCTCGGGTAAAACCACCTTGCTCGAAGCCGTTATCCCTCATTTAAGAGCGTCTGGCTTGCGGGTTGGGCTTTTGAAACACAGCCATCACAACATCGAACCGGATAAACCCACCAAAGACAGTTATCGACTCCGCTATGCGGGCAGTGATCAACTTTTACTGGCAACGTCCAAACGCCACATGCTGTTTTTTGAGTATCACGACGACGAAGAACGTGAGCCTGAACTGCGAGAATGTTTGGTTCAACTCGATCATTCACGGCTTGATATTGTCCTCGTAGAAGGTTTTCGCGATGACACTCTCACGAAGATTGAAGTACACAGGCCAAGCTATGGAAAGCCAACCCTTTTTACCTGCGACCAACATATTATCGCCGTTGCTTATGACCAGAAACCTGATGCTTTTGATACGTTCAAGTTGCCAAGTCTCGATCTGAACCAACCTTCAGACATTGCTGAATTCATAAAACACTGGCTGACAAATGCGCCCGAAAGTGAGAAATTTCTCGCTTATGATTCTGAGCTGTAAAAACACCTATTTTGCCTAACATATTGACGTGAATAAGCGCACTTACGGTGCCACAATCAATTTGTGTCGGGACTATTGGCGTCACCTGTATACTATTGCAGCAGCCAAATTGATGCATATAAGGCGAATTGACGATCTATGTCTGCCTTTTCCCATTATTGTGTCGCCCGTTTCGGTTAAAAACTTCAAAATGGGACTTTATAAAAATGCATAAGAAGTTAGATATGAAGTCAACTACCCGCACCGTCAGTCCTCATAAACAAGTTGCGCTGGTTGCCCACGACCACTGCAAATCAGAATTACTGCGTTGGGTGAAAGAACACAGAGACGCGCTTGCTCACCACCAACTTTTCGCTACAGGAACTACTGGTAATATTCTGAGCCGAGAAACTGGCCTATCCATCACTTCTTTAATGAGTGGTCCAATGGGTGGTGACCAACAGCTGGGCGCAATGATTTGTGAGAAGAAAATCGACGTTCTGGTCTTCTTCTGGGATCCACTCAGCGCCGTACCACATGACCCAGACGTAAAAGCACTACTGCGCATCGCTGCGGTCTGGAACATTCCGGTAGCCATTAACCGTGCATCAGCTAACTACCTCATCACCTCACCAATGATGACGCACGAAATTGATATCGAAGTACCGGATTACGACAAGTACCTATCAGAAAGGCTTTAATCCTTATCTCATGATTATCCTGCCCCAAATTCAAGGTGTGGTAGCACGTAGCTGCCACCCTTTCGGTTGCCAGGCCGCTATCTCTGAGCAAATTTCAAAATCACTCTCACAACAATCCGCGTCAGATGCACTACCAAAACGTGTGTTGATACTGGGCGCCTCATCTGGGTTTGGCCTCGCTTCCCGCATTGCACTGGCATTTGGCCCTGCAAAAGCGGCCACCATTGGCGTCTCCTTTGAACGTGGCATGTCCGAAAAAGGTATTGGTAGCGCCGGCTGGTACAACAATATCTTCTTCCATGAAGCTGCTGAAAAAGCAGGACTGATATCCACTAACATTTTGGGCGATGCGTTTTCTGCTGAGACCCGTGAGCAAGTGGCAAAAGCGATTGAACAGGATTTGGGTGGTCAGGTTGATTTGGTCGTCTACTCCCTCGCAACAGGCATTCGACCTAATCCGGAAACGGGCGAATTCTGGCGTTCGGCGATTCGCCCTGTTGGGGAAACCGTAGAAGGCTATTCCGTTAACTTCGAGAAAAACAGTCTGGATAAAGTTTCACTGCCGCCTGCAACCGAGCAGGAAATAGACGAAACCGTGAAGGTAATGGGTGGAGAAGACTGGTTAAGCTGGATTCAATTCCTCAGCGAGAGAAACTTGCTTTCAACAGGGTGTGAAACCGTTGCTTACTCTTATATTGGTCCTGAGCATACTCATGCCATTTACCACAAAGGCACACTGGGGCTGGCGAAAACCCATCTGCACAACACCCGTGATGACATCAACGTTCTGCTTGAGAACATCGAGGGCAACGCCAACATTGCGGTTTGCAAAGCACTCGTTACCAAAGCCAGCGTGTTTATACCAGGGTTGACCCCTTATCTTCTGGCGCTGTATCGAGTGATGAAAGAGAAAGGGCTTCATGAGGGTTGCATTGAGCAGATGAACCGCTTGTTTTATAGCAAGTGGCAAAACCACACTGAGCGGGACGAGGAGAACCTCATCCGCATTGATGACTGGGAACTGCGTGATGATGTGCAGCAAGAAGTGAACGCACTGCTCGCCGAAATGACGCCGGATAGCTTCGCTGAGATTGGCGATTACAAAGGCGTATTGGGTGAGTTTTTGCAGCTCAACGGTTTTGAATTCCCTTCTGTCGACTACACCCAAGAGGTCGATATTGAAGCGTTGAAAACGCTTCGTCCCTAGCTTTCTGTTTGGTTCACATAAGAACATAAAATGGCAGGATTAACCTGCCATTTTCAATCGATTATCCTGTCGTTGGATAGTCCAACAAAGCTTTGATCTCGGCAAGATGCTTTTTCACCCAAGTGCGGTTTATCGCGCCCCAATTGGTGATTTGGTATCCGCCATTTTTATTGGCACCGACAAATTCGGTTTCGATGTCCAACTCACCCAACGCTTCAATGGTGTCTTGCGCGGTGCGTCTTGGCATGCCGGTTACATCCATGATGCTAGGGACGGTGTTTACGCCGTTGTCGATAAGGTGCGCCACCAGCAAGCGGCGATAGAAACTGGTTTTGGTTTTGCTCGGTTTACTCAAATGCTTTCCCTTTCAGATTTTTAGCCTGACTTAGACTGACTTTGAGTGTAACGCCAAAGCATGGCATAAAAATGTTATCCCGCGTTTTTAGTGCAGCAACTCACGTCTTATCGACAAACGAGCTAACCGTCAATATGAAGGTGGGATTGCAACACCATGGTATCCAGCAGCATTTTACTGATTTCACCATCTGTTTTTCCTGTTATATCAATGGAGTAGTTTATAGAATCTACTGCTCATCATAGACTCACCAAAGTCACTGCCGCTTAATCCTCTAAACGACCACTTAATTTTCTATTCCACCACTCAACCACTGAGCGAATGCATCATTGTCAGGCGAGCCGTAGAGTTGGCACCGTGAATCAACTCAATAAGGACAATGGCTATGATATGGTTTCTCACCTGTGTCGCTGCGCTGATTGGCGGCTACTTCCTCTACGGGGCATTTATCGAAAAAGTGTTCGGCGTTAATGAACACCGTAAAACCCCTGCTCACACCAAAACAGACGGCGTTGACTATGTGCCGATGTCGACCCCTAAGGTATATCTGGTTCAACTTCTGAACATTGCGGGTGTGGGCCCAATCTTCGGTCCGATTATGGGTGCGCTTTACGGCCCAGCGGCGATGCTTTGGATTGTGGTGGGGTGTATCTTCGCAGGTGCAGTACACGACTACTTCTCTGGCATGTTGTCTGTCCGCAATGGCGGTGCATCAGTACCAACGATTACCGGTCGCTATCTGGGTAACGGCGCAAAACATTTCATGAACATTTTTGCCATTATCCTTCTGCTTCTCGTCGGTGTTGTGTTCGTTTCAGCCCCTGCTGGCATGATCACTAACCTGATCAACGAGCAAACCAGCCTGACGGTCACCATGACCAGCATGGTCGTTATCATCTTCGCTTACTACATCATCGCGACCATTGTACCTGTCGATAAAATCATCGGTCGCTTCTACCCGTTCTTCGGCGCGCTACTGATTTTCATGTCTGTTGGCCTGATGACCGCGATTGGCTTCTCTGACGAGCACACAGTAATGGGCGGTTTTGAAGTGAGCGACATGTTCAGCAACCTGAACCCTAACGATATGCCACTGTGGCCAGCCCTGTTCATCACCATCGCTTGTGGCGCAATCTCTGGCTTCCACGCGACCCAGTCTCCGCTGATGGCGCGCTGTATGGAAAACGAAAAGAACGGCCGCTTTGTGTTCTACGGTGCAATGATTGGTGAAGGCATCATCGCGCTGATTTGGTGTGCGATTGCCCTGTCTTTCTTCGGCACGCTGGAGGGACTGAATGAAGCAGTCGCAAACGGCGGCCCAGGCAACGTGGTCTACAGTGCATCATTTGGCCTGCTGGGTGTGTTCGGTGGCATCATCGCCTTCCTGGGTGTGGTTATCCTGCCTATCACATCTGGCGACACCGCATTCCGCTCTAGCCGCCTTATCCTTGCTGAGTACTTCAACATGGAACAGAAAACACTGCGTAACCGCCTGATGATGGCTGTGCCTCTGTTTGTTATCGGTGGCATCCTGACTCAGGTAGACTTCGGAATTATCTGGCGCTACTTCGGCTTTGCGAACCAAGCGACAGCAGTGATGATGTTGTGGACTGCATCTGCTTACCTGCTGCGTCACAACAAGCTGCACTGGATCACCACTATCCCTGCTATGTTCATGACGTCTGTATGTGTGACCTTCATTCTGAACAACAGCTCATTGGGCTTTGGTCTGCCAATGAATATTTCGACCGGTGCTGGCGTACTGTTTGCCCTGACCGCTGCAGGCTACGTGATTAAAACCTCTAAAGGTAAAGGTGAAACTGACCTGGCTGATGAAGAGCAGCCAAAAGTGGAGACCAAAACTGCCTGATATAACAAAACGTTAGAGAAAGAGCCTGCCTAGCAGGCTCTTGTTGTATCTGGATTTTGTGCAGATACAATGAAGAAAACTAAAACAAAGGTTCACCATGGAACTGGTTATTTCGCTGCTGCAGCAAATGTGCGTGTATCTGGTGCTGGCTTATATGCTGAGTAAAACGCCGATTGTCCTGCCTTTGCTAAACATTTCATCCCGCTTAAGCCACCGCCTGATTTGTTACGTGCTCTTCTCCGGCTTTTGTATTCTCGGCACCTATTTTGGCCTTCAGATCAATGATGCCATCGCCAATACCCGCGCAATTGGCGCTGTGATGGGCGGCCTTTTTGGTGGGCCTGTTGTTGGCTTTTTCGTGGGTTTAACGGGCGGCATTCACCGTTATTCTCTGGGCGGGTTTACCGATTTAGCCTGTGCGATATCCACTACCGCAGAAGGTTTGATTGGCGGTCTGATGCATGTGTATTTCGTTAAGCGAAACCGCGTCAGCCAGCTATTCAACCCCGTGGTGGTATTCGGTATTACCTTTGTGGCAGAAGTGGTGCAAATGGCGATTCTTTTGCTTGTAGCAAAACCTTTCGACCAATCCTATGCGCTGGTTTCGACTATCGCCGCGCCAATGATCATTGCCAATTCCTGCGGCGCTGCCCTGTTTATGAGCATCCTTCAGGACCGAAAAACCATCTTTGAAAAGTACTCTGCCTCTTTTTCCCGTCGCGCATTGACCATTGCTGACCGCTGCGTAGGTATTCTCCATAACGGTTTGAACGGCGAATCCGCCGGGAAAATAGCCCGCATTATTTATGAAGAAACCCAAGTTGGTGCGGTGTCTATTACCGACAAGGAAAAGATTCTAGCCTTTGTTGGCATCGGCGATGACCACCACTTACCGGACACCAAAATCTCTTCGCAGAACACGCTTGATGCCATTGAGATGAACAAAATCATGTATCTGGATGGCGCAGAAAAGCCTTACCAATGCTCGCTCTCAGCAGATTGTAAACTTGGCTCGGCTCTCATCATTCCGCTTCGTTCCGGCGAAGACGTCGTCGGCACCATCAAGCTTTACGAACGCAAACATAAGCTATTTTCGACCATCAATATGTCGATGGCTGAAGGGATTGCCCAGCTGCTTTCCAGCCAAATCCTGTTCAGTGGCTACCTACAACAGAAGTCCTTACTAACCCAAGCGGAAGTAAAACTGCTTCACGCTCAGGTGAACCCACATTTTCTGTTTAACGCACTCAATACCATCAGCGCTGTAGTCCGTCGCGATGCGGATAAAGCCCGCGAATTGATTCAGAACTTGTCGCAGTTCTTTCGCAGCAACCTCAAGCAAAATGTTCGCTCTGTGTCGCTTCGCGACGAGCTCGACCATGTGAACGCTTACCTCAGCATTGAAAAAGCGCGGTTCACTGACAGACTGAGTGTCGACATACAAATCGACGATTGTTTGCTGGATGTGCAAATCCCGAGTTTCACCCTTCAGCCGCTGGTTGAAAACGCTATCAAACACGGTATTTCAAACTTGTTGGAAGGGGGAACCGTGCGTATTTTCAGCCAGCCGACGGCTGACGGGTTTTCGATTTCAGTGGAAGACAACGCGGGTTGTTTCATGCCACCGCCGGAGAATCACCAGGGGCTTGGGCTAGAAATTGTTACGAAACGACTTGAGCATCAATTTGGGCGTGACTCATCGCTGAAAATTGAAAGCGAACCCGATCAATTCACCCGGATGACGTTTATTATTCCGGCCTCAGAAGTAAGCACAGGTGCAAAGGTAGGATGTTAACCGCACTGGTCATTGACGACGAACAGTTTGCCCGCGAAGAACTCGCGACATTGTTGGAAGAAACCGGCGAGATTGAGATAGTCGGTGATGCGCCAAACGCTATCATCGGCCTCAAGAAAATCAATGAATTGAAGCCGGATGTGGTGTTTCTGGATATTCAGATGCCGCAAATCACCGGGCTGGAACTACTTTCCATGCTGGACCTGGAAAACATGCCGTTTGTTGTTTTTGTCACTGCGTACGATCAATACGCCATTGAAGCATTCGAAGAGAATGCCTTTGACTATCTGCTAAAACCTGTTGAGCCAAGCCGCTTAATCAAAACCGTGCAGAAACTGACCCGCACAGTGAAAAAACAGTCTGCCCCACAGAATCTATCCGCACTGGCACCAGAAAAGCTGTGCCAAATCCCCTGCACTGGCCATAACCGCATTCTGCTAATACCAATTGATCAGGTTGAGAGTGTGTATAGTGACATCAGTGGCGTACATGTTCACACCGCAGATAAAACGCCAACGACTCAACTCACCCTAAAAACGTTGGAAGAAAAGACGCCGCTACTGCGCTGTCACCGCCAGTATCTGGTCAGCGTCAATCACATTAGCGAAATCAAATTGCTGGAAAACGGACTGGCGGAAGTGATTACTGCCAGCGGGTTTACGATTCCAATCAGTCGTCGCTACTTGAAAACGCTGAAGGAAGTGATTGGGCTGACAGGCTAATCTTGCTCTTCCTTTACCAAACCATCACCGGAGCGCAGCAGCATACCCAACAACTGTTCATTGCTGATGGGCTCCCCAGATAACACACTGGCGAGGATCTCGCTGCCAAACAGCTGAGGCGATAGCAATACGTCCGCATTCACCCGCTTTACTTTCTTCATATTCTTGGCGTCATTCACTGCGGTGACCACTTTGATATCAGGTGAAATCGCCTTGACCGAAAGTACGATAAACGCGTTGGTGGCATCATCTTCCGTTAAGGCCAACACAGCATGACAATGCTCGACACCCGCTTCCAGCAACACATCACTGTCGGTGCTATCGCCGGAAATGATGTCCAGTTTAGTCCCGACTCTTTGCTCAATCTGGGTAAACTTATCTTCGTCTTCAATCGTCACCATGGTCACGGGCAATTCGCGCTTGTGAAGTTGCCAAATGGTGCTGGATGCCAGCACTGAAGTGCCACAAACAATAAAGTGGTTTTTCCTGTTCATTGGCTTTTGTACTCCTTTCACAAGCTTATTCAAACCGCCCCGAATAATCGGGCCAAATACGGTAGTCAAAGAGGTGGCGAATACGGTGATTCCCGCGATGATGACGGAAATGGTAAACAGCCTTGCCGCTTCGGTTTGAGGAATAATGTCGCCATAACCGACAGTGGTCATGGTCACCATGGAAAAGTAAAACGCCGTCATCAAATCATGGATAGCAGGATGGAAGCCTTCACCGAAATAGAGCGCTCCGTAAGTGGAATAAAACAACAAGACGGCAAAGCTGATAAAGGCTGCGATACCGCCAGCCGTCGCGCTGGAATGGTTGAAGTCTTTGCTGAGCAAGATCAGCAGTAAAACAGCACTGGCACTCCAATAGAGATGCGCCCCGAGATGCGGGAAAAAATGCCAGGTAAAGGTGAACACAATCATCAGCAGAATCAGGCTTACCGCCCAGGCAATCCGCGCCCGAAACAGCAAGCCAAAGGCGTTCAGCATCAAGAACATACCGAGTAGTAACCAAGGCCCATTGACCGCATGTGTCCAGTTGATGTCGGTAAAGTTTTTGATGTGGAACAGCGCCACCAAATCGAGGTTTTGCCCCCATACGGAACGGAAAATCAGAAAGCCATTGATAAACACCAATGCGGCGACCAGTGAGTGACGAACACGACGCCAGAATTCGAGCGCTTTTTGAAGAAGATGAATGTGCAATCTGGTCACCTGAGAGACTAATTCGATGGGAGTATAGTTCTCAGCCCACTTGCGCTATGTTTTGTTGGCAAGACAGCGGGATGCAAAAGAAAACCCGCGCTGGGCGGGTTTTCAAGACTGACTTTGATTCAATCTGTGCGGTTCATTTGGGCAAGGATTTCCTCAGCCGCCCGCTTTGGCGATTCCGCGTGGCAAATTGCTGACACCAGCGCAACACCTGAAAGCCTTGTCGCCATCACCTTATCAAGGTTTGAGGTGTTGATACCGCCAATCGCGACAATCGGATAGCCGCTTTGCTCAACGGCTTTCCTCAACCCATCAATGCCCCATTCTTTCTTGATATTAGTTTTTGTTGGCGTCGCGAATATCGCACTGAGACCAAGATAATCGACAGGTAAGTTATCGGCCTCTTTAAGCTGGACTTCGGTTTCAATCGACAGCCCCAGCAGTTTGTCAGGACCAATCAAATCACGGGCAATATCCGCTGGCATGTCCGACTGTCCAAGGTGCAAGCCATCCGCATCAACGGCTAAAGCCACATCAACGCGGTCATTGATGATAAGTGGAACGCCGGTTCCAGCCAGAATCGCTTTCACCGCATTTGCCCGCTCGATAAACGCCCTGACATCACCGTGCTTCTCTCGCACCTGCACCATGGTGACACCACCTGCCACAGCTTCGGATACCACGTTTTTCAACGTATCCAAATCCTGTTGGTCATCAGTCACCAGATACAAGCGATATGGGTTCACCGTCTTTTCCGTATTCATGAGATTTTCAAGCGTTTGAGAAGCGTCGCTTCATCTAATTGATATAGCGCATCCAGGATTTCAACTTGCAAACTGCCCGGCCCCTTTGACCTTTCAGCGGCAATTTCTCCTACCACGCCCATGACGGCTGCGGCTGCAAGTCCGGTCTTCTCCCCGACAGCTGCAAATGCGCCAGTGAGAGCAGACAGCGAGCACCCCATACCCGTGACGTAAGGCATCATTTCATGGCCGTTGTTGAGCTGGGTTTCCCCTTGAGATGTCACGATGTAATCTGTCGCGCCAGAGACCACAAGGTTACAGTTGTAAGCTTCGACCAAATGCCGCGCTGCCCCAAGTGCGGCTTCGCTGCTGTCCAGCGCATCCACACCTTTGCTTTGCGCTCGCTCTCCGGCCAATGCAATGATTTCTGAGGCATTGCCCCGAATGATGAGGGATTCAGCCCAGGCTGCGATTTGTCTTGATGTCTCGGTGCGAAGCGCACTGGCTCCACAACCGACAGGATCCAGCACCACGGTTTTCTTATTCAGGTTGGCTTGCTCAACAGCATGAATCATGCGCGGCGTCCAAGCGCTGTCCAGCGTACCGATATTGATCACCAAGGCACCGGCAAATGACATCATCTCTGCCATTTCCTTCTGGGAGTGCGCCATGATTGGGGACGCACCGAGCGCCAGCAACGCGTTGGCAGAGTTATTCATCACCACATAGTTAGTAATGTTCACCACCAGCGGTTTGGACTCTCTAACCTGTTTAAGTGCCGCTACGATCGTTTCTGTGTTCATCGCCTGCTCCTTTTCAGCGCACCGCGCCGTGTCCTTGGTAAAAGTGATTTACCGGGCCGTGGCCCTGCCCGACTTCGAGTTCGTCCGCGTGAGAAATGGCCTCTGAGATATAGTGTTTGGCCAGAGCTACAGCCTGACTTAACTCATTGCCTTGCGCCAGATACGACGCAATAGCCGAAGACAGCGTGCAACCTGTGCCGTGCGTATTTTTGGTCTGCGTGCGTTTGGCAGAGAAAGTTTCTACGTGGTCTTCGAAAATCAAAAGGTCATTGCTGTTTTCGTCGGACTCCAAATGCCCACCTTTCAAAAGCACCGACCCAGCACCCAGAGCGCGCAGGTCTGCAATCATCTCACTCATCTCTTGCTCGGTTTGGGGCACCTCCGCGCCTGTTAATGCGGAGCCTTCCGGCAAATTGGGCGTAATGATATTGGCCAACGGCAGCAGTTCACTTTTCAGCGTGCTGATGGCCTCTTGTTTCAACAGCAAATCGCCACTGGTTGCGACCATCACAGGGTCAACCACCAGATACTGAGGGCGATAATGGCGGATTTTTTCTGCGACGACTTTGATGATATTGGCATCTGCCAACATACCGACTTTCACCGCGACCACATTAAGATCGGAAAACACCGCATCCAATTGGTAGGCAACGTGCTCGATAGGGATAGGAAAAATGGCAGACACGCCACGGGTGTTCTGTGCGGTAATTGCTGTGATCACCGAGCAGGCATAACTGCCTGTCGCAGAGATGGCTTTGATATCTGCCTGAATACCTGCGCCCCCACCGCTATCAGAACCAGCAATGGTCAACACAATAGGAGTGCTTTTTGATGATATGGGATTGGAAGATGTGTTCATATGGGTTCCCTTTAAAGACTCAGGGAACGGAGATCGAGCGATAGAAGAAATCCGAAGGAATGCATATCGTTCGAAATCATAGTTCCCTACGTCAGTACTAACTGCCTCAGGTTCAACGGGTCACGCGATGCGTTCTCAGCCAAATGGCTCCCCGACTATTTCTCTGATAGTAACAAGTTCGGTGTTTAGCGCAATCACTAAGTAAGATTCAACGTTTTGTTCTGTGGAGAGCCACTCACTGGTGGGAAAAACCAGCAATCTGTAGCGAGTGATATTGAAAGCCATTGACCTTACCGTAGGGGGAAGGTTTATTCTGGATCTAATGTCGTTTCGCTATTGAAGTTAGATGCGTATTTCTTCTCTCAGAAAATACTGGATATCCATCATCAGCCTGCTTGCTATGCTGGTGTCGGCTATTGCATCTGGCTCCCCAATGAATGCAATGGAAATGATGACGCAACATCATCAGCCTGTTGTCGCCTGCGAAATGAAAGAGCAAATGGCTAACCCGCATGCCAGTCACACCATGATGACCGAAGCCTCTGCCCCTGACTGCGGCTCAGCAGCAGGCATGGACCACAACTGTTGCCCAGCAACCTGCTTCTCTGCTTTTGCGCTATTCACAGACCATCAAACATCCCCCCTCAATCAGGCCAAACTGGCACTGATGAATACCGACCTGTCAGCCCCGACGGTCTATCAACCACAGTCTCTCTACAGACCTCCAATATCCTAAATCCATCATCTTGACCTTATTGCGCCCGAAATAAGGCGCTGAGTGTGTTTTCGCGTCGCTTTTCGACGCCAGAAATGGATTTAGTTATGAAATTCAAACCAAGCTTACTGGCTTTGTCGGTATGTGCTCTGGTCTCTGTCTCTGCACCTGTTTTTGCCCACAGCGTGGCAACATCAGCTGAGATAACGGCAAAGCAAGACTTTCTGACACAGTTGATTGAACAGGCGCTGCGCTACGATGCCAGTCGCAAACAGTTTTATGCGCAATCTCAAGCCATGCGTGAAACCGGCATTGCCAGCGCAACACTGATGGACCCGAAACTTAAAGTCGGGTTCGGCGGGCTGCCTATCGACAGTTTTCAGTTCGACCAAGACCCAATGACCAATATCTCTTTGGGTCTGATGCAACAATTCGAACGTGGTGAAACCCTCTCGCTACAGCAAAGAAAAGCCAATCACCAGGCTGACGGTATGTCACTTCAAGTCGACGCCCGCGAGCGCGATATTGCCAATGGTGTTACCCAACTTTGGCTGGAACTGGGGTATCAGCAACAAGCCGAAGATATCCTGAAAGAAAACCAACGCCTGATGCGCGAACTGGCCAACTTCATTCAAACCAATTATTCGATTGGTAAGAATGAAGCGCAGGATCTACTGAATGCCCAACTGCAAGTGAGCAAGCTGGATGAAAAGCTTCAGGCCAATGCCCAAATGCAGCGCCGCATTACCTCGCAGCTTTCCGAGTGGCTGGGTACAGAATGGCTGGCACAAAATGGTCAACTTCTCACGTCAAACCAACTCGATTGGTTACACCTAAACCAACGCATTGAACGCTCAGACGGCACAGAGCATTACGCACTATTGGTCGATCACCCTAAGGTCAAAATGACCGATGCCGCCATTTCAGCCAGCGAAACGCTGGTAGAAATTACCGAGCAAGCTTACGCACCGCAATTTGGTGTTGAAGTCATGTATGCCTACCGACAGGCAAACGGCATGAACGGCCAACCAGCATCCGATTTAGTCAGTGCTTACCTGACCATGGATTTACCGCTGTTTACGGATAACCGTCAGGATAAAAACCATGCTGCTGCCCAGTACCAGGTAGGTGCAGCCAAATCCCAGAAAGATCTTCTCCTCGCACAGATGAACGCCAAGGTGAATGCCTTGCTCGTTGACAGGGAAAACCTGGAACAGCGTTTGGAGCGCTACCGAAACACCCTGACTGAACAAGCAAAGGCGCGTACTCAAGCCGTTGAACGTGGATATCAGAACAACACCGCACAGTTCAGCGATGTGATTGCCGCTGCCAGCGATGAGCTGACACTCGCGCTGGAAAAACAGCGCCTTATCACTGACCTGAACTTAGTGAATAGCAACCTCGCTGCTTTGCTGGGTGGCTTTGACTACCGCGTCGAAACGCCGAATATCGCACAACCAACAACAAGAAACGCTCATCAATAACGGGGAAATAACAATGAAAACAATGCAAGTAGCCACATTGGCGTTACTGATCGGTGGCGTGATTGGGTTTAGAGCGAATCAATTTATGGCAGGGCACCTCTCTTCGGCACACAGCCATGATATGTCGGCCATGGCGGAAAGCACTTCATCTGCAGGCTCAGACGAGCCCTTGTACTGGGTTGCCCCCATGGACCCTAATTATCAGCGAGATAAGCCCGGCAAGTCACCCATGGGGATGGATTTGATCCCGGTTTATGCCGAAGACCTGGCTGGGGGTAACGACAAACCCGGCACAGTGAAAATCGATCCTGCGGTTGAAAATAACCTTGGCGTGAAAACGGCAGCCGTTGAGTTATCTCAACTATCTCCACGCATCGAAACCGTCGGTTACATCGCCTTCGATGAGAGCCTGCTATGGCAAACCAACGTCCGTGTCGCGGGCTGGGTTGAGAAACTTTACATCAACGCAGTCGGAGAGAAAGTCAGTAAAGGCGATGTGCTTTTCACGCTGTACTCTCCTGAACTGGTCAAAGCGCAGGAAGAACTGCTCAACGCCTACCGCACTGGCCGAAATGGTCTCGTTAAAGGCACGACCGAACGTCTGGTTTCACTTGGCGTCGACCGCGAACAGATCCAGCAAATTAAAAAGCGTGGCAAAGCCTCACAAACTATTGAAGTAAAAGCACTCGCTGACGGTGTCATCGCAAGCCTAAACATTCGAGAAGGGGGTTATCTCTCACCTGCACAAGCCGTGATCAGTGCTGGCCCTTTGGAAGAAGTCTGGGTTGATGCCGAAGTCTTCGAACGTCAGGCGCACTGGGTGAAAGCAGGCAGCAAAGCCACCATGACACTCGACGCGATTCCCGGTCAGGAGTGGCAAGGTAAGGTCGACTACGTTTATCCGATTCTGGATCCAAAAACCCGTACCCTTCGCGTTCGCCTGAAATTCTCGAATCAGGATGGCGATCTCAAACCCAACATGTTCGCCAATATCGCGTTGCAACCAGTGACCGATGAAGCAGTGGTAACCATTCCTAAGTCGTCAGTGATCCGCTCTGGCGGTATGACCCGCGTTGTATTAGCCGAAGGTGAAGGGAAATATCGCTCTGCCCGCATCGAGATTGGTCGCGAAGCAGGCGATAAGATCGAGGTGCTGCAAGGGCTGACAGAGCAAGATCGCATTGTCACTTCTGCGCACTTCATGCTGGATTCTGAGTCTAGCCAATCTGCCGATCTCGCCAGAATAAACGGTGTAGAACCACCACAAGAAACTCAGTGGGCAAAAGGCGAAATCACTAACGTGATGGCAGGCCACCGCATGCTGACCATCAACCATGAACCCGTTCCAGAATGGAACTGGCCGGGCATGGTGATGGATTTCACCTTTGCAGAAGGCATCGAAATGGGCGACTTCTCTGCAGGTCAGGCAATCGACTTCGAGATGCAGAAAGGCGCTTCCGGTCAATACGAAATCGTTGATTACAAAGTCAGTGAAAGCACAACACCAAATGAAGTTTGGGTCGTCGGCGATATCTCCATGTTGATGGCAGATTTCGGCATGATCACACTCAACCACAAGCCGGTAGATGAGTGGAACTGGGAAGCAGGAGAAATGAACTTCTCGGTGGATGGAGACGTTGACCTTGGCAGTTTTGCAGAAGGTCAGACGGTACGTTTTCAGGTTCAGAAAAATGGTTCTGACTACACACTTAAAGCGCTGGAGCTGAATGGAGGTAATCAATGATTGGCGCAATTATTCGCTGGTCGATTGCCAACCGTTTTCTGGTGTTGGTCGCGACCTTATTCCTGACATTGGGTGGTCTCTACAGCGTAAAAAATACGCCTGTTGATGCCATTCCTGATTTGTCTGATGTTCAGGTGATCATCAAAACCACCTATCCCGGCCAAGCGCCACAGGTAGTGGAAGATCAGGTCACCTACCCACTCACTACCGCGATGTTGGCGGTGCCGGGCGCGGAAACCGTACGCGGGTATTCTTTCTTTGGTGACTCGTACGTTTACATCATCTTCAATGATGATACCGACATGTATTGGGCTCGCTCCCGTGTGTTGGAATACCTAAGCCAGGTTGCACCCAAACTGCCACCAAATGCCAAGCCCACCCTTGGCCCGGATGCTACCGGTGTGGGCTGGATTTACAGCTACGTGTTGCAGGATAAAACCGGGCAACACGATCTGGCTGAACTTCGCAGCTTGCAGGATTGGTTCCTGAAATACGAGCTTCAAACGGTCGAAGGTGTGTCAGAAGTGGCCACTGTCGGCGGCATGGTGAAGCAATATCAGGTACAAATTGACCCTGCCAAACTGCGAGCGTATGACCTGACCTTGCAACAGGTCAACATGGCAATCCAGAACGGCAACCAAGAAGCGGGCGCGTCGGTGATCGAAATTGCCGAAGCCGAGCACATGGTGCGCACCACGGGTTACCTTTCCAGCGTGGAGGATATTCAATCACTGCCTATCAAGGTCACCGACAAAGGCACGCCTCTGTTGCTGGGTGACATCGCGGACATCAACATCGGCCCGCAAATGCGCCGCGGTATCTCCGAGTTTAACGGTGAAGGTGAAGCGGTTGGTGGCGTGATTGTCATGCGCTTTGGCGAGAACGCCAGCGAGGTGATTGCCAACGTTAAAACGAAACTGGAAGACCTCAAACGCAGCTTGCCGGAAGGTGTGGAAATCGTCCCAACCTATGACCGCTCGACGCTTATTGATGCGGCCGTTGAGAACCTCTGGAAGAAGCTCGCGGAAGAGTTCATCGTGGTTGCGGTGGTCTGTGCCCTGTTCCTGTTCCACATCCGCTCGTCGCTGGTTATCGCCATCAGTTTACCCATCGGAATTCTGTCTGCGTTTATCGTGATGCACTGGCAAGGCATTAACGCCAACATCATGTCGTTAGGCGGTATCGCTATTGCCATCGGTGCCATGGTGGACGGCGCTATCGTGATGATAGAGAACGTCCATAAGCACATTGAACGAACGCCGCTGACGGACAAAAATCGCTGGCAGGTGATCAGCAAAGCGGCAGAGGAAGTCGGTGCGCCACTGTTCTTCTCACTGCTGATCATTACGCTGAGTTTTGTCCCCGTGTTCGCTCTGGAAGGTCAGGAAGGCAAGATGTTCTCGCCGCTGGCATTTACCAAAACCTACGCAATGGCTGCCGCTGCGGGTTTGGCGATCACACTCGTGCCTGTGTTGATGGGTTACTTCATTCGCGGAAAGGTACTGCCTGAGAACAAGAACCCGGTAAACCGCGGTTTGGTGGCGCTATATCGCCCACTGTTGAACCTCAGCCTGAAATTCCCGAAAACCATGATTGTGGTAGCAATAGCTCTGATGGCGTCGGCGTACTACCCCACCAGTAAGCTCGGCAGCGAATTCATCCCACCGCTGGATGAAGGCGACCTGATGTACATGCCAACCACTTACCCTGGCATTTCCATCGGTAAAGCGCGCGAACTGCTGCAACAGACTAACAAGCTGATCAAAACCGTACCTGAAGTGGAATCTGTCTGGGGCAAGATTGGCCGTGCTGAGACCGCGACTGACCCTGCCCCGCTGACCATGATTGAAACGGTTATTCAGTTGAAGCCTCGCGAAGAATGGCGTGACGGCGTCACGACAGATTCACTGCGTAAAGAGTTCGATGATCTGGTGAAATTCCCCGGATTAACCAATGCCTGGGTAATGCCAATCAAAACCCGCATCGATATGCTCGCAACAGGAATCAAGACACCGATTGGTATTAAGATCGCGGGCCCAGATTTAGCGGTGATTGAAACCATTGGCTCCCAACTTGAGCCAATCCTTAATGGCGTCGAAGGAACAGCCTCAGTTTACGCAGAACGCGTTGCTGGCGGGCGTTACGTCACCATCGACATTAAACGTCGTGCCGCCGCCCGTTACGGCCTCAGCATCAAAGATGTTCAGCAGGTGATTACTACTGCAGTGGGTGGCATGAATGTCGGCGAGACCATCGAAGGCTTAGAGCGCTACCCCATCAACGTGCGCTATCCGCAAGATTACCGCGACTCAGTGGTCAAGCTTCAGGAGCTGCCTTTGGTGACACCAAACGGTGCACGAATTGCACTGGCGGATGTCGCAGATATTCGCTACGAAGATGGCCCACCGATGATCAAAACGGAAAACGCGCGTCCTAACGGCTGGGTGTTTGTCGATATCGATGGCCGGGATCTGGGCTCTTATGTGGCAGAAGCACAGCAAACCGTCGCAGAAAAGTTGGTACTGCCAGCGGGATACTCACTCGCTTGGTCAGGGCAATACGAATACATGGAACGTGCCAAAGAACGCTTGAGCGTTGTTGTTCCTGTGACGATCGCCATCATCATGCTGCTGCTTTACATGAGTTTTCGCCGTGTCGGTGAAGTACTGATCATCATGGCTACCCTGCCGCTCTCTCTGGTCGGCGGCCTGTGGCTGATGCACTACCTCGGCTTCAACTTCTCTGTCGCTGTTGGTGTTGGTTTTATTGCTCTCGCCGGTGTTGCCGTCGAGATTGGCGTCATCATGCTGGTTTACCTCAATCAGGCTTGGCATTACCGCAAACTCCATGCTCAGGAAGAAAGCCAAACACTCAAGATGACGGATTTAACTGACGCCATTCGAGAAGGCGCAGGCTTACGTGTCCGTCCGGTCATGATGACGGTGCTGACAGTCATCATTGGCCTTATCCCCATCATGTATGGTGAAGGCACAGGCTCTGAGGTTATGCAGCGTATCGCTGCGCCAATGATTGGCGGCATGGCGTCTGCTCTGTTACTTACCCTGCTGGTTCTCCCAGCCATCTTCAAGCTTTGGAAAAACAAAGAAGTCACCCAAAACGCATAACAAATCCACTGGGCTGAAAAGCCCAGTGATAACCATTTTTAAAAGGATAAACACGATGAAGAATACGCTGATTGCACTTTCTCTGGCTCTGGTTACCACTGGTGTATTTGCTGACACGATGGACCATTCGAAAATGGATCACGGTTCTATGGACCACAGCACGATGAATCATGGAGAAATGAATCACAGCGCCATGGGTCATGGTGATATGGACCACTCTAAAATGGACCATTCAAACATGATGAACATGGAAGGCATGTCAGCGGTAGGTATGCCAGCTAACGGCGCGAAGCCCGACAAAGTGGTTCACGTCATCCTGGCTGATGATATGCGCATCAACTTCAAAAAAGACGTGACTATCGAACCTAACGATGTGGTGCAGTTCGTGGTGATGAACGTGGGTAAAATCGACCATGAATTTTCTATCGGTTCGATGGAAGAGCAACTGAAACATCGTGAGATGATGAAAACCATGACGAGCCACCACGATCATGATTCAGGTAGCACAGTGACCGTTAAACCGGGTAAAGCCAAACAGCTGCTGTGGCACTTCCATGGTGACAAGAGTGTGGAGTTTTCCTGCAACATCCCAGGCCACGCAGAAGCCGGTATGGTGAAGAGTGTGGAGCTTTAAAAGAGCGAGGAATGCGCCGCGCTTGAGCGGCGCATTTTATGACTAGAGACGAACACCACCATCAACCGTCACCGATGCATTTCGCATTGCCAATGAAGCATCAGACAAGAGGAAAGCCACTGAACCACTGATATCACCAGCCTTCAATGCTCGTCCAATTGGTGTTGTTTCCATATCCTTGGCCAGTGCTTCTATCTGATCTTCCGACAAACCCGCTTTCGACTGGATCTCTGTCAGCGTCACACCTGGCCGCACGGAGTTTACCCTAATTCCCCGGGGGGCAAGCTCAAGGTTCAATATTCCCGCCATCCCTTCAAGTGCCGCTTTGCTGGCGGTATATACCGCCGTCCCCGGAAACGCCTTTTCGACAACCACACTGGAAACAAATACGACGCTGGAAGGGTTTTTCATCAATGGAAGCAACGCCTGAAGCGTTAAGTACGGACCAAAGGTGTTGACGGCAAATGTATGACCGAAATCATCCACGTTCACTTCACCAATAGGCTTCGGAAAAAAGACTCCCGCATTTAGCACCACACCATCGAGAGTGACATCTTGCTTCTTCAACGTATCAGCTAGCGCCTGAATGTCTTCCGGCTTCCCACTATCACAATGGTATGCAGAGACACCTAGCTCACCCGATACGTTATCCAACTTCGCATTGTTTCTTCCCGTAATGAGAACATTCGCACCAAGCGCTTTCAATTCAGAAGCCACTTGGTAGCCGATACCTGCCGTGCCACCCGTTACTAAAAAGGTTTTATTTTTCATCGTCATTCTCCTCGATATACGCGTTATGGAGAATTCATAGTAGTGGCTAGATTGTTTCCAAATAAGCTACTAAAATCGAATCACAATGTTTCCATATAAGAACCAAACTAATGGAACAACTTCACCTACAACTACCTAATGTGTACATTTTCCGATTGGTTAGCGAACTAGGCAGTTTTCAGGCTGCTGCCACACAGTTAAACATTCCACGCTCATCCGTGAGCAAGAAGATTGCGCAACTTGAAGACTATTTGCAGCAAAGGTTATTGCAACGCAGCACCCGTAATTTGAAGTTGACCGAAGATGGGCTTCGCCTTCTCGAAGCCACTTCGGGCCTAGAGGGTTTACTTTCTGGCACCCGAGATATACTCATCGAAAAGCAGGCAGAACCTGTTGGGCGCGTGACGTTAAGTACGTCTTCACTCATAGGGCAGCAATATCTGACACCTCACATCAAAATGATTCGCGCTCAGCTTCCAAAGGTGACGCTTCATATCAGTTATTCTGATGATGTCGAAGATTTGCTTGATGAAGGGATTGATATTGCCATCAGAACCGGAAAACTTCCTGACTCTTCGTTGGTGGCCAGATCAATTGGATGGAAAGACCCCGGCTGCTTTGCATCACCAGATTATCTAGCTTGTCATGGAGAACCCCAAACCCCCGAAGCCTTGCGTGAACATGATTGTCTTGTCTTCAAAAACAACAAGAGCAAGATGAACCACTGGCAGTTTGAAAGTAAAGAGGGTGGCATTACATCCATTGCCGTCGAGGAGTCAATTGTTGCCAATAGCGGACGAGCACTGATCGACATGGCGGTTCAGGGGCTGGGTATTGTCCACGTTGACCGACAAACAGTAGAAGCCGAATTAAAATCGGGCAGTCTGGTGCCTATTCTTAAACATTTTCCAAGCCCAGCCAGGTTACCGATACAGCTTGTGTGCCTAGGGAAACATACCCGAAGCAAAGCCGTTGATGCGGTATGGAACTACTTGTGTGAGGCCTTGCCCGCCCATTTATCTTAGGGGCTGCTGCCCTTTGAAAATGATTGGGGCCGCACAAAAAATAGCCGCTGAAGCGGCTATTTTTTTCCAACCGAAAATCACTTAACGCGACTCACCGCGATGCCGTAAGCCTCGGGAATCTTCCCTAGTAGAACATTGGCCGCCGCTTCTGCACTTTCCGGTCTTGAAGAGTGCGCGCATAGGTAGTGAGTCACATCAGGGTAAACCAATAGGTCATAAGGGCTTCGCAATGCAACCACAATCAAGTTGTCGAAATCCCGGCTGAGCTGTTGAACCGTTTCTTTCGCCTTCACCTGATCAAAGTCTTCTCCCGGCAGCGGGTAATTTTCTGTGACCACCACCAGATATCCATCATCACAGTGATTCAGCGTTTCGAGGGTCACCTCTCGGCTATTACTATGTTCCCGCAGAAGCACCTCTCTAAAGGTGCCAAACGCGGATTCTGCCTGATTCGGACCAATGCCACGCGGATTCATCAGGTTGTGGTAGCTTTCCGCAGGCGTAGCGTTCAGCAAGTAAACCGGTTTCTCAGCCACATCTTCCAAACCGCCGCGAATCCAGGTAACGGCGTTTTCCGCCACTTCACTGGCAATCAGCCTGTTTTGTGCGAAGGAGACCTCGGCATAGCGCGCCTGAGGTACCAATTTATCTAGTTTAAATGCCACGACGCGCTCCAACGCAGAATCAATCACAGACTCGTCCAAATCGCCAGATTCCACCGCATCAATCAGGCCATGGATCATTGCCAACTGCTTGTCGAGATACGCATCAGAATGATCGTAATGCTCTTCTGAAAGCATAATCATGGTGATACCCGCTTTCATTGCCTTCACTGCTGCGTCTACCGGGGTGTAGTGGTTTTGAATCGCACCCATGTTCATGCTGTCTGAAATGATGATGCCATCGAAGCCCATATCTTGACGCAGCACCTGCTGCAAAATCGCCGGAGACAAGGTAGCCGGATATTCCCTGTCAATTTGTGGATAGAGAATATGACTGGTCATGATGAGATCAACACCTGCATCGATTGCAGCCTGAAATGGCGCTAAATCGTTGGCTTTAAGCTCATCATAGGATTTATCAACCCGTGGGATTTCACGGTGTGTGTCACCATGGGTGTCACCATGTCCGGGGAAGTGCTTAGCACAGGCAACAATACTGCCAGCATGGAGTCCTTTCACCGCTGCGGCTGAATGGCCACTGACTTTATCCGGCTGATCACCAAAAGATCTCGTGTCTATGATCGGAGAAGCTGGGTTCAGGTTCACATCGCAACAAGGGCCGAGAATACAGTTAAAGCCTGCGTTTCGCATTTCATCGCCGCAGACTTTATACATCAACTCTGTCCCTTCAGTGCTGTTTTGCACGCCCAAAGCCAGATTGCCCGGTCCTGTTGTGGATTCACCGACCAACACACCCCATGCGCCTTCTTGATCTACACCCAATAGCAATGGAAGCCGATGATTTTTTCCCAACAAATCATCAAGCGCTTTGTTGAGGCTCTGGGCCTCTTCAAAAGTTTCCGCATTGTCTTGGCTCAGGTAACAGCCGCCAAGGTTGTACTCGGTAATCATGCGCTCTGCTGTGGCAGCTGATTTCCCAGGAAACGCCAGAATAAACAATTGCCCAACTTTCTCTTTGAGACTCCATCCAGCAATCAGGTCCGCGACCTTTTCTCGGCTCATTTCTCTCTCCTTAACAGGGTGATGAATCAGTGTTGTTTCGAATGACAGTTATCTGGGTTGGCAGCGAAGAAATTGGCTTCAGTGGCACTCTGTGCAGTTTCAGGTATTGGTGGCTGTATTAGTATCTCTCATCTGCACATAAAGGCACCTGCTCCGTTAGAGGAAAAGAAGGTGCGATTACCGTGTTAGAAAAGTCGGCTCGCTTGGCCGGTAATTCATTGAGATAGCGATATTGACGAGCCGCAGCCTCACCTGCGACTTGCTTCAAAGCTTTCCTGAAAACCTGATCAGTTTCGAGTTCGTTTAAAACTGGTTGACCAGATGGTGATATTTTCAGACAAACGAAGTAATCGCAATAAGATAGGCGTTCTAGGGAATAAATTTGGCGGTAGTCGATGTCGATTTTGGGATAAGCATTAAGCGGAGCAGCCTGCGAAGCTATGGCCATCATGGAGAAAAAAGCCCCTGTCAAAATCGTCTTAATTTGCACCCAACCCACCTTCAATGAATCAAAGTTCAAGGAATTCATCTTAGTTTAAGAGCTTGAATTTAAGCGAGATAAAAACTTAGCGCGCGCATAAAAAAGCAGATGTCATCGCAAAACACGACAAGTCGAAGTTTCTCTGTTTCTTCCAAAGCGCTTGGAACATTTTCAATTTGTAGTGGCAGATGAGTGAGCGTAAGTAAAAAGGGAGTTGTTGTTCCACTTGCCAACGTTATCGACACCCTTCATTGATTCATTCCGTAACAAAATGACCAAATAAACATACATCAGCATTTCAAGCCGAAATGACTATCAAATTGGATGAAGTGTAAAATATTCCGACAAAAGCACTAAATACAGGGGTTATCAGAGAGATGACTCACTACTCTCTGTAACACGTGTGTGGCCATAATTGGATTCACCTCTCATATCAAACCCAAAATTTCGGACATTCGTTGCAACAACAAGACAACACAGGTCATATAATCCTTCCACTATTGAAACAGGACTCAATAATTAACCGATGTCACGATGCACTCCCTCTTATAAAAGCCTTGAAGTGTTCCTCGCTGTTGCCAGAACCCAATCCTACTTCCTCGCGGGAGAGGAAATGTGTATCGATGCAACAGGCGTCTACAAGCACATTAAGACTGTCGAGAATTACTTTGATCAGCGACTGGTGCTTGGCAGTAAGGGGAACGTAAAACTCAGTGAAGCCGGAAAACAATTGGCAAAGCAGTTAAATGATGGCTTCGAGATCATCAATTCTGCCTGCTCAACGCTTAAAAAAGACGATTCGCTGAATGTAAAACTCCCTATTTCTTTCGGGCTGCGCTGGCTGCTTCCTAACACTCACGATAACTTTTCATTAGCCTCCGAGTTCGGCCAATTTCACTTTCATGTTGCCTACAGCCATACCATCGACTTTGCAGATGAAGACTTTGATATGGCCGTGGTTTATACCGTTAACAGCAAAGACCAAAAGTTCTACGATGAGCGGCTTGTCGCCGTCGCTAAGCCTGAATATCTTGAAACGCTCATCGACGCCTCATGGCCGGAATTGCTCAAACACGGTCGTATCATTCACCCTTCTTCAACAGAAGCTGATTGGGAGATTTTTCTGGACAAGTTGGATATGGATGTTCGCCAAAGTTGGTGTTCGCAACGAATGATGACGGATTCCATTAGCAGTGCGATCTCTATCGTTAAAGAGATTGGTGGGATAGCCGTCGTTGACCCTCTTTTTATTCAAAATGAACTCGCCAGCGGAGAGTTGGTCATGGTGACGCCGGAAGTTGTGCCGACAGGCTTTGGCTATAAGCTTGCTGGCTCGCGCGTTATGCCGGACGAAGACGCTTATCGCTTTTTGGAAAAGTGGCTGACAGAAAATTGCCAGTTCAATCTCCCTGCTCTATCACAGGCTGATGTCGCATAAAAAGAAACTCGCCTTAGGGCGAGTTTTTTATCGTGTGTAGTGGCTCATCTAACAGAGCGTATTAAGAGTTTACTGGCACTTCGTCACCTGACTCATCGCGCTGCTTTTCACCCGGTCTTCGCATGTTTGCTAACATGCTTGCTCCTAAGATCAATGCACCACAGACCACATCAGACAATGTTGGGACTTCTTTGAAGAACATCACGCCGATGATGAATGCCATAGGTACTGACAGGTACAACAACACACTGCCTGTTGCCACATGCGCACGACGAAACCCCATAATAATAAAATAGTTATAGGCATTACCCAATACGGCTGCGAGAAGTACAACACCCCATTGCATAGCCGAAATTTCCACCCAGCCTTCCACGAACACCGTCATTGGGAGGGATACTGCGGCCAACGGTACTGCCAACCAGAACAGCATAAACTGAGGGTTTTCCTCTGATCCCAAACGCTTATTCAACACGTGCTCAATTGCCAGCGTCAGTGCTGCCACGATTGGCGCAATCACACTAAATCCGCTGCCTGCATCTTCAGGTCTATTGATATAAAACACCGCGCCAAAACCCACTAAACTCGCGATAACGTTCTTCAGCGAAATCTTTTCACCGAGTAGAACAACAGCCAGCGGGATAATGAAAATGGGCTCTGCAAACAAAATGGTAATCACAGTGGCAAACGGCAGATTGGCCAAGGAGTAAAACAAGGCATAGCAACCCACCAGGTTGAGCGCAAAGCGCCAGTAGTAGATACGACGATCTTTAATCTTCTCGCGCTTTTTCCAGTAGTAGGCCACCACAGGCAAGATGACTAAAGCGCCAATTATCCAGCGCATAAACAGCAACTGCCATGTCCCGATATCGCCACCAGCGAGCTTGATGAATGCATCCATGGCTGTCGCGGAAACGACAGCCAGGAAAATCATCGCCAGCCCACTCCAATGCGTTTCTCTATGCAAAAGACGCCTCCTTGTCCTCTTGCTCAGTATCAAACCATGGCGTTTCCGCACGCTGTGGTTTAGCAACAACATCGTTTAGGTACTCATAAACAGAGCCATGGTAAAGTCCTTTACCATACAGCCACTCATCGTTGTAAACCGTGTTCAGATACTTTTCTCCACCATCGCAAATCAAACAAACCATGTTGCCGCTGCCTTCACGCTTCGCACAGCGTTTAATGGCTTCGTAAATCGCGCCACCCGCTGACCCACCCACCAGCAATCCGTGCTCACGGGCAAGATATCGACAGGTTGTGAAAGCTTCCGCATCGCTGACGCGAACACCTTCGTCAAGAAGGTCATGGTCATAAAATGGCCCCATCACATCACCCTCTGGCATACCCGTCCCAGATTGCCAGTAAGGCCCACTTGGAAAACCGAAAATCACCGAACCAACCGGTTCCACACCTACAATCTCCAGCGCTGGATAACGCACGCGAAGTGCCTCGCCTACACCAACAATACTTCCGCCTGTGCCAACACAGCAAACCAGGCTATCAAGGTTGTCGCCAAGTTGTTCCTGAAGCTCTACCGCCAGCGTGTTGGTGTAACCTGCAGGGTTCGCGGCGTTATTGCACTGATCCATAAACAGACCACCATCAATCGAAGCTGCGAGGTTTCGTGCAGTTTCAATGCGGGCCACTGTTGCCACTTCATCATCGGCAAAGTCACCTTCCAACAGGTGTATTTTCCCGCCATAGGCTTTGACTGCTGCGAGCTTGTCAGGTGCCGCGTGATGGTCAACAACCGCAATGAAGTTGATGCCAATCTCGGCACACATATATGCAAGGGCAGTGGCTGTGTTTCCGGAAGAAGATTCCACCACTGTTCCGCCGCGCTTCAATCGGCCTGAGCGCAACGCATCAAAGAGCATTTCGCGTGCCATGCGATCTTTCATGCTTTGTCCAGGATTATTCTTTTCCACTTTTAGCCAAAGTGTCCAATCACTGTGGGCAAACCTCAGGGCAAGCATCGGTGTCTCACCAATCATTTGGTGCATCGCTGTGCAGAGTTTCATCCTCGTACCTCCTCGATTGAAAAAGAATCTTCCTTGTTATCCAGAACAACTTTGTTAGGGATAGGCAAACCATGAAAACGGGTTTCCAGCAGGTCCATCAGGTAACCCGCTGTATTGTTGAAAACCAGCAAATCGCCGGCTTTGGGCATTTGGGAGAAAGGCACCTTGCGATAAGTCAGTACATCTTCTTCAAGGCAGCTCTGCCCTGCGATATAGGCGCGGACGGCATTAGTGGGTTTAATGACTTCTTGAGAGACTGGAAGATGAACAGGATCGACGATAAATTCCGAATTGAACCAGGTTTCAGAGAAGCTGAAGCTGAGGCCTTTTACTACGACACAATGGTCTCCAGCATTAGTGGTTTTAGTGCCCAGCACCTCAAAAACGGTAAATCCAGCACCATCCGTTAATGCACGTCCTGGTTCAACACTGAGTTCAATGTTGTTCGCTCTCAAACGCTCAGCATTGCCGCTTTCGAGCAGCACTTTTTCTACAGCAGTCTCCAACGTATCTGGGTGCCAGTAGGGATAAAAGCTTTTTGGCATTCGACCCGCAACAAAGTCCTGTTTGTCGATGGCATTTTGGAAGCGTCGCCAAGTGGCTTCTTCGACATAGCGAAGTGGATAGCCACCGCCAATGTTTATTGCTTTCCAGCGAATATCAGCGCCATACCGCAACGCATCAGCAATATCCAATAGTTGAGAGAGTGCTTTGCCACGCTCTAGCGGGCAGTAACCGGAAAGGTGAAAGCCTGCCCCTTCCAGCTCAATATTGGACAAGCTATCAGCAACCAAAGAGGCTGCTTTCAATTTGTCGGTGTTCATCCCAAAACGGGTGTAAGGCTGATCTGCATTCCAGCGCAGTAGCACACGCGCGGTTTTTCCAATCGATACAGCAAGGCTCTGGATTTGAAGCAACTCTTCATCGCTGTCGACAACAATTCTCGCCTCTTGTCTCAGCGCCAGTGTCAGAAATTCTACTGATTTAAAAGGACCCGATAAGCTGCAGTCTTGCCCGCGCACACCTTGCGTTAGTGCCAATTGGAACTCTTCAAGGGATGACACATCTATACCAATCCCTTCCTCGGCGGCCGCCTTTACCAGCGCAGCAGAACGATTGGTTTTCATGGCATACAACACTTGAAAACGCTCTCCCAAATATCGAGAAAGCACGTGCTTCACACCCACAATATTTTGCTTAACTCGATGGGGTAACATGGCGTGAAATGGGGTGTTTGCCGCTTTGGTGATAAGGGGAAAGAGTTGGCGATAAGGAAGCGACAGATCCTCTTTTGCAGGGAAACGGGTGTCGAAGTCGTTATTCGCTTCTACCGCCGCCCTCGTATCCATACTGATATTATTCATTGCGTCTCCAGCGTCCAGGCTACAAATCAGGACAGCCGCGTGAAAAATTCAAGCATCTTGGCTGTGTTCAAATACCCGAACAATCTGAGCCACTCGCTCCTGAGAGCATCAGATTGTCGGTATCTATGATTAATTTTCAGGACATCACACGCTATGGAAATAAGTGCACATTAGTCTGCAGTTTTTGCATCCCTTTGCTGCGAAAGCACTCTTCTGTTTATCTGCAGCTAACTAAATACTGGAGGCGGCGTTATTTCACTCGCCGGAGCCTGTGGCGCATAATCAGCATGCTTTGGAACGGTGCTCCCCACGCCAGAGTTGGTCAGGAAAGGGATAATCCAAATCAGCCAAGGCGGTTGCGGACAATCAAACGCTGAAGAAGTATCTGACAACACTGCTTCGGTGAAAGGTGCACCTAGCTGAAAGATGTCTCCAGTGCTGAGTTCAAACTCAGCCAAAACATGCTGCCAGACCGATTTGCTCATCCATTTTTTGAGAAGCACTTCATAACTGACCCGAACAAGTTCCGCGTTGATTTGTTCATCCTGACCCAGTCGCTCTTCCAAACAAGCGAGTGGTGGCGGAAGACGTTCACCAATCATCAGTTGAACCATGTCTATGACGGTCAGACGAACTACACCGTACCCCATGAGATCGAAAACAACAGAGGGTAGATCAGCTCGTTGGGTTCCAACCAAAGGACGGCTCATATCTTCTACATTTCGAAGTTTGACCCTAAACGAAGCTAACATTTGGTCTTTGCTATCGGTCGCAGCCGCCCGCCCCTGCTGTCCTGACATGATGGTCAGGGCTCGAAGCCGATGCAGCGTGGCGAGAACAAGGCTAAGCGCCATGTCCGCCTCTTTTTTGCTTTCAACCGTGCGGCTGAAATTACCTTGGGAATAGCCACTCAATCTACACAGTTGAACTGCGCTAAAATTGAGTTTTTCCAATTCTCTCCGAACAGCTTCTGATGGTGGAGCATGGAGTCTCAGCATATGGCACGCCGTCGACTGCAATTCACGAACAAGCATTCGGGTACTTTCTGCATCTCCCCACCGATTTAGTGGAAACAAAGCAGGCAGAAATTTTGATGCGGCGCGGACGGAACCATCCTGCATACCGGCAAGGCAAAACATATCACTCCAAGAAAGAACCACTGTATCTATCCGTTCCTGATAGCAGAGGTCTGCGGTAAATGTGCCGTTGTCTTGAAAAGACAACGGGCGAAGGCAATGGGCATAAGTTGGTTGTGTCATCACTCCCTCCCTAAATAAAAAGCGAGGCTATATACAACGCTAACTTCTTGGGTTAGCTCGAGTAGATGACAGAGTACAGATTTGGACTAGGTGATATTTGGAATTGTTTGCAACCGCGATTGCAGGAAATGCACTTGTGTGAAGTTTGAAGGAGTTAGTGATACTGGGAGCTTACAAATTTGAAAAAACCACTCAAAGAGCAGGCTTAATCTTAAATGGTGGAGAAATACATGTGTCCATCTCACTAACAGCACATATAATCTCAGCGAGCAATCCAGTACTTAGAAACACTCCTGATAGTTCTAACAACAATATCGTCACGACCATCAAGTATAATGATTCCTGCGAAATGTTTACGGTCAGTCGTTGCGATCTTTTCCCCTACCACTTACTTTTATGGCTTTTTCAAGCTTTACAACCAATGTATCTCGTGAAAGCTCAATGATCGGATTATGAAGGAAAGTTTCTTTTTCATTGACCCAATTAAAGTACTTAGGGTTGAATTTCCGATACTTTAGCGTTGCTGACAGGTGGATTGGGGATAGTGCCCAATCAGGTATTTTGAACTGGTAATCCACCGTATCGATGCCACCTGCAGGAATAACGTTCACAAAGCTTTTACCCACCATGTTGAACAAATCATGACGCCACACTTCTTTCCCAAACCTGTCCACAGCAACTTCTTTGTAGACAGTTGCACTATTTTCTATTTCTCCGCCTTCGAGCAAGTGACCGCTGGAGAAGATTTCGTTTTTCTCAGCATCAAGGACTTTGAATTCAATCCAGGATTCACTGAGATCAATAGTACCTGCAGGGAAATTGTGGCCTACGCCATTATTGCTCACCAAAATCCTAACTTGGTTCTCATTGCCACGAATGAATGATACTGGCGGTTTTCGCTTAGCCCCTGCATCCAAACTAACAAACAAATCTGTTTCCTGTGAGGTATTGTTTTCAGGGGGTTCAATATAAATCGAGACCTTGTCCTGTTGCAGGAAGTCTTTCGTGAGGGCATATACCTCATCATGGCCAAAATGTTTTGCCAGCGCCGCATTTGCGCCAAGGAAATAATGTGAGCGTACTTTTCCCTCGCTATCAGCAGCAGGGTCGTCAGCTGCTATACGCGGCATATGGCAAGCTTGGCAGTTCTTTTGTTCACTGTGGTTTGAGCGCCCGTCTTTCCCAAGGTTAAATTTGCTTTTACTCCATGCAAGGTATTCATCTTGCATTTTCACCCACCCCCAATCATTCATGGCTGCATCCATAAATTGGGTGTGGCAAGTGCTACAAAATTCCGCCGTGCGCTGAATATCCGGCGATAATTCCTGTATGTGTTGCTGTGGCCGGAGGTTTAGTGCCAGCAAGCTTAAACGTTCTAAGCCAGGTGTCGATTCAAAAACATACTTACTTTTGGGGTTAAAGTTGTAACTGGCCACCCCTCTGGTGCTGTGTATTTCATTTATCCCATGGCACGACATGCAGCCAACGCCTTCTTTGTTTTGCAGCGTTCCTTTGACGCCGCCGTGCTCACCACCCGGTGTAAGCGCCCCACTTAGCAAAGCAGTGGGGGCATGGCACCCCTCACAATACCTCGTTGCTTCAATTCCCTTTTTGCTTTCTAGAAGGTTAATGTTCCTAACGTATGCCGGGTCATCGGCTGCATGTTTGTGTGCGGATGCCAACCACTGTTCACCGATACCGATATGGCAGGTAATGCATTGACCAGAGTTACCTATCTCATGGATGGGAACAAATTCATCGTTAGTGGTAGTGGCGAGGCTCGGCGCAAATTTTCCGTCACCGTAGGGGAATGCATAATCCGTAACCTTAATGGACGGTGTCGTATCCATAAAATACTTATCGGCAGCAAATAAAGTCGCCGCGACCACTAGAGTTATTAGCACGCCGTTGAGGGAACTGCGCCAAATCCCCGTCATGTAGGCTTGGCTGCGGCCATTGGAAGGGGTGTCTCGGCTTGTCAGGATATGATAAAGCACATGAAAAACTAAACTGGCGATAAGGAAGTATGATGCAACCCGATGGACACTGAGTACTTTTTCGTTAGCGACCAATGCACCGTCGTATGCGAGATACCCGCCGGTAACGACCAGAGACACTGCGCACAGCAACGCCAGCACGCCAAGCAAAGAAACGCCCCGTTTTCGCATTCCCAACGTCCGCTTGGTATGCACGACAACATAAGCAAATACACAGGAGCCCCAGATAATGCTCACCAATAGGTGGACAAGCGATAGCAACTGGCTTAGCTTGCCCGGTGGCAAGAAAAGCTGGTTGAGCACACCTGTTAGCAACACAATCAACAGCGATGTACTCACGCCTCTTAAATAGCCATTTTCCCTTAGGGTTTTATCTTTCATATGTCTTCACCAACAGATCCGCCCAAGGGAATGAGTCCAGTTTCTTTTTCGTTTTCTGTAATTGCAGTAGCCAAACGGGTGACAGTTCTAGGCGATTAACGAAGCTATATTCGATAAACGCATCTAACCACTCGCCTTCCAGCTTCGTAATGTCCAACTTTTGGTAGGCATCTGACCAATAGATAATTTCCATTAGGGTTTTGTTGTCCACATCAAACAAACTTTCGGTATACAACCTATTTGAAATAAGTGCCGCTCCCAGAGCATCCGCTTCATATAACAACCGAAGCTTTTGGCCCTTAAAGCCCAACTGAGCATAGCTGCCCTCATTCCAAATTCGTGAGCAAGCATCGAACAGTGCTTTTCGTTCACCACATTGCTTCATCATCGCTAGCAAGAAACTGACCGAATACGAGTTCTCCTCACGACTAGATAGCAATGACATCAATGCCGCGTTCGACATGTATGGCAAACTCTGATGAGGGGAAAGCCTCCCTTTCTCTAGTTGCTTGCTCAGCAACACATCAGTCGCATCTGGATCGATACGGTGCAAAAGTCTGGCGAACTCCAATGCTTCCTGCTCACGCAATGAGCCCAATGCTACAGACGCAAGTTCACCTGACTCGCTATTCCTCAACAAAAAATAAAGTGCGACACTTTTGTGGAAAGGGATCGGCGATGCCGCATGTTTCAACAGCGCCTCATTTTCTGCGCGCAAAAGGCGCATGACTGCCGCCCCATCATTCAGTGCCACGGCTTTGGGGTACATTTTAATGAGCGCGGTGTGAGTCTTGTTAACAACGTCCGGGTTGGATGTCATATCAGGCTGCAGGGTTGCTATGTATATTTCACACTCAAGGAGGACAATCGCATCGCTTTCCTTGTCGCATTGCAGGCTTACAGCCTCAAACGCGTCATAGTACTTAAGACGCGAGAGCGCCCTCAACGAGGCGGCGCGAACAACAGGGTCTTCGTCCGCTAAATGGCCGGTTATGGTACTGCCCAAGGTTGGTTCTTCAGAAAAAGATAGCCCTTCCACTGCACATACAAATTTATTCCGAGATCCCAAGGATCCTGCTTTCAACAGCGGCGCATAAAGCAACTGCTTTGTGTTTGGCAGGATCTCTTCTTCTTCAAACCAGTACGATAACCGGTACGCCAAATGGCAAAACGCCTTATCGTCCAATTGCTCGAACAAGGGGGCAACGTAATCTACAAATACCTTTTGCTCCGTGTGGATGATGATATCCAGCAGATCTTCTACAGACTGAGTGGACAGCGATGACAGGTCATACTGTAAAACATGAGAAAGAACCCAACTGACGGTATTCACCAACCTAAAATCTGATTTGGATTGGCCATCTCTCATGCCAACGGAATGAGCAATGGAACCAATGAACATGCTTAATTCATTGTCACTAAGCGGCGATGCTCGTTGAAGGGCTGTCCGCAACTCTTGTTCATCTTGTACTCCCATTACCTGATGAAAGAGGTTCTCCCATGTGTGGGAAACGGACATTGCCTGCTGTTTGGGGGCATAGAGGACTGCCTCGCCGGATTCAAGGTCTACCCTGTAGACACGCTCAGTTTCAAGCCCAGAAAAGTGAAGTTCCTTACCTGATGAAAACTGCACCCTAAGTGTTGTGTCTGTCGGATGGGTACCCAATCCAAAATGAACCCGGTTCTGTGTCGAAGAAAGGTAGGGCTGCGTTTTGTCGTAAACTTGCTCATGGAACGTACCATCCGACACCAGTTGCCATGTACTACCATCACAAAGCGAAGCTGGCCTGCAATCGAAGCTTATCCAAGGATTGCCATTCCCCTGATTGATAAACAGTGAGGCAAACCCGTTGTTATTGAAAAACACCACATCGAGAAAACCGTCATTGTTGAAATCCGCGTAGGCAGCCCCCCGCGAAGAGCGGGACAGCATCGGAACAAAGTTTTTACTTTGGTTGGAGAACCACTCACCATGCTGCTGCAGCAAAAGTACGTTGTGTCCAGATTGAGGGCGGTACTTTGAGTTAATTGAGGGCGTATGGTAACCAACGGCGACTACCACATCTTCCATGCCATTGTTATCAAAGTCAGCGACTAACGTTCCCCAACCTGAAAGTGTGGTAAGTTCGCTGGTTTGTATACCGTGTTCACTTGCCAAATTTTTCCGTGGTGATCCAAACCTGAACAGCTCCAAACCCGTATTTTCGACCCCCGTTACCAACCAGTGTCCTGCATTGCCAACAGTAATGCGAGAATACTGTACTGCCGCCCTACCGTGTGGCTCAGTCTGGTTTGAGTCGACTTGGTTTGCTAAAGGATTAAAAAGTTTACTCGCCGACCCGGCAGCATTCGCCAACAAATAGCTGCGATTGCTGTCGCCTTTTTCCAAACTGTTAGGGGCAATTGAAAAAGTTCGGAACTGGCCAAATGGCAATACACTGCTAAATGGGGGACCAATGCGACCTTCTTGCCCAACAAAGAGGGCGTTGTTACTAGGCGCAAAGCCTTCAAAAGCAAACTCACCACCTAAATGGTAACGGTATTCTTCTTGTCCAACTTTAATGTCCCGCTGGTAATCCACCAGTGTCGAAACCAATAGGTCTTGCCGGCCATCGTTATTGATATCGTCGAACTGCAGGGAAGTCGTCAGCGCATTTGGGCTCGCTAATTTCAAATGGTAAGGCTTGTAACCCCGGTCCCCACTCAAAAACAAGCGCACAGCCCCCTTTAAGCCAACAGCAATGTCAGGTACCGAGTCGTGGTTGATATCTTTGCTTGTGCACCCAAAGCCTGTTACCTCTTCCCTTAATATCTGGGGAGAAACGTCTTCAAAATACAAACCGCCGATGTTTTGGTACAACACGGTTTTTTGTGAACTTAACCACCAGTGCTCCCTGCCATATCGTTTGGTCACACCGAGGCCCGCGACAATGAGCAGGTCTTGGAAACCGTCTTGATTGAAATCGAGCACGCAGCCGCCACTGGCATAACTGTCTTCTATACTCGACAGTGTTCCAATCCGGCTTTGGTGTTCAAACTCCACACCCCACATCAACGACTGCTCCAAAAAACGCACAGTACTGCTTTTTTGGGGCGCGGATGTTTTAGGAGCTTCACTGACAGGTGACGAGTCAATCACTGCTACTTCGTCTGGGGGAAGCAGCGCAGCTATCACCAAACAAGAAAACAAAAAACACAGTACAGCATTATTGCTCAGCAATATTTTCAATGCGTTTTCTCTTGCTAAAAAGAAGACTACTTGATTTCTACCTTAAGCGGCATTACAAGGCGCTACTCAAAGGCAAAAACGACATTCAACGAGTCCTGCAATGCCGTATTCCCGCTACGTTTTGCCTTTAAGGGAGAACCCTCTGATTGCACCGAGATGTCGAACTGCCCTTCAGGGAGGTCTTCAAAGGTCACTTGACCGTCACTTGAGGTACGCTTGTTGGCGATGTAATTGCTGTCCGTCCAGCTGATAACCGTCACCACAGCGTGTTCGACAGGATTACCTTGGTTCGTGACTACCACCGATAAGAGCGGGCTTTCTGTTGCCCCATTCGCTGAGCTAAATCCGACAAACGAAAGGAAAGCTGCGATAATTGCTGGTTTTGAATTCATTTCAATATCCTGTTTTCAAAGCGCTATTTCAACGGAGTAGTACTGATAGCAAAACCCTGTGCTTTGGGTGTGAACAGCAAGAATTGCTGATCAAGGTCGAACGTATTGCCACCCACCACAAAGTGCTCATAGAAGGTCACAGCGTTATCGACTACATATGGCCCTTCACTTAGATCAAGCGAGGTAGCGCCTAAAGAGTCACCGGTGGAAATGCCAATAAACGCCCCCGCAGCTGAAAGACCGTTATAACCGATATTGATCCTTCCATCTTGAAACAAGGTAATTTGCAAGGTGTTAGACCCACCATACTGGAAATGTGGAACACGGTCCCATGTCACCACAAAACGATCTGCCATTTGCTTATAGAACACTGCGCCTCCCCGCCCTGGGTGCAAGTCATCAAAGAATGCGGCAATGTTGGGTTGACCCGTAAATACGCTAAATGATTCGGTATAGGTTCTGTCCCCATAGGCAAAACTCAATCGACCGTTTGAGTTGACATACACGCCGGTATATGTACTTCCAAACAGAGGGAAACTAAAACCATCGGAGAAACTAACGTAGTCAAAGTCGTCGTCAGACTGGCGCAGGTTGCTCCCATACTCTGGATCAAATGTGGCACTTTGGATAATGATGTTACCCATGTTTGTCTCTGCGCCGCGCACTGGCGATACACGCGCGGACAAACCGGTAAACGTTGTACCATTGATTTCTGCCGAGGCTGAACAGGTTATAGGAGACACGGTGGCTACACCTTCAACAGAAAACGCCCCCCCAACATCAGACAAACCAACCGCTTCTAAACAGGTGATTTGGGCAAATGGTACAGGAGCCCCATCTTGGTCAATGACCAACCCAGTAACTGTCGTGCCAGGGTCTTCAATCACGTTGATGGTTACCGGGGTACTGATGGTAATGTTCCCCCCGAGATCGCTGGCTTTCACTTCGAACGTCATTTCGCCAATCACGTCTCTGGGCAATGGGTAATTGAAAAGATAGGGCTGACTTGTGTCCCTCGAGTGGAACTCGCCATTGACCAACAACTGGACATCGGCGACGAAAATGTCGTCTGACACATCTGCCGCTATTCTCAGCACCTCACCCTGAACAAATTCAAGCCCCGTTTCCGGTGCAGTTATCTCTGATTTAGGTGGAATCCCAGCGTTGTCTTCGATATGGCGGTATTGCGCAATCATCAATGCCGTGTTGCCGACAGAGCCGTAGTCGCTGCTAACGACGTAATATTCAGATGAGACGTATACATATTGGTCATCCAACGCAATCCCCGTCCCCGCATAGTCCCCCAGCGAGGCCATGTTGATCGTACCGGGGAAGCTCGCATTTTCAGGGTCTCTCTTGTTCACATAAGGAATGGCATTGGGGAATAGTTGCTCGGCATAGAGTGCAAGGTTACCATTTACCGCTACGTCGCGAGGGTAGAACTCTCTACCAGAGAAGGTTTGACGTGGTTGCTCGATATTGGACAGGTCATAAATATGGTAACCGTTGGTGTAGCTGGCAATGTAGGCATAACCATCCGAAATGACAACTTCTTTCAAGTTGGACATGCGCACGCTGCTCACCACTGCAGGCACTGAAGGGAAGGTAACATCGATAATGAATAGTCCCGTTGTACTGACAGCGACCAAAACATTTCCGTCAACAGCAACAGACATGACGTTACCGACACCATTGACTTGGCCTATTGAAACAGGGAGCGTCCTGTCTGACACATCGAAAACCTGAATCCCACCCGTACTGTCAGCAAGGTAAACAACATCACCTTGAACCGCCAAATCTTGGGCAAGGCCCGCAGTTTCTGCCCCGCCAACAAACCGTGGGTTTACATTGTCTGATACATCGTAAATCTTCAGCCCTTTTCCACCATCGGCAACGTAAACAAATGCGCCGTCTTCAACCACGTCGATAGCCACACCGTCAGTGTCAATTTCCGCCGCGAGTTGGGGGTTTCTGCGGTCACTGAGATCAACCACTACCAAGCCGCTGTTTCCCGCAGCAACGTACGCAAAATCACCGGAGACATCTACGTTATTCGCATAACCCGGAATGTTGACAACAGATAGCGGCTCAGGATTAAACCTGATCACATTGGCGTCCAAGGTGGCGGAGAAATCCTCATGAGTAACGGTGATCTGGCAAAAGCCTTCACCGGAACCAAACACCACTCCTGCGTCGAGACCGAAGTTACAAACTGAAAGATCGCTGCTTTGATAGTTTGTGCCTCGTCCACGGCTCGTTAAATCAATGGTGTTGCCATCAATAAGGCTTGCGGTGAGGGTGACTTGCTGTCCAACGCCTTCTGGTTCGATGGTATTGTTGTATAGCGTAAAGCTAAGCGGCTGTATCGCGTATTCAACAATGGCTTGTGTGTAATCATGATCATTGGGGTCAGACGGATCTGTCGATAACACTACTTCAAGCCCGTCATTGAGGCCATCACCATCTGTATCCTGCAATAGCGGATCACTGACATAGCCATCTTCCCCTGGGTTCACTTCTTCTCCATCGGAAATACCGTCGCCATCAGTATCCGCTACACGAAGATCAGTGCCAAGGCGAAACTCCTCCAACGCGGTCAAGCCATCCTTGTCAATGTCTTCCAGTGCATCGATTGGGTCCGATGGGTTAAGTCCATTTTGACGTTCAAATTCATCAGGAAGGCCATCGCCATCCTGATCTCCCCCGGTACTCACGATAACCCTTTTAGCAGCAAGGACCCCATCTTTGCGCACACTGATCAAAGCAACGCCATTGCTTCTGGCGATAACAACACCCGCTTCATTCACTTCAGCAATTTGATCATTTGACGTCGAATAGTTCGTCCCTTGCTCTGCAGAAATATCAACAACACCTCCGTCTTGGTATGTCGCCAAAACAGACAGTGCATATTCTTCTCCAATCTCCCGCAAAAAAGTGGGTTCAGTAGAATCAAAGGCTAAACTTACCGGTATTGCGCTCAACGTATCAAAGCGTATATCTCCCACTTTGGTCACGCCATTGCGCGCCACAGAAAAGTATTCACTTTGCCCAGAAACAGTACTTCCGTCCTCGTAGGTGCAAGTCGCTCGCGCGCGAATTTGCCCCATATTTGAAGGTACATTCGGTAACGCCCATCCACCGTCCTCAGAGACTTGTATTGTTCTGTTGAGGATGTTGATAATGCAGTGTTGGTCGAGCTTCACCTCGCCTGCATAGGTAAATGATGTTGTTGAGAATAGTGCCAGCGCCAAAGCCTGACATTTTAGCCCTAGTTTCATGGGGATTACCTTGCCTTCATTTATTTTTTCGCATACGGACAAACATCCATACCGCTGTTAAACCAATAATGAACAACACCAAACCAGCTATGAAAGTCATCTTTAATGTCCAACTCTTGCAGCCACGCTCAATTACCGCGTTTTGTGGAAAGTCCGGATCGACATAAACACGAATTGGCTTATTATTCACGTGATACCACACCAAATTTTTCGCTGCTGAGTAACGCTCAGCTCTGTCGTAGTTGACAGTCCAAGAGTAGCGGTCAGAATAATAGTACTTACCTAGATATTGGTACTGATAATTTACTTTTGGCGCATAGGATATACGACGGCGACGATCCATATCATAATACTCAAGTTCATCTATCTCAGCCTCTACCAAAATAGCACTTGTCTGCACCCAACCCTTTGAAAAAATACATCCGTAAAACATTCTAGCGGCAGATCCACCAATGATATACAGCAATATAAAGAGTACGACAAACAAAGCTCCGTATAATAATTTCTTTATAGAACCTGACGTTTTTATAGATTTCTCTCCAACTCACTTGAAAAAATATCGTTGTAGAAAAATAGATAATTTTGGTCCCAGTTACTTCCGTATATCAATTTCTTCGAAGTTTTGTCATATGACAATGCTTGAATAGGATATTCCTTACCAGATGTAATTATCGGTCGAAACAATATAATATCGGTATCAGTCCCTTTTACTGCGCCTAGTATTTTGGCTTTTTCCCAAGACGTAATGAATTGGACAACAGCATGTGGACCATAAAACTTAGAGTAGACATTCGGTTCAGAAAACTCATTTACATACAAACCGTCTAGGTCTTCCCTACCTGTTAGGTTTGTTATGAATGTCGTAAGCTCAGTTCTGTCTTCCGTGTTTGCCGCAAACGACTTATTATGTATATCACATAGCTTTAGTCCTATTTCTTCTTTGACTTCACTACATTTCTTAAATTCTATCTCATGGTTAATCGGTGATAGCCTGAGTGAAATCTCAAGTCTAGGCTCCTTTGCACTCCCCATCGCACTATATTTGTTTGATAGTAACAATGTTGTGACGTCTTTTCCGCCTACGATATCGCTTTCTTTTTCCCCATAAATTCTATTTGACTCAAGGTAAGTAAAAAGAAATAACTCCAACATATCGGTCGTTTCATTCTTGTCAAATAAATCCCAGATAAGTTTGCATTGTTTTTCACAAACTACGTTTTGCTGCCAGCCAAATGATTGCTCACCTTTCGCTTTTAGTTTTATATCAAAGCTGGTAAGGCCTCCCCATTTTTTAACTGCTACTACTTCAGCTTCTTCCACCTTGGCAAACTGGTCGAAATTAACCTGCTGCCTTTCCAACATACTTTGTACTTTTCCAAAACTTCCATCCTTGCGATAGAACAGATGTTCGATACCATCAATCTTATTGTTCTTCAATCGCCAAAAGTAATTTGATATGACATCAATCGGGGATTTAGGGTTTTTAAACTCGATTAGTGGTAATACATATCTGGAAGTATTGATACTTCCTGACGCGCTCAACGTATCAATGCCATTATTTTTTGCTATAGCCCAATTGGATTCTTGGGCATAGGCTTTAGTATTAACAAAGCTTAATACAAGTAACACTAGGAAAATTCTGAAAAAAATCATCACTTTTTAATCCTACCCTTTATAGCGAACACGACCCTGAGGTGCCTTCAAACAATTTGATCGGCTCAGGTTTAACCTCATATTCAAGTTCTAAAACCCAGAATTTAAACTGAACCTTTCCGTGGGCGAAGGCTTGCATTGGTTCCACCTTGTACACGCACGACCCCGTACCGCAACTGTTGTATCCAGCTTCCGCTTCTGCACCGGTCTTCACCCCGCCTTTCAGTTCGCCAGATGCACCTTCGTCAACTTCCCAACATTCTTTGTATTTAGGATCCTTACGCCTTTCTTTGTTGTAGAAGTTACAGTTTTCCGCTTCACTATCCATATTCCAGGATTGAACGGCAGCAGTTGCCCCACCTTTTAAACCAATCTCACCAGAACCGCCTCCTTTGGCTACCAAACTAAAGCAGTTGTCTTCATCACAACCCAGGCGCTCCGTATAATTCACCACTGGTGCACCGCTTACTTTTACCTCGCCATAGGGACCTAAGTTGAAGCCGGCGTACAACCGAGATCCATCGGTTAAGTATTTGGTATAGTTGGGCAACTTAATTGGACCCTGAGCGCTCAACGATCCTTTGAGTTCCAACTGGCCTTCATATTTGTTTTCAATTACCGGTTCAGTCTGCGTACAGTTTGCGCAGCAAGCTTCACCTTGCTCCATCTGCAACTCACCAGATAAATCGACGGAACCTTTAACGGGGGAGGTTCTGTTGATAACGTCAAACGCTCCCTGCATCACCTTAAACCAACTTTCCACCGTGCCAGGTATGGCGACTTTAAACACCTCTTTAGTTTTGCTCGCCTCACAGTGGTTGCCACAACTACCATCTTTACAGGTAAAACAGGCCTTATTAGGGTCAGAGCCGTCCCAACAAGAAAGTCCTTCTTTGGCGGCATCTGGAATTTTTTCTCCTTCCATGCATGTTGCACATACAGTGTCTTCCGGCAAGATGTCACTGTCATTGGCTTCAAAGCCAACGGATGTACCAAGGCAAACGGGGCTTTTGCAATCACCTTTTTTGTCGTCTTCAGGTAGGTCTTCTGGCGCTGCTACAGCCCCTTTGCAAAGCAGTGTTTGGCAATCCTTCTCTACTTGCATCTCTAGTGGTAACGGATTGTTTGCCTGAGCAGGGTCTTCGACACACGTGTCATTTTCACACTTTTGGCACAACGGACAGTTGTGGGCCGTGCCGCTGCCACCAGGTTGAGAGCCACAGTGCCAGCCAGCCTTTACCACGCCGACACCGGGGTTTGACGTTAACGTTGAAGCATCTTCACTTACTGTGCCTAGGCCAATGGAAACAAACTCTTCAAGATCATGGTCATAAGAGTACATTTCAACTTGGGAACCCGGTTCATGGCCGTCGACATTGGGTAAACTCAGCTTAGCTGGCGGCCAGAATTTGGCCCCCGCGGGTTGAATGGTTACGATAAATTGAGGCTGCATCCCATTGGGTGGAGCCATCGGCACGGTTGCGGCATTTACGGATGTCACCGACACATACCCTTCGCGCGAACCGTCAGGAAAAGTTACTGAATCCTTGGCTATTTCCAGCTTGAAACCCGGGTAATTGTCGAGCGTCAGGACAACATCTTCTGAGCCCGCCAACACCGCATTTTCAGTGTCTAATTTCACCATATAGATAGGCGACGCCAACGGATTGTCGACACCTGCTACGGTCACAATATGGTAGCTGAGCGTTGGGTACTCTCCACTCAGCCAAGCAGTAGAGCCGTCTGCAATCAAATGTACCGGACCAACAGGCACTTGCTCCAATACAAACCTACCATCGTAATCGCTGGTTACGGTGCGATCCGTCTTTTCAATCCGCAAGGTAACACCAGGGACTGGTTCGTCCTGGTTGTTTAGGATTACCCCTGAAATTGATGTTTTACCAGGGTCGGAAGCAATGAATGCGCTTGCCATAAAGCCTGCAGTCAATGTCTGGCCTTCAGGGCCATCGATCAGAACTGCTTGGACACGCTGGGCATCTAATCCTTCCAGCTCCCCAAGTGTCAGTTGCGCAGAAGCTCGGCCATCCGCATCCGTAACTGTCGCGTAGATAGCCTCTTCATTCTGGAATACCCCTTCGCCTTTGATCACACGAAACTCTACGCGGGCACCCTGCACCGTATTTGCACCTTCATCGGTGACCGCCACAATAAATGGCGCGGGTAACGGCTGACCGACCACGCCACGTTGGTTATTCCCAGAGTTAACGCTAATTTTGTTACCATGGAGAGAATGTGCGGAAGCAGCAAAACTCAACTCATTGTCATAACCAACGGCTTTGGCCTGAACTTTGTGATTGAGTACCCCAGTTCTGTGCCCCAGTTTAAATGCAACCGTTGCGATTCCTTGAGTATCTGTAACCGCAGCCAAAGCACGCGTGTATGTTGAACTGTCTGCAATTACGGTACCCGAACCCTGCACCACGCGGAAAATAACAGACTCTCCAACCACGGGCTCTCCAGCGTCATCAATTACGCGAACAACAAGATCTTGAGATAAGTTTTGGCCTATCACGCCAGATTGATTCTGGCCCGCAACAACTTCGAGCCTCGCACCAGCCAACACTTTATAAATAATGGTACGTTCGATGGTCGAGGTATTTCCGGCTTGGTCGACAGCAGTGATAGAAAGCACATTTTCGCCTTCCTCTAATCTTATATCTGTCGCTGCATAACTTCGGTTTGATACCTCCGCAGGTTGACCGTTTACCGCCACTCTCGCTTGCTGCGCTTCAACCGTCCCCCGAACTATATCGTTGACGAGTCCAGTAACCGTAATGCGATCAGAATGAACAACTTGACCATCTACATGGGAATCCACAGTGAGATAAGGAGGCGTAAGATCTAGGGATACCGAGATAGAATCGGTCATTTGCTCCCCACGTCGGTTCGTAGCCCTGGCGACTACAGTATTGAACCCTTCTTCCAACTCAACATAGGCTTCAAACACTTTACCCTCGGGCTGAATAGCCACCCCATTGATTGTTAGGGCTGAGGCGCTCGCACTCACTGTACCCTTTACCAAAACTGGGGAACTGCCTACAGTGATTAGCGTCTCAGGGGTTGTGATATCGACTTCTATCTTTGTACTGATCTCTCCATCAAAACGAACTCCCCCCAAGTGCATTGCTCCAGTCCAACTCTGGGCTATAACGGTACCCATCAAGTTGCCAGTCGACGCGTTAATCGAAGCGATTGGAGCTAAAACACTGCCTTCTACGCTGACACCTCCAAGATTTAGTGTCTGGGCTTGGTAGAAATTGAACAAGCTTTTGCTACGGTGAGGAATTAGGTCGGAAAAACTGAGGTTTTGAACTCGAACTTGGTTACCGTCAACGTTAAAGACTAAGGAAGCGCCTTCAGGGATATTTTTTACAGAAAAAGTGTGTGCTCTTGAAAGCTCCTCGCCTGAGATTTGGAAAACTTGTAGCGGAGATTCACCGTCACCTTTGAGATAGAGCCCTCCCCACTTAAACTCAACTGAGCCTACCGTTTCTAGCAAAGACACTTCCTCGGCGAGCTCAATATAAGCATTTCTACTTGCATTAATCGAATACGAAAGAGGACTGTTTTCTATTTCGGTTCCTGATGGCAACCCCCAAATAACCGACTGAGTGATTCCAGAAATATCACCCGCGACTCGCACTTTACCGCGATAGATACGCCCAGAGGTATATCGGGCATCACCTTCAACCAAAAGGCTATATTCGGAAGCGGTTGCGCTTTCTTGTGTAGCAACGCTATATCCTCCAAGACTCAGGTCACCACCAATGGCCAATGCGCCATTTGCATTCCCGCTGGGCGCTTCGAAATTTCCAAATATGTATGCGGAAAAGTCGTTAGCTTCGTTCAATGGTGAAGGGGTTGTTTGTGCAAAAGCTCCCAAAGAAATGAACAAGCCCAAAATAAAAATATGACAAAACTTGTGAAAGATTTTCATCAGATAATCTCCCACAAACTTAACAAGACGAACGACCTCATTTTTCACCCAAGTCAACTAGAAAAAACGGTCGAACCTTCACACAATCGCAACCTCCACACCACACAAGAGTATACATTTTCAACAACGATACGATTGGCGTATCAAATAGCCAATAAAGACATTTTTATCAATTACATATAAACTTCCATTTAACCGCAAAAAGTACAGGACAATGTATCTATTGCCCGACACTCTAAATTTACTCTTTTCGGTCAAAGGTGATTATTGAGCCCGTCGCGATTCTAGGTTTTATCCCCCTAACCCTATATGTCTATTCCATATGCAGATAAGCCGGCTTTCCGATAGATAAGAGCGCGTGACCTTAATCTTAATGCCTTAGAAGTTGGCGGATTTTTGCGGTTGTTTAGGTCCGTTGCCTTTTCGGCTTCGTTGGGCAACGTAGTCTCGTTGCGCTGAACTTAGGCAATAGGGTTTTACATCCCCATCTCCGAAGGTATATTCCGAATACGTAAAAGCCCGCTATTTCTAGCGGGCTTAATATAAAGTGGCGAAGACATAGGGATTTACTCGGTCGCAATCTCCCTTGCCCTTCGGGCCGTTGCCTACTCGGCTTCGCCGGGCAACGCTGTCTCGTTTCACTCGGCAGAACCTAGGGTCTAGGGTTCTGCATCCCTATCTCCACAGGTTTATTCCAAATACGAAAAAGCCCGCTCAGTGAGCGGGCTTAATCTAATGTGGCGGAGAGATAGGGATTTGAACCCTAGATACGCTATTAACGTATGCCGGTTTTCAAGACCGGTGCTTTCAACCACTCAGCCATCTCTCCGTAAGTGCGGCGAATATTAACGGGGTCGTGGAATGCTGTAAACCCCTTTTCTGCACATTCGCGGTTAAGTGCCTCTTTTTTAAACGCATCGACTACATAAGACCCAAATTGCACCGAACTCAAAGCCAAAAGACGCAACTTCAACGCTGAAAGGCGCAATTAACCCTCTGATTTAGCCAGTTTCTCAAGGTTGTGACTACACTGATGAAAAAAGCCTTGAGTTATTGATAGGTGTATCACTTTGATAACCGAAGAGATGAAGGCACTTCCTGCTTAACATTGAACGTCGCAGAAAGGTCTGAAGGTCATCTCGTGAAGCACAAGGTAATTGGCCAACGAGAAGAGAGACAACAATGAAAACTTCAGATTTGTTTGTACGTGCGCTGGAAAATGAAGGTGTCGAATATATCTACGGCATTCCGGGTGAAGAAAACCTCGATTTTCTGAACTCGCTAAAAGACTCCAAAATTGAACTGATCCTAACGCGACATGAGCAGGCAGCCGGGTTCATGGCGGCAACCTACGGCCGTTTAACCGGTAAGCCTGGCGTTTGTCTCTCAACCCTTGGTCCTGGTGCAACAAACTTTGTGACTGCTGCTGCCTATGCGCAACTCGGTGCGATGCCGATGATCATGCTGGGTGGCCAAAAGCCAATTCGCAAGAGTAAACAAGGCCGCTTCCAGATTGTTGATGTGGTCAATCTCATGAAGCCAATTACCAAATACTCCGAGCAGGTGGTCGATGGTAATAACGTCCCTGCTATGGTGCGCGAATCATTCCGTGTATGTAAGGAAGAGCGCCCCGGCGCAGGTTATCTGGAACTGCCGGAGGATATTGCGGACGAAGACTCAGGTGCGACGGTGTTCGATGTCGTTGAGCACCGCAGACCTGATGCGAACGAAAAATGCCTCGACCAAGCGGCGGAAATGATCAAAAAGGCCAAAATGCCGCTGTTACTGATTGGTGCAGGTGCAAACCGTAAACGCTCAAGCCGCGCACTCAAGGAGTTCATCGATAAAACGGGTATCTACTTCTTCAACACACAGATGGGTAAAGGTGTGGTGGATGAGCGTCATGAGCGTTTTATCGGTACTGCGGCTCTTTCAAGCCACGACTTCCTGCACTGTGCGATTGAAAAAGCTGACCTGATTATTAACGTGGGTCACGATGTGATCGAGAAGCCACCGTTCTTTATGGAGAAAGGTGGCACCAAGGTTATTCACATCAATTTCTTTGCCGCACGCACTGATGAAGTTTACTTCCCGCAGCTTAACGTTGTGGGCGACATCTGTTCTTCAGTAGGTCGCTTAACAGAGAAAGTCGGTGGGCTGTCGCAAGACATGAGCTACTTCGGCCGTGTCAAAGCCCACGTTGATGAGCGCACCACCAAATACTTTGAAGATCGCCGCTTCCCTATCCTGCCCCAACGTTTGGTGAAAATCCTACGTGACCAGCTGGATGATGAGGACATCGTCACCCTCGATAACGGCGTATACAAAATCTGGTTTGCACGTAACTACCAATGCCATACGAATAACACTCTGCTGCTGGATAATGCACTGGCAACCATGGGGGCAGGTTTACCATCAGCCATGGTGGCGAAGCAGCTTTATCCCAACAAAAAAGTTGTGTCGGTTAACGGCGACGGCGGCTTTATGATGAACTCGCAGGAGATCGAAACTGCAGTGCGGATGGGGCTGGATCTGGTGGTCATCATCCTAAACGACAGCGCCTACGGCATGATCAAATGGAAGCAGGAAGGCATGGAATTCGACAATTTCGGTCTGGATTTCGGTAACCCTGACTTTGTGAAATACGCCAACAGCTTCGGAGCAATTGGTCACCGTCCCGATAGCCACGACGAGTTCCAGTCAATTCTGAAGCACGCTCTGAACAGCCCTGGCGTGCACCTTATCGATTTGCCAGTGGATTACTCACTGAACCATTCCATTTTGAATGTTCTTATCAAGGAAAGCCGTTCAATCGGATAAAGGGAGAGTGTAAACATCATGTCTGAACTGAACGTCTATCGCCCCTATGATGGCGGTTTGATTCGGTCGCTGCCAATGCAGACAGCGGACGATGTCGAAACAGCGCTGGCGACTGCTCACGCGCTGTTTCTCGACAGAAGCGCGTGGATGCCACCGCATCAACGCATCGAGATTCTGGAAAAGACTATAGAGATCATGTCATCGCAGGTGGAATCTCTCACCCGCATGGCAGCGGAAGAAGGTGGTAAGCCTTACATCGACTCTAAAGTAGAAGTGCTTCGTGCTATTAACGGTGTAAAGCTGGCCATTGAACACATTCCGCAGATCAAAGGCGAGCAGATCCCGATGGGACAAACTGCAGCTTCCGTGAATCGTATGGCTTTTACGATTCGTGAGCCAATTGGTGTTGTGGCTTCAGTGAGTGCTTTCAATCACCCACTCAACCTTATCGTGCATCAGGTAATTCCTGCACTAGCGGTGGGTTGCCCTGTGATTGTAAAACCTGCTTTGACCACACCTCTTTCTTGTCTGAGGCTGGTTGAAATTCTGCATGAAGCTGGCTTACCCAAAGGTTGGTGTCAGGCATTGGTGTGCGACAACGAAGCGTCGAGCAAGCTGGTTTCTGATTCGAGGGTTAACTTTCTTTCATTTATTGGTTCAGCCAAAGTCGGCTGGATGCTGCGATCGCAACTCGCACCCGGCACGCGTTGCGCGCTGGAACATGGTGGCGCAGCTCCTGTCATTGTTGATGACAGCGCCAATATCGATGAAGTTGTGCCTATGCTCGCCAAAGGCGGCTTTTACCATGCTGGCCAAGTTTGTGTCTCGGTTCAACGCGTGTATGCACAGCAGGGATTCTGTCGTGAACTCGCGGTCAGACTGGCTCAGGCTGCAGAGAAAATGAAGGTCGGCGATCCACTGGATCCGGACACAGAAGTCGGCCCGTTAATTCTGCCACGCGAAGTGGATCGCGTTGATGAGTGGGTCAAGGAAGCCGTGAAAGGCGGTGCTGAGTTACTTTGTGGTGGCGAAAAAATCTCTGAGAGCTGCTATGCCCCTACAGTACTGCTGAATCCACCGGATGATGTTCGTGTTTCCCAGATGGAAATCTTCGGCCCTGTGGTGTGTGTTTATTCTTATGCGGACAAACAAACGGCAATCGATCGTGCTAACGGCCTGCCATACGCTTTCCAGGCGGCGGTGTTTACCAATGATTTGGAAGATGCTTTAAATGTCACACAACAGCTCAACGCGACAGCTGTTATGGTTAACGACCATACCGCATTCCGCGTCGACTGGATGCCTTTCGGTGGCCGTGATGCATCTGGCGTGGGCCTTGGCGGCATTCAGTATTCCATGCATGAAATGACGCGAGACAAAATGCTGGTCTTCAAGAGTAAGCACTTGTAATTCAGCACTACTATGCAATCCCTCTGACTCACCCTTGTTGAAGAGTACATTCCTCAATATTGGGTGAGTCCTTCTCTCGGGTTGCCCCTTCCCTATTGAAGTCCCGTCTTATCAGGTAGCTTGGGCAAAATGTCTTATAGTTAAATCAGGTGCATCAATTTCACAATAAGGGAGACGGCGTGAATATCCGAGCCAGGGCGGTTCTCTACACCGCATTCATTTTTACGGCTGTCATTCTTGCTTTCATTACTCTGGCATTTGGCTATCTGGCTGATGCCCGTAAAGAGGAGATGAGTTATCGCGCCAAAGAGCTCGCAGAGCTTGTGTCTGTTACCTTCGAGATCCCACTGCTTGAAAAGAACCACACTATTATCCGAGATATGACGGATCGCTTCGTTGCTCACGAGGATTTGACCTATTTAACGATTGACCAAGGTGACTCGCTGATAGCACACAGCCGAAGCCTGGATACACCCGAGGATGGTATCACCGTGGTGATCAAGGAGGTTGAAAGTGATGAAGGTAGACTCGGCACCGTGATTGTTGGCTATCGCAATCATTACTCTGACAACATGGCGTCACCCATCGGGCAGATGCTCATTTGGGGCACCAGTGGCATTGGCCTTTTTGCCATCGTGGTGATTTATATCTTGCTCTACTCCATCACACGACCGTTAAGGAAACTTCATCAGATTAAAGAAAACGGCGAACCAACATCCAGATTCAGCCTGTTCGATGTTGATGAAATAGAAACCACGGTCAATGAAGTCAATCAATTACGGAAAAAGATGGACAGGAGCTACAACAAACTTCAATCCTCTTTGCGCGACCATGAGTTTTCCCATCAACAAACCCAAATTCTCGAAGAACGAAGCCAAGCTATTTACAACGCTTCCTTAGACGCCATTGTTGTTGTTGATGATCAAGACACCATCATTGAATTTAACCCAATGGCAGAGCAGCTATTTGGCTGGTCGAGAGATGAAATACTTGGCCTAAGACTGGCGGAAACCATCATTCCCGAAAGACTGCGCGAGAACCATATTATGGGGATGCAGCACTTAATCAAAACGGGTGAAGGTCCAGTACTTGACCAACGTATCGAGCTGCCAGCAAAGCGCAAAAGCGGACGTGAGTTCCCGATAGAAATTTCCATCTCGTCGGCAAAAACCAAGAGTGGCTATATCTTTGTTTCGTACATCCGCGATATCTCGCTTCAAAAAGCGCGGGAAGAAGAACGGCAGCAAGCTGTTCAGGCATTTGAAATGGGCTTTCCTATGCTGATTGCCGATGCCAAAGGCCATGTTGTTCGCATCAACCAAGCTTTCTCTGACATGTTGGGATTTAAACCAGAAGATGTGATTGGTGAAAAGCCACGCTCACTAACAGAAAATCCCACAGACAAGCCCTTCCATACGAGGATATGGTTATCACTTTTAGGACGTGGATTTTGGGATGGAGAGTTGGAGCTTAGACATAAAACCGGACATGTGATTCGCGTAAAATCGAAAATGAAGTCACAGCGTAACGAAGGCGATGAAATGCAGTTCTATGTCGCTCATTTTGAAGTGCTAGGCGACTATCACCAAGACGTTGAAGCAGAAACTTATCTTGAAGATGAAAAACAAAGCCCGCTATAGCGGGCTTATTCATTCTTAGACTTTTAGAAGGTTACAGCGCGATAAACACGCCAGCCAACGCGGCACTCATCAAGTTGGCCAGCGTTGCTGCAACCACTGCGCGGAAGCCAAGCTTCGCCACATCCTGACGACGCTCTGGAGCCATGGCACCGATAGAACCGAGGTTAATCGCGATAGAACCAATGTTGGCGAAGCCACACAGTGCAAAGGTCACGATGATTTGGCTGTGCTCAGACAGGGTGTCCTTCACATTAACGAAATCCATAAAGGCAACGAACTCGTTCAGAATCGTCTTTTGACCAATCAATGCACCCGCACTCAGCGCTTCATTCCAAGGAATACCTGCTGCAAATGCCAATGGAGAGAACAGGTAACCGAAGATCAGTTGCAATGTCAGGCCTTCATAGCCAAACCAAGCCCCCACAATCTCGAAGCCTGCGTTTACCATCGCAATCACGCTGACGAAAGCAATCAGCATGGTACCAACAGCAACTGCCACCTTCACACCGTTCATTGCTCCGGATGCCAACGCATCAACCGCGTTAACATCAGCACTTTTTTCCAGCTCGATGTTTGATTGTTCAATCGCGACTTCACGCTCTGGCACCAGCATTTTTGCCATGAGAAGACCACCTGGCGCAGCCATAAAGCTCGCCGCAATCAAATATTTCAGTTCTATCCCCAACGCAGCGTAGCCACCCAGCACAGAGCCAGCCACAGAAGCCATACCACCCACCATGATGGCAAACAGCTCTGAACGGGTCATGTTCTTCAAGAATGGGCGGATAACCAGTGAAGACTCACTCTGGGAAAGAAAAATGTTGCTGGTCGCAGCCAAAGACTCAACCTGAGAAGTGCCCAGAAGACGTCTAATTGCACCCCCAATCACTTTGATTAGCCATTGCATGATTCCGAGGTAGTAGAGAAGAGAAATGATGGCAGAAAGGAAGATGATGAGAGGAAGAACGCGGATAGCAAAAATGAAATTACCGCTTGCTAAGTCACCGAAAACAAAACCAATACCTTCGTCCGCAAAAGCTAATAACCCTGAAACGCCGTTGCTGATTGACCCGAGAAGAGATTGACCAAGAGGGAAATAGAGAACCAACGCGGCAAAACCGGCTTGAAGGAAGAAAGCGCCGAGAACAGTTCGCCAATTAATGTCACGACGACTGTCTGAAAGTGCGTAAGCACACGCCAACAGGGCCAATACGCCGGCCAAGCTGTAGATGATTTGCATTATGTTACCTTGCTTATGTATCTGGATTTTGGCGGGTTTTGATTAGACGCGCGCAGACAAAGGCAACATGGCAGGAGGCTACAGATGCTGTCTTACCCAAAGGCGAATATCAAAGGCCCGTAAATGCTCACAGTTACGCTGGGCCCAGTTCCTTGGGGCAAGTTTCCATTTTGCAGCCGATTGAAAGCTTGGTTATTCACGCTAATCGTTAACGAAAAGCACTCGCTTTAACCGGGCGGGGAATATAGCAAAGCCAAACCGTATGTGACAATGATCACTTTTGTTAAATTTCACAGTTTGATGGCAAAACAGGCTGATTTGGATAAAGCGAAAAAGAGAAAGCCCGACGAGAATGCCGGGCTTGTCGATGTATATTTAAGCTGAACTCACTTCATATGAAAGATTTGCTCAGTTTCCAGTGACGTCATCGCTCGCACCTGACGCCATACATAGTAGAAGATACCCAGCATCATCAATGTGCTTGGAATCGCAATCATTGGGTAGCTGTAGAGTGTCATTTTGCCTAACTCTTCATTGAATGCCACTGTGCCCGCTGGGCTGGTCACAATCCAAGTCGCGAGGAAATAGTTCATTGCAGACGAGAAAACAAAAGTACTGGCAAACAGATAGTTAGATACCGTAAGACAACGCTCAAATGACTGTGTATTGTTTGTTTCCGCCAGACGCTCTTTGATAAGCTCGAGATTGAGGAGAGTGTCGTTGAAGATCATTTTCTTTACGATGGGATAAGGCGTGAAAGTGGAAATCAAGACCGCCAGACCAATCACACCAGGGATCAAGGCTTCTTTTATCGCCAACCATTGGGTATCCAGCTCAAGCAGACCAATCCCGCCTGTCAGCAACACACTGACAAAGCCCAGTGCCGCAATCAGGTTCAGCTTTTTGCTTCGAACAAGTTCCAAACCACCGTAAGCTACTGGGAAGGCTAACGCCACAACCAGCGCCATTACGGTGCCAAGATGCTCCTCACCGCTGAACTTCATCAAAATAAATGAAGGCAAAAATACGTTAAAGACAATTTCGAATAGTGCGTTCGGCTTTTTGGTTTCGGTATTACTCATAATCTTCCAGTTTAAAGCGCCATGTTATTTTTCAGGCTTTGTTGAATTGTTCCCTGACAGCCACGAGATGTAAAGGTTGGATACCTCATCCTGTGTAACGACATGTGTCGCTTACCTTGTTATTCAGGCAGCGATTTGATGTGAAAAGTTCCGAAAAAGGTAAAGTGAGGGGGATTTTGAAGCACAAAAAAGCCCCGACATTTCTGTCGAGGCTTCGTTGTATTGGCGGAACGGACGGGATTCAACGCGCCGGGCTCCCGGACGCGGCCCAAAGTGCGCAGCACTTTTTGGGGCGCGAATAAGAAAAAAGCCCCAGTCTTTCGACTGAGGCTTAAATCGTTGGCGGAGCGGACGGGACTCGAACCCGCGACCCCCGGCGTGACAGGCCGGTATTCTAACCAACTGAACTACCGCTCCAATTCTTGTGAAATCCGGCTTTGCAGCCCAACTTCCAGAATGTGGCGGAGAGATAGGGATTTGAACCCTAGATACGCTATTAACGTATGCCGGTTTTCAAGACCGGTGCTTTCAACCACTCAGCCATCTCTCCGTAAGTGCGGCGAATATTAGCGAGGTCTCGGAAGGCTGTAAACCCCCTTTTTGCATGTTTTAATTCAAATGCTCAAAAAGCCACCAGGAAGTATGCATTTTCTTGCTTGACATCAGAAAACCCAACATCTTAAAAATGGGAAATTAACCTTCAAAACGAATTTTAAACTTTCTCGTACCCTGAATGTCAGCGACTGCTAGAATGCCCATTATCTAAAACAATTCGAACATGACGATGACAAGAAAACTGCTCACCTTCTTTCTTTGCTTTTTTGCCCTTTCACCTACATTTGCTACCGAACAACCGGAAACCATCAGAGGCGCTGCCTGTTTAGTCTCAGATGATCAAGGCCGCGTGTTAGTCACCCGGGATATTCTGAACAACCGAATTTCAATACCGGGCGGCTTTGTAGATAGCGATAATCCCGCTGATGCTGCGATCCGCGAAACCCTCGAAGAGACGGGTATTGCAGTTGAAGTGGTCAAAGAGTTTGCACGATTAGATAGAGCCGTTTTGTTTGATTGTCGCGCCCTATCCCCAATTGCTATCCATAATAAGGAAGATGGCAATGCCATGGTGGCCAGTTGGCAAGCTGAGCATTTTGGCCGGGAAGTTCGCAACGTTTCCATGATGAAACCAAGCTTAGTAGACATAAAAGAAGTCCGATTCCCCGATCAGGTAAGAATGATCCCAACCTGGCTGGAAACTGCTACACCTAGTGAAACCTCCCACTTCGAAGAGTTCAGTCACATGAGTGCTGAGTTCAATGTGTGGAATGCATCGATTAACCAAACTTTCCAACAAATCATCAAAACAATACCTTCCATTTTTGGTGGACTGCTTACAGCGTCCTCGGCAATGGGAAGCGGCGTATTGTTCTTCTTGCTTATCCCAATTGCAATGGCATCTGGCGGCGTAAAACGGGTTTCTCAATTGATGTTTACAACCGTCGCTGTCACCTTGATTGTCAGCTTCGCAAAGCTGTATTTTGCTGTTCCCAGACCCTTTTATCTGTTCCCAGATCTTCAGCTTACAGGCGCTTCAGGTTTCGCTTTCCCGAGTGGCCATACAGCCACAGCCTTCGCAGTATGGGGACTGGTTTACCTGTGGTTGAAAGAAGCAGGTAAGGGATATCTCGCTATTTGGTTAATACCGTCGGTATTGGTGGCATTAAGCCGTGTTTATCTTGGTGTCCATTATGTTACCGACGTGCTGGCCGGAGCCGTGATTGGTACATTGGTGGTGTCAGTTTCACACGCTTTGACCCAACGTAAGAGCAAAGTTATTTCTCCGATATTATGGGCACTGATTGGCGTTGTCGCCCTTCCGCTTGCCGCCACCCAGATCCAGCCAACTTTTCTCTACTGTGCGGCTTTTTCACTGACTTTCGCTGTGATGCTGTTCCTGACCAAAAAGAAAATCCCGGCTATTGATACACCTTTAGGTAAGAAGGGTTTCATTTGGGCATTGGTCAGTGTCGCGATAATTGCCGGGTTGATTGGCGGCGTTGGGCATGTGTCCAACTCAAGCATCGAAATTCTTGCTGCAACCACACTGGGGTTTGCCTTATTAGCTGTGTTGTTATCTTGGTTGGTTCCTAAACTCAGCAGATAACTCACCAACAGCCCGCCACAAAAAAGAGCGCCCTAAGGCGCTCTTTTCATCAAACAGGAAGATTAGCCTTTCGCTATATCTGCCAGTTCTTTTTCCGCATCGTGGTCAATTTCCACATGCGTAACAACACCAGCGTTTGGATCGTTGAAGACTGACTCATCCAGCTTGCCTTCGCTTTTCGCAACGATACAGCTGACTGCCGCATCACCGGTGACGTTAACCGCGGTACGAACCATATCCAACAGACGGTCAACACCCAGAATAAGACCGATACCTTCAAGCGGCAGACCAACCTGTGCGAATACCATCGACAGCATGATCAGGCCAACACCCGGCACACCAGCAGTACCGATAGAAGCCAGAACAGCCATCAGAATCACGGTCAGGAAGCCACCCACGCCCAAGTCAATGCCGTAGATGTTGGCGATAAATACCGTCGCCACACCCTGCATGATCGCTGTACCATCCATATTGATGGTTGCACCAAACGGAACGGTGAATGAACCCACAGAGTTCTTCACGCCCATACGCTCAGTTACGGTACGCAGGGTGACCGGAATAGTCGCGTTCGAGCTTGCAGTACTGAAAGCGAATACCTGCATATTGCGAGCCTTCTTCATGAAGGTCACGATGTTCAGGCCTGAGAACACTTTCAAAATGGTTGGGATAACCACAAAGAGGTGAACCAGCAGGATGCCAATCAGCACAACCACATAGCCAATCAACTCGACGAAGAGTCCCAAGCCGAGGTTGGCCATGGCTTTGGCGATCAGACAGAATACCGCGTAAGGTGCGATTTCCATGATGAGGGTAACCATCTTCATCATGATTTCGTTCAGCACTTCCACAAGCTCAACGACTTTCTTCGCTTCTTTACCCACCATCAAAATACACACACCCATCAGGATGGCGAAGAAGATGATTTGCAGCATCTCGCCTTCGGAAAGCGCATTCACTGGGTTGTTAGGGATGATGTCGATAAGCACTTGAGAAAGTGGCGGCGCTTCACGGCCCGAAAACGCAGTATCGGCTGCCATTTGCATGCCAGAACCAATACCACTGATTGACGCGATAGTAATTGCCACTGCGATTGCTACGGCGGTCGTCAGAATGTAAAGACCGAAAGACTTAGAGCCTACTCGACCAAGCGTTTTAATGTCACCAATCCCGCAAACCCCGCAAATTAGCGAGAAGAGTACCAGCGGAACAACCATCATTTTCAACGCGTTAACAAACATTTTGCCCACAACATGGAACAAACCGTTCGTGATATAGGTGTCAACAAATCCACCTGCTGGGTTTAAGCCCAGAATGTTAATTGCGAGTCCAAGGATAATACCGGCTACCAAGCCGACAATTACCTTCGCGGTTAGGCTCATCTTGCCATCACCGTTTGATGCAGCGTCTACCATATTGCCTCCATGACTTTAGTTATGCAGTCGTGAAAACCCTTTCTTTTGTCTGACTTACTGGCAATTGGCAATATTTGCACTAGCTAATTATGCATAATTAGTCACAAAGAGAGATATTCCATTCACTCAATGAGAAAGTGGTTGAATTAGCTTATAAATTAACCAGTAGCGAGCGACTTATTTCGGGTACTCTCACAACTGGCAATAGATATATCGTGAATCTAAATTCAGCTTTGTCTCGAATTTGAGTGATTCTGAAGTTTTTGTTAACGAGCCATTAACGAAATATGCTGCATGGGAATAAAGACAGAGAATTGATGAGTCTTGCAGCAGGTTCTATCCTGCTGCGACTTCCTGGGAAAGGTTTAAGTGATTCTGTGCGGTCATGAAACTCACGTGAGCTTCAATCAAGGTTTTGGCTTCACTTTGCCAGTACTCGCCCTCTTGGCACTGGCAGTACTCAAGCAATACCACAACTAAGGCATCCATCCGTTGCAGGCACCATTTCTTCACTTTCAAATCGTGCCTAATGTTGCTGCCCATTTCCTGCATCTTGCTGTAGGCGAATTGGAGGAAAGCGTAAGCACCTTCAACACTGTCCTGAGCGTTAAGATGATGATGGATGCGCATACACGCATCCAACCAGTAACCAATAGCCTGACTCTTAGACTCATCAATGTATGGAAGAAACAGTGATGGGGGCGCTTGCTTCACCATTTCTTCCAAACAGCAAATCTCATTGATGTTCTGGTTACAATACCAACGCTGAACTTCGCCCAGCCAGACATCTACCGTCAGTTCATTGGACTGGCTCATGCCGCCGACTCCCAATTACGCACAAAGTGATTGTCCGAGACTTTCTGAATTTCAGGCTGCAGTTTCGCGCTGAGAATACGCACCTCATCAGCGTTCTGGGAGTAGTTTTCGGTTTGATGGATAAGATCCGCAAAGGGCAGGTCAGGATCTGGCACAGCGGAAATCAGAAGCTTGGTATATGGGTGTTGCGGGTTGGAGAGAATCTCCTGCGTATCGCCCCACTCCACGATTTGTCCGCGATACATCACCGCTGTTTCTTCTGCAATGTAATGCGCTGTCGCTAGGTCATGAGTGATGTAGAGAAAGCCAATGCCCATCTCTTTTTTCATGCGCTGCATCAGGTTCAGCACGCCCAAACGGATTGAAACATCCAGCATAGAAGTTGGTTCATCCGCCAGAATCACTTCTGCACCCACACCCAGAGCCCTCGCCAGATTGATGCGCTGTCGCTGACCACCGCTTAGCTGATGAGGAAACTTGGAGAGACAATTCGGATCCAACTCGACCAGTTCCATCAGTTCGCGTTGGCGTTGTTTCACTTCCTCTTCGGTCGTGGCCTGGTTGTGGATTTTCAGTGGTCGAGCAATATGGTGATCAATAGTGTGAGCCGGATTGAGCGAACCAAATGGGTCTTGGAAGACCATCTGTACATTGCTCCGATATTCGCGCAGTGCTTTGCCCGAATTGATGGTGTCGATACTCTGCCCTTTGAAGAGAATATCTCCCGTCGTCATCTCATGTACCTTGGTAATGAGACGCGCAACGGTACTTTTCCCGCAACCAGATTCTCCAACCAACGCTAATGCGCGCCCTTTGTGAAGATCAAAGCTGATTCCGCGCAGTGCTTCAAAGGGTTCTTTCTTGGAGAAACCGCCACCTGCAAGGAAGGTTTTTGAGACGTTCTTAACTTCAATAATTGGCTTGCTCATGCGGTTGCCCCCTGTTCAAATTTGGCTTTGCTACCTTCGCGGTCGTGAATATTCGGGAAGGAGGCCCAAAGCTTCTGGGTGTATTCGTGTTGCGGGTTCTGGCGAATTTCTTTTGAAGTATTTACTTCCACTATTTCGCCGTGACGCATGATGGCAATGCGATCGCTCAGCTGGGTCATCAAAGCCAGATCGTGGGTAATGAAAAGCACAGAGAAGCCAAATTCTTCTTTGAGGGTGAAAATCTGCTGAAGGATTTCGCGTTGCACCACCACATCCAGCGCAGTGGTGGGCTCGTCCATGATGATAAGTTTCGGACTCAAGCTCAGTGCAATCGCAATCACCAAACGCTGACGCATGCCACCACTGAACTGGTGCGGGTAGTCTCTCAACCTGTCACGGGGAATATTCACCAAGTCCAACATCTTGTAGGCGCGATCAATTGCTTCAGCGCGCGTCCAACCTTTGTGGTGGCAAATCACATCCACGAATTGCTCTTCGATCGTGAGTACAGGATTCAGGGAATTCATGGCACTTTGGAATACCATAGCTATCTCGCTCCAACGAACCGCTGCCAGTTCTTTGTTGGATAGCGTGCGTAGGTTTCTCTCTTCCAGCCAGATTTCGCCGCCGGAAATGTACGCAGGTGGCTTGTGCAGATTGTTCACCGAAAATGCGATGGTACTTTTCCCGCAGCCGGATTCCCCCGCCAACCCGAAGACTTCACCTCGGCCAATATCAAAGCTGACTGATTTCACCGCACGGAAATGACCATCATCCGTGATGTAGTCAACGCAAAGATCTCGAACTCTTAACAAAGGGTCACTATGAAAGGCGTGTTCACTTGCCATGTAGATTCACTCCCAAAACAATATTGAATGCAAATTATTATCATTTCTTTTTGCAGTAAAATAAGTTCTTAAAAAGAGTGAATTTGATCGCAGAGTATTGGGGGGAAGGATCGCCAGCGTCCTTTCAGGTACAATTCCCACTCATTTCTTGAATCCGTGGTAAGCATGAGTCAATGTCCTGAGTGCGGAAACGCGCTTGAATGCACTGCTGAGTCTGGTCAATGCTGGTGCATGCAATATCCCAATATTCTTCCTCCTGCTGGCGAAGATAACCTCTCGTGTCTGTGTAAAACCTGTCTGGCTAAACGCATCAACGAGAAGCTGGAAACCCTCTATCAGGAATACAGCACCAATGATTTGATTCGTCTGGCAAAGCCCTATCGCGAGCAGAAAGAATTAGTGGAAGGACTGGATTACACCATCGAACGTGGATTCTATGTATTCTCAGCTTGGTACCATTTACGCCGTGGCAACTGTTGTGGAAACGGCTGCCGACATTGCCCATACGGCAAAGCAGAACCATTAGGCTTTAACAACGTGGGATAAATCACGGACTCGTTGACATTCTTAGCTGAAAATACGCCGCTTTTTTTCACTCAAACAAGACAATCCAGAAGAATGAAAATCGTTGCTGTCACCGCCTGTCCAACAGGCATTGCCCATACTTATATGGCTGCTGCTGAACTCAAAAAAGCAGCACAACAAATCGGTATTCAAATCGCAGTGGAGACCCAAGGCGCGATGGGTATTGAGAACCCGCTAAGCATTCAGGATATCGCCCGCGCGAATGTCGTATTGATTGCCTCCGACATTGAAGTAGAAGACCGCGCCCGTTTCACTGGCAGCAAAATCCACTGCGTGACCATTGAAGAAGTCCTGACAGATCCGGTGAAAGTATTGGAGCGCTGCAAGACGATATGATCACCCGGAGGATCACCTTCTTTGTTGATGAAGAAGGCCTGGCAGCATGGAGGCTGAACCGTTTGAAAATACTGGCGGGGTACTTCCGATCCGTCACTATGTTCTGCAATATCTCCCAACGCAAACAAGCCAGCGTCGAACATCCTATCAGGATGATGAGCCTGAGTATCAAGCCGGGCGATCTCTGCCAGTTATTGATTGAAGGGTCTGATGCCGAGCTTGCTTCCATGGTGCTCACCGATTTCCTGGATGAACATGCTCACGTACTTTCCGGTGGCAAAAACAGTGCGCCGTTTGAGCCTTCCAATCATGTCACCCTTCCCTTCACGGGCTGTATCCACCGCATTGATAAATATTCATTAGATAAACACGCGTTATTGGCAGAGTTCGCGCTGAAAGTATCAGTGAATGAATCTGCCAGTCAGGAAGACTTGTTCAACGCGCTGTATAAACGCGAGAGTGTTTCAGCAACCTGCATGGGGCATGGCATTGCACTGCCCCATATCATTTCACCGAATGTCAGTAAGGCACATCTGATGATTGCGACCACAGCGTTACCACTGGATTGGAGCTCACAGCGCGGTGATGTGACGCGGGTGATCGGAATGATGCTCCCGGCGCCGCCTGTTCGCGATCATGTGGTCGCCTTTTCTGGTTTTTCTCAATTGCTATTGGAAGAACATTTTTGCCGCTATCTCACCGATAATCAGGATACGGATATTCTGGAAACCATCATCGTCCATTCCCTTTCCAATGCGTCAGTCTGAGCCCCGGTATTCAGACGGTGTCATGCCTGTTTTAGACTTAAACACGCGATAGAAGTAGTTCACGTCCTGAAAGCCGCAACGGGTTGCCACTTCCCCCAGCCGAAAATCATAACGTTTCAACATGAACTTGGCGCGGTCGATCCGTACCCAGGTAATGTAATCCGCCATCCGCATATGGCCTTGCTGACGGAAAAGCCGCGACAGATGATTCGGGGTGATATTGAAGCGATGCGCTATAGATTCACGCGTGATGTGGCGGTGAAAATTCTCCTGAATGTAGATACAAATCCCCTGATACAAATCTTCCACCCGGTTGCGTGTGCCTGCTGTCGGCGCAGTGAGCATCTGCTGGCAATAGCTCAACAGCGCGTGGAGCAGATATCCATCCATCGGGGTTTGCACGGGCTCTTTGGCAAGCGTATTCAGCGCTGCCAGTATGTGGTCGATAGCGTGCCCAGTTCGGGTTTGGATACTGTGTTTTTGCACGTCGTAGAAGCCAGGTTGATTCTTGGCCTTGCTCACCAGACTGAAGCCCAGTTGGCGCTTGCCGAACAGAAGGCTCAGAACGGAACAGTCGGTGTCCCAGTTGGGTTTGTTCCAGCTGTTTGGCGGCACATATAAGGCGTCACCTGCCAGCAGTTTCGATTCAGTGATCGACTTGTCAGGGTTTTCCAAAAGGTTGGGATATTCACCACTGATCACCAGCTCTACACGGGGAAAGTTAACCTGGTAGCTAAATTGTGGTGGTGTCACCTGATCACTGGCAAACCAGATACGGTTGAAGTGCTCGCGCTCTGCCAGAAGATTCTCCAGCAGTAGTTGAAAGACCTGACTCATGGTTGTTGTTTCTAGTGCCCAATAACGCGCCGATTATGCGCCCGCATACTTTAACCAACCACATAATCTCCACAGCACGTACTCATTGCGTGACAAGGCTCACCAAAAATGCGGTCTCTGGCACTACCTCTAGGTTACTAATCTCTAGCGCCATTGAAAATCCTCCAGATCCTGCGCACTAACAGATGACAAACAGATAGATATAAACAAATGATTATTATACATTTTATGTTCCCCCCTTACAAAAGCATAACTCCTCTCTTAGTGAGAACAAGATCACACCTCACTTTTAATGTTACAAATATCCAGTAAAAGCCTTATCTCTCCTCTTCAAACAGTACGCCCTAAAACGGGAAAATATATCTATCGGTAACAACCGCCATAACGATAAATTTTGAGGGGTAGACATCATGATTACATCGCTAATCAATGAAGATTTGATTTGCCTGAACCTGAAAGCAACGTCCAAAGAAGACGTTTTTGCAGAGATGATTGAACTTCTGCATGCTCAGGGCAGAGTGAACGATAAAGCACAGTTCCTGGCTGATATTCACGCCCGTGAAGAGCTGGGTAACACCGGTTTCGAAGATGGCGTTGCCCTTCCGCACGCAAAAAGTGCTGCAGTGATTGAGCCTGCTGTCGCTATCGGTATCAGTCGCGAAGGTATCGAATACGGTGCTGAAGATGGTCTGCCTTCAAAACTCTTTTTCATGATTGCGTCGCCGGATGGCGGTGCGAACCACCATATTGAAGTGCTGGCTGAACTGTCTTCAAAACTGATTGAAGATGGCTTCATCGAAAGCTTCATGAAAGCCGAAACCGCCAAAGACGCACTGGCCCTGTTGCTTGAAAAGAAAGAAGAACTGGAAACACCGGAAGCCAATAAAGGCTTGCTGATCGGTGTCACTGGTTGCCCTGCAGGTGTTGCACACACCTATCTGGCCGCAGAAGCGCTGGAAAAAGGTGCTGCGGAACTGGGCTTTGAAATGAAGGTAGAAACTAACGGTTCTATCGGCGTGAAAAACAGTCCAACTGCGGAAGAAATTGCCCGTGCAGAAGCGATTATCGTTTCCTGCGACAAGCAAGTGGATATGACCCGTTTTGCGGGCAAACGCCTGATCAAAACCGGTGTTAAAGCGCCAATCAAAGATGCAAAAGGCTTGATCAATCAAGCTCTGGAAGCCCCAGCGTATGTCGCTTCGGCTGATGACAAAGCATCTGAATCGTCTGAGAGCAAAGCTTCTCAGGCACGCTCTGATTTATATCGCTACCTGATGAATGGCGTATCTCATATGATCCCGTTCGTGGTAACAGGTGGTCTTCTGATCGCGCTGGCTCTGGCAATTGGTGGTCAGCCTACCGAAGCGGGCATGGCGATCCCTGCCGGCAGCATGTGGAACAAGGTGTTGGATGTGGGCGTGGTTGCCTTCACTCTCATGATCCCAATTCTTGCCGGTTACATTGCTTATGCGATTGCTGACCGTCCAGGTCTAGCCCCTGGCCTGATTGGTGGCTGGATTGCCAACAACGGTTCATTCTACGGCGCAGAAGCGGGTACAGGCTTCATCGGCGCTATAGTTGCTGGTCTGCTGGTGGGTTACTTCGTGAAATGGGTGGCTACCCGTAACTACCACAAGTTTATCCAGCCATTGGTGCCAATCATGATTGCACCAATCACAGGTTCTCTGTTCATTGCTGGTCTGTTCATCTTTGTTATCGGCGCGCCAATCGCGGGACTGATGGAAGGCCTGAATACTATGCTGACCAACATGAGCACAGGCAACGTTGTTCTGCTGGGTATTGTATTGGGTGGTATGGCCGGCTTCGACATGGGTGGCCCATTCAACAAAGTGGCATTCCTGTTCTCAGTAGGCATGATTGCAAGCGGTCAAACACAGTTCATGGGTGCAATGGCATGTGCGATTCCTGTTGCTCCACTGGGTATGGCACTGGCTACCGTTATCGGCCGCAAGTTCAGTATCTTCGAACAGTCTGAAATCGAAGCGGGTAAAGCATCGGGCGCGATGGGCCTGGTGGGTATCTCTGAAGGTGCAATTCCATTTGCCGCACAAGACCCAATGTCCGTGATTCCTGCGAACGTTATCGGCTCAATGGTTGCTGCAGTAATGGCCTTCTCCTTCGGCATTACTAACAGCGTGGCGCACGGTGGCCCAGTTGTTGCGCTTCTGGGTGCAATGAACAAACCTGTTCTGGCACTGGCATGTATGGCAGTGGGTGCAGTAGTGACCGCACTGGTTGCCGTTTCCCTGAAGAAAATGCGTCAGGCGAAAGCACAAAACGAAGTCGCAACGGCATAGTCAGATGAAAAACGCTCCCTGCGGGGAGCGTTTTTATTTGCAGAATATATAGGCAAGACAAGCGCAGAATTTGATAAACTTCTGCCAGTTGCAAATGACCTGAAGAAGAACAATGACAACTCAATTTTTCCCTCTGAAAAACGTTATCCAGGACTATGCCTGGGGCAGTTACACTTCGCTGACTGAACTGTTTGATATGCCAAACCCAGAGAAAAAACCGCAAGCGGAAATCTGGATGGGTGCTCACCCAAATGGCTGTTCAAAAATCACTGTCGATAACAAAGAAACCCTGCTGTCAGATTTCATTGGCTCAGACATGGAAAACATTCTGGGCGCATCCACTACCCAACAATTTGGTGAACTGCCTTACCTGTTCAAAGTGCTGTGTGCTGAAAAAGCGCTGTCGGTGCAAGTTCACCCAAGCAAAGCTCAGGCTGAAACCGGTTTTGCAAAAGAAGAAGCAGCAGGCATTCCCCTGTCAGCGAGCTTCAGAAACTACAAAGATCCTAACCACAAGCCGGAGTTGGTTTTCGCGCTGACTGATTACACGGCGATGAACGGCTTCCGAGATTACAGCGATATTCTGGGCTTCTTCCATCAGCTCAACATTGAAGAGTTGGCATCTCTGGTAAGTGCTTTGCAAGACAACCAGAACGAACAAGGCCTGAGTGACTTCTTTGGTGCCCTGCTTTCTCTGGAAGGCGAAACCAAAGACGCAGCAGTATCTAAACTACTGGCCTATGCAGGCGCGAACCAAACTGATGAATTGTTTGGATTGCTGTTGACGCTGTCTGAGCAGTACCCAGGCGATATTGGCCTGTTCTCACCACTGATCCTGAATACGCTGACTCTTCAGCCGGGCGAAGCGATGTTCCTTGATGCCTGTACGCCGCATGCTTATATCAAAGGTACAGGTCTGGAAATCATGGCGAACTCAGACAACGTGCTTCGCGCAGGTTTGACACCAAAGCATATGGACGTACCGGAACTGATTTCCTGCACACGATGCTTGCCAATGCCAGAAGAAACCATTCTGCTGGCACCAAGCATTCAAGGCAATGCGCAGCACTACCCGATTCCTGTGCCGGATTTCAAATTCAGTGTTTACCGCAACACCCAGGACGAAGTGCTGAGTACACAGAGCGCAGAGATCCTCTTTGCCATTGATGCACCTCTTACTGTTTCACACAGCAATGGAGAAGCGGTCACCTTGCAAAAAGGCGAATCCGTTTTCATTCCAGCGTATGTCGGCGATTACCAGACCAGCTGCGAAGGTCTTTTTGCCCGCGCCTATAACTAATCACACCTAAGAAAATCCCCCTAAGTAAGATCGCCCGGCATTTGCTGGGCTTCTTTTTGTTTGTACCCAATTCCAACTTTTGCATATGCGTCAACGAGATGCGTAACAGTCAATTTAACAACGTTTTTCCACCATCTGAGAAAGTGTTGCTAAAGCCAAATGCGCTAAGATATTTGCTTAATTTGCTATGTTTAACATTAGAAAAAGCCCCTACCATGCCTAGCTTCCTGAACACACGGTGTCTCAGGAGTTAGTGTGCTCGAGGGAGTTATCTTGCATTTAAAGAAAGCGCTTTCAAATGCCAGCAAGATAGTGAGCACGCAGTCTAAATAGAACTGACTACCCTCGGAGGGGCTCTATGCTCAAAGGAAAAATCATAGTGTCAGGAGTGACATCGCTGGCTATTCTGACGGGGTGCTTTCTCGAATCGAAAGTCCCGTACTTCCCAGACTGGCCGCAGATTAACAGTGCAATCAAAAAAGATCCGGAGATAGAAAGCCGGGTCGCGGAGATACTCGCGCAAATGACGCTGGAAGAGAAAGTTGGACAGATGATCCAACCTGACCTTCGCAGCGTGACACCTGAAGAGGCGAAAGAATACAAGCTGGGCTCAGTGCTCAATGGTGGTGGCGGCTGGCCTGATGGCAACAAATACGCCACCGCTCAAGATTGGGCTGAGGAAGCTGATAAATACTATCTCGCCCTTGAGGAAGCTTACGCAGACCGTGGTTTCCGTATTCCTTTCATGTGGGCAACTGATGCCGTGCATGGCCATAACAACGTTTTTAAAGCCACCGTCTTCCCACATAACATCGGCCTTGGCGCCGCAAACAATCCCAAGCTCATCAAACAAATCGGTAAAGCGACTGCACGTGAAGTCGCAGCGACTGGCCTTGACTGGACATTCGCCCCCACCGTCGCCACGCCACGCGATTATCGCTGGGGACGCGTTTATGAAGGCTATTCAGAAGACCCTGAAATTGTCTATCAATACGCTGGCAAAATGGTTGAAGGCTTGCAAGGTGGCACAAGGGGCCTGAAAAGCGAACGCCATGTTATTTCCAACGTCAAACACTGGCTCGGTGATGGCGGTACCACTGATGGTGTCGACCGTGGCATGAACGAATACAGCGAAGAGTACCTTCGTAATATTCACGCAACGGGCTACTTCTCGGGCCTGGATGCTGGCGCGCAAGTGGTCATGACATCGTTTAACTCTTGGCATAACGAAGCCAACTACGATGTGATGGACACCGACAATTACAACAAGAAGCTCCATGGCAGTAAGTACATCGTCAACGACGTACTGAAAGACAAAATGGGCTTTGATGGACTGGTTGTCACAGACTGGAACGGTCACAGCGAAATCAACGGTTGTACCGCAGGCAACTGTCCTCAGGCAGTGCTCGCTGGTAACGACATCTTCATGGTCACTGCCCGTAAAGACTGGCAGGCTTTTTATAGCAATGTCATTGACCAGGTGAATGACGGCACGATTCCAATGAGCCGCATTGATGATGCAGTCACCCGTATTCTCCGCGTGAAAATGCGTGCCGCGCTTTGGGAAAAACCGCAGCCTACCGAGCGTCGATTGGCAGGTAACCAGGATATCCTGGGCTCAGACGCGCACCGCGAGCTGGCACGTAAAGCTGTTGCCCAATCTTTGGTGCTCCTCAAGAACAACGACAAAGCTTTACCTTTGTCGTCTCAAAAGCAATATCTCGTGGTGGGCAGTGCTGCCCATGACATTCAAAAGCAGACTGGCGGCTGGTCGTTGACCTGGCAAGGTACCGAGAACACGCTGGAACGTGACTTCCCAGGTGCGACAACCATGCTGATGGCAATGCAGGCGCAAGTCGGCGAAGAGAATGTCTTTACGGATGTCTCTTCCGCACCTCAGGATGCCACAGCTGTTGTGGTGATTGGTGAAGACCCTTACGCCGAGATGTTCGGTGACATCAACAAAACTAAGACGCTGGAATACGCCACGCTGAAATCCTCTTATGGCGCAGATCTTCGCCTGATTAAATCGCTCAAAGAGCAAGGCTTTAAAGTCGTCACCGTGTTCTTCTCTGGCCGTCCACTTTATGTAAATGAAGAGATCAACCACTCTGACGCCTTTGTAGCAGCATGGCTGCCAGGCACAGAAGCGGGTGGTATCACTGACGTGCTGTTTGGTGTTGATGACAAGGACTTCCGCGGTCGTCTTTCTTTCTCCTGGCCAAAAACCAAGTGTTCTACCACCATCAACCGCAAAGCGCCGAATCTTATGGACTATGAAACACCGGAGATGGAGCAGGATATCGAAGGTGACCATGCACCACTGTTCGCATACGGCTATGGCCTTTCTTACAACAAGAAGAAAAGCAGCAAGCTGAAAATCGATCTGGATAATCTTCCACTCGATCCACGCGAATACGGTTGTGGCCTAGATGCACCAGATGACGGCATTGCGACCACCAATCTGGAAATCTTTGGTCGCTCAGCCGATGACGAATTTACACCTCGCATTGCAGGTTCATCGAATGGCTGGGTCGGCGTGACAGTATCCAACGGTACACCAACCACCATTGGATCTCTCACCACTACCCCTATCGATCACCTCCACCAGCAAGATGCAGTGAATGTTAAGTTCACGGGTGAAGCGCCTGCGCAGATCTATATGCAAACGGCGGATGAGCAGGTGACCGACAAACAAAGTTACCTCAATGCGGATGCTACCCTGCAGTTTGATATCGACATGAAATCAACCGCGCCGCAAAGCATGATTCTGGCAACGCATTGTGAGTGGCCTTGTCTGGGTCAAGTCCCTATCCACAAAGTGCTTCCAGCGCCAAGTGGTCAAGATGAAACCAAGTGGACGACCATTAAGATCCCACTGCAGTGTTTTGCTGACGAAGGCATGGCATTCCAGATTCTTAACACGCCGTTCCTGATTTATGCTGATGAGGAAGTCGAGTTCAATCTGGGTGAGGTTCGCTATGTGCCACGCAGTCTCGATGCTGCAGAAGACGCTATTACCTGTGAAGAGTTGAAAGTGCCGGTTGAGCCGCCACTCCAAGGCGATATCGTTGATATCTGGGAAACGTGGGAACCAAACATCAACACTTGGCAAGCGCGTACAGACACTTGGGAAGGTTTGACCGACCATGTTGTCGTGACTGGCAACGACCCTTCGGATAATACTCATGAGTTCACCGTGACTTACGATGCGGCAAGCCCTGAGTATTACAAAGGCTTAGTGCTGGTGCAGGGTAAAACCTTAAACCTGTCTAATTTCACTTCTGGCAACCTGACGTTCGATATTTACATCGAAACCTATGGTGAACCTGCAAACCCTGGTGAAACCCAAACCGAAGAAGTGGTCGTCAAGATGGAATCGACGGCTGGCTCTGGAAATGACTATCCGTTGGGCAGCCTTGCTACTGGACAATGGCACACCATTTCAGTACCCGTTGCGGAGCTGAACACGGGCGCTCTGGATATCACCAAAGTGAATACGCCGTTCGCCACCTTGTCTGACTGGAATGCCTCGCAAGCTGGTGTGGTCTATCGAGTGCGCAATATTAAGCTTGAGCAGTAACTGACACTTGCCCCAAAAAGCAAAGCCCGCATCTGCGGGCTTTTTTTTCATCCGACTGGCGAAAACGTTCAAATCATTGCGATTTCCTAACCCAGCTCCCCTTTTCAGGTTTTCTCTTAAGGGAACACAACATCAATACGTTAACATCTCGATGACTTTGAGGTTTTTCAGGAAAGGAATCCATGCCGTTCAAATCTATGTCGTTTTGCTACCCCTGGCGTCCCTATCAATCCCGTGTGTTGGAGGCTATTCATGAGCACCTGAACGATCAGCGGCTTCATATTGTTGCCGCCCCTGGTGCAGGCAAAACGACGTTAGGTTTGGAAGTGTTCCGCTTATTAGCGAAACCGACGCTGGTGCTTTCCCCAACCCGTGTCATTCGGGACCAGTGGATTGATCGCCTAAAAGATTTCTGCGAATCCGACAATGTTCATGAACTGCCTTGGATCAGTAATTCCATTACAGCGCCAAAAACACTCACGTCGATCACTTATCAGGCTTTGCACACCAAGCTTTCCGATGTTCTGGAAAGTGAGGAAGATGAAGCCGCGACACTTGAAGACGACGATGGCCTCGAAGGCGAAGAAGTTGACTGCTTTATTCAGCTTCTGCAAACCCACAAGATTAAAGTTCTGATCCTCGACGAAGCCCATCACCTTCGCAATGAGTGGTGGCGAGCGTTGGAAAAAGTGTGTCAGGAAATTCCCGACATCACGCTGGTCTCCCTGACTGCCACACCACCTTACGACGCCCAAGGCCATGAATGGACGCGATACGAACAGCTATGTGGCCCCATTGACGAAGAAATCTCAGTTCCCGAGTTGGTGAAAGCCGGCACGCTCTGCGCCCATCAGGATTATGTTTGGGCCTGCAATGCGACCCAAAAAGAAAGCCAACAAATCGAAGAATACGACGAGCAAGTATCTGCCCTTTGTCAATCACTGTTCGACAATCCAACCTTCGAAGCCGTCGTACTTGCTCACCCTTGGCTGAATGAAGGTGATATTGAGCAGGCAGTGATCAAACAACCAGAAATCGCCATTGCAATACTGAGCTTTCTGAAAGCCAAAAATCTTACGCTCGATGCAAGGCTAAAAACACTGTTGGACCTCACTACTGCCGATATTCCAGAGCTTGGCCGGCATTGGTGGCAGGTGTTAATTGAAACGGTACTCTTCTCCAACACCTTCCAGCATAACGAAGAACATCAGTTATTTATCGACGATTTGAAGAAGCAGCTAAGAGCCAATGAGCTCCTCTACAAACGCGAATTATCACTTGAACGTTCACGCCGTAATGACCGATCGCTTGCGTTAAGTGGCGCCAAGGTAGAAGCCTGCAGCAAGATTCATCACCTTGAACTGAAAAAACGTGGCGATTCCTTGCGACAGGTCGTTTTGACTGACTATATCCGCGACGAAAACCTGACATCAGAAATCGATGCTGGAGAGACCAATCTCGGCGCTTGGCCCGTGTTTAAAGCCATTACCTCAGACTCACCCATTCGTGAGCAGGTGGGCTTGCTGACAGGTCGTCTGAGTATTGTCCCCACTCCACTATTGCACGACCTCATTGCGCATATTGGTCATGACAAAATCAAAGCCCAAGCCATGGGAAATGAAGGGCAATATCAGAAAGTCACCGCTCCGCTGAACCAACTCACCGTCGCTTTCACCGCGCTGCTGATGGAAGGCAAGCTCAAGGTATTGGTCGGTACACGTTCATTGTTGGGCGAAGGTTGGGATGCACCCGCAATCAATTCGTTAATCCTCGCCAGTTCTGTCGGTTCATTTATGCTTACCAACCAAATGCGCGGACGGGCAATCCGTATTGACAAAAACGTGCCGGACAAAATCAGTTCGATTTGGCATCTTGCCGCCATTAACGTAAAGGCTTTTTCCGGTTGGTCTGACTATTACAGTCTCAAACGACGTTTCGATACTTTTGTCGGACTATCTGAGAAAGACGATACCATTGAAAGTGGCTTTGGCCGTATGTCGGCTATATGGCTAGAGCATCATTATGTCAAAAAAGGGACCTCGCCGATTTTCTCCAACAACTCGCAAATGACCCAGCGCTTTGAAGATATTGAGCAAGTGGGTACGCGCTGGAAAAAGGCACTGACGATAGAAGGCTCAGCGCGGGTATTGCCATCTGTCAAAACACCACAAATTCAGGCGCTCCGCGGTTATATGCTCAAAAACAGCTGGCGCTATTTGTTTTCACAGCTGCTTATCACCTTGTTCGGCACCGTTTTTTGGACAGTGCACTTATTCCAGAGCTCTAGCAACGTATTGTTACTGCTGGCTATGGCACTCACTGCCACCCTTATCTACAAATTTCCGCAAACCGTCGCGACGACCAAAACCTTGCTACGTTTCTTACCGGTGGATGGGGCACTCAAGCAAATGGGGTTAGCTTTGGCCGAAGCGCTTTGTCAGGCGGGATTTGTTGAAACTTCAATTCGCAGAATGAAAGTGAGCGTCTATGAAACGGCAGATGGGCAATTCTATCTTTCCCTATCCGGCTGCAGCTTCTATGAGTCCTCGGTATTTGCTGACTGCATGCACGAAATCCTTTCGCCTATCGACAACCCAAGGTATCTGGTGATTCGCGAAGGTAAATTTATGGGCAGTAAACGTGATGACTACCATGCTGTCCCACTTAGATTTGGGGCAAAGAAAGAAACAGCCATGATCTTCTACAAAGCTTGGTGTCAGCATGTCAGTTTATCTGAGCTGATCTACACAAGAACACCGGAAGGAAGACAGGCGCTCTTGCAGGCCAAAATGAAGGCCTTTTCGTCAAACTTCGAAAACGAAGTCAAACGTCAGGATCGCTGGAACTAATAAGCGCATTTACAACACTAAACTGTCTTCATAACAATACATACAGGTATGAATTAACCAGCACAATTTGACCAAAAAAGAACCAAAGCCTGACATAAACTTAATGGTTTTCGTTCTCAAGGCGTGTCAATTTTGTCTGACTTTATTAACAATGCATTGTGTTCGGACAGTTACGCACTCACTATCAATGACGTACAGCTTGCTGTGCACTCTGTTTGGATAACTATTCAGATGGAGAAAGCAACAGGTCACCTATCCCTTTGCCATGCAGGTGACTTGTTGCACCCATTCAAACAAAAGCGCCCACCGGTTTGGTGGGCGTTCTTGTTTGAATCTCAGCGTTAAATCAATGATTCAATACCGTAGTCTTTGCCATAGTGTTCAACAACAAAGTCGATATCCTTGTCGCCGCGGCCAGACAGATTTAAAAGAATCGATCCCTTCTCGCCTTGTTTAGCCAACTTCAAGGCGTAAGCGACTGCGTGGGAAGATTCAATGGCTGGAATAATGCCTTCAAGACGAGAAAGCTCAAAGAAGGCATCAATCGCTTCATCATCACTCACCGTGCCATAATTCACTCGTCCAGCATCTTTTAAGTAACTGTGTTGAGGACCGACAGAAGGATAATCCAAACCACTGGCCACCGAATGTACTTCCTGAGGTTCGCCGTCTTTGTCTTTCAACATATAGGACTTAAAGCCATGCATGATGCCCGGCTCACCAAGCGTCAGAGTTGCGGCATGCTCCCCTTCCACATTGAGTGAACGACCCGCTGGCTCTGCGCCATGAATAGCCACCTCGTCATCTTCCAAAAAGGCCGTAAACAACCCCATCGCGTTAGAGCCACCACCAACACACGCCACCAGGTTGTCAGGTAAACCACCGGTCATCTCTTTGAACTGTTCTTTGGCCTCGTTACCGATAATCGATTGAAAATCGCGCACCATCATTGGAAACGGATGCGGCCCAACTACAGAGCCAATCGCATAGATCTGACTCACGGGATCTTTCATGTAGGCTTCAAACGCAGAATCCACCGCTTCTTTCAGTGTTTTGCGACCATGGGTCGCTGGAATCACATTCGCACCCAAAATGCGCATGCGCACGACGTTAGGATGCTCTTTTTGAATATCCACTTCACCCATGTAGATGTCGCATTCCAGCCCCACCAATGCTGCGGCTGTTGCCAGTGCAACCCCATGTTGACCAGCTCCAGTCTCAGCGATCAGCTTCTTTTTGCCCATTTTCTTTGCTAGCAAGGCCTCACCCAGACAGTGGTTAATTTTGTGGGCACCGGTGTGGTTGAGATCTTCACGCTTTAGGTAGATGTCAGCACCGTACTTGGCTGATAGATTTTCCGCATGAAATATGGGACTTGGCCGACCGACAAAATGCTTGTAAAGACGGGCGAGCTCGGTTCTGAAAGCTGGGTCTTTCCGGCATTCCTCATAGGCCGCCGCAATTTCAATCATGATGGATTCAAGTTGCGGCGGGATAAAACTGCCGCCGTATTCACCGAAATATCCCTGTGCATCTGGTAGTGCATGTTCGAAGGTATTTTGCATGGGTCACTCCTGATCTCTGTCCTTGGATGATCCCTTTATGCCTTTCTAAAAGTTGGCGTAAAGGCTGATGAATAGCCCACACAAAATATATTGATTAAAGGAGAAGCAATACGGTAAATCGGCAGTTTTGTGACAATCAATCGCGGGACGCATCTCAAATCACAGCTGTTTATGGTACTTTGAATTAGAATTTCATTATTTCCTTAATAAAAACATTGCGTTAGTAAGACTTTTGTTTCATCCCACACTTTACGTGTGTCTATTACCCACAAATGACTGTAAAGCTGGACAATTTAAAACCTGCCGACAACCAACAATCCATCTGTGAGAATCCAATATCGCGTTTTTATTCAGTAGGATAATTCTTATCTCCGACACAAGTTAATGCCCACTAATACAGTCATATTGGTATGGCCTTTCATGCATTTGGGCACAAACAACGTCAATAATGTAGATAGAAGGAAATAACAAATGACAGCCATATATGGATCTTCCTGCGGTGACACCATCATCAGCGACTGCAACGTCGATTGGATTTACGGCAAAGGTGGAAATGACTACATCATCGCCTATGGCAACGAATGCCTCATCGACGGTGGCGATGGTCACGACAAAATCATAGGAAGCGGCAGTAAGGATCACATCAAAGGTGGTAATGGGAACGACTGGATTGAAGGCGGTTGTGGCGATGACAAGCTAGAAGGTGGTAACGGTTGCGACACTATTCAGGGTGGCGATGGAAATGACCTGATTTACGGTGGTTGTGACGACGATGCACTCTATGGCGGAAATGGTAACGACACCTTGAAAGGCGAATGGGGAAATGACTTCCTGCAGGGTGGTTGTGGCGACGATAAACTTTGGGGGGGCGATGGACACGATACTCTCTTCGGTGGCGATGGGAATGACTATCTTGATGGTGGTTGCGGCAATGATGTCATGAAAGGCGGCAACGGCAATGACAAGTTGGTTGGTTACTATGGCGATGATCAGTTGTTTGGTGGTGCAGGATGCGACGAGCTGTTCGGCGGTTGCGATAACGACTATCTGCATGGTGGCGACCACAACGACTACCTGAATGGCGGCTGGGGAGACGATAAGCTGGTTGGCGGGAACGGTGACGATAAGCTGGACGGAGACTGTGGCAATGACACTCTTGACGGTGGCTGCGGTAACGACAAACTCGATGGTGGTTGGGGTAATGACCTGATTGCTGGCGGTCAGGGTAATGACATTCTTACAGGTAATTGCGGTAAAGATACCTTCTACTTTGATGCTCATGACGGCTGCGACAAAATCACCGACTTCAATTGCTGGGATGACAAAATCCAGATTGATGATTCGCTCGCTACCTCTATTCACCAGATCAACATCACTAAATCAGGCGGTTGTATCACCCTGGATTTCTGCGACGGTACGTCTGTTCAGGTGAACAATGTTTGGGGTTGCTTCGACGCCAACTGCATCGACTTTGTGACAGGTTGCGAGCTGGTTTAAGCATTTCATTTAACTCACGTTTAAGGCGGCTCTGGCCGCCTTTTTTGTATTGCGTCTACCTTTTGGATTTCAAAAGGATGGTTTGCGGCGCATTGGTTTTTGTCATACTGTCGATGTCATCGCAACGCACTTTTTCCGCTCAAGGATGACACGGAAATCATGGAAAACAGCCTCAGCATTCGCGCCTATACCCGGCAACGACAAGGTCATGCACATGACTACCATCAGTTGGTTTTACCCATTCAGGGTACTATCCAGATAGAACTGGATGACTATTCTGGCGGGGTTAGCGTTGGCGAATGCGTTGTTATTCAAGCCGGCACCTTTCACCACTTCCGTGCCAACGAGTCTGCCCGGTTTATCGTGGCGGACATGACCGAACTGCCAAAAAACATCACCGCACCAGACTTCGCGGTGTTTTCCATCAGCGCCCCGTTGTTGAGTTACCTCTATTTCGTGGAAAAACAGTTGGAACATGAGGTAGATGATTTACTGGAAGGCGCGGTGTTTGATGTTTTCTCTCGTTTACTCGCGCAACAGGAAAACAACGAAGTGCCGGATCCCCGTATTCGTGCTGTCCAATCTCACATTGTCGAGCATCTTGATGCCGAGCTTTCCATAGAATCTCTGGCTAACATAGCCTGTCTAAGCCCTACCCAATTCAAAAAGCGTTTCAAAGAAATGCTGGGAATGAGCGCTTTTCAATACATCACCCTGCAACGGATGGAAAAAGCAAAAGCCTTACTTACGCATACAGACTTACCCGTCCAGTTAGTATCAGAGCGGGTGGGTTATGGCGATATTTCTGCGTTCAGCCGCCGTTTTTCAACGTACTTCGGCATGTCACCAAGAGTCTTCGCGGGTAATAGGGAATAAAGCGCCCTTTCAGCGTCAACAAGCGTCCTTTCTGCAAAGTCTTAGACTAGTTTCATCGCTATCCTTTCTGTCATTCGAACGTATAACATTTGGACCGTTGAGTGATGAAAGGCTTCTTCACAAACATAGACAGCACGCTTCAAGGTAGTCTGGCCATTCTGTTTTCCTCGATTCTCTGGGGGACCACTGGCACAGCTGCGGCTTTCGCACCAGACATCAGCCCCTTAGGTATTGGTGCTTTTTCCATGGGAGTAAGTGGGTTATTACTTGCATTCTTGGCAAGAAAACCACTTCAAGCCGATTGGTCGCTGATTCTTCAGTCTCGTGCCGCTTTGCTCATTGGGGTTGTCGCACTCGCGGTATATCCCCTCGCCTTTTACTCTTCTATGCGCATGGCTGGTGTTGCCGTCGGCACTGTGGTGTCGATTGCCAGTGCACCTTTTATGACGGTCGTCATTAACCGTCTTTTCGGCAAAGCCAATATAGTAAGTTTCCGCTGGGTGATGAGCTTTTTACTGGGCACAATTGGCATTGTCATGCTGACGTTTGCGGAATCCGCTCACACTGCCGTTTCTTCTGACAGCAGCCAGAAATTACTCGGTGTATTGCTGGGTCTAGTGGCGGGTCTGTCCTACGCTATTTATGCTTGGGTAGCGAAGCAGCTGATCGATACTGGCGTAAAATCTGATTCAGCCATGGCAGCGATTTTTGGCTTAGGCGCATTACTGCTGCTGCCGACACTGGCATTCACGGGTGATAACCTGTTTTCAACCTGGAGTAATGCCAGCGTCTCACTCTATATGGCATTGATCCCTATGTTTGTTGGCTACCTCGCTTTTGGGTTTGGACTTCGTCACGTTGACGCCAGCAAAGCCACCTTATTGACCCTATTTGAGCCCGTTGTCGCAGCCTGTTTCGCGGTGTTAATCGTCGGGGAGGTTATCGCACCTATTGGCTGGATTGGCATGGCACTTATCATGGTTTGCTTGGTATTGCAGGCGACAGAAAGTAAGGCGAAAGCACCACAAGAGATCGCCACTGACTGTACACAAGCCTAATAAATTGGCGACGTTTCCTGATTTGACACAAACCCGAGGTTAGCTTTCAGTTAAATTAGCGGATACTTAAGGAACAATGCGAGGTAGACATGAAAAGAACAGGTGGTTGTCAGTGTGGCAAGGTGCGCTACGAAGTCACTGGTGAGCCCATGCAGCAGGTATTTTGCTATTGCTCAGATTGCCAAACCCGTACTGGTGGCGACAAGTGGTTTGGTATCTGGTATCACCATGACAACTTTAAATTCACAGGGGAAGTGGAAACCAAAACCTTCACCCGCAAAGGAAGTTCCGGTCACGACGTTCACCAGCATTACTGCCCTGAATGTGGTGTCACTGTCTGTGCGGATATCACGATTGGCCAGTTCTACACCATTGCAGGGCCATCATTCGATGATGCCGAGAGTCTAGAACCCAAAATGGCCATTTTCACCGCGTCGGCACCCAAGTGGGCAGTGTTACCGACCACCATTCCAGTGTTCGACACCTTCCCTTCGAACATGTAATAACCAATACATACAACGCGTGAAGGCAGCTTCACGCGTTGTCACTGGGTTCGTTTTTCTTCATTGATATCGATGACGTACTCGAAAATGTCATTCACATCTTCTTTCGTTAGACCATTGCGGAATGCAGGCATAGAATCACTGTCACCATACATCACCTGCGCAATCAAGCGGGATTTGTAACCCAAAGGTGTATCTAATGCCTGATAGATATTCTCGGGCTTGGTCGCTAATGCATTGGCTGCTGTACCATTACCTTGCCCATAATCCCCATGACAGACAAGGCAATTTCTCTCGTATAACGCTTTGCCATTTGCCAGATTAGGTTGGCTGAAATGCGCCCGCTCGTATATCCCAAGCCCAATAAAACCAAAGGCTGTCAGCAACAACGCGGAAAATAAGAAGATGAACCCCTTTTTCATGGTGTAGCCTCTCATTCAATGACAACCCATTAAACCAGAGGCTTGTGAACTTTATGTCAAGGCAATGACGTGGTTCGTAAAAATCCCGATACTTCCGCCGTGCAGCCTCCAGCTTCGTTATCGTTCAGGGAAACCTGCCAGTCATGTTTGCGCGCAATCTCGTTGGCAATGACAAGCCCAAGGCCATAGCCTTTTGGCACCTGACCAGAACTTTGCAAACCAATCCCACTATCTGCCACCTGAACGCCGTCTTCAGTCAATGTAATAGTGACGTTCCCTTCTGTGGTGTAAGTGAAAGCATTTTTTATGAGATTGCCGATGAGGATGCCGACCAACTTACGCGACACGACAAGCGTAGGTGCTTTTTCTTCAATAACCTCCACAATCACCTTGTTCCCTTCAAGCAAGGTCGTGAAGTGTTCAGCCAACTTTTCAATTTCAGCTTTGGTGAGTTCCCATGGTTCCACCTCATCATGACTGTCACGCGTCAACGAAAGCAGCGTCTCTACATATTCCTGCATAGCCTCAACAGCGTTCAACATACGAACTCGCTGTTTGGCAACAAAATCGGGGTCGTTGGAATGCTCAAGCAATGTCAGACTGCCTTGCATCACCATCAAAGGGGTTCGCAATTCATGGCTTGCGAATCGGTTAAAAGCCCGCTCGCGTTCCAGCATTTCAGAAATCTGTGCCTGATAAGTGTTAATGCTGTCCGTCAAGGTCACCAGCTCCACGGTTTTTCCCGTTTCTGGCAGCGATAACGGCGAAACATCGCCTTTGGATTTCTCTCTCAACTGCTGTACGAGGGAAGACAATGGCGACGTCAGTCGTTCAGAGATCCGGAGCACCACCAGCAGGCTCAGAATGAGCAACCCAAAAGAAAGCAGCAACTGATTCGTTTGCGACTTCATCGCCTTATCTTCACTGAGCTCAAAGATAGGATCTGAATTGACGATATACACATCCTTCAGAATCCCCTGATGTTCTATGTTGACCTTCATGATGAAGAAATCCGTCGCTTGCGCTAAGCCACGTTTATAGATTTCTGTCGCCACATTCAGTGGCAAATCAGGCGTAACCGTTAAACTCTCTGGAATGTTATCGAATCCAACATAAGCAGTGGTAAACGCATTGAGTGGGACTATATCTCTGGTGAGCGTGTCTGGGTCGATCCCTTGCGCTATCTGGTCCATGCGATATTGAGCTGTGAAATGCTCTAGGTTCTCGACGGTGGTTTCAAAGACAGTGAAATGGATGGTGATGATGGCAAAGGCGACAACGGAGAAATAGGTGAAGGTTAGTTGCTTGGCAGACTTTATCTTACTCACGCTGCATCCCCTCCACTTTTTACCATTTGATACCCCACTTTCGGCACGGTGCGGATATAACCAAACTCAAACGGTTTATCGATAAGGTTTCGAAGCTGGTATACATGGCTGCGAAGCACATTTCCTTCTGGTTCGTCATCGCCCCAAAGTGCAGTGCTGAGTTCTTCTTTCGTCACTACTTTAGGCGCGCGACTCATCAGAAGGCGCAGTAGTGTGAACATAGAGGGGTTGAGTACAAATTGGCAGCCACGACGACTCGCCGTGTAAGAAGATAAATCCAGTGACAGCTCATCAAAGGTTAAGCGTTTGGCGGAAACGTCCCCGGATTGTCGGCGATGCAGCGCATTTACGCGCGCTTCTAGCACTTTCAAATCAAAGGGTTTAACCAGGTAATCGTCTGCCCCATGATCAAAGCCTGACACAATATCATCGTTCTCACCCATGGCAGTAAGCATCAGCACTGGCGTATCAATCCCCGCTTCTCGCAGCTTTTTGCATACCGTCATGCCATCCATTTTTGGCAACATCACATCAAGGATGATGATGTCGTAATGCTGCTCACAACTCAGCGACAATCCCTGAGAACCTGTCAAAGCATGATCCATGGTATGGCCCAGAATCTCAAAGTAATCAAAAATCACACCCGCAATATCTGCATGATCTTCAACGAGTAAAATTTTCATTCTTCACCATCAAGTCGCTGATTTACACCGTCATTCTCACACAAAAAATGTAGAAAAAAAGTCGATAACGCTTTTTTCACTGCTCGCAGTTTACCTTGCTTTCAACATAGCAAGGAGTGACGACGATGACAGTAATTCACTACATCTCACCGACTTCGGACAAACGGACAACACCACTGATTTCAGTCGTCATCCCGTTTTATAACGAAGAAACGGTAATTCAGGCATGCCACGAACGCGTGGTTACCGCCCTCGATAACCTAGGTTCTCATTGCGAAATCATTTATATCGATGACGGAAGCAGTGATGACAGCGCGCAAATGGTGTCGGAACTGTCATCTGAATTGCACGACATCAGCTTAATACGTCTTAGCCGCAATTTTGGCAAAGAAGCCGCCATGTCCGCTGGCATCAAAGCCACGCGGGGTGAAGCCGTTGTGCTGCTGGATGCTGATTTACAAGACCCACCGGAACTCATTCCAGAGATGGTCGAACAATGGCAACAAGGCTATGACGTTGTCGATATGCAGCGCCGTGAAAGGTTGGGAGAAAGCGTATTTAAGCGTTACACCGCGGCCATTTTCTACAAGGTGCTGAACCGCCTTTGTGATGTGCCAATCCCCGAAAATGTCGGTGATTTCAGACTACTGGATCGCCGTGTCGTCGACACCATCAACGATCTGCCAGAGCGTACCCGCTTTATGAAAGGACTTTTTGCCTGGCCAGGTTTCCGTCGCACTGTGTTGCAGTTTGACCGCGACCCGCGTCTTGCAGGCCAAACCAAATGGAATACCTCCAAGCTGGTCAATCTCGCCGTGGAAGGCATTACCTCTTTCAGCACCAAACCTCTGCGCCTTGCGACTTTTGCAGGCGTTGCCACTGCCTTGGGTGCAGCGGCCATGGCAGCTGTGATTTTCCTGAAAACCATGATCTGGGGTGACCCTGTTGCAGGGTATCCAAGCATGATTTTAGTCGTGCTCATTCTTGGCAGCATTCAACTGCTCTCCATTGGCCTAATGGGTGAATACATCGGACGTCTGTTTATCGAATCCAAACAGCGCCCGCTGTATTTGGTTGATACCCATTTCACCGCACCCGCAACACATCCCTCAAAAGCTGTTACTGAGAAAACACAATGAAAACCCTCTTCAACAAACTTTCTTCTTTGAGCCTTTGGCAATTGGCAATCGCCATGATCGCTATTTCTTTGATTGTCCGTTTCGCTTCCCTTGCTATGTACCCTCTGATGGACACCACAGAAGCAAGATATGGTGAAATGGCGCGCATCATGTTCGAAACCCAAAACTGGGTGACCCCGATGTTCGACTACGACGTGCCTTTTTGGGGTAAGCCGCCACTATTCACATGGCTTAGTGCAGGCGGTATTGCCCTTTTTGGCAACAACGAATTTGCAGTGAGACTCCCTCATCTATTCGTCGGTATGGGGATTATTGGGTTGGTTTACCTTTTCGCCGTCAACGCGGGAAAATCCCGCTCTGAAGCTGCGCTGGCGGCCGCTGTTTTAGCGAGCTGTGCAATATTCATCGTCATTTCTGGCGCTGTCATGACAGATACGGCCTTAACATTAGGTATTACCATCACCATGGCCAGTTATTGGTTAGCGCTGGAACGTCAATCCAAAACTGCCGGTTACCTGTTCTTTGTTGGTTTGGCCATTGGCTTACTGGCAAAAGGTCCACTGACGCTGGTTTTGGTTGGTATCAGTCTGGGGCTTTGGATATGTATTGGCGGTCGTTGGCTGCAACCATTTCGAGTGCTACCTTGGAAAAGCGGACTCCTGCTAATGTTAGCCATTGCGCTGCCTTGGTACCTGCTTGCCGAATGGCAAACGCCGGGCTTCTTGAATTATTTCCTGATTGGCGAGCATTTTATGCGGTTTGTGGTTTCCGGTTGGGAAGGCGATCTCTATGGCACTGCCCACAACGAAGCTCGTGGCACTATCTGGCTGTTCGCCATTCTTGCCGCGCTTCCCTGGACACCCGTTTTCTTCTACCAGCTTTTCCGTCGCTTCCGCGCTGGCTCGGAAAGTATCTCTAACAACTATATCAAGTTCCTGTGGTGCTGGATGCTCGCCCCATTGCTACTGTTCACTTTCGCGGGGAACATACTTTCAAGCTATGTCATGCCAGGCATTCCTGCCTTTGCGCTTCTGATTGCCGCCTATCAGAGCGAAAAGCCGCTGACGTCGAAGATCTATCTAACCGGCTTTATCACGCCAGCACTCATCATCGGAGCAGTCACAGCAATATCACTCGGCGTAACCGGGAAAACTGGAGAGAATTCACTGATGTCGCTTTGGCAAAAGCAGCCTGAAGCGCAATTTTCAGACCTGTATTACGTCGGCCACAGACCTTTTTCTGCTCAGTATTATTCGGATGGAAAAGCACGCAAAGCGCAGGGAGAACTCGACGCCACCATTGAAGGGTTAAACCAACCCGCCTTTATTGTTCACTCCACCAAAGAAGTGAATGTCTTTGATAACTGCGAAAAGCGCGGAAATAGTGACAAGCGGGTATTGATTTACTGCACGCCGGATAATGGTTAAGGAAAAGGCGACATTGTGTCGCCTTTGCTCACTCGCGTTAATGGCTAGCAGCCGCCTTTTGTGTTCCTACGGATAAGGTTACGAAGCGGTTGCGCACCACGGTAAATCAGCAGAGACGCCAAAATCAGCGAACAGCCCGCAATCTTGTGGGCAGGCATGGCTTCGTGATACCACACCACACTCAGAATCACGGTCCAAACTGGCTCTAAAATCATAATGATTGCAGCGTTTGCTGCACTCGCACCCTTCTGCCCCAAGGTTTGCATGAGATAACGGAGACTGGTCGCGACAAGCACACTGAGCCCAAACCACACCCAGATATTTGATGGCACATGTTCTGGCCAGGTTTCCGTGAGCAGTGAGGCAATCGTTGCCACTACACCTGTCACAAACAGTTGCACGCAGGTCAGTACTAACGCAGGAATACGCTGGGCATAGCGGCTATTCGCGTTGAAATGAATCGCCAGACACACTGCCGCCAGAAGGAACCAGATTTGGCTTGCAGATAACTGCCAACCCACACCACCAAGTGACAGCAGTGCCAGACCACACACTGCGATTGGCATCGACACCCAGAAGATGCGCGCAGGTGCTTGCTTAAACAGCAACCAAGCAATCGGTGGTACAAACAGCATGGAAAGGCTCATGATGAATGCACCCTCACCAATCGAAGTACTGACGGACATGGCATATATCCATGAAAGCAGTGCGCAGGAAAGAATGCTTCCAACCCCACCCGCGCGGATGAGATCAGCCTTTTCCGAACGTCTGAATGCCTTTAGACAGAAAGGAAGTAAAAATAGGGATGCAGCAATAAAGCGAAGGCCAACAAAACCAAATGGTGGCAATCCTTGAATCGCCTCTTTAGAGAAAATCCAGCCCCAAGCTGCCAGTACAGTAGCAAACAACAAAATCAAAGAAGCGCGTCTTTCAGACAACATTTCACACCAAAAATGAAAAGAACAAAGCGGAGAGTATTATCCCACTCCGTTTCAGCGCTGAACATTGAAATTGCGAGAAATAACAAAAAAAGCGGTGCCGAAGCACCGCAAGAGTCAGAAGGAGCTCGCCAGCTCCGTATATGAGCGACACTCCGCCCTCCTGGGGGAATTAGGAGGAACCAAGTACCGCAGTCATATCCGTTTTTATGTTGTCAGATTGAGTACCAAAGATAGCCTGCAAATTGTCACCAACCACCATTACATCGACAGCACCCAGCGCTTTAATTGAGTCGATATTGGCTTGCTTGATGTCCTTCAGGTTCACACGTAGTCGGGTGATACAGGCATCCACATTTTGGATATTGCTCTTGCCGCCCATAGCAAACACCAAGTTGTGAGCCAGTTCTTCACCAACAACGTTGGATGTTGCCACTTCTGCTTCGGTTTCACTTTCACGACCCGGCGTTTTCAAATCGAACGTGGTAATCGCGAATCGGAACAGGAAGTAGTAAAGCGCCGCCCAAAGAGGGCCAATGATGGCGTAAAGTGCTGCATTTTCTGACAGCCCCCAGTAGAGGAAGAACTGCAGCGCACCGTGGGCGAAATCAGTGCTGTGGAGGATTTCAAAGTAGTTCGTGATGGCAAAGCCAATGCCAGTCAGCACACAGTGTACAAAGTACAGAACCGGTGCGACGAACAGGAAGGTGAATTCGACAGGCTCCGTAATACCGGTTAACCAAGAGGTGAACGCAGCGGATGCCATCAAGCCACCTACCATGACTTTTTTCTCTGGTGCCGCGCAGTGATACATCGCCAATGCAGCCGCTGGCAAAGCCCACATGGTGTACATAAAGCCACCACCAAGACCGGTTGCTGTTTTGTCACCGGCGAAGAAACGTTGCAGCTCACCGCGCACCACATCGCCGTTTTCGTTGACGAAGCTGCCTACTTCGAAGAACCACACCGCATTCCAAACGTGGTGTAAGCCCAGTGGGATCAGCGCACGCTCAACAAAGCCATAAATGCCGAATGCAGCTGGTTGACCAAGCCCACTCACTGCATCAATACCACCGTAAATACCGGCACTCACCAGCGGCCAGACAAAGGCACAGGCGATACCCAGGAACAGTGACACAAAGGCAGTAATGATCGGCACAAAACGCTTGCCGGCAAAGAAGGCAAGATAGTCTGGCAGCTTGATAGTGTGGAATCGGTTAAAGAAGTAAGCTGCAAACGAACCAATCAGGAGCGAACCGAATATCCCGGTGTTCAGGCTGTTTATCCCCATCATCTGGGTGAGATAGCCCTGATGCGCCTCAATACCACGAAGTACAACGGTTTGTCCCATCGCCGCATTGAAAACCACCCAGCCCGCCACAGCAGCCAACGCCGCAGTACCATCATTGTTTTTCGCCAGGCCAATCGCGACACCAATGACAAATAGCAGCGTGATGTTGCCGAAAATCATGTCTGCAGATTGCATCATGATTGACCAGAATGCATCTGGGAAGAACAGTTGTTGCGTTAAACCAAAGTTACCGACACCGAGCATTAAACCCGCAGCTGGCAACACAGCGACAGGCAGCATCAGCGAACGCCCGACTTTTTGTGCTTGTCCAAAGAATGAGCTGAACATAACAGATCCCTCTTAAATGAAAGTGTGTGTTTCCCGGCCTCAATGTGTCGGGATGCTTTCATCTTATTTCGCTGAGATCCGCCGTAGGTATCATTTGGAAATCGCTTTGTATCAGCTTGGTTACATAGGCGTTTTCACCCAGAAAAAGCTGTGAATTGGTTCGCAGAAACACCTCCGTTTATCCGTTCAAAATTCGCCCAATGCCATGATTGTTTTCTGGAAAATAAGGAGGTAAGCATGGCATTTCAGAAAAGGATTTTGATTGTCGATGACAGCGAGGAATTGAGAGATGCACTTAGCGCATACTTGACCAAATCGGGCTTTGAAGTCTTAACAGCTGCCGATGGTGAGGAAATGCATAAAGTGTTGGCTCAAGGCGAGCCAAGCTTGATCATCCTCGATGTGATGCTACCGGGAGACGATGGTTTCACGCTCTGCAGCCAAATCCGTAAAACCTCCAATGTTCCTATCATCATGCTCACTGCCGTGACCGACGAAATCGACCGAGTTACCGGCCTAGAGCTAGGCGCTGACGATTACATCACCAAAACTTTCAGCCCACGCGAATTGCTGGCACGAATCAAAGCACTGCTGCGCCGTTCCCAATTCAACCAGGGTTTAGAAGGCGCGCGTTATATTTGTTTTCTGGATTGGAAGCTCGATACGCTGGCACGGGTTCTGGTTACGCCGAGTGGTGATGAAACCACGCTTTCCGGTGCGGACTTTTCGCTGCTGAGCCTTTTCCTCCGACACCCCAACAAACCGCTAAGCCGAAACATCATTTCTGAAACCATTCGCGGCCGTGAAGCCATGCCCTTGGAACGAGGTATAGATATTCAGGTCAGTCGCTTACGCGCCAAACTGGAAGATCAAGACCATTCGCTGATCCGCACCCTTCGTAATGAGGGCTATATGCTCAGTGCAGATGTCATTCATGAAGCCTGAGCAACAAGACGAAGCTAGCAGGTTTACCCGATTGGTCTCCCGCTTTTGGCCTTTGGGGCTGGCAAGCCGCTTTATTCTGATGCTCTCGCTGGTCATTCTTACCTCACAGGCACTCACCAGTGCGGTCTGGTATCGCTACAGCTATTTGCAGGAAAAAGAAGGGTTGGAAACGGCATTGGAAAGCATCGCCTCTAACGCTGCGTTCACGGTTTCCTACTATCGTAAACTCCCTAAATCGAGCCGCCATTTGGTGCTAGAGCAAAATCGAAGCATGGGCGGCACCCGCTTTTTTATCTCACTCAACAGCAAACGGATTGAAGCAAAAGGACTACCTCAGTCAGAAAGAAAGCAAGAATTACAACAAACCGTCGATACGGTGCTGAAACGTACACTGGGTCACCAGATATCTATCGACATTAATTTCAGCCAGAGGGATGACCTTCGGGTCTATGATGCCGAAGTACCTCTCGATGATATTCCCCGCGCCTTTGCCCGCTACACCATAGAAAAAGTTAAAGATGACCCACCGGTATTGGTGATGCAGTTTCAACTTCCGAACGAACAAAGTGCCTCTGGGAAAAAACGCGTGTCAGAGCAGTGGCTATATCTCGCCACCAATCTACCCGCTCCTTATGTCTCGCTGGAATCCCGCTTTCTTGATGCACGCCAGCTTAATTTCATCCTGCTCACTTCGGTGTTTGTTTTGCTTTGTACCTGGCTGATTGTGCGTCGCGAAATCAAACCGATTAAGAATCTTGCACAAGCTGCAAAGCTGATGGGGAGCAAAATGGACGCCCCCATCATCAAGGAAGAAGGCAGCGGAGAGTTGATTTCTGCCGTTCATGCTTTTAACACCATGAACCGACGCATTAGGGCTTACATTCGTGACCGCGACTTATTGTTCGGCGCCATATCCCACGATTTAAAAACGCCCATTGCTTGCTTGAAGCTTCGCACAGAAATGTTGGATGACGAGGAAACAAAACACCGCTTTGAACGCTCACTCAATGAACTCGAATTCATGGTTCAAGGCGCACTTCACTACATCAAAGATACGGATATTCAAGAACAGGTTGAATGGATCGACATTAACGCTGTACTCCATGAAATCTCAGCCTTCTATGGCAAAGACGAGCAAAAAGTTGGATTGGCAGGCAAAGCTTCAAAGCCATTTCTGTGCAAGCCAGTCGCCATTAAGCGGTTGTTGCACAACCTTATAGAGAACGGCGTGAAATATGGCCATTACGTCGATATCAGTGTGTTGGATACCCCGCGAAATCTGGTGATTAAGATCCGCGACCATGGCCCCGGCATTCCTGACGAACTTCGCGAACGTGTCTTCGAACCTTATTTCCGCATCCATCAAGAGAAAGAAGAGGGTACCGGCCTTGGCCTGAGTATTGTCCGAAACATCGTGCGTGGTCATGCCGGCAAGTTGGTTTTGCAGAATCATGCGGAAGGTGGCCTTGTTGTCACCCTGTCACTTCCAAGAGAGGAATAATAATGAAAAGAACCCTTCTCGCCGCTGCTTTGCTGGCAGCAAGTTTCCCCTCTCAGAGTGACTCCGTCGAACTCCTACACTGGTGGACGTCGAATGGCGAACGTGAAGCATTGGCAGAGCTGGAATCTGCGTTGGATCAACAAGGCATAACGTTGAGAAGTTCACCCGTTCATGGTGGCGGCGGTGATACTGCAATGACGGTATTACAAGCCCGCGCGATTGCGGGAAATCCACCTGAAATGGCGCTGATTGAAGGGCCTGGTATCCAATCTTGGGCAACCTTGGGATTTGTGTCTGACCTACACTCGGTCGCTACGGCACAGAATTGGAGTCAACGTCTTCCTGACATCGCCACCAGCATCAACACATATAAAAATCATTTTGTCGCTGCACCAGTGAATATTCACCGTGTGAACTGGCTCTGGGTGAACAAAGCTATTTTCGAGAAGCACAGTCTGGCCCCGCCGACAAACTGGGACGAGTTTTTCACCGTCGCTGAATCGCTAAAAACGCAGGGCATCCCTGCCCTATCAATCGGCAATGAGCCTTGGCAACTGGCGATACTGTTTGAAGTGCTGGCATTAGGCCTTTACGGCAGCGATTACTATCGCCAACTCCTGATTGAATTTGATGATGATTTGGTAACGAATCAAAAAACCGTTGAGCTGTTCAAGACATTCCGCCGCCTCAAACCCTATATGACTGACCCATCTGTACCCGTTTCATGGGACAAGGCGACTTTGAATATGGCGGAGGGGAAAGCCGCCATGCAGCTTCAGGGAGACTGGGTTAAAGGTGAACTCAGTTATATGAATCTCACCCCCAATCAAGATTATGACTGCCTGCCAGCTCCGGGAACCGCCAATACCTTTATCTACAATGTCGATAGTTTTGTGTTATTCCGGCTGAGAACAGAAGCGTCTGAAAACATGGCGAATCAACTGGCAAACACCTTAGTTTCCTCTGATTTTCAGTCTCGTTTTAACCAGAAGAAAGGTTCAATTCCCATTCTCAAAGATGTCGACATGACGCCATTTGATCTCTGCGCCAAAGCCTCCAAACAGGCATTTGTTGATGCCAAAGCAAACAACACCCTACTCCCCAGCATGTCCGATTCCATGGCTGTCGCTCCCCAACTCCAGGAAGCCATGCTTGAACTGATTAATCACTACTTCAATGACGAAGCTTTTACCGAAGAAGAAGCCATCAGCCAGTTAATGAAAATTGCTGCCAGTGTGCACTTCAATGGCTAACGTTAATCGCTAACCATAAGAAATTTCGATAAAGCTCTACAGCTGCTATTGCGTTTGTTATAAATAAAATAAACCTCATGCAGTAAGGACAAAGAATGAGTGCAGGACAAAGGGAAATGACATTACGTTTTCTGGCAGAGCCCGGAGACGTTAACTTTGGCGGAAAGGTGCACGGTGGTGCCGTGATGAAGTGGATTGACCTTGCAGCCTACGCAAATGCAGCAGCATGGAGTGGCAAGTATTGCATTACAGCGTACGCTGGCGGTATTCGCTTCGTACAACCAATTCACGTTGGCAACCTTGTCGAAGTCAGTGCCAAAGTCATCTACACAGGTACTTCTTCCATGCATATCGCCATTGATGTGCAGGCAAGTGACCCAAAAGAGATGAAAAATCGTCTCACCACCCACTGTATCGTCATTATGGTGGCCGTGGACGAAAACGGTAAGCCAACGCCTATCCCGAAATGGGTGCCGGAAACTGACGAAGACAAAGAGCTTGAGCAATCTGCTATTCGCCTGATGAACATGCGTAAGCAAATCGGCGAAGAGATGGAAGCACATGTGAAACTTCTTAAGTAGCGAGAGAGTAATGCCTAAGATCGTTCAATTATATTGTTGAAGTTAAGAGCATTGAAATATTCTGAAATAAGAGGCTTACCAGCCTCTTATTTTATATATATCAAAAAGATAAACTCCAATCCGAAAGAGTAATCAATAGATTTACATATATATTCAAACGCTCCATATCAACAACTAATTCGAATGAGTAACACGAAATACCCAGAAAAATGGTAAAAATTCCCATTTTTTTTCTCTTCCAACAACATTTCATTCAAATTCCATACTTTCTTATTTTCTCATGTCGATTATTTTTAGAATCTTCTTAGTGACAGCACCAAAATTATAAACAACCAAGCAATTCATCCCTCTGATTTTTATAGAGTTACTTATTTTCTTTAGCGAAAACTAAAAAATATCGCGTTTTTCCCACCACATTCCCCCTTTAAACAGTGCGGCAAATAACTCGACAACATCCGTCTCACTCTCAAGACCCTCCAATATGGAAACTCATCAGCTGATACGTCAGATTCCGCTGGCAAGAAAGCGCTTACATCGCGATCGATTTTTCTCAATCAGACAAACGGAGCATCAAATGGCCAACATCATTAATGGATCAGAAAATGATGACCACATCATCGGCACAAATGGCGTCGATTTTATCTATGGCAACGGCGGAAACGACTACATCGAAGGCTGGGACGGCACAGACTTTATCTATGGCGGTGATGGTGATGACACTGTTATCGGCGGTGATGGCACAGATGAAGTGCATGGTGATGCCGGAAATGACTGGGTGCGCGGTGGGTTGTTGAACGACAACCTTTATGGTGATTCTGGCGATGACCGAATTGAGGGCTTTGATGGTGACGACAACCTCTATGGCGGAACAGGCTCCGATACACTGTATGGCGGTCAAGGGCAAGATAAGCTTTATGGCGGCGACGGCGACGATAAAGCTCGCGGTAACGAAGGAAATGACTTTGTTAGCGGTGGTTTAGGTAACGATGTTCTTTTTGGCAATGAAGGCAATGATGAAATCAACGGCGACGAAGGCAATGACGTTCTTTGGGGTAACGAAGGCGAAGATTTCCTGCGTGGCGGTGCCGGTGAAGATTCGCTCTGGGGCGGTACCGAAGCAGACCAACTCTATGGTGGTGCTGACGACGATCAGCTCAGAGGTGAAGACGGTGCAGATAAACTAGGGGGTGGCCTGGGTAACGACAAGCTTTACGGCGGAAGCGGCGGCGATGAGCTCTACGGTGACGAAGGTAACGATCAACTTTACGGTGGTGGTGGTAACGATTACCTCGTCGGTGGCGACGGTGACGACATCATGCACGGCGAAGGCAATGATGACCGCATGCTGGGTGGTGCAGGACACGACACCATGTACGGCGGCAATATGTTGGATTACATGCATGGTGGTACAGGCAATGACACCCTGTATGGCGGCAACAACAATGATGAACTTCGCGGTTCCGAAGGCCATGACACCTTATATGGTGAAGCCGGTGAAGATTACCTGAATGGCGGCAAAGGCAATGACTACCTGGATGGCGGTTACCACGCTGATATTCTTGAAGGCCATATGGGTAATGACATCCTAAAAGGCGGCGCCAACAGTGACAAACTGTATGGCGGTGGTGAGGACGATTGTCTTTACGGTGAAAACGGTGATGACCTCCTCGTGGGCGGCAACGGAGACGACTATTTGGTGGGTGGTTTCGGTGCAGATACCTTCTTCTTCGAATATCGCGACCATAACGACACCATCGCTGATTTCAGCAAAGGTCAGGGCGACAAAATACAAATCGACAGCTCTCTGCTGACGAAATTCAATCAAGTCAGTATTACCCAAGTTGGTGCCGATACCGTGCTTGACCTGGGCAACCACACAACAGTGACTTTGGAAGACTTCAACGCCAACAAAGTGACCAGCGATATGTTTGATTTCGTTTAATTCACTATTTGGATGCTGGGGTTCAACACTTCCCTGGCATTCTTTCTGATTCAAGGAGGAACCAATGAAAAGCTTCATAAAGTCTGCCTTAGCAGCGTTACTTATCTTGAACACAAACATCGCCTTTGCAGAGTCTAAAGAGCGTATTACAGGCTTCGTATTACGTGGCGATGTTGATGGCTCAGTCAACAACTTTACCTCTGACCGAAATGGCTACGACGACCCCTATCAACTCGTTTCTGTTGAAACAAGTGAAGGGCAAATAGAGCAAAAGCCTATTGGTGAGTTTATCGATGGACTCGTCGTTCAGGTTGAGTGGCGTCACCTTCAGAAAGAAAAAGCAGGGCCAATCACCGAAAACAATGTCATTGATCAGGCTATTGCACGCGTGAATGAGTGGAACAATGATCCTGAAACAACTAACACTCTTGGTATCAAATTACGCGTTTTTTCAGGTGTTTTTTCTCCAAAATGGCTCACCTATCATGAGCATAATGGGAAATACAAGCTGAAGAATTGTGAAAAGGGGCAGAACGCTACTGCAAAAGAAATGTGCGGTGTAAGAGCCTATTTCAAAAATAACAAGCAAGGCATCATTCCTTCCCATTGGAAGCCATCTTTCAGAACACACTGGAGAGACTTGCAAGAGAAGCTCGCAGATAAATACGACAGTGTTTCAGTGATCAGAGAACTCGCTGTTTCAGGGTGTATGACACACCACGCAGAAACGATGTGGCGAAACAAAGGCGATTACAACCGACCAGACGGAAAACACAATGTGCAAGCCTTGTTGAATGGAGGCATGACACTGGAAAGTGACAAGTCATGCCTTCGCTGGCAAATAAAGGTTGCCGCTAAGAAATGGCACAAAACCCCCATAGCCATGGCATATAACATGTGGAACGACTACGAGGTTGTTAATGACGAATTGATTTGGACAACAAAGCCGCAGTTTACAAAAGAGTTAATGCAAAAATGTATTGAAGAGGCAGGTACAAACTGCATTCTCGGCAACAACTCGTTGGGAATGAATGATATTGGAGATGAGAGCAACACTGATGATGTCACCTATTACCTGAAAAAGTTTGGTGACGCCGGGCATCATATCTATGTGCAAACAGAAACGGCGATAGACCAACAATGGGTTGCACTCAATCATGCTGCCGACGTACTCAATGCGCAGATGGGAGAGCTGCCAAAAATTAAAGCAATGAACAAAGAGAGCCCAACTTTTCTTACGGGCAGTAACATGCAAAGCGCCAGACATAATTTAAAGTTCTAACCAAAGCTTTTTGCCGGGCTATCCGGCAATTTTTTGGTTTTGGTAATTCTAGTGGGGGATGAATTGTACTCTTTCTAACTTCTTCCCTCTTCATTATTCAAAGTTAACCCACACTGTTGAACACTCTTTTTCTATGCTCCTTTTTGCACTGATTTGTGAAGGTGCGCCATACAATCCCCAGCTGTCTAATAGCTAATACAGACTTGCCGACGCTCTTTGATTTGTAATCAGTTTTGATGGCCAAAAATAATTATCAATCACGATTTCAAAGCTTCTCATTCCGTCTTGTGCGTTAACAAACCCGCCAACGGAAAGCATTCAATGGAGAAAGGTATGTCTGTTCAGGAACCAAGTCTATCGAACGAAGGAATGTATTCAATCACGCTCAGTTCAGCCACTCTTGAACTCGCCGATTTCGTTTATACAACCACTAATACCTATAACGAGATAACCGGTACAGAGAACGACGACATCCTCTATGGTGTCGAAGGTAATAACCGTATTTACGGACTCGGTGGAAAAGACACCCTTTATGGTCACGAGAGCACCGATGAGCTCTATGGGGGCGATGGCAGTGACACCCTCTATGGCAATGAAGGTGATGACTTACTGAGTGGAGATGCCGGTGGCGATAGGCTTTATGGCGGTGACGGCGACGATACCTTGTATGGCAGCGATGGGAACGACTACCTAAATGGCGGCGACGGGCAGGACCTCGCTTTGGGTGGTACTGGCAACGATATTATTTTTGAGTCCGAGCTGGCGATTGGTAGCAGCGGAAATGACAGAATTCATGGAGATTCAAGCTCATCCGATACGCTTATAGGGGGTTCGGGTGATGACTGGGTGGAAGGCTATGGAAATGATGTCGCAAGGGGCGGTAGTGGCAATGACGTACTCACGAGCCTTGGCAACAAAGATACACTATTGGGTGGTTCAGGAAATGACGTTCTCCACGTTGTTGGCAGTCTAGGAAATGGAGCTGCTCTGTTTGCTGGATCTGGTGATGACATCCTGTCCGGCAATGCTAATAATCAATGGTTTCATGGCGGTGCCGGCTCAGACACGTTCCATTTTGGCACTTCCTTATGTTTTGACTTCGCCAAAAGTGCAAATTCGATACCCTCCTATTTCACTGGGCATGACAAAATAGCCGACTTCGAAATCGGTATTGATACCATCGCCATCGACACAGCGATAACTTCAGACTTTGATGATTTGGTTATCGAGCAAGTGGGTTCAAAAGCTGTTATTACTCTCTCGAATGGCTCCACCATTACCCTAAACAATACCAACGCTTCCTTATTAACCGCAGACGATTTTTCGTTTACGAACACATCGACCTTTAATAGTTCCCTGGGTATTTGGGGGGCACACATTGAAGAGTCTTGGCACTATGGCGGTAGCATTCAATCAAACCATTGGGTTTTCGGTGACAAACGTAACGACGTCATCACCGCGACCCACTATGCGGATGGTGGAGCAGGAAATGACACGCTAATCAGTCGCGGTACTAAAGAGATTCTTGTGGGTGGTGAAGGCGCTGATACGTTCGAACTCCAGTTTGGGTCGAGTGGTATCACAACAATCAAGGACTTTGACGTTAACGAAGATCAATTGATATTTAAGGCTACTATCAGTTACTACGGTTTTGACTATTCAGAGAGACCTAGTCTGACTTTCTCACCATCAAGCTTAACACCTACCGCTTACGAAAATGGCACTGTCCTCAAAGCAGACCTAGGCTTTGAAATCTATTTAGAAGGCGTTGATCCGGATTCAATAGCTTTAGATGACATCACACTGCGCCTCCGAGCTGCTTCCGACGGCATTGGGAATACGCTTATCGGTGGTAACCGCGATGACTCTCTTGATGGCAACTCCGGCAGCGATACTCTCGAAGGTCGTGGCGGCAATGACACCCTGATTGGAGGCGGAGGTCGAGACACACTCCTCGGCGGTGAGGGCAATGATGAGCTGTCTGGCGATGGTGGTAACGATAGCCTTGACGGTGGTGAAGGGAACGACAGGCTCCATGCTGGAGAGGGAGAAAACCAGCTTTCAGGAGGTGAAGGCGCTGACACCTTTGTGATTGGCCATTTCAGCACTGAGTTGGCTGGCTACAGCAGCTATAATTGGAACTCGTTCAATAACTACCGATATGAAGATACCATCACCGACTTTGAAGTAGCCGCTGACTCGCTGAATATTACCCACTTGCTGGATGACAACACTATCCGGTTCCTCGCTAACGAAGACAACATATTTAGAGCAAGTGATTTGATTAAGCAAGTAGGTGACGACGTTGTAATACAAGGTTCCTCTACTGCCAGCTCCACCCTTCAAAATGTTCAGCTCGATGACTTCTCAGATGAGCAAGTTTCCTTCACTTTGATTGGCAGAAACTCCGCCAACCACATCGTCGGTGGCACCAGTGATGACTCCCTGTTTGGGCGAGCGGGCAACGATATATTGGAAGGAGGCGACGGAGATGACTGGCTGCAAGGAGACGAAGGTTACGATACCCTCACTGGCGGACAAGGTGCAGACACTTTTGTTCTAAGCGATGCGCGACAGACCTATAGCAGTAACGTAGAAACAGACACCATCACCGACTTCGAAATTGGTATCGATAAGATAGCATTCAATGACTACTCCTATCTCTCCATGAATTTTGACGATTTCATCATCACACAGCAAGGTGATGACACCTTGATTCAGATGATCCGTAAATTCGACTTCGGCGGGGAGACTGAGTACATTGATGACAACGTGAATGTGCTGCTGAAAAGCATTAACGCTGAAGACATCAGCGCTGATGATTTTGATTTCTTCTATCTATCTTGATGTTTCACATTATCGTTCTGAAAACAGCGCTGATTGGCGCTGTTTTTGTTTCTACATCGATTTGGGCTATAAGCTATGGCTCAATCTGCCCTCGAATTTCACCACTTCCAACCGCAGGTGTATGCACATTCACGTAATGCCCGCCTGACTGGAACATCGCTTTTTGTTCGTCGGTCAATGTTGTATCTACTGGCGTTTGCCATACGTTAACGTCATCCGCGCTTTGTTCCAAACCAACCACAACGCCGCCGTTGGTGCCAGCGACACCTTGGTGGATATGTGCCGCCACTGCATCCTCAACACCTTGGGTAACCACTCTTAAATCCAGGTTACCGTTTACATCATTTAGTAAAGCGTAACCATCACCGCTCGCGTCGGTCGTAACAGGTGGGACTTCCTGATCGCCCGACAATGGGAAAGAGTAAATGGAATAGTCAGGCGAGAAAATCTGCCCACGGATTTCACCGGGCGGGTTCGCTAGTGTGTGGAAGTTAGTGTAAAAGGCGCCTGAAAGCATGTCTTCAAACATTTCTGCGCTTAATGATGTGTCCTCAGGCGCCGTCCACACATTGGGATCCTCCGCGTTTTGATCCAGAACCACCAGCACGCCGCCATTGCTGCCAACGCGACCAGTGTGGATATGGGCTGCGACTGCATCTTCAATGCCCTGCGAATTCACCCTTAGATTTAGCGTTTCTTCGACGCTGTTATAAGCCAGATACCCTTGTCCACTGGCATCAGTCGCTACCGACGGCACCTGTTGGCTGCCATCCGCTTTGAAGGAGAGAATAGTGATAGTCTTCGGCACAATTTGCGCGCGCACTTCGCCGGAAGGCACCTCGTCGGTGTGAACATTGATGTACCAGTCACCGCTCTTCAGCGCTTCCACTTCGGCATAGCTTAAGCCGTTCTCACGAACCACTAAATAGCGCTTTTCACCGTGTTTCCATTTGTGCTTTTTCGGCGTTTCAAAGGCGTATTCCACACCACCGGTGTCCCCTATTCCACCGCTGTGAATATGGGCAAACTTGAAGTCTTCGATACCATCGATATACAGTCTAGCCCGAAGCTTTTTGCGTTTTTCATCAAGCTGGACACGCGCTTTTGTCGAAAGCTCTGAATCATTGAGCGGCACTGCCTGACTGCCACTCAAGGTTAAATGATACGTTTGTGTGGCCTCGAATCCACACGCTGACAACAGAAACACTGCCATCAACACCACTAGCTTTTTCATCCTACAATCCTCTTTTGTCCTAAATAATCAGGCTTCTTTTTGCCTGTTCTTTGAAGACGAAAATAGGATTCGGATAGATGCAGCGCTTTGCACCATGACCCTCAAAGCGTTAGTCAATCGTCAGGAGTGAAATGTGAAGCGCGTTATCGAGACAAAGGTCTGTAAAAGTATATTGCAGAGGTGAACGCTAAGATCAGGTATCAGTCTCCGCCGCCACAACCGCCCCCATCACCTGAGCAACCAATTCCTCCCCCACAGCCTGAAGAGCAGCCAATGTGACTGGCACAGTAGGTATTTGAGTTGCTTTTCTGGCAGTCGAGCGAGTACTTAAAGCCATCGTCAATATTTAGCCTTGAGTCAATGTCGAAAAGAAGCGGAAGTTTTGACGGATTCGTCGGATTTATACCTTCACGAGCGCAAGATAACCGCCATGCCCGCTTAATACCGTCCAAAGCCATCGTTGGTGTCACCATCGCTTCGGTGGGCGTATGGTGCAGAAACCGATCAAATGCTTTGTCACAAAATCCTTTGTATTCTCTAGTGAACAAAATGAACTCATGCCAAGCGACATCCACAACCTGTGAAGGCATCGCGACCATACGTTTATTACCCTCATGACAAAGAAAGAAATATTCTTTCAAACCATCAATGACTAAAGATAGGTTTTCATCCGTCAGGTGGGGGTAATGCTGGTGCACCTTTGTTTTGATCGCTTTATTGAAGCGGTATGTGCCAATAAATACTCGCTGTGCCTTTCGCCGCCTGCCTCCTTGAACGAGCAACATTGTGAACAATACAAGAACAGTTCCTATGAGCCAGATTTCCATATCATCTCCTCTCTAATTTCATCACGCTAACTCAAACAACATGCAGTTAAAACAAACGATTTTGCATAACTCTGGTTGAATCAAAAACCACCATAAAATGCGACAAATTAAGATAGTGAGTGAGAGAGATAGTAAGAATTCCAACATAACAATGGCAGTGACATCGCTAGGAGGGTTTGCAACTAAATCAAACAACGAAAATTTGATGTGCTCTTTGCAGATACTTGTTGAAGCAGCGCTTTATCCACTGAGTCTCTGATTCGAACCAACAACTCATTTCGATAGCCTTTAGAGTGGTTTAAAACAACACAAGCCAATAATGAAGTCAGTTGGAAATCAAGGATGATAAGTTTATATCGCACAATTGCCCTAGTCTGTGTAATGCTTGTTGCGCCACACCTAAATGCTTCAGAACAACCCGATACCACAGAAAAAGTCTACGTCACAAAGAAAATCATTCACGAAGATATGGCTGTGTTAGTGCCTATTTCAGAGACTACCAAGCAGTGGTTGGGTGGATTCTATATCTGGGAACTGGGGGCGCTGAATCTGAATTTAGATGAAGACACCATCTATGTATTCTCGGAACAACCTCTCGACTTTATCGTTAGTGAAAAGGATGAAAATCGTTTTAGTTTCCCGAAATGGAAGGAAACAATTGTACGCCAAGGCGGCACAGTCATTCATGATGACCCATACAGCTACATCTACCAGAGTCAGGATGTTACCCATATCGTCGCCTATCGATATGACGGTCAAAAACACTTAATCGGCAAGTCTGCACTTTTTGGCTCTGAACACGAGCTCCCAGTCGGTGCTGTTCATGAGATCCTCTATCGTTTTGTGAATAACAACAATCAAGACCAGGAAGCACTCAAACATCTTGTCATCGCAAATGCCGCAAGCCTTATCCAGACTGAATCTTTTCATCTCCAAACCATCGACTTCGATGAATCTCTTACCGATTACAAAAATAAGCATGTCAATGTAAAGACCTTGACAGAAGTCGATGCGTTTGGGTCTCGGCGATTCTGGAATGGCGAAAGTATCTATGCTGGATTCAATAATACGTTCTCGATTTCCTTGTCTGAAGCCTCAGCATTACTTGAGAGTTACATCGAAACTGCACAAGAAGACGGTGTGGAAGTTCTTTTTGCGGGGAAAAGCGACAAGGCTAAATATACTCAAGCGCTAACGCTCAGAGCCATCGACGCTCCGGAAAATATTTATTCCTACTGTCAGCTTGATATAGGAGGGGTTTATTTGACTGTTTTCTTTTATTCCCCAGACGCCTTCATTGAACACCTCGCCTTTGCTCAAAACTGCCAAAGGGCTTTTTCAATCGAAGGAGAAGCGTCCTTACCAAAGGGTATTCTGGATAACCTCCAACGCTATTATCGGGTAGATGAAGTCAAAGAACACCCAGGTTTTTTCATTGTCTCAGACGAAGAAAATAACCCTCGTGACTTTTTCTGGGGGGCCAAAGGGCTGATGAACAAGGCAGGCGAGATCCTTATTGCTCCTTACTATGAAAAGCTAAAGTATCAGGATGGCATGTATGTAGGAGAAATTGACGATAAGCAAGTCTACTTCGATTTAGCCGGCAAGCCTCTGGACACGAGCAGTGAGTGACTTTCTTTTCGGACAAATGAAAGCAAAAGCATACATAAACTGTTAGCATCGCTCAGAAATAAAGCAATGAAGGCACTACCTATTAAAAAGATAGGAAGAAACAATCATTCTTTGAGGAAAATGCTGGTATTTTATTGGGCTCACGACCTTGGGCACGTTTCTCCATTCGAGACTGATTAATCGCCCATCGCAGGGAAATCCAAATGGCGAAAGAAAACAACAATATTGTGATTTTTGGTGCGTCCGGTGATCTTGCTAAGCGCAAGCTGATCCCAGCACTCTATCATCTTTATGCAAATGGCATGATGCCAGAGAACTTTACGATTCTTGGCGTTAGCCGCACAGACTACTCTGACGACGCTTTCCGCGAAAAACTCGCCGCGTTTTTAAGAGAAAATGAGAAGGTGGATGAAGCCGTTCTCGCGCGTTTTAGCCAACACCTTTACTACCTTCCTATCAATCCTGCTGAGTCCAGCGAATACAGTAAACTCGTTACCCGCCTGGACGAACTGAGCGATAAACACCACACCGGCAACAACAATCTCTACTATCTGGCGACGCCGCCAAGCCTTTATGGTGTCATTCCAGAGTGTTTGGCAGACCACAATCTGCATGACCAATCCAACGGCTGGAAACGCCTGATTGTTGAAAAGCCTTTCGGCTATGACACTGCATCTGCAGAAGAGCTGGACAAGAAACTCCACCGCAATTTCAACGAAAAGCAGCTGTACCACATCGACCACTATCTGGGTAAAGAGACGGTTCAGAACCTGTTGGTATTCCGCTTCTCAAACGGCATGTTTGAGCCTCTTTGGAACCGTAACTTCATTGATTACGTTGAAATCACGGGCGCTGAGTTCTTGGGTGTAGAAGGTCGCGGCGGTTACTACGACGGTTCAGGCGCAGTACGCGACATGCTTCAGAACCACCTGCTCCAGGTACTGGGCATGGTTGCGATGGAGCCACCAGCAGCTATCCGCTCTGACTCCATTCGTGATGAAGTCACCAAGGTAATGCAAAGCTTCCGTCCACTGAGTGACGACGATCTGAAGAACAATCTGGTACTGGGTCAGTATACGGGCTCCAACGTTCGTGGTGAAAAGCTGTTAGGCTATCGCGAAGAGCCGGGCGTGGCGGAAGACTCACGTACCGAGACATACATCGGCTTGAAGATGTTTGTCGACACTTGGCGCTGGAATGGCGTGCCTTTCTATGTGCGCACAGGAAAGCGCTTGCCAACACGTGTGACCGAAGTGGTTATTCACTTCAAGAAAACCCCTCACCCAGTGTTTGGCGCCAATGCTCCTGAGAACAAACTCATCATCCGCATTCAGCCGGATGAAGGCATACTGATGAGCTTCGGCCTGAAAAAACCAGGCGCTGGTTTTGAGGCCAAAGAAGTCTCAATGGAATTCCACTACCAGAACCTGCAAGAAGCACAGCTTCTGACCGCCTACGAGCGCCTGCTGTTAGATGCCGTAAAAGGTGACTCAACGCTTTTCGCCCGCTCTGACGCGGTGAAAGCATGTTGGGAATTTGTTGAGCCAATTCTGCGCTACAAGGAAGATCCCGATGTACTGTTCGGTTATGCCGCAGGCACCTGGGGCCCAGAAAAAGCGGATGAGCTGCTAAAACGCGATGGACGCGAGTGGCGCTATCCATGTAAGAACCTAACCAATACAGAATATTGCGAGCTGTGAAATGAAGGAATTCCGCATTTTAGATAATGCAGACGCCGTGGTGTTAGAACTTGCGTCGTCAATGAAAAGCCTGAGTGAACAAGGACGTCCCGTTCATATCTCACTCTCTGGTGGCAGCACACCGAAGCTACTGTTCAAACTGCTGGCACAGCCAGAATGGGCGACCAGCATTCAATGGCAAAACCTCCACTTCTGGTGGGGTGACGAGCGCTGCGTGGCACCGGATGATGCTGAAAGCAACTACGGCGAAGCCAACACCCTGCTATTCAGCCACATCGAGATCCCTGCTGAGAACATTCATCGCATTCGTGGTGAAGACGATGCAGAACAGGAAGCTAAGCGACTGGCTGACGAAATCAAAACAGAAGTGCCAGAGAAAAACGGCTTACCTGCGTTTGACTGGATCTTGCTTGGTATGGGCGACGACGGCCACACTGCGTCCCTCTTCCCAGGTCAAACTGACTACGATGAACCTGCACTCACTGTGGTTGCGGCGCACCCGCAATCAGGACAGCTGCGTGTTTCGAAAAGTGCATGTTTGCTGAATAATGCTGACCGCATCAGCTACCTGGTACTGGGTGCAGGCAAAGCAGAAATGATTGAAGCGATTCACGGTGAAAACGCCGACGCAAACCTGCCTTATCCGGCAGCGCATATTCAATCAACACATGGCACAACAGAATGGTATTTAGATGCTGCTGCCGCGAAGGCATTGGCGTAAGGAGTTTATAGAAATGAAAGGCGATATCGGCGTAATTGGTCTGGCGGTAATGGGCCAGAACCTTATCCTGAACATGAACGACAACGGCTTCAAAGTGGTTGCTTACAACCGCACTACGTCAAAAGTTGACGAGTTCCTTGAAGGCGCAGCAAAAGGCACCAACATCATTGGCGCATACTCACTGGAAGATCTGGTTGAGAAGCTGGAAAAGCCACGCAAAGTGATGCTGATGGTACGTGCGGGCGACGTTGTTGATCAGTTCATCGACGCTCTGACTCCTTTGCTGGACGAAGGCGACATCATTATCGATGGCGGTAACTCTAACTACCCAGACAGCACACGTCGCATGAAAGACCTGGAAGAAAAAGGTCTGGTATTCATCGGCGCTGGCGTTTCAGGCGGCGAAGAAGGTGCACGTTTTGGACCTTCAATCATGCCAGGTGGTAACCCAGCGGGTTGGCCAGCAGTAAAACCTATCTTCCAAGCGATTTCAGCGAAGACCGACAGCGGCGAAGCGTGCTGTGACTGGGTTGGCCGTGAAGGTGCAGGCCACTTCGTGAAGATGGTTCACAACGGTATCGAATACGGCGACATGCAGCTGATCAGTGAAGCTTACCACTTCATGAAAGAAGGTCTGGGCATGAACCACGATGAAATGCAGGCGACCATGACTGCATGGAACAAGACCGAGCTGGACAGTTACCTGATGGAAATCAGCGCTGAAATCGTGGGCTACCGCGACGAGGACGGCGACATTGTGCTGGAGAAAATCCTTGATACCGCAGGCCAGAAAGGCACCGGTAAATGGACAGGCATCAATGCGCTGGACTTCGGTATTCCACTAACGCTGATCACTGAATCTGTATTTGCGCGCGCTCTGTCTGCACGTAAAGAAGAGCGTGAAGAAGCCGCTGCTCTGTTCCAACACAAAATTGGTCCTGTAGAAGGCGACCGCGAAGTTTGGCTGGAAGCACTGCGTAAAGCACTGCTGGCTGCGAAAATCATCTCTTACGCGCAAGGCTTCATGCTTATCCGCGAAGCGTCTGAGCAATACAACTGGGATCTGAACTACGGTAACGTTGCCCTGCTATGGCGTGGTGGCTGTATCATCCGCAGTGCGTTCCTGGGTAACATCCGCGATGCATACGAAGCGAACCCAGAGCTGAAATTCCTGGGCTCTGATGAGTACTTCAAGAACATCTTGGAAGATTGCATGGGCTCATGGCGTAAAGTCGTGGCGAAGACCTTCGAAATTGGTCTGCCATCACCAGGCCTGTCTTCAGCACTGACCTTCCTTGATGGTTACACGACTGCTCGCCTGCCAGCGAACATGCTGCAAGCACAGCGCGACTACTTCGGTGCGCACACTTATGAGCGTACTGACCGTCCACGTGGTGAATTCTTCCACACCAACTGGACTGGTAAAGGCGGCGACACCGTATCGACCACTTACAACAGCTAATACCTGTTGCTGGAACACAAAAAGGAGCCGAATGGCTCCTTTTTCTTTTCTGGCGGTTACTCCGCCAGCACGCTGGTTAACATCGCGAGTTGCTGAAAACCCAATTGTTCATAAAGTGGCAGTCCCGCTTTGGATGCCTGAAGAGTGACATATTCGCAGCCGAGTTCCTTAGCCAGTGCCAGACTGTGTTGCATCAGCGAAGAGGCCACACCCATCTTCCTGAACTCCCTCAGTGTCCCCAGTTGATGAATACCCAAGGTGTTTCCCGTTTGGTAGAGAATCACAGTGCCCGCGATTTCGCCTTCTTTGTACAGCGCAAAAATATGGCTGTTGTTGTCGGCGTTAAGGTGCTGAATCACCGCTTCATCAATCAAATAGTTGAAAGCCTTTGAACAGGCAACGGTCCAGTCATTGACTTGCTCTTCCGTCGATACCCGCTCAATCTCTTTTCCGAATTCAAACTCTGCGTCTTGCGGTAATTCGTAAGTCATTACCACCAATTGCATCGCCACTGACAACGTTAGGCCGTGCTGATCGCTAAGCACTTGAAGACATTTTTCATCCAACTCATCTACCGTAGATGCTCTTTGCCCCGAAGAGAAACTCACACCATGAAGGCTCAAGCCGGGGTTCCAGCGCTTATTGGGCCAGCTGGGATGAACAAACAGTTCCCCTTCCTGCTTAGCACCCAGCGCCTGCCAGTAGAGATTCAAATTATCGAGGTTGGCTTGCAAAGCAGCGTTCATGAAAAGTCCTTATTGATTAATACAATACCCAGCACCAGCAATGCTGCACCGAATAGTTTGATCGCTGAGATAGATTTGATTGGGCTGTCGAATGCGCCAAAGTGACTCAGCAACATGGCAATAATGATTTGCCCTGCCAGCGAGTAACTCATCAGGTCCCCTACCCCCATTTTAGGAATAAGAAAATACAAGCTTCCCACACCTATCACACTGAATACACAGGACAACCAGAGATACCAAGGGATTTGGGTCAGCCTTTCCCAATCCAGACCTGTGTTTGAGGCCGAAATCCCACCCGCGTTGTAAAGCGCCGCAACAGCGAGGCTCACAAGGACAAAACTGGTCAGGAAGGCATAGCTGGTTGCGAGCCAGCTGTTACCGAGCATTTGACCCAATTGCGCATTCATCGCCGCCTGAATGGCAATGCAGCCACCGGCGGCAAGTGCCATTAGCGTTAAGCTGCTCATAACGTTTCTACCAGTTGGTCGCGGGACAAACGAAACTTGGGGCGGTTTGCTGTGCGGTCAGTCTCCGAACGCACGCCAACAGGACAAATAATCACAGCGTTGAGCCCTTGCTTATCCAGCCCCAACACTTCGTTGAGCCCTGCTGAATCAAACCCCGTCATCGGGCAGGCATCAATCTGTTCAACGGCAGCATGGCTGACCAATGTTCCCAATGCGATAAAGCATTGCTGTGCGGCCCACGCGGCCTGTTGTGGTTGGCTAAGTCCCAGCAAGCTGCTGGCAATTTGATCTTGATAAGCGCGTAAGTCTGACGCTGGACGGTTCTGGTTGGCAGCTAGCTGTTCAATGAAGTCTTCAATGTCTGCCTCATTGAGCGCGGTCTTGTGTGCCAGAACCAGAAGGTGAGAATTATCAGCGACTTTCTGCTGGCCATAACTTTGCGCTAAGCAAGCATGTTTCAGCGCTGGATTTTCAATCACCAGCAATTTAAACGGTTGAACGCCGTATGAAGAAGGGGCTAAACGAACACTTTCGATAAGGCCATCGATAGCTTCCTGGTTGAGTGTCTGTTCTGAAAACTGGTTTACGGCGTAGCGCCAATTCAATGCTTCTAGTACGTTCATCTCTGTCTCTCCTTGCGTTGATGGAGAGAGATTACGCAATGCCGAAAGCTGACGCCTTTACATATGTTGATTTATACCCACACAACCTGAAGATGCTGGATTCAGGTCGATTGGGTATAGTAAATTTGTTTTCTAATCCGGCTCAGCTGAGTGGGAGTAATGCCGAGGTAACTAGCGATGTGGTATTGAGGCAATCTGGGAGCGATTGCAGGGAAGTCGGTTAGAAACGCCTGATATCTGTCTTTAGCTTCATGCTCAAGATAACTGATTTCCTTTGGTTCCTTTTCCAATAGCCAGTGCTTCTCCAAATAGTGAATATGAAAGCGCATTAAATCCGGATGCGTAAACAGCGCGGCACGAAACTGTTGAAAGTCGATTTCGACCAGTTCACAAGGCTCCAAAGCCTGAATGGCAATCCGGCTAGGCTCTCGCAGAAGCAGCGCGCTCATGCAACCAGGAAACCTGCCTTCATCGAAGAAATTCTTGTTGTATTCGTTCCCCTCTTCGTCCAGCAAAAATGCACGCATCAGACCTCGGTGAAGAAAAGCAAAATGCGTGGGAGTTTGCGCGATATCGTAAAGCGTTACTCCTCTGCCAATGTTTGTCACCTTGCAGCTGGCCATGAGCGCCTGCATTGAAGCTTCATCAATCGCATCATAGCGGCGCACCGTCTCTTGTAAGTGTTCGAACGAAGGGAGCATAAGAATATCCTTATTCATTTTCTTTTCGGCAACGTACGCGCAGTTAAGAACGCTTGAAGTGAGCCAGCTTATCCAAAGAATTAATATAGAAAAGACTCGGTGAGTGAAACCCGGATTGACAAAAAGGCCGTGTTTCTGCGGAAGGGTTAACATGACGCTGAAAAACAAAAGGCCCTGAGATGCAATCTCAGAGCCTTAACGATTGAAAAGCCGTTAAATGAACAGCCAGTTCAATCAGTGCCTAAAAGTACGTTAAACGTCATACAGGCCGCTGACAAAGTCCAAATCAACATGATTCAGGCCGTGGTACCAGCTTTTGAGCAGTACTTCTGTGCCATCAGAGAAGCCAAGTGTTGTGCCGTGTGAGTTCACTGACACATTAATCTCAGAGACAGAAGTTGCCAGCCCATCATCAATCTGAATCGTATCCTGCCAATAGCAGAAGTCCCAAATTGTATTGGTGCCGTAGTTTTCATTGAAGAAAAACAGGTCTTTACCGCTACCACCCCAGAGGTGGTCATTACCTGCAGAAGCAGCAAGAATGTCATTGCCACTGCCGCCAAACAGGCAATCGTCACCCGCACCCGCCCAAAGGTCGTCATTGCCGTGCTCGCCATAGAGCTTGTCACAGCCATCACCACCTTCGAGTTTGTCGTTACCACAGCCGCCGATTAGCTTGTCGTTACCGCCCTGCCCGAACAGCATGTCGTCACCGTAACCACCTTTGATGTAGTCGTTACCGCCTTGACCGAAGGCAATATCGTCACCACAACCGCCATAGATGACATCATCGTCTTCTAAGCCCCAGATGTAGTCGTTACCGTTCCCGCCATCGATGAAGTCGTTGCCACCACCGCCTTGAATGTGATCATCACCTTCGCCGCCGTAGAGCTTGTCGTGACCTTCGCCACCGTACATATTGTCGTTGCCATCACCACCGACCATGTAGTCGTTGCCGTTGTCACCGAAGAGGATATCGTCTCCCGTGCCGCCATTAATGCAGTCGTCACCGTCGCCCCCTTTTATGCGGTCATTACCGCCTTCACCGAAGAGATAGTCGTTGCCGCCGTAACCATATATGTTGTCATTGCCCCAGCCGCCATAAACGATATCGCTATGTGCGCCACCGAATACCACATCATTACCATTGCCTGCATAGACATAATCTACGCCGTCTCCGGTATTGATGGTGTCATCGCCATCATACGCGTAGATGCAGTCATTAGAGTCTGTTCCGTCTAAGGTCTCACTGTCATTTGTGCCCACTATTGTTGCCATGTTTCTTCCCTCGGTCCTAGTTATCCAAATGATTTGCTGACGATGCGAAACAGCGGCATCGACAACCCAATTAAACCAGAGGAACCACTCCATTAGTTCTCACTAATGAATCATCAGGAGGTCATTGACAGGAATCTGACAGTGCAAAAGGAAAAAAGTACTAAGTAAAACAATCTAGACACAGGCTAATAAACGGCAACCTATTGAAAGCTTGGTGATTAATGCGACATTTAATTAATTGATTTTTATGTAAATAAATTGACATTGCAGACTGACCAAATAGCCACACAAGAAACACAACAAATTGCATAACACGGAGGCGTACCAAATTTTCGGTGTTTTAAATGGCATAAAAAATCATACTTTACAATTCATTAGTAGGAACGCTGAGTTTCTCCTTACACCTTACCGTCTTGGCTGGGCGAAATGTTGTGATTCCTCTGTCAGACTCTGGAAAAGACCAGAAAGTCAGACTAAGGCTTGGTGAGATGGATGAGACCTCGATCTACTTCTGAAGAGCCATTTCCCCATGTACCCGTCAGATTGTGTTCGTCGTTCGACACCAATAGCCCTTTGCCAGAATCACTTCCTAGCGCCCAGTTAAAGCGTATTTCAACACCCGTCACCGCATCTGGTGTCGTATCGAAGCCAAGCAATGACTGTCCGCGAACTTTTTTCGTACTCAATGCCAACGTGCCAGAGAAAGAACCGCTGTTCATAATGGGGCCTACACCGTCTTGTATTGTTCCACTCACCCTGCCCCCACTTGCCGAGCTAAAGTCCATAAATACAGTGCCATTAGAGATAGACAAAGGGGGTAGAAGGCTCGTCGAGGTTCCAGACCAAGAGCCAGTCAACAAGTTTGACCAAACCTGCTCGCCAACACTTTGCTCGTAAAAGTTAGGGTTACTTTCTTCATTCCAGTTGCTGTTAATGTAATTTGAAATGGCAAAAGTCATCGCAGGGTTCGCCACTAAATCTTTATAGAACTGCCCTCCTTTCCGATTAGCTTCCTGGTCTGCATTGGAATACACACCCGTTGTCTCCAGTCCAAAACCTCCCCCTTCGGTTCTCTCGCTCTGTTCCTCGGCATCGGCCGTACTCCTTGCTGTCTCCGTTTGAAAGTACGTCAGACCTTGTTGAAAGAAATGCCCTAACTTATCGCTCCCTATGCAAATACCATGTACTTTCATTGTCGGGTTAAGAATAGGAAACAAAGGGTTGGACCAAATTCCAAAGCTCACACCCTTGTATTTCGTCGCACCTTGAGCCGGGAGGGCTTGCTTTGAAGCCGGTAAGGTATCGGCCCATAGCTCAATCGCCGTTCTCCCGGGGGCTTGATCTACCGCGATATCGTTAGCCAGCTCCCTTACAACGACAGCAGCGCTAAGTGGTCTGCCGGACACCGCCCGCGCACTTCTGAGAGAGCTATTCACTTTCGTATCAACGTCTGTTTCACAGTCTGTCAGCCCAGCGCAGTTCGTTGCTGTATCCGTCTCTGCCCTTTGAATAACGTGGGCGTTTGACCCCATTTGCTGGATAACGTGTGTCAGTTCGTGTGCCATTAACCGCCTACCAGAGGCTAAGTCAGGTCTGTACTGTCCTTCACCAAAAACGACCTGATGTCCCACTGTGTATGCGCGCGCTTGGATACGCTTGGCAGAAGCGGCAGCTTCACTGTCAGTATGAATCCTCACCTGGCTAAAATCCGCACCGAACCTCGGCTCCATATAGGCGCGGGTTTGACTATCCAAAGGCTGGCCCGAACGGCTTAAAGTACGATGAACAATATCTGGCACATTGCCGTTTGAAGTGGCATTCCCCACGCCTTTCCTGAGAAGCAAAGGAGAAACACCCGAAGCGCGCTGACATTTCGGACACGAGCCCCCACAGGAACAAGCTCCGCTCGAGAAAGCTGACGAACGGACAACATTATCAGCGACCCGGTCAGCCTCTTGCTCGAAAGCGTCATGGCTGTCGCCGATAGTCAGCTTGGCTTGAAGCCTACGGGCAGTAGGAATCGTTCTTGAAACCGAAGGAAGATGAGAGAATGTATTAGACCCATCGTGCGCTAAATTGGGGGCATTTTCGCGCTGCTGAAGTGTGAACATAACCAGCTCTTTAAGTCGCTCAGTACCTAAAAAGCTTAGTTATTTTGCAATTACTCACTGTCTCGTATTGCATACTTCATCGCGACGAGAAGCCCAGACAGTTTTTCAAAAGACTCACCTAACGTAAAAAAGCCGCAGCATCAGCTACAGCTTCAAACATGTCGGCTTCAATATCTACTCGCCCGAACGGCTGATTGCCTCTTTACCGTTATAGACCAGTCGGGTCGACCAAGGGATAGGATTTCTCAAGGCAAAATGCGCCATGCAGCCATTTTCAGCTTCATCCAGCAGATCTTTAATTCTCTCTTCCGGCTCAGGACTGTCGATAATCACGTGCGTTTCGACAATGTCGCATCCACCATCAGTCATATAACCATGCTCACGCATATGACCGAGGTTAGTTCTGAACACAATGCGTTGTTCAAGCTTTAAAGAAGCTACCTGAATTTTGCGGGCAGTGAGAATGTCCGTCAGGTGAGTCATCAAACAAAAGCCGATACCCGCTGAAAAGAATGCCAGCGGTGGTGGCGCCGTGTCATTACCGACAGGCGGCTGTTCATCGCAATAGAGCTTTACCGGACTGAATCCCGGAATATTGACGGAAACCACCCCCGTCTTTTTCTGCATGTCTCCTGCCTCAGCGCTTAAGTTCACTTCAAAGCGATACGGTTCCGGATGACGGGCTTTCGAGAATGTGGATTGTTGGTATTGCGTGGTCGCGGGCTGTTCACTGCTCAATTCGCCAACGTGAAAGAACTTTTCGTTCGACATTGTATTCTCCTAATACGCGCTAGAGGCTCATTAAATCTTACCCAATAACAGGTGGAGAATGCCGTCAAAGTCATCCTTGAGACGATGTTTTATGGTGTTATCATTCAATTAACAACATCATAGTGAAGGAAATCGTCATGCTCTCCAATCAAGACAAAAAGATACTCTCACAGCTTCAAGACAACGGGCGCATGACGATTGTGGAACTCGCCAAAGCCACTGACATGTCAGAATCAACTTGCCTACGACGCACAAAAAGCCTCGAAGATTCTGGTGTGATTAAAAGCTATGGCGCAATGCTTGATGCCGAAGAAGCAGGATTTGGTGTGACGGCTTTTGTTCAGGTCAGCATCGACCAGAAAAGCGAGGCGGCGTTTGATTTGTTTAAATCAGCAGTGAAAGATCACCCGCTGATCCTGGAGTGCTATTCCCTTTCCGGCCCCTACGACCATCTGATGAAAGTTGTTGCCAGAACCAACAAAGAGCTCTCGCATTTTGTGTTAAAAACACTGAGAAGCTTTCCGGAAGTGAGAGAGGCACAAACCCTGTTTGTGCTGGATGAAGTGAAGCACACCACCGCGTTGCCGATCAATTTGCCGCAGCCGGTTAAGAAAGGTTGATCGAGTATAGGAATAGCAAGCTAGTGATGCGAATCATCCGGCGCAGAGAAGGCATCAGAGCCTTTCATCTTGTCACGTTTCTTCCACTCATCTTCAACATGCAATTCAGCTCTTTCAGTGAGAACTTCAATATGTATTGATGTATCACAGTCATCGACCTCTGCAGATCTGTTGTAGACAAAATGGAAAATCAGACCGAACAAAAACAAAATAATAGAGATACCCATCAGCACAGAATCCGCCAAAAAGGCACTGATAAAGAACGCTCCCATCGCAACCAACATCATCACTAAACCAATGGTACTTTTCATTTATGAAGTCCTTTTCCTAATACTCACATTCAAGGTATCAAATAAAACAACTAACCAGCGTTCCATTTTTAAACCACGTTGTTAACACTAAAAGCCAATCAATAGCTCTCAATAAGTACAAAGCCGCCCGCCTTTTTTAAGCCCAGAGCGCGAGCATGGCGATGCTCAAGCTCATTTCTACTGCTGTACGCTTTGCTTTTGAATTCTTGACACTTTGTTTATGGGCTGGTTATTTCAAAAAGCAAAAGCGTTACATCCTCAATAGTTAGACCCTATCGTTTTGAAGGGATTGCTAGATTAGAACGTCCAATAACCAAAAAAGACGTATCACTATGAAAGCATCACACATCATCGCGTCAGTGGCTCTGACCCTTTCCAGCTTTGCAGTCGCAGATCAACTGGACGATATCCTCGAAGCTGGCGTCATTCGCGTAGGCACCACCGGCGATTACAAACCTTTCTCTTTCCATGATGGCCAAAACTACTCAGGCTATGACATCGATGTCGCACAATATTTGGGAGACCAACTCGGCGTAAAAGTAGAGTTTGTATCGACAACCTGGAAAGGCCTACTTGATGGCTTGAAAGAAGACAAGTACGACATTGCCATGGGCGGTATTACCCGCCGGATGCAACGCCAGCTGAACGCTGAACAAACTCAAGGTTACATGGTTTTTGGTAAGTGTTTCCTCGTCGCGAAAGGCAATGCCGGAAAATATGACTCGCTGGAAAAAGTGAACCTGTCTTCTGTTCGCGTCGGCGTGAACATTGGCGGCACTAACGAGAAGTTTGCTGATAAGAACTTACCTAATGCGAGTTTTACCAAGTTTGAAAACAATCTGGATGTGCCAAAAGCCGTCGTTGCAGGTGACGTGGATGTCATGGTGACTGAAACCCCTGAAGGGCTTTTCTACGAAGTCACAAACGACAAACTGGAAGCGGCACGTTGTGAAGAACCCTTCACGCGCAGTCAGTTTGGCTATCTCATTCCTAAACGTGAACAGGGTCTGTTGAACGCCGTCAACTTCGCCATTGATGAAATGAAGCTCAAAGGCATCGACAAGCAACTCATGCAGAAAAACCAGCTTATCGCAGAGCAAAAATTCAATGTGGTACTGACAGCCGCTGATGGAAAGAAAGTCGACATCATTCAGGCAGTGAAGGACGCAACGGGCCTGAGTCTGATTGAATCTAAATCCGTAGTAGAAAACCTCCCTGCTGTGCTGAGGGAAAAGCTGCCAAAGGCCGAAGCTGAAGCGCTAGAGAAAGCGCTGGAAGCAGCTGGCGCTACTATCGAAGTTAAACCCGTTCAATAAACTCTCACCAATAAGCAAGGCTGGCTCTTCAGTCAGCTTTGCTCCACACAGCAAGAACTAGACAAAAGCCAATTTAAACTGTCTTCCTCCTGTGACGTAAGCGCCAATAGCCACAGTCCACCTTGAATCTCAGCGGGTTCTGAACACAAAATTAAAACACAGCACCGCTATTCTCTCTCCTGTTCACTGCATTGCTAAGGGGTCACTATGCTGCGTTTGTTTACCATTGAATCTGGCGCGATAACTGAAATACCGATAGGCGAAGGTGCTGATCTCAAACAGTTAGTCGGGCAGGCAAAGTGGATAGACGCACACGACCCCACCGACACTGAACGCGAATTAGTCAGTTCTCTACTGCGAATTGATTTACCTGAGTCCGACGATGTGGAAGAGATTGAAACCTCCGCCCGTTACTTCACGGATAAAAGCGGTTTGCATGTTCACTCCCTGTTCCTCTCCAAAAGCGAAGGAAGACATACGACTGTTACGGTCGCCTGCATCTTGCAAAGTGAAAGATTGATTACAATACGAGATGGCGATGTTGCCGATTTCCGTTTGTTAAGGCTGCGCGCCCGTCGCCGTCAGGTACGCTGCAAAGACGTGGAAACTCTGCTGGTGACTTTGCTTGAGCAGAAAGTCGAAAACCATGCAGATACGCTGGAAGACCTACATCGCGAGTTAGAAAAAGTCAGCCATGCTGTGCTCGAAGACGACGATTCTGACTTGGAAGAAAGCATCGAGCAGCTAGCAAAGTTGGAAGACAGTAACGGAAAGGTACGTTTGTGTTTGATGGATAACCAGCGCGCGATTTCTTTCCTGCTACGTCATTTACAAAGCCGTAATGAGCACCGCGAAACCCTTCACGAAATCGGCAGAGATATCGATGCTTTGATGTCTCACACAACGTTTCTGTTCGACAAGATCAACTTCCTGATGGACTCAACACAGGGTTTTATCAACATCGAGCAAAACCAGATCATCAAGATCTTCTCGATTGCCGCCGTTGTTTTCCTGCCCCCGACAGTGGTCGCCAGCATCTACGGGATGAACTTTCACTTTATGCCGGAACTGGAGTGGAAATACGGCTTCCCTTTCGCGATCGCTTTGATGATCGCTTCCGGGGTTGCGCCTTTGGTTTACTTCAAGAAGAAGGGGTGGCTGTGAAAAGCCACCCTTTATCTTTTTCCGCTTACTGCTGAGGCTCGGAGTTTTCTAAAAACTGCAGATTTTCGCGGCGTATATCTGCCGAGATGTCGTCATACAAAAACGGCAGGAAGGCATATCGGGAGCCAGAAATCACAGGTTTCGCTTCATGTAAAAGCGAGCATGAAAAAACACAGGCGCCGCCGGCAGGAGCCACATACTTTTGCTGACCGAATTCTGGGAAGCAAAGTTCTCCGCCTTCGTATTCGCCCGTATTCAGGTTGATAGAAACCGCAAACTTTCGGTGTGCTGTGCCTTTTGTCGTGTTATCGCGATGAGGTCTGAAATGCCCTGCGCTTTGTCCGTCGTAACAAGCCACCAAGTAGCGCTCGATGCGGGTGACATCAAACTGGAAGGCCTTCTTAATTTCAGGGAGCAAGCGGTATCGGATTCTCATCAGGCATGCGGCTCGGAGGTCTGCATCCTGAATGGTTTCATCGCTTCTATGCTTGTGAGCGCGGTTATGCACCTCCACGGTTTTGCCTTCCCGCTCCTGCATAAATCCGGATTGCTTGCCGCCTCTTTCCTCATAATATTTGATAAGCGTCTGACAAAATTCAGGCTCAAATACGCGTGGAACAATTAGTACAGGCGCTGGAACATCTGAGACTCTACCCTTCTTAATGGGTGGTAGCGACGACAGGACTTCGAGCACTTTGGATAAGTGGGTTTCACCATAGCTCTTGGAAGTGATGGCAATATTAGCGACAACACGCAAACGTTCATCCAAGATGAAAGTTTGCGCCTTAACTCTACCCGCTTCATCAAGCGCACCAAACTTGGCAGCCACAGACATATCGAAATCCTGCAGGAGATACATCGCAAATGTATGGTCTTCAAAAAGCGCTTCTGAACCATCGCGGGGGTCGCTCGTCACACCGAGAAATCCGTAGGAAAGCGCAGAAAACGTGTCTTCAAACGTAAAGAAAGCATCCACCGTTTTTCGCGTTTCTTCCATTCTCACTGAGCCTAGAAAACTCAGGACGATATAACGGCCTGCGATGGTGTGAAACCGAAACCTGGGATTCTTAGGTGATTGACACTCAAACCACGGAGCTGGTTCGCCAATCCTTGGTTTGTTCATTGTTTTTTGCTCCAAGTAACTAATTCAAAGCCAATTTGTAATCAGCTGCGCCAACACATACTTGTGCTCAAGGATATGAGGAATTCGATTCCAAGTTCATCTCGTGATTGAGATGAAAAAGAAACTGCTTTTATGAAGAAATGTACTGGGTACGCAGATTTAGTTCTCAATCACTTTAACAACCTCACCACGCTATGCGTTTTCACATTTGCTTGTGCATTCAGCGTTTCGGATGTTTTGCCAGAAAGATCTTGAGAGTACTAGGCCTGAACTAGGAGGGTGCTGACCTCGTCTACCAACTATGAAAGCACTTTTTAAAAAGAAGACGAGCAACGAAGTCTAAAAAAAGCGCCCCGAGATGAGGCGCTTCCCATTTACAAACGCATAACTTATTTTAGTTTTCAACCGGAGCGGGCGCTGGAGCTTGATAGTTAATGCTTTCAATTACCATTTGTACCGACTCTTTACCCAAAACATACTCTTTTGATGCTTCAGTAGATGTCGAGGCAGCGAGACGTACATAGCCATCAACTTCTGTCAGGTAGGCATTGCCTTTAGCTCTGTCGAAGTTACTCCAAGTAAGGTCTGGATGATTCAACACTTCAGTAGGTGCAGTTATTTCTCTAACAACTTTTCCAAGTATTGTGGTGTCTTTCCAAGTACCAGTCCCTATCACATCGGAAAATGCCATCGCATAGTCCCAAGTGTAATAATTTACTGTGCCGTCGGCTAAGACCTCTGTAACGAGTCCACCACCATATTCACCAATAGCCAAACCACCCATAAGAGTCGTATTTGTCGCTGTACCATCAGGTGCTTGCTTAACTAATGAGTCGAGAGTTTCGAGCGGTGTAGATGGACCATTTCCGTTTTCCAGGGAAAGTGAATTACACATACCACCTACTGTGTTTTCTCCACACCAGGTCCCTGGATAAACAGTAAAGTAACCTGCTACAGCCGGAGTGACTGACAGTTCGTAGGCGAATGTCCCGTCTGGGAATTTTGTATCTTCGGCAATAAAGTTTGACCAAACACCGTTATCCGCAGTTTTACTCATCACGTTTTTAACGAGAAACCCAGATACATCAACTTTCTTAGTTGCCACAATTTCTGATAAATCAGCAGATTGTGTCACCAGTTTATCAACGCCATCAGACACGGATGTGATATCAACAATTGTGCCATCAGCAAGCTGCCAGCCCGCAGATGTCAACATCAACAAGGTTGTCTGTTCAGCGACTTGAGCCACAAATGCGCTCAAATCATCGTTAGACTTATACATGGTTTCAACAACATTTCCCTGGCCATCAACTTCGATTTCTCCATATTCGAGAGTTGGTGTGCCACCTTCAGGAGAGTTACCTGCAAACCAAGCGAGACCTTCCGTTTCAACTAGCTGTTTGATGCTTGCCGAAATCTTGTTACGGTCAGCGTTATTGTCATCAACTTTATCTTTGATGTTGCTACCTGACAGATCCACTTTATCTTTGGATGTATTCGCTACTGCATCAGGGTCAAAATCACCCACTACATTGGAAACATCATTGACAATATCAGAAACAACTTTACTCACTTCTTCGTTGATTACATTGATCAGATCAGCGTTTGATACACCATTATTTGTGGCATCGTTTTTCAACTCATCCAGCTTAGTGGCAATAACTCGAGCAGTAACCTGTGCAACTTTATGGAGTCGCTCAAACTCAGCTTGTTGGGTATCTGAACTCTTACCTTCAATATAATCTGAAGTAATGTCTGCATCGGTCCCTAATTGAGCTTTCACGAGGACAACGGACTCTTCTAACGTCGCACCTTTTTCAATTTCATTTTGAATTAGAGTGGTAATTGGACTGATAAAATCTGATGCTGCAGGAGCGGTCAGCGTATAGCCTTTGTTGAGCGCTACACCCGGGTTATCTGAGTCAATTGTCTGGCCCGCAATCACTTCTACGAGAAGTGGAGCCGAGTCTATTTGAGTTTTAGTAGCTTCTAGTGAGAAAGCACCATTTTCATCTGTAGTCGCGGATGGTTCGTCGCTATCACATGCTTTGTTCAAATTGATATCTAAACATACCAGAGCATCTTGTAGATATCCGTCTGCAGCTTTACCACTTAGACTGGTTGTCGTCGGCTCTGTAGTAGAACCACTGTCAGAAGATGATGAAGAGTCACTGCCACAAGCGGCTAGTGATATAGCAATTGCAGTTGCTAAAAGCGTCCTTTGCAGTTTCATACTTGTCCTCAACTAAAATTGTTTGATTGTTTTCGAACGAATGTTGATAAAATCGAACAAAGTGTCTGAGAACTTAAAACGTTTAGTAACTCTTTGATCTCGCAAATGCGACACACCGCTATTTGCATATATGTGAAATGTTAGGCTCATTGAAAATATAAAGAAAACATACTGTTGTCACATAGATGCAAAATAAGATACAGAACATTCTTTAAAGTTATTTTGTGAGACTCCACCATTGAGGTCTCTGCAAACACCCCTTTTGTTTGACTTCTATTGTGAACACCTATAGGCCACAGATATATCTGCATTGACTCAACAGCCCCACTATTCAGCTATGCCTATTCAAACTAGATATTGGTTTGAGTACGGCAAAGTACAATGAAGAAAGGAAAGCAGATTGATGTGCAGAACCTTTTCTCTCGCAAAGCCCTTCGTGCCATCGTGACTGGACTCAATCAGGTTCACACTCAGTTATTAAACTCAAAAGCTCAAATTCACGTGTTTCTAGTTTGACTTTGAGCTTTTATGTAAACTTACTCTTATCATCGGCGGATATTCTGGCTCTCACTTAATGAAAAGGAGAGCCAAAATGAAATTCACCGTCTTAATTCCAGTTCTTGCTGCGGCCGCATTTAACAGCCAGGCATTCACCTTAACGAGCAATGATATTCAGGAAGGCTCGCGAATGGCTGACACCTTTGCGTTTCAAGGTTTTGGTTGCACTGGAGAAAACCTCTCACCGCAACTTAGCTGGAAAGATGCACCGAAAAGCACCAAGAGTTTTGCGATTACTGCATATGACCCGGATGCACCCACAGGCAGCGGATGGTGGCATTGGGTGGCTTTGGATATTCCCTCTTCCACCAACAGCGTGAAACAAGGAGCTTCGGGGCATTTGAAGCAAGTACGAGAGATGGAGAACGATTACGGTGCAATTGGATTTGGTGGCGCTTGTCCGCCAAAAGGTCATGGTATGCATCGCTATCAATTTACCGTTTGGGCTTTGCCCTCTGAGAAGTTGGCTCTGCCAGAAAACCCATCCAATGCTTTGATTGGCTACATGTTGAATGCAAATGCACTTGATAAAGCAACACTGACTGCAACCTATGTGAGCGAGTAAGAACAAGATGACGAGAGCGCTAGTGCAAACAGGCCAGTTTCGTGGCATTACAAAACAGCCACTACGTAACGTGCTCGTGTACGCTCCGACGATTGTCTGGGTAAACCGTGGCCTCAAACAGCTCTGGTGGCACGACAGCTCTCGTCAATACTCGCCCCAAGATTGGTTGGTGGTTCCAGCCAGCCATTCACTCACTTTCGTTAATGAGCCTTCACAAACCGATTTCTTTTCAAGAACACTGACTTTCCTGGAGCCGCCTCCACGTGAATGGCTAAACGAAGCGCAGCAAGTATCAGTCACTGAAGAACCGCGGCTCACAGTGACACCGCAGCTCGCCTATTGCTTTGAAACCCTCTATGAAATGGCAGGAAAGGCGCTGTCAGAAACCACTCAGAAGCAGTTCCTGATGGCGTTCTATGCAGAGCTGAAAGAGGCCAAGGCACTGCACCTGCTCTATCCCGGCGCAGAAACCTCACTAAAAGAAAAGCTCGCCAGCTACCTCAGCCTCAATCCCGGCGAGGCACATAGCATTGAAGCCATTGCCGCAAACTTTTCCATGAGTCCCGCGACGTTAAAAAGGAAACTCGCCGCGGAAGACACCTCCTTTCGCTCTATTCTTACCAATGTCCGAATGGTCTACGCCTTATCACTGATGCAGAAATCCCGTTCACAGCTCAACGTAGCGCTGGCATGTGGCTATCAATCTGAAGCGCGATTTTCCCATCGCTTTAAGGAAGTATTTGGTCTGTCTCCCAAGGAATATGTTCGAACCCTTTAGCCTGTAAGTTTCAACCTGTTCTACCAGCGATATACGCTCTCCCCTTGATTTAACTCCAATGGGAAAAGCACTAGATACTCACCATTGACATGAGTAGAACGTTCGCTCTACCATAGAGGTAGAACAGTCATTCTACTTGGCCAAATATGCTCGAAGATCAAATTGCAGAAAAACTTGAACAGGCTTTCAGTCAGCAAGGTTTTGCTGAACCAAGCGTGGCACAGCTAAAAATAGCGAGCGGTGTCAGTCTTCGCACACTCTACAGGTACTATCCCTCTAAAGAGGCGATGATCGTTGGCGCACTGAATTACCGCCATCGACGTTATCTCGCTTTCCTACGTGAAGATATGCCGTCTGATGCGATTGGGTCTGTTTCCCATATATTTCAAAAACTCGAGATTTGGATGCGCGATTACGCCCCACACGGCTGTATGTCGCTCAACGCACTTTCTGCGTTCCCGGATAATGCGCTGATCCGCAATGCAGTGAAAGATCACAAAGAGGATGTACGACAGTTACTGGCAGAAGCATCCAGCATTCAATCTCTCGCTACCCCTCTGTTCTTGCTACACGAAGGTGTGTCAAACGCTTGGCCTGTCATTGGAAGCCAAGCGATTCTAGACGCAGAAAAAACCGCCAATACTTTGCTTCAGGAGAAACTGTAATGTCGAACCTACCCACTTCCATGGCAGCCGTTCATTTGATGGATCACGGCGGACCTGAAATGCTTCAGTACCGTGAAGACGTCAAGCTTCCAGCACCATCAGCCAATGATGTATTAATCAAAGTACATGCGGCAGGCGTGAACAACACTGATATCAACACCCGAGTAGGCTGGTACTCCAAGGGCGACAATGACAGCGAAGATGCTAGCTGGTCTGGCAACGCTCTCCAGTTCCCCCGCATTCAAGGCATTGATGTATGTGGCACTATCGTCGCCGTAGGCGAAAACGTTTCTCCTGACAGAATCGGCGAGCGCGTATTGTTGGAGCCCTGCATCCAAGAAGGCAATAGCGAAGCGCTCACCCAACCTTGGTTTCTCGGCTCTGAATGCGACGGCGGTTTTGCCGAATACACCGTGATTTCTGCACGCCATGCCTACGGTATTCAAAGCAATTTGTCGCACGCTGAACTTGCCTCATTCCCTTGTTCCTACTCCACAGCAGAAAACATGCTGACCCGATCCCGCGTTTCAGAAAACGACACTGTGCTCATATCGGGTGCCTCTGGAGGTGTTGGTTCTGCTGCCGTTCAGCTGGTTAAAGCCCGGGGAGCCAAAGTCATCGCAATTACCAGTTCTTCCAAAGAAGCACAGTTACGTGAACTTGGTGCCGATGAAGTCATTTTTAGGGAGCAGAATCTGGTAGCAGTATTGGGTGAGAACAGCATAGATGTAGTCATCGACCTTGTTGCCGGGACAGCATGGCCCGATTTTCTAACGGTATTGCGCCCAGGTGGCAGGTACGCGGTTTCAGGGGCTATTGGTGGACCTCTCGTCGAACTTGACGTGAGAACTTTGTATCTCAAAGATCTTAGCTTTTACGGCTGCACTGTTTTGGAACCAGAAGTGTTTGGGAACCTGGTAAAACTCATTGAATCAGGCGCTATCAAGCCATTGGTCGCCGGCACATACCCGCTCAAAGACATCAACAAAGCCCAAGAATCTTTCCTGCAAAAGGGATATGTCGGCAAATTAGTTCTGACCGTTTCTGATTGATGCACTGAAACGTCCCCCAATAGATGCAAAAAAGCCCGCTCAGTGAGCGGGCTTAATCAAATTTGGCGGAGCCAGAAGCAAAGAATAGCGGGATTTACTCGGTCGCAAGCTCCCTTGCCCTTCGGGCCGTTGCCTGCTCGGCTTCGCCGGGCAACGTTGTCTCGCTTCGCTCGGCTGAACCTAGAGTCTAGGGTTCTGCATCCCTATCTCCACAGGTTTATTCCAAGTACGAAAAAGCCCGCTATTTCTAGCGGGCTTAATCTAATTTGGCGGAGAGATAGGGATTTGAACCCTAGATACGCTATTAACGTATGCCGGTTTTCAAGACCGGTGCTTTCAACCACTCAGCCATCTCTCCGTAAGTGCGGCGAATACTACTGGCAGTTCGGAACGCTGTAAACACCTTTCTTCACTCACAAAGTTCGATTGATGCTTTTGAAATCGATCTGCTCCTATTCTGTGCGGTAGCAAGCGCAATCTTAAGAAACACTCACGAAACGCCTCGATATTTGCCTTATTTTAAAGACAAATCCTCATAAGTTTTCACGCATAATAAGGAAACGTAATTGATACTTCACTTTACCGTATCATCCTGTTAAAACAGTTTGTTATGGAAATGCTTTAGCGAGGTTTTTGCGCGAATTATCTGATACCTACCTCATTTCAGGTTCGTGATTGAAGCCAGTTTGTTAAGCAATCAGCAGTTAGGATTATCATGCAACTCAGTAACTTCTTACTTAAACTTTCGAACACCCCCGAGCTCGTTGAATTTGAAGACACCATTTCAGTCATTGATCGTTTTTACCACTACTCGCCGGCTGAATTTATGAATGGCGACTTAGTCAACAAAGCTGGTCAAAACACGGGTTCATGCAAGATTTTTGCGTTTGGAAAGTTGCACGGTCTTGATGAACGCGCGGTACTGGCATGTTTTGGCAGATACTATAGGGATGATGTTCTCGGCCACCCAAGTGGTAAGGATCACCTGAATATTCGAAACTTCATCCATAACGGTTGGAAAGGCGTTTCTTTTGACAGGCTCCCCCTGTCACCCAAGGAGCCTAGAGACAGTTAAAAGAAAGCCCCTCAATTGAGGGGCTTATATATTTATCCGTTCCGCTCTTACCCATCTTTGTTGATTTGAACGATAAGTTCGTCTTCTATCTGTGCGGCCATCTCGTTTGGAACCTGACAAGTACCAGCATTTTCGTGACCACCGCCACCGTACTTCAACATCAATTCACCAATGTTGGTCTGCGATGATTTATCAAAGATGGACTTTCCGCAGGCAAACACTGTGTTCTGCTTCTGAAAGCCCCATAGAACGTGTACAGAGATGTTGCATTGCGGGTACAGGGCATAAATTTCAAAGCGGTTACCCGCCCAGATTGTGTCTTCATGGCGAAGATCCAAAACGACTAAGTTCCCACACACAGAGGTACAGCGTCTGATTTGCTCTTGAAACTTTTCACGATGACTAAAATAAAGATCCACGCGCTCTTTGACGTCAGGAAGAGCCATTATTTCTGCGATGGGTTTGTCTTTGCAGTAATCGATCAAGTCCATCATCAATTCGTAGTTTGAGATACGAAAGTCCCGAAAGCGGCCAAGGCCAGTTCTCGAATCCATGATAAAGTTAAGCAACCCCCACCCTTCCGGATAAAGCACTTCATCTTTGGTGTATTGCGCCGAGTCGCCTTTGTCGACCTCTTCCATCATTTCGTCCCATGACTCTGGGAAGGTGTTCTCACCGCCAAAGTGCTTCCACACGACACGGGCTGCGGATGGCGCATCAGGGTCGATGATATGGTTGGCACTTAGCTCCTGATTACGAATCATTTCGGAAGCATGGTGATCAATACAAAGGTGGGCTTTGGCGTTGTAGGGTAAGTTGGTCGTAATGTCATACTCAGTGATCTCAACGACCCCGTCCTGCATGTCTTTCGGATGCACAAACTTGATTTCATCGATCAGGTCGATGTGCTTTAACAGCACCGCACACACTAGTCCGTCGAAGTCACTTCGTGTGATAAGACGATATCGTCTTTCTGGCATTCGTTTCACTCCCATAAATGAGGGCGCACCCTCTGATGGCTTTCTTCTAATCGATGTTGCACATACCTTAAGAATAAGACGAATGCCCGAATCTGCAACTTACTGAGGCAACCTGTTGAATGCAGTGCTTTGTCAGAAAAGAAAAAAGCCGCTATTCAGCGGCTTTCTTTTGAGCTATTTGAATCATCGTGGCAGAAAGTTCTCTCCCAGCATGCATCTCACGCTGCCCCCACCAATGGTTTCAATGGTTGAAACATCTATCGGAACTAACTTGCCATGCTGACGTAGCACACGCTTTTGCTCTAAGGTAAAAGCGTTGTATGCCGAGAGGGACATCGCTATCAGTCGCTCGCCTTTTTCGTTCTGCAGTTGAAGAATGTTGCCGCAGAATTGGCCCATTTGCTCCTCGCTGATCGAAATGACATCTTTTGTCTTTTGCAACGAGTTCAGTACCCTGCGACGCTCAAATTCTTCAATTATCTCGTCGCAGATCACCGCAAACCCTTCACCCACTGCCATCATCACATTGGTGTGATAGACGGGCGAGCCAGAAGACATTCGGGTATCGAAATAAATGACCTCTTTGAATCCCGCGCGATTTACATACTGCTGGAGTAAATCACGATCACAGCGCACTGATAGAGCTGCGTAAACGGTGGAGTTAACATGATCCATGATCATAACTCCGGTGCTTTCCAAAAAGGCTTTTGGTGCATTTAAATCACCAAGGCTATGTACTTTTGGAGCTTTGAATCCGGACTCTCGCAATGCCTTGACTAAGGTATCCGATCGAACTTCACGACGGCGGTTTTCACATGCCATTGGGAAGAGGTAAATATCACCAGTAATAGAGGTAGAAAACCAATTGTTGGGGAATACGGCGTCCGGTGTTTCGCCTTGCTCTGAGGAATAGTCCATTACTGTCACATTCACTCCGTGTGACCGCAATAGCTCTACCATTCCATAGAACTCATTTAGGGCTTTGGTACGGATTTCTGCATCAGAAAGAGTCAGGGATTTCTGGAACTCGTTGTCTGCGCTAGTTTCCACGTTAAATTTGAAATCAATAGGTGGCACCATCACCACAGCGTTTGCTGCGTGGACAGTGGCCTGAGAGTTGATCGTATCTCTCGGAATGGGTGCGACCATCTAAACACCTCAACATTTTATTAACATTGTTGTTATAGGGATTAGTTTAGCCATGGTCACAAAGGAAAGTTACCTGAAAACGAAGAAAATATGTCGACTGGGGTAATAAATTAACTATCAATGATAGAACCCATAGGTAATATACCTATGCAGCACAAAAAATGCCCTTTACTTTGTCTTAACGTTTCGCTCTTAAGACATCGCAATGAGATCTGGGTTGATTCCTGCGCTCCGCTTATATTCTGCAATCACAATTTCACTTCTAGTTTGGATAACACCTGGAAGTTGAATGATGCGGGTCGACATAAACTTCTGATATGCCTTTATGTTTTTCACCCTCACTTTCACCATGGCGTCGAAATCGCCAGAAAGTGAGTAGCACTCTTCAATTTCCGGAATCAACATCGCGGATTTAGCGAACTTATCAAAGATAGACAGGTTGGTTTGGTCGAGGCGCATATGGATAAACACAACCACGTCTAAACCAAGTTTCTCTGCGGAAATATCCGCATGATACCCAGAGATGTACCCTTCCCTTTCGAGGCGTTTTACCCTTTCAGAGCAAGGTGTGGTGGTGAGGTTTACCCGTTTGGCGAGCTCAACAACTGGCAAGCGGCCATTGGATTGGAGAATGCGGAGGATTTCGATATCTGTGCGATCGAGGGTGGTTACATTGGTGTTTGCCATACCTAGTCTATCAAACAGTTAATAGTAAAAGTCATGTTAACGTTTAATAGACAATTTAACCAAAAAAAGAGCCGACAATCGTCGGCTCTTATAGATTAAATCAACTCAACTAGTTACTTTCTGCAAGAACTGGCATTTGAGAAAGCACTTTGTAGTACTCACCAGCAACCGCATCATAGTTACCTGTTACATAGGCGCCTAGTAGGGCGTAATCGAGATCCCAAAGCACCTTCTGCTCAGCAGTCGCAGACGCATAACTCGCAGAGTAAGCATCAACTGCACTCAAAAGTGTATCTCTATAGCCAAATGCCAGCAGCTCATAGGTTTTACCAATAGCGTCTGTTACTTTTGCGACACTATGGGTTGAACCACCCTTGAATGACATTGTCGCATTTGCACTGTCATACACAACATCACCACCCGCAATTGCTGCATCAAGATATGCATTCAGAATGGTATTTAGGTCGCCCAGTTTTGCTGCACTCCAATCTGCAGGCAAAGCTGCCACTGCATCGTTGATGAATGCCGAATCAGCGAACGTTACTGGCGTGCGGTATGCAGCAATAATTCCCAACATACCTCCGTAAGCAGTTGTGATTTGATCATAAGTAGCATTCAAATCAGCTTTCGCGTAGTTATCCAGTGTCGACTTAGTCGTATAACCGTCGCTACCAACCAATTGAGACGCGTACTCGTAAGCTAAAGAGTTAGCTTTGGTCACGAAGTAACGACTGTTAGCGATGGAGAAATTCAGTGGATCACCCGGAACAATGTCTTCCAGACTAGCAGAATTGATTGAATAACTAGCACGCTGCGCTACTGCCTTTTCTTTCAGATCCAAATCCGAAGTAAAAGAGGACTGTGCCGCGCGGTTTAAAATCAAGCCAGCCAGCGATTGACGTTTACCCGTATCCACGCCAAAGAAATCAAGAGTCCAACTCCAGCTCGGTGGCAGTGATTCGATCAACTGAGTTTTATGCAGGTTTACGTCTACAGTAGCAATACTTGTAACATCATTGCCATTTGCATCAACCAACTTCACAGGTGTAGTTAGAGGAGCGCCAGACAGCATATTGTTAACTATGTTGTCAAACTCTGCTTTTACTCCAGGCCAATCCATCAATGAAGAGTGCTCACCATCATCAGTCCAACGAAGAGTATAACGTCTCGCAAGTACGTGTGTAGCAATCAATTTGTCTGGCCACATACCCAGTGCGGAAACGGCATTGGAGTATGGAACATCCGGGTTCACTGAACGCGTTGAATTTAGGAAACGGCCATTTTCAGTCTCAGCAATAACCTGCACAGCTCCAAATCGGCCAAACTGATCTTCAAGCAATGGTTCGATTTCGGCGTCAAAACACGATGCAAAACCTACCTGATAGTTTGACGGCAACATAAATGAGCCAAGGTTAATTACAGCACCAAGAGATGCAACTCTCTGCTGGCCGTCTGTTGTGATTAAACACTGATGTTCAGGTGTTGCCATCACATCCAGCATAAACTGAGCAGCACGCTCTGTTGCCAAGCCATAATCACAGTACCAAGCGTTACTTGCGCTACCAGAAGTACAGCTTTGCTGAGTGAGACGCGCGATGAAATCCAATGGTTTGTCAGAAGCTTCAGCAAAACCATAATTGCGGAATATTCCATCTATCATCTCAGCATGCTCTAACATCTCGCGTACTTCGTTCATTTCGCTATAGCGACGAACAATGTAAGAAGGATAGTCAGAGTTATACAAACGGCCATCTCGGTAAACGGCAGTATTTCTGCGGTCAAAGCTATCTAGGTAGTTCTGCCAGTAATAGGTTGCGATTTCCTCGCGCGTTGTTCCTTCATCAAAGCGGTTACAATCACTATTCAGAGAAACATTGCCGTCTGTACAGAATGCATAGTCTTTTCTTGAGACCTCGACACCAGTGCTTTCACCCAAAGAACCCAAGTATTCAATAACGCCATAACGCGCGCTACCAAAGTCATTTTTGAAGTAATCTACATTAACTTGTGCATCCAATCGGTCCAAGTCACAGGTGTAAACAAAGCCCGCACTAGGATTGCTTTCATCTGAAAGCCCTTTTTGTGTACACGCCAACAGTCCCTGATTTACCAATGCACCAGTTTCAGTATCCAAAGCGCCAAAAGCCTCTGGAGCAATTACATCTACTTGACGTCCATAACCGAATTTAAATGCAGCTAAGTCATACAGACCCCAAGTCGGAGTCTCATCAAGCATACTTGGCGCATAGTCCATCGTGGAACTGTATGCAGGTACTGCGTTCATTCCTAAAGCTCGTGACTGGGCCTCGGTGAAGAAGTTTGCCTTGTCATTAGATGCTTTGAAGTTATGGCGTAGACCTAAGTTATGACCGATTTCGTGTACAAATGTGTTAGCGTAGGTTGTTACAGTGATAGCGTCAGCAACCTTTGGTTTCACGTCTTCTGGCAACTCATGCCAGTATTTTAGGCGCTTAGTTCCTGTCGCTTCATCAACAACAAAATAGCTATCGTCAACCAGAGGAAGACGGTCGATTTCAGCTTTTGTAGTCGAAGATACCCAAGAAGCCTCTACCGGGTACATGCTATTGCGAGCCCAAAAATCTAAGCGACGCTCTTCCTGAAGTTGGATATTCTCGAATTTGTCATCAAATTGACCAGCCAATTCGCCGGGAACAGATTCTGCAACTTGGCTAAGCGCAAACTCTTCACTGAATGAAGGCTCATAAGCCGGCACATCAAATTTTTCAAGTGCAGCAAACGTAGCACGCAATCTTTGATTAGATACTTTTTCCGTGACTTCTGGGGAAGGCGATTGGATTTGGCCATTTGCATCCATATAAGCAAAGCCAGGTGACAACTCTCCGCGATTGTAAACACGCGCCATATTATCCCAGTAGATCTTCACACCAGTTCGCGCGACACCCGAGTATTGATTAACATGGGCTTTGACAATCTCACCAGTTAAAGGGTGGGCAACCGATGGTCCATAACCTAGCAGTCCGTTATCTAAAGGCTCATCAACTAGATTGATGACGTTGTAACGCAGGTCGCCAGGGTGTACACCCTCTCCTGAAGCAGGGTTAACAAGACGAATCGGCGGGACACCAGTCTTATCAAGACTCAGTGTTTTGTTCATCTTCTCGACAGTTTCAATCGTCGCATCAAGGAAGATTTTGTTCTCTGGCTCGAAGAAGTTATCTGACAGATAGTAGTCAATACTTGGCAAGCTCGGATTAAATCGGTTCAGATAAACGACATCTCGATAGTATTTGTTCGTTACCGGATCAATAACCCTTGTAGACGAAGTAAAGAAACCGATTTCGTTCTCATCATTCACCGGGTAAAGGACTGGCGTATAGTCGTTTGATTTAACCAAGTCTTCATGTACCAGCGAGTAGAAGAAACGAGATTTAAAACCACCATCACGGAGGATGTCATCAAAGCCTGCCTTGGTATCAAAGCTAATATGGCCATTCAAAGCGTCGAGGTTTACACTGAACGTGCGTTCGAGCTCAAAGTTAATCACGCCATTTTGCGGATCAAATTCCCAATGGATAAGCTCAGGCTCGCCAACTTCTGTTAAACCGTCTTCAATACCGAAAAGTTCCACATAGTTGAGATCGATGGTTTTAGTGTCTACAAACTCAGGCGTAAAATGTGTGCTGTTTTTTACGTTGAAATCACCATCTTTGATTTTTTCTTCTTTGTTTGTACAGTCGCCATAAGTATCTTCCTTACAACGATAAGCCGCAAAGTCACCTGGAATCTTGACTACCGCAGGGAAGTTAGTGTTGTCGTCATTAGCGTTTTCACCAGCAACGTTACAAAAACCATTTACGTCTTTACTCAGAGCTCTGTCTGGGTAGTTCTTATCGTACTCTCGCAACTCAAGACCGGTTTCTGAAAAACAAAGCTCCACTAGTTTTGGTACGCCCTGCAAAAAGGGGAACTGACTGAGGGCGAAACGCGGCGCAGCGCCCGTAGTCGGTACGTATAACCAGCGGCCTTCTTTGAATTCAGAAACGGCTCTTTCTTTATCAGAGCGGGTTTCCAGTGTTTGATATTCTTGGTCATCTGCCCCACAGCCAGCCAACACGGCAGCGATGGACGCAGACAATAAAAGTCTGTTTAGCTTCATACCAAAGTCCTTTTAGAATGAATAAGTTAAAGTGGCGGTGTAAGTCGCCGATTTCTCGTCGAATAGGTCAATGTTGCCGAGCGTGCCTTGCTCTGCATCGAAGTAAACGCCCGAGTTAGATGCAGACAATGCCCCTGATAACGAGTCAGTGAACTTGTAGCTGGCGCTCAACTGGCCAACGTATGTCCAGTCACGACGAACGCTTGAATAAGTCCACGAAGTGCCACCAATAATTGAGCCTGATAAGTAGGCGTCGCCTAAGCCATAGCCAACGCTGGAAACGACAGAAACCACATGCTCTGTCAGCACTTTTCCATTAACCGTTGTCTTGTATTCATGAAAGTTTTTGCGATATCGCGGTGCGATAGAAAGGTCGAATCCCGCAGTTTTACCCGAGACTGACAAGCCCAGCCTTGCTGCGGTGTTAAGGTCTTCTTTTTTGGATGTTTCCGAAGTTGGAATAGTAAATTGTAGGGATGCGCCGACTTTGCCCGTTTCTCCGAACGAAAAGAGAGAAGATCGGGACACGCCAAGCACACTGTCAGTAAAAAAATCTCCTGTTTTATCTTCGTACGCGCGATAACCACCTGTGGTCAAGTAGCCTGAGTAATTCTCGCTAATTTTATAATTTGCCGTCGCACTCCAGTTAAGTGAACGGACCGAGCGGTAGTCATCTTTGTTGTAGCCATTCTGGCTATAAAAAATGCTGGCTTTGCCTCCCAAGGCGGAAGGATCTTCAGTATCCGCATATGCTGTTGCCGACATACTGGCCGCCAACAAAAAGATGCCCCCGCATCCAAGCTGCGTCTTTTGCATAAGTATCTTCCTTGAACTACATCCTGAGTTTCGAATTTGTTATTTCAAGTACAAATAGATCGCCTGGCATCTGATTTTAATAATGTCTGTATATCTAATTAGATATTACATATATGGAATTAATGCACGCTTTTGTACTGTCAAAGTAGTACATCATAATGCTTTTTATGATCACCATTTCTTTACACTTCATTAGACACATATCTCATATTTAACAAATCTGTCATAATCGATGTTTCAATATATTTCAAAATTCACATCTAAATACACAATAAGCAGCAACCAACTGTTTTATATGATTTGTATAGATCGCTTCTTATATTGCATGAAAATTTAAACATGGTTATATGGACCAAAAAAGACAACCTAGTTAGCAGATAGATCTGCTATGTCATGATTTTTTACAATTTGAGAAACGACAAGGAAGTCATATTTTATGCACTTAAAATGCAGGTAAAGGAGGTATAAATAAGTTTTACATTAATAGTTTCAACGCCTGATGTTACTAGGAAAATATAATTTTAATGTTCAATAAGTGGTTAAAAAATATCCTGATGACCAATAATTAAGCTCAACATGAAATGAATTTAAATTCATAAATATTGAATTTTCATCATCAGAGGGAGGGGGGGGGATTTCAGAAGGAATGAAGAAACGAGCTTTGAAGATAATTAATGGAAAAAGAAAATAAAAAAGCCCAGACCTAAGTCTGGGCTTTCGAATGTGGTTGCGGGAGCCGGATTTGAACCGACGACCTTCGGGTTATGAGCCCGACGAGCTACCAGGCTGCTCCATCCCGCGTCCGTGTTTCACCGTTCAAGTACGATGACAACTTCCCACCTCTTCTAAGAGAAAGTGGAGCGACACACGAGGTTCGAACTCGTGACCTCAACCTTGGCAAGGTTGCGCTCTACCAGCTGAGCTAGTGTCGCATGTTATCCGGCTAAGCCGAATAAACTGAATGTGGTTGCGGGAGCCAGATTTGAACTGACGACCTTCGGGTTATGAGCCCGACGAGCTACCAGGCTGCTCCATCCCGCGTCCGTATTTCACCGTTCAAGTACGATGACAACTTCCCACCTCTTCTAAGAGATAGTGGAGCGACACACGAGGTTCCCGATCTTCAAGGCTTAGGCGTGACCTCAACCTTGGCAAGGTTCCTTGCGTATCACACTTCCGATGAATCGAAAGTCAAAATTTGGAGCGACACACGAGGTTCGAACTCGTGACCTCAACCTTGGCAAGGTTGCGCTCTACCAGCTGAGCTAGTGTCGCATGTTACCCGGCTAAGCCGAATAAACTGAATGTGGTTGCGGAGCCGGATTTTATCCGGGCGGCGCTTCCGTCGACGGCCTGAGGGTTATGTCAAAACAAAAACACCCAAACTGTCCGAATAATTGGTTGCGGGAGCCGGATTTGAACCGACGACCTTCGGGTTATGAGCCCGACGAGCTACCAGGCTGCTCCATCCCGCGTCCGTATCTCATTGTTCTCGCACAATGACAGCGATTCCCATTTCTCAATCCCCAAAAAGAGATTGGAGCGACACACGAGGTTCGAACTCGTGACCTCAACCTTGGCAAGGTTGCGCTCTACCAGCTGAGCTAGTGTCGCATCATGGAGGCGCGTCCCGGAGTCGAACCGAGGTCCACGGATTTGCAATCCGCTGCATAGCCACTCTGCCAACGCGCCTTCGTTTGTTCCGCTTCAGTAAGTTGCCTTCCTCTGCGGTACGGAGCGCATTCTACGGATTCACGTGATCTAGTCAACACTAATTTTGAAAAAAAAGTTCGTTCGCTCAAATTCACGGCAAAGTCGATATAAATCGACCATATCGAGCCTTTTTTGGTCAGGATTTCGCTAAGAAGTTAATATTCCGGAAGGTGAGGTTGATTCTCGGCCCCCTCAGTTTTGCGGTTTTCGGCACTGCGTGCTGCCAATAAGTTTGGGTTTTGCCCGCCATAATCAGCAGAGAACCAGAACCCAATTCAAATTCCCGTTTTTCTCCTGTTTGAAGGTGTCGAAGAACAAAGCGTCGAGTCTCACCAAAACTGAGTGATGCAATGCTAGGTTCAGGACCTAACTCTATTTCATTGTCCTGATGCCACCCCATGTAATCCTGTCCATCACGATAAAGATTCGCGAGCACAGAATTGTATGTCACACCAGACGTTTGCTCACATTGGGACTTCAATGAAAGCAATGATTCAGGCATACGTGCGGCCTTTAGGTGGAGCCCTGAGTATGAATAAGCGTCGCCAAACCATGCCTGCATTCGAGGTTGCAGCACTTCACGGCCAAACATTTTGATGGGAAGCTGATCCCAAGGAAGAGATTGGGAGAGATGGTGAAAAATATCAGAAGCGATATTGTTGGGAATAAACTCAGGCTCCCAGAACAGTTTCCCGTCTGGAATGTCTATCCATCCTGTTTGCTGAAAAAGATCGCCCTGAAACATCTCACCTCCACTATTGCTTGTGTGAGATGAAGATACCGTTTTACCTCCCAACAATCGAGGGAGATAAAACGGTACAACGATACAGTTTCTATCGAGATGGATCGACGCGGTTGCCACGCATGCCGTTCACACGGAACCAGCCAGCAATGCTGTAACGCTCTCGGTTAGTCTGAAGTACCTCATGGGGAAACTCTTCCGACAGGAACACCAGCAAACGTCCCGCTTTTGGCCAGAGGGTGTTGAGATGATTATCGTTGATATCATAAATCACAATCTCGCCACCATCTTCGTCCGCCCACTCATCATTGAGGTACATCACCGTGGTTAAACGGCGGTTGGAACGACCTTCGAAAGTATCGAGGTGTTTTTGATAGAAATCGCCGATGTCGTAACGCGCGAAGTGCGCTTCATACTCGAACAAACCCAAAAAGAAGTGGCGGTTGACGTCGTTCTTTATCGCTTCCATTCGAGAGAGAAAATCGTCCGAGGCAGGATGCTTTCCGCGTTCCAGCCAGGAAATCTTGTCACTACGGATTTGTTTGTTGGTATGGTGCTGCCGGTGTCGTCCGATGCCAGCAGGTTTCATGCTTTCAGGAATGGCATCACGAAGTTGTTCTACTTCTTCTGCATTCAGGAAATCATCCCACACGTACCAACCTTGGGTATGAAGTGCGTCTAATAACTTATCTGTGTTCATTGTCAGCACCTCTAAATACAAGGGGTAGCGAATCTACCCCTTGTGCTAGTGCTGCTTCAAATCACAGATTTTATGAGAAGGATTTAAAAATCTAATCGTGAGATGGATGTGCCATTAGTTCGCCAGAGCGTCTTCCATTTTGGCTTTCCAGATCGCCATCGCGAGCGCAGGTTTACGCAGCACTTTCGGCGTTGGGATCCAGCCATGATCGATACGTGAGAACACATCGAAACGTCCTGCCTGCCCTGCCATTGCTTCAGCAACAACGCGGCCTGCGATATTGGTCAAACCAACGCCATGACCAGTGTAGCCATGGGCTGTATAGATATCGTTGCCTAAATGCGAGATTTCCGGCATATAGCTGCGGGTCACCGCAAACAAGCCACCCCAGTGATAATCCATCTTCACATCACCCAACTGTGGGAACACTTTCAGCATGCGCTGACGCAGACGCTCCTGACTGTCTGAATACTCGCCATTGAACGGATGGTTCACACCACCGAACAGAATGCGTCCGTCAGCAGTCGGGCGGAAATAATCCAGACAGTTATTCAGATCAGACATCGCCATCTTGTTAGTGATTGGCTGGCGATCGCCAAGCTGCTCAGTCACAGCAATGTAAGAAGCCACAGGCAGCACTTTTGATTGCGCCTTGCGATGCAGGCCATCAAGGTATGCGTTACAAGCAAGCAGAACCTGTTTTGCTTTCACGCTGCCCTTTGCGGTTTTTACCGTGTTAAACCCTGCGCCTTTTTCCAGTTTGATCACTGGGCTGTTTTCATAGATTTCCGCGCCAACTGAAATAGCAGCTTGCGCCAAACCCAGTGTGTAGTTCAGGGTGTGAACGTGACCACTGTTTGGGTCGAATAAGCCGCCCAAATAACGACGGGTGTTCGCTACCTGCTCAATCTTGTCAGTGTCCCACCACTCGGCAACCGGATAGTTATAACGGCCATGCTTCAGCTCATGCCAGGACTTCAGTTCTTTCTCCTGACCTTTATTCAACGCCAGTTCGATGTAACCTTCCTGGAAGTCACAATCGATGTTGAACTCGCTGATGCGTTCACGAATGATATCGATAGATTCAACGGACAAATCCCAAAGCTGCTTGCCCCATTCTGGGCCGTACTCTTCGTCAACTTCGCGAAGACCCAGACAGTAACCCACCAGCGCCTGACCACCATTACGACCTGAGCCACCAAATGCGATGCGTTGGCCTTCCAGTACCACCACGCTCATGCCCTTCTTACGAAGTTCAATCGCTGCGTTCGTACCCGTTAAACCCGCGCCGATAATACAAATGTCCGCTTGAATATCGCTGGTTAACTCTGGTTGTTCAGGCAAAACATTTGCCGTTGCTTGATAGTAGCTATCGATATACCCGTGTTCTTTCGCCATTTCGCGACTAAATCCTGATAAAAGGGTTAATTAAAAAGATGGCGAATATTCGCACTAAGCCACATTGCAAGCAAGGGATTCTTGCCCCCTCACTAAGCTCAAAAATTACTGGGTTCGTTGATGCTGTGCGCGGCGCACAAATTGTTACCTTTTCAAGGGGATTCTCATTGACAGAGGGGACAAATGTTTTGATGATGCGCGTTCATTTTTCAGCTTGGTATTTACCCAAACTACCTCAAGGCGCTTTTTCAGCGAAAAGACAGGTTTTGCGAGGGGCATGGTGGAAGGCGAGTAAATGGTTCTACTCCCCATCACGCTATAAGTAAGACACGTAGGCGAGAGGAAGGAAGTCTGCCTGTGCCTTAAGGTAGTTTGGGTATGCCACTTAAGGATAAAACCAAATGAACCAATATCTTAAAGGGGTGAAAGCGGCAAGCATCGCACTTACCGCAACAGTTTCTTTCAACGTTTCTGCAAACAATGAAGTACTGAATATCTACAACTGGGCCGAGTACATGCCAATGGGTGTGATTAAGGCGTTTGAGAAGGAGTACGATGTTTCAGTTAACTATTCAACGTTTGAAAACAATGAATCCATGTATACCAAGCTGAAGTTGCTTGATGGAAAAGGCTATGACCTTGCATTTGCATCGACATACTTTATCCAGCGCATGAGCGACGAAGGCATGTTGGCGAAAATCGATAAATCGAAAATCCCACATGTTAAGGACATTATTCCTGGTCTGATGGGTCAACCATTCGACAAAAACAACGACTACTCCCTGCCCTACATCTGGGGCGTGACGGCTATCAGTTACAACGGTGACATCGTTGATGGCAGCAATGTGACCAAATGGGCTGATCTTTGGAACGACGAGTTCGCAGGCCAAATCATGTTGCTCGACGACGTGCGGGATGTTTTCGGGATGGCTCTGAAAGCCAAAGGCTACAGCATCAACACCACCAACGAAGCAGAGATCAAAGAAGCTTATGAAATGCTGAAAGATCTGCGTCCAAATGTCGTGGTTTACAACTCAGATGCACCGCACGTACCATTTGTGACGGGCGAAGTCGGTATCGGTCAACAGTGGAACGGTAACGCCTACCTGGCGCAAGCCGAGATGGAAAACATCGAATTTGTTTACCCAGACGAAGGCTCAATCCTGTGGATGGATAACTTTATCATCCCGAAAGGCGCTGAGAAGGTTGACCTTGCACATAAGTTCATCGACTTCCTATACCGCCCTGAAAACCAAGCGGCAATGGTCGAAGAGCTGGGTTACCCAGCACCAAGCAAGCGTGCGAAGGAAAAATTGTCTGCGGAATACACAGAGAACAACGTGATTTTCCCATCAGACGAAGATGTTGAAAAAGGCGAATTCACTAACGATGTGGGTGAAGCGGTCAGCATCTACAACCGTTACTGGCAATTGCTGAAAAGCTAACTCGCTTTAACGAAAAAAACCGCGGCCATGAGCCGCGGTTTTTTTGTTTTATTCTGATGGGTTATAGCTAATTCGACGACTTAAAGAAAAGCATGTGTGCCGCACTCAGTGAAATTGCCCCACGCACAATCAACTTAAGCTGCTCTGCAGAAATTCGGGCAAACACCTTGTAGCCAATAAACATCCCGATAAACAGCGCCGGCAAACCACTCGCACTCGCCTGTAAGGTTTCTGTGTTAATCAGCCCCAAACTGATCAGGCCCACCAGCTTCATGATATTCAAGGTCAGGAACGCCCAAACCCGTGTTGCCACATAGGCGGATTTATCCATCTTCTGTTCAAGGAGGAAAAGTCCCATCAGTGGGCCAGCGGCATTTGCCAGGACTCCAACAAATCCACACAATGCACCAGCAACACTCGCCGCATAACGATTGGTAAAAACAGGAAGTGGGTGGTAATCCAGCCAGATTGACATACCGAGTAGTGTGAAAATCAAAATACCCAGAATCGTCATGAAGGTATGTGGGTCGATGTTACCCAAAACATAGGTGCCTCCGATGACGCCTAGCGCGCCAAAAGGCAGGAGTTTTGCCAGCACACGCCAATTTACATTTTTGCGGTAAGTCAGCACGGCAATAAAGTCGGTAAGGAGGTAAAGCGGAATGATCACACCCAGCGCTTCCGGTCCTGGAAATGCCAGCATAGTCAGCGGCAAAATGATAAGCCCCATCCCACCGATTGAGAACTTTGAAAAGCCTGTCACAAGACAGGCTAACGAGATGAAAACCAGCGACATATCCATATATTTCCTCCCATTGGTATCGACCCAGCCCTTCTGACTCAAGTTATGGACGACAGAATGATTCCTGATGTTTTGTAATTACTTTTTCTTCAATGAGGAGTAATCTGCTTACTCGATCATAGATGTAATCAGGACAGATAAGAATGATTGATTTTCGCTCAGACACAGTGACACAGCCGGATCAAAAAATGCGCGAAGCCATGGCTAACGCGCCCGTGGGTGATGACGTATATGGTGACGACCCAACGGTCAACGAACTGGAGCAGTGGGCTGCTGAGCGCCATGGTTTTGAGGCTGCGGTATTTACTTCATCAGGCACCCAAGCAAACTTGCTGGGTATTTTGTCACATTGCGACCGTGGTGACGAATATTTGTGCGGTCAACAAGCGCACAATTACAAGTATGAGGCAGGCGGCGCAGCAGTGCTTGGCTCAGTACAACCTCAACCTATCGAAAACAACAAAGACGGCACTTTGTGCTTTGAGAAGCTCGCGGCGGCGGTTAAACCGGATGACTCTCATTTTGCGCGCACCAAACTTCTCAGTTTGGAAAACACCATAGGCGGTAAAATACTTCCTGTGGAATACCTGGCGAAAGCCCGGGATTTCGTAAATCAACATAATCTGAAACTTCACTTGGACGGCGCACGTGTTTACAACGCATCGGTAGCGCTCGGCGTAGACATCAAAGAAATCAGCCAACACTTCGATTCAATGACCATTTGTTTGTCAAAAGGCCTGGGTGCACCAATTGGCTCGCTGTTATTGGGCGATGCTGACTACATTCAGCGTGCACGTCGACTGCGTAAAATGGTCGGTGGTGGCATGCGTCAGGCTGGCATTTTGGCAGCCGCGGGTAAGATTGCCCTGACTGAAAATGTCGAACGTCTCAAAGATGATCACGACAACGCACGCTATCTATCTGAAAATCTCGGTGCGATTCCGGGATTCAATACCTTCATCTACCCGGTTCAAACCAACATTGTTTACGCTGACGTTGCAACGCATATTGACATTCATGCGATTGCTTCGGCGTTGAAAGAACAGGGGATTATGTTCTCGCCTTCTCACAAGGCGATGCGTTTTGTGACTCACAAAGACGTGACAAAATCTGACATAGATACGCTGCTCGCAGCCATAGAAAAACAGCTCTAAGCGTTTTTGAATTAACGAAGAAAGAGGCGGTTATCCGCCTCTTTTTGTATAGATAAAAGAGGAATGACCATGGCAGGAGCCAGCCTTCTTACATTGCTTGATGACATTGCTACGATATTGGATGACGTTTCTGTCATGAGTAAAATCGCCGCGAAGAAAACTGCCGGTGTATTGGGAGATGATCTTGCCCTGAATGCCGAACAAGTTTCCGGAGTCAAAGCCGACAGGGAGTTACCCGTCGTCTGGGCCGTCGCCAAAGGGTCGTTTCTCAATAAACTAATACTGGTGCCTGCGGCCCTCGCTATCAGTGCGATTGCGCCTTGGCTGATCACCCCTCTTCTTATGCTAGGCGGTCTTTTCCTTTGTTATGAAGGTGCTGAGAAAGTACTGCATACCTTCTTTCACAAAAAAGAAGAACATTCTGCCAGCGAACAGGACTTTAACACTGCTACGCTGGACGCAGCAGAATACGAAGCGCAAAAGATAAAAGGTGCCATTCGTACTGACTTTATCCTCTCTGCTGAAATCATTGTCATCACGCTAGGTGTCGTGTCAGAAGCCACCTTCCTCACCCAAGTTGTCACCCTGTTCGGCATCGCGTTTTTGATGACGATAGGCGTTTATGGTTTGGTCGCAGTGATTGTCAAAATCGATGATGCCGGACTTTATCTCAGCCAGAAAGCAGGAAGTATCAAACAAGCCGTAGGCCGTGGTTTGCTCTCTTTTGCGCCTTATTTGATGAAAGGGCTTTCCATCGTCGGTACCATCGCCATGTTTTTAGTGGGCGGTGGCATCCTCACCCATGGCGTTCATCTGCTTTCGGAACTCATTACAGACGCTGCTCAGGAAACTGCGCTAATACCGACAGTGGGCACTGTAATATCCGCACTAGTACCAACTCTTCTTAATGGCTTGATTGGATTGGTTGCAGGACTGGTTATCGTTGGACTTTTCAGTGTTGCGAGCAAATTGAAACCATCCAAATCCTGAGATTAAACACCGCAATTGCGTACTACTACGGATTGCCTGAATTTTTAACTACCCTTAACGTTGGATAAACCAGCCAACGTTAGGGAGAACGGAAATGACGGCAAAACATGTCTTTATTACAGGTGGTGCAAGCGGAATTGGCTTTGGCATGGCGCAAGGTTTTGCGCAGGCGGGCCACAAGATCACCCTTTCAGATATCAATAAAGAAGCGCTGGATAACGCCGTCAACAAATTGAAAAGCCAATTCGATGTGGATGTTCAGGGTATAGAGCTGGATGTCACCAACTCCGAACAATTGGCTTCTGCTCCTTCACGTGTAGACGAACACGTCGATGTTCTCGTTAACAATGCAGGTATCCAATTTGTCTCCGCGCTGGAGCAATTCCCCGAGGACAAATGGCGTCTTATCATCGACATTTTACTGTGTGGCCCAGCCATGCTGACCAAAGCCTTTCTCCCTTCCATGTACGAACGCAACTTTGGGCGAATCATCAATGTTGGCTCCATTCACAGCCTTGTCGCCTCTCCCTACAAATCAGCGTATGTCTCAGCAAAGCATGGTCTGCTCGGCTTTTCCAAAACCATTGCGCTTGAGAGTGCAGAGCATGATGTCACCATCAACACACTTTGCCCTTCTTACGTAAAAACTCCCTTGGTGGAAAACCAAATCACCGCCCAAGCGCAAAATCACGGCATCACGGAAGAAGAAGTGATCAACACCATCATGCTTAAACCAATGCCGAAAAAAGCCTTCATTGATCTGAGTGAGCTAGCCGAAACCGCCCTTTTTCTCTGCTCTCCTGCTGCGAAGAACATCACGTCACAGGCCATTACCATCGACGGCGGTTGGACAGCGCACTGATTCCTCGCTCCCAAAAGCTGAACCATATCGACTACTTTTTGCGCACTTGTTCACCATAAACCAATGAATATAGTGCGCCAGCCCACAATGCCAACACGTCTGCGATTCTTTAGCTCAAAATCAGTAAGTTAACGGCGCTACACTGAGTTTTATGAGAAACACAGTGAAAGGAGAGCGCTATGCCACATCAGCCATTAACCAGTGACAAGCTCTATCGCACTTCACAGCTGACCAAACTCGACGTTTCATCTACCAAGCATCTTGAACCACTCGAAGAGATTGTGGGGCAAGATCGCGCTCGTCAGGCCGTTGAGTTTGCGATGTCCATTAAGGAAAAAGGCTACAACATCTACGCAGTCGGCCAGAACGGTCTCGGCAAGCGAACTATGGTGATGCGCTACCTCAGCCGTCATTGGCAATATACTCATCCGGTTTATGACTGGTGTTATGTCGCCAACTTTCAAGATTCGCGCATCCCTAAAGTGCTGCAAATGCCAGCTGGCCGCGGCCTCAAGCTGAAAAAAGACCTTGAGAAAATGATGGGACGCTTGGGCAAATCCCTGCAGCTCGCCTTTGACAACGAGATGTACTACTCGCGCGCCGACGCACTGAAAAACCGCCTGACAGAAATGCAGGAAGGTGCATTGGGGGAACTCAGTCAGGAAGCAAAACTGCAAAGCGTCAGTCTTTCTATCACCACTTCCGGCGACTATCAGTTTATTGCCTTGAATGGCGAAGAACCGCATACCGAAGAAACCTTCGATGCTCTCTCCCAGAAAGAGCAGGAGCATTTCGATCAGGCCATTCGTGATCTGGAAATTCAGCTCCGTGGTCTGGTGCGTAAGCTGACCGAATGGGAAGAAACCTATGCAGAGAAACAGCAAAAGTTGGATGAAGAAATTGCGACCGAAGCCATTTCCCATCATATGGTGAAGCTGATCGAGTCCTATTCTGACCTGCCTCAGGTGAAGAAATACCTGAAAGAAATGCAAGGCGATGTGCTGGAAAACCTCGATATCTTCCTGCAAGAAAGCGAAGAGCAAGCCGCCCTCGCCTATGCAGCGCTGGATAAGAAATTGCCGCGTCGTTATCAGGTCAATGTGTTGGTCGCGCAGGAAGAAGAAGTGCCGCCGGTTATCGTCGAAGACAGCCCGACATACCACAACATTTTCGGCTACGTCGAAAATGCGACCTACAAAGGCACAGTATTCACTGACTTTTCGCTGATCCGCCCAGGCAGTATCCATCGTGCCAACGGCGGTGTACTGCTGATTGATGCGGTGAAAGTTCTTGAGCGTCCTTATGTTTGGGATGGCTTGAAGCGCGCACTGAGCTCGCGTAAAGCCTCGCTCAGTTCACTAGAGCGCGAAGTGACACTCAGCGGCACTATCTCGCTCGAGCCAGAGCCAATTCCGCTGGATGTAAAAATCATCCTGTTCGGTGATTATCACACCTACAAGCTGCTCCAGAATTATGATGCCGAGTTCAGTGAGCTGTTCCGTGTGACCGCAGATTTCGAAGATGACATGCCACGCAATGATGACAGCGAAATGAAATATGCCATGTTCATCTCCAGCATTTGTCACGACAACAACCTGTTGCATTGCGACCCGGGTGCTATTGGCCGAATCATTGAGCACAGCAGTCGTCAGTCTGGCGATCAGGACAAGCTTTCCCTGCACTCTGCTGACATAGCCAATTTGCTGCGCGAGTCCAACTACCAGGCCAAAGTCAGTAATGCCAATATCATCCGTGCATCCCATGTCGAGAAAGCATTGGCAAGCCGCGACATGCGTGTCAGCCGCTTGCGTGACCACGTCATGGAAGGTTTCACTACTGGCACAACTCTGATTGACACTAAAGGCAAAGCTGTGGGCCAGGTGAATGCATTGTCTGTGCTGGCAACCAACGATTTCAGCTTTGGAGCACCTAACCGAATCACTGCAACGACCTCGTTTGGTGATGGTGCGGTACTGGATATCGAGCGCAGCGTTGAGCTGGGTGGCAGCATTCACTCTAAAGGTGTGATGATCCTGACTGCCTACCTGTCGTCGCTGTTGGGTAAGCAAGCGAAAATACCGCTGACCACGCGCATTACCTTTGAACAATCCTACGGTGGTGTGGATGGCGACAGTGCTTCTATGGCGGAATTCTGTGCGATTCTGTCTGCGATTTCCGGTATACCGCTGCGTCAGGATTTGTCTATCACGGGTTCGATGAACCAGTTTGGTCAGGCGCAACCCATTGGTGGTGTGAACGAGAAAATCGAAGGCTTCTTCGACGTGTGTACCATAAAAGGACCTAAATCTTCTCAAGGTGTGATTATTCCCCGCTCCAACGTGCACAACCTGATGTTACGCAAAGACATCATTCATGCCGTTGAAAAAGGGAAATTCCACATCTATGCCATCGATCATGTCAGTGAAGCTATCGAACTGTTCACGGGTATCCCAGCAGGAAAACCGGATAGCAAAGGCAAATTCAAGACTGATACCGTGCTGCATAAAGCCGCAGAAAAGCTGGATGCACTCAGAAAGAAAAGTTCAAAAGCCTAATCGCATGAGACAGGGAGTAAAAAGCCGACTGAAAAGTCGGCTTTTTCTTTGCGGTGAGGGTCTGCTGCTCTTGGGTGGCTAACCCACACTAACCATAAGCAATCGACGGTAACCAAAGTATCAGATTCGGCCAGAACACTAACATCACCAATGCCAGCAGTTGAAGTATGATGAACGGGACAACACCCTTGTAGATATCCATCAATTTCACTTCCGGTGGACATACCCCTTTCAGATAGAACAAGGCAAACCCAACGGGAGGCGTTAAGAAGCTGGTCTGCAAGGCCATGGCCACCAGCATCACAAACCATACCAATTCTGGATTATCCAGCCCCGGATAGTCGCCAATGCTCAAATCCAATCCTAATACCACAGGCGCTAACAGCGGCAGCACAATCAAGGTGATTTCAATCCAATCAAGGAAGAAGCCCAGCAGGAAAATCACCAACAAGATAAATGCCACGATGCCATAGGGCCCAAATGGCAGTGCTTCAAAGGCACTTTCAATAAACTCGTCGCCGCCCAGCTCACGCAGTACCAAAGCAAAACAGGTCGCACCAATAAATATCGCGAAGATATAAGCGGTGGTTTTGTAGCTATCTAGCAGCACTTCTTTCAGCACAGCCAGCGAGAAGCGTTTGTAGTAAACCGCCAGCAAAATCGCACCGAATGCACCGACACCTGAAGCTTCTGTTGGTGTAGCTATCCCTGCAAAGATAGAACCCAACACCACAATAATCAGCATGAAGGTTGGCACGATTGCTTTGGCTACATCTTTGATGACTGACCAATCAACGCCTTTCACATCTTCCGGCAAAGGCAGGGAATCTGACTTCACTACGCCCATGATCAACAGGTACACAATATAAATTGCGCCCAGCATCAAGCCGGGAAACATGGCCCCCATAAAGAGGTCACCCACCGAAAGTCCTAATTGATCCGCCATGATCACTAGCATGATGGAAGGAGGTAGTAAGATCCCCAGCGTACCCGCAGAAGCAACAGTGCCCAGCGCCAGTGGTAGGTTGTAGCCTTGCTTCATCATGGCAGGCAGAGACATGGTTGCCAGCAGCACGACAGATGCGCCGATAATCCCTGTCGATGCGGCGAGGATAATCCCAATCGCCATCACGGTTATCGCCAAACCACCATGCACACGGCCAAACAACGCCTGCATCGCATGCATCAAGCGGTCTGCAACACCTGATTTATCCAGCATGTTTCCCATGAATATGAACATCGGTAAGGCCACCAATATCCAGTTGTCCATGATTTTGTAGAGGCGGTTAACCACAAGTCCGAGGGTGGTGAAATCCAGTCCTGTCCATGTGTCGAGGTAGATATCGCTGTAATAGCCAATGAAAGCAAACGCAACACCCACTCCGCCTAAAACCCAAGCGACGGGAATGCCAATGAACAGCAATACGATGAAGCTGCCAAACATCGCCAAAATAAGAATCTCATTCGCTTCCATGTGAACCTCCTTTTCTCAGGTAAGCGACAGCACGGAGTAGTCGGGCAAGGCTGGCAAACGCTAACAAGGCAGCACTGAATGGAATAGCGGATTTAATCAACCACCGCCAAGGCAAACCAGAAGGCGCATTCGAACGCTCATTGACCCTCCAGGCTTCATACACAAAGTCCAGAGAGTGGATAAAAATGACGTACATAAAAGGCCAGACAAAAAACAGCACGGTGATGATTTCTATCCAGGATTTGGTTTTCTGCGAAAAGCGATGATAGAAAATATCAACCCGAACATGTGTTCCAGTCATCTCGGCATAAGAAAGGCCAAACAAAACACCGATGGCATAGAGATGCCACTGCAACTCTTCCAACGCGATCTGGCCATTGTTGAATACTTTACGAAGCACTACCTGCGTGATGATAACCAGAACCAGAATGAGATAGCTCCAAGCCAGTGTGCGCCCGACAACCCGGACGACATGCTCAATGCTGTCTGCAAGCGGTGAAGCAGGAAGTGAGTGAGAAGGCTGGGTCATAACTTGCTCCTACACCCATAGAAAAGAAAAAACGGGCAGCATCCTGCTGCCCGAAACCACACTAGTTGTTGCGTGGCAGGAACCCTTTCGATTCCCAAATCTGGTAGTTCTTACGGAAGTCAGACATGTCAGCCCATACCTTTGCGAAGTAAGGGTCTTTTTTCTGCTCTTCCACTACTTCCAGCCAGGTAGATTCAAATAAATTCAGCATTTCTTCGTTCCAGTAACGCAGTTCAACACCTTGTTCCTGCGCTTTCTGCATCGCTTCAAACTGCATCGCCTCGCCTTCCGCGATGGAGTTGGTCATTGAAGCTAAACACAGCGTTTCCAGAGCGGCTTGCTGATCTTCTTCCATGCCATCCCATGTATCTTTGTTGATCAAAAGTTCAAACATGGTCGCTTGCTGGTGCCAGCCAGGGAAATAGTTGTACTTAACAATCTTGTGGAAGCCCAAGCGCTGGTCGATTGCCGGCTGAGAAAACTCACTTGCATCAATCGCACCTTTCTCAAGCGCGCCGAAGATTTCACCGCCTGGCAGCTGCACGGTACCCACGCCCAGTTTCTCCATTACCTGACCGCCCAGACCGAAGAAACGCATTGTCAGCCCCTTCAGATCTTCTGGCTTCTCAATAGGCTTTTTAAACCAGCCAGACGTTTCCGGTGAGATGATGGCACATGGCAGCACTTTGACGTTGTAACCTGCTTCGTCGTACATGCCTTGGTAGAGTTTCAGACCGTTTCCGTAGAACATCCACGCCATGTACTCCGGCGCTTCTGGGCCAAACGGCACCGCAGAAAACAAGGCTGCTGCTGGCATTTTCCCTTGCCAGTAGCCTGCTGTAGCGTAGCCAGAGTTCACTTTACCACTGGATACAGCATCAAGAATCTCCAAAGGGGCGACCAGCTTGCCTGGCTCATAGACTTTCATCTTGATGGTATTGCCTGAAATTGGCTGAATTCGCTCAGAGACCCACTTAATGGGTGTGCCGAGCGCAGGCAGGTGTGTACCAAATGCGATAGGCGTTTTTAGCAATACTTTGTCAGCCAGTGCCGAGCCTGAAAAACAAAGTGTTGCTAAAGCGACCGCTTTTATTGATGTTGACATTGCCTTTTTCATTGTCCACTCCTTGGTGCGCAGCTTCACTTTTTGGCATGTATTCAGATGCTGCATGTAGGGTTGAGGTTTAGAGCACATTGACACCGTTAAAAAGTTGTTAACATCCAGACTATCTCTGCAACATCAAAAAAAATATCAGTTAGAAAACGGACTTAACGTCCATAGCATTGCGTAGTCGTCGTACGTAGTTATACGTAACTGAGTGAAGCTCAACGAAACTGACGGAGTGATAATGACGAGGTTATCAGGCATGGTAATGCCACTAAGGATGAAATTGCTGGTACTGGCAATGCTTCCTTTGCTCTTGATGTTTGGCCTTATTATTGGCTTGGTGGTGATTCAGTCCGATACGCTGTCTAAGAATCAAGCCAATCTCATCCGTTCGGAAACCCTTTCGTCCAAGAAACAAGAATTGCTCAAGTACGTAGAGCTTGCGCGCGCATCAATTTCTCCGGTTTATGATGCTGCCAACGAAAACGATGAAAAGGCGAAGCAGCAAGTCATCGATATTTTGAATAGTCTCACCTATGGCGAAGATGGTTATTTCTTTGCCTATACCTATGATGGCACCAACCTAGTCCTGCCCTATCAACCTGAATTTGTCGGCCAGAATATTTGGGAAGTAGAAGATAGCCGAGGGTTCAAACTCCTTCAGGCGCTGATTCGCACCGCACAGCAAGGCGGTGGTTTTGTCGACTATTACTGGCATAAACCTTCCCGTAAAGAACAGGTGAAAAAGCTTAGCTACGCCATTGGTCTTGATAAATGGGGATGGATGGTAGGTACCGGTGTTTACATTGATGATATCGAGATTCAGGTTGAATCCGTTCATAGCAAAATTGACGAAACCATCAGCAAGACCTTCATCGGTTTGGGGATCGCGCTGATCATCACTATCGGGATCATGGCGAGCCTTGCCACCAGCATTCATATCAACGCCCGCGAACTCGCCGACCAAAAACTACAGGCACTGAACCGACAGCTTATCGAATCACAGGAAGAAGAACGCACCCGCGTTGCGCGGGAGCTTCACGATGGCATCAACCAGATTCTGGTCTCTGTGAAATATCGCCTCGATAATATCAAAGACGCTAAATCTGACAGTGAACGTGACCAATACATCATGTTAGGCCAATCAACCTTGAGTGAAGCGGTGCGGGAGCTTCGTCGTATATCTAAAGATCTTCGCCCTGCCTTGCTAGATGATCTTGGGCTTTTGGTGGCATTGGAAGATCTCGCCAAAGAGGTCTCCCAGCGCTCCGGGATGAAAGTGTTGTTTGAGCACCACCTGGATATGGGTAAGGTATCGAAATCAGCAGAGATCACCCTGTTCCGTGTCGCTCAGGAAGCGCTCCACAATGCTGAGAAACACGCTAAGGCAAAAGCAGTCGACATGATATTGCAGGAAGAAGAAGGCGAAATCGTGCTAACCATCGCTGATGACGGCATCGGTTTCGAAGAACATAGAGTGTCGAACACCAGCCAGTCGATGGGCTTAAAGAATATGCGGGAGCGCATCGAGAACCTCGATGGCACTTTCTCTATCAGTAGCTTGCATGATCAGGGTACGGAAGTACGGGCAATTGTGCCCATTGCTATATAGACGCAGAAAGGATTTAAGAGTCACAAGGAGAAACTCATGACCACGCTATTACTTGCAGACGATCATGTCCTGCTTCAGGACGGACTGATGGAGCGCTTATCCAAGCAACCTCAGTTCACTATTATTGGTGCCGCAAGTGATGGTGAATCTGCCATTGAACAGTCTTTGGCATTGGGACCGGATATCCTGCTTACCGACATTTCTATGCCGAAAAAAACCGGTTTGGAAGTACTGAGTGAATTGAGGGAGAAAGCCCCCGAAATCAAAGTCGTCATCCTCAGTATGCACAACAACAAAGAGTACATCGTTTCGGCATTCCGTGGCGGCGCCAAAGGTTATGTGCTGAAAGATGTATCTTCTCAGGAATTGGTTCAGGCTCTGGATATCATCGCAGGCGGCGGTTCTTACTTCAGTGCCGGGGTTTCCGAAACTCTGATGGAAAGCATGAGCCAGATGGAAAACAAAGAACACGATGACAACATCCCTACTCCTAGAGAAAAAGACGTGCTCATTCTCATCGCTAACGGCGCTTGCAACAAAACCATCGCCCGCGAATTGAACATCAGCGTACGCACCGTGGAAACACACCGTTTGCGAGTGAAGAAAAAGCTCGGCGTGACCTCAACAGCTGGCTTAGTGAAGTACGCCATCGAGCAAGGCTGGGTCAAAGGGGAAATTGAACACTAGCCATTCAGAAAGCGAATTCAGCGATATTTAGGATTGATGTAACGAATGCCTGCACCATTTCCTCGATAACATGCGGATTCTCTGATGGTTTTGTTCTCACTTTTTGACTAAAGCTAACGAATTTCCTGCCGAAAAAAGTAATCTGTAAGTACTAATCGAACTGAATGATGGAGGGTTGTTATGCATCAGGAGCAATTCCCTATCCCTGAATACCCCAAACTTGCTTTCAAAGGGGTGTCGTTTCAGTCTCTTAACCAACAGGCACCTAATTACGCCAACACGGCAAGATGGTATGCAAGGCTTATAATCTCTGCTGCTTTCATGCTGTTTGCTGTGATAACCACGGTATCCTGCCTCTACTTTGGTCTCACCACAGACATTTTCTTTCTCGCCACACTCGTCGGTACCTTGTTGGTTTACATGATATCCATGCCAGTGTTGACCAAAGCTTTCGTCACGTCTGAACGCATCAAGAATAAAATGAAGGTCAAAAAACGTCGCTTTTACTTGCGCTCGCTTGCCAATACGCCAATAAACGATCGTCTCGATGTCGCCAATTCCATATGGGAAGCACTGCGGAGTGAGGAGTGGTCTTTATGTATCACTTACGCGCACGCAGCAGACCGCACACGCACGGTTTACTGCTGCCAGCAGATTGGAAAAATCGCCTCAGAATTGACACATACCGCACCAGATGTTTACACCGATGCTATGCTTAAAACAATGAATAATCAAAGAGGTAGCGTACGGTATTTCTTTGACATTCTGAGTATGCTTGGCGAGCAACAGTTCCACGAAGAACATGAAGCAGAGAAACATGTTCGCACTACACAGCGGATTATGGTGGACGATATTTTCACGCACCGCTAGCCAGGCATTTCTTTTTGCCGACATGGAGCGCGCATGAAAATAGTTCTTGTCACTGGCGGTAGTAGCGGCATTGGTCTTCAAACCGTGCTTTCCTTTCATGATGCCGGATATAAGGTCATTACCTGCTCCCGAAATGAAGAAAAGTGGAATCAGGCGATGGCACAGTATCCGCAACTTTCAGCGGTCGATTACCTGCCCTTGGATTTGAAAGATGTTCATCAGGTTGACCGTTTCTTCGGCTATATACGCGAGAACTATGGCCATATCGACATCGCCATCAACAACGCTTCACCCATCATTGAATCGCGCGGTGAGTTCTCGACCCTTCCGATAGATGCTCTCTACAGCACCATGATCAGTGACTACTGGGTGCCTGCACTATGCCTCCGCTATGAACTTCCCTTGATGCAGGAAGGTGCTTGCATCATCAATGTCAGCTCCGTTAACGGGGTTCGACCAACCCCAAATGCCGCCATGTATTCCGGCACCAAACATGGGCTGGAGGGGATCACACGATCTGTGGCGGTAGAGGCGATCCGAAAAGGAATTCGTGTAAACAGTGTTGCCCCTGGCGTTACCTGGACACCCCGCTGGGAACAAAAACAGGAAGAAATGGGAACATCACTCAAGCAGACTGTAGAAAGTCAGGTACCCTGCCAACGGTTTGCCGAGCCGCAGGAAATTGCTGACGCGATTGTCTGGCTGAGTTCAGACAAAGCGAAATACATCGTAGGCCATACCTTGGTTATCGACGGTGGTTTGAGCCTGACTTAAATAGTAAAGGCCAAAGCAAAGAGGCTGCATTTCGCAGCCTCTTTTCGTTTATTTTCGTTCACAACGTTTTTATCGGTTTTGTTTTCTGCCCACCATCACTCGGCTAACACCGAACAAAATCATACTCAGCAATACCAGGATGTTCATGCTGCCACCACTGCTACCACCGCCGGAATGCGTTGGAGCGGGTTGGGTAAACATCGGCTGAGTGTTGTCAGCACGTGTTGGTTTCACTGGTTTGTTCTGTCTGATCTCACGGGCACTTTGCTCTTTCAGCACTCGTGTCTGGTTTTTGCGTTCCATACCCAGTTGCTGAAAAACGTCTTCCTCTACCACCAGAAGCGAGGTGTAATCGGTCAGCAAACCATATTCCAGCGCGATATCTTCAATCGCTTGCTCTTTGTCGCTATCTTTTTGCTCCAGATAATCCATTTGCTCCTGCAAGTCTCCAATCGCTGAGAACGCCCACATTCTCTCGAGTTCAGGATGCTCAGTCGCTGAATCTGGCAACATAACTTTGGTGCGGTACTCGCGGGACTCACCACCAATGTCCATAGTCAGCTTGATATCCGCCTCGCCGCCTTTGAAGTAATGACCAAACACAGTCAATTGTTCACCACGATAGAGACTGCTGATTTGCTCCGGTGTCAGGTCTTTAATTTTCACGCCATCAATATTGAGTTGGATATTGCGGTATGCCTGATAGGTCAACTTGCTGGTGATATTCATCAGGTGACCAATAATATCATCTGCACTGGATACCGACGTCGCCACACCATTCGACAACTTGGTCATCGGCACCAGCAGCGGCGTATTGGCACTGTTACCCATGATGAAAGTAAACAGGCGTACATCGTGTTTTTCCATCAGCTCAAAGAAGCGACGTTTTTCCGTGACTCCCACATTCGCTACGCCGTCTGTGACCAAGACAATCCCAGTGGGGCGATCATCATCCAGCTTGCGAATAGCGGCAGAGATACCTTCATAGAGATTGGTGCCGTTACTAGGTTCAACCTGCTCGACCGACTGCAGAGCTTTGTTGACGTTCGCTGAGTTAGCCGCCACAAATCCACCGGTTAAATCATAGGTATTGCTGTCGAACATCACGACGCGGAACCTGTCTTCAGAAGGCAATTTGCCCAGCCCCTGACGAACACCTTCCACCAGCGTTGAATACTTACCGGACATGGAACCAGATTTATCCAGAACAAACACCCAATCACGTCCTTGCGTGACTCGCGTCAAGTCATCACCCGGCGTGAACGTCAGTTTCACCGTACCGCGCTTTGATGCCTGAGGGTCGCGATAGGACACCATATCGACACGGCCCGGCAAACCATCCTGTAAACGCCAGTAGAAAACCACATCCTGATCAAGTCTCATTGAAGCCTGCACGGCTTGCTGGGATTCTCCCTCTTGCACCGTATTGGCAATGTGATTGGTGATATTCGCTTTCCACGAGGTGTGCTCACCATCGGCTTCCTGACTAATGACTGCCGAAGGGTGGGCAGGCAGCCTTACACCATCAACAGGATAAGAAGAACGCAATGTCACGTTGAACGAAAAGTCTTGTTCGACTTTGTCGTTACGGGTCCAAAAGCTGTTTTTCGCTTCATCTACACCGCCTTCTTCCAACGGATACACATAACGCCCAATCCCATGATCCAGCAGAGCATCTTGCATATACACCAGCTTCACTTTCACACTCTGCTGGGGCTGAACTGGGTACACCCTCATATCAAAGGTTTTGAATTCGTCTTTTTCTGTCAATGCGGTGGCGTTACCCTGCGCTTTTTGGTCGTCATAGATTTTACGGGCTTTTTCCTTGGAAACCGCCTCTGCGATTACCGGTGAGCCGTTAATCCAGTAGATAAACTCGCCGACAACCGCTTTCTGGGGAACGGGAAAAGAATACAAGGCTTCCAGTTCAACATCATTAGGGTTGTAGAACGTCTGTTCTATAGACGTGGTGGCATATCCGTCTTGAATAGCGACGTCGACATGGTGGGATTCAATTTGAAGATCTTTATGTTGGCTGTTGACGGGTTTGAGGAGCCCCGCCGCCAACGCTTTCGGCGAAAACGTGGCGATAAACATGGTGACAAGCAATACGCCCCAAATGGCGATTTGTGAAATCATTTTCGGTCGGTTCAGCATCATTGCCTCCTTTACCTTCTGTCATCGGAGAGTGTTTCTCCTGTTGACCAGTAGGTTGCATGAAGGCCTGGAAGCCACAAAGCCTGTCAGTCAAAGTGGCAAATGGTGATACTGGGGGTACTATCCGGCGCGACTTTTTGGCGACTCTTCCCCGGTTTCAAATTCATCAAACAGCGGGAACGTCCAACGACGCAAGGCGATAACCATGGAAGTGCCATGCCGCTCCTGCATGGATAAATCGCTGTCGCTGTTGCACGATTCATAAAACTCTTTGACCAGACGCTGAATGCGCTGCTGAAACTTATAATTAGTCGGCAAGGACATAAGCCCGGTCGACATCACCAGTTTCTCGTCGTCCTTGGAAAAGTGCGTACGGAAAAAGGTTTTAATGACCTGTTGCTGAAAGAATTGTTGGATAGGACCGCCAGCAATCCAAGAGAATGATGGAGAGATTTTGAGCTTAATGCGGTTACCCGGCATCAACTCGATCACTTTAATGCGGTCAAGATGTGCCAGCTTTTGAATTAATTGAGGCTCATTAAGATTATACTGGCTTAGGATTTGCTCGAAGCGGTAACCGTTGGTAATACAAACTGCCACCAGCAGTAACGCTTTATCAGCCACTAACTGCTCTTCCTGCTCCCACGTTAATGAAGAAAGGTTCTGGCTCTCTTCTTCAGCAAGTTTAAACAGCGCCGTCATTTCCAGATTAATCAGGTTGCACACTGCGGACAAACGTTCAAGGCTCATACTGCCCCCGTTTGAGAAAAGCCGCTTTACCGAACCTTCGCTCAAGTCCAGCGCTTTTGCGACATCCTGATAATTCACACCATGTGATTTTAACTGCTTTTTCAGCGCCTGAATGACCTGCTCACACTCTGACATTCGTCTCTCCTTGATTAACCACTTAACGTTAAGCGGAATCTAGGCAAATGCCAAGATGTATACGTTAATGGAGTGCTACATCTTCCTCACCAAGAAGAAAAAAGTCCGGACATAAGCCTATGCCTTGCTGTGCATGGTTGTTTTTCGAACAGTTTTCATGAAAATTCCATACTTCAGCGTTCCAACTCGATGACGATATCTCCGCTCAAAGCAGAGCGATATATTTAAAGGCGCTAACCTCTTTAATTTACACAACTATCTACCTACATCCGTTAATGAGACCAATAAAGTCAGCGCAATAGCAACGTTTCACTAACCGCTCATATCCTCATTCTTTTCTCAACCGTTTTTTCCACTGCTTCATTAGCCACCGCTAACATAGCCAAGCACTGCCTCGTTTACCTTGAAAGAACGCTGGCCATTGAACTGTCATATTCAATCGAACAATCACGGCATTAAGTAACCACGACATCGAAAAACAATAATTCTATCGGTGTCTGTTTCCTGAAGGACAAAGGAGCAAGTAATGGCAAACATTATCAACGGCACAAACGGCAACGACATTCTTATCGGCACCAATGATACCGATGAAATCTATGGACATGATGGTGATGATTTTATCCGCGCAGATGGCGGCACAGATTATGTCGATGGAGGCGCAGGGAACGATACCATTGTGGGTGGTCGAGACTCGGATGAGCTTCACGGCGGTGATGGTGATGACATCGTCCGAGGTGGTTTGAGCGCAGATTTTCTCTACGGCGACGATGGTAATGATCGCGTCGAAGGAAACCTAGGAGATGATGTCCTTTACGGCGGAAATGGCGATGACGAACTGTATGGTCAGGAAGGCGTAGACAAACTCTATGGCGGTACTGGAAATGACCGGTTGTTTGGTGGAGACAGCAATGACTTTCTCTCCGGTGGTGATGGCCACGATGTTCTCTTTGGCGATGAAGGCGACGATGAAATAGATGGAGGCACGGGTAACGATGTTCTTTGGGGCGGAGACGGAAACGACGTTCAGAAAGGTGGCATTGGCGACGACCAACTTTGGGGACAAGACGGCAACGACACTCAGCATGGCGGTGCGGGCAATGACTTCCAACTTGGCGGTGACGGTGACGACATCATGTATGGTGACGACGGCAATGACAGGCTCTTTGGTCAAGCTGGCAACGACTACATGAACGGCGGTGATGGAGACGACCTTTTAGAAGGCTTTACCGGCGATGACCAGCTTATTGGCGGTAATGGGAACGATGACCTTTGGGCCGGAGACGGGAACGATACTCTCGATGGCGGTGCCGGTAACGACATCCTGGCGGGAGAAAACGGGAACGACATGTTGCTCGGCGGTGATGGAAACGATGAGATAGATGGCGGAGATGGTCACGATATCATTAAAGGTGGTGCTGGTACTGACCACATCGTAGGGGGAACTGGCGACGACGGTATTTGGGGTGGGGATGGTAATGACTTCATCTTAGGTGGCCTGGGTAATGATTACGGCGACGGTGGTGAAGGAGACGATTTCTTCCACGGCGGTGCTGGCAATGATAACTTCGGCGGCGCGCGCGGTAACGATCATATTGCCGGTGGCTATGGTGATGATATCCTCCGCGGCAGCCATGGCAACGACGACATATACGGTGGTCAAGGCAACGACACCATTGATGGTGGCGCTGACAACGACAATATCAGTGGTAACGAAGGCAACGACGTGATCAGAGGTGGCCATGGTGATGATGTTGCGCGTGGCGGCGAAGGTAATGACAGCCTCAACGGCGGCACAGGCAACGATACCCTATGGGGCGGTGATGGTAATGACCATGTTGTTGGCGGTATCGGTAACGACAGGCTTGGCGGTCAGAATGGTGATGACCGTATTGTTGGCAACAATGGTAACGACTATCTCATTGGCGGCACCGGTAAAGATACTTTTGTCTTCCGTGACCATGACGGTCAAGACACCATCCAAGACTTTAACCGCTTCCAAGACACCATAGAAATTGACAGCTCTCTGGTGACACGCTTTAGCCAAATTAATACGCAGCAGGTCGGTGCATCCACAGTCATCACCTTTGATGGCGACAACACCACCATCACCCTAAAGCAATTCAATGCGAATCATGTGACAGCCGATATTTTCGACTTCACCACGATTTAAATCATCATTGCTCTGATCTAAAAGCCGCTCATTGCGGCTTTTTCTTTAGCTGCGCGAAAATGCCAGCAATCTTTCTACGAACAAATTTACCGGCGCACTCCCCTTTCTGCCAGCGAGTCGAATAACAGAAATAGGACGCTTTGTGTCTTCCACATTCAGCTTAATACGCTTTAGTGTCCCCCTTTCAACTTCTTCCCCAACTGTGGCAGAGGGCACGATCGCCACACCAACTTCTGCTTCAACCGCTTTTTTCAACGTGTAGATATTGTTGTGTGTCATACGGATATCTACACTCACGCCGTTTTTTTCTAACAGATTATCGATAGCTACACGGGTAGGAATGCCTTCCCCAAAGGCAATAAAAGGCTCTTCTTCAATATTTGAAAGAGAAATCGATTTTTTATGGGAGAGCCGATGCTTATTTCCGGTAATAAGCACCAGTTGGTCTTCAGAAAAAGGTAAGGATTCAATCGTGGGCCTTTTTTGAGGATAAGCGACAATCCCCACATCAATCTTTTCCTTTTGAATATCCTCATAAATTTCTTCGCTATGACGATATTCAAGGTGTACCCGAATATTAGGAAACGCCTTCATGAACGAGGCCAAGAAATCTCCCAGCTCATACATACCCACACTGTGTATCGCCGCGACACGGACATGTCCTTCCACAACACCCTGGTGGTAATTAGACCGAACCTTGATGTTTTCGCAGAGCCTGAGGATTTCCTTCACATCCTCTAGGATCAACAACCCTTCCGGCGTGAGCTGCGTTGTCTGGGAGGTACGGGAAAGCAACTGCTGACCCAGTGCGTGCTCCAGCTTCTTGATGTGCACACTCACCGCAGGCTGGCTGATGTGGTTGAGTTTAGCCACTTTCACGAAGCTTAACTCCCGCGCTAATTCATTGAAAAGCTTAAGCTGAGTCAGATTCATGATGATAATTTTTAATTATTAAAGTCATAGATTAATAACATTTAATTTACACCAAGCCGTCATGCATAATTAACCTAACTGACATATTTCTCAATATATAGACAAAAGGAATCGCAGCCAATTTCGGTGTGCATTCAAGAAGGAGTGGAAAATATGACGCAGAACCCCGTCCTGTCCCAAGGACAACAAACAAATCCGGGCATCGAATTAAATAACACCCACTCTTTCCCTTTTGATCTGAATAAGAAAGTGAAAAATCTCGCTTGGAATGCCGACGGAAAATATCCCTACAACAAAAAAATGAACGTGGTTGAGTACGAGAAAAACAAGCATGAACTTCAGATAGAACTGTTGAAAATGCAAGGTTGGGTAAAAGACACTAATCAACGCATAGTGATCTTGTTTGAAGGTCGTGATGCCGCCGGGAAAGGCGGGACGATCAAACGCTTTATGGAGCACCTCAACCCACGTGGAGCGCATGTGATTGCATTGGAAAAACCCAATGCCCGAGAGCGTAACCAATGGTACTTCCAACGCTATATCAAACACCTACCAACTAAAGGCGAAATTATCCTGTTTGACCGGTCTTGGTATAACCGAGCAGGTGTCGAAAAAGTCATGGGGTTTTGTGATGACACCGAGTATTTGGAGTTTCTGCGTCAGGTTCCTGAGCTTGAACGCATGCTCACCAACAGTGGTATCAAGCTATTCAAGTACTGGTTTTCTGTTAGTCAGGAAGAGCAATTCCGCCGATTCAAATCACGCAAAAACGACCCGCTTAAGCAGTGGAAGTTAAGCCCAGTGGATTTGGCCTCCCTCTCCAAGTGGGATGATTACACCAAAGCCAAAGACACCATGATGTTCCACACCCATACCAAAGATGCCCCGTGGACGGTTGTACTCTCTGACGACAAGAAACGCGGACGCCTCAATTGTATGCGCCATTTCCTCAGCCAACTCGATTACCCAGGGAAAGATATGGAAGTCGTCAATCGGTTGGACACTCAAATCGTCAAAGCGCCTTAAGGACAGAAGGATACACAATGAGTAAGAAAGTCAGTATCGCCAAATTGAAGCTCAAGGTTCAGCAACGCTCTGAAGAAGCCAAACAGGCATCTGAAGCGACATCCGCTGCACAAGCCGCAGTGAAACACGCGGTAGAAAACCTTCACGCGGCAGAAAAAGGTGAAAACAAAGCAGGGAAAAAGCTGAAAGAGGCGAAAAAGGCGCTAAAAGCCGCCCAATCGCTGGAAGTTGCCCAAAAGCAAGCCTCTAAGAAATCTGCGATCAAAAAAGCCAAAAAGATCAGCAAAAAGAAGAAAGGTTAACGCCAACTTCAAAGCGAAACGCCACTTCATCAGAGGTGGCGTTTTGGCTCTGGAACATTTTTGAACACAAGTGAGCTAGAGTAAAAGCACTATCCATTGCGAGACGATTTGCTAAATCTAATCTGTCAGCTCTCAATTTCTTTTGATAACCGAAGAGCGTCTTCTAGCTCAACACATAAATACTTGATGTTGTTTCCAATTTCTGTGTGTCCTAGTAAAAGCTAAGTCGCGGGATTATTTTTTAGCCCAAGCAAACTTCTCGAATACTTTGTCTACTGGTGTGTGAGCTATGTGATTTACGTAATTGCTGATCACTTTTTGCGATAGACCAAGGATCACTTCTAGAACCTGCTGCTGGCCGTAACCCACTGCAAAAAATGCCGCTAGGTCTGCTTCTGATACATGGCCACGCTCACGTACTACTGCAAGAGTAAAGTCTTTTAGTGCTTGAAGTTTAGGTGTTGGCATTGCTTCATCATTACGCAATGCTTCGGTCAGTGCTGTGTCTACTTTCATTGAATGTGCGATGCCAGTGTGTGCAGGAACGCAGTAGTGACACTCGTGCTCAACGTTGATGGTTTGCCATACCACAGTCAGCTCTTCAGCGTCGAATGATGTGTTGGTGAATTGCTGATGCAGTTGCGTGTACGCTGTTAGGGTTTGAGGAGATTCAGCCATTACTGCGTAAAGACCTGGAACCATACCCATCTGCTTTTGTGCGCCCTCAAGGATTACTTTGCTTTTCTCAGGTGCTGACTCAACGGTGTGTAGTTTAAACTCGCTCATTATCTCTTTCCTATTCTTTAACTTATTAACTCTACAGACTTATTTTACTTCTGGTTCTAGCAATACTTTGGTTACAAACAGACGAACCGTTGGTGCAACGAGGGCTAAAACTAGCAGGGCAGATGGCACAATCTGTGAAACGGCGCTTAACCACGCCTCAAGAAATGCATCGGAGAACAGACCGTTTTCTTGCAGTGTTTTAGCTACCATGATGGCTGGCATGCTAAGAAGCATAATAGGTAGAACCATAGAAACCATTAGTGGGTACTGGAACTTACGTGGAAGTTTTTTCATGCTGCTCTCTCTTATACTTAACTGCGATTGGCTAACTGATGGGGTTATATTGGCACCGACCATCACAATCAAAAATAGACAACATTGAACTTGAATCTTTCATATTTGAATGATTAACTCAGAGTGCAATCCTCAAAAGCGATCAATTATGAAAGCAAAAGACATCTCCAATCTCTATCTGTTTTGCCAATCGGTCGAGTTCGGCGGCTTTGCAGCAGCGAGCCTTAAAACACACGTTTCAGCCCCAACGCTATCAAGGGCGGTGGCAAGCCTTGAGGATAAACTGGGTGAAAAACTGGTACACCGTAATGCAAAACAGTTCCAGCTCACTACGGCAGGTGACGAATACTACCAACGCTTCGCTGCCCTATTCATGCAGCTTAATGATGAGTGGACGCAGCTTTCGAATAGTCAGCCCGTATTAACGGGTGAAATCCGAGTATCTTGCCCAGAACCATTTGCTGATAATTTCCTGCAAAAGATGGCTATTGAGTTTATGCAGCTTCACCCGGAGGTCTCCGTAACTATTCAATTTAGCTCAGGTACAGAACGCTTTTTTGATGAGCAGATTGATCTTGCGATTGTGACGACCCGACCTCATGCCAATCATTTAATACAACGTCAGTTGTTTGAATCACCATTAATGCTTGCAGCATCGCCAAGCTATATTGAAAAACATGGTCAGCCAGAACGAGCGGAAGAGTTGATTAACCATCAGCTACTCTCAGGTAATAACTTGCCATACTGGGAGTTAAAAGAAGATGGCAAAGCGATCCGTATCCCCTATCAGCCTCGCTACTCAATCAGCAGTTTGCGTTTAAATATTGATGCGACAATAGCAGGAGCTGGTATCTGTATGATGCCAAGCGCAGCTTTTGAAAAGCATGCGGAAAGAAAAGAGTTAGTAGAGGTATTGCCAGACGTAGAATACCCAACGGGTAAAGCATTCTTGGTGTGGGCAGACAGAAAGCTGATAGCGACCAGAGTGGTTGCCTTTAGGGACATGATTTTTGAACGATTTGGGCAATCGGCGGAATTTCTGGCTTCGATTCACTCAGAGCGAAATTCGTAGTTATTGTATTTATGAATTGAAAAACGCCAGACTAGACGAACTAATCTGGCGTTTATTATGTGACTTTAACGATTACTTTTTGCGAAAATATAGGAATGCATTTAACCAAGCTAACCCAAGAATGATCAGTGTCATTACCGGTGGTTTAGACTGAAGCGGTAGCACTTCTGCCGGCACACTTGGCAATAGGTGAACATACACCGCGACAATCATAATTGCGGTCGTTAATAGCGTTGATAATTGCATGGCTTTATCTTTAATCGGTGCTGCGAGTGCCTTATTACCAATCATCACCACCAGTAGCAGTAAACCTGCAAAAATCTCACCTAATTGACCCGCCCAACGAGACAGAGTCGGAAAAGGCAGTTCACTCAGTGCGATTTGTTTTGCGAACATAGTAGTAAACGGGTCAAAGAATTTTACTGTTCCCGCCATCACCATAAAGGCACCAAGAAGACCAGTTAGGATCTTTTGAACTTTCGTTCCTACGCTATCAGTTTTGTCATAGCTACGAACCAAAAAAATACCCGTAACGAGTAGCATTGTACCGATAAGAGATAACTCAAGAATGAGTTGTGATGTGCTCATAGCGAACCTTCATTATATGTTAGCAAGTTGATGGCGCTATTTTACGAAGCACAATAGAGTTCAAAAATAGACAGGTTTGTTTGTTATCCGTTCAAAAGTGTAAGATTGAATTGTATATAGGCTTGGCTCTTGGACAGCTTGGGGACAATTCCAAACCACAAAGTAGCATCACCCTCATAGGAAAGCACACATAACACAAATACAAAAACGCCTCTTTTGCTTTACCTTGCATAACAAGGCGTGGCTCAAAAAGAGGCGTTTTCAAATGATGCTTGTTTTAGCGGTTTCGCTTAGCGAACAACTTACTCTTTACCGAATACGTTGTTTTCTTGCTCCTGTACGCGGATGAAAGTGGTGCGCTTTGTTAGCTCTTTCAGTTGCGCTGCACCTAGGTAAGTACAGGTTGAACGCACGCCACCCAGAATATCTGCAATGGTGTTGTGAACCGAACCACGGAAAGGAAGCATTACGGTCTTACCTTCTGCTGCACGGTATTTCGCCACGCCGCCAGAGTGCTTGTCCATCGCTGATTGCGATGACATGCCGTAGAACTTCATGAAAGATTTACCATCTTGTTCAATCACTTCACCGCCGCTTTCTTCATGACCAGCCAGCATACCGCCCAGCATCACGAAATCTGCACCGCCACCGAACGCTTTTGCAACGTCACCAGCACAGGCACAGCCACCGTCACCGATGATGCGACCGCCAAGACCGTGCGCAGCATCCGCACATTCAATGATGGCTGACAGTTGTGGGTAACCCACACCGGTTTTCACACGGGTTGTACACACAGAACCAGGACCGATACCGACTTTCACGATATCTGCACCCGCAAGGATAAGTTCTTCAACCATGTCACCGGTAACCACGTTACCTGCACTGATCACTTTATCCGGGAACTCTGCACGGACTTTCTGAACATACTCAACCAAGTGTTCAGAGTAGCCGTTAGCGATGTCGATACAGATGAAGATCAGCTCATCTGACAGCGCCATGATTTCCTGGGTTTTTACGAAATCCGCTTCAGACGTACCGGTAGATACCATCACATTGTTCAGCACTTTCGCATCTGCACCCGCGACAAACGTCGCCCAGTCTTCAACTGTGTAGTGTTTGTGAACCGCTGTCATGCAGCCGTGTTCAGCCAGCGCTTTCGCCATATCAAATGAACCTACAGAGTCCATGTTTGCAGCGATAACAGGAACACCAGGCCATTGACGGCCACTGTGCTTGAAGGTAAACTCGCGGGTTAATTCAACTTGAGAACGGCTTTTTAGGGTAGAACGTTTCGGGCGAAACAGTACATCTTTGAAACCCAACTTCAAGTCTTGTTCGATACGCATTTGTCTTTCCTTACATCATTTAGACAATGTGCCCTTTCGGACAGGTTGCTTTCCCACGTATGAATCAATTGGCAGATTGTTCATTACGTCACCAGAAAGCAGGCACAAAAAAACCGGAGCGTTGGCAGACGCTCCGGTTTTCAGCATTATAGGCACAGAAATTTTTCAGGCAAGTCTGATATTTATAATTTTTTTGTGATATCTTTTGTCAGATTACAACCTCGAAAAAGTCCTTTTTCCAGTCTCTTCTTCCCCTTAACACTCTCTATTATCTCTCTGATTAAAAAAGAAAAACCGCGCATTTCTTATCGAAACACGCGGCTGATTTTTAAGACTAATTAGTCCTTACAGGACTTTTTTCCAAGGTCCCCATGCTTCACTCAGCAGTGGATCATCACCTTGTGTCCAGTACATCGCTTCATAAGTAACACCGTTTACCACCACGCGATCGCCCGTGTTATAAACCTTGGTAGCACTCCAAGCGTTCGGATCTACTGGCTCACCGCCACCACCCGGAGTACCGGTAGAAGGCTTGTCTGCATCAGCGACAACACGTACGGTTGGCCAGTTAGCATGAGAGCCATAGAAGTTGGTCACACACTTCTCATAATCGCCAGGTACAAGTGCAGAGTATGCGGTTTGGAAGCCCACCAGCTCACACTCAAATGAGAAACCGCCTGGACGGTCCGGGTAGTATTTCCAGTTACCATCCCAGTTAGTGTAAAGCACGTCTGTCGCGCCTTGCAGGTTCAGGCTACCGAATGGCGTTTGCTGCCAACAGGTGTTCTTCTCGTCTGCTTCAATTGGGATTTGATAGTGCGCAGCCAAACCTTCCCAGTAACGGATGCGGTTAACTGGCTGACCTTTATCTTTGTTCTGCTCACCACACTCAATACCACCATTGATGATATTGATCGTAGTACCAAAGCCGTAACCAATACCCGCATCGATTTCACGCTGCGAAGGTTTCCAGGTGCGGTCGATAACATGCAACATCGCTGGTTTTGGTGCTTGTGGCGTCAGGAAGAACCAAATCGCAGATGCCAGGTTCAACCATGAATCCGCAACCAATGCTGGTTCGTTAAGCAAGCGGGTTGCATCGCCATCAAACATTACTTCAGAGAACATGCCGTAGTTAAAGTGGTAAGAAAGCTGTTTCGCACCACGGCCAAAGTAACCCTGACCTGCCGCACATGGCCAACGACGGTTTTGCCAGTCATCCAGACCACAACCTGTGGTGTAGCCTTCCTGACCTTCTGCCCAACCCATTTCGCGAACGTGTACCAGCGCCTGCTGCCACTCTTCCAGTGCAAGCGGGTTATCTGACACGTTATCGACAGCGATATGGCCGCCGGTTTCCTGCGCAAAGTGTGCAAACGCAGTGATGATCGACTTCTTACAGATCGCATCAGCATCACGTCCATCGGTGTAATCACCACAGAATGCCGGGAACTTACCAATCGCTTTCAGGAAGCGGGTGTAAGTGTACTCAGGTGCTGCCATCTGAGTCAGGAAATTCCAATCGGTTTCCGGGAAAACACGCTCTACACGCTTGACGTTATCAGGGTTGGTTGCTGCGCCAGGTACAATGGCATTTACCACTGAGTTTGGCTGAGTGCGAAGTGCCTGAGACCAAATGTCATACATTGGGTCCAGAGTCAGCGCGTCTTCCGCGGCCTGAATTTCTGATTGCGAAACAACAAATCCGTTCGGATTGTCAGGGTCTTGTACTGGATCCATGGTAACGGCGCTGTGAGCCAGAAAGCTCGCGCCGAACAGGGCGGTAAATAAAGCCGAGTGTTTCATCTTAAATTCCTTATCAAAACTTTTTCTGCGAACGTCCATTGGACGTGCCCAAATTGCGCTTTTTTATGCTCCTTCGACCCGTGTTCTATCTGACCAACTAGGTTGTAGATAACGCTGCAGGCCGCGGCGATTCAGTGTTCTTTTATTGATAGCGCGGACAGGGAGACTATATGCATGAGTGAATACACAAGACGACTACTATCGGTAAAAGGAATGTCAGAATGTTTAATGCGCCGACGAGTTATGAGACAGGATGATTTGTTGCTAAGTGATTATTTGACGGTGAGCATATTCTCAATAAAAATAGACAACAGAATGTACTGATTTTACGACATATAACTAAGTGATTATTCTGCGAGTGGCTTCATTGTTTGCATGATACTCGGCACCAGCACGGTATTGACGTGCCGCTTAATCCATAAAAAGTCGTGCTCCACCCACTAAGCAGAGCACGACATTTTCAATTTACAAACGCTTTAAATTTTCTTCCAAGGCCCCCACTGAGCACCAGAAACCGGATTGTTACCCTGATTCCAATAAAGCGCTTCATACGTCACACCGTTTACCAATACTTGATCACCGCCTAGGTAAACTGTGGTCGCGTTCCAAGTGGTTTCTCCCTGATCAGGGTTGGTGCCGGTATCAGGGTTTGTTGTCCCTGTGTCACCACCAGTCCCTCCGGTATCACCACCTGTACCTGTATCCGTGCCTGTATCCGTGCCTGTATCTGTGCCATTCCCTGAGCCAGTATCTGGGTTCGTTGGCGTATTGCCTCCCGTCGTATCACCAGAGACTACCTTCCAAGCTCCCCACTGACCTGCGGTCTCTGGGTTCACGCCTTGGTTCCAGTACTTCGCTTCATACGTGACACCATTCACTGTGACGCGGTCACCAGTAAGGTAGACGGCATCTTTATCCCAAGTATTGGTTGGCGTACCGCCATCTCCTGGGTTAGAACCGTCACCAGGGTTGGTATCAATGACATCAACAACACGCACTGCTGGCCAACCAGCGTGAGATTCATAGAAGTTAGTCACACACTTCTCATAGTCACCTTCCACCAATGCGGAATAAGCCGTTTGGTAACCCACTAATTCACACTCGAACGAATAGCCGCCAGGACGATCTGCGAAGTACTTCCAGTTGCCATCCCAGTTGGTGTAAAGCACATCTGTTGCGCCTTGCAGGTTGAGGCTGCCATAAGGCAGTTGTTGCCAACAGGTATTGGTTTCATCCGCTTCGATAGGGATATTGAAATGCTTTGCCAACCCTTCCCAATAACGGATACGGTTAACTGGCTGACCCTTGTCCTTGTTTTGCTCACCACACTCAATCCCACCATTGATGATGTTAATTGTGGTACCAAAGCCATAGCCAATGCCTGCATCCAGTTCACGCTGTGAAGGAACCCAGGTACGATCAATGACGTGCAACATCGCAGGTTTCGGCGCTTGTGGCGTGAGGAAGAACCAAATCGCGGAAGCCAGATTCAACCAGGAATCAGCCACCAAACCGGGCTCGTTGAGCAGTTTGGTTGCATCACCCGCGTACATCACTTCTGAAAATGCGCCGTAGTTAAAATGGTAAGAAAGCTGTTTCGCACCACGCCCGAAATAGCCTTGACCGGCAGCGCAAGGCCAGCGTTTGTTTTGCCAGTCATTCTGCCCACAGCCAGTCGTGTAGCCTTCCTGCCCTTCTGACCAACCCATTTCACGGACATGGACTAGCGCTTGCTGCCATTCTTCCAAACCTTGTGGGTTATCCCAGTAGTTGTCTATTGCAATATGACCACCGGTTTCCTGAGCAAAGTGCGCAAACGCAGTCACGATCGACTTCTTACAAATAGCGTCAGAATCACGACCATCGGTGTATTCGCCACAGAACGCAGGAAACTTGCCAATCGCACGCAGGAATCGGGTATAGGTGTATTCCGGTGCAGCCATTTGAGTCAGGAAGTCCCAATCTGCCTCAGGGAATACACGCTCAACGCGCTTAACGTTCTCCGGGTTAGAAGCTGCGCCGGGAACAATGGCTTCAACAATGTCGTTCGTTCGCGTGCGCAGTGCCTGCGCCCAAGTGGTGTACATCGGGTCATGCGTTTTTGCCACCTCGGCCGCTTGCACTTCTGCACGGGTGACAACGAAACCCTCTGGATTTTGTGGATCAGGTTGAGGATTCATAGCCATTGCCGCAGGCGCGGCAAGGGTTGCAGCTATTATCGCACTGAGAAAAGCTGTCTGTTTCATCTTCTAAAGTCCTTATCAAAATGAATGGTTGGCTAGCCCTTTCGCTTTTACTTCTTTGGTATTTAGCGATTTTCTCGCTCCGTAAGATCTCTTACGGAAAGCGAATTTTGCTGCCACATCAACTATATGCATCAAGAGATAAAGGACTCGACAAGTATCCACCAGAGAAATGTCAGACTGGATGCAATCTGGCTAAATCGTGATAAAGCATGGTTTGTTGTAGGGTTAATTTTTGAAGTGAAGCAAGTTCAGTGCAGTTTTAATGTAGTTGAACAAACTGAAGCCAAGTCATCTTTTTCGAACGAAATATTCCTTTTTATCAGTAAGCTAGAATTTTCATGGTTATAATGACCCCATTGGAGGAAAGGATATGACTGACGCGCAACGCATCATTGCTGAAGCACAACAACTAGGCGACCCCAAGATCGCAGAGCATTCAGGAAGGTTCTTTAAATCTGGCCCCGGCGAATACGGTGAAGGCGACAAGTTTGTTGGCATTCGGGTGCCCGTGGTCAGAGAGCTTGCCAAACGTCATAAATCTGCTTCTCTCAAGACAATTTCAGTGCTGCTGGAAAGCGAGTGGCATGAAATCAGGCTGCTTGCCTTAGTGATTCTGTCTGAGCAATTTAAGAAGGCAGACGCAGAACAACAAAAGGTCATTTTTGATTTCTATCTTTCCCGAACCCACCTTATAAATAACTGGGATCTGGTCGACAGCTCCGCACACCATATTGTGGGCGGTTACCTCACTGATAAAAAACGGGACATTCTCTACTCGCTGGCAGAATCTAGCAGCCTATGGGAACGACGGATAGCGATGATGGCGACCTTCCCTTTCATAAGAAAAAATCAGTTTGAAGACACCATCAAACTTGCAGAAAAGCTACTTCAAGATAAAGAAGATTTGATCCACAAAATGTGTGGCTGGATGCTGAGGGAACTCGGGAAAAGAGACCTTCCCCTGCTACGCACTTTTCTCGATAAACACGGCCCAGACATGCCAAGAACCATGCTGCGCTATGCCATTGAAAAAATGTCTACAGAGGAAAGAAAGCATTATTTGGCCGTGAAGTAATTACAGTGCGCGGATTTTCTTATCCAGCTCATAACCTTGATCGGTCACCAGTTTTTCAAGCACTTCAATGCGGTTTTTAAGTGCATCAATTTCAGCGACCAACTCCCCTGAACCCTCTGCGACTTTGTTCGCTTCGAATTCACGCACCTGTGCCCGGTAGGCAAAGTAGCTTTTCAGTGTCCGTGTTCCAACAACCAGCGCAACAATGATGATGACAAATAGCAGTGCGTCCATTTTTGCTCCTCCTGAGCCAACACGCTAATAACTCAACGTGTTTCGATAAATCCCCGTGATGGTCGGATCATTAGTCAGTTTTAGTGCAATTTCCAAGCAATAAAAACTGACACTCTGACACGATTCATAAAATCAGAAGAAACGAGTATTAAAAAGGGAGCCGGAGCTCCCTTACATTTGAATTTAAATCAGCTCACTGACCACTGTGACAAAGTGCGTTTGAAGTCCTGATAATCAAATTCGTTCAGTAATTGGATATCACCATTGCTTCGTTGGCAATAAACCGATGGCATGCGAAGGCCGTTAAACCAGTTCAGTTTCACCATGGTGTAGCCAGCACTATCAAGAATATGCAGGCGCTGACCCACTTTAAGTGGTTCGTCAAAACTCGCCACGCAGAACTGATCACCCGCTAGACAAGAGCAACTGCCAATGACATATGTGTGCTCGCCATTCTCGCTGGCTTCACCAATGGAAGCAGGTTCGTTGTAGATCAGCGTATCCAGTCGATGAGCTTCAGTCGCGCTATCGACAATCGCCGTTTTCATCTCGTTTTCGACGATATCCACCACGGTAACAACCAGATCTGTCGTCTTGGTGATAATGGCTTCACCCGGTTCCAGATAAAGCTGCACACCATGGCGCTCACCGAACGCTTTCAGTGCAGCTGCGAGTTTTTCAATGTCGTATCCCGGCCAAGTAAAGAAGACGCCACCACCGAGACTCACCCACTCTAACTGGTCGAGATAGCTGCCAAACTTTTCTGAAATCGCATCAAGCAACCCAACAAAGGCGTCGACGTCTTTGTTCTCGCAGTTCATATGGAACATCACGCCATTGAGTGACGCAAAAATCTCAGGATCAATCTGATCGAAATGAACACCCAAGCGCGAGAATTTACGTGCTGGGTTCGCCAGATCCTGTCCTGCATAGCTCACACCAGGGTTCAAGCGAAGGCCAATCGACGCCTTTCCTTCCACAAGATGGCGATAAGCTGTCAGCTGAGATTGGCTGTTGAAGATCATTTTGTCGCAGATGTCTGCCACTTCACGCACGTCATCTTCGCTGTAACCAACGCTATAGGCGTGGGTTTCGCCACCAAAGGTTTCGTGACCCAATTTCACTTCAAATGGACCACTGCTGGTCGTGCCGTCAAGGTAAGGCTTGATGATGTCGAAAACACCCCAAGTAGAGAAGCATTTCAGTGCCAGTACAAGTTTCACACCGGAGAGATCTTTCAGGCGTTTCGCTTTCTCGAGGTTTTCAATCAGCTTATCTTCTTCAATCAGAAAATAAGGGGTTTTTAATTCTGTTGGATTCATGGTCTTTCTCTACAGAAAAGCCTGCACAACAGAAACTGTCATGCAGGCATTTACTTAAGTCGCGCTTATTTCAGGATGTTGATAACTGGCTCGCTTGGTGACAGTTCTTCAACGCCCCAGTCCAGACCAATTGATGGCATCAGCTCCAGGAATGGGTCCGGGTCCAACTGTTCCATGTTGAATACGCCTTTGCCATTCCACTCACCTTTGAAGTAAAGCAGCGCTGCAGTGATGGCAGGAACGCCTGTGGTGTAAGCAATCGCTTGGTGTTCAACGTCTTTGTAAGCCACTTCGTGGTCAGCATTGTTGTAGACGAACACACTGCGCTGCTTGCCATCCTTTTTGCCCTGAACCCAAGTACCGATACAGGTTTTACCTGTGTAACCCGGCGCCAGAGATGTTGGGTCAGGCAGCAGTGCTTTTAATACTTTCAGCGGCTCAACCACAGTACCGTCTTGCAGCGTAACTGGGTCAGGGCTAAGCAGGCCAATGTCGCGCATACAGTTGAAGTAGTTCAGGTAGCGGTCACCAAAGCCCATCCAGAACTCAATACGTTTAGCCGGAATAAACTCTTTCAGGGAGCGCACTTCGTCATGAGCCATTGAGTAAACTTTGTGGCTGCCAACCAGAGGGAAATCAAATTCCATCATACGGGTGTGACAACCCACTTGCTTCCACTCACCGTCTTCCCAGTAGAAAGAATCACCTTGGATTTCCAGCATGTTGGTTTCTGGGTCAAAGTTAGTCGCGAACTTTTTGCCGTGGTCACCAGCATTCACGTCCATCACGTCAATGGTGTCGATTTCGTCGAACAGGTGCTTGTATGCGTAAGCAGCAAAAACACTCACTACGCCCGGATCGAAGCCCGCCCCCAGAATACCTGTGATGCCTGCTTCTTCGAATTTCTCGCGGTAACCCCACTGCCAGTCATAAGCTTGTGGCACTTGCTGACCTTCAGAACACAGGTCAACAGCAACAGAGGTATCGAGGTAAGACGTTTTAGTCTGGTAGCACGCTTCCATGATGGTCATGTTGACCCATGGAGGACCCGCATTGATAACCAGATCCGGTTTCACTTCATTGATCAGTGCAACCAGCGCTTCCACGTCGTCAGCATCAACCGCTCGTGATTCCAGCTTGTAGCTGGAATCTTTCTGGTTGTTACGACCTTTAATTGATTCAATGATCGCTTCACATTTACCCACAGTGCGGGAAGCAATGGTGTAGTCGCCGAATACATCGTTGTTCTGCGCTGCTTTGTGCGCAATAACCCAACCAACACCACCTGCACCAATTTGTAAAACTGCCATGTTAAATTCCTTTCAAAACTACCGGTTCAAATGCCCGGCAAAAAATCAGAGTGAAGACTGCTTGACGATTTCGCCGCCCAGCGTTTCAAGTTCAGTGAGTAGTTGCTCAAAATCTGTCAGTGACAGGCATGGGTTGAGCAACGTAAATTTCAGTGCAATGTCACCATCGACCACGGTTTCTCCGACCACAGCGCGACCCTGTACTAAGCCATCCAAACGGATTTGCTTGTTGAGGGCATCCAGATCCAAAGACTTATTTGAACCTGTGTAGCGGAACAACACGGTAGAAAGACAAGGTACAGCCAGCAACTCAAAGTCCGGGCGGTGATTCACCATGTCCGCAACTTGCTGTGTTTGGTTCAGAAGGTGATCAACCATAGAACCCAGTGCCTGTGGGCCAACGTTTTGCAGCGTCATCCATACTTTCAGGGCATCAAAGCGACGTGTAGTGGCGATAGATTTGTCTACCAGATTCGGCAGCACATCTTCTTCACGGTTTAGGTAATCGGCGTGATGGCGAATATAGCCAAAGTGCGATTTATCTTTCAGCAGCACGGCGCCACAGCTGATTGGCTGGAAGAACATTTTGTGGAAATCGACCGTCACGGAATCAGCACGTTCAATACCTTCTAGACGTGCGTGGTGACGGCTCAAGATCAACGCACCGCCATATGCCGCATCTACGTGCATCCAAAGACCGTGTCTTTCAGCCAGATCCGCCACATCATCCAGATCATCGATAGATCCGTTATCCGTGGTACCTGCGGTTCCAGTGATCACAAACGGAATCAAACCTGCAGCTTTGAGCGATGCCACCGCTTCTTCTGCTGATTCGATGCTGATGGTGCCATCGGTGTAAGTGTCGACACAGACCACCGCATTTTCACCCAGACCCAGCAATGACGCTGATTTCTGCATAGTGAAGTGGGAGTTCTTCGAGCAAATCACTCGAAGCTTGTCGGCGTATTCCGGCAAACCATCTTTCTGCACATCATGACCGCTGGTTTGCTTGATGATGTGGTCGCGCGCCATCAGCAGACCCATCAGATTGCTTTGGGTACCACCGCTGGTGAACACACCGTCTGATTGCTCATCAAAGCCAAAACGCTTGCAAAGCCAGTCAGTCACTTCTTGCTCTACGAAGGTCGCTGCACTTGCCTGATCCCAAGAGTCCATAGACTGGTTCAGCGCAGTGATAAAGGCTTCTGCAGCCACAGCAGGCAGCATTGGCGGTGTATGTAAGTGCGCGATGCAATGAGGATGCTGAACAATGATGGAATTCTTACCGATCAAGTCCGTCGTCTCATCAATCACATCCGTCAGCGACTGAGGGTTTTCGCCCAATTGCGCGCGGCGGATCTGAGATTGCAGCACCATAGGGTCGAGGCCACTGTATGGTGAGTCTGTGGTTTCAAACAGTTTCTTCAATGCCAAGGTGCTTTGATTCATTGCAGATTCAAAGCCATCAGCGCCGTTTTTACCGACATGAATGAAATGCTCGCGCCAGCTTTGCTGGATGCTGTCCATTGGCTGCGAAACAGGTTTTGGTTCAACCAGCGAGTCAATCGCCTCTTCCAACGCTTTCAGCGCGAAGTCGATTTGCTCAAAAGTGATGATGATTGGCGGCAGGAAGCGCAGCACTGAACCGTCGCGTCCGCCTTTTTCGATGATTAATCCGCGCTCAAGCGCCGCTCGCTGAATGGCAACAGTCAAATCCGGGGCAGATTGAGGTTCGCCAAATTTATTCTTGGTGCCTTCTGGGTCGCAGATTTCCACACCCAGCATCAAACCCTTGCCGCGCACTTCAGCGATACAAGTCGTTTTCTCAGCAATTTTCTCAAGGCCACGGCGAAGGTATTCACCCGAAACTGCAGCTTGGTTTGCCAGGTTGTCACGACGGATGATTTCCATCGCTTTCGCTCCGGATACCATCGCAAGCTGGTTACCGCGGAAAGTACCAGTGTGTTCACCTGGACGCCAAGTGTCGATTTCTTTGTCGAACACTAACAGCGACATTGGCAAACCGCCACCAACTGCTTTAGAAAGACAAAGAATGTCTGGCGTGATGCCTGAATCTTCAAACGCAAAGTGGGAGCCTGTTTTACCGATACCACATTGGATTTCATCGAAAATCAGCAGAATGCCATGCTCTTGGGTAATACGGCGCAGCTCTTTCAACCAAAACGCTGGCGCAGGAATTACACCGCCCTCGCCTTGCACTGGCTCAACGATAATAGCAGCAGGTTTCTGCACACCACTTTCGTCATCAGCCAGCATACGTTCAATGTAACGCAAGCCCTGACGCGCACCTTGTTCGCCATGAAGGCCATATGGGCAACGAAGATCGTATGGGAAAGGCAGGAAATGAACATCAGCCATCAAACCCTGACGGCGCGCTTTAGTTCCAAGGTTACCCATCAGCGCCATGGTACCGTTAGTCATGCCATGGTAAGCACCATGGAACGCGGCAATAGTGTTACGTCCAGTAGTTTGTTTGGCGAGTTTAATTGCCGCTTCAACGGCGTCAGCACCCGAAGGACCACAGAACTGGACTTTCGCATTTTCAGCAAAGTCTTGGGGAAGAAACGCCATCAGCTCACGGATGAATGCATCTTTCGCTGGCGTCGTGATATCCAGCGTTTGATAAGGAATGCCAGCGTGAAGCTGTTCAATCAAAGCCTGATTGATTTCAGGATGGTTGTAGCCAAGTGCCAGAGTCCCCGCGCCTGCGAGGCAGTCCAGATAAATCTGACCGCGGCTGTCTTCGACCAGTGCGCCATTCGCTTTTGCAATAGCAACCGGCAAGCGGCGAGGATAAGAACGAACCTCAGATTCGTAATGCTCCTGACTTAGTAGAAGTTCGTCTGGTGTCAGGTCGTGAAGGCCTTGTAAAACCGGGACTGGGCTCGTCGCCAGCTTGTCCTGTGTTTCGTTAGGAAAGTTAATCATAGTTGTTGATCTTCCATGTTCACCACCCTCGCTCTGCAGAATTTGCGTGTAGCAGTCCCTTCACACAAATCTTGTGTTAAGAGGAATTCAGCAGATGAGTCGTGGAGCACACCCCCGAAAGTTCGGGAAATACCCGCAGAATCACGTCATGCGATATCGGCGGAAACCATAGTGTGTTCGAGCGCGCTAAAACAAAGACGGCAAAGCATCACGATCGAGTCGTGGGGGAACAGCTTTAAAACGTTTGGAAAGCGTCTCTTTTGATCGGGTGGATCAAGGCTCAGTAATAATACTGCAGTTTGGTAAAACGAAGCTGAAGTGGAGGTAATACATAATCACTGTTGGGTTCCTCAATATGCCCCGACTTCGTTGAAGCCAGACAGCTCTATTAATGCCCTTCTACTAGGAAACCATTTCCTAGTACCTACGGTGCGGCGACAACTTCTTCAACATTGCGCCGCGTGTGTCCCGAAAAGCTCTATGTTCGAGATTGTCGCGAAAGGTAACATAGCCACTTTTTTGAACTCAAGCGTTTTTTTCCATTCAGTTAAAATTCGATTAATTCGGTTACATCTGTTACCAATTATGGCTATTCAGCCTTACCGAGGCAGTCTAGAAAGCTATTCAACTCCGCTGTGCTGGCAACTGGCAACTGGCAACTGGCAAAACATGGAGGAAACCAATCTCGATGCTGACGCTAATTAGAAACTTTTTGGGGATGCCATCCTTCTAGGAGAGATAAACCAGATATCGGCTTTTGTGTCATTCTGCCCAACGCCATGAGTCCTATTGTCACATACAAGATGACCACATCAATCTCAGGTCAAAGTCATCAGACTTACCAATACTTTGCGCCCACTACGCTAATAGCCTAAGCTAGCTGACAGTGTGGGTAAGTGACTGTTATTAAAACGTTAGGTATCAAAATGAATAAAGCAAACTTAACAATCTGGCTTGCTATCTTCTTTGCTGTTTTTATTTGGTCAGCAATCAACCCAAAAGATCAGTTCACCTGGTTCCTTGAAGTAGCGCCAGCACTTATTGCACTTATCGCTCTAGCGATGACCCGAAAGTCTTTTCCGCTCACCCAAATCACTTACTTCTTTATTCTGGTTCATTGCGTGATTTTGATGGTTGGTGGGCATTACACATACGCAGAAGTCCCCCTGTTTGATTACATCAAAGAGATAACCAATACCGCACGCAATAACTACGACAAAGTGGGTCACTTTGCGCAGGGCTTCATACCGGCCTTGGTAGCTCGTGAAATACTGATTCGAAACTCAGTGATACCTTCACCACGCTGGCGCAATTTCTTTATCGTGTCGTTCTGTTTGGCTTTCAGTGCGTTCTATGAACTTATCGAGTGGTGGGTTGCCGTTATGTCTGGAGAGTCTGCTGAAGCTTTCCTTGGCACGCAGGGCTACGTTTGGGACACGCAATCAGATATGTTCCTAGCGATGATTGGTGCGATCTCATCGCTGGTTCTATTGGGCAAGATACATGACAAACAACTCGCGAAGCTTGACGCGCGAGAGACCATCAGCAGTCAGTAACAGGGAAATAGGTGGCAACTGCGACAGAAAATCGGAGCTAGCCCCCTATACTTTCGCGCTGAGAAATGACCAAAAGAAAAAGGCCTACAAGCTTATGCTTGTAGGCCTTAATTTAAATGGTGCCCCGGGCCGGACTTGAACCGGCACAACGCGAACGTCGAGGGATTTTAAATCCCTTGTGTCTACCAATTCCACCACCAGGGCACGCAATTCTGTGATTGCGATGATAGGCACCATCTGCAAATAATTTGGAGCGACACACGAGGTTCGAACTCGTGACCTCAACCTTGGCAAGGTTGCGCTCTACCAGCTGAGCTAGTGTCGCAATTGGTTGCGGGAGCCGGATTTGAACCGACGACCTTCGGGTTATGAGCCCGACGAGCTACCAGGCTGCTCCATCCCGCGTCCGTATCTCATTGTTCTCGCACAATGACAGCGATTCCCATTTCCGAATCTCTTTTAAAGAGATTGGAGCGACACACGAGGTTCGAACTCGTGACCTCAACCTTGGCAAGGTTGCGCTCTACCAGCTGAGCTAGTGTCGCATCATGGAGGCGCGTCCCGGAGTCGAACCGAGGTCCACGGATTTGCAATCCGCTGCATAGCCACTCTGCCAACGCGCCTTCGATTGTTCCGCTTCAGTAAGTTGCCGTCCTCTGCGGTACGGGTTGGCATTCTACATAAGTTTTTTGGGCTGTCACGCACTAATTTCGGCGTTTTGGTTTGTTTGCTTCTTTATCGAGCAAATCTGATAAATATCAGCCACATTGATCAAACTTTTAGCAAAAATCTCTGGCATTTTTCATCGCAGCCCTTATGCAGCGCGGCCTGCAAACGCTCAAAAGAAAAAGCCAGCGAATAATACGCTGGCTTCAGTTTCACTATTTCAGCTGTCTGAATTAGATAGCTTTAACGTCAAAATCCACTTCTGGGTTAACGTCTGCGTCGTAATCCACACCTTCAACACCAAAGCCGAACAGTTTTAGGAATTCTTCTTTGTATTCCACGTAGTCTGTCAGATCTTTCAGGTTCTCTGAAGTGATTTGCGGCCACAGGTCACGGCAATGTTGTTGGATGTCGTCACGCAGCTCCCAGTCATCCAGACGCAAACGGTTTTTGTCGTCGACTTCTGCCGCTGAACCATCAGCCTTGTAAAGGCGCTGGCTGAACATGCGGTAGATTTGCTCCATACAGCCTTCGTGAACGCCTTCTGCGCGCATTTTCTTGAACACCATAGCGATGTACAAAGGCATAACTGGAATCGCTGAGCTCGCCTGAGTCACAACCGATTTCAGTACCGCTACGTTTGCAGTACCGCCAGTCACGGAAAGCTTGTCGTTCAGTGCCGCTGAGGCGCGGTCCAAGTCCATCTTCGCACGGCCCAATGCGCCGTCCCAGTAAATTGGCCAAGTCAGCTCAGTACCGATGTAGCTGTATGCCACTGTCTTACAACCGTCAGCCAGCACGCCTGCGTCAGACAGTGCTTGAATCCACAGTTCCCAGTCTTCGCCACCCATCACGGTAACCGTGTCTTTGATTTCCTGCTCTGTTGCAGGCTCAACACTGGCTTCGATGATTTGGTCTTTGTTGGTGTCTACTGCTGTAGAAGTGTAAACATCACCAATTGGCTTCAGTGATGAACGAACCACTTCACCGGTTTTTGGCAGTTTACGAACTGGAGAAGCCAGTGAGTAAACCACCATATCAACCTGACCAAGATCTTCTTTAATCAGCTCGATCGCTTTCTTTTTCGCTTCATCAGAGAATGCATCGCCGTTCAGGCTCTTTGAGTAAAGACCTTCTTCCTTGGCGAATTTGTCGAATGCCGCAGAGTTGTACCAACCCGCTGTGCCCGGCTTTTTCTCCGTGCCTGGCTTTTCGAAGAACACACCGATGGTCGCTGCACCGCCGCCAAACGCAGCAGCAATGCGCGATGACAGGCCATAGCCGCTAGATGAGCCTACTACCAGCACACGCTTTGGTGCGTTAGCAATTGGGCCTTGGGCTTTGGTGTATTCGATTTGCTCTTTTACGTTAGCTTCACATCCTTTTGGATGGGTAGTCGTACAGATAAATCCGCGAATTTTCGGTTTGATGATCATATTCAACCTTCCTTTCAAAGTTGGGCTTAGGATAAATACTTCATCTTGTTTTGGCACTTGTTTTTGTCGCAAAACCCCGATTTCGGGTAGTGGTTGGAGGTGTTAGCAAGAAAAAACGCCGCAGTTGCGGCGTTTTTGAGAACAAATCTGCTGTTATGCAGCTTTACCTTTCTTCGGGCTAGCCGGTGCAGACTCAGATTCTGACTTGAACCATGAAGGGTCAAAGTTATCCACCTGAATCGCTTCGTAGCGCAGCCCATCAGCGTGTTTGATTTGGTCAACTTCTTCTTGGGTCAGAATATTCTGCTCAAGGGCAGCATACAAACGTTCGGACAGTAAACCTTTCGCAGGGATTTTCTTCGCCTTTGCCGCAACCGCCATTTTCTTCTCAAGCGGCTTAACCGCCACCATGGCTTCGAAAGCGCGCTCCATAATACCTACCGGGTCAGTTGCTTTGTCGCCAACATAACAAAGGTGCGTCAGACGCTCGCGGTGTGCACCCGGGGTCATCAGAAGATCAGCAATTTGCGTTGCCAGTTTGTCTGATGGAGCTTTGTAGTGCATACCCAGTGGGAACAGGATGGCACGCAGCGAGAAACCAACACCTCTCTGCGGGAAGTTGTTGAACGCACCGTCAAAAGCTTCCGCACACTTGTTCAAACAATGCTGCAGTGAGTAGTGAACGAATGGTAGGTCAGCTTGCTGACGACCTTCATCTTCGTAGCGCTTCAATACTGCAGAAGCCAAGTACAGGTGACTCAGTACATCGCCCAAGCGGGCAGACAGCATTTCACGGCGTTTCAGCTCGCCGCCCAGCGTCAACATGGCAACATCGGCCGTAACTGCCAGCGCGCGGCTCATACGGGACAGTTGACGATAGTAAGCCGCCGTTTCGCCCGATACCGGTGATTTGTTAAAGCTTGAGCGAGTAAATGCATTGGTGAAAGACATCAACACGTTCTTAGTGGCAAAACCAATGTGTTTGATCAACAGCGAATCAAACGCTTCTGCACCTTTTGCTTCATCTTGCTCTGCCGCCGCTTCCATTTCTTTCAGTACGTATGGGTGACAACGTGTCGCACCCTGTCCGAAGATCATCAGGTTACGGGTCAGGATATTCGCCCCCTCTACTGTGATTGCCACTGGCATACCAAAGTAGTGGTGACCAACATAATTCAAAGGCCCCAACTGGATAGCACGGCCCGCATGAATGTCCATCGAATCATTCAGGATGGTGCGCGCCAGTTCAGTCATGTGGTATTTGGCAATGGCAGTCACAATACCCGGCTTCTCATGCATATCCAGAGAAGTCGTGGTCAGTGTGCGCGCCGCTTCGAGCATATAGGTGTAACCACCAATGCGGCCCATCGCCTCGCCCACACCCTCGAATTTACCGATGTGCATACCAAACTGTTTACGTACGTAAGCGTAAGCACCTGTTGTACGCGCAGTAAGGTGGCCGACTGCCGTACCCAGTGCTGGCAGTGAAATACCACGACCTGCTGACAGACATTCCACCAGCATACGCCAGCCGCGACCGACATAATCTTGACCACCGATGACCCACTCCATTGGAATGAACACATCCTGACCACGTGTTGGGCCGTTCATGAAGGACAAACCTAGCGGATTATGACGCTCACCAATTTCAACGCCTTCGTGATCAGCTGGGATCAAGGCACAGGTAATGCCAAGTTGCTCTTTATCGCCCAGCAGGCCTTCTGGATCGTGCAGTTTAAAAGCAAGGCCAAGTACAGAAGCCACTGGCGCAAGTGTGATGTAGCGTTTGTTCCACGTCAGGCGAATACCCAGCACTTCTTTACCTTCGTGCTCGCCCATACACACAATGCCTTTATCCGGGATAGAACCCGCATCTGAACCCGCTTCAGGGCCAGTCAAAGCAAAACATGGAACATCTTGGCCATTTGCCAAACGTGGCAGCCAGTAGTTCTTTTGATCTTCGGTGCCGTAGTGAGTCAGTAGCTCACCTGGCCCAAGAGAGTTTGGTACCATCACTGTGACAGCCGCACTCAGGCTTCGCGTGGCGATGCGTGAAACAATTGTTGAGTTTGCATATGCAGAGAACTCAAGACCACCGTATTCTTTCGGAATGATCAGTGAGAAGAATTTTTCTTTCTTCAGGAACTCCCAGACCTCTGGTGGCAGATCTTTACGCTCCTGAACAATTTCAAAATCGTCCAGCATCCCCAGAAGTTCTTCTAACTGGTTATCCATAAACGCTTTTTCTTCGTCAGTTAAGCGTGGTTTTGGATACTGCAGCAACTTGCGCCAGTCGGGATTACCGGCGAACAACTCGCCATCCCACCATACACTGCCAGCTTCCATCGCCTCACGCTCGGTTTCAGACAGCGGCGGAAGAACCTTTTTGAAAAACTTAAACGCTGGGTCGCTTAAATAACGTCTTCTAAGTGATGGTTGAGAGCTCATGATTCAGATCCTTGTATTTGTAACACGTTAATTTTTTTATTATTTTTTAGCTTTATCCTGCACTACGCGGAATGTTGCGTGGCACAAGTGATAGTTCCTGACCGGCAGGCGCATCCACACCAGCAGCCAGATAAGGGATCAATCGATCGAGAATGTCTTCGGTGGTGACATTGTTACCGAAATCATTCTCAGCGATTTCACTTAATGCTACGTTTGACGCCATAGTGAAAATCACCGCGCCCAGCGTAAAGTGAAGTCGCCAGAAAACATGTTCAGGTTTTAGAGATGGATTAGCTTTGGCAACGGCTTGGGTAAATAGAGTGAGTACCGAGTCATAGCGGGTAGTGATAAACCAACGAAGGTGGCCCTGCACGTCGGTGTAACCACGGCCGATCAGCTGCATAAACGTAGAAGCGCCATGACGACGGAAGGTGTCTAGCCCCAACAGTGGGCGTTTAGTGCACGCGAACACTTCTTCCATTGAGATTTCGTCTTTCACTAAAAGCAGCTTTAATTCCTGCTCAAGTTGCGGCATGAATTGTTCGAGATACCGGGCAAGTACCGCACGCACAAGTGACTTCTTATCACCAAAGTGATAATTCACCGAAGCCAGGTTAACCCCCGCCTTGCTCGTGATGGTGCGAAGTGAGGTCTCTTTGAAACCATGCTCAGCAAACAGCTGCTCCGCGGCATCCAGAATTTTTCCTTTGGTTTCGCCTTTCCCTGCCATTTTCATTCACCTGTATTAAACACCTGTTTAACTTTACATCCCGTTAGCATTAATAACAACCCCTAAACAATCATCAAAAAATTCGATGTTCTGGGGTTAAAAAATGGGTTGCGATAACTTGTTGTAAAGTAATGTCATTCGGTGAAAAGGCTCAAAGTCACACTCATTAGTGAGAAAAAAATCGAACCTTAGGGGAACAATTGGCGTTTCATCAGGTCACATATAATGCCACTGCTTTTTCTTAGAAGTTTTTATTCTTCTGGAGCCCGTACACTGATTTGAGTACGGGCTTTTTTTCGTATGAAGGCAAGGATTGGTCACAGTAGGGTGGAGAAAAATTTTTTTCGAAAATTTTGAACTTAATGAAAATACCTCAGTCTGAATGTATGTAGATAGCAGATAAGTGCCTTTTGATGTATTGCTGGCCGCCACACATGATTTCTGACTTATCGCTAGATGCTGCTGCTTTTTCTTACTCCTGCTTACAAACATTTATGTTGCCCGCTTCAAATGAAGCGGGCTTTTTTTATGTCTGCTGTTACTTACCGAGCTCAGGCAGCGGCATATCAAATGGGGACGGATACTTAAGCGTGAGGCCCAATATCTCTAAGGTCTGGGCAGACTCAATGACTTTCCCCTCCCCTCCGTCTTCAATAAACACTGGTTCTTTCAAGTCCAATCCTTTCGCTGCCCAGCGGTAGAATTCAGAACGGGTTGGGTGGTCAGTTGCACTCAAGTGGAATATCTCTCCACCTCTCTCAAGCGCAATAATTGCGCTTATGGCTTGGATGCAATCTTCGCGATGAATAAGGTTCACCGGATCTAACCCACCACTCACATTTTCTCTTCCTGCTAGGTGCTTACCTGGATGCCTTTCATCGCCAATCAGCCCCGATAGCCTGAGCACTACGCCGTGTTCACCAAACTCTTTCAGGACGTAATTTTCTATTTCCCGATGTGCTTTACCAGATTCCGTCGAGGGTTCACAGGCTGTGCTTTCTTTAACGATCCCTGTGACACTCCCGTAAACAGAAGTGGTACTGATAAAGATGAACTGTTTTACACCACCAGATTTTGCGGTATCTACCAGGTTCTTCATTGCACTGACAAACTCGTTGCCATCTACAGTGCGTCTGCCAGGGGGAATGTTGGCAACGAAGACATCGCTCTCAAACAAAGGCTGTGATGAAAGGTCGCGTTTTTCGCTAAATATGTCGAACACAACGCCGTTTATGTGTTTCGATTTTAGCGTTTCAAGAGACGCTGAACTGCGTTTACTACCCGTAACCGCATACCCTACATGATGCAGGTGTTCGGCAAGTGCAAGGCCAAGCCAACCACATCCGCTTATTGAAACTGTTTTATATGGTTTCGACATCGAAAGTTCCCTGTAAGCCATTTTCAATTCTTAGCTTTATTCATTCGAGACGTGCCACAAGAACCGAACCGATTTCGCATTTGGTGAAAAAAACCTTCGGCATTGTGTAATTAAGCAACTAAAAGCGTGAATGAATACAAATTTTTTAAAGGTAATTTTTGGTTAAAATGTCTTTAAACGAATCCAACCGTTAGACTCGACTATAACATTGTTGGACATCGAAATATTTCACCCAATAGCGTCAGACCGCGCTGCCAGCCAAATAAGGCAGCAAAGACTGACAAAACAGACAGCGGAAGCAACGCGGTAATCTGAATGAACACCCTGGAAAAAATACAAAAAAATATTGAAAACTTTAGTAAGTCGGAAAGGAAAGTCGCTGAAGTGATCATCGCTTCTCCTCAGACTGCTATTCACTCCAGCATCGCCACACTCGCCAAAATGGCAGACGTCAGCGAACCAACGGTGAACCGATTCTGTCGCCGGCTGGATACCAAGGGCTTCCCTGATTTTAAACTTCATCTGGCACAAAGCCTGGCGAACGGTACACCTTACGTGAACCGAAATGTCGAGGAGCACGACAGCGCTGACGCTTACACCTCGAAGATTTTCGAATCGACGATGGCATGTCTGGATGTAGCGAAAAACAGCATTGACGCCCATCAAATCAATCGAGCTGTGGATTTGCTGACTCAGGCCAAGAAAATTTCTTTCTTTGGTTTAGGAGCTTCAGCGTCTGTTGCTCACGATGCGCAAAACAAATTCTTCCGCTTCAACATTCCTATCGTCTGTTTCAATGACATCGTTATGCAGCGCATGAGCTGTATTAACTGTACAGATGGTGACGTTGTTGTTGTTATATCACACACTGGCCGTACCAAGTCGCTGGTAGATGTGGCGAATCTAGCAAAGGAAAACGGTGCAACCGTCATTGGTATTACTGAGAAAGGCTCACCTTTGGATAAAGTCTGTTCGCTGACCATCACTCTCGATGTACCAGAAGACACTGACATCTACATGCCAATGGCAAGCCGCGTCGTTCAGATGACCGTGATTGATGTATTGGCAACCGGCTTTACACTTCGTCGAGGCCCTGGATTCCGCGAGAACCTAAAACGCGTGAAAGAGGCTATTAAGGACTCTAGATTCAACAAAGAGTCACTTACCTGATTTAAAGGGCAGACCGAAGGTCTGCCCTTTTTCTTTTAGTTCCGCCCGCTCAGCTACACTTCTTAATAAACATAATTATCACTATCTATACAGCTATCTTTTCGTAAGCATTTTCTACTCAGGAGACTTTCATGTCTGAGATATTACGTCGAACAAAGATCGTGACTACATTGGGCCCGGCTACCGATAAGGAAGGTATGCTGGAACAAATCATCGCTGCTGGCGCCAACGTGGTGAGGATGAACTTCTCTCACGGTACCGCTGAGGATCACATCGACCGTGCAAACAAAGTTCGTGCTATCGCAGCCAAGCTTGGCCGCCATGTTGGTATCCTCGGCGATCTGCAAGGGCCAAAAATTCGTGTTTCCACCTTTGCCGATGGCAAAGTGCAACTCGCCGTGGGTGACCGCTTTGTCTTAGATGCAGCGCTTGAGCCCGGTAAAGGTGACAAAGAATGTGTCGGCATCGATTACAAAAACCTACCAAGTGATGTATCGGCCGACGACATCCTTCTTCTCGATGATGGACGCGTTCAGTTAAAAGTGCTCTCCGTCGACGGTACTAAAATCCACACGGAAGTCACCGTTGGTGGGCCACTTTCCAACAACAAAGGCATCAACAAAAAAGGTGGCGGTTTATCAGCTCCTGCTCTGACTGACAAAGACAAACAGGACATTCTCACCGCCGCGAAGATCAATGTTGATTACCTCGCGATTTCGTTCCCACGTAATGGTGATGATATGCGTTTGGCGCGCTCATTAGCGCGTGATGCTGGTTTGGACGCACGTTTGGTTGCCAAAGTTGAGCGTGCAGAAACGGTGGCGACAGACGAGAACATTGATGACATCATCGAAGCTTCTGATGCTGTGATGGTGGCTCGTGGTGATCTGGGTGTGGAGATCGGCGACCCCGAACTGGTGGGTGTGCAGAAAAAACTTATCCGCCGTGCCCGTTCGATGAACCGCTGTGTGATTACCGCGACACAAATGATGGAATCGATGATCAAAGCACCCATGCCAACACGCGCAGAAGTCATGGATGTGGCAAATGCTGTGCTGGATGGAACAGACGCCGTCATGCTGTCTGCTGAAACCGCAGCGGGCGATTACCCGCTGGAAACCGTGAAATCTATGGCTGAAGTCTGTATTGGTGCAGAGAAGATGCCATCAATTAACGTTTCCAATCACCGCTTGAACAAAGAGTTTGAGCTGATTGAAGAAACGGTTTCCATGGCGACGATGTACGCGGCAAACCATATGCCGAAAGTAAAAGCCATGGTGTCACTGACTGAGTCCGGCAAAACAGCACTCATGATGTCCCGTATCAGTTCGGGCAAGCCAATATTTGCCCTTTCCCAACATGAATCCACACTGTCACGTGCAGCGCTTTATCGTGGCGTGACACCGGTCTATTTCGAAAGTGACACCGGTGCTGGTGCAGAAGTGGCTCACAAAGCCATTGCCCTTCTGAAAGAGAAAGGCTACCTAAAACCTTGGGACGTAGTGATTTTCACTCAAGGTGACGTGATGGGCTATGTCGGCGCGACAAACACCATGCGTATGATTACCGTGACCTAACAAGCCTAGGCGTCATTGCAGGCAGTAAAATCCCGGCTATTGCCGGGATTATTTTTTCAACCAACCTTTTTCGACTGCTTCACTCAGCATCATTTGTACTTTTTCCCAGAGCAGAGCGGAGCCTTTTTCAATCTTGCCGTTAATGGTCAACGCCTGATCGTAGCGCACACCATATTCTTTCCAACTCTGCCCTTCGCTGTGGTAGTTCAAAAGCATAGGCAACATACGATCCAACGCTTTCCCATATCTCGCCTCCGGCGTTTCACCTGCTTCAAACTCTAACCACAATGACATCAGCACATCCCGCTGATCTACCGGCAACATACCAAAAATACGCTTGGCTGCTTTTAACTCTTTCTCTGGCTGAAGTTTTGCCGCCTCTAAATCGTAAACGAAGGTGTCACCTGCATCGATTTCAACCACATCGTGGAGCAGCAGCATCTTCACCACTTTCGCAATGTCTACTGGCTCATTAGCATGTTCTTCCAGCAACAGTGCCATCAAAGCAACCTGCCAGCTGTGTTCAGCAGAATTTTCCAATCGCCCATCATCACTCTTCACACGGGTTCTTCTTAACACAGCTTTGAGTTGATCAATCTCGACTATCAGTGCCAGCTGCTTTTCAAGCCTTTCAAATGCGGACATTTCACTCATTGGTTGAAGCTACCCATTTGGAGTTAATGACAGAGGTGAGGATGTGGTCTTCCCAGTTTCCGTTAATCAGCAAATAATCCTTGGCTTCGCCTTCTTTCTTGAACCCGGCAGCTTCCAGAACGGCTTCACTGCGCTTATTTCTTGGCATGTACGACGCCATAATACGGTGCATATTTAAGTTATCGAAAAGCCACTGATTCGTTGCTTTCAGCGCCCGGCGCATGATGCCTCGTCCTTGCGCAGATTCTGCCAACGAGTACCCAACATTACAGGCATGAAACGGGAACTGCATGATGTTGTTGTAGGTAATAACGCCACAAACTTCGTCACTGCCCTCTTCAAAAATCATGAAATAGTACGCAAGCCCATGACGCTGTAATTCAGTCAATTGAATAACGCGTCTTTCCCAACCTTCATAGGTAAAAAAGCTGTCCGGTCTCAAGGGTTCCCAAGGTGTCAAATATTGGCGATTGGCCTGAAAATAATTCACGATAAGTGGGAGATCAGGCTTCTGAATCGCACGAATGATAAGATTATCAATACGTAAATGCGGGAAAGGGTTTATAATTTCGACAGACAATTCGCCTCCTATCCAACTGTGTCGTTACTTATGTATTACGATAGCTTTGAATCACCGCTGGGGAAAATTCACATATTGGCTGATGAGTCTGGGCTCAGACAATTGACCTTATGCCTTCATCATCCTGTTGAGTCTTGCAAACAGTGGAAGCACTCCCCCAAACATCTCGCCCAGTACAAGAAACAAATCATCGAGTTCCTTAAAGGGGAACGCGCCAAGTTTGATATTCCCCTCGCGCCTGATGGCACCGAATTCCAACATAAGGTCTGGCAAGTGCTCCGTGAAATCCCATACGGAGAAACAAGGTCTTACGCTGATATTGCGCGGGAAATCGGTAATCCTCAAGCTTGTCGGGCCGTCGGGATGGCGAATAATGTCAATCCTATCCCCTTGGTCATCCCTTGCCACCGTGTTATTGGCAGTGATGGCGAGTTGACCGGCTATCGCTATGGTTTGGAAATCAAACAAAAGCTCCTCACCATGGAAAAAAACGGTGGCTGAGGCCACCGTTTTTGTTTTCTATTTCTTACCAATACCGTATTCGCGAAGTTTGTTTGCCACAGCAGTGTGAGAAACGCTGAGCCGCTTCGCGAGCTTTCGAGTTGATGGATAACTGCGATAAAGGTTCGACAGAATACCTGACTCGTAACGCTTCATGATGTCATCCAGCGAGCCTTCCAGTGTCTCCTCTGTCAGGAAGGCACTTTGTTCCGTTTACGGCAATTGGATGTCATCTTTGGTCAGGCAACCTTCCTCGATTTGTGTCATTGCGCGGAACAGCACATTTCGTAGCTGTCTGACATTGCCCGGCCAAGAATACTGGTTCAAAAACTCGAGTACACCTTGTTGCAACATAGGTCTTTCCTGACCCAGCTCAGCGGCAAACTGATTCAGGAACAGCTCAGCAAGAGGCTGCACGTCTGAAGGGCGTTCACGCAAAGGCGGGACAGTCAGGGAAAGAACATTCAATCGATAATACAAATCTTCGCGGAACTGCCCCGCAGCGACGCGCTCTGAAAGATTTTTCTGTGTGGAGCAAATCACACGGACATCAACCTTGATCTCTTTTTCTTCGCCAACACGACGGAAGGTGCCATCTTGCATAAATCGAAGCAGTTTGATCTGCAGGTGCTGGCTCATTTCGCCTACTTCATAAAGGAACACGGTTCCTCCATCAGCCTGCTCTAGCTGACCTTTTTTACCCTCACGCCCTTCCATCGGTGCGCAGCCAAACAGCTCAGTTTCTGCGGCATCATCCGGCATGGAAACACAGTTCACCAACAGGAATGGGTGTTCTGCGCGATGTGACCGTTGATGACAGGCTTTGGCCAGCATTTCTTTGCCTGTACCAGTTTCACCTTGAATCAGGAGTGGCGCATCCAACGTGGCAAATTTTTTCGCTTGATTGACCAAGGTGCGAAATTTGCTGGATTGACCCACCAGATGCTCAAAACCATGTTCGCCCGGCGTACGATATAACGTCGTTGGCAGATGGTTCATGGAAACCTGTTTAAGCTGTATTACCGCACTGGCCAGCACGTCTTTGTCTTCACTGTCGGTTACATATACCGGCATCACTTCCATCAGGTAATCCATACCTGAAAGCACAACCTGGCGATGGATTTGACCGGCGTTATCGCGCTCCAGCCAATGGGTGAAGTTGAAATCAGGGAACACACTGTTAGCCGTTTCGCCAATCAGATCAGACTCTTCACTGCCCATCAGACGCAATGCGGCCTTATTCGCCATATCGACTTTGCCACTGAGATTGACCGAAAAGACGGGGTCGCTCAGTGTTTCGAGCAATGCGCGCAGTTCACGGTGTTCGCGCTCGGCTGGCAGAAACTGTATTTTCCGCACATCAGTCACGCCGCTGATAAGACGGATTTCCGACATCAATTGCCTGAACTCTTCGAATTCTATTTCGGGGCAGTTGAGATAGATAATGCCGACCTGGTCAATTTCGATACCACGCAAGTCAATGTTACGACGTGCCAGAATGTCGAGGAGTTCGCGGGTTAATCCAAGTCGATCTTCGCAAAAGACCTGTAATCTCACGGTAGTGTCCTGTATGCAGTGGGGCTGACGGCATCCTGTATCCCGGTGTCAGCCGCGTTGAAATGAATAGTCGTTGAGGTTAAACCCTCTAATCCCTGAAAGCGTGAAATATTCAATTAGCTGTATAAAAAAGTGTCAGGAATTGTTGACAGTGAAAGGAGTGTGCGCCTCTCAGGCCATTGAGTCAAGCGGTGCCAATGAAAACGTGAGAGAGCTAATCCTCTCCCTGCAAAAGGAAAACAGCGCCATTGGCGCCAGGGGCTGTTGACCTTTGGTGATGTTTTTTTGCAGCAGTTTGTGGGGATTTTGTGCAAGGCAGAGGCTTCGATGTGTAGCTCGCCTACATGAGAAGCCGATAACGCAGTAGAAAGTCCCCACAAACGCTGCCCGAAGGGTTCAGCCCTAAGCGCTTTATGCTTTGTTGAGATGTATTTGCTTAGAATGACTAGGCGGCATACACCTCGCCGCGCCTAAAGCGCTTATGGCGTAAACAAAATTCAATCACCAAAGGCCAACAGCCCCTAGTTTCCTGGAGTCAGTTTGGTGAGTAACTGCTTACGCATGTCAGACAGCTTTGGGGCGTTTGTACCAATGTAAGGCAGTGGGCGCATTACAGACATGGCTTTGTAACCGAGTCTTGCCGTCAACAGCCCAACACCCAGCCCTTGCGCTGCTCTTGCGGAAAGCTTGCCCGCAATATCGACCGAAAGCAGATCCGTGCCGATATCCGTGATCGCTTCACTGGCGCCAGCAAATGCCATGTTAGCTAACACTAACTTGAGTAATCGAATGCGCGACCAGTAGCCCAGCTTCACACCGTACACGGTAGAAATTTGCTCCAATAGTCTGAAGTTACGCCATGCCACTAGCAACATGTCGGCGATCGCCAACGGGCTAAGTGCCACCATGACCGCAGCTTCTGACGCATATTTGGTCACCATTTTTTTTGCGCGAACGTCTTGCTCTGTCACCACCATCTGGTCGTAAAGCTCGAAGACTTCGCGGTCGTTGTGCGTCGCCGCCAACGACGTCTGCCATTTGTCATAGCCCGCCGTAAGTTCAACGCCTGACTGTTTTGAGAGCTTCTCGCAGACGCCTTTGGCTTTGCCAATACCTTCAGCCGCCATGATGGCGGTGACTTCTTCGCGTTCGTCCTGTCGGCCTTTCAGGCGACGGAGTGCCAGAAATTCGCGCCCCAATGCGCCTAAGCCCATCACTGCAATACCAGCAACAAAACCACTCCAGCCGACCGTCAGCCAATCTCCGCTCTGCACTGCTGTCCAGACAGAATCAACCGTTTGCCAACAGACCAAACCAATGCCTGCTGCTGCCAGCGCGCGCAATCCCCATCGTTTTTTTCTGGGAGAGATTAGAGTCGCTTCCAATGCTTTTTCGGCATCACTTTCTTCTTCCACGCTGGTGACAGCAAACGATGTGTTGTCCTGCTCAAATTGACGTTGAAGCGTCAGCTCAGGCGATTCATCCTGTTGTTTTTCAGGCTCATCAAACACGACGGCTTTTTTATAATCGTTCATCTCGCCTCCTACCTCAGTTTGTCGCCCAGCAAATATTGCAATGCCTTGTCCACGCGAATATGCGGCAAAGGCTCGTCTACATCGGTTTGCATCGGTCGGAACTGACGAAACTCGAATTGGTTATCCTGCCAGAAGGACTCTCCAGGTAACCTCGACGGCACATCACCCGGGTACATCAACATTGGCTCACCATTTTCCAACGTGCCACGCAGTGCAGACATGGTTTCACCCTGATGATTGACCATGCCAGGCTCAGTCGCTTGAATAGAAGCGAGGCTGACACACTCCATATCGATACCCTCAAACGCGGCAGTTTGCCAGGCTTCATGGATCAGCTGCTGAAGCAGAGAAACCAGATTCGGATGCTGGTCTGGCGTAACATGATCAGCTTTGGTCGCCGCAAAAAGGATCTTGTCGATACGCGGCGCAAAAAGTCGGCGCAGCAAGCCACTCTTACCGTAGCGGAAGCTTTGCATTAACTGCTCCAATGCCATTCGCATGTCGTTAAACGACGCTGGCCCGGCATTCAGCGGTTGCAGGGTATCCACCAGCACAATCTGTCGGTCGACTTTGGAGAAGTGCTCCTGATAGAAGCCTTTCACAATGTGCTGGCAGTAGTAATCGTATCGCTGTTTCAGCATGGCGTAGTTGCTACCTTTCGGCGCGTTCGCCAGTTGGCTTTCACCATACTTATTGCCAATCAATGGGAAAAACTGGAGCACGGGTGCACCAGCATATTCGCCCGGTAACACAAATCGGCCCGGTTGCACCCAATGCAGTCCCCCTTCTTCCTTACAGGCATGGAGGTAAGCAGTAAATTTCGCCGCCATCTCGCCAATCAGTTTCTCATCGGCATCCGCTAACGGGTCGAAACTGTCGACCGCTTCCAACCAATCCTCCGCCAGTTCTTTGCGCTTACCGGTCAAGATGCCACTTTGTTTACGCGACCATTCATCAAAACTCATGGAAAGCAGCGGCAAATCAAGCAGCCATTCGCCAGGATAATCAACGATATCGAGATACAGCGTCGCCGTATCCTGCAACAACTTCATCGCCCCTTTTTCAGGTCGATAACGAATTTCCAGCCTAATCTCGCTGACATCACGCGTTGGAGAAGGCCAAGTTGGCGGATGCGCGCGCAATGATTGAATGCCAAGATCGTAGTCAAAGGCTGGAATATGAAGCTGACTCTGCTGAACACGTCGCGCACCGAGAACACGTCCTTCGCGGACAGGCGCAAACAAAGGCATGCGCGGATTGGTCGCGCTGTGCAGCAACTGATTGATGAGTGAGGTGATAAAGGCGGTTTTACCGGCACGGGAAAGCCCCGTCACTGCAAGGCGAACATGTCTGTCGAGACTACGGCTCACCCATTTATTCACCTGACGCTTCACTGAATTCATAAATAGCAGCACCCCTCAAAAGATAAATCCCCCGCGATAAAAGCGGGGGATAACGTCATCATGGATTTTGATTAGAGCTTTTTGAACTGTCGATTCAATTCGTACTCTTTTGATGTTACATACGCTTCCATTTTGGCAACGTCTTGTTCCATCTCTCCCATTTCATTATCAATATCAGCCAGCAATTGGCTTGCTGATTTCCCTTGTTGCCAAGGTTTTTGTTTCACTTGATGCTCTTTGTAGTGGAAAGTACGCTTTGCCTCTTCCGGCGGCATTTTTTCAAGGATGAGCATGGCAGCAATGTATGCCACGATAACGAAAAAGCCCAGTCCCATCAGAAATGCCGTCACAGTCAGGATCCTCACTAACCAGATTTCCATCCCGAAGTAATCGGCGACACCTGCACAAACGCCACCGATCTTCCCGTTTACAGGATCACGATACAACGTTTTGCTCATTGTCTATGTCTCCAATTTGGCGCTTCCTCATCAAGAATGCGCTCCAGAGAATGAATGCGGTCTTGCAATGCTTCCGCTCGGTTTGCCAGGGCTTGCAATTGCTCAAACTCATCACCACTCAAGCCCTGACCGACTTGTCGTTTACTGCGGTAGTGGAGCCACAACCACAGTGGTGCAACGAATACAAAAAACACCACCAGTGGAATTGAAAGAAACGCCATTGACATGCCTACTCCTTACCTTTTGTGAGGGGCTTATTCTTTGTCCTTAAGTTCCGCTTTCATGCGCTCAAGTTCTTTTTCGATTTCGTCCTGCGCTTGCAGGTCTGCAAATTCGTCTTCAAGACGCTTGCCTTTACCGATGCTGTAGCTGTCTGCTTCTGCTTCCAGCTCATCAATACGGCGCTCGTATTGCTCGAACTTTGCCAGTGCTTCATCAGTGCGGCCGGTATCGAGTTGGCGACGAACATCGCGGCGTTTGCCAGCGGCTTCGCGGCGAATCACCAGCGCTTGCTGACGGGCACGGGTTTCTGCCAGCTTGGTTTCAAGCTCTGCGATTTCGTTACCCAATTTACCGATAGTTTCATCGACCAGATTGTACTCTTCTTTGAGAGTCAGCAAGACATCGTGCACTTTTTGCTTTTCAATCAGTGCTGCGCGAGCCAGATCTTCACGAGACTTCTGAAGTGCTAGCGTCGCTTTTTCCTGCCAATCGGTCAGTTGACGCTCAATGCCTTCGATTTTACGCGCCAGTTCTTTTTTGTCTGCCAGCGCACGTGCTGAAGAAGTGCGAACTTCAACCAGTGTGTCTTCCATTTCCTGAATGATCAGGCGAACCATTTTTTGTGGATCTTCTGCTTTATCCAGCAGTGAATTGACGTTAGCGTTAACAATATCTGCAAAGCGAGAGAAAATACCCATTGTGATGCTCCTTATTGCCGAATGCGCTCTGTGCGCTTACAGGTGAGGGAAAACCTCATTTGCCAGATATACATCAAGTCCCGTGCCAACTTTTATATCCTATATATTACAACAAGTTAACTCATTACGTGCATTTTCCCCTCATAAGGGTATGATGAAATAAACTAACAGTTGGCAAATTTCACCATGCAGAAACCTGACAACCTCATTGGCGAATCCGATCACTTCCTTTCCGTTCTCGATCATGTCTCCCGTCTTGCGCCGCTCGACCGCCCCGTTCTGATTCTGGGGGAGCGAGGTACAGGTAAAGAGCTTATCGCCAAACGCCTGCATTATTTGTCACGCCGTTGGGATGGCCCGCTGGTCAGCCTGAACTGTGCAGCATTGAGTGAAGGCTTGATTGACTCTGAGCTGTTTGGCCATGAAGCCGGTTCATTCAGTGGCGCAAAAGGAAAGCACAAAGGTCGTTTTGAGCGGGCGGAAGGCGGCACTCTGTTTCTGGACGAATTAGCAACATCGCCACTTGGCGTGCAGGAAAAGCTCCTTCGTGTCATCGAATATGGTGAATATGAACGCGTGGGCGGAAGTGATGTGCTGAGCGCTGATGTCAGGCTAGTCTGTGCAACCAATGAGAATTTGCCTCAGATGGCCGATGACGGTGAGTTTCGTGCAGACTTGCTCGACAGGCTTGCTTTTGATGTTATCCATCTTCCACCGCTTCGTGAGCGTCAGGGAGACATTCTGCTTCTCGCCGAATATTACGCACTGAAGATGTGTCGTGAACTCGGTTACAGCTACTTTTCCGGCTTTTCGACGGAAGCAGTGAAACTACTCAACACCTATCGCTGGCCGGGTAACGTACGTGAACTGAAGAATGTTGTAGAGCGCGCCATATACCGTCACGCTGACGAAGGTAGCGAGATTGATGCGGAAGACATTCAACTCGACCCATTCAAAGCGCCCTGGCGAAACGAAAAGCGTGCTGAGAAGGCTGAGTCGAAATCAGAAATCACCTTCCCACTCGACTTGCGTCAATGGCAGCAAGAGCAAGAGAAGGAAATTGTTGAAAAGGCGATGGAACAGGCACGATTTAATCAACGACGCGCCGCAGAGCTGCTTGGCTTAAGCTACCATCAAATAAGAGGGTTGCTGCGAAAATACAATCTGGTTGGTGATGAAAACACCGATTCGGCATAAGTTTTTCGCCAATTGTTCTGAAATTACCCAGATATTTGCGCCGCCACTTGGTGACTCCGTTGCTTCAGTGGTAAATTAAAACACTTAACTTTATCACCTAATCATTGGCTTATGAGCGCTTTAGGCCGCTTGCTACTGGCAAGCGTAACCATCCTCTTCTTAGCAGGATGTGAAGACCCGTTCTCTGACAACGCTGCGCGTAACCGTGGTTTCATTTATTGCGGTCCGGGTCAACCTAACACCTTCAATCCACAGTTGACCGATGGCGGTCTGACCGCTGATGCGCTCTCCAGCCAAATCTATGATCGGCTTCTTCAGCTCGACCCACAGACTTATAAACCTGTTCCTATGTTGGCACAGAGCTGGGAAGTAAGCCCAGATGGTAAGGAGTACGTTTTCAATCTCCGCCAGAGCGCCAGTTTTCAAGTTACTGACTGGTTCATTCCCCATCGTGGCGTAAATGCAGAAGATGTGGTTTTCAGCTTTAAAAGATTGATTGACCCTGAGCATCCTTTCCACACAGTTTCGGGCGGCGACTATCCGTGGTTTGAAAGTATGGATTTTGCAGGGTTAGTTGATGATGTCATTGCACTTGATGACTATACAGTCAAATTCGTCTTGTCTCGACCTGATGTGTCATTCCTATCTACCCTCTCAACCACTTATGCGGTCATTCATTCTGCGGAATATGCTGAACATCTGTTAACGAAGGGAACACCAGCCAAAATTGACTCACACCCTGTCGGCTCAGGAGCCTTCTATCTGGATGAATACGAACCTCACCGCTTCATTCGATTGAAAAGGCACTGGGGATACTGGAATGGTGCTGCGCCTATGGAGCAAATCGCCTATGACATCAGTAATCGAGGAACAGGTTCGCTAAGTAAGCTCATCACCCGAGAATGTGATGTGCTTTCATCGCCCATTGCCAGCCAGCTTTCTGTTATCGAAAATAACCCCGACTTTGTTCTAGCCTCACAGACTGGTATGAACGTCGCTTTTCTTGCGCTCAATACCCGCCACCCTGCGCTTTCAGAATTGGAAGTTCGTCAGGCTATTAGTCTGGCAATCAACCGCGACGCTCTCATTCAGTCGGTTTACTACGGTACGGGAACACCTGCGAATGGCATGTTGCCGCCAATGTCATGGGCGTATAACGAAAAGTCTTACGTGGCTTTCGATCCCCAACTCGCTCTAAGCTTGATGGCGAAAGCTGGCTACCGTCATGGCTTTGAAGTGGACTTAATTGTGCCTTTAACGCCCAAAGCCTATAACCCAAGCCCAAGAAAAACGGCAGAGTTAATTCAGGCGAATCTGGCACCCATTGGTATCACGGTCAATATTATTGCGCTTGAAGACATCAACCGTAAGTTATTACGTGATGACATTGATGAGCTTGGTATGGTGCTAACAGGATGGATTGCAGATAACGGTGACCCGGATAACTTCCTGAGACCATTGCTCTCCTGCAACGCCAAATTCACTGGCTGGAACCTCTCCAACTGGTGCAACCGTTATTTTGACCGCTTCATTGATTCTGCAATTGCCACCGACGAGCGAAACGAACGCCGCAACCTGTATTTGCAGGCACAACGCATTCTTAATGACCGCATGCCAGTTATACCGCTGGCACACGGTGTTCACTACCAGGCGCGAAATGCGTCACTTCAGGGCATCACGTTAAGCCCGTTTGGAGACAAGTCTTTTGCTAACGTATCCAGGAGCCGCTGATCTATGTTGATCTACGCCATTCGCCGGCTCAATCTTTTCATTATCACGCTGCTGATCCTAAGCATGATCGGCTACAACATCGTCAAGCTCGACCCACTCTCAGTGTTTAATCAATACGAATATTGGGCAGGTTGGGCACAGTATCTGCGCGAGATCATGCAAGGCAATCTTGGCATTGCAGCCAATGGCCAGCCGGTAACAGAGTCTTTATCCCGCGTATTCCCCGCAACTCTGGAACTTTGCTTCTTTGCTTTTCTAGTCGCCTTGTTACTGGGTATTCCATTTGGCACTTTAGCAGGCATTCGCCGTGGCTCTTCCACAGACATGGTCATTTCATCGCTCACGCTGGTGACTTTCTCCATGCCGATCTTCTGGATGGCTATCCTGATGATCATGGTGTTCTCGCTCTATTTGGGCTGGTTGCCGGTATCAGGCCGTTACAATTTGCTTTTCGAAATCCCAACCATTACCGGTTTTGCATTCGTTGATGTGCTGTTGTCCAATCACCCACAGCGCAGTCAGGCGTTGGAGGACATTATCCGCCACCTCATTATGCCGACACTGGTGCTGGCTGTGGCGCCAACAACCGAAATCATCAAGCTATTGCGTGATTCCGTTGCAGACGTGATGAGCCAAAACTACATCAAGGCAGCTGCGACAAAAGGGTTGTCTAAATCGGAAATCGTCATGCGCCATGTGCTGAAAAATGCCCTACCGCCAATTATTCCTAAGTTCGGCATCCAAATTTCAACCATGATGACCTTTGCCATCATTACCGAATCTGTCTTCAACTGGCCAGGTATTGGTACTTGGCTGTTGGATGCACTGAGCTTCCAGGACTATGTTGCCGTACAAGCTGGTGTGCTTGCTGTCGGTAGTGTGGTTCTGATCGCGAACATTTTCTCTGATCTGACCGGAGCTGCTATCAGTCCTCTGGCAAGGAAGGAATGGTATGCCCTCAAATAGTGTTTATTTAGAAGAGCGCATTCCAACGCAACTTGAGCGCTCATGGAAAGCGTTTCGGGAAAATACCCTTGCGGTGTTCGGCTTCTGGTGTTTGTGCATTTTACTTTTGGTCACCATCTTGGCACCTTGGATTGCTCCATATGGCGCACAGTTCCAGACTGGTGAGCTGCTCATGCCACCTTCTTGGGACACCAAAGGTACAGTTGATTACTTTCTGGGTACCGATGATCTAACGCGGGACATGCTTTCCCGGCTAATTGAAGGCTCCCGACTCACCTTTGGCTATGCGGTACTTGTCGCTTTGGCTGCAGGTGTTCTGGGTGTACTTATTGGTATTCTGGCGGGTATGACCTCGGGCCTGAAATCCAGCTTCCTGAACCACCTTTTGGATACAGTGTTGTCTATTCCCTCTCTGCTGCTAGCCATCATTGTCGTCGCGTTTCAGGGGCCGGGAGAACTGAGTATTTTGCTGGCGGTCTGGCTCGCACTGATCCCACGCTTTATCCGCGCGGTCTACACTGCGGTCCATGCGGAAATGGAAAAAGAGTACATTCTGGCAGCGCGTTTGGATGGGGCGAACAGCTTCTATTTACTGTATCACTCCGTATTACCTAATATTCTGGTAACACTGAGCACAGAATTGACCCGCGCGATTTCGGTAGCCATTCTGGATATTGCAGCACTGGGTTTCCTTGGCCTCGGCGCGCAGGCGCCTTCTCCAGAATGGGGTGCAATGCTGGGCGATTCGATTGAACTGGTGTTCACCGCACCTTGGACGGTGACCTTGCCAGGACTGGCTATCATGATCAGCGTACTTGTCGTCAACCTGGTGGGTGATGGCATTACTCAAGCGATTAACGCGGGGACAGAATAATGCCGTTGTTAGATATTCGACACCTGACGATAGAAATCGAAACACCGCAAGGTCTGGTCAAAGCGGTCGACCGCATGAGCCTGACCATAAGTGAAGGTGAAATCCGTGGTTTGGTGGGTGAATCAGGCTCGGGTAAGAGTCTGGTAGCCAAAGCCATCTGTGGTGTCACTAAAGATAACTGGCGCGTCACTGCTGACCGCTTACGTCTTGGCGATATCGACTTGCTAGCTCTACCAGCGCGTGAACGACGTCATGTGGTTGGTAAAGACATCGCCATGATTTTCCAGGAGCCTTCTACTTGTCTAGACCCATCTGAGCAGGTGGGTTACCAATTGGAAGAAGCGATACCATCCGGTTCGTTCAGTGGCAGTTGGTGGCAAAGGCTGTCTTGGCGTAAACAGCAATCCATCGCGCTGCTGCACAAAGTGGGGATCAAAGACCACAAGCGCATCATGAAGAGCTATCCGTATGAACTCACGGATGGCGAATGTCAGAAAGTGATGATTGCGATGGCCATTGCCAACCGCCCTCGCCTTTTGATAGCGGATGAGCCAACCAATGATTTGGACCCGATTACACAGGCTCAAATCTTTCGTCTGCTCAGTCGCACCAACCAACTGGCAAACACAACGATTTTGTTGATCAGCCACGACCTGACTACTGTGACCCAATGGGCGGACCGAATTACAGTAATGTACTGCGGGCAATCTGTTGAATCAGCAGGGCGCAAGCAGATCCTGCAAGCGCCTCATCACCCTTATACCGATGCGCTCCTTCGCGCGATGCCTGACTTCAGTCAGGACATTCCGCACAAGAGTAAACTGGAAGCCTTACCCGGCTCGATTCCTCCTTTACAGCATTTGCCAATAGGCTGTCGTTTAGGTCCTCGTTGTCCTTATGCACAGCGCAAATGTGTTGAGGTTCCTCGGACACGTAAAGTGAAAAATCATAAGTTTGCCTGTCATTTCCCACTCAATATGGAAGTCAAAAAGCATGACCGCACTGCTTGAAGTCGATGGCTTGTGTAAAAACTATCAATACCGCACAGGTCTTTTCACCAAGCGGGTGATAGAAGCGGTAAAGCCGGTTTCTTTCTCCATCGAAGCGGGCGAGACCTTGGCATTTATTGGAGAGAATGGTTCTGGTAAATCAACTCTTGCCAAGATGCTCGCTGGCGTTGTGTCACCAACGGGTGGTGAGATACGTGTGAATGGTGAAGTGCTGGGCGCAAGCGACTATCAAACCCGCTGTAAGCTTATCCGGATGATTTTTCAGGATCCCAACACGTCGTTGAATCCACGAAATCAGATAGGGCAAATTCTCGAAGCGCCACTCAAGCGAAACACCAATATGACGCCTCAAGAACGCGAACGACGTGTTGTCGATACGCTACGTCAGGTGGGGCTGCTTCCCGAACATGCCTACTTCTACCCACAAATGCTGGCAACGGGTCAAAAGCAACGTGTATCCCTCGCTAGAGCCCTAATCCTTCAGCCTTGTGTCATCGTCGCAGATGAAGCATTGAACGGACTGGACATGTCGATGCGTTCGCAGATCCTCAACCTACTTTTAGAGTTGCAGGAGTTGATGGGACTTTCCTATGTTTACGTGTCTCAGCACATGGGAGTCGTAAAACATGTCGCCGATAAAGTCATGGTGATGCAAAACGGCGAAGTCGTTGAGTCCGGTACTACCCAACAGGTCTTCACTGCCCCCGAACACGCATTGACGCAAAGACTGATAGAAAGTCACTTTACCGCGCCAACACTCGACAGGCGTTCTAGATACCATATGGCCTAATGTGAAAAAGCCCTGCAATGCAGGGCTTTTTATTAACTTTTCAAATGCTGTTGGCGTTATGCCAATGATGCATTGATTTCCGTCAGCACAGCCATTGGGTCTACAGCCTTGGTGATCGGACGACCAATTACCAGATAATCAGAGCCAGCCGTTACTGCCTCTACCGGTGTCATGATACGTCGTTGGTCTCCCGCATCGCTGCCCGCAGGGCGAATACCAGGCGTCACTAGCTTAAATTCCTGACCAAGCGCGCTTTTCAACATCGCAGACTCATGCGCTGAACAAACCACACCATCAAGGCCGCTGTTACGGGTCAGCGTTGCCAGCGACATCACATGTTCCTGTGGCTCGCGGCCAATACCGATACCCGCCAAATCGCTTTGCTCCATGCTGGTCAGCACCGTTACGCCAATCAGCATTGGTTTATCTTTACCATAAGGTTCAAGCGCTTCACGTGCTGCCACCATCATGCGCTCGCCGCCACTGGCGTGAACATTCACCATCCAAACACCCAGTTCTGCTGCTGCAGCAACCGCTCGCGCACAGGTATTTGGAATGTCATGGAACTTAAGGTCAAGAAAGACAGTGTGTCCACGCTCGTGCAGTTTACGAACGTAGTCAGGGCCATACAGGGTAAACATTTCCTTACCCACTTTCAGGTGACAGCTGCCTGGCTCGATGCGATCGACAAACGCCAGCGCCTGATCAATGTTTGGGTAATCCAATGCAACAATTACTTTAGGGTCCTGCATTCCTAATTATTCTCCGTCTAGGCCTCGTATCGGTTTTATCGACCCCCAGCCTTTACAGGACGGACAATGCCAGTAAAGCGAGTGAGTCGAAAAGCCACACTTTCTACAGCGATAGTGTGGCTTCACTTTTAATTGTTCCTCTACCAAGTGCTTCAATGTGTTCAAGCTGGTTTTACCGCGGCCTTCTTCTGCTTGTTCTACGTGCAGTTGCATCAGCTTGTGGAAGCCTTTCATGGTAGGGTTTTTCGTCAACTGACGGGTGAGGAAGCTTTGTGCCATGGCTGCATTTTCATGATCACTGATAATGTCGGACATCATCAGTTCTGCCGAAGCACCAGTGTTCTTCTCAATACAACTTTTCAAGAAGCGAACCAAGGACATTTCTTTGCCCATTTCGCTATAACATTTATCCAGCAGCGGCAAAGCTTCACTAACAAAATCCGGGTCTTGCTCTAGAACTTGCTCAAGCACTCTCGCTGCATCTTTATAATCTTCATTGCCAATATCAAGACGGGCAAGCATCAAAGAAGCGCGCACACAAGCTTTGTCAGTGGCCAGGGCTTTCTTAAGAAGTTGACGAGCACCTTTCTCATCATTATCGCCCATAGACTGCATCGCCAGCTCACAGTAGAAATGGGAAATATCGCGCTTGAGCTTACTCTTACCACCTTTAACCAACTTGCTAGCTATATCGATCGCCTTTTCCCATTCACGGGTTTGCTGATAAATAGCAAGAAGTTGCTGGAGGGCGAATTCTTTGTAGTCAGGCTCATCAACAAGTTGGTGGAAAATCTTTTCTGCTCGGTCAAAAAAGCCGGCAACCATATAATCTTTAGCAAGCTGTTGAAGTGCAAGGTTGCGCTGATCAAGCGTGAGATTTGGACGGGCAATCAGATTTTGGTGAATGCGAATAGCACGGTCTACCTCTCCGCGGGAGCGGAAAAGGTTACCGAGAGCAAGGTGGGTGTCTATCGTCTCGTTATCGACCTGGAGCAGTTCTATAAAAAGGTCAACCGCTTTGTCAGATTGGTCTGACAGAAGAAGGTTAAGACCTGCGACATATTGTCTTGATAGATGATGCGACTGATCCTGTCGACGATGACGAGCATTCCTGTTACCCATATACCAACCGTAACCGGCGGCAATTGGCAGCAACAGAAACAGCAGCTCTAGCATTTACGCTTATTCCTTAACAGGGTCCGTACGCAGTTTGTCCAACTCTTGACGCTGCTTGTTTACCTGCTTTTTCAACATGGCTGCAGACATACGTGCTTTTAGATAAAGCATGCCGCAGATCAACCAGCCAAGCGCAAAACCAGTGCCAAAGACTACGCCCAAAAGTAGAGATAATCGAAACTCTCCCTGTGCCACCAGATAATTGAAGTTCACAACTTCCTGATTCTGTGCACCAAGGGCGAGTGTGATAAGAAAACACAGGACGAGTAATACGATACCAATAATCTTCACAGTCACTCCCTCATTATTCTCTCCGGTTCAAGATGCTCAACATGTTGCATCAAACACTTACCGGACTCTTATACCTAAATCCCCTCGGCAACTGCCATGCCCAGAAGAAGAGATTTGGGTATATATGTGATTATGCAGCAATTTGGCTTGTCAGACCATTGCAATGGGCATAAAAAAAACGGCATACGAATAGCATGCCGTTTTTTTATTCGAAATCGAATCAGCTAATGTTGACTCGGTCGCGAAGCTCCTTGCCTGGTTTGAAATGAGGGACGTACTTGCCGTCGAGCTCAACCTTGTCACCAGTTTTTGGATTGCGTCCAACACGAGGAGCGCGATAATGCAAAGAGAAACTACCAAAACCACGAATCTCGATTCTGTCACCTTCCTCGAGTGTAGTGGCCATGTGTTCAAGGATTTCCTTGATGGCATCTTCTACCTGTTTGGCAGAAAGATGGGTTTGTTGACTACATAGTCTTTCGATCAACTCAGACTTGGTCATGATCACCCCGCTTTTAGTATGTTTCTCAACAGTATAACTGTAGAGGGAGAATTTTTCCCCCTCACTTCACATTAATTATTCGCTTTTCGCAGCTTTGAACGCGTCAGCCATTGCATTACCGAACGCGCCTTCTTCAGCTTTGTTCAGAGTTGCCATTGCTTCTTGCTCTTCAGCTTCGTCTTTCGCGCGAACAGACAGGTTGATTACGCGGTTCTTACGGTCAACACCGGTGAACTTCGCTTCAACTTCGTCGCCAACAGCCAGAACCAGAGTCGCATCTTCAACGCGGTCACGTGATGCTTCAGAAGCACGCAGGTAACCTTCAACGCCTTCGATCAGCTCAACGGTTGCGCCTTTAGCGTCAACTGCAGTTACTTTACCCTTAACAATCGCACCTTTCTTGTTGTCAGCAAGGTAGTTGTTGAATGGGTCTTCTTCCATCTGCTTGATGCCCAGAGAGATACGCTCACGCTCAGCATCTACTTGCAGAACAACTGCAGAGATTTCGTCGCCTTTCTTGAAGTCGCGAACTGCTTCTTCGCCTGCAACATTCCAAGAAATGTCAGACAGGTGAACCAGACCGTCGATGCCGCCGTCCAGACCGATGAAGATACCGAAGTCAGTGATTGACTTGATCTTACCAGTTACGCGATCGCCTTTGTTTTGCATTTCTGCAAACGACTGCCATGGGTTAGCTTTACATTGCTTCAGACCCAGGCTGATGCGACGACGCTCTTCGTCGATGTCCAGAACCATAACTTCAACTTCGTCACCCACGTTAACAACTTTAGATGGGTGAATGTTTTTGTTAGTCCAGTCCATTTCAGAAACGTGTACCAGACCTTCAACGCCTTCTTCGATTTCAACGAAGCAGCCGTAGTCCGTCAGGTTGGTTACGCGACCAGTCAGTTTGTGACCTTCTGGGTAACGGTTAGCAATTGCTACCCATGGATCTTCACCCAGTTGCTTCAGACCCAGTGATACGCGAGTGCGGTCACGGTCGAACTTCAGAACTTTAACCAGAATCTCGTCACCTACGTTAACGATTTCTGATGGGTGCTTAACGCGTTTCCAAGCCATGTCAGTGATGTGCAGCAGGCCGTCAACACCGCCCAGATCTACGAATGCACCGTAGTCGGTCAGGTTCTTAACGATACCTTTAACTTCCATGCCTTCTTGCAGAGAAGCCAGCAGTTCATCACGCTCAACGCTGTTTTCAGATTCGATAACTGCGCGACGAGAAACAACAACGTTGTTGCGCTTCTGGTCCAGCTTGATAACTTTGAACTCCAGCTCTTTGCCTTCAAGGTGAGCAGTGTCACGTACTGGACGTACGTCAACCAGTGAACCTGGCAGGAACGCACGGATGCCGTTCAGCTCAACAGTGAAACCGCCTTTAACTTTACCGTTGATAACACCGATAACAGTTTCAGCTTCTTCGTAAGCTTTCTCCAGTTGGATCCAAGCTTCGTGGCGCTTCGCTTTTTCGCGAGACAGTTGAGTCTCACCGAAACCATCTTCAATCGCGTCCAGTGCTACATCTACTTCAGCACCAACTTCGATTTCCAGCTCGCCAGCAGCGTTTTTGAATTGCTCAGCTGGGATAGAAGATTCAGATTTCAGGCCTGCGTCAACCAGAACGTAACCGTTCTCGATAGCTACTACAGTACCTTTAACGATCGCACCTGGGCGGGTTTCTAGCTCTTTAAGAGATTCTTCAAAGAGTGAAGCAAAAGATTCAGTCATTAATTTAATCTTCAATATTTAAACTACCACGGGTGTCCTACCACGTGGGGTTGATAGTAATGTCAGTCATCATCCTTGCGACCAACGGTTTAAACCCGCTGCTTCAAGAAGCAACGGTAAGTTTACTTTCAATATAGGACAATGCTTGCTCTAGCACCTGCTCAATGTTGAGAGAGGTTGAATCCAGAACTAAAGCATCATCTGCGGGACGCAATGGTGCAACTGCGCGGTTGCGGTCACGATCATCACGTTCCTGAATTTCGCTCAAAAGGCGGTCAAAGTTAACATCTAACCCCTTTAGTTGCAACTGATTCATGCGGCGCTGAGCGCGTTCTTCAGCGCTTGCATCCAAGAAGATTTTCACTTCCGCTTTAGGAAATACTACTGTGCCCATATCGCGACCATCAGCTACTAATCCCGGAGCATCTGCAAACGCGCGTTGACGACGCAACAAAGCTTCACGAACGCGCGGTAATGCCGCGACTTTGGATGCCGCCATGCCAGTTTCTTCTTTGCGCAGCTCGCTGGACACATCCTCGCCTTCGAGGATCACCTTCACCAACTCACCTTCCGCTTTGAACTGCACATCTAAATGGGCAGCCAGCGGTACCAAAGCGTCTTCTGAATCAGGATCAACACCATGGTGAATTGCTGCCAGCGCAAGCACACGATAGATGGCGCCTGAATCGAGCAAATGCCAGCCCAGCTTCTCCGCCAATAGCATGCAAAGGGTACCTTTTCCGGCACCGCTAGGGCCATCAACAGTAATTACGGGTGCTTGGGTAGACATAGAATTCTCCAGATCGTTTTAAAATAGAGCAACTTAGTTGATGAATACTCACCAACTTACTGCGAATTACTCCATAGAATCGGTGGCGTATTATAGGGAAGTCTGGGCAAAAAAAACAGGCCAGCGAATCGCTGGCCTGTTGTCTGTCACTGACAATCTGTTTCTTTAACTTTCCGACAAGGAAGCCAGTTTATCGAAGTAGTCTGGAAAGGTTTTAGAGGTACATTTTGGGTCATTGATGGTCACTGGCGTATCACTGAGCGCCACCAATGAGAAACACATCGCCATACGATGGTCATCGTAGGTATCAATCGCTGCATGTTGCAGGTTTGGTGTCGGAGTAATAGTGATGTAATCTTCACCTTCTTCGACTTCCGCACCAACTTTACGCAATTCTGTGGCCATAGCCGACAGGCGATCCGTCTCTTTAACACGCCAGTTATACACGTTACGGATAGAGGTAGTACCTTCCGCAAACAGCGCTGCTGTAGCGATGGTCATCGCTGCGTCAGGAATATGATTAAAATCCAAATCGACGGCTTTCAATTCACCGCGACGTGCAATCACATAATCATCACCCCACTCTATTTCAGTGCCCATCGCAGCCAGTGCATCTGCAAATTTCACATCACCCTGAACGCTCTTTTTACCAATTCCCGTTACTTTTACTTCACCACCTTTGATTGCCGCAGCAGCCAAGAAGTAAGAAGCAGATGACGCATCACCTTCAACAAGGAAATCGCCTGGCGCGATGTATGATTGATTACCCTTAACATGGAAGGTCTGGTAATCGCTATTTGCGACTTCAACACCGAACTGCGCCATGATGTGCAAGGTGATATCAATGTAGGGCTTTGAAACCAAATCGCCTTTGATTCGAATATTGGTATCACCACTGAAAAGAGGTGCCGTCATCAAAAGCGCAGTCAGGAACTGACTTGAAATCGTACCGTCGATTTCTACGTCGCCACCTTGAATGTCATTACTGACAATTTTCAGTGGTGGGTAGTTTTCATTTTCCAGATAGGTCACGTCTGCACCGACTGTGCGCATCGCATCGATCAGGTGTCCAATTGGGCGCTCCTTCATACGAGGCTCACCCGTCAGTACATATTCACCTTCGCCAAGGCAAAGCGCCGCCGCCAGCGGGCGCATCGCAGTGCCAGCATTACCTAGAAAAAGTTCGAGGGGTTCAGACGTTTTAAATGCGCCACCCAGACCTTCGACTTCACACTCGGTTTTGTCGGCTGACAGACGATAAGTCACCCCCAGCTTGCTCAGTGCATTGAGCATGTGGCGAATATCATCACTATCCAGCAGGTTGGTCAGGCGGGTTGTGCCTTTAGCCAGCGCGGCAAGTAAAAGCGCGCGGTTAGAAACACTTTTAGAACCGGGAAGATTCACTTCACCGTTAATTTTAGAAATGGGTTGTAACGTCAACTGCTCCATCTGAACAAAATAAATCCTTAATTTTTCGTATCTCGAGAGTAACGAAAAAGCAGCGCCGGGGCTACCCTTTGCTGCTTTTAAAGACCGATTAGTATTGTGGAGTTTAACGGGTCATTTTCTTAACGAAAACCACAACGAACAAAGCTATCGTAAAGCTTCCAGTGAATGCTTCTGATGCAGCGACTAACCGCGACATTCCTATTGGTATAAAGTCACCATAGCCGAGCGTTGTAAAGGTCACTACGCTGTAATACAGACAATCAAAAAACGCCATCATATTGGCGTCAAAGGCTTGAGATTGTTGGAACCCGACATACTCCCCAGCAAATTGGATGCCGGTGAAGAAGTAGATCATCGCACACAGAAAAATTAGCGCCAGGGAGAAAAACACGACCCGAATAGGACTTTCTCCGTACCCACAAAAAAGGTCAACGGTTTTCGACATCGCCCGCTGAGTGGAAAACAAAGGCATTTGATATCGTCGCATGGTCAGTTCTTTTTGGAGGAAATGCCCTGCCATGGTGAAAATGCCCTGTGCTTCTGAAGCTTTTCGTAGATCCCGATAAATTTCTTCAGACTGCTCGTAAAGGTCGAGTGCTTTTTCCATGTCCCCCTTTTTCTCGGCGACCCGCCCTTCCACCTCTTGCTGTAAGGTGTCACCAATCTTGATGTTATCAATCTTGGTATCAGTGAGTTTCACGCCAAGCAAGTTGCATTTTAGAAAACTGGCGCAGTGAATATTGGCGTCATGCAAGTCGGCTTTCATCAAACTGCCGTGATCAAACTTGGCGTTGAACAGGTGTGCATTAGTCATGTTGGAGCGGTAAAAGTTAGCGTAGCTAAGGTCATAGCCCCCACCAGGCCCATGCTTCACCAAATTCACATCAACGAGATTGGCGCGCTTGCAAATAATCCCCCGCAGCTGCCCACCGCGCTTAGCATATTTCTCAAGCTTCTCTTTTACATCCGGCTGGTCTTTTGGGGTATTTTCATCGTGCCAGAAACAAAAGCCCGACTCTCCTGCGGGTTCATGACAGCAATGGGCTTCGCCATCAGGATCCTGATATTGGCATGTCATGACTTTTTGCTCTGGGTTATCAGTTAACTGGCTGTTGTAACTTTCCTTTTCACTTCCCTGCATACCTTCTAATTGCGACTCCATGTCTGCACCTTTCAGGTCAAGTGATTCAGAACGATTCGACATAACTGCACCTCCACTTTCTCAGTATAGAGACAAGCCAGAAAAAACAAGAAAACGATCTGAGGTCAGAGATTAGAGATTAGAGATTAGAGATTAGAGATTAGAGATTAGAGATTAGAGATTAGAGATTAGAGATTAGAGATTAGAGATTAGAGATTAGAGAAGGATAGCGGCGTTAAGTATTGCTACTGCTACCCTTCTAGCAAAGTGCGTTAACTTTCCTTAGGCTCGCTGTCCGGTGGCAACACCAAATTCAGGATAATCGCTGTCAAACCACCTGCCGCCATGCCCGACGAGAGAATGTTTTTAATCCACTCAGGCATAAACTGAAGGATTTCTGGCTTCTGAGCGATACCTAATCCCATTGAGAATGAAAGCGCCATGATGAGAATCGCGCGTCGGTTAAGCTCACAGCGGGAAATAATACGGATACCCGAGGCCGCAATCGTACCGAACATCACGATGGTTGCACCGCCTAGTACAGGTTCCGGAATCAGCTGAACCAGCGTTGCTACTCCGGGCAGCAGGCCCAAAATCACCAGCATACCCGCAACAAAGTAACCGATATAACGGCTTGCTACGCCTGTTAACTGGATAATGCCGTTGTTCTGACTAAACGTAGAATTAGGAAAGCTGTTCAATACCGCTGCCAATGCCGAGTTCACACCATCCGCCAATACACCGCCTTTGATTCGTTTCATGTAAATAGGCCCTGACACTGGCTGCTCCGATGTTTCCGACGTTGCTGTAATATCACCAATCGCCTCCAATGAAGTCACCAAAAAGACGATAATGAGAGGAATAAGTAGCGCAAAGTCGAACGAGATGCCGTACTGCATAGGTTGCGGGATGGCAAAGAAGGCGACATCTTCTGTTGGCGCGCTGTTCACCATACCCAAGGCATAGGCGATGATTGTGCCGACTGTCATCGCGATCACAATCGACGATACACGCAGATAAGGATTATCGATACGATTTAAAAAGACGATCACAGCCAGCACTGAACCCGCCAACAACAGATTTTTCAAATCACCGAAGGTGCCGTTTTCTATCGCGGCATAACCGCCACCCATCGAGGTTAGACCTACCTGAATCAGCGTCAAGCCAATCAGGGTAACGACGATACCAGATACTAGCGGCGTAATAATACGCTGCGCATGTTCCAGCACACGTGAAAGGAAAACTTCAGTTAGGGAAGCAACCATAATGGTCCCGAAGATCGCCGCCATCATTGTTTCCGTTGGCGTACCGCCTGCCTTCATCGCCAAACCAGCGCCAATAATTGGTCCTAGAAAGTTAAAGCTTGTGCCTTGAATGGAAAGTAGCCCCGATCCCAGCGGACCGAACGTACGGATTTGGATAAACGAAGCAATACCCGACGCAAACAGTGACATGCTCACGATGGTGTTGGTGTCACTCGTAGGAAGCCCAAGTGCCTGGCAGATGATTAAAGAGGGCGTCACCACTGCGACAAACATAGCTAAAAGGTGTTGGAAAGCAGCGAAAAGCGTTTGTGGCAAGGGTGGCCTGTCATCCAATCGATAGACGAGTTCCGATGGACGAGCGTTTTCTGATGGGCGCTGAGAGCTCATTGTTATACCTATTTAAACTCACTCGCTGCAATACGCTGAATGGGTAGAGCAGTTGATAGAATGCTTCTCTCTGTGATTGCTGTTACTCAGAGCATTCAATCAGTTAAGTGATTGGGCTGAAGGAAATTTCGCGCCATTCTATCCGGGAAAAAACCAAAAGCAATCGGTTGCGGAAACCGTTTGCGCCAAGTGCTTACGCTTTGTTCTGATTTAACACTTCAACTACAAATATGCAGAAAAATTGATACGAATGGGTATACTCTCACTGGTCTGATGAGAGAGGAGTCCCACGTGTCGACACTGATCAAACTGCACCAGTTAGACGGCTACATTCAATCCATTTACCTTGCTGAGCATCAGCATGGACTCTTGCTCTTAGATGGCTGCAGCCGGGCTGACGTTGATAAAGTTTGCCAGTTCATCACCGAAGAGCTGAACCGCTCTTTAAATGATCTGAAGTTGGTCGTCGTCACTCACATGCACCCCGACCACGCGGGTGGAGCGGTGAAACTTCGAGAGTTATCGGGCTGTCAGATAGCCACAGCCAACGTCCCAGGCAACTGGTATCAAGGACTGGATGGTGTGCTGATGCATTGGAGCGACTTACTTTTGGCAAAGTGGGTGGCCAAACGGAAAGGCCAACCAGCAAAAAACATTTGGTACAACAGAAAGCTGAAAGCAGATGTAATGTTGAATGATGAAGAGCCACTGCCCGGCTTTACTGAATGGAAAGCGCTTTTTACCCAAGGGCATACCGATCGCGATTTGTCTCTATACCATGAACCAACGCATCGAGTTTATGTGGCCGACTTAATGGTGACAGTCAAAGGGCGTTACATTCCGCCTTTTCCCGTCTTCTACCCTAATCGCTACAAAGCGTCGGTCGATAAAATCGTACAACTAAAGCCTCGAGGCGTCTGGCTTGCCCATGGCGGTGAAATTGAATTAACGGAAGAAATTATCGCTCATTTGAGAGCTCGTTCACCGAACCGCCCGATCACCCATTGGCGCTCGGTGAAAGCGAAAGTCAGGCGTGCAATTTTCAAAAAAGCGGCGTAAAAAAACCGCCAGTTAACGGCGGCTTTTAGAACACGGTGGTAAGCGCAAACTTGGCTTATTACGCGTTTTTGGCTTCGAAGTCTTTCATAAAGGCAACCAGTGCCTGAACACCTTCCAAAGACATCGCATTGTAGATAGATGCACGCATACCACCCACATCACGGTGGCCTTTCAGCGCTTTCAGACCAAGCGCATCTGATTCAGCCAGGAATTTCGCATCAAGCTCAGGATTCACCAACTGGAAAGGCACGTTCATCAAAGAACGGTTGTCAGCATGGATGTTGTTCACGTAGAAGTCAGAACCATCAATGAAGTCGTAAAGCAACGCAGCTTTCTCTTCATTTTTCTTCTGCATGGCTTCCACGCCACCCTGCTCTTTCAGCCATTTGTATACTTCACCCGCCAGATACCAACCAAATGTCGGTGGCGTATTGAACATAGACTCTTTATCTACCAGCGTGGCGTAGTTCAGTACGTTCGGCAGGAAGTCTTTCGCTTTGCCCAGCAGGTCGTCACGAACAATCACCAGCGTGATGCCAGCAGGACCGATATTTTTCTGCGCACCCGCGTAAATCACACCGTACTTAGACACATCGATAGGACGAGACAGAATCGTCGAAGACATGTCTGCCACGATTGGCTTGTCTGTTTCTGGCAAATCCCGGATTTCAATCCCGTCAATGGTTTCGTTTGGACAGAAGTGAACAAACGCAGCATCGTTACTCAATTTCCAGTCTTTCGCAGGCAAGATCGCGCGTTTGCCATCGATTTCCGTTTTTACTGTTACCACGTTAGGTGTGCAGTATTTTTTGGCTTCTTTTACTGCACTGGCTGCCCAGTACCCACCGTCTACATAGTCAGCAATGGTGTTGCTGCCCAAAAGGTTCATTGGCACCGCTGCAAACTGCGCACGGGCGCCGCCTTGTGCGTAAAGAACATGGTAGTTGTCAGGAATAGACAGCAGTTCACGGAGGTTTTTCTCGGCTTCTTCAACAACAGCCAGAAATTCCTTACTGCGGTGAGAAATCTCCATGACGGAAGTGTCCAAGCTGTTCCAGTTAGTCAGTTCACCCTGTACTTTTTCCAGAACCGCTTCCGGCAACATCGCCGGGCCAGCAGAGAAGTTATATACCTTTTCCATGATTTTTGAATGCTCCTGCATTAAATCGCTTATTTATGGCTTTCTAATTTTGTCACTGAGGAAATCCATTCCCGACAACGCCCGCAAATGGGGGCAGAGAGAAGCCGTGATGAATTGTTATTCGTTTTGTTTTATCACCTTTCGCAAGCGATTGGAACGGAAAGTGTTGATCTAATGACGACACAATTAAAAAGGGAATAAAAAAAACGCAGCGAATGCTGCGTTTTTTTCAGATTGATGAATGCAGGCCAGGAATTACTCCTCGGTCGCTTCTCCATCTGTTGAGTCTTCTGCTGGTGCTTCGGCAGTTGGTTGAACTTCTGCGTCAACTTCACCGTCTTCATCCAATGGCAGCAACTCTTCATCAGGCTCATCGATGCGCTGAAGGCCAACCACTTTCTCGTCTTCCGAGGTACGGATTAGCGTCACACCCTGGGTGTTACGGCCAACCTGGCTGACTTCTGCCACACGGGTACGTACCAGCGTACCTGCGTTGGTGATCATCATGAATTCATCACCGGTTTCTACCTGAACCGCACCAACTACACAGCCGTTACGCTCAGAAACCTTGATAGATACAACACCCTGAGTTGCACGGCTCTTCGCTGGGTACTCAACAAGCTCAGTGCGCTTACCGTAACCGTTTTCAGTTACCGTCAGAACATCACCGTCATTGTGAGGAACAATCAGAGAAACAACTTTGTCGCCCTCTGCCAGTTTGATACCGCGAACACCAGCCGCGGTACGGCCCATGCCACGAACCTGGCCTTCGTTGAAGCGAACAACTTTGCCAGACTTCGAGAACAGCATGATGTCGTTATCACCAGTAGTGATATCAACGCCAATCAGGGAGTCGTTTTCACGCAGATTCACTGCGATGATACCTGCGCTACGAGGACGGCTGAAATCAGTCAGCGGTGTCTTCTTCACAGTACCGTCACCGGTTGCCATGAAGACGAACTTGTCTTCTTCGTACTCTTTAACAGGAAGGATCGCAGTGATGCGCTCGTCCTGCTCCAGAGGCAGCAGGTTAACAATCGGTTTACCACGAGCAGTACGTGATGCCAACGGCAATTGGTAAACCTTCAGCCAGTACATACGGCCACGGCTTGAGAAACACAGAATAGTATCGTGTGTATTCGCCACCAGAAGACGCTCAATGTAGTCTTCTTCTTTCATTCGTGTCGCTGACTTACCTTTACCACCACGACGCTGCGCTTCATAGTCAGTCAGAGGCTGATACTTCACGTAACCTTCATGTGACAGGGTCACAACAACGTCTTCCTGATTGATCAGGTCTTCGATGTCGATGTCAGCACTTGCAGCTGTGATTTCAGTGCGGCGCTCATCGCCAAAACCATCACGAACAGCAGTCAGCTCTTCGGTGATCACTTCCATCAGACGCTCAGGACTGGACAGAATGAACATCAGCTCGCCGATCAATGCCAGCAGCTCTTTGTATTCATCCAGGATCTTCTCGTGCTCGAGACCTGTCAGTTTGTGCAGGCGCAGATCCAAGATAGCTTGCGCTTGTTGCTCAGTCAGGTAGTACTTACCATCACGAACACCGAACTCGTCTTCCAGCCACTCAGGACGTGCAGCATCAACACCGGTTGCTTCCAGCATCGCAGCTACAGTACCCAATTCCCAACCACGGTTTTGCAGCTCTTCGCGCGCAATCGCTGGGGTTTGTGCATTACGGATCATCTCGATGATTTCATCGATATTCGCCAGAGCAATGGCCAAACCTTCAAGGATGTGTGCACGGTCGCGGGCTTTACGCAGTTCGAAAATAGTACGACGTGTCACCACTTCACGGCGGTGATTCACGAAGCACTTCAGCATGTCTTTAAGACCAAACAGGCGTGGCTGGTTGTTGTCCAGCGCAACCATGTTGATACCGAAAGAGGTTTGAAGCTGAGTTTGTGCGTACAGGTTGTTGAGGATAACCTCACCTACCGCATCACGCTTACATTCGATAACAATGCGCATACCGTCTTTGTCAGACTCATCACGCAGTGCACTGATACCTTCAATCTTCTTATCTTTAACCAGCTCGGCGATCTTCTCGATCAAACGCGCTTTGTTCACCTGATAAGGGATTTCGGTAACGATGATGGTTTCTTTACCGTTCTTCTCGACTTCGATGTCTGCTTTTGAACGCAGATAAATCTTGCCACGACCGGTGCGGTAAGCATCTTCAATGCCTTTACGGCCATTGATCATTGCAGCAGTTGGGAAGTCTGGGCCAGGAATGTGAGTCATCAACTCTTCAATCGTGATGTCTTCATTCTCAATGTACGCCAAACAACCGTTAATCACTTCTGTCAGGTTATGCGGAGGAATATTGGTCGCCATACCTACGGCGATACCGGAAGCACCGTTCACCAGAAGGTTTGGAATACGGGTAGGCATTACCTCTGGGATCTGTTCAGTACCGTCGTAGTTAGGAACGTAATCGACAGTTTCTTTATCCAGATCAGCCAACAGCTCGTGGGCGATTTTCGCCATGCGAACTTCGGTGTAACGCATTGCTGCCGCTGAGTCGCCGTCAATCGAACCGAAGTTACCCTGGCCATCGACCAGCATGTAACGCAGTGAGAACGGCTGAGCCATACGAACAATGGTGTCGTAAACAGCGCTGTCACCGTGTGGGTGGTATTTACCGATCACATCACCAACAACACGCGCAGATTTTTTATATGCTTTGTTCCAGTCATTGCCCAGTACATTCATCGCGAAAAGAACGCGGCGGTGTACAGGCTTCAGGCCATCACGCACATCTGGAAGAGCACGACCCACGATAACTGACATCGCGTAGTCGAGGTATGAGCTTTTCAGCTCCTCTTCAATGTTGACGGGCGTGATCTCTTTAGCAAGATCGCTCATGGAGCCAATATCCCTCAGGTAAGTATGTCAAAAATGACTACGTGCAAGACAGGTGAGAATACCATAAAAGCGGGCAAAGAGTCACAGCCTAAACCCGAGATAAATCACGAATTACTCTTATTTTGGCGCTCTAACGCACGACAGGGCCAAAAAACGCTCAATGACAGGGTGGAACCAGCAAAATTTGCCAAAAAGGCTGAGAAGCGCTCAGGCGTCTTTTTTCATATCCAAAGCCGGCTAAATCGCCTTTCAACAGAGAAAACCACCTACTTCACGGATCCGGATGTAATAAAGGAGGGAAAAGTACAATGGGAACCTGCTCTCAATATCCCTTTTTTCTGTAGGGGAAAATACCCATGACACAGCAAAGTGTCGCTAAGAAAAATTGGGGGTGCGCTATGTTACATCAAGCAATCAATGCGGTGGGTATGGCAATCATTGTTGGAAAATACACTTTGTTAGGGCTTCTGGCTGCTGTTGCCGTTACCAATGCCGCTTAACTTTTATCCAACACGATAACCATCTACTTTTCCAATCTCGCCGGGGGTCTGCCTCCGGCTTTGTGATCTCCTCGCTCAATCTTTATCTATCCATCAGCCGTAGTAACATTCAAATCATAAAGACTTCAACCTTGCTGTATTGAGCAATGAATCTTCCACCTGCAATGGCAATCAAAACGGGTATAATGGAAAAAAAATTTAGGGATAAGATGTAGATGACAACCCAACTCAACGTCGATCCGGCGGAAATTCAAAAATTCGAAGACATGGCTTCCCGTTGGTGGGACCTGGAAGGTGAGTTTAAGCCTTTACACCGAATCAATCCCCTTCGCCTCAACTATGTGATTGAGAAAAGCTGCGGGATTTTTGGCAAGAAAGTACTCGATGTGGGTTGTGGTGGCGGTATCTTGGCAGAAAGCATGGCACGAGAAGGTGCCGATGTAACCGGCCTCGATATGGGCAAAGAGCCACTAACGGTGGCACGTTTGCACGCGCTAGAAACAGGCACGACTGTCTCTTACGTACAATCTACTGCCGAAGAACATGCTGAAGCACATCAGGGCCATTACGATGTGGTGACCTGCATGGAAATGCTGGAGCATGTACCCGATCCTGCTTCTGTGATTGCTTCCTGTGCGAAGATGGTAAAACCGGGCGGTCACGTATTCTTCTCTACCCTAAACCGCAATACTAAATCCTGGTTGTTTGCGATTGTTGGTGCCGAGCATGTGATGAAGATTGTGCCTAAAGGCACGCATGACCATAACAAGTTCATCCGCCCTTCTGAGTTGCTGAAGATGATCGACTACACGCCACTTCAGGAACAACACATGACAGGATTACATTACAATCCACTGACGGATCGATACTGGCTGTCACCACGTAATGTGGACGTGAATTACATCGTACATACTCAAAGCCCGGACTAATCCGGGCTTTATTTTGAGCGCCAAAACCTGAACAAGGAAAATTAATGAAAGGAAGCGTAGAAGCAGTTCTGTTTGATTTGGATGGCACCCTACTTGATACTGCTCCGGATATGGCCAACGCTGCAAACTGTGTACTTAAAGACCATGGGCTTCCCCCACTTTCTGACTCACAGATTCAAGCCAATACCAGCCACGGAGCAAGAGGATTGTTGCGTACTGGATTTGGTGAAACGCTGCAAGGAAAAGACCTCGACCAGCTGCGACTTTCCTTTCTCGAGCACTACGCAGAAAACATTTGCACCACAACCACACTATATAGTGGTGTCATCGAGTTGCTTGAACAACTCACCGCTCGACAAATCCCCTGGGGCATTGTGACAAACAAGCCGGGGTTTCTGACTGGAATGCTCCTTCCCTACTTCCCTTTGCTCTTGCAGGCCAGAACCATTGTCTGTGCCGACACTACACCACATGCAAAGCCCCACCCTGCGCCATTACTGCATGGTGCGTCGATTCTGACTATCGAACCAGAAAAATGCCTATATGTTGGGGATATACTGAATGACATTGTGGCTGCCAAAGCGGCCAACATGATGTCTGCGGTGGCGTCATGGGGGTATATCGGCGAAACCGATCGACCAACCGAATGGGAGGCCGATCAGATTTTTAATAAACCTGTAGAGATTCTGTCATTATTCTGATCCCAATCACACTGGTCCAGAACAGAAAATAACCACTATTCAGACGCTTAACGGGATGCACCGAAAGCGTCATCAGGCAAGCAGAATATTTTTTTTTATTTGATTTCGTACCGTAAAAAACGTTGATTTTTTCTATACCATTGCCTTACTTGGGATAAAACAGTGAGTAAGCACTAACATAACAATTCCCATCCCCAAGATATCCACAGACACCTGTTTCAGGGGGAACTTGCATTATCTCCCTCCCACCACTATCTTGTTACTCAAGTCGAGCGTAGACCCTATATATAGTGTTTTGATGACTACGCCATAAGTTTAATATTGATCACAAATCATCCTTGCAATTTGTGAAATTTTGCTAAAACAGGTCTTCAGGCAAGGAAATACCGGGAACAAGATAAATGAACCAACAAATTACCGTCCAAAAGCGCAGTGGTGTTAAGGAAAACATAGATCTCGACAAAATCCACCGCGTCATCACCTGGGCCGCTGAAGGCCTCGACAATGTCTCTGTATCACAAGTCGAACTCCGTTCTCACATTCAATTTTACGACGGTATCAAAACTGAAGACATTCACGAAACCATCATCAAAGCTGCTGCAGATCTGATCTCTGAAGAGACGCCGGATTATCAGTATCTGGCTGCACGCTTGGCCGTTTTTCACTTGCGCAAGAAGGCTTACGGCCAATTTGAGCCACCAACGCTTTTCGACCACGTCAACAAAATGGTTGATATGGGCAAGTATGATAAGCATCTGCTTGAAGACTATACTGCCGAAGAATTGAACATTCTTGATACCTACATTGACCACTGGCGAGATATGAATTTTTCATACGCAGCAGTGAAGCAGTTGGAAGGTAAATATTTGGTACAGAACCGTGTTACTGGTGAAATCTACGAAAGTGCACAGTTTTTGTACATTATGGTTGCAGCATGTCTATTTGCTAACTATCCGAAAGAGACCCGTCTGGACTACATCCGTCGCTTCTATGACGCGGTATCTCTGTTCAAGATTTCTCTGCCAACACCAATTATGTCTGGTGTACGCACACCAACCCGTCAGTTCAGCTCTTGTGTACTGATTGAGTGTGATGACAGTTTGGATTCAATCAACGCAACAGCGAGTGCAATTGTTCGCTACGTGAGTCAGCGTGCCGGTATCGGTATCAACGCTGGTCGCATCCGTGCATTGGGTAGCCCAATCCGTGGTGGCGAGGCTTTCCACACTGGTTGTATTCCTTTCTACAAATACTTCCAGACAGCTGTTAAGTGTTGTTCACAAGGTGGTGTACGTGGTGGTGCAGCTACCCTGTTCTACCCAATGTGGCACCGTGAAGTAGAAAGTCTGCTGGTTCTGAAGAATAACCGTGGTGTTGAAGAGAACCGTGTTCGTCACATGGACTACGGCGTTCAAATCAACAAACTGATGTACACCCGCCTGATCAAAGGTGAGAGCATTTCTCTGTTCTCACCATCAGATGTACCGGGATTGTACGACGCGTTCTTTGCAGACCAAGAAGAATTTGAGCGTCTTTACGTTCAGTACGAGAACGACCCATCCATCAAGCGTGAAACCCGCAAAGCGGTAGAGCTGTTCTCGCTGATGATGCAAGAGCGTGCCTCAACGGGTCGTATCTACATCCAGAACGTGGACCACTGTAATACTCACAGCCCGTTTGACCCTCAGGTTGCACCGATTCGCCAGTCTAACCTGTGTCTGGAAATCGCGCTGCCAACCAAACCATTGACCAACGTTGAAGACGATCAGGGCGAGATTGCACTGTGTACGCTGTCTGCGTTTAACCTAGGTGCGATTAAAGAACTGGACGAGCTGGAAGAGTTGGCTGACCTGACTATCCGCGCACTTGATTCACTGCTGGATTACCAGGATTACCCGCTGCCAGCGGCACGTAAAGCGACCATGAACCGTCGTACTTTGGGTGTAGGCGTGATCAACTTTGCGTACTACCTGGCGAAAAATGGCGTGCGTTACTCAGACGGCAGTGCAAACGGCCTGACTCACCGCACGTTCGAAGCGATTCAGTACTACCTGTTGAAAGCGTCTGTTGGTCTGGCGAAAGAGCAAGGCGCATGTCCTTCATTTAACGAAACCAACTACGCGAAAGGCTTGCTGCCAATCGATACTTACAAGCGTGATTTGGATGCGATTTGTGACGAGCCATTGCACTTTGATTGGGATGCATTGCGCACAGAGATCATGGAGCATGGTCTGCGTAACTCAACGCTTTCTGCACTGATGCCTTCAGAGACTTCTTCGCAAATCTCTAACGCCACAAACGGGATCGAACCTCCACGCGGCTTCGTATCAATTAAAGCGTCTAAAGATGGCATCTTGAAGCAGGTCGTTCCTGAGTACGACAAGTACAAAGACAACTACGAGTTGCTTTGGAACATCGAGTCAAACGACGGTTACCTGCAACTGGTTGGTCTGATGCAGAAGTTCGTGGACCAGGCAATCTCTGCCAACACGAACTACGACCCAAGCAAACAGGCTGGTGGCAAGGTACCAATGAAGCTGCTTCTTAAAGATCTGCTTTCTGCCTACAAGCTGGGTGTCAAAACCCTGTACTATCACAACACCCGTGATGGTGCAGACGACGCGCAGAAAGATCTCGCTGCACAAGATGATGATTGCGCAGGCGGCGCTTGCAAAATCTAAGTAAAGAATTTGGAGGGAGCAATAGCTCCCTCTTTGAAGTTTCAACCTGATTGGTAAATTTACGGCAATGGCTTACAGCACTTTTTCTAAAGAAAACAATAACGCACTCAAAGAGCCTATGTTCTTTGGTCAGCCGGTTAACGTTGCTCGCTACGACCAGCAAAAGTACGAAATTTTCGAGAAGCTGATTGAGAAGCAGCTTTCCTTCTTCTGGCGCCCTGAAGAAGTCGATGTCTCCAGTGACCGCATCGACTACAACAAGCTGCCAGAGCATGAAAAGCACATTTTCATCAGCAACCTGAAATACCAAACGCTGCTGGATTCAATCCAAGGCCGTAGCCCTAACGTGGCACTGCTTCCGCTGGTTTCTATTCCAGAGTTGGAAACTTGGATTGAGACCTGGTCTTTCTCAGAGACCATTCACTCGCGCTCTTACACCCACATCATCCGTAACATCGTGACCAATCCGGCACTGGTGTTTGATGACATCGTGGTAAACGAGCACATCATCAAGCGAGCAAATGACATCGCTGGTTACTACGATGACCTGATTCAAGCCACCAGCGATTACCATCGTCTCGGCGAAGGCGAACACACAGTCAACGGCGAAACCGTTGTTGTGTCTCTGCGCGAGTTAAAGAAAAAGCTGTATGTCTGCCTGATGTCAGTTAATGCACTGGAAGCGATTCGCTTCTACGTGAGCTTTGCTTGTTCATTTGCTTTCGCAGAGCGTGAGCTGATGGAAGGTAACGCCAAGATCATTAAGCTGATTGCCCGCGATGAAGCGCTTCACCTGACCAGCACCCAGCATATGCTGAACATTCTGCGTTCCGGTGACGACGACCCAGAAATGGCGGAGATCGCCAAAGAATGCGAACAGGCTTGTTTTGACCTGTTCAAAGATGCGGCTGAGCAAGAAAAAGAGTGGGCGGAATACCTGTTCAAAGACGGCTCTATGATCGGCCTGAACAAAGACATTCTGTGTCAGTACGTGGAGTACATCACCAATCTACGTATGGCAGCTGTTGGTCTTAAACCTGCTTATCAAGGTGCAAGCCAGAACCCAATTCCTTGGATCAACGCTTGGTTGTCTTCTGACAACGTTCAGGTTGCCCCACAGGAAGCAGAAATCAGTTCTTACCTGGTTGGCCAAATTGACAACGACGTTGACATCGACGACTTAGGTGATTTCGAACTATGAGCCGAATCGCTATTACAGTGAACGGACAAACGCTGGTGGGTAACACCCACCAGCCTCTGCTTGAACAACTTGAGCAAGCAGGTCTGCAGCCAGAGTTTCAATGCCGCAATGGTGTTTGTGGAGCCTGCCGCTGCAAGTTAGACAAGGGCAATGTTGCTCAGGAAGACGCGATGGCATACCTCGCCGCCGGTGAAATCCTGACGTGCCGCTCTACTCCCAGTGAAGATGTCTCACTGGAATTTGATTACCAAGTTTCTTTTGTAGCAAAAAAAGCCGCGAACCTCTGACTCGGTCGCGGCCTTCTTTTTGGCATATTTTTTTCTCTGTATCCCTACTTCACACCACAGACGTTGATATCTGAAGGCAGTGAATCTTGATTGGTATACACCTTCGAGAAGTCAGATAGGCTCGCCACCTTAGACGACGCAAATCTGCCCCATTTACTGGCATCTGCTAATAACCAAGACTCCCGGGAATTAGCAACAATGCTTCTGGATATTTCAGCTTCGATCGGCTCATGCTCCATAGCAAAGTGACTGGCGGTTACCGAACCACAACCGACAATCCCAATGTCTGCTTCGAAATCTTCAAAAAACCTCAAAACACTTTGTCCAACTACATCCTGATGCTGGCTTCTCACTAACCCTCCCGCCAGAAAAACATCCACATTGTAGTTTCCCTGAAGCACCTTCTCGACCTGAAGGTTGTTCGTCACAATACGCAGTTTCTCATATTGAGCGAGGCATTGAGCGATGTAAGCCATAGACGTGCCTATTCCCAAGAACACGGTAGATCCTTCAGGAATATGGCTTGCTACCTTCTTCGCCAGTATTTGTTTTATCTCGGACTCAAGTTGAAAACGAAACTGATAGGTTGTATTTGTCAGAATAGCCGGGAGGCTGACTCCACCATGAACCCTACGCGCCAACCCCTGCTCCGAAAGGCAGTTCACATCTCTTCGGATGGTTTGTGTGGTGATTGAGAACATTTCTGCCAGCTCTTCAATCTGAACATTCCCATTGGCTTTTAGGTAATCGAGGATTTGTCTTTGTCTAGGTGTCATAGGAGTCGTTCCCAGCATCATTAATAGTCAAATTACGGTGCAGACATCTCTGGGTCATCCGTAATAATGTGTGTGACTCCCATGTCGACAAAATCTTGAACTTTCCCAGCGTCATTTAACGTCCATATATTTAGCTGATAGCCTTTTTGGGTAATAGCCTCTGCCAGTTCGGGTGTCAGAGTTCGTTGGTCACAATGAATGCTGAATAGCTCTAAGTCCTCAATGTCACAAAGAAAGTCTGGTGAACTTTGGTCTGTGATAAATCCCACCCGATAGTCCGGCAGCATCTCGGCACAACACTTTATAGCCGCCAAGGAAAAGCTTGATAGTAAAAGCTGATCTAAAGGGAACTGGGTTTCCTTCACTACCTCTGCGACCTTTTCAACCAGCAAGGCTACATCTGTCTCTTCGTAACACTTTATCTCGAGATTGACGCCCATCCCCCTTTTTCCACAGAGTGTAAGCGTCTGGTGTAATGTTGGAATGCATTCATCACGGAACTGTTCGTTGAACCATGCGCCCGCATCTAATAACGTCAGTTGCTCAAGCGAAAAGCTATCCAATCGACCTTTTCCGTCTGTACATCTGTCGACTGTTTCATCGTGAAACAATACCGGCACATCGTCAGCGGTAAGCTGGGTGTCCAATTCTACCCAATTCAGGCCACTGTCCGCTGCCGCATTGATCCCAGCTAAGGTATTTTCGGGTGCGATGGCTGCCACACCTCGATGACCAATTATCATTTTTCCTTCCATAAAATGTTCATTTGAAATTATTAGTGCTCACACGCCAAAAACCAAGAATGCACAGCGTATACCTGCAGACTCAAGCTAACAAAAAGCGAGCTGTTAACATGATCACAACATTCGAACGAACATTTAGATGTTCATTTGAAACACCCTCGTAATACCGTATCGTTATTCGAGCGACCTCACAATAATTACAGAAACGCTATTACATAAAGCCAAAGTGCACTTGGTAAAAAATGGACCTCACTAAGAACTAAAGGCAACAGAATGAAAAAATTACTCCTTGGAACTGTACTTTCCCTATCAGCGATCTTCGGCATGGCCTCGAATGCTCTAGCTGCAGATAAAGTGAACATCAACATGAGCCTTGTGTTTCAGCAAAATGAACTGCTGACACAAGAACTGATTAAAGTCGCGGACAAGATTCGTGAACGTACAGACGGCAGCGTTAATATCAAAGTCTTCCCTGGCGGTCAGCTTCCTGTTTACAAAGACAACCTTGAGCAGGTAGTAAACGGTGCGAATTGGATTGCGGTAGAAGATCTGAGCTACCTCGGTGACTACGTGCCAGATTTCGCAGCGCTGGCTGGACCAATGCTTTACAACAATTACGATGAATATTTGGCGCTGATGAAATCAGAATACGTAGCCGGTCTGACTGCACAGGTTGAGAAGAAAGGTATCAAGGTACTGAATGCCGATTACATCTTTGGCTTCCGTCATATGATCACCAATAAAGAGATCAAAACACCGGAAGACATGAAAGGCATGCGCATCCGTGTTCCTGGTAGCCAACTGTTTATCAGCACACTGCAATCAATGGGTGCAGCACCTGCAGCCCTCCCATTCCCAGAAACTTATGCCGGTGTTCAGCAGGGTGTTGTAGATGGTTTGGAAGGTTCAATCCTGACCATGTACTCAACAAAAATCTATGAAGTTGCTAAAAACATGTCTAAGACAGGCCACTTCCTGGGCACAGTTGGTCTTTATATCTCGCCAAGCGTTTGGGATAAGCTTTCTGAAGAACAGCAAAACATCGTGATGGAAGAAATCGTTGCGGGTGCGGAATCTAACACCGAGCAGCTGATTAAACTTGACGAAGAGTATACTCAGAAGCTGAAAGAGCAAGGCGTGACTTTCAACGATGTTGACACTGCTGCGTTCAACAAGCTGACCGCGGAAGTTTACAACCAGTTCCCTACCTGGAGCGAAGGCGTTCACGCGACCATTAACGCGGAGCTGGAAAAAATCCGCGCATCAAAATAAACACCTTTTAGCGCCCCGCTATCTCTAGTGGGGCGTTTTTCTATGTGTTGGAGTTGTAATGCGATTTATATACAACTTAGAGGAAATCCTTGCCTCTATAGCGATTTCTATCACTGTTCTGGTAGTCATCATCAACGTTTTCTTGCGCTACGGTCTCGGCTTCGTCGTGCCATGGAGTGAGGAGCTTTCCGTGATTTGCTTTACCTGGGCGGTCTACTTTGGGATCAGCTCTTGCTACAAGCACAAGCTACATATGGGTGTTGATGTCATTCTGAGTTTTATCTCTGCGTCAGGGCAGCGATATTTTCGCCTGATGATCTCTTTCTTTCTCTTGGCGCTCAACATTCTGATGGCTTACCTGAGCTTCAACTACACCATGCTCTCAACGAAAGTGACCCCCGTCATGGGCATGTCATATTTCACCATCAACGGGGTGTTGGTAGTGTGTTTTTCATTAATGGCAATTCATACGGTTCGGTTCATCCTCGACGACCTCAAGCCATCTGAACCTTCTAACGAAGCGCAGTAGGTGAATGCAGTGGATATCTATATACCTATCATACTTCTTTTTGTTTTATTCCTTTTAAACATCCCCATTGCGTTCTCTTTAATAGCGTCAGCAATGGTGTACTTCCTGTTTATCAATGACTCTTTGCCCGTCAGCCTGGTGATGCAGCGTTTTATTTCCAGCGTGTCGTCATTCCCCCTTTTGGCCATACCCTTTTTCATTATGGTCGGTTCAATCATGAACTATTCGGGAATAAGCCGGAACCTGCTTGCCTTTGCTGATTCTCTGATTGGTCATAAAACCGGTGGCTTGGCCCATGTTAACGTCATGCTGAGTACCCTTATGGGTGGCATTTCAGGCTCTGCAAATGCTGATGCTGCCATGCAGTCAAAGATACTGGCTCCTGAGATGACGAAACGAGGCTACGACGTGGCGTTTACTGCCGCTGTCACTGCTACTTCATCCAGCATCAGCCCAGTGATCCCACCTGGCATCAACCTTATTATCTTCGCGCTGCTCGCCAACGTATCTGTGCATTCGATGTTTATTGCCGGATATGTGCCTGCGTTCTTGATGGCAGCGTCACTGATGATCACCATCGCTTTCATCGCCAAAAAGCGTAACTACAAGCCTTCCCGTGAAAAGCCTGCCTCAGCAAAAGAGCGCTTTCATTATTTCGGGAAAGCCATACCTGCACTGCTGATCCCATTCGGTATCATTCTGGGTATGCGCTTTGGCCTGTTTACGCCAACAGAAGCCGGTGCGATTGCGGTGTTGTTATGTACCATCATTGGCCTGCTGATCTATCGCGAGCTTAAACCTCAGCACTTTGTGCAGATCTTGCGGGAAACCATCCAAGGCACCAGCAGCGTGATGTTTATCATCGTGGGTGCATTGGTCTTCGGTTACTACATGACTCTGGAACAAATTCCCCAGAACGTCGCATCCATGTTGATTGGTCTTACCGATAACAAGTATGCGCTACTGCTGATCATCAACATTCTTCTGCTCGTTGTCGGTATGTTCATTGAAGGCGGTGCGGCGATGATCATTCTGACACCACTGCTGCTACCAGCTGTGCTGAACCTCGGCATCAACCCTGTACACTTCGGTATCGTGGTTATCGTGAACATTATGATTGGTGGTGTCACGCCGCCGTTTGGTTCCATGATGTTTACCGTTTGCTCGATACTCAGGGTAAGAATGGTCGACTTTGTGCGTGAAGCGGCGCCTCTGCTGGGCGCATTGTTCACTGTGTTGATGTTACTGACTTTCTCCGAAGGGTTAGTCATGTTCTTACCTAACCTGTTTAAGTAATCCTTCGTACTTTATAGTGCGCCTCCTGATGGGCGCACTTTTTTCTCCGCTCACAGGTACATCATCTTCAGGACTTCTCTCCGGCTTATCTCATATTTCAGTCATTTCAAAGAGGCATGCAATCTAATACTAATTGCAGTTCTTTACGACGAAGCCGCTAACACAGTGCGGCTGGCTGCCCAGTAAAAGGAGCAAATCATGGGATTGCACTTCACCAATAAAGAAAATACCGAAAACGAAAACATCTACGAAGAAGCCCTCTCTCAAACTCAACTTCCAAAGTATTCCCTTCCTAAACAAAGCCAATCACCTGAACTGATTGCCCAGCTACTAAAAGATGAGTTGTTGATGGATGGTAACGCGCGGCAAAACTTGGCAACCTTCTGCTCAACATGGATGGAGCCCAGCGTTCACGATTTGATGGATGTCTGTATCGACAAAAATATGATCGATAAAGATGAATATCCACAGACTGCAGAAATTGAAGCTCGCTGCGTGCATATCCTCGCCAAATTGTGGAACAGCCCAGAAAGTGATACGACAGTCGGCTGCTCGACCACGGGTTCTTCAGAAGCCGCGATGCTCGGCGGCCTTGCAATGAAATGGCGCTGGCGCACCAAACGGAAAGCACTCGGGCAATCAACCGACAAACCCAATATTGTTTGTGGGCCGGTACAAATTTGTTGGCACAAGTTTGCCCGCTACTTCGACGTAGAAATGCGGGAAATTCCGCTTGATGGTGACGAAGTCTGCATGAATCCAGACAAGCTTTCAGAATACGTCGATGAAAACACCATTGGCGTTATTCCCACTCTCGGCGTCACTTACACTTGTGTTTTCGAACCTGTAGAGACTATTTCGAAAAAGCTCGACGATATTCAAGACGAAACCGGACTGGATATCCCCATCCATGTTGATGGAGCATCTGGCGGATTCATTGCACCTTTCGTGAATCCTGATCTGAAGTGGGATTTCAGGTTGCCCCGCGTGGTTTCCATCAATAGCTCTGGCCACAAATATGGCCTCGCGCCACTTGGCGTTGGCTGGGTAGTATGGCGCGATAAACAGCATCTTCCAGAAGACTTGGTGTTCAGCGTAGATTATCTCGGTGGGAACATGCCGACCTTCGCGCTGAACTTCTCGCGGCCAGGCGGGCAAATTGTCGCGCAATACTACAACTTCCTCCGTCTGGGCTTTGATGGCTATAAGGGCATTCAGACGACGTGTCTGAAAACCGCACAGTGGCTCGCCGATGAAATCGCCAAAATTGGCCCATTTGACCTTTTCTACGATGGTCGAGGAGGCCTGCCAGCGCTTAGCTATTGCCTGAAAGAGGGGGATTGGGGATTCTCACTCTATGACCTGTCTGATCGCATGCGAATGCGTGGTTGGCAGATTGCATCTTATCCGCTCCCGGGTAACAGACAGGATACTGTGATTCAACGCATTATGATCCGCCATGGCGTCAGCAAAGACATGGTTGCTTTATTACTCGAAGATTTAAAGCAATGTGTTAACTACTTTAAGCAATATCCTCAGACCCACTCAGGTGCAACTTCCTCTTTCCATCACGGATAACAAAATGGCCTGATTTTCAGGCCATTTTTTAGTTACTCTTCTGTTTCCTCACTTTCCTCGACAGGAATATGAAGCGATTCCAACGTCACAAGAGAGGCAATCTCAGGGAACATGTTTTGACCAGTTAGATAACGTCTAAGTAGGTCAAGCAACATGGTGCTGCAGTAAATCCGAAAATTCTCCGACGTCTGGTTGCGACGGGGCTTCACGATCACTCCCCAGTCACCTTCCTGAGAAGACAAACCAAGCGCTACTCTGCCCGATTCAAGATTTCCGCAGGCAAGACCAATGTTGGCCCCAGCATTTTCACGGGAAGCTGCCGCCATGGCGAGCACAGCAGCCAGCGGATTGTAATCTCCATCTGCTGTGAGTGTGGATTCACTCAACACCCAAGACTGAATAAGTGCCTGACGTGTATCATCATCTTGGTTCAGCCAATTAGTGAGATAACCACCAGAGAATTTTTCGGCTACAGCCAGTGTGAGACCAGAGTCCTCAAGTAATACACCTACAGATTCCAGCATGGGAAGGCCATCACCTACCATCAAATCCCCAAGGACATTACGCACACCATCAGCCACCAGCGAGATATCCGAATGCTGTCGCGGTGAAAACACTTTTATTTCAATGAAAGGCAAGGAAGACCGGTAACCCAACTCGAAACCTTCTGGTAGCGCCAATGATTCAAGCTTGTCATTCAGAAGAGACTCAGAGAACCCAAAAGTATAGAAGCGGTTAATTTCCCGGCGGTAAGTATTGGGAAAGCGCTCTTGAAGCCTTGGCAGAATTTCGTTATCGAACATCTGCTTGAACTCGCTCGGCACACCAGGGGTGAAGAAGAAAAGACAGTCATTAAGCTCGGCAGAAAATCCGCACGCACTGCCTACAGGGTTATCTACCAACTCGCTGCCTTCAGGTAACATTGCTTGTTTGATGTTGCTTTTAGGCATTGTCTTACCGTTCTTTTCAAAGCGGTTTTTTAGCTCCGTCAGCCAAAGGCTGTTGAGTTCCAGATCGACATCCATCGCCATTGCCATGGCTTCTGTAGTCAGGTCGTCCGTGGTTGGCCCCAAGCCACCATTGACGATCACTACATCAGACACCTGACTGCACCTAACGAGTTCAATGGCGATGTCATCCAGAGCATCCCCCACCGTCACACGGCGGTGCATAGCGAACCCTTCCTCAAAGCAGCGTCTAGACAGCCAAGCCGCATTGGTATCGGTGATGTCTCCGTGAAGCACTTCCTCTCCAGTGCTGAGCATTGCAACTCGAAGTTTGCTGTGTTCCACCGATATCTCCTTGTTCGGACTGTATTAATACTAAAACGTTATCAGGAAGCCCGTTCAAGCACAAAAAATACTCACCAGATGCGATTCAAATTCAACGTGCTTTCACAGCTTGGACAAACAACGCCAATCGTAAATAAATAATTACACCAACCGTACCTTAATGCTTACATTTACCTTTACAGCAAAATAGAATTCTATATTCTGGCGTTGTAACAGAAGTATCAACCCGACCTCACGCCAATTTCGTAAATATATCATTACAAGAAGTCGACTATGCGCAGTAAAGTTTTAGGAAGCACTCTCATTATTGCTGGCACCACCATCGGAGCCGGTATGTTGGCACTCCCCCTTGCATCGGCCGGGCTGGGATTCACGTACTCCATTTTCCTGATGATCGCCATGTGGATGCTGATGAGCTATACCGCATTATTAATGTTAGAGGTTCACCAACATGCACCAGCAAACGCGACCCTAAATAGTCTGGCACGACAATTCCTTGGCAAAAAAGGACAGTGGGTTGCAACGGCCGCCACATTGTTTCTACTTTACGCGCTTTGCGCCGCTTACATTGCGGGCGGTGGTAGCCAGTTCCATAACAAATTGTCTGCACTCAGGATGGCAGAGTCGCTTCCTCAGAATACTGGGATTGTGCTGTTTACTGTGCTGGTCGCTACCGTCGTGATGTTAGGTACCCAAAAGGTCGATGTGATTAACCGCGGACTGTTCTTACTCAAAGTCGTATTACTCGGCCTTTCCCTTGCCTTACTGCTTCCGTTGGGAGAGGGTCAGAATCTGGTGTCTCTGCCTCTTCAAGAAGGCTTACTCATCGCAGCGATTCCAGTGATGTTCACTTCATTTGGCTTTCACGGCAGCATCCCGTCAGTGGTCGCCTACACGGGGCTTAACATTAAAGTACTAAGAAAAGTTATGCTGATTGGGTCAGCACTACCTCTGGTTATCTACGTACTTTGGCAAGCCGCAAGTTTCGGTGTATTAGGGGCGTCAACGCTTTCTCAAAACTCTAATCTGGGGATGTTCATTCAATCTATCAGTGCGGTGGTAGATTCCACGCGCATCGCAAATGCGATTTCTCTATTCGCTGATCTGGCGCTTGCGACTTCCTTTCTGGGCGTGAGTCTGGGTCTCTTTGACTTCATGGCTGATATGCTGAAACGCCCGGCATCTACAAAAGGCCGAATTCAAACAGGTTTAGTGACTTTTATCCCTCCCATGCTGGTCGCTTTGTTTTACCCGCAAGGATTCATTGCAGCTTTAGGTTTTGCCTCCATAGCATTGGTCATTTTGGCTGTCGTACTTCCCGTTTTAATGGCTCTGAAAGTGCGCCGTTTAGGTTTAAATCGCGACCAATATCAAGTTTCCGGTGGAAAAGTAGCCCTTTCCGTTGCTATGATTAGCGGCCTTTCCGTGATTGCCTCACAATTAGCACACGGTATTGGGTAGTAACCATATGTATCGGTGTCATTCAGAAAGGACGTACTGAATCGCATCGATGGACGAAAATTCGTCTAACTCAAGAATTTATATGCCAGACCACTCGCACAATTTGTCGCGATGAGGTTTGGCATTTTGTTTGTGTGGGAGATCCTACGTGCGCTTTCGCTCTACTATCGCAGCCGCCGCTTTATTTGTAACTCATTCTGTCTCTGCATTCGATGCGTCCACCATCAACTTCGAGCAGCAGGCCTATGTCTACAACAACCAGTTGAATTACAGTCATACTGTGCTGGAGACAGACGAGCCTATTCAGAACGCTTATTCTTTTGATGTAAATGAATACCGTTCACAAGGACTGCCTCGTTACCTGTCTACCTCTTCCGGTAAAGACTGGGATTACCTGATGGGTCAGACCTACACCATTCTTGGCCTCAGTGTGGCAACTGTTGGCCTGATGACTTTCTTGCCTGAAAGCGTCACCAACTGGACAGCAGAAGATCGCGACTTCTCCAACCTTGGTAAAAAATGGTGGGATAACGTTTCTGAAGGTCCTGTATGGGATAAAGACGACCACTACCTGAACTATGTGATGCACCCTTATTTTGGTGGTGTTTACTACACCGCAGCGCGTCACTCTGGCTTCAACGAGTTTGAGTCTTTCCTATACTCGTTCACCATGTCGACTTTCTTCTGGGAATACGGTGTGGAAGCCTTTGCAGAAGTTCCATCGATTCAGGACATCATCGTCACACCTTTGTTTGGTGCGGCTGTCGGTGAATGGATGTATCTGACCGAACAAAACATTGTTGCTGACGGCGGCGAAGTTTTAGGTTCTGATACGCTGGGTGGCGTCAGCCTGTTCCTGTTAAACCCAGTGGGGCATATCCATGGTTGGGTGACGAACATGTGGCAGGGCGACACTGACGTTCGCATGAACTATGACCCATGGTTCAATAACCAGGATGCAGCGCGTTACGCGGCAGATGCGGGCGCACCTTATGACAGCCAGTTCATTGGTATGCAAGTCAGCCTGAAGTTTTGAGCTTAATGTGCCGAAAGAAAAGCCAGCGATTACGCTGGCTTTTTTGTATCTGTGAAACTGACAAAGCACCGCTGGTATCAATCGACTAAGCAAGCCCCTTGCTGAGAAGCGCGATACCAGCAAAACCACACAAAATCAGCAATCCGTACCTTACCCACTCTGCCCTGACATAAGGCGCTAGACGGAGCGCCAATAAAGAAGACAACAGAACAAATGGCAAGGAGATCAGGCTAACTTTCAAGTGCCATAGCTCAAAGTATCCCGCCATAGCTTGCGCACCTAAAGAAATCGCGCAACTGAAAATGAAATACCCTGCAAGCGTCGCCCGGAGTTTCACCACATCCATTTTCTGCAGCACCAACGCCATCGGTGGACCGCCTATCCCAGTGGTTGTTCCCATAACAGCAGCTGCAAACCCCGCCCAGAACATGTTCTTGTTGTTCGGTTCTACGGCGAATTTGAAGATACTGGCAACTACAGCAATCAGCACTGCTGCCCCCATCAGTAACTCAAGTGCATTAACGGAGAGATAGAACAGCAGCGCGGAAGCAACAAAGGTTCCCGGTATCCGCCCGACGAACGCCCAGCTGATCCCTTTAAATGACAACTGACTGCGGTATTGCCAGGTATTCACTATCGCCAGCCCAAGCGTCACAAGTGTCACTGCCGCAGGAACCAAAGAGGGTTCAATGAACATCAGGATTGGAGCAGATACAATGGCAAGCCCAAAGCCAATCAAACTTTGAACAAAAGCACCGGCACTCAATGCCAGTGTGATTAAGACGAGTTCTTCAGTACTCAGTGCCATTCACTTTTTCCTTATGGCATGAATAAGCAAATTCCTCGGCGTCAGTTCGCGAGAGCAGAATGTCGAGATGTCTGTGTGGTAGCCATTTTCTGTCAGGTAAAGGGCACGATCGAGAACCAACCATATTTCGAGGGGACGTCGGAACAACGTTCTTACTGTCTCCATTTTCTCTACGGTATGGAAGCGGGATTCTCCGATTTGAAGGAAGTCATCGAAGCAAATACCCTCTGGCAGAATGATGCCTTTTTGTTCGGACGCCCAATAGCAGAATGCCTCAAATCCTTCACTTAACAAAGACTTTTGTACACTGGGCACAGGTAAATATTTATCAGATTCGGACAAGCTTCTCTGCAACGCATCAAAGCCAAGTCGGAAGCTCACTTCAACAAAACGTTTATTCCTGACGGTTTGTCCGGCCGTCACAGTTTCCTGCAGTGGAAGCTTTAAATCGTGCTTACTAAGCAACAATTTCGAGGCTTTTGCTACCGAAGACAAGGGTTGATAGTGCTTGTTCTGAATCAAGTGATAGCAACAAGGTGATACTGATACCGATTCTGGTTTGGCTTCCACCGCGTGACGTAACAGTGTTACGTGCAAGTCACCACACGCATGCAGGGCAACCGCGTGATCACACTCTTCAACGAGCTGTTGGCTTTCTTTGGCAAAGGCATCGCCCTGTACGAACTGCATCGGTAACTGATGCTGAGCAGCGTAAGCCTGCCCATCGTCACAGAGTGCTTGCTGCCACTCCAGACTGGTGACATTCGCTTTTTTCGTTACCGCCAGAAAGCGTCCCAAAAAACCTTTACCAGCGCACCACTCTAACCAGCGCTCTCCTTCACCACCTGGCACTGCCGCCGTAAACGTACTGACTTGAGACCATTTACGACCTGGAACCCCCGTCGACCAATGAGATTCACAGGAAACATCCTCGATTTCTTGTGATGTGATCGCAGATAAACTGACAAAAGCGTCCGCTTCCGGAAGCCACTCATTGAGCACTTTGGCTAACGTTGTCGGATTCGCTTTCCAGGTTTCCAGTTCCTGAAGAGATTGAGAGTCCAACCATTCACATAATTCTGGATGGCTCTCCCGCCACGGTAAGTCGAGGCAATCAAAGGGAACGCCCTGCCAAAACGCCTTATGCGAAGACAATAAAGCATCTAATTGAGTAAAGCGTTCAGAGAGAACATTGAAGGGCACTGACAAGAAAGCACTCCACCCGCACTGCGGAATCACCGGAAAAACAGGCGAAGTATATACCCATCTCAGGATGAGGTGCAGGACTTCTCTTAACGAAGCCTATCGCACAGGGAGGTCAAACTGATCGAAGAACTTCTCTACTTCGTTTGGATCTTTCATCTGCATCGCTTTCTCTATGGTTTCGCGGGTCAGGTGCGGTGCGAAACTCTCGATGAAATCGTACATATAGCTGCGAAGTACTGTACCTCTTCTAAAGCCAATCCGTGTTGTGCTGGCATCAAAAATATGGCTGGCATCTATCGCCACCAAATCTTTATCTAATTCATTGTCATAGGCCATCCGAGCCATCACACCAATACCGACACCCAAACGGACATAGGTTTTAATGACGTCAGCATCCGTGGCAGTAAAAACAATGTTTGGTTTGAGTTTGGCTTTGTTGAAAGCAGTATCCAAACTGGATCGCCCGGTAAAACCGAACACGTAAGTGACCAACGGGTACTGAGCAATATCGTAAATGGTGATGGAAGAACGCTGAGCCAGCGGATGATCTTTTCGCACGATCAACGAACGCGTCCAGTGATAACAAGGCAACATCAGCAAATCTTCGTAAAGGTGCGATGCTTCGGTCGCAATCGCAAAGTCAGATGTTCCCTTTAACACAAAGTCGGCAATCTGGCTGGGTGCTCCCTGATGCATGTGCAGGGATACTTTCGGGTAGCGTTTCACAAAACGCGAAATCACCTCAGGCAATGCATATCTCGCCTGCGTATGTGTCGTCGCAACATTCAACTGGCCACGTTCTGGGTTGGTATATTCCTGTGCCACCGATTTGATGCTGTCGACGCGTGAAAGAATATCTCTTGAAATGTCAACAATCTGACAGCCAGCAGGAGTCAGTTTAGTGAGGTGCTTGCCACTACGGCCAAAAATTTGCACACCCAGCTCGTCTTCAAGCGCTCGAATTTGTTTACTAATACCCGGTTGGGACGTGTAGAGGCTTTCTGCTGTTGAAGAAACATTGAGATCGTGGTTAACCACTTCGACGATATACTTTAGTTGTTGTAATTTCATAATGTTGCAGCAAGCAAGAAATGGGACTAATGCTGTTATAGCGCTAAAATTAGCGAAGGCGTAGCCTTACAGCACATAACCTTTATCCAGCGCCCAAAATACCTTGTCTGGCTTAGGCTTCAAGGCTAATGAATATGGGCGATAACTTAATGATAGCGCAGTAAATAAACGTGCGTTCCGGCGCAGTAAGTTAGAGAAAAGGGTTACGCTACGTCAGAATTTAGCTAAGATCGAAAATAGTACTAACAAACTATGACCCTATCAGCAGATCGTGTATCTTAGGCAGTCATCGTTTAAACAGGGATTATCGACGCTCACTTATGAATATTGCCTTAGTTGTTGGCCTATGCGTCATTTTGCTTGGTCTTATTGTTGGCTACAACATTATGGCCCAGCAACGTCAGCGCGTGGAGTCTTCAAAGCGCCAGGAAATGGCTAAATATATTGCAGTTATTGATGCCACTGAAGAGCTGATCGGTAACGCACATAACCTTCCTTACAGTGGGTCCCTGCTGGTTTGTTTGAACCAGAAAATTCTTGATGCTCTCAAAACCATGCACGAGATCGACAAGAGCGATCGCTCTCTGCCTCAGCGTATCGCTGATGTGCAGCAGCAGGTTAATCAGATCAAGCAGACTTACCAAAATAAAGAGTCCACCTCTTTCCGCGTTCCAGACAGCGATCGCGAAGCCATTTCAATGCTCAAGTTGGTCAAGCGTCTGCGTGCAGTCATCAAGGCAGAGCACACCAAGGGCCGTATGCAAACTCAAGCGTTTGTGGCGGAAAACTCGCGCCTTGAGCAGATGCAAATGAAGATCAACATCGAGAACGTGCTGAAACGTGTGAACGATGCGAAGATCAAAGGTCAGATGGGTACTGCCCAACAGTTGCTTAAAAAGGCACTGGATGTGGTTAGCGCTAAGAATGACCCTTACTGTCAATCGGCGAAAGAAAGCCTTTCTGCCATGCTGGAAGATGTGAATACTGCGCTGAACAAAACTACCGCGGCCCAACAGCCAAAAGAGAAAGAAGGCGACGAACTCGACGAGCTGTTTGCGCCGAAGAAAAAGTGGTAACTCACTAACTTCTTTTCTTGTCAAAAGCCCCGTAAAAGGGGCTTTTTTGTATCCGTCAGTCCTTTCCTGCTAAACCTCAGCGTCCTAGGGTCTGTTGACCTTTGATGGTTAAATTTTGTTCTAGCTATAAGCGTTTTAGGCGCGGCGAGGTGTGTGCCGCCTAGTCATTCTAAGCAAATACACCTCAACAAAGTATAAAATCCCCACAAACCGCTGCAAAAATCATCATCAAAGGTCAACAGACCCTAGAACCAATAAATCATACAGTCATGAATCGTTTTTGATACATTCGTTCAACATTTATTTTTGTCCGCGAATTATTTGTGCGTCAGATAGCATTTTTTTATTAAAGAACGACGTACGGTGTGCCGATAAGAATGTTTGATGTCACAATCCTCGGCCTTTTTTGGCTTCTCCTAAGTCTTTATTTAGAGGCGTAAATTTAGAAGCCGTTGTGACTCAAGGCTACCGGAATGTACCGCGTAGTTTTTGAATCCCCATCGCCAGACTGTCGTAGAGTGAGAGAACAATGAAGTTGTCCGTCGTACAGAGAACAGTTGCAGGTTTTGTCTTAATGTTCGTATTAATGGCATTACTCAGCAGCGTTAGCCTGTTCAACGCAAAGACCCTACAGGGCAAAGTTGAACAAATCACAGACCAATCCACCCCCATGGTTGTTGCATCCGGAAACCTGATCACTCAGCTGATGCGCACCAATCTATTGGTAAGAACTTTCCACAATGACCCATCTGAAGCGAGCCAGATTGACCAAACATTTGACGAGCAGAAACGCCGCTTCTTTGACACGCTCAACACCGCTCAACAGAGCCGTCCGACCGACGCCGAACGCCAGCAACTGAATGCTATTTCCCAAGCGTCGAACGGCTACTTTGAGCAGGCAAAAGTGCTGATTGAGCTGCAGAAGCAATCTAACCAGTTGATTGCTGAGCGCGAAGCATTGGATCTGAAATTCCTACGCCTCGAAGATACTTACCAGTGGGCAGCGAACCTTCTTTTGCAAAAAGCTTCTGTTAAGCGCTCACTGCACAATCGCGCGGAACTCATCACCAGCGGTATCGCCCGTGATCTGAAAATGTTGCGCCGCGCCGATCAAGACACCAATCTCGATAAACTTCGTGCCACTATGGCGAAAGACATCGAAATCGCATTCAAACGTCTGGAGCTCATCAGCGTAGAAGACGATGTAAAAGCCCGTTACTCAAGAAACCTGAAGAAGGTTGAATCACTGACGCTAGGTGAAAGCGGCCTGATTGATGTGCTGAGCCAACAACAGCAGGTTAATGCACGCCTTCAACAGGAAAGCCAACGCACCAACCGCCAGATGGAAGACATTCAGGGCCAACTTGAAGGTTACGCTCAATACGCACAGCAACTTGCTACCAGCAGTCGTGAAGATGCTGAAGCAGCAGTGAGTGAAGCTTTCCTTTATGTCATTCTAATGACCTCTATTGCTGCGGTTGTCAGCCTTTGGGTTGGCGTCAGCACCACTCGCAGTATTCAAAAGCCACTGGCATTGATCCGAAACGTGCTCGACAAGATGACCGACGGCGACATGCGCACCCGTGCAAACTACAACGCACAGGATGAATTTGGAGAGCTCAGCCGCTCGATTGATGAACTGGCGAATACCATGGCTCAAACACTGGCCAAATTCGGTGACGGTGCACAGCACCTGCTGGATGAGGCAAGCCGCGCAGCAAATGTCAGCGAAAGCGCCATGTCACGAGTGGAAGACCAAAAATCCCGAACCGACCAGGTTGCAGCGGCAATTTCTGAGATGGAAGTGAGTGCGAAGGAAATCTCCCGCTCTACTGAACTGACAGTATCAGAAGTAGAAAGCACGAACGATGCAGCGAATAGCGGTCGTTCACAGGTTTCCCGCAGCCGTCAGTTGACTGAACAGCTCTCCGGCAACATCGAAGAGGCGGTGAACAACACCCAGCAGCTTAACCAGTACTCCAACAACATCGGCTCTATCTTGCATGTGATTCAGGATATTGCAGAGCAGACCAACCTGCTGGCACTCAACGCAGCGATTGAAGCAGCACGCGCAGGTTCTCATGGCCGTGGCTTTGCCGTTGTCGCAGACGAAGTGCGTGCTCTGGCGACTCGCACCCAGCAGTCGACGGAAGAAATTCAGCAGATGATCAATAATCTGCAAGGCAATGCTTCGCGCATGGCTGAAACCATGAGCACCAGTCAGAAACAGATGGAAGAGTGTCTGACACAAACCCGTATGACTGATGAAACCTTGCAGGACATTGTTTCGCGCATGAAGTCCATTCACGAGATGGCCGTGCACGTAGCTCAGGCGACCGAAGAACAAATCAAAGTGAGCCATGATGTCGCAGAACACATCAACGGTATCGCGCACGTCGCCTACGAAGCGGAGAAAGATGCACGCGCATCAGCTTCGAGCAGTGAAGCACTGGCAGACCTGGCACAAGACCAGCAAAACCTGATTGCAAACTTCCGCGTTTAAGGAGCAGAGAATGAAGAAGTTAGCCCTGCTGCCTATCGCAGCACTCACCTTTGCCGCTTCAACGTTGGCGAATGCACAAACCACGCTGGTGATTGATTCATGGCGCAGCGACGACGCAGTGTGGAACGAAAAAATCATCCCAGCGTTCAACAAACACTACCCGAACATCAAAGTGGAATACCGCTCACCACCAGACCTGGATGCGTCCAAGTGGAACGGTGACATGGAAGCTCGCTTTAAAAGTGAATCCGCGGGTGACCTGATTGCCTGCCGCCCTTTTGATGGCTCGCTGGGTCTTTTCAAGCGCGGTCTTTTGAAAGAAGTGACCGAAATGGAAGGGATGGAGAACTTCCCGAGTTTCGCTCTGGCACCTTGGCAGACTGACTCTGGCGCACAGACGTTCTGTTTGCCAATGGCATCTGTTATTCATGGCTTCTTTTACAACAAAGACATCTTTAAAGATGTCGGCGTGAATGAGCCAGTGACCAAAGCCGATTTCTACTGGGCGCTGGAAAAAGCCAAGCGCGCGGGTTACCTGCCGCTGGCAATGGGCACCAAGGACAAATGGGAAGCCGCGACTATGGGCTTCCAGAACATTGGTCCAACCTACTGGAAAGGTGAAGATGGCCGTGACGGCCTGCTAACCGGTAAAGAGCGCGTCGACAGCAAACCATATCGCGATACCTTCCGTGAGCTTGGTAAATGGGCAAGCTACATGGGCGAAGGCTTTGAGCAGCGCGGCTATAACGACGCGATCAAAATGTTTGCTGACGGTAAAGCGGCAGTCTACCCGGCAGGTTCTTGGGATATCGGCACCTTCCGTGGAAAAGTCAACATGGGTGTATTCCCGCCACCGGTTGAGAAACGCGGCGATGCTTGTTATTTCAGCGACCACACAGACCTTGGTATGGGCATCTACTCCAAGTCTAAAAACCCAGAAGCAGCGGAGACCTTCCTGAAATGGATGACCACCGCGGAGTTCGCAGAGCTTCTGACCAACGAAATCTCTGGCTTCTTCTCGCTGTCTAACCACTTCTTTGATGTGAAAGACCCGATCGCTCAGGAGATGATCTCCTGGCGCGACCAGTGTGATTCGACCATCCGTAACTCAGCACAGGTTCTGTCCCGTGGAGAGCCAAACTTCGAGCTTGAGATTTGGGAAACCAGTGTGGGTGTGATGACAGGCCAAATGAGCCCTGCTCAAGCCGCTAAGCAACTGCAAGATGGCCTTGAGGAATGGTATCAGCCTCAGAAAGAAAGCAAGCAAAGTGCCTCAAACGGCAACTGTAACTGTGCGCCTTTGTTGTAGCAGCTGACATTGACCAACTTAAACCCGGCCCTCGCGCCGGGTTTTCTTTTATCTGCGGCTTGACGATCTTGTTACCTAAGCGGAGATGAACAGTTAATCCGGTTACCGAATGACACTTAAAACCAACAGTTACAACACCAAACCTAAGCGCATTTTACCGGCCTATAACCACTAATTCCGTAAGGGAATATCATATTTAGTTTTCATCTAGATCCCGATACCGACCGTTGATCTTGTTCACGTTTCGCTTTTCATCCGTCCCTATAATCAGCGGCGATTTCCACTTTTACTGTTGAATAACTATGAGCACAGAAGAAAACAAAAGCGGTCAGGCACGCGTCATCATGACCAGTGTCATCGCGGTATCCGCACTGATTTTCCTATCCCAGTTTGTTATCGGTACCAAGAAGATTGATCTGGGATTTGCCACTATTTCTATCCTGCCAATGCTGTTTGCCGTGATGTTCGGCATGGCGCTGTCAGTAAACTGGACCAAGTCCAAGATCAAAGCGTGGGGCAAAGTCTTCACTGAGAAAGAAGAAGGTTTCTGCGGCAAGATGGTCGGTTACTGTCTACTGGTGCTGGGTACCCAATACGCAGGCATGATCATCCCTAACCTGGACATGATCATCGATGCCGGTGTTCCACTACTGTTCCAAGAGTTGGGTAACCTTCTTCCAATCCTGATTGCCATTCCTTTGGCGGTGAAATTCAAGTTCGACCGCAAAGCGATCGGCGCATGTTCATCGATCAGCCGTGAACCTTCTATCGCTGTTATCCAAGGCAAATTCGGCACTGGCAGTCCAGAGTACGTTGGTGTACTGGCTATCTACCTGTGTGGTTCTGTTATCGGCACCCTATGGTTCTCTGTACTGGGCAGTATCGCGCCGCTGACGGGTCTTCACCCACTGGCACTGGCTGCGGGTTCAGGCGTAGGTTCTGGCTCAATGCTAAGCGCAGCATCAGGCGCACTGGTATCAGGTCTCGAACCAGCGCTGGCACAACAAGTGCTGAGTATTGCTGCGGCATCTAATCTGCTTTCATCTGTTCTGGGCGCACTGTCGCTGACTTTCCTTGGCCTGCCATTGGCTGAGCTGATGTACAAAATTTGCAATAAAGGTAAATAAGCCATGAAAGTGATTATGAATGACATGAAGCTGGTCTCGCTTGCGATTGTACTGGCTGGCTTTACCCAATTTCTGACCAACGGTACTGCGCCAACTGAGATGGTTCACAGTTTCATTGCCATGTCTGTGATTGTGTTCCTCTCTCTGGTTGCGAAGAAGTTCATTCCTTCTTCACTTCCAACGTTCGCCTACGCGACCATTATCGGTATTCTGATTTGTCTGCCTGAGACACCAGTTCGCACTTACTTCCTGGAATCAGTGGGTAAGATCCAGTTCCTGTCTGTGTGTGTGCCGCTGCTGGCATTTGCAGGACTGTCCGTTGGCGGACAGATGGAAGAGCTGAAAAAGATGTCTTGGAAAGTTATCGTTATCTTCCTGATTGTGGCGACCAGCTGTTTCTTCGGCGCGTCTGTGATTGCACAAATCGGCTTCCAAATGAAAGGGATTATCTAAATGTCGGCTAAGTACTCAAACTTCAATCTGGACAGCAAGCTACTTGGCCTGCATGAGTTCAGCATCAACACACGTCGTGACCTGCACCAGATCCCAGAGATCTCAGGTGAAGAATTCAAAACCACGGCTTACTGCCAGGCGCTGATGACTGAGATGGGTTACAGCCTGACCACTTACGAAGGTTTCACTGGCTTCATCGCTGATCTGACCGTGAATCCTGAGTGGAAACGTGTTGGCTTCCGTGCGGACATGGACGCACTGGAAATGGACGACATGACGGACAACGAATACCGTTCGACGCATGAAGGCCGCTCACACAACTGTGGTCACGATACCCACATGGCGATCATCCTGACCACAGCGAAATACCTTGCCGCAAACCAAGCCGAGCTGAAACACAACGTGCGCTTCATCTTCCAAATGGCGGAAGAAGACATGCGTGTTCCGGGCGCAAGCAAAATGGTTGAGCTGGGTTGTATGAAAGGTGTCGCGGAAGTGTATGCACTGCACAACGATGCTGCACTGGAATACGGCTTTGTGAAAATCAACAACGGCATCATGTCTTCTTATGGCTCTGCGTGGACATTGGACGTACACGGCGTTTCTGCCCACGGTTCAACCCCGCAGAAAGGTCTGGATGCGATTCGCGAGGCCAGCCGCATCATCATGGACATGGACTACGTGGTCGCCAAGCGCACTAACCCGTTCAGCCCTGCAGTCTTCGGTTGCGGTATGTTCAATGGCGGCAGCATTCCTAACGCTGTGCCTGACTACGCACAGGCTCGCGGTACTATCCGCGCAATGGACGCTGAAACTGACCAGATCCTGAAAGACAGCTTCGAAACTTTCGTAAAAGAAAGTGAAATCCGTGGCTTCAAAACCACCATGGTTTGCGAAGGCTACCCAGCAGTCATCAACCACCCAGACGCATACCAGCGCGTGGTGGAAGCAGCGCGCGCTATCGTGCCTACAGACCGTCTGGATCCAAATGGCAATCCAATGACAGGTTCTGAAGATTTCAGCCTGATGGTGAATGCAGCAGAAGATCGCAAAGGCGCGATGTTCTTCCTCGGTAGTGGTAACAAAGAGGCAGGCATCTGTAATTACCTGCACTCAAACCCTTACTACGTGGATGACGACTTCCTGTTGGTCGGTGCGCAGATTTTTATCCATATCGCCTGCCACTAAGCTTGACTCCCCCTAAATAAACCAAAGGCCTGATGCACTATCAGGCCTTTTTCGTATTGATCGGCAGAAACAGTTAAACGTTCTTAACGCACATTACATGATAGATACCATCATGCATTTCTGTCCCCTCGGTTTCTTTTTCAAAGCCCGGGAATTCTTCATCCCACACCTCTAGGCTCTTGAGGTATTTGATTTGCGGACTGTTCTCGTCGCCGAAGCTCTCTCCGGACATTAACATCGGAATGCCCGGTGGATATGGGATAACCGCATTGGCGGCAACACGCCCAACGAGTTGATGCGAAGGCACCATTTCCACGTTATCAGCCACGATCGCCTGATAGGCAGCGCGTGGTGTCATCACGGCTTCTGGTAGCGTTTCATAAGCTGCATTCAATACTTCACCCGGATTGTGCAGTTTCAGGTAACTGAAAATCTTATCGCCCAAATCCTTTAGCCCCATGTCACCATAGACATCAGGGAAATCTGATACCAAGTCAGGCAATGAATCCACCAGCGGTGTGTTGTTGTCGTAGTGGCGCTTGAAGCCCATCAGCGTATTGACCAGTGTCGCCCACTTACCTTTAGTGATACCCATGGAGAAGAGGAACATCACCTGAAAATCCGTGGTACGCGTTGGCACTATACCGAAGCGTCCGAGGTAGAGTGTAACCAGTGCGGCTGGCACACCTTTATCAAGCAGTTTGCCATCATCGCCCATACCTGGCGCGAGAATACTGACCTTGATTGGATCGAGCATACACCAGTCTGCAGGCATGTCTTTGAAGCCATGCCAATTATCACCTGGGTGCATCACCCAGGCATCCTGACTCTCGCATAGCAGGTCCGCTGGCGCATCTTCGAAGGCGTACGTTTCCCCGGTTTGTGGGTCTTTGACGGTGTCCGCATTCCATGGTGTGAAGAACCAATCACCATTTTCTGTGTATTCACGATTCAGCCGCCCCATCGCCTGACGAAAATCTACCGCTTCGCGAATCACTTCCAGCGTCAACGAATGACCTCGGTTACCCGCCATCTGAGACACAGCGATATCGTTCGATGCGCAGATCGCATACAGCGGAGAAGTGGTCGCATGCATCATGTACGCCTGATTGAAGCGCTCAAAGCTGATAGCGCCTTTACCGTTTCTCACGTGCAGCCAAGACGCTTGGGACAAGGCATTCAGCAGTTTGTGGGTAGAGTGAGTCGCAAACACAGTTGGCGCATCCGGATCTTCGGTTGGCTCGCCACGCATCGCGTAGTGTTTGTCATAAATCGCGTTAAAGCGTGCATATCCGTACCAAGCTTCATCGAAATGAATACGGTCACTGCTCTCGGCCAGAATATCCTGCGCCCTTTCAGCGTTATAACAAAGACCGTCGTAGGTACAGTTTGTCAGCACAGCATAAACGGCACGTTGGTCAGCGTAATCTTTGGTGAGTGAGTAATCTTTCGCACGCTGATCGAGCACTTGCTTGGAGAGCTGATCAGGATAGATGGGGCCGATAATGCCATAGCGATTGCGTGTTGGCAGCAGGTAAACAGGCCGCGCGCCGGAGAGCATCAACCCCTGCTCAATCGACTTGTGACAGTTGCGGTCACAAATCACCAGATCATTCTCATTCATACAGGCAGACATAATGGTGCGGTTGGAGCCTGATGTGCCCGTCACCAGAGAGTAGGATTGGTCAGCGCCAAATACCTTGGCTGCATAGCGCTCACTGTCACCAAAGTAGCCTGTGTGGTCAAGCAATGAACCTAAGCTGCCGCGTTCGATCCCCATGTCGGTGCGGAACAGTCCCTCACCGTAGTAGTTATAGAAGCGTTGTCCTGCAGGGGTTTTGGTAAAGCCCACACCACCTTGATGACCCGGTGCTGCCCACGAATACTCATGAATATCGTCGTACCTCATCAATGCGGACATAAGTGGAGGCAGTAGCTGCTTACGGTAACGGTTCATTGCGGCGACGGCGCGGCCAGCAATAAAGTCTGGTGTGTCTTCCAGAATCCAGGCGAACTCGTCGACTTTTTCCATCATCTCACGGGTAACGTGAAGAGTAATTTTCTTGCGCTCTGCCAACAGGAATACAGGGACATTTTGCTGACGACGATTGAGCTTTTCAATCAACACATAAAAGCGCTCATTTTCTTCACTTTGGGAGCCGCTCATGGCTGATGTTAGCATCAGACAATCAAGCGCAGTATTCGAGAAAATCACCGAATAACAATCATCAAAGCTTGTTGCTACCATAACTCTTGCACCGCTGTTTTCCAGCTCAGCAATCAGTCTTTCAATTGCATGCCCTACTACACCTTCTTTATGGGCTTCTTCCAAGATAAGAACGTTAAATTTCTTTCCGTAGGTCTTCATAGCCAAGCTCCGACACTGAATGAGGAGAAGTGTTTTGTTTTAATCCCATTCACCATAGAAGAGCCCTTGGATAGACAAAGTCGCAAAAAAGACAAATTTTAAGAAAAAGCCAAAGTGAGACCTGATGCATTGCCGATAAGGCACACGATCAATCCTCTACTTTTATTGGCTTACAAAGATATATGTAATTAGTTTCACCAGAACGAACTGCGCTTTTGTCTTGTAAAAGAACCAAACACCTCACTACTCCACTTCTACTTTCAATTCGACAGGCAAAGCCTTTTCACTTGCTTCGATGCATCGGCGGGAGATCGTCAATCGAACGTGTAAGCAGCAAGGTGAATACCTGCATTTCTTGCCCAAATAATGCAGTGGAGAATCAGTATGGCGTCAGAACAAAATAAAATGGGACTGGTGGGATTAACCACCATAGTGACTGTAAACATGATGGGCTCGGGCATCATAATGCTGCCAGCAAGTCTTGCTCAAACCGGGGCAATTTCGCTGCTTTCATGGGTAGTGACAGCGTTAGGCGCAATGTGTATTGCCTACGCCTTCGCCAAGTGCGGTATGTACTGTAACAAAGACGGCGGCATGTCAGCCTATGCCAACGAAGCACACGGGAAATCATCGTTTTTTATTGCTTCGTATACCTATTACGTCTGTCTGGTGATCAGCGCGGTAGCGATTGCAGTCTCTGCGGCTGGTTATTTAGTGCCCTTCTTTCCTTGGATAAAAACCACCCCTATCCACACTTTTGCCGCTGTCGTCGCTATTTTGGTTGTGACCATGGTGGCTAACTTCTGGGGGCCGAAAATCACGGGACAAATCTCAGCCATCACGGTTTGGGGCATCATTATTCCTGTAGTTGGATTGTCTGTTGCTGGTTGGTTCTGGTTCAAACCTGAAGTCTTTGCAGAAGCTTGGAATCCCCATCAGGACACCACTATCACTGCAGTGTCATCAGGCATCGCTTTAACCCTCTGGGCTTTTTTGGGGATAGAGTCAGCCGGCGCAAATTCGGGGGCCGTGGAAAACCCCGAAAAGAACGTTCCTTTGGCGTGCATGCTCGCCACCAGCTTCACCGCTATCGTTTACATCACATCGACTTCGGTGATTCAGGGGATTATCCCGAACGCAGAACTGGCCAAATCCGATGCGCCTTTCGGGCTGGTTTATACCTACATGTTTAACGAGACTGTCGGTAGCGTCATTACGGCACTGGCAGTGATTGCCTGTATCGGCTCTTTGCTTGGCTGGCAGTTTACCAATGCGCAGGTATCGAAAGCCGCAGCGGATATTCGTCTGTTCCCGAAAGTGTTCGGTGAAGTCAACAAAGATAATGCGCCAATTAAAGGTATGTTGATCATGCTGGGGCTCGAATTGCTGCTGGCGGTGATGACGATTTCGCCAAATTTGGTCAAACAGTTCAACGTGCTGCTTAATCTGGCCGTGTTTATCAATATGGTACCGTACATCCTGTCCTTGACAGGTCTGGAAGTCATCCTCCGCAAACAGAACGTCAGCCAGAAGGAGTATAAAACGGCGGCGGTTATCGGGACGTTTGCGGTGATTTACAGCATCTATGGCGTGTATGCCTGTGGTCAGTCTGCCGTGTTCTGGGGTTCTATCCTCACCATGTTCGGCTACATCTTCTATGGATTCGTTGCTGCACGTGACAGAAACGACGGCACACCCGCATAGGAGGAAATATGTCAGACATTGAAGCCCAAGCAATGAAAAAACTGGCGATTTTCCTGTTGGTAGGTGTGGCCATTGCGACTTCGCCATTTGCATTAAACGCTGCCGAAGAAGTGGCGGTTGATGAATCAGAAACCGTCTTGCTCCCAACGGACGATGCCATGACAGCGATTGAAGTCATCATAGGTAAACGCATTCCGGAAACTGTTTTGGATGATGGCAGACCGCACCATGTGTATCGACCGAAAACCCCCATTTTCCATCAGAACCATCCGGAAAATGAGCCTGAGCCACCCGCAATCCGAAAGCATCTTTTGGTTGACCACCCGGAGCTAAATAACAATCAAGGCAGGGTCATTCGGACCTCGCCAGATGTTGAAAGTGAAACTCCCACCAATTAAATGCAAAACGCCAGCAATAAGCTGGCGTTTTTCATCTCACTTTTTCCGGGTCAGTAAACAGGGAGTTCAAGCCCTTCAAACAGCTTATCGACTTTATCGCTGCTGTTTTGCATCAGCACACTTTCCATCAGCGTTTTGGTCAAATGTGGCGAGAATGACATCAGGAAGTCATACATGTAGTTCTGCAGCAAAATGTCTTTCGAGAAACAAATCCAAGCATTACATGGCTCGAACAAATGATCGAGGTTGATATAAGTCAGGCCGGTGTTTTCGATATCTCGCGCCGCCAAAGTAGAGATAATACCGATACCGAACCCAAGCTGGACATAACGCTTAATCACGTCCGCATCCATCACCGTCATAAAGTAGTTGGGGTGAATACCCGCTCTACTGAAGGCTTCATCCTGAACCTGACGACCCGTTGAGCCTGGCTCATAACTCAAAATCGGGTACTCAGACAGCTGCTTGAGCGTCGGCTTACGCACATCCGCCAGCGGATGGTCTTCCGGCACCACCAGCCCCATGGTCCAAAGATACGCAGGCAACTGGATCAAATCGTTATCGGCACCAATGTCATGGGCAACGATTGAAAAGTCAGAGTGCCCCTTACTGATCACCCCCTTCGTTTGCAACGGCAGTGTCGGATGCAAGTGGAAGTTGATGTTCGGATACTTTTTAGTGAAGTAAGACACGCTGTTTGGCAGCAGATAACGGGCGATGGTATGCGTGGTATAGATATTCAACGTACCTACACTCGGATCCAGATGCTCGTTCGCCAGCGCTTTGATTTTTTGCTCCAGCGCCAGCATGCGCTCGACCTGCTCAAGGATTCGTTCACCGATCGGGGTAATACCGCTGAGGTTCTTACCACGACGTTCAAAAATCCTCACGCCCAGTTCTTTTTCCAGCAATCCGACTTGTTTACTGACGCCTGGCTGGGTCGTAAAAAGCGACTGGGAGGCCGCGGACACGTTTAAATTATTGTCCTTTATCGCTTTTAGATATTTAAGCTGCTGAAGTTTCAATCCCTTACCTCACAAAAAGCTATCAGCTATAGATCTTAAATTTATAAGAGCGATCAATTTTAAACAAGCATAAAGGTGGGAAATTGCTTCATGACAGGCAAAGTTGCCAAACATTGTTCCGTTTGACATGAAAAAGCCCGCGCTGGGCGGGCTAGAGAAACACTCGAAATGTGTTTATTTGACGACCACTTTATCCAGCACACTGTCACTGGCTTCTTCGATTAAATCCAGAACCAGTTCAAAGCCTTTAGAGCCGCCATAGTAAGGGTCAGGAATTTCCGCCAAAGAAGAATTACCGTGACTTAAGAACAAGGACACTCTCTCACGCATCTCATCAGGGCAGCGATCCAGAAGATCGGCTAGATTCGCTTTATCTGACGCCAGAATTATGTCGAACTTTTCAAAGTCGCCATCCTCCACCGGGCGGGAATAAATGCCTGAAAAGTCATAGCCTCTGGCTTCTCCAGCTTTCCTGGCCCTTTCATCAGGCTTAGAGCCAGCGTGATACCCGATGGTACCTGCAGAATCAATTTCAACATCCAAACCGCGTGCCTTGGCTTTGGCACGGAGTATTGCTTCTCCGGTAGGCGAACGACAAATATTGCCCATACAGACAACGAGAATTTTCGGTTTGTTAGCGGACATTGGCACTCCATTCCCTGTTCATTACGGACACTGTAACGAATCAAGGAACGGAGAGCAAAGTAAGTGAGACAGATGTATGAAGGCGCTCTTTTAGAGATTCTCTTCAAGGAAGCCAGTGAAGGTTGCCCAAGAGCGTTTGTCCGCGACCTCACGGTAGCGTGGCGACTCAAACACCGTAAAGGCATGGGGTGCACCGGAATAGACTTCAATCAGATACGGAATACCTGCGACTTCTAGCTCTTCAGAGAGATCTGCCACATCACTCATTGGAATGCTGCTGTCAGCCCCACCATGAGAGACAAAAATCGGTGCGGTGTTTTTAGGGTAACTTTGGTCATTAGGTGTCGACAACCCACCATGGAATGTTGCATAACCATTGATGCCAGAGCCTTTTCCAGAGCGTGCCAGCTCCAGCGTTGCTGCGCCGCCAAAGCAATATCCAGCAACCACCACGTCCTCTACACCCATTTCTCGCGCTTTATCGAGGCCAGCGAGAATCAAGGTTCGCATTTTTTCTCTGTCTTTATAAAGCTTGCCGACTTCCGCTTTCTTGGCATTGGTATCTATCGGGCGATTGCCTTTGCCATACAGATCCACCGCAAAGGTGTTGTAGCCCATAGAAGACAGCATATCCACGCGCTTTTGCTCATAGCCAGTCAGTCCATCCCAATCATGGATTAAAATCACCGCCCCCTTGGCGTCTCCCTCGGCAGCAGCGTAATACCCTTCTAAAGCCATACCATTGGAACTGTAATCGACCACTTCGCCTGCCATCGCGCTTAAAGGCAGGGCCATCACTAGCCATCCTAATTTTTTCATCTTTTATCCTTCGTGGTTTTATTCTGATTGAGTGTAGTTGACTAATTTCCGTACGAACGCCAATACCAGAGCGATTTACTCAGATTTACACTCTTCCAAAATAGGTGGGTTTTGGTATGTTGTGATCCAACTTAGCTGACCACCCATACTGCTTCGGCCTAATTACTTTGAAAGGAAGAAAATCTCATGAGCGATGAGCGCTATAAAGCCCGACAACAAAAAGTCAAAGAACAAGTCGACGAGCGTGTGGCCGCTGCACAGATTGAGAAAGGTTTGCTGTTGGTGATTACCGGCAACGGCAAAGGGAAATCGACCTCAGGATTTGGCATGGTCACTCGTGCAACAGGTCACGGCCAGAAGTGCGGTGTGGCCCAATTCATCAAAGGCACTTGGGAATGTGGCGAGCGCAATTTGCTGGAAAAATGTGGTGTTGAATTCCATGTTATGGCGACAGGATTTACCTGGGACACACAAGATAAAGCAGCTGACACCCAAGCCGCACAAGAAGTATGGCAGGAATGTAAGCGCATGCTGGCTGACCCAAGTTACGACGTCGTATTGCTGGACGAAATGACCTACATGGTAACTTACGGCTACATCGAGCTGGATGAAGTGGTAGAAGCGCTTGAAAACCGTCCGAGCGAGCAGTCAGTGATTATCACTGGCCGCGCTGCTCACCGCACACTGACTGAGATGGCAGATACCGTCTCTGAAGTTCGCAATGTGAAGCATGCTTTTGATTCTGGTATCAAGGTACGCAAAGGCATTGATTGGTAATTAGCCCCTTCCGCGACACTAGATAGAAGAAAGCCCAGCATTGCTGGGCTTTTCATACCAATCACAGTAAGTAGATGATCAGAAATAGCGCAGAAAAAATGCTCGAGAACAAGGCGGAAATTTCGATAAGTAGTTATTCTACAATCAAACTTTTCAACGCAGTTATCGAGCATTTTAACTGGCCAGGGGCTGTTGACCTTTGGTGATGATTTTTGCAGCAGTTTGTGGGGATTTTATGCAAGGCAGAGGCTTTGATGTGTAGCTAGCCTACATGAGAAGCCGATAACGCAGCAAAAATTCCCCACAAACGCTGCCCGAAGGGTTCTGCTCTAAGCGTTTTATGCTTTGTTGAGGTGTGTTTGCTTAGAATGCTAGGCGGCACACACCTCGCCGCGCCTAAAACGCTTAGCGCTAGAACAAAATTTCACCACCAAAGGTCAACAGCCCCTAGGATGAGCAGATATTTACTACGATTGGTATCACTATTAGTTGGATGATAAGTCGTCACGAAAGCAATCATGCTCATTACACAGCATGGCATCAATACTTTGCCAGCCAAGGAGACGCATCCATAGTGCAGGGATTTGCCTTGGGAGCACCGGGCCTGGATCCAATTGTACTGGCGGCACCAATTGCCAAACCTGATTTTCTCCCTGCTCAGCCACTACAAAGCTAAACGGGTGATACATGGCCATACCAAGACGCAAATCCGTCGCCGTTAATGCGTCACCATCTTGCTCGTAACGCACAAAGCCACGGGTGAAGTTTTCAAAATCGGTCAGTAGTTCCGGCTTGCTCGGAAATGTCCAATCTCCTCGCACCATCGGCATCCAGTCAATGGTTGGATCTTCGTCCAGCAACGATGTCAGGCCTTCCCAGTATTTGTTGTCATCCAGCACGACCACGCGCCAAAGTACGGTGTTGAAAGGCGTCGGTCCAATAAACACGGGTTGTCCTTCAAGGTGCGTGCCCGCGACGTTTTCTTCGACCCGATCTTTCACTACGCCGATCGCAACGAGCGACCAGGCGAGATAAAGCGTAGAAATCGCCAGCCCCACGCCACAGAGTTTGGCGGCACGGCTACGCCAAATAAACGCTGCCAAAACCGGAATGAGCAGCGGAATGGTATAAAGCGGGTCAATGATAAAGACACTGGAGATTGCTACTGGTGGCGTATCCAATGGCCAGAGCAGCTGTGTGCCGTACGTCGTGAAAGAATCCAGAATCGGATGCGTTACCAGCACCGCGGTAAACAAGGCCCAGAGTTGCCATAGCGGCCATTCTTTGGCGAAAAACCGCTTCCAGAAAACCGCTAATACGGCAGCAAACGGGAACAGAACAAACAGGGAATGACTAAACCCACGGTGTTTAATCATATTGGAAATCGGGTCACCGTAATCCAATACCACATCTAAATCGGGCACGGTGCCTAGCGCGGCACCGGCAAGAAGTACTTTTGGAGAGCATCGCTTACCGGCAACCAGACCGGCAACTGCAGCGCCGAGGGCTGCCTGAGAAATAGAGTCCATGAACCTTGGTTTTCCTATTTTATTTTTTCTTGTTCAGGTGGCTGATTTTAGCGCACATTCTGACTGGGTATACATAAATTGAAACGAATAACTGTGTTGGCGCAGATCTGTTCCTACTGGATTTCTGGGCGATGCCTCCCAACATTACGTCCTTACTTTTTGTAGGTTTAAAGGAGTCAATCCAAACAATGAGGAAGGTCGATACGATGCCAGGAAAAGTTTCCGATTACATGACGCGTAAACTGGTTACCATCAGCCCAGATATGGGAGTACGCGAGGCGTATTTCCTGATGAGGGATAAAGACATTCGCCATCTTCCTGTGGTGGAAAACGACGAACTGGTCGGGATTATTAGCGACCGACAACTTCGCAGGCCAAACTGGGCCGATGAAGCCCCTGACATCGAGCACCCTTATCTGCTCTCAGATGATTTAAATGTGGGTGACGTGATGGTAACGGATGTGATCACCTGCCACACCTACGAAACCTTATCCAAAGCCAACCAAAAAGTGCTCGACCATAACGTCGGTGCTCTGCCTGTTCTTGATAAAACAGAAAACTTGGTAGGCATTTTATCCGCTGTTGATTTATTGGCAGCTTTGCAGGATATCCTCAAACGGGAAAAGTCTTTGAAGAAAGCGAGAGCTTAACAAGATAGAAATGAGGCAGGCCCGGAAGTCTGCCTTTTTAAAGTCGGTTTTCCGCTGCCATCTGCATGTAACGGCTGTCTATTCGGAATCTGATGTTCTTCGAATCCCCCAGCACTGAGCCATCAGGGAACGAGATACCAATGTCATCAAGATTGGTGATATCGCCAAGAAGTCCGTGCTCAAAGCAAAACTGTCGCACCCTGTCCATGGCATTCAGCGTCGATTTACTGTTAGCGACTTTGACACCTCTTCTCGGGCTGTACAGCATTTTCGTCGAGGCGAGTTGTTGAAGAATAGAAACCCTTGAAGCTCCCGCACTTTCTGCCATGGATGAAACCACTGACATGTCTTCGTTTCTGAGACGCTCCATGGTTTCGTACCAAGCACCTGTCAACGCTCTTTTTAGCCTTTCATCTGTATCCGTTCTGGTTACCATCAAATCCAGAATTTCGCCTTGAAGCTCAGAGGAGTCGAATATCAGTTTAGCTTTGGTTTCTGTCTGTGCCTTTTTAAGGATAGGGTTCCAGGTTACCAGAGTGGGTGCTTTTCCTGATCGGAAAACATCAAGTATCTCGGCGTCAGAAACACTCACCAAATTGACGTCCGCTTCACTCAGACCAGCTCTCTTCAAAGCCCGTGCTAACAAGTAATGTGAAACGGAATACTGCACCAGCAAGATATCCTGCCCTTTCAAGTCAATGACACTGCCAGCATCGCGGCTCAAAATGCCATCATTTCCATTGCTGTAATCACCAATAATCAGCACGGATGTATCCACACCCTTAGTCGCCGGAAATGCCAGCGCGTCCATTTGCGTCATGGTACAGGCATCAAATTCACCGGAAGAAAAACGCTCCAGAGAGTCCACATAATCGTCGACTCTTTTGATGTTAACCTCAATGCCATACTTGTCTCCCCATCGCGCCATCGCACCACTTGCCTCAATGTATGCCCATGGTTCCCACCCCACATAATGGCTCCAGCAAACATTGAACGAATCTTTCGCCCAAGCGTTCTGTGCTATCGCCAGCAAGAAGAACAGTGGCAGGTATTTTCTCATTGGATGCTCCATTCCAAACGGAAGTTCTTGTTTTAGAGACAAGTACTTATCGAGTATAGCAACGGATATTGAACTTAAGTATTTGGTGAAATAGATAAAAAGAAAGCCGCAGAATGCGGCTTTCAGGTTGGGGTCGAGGTGGCGGTTTAGTTGAACAAACCTTTGAGCAGTTTGTCAGCTGCCTCTTTCACTTTGTCATCTTCGGCTTTGTCACCCAGTAGTTTTTTCAAACCACGCTCTGCTTCTTTTCGCGCTTTCTCTTCCAGTACTTTGTTACTGGTCAGCAGGGATTTCACATCCAGGTTGTAACTTGGTGCTGTCCAAGTACCGCCGATTTTCACTGGAATGGTGACATCTTTGAGTTCATCAATGTCTTTGCCGCCCTGCCCTTTACTGGTACCCACCACAGAGACAAACACTTCGAAGTCGAGGTCTTCTTTCACCAGATTGGTTTGACCTTCACTACGAACACGCAGTGCTGGCGCTTCCATCTTCATGTTGCGGGTAGAAGCGATGCCTTTGCCAAGATTGAACGTTGCTGTCAGCGCACTAAAGTCCGTTTTACGGGTTTCTTCAACATACTCAGCACGTTGACCTTTGAGTGTTGCTTTCGCTTCGCGGATCATCTCCGGAATGTTGATGCCGTTAATTGCACCATCAGCAAAATTGATCGCCACAGTGCCCGTTATGCCAGTTCGCAGACGTTTTTCCGACAGGCCAACACCACTCACGTTTGCATCGATGCTGCCTATACCTGCCAACATATCCTGATTTGCTGCAGCTTGCATAAGTGGAAGGACATTGACGTTCTTGATGTCTTTTTTCACCTGATAGCGGGCAGGAGAAGTGGTCGCATCAAGCTTGCCTTCTACGTTGATTGTCCCGTCGTATAACTTGGCATCGAACTGTTTGACATCAACCTTGCCACGATTAACCGCAAAGTTTGCAATCACATCTGTTACCTGCACGTTGCTGGCAACGAAATCATCGATTGTGATCTTACCTGCGATATCCAATCCTTTCAGAGCCGAAAGGTCAGGTTCAACATCGCTCAGCGGTTTCTTATCAGCAGGCTTTTCTGCTGCGCCGCCTTGCGAGCCACCCGATGCTGCTGGTTTATCTTCTGCTGCAGCTGTATTGCCGCCTGGGAACGTATCCAGATTGATTTTCGGGCTGTGAACATCAAATCGAATGGCTGGAATATCGGCGAGTGCAACCGACGCTTTACCATCAAGGTTCAGCTCGTCTACTGCCGCTTTCAGGTTTTCAAGTGACAGTTTCTGTGCCTTGTTATCAAAAGCCACATCGCCAGCCATACTGATTTTCATCTCAGGGCGAGGCAATGACTTGCCTGCGACTGTCGTATTCAGTTCCAGCGCTTTTGCGGTGATCAAGGTGATGGCTTCGTCGACTTCAACTGTGGTTTTGCCTGTAGCATCAAACGACATGTCCGAAGCTTTACCTTTGGCGGCAAAATCAAACACCATAGGAATGGCGAGGCCAAGACGGTCTGCTTTCAACGTAAAGGTTTCCAGTTGAGTTGCTGCATCGTTGGCACTTGCTTCAAGTGATAATGTGCGCAGTTGAGACATCATGATCTCTTTGTCGATCATGGCTTCTGCATCACCTTTGGCAGAAAACATCAGCGCATTTTGTTTACCTTCCACATCAAATTCAATCGGCACCCAAACACCGGTTTCCAGTTTACCAATGGTCAGGTTCAGTTTGCTGATTTCACTGTTAGTGTGAGCTTTATCGTCACGCACTGTGGCGCTGGCATCCAGAAGCTCAAGACCACCAATTGAAATAGTCCATGCCGTTGCTGGTTCGCTGGCTGGTGCGCTAGATTCAAGTGCAGGCTCGGCTTCGCCGGCAGTAGTACTTTCAGCCCCAGTTTCACCGGTCAGACCATCAAGGTTACTGACACCGTTTGGCAGGGTTTGGATAAACACATGCGCACCGTGCAAACTAACAAGGCCGATATCCAGCGTGTCAGAAAGTAGCGGCATGACAGCCACAGACAGCTCAGCCTTACTCAGTTTGAGCATGTCCGGCTCTGCAAAGCCTTCCGGGTTCTGAAACGCCAGTTGTTCAACCGACAGACCCAGACTTGGCCAAAATCGCCAGCTGATGTCTCCATCAATAACCAGCTCACGCCCCGTTGCTTTTTTCACTTCATCAGTGATCAGGGGCTTGAAGTCGTTGGGGTTGATGAATGCAACGATGGCACCAATGGCCACCACCACCAGCAGCACCAGTCCAAGTAGTATGTAGAGAAGCTTTTTCATGATGATGTACATTTCCTGTTGAGATGCGGTCGAGAGTATCGAAACACGAAGAAAATTTCTGCATTAAATCCAACAATTTCAGCCATTTTCCATGCGCCAGTGTTCAACTAATCCTCATCAATCTTTGAGGCAACCGCTCCCTGTTGATTTTTATATTTGGCATTTTGCCGCTTGTGATATGGACGTTCCGCTGGGCTGCTCATGGTTTCGAAGCTTAAAGCACCGATTGGCATGCCTGGACGAAGCGCGAGCGGCAATCTGCCACTGTTATAGAACTCCAGCACAATCTTGCCTTGCCAACCCGGGTCAATACGATGAGCCGTGACATGGACCATCAAACCAAGCCTTGCCAGTGAAGAGCGTCCATCTAACCAGCCCACAATATCATCGGGTAAGGTCACCACTTCCTGAGTGACAGCCAGCGCCAACTGTCCAGGATGGAGAAAGAATGCGTCACCGTCAGCAATCTCTATTTCATCGCTCATCACTTTATCTAGCTGCGCAGACACTTCCTCGCGTGGGCCGGATAAATCAATAAACGGTGCGCCATGTTCACTAAAGACACGAAACTTGTTCCCTAAGGTCACATCTGCCGTGACACCTGAGATGGCTTCATCCGCTGGCCTCGGTTCAATGATGATCTTGCCATCATCCAGGTATTCCCTGATGTGTTTGTCACTCAATCTCATCGCGCGTTCCCTCGAAAAATGAAGTTTGTTTATTCTTAACTAACTTCAGGTATAAAAAAAGCCGGTTTTAACCGGCTTTTCTTTTATGCTTTCAGCAATTTGGCGATATGTGCCTTCAGCACATCAATCGCTATTCGGTTCTTACCGCCACGCGGTACGATGATGTCCGCGTATTGCTTCGATGGCTCGATAAATTGCATGAACATCGGGCGCACAGTTTGCTGGTACTGTTGAAGTACAGACTCCATAGTACGGCCGCGTTCTGCAACATCACGCTTCACACGACGAAGCAGACAAATGTCCAGTGGGGTATCCATAAAGATGCTCGCATGCATCAGGTCACGAAGGCGTGGGTCAGTCAGCAGAAGAATACCTTCCAGAATGATCACCTTCTTCGGTGTCAGAGTGGTGGTTTCGTCCATGCGGGTATGTTCAGCGTAGCTGTACTGTGGGACTTCAACCGCTTTGCCTTCTGTCAGGTCTTGAAGGTGCTTGCACAGCAAATCGTGGTCAAGCGCCTGAGGATGGTCATAGTTGGTCTTTACACGCTCTTCCATGCTGAGGTGGCTTTGGTCGCGATAGTAGCGGTCTTCCGTGATAACACCGATCTGATGATCGCCAACTTTCTCTTTTAGTTCTTGATAAATAGTACTAGCGATCAGACTTTTACCGGATGCAGATGCGCCTGCAATACCGATAATGACACATTGGTTGTTGTCACTCATAAATGAATACCCGGAGAATTGGCGATAAATAAACCGCGTGATTATAGGGAGTTGGCCTCCCTCATGCCATCTAAATATGTGATAAAAGTCTCAATTAAAAGCAAGATGTATACTGTTTCATCATTATGCATACGATTTGCGCGGCAATTCTCGCTCTCAATATGAAACTTGTCAGCGACTCACTTGCTACTCACCAAGCGTGGTGATTGATATTTGTTCTGCCACAGGCTCTCCGCGCCAGAACAACTGACTCGCGACTTTTTCCGCCAGTGCCAGATACACCGCTGAATGTTCGCTTTCAGGTTGACTAGCAACAGTCGGAGCGCCGGCGTCAATGTCCTCACGAATACTGATATGAAGCGGCACTTGAGCGAGCAGTGACAAACCGTGTTCCGTCGCCATCTTGGCAGCTCCACCCTGACCGAAAATTGGCTCATGGTGACCACACTGACTGCAGATATGGTAGCTCATGTTCTCTACCACCCCGAGCACTGGAACCGCGACCTTCTCAAACATCGCCACACCTTTGATCGCATCAGCTAAAGCGAGATCTTGAGGCGTGGTCACCACAACTGCAGCCGTGACAGGAAACTGCTGCGCCAGACTCAACTGAATATCACCAGTGCCCGGTGGCATATCTACCACCAGATAATCCACATCCGGCCAATGCGTTTCATTCACCAGTTGTGCGAAGGCTTTTGATGCCATTGGGCCTCGCCAAACCATGGCATTCTCATCCGGCACTAAATAACCAATGGAATTGCTGAAAAGGCCATGCGCTTCAACTGGCTCCATGGTTTTGCCATCCAATGTCGTCGGCTGTTTGCCCTTAGTACCCAGCATGATTGGCAGCGAGGGACCATAGATGTCTGCATCAAGAATACCGACTTTGGCTCCTTGAGCACGAAGGGCTAGCGCAAGGTTCACTGATGTTGTCGATTTACCTACGCCGCCTTTTGCAGAACTCACAACAACAATATTCTTTACCCCTTTAATAAGCGGTTTTTCGCCCGCTTTGAGTGGCGTAACTTTCTGCTCGATGACTAGCGCAGGCACATGCTCACCCGCTGTTTTCTGCGTTTCAATCCAGTCTTTTAATACTTCAATCAAAGAAGATGCGGCAAAGGGAAGCGAGACTTTTAACTCACCGTTTTTTGCTTGAGTCACCATGCCTTGTCTATCTGCCCAGCCTTCGACGAGCGAAGTGTGGGTAAATTGATTAAGGAACGTTTTCACGGTATCTAAGTCAGGTTGTGAATTCTTATTGCGGCCGAAAAACATAGGACATGCACTCTTCAGTAATGATTCTACTAGCCTAATGAATTTTTTACGATTTCACACCCTTTAGGCAGAAGGGTTATTCGATACTGTCGCTGATGACAACTTTCGCCTTATCTCAAGCGCTTCAAACGTTAACAGACCCTATGTTTTCTGGGCCTGATCAGGTAAGATTTGCGCCATTCATTCGATTCAATTGTCAAAAGCGAACTATCTAAATTATGGCTGCAAACCAACGTAAAATTCTGGTTACCTGTGCCCTGCCTTACGCGAATGGCTCTATCCATTTGGGTCATATGCTCGAGCATATTCAGGCAGACGTATGGGTGCGTTATCAGCGCCTGCGTGGCAACACTGTAAACTTTATCTGTGCAGACGACGCACACGGTACGCCAATCATGCTGAAAGCTCAGCAATTGGGTATTGAGCCTGAAGCCATGATCGCTGAAATGCAGAAAGAACACGAAGCAGACTTCGCGGGCTTTGACATCAGCTTTGACAACTACCACAGCACGCACAGCGAAGAAAACCGAGAACTGGCGTCTTATATCTACACCCAACTGAAGAACAAGGGCTACATCAATAGCCGTACGATTTCTCAGCTGTTTGACCCTGAGAAAGAAATGTTCCTGCCAGACCGTTTCGTTAAAGGCACTTGCCCGAAATGTAAGTCTGAAGATCAGTATGGTGATAACTGCGATAACTGTGGTGAAACCTACAGCCCAACTGAATTGATTAATCCTAAATCAGCAGTGAGTGGCGCAACCCCAGTACTGAAAGATTCTGTTCACTTCTTCTTTGACCTGCCACAGTTTGAAGACATGCTGAAAGCATGGACCAAGTCTGGTGCGCTGCAGGAAGAAATGGCGAACAAGATGAACGAGTGGTTCGAATCTGGCCTGCAGCAGTGGGACATTTCTCGTGACGCTCCTTACTTCGGTTTTGAAATCCCGGGTGAACCAGGCAAATACTTCTACGTATGGCTGGACGCGCCAATCGGATACATGGGTTCATTCAAGAACTTCTGTAATAAGAATGGCAATGTCGATTTCGACGAATACTGGAACAAAGACAGCGAAGCCGAGCTTTACCATTTCATCGGTAAGGACATCGTTTATTTCCACAGCCTGTTCTGGCCAGCCATGCTGGAAGGCGCGGGCTTCCGTAAACCAAACAACGTATTCGTTCACGGCTATGTAACCGTTAACGGCGCGAAGATGTCGAAGTCGAAAGGTACCTTCATTAAGGCGAGCACTTACCTGAAGCATCTTGACCCAGAATGCCTGCGCTACTACTACGCAGCCAAACTGAATAACCGCATCGATGACCTTGACCTGAATCTGGAAGATTTCGTTCAGCGTGTTAACTCTGACATCGTAAACAAAGTGGTTAACCTTGCATCTCGTAACGCAGGTTTCATTGCGAAACGCTTCGACGGCATGCTGTCTGCAGAATGCGCAGAACCAGCGCTTTATGAAGAGTTTACTTCTGCAGCTAGCCGTATTGGCGAACTGTTTGAAAACCGCGAGTTCAGCCGTGCCATCCGTGAAATTATGGCGCTGGCTGACAAAGCAAACCAATACGTTGACGAGAAAGCACCTTGGGTCGTCGCCAAAGAAGAAGGCAAAGACGCTGAGCTTCAAGCAATCTGTACCATGGGTATCAACCTGTTCCGTGTACTGATGACTTACCTAAAGCCAGTGATGCCAGAACTGGCAGAGCGTTCGGAAGCCTTCCTGAACGAAACCCTGAGTTGGGATGGTATCGCGACACCGCTGACTGCTCACAAAGTTGAAGCATTTAAAGCACTGTTCAGTCGTATCGATCCGAAGAAAGTTGAAGAGATGGTTGAAGCATCTAAAGAAGATGCAGCAGCAGAGAAAGCGGTGGCTGAAAAAGCCAAAGGTCCTTTGGACGAAGAGCCTATTGCGGATGAAATCGAATTCGGTGACTTTGCAAAAGTCGATCTACGTATCGCGAAGATCATTTCTTGTGAATCTGTGCCAAAAGCTGACAAACTGCTGAAATTCCAGCTAGATATTGGTGGTGAGACCCGTCAGGTATTCTCTGGTATCAAGTCTGCGTACAACCCAGAAGATCTGGTTGGCAAATACACGGTAGTGGTCGCTAACCTGAAACCGCGTAAGATGAAGTTCGGCATGTCAGAAGGCATGATCCTGGCTGCTGGCCCAGGTGGCAAAGATCTGTGGCTGCTTGAGCCACATGAGGGTGCACAAGCTGGTATGCGTGTGATGTAATCGCAGCATCGAATAGAAAAGGAGCCTTCGGGCTCCTTTTTTGTTTGTGCATCAAAGGGAATATTTTATCGACCTTCATCACACTTTTGCACCAAGTTGGTTAGTTTATGCGCCATTGCTGTTCAGAAAATTCGGCAATAATTCGCATCTCATTGTTTATTAAGATATTTTAATTTGGCACACACACTGCACTACTTGTTCAGGCACTCAGGAAAGAGGAACAAGTTATGGCACTGTTATCTATCATCACTCCAAACTGGTTAGTTCGCATGACGAAAGGTCTGTCGAGCTCGCAGAAATCCCGTCGCGACCACTACCGTTCGCAAATCAGCGATCTTCGTTCATTGCTTTGGATGTTGCATGACCACAACACCCGCTACATTCGCTGCCCACAATCTCCTCAAGCAAGCAAAGCTCGCAAAGAGATCGCGGAGTTTTGCGACCAATTACTGATTGAGTGTAACAATCCTCAACGTCCTTTGTTCCGGGTATTGAAGTCTCGAATGGAACAGGTGTTGTCATCACTTCCAAATCAGTCTAAAGCAGGCTGGTATGCGATACACCACAGAGCGTCAGACCATTTGATTTACATCATCGACGAAGTAACACGCTCTTATCTGGCAGAAGGCACAATGGACGCGACTTATGAAGAGTATCAAGCATTCTGGCAAACCTGGATTGACACCAAAGAAGCACAACTTCGTTATGAACAAGCTGTAATGCGCCTTGCAGAAGGGAAAACAGCGGCATGGCAGTCAGTGAATCTCCAAAGCCGTATTTTGCAAAAACGTATGCACCAGCTTTCTTTGATGTCGAGCGGTGATGCAACGCTAGCCTTTGATCGTGTGGACAACCGTTTCGATTCTGTTATCCGTTCAACAGAAGAAGAGATCCCAGCATCCTCACTGATTAAAATCAGTCAGGACTTAAGCGTTATTCTTCTTCACCTTTTTGACCGTGAACTTATTGTTCGCACTGCTGATAACGAGCCAGTTAAGGCTAAAGAAGATTTCAAAGCCCTTCCAATGAAAGCCAGTTAGTTAATCAAGTACAAAAAAAGGTCAGCCTTAGGGCTGACCTTTTTTGTTGTCAGGATTACCTCTTTTATAAAAGAGGTAATCCTTAACCTTGGGCTAAGCCCTTAAAGGACTCACGCTAATTACCGTCCTCATAAGTCACCAGCAAATTGAAGGAATAAATAGCAAGAGCAGATGTTTACCAAGCTTCCGTGCTCGAGAATAAAAGAATTCTGAGGTAGCCACTTCTAACCGAAGGGATAGTTTGTCGAATCTATAGATGTTAACGAAGAGACAATTCGAAGATAGCAAGAAACCACTATAAGATTGTCAAGGAAGAGGAAATGCGCCATATAAAGTTAAATAAGAAACAAAATACAAACGGCTCCCTTCTCGGGAGCCGTTTGGGAACTACCTGCTCTGCAGGTGGTCTTTACTTGTTTTCCGCGTTAGCTGACACGTCGGAACTGTGCGACCAATTGTTTCTGCGCTGTTAGTGCATTCACTAAGCTGTCTGCTTCCTGGACCGTTTCTTGTGCAATGTTCAGAGACTGGTGAGACAGTTCAGACACAGACTGGATATTACCGTTCATTTCATTAGAAACCGCTGCCTGCTCTTCAACCGCTGTCGCAACCTGATGGTTACGGTCATTGATATCAGACACCAATTCCTGTGAACGACGAAGCGCATCACCCGCTTTTTCTGCACTGGTCACACACTCACCTGATAGGGTAGTGCCTCGCGCCATTGCATCAACCGCTTGCTGCGTTCCGTTTTGAATAAGGGAGATAACATCCTGGATTTCAGACGTAGACTCTTGTGTACGTTGTGCGAGCGCACGTACTTCATCCGCCACCACGGCGAAACCACGGCCTTGCTCACCGGCACGTGCGGCCTCAATGGCGGCGTTGAGTGCCAGAAGGTTGGTTTGCTCAGCAATACCCTGGATAACATCAGACACAGAACCAATACGCTTGCCGTGTTCTTCCAGCTCGGATATCACACTTGACGCGTCGCTAAGCTGCTTGGCAAGGTTCTGAATCGCATCAACAGTCTGACCAACCGTTTCCATACCGGTGAGGGTGGCATCCTGTGCTTCCGTCGCTGCATCTGAAGCGCTCTGTGTGTTGCCGGACATATCGTTAGCTGTTGCAGACATTTCGTTAATTGCCGCTGCTATCTGCTCAGTTTCCGCATTCTGGTTTTCAAGATTGCTCGCGGTGCGCTCACCATTTACTTTAGCGTTGCTGGCAGCATTGAGAACTTGGTCGCTACCGTCGAGAATACGTCCCACAACAGCGTTAATCTCGGCCGCGCGCATTTTGAGTGCCAGCTCGATTTCTGAAACATCATCTATCGCGCCGTTGTAGAGATATTCCATCAATGGGTTGTCGTATGCTTCTTTCGCCAGTTTAGTGACATTCTCCAGACGTCGCGTCAGCATGAACATCGCCACAATAGAGAAAACAAATTGCACCGCAACCGCTGCTGCGAAACCAGCAAAGAAGCCAGCAGCACCAGCCAGGATAGCACCAGGGACAAACCACATTGCTGCACGTTGCCACATACGGGTACGCGGCATTTTCAGCGCTGAGGGTGTTTTACCAGCGAGAAGCTGTGGGTAGACTTTTTCTGCTCGTTGGACCGCTTTTCGGTCAGGCGTCGTTCGTACAGATTGGAATTCGACGATCTGGCCATTTTGTTTGATAGGGGAAGCAAAAGCATTTACCCAATAATAATCGCCGTCTTTAGTGCGGTTCTTTACCAAGCCCATCCAATTGTTACCAGCTTTGATAAAGTCCCACATGTTCTGGAATGCTGCAGGCGGCATGCTGGGGTGACGAACAAGGTTGTGTGGTTGACCCACAATTTCGTCTAACGTGTAGCCCGCCACTTCGCAAAAATCCTTACTCGCGTACTTAACGATACCGCGTGGATCGGTTGTTGAGAGCAAATTGTAATCGGCGGGGAACTTTATTTCTTTATCCGTTACAGGATTATTGACTCGCATACGACACTACCCTTTCTTAGTTGCGACGATTTCTAATAAGTAATAGTAGACGAATAAACAGGAAGGAAATGATAAGGTTGCAAACAAATAACCACAATTTAATTGATACTTTATTAACTTTATGATTTACATGATTGTTTACCGATATTATGAAAATGGTTTCATCAATTAAGGTGTATTAATATATCACTAATTAAGTGTACTTTATTAAACCATATGCATTGTAAATTAGGCAGCGCAGAAAGGGTAATTTTCTGTTTTCAATAAAAAACCGGCCACGAAGACCGGTTTTTTGAGATTTCGATTGTATTAACCGATGTGAGTCAGGCCACCCATGTAAGGACGAAGTACCTCAGGCACTTCAATTCGACCATCTTCCAACTGGTAGTTTTCAAGGATTGCTACCATGGTGCGACCAACCGCCAGTCCTGAACCGTTAAGTGTGTGCAGCAATTCCGGTTTCTTCTCAGCCTTACGACGGAAGCGCGCCTGCATACGACGTGCTTGGAAATCGCCCATGTTTGAACAAGACGAAATCTCGCGGTAAGTGCCTTGCGCTGGTACCCAAACTTCCAGATCGTAAGTCTTTGTTGAGCCAAAGCCCATATCACCAGTACACAGGATCACCTTACGGTAAGGAAGGTTCAGCAGTTGCAGAACTTTCTCAGCATGGCCAGTCAGCTCTTCCAGTGCTGCCATTGAATCTTCTGGCTTCACGATTTGAACGAGTTCCACTTTATCGAACTGGTGCATACGGATAAGACCACGGGTATCACGACCATATGAACCTGCTTCTGAGCGGAAACATGGCGTGTGAGCTGTCATTCGGATAGGCAGTTCGGCTTCTTCCACGATAGTGTCACGTACCATATTGGTCAGCGGCACTTCAGCGGTTGGAATAAGAGACATGCCCACGCCCTCTTCGGTCGCTGGCTGCGTGTGGAACAGATCTTCGCCGAATTTAGGCAGCTGGCCGGTACCAAACAGGCTGTCTGCATTCACCAAGTAAGGCACGTACATTTCGGTGTAACCGTGCTCGGTGGTGTGCAAGTCCAGCATGAATTGTGAAATGGCACGATGCAGGCGCGCCATCTGGCCTTTCATCACGATAAAACGTGAACCAGACAGTTTCACTGCGCTTGCGAAATCCAGACCGCCAGTCAGCTCACCTAGATCAACGTGGTCTTTAACTTCGAAATCATAAGTTTTAGGCTCGCCCCAAACAGAAATTTCTACATTTTCTGATTCGTCCTTACCTACTGGCACTGCATCATCAGCGATGTTTGGCACACCCATAGTGATGTCATTCAGTTGTTCCTGAAGCTCTGCCAGTTCAGCTTTCGCTTTATTCAGCTCATCGCCCAGGTTTTCTACCGCTGCCAGCAGTGGCTGGATATCTTCACCTTTCGCCTTCGCCTGACCAATGGACTTGGATCGTGCATTACGCTCAGCTTGCAGCTCCTCGGTGCGTACTTGCAGCGATTTGCGCTTTTCTTCCAGATTGCGGAGAGTGTCAACGTCAAGCTTGAAGCCACGACGTGCCAGTTTTTCAGCTGTTGCGTCCAGCTCGGTACGAAGTAGTTTTGAATCCAGCATGTTAATCCTGTGAATCGTTAAACAGTGCCTTAAAAGAAGTTGACGCTGCCACGCACTATTATGGCAACGTCAAATTGAAAGGATTTTTCTTCCTGAGATTGGTGACTTTAACCACCACATTTATTGGGTAAAACAATACCCAAATTGACCTTTATTTCCTAGCGTTTTCGAGGGCTATTTGCATTCAACTGCTCAAGAAACGCCAGCTTTTCTGCGATTTTGATTTCCATACCACGATTTACTGGTTGGTAGTATCGCGTGCCTTTCATTTCTTCAGGGAAATAGCTCTCACCAGCCGCATAGGCGTTTGGCTCATCATGGGCATATCGATACCCATCCCCGTACCCCATTTCTTTCATTAATGTGGTCGGTGCGTTACGAAGATGATTAGGTACTTCGTAATCTGGGTGCATCTTGGCATCACGCAAAGCCGCTTTCCATGCCACATAGACCGAATTACTTTTCGCCGCACATGCCATGTAAACGGTAGCCTGTGCAATCGCACGTTCGCCTTCGGCCGGCCCCACACGGGTAAAACAGTCCCAGGCATTAATCGCAATTTCCATTGCGCGTGGGTCAGCGTTGCCAATGTCTTCTGAAGCAATTGCCAACAATCGACGGGCAACATAGAGCGGATCGCCACCAGCCGTGATAATTCTGGCATACCAATATAAGGCGGCATCCGGATCAGAGCCGCGGACAGATTTGTGGAAAGCAGAAATCAGGTCGTACCAAAGGTCACCCTTGTTATCAAAACGGGCAATCTTCTCTCCCGCTACTTCGGCAAACAACGGCAAGGTGATCAGCTTTCTACCGCTGGCATCTGGTTCTGCCATGTCTGACAGAAGTTCGAGATAATTCAGCGTCATTCGCGCATCGCCAGAGGTAAAATCCGCCAATTGCGTTTTTACACCTTCGGCGAATTCCAGATTTTCAGCTCCCAATCCACGCTCTTTGTCAGACAGCGCTTGGTCGATCACTTCCAACACGTCATCCGTATCAAGAGACTTAAGCTTGTAAACACGGGCACGGGAGAGCAGAGCGTTGTTTAATTCGAAAGACGGGTTTTCCGTCGTCGCACCGATAAAGGTGATGGTACCGTCTTCGATATGCGGCAGAAAAGCGTCCTGCTGGCTTTTGTTGAAGCGGTGCACCTCATCCACAAACAGGATAGTGCGGCGACCTACCAGCTGATTTTCCCTAGCTTTATCGATCGCGAGGCGAATATCTTTAACACCGGATGTAACCGCAGATACCCGCTCAATTTCCGCATTGGCATAACCGGCTGCCACTTCCGCCAACGTGGTTTTACCCGTACCCGGTGGCCCCCAAAGGATCATCGAATGCAGCTGTCCACTTTCAAGTGCACGGCGGAGTGGTTTGCCTTCATCGAGGAGGTGCTTTTGGCCTATGTATTCGGCGAGATTAGTTGGCCGCATGCGCGCGGCCAAGGGGCGAAAGTCGTCCGCAAAATCCAGACTGAGGTTACTCAAATTAGCCTTCTCTGATTACTGTCGCTGGTCATCCAGCTCAACACCTTCTGGAACAGTAAAGCTGAACAGTGAGTTTTTGGGTGTCACGTTCTTCACATCATCCAGCTCAAAACGGCTTTGTTGGCCGTCCTGCTCCACCACAGCAAATTCGGTAATTTTGCCGTCAGCTTTCACACTAACAACAAACTCCCCCAAGTTTGAGGCTTCTTTTGGAGACAAGGTGAAAGTATCACCTTCTTGTTTAACGTTGTAGTCTTCCCAATCACTTGGATTGTTGCGGGTCAGCAGAACAAATGGCGTCTGTGAAGTCGCATCGTCCAGCCGCATAGCTGTGACTTGTTCAATGAAGGGGCTGTAGTACCACAGCGTTTCACCGTCTGAAATCAGGTAGTTTTCGTCCGGCGTGACAGTTTCCCAATTGAACAGATTTGGGCGCTTCATGGCTAGGCTGCCTTCGCCTTCACTGATCACATCCCCTTCCGGGCTGGTGACGGTCTGTTCAAAATTCGCCGTGAAGCTGTTGAGCTTTGACAAGCGAGAATTCAGTTCTTGCTGCGGGTTTGCAAACACTGCAGGAGCAACCAACAGCAAAGAGAACAACATTTTTTTCATTCTAATTCCAATCAATCTCTTGGCGGTGGTGGCGGTGCCAACACCTCACGATTCGAGTTATGGCCTGGCGGGCTGACAATGCCCTGCACTTCCAACTGTTCAACAATACGCGCGGCTCGGTTATAACCGATTTTAAAGCGGCGTTGTACTCCTGAGACTGATGCGCGGCGAGATTCGGTCACAAACTCAACGACTTGGTCAAAAAGCTGATCCAGCTCTTCGCCGTCCCCGCCCTCTGGAGCCTCACCCGGCAACAAACCATCGCTGCCCTGGTCACCGCTGGTAATTTCAGTAATGTACTGTGGCTTACCACGTGCCTTCCAATTGCTGACCACGCGGTGAACTTCGTCATCATTCACGAAGGCACCATGGACACGCGCCGGATGGTTCGACCCATTAGGCATAAACAGCATGTCACCCATACCCAATAGGGACTCCGCGCCCCCCTGGTCCAGAATGGTTCGCGAGTCTGTTTTGGTTGATACCGTAAACGCCATGCGGGTTGGGATGTTTGCTTTAATCAAACCTGTAATCACGTCCACAGATGGACGCTGTGTAGCCAGCACAAGGTGAATACCTGCTGCACGAGCCTTTTGGGCAAGACGCGCAATCAACTCTTCTACCTTCTTGCCCACTACCATCATCAAATCTGCGAATTCGTCGACAATCACAACAATGTAAGGCAGTTTTTCCAGCACTGGTGCGGTTTCATCCATGCTGTCGCCTGGCTTCCAAAGCGGGTCAGGGATCGGATGGTCGGCCTCAGCAGCTTCACGAATCTTGTCGTTGTAGCCCGCAATGTTTCGAACACCCAATGCAGACATCAGCTTGTAACGACGCTCCATTTCCGCCACGCTCCAACGAAGCGCGTTGGCGGCGTCTTTCATGTCAGTGACCACTTCGGTCAACAAATGTGGGATACCTTCATAAACCGAAAGTTCCAACATTTTCGGGTCAATCATGATGAAACGGACATCATCCGGGCCCGCTTTATAGAGCATGCTGACGATCATCACGTTGACACCGACTGATTTACCGGAGCCTGTTGTACCTGCCACCAGCATGTGTGGCGCTTTGGCGAGGTCCGTTACAATCGCTTCACCGGCAATGTCTTTACCCAGAACAACTGACAGCGGTGATTTCGAAGACTGGAAGCGCTCACTCGCTACCACTTCAGACATGAACACAGTTTCACGGCTGGTATTCGGTAACTCAAGGCCGATATATGGCTTGCCTGGGATCACGTCAACGACACGAACTGCACTGGTTGATAGCGAACGGGCAATGTCTTTTGACAGACTCATGATTCGGCTAACTTTCACACCCGGTGCCAACTCAAGTTCAAAGCGCGTGATAACCGGACCAGGGAAAATCCCCTTCACAGTGACTTTGATTTTGTATTCTTCGAGGCGCGTTTCAATCAAGCGAGCCTGATACTGCAGTTCTTCATCCGATGCACGGGTTGCGGTGTTGCGCGGAGGGTCAAGAAGGTCAATGGTTGGCAGCGGCTCTTTCGGCTTCGGCAGGTTCGGTTCATCTTTAATAAGAAACGGATGCACAGCACCCGCCGCATTTTTCTGCGCTTCACGAATGGTTTCGAGGAAAGGGTCCTCCTCTTCGTCCGGAATCACTGATTCTGCCTGAGCGCGGTCAAGTTCCGACAAGCCGTCAGTGTTACCAATAACAATGTCTTCTCGTGTCTCTTCAATCACGACGGACTCTGTCGAACCGAAGTTGACATCGTCATCCCAAGGAGCACCATCGCTCTCGGCCATGCTCTCTTCTGAAGAAGCTTCTTCAGAAGCCGTTTCCGAAATCAGTGTTTGGTTGACCTGCTCTGGTTCAGCAGGTACTTCGGCGTCATCATTTATCTCGGCTTCTTGACTGTTGCTGACAAAAACTGGCTTTGGCTCAGGCGCGATGACAGGCTCTTCGATTTCTGGCTCCAATGTCATCACTGGCTCTTTGCGTTCTGACGAGGCTGCATTTGTTGCCATCGCAGCATGAATCACTGGCGGAACAGTAACCACGTTATCTTCGTCGCCTTCATCTACACGCTGCGCTTTGTTTAGCAGAGAGACATCTGCCAGTTCCCGTTTTTTCGCTACGGGCTTAGCAAATAGGGGATCTGATTCGTCCACATCTTCGGCAGGCTCTGATGTATCAACAGTTGAGCCAATCATTTGAGGCTTATCACCACGGGCCCGGTTCACCAACCAAGTGATAGCTGACAGTGTCTTTTCACCTAACGTATCGACAATTGTCAGCCATGAAATACCAGTGAATAGGGTAAAACCCGCCGCCCACAGGAACATAAAGACCAGCGTTGTCCCCAGTAGGTTAAAAAGAGGCATTGAAAGTTCTGTCAGCACGTCGCCAACAACGCCACCGGATGAAAAGAACCAGAAGTCATCGAAGTTGAGATCCGCTAAACCACAACTGGTTAACAGCAGCAGCACAACACCGAGGATTCGGGTTGCCAGAATGGTGTAGTTCAGTGGTTCTGATTCACTTCGGCGACGGAAGAAAACCCAACCACCAAGCAGCAGGAGAAAAGGAAGTGGATAAGCAAGCGTACCCAATGCAAAAAACAGGGTATCAGCCACCCATGCACCGGCATTGCCTGCAGCATTTTGTACTGGACCATCCCATGCAGTCTGAGACCATGATGGATCTGATGAATCGTAACTGAGCAGAGATACTAGGAAGAAGACAGCAGACAGCAGCGCAATAATCAGTGCGCTCTCTTTCAAACGTTGTTTTCCGTTCAATCGACGTGAGGTGTCTGTCTGTTTCTGCTCCTGGCGCAAGAAGAACTCCATTATCACCTATCTTTCTAACTTTAAGCCCTGAAATCGTTTTAGTGGCTTTGTTTTTTTATGTTGTTTGCCTTAGTACTCGCCAAGCAAAATCGCATAGTTGACGAGAAAATACTGGGTTAATACCCATGCTTTTGCAAAAGTGTACACCAAACAAAAAAACAAACCGAGCAGCAAGCTACTCGGTTTGTAGAATATAACACTTATCTCAGCCCTCTTTGTCTGAGGGCTGTGAGCATGTTAACGCGTTTTGATCACCAGATGGTTGGTCTGTTTCACTTCTTCCATCACTACATAGGTGCGGGTGTCATTAACACCTGGAAGACGCAGCAGGGTTTCACCCAGCAGCTTACGATAAGCAGACATATCTGATACGCGCGTTTTCAACAGGTAGTCGAAATCACCGGAAACAAGATGACATTCCTGAATATCTTCAAGCTGTTGAACGGCCTTGTTAAACTGTTCGAACACATCAGGAGCACCACGGTTCAGGGTAATTTCTACAAATACCAGCAGCGACGCATCAAGAAATTGAGGGTTTAGTAACGCGGTATACCCAGAGATATAACCTTGTCTCTCAAGACGACGAACACGCTCAAGACAAGGGGTTGGCGACAGTCCTACTCGCTTAGAAAGCTCGACGTTTGAAACACGCCCATCTTTCTGAAGTTCATTAAGAATATTTCTGTCAATACGGTCCAATTCCTTGGAGGGTTTCTTTTTGGCTTCAACCATTTTTTATTCCACCTTTTTACTTCCTTGCAATGTTAAATGCCATTTTTTCTAACATATTTTATATATTTAGCATCAAATCCGGCTTTTGGCGAACTATACTAGCTCTAAATACAACAATATTACAAAACAACAGCCAATAACTCTATAAAGAAGCGAGGATTTAGGATGATCATTGGTGTACCTAAAGAAATCAAAAACCACGAGTACCGTGTAGGCATGGTCCCTGCCAGCGTTCGCGAGCTGATATCCCATGGCCACACTGTTCACGTCCAGTCCCAGGCGGGCGCGGGTATCGGCTTCAGCGATGATGACTACATCAAGGCTGGTGCTTCTATTCTTCCAACTGCAGAAGATGTCTTCGCAGCTGCTGAAATGATTGTCAAAGTCAAAGAGCCACAGGCAGTTGAACGTGCCATGCTTCGCGAAGGGCAAATATTGTTTACCTATTTGCACCTTGCACCAGATTTTCCACAGACACAAGACCTTATCAAGAGCAAAGCTGTCTGTATAGCCTATGAAACCGTAACAGATTCTAAGGGTAGATTGCCACTTCTGGCGCCGATGTCAGAGGTTGCAGGACGAATGTCTATTCAAGCGGGTGCACAGGCGTTGGAAAAATCGCGCGGTGGCGCAGGTATGCTGCTAGGCGGTGTTCCTGGCGTTGAACCCGCTAAAATAGTGGTGTTAGGCGGCGGCGTGGTCGGCTCAAATGCAGCAAGAATGGCTGTTGGAATGCGGGCAGATGTCACAATTTTAGACCGCAACATCGATACACTTCGTGCTTTGGACGAAGAGTTTCAGGGACGCGCAAAAGTTTTATATTCAACAGAAGAAATTCTTGAAAAACACGTTCTCGCCGCAGATTTGGTCATCGGAGCAGTGCTTATCCCTGGTGCAGCAGCACCAAAATTGGTAAACGCAGGCCACATTAAACGCATGAAACCAGGCGCAGCAGTCGTCGATGTTGCTATCGACCAGGGTGGCTGTTTCGAAACCTCGAAAGCAACAACACATGCCGACCCAACCTATATTGTCGACGATGTGGTTCACTACTGTGTAGCAAACATGCCCGGCGCAGTAGCCCGTACTTCCACATTTGCACTGAACAATGCCACCCTTCCTTACATAGTGAAACTGGCAAACTTGGGTTATCGCGACGCGCTGCTTTCTGATCAGAACCTGCTGAACGGCCTTAACGTGATTGACGGTAAAGTCACCATCCGTGAAGTCGCGGAAGCATTTGATCTGGAATATGTTGACCCAAAGGCCACGCTGGCTTAATTGAAGGGTAATAACAGATAACATTTTTCGATAAAGGGCACCGCATGGTGCCCTTTCTTTAGCTCTACAATTTCCCTACAATCGGTTCCATTGCATAACACTAAATCCACCCGGAGAAATAATGAGCAACGTAAAGCATGCAAGCCTTCTAATCTTAGGTTCTGGCCCTGCTGGTTACACCGCTGCAGTTTACGCGGCGCGTGCTAACCTGAACCCAGTGATGGTAACTGGTCTGCAACAGGGCGGTCAGCTAACGACCACGACAGAGGTTGAGAACTGGCCGGGTGACGCTGAAGGTCTAACTGGCCCAGCACTGATGGAGCGTATGAAAGAGCACGCTGAGAAGTTTGATACTGAAATCCTCTTCGACCACATCAATGAGACTGACCTGACCCAACGCCCTTTCCGCCTAAAAGGCGACAATGGCGAATACACCTGTGATGCACTGATTATCGCAACGGGTGCATCTGCTCAGTATTTGGGTATGGAGTCAGAAGAAAACTTCAAAGGCCGCGGCGTATCAGCTTGTGCGACCTGTGACGGTTTCTTCTACCGTAACCAAAAAGTGGCAGTAATTGGCGGTGGTAACACGGCTGTTGAAGAAGCGCTTTACCTGTCTAACATCGCTTCAGAAGTTCACCTGATCCACCGTCGTGACAGCTTCCGTGCGGAGAAAATTCTGGTTAACCGCCTGATGGATAAAGTCGAGAATGGTAATATCGTTCTGCACACTGACCGTGTTCTGGATGAAGTACTGGGCGACGACATGGGTGTGACTGGCGTTCGTATTAAAGACACGCAGTCTGACAATACTGAAGAGCTGGATGTGATGGGTCTATTCGTTGCTATTGGCCATAAACCAAACACTGGTATTTTTGAAGGTCAGCTGGACATGCACAATGGTTATATCAAGGTGCAGTCAGGCTTAGAAGGCAACGCAACGCAGACCAGCGTTGAAGGTGTTTTCGCTGCAGGTGATGTTATGGACCATATCTACCGTCAGGCAATCACTTCTGCTGGTACCGGCTGTATGGCAGCACTGGACGCTGAGCGTTTCCTAGACGCACAAGCTAAAACCCAGTAATCCACTTCTGTTAGGCCCGTTTGTATGTGGGCCTATCATTTTGCCATTTCAGCCTTCCAAAGACCGATATCAGCCACAGGGATCGCTCCCACCCGGTTCATTCGTATCGGTAACATAAAAATACCAATGAAGTACTATGGATAAAAAGAAACAGCGCTCGCTCGCCCAATGGCTCAAGGGGCAAAGCAAGCTTGGCAAAACTTGGCTTATGGCAGCAATTGGGCTGGCATTTTTGTCTGGCCTTTTTCTTGTTGCTCAGGCCGCCCTGCTCGCCAATATTCTTCATCAATTAATTATCGAGAAAACCGACAAATCGGAGCTTTGGCTCTCTTTCGTTGTTCTCGGTATCGTCGTCTGTATACGAGCCCTATGTAGTTGGGGTAAAGAGCAAGCAGGTTATCGCGCTGGGGAAGCTGTCCGTCTTCATATTCGAAAACTGATTCTCGATAAACTCCATGCGTTGGGTCCTGCCACTATCCAAGGCAGACCCGCGGGCACATGGGCCAGCCTCATCCTTGAGCAGGTAGAAGAAATGCAGGACTTCTTCGCTCGCTATCTGCCACAAATGGCCATTGCGGTCCTTATCCCTTTCATTATTTTGATTGCCGTATTCCCTTTGAACTGGGCGGCAGGTTTGATTTTCCTGGTGACAGCGCCATTAGTACCATTTTTTATGGCCCTGGTGGGAATGGGTGCTGCTGATGCTAACCGCCGCAACTTTAAAGCGCTACAGCGTCTTTCCGGGTATTTCTATGACAGGCTACGCGGCCTTTCCACCATTCGCCTGTTCGATCAGGCTGAAGCAGAGAGCAATCACCTTCGCATTGCCTCCGAAGACTTCCGTAAACGCACTATGGAAGTGCTTCGACTTGCATTCCTTTCGTCCGCCGTGCTGGAATTTTTCACTGCACTATCGATAGCGGTGACAGCAGTCTATTTCGGTTTCAGCTATATCGGCGAACTCAATTTCGGCCATTACGGTATGGGTATTACCCTGTTCGTCGGTATTTTTGTGCTGGTACTGGCCCCTGAGTTTTACCAGCCACTACGCGACTTGGGTACCTTCTACCATGCCAAAGCTCAAGCGATTGGTGCTGCAGAATCCATCGTTAACTTCCTCGACTCTACGCCAGAACACCAAGCGTCTGGCAGTGCAAAAGTATCTGATGAAGCAATCACTATTAAGGCGACGGACCTTGAAGTGCTGAGCCCTGATGGTGCCGTTCTTGCCGGTCCAATCAGCTTTGAAATTCGAGAAGGCCAAAAGGTCGCGCTTGTCGGCCAAAGTGGCGCAGGTAAAACCAGTCTGATTAACGCAATCCTCGGATTTTTGCCTTATCGTGGCAGCCTGTCTATCAACGGTCTTGAGCTGAAGAACGCCGATTTGGCTTACTGGCGCAAGCAGGTGAGCTGGGTAGGCCAAAATCCGCAGTTATTCCACGGCTCAGTGAAAGACAATGTTTGCCTTGCAGCCCCTATGGCAACTGATGAGCAAATACAGCGTGTGACCAAAGCGGCTTACGCTGACGAGTTTATCCAGCGTCTCGAAAAGGGTCTGGAACACTCCGTTGGAGATCGTGCATCTGGCTTATCTGTGGGCCAGGCACAACGTATTGCAGTTGCCAGAGCACTGCTTCAGGAAGGACGTTTCTGGGTGCTTGATGAACCCACCGCGAGCCTGGATGCTTCCAGCGAAAAATTGGTAATGGAAAGCCTCGACCATGCCACCAAAGATACCACCACACTGCTGGTGAGCCACCGCATCGACCAATTGGGCGGATGTGACAATATTCTGGTGATGCAACAAGGCAAATTGATACAACAAGGCAATTTCGAACAACTGAAACATGAAGGAGTCTTCGCTGAGATGATCCAAGCTGTCGATAGGAGCGATCTCGATGCGTGATTTGATTCCTTTCCTGAAACTCTACAAAAAGCACTGGTTTGGACTGTCACTTGGCATGTTGCTGTCTTTCGGAACGCTGGCTGCTGCAATTGGCTTGCTTACCCTATCAGGTTGGTTCATTGCCGCATCTGCAGTAGCAGGCCTGCTGGCGACAGCAAACTTCAATTACATGCTACCTGCAGCAGGCGTGCGTGGATTTTCCATTGCCCGAACAGCTGGCCGTTGGGGTGAGCGCGTTGTCAGCCATAATGCTACCTTCAAGCTGCTCGCAGACCTTCGAATCTTCTTCTTCGAGAAACTGACCCCGCTGATCCCGGGTAAAGTCGGCAACCTACGTGACGCCGATATCCTTAACCGTCTTGTGGCGGATGTGGATGCGATGGATCATGTTTATCTTCGTCTGGTCAGCCCGCTGATTGTCGGTATGCTAGGGATTTTCGGTATCAGTGGCTTCCTGTATTGGTTTGATCCAGCTATCGGCTTAACGCTTGGCGCCATCTTGCTGTCTCTAATGTTGGTCCTGCCTGTGGTGTTCTACCACCTTGGTAGGTCACATGGCGTTGAAATCACTCAATCCAAGTCTCAACTTCGCATTTCTTTATTGGACTGGCTGCAGGGTCATGCTGAGCTACAAATCTTCGGCGCCGCGGATCGTTATCGCGATGCCGCGGTGGAAGCAGAGCAGCGTCTTTTGTCATCACAAAGACAAATGGCACGTATCACTGGTCTGGCAAACGGTGTATTGCTCGCAGCAAATGGCCTGACACTGGTGTTGATGCTCTGGCTTGCAGCTGATGGTATTGGTGGCGAACTGCCAAATCCGTATGTTGCGATGGTTGCATTCGCTACCATGGCCAGCTTCGAATTGATGATGCCTGTGGCTGGTGCGTTTCAGTACCTGAGCCAAACAATGACTTCTGCAAAACGCCTAAACGAAATCATTGAAGCAGACCCGGAGACGCCGTTTGACCCTATGGGTTACAACAACACCGCTAAAGGTGACATCGCTTTCAATGAAGTGACTTTCTCATACTACGGCGCTGAGAAGCCTGCAGTGAATGGCATTTCACTTTCAGTGAAAGCAGGAGAAAAAGTGGCCCTGTTGGGCCGTACCGGTTGCGGCAAATCAACCTTGTTACAGTTGATCACCCGTTCATGGGACCCTTCCTCAGGTAGCATCAGCATTGATGGCGTCGCTTTAGATACCTGGCGTGAATCCGCACTGAGGACTTCAATAGCTGTCGTCAGTCAGCGAGTAGACGTATTCAATGGTGCACTGCGCCACAACCTCTCTATGGCGAAATCAAATGCGTCTGATGACGAGTTGATTTCCGTCATTGAGCAGGTTGGTCTTTCTGCTTTGCTGGAAGGTCCTGGCCTGGATACCTGGTTGGGAGACGGAGGTCGTCAGCTTTCCGGTGGAGAAAGACGCCGTCTTGGCATTGCAAGAGCACTTCTTCGTGACGCCCCTATCCTGCTGCTGGATGAGCCTACGGAAGGTCTTGATGTAAAAACAGAGCAACAGATCCTTGCTTTGCTTCTTGAGCATGCCAAAGGCAAAACCGTACTGTTCATTACCCATCGTCTGGTGGGGCTGACCGAAATGGACCAGGTGTGTTTAATGGATGAAGGGCGAATTATCGAACAGGGCTCTCATCAAGCCCTGAAAGAAACAGGTGGTCGATACAGCCAACTGCTTCAACGAATTCAGTAACCCGTTTAAACTAAAAGGAGCTTAGCTCCTTTTTTTGACCATGATGAAGTGATATGACCATCTATTTGCCGCCACTGGATGATGACAACCCCGAGTTTTTTCCTCCCGTATCATCGGCACTGGAAGAACCCGACGGTTTGCTGGCTATCGGTGGAGACTTATCGCCAGAACGCCTACGCGCAGCGTATTCAAGGGGTATATTCCCTTGGTTTGGCATTGACGAGCCATTGCTCTGGTGGTCACCCTCTGAGCGGGCGGTCATCGATCCAATCTCTTTCGTGCCAAGCCGAAGCCTGAGGAAGTATGTCCGTAAACAAGGCTACCGGGTATCTATCAACCGAGCTTTCGATCAAGTCATTCAGCATTGCGCGCTAATCCGTGGCGAAAAACAGGTATGGATTACATCTGAAATGCGCGAAGCCTATACGCGATTGCATCAATTAGGTTCCGCCCACAGTGTTGAGGTATGGCAGGACGAAGAGCTAATAGGTGGCTTGTATGGGGTGAATGTCGGTTCACTGTTTTGCGGGGAATCTATGTTTTCACTCAAAACCAACGCTTCAAAAACAGCGCTCTGGTACTTCTGTGAACACTTTAAACGTCATGGTGGCAAGCTGATTGATTGTCAGATGATGACAGACCACCTTGCCTCGCTGGGTGCCGAGCCGATTCAAAGACAGGACTTTACCCAGTTGCTCTGCGAGCTAAAACACCAGATCACAGATGCGTCTCTCTTCCGCTCACAATGGATTGGCTTTAACCATGTCTAACCATTCAATAAGAATTGGTGTAATGGCACCGTCTACATGCAGCTATTTGGCCAATCAAGAAGAGTCTGTCGCAGTCGTTCTCGATCCTGAACTTCACACTGATCGCGGATATGGGTTTCTTGTGCAAAGTGGTTTTCGCCGGAGTGGCAACAACATATATCGACCTTATTGCAACGCCTGTACAGCTTGTCACTCTCTTCGGGTTGATACACGAGGGTTTGTTCCATCGAGGAGCCAAAAGCGTCACCTAAGCCAATTGAAGCGCCTTTCCATCGAGTTCAAAGACCAGATGGACACAGATTGGTTTTCTCTTTATGAGCGCTACATTTCAGCCCGCCACCGTCATGGCTCAATGTATCCAGCGAATAAGCAGGACTTTCGTTCTTTCGTGCAAAGTGACTGGCAGACTTCCAAGTACCTTCATCTCTACGAAGATGAAAAACTCATCGCCATCGCGATTACAGACGTTTTAGAAAATGGATACAGCGCCATTTACAGTTTCTTCGAGCCTGATCACTGCTGGTCTCTGGGTTCGCTTTGTGTGCTTGCTCAAATAGAACAGGCTCGGAAACACGGCATTCCATGGCTATACCTTGGATTCCAAATCGACGCCTGTAGCGCTATGAACTATAAGCAGAAGTTCAAACCTCATCAGCGCTATGTGGCTGGCAGTTGGATAGATGGCGATCAGTTTTAAGCAATTAGGTTTAAACACTCCCAATGGTTCACCTCTCGGTTTTCTTCAATGCGACCGGCAGAAAAACGCGCAAACCTTAACCGATAGCTGATTTTTGCTGGTCAGTGCGGATGCAAAGGGGTAAAATTCCGCCCCTAAACTTTACAGACTCAATCAATCAAGGCATTATCTGCCGGTCAAAAATTGGCTGATCGGTAGCCCAAGAGGATTAAATGGCAAAAGAAGACGTAATTGAAATGCAAGGTACCGTTCTGGATACCCTGCCAAACACTATGTTCCGCGTAGAACTAGAGAACGGCCACGTAGTTACTGCACACATCTCTGGTAAGATGCGTAAAAACTACATCCGTATCCTGACCGGTGACAAAGTTACCGTTGAGATGACGCCTTACGACCTGTCTAAAGGTCGCATCATCTTCCGCGCGCGCTAATCCTCACGTCTCGCGAACACAAAAAACCCGGCAATGCCGGGTTTTTGTCGTTTTACAAAACCGGACTCTAATGCGTCCGGTTTGATATTTAAGCGGGTTCCATTTCGTCGCTGAAGCTGAACGTCAGTTTGTCGTTCTTCACGCCAACTTTGACCGTTCCTCCATTCACTAAGCAACCAAACAGTAACTCGTTCGCCAGGTTTTTCTTCACATGCTCCTGCATGACCCGCGCCATTGGGCGTGCGCCCATCGCTTTGTCGTAACCTTTCTCTGACAGCCAGAGTTTGGCTTTGTCGGTCACTTCCAGCGATACGCCGCGTGCATCCAATTGGGCCTGCAGTTCCACGACGAACTTGTCCACCACCTGCAAAATGATGTTCTTATCGAGGTGGTTAAACCAAATGATGTTGTCGAGACGGTTGCGGAATTCCGGTGAGAACACTTTCTTAATTTCCGACATCGCATCGTGACTATGATCCTGCTGGATAAGACCAATCGATTTGCGAACCGTTTCCGTCACACCTGCATTGGTCGTCATTACCAGAATCACGTTACGGAAGTCTGCTTTGCGGCCGTTGTTGTCCGTCAGCGTGCCGTTATCCATCACCTGCAGTAATAGGTTAAAGACGTCTGGGTGAGCTTTCTCAATCTCATCCAGTAACACCACACAATGTGGATGCTTGATCACTGCATCGGTCAACAAGCCACCTTGATCGTAACCAACATAGCCTGGAGGCGCACCAATCAGTCGGCTGACGGTGTGACGTTCCATGTATTCGGACATATCAAAGCGCTGAAGCTCAATACCCATAGCTCGTGCAAGCTGGACAGTAACCTCAGTTTTGCCCACACCGGTTGGACCGGCAAATAGGAAAGAACCCACCGGTTTGTTCTCTTCACCCAAACCAGCGCGGCTTAGCTTGATTGCTTCACACAAAGCACTGATTGCATCGTCCTGGCCGAACACCAGCATTTTAAGTTTCTGCTCAAGCGACTGAAGGACATCACGGTCGGTTGACGATACTGATTTCTCTGGGATACGCGCCATTTTAGCAATCATGGCCTCGATGTCACCAACACCTACCGTCTTCTTACGCTTGCTGGCAGGAGCCAGACGACAGCGTGCCCCTGCTTCATCAATCACATCAATCGCCTTATCTGGCAGATGACGTTCGTTGATGTATTTAGCAGAAAGCTCAACTGCTGCGCGAATCGCTTTATTGGTGTAACGAACTTCATGGTGAGCTTCGTACTTAGGCTTCAAGCCCATCAGGATCTTGGTGGTGTCATCCAGTGATGGCTCGACCACATCGATTTTCTGGAAGCGACGCGCCAATGCACGCTCTTTTTCGAAGATGCTGCTGTATTCCTGGTAAGTGGTTGAACCGATACAACGGAGCTTACCGCTCGACAGCAGAGGTTTAATCAAGTTAGCAGCATCGACCTGACCACCAGACGCTGCGCCCGCTCCAATAATAGTGTGGATCTCGTCAATGAAGAGCACCGCGTGGTCTTCTTTCTCTAGCTGCTTAAGAATACTCTTGAAGCGCTTCTCGAAATCACCTCGGTATTTGGTACCCGCAAGCAATGAACCAATATCCAGGGAATAAATGACACAATCCTGAATAATCTCGGGAACTTGGCCTTCTACGATACGCCACGCGAGACCTTCAGCTATCGCTGTTTTACCAACGCCAGCCTCGCCCACCAGCAGTGGGTTGTTCTTACGGCGGCGACATAGCACCTGGATGGTGCGTTCCAATTCTTTGTCTCGGCCAATCAGCGGGTCGATACCGCCGACACGTGCCAATTGATTCAGGTTGGTTGCAAAATTCTCGAGACGCTCTTCCCCACCTTCAACGGCCGCTTCATCAGAAGATAAATCCGCACCAGGCAATTCTTCATCGCTGCTGGAAGACTTGGTTGTGCCGTGTGAAATGTAGTTAACAACATCCAGACGGCTAATGTCGTTTTTCTTAAGAAGGTAGGCAGCATGCGATTCCTGCTCGCTGAAAATCGCGACCAGTACGTTTGCGCCACTTACTTCGCTACGACCTGACGACTGCACGTGAAATACAGCACGTTGAAGCACACGCTGGAAACTCAGGGTTGGCTGGGTTTCGCGGTTATCGTCGTCGACAGGGATAAGTGGAGTGGTTTGTTCAATGAATGCTTCCAGCTCTTTACGCAGAGCATCAAGATCCGCACGGCAGGCGAGTAAAGCTTCTCGAGCCGCTACGTTTTCCAGAAGCGCCAGTAGCAGATGTTCAACTGTCATGAACTCATGACGTTTTTCACGTGCTCTTGCAAATGCCCCGTTAAGGCTTGCTTCGAGTTCTTTGTTTAGCATAAGGCACCTCCCTCAAATACCACATTATGGTGTGCCGGAGAAAAACCGGGTTTACGACTTAGGCCTTCTCCATTGTGCACAACAGTGGGTGTTGATGTTCTTTCGCATGCATCATGACCTGCGCGACTTTCATCTCGGCAACTTCCGCGGTGAATACGCCACAAACGGCTTTACCTTCATAATGCACCGTAAGCATCAGCTGTGTTGCTTTCTCTATGTCCATAGAAAAGAACCGCTGCAACACCTCCACTACAAACTCCATGGGGGTGTAGTCATCATTATTCAATACCACTTTGTATAATGATGGCGGTTTTACCTTGGTTTCTTCCGCTTCCTTTACATCAGAATCCGGAACTATCCATTCGTACATTTTGCTCATAAGGGATTACAATCTTTAAGGTAGCTCAAGTGTTTCTTATAAAACAACTATTTATACGCCAGAATCATAGATTGAGACATCAAACACAAGAATCTCTACCACTATTTAAAACGTAATGCACAGATTGTATTCCAGCAACCGTTTCATTGCTACGGGACGTTCACAATCGCCTGCTATTCACCACAGAATTAGCACTGATCACGCCCTTAAAAACCAGACCGAGATCATATCCATTCAATTTCACTTCAATATCTGGCATTTAGCAAAACCCCGATGTCAGATTTTCCGTACATAAAAATTCAAAATTATTTGGTCTCATTTTTATTAAATTGTCTCGGAAAATGAAAACTTAATTTCTCAAATGAATGTTTGGGGATTTCATATCACTAATTGAAATATCTATTCATTAGTGTATTAACATAACAATTCACCAACCACTGATTTAGTGACAAATCACTAGTTTTGCAGGGAATATTCTTTGAAGTACGACCACCTCTAATACCCATGAAACACGTATTCATTGATGGAGTTGTAAATTAACCTCATATATCAACCTCTTACTGAATAAACTTTCGTTTCATAAATGAAACTTAGTTTACAAAAATGATACCCCCATCATCCTTCTGCCAGAACGATAGCCATTTTTATTAAAATGTTGTTATATGGGGGCTCGCAGGCTTGACTGTCTAAATCTTTCTACTAGAGTGGGAATTGAAGTAAAAACATACTGCATCAATTACTTTTGAGTAACGTGATTGCAAAGGTTGATTTTACTCATAGTTATGCAATTTGAATGCAAGAGGGATGTTTCGCATGGCAACTGGTACAGTTAAATGGTTTAACAACGCTAAAGGGTTTGGGTTCATTTGCCCTGATGAAGGTGAAGGCGATATTTTCGCTCATTATTCCACCATCCAAATGGACGGTTATCGCACGCTGAAAGCGGGTCAAACCGCGAATTATGAAGTGCAGGAAGGTCCGAAAGGCTACCATGCCAGCCAAATCGTTCCCGTCGAGAATGAAGCTTTAAAATAACAGTGTTGCTATAAACTTTTTCGCTGCCGGAAGGTCGAGAATCGAAAGAGCGGACGTCAAGTTCGCTCTTTTTTGTTTGTGCTTGCCCCACCCATTATCTTTCCTCCGCTAACCACAACTTTCCGCTGTCTTCGTCGCAAACCTTTTGAAGCACCAACGAAACAATCATTGTTAACTTATTGATAATATTTGGCTAATCCCAAGGTTGGCACGCATCGAAACCCAATCGCCCACTACATTGAAATTGCGCTATGTCAGTGGCGTAAATACAAACAAGGTGACTTGGGAGGCACCATGAAAACAAAAAACCATCGACTAACTCTGTTAGTCACTCTTATCTATTCATCTCTCTCTTCCGCTTCCTTTATCGATAACCAAAGTGAACGCTGGATTGATAATGCTCTGTCAGACCAAATCAGTCTGCTTTCACTAACTGGAGACCCCAAAAGGCATAGAACAATACCTTCTATTGATTCTCCAAAAGCGCAACTCGGAAAGCTTCTTTTTTTCAGCAAAATCCAGAGTGGAAATTTCGACACGGCATGCGTCAGCTGCCATCACCCGAATTTAGGCGGCGCGGATGCATTATCCATAGCTATTGGTGTCGACACCGTAAACCCAAACTTACTTGGTCCTGGAAGAGAGCACCGTGCGACGGCTGATAACTATGATGGTGGCCCTACCATGCCGCGTAATGTTCCTACCTCCTTCAATCTGGGATTTTGGGACCGGCATTTATTCCATGATGGACGCGTAGAAGCACTCCTTCCTGTTCCATTTCAACACGGCGCTGTTGGACCAATTAGTACACCTGATTCAGGTCAAGGCATCGCTGACCCCGGTGCAGGCGCAAATCTTTCGCACGCTCAAGCCGGATTCCCCGTTACTCCTCAAGAGGAGATGCGAGGCTTTTCATTTGCACAGGGTAACACCAATCAAGAAATCAGAGATTTAATCGCGCAAAGGCTTAGAGGGGAGTTGGAGCCGTTGGCCGTCAACCATTGGCCTGCGCTATTCCGTCAAACCTACAACTCACCCGACGCATCGCTGAAGGAAGTGATTAATAGCGATACAATTAGAGAAGCTTTAGGAGACTACATGCGGTCTCAGTCGTTTGTCGATAATCGCTGGTATCGTTACATCAAAGGAGACAAAGCAGCACTTAACCTGGTGGAAAAGCGAGGCGCACTGAAGTTTCTCTCAAACAATTCTGAAGGTGGTTTCAACTGTCAGTCCTGCCACCAGGGAGATTTAATGACAGATGAGGGGTTTCACAATATTGCAGTACCTCAAATTGGCAGAGGTAAAGGGGATGGTGAAACGGGTACCAATGATTTTGGCAGGTACCGTGAAACCTCTGCATTACGCGATGCCTATGCTTTCAGAACCCCTTCTCTACTCAATGTTGAAATGACATCGCCTTATGGTCACAGTGGAGCCTTCAGCACGCTGGAAGATATTATCAAGCATCACATGGATCCGTTTTACTCCGGTGCGTTTTATACCTACGATGGCCCACAGCCGAATATCCAGTTAGCTGATCAACGATCGAATACCTTTGAAGCGCTATGGACAATGTTCTTCCAGCAAGCAACCGGACAAAGCAAGCTTCAATCTCCATACTCCTACCGGCAAACAGATATCGAGGATCTTTCCGCTTTTCTGCGTTCACTCACCGACCCTTGCACTCAAGACCGGGCTTGCCTTGAACCCTGGCTGGTTGACGACGACATCGACCCTGATGGATTACGTGTCTATGCCGTCGACAAAGACCTAAATCCGCTGTAAAAACAAAAAACCCGGCTTTGGCCGGGTTTTTTCAGCATTGAAAGCCAAATTACATTTGGTCAATCATGTCTTGTGCGAACTCAGAACACTTACGCAGAGTTGCACCGTCCATCAGACGCTCAAAGTCATAGGTCACAGTCTTGTTGCTGATCGCTTTTTCCATTGAGCTGATGATCAGGTCAGCTGCTTCAGTCCAACCCATGTGACGCAGCATCATTTCAGCAGACAGGATCAGTGAGCCTGGGTTCACTTTGTCCTGACCCGCGTACTTAGGTGCGGTACCGTGAGTTGCTTCGAACAGTGCAATACCGTCGCCGATGTTTGCACCAGGGGCAATACCAATACCACCAACTTGTGCAGCAAGCGCATCTGATACGTAGTCACCGTTCAGGTTCATGGTTGCAATCACATCGTACTCCGCTGGGCGAAGCAGGATTTGCTGCAGGAATGCGTCTGCGATAACGTCTTTGATGATGATCTCTTTGCCCGTGTTAGGGTTTTTCAGAGTCATCCATGGACCACCGTCCAGCAGCTCAGCACCGAATTCTTCTTTCGCTACTTCGTAACCCCAGTCTTTGAATGCACCTTCGGTAAACTTCATGATGTTACCTTTGTGCACCAGAGTCATCGAGTCACGCTCGTTGTCGATAGTGTACTGGATAGCAGCACGAACCAGACGCTTAGTACCTTCTTCAGATACTGGCTTGATACCAATACCACACTCCTCGTCGAAACGGATTTTCGTTGCACCCATTTCTTCTTTAAGGAATTTGATGACTTTGTCTGCTTCTGCAGTGCCAGCTTTAAACTCAACACCCGCATAGATATCTTCCGAGTTTTCACGGTAGATAACCATGTCAGTCAGTTCAGGCTGTTTCAGAGGGCTTGGCACGCCATCGAAGTAACGTACTGGACGAGCACAGATGTACAGATCCAGTTCCTGACGCAGTGCAACGTTCAAAGAACGGATACCACCGCCAACAGGGGTAGTCAGAGGGCCTTTAATAGCAACTTTGTATTCACGAATAAAATCCAGTGTTTCCGTCGGCAGCCATTGGTCTTCACCGTAGACTTGAGTCGACTTCTCACCAGTGTAGATTTCCATCCAGGAGATCTTACGGTCACCGCCATAAGCTTTTTCTACTGCCGCATCCACAACTTTGAGCATTGCAGGACTAACGTCAACACCAATGCCATCACCTTCGATGTAAGGGATAACTGGGTTGTTAGGAACGACCAGCTTGCCGTTTTCTACCGCAATTTTCTCACCAGCTGGTACGACTACTTTACTTTCCATTTAATTCTCCTAGCGTCCATTTGTTATTTTGCGCTGACCAAACAGAACAATTTTCTGTCGCACTGCGACACGTTAACTTCGCCTTGTAGCACGTCAGTTAATTGTTCTGTCTGGTATAACATGCGGGCAAAAGAATACTGTAATTCCCGCAACACGCCAATCACATAATTCCATGTATAATACCAAGGTCTCATTTGTTACCCGACCCGATTGACACGACTCAATGACGTTTAAAACTACCCCTAAAAGAGGCGCGAAGACGCCGTCTTCAAAGCCGAATTTCCGACGCACTTCACGCCGACGTACTGACAAACCTTCGCGTCCGAAAGGTCCGACGAAAGTCATTCTATTCAATAAACCTTTCAACACCCTGACACAGTTCACCGGTGAGCCAGGCGATTCCACTCTGGCAGACTTCATTCCTGTGAAAGAGGTATATCCTGCCGGACGTCTTGATAAAGATAGTGAAGGACTTCTGGTTTTGACCAACGATGGTATTTTGCAGGCACGTCTTACCCAACCTCAATCCAAGTCCGCAAAAATCTACTGGGTGCAGGTTGAAGGCGAACCCTCTGAAGAATCCTTGAACGCACTTCGTGATGGTGTGGAACTCAATGACGGCTGGACACTGCCAGCAGGCGTGGAGGTAATGGTTGAACCTACTATTTGGGATCGCAATCCACCTATTCGCCATCGCCCTTCCGTGCCAACAACCTGGTTAGCAATCACGCTGACAGAAGGCCGTAACAGACAGGTTCGTCGCATGACCGCTGCAGTAGGTCACCCCACGTTGCGTCTGGTGAGATACAAAATGGGCGACTGGACCGTCGATGACTTGCAACCCGGTGAATGGCGTGAAGTGCCACCGCCTACACGCAATTAAATTGTGACTCACATCTCATCTGTAACCGCGTAAAGGTTTCTGTTAAACTCTGCCCCCGATTTTATTGGAGCTAGAAATTTCGTCATGTCAGATAACAGCAGCAAAAAAGTTATTGTCGGTATGTCCGGCGGCGTCGACTCCTCAGTGTCCGCCTACCTACTGAAGCAACAAGGCTATCAGGTAGAAGGCCTTTTCATGAAAAACTGGGAAGAAGACGATAACGACGAGTACTGTTCGGCAGCGGAAGATCTGGCCGATGCGCAGGCCGTGTGTGACAAGCTGGGGATTACCCTGCACACCATCAACTTCGCCGCAGAGTACTGGGACAACGTGTTCGAGCACTTCCTGACCGAATATAAAGCAGGTCGTACACCGAACCCAGATATCCTGTGCAACAAAGAAATTAAATTCAAAGCTTTCCTAGAGTTTGCCGATGAAGTGCTGGAAGCTGACTACATTGCGATGGGCCACTACGTGCGCCGCACTTTCCCGACTCAGGAAGGTGAAAAAGCACAAATGCTTCGTGGTCTGGATAGCAACAAAGACCAAAGCTATTTCCTATACACACTTAGCCACGATCAGGTTGCACGCAGCCTGTTCCCAGTTGGCGATTTGGAAAAGCCAGAAGTTCGACGCATTGCTGAAGAGCAGGATTTGATTACGGCGAAAAAGAAAGATTCGACGGGCATCTGCTTTATCGGTGAGCGCAAGTTCACTGACTTTCTGTCGAAGTACCTGCCAGCGCAGCCAGGCATCATTGAAACCGTTGATGGCGACGAAATTGGTGAACACCAAGGTCTGATGTACCACACTTTGGGTCAGCGCAAAGGTCTTCACATCGGTGGCCAAAAAGGTGGCAACGGCAATGAAGCACCTTGGTATGTGGTTGATAAAGACGTTGAACGCAACGTACTTATTGTTGCTCAGGGTCACGACCACCCTCGCCTATTCTCAAAAGGCTTGGTGGCAGGTCAATTACACTGGGTAGATCGTGAAACGATTACCGAACCATTGAAGTGCACCGTAAAAACGCGATACCGCCAACAAGACATATCATGTACCATCGAACCCATTGATGGTGACCAGATCAAAGTGATTTTTGATGAACCGCAATCAGCGGTGACTCCTGGTCAATCAGCGGTATTCTATAGCGGTGATGTTTGCCTGGGTGGCGGCATCATCGAACAGCGTATTTAAGGAGCACTCATCTGTGGCTAATACTTTGTTTGATCGTACCATCGCGTTCGCAGGTATCTGTCAATCCGTCAAACTGGTTCAGGAAATTGCACGCAAGGGAAGTTGTGATTACGACGCTCTAAGTGCCAGCTTGAACAGTATTATCCTCACGAATCCGTCTTCAACTTTGGAGGTTTTCGGCAATGAAGAAAACCTCACCATTGGTTTGAACACACTGATTAATGAATTAGATAACAGTCCGGGTGGCAGTGAGCTTACCCGTTATCTGATCAATATCCTCGCGTTGGAACGCAAGCTGTCCGGTCGCCGTGACAGCCTTGCGCAACTTTCGGATCGTATCGAAACTGTCCAGCGTCAGGTCCAACACTTTGAACTGCTCGATGATCAAATGATCAGCAACCTTGCCAGTATTTACCTCGACACCATCAGCCCTCTAGGCCCACGTATTCAGGTAACCGGTAACCCTGCCCAACTGCAACAAACTGGCGTACAACACAAAGTACGCGCCCTGTTGCTTTCAGGTATCCGTGGCGCTGTGCTTTGGCGTCAGGTAGGTGGCAAACGTCGCCATCTTATCTTTGGCCGCAAGCAAATGATCGAGCAAGCCAAAATCATCCTAGCCAGAAATTCGTAATATTTAATTCAGGAGAAAGCCCATGGAACTGTCAGCATTGACAGCTGTTTCACCGGTTGATGGCCGCTACGGGACGAAAACGATTGCGTTACGTTCTATCTTCAGTGAATTTGGTCTGCTGAAGTACCGTACTATCGTAGAAGTCCGTTGGCTGCAGAAGCTGGCTGCAACAGATGCCATCAAGGAAGTACCGGCATTCAGCGCAGACGCAAACGCACTACTCGACAAAATCGCTGCAGAATTCAGCGAAGAAGATGCACAGCGCATCAAAGAGATTGAGCGTACCACCAACCACGACGTAAAAGCGGTTGAGTATTTCCTGAAAGAAAAAGTTGCAGACAATGCAGAGTTGAATGCGGTTAACGAGTTCATTCACTTTGCATGTACCTCAGAAGACATCAACAACACTTCTCACGCTCTGATGCTGAAAGAAGCACGTGAGCAAGTGATCCTGCCAGAAATCCGCAACGTGATTGACGCGATTAAAGCACTGGCTGTTGAATACCGCGATGTTCCTCTTTTATCACGTACCCACGGCCAGCCAGCATCCCCATCTACTATGGGTAAAGAAATGGCGAACGTGGCGTACCGTATGGAACGTCAATACAAGCAAATCGAAAACGTAGAGATCTTGGGTAAAATCAACGGTGCAGTAGGTAACTACAACGCGCACCTGTCTGCATACCCAGAAGTTGACTGGCACCAGTTCAGCGAAGAGTTCATCACTGAATCTCTGGGTGTTACCTGGAACCCGTACACCACGCAAATCGAACCGCACGATTACATCGCTGAGCTGTTCGATGCGATTGCTCGCTTCAACACCATTCTGATCGACTTCGACCGCGACGTATGGGGTTACATCGCACTGGGTCATTTCAAGCAGAAGACCATTGCAGGTGAAATCGGCTCTTCAACCATGCCGCACAAAGTGAACCCAATCGACTTCGAAAACTCAGAAGGCAATCTGGGTCTGGCGAATGCAGTATTCGGCCATTTGGCACAGAAACTGCCAATCTCTCGCTGGCAGCGTGACCTGACGGATTCAACCGTACTGCGTAACCTGGGCGTAGGCGTAGGCTATGCGATCATCGCTTACACCTCTACCCTGAAAGGTATCAGCAAGCTGGAAGTGAACCGTGAAGCACTTGAAGCTGAGCTGGACAAGAACTGGGAAGTACTGGCTGAACCGGTACAAACCGTGATGCGTCGCTACGGCATTGAGAAACCTTACGAGAAGCTGAAAGAACTGACTCGTGGTAAACGTGTAGACGGTGAAGGCATGCGTGCATTCATCGACGGTCTGGATCTGCCAGAGCATGAAAAAGCGCGTCTGAAAGAGATGACGCCAGCGAACTACATCGGTGATGCAATCAAGCTGACTGACGCGCTGTAATTTAGCAATTCAGTCTGAAAGCCCGAATACGCCAGTGTTCGGGCTTTTTTAATGCACCTCGTTTATACCCAAACAAACCTGAAGATGCTCGTATTCAGGTTGTTTGGGTATATACTCTCCCCCAATCCCAAGAAACAGCAATCCCACTATGTATCAGTTAAATTTTGATCTGAACGATTTCCTTACTCGCTTCTGGCACAAAGAGCCTGTTGTGATTAAAAACGGCTTCATCGATTTTGAAGACCCTATCAGCCCGGATGAAGTGGCGGGTCTGGCGATGGAAGAAGAAATCGATTCCCGTTTTGTGTCCAACCTGGATGGTAACTGGGAAGTTCAACATGGGCCATTTGAGAGCTTTGAAAGCTTCCCAGACACGCACTCCCAGCTGATTGTTCAGGCTGCCAACCATTGGCACCCGGGACCGCGCGCGTTATCCGAACCTTTCCGTGGTCTACCGAACTGGCTGTTCGATGATGTGATGGTTTGTCTGTCTATGCCGGAAGGCGGCGTGGGTCCGCACATTGACCAATATGACGTGTTTATCTGTCAGGGCATGGGTAAGCGTCGCTGGCGTGTCGGTGATAAAGGCGAATACAAAGATGCCAATCACAATACTGGCCTCCGTCAGATTGAAGGCTTCGACCCCATTATCGACGAGATCCTTGAGCCAGGTGACATCCTGTATATTCCGCCGGGCTTCCCGCATGAAGGCAATACTATTGAAGTGTCACTCAGCTATTCAGTAGGTTATCGCTCACCGAAGAAGCAAGAGCTTCTTAACGGCTTTGCAGATTTCGTGCTGACCAACGAATTGGGTGACAAGCACTTCTACGATCCAAATATTCAAACCCGTGATGAGCACGGCATGATCCCAACAGCAGAATACAATGCGCTGAACGACATGCTGATGAAGCTGATCAACGATGAAGACGCTAAAGCGCGATGGATGGGTGAGCAACTAAGCCAGTCTCGCCATGAGCTAGACATCATGCCAGCGGATCCACCATGGCAATCTGATGAGCTTCAACAGTTTATGGAAGACGGTTTATATCTGGAAAAAGTGTCTGGTCTTAAAGCGCTGTACCACGAAAACAACCCTTCACTGGTTTTCATCAACGGAGAAACTATTGAACTGCCAGAAGGTTGTGAAGCTGCGGCGAAGGTCTTCTGTGATATGGAATACTTCTCGGGCGAAGATTTGGGTGCAATTGCTAACAACCCTGCCCTTTTGGCACTATTGCTTGATTTCTGCAATCAGGGCTTGTGGTACCCGCAAGCGTAATGCACTGAAATTTCGAAATAAAAAAGCCTTCCGTTTGGAAGGCTTTTTCGTATTGAGTATCTGTTAAAGATGAACCTGCAGACAGGACACGGAATGGTGGTCAGTTCCTGCCAGCCTTGGCTTAGTCTGTGCGCACGCATCTGTCGCTTGAGGACAACGGGTACGGAATACACAACCCGAAGGCGGGTTCATCGGCGAAGGCAGCTCACCTTCCAACAACTGAATTTCTTTGTTCCGCTCTTTCACAGGATCCGGCACGGGAACCGCAGACATCAAGGCTTTAGTATATGGGTGCTGCGGGTTGTCGAACAGCGCATTACCTTCAGCGAGTTCCACAGCGTTACCCAGATACATCACCAGAACGCGATCAGAGATGTGCTTCACTACCGAAAGGTCGTGCGCAATAAAGATCAGGCTCAGGCCCATTTCTTTTTGCAGCTCTTTCAGCAAATTCACTACCTGCGCCTGAATCGACACGTCCAGTGCAGAAACCGGCTCGTCACAGATCACCAGTTTGGGTTTCAGGATAAGCGCGCGTGCAATACCGATACGCTGACACTGACCGCCCGAGAACTCGTGCGGGTAGCGGTTAATCACGTTCGGCAGTAAGCCAACACGGGTCATCATTGCCTGCACCTGCTGTTTCACTTCATCCTTAGACAGTTCTGGATAGAAGGTTTTCAGCGGCTCAGCGATGATGTCACCCACCGTCATACGTGGGTTCAAGGATGCCAGAGGATCCTGGAAAATCATCTGGATTTCTTTGCGCTTCTCACGCAAAGCGTTCCCTTCCAACTTAGTCAGATCCTGACCCAGCCAGACAACCTGACCTTCGGTTGCCTGCACCAAGCCAATCACAGCACGGGCAAATGTGGACTTACCACAGCCTGATTCGCCCACGACACCTAAGGTTTCACCCTCATATAGCTTGATGTCTACGCCATCAACGGCTTTCAGAGCCGTTGGCTTTGCCCAAGGCCATACTGACTTGGACGCAATATTGAAGTGCACTTTCAGGTCTTCAATATCCAGTAGCAGTTTCTTATCCATTACACCCATTACCAAGCCTCCTGATCAGAAAAACATGCGCGCAGACGTCCATCAGCAAAAGGCGTCAGGATAGGCGATTCGCTCTTACAGCGGTCACCAACGCGATGGCAGCGGTCCTGATACGGACAGCCCGGTGGCAGTTTCAGAAGGTTTGGCGGGTTGCCCGGGATGGTCGGTAGAATTTCACCTTCCGTATCCAGACGTGGAATCGCCTTTAATAGTCCTTCTGTGTATGGGTGGCTTGGTTTGTAAAAAATCTCATCGACCTTACCGTATTCCATGGTACGGCCCGCGTACATGACCAGCACTTTGTCACAAGAGCCGGCGACTACGCCCAGATCGTGGGTGATCATGATGATTGCAGTATTGAATTCTGATTTCAGCTCGTTCAACAGCTCCATGATCTGCGCCTGTACGGTCACATCAAGGGCTGTAGTTGGTTCATCAGCAATCAGCAGTTTTGGTCGGCAAAGCAGCGCCATCGCAATCATCACACGCTGACGCATACCGCCTGAGAATTCATGCGGGTACATGGTGATACGCTTACGCGCTTCAGGAATTTTCACCGCTTCCAGCATGCGAACAGACTCTTCGAATGCTTCCGCTTTTCCCATGCCTTTGTGCAGCATGAGTACTTCCATCAGCTGATCGCTGACTTTCATAAACGGGTTCAATGAGGTCATTGGATCCTGGAAAATCATCGCGATTTGTTCCGCGCGGATTTTATTCAGTTCCTTCTCTGGAAGGTTTAGGATCTCGTTGCCTTCAAATTTTGCGCTGCCGGAAACAACGCCGTTTTTCGCCAGCAGACCCATGATAGAGAACACGGTCTGACTTTTACCTGAACCCGACTCACCGACGATACCCAGCGTTTCGCCACGGTCGAGTGAGAAGTTCAGGTCGTTAACTGCGGTGACAGACCCATCCTGGGTTTTAAACTCTACGCGCAGATCTTTTACATCTAACAGGCTCATACTTCCTCCTTATCGATCCTTCGGATCCAGCGCGTCACGCAGACCATCACCCACATAGTTAAAGCAAAGCAGTGTGGTGACCATAAACAGCGTTGGGAAAGCCAACTGCCAGATTGCCAGTTCCATGGTTTGGGAACCTTCCTGTAGCAGCGCGCCCCAGCTCGTCATTGGCTCTTGAACACCCAGGCCCAAGAAGCTCAGGAATGACTCGATCAGAATCATGGTTGGGATAAGCAGGGTTGAGTAAACCGCTACGATACCCAGCACGTTCGGTACGATATGACGGAGGATAATATTCTTGGTGCTGACACCACATACGTGTGCCGCTTCAATAAATTCTTTGTTACGTAAACTGAGAGTCTGGCCACGTACGATGCGCGCCATATCCAGCCAGGCAATGGCACCGATAGCCACGAAAATCAGGAAGATGTTACGGCCAAAGAAGGTCACCAATACGATAACCAAGAACATGAACGGAATCGCATTCAGAATTTCCAGAATACGCATCATCACGCGGTCAGTACGACCACCAATGTAGCCTGAAGTAGCACCATAGATAGTGCCGATCACAACAGCTACCAAGGCCCCCATCAGGCCAACCATCAGTGAGATTTGGCCACCAACCAGCGTACGGACATAGATGTCACGACCCAGCGCATCAGTACCAAAAACATGGCCTTCTTCGCCGAAAGACGGTGCTGCGTGCATCGCATACCAATCGGTATCGTCGAAAGTATATGTCGCAAACATTGGGCCAATCAGGACCCACGCCGTGATACACATAAGGATGAACAGACTGGTCATTGCTGCTTTATTGCGCATGAATCGGATACGCGCATCTTGCCAAAGACTCCGGCCTTCTACTTCCAGCTTCGCCGAGAAATTTTCGATAGCTTCGTTATTTTCTTCTCTTTTTAAAATCATGATTCAAACCTCAATAACGAATCTTCGGATCCAGCCACGCCAGAAGAATATCGACGATAGCGTTGAAGATAATAAACAGCGCACCAATCAGGATGGTGACACCCAAAACCAGCGAGTAATCACGGTTGAACGCTGCGTTAACGAACAGTTTTCCGATCCCTGGCAAACCAAAGATGGTTTCGATAACCACCGAGCCAGTGATGATGCCCACAAACGCAGGTCCCATGTAAGAGACCACCGGCAGGAGCGCTGGACGCAGAGCATGCTTGATAACGATGTATCTCATGCTCAGGCCTTTCGCTTTCGCGGTTCGGATAAAGTTACTGTTCAAGGTTTCAATCATGCTGCCACGAGTAATACGGGCAAACGTTGCGATATACAGGAACGACATAGCAACAATCGGCAGAATCATGTACTGGATTGCACCGCCATTCCAACCACCTGCAGGGAGCCATCCCAGACCGATGGAAAAGATATAAATCAATACTGGGGCAAGAACGAAAGACGGCAACACAACCCCAAACATCGACGTGGACATGATGAGGTAGTCCACCCAACTGTTTTGCCGCAAGGCGGCGATGGTGCCGACAGTGACCCCGATGATGACGGTCACGATAAATGCATAAAAACCTACTTTTGCAGAAACAGGCAGAGCAGAGGCGATCAGTTCGTTGACGGTATAGTCTTTGTATTTAAAAGAAGGACCAAAGTCACCACGCAGTACCACGTTGCCAAGATAGGTGGTGTATTGCTCAAACAACGGCTTATCCAGTCCGTATTTGGCATTGATATTTTGCATTACCTCTTGCGGCAATGTTTTTTCCGAAGAAAAGGGATTTCCGGGCGCGAAACGCATTAAAAAGAAGGAAATCGTAATCAATACCAAGAGTGTTGGTATCGCTTCCAGTGTACGAGTCAAAATCAATCTAAACATAAAGCATCCTACTTATGTTCGAAAAAACATGCGTCTGTAGCTTGGCCACAGACGCATGGAGTGGCGCTATTATTATTCTGCGATGATGAACATATCTTTCGAGTAGATATTGTCTTGCGGGTTCTGGTCTGGGTAGCCACCTACCTGCGTGCCAACCAAGCGAGGTTGCACGTATTGGTAGATAGGTGCTATTGGCATATCTTGAGCCAGCTGCGCTTCAGCAATCGCGTAGTATCCATTACGCTCAGCTTGATCTTTCGCTACGCGGATAGCATCGCTCATCGCTTTATCAAACACTTCACTTGAATATTTCTGGTCGTTTGAGCCGTTCTCGGTCATCGCGATAACCAGGAAGGTAGACGCTTCGTTGTAATCCGCACACCAGCCTGCACGACGAACATCAAAGTTGCCTTGCTTGCTGCTATCCAGGTACGTTTTCCACTCTTGGTTCTCAAGTGTTACGTTAACGAAGTTACCCAGAGATTTTTTCCACATAGACTGAATCGCTACAGCAATCTTCTTGTGGTTTTCACTGGTGTTATAAAGCAGTGTGAAATCCAGCGGGTTACCAGAACCGAAGCCTGCATCTGCCAGCAGCTTCTGAGCCTCAGCGATACGCTCTTTCTGCGTCATCTTCGCGTACTCAGGTGCTTCTGGAGCAAAACCAGTGATACCGCTGTGAGTCAAAGCGTAAGCAGGTTTCTGGCCTTGGCCAAGAATCGCTTTAGTGATGATGTCACGGTCGATGGTGTAAGACAGTGCCTTACGAACACGTACATCATCAAAAGGTGGTTTCTGGGTATTGAAGCCGTAGTAGTAAGTACACAGGCTTGGAGAAACGACAACATTGTCTGGGTATTGCTTAGCCAGGCGACGGAACTGCTCGTTAGGCACTTCATATGTGATATCGATTTCGCCAGACAGGAAGCGGTTCATTTCCGCATTCTGGTTTTCGATTGGCAGGAAAGTTACCTGATCAAGAACTGTGTCTTTGTTATCCCAGTAGTTTTCGTTGCGCTCAAGAACGATCTTCTCGTTCACCACCCAATCAGACAGAACAAATGCACCGTTACCAACGAAGTTACCAGGCTTAGTCCAAGAATCACCGTGTTTCTCAACCGTGCCCTTGTGAACTGGGTACATGGTGGTGTGAGCCATCATCTTAACGAAGTAAGGCAAAGGAACGTCAGTTTCTACAACCAGGGTTTGATCATCAATCGCTTTAACACCCAGCTCTTCAATCGATTTTTTCCCGGCGATAATGTCTTTCGCGCCTTTCATCTGGGTTTTTTCGATGTACCAAGCGTAAGGAGACGCGGTGTTTGGATCAACGACACGCTTAAAGCTGTATTCGAAATCATGCGCTGTAATTGGGTCGCCGTTAGACCACTTCGCATCTTTACGGATTTTGAAAGTGAACGTCTTGTTGTCTTCAGTGCTCCATGACTCAGCAACACCTGGAATTGTGTTACCAACGGCATCCTGAATGACCAGACCTTCCATCAGGTCACGCAATACATGAGACTCAGGCACACCTTCTACTTTATGTGGGTCAAGAGACGCCACTTCAGTACCGTTACCACGAACGAGCTCTTGCTTAGGTGACAGTTTCACACCGGCAGGTACATCAGCTGCAGTCGCAGTGAAAGAGGTGGCTGCTACTGCCATACCAGCGCCAAGCAACAGCGCCTGAGTGATTTTGTTCTTATACATGCAGATACTCCAATTTATCCTTCAGTTGCATCCATGACACTCTCCGCGACCATAAAACGGGAAGCGAATTAAGCTGCTTACCGCCACAAAATATAGGTGCTTTACGGAGAATTGTTTGGAACATTACCAAGCATCAAAGCAATTTGCCACAAAAACGACAAAAAAAGTCACATATATCTAACATAACGAGCATTATCAGCATCTATCACTATTTCATTGCACAGCATTGAACATATGCTTCACCTTCAGATGCAATCAAAGTGAAATATTGTAGATATCGCCTTAAAAGCATATTTTTTAAGCATTAAAGTCTGGTGTTATCGGTATCTTTTACAACAAAAATCGTTAATATCAGCCGTTTAAAAAACAATCAAAAGCGTATTCATTCACTATTCATGAATAGAATTTACACTCTCCAAACCAACAAAAGATGACACCAAGCTTTGTAAAGCACTGAAAATAATCACCAAGCCATTGATTTTACAATTTGTAAAACTATTTTTGCCGCATAACTTAAGTGGTCAGTGGATAAATATTGGTCGTTTGTTGCGACCAAATATGTCGCACATTCGCGAAGGCAATAAAAAAGCCAGTTGGAATCAACTGGCCTATGAATGGAAGTGAGCGGTTTTTACTTTTGCTGATCTTGCGTTTGAAGAGGATCCTGGTCCGCACTTTTCTGCTCTTTGCCCTCAACAAGGGTTCCAGTACTGCTCTCACTCATGTCATCTGGCAGAACCTCTTGCAACATCTGCTTCATCTTTTTATTGCTAATACGTCTATGTCCCATTGTGATCCTCCTGATTGATTCATTCCACCATGGCACACTCAACTGCGGTGCACATTCGCTGATTTACCAACACGCTTTGTATTACTTACCAGCAATAAAAGTGTAGCAAAGCCTATCCACTCCCCCGCCCCACATTTGAAACAATGAGATAGCGAGCACGTAGGCGCCTAAAAACACTACAAATTATGATGTTTTAATAACGTACGGTAATAAAAAAATTGCTGGTTAGAATTTATTCGTTCTAATTAGAGATGTGACACAGATTAAATTGTGAAAGTCTTAAATATTGCGCACTATGTCTCTGTACCGATGTAATGAAAGTTTGTTTTATCGGCACTGAGGTGCAACAACCAGAATTAATCAACAATTAAACAAAGAGACGATCACGAAAATGAGACCTGCCGGTTCCCAATCCAGACCTCTGTGCTCTCGCGTCCGACATGGCTTTATTCCTTCTGCCAAAAAGCAGGCAAACGAAGAAAAAGCAAAAGGCACCCGTTGATACACAGTTCATTATGTAAATGAATAACCTCTCTACCGAGAGGTTATTTTTTTCCTGCAAACTTAATTCGCCAAGACGATAAAGTGTGCAATTTTTGTGATGACCTGTTCAAAAACCACCCGCAATGTAACGAGCTCGTTACTTTTTTCTCTTCTACACCTCTAATTCCTTACCCTCTGATTTTGCTTTAAATCCGTTTCTTACCAAGTATCAGGACAGAGTCAGCGCAGATTGGCTCATATTCACGCGATGAATAGATAATTCTCGCAATAAATTTTCGAGGGATATTAAGATGAACAAACGGGCTTTTCTAAAGGGGCTACTCGCAGCCTCTATCGCCAGCGCTACCGCTGCGCCAGCCATGGCGGCACCTGGCGCACCCATTATTGCTTGGGGTGAAACAAACTTTGCGATTATCGAAGTCAACGATGCTGCTAGCGCATACAAAGACTTGGTGACTGTAAAACCTTACGCAGAAGTACCGGTTTCATGGGATCGTTGGTCCGGTGAACCAGGTGATACTTGGCGAGTACTCCTTAACGGCCAAGTGGCTCATGAAGCGTCAGTCACTCCATCTGCCAGCCAGAAAGAGTCTGCCATCGTGCAGGTCGCTAAAGGCGGCAAATATGACATGGTCGTAGAACTGTGTAGCGGTACAGGTGCTGCGCAAGCTTGTACTCAAAGTGCACCAAAACAGATTGTTGTTGCAGACACAGATGGCAGTCATCTTGACCCGCTGCCAATGAACGTTGACCCTAACAATGGTAACTACACCACACCAGCGAACACTGTCATGGGCGCATACTTTGTTGAATGGGGCGTTTACGGTCGTAAATTCCCAGTAGACAAAATTCCAGCGCAAAATCTGACTCACATTATTTATGGTTTCGTGCCAATTTGTGGCAATAACCCATCTCTTGCTGATGGTCCTCTCGCAGCACTGAACCGCGCATGTGCTGGCTTGCCAGATTACGAAGTCGTTATTCACGATCCTTGGGCGGCGGTTCAAATGCCTCACCCACAATCAGGCCAAAGCCACTCTTCCTCTTATAAAGGTACTTACGGCCAGATCATGGCGCTTAAGCAGCGTTACCCTGACCTAAAAATCCTTCCTTCAATCGGTGGCTGGACACTGTCTGACCCATTCTACGAGTTTGGCGATAAGGCTAAACGTGACAAGTTTGTCGCTTCTGTGAAGAAGTTCCTGCAAACCTGGAAGTTCTATGACGGTGTAGATATCGACTGGGAATATCCAGGCGGTCTGGGTGCTAACCCGAACCTAGGCGATCCTGCGAAGGATGGCGACACTTACGCTGTACTGATGCAAGAACTACGTGCAATGCTGGATGAGCTTTCTGCTGAAACTGGCCGCACGTACGAACTGACCTCAGCGGTTGGTGTTGGCTACGACAAGATTGCCAATGTTAACTATGTAGATGCTGTTCCTTATATGGATTACATCTTCGCCATGACTTACGACTACTACGGTGGTTGGAACAACGTTGTGGGTCACCAAGCGGCACTGGACTGTGGCAGCCATATGTCTGCTGACGAGTGTGCAGGTAAAGGTGTTGACGCAGAAGGTAAACCACGTAAAGGCCCTGCATACACAACGAAAAACGGTGTAAACCTACTGCTTGAAAAAGGCGTTCCACCTGAGAAACTGGTTATTGGTGCAGCGATGTACGGCCGTGGCTGGACCGGTGTAACAGAAGCAAGCATGTCAGATCCAACTAACCCAATGACGGGTGTAGGTAACGGCAAAATTGCGGGTTCTTGGGAAGCAGGCGTTATCGACTACAAAGATATCGTGACAGATTACGAGAACAAAGCAGGTGTTGTGCTTGGCTATGATGAACAAGCTGAAGCACCATGGGCTTGGGATCCATCAAACGGTGACCTTGTCACTTACGACAACAAGCGCTCTGTGATGGCTAAAGGTGCCTACGTTCGCCAAAACAACTTTGCCGGTCTGTTTGCTTGGGAAATCGATGCAGACAACGGTGATATCTTGAACGCGATGCAAGAGTCACTTGCAGGTGGTCCAGTTGACCCTGTTAACAAAGCACCTGTGGCCAATGCTGGAGCTGATGTTACCGTTAACGCAGCGGGTGCTGTAGCACTTGATGGTTCAGCGTCGAAAGATACTGACGGACAAGTTGTTTCGTACAGCTGGAAACAAACTTCAGGCCCTTCAGTTGCACTGACTGGCGCAAGCACCGCAACCGCATCTGCTGATATTCCAGCAGTCACTGCAGATACCCAGTTCGTGTTCTCACTGACTGTGACCGACAATAAAGGCGCAACTGCGACCGATACTGTTGTGGTCACTGCGAAAGCAAAAGTTATTGACCCAGTCAACGAAGCACCTGTAGCCGCGCTGGCGGCACCAGCTACTGCTAATGCAGGTGATGTTGTTCTGGTCGATGCCAGCGGTTCAAGCGACGCAAACAATGATGCACTCACCTATACCTGGGATGTTCCAGCGGGTGTAACTGCAACACAAAACGGCGCTTCACTGACTTTCACTGCAGGTAGCTACTCAGTGGATACAACACTGACGTTCTCAGTGACAGTATCAGATGGCAAGCTGACCGACTCTGCAACCGTATCGGTTGTCGTCGCGAAAGATGAGCCTGTAGTAACTTGTCCTAACGCTTGGGCGGAAGGTGTTGTTTATAATTCAGGTGACGTTGTGACTCACAAAGGCGTTGAGTACTCAGCCAAGTGGTGGACCTCAAACGAAGAACCTGGCACAACTGGCCAATGGGGAGTTTGGAAAGAACTGGGCGCAGCAAGCTGCCAGTAATCTAAACCTCCACCAACTAGAACGAAAAAGGGATGCATTTGCATCCCTTTCTTTGTTTCGGTGAAACCTGAAAGTAATACCAATCACAGTAGATAGATGATCAGAAATAGCGGCAGGGAAAATGCTCGAGAGCAAGGCGGAAAATTTCGATAAGTAGTTATTCGACAATCAAATTTTTCAACGCAGTTATCGAGCATTTTAACAAGCTAGGATGAGCAGATATTTACTACGATTGGTATAATAACTACCAACGCTTTGCTGCGTCCTCATCACTGTCACGCGCTTCAATCCAACGTTCTTGGTCTGTAAGACGCTCTTTCTTCCAGAATGGCGCTTTGGTTTTCAGGTAGTCCATCACAAACTCACAAGCTTCAAACGCAGCGCCACGGTGCGCACTTGAGACCCCCACAAAAACAATTTGGTCGCCGATATCTAATGCACCTACACGATGGATAACGCGAACATGTGTCAGCGGCCATCTTGACTGCGCTTGCTCTACAATCTCAGCCAGAGACTTTTCCGTCATGCCTGGGTAATGCTCTAAAGTCAGACCCGTGACATTGTCGCCAAGATTCATGTCGCGAACTTTGCCGATAAAGGTCACGATAGCACCATCGCCAGCATGATCATTCAGTCGCTGGTATTCTTCTGCGACGGAGAAATCCTGTTCTTGTACCGAGATCATTTATCAGCCTCCGGTCACCGGAGGGAAAAAGGCAACCTCATCACCTGCTTTCACTGGCGATGACAACTCAGAAATGGTCTGGTTGATTGCTACCAGAAGCTTACCCTGTTCTAGAGCAAGAGCCCATTTGTCGCCTTTTGCGGCAAGATGCGTGCGGATTTCTTCCGCTGACTGAAATTCACCTTCCAATGTCAGTGATGCCGTACCGACAAGCTCTTTAACTTGCGCAAAAAAGAGTACCTGAATCATCCTTCCACCTTAAAGTGTCCTGATTTGCCGCCTGTTTTTTCCAGCAGACGAACCTGACTGATAACCATGTCTTTCTGGACAGCCTTACACATGTCATAGATTGTCAGTGCGGCCACTGAAGCAGCCGTCAACGCTTCCATCTCTACACCTGTCTTGCCTGACAGTTTGCAAACCGACTCGATACGTACCTGTGATGTTTCTGGCAATGCTTCAAGTGAAACTTCAACCTTCGATAGCATCAATGGATGGCATAGTGGAATCAGATCCCAAGTACGCTTTGCCGCTTGAATACCCGCAATGCGCGCTGTCGCAAAGACATCTCCCTTGTGGTGTTTGCCTGAAACAATCAACTCCAGCGTTTCAGCGGCCATGGTAACAAACGCTTCCGCGCGTGCTTCACGGACCGTCTCCGCTTTACTGGAAACATCCACCATGTTTGCCTCGCCTGAGGCGTTAATATGTGTAAAGCCGCTCATGAATTATTTACCCAAATGCGGCATAAAGTTACATGGGCGGTGGCTAGCATCCAGCTGCTGTTTGATGATGCCATTCCAACCGGTACGGCAAGCACCTGTTGAACCAGGCATTGCAAAGATAACCGTGTGGTTAGCGAAACCTGCAATCGCACGAGACTGGATAGTTGAGGTGCCAATTTCTTGATAAGAAATCGCGCGGAATAGCTCACCAAAACCTTCTACTTCTTTGTCAAAAAGCGGTTTCAGGGCTTCTGGCGTGCTGTCACGGGAGGTAAACCCAGTACCACCGGTGATCAAAACTGCCTGCACGTTTTCATCAGCAATCCACTGCGAAACAATCGCGCGGAGTTGGTATACATCGTCAATAACGATTTTCTTATCCGCCAGTTGGTGACCCGCTTCTTGCAACGCATCAACCAGGAACTTGCCTGAAGTATCGTTTTCTTCAGTGCGAGTGTCAGAAACAGTCAGGACTGCAATTTTTGCAGGCGAAAATTCAGTAACAGCGTGACCCATAAAATTTGAACCTCAATGAGTGATGTCTGGAACGGCGTTATCCGCCGATAGAAGCCAGGTGCGGCGTCATACCGGTGTGCCCCTGGTCTAGAAAATGACTTTGCTTTTTATTTGCCAGCGCACCTTGAATGCGTGCGATTAGCGATTCTTCCTGTGAGTCATCCTGAAGTAAATCGCGAAGCTCAACGCCATAGTCACCGAAAAGGCACATATGGAGCTTACCCACAGCAGAAACGCGCAGACGATTACAGGAATCACAGAAATCTTTTTTGTATGGCATGATAAGCCCGATTTCCCCCGCATAATCAGGGTGACAGAACACCTCTGCTGGTCCATCACTTTGGCTTCGTACCTTCATGATCCAACCGTTGGCGATCAAATGATTTCGGATAGACACACCTGACAAATGGTGATTTTCAAACAGAGAGTTCATCTCACCCGTTTGCATCAGCTCAATAAAGCGCAGTTGGATAGGTTTGTCTTTAATCCAGTTAAGGAAAGCGGGCAACTCGCCACTGTTCAGATCTTTCAACAAAACAGCGTTAACTTTGACCTGTTCAAACCCTGCGTCGAAAGCAGCGTCAATACCACGCATCACCTGGTGAAATTTGTTCTCGCCAGTGATCTGGTGAAACATTCGTGGGTCAAGGCTATCAACACTCACGTTAATATTGGTGAGGCCAGCATCATGCCATTGCTGGGCATGTTTCTCGAGGCGGTAACCATTAGTGGTCATCGCGACCTTCTCAATACCTTCTTGCGCAGCAATCATAGCGACAATGTCAGTGAAATCTTTTCGAAGTGTCGGCTCGCCACCAGTGATACGGACTTTAGACGTGCCACAGTCAGCAAACGCAGCCACCACGCGATGAAGCTCATCCAACGTCAGGAAGCTTGAGTTTTTTTGCGTAGGCTTGTAACCATCCGGCAAGCAATACGTGCAACGGAAGTTACAGACATCAGTAATAGACAACCTCAAGTAATAAAACTTGCGATTGAAAGAATCTTCAAATTGAACAGCCACGAAACACCTTTCCAAATACGGGAGACGGCCACATTTCTAAGACCGCCCTGGTGACTCAGGGTCACGGCCTAACACGCATATTCTGGCGAACTTAGCGAGATAGGCTTCGGAGTTACCTGCGTCCGGTATTGTCACTTGTGACAATGAGACCGGAGCTTTAAGCATAATCTAGCAAAATTTATCTTTTGCTAACAAGAAATGTCCCTCACTTTCGTGCAGATTTGCCAATGCCTTAACTTTTTACTCACTGTCTCAAAACACAAACAGATCTGAGACGAAACCTTCAGCACAATTTTCTCACAACCGATGTGTGGAAGTTCAAATTGGGCATGGAAAGGGAAATTTCCAACCAATCCGTCGTTTCCGATCCATACTCAAAACTGGCAAAACGTGGTCTCACATTGCATTTTGAGAGGTTTCAAATCGCAAATTCAAATTGCATTTTGCAACCTCAAAAATGAAATGTCTGCAAAATCAGTCATGTAGTGTCTGGGCATTGAATTTGCACGGTCGATTGTACGACACGGGTATCTAAGTAGTTCCGATATTAAATACATATAAAAAAAGGCGGCTCAGGGAAGAAGTGCTAAGCCGTCAGCAAAACCGGGAGCTAATGATGACAATTACTTTGCCAATCCTATTCAACAATCGTCACATCCTTCCTTCAGGACGTTTGCCATTGCGCGTAACCCCTGGAGAGCAGTTAAACACCGTGAAGTATGCCATGCGTAACGGTTTAGACCTTGGCGTTTGTATGGATGAAACCAGCCCTATCGGTGCTGGGATTGGAACAAGAGTTAAAATTGAAGACTTCAGCTTGGCGCCGGAAAGTGGCGCTTTAACTATCACAGTGTGTGGCCACGAAAGCTTTGTGATCGACAGCATCAAAGAAAATGATGCCGGTGTTGTTGAAGCAGTATGCCAGACACTTCCTGCTTGGCCAGAACGTGCAGTGAGTAACGATGCTCAGCCTTTAGCCGAAAGGCTTCTTATCATGTTCGAGAGGTATCCAGAACTGAGCTCGTTGCACAAAAAGCCAAACTTCGATGACTTGAGCTGGCTTTGTCAGCGCTGGTTGGAGCTTCTGCCAATTCCGGCGAGTGAGAAACAAGTTCTGATGGCAGCACATACCTGCAGTGACACTGCCGAGTATTTGCTTAGCCTGATGAAAGAGCCTCACTGATTTCGCCTCAAACCTATCCAACAAAGACCAGCGTAAGCTGGTCTTTTTTTGTCCGCTGCGTGATCGAAAACCTAAAATAAAGTGAGAATTTGCGAGAAACCGCATTCTTTTATGACACATGCCTTATGATTGGCAATAGAAACCGATTAAAAAAACGAAGCGCGATGAAAGAACCAAAACAAAAAATCGTAGCCATTGGAGGCGGACATGGTTTGGGACGTGTCCTGTCAGCTTTGCGTGAGCACGGCGATCTTGTCACAGGTGTCGTGACAACCACTGACAACGGCGGCTCAACTGGCCGTATTCGAGCTTGTCAGGGAGGCATTGCCTGGGGCGACACAAGAAACTGTATTAATCAGTTGATCACTGAGCCTTCAATCGGCTCGATGATTTTCGAATATCGTTTCAAAGGCAACGGTGAACTCGATGGCCATAATCTTGGCAATTTGATGCTCACGGCGTTGGATAACTTATCCATTCGCCCGTTGGAAGCAATCAATCTCATCCGGGATATGCTCAAAGTATCAACCCATATCGTGCCGATGTCTGAACACCCTGCCGACCTTGCTGCCCAGACGACTACCGGTGAAGTCATTGCTGGCGAAACCGACGTGGATGAATTACCCGAGCCTCCTGCGCGTCTAATGCTAGAGCCTGTAGTACCTGCGACTAAAGAAGCGGTTATGGCCATTCACGAAGCTAATTTGGTAGTACTAGGCCCCGGAAGCTTTTTGACCAGCGTAATGCCGCCATTGTTATTGCCTGAAATCAACCGGGCACTCAAGCAGACGGACGCAAAAGTCATATTCATACGAAATCTTGGCAAAGAGCATGGTCCTGCCGGGCAAATGTCGCTGAAAACGATGTTGAATTGGTGCGAACGCTCAATGGGTGGACGTGGGATTGACGTGGTATTGGGGCCGGATATTGACGAAGAACTCGGCGATGATTACCAGCAGGTGGTGACAGATTTAGCATCTGCCAACCACCAGTGGCGTCATGATAGGGACAAATTATCCCAAGCGATCGAGCAGATCCTGCTGACCTGCTAACGCTTTGTATTGCACTGCGGTGCCCTGCAACATCGTCGTCAAACGAGGCAGTTGGTCTTGAACCCATGATTCCTGACCTTGTTTTACACGAGATTCACATTCACGCGCCAGCTCAGCCAGTTCGTCTGCGCCGAAGCTGGCCGCGCTGCTTTTAATTGCATGGCTAATCTCTCGTACTTGCATTGCGCTCGGTGCTTCTGAAAGTTGATCAGAATATCGGCTTAGTTCGTCACTAAATACCACGAGCAGGGAAGACACGGTATCTTCACCTACTTCAACCGCCAGCCGCCGCAACGTCTCATGATTCACTGTCGACGCCATAACTTAGTTCCTTTTTTCTTGTGATTCTTGCCAACTTTGCAGCTTGCGATAAATAGTTGATGGGCTAACTTCCAGCAGGCCTGCTGCCTGCGGGATGTTTCCATCACATGCATCAATTGCAATTTGTATCGCTCGCTTTTCTACCAACCACAGGGGTTCAATGTCGGCTTTCGTCACCGCCCCTTGATTCAACAACGCTGACGCGACGGAAAAATTGTCGTCGCGTGAAGGAGCAATTGCTGTTTGCGTAGTTGCTCTAACAGGGGTAGATGCAATTTTGACACCAGAAACTGAATTTAATGGCGGAGGCAACATTTGTTCTGTGACTTCTCGCGCATTGTGTAGCACAACAATGTTGCGGATCACGTTCTGCAATTGCCTCACATTCCCTGGCCATTCGTAGCTTAACAAGCGGCCAGTGACTTCTGCATTAAAGGTCCGAAAATCTTTTCCTTCCTCCATGGCAAACATAAGCAGTAGGGACTGAGCAATCTCGACGACATCCTCACCACGCTCGCGTAGAGGCGGAAGCGCCAAAGGAATGACATGCAGGCGATAATAAAGATCTTCGCGGAAGTTGCCTTTCATCACCTCTTCCCAAGGATCACGGTTCGTCGCGCAGACAAATCGCACATCAACTTGTTTTACTTTGGAAGATCCCACTTTCTGGAATGTGCCGGTCTGAATAAATCGCAGGAGTTTAGACTGGAGGTCTAGATCCATTTCACAGATTTCATCTAGAAATAGTGTCCCCCCATCAGCCATTTCTGCTGCGCCTTCTCGTTCGGACGCTGCGCCGGTAAAGGCGCCTTTCATGTGGCCAAACAGTTCACTCTCAATGAGATCTTTCGGGATAGCAGCACAGTTAATCGCGACAAACGGTTTTTTGGCGCGTGAGCTTGCGGCATGAACGGCTTCTGCACACACTTCTTTACCCGTGCCACTTTCGCCAGTAATGAACACTGTCGCCTTACTGGGCGCGGCGGAGTCAATGACACGGTAAACAGCCTGCATTGGCACACTGTGCCCGATGAAGCCGTAATACGCTCCTTCAGGAGACTGACCACCAATTTTACTCTTTGGTTTCAGTGCGTTATTGACGGTTACCCGTAACAAATCAGCTTCGCAAGGCTTAATCAGGAAGTCGCTTGCGCCATAGCGCATTGCTTCCACGGCTGCATCAATTGAGCCATGCGCAGTCATAATCACAACGGGAATATCCGGGTGAAGTTCGCGAATTTCAGAAAGCACGTCGAAACCGGAAATGTCAGGCAGTCGAAGGTCCAAAAGGACCAACGCGAAATTGCCTGAAGAAAAATGGTGAATCGCCTCCTGTCCCGTACTTGCTATCTCAACCTCGACATCCAGTGGATTGAGATAAGACTTGTACAGTGCGGCCACAGAAGCGGTGTCTTCCACCATTAAGATGCGTTTTTTGGCGCCAGAATCTAGCATTGAACCCCCGCCATCGATCCCTCAATAAATCTATCTTTTTCTTAGAAAGTCAGTACCAATTATAACGCCGATTTTCGTCAACAAAGGAGAATCGGTGCGTTTTGCATTGCAATTTGCAAAAGAAATTGCAAATAAGGTAGTTCTAATTCATTGGAATTGCTATGTCGTGCGTTAAAAATGTTGGCACACTTACTGCATTAATTAAAGTGACCCTTCTGGGTCACCTAGCCAACTGACGTTGTTTGTGAGCACTTCGTTCACTGAAACAAGATAGCCAACCGACCTTTTTGCGGTTGGCTTTTTTTTTAGCTGTTCTGTATAAATAACGCCCGCAAATCAGCAATTTCATCACGTAGACCAGCAGCCGTTTCAAACTCCAGGTTTTGCGCAGCTTCATACATTTGCGCTTCCAATTTCTGGATCTGAGCTTCAATTTGCTGTGGTGATTTTGCCACATAAGCAGCGTCTTCTTCTGCCACTGCCTTAAGTGAAGACGACACTTTTGGCTTCTGCGGCCGACGTTTGCCGCCCAGCTCCATGACATCCGCGATTTTTTTGTTGAGCTTCTGGGGAACAATACCATGTTCTTCATTGTGAGCCTGTTGTTTCGCCCGACGACGCTCTGTTTCTTCTATTGCTCGCTGCATGGAGCCAGTAATAGTGTCACCGTATAGAATTGCCTTACCAGCAAGGTTACGCGCAGCACGTCCGATAGTCTGAATAAGCGAACGGTCTGAGCGCAGGAAGCCCTCTTTATCAGCATCCAGAATCGCCACCAGAGAGACTTCTGGCATATCGAGGCCTTCTCGCAGTAAGTTGATACCCACCAGAACATCAAATTCACCCAGTCGTAAATCCCGGATGATTTCTACCCTCTCTACTGTATCGATGTCTGAATGCAGGTAACGAACTCGCACGTCATGCTCTTCCAAATACTCAGTGAGGTCTTCTGCCATGCGCTTAGTCAGCGTCGTTACCAATACGCGCTCATCTTTTTGCGTACGAAGGCGAATTTCTGACAGCAGATCGTCCACTTGAGTCGCTACTGGACGCACTTCTATTTCTGGGTCAAGAAGACCAGTTGGTCGCACAACCTGATCAGCGATTTCTCCATCAGATTTTTCCAGCTCGTATTTACCCGGCGTTGCAGACACATAGACGGTTTGCGGTGCCAGAGCTTCAAACTCGTCAAACTTGAGCGGACGGTTATCCAGCGCGGAAGGTAATCGGAAGCCATACTCCACCAGCGTTTCTTTACGCGAGCGGTCGCCTTTGTACATCGCGCCTATCTGCGGCACGGTAACGTGCGATTCATCGATGATCAAAAGACCATCGGCAGGTAGGTAGTCAAACAGAGTTGGTGGCGGCTCCCCTTCGGTTCGGCCGCTCAAATAGCGCGAGTAGTTCTCGATACCCGAGCAATAACCCAGCTCTTGCATCATCTCGAGGTCAAACAAGGTTCGCTGGGAAATACGTTGCTCTTCAATCAGCTTATTGTTTTCCAGCAAGACTTTTTTCCGGTCAGCCAGTTCAACTTTGATGTGCTCAATGGCGTCCAGAATTTTCTCACGCGGAGTCACATAGTGGGTTTTCGGATAAATCGTCGCTCGAGGCAGATTACGTTCAGAAATCGATCCTGTCAGCGGGTCAAAGACGCTGATGCATTCCACTTCGTCGTCAAATAGCTCAATACGGATAGCATCGCGATCAGATTCTGCAGGGAAGATATCAATCACTTCACCACGCACACGGAAAGTACCGCGACTAAAAGCCTGATCATTCCGGGTGTATTGAAGCTCTGCAAGCCGGCGTAGGATTGAGCGCTGCTCAATCATGTCGCCACGACGCAAGTGCAACATCATCTTTAGATAAGAGTCCGGATCACCCAGACCGTAAATCGCAGAGACGGAAGCGACAATCACCACATCGCGGCGTTCCATCAGCGCTTTGGTTGCGGAAAGACGCATCTGCTCAACGTGTTCGTTGATAGACGCATCTTTTTCAATAAAGGTATCGGAAGCGGGAACATACGCTTCTGGTTGGTAGTAGTCGTAATAAGAAACGAAATACTCCACCGCATTTTCCGGAAAGAACTCTCTCATCTCACCATACAACTGCGCTGCCAGGGTTTTGTTAGGCGCCAATATCATGGTTGGGCGTCCAGCTTCGGCAATCACATTGGCCATGGTGTAGGTCTTACCCGACCCCGTCACACCCAACAGCGTTTGATGTGCCAAGCCAGAATCCAGCCCATCCAACAATTGGTTGATGGCAGTAGGCTGGTCACCTGCCGGTTTAAATGGCGATTGCAGTATAAAAGTCTTGCCCATCTTGCTTCCGTGACTCAATCATCAAACCACTCATTTTGCGCGCTCAGTCCCCTAAGTCAACTGACAAGATACTGACAAGGCTCGGAGTTGTTGACACACTTGGTTTCCACACCGAAGATCTCTTCCATACTAAAGAGGTCGGCACAGCCCACCAACATGAATATCTGAGGAAAATGATGAAAAAAGTAGCGGTAGTAACCGGTGGCTCAGCAGGGATCGGTCTCGCGGTCGTCGATGGATTTATTGCCGAGGGATACACCGTTTACTCGCTGGATATTCAGCAAGGCCCTCGCGGAAACTGGGTGGATTGCAATGTGACGGACTCAGCCGCTGTCAATTCCGCTGTTAATCAGGTCATTTCAAGCGAAGGTCAGATTGATGCTCTGGTGTGTAACGCCGGTGTCCATTTCAGCTCAAACATTGAAAACACCAGTGAAGAAGATTTCGATCGTGTCATGAGCATCAATGTCAAAGGCGCTTACTACGCGATTCGCGCTTGCCTACCAACCATGAAAGCGGCGAAATATGGCAGCATCGTGCTGCTTGGTTCAGACCAATGCACCATCGCTAAAGGCAATTCCTTTGCTTATAACCTGAGTAAGCACGCGATTGCGTCGATGGCAAAAACCACTGCGCTCGATTATGCCCAGTTCAACATCCGCGCCAACGCCGTATGTGCAGGCACCACAGAGACCCCGCTGTATCATAAAGCGATTGATGCCTACTGCGAGCGTTCAGGTGCAGATAAAGAAGTCGTCCATAAAGAAGAAGGTAATTTGCAACCACTGGGACGCATCGCTCAACCTGAAGAAGTGGCTAACATGGTCGTTTTCCTAGCCAGCGAAAAAGCGAGTTTTATCACGGGCAGCCTTCATGCTGTTGATGGCGGCTACACGGCACAGTAACCATGAAGTTTATCGATCCTCACCTGCATTTATTCGATCGCCAGAAAGGTAAATACGGTTGGCTACAAACTGGCAATCCCCCCTTCTGGCAGGATAAAGCCGTTATACAAAGGGACTTTTCTGAAGCAGACTTGCAGGTTTCTGCACCCGCAGAACTCGCGGGCTTTGTGCACGTTGAAGCAGGGTTCGATAACGAAGCCCCCTGGCGAGAAATCGAATGGCTCGAAAGCATCTGCCAATTGCCATTCAGAAGTATTGCCTGCGCTAACCTGACTCTCTCTTCCGAAGCCTTCAGTGAGCAGGTGGCACGCTTAAAAACGCTGAGCTCTGTGGTGGGGGTTCGACATATTCTGGATGACGACGCGGTAACCTTGCTAAGCAATCAGCAGGTAAAACGGAATCTCGCACATCTTGAAAAGGAAGGCGTGATCTTCGAAGCACAATTTGATGCCAACGACGACAGAGCGGTTGCAGCATTTCTCGATGTCATTGGTCACTTGCCTTCTCTCAATGTTGTGCTTAACCACGCTGGTTTTCCACCGCCAGCAAACTCTTCGGGCTGGAAGAAGAATATTGAGAAGCTTTCTGGTTTGAATAACCTTTGGGTGAAGGCCTCAGGTTGGGAAATGACGGACAGACACTTTCCGGTTAATGCCATTGCACAAACCATCGAAACTTTAATTGCCGCATTTGGACATGACCGAGTCATGCTGGCGAGCAATTTCCCTCTGACACTTTTTAGAACGTCTTACAAAGAGCTTTGGCAAGACTATCTCTCACTCGACTTTCCAAGGGAAGCTCTCCAGAAGGTCATATACCAAAACGCCTCCACGTTTTATCGTTTCTGTTGACCGTTATCTGAACGACAGAGAAAAAACAACCCGCTCAAAGGCGGGTTGTTTCGTCAGTATCCCATCGAGCGATTACTTAATCTCAATACGTGGTGAGCGCATGACCACTTCATCGTTCAACTCAATGCCGATACCCGGCTCCTCCGACACCTCAAAGAAACCATTCACCGGCTGAGGATCCTGAATACACAGTTCGCGGTTCCAGGATTTAATCGCATAAGTGTGGTGTTCATGGATCAGGAAGTTAGGAATGGCCGTTTCCAGATGCAATGAAGCCGCAGTCGCCACAGGGCCACCACAAACGTGCGCCTGAATGCGAACATCGAAGATATCTGCGTAATCACAGACCTTCTTTGTTTCCGTAAAGCCGCCACACAGGCCGATATCCGGCTGTAGAACATCAACACTTTGATCTTCCAAATATGGTCGCACACCCCAACGGTTGTACAAACGCTCACCACCGGCAATTGGCACATTGACGCGATCTGCCACTTTCTTATGTAGGGAATGGTTGAGGTAGTTCACCGGCTCTTCGTAATACATGCAGTCGAACTCTTCAGCGATCTCACCCAGCTGAATCGCCGTTGTTGCACCCGGCAAGCTGTGGCATTCAAAAATGATGTCCACTTCGTCGCCTACCGCTTCTCGAATGGCTTTCATACGCGCGCGGTACAATTTCATTTCTGCGCGGGAAATGATTTTCGTGCGCTCGTAGTAAGTGTTGCCATCTTTGTCGTACATGATTGGGTCAACTTTGACCGCATCATAACCTTCTGCAATCGCTTTAAGCGCCGCTTCTGCATACTCTTCCGGTTGCGACAGCGCTTTGAACTCTTTGTCCCAATCAAACTGAAGCTGAGAAGCATAGGTACGCAGCTTGTCATTTACCTTGCCACCCAGAAGTTGGTATACAGGAAGGCCAAGTGCCTTTCCTTTAATGTCCCAAAGCGCCGTATCAATCGCACTCATCGCAGCATAGACGACAGGACCACCACCTAATCCCCAGAAACTCTCTCGCAGCATGCGTGACCACAGCATTTCGGTCTGGAATGGGTCATGGCCAATTAAGAATGCTTCGGCCATTTCTTTAATCATGTTTGCGGCTGCGCTGTGCCCCAAATCGTAAGCAAGACCCGCCTCACCGACACCACTGATCCCTTCATCAGTGTGAATACGCACAAATACCGGGTTCCAAGGAGGTCTTTCCGGGCAATGAATATCGAAAACTTCGACTGACGTGACTTTCATCCATGTACTCCAAATCGTCTTTTTATTTTGTCTTTATTCCATAAAGCTTGGGTCAATGCGCCAAGCTTTTCGAAGAAGTGATGGCCAAGCAAGTTGCCCGCCTGTCGCACCAGAATGAACAACATTTGCCTGAGCAAAAATATTGTCCTGAATAAGCTGAGGCACAGAAACGGCTTCTTTGCCTGCTGCCTGCAACATTAACTGAACTTCGCAAGCGCGCTGCATATCGTAGAAACGCATAAAGGCGTCACCCACGGTTGGGCCTAAGGTTAAGCCACCATGGTTAACCAGTAACATATGATTGGTGTTACCAAGATCTTCCTGTAATCGCTTACGCTCATCTGCATTCACCGCAAGCCCTTCGTAGCCGTGATAAGAAAGCGAAGGCAATGAAAACATCGAATACTGGCTAAGCGGCAATAAACCTTCTTTTTGGCTCGCGACTGCAATGGTTTCATTGGTATGCAGATGGATCACACAGTGTGCATCCGAACGTACTTCATGGATGGCACTGTGAATGGTGAAACCAGCAGGGTTAATCGTAAAGGGGGTGTCATCGAGGATATTTCCATCCAAATCGACTTTTACTAGGTTCGACGCGGTGACTTCGTCAAACGCTACACCAAAGGCATTCACCAGATAAGTATCGGTATCAGGTATGCGCAAAGAGAGATGCGTATAGATAAGGTCGTCCCAACCCATATGGGCGACGAGACGATAACATGCGGCAAGATCTACACGACGTTGCCATTCAATCTCACTAATTTTTCCTTTTAGGTCCAGTTTAGGTAGCGCTTCCACAATTTATTCCTTTTTTGCTCGTTCCCTGCCCTTTCAGCTTGTCTTATTTGTCTTCAACAGGCAAATAAGAGGCAAGATTGTGCGTACTGAGGAAGAAAATAAAGAACCTACTTAGTGTGTACAACTTAAAATTATCACTTTATCAAGATCAACTGGGCAAAATTTACTCAATCACTTTGTATTTAAAGCTTTTTACGCCGCGTCGTTTAATTTTACTTCACTATGGAATACTCAATAATGAGATCTAATGGGGATAAAGGTGTTGATTAACATACTTATCCACAGAATTTGTGGGTAACCCTCGCGAGCACAAACCAGAAAAGTGTTCCAAAATGTCAAACCCTTTTTCCCATATTCACCAGTAAATCGACTGATCGCACACGAAAAGCACTTATGAGAGCTATATCACACTATCAATTTGCCGGATCTCGTTGCCATCTTACGCACTTGAGCCAGTAGGCAGACACATCCGACTCCAGTGTTGTTTAAGTTTTGTTCAATCTAAGTAAAGCCTTTATCCGAAGCGCAATGACATAAGCAAATACATCGCCTGTTAGAGGTGTAGTGAAGACGGCTGAAAATTTTTAAATAGACAGAGATCCAAGCCTTTACTTGCAACATACAAAGCCCACAGAACAAAAAATCAGCCAATCTTGATCGCACATTAAGCAGATGATTTAAATTCCTCAAAATGTGCGTTTTCGGTGGTTGACAGCCCACAGGGCGATAGCTAAGATTCGCCCCGCTTTGAGCAATTCCCCCTTAGTTCAGTCGGTAGAACGGCGGACTGTTAATCCGTATGTCGCAAGTTCAAGTCTTGCAGGGGGAGCCACTTTTTAGGTGATTTGTTTCCGAACGAGTCATCGGTTTGTCGAGGTATCGCTTCGCGATTTGTCGCAAGCCTAGGCGGCCCCGTTAAGTCTTACAGGGGAGCCACTTTCGATGCATCGCCACGGCGGTGAATCACAAAAATCTGTTCCCCCTTAGTTCAGTCGGTAGAACGGCGGACTGTTAATCCGTATGTCGCAAGTTCAAGTCTTGCAGGGGGAGCCACTTTTTAGGTGATTGGTTTTCGAACGAGTCATCGGTTTGTCGAAGTATCGCTTCGCGATTTGTCGCAAGCCTAGGCGGCCCCGTTAAGTCTTACAGGGGAGCCACTTTCGATGCATCGCCATGGCGGTGAATCACAAAATCTGTTCCCCCTTAGTTCAGTCGGTAGAACGGCGGACTGTTAATCCGTATGTCGCTGGTTCAAGTCCAGCAGGGGGAGCCACTTTTCATTAACTTGTTTAAGAACGAGTTAGCCGTCAGGATTGTCGCTTCGCGATATGTCGCTGACCTAGGCGGCCCCGTTGCAAGTCCATCAGGGAAGCCACACTAGATACATCGCTACGGCGGTGAATCACAAAATCTGTTCCCCCTTAGTTCAGTCGGTAGAACGGCGGACTGTTAATCCGTATGTCGCAAGTTCAAGTCTTGCAGGGGGAGCCACTTTCTAAAACCCAGCCTAGCGCTGGGTTTTTTTGTATTTGTTTTGTGGATATGACGCACAGGAATTGTTACTAGCTATTATCTGGACTGTAAGCAATCGCCCAGATCCGGGCAAAGTTTGTCCGCTGTAGCAATTTTGATGAAAAACCCTTTCTCCTATCTGTTGTTATAGGCGCTTCAAAGGCCGATAATACAAAGATCTCTTTAAAATTTTCGAAGAATGGCATGACTGAGTATTTATTGCTTCTTGTCGGCACCGTCCTAGTAAACAACTTTGTGCTGGTTAAGTTCCTTGGCCTGTGCCCATTTATGGGCGTGTCCAAAAAACTTGAAACCGCTATTGGGATGGGGCTTGCGACCACGTTCGTACTGACACTCGCATCAGTGAGTGCTTACCTGGTCGAGACTTATATTTTGGCTCCATTGGGCCTTGAATACCTGCGAACACTGAGTTTTATCTTAGTGATTGCGGTCGTCGTGCAATTCACTGAAATGGTCGTGCATAAAACCAGCCCAACGCTTTACCGTCTGCTGGGTATCTTCCTGCCGCTAATCACAACAAACTGCGCCGTGTTGGGTGTCGCACTGCTGAATATCAATGAGCGCCACAACTTTATCGAATCCATTATTTATGGCTTTGGCGCTGCTGCTGGCTTCTCCCTCGTATTGATTTTGTTTGCGGCGATGCGCGAGCGTATTGCCGCGGCTGACGTTCCTCAGCCATTCCGCGGTGCGTCGATTGCTATGATCACTGCTGGACTGATGTCATTGGCATTTATGGGCTTTACAGGGTTGGTGAAACTGTAATGACTGGAATTTTGATTGCGATTATTGCTATCGCTGTCCTCGCAGCTGTGTTCGGTATCTTGCTGGGCTTTGCTTCTGTGCGTTTTAAAGTCGAAGCGGATCCGATCGTCGATCAGATTGACTCCATCCTTCCGCAAACACAGTGCGGACAATGTGGTTACCCCGGGTGTCGTCCTTATGCAGAAGCCATTGCCAATGGTGATGCCATAAATAAATGCCCTCCAGGTGGTCAGCCGACTATTGAGAAGCTTGCTGACCTTATGGGGGTGGAAGCCACAGAATCTGCACACGATGAAGAAAAGAGCGTAAAAAAAGTCGCCTTCATTCACGAAGACGACTGTATTGGCTGTACCAAATGTATTCAGGCTTGTCCGGTGGATGCCATCATTGGCAGCACCAAAGCCATGCACACCATTATCAAAGATGAATGCACCGGATGTGACCTCTGTGTCGCACCTTGCCCGACTGACTGTATTGAAATGATCCCTGTTCAAACCACGCCTGAAACCTGGAAATGGCAACTTGACCAAATTCCGGTTGTTCAACTTTCTGTTGATGAAGATAAAGGGGTCAAGCAAGCATGATCACCCTAATCGAAGAGATCAACCAGGGACATGTCTGGGATTTTCACGGTGGTATTCACCCACCAGAAAACAAACGCCAGTCGAGCGAAACTTCCATCTTGCCTGCCGATATCCCAAATGAAATTGTGTTGCCAACCAAACAGCACATTGGCACAGCAGGCCAACTGTTGGTCAATGTTGGTGATAAGGTACTGAAAGGGCAACCTCTTACCAAGTCAGACGTTCTGCAATGCTGTCCGGTTCATGCACCAACTTCCGGTGAAGTGGTTGCCATTGAGCCGCGTACCATCGCACACGCATCTGGCCTTACCGATAGCTGCATTGTGATCAAGCCAGATTTCGAAGACATCTGGGGCGAGAAAAACGCACTGCCTGATTTCCGCGAAGTCTCTGACGAGGCGTTGATCGATCATGTCCGCATGATGGGTATCGCGGGCATGGGTGGCGCAGGTTTCCCAGCAGCCCGCAAGCTACAAACGGGTCATGCACGCACAGAAATTCTGATCATCAACGGTGCTGAATGTGAGCCTTACATCACCGCTGATGACCGTTTGATGCAAGAACGCGCAGATGAAATTGTTCAGGGTATTGAGATCCTTCAACATATCGTGAGCCCGAAACTCACCGTCATGGCGCTGGAAGACAACAAACCAGAAGCGATTGACGCCCTGAAATTGGCGATACAGGGTAAACCTGACATTGTCGTTCAGGTAGTTCCGACCAAATACCCGTCTGGTGGTGAAAAGCAGCTCATCAAACTCATCACCGGTAAGGAAGTACCTGCAAAATCCATCCCTGCCGCAATCGGCGTGATGATGCAAAACGTCGGTACAGTCTTCGCCATTAAACGCGCTGTCATTGATGGCGAGCCGCTGATTGAACGTGTCGTCACCCTGACAGGTACCACGTTGAAAGAACAACGCAACCGTTGGGCGCTACTTGGCACGCCTGTCAGTTTCTTGCTTGATAAGCACGGCTATGAAGCGGACAAAAAAGTAGAACGCGTAATAATTGGCGGCCCGATGATGGGCTACACCATTCCGCACCCTAATGTGCCCGTCACCAAGGTCACTAACTGTGTGTTAGTGCCTTCACGTCGTGAAATTGCGCCGTCAGATGGCGAGATGGCCTGCATCCGATGCAGCGCCTGTGCAGAAGCCTGTCCTGCTTCGCTGCTGCCACAACAACTTCAGTGGTACGCCAAAGATCAGGATTACGACAAGTGCGAAGAGTATAACCTGTTCGATTGTATCGAATGTGGTGCTTGTGCCTTCGTCTGCCCAAGTGAAATTCCACTGGTGCAATACTATCGTCAGGCTAAATCTGAAATCCGCGCGCGCGATGCGGAGCAGCAAGCCGCCGAGCGCGCTAAAGAGCGTTTCGAAGCCAAAAAAGCGCGTATGGAGCGTGACAAAAAAGCGCGTGAAGAGCGCCACAAGCAAGCCGCGGAAAACCGTCGTAAAGCGATGGCGAAATCCGGCGATGGTGATGCGATTGCTGCTGCCATTGCACGTGTGAAAGCCAAATCAGGAAATGAATCAGCAGCTACGGCAATGAAGCCAGCTGTGGCTGCTGCTATTGCCAAAGCAAAAGCCAAACAGGCAGAGGCTGCCGCACAAGGTCAGGCAGAGCCAGACAACAGTGAAATGGCGAAGCTGCGCGAAGAGCGCAAGCGTCAGGCGCGTGAACGTAAAGCACAAAAGGCGTCGGAATCCGAAACTGTAAACGCAGCAGACGATAAGAAAGACGCTGTTGCGGCAGCGATAGCCCGCGCTAAAGCACGTAAAGCGGCTCAGCAAAGCGAGTCTGAACCCGCTTCTAAAAGCGCCGCTGTAGAAGATCCGAAGAAAGCCGCAGTTGCTGCTGCCATTGCCCGAGCCAAAGCACGTAAAGAAACGCAACAGGCTGAAGCAGGAACACCTGCTGCTGAATCAGCATCAGCAGAAAAAGCACCTGTTGAAGACGATCCCAAGAAAGCCGCTGTCGCTGCTGCTATCGCCCGTGCAAAAGCACGCAAAGTCGCACAACAGGTAGACGCTGAAGCACCTACTGTTGAAGCTGCGCCGGTAGAAGAAGCTCCCGCTGAAAACGATCCCAAGAAAGCCGCTGTCGCTGCTGCTATCGCCCGTGCAAAAGCACGCAAAGCCGCACAACAGGCGGAAGCTGAAGCGCCTGCTGTTGATGCTGATCCGGTAGAAGAAGTTCCCGTTGAGGAAGATCCCAAGAAAGCAGCGGTTGCTGCTGCCATTGCCCGTGCAAAAGCACGCAAAGCAGCACAACAGGCGGAAGCTGAAACGACTGCTTCTGAGGCTGCTCCAGTAGAAGAAACTCCCGCTGAAGACGATCCGAAGAAAGCCGCAGTTGCTGCTGCCATTGCGCGCGCTAAAGCACGCAAGGCCGCACAACAGGCAGAGGCGGAAGCACTCTCAGATGAGCCAGCACCTTCGGAAGACACTCCCGTTGAAGAAGATCCCAAGAAAGCAGCGGTCGCTGCTGCCATTGCGCGCGCAAAAGCGAGAAAGGCAGCGCAAATGAAGAATAAGAACGAGGAAGAGTAATCGTGGCCTTTTTTATCGCCAGTAGCCCACATAGCCATAGTCGCAAGAGCACCAGCGACATCATGATGACAGTGATACTGTGTACTTTGCCCGGCATCGCTGCGCTTTGTTACTTTTTCGGTTGGGGTGTTTTACTGCAGGTAGTCATGGCAGCACTGACTGCGGTGGCTGCAGAGGCAGCTGTTTTAGCTCTTCGCGGCCGCCCTTTTAAACGCTATCTTAAAGACCACTCTGCCCTGCTGACGGGTGTGCTTCTGGGTATCGCCATTCCACCGTTCGCACCATGGTGGATTGTGATTATCGGTATACTCTTCGCCATCGTCATTGCTAAACATCTCTATGGTGGGCTGGGTCAAAACCTGTTTAACCCTGCCATGGTCGCTTATGTCGTCCTGCTGATTTCCTTCCCGGTTCAAATGACCACCTGGCTGCCACCAACTGAATTGTTGGTTCAGCCACTTGGCTTTACTGACAGCTTCGCCGCTATCTTTACTGGCCTCACCACTGATGGCTTTAGCGTGAACCAACTGCGTATTGCCGTGGATGGTTCAACAATGGCGACGCCGTTGGATACCATTAAGACCTCTTTGCTGGCCGGTGAAACCGTCTCTGAGGCGGTTGAGAAGTCAGTATTTGGCAGTTTTGCAGGTATCGGTTGGGGCTGGGTGAATGTCGCCTTCCTTGCTGGCGGTCTTATTCTGCTGAAGAAGAAGATTATCCAGTGGCAAATCCCTGTTGCAATGCTGGCATCTCTTTTTGTGTTCAGCTTGGTAGGTTATGCCATCAGCCCAGATGGCGTGGCTTCGCCATTGATGCACCTGTTCTCCGGTGCCACCATGTTGGGTGCGTTCTTCATTGCCACTGACCCAGTTTCTGCTTCAACCACTACGCGAGGCCGACTGATCTTTGGTGCAATGATCGGCGCGTTGGTTTATTTGATCCGTACCTTTGGCGGCTTCCCAGATGGCGTAGCGTTTGCCGTGCTTATCGCAAACATGTGCGTACCCCTGATTGACTACTACACCAAACCAACCACTTACGGTTACAGGAAGGAAAGCAAATGATCCGCGCGATGCGAAATAATGGCGCAATCCTAGCGCTGGCGGCACTGCTTTCAACGGGCTTAGTCGCCGTCACCAATACACTGACGAAAGACACTATCGCAGAGCAGCAACGTATCCAGCTTTTAAGGGTGCTAAATCAAGTAATCCCAGAAGACATGCATGACAATGCGTTGGCGAAAACCTGTACTTTGGTGACCAGCCCAAACCTTGGTACCAATGAACCAGTGCCAATCTACATTGCCACCAAAAACGGTGAGCCGACAGCCATGGCAGTTGAAGCCATTGCACCGGACGGTTATAACGGCGCCATCAAAGTCTTGGTTGGCGTCGATACCAATAACACTGTGCTCGGTGTTCGCGTGCTGAGCCACAACGAAACCCCGGGTCTTGGCGATAAAATCGATCTGAATGTCTCTGATTGGGTGCTGTCTTTCAATGGTAAAAATATTGAAAGTGAAGACGATAAGCGTTGGGCGGTTTACAAAGATGGCGGTCAGTTTGACCAGTTCACCGGTGCCACCATCACACCGCGTGCCGTCGTTAGCGCCGCGAGAAATGCTGCTTGGTATGCCTTGCAGAACAAAGACACTATTGTCCGCCAACCTCTGAATTGTGGAGCTGCATCATGAGCCAGAATAAAGAGTTAATGACAAACGGAATGTGGGCCAATAACCCTGCGCTGGTGCAGCTTCTGGGTCTTTGTCCCCTGCTTGCAGTTTCCGCGACTGTAACCAACGCATTAGGGCTTGGCATCGCAACGCTGCTGGTTCTGGTGGGCTCGAACCTGACCGTTTCACTGGTGCGCGAATATGTACCAAAAGAAGTGCGTATTCCCATCTTCGTTATGATCATCGCGTCACTGGTAACCTGTGTTCAGCTACTGATGAACGCCTATGCATTCGGCCTTTATCAGTCACTGGGTATCTTTATTCCACTGATCGTGACCAACTGCATCATCATCGGCCGCGCAGAGGCGTTCGCCTCCAAGAATACGCCATTACCTTCGGTGTTGGATGGCTTCTGGATGGGCATGGGCATGACTGCGGCTCTGGTCGTATTGGGTGCTATTCGCGAAGTACTGGGCAATGGTACTTTGTTTGACGGTGCTGACCGACTGCTTGGTGATTGGGCTGCGGGACTTCGTATAGAAGTGTTCCAGTTTGATAGCCCATTCCTATTGGCGATGCTGCCGCCGGGTGCTTTCCTGGCTGTAGGTTTCCTCATCGCTATAAAGAACGTGATTGACGAAAAACAAGCGAAGAAACAACCAAAAGAGAAAGCCGTGATCGAACGCGTTCGAATCACGTCCACAGATTAAAAGTTAAGCATTCAATGGATGAGCAATGAATAACGAAAAACGTGTTCAGATACTGGAGCGATTAAGAGCAGAAAACCCTCACCCGGAAACTGAACTGAACTGGAGCACACCGTTTGAGTTGCTGATTGCGGTATTGCTCTCGGCGCAGGCAACGGATGTAAGCGTGAACAAGGCGACGGATAAACTCTATCCGGTGGCTAATACGCCGCAGGCGTTGTTAGACCTTGGGGTTGATGGCGTAAAGGAATACATCAAAACCATTGGCCTGTTTAATTCCAAGGCAGAAAATGTCATCAAGACCTGTCGCATCATCGTTGAACAACACGGTGGTGAAGTGCCTGAAAACCGCGAAGCACTGGAAGCTCTGCCAGGCGTGGGAAGAAAGACAGCCAATGTGGTTCTCAACACGGCCTTTGGTTGGCCAACCATTGCGGTAGACACTCATATTTTTCGCGTATCAAACCGCACCAAGTTTGCGATGGGGAAAAACGTCGATCAGGTAGAAGAAAAGCTACTGAAAGTCGTGCCAAAGGAATTCAAGGTCGATGTTCACCATTGGCTTATTCTACACGGCCGCTACACTTGTGTGGCTCGCAAACCGCGTTGTGGCAGTTGTATTATTGAAGACCTCTGCGAATTCAAAGAAAAGATTTACCCAGATGAATAAAAAGAAGGCTGCCATTGGCAGCCTTCTTTATAAATATTTCTGATAGTTTTGATTGCTACCATGACCGCATTGCGGATCATGGATTCCAATATCTTTCTTCAAGTGGCAGTTCATTCCGTCGCTCTTAATCACGACTTTACGTTCCCTAAAATCACTTCCTAACCCAATTATTTTAAGCATTTTTTCTATAATCATATTTCTAGCCCTCTTTGCTGACGGTCGCATCATTCGTTCTCTGTTGTTATGGTTTAATGTCATTTTGTTAGTATTTTGTACTCAACACGAACGATGAAATCTGACACCAGATATAAGCTGAACTTATGGACAAGCAACTTCGCTATCTCAGTGCACTCCGTTACTTTGAAGCTGCCGCGAGACTGAAAAGCTACAGCGCAGCAGCAAAAGAGTTGAATGTGACCCAGGCAGCCGTCAGCCAACAACTGAGGGGGCTGGAAGATAACCTGGGCTGTAAGCTGTTTTTCAGAAATGGACGGGAAATGCAGCTCACCGATAAAGGCCATCAACTGCTTGCCCCAATTACCGAAGGGTTTGAAAAGATCATCGTCGGTTTAAACCGTATTCAGACTGAACCTCTGGAAGGCGTGTTGACCGTCACCGTCCCGCCCTCATTCGCATCTCTGTGGTTAATGCCAAGACTATGGCGATTCACGTTGGAAAACCCCACCATCACGATTCGCATACATAGCGATATAAAACGGGTGGCGATCCTACACAGCGATATTGATCTCGCAATCCGGCAGGGCAAAATCACAGAGAATGACACAGCAGGCAGCATTCGTTGCGAACATCTTTACCAAGAGGAAGTTTACCCGCTTTGCTCCGCCGAACTTGCCCGTTCTATACAGTTTGATTCTCCGGAAAAGCTCAAACGGTGTTGGTTGATACATGGCGTGAATTCTAAAGAGATAGTTTGGTCAAAGTGGTTTGAAAAAGCCGGTGTGAAGTTCGACAACAGCGCGCTGAGATGGATGGAAGTACCTACATTCGATATGGCGCTCAATGCAGTAATTGCAGGTCACGGTGTATGTCTGGGAACAGAAAGTTTGTCGAAAGCGCTTATCGATCAAGGTCTTCTGGTCAAACCTTTTGATATTGGGCTCACGCCCGGCATGCAGTTTAGTTTGTTGTATGACGGCGCATCTTCAAGGCTTCCGCGCATTGAAGCATTTCGAAACTGGCTCTTCCGTGAGTTGGAACAGTCACAATATCGCTGAAACCTTCGAAGGATCTGTTTACTTAAGGCTCTTGGGGTTACGAAAATTTTGTTGGTAAACTGGGCGCGACAATACAATTAAGGAGAATGTCATGAGCACTGGTCGTATTCTACATACCATGATCCGCGTTGGCGATTTGGATCGTTCAATTGCCTTCTATACCGACGTGATGGGTATGCAGCTTTTGCGTAAAAGCGAAAATGAGCAGTACGAGTACACACTGGCTTTTGTTGGCTACGGTGATGAATCACAGGGCGCAGTGATTGAGCTGACCTATAACTGGGGCACGTCTGAGTATGAGCACGGCTCTGCTTTTGGCCACATTGCAATTGGTGTAGACGATATCTACGCGACTTGTGACAAACTGCGTGAAGCGGGCGCAAACATCACCCGTGAGCCAGGTCCTGTAAAAGGCGGCACCACTGAGATCGCATTTGTTGAAGACCCAGACGGCTACAAAATCGAGCTTATTCAAAACAAGAACGCATCTGCGGGTTTAGGTAACTAATTGATCGAGGTCCGCGCCAGACTACTTGGCGCGGATAATACCTTTCGGATAGCAACCCACCCTCTTATCTTCACACTCTCAACCAGCTATTTCCCTCTGCCCTTCGCTTTCCAAAATTTCTGTTAGGCTTTATTTATCGTCTCAACAATAAGACTCCCAAGTATGTTTGGTAAAAATAATACCCTTCAGATACATATCGCCGGTATCTTTTTTATTGTTGTATCTTCGCTTTCGATCCTTCTGATTATATTGAGTTACCAAAACTCAAAGGCGCTCAATGAACAGTTAGCTCTTGAGAGAACCGCGCAAAATGCCGAGCAGGTCAAACTCGCTTTCCAAAAGAAAATCGTTCCCGTTCTAGCCGCCCTTGAAACGCTAGCAGCGTCAAACTACGGGCACGATCTGGAAGCGTCAAATGATGAGGACTGGCTAGCTTCCGTCAATGCGATTATGGAAGTCACACCCGACGTACTTTCCATCTATGTTGGATACGAAGACGAGAGTTCTGCTTTTATCCGCTCCACCAGACCCGCGTTTATGCGTGAACAGTTTTCCACGCCACAAAACTCCCACATCATGGTGGATATCAACCAAAGTAGCGGCGCTCAAGTACGCACTTTTTACGACGAAAAGCTCAACTACATTGGCGAAGTAAGCAATACCATCTCGTACAAGCCTACAACTCGTCCTTGGTACAAAGACACGCCAATGAACGGCGACATATTTATCACAGATCCCTACTTCTATCTGTTTATAAAACGAATGGGGATCACTATTTCCAAGCGTATCCCAGCAAACGGTGGTGTGCTGGCTGCGGATATCACACTGTCTTCCATCAACGAATTTTTAGAGTCTCTACCGCATTCCGGCGATGCGAAAATGATGCTGTTTGATGACAACAAAACCATTCTCGCCCAAAGTGGTATCGCCGATGATTTACCATTAAATTCAACACAAGACGCTTACGTTAAGGCTGCACGTCAATCTCCTCTCAGCTCCTTGTTAGACAAAAATAATCTTTCTGAGGTGGCAGATACTGTCTTCTTTGAAGAAGAAGCTTGGCGGATGAATTTAGTCAAAATTACTGTTGGTAACGACAAAGCGCTTTGGCTTGCTAAAGCGATCCCTGAACAATCCTTGATTGGCAGCGCTATTGAGGCCCGCAATAATCAAATCATTATCACCTTCGCCGTTTTGGGGCTCGGTACTGTGTTGGTCATGTGGGCAGCGGCCAAAATTGCCACACCACTGAAGCAGCTACATGCCACTACTCAGAAGATCCGGAATCTCGATTTTCACGGTGTAAAAACACCCGACTCCAACATTGTCGAAGTGCGGGAACTTTCCGATTCAATCAGCATGATGTCAGAAACGATTGGTGACTTTCTCGACACACTCCATAGTGTCACCAACAACCCACACTTTGAGTCGCTACTGACAGACATGGTCACTCATTGCCACAAAACGGCAGACGCAGACTATGTCTTGATGTGGGCTGCCGACATGGATGATCGAACCCAGCTTTCTCTCGCTGCGCATCACCCAGAAGCTACAAAAGAAACCGACATGGATTTCAATCAACTCCTGCTGGATCTTCCTCAAATGGCTAAGGCGTTGGATAACCATAACTTCTTCACATTCACGCCACAGGAGCACCCTTCCGTTAAAGGCCACTTGCCTGATGAATTAGTCAGAGCTTGGGTATTACCACTTCATAACCGTGAAGACGAACGCGTCGGTTTCGTGTTTATCGGCTTTAACCACACCATCTCTCCGGAACAGGAAGAAAAGCTTAGCTTTATTCAAGAGTTCCTGGGCTTCGCCTCTCTTATCAAGGAAAGTTGGGATCACATCACCGCGCAAAAGAACCTGTTTAAATCCTTTGTCGAAATGTTTGCATCCGCGATTGATACAAAATCCCCTTATACTGGTGGGCACTGCCAGCGTGTACCTGAGTTGACCTTTATGCTGGCTGAGGCCGCAGACAAAGATGACAAAGATTTCGCTGACTTCACGCTCGATGAAAAATCGCGCGAAGCCCTCTATTTTGCAGCGTGGCTTCATGACTGTGGCAAAGTCACTACACCTGAGTATGTGGTCGACAAAGCGACCAAACTCGAAACCATCTACAACCGGATCCATGAGATTCGTATGCGGTTTGAGGTGATCAAACGGGATGCGGAAATCGATTGTTGGAAGGCCATTAGCGAAGGAAAAGACACCGAAGAAGCGAAGCGTGATATGGCAGAGATTAAACAGCAACTTGATGATGAATTTGCTTATATCGCAAACGCCAATATTGGTGGTGAGTTTTTGGATAAAGAGAGCGTAGAGAAAATCACCCGCATCGGCGAACGCACCTGGACACGCACGATAGACGATTCTCTGGGGCTTTCATGGGAAGAAGAAATACGTCGAAAACGCCGCACTTCATCACCACTCCCCTGTCAGGAAAAGCTGTTGGATAACCGTGATGACCACAAGATTTTCTGGACACCTCAACAGCAAGCTAAATTTAAAGACTGGCAATTTAACATTCAGGTTCCCGAACACCGTTTTGACCAAGGTGAACTGTATAATCTTGCTGTTGCAAGGGGAACACTAACAGAAGAAGAACGCTTTGCGATTAATGACCACATTATTCAAACCATCATCATGCTACAGAAACTACCTTACCCGGAACATCTGAAGCGGATTCCGGAAATCGCTGGCGGTCACCACGAGAAATTAGACGGTAAAGGCTATCCACTTGGTCTTTCAGATGCCAACCTTCCGGTAGACGCAAGAATCATGGCCATCGCTGATATCTTCGAAGCGCTTACAGCCAGCGATAGACCGTACAAGAAAGCGAAAAAGCTGAGTGAAGCACTCAAAATTCTCGCTTTCATGGCAAAAGACAAACATGTTGATGCCCGTTTGTTCAGGATATTCATTGAACAGCAAATCTATCTGAAGTACGCGCAAGATTTTCTTCCAGAAAGCCAACATGACGAGGTCGATGAAAACTCTCTATTGGAAATTGTCTTCCCTAAAAAGTCAGTTGAAGAGAGAGCATCACATTGATCGCCGATATTCCGTCGTACTACTTATTTCATTGCGATAAATATTCGTGACTTAATTCAAAGGCTTCATCAAAAAAATTTGTAACGCTCCGCTGTCTGATAGTCTTAATTCAGTGTCTCATAAATAAGATAATGGATTATCATGGCAGGGCGCCGCTATACCCTTCAAATACATATCGCAGGTATCTTTTTCATTGTTGTATCTCTGCTTTCAGTTCTCCTCATTGTATTGAGTTACCAGAACTCGAAAGAACTCAATCAACAGCTTGCTGCAGAGCGGACATCGCAAAACGCAGAACGCATTAAGCTTTCCTTTCAAAAACTGACATCACCCGTGCTTACAGCCATGGACGCGCTGGCAAACTCAGACTTCGGTCATAGTCTCTATTCTTCTTATGATGATGACTGGCTATCGAGTATTAACGCTATTCTTGAGCGAAATCCTGATGTGTTATCCGTCTATGTTGGATATCCCAATGAAAGTTCGGCCTTCATACGATCAACTAAGCCCGACTTTATGAAAGAACAGTTTTCCACCCCAGAAGACAGTCACATCATGGTGGATATCAACAGCAAAGCAGGTCACCAGATCCGGACTCATTACAACGACAATCTAAAAAACATTCGAATCGACACCGACTTAATCAGCTATCAACCCACTCAACGCCCTTGGTACAAAGCCGCTCCTGAAGATGGCAGCATTCATGTCACAGACCCGTACTTCTATCTTTTCATACAACGCATGGGTATCACGCTCACTCGCAAATTTGCAAAGATTGACGGCGTTCTCGCAGTAGATATCACGCTCGATTCACTGAACAAGTTTCTTTACTCGCTCGTTGATACCGAAGAAACTCAATTGATGCTTTTGGACGACCACAAAAGCGTTTTCGCCCACACCGGATTTCTCCCAGGCACATCCTCAGGTGTAAACCAGCGAATGTATCTGGAAGCGATGTCAGCATCACCGTTTAATCACCTTTTTAAGACTAGCGATTGGGAGGAATCAAACACTACCATTCTTCACAACGGTGAGAAATGGTCACTGAATTTAGTCAGGATCAGTTTTGGCGGTGAACGCGGGCTATGGTTGGCCAAAGCCATTCCAGAACGGTTGATGATTAAGAGTGCTCTTGAGGCAAGAAACAACCAAATCACCATCAGCATCTTTGGCCTTCTGATTGGTACCCTGATGGTACTTTGGGCGTCTAAGCGTATTGCCAGCCCACTGAGAGTGCTGGTTGAAGAGACCCAGAAAATCCGTCGACTCGATTTCTCCAGCGTATCGACGCCGACTTCTCAAATCGTCGAAGTCAGAGAACTCTCAGAATCCGTTCATATGATGTCTGACACCATACAGAACTTCCTGCAAACCCTTCATCGCGTTTCCAACAGTTCGAATTTCGATTCACTCATGGCTGATGTCGCACTTCACTGTCAGCAAACTTCCGGGGCCGATTATGTGATGCTCTGGACAAACTCAGCGGATGATAGAGAGAAACTGACACTCACCGCTCAGTATCCTCTTCAGACAGAGGGGAAACTGGTCGATTTGCGAAAACTGCTCGCGGATTCACCGGCAATGGAGAGAGCGTTACAAGGACAACATTTCTTCAGTTTCAAACCATCCTCAACAGATATTGAGCGCGGATTATTGCCAAAGTCATTAAAGCATGGATGGTTGGTCCCGCTCTATAACCGAGAGCAGGAATGCGTTGGCTATGTACTGATGGGCTTTGAAACCTCTCCGGGAAGCGATCAAGAAGAAAAGCTCGAATATATCCGACAGTTCCTTGGTTTCGCTTCGCTCATCAAGGAAAACTGGGATCGTGTGGCAGCGCAGAAACATCTGTTTAAGTCTTTCATTGAGATGATGGCATCAGCCATCGATACCAAATCCCCATACACTGGCGGTCACTGTCAGCGTGTTCCTGAACTCACTTTTATGCTCGCTGAAGCGGCCAGTAAGGACAAAAAACGCTTCCCAGACTTCACGTTAAATAACCAATCACGCGAAGCACTTTACTTTGCTGCTTGGCTACACGATTGCGGCAAGGTCACCACACCAGAGTTTGTCGTGGACAAAGCCACTAAGCTCGAGACAATTTATAACCGTATCCACGAAGTTCGCACCCGATTTGAAGTGCTGAAACGCGATGCCGAGATCACTTACTGGCAAAGACGTCTGGAAGGTGAAAACGAGGCAGAGCTTGATGCCTGGTTAGCTGAAGAACATAAAGCGCTCGACCATGAGTTTGCCTTTGTCGCCAAGTGCAACGAAGGCGGTGAATTTATGGATGCCAGCAACATCGCCAAACTGGAGAAAATTGCAGAGCGCACTTGGATGCGCACCATTGACGATATTCAGGGCCTCTCGTGGGAAGAAGAAGCGAGACGCACTGCACGTGGTAGTTTCATGTTGCCATGTAAAGAGCATGTGCTTTCCGACACCGTCGATCAGAAAATTCCTTGGCTTCCACAACAGCTTAGAACCTTTAAGGACTGGGAATTCAAACTACCGGTGCCACAGCTCCAATACAATCGCGGCGAACTCTATAACCTTTCTGTTCAGCGCGGTACTCTTACGGATGAGGAACGCTTCATCATTAACGACCATATCATCCAGACTATCAACATGCTCCGGAAACTGCCCTATCCTGAACACCTTAAGCGTGTACCGGAAATTGCGGGTGGTCACCACGAGAAGCTTGATGGTAAAGGCTACCCTTACGGACTGGATGAAAACTCTCTCTCAGTCGATGCTCGAATTATGGCGGTCGCGGATATTTTCGAAGCTCTGACCGCTAGCGATCGACCTTACAAGAAAGCCAAAACGCTCAGTGAAGCTCTCAAAATTCTCGCTTTCATGGCGAAGGACAAGCACATCGATGAGCAACTGTTCAGACTTTTCATAGAAGAGAAAATCTACCTCCACTATGCAGAGCAGTTCCTGCCCAAAGAGCAGCATGATGATGTTAACGAAGAGGCCTTGATAGCTATCATCACACCTAAACCCGAGAAAGAGCCAGAGACCGCGTAAAAAGAAAGCCCCGCTACAACGAGCGGGGCTTTCTTTATGAATTCGCGTGCATTTTTTCAGATTAGATAATCGTTCGGCCAAGAGATATCACAACACGGCGGTTCTTGTTTCTGCCGATTGGGCTTTCGTTTTCTGCAATCGGACGACGCTCACCGTAAGCTTCTACCTGAATTCTGTCTTTCGGCAGGCCCAAGGACATAAAATACTCTTCGAGTTTTTCAGCGCGAACTTCAGACATTCTCTGGTTAGCCGCTTTCGCGCCACGCCCATCGGTATACGTCGCCATCAATACCAAATCGATATCTGGGCTGTAACGAACAAACTCGGCAATTTGCGCCAGTCTCGACATAGACGCTTTATTCAGATCATCACCATTCTCATTGTAATGAAGCACAGTAAACGCGATATCTTCAAAAGAGTATGGAAGTAAACGCGCCACACAACTGCTGAATTCGTTGTATGGCTGTTGGAAAGAAACCGAAGACAGCGCAATATCTACACGCTTTCCCCTACTTTGCCATTCCTTGAAGCTAAAAGTCGGGTAACGACCATTCTCCAGCTCTGACAGCATACTCCAGGCAGTTTGCCCATCGACATAGCCATTGAACTGCTTATAGAAACGTAGGCGATCGATATATTCTGCGGGCTCACCAGCAAACCAAACCGGAGGCATTGATATTAAGGAGACATTTTGCGTTTCACCCATCGGACGACGCATCTCCAACTCAAAATCCAGATTGATTTTCTTGCTGGCACGGGAAGTAAATGTCGCCATGCCGTAATTGGGAACCATATGTTCGATACGACACTCAATTGGCGTATCCACCGTCACCTTCCAGACAGATTCCGTCGGCTTCGCTCCGTAAAACTTACTCGCTGACACCGAGAGTGGTGCAAGGCTTGCAGCAATACATAATGTCAACAGCGAGGCTTTCTTCATACTATGGCATTTCCTCTGACTAAGTGAAATGGTATTGCTTACCTTATCGGAAGGCAGGCGCGTATCTTTAGCCTTATTTTAATCGCTCGCGCCAAAACTAGAAAATGAAAATCCGGCCAGCTTCTGACATAATGCACGCCTCATTTTCACAAGTTACCCGAAGCATGACCCAAGAAACCAACCTAAATACGCTTAAAGCAAGATTTCGTGGCTATTTTCCTGTTGTTATCGATGTTGAAACCGCAGGGTTTAATGCCCAAACAGACGCCCTGTTGGAAATCTGCGCTGTCACATTAAAAATGGACGAAGACGGTTGGCTCTCTCCCGATAAAACGATTCACTTTCATGTTTCACCGTTCGAAGGCGCAAACCTTGTGAAAGAAGCGCTGGAATTCAACGGCATTAAGGACCCTTTCAGCCCCCTGCGTGGTGCGGTAGAAGAGGAGCATGCGTTGAAAGAGATCTTCAAGCTGATCCGCAAAGAACAAAAAGCCGCGGGTTGCCAACGGTCGATCATGGTCGCGCACAACGCAAACTTCGACCACAGCTTCGTGATGGCAGCGTCTGAACGCAGTCACCTCAAGCGTAATCCATTCCATCCGTTTGCCACTTTCGACACTGCAGCACTGAGTGGATTGGCCTTTGGGCAAACTGTGCTGGCAAAAGCCTGCCAAACCGCCGGTATCCCTTTCGATAACCGTGAAGCACACTCTGCCCTCTACGATACAGAGCGAACTGCCGAACTATTCTGTGAGATCGTTAACAAATGGAAGAAATTGGGCGGCTGGCCGATTTTCTCAGCGGAAGAAAAATCCGAACAGAGTACTAGCGAATAAGCATCCAATCACGAACATTAAAAACGGCGGAATAGCATAAATTTAAAGGCATTCCGCCGTTTTTTTTGTCAATCAAATCAAGCGTTTTAAACAAAAGTCTGAAATTACTCTCAACAACCATAATTTTAGGGTCTAGATCTCGCGCAAACTATTGATAACAAAACTACAACATTTGGCAATTTGCTACTTATACTGTCTTAGAACGATTCGACACCTGCGCCGAAAACACTCGAGTGCTCAACGTCGAAGACGAAAACAATAAAAGGCAGTGACAGAGAGGCAATACCAAATGAAACGTTTTACTCAACGTACCCTAATCTCAACAGCCATTGCGCTGGCCACATTCCAGGCCCACGGCGCTGGTTTCCAAATCAGTGAACATTCCGCAAGCGGTTTAGGTCGCGCATTTGCCGGTGAAGCAGCAATCGCTGACAATGCCGCGGTCGCTGCCCGTAACCCGGCAGCAATGACAATGTTCGATTCCGCACAGGTTTCGGGTGGTCTTTCGTTTATCCAGCCGGATGTGGATGCATCCGTTGACTCACTAAACGGAAATCCAGGTTCAGCTGTTCCAAACACCACATCAGAACATAGCGACGTAGCGCCGGATGCAATTGTCCCATACGCGCACTATGTCGATCCTATCAATGACAAAATGGCTTGGGGCGTCTCAGTATTTTCAAACTTTGGCCTTTCAACGGAGTATCCAACCGATTCAGTAGGTGCAGCTATTGGCGGACAAACTGAGCTAGTCACCATCAATTTCGCGGGTAACTTTGCTTATAAAGTTTCAGAACAGCTAAGCCTAGGGCTTGGTGTAAACGCAATTTACGCAGACGCTGAATTGAAGAGACAGTATGGTGGGCTTTACACCAGCCTAGGCGCATCTTCTCCGTCTGATGAGCTAGCATATCTTGCCGGTGATGGCTGGGGCTTTGGCTGGAATGTGGGTGGCCTTTGGGAGTTTGATGAAAACAACCGATTGGGTGTTGGATACCGCTCGGCCGTCGACATCACGCTCGAGGGCGATTACCGTGGCTCATCAACCGCATTTGTGGGCAAAACAGGACAAACAGTCCCTGGTGAATTGGAACTGAACTTACCTGACATTTTCGAGTTCTCTGGATACCATGGATTCGACCAGTGGGCGCTTCACTACAGCGTCATGCGTATTGGATGGAGCAGCTTCCAAGAGCTTAGAGCAACATCATCAGCGGCTGACTGCTCTCGACTTGGTATTGAACCGGGTGTATGTCTTCAAAAAGATGAGAAGTGGGAAGACAGCTGGCGCTACGCTATCGGTGCGACCTACTTCCTGAACAACAACTGGACGCTTCGCGCAGGCTATGCGATAGATGAGAGCCCAGTTCCTGATTCACACCGTACTCTTAGCATTCCTGATACAGAACGTCATTGGTACTCGCTTGGTGCAACCTATGACTCAGGCAGCAATTGGTCTATCGATGCAGGTTTTGCCTACCTGAATGGTGACGATGTAAAAGGAACGGAGGTTGAAGCTCTTCCTGGCAATAACTCAGCAACTTATGAGTTTACCGCTGGCGGTGACGCTTACATCTTCGCATTGGGTGCAAACTACTCCTTCTAAGCATCTGTTTCACAAAAGAGAAAAAGCCGGTTCTTTGCAATCGGCTTTTTTGTTTCCCGTCACAAAAGTGAAATTCCACTGTAACAGGCGTGACTTGATTCTCTTCAGTTTTCTACTCAAATTCAAACGCTCGCTCAAAATCCCACCATGTTGTGTCCATTCATTAATGAGTTAATACAGGCACTTCAGAAAATGATAATCCATATTAGTGTATTTACTTAAAACGAGAGTTTTAAAACTAGGCATAAAATACCGAAAATTCAGACACTCACGACACATTTAACACCTATTTAACATCACTGCATGTCATGACATATTAATCACCGTAAAGATCCGACCAGTAGTCATAATAAATTGCTATAGGCTGCAACGTTTTTCCAACTTATTGAAATAATTGGATTTTGGTTAATTATTGACCAACTACTCAATTTGGACGAGAGGCTGTATGTCAAAAAAACTATCAAGAAGCGCCCTTGCGGTTGCCATTGCTCTCACCGCCCCAAGTGCTTGGAGTGCGGGTTTTCAAGTCTCAGAACATTCTGCCAGCGGATTAGGCAGAGCTTATGCTGGTGACGCTGCTATCGCAGATAATGCATCGGTCATTGGTAGAAACCCCGCTCAAATGACACTTTTTAAAGAAAGCCAAGCATCCGGTGCTATACATATCGTTAATCCCGAAATTGACGTCACTGACACCACTAGTGGTCAAAAAGCGTCTGACGTTGCCCCTATGCAACTTGTTCCTGCCTCTTATTACGTCAGCCCTATCAACGATAAATGGGCTTGGGGTGTTGGTCTTTATACCGTCTACGGTGTTGCTACGGATTACCCTGATGCTTTCCAAGTAGGTGATGCTGCCGGTGACACTTCTCTTGCAAGCGTCAATCTAAACCCTTCAATCGCATACCGAGTCAATGACCAATTGAGCTTGGGTGTTGGTGCAAACATTGTGTACGCCATCGCTGAATTGAACCGCCACCTTGGCGGTACTGCTCCCCTGTTTGGTGACTCCTTCACTGCCAGTGACAAATTGATCAGTATGGAAGGCGACACGTGGGGATTTGGTTGGAATGTCGGCGCGCTATTTGAACTCGATGAGAATAACCGATTCGGCGTTGCTTACCGCTCAGAAGTTGAACTCGATTTTGAAGGCGATTTCACAGACCATCGAGGCTCGGTGACAGGGACGGTTGGAAATAAGGTGACTGGTAATTTGTCCGTCCCTCTTCCTGCAATTGCAGAGCTGTCCGGCTTCCATCAGGTACGTGATGATCTAGCCGTTCATTACAGCATGATGTGGAGCCAATGGAGCTCATTTACTGAACTTAGAGCAACCGGAAGTGAATGTGCCGCAGACGACGTTCAAGGTGTGTGTTTCCAGAAAGATGAAGACTACAAAAGTGTATTCCGTTGGTCGATTGGTACAACGTATGACATCTCTGATACGTGGACACTTCGTGCAGGATTTGCCTATGACGAGAAAGCTGGCAAATCCACTCTAAGCATCCCGGACTCGGACAGATATTGGTACTCCGCTGGTGCAACTTACCGCTACTCTCCCTCGCTCACATTTGATGCTGGCGTCACTTACATTGCGAGTAAGTCAGGCACATTTACCGAGAGCACACGGATCGGAGAACGAGAATTTGACTCAAAAGGTGCAGCATATATTGGCGCACTTCAAGCCAACTACACGTTCTAAGCACAATTGCAGGAGACTTAAAGATGTATAAAGGACTAATTGTGAACAAAAAGCTCGTTGTGCTTGCTGTAGCATCCGCTTTGGGCGTAGCCGCTTGTGGTGGCGACGCTGAATTAAGTGGCGGAACAACCAACAATAGTTACGAAGAATACATTCAGGAAAGCCTGAAATCACCAACGCAAGTAGACTTCCAACTTGCCGGAGCTGGATCCAATGTCCCAGGGCCTAGCTTCATATTGATGAACCAAACTGACGGAACATTGGATATTCCGACAGGAGGTAACAACGCCCTCTCTAACCCCGCAGCGGCTATGGGTACTATGGATGGCTGGTCAGTCTCTATGCCAATGATCTTGTCATTCAAAGGGGCAGGCTTGGCCGACGGTTTTGCCACGACAGGCATTAACATCGTGAAGCTCACTGAGGGCCTTACTTCAGAAAACCCAAGCGTTGAACGCGTTCTTCAGCTCGGTGTGGACTTCAACGTTTTGACGAGCGCGGATTCAGATACCGCAGTTGTGATTTTTACACAACCACTTGAAGCTTCATCTGAATATGCGTTTGCGATCACCAATGCATTTACTGATGCCAATGGTGATGCCGTAGGCATGACAAGCTCGTACGCTACCTTGATATCTCAAACCAATCCAACGGTTGTAGATTCATTAAAACCAGCAAGTGCCGTAACTCAAGGGATTAACACCATCTTTTCTGCTTTAGGTGTTCAACCTGAAGACATCGTTTACAGTTCTTGGTTCTCAACCCAATCTGTTGGTGACACTTTGTACGCAACGAAAGGTGCGATTGCCACTGGTGCTGATGCGGGTAATTTCAATGCAGTGTGGAAAGGTTCTGCAAATCCCAACAATGTAGACATGTCTCAGGCTTATCTGATGTCTGTGCCCGCTTCAGGCCAAGACTACGCCGCAGCCATTCAAGCTGATTCGAACTTTGCCACCTACATTGACCCGAATGGAACAGCAACACCTTTGCTCGTTGGCTCCTATGCTGCTAACACAGTCACTGTAACGAAAGGAACCGTGAAGCTGCCTTACTTCCTGGAAAAAGGTGCTTCGACGTGGAATAGCACGCCGTTCGAGTCCGGAATGCCGAGCCTTGCAATCATTTCCAATGCATTAGGTGATAGCAGCGAAGCGGGCACGGTCACCCAACAGTTGGTAGAAGCAGGAATTGATGTTTCAAAGCTAACTGACGACACTACAGAGCAACTAAAACTTGTTGGTTTAACACTAGAAAACAGTGCTGGAGCACAACTGGATTCAGAGCGTATCATCACCAGATACAGCCCTGTTCCTCAGGTTAAATCTCTGGATGATGTGCCGTTCATCCTGTTCACACCAACAACACCTACCGGCGCTTTGGAATTAGTGATCTATCAACACGGTATCACCTCAGCGAAAGAGAATGCCTATGCCTTCGCTGCAAACCTAATCAATGGTGCGCAAGGTGTGGGGAAAAACCTTGCTGTTTTGGCCATAGACCAACCTATTCACGGCGAACGTAGCCTCGATGCAACTCGCTCGGCGAATGTTGATCCTACAAATTATCTCAACCTGACCTACTTACCTGTAGGACGGGATAACCTGCGCCAAAGCGTCCTGGATAATGTCGGTCTGCGTGCATCAGTCACCATTTCTCAAGCGTCTGGTTTATTTGCTAATACACCACTCGCGACACTTGGCGATACCACAGCAACCAACCCTTCGTTATTCGGTCATTCACTGGGTGGCATCACGGGTTTTGGTACAGTCGCAACAGCGAACAATACTCTGAGTGATGACGACACGGACAATAGCGATGCCGATGCATTGTTCAAGTTTTCTCGAATTGCAGCGGCAAACACTGGTGGTCAAATCGTGAATCTTTTGATTGCCTCGGGTTCATTCGGTCAGTTGATCTCTGATACGGTAACTGCTGGTGTACCAGATGCAGAAAAAGAAAGCGTGCTTAACCAATTTGCGTATGCTGCACAAACCGTCTTGGATACCGTAGACCCATTCAACCTTGTAGGTCTTGAAGACTACACCGACACCAACGTATTAAACGGTTTGCCGATCTACATGCAGCAGGTGAAAGATGACGACACAGTGCCAAACTCAGTAGCGACTGCTCCATTCGCAGGAACAGTACCACTCGCTACAGTGCTCAGTTTGACTGTGGTAGATAGTGCATCGCAAACCACCAGCAATGGACGAAACTTTACCAAGTTCAGCGATGTTGGAGAGCACAGCTCTGTAATTGCACCACAAAAAGAGGATCTTAGCGATGCTGGCCATACAGCAGAGATGCAAGGTCAATTGGTGCAGTTCCTGAGCGGTGTTGCTGAAGATTTCACAGTCAGCAATGCTTCTGTTCTAGAATAACCCTCCTGAAAGGCCAGCACCCGCTGGCCTTTTTTCTCTCCAAGCCAATTCCTTTCAAATTCCCCTCGACAACGTAAAAAATATCAGCAAACTGTGATCTTCGTCTTTTTGGGATAGATTTTGCCCCGTTGGGTATTTGTAGGGATAGGAAGTAATGAATCCAGTTGTTATTGCTGTTTGCGTGATGCTGGCGTTGGCACTTTTAAGAGTCAACGTGGTGGTTGCGCTAACATTTAGTGCCGTCTTGGGCGGCATGGTCAGTGGTCTAACACTGTCCGAAACCATTTCTGCGTTTGAAGGTGGCTTAGGTGGTGGTGCAACCATCGCACTGAGTTACGCTATGTTGGGTACCTTTGCAGTAGCGATTAGCCGCTCAGGTATCACGGATCTTCTTGCGCAATCCGTTGTGAAAAAGCTAAACGGTAAAGAAAGCCAAAATGCTTCTGCGGCACTGAAGTATATGGTGCTTGTGGCGCTTGGCCTGTTGGCAATCTCGTCTCAAAACGTGATTCCCGTACACATCGCATTTATCCCTATTGTGATTCCACCTTTGCTGCATGTGTTTGCCAAGCTCAACCTTGACCGTCGATTGGTGGCCTGTGTGCTGACCTTTGGTTTGATCACTCCTTATATGGTGTTGCCAGTAGGTTTCGGCGGCATTTTCCTGAACAACATTCTGCTGAAGAATTTGCACGACAACGGCTTGGATGTCGTGGGCAGTCAGGTGCCTCAAGCCATGTTGCTACCAGCGGCTGGTATGTTGTTTGGTGTGTTGATTGCTGCCTTTATCAGCTACCGCAAGCCTCGCCACTATTCGGAAGAAAAGATCCTAGCTGCAGAGCCGGAAAAAGCTGAGTTCAAACCCCAGAATATTGTCGTTGCGGTGATCGCTATCGCGGCTGCACTGGGTGTTCAGCTCACCACTGGCTCTATGATTGTCGGTGCACTGGCTGGCTTTATGGTGTTTACCTTTGGTGGTGTGATTAAGTGGAAAGACACGCAAGACGTGTTCACCCGCGGCGTTCACATGATGGCGATGATAGGCTTTATCATGATTTCTGCAGCAGGTTTTGCGGCAGTGATGAAAGCGACAGGCGGTGTAGAAACACTGGTTGCTTCTCTGGCATCCACTATTGGTGACAACAAACCACTGGCAGCACTATTGATGCTGGTTGTTGGCCTTCTGGTCACTATGGGTATCGGTTCTTCGTTCTCAACGATTCCGATTATTGCCACCATTTACGTGCCACTGGCGTTGGCGTTTGGTTTTTCACCGATGGCAACTATCGCCTTGGTAGGTACTGCAGCGGCCTTGGGTGATGCTGGCTCGCCTGCTTCAGATTCAACCTTGGGCCCAACTTCAGGTCTGAACGCCGATGGCCAACACGAGCACATCTGGGATACCGTGGTTCCGACCTTTATCCACTACAACCTGCCACTGATTGCGTTTGGTTGGATTGCAGCGATGACGCTGTAACCAGAGTGACAAATACAAAAAAGCCGCTGTTTTTTCAGCGGCTTTTTTTATGAGAAGGAAAACATTTAGCTGTTTTCTTCTGCGTCGCGGCGTGTCGCTGCGTTTTTGATCAAAGGCTGGAGCTCACCCTTCTGGAACATTTCCAGGATAATGTCACAACCGCCGATCAGTTCACCATCAATCCACAGTTGTGGGAAAGTTGGCCACTGTGCGTAGATTGGCAGCTCAGCGCGGATATCCGGGTTTTGCAGGATATCGACGTACGCAAATTTCTCACCACACGCCATCAGCGCTTGGCTAGCCTGAGAAGAAAAGCCACAGCTAGGCAGCTTCGGCGAGCCTTTCATGTAAAGCAGGATTGCGTTCTCTTCAATCTGCTGTTTGATTTTATCAATAGTTTCCATTACTTCCTCGAACACCAAGTGTGATGATGACAACGATTCTAACTGTGTTAGCGATGGAAAAAAACGCCTAAAATCTCTAGGGTCAAATTCCGCCGCTTTTTTTAAAATTATTCTTTTAATAAAGTAAAAACTTGCTAAACTGTTTCGCAGTCGGTCTATAAGTAGATTCGTTCACTTATGGGTACTACCTAGAGTGTACGACAAATCTACAGGAAGCAATAATGTCAGGGGGCGACCCCGCCTATCATGGAGAATCGAGTAATGGCATTTCAACTACCAGCTCTTCCTTACGAGAAAAACGCGCTTGAGCCACACATCTCTCAAGAGACTCTGGAATTCCACCACGGTAAACACCACAACACTTACGTTGTTAAGCTAAACGGCCTGATCGAAGGTACTGAGCTTGAGAACAAATCTCTGGAAGAGATCGTTAAGACTTCTACTGGCGGTGTTTTCAACAACGCAGCGCAAATCTGGAACCACACTTTCTACTGGCACTGCCTGAGCCCAAATGGTGGCGGCGAGCCTACTGGTGATGTTGCAGACGCAATCGCTAAATCTTTCGGTTCTTTCGAAGAATTCAAAGCGAAGTTCACTGATTCAGCAATCAACAACTTCGGTTCTTCTTGGACTTGGCTGGTGAAGAAAGCTGACGGTTCTCTGGATATCGTTAACACTTCAAACGCAGCGACTCCACTGACTGAAGACGGTGTAACTCCACTGCTGACTGTTGACCTGTGGGAACACGCTTACTACATCGATTACCGTAACCTGCGCCCAGACTACATGAATGCGTTCTGGGCACTGGTTAACTGGGAATTCGTAGCACAGAATCTGGCTGCTTAATTCCAAGTTAAACGTTTAAGATTGATAGATACCTCGCCTCGGCGGGGTATTTTTTTGTGTGTTTACTAGGGGTAAAAAAAAGCCGCTGTAGTCAGCGGCTTTTGTTCAATCTAAAAGTCGCGTTTACGCCACTTCAGAAAGGATGATGCGCAGTGTACGGCGCAGCGGCTCAGCTGCACCCCAAAGCAATTGGTCACCCACGGTGAATGCATTGAGGAAGTCGTTGCCCATTGCCATCTTACGCAGACGGCCAACAGGAACAGACAGTGTACCGGTCACTTTGGTTGGAGAAAGCTCTTGCACCGTGATGTCACGCTCGTTCGGGATCACTTTCACCCAATCGTTGTGTGACGCGATGATGCTTTCAATTTCATCCATTGGCACATCTTTCTTCAGCTTCAGTGTGAGCGCCTGGCTGTGACAGCGCATCGCACCGATACGCACACAAGTACCATCGATAGGTACTGGGCTGTCTTGAATGCCAAGGATCTTGTTGGTCTCAACCGTCCCTTTCCACTCTTCTTTGCTCTGACCGTTCTCACGTTTCACGTCAATCCAAGGGATCAGTGAACCCGCCAGCGGTGCGCCGAACTCAGACGTTGGGAAATCACCTGAACGCATGGTTTCAGCAACCTTGCGATCGATATCCAGAATAGATGTCGCAGGGTTTGCCAAGTCCATGCTGACAGCGTCGTTGATGGTTCCCATCTGGGAGATAAGCTCACGCATGTTTTTCGCGCCAGCACCCGATGCTGCTTGGTACGTTTGCGCTGTCATCCACTCAACCAGACCTTCCTGGTAAAGGCCACCCACTGCCATGAGCATCAGGCTGACAGTACAGTTACCACCCACATAGGCTTTAGTACCTTTGTGAATGCCTTCTTGAATTTGTTTGAAGTTCACTGGATCCAGCGTGATGATCGCGTCATCTTTCATACGCAACGTAGAAGCTGCATCAATCCAGAAACCTTTCCAGCCAGCCGCCAGCAGTTTTGGATATACCGCCTCGGTGTAGCTGCCACCCTGACAGGTGATCACGATATCCAGCGTTTTCAGGCTTTCGATATCAAATGCATCTTGCAGCATGCCTGCATCTTTGCCGTAGTTCGGCGCAGGGATGCCTACTTGAGAGGTACTGTAGAATACTGGCTCGATAACATCGAAATCACCTTCTTCTACCATGCGCTGCATCAGTACAGATCCAACCATACCGCGCCAGCCGACTAAACCTACTCTTTTCATTCCCACTCACACTCCATGTTATTAAAGCTTTGCCCCTATCTTGAAAATTAACGACTCAAATAACAAGCAAAAACTGCATCTTTTTGCCCATGAGCTGGACACATATCAAGGCATTTGCGCCGTACAACAAGACTTAGTTGGAAAAATAGAAATGAGGGAGTAATGAGTCTGCATTACTTGGATAAAATACAATCTCCCAAAAAACCGCCCATCCACGGAAGATAACAAAACCACTAAAAACATTTTAATTAGTCTTAAATGCCGAAAAATTAAGCATTAGTAAAATTAAATCCAATCACGAAACATTTATTCACACTTCAAATAAACAGCACCCCAACATAAAAACCAAACTTTCCATAACATTTAAAGCACAAAAATCATCATTTAAACCAGTAAAAACAACCTACTCAGTTCAAAGCTCACATAAAACGAAATACTTGTTCACCTATTCTTAGCCGATTCGATAAAGTAGGCGCCGCCAACAGGAAGGCAGCATTGATCAGCCCAATACGGATATCGATCAACAGTGACAGTTGACGGGCTAAAAACAAAACGAAAGGTTTGAACTATGCAAAGACACCCGGTGCGACTTCCTTCTGTATTCCAAGTATTCGCAGCGCTAGGTCTGTTCCTGTTAATGGCGTTTTCTTTTACAGCACAACTAGACCTGCCTATCCAGCTTGCGCTCTACATCGGCTGGTTCGTGATCATCGGACTCGGCATTAAGCTGGGACACAGCTACAAAGAATTAGAACAAGCAGCCACCCAAGGCATAGCCAATGGTCTCGGCGCGGTTTTGATCTTGTTGGCAGTTGGCGCTCTGGTCGGTACCTGGATAGCTGGCGGTATCGTTCCCACTATCATTTACTACGGTTTAAAGGCGATTCACCCTTCTATTTTCCTCGCCGCGACCATGATTATCTGCTCGCTGACTGCATTGGCAACCGGCACCTCCTGGGGCGCTGCGGGTACCGCTGGTATCGCGATGATGGGTATTGGACAGGGCTTGGGCGTTCCCGCCCCCGTGACTGCCGGAGCTGTACTTTCAGGCTGTTACTTTGGCGATAAGCTGTCACCGCTTTCTGATTCCGTAATCCTCGCTTCCTCAATGTCCGGCGTGGAAATTGTTGAACACATTAAAGGCATGCTCCCAATCGCCCTGATTAGCTACATCATCACGGGTGTTCTCTTTACAGCGCTGGGTCTGCATTACGCGGGCAACGTTGACATGGCGCAAGTCAATGACGTAATCGTAGCGATGGAACAACAGTTCGTGATCACCCCACTGAGCTTCGTACCTGTGGCTATTGTGTTGGTATTGCTGGCGATGCGCCTGCCCTCATTCCCAGTAATTTCTCTGGGTTCTGTGCTGGGTGTTGTCTGGGCCATCGTGGTTCAAGACATGAACCCACTGGCAGCAATGAACACCGCTTGGGCACCTTACTCGATAGAATCCGGCGTTTCTTTCATTGATGCGATTTTGAACCGTGGCGGTATGGAATCCATGCTGGGCTCTGTAGCGGTGATAGTGTTCGGTCTAGGCTTCGGTGGCCTGCTTGATAAAGTTGGAGTACTCGAGACTATCGCCAAGCTTTTCGAGCGCAAGGTTGAGTCCGCGGGCAGTCTGGCAACGTCGACTATCGGCACTGCGTTCCTTGGTAACGTCTTTGGCTCAGCCATGTACGTCTCACTGATCCTGACCCCTAAAATCTGCGCCAAAAACTACGATCGCCTTGGCTACCAACGTAAAAACCTATCCAGAAACGCCGAATTCGGTGGTACGCTGACTTCGGGTATGGTGCCTTGGAGCGACAACGGTATCTACATGGCAAGTATTCTGGGTGTAGCGACGCTTTCCTACGCGCCGTTCATGTGGTTGAGCTTCGTGTGCATTGTCGTCACTATTCTGACTTCTTACATGGGTTGGTTCGTTGATCGTTGCCCACCAACAACTGAAGTGTCAGAAGTAGCACAAACTGACACTCTCGACGCAGTTGCGCAGAAAGCCTGATTCGATGTGATTTAAAGAGGCGCCTTCCCATGCGCCTCTTTTACTTTTCATTACCCATGTAAAACATTTTTTCCACCACATTTCATATCGATGATGAATGTTTTTCCAAAACAGAAATCTATCGATAACGCCTTTGGAACAGGTCAGCAACACCAAAATAAGACCTAGATCTCATATCACTGCAAAACCACCAGCAACCTTCAGTTTCTGTAGCACGGATTGATTCCCGTCAACTTTCCCCACTGCAGCATAAGCAAAATCAATTTGTTCTTTTATTTAAAATTTTTGGGGAAACACTATGTCTACTCCTGCGCAACAGACGCGCAAAGTCACCGTCGGCAGCTACATTGCCCTCGCCTTTGCCGTCGTATTCTTTTCGGGTCTGCTTCAATCCAACCAATGGTATGGCATCTTTGATTTCACCACGCTGAACGGCTCATTCGGTAGTGTGGTTTACGATGTGAATGAAACCGCTGAAGGCGTTGAAGCAGCGACCACGTCTCTACGCGGTAAAGGTGGTAGCGGTGCGCGTGACGGTTTCCTATTTGCCCTGACGCTGATCCCAACCGTGATGTTTGCGCTCGGCATGATTAACGTTCTGGAGCACTACGGTGCGCTGGACGCGGCACGTAAACTATTAACCCCTCTTCTACGTCCGTTGATGAATATTCCCGGCAATACTGGTCTCGCACTGATCGCATCACTGCAAAGCACTGATGCGGGGGCAGCCATGACCCGTCAGCTCAAAGATGAAGGTCAGCTCACCAAGCGAGAGACCGATATCTTCACCATGTTCCAGTTCTCTGCGGGTGCCACCATCGTTAACTTTTTCTCTTCCGGTGCCGTGCTCTTCACCTTAACGCTGGCTGATGGCTCTATGGCCGTCACCTCTTCCATTGGTCTGGCTGTCGGCGTGATGTTCATCTTCAAAATCATTGGTGCAAACTTGTTCCGCGTTTACTTGAACATCACTGAAGGCAAAGAAGACAAAGCAGAACAAACGATGACCGAGGAGAAAGCATAATGAGCGTTGCAAAGAAGCCGATGGTAACTGACATTTTCGTTGATGGCGCAAAGAAAGGCTGGAACATTGCGACCATGTCTACCGTGCCAAACGTTCTGATGGCCTTCGTGATCATCAAAGCGTTGCAAATTACCGGTGCGCTGGATGCCATGGGAACCGTGTTCTCACCAATCATGGCTATTTTTGGCCTTCCGGGTGAAGCTGCAGCGGTGCTGATTGGTGCATGGATGTCGATGGGCGGCGCTGTGGGTGTGGTTATCACCCTGTTCGACCAAGGTATCCTGAACGGCGAACACATCGCGATTCTGGCACCGGCTATCTATCTGATGGGTTCACAGGTTCAGTACCTCGGCCGTATTTTGGGTCCTATCGGTACTGAAGGCCGCTATATTCCGGTGATGATTTTCATCTCTGTGATCAACGCATTCGGCGCAATGTTCGTGATGAACATTCTGGTTTAACCACTTTTCAGGCACAGCATTCGTTGTGCCTTTTTCATTTGAGTCTTTTACCCCCAGGGTCTGTTGACCTTAAGAAAGCGGGAGATTTTATGAGTTTTGATTTGAACGCGTATCTGGAAGAACTGCGCCCACTGATCAATCTGGATTGCGGCACTTTAACGGTCGAAGGCATCGAAAAAGTGGCTGACATGATGGCCGCAAAATACGAAGAAATGGGCGGCTGGAATATCAAACGCGTTGATTGCGGCAAAGCGGGCTCTGGCCTGGAAATCCGCAACAAGCCAGAAAGCGACGTGATCGATCTGATGCTGATTGGCCACATGGATACGGTATTCCCTGTTGGAACTGCAGCAGCACGCCCAATGAGTGTTGATGAACAACGCGCTTATGGCCCAGGCGTATCTGACATGAAATCCGGTTTGCTCAATGTGGTTTATGCGCTTCGGATTCTCGATAAGACGGTGCTCGACAAGATATCGATTTGCGTGTGCATGAACCCTGACGAGGAAATCGGCTCCCTGCACTCTGAAGCCTGGCTCAAGTCGGTCGCGAAAGATGCGCGCACCGTGCTGGTTGCAGAAGCTGCCCGCGCTGATGGCTCGTTGGTAAAAGCACGTAAAGGCATGGCGCGCTACAAATTGACCTTCAAAGGCAAAGCCGCTCACGCTGGTAACGAACCGCAAAACGGCCGCAGCGCGATTTCAGAAATGGCGCACTGGATTCTGGCTATCAATGCGATGACCAATTTTGAATCTGGTACCACACTGAACGTTGGCGTCGTTAACGGCGGCGCAGGTGCCAACATTGTTCCTGAACATGCTGAAGTGGTTGTCGACGTCCGTTTCTGGGATAACGATGAGTACGCCGATGTCGACCAGAAAATCCGAACTCTGACTGAAACACCTTTTATTGAAGGCGTGTCGGTTGAACTTGATCGCCAAGCTTACAAGCCTTCTATGGTGCCAAACGAAAAAACGGAAAGCCTGATGGCAATGGTTGAGGAAACCGGCCGTGAACTGGGCATGAACATTACCTGGCAAGCGGTCGGCGGCGGTTCAGATGCCAACCTGACCGCAGTGCTGGGTGTTCCTACGCTGGATGGTCTGGGCCCAATTGGCGCGGGTTTCCACAGCGACGAAGAATATCTGGTACTGGAGTCTATCGCACCACGTATCGAACTGCTTAAGCGTGTGATCACCAAACTTGCAGGCTGATACGCGTTTTAGAAACAACAAATTCTGAAAAGAAGAAAGGGGCGTTAACGCCCCTTTTCATATGGTATCGATTGTCAGGATTTATAGCCCCTGAGCGAATCGAGATAATCCGGCAGGAACAGCGATATTTGCGGAATGTAGGTGATCAATATCAGGAAGAACAGCAACAGACCTAACCAAGGTAGAGCAGCCTTGATTGCCCAGCCCATGCTTTCTCCAGTGATACCCGCCGTCACAAACAAGTTCAGTCCAACAGGTGGCGTCAGCATTCCGATCTCCATATTCACCACCATAATGATGCCAAGATGGATAGGGTCAATGCCCAACTGAGTGGCAATTGGGAACAGGATAGGTGCCATGATCAGCAAGATGGCTGAAGGCTCCATGAAGTTACCCGCAATCAGCAACAGAATGTTGACCACAATCAGGAAACCCCAAGCCGGTAAGCCCCAGGCGATAATAGATTCTGCAATGGTGTGGGGAATACGTTCTGTCGTTAGCACATGAGCAAACAACATAGCGTTAGCGATGATGAATAGCAGCATAATGCTGACTTTCGCCGCATCACGTACCACATGGTTCACTTCCTTGTCCGTGAAAGATTTCACCATCACCAGAGGCAGCGCCGCAAAGTTTCGCAGCAACATGGAAATGCTACCTTCGCCTTCTTTGCGCCAAGGTGTGTTTTTAAGCGGGCCAATATCTCGGTAGCCCCACACACTCACCAACCAAGCATAAACAGCGGCTACAGAAGCTGCTTCCGTTGGACTGGCGACGCCTCCGTAAATCGAACCCAATACGATGATGATCAACATCAGGCCGCCAAGAGCATGAAGTCCTGATCGTGTCAGCGCACCAACACCGGGAAATGGCTGTGAAGGCAACCCTTTGATACGCGCAACAATATATATTGCAATCATCAAGATACCGCCCATCATCAGACCGGGTATAAAGCCTGCCATAAACATACGAGACGCCGACACTTCGGTCGCAGCCGCGTATACAAGCATCACGATCGAAGGTGGGATCAAAATCCCCAACGTTCCCGCATTGGCAATAACACCTGCTGCGAACGCTTTTGGATAACCGGCTTTCACCATACCTACGATGACGATTGAGCCAATGGCCGCCACCGTGGCAGGAGAGCTGCCTGATACCGCCGCAAACAGCATACAAGCCATGACAGAGGCCATTGCGAGGCCACCACGGATATGACCGACAGAATCAATCGCAAAGTTAATCAGTCTGCGCGCAACGCCGCCCGTCGATAAGAACGCAGAAGACAGGATAAAGAAAGGAATAGCCAATAAGGTGTAATGCTCACTGGTTGCCTCAAACAGCTTTAATGCGATAGAGGCTAGCGAATCATTAGAAAACATCAAAATGGTTGCAACGCTCGACAAACCCAACGCAATCGCGATTGGCATGCCCATGAACATGCAGAGAAACAGCAACCCAAATAATACGGCGATGGTCATTTGTTTTGCTCCTCCCGGCTTTCCATTTCCTTCGTGACTTCTTCAGCGAGATGCATGCTCTCTTTGGCTTCATCTACCAGTCCAAAACCAGCTCGGGTTCCCGTCAGAACTTCATAGCCAATGGTCAGAACCCTTAACGTCAGCAGACCAAAACCCAGAATCAAGCACGACATGGCTTTCCATTTCTCAATCGGCATGTCTTCCATTTCAATGCCAATCATTTTCATCTTGCTGAGATAGATCCAAGAGCCATAAATAAACAGGCCGCAATAAACTAAACAGAGCGCAAGCGCGAACAGCGTCACCGCTTTTTGTTTGTTAGGCGGAAGATGTTTGATAGCCGCATCCACACCGATATGCGCACCTTCACGCAATCCCCAGGATGCGCCCATCAGAACTAACCACGCAGATAGATAGAGCGTCAGCTCCTGAGCCCAGAGCAAACCCTCGTTGAAAAAGAAGCGAAGAATCACTTCAAAAAACACCAGCAGTGTCATTGTCACCAGAAGCAGGCCAATTGCACCCTCTTCGAAACGGTGTAACAACTTAACCATTTGAAACTCCGATATTAAAAAGCCCGACCCTGATCCTTGGCCGGGCTACAACATTTACTGGTTAGAAGCGACTGCGGCTTCAATCACCTCTGGACCGATTTCTTCCTGGAATTGGTCCCAGACAGGCTTCATCACTTCAACCCACTGCTGACGCTCAGCGTCTGTCAGCGTGATGATTTGGCTGCGGCCTGAATCCAGAATGTTCTGGCGGTCTTTCATGGCTTTATCGTTGGCAATGGCATTACCGTGTGCAACCGCTTCGTCCAGAGCTTTTTTCAGCACTGCTCGGTCACCATCCGGCAAATCATTCCAAAACTCCATGGAGGTCGTCACCATGTAGTCCAGCACGCCGTGATTAGATTCAGTGATGTATGGCTGCACTTCGAAGAATTTCTTGGAGTAGATGTTTGACCAAGTGTTTTCCTGACCATCAATCGCACGGGTTTGCAGCAGAGTAAAGACTTCAGAGAATGGTTTCTTCAGCGGCACCGCTTCTACCGCTTCAAACTGTGCAGCCAAAACGTCTGAGCTCATGATGCGGAATTTCTTACCGTCAGCATCAGCTGGCACACGCAATGGGTCATTTGCAGACAGTTGCTTCAAACCGTTGTGTAGATAGCCAAGACCAATCAGACCTTTGCTGTTCACAGAGGAGAGCAGCGCCTGACCGGCAGAGCTTTGCTGGAAACGATCAACCGCTTCCATGTCCTTAAACAGGAACGGCAGATCGTACACCTGCAGTTTTTTGGTGTATTTAGAGAACTTGGAGAGAGAAGGAGCAATAAATTGAACATCTCCAAGCAGCAGCGCTTCCATTTCTTTACCGTCGCCGAAAAGCTGAGAGTTTGGGTAAACCTCAACCACATATTTGTCACCGATACGCTCTGCAACCAGATCGCGGAACTTCAGCGCCATTTGGCCTTTTGGCGTATTTTCAGCCACCACATGTGAAAACTTGATGGTATCCGGTGCCGCTTGAACACCCGCGCTCATACCCGCGCAGAGCGCCAACACTGAAAACATCGTCGTTAGCTTTTTCATAGCTTTTCCTCTCATTCCTTGTGTCGTTATGTCCCAAACACAACATTGGGAGCATTTGCTTTTTAAGGTCTAGTTGAGGAAAAAGAAAAGCATTCAGATGAAAACAAATAATTAACAACAATAAAACAAAAGTGAGATATGTCGTGAGACAAATGGGTAATATTCCACCCATTCGACGTTTAAAACTGAGAGAAAGGTAGGCTCAATTAAGTTGCCCAGTTTGCTGTTGACGTTCAAACCAAGAGGTTAGTACTTCAATAAACCGATACACTTTTAGTGGTGTGTGTTGCCTCTCAGGATAAACGACGCTCAGGGTAAGATATTCAGGTTCAAATTCGTCTAATACAGCGCAAAACCCGGGGTTAGAGTGTGTAGCCAACCTTGGCAGAAATGCGAGTCCTAAACCTTCAGCAACCAAATCACGAACAAAGGGGGTGCTATTCACTCTGACCCGCTTGCGAATTTTAGCCCGCTCCACAACACCATCCTTGGTAAAAGCGACACTGCTGTTTCCTGCATTTCGGTGAACGATCAACGTGTGATTGTTCAGGTCAGAAACCTGGCTTGGTCGACCGTTTCTTTCAAAGTATTCAACGGTCCCAACCAAGTCGACCCTCGTCTTTCCAATGGCTCTATAGATCAAACTGGAATCCGGCTGTACTGAACTGGCGCGGACACACAGGTCAAACCCTTCATCGATGAGATCCACAAACCTATCATTAATGTAGATCGCCAAATCTACATCTGGATACGCTTCGAGAAATTCTGCCATCAGCGCCGCAACACCAGCATCACCAAAGAGACTGGGAAGGCTAACACGCAGCTCACCGGAGACCCTGCCTTGCTGTTCCAACACTTCGCGTTCAGCGACGCCTACTTGCTCAAGTATTGCTTCACAGTGCTTTAAATACTGCTCCCCCGCCATGGTAATGGTTGTCACTCTGGTCGTCCTTTGTAGTAGCCGCGCATTCAACTTATTTTCCAGGAAGGCGACGTGCTTGCTCACGTTGGAAGGCGAGGTATGCAGTTCCTCTGCGACTTTGGAAAAACTGCCTACCCGTGCGACCTTCGCGAAGTAACGCATTGCCGTTAATGTATCCATAGATGTCCTTATCTAAAGTTATGGCGAAACGCCATCCCAACACACCTTTTCCAATTTAGAAAATAACTTGTTCAATTCCCGTTATTTAAGTCCAAAATGGAAATGAATATCGTTGTTTCTCCACCCAAAAGGAGAGACGCAATGAAAGCAATCAGAATGGAAGATGTTGGAAAAATTTCGATCAAAGATATCGCCTGCCCTCAGCCTGCAGCCAATGAGGTTCTGGTCAAAGTGAAGGCATCATCAATTAACCCTGTCGATGTCAAAATCGGAAATGGCATGCTGGGTTTTTTGGTTCAACAACCATTTCCTTTGACCATGGGCAGCGATTTAGCGGGAGAAGTCATCTCGGCTGGTGAAGAAGTTGAAAAATTCCAACCGGGAGATCGGGTATTTGCGATGAAAGAAATTGGTATTGATGGAGCATTTGCAGAGTACTGTTTAGTGAATCAATTCCAACTTGCACACATCCCTGATGAAATCAGCGATCAAGACGCAGGTGCTATACCCATGGTGTTCCTGACCGCATATCAGGCATTGATCGTCGAAGGTAAGCTCCGCCAAGGCCAGCGCTTGCTCATCCAACAGGGAGCGGGTGGTGTTGGGCATATTGCCATTCAGATCGCCAAATCAGTCGGAGCTCATGTCACAGTGATGACATCAAAGAAAAACCGCGGGTTTGTCACCTCACTCGGTGCAGATGAAGTCATTGACTATCAAACCCAAAACTCTGTTGAGGCCCTTCTAAATAAGCCCGTAGATCTTGTTTTAGAATCTCTTTACGGCGAGGAACAGGTAAACGCCATCAGGGTGATTAAGTGCGGAGGGAAACTGGTCAGCATTAGTGGATTGTTGCCCGAAACAGAGGAAGCTGCCAAAAAAGCCGGGGTCAACACTGCTTTCGTATTTGTTCAAGGTAGTGGTGAACATCTTCTCCATGCATCAGAGCTTATGACGTCCGGGAAACTGAGTGTACATGTATCAAAGTCCTTGAGACTTGAAGACTTTCAGTTGGGTTATGCGCAAAGTAGTTCTGGAAAGACGCGCGGGAAAATCGCGATCATCCTTTAAAAGTGCGAGTGGATTGATAGTCATCGCCAAACGTGAAAGGACGTCTGGCGATGTCAAAAGCCGAAAAGTTAACTCAGTAGTGAACCCACGTAGCGTTTCGCAATCCAAATAGGCTTGCGCCATCTGGCTTTGGGTTCTGCCCAACGGATGATGTGGTTAATCTCCAAACGCTTGGCGTCTGGATAACACTGCCTCTGGCACTCACGGCATGACAAAGTGCCACTATCGCGACAACATTGCTCTGAACGCTGTGTCTCGAACGCAATCAAGTCTGAACATTGCTGGCAGAGCTGGCTGCCGCGGTGAATGTGCTTGCAATAAAGCGTCGTCATCGCGCGGACAAGCCACAAAGGCTGGCGTTTAGGCGCGGACGTTGTCGGTTGAATTTTCATAGCCGCGCTATTTTGCTCAGCGGCGTTTAAATTCCTTTGACCAAGATCAAGATTTGGTAAAGAAGCCACCGGGTTTACACTAGGGCCTGTTGACCGTTGGTGATGGTTTTTGCAGCAGTTTGTGGGGATTTTATGCAAGGCAGAGGCTTCGACGTGTAGCTGGCCTACATGAGAAGCCGATAACGCAGCAGAAAGTCCCCACAAACGCTGCCCGAAGGGTTCTGCCCTATCAGCTCAAGCCTCAATTTCTGCGGATAACACCTTCGCGCAGGCGACATAAATGTCATTTTCACGCAGTGGTTTACCAATATGTCCCTGCATACCATTGCTGATGCAGCGCCAAATGTCGTCCTTCAACACGTTGGCTGTCATCGCAACAATCGGTGTGTGCTGGTTGAAGTTATTGGTGGAGCGAATTTGGCGTGTCGCTTCCAATCCATCCATCAGTGGCATTTGAATATCCATGAAGATCACATCGTAGCCCTGCAAGGTCGCCTTATCGACAGCCGCCATACCATCTGTCGCTTTGTCCACCGTAAAGCCAAATTTAGCCAGCATCTTCTCTGCAATCATCAAGTTGATGGCATTGTCTTCCACCAATAAACAATGTTTGCCACTAAAAGCGCCATTGTGTTGCTTCAACAACTCCCTACCCTTCACATCCGCCCCATCTTTCTCTATCTGGAGTGGCAGGAAAACTTCGAACTCAGCGCCGCGGCCTGGTTCGCTGTATAGAGAGATACCTCCTCCCATCAGGTCGATGAGTTGCTTGGTGATAGCAAGCCCTAACCCTGAACCACCAAATTTACGCGTGGTCGAGGTATCAGCCTGCTGAAACTCATCAAAAATAACCTGATGTTTTTCTGGAGAGATTCCGACACCTGTATCTTTCACACGGATGCAGACACCAGTGTATCCACCATTTTCCTTACGCATTGAAACACTGAGGCGAACAACCCCGTTTTCTGTAAACTTCAGCGCGTTAGAAACAAGGTTGAGCATTATCTGCTCAATACGGTGTGCATCACCTAAGAACCGACGGGGGCAGGCATCCTGATAACTGAATTCAAACACAAGCTGAGGTTTGTTGTTGATGGTCGGCAGCATTAAATCACGCACATACCGACCCAGCTTTTCAAGATCAAAAGGCGCTTCTTCCAGCTTAAGATGATTGGATTCCATCTTGCTGAAATCGAGAATATTGTTGATCAGTGACATCAAACCGCGGGAAGAGTGAGCGATCACTGACAAGTATTCAGCCTGCTTACCAGACATAGGTTCATCTTGCATTAAAGATGCCGCTCCGAGTATCCCATTCATCGGTGTACGGATTTCATGGCTGATGTTGGCAAGGAAGAGTTGTTTCGCCCGAGCGGCCTCTATGGCTCTTTCACGGGTTTCAACAAGGTTTGAACTAAGCTGATTAAACTCTGAAACCAACATGCCCAGCTCGTCCTTCTCTGGGTAATCAATCGGTGCAAAAGGCGCACCGCCTTTTTGCTGAACAAGCGCATTCCGCACTCTAGCCATTGGGCGAACGATCTGGAAATGAATCGAAACATACGTGATGCAAACCAGCACAATCGCGACCAACGCCATCGCGAAGAAAAGGTCGTTTTTCAGTTGCGTTGCTTCCACCAAAAGCAGGCGCTCAGGCAATGCACCGACAAGCGTCCAGTTTGTATCAGGCAAAGTACGCCCAAACACGAGCGTGGTCTCATTGAGAATTGGATCGGTTTCCAATCGGTGAATAAACAGTCGCTCTGTGCTGCGGAATACAGAAAGGTTTGGCATCAGATCCGAAGCGACCGACACTGCGTAGCCCAGATCAATTTCTGGAGATGATGCGACAATGGCCTTCGCTAAATCCATAACATTAGGATTGCTTTGGCGAAGTAAACGCTCACCTTGCGTAGCCTGACTGATCACTAGCGCCAATTCAGCAAACTCGGGTTCAGCGGTCGCTATTTCTTTTGCGCTTGGTAAAGGGGTTAAGGAAGGGTCGTCCGCATATTTCGCGTCTGGGAAAGACATCATCGCACCTCCCCTGTCAAACATCAGCATGTAACCGCCGAGCTTTTCTCCACTTCGTGTCAGAAACGCCTGTAATCGCTCCAGTCTGACATCGATGGTAACAACCCCAACGAACTCATCTTCTTTGAAGATTGGCACTGTACAGGTCACCATAGGCTCGTTGGTATAAGGGTCTATGTATGCTCGAGACCAGTATGCTTTATCTTTCGCATATCTCGCAGGGGCATACCATTCAGAAAGCTGGTAAGGCGTAGCATCGATTTCATTGTAATCATTGATGCGGCGGTATGAGCCATCTTCCTCAATAGCGATGAAGACCGATGATTTCACCAAATTCGCGTTGTATACGTAGGGTTCAGGCCAAAAGCCGCCACTGGCAACCATTTCCCGGATATTGGGGTTTCGGAACATGCTCGCCAGCTTCTGTTCTATATCGGCATCTGTATCTTGTAACGAAAGCGAGTTGGCAAGGGAAAGGGCGATGGTACCGACGCTATTGGAAAGCTGTCCCAGACTCTGAGCCACGGTTTCGACCTGCGCTTCTACACGTTGGTTGGCACTGTCACGCACCATGCTGTTACCCGTGGTATCAAGCACATAAACGATAGTCACCACGACTACTGCGAGCATCATCCCCAGTATCCAAAGGGCTTTGAAGCTCATTGTTTTGTACCAGGGTACGTCCTTTGTAAACACGCTGAATCCTCAAGATGCGGTGGTTCGGTGAGATTTTTCTATCTCTTTTAAAACAGCCTGAATGCTCACACTCAACAACTTTTCGAACTGCTTAACTTCGTTTTCGTCAATCATCTCACCATTTCGAAGGCGCAAATCCGATTGGGTACAGAATGCTTGAAGCGCAGAAGCACCAATGTTGCCAGAAACGCCCTTGATGTTGTGAATTAGCGTGCGGGCGCGGGCAATCTCTTTTGACTCAACGTGTTTTCTGAGCATTTGCCCGTCATTTTGGTGTTCAGCCACGAACATAGTTAACACAGATTCGATGGCTTCTTCGTCATCTTCCAGCTGCTCTTTCAATACAGAGGCTTCAAAAAGAGGTTCATCAGGTTCTTTAAATTTAAAAACGCCCGCCCCCTCTTGCGGCTTGCTCTCTGCTTTCGTTTTATTGGCAGTGGCATGTTTTGGATGGTTTTCGCTTTCAGCGTCTTTTCGTGAGGAAAGGAAAATCAAACCGACAAGAAAACCAAAGCCGATGAACATGGCTGTCATTGTCTGGTCGAGAAGCAACAAAGTTCGGGTTGTCCAATAGCTTTGAAGTTGGGTTATCGAGCGCACAAATTTGTGATTAATTACCGCATCCACACTTTCAAGCTGGCGATTCAACCGCTCCAAACCTGTATACAGCGCAAACAGTTCGCTACGTGTCATGCCTTCCGGCATCTTGGAAAACTCAGACTCTAGCTGTCCTACATAGCCATTAAAACGCGCGATACGGTTGCGCTGATCAGAATCATTGAGGCCATGCAACTCAAACAGTAAATAGCTGCTGATCCCTTGTACTAAGCGCTTTAGTTCAGGTTGCCTCGCATCATCATGCAGTTGCTTTAACTGTTTGGTCACTGCAGATATCGAATAAATAGATGCAAGTAAGTTATCGACGTCTTCGACAAAGGCATCGGCTTCCAAAAGCGTGCTTTGAATATCATCCCAGCTGTCTTCGATGGTGTGAGATTTTGTACGAAGCAACAAATAGCGGAAATGCTGGACCTCTTTTTCCAACTGAACGAGTTCATTTTTCTGGTTAATCATTGAAGCCGACACCGTCTGCCTCAACTGTTGCGCTGCGTTGTTCAGCTTAACCACATGCCCAGCATGCTCGCGGGTATGATTCATATCGGAATAGGAAATCAAGGCATATACCGCAGAGATACCAAAGCCGATCCAAAGAAGAAGGGGCAACCAATTCTGGCTGATGCGTGCATTGCCTGAAAGTAATGAGGATTTATTTAACTGAAGCATTTCGGGCAGTGGTGTCACAGTCAGTCCTTTGTCTGGCAATGCGGTTCCGAATAGCGGGAGCGAAAGAGCATTGTCTCAAGAATTTACGATAGTTTCTTATAACTTAGGCAATTTGTCTTAGTTTGCAAACAATGACTGCAAACTTGTCTAGTTGAGAAGACGCCATGAAATAGCATATATCATTCCATGGCGTTGCTCGTGATCTACTCGTCAACGTTCAGACGGCGCGTCAGCTGGTCTCTAAGGTTGGGTGGTGTACCTTTGATTGTCAGAGTGTCAGTGTCCTGATCGTAAAAAATGCGCTCGCCCAACAGCATGCTATCAAAGTTAATAGATAGACCGCCGCCACCGCCAACAAACTTAGTCAACTTACGCATAGAAGTGCGATCGGCTGGGAAACTTTCTTCCAGCTCATAACCCTGCTCAGAAGCAAACTGATAGAAATCTACACCCTGATCGTTCTGTGGCAGTTCACCTGCCAGCTCTTTTACCACCACTTCATCGCCAGATTGCAGTTGGCCATTACAGTAATCGTAAACCTGCTTGCGGTACTGTTGTTTTTCTTCTTTGTCGAGGCGCGAATCTGCACAGTAATCCTCGACCGCTTGCATCAATACCAAGTTTTGCTGTTTAGAGTCCATGCCCACTTCTGCCTGCATAAAATCCAGGAAAAAGTCTGCGACTTTGCGCCCTACGCGACCTTTAACATAAGTCAGGTAACGATTGGATTCTGCGTCGCTCTCCCAGGTAGAGAGATCAATACGTGCAGCGATATCCATCTTGGCAACGTCCAGGTAATCAGTACTGCTGATTTCCAGGTCATCCGTGACTTTCATGCTCGATTTGGATTCTAACAATCCAATGAAGAGATATTCTGTTGCCAGAGAACGATACTCCGCAATGACCAGAACACCTTCATCAGCAAAAGGATACTTCGACAATTCGGTCTTGAGGCGCTCGGCAGACTGGGAAGAAAACGCCAAAAAGTCCATTTCTTGCTTGCGGCTGGCTTTCAACCACCCACAAAACTCACTTTCTTCAGCAAATTGACCGAAGCCTTTTCCAGCTTTCGCGTTATACACACGATGGATTTCGCTGATAAGATTTTCCGTGGAAGGTGAATGAGTTAACAGTTGATCTCTCAGTTGAACAACCAGCGTGTCTTCACCCTCTTTTTTGATTTGATGAAGAATAACGTTTGAAAGCGTGAGGCTCATAATTGAAAACATTTTTCGTCGGACTAGAGTGTGGGGTATTATACGCGGCTTCTCCTGACACAAGACAAGAGTTTCTATGCCTGTTACTTCTAAATATCAAGATAAAAACGTTGAACAGATCCTGAGCGATGTGGTCAATGTTCTTGAAAAGCACAAAGTATCTACTGACCTGTCGTTGATGGTTGTTGGTAATATTGCAACCAACATCATTAACAACAACTTGCCAGCAGCTCAGCGTAAAGTGATCGCTGAAAAATTTGCTCAAGCTCTGCTGTCTTCTATCGATACAGAGTAATAAGCCGCGTTTAAAAGAATGACGCGCAGTAGAATAAAGAGAAGAATTGACCATATATGGTAGACAGCGGAAACACCTACAGGGATAAAGTGTCCCAGCTCGTGAGCTGGGGGCACTGGTTCAGCTTTTTCAACATTATCGCAGCCATGTTGCTGGGTACTCGCTATATCGCTCAGTCAGGCTGGCCAGAAACTTTGCTAGGTCAAACCTATCAACTGCTGACATGGATTGGTCACTTCGGTTTTCTGGTTTTCGCTCTCTATATTCTGGTTATCTTCCCAGCAAGCTTCATTATCCCTTCACAACGGTTAATGAGGCTCTTTGCTGTTCTGGTGGCCACGGCAGGCATGACTGTCCTGCTGTTGGACATCTACGCCTACGAGACGATGCACTTACACCTGAATCCATTGGTGTGGGAGTTGCTCCTCAGTGGCGAAAAAACAGACATGAACGCCCACTGGCAATATCTGTTTGTGGTCGTGCCCGCTATCTTCCTGCTGGAACTCATTATTTCCGAATGGGTCTGGCGAAAACTTCGTAAGCTTTCGCGCAAGCGCGTTGGTGTGCCGATTGCCAGTGTGTTCGCAATCTGCTTTATCGGCAGTCATCTGATCCATATCTGGGCAGATGCTTTCCTTTACAGCCCGGTCACGGCCCAACGATCTAATTTCCCAGTTTCCTATCCGATGACGGCGAAAACCTTCATGGAGAAATATGGCCTGCTTGATCGTCAGGAATACCAGCGCCGGAAAGACGCCATTGGTGATCAGGAAAGTGAAGTCATCCGCTACCCACTGGAGAAACTCTCTTTCGCAGCTGATGCGCAAAAGTTCAATCCGAACCTTTTGGTGGTGATGGTAGAAAGCCTGCGCGCTGATATGTTAGACCCAGTAGTAATGCCTAATCTGAACCAGTTTGCTAATAACAACCTGAAGTTCTCGCACCATTACAGCACCAGCAATGATGCGATGGCTGGCATTTTCGGACTGTTCTATGGCTTACCTGGCAGCTATGCACAAAGCGCCCGCACCGAAGGCTTGAGCCCACTGGTTATTGATACGCTGGAAAAGCGCAACTACCGCTTTGGGTTGTTCAGTGCAGATAACTTTGAAAATCCAATTTATTACCAAAGTGTTTTCGGCAAACACTTGGAACAAGCGTCCAAGGTACAGGCTTCAGAAACCTGGGTGGCTGACCACATTGCCGCAGATAATCTCGATAGCTGGATCAAGGAAGGCAGCGTCACTCAGCCTTGGTTTGCCTATCTAGAACTCAAAAGCGTCACCGACTATGAACAGGGTGGCGACTACGAACGTCCATTCCAGCCATCACTCGACAACGATATGGCAAGTGTGGGCGAACAAACATCGCTGGTACTGAAAAACAGTTACAACAACGCGGCATATTACGTCGATACTCTGTTGGGCGAGATGTTCGATACCTTGGAAGAAAATGGCCAGCTCGACAACACAGTTGTGATTATTACTTCCAACCATGGCACAGAGTTTAACGAAACTGGCTCCAATAGCTGGGGAGCAAACACTAACTACAGTAAGTACCAACTACAGGTACCACTTGTGGTGCATTGGCCAAACCAGGGACCACGTGAAGTGGATGTTTACAGTTCTCACCTCGATATCGTCCCAACACTGATGGAATCTATGCTGGCTGTTGACAGCCCATCAACCAATTACACCAGCGGTATGAACTTATTCGAGCTTTCTGACAAACCGAGAAAATGGGTAATTGCCGGCGATAGCCGTGACATCGTTGTGGTTCAACCCGATAAAACCACGGTGGTGGATAAATTTGGTAACTACCGCGTGTATGACAGTAATTACAAGCTACAGCCTGAAGGCAAACCACAGTTGTCTGTTCTGATGCAGGTGATGCACGAGCTCAAACGCTTCTACCATCCAGAAGAAAATTAAAATATAGCCACCGACAAGGTGGCTTATTTTTAGCCAAATGATTGAATTTCGCGGATTTAATAAAGAAAGACGATTGACAGTCAAATACTGTGTTCGTACCATGAATCTATTGTGTCGGTCTGTAGCGCAGCTTGGTAGCGCACTGTCATGGGGTGTCAGGGGTCGGAGGTTCAAATCCTCTCAGACCGACCATCTATTCAAGCCCGCAGCTTTTTAGCTGCGGGCTTTTTCGTTCCAACTTTCTTCGTTAATATTCATTTCCCTATTTAAATTATCTGGATAGCGAAATGGACGTCTCTATCGGGTTTGGCGCACTGTTGATCGTGCTTGGTTTTGTTGCAGGCATTATCAATACCCTTGCTGGCGGCGGTTCAAACCTCACCATCCCTGCACTCATTGTTCTCGGCATGCCAGCTGAAGTGGCTAACGCAACTAACCGTGTTGGCGTCCTAATGCAAAGTCTCTCCGGGGTTGCCGGATTTCGTCACCACAAACGTCTGGATAACCATGATTTGCTCCCCATTCTTATTCCAACCCTGATAGGCGGCGCCGTAGGTGCAGGTGCTGCGGCATGGCTTCCTTCTTCTATTATCAAACCCCTTCTCCTCGGCACCATGCTATTGATGGCTTTTATCATGCTGGTAAAACCCCAGGCAGTCATGCCCGAAGAGGGTGAGCTTGCAAGAAAAGTGAAAGATACGCCTGCATCCTGGGTTGGACTTGGCATTGCAGGTTTTTATGGCGGGTTTGTACAAGCAGGTGTGGGGTTTGTATTGATCGCGGCGCTTTGCGGTACCTTAAGATACGATCTCGTGCGCGGCAATGCCCTCAAACTGGTCTGCACCCTCGCTTTTACTTCCGTTTCTCTCGCCATTTTTATTTGGCAAGATTTGATTCTTTGGTTGCCCGGCTTGCTGCTTGCGTTTGGCTCTATGTTTGGCGCATGGCTAGCTGTGAAGTTCGCCATCAAAGCGGATCCGAAGCTCCTGAAATGGTTTCTGTTTTTAATGACGCTAGCCGGAGTTGTGTTTGCTTATTTGAGCTAACAATACCCCAGCGTTTTTTACCGAAATATCAACTAAATAACCTTATGCGGAACAAACTCATCACCCACATCACACGCTATTAAACTCCGTTGTGAAGTCTGTCGAAGATGAAGGAAAATTAGACATTGCTAATAACAATTACTGTCATACTGGTCGTCTAAAGATTAGAACCAAAATCACATTTTTCGTCAGTAGTCAGTAAAGGGAGTCATGGGCATGATTGCTTTGGATTACGCATTCTGCCTGAAAGCAGGCGAAGCGATTTGTCCGCAAGAAAACCTGGAAGCATTCTGTTCTGCGTTGGGCCAAACGCTCAACTCCCTTGCCAGCGACACTCGCTGTCAAATCTTGCTGAAGTGTGAGCAAAACTCAGACTGGAAGCAACTTGCCGAGATTCAAGGTGACCAATACGAACTCACCTTACCTTCGATTGAAGTGAAAGAATCAACGCAATCTCTTCTTCAGAAGCTTCTCACTGCCGACGATCACAAGTATTACAGCGACCAACATTATTTGATGGTTCCGCTGAATATGCGTGGTGAGATATTAGGTTGTCTGGTCATTTCGACAAACGAAGAAATCCTTGATGATGCCCATGCTAAAAACATGTTGGCACTGTTGATTTCAGGCGCGCTAGACAGCCACTTGCAGCATCAGTTACTGGCTTGCGAACAAGCCAAACATAAAAATACCGAAAAGAAACTGGTCCAAGAAGTCTGCTCACAAAAAGGACTTTTAGAACAACTCCATATCCTACATAAAATTTCGTTACGACTCTGGCACGCCCATTCGCTTGATAACATGCTTCATACTGCGGTTTATGAGTGTATTCATGCACTCGATTTTGACCGCATGGCGATTTTCCTTCTCAACAGCCACACTGGTTTGTTGCGCGGGACCTATGGGACAGATATCAACGGAACCGTTACCAATGAGCAATGGTATTGCACGGCGATTCATGAGCATTACCATGCCAAAACCACACTTGATAAGAGACGTCACATCACCATCAATGAAGGCTGTGAACTCTATCATGACAACAAAGTCGTTGGTACGGGTTGGAATGCCACCATTTCACTGTGGGATGGTGATGAGCCGATTGGTTGGATAGCTTGTGACAATCTACTCTCCGGAACGCCGCTGAAAAGTTATCACAGCGAGCTTTTAAAGCTCCTTGGTGTGACCATGTCACAGCACCTGATCCAGCGTCGCGCACAGGACGATCTCAAAGCCCTAAACCTCTCACTGGAGCATCGTGTGGCAGAGCGCACGGCTCAACTTGAAGAAGCCAATAAACGCCTGAACCAGATTTCCCGCGAAGACAGCTTAACTCAGGTACCGAACCGTCGAATGCTGGACGAAAGATTAGAAGAAGAATGGCGTCGCGCCCTTCGTTATCAAACTCCTCTCTCGATCCTGATTGTCGATATTGACCATTTTAAGCAGTACAACGACAAATATGGCCATGCTCTGGGTGACCAATGCTTAACCCAAGTTGCAGAAGCCCTTAGCCAAGTTGAAAGACGTGCAGGCGCGCTATTGGCCAGATTTGGTGGAGAAGAGTTTGTCTTCCTTCTACCGGGGAGCAACCGCGAGAACGCTATCTCTGTTGCTAACCGTGCGCTGGAGGCCGTGCGAAAACTAGAAATTCCGCATGGTGATTCGCCAGTCGCGCCGATAGTTACCATCAGTGCGGGAGGCAAAACAACCATTCCAGAAAAGCCGAACAACCAGCAACAGTTGTTTATTGATGCGGATGTTGCCCTTTATGAGGCGAAGAACGCAGGAAAAAATCAGGCTTTTGTTTTGTAACGGCGCTTCTTGGCAGGTGCCCTACTTTTCCCACATCTTCCTTTCTTGAACCGGCTAGGCTGTGCTGGCAGAGAGCGAAGACTGTCCGGCACAGGCCCTTGTCTGACGGTTTGCATTAACACATTCAACTCTGATTCCAACGCCGTCATAAAGGGTTGATAGGCACCTTTCTTCTCTGCCATATCGTGCAACTGACGCTCCCATTGCGCAGTCATATCCGGATATGCAGCTTTCTCTGGCAGAGCATCAATCAAACCTTTTCCAGATGCGGTAGAGCGGATTTGCTTTCCTTCCCGAGAGAGCAGACTGCGTTTGAACAGCAAATCTAGAATCCCAGCCCGGGTTGCTTCTGTTCCCAACCCGTCGGTATCTCGAAGGATTTTCTTAAGCGATGGGTCTTTCACAAACCGTGCTATCCCTGTCATGGCTTGTAACAGCGTTGCTTCCGTAAAATAGCGCGGAGGCTCTGTCATACAATCTTTGATATTGCCACGGGCACAGGTCAGTACAGTCCCTTTATCCAGCGGAGGTACCAAACTTTCGATATCTTCGTTCTGCGCTGACTTATCTCTGGACAGCAGTGCTCGCCATCCTGGAGACATCAGCTTTTTCCCTTTTGCGATGAAAAGTCCTCCCGCTATCTCGAAGTCCAGTTTGGCTTCGGCGTACTCTGCGGCAGGATAGAACTGCATCAGGTATTGGCGGGCAATCAGCTCATACACATCACGCTCACGCCCACTCAATGCACTGCTGCTTTTCGACGTAGGAATAATCGCGTGGTGAGCTTCAACCTTACTGTCATTCCAAGCTTTCGATTTCAACGACAGGTTGGCATTGTTGACCGCCGTCAATAACGCATCAGTCGTTTTCGCTATCGCGGTAGAGACGCTTTGTGCTTCTTTGAAATGGCCTTTAGGGAGATAGCGGCAATCAGAGCGCGGATAGGTAATCACCTTATGCTTCTCGTACAAGGCCTGACAACAGGCCAGTACATCGGCGGCGCTCATATTAAAACGCTTGGCCGCATCAATTTGCAGCGCAGACAGACTGTAAGGTAACGGTGGTGATTGTTTGGTTGTCTTGCGCTCTGATTTGGTCACCGTTGCAGGCTGACCTTCAATACGACGCGCGACGTTTTCGACCAGATTCCTCGCTAATACCCGCCCTTCTTCATCCTGCCATGGCTGGCAGGCTTCACTCGGCTGCCAACGTGCCAGAATGTCCGTACCTTGATAAGGGATGACCGCATCCAATTGATAGAAAGGCTTGGGAATAAACGCTTCAATTTCGCGATCACGGCGGACCACCAGCCCCAGCACCGGTGTTTGCACGCGACCGACAGAAAGCACGCCTTGGTACCCCGCCTGCTTTCCAAGCAAGGTGTAGGCGCGGGACATGTTCATACCGTACAGCCAATCTGCTCTTGAACGCGCCAGTGCTGACACTGAAAGCGGAACAAAATCCATATTGCTGCGTAGGGCTGATAATGCCTTTTTCACTGCTGAGGTATTGAGATCATTGATCAGAAGACGCTGGATTCGCTTTTTCTTGGCTTCGGAAAGCTTGGCGTGACTAAACACTTCATCCACCAGCAACTGACCTTCACGATCCGGATCGCCCGCATGCACGATATCGTCAAACTGCTTGAGCAGCTTTTTCACCACACCTAGTTGTTTGGCGGCAGACTTGCGCGGTTTTAGAATCCACTGATGCGGAAGAATAGGAAGATCGTCGAGTCGCCAGGTCTTGTACTTTTCGTCATAGGCTTCTGGCTCTGCTTGCTCAAGCAAATGACCGATACACCATGTCACCGTATCGCCATTTCCGGCAACAACATAGCCTTCGTGATTCTTATGGGGCTTGGGAAGGGCTGCGACAATTGCGCGACCTAGGCTGGGTTTTTCAGCAATGAAAAGTCTGGTCATATCGTGGGAAGTCTCGAACGATGAACCCACAATTTATCGAAATTCAGAGAAGTTAACAACAATTAACTGGATATACATCCAGTTAATTGTCAAATGGAGCAAAGTCAGGTTTTACAGGTACGTTACGTATTTTTCGGTATCACGCTTTGGTACACCAGCAGGCGCGCAATCTGGCGTACCAACATAGAGAAAACCAACAATTTCGTCATCACCTGACACATTGAACGCTTCACGAACAACAGGATGGTATGCCCACTTACCTGTGCGCCAGAAGCCTTGGAAGCCCTGCGCAACAGCTGCCATTTGCATCGCCTGTGCCGCGCAGCCAGCAGAAATATGCTGTTCAATCACTGGCACTTTATCATGTTGCTTGGTACGGGCAATCACGGTGATAACCATAGGTGCACGATAAGGAGATTTGGTCGCTTTCTCAACCACGGCCTCTTCTTCTTTGTCAGATTCTGCCGCGCTTTTCAAAATGGCAGAAAGCTTATCCAGACCTTCTCCCGTTGCAACCACAAACTCCCATGGCGTCAGAGCGCCGTGGTCAGGTGCTCTAAGGCCAGCTACCAGCATGTTGTCCAGAGCTTCGCCATCCGGAGCAGGAGCCAGTAAACGAGGAATTGAGCGGCGCTGGGTAAGAAGAGTTATCGCGTCCATATGTCGTCCCGAAAAGAGTTAGAAAATCACTTCCTCAAAATAACACAAAACCCGAGGGTCGACTCCACTCGGGTTTTGTGGTTTTTCATAGCAATAGAGCAGAGTAACTGCCTAGAGTGAGATAGCCAACTTAACGCCCTGACGAATCGCACGCTTGGCGTCCAGTTCTCCAGCATGTTCCGCACCCCCAATCACATGGGCTTTGATGCCTTGCTCTTCCAGAGTCGAAACCAATCCGTTGACCGATTCCTGACCGGCACAAACAATCACATGATCCGCTGGCAGAATATGGTGCTGACCTTCAAGCGTGATGTGCAAACCAGCATCGTCAATCTTCTCGTATGCCACCCCACCCAGCAATTCTACGCCGCGTTTCTCAAGCGTCTTCTTGTGGATCCAGCCAGTTGTTTTGCCAGGGCCTTTACCAACACGCCCTGCTCTGCGTTGCAACAACCAAACCTGACGCTGCGCGACATAGTGAGGTTGCGGGTGTAGACCACCTTCATAAGAGATAGTTTTGTCGATACCCCAGTCTTTTAACCAATCATCCAGCGTGTGATTTTCTGGCTCAGTAATCATGGTAGCGACATCAATGCCGATACCACCGGCACCGACAATGGCAACACGTCCACCCAGCTCAGGTTGCTCACGGATGAAAGTCTGGTAATCAATGGCTTTTGGATGGTCGATACCTTGGATCGCCGGGATGCGGGGTTTAACGCCAGTCGCCACCACGACTTCATCGAAGTCTTTCAAAAGTTCTGCATCAACTTCGGTATTCAGACGCACTTCAATGCCGGATTGCTCCACTTTACGGGTGAAGTAACGGATAGATTCTTTGAATTCTTCCTTACCGGGAATTTGCATTGCCAAATTGAATTGGCCGCCAAGGGTATCGCGCTTCTCAAACAATACCACCTCAAATCCACGCTCAGCGGCTGTCGTAGCGAAAGACATGCCTGCCATACCACCACCGATAACCGCAACACGGCGTTTGTTGGTAGCAGGTGTCACCACCAGCTCGGTTTCGTAACACGCCTGAGGGTTCACCAAACAGCTTGCGCGTTTACCTTTAAAGACATGGTCAAGACAAGCCTGATTACAGGCAATACAGGTGTTGATATCGTCTGAGCGATCTTGCTCAGCTTTCGCCACAAATTCGGCATCGGCCAGAAATGGACGCGCCATGGAAACCATGTCCGCCTGACCGGAAGCGAGAATGTTTTCAGCCACTTCCGGCGTATTGATACGGTTACAAGTAACCAGCGGAACGCTCACCTCGCCTTTGAGGCGCTCCGTCACCCATGCAAACGCAGCGCGAGGCACCTGAGTCGCAATAGTCGGCACTCGGGCCTCGTGCCAGCCAATACCGGTGTTAATGATGGTCACACCCGCTTTTTCCAGCGCCTTGGCAAGCTCTACCACTTCATCATGCGTACTGCCCTGCTCGACCAGATCCAGCATCGAAAGACGGAAAATGATAATAAAGTCGCGGCCTGCACGTTCGCGCACTGCTTTCACCACCTCCACAGCCAGACGGATACGGTTCTCGTAGTTGCCACCCCAGCGGTCATAGCGGGTATTCGAACGCGCACAGATGAACTGATTAATCAGGTACCCTTCTGAACCCATGATTTCAACGCCGTCATAACCCGCTTCACGGGCAAGTTCCGCACTCTTTCCAAAGTCTTTGATGGTATTCAGGATTTGGCGTTCGCTCATGGCAGAAGGCGCGAATTTAGAAATAGGCGAGCGCATATCAGACGCACTCAGTGCGAAAGGATGCATCGCGTAACGGCCAGCGTGAAGAAGTTGGAGGGCAATTTTTCCACCATTTTCGTGCACTGCATCGGTGATTGTACGGTGCGCACGGGCTGCTCGACCGCTGCTGAATTGCGCACTCAAAGGGTGAAGTCGACCACGGAAGTTCGGGGAAAAGCCACCTGTTACAATCAGGCCGACACCACCTTTTGCCCTTTCGGCGTAGAAGGCGGCGAGCTTCTTAAACCCGTCATTCGATTCTTCCAATCCAGTATGCATAGATCCCATGAGTACGCGGTTTTTCAACTGCGTAAAGCCAAGATCCAACGGCGCGAGTAGGTGTGGGTACGGCGAATTCATGATGCGCTTCCATGGTTATTATTAGTTCTGGTCAGACCAAGATAAGCCACTCAAACAAAAGTTTCAAACGTTTGTTTACATTTTTACAACATTAATCACCACTATTCTAATTGGGTAGGATTCGTTACGATTAACAGCAATAAAAGAAGCTGGATAACCAAATGAAAACGCTTTTTAAATTTATCGGCACGCTGCTGAAGTGGTGTTGGAAAGCACTCAGTTTTGCCCGTCAGTTGATTCTGAATATTCTGTTTATCGCCATGTTGGTTGGGATTTACTTCCTCTTCACTATGGAACACGACGCGCCAACCAAACCGGTTGAGCAACCAGAGCGAGCACTTCTGGTTGATATTTCTGGGCCAATCGTTGAAAAACAGCGTCGCGTTGACCCTTATGATTTCGCGACACGCAATCTTTTCGGCCAACAAATGCAGTTTGAAAACGTGCTTTACGATATCGTTGAGCAAATTCGCGCCGGAGCGAAAGACGACAAAATCAATGGCATGGTGCTGAGCCTTTCTGATATGTCAGAAACCAGCCTGACCAAACTCCGTTACATCGCTAAAGCGATCAACGAGTTTAAAGCGACTGGCAAGCCTGTGGTTGCCATTGGCGGACACTACAATCAAAGCCAGTATTACCTCGCAAGCTATGCCGATGAGATTTTTATGGCACCGGACGGCGCAGTGCTGTTACGTGGCTACGGCACCTATAACCTTTACTTCAAAGATTTGTTGGAAAACCTCGATATCACCACGCACGTTTTCCGCGTCGGGACTTACAAATCATTCGTTGAACCTTACACCCGTACGGACATGTCTGAGGAAGCGCGCGAGGCAAACTCTGTTTGGCTGAATCAGCTTTGGGGCGCTTTTGTCGATGACATTGCTTCCAACCGGAACATTGAGGTTTCAACACTTTCACCGGATGCCAACACCCTCATTGCCAACCTCAAGGCAGCAAACGGTGATTTCGCGAAATTAGCCTACAACATGGGCCTGGTCGATGAGCTGATGACCCGTCAGCAAATCCGCACCCGTTTGGCAGAAGTGTTTGGAAGCGATGGAGAAGACAGTTTCAACTATGTAAGCTTCTACGATTACGCGCCGCTGAATTTTGAATTGCCTAAGGCAGACCAAATCGCCGTTGTTGTCGCAAGCGGTGCAATCGTTGATGGCTTTGAATCTGAAGGCACTATCGGTGGTGATACCACCGCTGCACTTCTTCGTGATGCACGCCTGAACGATGCAATTAAAGCAGTGGTTTTGCGTGTAGACAGCCCTGGCGGAAGCGCCTTTGCATCAGAAGTGATCCGAAATGAAGTGGATGCGCTCAAGCAGGCAGGCAAGCCTGTCGTTGTATCCATGTCTAGCGTGGCTGCATCCGGTGGTTACTGGATCTCCTCAAGTGCTGACCGCATTTTGGCGCAGCCAACAACTATCACAGGTTCTATCGGTATCTTCGGTATTCTGACCACCTTCGAAGACGTGTTGGCGAAATACGGCGTTTATAACGACGGTATCGGTACCACGCCGTTTGCCGGCGTAGGCGTGACACGTGCGTTACCGGAAGAAATCAGCAACATCATGCAGCTTGGCATCGAAAACGGTTACCAGCGCTTTATTGGCTTGGTAGCGAGCCAACGCAACCTTTCTCTGGAAGACGTTGATCAAGTAGCTCAAGGCCGTGTATGGACGGGTTACGATGCGATGAAACGTGGCTTGGTTGACCAAATGGGCGACTTTGATGATGCGATTGTAGCAGCGGCCGAGCTGGCTCAGGTGACGGATTATTCACTGAACTGGATGGAAGAACCTTTGACGCCAGCGCAGCAGTTCATCTACGAGTTCATGAACCAGGCAATGGTGACACTGGGCCTGACGGAAACGGTAAAATTGCCGGACGCAGTTCAACAGTTTGCTAACCACGCCGTTACCGAGATAAACAACCTGAATAACTTCAATGATCCAAACGGGCAATATGCGCTCTGCCCAAATTGCAGTTATTACGAAAACTGAGACCTCTCGATCACCCCCGGCTAAGTCCGGGGGTTTTTTTCGTGCACCCACTCCGTATAATGCGCCCACTACCTCGGCTACATTTAAGTTGTGAAGATGGAAAGAAAACACATTTATATCGCCTACACTGGCGGCACAATCGGCATGCTGAAATCAGAGCAGGGCTATATTCCCGTGTCTGGTTTTATGCAACAACAACTCAAACAAATGCCGGAATTCCATCGCCCAGAGATGCCAGAATTCACGATTCACGAATACAGCCCACTCATCGATTCCGCCGACATGACCCCTGCGGAGTGGCAGCGCATTGCGGACGACATTCGTGATAACTATGACAAATACGATGGCTTTGTGATTCTCCATGGTACAGACACCATGGCTTACACCGCTTCCGCGCTCTCTTTTATGCTGGAGAACCTGGATAAACCCGTCATAGTGACAGGATCACAAATCCCGCTGGCGGAGCTTCGCTCTGACGGTCAGGCGAATCTGCTGAATGCATTGCATATCGCTGCGAATTACCCAATCAATGAAGTGACCTTGTTCTTCAACAACCAACTTCTGCGCGGTAACCGCAGCACCAAGTCTCATGCTGATGGCTTCAACGCCTTTACGTCGCCAAACCTGCCGCCTCTGTTAGAAGCGGGTATTAACATCCAGCTTCACGGTGCAGAAATTGATAAGAAGCCTGAAGGTGCTTTCAAGGTTCACACGATTACCGAACAGCCTGTTGCCATTATCATGATGTACCCGGGTATTTCCCCAGAAGTCATCCGTAATGCACTGAAACAACCAGTGAATGCGATGATCCTGCTGACCTTTGGTGTGGGTAATGCTCCACAGAACCAAGAACTGCTGGGCCTTCTTCGCGAAGCATCGGATCGTGGCGTTGTTGTGTTGAATCTCACTCAATGCCTTGCGGGCAAAGTGAACATGGGTGGTTATGCAACGGGCTGTGCGCTGGCTGAAGCTGGTGTTCTGAGTGGCTACGATATGACGCCGGAAGCGGCACTGGCCAAACTCCATTTCTTGCTGAGCCAAGACTTACCAATGGATGCCATCCGCACCCAACTGCAACAAGATTTGCGCGGTGAGCTATCGCATTAATTGCCTAAAAAGGCGTTCAGCATAAAGAGGCCAGCGAAAGCTGGCCTTCTTGTTTTGGGATCATGCTTCCAAGCACGCGGCCATCATACTTTTCTGGTCTTCCAAACCGAATCTCTTCATTCCCTCCCCTGATATTCAACTGAAAGCCAGAGTGTTGTCTTGAGATTAGTGCGTAGTTGAATAGTGTACTGACACTGTTAAATAAATTTACACCTCAGTAGCAAAGTCTAAATAAGAAGGGACTTAACGTCAGGGAGTAGTACGATGGCAACGTTTACCGGCACCTATGCAAATGACAATTTAAACGGCACCAGTGGTAACGACACTATCTTCGGTTATGAAGGTAATGACACTATCAGGGGTGGTGCGGGTAACGATACCCTCAATGGCGGTGGCAGTTCCGGTTTTACTGGCGACGCCTCTCTCTCACGCTCTTCAGATGGCACTTTTGACATCAGTGGGGGTGATAATGTCTCGATCGACTTTTCACACTTCACCCATAGTGCTGCCTACAACAATAGCCTTGGCTACTACGTTCTTGATGACAACGGCAATGTGCTGAAGGCGGTTATCGTCGCAGACAACGTAAAAAACGTCAGCTCAATCAATCTTGACGACATTGCAACTGAAGGCGGCGCAAAGCTGGGACTTTTCCTTATCCCTGATGGTGACCGCAAGGGTTTTGACAAAGGCGACGTCGAACTGGATCTCTCTACCAGCTCAGCGACAGTCACTCAAGGTTCAAACTCTGCAACCGTATACACTTCCCAAAAGAGTGAAAACGGTGACGGCATTGATCACGAGCGTGAAAGTGGCACCACCAGCAAGTGGGAAGATCTATGGGGTGGCGGCGACAACGATTTCAATGACACCACATTCAAAATCAAGGTGACTCAGTCACTCATCAAGCTGCCAGACAACGACATCATTTATGGCGATGAAGGCGACGATACCATCAACGGTGGTGCAGGTGACGATGTCATTTATGGTGGTCGCCTCGGTAAAGAAACCGTTCAGATTGAACGTGGCTCTGATGCCACTTTCGATGTATCGGGCACTGAAAAAGTTCGCCTTGACCTGAGCAGCTTCAGCCACAGCGCGGCTTACAACAACAGTTTGGGCTATTACATTCTGGACAGCGACGGAAACGTAATTCGCGCTGTTATCGTCGCTGACAATGTTAAACATGTCTCTTCGCTGAATATCGATATTGACACCATGGGCGGTGTAAAAATTGGTCTGTTCCTCATTCCAGATGGTGACCGCGCTGGTTTCAACAAAGGCGAAGTCACGCTAACGTTAGACGGAACGCCGACAGTGTCACAGGGCTCAGCGACCAGCGACGTGTTTGTTTCTCAAGCAACGGAAAATACTGGCGTCCTCGACCACGAAAGAAACTCGGGCGATCGTTCCGCTTGGGAAGATCTGCGCGGCTTAGGTGACAAAGACTTCAACGACACGGTGTTCACTGTCAAAGTCACCGCTGAAAAAGAAGTCAGCGACAAAGACACCATTGATGGTGGTACCGGCAATGACAAGATTTATGCCGGTGATGACGCTGACATCGTGCACGGCGGCGAAGGTGACGATCAAATCTTTGGCGGAAAAGGCGATGACACCCTCTACGGCGATGAAGGCGCAGACGATATTCGCGGTGGTCAGGGCAACGATACTGTTTACGGTGGTGAAGGCGACGACGTACTTTACGGCAAAGCAGGCAACGATACGCTCGATGGCGGCGCAGGCAATGACAAGCTATTCGGCAATGCCGGTAGCAATACCCTTCTCGGTGGAACTGGCAATGATAAGCTTTATGCTGGTAATGGCACCAATAACCGACTGGATGGCGGTGAAGGTGTCGATACGTACACGGGTGGTATTGGCTCTGACACCTTTGTTTTCGACATTCAAGACTTTGCTGGTGAAACTAAGACCCTGTCAAATGGGCGCATTGTGAATGAGCAAGTCTACAATGCCGCAACAGGCTTCGACGTGCTGGAAGTCTCCGGCGATGCACATGTCGACTTCACTGGTGCAGCCTATCAGTCAGACAGCACGGTCAAAGGCAATGTTATTGCCGGCGTTGAAGCTGTCGTTGGTGATGATGGCGACCAGACAGTAACGATAAAAGAGTTTTCAATTCTGGCGCAATCTGATGACACTGAACTGGGCGATTGGGATGGATTCGTCGCGCACCTTGGTGGCGGCGAGGATACGCTTAACTTTGCCGGGCCAAACTGGACTTATGAAGCCGACGCCACACCAAATGCGGAGCTCACTCCCGCGATGATCCAACAAATGGGACTGACTGCAGACGAAGCAAGTACCCTGAAAGCCTATGTGTTCTCATTCGATTTCAGTGATGCGCAAATCACGGTTTGGACAGATGCAGAAAACATCACTCAGGCTGGTACAGATATTTTCTGATAGTGTGCTCTGTATGACACAAAGAAAAACGCCGACATACTGTCGGCGTTTTTTATTCTTCGTTCAACTTGGTTTGAACGATGGTTTCCTGGTCCGGTGCAAATTCTCTTTTAAGCTGTGCTTTCGACTTCATCGTGATATCACCACCAGCGGCAACTGACATGTGCTGCGGGTCAGTGTTGTGGCGGGATTGATAAAGCATCACCACCTGCATGGCATTGTCGCGCTGCTCAGGCGTCAAAGGTGTACCTTCAGGCCACTTCCCTGTTTCAACAGCGTACAGCAAACGCTCAAAAGCCTCTGGCGTAATAGTGGACAGTAACTGCTCAATATCCATGGTAATTCCTTTTTGTTCCTATGCACTCGAAAGCCAATACAACAGAGCGCTGAGCTACGATGCGAAATGAAACCCATTTATGAATGCATTTTCAGGGTTCAAAGTAAGCTAAACCGCTAAAGTACAACGACTAGTTGGCAGAAAACACAACAAAGGATTTGGACTCAGCATTTTCTCATACCAAGACTCAATCCTTCATGGCACTTTAGTGCCTATTTCAATTCTGCTACGCCCGCAATACTACTGATTTTAATCTGAATACGCACCTCACGGCTTGAGAGATCCCTGACCTTTTGCCACTTTATGTGACGACGCTCGGCCAACAGAAACTGGTTTCACTAAAACCAATTGAACAAAAAACCAGACACCATGTCGTGAAATCTGTCCCGCCCGTTTAATACACTGAGTCCACGACGCTGTACCTGTGGTCTCTAGAATAATACTTTTCGATCAAGGTACGCCTTATGGCATCCATTTCTGGCGATAACACAAATAACAATCTGGTCGGTACCACCGACGACGACCAAATATATGGTCTACTGGGAAACGATACACTGCGTGGCTATGAGGGTAACGACGCGGTGTACGGTGATTCTTCAGAGTCTGAAATCACCGCCTTGTCTCCTGATACCGATGGTTCTTACGCGCTACAAGAAGAGACGCTGGTGACAGTCACTTTGTCACAGTTTAATTTTCCTTCTGGTGAAGAGAAAAGCCTGGGGTATGCGATCCTGGACGCTACAGGCGCAGTGATCAGCCGCGACATTATTGTTGATTACGTTAGCCTTGCAGAACGTGGGTCGGCTATTGATATCAATGTTCCGGGCGGTGCCAAACTCGTCTTCTTTACCATGCCTTCAACCGAGTTGTCTGGCTTTGAGTGGCGTCCATTCGATCTCAATGATGTTGACACCAACATTTCATCTGCTGACGTCACCATTGCTGTTGAAGAAATCGATAGTGACACCAGCACGCACGGAAATGACAACCTCTACGGATACGAAGGTGACGATCGTCTCTATGGCGAAGGCGGTAATGACTTTCTCGTCGGCGCAGATGGCAACGATATCCTCTCTGGCGGTGATGGAAACGATACGCTGTGGGGTGGAAACGACGACGACCACCTGCATGGCGGAAACGGCAACGACATCCTCCAAGGTCAGAATGGCACTGACAAACTTGAAGGCGGTGCCGGTGACGATACCCTTTATGGTGGCCGAGGTGATGACACTATCCTCGCCGGCGGCGACAACGACTTGGTCTTCGGGCAGGACGGCGATGACTACATCCGCGGTGGAAGCGGAAACGATGAAATCTGGGGTGATGCCGGCAACGACACTATTCGTGGCGACCAAGGCGATGATTACATTAACGGTGACGATGGCGAAGATCTGATCTTTGGCGGCTCTGGCGACGACGAAATTTATGGTGCCGCAGACGATGATGATCTCCGTGGTAACGCAGGTAACGACACCATCTATGGTGAAGATGGCAACGACTTCCTTCGCGGCAATGGCGGTAATGACTATCTCGATGGTGGAGATGGTGACGATACTGTTTACGGCAACTTAGGTAGTAATACCCTGCTGGGTGGCGAAGGTAATGACTACATTTTTGCCGGGTGGGGCAGTTTCGACAACCTGCTCGACGGTCAGGAAGGTGAAGATCTCCTCAATGGAGGAACAAATACAGACATACTGATTTTTGACCTCGATGACTTCCAGGGCCAGACGCTGACACTACCCAGTGGCAGAGTAATAAACAAACACATCTATGATGCGGCAACAGGCTTTGATGTTCTGAAAATTTCTGGTTCAGTGCACGCCGATTTTACTGGCGAGGCCTACCAAACAATGCCAGGTGTTACTGGTAACATCATCGCGGGTATTGAAGCCGCCATTGGTGGTGCTGGCGATCAGACGGTTACCATCAACATCCACGAAATTGACGCGCAGTCAGACACCACAACGCGTGATGATTGGCAAGGATTTGTGGCATGGCTTGGTGAAGGCGACGACACGCTGAATCTCACTGGCGTTCAATGGCAGTACGAAGCAACTGGCACGTCTAATGCTGACATTACACCGGCAATGCTCGAGAAAATGGGACTGACTGCCGCTCAAGCCGCTGATTTACAGGCGTATGTCTTCACTGATATCTACAGTGATGATCAGGTGACTATTTGGACTGATGCTGAAAACATTACCTATCTCGGTACCGATATTGTGTAGGAAAAACACGCTCTGATAAAAGGCCAGCCACTGTGCTGGTCTTTTTTATCTCTGTGGACTCACGCAAAACTCGCGAAATGAACATAAACTGAAAGGTAGCGTTTATGTTATAAGTCATTTGTGTATCAATAGAGACAGAAAGAGCCACGCATACGATGAAGAAAGGCTTGCTGAATAGTCCGATGAAGCTGGCACTCGCCGCTATCACCCCACTTTTTGTTGCGGGTTGTTTCGAAAGCAACCGCAGCACCGCCCAGCTTTGTGAAAATTACCCTCAGATCTGCCAAAAGCTTAATGTCCGCGACGGCCAATGCCGTCATGAGCGCACCGATCTAATTTGGAAGCGTTACGACGTCATCAAAAAAGATTCAGACCTGAATAAATTCGATGAGTTGCTGCTCACCAAGAAATACGCCAAGTGTATGGAGCTTGCCGCACAGATCGAAACCACGACGTTGAAATCGAAAAAGACGCTGCGAACAGAAGCGTTGTTCCACGCCTATGACACCATTGACAGCATTGAGCAGAAGTTGAAGTCTTCTTATCAGCCTTCCATCATCTACTATCGCTGGACACAGGGTGACAATGAAGCGCTGGAGCAATTCCTCAAACTGGAGGAAACCGAGTATTTGGATACACCAGAGCTACAGTTGGGCCTGGCCACTTACTATGTCGATAAAGACAAAGAACACACGATCAAACTGCTGTTGAAAGCCCTCTCCTACTATGATGGCCGTGCTGGTGATACCCGTGAAAAGGCAATTCCAGATGTGGTTAAATCTCTCGCAACAGCTAACCACTCAATAGGAAAGCTCGATGAAGCCTACATGTGGGCACTGGTAGGCGGAGAACTGGGGCTGCCAATTGCTAAAGAGGCTCAACTTAAACTGCTGTACCCAATGGCAGATTCAAGACGTGCGACTATTGCTGACATTGCAAAAGATATTGCGTCTGAAATCGAAGATGGGGATTTTGAAAAAGGGCTACTGATGCAACTTGCGACATTGGGTGACCCGACCTGATAATTGCCACCTCTTAAAACCGAAAAGTGCGCTGGGAGCGCACTTTTTTGTTTTCTGATACCCAGTGAATTTCAACTTTTGCTTTCGTCGTTCTGCTCAGCAAAAGTCATCGACACTGAATTCACGCAGTAGCGCTGCCCTGTTTCTGTCGGCCCATCATCAAACACATGACCTAGGTGGCTATCGCACGCTGAGCAACGTATCTCTGTTCTCACCATTCCATGGCTTTGGTCTTCCAGATAACGAACAGCACCTTCTACCGCTAAATCAAAGCTTGGCCAGCCGCATCCAGAGTCAAATTTTGTACTCGAATCAAATAAAAGAGCATCACAGCAGACGCAGTGATATGTTCCTTTCTTATGATTGTGTAATAAAGCACCAGTATATGGTGCTTCTGTATGTCCCAACCGACAGACCTTATATGCCTCTTCAGACAGAGACGCTTTCCACTTATTATCTGATGTCATGACTTCCTCTTGTGCGGGAAATTTCACTTTCCGGCAGGCCGGAAATTGGCAAAAGATTTTTTACCTGCTTATCACCTTAAGTACCACCCCGGATAATAAGCTTCGCCCGTCAGGTCACAGCTTCAGTGGCTTGATGACTTTTATCTCACCAACAATGGCTTACGCCCAGCGCAAACAAACTCGTTTTCGATTCTCAGTTTTCGCACTTACCGAACAGCATATTGTCACCATACTTGTTTAGCGAAGCAGATATGCGCCCTAAAGAGTATGACAGATGGCGTTGTACAAATATCAAGCTAGGGTATTTTACGGGAATATTTCAAATATTTTGTAGCACATTCAAATATTGTTTGGGCGATGTAAAAATAATCCGTACTAATTTTTGACTTTAAGCAATTTAGATGGGTTTTTTGCTTGCATGGGTGGTACCGATTCTGTAATTTTACTACCAATTTCCTTTCACTAGATATTAAGTTGTGGAGCAACATAATGACTATCAAAGTAGGTATTAACGGTTTTGGCCGTATCGGCCGTTTCGTTTTCCGTGCATCTGTTGAGCGTAACGACATCGAAGTTGTAGCAATCAACGACCTGATCGACGTTGACTACATGGCGTACATGCTGAAGTACGATTCAACTCACGGTCGCTTCAACGGTACTGTTGAAGTTGTAGACGGTAACCTGGTTGTTAACGGTAAGACTGTACGTGTAACAGCTGAGCGTAACCCAACTGAACTTCAGTGGGACGCAGTAGGCGTTGACGTTGTTGCTGAAGCTACTGGTATCTTCCTGACTGACGAAACTGCTCGTCAGCACATCACTGCTGGTGCGAAGAAAGTTGTTCTGACTGGTCCATCTAAAGACGCAACTCCAATGTTCGTTATGGGTGTTAACCAAGAGACTTACGCAGGTCAAGACATCGTTTCTAACGCTTCTTGTACTACTAACTGTCTTGCGCCAATCGCGAAAGTACTGAACGACAAGTGGGGCATCGAGTCTGGCCTGATGACTACTGTTCACGCGACTACTGCAACTCAGAAAACTGTTGACGGTCCTTCTGCGAAAGACTGGCGTGGCGGTCGTGGTGCTTCTCAGAACATCATCCCATCATCAACTGGTGCTGCTAAAGCAGTTGGCGTAGTTCTTCCAGAACTGAACGGCAAACTGACTGGTATGGCTTTCCGCGTACCAACTGCAAACGTTTCTGTTGTTGACCTGACTGTTAACCTGAAAGAAGCTGCTACTTACGCTGAAATCTGTGCGGCAATGAAAGCTGCTTCAGAAGGCGAGATGGCTGGCGTTCTGGGTTACACTGAAGACGAAGTTGTTTCTCAAGACTTCATCGGTGAAGTTCAAACTTCAGTATTCGACGCGAAAGCTGGTGTTGCTCTGACTGACAAATTCGTTAAAGTTGTATCTTGGTACGACAACGAAATCGGTTACTCAAACAAAGTTCTGGACCTGATTGCTCACATCTCTAAGTAATCATTCCGGATTGCCGATAAGGCATGAGTGACAAAAAGGCGGCTGATGGCCGCCTTTTTTGTACCTGAATTTTTGTAGCTAATTTTCAAAAGGCACCTTCATGGACGTAAAGCAGCTCCCTACCCTTGCTGTTCTCTCTGACTATGTCACCGTCTGCGAACTGGACGGTATTAAAGTTGTTCGTGTTATTCATCCAAAAGCCACTGCCGCTGTTTCACTCTTTGGCGGTCACGTGCTCAGCTTCACGCCAACCGGCAAAAAAGAAACCATCTGGATGAGTGAGAAAGCGGATTTTACCGGTAACAAAGCCATTCGTGGTGGTATACCTGTCTGCTGGCCTTGGTTTGGTAAAGCTGCAGAGCCTTCACACGGATTTGCGCGCACCAGCGAATGGGCACTCAACGAGCATCGCGAAAACGAAGAAGGCGTGATCATCAGCCTGACGTTGTCAGACAATGCTGAAACCCGCGCCATTTGGCCTCATGCATTCCATGCGGAAATTCTGATGGAAGTCGGCGACACACTCAAAGTCAGTTTGGTTTCGGCCAACACCGGCGAGCGAGCAATGCAAATCGGAGGTGCGCTCCACACCTACTTCAACATTGGTGATATCCACCAAACCTCAGTGTCGGAGCTCGGTAACGAGTACATTGAAGCAGGCGAGCGCAAGCCAAGCTCGGGTACAGCGAAGTTCGAAGGCGAAGTAGACCGAATCTACACCCAGGCAGCTAAGGCTGTTGTCATCGACGATGCAGCCAACCAGCGTCGTATCACTGTAGAGAACTCAGGTAACAATGGTGTGGTAGTCTGGAACCCATGGCAAGCACTTGCCGAAGGCATGGCTGATATGGAAAACGACGGATTTTTGACCATGGTTTGTGCAGAATCCGCTGTGTACGACAGAAGCGTGACGCTGCAGCCAGGCGAAAAACATACGCTTTCAACGGAAGTGATTTGTAAATAAATCGTTAACTTACAGTGATTTCATCAAAGCCGGAACCTTAGTGTTCCGGCTTTTTCGTTTTCTGGCACGTGCAATGCAAGTTGATAGAGTCCGTCAGGATACCTAGCCAAACGTGGCGAAATGCAAAGTTTGGGAAGTCTTAAGTGTGACGGAAGTTAGAAACCCACAAAAAGGCGTCTCGTTGGTGAGAATTCTCTATTGGGAAGGGATCGATAGAAGAATTCCCTGTGTATATACGGTTGAGTAGAGATATTCACACATTCAGATCGTGATGGGCTGAATACAAAGCCTTATCACAAAAGGGAAAAATATTGAAAAAACAAGCAATTCAACCAAGCAAATTGATCAGTTGCTACTAGTCTTAAAAGAGTGAGGATATGAAAGCAACTGCGCCGATATCCTTTCTAATTGATAACAGCACGATTTTAGGGGGCAGGACCATGAGTATTTTCGACCACTATCGTCAGCGCTACGAAGAAGCAAAAGACGAAGAGCTGAGCCTTCAAGAGTTTCTGGACCTTTGCCGGGAAGACCGCAGCGCATACGCAAACGCGGCTGAAAGGCTGTTAATGGCCATAGGCGAACCTGAAATGATCGACACCGCGCTCGATCCTCGCTTGAGCCGACTTTTCTCAAACCGCGTAATCTCTCGCTACAAAACTTTCGAAGATTTCTATGGCATGGAAGATGCCATCGAGCAGATTGTTTCCTACCTCAAACACGCCGCTCAAGGGTTGGAAGAACGCAAACAGATTCTTTACCTACTTGGCCCAGTCGGCGGCGGTAAGTCCTCTCTGGCTGAAAAACTCAAAAGCCTCATGCAGAAAGTACCGGTCTACGTACTAACTGCTAACGGTGAGAGAAGCCCAACTAACGACCACCCATTCTGTCTGTTCGACGCTGCGGAAGACGGCGCCTTACTGGAAAGCGAATACGGCGTTCCTCAACGTTACCTTCGCACCATCATGTCGCCTTGGATTGCCAAGCGTCTGCATGAATTCGGCGGTGACATTACTAAATTTAAGGTTGTCAAAGTTCGTCCATCTATCCTGGACCAGGTGGCTGTTGCGAAAACAGAACCAGGTGATGAAAACAACCAAGACATCTCTTCACTGGTCGGTAAAGTCGATATCCGCCAGCTTGAGCACTTTGCTCAAGACGACCCAGATGCCTACAGCTACTCAGGTGCGTTGTGTAAAGCGAACCAGGGTCTGATGGAATTCGTCGAGATGTTCAAGGCACCTATCAAAGTGCTTCACCCGCTCCTCACAGCGACGCAGGAAGGTAACTACAACGGTACTGAAGGTCTGTCTGCCCTGCCGTTTGATGGCATGATCCTCGCTCACTCGAATGAGTCTGAGTGGCAGACCTTCCGCAATAACAAAAACAACGAGGCATTCCTTGACCGTGTTTACATCGTGAAAGTGCCTTACTGTCTGCGTGTCTCTGAAGAGATCAAAATCTACGACAAACTGTTGGAAAGCAGTGAGCTGTCGAACGCGCCTTGTTCACCAAGCACGCTCGACATCCTCGCCCGCTTTAGCGTGCTCTCTCGCTTGAAAGAGCCGGAAAATTCCAGCATCTTCTCCAAAATGCGTGTTTATGACGGTGAAACACTGAAAGACACAGATCCAAAAGCCAAGTCTTATCAGGAATACCGCGATTATGCAGGCGTCGACGAAGGCATGAACGGTCTGTCTACCCGCTTCGCGTTCAAGATCCTTTCCCGCGTGTTCAACTTTGATCATTCCGAAGTGGCCGCGAACCCTGTTCATCTGTTCTACGTGCTTGAACAGCAAATTGAGCGTGAGCAGTTCCCGCAGGAAATAGCCGAGAAGTATCTGGAAAACCTGAAGGGCTACCTGATTCCTAAGTACGTCGAGTTTATCGGCAAGGAAATTCAGACTGCCTACCTCGAGTCTTACTCTGAGTACGGTCAGAATATCTTTGACCGTTACGTGACCTATGCAGACTTCTGGATTCAGGATCAAGAGTACCGTGATCCAGATACCGGGCAACTGTTTGACCGCTCTGCGCTCAACAGTGAACTGGAGAAAATCGAGAAGCCTGCAGGTATCAGTAATCCTAAAGACTTCCGTAATGAAATCGTGAACTTTGTCCTTCGTGCACGTGCAAACAATGAAGGTAAGAACCCGGTTTGGACCAGCTACGAGAAACTTCGCACCGTTATCGAGAAGAAAATGTTCTCGAACACCGAAGAGCTGCTGCCGGTAATTTCCTTCAATGCGAAAACGTCGACCGAAGAACAGAAGAAACACGACGACTTTGTCGCCCGTATGATGGAAAAAGGATATACCCGCAAACAAGTTCGCTTGCTTTCTGAGTGGTACTTGCGTGTGCGTAAATCCTCGTAAGTCTGTCTAGGGATGTATTGAAATTACGGGGGGCTTATGGCGCATTTTATTGATCGAAGGCTCAACGGGAAAAACAAAAGCACGGTGAACCGTCAGCGTTTCCTGCGACGTCACAAGCGACAGATTAAAGAGTCTATTGCTGATGCCGTGAATAAACGTTCCATCACTGATGTGGATAGTGGCGAAAGCGTCACTATCCCTTCCCGAGACATTCGAGAGCCAGTATTCCGACAAGGCAAAGGCGGACAGCGTGATGCTGTCCACCCTGGCAACGACCAATTTATCCCCGGCGACCGCATAGAGCGTCCACCAGGCGGTGGGCAAGGTGGCGGCGCTGGCGAAGGTCAGGCAAGTCCAGATGGTGAAGGCCAGGACGATTTTGTATTCCAGATTTCGAAAGACGAATATCTGGATCTACTGTTCGAAGATCTGGAACTACCAAACCTTCAAAAGAATCAGATGAACAAGCTGGTTGAATGGAAAACTCACCGTTCTGGTTTTAAAGCAACCGGTGTTCCCGCCAACATTGCGATTGTGCGCTCGCTTCAAAACTCTCTGGCACGCCGTACTGCAATGTCAGCAGGGAAACGACGCAAGCTTCGTGAACTGGAAGCAGAACTTGAAGCGCTGAAAAGCACTGAGCCAGGACAGCCACTCGAAGAGAAACGTATCCAGGAAGAAATTGATGAGCTGAAGGCGAAGATCGCTGCAGTCCCTTTCATCGATACCTTCGACCTACGATACAAAAACTACGAGAAGCGTCCACAGCCTAGCAGCCAAGCGGTGATGTTCTGCTTGATGGATGTGTCAGGTTCGATGGACCAGGCCACAAAAGACATCGCCAAACGCTTCTATATTTTGCTTTATCTCTTCCTCACCCGAACCTACAAGAACGTGGAAGTGGTGTTCATCCGACACCACACGCAGGCTAAGGAAGTGGACGAGCATGAGTTTTTCTACTCACAGGAAACGGGTGGCACTATCGTATCCAGTGCGCTTCGACTGATGAACGACATCGTGAAAGAGCGTTATCCGTCTAACGAGTGGAATATCTACGCCGCACAAGCATCAGATGGTGACAACTGGGCGGATGATTCACCAGGCTGTCGTGAGTTGTTGGAAAGACAACTGCTACCAGTCACACGCTACTACGCGTACATTGAAATCACCCGTCGAGCCCACCAAACACTGTGGCGCGAGTATGAAGCGGTGGCAGAAAGTTACGAAAACTTCGCCATGCAGAATATTCGTTCTGCCGACGACATTTTCCCAGTCTTCCGGGAGTTGTTTAAGAAACAGGTGAGCTAATCCCTCACCTCTTTTTCCGGGATAGAGATCCAAGGAGGACGCTATGGCAGTCGCAGCAAAAAAGAAAAAGAAGACGCTCAGTGATGGTCCTGACTGGACGTTTGAGCTGCTAGAAAGCTACCACACAGAAATCAAACGTGTGGCAGCACACTATCGCCTCGACACCTATGTGAACCAAATTGAAATCATCACTGCCGAACAAATGATGGACGCCTACTCCAGCGTAGGTATGCCTATCAACTATAACCACTGGTCTTTCGGTAAAAAATTCATCGAGACTGAGCGCGGTTATAAGCATGGCCACATGGGTCTTGCCTATGAAATCGTGATTAACTCCGACCCTTGTATCGCCTACCTGATGGAAGAAAACACCATCACGATGCAGGCTCTGGTTATGGCGCATGCCTGTTACGGACACAACTCGTTTTTCAAAGGCAATTACCTGTTCCAAACCTGGACAGACGCAGGCTCGATTATCGACTATCTGCTGTTTGCTAAAAACTACATCAGCGAATGTGAAGAGAAATACGGCGTCGATGAAGTCGAAAAGCTGCTCGACTCCTGTCATGCGCTGATGAACTACGGTGTAGACCGCTATAAACGCCCGCAGAAGATTTCGATTGCAGAGGAAGTTGCGCGTCAAAAGTCTCGCGAAGATTACCTGCAAAGCCAAGTGAACGCGTTGTGGCGCACCATTCCAACCAGTGAAAAAGTACGTGAAAAAACCGTCGATCGGTTCCCCTCAGAGCCACAGGAAAATATCCTCTACTTCTTTGAGAAGCACGCACCACTGTTAGAGTCTTGGCAGCGTGAAGTGATACGCATCGTCAGAAAAGTCAGCCAGTATTTCTACCCGCAAAAGCAAACGCAGGTGATGAACGAAGGCTGGGCTACGTTCTGGCACTACACCATTCTCAATCATCTTTATGATGAAGGTCTGGTGACTGACCGTTTCATTATGGAGTTCCTACATAGCCACACCAATGTGGTTGCACAGCCTCCATACAACAGCCGTTTTTACAGTGGCATCAACCCTTATGCGCTGGGTTTTGCTATGTTCCAGGATATCCGGCGTATTTGTGAAGACCCAACGGATGAAGACAAATACTGGTTCCCGGAAATTGCCGGCAGTGACTGGCTCGAAACCCTACACTTCGCGATGCAGAACTTTAAAGACGAGAGCTTTATCAGCCAGTTCCTGTCTCCAAAAGTGATGCGGGACATGAAGTTCTTCGCCATCAATGACGACGACAGACAAAACTTCATTGAAGTGACAAGCATCCACAATGAGGAAGGTTACCGCCAGATCCGAGAGAAGCTGTCGGCACAATACAACCTCAGTAACCACGAACCCAATATTCAGGTGTTCGATGTAGATTTACGTGGCAACCGCTCGCTGACCTTGCGTTACGTGCCACATAACCGCATCCCGCTGAACGATTCCTACGAAGAAGTGCTCAAGCATGTTCACCGTTTATGGGGTTTTGAAGTCGTTCTGGAAGAAGAGCTTCCGGACGGTAAGAGCAAGATTGTTTCTACGTGCCCAAAGCGCCCACAGTTTGACCCCGACCTGATACCGGGAAGCTAAGCCAACAGGCACAAAAAAACCGCCCTTGCTGGCGGTTTTTCTTTTTAGAGAGGAGGGAAATTACGCTTCTTCCTGCTCCATCAATTTTGCAATCGTGTCACGGTTAGAGAACCAAATCGCACCACTCTCACGGCCATATTGCTTAATACGGTCAGCCACGTCCAAATGACGGCCTTCATTGGTGATAACCAGCAAATCGCGATAGAACTGAATCGCCAGCTCACAAGCACGCTTGTCCATGAAGTAGTAGCCACCAACACGGGAGTAGATTTTACGCATGCCGTTCATGGTCAATACGTAAACTTTGTTCCCTGAGCGTTGCGCCATGCCTTGGAACAGCATGTAGTCGAAGTGGTTGAATGCGCGACCGCGGCAAACCGCTTCACAGGTTTCCAAATCAGTTTTGCCGAAGGTATCGTAAATTTTCTTCACATCCTGCTGAATCGCATCTTTCTCTTCAGCAGCTTCAATGAAGCTTGCAAAGCTATCGCTCGCCAGCAATGCCTCACAACGGCCAATCACTTTTTCAATCAGGTCGGCACATACTTGTGGGTCGTTTTTCACTGCGTAACGCATGTAAACGCCACTGATGTCAGTACGCGCTGACAGTAGGTTTTCCAACACGCCATGAACATCTTCACCTTCTAGGGTGACTAGCGTATCAAGGATGTTGAGACCAGAGGTATTCATGTAGTCATTCACACGTGTTGGCTTTCCATGTTGGATGGTCAGCCAGCCGTCACGAGCCAGGCGCTGAAGCACCTCTCGAAGGGTAGTACGTGTGACACCAATCAGTTCTGACAACTCGCGCTCTGCGGGAAGAATTGAGCCTTGAGGAAAATGATTATTCCAAATGCTCTCGATAATATATTTCTCAGCAAAAGTTGCCGGGCTATCCGCCTTAATAACCATTTAGTGTTGTTTCCAAGTTGCTTCTTATCTTGATTAATAACTCATCATACCACTTATCATCACAACCTAGAAACCTATCAAGGGTATCGTTTGCGCCCATTTGACCGCGATTTGACGGGCGTACATCACAGTTAATTAAATTTTCATCTAACTTGAACAGCGGCCTTATCTGGTTTCATAACCACAACATGCACTTTTATGTGCGTTTTAAACCACAAAAACTGACCAGCTACCAATTTTTCCAACTCTTCACACACGGCATTGATGAAAAGAAAGACGATTGTTTTCTGCTGCGCGTTATCCTTGATCACCATCACTGTATACAACCAGTCCCATGCATAGAATAACGGCGCCCAAATGTTACAGGATATTTCAAAACTCCAGGGTTGGAGTCGCGTTTTTTCGTAACATACTCCAGTAATTTAATTAACATGCAAAGGATTGTTGACTGTTTGAAAAGTCGCTGTATTGTGTGCTCCGAGTTTGCCTATGCGATAGGTTTCAGCGGTGCTTTTCGTCGATTTATCGGCGTTTAAGGGTCAGATTCCAGTCATTTCAACAAAATTTGAAATTATGTAATTTTGCCGCCCCCTTTCGCAACAGAGCGTTTACATCTTCATTTCAAGCCTCCAAAGATACTTGCTTATATAAGAAACAGAGACATAAACATGGCCATTACGCTAAGGAATGCTTTCATCAAGAACTTTCTCGGTAAGGCGCCCGACTGGTACAAAGCGGCGATTATTGCGTTCTTGATTATCAACCCAATTGTTTTCGCTATCGATCCGTTTATCGCGGGTTGGTTGCTTGTAGTGGAATTTATTTTCACTCTGGCGATGGCGCTTAAATGTTACCCACTCCAGCCAGGCGGCTTGCTGGCTATTGAAGCAGTTGCCATCGGCATGACGAGCCCGGCAACCGTCAAGCACGAACTGGTTGCCAACTTCGAAGTACTACTGCTCCTGATCTTTATGGTGGCGGGTATCTACTTCATGAAGCAGCTACTGCTGTTCATCTTTACCAAAATCCTGCTCGGTATTCAGTCGAAAACACTGTTATCTCTGGCTTTCTGTTCTGCAGCCGCATTACTTTCTGCATTCCTTGATGCGCTGACAGTGATTGCCGTGGTGATCAGTGTGGCTGTTGGTTTCTACTCCATCTACCACCGTGTTGCTTCAGGTAAAGACTTCCAATCCAACCATGACCATACCTCAGACGAGTCTGTTCGCGATGACCTAAGCCGTGATGACCTTGAGAACTACCGTGCTTTCCTGCGCAGCTTGCTGATGCATGCTGGTGTCGGTACCGCACTGGGTGGTGTAATGACCATGGTTGGTGAGCCTCAAAACCTGATCATCGCTGAGAAAGCAGGTTGGCAATTTGGTGAGTTCATTGTTCGAATGTTGCCTGTTACCTTGCCGGTTCTGTTCTGTGGCTTGGCGACCTGTGCATTTGTCGAAAAGTTTGGCCTGTTTGATTACGGTGCAAAACTGCCTGAAAACGTTCGCCAAATCCTGGTTGAGTTTAACAACGCTGAACGTGCTAAGCGCACTAACTACGATGTGGCAAAGCTTGTTGTTCAGGCAATCATTGCAGTTTGGCTGGTGATTGCGCTGGCAATGCACCTGGCTGCGGTTGGCTTGATTGGCTTGAGCGTTATCATTCTGGCGACCTCTTTCACTGGCGTTATTGACGAGCACCATATTGGTAAAGCTTTCGAAGAGGCTCTGCCGTTTACTGCACTGTTGGCGGTTTTCTTCTCAGTGGTTGCTGTTATCGTCGACCAAGGCCTGTTTACTCCTGTCATCAGTGCCGTTCTGCAACTGGAAGGTGGTGCACAGCTCACCATGTTCTACATAGCGAACGGTTTGCTCTCCATGGTGTCAGATAACGTATTCGTTGGTACGGTTTACATCAACGAAGTAAAAGCGGCACTGATGGACGGCATCATTACTCGTGAACAATTCGAGCTTCTCGCTGTCGCAATCAATACCGGTACCAACCTTCCGTCGGTGGCAACACCAAACGGTCAGGCGGCGTTCCTGTTCCTGCTGACATCAACGCTGGCTCCGCTCCTGCGCTTGTCGTACGGGAAGATGGTTTACATGGCACTGCCATACACCGTCGTGATGGGCTTGGTAGGTCTCGCAGGTATCGAATTGCTGCTGCTTCCAATGACGGAATGGTTCTATGAAGCGGGTTGGATCACACTTGGCACCGTTGAAGCGGCTGGTGCAGTGAGTACTGGTCACTAAAGGTTGCTTTTCAACCTGTTACATCTTTGAATAACAAAGTCCCGCCTTCGGTGGGGCTTTGTCTTTTACAACGGATTCGTATTTTATGTTGTCGTATTTCAACGAAATATCCCGTGGGCGTGGCGCTTGGTTTTTGCTGATGCTGTCGGGTTTAATCCTCGAAGGCTGCGCGCTGTTTTTCCAACACGTGATGGACTTGGCGCCTTGTGTCATGTGTATCTATGAGCGTGTCGCCATGTTGGGTGTGGTTGGTGCTGGTCTCATCGGTATGATTGCTCCGAAGAACCCACTGGTACGTTGGTCAGGACTGATTGCCTGGGGTGTTGCGGCAGGTTGGGGTCTTAAACTTTCCATTGAGCATGTCGGCTACCAGTTCCCGGATCCAAACGATCTGTTTGGTGCGACCTGCGATATCTTTGTTTCTTTCCCTTCTTGGGCACCGTTGAACCAGTGGGTTCCTTGGATGTTTGAAGCAAGCGGCGATTGCAGCAAGATTGTTTGGCAATTCCTGACACTGTCTATGCCTCAATGGCTTGTCGTGATTTTCGCAGCCATGCTGGTTGTGTTGGCGGTTGTTGTGTTGTCTCAGCTGTTCGGTAAGCGCGAGCGCCGCCTTTTCTAGTTGACGCCATTGCGTCGATAGGATCATAAAGAATCCCAGCCAAGGCTGGGATTTTTGTTATTTATTTTTCAGCAATTCAACCAAAGGTTTGTCGGCATCGCTGAAGGTATAAGCATCCGACTCTGATGGGGTTATCCAAGCCTTTGCCTGGTGGCAATGTAACGCAATATCGCCTTCAACCAGCTCGCATCGATAGCTTTTCAATAGAATCGATTTGGCTGGGTAGTGGTGAAGCGTTTCGGTCAGATACTCTCCAACCTTCACTTTTATACCCAACTCTTCCCAAAGCTCTCTGACCAAGGCGCCAGGTTCACTTTCGCCCTGTTCCACTTTGCCACCGGGAAACTCCCAGAGGCCGCCTTCATTATCAAAGCGCTGGGTAATTAGAATCTTATCTCCGTCAGTGAGCACACCAGCGACGACCAATATCGGAGCGCTCATCATCACTTACTACAGCACTTTTTGAATTTCTTTCCGCTGCCGCAAGGACAAGGATCGTTACGACCAACCGACTTATAAGGGTTCACCGCACGAGCACCAGAACCTTGCTGCACCTCATCGGCAGCAAGTGCCACTTCGTTAATCATCAAAGGCAGTTGCTGGTAGTACTTTTCCGGTGATGGCAATGCTGCCAGCCCTGCTTCTTTCATCTGATCCAGTGTGCCTTGTTCGTCATGCAAGAACAGCATGGTGGTCATCAGTGCCGAAAGCATGCGTCGGCTACCATCAGACACTTTGATTTCCTGCCAAGCTGGTTCAATATGCGGCCAAACCGCGAGAAAACCCTCGGCAAAAGCCTGATGGTTTTCATTACGTGATGCGTCGAGTGACAACTCTGCAGGCAGTTCGTAAGTGTGCTTCATCAGCGCCACATACTGCTGCTCAAATCGCAGCATCACCGCCTTTTTCTGCTCAGAGGTCATTGGCTCCACATCGTCTTCGTCCATGCCGCCAGTAAGCAAAACAGGCATCCAGCTATTTTCAGGATCCAGAGGTGCTGGAGACAGGTTCGCAGCCAAAAGCGCACCTTCAATAAAAGTGGCTGGCATACCTTCCCAGCCACTTTGTAATTCGACCATCGACGTCATTGTGGTTCTCTAATGATGTAAAAAACGGATCATAACCCAAAACGCCCGTCACCGCTGATTTTCGACTTCTCCTTATGAAAACAAGGTCATTTTTTAGACGGCAGAACTACGCGACAAATCGAATAATTGGTCTAAGGCGTTGAATCATTTTGCTCAAACCGTGGTAGTCTAGCCGCAATTGATTTAAGAGGACTTTCTGTCAGTGCCATCGTCTCGAAGTGTCATTATCGCCGGTGCGACCGGCTTGGTAGGTGACGAGTTATTACATCAATTACTGGGGGACCCCGATGTCTCCCATATCCACGTTGTAACGCGACGTCCCGTTGCTGTGGTGTCTGAAAAAATCATTGTCCATCAAAGTCCTGACCTTTCAGTTACTCACTGGCAACCTCAGTGGCCAGTGCCACTTCAAGGGTATATTTCTTTAGGTACAACCAAGAAGCAGGCAGGCTCGAAAGCGGCACTAGAAGAGGTGGATTACCACCTTGTGGTCAAAGTAGCGCGTATGATGGCAGTGGTCGGTGTGAAACATCTGGCTGTAGTTTCCAGTTTGTTGGCTCACCCTTGGTCACCATCCCATTACCTGCGCTGCAAAGGTAAAATGGAGCGTGCACTTTCAGAGATGGGGTATGAACGCCTTTTAGTGGCACGTCCCGGCCCGTTAGTTGGCGAGCGTGAAGAGCCAAGAAAGGATGAGCAATTCCTGCAGCGAATCATGCCGCTGCTGAACCCATTTCTTGCTGGCCCTCTGGCAGATTTTGAGCCTGTAGAAGCGGTGCGTGTTGCACGAGCCATGATATCAGCGCTGTCCGAACAGAACTGGCCTGGACGTATCGATTACCGTATTTTGCCGGGCCGGGTGTTGAATCAGTACTAGATTTCGGAACAGAGAATCCAAAGAGAAAAGGCAGACCGAAGTCTGCCTTAATGTTTTTTGAAATCGATTTTTGCCTAAGCAAAGCTCTCAACAGGAGTCTGACGCTCGACATTGTTAAGCGTATTGATGATTTCACCCAGAATTTGTTGTTTGTCTTTAAGCTGGCGAATGCGCACAAACAGCTCTTTCGCCTCTGGGTACTCCGCCTGCAGATAACGGAACCATTGTTTTACGCGGTTCGGGTAGTACATCCCCTTATCACCACGGATTTCAAATTCTGAATAGCGCACTAAAAGGTTCAAAACTTGATGCCAAGACATCGGTGCGGTACCGGTTTTAACATGAGCCGCGAGGTTTGGCATATTCAGCGCACCACGGCAAACCATTAAGGTTTCACAACCCGACACTTCCGCACATTTTAGCGCGTCATCTCGACACCAAATATCACCATTGGCAATCACTGGAATCGACAAGTTCTTTGCCAAATCGCCAATCAAATCCCAGCGAATAGTCCCCGCCTTGTAAGCATCTGCCTTGCTGCGGCCATGAACAACAATTTCATTCGCGCCGCCAGATTGCACCGCATCCGCGATTTCGCGATAGGCTGAAACATCGTCAAAACCCAGACGCACTTTGGCACTCACGACTTGATCGGAAGGCACAGCATCACGCACTGCTTTCACCACCTGATACATCAGCTCAGGCTCTTTCAGAAGAGCCGCGCCACCTTTGTTGCCGTTGACCGTCTTGGATGGGCATCCAAAGTTAATATCAACACCAGATGAACCAAGTTCCGCCACCAGTGCGGCGTTTTCACCCATGTATTGCGGAGACTGACCTAACAGTTGCACGCGCACGGGGGTGCCGGAAGACGTTTTACCGCCGTTTTCCAGCTCAGGACTTAGCTTGTAGTAGACGCGGGGAGGCAGTTTCGCGTCAACGACACGGACAAATTCGGTCACGCAGAGATCGTAAGGATTAATCTCTGTCAGCATTTGACGCATCAGAGGGTCAAGCACACCCTCCATTGGTCCAAGGGTCAACTTCACAGGAGTTAACCTCGACGGCTAGGATGATTGATGATGTGGTCTTCCCAGTCAATCACGTCGATTTCATAGACCACTTTCTCGCGTACTGATTCGTTCGCGGCATGCATGGCGTCTTTTGACCCGGTAATGAGTGGGTGCCAGGCTGGAAGTGGTTTATCTTCTGCCAGCAAACGGTAAGCACAGGTATCCGGCAGCCAATAGAACTCTTCAATCTTCTCGCGGGAAAGCTTCAGGCAGTCTTCATCATAGCTAAAGCGGTTCGGGTAGTCTTTACACGAACAAGTTTTATCATCCAGCAGGCTGCAAGCGATGTTGGTGTAGTACAACTCCTCTGTGTCTTCATCGATCAGTTTATGAAGACAGCACTTACCGCAACCGTCGCACAGCGATTCCCACTCTGCGTCAGTCATTTCAGTCAGTGTTTTTTGTTCCCAGAAAGGCGTTGTCATACTTACCCGTTCCTGCCAGTCAATCTTGATAAAGGCGCTCGTTATACCACCCAGAGCAGAAACTGCAAGCGCAAGCCGAAATCCTTGCGTTCAGCGACTGTCAATCAAGGGCTTATGGGCGATTACCATCAACACTTTGCGTTTACCCAGAGTGAGTGATACTGTGCGCGCCCACGATTGGATTATAACCAAATAACCTGTTCATTAAGGCTGAGAGATGACTGATACCGCTGTAAGCTGTCGTTTAGGCTGTGGTGCTTGCTGCATCGCGCCGAGCATTTCTTCGCCTATTCCAGGTATGCCAAACGGCAAACCTGCCGGAGTTCGCTGTATCCAACTGAATGAAGAGAATCTTTGTAAGATTTTCGGCCAGCCTGAGCGCCCTGCCGTGTGTGGGCAATTCAAAGCTGACCGGGATATTTGTGGAAGCACCAATCAATATGCGATTGACGTGCTCACAGAGTTGGAATCGTTAACTTAACCTCGCTCGGCGATCTCTTCAGCAGTCAGATCACGCACCACTTTGGCCGGGTTACCGACAGCAATCGTGTTGTCTGGAATATCTTTTGTCACCACACTGCCCGCGCCAATGACGCAGTTCTTGCCAATCGTTACCCCTGGCAACACAATCACACCGCCACCTAGCCAAGCATTGTCACCGATAGTGATGGGCAAACCGTACTCAACCAAATCATAAACACGGCGCTGAACATCCAAAGGATGTGTTGCTGTTAATAACTGTACGTTATTTGCCATCATCACACGATTACCGATAGTGACAGGGGCGACATCTAAAATAGTACAGTTGAAGTTCATGAAGACGTTCTCACCGAAGGTCACATGAATACCATAATCGCAGAAAAATGGCGGCTCGATATACACAGACTCAGGCGCATTCGGTAACAAATCGCGCTTGGCGGTTTTCCATTCATCACTTTCCGGCACACTTTGGTTAAAGCGACGCATCGCTTCGCGACAACGCATTTTGTCTGCCACCAGCTCTTCATCACTCGCGCGATAAAGCTCACCACTTAGCATTTTTTGCTTCTCGGTTTTCATTTATTATCCTTTGTACCGACACTGTTATACACCCCGAACAGTAACTTATAGATAGGGCACAATGCTGAGATCTCGGTTCTTTTTCTTACTATTGGCAACATTGTTAGTCGGGTGTATTACGCCTCACCAACCTAGCCTTTTCAGCCAAAATGAAGCGGTGTGCGAAAGCCGCCTCTCTGCTTATTACAAGAAAGTAGAGCATGAACGTGATTTCAAACTGCCTTACCATCAGGATGGCCGCTTTCCCCATCTGGCTTTTAACCGTTTCAGTACTTCCTTTGTCAATGAGCTAAGTGATGCGCCTGCGAAGGGGCAGTGGCTCGCTTACGTCGCACAGAAAGGAAAAGTCCAGTTGGAGACGGCATTGACACTCGTTCCCACCAGCGCCGCAGAGAATAATCTGATGATGCAGTGTCAGAAGCAACTGGTGGAGGAGAGCATTGAAAATCCGAAATTCTGGAGTGAGCTAGAGAAAAACCCTCCTGCCGTTCCGACAGCTTACGAGCATTGGAAGCGCATATTGGGTGTTTATCCAGTCGCCAGTCTTGTCGCAGAAGGGCAGATTGAAGAGGAGCAGGAGCGCATAAAGACGGATTTTGGTAGAACGCTGACACAACCTTTCCGTTATGGTGAAGCCCCCTCACCTATGGCACAGCGTGAAGTTGCCAAATTGCTATCAGAAGCGAGCAAATACTCATCCTTAAATTGGCCTTTGCTGACTGACTCTGAGTCTGCAGCGCTACTGGATCGCTTTTCACCGTTCTTCTTGGTAGAGACCTTATCAGTGGACGATATTCCCGGTACGCTGGCTTTTGAAAGTCGGGTATTTATCGATACCCAAAAGCCTGTGCTCTATCGCGCAGTCACCTATACGCGTTTTCATGGGAAAGTGTTGCCACAACTCAACTATGCTCTGTGGTTTCCCGCAAGAACCGCCAAAAGTGCTTTAGACCCCTATGCTGGAGAGTTTGATGCGGTAAACATCCGTATTACGTTGGGGGAAGATGGCAAACCGCTCATTCTGGACTCCATTCACCAGTGTGGCTGTTATCACATGGTGTATGCATTGAGTCCAACACTTCGGTTTTTAGAGCGTAATGATGAAAAACCAATCCAAAACTATCTATTCCCCAACACGGACGAGGGCCGTTTTGAAATCAGCCTGACGGCCGAAGAGCACATGATAAACGCAGTTCATGTTATCGATAACATCGCGCCGGATATCGAGCTCCAAGCAGCGGCACTCGGTGAAACACTAGTACTCTCTGACAGTCAGGGAAACAATCACACGCCTTTTGATGAGTATGGCATTTTGAATGAAAGCCTACGGGGCGAACGCTGGTTCCTATGGCCTTTCGGTGTGCGTTCACCCGGAGCGATGCGACAGTATGGCCAGCATGCGATCGCCTTTATTGGAGAACGGCATTTTGATGATGCCTTCTTACTTCAAACCTTATTAGAGCAATAGACTCCGCGAACAAAAAAGCGAGCTCTTAAGCTCGCTTTTTCTCTTCACTTTTCAGTAATTAGTGAACGTGGCCGTGCTCGATTTCTTCGGCTGTTGCATCACGCACTTCACGGATAACGCCTTCAAATTGGAGTACGACACCCGCCAATGGGTGGTTACCGTCAATAGTCACTTCGTCGCCTTCAATGGCGATAATGGTCACCTGGATATTTCCCTGTGGACCCTGAGCGTTGAAAACCATGCCCACATCCAGTTGTTCAACACCTTGGAAAACGCCGCGCTCAACCACTTGAATCAAAGCTTCATTGCGCTGACCATATGCATCATCTGGTTGGATTTGAACAGAAAACTCTTCGCCCTCTGCACGACCTGCCAATGCTTTCTCCAGACCAGGAATAATATTTCCTGCACCGTGCAGATACGCTAAAGGATCTTTGCCTTCCGATGTATCAATCAGCTGTCCTTCTTCGTCTTTTACGGTGTAGTCGATTTTTACGACTTTGTTGTCTTCAATCATCTTGCCATCCTTTGTCGGCAGCGAATTTATGCTGATAACAGCGCACCCTTTGACTGTAACACAGTGTGCAATGCACTAAAAAAATCGGCCCAGTTGCAGCGTTTTGAATCCTAAAAACGTGAACTTAGGCCAATATCGTTGATTTCAGTCGCTGAGATTTAACGCCACAGCGCCTTGATGGGGTAATCACGGCCAAATCGATGCGCAATTTGTGCCTGAAGCAACTCGGCGGTCGCTATGGCATCAGTGAGCGCATTATGCCCTTGATAGAAAGGCAGGTTGTAACGTCGACGACTGTCAGCAAGACGGATAGACGTCAGCGGTTTTTTCAGCAAACATGACCAGAATTTCTGGGAAGGTTTGCGGTAATACCAGGATTCAATCTCCAGAGTATCTACCACCGGAAACAACAAGGTTTCACCAAGCCGGCTTTTGACTGCTGCTTCAATAAAGTCGCGTTCAATACGGCGGTAATGCACCACCACAATCTTCCCTTCCAGAGAAGCTAATACCTCTTCCAGAATGCGGCGTAAGTCCGGCGCATCACTCACGTCTGAGTGGGTAATGCCATGGAAAACCACAGAGTCATCTTCGAGCGGTTTTCTCGGTTTCACAATCCAATGTTTGGCTTCGCGGCAATGGATACGGTTAAGTGTAAACGGCACCAAACCGATGCTGACAATATCGTTTTTGCTGGGATCCAACCCTGTGGTTTCCAGATCCAGTGCGACGAACTCCACATCCGATACCGGGGTCTCTCCATTAACTACACCCGCCTCATAAAAACGCTTCAGCAGAGGTACCTTGGCTTTTTGCTTCAATCGCTCATTGAGTGTTGACCAGTCAGGACCCGCCTTGAAATCTTTTGCACCGTTTTTAGGTTCAAGAATTAACACAGCGTTCCCCTAATTACTGCGGTTAGGCTGGTAACGATACTTTAGGAACTTCTGCGCGTTACTCATGATCTGGAATGCATCCTTGAGGTTGCGGCGCTCAAATTCAGACAGGTTTTCCGGCTCAATATTGTTATCCGGCTCAATCTCCTGCTCGACATCAATGGCCTGATGGCGAATACGAACCATGGAAATGAATTCCATCGCATCGCGAATATCTTCACCACGCCCTTTTGGCAAAATGCCCGCTTCAATAATGTCATCCAGACGTTCAAATGAGTTCTGGGAGCGTGAGCCCACAGCCAACGCGTGAACACGGATCAGGTCTGCCAACGGCGCAGTACCACGACGTTTCAGATTCATTGAGTTCTTGTGGCGACCATCCTGCTCCATCACAAAGCTTTTAAAGAAGCCTAGTGGTGGCGTGCGGTTCAGAGCATTGCGGGCCATGCATGCAAGGAAGCGGTTGTTTCGTTTTGCACGGCGAGAGACGAAAGCCTTTAGCGTTTCCGCCCAGTTCGTCGCGCCGTAAACGCCATCCAGATCGAAGAAGATATTGCTGTTCAGTAATGACTGAGGGTTTGGCTGATCAATCCAGTCTGCGAACGTTTCTTCCCACTCGGCACGGGTCTTACGCCACTCCGGGTTGGTCGCCATGATGTTACCGGTACAATAGCTGTAACCACATTGCGCAAGGCCATCACTCACGAACTTTGCCAAGTTTACGAAGTATTCTTCATGTTCCGCAGGGTCGTATTTGTCATCCAGAATCAGCGCGTTGTCCTGATCGGTGACAATCAGTTGTTCGTCGCGCGCCATAGAACCTAGCGCAAGGAAACAATAACCCACAGGTGGTGGGCCGTACTCTTCTTCATACAGTTCAAGAAGGCGCTGCTTGAAACTCCTGCCTATCACCGCCATCGCAGAACCAATCATATGCGAGTTGGCGTCCTCTGAAACCATGCGGGAGAAACAGGCTGGCACATCTTTGGACAAAGCCGCCAGATCGTCGACTGTTTGCTGACGGAAGATACTATTTACGATAACCAGGCTGCTTTGGGATTCGTAACGCACGATATCCGACAACGCGACCACACCCACTGGCTTCTGGTTCTTCATGATGGGTAAGTGATGCAGGTTGTTACGAAGCATGGTGAGCATGGCTTCGAACACATAGGCATTGTGATCAAGCGTAATAATTTGCGGAGTCAGAATCTCGGTGATCGGCGTGTCATAGGCCAGGCCCGGCGCAACTACGCGGGAACGCAAATCGCGGTCGGTAATAATGCCCGCAATGCGCTCCTGATCAACACCTTCATCGTCCTCTTCTACGGTCATCACCAGCAGTGAAGAAACACCTTCATCGGTCATGATTTGCGCAGCATGACGCACGGAAGATTCACAATCGACAGTGACTGGGTCGCGCAGAATCAAGTTGGTCACTTTGGAGGTGGTGAGGTCATTGCTCTCACGATGGCTCTCCACTGCCTGACGTAAACGGGTCCCGTCTTCCACTTCCATAAAATCAGAGAAAGCTTCGAAACGTTCACTGAGATCATCAAAAACCGTATCGGGAATGAAATAGACCAGACTATCTTCTATCGCCTTGGCCGGAAAACGAACGCGGCGATTCATCATCAAACCCCATTGCCCAAAGGTTCCTCCTTCAGACAAACGGTTGAATAGCTCCCCTTTACGGCGATAAATTTCAACCACACCACTTCTGACAATACACAGGTCCTGAATCGGCTGGCCGTATTCGTAAATCTGGGTATCTGCACGGAAATAGGAGATTTCTACCTGCTTGGCAACTTCGTCCACTTCCTCTTCAGGCAGTTCATCAAACGGGGCATGTTGTTTGAGAAACGCTGCGATTTCTATTTGTTCCGCTTCCATTACTTCTCAATCTCTCAGTGAGCGTTCTTATTCGAATCACTCTAACTACAAACCAGACAAAACGGGGCAGACGTTGAGTGTCTGCCCCGTTTCAGTTAGCTATTGAATCACCTAGCTTCTCGGTTCAGACATCAAGCCTTTGATGACCGAGACACAGGCAACCAACAATACTATGGTGAACGGGAATCCGGTTGAGACCGCCATCGCCTGCAAGGCAACGAGACCGCCACCCAGCAGAAGCACAATGGCAACCAACCCTTCAAACGTACACCAGAAAACTCGCTGTGGTACAGGTGCATCTACCTTACCACCAGCAGCGATAGTATCGATAACCAGCGAACCGGAATCTGATGAGGTCACAAAGAAAACCACCACCAGAACGATACCGATAAATGATGTAATCGACGCCAATGGCAATGCATCCAGCATCGCGAACAGCTGCAGCGGAAGCGCTGCTTCGGTGACTGCGGTATAGCCATCGTTCACCAGTTGGCTAATAGCAGTTCCGCCGAATGCGGTCATCCAAAGCACACACGCCAGTGAAGGGATCAGCAGTACGCAGACGATAAATTCACGTACCGAGCGACCGCGTGAAACACGCGCAATAAACATACCGACGAATGGGGACCATGAAATCCACCATGCCCAGTAGAATGCCGTCCAACCTTGCGAGAAGTTAGCGTCTTCCCGCCCAAACGGATTCGCCAGCGCGGGTAGGTGTTCAACGTATGACGCGATATTGCCAAAGAAACCAGTGACAATCGCCAGCGTTGGGCCCATCACAATCACGAAAAGAAGCAGTGCGATTGCCAGCATCATGTTGATTTCAGACAAGCGCTTCACACCTGCATCCAGACCCGCCATGACAGACACCAACGCCAGTCCGGTAATAAAGATCACGAGCACAATTTCTGTGGTAGTGCCCAGTGGGACACCAAACAGGAAATTAAGACCTGCCGCAGCCTGAGACGCACCAAAGCCAAGTGAAGTTGCTAAACCAAACAGAGTGGCCACTACGGCTAGGATATCAATCACGTGACCAACCCAACCCCATACGCGCTCACCGAACAACGGATAGAACACAGAGCGCATGGTTAGAGGCAAGCCTTTGTTAAATGAGAATAGCGCCAAGCCTAATGCCAAAATCGCATAAATCGCCCAAGGATGGAGACCCCAGTGATAAATGGTGGCCGCCATCGCCAAATCTTTCGCGGCTGCCGCATCACCGGCTGCCGCTCCGAGCGGAGCCCAGTCAGTACGCACGCCATTTTCGACCGAAGTACCGCCAAATGCAGATGCATAGTGTGAAAGTGGCTCTGATACACCGTAGAACATCAGGCCAATGCCCATACCGGCGGCAAATAGCATGGAGAACCAACCAGCATAGGTGTAATCCGGTGTTGCTTCTGTACCACCCAACCGCACTTTACCCAGAGGGCTGACCACAAGCACCAAACAGACAATCACGAAAATATCGCCTGCTGACAGGAAGAACCAATCCAGATTTGACGTCAACCAGCTTCGAATCTCACCAAAAACTGGGGCGACATCTTTTTGGAAGGCAAGGGTAACGAAGACAAATAGAACGACCGCAAGGCCGGAGATCAGGAAAACACGGTTGTGAATATCCAGGCCCAACGGCCCGATCTTCATGGCAATGTTGTCCTGCCCAACCTGATAATCTGTGTCTATGGGGTTGACGTCACCATCCGGTTTCATCAACTCTTCATGACTTTTATCGCTCACAGTAAACTCCTTAATCCGTTTAGCGAGTTAAGCAGTCAATGGCGTTGAATATGCAGGGTGAAATAACAGAAAACGAGGCTTTCTATTATCAGGCATATTGAACGCTCACTAACTTAAGGTCTAATGACCTAAACACTCTAACATATCCTTAGTGTTCAATGCTTCAATAGTGAGAAATGAGTCGAATTAATTGCTGTAATTGCGCAATAATTAATCACAATATCGTGTTAATCGGGCAGACAGCCAACGCAAATAACCATTGAGCTCTAAACATCGGATTCGCGCACTAACCCTCTATTTCTATCCCTGCATAAGGTGGGGGAATTACGCAAATGCGCCGCGCTGGATCCAGTTTCGACCAATGTGTCAATTACGTTTTGTGTTTGGGATTTTGCATAAAAAAAGAAAAATCCGGGCGCAAACCCGGATTTATTTTTTAGCTTACTTGCGTGGCTCAGACATCAACCCCTTCACCAGGGAGAACGCACACATCAGCAGTACGATACAGAATGGCAAGCCAGTCGACACCACCATTGCTTGTAGTGCACCAAGGCCGCCACCCAGCAACAGCGAAATTGCCACCAAACCAACAAACGAACACCAGAAGATGCGTTGTGGAACGGGCGCATCTACCTTACCGCCAGCAGAAATGGTATCGATAACCAGTGAACCTGAGTCTGAAGAGGTGACAAAGAACACCACAACCAGAATGATACCCAGCAGAGAGGTAATGCTCGACAGAGGCAGGCCATCCAACATGTTGAACAGTTGAAGCGGCAGATCCGCATCGACCACCGCGCGGTAGCCATCCTGAAGCTGCTCAATCGCTGTGGTACCAAATGCCGTCATCCAAAGCACACATACTGAGGTTGGGATCAGCAGTACACAGATGATGAATTCACGAACGGTGCGACCACGCGAAACTCGTGCGATAAACATACCCACGAATGGTGACCAAGACATCCACCACGCCCAGTAGAACGCAGTCCAGCCTTGTGAATAGTTAGCATCTTCACGGCCAAATGGATTCGACAGTGCTGGCAGGTTCTCAAAGTACGCCACCATGTTGGTACCGAGGTTGGTGAAGATTGACAGGGTTGGACCCACCACAATCACAAACACCATCAGCAAGGTCGCCATCGCCATGTTGAACTCAGACAGGCGCTTCACACCGGAATCCAAACCCGCCACGACAGACATCAGTGCCAAACCCGTGATACCGATGATCAGGATAACCTGAGTGGTAATACCGCTTGGAATGTTGAACAGGAAATCCAGACCCGCAGCCGCCTGCGACGCACCAAAGCCCAGTGACGTAGCCAAACCAAATAAGGTTGCCACCACCGCAGTGATATCAATGATATGGCCCGGCCATCCCCAGATGCGTTCACCAAAGATGGGATAGAACACGGAGCGGATAGTCAGCGGAAGACCTTTGTTGAATGAGAACAACGCCAGAGACAAAGCCAGCAAAGCGTAGATTGCCCATGGGTGTAGGCCCCAGTGATAAATCGTCGCAGCCATGCCCAGGTCTTTTGCAGCGGTCATGTCACCTACTGCACCACCCAGTGGTGCCCAGTCGGTACGGACGCCGTTTACCTCAACCACACCGCCAAAAGAAGATGCATAGTGTGAAAGTGGTTCAGACACGCCGTAGAACATCAGACCGATACCCATACCCGCAGCAAACAGCATGGAGAACCAACCCACGTAGGTGTAGTCAGGCGTCGCTTCAGTACCACCCAGACGCACGCGTCCCAATGGGCTGAAAATAAGGATCAGACAGAGAATAACGAAAAGGTTACCTGCGCCAATGAAAAACCAGTCCATCTGGGCAGTGAGGGTGTTGCGCATTTCGTTGAACAGAGGTCCAACAGAGTTACGAAACAGCAGAGTGACTAACACGAACAGTGCAATCATACCGCCTGAAACCAAAAACACGCGGTTATGGATATCAAGACCCAGCGGACCGATTTTCAGGGCGATATTATCCTGACCTACTTGATAGTCAGTATCGATAGGCGTCACCGCACCATCCGGTGACATTAATTCATCGTGGCTTTTATCACTCACAACGACAACTCCATTTTACATTCACAACATCCAGGCCAAATTGCCTGAATAAACGCAAACTATCACCGTTTACGTGAGTGAGGTAAAACAAAAATAACTTGTCGTATCAGCATGTTTTTTCGATATTAACACCCAATGAAATACCCACAGGCACAATCATTCATCAAGCCAATTATTGAGATTTAAATATCAATATAAATTAACCAGTTATAGATTATCGAGAGCGTTTAAATAGTGTTCAGCTTGTTCAAGCACCAAATCCCTCTCTTGATCAGATTTGCTGTCCCACCCACGATAGACCATACCAGCACGCGGATTCACAGCAATTCGGGCACGATGCCGCTCCATAAAATGCCAATAAAGGCTATTCAGAGGACAGGCGCCCTCACCCACTTTTTCTTTCACTTTATAATGGCAGCTGGTGCAGTAGTCGCTCATCTTGTTGATGTAGTTTCCGCTCGCACTGTAAGGCTTGGTCGCAAATAGCCCGCCGTCAGCAAACAATGCCATTCCCCGGACATTTGGCAGTTCCACCCATTCAATCGCATCGACATAGATCCCCAGATACCAGGCATCAACTTCTTCCGGCGCAATGCCCGTGAGGAGCGTGAAGTTACCGGTAACCATCAAGCGTTGGATGTGATGCGCGTAGCCGTAATCGAGCGATTGCTGGATAGCCTGTTTCAGGCATTGCATCTTGGTCTCGCCCGTCCAAAAGAATTCCGGTAACTTCCGCGTGCCACCCAATGCGTTCATTGTTGAATAGTCCGGCATATTCACCCAGTAAAGCCCTCTGACAAATTCGCGCCAGCCTAAGATTTGTCTGACAAAGCCCTCTATCTGATTAATGCTAATCCCGGATTCGGGCTGGCGATAGGCACGAATAGCAGCGTGAATGACCTGCATGGGATGAAGCATTTTACTGTTTAGCGCAAAGGAAAGACGGGAGTGATAAAGACTCCAACGGTGTGGACTATCGGATGTCATGGCGTCCTGAAAGCTGCCAAATTTTGGCAACAGGTACTGACAGAAATAATCGAGCAGTTCCAGCGATTGTCTGCGTGTGACAGGCCAGAGAAGTTGCGAGCTAGCAACCCCAATGGTTTTCACACCATGGCGCTCCAAACGCTCGAGAATGTCTGAAACATCATTGGCAAAAACTAATGGCTCAGGGACGCATTCAAGTTCGGAGGTGCTCAGTTTAGCCCGGTTATCTTTGTCGTAATTCCACTTTCCCCCTTCCGGTTTGTCATCTTCCATCATCACGTCAAACTGCTTGCGCATTTTGCGGTAAAAAGACTCCATCAGGTGGTGTTTCCCCGTAGTGAAATGTTGGTTCAAGGCATCATCAGGTACCAGAAAATGCTCGCAACCTGCCGCACAGGCCTCAATATCTAAAGAATCACCAAATAGGCGAAGCTGTTCGCGCAAGCGGTACTCATCCGGAAGCTGATATTCAAAACGCGCGATACTGTGTTTATCGATTAGTGCTTTTAGCAGTGCGTCCAGCGAGTCAAAGGATTGGGTTTCGTCCAGCGTCATGTGCAGCACATGATGACCCGCTTTTTCCAATGCCTGAGCAAACCCTTCCATTGCAGCGAAAAAGGCACAGATCTTCTGAACATGATGGGGAACATAATCTGTTTCCTGACGAAGCTCTGCCATCAAGTACAACACGCCATCATCACGTTCGCTATACCAGGAATGGCTGGCATTGAGCTGGTCGCTGAGAATGAGTCTGAGGGTATGGATTTGAGTCATTGGTCTGCTGCCATTTCTGCAATTTTTCAACAGTATGGATTACGTTATGGGAAGACGAGAGATCAAAAAACGCCAGACAAGCTGGCGTTTTTCTTAACCGATGAAGATTTACTGTGCGTGAGGTCTGAATACGATCTTCTCGTCTTCTTCCGCCGCCTTCATGTCATTGAAGCGTTTCTCATCCAGCGCGTCTTCGCTCTTCGCTACGATACAGGTCACCGCACAGTCACCAGTGATGTTCACCGCTGTGCGAATCATATCCAACAGACGGTCCACACCCATGATCAGTGCAATACCTTCCAGCGGCAGACCCACTTGGTTCAATACCATGGCCAGCATCACCAGACCTACACCTGGTACACCCGCGGTACCGATGGACGCCAGCGTTGCCGTCAGGATAACCGTCATGTAATCCATCATCGTCAGGTCAACGTTGAACGCCTGCGCGATAAACACTGTCGCCACACCCTGCATCATCGCCGTGCCGTCCATATTAATGGTCGCGCCCAGTGGGATAGTGAATGAAGCAATCTTGTTATCTGCTCCCATACGACGGGTAGTGGTTTCCATCGACACAGGAATGGTCGCATTTGAAGAAGCGGTAGAGAACGCAAACATGATGGCATCTTCCATCTTCTTCAAGAATGTTACCGGACTCAGGCCGCTGAATACCTTAAGTAGCGTGGTGTAGGTCACCAGTGCATGCAGCACCAAACCACCTGCCAACACGAAGAAGTATTCCGCCAAACTGACAATCGCAGACAAACCCAATGTCGTAAACAGTTTCGCCATCAAACAGAACACACCGAATGGTGCGAGGTTCATCAGCAGCGCAACCAGCTTCAGGATCACTTCGTTCAAATCGCGGAAGAATGCTGCGACCCGTTCGCCCGGTTTGCCGGATGCACTTATCGCAATACCAAACAACAGTGCAAAAATGATGATTTGCAGCGTGTTACCTTCCGCCATTGAGCTGATAGGGTTGGTTGGAAACATGCCCACAATCACATCGCCCAAAGAAGGGGCTTCAGAAGCTTGGAAAGACGATGCAGCAGAAAGGTCAGCACCTTTACCCGGACCAAACAACAGCGCAAGGCTCATCGCCAAGGTGATCGCCAATGCCGTGGTACCCAAGTAGAACATCAGGGTTTTGCCACCCAAACGGCCGAGAGTCGCGATATCTTTCAGTGCGCTGGTACCGCACACCAACGAGACAAAGACCAATGGAACAACCAGCATCTTCAAACTGGCTACAAAGATTTGGCCACCAACATCAAACAGGCCATTGACGATGTATTCGTTGACGAAACCCTCTTCGCCAAACAGAAAACGAATAGCAAAACCGGTCACAATACCCAGCACCATGCCAAGTAGGACACGGGTTGTCAGAGACATCTTGTTAGTTTCCGCATTCATCATTGAAAACTCCTTTTCAAAACATAACGCCAAGGAGATTAAACTGGTGATTTATATTGAACTGAAGAATACGAAGTGCCATAAGGCTTAGAATCGTTTCTACGGAACCAATTGAACCGAACTTTAATCTGATTGGTTAACGTGCTCTTCACAATCAAGCCGGACGAGATTAGCAGCGGAATCCCAACTAAATACATTCCCTTTTTACAACATCAAGTCACTTTTATGCGACGCGTCACACATTGGAGACTAAATTTTCAATCCAAAAAACATTTAATTAACAAAATAAACAACTATTGGTTCAGTATTTAAGCAGCGCAATGGCCTGCGACTGTTCAAAAAGTCATCAATCCTATTAACAATGTTAGGCACACCTAACACGAGGCTCCTCCTGGAAACGGAAAAGCGCCGTGGAAGGTATATACCCAAATAAGGATTAGCTTTCTACCAGCCAGAAGTAGCTATAGGCGGCGATTAAAGCGGGTACAGAGGAGTAAAGAGTTGCCACAATGGCTGCTTTTGGCGCCAGGGCTATCGCCGGGAAAAGTGCATCGCCATCATTGGAGATAGCATTTCCTATTTGCGCCGAAATGGGTATTGCGCCACTAATGTACAAGCTGGTGACCAAAATCTGGGGACCACATCCAGGAAGAAGACCCACTATAACCCCCATCAAGGGAATCAGGGCTCCCCAACCAGAAAAGAGTTCCGTGAGATCCAACCCCAGCCAAAGCACACAAAGCTCGAACACCAGAAAGGCTGCAATCACCCAGACCGTGACAAAGTTGGTGTCCTGAGCGACACGCTGGAAAAGATGGGACGCACTGTCTTTGGGATCTTCTCCCACCAAAGACTCATAATTCTCCGCCTCCCGCGCCAATGCCCAGAATGTCACTGTCATGATCGCCAGTGCCGCTCCAGCCCATTCAGATGCCCCTGCAGGTAAATGAAGCAAAGTATCAGTATCAAATTGCATTGAGCCAAGCAGTGCCATCACCAATGAGGGGATCAGTAACCACTGCCAGAATCGGCCCTGCACACTGATATGCGTTTGACAGTCTGATTGATTGGCACAAGCAGGTAATTTTGATGAGAGGTTTTTAGGGCGCATGAAGCCATCACGATGCAGCGCATCAACGATTTGTCCGGAAACCACACCCACAGCAAAACCCAAACCAATCATAAATACGCCATCTGACGGCCTCGTTGCCAGAAGCAGAAAAGCCGCATCGCCCATGGTGGCCGTTAGTACAGCGACAACACTGCCAAAACTGAGGTGACCACGCACAAACTGGGTAATAACAACAATAGCCCCTCCACATCCGGGTAGAGCACCCATTGCAGCTGAAAACACCACCTGAAGGTTTTTCCGCTTCGCTAAACGCGACAACCAAGCACCCTGACGATCGAACTTGTCTGTCAAATAGTGGAACAATGCCAATGTCGCGGCGACGTAAGCAGCGACCTGCCAAAACGCATCAGCTAATACAGAAATAGTCACTGCGCGTGTTGGTTCAGCAAAGACCAATGCAAGTAACATTACAGGCGCCAAAAGACGACGTTTTTTAATCGCCCACAAATGCCCTTTTGATACTGGTGCGAAGAGTCGTGAAAGTAATCCTGTCATTGCTTTACTTTTGATAATGAGAATTATTATCAATAATAGATCGTAGGTGACGAATTGCAACAGTTTATGGGAGGGGGAGAAAAGAAAACCGCCCCGAAAGGCGGTTTCTGAAATGGCTTAAATCCGGCGCTTAAACGCGGAAGAAGGCAAGTTCCTGCTTCTGGCTTTCAGCCAGCTGAGACAGTTCCTGACTCGCCGATGCACTCTGACTGATACCCGTAACATTTTGGGTAATGATACCAGACATATTCGTGATGTTACGGTTGATGTCCTGGGTCACGGCAGACTGTTGTTCTGCTGCGGTCGCAACGAGCGTATTCATGTCGGTAATTTGTGCCACAGACTGGGTAATGCCGTTTAGGGCATCGTTTGCCTGCTGACTAAGCTCTTGTGTGCGAGCCAGAACATCCATGCACGTTCCCATGCTGTCACCCGCTTGCGACGCCTGAACCTGCAGGCCTTCGATAATTTCCTGGATCTCTTTGGTTGACGCTTCAGTGCGCGCTGCCAACATACGTACTTCATCTGCCACCACCGCAAAGCCACGGCCAGAATGACCCGCACGCGCCGCTTCAATTGCAGCGTTAAGTGCCAGCAGGTTTGTCTGCTCGGAAATACCACGGATCACTTCGACCACATGACTGATACGTTCAGACTGTTCGCGCAATGTGGTCACAACACTGGCGGTGTTTTCAATCGATTCTGCCATTTGAACAGCGGCTTGCGTGCTCTGCTCGAACACAGACAAGCCTTGCGCAGCCAACTCATCAGTCTGACGTGCTGCATGGTCAGCATTCACAGCGTTATCTGATACGTTGTCTGCTGTGCTGGAAAGCTCAGTGACCGCAGAGGCAACTTGCTCAATTTCAGCCTGTTCTTGCTGCGCGTTCACCGCGGACTGATTCATTACTGCTGCAAGTTCTGTTGAAGCTGCTGCGACTTCATCACTGATGCTAAACAGCGTTGTCACCGTGTGACGCAGTTGGCTGATAGTTTGGTTGGTGTCACGACCTAAACGCGCCAGCTCGTTTTCACCATCATCATTCGCCTGAACATTCAGATCACCCGTCGCCAGGCGACGCATCACGTCCTGAAGCTCTTCCAAAGGTTTCACAATCACACCTGACAGCCACCAGCCAAACAGCATCGCCAGTGTTAATGCGCCGCCCATCACAAGTCCAATAGTCACCATCATCTGGTCTGCATTGTCGTCAGACATTTTCAGATCTTGCTCTACTAACGGGTTGATGAATGAAGACAGCGAAGTGATGTCTTTCATCATATCTGCACCCAGCTCGCGGTATTCATTCACCATCGCGTTGTAGCGTGGCGCTGCGATTTGCTGGTTGAAATAGGATTCGATGGTTGGCTGCGCTTGCGCGTGAGTGTAACGCATGTATTGGCTTACGCTCTTTTCTACGTTCAGCGCCAAGTCACGAAGGGCATTGGTTTTCGCCATTTCGCGTGAAATCGTCAGCGCTTCATTACCCAGTTTGGCGACATTGTCAGCCATTTGCTTGGTTCGCTGTGAATCGTAAATGCCGTAAATCGCCTCAACACGCATTGCCCATGCAATGTCTGCCAGTTTAGACACGCGATCTTTGTCGGAGGCTGCCTGACGGGCAGTATTACTGACGTTGTAAACCGCAGATTCGACTTCGCTTTTGGCAAAGAACATCACTGCGAAAGTGCTAAGAACCAAAATAAAGATGGGGATCAGAATTTGATATCTGATAGAGATGTTTTTTAGTGACATCTGTCGCTTAAACCTGAGTCTGCTTGATGAAATTGCGCGCATTATGAGACTTAGATCAACATTTGCCAACCGTGTATTCTCTTTTAGAAACATTTATTTTGGTAATTTTTTTGAACGCCAATTTCCTGTCGAAAGCGTCAAAAATATGGGGGGATTTTAGGTTCGAAGCAGATGATAGAAAGGGCACTACTTCCCTGCCAATACACCAATAAGTATGGATTACTATACCCAAACAACCTGAAGATGCAGGATTCAGGTTGTTTGGGTATATACGGTTGAACGCCCGGATTCAAATCTGGAACAGGTCTTCTCTAATCAACAGCCTCTATGGAAGTATCGTTGCAATGCTCTCTTTCCGGAGGTAGCTCGTCTCTGCCGATTTCTTTGAAAATGGTGCGATTGCGACCGCCATGTTTTGCCGCGTAAAGCTGCTTATCAGCAAAATCAAAGATGTCTGGGTAAGTCCACGCCTTAGCTTGAGGCGGCACCATTACCGCACCAATGGAAAGCGTCACAATCCCCCTTTCAGTCACATGGGGGATCGCCAATGCTTCGACTTCACTTCGCATACGTTCGGCAATATACTGCAGATTTTCAGCCTCATACACTTTCAACAACACAACAAACTCCTCGCCACCAATACGGAAACAAAGATCGTTGTTGCGGGTGTTGCTTAGAAGCACATCCGCGATCTTCTTGATGACTTCATCTCCTTTACCATGGCCAAACGTGTCGTTGTAACGTTTAAAGAAATCGATATCACACACGATCGCCCCAAAGTAAGCGCCTTGTCTTTGGGTCGCTTTGTAGAGTGCGACAGCACGGTCTTCATAATTATGCCTGCCGCTCAATCCGGTTAGGGCATCGGTATCGGAAAGATGTTTAAGCTGTTTTAACTGGGACTGCGTTTTGCGGGTCAGTCTATGCAGACCTCGGGCAAGGACACCAATTTCATCATTGCGGTTAACCTCATCCATATCCGCAATATTTAGCTTCTCGATATCCTTGTCCATCTGCTCAGCGAGTCTTCTCAGCGGCGCGACTAACCAATGGGTCACCCCAACAATCAGCAATAATGAAATTAGCAAGGCAACCGACGCTTCAATGGCAATGGTGAGGTAAATTTCGTTCTTCAAAGAGAACAGGCGAGAGGCATCAAAAACGGCGTAAACCATGCCACCATTTTTGTTATATAAAGGCAGTTGCACCGCCACCACACCGTATTCAGGCAAGAGTTCATACTTGGCAGAATTCGGTCTCAATGGCCAAGGGGCCGCAAACTCCTGCGTGCGGGCTTTACCAAGTTCGAGCGCTGCCAGATCTTCTTCCGCTTTTTTCAGCAAGAATGCCAGCTTGCGTTTGGTGACATCGCTCAAACCATCGGCGTCTACTTGGCTGGCAAGGTTATCGCGGTTAAGGCGAGACTGCTCAAGCTCCTCGTCAGACACATCAATACGCCAAATGTCCCCGGTTTCCCGAAAATAGCGAACACACACCTTCTTATCTTGATAATCAGACGTCCCTTCAACGTCCAACAACAGAAGGGATTCGATACTTCTGAGGGTATCCTTATGGGAAGGCATTGTGAGGGCAGTATAGTTTCGCCCAGCCACAGCGGCTGAAATCTCACGCATCAGCGGCAGCACTGACTGTTCAATCAGTGCTGCTTCATGATTAACACGGGACTCCCACTCACTTTGATAACGTGAGTAGCTCATCCCCGCAATCAGAATAATCACCAGCATCAGGTGAGAGACAAAGAGCAGCTGATTGATCGTAAACCGTTTCAGCATCTAAACCTCCTTTCCGAAACCGGCTGAGGAGTTATTCATAAGGAGAGAGAACCGGCTCAGTACAGGTGCCATTAATGCAGATATCTTTGTAAGTATCATGGCAACGGGCACAAAATTCTGGTTCAAGCGTAGGATGCGTGCTGGCAATGTCTTCACCCTGACGGTTGTAACTGCCATACATGGGCAAACCGCTGAAATGTTCCGTCACCCAGATAATGCCCTGCACCTCAGACACTGCAACGACGGTAGGGCCGTCTGTATATGGGCCATGGGTTTTGTATTGTTCCAGCTTTTCTGGATTGACGCGGATGGTCAGTGGTGAGCCCTGCCCATCATTAATCCAAGAGTAGGAGCGGACGGCTTCCTGAATAAAGAGAGAAGTATCTGGAGGAAGGACCGTATCTGCAGGCAGGGTCAGCGACTCCTTCACCACGGGCCAGTCTTCCCAACCTTCAGGGTAACTCGCTACCGAGTCTGCGTAAGACACTGAGTGGAAAATAAAACTCAGTAACAACGCAATAGACTTGCACGCCTTCGCAAAATACATCTAGTTCTCCCAAATAAAACACCCGAGTTGGATAGTTTCCAACCCAAGTATTTTAACGGTTAAAAAAAAGTATTAATAATGCAGTCTGACAATAGTAGAGCCCGGTAACATTAACACCGGGAAATTGATTTACATTTCTCTTTCAAGGCTTGTCACCAGCGCTTCAATGTCTTCGTGCTTGTCACTGGTAGAAAGCCAAACCAAGTAGAGTTCATTTGCCATCGCCGGGCTCTCTTTCACCACATGAAGAGCACCTGCTTCAATCCAAGGCTCAGCAACCGTCGAAGGCAAAAAGCCAACACCACCGCGGTTTAACAGAAATTTAAGCGCTGGCTGACAGGCATGGCTGTGCAAAATGGGGGTACGCTGCAACGCCATGATGCGACTGTGTTCCAAGCCAAAGCGCGTTCCCCAGTCCAGATAAACCATCGACAGTTCGCCAATAGATTCCATGTCCTGATCCGGCTCGCTGGAAACCAACAGCAAATCAAATGAGGTAATACGGTGTTGCTGCAGATCCGCCAATTTAGGAGGTTCGCTGGTCAGTACCACATCCACTTGTTTCTCAAGCAATGCAGTAGAGATTTGTTGGCGATTCAAGGATTCAGTACGCAGCGCCCAATCAGGTTGGCTGGATTCCACCTGCTCTAACCAGTCGCTGCAGCTGTCCATTTCCCAGATCAGCGAGGTTGCACCTACCGTGAGTTGCTGCTGATAGCTACCGGTTAACGCTACATCCTGACGCGCCCTTCCCCACGTCTGCAAAATACTTTCCGCGTAAGGTACAAACCGCTCACCTGCCGCAGTTAAGCGCAAATCGCCGCGTTTACGGGTAAACACAGGCGTACCCAGTTTGATTTCCAACTGGCGGATGCGGAAGCTGACAGCAGACTGCGTCAAATACAGGTTGGTCGCCGCCTTACCAAAGTGGCGGGTCTTGTTCACTTCCAAGAACGTGCGTAGTAGATCGGTATCCATAATCAGCAATAAATCAAAATAATTTCGTCAACTTGCGTTATCAGGGAAAACCCTTATCGGGTCAAGGGTAAAACGCACAAATCAGCGCGATTGCAGATCAATTGAACGCGTGACACGTATTGGCAGGCATACTTAGCACAAGTTTACGTTGTATCGCGGCGGCGAGAGACAGGTTTGGGCAGTGAAAAGCATAAAGCATATACCGCCAGTCCCAGACACCAAGCCACAACGAACAAACCCCAGAATTCTACTAAGCTGCCGATCAGCGCCGACGCTGATAACAAGAAAGTCGCCACCAATAGAATATTGATGAAGGTTGCCAGATACCGGTTTGCCTTGAAGCTTCTTCCCCAAAAAACAAACACGCACAGGTTAATCGCCGCGACCTGCCGACTGTAATACCTATCGAGATACATCGCGAGCCAGAATCCCCACAGTGAGCCCACTGCTATGTCGAGCCAGGTCTCAAACATCGAGCCTCCGAAACATGAAACTGTCTCCACCCGCGCGCAAACAACGCGTAAACAAATTGATGTTTTGGGTGGAATGCGTAACACAGTGTAAACCTTGCGCAACCAGTTACATGTCCCATTATGGAGACCATAAGTGTCGAGATGCTTACCATATACCATCCCAGAGTTCAGACAGATTTTACCCGCCCAGATACTACACTTAATCTCAGGGAAAACGAGGAGTTAACATGAAATTTGCGCTGCTGATTTACGGTACGGAAGACGACAACAAGCAACTCAGTGATGAGCAGGAAATGGAGATGCTCAAGCTTCACCATGTCCTTCAGGAAACAACAGTAGAAAAAGACCAGTTCATAGCTTCTGCGCGGCTAGACTGGACAGACACTGCCAAAACTGTGTCTGCGGATGATGAAGGCAAACCGCTGGTCACTGATGGCCCTTTTGCTGAAACCAAGGAGCAATTTCTGGGGCTATACCTGCTTGACTGTGAAACAGAAGGCGATGCCATTGCCTACGCAGCATCACTGCCTTTGCAACACCACAAGATAGAAGTCCGTCCGGTGGGATGGTGCCGTAATTAAATCATGGACTTTCACGCCAAGGTTGGGATGATTTATCGTCGGGCGCGTCCCAAAGTGCTCGGCGCTTTGGTTCGCCGATTTGGCGATTTTTCCTTGGCAGAAGATGCCCTACAAGAAGCCATTACCCGCGCCTATCCAGCCTGGCAGGAAAACGGAATACCGAACAATCCCGAGACTTGGCTTTTTGTCGCGGCTAAAAACAGTGTTATCGATAACTTCCGCAAGCTGAGCCGCGAAGGGAGCTTTGAAAATGACACGAATGGCGACTCAAACGAACATCCCGACCTTCTCTATAACAACGATATACTGCGGCTTTTTTTTGTCTGCTCTGCCCCCTTGCTTGCAAAGCCACAGCAAATCAGTCTGGCACTTAACATACTGGCTGGCATTCCATCCTCATCACTTGCTCGGGCTTTTCTTATTTCAGAATCAGCAATGGAAAAGCGACTGTCTCGTGCGAAGCAAACAGTTAGTCAGTTAGCCCTCACTACAGACACACCTTTTCTTGACCTCAAGCGTCTCGACTCGGTAAAAAGCATGTTGTATCTGCTATTTACCGAAGGCTACAACTCGGCTTCATCTCCACAGAAAAACCAACTTAGCTTCAGCGATGAAGCCATCTCTTTGACACGGCAGCTTGTCGAACTCATCCCCGACGACACAGAAATCCAAAGTCTTCTCGCTTTGATGCTTTATGGCCAATCCCGTCGTGACGCCCGCTTTCGAGGAGATGAACCGGTCCCTCTTGATGAACAGGACAGAACCCTCTGGGACCAAGGCATGATTTCCGAAGCCACTGGGATACTCGCCAAAGCCTCAACACGCGCTCCTGCGGGTTATTATCGCCTTCAAGCCTGCATTTCTGGGGCACATAGCATTGCAAGAAATCCAGAAGACACTGATTGGGAAGACATCCTCCACCTCTATGACGCGCTATACCGCCAACACCCCACGCCTGTGGTCGCGCTAAACCGCGCCGTGGCAACCGCTCATGTCAACAGTGCACATCAAGCACTTGAGGAGATTCAGCCACTGCAAAAGCCACTCGCACGTTATCAATATTTCCATGCCACCCGCGCCCATCTGTTAAAGATGGCGGGAAAATCAGAAAGTGCAGTAGAGGCATTCAGAGCAGCGCAAATTCTGGCACAGCATGATTGGGAAAAAGCTTACATAGAAAGAGAAATCAATCAGTTAGAGAAGTCGAAAAAATAATTCAGAAAAAAGTCAGCACTGATGTCCGGTGGGAGATTTGTTGTTCGTCCTATTAAGAGACACTCAACAAAAAGGACGACAAAATGAGCAACGCACAGCAAACCCATGGCGCACCAAGCTGGATTGAACACTGCGGCCCGCAACACCACGAAGCAAAAGCGTTTTATCAACAAGTGCTTGGCTGGGAAATCATGGATCACCCAATGGAAGGTGATGTGGTTTATCCGATTATCTCAATCAATGGCGGTGGCGTCGGAGGATTTAAGCCTTTCCCGGATCTTGAGCCTGGCTGGCTGGTTTACATCACGGTAGATGACGTAGATAGCCGACTCGAAAAAGCCGTGTCGCTCGGCGCAACAGAACTGATGCCGCCTTCAGATATTCCGGGAGTTGGGAGGATTGCTATTTTCAAAGATCTGCAAGGTGCCAAAATGGCGCTAATCAAATACAACGCCCAAGAAGGATGAGCTTCTATTCAGCAGGGATCCTGATACCAAGAACAAAGACAGAGGGAAATGATATGCCTAAGTATGTGATGACTTATCTCGGCGGCAACCCGCCCGCCACACCGGAAGAAGGCCAAAAGCATTTCGCCGAATATCAGACATGGTTAAAAGAGCTTGGCAGCAAAGCCGTTAGCCCAGCCAATCCGATGAAAGGCACTATTTGCGTCGCTCCGGACGGCTCTATCAGTGAAGGAAGCCAAATTGGCATGTCCGGTTACACCATTATTGAAGTCGATACCATGGAAGAGGCACTGCAAGCCGCAAAGGCGTGTCCGTTCCTTGGCATCGGAGGAACGATGGAAGTCTCCGAACTCATAGAAATGAAGTTCTAAGTTCATTCCTTTTTATTGCAAACCTGCTTCGCAGCAAGCCTGCGAAGTGGATTTATATGCCTAAAATTCGGAGGTTCAGTTGGAACATCTAACCATTGCGCCACTTTTAATTGCGGTCTGTGTTGTACTGCAAATCCCGATGACCATCGCAGTAGGGCTTAGGCGACTTGCCACTGGCATCAACTTTGGTTGGGGCCAAGACCAAAATCTGATGCAAAAGCTACGAGGTCACGGCAACAATACCGAAACCGTCCCCATCACCCTTTTCGCTATTACCTTGGCTGAGGCGTTAGGAATGGCACAAATCTGGGTAATTGCCGCTGCCATTGCAATCGTGGCAGGACGACTTATTCACTACCACACATTGGTATTTACCCCTTCCGGAGCGACTAATGGCCGTGCTGTAGGGATGATACTGACTTTTTCAGCCATGATTATCCCATCTGTTTTTCTGTTTTACCGAGCGCTCTAAGGCGAAAACCTTCGAGGAAAATATATGGCTTACGATGAACAGCTAACCCAACGATTCCGGGACGCTACATCCAACGTCAAAGGCATCACGGAAAAACATATGATGGGCGGAGTCTGCTTTCTTCATCACGGTAATATGATTGGCGGTGCTGATAAAGGCCGCTTCATGTTCCGTGTCGGCAAAGAAAACGAAGATATTGCTCTCGAAAATCCCGGCGCAGAAGTCATGGTTCAAGGGGGAAGAAAAATGTCTGGGCTGTTGTTTGTCGATGCTGAACACGTCGACAGCCAAGCTTTAGATGACTGGATTTCGCTCGCACTGAGTTTCGTCGAAACCCTTCCGCCTAAGTAGTGCAGAAATGCGACGGGTTGTCCCGCTATGCACATGGAAATCCCAGTGTCGCTGTGCGACTATGACCTTACAAGTAACGCCTCCGACAGGAAGTCGCCCAAGCACAGAATCAATACAGGAGTTATACGTGCGCATATCTGCCCCCATCGTCGAATCACTGGATACCATCCTTCCCGAAGAACCTTTATTGATGATGGGCGCTGGCCCTGTACCAATTCCTGCCAAAGTCGCCGCTGCCAACGGTATTGTGATTAACCACCTTGGTGAAACTATGTCACGCATCATCGAGCAGGTTAAATCTATGTCACGCTATGTATTCCAGACCGAGTCTTCACACATTCTCGGTGTTGCAGGCCCGGGGTCGGCGGCGATGGAAATGGCGGTCGCTAATCTGGTTGCGCCAGGTGACAGGGTGCTGTCTGTCAGCAATGGTTTTTTCAGCGGCCGTTTGGCGGAAATGTCTGAGCGCGTAGGTGGAGAAGTCACCCGCTATACCATCGTTGAAGGGCAAGCAGCGAACCCTGAGGAGATCGCCAAAGCGATCGCCGAAATACAGCCAAAAGTACTCACTATCGTTCAGGGTGAAACCTCCAATACTGTTTGTAATGGCGCGCTGCCGGAAATCTGTCGTGCAGCACAAGCAGCAGGATGTCTGGTGATTGTTGACGCTGTCTGTACCCTCAGCACCATGCCACTTAACATGGATGAATGGGGAGTGGATGCCGTCATCACGGGTGGCCAGAAAGGTTTGAGCTGCATTCCTGGCGTTTCTCTGGTGGCCTTCTCTGAGCTAGCCTGGGACAAAATTACCACACGGGAAGACACTCTTCGTCACTGGTGTCTTGATGCCAAGCTGGCTGACAAATTCTGGTACCAAAGTTCCTACCATTACACCGCACCGGTTTCTGGCATTATGGCCATTCATGAGGCGCTTCGACTGATTTGCGATGAAACCTTAGAAAAGCGCTTTGACCGCCACCTAAAATGCTCCCTTGCTCTTCAGGCTGGCATTCAAGGCCTTGGGCTTTCCCTTTATGCCGACAAAGCCTCGCGACTGAATTCTGTCGTAGGCATCAATGTGCCGGAAGGGTTAAACCAGAAAGAGATTCTGGCGGCGATTTCACGAGATTTTAAAGTAGAGATTTCAGGTTCATTTGGTCTGAACATTGTTCGAATCGGGCAAATGGGCGAGCAATGCCGCGTGCATAATATCTTCCGTACTATCCACGCTTTAGGGTCGACCATCCAAAGACTCGGTGGCGAAGCGAACTTACCGTTAGGTGTGGCGATGTTGGAAAAAACGTTGCAGGAGTATCAGCCGCAGTTTGGCTGACAGAACATAAGTTGGAAGGTTCGGGTTACGTCAGGCTGGGTTGAAACGGCTCGCCATCGATATGCATAACGCCGTCTTCAAGGGTGATAACAAACTCATGGTTCGGTGAATATTCTCTACCTTCTGAGCCGAGATGTAAGTACTCGCTATCAAACTCATAGAAGTGGGTAACCGCTATCCGAACCAGATTGCGGTTTCTCATATAACGCAGCAAGTTGCCATAAGCACTTCGCAGCGCCGCCTTGTTCTCACTCTCACCAAGAAAGTAAATGCTGTACGCGCGGGCTAGCATCAAAGCCAGCGTTTTTGCGCCGTCATCGTTTTGCATGCCAAGGCTTTCTGGCTCGACTTCATGGTCATCCCTGATAGCTAACACGTTGCAATCAAATTCTCCCAGATACACCAGCAAATCGGTATCAGAAGACATATGTCTTGATGCTTCATTACTCAGTGCGGAAACCAGAGATTGAGCGCCCTCCCAATAAGGTGAAGGTGAGCTGCCGCTCGCCACGACTTTGCTTTCCACATTAATATCAATACCCGTTCCGAACAGGAAATCATGAACAGAGAGCGTGACGTCTTCGTTTTTGCTTGTCAGTAAGGTAACAAACTTTGGTTCAAGCAGGACTTTAGGGTGCGGCGTGTTTTCGAAAAAGTGGTCGCCCAGCTTCACAGCCGCCGAAACTTTGCGTTGTTCTTTGCCAACCAGAAAGTGGAACGTGGTTTTTTTGGTCAGGAAATTGTAGCGAGGGCGTTTGAATATATTGAAACGCACTTTCTCGCGGCTACAAAGCAGGAACAGATGAGGTTCTGAAAGCTTTTGGTCGAGATGGTTTTTCAGGTTGGCGCGGTAATCCACCACATATTGGCTAAGTTTACGGATTTCCTGCGAAAAGCGTTCATCCTGGAGCAAGTCGCACCACAAAATATCCGAGCCAGTCAGTTCCGAGTGGCAACTCACCAACGCTGGATTTTCGATTAATCGAAGTGCGGCAACCAAATCCCTATCCTTATGTTTACGAAGTCATTTTAAGCGTAGTGGATATTCGCCTGATCACCCATGAATTTTGTCGGATTGAGATCTGTGATATGCCCGTGCAACGCGGCGTTGCACGGTTATATACCTAAAAATGCAGGATTCAATGAAGTTAGGTCGTTGTCAGCTTATTGGTAACGCTCAAGCAGGTCATTCATTGTCAGTGGCTTGGCATAGAAATAGCCCTGCTGGTACTGACACCCACGCTGATTGAGAAAATCGACCTGTTTTACGTTCTCGACACCTTCCGCCACGATAGCGATATTCAGGCGGTGTGCGAGCTCAATGATAGATTCCAGCACCGGCGCATTGACTGAATCTACCCCAACGGTATCAACAAAACATTTATCGATTTTTAAGTAGTCGATATTCAGACGTTGAAGCATGGACAGCGAGGTATGTCCAACGCCAAAATCATCGATCGCCACTTCCACACCAAGCCGGCGAGCAATGTCGATCTGTTCAATCGCCGCCTCGTCCAGAAGCTGTCGTTCGGTAACCTCCAAAGTGATAGCCACTGGCAAATCCTCGAAGGTCTTCATCAAGCTCGACAGCGTGCTTTCAAAATTCGGGCACATCATAAATTCAGGCGGCACATTGATACCCAGATGATATGTTTTGTCAGTATTTAGTAGCGCCATATCCTGCGCTGCTCGCGCAAAAACATAGTGGGTAAACTCAATGCCAAGCTGATTTTGCTCAATGGCGGGAATAAAAATGTCCGGCCCCACAGCCCCCATTTTCGGGTGCTGCCAACGTGCCAACGCTTCAAATCCGTACAACTCTCCCAAAGCGTCGTAGACAGGTTGATACACCAAGTAAAACTCGCCGCGCTTAAGACCTGACTTAATCTCCTCCACCAGCGAGTAGCGCGGTTTCAAACGCATGATCACCAAATGGATAAACAGGGAAATCAGTAGTCCCAGGGGAATACTCGACAGCGCAAACATCAGCATAGAGTAGCGAACATAGTTATCGGCTGGCTCAACACCTAACTCGACATGAAAACGCTGCGACTTAAAATAATGCATGTTTTCGGGGTTGTACTGGCTTCTGTTGAACAGACATTTATCACCAATCCAGACAGCCAGCTTTTCGTATTGCAGCGAGTCTGAGATATCCATGTAGGCGATAAACTCGTCTAAAGACACCACCGCCATGCCACGAGATGCAGGATTTACCTTATCCTGAGACACAACAACTAATACGCGCTCTTTACCGGCGCTGCCCGCTTTAGGATAGCTATGGATACCTGGAATCAGATCTGCGGTCAAAAGTGAAGGAGCTACCCAATCAAACACGGTATCTGATTGACACATGATCTGACCGTTTTGCACTGTGACAAAGTCATGGACGCTCGGCCAGATTTCCAAACGGCTTTTAATGGAGTCACAATTGGAGGCATCGCTCATGATCACCCTAGCCTGATTGGTCAGGGATTCAATTTTGCGCTCAAGCGTCTTCAGGTATATCACGCCAAAATCATCCACATGCTTATCAATGGATAACTTAGAGAGATATAGCCCTAGCAACACAGCAAAAAACATCGGCACACACACCAGCGTCAGGTAGTAAACCAAATCTCGCCCATTGCGTTTCATGCTCGAAAACCTTGTTGATTAAAGATGAGAGGCCGCAGGATTGCGGAAGATGCTTGTCCACTTTTTTCCGCGCATCATACGCCGAAAAGACGTGCTTCAATTGATTAAGAGCAATTCACCGACAGTTTTTAAGTCGGAAAAAGTGGGCATTACAAATGATTTGCGATGTATATCACAAGGGAAAGAGAAGTGTCATAGAAAAACTAGAGTTAATACTCAATTTTTTGATGTGAGGCAGAAAGATCAGGAAATGAAATAACGAACAAAGCCTTTATGATCAGGCTTCACCAGCTAGGTGTTTTAAGAATCGAAGTTGCTGACGCTCTTGCTCAGAAGGTTGGTATGGTACATCACTCAAGGTATCGGCATCCAATTCACCCAAATCTATCTGTCCAACCTTACTGACACCATACTGTGTTTTTTCACCTGGTCGACCAGACATTCGTTCCAACTGAATATCCTTTAACGAATACGCTCCGCTTTCACCCGAGAAAACGGATTGATGAGCTTTCAATACGATCTCACCCTGCCCTTCACCCAGCTTTTGCTTTTCCGTCAGGACGGCAACAGGCGTACCATCTTCTCGATATAAGTTGGCGCGAAGACGGTAAAGCCCGGCTTTTTTGGCATCGATGGTAACAGGTATCATCCAGTCGGCTTGTTGGGTGTACGTAGGCTCAGCTCCCATGACAAAAGCTACAGGATTGGCATAGCTAATGTCAGCCGTTAACACATCACTGCCACCTTCAAAGCGCACAGTGACCTTCAGCCTTAGCTGTGAAGATGTCGACTCATCAGGCTGCATTTCCCCATCAGCATTTTCACTGCTTCCACTTGCGACTTCTTCACGACTGCCAATGTCCAATAACGAGTAACGCATACCAAGCACAGCAAGTGAGCTTTTCACTTTAAAAGGCACAGCCTCTGGGTAGAAAAAGCGATATTTATCAAGAGACAAGACAGCAGACTCCTTCCCATCAAGAACCGGCATTTCCACTTCAGCAAAACGGTTTGGGGTCAGATAAGGGCTGTCTGACGACAGGATAGGTTGGGAATAAGGCGGATAATACAGTTCTTGCTCGAAGGTTTGTGCCACCATAGAAAACTGCGCGGTCATCGCTTCCGGAATCTCCATCACCGGCAAGGGTTCATCTGGCATTGGTTCAGGCTCAATTTGCTTGGCAAGGGGCAACGGTTGCGGCTCTGATTCTGATGAAGACGCCGTCTCTTTCTCGGGCACCATCGTAGCAGGGTCCTGCGCGGGCGTTTCTGTTCCCGTATCTCCAAGTAGCCAAACACCCATTCCTGCGAGTGCCAAGGTTATCAGCACCGTACCCGCTTTTCTCATTGACTCTTCCTTGTTAAACACCACCCAATGCAGAGCGGAAATCAGTCCCGGAGGAGACTTGCTCCTCCGGTTATCACTTATCGCAGGTTAGACACCAACTCTGACATGGTTTGATCATCCGATCCGTTCACGTAACGATAGTACGCCCATCCCCACCATGACCAGGAGTCGGACGTGCTGACAGAAACCTGCGTGCCATCTCCTAAAGACACACGACTGTTCGCTGCAGTCACTTTTCCTTGGTGAACATCGCCGATCACCCCACCATGGGTGTAGCCACTGCCCATCAGCATCGGATAGTGCTGCGGCATAAAGCTCGATACACCGCGGGATTGACTCGCCACCTTGCCATCATAGGCGACAGTGCGGGAACAACTGCTGAAATTGCCCACAGTGCTTGAACCACAGGTCGAATGCGATGCGACAACACCATCATCATGACCCGGTAAAAATGGCGATGTCACACCAAGATACTCGCTCGAATCACCGGTGAAACGAATGCGGGGAACCCTGCCATCCGGGAAAGGCGCGATTTGTCGAGCGTTTGCCACTTTCAGGTCATTTAACACGCCAGTGTTGCTGCTGTTTGGCATTTCACCCAACCAAAGTGATATAGCAAATTGTAAGGTTGTGTTTAAAACACCACCACCTTCAGCAATATTTACTGCCATGTCTGCCAGTTCAGAGCCACCGCCTGCACCCGCAAAGTCAAACGTAGAAATAATATTTAACGGTGGTAAGCCTTCGTTTAAAAGCCAATTTTCTTGATTATCTAAAATATAGCGTGTAACCAGGTCACCGGTAGAGTGCGTAACAAAAATACATCCGTTGACACAAGTATTACTTTGCGCAAGTTGTTTTAATTTCGGCCATGCATAGTCACTGGCAATTTTCCCGGCTACACGTTCGTGGGAAGGCCAGTCGATACGCACATCTGCACGACTGTTCCAATACTGCTCCCAGTAGTGTTCACCATCAGCACTAACCTCTGCTGGACCAGGCCTGGCGGCGAGTTGAGAGGGTTGCAAGCCATGAACCAGCACGACAGGATGCTGGCCTATGGCGGCTGTTGCTGAAAAAGAAAGAGCTGCTGTTGAAAGTGAGAGCATTGCTATCGTTTTTTTCATTTTAAACCACCCTTTTGTATTGGTTTCGCTCAGCGTAAGGTAGATTCAAAAATATAACAATTCATTAACATAGATCTCGCTCTCGTTATTTGAAAATCTAATTGATAAATTTATTTTTAATGTAAAAGTCAGCGACATTGTTTGTATAAATGCGACAAGATATTCGACTTACATAACAGCTATTACAATAGTAGTTTCGAAAACTAACTCTATTTTCACCCACTAGAATTAAATAAAATCAATTGCATAAAATGGCCAATTTATTTCGATTGATATAGTCAAACCTCAGTATCCTCACCAATTCTCATGCCAATTTCTTAGCGATGACCAGTGACGCCGCGGTCTGTTCCTTCTTGGTCGTATACAAGCAATCCCGAAGTCGTAATTAAATAATTTCCCACATAGAAACAGGGTCATTATGCAGGTATACCCGAGCAAACTGCTGACTGCGGTATGGGCGGGTTGGATGCTAATTGCTTGGACTAACGTTCAAGAGAGCCTCGATATGACTGGTACTTCACTAGGGAAAGAAGATGACTAAAGTGCCCGCACAACGCATTGATAATGCGCTTATTGACCGCAACGCCGTGAAAACCATGCTGGAAAGACGTATCCCCGACCACACGTTGGAGCAGCCATTTTACAACAGCGAAGCCCTGTTCCAGCTAGATATGGAAGAGATCTTTCACAAAGAATGGATTTTCGCTGGCATGAGTTGTGAGCTGCCAAAACGCGGCAGCTACATCACGGTCGATATTGGTCTGAGCCCTGTCATCATCCTGCGCGATAACAAAGACGAAATCCGTGCTTTCCATAATACCTGTCGTCACCGCGGCTCTAAGATATGTCTGGCCGCTAAAGGCAAAACACCCAAACTCGTCTGTCCGTATCACCAATGGGCTTACGATTTGGACGGTTCACTGGTCTACAACGGCCAGGACATGGATGAGAGCTTTGATCGATCCACCCACGGATTGGCGTCTGTACATTGTCAGGTTGCTGGCGGCTATATCTTTGTTTGTCTGGCCGAAACAGCGCCACCTATTGAAGACTTCGTGAAAGACATGGAGTACTACCTGGAACCGCACGATCTCTACAATTCAAAAGTTGCGGTACAAAGCGAAATCATCGAAAAAGCCAATTGGAAACTGGTGGTGGAAAACAACCGCGAATGCTATCACTGCGATGGCTCCCACCCGGAGCTCCTGAACTCGTTGTTAGAATGGGACGACAACAATGATCCCCGCGCCACACCAGAGTTCAAAGCGTTAGTCGAGAAGCAGCAAAATTTCTGGTCTGGCATGGATATCCCTTATCAATACCAAATGCGTTATGACAACCGTAACCGCATTGTCCGTACCCCGCTTAAAGAGGGTACCCACTCCATGACGATGGATGGTCAGGCTGCCAGTAAAAAGCTCCTCGGCCGTATCACCTCACCGGATCTTGGCGCACTACGCATTCTTCACCTGCCAAATTCTTGGAACCATGGTATGGGCGATCATCACATCGCGTTTCAGATCCTGCCAATCAGCCCACAGGAAACCAAAGTAATCACCCGCTGGTTGGTGCACAAAGATGCTGTCGAAGGCGTCGATTATGATCCTGAAAATCTCCGCCATGTCTGGGATGCGACCAATGCACAGGACAGAACCTTGTCTGAAAATAACCAGCTGGGCGTAAATTCCATGGGCTATCAACCGGGGCCCTATTCCAAAACCTATGAATTCGGGGTGATCAACTTCGTCAATTGGTACTGCGAGCGCATGAAAGAAAATCTGGGTTAGAACCAGTGGAAAATTGGGGGTACGTCAGGGTGGTGTATTCAGGTATGTGTATGTCGTGCCTGTGTAATCTAAAACCCTGAATCCACCCCACAATCGCAGCAGGAAACCGCGAAAAATCTCAGGGAAAATCACTATGAACGAACTGGAACCCTTACCCGAAGACAGCCTGAACCCGGTCAATACGCAGACCTGGGCAAATGGCCGTCATGTTGTGCGATGCGTAAAGGTGATTCAGGAAACACATGATGTAAAAACTTTCTGCTTTATGAGCCAGACACCCATCATGTTTTTCTTCAAACCCGGCCAGTTTGTGACCTTGGAGCTGGAGATTGGTGGCGAGCAAGTGATGCGCAGCTATACCATGTCGTCCTCTCCTTCTGTTCCGTACAGCTTTTCGATTACGGTGAAACGGGTCAAAAATGGGTTGGTCTCTAACTGGCTTCACGACAACCTTCGGGTAGAAGATGAGATTGCCGTTCATGGTCCGGTTGGCAATTTCAACTGCATCGATTTCTCTACCGACAAAGCGCTATTCCTTTCTGGCGGCGTTGGCATTACGCCTGTCATGTCGATGGCAAGGTGGTGGTACGACACCAACAGTTTGGTCGACATGAAATTTGTCCATAGCGCTCAAACCCCAAAAGACATCATCTTCAAGAAAGAGCTCGAACTGATAGCGTCACGTATCGACAATTTCGAGCTCAGCATCATCTGTGAACGCTACGACATCGGCGAAAGCTGGCACGGCTATCGCGGCTTTCTGACCCAGCAAATACTCGAGCTCATTGCACCGGATGTCCTTCAGCGCGAAGTCTACTGTTGTGGCCCCGAGCCTTATATGAGAGCCGTGCGCGCCATGCTTAAAGACATCGGCTACGACATGTCGCGTTACCACGAAGAAAGCTTTGGTGAGACGCCACCGGAAGCCATTGAAGATGCAGAAGAGTCTGCAGAACTGGCGCAAATTGCGGATGAGTTGCCGCAAGCCGGGTTCTGTGTGGAGTTTATTGATGAAGGCATGTCTGTCACGGTGACCGAAAACGAAACGGTGCATGCTGCCAGTACCAAGCTGGGCGTACAAATTCCCAAAGCCTGCGGCATGGGGATCTGCGGTTCGTGCAAAGTGAGGTTACTGTCAGGGAATGTCAATATGGAGCACAACGGCGGGATCAGCGATGAAGAAATTGAAGAAGGCTACATTCTCAGCTGTTGTAGCAAGCCCCTTGATGATGTGTCCATTGAGACCTGAAACCCCAATATCCTGCCAACTGATTGATACCAAAGAAGCTCCTTTACGGAGCTTCTTTGGTTTTATCACCATTCGTACAAGATTTCAGACAAAAAGCCTGCCTAACACAACCATTACCGAACGCTAACAAAACTCAGCGGGTTATGAACCAAAGTGTACTTACCAAGACGCCATATTAACGAGGTGGCTTGGAACAACTGCTGCAGCAAACACCCAATTAATAACTCCAATGGAAATAGGAGATAGAGAAATGACTATGTTCAAAACACTGATGTTAACCTTCGCAGTATTTTTCTCAGGCTTGGCACTCGCCAGCGACACCGCGACTGACTGCTCGGAAGGTTCTGAAGCCCCAGAGTGTCAGGTAAAGGATGACAGCAGCACTAACTAACTGTCATTTGAAAGGCGCTTCATGTTCTCCATACAACTGTTGAAGCGCCATCAAAACCCGTCCGTTTATTGGTCGTATTTATTGACTGTAGTTGGGGTAATCCACGTATCCTTTTTCACTCCCCCCAAACAGGGTCGTGGAATCAAACTCCGCCAGTCTCCAACCTTGCTGGAGCCGCATCGGAAAATCAGGGTTGGCAATAAACGGACGTCCAAATGCCACCAGATCCGCATACCCTTTATTCACGATCTCCGTTGCCCGGATTTGATCGTATTTCCCTGCCACGATCACAGAGCGTTTGTAACGAGTTCGAAGCTGTTGACGAAACCCTTCAGACACCTGAGGCGCATCATCCCAATCTGCTTCGGACAAGTGAAGGTAAGCCACATTCAGATCGTCCACCTCACCCGCCACATACAGAATCGTGTTAATAATGTCAGGACAATGCATGCCACGTGCGGTGATAAAAGGTGCCAAACGCACACCAACACGGCTTGCACCTACTTCATCACTCACTGCCTCAACCACTTCCAGAAGCAATCGCGCACGGTTTTCAATGCTGCCGCCGTATATATCGTTTCGGATATTTGAGGTAGAGCGCAGAAACTGATCCAGCAAGTACCCGTTGGCTGCATGGATTTCGACCCCATCAAATCCAGCTTTCATCGCATTAGCTGCGGCTTTTCTATAATCCTCAACAATTTTCCCAATCTCATCAATTTCCAATGCTCTAGGCCTTGGGCAATCCACCATACTTCCCTGCCCGTTTTCGTCGGCAACCCAGACCTGCGCATCTGGCTTGATTGAAGAAGGCGCAACCGGTGGCTCGCCATGGTGAAAGCTTTCATGGGACATTCTTCCCACATGCCAAAGCTGCAGGAATATTTTCCCTCCCTTTTGATGAACCGCATCCGTCACTAATCGCCAGCCTTCAATCTGTTTGGCGGTGTGAATGCCCGGCGTAAAACTGTAGCCCTGCCCTTGCGGAGAAATCTGCGTCGCTTCGGTGATGATAAGCCCCGCGCCTGCTCGCTGCGCATAGTAATCTGCCATCATAGCATTCGGGATATTGCCGGGCTGCGTGGTGCGACAGCGGGTCATTGGTGCCATCACTATCCGGTTTTTCAGCGATAATCCACCTGTTAAGTAATCGTCAAACAAGGTCATTGTCTTTCTCCTTTCAATGTTTCAGTTGATTGGCAGAGCGGACAACTGGAATGTCCTCCGGCATGTCGGTATCAGGCACATCGAGTTCGATCAGTAAGGTGCCGACAGCAAGAAACACCTGAACCACGCCTTCTTCCGGTACCCGGGCAAGCGTGAAGTCAAAACCCGCCGCATCAAGCTTTGCCATCAAACGGTTCGCGGGAATCTCAGAACGAAACGCCACATGATTGAGCTTCACCTGCGCTTCATCTTCCACATCCACCACATGCAGCAAGGCGTCTTTCCCTTGATAAAACCAGCGGCCCGGAAACGGGAAAGCCGGACGCTTTCCTTGATGCAAACCCAATACAGTTGCCAGTTTCAGCAGTGTCTCGTCCTCTTCGCGGCTAAACACACTCAGGTGGTCAAACTGCCAGGTCGTCGTTATGTCCTTCATGCTTTTCCCTCTCTGCTCATTGGTAGGAAAAAGCTTATTTGACCTATTGGAATTGAAAAACTAGCCTGCTCTTTAACCTCTTTAAAATTATTTTTGAAAATGAGAACACTTCAGGACTTTCGAATATTTATGGAAACCGCCCGTCATGGCAGCCTGTCAGAAGTTGCAAGGCAGATGGACATGACCCCAGCCGCCACCAGCGCGGCGGTAAAACGATTGGAAGCAGAAATTGGTGCGCCACTGTTTGTGCGCTCGACACGGCACCTTCGCCTTACGCAAGACGGTGAAGCCTTCCTCAAACACTGCGAGCAGGCAGTTGCCCTTATTGAAGATTCTGCGGAGGCCATTCGCTCAGGCGCGTCAGTGATCAGGGGAACCTTGATGCTCTCTGCACCCTCGGATCTGGGCAGAAATGCCTTGCTGGGTTGGATGGATGAATTTATGGCTATCCACCCTGAAATAGAAATTCGCCTGCAACTCTCTGATCGCATCGCCAACATCTATAACCAACCGGTTGATTTGGCGCTGAGATACGGTGAACCGCCTGATTCGAGCTTGATTGCGCTTCCCATCTACAGCGAGAATTGCCGCGTACTCTGTGCTTCGCCAGCGTATTTAGAGCAGCACGGCAAGCCAGACTCTCCGGAAGATTTGAAGCATCATCAATGCTTACGGTTTATGGTCGGTGAAACCATTCAAAGCCAGTGGCCGTTTTGGAAAGATGACGTTTATGCGAGCGTTGGAGTGAAAGGAAACAGAACCTCAGACGACGGTGAAGCCGTCACCCGCTGGGCGTTGGCCGGACATGGCATTGCCTATAAATCCAAGTTGGACATCAAGCCGCTGTTAGACAGCGGAGACTTGGTGCATGTTTGTCCGGATTGGAAAGGACAACATGCGCCGCTCAATCTGATGTGTGCAGACAGGCGATTACTCAGCCCCGCTGTGAAAGCACTCCAAGTATTTCTCACAGAAAAATGTCAGCAATAAAAAGGCCGGAGGTTTTCACCTACGGCCTTACTAGAACTTGGCTTAGCGAGCAGAAACTCAATCTCGCAGGTAAATCATCCAATACCACATGCCAACAAACAAGCCACCGCCTATGATGTTACCCAAAGTCACTGGCACCAGATTGTTGATGAAGAAATTGGTGAAGGTCAGATCCGCAAAGTCTGCCACGTTCATGCCTGTCATTACCCAGAAAGACTCTGGCGCAAAGTACTTGATACCAATCGCCATCGGCACTTGAAACATGTTCGCAATGCAGTGCTCAAAGCCTGCAGACACAAACATCGCCACCGGCAGAATCATCACCAGAATCTTGTCAGTCAGGGTACGGCCTGAGTAAGTCATCCATACCGCGATACACACCAGCACGTTACACATAATGCCGAGTGCAACGGCCTGGAAAAAGCCATGGTGCAATTTGTGCTGCGCGATGTTCATGGCGTTAATGCCCACCTGCCCGTTGCCGAACATGTATTGCTGAGCGATTAACATACAGATCACCAGTAGTATCGCACCAATCAGGTTGCCACCGTAAACCACCAGCCAGTTCTTAAACAACGCGCCCCAGGTAATCTTACCACTGGCTCGCGCCACCAAAGTGAGTACCGAACTCGTGAATAGCTCGCCACCGGTAATGATCACCAGGATTAACCCCAGACTGAATGCCAGACCACCAACAAAGCGTGTCATACCCCAAGGCATGTCACCAGCACCTGTGGTTACTGTCGTATAGAAAATGAATGCAATACCGATATGAATACCGGCAGATATCGCCAGAAGGAACGATTTGAACGGGTCTTTGGTTGCTTTCGCTACACCAATTTCTGCAGCACGCTCCGCGATCTGCGGCGGCGGCAGAGAGTCAAACTGAGTAAAGTTCATGGTTAATAGCACTTAGTGTGAACAGGGAGGGCGCGGATAATCTCTCCATTTACTTACTTTTTCAAGGGGAAATTTCATCCAATTTTATATCTCATATTTAATGCATAAAATGCCCAGATAATGTTCAAGAAGATAGTGTCAAACCCTTTGTTGGCGTAGCCTGAACCCTAAAGTGAATTTTTGAGTTAATTCGCAATAAGTCTCTTGGGCAGTGAAATCATCACAAAGTAGTAACACAATTCACTTTCAGGATTTCAATAATCGACAATTCTTCAGGGAAAAGTAGGGTTGTCTGAAAATATCACCCTGAATTTTAATGATTTGCCATCATTTTCGGGCGAGAAGGTCAAGTGACCTTAGTAGACAGGGAGAGAGTCAGTCTGTGTTAGCGTATTTACTGCGACGGTTATTGCTCGTCGTTCCCACATTTCTTGGCATCACATTGGTGATCTTTGCCATCACCCGATTTGTACCGGGTGGGCCGGTTGAGCGAATGCTCGCCCAATCCCAATTTATGGAGGAAGGGTCGGCGCAAACACAGAGCTTTCAGGACAACTCCTCGCTGGATGAATATCAGCTGGAAGAGCTGAACGCCTTCTATGGTCTCGACAAGCCGGTGATGGAAGCATATTGGGAGTGGCTGAACCGCCTGTTGGTGCTCGATTTTGGCGAATCTACCCGCTACTACGAGCCTGTGCTGGATATGATTATCGAGCGCCTCCCCGTCTCCATGTTTTACGGCGGCATGACTTTCCTGATTGCCTATTTGGTCTCTATCCCTCTCGGCTACTACAAAGCCGTTAAGCACAACACCGCCTTTGACAACGCTTCTTCCGTGTTGATTTTCGTCGGCTATGCCCTTCCGGGCTATGTGGTCGGCATCCTGCTATTGAGTGTTTTCTCCTTCCATCTCGACTGGTTCCCCATGGGCGGGTTTACCTCTGATGACTTTGACGATTTAGAGTCCAAAGGCGAGATGATCAAAGACGTGCTCTGGCATGCCGTGCTGCCACTGATTTGTTACATCATCGGTGATTTCGCCACCCTGACCATCACCATGAAGAACAACCTGATGGAGAACCTCTCCGCTGACTACATCCGCACCGCCATTGCCAAGGGTCTGCCTTTTAAAGATGCGGTGCGCAAACACGCGATGCAGAACAGTTTAATTCCTCTGGCGAGCCATTTCGGCAACTCGCTGTTGTTCTTCCTGACGGGCTCCTTCCTGATCGAAGTGGTGTTCAACATCGACGGCATTGGTCTGCTTGGCTATGAAGCGATCATGGAAAGGGATTATCCGGTAGTCATGGCCATTGTGGCACTGAACGCCGCCATGCTGCTGGTGGGTAACATCGTTTCAGATATCTGTGTGGCACTCGTGGACCCACGAGTAAGGTTTGGTGAATGATGATGACTCTCAGCCCACTGACACAAAAGAAGATCAAACGCTTCAAGGAAATCAAACCGGGTTACTGGTCTTTCATTGTCCTGTCTACCCTGTTGCTGCTTTCCCTCTTTGCCGAGTTTTTCATTAACAGCAAAGCCCTGATGGTGCGCTACAACGGCGAGCTGTTCTTCCCTGTGGTGAGCGATGTTCGCCTCGGCACAGAGTTTGGACAGGATTACCAAAGCGAAGCCAACTACCGTGAGCTTCAAGCCCTGTTTGAAGAAGAAGATAAAGGCAACTTCGTGATCATGCCGTTGGTGCCTTGGAACCCTTATGAGCAGGATTTTATCGAGGGTGAATTCCCACCTTACGCACCAAGCATTGAATCACAGCACTACCTCGGCACCGATGTGATTGGCCGTGACGTGTTAGCACGTCTGTTCTATGGCTTCCGCATTGCCATGATGTACGCCCTCACTACCATGACCATCTGTTTTGCGATTGGTACCGTGATTGGTTGTGCCATGGGCTTTTTTGGCGGCAAGTTTGACCTTATCAGCCAGCGCTTTATTGAGGTCTGGTCGATGATCCCATTCCTCTACGTCATCATGATATTGGTCTCTATTACCAAGCCCACCTTTACCCTCTTTGTCGCCATCAACGTCATATTCGGCTGGATGGGGATAACCTGGTACATGCGGACCATGACCTACAAAGAATCCGCAAGAGAATACGTGATGGCCGCGAGAGCACTCGGCGCATCTACTACACGTATTCTGCTGAAACACATTCTGCCCAATACCATGGTCATGGTGATCACTCTGGCACCCTTTACCATTGTGGCGAACATTACCGCGCTGACGGCTTTGGATTACCTCGGCCTTGGCCTTGCGCCACCAACACCGAGCTGGGGCGAGCTATTACAGCAAGGTAAATCGAATCTCGACAGCCCATGGATTGTTACCTCAGTGGTCACCGCCACTGTGCTGGTGCTGACCATGGTGACATTTATTGGCGATGCGGTTCGCGCTGCATTCGACCCGAAAAAATTCACCCGTTATGTCTGACAAGGAAGTGACCATGTTTAAATTGACCACACTCGCCGCTTTAAGCGCACTCGCTTTCACCGCGCAAGCCGCCGAACTTCCTGCCAACCTTGACTGGCAGACAAACTGGGACGATCCGGTATTTGCGTCTGACCAAGCCAAGCGTGGCGGGACATTGCGCACTCACCTCGCCAGCTTCCCCCTCACGCTTCGCACCGTGGGGCCAGACTCAAACTCAGGCTTACGCACTTACTTCCTCGATGAAGTGCCGGGACTGGTCACACGCCACCCTGACACCTTGAACTGGATACCTGACATTGCCACCGAATGGGCATTTGCTGGCGACAACAAAACGGTCTATTTCAAACTCAATCCAGACGCAATGTGGAACGACGGCAAAGCCATCACGGCAAGCGACTTCGAATTTATGCTCACGTTCTACCGTTCCAAAGACATTGTTGCGCCCTACTACAACGACTACTTCACTAACACCATTGCCGAAGTAGTGAAAATCGACGACCACACTCTTGCCGTTAGTACGGTAGAAGAGAAAAACCAGGAAGAGTTAATGCTGACAGTCAGTGGCCTGAACCCCAAGCCAGCGCACTTTTTCAGCCGAGGGAAAGACAAAAACGGCGACGGTATGGACGATAACTATGTCCGTAAATACAACTTCAAAGCAGAGCCGACAGCAAGCCCATACTTTGTCGACAAGATTAAGAAGGGTAAGAGCCTGACGCTGAAACACGTCGGTGACGATTGGTGGGGTTACGAAAACAAGTACTATCAGAACCGCTATAACGTCGACAAAATTCGCTTCACAGTGATCAGAGACCAGGATCTGGCCCGCCAACATTTTGAAAAAGGCAAGCTGGATGTATTCGAGCTGACCTTGCCAGAAGTATGGCATGAAAAGACAGATGGCGAAGTCTACCAAAAAGGCTATGTTCATCGTTTCTGGGGCTTTAACGAAGTACCTCAAGGTGCAGGGGGATTGTGGCTCAACACCGCTCAACCGCTATTGGGTGACATCAATATCCGTCGCGGCATCATGCATGCCACCGACATGGACGGTTTGATTGAAAAGCTGATCCGCGGAGACTATTCCCGTAAGCCACACGCCACAGGATCAGGTAACGGAAAATACTCTTGGGAAGGAGCAACGCCGCCTGCCTTCGATGCGGAGTTAGCGATTTCCCACTTTTCGAAAGCTGGCTTTGACAGCGTGGGTGGCGACGGGGTGCGCGTCAACGACAAAGGAGAGCGCCTGTCTTTCGAATTGGTCTACCCATACCCATCCTGGACACCACGCATGGCTTATCTCAAAGAGCAAGCGAAACTGGCCGGACTCGATTTCCAACTCAAATTGATTGATGGCGCTACCGGCTTCAAATACATGTCGGAGAAAAAGCACCAATTAGCCTTCATCAACATGAGTGCAAAAGAGATCCCTGGATACTGGGAATACTTCCACTCTGATAACGCGAATAAGCCGCAAACCAATAACTTCAATAACTTCAGCACACCAGAGCTGGATGAATTGATCACCCAATACCGATCTGAGTTTGACCTGACCAAAAAACAGCAATTGGCTCATGAAATCCAACGCATTATCCAAGATGCGTCTGTCGTCGTTCCTAGCTACATCCTGCCGTGGAGTCGTCAAGGCTACTGGCGCTGGATGCAGTACCCGGAAAACCCAATGCAGAAAAGAATGGATTATCTGTTCACCGTTGGCCGCATTTATGGCTTGAGCACCTTCTGGATTGATTCAGATGTGAAAAAAGAAACGCTCAAAGCCATGGACGATGGCAAAGCATTTGAACCCGTGACAGTGATTGACGATCGCTACAAGCGATAAGGCAGGAAAGATGACGGAACCGGTTCTCAGCGTCCGCGGATTAGAAACAGAATTCACCACCGATGACGGCGTGGTGAAAATTCTCCACGGCGTGAATTTCGATGTCATGGGAGGCAGAACCCTAGGTTTGGTCGGTGAATCAGGCAGTGGTAAAAGCGTCACTGCCATGTCCATCATGGGCTTGCTGCCCAAGCCTTATGGGCAGGTCACCGCCGGCGAGATCCTCTATCGTGGCACCGACTTAGTCAGCCTGCCGCCGGAAGAAATGTACCAAATGCGCGGTAACCGGATTTCCATGATATTTCAGGATCCCATGACCGCACTGAATCCGGTGCATTCCATTGGCAAGCAGCTGACCGAAGTGCTGGCGCTCCACAACCCGGAGATGAGCAAGAAAGCGCAACAGGCTGCCGCCCTTGAAATGCTGGAAAAAGTCAAAATTCCAATGCCGGAAAAGCGGCTCAATGAATACCCGCATAACCTTTCTGGCGGCATGCGACAACGTGTGATGATTGCGATGGCATTGGCCTGCAGACCCGATATTCTGATCTGTGACGAGCCAACGACTGCGCTGGATGTGACCGTTCAAGCCTCCATTCTCGACCTGATGAATGACCTGCAGGAAGAAACCGGTATGGCGATGATATTCATCACCCACGATTTGGGCGTAGTCGCGGAAATCTGTGACGACGTGGCGGTGATGTATGGTGGGAAAATCGTTGAAAATGCAGACGTTTTCGATCTGTTTGATAATCCTCAGCACCCGTATACCAAGCGCTTACTCGGCCTGATGCCGGATTTGACCACCGAACCCAAGCAGTTGATCGATATCCCTGAGATCGACCCTGCGCTGTTTCCGGAATTTCGAGGTTAAACATGGAAGAGTTGCTAAGAATCGACAACCTTTGCAAACACTTCGTTTCCGGCAAAGGTATTTTCAAAAAGGGCTACACCATCAAAGCGGTGGATGGCGTTTCCTTCAGCGTGAAACGTGGCGAAACCCTAGGTTTGGTCGGCGAATCTGGCTGTGGAAAAAGCACCCTTGGGCGCACCATCCTAAAGCTTTATGAGCCAACAGGTGGAAAGATATTCTTTGAAGGCAAAGACATCACAGACCTCAGCCCGCGTGCGATGCGTCCGCTTCGTAAAGAGATGCAAATCGTGTTTCAGGATCCGCTGGAATCCCTTAATCAGCGCCACACCGTGGGCATGATTCTGGAAGAGCCTTTCGAGATCCATAACATCGGCACCCGCGCAGAGCGTAAACAGTGGGTAGAGGAACTCTTAGTAAAAGTTGGCTTGCCAGTAGAAGCCGCCAGCCGTTATCCCCATGAGTTTTCCGGCGGTCAGCGCCAGCGTATCGGCATTGCCAGAGCGATTGCGTTGAAGCCCAAGCTACTGATTTGTGATGAATCCGTCTCCGCACTGGATGTATCTGTGCAGGCGCAAATCCTGAACCTGCTATTAGAGCTGCAACAGGAAATGAACCTGGCGATGATATTCATCTCCCACGACCTTTCTGTGGTGCGTCAGGTGTCGGATAACGTCGCGGTGATGTATTTCGGCAACATGGTGGAATACGGAAACGCAAAAGCGCTGTATGCCGATCCGCAACATGAATACACCCAAACACTGCTGTCCGCTGTGCCGGTGAATCACCCGAGAAACCGCAAGAAAAAACGGCCTGCGGAAGCCACCAGCTAATACCAATCGTAGTAAGTATCTGCTACCTACTGTGATTGGTATAAAAGCAAAAAGCCCTGTCCGGAGACAGGGCTTTTTCTTTTCTAATCAACAGACTGTGCTTACCACATCAGATCATCAGGGATCTTGAAGTCTGCGTATGGATCGTCTTCGTCCATCGCCTGCTCATCCACCGTGTTATTCAGCACGATAGTGTTTTCATCTCGCTGAACAATTTTGTCCGCCACCACACCAGGGACAATCGCATAACCTTCACCGTCGCGGGCAATCGCCAAACGACCATTCACCAGTTGGTCTTGGGTCGCTTTGTCGACATAAATCTTCTTCACCAGCGTGCCGTCAGTAAAGTTGTAGCCAATATCGCCGTCTTTGCGGTCAATCTTGTTCATCTCAACCAGTTGCTTCACCTGCGCTGCAATCGCCTTTTTCTCGGCTTCCTGCTGCTTCTGACGGTTCAGCTCCTGATCTTGCGCCACCTGCGCAGCGCGCTTTTCTTCAACGGCGGCTTTGGCTTCTTTTGCCAGCGTGCGCGATTTCTTCGAGCTCTTACCAGCCTTCTTCATTTTCTTTTTGTCGATAAGACCAGCTTGAAGCATCTGCTCTTGTAGGGATAGTTTTGCCATGTTGACTCCGTAGCGGGCGCTATTTCCCGAATTATTGGCCGAATCATACCATTTAAGCCAGATTCGGCGCACCTCCAAACGGGTTAATCACCTATCGCTGAAACCTGCGCTTTCACCTGAGCAAACGGATACGCAGCCAGCTTGCCGAACCCTTCCATTTTTCCGGCGCGTAAACGTCCGGTCAGTGGCGTTGCAATGCCACACAGGAACCTTGTCGCCGCCTCTGCCGAGACTTGTGTGCCGTCTTTCGCAGCGGCGTCAAGCAAAGGCTGGATCAGACGCTGCAACTCAGCAGCAGCCAGCTCTGCCTGAGCACTGGCTTTTGGTAACAATGCAACATTGCCACGACACACAGAGCAATGCCCACACTGCGCTGGCGCATGTTGGTCAGCAAAATACGCTGCCAAGCGATGACTCAAACAGGTGTCAGTTTCAAACAGCGACAGCATGGCTTCCACGCGGTTGATTTCCGACGCTTCTTTGGTGAGGAAAAGTTGATGCATCTGCTCGCTCAACTGCGCTGCTTTCTCGCCCTGACACGCCTCAAGCTGAGTAACGCGGTAAACGTCCATCATCTGCTTGCTTTCAAGCTCAATCCAGCCTTTGTCAGCGAAGTAATCCAGCGCAGTAACAGCACGCTTTCTTTCCGCGCTGTAGCCCTGCCAAAGCGCATCAAAGTCCACGCTATGCCAGGTGCGGGATTTTGGTGAACATTGGAAAATCGCTTCAACAAATTGTCTTCTCTCGCCTTCAAACTGGTTCAATACCTGCTCAGGTTCCACCAGCATTTTGAAGCGGTAATCGGCGAAGTAACTGAACTGCGGCTCGATGATGCCAGCAAGCTCGAGGTAAACCAGCAAGGTTTTGAGTGGCAATTGGCGCACATTGGATTCTTTGGAAAGGCGGGTCAGCATCACTTCCCATGGTCTACCCGCAGGTGTCGAGCCAATCTCATCAATCACGGTGCGAATAGCGATCAAATCCGGTGTGTCACCATACACAAAGTTTTCCAAGACACTGACCGACTCGCGGTTGGCCAGTACAGAACAGACCGACGGCAAGCCATCACGCCCTGCCCGACCGATTTCCTGACTGTAGTTCTCCACCGATTTCGGCAAATCGTAGTGAATCACCGCACGTATATCTGCTTTATCTACGCCCATGCCGAATGCAATCGTCGCCACAATGCAGTTGATTTCTCCACGCATAAAAGCGTTTTGAATGCGCTGGCGATCATCACTCGCCATGCCAGCGTGGTAAGCCTGCGAGGCGACGCCAGCGGCTCTGAGTTTACTTGCCACACTCTCGGCGGTTTGCTGCAAGGTGACGTAAACAATAGTGGGCTGAGGAAGCGCCACGCTCTGCATCAAGCTAAGTAACGCCTCGTCTTTTTGCTCTTCCGCACAAGGAAGCACGTTGAGATCCAGATTCTGACGATAAAAACCCGTTACCTCGACATTCTCAGGGGCGATGCCGAACTTATTGCGCATGTCTTCGATAACCTGCGGCGTTGCCGTCGCGGTGAGAAGCAATACTTGAGGAATATTGAGCTGGGTGCGGTAAGCCGGCAGCTTCAGGTAATCAGGGCGGAAGTTATGCCCCCATTCTGAAATACAGTGCGCTTCGTCCACCACCAGCAGAGAAATCGGCACCGAGGAAATAAACTGACGGAAACGCTCGTTCTTCAAACGCTCGACGGAAATCATCAGGATTTTGGTTTCACCTGCTTTCACCGAACGCATCACTTCGCGCGATTCGTCATAAGTCAGGGAAGAATCAATCGAGGCGGCAGCAATGCCCTTTCCGCCCAGAAAATCGAGCTGGTCTTTCATCAGCGCAAGTAGCGGAGAAATCACCAAAGTCAGGTGAGGAAGATGAAGCGCAGGAAGCTGGTAACAGAGAGATTTTCCCGAACCTGTTGGAAAGATTGCGGCACAGGAATGCCCCGCTAATACCCTTTCGACCACATTCTGCTGACCACCGCGTAAGCTCTCAAAGCCAAAAACCGTTTGGAGTGTGTTCAAGTACGCATTCTTAGCTTGCGAAGATGCTTGCATCATGTGCCTCATGTCATCGGGTCAGTTCTGCGAGCAGTCTACACTGCGCAACCCTATGCTTCGAGTGCAAACACCGTTTAGACCGAGCACGCTCCGGTTTCGGGTGAAAACCAATCAAGCAGCATCATCCAATTGCCAGAAAAACGCATAAAAATCATGCCAAGATTGAGGAAGCTATCACCAAAACTTCCACCATGGCTTTTTGATTTCAAAAGTGAAAGTCGCTTCTGACTCATGGCTGCCCGAAAGCACCACAGGCAGACCAGCGGCAAACACGTCGCTGCAATCTTCATCATGTTTGAAACCCACTAGCGTGCTGGCTAAGGCCAATGGGACTTCAAAAACATGGTCGACATCAGCCGACTCTCCACTATCTTCTTCTTGATCGGCCAGATACTGCGCTTTCAACGTCTCAAATCTCGCGGGTAATTGCCCTTCTGCTGTCAGGTTCATGAGGCTTTCCTGCGCATTATGCGTCACCTGCCAACGCTTCTCACCAGCGAACCAACACTCAGCAGAAGACACCATGACATGCTCCTCTACCGAACAGGCGATGACCATGCCGATGCGAGAAAGGTCAGCCAGCGACTCTTTGGCAATGATGAGGTTGTTCGACCCTTGCCCAACCACCAGATACCAATCATCCCGCAAAACAACACCTGCCAAGTCTGATTCAAAATACTCGTCAGTCTCTGTCGTTGCCGCGAATCCTAACGTTTCCAATACTGCATCTTGGTTTTCGGTTTTAACCGCCACCCAGGAAAGTGAAAAGCCCATTTTCTTGTCCTTCAGAAAAATCGATGAGGATATAGACTCAGCACAATAACAATGCGCCACGTCAGGCTTTGTCTTTTGATTTAGAGTTGCGCTAAATATCTGTGGAGATAGCCACCTTTTCATCCGCTTTTTCTATCTGCGTTTTTGGTTTGAAAATACAATCTTGCCAGATAGTAAAATCAGAGCGTTACACATGGAAAAGGCAGCATTTTTCACTTATCTCAGTCGTGAGTTTTCAAGCTACTACCACATTCATCAAACAGACTCGCAGCGGAAAATAGAAAAGCGTCATTACCTCAATGGATTGATGAAAGCCGCGCGTTTTTTCGGCGTCAGCTATGAAGAACTCAAGCAAGTTGTTGATACTGAGTATTCGAAATCTATGGCAGCATCTCCCTTGGCAGCTCTTAATGAACGCATGGAAATTCCTACCTATATCCGATTACAAGAAAACAATGTGGAGCCGCAAATGAGTGACCAATACAACGACAACATTTCCAAACACTACGCGGCTTACAGACCGCCTCTGCACCAACTCATTCTGAAAACTGCCTTACCTGAGAGCCAACTATTCGCATGCGGATTGGATATCGGCTGTGGGACTGGCGTGTCATCCGTTGCCTTAAGTCGTCATTGCGAATCCGTCATTGGTATCGACCCTAGCGAGTCTATGATTGGACAGGCTGAACCAACAGAACTCATTCGCTACTGTGTGGGCTCGGGCGAAAACCTTCCTCTTGAAGAGAAATCTGTCGATATAGTGACGTTTGCAGGTTCACTCTCTTATGCAAAGTCCGATGCTTTGGTTCAAGAGCTCAAGCGGGTTTGTCGCCAGAAAGCCTGGGTGGTGGTCTACGATTTTGAAGTGCATTTAAACCCAGTCATGGAATCACTCGGTATCAAGATGCAAGCGAGCCCGTCTGACTATGACCACGCCATCAACTTCAGTGATGTTCAGCAATTCAATGAACTGGCCGTGAAAAAAGAGACCGTTAGTTTGGAAGTGACCGCCGAGCAACTCGCTCACGTACTGTTCTCTTCCACTAACCGTTACTCAAAGCTGACCAAAGCCTTCGGCGGCGAGAATGCATTTGAGAATGTGGAGGCAAAGCTTGAGGAGTCAGGCGAACAGCTGAGCATTGAAGCAGACATTTATGTGTCCTCGTATCAGATAAATACACGCTAAAACTGCCAGCGCGTTTGGTGACTGATGAAGGCAAATGATTCCCGAACACTCACGGAGAACCATGTAACCACACTTTCTATCCGTATTTAGCCTTATCTTGCTTCGCTATACTTCAATCGCCTAACTAAGGAAGCTCTGGATTTACGCTCCAGCCCGCTAAATGGAAGATAAAATGAATCAATACGTTGTATGCGCACTGTACAAATTTGTGCGCCTTGAAGATTATGTGGAACTCCGTGAGCCATTGAAGGCGCTAATGGAGAAAAATGAAATTCGCGGCACCTTACTGCTGGCGAACGAGGGGATTAACGGCACCGTCGCCTCCACACGCGAAGGTATCGACACCCTGTTGGCATGGCTTAAGAAAGACCCTCGCCTTGCTGATACCGTCTACAAAGAGTCATTCGACGAAAACCAGCCATTCAACCGCACCAAGGTGAAACTTAAGAAAGAGATCGTCACTTTGGGTGTAGAAGGCATCGACCCACGCCATGTGGTCGGGACCTATGTGAAGCCTGAAGACTGGAACGATCTGATTTCTGATCCGGAAGTGTTTGTGGTGGACACCCGCAACGATTACGAAATCGAAATCGGCACCTTCAAGAACGCGGCTAACCCAAAAACCGACACCTTCCGCGAGTTTCCGGAATACGTCGCCCAAAATATGGACCCGTCCAAACACAAGAAGGTCGCCATGTTCTGTACAGGCGGGATTCGCTGTGAAAAGTCGACCGCTTACATGAAAGAGCAAGGCTTTGAAGAGGTTTACCATCTGGAAGGCGGTATTCTGAAATACCTGGAAGAAGTGCCACAGGAAGAGAGCTTATGGGAAGGCGATTGCTACGTATTTGATGGCCGAGTGGCAGTAAACCATCAGCTTGAAAAAAGCGGTTACGCCATGTGTAACGCCTGCCGTTTGCCTATCACCGAAGAAGACATGCAGTCTGAAGCGTTCGAGCAAGGCGTCAGTTGCCCTAAGTGCATCGACAAACATACCGACGAGCAAAAAGCCCGTTTCCGTGAACGTGAAAAGCAAGTGCAGCTATCTAGAGCGCGCGGCGAAATTCACGTTGGCGGCGAAGCAGACCAAATCATTACCCAGCGCAGAAATGAAAAGCTGGCGAAGAAGGCAGAGCAGCGAAAAGCAAAGTAAGGCTGCATGATTGCCCCAACAAAAAATCCCCTCAGCGGAAACGCGAGGGGATTTTTTCTAAGCAACTCAGCAACCAAAAATACAGCATGTCATCAAGTGAGACATCGATGCTCATTAGTTGAACTGCGAGCCTTGTTGGAGCATCTAGACGCTTTGCTTAGTTAGACTTTTTAACAGGCAGCATCCAAGGAGATATTGCCAAACAAGACATGGTAGTTTTCTTGCTAGTCAAAAAGGCGGCCATATCCTGAGATCTTGGTGTCAGCACCAATAGAGCGCAGAGAATCCCATAGAATGAGTTGGTTGCCTGTTACCATTGAGATACCGAGTGTTTCTTCAACGGCTTCGATAACCCCAACAGAGCGTTGCCCATTGCCACCAACAAAAACAGTATCAGCTCCCGACTCTTTTACCGCTTTTTCAATCCAGTTATACAAGGCTTCTGGTGTAACGAACTTTTGCCCACTAGGGATACCGCAGGAGCTTTGGTGAACCACTTCAAAACCAGCTTTAGTAAAATAGTCCGCTCCTTGGTTTACGAGATCTTCATCAAACCAAGCTGGGTTGATCATCGCTAACTTTTTGGTGCCCAGTTTTGCAAATGCTCGTTCTGCAGAAAGACATGTCGAAACAATTGGTATCTCTCGCGACACGCTTTTTAATCGCTCTATCAAAGCCCGCTCTCCATCGGGGCCATGCTTGTATGCCGAGCTAGTAAAGGCAAGCCCGACTACGTCAAGAGGAGAGGCGCAGAGAGATTCTACTGCATCATCCAGGTATGGTGCTTCAACGAAGGACGTCACCGGAGCGTGAGGAATCTTTTCGTCCATTTCACCTCCGGCTCGCATAGCAGAGAAGAAAATCCGGCTGGCATGTACAGTAATATCGCTTGATGCCATAGCTTGGATTTCAACTTCTGGGCCAACATCTGCATGAGGAACAACCACTCCAATTCGAATCGTCCTGTTCCAGCCATCAGGTTTGAATAAACGTTTTACATCATCCTTGATTTTAACTTGCTCACTCATCCTAGAGTCCTCTTTTCTAATAAAATTTTGAAAGGCTCCAATGCGCCTTTAGTTTCATGTTTATTGATGAGTATTGGCCATCGGGTTGGGAAGTCGGCCAACATTGAATAGGTGCTGCGGTAGTCGAAGCCATGCACGGCTGCTTCGTTAGCGTCAGCAGCAAAAAGTACCTTGCCAATGCCCGAATATAGCGCGTTCAAGTAGCACATGGCACAAGGTTCACCTGAGGCGATTAATGTCATACCTCGAAGATGTGGCTTGTTAGTGTTTTTGCACGCGTCTCGGATAGCTTCAACTTCTGCATGCGCTGTGGGGTCATTGTTCTCCAGTACCCTATTAACACCCCGGCCCAATATCTCACCCTTGTCATTAACGACAAAGGCCGTAAATGGGATACCACCAGCATTGACATGCTCTTTCGAGAATTCGACAACTTCACTCATACGCTGATCTATGATGGCGTGGTTCTTACACATTGTTTTTCTCCTGAGAGCCAACCAAACGGCAGGCTCCTTTCATTCAGAGCCTGCCAAAGATGATTTCACATTAACGAGTAGCCAGTTTGTGTTCAGTTTCTTGCAACTTTTCACTACTGGACAGTTTTAGCCAAATCACCCCAAGGATAATCACGGCGAGCCAGAAAGCCTGCGCGAGGGTTAGCATCTGATCGAAGACAAACGCACCAAATATAGATGCACCAATTGCTCCAATCCCGGCCCAAACGGCGTAACCGATACCAACATCAATGGTTTTAAGGCTCACACTCAGGCAATAAAGGGTTAAGAGGAAGAAAATCACTGCTGAAATAGACCAACTGAGAACGGTAAACGCTTCGCTACCGCCCACACTTAGCGCATAACCTATTTCAAAGATCCCTGCCAGAATGAGCATTAGCCATGCATGAGTATTGCTGGATTTCTTAGTTGAAGAAGTCATCGTTATATCCTTATAAAAGTTGAATTTTTTGTTTTTTGTCTTACGCTGCACCGCTCATGCGCAGCCCAATCACACCGCCAATAACGAGTGCAATACCAAGTAGCTTTTTAGCGTTGAGTCGTTCGTTGAAGAACATTGCGCCTAAAATGACGATCCCCACGCCGGCAGTGGATGTCCAAATTGAATAGCCAACACCCACATCAAAATCGAGTAAGGCAAGGCTTAAAAAGAATGTTGCGATTGCGCCACTAATTAACGTTGCAGCCGTCCATCCTGGACGTGTAAAACCTTTCGCATTACCTGCAGAAATAGCTACAGCAACTTCGAAGATGACGGCAGTTCCTAGATATAACCAACTTAACATTTTGCTTTCTCCTGATTTATCGTTTTATTACAATGATTTATTTAAATTTCGTTTTTGAATTAGAGCCCATTAAGGGCTTTCTTGAACTCATCCGGGTTAGGTACTCCGGTAAACTTGTGCTCTCCAACAATGATTGTTGGGACGCTTCTGATCTTTGCTTCCTCAACAGCATGACGTTGAGCATTTTGGTGGGTGGGCAGATAAATGCCTTCGTCCAAAGCAGTACGCACCTCTCCTTTGTTAAGGCCGACATCTGACGCAATCTCAACAAGCACATCTGTGTCTCCAATGTCTCTGTCTTGTTGGAAGAAGGCTTCCATTGCGGCAATGTTGAATTCATGCCCTTTACCTTGCTCTTCCGCCATGGCAAAAACCTGAAACGCTTTGTCCGTTCTCGGTTGTGGCGAAATTGTAGGTAGCTTCATTGACACTCCCAGTTTTTCTGCCGTTGGATAGACTGAACGTTCCCAAATGTCGGGGAGATAAGGGTCTTCTGGGCGAAGCGTCGCAACTGGATGGGGCCTTAACTCGAATGGGCGCCAACGAATGCTGACGTCTTCATCTTTAATGAGGTCTCGAATCGCGTGCTCTGCCAACAGGCAATACGGGCACACAAGATCGGTATAAATATCAATTGTTTTCTTCATAATGCGTTCCTATCAGTGTGAGATCAGAGTGCGGTGGGTCTGGAAATGACTTTCGGGACTTTTCCGCTCGGAGTGATCATTTTGGGGTGATAGGTATTAACAAGTTTGATCAACTCTACTGGCGTCGGGTTCTCAAAGATCTCCGGAGAGCCGAGATAGTTCATTTCGCTATCGTCTTTATAAGGTTGTGCAATCGCATCTGATTTACCATCAAACTCAAGAGGCTCTATGGCATACAATCGACATAGCAACTTATTGAATACAGGTGAGACTTTCAGCCACTTCCCGTCAACTTTGACTTCGTTGTACCAGTGCAAGAAAACTTCTCCACCGACGAGGTTTTGCAGCTCCGGTGTCGATATATGGTTATTCACGCGGTTGGCAACGAGTCGACAGTCAATGCCTTTTGTGCGGCAAGCTGTAGCGAAGAGAATAGCTTTGTGAAGACAGAATCCTTTTTTCGATTTAACAATTGAACTTGCTCGCAGACCATTTGGACTTATGTCAGTGTCGAAAACTTCATATGCAATTTTGTCTCTCACGGCGTAATAAAGCTTTACTGCAATATCGCGCTCACTAAGAGGTGCATCTCCCAAAGCTGCTTCGACAAAGGCCTTAACATTTGTATGATCTGAATCTAAAACTTCATTAGACTCTGAGTTTGTTGATACAAGCTGGGCTGGCTTACGAGGTTTACTCTTAGATGCGACCCCCAACATGGCTGCAATGCGACCGCGTTGAATATCGTTCGTACCTGAATAGATAGGTCCTGCAAGGGCATTACAAACCTCTTCGCCTAAACCATTTTTGGAAACGTAGCCATATCCGCCGTGAATATGGAGAGCGTTGATTGAAGTCTCTAAAGCGCTCTCACTGATGAACACCTTGGCAATGGCAACATCGCTGGTTACGTCTTTATTTGCGATCATTTTTTCAGCAACGTGATATAGCCAGTTTCGGCTCAACTCATAACTGATTTTCATATCCGCAATACGATTTGAGACCGATTGGAATCCACCAAGTGGGGTACCGAACTGGTGTCGAGTTGACGCGTAGTCCACCGAACGTTTAAGGCGACGTTTCATCTCGCCAATGCTGATGATGAAGGCAAAAAGAATTTCTCTTTGCATGACGTGGGACAGCACAAAGAATCCTGCACCCTTTCGACCGACCATATGCGTTTTAGGCACACGACAATTTGTTAATTTAAGTTCGCAAAGAGGAGAAGTATGTAGGCCAACGGTCTCCATAGTTGGGCCAAGTTCAACCCCCTCTGAACGCGTATCTACAAGGAAAGCCGATACACAGTCAGCTGCAGAACTGTCACTTGTCTTCGCATAAACAACAATGACATCCGCGATCGAACCGTTGGTAACAAACGCCTTATGACCGTTAAGTATGTAGCTATCACCGGATTCAGTTGCGGTCGTCGTCATACTCAGTGCGTCAGATCCAGCACCAGGTTCACTAATCGCGTGAGCGCCTATGATGCGACCCTCAAGCAGTTTTTCCATGTAACGCTCTTTAAGGTCACTTGAGCCGAACTTATTTAAAGCAGTGATGGTGCTCGCTAAATGTGTTGCTATTGAAAAGGACAACCCTGCATCTACACATAATTCTCCCAGATACTCCAAGCTGAACATGGTAGAGAGAAATGACTCTCGTTTTGGCATTTGCGTGTCTACGGCACGTTTAAAGAGTCCTGACTCACAAATCACTTTCCAGCGGTCGTAAGGGAACTCACCCTCACTATTCTTCGGTGCTTTTAAAACATCTGAAATGGCATCGATTGATGCTAAGGCTTCTTTGGCCAATTTTTTATCATTCAGGTACATAGTTGATTTCCCCCAGAAAAATTCACTAATGGCTTTAATACTGAGAGAAACCGTCAGTACTCAATGAATGTTTTTCATCACCATTTAATGGCGGATTGAACACACTGATGAGCTGTAGATCTTCATCGTCATTCGCAATGAGAATATGAGGGTCATTTTGGTCAAGGGCGTAAATGATACCCGGGCGAATGTCATACGACTTTTCGCCATCGACAGACAGAAGACGGCCGCTACCACTTATGCAATAACAAGCTTCCAGATGGCGACGGTATTGCAAACGGGATTCTGATCCAGCATTCACGATGGTGTGACACACCGTAAACCCCATCTCATCTTTCTCCGTAAGCATTCGGAAGCTATCTCCATTACCCCACTTAACGCCTTTCACTTCTTCTTTATTACGAGTAAACATTTCTCTGTTTTCCTTAACTAATTGTTTAATATAGTTTTCTGCGCTTTTTTTCGGAATATTGATTAAGCCATTTCCAAAGAATGCTTGTGGATGAACTCGTTAATACTGTCTACGGAGCTGAAGTCTTCGGGTGCAATATCTAGCTCACCCGTTGGGATGTCATATTCTTCTTCGATCCAGGCCACAAGCCGCACGAGAGATAAGCTGTCAACAACCCCCGACTTGAGTAAATTGCAATCACTAGGAAGCATTTCTGGGCTAACATCCGGTGCAAGCTCTTCACAGATATATGCTTTGATCTCTTGTGAGTAATTCATTTCTTTTCTCCTATAGTTCGATGGAATTCATAATTGCCTGTCGATCAGGTTTACCTGTCGATGTCCTAGGCAATGGGTTGTTTAAAAAATGGAAACGTCGTGGCACAGACGTTAGTGGTAAATTTTCGGAGCAGTGCAAGCGAAGGGTAAAACCGTTAGGTTCTTGTCCTTCGTTGGTTTTGACGACAGCATGAAGAATGACGCCTTCCACTTCGTCATTTACCGGAAATACGATTGATTCTTCGACGAGGTTGGATTGAGCCAAGGTGCACTCAATGTCGCGCAGATTCGTCCGTACTCCACGAACTTTGACAATGTGGTCGGAGCGACCCTGCAACGTCATCACGCCATCAGTGCCGATACTTACCATGTCACCGGTTCGGTAATAACGCCGCTTTTCAACGTCATCCCAATAAAATGTTGAAAGCGTTTTTTGGTTGCTGGTGTATCCCTGAGCCAAAAACGGTGTTGATGTATGCAGCTCTCCCACACCATGCATCGTGATCTCGCCATCTTTATCCACGATGCGATGCACCGATCCCTCAATTGGGTTCCCAAGGGGCAAGCTTTCGACATCAGAGAACTCATTTGCCATCGATGTGTGGACGAACGAATCGTTAGTTTCTGTGCACCCATAAACGTTATGGAATTGGGAGTCGGGATACATCTCAGCCATACGTTTTCGCAATAACTTTGGTGTGACATCTCCCGTCACGAGGATATGGTCAACATCGTGTTCACCACCACCGAGTCGGTCGTTTCCTTCACAAAGCAAGCTGTATAGGAGTGGGACACCTTGAATAACGTTTGGCTGTGTCCGCTGGACAAGGGAAATCAGGTAGTCGCTACTTGTAGCCTTAGCGGGGTCGACAAAGATAACCGCGCCACCCGCTGATAATGTGGCCCATACGTCAAAGAGACTGAGGTCAAAGTTGAGAGGTGCATAGCTCAGTACTTTGCTGCCATGACCAAGGTGAAAGAATGACTTCGCCCAAGAGAAAAACGCGCTAATCCCCATTTCACTGAGACACACAACCTTTGGTATACCCGTTGTGCCAGATGTTGTGAGCATAAGTGGCGAGTCTTTTGAAATTTTAGTGTTTAAATCAGCATCAATTTTTTCATTTTGAATCGTTGATACTGAGATGTTTGCACGCCCAGTAGTACGATCTGCGCTCAATTCATAAACCACTCCAGCAGATAAAAATACTTCAGGCTTAACCGCACTTCCTAGGTCAGGCGAAACCACCAAAGGCGTGTGTCCGAGTTCTCCAAGGGCGATCATGAGTGCCAAGGTGTCCACTGTCTTTTTAGCCGTAACGGCGACTGGCGAATGTTCGGCGAGATGAAGGTTTTCGAATTCGGATTTGTAGTCATTCGCCAGTAAAACTAAATCCTGATAAGTCCAGTTTTTATCATCTGCGACTACTGCTGTGTCATTTGGTCTTTGTTCAGCCCACGAGCGTATCGACGTTGTTAAAGTCCGTAATTTCATTTCTCTAGTCACTTTTGAATTTTGTTGCATGTGCAAGCAATGTTATTAAGTAAGTGACATCACGTCAACATGCTTGCACATGCAAATACATTGACGAAATTGTTATTAGCTGTCGGTTAAAATGTAAATTGAGGGTGGAGAGTTACGCTAAAAAGCCATAAAAAACAAATGTATGGAATCTTGGGCTCTCGGGTAAAAATCTCTTACCATACGTAAAAGCGCAGAAATATTGAGTAGCGATTGGGATGGGAATTCGTTTTATAGTGCAGTGCAGTTCACAAAATTTACGTTATTGGTATAATCCGATTGACATACATGCATGTATGTACAAGCTAATGACTGAAGGAGAAGTGGGTTTCTCCCGAAACACTCCCTCATATTATTTAGGAATATCAATATAATGTATCAAAGCATGTTGTGGCTAAGGGTTAAAATAGTTGTCGACAGCGTTGAAAACCAAATAGCGAAAGAGCTGCAAAGAGAGCACGGTCTCGGCTTGACTGATTACCGAGCATTGACGTTGCTCTCTGAATCTGAAAACTCGGAATTAAGAATGCAGGAGTTGGCCAAACTCCTCGGATTAAACCAAAGCTCGGTCACTCGTCTTGTGGAAAGGCTGGAAAAGGGCGGCTTTACCATCCGAGATATCTGTCCGAAAGACAAACGTGGTGTGTATACCGTTCTTACAGGTAGAGGCCGAGACATTCAAGAAAAGGTAGGAAAACACTTCACTGAGTATTTAAACAATGCACTCGATACTGTTGCCTCAGATAGCGACAATAAGATCGTTGTGGATTGTTTGAAAAACATCACAAAAGACAAGTAATTACGAAGTATATTAAACAGTTATGCGCTAAATGCCTGTTTTTGGCTTGGAGATATTAAGGCGGAAATACGACAACACCGCCTCTAATAGTACTGAAAACCAAGGACAGGCACTTTTAAAAAATTGGCGGTTCAAGATGTGTCACCTAACACCCCTCTGGTAGATGCACTTTTGCGTTTGGACTTAACTTTGATTTAAGTATCTGAAATTGCTCGCAAGGCACATTTTTTTCACTGTTAGCCAGCACTTGAACCATATTGAGATTCCCAAACAGTGGCGAAATATCTTTAAACTGGTTTGCGCTTATTTGTAGCTTTGCAAGATGAGGCTTATTCGCCAAAGGCGCCAGATCAGCAATGTCATTGTACGAAAGATAAAGCTCTTGCAGCTGATGCGATCGTCCAAGTACCGCAATGTCACGGATATCGTTAAAGATGGCCTGTAAAATGCGCAGATTGGGCAGACTGTCTAAGCCCTTTAGGTCTTTCAATCCCGTCCGGTTTGCATAAAACTCTTCAATGCTTGGTGCGAGTTCAATACCTGATGTCGTCTGAAGCGTTTTATTTCCACCGACACTCAGCACCTTTAACTGGGTAAAGGGTGCCAGCCCTTGCAAGTCAACCAGCTGATTGTTTTGCAGATACAACTCTTTCAGTGAGACCAAATCTTCAATGGCACTGAGTTCTTTGATCTTCTGACCTTGGCACACCAGTTTGGTGATTTGGCTACGCGATTCTACGTTTTGCTCTCGCTTTGCTTGCCACACGCAGCGATTAAGAGCTCGTGAAGATTGCGCATCTATACCAGGTTGGTGTTGAGCTGCCCCCTGCTCTTCTGCATTTGGTTCAATCGGCTCTCCACCCACATAATTCATTTCTTGTGCAATTTGCCAGGCAAAAAAGCCCAACATCAGGATGCCCGCTGCGGGTGCGACACGGCGAGATAAGATCGCAATCAGAGACCAAAGAAAAAACAGCGCGAAGAACAGAGAGATAGCCCAAAACTGAATGAAGCTGTAAATGCGTTTTTTTTGAGGGTTATTGGGGTCAATCAAGACTTCAATTCGATTGCCAACGGTTTGCGAACAGAGATTACGCGTCGGCATCAGCACTTTGCCTTGGGCTTTCATGCCACTCTCGGTTTCGGCAACCGGATAATACACCACATCTTTTCGATAGCCACCCGACGTTCTCTGGGACGTTTCAACCCATTTCCCCTCACACGCTACAACGCGCGCAGGTACTTGAGTGAAACCGTACAACGTGACATACCTTTCGACCAATAACCCAGCGACAAGCAGCAAAGTCCCCCAGAAAACCCATCGTGAGGCTCTGGGCGATGACTGTGTAATTGATGACATTGTGTTCCCTTTCGGACATGCAGTGCTCACACTAAGCCAAGCTAAACACTTAATTTCAATGGGTTACACAGTTTTTAGTCGTTACTCCGAGTCGGTGCACTGTTGGGGATAGAGCGTAACGAGTTAGACTTATCAATATCCCTTTTTTCATTAATTGAAGTTCAAGCATAAGAATGAAACAGATAAAAATCGCATCCCCTCAGGCCATGATCTGAATCAAAGTATCGAGCCACTCTAAATTGCCTAATAACCGCATCTAAAGGAATAGATAAAACAAAGCTGTACAGCTATAGAGTCAAAATAAAAAGCCCCACGCTTGCACGTGAGGCTTTTTAAAGTTGGAGTCCACATGATAGAACTCACTGAACTACTTTGGGCAATAGCTGGAGTATTCACAGCACTCACAGGCTTACTTAAAGTATATAAATCAAACAAAAAATAGGAGTAACCCAGTACTGTGCATTGTTCCAGCAATGCACAGCTCTTATTTGATGATTCAAGCTATCACAGGTGTCCAGTCAAAAAATTGATCTGGGCTTTAAGCAACTAGAAAAGTTTGCGGCTCAAAGTACATTTAGAAATCGATACAGATCCTCTCCGCCACACGTTTCCAATAAGACCCCGCCTCTACAGAGGTTTTCTCAAAGTCCTGCACAAACACGCCGCGGAATCGGTACATGGTTTGTCCGACTTCATTACGTACACGGGCAAATACAATCATGGTCGTATCTTGAGTGAGGCTTTTTTCTATCGCAGTCGCACGCTTTTCCGTCGACTCAATGTTGTATTCGAGAATTTCTTTTCCATCCTGACTGAGTTCATTGAACCACTCACCATTTGGGTACAACTTGGGGAACCAGAGTTTGTGGTTCGGGTATCCCGGAACAGAAGCTGATGAACGCTGGAATCCGGCATAGTTATGGCCGAAAAGGTTGCACACTTCGACGCTGGTTCTGAATGCCACATCATCTTTCACATCGACATAACCCAGCGTTTTAAAGCGTTCAATAGAGTGCTCGAATTCTGGGTTCCAAGGCGCGAATACCCCTTCCACTTTTTGTTGTTCGACTCCGGCTTTGATTGTCGCGACTAACGCATCAACCTGCTGGTTGATTTCCTCTATCGAAACGGAAGCATCAATGCGATAAACCTCATGCTGAGTGGCGCTAACAATGTCCAGTTCGCGGATTTTGTCGGCGTCGATTTGCTGCTTGTGAAAGCCTTCATCAATCTCAACATGAAGCTGCAATTGGGGCAGATAGAGATCGGTCAACGCAAAACCATCAGGTCTTGAAACGTACTGTTGGGTGATGAATTTCACGTCCAGATCATCCACTTTATGGATGATGCGGGAAATGGCATAAAGCTCGAAGCGTTTGTGGGTACAACGTTGCAATTGACGGGTAAGGTGGAGCGTTTTCATTTTGGGTAGTGTTTACGTGTAATTTGACACGATCCCAAGGAATGTCGGATTGCGAAACAAGAGTTTTGGAGAGGCGAGGGATACTTTCAACACGCTAGATGGGTGGAAGCCCCCTCAGCCACATCCCGGCACACACGTCCCAAGCGCGGGCTGCTTCCTTCCGGACCTGACCCAGTACACAAGTTAGTGTTGCGGGAGGACCAAGGGGGCCTCCATAGATTTGATACACCAAAAATCTCTTGAGAAAGAAACCGTTGGTTCGAGCGCATTATGTGGGATGGCTACGCCCAATGCAAGGGGTTATCTGGCTTTAAGCAACCAAGTGGTGAGAATTTACCCGCCCTACTCTTCTTCGTTTTCTGTGTGGAGAAGGTAATCGCCGAGCCAAGCAATGGTCAGAGACAACAACCAAGCGACAAACACCGGGTTTGGCACTGAGAATTGCGGGAAGACCACAGCAATGGCTGGCAGAATCACGCAGAGTTTATCCCCGCGCTGTTCACCACCGACGCGTTGCAGCTCCTGGAGCGCCAGCACCAGCATACTGCCGCAGAAGGCGAACATGGCACCTTGGGTTTGTCCGCCTGCCAATAGCGCGACAATCAGCGCCACAGGCCACCAGCTGATTTTCTTCACCGGCTTCCAGAAGTAGGTCGCGACCCAAACCATGATGACGCAGAAGATTTGCATTAAGGTGTAGCTGATGGCGCCGCCGAGTTTCTCGTCCCCTTGCAGGGCAAGCACTCCACATTCCATTGCAATAACGACTGAGATAACCAGCAATGAGACCTGCCAGTTACGACGCTCTCCGGTAATAAGTACCAGCGCGGGAAGGATCATCCAAAGGCTGAGTGAAATGGCGACAGGTTGGTAAGGCATCATGGCGCCGAAGCCAATCAAACCAAGTGCAAGAATCCATACAGCGACACCGCCGGAACCAGCAAAAAAGAGAGCGGGAATCACGAAAGCAAGCAGGGGGATATCGCCTTCAGCAAAGGCAGAAGAGAGTGCAGCACCCATGACCATGACTGCTGCTGTCATCATTAACGTCGTCGCATACCACATTTAGCACCTCCTGCGCTTCATGCCGACAGTGATACCTCATTCCTGCGATAATCTTTTTGTTGTCAGGTGAGGTATGATGTTTCTAATTATAATTTCTCCGTCAGTTTCAATATGCCCAATTTTGATGACCAAATCTATGCAGTACTTATCCAAATACCCCCAGGAAAAGTAACAACTTACGGTGATGTCGCAAAATTAGCAGGGTTTCCCCGTCACGCACGCCATGTCGGCAAGCTTCTTGGCTCACTACCGAAGGATTCCAAACTACCTTGGTTTAGGGTGATCAATTCCAGTGGGATGATTTCGCTCAAGGGAGAGAGCTTTGTCAGACAGCGTGAGAAACTGTTGGATGATGGAGTCGAAGTTAAAGAAAACGGCGCAGTGTCATTGCGCCGTTTCAGGTGGGATGGAGAACCCGCTTAGTGCCGTTTAGCGCACCGCGCTAACCACCTGCACTTCTACTGTCTGAGTTTTCGCTGGGTCGTTAATCACATGAGTAGCAGTGTCACTGATGAAAACCAGTTCGCCATCGACTTCAATGCGCGCGCTCACGTTGTAGGTGTGACCCGGTTTAATCTCTGAAGGCGAATAAGTCAGCGAGAATGGCAGTGGAACCTGACGGCCTTCCGTCATGTACGACTGGCTGCTAATGACATCCATTGGCGCGTCAGCCAATGAAACATCAGCCAGAGTCACTGTCAGTTTTGCGTTATCCGGCAGGGCAATACGCTGCAAGTAGTAAACTTCACCTGTCACTGTTGCCATGTCCTGGTCCTTTATAATGTCGGTGCATGCGGTGAACGCTAACGCCATCAACGCAGCAAAAAATCCAAAAAAGGCCTTCTTCATGGTAAAACTCCAAGTGACGCAAGCGTCTAAAATACTGATAAAACCAACAACAAGTTTATCACCGTTGCATATTCAACCATTGGGAAATTGTGGATTTGAGATCACACCTTTCAACATCCACTGGTTGTCGCGTAAGGCAGAGTAATGTATGTCACCTCGCAAGGTTAGAGAGCATACATGCTGAATAAGTTCGAAATAAACGACATGATGAGAGCGATCTGTCATTTTTCTGTCAAAACAAACAACAATATGACGTCAGACTGGCTTAAAGAGGAATTATGAGTACGAAATTGGAAGAACTGCTGGCTTTGCTTAAGCTCGAGCAGATTGAAGAAGGGCTTTATCGTGGACAGAGCGAAAACCTTGGCTTGCCTCAGGTTTATGGCGGTCAGGTGATTGGTCAGGCACTTTCTGCCGCCAAAGGCACTGTCGAGAGCGACCGTTTTGTGCATTCCTTCCACAGCTATTTCCTTCGCCCCGGCGACCCAGAAAAACCTATCGTTTATGACGTAGAAAATTTGCGTGATGGTCAAAGCTTCAGTACCCGTCGCGTAAAAGCCGTGCAGTACGGAAAACCGATTTTCTACCTGACCGCTTCTTATCATAAGAATGAACCAGGGTATGAGCACCAGTTCGCCATGCCGCAAGTGCCGGGACCAGAAGGCTTGATGTCAGAAAAAGAACTGGTCGACTCTATCGCTCAGCATTTGCCGAAAAAGGTGATTGAAACCTTTGGTGGTGACCGCCCGATTGAAGTTCGTCCGGCCGTTGTGGTGAACCCTCTTGCCCCTGAAAAACAGGAAGCCAAGCAATACCTTTGGATCCGAACCAATGGCAAGATGGTCGACGACCCGCGCGTTCACCAATATCTGCTGGCCTACGCGTCGGACTGGGGCTTCTTGGTCACCGCATTGCAGCCTCATGGCGTAACCCTGATGACGCCAGGGTTGAAAGTCGCCACCATTGACCATGCGATGTGGTTCCACCGCGAATTTCGTATGGATGAATGGCTACTGTTCGCGATTGATAGCCCATCAGCCAGTGGTTCACGCGGTTTGGTGCGTGGCGAGATTTATAACCAGAAAGGTGAACTGGTCGCTTCTGCAGTTCAGGAAGGTTTGATGCGGAAAAGCCCGAAGGCATAATATGTAGAACTCAGAATGAACAAAGGCCAGCGTAATGCTGGCCTTTTCTGTTTTCACGCGATTAACTTAGAAGTCGTAACGCATACCGGCTTGCAGCTCGTCATCTTGACCATCAAGGCCTTCGAATTTGTAGCCCGCGTAAGCGCGGAAGTTACTGTTGAATTTGTAAACCGCTTCAGCAGCAAAGTTGTTTGCTTCTTCGGTATTGGTGTCGTCGTACTCACCGAAGTTATATACCGCTACTAGCTTCAGTTTCTTGGTCGCTTTGTATTGTGCCGCTACTTCATAGCCAGTGTAGTCTTGGTTGCTTTTTGAACCCACTGTGTAGAGTGCGCCCAACGTGAAGCCGTTTTGTGAGTATTCAGCTGCCAAGTTAATTTGGTCATCACTGTCTGTACCCGCATCCTGAGACACATAACCCGCCCCCAGACTCACTACGCCAAAGCCATACAATGCAGAAATACCATAGCTATCCGCGTCTTTCTCATCTGCTGCAATGTAGTTGGCTTGAATAGACAATGCATCGAACTCGCCAGCATACAGGAAGTTATTCTCACGCTTATCTTTGTTGCCTGAAACCAAATCTGCTGCGTCACCACCAAAGGTAGCCATCACATCGGTAATGTCAGTCAGCTGAACCTGCGCAGAGTCTTGCTTACCGTAAGAAAACTCACCGGCCGACGTACCAAAACCAGCGAAGATGTAGCGGTTTTTCAGGCTATCGCTGTCGCTGAACTCTGCTTCGTATTTACCAAAACCGTAGAGGCCTTCAGTGATTTCTGTTTTACCTTTCAGGTTAAAGCGCGCGCGGGATTTATCTTCAAAAGAGCTGTTGGTGTCGCTCTCATTGTTGTCAGAAACGTTGAAGCGCGCTTCAGCACGGCCACCGACTTTCAGATACGTGCCTTCGCTGTCGTATACCGTCGCCGCGAAAGAAGAAGTTGAAGCCAGTGCGATAAGCATTGCAGAGGTTAACGCTGCGTTTTTCATTTCTTACTACCTTATTGTATTTGAGGGGCTTTCTTGCCCAATAAAGAAAAAGCGGGGGCTAAGGTAGGGCTAAAAAATGACAGTTCGGTTTCTGTCGGGTGACGTTTATGTTCCACCGGAATGACCAAATGATGACTATCGACTGACCTCTCAATACATTGAAATTTCGGGACATTCATCACACTGAAAGTTACGAGGCATATCTTTCGTTCTAGGCTGTCGGAAATCTTCAAGACACCTTTTCCACTAAAAGACAGAATGGATAAAACAACAACAAGGAGAGGAAATGATGAAATTTCGATACACGATTATGTATGTTGAAAACGTTGAACAAACATTGGCGTTCTATGAACAAGCCTTCGGACTGGAACGCGCCTTTCTGCATGAAAGCGGCGATTATGGCGAGCTGAACACCGGCGACACCAAACTCTCTTTTTCATCACTAGCGCTGATGACTTCGCTCGGCAAACACCCAAGTTCTGGAAACCCGCATTCACCCAACTTTGAAATCGCCTTTGAGACCGATGATGTGGCGGGAAACCTTGCCAATGCGCTGAAAACAGGAGCGGAGTTGGTGCAGAAAGTTGAAGAAATGCCCTGGGGACAAACCACCGCTTACGTACGCGATTTGAATGGGTATCTGGTAGAGATTTGTACCGCCGTGGCAGGTTAACCTTGGCCTTCAATAACCGGGAACGTAAAGCTGTACAGTAAGATCTTTTCTGAGGAGTAGTTCACTTGGTGTGACGCCAAACCAGCGTTTAATTTCGCGGCTGAGGTGCGCCTGATCGGCATAGCCAAAATCAAAGGCTGTATCAATCAATGGTGCACCCTCGGCAATGGCACGGGCACTTTGTCTTGCCCTTGCCAATTGCAACCAGAATTGGGGAGATTTTCCGCTGTGTTTGAGCAGATGCCTTTGCAAGGTTCGCTCACTCACACCAAGTGAACGTGAAATATCAGCCACAGAACCCAACCGCTCGCCTAGGCTGAAAAGCGCCTCATCGACATTGCTACAGCGACGTGAAAAGGCATTAATCTTATCGAAAAGATCATCGATGTCTTTTCCGGTGGCGGCCATTAATTGGCTTTCGTCCACCCATGTTCCCGGTGCCAAGCGATAGCCTGTCATTTTTGCGTTTGGCGTTATATCAACATCAATAGTGGCTTCAAACAGCGAGGAGACATGCACCTGCTGCATACCATCGATTTCTGTCACAATCACATCACGGCAACCGTCAGGCACCACATAGGTAGTCCCTTTTTCTGTCGGATTAGATGTCCAGATATCGATGATGCTTTCCATGCTCTCCCCGCCCGGCATTGAACTACCTTTTAGCTTAGGCAATACCTTCGTGCGTTTCTGTCTCACCACAGGCAATTTGCTCCAGCTCTTCCAGATGTGCCCGGGTTTGCTGCAGCTCGTACATCTGCCAGTAACGACCTTTATTCGCCAAAAGCTGCTGATGATTACCCTGCTCTTCCACATGCCCACGATGCAGCACCAGAATGTTGTCCGCATCGGCAATGGTCGAAAGACGGTGCGCGATCACCACAATGGTCATGGTATTTCGCAGTGCTGCCAGTGCTTGCTGCACACGCTCTTCGGTGCCGGAGTCAATGTTGGCAGTCGCTTCATCCAGAATCAGGATACGCGGCTTATCCACCAGCACTCGAGCCAGCGCCAGAAGCTGCTTCTGACCCGCGGAAAGCGTAATATCGCCGGTACCAATCGCAGTATCCAAACCAGATGGTAGTTGCTTCACATAGTCCGCTAAATCGACCTGTTCCAACGCCTGCCAAATCGCTTCATCTGAAATATCACGGCCAAGGCTCACATTGGCGCGGAAGGTATCAGAGAGGACATGCGGGTCTTGCTGTACCATAGCAATGCCAGAGCGGAGCGCGTTTTGGGTCAGGGTCGAGAGCTCTCTGCCACCCAGTTTCAATGCTCCCTTTTGCACCGGATAAAAGCCCATCAGCAAAGAAGCCAGCGTGCTTTTGCCACTACCCGTATGCCCGACCAAAGCTAAGAAGCCGCCTTCTTTGACCGAGACATTCACATCGGTCAGCACCTGCGTTTTACTGTCATAGCTGAAGTTCAGCCCTTCGATATCAATGGTGCCAGACTCAATGGCGCGGTCGTCGTCACCATAGACATGTTGTTTGGCATCCATCAGCTCGAACAGGCGCTCGCCCGCCATGATCGCCTGTTGCAGCAAAGACAAACGCTGCATCAGTTCTATCAATGGCTCAGTGACTCGGCCCAGGTAACTGATAAAAGCGTAAAGCACGCCCACACCAATCAACTCATTGCCGTGCCAGCCAAACAGCGCAGCCAGCGAGATCAGTGCCACACCAGACATCAAATCAATCAGCGGGCGCAGGTAAATGCCGTTGATTTTCACGATGCGAACTTCGGTGTTGAAGTGTTGCTCAGTTAAATCAGCAAAGCGCTCTGAAAAACGCTGCTCCTGTCCCATCAACTGAATCAGGCTCATCCCCTGAATCGACTCACTCATCACACTGTTAATGTCAGTCAGCAAGTCGCGCGAGTCACGGTAAGCGGGTGACGAACGGCGTTGGTAGTAGTACATCACCAAAACCACGGAAGGGATAAGAATCGCCACCACAACCGTGAGTGTCGGGCTCAATAAGTACATGGCCGTCAGCATGGCGATGATCAGCGCTGTCGCTTGCAGGAAACTCGCGACCACTTGCACGTAAAGCTCTTTCAGCGATTCGGTGTCGTTGGTGACGCGCGAGACCAATTTACCTGCTGGCACATAATCAAACGCCGACAACGGCTGGTTGATGATGCTGGCATACACACGCTTACGAATGGTTTGGACGATTTCAATCGCGATACGACTAAACCGGATGCCATAGGCGTAGTGCAACAGACCCGAGAGTACCGTGACCGCAATATAGGCCAAGGCCAACCCCCAAAGAACATTCGGTGGATAGTAATCCTGAGCGACATAATCATCGAGGAAGATTCGAATCAACCACGGGCCGCTGACATCAGCCACCACTGCAAACAGCAGGAAAATAGCCGCCACCGCAAAACCGGCTTTGTCATTGAGCAGATAACTCAGAAGGCGTTTTAGGGTTTCACGTTTACTCATAGCGCCCCCTCCAGTGCTTGTTCGAGTTGCTGATAACGCTGCATTTCGGCATACCAGCCGTTGGCATTCACCAAGGCTTTGTGTGTGCCACGCTCCTCAATATGCCCTTTTTGCAACACGATGATCTCATCCGCCGATTCCAACGCCGATAAACGGTGTGCAATCACCACGGTGGTCTGGTGCTGTGCGCGGTCGTGAAGGTTTTTCAGAATGTGATGCTCAGTGCGGCCATCCACCGCTGACAGGGCATCGTCCAGTACCAGAATTTCCGCATCCAGCAACAAAGCACGGGCAATAGAAATCCGCTGCTTTTGACCACCGGAAAGCGTAATACCCTTTTCTCCCACCAGCGTTTCATAGCCTTCCGGGAACTGCATGATGTCTTCATCAATACAAGCCAGCTTCGCCGCTTCACGGATTTCTTCACGTGTTGCGTCTGGCTTACCGAGCGCAATGTTGTCGGCAATGCTGCGGGAAAACAAAAACGGTGCCTGCGTAACAACCGCCAGCTTGCCGCGCCACTCGCCCAGCTTGAAATCGCGAAGGTCTGTACCGCCATAGCTTACGCGACCCTGAACAGGGTCTTCCAAGCGAAGCATCAAAGACAGAATGGTGGTTTTACCACTGCCCACTGGCCCCGCCACACCCAGCATTTTTCCGGGTGCTAATTCAACGTTCACATCTCGAAGCGCTGGAATGTCATGACCGCGCCAAGTGAACTGATCAATAGCAATAGTTAGGGTTTCACGTTCTACAGGTAAGGCTTTTTCGCCGTCCACCAAGTCCGGTTTTTCTTCCAGTAACTCTTTAATACGCTTCCACGCAGCCGAACCGCGTTCGATGATGTTAAACAACCAGGCAACGGCCAGCATCGGCCAGATCATCAAGCCTTGATAAAGGGTAAATGCGGTCAGCTCGCCCAAGGTTAAGGTGCCATTTGCCACCATGTAACCACCACCTGCAATCGAGCAGAAAAACGAGGTGCCAATGGTCAGGAAGATTACTGGGTCAAACATGGCATCGACTTTTGCAACAGCCATGTTCTTTTCGCCCGTGTCATCCGCTACCGCGTTAAAGCGGTCAACCTGCTGGGACTCCAACCCAAACGCACGGATCATCCGAATACCATTGAGCGACGATTGGGTTTCTTCCGACAGCGATGAAAATGCCTCCTGTGAGGCACTGAATCTATGGTGGAGTTGTCGACCAAAGCGGTTCACCATGATTGCCATCACAGGCATAGGTGCCAGCGCCAGCAGGGTGAGTTCCCAGCTGATGGTGGTGGTCATGACTATCAACACCGCAATCCCCATGATCAACGAGTCCGCCAGCGTTAATACGCCTTCGCCCGCCGTCATCACTACGGCCTTCACATCATTGGTGGATCGCGCCATCAAATCGCCCGTGCGGTAGCGCTCAAAGAAGCGAGGCGCATGGCGGGTAAAGTGCTGATAGAGCTTGTCTCGAAGCACGGTGCCGAGTTGCGCCGCAGCGCCAAACAGCCACACGCGCCAGACAACGCGCATGAAATACACCACGACCCAAAGCGCAACGATCGCCCCAAGCGCAATAAACATTTGGTTTTTGCTGATATCGCCTGCCATGACACCGTCCACCAGCCAACCAATGGCTTTCGGCGGGATCAGTTCAAAACCGGCGACGAAAAATAAGAGTACAATGGCGCCGACATAGCGTTTCCACGCCATTCGGAAAAACCACCCGAGTTCCAAAAATATGCGCATTCATCCTCCCCTGCGCGAGCCAACTTACTTTTCAGGTCTCTGACTTGCCTGACTTTTATTGCTCAAGCTTTTGTATGCTGAGTCTTTTTAGAGCGGTAACGCGGTGGTGTATTTCAATGGCTCCATCGCGAACGTCGACGTCACGTTGGTCAAGCCATCAATACTGTTCACCAGCTTTTTATAGAAGCGGTCAAACGCCGCCATGTCTGCCACCTGCACCTTTAACATGTAGTCGTATTCACCCGCCATGCGATAGCATTCCATCACTTCGGCAAATGGGGTAACGACATCCGCAAACTTGCGGTACCAGGTTTCAGAGTGGTTTGAGGTTTTTATTTGGACAAAAGCCGTGAACGAGAGCCCCAACGCTTCGGGGTCTAGAAGGGCGACACGCTTTTGCAAGATGCCACTTTCTTCAAGACGTTTGAGACGTTTCCAACAAGGCGTGGTAGTGAGGTTTACCCGTTCGGCCAGATCTGACAGCGACAATGACGCGTCGCGTTGTAACCAATCTAACAATTGGCGATCTACATTATCCAGTGAAATTGTCATGACTGCTTTACCATTTCCGCGATAAGAGGCAAAAAATCCCCTCTTAAGACAGTAGAGAGAAATATTTTCTTTTTCTATGCCAATGATAGAATAAATTTCTATAACGAGCGACATTTAGACGAAAAATGGCAAAACTTTACTTCGCATCTAGGATTATATTGTTGGTATAACCTTGATTATTATGAAGTAAGCCAATGATGACTGAAGTAAACGTCCCTGCTAATTCCTCACACTGGGTTTGCGACGCAATTCGTAAAATCGAAGCGGATTTCCAACGTTCAGCGGATACCCACCTGATCAAGCTGGATCTGCCGTACTTCCCGGAGATCGACATCTACCTGAAAGATGAAAGCACCCATCCAACAGGCAGCCTGAAACACCGCCTTGCACGCTCCCTTTTCCTTTACGCTTTGTGTAACGGCTGGATCAAAGAAGACACCACGATCATTGAATCGTCCTCTGGCAGCACCGCGATCTCTGAGGCTTACTTCGCCCGCTTGCTTGGCCTTCGCTTTATCGCTGTAGTACCGCGAACGACAGCGAAAAAGAAAATCGAACAAATTCAGTTCTACGGCGGCGAAGCGCACTTTGTGGATCGCTCTGACGAAATCTATGCAGAGTCACGCCGCCTTGCGCAGGAACTGAATGGCCACTACATGGACCAATTCACCTACGCTGAGCGCGCCACCGACTGGCGCAGTAACAACAATATCGCCAACAGCATTTTTAGTCAGATGAAGTACGAGCGTTACCCTGTGCCAAACTGGATTGTGATGAGCCCGGGCACCGGCGGTACTTCAGCCACCATTGGACGTTTCATCCGCTACCGTTGCCAACACACACAATTGATGGCGGTTGACCCAGAAAACTCGGTTTTCCATGATTTCTATAAAACAGGCGATCAGTCACTGACTCTGGATCGCGGCGGCAAAATCGAAGGCATCGGCCGCCCTCGCGTTGAACCAAGCTTCATCCCAGGCGTGATTGACCGTATGGAAACCATCAAAGACGTAGACAGTGTTGGCACGGTGCATTGGCTGGAGAACATTCTTGGCCGCAAAGCGGGGGCATCAACAGGCACCAACCTTTATGGCGCTTTGATGCTGGCAGAAGAAATGCAATCACGCGGTGAAAAAGGGTCTATCGTCACTCTGCTTTGCGACAGTGGCGAACGCTATCTGGATACCTATTTCAATGAAGAGTGGGTGAACACGAACATTGGTGATATTGCACCAACGCTGGAATACCTTAAGAAGTTAGGGTGATTGAAATAAACATGAGTAAGAGCGCACTTCGGTGCGCTTTCATTTTTCAATCCGACGGGATCTCTCTCGAAAGCCATTCAACAAAGGTGTAAATGCACTGACCCTCATCGATTCCACATGCCATTCTGGCACGCTGATTCCTCCACCAGCACTTTTTGTTATGACCATCTCCAAAGCAACACTCGAAGACGTCAATGCCGTCGCCTATCTTTTTAACCTCTACCGTATGTTCTATGGTAAAGAAAGTGACATCGACCTCGCGTGCAGCTTCATTCATTCCCGCCTTGAAAACCGGGATTCAACCATTTTTATTGCCAGAGATGAAGCCGGACATGCTGTCGGATTCACTCAGCTATACCCTACTTTCTCATCGGTCTCCGCGACTAAAAGCTGGATTCTAAATGACCTATTTGTGCTGGACTCCCAGCGAGGTAAAGGCATAGGGAAAGCACTGTTAGACGAAGCTAAAGCACTGGCGATTGAAACAGGTGCGAATGGGTTGGCTCTGGAAACTGCACCGGACAACACTGGCGCACAAAGGCTTTATGAGTCCTTGGGTTACGTTAAGGATGAGACCTACTCTCACTACTTCCTCAGCGTATGAACACACAGGCAATTATCACGCGGCCATAGAGCTCGACAAACAGTTAAGCTAAACTCCTGCTCCAACAAACCATCTTTCCGGTAAAGGATGTAGCCATGAAAAAAGCTGTTGTCGTCTTTAGTGGCGGACAGGATTCAACCACCTGCTTAATCCAAGCGTTGTCTGAGTTTGACGAAGTGCATTGTATTACCTTCGACTACAACCAACGCCACAAGCAGGAAATCGACGTCGCGCGCGACGTTGCCAACGCGCTGGGTGCCACTTCGCACAAAGTGATGGACGTTGGCCTGCTGAATGAACTGGCGATCAGTTCGCTGACCCGTGACAACATTCCGGTTTCTCACGAGCTTCAGGAAAATGGCCTGCCAAACTCCTTCGTGCCGGGTCGCAATATTCTGTTTCTGACACTGGCAGGGATTTACGCCTATCAATTGGGCGCACAAACCGTGATCACCGGTGTGTGTGAAACAGACTTCTCTGGCTACCCTGATTGCCGCAATGACTTTGTACAGGCAATGAATAAGTCATTGGTTCTGGGGATGGATCGCGAGCTTGAAATCCGCACGCCGCTGATGTGGTTGAACAAGGCAGAGACCTGGGCACTGGCAGACAAATACGGCAAGCTGGAATTTGTACGTGACCATACCTTAACCTGCTACAACGGCGTGATTGGTAAAGGCTGTGGCGATTGCCCTGCCTGTGACCTTCGCCAGAAAGGTCTGGACAGCTACCTCGAAGACAAAGAAAACGTGATGGCGTCGCTGGATAGCAAAAGCGCCTAATAAAATACCTCTCTAAATGCTTAATGCCTCTCCATCTGTGGGAGGCATTTTTATATCTCTTCTTATCCCCTAATAACCCTACGTGAAAGAATAACGCCTTATCTCCGGTTCTACTCTATACCTATTTTGTTCTGTTCAATGGGAGGCGATATGTATCTTGCTGTCAGTGGTACTTGTTACTGGTGCATGGAAGCCATCTTCAACGCGTTAAAAGGCGTGTCGAATGTCGAACAGGGATTTTTAGTCACGGAAGATCGTAAGCATGTTGAGGCGGTATTATTCCGTATCGATGAGGAAGAGATCTCGCTGGAGGATGTGATTCGTGTGCATTTGGACTCACACGCTTGCACATCAAATCATTCATTTCGGGAAAGCTACCCGAGTGCAGTCTATCCGACCAATACGGCGCACATAGACAAATGCTCGAAAGCACTGGAAAGCGCCGCTTCTGATTATGTGAAACCTGTGGTCACCCAAGTTGCGCCTATGGTGGCGTTTTATCCTACACCAGCGCGCCAACAGAACTACTTCTGGCGTAATCCCGCAAAGCCCTTTTGTCGTCGCGTAATTGCACCCAAAATGGATGTGTTGAAAGAGCTCTATCCGCAGTTACTAAGCCGTAATGCATTCGCCTACCTTTCCGGCGAAACTGCATAAAAAAAGCGCCCTAGCGGCGCTTTTCTCTTTTAGGTCGAGGCTTACTTACCTTCTTTGGCTTTCTGGCGTGCGTTGAATGCCGCCATTTGCTCATCCGTCGCCGGCAGTTGGTGGTTGGCTTTCCACTCGCTGTAAGGCATACCATAAACGCGCTCACGCGCTTCTTCGTCACTCACTTCAATGCCAGCGTTATCAGCTTCGGCTTTGTACCATTTGCCCAGACAGTTACGACAGAAGTCAGCCAGGATCATCAGATCAATGTTCTGCACTTCTTTATGATTATCCAGATGAGACAGGAAACGACGAAACGTTGCTGCATCCAACTGATCTTGTTGTTCTTGGGTCAGTTTATCCGACATGACTGGCTTCCTTTATCTTCGTTATTTATTCGAGGTCTATGGTTGTAAAACATACCAACGGACGCTGGAAAACAAAAGAGCAGACCTAGGATTCTAGGGCCTGCTCTTCCTTTGTATTCATCAGTGCGGCTCAAAGTCTCCATGACCAGGACGGTGTGGCTTGAATTTCTCAAGCTCAGCATTGAGCTGTGCTTCCACATAGCCCGGCGAATGTGTCTTAACAGACAACAAGCGATACATCGCTGGGATAACGAATAGGGTAACCGCTGTCGCAAATGCCATACCTGCAAAAATGACCGTACCTACCGCCACACGGCTTTCGTAGCCTGCCCCTGTCGAAATGATCAGCGGGATAGCACCGATAATGGTGGTAAATGCTGTCATCATAATAGGGCGAAGACGGCGCACGGAAGCGTCGATAATCGCTTTCTCAAACGGTTCGCCGCGGTCACGAAGCTGGTTGGCAAATTCGACGATAAGAATACCGTTTTTGGTCACCATACCGATCAACATGATCATGCCGATCTGCGAGTAGATGTTGAGTCCCTGATTAGTCAGCCAAAGGCCAACAAAACCACCAAAGATACCCATAGGTACTGTCAACATGACCACCAGCGGGTTTACAAAGCTTTCAAATTGCGCCGCCAGAACCAGATAAGCCACCAACAGAGCCAAGCCGAATACGATCAGAATGCTGCTTTGGTTATCTTTAAACTCTGCCGATTCACCTGCATAACTGATGGTGATATCCGCTGGCAGCAACTCAATCGCCTTAGCATCAAGAAAGTCCAACGCATTGCCCAGGGTATAACCATCGCCAAGGTTGGCTTTTAAGGTGATCGACTTTTGTTTATTGAAGTGGCGTAGCGTTTGAGCAGAGGCCACCTCTTCCACGTCTGCCAAGGTATCAAGGCTCACCAGATCGCCATTGCGGGTGCGCATGTAGATTTGGCTAATGTCATCCTTACTGTTGAAACGAGCTTCGTCACCACGTAGATAAACGTCGAACTCTTCACCACGGTCAACAAAAGTGGTTTCGCTCTTGCCACCCAGCATGATTTCCATGGTGTTGGAGACTTCATCTGCACTGATGCCCAGTTCAGCCGCACGCTTGCGATCAATGCTGACTAGCAGCTCTGGCGTGGTTTCCGCGTAATCCAGATCTGCGCCCTGAAGGATAGGGCTTGCTTTGGCTTCATCCAGCAACACTTGCGCCCACTTGTTCAACTCCTGATAGTCAGGGCCGCCTAGAATGAACTGAACAGGCTCGCTCGAACCACCACGGAAACCGGGCATAAAGGCGCGCACGAAAATATCCGGGATACCGCCCAGCGCTTTACGTACTTCGCCCAGCGCTTGTGCTGCAGTCTGGTCACGGTTATCCCAGTCTTCGAGCTGCATAATTACGAAACCTGTCTGGTCGCCAGCCATTCCGCCAAACGCTGGCGCCTGCATACTGATAGAAGTCAAAAGGCCTTTTTCTACCAATGGCATCAAACGACGTTCAACCTCTTCCATGTTACCGACCATACGGTTGTATGCAGTACCTTCAGCCCCTTTCACAAACGCCATCAGGACTCCGCGGTCTTCCTGCGGAACCAGTTGCGCTGGCAGGTTTTTCATTAAGTAAGCACTGCCGCCGATACAGGCGAGGATGATCAGTGGCGCAACAAAGCGAGCTTTCACTGCCATCGTCACCGCTGAGCGATAGCCGTTCTCAAACTTCTCAAAGAAGTTATCGACCATGCGGTTAAAAGCGCCACGTTTCACGTTGGCTTTCAGAATTTTGCTGCCGAGTACTGGGGTGAGCGTCAGTGCGACGATTGATGAGAAAATCACTGACATCGCCAACAGCACAGAAAACTCAGTAAACAGCTTGCCGACCATACCTTCCATAAAGGAAATTGGCAGGAATACCATCACCAGTACTGCAGTGGTCGCCACCACAGCAAAGCCAACTTCGCGGGTCCCTTTAAATGCCGCCACCAGCGGGGTTTCCCCCTTTTCAATGTGGTGGAACATGTTTTCCACGACCACGATGGCGTCGTCGACCACCAGACCGATAGCCAGAATCAGCGCCATCAAGGTCAACAGGTTAATTGAGAAGCCAAAGAAGTAAGCGGCGATAAAAGCAGAAATCAGGGAAACCGGAACCGTTACCGCCGGGATCAGCGTCGCCCTCGCCTGACCGATGAAGATGTAGAGCACCAGAACCACCAGCGCGCCTGTGACAAACAGGGTGCTGTATACCTCATCAATCGAACGTTCGATAAAGACGGTGGAGTCATAGTCGACCCAAAGCTTCGCCCCTTCTGGTAAGAAAGGCTGGAACTCATCCACCAGTTCACGAACGGCAATGGCTACGTTCAATGGGTTGGCATCAGACTGCGGCACAATACCGAGGCTGAGGTTATTCACGCCGTTGTTTTTATAGGTAGCGTTTTCGTTTTGGGAGCCAATATAAACGTCTGCGACGTCCTTGAGGTAGATCGGGCTGCCATCGTTAGCAGTGCGAACCACCAGATAATCGAAATCTTCCGGTGTCTGATACAAGCGTTCTGTACGCACGGTCATCTTGGTGACATCGTTGCGGATTTCACCGCCCGGACTTTCAAGGTTTTCGCGGCGAAGCGTCGAAGTAATATCTGAGGTTGTGACACCACGACCTGCCATCAGCACTGGGTCGAGTCGCACATACATCACTTTGTACAGCGCGCCGTAAAGCTCCACCGAACTCACGCCCGTCAACAGGCTGAATTTGTCTTCCAGCACACGCTGCGCGTATTCGGTGAGCTGAGTGCGGTCCATTTCCGGTGATGCAAGGTTGATGTAAATGGAAGCTTCACCAGAACCGTTGGACTTGGACACTATCGGTTCATCGGCTTCATCCGGCAGCCGTCGCTGCGCCCGTGCGACTGCATCACGAACATCGCTGACCCCTTCGGTCAGATTCCAGTCGATGTTGAACTCGACAGTAATACGCGACATGCCGTTGCGGCTGACAGAGGTAATTTCTTCGATGCCACTGATGCCAGACAATTCATCTTCCAGCACCTGGGTGATCTGGCTTTCCATGATGCTGGCGGATGCCCCAGCATAACGGGTCATCACAGACACGACAGGGCTGTCGATATCCGGATATTCACGCACGGCAAGCTTGCTGAAGGATACGATACCGAAAACGAGGAGCAGCAGGCTCAGAACAATCGCGACAACAGGTCGTTTAACGGAGACATCTGAGAGCCACATTTACTTGCCCTCACCCTTCGCCGTCAAATCATTCACCTTGGTGCCATCTCGCATACTCACCAGACCTTGCACCACGATGCGATCGCCAATCTCGAGACCATTTTCGACGGTCACCAGGTTGTCGATACGCGCACCAAGTTTGACTTCTGTGCGATGCGCAATACCTTTTTCATCGACCAAATACACAAAGCGTTTGGTGCCTGAGTACTCAATAGCCTGCACAGGGATCACCGCGCTCACCATAGGTGCAAAACCCATGGTCGCTTCCATCATCATACCCGGGCGTAGCAGACGGTCGTCATTGTTGATGTCGATGCGCGCACGCAGGTTTAAGGAGTCGTTGTTCACGCGTGAGTCTACGGCAGAGAGTTGACCTTCAAATGTTTTGCTACGCCAAGCTTTGGAATTAGCTACGACTTCGATGTCTTTGCTGAGCTCAGACAGGTATTGTTCAGGCACATTCACGTCTAATTGCATTTGGGAAAGATCGTCGAGATGCAGCAGCGACTCGCCTACTGACACTAGCTGGCCACGGGTGATATCCACGAGACCAACAGTGCCGCTGAACGGCGCTTTGATGAAGCGATCATCCAGATCGGCTTTCGCAGCATCCAAACGCGCTTTGGCAACGTCCACACTGGCTTGTTGCGCGTCCAGTTCTGTTTTGGTCAGCGCACCGCGCTTGTGAAGTTTGGAGAACTCGCTCAGCTTACGCAGCTCATCTTTGTGGAATGCCTGCGCCTCGGCCACTGCGGCTTCTGATTTGGCCGTATCCAGAGTCAGCAGCGGGTCGCCTTCTTTCACCTGTTGGCCAGCTTTCACGTAAACCGCTTCAATCTTGCCTGCCACTTCAGGGGCAATCACCACAGAGTTTTCGGACTTTAGGTTACCAATCAAAGAGAGGCTTCGCGCAACCGGGCGCGATTCAACTTTGGCAGTAGCGACTGCAATAGCGGGTCTTGCAGGACGCGCTGAAGGTTTGTCTGCGGCTTCGGTTTTACCCTGCCAGGCAAAATATCCGGCGGAGCCAAGCAACACAACGGCAGCGAAAAGGACTTTATTTTTCATTTTATTAACCGTAAATAACAACTCGCGATAGTCTACTCTATGCCTATCCTGCGTGCGGTAAAGAAATGTAAATTCAGTAAAAGATTTGCCTACAAGCAATTGGCGGAAAGAGGCACTCTGAATTCCATCTGAGTACCTCATAAAACCCCGGTTGGATTCCCAAAACTCGGTAAAATTCCCGGTTTCCTGTCAATCGGTTGTTTCAACGCCGAAAAAACCAGCAAACGCACAGCATTTTCGAGAAAAGTGCTTTACAGACATGCTTCGTTTGATAATATGCGCCCCGCACAGCGTGGTGGGATTCCCGAGTGGCCAAAGGGATCAGACTGTAAATCTGACGGCTCCGCCTTCGAAGGTTCGAATCCTTCTCCCACCACCATTTACTGCGCTTCATCGCGATGTTCGTTTGATTTCCGCGGTGCAGCATACAACTAGAATAACTCGTGGTGGGATTCCCGAGTGGCCAAAGGGATCAGACTGTAAATCTGACGGCTCCGCCTTCGAAGGTTCGAATCCTTCTCCCACCACCATCTTTCAGCTTCGTCGCGATGTTCTTTTGATTTCCGCAGCGCAGCACACAATCAGAATAACTCGTGGTGGGATTCCCGAGTGGCCAAAGGGATCAGACTGTAAATCTGACGGCTCCGCCTTCGAAGGTTCGAATCCTTCTCCCACCACCATCTTTCAGCTTCGTCGCGATGTTCTTTTGATTTCCGCAGCGCAGCACACAATCAGAATAACTCGTGGTGGGATTCCCGAGTGGCCAAAGGGATCAGACTGTAAATCTGACGGCTCCGCCTTCGAAGGTTCGAATCCTTCTCCCACCACCATCATTAAAAAAGCCAGCTCATCGAGCTGGCTTTTTGCTTTTCTGCGAACTAAACGCTTTCGCGACCATGCGGAGCCATCAAATCCTGCTCCGGGCCTTTTGGCACAACACGGGTTGGGTTGATGTTAGCGTGGCTGTAATAGTAGTGACGTTTGATGTGGTACATATCCACTGTCTCTGCCACACCCGCGACCTGATATAACTCTTTCAAATAGCCGAAGATGTGCTCATATTGGGCTATCTGCTGACGGTTACATTTGAAATGTCCCACGTACACCGGGTCAAAACGCACCAACGTGGTAAAGGCGCGCCAGTCTGCCTCGGTAATTTGATCGCCCGCCAAGTAACGGTTGGTCGCCAAATGCGCATCCAATTTGTCCAATGCAGCAAAAAGATTGTCGAACGCTTCTTCATAAGCTTCTTGCGTGGTGGCAAAACCACAGCGGTACACGCCGTTGTTGATATTTGGGTAAACATAATCGTTCCACTCATCAATCACACTACGCAGCGTTTCTGGGTAAAAATCCTCCGTGATACCTGTCACCTCGTTGAATGCCGTGTTGAGCATGCGGATGATTTCAGACGATTCGTTACTGACAATGGTTTCGGTTTTCTTATCCCACAGCACAGGCACAGTGACGCGTCCGGTGTAATCTGATTTTGCTTTGGTATAAACCTGATGCATGTAGTTAAACCCATAGAGTGACTCAGGCTCATCAAACTGCCAGCCTTTCTCCATCATGTCTGGACTCACCACAGACACGGTAATGTGCTCTTCAAGGCCTTTTAGTTTACGGAAAATCAGCGTTCGGTGTGCCCATGGACAAGCGAGCGAAACGTACAGGTGATAGCGGCCAGATTCAGCCTTAAAACCACTCTCTCCCGTTGGACCCGCTTCACCGGTTGCCGTCACCCAAGAGCGGAAACCTGCATCCTCACGCACGAATTTACCACCAGATGATTTGGTGTCGTACCAGACGTCATGCCAAACACCTTCCACTAATTTGCCCATATCCAATCTCCTTGTTTTGTTGAGAAGAGTATATGAGAAGGATAAGGAGATGTCGGCAGGAGGGTTTCGTCAGAGTCGTTCGAAAAATTGGAACAAGAGTAAAATGACCCCGGCGGGACTGCTACCGGGATCAGGGGGAGAGGTTAGGATTTACCACCGAGCATGTAAATGCTGAAGCTAATATCCATGGCAGTACTGCCATCAGGGAAGGTTTCATTGATCATGATATCTTCACCTTCTATCTTGAACCTGATAGTGGGATCCTGCGCCTGATCGCGCCAACGGCCGTCTTTCCCTTGCGCCCAAACCGCACGTTTTTTATCGATTTTGCAGCGATAATGCCATTTCTTGCCATCATCTGGCCGCTTGTAGGAGATATGAAAAACATCCTTTTCCGTTTCTGGCTCTACGACCTTTTTATCAACCATCATGATAGAAGGACTTTTGCCTTTGATAGCAGCCAAACTCGCCCGACAAATTTGTTCTTGTGTAAAATCGCCGTACTCACTGCACCCTGCTACCAAAGTCATTGTCAGTGAAGCCACCGACACTTTCACCAATGAAACTGTGTTCATCATCTGCGCTCCCTTCGCTCAAAAACAGATAACACCTTGAGTGTCCGAAGATTCTTTTCTTTACAATCATAGTTGCAATAAATAGATATCGCTTTACTAATGGGACGAAATTGCATCGTTAATAAGACACTAATGTTCTGCGAGCGGTTGTAATTTCAGATAAACTGATCAGCACTCAACGGACTTCAGACAAAGAGAAGTAAATCAGCATGAAAGTCATTTCTTTTAATATCAATGGATTGCGCGCCCGCCTTCACCAACTTCAGGCGCTGATTGAAAAGCACCAACCCGACGTGATTGGTCTACAGGAAATCAAGGTTCATGATGAAGCCTTTCCTGTCGAAGACGTCGAAGCGATGGGCTACAAAGTCTATTTCCATGGTCAAAAGGCGCATTACGGGGTTGCAATGCTCTGTAAGCAAGAGCCACTGAAAGTGCAAAAAGGCTTTCCGACCGACGAGGAAGATGCGCAGCGTCGTATGATCATGGCAACGTTCAAAAATGTTGATGGCAGTGAAGTGACAGTGTTGAACGGTTACTTCCCTCAGGGTGAAAACATCGCCCACGAAACCAAGTACCCTGCCAAGCGCAAGTTCTACAAAGATCTAATGAGCTATCTCAATACCTCACACAGCAATGACGAGAAACTGATTGTGATGGGTGATATCAACATCAGCCCGATTGATTTGGATATCGGTATTGGTGAAGTGAACCGTAAGCGCTGGCTGAAAACCGGTAAGTGTTCCTTCCAGCCAGAAGAACGCGAAATGCTGGCGACCTTGATGAACTGGGGCTTTGTGGATACCTTCCGCCAGCAGTTCCCAGATGTCGACGACAAATTCTCGTGGTTCGATTACCGCTCCCGCGGTTTTGACGACAACCGTGGCCTGCGAATCGACGTGATTCTGGCAACCCCTTCACTGGCAGCAGACTGCACGGATACGGGTATCGATTACGAGCTGCGTGGTATCGAGAAACCTTCCGACCACGCCCCGATCTGGGCGGAGTTTAAGTAGATAAGGACCTAGGTCCTAGGAAAAGAAAGGGCCTAGGAAGAGCAAAAGCTTTGGAGCAAGTAAAAAACCGCCGATATAGGCGGTTTTTTATTATCTAGAACTTTGCACAGAGCGCTTTGGCTCTTCCCTAGGACCTAGGACCCTGCTCTTCCTAGGATCTGCTCTTACTACGACTCCAACGGTCTCAAATGTCGATGCCAGCGGTGCTCTAGGCGTTTAAAGCCATAAACAATGGCGAAAGTCAGACACAGGTAGATAGCCGCCACAAACAGGAAAGCATCAAATGGCGCATAGAAACGTGCGTAGATGTCCCTTGCTGCGCCTGTGAGGTCGATGATAGTCACGACTGACGCAATCGAGCTTGCATGCAGCATGAAGATAACTTCGTTGCTGTAGGCTGGCAGTGCGCGACGGAATGAAGATGGCAAGATGATGCGGCGCAGAATCGTAAAGCGCGACATGCCGTACGCCTTGCCTGCTTCGATTTCACCCGCAGGTGTTGCTACCATGGCACCACGCAGAATTTCCGTTGTGTATGCCGCAGTGTTCAGCACAAAAGCAAACAGACATGGATAGAAAGCATCTTCAACAACGGCCCAGAACATACTTTGTTGAATACCTTCAATGGTCGCCACACCGTAATAAATCAGGTAAAGCTGGATAAGCAGCGGTGTGCCACGGAAGATGTAAACGTAAATCCAAACCGGACGGTTAATCCAAGGGTTCTTTGAGGTTCTCGCTACCGCCAGTGGTACCGAAAGGATAAGACCCAGCACCAAGGACAGAAACACCAATTGGACTGTCACTGTCAGACCACTCCAATAGTGGAGAATGGTGGTCGACGTGAAGATATCGTTTTGGTCGAGGTAAGCGTAAATTGATTCTAACATTCCGTGTCTCCTTAGCCTCTTACTACACCAGCACTGAACTTACGCTCCAAACGCTTGAGTCCAAGCTCAGAGATGGAGGTGATCAGCAGGTAGACCATTGCTACCGGAATAAAGAATTTGAACGGTTCGTTAACCGCACCAGCGGCTTCTTTAGCAAGGCGCGTCATGTCCGCCAAACCAATCACTGAAACCAGTGCTGTTGTCTTCACCAGCACCAGCCAGTTGTTACCTATCCCCGGAAGCGCATGGCGCATCATTTGCGGGAACATGATGCGACGGAAGATCATCCAAGGGCTCATGCCGTATGCAGTCCCTGCTTCCAACTGACCACGGTCAACCGCCAGGAATGCACCGCGGAAGGTTTCAGCCATATAGGCACCGAAGATAAAACCAATCGTCGAAACACCGGCTGTGAACTCATCGATATTGAAGAACATATCGATGTCGTACTTTTCGTAAAGCCAGTCGGAGAAGTTGTTCATCATGATTTGTGCGCCGAAGAAAATCAGCAGCATCAACACCAGATCGGGTACACCCCGAACCACGGTGGAATAAACCGTCGCCACACCACGGGCAAAACGGTTCTTAGAAAGACGAGCTAATGCGGTCACCAATCCCAGTAACACCGCAATCACAGCAGAAAGCACCGCCAATTCGACGGTTAATATTGCGCCCATGAAAATGGAAGGGCCATAACCATGCAGATCTAACATCCTTTCCTCCTGCACGAATAAACCGATAGCGAAACTACCGCTTTATGGATCTTGTATTCAGTTTTCGCTTATCAGTCGAAAGGGAGCGAATCCCGCTCCCCCTAGAGCTTTATCAGCTCCCTAAATCAGAGGGCTGATGAATCTGCTATGTGTTCTAGCTAGCAGAGTTCCTGCAAATTAGTTGGAGCTAGAGCAAGGCGCCGAGCACCTGAATCCCCATGAGCATAGGTTTCCTATGTGATTGGGGTGAGCGCGCGCAAGCAACACAGCTATCGTTCCAACTAAGAAGCAGGATTACATTTTGATATCGTAGGCGAAATACTTCTTACGAATCTCGTCATACGTACCGTCAGCTTTCACTTCTGCCAGAGACTTGTTAAAGATCGCTGCCAGGTCTTTATCACGCTTACGGAATGCTGCTGCTACACCGTTACCCAGTTGAACGTTGTCGCCCACTGCTTCGAAGGTGTCACCATCTTTACCACCCAGAATTGAAGATTCACCTACTGGGAAGTCGATAAGAACGATGTCCAGACGACCACCCTGCAGATCCAGAACCAGATCATCACCTGTGGTATAACGCTTCACTTCGGCTACTTTGCCGAAAGTATCAGTCGCATAGTTGTCTTGGATGGTACCGCGCTGAACGCCGATACGTTTACCTTTGAGTGATGCTACATCTGCTGGGTTCAGAGCTGAACCTTTTGGCGCAAAGAAGCCACTTGGGGTGTTGTAGTATGGTTCTGAGAACAGTACCTGCTTGGCACGCTCTTCAGTAATAGACATTGACGAGAAAATTACGTCGTACTTACGTGCTTGCAGACCTGGAATGATGCCGTCCCATGCTTGGATAACCCAGCTACAGTTCAGTTTCGCGTTTTCACATACAGCGTTACCCAGATCCACTTCGAAACCAGTCAGCGTGCCGTCTGGTGCTTTGTATTCGAATGGTTCATAAGGTACATCCACAGCGATGCGTACGTCTTTCCAGTCTTTTGCCTGAACCGCTGTCGCGCCCAGTGCAGCCGTAACAGCAGCAGCAACTAACCATTTTTTCATCTTTCTGTCTCCTTATGGAAATATTGTCCAGATGGCGTAACTCCTTTGCCATCTGCCTTGTGCGTTTTAACGCGTTGGGGCTTTCGTATTAAAAATTTGCTTAGTAAATCGAAGAGATAAACTGTTGTAATCGCTCCGACTCAGGATTAGTAAATAGCTTAGCTGGGTCGCCCTGCTCTTCCACTAAACCTTGGTGTAAGAACATCACATGGTTGGAAACGTCACGTGCGAAAGCCATTTCGTGAGTCACGACCAACATGGTGCGGCCTTCTTCAGCAAGGATTTTCATGACATTGAGGACTTCACCCACCAATTCCGGGTCGAGCGCTGAGGTCGGCTCATCAAACAGCAGCACTTCTGGCTCTACCGCCAGAGCGCGCGCAATCGCTGCACGCTGTTGTTGACCGCCTGAAAGGTGCCCTGGGTAGTAATCGCGCCGTTCCCACAGGCCAACACGTTGCAGGAAGGCTTCTGCCCGCTCCATCGCTTCCGCTTTTGGTACACCAAGAACATGTATCGGTGCTTCAATGACGTTTTCAAGAACAGTCATGTGCGACCACAGATTGAACCCCTGAAATACCATGGCCAAACGCGAACGAATACGTTGAACTTGCTTCTCACTGACGGGGACGGCTTCGCCATGGCGGCCATTTTTCATTTCGATGAGTTCGCCGTTGACCCAAATCTCGCCTGCGGTTGGGGTTTCCAGCAAATTGATACAGCGAAGGAAGGTACTTTTACCTGAACCGGAAGATCCGATAATAGAGATGACATCGCCACGGTGTGCGTCCAGTGAAATCCCTTTTAATACTTCGTGTTGACCAAAGGTCTTATGAAGGTCTTTGACTTGTAGCGCTACTGCTTCCGTCATGCGCTTGACTCCTGTCTTTCTGTTTGCACGCCGAGCTTAATTTGAGTGCCACCCTTTATTCCAAATTTGTGTAGGCACTCTTTTTTATATGGCTGAGTGGTACGAGTTCAGCGTAACTATGGCGTAAATTGTCATTTTCTGCCGTGCCACAACACATTTCACTACTGAGGCTCGTTTATCTGAAAATAACATCCATCAGTTTCAACAGCAACAATTTGTTAACCTTTAAGTGAATAAAAAATAAGTCATTTTCAATGCATAATTAAACACAATGAGTGCTTTATCAAGAGTTTGAATCGATTGATGGTTTTAAGTGGTTAGTGTAGGGTGTATTTCGATAAAAATTTGCTTGTAGATCAATATTGAGAGAGCTATGTTGCCACGCTTGCTGACTCTGTGTTTCGCGCTCATCTCTTTCGCCAGCTCAGCCACGACCAATACACTTACAATAATTCCCGAGCTGTCGAACGGCTTTGTCAGAAACTACAACCCTTTCCGCGCCGATACACTGGCGACGACGAGAGACTTCATCTTCGAGCCCCTGATGGTTTTTGAGGAGGGCGTCGCACATTTCCGTCTAGCCAAAAGCTACACCTTATCCCCCGATCTGAAAGGCATTCTTCTTACCCTTCGCGACGACATTAAGTGGTCAGACGGTACGCCATTCAGCGCTGACGATGTGGTGTACAGTCTCACGCTGCTCAAAAATGAGCCCAAACTGGATTACAATTCACTCGGTGACTGGATTGAGCGCATCGAAAAACGTAATGAAAATGAGGTATACGTCTCGTTAAGCCGTCCGAATGCCCAAATCGCCCACCGTTTGCAAGACGCCATCATTGTCCCCAAACACCAGTGGGAAGATATTTCTGACAAGCGTTTTTACCTTAATGCCCAGCCTGTCGGCACTGGCCCTTTCACTGACATAAAAGCCTTTAGCAGCAACAACATCGTTCAATGCCGCAACCCTTATTACTGGCAACAGGATAAGCTCAAGGTTGACTGTATTCGCTACCCTCAGGTCAAAAGTAACGATGAGCTTATCAGCCGCCTAAGTAACGGAGAATTTGACTGGGCGAGCGCCTTTATTCCAGATATTGAACGTAATTACGCCTCCTATTCGCGTGATTACCATTATCACCACAAACCCTCCACCATCGTCAGCCTCATCTTTAACTTCAAACATCCGAATGACGAAATGCGCAAGGTTATTCAGGACGTGCGTTTTCGACGTGCCGTCTCAATGAGCCTTGCCCGAGATCTTTTGACTGATGTGGCGGTTTTTGGGCAGGGTGAAAAAGCGGCTTTTGCCAGTGGTATGGAGTCGAAATTTGAGGACTGGGTACCGAATTCGGCAGCAGAGCAGCATCTTTACTACATTCGCTTTCATCCTAAGGCCGCTTCGCGCCTGCTTGATGAGCTGGGTTTGGAAGATATTGATGGTGACAGATTCCGCGAATTGCCCTCCGGCGAGCCGCTGACACTGCGGGTCATCGCTCCTAGCGGTTGGAGTGATTTTATCTCTGCCGCCAATGTCGCTGCCGAGATGTTCGCGGCAGTGGGACTTCGTGTAAAAACGGAAGTTTTACCTTTTCCGGAGTATGAAGCCCGGATGGCGGATGCGAACTATGACCTTAGCATCACCAATTACTTTTCCGGCCTAACACCGTTCAAGTATTTTAACTCAGCGTTTAACAGCGCCTATCAAACCCCAGCCTCTCCGCGCTTTGCTCAGCACTACTATAAAGATGATGAGATCGATGGGTTGCTAGCGGATTTCCTGCTTCAAACCGAGCCTCAGAAGCAGCGCGAGGTTATCAGAAAACTGCACCTTCTTGTTGCTGAACAGCAAGTTACCGTGCCGCTTTACTATAAACTGGAAACCGTTGAATTCACCACGACCCGCTACAAGGGCTGGAGAAAGCATATTGATGGCACTCCTAATGTTCCACCCATTTGGTACACAGAGAGGCCCAGGCTGATCCAGCTCTTGGAACTGGAACCCATTGAATTTTAAGTATAAACAGAAAAGCCCGAGCTAATAGTCGGGCTTTTCTTTATCGGATATACGTTACTCTTTACCCATCAAATCCAGGGTTTTAAGCCACACATCAGCGTCACCGTTAGGTTCAAGGAGCTTCAAGCGCTCGTAGGCCGAACGTGCAAGTTCCAGCTGGTTGGTTTTCATCGCGCTGTAGCCGAGGATTTCCCACAAGAACGGGTCTGTATGTCCACCCATGTCGATGCCGAGTTGTGCCACCTTTACCGTATCGTCCCATCGCTGTAGTTGGGAAGCGATTCGTGTTTGTGCTTTAACCAAATAAAGCTCTGGTTCTTTGTTCAGCACAGAAACCACTTCCCAGGCTTCGGCCCATTCCTTAGCCTGAATATGGTACTGAAGCTTTCGTTTCAGAACGTCGCGGTTGATCGTAACCGCTTCTGAACTGATGCCTTGGTTCAACAAGCGCTTGGCCTGATCGATATCCCCAAGCATACTCGCGTATTGAGACATATTGAGGTAATCCGCCTCTGTCAGCTCAGCACCTGCTTTGGCTTCCGCCTGTAAGGTTTTCAGCGCTGCACGGACCTCACCCAAAGCTGCATAGGATGCCGCCTTTTTACGTTGCCAGCGAACATCATGACCATATTTGTCCTGAATCACTCGTGTGGTGTTAATCAACGCACGATGCTGTTGCAGCTGCTCTTCACTCAAAAGTTTAATCTGCCAGATAAACTCCGGCACATTGCCGTAACGGGCAATAATGGCATTCGCCTGAGTTAAGGCATCGCCATATTTTTGCTCACTGAATAGCGCCCTTGTGTAGAGATTTTCGACAGGCTGGAATGGCGGAAATTCATCGAGATAGGTTTTGCCGTATTGGATGGCGACTTCAGGTCTACCGCGTTTCATTGAGAGCGACACCAGCGCGCCCAGCACGTCTTGCCTTAAACTTTCTGGCAACTTCCGGTATTCCAACGCTTTGGTGTACGCCACATAGGCGCGGTCGTAGTCGCCCTCATGCAAATAGATATAGCCGAGAAGACGTTGATGAAGGGCTTCTTGCTCCTCATTGTCTGCAACTAGCGCTTTTGCAAGATCAGCGGCTTTATCGACATCATCGTTAGAAAGAAGAGTTTCGATACGATTAAGATGACGGGCAAAGTCCGGATCACTGGCATATGCCGGTAAACCCGCACAGAAAAGAAGTATGCCAACGCCAAAAAGTTTCATATCCCTCAGCCAATAACGATTTGATATCTCGAATATAACTTAGATTAGACACACTGCGCCTGTAAAAACGTCTATTTTTTGCAGGGACGCAACATATCTTCCGAGGCGGGCTCTGTATACCCAAGCAATTTGAAGATGCTCGTATTCAGGTTGTTTGGGTATATACTCCGCGCCTTCATATAGAGACTGAGAATTCCATGAAAACCTATATCCCTGGTAAAGACGCTGCGCTCGAAGAGTCCATCAACAACTTTGAAGCTAAATTGACAGCTGCCGGTTTCAACGTTGAGCCTGTTTCCTGGCTTAACCCTGTACCGAATGTCTGGTCAGTTCACATCCGTGATGTGGATGCACCAATGAACTTTACCAACGGAAAAGGCGCCAGCAAGAAAGCCGCTCTGGCCTCTGCGCTCGGGGAGTATTTCGAGCGTCTTTCATGCAACTATTTCTATGCGGATTTCTATCTGGGTGAAGAGATAGCACAAGCACCTTTCGTTCATTACCCAGACGAGAAATGGTTTCCTCTCACCGATGACGACATGCTGCCGGAAGGTCTGCTCGATAATGACATGCGCGCCTTCTACGATCAGGAAGAAACCCTGATGGCGAGCGATCTGGTCGATCTTCAATCCGGTAACGAAGAGCGTGGGATTTGCGCGCTACCGTTTATCCGCCAGAAAGACCAGCAGACCGTTTATGTGCCAATGAACATCGTCGGTAATCTCTATGTCTCTAACGGCATGTCAGCGGGTAATACTGCGACCGAAGCGCGCAGCCAGGCGCTGTCTGAAGTATTTGAGCGTGCCATTAAAAACCGCATCATTGCTGAGCGCATCAGCATGCCGGAAATTCCTGCAGAAGTTATTGCTCGCTTCCCTACTATTCAGGCTTCTATTGAAGCCATGCAGGCAGAAGGTTTCCCGATTGCAGTTTATGACGCTTCCATGGGCGGTCAGTATCCGGTTGTTTGCGTGACATTGTTTAACCCCAACAATGGCACTTGCTTCACCTCGTGGGGCGCACACCCTCGCTTCCAGGTGGCTTTCGAGCGCACTGTGACAGAACTTTTGCAAGGCCGCAGCCTGAAAGATCTGGACGTTTTCGAAGCGCCATCTTTCCATGATGAAGACGTGGCGGACCACCACAACCTCGAAACCCACTTTATCGACTCATCAGGCACAGTCTCGTGGGATATGTTCAAATCCACGCCAGATTATGAATTCACTGAGTGGAACTTCGAAGGCACTTCAGAAGAAGAAGTCTCCTGGCTCCTCGGTAAACTTCATGCAGAAGGTGCGGATGCCTACATTGCCGATTACAGCCACCTTGGCGTGAACTGTTGCCGAGTGATTGTGCCGGGTTGGTCTGAAATCTACCCACCTGAAGAAGTACAGCTTTGTAATAACAACCGCGGTACCGATCTGCGTGATGCTATGTCCATGCTGCTCGCAACGGGCTTCAGTGATGAATCCGTTGAGTCTCTGTTTGATGTGCTGGAAATGTCAGACTTTGATGACAGCTACATGGTATGTGAATTAATGGGCGTGCTGCCTGATACAGGTATCGCTTGGAAATCACTCACCATTGGCGAACTGAAATGTTTGCTGACGCTGGCAATGGGTGATTTGGAAACAGCACAGGATTTCGCGACCTGGAGTTTGGAATACAATGCCACCATCTACAGTCAGGAGCGTACCATGTTCATGCGCTGCCTGATCGCAAGCCTCGAATTGGCTCAGGATGAAGCCCGTGATGCCGCTGAATACCGTCGCGCATTTGGTTTTGTGTACGGTGAAAGCATCACCGAAGCGGTTTGGAGCTCAATCTGTGGTGACATCCGCTTCTTTGGCCTTGAGCTAGAAAGTGCAGATTTGACCTCATTTGGTACGCATCAAAAACTTCTGGCCTCCTACGAAAAGCTGCAACAAGCAAAAGCCAACGCTGCGTAATAACTTTTTACGATTTTGTACTGAAGAAGCCTGCGCCGGGAAACGGACACAGGCTTCTTCTGTTTCTTCAAGTACACCATGCGGAAAAAGTGATTAACCCCTCCATTTCACTGCAATTTAGTGCATTTTTGTGGCACATCTCCCGCACCACTTTTGGTAATTTTATTTCAGAAATCATAATAAATTCGGCAAAACCGACAATATCCTTATCATTTATAGCGTTTTTCGTTTCTCCCTACTTTCAAATCCTGTAATTTATTTTCACGAAAATGATTTAGATCAAATTTGCTTAGGGGAGGTTTGTTAGTATGTTTGTAACGAATTTTGGCTCCCGGCCTCACCTCAATCAGCAGCGCGTTCATTGCTGAATAAAAGCTAAAACCCGCGGGGAGCGTAACCAGTTCTGTTTGCTTTTGTACGAAGAGGACTTTATGTCAACTCAAGCTCCATCAGAGCACATCGGCGATAAGGCGCAAAGCGAGTATCAAGCTAAGCACCGACCTGCCTCAGAGTTCGCGACACGTTCAGATTACCTGGACCACGAACTTCAAATCATGAACCCGCGCCGCTGGAAGCTAAACCTCCCTGGCCGTGATTTCCGTTTCGAACTCGAAGACCTCGTTCCTGCATTGGCGGGTACCATCGGCATTATCGCGATGTACTCAGCAGTGATGATGTCTTGGGCTGATGGCCTGACCCAAGCTTGGGATCACATCAATCTGGGCAAAGAGTTCGCAATCGAAGTAGCACGTGTTGAGATGCTTATCCCTGCACTGCTGTTCTGTGTGCTTGCCTCTGGCTTTATCAACCCACGCGCTAACCTTGCCGGTAACCATGGTCCAATGATCCCACTGATCGGTACCATTGCGTTAGCTGGTGCTCACCCTCTTGCGCTTGCATTGCTGCTGGGTATGTTCGGCTTGATGCTGAGTTACTTCAAAGGTGGCTCGAAACTGGTGAACCTCACCAGTGAAGGGGTTGCCGGCGGTCTTCTTATCTTCCTCGGTTTCACCGGTGCAATGAGTCAAATCGCAGACATTCAGACTTGGGCAAAAGGCCTTGAGTCTGCAACCGTCGCGAAAGGCAGCATGGGTTATGTTGGCCTGGTGGTTCTGGCCGTGAACGTGGTGCTTTACGCTCTGCTGGCTCGCATCGGAAAACGCTGGTTGGCGATCCCTGCCTGTGCGTTCACTGGTCTGATTGCGGCACTGGCGCTGGGCGCTGGTTTCGACCTGACTTTCACCACTGAAATGGGTCTGCCTAACCTGAACCCTGTTTACTGGTGGGGTAGCACTGAGCAAGGTTGGATGTTGGGTCTGCCAAATCTGCAGCACTTCATCGCCTCTCTGCCATTTGCGATTCTGGCAGTAGCCATGTGGTCTCCAGACTTCCTGGGCCACCGTATCTTCCAAGAATTGAACTATCCAAAGAAAACCGAAAAAGTGCTGATGGACGTGGATGACACAATGACTATGTGTTCTATCCGCCAGATGGTCGGTACTGCGGTAGGTGGTGGTAACATCACGTCTTCTTGGGGTACTTACATGATCCCTGCAGCGATTGCGAAGCGTCCAATCCCTGCTGGTGCGATTCTGCTGGGCTGTTTGGTGATGTTCATCGCTATCCTTGGTTTCCCAATGGACGTAGCAGTATGGCCACCGGTAATGCGCATCGCGCTGCTGGTAGGTGTATTCCTGCCACTGCTTGAAGCAGGTGTTCAGATGGTTCGTGAAACGAAGGATTCACAATCAGCAGGTATCTGTATCTTCGCATCAATGGTTGCTAACCCAGTACTGGCTTGGGCGCTGGCAATGCTACTCGACAACAATGGTCTCATTGGTGACAAAGAGCGTTCGAAAAAACTGTCTTTCGTAGACCGTATCGTGATTCCAGGTTCAGTATTGATTATCTGTCTGGTTGCTATGCTCGCGGTTGGCATGCTTGAAGATCAGTTCGGTATCCCTGCTCTGATGTAATGACGGTTTGGGCAGCCTTAACTGGCTGCCCAAATTACTATTCATAATTTGGCTAGAAAGCGTAAAATCAAACGCGTTTTGAAAGACCGTTTTTGCTTTTACAGTTTTTTAATGATCGTGTACTACCACTGGCTCAACAGTGGAGCGACATCAAAGTCGCTAAGTACTTGTTTTCTTCTACTAAAAAGGTAGGTACAACATGTCTGAGCAATTTGCTAAAGCATGGGAAGGTTTCGCTGACGGCGAATGGCAGAACGAAGTTAACGTTCGTGACTTCATTCAGAAGAACTACACCCCTTACGAGGGCGACGAGTCTTTCCTGGTAACTGAAGGTACTGAAGCAACTAACAAGCTTTGGGAAAAAGTGATGGAAGGCATCAAGCTTGAGAACTCAACTCACGCGCCTGTAGACTTCGACACTTCTGTAATCTCTACCATTACTGCTCACGACGCAGGCTACATCAGCAAAGATCTGGAAAAGATCGTTGGTCTGCAAACTGAAGCACCTCTGAAACGTGCCATCATGCCAAACGGCGGCGTTCGCATGATCGAGGGTTCTTGCAAGGCTTACGGCCGTGAGCTGGACCCAATGGTTTCAAAAATTTACTCAGAGTACCGCAAGACTCACAACCAAAGCGTTTTCGATATCTACACCCCAGATATCCTGAAATGCCGTAAGTCTGGTGTTCTAACTGGTCTGCCTGACGCATACGGCCGTGGTCGTATCATCGGTGACTACCGTCGCGTAGCACTGTACGGTGTAGACTTCCTGCTGAAAGACAAAGCGAAGCAATTCCACTCTCTGCAAGAGAAACTGGAAGCGGGCGACGATCTGCAAATGACCATGCAGCTTCGCGAAGAAATCCAAGAGCAATACCGCGCTCTGAACCAGATGAAAGAAATGGCTGCGAAATACGGCTACGACATCTCTGGTCCTGCGACTAACGCACAAGAAGCGGTTCAGTGGCTGTACTTCGGTTACCTGGCGGCTGTTAAGTCTCAGAACGGTGCAGCAATGTCACTGGGTCGTACTTCTACGTTCCTTGACGTTTACCTTGAGCGTGACATCGCTGAAGGCAAGATCACTGAAGTTGAAGCGCAAGAAATCATCGACCACTTCGTGATGAAGCTGCGTATGGTTCGCTTCCTGCGTACTCCAGAGTACGATGAGCTGTTCTCTGGTGACCCAATCTGGGCAACAGAATCTATGGGTGGTATGGGCTGTGACGGTCGTACGCTGGTAACTCGTACTAACTTCCGCTTCCTGAATACCCTGTACACTATGGGTCCAAGCCCAGAGCCAAACATCACTGTACTGTGGTCTGAGCAACTGCCTGACGGCTTCAAGCGTTTCTGTGCGAAAGTATCTATCGATACTTCTTCTATCCAGTACGAAAACGATGACCTGATGCGTCCAGACTTCGACAACGATGACTACGCCATCGCTTGTTGTGTATCTCCACAGGTTGTTGGTAAACACATGCAGTTCTTCGGCGCACGTGCGAACCTGGCGAAAACGCTGCTGTACGTAATCAACGGCGGTGTTGACGAAAAACTGAAGATGCAGGTTGGTCCTAAGCAAGATCCAATGACTGACGAAGTTCTGGACTTCGATAAAGTTTGGAACGGTCTGGACAACTTCATGGATTGGCTGGCGAAGCAGTACGTCACTGCGCTGAACGCAATCCACTACTCACACGACAAGTACAGCTACGAAGCGTCTCTGATGGCTCTGATGGACCGTGACGTTTACCGTACTATGGCTTGTGGTATCGCTGGTCTGTCTGTAGCAGCTGACTCACTGTCTGCTATCAAGTACGCGAAAGTGAAACCAGTTCGTGACGAAGACGGCATCGCTATCGACTTCGAAATCGAAGGCGACTATCCGAAGTTCGGTAACAACGATTCACGCGTTGATGACATCGCATGTGAAATGGTTGAGAAGTTTATGAACAAGATTCGTAAGCTGAAAACTTACCGCGATGCAGTACCTACTCAGTCTATCCTGACCATCACTTCAAACGTTGTGTACGGTAAGAAGACAGGTAACACGCCAGACGGTCGTCGTGCAGGCGCGCCATTCGCACCGGGTGCAAACCCAATGCACGGTCGTGACGAGAAAGGTGCAGTAGCATCTCTGACTTCTGTAGGTAAACTGCCATTCGCTCACGCGAAAGACGGTATCTCTTACACTTTCTCTATCGTGCCTAACGCACTGGGTAAAGACGGTGACACGCAGAAAGCTAACCTTGCTGGTCTGATGGATGGTTACTTCCACCACGAGTCTGGTATCGAAGGCGGTCAGCACCTGAACGTTAACGTTCTGAACCGTGACACTCTGGAAGACGCAGTTAAGCACCCAGAGAAGTACCCACAGCTGACTATCCGTGTATCGGGTTACGCAGTTCGCTTTAACTCTCTGACTGCGGAACAGCAGAAAGACGTTATCGCACGTACTTTCACTGAATCTCTGTAATCTGAGTATTCATTGAATTGAAAAACACCTCCTCCGGGAGGTGTTTTTTTATGCCTGTTTCAAAAGTAAATGGCGCTCTAGCCCCTCCCTCTAACCGCATGACGTTCTGTCGACGCTCATAAAATTAACGACCATACTGGAAGCAAGCTGTTCTATCACAACAACTTTCGCATCGCCGTTCGATGCCACCATGTGCGCTTTAGGGGAACGCCATGAATATCTTGCTAGTGGAAGACCATCCCTTCCAACGAGATGTGATTGCCGGGCAGTTAATGCAACTCATATCAGGTGACGACTCGCTGGTTTTTGCAGAATCCGGGAACGCTGCATTGGAGAAAATAATCCAGGAAAAACCTGATCTGATTTTCTGCGATTTAGAACTGCCAGATATGGATGGCATCAAGCTCCTCAGCAACGCTGCAGAACGCGGATTTATGGGGTGTATCGTCATCACTAGTGCCGCTTCGCAAAAAGTGTTGGATACCGTCAAAAGCATGTGTGAAAACATGAGCCTCAACGTGCTGGGTGTGTTGCCCAAGCCCGCTTCCATTCCCTTGCTCAAGTTTTACCTGACGCTCGCGCAGGAACACGACACCGATTACCCGCAGGATTTACTTCCTCTTTCTGATGACGAAGTACTGGAAGGATGGAAAGCCAACCTGTTCGAGACCTGGTTCCAACCAATTGTCCGTTTTGATACCGGTGAATGGGTGGCTTGCGAAGCATTGCAGCGAATGAAGCATCCCATCAGAGGAACACTGACACCGATATCCTTTCTCCCGCAAATTACTAACCTGAATCTGGAAGCGGAACTCACTTTCTCAGTGATCAATAGCGTTATCGCTAACCAGACATATCTGGATGGTCATCCTGTTGGCATTAATGTTTCAGTGACCAACCTCATCAAACTTAACTTTGTCGATGAAATCATTGAAATGGGTCACCAGTACCCTAACCTCAACCAACTGATTTATTTTGAGTTGCACGAACCCGAGGACTTTTCTCAGATTGCCCAATTGCAAGAAGCGGCTTCCCGGCTGTTGCTCAACGGATTTCGCATCGCGATTGATGATTTCGGTTCTGGCTACGGCACCCTTCAACAGGTGGAGTTCCTGCCGCTGGATTCTTTGAAAATCGGCCTGAATCTTGTGCTTCCTATGCTGAGCTCCCGCACGGCTTGCGCTTTGGTGGAAGCAAGTGCTTTGGTCGCCAATCGTATTGGCGTGGCATCGGTTGCGGAGGGTATTGAGTGCATTGAAGTGTGGCATTCGCTTCGCGATATGGGTTGCGACTACGGACAGGGCTTTTTCATCGCCAGAGCCATGCCGGCTGACCAACTGCACGACTGGCAGAATATCTGGGAATCTGTGCTTGAAAGCCGCACGCTTTGCCCCCCTATCGCCATCAATACCATCGAAATCTAACCCTAGGGCCTGTTGACCTTTGGTGGTTAAATTTTGTTCTAGCATAAGCGTTTTAGGCGCGGTTTTCGCGCCTTTCTCCTTTCCTTACAATTTCCCGTCTCATATCGCCGTCGCAGGGTCATATTTCCTTTAGGTCACCACGTTTCTGTAATAAAATAACACCTTACTTTTTACAGTAGTTTTGGAGATGCTCATGTCGGTGATTGGCCGTATTCACTCTTTTGAGTCTTGTGGAACCGTTGATGGTCCTGGCATTCGATTTATCGTTTTCATGCAAGGATGCCTGATGCGCTGCAAGTACTGCCACAACCGCGATACGTGGGATCTGGACGATGGCCGAGAAGTCACCGTCGAAGAAATCATGAAAGAAGTGGTGACCTACCGTCACTTCATCAACGCCTCCGGTGGCGGTGTGACCGCTTCGGGTGGTGAAGCCATGCTTCAACCTGAATTCGTGCGTGATTTCTTCCGTGCAGCAAAAGCGGAAGGCATTCATACCTGTCTGGATACCAATGGTTACATCCGCAAGCACACTGACGTGGTTGATGAAGTGTTGGATGCTACCGATCTTGTGATGCTCGACCTGAAACAAATGAATGATGACATCCACAAAGACCTGATTGGCGTGTCCAACCGTCGTACACTGGATTTCGCACGTTACCTGCACCAGCGCGGCCAGAAAACCTGGATTCGTTACGTCGTGGTTCCAGGCTACACTGACGATGAAGAATCTGCACACCGTCTGGGTGAGTTCATCAGAGACATGGACAACATCGAGAAAGTGGAAATGCTGCCATACCACCAGCTTGGCGCGCACAAATGGGAAGCGCTGGGCTACGAGTATGAACTCAAAGATGTCAGCCCACCAAAGAAAGAAACCATGGAAGCGCTGAAAGCAATTCTGGAAGGTTACGGCCACAAAGTGGTTTACTAATCTCGAACGAATTTAACGAAGACCGGCCTCGCGCCGGTTTTTCTTTATTCGCCGATTGTCACCTGTCAGGCGACAAGTATTCCCTGTCATAGAATGTACGTAACCAATGCGGGCGATACACTGCCAGCAAGGTCACAGCCATGCCGTTGAGCAGCCCTTCGGGGAACCAGATCAACAGCGCCAGTGTCAGGTAATTATCGAGAATTGTCTCCCAGCCATGAAGGCCAGACACCCAATACCCTGTCGACACAGTGCAAAGATGGAACACAATGGTAAACGCCGCATTAAGAAAACCGGCGATGAAAATATAGATAAACAGGTGATGACTGAGATAGCGGTAGGACAGCAGGAAAACCGCATAGCTGACCAAGGCTGGAAGCACCGCCGTGGTAAACGCGTATAGCCCGACATCAGCAAATGGCAGCAGGCCAAATCCTACCATCAGGGTCAACGGAATCACTGAAATCCAAATAGCGATTCTCGGGCCGTGACACAGCGTGAGCACTGTCATTCCCAGAAAGTGGATATCCAACCCTTCGCTGATCCCTGCCTTCAATGCCCACAAACAAAAGAGAATGATCCCGCTGGCAAACACCAAGTGCTGGTAGTCCTTTTCCGTGCGCATTTTCTGCCAACCAAGCGGCGACCGGCATAGCCAAAGCGACACCAGAAAACACGTCCAACCAAACACCTGCCAATAAATCATCCTTGCTCCGTTATCCTTGGGCTTTGAGCTACAAAAATGGTGCAATTTTCAAGTTAAAAAAGCGTAACTAACCTGTATCCAGATCAAAAAAGTAGCCTGCTTCAACTGTTAATCTGTGGCACATGAATTGCCAAACTTGCTCACTTCAAATCACAACTAAGAGGCTGTTTGGATGAAGAATTTTTATCTTTCGAGGCCACTATTATGGAAATGACACACGCTCAACGTCTTATCCTATCTAATCAATACACGCTAATGTCCCAACTTGATCCACAAAATGCAGAAAAATATCGTCGCCTACAAACTATTGTAGAGCGCGGATATGCCCTGCAAATGCGTGAATTGGATAAAGACTTTGGCGAAATGTCAGAGGATCTGTGCCGCCAGGTGGTTGATATCATGGAGATGCACCACGCACTTCAGGAATCTTACCGCATGCTGGAAGACGGCACCCGTTGCGAATGTGATGTTGATGCACGTCGCCTTCAGTTCTGGGGCTTTGATGCCGCGACTGAAGCGCATCTGGTCAACTACGTGCGCTTCCTGACCGATGTGGATGGTTTGTACCCACAATTCGACAAGGGTTCACACCACTTCAACAGCCAAACGCCAATGCTGGCGAAATACCAACGCATGCTGCAGGTATGGCGCAACTGCCCTCGTCAGTACCACCTATGTGGCAACGAGCTTTGTCAAATCGTGGGCGCGTAAGCTCAAAAAACCTCAATCAAAAGCCGCTGTTTTCAGCGGCTTTCCGGCATTTAAAACCCTACCCTAACCCACTGTTTAAATTAAACTTATCTCACATCACTTGGATGGGAGAATTGATAAACAATTTTGATTGTCAGTGACAAATTAATTTATTTGCGCCCAAGCTAAATCGGTTGTCTAATCGCCACGCACCCAACCGGTTTTGATGATGCCGTCGAGGTGTATACGGGCTAGGTCGAGCAACTCAAGATTGATTGCAATGTGCTGGAACAACCTCAAGTTGCAGTTTCCACGCAGACCAGCCGTTTTCTCTGTCATACCGTGCAGCAGTAAGCACGCCCTTTTTAGGAATGGCAATGAAATCTATCGCAAACCACGCTGTTCAGGCAGAAGGCCTGAGTACTCTTTGCGACACCGCAGCTAACATCCACCCGCAAAACAAACCCCAGAGCCTGTCGACTCATGTACGCAGGAAGCGGGCATCGTTAAAGCGAACACGTAGCGCAGAAACTGTGCTTTTCGAACTGTCGCTTCAGATGCCTGAGTAAGGTCTGCCAGCGTTACCCATTATTTTTATCTGGTACACAGCACCGGTGACGGCCACCTATTATCTGCCGTCAGCGGCGTTTCCTGTACCCAATCACCACTGAGGAATGAACATGAGTGATTGGTCTATCAATGACGCCCGCGATGTCTACAACACGCCTTACTGGGGTCAGGGTTACTTCGATATTAATTCACAAGGCGAGGTGATTGCCCGTCCGGATACCCAACAACCGGACAACAACATCGCGCTTTCAACGCTGGCTGATGAACTGATTGCCAAAGGCGCTTCTTTGCCTGTGCTGGTGCGTTTCCCAGAGATCCTGCATCACCGTGTAGACAGCCTATGCACCCACTTCAACGATGCCATTGCTGACTATGGCTATGAAGGCGAATACCTGCTGGTTTACCCGATTAAAGTGAACCAGCAAAAAGAAGTGGTTGGCGAAATCCTGAAAAGCCAATACGCCAGCCAGGAACGTCAACTGGGTCTGGAAGCGGGTAGTAAGCCAGAACTGATGGCTGTTCTGGCCATGGCGCGTCAGGCAAGCTCTGTCATCGTGTGTAACGGCTACAAAGACCGCGAATATATCCGTCTCGCACTGATTGGCGAAAAGCTGGGCCACGAAGTGTACATCGTGTTGGAAAAGCTTTCTGAGCTGGATACCGTGCTGGCAGAAGCGAAAGCGCTGGGCGTTAAACCGCGCCTGGGGCTGCGTGCGCGTCTGGCTTCACAGGGCAAAGGTAAATGGCAGGCAAGCGGCGGCGAGAAGTCTAAATTCGGTCTGTCTGCGTCTCAGGTAATGACTGTGATGAACCGCCTGCGTGAACTGGAGATGCTGGATACACTGCAATTACTGCATTTCCACCTCGGTTCGCAAATCGCCAACATTCGCGACGTACGCTCGGGTGTGAACGAAGCGGCGCGTGTATTTGCTGAGCTCTACCAAATGGGTGCGGGAATCACCACGCTGGACGTGGGCGGCGGTCTGGCAATCGACTACGAAGGCACACGCAGCCAAAGCAGTTGTTCGATGAACTACAGCCAGCGCGAGTACGCCAACAATGTCGTGTTCACCATTGGGGATGTGTGTAAAGCCTTCGACATCAAGATGCCGCGCATTATCTCTGAGTCAGGCCGTAACCTGACTGCGCATCACGCAGTGCTGATCACTGACGTAATGGGCGTTGAAAGCTACCAGCGTGAGGAAGTGTTTGCGCCTGCAGAAGATGCTTCGCAGATCCTTCATAACATGTGGCGCTCATTCAAAGACCTGAGCCAGTCGACTGACCAGCGCTCGCTGGTAGAGATTTACCACGATAACCAGAACGATCTGGCAGAAGTGCACATGCAGTTTGCCATGGGCTTGGTGAACTTTGCCGAACGCGCTTGGGCAGAACAAATCAGCCTGCGTATTTGTTACGAGCTGTCTTGCAAGATGTCCCAGAAAAACCGCGCACACCGCCCGGTACTGGATGAGCTGAACAGCCGCTTGGCAGACAAGTTCTTCGTGAACTTCTCCCTGTTCCAGTCACTGCCGGATGCATGGGGTATTGAGCAAGTGTTCCCTATCCTGCCGCTGTCAAAGCTGGATAAAGAGCCGGAAAGCCGCGCTGTGCTGCTGGATATCACCTGTGACTCTGACGGTGCGGTTGAGCAATACGTCGAAGGCCAAGGCATTGAAAGCACGTTGGCTGTACCAACGTGGAGCGATGAATCGCCATACCGCATTGGTTTCTTCCTTGTGGGTGCGTATCAGGAAATTCTGGGCGACATGCACAACCTGTTCGGTGATACCGATTCTGCTGTTGTTCGCTGCAATAAAGATGGCGGATACGAGATTGAATCTATTCACCATGGCGACACCGTGGGTGATGTGCTGCGTTACGTGCACTTGGAAGCAGACGAGTTCCTGAGCCAATACGAAGAAATGGTGAAAACCCTGCCAGAGCAGGAGCAAGACGCGATTCTTTCTGAGCTTTCTGAAGGCCTGAAAGGCTACACCTACCTCGAAGACATTCACCACAACCGTTAATGATTTCGGCTGCCTGCATCGCGGGCAGCCTCTTTTTCAAGGATTTATCAATGGCAACATTGGCCAACTACCCAGACTACTCCCTGTACGCCAACGCGTTCGGTTTCCTGCGCCAACCACTGGTGTTTAACCCACAAGGTTGCGACGCTGACGTGGTGATCACTGGTGTTCCTTTTGATATGGCAACCACGGGCCGCTCTGGCGCACGCATGGGCCCGGGGGCGATTCGTCAGGCATCTACCAATTTGGCTTGGGAAAGCAAAAAATGGCCTTGGGATTTCTCCCTGACCAAAGAAATCAAAATCGCTGACTGTGGTGATTTGGTGTTTGATTGTGGCGATGCACGCAACATGAGTGAGCGTCTGGAAGCGCACGCCACCAGCCTGTTAGCAGAAGGCAAAACCCTGCTGACATTTGGCGGCGACCACTTCGTGACCCTGCCACTGCTGCGCGCTCACGCGAAGCAGTTCGGTGAAATGGCACTGGTTCACTTTGATGCCCACACCGACACCTACGATCAAGGCAGCGAGTTCGACCATGGCACCATGTTCTACACCGCGCCAAAAGAAGGTCTAATTAACCCACATGCATCTATCCAGATCGGCATCCGTACTGAGCATAGCGACGAGCTGGGCTTCCAGGTGGTAGATGCAGCGACGGCGAATGATTGGTCTGTTGAACAAATCGTTGAGGCAATTAAAACCCGTGTTGGCGACCGTCCGGTTTACCTGACCTTCGACATCGACTGTCTGGATCCCGCTTACGCGCCGGGTACAGGCACTCCGGTTTGCGGCGGTCTGAGCACAGACAAGATCTTGAAAGTGATTCGCTCACTGCAAGGCATCAACCTGATTGGTATGGATGTGGTGGAAGTGGCACCCGCCTACGACCATGCAGACCTGACCTCTCTGGCGGCAGCGACGATCGCGACCGACCTGTTGTATGTGTGGGCAGCGAATCGCAAAGCGAAGTGATTGTTGCTTTGCTGACTAGAAACACCCGCTTAAGCGGGTGTTTTTGTTTTCAGCACAGGTTGCTATGCCCAATGCGATAGAATAGTATCACTAAAGTATCACTTCGGAGCTGCTGTTATGAAAGTCGAACTTGTTACATCACTTAAACGTCAAGCAACCAAAATCCTTGCTGATCTTCACGATACAAAAGAGCCAGTATTGATTACAGAACACGGTAAGCCGTCAGCCTACCTTGTAGACGTTGAGGATTACGAGTTTATGCAGAACCGTTTAGCCATTCTTGAGGGAATTGCTCGGGGAGAGCGCGCTTTAGCTGAAGGTAAAACGGTTAGCCAGCAAGAAGCCAAGGATAAGATGTCGAAATGGCTGAAGTAATCTGGACGGAATCAGCGCTGTCAGATCTCAATGATATCGCTGAATACATCGCACTTGAAAACGTCGTAGCGGCAAAGCACCTTGTTCAGACAGTGTTCGCTAGTGTTGAACGATTAGAGGAATTCCCTGAGTCAGGACGCACGCCACCAGAACTCGAAAACCTCAGCTATCGTGAAGTTGTTGTGAATCCTTGCCGCGTTTTTTACAAGCACGAAGGCGATAAGGTGTTTGTTTTATTTGTCATGCGTGTAGAAAGAGATCTTCGAAAATTCCTGTTAAGCCAAAAGTAGCGAAGAAAAACATCCTCTATCTACACTCTTCTATCGCGCTATTATCGCTACTTTGCTTGAACCCTACAGCCCCACACCGTATCCTTGCCGCTCATTCACCCTTGTCGAAACTTCGCTATGTCATCTTATCTTTGTCCGCTGTGCCAAGAGCCGCTGAACCTTTCTGACCGCACGTACAAATGCGCCAACAATCACCAGTTCGATCTGGCGAAAGAAGGCTATGTAAACCTGCTCCCTGTGCAGCATAAGCGTTCAAAAGATCCGGGTGACAACAAAGAGATGATGCAGGCTCGCCGCCAGTTTCTGGATGGTGGTCATTACCAGCCAATGCGAGATGCAGTCAGTAAATTGCTCACCTCACTGCTCGCTGGAAAAGACAGTGCGGAGCTTTTGGATATCGGTTGTGGTGAAGGTTATTACACCAGCTACTTTGCGGATCAACTGGCAGGCATCAAGGTGTTTGGTCTCGACATTTCCAAAGTCATGGTTCGCTATGGTGCCAAACGCTACCCGAATGTAGATTTTCTCGTGGCTTCCAGCCAGCGCCTGCCTTTTGCGGACAACCAGCTGGATGCTGTGGTGCGCATCTACGCGCCATGCAATGGCGAAGAGCTTGCGCGTGCAGTGAAAGACAACGGCGTGGTGGTTACAGTCACACCGGGGTCTCGTCACCTTTATCAACTGAAAGCGGGCATTTACGATGAAGTGCGCTTGCATGATGTGCCAGTGGAAGATTTGCCGGGTTTTGAACTGGAAGCCGAGCAAACCGTCGCTTACCCAATGACGCTTAACAGCGCCGATGCGACCACCCTGTTGCAAATGACACCCTTCGCTTGGCGCGCACCGGAAAGCCTATGGCAAACTCTGAAAGATGCTGAGCAGTTTGACTGTGAAGCTGATTTCACGCTCCGGGTGTATCGCAAAATATCTTAATTTGAATGGTAAGCCAGCGACAGTGCTGGCTTTTTCAAAGGTTTTCTAAATCTATCACCTTACAGGCAATTTTCTGTAACGGCACCGCGCACCCCGGCGACAATGACATGATGTAGTCCACTGCTTTCACAATGTCTTCCTGCTGTATTTTCAGCATCTTGTCTATTCGGCCATCATCCGTCATATCTGTATCCACCACACTTGGGCATAAGCAGGTCACATCCACACCATGCGGAAGCATCTCTTCATACAAACTCTGGCCATAGCTCACCACTGCTGCCTTGGATGCTGAATACACACCCAGTTTGCTGACGGGCGTCATCCCTGCCGTTGACCCTAAAATGAAAATCCTCCCAGCGCCTTTTTCTTTCATAGCTTCTGCCACCTTGTTGGTGAAAACCAGCGATGACACCACATTCACCATAAAGACATCATGAATGGTCGATGCAGAGGCAGACGTGTTCCCAAATGCCAAGATACCCGCATTGCTGACGAGAATGTCTGGAGTGCCGAACTCTTGAAGCAGTTTCTGCACTTTGCTATCTACCGCTTTAGCATCAGAGAAATCTAACTGAACAGATACGAAGTCAGCCTCGGGGTTCTGCCCTTCAATGCGCTGTCTCGCGCTATCCAGACTGTTCTCGTTTTTGGCTATCACCAATACCTTGTGTCCACCTTCCACAAAGTGTTGTGCCAACGCAAAACCAATTCCACGACTACCACCCGTTACCCAAACACGCTTTTGCACGCACTGCTCTCCTCTTAAAAAATTTTCCCGTCTGAAACTCTAGTCGCTGCAGAAAATTCTGCTGCTCGGTTGAGCTGACTTGGAACTAGAATTAAAGTCTTGAGTTTTAGGTGTAATTTAATCAGGCGGGAAAGCGATGACGGTGAAGAAATCAATAGGCACATGGCTACTCTGCAGCTTGCTCGCTGGATGCAGCCAACAATTGCATGGATTGTCATCCGAGCCGCTTTCAGGTTCTCTCTATGATTATCAACTCACCACGGCTGATAACGCCCCTCTGACACTGGAAGCCTTCTCTAAAGAGGTCAAAGACGCTGATGTTATTCTGGTTGGCGAATGGCACACCCACTCCGGTGTTCATCTCTTTCAAGCTCAACTCCTCGCCATGTTGAATTCAGCATACCCAAATGTCGCGCTCTCCATGGAGCAGTTCACGCGGAATGATCAGGCCGTACTTGATGATTACCTCGCAGGCAAGTTCGGTGAAAACAGTCTCCTTAGCAATACCAGTAAATGGTCAAACTATGAAGGTAGTTATCGCCCATTGGTGGAATACGCCAAAGCCCACTCGGTCCCAGTGATTGCATCTAATGCGCCGATTGAAATCGTTCGTTGTATCGCCAAGGAAGGGAAAGGGTACCTAGACCAGCTAACACCAGAAAAACGCAGTTTAGTGGCAGCTACACTCAGCGACGGTGATTCACCATACAAAGAGAAATTCCTTGCTGCCATGTTCCATGGCGATGAGGAAAAAACCGAGAATCAGTATCTGGCGCAATTGGCGTGGGACGACACCATGGCCGAGAGCATTGTGAACTACCTGGCCAAACACCCAAATAACAAAGTCATGCACATTGCCGGTGCGTTCCACGTTGAAAATGGACTTGGTATTGCGGCGCGTATTACCGCCAGAAATCCAGAGTTAAAAGTAGCTATTGTTTCGCCTCAGTCTGAAGAACAGCCTCTAGGGAAAGAGGTGAAAGATTTCCGGTTAGTGGTCAATCCGCTGCCACCTCAGTGGCTCTCTGACGACGAAATGAATGCAGCAATGAAAGAGATGCGACACAGTTACTCAGGAAAGGATATCGCCTGCGATTAGGTCAGTCTCTTGTGTTGCTGAATCATTCGACAACACTTATCTGCCTCAATTTCATGACACTCGCTTCATTGAAGGCTAGTTTTACACGCGCTTGTTGTGAAAACTTGACCGCGAGTTAGAAGCTAAACACTTCATACTTTATTCAATATACGAAGTGGATTAACTGCGTCCAATATTGCCTTGTTTAATGTAGGGACACTCAAGGCAATATAATGTTTATTAAGAAAAAACTAATAGAAGCAGTAAGCACAAGTACATCTAAGGCACTCTTTTTCTCACTCGGTGCGGCGACCCTTTCCTCTCAGGTTTTCGCTGTTGGTATCAGTGACGCCAAGTTCATTGAACTTGGTGGTTCACTCTCAAACGATCAAGCCACCGTCAGAAAAGTTTACGACCACTTAAATCAAATCTCGCGTGAACAAAGATTCGACGCCGTGGGCCGCATCATTGCAGGCGGCGCGCTTTGCACTGCCACCTGGCTGGGTAATGAAGGAGACAAAGCCGTCATCCTCACCGCCGCTCACTGTGTGCAGGGTGATAACAAAGCTCAGGAGTCAGTCTACACCGGACAGAATGTCTCCTTTCGCACCGGAGACGGCAGGCTGATAGCTTCAGGCACTGCGACGACCCACTTTATCGGCTACACGGGCTGCCACTCTGACATTGCGATAGTTAAGGCTCCTCTGCTCACTTCACCGATAAATGCGAAAGGTGGTGCAGTTCCCCAACCCGTGATCGCTGACGCACCAGATTTCAATCAATACGTGGGTAAACCTATGACGCTTGCAGGCTACGGTATTCAGGGCACCCCTAGCCTTGGGAAAGTGTCCAGCGGCCGTGCGTATGGTTTAGGGCATATTTCACGCGATGTTGGTGGCTGTCTGCGAAATCCAGCCAACACAGAAGAAGCCTGGGCGTTTGGTGCGCCAGGTGATAGCGGTTCCACCACCTGGCAATGGCGTGAAGGCCAGTTTGTCGGTGTGGGGGTCACTTCATGGTGGGCGGGATGGAATGGCCGTCAGTCAGGCCATGGCCGCGTCGCGCCGTATCAAGACTGGATGAAGAAAACCTACCCGGAGATCAGCACGATCACCCGCACCCGCACATTGACCGAAACCGAGAATGTGGTTCTGAATGATGTGGAAGCGCGGGTAAAAGGTACTGTCTATTATCTGGCTGGCAACAATGTTTCTGGCCCCACCTCCCGCAAGTGGGTTTACCCAAGAGGCTTTTCGGCACTTTCCGTGCCTATGGTGAACCAAACGACAGGTCAAACCCATAACATCAAACTCCGTGCCCAACGTCAGACTTGGTGTGGCTGGGGTGAAATTAACAATGGCGTCTACTGTTCACCGGATGCAAGCAAAGGCGGCTTAAAAGTTTGGTTTGATGCCAACGACAACGCTGCTGCGCCTGCTGGCTTGTATCAAGCCGATTTCTCTCTCGCAGCAAAAGGCTGGCATGATCACAGCTACAACGCTGACATTGCGCTGAAAGCCAATATCCTTGTCGGTAGTGATTCAGCGTTGGAAGGCACCGTCACCGCATCTTCTGCTGCAACAACTATTCGCTATGACAGCACGGTCAACGGCTCGGTCTATTACTTGCCTGAAGGTAACGTTCAAAGTAATGCAAGCGGCAGGGTTTGGAGCGGACACTTCAACACCTGGACATCACTGGACGTGCCTGCCATCAACAAAAAAACCAAAGAATCGGCCACTGTTACACTGCGCGCATCCCGTTATGTTGGCTGTGGCTGGAGCGTGATGAACAATGGTGTTTATTGCTCCAATGGTGCAAATTACGGGCAGTTACGCGTCTCTTACCATCCAGAAGACAATGCCACACTCCCTGTTGGTGATTATGAAACCTTGTTTAACATCCGTGCACGCGGTTGGCACTCTGGCTTTAACAAGCTGTTGACCTTCAAGCTTGACGTAGAGAAAGGTGCTCAGTGAAAACGTCACTGATTTATCTGGCACTGGCTGGAACCCTGATTTTCTTCGCTATCAGGCTGTTTGAGCCTGCCGCGCCTGATGAAAGTGTCGCCATTATCGTTGAAGATTCGGGGGCCTCTGTCCCTGAATCTTCGCGTGTATCGATACCAGCAAACGAAGCAGAACATTCCGTTTCTGCTGCTGCCTCTTCAACACAAAGTCATGAAGCAGCCAGCATTCACATCATGGCCCCAGAATCCGACTCCGTGGATGAATATCTGGCAGATGTAGCGACCCTTCCACCAGCAAGCAGCAACGCACAAGCACAAAAAGAAATCACCCCGGTGTTTTTTGATGCTGAGATAACCCTTTGGCAACCTGTATCTTCTGCCAAGTCCGTGTTTGAGAACTATGGGGCAGTCTTGTCGCTAAGCGAAGAGCACTTCATCGAGTTTGATGAGTCCTTGCTTGAAACACTGGAGGTTGGGCAGCGCTTTACCTTGCCCAAGTTGGGAGAAAGCCGTCAGCAGGTAATCGTCATGCAACAGGAGTATTGGGAACATGGCGCTACCAACTGGGTATTCGTTGATAGTAATGGCAAACCTGCTGGCAGCCTGACAAAGACCCAAGATGGCGTTGAAGGTATTTTTCAAATGCCGGATGGTGTTTACCACCTTCTCACCCGAAACGGCGTAGGTTGGATCGCTGACGAAGCCACGCTTATCAGCGCGAGCGAGCAAGCTTTCACGCGATTGGATGCCAACTAAGCACAATACACAAAAACAAAAACGCCCCAGCGCAAGCCGAGGCGTTTTTTCTTTCGGGCAAAGTTAGAACCAGCGTTCCAGCGAGGACTTATCTAGCTGTTTAAATGCGCGGTTCAGGGTTTGAGCCAGCTCTTTGTACCGTGGGCGGCTTTTCATTGGCTGCACGGCCCCACCTTCGCTGACAATCTTCTCATGCAATTCGCGATACCAACCTGCCAGCGCAGGAGGCAGTTGTGTTTCGCGGCGTTTCCCCAGCCACCACATACCTTGTAGCGGCAAACTCAGTGCAAACAAAGCCATGATCATGGCTTGCGGCAAACCTGAGTAGTTATTGAAGGCCATTTGCATCAAAACGCTGATGACGGCAACAGCAGGCATCACTTTAATCGCAAACTGGGTTGCACGGATTACTCTGTTTTCCGGGAACATAGGTGCCAGCTCTTTTCGAACCGGCCATTCCGTCATGTACTTCTGACCATCACGGAACGCGTTCCACATTGATTTATTACTCATATGGCGCATACCTCTCAAGCGATGTCTCTGTATCATCGGCTAAAAACTTGCTGCAAGCTTTAAAATAAAGTTGATAAACATTAATTCAAATCAATTAAGACTCAAAAATTTTTGTTATCTGGCGCAAGTATCGCTAGACTTAGCCGACCTAAATCAATTGTTGCTCGGATTTGATTATCTCGCAACCACTGAAACGCCAAATGGATGACCGGCAGCGCAACAAATCACCAAAGATGGTGGGCCTGTAGGACAATCTGTCTGGCGTTTTTCGTTGCGTACCCGGATATGTTGACCGGTGTGGCAAAAAACTGTTTCAGAAAGTGAAGCAGTCACACCTCGAAGCTCAAACCTTGTTGAGTCATAAGGTTCAATACGTGAATTCTTCGAACATCAATCACTGATGTGACAGAAAATCGAATTGGCCAGTCATGTGACGCAAAACAAGGATGGGCGCGGCTCAGTGGGTATCTATCAAAGGACTGATGAGCGATGTATCTATTCCGCGACAAATTTTGCTAAAAGTTTTTCTGGGACGGTTAGTGTGACGTTAATCAACTATCCTTCTCCGATTAGTAAACACCATCTACTTTACACGAATAGGTAGTCTCAAATGTCTAAGCTGGTTCTTGTTCTTAACTGCGGCAGCTCTTCGCTGAAATTCGCAATCATCGACGCACAATCAGGTGATGAGCACCTGTCAGGTCTGGCTGAATGTCTGCACCTGCCAGAAGCACGCATTAAGTGGAAATTGGACGGCAAACACGAAGCTCAACTGGGCGAAGGTGCTGCACACAAAGAAGCACTGAGCTTCATCGTTGAAACCATTCTGGCTTCTAAACCAGAACTGGCTGAAAACCTGGGCGCAATCGGTCACCGTGTTGTTCACGGCGGCGAGCAGTTCACTAAGTCTGCACTGATCTGTGATTCAGTACTGAAAGGTATCGAAGATGCTTCTAGCTTCGCACCTCTTCACAACCCTGCGCACCTGGTAGGTATTGAAGCGGCGAAAGCAGCATTCCCTACTCTGAAAAACGTAGCGGTATTCGACACTGCGTTCCACCAGACTATGCCTGAAGAAGCGTTCCTGTACGCGCTGCCATACAAGCTGTACAAAGAGCACGGTATCCGTCGTTACGGCATGCACGGTACTTCCCACTACTTCATCGCTCAAGAAGCAGCTGCACAGCTTGATAAGCCAGTTGAAGAACTGAACATCATCAACTGTCACCTGGGTAACGGCGCATCTGTGTGTGCAATCAAGAACGGTAAATCTGTAGACACTTCTATGGGTATGACTCCTCTTGAAGGTCTGGTAATGGGTACCCGTTCAGGTGACCTGGATCCAGCAATCATCTTCCACCTGCACGATGCACTGGGTTACAGCGTTGAGCAAATCAACAGCATGCTGACCAAAGAGTCTGGCCTGATGGGTCTGACCGAAGTGACTTCTGACTGCCGTTTCGTTGAAGACAACTACGGCGCGAAAGAAGAAGCAACTCGCGCAATGGACGTGTTCTGTCACCGTCTGGCGAAATACGTTGCTAGCTACACTGCATGCCTGGACGGCCGTCTGGACGCGATCGTGTTCACTGGCGGTATCGGTGAGAACTCTGGCCCAATCCGTGAGCTGGTTCTGAACCGTCTGGCTCTGCTGGGTGTTGAAGTTGACCAAGAGCGCAACCTGAAAGCTCGCTTCGGCGGCGAAGGCGTTATCACTACTGATAGCAGCCGTGTTCCAGCAATGGTTATCTCTACCAACGAAGAGCTGGTTATCGCACAAGACACTGCACGTCTGGCTGAAATCTAATCGCCATTTGATGCAAACATGCGGCTGATCAATGTGGTCAGCCGTTTCAATTTGGCAAAGTTATCTGACTATCTGCCAAATTGAATTATTAACAAAACCCGCGTCTGTGGGTTTTGCTCCCTACATAGTAAAGAGGAATCAAGCGTGTCCCGTACTATTATGCTCATTCCAATCGGCACAGGTGTCGGTCTGACCAGCGTTAGCCTGGGCGTACTGCGTGCGATGGAACAAAAGGGCCTTCGCGTCTCATTTTTCAAGCCTATCGCCCAGCCTCGCCATGGCGATAACCAGCCTGACCTGACAACAACCATCATCGAAGCAAACAGCGACATGAAAGTGGCAGAGCCGCTGACCATGGCAAACGCTGAAGCGCTGATCCGTACCGATCAGACTGACGTGCTGATGGAAGAAATCATCGCCCGCTTTAAAGAAGCAACTGCTGAAGCAGAAGTGGCGCTGATTGAAGGTCTGGTACCTACCCGTAACCATCCTTTCGCGAACCAGGTTAACTACGAAATCGCGAAAACGCTGGATGCGGAAATCGTGTTCATCACCACTCCGGGTACTGACAACCCTGCGCAACTGAAAGAGCGCATTGAAGTTGCTGTATCTAACTTCGGTGGTAGCAAGAATTCAAACATCGCAGGCGTTGTGATCAACAAACACGGCGCACCGGTTGATGAGCAAGGTCGTACCCGTCCTGATCTGTCTGACATCTTCGACGACAACAATGCAGCGAAAAGCAGCAATGTTGAAGTGATGGAGATCTTTAACTCCAGCCCAATCCGCGTTCTGGGTTGTGTGCCTTGGAGCATCGATCTGATTGCAACACGTGCGAGCGATCTGGCGAAGCACCTGAATGCAGAAATTATCAACGAAGGTGAAATCAACACCCGTCGTATCAAGAGCATCACTTTCTGTGCGCGTTCAATCCCTAACATGGTTGAACACTTCCGCGCAGGCTCTCTGCTGGTGACTTCTGCTGACCGTCCTGACGTTATCGTTGCAGCGTGTCTGGCAGCGATGAATGGTCTGGAAATCGGTGCCCTGCTGCTGACTGGCGGTTACAGCATCCCAGAACAGCTGAACGGTCTATGCGAGCGCGCATTCCAAGCTGGCCTGCCAGTGTTCACCACTGCGGGTAACACCTGGCAGACGTCTCTGAACCTGCAAAGCTTCAGCCTGGAAGTTCCAGCTGACGATAAAGAGCGTGTAGAGTTCGTTCAAAACCACGTTGCAGCACACGTTGACGGCAACTGGATTGAGTCTCTGTCTGAAGGCGCTGCACGTGCACGTCGCCTGAGCCCACCAGCATTCCGTTACCAGCTGACTGAGCTGGCTCGTAAAGCGGCTAAGCGTATCGTTCTGCCAGAAGGTGACGAGCCACGTACCGTTAAAGCGGCAGCCATCTGTGCTGAGCGTAAAATTGCGGAATGTGTGCTGCTGGGTAACCCAGAAGAAATCAAGCGTGTTGCTGACCAGCAAGGCGTGGTTCTGGGTTCTGGTGTAACTATCATCGACCCAGAAGCGGTTCGTGAGCAGTACGTTGCACGTCTGGTTGAGCTGCGTAAGAACAAAGGCATGACCGAAGTTGTAGCGCGTGAGCAACTGGAAGACACCGTAGTACTGGGTACTATGATGTTGGAAGCGAACGAAGTACACGGTCTGGTATCTGGTGCGGTTCACACCACAGCAAACACCATCCGTCCACCGCTGCAAATCATCAAAACTGCGCCAAGCGCATCTTTGGTGTCTTCTGTGTTCTTCATGCTGCTGCCTGACCAGGTTCTGGTTTACGGTGACTGTGCGATCAACCCAGATCCAAACGCTGAGCAACTGGCTGAAATCGCTATTCAGTCTGCAGATTCTGCAGCGGCATTCGGCATCGAGCCTCGCGTAGCAATGATCTCTTACTCTACCGGTACTTCTGGTCAGGGTGCAGACGTTGAGAAAGTACGTGAAGCAACGCTGATTGCCCAGCAGAAACGTCCTGATCTTATGATCGACGGCCCTCTGCAGTACGACGCCGCTATCATGGAAAACGTGGCTGCTTCTAAAGCGCCAAACTCTCCAGTAGCAGGTAAAGCGACCGTATTCGTATTCCCAGACCTGAACACCGGTAACACCACTTACAAAGCGGTACAGCGTTCAGCGGATCTGGTTTCAATCGGTCCAATGCTGCAAGGCATGCGCAAGCCTGTTAACGACCTGTCTCGTGGTGCACTGGTAGACGATATCGTTTACACCGTTGCACTGACTGCGATTCAGGCAAAACAAGCGGAAGATGCAGAAGCAGCAACTGAATAAGCTCTCTGACTTCTAGAAGAAAAGCCGACGCAATCGCGTCGGCTTTTTTGTTTCCCTTGGGCTGACAGATGTTTATCCCGTTTTCTTCTTCAGCGCCTTGAGATGTTCCTCTGCAGTCAGGAAGTCGAACTGATTGATAGACTCTTGCAAGCGTTTAAATTCGTCGAGTTGATTACACCACTGTGGAAGATCCTTCGAGAGCGAAGAAAGCTTATCCTGCACACCAATATCAAACTCTTGCAGGCTAGTCTGCAATGCATTGATTTGTTCTACAAGGTACGCATCCAGTGGCTTAATTTCTTCCTGCACGGCAGGCTCGACTTCCACCGAAGCGGCACTCAACGCGATTTCATCAAACTTATCTATGGCCGCGGTGATAAGGTCTTTCAGCTCATTCACTTCAGCTTCAGTGACGACTTCGCCTGCGTTATATTTATCCTCCAGCCCAGAAGCTATTTTGGCGATTTCATCCGCGCCAATATTACTTCCTGCCCCTTTACAGGAATGTGCGAGAATGGCTTTCTCACTGTTGTCAGCATCGGATAGCAATTGCTCCATTGCCGATTGCTGGGATGTGAGAAACAGCGACAGAATTTTAAGGTATTTGGCTTTGTTGCCACCTAATCGCTGCACGCCTTCTCCAAGATTGATGCCGGGTACGTTATCAACCATCAGATCAAACATTGTATCGTCGTATTCCATGTTGACTCTCCTTCGGGTCCGTTCAGCGTCCTCAGCTTCTGCATCAACGGTTGATTCCCCTTTTGATTCCGGTGTTTCGGCAACGGTATCGACCACTTCCGTCGTCGTTTCAATATCTGCCTCTTCCGCCTCTGCCGCTACTTCCGTGGTGTCTTCGGCTTTTTCTGGTTCTGGTTCTGGTTCTGGTTCTGGTTCTGGTTCTGGTTCTGGTTCTGGTTCTGGTTCTGGTTCTGGTTCTGGTTCTGGTTCTGGTTCTGGTTCTGGTTCTGGTTCTGCAAGTGATGGAACCACAGTCTGTTCAATCTGTGTCTCAGATTTCGCTTCTTCCGATGCATCTTTTGATAGCCATTCAATCAGCTTTGCACGAAGCAACTCAAAGTTAATCGGTTTCGCCAAATGCTCATTCATGCCAGCTTCGCGACAAGCAGCCACATCGTGGGCGTCGGTATTCGCCGTCATAGCAAGTATTGGCAAGGACTTCATGCCGAGTTCCTGACGAATAGTCCGAGTAGCCGTTACCCCGTCGACCACTGGCATTTGCATGTCCATCAGGATGATATCGACATGATGCTCTTTCACCATATCGATGGCTTCTGCACCGTTATCTGCCACCAGCACGCTCACTGGCAGGGTTTCCATAGCTCCCAGCGCGACTTCCTGATTGATAAGGTTATCTTCAACCAGCAGCACCACCTTATCCATGATGGCGATTTCTTCTTCCGGGATGTCTTCCAGTTCTAGCTCTGGTAACTCAGAGCGCCCATTTTTTATGGGTTTGATCTTGCGTACTTCTTCGGTCAGAGCACGCATAAATTTAGAAGGGAGCACCGGCATGGTGGTCCAATTGAAGGCAAAGTTCGGTCTGGCATCCGGGATATCCAGACAGTGTTTTTTCCCACACAGAAGAAGCACAGACTGCTCCCGCGACAGGCTGTTGAAAATGGTCGAAATGCTGGATTTCATATCCGGCGTGATGGAATCCCAATCTACCACCACATGCTCGTAGGCACCTCGTTCGATGCTATGTTTGCTGTGTTCGATGTCATTCACATCACGGCATTGGCTGACATTTGCGCCCGCAAAAACCAAAGGCTCTTTCATGTTGTTTCGCAGGGTGGCATTTGGCGACACGATCAAGACACTCTTGGCGGTCAACGCCCTCGCCCAAGCTCCGCCGAGTCTCGACGTTTCGCGAAGGCCTGACTGACACGGTAAGGTGAACGAGAACACACTGCCATCACCCAGTCGACTATCCGCCTGAAGCTCGCCCCCCATAAGCGAAACCAATTCGCGTGCAAGGGTTAACCCAAGGCCCCGACCGCCATGCTCGCGCGACGTTGATGTATCTGACTGGGAGAAAGGTTGAAACAGCGAATCCAGTTCTTTGCGGCGGATACCGATGCCTGTATCACGGATGGTAAAGCGGATTTTCACGTCAGATTCGCGACAGGACTCAAGCGTCACCGAGAGAGTAACTTCTCCTTCCTCAGTGAATTTTACAGCATTATCACCCAGCGCCATCAGCACTTGAGTCAGACGCACCGAATCGGCATCGATAATTTTCGGTATTGCCATATCAAGGTTGACGCAAAACAGCACATCCTTTTCCTGCGCGCGTTCGCCTAATGCATCGGCAACGGGCGTCAGAATCGTTTCCAGGTTGCACTCTACCCATTCGATATGGAGGTTTCCGGCTTTAACATTGGTGAAATCAAGTACGTCATTCACTGCATCAAGCAGTGAATTTGCTGAACTGATCACCCTTTTAATATAGCGCTGCTGCTTCCCTTCAAGACCACTGTCCATCGCAAGTTGGGACATTCCCAGAATCGCATTCAGAGGCGTTCTGAGCTCGTGGGACATGTTCGACAGGAAGTCTCTCTTCGCCTGATGTGCCACGCGCGCTGAACGTTTAGCGATAGAAAGGTCTTTCTCTGTCTGCCGGATTAGCTGCCGTTGATCTTTTATTTGCGCTTGAAGGCCTTTGATGGTGACAGCCCCACGGACCAGAATCACTAAGAGTATGAGGACAATGCCCGTAAGAAGGGGCAACAGGCTCACTCCGTCTCCAGTTGGCGGCAGAGAGGTAGAAGACAAGTAGCCATGCTCTTCTTCCGCCCTCAGGGAATTTGGCAAGAGTGTAGAAGCCGCCATAATGAAAGCGCGGGCTTGTGCTGTGTTCAACACGCCGCCCGCCTTTGCGATAAGTCCTGAGAAAAGCTTTCCGCTGAACGCTTCTACGCCCAAAAAACTGCTTTTGTTCATAGGTTTTGGTCTGCTCGTATGTGGCGCGAAACAGGTGCTTTTACTTTCACACCTCGGCGCTCTGTAACTGCATGTCTCAATTAAAATAATGTGACTCACAATTGGAACATTATTAAGAGTAGACCTAGGATTGAATAAGTGGAAAGTGATTCAGGAACCCGTTAATGGTGTCACCGGAAAACAACTCAAAGAAGCGCGCAACCATATTGGTCGTCGATGATACTCCCGAGAACCTTGTCTTCGTGAGTGAAATGCTCAAAGAGGATTACGAGGTAAAAGCAGCTACCAATGGCCAAACCGCACTTGCCATCGTTGAAAAATTTTCCATCGACTTAATTTTGTTAGATGTCGTCATGCCGGGCATGGACGGCTACGAAGTGTGTCGCCAGATCAAGGCCAAAAAAGGCGGTGGCGATATTCCGGTTATCTTCCTGACTTCCAAATCAAAAGCCGAAGACCAGGAGTTCGGATTTTCTGTCGGCGCGGCAGATTACATCAAGAAACCATTGAGTCCGCCCATCACTATGGCGCGCATTCGTATCCACCTTGAAAACAAAGCATCGAAAGATTTTCTGCATGATCAAAACGAATTTCTGGAGGCTGAAGTTCAGCGCAGGGTTGAGGAACTTAGCGTCATTCAGGATGTGACGATCAATGCGCTAGCAAGCCTTGCTGAGACGCGTGATCAGGAAACCGGTAATCACATCGTCCGCACCCAGTACTATGTGAAAATCATAGCAGACCAACTCTATCTGCGTGGCAAATATCCTGACATTGTCACGCCAGAATACATCACCATGGTGTTCAAAACCGCGCCGCTTCATGACATTGGTAAAGTGGGTATTCCAGACGCCATCTTGCTGAAACCCGGCAAACTGACAGCCGAAGAGTTCGACATCATGAAAACCCACGCCAAGCTGGGTTATGACGCCATTGTGAAAGCCGAAGAGGAAGTCGGCGCGCACTATCCGTTCCTGAGTGCGGCGAAGGAAATCGCTTACGGTCACCATGAGAAGTGGGATGGTTCAGGCTACCCACAAGGGTTGTCAGGCGAAGATATCCCACTCAGCGCACGTTTAATGGCTGTCGCCGATGTGTTTGACGCCTTGGTCAGCAAACGTGTTTATAAAGCAGCGATGACCAATGACGAAGCGTTTGACATTATTCGGGAAGGCAGAGGATCGCACTTCGACCCTCTGTTAGTCGATATCATGTTTGAAATGCAAACAGACTTCATAAAGATCGCAGAGACTTACAAAGACTGACCACCGGGATAATCAGCCCACAGCCAACCAAACGCCTACGCCCATCATCAATGAGCCCGCGATGCGGTTCATCATTCGCACATTACCGCTTTTTTGCAGGAAGTGACGCAGCGTACGGCCACCAGATGCATAAAGCAGCAGGCAACCAAACTCCGTCAGTAAGATGATTCCAATAAGCACCGATAGCTGAGGTGGCAACGCAAGTGAAGGGTTAATAAACGGTGGCAACAGCGAAATCATAAATGCCCAGCCTTTCGGGTTGGCAATGGCAGTCACGAAGCCTTGCATCGCTAGAGTCAGCGGAGACGTATCCGAGTTTGACGTGAAGTCCTGAGGAATTGCCATTTTCCCTTTAGATAGCCACATCTGAACACCAAGGTAAAACAGATATGCGCCACCCAGATACTTCAGAATCGCAAACAACTCTGGGTAATTGAGCATGATCGCCGCCACACCAGCAACAGATGCCAGCGAGACCAAACCTACACCAATCAGCTCACCCCACATCATGTGAAGGCTGCGGCGCACACCAATGCTCATGCCTAGCGTCATTGCCAGGGTCATGCACATACCGGGCGTTACCGATACAAAAAAGAATGTTGGAATAAACACCGCTAACATGGCGATATCAACTGCAGATGCCACTTAATCTCCGGACATAACAAGCATAAAGAAGCGTAGTAGAAACCGAGTCTTGGTTAGCGTCAAGCGGTATTGCTGAGACAAAAAGGCCTCCGATTCTGGAGGCCTTTAAAACTGTGGGATTCACTTTTAGCCGTAAACCAAATCCGGCAGCCAGGTGGCCAGTGACGGCCAGTAAGCCAGCATCATCAACACCAGAATCTGAATAGCTATAAACGGCATCACACCACGATAGATATCCATGGTTGAAATGGAGTCCGGTGCTACACCACGCAGGTAGAACAACGAGAAACCAAATGGCGGTGTCAGGAATGACGTCTGCAAGTTAAGGGCAATCATGATGCCAAGCCATACCGGGTCAACGCCCATGGTCAGAAGTATCGGCGCAACAATCGGGATCACCACGAAGGTGATTTCGATGAAGTCCAGGAAGAAGCCCAGCAGGAACAACACCAGCATAACTAAAAGCATCGCGCCAAACACACCACCCGGCAAGCTGGTGAGGAAGTCGCGAACAATATCGTCACCGCCAAAACCACGGAACACCAGCGCAAACAGCGATGCACCAATCAGGATCATAAAGACCATAGCGGTGACTTCTGTGGTGGTGCGCATGACTTCTTTTAGTATTGCGATGTTAAACATGCGCTTGCTGGCCGCAAGGACAATTGCACCAACGGAACCTACAGAGGCCGCCTCTGTGGGTGTTGCAACCCCTGTCAGAATTGAGCCAAGAACCAATACAATCAGCATCACAGGCGGGATCAGTACGGTCAACACCTGAACAAAAAGCTCTTTGCTGACCTTACGATCTTCTTCTGGAATAGGCGGCACTCGATGCGGTTGGAAAATCGCAACGCCAATCAAGTACACAATGTACAGCCCCACCAGCACAAAGCCGGGTATTAGCGCGCCGAGGAACAAGTCACCAACAGTGACACTCTCCGGAGAGTAAATACCCTGATCAAGCTGCGCCTGCTGATATGCCGAGGAAATCACATCTCCCAGCAGTACAAGTACGATAGATGGAGGGATGATCTGCCCCAAGGTACCTGAGGCACAAATCGTGCCCGTCGCGATACGAGGACAATAGCCGCGCTTCATCATAGAAGGCAGAGACAGCAAACCCATGGTTACCACGGTCGCACCAACGATACCGGTACTCGCTGCCAACAGCATACCGACGATGGTCACCGAAATACCCAATCCACCCGCTAAGCCGCCAAACACCTGCCCCATGGTATCGAGCAAGTCTTCTGCGATTTTGGATTTCTCCAGCATCACGCCCATAAAGACGAACAGCGGGATTGCCACCAGCAGCTCATTGGAGAGCGTGCCAGAGATACGGTTAGGAATAGCTTCAAGGAAAGCTGGGTCAAACGCTCCCGTTGCCGAACCAATGAAGGCAAACAACAATGCAGAGCCACCTAGCGAAAACGCCACCGGATAACCCACCAGCAATACGCCGAAGGTAAACAAGAATAGAAACAGTGCGAGGAACTCGGTCATAGTGCGTGCTCCTCATCGTGATCTTCTAATTGCTTAGCCAAGTCTTGGTGGCCGGTAAGGGTTAACACGGCTCTCAATGACTCCGCGATACCCTGCAGGATCACTAGCGCGGGCATCAGCAATATACTGGTTTTAAAGATATAACGTGCGTCTACACCACCTGCTTCCTGCGAGCCTTCCATAATAGCCCACGAAGCGGAGACATAATCCCACGCGATATAAAAGATAAACACACAGGTTGGTAGCAGTAAAAAGAGAAAGCCAAACAGGTCAACCAAGGCTTTTTTCTTTTCACTCATTGGGCGATAGAAAATATCCACGCGTACGTGAGCACCTTTCAACAGCGCGTAAGCTGCGCCAAGCATAATCACGTAATTATGAAAATAGAGAACGGACTCCTGCATAAACACTGAGCCCGTGTTAAACACATAACGCATCACAACCACCACGAAGGTGATAAGCACAATTGCCAACACGAACCAGGAAACGAAGCGACCCGTCCAATCACTGAATCGATTGATCCTTTTGATCAGGGAAATCAGAAAAGGAGAAGCGGTTTCCATACAACAACTCTTACTTTTTGTTTTTATGAGGGTATTGAAAAAGGCAGTGCCCGGGGCACTGCCTGTTCAACATTATTGCGGATTACGGGCGTTCAGCATGGCTTGCTCAGAAATGGCATGCCAGTCAATTGCCTGATCGCGGAATGATTTGTAAGAGTCGTAAACCTTCTTACTGATTTCATCCACTTCTGCCTGCTCAGCAACCACTTCATCAGCTACTGCTTGCAGTTGAGTCAGTACTTCTTGTGGGTACGGACGGAGCTCTACTTTGTGCTCGTTCACCAGGCTTTCCAGCGCTGCGTTGTTGCGCGCAGTGAACTCAGCCAGCATGTCGGCATTCGCTACACGTGTTGCCGCCAGAACGATAGATTGCAGATCTTTAGGCAGCTTCTCGAATGCTTGCTTGTTGATCAGCGCTTCCAGCGTTGTACCTGGCTCGTGCCATCCTGGGTAGTAGTAGTATTTCGCCGCTTTGTGCAGACCAAATGCCAAATCGTTGTATGGACCTACCCACTCAGTCGCGTCAATCGCGCCAGATTGCAGAGATGGGAAGATTTCGCCGCCCGGCAGCAGTACAGGCGTACCGCCTACACGCTTCAGCACCTCACCGCCCAAACCAGGGATACGCATTTTCAGGCCTTCAAGGTCACTGATTTGGTTGATTTCTTTGTTGAACCAACCACCCATTTGTACGCCAGTGTTACCCGCTGGCATTGGGATGATGCCGAATGGTTCGTAAGCTTCCGCCCACAGTTCCAGACCACCACCGTTGTAGATCCAGCCGTTCATTTCCTGCGCGGTCAGACCAAATGGTACTGCTGCGAAAAATTGACCTGCCGGCGCTTTACCTTTCCAGTAGTAGCCAGCGCCATGACCCATTTCGGCAGTACCACGAGATACTGCATCAAACACATCCAGTGCACCCACCAGTTCGCCGGCACCGTACACTTTTACTTCCAGGCGACCGTCACTCATTTCAGTGATCAGCTCAGCAAGGTTGTTTGCGCCCGTTCCCAAACCAGGGAAGTTCTTCGGCCAGGTGGTGACCATTTTCCAGGTTACTTTTTCTTGCGCAGCGGGTGCAGCTTCAGCTGCCGCTTCCTGCTTTTGCTCACCACAGCCGGCCATGAACACACTGAGTGCTACTGCGGCGGTGGCGAGGAACGAACGACGTTTCAACATGATTTCAGTCTCCTTGCTCGAAATGGCGGTAACAACAGGCAACGCGGAAAGTTGCAAAAGATAGGTGCAGGCTGCCTGTTCAATCCGTGGCTATCTCACTAACTATGCAGTTAATGAGATGTTGCAATAACTTTACTCATTATGAGCCTAGGCAAATAGCTTCATCACAAGGTAGTTTGAAGTCGGTCAAACAATGATCAGGTTTTATTTAACCTTCTGATAGATAACTCCCTATGTAGCCTCCTAATTGCGTGCTACCACGCACTGTTTCTGGGGCTTTCACCTTGTTTAAAATGCACAAAAAAGCCCCTATTCTCAGGGGCTCAATTTTGTTAACTGAAAGCTTGCTTCAAACTCTGCACGCGTCGGAAGATAAGCCAATCGATGCATAAAATTGCAGCCACTGACAAGCCAGCAAGCGGGAACAGCAAACAGATTGCAATCAGGGTTATCGCTCCAACCACCCAAAAACCATTTCCTGCCACAACGGGTGGCGCACCCAGTTTGCGTGAACCATTCGGGCGCCGCTTCCACCACATGACACCACCTGTGATAGATATGGCGATAAAGGCAACACAGAAAAATACATTCAGCGCTTTATTGATGATGCTGATATCCCCCTGATGCAATGCAATGCCTGCAGCCATCGCTTTTGCCATCCAGTTGTAATCTGCAAAGGTAATATCTGCTAACACTTCACCACTGTATTGGTCTATGTGCATGGTTCTGTCTTGCGTTGGGTCGGTGATATCCCCACTCATGGTGTTCGCCGACAAGGTATATACCCCAGTATCCGACTTCGGAAACTTCAGCTTATAGTGGGTAAAACCCACTTCCTTAGCCATGGTCACAACCTGATCGATGCTCACATCCGCAGAGTGCTTGCGCTCCACGTTGGGTTCAGGTGCGCCATGACCACCGTGATGAGAGGTTGGCACTGGCGTTTGCTCAAGGTTCCAAGGCATTTCCTCTTCAGAGCCATGGTTAAGCATCTTATGGGTAATCACTGATTCCGGCGCGTTTTTAGAACGTTCAGCTGGGAAGCTTCCCCAAGGCTGAACAATTTTTCCGCCCCAGATACCTGCCCAGGCAAGACCAGACAATACAAACAGCAGTAATACCACAGATAACGCGCCACCTAGATTGGCATGCAAATCCCGCATGAAAAGGCGCGAACCGCTGTCGGTTCGAATCTTAAGAAAACCGGCTCGGCTTGCCGCGTCTTTCGGCCACCAGAGGTAAATCCCTGACACCAGAAGCAGAATCATAAAACTTGCTGCGGTCTCAATCAGCCGATCACCTAAATCGCCAATCAACAAAGTGCCATGGATATTGTTCGCCAGTTCATACCAACTGTCGCTGCGGTCGATTGTCCCCGTGACTTCCGCTGAATAAGGGTTCACTAAGGCAAAACGGGTTTCACCGCTTGGCAATTGAATAGAAAAACGGCTGACAGTATCTGCCGTGCGCGCTGGAATAAATTGCGTCACCGTTGCTTCTGGAAACGCCTTGTTAACCGCATTGAGCTGTTCAGAAGGTTGCATCGTTTGTCCGCTGGCCTGGACCGTTAACATGTCTCCGTAGCGGGCAGATTCAATCTCATCATCAAACAGCATGACAAGACCGGTAGCGCTCAGCATCAACATAAAGGGAATAACGAAAAGTCCGGCATAGAAGTGCCATCGCCAAGCAGTGAAATATCGCGCTTTTTGGGCAGGCGCAGCCGCTGTTTTGCTCTCACTAACCATGGTTAGTTTTCCTTTCTCATAAGCAAACACACCGCAAACACGCAGTGCATTTTTATAGATGACTTTACTCAGTGGGCTTAGCGCCCTAATTGTTTTTGTTTTTGAACACTCCAAGCCTCATCAAAAGCCGATGTATAAAAGCTTGGAGATTATGAGATTGAGAAAGGTGGGGCACGGGCGATGGGAGATTCAAACCTTACCCTTTGAGCCAATAAAGAGTAGTGCTGATTCCCCACGAATTTTACGTGAGTATGAGTGTCTGTCGTGGTGAGTGTAAGGTGATGACTAAAAGAGAAGTGGCTGAACGGACAAGGCTTTCCATGGTGCTTTCCTTCACCGCTGGTTTCCTCCCCTTCAACCTGAACCAGCTTGAAGCCATTAATAGTACAGAGTGTTTCCCAGACGCCAGCATTGCTGCCATGGGCATTTATCACAGGCATCAGTGAGACCAGCACCCAACTTAAGGCGCTTGCCAACAACATCATTCGTTTAAATGACGTCCTCACATACCCATCCCGTCTGTGAATACAAACGACGCAATATATATCACTAGGTGTATTGATGCAGTGAGCCAGTACAAAAAGGGAGCGATTGATGTGAGGTACGTTAAAAAATAGGTTACAAACCCGCAAAGTTTGGGTATTCCTATCTCATAGTCTTTGCTTCCCTACCAGCTCAAGCCACTCTCAAATCCCTTATCAATCACTTAGCCCTGCAATATACGTTTAGACGTCTAGACGTAAAAATATCTATTGACTTATTTTGAGACAATAAATAGCATCAAACACCAGATAGCCACAAAAACCCCATAACAATCGCTATCTTTTTTACTTTTTATTAACACGATTTTTGCCCAGGAAGGCCTATGATCGAAATAAAACAGGTTAACAAGGAGTTCAAACAGGGTGATCAGACGATCCATGCCCTGCGAGACATTGACCTCCAGATTCCTCAGGGCAGAATTTTTGGTGTTATTGGTGCATCAGGTGCTGGTAAAAGTACGCTGATCCGCATCGTCAACCTGCTGGAACGCCCAACCTCCGGGAAAGTCGTTGTCGACGGCGTTGAGCTCACCGCTTTGTCTCAATCAGAACTGACCCGCGAACGCCAGAAAATCGGCATGATTTTCCAGCACTTCAACCTGCTTTCCTCACGCACTGTGTTTGACAACGTGGCACTTCCTCTGGAATTGGCAGGCAAAGACAAACAACACATTCAACACAAAGTGACTGAGCTGCTGGATTTGGTCGGCCTAAGTGATAAACACCAGAGTTATCCTTCTAACCTCAGCGGTGGTCAAAAGCAGCGTGTAGCCATTGCGCGCGCATTGGCGAGCGATCCAAAAGTTCTACTGTGTGACGAAGCCACCAGCGCATTGGATCCGGCGACGACCCACTCCATCCTGAACCTATTGCAGACCATCAACCAGAAGCTGGGCTTGACCATTTTGTTGATCACCCACGAAATGGACGTAGTGAAGCGCATCTGTCACGAAGTGGCGATTATTGGTGGTGGTGAGTTGGTAGAGAAAGGGCCTGTGGGCGATATCTTTGCCCATCCGAAAACAGAACTGGCGCGCACCTTTATCCGCGCAACGCTGGATCTTTCCATTCCACAGGACTACGAAGAACGACTGCAACCTCAGAGTGAAGGTCATTTACCGCCACTGGTTCGCCTTGAGTTTACTGGCGCCAGTGTCGATGCCCCGCTTATCAGCCAGGTATCACGAAAGTTCAATATCGACATCAGCATTCTGAGCTCTGACATGGACTATGCGGGTGGCGTGAAATTTGGCCTGATGCTGGCCGAATTCTTTGGCGACGAAGAGAACGTCAACCTCGCGCTGACTTACCTGAAAGATCACAACATCAACATCGAGGTGCTGGGCTATGTCGCTTAATATCGCTGCCGTTTCAGGCTGGTTTGCAGAAAACGAGCGTCTTGTTGGCCTGTTGATTGACGCACTGGGTCAGACCCTGACCATGGTCTTTGTCTCCGGTGCAATTGGTTTCCTGTTTGGTATTCCTTTGGGTGTGCTGCTGCACCTCACCAAGCCCCGCGGCTTGTTAGAAAACGCGGCACTGAACAAATCTATTGGCATCATCGTCAATATTGGCCGCTCAATCCCTTTCATTATTTTGCTGGTCGCCATTATCCCATTCACCCGCTTCATCATGGGTACTTCCATCGGCACAGGTGCGGCGATTGTCCCCCTCACTGTCGGTGCAATTCCGTTTATTGCCCGTCTGGTTGAAGGTGCACTGCTGGAAGTGCCGTCAGGCTTGGTCGAGGCAGCTCAGGCGATGGGCGCGACACCACTACAAATTATCCGCAAAGTCCTTCTGCCAGAAGCACTGCCAGGCATTTTGAACGGCGCGACGATTACCTTGGTAACGCTGGTGAGCTACTCCGCCATGGCAGGTGCCGTAGGCGGCGGTGGTCTGGGTGATGTAGGTATCCGATACGGCTACCAACGTTTTGACGGCACCGTCATGCTGATCACCGTAGTGATGCTGGTGATATTGGTGCAAATGATTCAGTCAGCCGGCGACTACTTCGTAAAGCGGGTTGACCACAGATAAAAAACGGATGGTGACACCATCCGGATAAATGGAAATTCTGAATTTTAAGGAGATACGTGATGACTTTTACACTCAAGAAAATTGCTGCAGCTGTTGGCCTCGCTTCTACTCTGGTTTTGACCGGTTGTGGTCAGGAAGAGACCGTTGATCTGACGAAAGTAAAAATTGGCGTTATTGCTGGTGCTGAAGAGCAAGTGGCGGAAGTCGCAGCAAAAGTTGCGAAAGAGAAATACGGCCTGGATGTTGAACTGGTGACTTTCTCAGACTACGTCACGCCAAACGCCGCGCTGGATGAAGGCTCAATCGATGCAAACGCATTCCAGCACAAGCCATACCTTGACCAGCAGATTTCTGACCGCGGTTACAAGTTTGAAATCGCGGGTAACACGCTGGTTTATCCAATTGCAGGTTACTCAACCAAAGTGACTTCTGTTGAACAACTGGAAGACGGCGCACAGATCGCAGTACCAAACGACCCAACCAACCTTGGCCGTTCACTGCTACTGCTTGAGCAACAAGGTCTGATTGAAGTAAAAGACGAAGCGGGTCTGAAAGCAACGGTTCTGGATATCACGGCGAACCCTAAAAACCTGAAAATCGTTGAGCTGGAAGCCGCTCAACTGCCGCGCTCTCTGGAAGATGTTTCACTGGCAATCATCAACACTACTTTCGCTAGCGAAATCAACCTGTCACCTGAGAAAGACGGCATCTTCGTTGAAGACAAAGAGTCTCCATACGTGAACCTGATTGTTGCCCGTGCTAACAATGTAACTGCACAAAACGTTCAGCAATTCGTTCAGTCTTACCAGACTGACGAAGTGTACAACGCAGCATCTGAAATCTTTGATGGCGGCGCGGTAAAAGGCTGGTAATTTGCCAACCTATACCCATTAAATGACGTTAAGAAGCCTGTGAATTTCGCAGGCTTTTTCTATCTATTGGGGCCTGTTGGCTCTAACAACCTGATACACTGCCTTCCCAATACTATCGATCTTGAGTGAACATGGACTTTCTCTCTACCATTGGCCTTTTCATTGGCTCCCTGATTGCCAATACCCTCGCCTCTTTGGCTGGCGGCGGTGCGGGGCTTTTACAACTTCCCCTGTTGTTATTTCTCGGTCTCGGCTTTTCTGTTGCACTGGCAACCCACAAAGTGGCCTCTGTAGCGCTTGGACTGGGCGCGGCACTCAAGCATTGGCGTAGTGGCAACCTCGACCGCAAACTCACCCTTTACGTGACATTGGCTGGTGCTGCCGGGGTGATTGGTGGTGCCAACCTCATTCTTTTTGTGCCGGGTCCTTTAGCCGAAGGGTTACTGGGCGGGTTTATCATTTTGCTGGGTGTTTACTCACGGATGCGAAAAACACTCGGACAGGAAGCAGAGCCAAAACACCGCGAGACGACGGGCATGCTTCTGGGTTGCTTAGGGCTCAGCGCGATCGGCTTGCTGAACGGCTCCCTCACTGCAGGCACAGGCCTGTTCGTCACGCTGTTTTTGGTTCGCTGGTTTGGTTTCGATTACAAGCAGGCTGTCGCACTGACTTTGGTGAGCGTAGGTATATTCTGGAACGGATTGGGTGCGGCAACACTGGCTATTGCCGGCGCAGAGATTTACTGGCCGTGGATCCCTGCACTCCTGGTAGGTTCTATCTTGGGTGGTTACCTCGGCGCGTATCTCGCCGACAAGTACAGCAACAAGATGATAAAAATTGCGTTTGAGCTGCTGACCTTTGCTGTTGGTATCAAGCTTTTGTGGGGCGTGTTATGAACAAAGTAAATATCGAGATTTATTACTGCCGCCAGTGCAACTGGATGTTGCGCGCAACCTGGATGTCTCAGGAGTTGCTTTCCACCTTTAGCGAGGAAGTGGAGAGTTTAACCTTATACCCAGACACAGGTGGCAGGTTTGAAATTCACTGCAATGGCGAATTGATTTGGGAGCGCAAGCGGGATGGCGGCTTTCCTGACGCAAAAGTGCTGAAACAACGCGTCCGCGATGTATTCGATCCAGACCGAGATCTGGGGCATGTCGACCGTTAACCTGCGCTTCTGACGAGTATGCCAGCTGACATTTTAGTCAGCCAGCATACCGTACATCACAATGCTGTTGTAGCTGACTACGCCCAGTACTTCAGCACCTTCAATCACTGGCGCACGACTGATACCAAATCGCTCAAACAGACGAGCACAATATTTAACGTTCATGTCCGGTGCCACATGCAGAGCTGGTTTGGTCATGATTTCGTAGATATTCACACGCTCTGGCGAGCGGTTTTGTGACAGTACTTTCTTGGCAATGTCATTCATCAAAACCAAACCAAATTCATCATCTTCATCGCGCTTTTTGACGATCAGAGCCTTCACTTCCTTATCTCGGGCAATACGAATCGCTTCTGCTACGGTCGTCAAGCCATCGATTAGCGCATAGTCGTCTTTCATGACGTCGCGGACTCTTTTGGTCACTTTCATAACTCATCCTCAATCTTGCTGCTTAATTCTTGCACTTGATGCGCCACCCCAACGGCATCTTCCACATCCAGCTGCACCGCAATGCCTTTACCAGACGTCGCATCAAACTCTCCCACCTCATTGACGGTTTCGAGGATTGAACGGGCGAGATGTTCTTCCACCAAAAATAATACGACGTCACGCTGCACATCCAGTGTCAGACCAAAGAAGGTTTTCTTCTTAGTCAGCCCTTCCCCACGCGCATTGTTTATCACCGTCGCACCTGTGGCTCCAGCCGTTCTGGCGGCATCCAAAACCGCGTCGGTTTTGGAGTCCTCAATGAAGGCTACTATCAGTTTGAATCGCATTATGATTCCCTCGTATTTTCTTCGGTGGTGCTGCGTTTCGCCGCCCACTCTGTTAACTGCGCGTATCCCATGACAGTAATCATCGGGAACAGGCTGGCAAAGGCAATGAGGCCAAAACCATCAATTAAAGGGCTTCTGCCCGGAACCGTTGAAGCCAGTCCCAGACCAAGTGCGGTAACCAAAGGTACGGTCACCGTCGACGTCGTCACACCGCCGGAATCATAAGCCAGCGGCACAATAAATTTCGGGGCATAGAAGGTTTGAATCACCACCACCACGTATCCGGCAATGATGTAGTAATGAATCGGGTCGCCCGCGACAATGCGATAACAGCCAAGGGAAATTCCTATCGCTACCCCAATAGCCACAGAGAAACGTAAACCATTCACACTGATTGCCCCACCAGAGACCTGCTCCGCTTTGATAGCAACAGCAATCAATGAGGGCTCAGCAACTGTGGTACTGAAACCAATGGCTGCGGCGAAAATGTAAACCCAGTAATAGTGCTTCCAGGAGAAGTTCTCGGGAATGCTCTCTCCTTCGCCAAACAAAAAAGCGGGCGCAGTCAGCTGAACAGCCATCGATTCACCCAATGGGAAGAGCGCCATCTCCAATCCCATCAGGAACAACGACAAACCGAGAATCACGTAGACAAAGCCAAAGACGATTTTCTTCAAATTCACTATCGGCTTTCTGAGCACGGCAAACTGAAAACCGAAAATGATGCAGACAATCGGAATCACGTCCCGAATGGTCGAGAGTAAGGTCTCAATGAAGGTCGGAATGAGCATGGACAATACATTCATGTCGCCACCATCCCGTACACCATGACGAAAATCATTGGCGAGAGCGACGCAAACGCTATCAGACCAAAACCATCTACCATGGGGTTGCGTCCTTTAATCACAGTCGCAAGACCAACGCCTAACGCTGTCACCAAAGGCACAGTGATGGTCGATGTCGTCACGCCACCTGAGTCATAGGCAATACCAATGATGTAGCGCGGCGCGAATGCCGTCATGGTCACCACCAGAATGTAGCCGCCGATGATGATGCGATGAATGGGCCAGCCTTTCAGAATACGCAGCACACCAAGCACAATGGCAAATCCTACCGAGAGTGCGACCGTGATACGAAGTCCATTAGCATAGGAAGATTGCGCGTCTTCGGTCATCGCAATCATGCCGCCTTCCGCAGCGACTTCAGCCGCTTCAGCAGCCACTGCAGTCAAAGCGGGTTCAGCGATTGTGGTGCCAAACCCCAGCAAAAAGGCAAACACCACCAGCCAGAAAACACTGCCTTTTCGAGCCAGCGAGTGCGCCATGGATTCGCCGATGGGAAACAATCCCATTTCCAGACCGAATACAAAGAAAGTCAGCCCCATCACGACCAACACCAGTCCAATTAGGATGGACAGTGAATCAGGCAAAGGCTGTTGTAAAACAATGATTTGAAAAAAGCCGATCACAAGAATGATAGGAAGTAGATCCTTCAAGCTCCCTAGCATTGAGGTCAGCAATGCGGTAAGTCCCTTCACACTCTCTCCAGAGAAAATGTCCCGACCCAAAAGTCCGGCACTGTATAAAAGCAAACAGATGATTTTTTGGTGAGGTGTTATACCCAAATAGCCTGAAGATGCCCGTATTCAGAGGTCATCAATGCGTTCAATTCAAGGCAAATTTCACGAGGAATAGTGGTTCTATTTCCGTGGAATTTAACGAAGAAGTGGGCGCATTGAAGCCCTCCCTCCGGGCGAGTTGGCTGACGCCGTGCTCTTTGTTGTTCCTTTTTGATGGAGGTGACTACACCTGCAAAGGAACGCCGCGATCACAACGCCAGTCAATCTCGCTGAATCCTGCATCTTCAGGTTGTTTGGGTATAGCCAATTTAACCCTGAGCCAGTGTATAGAAATTTACCAATCCACAATGTCTATAGGGTGATAAAGCTAACAAGGTTTTTGTGAATTTCAGCATCGTGATCGCTATCAGGCTGATCAATTAACCATTTGAATGCATACTGAATCTATACCCTTTGGTTCTGGAAAGAAGATTGCGCTTTATGAAAATTCTGATTACTGGCGGGACTGGCCTTATCGGGCGGGCACTCATCGATAAACTGGAAGACCATGAGATCACCGTTTTAACGCGTTCTGCTCAAAAAGCAGCGTCACTGTTACCCGGTCGTGTTCAATACATCGAATCTCTTGATGCACTGGATAGCTTTGATGACATAGACGCCATTATTAATTTGGCTGGGGAGCCTATCGTCGACAAGCGCTGGTCGGAAAAACAGAAAGGACTCATTTGCTCCAGTCGCTGGGGTATAACAGAACAAATCGTAAAGAAAATCCTTGAATCCGACTCACCACCGCACACCTTTATCAGCGGCTCTGCGGTGGGCTATTACAGCGATCAGGGAGACAAAGAAATTGATGAGTCACTCACGGTTGACTCCACAGATTTCGCTCACTTGGTTTGTGCAAACTGGGAGAAAATTGCCCGACGCGCATCAGCAACCGGCTCTACGCGAGTCTGTGTTCTTCGGACTGGCGTTGTTCTTAGCCCAACAGGTGGTGCACTCAAAAAGATGTTGCTGCCTTATAAGTTAGGGCTTGGTGGTCCGATTGGAAAAGGACAACAGTTCTTTCCATGGATTCATATCGACGACATGACTAGCGGTATCGTGCATTTGCTCAACAGTGAAGATTTGAAAGGAGACTTCAACTTCACTGCACCGACACCGGTAACCAATAAAGAATTCAGCTCGGCGTTGGCAACCGCCCTTCAACGCCCACACTTTCTTTTCACGCCAGAGATAGCCATAAAACTGGCTTTGGGTGAGGCATCTCAACTCTTGCTAGACAGCCAAAAAGTGATACCTGTAGCCCTTCAGGAAAGCGGGTTTAACTTCTCTTACCAAACACTCCAGCCTGCACTGGAGAATTTGGTGCAATAGCGATGAAAAAAGAGCACGCATGAAGCGTGCTCTTTTCGGTCGCTGAAACCATCAACGCTTCAACGGTTCTAACAAGCCCCGAAGCATCCAGGCTACTGTCAGGAAGACCAGTCCGACAGCCAATGTCGGCAAGCTCAGCCAGACCTCAGGGTGCAAGCGAACCGGTAGCTCAACGCCCCACTTCAACAAACCTGCCATCGCAAGTTCTGCCCCACCAACAGCCATACAGCCGGATACCAGCGCCATAATGCCGTATTCCGCCCAAAGCGTGGTGTTGATGCGTTTCTTACTCGCCCCCAGCGTTCGGTACAACATGATTTCACGCTGGCGTTCGGCCAAGGTGATTCGAAGCAGTGTCAGCAAGAGCAATAAACCACTGGCTACCGCCAACCCCGCCAATACTGACAGCGACAGGCTCACTTGTTTGAGGATCACCTGAATTCTTCCGCTCATGGTGCGTAGATCCAGCAATGTCACTGTCTGGTAGTCACGCCCAAGCTGATTGAGGATGTCGCTCTGACTGTCTTCCAGTCGGAAACTGACCAACCAGTTAGCAGGTAAGTTATCCACTAAAGCCGGGTCGAAAATGAAGTAGAAGTTGGGCTTCATGTTGCGCCATTCCACATCACGAATCGAGTTTACTTCCGCCGTAAATTCCTGACTGTTGACGTTAAACGTCAGCTCATCACCAAGGCGAAGTCCCAACCTTTCTGCAATGCCAGATTCAACTGAAACTCCACCATCGCTTGGCCATGAGCCTTCCAACACTTCGTTATGGGTTGGCAAGGTGTCGCGCCATGTGAAATTGAGCTCACGACGAAGCGCTTCATCCCGCTCTTCCCTGTCTGGCGTAAGCTCAGCATAACGCTGCCCATTCAGACCAACCAAACGACCTCGGATAATCGGATAGGCTTCCGAACGTTCCAAATTGTTCGTGTCCAGCCTGCCAACGTAATCATCCAGTTCACTTTTCGCGATATTCAACGCGAACACGTTTGGTGCATTTTGTGGCAGTGTTTGCTGCCAATCATCAAGCAGATCAGTACGAAGCAACCAGATAATCGAAAGCAGCATGAATGACGTTGCCAGCGCGCCAAGCTGCGCACCACTTGATGCCGGATTTCGTGTTATTCGACTGAGCGCCAGTTTGAATGCAGGCTGTTTAACGCGTTTCTGCGCGACTTTCAGCACCATTACGCCAATCGCCGCCAGAAGGCTGAGCATCACCACCAAGGCCGCCAATACCAGCCAAAGCAAACGGTTATCGTATGACCATGCCACCAGCGCAAGGATTGGCACTGCTGCCAACAACCAACTCCAAGGATTCTTCCTCGCGCGCACTGCGCTTTGCTCCTGCAACACACTCATGGCAGGCGCTTCAATCAACCGGATCAGTGGAATACCCAATGCGGGAAGTGCCACCAATAAAGCCACCATAGGACCGAGCACCCAGGGCAGATAACCATAGCTCGGCAAGGGTGAAGGCAGCACATCTGCCAGCGGCAACCGCAGCAGATATTCAAGCGCTGCACCGAGTCCCAAGCCAAGCACAGTTGCCATCAACATCAGCATCAGAAGCTGTCTACCAAGCCAACGTCTCACCCAACTGCGCTGGGCACCAAGGCTTTTCACCATGGCAAGCGTCTGGGTGCGGCTATCTACATAATGCTGACAAGTCAGGAGTAAGGTGGCCGCTGCCATGATGATGACCAACACAACGGTTAAAGAGAGGTAACCGCGGCTCCTATCCAGCATGTCTCCTGTGCGATCCCCCGTATTTTCATCGATCCAGCGTTGTCCGTCGATCGGCGTATAAGCGGTCTTTACTGCTTCAAGGTCACTGCTGTCACCACGGAAGAAATAGCGATAACTCACCCGGCTTCCCGGACGCACGACACCTGCTGCAGAGACATCGCTCAGGTGCATCATCGCCGCCGGCATTTGGCTGAACGGATTAAAGGACAGCTCAGGCTCAGAAATGATTTTACCGCTGACTGTCAGGGTTAAATCACCCACATCGACTTTGTCTCCCAAGCCCACATCTAGCAGCGTGAACAGACGTTCTTCCAGCCAAAGTTCGCCAGGTTTGACGCTGTCTTGCATCGCATCCGCACTTTCCAGCTCCAAAGCGCCACGGAGCGGGTAGTTACTTTCTACCGCTTTCACGCTGATGAGCTGCATTTCATTGTCGCTGAATGCCATGGTGCCAAAGCGCGTTTGGTCAGAGCGTTCGACATCAATGCTGTCAAAATTCTGCAGTGTTTGCGGTGCCAGAGGCTGATTGCTTCGCAGCACCAAGTCAGCGGCCAGCATGGAACGGCCTTGCTGGGTGAGAACGGATTCAATGCGCCCTGCCAGTGCAGAAAGGGCGAAGACACAGGCAATAATCAGCGCCAATGCCGCAACGACAGGCCAAAGCTGTCCGTGGAAGAGTTCGCGCCAAGCCCAGCGCCAAACAAGAGTTTTCCTCATGCTGCCCCCGCCAATTCGCCTGCGTTAAGGTGCAAAGTACGGTGGCATTTCTCAGCCAGTGCCGGGTCATGAGTAACAAGGATCAGGGTGGTACCGTGGTCACGGTTGAGTGAGAAAAGCAGGTCGATAACCGTTGCTGCGGTGTGCTGGTCGAGATTACCTGTCGGTTCGTCTGCGAACAGAACATTTGGGCGGGTCATAAAGGCGCGGGCAATCGCTACGCGTTGTTGCTCACCACCAGAAAGCTGCGAAGGTAAGTGGGTTTCACGCCCTTTGAGCCCGACCGACGTAAGAAGCTCCAGCGCCCTTTCTTCATCTTCATCATCACCGCGAATGGTACAAGGAAGAAGCACATTCTCCAGCGCGGTCAGGGAAGGTACAAGCAGGAAACTTTGGAAAACGAAACCGATAGACTCGGCCCGAAGGGCTGCTCTCGCATCATCATCGAGCTGGCTTAAAGGCTTGCCCAAAAGCTCAATTTCGCCGGCCGACGGTGTATCTAAACCAGCAAGCAATGTCATAAGCGTGGATTTTCCTGCGCCGGAAACCCCAACTAAAGCAATACTTTCGCCCTGCTCGACCTGAAGGGAAACATCCTGCAGAATGGTCAGAGACTGTGCATTCGTCGTCACTGTTTTAGAGACGTTACTGGCCCTGATCACTGGAGTTGTCATGATTCGCATCCTTTCTTTTTGTCTTTTGATTATCAGTCATAGCGCCGCGGCGCAGACGCTTCTTGTACTTGGCGATAGCCTCAGCGCCGGCTACCAAATGGCGATTGAGAAAAGCTGGCCCAGCCTCATTGAACCTAAGCTGACGGAAACCAGCAAGATCACTTCCGTCGTCAATGCCAGCATTTCCGGCGATACCTCTGGGAACAGTCTCGACAGACTACCAGCCCTGCTTGAACAGCATTCACCTGACTATGTGCTAATTGAACTGGGTGCTAACGATGGACTGCGAGGATTCCCACCCAAGCAGATACGCAATAACCTGTCCGAATTGATCAGTTTAAGCCAGGAAAATGGCGCGCAGGTGATGTTAATGCAGATCCAGATCCCACCTAACTATGGTCAAAGATACAGCAAGGCTTTTGCTGATATCTATCCGGAATTAAGTAAAGAAATGCAAATTCCACTCATTCCGTTCTTCATGGAGAAGGTGGTTTTGACCGAAGGCTGGATGATGTCAGATGGTCTGCACCCTAAAGACATCGCGCAGCCTTGGATTGCAGAATTTATGGCAGAGCAGATGCTGCCACACATCAAAGAGCAAGGATAAAACAAGAATGAAAAACGCAGTATTGATGACCGGATGTTCAACCGGCATCGGCTATGTCTGTGCCCACGCCCTCGCAAAGCAAGGGTTTGATGTGATTGCATCATGCCGAAAATTAGAAGATGTTGAGCGCCTGAGAGAGGAAGGACTGACCTGCATTCACCTTGACCTTGCTGACAACGACAGCATTCTCAATGCTGTGGAAGAAGTCAGGGTCATGACGGACGGAAAGTTGATGGGGCTTTTTAACAATGGCGCTTATGGCCAACCTGGCGCGCTGGAAGATTTGCCCACCGACGCTTTGAGAAAGCAGTTTGAGACCAACTTCTTTGGCTGGCACACGCTGACCCAAGCTGTGATCCCAATGATGATGGCTAACGGCAAAGGCCGCATTGTTCAAAACAGCTCTGTGCTGGGTTTTGTCGCACTGAAATTCCGCGGCGCTTACAACGCCAGTAAGTTTGCGGTCGAAGGCTGGACAGATACCTTACGTTTGGAACTCGCAGGCTCACCGGTAAAAATCAGCTTAATCGAACCTGGCCCGATAGAAACCCGATTCCGAGCCAATGCACTGGAAGCGTTTTACCGGTTCATTGATATCGAAAACAGCCGATTCAGAAGCGATTATCTCGCCCAGCAAGATCGCATGGAAAGCGAAAACTCGACCAACAAATACACCCTGCCGTCGGAGTCGATCATCGCGCCTCTGATCCACGCGCTGACCGCAGAAGATCCTAAAGTCCGTTACCGTGTGACCAAGCCGACCCATTACATGGCTTGGTGTAAGCGACTTCTTCCATCCAAAACACTCGATAAAATTCTTGCAAAGGGCGGATAAAAACCCAACCTCTGCCGCAGAAAGAAACATACCGGGCAGTTTTTGCCCGGTTGCTCTCAGAATCGTGACATCAAAACTATCTTTCTATGTTCATCTTTCTGTCACAAAACCGCGTTAACCTCTCTCATGTACCGTGAAACACCTGCCCCCAACTTCCACTTCGATGTGATGCGTGTCGGATCAGGCCGTGAACAGGGATACAAAAAGAACAAATACCCCAAAAGGAGCCGGACTATGTCCTTAAGTCAATTGAACTGGCTCTGTTTGAGTGTAACGCTGGCAATTTTGCTTGTGTTTTAAGTCAGCGTTTCACATCGACGAGCACAAAAGAATGAAGGCCACTGGAAATCCAGTGGCCTTTTTCGTTATTGGACTCACGATAAAGATCAGTGATTTGATCCAGCAATATTCAATATTTATCGGCGCTTTAGCGGATAATGCCTTGAATTTTCATATCGTCCCCCCCACCTTTACAGCAAAGAACTTCTAACGCTCAGGCGACGCTATGCAACCAAATTATATTGTTGAACTTAACGAGCAGAACTTTCAGCAAATCCTGGAAGGCTCGGTTGAAACTCCAGTCCTCATCCACTTTTGGGCACAAATGAGCCCCGAGAGCACTGAAATTGTTCCGGCACTGGAAAAACTGGCACACGAATATGCAGGCGCATTTACGCTGGCTTTGCTCAACTGCGAGCAACAGCAGATGCTGGCTTCACAATTTGGTGTGCGTGCTTTGCCTACCATCGCTCTGTTCAGCAACGGCCAACCTGTCGATGGCATTGCAGGGCCACAGACTGAAGACACAGTGCGTGAAATGCTGGTTCGTCATCTTCCAAGCCAGGATGAAATGACCTTTAAACAAGCACTGGCGTTAATCGCCGAGGGCAAACACACCGAAGCACTGCCATTGCTAAAATCTGTTGAATCTGCCTTGGGTGAGACTGGCGCGCACAAACTGGCAGTCGCCGAGTGTTACGTTGAAGCGCAGCAATTTGATGATGCGGAAGCGCTGCTATCGAAAGTGTTGATGCAAGATCAAGATGCGCAATACAAAGCGCTGATGGCAAAAGTCGAACTTCATAAACAGGCAGCAGACACACCAGAGATTCGTGAGCTACAAGCTGCATTTGAAGCGGATCCTGAGAACAAAGAACTCGCCTATGAACTGGCTATCCAATACAGTCAGGTTAATCGTCAGGAAGAAGCATTGGAGTTGTTGATTGGCTTACTGCGCAAAGACCTGAACTTTGCAGATGGCGACGCGAAAAAGACCATGATGGATATTCTCGCCGCTTTGGGGCAAGGCAATGAACTGGCCAGCCGTTATCGTCGCCAACTCTACTCTTTACTCTACTAATATCAATATATTAAATACAAAAAAGGCCGCTTCCAGAAGCGGCCTTTGTGTGTCTGTGTGTTAATCCTCAGTACAACACCAAGTCAACACCTTTGATGTCACCCAACGTTCGTTTACCGGTAAGGTGCTGGCCGAAATAACCCAGTAACAATTGGTTAGATGCGTTGTGCATCAAGGACGAATCAATAGTACCTGTCAGCCCCATGAACGACACACCCGGCAAGTGATTCAGGTCAGAGAAGTTCATATGCGTCGCCCCTGTGAAAAGCGCTTCGCAACTGCCCTTTGGCGCATGCTCCTCGAGCAAAGTCTGATTAACCCAAGCCATGCTTTCATTGGAAGGAGCCGTCGCTAAATCACCATACGCCACACATAGCGGCGTATTCAGTGATTCACTCAACGATGCGGCATAGATATAGCTGTCTAAACTCATGGCCGCTTTGACACGAGCATCGTTGTAGGCCAAGTGAGCTGCTACACTGCCGCCAAAGGAGTGACCAAATACGCCAATTGCATCAGTGCCAAAATGGCCTTTCAACGGCGTTTCAATTACGCCTGTATCCAATCTACCTTGTGCATTCAGAACGGCGATGTTGTTCGCCGCCCATTCGATCACAAAGCTCGGCATCTCAACAAACTGTCCTTGTTCAAGCGCCGACGCAGCCTTTGCCCAATCATGAAACGATTCGCTCTCTCTCATATCGACAGAAGCTTTATCCATCGCCCCCGTTAAGATGGCGATGTTGTCCATATCCAAAGGATTATCCTGGTGAATGAGCTCTCCGCTCATGCGACGGGTTACTAGGCTATGACCAGGGTGGCTGATAGACAACACGATATAACCATGGCTCGCCAACTCTTCCATTTGTGTCAGGTTTTGGTAAGCATGAGAGCCAAAACCATGGTTGAACAACAGAATAGGATGATCGCCCGGCAGGGCGGCGGCATTGATAACAGCATGAGAAGGACGTGGATCTTCTAATAACGCAGGCGGCAGCCCTTGCTGCTCGCCGATTGCTTCTGCCAGATAGGCCTCCATGTAAGGAAGAGATTCCCCTTCTGACAGCACGGCAGGATACCAAGCCGTCACCAACACCCACCGCTCCCCTTCTGTCACTTCAAACTCAGTGACACCAACGGCGTGTTCACCGGATGGGGAAGGCTTTTCAGGAGGCGGCAGTATGAAAAATGCCACCGCGAGCACCACAACCAAAGAGAGAAAACCTAGACCAATGTACTTTAGAAATTTCATCGAATAACCCACTTATTTTTATACTGCGGGCCATGGTCTCACCAAGTGCAAGCGTCGCAATAACAAAGTGAGAGCAATAATTGAATACACAGATCTTGATCGAAGTTAGCCGTATGCCGTTCCATAGGTTTTCAATTTTCTATCGGAGAACTCTCAGAATCAGAGGATAATGCCTCGATAATTGGGCAGCAGGCGCTGTCATCGCCGGGGCAGGTGCTAGCCAGTGATTTTAGTGATTTCTTCATCGCCTGAAGCTCTTTGATTTTGTCGTCGATCTCCGCGATTTTCTCCAAGGCCTTTTGTTTCACATCGGCACTTCGGCGGTTTGGGTTACGCGACATATCCAGCAAGGCCTGACATTCATCTAGACTAAAGCCGACCAAACGCGAGCGGCGAATCATCTGTAACTCATTAATGTGTTGCTGGCCGTACGCGCGGTAACCATTCTCTAAACGTGCAGGTTCGCTAATGATGCCCTTTTGTTCGTAGAAACGAATTGTCTTAGGAGTAAGCCCAGTCGCCTTGGCAATTTCATTTATTTTCATACCACGATCCTCGGTCCGAACTTCACGCTTGACCTTACAGTTGATGGAAGGTTTATTCTGTGGATTATGACCAGTCCGCCTGTGGGACTGCAAGTAAATTTATAGGTATCGAAATGACAGATACAGAATTGAACATTACTCAACAAAGTACTGAAGCGGCGACGCCTGTTACGCTTCCTTTGTCCGGTTTGAGCTGCATGGGCTGTGCACGCAAAGTAAAAAATGCCGTCGAAACTATCGATGGTGTGTCGATACTGGACGTTGATACCACCTCCCTGACTATCAACGCTGATGCGCCTTTGCGTGAGGTTATCAATGCCGTGGAGTCGCTTGGTTATCAAGCTGGAACGACGACAACATTGCCACTGATTGGGCTAAGCTGTGGACGTTGTGTTGCCAAACTGAAAGCCGCTTTTGAAGCTTCCCCGAAGGTTTTTCTCGCTGATTTGAGTAAAACCGAAGCCACCATAAAAAGCGCATTAACAAAAGAAGAATTGGCAGCCATTGTCGAAACGGCAGGCTATCAGGTGGCAGCAACACAAGATGATGAAACAATCCTCCCGGAAGCCGCATTGAAGCCTGAAGAAACGAAAGACGAGGCTTCAACGCCGCAGTTACCAATTTCAGAAAGTGCTTCCCAGCAACTGATTCTCTCCGGCATGACTTGCGCAAGTTGTGTGTCCTCCGTTGAAGGTGCAATTAAGAGCGTGCAAGGAGTCATTAGCGTCAACGTGAACCTTGCTGAACGCACTGCCCTGGTGTCGGGCGACGCAGATACCGATGCCATCATCAAAGCTGTTGAAGCGGCAGGCTATGGCGCAGAAGTCAGTGAAAGCGAAGAGACGCGCCGTGAACGCCAGGCAGCAATGCATTCAGAGCAGTTGGCAGAGCACAAACGCCACACCTGGTTATCTCTGGGCTTAGGTGCACCTTTGATGGCATGGGGACTGTTTGGTGGCTCAATGACCATTGACAGTACCGCTAGCCAAATCGGCTGGGGCATCATTGGCCTGTTAACCTTTGTACTATTGTGTACTGCGGGTAAACATTTCTTCGTAAATGCAGTGAAAGCCGCACGCCATCACCGCGCGACCATGGATACCTTAGTCGCTTTGGGTACGGGTTCGGCTTGGCTGTACTCTGTTGCCGTGGTGTTTGCGCCGGATCTTTTTCCTGCACAGGCACGTCATGTGTACTTTGAAGCCACAGCCATGATTCTGGGCCTGGTGACGCTCGGTCACGCTATTGAAGCCAAAGCGCGGGCCTCGACATCTAAAGCACTTGATCGCTTACTCGACCTGCAACCACCAACTGCGCTGGTTGTCGAGAATGGGCAGGAGCGAGAAGTCCCTCTGGCTGCCGTGCAAGCAGGCATGATGCTTCGCGTGAAACCTGGCTCAAAAATTCCGGTTGATGGTGTGGTTCAAGACGGCGAGAGCTTTGTCGATGAATCCATGCTGACTGGCGAGCCGCTTGCCGTTCGCAAAACCGCAGGGGAAACGCTGCATGCCGGTACCGTGAACCAAAACGGTAGTCTGCTGTTTAAAGCCACCGGTATCGGTAGCGACACTATGCTGTCACGCATTATTCAGTTGGTTCGTCAGGCACAAAGCAGCAAACCGGCGCTGGCGCGCATGGCGGATTCTATTTCGGCGATTTTCGTTCCTACCGTCATGATCATTGCCATTCTGACAGCACTTGGCTGGTACAACTTTGGCCCTGATCCGAAGCTCAGCTTTATGCTGGTTACCGCGACCACTGTGCTGATCATCGCCTGTCCTTGCGCGCTTGGTTTGGCAACGCCAATGTCTGTGACTACTGGCGTTGGCCGTGCGGCCGAGCTTGGTGTACTTATTCGTGATGCAGAGGCATTGCAACATGCAGCTTCCGTAGACACTGTCGTTTTGGATAAAACCGGCACACTGACCGAAGGCAAACCGCAAGTAACGTCGATTATCAGCCTTGCATTGCCCGATGAGGAATTGCTACGTATCGCTGCAAGCCTTGAACAGGGCTCTGAGCACCCACTGGCAAAAGCAGTGCTGGAGGCGGCGAAAAGTAAAGACATTGCCCTTGCTTCGGTATCGAACTTTGAAGGCATTCCAGGAAAAGGTCTGAGTGCCAATATTGATGGCGACACTTATTTCTTGGGTAACGCCCGATTGATGAAGGAAAAAGGGATCGCACTGGAAACAAGCCAAGATGCCGCCAAGCAGCAGGCGGATCGCGGGGAAACCGCTGTGTATCTGGCAACACGCACTGAGCTTCTCGGTCTTATCGGCATCAGCGACCCATTGCGTTCAGACTCTGCCAGCGCAGTGAAACGGCTTAAAGCTCTAGGCTATCAGGTAGTAATGCTCACTGGTGATCACCCTGATACTGCCAATGCCATTGCCAAGCTGGCAGGGGTTGAGAATGTGATTGCGGGGGTTTTGCCAGACGGTAAAGCGAATGTGATCACTCGCCTGCAAAGCGAAGGAAAGAAAGTCGCCATGATTGGTGATGGCATCAATGATGCACCAGCGTTGGCCAAAGCTGAAGTTGGTATTGCCATAGGCAGCGGCAGCGATGTTGCGATTGAAAGCGCCCAGATGACGTTGATGCGTCACTCAATCAATGCCGCCACTGATGGCCTCACCTTATCCAAAGCAACCCTTCGAAACATGAAGGAAAACCTCTTTGGTGCATTTGTTTACAATTCTCTGGGTATTCCGATTGCGGCGGGTGTGCTATATCCCCTCACCGGCGCACTGCTGAGCCCAGTTGTTGCCGGTGCAGCCATGGCATTGTCGTCAATTACCGTTGTGAGTAATGCCAACCGACTGCGCTGGTTTAAGCCACCCAAAGGAGAAAACCATGCTGGTTAATTTCATTGGATTGGGACTGATAGGAGCCATTATCTGGTGGTTCTGGCTCGCGGAAAAGAAAAACTAATTGCCGCTTTATTTGAGTGATTTAACGCCTTTTGCCACTTAGCAACAGGCATTTCCCCGGGTTAGTTTCATCGTCCGGGGATAACATCGAGGAGAAAATGATGAAATCTAAACTTGCTGCACTGTCGTTTGCACTGCTGTCCACCAGCGTATTCGCTGCTTCTGGCATCACTTACAAATCCCCTTACTGCGGCTGTTGTAAAGAGTGGGTAAAGCACATGGAAGATAACGGCTTTGAAATGAAGTCTGAAGACCATGTGAACATGAACCCAATTAAGATGAAGCTTGGTATCAAGCCAGAGCTTGCTTCGTGCCACACCACTGTTATCGACGGTTACCTGTTTGAAGGGCACATCCCAGCAAGCGATGTAAAAGCCTTCCTGGAGCAGAAACCAAAGCTAGCTGGTCTTGCAGTACCGGGCATGCCAGTGGGTTCTCCAGGCATGGAATATGGCGATCAGAAAGACCCATATGATGTCGTTGGCTTCTCGAAAAGCGGTATGACTGTCGTCTTTAACAGCCACAACAAAGACTGACATTTCATTCCTGTGCCTCCATACTGGTTCTTCAACAGTATGGAGGTTTCATGTACCGCATTACTACCCTGCTTTTTTCACTACTTTTTAGCACGTTATCTTTTGCCGCCCCTCAAGTCTGGCAAGCGCAAAAAGGTGACCTTTTCTTTACCATCATGGGTTCCGTGCACGCCGGCAAACCAGAGTTTTACCCTCTTCCCAGTGTCATGGTCGAGCGTTTTGAGTCTGCCGACGGGCTAATCGTAGAAGCTGACATCATTAACGATAAATCGATTTCCATCCCCAAAGGTAAACCTTCAGCTTCTTACCTGACTGACGCCCAGAAAGAGACGTTTGAGCAAATCGCAGCAGAGACTGGTACACTATCAAACGTGCTGCTTAATCTTCCTCCCTGGCAAGCAGCCATGGCACTCCAGCTTTACCAAATCAATCAGTTGGAACTCCAACAACTGCTGGGCATTGACCTTTACTTCCTCTCACGAAGTCAGAAGCATTCTGTACCTGTAATCCCATTGGAGACCGTACAGCAGCAAGTCGACTTACTGGCCAATGCAAACAAGGATGGTTTGGAGTTACTGACAGATACCCTGGATTACTGGGAACTTTCCAAAGAGTTTATGCCCTGCCTAATTGATGCTTGGCAGTATGGTGACGGTGCGAAAATGGAAGAAATGGTGGCTGTAATGAGTGGCGCAGGAGAATTCGAGCGTCAGCTTATAGATGAGCGTAACCACAACTGGCTGGACGCGCTCACTGACAAATCGCGATTTAACAAAGGAAATTACGTCATGGTTGTCGGAGCACTGCATCTTTACGGCAAAGAAGGTGTGCTGACGCTGCTGGAAAAAGCCGGTTTCGACGTAAAACTCTTAACGCAGGGTAAAAAGGTTGATTGCGAAATTCCGGCAATTCCATGATCGACTCAATCAGCCGCTCACCAGCACCTGAGTAACAATCATTGAGACCAGAAACAACAAAATAAACCAGATGACAATAGACTTTCTCATACCCTTTTCCTTACTGCGGTAAAGCCAGAATCTGGGAGTAGTTTACCGCATACACGATGAGGAAAAGAGCACAATTGGAAGGTTTGTTACAAACAATAAGAGCAGCGAATTGCTGCTCTTATTAGAGGAATAAAAAGAAGCCGAAGTGCGTTGCTGCCTTCGGCGTAAGCAACCAAGTCTAAATTTAACTGGTTTAAGGGAATTATTGTGTTCCTGGCTCTTTCATCGCCTTGTAGACAAAGAACCCAGCCATAAAGCTAATCATGCCCAAGGCAACAAAAATGACGATCATTGAGGAGAGGCCAATTGCGTTGCCGAAAAGTAGGTCTAACCAGAATTCCATTTTTGTGCTTCCTATGTCTGTGAACGTTAAGACTAGGTTGCCAATTGGTGAAAGAATCAACGATGATCCAGATCAAGTGAAGCTCGTGTTAGTAGCACGTGATAATTCAAGTGTGTGTGTTGTCGCAATTTATTTGGGATTGGTGATCCTTTGAGCGAACGGTTCGTACCACGCAAAAATCCTGATAAAACACTTGAGTCTTAAGCGTGGATGAGTAATATAACCAACCTCTGAGACGCACAGCGAATCAGCATTGTCGGTGAATAGCGCAGTTTGGTAGCGCATCTGGTTTGGGACCAGAGGGTCGGGGGTTCGAATCCCTCTTCACCGACCACTTTTCAAGACTTGAGCGATAAGCTTGAGCAACATTGTCGGTGAATAGCGCAGTTTGATGGCGCATCCGGCTCTTGAGAATAGCGGACCAGAGGGTCACCCTCTAATAACGAAATCTCAAGATACAAAACATATGTTCGGTGAATAGCGCAGTTTGGTAGCGCATCTGGTTTGGGACCAGAGGGTCGGGGGTTCGAATCCCTCTTCACCGACCACTTATCAAGACTTGAGCGATAAGCTTGAGCAACATTGTCGGTGAATAGCGCAATTTGATGGCGCATCCGGCTCTTGAGAATAGCGGACCAGAGGGTCACCCTCTAAAAACGGAATCTCAAGATACAAAATATATGTTCGGTGAATAGCGCAGTTTGGTAGCGCATCTGGTTTGGGACCAGAGGGTCGGGGGTTCGAATCCCTCTTCACCGACCACTCTTCGAAGCCTCGCAGCAATGCGAGGCTTTTTCTTATCTGTTTCATTTTACGTCTGCGGATGTTCATGCGTCCCGCATGATGGGTCGGGTACGGAAGGCCGCCCCGCTCGACGGCAAGTCCCATCGAATCCCTCTTCACCGACCACTCTTTGAAGCCTCGCAGCAATGCGGGGCTTTTTCTTATCTGTTTCATTTTAGGTCTGCGGATGTTCATGCGTTTCGCATGATGGGTCGGGTACGGAAGGCCGCCCCGCTCGACGGCAAATCCCATCGAATCACTCCTCACAGACTAATATTCAAAACCTCGTATTCATAGGGGACTTTTTCGTATTATTTTCCGTTGTAACTCTTTGCTCTACTGCGTTATTCACTTCCTACGAGACCTCAGAATTGTTTGCCGTTATACTCAAACTATGCTCCAACAACCCGCTACGACTATGAACGGCAACAACGAGTTCGATTTATTTCGGGAGATGATGGCAGACGTCGCGCCTATCAAGCACGATACGGTCGATAACTCCCAACAATCACACAAACCGACTGAAGCCCAGCTGGCGCGTCAGCTTGCGGCTCAAAGCCTCTCTGAGGGTGATCCAGAGTATCTATCTATTGATTATGCCAAGATACTTAAGCCTGACGATATCGTGGCTTTCAAGCGTCCTGGTGTACAGGATGGTGTGTTCAGAAAACTCCGTCTGGGTAAATATGACATTCATGCCCGACTGGACCTGCACAAATACACGCTGAAAGATGCTAGAGATGAAATCCTGCGCTTTCTAAAGCAATGTCAACGCATGGACATTCGCACGGTGATCATTGTGCACGGAAAAGGCGAACGCTCTAATCCTCCCGCTATGATGAAAAGCTATGTCTGCCAGTGGCTGGAACAGATCACTGACGTGCAATGTTTCCACTCAGCCCAGCGTCATCAAGGTGGTACCGGCGCAGTCTATGTGATGATTAAAAAGAGTCAGGAAAAGAAACTGGAGACGCGGGAGCGACACCTCAACCGCCGCAGTTAATGTCTTATACCCAAACGAAAACAGGAGCCGTCGGCTCCTGTTTTTTGTTCTGGATATTGTCTACCTATAGCGTCACTACAACCCGAACTGCGAGGCCAATGAGCACGACGCCACACAGACGATCAATGAGCACCGCTTTTTGCTTCAGTTTTTCCAGCATAAGCGGAGACGAGAGCGCCAAGGTCACTAAGGTGTACCAAAGGCCATCAATGGCAAACGGTGTTATCACAATCACCGAACGACTGAACGTATCGGTGCCGATGGCAACAAACTGACTGAACAGGGCAAGGAAGAAAAGTGCCAGTTTAGGATTGAGAACGGAGATCATGGCGCCATCTCGTGCCGCTTCCCATAGGGTGGTTTTTTCCCCTTTTTCCAGTTTGGCTGCGACTCCGCCTTTCGCGCGTAGAGATTTAATGCCGAGCCAGGCAAGATAAGCGGCACCCGCATAGGCGATAGCGGTAAAAAGCGTGGGGGATTCTTTGAGAATAACGGCTAGACCAAGAAGTGTTAGCAACGCATAGAAACCAACACCCAACGCATGTGACCAAGCAGCAACAATGCCGTGTAAGCGGCCTCCTGCCAGACTGTGTCGCATCATCACCACAAGGCTCGGTCCCGGGGAAACTGCCCCTAAAATACACACCAATGCCAGACCAAGCCACACGGAAAATGTCACTTAGCGCCTCCTTTAACGCCCATCAGGCTATTCAGGCGAATGATCTGTTCATTCGTCAGTTCAATCATACAGTTAAGGTATCCCTGCCCACTGCCGGAGCCTGAGGCATAGCTCGCCTCCACCATTTTACATTGGTTTTCACGCCAGTATTGGAACCCTTCCATTGAGCTCGTCAAAATGGGGAGCGCGTCGGACGCCGATGATACTTCATCCAACTTTTTAAAGTGTGCTCTAAGCGCGGTTTCTGTCTTGTTCAATGCATCCTGTGCCACCTTCCAGTGGTTATCCAAGCACGCAGTGACTTCAACGTTTGTCTCAGATGCTTTGTAGCATGCCATCAATGCAGAATGTTCTTTTCCAGCAAAGGCCGTCAGAGGTAAACCCAACATAACGAATACCCACCAACTCTTGCGCATGAACTACCCCTCCTTGCCGATCGCGGCAAATTTTCCTTGTGTCAGTGAGAGTAAATCTGAGGGAGAAAGTTCAATTTCAAGGCCACGTTTGCCCGCGCTGACGTAAATGGTTTCAAAGGCTTGAGCCGTATCATCCAAAAGCGTCAGTAAACGCCTTTTTTGACCTAGCGGACTGATGCCACCTACGACATAACCTGTCGTCTTTTCTGCGATGGTTGGATTCGCCATTTCGGTTTTCTTTGCACCCGCAGCTTTCGCCGCCGCTTTTAAATCCAACTGACCAGAAACCGGCACAATGGCAACAGCCAGCTTTTTCGGGTCTCCGTTCATCGCAAACAGCAGGGTTTTAAAAACGCGCGCCGGATCTTGCCCCATCACACTTGCCGCTTCTAACCCGAAGTTGGTGTTATTCGGGTCATGTTCATAACTATGAACGTGAAAATGAATGCCTGATTTTTCCGCCAGTGTAATTGCCGGTGTCATATCCTTTCTCTCTGATTCTGCTCTTGAAATAAACCATCAAGAGTTCAGGGCTTTATCCCGCTGATAATGACACAAAAAAAGGCACTGTCACCAGTGCCTTGTTGTCTCTATCGCGAGTTTCCTCGCGAGGGAATAATGTGATTACTTGTAAGTAATTTCGCCATTTGGCGCGTACTTGTTCACATCAATTGGAGAATTTTTCTCCAGGTAATCCTTCAGTACTTCTGCATCCACAAAGCCAGTGTTCACGTTGCCAGGGTGGTCAGTCAGTTTCGGGTAACCATCGCCGCCGGCTGCGTTGTAGCTAGGTACAGTAAAGCGGTAAGTTTTGTTTGCATCCAGCGGCTCACCGCCAATCACAACATCACTCACGCCATCAGGTGACACTGTCATTGAGATGCCGTAGAACTGTGCGTAAGCACCTGAGTCAACTGGTTTGGTTGCCACTTCGTTCAGGTAATCCAGCACTTCTGCACCACTCATGTCGGTGTATGTCACCATGTTCGCAAATGGCTGAACCGTCAACACATCTTTGTAGGTCACGTCACCTTCTTCGATTGAGGCACGGACCCCACCGGAGTTCATTACCGAGAAGTCTGCTTTTGCACGGTCTTTGTGCGCTGCTGCAATCAGACGACCCAGATTAGTTTGCTGGAAGCGAACAACATTGCGATCACCTTGCAGATGGCCATTGGTTTCTGCAATTTTCACGTTCAGTTGCTCCTGACCTTTGTCCTGATAAGGCTTCAGGAAGTCATAAAGCGCTTTGTCCTTAGGAATTTCGTTCTGGATGAAGACTCGTTTCTTCTCACCGTTCACCTTGATTTTCTTCTTAAGGTTCACAGGGATCAGGTCGTAAGACACCAGATTCAACTCGCCGTTGCGGAATTCAAAGTCCGCTTTACCTACATACTTGCCCCACTCGTGCGCCTGAACAATCCAGGTGCCGTTTTGGTTGTCCGGCTTACACTCGTCGCCCGGCTTGAACGACTTGTTGTACATGTTCGGGCCTTCCATACAAACAGGCTCTTGTGAGTGACCACCCACAATCATGTCCAGCGAGCCTCCATTCAGGTAGCGAGCCAGTGCCACATCACCGGGAGCATTGATACCACGTCGGCCATCTTCGTAGTGGCCCATGTGCGTTGCAGCGATGATGATGTCAGGGTTCTCGGTTTCTTCCAGTTCAGCAATCAGCTTTTTCGCTTCTTCTTTAGGATCACGGAAGTCCAACTCACCGATGAACTCAGGGTTACCGATTTTCGCGGTGTCTTCTGTTGTCAGACCAATAACCGCAATACGCAGGCCGTTGCGCTCAAACATTTGGTAAGCCTGATATTTACGGTCGCCAGTGGCTTTGTCATAGATGTTTGCTGACAACATTGGGAAATCAGCCCACTCCATTTGCTGCTCAAGCACATCCAACGGGTTATCGAATTCATGGTTACCCAAAGCCATTGCGTCATAGCCGATCATGGTCATGCCTTTGAAGTCGGGTTCTGCATCTTGCAGATCAGACTCAGGAACACCGGTATTGATATCACCACCAGACAGAAGCAGCACTGCTGCACCTTGAGCTTCGGCATCATCGCGTAGATTATCGATCAGCGTTTTACGCGCAGCCATGCCGTACTCGCCGTGGCGGTTGTGCCAAAAGCGACCGTGGTTATCGTTGGTATGAAGAATGGTCACTTTGTAAGTGGTATCTGGTTGCCAACCTGGTACAACTTCCGTTGTTTCAGTGGTGGTTGAACAGCCTGCCACTGAGGCAAGTAACGCAGCACTAATGGCCAGTTTTAGAGAGAGGCGTTCTTTCATGGTGATACCTTTATTCGTGATTACTACGAAGCGAAAGCCGCGCCGAATTGATGTCAGCGCGAACACAAAACCGCTTTTTTCACAGGGTAGTTTAAATAGTTCGTTTGGGTATCAAAGATAGGTAGAGGCAAAGTGACGCATGGATCACCGAATAACACCTCAACTGCAGACAAATCGACCACAATTGAGGTGTATGACGACTCAGGAAAGTGTCTTAAGCTTGCTGTTTTCTGCTTCGTAATATAGCGAATGCCGCCGATACAGCCAGTAAAAAGCAGTAATACGACTGACTCACAACACTCAATGGAGACAGCCCAAAAATAGAGCCAAGCAGTAACGCCTGCGCACCGTAAGGCAGAATGCCCTGAATCACACAAGAGAAGATATCCAGTAAGCTGGCGCTGCGTTTTGGTTCAACATCATGCTGGGTAGCCAGCTCTTTTGCCACGCCACCAGCCACGATAATTGCAACGGTGTTGTTCGCGGTACACAGGTTAGTCATGCTGACCAGCGCAGCAATACCCGCTTCACTTGCGCGAGGAGAGCCTTTGTCAGTCTCTTTATCGGCACGGGACAGGATCAGTTTGCTCAGTTTATCTGTTACAAACGCCAAGCCGCCCTGCTGACGCATCAGCTCGGCCAAACCACCAATCAGCAGCGATAACAGGAAGATCTCCTGCATGTTGCCAAAGCCTTTGTAGATGTCCTGACTGAATGCCATCACGCTGTAATCAGCCGTCTGTGCCATGCCAACAATACCTGCAAACAAGATGCCGATGGTCAGAACAACAAACACATTCATGCCATATACTGCCAATACAAGAATGGTCAGGTAAGGCAACACTGCCAGCCAGTCGATTTCACCCGCGACCGGTGCTTGGGTCACTTCATTGGCAAAGAAGAAAATCACCAGCGCCACCAGAGCCGCAGGTACTGCAATTTTCACGTTCTCACGGAACTTGTCTTTCATGTGACAGCCCTGAGAGCGTGTCGCGGCGATTGTGGTATCTGAAATAATAGAGAGATTGTCACCAAACATCGCACCGCTCAGCACCACACCCGCCATCAGAGCCGCATCGATACCTGTCGTGTCAGCAATGCCCAAAGCCACAGGGGCAACCGCAGCAATGGTGCCCATTGAGGTGCCCATTGCTGTTGCGATAAATGCAGAAATCAAAAACAGGCCCGGCAAAATAAAGCTGGAAGGAAGAATGGCCAGACCTAAGTTGACGGTAGCATCCACACCGCCAGTTGCTTTTGCTACTGCTGAGAAAGCCCCCGCCAGCAAGTAAATCAGACACATCGCGGTAATGTCGCGATGGGAAACACCTTCAATAAATTGACCAATTGCACTGTTGAGCTTTTCTTTGCTCATCAGCACGGCCAGCATGATGGCAGGTAACACCGCTATCGGTGCAGGAAGTTGGTAAAAGGCGAAATCGACATTCTGAGTCGAAAAGTAAATGCCCGTACCTATAAACAGGCACAGGAAAAGCCCGAAGGGCAAAAGTGCTAACGCCGATGGCGCGATATTCGTTTGCTTCTGTGTCATGTTGTGTTGCATATTTTTTGTGAAGTGAAACGCAGGGTAATCCCAAAGCGATAGGGCGTCAACATATAGACGTCTAAACGTCCAAGCTAATTTGTAACAGGTGAAAATACTCTTCTGTCAGCTGCCCATCCAGTGCGCTTTTCCTATTTGTTTTTCTCTCCAAAATCACCGCTAAAGCAAACTCACATTTTCTTAGCTTAAGACAGTAAAAAACTACGCATTTCCTCTAAAGCAACCTCTTATCAGGCCGATACGGAATGTTGTGCGAAAAATAAAAAATCTCAGCACAACCCACCTCTATTTTTCAAAGAGTTCGATGCAAGGAATGTAACATGACGCTGACTCTCAAGCAGAAGCTGATAGGCACCTGCCTTATCGCCGTGGTCGCGATGGCAACTATTCTATCTTTCTTGGCTGCTAACCAATTATCTACCCAAACTCATCGAGGCTTAGAAAACCGCGTAGAAAGTATGTCTCAAGTCGCTCGTGTGGGCTTTGCCAACTGGTTGGAAGCCCACGATGTAGCGATGGAAGGCTATGTGGAAACGCTTCCCCACGATGATGAAATTAATGCACTGGCGATGCTTCAGGTTTCCGGCGACTTTGCGATGACTTTTTTCGCTCAGACTAACGGTTCACTGGCACTCGCAAACGGCGCCAGCGTTGATATCGATCCCCGTCAGCGTCCTTGGTACATCGAAGCAGTGCGAGAGAACAAAACAATCTGTACCGCTCCGTATCGCGACGCCCTGACTGGCGAAACCATGGTGACGCTGGCAACCCCTGTCTACCAAAATGGCAAGCTGAGCGGTGTACTGGGCGGCGACATCAGTCTCCGCAAGATTGTCGGTGACCTGTCTCAATTCAATTTTGGGAAAAATGCCTTTGGTATGCTGTTCGCAGCAGATGGCACCTTGATTGCCCACAACAATGCGTCACTGAACGGCAAACCGCTAACACAATACAATGCCGCGCTGACAATGACAGACGTCCGCGAAGCCATGACACAAGGTACTCTGCTAAATAGTTCTCTCAATGGTACGGAAAAGGCTTACTTCTTTACTGAGCTGCCGGAAGCCAATTGGATTATTGGTATTGAAGTGGATATGGACACGGAGCTTTCATCACATAACTCAGCAGTCACGACCCTGATCCTGACAAGCTTTGCTGTGACACTTGTCGTGCTGGCACTGTCAGCGTGGTTGGTGAACGTGCTTTTCCGAGACCTCATTCGTGTGTCAAAGGCCATGGAAGAGATTGCCAGCGGCGATGCTGATCTCACCCAGCGTCTGACACCACACAGCAACGACGAAGTCGGCCAACTGGCGCATAACTTCAACACCTTCGTTGCCAACATGCACACCATGATGACGCACTTGAAGAGTGTCGGTGAATCGCTCTCTGAGCAGGCAACCCATGCCGCCGAACAAGCGAATATCCGCAGCACCCGCATCCGCGGTCAGCAGGATGAAATCAATATGGTGGCGACGGCGATTAACCAAATGGCGGCGGCAACCCAAGAAATCGCAGGCAGTGCAGAAAATACCGCTGAACTTTCCAAGCAAGCTGTTGGTTGTTCAGAGGAAGGTGCTACTCAAGTGAACCAAAGCCAGCAATCAATCGGTAACCTGTCGACAGAAGTGGAATCTGCCACCAGCGTGATAGCGGAGCTGGACTCCCACACTCAGAGCATCAACTCTATTCTTTCCACGATTCAAGATATTGCCGAGCAAACCAACCTGCTGGCACTGAATGCGGCGATTGAAGCGGCCCGCGCCGGTGAACAAGGTAGAGGCTTTGCTGTGGTTGCCGACGAAGTCCGCGTATTGAGCCAGCGTACACACAACTCGACCCGCGAAATTCAGGCAACAATTGAAACGCTGCAAAACACTACCCAGTCAGCAGTGAAAATCATGGAAGACAGCCGTCATTTGGCGACGACCAGCGTGGAAGACGCTAACTTTGCGACCAATAGTTTGTCGCAAATCACCACTTCGGTATCGACAATTAGCGACATGGCGACTCAGATTGCCTCTGCCGCTGAAGAACAATCTTTGGTCACGGCAGAAATCACCCGCAACACAGAAGCCGTGCGCAATGCGTCGGATGAGCTGGCTGACGAAGCCAATCATGCAACAGAGCAGGCGACGGCGCTTTCGAGCCTGTCTCGTCAGCTCAATGACGAGCTGGCCAGATTCAGGTTATAACCTTCGGACACTCAATCGCAGACACGAAAAAGCCGGCGCATACGCCGGCTTTCTTTTTCTCTCTGGCAGTCAATCCTTAACGGATGTTCAGATCGTCAAAGCTTTTCACCAGATCGTCCAGTGCTTTCATTTGCTTCAGGAATGGCTCCAGCTTGTCCAAAGGCAACGCAGAAGGGCCATCACAACGTGCGTTGTCCGGATCCGGGTGCGCTTCAATGAACAGGCCTGCAATCTTGGTACCTAGACCAGCGCGCGCCAAATCAACGGTTTGCTCTCGACGACCGCCAGATGCAGCGCCCAGAGGGTCGCGGCATTGCAGTGAGTGAGTCACGTCAAAGATGATTGGGCTGCCATTGCTCGCCTTCTTCATCACGTCGAAGCCCAGCATATCGACGACCAGATTGTCGTAACCCATGCATGATCCACGCTCACACAGGATGATGTTTTCGTTGCCACACTCAGCGAACTTATCAACGATGTTGCCTACCTGACCTGGACTCATGAACTGAGGCTTCTTCACGTTGATCACTGCGCCGGTTTTTGCCATCGCTTCAACCAAATCGGTTTGGCGAGCAAGGAACGCTGGAAGTTGGATAACATCAACCACTTCAGACACTGGCTGCGCCTGAGCTTCGGTATGAACGTCAGTGATGATTTTCACGCCGAAGGTGTCTTTCAGTTCCTGGAAAATCTTCATGCCTTCTTCCAGACCTGGGCCACGGTAAGAATGCACAGAAGAGCGGTTTGCTTTGTCAAAAGACGCCTTAAACACGTATGGAATGCCCAGCTTCTGGGTCACTTCTACATAGTGCTCACAGATCTGCATCGCCAGATCGCGAGATTCCAACACATTCATCCCGGCAAAAAGAACAAATGGCTTGTCGTTAGCAACTTGAATATCGCCAATCTGAACCGTTTTTTGTGTTGTCATGGTGACTTCCTGATTAGTGGAAAATAGGAGCTTCTGCAGTCAACACTTTGACCTGCAGTTTCAGGAGCTCAGCCGCCGGATCATCCGGGCACTGAGCGATAAAGTATTCATAGTCTTCCGCGGCGACCCAGTCACATTTCAATTGCTGGAAAATATAGCCGCGGTCGCGGATTTCATAAGGATCATCCGGACTGAATGTCAGCGCAAGTTCGCTGCAGCGAAGTGCCATCGCGTAGTTTTCTTCACGAAGCAGTGCACTTTTGATCACCGCCAGCCAGCGGCCAATCAGTGTCGGGTTGTCCGACACCTCAAGGTGTTCTTCTTCAAGCCGGGCCGTTGGGCCTTCTTTGCCCACTAGCCAACCGCGTAATACACGTTCAGACAGAAACTCGCCATCAAACGGGTTGATGTATTGCGGCTCGCGGTGGAACCAATCTACTTTCAGAACAAGTTGGGTCGGAAAGCCGACTGGCTCAACCGGCAAGTCGAGGCGATCTGCGAAAAACAGGAAGATTGCGCCCAGACTCACTGGAATGCCTTTGCGACGCTCCAGCACTTTATCTACAAAAGCATTTTCAGACGAAAAGTACTGCTCGAAATCGCCTTTGAAGCCCCATTCTTTGTAGAACAGACGCAGCAGACCTTCCAGTCTCAATTCGTCGTTAGCTTCTCCAGCCAACAAATGTTCAGCGTCCTTTGCCAGCCGTTCGAGCTCTGCCCGAACCCAATGCATGGATGTCGCCGGATCAATAGCAGCATTCAGTGCAAGCGCACCTTCTACCAAGGTCAGCTCATCTAATTCCTGGTCAGTAAAACCGATCATTTTTACCCCAACAGCTGTGGTGTTTTGGTGATAGCCAAATTAGCGGCGGCAAATACCCAACCTAAAGCACCAAAGAAAGCAAAGAGTCGGAACATGGTTCCCTGACTGTATTTCATGGCAACAAAACCAAGAGCGATGTATGCCAGAACACACGTCAACTTTTCAGTCATCCACATCCCTTGAGGTGTGAATGGATAGAAACCGGTGACAAAAATCAGTGCCACACCGGTTCCCAGCAAAATGGTATCAATCACGTGAGGGACGACCTTCACCCATTTCTTCTCAAGCATTTTGCTGTCCATCATGCGCCATGCAAAACGGATGATAAACAAGATCACGCTCAGGGCGATAAACATCAGGTGAGTATGCTTCAATGCAACGTACATAATTCCGTAGGTCTCTCTTTTTGATTTATTGTTTTGGGTTTTAGCGAATAAAACGCCCTAAGGTAACACGATCCAGCCCAGCATAATCGTGCTGCGTCTCAACATCGCTGAATCCTGCATCAGAAAAAATCGTGCGTACCACCTCGCCCTGGTCGTAGCCATGCTCAATCAGCAACCAGCCACTATCAGCGAGATACTCAGGGCTCTGCTGACAGATGACACGGATATCCGCTAAACCGTGGTCATCCGCAATCAATGCAGACTTCGGCTCAAACCGAACGTCACCTTGCGAAAGGTGCGGGTCTTCCGGGTCGATATAAGGCGGGTTGCTGACGATCATGGTAAAGCGGTGCTCTGGCACATTGCCAAACCAGCTGCTTTGCATAAATTGGGCATTGTTGATGCCGTTTTCAACCTTGTTGCGCTCAGCCAGTGCAGCCGCCTCATCACGAAGATCAACACCGGTCACGGCCATGTCTTTGCGCTCACTGGCAATCGCCAACGCAATCGCCCCCGTACCTGTGCCCAGATCCAACACAGAGCCCTCACCTTGTGGCAAACGCTCCAATGCCAGCTCTACCAACCTTTCTGTATCCGGTCTTGGGATCAGGGTGCTGGGCTCGACGTTCAGGCGTAGCGACCAGAAATCTCGGTAGCCAATGATGTAAGCAACTGGCTCGCCGACTTTGCGACGCTCGAGCAGCGCGTTAAACGCGGCTTTCTCTTCGTCGCTCAGCGATTTATCTGACCAGGTGTAGAGGTAACTGCTTGGCTTATCGAGGACATGACAAAGCAGCACAGAGGCATCAATGCGTGGTGAGGGGCTTTGATGCTCTGCTAACAAAAGCGCTGCATCACGCAGCGCATTTTCAATGCTGATTGGCATTAGTGTTGCTCAGCCAACGCCGCCAGTTGGTCTGCCTGGAACTCTTGGATGATTGGCTGGATCAGTGAATCCAGATCGCCTTCCATCACTTCGTCCAAACGGTAAACCGTCAGGTTGATACGGTGGTCAGACACTCGGCCTTGCGGGTAGTTGTAGGTACGGATACGGTCTGAACGGTCACCGGAACCCAGCAAGTTACGGCGGGTGCTTGCCTGTTCAGCTGCACGTTTTTCTTCTTCTGCTTTGATCAAGCGTGCCGCCAGAACAGCCATCGCTTTGGCTTTGTTCTTGTGTTGTGAACGCTCGTCCTGACATTCCACCACGGTGCCCGTTGGCAAGTGAGTAATACGGATTGCCGAGTCAGTGGTGTTAACGTGCTGACCACCCGCTCCTGATGAACGGAAGGTATCGATTTTCAGATCAGCCGGATTAATTTCCGGGATTTCTGCTTCTGGAATTTCCGGCAATATCGCAACAGTGCACGCTGAGGTGTGAACACGGCCTTGAGATTCGGTAGCAGGAACACGCTGAACGCGGTGACCGCCTGACTCAAATTTCATCACACCGTAAGCACCTTCACCGCTTACTTTGGCAATCATTTCTTTGTAACCGCCATGCTCACCATGGTTGGCGTTAACCACTTCAACACGCCAGCCTTTCTTCTCAGCAAAGCGGCTGTAGCTGCGGAACAAGTCACCGGCAAAAATTGCTGCTTCATCACCGCCCGCACCCGCGCGGATTTCAAGGAAGCAGTTACGCTCATCGTTAGGATCTTTTGGCAACAACAGTACCTGAAGCTCATCGCTCAGGCGTTCAATTTCCGCCTTTGCTGCTTTCACTTCTTCCTGCGCCATTTCGCGCATTTCAGGATCGTCTTCGTTCGCCATTTCCTGCGCCGCTTCCAGATCTTCTTCCGCTTGTTTGTAGGAAGTGAAGCACTTGGTCACTTCCTCAAGCTGGCTATATTCTTTCGACAGTGAACGGAAACGGTCCTGATCGGAGATAACACCCGGATCGCCAAGCAGATGTTGCACTTCTTCATAGCGCTCACTGAGTGCTTCCAGTTTCGCGATAATCGATGATTTCATAGTGGGTCTTTAAACTATTTCAGGGGATCCAGACCTAAGCTCTGACGTAGCGTTTCCAGTGTACGCTCGTCGCCATTTCTGGCAGCTTCCTGCATGGCCTGAGTAGGGGCATGGATCAGTTTATTGGTTAATTTATTGCTCAGCTCGGCGACCACTTTCTGTGGGTCGGCGCCACTGGCGAGGGCTTGTAAGCTCTTGCTAAGCAATTCATCTTTCAGTGCTTCCGAATGAGCACGGTATTGTTTGATGCTGTCCACCGCTCCGCGGGAACGCATCCATGTCATAAAGCCTTCGCTTTCTTCATCAACAATCGCTTCAGCCTGAATCGCGGCCGCTTTTCGCTGCTCACGGTTACGCTCAACAATCGAATGTAAATCGTCGACGGTGTAAAGGTAAGCATCGTTCAGCTCACCCACTTCTTCTTCAATATCACGTGGCACGGCAATATCAATCAACAGCATTGGCTGATGACGACGCGCTTTGATAGCTTTTTCCACCATGCCTTTACCGATGATTGGCAATGGCGCAGCAGTTGAGCTGATCACGATATCCGCTTTGTGCATGTGCTCTGGAATCTCTTCCAGAGAGATAATTTCCGCACCAAACGCCTCAGCGAACGGTTTAGCACGCTCGCGGGTGCGGTTAGCAACAATAATGTTTTTACAATCGTGCTCGAAAAGATGCTTGGCAACCAGCTCGATGGTTTCACCTGCCCCTACCAGCAATGCAGTAGAGGTTTCGAGCGACTCGAAAATCTGACGCGCTAGCGAACAGGCAGCAAAAGCCACTGATACCGCATTGCCACCGATATCTGTTTCGGTGCGAACGCGTTTAGCCACGGTAAAGGTTTTGTGGAACAAACGCTCCAGCGAACCATTAACTGAGTTTTGCTCAACAGATTCCGCGTAAGCCTGTTTAACCTGCCCCAAGATCTGAGGTTCACCCAATACCAGCGAATCAAGGCCACTCGCCACTCGCATTAAATGCTGCGCCGCTGCTTGGTCATGGTGGGTATAAAGGCAAGGAAGCAAAGCTTCGCTGTCGAGTTGATGGAAGTCCTGAAGCCAGTCCACGACGACGCCAGGGCTTGGCTGGTCAACTTCACAGTAGATTTCAGTGCGGTTGCAGGTAGACACAATCACCCCACTCTGCACTACCTGCTTTTCTTTCAGCTGGTGCAATGCATCGCGAAGTTGTTGCGGAGAAAAAGCGACTTTCTCACGCAGGTCGACCGCAGCGGTCTTGTGATTGATTCCGAGAACTAACAAGCTCATTAAGCAGGTTTACCGACAGCACCAGATGAAATCCGAGCCGTGGATTTTACTTTATGGGCCCGTCGAATAAAAGATAACATTAGTTCCCTCTTCTCGCTAACAAGCAGAAGTGTGACTTTTCCGCTTTCGTAACAACATATTCGTCCATTTTTTCAACAAGTAACAAATTGCATTATGTGGCTTTGTCCAAGTGGTGTGATATCTACATCGTATTGGAGAGATTTTTACCTCTGCCATAGATATAATCAGACCACTTCTTTCTCAACAGAGAAAACCGAAAACGGAGTTTGCCTATGTTCAGACGTCATCGCGTCTTGGTTGTATTTTTCCTCGCCCTATTGGGATTGACCGGATGTTCTACCCAACCTATTCCACAAACCGAGTGGCAAACTCATCAAAAAGCATTGGCAGAAATTACTGACTTCACGGCTAAAGGCAAAGTAGCGCTGATTAGTCCTGAACAGCGCGTTTCGGCCAATTTTGTCTGGGAGCAGAAAGATGACGAGCTTTCACTCCGCCTGACCAACTTCCTCGGTACTACCTTGTTTAAACTGGATGCCACCCCCGACATTGCAGTTTTGGTCGATGGCGACGGTGAACGTTATGTCGGTAGAAACGCCGCAAGTCTTTTAAAGCAACTGACAGGCATTGCCCTGCCCGTTGACGAGATGATGCAGTGGGTCAAAGGGCTGCCTGCAGAACAAAACGAATATACGCTTGGCGCAGATAACCGCTTGGCATTCCTGAGTGAAAACAAAGCTGATACCAATCAGGCTGGCTGGCAGTTGGAATACACTGGCTACGATGCTGATACGAACAACTTACTGCCATCAAAAATCAAAATGAATCAGCACCAGCAAAAAGTGAATCTGGTGATTTCTGAATGGGTTTTACCTCAATGACACAAACCACTTCTGTTTGGCCAGCACCGGCCAAACTTAACCTTTTCCTGTACATCACCGGTCAGCGCGATAATGGCTATCACGATCTGCAAACCCTTTTTCAGTTTCTAGATTACGGCGACACGCTTTCCATTACCCCCAATGACAGTGGCGAAGTCACCCTGTCACCGGAAATTGAAGGCGTCCCGGTTGAAGAAAATCTGATCTATCGCGCAGCGATGGCAATCAAAGAAAAAACCGGATGTACCCTGGGCGCGCACATTCACGTCGAAAAAGTGTTGCCAATGGGCGGCGGTTTAGGTGGTGGTTCCTCCAATGCTGCCACCACATTAGTCGCCCTCAATCACCTCTGGGAAACTCGGCTTTCTGTTGATGAATTAGCCGATATGGGGCTGGCACTGGGTGCGGATGTCCCTGTATTTGTGCGCGGTACCACAGCGTTTGCAGAAGGGGTTGGAGAATTGCTCCAACCTGCCGAAGCAGAAGAGAAGTGGTACCTGGTAGCCAAGCCTGAGGTGAGCATTGCCACCGCAAAAATTTTTGGTCACCCCTCACTGACTCGCAATACACCAAAGCGCACACTAAATGCGCTGTTGGCGGCAAATTACGAAAACGATTGCGAAAAGATAGTCAGAGAGTTGTTTCCAGAGGTTGATAAGGCTATTTCGTGGCTGCTAGAATACGCGCCGTCGAGACTGACCGGGACCGGCGCCTGCGTTTTCGCAGAATTCGAAAACGAAGAGGACGCGCGAGCCACCTTAAACAAATTGCCCGACTGGCTCACTGGCTTTGTCGCACGTGGTGTGAACACCTCACCACTGCTATCGACACTGAAAGTACAATGAGACAGACAACACTCAATGGATGCAACCCCGAGGTTTTCCACCGTGCCTGATATGAAGCTGTTTGCTGGTAATGCAACGCCTGTACTCGCCCAACGCATTGCGAATCGCCTATATATGTCACTAGGTGACGCTACTGTTAGTCGTTTTTCTGACGGTGAAGTGTGTGTACAAATCAATGAAAACGTACGGGGTAGCGACGTATTCGTTATCCAGTCGACTTGTGCGCCTACCAATGACAACCTGATGGAATTGGTTGTGATGATCGACGCACTGCGTCGCGCATCAGCTGGCCGAATCACTGCAGTTATCCCTTACTTCGGCTACGCTCGCCAAGACCGCCGTGTGCGTTCTGCGCGTGTGCCAATCACTGCAAAAGTTATCGCAGACTTCCTGTCTAACGTAGGTGTTGACCGCGTTCTGACTGTTGACCTGCACGCAGAGCAAATCCAAGGCTTCTTCGACGTACCAGTAGACAACATCTTCGGTACGCCGGTACTTCTGGAAGACATGCTGGCGAAGAAACTGGAAGATCCAGTCGTTGTTTCTCCAGACATCGGTGGCGTTGTACGTGCACGTGCAACTGCAAAACTGCTGGATGACACTGACATTGCGATCATCGACAAACGTCGCCCACGTGCGAACGTTTCTCAGGTTATGCACCTGATCGGTGACGTTGAAGGCCGTGACTGCATCATCGTTGACGACATGATCGACACCGGTGGCACTCTGTGTAAAGCAGCAGAAGCACTGAAAAACCGTGGCGCAAAGCGTGTATTCGCTTACGCAACTCACGCAGTGTTCTCTGGCAACGCGCCTCAAAACATCAAAGAATCTGTGATTGACGAAGTGATCGTCACTGACTCAATCCCGCTGAGCGCAGAAATGCAAGCGACCGGTAAAGTTTCACAGCTGACTCTGTCAGGCATGTTGGCTGAAGCAATCCGCCGCATCAGCAATGAAGAATCTATCTCTGCAATGTTCGATTCTTAATCGCTCCCTTTTGCAGATGAAACGCCTCGCTTTCGCGGGGCGTTTTTGTTTTGCACAGATAATGGTAGGATAAGCCGCTTTTGGCACAGGGCGGTTTACCGTTGTGCATAAAACTGTCTACACAGAATAATGAGAATCTCACCGTGAGCGATAAAATTCGTCTTTTAGTGGGTCTGGCAAATCCAGGGCCGGAATATGCAAAAACCCGTCATAATGCGGGTGCCTGGGTAGTTGAAGAATTAGCGCGCATTCATAACGTGTCGCTGAAAGAAGACAAAAAATACTTCGGTTTGACTGCCAGAATCAGTGTGGGTGGCGAAGACCTGCGTCTGCTCGTCCCAACCACATTTATGAATCTGTCAGGCAAGTCGGTCGCTGCACTGGCGAAATTCTTCCAAATCAAGCCGGAAGAAATCATGGTGGCTCATGACGAGCTGGATTTGCCACCAGGTGTTGCCAAATTTAAGAAAGGTGGCGGTCACGGTGGCCATAATGGTCTTCGCGACATCATCAGCAAAATGGGCAACAACAAAGAATTCTATCGTCTTCGTGTCGGGATCGGGCATCCAGGGCACAAAGACAAAGTGGCGGGTTTTGTGCTGACAAAAGCACCTGCCAACGAACAAAGCCAAATCGAGCAAGCCGTTGACGAAGCCGTTCGCTGCATCGACATTTTGCTGAAAGAAGATCTGGCCAAGGCGCAAAATCGCCTGCATACATTTAAGGCTCAGTAAGCGTCAGCTGACTGAGCTTTCACTGTTTATACAACGAAAGGTTACCATCTCATGGGTTTTAAATGCGGTATCGTTGGTCTGCCAAATGTCGGTAAATCAACTCTGTTCAACGCTCTGACCAAAGCAGGTATTGAAGCGGCTAACTTCCCGTTCTGTACCATCGAACCAAACACTGGCGTGGTACCAGTGCCAGATCTGCGCTTGGACGCACTGGCTAAAATCGTAAACCCACAGCGTATCCTGCCAACTACGATGGAATTCGTAGACATCGCTGGTCTGGTTGCAGGTGCATCTAAAGGTGAAGGTCTGGGTAACAAATTCCTGGCTAACATCCGTGAAACCGACGCGATTGGACACGTTGTTCGTTGTTTTGAAAATGACAACATCATCCACGTTGCGGGTAAAGTGAACCCAGCTGACGATATCGATGTTATCAACACCGAACTGGCACTGTCTGACATGGAAGCTTGTGAACGCGCTATCCAGCGCCAAGCAAAGAAAGCCAAAGGCGGCGACCGCGATGCGAAATTCGAAATCGCGGTACTGGAAAAGCTACTTCCAGTGTTGGAAGAAGGCAAAATGCTGCGTTCTGTTGAACTGACCAAAGAAGAACAAGCAGCGGTTGACTACCTGAACTTCCTGACCATGAAGCCAACCATGTACATCGCAAACGTGAATGATGATGGTTTCGAAAACAACCCATACCTGGACATCGTTCGTGAGATCGCTGAAGCAGAAGGTGCAACCGTTGTTGCTGTTTGTGCGGAAATCGAAGGCGAACTGTCTGAGCTGGACGCTGACGAAGCGGCTGTGTTCCTGGAAGAAATGGGTCTTGAAGAACCAGGTCTGAACCGCGTGATCCGCGCAGGTTACGATCTGCTGACGCTACAAACTTACTTCACCGCTGGCGTGAAAGAAGTTCGCGCTTGGACTATCCCTGTCGGTGCAACCGCGCCACAAGCTGCGGGTAAGATCCACACTGACTTCGAAAAAGGCTTTATCCGTGCAGAAATCATCGGTTACGACGATTACATCGAAAACAACGGTGAAGCAGGCGCGAAAGTAGCGGGTAAATGGCGTTTGGAAGGTAAAGATTACATCGTTAAAGACGGCGACGTTATCCACTTCCGCTTTAATGTGTAATTACAAACACAATCTCCTATTGAAAAAGCTGGCTTCTGCCAGCTTTTTTATTTCCCGAAGTTAAGGACTTGCAACGCTTTCAAGCTTGAGTTGTTAGAATTTCAACCTTCCTGCTCACTTTCACACCGAACTCACCAAATGGGTAAAAAAAGCCAAGAAAAAAGGTTGACGTTGTCAGCCCTTCTTCGCATAATGCGCCCCGCACTCAGGGGGAGACCCCAGAAAGTAAAGATGGCTACGTAGCTCAGTTGGTTAGAGCACATCACTCATAATGATGGGGTCACAGGTTCGAATCCCGTCGTAGCCACCATCTTCTTTCCTGTGCAAATATGCGATGGTGGCGGAATTGGTAGACGCGCTAGCTTCAGGTGTTAGTGTCCTTACGGACGTGAGAGTTCAAGTCTCTCCCTTCGCACCAAATCTTTGCTAAGGCAAAGTAACTGTTGGGGTATCGCCAAGCGGTAAGGCAGCGGCTTTTGATGCCGCCATTCCCTGGTTCGAATCCAGGTACCCCAGCCATATTTCAGGTTGGCTACGTAGCTCAGTTGGTTAGAGCACATCACTCATAATGATGGGGTCACAGGTTCGAATCCCGTCGTAGCCACCACTAATATTGAAGGTCTTGAGACTTTCAGCCAGATAAGAGAAACTACCGATTCTCAGAAAGCGAAGGCTTTCAGTCTGGGAAAACAAAATTTGCGATGGTGGCGGAATTGGTAGACGCGCTAGCTTCAGGTGTTAGTGTCCTTACGGACGTGAGAGTTCAAGTCTCTCCCTTCGCACCAAATACCTTGCTCGAAAGAGAGTCAGACAAGGCTAAAAACTGACAACAATTCGGATTGCGATGGTGGCGGAATTGGTAGACGCGCTAGCTTCAGGTGTTAGTGTCCTTACGGACGTGAGAGTTCAAGTCTCTCCCTTCGCACCAATCCCCTTGCTCTAAAAGAGAGTCAGACAAGGTTAAAAACTGACAGACAATTAGGTTTGCGATGGTGGCGGAATTGGTAGACGCGCTAGCTTCAGGTGTTAGTGTCCTTACGGACGTGAGAGTTCAAGTCTCTCCCTTCGCACCAAACCTTTGCTGAAAAGCATAAAAACAATTGGGGTATCGCCAAGCGGTAAGGCAGCGGCTTTTGATGCCGCCATTCCCTGGTTCGAATCCAGGTACCCCAGCCATATTTAAAAGCTCGCTTCTAGCGGGCTTTTCTCGTTTTTAAACCAAAGATCAACAGCCCCTCAGAAATTCCCCCCAAACCTTACGTGGTTGAAAGCCGCTGCAATCCCTGTACGCTTGAAGTATTCGGAACAAGGAATTAGCAGTCATGGCGTCGTTCGAAAATCCTATCAAGCATCAAGTCTATCTTTCATTACCGGAAGACATGTATTCCCCCCTCGCGCCGCGCCGCGTGGAGTCGCCTTCTCTTTTAGCCCTTAACAAAGCATTACTTGATGAATATGGCTTGTCGAGCAACTGGTTTGAAGATGCCAAAGGCATTCACTTTCTTGCCGGCAATGGCGACTATGACGGTGAAAGTCCTGTTGCGATGGCTTATGCGGGTCACCAATTTGGGCACTACTCGCCACTGCTTGGGGACGGCCGCGCACATATGCTGGGTCAACTTCAAAACGCGGATGGTGCATTCATTGATGTTCAACTGAAAGGCTCCGGCAGAACCCCTTATTCACGAGGTGGCGATGGAAGAGCAACGGTTGGGGCTGTAGTACGCGAGTACCTCATCAGCGAAGCCATGGCGGGGCTTGGTATACCAACCACCCGAACTCTTGCCATTCTGGGTACTGGCGAGTCCGTGATGCGCGATTACCAAATGGTGCCGGGCGGTATTCAGGTTCGCACAGGTACCAGTCACATTCGCGTAGGCTCTTTTCAATATGCTTATGCCACGATGGGTAAAGATGGCGTCCAAGCGCTTGCCGATCACCTTATCGAACATCACTTTGCGGAAGTGGCCAGTCATGAAGATAAATACCCAGCTTTACTTGAAGCCGTTGCCGTTCGGCAAGCACAGCTGATTTCAAAATGGATGCTGGTTGGTTTTATCCATGGCGTCATGAACACTGACAATATGTCACTGGTTGGTGAAACCATCGACTTTGGCCCTTGTGCCTTTATGGATGAATTCAAAGCCAAGAAAGTATTCAGTTCAATAGATCGCGATGGCCGATACGCTTGGGATCAGCAAGCCAATATCGGCTACTGGAACCTGTCACGCTTTGCAGAAACTTTGCTGCCGCTGTTTGCTGACGACTCGGATGAGGCGGTGAAGATTGCGGAAGACAAACTCCAAACCTATATCGTCACCTTCCAGGAGCTGTTCCAAAAGGGGCTGATGACAAAGCTCGCGATCACCGCCAATTCAAAAGAGGCTGATGCGTTTGTTAATCAGGCTCTGCCAACGCTGGAATCTGAGCGTATCGACTTCACACTGTTCTTTGATGCGCTGACACGTGTTGCCAATGGAGAGGAAGAAACTGAACTGCTTTCCCTGTTCGATAATCAGGAAAAAGGTCAGGTTTGGATAAGTGAATGGAATTCACTTAAAGATGATAGTGAATCAGCACTAAAGGCAATGCGAGAAGCCAACCCTGCATTAATTGCCCGAAACCATCAGGTGGAAAAAGCGATTGAAGATGCAATGGAAAGGAACGACTTTGCGCTATTCCAACGACTGGCAGAAGCACTGAAAACGCCTTATACCGTTAGCGAAGAAAACCGTGATTTACAAACGCCACCAGCACCGGAAGAACGAGTACTAAGAACATTCTGCGGCACATAACCTTAAGATTCAGCGACATGGCTGACGCTGGATAAATGGCGATAGACAAGACAGTTTATCGCCATTCAGGTAATTCAAAGGCCCATAGCGTACTTGAGAACCTGTTGCTTAACCGGCCCACTGTTTTCTGCCAGCTTCAAACCCACATTGCGAAGTAGTTTAAGCGGCGCAATTTCGTTGCTAAACCCGCCATAGAACACATCCATACCGGTTTGCATGATGAGGTTATCCGGTTTACGTTTGCGCTCGTAAGCTGCCAATACGTCTTCATTCAGCCACTCTACACCTGCATCGGCGACCACATCCAGTAAAGCATCCACATCTTTAAAGCCGAGGTTTACACCCTGCCCTGCCAGCGGATTGATAGTGTGGGCAGCATCTCCCAATATCACCACATTCTTGTTGAAGTAGCGCTGGGCATGCCGACGGGTTAATGGAAACGCGCCTTGTTGGATGACTTCAATATCACCCAGCTCTTGCGGGAAGTGCGCAAGGATCTCTTCCCTTAGCGCCCCTGGCGACATGGCACACAAAGCTTTTATGCGTGATGGGCTGTCATACCACACCAATGAACCTTGATGCCCAGGTAGCGGCAGGAAAGACCTTGGGCCATCGGGTGTGAACCACTGCCAGGTAATATCTTGCTGTGCCAGGTCAGTTTTAACATTCACCAACATACAATGCTGACGGTAATCCCACGCAGTCACACCAATTTTGGCGTAATCACGTACACGGGAATTCGCCCCATCCGCACCGACCAGCCAACGGCCATGAAGCAAAGTGCCATCTTCCAATTCAACAACGTGCCCTTCGGAGTCGGCAAGCATAGCGACAATATTTCCCGGGCAAAGTACTTCCAGATTCTCTTGCGCCAAGCAAGCATTCCAAAGCGCGAGTTGCAGGATGCGGTTTTCGACAATGAAACCGAGCTCTGCTAAATCCATACTTTCTGCACTAAAACGAATACGGCACTCAGGGTGCTCCCAGGTCTCCAGACGTCGATATGGGCAAAGACGCATGTCCAGCACGTCATCCCAAACTTTCAGGGATTTGAGCAAAGAGACTGAGGCAGGAGAAATCGCAGACACGCGAAGATCCATCGGCTGCTCAGGAGAAAAGGCTTTTGGCTCGCTTCGCTCAACCATGGCCACACGTTTACCCTGCTTAGCAAGACCCAATGCCGTGGCAGCACCGACCATGCCACCGCCAACGACGATAATATCGAATTGTTTCATAACACAATCTCAAAATTTCCTGCGCCCATTCTAGCGCCACCTCACTGAAATGCGACTCCTGCAGGCGTCACTCATCCTTAAATCCACTAAAAAATTTGGGGAGAACGTGATCTGGTCACAGATTGACTAAAGCAGTACAATACGCGGCTTATCAACGGTTGGGGCTATTTTTCGTTGCCTCAAGCCGAACAAAGAATCATGATTTCCGGTTGGGATTTCCGCGGCGAACAGCCAGCGATGATTAAGTGCCTCCGACCGGAACACGTAAAACATCAACATGAGCAAAGAGTTACATGGCTAAGAAACTGCTGATCAAAACCTGGGGCTGCCAGATGAACGAATACGATTCATCAAAAATGGCGGATCTGCTCAATGCGGCCGGTGGCTACGAGCTGACCGAGGAGCCGGAAGAGGCAGATGTACTGCTTCTGAATACCTGTTCTATCCGTGAAAAGGCTCAGGAAAAAGTGTTCCACCAGCTGGGTCGCTGGAAAAACCTGAAAGATCAGAAGCCAGGTCTGGTGATCGGCGTAGGCGGCTGTGTAGCTACTCAGGAAGGTGACCACATTCGTGAACGCGCACCTTATGTTGACGTTATTTTTGGCCCGCAAACCCTGCACCGTCTGCCTGAGATGATCAAAAAATCCCAGCAGGACGAAGCACCGGTCATGGATATCTCTTTCCCTGAGATTGAGAAGTTCGACCGCTTGCCAGAGCCACGTGCAGAAGGCCCAACGGCATTCGTTTCAATCATGGAAGGCTGCTCTAAGTACTGTACCTTCTGCGTGGTGCCTTACACCCGTGGTGAAGAAGTCAGCCGTCCACTGGACGACGTGCTTTACGAAATCGCACAGCTTGCTGAGCAAGGTGTTCGTGAAGTGAACTTGCTGGGTCAGAACGTTAACGCTTACCGTGGTGAAATGCACGATGGCGAAATCTGCTCATTTGCAGAACTACTGCGTTATGTGGCGGCGATCGACGGTATCGACCGTATTCGCTACACCACCAGCCACCCAATTGAATTTACTGACGACATCATCGAAGTGTACGAAGACACCCCAGAAGTAGTGAGCTTCCTGCACCTGCCAGTTCAGAGCGGTTCAGACCGTATTCTGACCATGATGAAACGTCCGCATACAGCGATCGAGTACAAATCGAAGATCCGTAAACTGCGTGAAGCGCGTCCAGGCATCGCAATCAGTTCTGACTTCATCGTAGGTTTCCCAGGTGAAACTGACGCTGATTTCGAAGCAACCATGAAGCTTATCCGTGACGTGAACTTCGACATGAGCTTTAGCTTTGTTTACTCACCTCGTCCAGGCACGCCTGCAGCAGACATGCCTGACGACACGCCAGAGCAAACCAAGAAAGAGCGTCTGTATGAACTGCAACAGCAGATCAACGCACAGGCGATGATCTACTCTCGCCAGATGCTGGACTCTGAGCAGCGTATTCTGGTTGAAGGTCCATCGAAGAAGAATCTGATGGAGCTGCGTGGCCGTACTGAAAACAACCGCGTGGTTAACTTCGAAGGTTCTGTCGATTTGATCGGTCAGTTCGTTGATGTAAAAATCACCGAAGTACTGCCAAACTCACTACGCGGTGAGCTGGTTCGTACTGAAAAGGACATGAATCTGCGTGTGGCGGTTTCGCCTGCAGAGATGATGGCAAAAACACGCAAAGAAGATGATCTTGGCGTAGGCGTGTATACTCCGTAAATATACGGAGGCCAATAAAGCCATCCCAAGCCTCGCAGAAGCGAGGGTAATCACCTGTTATCGGCGTCCTATACAGACGCCGATAACCATTGCGAGGAAGCATTGAACAAAGTCATTACTTTAGAAGTATCACTGGAACCAGCTGATAATTCGCGCCTGGCCAGCCTCTGCGGCCCTTACGATGACAACATCAAACAGCTCGAACGCCGTTTAGGTGTGGAAATCAATCACCGAAATCATCAATTCTCCGTGGTCGGCCAACCTCACACCGCCACTGCCGCTATCGATATTCTCAAACGACTTTACGTTGAAACCGCACCGGTAAAAGGCAATTTCGTTGACCTCGAGCCAGAGCAGGTACATCTGGCGATCAAAGAAAGTGGTGTGCTGGAACAAAACATCGAGTCGTCGATCCCTTACGGCAAAGAGATCAACATCAAAACCAAGAAAGGCGTGATCAAACCGCGTACACCTAATCAGGCGCAATATATTGCCAACATGGTGACGCATGACATCACCTTCGGTATTGGTCCTGCCGGTACAGGTAAAACTTACTTAGCGGTTGCTGCAGCAGTTGATGCGCTTGAGCGTCAAGAAATCCGCCGTATTTTGCTTACCCGTCCTGCGGTTGAAGCCGGTGAGAAACTGGGCTTCCTGCCAGGCGATCTGAGCCAGAAAGTCGATCCTTACCTGCGCCCACTATACGATGCCCTGTTCGAAATGCTGGGTTTTGAGCGCGTAGAGAAGCTAATTGAACGCAACGTCATTGAAGTCGCGCCGTTGGCATACATGCGTGGCCGTACGCTCAATGACGCCTTCATCATTCTTGATGAGAGCCAGAACACCACCGTGGAGCAGATGAAGATGTTCCTGACACGTATCGGCTTTAACAGCCGTGCGGTGATCACCGGTGACGTGACGCAGATTGACCTGCCACGTAATGCAAAATCTGGCCTTCGTCATGCGATAGAAGTGTTAGCAGATGTGAACGAAATCAGCTTTAACTTCTTCCAAGCGGATGATGTGGTTCGTCACCCTGTCGTTGCACGTATCGTGCAGGCCTATGATGCATGGGAAGCGGAAGACGCCCGTGCCCGTAAACAAGCGGAAGAGCGACGTCGCCAGGAACGCGAAGCAGCATTAAATGCCGCACCGCCTTCAGAAGAGAAGCAACCGTAAATGCAATATATTGTCGACCTTCAAGTTGCGACACAAAACACCGATAATCTGCCCACTGAACAGCAGTTTCAACAGTGGTTTGAGCAGGCGGTCAAATCTTTCCAAGAGCAGGCGGAAGTGACTATCCGTCTCGTGGACGAGTTTGAGAGCCAGTCTCTTAACCGCGACTATCGCGGAAAAGACAAGCCGACCAATGTGCTGTCTTTCCCGTTCGAAGCGCCTCCGGGCGTGGAGTTGGATCTGCTGGGCGACCTGATTATCTGTCGTCAAGTCGTCGAAAAAGAAGCTGAAGAACAGAATAAAGACCTACTAGCCCACTGGGCGCACATGGTTGTACACGGCAGTCTCCATCTGCTAGGTTATGACCATATAGACGATGAAGAAGCCGAAGAGATGGAATCTCTCGAGATTTCTATCATGAACGCACTGGGTTTCGACAACCCTTATGCGGCAGACTTCATCTAATATCAACGTTGTAAAAATAGAGACAATGAACGAAGACAACTCACAAAGCTCTGAAGGTCCGAGTAGAAAGACCTTCTTCGAACGTTTAGGACAGATCTTTCAGGGTGAGCCTAAAGATCGTCAGGAACTGGTAGATGTATTCCGTGATTCGGAACAGAACGATCTGATCGACCACGATACACGGGATATGCTCGAAGGCGTTATGCAGATTTCTGAAATGCGCATCCGAGACATCATGATTCCGCGTTCGCAGATGGTGACCATCGAGCGCTCACAACCTCTCGAAGAAATCATCACCATCATCAACGACGCCCAGCATTCACGCTACCCGGTGATCAGTGATGATAAAGACCACGTTGAAGGCATCTTACTGGCAAAAGACTTGCTGCGTTACCTGATGCCGGACAGCGAACCGTTCGACATCGACAAAGTGATCCGTCCAGCCGTGGTTGTGCCGGAAAGCAAACGTGTTGACCGACTGCTGAAAGAATTCCAGGAAGAACGCTACCACATGTCGATTGTTGTCGACGAGTTTGGCGGTGTATCCGGCGTGGTGACCATCGAAGATATTCTTGAGGAAATCGTTGGCGATATCGAAGACGAATACGACGACGAAGAAGAGCAGGAAATCCGCCAGCTCAGCAAGCACACCTTCGCGGTGAAGGCGCTGACTACGCTGGAAGATTTCAATGAGAAGTTCGGTTCTCAGTTTAGCGATGACGACATCGACACCATCGGTGGCCTTGTGATGACCAGCTTTGGTCACCTGCCAGGACGTGGTGAAGAAGTGGACATTGAGAACTTCCACTTTAAGGTGACGGCAGCTGACAGTCGACGCATCATCCAATTGCAGGTTACTATTCCAGATACTACTGCAGAGGAAACGGCATAAACGTCAAATGCTAAACATCGAAACATTTAAGCGGCCCCAAGTATTCATGCGGATCTTCGGGGCCGCTTTTTCAGGTGCACTCGCCACCCTCGCCTTCGCGCCTTACTCCTTCTGGCCAGCCATGCTGGTCTCTCTGGTGGCACTTCTCCTTCTTATTCATGGACAATCTCCGAAGCGTGCCAGCTACATCGGATTTTTCTGGGGTCTGGGTCAATTCGGCACCGGCGTCGGCTGGGTTTACGTCGTTATCGAGAAATTCGGTGGGCTGCCTACCGCAATTGGACTGGCCTTGATTGGTCTGTTGGTTGCTTACCTCGCACTGTTCCCTGCGCTTTTTTCCTATATCCTGCGCCGTGTTCAACTGCCGCTGGCACTTTCCTATTTGCTACTGGCACCATCTCTCTGGCTGTTGGTTGACTGGTTCCGAGGCTGGTTCCTGACGGGTTTCCCATGGCTCTGGCCGGGTTACAGTCAGATTGAAGGGCCATTAGCCTCCTTTGCGCCCATGTTTGGTGTACAAGGCATTACGCTCGCACTGCTTATCATTTCTGGCTCAATCGCCATCACGTTGATAAACCGAAAAGCGTCTGCGCTTCTTCCGGCATTGGTTGTCGGTGCCGTTGCAACCGGTGCCTCTTTTGTACCCTGGGTTCAGGAAACGGGAGAGAGTGTAGATGTGGCAATGGTTCAGGGTAATGTGCCCCAGGAGCTAAAGTGGCTACCAAGCCAGCGTTGGCCTACCCTGCTGGCGTATCAGGACATGACACGCCAGAATTGGGATGCAGATATCGTCATTTGGCCGGAAGCAGCCATCCCCGCTCTGGAGCGCGATTTACCGGACTTCCTCGCGCGTTTGGATGCCGCTGCCATCAATAATGATACCGCACTAGTCACAGGCGTTCTGGATATCAACTCAGACGGAAAGGCCTACAACAATGTCATTACGCTTGGTGACAACGGGGAAGGCGGTTACAGCTACCCCTCTTCACAACGTTACAGCAAACACCATCTGTTGGTGTTTGGTGAGTTTGTGCCGTTTGAGGACATCCTGCGCCCTCTAGCTCCGCTGTTTAATCTACCCATGTCATCGTTCAGTCGAGGTGATTACACTCAATCGAACATAGACGCCAAAGGCTACCAGCTTGCACCCGCGATTTGCTATGAAATCGCCTTCAGCGATCAGGTTAGGCATAGCCTCACGGAGGAGTCGGATTTCATTCTGACCCTTTCCAATGACACCTGGTTTGGTACCTCGATTGGCCCCCATCAGCATTTAGAAATCGCCCGCATGCGCGCGCTGGAAAACGGCAAGCCGGTTCTGCGAGCGACCAATACCGGTCTGACCGCTGCTATTGACTACAAAGGGGAGATTATCGACCAAATCCCACAGTTCGAAACGGTAGTCCTCAGAACTGATGTACCAACGACGATAGGCCAAACACCTTACACCCGTTTCGGAGACTGGCCCCTCTATGCTTGGATTGTTCTGTCAGGGTTGGCACTGGTTCTGTTAAATCGAGGTCAAAAATCCGCAGTTAGTACCCAGTCGCAACAATAAGAGCGAACAAGCGCTATAAAATCATGTCTTAATCAGCCAGAGGGAATTATCTCTCTGGCTTTTTTAATGATTGATTTAGTTTGATATGGAGAGTCTTATGCGCGCCTTGGCCAGAATTGCGTCTTCCGTTGTTATCCTTTTAGCATCAGTCTTTGTTCCACTTTCCCATGCAGAGCCAGATGCCGAACTCTTTGCTGACACCCGCGCTGCATTGGCGAACTTTCATCGCTTCGAACAGGTAAAACCTTTCTTTGAAAAAGCTTATGGATACGCAGTATTTCCATCGGTAGGCAAAGGTGGCTTCTGGATTGGCGGTGCCTACGGCAATGGGCTGGTTTACCAAGGTAATCAAACTGTCGCCGAAGCCGAGTTGATTCAGGTGTCGGTTGGCCTGACCTTCGGTGGGCAGGCATTCAGCGAGATACTTTTCTTTGAAGACAAAGAAACCTTCGACAGTTTTATGTCGGGCAGCTTTGAGCTCGGAGCGCAGGCTTCTGCCACCGCTTTAACTGAAGGCGCAGCAGCACATGTCGGCACGACAGGCACTTCAGCGAGTGCCGGAAGTGCGCAATCCAAAGCCTATTACATCAATGGCATTGCAATTTTCACCCAAGCTAAGGGCGGCTTAATGATTGAAGCTGCATTAGCCGGACAAAAATTCAATATCGAGCCGCTGGGGAATTAAGACAAAACGATCCTGGGTCCTAGGTCCTAGGTCCTAGGTCCTAGGTCCTAAAAATTTGAAGGGTAAACAAGCCAGTGTTCAAGCCTCTTTGCCCATCAGCTCTCAGCGTCAGAGCCGACTATGCAGGAAACGGCTTACGACTGAATTCTTTACTACCACATTTAATACACGGCGTCAGCACATCCACATGGGTGTGCTCAGTCTGGTTGCCACATTTCTCACAAATCAAAATGCCAAGCCCTACCACTTCACCGGCGTTGTAAACACCATGATGCTGAATGTCCTGAAGCACCTCGCGCCACTCAAGTTGAGTTTTATCTGTGATTTCCGCAAGCTGTTCCCACAATGTGTTGGCAATCAGGTCACGAAACAGCTGACCATCATCTTTGTTCTCTTCCGGCTCGTTGTAACGCGCACCAAATTCCTGCACATCACGTTTGAAATAAGCTTCGATAAGGGCAAGCTCATCTTTGGTCATGTCTGACGCCGCTTTCACATACTTTTCAGACAAATCCAGCCAACGTTGTAACTCTTCAGGGCTGTGCTTTAGTGCTTCGCTGATCCGTTCGACCAGCACCTTGTACTCCGCTTTTTGCTCTGACATAGGCCACCTCTGCATTCAACTGTTGTTGCGCCTTCTACCTTTAGTTATTCTATGTCGATTATTTTGGTTCATTTTATACCTATCTCACAAATTCCCGGATGTCATCGATGCAAGAACAATACCGTCCACAGGACATCGAGCCTAAAGTTCAGGCCGATTGGGACAAGAACAAAACCTTCGTAGTTCAAGAAGACCCAAGCAAAGAAAAGTTTTATTGCCTTTCCATGTTCCCGTACCCAAGCGGTCGACTACACATGGGTCACGTGCGTAACTACACCATCGGTGACGTCATCTCTCGCTACCAGCGTTTGCAAGGCAAGAATGTGATGCAACCTATCGGTTGGGACGCGTTCGGTCTGCCTGCAGAAAACGCAGCCGTGAAGAACAAGACTGCACCAGCACCTTGGACTTACGAAAATATTGAATACATGAAGAACCAGCTTAAAATGCTGGGCTTCGGCTACGACTGGGAACGTGAATTCGCGACCTGTACCCCTGAATACTACCGTTGGGAGCAAGAGTTCTTCACCAAGCTTTACGAGAAAGGCTTGGTGTACAAGAAGATGTCAACGGTTAACTGGGACCCAGTAGACCAAACGGTTCTGGCAAACGAACAAGTTGTAGATGGACGCGGTTGGCGTTCAGGTGCAATCGTTGAGCAGAAAGAAATCCCTCAGTGGTTCATCAAAATCACTGAATATGCTCAAGAGCTAATCGACGATCTGGATAACCTGGATGGCTGGCCTGAAATGGTCAAAACCATGCAGCGTAACTGGATTGGTCGCTCTGAAGGTGTTGAACTTAAGTTTGAAGTAAAAGGTCAAGCTGACCTTGAAGTTTACACAACACGTCCAGACACGCTAATGGGTGTGACTTATGTAGGTATCGCAGCAGGCCACCCTCTTGCGACAATCGCCGCTGAGACCAACCCAGAGCTTGCAGCATTCATCGAAGAGTGTAAGAACACCAAAGTAGCAGAAGCTGAACTGGCGACAATGGAGAAGAAAGGTATGGCTACTGGCCTTACAGCTATTCACCCATTGTACGGCCGCGAAGTACCTGTTTACGTAGCAAACTTCGTATTGATGGACTACGGTACAGGCGCTGTTATGGCAGTACCTGCACACGACCAGCGCGACTTCGAGTTTGCAACCAAGTACGGCTTGAACATTGAGCCAGTGATCCTGGCAGAAGATGGCAATGCACCAGACATCTCTGAAGCTGCACACACCGAGAAAGGTGCTTTGTTCAACTCAGGTGAGTTCGACGGTCTGAGCTTCGAGCAAGCGTTCGATGCGATTGCAGCGAAGCTGGAATCAGAAGGTAAAGGTCACAAGACAGTGAACTTCCGTCTGCGTGACTGGGGTGTATCTCGTCAACGTTACTGGGGTGCACCAATCCCAATGGTAACCACTGAAGACGGTGAAGTGCATCCAGTGCCAGCTGACCAACTGCCAGTCATCCTGCCAGAAGACGTGGTAATGGACGGCGTAACCAGCCCAATCAAAGCAGACAAGACGTGGGCAGAAACCACCTACAATGGTCAACCAGCACTGCGCGAAACGGACACCTTCGATACCTTTATGGAGTCAAGCTGGTACTACGCGCGTTACTGTTCACCTAAAGCAGACGAAATTCTCGACTCAGAAGCAGCAAACTACTGGCTGCCTGTTGACCAGTACATTGGTGGTATCGAGCACGCGGTAATGCACCTGCTTTACTCTCGCTTCTTCCATAAACTGCTGCGCGATGCGGGCTACGTTACATCTGACGAGCCATTTAAGCGCCTGCTGTGTCAAGGCATGGTACTGGCTGATGCTTTCTCTTACGAAAACGAGAAAGGCGGCATTGAGTGGGTTTCTCCAACTGAAGTAACCGTTAGCCGTGACGAAAAGGGCCGCATCACTAAGGCTGTCGATAACGAGGGTCACGACCTTGTTCACTCAGGCATGACCAAAATGTCTAAGTCGAAGAACAACGGTATCGATCCACAAGAGATGGTTGATAAGTACGGTGCTGACACCGTGCGTCTGTTCATGATGTTTGCATCACCAGCAGACATGACCCTTGAGTGGCAAGAGTCTGGCGTTGAAGGTGCTAACCGCTTCCTCAAGCGTGTTTGGAAACTGGTATTCGAACACACTTCGAAAGGTGAAGTGGCTGTGCTGGATGCATCAGCACTGAACGCTGATCAGAAAGCACTGCGTCGTGAAGTTCACAAGACTATCGCGAAAGTGGGCGATGATATCGGCCGCCGTCAGACCTTCAACACCGCGATCGCTGCGATCATGGAACTGATGAACCGTCTGACCAAAGCACCTCAAGACACTGATGCTGACCGCGCAATCCTGGATGAAGCAGTGAAAGCGATTGTTGCGATGCTGTACCCAATCACTCCGCACATCAGCACTGAGCTGTGGGCTGCACTGGGTCAAACTGACATCGACAACACGGTATGGCCAGTCGCAGACCAAGACGCCATGGTGGAAGACGAGAAGCTGATCATCGTTCAGGTGAATGGCAAGCTTCGCGCGAAAATCACCGTTGCAGCAGACGCAGCTAAAGAATCAGTAGAATCGATGGCGCTAAACGACGAACACGTTGTGAAGCACACCGAGGGTAAAACCGTACGCAAAGTGATTTACGTACCGGGCAAACTGGTTAATATCGTTGCTAACTAACACAGGGAGTATTCGGTGAAATCGATCTTTCGCTCTCTCCGAACCCTGCTAGTCGTGGTGGCCGCTTTGGCCACCGCTTCTTGCGGATTCCATCTTCGCGGCAGCTACAATCTGCCAGACGAAATCCAGAAACTGTCAGTCACCAGTTTCGATAAATACGGCAAACTCACCCGTGAAATGAAGACTCAACTGCGTCTTCATGACATTGACGTCATCCCGCCGGCCCAAACCATTTCCAACCTGTACCTGAAAGGCGAAAGCTATGGTGAAAGCACCTTGTCGCTTTACCAGAACAGCCGCGTAGCGGAAAAGCAATTTGCTTATACCGTCAGCTACTCAGTGACAGTGCCGGAAAAAGGCAACTACAACTTCTCGACATCTCTTAGCCGCACCTACCTTGATAACCCATTGACCGCCTTGGCGAAGTCGGTGGAAGAGGAAATGCTGGCCCAGGAAATGCGCGTTGAAGCAACCAAACAAATCATGCGACAGCTTGCCCGTCTAAATGCGCACATCGAAGCCTTTGAGCGCAAAGAAGCGGAAGAAAAAGCACTGCGTGAGCTTTATCAGGGCGTGGACGAAGATAAGCCAGCCATTACGATCGAAACTCGATTCGATGGCAAAGATGACGAATCACGCGGTAAGCCTCTGTCGAGCTTCACCACCAGCGGTGAAGAAAGCACAGAATGAGGATCTACCCAGAACAACTGACACAGCGTCTTAATCAGGGGCTGTGTCAGACTTACCTTATCTTCGGCAACGAACCGCTGCTGAAAGAGGAATCCAAGCAAAGCATCATTGATGTTGCACAGAAGCAGGGCTTCGATGAGAAGCACCGCTTTGTCATCGATAACCAGCTCAACTGGCAAGATGTTTATGACGTTTGCCAGGCACTGAGCCTGTTCGCCAGCCGACAAATCATCATTCTGGCACTACCTGAAAACCCGCTGACCACGGCTCAAGCTAATGCGCTGAAAGAGCTTCAGCCTATGCTGCATCAGGATTTGGTTTTGATCCTCGATGGCCCTCGCCTGAACAAAAAGCAGGAATCAGCCAAGTGGTTCACCAGTTTCCAGGCAAACGGTTTGTATGTGCCATGCAACACACCTGATGGCAGACAGCTGCCACGATTCATAGAGAATCGCTGTCACAGTCTGGGACTGCATCCTGACCACGAGTCTGTGATGCTGCTGGCGCAATGGCATGAAGGTAACCTTCTGGCACTGTCGCAAAGCCTGATGAAACTTCAACTGCTCTATCCAGATGGTGAACTGACACTGCCAAGGCTTCAGGATGCCTTATCACGTCACAACCACTACACACCATTCCAGCTCACCGACGCACTGATTGAAGGCAAAGCCAAGCGCGCTGTTCGTATCGTTCGTCAGCTTGAAGCTGAAGGCGTGGAAATCACCATTTTGCTGCGGGTTATCCAAAAAGAGTTAATCCAGCTATGTAAAATGCAGGAGTACGGCGCGTCTGGCATGGGTCTCAGCAAAATCTTTGACCATTTCCGGGTCTGGCAAACTCGCCGCCCAGCGATGACTGCGGCGCTTCACCGTTTGACGTTGCCAACGCTGATGCACCTTCTGCAAAGCCTTGCAGCCATCGAGGTGATGGTGAAAACCGATTTCGACAGCCAACCTTGGCCGGCACTTTCCGCGTTTTGTCTCGAGATGTGTGGTCATCCGCTTCCACTGTCACCTGTCAACTGACTGTCAAACCGCGACACCGCTGTATTTTATTCATCTCAGCCAGTGGTATAATTTTTAGATTCGTCCTAGGACTGACCTGCACTTTCTGCAGAACAATGCACCGAACACCGATAAGGGGAAAACATTGCTTCCGGAACAACTTCAACACTTTGTTGTCGATAAAGCAGATGATATGAAAGCTGCTGACATCGTGACACTCGATGTCCGTGAAAAGAGCAGCATTACCGATTTCATGGTGCTATGCACCGGTAACTCAAAACGCCATGTCTCTTCCATTGCAGAGCATGTCGCTGATGAAGCGCGTGCAGCTAACGTTGATACCCTGGGTATGGAAGGTGAAAACGAAGGCGAGTGGGTAGTGCTGGATCTCGGTGATGTGATGCTTCATATCATGCAAGATGAACAACGTCAGTTGTACCAGCTAGAAAAGCTGTGGAACTGATGCAATGAAGTTACAACTGATTGCGGTCGGCACAAAGATGCCGAAATGGGTTGAGGAAGGCTACAAAGAATACAGTCGCCGCTTCCCAAAAGACATGCCACTGGAACTGGTAGAAATCCCTGCAGGTAAGCGCGGCAAAAATGCCGACATTGCGCGTATTCTGCAAAAAGAAGGGGAAGCCATGTTGGCCGCCGTTCCAAAAGGTAACCGCATCGTGACGCTGGATATTCCGGGTAAGCGCTGGGACACAGAGCAACTGGCAGGGCAGCTTGAGAGCTGGAAGCTGGATGCTCGTGACGTGTCTATTCTGATTGGAGGCCCTGAAGGCCTGTCGCCGGCTTGTAAAGCGGCTGCTGACCAAAGCTGGTCATTGTCTCCGTTGACACTTCCTCACCCGCTGGTACGTGTGGTGATGGCTGAAAGTCTCTACCGCGCCTGGAGCATCACAGCAAATCACCCTTATCACCGGGAATAATTCATGAAGCACAAGCGTAGTCCTATACGCGATCATCAGGCCGAGTCTTCCCTCTTTTTCCGCCGGGCCGTTGTGGCTTTCGGCGGCATTCTTGTTCTCGTCGGCGTCCTGCTTCTTAACCTGTATAACATTCAGGTGGAAGATCATGATGATTACATCACCCGCTCCAATGATAACCGCATCAAAGTCGTTCCTGTTGCGCCAAACCGAGGGTTGGTTTACGACCGCAATGGCAAATTGCTCGCGGAAAACCGCCCTGTTTATGCATTGGAAATTACACCCGAGCAGGTGAAAGATATTCCCGGCACCATCGCCAGCTTGCAGGAGCTTCTGCCGATTTCTGAAAACGAAATCCGGGCGTTTGAGCGTGACAAGAAACGCACCCGCCGTTTCAACGCCGTCACCCTGAAAAACCAGATGACGGAAGAGGAAGTGGCCATTTTCTCTGCCAATCAGCACAAGTTCCCCGGCGTAGAGATCAAAGGTTACCTCAAGCGTTACTACCCCTATGGTGACGCGTTAACCCATGTCTTGGGCTACGTGGCAAAAATCAACGATAAAGACATAAACCGTCTTGATCGTGAAGGTGTACTCAACAACTACAAAGCGACCCGTGATATCGGCAAACTCGGCATTGAAAGGTTCTACGAGTCTGAATTGCACGGCACCGCTGGTTATCAGGAAGTCGAAGTCAACAGCCGTGGACGTATTATCCGTACGCTGAAGTACGTCCCACCAGAGCCGGGTAAAGATCTGGTGCTGAACCTCGATGTCGATCTCCAGCTTTACATCCGCTCTATCCTCGGCGATCGCCGTGGCGCAGTTGTAGTGCTCGATCCGAAAGACTCTTCAGTGCTAGCGATGGTTTCCACGCCAAGTTATGACCCGAATCTGTTCGTTCACGGTATCTCCGGCAAAAATTACCGCAAATTGCTCAATGACAAAAACCGTCCGCTGGTGAATCGCGCCACCTTGGGTATCTATCCACCCGCATCGACGGTTAAGCCTTTCATTGCTGTTGCAGCACTGGAAGAAAAAGCCATCACGCTGAACACCACGCGAAACGACCCGGGTTACTGGCGCTTGCCGAACTCAACCTCACGTCCTTTCCGCGACTGGCTCGCATGGGGTCATGGTCGGGTAAATATCGTTCAATCGATTGAAGAGTCGGTGGATACTTTCTTCTATCAAATTGCCTATGATTTGGGCATTGATAAGCTATCTACTTGGATGAGCCGCTTTGGTTTTGGTGATTACACCGGTATCGACATCCATGAAGAAAGCAAAGCCAACATGCCAACCCGCGAATGGAAAATGGCACGTCATCGCCAGCCTTGGTACAAGGGTGACACCATTCCAGTCGGAATCGGCCAAGGCTATTGGACAGCGACCCCGATGCAAATCGCGAAAGCGACCTCAGTGTTGGTCAACCGTGGTGAAGTCAATCCACCTCACCTTCTTCAGCGCATGGAGAACGAAGGTGTCATGGAAGTCGCACCATTTTCTCCGTATCCACCGATTGAAAACGTCGATGAGAAATACTGGGATGCAGCTCTTGAAGGCATGCGTCTCGTTAACCACGGCAAGAAAGGGACGGCTCGCCGCGCCTTTGCTAACGCTGAATATGTGACTGGCGGTAAATCAGGAACAGCGCAGGTCTTTGGTCTGGGTGAAGACGAAGAATATAACGCCGATGAAATTGCTGAACACCTTCGTGACCACGCGCTCTACACCGGCTTCGCACCCTTTGATGATCCAGAAGTGATTGTCTCTATGGTGTTGGAAAACGCCGGTGGCGGTTCAAGTAACGGTGCACCTATCGCCCGTCGTATCTTCGACCATATGCTGGTTGATGGCTACAAAGACAAAAAGAACGCAGATAAGAAGGAGGAGCAAGTCCAATGAGCTTGTTTGCATCAACTGGTCAGAAGAAGACTGTGTTTGAGCGGTTGCACATAGACTTGCCTCTTTTGCTCGGCATCCTTGCACTGATGGGATTTGGCCTGATGGTGATGTGGAGTGCCAGTGGCCAAAGCGTTGCCATGATGGAACGTCAGGTTTTCCGGATCTTTCTTTCGCTGGGCGTGATGTTTGTGCTCGCCCAAATTTCTCCCCGGCATTACGAATTCTGGGCTCCCTATCTATATGTGACGGGAATTCTGATGCTGATCGCTGTGCTTTTGTTTGGTGAAACCGCCAAGGGCGCACAGCGCTGGCTGGATTTAGGCGTTGTCACCTTCCAGCCATCAGAATTGATTAAGCTTGCGGTACCCTTGATGGTGGCCCGCTTTATCGGTAAAGAACCTCTACCACCGCGTTTTCAAACCCTGATTATTGGTTTGGTGATGGTCTTTGTTCCCACCATTCTCATCGCCAAACAGCCGGATTTAGGAACCTCAATCTTGATTGCTGCATCAGGTATTTTTGTGTTGTTTCTGTCCGGTATCAGTTGGCGAATCATCTTAGGGGCAGGTACTTTGGTGGCCGCGTTCATCCCAGTGCTTTGGTTCTTCCTGATGCGCGAATACCAACGTGTCCGCGTTCGCACCCTGTTTGATCCAGAATCCGACCCATTGGGCGCGGGTTACCACATCATCCAATCAAAAATTGCCATTGGTTCCGGGGGAATTGGCGGTAAAGGGTGGCTTCAAGGCACACAATCTCAATTGGAGTTCCTGCCAGAGCGCCATACCGACTTTATCTTCGCCGTGATTGCTGAAGAGTGGGGAATGATTGGTGTCGCATGCTTGCTGGCGCTTTACCTTTTCATCATCGGCCGTGGCCTGTTAATTGCCAGCCGCGCGCAAACAGCATTTGGGCGTATGATGGCAGGCAGTATTGTGCTTAGCTTCTTCGTTTATGTCTTCGTTAACATCGGCATGGTAAGTGGAATCTTACCCGTTGTTGGTGTTCCCCTGCCCCTTGTCAGCTATGGAGGCACCTCCATGGTGACTTTGATGGCAGGTTTCGGCATCTTAATGTCTATCCATACTCATAGAAAAATGCTTTCTAAGGCTCTGTAATGAAAAAAATATTGGTGATTACTGCTCTCGTACTTTCCGGCTGTGCCACGCAAAGCGATGACCGCTACAGTCTGGAGCATGATAAAGCACCGGAAGCGATTCCAACGCTGGATCATGTCGAGGATGCGCAACCACGATACGAACCTTACAGCCGAGCCGGTAACAAAGACTACACCGTCCGTGGTGAGAGTTATCAGGTAATGAAAGACCCTGAGGATTACACCGGGGAGGGCATTGCATCTTGGTATGGCAAGAAATTCCACGGCCATAAAACGTCAAATGGCGAGATTTACGACATGTTCTCCATGTCTGCTGCCCACAAAACGCTGCCACTGCCTAGCTATGTAGAAGTAGAAAACACCGCTAATGGCAAAAAAGCCATTGTCCGCGTCAATGACCGTGGTCCTTTCCATGAAGGGCGCATTATTGACCTGAGCTATGCAGCGGCATCCAAGCTCGACATCCTTAAAACCGGGACGGCACCTGTAAAAGTGACGCTACTCAAGGTTGATAAACCTCAAGACAATAATGAGTGGCAAGGTGCACGCCTAAACCGCTATTTTGTACAACTGGTAGCGATATCCAGTCAGGACAAAGCAAGAAAGGCCGCTGACACTTTCCAGAAGCAGTTCGAATTGCCAACGGATATCCACCAATCAGGCAGCGTTTATCGTGTGCGTTTAGGGCCATTTTACGACTACGACCAGACACAAAAAGCCGCATTGCTTGCCAGAGAGCAGCAAATAAATGAGGCATTCGTCGTTGTTGAGCCAATTACCGATGAACCGGGCAACAAATCAGGTGTCAGTAATTAGGGCTGTTGGCCTAATAGTTTCAATTTAGTAAGTTGTTGTAACCCTGTCTGACACTACACGGGCTATCTGTTATAGTGTCGACAGTTTTTTGACTGAAGAAATACCAAGTAAGTACCTATATATATGAAAAAATCACCCTCATTGTTGCGCTCTTTAGTCTTATCGACTGCTGTCTTCTCATCCGCTGCCGCTGTTGCAGCTCCAACCGTCGTCCCGGATGCGCCTCAAATCGCGGCAAAAGGGTACGTACTGATGGATTACAACTCGGGTAAGATCCTGGCGGAAAACAACGCCTACGAACGTCTTAACCCGGCCAGCCTGACCAAAATGATGACCAGCTATGTTATTGGCCAGGAAGTTGAACGCGGCAACATCAGCCTTGATGATGACGTGGTGATCAGCAAAAACGCTTGGGCGAAAAACTTCCCAGGCAGCTCGAAGATGTTCATTGAAGTAGGTACCACCGTTAAAGTGGAAGACCTAAACCGCGGCATCATCATTCAGTCAGGTAACGATGCTTGTGTGGCAATGGCTGAGCACATCGCTGGTTCTGAAGACTCGTTTGTTGACCTGATGAACGGCTGGGCGAAAACACTGGGCATGAAAGATACCCACTTCGCCAACTCACACGGTCTGGATCACGACGACCTGTACACCACACCATACGACATGGCGTTGCTGGGTCAGGCAATGATCCGTGATGTACCGGAAGAGTACCGTATCTACAAAGAGAAATCGTTCACCTACAATGGCATTACCCAGTACAACCGTAATGGCCTGTTGTGGGACAAGAGCATGAACGTGGACGGTATTAAAACCGGCCACACCAATAAAGCGGGTTACAGCCTGGTAAGCTCAGCAACTGAAGGCGACATGCGTCTGATCGCAGTTGTCATGGGCACCAACAGTGCAAACGCCCGCAAGGCTGAAAGTAAGAAACTGCTGAACTACGGCTTCCGTTTCTTCGAAACCGTAGCACCACACAAAGCGAACGAAACCTTCGTGACTGAGAAAGTGTGGATGGGTGATACCGACCAAGTAGCACTGGGCGTTTCTGAAGACACCTACGTCACCCTGCCACGCGGTAAGGCAAAAGACTTGGAAGCAAGCTTTGTGCTTGAGAAAACACTGGAAGCACCAATCGCGAAAGGCGATGTTGTTGGTAAGCTTTACTACCAGGTTGACGGTGAAGACATCGCGGAATACCCATTGGTAGCACTGAACGATGTGCAGGAAGGTGGCTTGTTCAGCCGTCTGATGGACTACATCATCATGTTCTTCAAGAATTTGTTCTAAGACTGAAGCACAGACTTTCAAGGGCAGCCAATGGCTGCCCTTTTTATTTGCTGCTATTGCCCCCATATTGATGCCTAAGGAACAGAAATCACATCATCTTGTTTTCTGATAACAGGACGATTACTATTCGTTCCCAACAAATTGCGTGATCATCTGCACATATATTTAGGGTCAACAGAGAAAGTTCTGTGACCAATTCTGGAGTAACCAATGCAAGAGCAACCAAAACTAAAAGACCTGCTGGAATTCCCATGTAAGTTCACTTACAAGGTCATGGGATACGCGAAGCCAGAGCTGACAGATCTGGTTTTGGAAGTGATCCAGCGCCACGCACCGGGCGATTACAGCCCAAGCGTTAAGCCAAGCGGCAAAGGCACTTACAATGCAGTATCCATCACCATTACAGCCACCTCTATCGAACAAGTTGAAGCGCTGTACAAAGAACTGGGTGACATCGACATCGTACGTATGGTTCTGTAATCCCCTATTAGACCAAAGAACCACAATACCCATACGATTAGGCGGCTGTTATTTCAGCCGTCTGTCATTATAATGTCGTGACTGAGACAGCTATCCCTATCATATTCAATTCCGGCAGGTGTACATTGCAGCAGAACCGCCTCATTATCAGACAACTCGGATTGCGTCCTTACGAACCAACGTGGAAAGACATGCATGCTTTCACTGACGAACGTAACGCCGATACAACTGACGAAATCTGGCTGGTAGAGCACGAACCTGTGTTTACCCAAGGACAGGCGGGAAAAGCTGAACACTTGTTAGCAACGGGGGATATCCCGGTAGTACAGAGTGATCGTGGTGGTCAGGTGACATACCATGGTCCAGGCCAACAGGTGGCTTACTTCCTGATCGATCTGAAACGCAAAAAGCTGGGTGTGCGAGAACTGGTCACTTCGATTGAGAACATTGTGATCGATACGCTCGCCCATTACGGTATTGAATCCCGGGCGCGTCCTGATGCGCCGGGCGTGTATGTAGGTAACGACAAAATTTGCTCGCTGGGTCTTCGTATCCGCCGAGGCTGCTCTTTCCATGGGCTGGCGCTTAACGTCAATATGGACTTGTCACCCTTCCTTCGTATCAACCCTTGCGGTTATGAAGGCATGGCAATGACACAAACCGTCGATTTAGGGGGCCCGGCTTCACTGACCGAGCTATACCCTGTGTTAGTAGAGAAACTGACTTCGCATCTGGGCTATGATCAGGTCGAGTCCCTAACAGAAAGCAATCAACTATGAGCAAACCGATCCAGATGGAACGCGGTGTTAAGTACCGCGACGCAGACAAAATGGCGCTCATCCCGGTCAAGAACATGCCGACCGAACAAAAAGAGATGCTGCGCAAACCTGAGTGGATGAAGATCAAGCTGCCTGCGGACAGCAAGCGTATCCAAGACATCAAGTCTGCGCTTCGCAAAAACAATCTGCACTCGGTGTGCGAAGAGGCGTCTTGCCCTAACTTGGCAGAATGTTTCAACCACGGCACCGCGACCTTCATGATTCTGGGTGCAATTTGTACTCGCCGCTGCCCTTTCTGTGATGTTGCACATGGCCGTCCAAACCAGCCAGATGAAAATGAGCCAGCAAAACTGGCGAAAACCATCAGCGACATGAAGCTAAAATACGTGGTGGTTACCTCGGTAGACCGTGATGACCTGCGTGACGGTGGTGCTAAACACTTCGCCGACTGTACCCGTGAAATCCGCGCGCTGAACCCAGAAATACGCATCGAGACGCTGGTTCCTGACTTCCGTGGCCGTATGGACACTGCGCTTGATCTTTTGAAAGACAACCCGCCAGATGTGTTCAACCACAACTTGGAAACCGCCCCACGCCTTTACCGCAAAGCGCGTCCGGGTGCGAACTACAAATGGTCTCTGGAGCTGCTGAAGAAGTTCGGCGAAATGCATCCAAACGTCCCAACCAAGTCAGGCGTCATGATGGGTCTGGGTGAAACCAAAGAAGAGATCATCGAAGTTCTGAAAGATCTGCGTGCACACGGTGTGACCATGCTGACACTGGGCCAATACTTGGCACCAAGCCGTCACCACCTGCCGGTAGAGCGTTACGTGCCGCCAGAAGAGTTTGATGAGCTGAAAGAGATTGCGTTGGAGCTGGGCTTTACCCACGCAGCCTGTGGTCCGTTCGTGCGTTCTTCTTACCACGCAGACCTGCAAGCGCAGGGCGTGGAAATTAAGTAAGCGCTAACGCAGTTCTAAATAAGGAAACGCCGAGCATTGCTCGGCGTTTTTTGTTTCTGGTCGTTGAAGCTTGTGCCTGTGGTGAATGAATAGGTTAAGTGTCTTGCAGCATAAAATGGGCTTTGGACAATTCCGAGTCGGCGGTTACGCTCTCAAGTGCCTATAGACCGGAAAGCGTTCATTGTATTAGGCTTCTATTCTATGCACACAAAAAAAGCTCGGTAAACCGAGCTTTTTATTGATTCTTACAAAGGACTTAATGTTCAGCTTCGACCTTTTCCACTATGGCTGCTTCATGAGCATTTTTAGTGATTTTATAGCTGCCGCCTTCATGAGTTTCATCAGCGACTTTAAAAGTGCACTCATTAAGACTGGCAATAAGTGTATCAATATTATCAAGATTTAGTGATAGTTCGTTTAAGTTTTTAACTTGCTGCATACGCCAACTCCCCTTGCGCACCCTGAGATACGTCGTACATCATATTAGCATTATCATCATACTTATCTAACAAATCTTTTTGTTCTTCTGGACTAACATACAAAATTTGATTTAGGAAGCTTTCGTAAAGTGATTTAACTGTACTTTCATCGTATTTAGCTTGTGCTAAACCTTTGTTAAATTCATCCAGAAAAGTCTGCTCAGTGTACATTTTAGGTGTCGTTTGAAACTGCACTCCAATTTGTGCTGTGTGAAACCCTAAGCGTACATTATGATGCTGTACATCAATCTCAGCTCTCAAAACAGAAAAAACATACAAAAGAGAAGCACAAGAAAATGCATGACCTGTAAAAACAATGCGTACAGATTTATTATGTGCAATCGCGTGATTGATACTAGCAACGACTAACAAAAAGCTCTCGATCACGCCCCCTTGGTTATTGGTGCACGTAATCTCAATTTCTTTAACATCTTGCTGCATGCAAGTATTACGAATGGCAACAACTTCTGCATTATGATGCGGCTGACCATTTGTAACTTCAGCCTCAAACGTGTTCAAAGTAAGTGTTTTTTTCATTGTAGTGCTTTACTTCTAAGGATGACGCATTTTACGTCACTACACTATACAATACAATCACTTAAAACCCATCCCCTGAATGAATTGCATTTACTAGCCCAACTCCCGACACGGGATACCCTTCATCTCAAAGGCTCTTGAGTTATGTATAAGCTTCTGCTTTTAAAGGAATACTTTGGTATTCCCCAAATTACGAAAGAGAAAATACGACAAGCTGGGGTATTGTTTCGTACCTCTCATTTAACTTTAGAAAACCTATCGAAAACTCTTTAATTTAGATTGATGGAATTTAATTCAGCTAACGCGAAATGGGGCATTTTTGAGTTACGCTGGGGGGAGGCTCAGTTCCCTCTCCTTCAGTCCTTTTTCACACCAATTCCACCCAATACTCGGATTTCCATTTTGGTAAAACACACTTCTTGATTGTTCAATAGTGGCAAACCGGATCCGCGCTTAGAATAAACCCAAATTTAAGTAGGGTCTTTTCCATGAGCAAGCATCTGACAGAACTTCAAGAACGTTTCTACCAAATCATCAACAACCCAACCCTGTCGCCAAAGCAGAAAAACCAATGGCTGGCGTTGGAAGCAGAAGCAAGCCTGCCTTACATGGATATCTCTGACGATATCGAGCAGGCGATGAAAGACGGCGTTATCTGTGACATGTTTGAAGGTCACGCACCGTTCAAACCACGCTACGTACTGCCAGACTACGCAAAGTTCCTGTCTCAAGGTTCTGAGTACCTAGAGCTGTCTCCCGCAGAGAACCTAGATGATGCGCTGAACATGCTGAACATCATCTACCACCACGTACCGTCTGTGACCAACATTCCTGTTTACGTGGGTCAGTTGGATGACGTGCTGATGCCTTACGTGGGCAAGCTGTCAGACGAAGAGATCTACCAAAAAATTAAGCGTTTCTGGATCATGCTGGACCGCACCCTGCCAGATGCATTCATGCACGCAAACATCGGCCCAGCAGACAACATCATCTGTCGCACTATCCTGCGCGTGGATGCTGAGCTGAAGCAAATCGCACCGAACCTGACGTTCATGTACGACCCAGCGGTTACGTCTGACGACCTATTGCGTCAAGCAACCGCAAACATCGTTGAGTGCAGCAAGCCACACATCGCGAACTACCCAATGCACGCTGCCGCATACGGCGACAAGCGTTTCGGTATCGTAAGCTGCTACAACTCGCTGCCACTGGCTGGCGGTTCTAACACCCTGGTACGTATGAACCTGAAGCATGCTGCTGAGAAAGCGGAAAGTGCAGAAGACTTCCTGAACGCAGTGCTGCCAACTTACAGCAAGCTGATGGTTGAACTGATGGACGTTCGCAGCAGCTTCCTGCACGAGTCTTCAAACTACTTCAAACACTTCCTGGCAACAGAAGGTCTGATTGAAGAAGGTCGTTTCGCGCCTATGTTCGGTATTTACGGCATGGCGGAAGCAGTCAACATCCTGATGGAGAAAGACGGTCAGTCACTGAAGTACGGTCACGACATCGCCGCAAACGAACTGGGTCACGCTATCTCTGCAAAACTGGCGGAGCTGGTTGAATCAAGCCCTGTGAAGTATGGCCTGAACGGTAAAGCAGTACTGCACTCACAAGGTGGCATCAGCATCGATAAAGACGTGACCCCAGGTGTTCGTATCCCTTATGGTACTGAACCAGACCCAGTGACTTACGTTCACGCAACCGCAGGTCACCACAAATACTACACCTCAGGTATCAGTGACATTCTGACCATCGACGAGACAGTAAAATCAAACCCAGAAGCCATGTTCAACCTGTGTAAAGGTGCGATCAACATGGGCTACCGTGAGTTCACCGCGAACGTTGCGTCAAACGATCTGGTACGCGTAACGGGTTACATGATCAAACTGTCTGACATCGCGAAATACGACGACGAAGGTTCTCGTAAGAACACCACGTGGCTGGGCGCAGAAGCGGCTTGCAACACGGGTATTCTTGACCGCGCACCACGTGTGGTGAGCTTCGAGACCACGCCTGTTTACAAGTAAGTAAACGTCAGTAGAAAGCACAATCGGAGAATGTCAGTGAAACCGAGTAAGACAAACGCCTTAGTCAGCCGTATCCTGACATTCTCTTGTGTAGATGGACCGGGCAACCGCCTGGTCATCTTTTTGCAGGGCTGCAATTTCGACTGCATTACCTGCCACAATCCGCATACCATTAATCACTGCACCGATTGCGGCGATTGTGTGGCGCCCTGCCCTGCTGATGCGCTGTCATTCAGTGCTGAAGGCAAAGTGGTTTGGGATGCCAAAAAATGTACTCACTGCGATCTTTGCATCGACGTGTGCCCTCACAAATCCAACCCAAAAATTGTCAGCTACAGCTTGGACGACATGCTGGCCTTGGTTCGCCAGCACCACTTTTTCCTGAACGGCATTACCGTGTCAGGCGGTGAAGCCACGCTGCAACTGCCGTTCATCATCGAGCTTTTCAAAGCGGTAAAAGCCGACCCTGCGTTGTCGCACCTGACATGTTTTATCGACAGCAACGGTTCATTGTCGCGTTCAGGTTGGGAGCGCGTTGCCCCTTACCTCGATGGCGCAATGATTGATTTAAAATCCTGGCAATCCGAGACGCATCGCTGGCTGATTGGCCGCGATAAACACCGCGTCATAGACACTATCGACTTGCTGGCTGAGATGGGAAAACTGCACGAAGTGCGTTTGCTTCATATTCCGGGGAAAAGCGACTTGGATACGGAAGTGGATGCCGTCGGCGCGTATCTCAATACATTGCCAGAGTCAGTTCAAATTCGCCTCAATGCCTTTCAACACCATGGCGTGATGGGTCAGGCATTAGAGTGGGAAAAATGCAGCGAAGCGGAAATGGATCGCTTCCACGATTTGCTGTTCGCCCGCATTCATCGGCCGATACTGAAGCCGACCATTTATACCTAACTCTCCACCTTACTTTGATTGGCGATTAGCTCTCGGCAATAAGCTGGCTATGAAGCCAACGACAGGCTGGGTTATTCAGGCTCACCGTATTCCATACCAGACTGTATGCCACCTGCCCATAATCAAACGGCAGAGGTTTCGCCACCAGTCCTTTTGCCTGCAAGGCGGTTTCCGCCCAACGTTTAGAGCAGGTAAACAGATAGTTTGAGTGATGACAGGTAGATGCTGCCGACCCAAAATCCGCCACACGCATGGCTATCTGACGCGCACCATGGTGCTGGGTCAGGGTTTGTTCGAAATACGGCTCTGATAAATCTTTATCTATCACGTTGATATGGCGACAACTCAGGTAGCCATCAATGTCTAACTCCACATCAGCCAACGGATGGTTTGGGTTCATCAAACACACCATTTCGTCTTCCAGAATCGTCTGCCAGACTAGGCTCTTGCTGAGCGTCGGTGGCTGGCTGACATCGTGAGGAAGTACGAGAAAGTCCAGCTTACCACTGAGCAGCGCTTCGAAACTGAATTGCTCCTTAGTGGAAATACTGAGCTGCGCACTGGCACCCAGTTTTTGGGAAATATCACATAGCGTGGGCGCGAAAAGTTCAAACGTACTTTCCCGCATGGCGAGTGACAGACTGCCGCCAAACCTCTCCGGTGCGAATTCACCCTGCTCAAAGATACCGCTGATGTTGGAAAGCACGTTATGGATAGCAGGACCAATGCTGAGCGCGTATTGCGTCGGCATCAGTTGGTTGCCGCGACGGAAAAAGAGTTCGTCATTCAGATCGGATTTAAGCTGCCCCAAAGCCTTACTGACACTTGATGGCGTCACGCAAAGAATCTCTGCCGTTTGTGTCACGCTATGCGTCATCAAGAGCACATGCATTACAGTGAGATTTTTCAGGCTGATGCGGGAAAGCGTGGTGTAATCCATGGCGGTCTTTTTCAATCGTAAAGGTTGGCGAGAGATTACCTTCAAAAAGATTGGCAGAAAAGAAAAAGGCACGCTTTCGCGTGCCTTTCAATATTCATTCGGTGCGCAGGTTAAGCGCGTGGCAGGTAGTCTGCTTTACCGACCCACTTGTAGGTGGTGAGTTCTTCCAAGCCCATAGGACCACGTGCGTGCAGTTTCTGAGTAGATACCGCAACCTCTGCACCCAAACCGAACTGCGCGCCGTCTGTGAAGCGAGTAGACGCATTCACGTATACCGCCGCAGAACCTGCGCCATTGATAAAGGCTTCTGCTGCGGCCAGATCGTTAGTCAGGATCGCATCTGAGTGGCTCGCATTGTGGTCACGCATGTGTTTGAGCGCTGCGTGCACATCGGCGACCACAGCCACGCCCAGCGTGTAGCTCAGCCATTCGGTGTCGAAATCACCTTCTGCCACTTCTTGCAGATATGCAACGCCGCCCAGCAATGGCAGCGACGCTTTATCAGCAACGATTTTCAGCTTGTTGTCATTGAACAGTGGTGTCAGTTTTTGCAGCACCTCAGCGGCAACCGCTTCGTGAACCAGCAAGGTATCCAGCGCATTACACGCAGAAGGACGTTGAACCTTGGAATTAATGATCACATCCAGCGAGCGCTCGAGATCAGCAGTTTTATCTACGAACAAGTGACTGATGCCGAAGCCGCCAATGATCACAGGAATCGTGCTGTTTTCCTTGCACATCTTGTGGAGACCCGCGCCGCCGCGAGGGATGATCATGTCAACATACTCGTCCAGGCGAAGCAGCTCACCCACAAGCTCGCGATCTGGCTTTTCAATATATTGCACAGATGCGGCTGGCAAATCGGCTTTTTCCAGCGCGGTCTGAATCACTTTCACCAGCTCAACGTTTGAGTGGAAGGTTTCACGACCACCACGCAGAATGCTTGCATTGCCGGTTTTCAGACACAAAGAAGCGATATCAATGGTCACGTTCGGGCGCGCTTCATAGATCACACCAATAACGCCAATGGGTTCGCGGCGGCGGCTCAATGTCATGCCGTTTTCCAGCACTTTGCAGTCAATCTCGCTGCCGACGGGATCGGACAGCGAAATCACGTTGCGAACGTCAGCAGCAATGCCTGCTAAACGCGCTTCGTTCAGCAAAAGACGATCCAGCATCGCGTCGGGCAAACCCGCTTCGCGTCCCGCATCGATGTCTTTTGCATTGGCAGCAAGGATAGTTGCTGCATTCGCTTCCAATTCGTCAGCAATGACTGCCAGCGCTTTGTTTTTTTGCGCTGTCGGTGCCGTTGCCAGTGCGTAAGCAGCGTCTTTCGCTGCACGTCCCATTTGTTGAAGACTCATTTCAGCCTCTATTGCTCTTCCTGAATAACCGCGGCTTCTGCCACAGTCTGATTAATCGATAACGACCAAGTCGTCGCAGTGCACTGCGACCGCGCCGTGAGCGTATCCCAGAATATCTTGAATGTCCTGGCTATGTCGACCCGCGATCGCGCTAAGATCTTTGCTTGAATAGCGACAAATACCGCGCGCCAACTGCTTACCTTTCTGGTTACAGATGCGTGCTACTGAACCTCGGTCAAAATGACCCTCTACGCCAGTAATGCCTTTTGATAACAGGCTACTGTGACGCTCAACCACTGCTTTCGCGGCGCCGTCGTCAATAATGATGTTCCCCGCTGGAGGAGGCCCAGCCAGAATCCAGCGTTTGCGGCTTTCCAAAGGTGATTCCAATGGAAGGAAACGCGTACCGGCCTCTTTGCCATCCACCAAATGTTGAATCACTTCAGGACGACTACCTGCTGCGATCGTCACTTCAATACCTGCACGGCGAGCAACGTCTGCTGCCTGCAGTTTGGTTGCCATGCCACCTGTACCTAACCCACTGACACTGCCACCCGCCAGCTTGTGCAGGGTCTCATCAATGGTATGCACTTCTCGGATAAGCTCTGCATCAGGATTGCTGCGTGGATCAGCAGTGAATAAACCCGGTTGGTCAGTCAGCAATAAAAGCTTGTCTGCTTCAGCCAAAATCGCGACCAGCGCTGACAGGTTATCATTGTCACCGACTTTGATTTCTGCCGTTGCAACCGCATCGTTTTCATTCACCACAGGCACAATGTTGTTTGCCAGCAGCGCTTGCAGCATGTCGCGTGCATTGAGGTAACGCTCGCGGTCATCCAAGTCAGCGCGGGTCAGCAGCATTTGACCAATGTTAATGCCATAAATGGCAAACATGCTTTCCCATTCCTGGATAAGGCGGCTTTGACCTACCGCTGCCAGCATTTGCTTGTTAGCAATGGTCGTCGCAAGTTCGGGATAGTTGAGGTGTTCACGACCCGCTGCAATCGCACCAGAGGTGACAACAATGACTCTGTGTCCCTGACGGATAAGCATGGCGCATTGACGCACCAATTCAACAAGGTGCGCGCGGTCGATTTTCTTGGAGCCGCCGGTCAGTACGCTGGTACCGAGTTTGACGACAATGGTCTGGCGATCAGAAGTATCGCCAGCACCAGAATAGACAGATGAAACGTTTTCTTGGCCTGACATGACATTGACAACATAAAAGCGATTAAGCCCTTCTTTTATCAATCCCAGACCAAGATAACAAGTGATTAAAGCAACTCAATCACATAATTCATCAAAAGGAGAGGTTTAGGCTGCAGAACCTAGCTTAGGCTGCTTGAGCGAAGGCTTGGCAGTGATTTCCAATCCCAGTTCACCTTCGATAAATCCAGTTATTTTTGAATAAAACGCATCTAGCGATGCTTTCACTTCGGAAGAGGACTTGTTTGGTACATTCTCCTCTTTCCATTCGCCTTCACTGTCGAACTTACCGAAGGTATAAGCGTATTCAAACCCGCCGTCTTTAGGTGAAATTTCCATCCACCAGCCCCAGAATTCTCTGCATTCTGGCGATTTTTTAGCATTGACGCAGGCGGACAAACAGTCAAAGAAGTAGGTTTCCTCTGAGCATTTATTTTGACGCAGGTAAGGCCCTATCTGAGCGAAACGCGTCAGCAGACGCCCATGAGAAAGCGTTTTGGTTTCATCGGTCATAGCAAGCTCCCATAATACGAGAAAAAGTCCGTTTCAACACGACTGCATATAGGCAAAAAGAGGGGCTGATTAGCGCAAAGCCCCTGTTTTTATTATGTGTATTTTCACCAGCAGCTCATGTCTGTATAACACGCTACGATCAATATATCGTCCCATCGAGCAATGCTTTGAGCATTTAATGAACGCCCCACGCCGTTAAGAAGATCTAGATCACAAGGTATCCTTAAACCATTTCACAGCCTCAGTCATAATTCTGTGATATCCGTCATGGAGTGGCTTATTGGGAAGCGTCTTGGCTTTACCACCGTAGCTGTAAAGCGCGGCCAGTTGATTGTCTGTATCTGGGCAGACAGGGTCTCCCTCAAGACTCATTGCCAGTACCGGCACCTTGGTTTTCCTGCCTGTCAGTAGCCCCTGATTTTTAAGAGACAACGCCTGGAGCTGGGTGAGAAAAGAAGCTGACGCCTGCGATTTTCCCATACGCGAAGCAATAGTATCCAAATACATAGGAGGGATAGCCTTGAGACGCTGCATATCACTTAGCATTGAATGCAGAACACCACCGATGGAGACACACGACTTAATCCGGTTTTGCTCAACAAATGCCATACGAACCGCAGCATTACCACCAAAACGCACACCCATACAGCCAACACGATGATGGTCAACCCAAGGTACTGAAGCGAGCTCACTCAGCATCGCCTGATGCAGTTTGCTGGTATCTTCGCTCAAGGACCAATGGCCGCTACGACCCACTGACGGCATGTCCAACGTCAACATGGCGATATTCGCCGGAGCAAAGTAGGTTTCGAATAAACGCCAAAGGTCTGTTTGTAGCGCATCTAAACCACCACTGATAATGACTGTCGGAAGAGGTTCATCAGTGTGAGGAAGGTACAAAAAGCCTTCCAGAGGCTTGCCATCGACTTTGGTAACAACGTTTTTGATTTTATATGGGGACTTTTCAATGGCTGAATGAAATGCTTTGTTCGCGAGCACTTCAGCCTGCAAAGACAGAGGATCGCCTTTCAAGTGCGGGTAGGCTGCAATACTAAAGTAGGTGCAAGCACGTAGCCAATGCTCAGCCGCTTCCTCTTTGTTTCCTTGCTCTTCACAATCCTGCGCCAGCTTTTGGTGCTTCATTCCACCCTGTGTCCATTCATAAGACCAGTTGCCAGAACGGTAGCCAACAACCGTATCCAGAAGGGTTTCATTGCTTCGATTGTTATCAGAACCCGCAATACGCGCCAGAGTGGCTTCCATATCAATAGGGTCAACACCTTGCCAAATCCACTGAGGACGACGGAGTGTGCGGTACCAGCTATTATCGCTGTCTCCATCTAATGCATTGTGTACATCATTTGGTGATTGATTGACCGACCCAACAATGGTCGATGTTTCTCTGGCGTGCTTATGTTGTTTGAAGAGTTTTACTGAAAGGTTTTCGGATTCGGTTTCGCTCACGGAACCTCTCCTTGATTAAATAACTGAACTGACACCATTGTATACCCAAAAATGCTCAAAACCATGACCTCACCTGAATGATAGGCGCCTAAATTTGGTCATAAAAAAAGCCCCATAGAGGGGCTTTTTCAAGTTCTTTAGCAATTAACGCTTTGAGATTGGCTCAACAAAAGTTACGCCCATGTCCCAAGGTTGCTCAATCCAACAGTCCTGAGGGATGTCTACCACGTAGTCATCTACCAGGTGCTTACCCGCTGGCTTCGCACAAACAGTCACGAATTTCGCTTTCGGGTACATTTCACGAATGACTTCTGCAGTACCGCCAGTATCAACCAGATCGTCCACTACCAGGAAGCCTTCGCCGTCGCCGTCTGCTTTCTTCAGAACACGCATATCACGCTGGTGATCGTGGTCGTAGCTAGAAATGCAAACTGTATCCACATGGCGAATACCCAGCTCACGCGCCAAAATCGCTGAAGGAACCAGACCACCGCGGCTTACCGCGATAATGCCTTTCCATTGATCTGCTGGTAGCAGTTTTTCAGCCAGTTGACGGGTGTACATTTGCATGTTGTCCCAGGTGATAACAAACTTGTTGCTCATTTAGAAAACCTCAGGCGTTAGACGCCAATTTAACTCAGTCAAACGATTGCGGCGTATTGTGTCTTACATAACGAATTTCAGCAAGAACAGGGCAGCAAGAACCCAAATACTGATAGGCACATCACGTCCTTTACCGCTGAACGCTTTGATAGCACAGTAAGAGATAAAGCCCAGACCGATACCGTGAGCAATTGAATAGGTCAGAGGCATCAGAAGACACACAACCACAACAGGTGCCGCTTCAGTCAGGTCACGCCAATTGATGCTTACCAAACCTGACATCATAAGAATAGCAACGTAAAACAGCGCACCAGCTGTCGCATATGCCGGAACCATTCCAGCCAGTGGTGAGAAGAACAGCGCCAGCAGGAACATAATGCCTACCGTCACAGCTGTTAGACCGGTACGGCCACCCGCAGCAACACCTGACACACTTTCAATGTAAGACGTAGTATTCGATGTACCCAGTACCGCACCTACAGTGGTTGCCGTACTGTCAGCCAACAGCGCACGGTTTAGACGCGGCAGTTTGCCATCTTTATCTAAAAGCTCAGCTTTTTGCGCTACACCTACCAAAGTGCCCGCCGTATCAAACAGATCAACAAACAGGAAAGCGAACACGATAGAAATCAGACCCACTTCCATCGCGCCGGCAAAATCGAGCTGCATAAAGGTTGGCGCAATGCTCGGTGGCGCAGACATGATGCCGCCGTATTGAATTTCACCAAACAATACACCCAGTGCCGTCACGATAAGAATCGCGATCATTACCGCGCCTTTAATACCGCGGTTAACCAGGCCAATGGTCAAGAAGAAACCCAATGCAGCCATCGCAGGACCAAATGAAGAAAGGTCGCCCATTGAAACCAGTGTGGCTGGATGGTCAACGACAATGCCTGAGTTTTGCAGTGCAATCAGCGCGAGGAACATACCGATACCCGCTGAGATACCGGTACGCAGCGACAGCGGAATAGAGTGAATAATCCATTCACGCACCTTAAACAGGCTCAACGCGATAAAACACACACCCGACAGGAATACCGCAGCCAGTGCGACCTGCCATGAGTAGCCCATTTGGAAAACAACGGTATAAGTGAAGAAGGCGTTCAGACCCATCCCTGGTGCCTGAGCAACAGGATAGTTCGCAACCAGACCCATAATGAAACAGCCAATCGCCGCCGCCAAACAGGTTGCAACAAAGACTGCGCCACGATCCATGCCTGTTTCAGACAGAATCGCCGGGTTAACGAAAATGATGTAAGCCATTGTCAGGAATGTGGTCAGTCCCGCAATAACCTCGGTTTTGATATCTGTACCTTGCTCTTTCAGTTTAAAAAGACGCTCAAGCATGGCTTTCGGTTCCTTGGAAAGTAAGAATTTGGCAAAAGTTGACGCAAACGTTTTCCACAAACGTTTGCGTGAAAATTTGACGCGAATATTACCCGCCACATCACAAAATTTCCAGCGTGAATAACTGTTTAAAAATCTTGATTGCTGACGAATTAAACGACATTTCGCGTTAGTGACGACTCGCCACTCTGCGCTCATCATGTTAGAGGGAAAAGCTGCTTAATAAATGTACTGATTTGAAATCTGAGAGATATATAAAGAGGTGACTCAACAGAATGAGAGGTGCTCGATATTTCACCAGTAAATAGATAAAAAAAACGCCACTTTAAAAGTGGCGCCAGATAAAAATGGCGTTTCCAAACTGCGGAAACAAAGTATCTGTTAGAGCGGGGTATTACAGTAGAGGGCCTCAGCCCTCGGGGGAACAAGCAAGCTTACTTGCGGTTGTATCCGAATGTCGCCGGATACCGAAAATTCGTGGTGTATACAGAACCGCGGTTCCAGTAGTGACACGCTGAACTACCTTTCATCAGCTTATTACCTCAAAAAAATTCGAAAAGAATGCAGCTTCGTTAAAAGCTCGGTTCCGTGGAGACGAATAAATTTCGGGCTTATCCATAAACAAATGAAAGCGCATGGCCATGTCCCGGGCGAAGAGCCCAATCCAAGGGACGGTGAGATAATAGACGTTTCGTTATTTTATTACAACCTTAAAAGCGATCATGATCACACATTTTTTTAAATTAGCCCTAATTACGTAATTTTATTACATCGCATTTCAAGCGTTATTGAGAAAAATGTTATGACATCCAGCTATTTAGCCTCTGTCGCTTGAATAGCGAACACTTTGCTGAAAAAGTGGACATTCAAATAATAAACAAGACACCGAATGGAATCATTGTGCAGTGCAACCATCGAGTCACATCGACGGGTTAGATGCGCTGGATGTCGGTTGTCTCATATACATAGGAATGTCCGTTTATGCTTGTTGACGCTATCCGTAATATCAAAATTCGCCACCGCGTTTTCATCCTCGTCGCAATAACACTTAGCGCCATGGTTATACCCATCTACCTTTTCGCCAGCCACAACTACCAAACTTTAATGGAATATAAAAAGGACGAAACCAAGGTTCTTGTAGACAGTGGGCACTCGTTGATTCAACACCATTACAATCGCTACAAGAATGGCGAGATGACTGAGCAAGAAGCTAAGCAATCGGCGTTGGATGCCATTGCTGCACTTAGATATGACCAGAACAACTATTTCTGGATCAATGACAGTAAACCCGCCATGGTCCTCCACCCTATCAAACCAAAGTTGAATGGACAGGATCTCAGCCAATTTGAAGACAAGGCAGGCAACCGTCTGTTTGTGGAAATGGCAGCGACAGCAAAACGCTCCGGTGCGGGTTTCGTCGATTATTTTTGGAGTAAACCCGGCTCAGAGATACCAGTTCAAAAAACGTCTTACGTAAAACTTTTCGAACCTTGGGGCTGGATTCTGGGAACAGGCATTTATGTCGACGATGTAAAGACAACGTTTGTTGCCGAGCTTAAGTTCTTAGTCACATGTGTTGTAGTCATTCTCGGAGTCGTTCTGCTTATCAGCGCTGCTATTGGTCAATCCATCGTGGCACCGAGTGCCCAAACTGCCAAGGCTCTGAAAGACATCTCCAGCGGGGATGGAGATCTGTCGCATAGACTCTCATCTTCTGGTCGCGATGAGTTGAGTCAGATAGCTCGTTTCTTTAACCGCTTCATCGATCAAATTCGCGGCATAGTTGGAGAGATCAACCCAGTGTCTGACACACTGGCAAAATCCGCCGACGAAATGGCGCGCCTTTCAGAGAATTCTGAAAAATTAGCAAACCAGCAAAGCGCAGAAATCGACAGCATTTCAGCGGCAGTCAATGAACTGCTTGCCAGCAACCAAGAGATTGCATCTTCTGCTTCCCACGCAGCAGAAGAAGCTCAGTTGGCGGCGAATGAATGTCACCAAGGACAGAAGGTTGTGAACAATATGCATCATCAGATGCAGGGAATGGTTGATAGCCTGCAAAGCGCAGCCAACGAAGCAAACATGCTGGCAGATGACTCCAAAAATGTCGGTCAGGTATTGGACGTGATTCGTTCCATCGCTGAGCAAACCAATCTACTCGCATTGAATGCGGCTATTGAAGCAGCACGAGCTGGCGATCAAGGACGGGGATTTGCAGTGGTCGCCGATGAGGTGAGAACGCTGGCTATTCGCACTCAACAAAGTACGGATGAAATCGAAAATATCATCACCTCTTTACAAAACCGAGCTTCATCCCTTAATACCGAGCTTGGTAAGACCCAGAACCTGTCTGAGGCTACAGCTGAGCACAATCAACTTACCTTACAAGCGCTAACAGCCATTGACGATAAGGTGGGAGACATCACCGGCGTAACACAGTCGATTGCCTCTGCATGTAGCCAAACAGCTGCTGCAACAGAGGAGATAAACGTTAATTTGCACAACCTCGTTAGCAAAGGACGGGAAACCGTTGAGCAAAGCCGTGACCTAACGGAACAGAGTCTTGCTCTGTCAGCAGTCGGCGTTCAGCTGAAAAGTGCCATCGGTCAGTTCAAGATGTAAGCTATCACTCGCCATTCAGAGATATGCTTTTAACAAAGCATACTTTTACGTTACAAATTCTGTTAATTTGACGGCATGCCCCAGTGGCATGCCGTTTTTGCATATGAGAATGGCATGTTATTTGGTTACGGAAGCCGTTTTGGCTTTGTAAAATGCCTTTTTAATTCGAGTTTTCTGGAGAAAGCCTGTGTCAGAAATCAGCCAACTATCGCCACAACCTGTGTGGCAATTTTTCGATAAGATCTGTTCTATCCCTCACCCATCCAAGCATGAAGAGCAACTGGCACAGTACATTGTTGACTGGGCGACCAGTGAAGGCCTTTCTGTCACCCGTGATGATATCGGCAACGTGATCATCAGAAAGCCAGCCACGGCGGGTATGGAAAATCGTAAAGGTGTGGTGCTACAAGCACATATCGACATGGTGCCGCAGAAAAACGAAAACACGAACCATGACTTCACGACAGATCCTATCCGTCCTTACATTGACGGGGAATGGGTTACCGCCGATGGCACCACTTTAGGTGCAGACAACGGTATGGGTATGGCGACATGTCTTGCCGTCCTTGCGTCTAAAGACATTGAACATGGCCCACTGGAAGTTCTGCTGACCATTGATGAAGAAGCGGGTATGACTGGCGCGTTTGGTCTGAAGGCAGGTTGGTTAGAAGGTGAGATCCTCCTGAATACCGACTCTGAGCAAGAAGGCGAAATCTACATGGGTTGTGCAGGTGGCGTGGATGCTTCTTTGGCATTCTCTTTGGAGCGCGAAACCCTGGGCGGCGGTTACGTCGGTAAAAAGCTTCAGATTAAAGGTCTGAAAGGTGGTCACTCCGGTGTTGATATTCACACCGGCCGTGCAAATGCTAACAAGCTGTTGGGCCGCTTTCTCGCAGGTCACGCGAACGAATTGGGCCTTCGCTTGCTTTCAGTTCGGGGCGGTACACTTCGCAATGCCATCCCACGCGAAGCTTTTGCAGATGTTGCAGTCCCAGCTGCCAACGAAGAAAAGCTGGCGAACCTGTTCAGTCATTTTGAATCTCTGCTGAAGGAAGAGCTGGGAGCTGTAGAGACCTCTATCGCACTGTCTGTTCTTGATACCGAGCTCTCCGAGCAAGCTCTGAAGCCTTCAGTACAAAGCCGTATTATCGCCACCATCAATGCCTGTCCAAACGGTGTGATTCGCATGAGCGATGACATTCCGGGTGTGGTTGAAACCTCGCTTAACCTTGGCGTGATTACGACTGAAGACGATAAGATGACCCTACTCTGCCTGATCCGCTCATTGGCAGACAGTGGCCGAAGCTATGTAGAAAGCATGTTGAAGTCTACTGGTGAGTTGGCTGGAGCCAAAGTGGCTTTCTCTGGCGCGTACCCGGGTTGGAAACCAGACCCAGAATCAGAAATCATGCATGTTTTCAGAAAAACCTATGAAGATATCTATGGTCGTGCTCCTGACATCATGGTGATCCACGCGGGTCTTGAGTGTGGCTTGTTTAAGGAACCGTATCCAAACATGGATATGATCTCCTTCGGCCCAACAATCAAGTTCCCGCACTCACCAGATGAGAAGGTGGAAATTGCAACAGTAGGGCTTTTCTGGGAACAAATGTTGGCAATGCTAAAAGCCATTCCTGAAAAAGCATAACCCAAAGAGAAAGAGCGCCAATTGGCGCTCTTTTCAATTCATGGCTCTTTCTAAACCATTACCACTCAAAACTGAGTTGCGAAGGTTGGTTCTTCTCTTCAGATTTCAAACCAACAGATAAGCCAATCAGTCGCACTCCCCTTCCCTGCTGTCGCGACAGCGCCTCGCGCAGCAACTCAGGAAACATCGCATTGTCATAACGCCATTGGCGATGTTCTACAGTAGTCTGTTGAAAGTCAGAGAACTTGAGCTTGATGCCCTGTCGGACAATTTCCATATTGGGCGAGACGCGTTTAAGTCGGGTTTCCATCTCTTCAAAAAGAGAAGTCATAACATCGAGGCATTCTGCTTCGGTTTGAATGTCCTCTGGCAAGGTTCGCTCAACGCCGACAGACTTTCTAACTCGCTCGGTCTCAACACTTCGTTCATCAATGCCATGGCAACGCTTCCAGAGAGATAGTCCGAATTTACCAAAACGCTTGAGCAAAGCGTTCTTATCAAACTGTTGAACGTCTTCGCCTTTATACAAACCCATCTCGTGAAGCTTCGCCAGCGTGACTTTGCCAACTCCCGGAATTTTCTCAAGCGCCAGAGACTTAACAAACAAGTCTACTTCATCAGGTGTCACCACATACATTCCGTCAGGCTTGTTAAGATCGGACGCCACCTTGGCAACAAACTTCACAGGTGCTATCCCCGCAGAGGCAGTCAAGCCAAGCTCCTCGCGGATTGCACGGCGGATATCATCAGCAATCATAGTCGCGGAGCCGCGGAAAAGTGAGCATTCACTGACATCCAGGTAGGCTTCATCTAGAGAGAGGGGTTCTATTTTGTCGGTGTAGCGTTCGAAGATAGCGCGAATTTGGCGGGAAACACTTTTGTATTTATTCATGTCACCACGAATTACCGTCAGGTTTGGACATAATTTCAAGGCATGACCTGTAGCCATCGCGGAGCGAACGCCAAACCTCCGGGCGATATAGTTACAGGTCGATATCACTCCGCGGCGCTTTTCAGAGCCACCAATAGCAAGCGGTATGTCGCGCAGCGCGGGGTTATCACGCATTTCCACTGCAGCGTAAAAACAATCCATGTCGACGTGGATTATCTTTCTCATAAACTCATTAGTCCAAACCAAACACTGTTTATATACACAGTAATTGCTTGTTCTGTCAATCTAACAATTCACAATACCTAGCAAGGAAAAGAGAATCCTTAGTTTTCAAAAGTCATAAAAAAACCGCCTCTCGGCGGTTTTTTTAATTTAGATGATTTGGTTCTTTTTCCACTCTTCAGTCTTCGCTGCCCGAGCTTCACGCTTCTTGCGCGCATCACATGGTTCAGGGCAATCACATTCTTTCTCGATACCCACTGCGCCCAAACCACCACAGCTTCCGCTGATCGTTTTGCGCTGAATAATGAAGCCAATAGACATACCAGTAATAACCAGAATGAATACCGCGAAGGTTATCAGATACACAGACATCTTATTACCTTTAACGTGTTAGATATGGTTTGAACGCATCCGATGCGACTTCGTTAAATCCATTATCCGTCTTTACGATGAAAAATGCAGGAATATTTTCCTGGTTAGCCAATGCAAGCGCCGCATCTGGGCCCATCACCATAAAGGCCGTGGATAGGCCATCCGCTGTCATACAAGACTTATCAAGCACAGTTACCGACACCAGACGGTGGTTGATTGGCTTGGCAGTTGCCGGGTTGATCGTGTGCGAATAGCGAACACCATTTTCTTCAAAATAGTTTCGATAGTCACCTGATGTGGCAATTGCCATATCGCCCGGTGCAATGATTTCCTGTACGGTTTGCTGCTCTGATGTAGGCTTTTCAATCGCGATACGCCATGGTTGCCCTTCAGCGTTCTTACCTTTCAGTTGAAGCTCACCACCGATCTCAACCAAGTAGTTATCAATGCCCAGTGACGCCAGATAGTTTGCGACTACATCAACACCAAAACCTTTAGCAATCGATGACAAATCGACATACAGACCCGGGTTGGTTTTGATCAGGTTGTTACCATCTACAGAGAGGAACTCAATCCCTGTCATTGCGCGGCGTTCTGCAATCTGCTCGTCAGTTGGAACGCGGTCAGGACGACCTTCAGGACCAAAACCCCAAAGATTAACCAATGGACCAACCGTAACATCAAGAGCGCCATCAGACAGGGTGTTCAGACGAATCGCCTCTACGACAACTTTTGCCGTATCTTTCGACACAGTAAATGGTTCGCTACCTGTTTGCTGGTTAAACAGACTCAGTTCAGAATCCTTGCGGTACGTAGACATCTGGTCGTTGACCAACTCAAGGCGAGCATCGATCTCTGCCTCAATATCATTGGATGCAGGAGCATTACCATCAGCAAGGTATTTCACCGAGTAGTAGGTGCCCATGGTTGAGCCAGTAATGTGTGTTTGCTGAGGCGCTTGCTCGCAGCCGGATAAAAACAGTAACGCACTGATTATAAGACCGACTGACAACAGGAATTTTTTCATTACATCATCCAGTTGTTTAAAAGAAGGATCAGAAAGAATCACTTTCGACTTTGGAGAGCTTTAAAAGTCTTTCAGAAAACAATGATTCTGTCTGATTAGATGCAAAATGGCTGACCCAAAGGCCAGCCATTATCTCTTTCAGACTGCGTGGCGATTAACCACCGAAGTCATCCAGCAGGATGTTTTCATCTTCAACACCCAGGTCTTTCAGCATGCCGATCACAGCAGCGTTCATCATTGGAGGACCACACATGTAGTACTCACAATCTTCTGGCGCTTCATGATCTTTCAGATAGTTCTCGAACAGCACGTTGTGGATGAAGCCAGTGTAGCCATCCCAGTTATCTTCTGGCATAGGATCAGACAGAGCACAGTGCCAAACGAAGTTTTCGTTTTCTGCTGCCAATCCATCGAAATCTTCTACGTAGAACATTTCACGCTTAGAACGCGCACCGTACCAGAAAGACATCTTACGGCTAGACTTCAAACGCTTGAGCTGATCGAAGATGTGTGAACGCATTGGTGCCATACCTGCACCACCACCCACAAATACCATTTCTGCATCAGTGTCTTTCGCGAAGAACTCACCGAACGGACCAGAGATCGTACACTTGTCGCCTTCTTTCAAGGACCAGATGTACGAAGACATGATGCCTGGTGGTACGTCTGGGTTGTTAGGTGGCGGCGTCGCAATACGCACGTTCAGCATGATGATGCCAAACTCTTCTGGGTAGTTAGCCATTGAGTACGCACGGATGGTTTCTTCGTTAACCTTGGACTCGTAACGGAACAGGTTAAACTTCTCCCAGTCTTCACGATATTCTTCTGGAACATCGTAATCTGCGTACTTAACGTGGTGAGCAGGCGCTTCGATCTGGATGTAACCACCCGCACGGAACGGTACTGACTCGCCGTCTGGAATTTGCAGCTTCAGCTCTTTGATAAAGGTTGCTTTGTTATCGTTAGAGATAACAGAACATTCCCACTTCTTCACGCCGAAGATTTCTTCAGGGAGCTCGATGTCCATGTCAGTTTTCATTGCTACCTGACAGGCCAGACGCTCACCTTCACGTGCTTCACCTTTGCTGATGTGGTCAAGTTCAGTTGGCAGGATATCACCACCACCTGATTTCACTTTCACGCGGCACTGACCACATGAACCACCACCACCACAAGCTGATGATACGAATACACCTGCACCCGCCAGCGCGCTCAGAAGCTTACCGCCCGGCTGCGTGGTGATTGCAAGGCTTGGATCGCCGTTTACAGCGATCGTGATGTCACCTGATGGTACCAGCTTGGACTTGGCGAAAAGAATCACCAGTACCAGTGCCAGTACGATTAGAGTAAACATCACTACACCAAGAATAATGTCCATTGACTATTCCTTAATTCGCGGTTTACCCGACTTACAGTTGAACACCGGAGAAAGACATAAAGCCTAACGCCATCAGACCTACAGTGATAAAGGTAATACCCAGACCACGAAGTGCAGGTGGTACGTCAGAGTACTTCATCTTTTCACGGATACCCGCCAGCGCAACAATTGCCAGCATCCAGCCCACACCAGAGCCGAAACCGTAAACTACAGACTCCACAAAGTTGTAGTCACGTTGAACCATGAAAGATACGCCACCGAAGATTGCACAGTTCACTGTGATCAGCGGTAGGAAGATACCCAGTGCGTTGTATAGCGGCGGGAAGAAGCGGTCCAGAACCATTTCCAGGATCTGTACCAGTGCCGCGATAACGCCGATGAAAGTGATGAAGTTCAGGAAGCTAAGGTCCACGCCTTCAACAATCGCACCGTTTTTCAGTACCAGGTTGTAAATCAGGTTGTTAACCGGAACGGCCACAGACAGTACTACGATTACCGCAACACCCAGACCGAAAGAGGTTTTAACTTTCTTGGACACTGCCAGGAAAGTACACATACCCAGGAAGAAAGACAGTGCTAGGTTTTCGATGAAAATCGAACGAACCAGCAGACTAATGTAATGTTCCATTACGTCCTTACTCCTTCGCTTCTACTTGTTCAGGTTTGAAGTAACGCACAACCCAGATCAGGAAGCCGATCAGGAAGAACGCTGATGGGGCCAGAAGCATCAGACCGTTTGGCTGGTACCAACCGCCTTCTGAGGTCAGAGGCAGGATTGATACGCCGAACAGCTTGCCTGAGCCCAGCAGTTCGCGGAAGAAACCAACAGAGATCAGTACGAAACCATAACCCAGACCGTTACCGATACCGTCGATGAATGATGGCAGTGGCGGCGACTTCATCGCGTACGCTTCTGCACGACCCATAACGATACAGTTGGTGATGATCAGGCCAACGAATACAGACAGCTGCTTAGAGATGTCGTAAACATATGCTTTCAGGATCTGGTCTACCACGATTACCAGCGATGCGATGATCGCCATCTGAACGATGATACGTACAGAGTTTGGAATGTGGTTGCGAATAAGCGAGACGAACAGGTTCGAGAATGCCGTTACGAATACTACCGCAATAGTCATTACAAACGCCGTTTCCAGCTTGGTGGTAACTGCCAGTGCAGAACACACACCCAGTACCTGAAGGGCAATTGGGTTGTTGTCTAGTACCGGAGACCAAAGATTCTTTTTCAGTTCTTTAGAATCAGCCATTGATCAGCTCTCCCTGTTGAACTTTCTTCAGGAATGGGCCAAAGCCGTTGTCACCAAACCAGAAGTCAAAGGTGTGCTGTACACCGTTTGAAGTCAGAGTTGCACCTGACAGACCGTCTACACCGTAAACATCTCCAGGTTGAGCACCGCCTTTAACAACTTTCAGCGCAGGTGTGCCTTTGTCATCAAACAGCAGTTTGCCTTCGAACTGTGCACGCCAGCGTGGGTTTTCAACTTCGCCACCCAGACCCGGAGTTTCACCATGCTGGTAGTAGGCGATGTCAGAAACGGTTTTGCCGTCAGTGTCCAGTGCAACGAAAGCATACATCATGCCCCACAGACCACTGCCATGTACTGGCACGATCAGACGCTCAGTTTGACCTGCATCGTCTTTCACCAGGTAAACCTTGGCGATGTCAGACAGGCGGCCAATCTTGGCGATATCTTTGTCTGCGGTCAGTTTAACTGACTGAGATGGGTCAGACGCTGCAATGCGTTGGTCAAAAGCCTTCGCTTCTTCAACGGTACCAACAAGGTCACCTGTCTTCAGGTCAACCAGACGTGGTTCGATGAACTTATCAAAGGTTCCAGTGATGTTGCCGTTCGCATCGATACCAGCAACAGAAAGGATGTTGCGCTGTACGTCCAGCACGGCATTTTTCTCTTGCAGAGGGCGCAGAGAAACAGCCGCGAAAGAAACCACAACTGAACACACCAGGCTCAGCGCGATAACTACGGTCAGCGTTTTTTTAATGCTATCGTTATTGCTTGACACGAGCCAGTCTCCGTTTGATGTTGCCCTGGATTACCAGGTTGTCGAACAGCGGCGCAAACAGGTTCGCGAACAGGATAGCCAGCATCATACCCTCTGGGTACGCTGGGTTAACCACACGAATCATTACTGCCATCGCACCGATCAGGATGCCGTACCACCATTTTGCTTTGTTGGTGAACGACGCGGAAACCGGGTCAGTTGCCATGAACATCATACCGAACGCGAAACCACCCAGAACCAGGTGCCAATGCCATGGCATGCTGAACATTGGGTTAGTGTCAGAACCGATGATGTTGAACAGAGTTGCTGTTGCTACCAGACCAATCATGGTACCCAGAATGATACGCCAAGATGCAATTCGCATCGCTACGATCATCGCACCACCAATGAAGATTGCCAGCGTTGACACTTCACCGATAGAGCCAGGGATGTTACCAATGAATGCATCCATCCAAGAGGTTGCTTGGCCAGTGATGTTGTTTACCAGCGCACCTTGACCGCCTTGAGCCCACTGGCTCAGCGCTGTCGCACCTGAGTAACCGTCGGCTGCAGTCCAAACCAGGTCACCTGAAATCTGTGCAGGGTATGCAAAGAACAGGAACGCACGGCCAGCCAGCGCAGGGTTCAGGAAGTTACGACCAGTACCACCGAAGATTTCTTTTGCTACAACAACGCCGAAGGTAATACCCAGTGCTGCTTGCCAAAGAGGAAGTGTAGGTGGAACAATCAAAGCAAACAGAATAGATGTTACGAAGAAGCCTTCGTTCACTTCATGTTTACGGACCATACAGAACAGTACTTCCCAGAAACCACCAACGATAAATACCGTTGCGTAGATTGGCAGGAAGTATGTCGCACCCAGTAGCATCATGCTGCCCCAGCCCGCTTCAGCAGAAAGCGTGCCGCCCAGCATTTCAGTTAGCCAGTAGTGCCAGTTGCCGTCGATAACTGCTGCCAGTTGCTCGCCGCTGTACATTGAGTTCAGCGCCATGATGGCTTGGTTACCAGCGTTGTACATACCGAAGAACATGGCAGGGAATACAGCCATCCACACCATGATCATGATACGTTTCAGGTCGATGCTGTCACGAACGTGTGCACCACGTTTGGTCACAAGGCCCGGGGTGTAAAGAACAGTTGCTACTGCTTCGTACAGTGCGAACCATTTCTCATGTTTGCCACCCGGCTCGAAGTGATGCTCGATATCTTCAAGATAATTCTTCAGGCTCATTGCTTACCCTTCCTTCTCAATTTGATCCAGGCACTCGCGGAGCATAGGGCCAAAATCGTACTTGCCAGGGCAAACAAAAGTACACAGAGCAAGATCTTCAGGATCCAGTTCTAGTGCGCCCAGCTGAGACATGCTGTCCAGGTCACCTGCACAGATATCACGCAGCAGCAGAGTCGGCTCGATGTCCAGAGGCATCACACGCTCATAGTTGCCGATTGGCACCATCGAGCGCTCACTACCGTTTGTGGTAGTGGTCATGTTGAACAGCTGGCCTTTAAAGAACTGGCTTAAATATGCGCGGGTAACGGAGAACTTGTTTTTACCTGGAGTAATCCAGCCAAACAGTTCTTTTTCACGACCTTCACGAAGCGCACTCACCTGAAGGTGATAGCGACCGAGGTAACCGTGAACACCACCAGCGTTCGTACCACTTAGTACGGAGCCAGAAATGAGACGGATTTCACCAGGCATCAACTCATTGTCAGTGATGTCTGAAATGGAAGCACCGACTTGAGTGCGGATGAGACGAGGGTTGTTAACAACCGGACCTGCCAGTGAAACGACGCGATCTGTATAAACTTCACCCGTTAGGAAAAGCTTACCGAAAGCGATAACGTCTTGATAGTTCAGGTGCCATACCTGCACGTCCATACCAACAGGGCGAAGGTAGTGAATGTGGGTACCAACCAGACCTGCTGGGTGAGGACCGTTAAACACTTGCTCTTCTACATTGGATTGGTTACTGCGCGGCAGGCTGGATTCGCCTTTACACACAAACACCTTGCCGTCAGTCAGGCGTGAAACCACGTCCAGACCTGCTACAAACGCGTCTTGCTGCTCATTAATGACCAGCTCTGGGTTTGCAGCCAGAGGGTTTGAGTCCATTGCTGTTACAAATACAGCTGCTGGACTTGCGTCAACCGCTGGTGTTTTGCTGAATGGGCGGGTACGCAGCGCAGTCCACATGCCAGACTCAACAAGTTGGTCTACGACCACTTGACGATCCAGGCCTGCGATATCAGACGCTTCGTATTTATTGAAAGTGACTTGCTCGTTGCCTTCTACTTCGATGACAACAGACTGAAGAACACGTTTTGCACCGCGGTTAACTTCAACCACAGTACCAGCTGCAGGAGCAGTAAATTTAACGCCTAAATTCTTTTTGTCTTCAAAAAGAACCTGACCTTTTTTCACTACATCCCCAACACGAACATGCATCGTTGGACGCATGCCAACGTACTCTTCGCCAAGCAAGGCGACTTTTTTGATGGCCGGGCCATCATTTATCACCTGAGCTGGAGTCCCGGCAATTGGGATATCCAGACCCTTTTTTATTGTAATCATACGCACTTGCACTACATTAACGGGAAAAAAATTCTGTTATTGCGCAGTTTAATACACGACTTTCCACTGTCTAGCTGAGCGATTCATACGCTCACCTTCCGCAACTTCCTCATCACCAACCCGCAACAACTCAAGGCATGGGGTCAGTTTTCAAGCGGTGGATTCTATCATCAACCAAAGTCGCTATTCCACGGCAATCACCGTGATACACCCTGAATTTTCGGCAACTGAACAAACTATGCTCAATTGTAAGCGATAAGTATGAGCCGGTGCACAATTTGTGGTGCAAACGTGATGTGGATTAATTGTTACAAAACCAACATCTCGCACATAGACCTGTCGTCAAACTGAACAGGTTAATACACCCATGTTTTTTAACATTTGCTCACATTTTGGGACGATTTCAGTCCTGACTTTAACGCTTGGAATCCAGTGGTTTTCCTTGCTGCGCTAAAAGGGCTGTTTGAAACAGCCCTTACTTATTGGTCTATTCGGCGTCTAAAACCGAACCACCGTGACATGGCGGGGAGACAGGTGCTTGACCATTTAATTCGCGCCACTCTTCTTCAGTATAAGTATGAATTGCAAGTGCATGGATATCATTTTGCAATTCTTCACTCAGGGTCTGGTTTACCGCACGGTGCCTAGCGATAAGGCGTTGCCCTTCAAACTGTTCACTGACCACAGTCACTTTAAAGTGACTTTCTGAGCCTTCAGGGACGTTATGCATGTAACTTTCGTTTTTTACATCCAAATGCACCGGTGAAAATGCGGTGTTGAGCTTATGCTCAATTTTCTGCTGAACTTTCATTCTTCCCTCTGACTTTAGACGCAAATTTCAAAATAGGTCGTGTCTACGAACTTTTTGTCTTCAAAAGTTAAAAATTGACGGGTATGTATACCCAAAATTGCTTGGGCATATACCTAATTCTCTCTCCATCCCAAGCCGTTTCGTTATATTATCTGCGACAATATACTCGATTATCTCTAGCTGATACACGCCATGAAAACCACGTTAGACATTGCTGGACAGACGTTCACACTCCACCGTCATCCTATTCAGAAGAATGAAACCCTGCAGGCATGGGATGCAGCAGATGAATACCTGATCGAGGAACTTGAGAACAGTGTGTTACCAGATAACGCGCACATCCTGATTTTCAATGATGGTTTTGGGGCATTGAGCTGCTGGGCAATTCAGAAAGGATATCGTGTCACCATGGTGAGCGACTCCCATTTAGCCCAGTTAAGCACCGATCAGAACCTCAAAGATAATAACCTTGAAGGCGTCGATATCATTTCATCTTTAGCGCCCCTGCCGGTAGATGCCGATATCATCGTGATGAAGCTGCCAAAATATACCCGTTTTCTGGTTTGGCAACTCCAGCAGATTTCACATTCTGCGCGGATGAACGTTCAAGTATTAGCGGGTGCAAAAGCCAAAGACATCCACACATCAACACTTAAGCTGTTTGAAAAACACCTTGGTAGTACCCATACCTCACTGGCAAAGAAAAAAGCACGATTGATTTTCTGTCAGAAAGAAAAGCAGCTCGAGTCGGCGCCTGCTGAAACGACGTCTTTTGACGTTGCCGATTACAAAATGACGCTGCAAAACCATGCCAATGTGTTTTCTTCAGAAAGTCTGGATATTGCCGCCTATTTGATGCTCGAGCACATACCAAGTGATGAGAGCATTGGGCACATCATCGATTTGGGTTGTGGAAATGGAGTCCTTTCTGTTGAGGCTGCGCGTCGTAACCCTCAAGCAAAAGTGACAGCTGTGGACGAAAGTCACATGGCGGTGGCTTCAGCATCCGCAAACCTGCTTAATCATGGTATTACAGCAGAACGCGTAGAATGCCGGGTAAATAACTGTCTGGACGGTTTCCCTTCAAACAGTGCCGATATGGTGCTTTGCAACCCGCCATTCCATCAACTGAATACCGTGACAGACCACATTGCCTGGCAAATGTTTTGTGACGCCAGACAGGTTCTTGAACCCAAGGGACGTATTGTAGTGATTGGTAACCGTCACCTCGGCTATCATGCTAAATTGAAACGTCTTTTTGGCAATGCGCAAGTCATTGCTTCTAACCGTAAGTTTGTTATTGTCGAAGCTTATAAACAGCCTGACTCTAAAGGGATGCGTTAACTCATGAAAAAACTTCTGCTTGTTTCCGGACTGGTACTGGGCCTGAGTGCTTGCTCGTCACCCCGCGAACCTCAGATGACGATTGCTCCTCAACCAGCCATCTCATCTGTGCCAGTTGCGCAAAGTAAACCTGTTACGGTGGAAAGCCGCGACCTGCGCACCGCACAATTTGTTGCTGTTGTTGATAATGGCCGTAAGAACGTTCAACCAATCCAAGCGACTTCCAACGTTCGCGTCGTATTGGAAGATGCCCTTATCCGTCAGTTGAATTCTCAGGGCTACAAAGTCGTTGCAGACAGCAAAGGCAAGCTGCGCATGGACCTGCTTGATGCGTTGGTGAAAGTAGAACATAGCGTTTTCTCTCACACGATGAACACCAATGTTCAAATTCAATTGGTTGCGGATAATGGCCAGAGCAAGTTCGTAAAACGCTATACGGGTAAGTCGACCACAGAAGGTTCCACCAGCGCGTCGGTTGAAGATATGGAAATGGCCCTGAATAGCCTGCTCGAAGCCGTGCTTCAGGACATTGCTCGTGACCAGCAGCTGATGACATTCATGAATGAGAACTTCTAATGAAAGCCGTATTTAAAACAGCACTAGTCGCTGCCACACTGTTTGCAGCCAACGCGATGGCAGCGAATCCAGTTGTCAGCGTTGAAACCAGCGTGGGTGACTTCAAACTTGAGCTTTACCCGGAAAAAGCCCCTAAAAGCGTTGAGAACTTCCTCAAGTACGTTGAGGATGGAAGCTACGTAGGCACCCAGTTCCACCGTGTCATTCCTGGGTTTGTTGCTCAGGGCGGTGGTTATGATGCTTCGTTCAAACCACGTCCAAACACCTATGGCGAAGTGGTGAACGAATCTAAAAATGGACTGGGTAACGAACGTGGAACGATTGCGATGGCAAGACGCCAGGCTCCGGATTCAGCGACCCGTCAGTTCTACATTAACCTTCAAAACAACAGCAATTTAGACGGCAGCAGCTATAAATATGGCTACACCGTTTTTGGTAAAGTCATTGAAGGCTTTAATACTGTTGAAAAGATGGCAAAGGTTAAAACCGTCACAATCCCTGAAACTCGCATGCGTGATGTTCCTCAACAACCTATACTTATCGAGAAGATTCTCATTACCAATAAGTAACAGGTTGAAAGGGAATGCTAAAACTCGTTGCAGACAATCCCGAACAAAAAAATGATGAGCTTGCCGGAGAACATGTACGACAACATGCTCCGGCGTTTGCTGCAGACGTCATTCGTTACATTCTGCAGCAAGCTCCTTATGAAAATCTAAAAGCCTCGTGCCGTGACCAATTTTTGGAATGGTGGCAGCTATCCATATCCGGTGGTCCACCGGAAGACGATTACGAGTCCGTTTACTGGTATTTACTCTATCTGATCGAATCCCGCCGCGAAGATGAATTACGTGGCAATAGATTTGTGAACCAACGTCTCAAAGAATGTGCTTGTTATCTGATCAATAAGGGAAAATTGCCCCGCTTTGCGCGTGGCATTCGTCCTTGAAGCACGGTAGCATGATCCTACCCTATGCACATAACAAGGACGTAAATCCATGTCCCCATCTTCTCACCCAACCTGGCGAGAGACACTAAACAGCTACCTTGACCGCCGGCTTCTTTGGGTTTTCATGTTGGGCTGCGCAAGTGGCTTTCCATGGCTTCTTATTGGCTCAAACATGTCTGGTTGGCTCAAGGATGCGGGCCTTACCAGAACGGCCATTGGCTTATTCGGTTCAATTTTCGCAGTTTATGCAATCAACTGGATGTGGGCGCCACTGATTGACCGTGTGAAACTTCCCTTACTTCACCGCACGTTAGGTCAACGCCGAAGCTGGATTCTTCTGATGCAGGTCATCATGCTGATCTGTACACTTTTTATCGCCAATACTGACCCATCATTCAACCTTTGGCTGACCTCAGTCCTCGCCTTCACCATTGCGCTGGCTTCTGCCACTCAGGATATTGCGGTAGATGCATTCCGTATCGACAGTTTTGGGGAGGAGGAAAAGTCCAAAATGCCTCAGGCGGCGGCAATGGCAGTCATTGGTTGGTGGACAGGCTACAGCCTCCCGGGCTATTTCGCTTTCATCAATGCCGACTCGATTGGCTGGAATGGCGTTTACTATGGCATGGCAGCCTTCATTGGGCTTCTCATCTTTTTCACCCTGTTCGTTGGTGAGCCAGACTCTCAACGCGACAAATTGCAGGCCGAAGCTGAATCCCGTTACGCCAAACGTCTGAACCAAGGCGAGAGCAGCGTTCTGATATGGTTTTCCGTCACCATCGTTGAGCCATTTGCTGAATTCTTCCGACGCAATGGTGTGAAAGTCGCACTCACCCTCCTCCTCTTTGTCTTCTTGTTCAAGATCGGTGAAGCCTTTCTAGGTCGCATGTCGATTGTGTTTTATAAGGAAGTCGGTTTCAACAATGAACAAATTGGTCACTACTCTAAACTGATTGGTTGGGGAGCCACTGTCGTATTTACCTTGATTGGTAGTGCTATTAATGTGCGTTTCGGGGTTGTAAAAGGACTGCTGATTGGTGGTATTGCTATGGCCGCCAGTAACCTGATGTTTGCCCTGATGGCGCATGTTGGGCCGAATGAAAACCTCTTTCTCGCGACAATCATCGTAGATAACTTTACCAGTGCGTTCGCAACGATTGCGTTTGTGTCTTTCCTAACCTTCCTCACAGGGCGGGCTTTCTCAGCGACGCAATATGCCTTGCTGGCCTCTCTCGGCAACCTTGGCAGGACAACCCTCTCCTCATTCAGTGGTTCCCTTGTCGATTGGATTGAGCAGTTTGATTGGATTCACAAGGTCAGCTGGCTTGACCCTTGGTCCTTCTTCTTCATTCTCACCACCATCATGGTCATCCCAAGCCTTGCAATGATAGTAGGGCTCAGAAAACACTTTAAGAAGCTGCAAGACATGCAGAAAACCGCCTAATCTGCGTTTAATCCGCGACAAATGTCGCGGATTATTCTCGTCATTCCTGTTTAAAGCGCTTACGTGATCATCTTTTGAAACACATATCTCGAATGTAATCCTTTTCAACGAGATCTGAATCACAATTGGCAAACGATTGCTATTTCATTGCATTTTCTTTTTTGAACTTTCCCATAGAATGGCGCTCGTTACGGCGGAGGTCCAACCAACAGGTGTCTTTGCCATTTCTTTTCTGACGGTGTAAAGAGAACAAAAGATGCGTAAATCAGTAGTAGCACTTAGCGTTCTGGCAGCAGCTGCAGCTGTTCCAGCTCAAGCGGAATATCATTACGGTTTTGCAAACGTATATGCAGACTACCTGAAATGGACTAACGGTGACGACAAGTTCGGTGGCGTTGAAAATACTCGTGACGAGCATGTAACTATTGGTGCTGAAGCTGGTGCAGGTTTCGATTGGGGTCAAGTTTACGGCTTCTATGAGTACGAGAAACTAGATCAAGCTTCAGACAGCCGCAGCCAAGCAGCAAAATTCACAGCTCACTACAAAATTGTTGATGAAGTGACCCTTTACGGTCAGGTTTACGATCTTAAGGACAACAAATTCACTAACGAGCAAAACCGTGTTCTAGGCTTTGGTTACCTTGGCCTGAATGGTGAAGGCTGGTCATTCAATCCATTTATTGGTGTTCACGACCTGTCTATCGACAACACTGGTGAAAAGTACAATGCAGAAGGCAAGCTAGAAAGCTACACAAATGCTTCTGGTTTCAACGGTTACATGGCAGGTTGGACTGCAATGTACAACTTCGAGATCGCTGGTCAGCCAATGATGGTTACAAATTGGCATGAAATCGAGTTCGACCGTAACGACGATTACGCGGCACTTCAGTACGGTAAAATCGGTCACAATGGTGGTGTAAGCCTGTGGTACGACATCACTGAATCAGTTTACACTGGTCTAACGTACCGCTACTTCTACAACAAACTGAGTGTTGACGGATACGGTGACGCAGTTATCTTCCGCATTGGTATGCACCTGTAATATAGATGCTAGTTGTGGAAAGGCAGCCAAATGGCTGCCTTTTAGTTTTTCAGCATTCGGCTCCTGTCACAACAATGGTATGCTTCCAATCGATTAATAAAGAAGGATGAAGCATGCGTTTTACGCTTGTCGGTGCCGGTGCGGTCGGCGCATTGTGGGGACTAAAACTGCTTGAAGCTGGCCATCAGGTTCACTTTGTTACACGCAAAGAGGAGTCTCAGATAACACTGGGATTTGAGCACCAAAAACCGCAAACCTTCTCTGCTAACCGACCCTCTTTGGTTGAAGATAGCGATTGCCTTGTCGTTTGCGTCAAAGCCTTCCAAGTCATAGACGCTATCAGTGCTGTTAAGTCTCATCTTCACCCGGATACACCCGTGGTTTTAATGCATAACGGTATGGGAACGGCCAATGAAGTTCTTCAAGCATTGACCAATAATCCTTTAGTACTTGCGACAACCTCCCATGGCGCTCTGAAACTTTCCCCATCAGTACTACGACACACTGGCATTGGAGAGACACGCCTAGGTGGTGCAAATGCCACCGGTGAACAATGCGACTTTCTTGCTGAGGTTTTCAACCATGCTCTACCCAACGCCTATTGGGAGCAGGAAATTCAGACAGCACTTTGGCAGAAACTGGCTGTCAATTGTATGATCAACCCCATCACTGCGCTTCGTCAGTGTCAGAATGGCGAGCTACTCTCTGACGGCCTGCAAGGTCAACTCAACACGTTAAGTGAAGAAATAGCCCGAGTGATGCAGGCCGAAGGATTAATCACGGCGCCAAGTGAAGTATTAAAACGGGCATTGCAGGTAGCGAAGGCCACAGCAAAAAACCATTCCTCAATGAACCGCGACGTGCACTTCAAACGTCACTCGGAAATAGAATTTATTACCGGCTACCTGATCAGCCGAGCAGAATCACACGATATAGCGGTACCGGAAAACCGGGCGCTGTATCAAGCTATCAAGAATTTGGAGCAATCCTATGACGACGCCTAGCGTATTGGTGTGCCTTGCCCAAGGCACAGAAGAAATGGAAGCTGTGACAGTTATTGATGTCATGGTACGAGCTGGATTTAAAGTGACAACAGCGAGTGCTGCAGAAAACGGCGAGTTGACCCTGACGTGCTCTCGCGGCGTTAAGTTGACTGCAGATGTTCCCTTGGTCAAGGTCGCCGATGAAGAATTTGACTGTATTGTTGTGCCAGGTGGCGTCGATGGCGCAAAAGCACTGGGAGAAAGCGCACTGGTTGTTGAAATGATTAAACAGCAGCAGTGCGATCAGAAATGGGTGGCGGCAATCTGCGCGGCTCCTGCACTGGTGATTGAAAAGAATCAACTCTTCCCAGACGCCTACAAAACCTGTCATCCTGCGTTTATAGACCACATTCCAGCTGATAAGCAAAACAGTCGACGTGTGTTTACCGACCACGACCACAAGCTTATCACCAGTCAAGGACCAGGCACCGCTCTCGAATTCGCTGTTGAGATTGTCTACTTGCTGGCAGGCAAAGACAAAGCCCGCGAAGTCGTAGAGCCTATGGTGATTATTCCCAATCTTCACTACGAGAAGAAATTTACCTAATGAAAGAGCAGCCTTTTGGCTGCTCTTTCTATCACCCTTCTACAACCACTTTACCTATTGCTTGCCCGCTGGTTAAACGCCCGTAAGCTTCACCCACTTGCTCAAGTGAATAGCGATTTTCATCCAAAAGCGGTTTTAAGTCTCCAGCATCTGCAATTTCCGCCAATGCAGAAAGAATTTGCTGATGCTCTTCGCGTTTCATGTTGTGCAACATAGGAATGAGCATAAAGACAACGTGAATCGAAAGACCTTTGAAGTGGGCCAGAGTTAAATCAAGTTCTAGCATAGAGACCGTTGTAACCACCTGACCATTCAGTGCTGCCGCTTCAAAAGAATTCAGCATGTTTGCCGCGCCAACAGAGTCGTATACCACGTCAAAGCCAGCACCATTCGTGTACTTCGCCACATAATCTGCCACGCTTTCTTCGCGATAGTTGATAGGCGTCGCGCCATAGCTTTTCACAATCTCAGCTTGAGCATCGCTTGAGATGGTCGCGTAAACTTCTGCGCCCATTTGTTTTGCCACCTGAACAGCGACATGTCCAACACCACCTGTCCCACCATGAACCAGCACTTTCTGTCCAGCTTTAACGTTGGCGCGAACCAGCCCCTCATAAGCTGTAATCCCCACCAGTGGTAACGCCGCTGCTTCGCGCATTGAAAGCGTTGAAGGTTTTTTCGACACCAAGTTTTCATCTGCCAGCATAAAATCTGCCAATGAGCCTTGTAGATCCGCCAATCCACCCGCACAGCCGTAGACTTCATCGCCTGGAACAAATGCCGTTACACCTTCACCTACTGCTTCAACAGTGCCCGCAAAGTCCATGCCCAGTACTGCAGGTAATGCAGGAGACAATGGCAATTGTTCGCCCATGTTTTTAATCATGGTGTCCACTGTGTTCACGCTGCTGGCAGACACACGCACCAAAACATGCCCGGGTTTAACCGCCGGTTGTTCGATATCCACCATTTGGAACGTTGCATTCTCGCTATACTGGTTAAGGATCATTGCTTTCATTGAGGGCTAACTCCGTTATTCGTTAATATGCGATAACTTTATCGCAATGAAAAAATAGATAAATGCCCAATAAAGTTAATCAGTTTTTTGTTTATCTATATAAATACAATCAGCGCATCCATATTGGGAGATCACCTATCTCTTCAAGCAGGAAATCGATGAAAGCCCGGACTTTGGCAGTAAGTACATTGGATTTTGGATAAACCAGCCAAATAGCGGACTGGTCATCAATCTCATAGTCAGGCAGCACCCTAACCAGTTCGCCACTACTGATGTCTTGAAAAACGCTCCAGCAAGAGTTCATTGAGATCCCGACGCCAGCCTTGGTCGCGACACGCATGCTTGCACCGTCGTCACAGGCAATACGCTTACTCGCCCCCTGCGGAGGAAACTGGCTATCGAGCTTATTGATGTCTGGAGAGGACAGTTTCCTGACACCGCCACCGAGGAACGTCAGCAGTTGATGGGAAGCCAAATCTTCCGGTGTTTTAGGCATGCCATGTTTGTCGATATAAGAAGGTGATGCGCAGAGGATGCGCTTATCATCGGCTAACTTTCTTGCCCTAAGGCTGCTGTCCTCAATAGCATAATTTCTCAATGCCAGATCGAACCCGCCTTCGATCAGGTTCATTTGCGTATCAGATAGTTTCAACTCCAGATTGACCTCTGGATAACGTTCTAGAAAGGCGGGAAGAATAGGCATAATGTACATCTGGGCAAAAGTACTGGATGCCGCAAACCTCAGCGTTCCTTTCACCTCTCCACTTCCATGCCCCAGGGCAGCCAACGCTGCATCTTCCTGAGCCAGAATTTCCCTAGCAAAAGGTAAGAACTCCGCCCCTTCAAGCGACAAAGAGACCTTTCGCGTTGAGCGATGCAACAAATCCGCGCCCACTTGATTTTCCAGCTTGGATAAACGCGCCCCTGCCACTGCTGGCGCAAGTCCGAGCTGACGACCCGCAGCACTGATATTGAGCATATCCGCCGCCATAACAAACAGCCGAAGACCTTCGGTATCCATATTGTCTCTCCCCTTTCCATGTTTATACCCAAACAACCTGAAGATGCAGGGTTCAGCGAGTTTGACTGGCGTTGTGATCGCGGCGTTCCTTTGTAGGTGTAGTCACCTCCATCAAAAAGGAACAACAAAGAGCACCACGTCAGTCAACTCGCCCGAAGGGAGGCCCTCAATGCGAGTATCTTCAGGTTGTTGGGGTATATTAGTCTCAGACAAACCTAATTATATAGAAAAACCAAATACTGAACTTATAAACCAAGGGTTTTATTAGAATAACGAGAGTATTAACTTGTTGGGAAAGTTGCTTCGCAGTTAAGGGATCGGAGGTTGTCATGCAAAATACCGCTATCGTGAATTACCACATCAAAAGCCATGAAGTTCAGGCATTTCAGTTCGATGTCGATGGCAAAATTGGTACCTTGATAGAGCCGGAGTTGATTCCAACCGAAGTGACTGTGCAAGACATGCGCGAAGGTAACATTCACCTTAACGTCGCCAAAGATGGTGTTACTTTCAAACGCAGCCCAAGCCAAATCGACGATTTTGAATCTACGCGTTCATGGCAAAGCACTTATGACCAAGAGCTAGAATCGCTCCTTAAAACCAGCTTGGGCGCCCAAGAGGTCATCGTCTTCGACCACACTGTTCGCATTGACGATTCCAACGCCACACGTAGGCCCGCTCGCAATGTGCACAACGATTACAGTCAAGACGGCGCTGAGCAAAGGCTGATTGATATTGTGGGTGAAGAAAAGGCCCGAATTTTTTCTGAGGGACATTACGCCTTTATTAATGTCTGGCGTCCTGTCGAGCATGTCATCAGAACGGCTCCCCTTGGTTTTATCCACCCTGACTCAATGAGAGAAACAGACTGGATGAATATTGAGCTGGTGTATCCGAACAGGCATGGACAAATTCTGGGGGTGGCCGCCAATCCTGAACACCGCTGGTTCTATCTTTCTGAAATGACGCCAGAGGAAGTCGCTATTTTCAATATTTACGACAATGAGGGATTGCCCCATGTCGGTCATAGCGCACTCGACATGGATTCAGGTAAGACGTCAACAAAACCGAGAAAAAGCATCGAAAGCCGCACGTTAGTTCGGTATTAATATCGGTAGAAGATAAAAAAAGCCCCGGATTCTCATCCAGGGCTTTCCTATATTAATTAAGAGTGGGCGTTATGGGCGATACACTTTAACGTTGGTGTAGCCATTTTCTTGCAAGTAAAGCGCCTGAAGTCGACTCATCACGCCGCGGTCACAGTAGAGCAAATAAGTTTTGCTCTGGTCCAGATCGCCGAACTTGGTTGCCAGTCTGAAGAATGGAATGTGCACCACTTCCGCACCATCAATTTCCAATGGTTTTTCGTCTTCTTCTTCAGGGCTACGGATATCCAGCACTACCGCGCCGTTAGCAATTTCGTCCACCAGTTCAACGTCTGGTGCTTTTTCTTTACTCTGCTTGCCGATGTCACGGATATCCATGATTCGGGCGTCGTAAACCACTTTATCCAGAATGCTGAAATCAAAGTTCGCTTCTTCCGCTTCTAACTTCGCTTTCTCAGCCTTGATGGTTGGCTTACGTGAAATCACACCACAGTATTCCGGCATGGTCTTGGCGAAATCTTCAGTACCAATATCACGAGCCAGATTGATGATGTCTTCTTTGTCCCAGTTGATCAAAGGACGCAGGATCAGAGTGTCAGACACATTGTCAATCATACGCAAGTTGGTCAGCGTCTGGCTCGATACCTGCCCTAAAGCTTCACCGGTCACCAATGCCTGGATGCCAAATTTTTCCGCCACCATGGAAGCTGCTCGCACAAACATGCGCTTAAGAACGACACCCATCTGGCCGTCATCGACTTTCTCAAGGATCTCCGCGACGACAGGTTCAAAATCAATGGAAATGAACTTCACTTTGGCAGAAGAACCAAACTTCTCCCACAAGTAGTGGGCGGTTTGTTGAACGCCAATCTCGTGTGCTGCGCCGCCAAGATTGAAGAAACAATAATGTACTTTGCTACCACGCTTGATGTGCAGATAGCTAGAAACACCGGAGTCGAAACCGCCAGATATCAGGCTCAACACATCTTCCTGTGTACCCAACGGGAAGCCGCCCTGTCCTTTAAAGCGCTCGCGAACCACATTGACGTTTTCTTTGTCTACTTCCAGGTGTACAACCATGTCAGGCTTTTTCAACTGAACACGGGCTGATTCAACATCTTGGTTCAAACCACCACCCACGTAGCGCTCTACGTCAATAGACGTGAAGTCATGATTGCCACGACGCTTGGCACGAACACAGAAAGACTTGCCTTCCAACTGATGTGCCACCGTTGCCGATACGATTTCATAGATGTTGTGCAGATCAGTAAACGGCGTTTGCTCAACTTCCAGCACATGGTGAATACCTGGCGTGTTGGTCAACACACTCAGCGCAATATCACGTTCAGCATCGTTTTTTAGCGAAACCTCGATATGGTCGCGACGGTTGAATACCGACATAGCGTCTGACTTTCGCTTAAGAATATTTCGGATGTTAGTTTCCAGAATTTTCGTGAAGCGTTTCCGTACAGATTCACTTTTGACCATCACCTCAGGGTGAATTTTTACGATAAATTTCATAACAGGTTTCGCTACGGCTTTAACAAAGGCGCGGATTATACCTCAAGCATAACGTATTCGAAATAACCACACTGAAGTGAGTACAAAAACAAAAAAGGCAGCGTCAATACGCTGCCTTCTGTAAGGGCTTCAAACGATCAGTTTTCCTGAATAGGCTCCACCGGTGCGCTGGTCGACAGTTCGTCCGATTCACGCGGTTTACCTTGCATGATGGCAATCTCGACACGGCGGTTTTGAGCACGCCCTTCTGGCGTATCGTTTGGCACGCGAGGTGAGGAACCAGCCAAACCTTCAACCCGCATTCTCATTGGGTCGAAACCATCGACTTTTTCCATTTCCTGTGCAACTGATACCGCACGCTGTGCAGACAAGTCCCAGTTAGAACGGTAAAGCTCAGAATCCAGAGGCGAATTGTCAGTATGGCCGGAAACACGAATCACACCAGGGACGTCTTTCACCAAATCGGCTATCTGGCGAACCAAAGGACGAAACTTCGGCTGCAGGAAAGCAGAACCAGCGGGAAACGCACCGTTTTCACGAATGCGGATAATCAGTTGCTGGCCAAGGTTTTCCACTTCAACCGCACCTTCCTCCACTTCGCGCTCAAGGGCCTGAACCACCATTTGGGCAGTACTCGACATCTGTTCGGTGTCTTGTTCCTGCTCTTGCATTGAGGCTTCACTTGCCGTCGAGCCCCCATCCAGTTTTGCAGAATCTCGCTGGGAGCCTCCGGCACGATCGGATTCTCCATCCTGGAAATCGAGGGTACGCTGCGTCATATCGATAGTTTGCTGCATGATGACTTCAATCGGCGTCGGCTCAGGACGACCCGGACGGAACTCCTGTGCAATCACACTGGTACCTTTCGGAATGTCTTTCACTTCCAGAAGGTTCTGAACACCAAAAGCGAATTTCATCGAGCCTGCGATCTGTTTGAACTTCAATACATCCATTTCCGAGAAGGAAAGCAGAAGTACGAAGAAACACATCAGCAGTGACATCAAGTCAGCGAAGGTCCCCATCCAAGCGGGTAGCCCGGGGGGGGGACATTTGCATTCATCATCCATACCCGACTCCTTATCCGTCTACGTCAACAGTACGTTTCTTCTCGTTGAGGTAGTTTTTCAGGTAGCCGTCAATAACACGCGGGTTCTGACCATCCTGTATTGCCAATAAACCGTCCATGATAAGACGGCGGTTCATCTTCTCCTGGTCTTTACGCAGGCGAAGCTTTGCAGCAATAGGAATCGCGATCATGTTGGCGAGCATGGCGCCGTAGAGTGTTGTCAAAAGTGCTACCGCCATCGCGGGGCCGATTGCCTTCGGATCATCCATGTTTGAAAGCATGGCTACCAGACCGATCAGCGTACCGATCATCCCCATTGCCGGGGCAACGTCTGCAAGTGCGCTGTAGAACTGCGCACCACTGTCATGGCGTTCGTCGGTCATTACAATGTCTTTTTGAAGCGTCATTTTCACGACTTCAGCATCGTGACCATCCACCAGCATGTCGACGCCTTTCTTCATGAAGGAGTTCGTCACTTCCATTTCTTCAAGTGCCAGGAAGCCACCTTTACGTGCTGCGTCTGCCATCTCTACAATTTTGGCAATGAGGTCTTCCGGGTCATCGGCTTTAAACATGAAAGCCTTACCCGCGATCTTGAATGCACCGAAGAACTGCCCCATGGTGTAGTTCATCAATACAACAAACAGACTGCCACCGAATACGATTAACGTTGAAGGAACGTCTACGAACATACTGATGGTGCCACCCAGCAACATCGCCATGACGATGAAGGCAAAGGCGCCCAAAATACCTAGAAGTGTCGCCAGATCCACGGAACGATCCCCTTAATTTTTTTACTAGCCAGAAAGAGTGGTGACGTTTTCCCAAGCAACCTGAATCAGCAGGTTATTAAACCGCTTGAGTATGACTGAATTCGCTATCTGCCTTTCCGTTAACGGCAGAAGAAGCGATAGATTTAGCGCGTACTTTAAATTTTATACCCATCTCATCTCAAGATGCAGATTTTCCTCTCAAGATTAAGCTCAATGTCTACTTCTGAATATAGGAAGCCGGACATACAATTGAGAGACAAATTTTTGCCGCTGATGAAAACACACGCAAAATTCAGGCCGTATTCGCGCTAAACCCCATAAAATCTCCCCGGCAGCGCAGATTTTCACTCAAGCGTTTGACCCCTAACAGACGCTGGGTTAACTTCTCCGCCATTCTGATACATCTGGATTTATCATGGCTGCTAAGAAACCTGAAAACATGACCTTTGAAGAAACCCTCAAAGAGTTGGACACGATTGTTAATGGCCTTGAAAGTGGTGATTTGCCGCTGGATGCAGCATTGAAGCAATTTGAACGCGGGATCTCTCTGGCCCGTCAGGGACAAAAAACACTCTCTGATGCAGAGCAACGTGTCGAGATCCTGCTCGCGCAAGACGACAACGACCCTTTGGAAAAATTTGAAGACACGCGCGATGAGTGATACCGCTTTAACGTCCACCCTCATTCATTACCAAAATCGCAGCAACGCGCAGCTTACACATTGGCTTGATAATCTGGGGCATGACGAACAGCCTTTGATTCAGGCGATGAAACATGGCGCTTTGCTGGGTGGTAAACGCGTTCGTCCTTACCTGACATACGTGACAGGCAAGCTGTTTGGCGTTTCTGAAGAAGCACTGGATACTCCCGCTGCCGCCATAGAGTGTATTCACGCTTATTCCCTTATCCACGACGATTTACCGGCAATGGATGATGACGCTCTACGTCGGGGTCAACCAACCTGCCACGTCGCCTTTGATGAGGCCAGCGCCATTCTTGCGGGCGACGCACTGCAAACATTGGCTTTTACCATTCTCGCAGAAGGTGATCTTTCGTCAGAGGGTGACGCGTACCGTATTGAGATGGTCAAAGAACTGGCAGCTGCGTCCGGTGCAGCGGGCATGTGTCTTGGTCAGGCGCTGGATCTTGCTGCGGAAAGAAAGAAAGTCGATCTCGAAGCACTCGAAACGATTCACCGCAATAAAACAGGTGCTCTTATCCGTTGCGCGGTCCGCCTGGGAGCGTTGGCGGCAGGCGAAAAAGGTGTAACATACCTTTCACAACTGGATACATTTTCCAACGCCATTGGCCTTGCGTTTCAGGTGCAGGATGACATTCTAGACATCACCAGCGACACCGAAACCCTTGGAAAACCACAAGGTTCCGATCTCGAAGCGGAAAAAAGCACTTACCCAGCCTTGCTGGGACTGGAAGGCGCACAGCAGAAAGCTGAGCTTCTTTATAAAGAAGCACTACAAGCCCTGCAAGCGATCCCCTACAATACAGAGCAATTGGAACTGTTCGCCCGGTATATCATCGAGCGCAAGAATTAAAACAAATAGCGCCATAAAACGAATATATGACTCTCGATATTTCTAAATACCCAACGCTCGCACTGGCAGACATGCCTGACGAACTCAGAACGCTACCACGCGACGTTCTGCCGAAGCTGTGCGATGAGCTCAGAACATATCTGCTCAACTCCGTGAGCCACTCAAGCGGCCACTTTGCTTCAGGCCTTGGTGCCATTGAGCTGACTGTGGCGCTTCACTGCGTTTACAACACCCCATTTGATCATCTGATCTGGGATGTTGGTCATCAGGCATACCCACACAAGATTCTGACAGGTCGCCGTGAGCGCCTGACGACTATCCGCCAAAAAGACGGTTTACACCCATTCCCGTGGCGTGAAGAAAGCGAGTATGACGTACTTTCTGTCGGCCATAGCTCCACCTCCATCAGTGCCGCTTTAGGGCTGGCCATTGCCGCCGCCAAAGAAGGTCGTGATCGTAAAGTAGTCTCCGTGATTGGTGACGGCGCAATCACCGCAGGTATGGCGTTTGAAGCCATGAACCATGCAGGTGACGTTCACGCAGACATGCTGGTGATTCTGAACGATAACGAAATGTCGATTTCAGAAAACGTTGGTGCGCTCAATAATCACCTGGCGCAACTGCTATCGGGCAATTTCTACACCTCCATCCGTGAAGGCGGCAAGAAAGTGCTGTCCGGCGCACCACCAATTAAAGAGCTGGTTCGCCGTGCCGAAGAGCACCTGAAAGGCATGGTTGTGCCGGGCACCCTGTTTGAAGAGCTGGGGTTTAACTATATTGGTCCTGTTGATGGCCACGATGTCGAAGAGCTGGTCAAAACCATCAAGAATATGCGTAACCTGAAAGGCCCGCAGTTCCTGCATGTGATGACTAAAAAAGGCAAAGGTTACGAGCCTGCGGAGAAAGATCCGATTGGCTATCACGCTGTGCCTAAGTTCAACCCGGCTGAAAATACCCTGCCGAAAGCCAAATCATCCGGCCCAACGTTCTCCAAGATCTTTGGCGACTGGCTGTGTGACATGGCGACAGAGGACGAAAAGCTTCTGGCGATCACCCCTGCCATGCGCGAAGGCTCAGGCATGGTACGATTCTCCAAAGAATTCCCAGACCGTTACTTCGATGTAGCGATCGCAGAGCAGCATGCGGTGACCCTTGGTACAGGCATGGCGATTGGTGGCTACAACCCTGTAGTTGCCATTTACTCTACCTTCCTACAACGCGGTTATGACCAATTAATTCACGACGTGGCAATCATGGATTTGCCTGTCATGTTCGCTATCGACCGTGGCGGCCTGGTTGGCGCAGACGGCCAAACTCACCAAGGTGCGTTTGATCTTAGCTTCATGCGTTGTATTCCAAACATGGTGATCATGACGCCGAGTGACGAGAACGAGTGTCGCCAAATGCTTTACACGGGCCATACCCATCACGGTCCAAGTGCTGTTCGTTATCCTCGTGGCACAGGTTGTGGCGCGACCGTTGAAAAAACCATGAGCGCATTGCCAATCGGCAAAGGTGTGGTTCGCCGTCAAGGTGAAAAGATCGCTATTCTAAACTTCGGCACCATGATGCCTTACGCCCTGCAAGCAGCAGAAAACCTGAATGCTACCGTTGCAGACATGCGTTTCGTGAAGCCATTGGATGAAGCCCTTATCGACGAGCTTGTTGCATCACATGATGTGCTGGTTACTGTCGAAGAGAATGCCATTTCCGGCGGTGCTGGTTCTGGTGTGATTGAATACTTGATGAAGTCCCGCCAAATCAAGCCCGTGCTGCAAATTGGCCTGCCGGATAAATTTATCCACCAAGGCACCCAACAAGAGCTGCATGAGGAACTCGAGATCGACGGTAAAGGCATTGAAGCGCAAATCCGACGTTATCTGGGTGAATAACTTCTAAAAGATATACTAAAAACGGCGCATTCAGCGCCGTTTTCTATTTCGTAAGGCCACAGATTAACTGAGCCAATACGTGTAACCAGCCCAAAGTGTCACCATCGACATCAAGCCCGCCACAATATCATCAAGCATAATGCCAAAGCCGCCATGAACTTTCCTATCCAGCCAACTGATAGGCCAAGGTTTTACCATGTCAAAGAACCGGAAAATGATAAACCCGGCCAGGACAACCTGCCAGTCAGTCACGGGAACAAGGAGCATAGTGATCCAAAAACCGACAAATTCGTCCCAGACAATGCTGCCATGATCATGCACGCCCATATCACCTGACGTTCGGCCACAAAGGTAAACACCGATGAATGAACCCAACACAATGGCGACAGCCAGCACGATCGGAGAAAAGCTGACTAATAGATAATAAAAAGGTACGGCTGCCAGCGTTCCCATAGTGCCGGGCACAATGGGTGATAGACCGGAGCCAAAACCTGTCGCCAGCAAATGAACAGGATTGGAAAGACGAATTTTACTAATTGGATTATCCATACATCACTCGGAGAAATGATCCCAACCACTCAGGGACCAATCGACAGGCTTGCCCTGCCATTGCACTGTCACGCCCTCACCATGGCGAATTTGGCCAATACAGGTCACGGCAGTATTAGTATGCGCAAAAGCTGCATCCACCGCGCCACGGTGACTCTCAGGTACAGTAAAACAAAGCTCGTACTCTTCGCCACTGGTTAGCGCGATTTTCGCTGCTGCTTCTTCGCCGCCGGCAAACGCCATCAACTCATCAGATACTGGCAAGGTGTCCGCGTTGATAACCGCGGAGACATTGCTCGCTTTCAAGATATGCTTAAGGTCAGCAACCAGACCATCAGAGATGTCCAGCGCGGAAGAGGCGATTTCACGAAGGGCCTGTCCAGCCAGTACTCTTGGCTCAGAATAATAGTGACGATTCAACAGGGTATTTTCTGTCTCATTCTTAGGGGCATTACCCTTCAAGATAACGTCCAAACCTGCAGCGCTGTCGCCAAGGTTCCCCGTCACATACAACCAGTCCCCGACCTTCGCACTATCACGACGAATAGCTTTACCCGCTGGAACAACGCCTTGAAGTGTAATAGTAATACTCAGTGGGCCTTTGGTCGTGTCACCACCAACAAGCTGAACTTGATAATACTCAGCGAGTTTGTAGAAACCTTCACAGAATGCAGCAAGCCAAGGCTCATTAGGTTCAGGAAGTGTCAGTGCAAGAGAACACCAGGCAGGCATAGCCCCCATGGCCGCGAGGTCACTTAAGTTGGAAGCCAACGCCTTGTGTGCGATTTTGACAGGGTCTGCATCTGGGAGAAAGTGGTTGCCTGCCACAAGGCTGTCCGTTGTAACAACCAGTTGGCAGTTTTCTGGCACAGTGATGACGGCTGCATCATCCCCAATGCCCAAATCCACATCGCGGCGCGTGACTGGCTGCGATTTAAAGTAACGGTTTATCAGGTCGAATTCGTTACCGGCCATTATTCCTTCCCTAAGAAAAAGGCCAGCGTGGCTGGCCTTTGAAGTCTTAACTCGATATTACTTTTTACGCAGCGTCGGTACCGCTTTATCCAGCACACCGTTCACGAATTTGTGGCTGTCTTCTGCGCCAAAACGCTTCGCCAGCTCAATCGCTTCGTTAATAACTACTTTGTAAGGAACGTCTTCGCGTTTGCACAGCTCATACATAGCCAGACGAAGAAGTGCGTGTTCCATTTCGTCCAGATCCTGGATTGGACGAGACAGGTAAGGACGCATTTTGCTGTCCATTTCCTGGTAATTTAGAACAACACCTGCCAATAGATCACGGAAGTAATCTACGTCAGTTTCTGGTTGGCGCAGGCGTGGTTCTTCCGCCTGATGCTCTTCTTCTTCATAGTTGTCTGCCGCAAGGAATTGAGCTTCGATATCAGCTACGTTGCCTTGCGTCAGTTGCCATGAGTAGATTGCTTGTAGTGCAAAATGGCGCGCGTTGCGCCGTGCGGCTGGTTTCACAGTAACCCCCGATTAGGATTCGATTTGGGACAGTACGTTTACCATTTCAAGCGCGCTTAGTGCAGCCTCTGCCCCTTTATTACCAGCCTTGGTACCCGCGCGTTCGATGGCTTGTTCAATGGTGTCTACGGTCAGCACGCCGAATGCAACAGGAGTATCAAACTCAAGCGCAACCTGTGCCAGACCTTTGTTACATTCTCCGGCCACATAGTCAAAGTGTGGCGTACCGCCTCGGATCACTGATCCCAGCGCGATAATAGCGTCGTAACGGCCGCTTTTTGCAACACGTTGTGCCACCAGCGGCAGCTCGTAAGCGCCTGGGCAACGTACTACAGTAATATTGTCTTCACTTACTTGGCCCTGACGCTTCAGCGCATCAATAGCACCATCCAGCAGGCTTTCGTTAATAAAGCTGTTGAAACGGGAGATAACGATAGCAACTTGAGCATTTGGTGCTGCGAATGCACCTTCGATTACCTTCATGGGCCTTCCTATGACTTATTTATCCGGATTGAGAAACCGCGGGATTCTATCACACTTTTCTGCAAAGCCGCCAGCGCTTATGCCGCTTGGGAATTTGCATCGAATCCAGCCTGTTTCGGAATAAAAAAACGCAGCTTGAGCTGCGTTTTCTTTATCAGCGTCGTTTCAGTTTAGTCAACGACGTACTCGACAACTTTCAGACCAAAGCCTGAAAGTGCATGGTAGCGTTTATTGGTTGAAGACAACAAACGCATATCTGTCACGCCCAAGTCTGCCAAGATTTGCGAACCTACACCAACACGACGGCTGGTGCCCTGCCACTTAGCGGCAGCCGGTTTCTCGCCTTTGTCCTGCGCTTCAAAAGTACGTACTTTGTTGATAATGGATGAAGAAGACTCTTCTTTACCCAGAATGACCAGCACACCACCATCAGCATTGATACGTTTCATCGCATCACTCAATGACCAGCTGCGCTCGGCTGAACGATCGGAATGCAGCAAGTCTGTAAAGGTGTCTTGGAGGTGCACGCGTACCAGCGTTGGCTGGTTGCTCACTTCTCCTTTACGCAGGGCATAATGCACCTGACTGTCGATGGTGTCACGGTAAGTGATCAGATCAAACTCACCATATTCCGTCGGCAGCTTACACTCTGCTACCCGCTCAATGGTGGTTTCGTTGTTGTTACGGTATTCAATCAGATCAGCGATAGTACCTAGCTTGATGCCATGCTTCTCGCCGAACTTTTCCAGATCCGGACGACGCGCCATGGTGCCGTCTTCGTTAAGGATCTCAACAATCACACCTGCAGGAGAGTAACCCGCAAGGCGCGCCAAATCACAACCTGCTTCAGTGTGACCTGCTCGGGTCAGTACACCACCATCCTGAGCCATCAACGGAAAGATATGTCCCGGCTGAACCAAATCTGCAGCAACTGCATTCGGTGCAACCGCGGCTTCTACCGTGCGTGCACGATCAGCAGCAGAAATACCCGTTGTCACGCCTTCTGCTGCTTCAATAGAAACGGTAAAGGCAGTCGAAAACTGAGCATTGTTGTCGCTGACCATCAATGGCAAACCAAGGCGTTGGCAACGTTCTTTAGTCATGGTAAGACAAATCAGGCCACGGCCATATGTCGCCATAAAGTTGATAGCTTCCGGCGTAATTTTTTCTGCTGCGATGATGAGGTCGCCTTCATTCTCGCGATCTTCATCGTCCATCAGGATAACCATTCTGCCCTGACGGATGTCTTCGATAATCTCTGCTGCGCTGCTGATTGGCATGGTTCTATCCCTGTTCTTACCGGCAATCCGGTTCTGTTATCTTAAAAAGCCCGACTCAGCGAGCTTTGCCATGGTCAAACCGCCTGCACCACTTTGTTGCGCAGCACGGTCGCCCATCATTAATCGTTCAAGGTAGCGGGCAATCACATCCACTTCGATATTGACTTGGTATCCGACAGTGAAATCTTCGATCGTCGTTTCCAGAGCGGTATGCGGAACGATGGTGAGTTTGAATCGATTTCCATCCACCGCGTTGATTGTCAGACTGATGCCATCAATCGTCACCGAGCCTTTCTCTGCCAAGTATTTGGCAAGCTCTGCGGGTGCTTCGAGCCAAAGTTCAATCGCACGCCCTGTTTGAGTGCGTGAAACAACAGTCGCCACGCTGTCGACATGGCCGGAAACCATATGACCGCCAAAACGCGTTGTAGGCAGCATGGCTTTTTCCAGATTCACTTTCTGGCCCGCTTTATAGGTTGCAAAAGCAGTACGGTTCAGTGTCTCACCCGATAGGTCCGCCACATAACCCTTTCCAGTCAATTCGACCACGGTCAGACAAACACCATTGGTAGCGATGCTGTCGCCCAGTTTCACGTCAGCCAGATCCAGCTTACCACTTTCGACAGTCAGCGAAATGTCACCGCCTTTCGGGGTAATTTTCTGGATGTAACCAACCGCTTCGATAATTCCTGTAAACATATTCTTTCGCTTTAAATTTTATTCTGGCTGTGGCTTTTGCATACGAAGACGCACGTCATTGCCGATGCGGGTCACGTCAGTCAGCTCAAAGGCAGGTGCCTGACTCATACAGGTCATTCCCTGCAGGTTGACCAAACCACGGCTGTCGTTCCCCATCAGTTTAGGCGCCTGATAAATAATCAGCTCATCCACCAAACCAGCTTTCAACAAACTGCCGGCCAGCGTGGCACCCGCTTCCACCCAGATATGATTGATACCATTTGCTGCCAGAGCACGCATGGTATTGTTAAGATCAAGCTGTCCTGCCTCTTTGGCAACGGTGAGCACTTTTGCAGTTTCACTTTCTGAGTCGGTTTGAGAAGCCGTGACAACGATGACTTCACCATCCAAAGAGAAAAGATGCGCCTCTTTCGCCACCTTTCTATGGGTATCGAGAATCACTCGGATTGGCTGGCGCAGATTGTCTTGGGAATACTCTGCTTTTACAGCAGCAGGCAATTGTTCCCAGCGAACGTTAAGAGATGGATTGTCGTCCAATACCGTCTGGCTGGTTGAGAGAATCGCACCTGCTTGAGCCCGGAAAACCTGCACATCGGCGCGGGCTTCATCTCCGGTGATCCATTTACTCTGACCATTTGCCAGTGCCGTGCGACCGTCAAGACTGGAGGCAAGCTTTAGCTGTACAAACGGCAAACCGGTTTTCATCACTTTGATAAAACCTGGGTTCAGCGCTTCAGCTTGTGCCTGCATTAAACCGACATCAACCTGAATACCTGCATCACGCATACGCTGTATACCACGCCCTGCCACTTTGGGGTTTGGGTCCACCATGGCACAAACGACACGGCTAACACCCGCAGCAATCAATGCATCAGCACAAGGAGGAGTACGTCCGTAGTGGGAGCATGGCTCAAGGGTGACGTAAGCGGTGGCACCTTCAGCTTTGTCACCCGCTGCGTGCAACGCGTGCACTTCTGCGTGCGGTTCACCGGCACGAAAGTGAAAACCCTCGCCAGTAATGTCATCACCCTGAGTGATCACACAGCCAACGTTAGGGTTAGGAGCGGTGGTGTAGATGCCAAGTTTCGCAAGCTCGATGGCGCGCAGCATCATTTGAGAGTCAAAAATTGAAAACATGTATCCGCTTATTTTTCCAGGCGGGCGATTTCTTCACCGAAGTCTCGGATATCTTCAAAGCTGTGATACACAGACGCAAAGCGAATGTACGCGACTTTATCGAGTTCTTTCAGTGCATCCATCACCAAATTACCCACCAACGTCGAAGACACTTCTCGTTCACCCGTTGCACGAATCGTTGATTTTATGGTGTTAATGGATTTTTCGATATCGTCTGTGCTCACAGGGCGCTTTTCGAGAGCTCGCTGAATACCGCCACGCAATTTATCTTCGTTAAATGGCTCTCTGTTGCCATTGGTTTTGATGATACGCGGCATCACCAGCTCTGCAGTTTCAAACGTGGTATAACGTTCGTTACACGCCAAACACTGGCGACGACGACGCACCTGATGGCCGTCTGCGACCAGTCGTGAATCAATGACCTTGGTGTCATTCGCACCACAAAATGGACAGTGCATCTCGCCTCCTTAAACAATTGGTGAACAGTGTAACCGATTTGCAGACCTGAGAAAGCGTGAAAGTGGTGAAAACAGGCACAAAAAAAGCACCCGAAGGTGCTTTTTTCAATCAGATAACGTCTTATGCGTAAACTGGCAGACGTTTACAGATTTCCAGTACTTTCGCTTTCGTCGCTTCAATCACTTCCTGGCTTTCGATGTTATCCAGAACATCACACATCCAGTTAGCCAATTCTTTCGCGTCATCTTGCGTGAAACCACGACGGGTGATTGCTGGAGAACCAACACGGATACCAGAAGTCACGAATGGGCTGCGTGGATCGTTAGGAACACTGTTCTTGTTCACAGTGATGTTCGCTGCACCCAGTGCTGCGTCAGCTTCTTTACCTGTGATGTTCTTGTCGATCAGGTCAACCAGGAACAGGTGGTTTTCAGTACCGTTAGATACCACTTTGTAGCCACGCTCTTGGAACTGTGCAACCATCGCTTTTGCGTTATCTACTACGCGCTGCTGGTATGCTTTGAACTCTGGTTCCATCGCTTCTTTGAATGCAACAGCTTTTGCAGCGATAACGTGCATCAGAGGGCCACCCTGACCACCAGGGAATACTGCTGAGTTCAGCTTCTTGTACATGTCTTCGCCTGCGTTAGACAGAATCAGACCGCCACGAGGACCCGCCAGCGTTTTGTGAGTGGTAGTGGTAACGATGTGTGCGTGTGGGATTGGCGTTGGGTATACACCCGCTGCAATCAGGCCCGCTACGTGCGCCATATCAACGAACAGGTAAGCACCTGCTTTGTCCGCGATTTCACGCATGCGCGCCCAATCAACGATTTGAGAGTAAGCAGAGAAACCACCGATGATCATCTTAGGCTTGTGCTCAAGCGCCAGTGCTTCCATCTCGTCGTAGTTGATTTGGCCAGCTTCGTCGATACCGTAAGGGATAACGTTGTAGTGCTTACCAGAGAAGTTAACTGGAGAACCGTGAGTCAGGTGACCACCATGAGCCAGGCTCATGCCCAGAACCGTATCGCCTGGGTTCAGCAGCGCCATGTAAACTGCGCTGTTTGCTTGAGAACCTGAGTGTGGCTGAACATTCGCGTACTCTGCACCGAACAGCTCACATGCACGGTCGATTGCCAGCGCTTCTGCTTTGTCTACGTACTCACAACCACCGTAGTAACGCTTGCCTGGGTAGCCTTCAGCATATTTGTTAGTCAGTTGGGAACCTTGCGCTTCCATAACGCGAGGGCTGGTGTAGTTTTCTGACGCGATGAGCTCGATGTGCTCTTCCTGACGTGCAGTTTCTTCCTGGATCGCGGCAAACAGCTCCGCATCGTAATCAGCGATGTTCATGTCACGCTTTAGCATCTGTATCTCCTGACTCAGATAGTTCCCTGGGTACCAAGTTGACCGGATAACTCGCTTGGGCAAATCATCGGGTCAACTTGGTTTGGGTTGATTTACACCAAATTAAAAACGCCAGTATCCATGCGGACGCAAACGTTTTCGTCATTGCTTTCCTATTGGCTGCGATTCTACAAAATTTGTTGCGCAACAGGTAGTAGGAATCACATTTTTTTTGCCTGAGTGAACATGGTCTTTTCTCATTCCAATCATGAATTGAATTCACATTGACCAATGTCACAGTCTGTAAACCACAGATCTTTACACCCCGTAAGCCATTGCTGACACAAGAGCTTGCGCGTGTTTACCCTGCCTCTTTCCTCCCTTATGCAATCTCATTAAGATGCCCTGCTTTTCATCCATTTACTGTGAAAGGCGACACTGGGAAAGTTTCCAAAGAGAATCAAACATCCCAGCTTTGTGTGAGTACATTCTTGCGTCGTGAATCCCTTTAAAAACGACACATTTTTAGGAGTTATTGCGTTGAGTTATCAGCCCAAACATTCACAGTTTGAAGATATGATTGCGGTCCTGTCCGGTGCGTTCATTGTGGCGCAGGGAGTGTATTTCCTTCAGCAGGCAGGTTTGCTTACTGGCGGTACGACAGGTCTGGCACTTTTGATCACCCAGTTTACAGACCTCTCTTTCGGCACCCTTTATTTTCTGATGAACGTACCTTTCTACCTGATGGGATGGCGACGTTTTGGTACTCAGTTTGCTCTTCGAAGCGTCTTTGCCGGTGGAATGGTTTCTTTCATCGTCGACCACATTTCTCACGTGTTTACCATTGGCTGGCTACAGCCGCTTTACTGCGGATTAATCGGTGGCTTGTTGATGGGTGTGGGCATGCTGATGATCTTCCGCCATAACGCGAGCCTCGGTGGCTTCAATGTGCTGGCACTTTACTGTCAGGACAAGTTCGGTATCCGCGCAGGCAACGTACAGATGGCGATTGATTTTGCCATCCTGCTGGCCTCGTTCTTCTTCGTTTCGCCATGGCTACTTGCCTGCTCGGTCGTCGGTGCATTTGTTTTGAACTTGGTGCTGACCATGAACCACAGGCCAGACCGCTATGTGGTTTGCTATTAAGTTACCGCTAACCGCGTAATGAAAGCGAAAAAGCCTCCCAATTGGGAGGCTTTTGAACTTGTATGAGTGGCGATTAGATCGCTTCTTCGTCTTCTTCACCGGTACGGATACGTACAACACGCTGAACGTCAGTGACGAATATTTTGCCATCACCGATCTTGCCGGTTTGCGCGGTTTGCACAATGGTTTCAACGCACTGGTCTGCGGCATCATCCGCAACCACAATTTCCAGTTTTACTTTTGGCAGAAAGTCCACCATGTACTCCGCGCCGCGGTAAAGTTCTGTGTGGCCTTTCTGGCGTCCAAAGCCTTTGACTTCAGATACAGTCATGCCCGTGATGCCTACTTCTGCCAGTGCTTCACGCACGTCGTCAAGCTTGAACGGCTTGATAATCGCTTCAATTTTTTTCATCTCGCATTCCCTTAAATTCTGGATTAAGCAAACAGCTCAATACCTTAATTGTAACCTTACACCATCCTGTTGGCGCAGCTTTCCTTAACAAAATCCCGGATTAAACCAGAGACTTTTTCCATGTCGTGGTTTTAGTTTCGCCACAGGCAAACGGTGGCTCGTAGCCGGAATTGGTCAGCAGCGCCTGCATAGGTTTACGTCCGATCACCGCGCCGCAGTCCACTTTCAGCTCGCAAGTGACGGTGGCGGCATAAGCTTCCAACGCATTCAATAGATTTTTGCCAATGCCCTGAAGGCGGCTAGCCTGGTCCACTTCAAGCAGAGTCAGCGTGGCGTCTTCTACCATGATGCCGTTATGGCGCTTTTCGTGTTGAAGCACGGCGACAGCAACAGGGTCACCATCCTTTTCTGCCACCAGCATAGGGATCTCTTGAGTGGATTCAGGATCATTCAGTTTTGCCAATGAGGGAAAACGGCGCTGCAGGGATTCTGGAACCTGTCCGGAAGGAATGAGCGTAAAGCTGATCGCACTGTCCATTGCATTTCTCTCCATAAAATTGCCGAAACACTTTACCCTCTAGCCAATACCGGATGCAATCGGATAAAAAAGCCGCTACCCGAAGGTAGCGGCTCGTGTCACAAGTTTGCTGTTTCAAACACGATGTTTGATTAACCCAGTTTAACGCGCGCGTTGCGGAACATGCGCATCCAAGGGCTATCCTCACCCCAGTTGTCTGGGTGCCAAGAGTTAGCAACTGTGCGGAATACGCGCTCTGGGTGCGGCATCATGATGGTTACACGACCGTCACGTGTAGTCAGGCCGGTAATACCGTTAGGTGAACCATTCGGGTTCGCTGGGTAATCCTGAGTCACCTTGCCAAAGTTATCCAGGTAACGCAGTGCGACTGTGCCTGATTGCTCAATCGCAGCCAGATGCTCTGCATCTCGCACTTCCACCCGGCCTTCACCATGAGAAACCGCGATAGGCATGTGAGAGCCCGCCATACCACTCAGGAACAGAGATGGGTTCTCCTGAACCTGAACTAGACTGAAGCGCGCTTCAAAACGCTCAGATTCGTTGCGAACGAAACGCGGCCACAAGTCTGCACCTGGGATCAAATCGTGCAGGTTAGACAGCATCTGACAGCCGTTACACACGCCCAGCGCGAACGAATCGCCTCGGTGGAAGAAACGCTCGAACTGGTCACGCGCCTGATCATTGAACAGAATAGATTTCGCCCAACCTTCACCCGCGCCCAAAACGTCACCGTAAGAGAAGCCGCCACAAGCTACCAGGCCGTTGAACTCTTCCAGTGAAATGTTGCCTGCCAGCACGTCACTCATGTGAACGTCTTTGGCATCAAAGCCAGCGCGGTCAAATGCTGCAGCCATTTCAACATGGGAGTTCACGCCCTGCTCACGCAAAATTGCCATTTGAGGACGTGCGCCCGTTGCGATAAACGGTGCCGCCACATCTTCCTGAACATTGAAGGTCAGGTTCGCTGACAAACCAGGGTCGTTAACGTCTTTCTTCGCATCAAACTCTTGCTGGGCACCGCGTGGATTATCACGCATTGCCTGCATTTGATAAGTGGTTTCCGCCCAAATGGTACGAAGCTCTGTGCGGTTCTGATCCAGCACCAGTGCGTCACCATTCCAGATACGGACAGCATCGTCTTCTGTCAGGGTACCAATCACATGGCTACATGTTTCCAGACCGTGTGCAGAAAGCGTCGAAAGCACAGAATCCAGATCTTCGGTGCGAACCTGAACCACAGCGCCCAGTTCTTCGTTGAACAGCGCTGCCAGCTCGTCGCTGCACTCGCCTTCAGCAGATAGGGTGTTGATATCCACTTCCACACCCACGTGACCAGCAAAAGCCATTTCCGCCAGTGTCACATAAAGGCCGCCGTCACCACGGTCATGGTAAGCCAGCAGTTTTTCGTCGCGTACCAGTGTTTGCATTGCATTGAAGAAGCCTTTCAGCAGCTCTGGGCTGTCAACATCAGCAGGCTTGTCACCCAACTGCTTGTAAACCTGCGCAAGCGCGGTTGCACCCATGCGGTTTTGACCTTGGCCAAGGTCGACCAGAACCAGTGCGCTGTCGCCTTTGTCAGTGCGAAGCTGAGGCGTGACTGTCTTGCGTACGTCTTCGACACGGCCGAATGCGGTAATGATAAGAGACAGTGGCGAGGTGTTTTCTTTCTGCTCGCCATTCTCGTCCCAGCGGGTCTTCATAGACATTGAGTCTTTACCCACAGGAATGGTCAGATCCAGCGCTGGACACAACTCTTCACCCACCGCTTTTACTGCTTCATAAAGGCCAGCATCTTCACCTGGGTGACCTGCGGCAGCCATCCAGTTTGCAGACAGCTTAATGCGCTTCAGGTCGCCGATGTCAGAACAGGCAATATTGGTCAGAGATTCAGCGACTGCCAGACGTGCAGACGCAGCAAAGTCCAGCAGTGCAACTGGCGTACGCTCACCCATCGACATAGCTTCGCCATGGTAAGTGTCATAACTTGCTGCAGTCACTGCACAGTTCGCAACCGGCACCTGCCAAGGGCCGACCATTTGGTCACGTGCAACCAGGCCAGTTACTGTGCGGTCACCAATGGTGATAAGGAAGGTTTTCTCAGCAACTGAAGGCAGACGCAGCACACGCTGGGTGGCTTCTTCAATATTGATGCCGTCACGGGCAATTGTCTGACCTTCCACTTTCAGAGAGGTCACGTCACGGTGCATTTTCGGTGGCTTGCCAAGCAGAATATCCATTGGCATATCGATAGGTGTGTTATCGAAGTGGCTGTCTTCCAGCGTCAGGTGACGCTCTTCAGTCGCTTCACCTACCACCGCGTAAGGCGCACGTTCGCGTTTACAAATCGCATCAAACACGTCCATGTTTTCTGGCGCAACCGCCATTACATAGCGCTCTTGAGATTCGTTACACCAGATTGCCAATGGGCTCATGCCTGGTTCGTCATTCGGTACGTCACGCAACTGGAACTTACCACCGCGCTCGCCGTCATCCACCAGCTCAGGTAGGGCATTCGAAATACCGCCCGCGCCCACATCGTGAATAAACGCAATTGGGTTTTGCTCGCCAAGCTGCCAACAGCGGTCAATCACTTCCTGACAGCGGCGTTCCATTTCTGGGTTCTCACGTTGAACAGAAGCGAAATCCAGATCTTCGGTCGACTGGCCAGATGCCATTGAAGACGCAGCACCGCCACCCAGACCGATGTTCATCGCCGGGCCGCCAAGAACAATCAGCTTCGCGCCAACTGGGATTTCTTTTTTCTGTACGTGCTGGTCACGGATGTTGCCCATACCGCCCGCAATCATGATTGGCTTATGGTAACCACGCACTTCTTCACCGTTGTGCGAGGTCACCTTTTCCTCGTAAGTACGGAAGTAGCCCAGCAGGTTCGGACGGCCAAATTCGTTGTTAAATGCGGCGCCACCCAGAGGACCTTCCAACATAATATCCAGCGCGTTCACGATGCGGTTTGGTTTGCCGAAATCCGTTTCCCAAGGCTGCTCAAAGCCCGGGATACGCAGGTTAGATACTGTAAAACCAACCAAACCCGCTTTTGGCTTACCGCCGATACCGGTTGCGCCTTCATCACGGATTTCGCCGCCAGAGCCGGTTGATGCGCCAGGCCATGGAGAAATTGCCGTTGGGTGGTTGTGGGTTTCCACTTTCATCAGGATATGTGCTTCTTCCTGATGGTAATCATATTGGCGTGACTCTGGATTCGGGAAGAATCGACCCACATTAGAACCTGTCATCACAGCTGCGTTGTCTTTGTACGCTGACAACACGTATTCACTGTTATGTTCAAACGTATTCTTGATCATCTTGAACAGGCTCTTTGGCTGTTCAACACCATCAATGGTCCAGTCCGCATTGAAAATCTTGTGACGACAATGCTCAGAGTTTGCCTGTGCAAACATCATAAGCTCAATGTCGTTCGGGTTACGACCCAGTTTGGTGAAGCTTTCCACCAAGTAATCAATTTCGTCTTCCGCCAGCGCCAGACCCAACTCAACGTTGGCTTTTTCCAGTGCTTCGCGTCCGCCACCCAAAACATCGACTGCCGTCATTGGTGCAGGCGTTGCCGCTTGGAACAATGCAGAAGCTTCATCGAATTGGCCAAATACCACTTCCATCATGCGATCGTGGAGCAGATCAGCCAGTACTTTTTGCTGTGCTTCAGATAGCTCGCCGGACAGTTCAACATAGTAGGCAGTGCCACGCTCAAGGCGTTTGATTTGGGCTAAGCCACAGTTGCGGGCAATGTCGGTAGCTTTAGAAGACCAAGGGGAAATGGTGCCGGGGCGTGGTGTAACAAGGAAGAGGGTTCCAGTAGGTGCATGCTCTGCGATCGTTGGACCATAAGTGAGCAGGCGATCCAGTTTTTGCTTCTCGTCCTCGCTTAAAGGCGCGCTGAGATCAGCAAAGTGAATATACTCAGCATAGAGGCTGGTCACAGGCAAGTCGTTTGCTTTGCAGCTTTCCAGCAGTTTTTGGACTCGAAATTCGGACAGAGCGGGGGAACCACGCAAAATTTCCATGTGCGTACGTCTCTCGGTTAGCGGTGAATTAAAGTAATATTGACCTAACCCCATGATTTACATTGCGCAAATGAGATGGGAAAGCCATGTCGATACCACTTCTAAAGGCTTCGGGGCGGTATTATAGGGGAAAAAAGTGAGCGACGTAACACTTGACGCAACCGTTTGCGCAACTTTTTTTGACTGACGTTTATTGTCACTATTCTGAGGATTGCCCAAGTAACGGTTGCGGCTTAACTTTCAGCATACGGCCAGCTTTGATATAACAGTCGTCAAACTTTAGAGGTAGGCATAACTTTTTGAACTCGAACGCTGTAAAACGAACCTATCAACTACTCACTGGCTTTTTTCTGATGCTGTTCCTCGCAGGCTGCGAGTGGAAGTATGATGACAGAACAGAGCTGGAAAAAATTCGCGATCGCGGCGTATTGCGCGTTGGTACCCTGAATAACCAGCTTTCTTATTACATCGGTCCCGACGGCCCAACCGGTCTCGACTATGAACTCGCTGCTCAATTTGCACAAAGCTTAGGCGTTAAACTTGAGATGCAGCCAGCGTATACGCTGTCTGGTCTATTTCCTGCTGTTGAGCGCGGCGATGTCGACATCATTGCGGCGGGCTTAACCATCACCAAAGACCGTCTAGAGCATTTTCGTCCTGGACCTGCTTATTACTATGTCAGTCAGCAGTTGGTATACAAGAACGGTCACTGGCGTCCACGTAATCTGACAGAACTTAATAAAGATGGCGCGCGCGTTGCCGTGGTTGAAGGCTCCAGTCATGCCCTTACCCTTCAGGCAATTCAACGCGAATACCCGGAACTTATCTGGGAGAGCGTCAAAGACACTGACGACGATGAGCTTCTCAAGCAAGTGGCTGACGGCAAGCTGGATTTCACTATCGCAGACTCGGTGGATATTGCACTGGTGCAGCGCACTCATCCAACCATCACAGTTGCATTGGAGCTGACCTAAGACGAGCCTGTTGCCTGGTTTATGAAGAAAACACAGGATGACAGCGTTTACGCCCTGATGATTGAGTTCTTCGGCAAGAAGACCCAAAGTGGTGAATTAGCAGCACTCGAAGAGAAATACTTTGGTCATGTCGGCAGCTTCGACTTTGTCGATACCCGCGCCTTCCTGCGTGCAATAGAATCCAAACTGCCTGAATGGGAGCCATTGTTTAAAAAATACGCCGATGAGTTTGACTGGCGTTTACTGGCTGCCCTTTCTTATCAAGAGTCTCATTGGAATCCGCGCGCCGTTTCACCGACTGGTGTGCGCGGCATGATGATGCTGACACTACCAACAGCAAAATCAGTTGGCGTGAAGAACCGACTGGATCCTGAGCAAAGCATCCGTGGTGGTGCTGAATACTTGCGTAAAATGCTACACCGCGTGCCAGACAGTGTTAACGAGCATGAGAAAATCTGGTTCGCGCTGGCCTCCTACAACATTGGCTTCGGTCACATGATGGACGCACGCCGCCTAACCAAGGCGCAAGGTGGAAACCCTGACTCTTGGGCTGATGTGAAACAGCGTTTGCCACTGCTTGCTAAGCGTCAGTACTACAAGCAAACCCGTTATGGTTATGCCCGTGGTTATGAAGCACTAAGCTACGTAGAAAACATCCGTCGTTACTATCAGAGTATCGTCGGCTATGAGCAGGATCAGGAACAGGCGATTGCCAGCGATGCTGCTGATAATCTTGAAGGCTTGCAAACCATCAAAGTGGAAGACGTGCCTGGTGAAGGTGTCAGTGAAGTGATTGATACAGTAGAAGCAACACCTGTGGCCGATGACGCTGAGAACAAAGACAAAGCACCAGAAACTCAGGAAGAAGACAGCGAGAAAAACTAGTTTGAATCTGTCATCCTGCGTTCATAAAGGGCGACTATAAATACTAATAAGCGCAGCCGGGCTGCGCTTATTTTTTCAAAAGGATTAACGATGTTTGCAAAAAAACGAAAGGTACAGGCTAACTTTGCCCGTAACTCCAGTGCGGCGTCGAACCGTCGCAAGCGTCAACGTAATGTGGCACTGAAAAAGGTGCTATGGCGCCAACGCACTTTCGCTATCCGCGAATTCGCTATGATGGACGAGAGCTTCTAATTCTCTTCAGAAGGGTTTTGCGCTGCTTTACGCGCTTCTTTTTCCGCTTTCTTTTCTGAGCGACGACGGCGGAAAAATGCCTGCAGCTGCTCACGACATTCCTCTTCCAACACGCCTCCCTGATACTGGACATGATGGTTAACACCTTCATAACTCAGCAAATTCATGACACTTCCTGCAGCACCGGTCTTATAATCCGGCGCGCCAAATACTACCCTACAAATCCTACTGTGCACCATGGCGGACGCACACATTGGACAAGGCTCCAAAGTGACATAAAGCACCGCATCTAACAGGCGGTAGTTTTGCAATACTTTACCTGCCTGGCGCAGTGCCATCATCTCCGCATGTGCCGTCGCATCATGCTGGCCGATCAAGCGGTTCCAGCCTTCTCCAATGACGACACCATCATGCACGACAACTGCACCGACGGGAACTTCACCTTCGGATTCTGCTTTGCCTGCCAGCTCCATCGCCCGGCGCATAAACTGCTGATCTAATTCACTCTCTGCCACTGTGTGCCTTTACTTCAATCTTGCTTTGCGGCGGAGTATATCACTCCAAGCCACCTAATCCTTAGCCTGATTTGCCAGCTTTGCCGCCAGAAAATCCACCAACAATTTAACGCGAAGGGGCTGCAAACGACGGTGCGGGAAAAGTGCCCAAATTCCCTCTTCCAAATCCTCGTAAGCATTCAGCACCTTGACGACCTCACCGCTTTCCAACGCCTCCTGCAAGTAATAATCCGGAAGCTGAATTAACCCATTGCCGCGGATCGCAGCATCCAGCAAGGCAATACCACTGTTGCAGCGAAGGTTGCCACGAACACGGACAGAGCGCTCTTTACCTTCCTCACGGAAACGCCAGTAGTCATGCTGACCACGAAGACAATTGTGTTGGGCCAATTCAGAGAGTGTATGAGGGGTGCCAAATTTGGAAAGATAATCCGGTGAACCACAAACAATAAGACGACGTGTAGCCAAGCGCTTACACACCATGGAGGAGTCCACCAAGCGCCCTAACCTTAACGCCACATCACAAGATGAATCGACAAGGTCTAGCGTCGCATTGGTCAGGTCTACCTCTATTTGAATTTCGGGGTAGGCTTGCATGAAATCGAGGATCAACGGCATCACCACTTTTTCCCCATAGGTCACTGGCGCTGTCAGTTTGATGTGTCCATTCGGCGTCTCGTGCAACTGAGTCACAGCACTCTCTGCCTCTTTCAGGCCGTCTGCCAGTAACCGGCAATGCAGATAGTAAATATCACCCTCTTCTGTCGTAGAAACCTTTCGCGTGGTGCGGAACAGAAGGCGGGTATTGAGTCGTTCCTCAAGCAATGCCACCTGACGGCTCACATGCGCCGTTGATGCCCCCAACCGCTTTGATGCTTTGGTAAAGCTGGCTGTTTCAACCACTGCCAGAAATTCTGAAACCCCTTGCCAGTCCGACATTATTTCTCACCAGTAAAAGTTAATTGCAATCCAAGTGGATTATCACACGTTTAGAAACAAATAGACTATTACTCAAATTCAGCGTGTCACAAAAGTGAACTCGCTCCTTCAACTTATATCGCCTAGGGTTAGACGATAAGGGACTAGCCCTTTACCAATGAGGATGCTTGCAATGGCAGAACAATTTATCAAATCACGCGCAGCGATTGCCTGGGAAGCAGGCAAACCACTCAGCATAGAAGAAGTGGATGTCATGCTGCCAAAAGCGGGCGAAGTACTGGTGCGTATTATCGCAACCGGCGTTTGCCACACAGATGCATTTACCCTGTCAGGTGATGATCCAGAAGGTATCTTCCCTGCAATTCTGGGCCACGAAGGCGGCGGCATTGTTGAACAAGTGGGTGAAGGTGTCACCAGCGTTCAAGTGGGTGATCATGTTATTCCCCTTTACACCCCAGAATGTGGTGAATGTAAGTTCTGTAAGTCAGGCAAAACCAACCTGTGTCAGAAAATTCGTGAAACCCAAGGCAAGGGCCTGATGCCAGACGGCACCACCCGCTTTTACAAAGATGGTCAGCCAATCTATCACTACATGGGCTGCTCAACTTTCTCTGAGTACACAGTATTGCCTGAGATTTCTCTGGCCAAAGTGAATAAAGACGCACCTCTCGAAGAAGTCTGCCTTCTTGGCTGTGGTGTGACGACCGGAATGGGCGCAGTGCTCAACACCGCTAAGGTCCAAAAAGGCGACACTGTCGCTGTGTTTGGTCTGGGTGGTATCGGTCTTTCTGCCATCATCGGCGCTGCAATGGCGGGGGCGAGCCGCATCATTGGTATCGACATCAATGAGAGCAAGTTCGAACTGGCTAAAAAGCTAGGTGCGACTGACTGCATCAACCCAAGCAAGTACGACAAACCGATTCAGGATGTCATTGTTGAACTGACCGACGGTGGTGTGGATTACTCGTTCGAGTGTATCGGTAACGTCAATGTCATGCGTTCAGCACTTGAGTGTTGCCACAAAGGCTGGGGCGAGTCTGTGATCATCGGTGTTGCCGGTGCTGGCCAGGAAATCTCTACCCGCCCATTCCAACTGGTTACCGGTCGCGTATGGCGTGGTTCAGCATTCGGTGGTGTAAAAGGCCGTTCAGAACTGCCTGAAATCGTCGAGCGTTACATGGCGGGTGAATTTGCCTTGGACGACTTCATCACCCACACCATGGGCCTTGATGGTATCAATGAAGCATTTGATCTGATGCACGAAGGCAAGAGCATCCGCTCTGTTATCCATTACGACAAGTAAACGACACAATAACAAACCCCACGCAGGCGGCGAAAAAACCGCCTGCTTTGGAGTCCAACATGAGTCTTGAAAACATCAGCAGTAACCGCAGTTTTGGCGGTTGGCATAAGCAGTACACTCATACCTCACGTACTGTTCACTGCAACATGCGTTTCGCTATTTTCCTGCCTCCTCAAGCATCAGAATCCAATCGAGTGCCAGTGCTCTACTGGTTGTCAGGACTGACCTGTAGTGATGAAAACTTTATGCAGAAAGCCGGCGCACACCGTGTCGCTGCTGAGCTGGGTATTGCTATCGTTGCCCCTGACACCAGCCCACGTGGCGACAACATTCCTGATGATCCTGAAGGTGCGTACGATTTTGGTATCGGTGCTGGCTTTTACCTGAATGCGACTGAGGCACCTTGGAACCGTTTCTATCACATGTACGATTACGTGGTAAAAGAGCTTCCTGCTGTTATCGAAGCGCATTTCCCGGTCAGTGATGTGAAGGCAATTTCCGGTCACAGCATGGGGGGACATGGTGCCCTGACAATCGCACTGAAAAACAGTGATGATTACCGTTCTGTTTCTGCATTCAGCCCAATTGTGAATCCCGCTGCTGTGCCTTGGGGCGAAAAGGCTTTTACCAACTATTTAGGTGAAGACCGCCAAACTTGGCTGGAATACGACAGCTGCGCGTTAATCAAAAAAGCCGAGAAGCACTTACCGATGCTGATTGATCAAGGTGATGGCGACCAGTTCCTGCATGAGCAACTGAAACCCGGTAACCTGCTTCAAGCTGCAGAAGAAGTTGGTTATCCGCTGGAGCTTCGTATGCAGGAAGGCTATGACCATAGCTACTACTTCATTTCGAGCTTCATTGAAGATCACCTCCGCTTCCATGGAGAACATTTGAAGTAACGCTTCAAACAACAAAAAACCCGGCCGAAGCCGGGTTTTTCTACTCTTGCTGCGCCTGATTAGAAGCCCAGTGGAATGTTGAAGCTGAAGAACACAATTAGCAAAGTCGTCCATACGCTCAGGAACGCTGCTGAGTATGGCACCATCATCGCAATCACATCACCAAACGTCAGATCAGATTTGTACTTACGCATGAAGGCCAGAATAACACCTGCATAGGTCATCATTGGCGTGATGATGTTAGTCGACGAGTCTGCTACGCGGTATGCAGCCGCCACCAGATCAGGCGTCATATTCGGGTTAACCTGATACAGCATAGGAACAAAAATTGGCCCCAGCAGCATCCACTTCGACGTCAAACCACCGACGAACAGGTTGATCAGTGCAGTAGTAAGAATGAAGCCGATGATAAGCAGGATTGGGAAGTTTTCCAGACCCAGTGAAGACAGGGTGGTCGCACCTAGGTAAGTGATGTAAACACCCAAGCCTGAGTAGCTCAGTACCGCCAGGAAGTTATGGCTGAAGAAAGTCAGAACCAGAACATAACCAAAGGTGTTCATCTGCTTCACCATGGCATTCACTACGTCTTGCAGGGACTTGAATTTACCCGTGCTGTAGCCAAAACAGATACCCGTTACCGCAAACACCATCGCAATCAGCAGGATCACGTTGTTCATGTAAGGAGTGACTGTGCGGCCAGCCTCATTGGTGTATGGCGCGAGTGGACCCATTGCCAGCGCGACAATCGCAGCCAGAGAAGCTATCAGGCCGAGACCTGCAGCACGTATACCCTTTTGCTCACTTTCGCTGACAGAGAAATCGCTCTGATCCAAGTCTTCCGGTAGCGTGTACTCCATCTTTTCCAAATGAGGTGCGACAAAGCGTTTGGTGACCCAAGCACCCAGAATTGCCAGCATGAAGGTGGAAACAAAGATGAAGAAATAGTGCATGGTCGCAGGGTTTAGTACTTCACCTGCTGCGGTCTCAAAAGGCACGCCTTGAGATTCTGCAAACACACGTGCATTCAGACCAATAATGACGTCAACCGGGGTTGCAGGAATCAGGTTTGCACTGAAGCCCGCGGAGACACCTGCAAACGCAGCAGCCATACCGATGAGTGGGTTTTTACCCACACCTGCATACAACATGCCCGCCAGAGGGATCAGCACCAGGTAACCCGCATCCGTCGCGATGGAGCTCATGATACCCAGGAATACCAGCAGCATCGGCAGCCACTTCTCATTCAGGCGAAGGCCAACACGCTTAATCACTGCACCCAGAAGGCCCGAGTTTTCAGCAATGCCTACACCCAGCATCACCACAAGAATGACACCGAGTACGCCATGGCCGAACGACAGCCAGTTTTCAAGGATCGCATTGTCAAACATCCAGCGAACGTTTTCTGTTGCCAGCATGCTCTTCACAGTGTGACTGACAGGATTACCATCTGCCCCTGTGGTTTGGAATTCCATTCCGCCGATTAAGCCTGTAATGGCCAATGCAGCCACGAAAAGGAACATAAAAATGATCACAGGATCGGGGATTTTTTTACCTACGCGTTCAATAAACGCAATCGCGCCATTCTGTTGCGGCGCTCCTTGTGAAGCTTGACTCATGTCATACCACCTTTTCGATGAGTTCTAACCTTGATTGACCATTCGCCGAAACGAGCATGCGATGAAATCAGGTATATCCGTTACTTTTGCCGCAAGAACTTAGCAGATGCCACTTTTGGAGTAAAACTCCAACAAATGAGATAAAAAAGGTGATAATGCCAAATCAACATGAAGAATCAGGACTTATGACAAACTGAAAACAGCACTGCAGGTAATAGTGTGAGATAACGCAAACATCTCAGAAGATACATCTTTTATACAAAATCTCAAAAACCCATTAATGTATAGATGTATGTTTTGACAATGTTGCATTAATGTAGCACGCATTATTGGAGAAGAATTCAAACACAAGAAAAAGCCCTGCACGATGGCAGGGCTTGGATAACAACAGATCGCTGTTACATCTGGTAGGTGTAAGGCGCTTGGATACCCAGTGGGATGCCCAGTGCCCAGTAAGCCAGAAGGAAGATAGACCAACCGATCAGCATCGCAATGGAGTAAGGCATCATCATTGATGCCAATGTGCCGATACCTGTGCTCTTCACATAACGTTGGCAGTAAACCACCACCAGTGGGAAGAACACCATCAGTGGAGAAATGATGTTAGATACGGAGTCACCCACGCGGTAAGCCGCTTGAGATAGCTCAGGAGAAATACCCAGCGCCATCAGCATTGGGACAAGGATTGGACCAATCAGCGCCCATTTCGCCGAAGCTGAACCGATCAGCAGGTTCACACACGCGGTCAACAGAATCATACCTATGATGGTCAACTGGCCCGGCATGTTCAGCGCTTTCAGGAATGCCGCGCCTTCCAATGCCAGCAAGGTACCGATGTTCGACTGGCTGAATGCCGCCAGGAACTGCGCACAGAAGAATGACATCACCAAATATGCGCCCATGGTCGCCATGGTATCGCTCATTGCTTTAATGATATCGCCTTGCGTTTTGAAGGTACCTGCCACGCGTCCATAAACCACACCTGGAATCACAAACAGGATAAAGATAAGCGGTACAATAGACTTCATCAGCGGCGCAGAGAACGCAGTCAGTTCACCTTCAGGTGAACGCAGTGCTGACGTTTCAGGGATAAGCGCAACCACCAGCAGAACGATACCCGCCAGCATTGCAAAACCTGCACGGTTGAACGCTTTGCTCTCAATAGCAGTGAAACTGCCCAGATCCGGTGCTTTTTCTGCGTCTTCATCAATTGGCAATTTGTTCAGGCGCGGCTCGATGATTTTCTCAGTCACATACCAGCCGATAGCCACAATCAGGAATGAAGAGAGGCCAGTGAAATAGAGGTTCGCCAGTGGGTTCACCACGTAGTCTTTATCCAGAACCTGAGCAGCAGATTGGGTAAAGCCCGCCAACAGTGGGTCAATACCCGCTGGAATGAAGTTGGCTGAAAAACCGCCCGACACACCGGCAAACGCCGCAGCTATACCCACTAGAGGGTGACGGCCCGCAGCATGGAAGATAATACCGCCCAAAGGAATAACCAGAACGTAGCCCGCATCAGCTGCGGTGTGCGACACAATCGCTACCAGAATCAGCGCTGGCGTCAGCAGCTTCTTAGGTGTCACGTTCAGCATTTTTTTCAGGCCAGTAGTGATAAAGCCAGATGCATCCGCGACGCCCACACCCAGCATTGCCACCAGCACAATACCCATAGGTGCAAAGCTGGTGAAAGTAGTCACCATGTTCGCCAGGAAGCTTGCAAGCGCTTCGCCAGTCAGAAGGTTATTAATTTCTACAGCCTGGCCGGTAACAGGGTGGATCAGGCCGAAATCAACCTGAGAAAGAACGGCGGACAGACCCCATACAATCAAAAGTCCATAAAAGAACAGAAGCGCAGGATCAGGAATTTTGTTACCTGCCCTTTCAATCCAGTTCAGGAACTTTTCCATACCGCCGCTTGGCGCGTCTGGAGTATTGCTCATGGCATGATTACTCATTTAAAGCTCCGAGTTTTTGCAGTGTGTGTTTGCATCGTAAGGAGCGGATTCTTTGATGAATTCGCAACGACGTCATAATTATTCAACAGCACAAAATACACGTAACAAACCAAATTGGTAGTGACTAATCTCAATTAAAATTACGGTTTAAGCACATAAATTCAATTTACACACAAGCGGTAAACACAAAGCAAACAAAGACAATCCAAATGAACAACAACCACAATAAAATGGCTACTTTTGGCGTGAAATGGTGAGTATCAGCCACCCAGAAGATGAATGACGTATCGCTGGTGAGAGAGAAAGAAAAAGGCACGCAATGCGTGCCTTTTGAATGACTGGATTTGAAGGGGGATTATTCCCACTCAATGGTTGCAGGTGGCTTACCAGATACGTCGTAAACTACGCGGCTGATGCCGTCGACTTCGTTGATGATGCGGTTTGAAACGCGACCCAAGAAATCGTATGGCAGGTGTGCCCAGTGTGCGGTCATAAAGTCGATGGTTTCTACTGCACGCAGAGAAACAACCCAATCGTATTTACGGCCGTCACCCATTACGCCGACAGAGCGTACTGGCAGGAACACAGTAAATGCTTGAGAAACCTTGTTGTAAAGATCTGCTTTGTGCAGCTCTTCGATGAAGATAGCATCCGCACGGCGCAGCAGGTCACAGTATTCTTTTTTCACTTCGCCCAATACGCGTACACCCAGACCTGGACCTGGGAACGGGTGGCGGTAAAGCATGTTGTATGGCAGACCCAGCTCCAGACCAATCTTGCGCACTTCGTCTTTGAACAGCTCTTTTAGCGGCTCAACCAGACCCATTTCCATGTCATCCGGCAGACCACCTACGTTGTGGTGAGATTTGATAACGTGCGCTTTACCGGTCTTAGAAGCAGCAGACTCGATCACATCTGGGTAGATAGTGCCTTGCGCCAGCCATTTCGCATTCTTCAGTTTCTTCGATTCTTCATCGAATACGTCTACGAACACGTGACCAATCTTCTTACGTTTTGCTTCTGGATCAGCAATACCTTCCAGCGCTGATAGGAAGCGGTCTTCCGCATCAACGTGAACGATGTTCAGGCCGAAGTGGTCACCGAACATTTCCATAACCTGCTCAGCTTCGTTCAGGCGCAGCAGACCGTTATCTACGAATACACAGGTCAGCTTGTCACCGATCGCGCGGTGGATAAGCATAGCAACAACAGAAGAGTCCACACCACCTGACAGGCCAAGGATCACTTCGTCATCACCCACTTGTTCTTTGATACGTGCAATCGCATCTTCGATGATCGAGGCTGGTGTCCATAGCTTTTCACAGCCACAGATATCCATCACGAAGCGCTCAAGCATGCGGTGACCCTGACGGGTGTGTGTCACTTCAGGGTGGAACTGAACGCCGTAGAAACGCTTCTCTTCGTTTGCCATTGCTGCGAACGGACAAGTGTCAGTCGATGCGACTTTCACAAAGTCAGATGGAATTTCTACCACTTTGTCGCCGTGGCTCATCCATACATCCAGAACGCCTTTGCCCGCTTCGTTGATGGCATCTTCGATACCTTCAAATAGGCTACCTGGGTTGTCCAGAGTGACTTTCGCATAACCGAACTCACGCTCGTTAGATCCTGCAACTTTACCGCCAAGCTGCTCAGACATGGTTTGCATGCCGTAGCACACGCCCAGTACTGGAACGCCCGCGTTAAACACATATTCAGGCGCACGTGGTGAACCGTCTTCTGTCACGCTCTCCGGGCCACCGGAAAGAATGATGCCGTTCGGGTTGAAGTCACGGATATCCTGCTCTTCAACATCCCAGCCCCACAGCTCACAGTAAACACCGATTTCACGGATACGACGCGCGATCAACTGGGTGTACTGAGAACCAAAGTCGAGGATCAGAATACGTTGGTCATGAATATTTTGGGTCATTTCAGCTTGTCTCAAAAAGTCATCGATACAGGGGACTTCTGTCCCCATGCTATAAATTTCGGCTTTAACTTACGGGCGTGTATTACTGGCCAGTACGGTAGTTTGGTGCTTCTTTAGTGATGGTCACATCGTGTGCATGCGATTCCGTCATACCAGCGCCAGTGATGCGAACAAATTCTGCTTTTGTACGCAGAGCTTCAACCGTCGCAGAACCAGTCAGACCCATGCACGAACGAAGGCCACCCATTTGCTGGTGGATGATTTCTTTCAGGCGGCCTTTGTATGCCACGCGACCTTCGATACCTTCAGGTACCAGCTTGTCCGCTGCATTATCGCTCTGGAAGTAACGGTCAGAAGAACCTTTAGACATCGCACCCAGCGAGCCCATACCACGGTAAGATTTGTAAGCGCGGCCTTGGTACAGTTCAACTTCACCTGGAGATTCTTCCGTACCTGCCAGCATGGAGCCAACCATCACACAAGATGCGCCTGCAACCAATGCTTTACACAGGTCACCAGAGAAACGGATACCGCCATCAGCGATACATGGCACGCCGTATTGCTCTGCCACTTCTACTGCATCTGAAATCGCAGTGATTTGCGGAACACCCACACCGGTAACAATACGGGTTGTACAGATTGAGCCTGGGCCGATGCCCACTTTCACTGCATCAACACCCGCTTCAATCAGGGCTTTTGCACCTGCGCCAGTCGCAACGTTACCGCCAATGATTTGCAATTCAGGGAATTTTTCACGAGTTTCACGGATGCGTTGAAGTACGCCTTCAGAGTGACCATGAGAAGAATCGATAAGCAGAACGTCAACGCCTGCCTCAACCAGTGCAGCAACACGTTCTTCGTTACCTGCACCTGCGCCAACCGCAGCACCAACACGCAGACGGCCTTGCTCGTCTTTACATGCGTTTGGCTTGCGCTCAGCTTTTTGGAAATCTTTTGCAGTGATCATGCCCGCGATGTGGTGATCGTCATTAACCACCAGAATTTTTTCTACGCGGTGCTTTTGCATCAGCTTTTGAACTTCTTCAGGGCTTGCACCCTCTTTCACTGTTGCCAGACGCTCTTTCGGTGTCATTGCTTCTGACACTTTCAGGCTCAGGTCAGTCACGAAACGAACATCGCGACCAGTGATGATACCCACCAGCTCATTGGCTTCAGTGACAACTGGGAAACCGGCAAAGCCATGTGTGTCGGTCAGTGCTTTCACATCAGCAATGGTTTGCTCAGGCGTCACAGTGACAGGATTTGAAACCACACCGGCTTCAAAGATCTTCACCAAGCGAACTTGTTCCGCTTGTTGCTCAATAGACATGTTTTTGTGGATAAAACCGATGCCACCTTCCTGAGCAAGCGCAATTGCGAGGCGCGCTTCGGTCACTGTGTCCATCGCCGCTGAGATCAGTGGGATGTTCAGAGAGATTTTTTTCGTCAGTTGAGTGCGCAAGTCGGCAGTGTTCGGAAGAACTGTGGAGTGTGCTGGAACCAGCAGTACATCGTCAAAAGTAAGGGCTTCTTTAGCTATTCGTAACATTGCAATATCTCACGCCAAAATAATATGAGGGAGTTCAAAATATTGCCGCCGCATTATACTGACGGCGCAAACGTTTGGCTACAGATTTTTACGAAAACGTTTGGCTTTCAGATTTCGCCTCTTTAACATGGCTTCATCTTGCTGAAAACAAAGACGCATTCCGCTATGAATCTCACCAACAACAATATCTATACCGTCTCCAGATTAAACGCTGAAGTACGTTTGTTGCTCGAAAACGAAATGGGCATTGTTTGGCTGGTTGGCGAGATTTCAAACCTCACTATGGCGACGTCTGGTCACTGGTATTTCACCCTGAAAGATCGTCAAGCTCAGGTGAAATGCGCCATGTTCAAAGGCAATAACCGACGGGTGACTTTTAAGCCTGCCAACGGAAATCAGGTGCTAGTGCGTGCAAGGCTTTCTTTGTACGAGCCCCGCGGTGATTACCAAATCATTGTCGAAAGCATGCAGCCCGAAGGTGACGGCCTGCTTCAACAGCAATTTGAAAAACTGAAAATGCAGCTTTCCGCAGAAGGTCTGTTTGCTGCCAGCCTTAAAAAGCCACTCCCAGAACAACCCAAGCGGGTTGGCGTGATCACTTCCAGTACCGGCGCGGCGCTGCATGATATTTTGCATGTATTGAAACGCCGCGATCCTAGCTTGCCTGTGGTGATTTATCCCACCCAAGTGCAGGGCAAAGATGCTGCCATACAAATCGCACAGGCCATTGGACGTGCCAACAGCCGCAATGAATGTGATGTCTTGATCGTCGGTCGTGGCGGTGGTTCGTTGGAAGACTTGTGGTGCTTCAACGAAGAAATTGTTGCCCGTACCATTGCCGCCAGCACCATCCCGATCGTCAGCGCAGTTGGTCATGAAGTTGATGTCACCATCGCGGATTTCGTCGCTGATGTCCGCGCCCCTACCCCATCAGCGGCCGCCGAGCTTATCAGCCGTGATACCTCAGTACGTGATCAGCAACTCTTGCAGCGTACTGATCGCCTCACACACGCTTTCAGCCGTCATTTAAGCCGCTCTCAAGAGTGGCTCACACGCTTGCAACACCGATTGGCGATGCAACATCCTAAAGCACAGCTTCAGCAACAATCTCAGCAGTTTGATGAGCTTGAAAGGCGTCTTCACCAATCCATGCGCTATACACTTCAAACGGAAGCTCAGCGCCTTGATAGAGCTGCACAAAAGCTAGAGCGTTACTCACCCGCGAACCAGGTTCCTGGACAAAAAGCACGACTGGGTTATGTGGAGCAGCGTCTTATTGAGGCCATGCGCCGTCAACTTCGACAACAACAGCATGCACTGGCACTGCAGATGGAAACACTGGATGCAGTGAGCCCGCTGGCAACACTCGCACGCGGTTATTCGATCACCCGAAACGATAAAGGCGAAGTGATTCGTTCAGCATCGTCGCTTAAGTCTGGCGATCAGATCAGGTCAACGTTTGGAGATGGAGAGATCCAATCTACGGTGAACTAGAAAGGATCTTTAACTAGAAAGGTGAAACGGTGTCTCAGGACACCGTTTTTTGTTCTTCAAAATAGATTCTCGCGCTCGACTTCGATTTCAGCTCGTTGCAGCTATTGCAGAAATAGCTTGTCGCCCCACAAGCCTGAAGCTTTTCCAATAGCGCGTCGCAAGTGGCACAAAAAGCCTGTTTTACAAAACTTTTCTCACAGGTTTCACAACGGTAAGTGCCGTTGTCCCACACCAAATCACGTTCGCAATCAGGGCAATGATTTCCCATTAAGGTTTCCTTCGCTTTTCACTTCGCAGTTTTTTGGTCAAAGGATGCACAATGATCCTTTTGCCGTTATTCTAACCCTTAGATGCTGGCAAAACGAGCAGCCTAGTGCTGGATCCTATAAAGATCGTCAGATCGCAGCGATTATGGGATCCGATCAGCGATCACCCCTTAAAAAAATATTTATCAATACAACCCCCGAAAGCATAAGTTACATGTTCTGCATATGGATTTATGAAAGGATAAAATATCGAAACATGATTTATAAACCATTTTTTTCGATATTTTATAAATTATAGCTGCCATAGTAGCCGCGTAATAATTCGCCTTCCTTCCTAGAACGATATTTCACGCCTGATTGCTTAATTTTTGTGACAAAGATCATCAAAATTCTGCCCTTCGACGGTCAGATCAGACTGATTTGGCGCTCAATCAGCCCCAGTTGATAGCCCTTATTAAGGCCTAGAGTTCAAATTACAGGCAGGAAACACGGAAAGATGACACTTTTGTCTAAATTACATGGGCTGTCATTCAACCTTCATGTATCCGGGTAAAATCCGTTTATTACGGGCGTAAAAAAGCCGACCTGCAGGTCGGCTCTTGGTATTCAGTGGCAGAAAGTTACTTCTTGCCGCGAGTTTTCACCATGTCCATCAGACGCTTACGTTGACGCGCCTGAGAAATGGTTAGCTTCTCTTTCTTACCTTCGAACGGGTTCTCGCTGTTCTGGAACTGAATACGGATAGGTGTACCCATGATTTCCAGAGACTTACGGTAGTAGTTCATCAGGTAACGCTTGTAGGAATCAGGCAGCTCTTTCACCAGGTTTCCGTGAATCACGAAAATCGGTGGATTGTAACCACCTGCGTGTGCATATTTCAGCTTCACGCGACGGCCACGGATCATCGGTGGCTGGTGATCATCCTGAGCCATGCCCATAATGCGGGTCAGCATCGCGGTGCTGACTCGCTTGGTCGCAGACTCATACGCTTCCTGAATCGACTCAAACAGGTGACCCACACCTGTACCATGCAATGCAGAGATAAAGTGAATACGAGCGAAATCAACAAAGCCAAGACGACGGTCAAGCTCTGACTTCACGCGCTCTTTCACGTCGCTGTCCAGACCGTCCCACTTGTTTACAGCAATGACGATCGAACGACCTGCGTTCAATGCGAAACCCAACAGGCTCAAATCCTGATCCGAAATGTTCTCACGCGCATCAATCACCAGCAGCACAACATTCGAGTCTTCTATCGCCTTCAGTGTCTGGATAACAGAGAACTTCTCAACTTTCTCGTTAACACGCTTACGGCGACGAACACCTGCGGTATCAATAATCACGTACTCACGGCCATCACGTTCCATTGGAATATAGATGGAGTCACGCGTTGTACCCGGCATGTCGTAAACCACGACGCGGTCTTCGCCAAGGATACGGTTAGTCAGGGTCGATTTACCGACATTTGGACGACCGATGATACCGAATTTGATTGGTAGGTTACGCAGACGCTCCAAAGCAGATTCTGCATCTTCTTCGGTCAGATCTTTATCTTCGTCTTCGACATCTTGTTCTCCAGTCAGATCGACCAAACCTTCTTGGTCTTCACCTTCTTCGCTCGCCAGCTCTTCTGCGAACGGCTTCAGTGCGCGGTCGATCAAACCGAGTACGCCACGACCATGTGCGGCTGCAATCTGGTACATGTCTGGCATGCCCAACTGCCAAAACTCCGCACTTGCTGCGTCTGCATCAATGCCATCAACTTTGTTGACGACAAGGAAGGTTTTCTTTTCACGGCTACGCAGGTGATGTGCAATCGCTTCATCAGCAACGGTCAGACCCGCACGGCCATCAACCATAAACAGCACAACATCGGCTTCTTCAATCGCTGCCAGTGATTGCTCAGCCATCTTGGTTTCTACACCTTCTTCGGTACCGTCGATACCACCGGTGTCCACCACGATGAACTCATGCTCACCCAGCATAGCTTTTCCGTACTTACGATCCCTGGTCAAACCCGGAAAATCGGCAACGAGCGCATCGCGCGTCCTTGTTAGCCGGTTAAAGAGTGTCGACTTCCCCACATTAGGACGCCCCACCAGGGCTACTACAGGAATCATACTGACCTCTTAAAATCTCAAATTCATTAATAACAGCGGCTCCTGACCGGTCAAGATCAGGAGCCGAATAATTGATAAGCAACTGTATTTACAGTATTTGCTTTTTACTTATTGTGCCGTCACGGGTAATGACGATATAGCCTTCATCAACATTCAATGGGCTCACCGCAAATCCGCTGTCGTCTAGCTGTTGTTGCGCCACGAACTCACCTGAGTTCGGATCCATCCAATGCAGATAGCCCTCTGCATCGCCAACGACAACATAGCCGGAGATAGCAACCGGTGCCGTCAACTGACGGTATTCCAAATCGCGATTCTGCCAAAGCTCTGTACCACTGCGCGCATCAACTGCCACAACGTGATCTTGGTCGGTGATAAGGAACAGGTAACTGCCCACTACCAAAAAGTCAGTCGATGAACTGTACGTGCGTTTCCACGCTGGGCGACCTGAACGCAGGTCAATCGCAACCAGTTGGCCATTATAACCCACGGCGTAAAGCAGTGCGCCGTCAATCACAGGCGTCGCATCGACATCCACCAAACGGTCGATTTCTGTCGCCCCTTTCGGGCTCGCAATCGGCTGTTGCCAGATAATATTGCCGTTCTCAACGAATGCAGCGCCCAGACGGCCGTTTGCCATCCCCCAGAACACACCGCCAGATGTTGATACCGGCGAGCTATCACCACGTAACGTCAGGTTTGGTACATCACTGGAAGTACGCCAGCGCTCTTCACCGGATTCGGCATCAAATGCAGCCAGTTCACCACGACTGGTATTCACGATCACCAGACTTTCGTCAGCCAGTGGCTTGGAAAGGATCTCGCCGCCTGCGTTAGCCTGCCAAACGGTTTCGCCGGTTTCTTCATCCAGCGCAATCAACACACCGGTTTCTGTACCCAGATACACCTTGCTGTAAGATGCCGTCAAACCACCTGAAATCAGTGCCGGTGCATCTTCACCAAGATCAACACTCCAAATCGTGGTGCCGGTTTCAGTGTCCATCGCTTTGACCACGCCTTCGCGGTCAGCCGCAAACACTTTGCCGTAGGCCTGCACAGGAGTCAGATTGCTGAAATAGTTTCCAACACCGTCTCCAACACTCGATTTCCAAACCTGAGTGGGAGTGAATTCGCTCTCAACCACTGGCACAGGTGCCATCTGGATGGAATCTTCCTCACCCGCACAGCCAATCAGCAATGTTCCCAGTAAGGCTACTGCACCAACACGTTTCCATCCCATACGCATCATACTCAGACCTTATTGAGACAGGTTGTCCAGTTTCATCTGAACAACTGGGTTGGTCGCAGCTGCAATAGAAGCAGCATAAGCAGAACGCGCTGCGGCAGTATCACCTTTACGCAGCTCGATATCGCCGCGAAGCTCTTCAACCTGTGCTTTCCAGCTTTCTGCAGTCACGCTGTTAAGTTGTGACAGCGCTGCGTCAACGTTACCAAGCTCTGCTTCAACACGTGCCAAGCGAACTGTCGCCAGTGTTTTCAGTGTTTCGTCTTTCGAGGACTGCACTTTACGCAATTGCTCTGCTGCTTTGTTCAAGTCTCCTGCATCAACAAAAGATTTCGCCAGTTGCAGCTCAAGCAAGGTCGCATAAGAACCTTCGTTATCGCCGATGAAAGCCGTTGCTTTCTCTTCCGCCTGCGCATCACCTGCAACCAGCGCGCTCACAACTTGTGTATACGCTTCTGATGACTGCTCACGGCTGGTTTCCATTTCCGCTTGGTAATAACGCCATCCGTATAGGCCGCCCAAACCGATTACTGCGCCGAGGACAACGGCTTTGCCGTTATCCCGCCACCACTTTTTAATCGCTTCGACTTGTTGTTCTTCTGTGGTGTAGACGTCCACGTTTTGTCCTCTCTTAAACTCTTTGAGCCAGTTTGTCGGCTACTTCATCCTGAGAAATGGTCAGCTGCTCGCCGCCTTTAAGATCTTTGAAAGTCACTTGGTTATTAGCGACTTCATCTTCGCCAAGTACCAGAGCAACAGACGCGCCGACTTTGTCTGCACGTTTGAATTGCTTCTTAAAGTTACCGCCGCCGAAGTGGGTCATCACACGTAGGCCTGGAACCTGTTCACGCAGTTTCTCAGCCAGTTGCATGCCCGCTACCAGCGTGCCTTCACCCGCGGTGACCATGTACACGTCAACCGCAGGACGGGTGTCATCAAGCTCCAGTGTCTCCATCAGAAGCACCAAACGCTCAACACCCATCGCAAAGCCCACTGCCGGGGTTGCTTTACCGCCCAGTTGCTCGACCAGACCATCGTAGCGGCCACCGCCACAAACAGTACCTTGAGAGCCCAGGCTTTCGGTAATCCACTCAAATACGGTGCGGTTGTAATAATCCAGACCGCGAACCAGTTTTTCGTTTACGGTGTATTGGATACCTGCCGCGTCCAACAGTTCACAAAGACCTGCAAAATGTTGTTTTGATTCTTCATCCAGATACTCCGAAAGCTTCGGAGCATCAGTCAGTACCGCTTGGATATCTGCATTTTTTGTATCCAGAACACGCAGAGGATTGGTATGCATGCGGCGTTTGCAATCTTCATCCAGAATTGCTTCATGCTGCATCAAGAACGCAACCAGTGCTTCACGATAGTTAGCACGTGCTTCCAGCGATCCGATAGAGTTCAGTTCCAGACGAACATGCTCGTGAATACCCAGCTTGCGCCACAGGCGCGCAGTCATCATGATCAGCTCAGCGTCAACGTCAGGACCATTCAGGCCAAACACTTCCACACCAAACTGGTGGAACTGACGGTAACGGCCTTTCTGTGGGCGCTCGTGACGGAACATCGGGCCAACGTACCACAGGCGTTGTTCCTGGTTGTACAGCAGACCGTTTTCGATACCAGCACGGACACAGCCTGCCGTGCCTTCAGGACGCAGGGTCAGGCTGTCGCCGTTGCGATCCTCAAAAGTGTACATTTCTTTCTCAACCACATCGGTCACTTCACCGATAGCGCGGCTGAAAAGATGAGTCATTTCCACGATCGGCATGCGCACTTCGCTGTAACCGTATGCGCTGATAACGTCTTTAACAGTGCCTTCTACTTTTTGCCAAAGTGGAGACTGTGTTGGGAGGCAGTCGTTCATGCCTCTGATTGCTTGAATAGTTTTTGCCACGTTAACTCTCGTAACCGATCTGTTTGTTCTCGCTAAGTGAGCGCGATGCGCTTACTCTTGTGTGTTCACGTCAATGCGGTTGTTCTCATCCAACATTGCCGCTTTCGCCCGGATCTTCGCTTCCAGCTGATCGATCAGGTTGTCGTTCTCAAAACGTTCTTTCTGGCGTTTGCCATCATCGTAATACGCGCTGCGCTTGTTACCGCCGGCCACACCAATGTGTGAGACTTCAGCTTCACCTGGCCCGTTCACCACGCAGCCAATGACTGAAACATCCATCGGCACAACAACATCTTCCAGCCGTTGTTCCAACGCGTTTACGGTGCCAATCACATCAAACTCCTGACGGGAACAGGTAGGACAGGCAATAAAATTCACGCCACGCGAACGGATACGCAGCGATTTCAAAATATCGAAACCGACTTTGATCTCTTCTACGGGATCTGCCGCCAGTGAGATACGCAGGGTATCACCAATGCCTTCGCTTAGCAGCATGCCAAGTCCGACTGCCGATTTCACAGAACCAGCACGTGCTCCACCTGCCTCGGTGATGCCAAGGTGCAGAGGTTGATCAATGCGTTTTGCCAGTTGGCGGTAAGATTCAACGGCCAGAAAAACGTCTGACGCTTTTACGCTTACTTTGAACTGGTCGAAGTTCAGGCGATCCAGAATATCAACATGGCGCATCGCCGATTCCACTAGCGCTTCCGGGGTTGGCTCGCCATATTTTTCCTGAAGATCACGCTCCAGCGAACCTCCGTTTACGCCAATGCGGATCGGAATGTTCTTGTCACGCGCGGCGTCAACCACCGAGCGGATACGTTGTTCGTTACCAATGTTGCCTGGGTTGATACGAAGGCAATCAACGCCGTATTCAGCCACCTTGAGGGCAATGCGGTAGTCAAAGTGAATATCAGCAACCAATGGGATAGAGCTCTGTTGCTTGATAAGTTTGAACGCTTCAGCGGCGTCCATGGTCGGCACAGAAACACGCACAATGTCTGCACCAACTTTTTCCAGTGCTTTGATCTGCGCAACCGTCGCTTCGACGTCGGTTGTGCGGGTGTTCGTCATTGATTGAACTGCGATCGGAGCGCCATCGCCAATTGGCACATCGCCCACATAAATACGCGTAGACGGACGACGTTTAATAGGAGATTCGGTATGCATTAGGTGTACTCTGGATTACTTCGGAAGGCTCAAACGCGCTACCCGTCCTGATGGGTAGCCACTCAGATCAACATTCTCGCCATTGTAGGCAAGACTCACAGCAGCTGGCGCACCTAGCACCAACTTGAACGGTGCTTCACCGGATAGTTCAACGGTTTCACCCGCAGATTTTATCCCCGTCAGCAGGCGTTTGCCACTGGCATCGCGAATATCTACCCAGCAGTCGCCACTGAATGACATGGATAACGTAGGTGTGGTAACAACAGGCGTCGATACTGTTTCCTCAACCTGCTCAGGCACTTCAACCGCCGGAGCAGTCTCAGCCACTTCCTGTGATTCCTGTGATGCCGTCTGTTGCTCGACATCTTGATTTTCAGTGACTTCTGGTGAAGTCTCGGTCACAGCAGCTTCTTCTGCCGGGCTATTTGTTTCTTCTAAATCAGCCAGTACTGGCGCGATACTTTCTGTCACGTCCTGAACTTGCAGACTTTCGCTACCTTCGCCGAGGTTATTGGCTGCTGGCGTTTCTTCTGTAATCGAAGCGAGCAGGCTGCTACCTTCGGGTAACGAGAGTAATGGATCGTTTTGTTGGTTTTGCCACCACCAAAACGCGGTCAATCCGACCGCAACGGCCAGAATTACCCAGGTCAGACCCATTACACGGCTGTCATGTTTGTCACGGCGGGTTTTCCGAGAGAAGCTTTGCATCTTCTGCACATTGTCTTCCGCTTCAGGTGCGGGTTTAAACGTGTGCAGGAGTTCGTCAGCATTTACGCCGACCAGCTTGGCGTAAGAACGAATATAACCACGTGTAAACGTGGTTATCTGTTCTTCATTACAGCAATTTTCTTCTAAATCTTGAATGACGGAAACACGAAGTCTCAGGCGGTCAGCCACATCCTGATCGGACAGCCCCATCGCCTCTCGGGCCTGTCGCAATACCGTTCCCGGATGTGTCGACTCAACCTCAAACAGCTGTTCTTCGTTTTGTTCAGTATTCATTCGTTATGTACTGTCTATATTCTTTTGATTCGGGAAACTTGTTGGCCAACAGGTTTGCGTAACGTTCCGCTTCCTTTGCCCTTCCAGCTTTGTTTTCCAGGTCAGTCATTATTAACAGCGTTGCCGGCTTATAGCCATAGCGTTTGTGAAAATGGAAAAGACGTATCCTCGCTTCATTCAGCTCGTCGTCTTCCACTTCCATACGGGCGAGTTTTACAGAAGATAAAGGCCTGTTCGGCTCATGGTCAATGGCTTTGGCGAACCATACTTTCGCGTTATCCCTCTCGCCTTCTTTCATTGCGCAGAGTGCGGCATTTTCATAACTGCCGGATAACTTGTAATAATATGGCTGATCAATCGCCTTCGCAAACGCCCGCTGCGCTTCGTCGTAACGTTCCTGTCGACATAAAAAGACGCCATAATTGTTCTGAACGTCACCATTTTCTGGTGAATGACGTAACGCTGTTTTGTATTGCTGTTCCGCTTGGTCATATTCGCCAACTTCCTGAAGATAGTAGGCGAAAGTAATAAGAGAGCGATAGTAAGTGGGCGCAAATTGCACCGCAGTTTCAAGGTTTTGTCTCGCTCGCTCCCATTGTCCGGCCTTCAAATAGGCAAGACCAAGCGAAATTCTGGACTCAGCTGCGTCAATGCTATCAAACTTCGCAGAATTTTGCTTCTCCGTTACTGTGACACAACCAGCTAATAATCCCATCAATAACAGAGCGCTAAGCGTCCTTGCCATTATCCCATCCTAATCAGTCTGACAAATCAGACTGATTTAACTGGGATTTGCTCCTCAACGTTCAGTCTGCTTTGCGTGCGTTTGGTACGGTCGATAACATCGCCGACGAGCTGACCACAAGCCGCATCAATATCATCACCACGGGTTTTACGAACGATAACCGTGTAGTCGTATTGCATCAGCGTTTTCTGGAAACGGTCGATGCGAGAGTTACTCGGTTTCTTATATGGTGACCCAGGATAAGGGTTAAAAGGAATCAGGTTTATCTTCGCAGGCGTATCTTTTAACAGCTCTGCGAGTTGACGCGCATGCTCCATATCATCGTTAACGTGATCAAGAAGAATATATTCTACGGTGACACGTCCACGGTTCGCATTTGAAGTAGCGATATAGCGACGTACAGAAGCCAAAAACGTTTCAATATCATAACGATCGTTGATCGGCATGATCTGGCTACGAAGCTCATCTGTCGGCGCATGAAGAGAGATTGCCAGGGCAACATCAATCTTACCCGCCATCTGATCCAGACCAGAAACCACACCTGAGGTAGATACGGTTACACGGCGTTTTGACAGACCGTAAGCCAAGTCATCCAGCATCAGATTAAGCGCAGGGATAAGGTTCTTCATGTTCAGAAGTGGTTCACCCATCCCCATCATCACCACATTGGTAATTGGGCGGCGGCCAGTTTCTTTTTCCACGCCAATTTCTTTTGCCGCACGCCAAACCTGTCCGATAATCTCAGACACTTTCAGGTTACGGTTGAAGCCTTGCTGGGCGGTAGAGCAGAATTTACAGTCGAGCGCACAGCCAACCTGAGAAGACACACACAAGGTCGCGCGATCGTCTTCCGGGATATAAACAGTTTCAACGTCCTGATTGCCAACACGCATGGCCCACTTGATGGTGCCATCAGAAGAATATTGAGCCGTGCTGACTTCTGGCGCACGGATTTCACAACGCGCGTTGAGTTTTTCACGAAGCTTTTTGTTGATGTTGTTCATCTGATCAAAATCATCAACACCGAAATGGTACATCCACTTCATGATCTGATCGGCACGGAATGCCTTTTCGCCTAATTCTTCGGCGAAAAACGCACGTAGCGCCTGTCGATCGAAATCCAGCAGATTGATTTTTTCTGTTGTCATCAGATTGCCTCGTGAACAAATAAAAACAGGTATAGCCTTAAATCAAGGCGCGAAATTGTACAGCCTTTGTGATCGGGATTCCACCTGTTACTTATAAGCTTATTCTAGTGTGAAAACGTGCCAGAAACGAAAAAGGAGAGCCTTAGCTCTCCTTTTGTCTTATCTATGAACCGATTACAGAGTACGGGGGCAAATCTCATCACCGGCGAAAAAGTAAGCAATTTCTCGCTCTGCTGAAGCCGGGCTGTCAGAACCATGTACTGAGTTAAAACGCATGCTCTCAGCAAAGTCCGCACGCAACGTGCCACACGCCGCTTCTTCCGGGTTTGTTTTACCCATCAGTTCACGATATCGCGTGATTGCATTTTCGCCTTCCAGAACCTGAACAGTCACTGGGCCAGAAGTCATGAACTCGACCAAGCCATCGTAAAATGGCTTGCCTTCATGCTCGGCATAAAATCCTTGTGCCTGCTCCTTAGTCAGGTGAAGCATTTTTGCTGCGACAATTTGCAGACCAGCCGCTTCAATACGCTGATAGATCGCGCCAATCAGATTGCGTTTTACTGCGTCGGGCTTAACGATTGAAAAAGTGCGCTCAATAGTCATTCTATCTTCCTTTTATATTTCTTCAGATATCAGGTTTAAGCTCTGTTATCTGTTTGTATTTACAAAAGTAGCCTACCAGAGCGCAATGCCAGACCCTACCCTGACATTGCGGAAGCGTTAACTGTGTTGTTAAAACACTTATATTTTGTAGTCTTTATTCGGCAGATTCGTTCATCAGAATGCGCGCAAGGGTTTTTACGCCCATACCTGTCGCGCCTACAGACCACTTGTCACTTGGTGTTTTACGGTAAGTGCCAGAGCAATCCAGGTGGACCCAACCTTCCTTGTAATTGTCGACGAAGTAAGACAGGAATGCCGCTGCCGTGCTTGCACCCGGTGAGTATTGACCGCCACCCACGTTTGCTAAATCTGCAAAGTTGGAAGGCAGCATCTGGCGGTGGAATTCAGCCAGTGGCAATTGCCACATGCCTTCGTTTTCCGCTTCTGCTGCTGACAAACAGCGTTGAGAAAGCGCCTGGTCAAAACTAAACAGCGCATGGTAGTCATTACCTAACGCAGCTTTGGCAGCACCGGTCAAAGTCGCGCAATCAATGGTCAAAGCGGGACTGAACTTATTCGCATAAAGCAGGCCATCTGCCATCACCAATCGGCCTTCTGCGTCTGAGTTCAGCACTTCAACGGTCACACCGTTTTTGTACGTGATAATGTCGCCCAGTTTGTAGGCGTTGCTGGAAATCATGTTCTCTGCACAGCAAAGAATCAGCTTCACACGCTTATTCAATCCCTGCGCAACCGCCAGACCCAAGCCTCCAGTGGCCATTGCTGCACCGCCCATGTCTGCCTTCATTGAATCCATGAATGCCGACTGTTTGATGCTGTAACCACCTGAGTCGAAGGTAATACCTTTACCGATAATACAGGCGAACACTTCTGCGTCTTTGTCACCGGTGGGATTGTAATCGAGCTGCAGCATTGCAGGTTTTCGCGCTGAACCACGGCCTACGGTGTGAGTCCCCACCCAGCCTTGTTCAAGTAAGTCTGCACCAGAAACAATTTTGTAGCTCACATGCTCTGGGTTTGGCGCTTGGGATTTTATGAACTCACCGGCTCGTACGGCCAGTTGTTGAGGGCCCACCTCTTCGGCAGTTTCATTAATGATCTGGCGAACCCAATCTGTGGCCACCATGCGGTCATTCAGCACTTTCTGATCAGCATCTTCCAACTCTGCATCAAAAGCAAAACCTGGCTTAGGTCCACGCAGGCCTTGGTAGAATGCCCATGCAGTTTCCAAATCCCAGCTGTCACCAGCCAGAGATACTTTGCGGATACCCTGCATATCCAGCTTACGAGCGGCTTGCTGAACGGGCGTGAGTTTGTCTTCACCTGAGGCGTGAACAACTGCACCCTCCTGATTGAAAGAAACCAGTGCGTTCGCACCCCATGCCTCGGTGGCGGCTTCGTGTGATAGCGTGATACGCATTTTGTCAGTCATGCTGAACTCCTTTTTCCTTTCACCCCGCGCATCGTTGCGGAGCGTAAAATTCGGGCTGATTTTTTCTTTTAGAATACGCCATATTTATGACGTTTTATCAGATAAAACAAAGCGGGCCTCATGCCCGCTCGATTAGTCTCAATCTGCCTGCTTTACTGGCGTAAAACAAGGTCTTTAATCCATTTCTTCCATCCAGCACAGGATGATTGCCTCTAGGATCTTCTCATTGGAGCGATTTGGGTCGTCCGAGAAGTCTTCAAGCTCCGTCACCCAACGATGCAGATCTGTAAAACGCACCGTTTTTGGATCGGTATCAGGGAATTGTTCTACCAGCTCAATCGCGATATCACGCGAATCAGTCCATGTCAGGCTCATAGTCTTTGCTCCCTTATCAGATTAGTGATTTTCTGCCGCGTGGTTCAGGGTATAACGTGGAATTTCTACCACCAGATCTTCATCAGCCACTTTTGCCTGACAGCCCAAGCGTGATTCAGGCTCCAGACCCCACGCTTTATCCAGCATGTCGTCTTCCAGCTCATCGCTTTCATCCAGAGAGTCAAATCCTTCACGGATCACAACGTGGCAGGTCGTACAAGCGCACGACTTTTCACAGGCATGTTCAATCGCAATACCGTTACGCAGTGCAACGTCCAGCACGGTGTCACCGGTCTTTGCTTCCAACACCGCGCCTTCTGGGCAGAGATCCTGGTGTGGCAGAACAACAATCTTTGGCATGTTTAAACCTCGTCAATGGAATGGCCAGCCAGTGCTTCACGGATGGATTTGTCCATACGACGTGACGCAAACTCCTGGCTCGCTTTATCTGTATCTTTGATGCCTTGCTCAATGGCAGCGGCATCATCACCGTTACGCAGTGCAATCAGCGCTTCAATCGCTTTCACGAGCGCTTGCTGCTCTTCTTCAGACAGCAACGCTTCGCCGTCTGCTTGCATCGCAACCAGCAGGCCTTCGATCACGCGGTCTGCTTCAACGCGTTGCTCCGCCAGGTAACGGGCATCTTTGTCGTCCTGCGCATGGGTGAAAGATGATTTGATCATATCGGCAATTTCGGTATCGCTCAGGCCGTAAGACGGCTTCACCTGAATTGACGCCTGCACCTCTGTGCTCTTTTCCATCGCTGTCACGGATAGCAGGCCATCGGCGTCAACCTGATAGGTCACGCGAATGTGCGCCGCACCTGCAGCCATTGGGGGAATGCCTTTCAGGGTGAAATCCGCCAGCGAACGACAGTCATCCACCATTTCGCGCTCGCCCTGAACCACGTGCACTTTCATGCCCGTCTGGCCATCTTTGAATGTGGTGAATTCTTGCGCACGCGCCACAGGGATAGTGGTATTGCGAGGAATGATTTTCTCTACCAGACCGCCCATGGTTTCAATACCCAGAGACAGTGGGATCACGTCCAGCAGCAGCATTTCACCGTCAGGCTTATTACCCACCAGAATGTCTGCCTGAGTGGCTGCACCAATGGCAACCACTTTATCTGGGTCAATATCGGTCAGTGGCGTACGGCCGAAGAATTCCCCAACTTTTTCGCGAACCAGAGGTACGCGGGTAGAACCACCCACCATCACCGCTTCCAACACTTCTTCAGCAGAAACGCCAGCATCTTTCAGCGCGCGGCGACAAGACAACAGGGTTTTCTTTACTAGAGCGCCAATAAGATCGTCGAACTGTTCGCGGCTCAATGTGCCTTTCCAGCCCAGCACATCGATATCTGCGACATCACTTGTGCTCAAAGCAACTTTTGCGCCGTTTGCGGCATTCATCAAACGAGCGCGGTCATCACCGGAAAGCGCACCAAACCCTGCCTGCTCGGAGATCCAGTCTGCGACAAGGTGATCAAAGTCATCACCGCCCAGCGCTGAATCACCGCCTGTAGCCAGCACTTCAAACACGCCTTTTGAAAGGCGGAGAATAGAGATATCAAACGTACCGCCGCCAAGATCGTAAACAGCGATAACACCTTCCTGACCAGAGTCCAAGCCGTAAGCAATCGCTGCTGCGGTTGGTTCGTTCAGAAGACGAAGTACCTTCAGGCCGGCAAATTTAGCGGCATCTTTAGTTCCTGCGCGCTGCGCATCGTCAAAGTAAGCAGGAACTGTGATAACAACACCTTCCAGCTCTCCACCCAGCGCTGCTTCTGCACGCGCATTCACGGCACGGAGGATATCCGCAGAGACTTCAATGGGGTTTTTCTTGCCAGCACGGGTGTTGATCAATGGAAGGCCATTGTCAGATGCTGACAGTTCATAAGGAAGGTTTGGGTAACGGGCTTGAACGTCCGCCAATGAGCGGCCCATCATACGTTTGACGGAAGATACCGTGTTTGCGCTGTCGGTTTCTGACATCGCTTTCGCTGCGTATCCCACCGTCACATCATCACCGTAGTGAACCACTGAAGGGATCAGCGCTCGGCCGTCTAAATCATTGAGTGTGCTCGCGGTGCCACTGCGAACAGAAGCCACGAGGGTGTTGGTAGTCCCCAGGTCAATACCCACCGCAAGTTTGTGTTCATGCGGTGCAGCACTCTGACCAGGTTCTGCAATTTGTAACAGTGCCATGTTGGTTCCTGTAGCCTGATCAGCGCGCTGTATTAACCCAGCAGCCGATCTTCGATTCGTTCGATTTCTTGCTTGAGTTTGACCAAGAACTTCAGCTTACGGACGCTTGTTGCTGCATCCTGCCATTGCCCGCCATTTAGTTGTTCTTTCAATTCGGCCAGCAAAGCTTTGTGGAGTTTCTCAACGCCTTGTTCAAAGTCAAACAACAATACATCCGGCTCATCGCTGTCTGCAATCTCTTCCAGCTCTTCGCGCAGTTCCATTTGCTGCATCAAGAACTCAGGATCTTGCATGGTCTGCTGCTCATCGCGCAGTTCTACGCCATTGAGAGAGAGAAGGTATTCCGCACGGCGCACCGGGTCGATTAGCGTTTGATAAGCATCGTTGATTTGCGCAGCTTTCTGCACGGCAAGCAGACGATCCTGCTCGGATGCAGTGGCAAATTTATCCGGATGGAAACGTCGTTGGAGTTCGCGAAACTGCGAAGAAAGAGAGCCACCATCCAGATCGAACTGCGATGATAGCCCAAATAGTTCGAAATGATTCATATCATCTCACGAGTTAAACGTTAAAGCTTTCGCCGCAACCACACTCGCTGCTTACGTTAGGGTTATTAAACTGGAAGCCCTCGTTGAGGCCTTCCTTAGTGAAATCAAGCTCGGTGCCATCTAAATACAAGAGACTTTTACTGTCAACGATCACTTTGACGCCATATTGCTCAAAGTCGAATACTTGATCTTCTTCATTAAGTTCGTCAACGAATTCGAGTACATAAGCCATTCCAGAACAGCCTGACGTGCGAACACCCAAGCGAAGGCCGATGCCTTTTCCGCGGTTTTCCAAGAAGGTGCGAACGCGTAAAGCCGCCGCGTCAGTCATAGTAATGGCCATATGTACAACAACCCTTTAAATCGTATTAAGCTTCGTGTTTTTTCTTATAGTCGCTTACTGCTGCTTTGATAGCATCTTCCGCGAGAATTGAGCAGTGAACCTTCACAGGAGGAAGCTCAAGCTCTTCTGCAATTTCAGCATTTTTGATTGCAGCAGCTTCGTCCAGAGATTTGCCTTTTACCCACTCAGTAACCAGTGAGCTTGATGCAATCGCTGAACCACAGCCGTAGGTTTTGAACTTCGCATCTTCAATGATGCCTTGCTCATTTACCTTGATTTGCAGTTTCATCACGTCACCACACGCTGGTGCGCCAACCATGCCGCTACCTACGTTTGGATCGTTTTTGTCAAAAGCGCCCACGTTACGTGGATTCTCATAATGATCGATTACTTTTTCGCTGTAAGCCATGATCTTATCCTCAAAACCCTGAGACCGCTTAGTGGTGTGCCCACTCAACAGTGCTTAAATCAATACCTTCTTTGTACATGTCCCACAGTGGTGACATTTCGCGCAGCTTGGTGACCGCTTTGCGCACTTGCTCAACCGCGTAGTCTACTTCTTCTTCAGTAGTGAAGCGGCCGAACGAGAAGCGAATAGAGCTGTGTGCCAGTTCGTCATCAAGACCGAGTGCACGAAGTACATACGAAGGTTCCAGGCTTGCAGATGTACATGCAGAGCCAGAAGAAACCGCCAGATCTTTCAGCGCCATCAGTAGCGATTCACCTTCAACGAAAGCAAAGCTAACGTTCAGGTTTGCTGCAACACGCTGCTCGAGGTCACCGTTAACATAAACCGCTTCCAGATCTTTAACGCCTTCATAGAATCGGTTACGCAATGCCAGAGAATGCGCTGTGTCCTTCTCAAGTTCTTCTTTCGCGATGCGGAAAGCTTCACCCATACCCACGATCTGGTGAGTTGGCAATGTGCCAGAGCGGAAACCGCGCTCATGACCGCCACCGTGCATTTGAGCTTCGAGGCGAATACGTGGCTTACGACGAACGTACAAAGCACCGATACCTTTTGGGCCGTACGCTTTGTGCGCGCTCATTGAAATCAGGTCAACTTTGATTTCCTGCGTGTCCAGCGGCAGTTTGCCGACAGATTGCGCCGCATCAACGTGGAATACCACTTTGCGTTCGCGACATAGTTCGCCGATTGCTGCAATATCCTGAACCACGCCAATTTCATTGTTCACGTGCATGATAGAAACAAGGATGGTGTCTTCGCGGATGGCGTCAGCCAGCTTGTTCAGGTCAATAATGCCGTTTGATTCTGGCTCAAGGTAAGTTACCTCAAAACCTTCACGCTCTAGCTGACGGCATGGATCCAGTACAGCTTTGTGCTCAGTTTTGCAGGTAATAATGTGCTTGCCTTTCTTACCGTAGAAATGCGCCACACCTTTAATTGCCAGGTTGTCAGATTCAGTCGCACCAGAAGTGAACACGATCTCGCGTGGGTCCGCGTTCAGGTAGTTAGCGATGTTTTCACGGGCAGTATCTACTGCTTCTTCCGCTTGCCAGCCGAAACGGTGAGAACGGGATGCAGGGTTACCGAAACAACCATCAAGGGTCAGGTACTGCATCATTTTCTCAGCAACACGCGGATCCACTGGGCATGTCGCTGAATAATCAAAATAGATTGGCAATTTCATTTGTGTCTCCAAGTACTCCGGCACTACTAATTACGAGCGAAAATTCACACCCAAAGTGGTGGCTGGCTTTTCACTGCCACTGGAGTTTAAACCATGTCTAACAATTGTTGAGGACTCAAGTGAAGAATCCTGACGATCCGCGATCTGCTTGACTTCGTTGTCTTGCATGAGCTCGCCGAGCGTAATGTCATTCAAAAAGCTGCTGATACGGGAGCTAAGATCACGCCAAAGCGTGTGAGTCAGGCAGCGTGTTCCACCTTGGCAATCGCCTTTACCCTGACACTTGGTCGCATCTACCGATTCATCAACAGCGGCAATCACCATACCGACTGCAATTTCATTTGCGCTCACGCCTAGTCGGTAACCGCCACCTGGGCCACGTACACTGGACACCAGACCTGCTTTACGAAGGCGAGAGAAAAGTTGCTCCAGATATGACAGAGAGATCCCTTGACGCTCTGAAATATCAGCTAGAGGCACAGGCCCCATCTCGGAGTGCAGCGCGACATCGAGCATCGCAGTTACGGCATATCTGCCTTTCGAAGTCAGTCTCATAACATCCTACCTGTGAGCGAGTATTGCACTGAGTCTGACATACCCGACTAAAGTGGTCAAGTATTTAACCTAGTAAATTAGTCAGGCTTTTAACCCCTCTTTAATAGAGGTTATTTTTGCTTCTCTTTGTGGTGTTTTTCAACCGAAGAAAGCACACCACGAAGGATATTCAGTTCTTGGCTTTCCGGCCTTGCACGGTTAAACAATCGACGCAGCTTTGTCATGACCATGCCCGGATGAGATTTATTGATAAATCCAGTGGTATCGAGAACTTGTTCAAGGTGATCGTAAAAACGCTCCAGATCCTCAGCCAAAGGGTAAGGTTGTTCTTTCACTTCCCCTTTATACGCTTGACTATCAAGCCAAGCCATACGCGCTTCATAGCAAAGGGTTTGTACTGCCATAGCAAGGTTCAGCGAGCTGTATTCCGGGTTTGCCGGAATAGCCACATGGAAATGACAGGCTTGAAGCTCGTCATTTGTCAGGCCAGTGCGTTCACGACCGAAAACAAATGCCACTGGATGTTGCGCTGCTTCTTCAATGGCTTTCACGCCACACTCTCTAGAGTCCAGCATTGGCCATTCGAGTGAACGGTTGCGGGCGCTGGTGCCAATCACCAGACCACAATCGGCAACCGCCTCTTCTACGGTATCAACGATACGCGCATTGTTAGCAATATCACTGGCGCCAGCAGCAAGCGCTATCGCCTGCCCATCGACTTTACATTCAGGAGCGACAAGCACCATATTTTTCAGGCCCATCACTTTCATTGCACGAGCCGCGGAACCGATGTTGCCTGAATGCGTGGTACCCACCAGCACAATTCGAATATTTTCTAACATTTAGCTATCACTGAATTACTTTGAGGAAGAAAAGCCGCCGGATTCTAACACAACAGCTTTTGTTTTACCCTTTTTACAACCTGCCAGAAAAGACGAATGACCAAAAAATAACCGCTTCCCTTTTGGTTCAGCTCTGATATACTCGCCGCCGCTTTCTGTTCTTTAACATCCGTTGGGAAATTCGTATGCATCCTATGCTAAATATTGCCATTCGCGCAGCGCGAAAGGCTGGCGACTTTATCGCTAAATCTGCTGAGAACTCTGATAACGTTGAAACCACTCAGAAAGGTTCTAACGACTTTGTTACTAATATCGACAAAGCAGCTGAGCAAATCATTATCGACGTAATCAAGAAGTCTTACCCTGAACACAACATCGTGACTGAAGAAGCCGGTGTGGTTGCAGGTAAAGACACTGATTACCAATGGATCATCGACCCACTGGATGGCACCACAAACTTCGTTAAAAACTTTCCGCACTTCTCTGTGTCTATTGCCCTGCGCATTAAAGGCCGTACCGAAGTTGCGTGTGTTTACGATCCAATCCGTAACGAACTTTTCTCTGCTCAGCGTGGCGCAGGTGCGCAGCTGAACAGCAAGCGCATCCGTGTAGGCGTTGCGAAAGATTTGAACGGCACCGTTCTGGCAACTGGCTTCCCGTTCAAAGCCAAGCAACACTCAGAAGGCTTCATCAAAGTTGTTAGCGCACTGTTTGTAGACTGTGCTGACTTCCGCCGCACTGGTTCTGCTGCTCTTGACCTGTGTTATGTAGCTGCTGGTCGCGTAGATGGTTTCTTCGAGCTGGGCCTGAAACCTTGGGATATCGCTGCAGGTGAACTGATTGCCCGTGAAGCAGGTGCCATTTGTACTGACTTCGCTGGCGGTACTGACTACGTTCAGTCTGGCAACATCGTGACTGCGAATCCTAAAGTACTGAAAGGTATTTTGGCGAAAATTCGCGACAACGCGAATGAAGCGATGAAAAAATAAGGTTCTTTGGAATCAATAAAACGGCGTCCCTCGGGACGCCGTTTTTGTTTATGGGCTAGGAGCGCTGGGGACTGGCTAGGTCGTTTAAGCCGTTAGATCCATATACCTAGTGCTATTGCTCTTCCTAGGACCTGCTTTTCCTAGGACCTGCTTTTCCTAGGCCCTAGGGCCTCAAACAAAAACGGAGCCAATCGGCTCCGTTTTTTGTTAAGGCATACTGTCGAATTCTTCGCCTTCTTTTTCCACCGGTGGCGGTGGAAGCAGATGCTCGCGGGTAATACCCAACTTGAGCGCCAGTGCAGAAGCCACGTAGATAGACGAGTAGGTACCGATAGTAATACCAATCAGCAATGCAGTCGCAAAGCCGTGGATCATGGCACCGCCTTGAAGGAAGAGCGCAATCACTACGAACAACGTTGTACCAGACGTAATCAAAGTACGGCTTAGTGTCTGCGACACAGACGCGTTCACTATTTCATCGGCATCGCCCTTACGCATCTTGCGGAAGTTTTCACGGATACGGTCATAAACAACGATGGTATCGTTGAGTGAGTAACCGACAACGGTCAACAATGCTGCGACGATGGTCAGGTCAACTTCGATCTGAAGGAACGAGAAGATACCCAGCGTGATAATCACGTCGTGTGCGAGAGAAACAACTGCACCCGCCGCCAGGCGCCACTCGAATCGCAAAGAGACATAAAGCAGAATACAGATCAGCGATACCAGTATCGCCAGACCACCTGCTTCTGTCAGTTCGTCACCCACGTTCGGGCCAACGAACTCGATACGGCGCATTTCTACTGCCTGACCCGTACCTTCTTTAATGGCATCCAGAATCTGGTTACCCAGTAATTCACCCTGCGCATCTTCGCGTGGACGAAGACGAACCATCACGTCACGTGCAGTACCAAAGTTCTGAACGATCGCATCACCAAAGCCTTTTGCTTCCAGTGATTCACGAATCAGTGGCAGGTTTGCTGGTTGCTCAAAACCCACTTCAATCAGCGTACCACCGGTGAAGTCCAAGCCCCAGTTCAGCCATTTGGTAGACAGGCTGAAAATAGAAGCGGCAATCATGACAACCGACAAGAAAAATGCCGGCTTCGACCAACGCATAAAGTCGATGCTAAAGTCAGGCCTTAATAGTTGAAACATCTTAATGCCTCCTTAAATCGACAGCTTGTTAATGCGCTTACCGCCGTACACCAGGTTAACCAGGCAACGGGTACCGATAATTGCAGTAAACATAGACGTCAGAATACCGATCGACAGTGTCACAGCGAAGCCTTTCACCGCGCCTGTGCCCACAGCAAACAGAATGATTGCAGTGATCAGTGTGGTGATGTTCGCATCGGCAATGGTGCTGAATGCGTTCGCATAACCCTGATGGATCGCTTGCTGAGGATTACGCCCTTCATTGAGTTCCTCACGGATACGCTCAAAGATAAGGACGTTGGCATCAACCGCCATACCTACTGTCAGAACGATACCTGCGATACCCGGCAGGGTCATGGTTGCCCCTGGAATCATCGACATCACACCGATAATCAGGATGATGTTCGCCGCCAGCGCGCAGTTCGCAAAAAGACCGAAACGACGGTAGTAAACAAGCGTAAACAACATGACCGCCAGCAGACCCCAGATACAAGCTTTGATACCCATATCAATGTTCTGTTGACCCATTGATGGACCAATGGTGCGCTCTTCAACGATAGAGATTGGTGCAATCAGAGCACCTGCGCGCAGCAGCAGTGCGAGGTTATGTGCTTCAGCTTGAGAGTCGATACCCGTGATACGGAAGTTACGGCCCAGCGCAGTCTGAATCGTTGCCTGGTTGATCACTTCCTCATGTTTGGAAAGGATAATCTTGCCGTTTTCATCACGCTTACCGCTGTCTTTATATTCCGCAAATACCGTCGCCATCAGCTTGCCGACATTGTTCTTACTGAACGCTGCCATTTTGCTGCCGCCGTCGCTATCCAGTGAGATGTTCACCTGCGGACGACTGTATTCGTCGAAGCTCGAGCTCGCATCAGTGATGCTTGAGCCGCCCAGAATCACACGTTTTTTCAGCACAACCGGACGACCGTCGCGGGTGTATTTGATTTCACTGCCCGGTGGAACACGGCCAGCAGCCGCAGCAACCGGATCGGCGCTGTCATCAACTTCACGGAATTCCAGGGTTGCTGTTGCACCCAGGATTTCTTTTGCACGTGCAGTGTCTTGAACACCCGGTAACTCAACTACGATACGGCTTGCGCCCTGGCGTTGTACCAATGGTTCTGCAACACCCAGTTCATTCACACGGTTACGCAGGATTGTAATGTTCTGCTCAACGGCGTAGTTACGAATTTCCTGAAGACGTTCCTCAGTGAATTTCGCAGAAACGGCAAAACGGGCACTATCGGTGCTGAACACCATATCTGGGTGCAGTCTTGCGAGTTCACTTTCTGCAGCATCCATGTCCGCTTCGTTACGCAGCATGACTTCAATATTTTCATCACCGCCGACGCGGATACCACGATAGCGGATTTTGGCTTCACGAAGTTCAGTACGGAAGGTGTCTTCCTGCTGGGTGAGGAGTTTTTCCATTGCCGCATCCATGTCCACTTCCATCAGGAAATGCACACCACCACGGAGGTCCAGACCCAGTTTCATTGGGTTAGCACCAATTGCTTCCAGCCAATCAGGCGTTGCAGGAGCAAGGTTAAGCGCAACAATCAGACCATCATCTTTGAGTTCGCCGTTTAAGACGTCACGAGCTTCAATCTGATTATCAGTGTCGGAGAAACGAACCAGTACAGTGCCGTTTTCTAGCGCAATGGATTTATAAGAGATTTTATCTTTTTCGAGGGAAGATTTGACGGTGTCCAGTGTGGAGAGATCAACCGAGGCGCCACGCGCCCCGGTGATTTGAACCGCTGGATCTTCACCGTAGATATTGGGAAGTGCATAAAGGGCGCCGACAAAAATGACCAACACCACCATAATGTACTTCCACAAAGGATAACGGTTTAGCACTGCTAGGATCCTTTATGGCTATGGGTTTACAGCGACTGAATAGTGCCTTTTGGCAGAACTGCAGTCACAAAATCCTTTTTGATGGTCACTTCGTTGTTGTCGCTCAGTGCGATAACGATGAAGTCGTTGTCATCTGAAATTTTGGTGATTTTACCCACCAGGCCGCCACCGGTCAGAACTTCATCGCCCTTGCCCATTGATGCCATCAGGTTCTTGTGCTCTTTCACACGTTTCGCCTGTGGACGGTAAATCATGAAATAGAAAATAACGGCAAACAGGCCAAGCATGATAAATAGCTGCATACCGCCGCCTTGTGGTGCGCCTTCTGCTGCTGCATGAGCTTGAGAAATAAACATTCAGTAACGTCCTCGTATCAATATGAACATTTTCTAGATTTTCGCCTCCCCAAAAGCACTCTTTTGGCGAGGCGAGAATTCTTAGTCTTCTTTCAGCGGTGGCACTTCACGGCCACGGCGTTCGTAGAATTCCTTAACAAAGGTCTCTAATCTACCTTCGTCAATAGCGTTACGCAAACTCTCCATCAGGCGCTGGTAGTAACGCAGGTTGTGGATGGTGTTGAGACGTGCGCCCAGAATTTCGTTACAGCGATCAAGATGATGCAGATATGCCTTGCTGTAGTTGCGGCAAGTGTAACAGTCGCACTCTGGATCCAGTGCAGTTGTGTCACTTTTATGCTTCGCATTACGGATCTTGATCACACCACCAGTCACAAATAGGTGGCCATTACGCGCGTTACGCGTTGGCATTACACAGTCGAACATGTCAATACCACGGCGAACACCTTCCACCAAATCTTCCGGTTTACCTACGCCCATCAGGTAACGTGGCTTATCTTCAGGCAGTTTTGGACAGGTATGTTCCAGAACGCGATGCATGTCTTCTTTTGGTTCACCCACAGCCAGGCCACCGACCGCGTAACCATCAAAACCAATATTGGTCAGGCCTTCGACTGACACATCACGCAGGTCTTCATAGACAGACCCTTGAACGATGCCAAACAGTGCATTTTTGTTGCCCATTTTGTCGAAGTGGTTGCGGCTACGCTGTGCCCAACGCAGGCTCATTTCCATCGATTTCTTCGCTTCTTCGTGTGTCGCCGGGTATGGCGTACATTCGTCGAAGATCATCACGATGTCAGAACCCAGGTCGTATTGGATTTCCATCGACTTTTCTGCGTCCATGAAAATCTTGTCACCGTTGACAGGGTTGCGGAAATGCACGCCTTCTTCGGTGATTTTGCGCATTGCACCCAGGCTGAATACCTGGAAACCGCCTGAATCGGTCAGGATAGGACCCTGCCAATTCATAAAATCATGCAGGTCACCGTGGGCACGCATAATTTCCTGACCAGGACGCAGCCATAGGTGGAAAGTGTTACCCAGAAGGATTTGTGCGCCGGTGTCAGCCACTTCTTCCGGTGTCATCCCTTTTACGGTGCCGTAAGTACCCACTGGCATAAATGCCGGGGTTTCAACAGTGCCACGTTCAAAAACCAGACGACCACGACGCGCACGGCCTTCTTTCTTAATCAGTTCGTATTTCACGATACCTCCGAAATGCCAGAGAAACAGTCTGGCGCTAATGTGCCTGTCGCACAGAGACAAAACTGGCTGTCGCAAATCTGCTGACAGCCAGTTGAATTTGGAGTCACCTCATCCCCAAAGGCGATGCGGTGTAAAAGCCAGCGTCTGATTATACCTCAGTCTGGCGGGTGACAAACATCGCATCTCCGTAACTGAAGAAACGATATTCATTGTTCACGGCTTCTTGATAGGCATTCATCACATGCTCATAACCTGCAAAAGAAGACACCAGCATGATCAGCGTCGATTCCGGCAGGTGGAAGTTAGTCACCAATGCGTCCACCAGCTGCCATTCGTAACCCGGATAGATGAAAATCTGGGTATCGTTGAAGAAAGGTTTCAGCTCAGTGCTTTCATTCTTTGAATGCTGAGCCGCACTTTCCAGTGAACGGACTGACGTTGTGCCTACTGCAATCACGCGGTTTCCGCGCGCTTTGGTTGCCAGAACTGCATCTACCACTTCTTGCGGCACTTCAGCATATTCGGAATGCATCACGTGATCATTGATGTCATCGACACGCACGGGTTGGAAAGTACCCGCGCCAACGTGAAGAGTCACAAATGCCGTTTCTACGCCTTTCTCTTTCAGCGCTGCAAGGATGTTTTCATCAAAGTGCAGACCTGCTGTTGGTGCAGCGACTGCACCCGGTTTTTCGTTGTAAACCGTTTGGTAACGCTCTTTATCCGACTCTTCATCAGGGCGATCGATGTAAGGTGGCAACGGCATGTGGCCAACCTGATTTAAGATATCAAGAACAGCTTGCTCGCCGCTGAAGTGGATTTCAAAAAGCGCATCATGACGGGCAACCATTTCCGCTTCAAACTCGTCATTTTCACCCAGGAACAATTGTGTACCCGGCTTAGGCGGTTTAGAAGCACGAACATGTGCAAGGATCGACTTCTCATCCAGCATACGCTCCACAAGCACTTCAATCTTGCCACCGGACGCTTTGCGGCCATAGACACGCGCAGGGATTACCCGGGTGTTATTGAACACCATCAAGTCACCTGGCTCGACAAGATCAAGGATGTCAGTGAATTGCTTATGACTCAGCTCACCGGTATTGCCGTTCAGTTGCAGCAAACGGCTTGCAGTACGATCAGCCTGCGGATAACGCGCGATCAGCGAGTCTGGAAGGTCAAAATGAAAATCGGATACTTGCATCGAAAAAGCCCCATTCTACAGCAGCCCGCTAGTATAGGCCGCTGTGCTGCAATATCAAGCAGGATGGGGCTTGCACGCTGCAATTCCAGCAGGCAAATTGTGAAGAGTTATGACAGTCGGCGACGGAAAGTCAGAAGCCCTAATGAGAGCAGTGATAGCCAAGCGAAAGAGCCGCCACCTCCAGAGGGAGCAGGGGATGTCGGTGTCGGATCATAGCTATCACTCGTATCAAATATATCGACAGTAAAAGTGGAGTTTGGTGGCGTATATCCACCCACCTGTGTATCAATCCAAGAATAATAAGATGTGACTTGGGCAAACACATCTTCATCGCCAGGAATACCACATGTGTTACTTCCCCAACTCACCACACCAACAACACGATATCCCATATCACTATCAGAAGCATGTGAGGGATCACGCCAAATCAAGCCACCTCCAGAATCTCCATTACAAGAGCCTGTTACCTCGTTAGAAGTAGCACAAAGATAATCTGAGCTGTCTGTTAGATTGATGATGGAGCATTGACTGTCTGGCTCTCCTGTGAGCACCGTACTTTTGTAGTATCGACTAATACTGTTAGAACTATTAGAAAATCGGCCCCATCCACCAACGAATAGATTATTTGGTGTAGCTAACGAGAATTCGCTCTCTAGCTGAGTTTCGTCTGAAGGTGGGAGGATAACAACAGGTTGAGCGCTACTCGGCAAATTGCCGGCCAAGCGTATTACTGCAATATCGAACACTAAAGAAAAGTCGTTATAGTTTGGATGAATCGTTATTTCGCTTACTGAGATCTCATTTCCGGCGAGATTGCTCAAATCCTCAACACCGGAATAAACAGTCACTTCGCTAGGTAAATAAGGAACAACATTTCCATCACCATCAACAAGATCCTTGTCCATACAATGCGCAGCAGTGAGAACATACTGTTCTGAAATGACCACACCACCGCAGACGTAATCTCCCAAGCCAGAATTCGATTGAATGAAAACTTGCCAAGGCACATTACCTATGGGTTCATAGCCACCGCCGATAATCCTCGGCTCAGGAGTAACAGCAGTGCTAGCACTGGCTAAACTACTAAAGCCCATTGTTATAGCCAGAGCGGTAAGTTGCCAACTTCTCATTACTTTCCTCGCGAATAACTTCCTTATCATTCAACGAAGGTATCGGATAGACACCGAAACACAAGCTTGTGTGGCTTGTCACACCTGCCAAATCTCAATTTTACATCACAGTCTCAATACCAAACCTCAAAAAGTGCAACCAAACACATACTCTATGCACCTCTGAGAGTCATGCGCCATCCAGAAAGCAAAATAATTGCTACTGCGTAAAAACCGAAGCTACCACTGCCACCTCCCCCACTGCTTTCTACAACTACGGAAGACCGGCTCGCACAACTCCCACTCTGGCAGTTGGAAATCCAGCCTGTGTAACTGGCCACCTGAGTATAAACATCAGGAATAGTTGGCGACGCGCACTGCGAAGCCACACCAAAACTCACCACACCAATCAAAGTCGCACCGCCATCAGCATCACCAGCGCGCGAAGGATCATACCAAATCAATGGGCCGCCCGAGTCTCCGTTACAAGCACCAACACCACTCGCCTGGGCGCAGAAATATTTGGACTGATAGTCAGAAACGTTTGTCAGCGTTGAACCCCAAGCAGATGCACAACTTGCATCACTTACCGCTGAGAGCGTGGCTTTTTGCAATGTTGTCGTCGATTGGCTTCGCCCCGTATCGGTGTAACCCCAGCCAGTTAGCCGCATATCATTGTTGTTGAGGTTTCCTGTCGCATCGACGGCAGCCTGTACTGTGTCATTGGGCAACACCACGGTTGAAGCATTAGGATGAACATCCGAGGAAAGTTGTACCAAGGCAATATCGTTTTGCAGCGTGTCTTTGTTGTAACTGCTGTTGGCATAAATTGCCTCGACAGAAGATTGAAAGCTGGAAAAGTTTGCCCCGTTAATTTCCGCTGTTCCCGTATAAACCGAGACGGTGTTGGCTGAAGCCAGAGAAAAAGGGTCATCGTCATCGGCAGTATCAAGGCAATGTGCCGCGGTCAAAATCCATCGGCTGGATATCACTACCCCACCACAAAAGGCGTTACCAATTCTGAGGAAAGCCTGCCAAGGTGCGTCGCTAATGGAAGCATCTGTCCCACCAACAACATTGGGAGACGGCTCTGCGGCCTGCCCCAAAAATGACGAAAAAAGTAAGGACAGTATTAGGAGTTTCATGCGCATTATCATCGCCCCTATAAACAAAAAGGTGTTGTTCGGCGCCACTGCGCCCCGGTGCGTTGCTACTGCTAGAAACAACCTTGGTGTCATTCAAATCTTCCGAATGGAAGTTTGAATGTCGTCACCTAAAGTCTCTGCCTTTTTAGCTACATTCGGGATATAGCCTTACTTTTATTATGTGTTTCTGGAGGCAGAATGTTTACCGTAAATGACATGATGAGTTCCGACCCCATCACACTCTCTTCTAAGGATAAGATATCTGACGCAAAGTGCCTGATGGATTCCCGTTGTATTCGCCACATTCCTATCGTCAGTGCTTTAGGAAAACTAGAAGGTCTGGTCACGCAGCGTGACGTACTCGCTGCTCAAACATCCAGTCTGGAAAAAGCAGTTGGCGATAACGACCCAATGCAAGCGCCTTTGTCGCGCTTCCTCAAGCGTTCTTTATATACGGTGTCACCGTGTGCCGGGCTCAAGGAGGCTGCACTATATTTGCAGAAGCGTAAGATTGGCTGCTTGCCTGTCGTTGAAGACGATAAGCTGGTCGGTATTATCACCGACAGTGATTTCGTTGCCATTGCCATTAACCTTTTGGAGATCCAAGAAGAAACGGAGCCAATGGAAGAAGAGGAAGAAGTGGTCTGATAGCGACAAACACGTGCCACTTGAGATAGGCTAAGTGCTCCGATTCAAGGAAAGATCCAGAGGGCGCGTGAATTATCTGGCGCATTTACACATTGCCAAACATAGCAACAGCCAGTTGATGGGAAACCTGATGGCAGATTTTGTTCGCGGAAAGCCCGACGGAAAGTTTCTGCCAGAAACCACTAAAGCCATCTATCTTCACCGTTATGTGGATCGCTTCATCGACAGTCATGAGGCTATCAAGCCCTGCCGTTCGCTATTTCCCAAGCGTCTCTACCGCTTCAGTGCCATCGCCCTGGATATGTTCTGGGATCATGCACTCATCCATCATTGGGATCGTTTCAATGATGTCGGTTTCAACGAGTTTCTCGGGAATGCTGAAGAAATGTGTCGGGCAAGCACGCAGCAAGAGCCTAACCCTCTTCCGGAAAGGTACTTGTTCCTCTCAGATAAAATGTGGCGGGAAGGTTGGATCCCCTCTTATGCAGATATCAACACCCTGCCCTTTGCGCTTAGACGCATGTCATCCCGAAGTCCGCGGATGGGACCACTGGCTGAGACAGCAGAAACCTTAGTCGCTCACCGACAAATATTACTGGATGCCTTTCCCTCTATATATAGAGATGTGCTCAGCGCTGCTCGCGATTTTAATCACCAGCCTTAACTCTCAATAGCCTCAAATCACAGGCACAAAAAAAGCGACCCGAAGGTCGCTCAAAGCGTGGATTTGGGGTAGTTAACCCCTGGGCTCTCCGGCCCATGAACAGCTAAGGACTTTGCATGTTATAAAAAGTAATCGGGCCGATAGGTATGGCTGGATTATCAGCCCGATTAGGGTAACGCTTTAGAACTGATCTTCTTCGGTAGAACCTGTCAGAGCTGTCACAGAAGAGTTACCGCCCTGAATAGTGTTTGTCATCTTATCGAAGTAACCGGTCCCCACTTCCTGTTGGTGAGCAACGAAGGTGTAACCACGCTCAGCTGCTTCAAACTCAGGACGCTGTACTTTCTCCACGTAGTGACGCATGCCTTCACCTTGCGCATAAGCGTGCGCCAGATCGAACATGTTGTACCACATGTTGTGGATACCCGCGAGAGTGATGAACTGGTACTTGTAGCCCATGTCTGACAGTGCCTGTTGGAACTTCGCGATGGTTGGCGCGTCCAGATTTTTCTCCCAGTTGAACGATGGAGAACAGTTGTAAGCCAGCAGTTGATCTGGGTACTGTGCGTGAATAGCTTCAGCGAACTGACGTGCTTCTTCCAGATCCGGTGTAGCGGTTTCACACCAGATAAGGTCAGCATATGGTGCGTAAGCCAGACCACGTGAAATCGCCTGATCGATACCCGCACGAACCTTGTAGAAACCTTCAGAAGTACGCTCGCCTTCGATGAAGTCTTTATCGTAAGGGTCACAATCAGATGTCAGCAGGTCTGCTGCGTTCGCATCAGTACGCGCAATCACAAGGGTGGTGGTGCCTGCAACGTCGGCAGCAAGACGTGCTGCAACCAGTTTTTGAACGGCTTCTTGGGTAGGAACCAGCACCTTACCACCCATGTGACCACATTTCTTCACCGATGCCAGCTGGTCTTCAAAGTGAACACCCGCGGCACCCGCTTCAATCATCGAACGCATCAGCTCGTAAGCATTCAGAACACCACCGAAGCCTGCTTCTGCATCAGCAACGATTGGCAGGAAGTAATCGGTACCTTCTTCCGGCGTGCCACCTTTAGACCACTGGATTTGGTCTGCACGACGGAAAGAGTTGTTAATGCGCTTAACCACTGCAGGTACAGAATCTACCGGGTAAAGTGACTGGTCAGGGTACATAGAAGATGCAGTGTTGTTATCCGCAGCTACCTGCCAACCTGACAGATAAATCGCTTCGATACCTGCTTTTGCTTGCTGGACAGCCTGACCACCGGTCAGCGCGCCAAGACAGTTCACGTAGCCTTTCTTCGCGCTACCGTTAACCAGTTCCCAAAGCTTGTCAGCACCGCGCTGGGCAATGGTCTGCTCCGGTACGAATGAACCACGCAGGGCAACCACTTCTTCCGCTGTGTAAGTACGTTTCACGTTCTTCCAACGCGGATTTTCAGCCCAGTCTTTTTCCAATGCTTCAATTTGCTGCTGTCTTGTCAGAGTCATTGTGCTTCCCTCTCTCAATGTTCAAGTTTGTAAAATCAGTGGTTAGTCCAGCAATTCGTATCCGGATAACGTCAGGAAATCTGCCAGCTCATCACTGGTGGTCAGCTGCTCCATCAAACTGGCCGCCTGCTGGTATTTCCCGCCGTTGAATACGGTTTCCCCTAGTTCCTGCTTCAGCACCTCCATCTCTTCGGCCAAACAGGCGCGGAAGAAATCGGCGGTTACGGTCTTACCGTTACTGAGCGATTTTTCATGTTTAATCCATTGCCAGATTGAAGCGCGGGAGATTTCCGCCGTCGCCGCATCTTCCATCAGGCCATAGATAGGCACACATCCATTCCCCGAAATCCAAGCTTCGATGTATTGCACCGCCACGCGAATGTTGTGTCGCATGCCTTCCTCGGTGCGGTCACCTTCACACGGCTCTGTGAGCTCTTTGGCTGTGATAGGTGCGTCTTGCTCACGCATGACATCGAGTTGGTTTTTACGCTCGCCGAGCGCTGCATCGAATACCGCTTTCGCCGTGTCTGCCAGACCAGGGTGAGCAACCCAGGTACCGTCATGACCGTTATTGGCTTCCAGCGATTTGTCCGCATTGATTTTGTCCAGAACCCAGGCGTTCTTCTCTGGGTCTTTTGACGGGATGAACGCCGCCATGCCACCCATTGCCATCGCACCGCGGTGGTGACAGGTTTTCACCAGAAGACGCGAATACGCGTTCAGGAAAGGTTTTTCCATCGTCACCACCTGGCGATCCGGCAATACGCGGTCTGGGTGGTGACGGAATGTTTTGATATAGCTGAAGATGTAGTCCCAACGGCCACAATTCAGTGCCACAATGTGGTCTTTCAGCGCGTGCAGAATTTCATCCATCTCGAACACAGCTGGCAGCGTTTCGATAAGCACGGTTGCTTTGATGGTGCCGCGGGTCAGATTGAACTCATCTTCCGCAAAGCAGAACACGTCGTTCCACCATGCAGCTTCTTGATGCGCCTGCAGTTTTGGCAGGTAGAAATATGGGCCAGAGCCATTTTCCAGCAAGGTTTTGTGATTACGGAAGAAATACAAACCGAAATCCAGCAGCGCACCTGGAATTGGCGTGCCGTTGAGTAGCACGTGCTTTTCTTTCAGATGAAGGCCACGAACACGGCAAATCAGCACTGATGGGTCATCGCCGAGGGCATAGTGTTTGCCTGTCGCCGGGTTGTTGTAAGAAATGGTGCGGTTAATCGCGTCAGTCAAGTTACGCTGACCTTGCAGCACAGGCCCCCAAACTGGCGAGAATGAATCTTCAAAGTCCGCCATGAACACTTTTACGTTGGCATTCAGGGCATTAATCACCATTTTTCGCTCTGGCGGGCCGGTGATTTCCAAGCGGCGGTCTTGCAGATCTTCAGGAATACCGCGAATGCGCCAATCACCATTTCGGATTTCCGCCGTGTCAGGCAGAAAGTCAGGAGTGGCACCCGCATCAAATTGCGCCTGACGTGCTTCTCGGGCTTCCAGTAGTTCTGGTACACGGTGCGCAAAGCGGGTGGCAAGTTTTAGGATGAAAGAGAGCGCTTCATCAGTTAGTACATCAGATTCCATCTCAGTGATCGGCGGAACAAACGACAATTCCTTTAAAGCTTGTTGTGCTTGTGATTCCATAAAACGCCCTCCATTTCCATTTGTAACTAAATCACAACAATATCAATTAATCCCTTACTGCTTCGATTGCTTTCTTATCGCCGAAACACCCTTCTAAACTGGCGTATTTATTTTTGCCCGTCAACACTGCCAAAGGGGTTAGACTTAAGTCTTAAATCATATAAATATATATAAATCAATAACTTATAAAATATAGAGTTTTAACTCAAAACACTGAATTAAAACGATTCTCAGATTGTTCTTCCGTTTGTGACTTTCTCATCCCTTAGTGCCATTTTTGTAAGCACTTACGAAATTAAATTACTTTTAGAGTCAACCTGTTGAATATTGAATTCACCTGTTTTAAACGTAGCAGCCAATATTATTTTTTGCAGAAAATCTTTTTATAACAAAAGGTTAACAATAAGTTCTTTTTACAATCACTAACAGACATTCAACTTAAGTGCTTAATAATTGACGAGAAATATGTAGGGATACCGACAGAATTTAATTTCAGAAATGCAGGGGAGTTACTAAAGTGTAAATGGAGCATAGTTCCGCATGGAGTCAAAATATCAGCACAATTCACCAAAGTTATTTCAAAACCTAATGAGAGCTAAAGAATCTTGAAAAACCAGAGGAAATTTCATCGTTTTATGCACTATGGCACTTATGTTAACGATGTCACTTCCCCGGATTTGAGTACCAGAACGGTACTTAAAGGAGAGTTTCAACCAGATCAGCAAGCGCTTCAAAGGTGGGTTTGCGGCTCGAAGTAGGGCGCCACACCAGCCCAATTTCGCGGTAAGCCTCCCGCCCCGGTGGTTCCATCACCACCAAATCGAGATTTTCGATGAGCCCATGATTGATGGCCATTTGGGGAATGAAAGTCGTGCCCAACCCATTCGCGACCATTTGCACCAAGGTGTGAAGACTGGTCGCGGTAAAAGGGTTAATTTTCTCTGTGCTTGTGAGCTGACAGGCTGAGACTGCGTGGTCTGTCAGGCAATGTTCACGCTCCAGCAGAAATACCGACTCATCCGGCAGATCAGAATAGTGGATAGGAACAGGGATCCCTTGCGCCTGAGCACTGTTTAGCACCATCTTAAACGAGTCTTTCCCCACGATACGGCTTTGCATGCCACCGATTTCGACAGGTAGCGCCAGAATCAGCACATCCATCTCACCGCTTTTCAGCGCCATGAGCAGATTTGCAGTGGTGTCTTCGCGCAGCAGTAAATCAAGCTCGGGAAAGCGCTGGTTCACTGCCTGCACCAAGTCACAGAGAAGGAAAGGAGCGATAGTGGGAATGCAGCCTACACGTAGCTTGCCCTGCATCGGGCTTTCACTGACTTGGGTCAGCTCCATTAAATCTTGACTACGTGCCAAGATTTCCCGACTTCGAGACACAACATCTTCACCGATAGCCGAAAATACCAGTGTTTTGTTATCGCGCTCAATAAGCTGAGATCCAATCAGGTCTTCAAGGTTTTGAATGCCGGAACTTAGTGTAGACTGACTGACGAAACACTGTTTGGCCGCCTCACCGAAATGGCGCGTCTCATACAGTGTGACCAAGTAATGGAGTTGTTTGAGAGAAGGGAATTTAGTCATCGATTTTTCCGATTACGTTAATCTATTTAATTCACTTTTTTCAATCTAGCAGTTCCATTATAGTTTGTCCCGTTCATAGATGAATCAAGGCATTCATGCCTGAAAATTAGACATTTTAGGAGCTGAGAAATGGTACTAGTAGGCCGTCAAGCCCCAGACTTCACTGCAGCAGCAGTACTGGGCAATGGTGAAATCGTAGAAAACTTCAACCTGAAAGAATTCACCAAAGGTAAGAAAGCGGTTCTGTTCTTCTACCCACTGGACTTCACTTTCGTATGTCCTTCTGAGCTGATCGCTTTCGACAAGCGTCACGCTGACTTCCAAGAGAAAGGCGTTGAAGTAATCGGCGTTTCTATCGACTCTCAGTTCTCTCACAACGCATGGCGTAACACTGCTGTTGAAGACGGCGGTATCGGCCAGGTTAAATACCCACTGGTTGCAGACGTTAAGCACGAAATCTGTAAAGCATACGACGTAGAGCACCCAGAAGCAGGCGTTGCTTTCCGTGGTTCTTTCCTGATCGACGAAGACGGTCTGGTACGTCACCAAGTTGTTAACGACCTGCCACTGGGCCGTAACATCGACGAGATGCTGCGCATGGTTGACGCACTGAACTTCCACCAGAAGAACGGTGAAGTTTGTCCAGCACAGTGGGAAGAAGGCAAAGCAGGTATGGACGCATCTCCTAAAGGTGTTGCAGCGTTCCTGTCTGAGCACTCTGACGACCTGTAATATTTGGCTAACTGCTCGCGCAGTTTCCCCCTAACGCGTAAGCGTAAAGCCAAAGTCAGCTATAAAAATAGAATGAGGCCCGGACCACCGGGCCCTTTTTGTATCTGATCCCCGGAAAATCTGGGATTTATCCCCTCTTGTAAAAGCCCACACTTTTGAGCTCCAAAGGGACTATTTAGGTCCTAGATCCTAGGAACGAGGTCCTAGGAAAAGCAGACTCTCGGTCATTAAATTGATTTCCAGACACGCCCAACTTTCAGCGCATTTTCTCGCATTGCTCTAATCTATATCTTCGCTTTCCTGCTTTTTCTCTTATCTAAAATCTCATCTCTGCTCTTTCTCGCTCTTGCTCTTCCTAGGACCTAGGACCTGCTCTTCCTGCTCTTCCTGCTCTTCCTGCTCTTCCCCAACTTTTACCAAACTTTTACACGCCCCCATCTTCTATTCCGAATGCAACTCCTTGATGATGAGAGCTCAAATTCCAAGGAGTGTTGTATGTCTGTTTTGGTTGAAGTGTGCATTGATAGTATTGAATCCCTTCCTATTGCCGAGCGCGCAGGTGCAAAGCGTATTGAACTTTGCAGTTCACTCGCGACAGGTGGCCTGACTGCCAGCGCGGGTTACATGAAAGCCGCGGCGCGTGTCGCAGGTATTCCGGTTTACGGCATTATCCGTCCCCGTGAAGGCGACTTCCTTTATTCAGGTGATGATGTGGAAATCATGCTCGAAGACATTCACACCGCGAAACAGGCAGGTCTTAACGGCGTGGTGATTGGCGCGCTGCAGGCTGACGGAAAAATCGATGAAACCATCGTCGGTGACATGATCAAAGCTGCTTCGGGTATAGGCATTACTTTCCACCGTGCGATTGACCACTGCTCTGCCCCGTTTGATGCATTGGAATTTCTGATGGCGCACAAGGTAGAGCGCATCCTCACCTCTGGCCTTGCCAAGCGCGCCGAAGACGGCATTGAGATGCTGAAAGACATGGCTGCCTTTACCCAAGGCCGCCTATCAATCATGCCGGGCGCAGGCGTTTCACCTGACAATGCCAAGCGCATCATCGATGCCACAGGCGTTACCGAAATTCACCTTTCCGGCAAAACCACCCGTCAGTCTCACATGGCCTTTAAAAACGAAAACGCCACCATGGGCAACGGTGACGATTTTGCCATCACAGTCACCAACCCTGAGACAATCAAAGACACACTCGCAGCGCTAACTCGCTAAGCTCGCACTTTTCCGAAAGGGGGATTGAAATCATCCTCCTTTCTTTTTTAGGGTGGCAGCACAACCCGAGGAAAAGGACGTGGCACATGGCGAGCGAAGAACAAGACAAGCCAACGAAAAAGAAGAAAGCGAAACTCAGCAACGAAGCCTACGAGAACAAACTCGCTGAGCTACAGACGGAACTCGTCAAACTTCAGGAATGGGTCAAACTCAAAGGCCTGAAAGTGGTCGTCGTCTTCGAAGGGCGCGATGCCGCAGGTAAAGGCGGCGTGATAAAGCGCATTACCGAAAAGCTCAACCCCCGCGTCTGCCGTATTGTCGCGCTGGATAAACCCACCGAGCGTGAGCGCACCCAATGGTATTTCCAACGCTACGTCTCTCATCTTCCCGCTGCAGGCGAAATCGTCCTGTTTGACCGAAGCTGGTATAACCGCGCAGGCGTTGAACGCGTGATGGGCTTTTGTAGCGACGAGCAATACGACGAGTTCATGCGTACCTGCCCCGAGTTCGAGCGTATGCTGCAACGTTCCGGCATTATCCTGCTGAAATACTGGTTCTCGGTTTCCGATGAAGTGCAGGAAAAGCGCTTCAGTGAACGCATCAACACCCCGATGAAGCGCTGGAAGTTCAGCCCGATGGATTTGGAATCCCGAAGCCGCTGGAAAGAATACAGTGAAGCGAAAGACAAGATGTTCGCCTACACAGACACCAAAGAATCCCCGTGGTGGGTAGTGGAAGCCGACAACAAAAAGCGTGCACGCCTGAACTGCATTTCCCATCTGCTTTCCAGCATTCCGTATGAGGCGATCAGCTATGACACCATCGATCTGCCGGAGATCAACAAAGAAGGCTATGTGCGTGTGCCGCTCGAAAGCCAAAGCTTCGTACCGGATGTCACCGAAGAGCGATAAGCCGATCACCACACCCCAAAAGCGCAGCCGATAAAAGCTGCGCTTTTTTGTCTTGAAAATACACCTCAAAGACGACCTTTCCAGACAGCGTCAAAACTTCGTAAACCACTGTAATTACGTCATAAAAACGTCACCACTGTGCATTTACTGCCAGTTCACGATTCTGAATTGAGGGACTGCTTCAAATATCAGATTTTCTCGCTCACTCACCCGGTATTTCCCTCTATATATTCCGCCCCAAATCACAACCATCAAAAAGAACAAATACGATGAACAAGAAACAGTTAGCCTGCCTGATCCCGGCATTGCTCGCAGGGGCAAGCTGCTCAACAGCCTTCGCCAGCACACCAAGCTCTCAAACCGTTTATTTCAACCAGAAATCCTTGCCTTCAGATACCCAAGGTTCGCTGGCTGCCAGCGTCAGCATGGCTCAGAGCGTGATCATGCCCACCACCCACGGCATTGAAGGTGATCGCCAGCCACATCTGGTCGCATTGCGTAAAGCACTGGTGATCGTAGAGCCTCACGCCACTGATGCGCTTCAGAACAACGAGATCGCTGTGGTGGTAAAAAACAGCCAGGGCGATGAAGTGCACCGCACCACCCTGCTGCCACCTTCCGCGCAGCCAAAGCCTGCGGGCCAGATTGATATCGACCTCGATATTGTGGTGCCGGAAACCTACGCGCACCGCATCTCGTCGCAACAGGCTATTGATGTCATCGCTTATGAGTCCGGCAAAGACGCTTTCAAAGCGCTGCTGACCGAGCATGACACCCTTGAAATCGCCACCAGCAACGGCAACTTTGCCTACGACTTTATGCTGCCGGAAGGTGCGGAGCTCGACGGCAAGATCGTCACCTTCTCCTCACAGGCCGGATACAACTCACGCATTCACTACACCCACGGCTCAGACACGCTTTCTTCCGGTAACCGCTTTACCTACAACAATGTTGGCGGTAAGTGGTTTGCCCAGTCTGATGCCGATTACGGCAAGCTCGCCTACAGCGACAACGCCTACACAGCGGTTTTGCCCGCAGAAGTGATTGAGCCGGGCTTCAGCCTGACACTCAGCAATGGCCTTCAGGAAGGCACTGTCGAAGGCATTAAAGTCGGTGCTAACACCACGCTGATTCTTAATACTGTTGATGTGGGTCTTCTAACGCCACCACGCGGTGAATTCCGTTTTATGACCGATGAAAAGCTGCACCGCGACTACTTCCAGTCTGTGCAGATCAGCAAGCTTATCGTCAACCCCTATGCGCCCATCCATCTAGAAGAGATCATGCTGCCGGATGGCCGTCTTCTGGTCGATGTTGACCCAAGCAAAGCAGACGCTTACGGCAGTGATTCCCACTACCGCATTGCCCGCGAACTGATTTCCGCTGGCATCAACAGCGCCAACTATGGCGTGAACAGCTATGACGTAATGAACGGTTCCCAATGGAACATCAGCGCGCCTTACCACGCAGCCCAAGTGACGGTGAACAACTCACGGGGCAACTACAGCGATGGCATTATCAATCACGGCTTGCTCGGCTCTTATGCCGGTGTGGCGTCAGTGGTCAGCTCAACAGGTAATGAATTCAGCCACGAAGTCGGCCATGAGTTCGGCGCAGGCACCCATGCTGAAGCTCACTATCTGGGCGGATTCAAAGGCTCGGTGCATAACAGCTCCACCAAGACCAACTCCACCTGGGGCTGGGATCTGTTTGAAAACCGCTTCCTGCCGAACCTCAGCAAAGCGCGAACCAATGGCTCATCCTGCTACGAAGGTGAATGCGCAGAACCTTTCAACGGACACAGCTTCGGCTGGGGCACCATGGCCGGTGGCTGGCCAATGCATCCCTATGGGAATGAATACACACTGCACACCCCTTACGAGCTGAACGTGTTCCAGCATTTCATGGAAGGCAAAGCGAGTTTTGACCCAGCCTCTCCAACCGGATTCAGCAAATGGAATGCAGAAAGCCAGAGCATGCAGCCATGGGACAACAGCGTGAAGGACGATCTCGCCTTTAACATTGTCACCATCAGCGACAACAACACCCTGAACGAGTTTGGCGCAGAAAGCCGCAAGTTCCACGAACTGTTCGAGAACGCGGACGCCGTTCGCATCAACACTGGTAACGGCTACTGGGCGCGTGATTTCTACCTGCCGACAGACGAAAGCTTTGAAGGCAAAGTGGTGGTGTTCCGCTCATCAGCAGGCTACAACTCCCACATACACTTTAACGGTGGCTCCCAGCTTCTGATTAACGGCACTAAATATGCCTACCGCTTTGAAGCGGGTCAGTGGGTGGAAGTCGAAAAAGACATCATAGACAAAACTGTGCCGCGCATTCCTGAAAAACAGGGCGTAGCCGTGACCACACTGGTGGGTTACTACGACCCAAGCAACACGCTGCCAAGCTATATTTACCCTGCCCTGCATGGTGCGTATGGCGCTGTGTATGCCGACAACTTCACCGCATCGTCGTGCCAGTTGGACGTGCTCACCCAGCAAGGCGGCACCCAACGCTTCAACCTGCACAACCGACGCTTTAAAGAAGGCTTGATGAACCGTTTCCATGTGAATGTGGAAACCGCGCTCAACCCATACCGCGCAGAGCTTTACTGCAACGATAAACTGCTTGCTGATATCGCGATTGCCGCGCCAACGGTGGAACTCAAAGCAGGCATCGTCACCACAGAGCTTGGTGAAGCGCCGACCCTGTCAGGTGTGACAAACGTGACCCTGCAACAGGGCGATAGCTTTGATGTACTGCTCGGCGTGAGCGCGTTTGATAAAGAAGATGGCGACATCACCGCTAACATCCGCGTTTCCGGTGATGTTGATACCCAAACACCGGGCGATTACCTGCTGACTTACACCATCACCGACAGCGAAGGCCAGACAGCGACAGCCACCCGCACCATCACGGTTGAAGCCAGCGCCACATGTATTGCCAGCTGGGAGAAAAACCGCGTGTATGTGGGCGGCGATAAAGTCTCGCACCACGGCATTGTATGGCTCGCCGCCTGGTGGACGAAAGGCGAAGAGCCGGGCAACACTGGCGAATGGGGCGTTTGGAAACAAACCGATGACGAGAGCTGTGGCAGCACCAACCCAGAGCCAGAGCCAACGCCAGATCCGGATCCAGAAGTGACACCGCCACCACCGGGGGAATACCCAAGCTACAAACCGGGCGCGGCCTATCAGGAAGGTGACATTGTAAAAGGTCAGGACGGCAAGCTTTACCAATGCAAGCCATGGCCAAATTCGGGCTGGTGCGCCAACCCAAGTTACGCACCCGGCAAGTCGCCTTTCTGGCAAGATGCGTGGGACCGCCTGAATTAAACAGCGATAAAAAAAGCGGTGACACTGGTCACCGCTTTTCTTTTACTTTATGCGTTATCGGCTGACGAGAACGCCTGACCGCCCAGTCATTCGCCCTTACGCAGCGGGTTCACCTTCCCGCCTGTCACCGGGTCAGATTTCCCTTCCGCTTTCATGCGCTCTGCGCGGCGACGGCGGATTTCTTTCGGGTCAGCCACCAACGGGCGATAAATTTCAATGCGGTCACCGTCATGCACCGTCGCATCCAGTTTCACCAGACGACTGAACACACCGACTTTGTTCTTCTTCAGGTCGATTTCAGGGTAGGCATCCAAAATACCCGAGTGGCTGATGATTTCTTCCACCGGCGTATCTGGCGTCACAATCGCCTTAAACACACGCTGCTCATCCGGCAGCGCATACATCACTTCAATATGCAGCAACTTACCGTCACTCATAAATGTCTCTCGCCCTGTCGGTGAAAGCCTTCACCATGTTCATCGCCAACTCGTTAAAGACTTTTCCGAACGCCATTTCCACCAAACCGTTGGTGAACTCAAAATCCAGATTCAGCTCGATTTTGCACGCATCCGCATCCAAAGACGTAAAATGCCAGCCACCCACCAATTTTCGGAATGGGCCATCAACCAGTTCCATTTTGATTTGCTGACCGTTTACCAGCAGATTGCGCGTGGTAAAGGTTTTGCGGATACCGGCTTTCGACACATCCACCGACGCAGTCATCGCACTGTCATTGGCTTCCAGCACGCGCGAACCGGCACACCCCGGCAAAAACGAAGGGTAAGCTTCAACATCATTAACAAGTTCAAACATCTGCTCTGCACTATACGGCACCAACGCAGAACGGGTAATACGCGGCATAGCGTCTCCTCTCAGGTCGATTCCGGCATCATATCACCAGACCGTATTTTTCCCCAAATTCCTTCAACGTGCCTCCAAACCGCCTAAACGGCAACGAACAGGGACACCCGGAAACACCGCCATCGACGGTTTATGGGGCCGGGCGCCTGAAAATCCGATAAAAACTTGTTTCGCCCACCATAACCACTACGTATAATGCCGCCATTATGGTAAAGAAAAACGCAAAGAATAAGGCGGGCAGCAACACGATTGCTCAGAACCGCCAGGCTCGCCACGAATACTTCATCGAAGACGATATTGAGGTAGGGCTAGAGCTACAAGGCTGGGAAGTGAAATCACTCCGTGCAGGCAAAGCCAACATCAGCGAGAGCTACGTGTTCTTCCGCAATGGTGAAGCTTTCATGTCTGGCGCGACCATCACTCCGCTGAACGTTGCTTCTACACACGTAGTGGCAGACCCAACACGTGTGCGAAAACTGCTGCTCAAACGTCGTGAACTCGACAACCTGATTGGCAAAGTGAACCGCGAAGGTTACACAGTTATCGCGCTTTCCATGTACTGGAAACAGTCGTGGGCTAAACTTAAGATTGGTCTGGCGAAAGGTAAAAAACTTCATGACAAACGTGATGCTTCCAAAGATCGCGATTGGCAGCGCGACAAAGCGCGAATCATGAAGCACTCAACCAGATAATCGTTGACGCAGCAGCATGTTATGCTAGTATCTGCGTCCACATTCCGGGGCTGATTCAGGATTCGACAGGATCAAGAAGGCTCGTGGAGCATGCCGAGGGGCGGTTGGCCTCGTAAAAAGCCGCAAAAAAATAGTCGCAAACGACGAAAACTACGCACTAGCAGCTTAATAACCTGCTCAGAGCCTGCCCTCCCTAGCCTCCGCCTGTAGGACGGGGAATCAGGGCAGTCAAACCCAATCAGGATAGCGAGGGAAGCTTTGACCGAAGAGCTGAACCGCGAAATAGAATTTCGGTATGTCTTTTTGTAGCGTGTCTATTCGCAGCACACTGACGAGATTAAAGATAGACTAAGCATGTAGCGCCATTAGTTAGACTGATTTTGGACGCGGGTTCAACTCCCGCCAGCTCCACCAAATATCAGAAAAAAGACGTCTCAAGGCGTCTTTTTTTACACCCATAAAAACCATAAGCAATTGATTTTCATACTCTTCTCTCTAGCAAGCATTATAGACTGATATTAATTAGTCTTATCTAGCCTCAGTTGTTCCATGCATAATTGTAACACTCAAAGTAACACCACTCCCCCACCGGTTACCGCCAGTGTTACAAACACAGCTCTTTGTTTTAGGAGTAATTATGGGAAACAAAACAAAGCCTTTGAGCGATACTGAAATTAGGAGCGCCAAAATAAAGGTGCGTGAATATAACCTCGCTGATGGGCGAGGGCTGCAGCTTAGGGTCAGACCAAATGGCTCAAAAATTTGGTTATTGAATTACAAATCCCCCATCACCGGAAAACGCACCAATATTGGGCTTGGTCAATATCCAACGGTATCTCTATCCTTTGCCAGACAGAGACGGAATGAAAGCTTAACACTCATTGCCCAAGGGAAGGACCCAAAGCAATTTAGGCTAAGCCAAAACACTCAAAGTGAAGAGCATATTCATACGCTAAAATCTGTCTCTCTTCAGTGGCTAGAAGTTAAAAAGGCATCGATAACTGAAGGGTACTTTACTGATATCACCCGCTCACTCGAGCTGCATATTTTTCCTGCACTCGGGGCAACCGAATTAGTGGAAATCAAACCCAAAATGGTTATCGAAACGCTCGCTCCTCTCGCAGCAAAGGGTAGCCTTGAAACAGTTCGACGACTTTGCCAAAGATTAAATGAGGTTATGACCTACGCTGTCAACATTGGACTTATTGAGTTCAACACGTTGAGCGGAGTCAAGGCAGCTTTTGCATCTCCCAAGAGGAAACATCAACCCAGCATTCCTCCTCAAATGCTTCCCGAGCTACTAAAACGCATTTTTAGGGCCAACATACGCCATGTCACAAGACAGCTCATAATGTGGCAATTGCATACCATGGTTCGACCATCTGAAGCTGCCGGGGCTCGCTGGGATGAAATCGACTGGGAAAATAGGCTTTGGGTCATTCCTGGGAGTCGAATGAAAAAAGGGGTAGAACACAAGGTGCCGCTTACACACCAAGCGATGAGCATTCTTAGTGACATGAAACAAATTAGCGCCCATTTGCATCACATTTTTCCTGCGGACCGCGGTAAATCAGAACATGCAAATCCTCAGTCAGCAAACATGGCGCTGAAACGCATGGGCTTTCAGGGGCAGTTAGTTGCTCATGGCTTAAGGTCTCTTGCAAGCACAACGCTCAACGAAGCTGAATTCAGCCCTGACCTTATCGAAGCTGCTTTAGCACACCTTGATAAGAATGAAGTTCGAAGGGCTTACAACAGAACAGACTATATCAACCAACGAAAGCAAATGATGGAGTTTTGGAGTGACCATATCCAACGCAGTATCTCCTTTTAACAGCACTTCCCAACGAGTGACGTTAATAAAGCAACAAAATTCACAAGGTCCGAAGTATACGATTTGCGTAGATGATATACCTTTGCAACACGTAGAGATAATTTCTCTAGGCATGTCAGTAAGCGGTGAAGCCTGCGCTCTAGCGGAGGATATTGGCCGGGCCATAGCGTATATCACGACACGTAACCCATCTATATGCCTTGACGCTTTGATAGCTTCCCCCCCCAAAAAAACAGGGCGAAAAACCGATGTTGCAAAACAGCAGCTAGCATTTTTAACTCATCATGTGCTCTGCTTGCCTATTGAGTTAAGCATTTCGATTCTCGGTTTTTCTCACCTAGATAAACGCGATGCCGAAGACTATCTCTATCGAAATGCTAGGCTTTACCCAAAAGGAGTGTCAGAGCTTTTAAGAAGTTCGTCAGAAATATCCAACGAAACACATTGGCTAGTAAAAGGTAAGATCGGTGAATTACGCGTTCAACTCCAGCTTCTTAACAGTGCATCCTGGCAGCGAAAACGCAAGCTAACACCTAGCGAAATAGAGCTACTGCAGGCAGCAATTTCGGATGAAGGCACCGTAGTCGACAGGTTTGTCTCTCTGCTCAGCGAACATATCCAGGCTCACACATATCCACAAGAGTCAACGACAAAAACTCACTCAGTTAATGCCGGAGCGTAATTTACAATAAAAGATTGAAATAGAAACATCTTTTAGAAAAAGGAAAATTAAGATGTTTCTATCATCACCACAATCTTCTCTTCTCCGCTCGGCCCAAGCAGCATCAGTGCTCGGCGTATCTAAGGCTACGCTTTACAAGCATATCCAGATGGGCATTTTGCCAGCCAGTATCAAGATGGGGCCTGGCTCTGTAGCTTGGCTAGAATCAGAGCTGGATGCCGTAATTTCTGCTCGCATCGCTGGGTACTCAGAAAGCGATATAAAGGAGCTGGTTTCACAGATCACTGCTCAACGCAAACTTTCCTTCAAGGAGGCCAAATAATGACCCCTACTAAGAAGGTTGAGCATACGGTAGAAGAACAGCTGGCACATGTTATTTCACACCTAAGATCATGGCTTCTTTCCTCCTTGCGAGCTGGTGATGCAGTCAGTAAACAAGACATCACTTTGAAAATCGACCAACTCAAGTCAGCTTGCCAGCTGCATGGTCAGGTTATTGAGGTTGACCCTCTTATTCGTTGGGTTGAAAGCGAAGGACTAGGTGTTACCTGCCGCAAAGGAACAGAGAACAGGAACGGCGGTTCTGTGTGGTATTCAGATCCAATCCACATCCACAGCTACAACTGGTCGAAATCGGCAGCCAAATCCCTGCTCTTTTTGGAGAAGGAATTTAAGCGTATCGAACGACGATTCAACCGCACTTGGAGCAACCTAGAGGAAATGTCGCCTTCTGAACAAAAGGCGATCCTCAAAAAGTTGCGTCACAAGCTCTAATTCCTTATCTGAAATCAATATTTACTGGCCAGTCCTAGGGGCTGGCTAAGGACTAATATGACTACCCAAAAATTCGCGCAAGCAATGGAGCAAGCTGGCTTGGTCGCACCACAGGAACTTCTGGCTGACGGAAAGTTCCACCGATTCAGCAGCAATGGTAAGCCTGCAGACAAAGCAGGCTTTTATGTCCTCCACTCTCACATCAATGGCATCATGGCTGGCGTCTTTGGTTGTTGGCGTAGTGACATTAAGCAGACATGGTCGTCGGTTGAACGTTCTACAGCATCACTCGAATCTAAGCTCGTAGTGAAGCTACTACTTGGGAAAGCCAAGAAAGCCACCGCTGCCGTAGAGCAATCCCGAGTCAATTACGTGTCACTGATTGTCGAGTCCGCTGAACCAGCCAAGAGCTGTCATCCCTACGCCAAGAAGAAGGGCGGTATTTCAGTCAAAGGAGCATATTGGAAGCGTTTAATTCCTCGCTCTGAGTATTTCGACAACCCATTGCTGCAAGGAAATCTAGAAAACGTTCTGCTGGTTCCTGTATACGACAAGGACGGCAAGCCTACCTCCCTTCAGGCGATCACTGAGGACGGCAGCAAGTTTTTTATGGGCAAGGGGAACACTAAGGGTGGTATGTTCACTTTTTGGGGAACGCCTGAAACGGTTTACGTGGCCGAAGGTTTTGCCACAGCTGCCTCCATCCACGATACAACAGGCGCAACAGTAGTCTGCGCCTTTAACGCCAATAACCTTTTGGTTGTCGCACCTATCGTTAAAAGCAAATACGAAGCGTCAAACGTAATTGTTGCCGCTGACAACGATGCGACTAAAGAAGCGCAAGGCAAGGGCAACAAAGGGAAAGATGTAGCGCAAAAGCTGTTTGAGGCCGAGGCACTTCCCTACTCGATGCCAAGCTTTAAGTCTGTGGATGAAGGCACCGACTGGAACGACTACGCCTGCATTCATGGGAACGAAGCAGTAGCAACAGCACTTTTAGCCAACCTTGTTGAACCAAGCAAGCCCATTGAAACCTTTGAGGAAGCGATTGAGTGCCTAAAAACAGATCCCAAAAACACTCAAGCATTCGATAAGGCACTGACTAATATCAGCCAAGCAAATGCCCTCTTCAAGTCAGGCATGATGAACCAGCTTAAAGAGCTGACTAGTGTGCCTTTGAAAGACATGAAAGACCGTATGGGAGAGTTGGCGGCCCTTGAAAAGCCCATCGACAAAAGCCACGGCGACATGGCAAATGATCTAGTGAAAGATGCAGGAAAGACCGAGATGGTTGGTGCCTACGGTTCATTGTGGACTTATCAGGCGAACTCTGGTGTCTGGGAAGAAAAGACGCTATCAAAGCTGAGTGCAGACATCTTCCGCAAGTTCAATGGCCAGAAACTCTGCAAGCGTGCGACGGATTACCACTCTATTGCGGGGTTTGCCTATGAGCTTCAGAAAGAACAAGACTTCTTTGAAAACGCGCCCTTCGGCGTGAACACTCCTGAAGGTTTCCTAAGCATCCAAGATGGCAGCGTAGTGCTTGAAGAGGCAAACCCACTCCATCGTGCACGACATCGCCTGGAGTTCACTCCTGCTGATAACGGAGCAGAACCAAAGCTATTTCTAACCATGCTTCGGGAGGCTTTTGCAGGATGCTATCCGGAGGAACAAATCCGTCAGCTGCGCATGGCGTTTGGCCTATCCATGTTCGGGATGATGTCAGAGCAACAACGTGCAGTATTCTTATACGGTGCTGCTGGCTCGGGTAAGTCAGTGGCCTTAAAAGTGCTGTCCAGTATGCTGCCCGATGATGCAATAGCGTCTGTGTCACCTTATGTCTTCGACAACGAATATCAGCGTGCAGCACTGGCGGGAAAACGTTTTAACTTTGTCCCTGAGATGGAAAAGGACAACCCAGTGCCGAGTGCCCAATTTAAATCCATTGTTGGTGGGGATAAGGTCGGGGCGCGAGAGCCACATGGAAAAGTATTTACATACACTCCATGCGCCACTAACTGGTTTAACGGAAACCACTATCCAAAAACCACCGACCACACAGAAGGCTTCTATCGCCGCTGGTATGTTGTTCACTTCAACAACACTAAACCCGATAGCGAGCGTGACCCTGGGCTGCTAGAGCGCATTGTGGCGGAAGAACTGCCTGCCATCCTTCGCTGGTCGATTGATGGAGTAGAGGACTATCTGGCAAACGGGCTCTATATGTCACCTGCTCATTTCAACTGCCTTACTCAGTGGAAAGGAGAAGGTAATAGTGTTCAGGGTTGGCTGAATGATCATTGTGAAAACTATATTGAGCTTCGCAGTAACGGCAGCATGAAGAAGCCTCTGCGAGTTTCCGAAGGATACGCACTGTATCGAGACTGGTGCATCCGGTGTGGAGTGAGAGCTTACAAAAAAGCGACGTTCATTCAGCACATGGAGGCCCTGGGCCACACAGGCTCACTCTATAACGGGTATCGTGTATTTAGCAGGCTCGCAGCTACTATGGCTGTAGTTTTGGAAATGAAAGCGGCCTAACAAAGCTTGGTGGGAAAAGTGGAGTAATTCTGACTAAATTTCTTCATTGGAAGATACTGGTTCAGCCGGACACTGTGTTCTATATGTGGAACCTTACCCATAAAAACACCACTTTCTCCACCAAATCCACCACCGACAACGTGAAGCAACAGCACCGCGTAAGCGAAGAGCTTTTGCTTTGCGTCCTGATAGATTCCAATTGGCCACTAGCCAGAAATTTCTGACCTTGGTGGAACCTCAAAAAGCTCTTCGGATATGAGTCCTAGCAACCCACCAAGTGCGACCTCGATAGCTGATATTGTTATTTTAAGGCTTTGTGGGTCGCTGGCGATCTGAAACGGATATAAGAGAATACAAGCTACTATCATAGCTATGAAAACCAGAGGAATGAAAATTACTACCAAAGAGAACGTTAAGCTAACAGTTTTTTTCTCATATTCGCCATTTTGATTATTAAAAATACTCTTTAGCGCTGCAGTCGCAAAGAACCCAGTCAAAGGCGCAAGAATTAATGCTATCTCCATTTTTTCAGACGCCTCGGAAAAATAATCATGAAGAACAAAGAAGACAAGTGAAATAGCCAGAATATGACCAAAAATGAGGATTGTAGCAGCTAGATCTCTAACGATGGATTTTTTCATACACTTCACTTTCACCTTTAGTAAAAAGGATAATCGCCAATTAAAGTACCCTTGGTAATCTCTGATACTTTTTCTGCTAAGCGGTATGTCCACCTATCCATCAACTTGCCATCCTGCGACACCCTTCCGAATTCCGCATCCATATATTGAAGATTTTTACCGTTTCTAATCAAGCTATCCGGGAGTTTTTCAAGGTTCTCCGGCGCCCTAATTTCAATCACATCGAGTGCTGATATCTGGATGGTTTCAAGAAACCCTCCCCCTGCTTCAGCATAATCATTTAAATCCAACTCTAAGTGAAGATTTACCGAATACCAATAACCGGCTCGAAGCTCAAACCCCAAACTACTAGCGGGCCCTATGGCGGTAAGTATGAAAGAGTAACCTCTTCCTAGGGAAATTAATTCGGATAATGTCACCCTATGATCAAAAAGCTTAGTTATTAACTTAGTTCTAAGGTTTTGTTTTGTTTTTTCCTTATCAATATCATCATAAACAACAAAGGTACCCAGAGGAACCCCCGCTATTAAAAATGGTGAACCGCCAGCCACCGCCCCCCACATTTTGGCGCATACTCTCTTATCAAAGCCATTTAACTTCGCCATGGCGAATATTTCTAAACCCGAGCCAACACTAAGACCAACAATGCATTTTTCATCTACGCATATCCCATCAGACAATATAAATTCATTAGTTACCGAATCACTTCGCCCATAGTAATCATAAGCATACCATCCATATTTCCTTGCCAAACCCCAAACGGCCAAGGCTTTTTCTTTCGGAAATGAAACAAAGATGCCAGACTCATAACCGGCTGGAGTAGAATAAGAATAACAATTCCTATTCAGGCTATTTCTTATAACATTGCTTTCACCTTCACCACTAAAATGCTCGCCAGAAACATTCATCTCAAAGTTTGCATAGGTAAATTCAGAAAGCAATATATATCGTTTACTCAGAACCACATTGACCTCAAAGCCATCATTAATTAGAAATGAATACTCATTAATATCCTGACTATATTTATCATAAACTACTCCAACAGTATCCCAGGAGGAATCTTCATTTAAGTAATTATCCCTTTTATAAGCTTGCAGGTAAATCTCACCCTTAGACTCATCTATATCCAGATAAGCCTCATACAAAGAGTTATTATCTTTGTCAACAAACTGGACGGAGAAATTCTCAGAATAAGAATGACATGGAAAAATCACCAACAAAAAAACAAATGTAAAATAGCTTTTTCTGCACATGAACCCTCCCGCAACACTATCGTCAATAGTAGCTATAGTTGGGATTTTTTTGTTTTCATATTTGGGACAATAGACGGTGCAGTTGAACTAGGCTTTATGCATAGATTCAAGTTAACTCCGACACTTAACCTGCATCTCTTCAACTAATATCGATACAACACATTAGAACATTCAAATATAAGGAGCCCTACATGCCCGCCCCTCACGGAAACCTGAACAACAACAAGTACAAACCCGAGTACGCAACCCAGGCACACAAGCTCTGCCTAATGGGCGCACGAGACCAAGACCTCGCTGACTTTTTCGAGGTGCACCGCGACACCATCCATCACTGGGGAAAGCTATACCCTGACTTCGAGCAGGCGAAACGCAGCGGCAAGATGAAGGCTGATGCAGAGGTTGCCTATTGCCTGTTTCAACGAGCCACCGGAATAACACTCAGGAAGCAACGTGTCACTTCGAAGGGAGAAGTCCTCAATGTTGAGGAGGAGTTACCTGGAGATGTTCGAGCGATGGAATTCTGGCTCAAGTGTCGCAACCGTCACGACTGGAACCCGAAGCAGCAGATTCAAATTGCTGGCGACTCACAACACCCGCTGGCATTCTTGTTGAACGAAGTTGGCAATAATGGCACGGAAAGCCCTGCTCTGCCGTCAAAGAAGTAAATTTGTTAAAAAAACGCCTTATTTAACATAATGAATGTAAGCCGCACTACGCGAAAGGCACTCGTTACTAAAAATCAGTGAAACCATTAAAATCATAAGATTACTACCATTTCTAGCTGCATATAGAGTGCATAAACAATGCATAAATCAGGCAACCTCAAAATCGTCCTGAAACCTTCAAAACACAGACTTTTTGCGTGATAAGGGACATAAACGACCATCCTAAAAACAAGTGCCGCAATATGGTGCGGTACAATAGCTAATGTGGCTATTGGCGCACCAACAACCCTAGAGTCATAACCCATAATTCCTGACCTCGCGACTGCGAGGTTTTTTCCGTTTATGGAGATACGCAATGCAACGTTCGGCTCTTTTAACTCAGGAGCGTCGCTCTGCCCCTGTACATTCGATTATTTTTGTACTAGCCGTTTTAACTACCAGTTCCGTTTCCTCCCAAGATATCAGCAATTCACACCAAAGAGGCACAAATCCCAAATATCGGTTAGAGATTGCTGACACAGAACGGACGTCCCTAACAAAGACCTTTACCTACCTTGAACGCTCAGAGCAGTCTCATCAAGTTCGTATGCTTGCGATTCAGGATGCCTTCGAACAACTCAACAAGGCGCAGATGGACACCTTGCTCAAACCCAGTAAATTTACTCGCTGCTTAGATGGAGAACTAAAACAGATGCCACCTAAACATTAAAAGGGTGTATAGGGGGGGGCGGGACCGCGCTCACCCCCCCTCCCCAGGGTCAATATATGTCTACCGGAAATTTATCCATTTTTTCAATTTCAACTACTCAAGAAAAACCTGAAGTATTCCATGAGCCAATCTGCTTCTAATAATGCCGCCTAAAACTAAGCGATTTTCAAAATCAATCTTAGATTTCAATCAATCAGCTTCGATAGCAAACTTCATTTCGTTTTTTTATTTATGGATTTCAATCGTTTTTCTCTAGCTTCATCTATAATTGGCTTGTATGACCCCAGAAGCAGCGTATGCCGAACCGAACAATCTTTAAACCCATTTGAGTATAGTGAGGCTCCATCGGCATTGCTTTCCATTTTAAACTTTTCTCTTGGGGACATTAATATTTCCCTTTCCAAACTCGATATCACTGATGACTGCTCTGGATCAGTTATTTCCATGCATATCATATATGGAGCAACAATATCAGAAACCCCATTTGGTTCATAATTTGTGGCTATATTCATAAAGAAATATCGATTATCCACAAAAAGGAAATTGACATTAAGTCTATTCTTTGTAATGCAGTATGTTAATGTTCTTAACCTATTCCTTGGGGGATAATCAGGCGGCACGCCATTCTCATCCAATAAAGCACCTTTACAGAAAATCTCATTAAACTCCTCATACAACTGATCATTGGATGCAATTACATCCACCCAGTTATCATAGGATTTCTCATGCAGCTGAATAATACGCGTAAAACTTTTATCTGCATCTTTCCCGGCTTCCACCAGAGCCTTAAAGTACTCACCTCGGTCTGGACATTCTAAAGCAGATGTTGTAATTGAGCTCCCACTTCCCTTGTCATAAGGCACACTAATCACTACTCGTATATCTTTTCCTTCTCTCACTCGCTGCGCCATTTCCTTATATGCAAATTGTAAAGTTTCCATGCGCGCAGAGGTCCCTATAAGTCCTTCAATGTTTTTCTTTAGATCATAAAATGATTTATTTGAATTCAAGAAAAACTTAACAATCAAATATAATGTAAAAACAATTGCTATTAGCAGAAAGGGAATCACAAATGGCAGGTATGCTTTTATTCCCTCATCCTTTACATCTATGAATGGAGACAGAAATGTAACAAGCAAAGAAAGCAGCAATACAAACACATTAAAGTATGAGACTAAAGGTAAGTCTTCACTTTTAATATTTTTAATCCTCATATCTCACCCATTGGACTCATGTTAAATTCCACCATTTCCGATATCACATATATCAAGACAAAAATGTAATCATTTTTCCGAGGTCATCGTCTATGAAAATGCGCAATCAAGAATAAGTTACAAAAACCCTTGAGTAGTCAACCATATTTTACAGAAACTCGATAAGACGTTAGAAAAGTTGAAATGAAATTACAAACATCGAGTAAATTTGCGACTAGCTTAGAATACAAGCATAGTTACTGACTGTTCTTAATGCGAAAAAATAAATCACTTTTAGATTGAGATATAATCTCACCCCGAGACTGGTGGTCACCTCTTCCACACTCAATTAAAACAGTTGCGTACCAATAAAATCAAAAAATCGGAGTATGTGAAATGCCACCAACCTTAGAGTCATTATTAACAGCCATGACCACCTTCTGCTTTACTTATCTAAGGCGCAAAAAAACAACAAAGTTAACCAGCAAAATCCACCCGCCACCAGATTGCTCGTATTTCCTTAAAATGCGGCTCGATTCGCTAACGACTGAAGTTCGGATAAAAGTGGGTAAAAATCAGTGACCAAACATGCCTTGCTGGCTCTCTGCTTATTCCCAGTTGGCTTGTCTTCAACAGTCCAAGCGAGTGATCCCGACTCTGTTGTCGTTGACAGGGTTGTTTCGGTTTACGATGGTGACACCTTCCGAATTGATATAGAAGGTTGGCACAATAGTGTGGGAAAGAACATTCCAGTCAGGGTACGCGGGATCGACACCCCAGAGATTCGCGGAAAGTGTAGCGAAGAGAAATCACACGCAAAGTTAGCCAAAGAAATGACCGAGAATAGACTTTACTCAGCCAAAGTCATTCGGCTTCACAACATAGAGCGTGGCAAATATTTTAGATTAATAGCCGACGTTCACATGGATGGAAGGTCTCTTGCGGATATTCTTTTGGAGCACAACCTGGCACGAGCATACAACGGTAAAATAAAGCTTGATTGGTGTGCCTCCCCTGATGGTGAGAAGGCTATTCCTAACTATTAATTGCACAAAATTGGAAATCATGAGTATAGAAAAAGCGCGACAATTTATCATCGACACAGTCTTAGAGCCAAAAGCTGACCCACGCACCATCCCCCAGGAGTTCAAAAGAAAGGCTGCCAGCCAACTCCCTTGGGTTAAGAATTTCAAAAAGGTGGGCGACCTATACAAGTATCTTATTAGCGTCACGAAAAATGCAGACAAAACCGTAAAGGCAGCCGAGCACGCTGGCTTTACTTCTTATGAGCAAGCTCTTCCAGAGTTTGAAAGGCTTTTTCACGACCAGCTTTCTGATAGAACAGAGTTTGAAGAGTTTATCGAAGGAGAGACATATTCGGCATTCGATATTCTCTCGGTTGTAGGGGTATATGACGCTCGTACCGGCGGGATACTTCGTCAGAAAGAAGGTGAACTACTCAAGTCGATAGCGATAAGAGCAACTCTCGAGGGCGACGAATACAAAAACGAATGGCTAATAGAGAATGATCTGCTCAAGTACTACATGAAGAGTATCGGAGGCGTTTACAAGGAAACGTACTCTGATAATGCTGCAATAATTAAATCAGGTGCAGCAGGTATTCCCATACATGCATTCGTTCGAACATCCAAGACGGGTCACTTCACCTATCACGGCGTGTTTGAGTACATCACGCACTACCATGAAGGTTCTGCAAAGTGGTTCCGCCTCCAGAAAGTTACCTCTACTAAATCAGAGTTAGAGTTCCTTGATGATATCACCTCAACCTTGGAGCGTGATGTTCAAAGCTCAAGTGCAGATAGCGCCGAAACAAGGCGAAAGCGATTAGCGAAGGCAGCAAGAACTCCTAGGTCCAGGGTGGTTAAAACCGTTGTTTATGAAAGAAATCCGGATGTTGTAGTGGAGGTTTTATCTCGTGCAAAAGGCACCTGTGAGAAGTGCTTAAAACCCGCTCCATTTATCAAAAAGTCAAACGGAGCTCCATACCTCGAAGTCCACCATCAAGTAAGATTAGCCGACGGTGGCGAAGATACCGTCGACAATGCGATTGCCTTATGCCCAAATTGCCATAGGCAGGCTCACTTTGGTGTACAGTTCAGCAGCTGATTTTCGGCAAGTCCTCCCATCTAGTGGTGTACTGCGGTGAGAGAAAATCCCGCCGCATCCCCCACTTTGGCGAAACACCTTGAGCAGCCATGAACAAAGCCCCCTCACCATAGCGCTTGTTTAGGCAGTCGAACGCTTTCATCAAGTTCGGGTTTCCTGGTTCGCTGCTGAACAAGTCTGGTTGGATGTATTTGCTATTTGTCAGTTCAATCAGACCCACCCCGACTTTGTAATATCGTACGCCCTCTTGGAACAGTAGCGGCACCAATGCTGAAACGGCACTAGTGATGACCGATGTATCGTCACTCGGAAAGGCAAATCGATGGATTTGTTTGAAACTTCTTGGGTTGTCGTCGTAGGGGGAATTGCCAGCGAACACCATCAGCGTTGAGCAGACAGAACCCTGCTTTCTGAGCTTGGCGGCAGCAATACCAGCATGCTTGCACAGCGCCTGACTCAGCGACTTCTCATCTAGAATGCGTTCTCCCATAGAACGCGTTGAATAGATTTGTTGCTTATCAGCCCTTGCTGCATCCCACCCTTTGCACACCTCGCCATTCAACTCTCGAATTGTACGTTCCATCTCCACACTGAACTCTTTCCGCATCAGTGCGGGCTTTTGCCGAGACAACTGCAATGCGGTTTCAATGCCCAGACGTTTTAACCGCTCGGTTATGCGTCGCCCTATTCCCCATATGTCGCTCACATCCATGTGCGATAACACATCCAAACGCTCTTGCTCATTGTCCAGCACACAGACGCCGTTATAGCCCGATAATTTTTTGGCTGCGTGATTAGCCGCTTTAGCAAGCGTCAACGTTGACCCCATACCCACGCAAACTGGTAGCCTGCATTCCTTCCAAACAGCACGACGAAGCATTTGAGCGTGTGCACGTAAGTCCGGAATAGAAGAGCAGTGGTGAAAAGACAGGAAGGACTCGTCGATAGAATAGATGTGTTGCTCAGGAGCAAAGCGCCCAATCACTTGCATCATCTTGTCGGAAAGATCGCCATAAAGCTCGTAGTTTGATGAGCAGACAATTACACCACTTCTTTCGCATTGCTGACGAACCTGAAAATAGGGTTTGAACTTCTCTACCCCAGCCTCCTTTGCCTGCCTGTTTGCAGCAACCACACAGCCATCATTGTTCGAAAGAACAATAACAGGCTTACCTCGCCAATCTGGTCTGAATACCTGCTCAGCACTGCAATAAAAGGAGTTGGCATCAACTAGCGCGAACACAGCAACGGGCTCTGACGATGACAACGGATAGAGCGGACAACAACCCCCTCGATAGAGAAGGTGTCGTGTTGATCGATTCTTGCTGAGGAGTAATTGTCGTTCGCAGATAAAAGAAGCCGACGCGTCACATCGAGCAGCTTGCATACAAACTCGCCATTGAAGTTGGCAACAATGACGTCCCCGTTGAACGCATTCACATGACGGTCCACGATAAGGATATCACCATCGAAAATTCCAACGCCTTGCATGGAGTCCCCTGACGCCCGCCCGATAAACGTCGCGCTGGGGTGCTCGACTAAAAGCTCATCCAAACTTAAAGGGAGTTGACGGTAGTCGCTGGCTGGGGACTCAAACCCTGTAATACCTGCGCTGGCAAAAATGGGAATAACGTTCATGAAAATAAATACTGTTCATATATACAGCACTTATTCTATCGCTTTGTGTCTTATAAGCAAGATCTAGGAATGCTGACAGCTCAACTATTCGGCAGCTAGGACAGTTTACTTCCGAAAAGCGCTCTTAATATGATGCTACGCAGAAGAAGTCAGACACATCTAAATTAACCGCTCTGACTGCCCCCAATTGATAGTACAAGCGGACAATATTCAAAAAACAAAGCCAAACCTCAACCCAAAAAAAGTTTTTTAGCATGAATTTTGGCACATTAGCGTGAATTTATAACAGAAGTAAAAGGTATAACGTTGCAGTAAAGAATATTAATCCACAAAATATGCCCCCCTCTCCCATCTAGGCATATAGGTTAAAAATTGGACATTAGTACATCGTTCGAACATTGGGACACAGTCTTTGCTTTTTTCTCAGGCGCTTTTCTAATTTACATCCACCAGAGAGTAAAGACTCGTGCCATTACAGACCAAGTGTACAAAGACAGAGAAAAATCAGCAGCAGCAGATAAGCTTAAGTCAAAGAGCGTAGAGGAAGGAAAATTTGATGCTCAAATCGCCAGCCAAGAGAAAGTTTTAGCTCTTAGCAAAGACAAAGTCACTGTTGAGGAGGATGCAAAATTAGACGTAGCCCTAACAAGAGAAAGGGACTCGTTGGCTCTGAAAACTAGGATCGTTTCTCTCGAAGAGACTATAAAATATCGCTTTTCAGAGCTGAAAGAGCATGAGGAAGAGCGTAGAGCTAGGTTGTTGGAAATTCTCGATATGCTGCTTGAGTTTCAGGAGTTTGTTCACGGCAGGTGTATTGACGACGTGGCCAACTTCAAGCAAGTAGCAATCGGGAGTAAAACTAGGTTCAAGCTCATTTCACTTGTGCGAATGTACTTCGAAGACGAGCTCTATGAGTACATTAAAAATGTCCAAGAAAGCTTGATCGCATTCGAAAACAAGACAGTCACTCTAGCTAAACAGAGAGATAAACAAAGCACTGAAAGCTTTCTGAGTGCTGAAGACTCCGAGCTCAGTGTGCTTTGCCAATCGATTTCTGATATGGCTAGTGAAATCGTTTCAGTTTCGAGATCTCTATACCGCAAGAAAAGCTAGCTACTGGCCAAACTCACAACCACAAAGCACACGGGGTATTAATATCATCGCACTTAGTGGTGGCGTGATTTCCATCGAAAATTAAGCATCACCCCTCGTCATCGCAATATCATCACTCACAAACGTAACACCAAATGTAACAACCAAACACAACACTAAATTTTAGTCTTTTAATTTCAATTACTTGAAGTCAAGTTCAACTCCCGCCAGCTCCACCAAACGTTTGGGAAAGCGCCAACTCGAAAGGGTTGGCGCTTTTTTGTGCTTTTGGGTATGGCATATTCAATGCTAGTTACTGGTAATTCCAAACGCATAACCCGATATATCCAAGCTACCTTGCGCACCGCCTCCCTAAAAAGCCAATTAAAATAGGCAACTGTACAGATTAACACTTCGAGTGCGGTGATATGTCTGAGTTTACTTTTATTGTCCGTTTCGACAGCTTAGACTAAGGCCTTCAAAGACAACAAAAATCCCCAGGCCATCAAATGAAACTTCTCAACACCTACGACACCAAAGATGAAGGCGAATCGGCACTCGCAAGAATCGATGAGCCAAAGCGACTAGCCAGTGAACGCGACAGCACCGAGGTTATCTATAACCTTTTCGGTACTCCAAGCTGGGGAAATTTCTACAAGTTAGGTATGTTCGATTTGGATACGCTCAAAACCATCGTAGAGCAAAAGCAAAGTGAGCAGCCGTATGATGAAAAAAAGCACCGTGAGATCATCACGATGCTTCAGTATGTTGCAAAGAGTTTTGAAATAGAAATTCCCTCACATTGGAAGTGAGGGAGCTCATTTTGGAAATTCTATTCTTCAAACTCTGAGCTGTTGAAACGCAATACGCTACAGTTTTCTTTGATAGTACGTTGAAGCGCCTCATCGAATCCATCCTGCGCGTGAGCTTGAATATCGATAGAAATCGTCACTTCCACGCCTACTTTGGCAGTGAACTGTTGTATCACCTCATCAACAATGGTGGCGAAGTCCATTTTTGCTCTTAATGGATCAAGCTCGATGGCCCCATAAAACTGTTTTTTAGCTACAGATTGAACGTTTTGACCGATTGAAGACGTTGGAATTTCAGGAGCCGGATTCGTAGTTCCACCACCGGTTGGACCTGTTCCGCCATTACCAGTATCCGTTACTCCGTCGCCCGTTGGATCAAGTACCTCCGGCTGGGGAGCGGGTTTGGTTCGCTCACGGTAATCAATCGCAGCTTCACGTTCGATTAAGAGTGACGAATCATCAAGCATCAGCATTGAGCCGTTACCAAACGTAAATCCTAAGTAACGGTCTCCATCTTTACCTGAAGCAAAACCAAAGTAATCTTCACTCGTTAAACCGGCAATAATCGCGTTCTTGAACACTTGGTCATTAACAAGGCGCGGCAAGTAAAGATAGCGGCAACTGTCTTGCAAAACCTTTAACGCACCAACCTCAGTTACACCCTCTTTTAGGTACCATCTCTGAAGCGTATTGCGCAGATGAATTGGGCTCCATTCAGAAATTAGCCATTCTTCTTCTTTTAGCTTGTTCTCAATCTCGGCAACTAGGTTCTGTGAGGCAGGCGACACCGCAACTGATTCCCACTCCAATTGAGGTTTGCCTTTGACAAACTCTTCAACTGGGCAAAGTATCCACTTATACGCTTCACGGATAACCTGGTTTAAGCTTTGCTCAGCCGCATCCATATTTCGCTTAGCTTGCTTAGACAGTGAAACAGTCAGGTCCAGCTTGCCATCGTTGACATCTGTAACAATACTTCTCCAAGCAAGATAGATTCGTCCAGCTTCTTTCAATCGGCTTACCACATCGTAATCAGCAGCAAAGAAAATCAGGCGGTTTTGCTTCTGACGAGGCTGCTCACCTCGATTGCGGAGAATTTCTTCCGCTGCTTCATATGCCTGGTTAGACTCTCCTCGGCTATGAGCAGCACTCGGCGGAAGTACAACTAGGCGCGGCCCCGAAGCGTAGTCATCAGGCACATCTCCTGACGGTGTAAATACGTGAATCCCGCCAAAACAGTGATTCCGCCCAAACACACGGTTGACCCTGTCTTTCAACAGTGGCAGCAGCTCGTCTCTATCTTGAATATGATGTTTACGGCTCTCCATTTCGCGGCGTAGATTTGGTCGCGTATCGAGGTAGTAGCGATCTTGCTCTGAATACAAATAATGCAGGCGATCTCTTAGGCGTTTGAGTACATCTTCAAACACACCAATCGTTTGTCCCGGTTGCACACAGCCCAGTAGTATGTGCTCTTGGTTAACACCTTTTACGCCTTGCTCGGCATTTGATGGTGCACTGCCCAAAAAGATTGTTCGCATAGCTCTGCGTGCAGCTTGCACACTGCCGAAACGTGTATCATGACCATCAATACTGACAGGTTCTGAGCGAGGACCATCCACTTCTTTTTCAAGAACGGGTTCCCAGCCTTGCGGTAAGTAGTGAATACTCTTATTACGTACATTACTGTCGTCCAATGCAATTGAGCCAGGCATAATCAACGCGTCTTTGTTATCTGAGTTCCACAGGCGGTGAATCACAATCGCCATGTATTGCAGAACACCACGAGTACGCTGGAACTTATCCAGGGTTGACCAATCTTCATACAGGCGATCAAACACTTCTGGATGAACCGGATAAGACTGACAGAGCCTGTCAAAGTAGACATTTGACTGTGTCTCTAGCGGGAACTTATCGCTGTTGGCGCGATAAAAATCGGAAAACTGACGACTAATGCCTTCAACTTCTGCTCGTTCACCTGCAAACTCAAACAAACGACGACGAACAATCTCGAAAGCTTCATTACTCGCCACTGGCTTCCAAACAGATTCAACTCGGGCAAAGTATTTTTCCAACGACTCCAATGCGCGTTGACCCATTGTGCCGCCTACTTCAAGTTCCGATTCAGGCAGTGAGGCCAACAGTATTGCATTTGGCACGGATTTCATCGCTTCAGTTAATGCCTGGATAAATGAAATGTTGCTATCAAATGTACCTGCGTTAAATTGCTTCCCTATCTCCAGCTGACGAACAAAAGCAACCAACTCGTCAATCAAAATGACACAAGGCGCTGCTTTTTCCACCAACTGGCGCACTACTTCTTTGCCTGGCGATGTACCGTCAGCATCGCTCTGAGCAACCATCGCGTAGCCTTCTTCGCCTAGAAGTTGCCAAGCAAGCTCGCCCCACAACGTATTCGCTGACACACTTCCGTGCTGCTGAGGTTGGCTTGGAGAAAGTTTGATACCATCAATAACCGCAACTTTTGCACTCGGCAAATCGTGAATGCCCGCTTCATCCAGAAGCGGAGGAACACCTGTCAGTTTATCAGTGCTCACTTTTCTCGAGGCTAAATGGAAAACTGACAGCATAGTGTGGGTTTTACCCCCACCAAACGCGGTTTGAAGCTGAATAACTGGGTCGCCACCTTGACCTGCTAAGCGCTGTGCAACAGAAATCAACAATAGACGCATACCCTCGGTAATAAATGTCCGGGAGAAGAATTTTTCTGCGTCTTGGTACTCAGCCGTTGCATTACCTGATGCCACTTGCGAAATATCCGCTGCAAACTCAGATTGCTTGAAGGTCCCTTCAAGCACATCTTTGTGAGGGCGCGCAATTTCACGCCACGGTTTTAAGCTCATCTTTTATCATCCACTCAAAAGTCAAAATCTAGGCCATGCTGCTCACCACGATGCCCAACTTCATTTGAAGCCGTCACAATCGCGTGCCATGAACCAATTAATTCGTTGTATGCACGAGCTTCTTCTGCCCATTTTTTACGTTCACATAATGTGTATAAGTGGTAAGCCAACTGTCGAACCTGTTCGCCAAGATCAGGCATTCTCGCCAGCAAGGCACCTGCTTCCGCTTCACCTTTCTGGTTAAGCACACGAATCATCTGGTGACAGGCTTCCCACACCGGGATACGACTATCGCCCTTAGGGTCCCAATCGGTTGGATATTCGCTCCATTTCAACAAGCGAACTTTACCACCGCCTGATTCAACAACCCCCGCATCGCGAACACCGTCTACCGATGTGCCTTTAGCTCGAGCTAACGTGTCTGCCTCACCAAACTGTCCTTGTCCCCAGCCATATTGACTAAACCAACTGTCACAGAACAAAGTATCGTTATCAAAGTTGCCGCTGTCCGGATTCAGGTAATCAGTAATGGCGCGGTTTATCAAAATCAGCGCATCATGCACACTCATTTTGCTACCGTCTTGGTTAAGTACCGCTTCATATTTCGAGAAAATCGCCATACCTGGCCCGATGGCTGCCTGAGCCAAATCCACAGGTGCTATTGGTGATGAACCGGTAGTCCCGCCAATCATTGCCTCGAGAGCGTCTGGCATCTCTTCTCTCAGTTCTCTTTGGAACTGGCGGCGCGAAACCGACTCTGCTCCAATTTCTCGTTTCTTGCAAACTAACACGACGGAGGAGGCTAATGCATTCGCTCCTGAACCAATCATTCGGTTAGCAAGCTCAGTACGCATTGGCCAAGTTCCATCGATAGAAAAACCAGCTCTTATAACAGCCTCTAAAAATGTTTCCCACCCTGTACTAGCTGTACTGCCTTCCTTCGTTTCTGATTGCTTAAACGCATAATATATTGTGACAGGAAAAGCAGCATTTCCTTTGTCAGCCATGTTGCGGATAGCATGAGTCATCCCCTCGAGGAAGAATAAATCCGCAGCTTTCTTTGAGTCATGTCTAAATGGAGTCGCAATTAACTCTTCTCCTTTAGGCACAGCCATTGTTGAAAACAAATCTGGAAAATAATCTCTTAATGTTCTTCGCATCCAAACATAGAAAAAATCTGATAGGTCAGCATAACCAATGTTGTCATAGTAAGGCGGATCCGTCGAAATTACTTTACCAGAAGAAATATCTTGTGTTGCAGCATCAGCTTGAATTGAAAAGCTCTCTAAACTTGCGGGAAGCCTTTCAATTACTTTTGCGACTAATTGACAACCGCTTACAAAGTTTCCTGACGCATCTCCTATAGGGTTTGACTCCGCAAAATCCCACGTCATAGGCAACGCATGTCGGCTGAATGTATTGATTACTCCGCTTTGAGTTGGAGTTGGGTCCCATCTTGCTATGGTTGAGCTTCTATCGATCACCTTATCCAAAGCAAATGTTAGATACATTGTAATAGCATCTGCGTACATCTCTGGGTCAGAGCAAAACTCACCTGAGGACTTTATATCTTGCAGCACATTCTCTCTAGCTGATTTAATTAAGTCAGAAATACACGATATTACGGTCAATTGCCTTTTCGTGAACAAGTCACGATGCTTCTTCATTCCGTACTCTTGAACACGAAATCCTAAAGCTTTATCTGGTAGGGGCGTATCTGGTATTACTTCGGGCTCACAGTTTAGTGCTAATGCTTCAAATTGATCATTTGGAGGAAGATAAAGTCGCTCATTTTTCCCTTCTACGACAATGCACATTAATTTTTGTCCAAGTTTTCCTGACTTTCCCTCACTTCTAATATAAGAAAGAGGGACAGTAGAGTTGGACATGATACATTTCGCGCCGCTTCGCTCAACAGTCCCCTGGATTTCAGTTTTGGGTATTTTACCCATATTCACCTGAAACTGATATGTGCCCTCTTCAATAATTGGCTTTACCCATACCTCTTTATCTCTCTTCTTAGACAAAACAAATGAGCGAACTAAAGGAATGGCTACATTACTAAATGCTGGGTTAGGGCTAGCTACAGTGCGAACCCAAAGTGAAGCAATAACATTAAGCTCCTTCCCGATATAACTTTGTAGATCTGATCTGTCTTTCGCCATTTCATCGGTAATTTTTATTGGCGGATAGAGATGACCAACAGCATTAACAGCTTTGTTACGGATCCAAATACCATAACGTCGCACGTCCTCAGCGAGGCCTTTAGCTCTAGACCAATCATTTAAAAGCTTCGCCTGCTTTTCGTCTGATGGAATTGGCCCAACAGGAATTTGGCCAATAAACTTTGGTGGAATTTCAATCATGGCTTTGTTGATCATGACTGCAACAGGGTTTAAATCACTTGCATAACTCTCTAAACCAAGGCGTTGCGCTTCAAGTGGAATAGCTCCACCACCAGCAAATGGATCATGAAATCCCGGCAGTTTTTCAGGGTTAAATAGCTCATCAGCTTGAGGATGTTTCTTGTTTAACTCACAGGTAAAACGCCAGCTCTCTTTGATAGCTTCGCGAGCTCGATTTAACACCTCTTCGTTATTGGTATTTTCCCACTTAACCAGTTCACGAATAATGTCAAAAAGGTTTTCGCGCTCTTTCTGAATTTTCAGCTTTGTTTCACGCAGGCGCTTGTCGCCTTGAACCGTTTCTGATGGATCATTGACCATTTGTGCAAAAATGACGGCTCGCGCAGCAGCCAAAGGACGACGCGCCCACCACAAGTGCAAGGTGCTTGGATGGCCGTGACGGATAGATTTCTCGCGCGCTGCAGCCGCGTTGATATCATCGAGTGGCAAAGCCACTTCGATTAGTTTTTTAGGACTGATAACTTTTGTCATAGTGACTTCTTATACTGTTTTCTCAGGTGCCACTGCTTTAGTCAGCAGGTCATTGAGATCATAATTAATACTTGCAACACCAAAGTCTGGTTCGAAGGTAAACGGCGTCTTGATGTAAAACGGCCCTTCGAATTCATCTCCATCGTCAATGACTATGGCGAGCCTAATTTGTTGGCCAAGTTTAAGAGAAATGATGAAATTTTCATTAGCAGGCACCTGCTAAGAAGTGTTTAATCGTTGTAGAAAACGCTTGCCATTGGGTGTTTTCAATTTCTTGTTGGATATACTCAGCTATTAACTCAGGTTCCCAATTGGCTATTTCATCTAATTCATCAAGCATCTTTTCTTTATAAGTTTTTAATGCACGGGCTCGACTACTTGTAAGCGTTTGATCCTTTAGACCAAACACTCGAATGGTTTCGTTGGCTTTAAGTTCCTTGTTTGCATCTATACCCACACGCGGCCTGACCTCACCAGAGGAATGAAAATAAAGATAATCTTCAGGGTCTTCTACATCGGGCTTAATTAGGTTATCTGGGTTATAGGCATCAGCTCCTCTGCGGTCTTTATAATGACCGCAGTGGTCATTAGAGCCACAAGCCAAAAACAAGTTATTCCATTCAAAGGTTAGCTCTGGAAAATGATTTCTATTTTTGCGGCGAAAATGTTCAATGTGTCCAGCGTGGTGAATAGCATCCTCACAATAGGCACAACGCACCCCATATTCAGATGCATCTTCCGTGGTTACGCCGGGTATACCTTGCATTTGTGCAAGTGCAGCTCGCAGTCGCTTTTTGCATTCACCACCGAAATCATCCCAAGTCTGAGTATTGTGATCATAGTCACTTAGACACTGAGGCGCTTCTGTATTTCCTCGATTCAATTTATGCATCAATTAATCCTTCTTGCTTTTTTGCTTGAAGGATTGGAAGCGAATGAGCTTATCTGCATCCAATAAAACACGATGAGAGTCTCCATATATCTCTATGAGTTTTTGTCGCAGTGTTTTGCCGGTATTAGTTTCGTGTTGGCCTTGCTCAATGAGTGCAGTGTATTCAGCAACCCATTGTGCCTCCTGTACAGGTGGAATTGGGTTCACTTCTTGGTAATCAATGAGGATGTCACTGCTCGGGATACCAATAGTCTGCATACCTTTTTGTTCAGCAGCTGACACTAGCTCCCCTGAATTAGAATCAGTTTCATGTTTTAAAACGCGGATTGATTCTGCCGAAACGGTGGACAATACCTGCGGACTATGGGTAGTGACAATAAACTGAATTTTAGGAAAAGCGGTGCGTAACGAACCAATCACTGTTTGTTGCCATTGTGGGTGAAGATGCATGTCCACCTCATCAATCATTACAATTCCTGGTGATTTTCTCGCTGCTTCTTCCCCTAAATGCCCGTTCAGTAAGACAGCGCGATAGGCAATATCAGCAATCATGGCAAGCATGTTTTTAATGCCATCACTTAACCTATCGGCTTTCATTACGCCGTAATCGTCGTGCCGTAAAACTAATGATTCATCATCACGCTGACTAAACTGTAAGTTCTTCCAGCCTACTGGCTTCAACACCTCATTCACTGCGTCTTGTACAACTTTCACTGGAGTTTTTAGTTTTGGATCAACATCAATAAATGTTGCCCCTTGTTGTAACTGCGCAATTTGGTGCTCCAACACTTTTTTATAAGCATCAGTAAACCAATCTTCAAACTGGCGGTAACTGGAAGCTGGGTCTAGGCAATCACGTAGTGCGAACGTTCGAATGTTCTCATCATTTGCATTATTACCACGCTTGGATTCAGTTAATCGCTTCTCTTTCCAAAGTCGACCTGTTCCGTAATAACCAAACACAGGCAATGTAACTGGCGTTAATGTCAGATCTCGCACTTGTTTCTGCAGGTCTTTTGCAAATGCTTTTAGATCACGACAATTTTTATCATCTTTTGTCTGTGATTTTGCAGCTTCACTGTCACGGTACCTTTGCCATTGAGTCGGACCTGAACCGTAATCTCCAGTAGCAGTGACAGATGCCGGGAACTTGCGCACCATTTCATCTAAAACACCAAAGCCAGCTGCTCTTTTAGCATTGTCTGCTTTGATGATCCTTACATCATCAATAGTGATGGTGTTAGCAGGATCTTTAAATGGGGTATTCGCCAAGTCAAATTGACTGACAAAAGGCCAAAGAGCGACACGCACTGCATCGAGAATGGACGTTTTACCTTGCCCGTTGTTGGCAACCAGTACTGTCATTTCTGGGTGAAAGCTTATTTCCAAGCTTGTATAACAACGGAAGTTCTCAAGCGTTATTTTATCTATTTTCATAGTGTCTGCTCCGGTGATACTGCCTTCGACAGCAGGTCACTGAGATCATAATTAATACTTGCAACACCAAAGTCTGGTTCGACGGTAAACGGCGTCTTGATGTAAAACGGCCCTTCGAAATCATCTCCATCGACAATGACTATGGCGAGAATAAATTTGTCAGCTTGGTTTAAGCCATAGATGATTTCATTCCGGCTAACAGTAATGGTACTTTGGCCTTTTGCTCGGCCTTTCACTTCAATGTGGCGATCAGTGCATATAGATCCGTCTGCATTAATAGGAGGACGAGAGGTCACATCCCAACCACATTTCTCCGCGCCAACATCTTTTACTTCAAACCCAAAGCTTCGTTCCACATCCATAACAGCATTCATGGCGATGCGTTCCACTCGAGAGCGGGCTTCAGCATCAACACTGAATTGGGTTTCACCTTTACGGTATGCGAGCAACCCTTGAGGAATGACTAATGCTCCTCCCATCACAACTGGCGTGCTAGAAACGACGTTTTTGAGCGCTTCCAACTCAGTTTTGCGCTGTTGTAACCTAGCTGTAAGCTCATCAACTCGCCGACGCGCCATTTCCGGCTGCATTCTCGGTTGTTTACCTGCATTCACATCATCTTGAAGTTTGATATAGCGGTCAGACCAATAGTTAATTTCTTTGACCAATCTATCGTTAACCGCAGCAAGCGTTTTATTCGCTTGGCGTTCGCGACGATCTTTCACTTCGGCATAATGCTCTGGCACCAGCGCCTGTGATGCATGGTTTAACGCGAGAGCTTCCAGGTTGTTGTTCAGCCACGGGGAATTTAGGACATCGCTGACCAACTTTAAGTCATAAGCATCTATCGGTTGTAGATCCAAATGAGGTGCCCAGCCCGCATTGATCGCATTACTTTTCTCATCTATTTCAACGAATTGTAATCGGCGTGACGCAACATCAGAGGAACTTCCCCCCTCTCGAACAGTGTGGTCAACCATGAAAAGTACTTTGGGCTCAATGCTATCGTCATTCGGATCAACCAATACTGCACCTTGCTTAAGCTTTGCACGGTGCGCTTCAAGCACTAAGTCTGTTGATGCGTGCATTAATGGATGCGATGGGTGAATAAGATCCGCCATTGGCTTACCTTGTTGACGAACATTCTGTTTTTCAAAGCAAATACGCTCGTATTTTCGTAAAACAGGCGTTCGTGTTTCACCTATCACTCGGTCACGTTCTCTAATAGCCGCGGGAACATGGCGCACTTCATAGCGCCCAGCCTCACGACTACGTAATTCGCCACCGAGCGTTTGAAATGCTTCTGTAAAAAAGGCGCGGATAAAGTATGGCTGAAGCTTTCTAGCCTCTGCCTTTTCCATCTCTTCTTTTACGGCATAAAGCTCTTCTAGCCCCATATGCTGCTCGACCAAAGCATTGCGACGAAGAATCTCTTTCAAGTGTTCTGCATCTAATGCTCCATCGATCACTTCATTCATTTTAGCTTTGACCTCGGGAGATTCGCCATAGCGAATAGCATCTACCAATAGGTCCTTCAGAGAAACATTATCAAAGGCCTCGCCGAGCACATCGAAGACTTTGCCTCCCAATGCTTCTTTCTCGATTTCAATCTTGTCGAAAAGCTTTTTAAATACTTCGCCTTCACGCGTCTCTGCCGCAACGATGTTCCAAAGGTGGCAGACTTCTGTTTGACCAATGCGGTGTATGCGACCAAAACGCTGTTCTAATCGATTTGGATTCCATGGTAAGTCATAGTTGACCATGAGATTGGCATTCTGAAGGTTTACACCTTCACCAGCCGCATCGGTTGCAATGAGCACGATCACTTCAGGGTCATTGCGGAACTCTTCCTGTACTTTGCGTCGTTCGTCACGGTTGGTACCACCGTAAATAGTGCGAACTGCATTTTCGTTGCCCAACATATCGCCGATGCGTTTCACCAAGTAATTAAGGGTGTCTTTATGTTCGGTAAAAATAAGCAGTTTTCTACGGGTGCCACTAGCCGTGAACATCTCTGGCTTATCTTGCAACAGGTAGGAAAGCTCTTCCCACTTTTTATCATTGCCTGACTGAACCACAGAGAGAGCCTGGTATTCGAGGTCTTTCAAAATCAGAATTTCTGCCTCAAGTTCAGGAATTGTCTCTGCAGCGGTGGCTTGATCAACAACTTGTTCCGCTAGAATCTCGTACTCTTCTGCACTCAGATCCTCATCAAGTTCATCAAAGTTATCAGGAATATCGATTCTTTTTTTGACGCTGTATTCACCAAACGTTTCTGCAACGCCATCTTTCCTAACAGTTTGGCCACGCGCCATCAGTTTGGTTTCTTCGAGACGAGCTTCTAGGCGCTTACGGCGGCGCTTCAGAGATTGATAGATAGCTTCAGGACTAGACGCGAGTCTGCGCTGTAGCATGGTCAACGCGAAGCCAACATTGTTCTTCTTTTTGCTATCAAGCTTGTCAGCACGGTTCATCTCTTCGCGAACATAAGTGGTAACTTGTTCGTAAAGCGATGCTTCCATCGGGGAAAGCTCATAGTTAGCTGTATAGGCGCGTCGCTCAGGGAACAGTGGTGTACCATCGAACTTGAGTAGCTCTTCTTTCACCATACGTCGCATCATGTCAGAGACGTCGACTTTATGTGCACCTTCACGAAACTTGCCATAGAAGCGGTCGCCATCTAACAATGACAGCCAGATCTGAAAGTCTTCTTCTTTACCGTTATGTGGCGTCGCTGTCATCAACAAGAAGTGTCGAGTGATCGACCCCAGCAGCTCACCCAGTTGAAAACGCTTGGTTTTATTGATTTTTGTGCCGAAGTAGCTGGCAGATAATTTGTGAGCCTCATCCACGATAATGAGATCCCACTCTGTGTTCTTTAGTTTTTCTTGGAAATCTTCGTTTCGCGATAGCTGATCCAGACGGCAAATGAGTTGATCTGATTCATCAAAGTAGTTACCGGAGGCACATTGTTCTTGCTTTTCTCGGCTGAAAATATCGAACGTAACACCAAACTTTTCGAGTAGTTCATCTTGCCACTGCTCTGTGAGGGAACCAGGAGAAACGATCAATATGCGCTTAGCATCTCCGCGCATAATGAGTTCACGGATCAACAGCCCAGCCATAATTGTTTTACCGGCACCAGGATCGTCTGCCAGTACGAATCGAAGAGGCTGTTTTGGTAGCATTGATTCGTAAACAGCTGAAATTTGGTGGGGTAGCGGCTCAACGTTTGAGGTGTGCACAGCCATCATAGGATCGAACAGCGCAGCTTGGCTAATGCGGTAGGCTTCTAGGCCGAGTTTAAATTCGGCACCTGGCGCATCAAATGCCCAAGGTCGACCTACTGTAGCAAGCTCAAGACGTGGTTCATCCGAGCGAAACAGCATTTGCTCACCCAGTTTGCCTTGGCTGTCTTTATAGTAAACCGTAATCGCAGCATCACCGACAGGCTCTACCTGCACAATGCGAACAATTTCCTCAGCAAGAATGCCGCGAACTTGTGCATCTTTTTTAACGTCCTCGAGTTTAAGCATCAGCGCCCCATATCACTCTTAACTTCGTGTCTCTCATAGCCTGGCGCAATACTTAAATTAGCGACACCATACAAGGCCTGTGCATTCCGCAGGTAAAGTTGATACTCACGGCCTACTTGAGAATGATCTAATGAACAATCCACATTCCAGCGTCTAAGCAAGTAGCCAGCAACAGCAGCTCTCACCTCAACCTTCATGACTCCGTTAACCATGCCATAATCTAACTCAATCGCTTCACTGTGCTGAATGCGTGGATGTGGTACTAATTCCAGCTCAACAAACCGATTCCATTGTCGATCTTGGGTTTCGAGCTCAACCTCATTCAAGACAGCGCTCTCGATAACATTTGCTGACACGATACGCGTCAGTACGAAATCTCTGAATTCACCACGCTTGCGATCATAACCGCGAATATGCCAACGCAAACCGTTGTCCACCAGCGTGTGCGGCACAATTTCACGCGTAGTTTTGCCACTGGAAAGCGACACATAGGTAATACGCAGTGCTTTGTCTTTGTGTATAGCTTCAGTGACTTTAGAGACTAGCGATAAACTAGGCTTGTTTAAGTGATACGGCGCTTCACAAGCCAAAGGTGGTTTTACTTTTCCGTTAAAACCATCACCATATCCTTGGCTGATGGTGGCCAGTGTTCTTACCACATCGTAATCGAATAAGGGTTTAAACTGTTCACCACGCTTATGCAGTTTTAGCTTCTGATCATACTCAATATTGCTAGGCGCAAGTTCTCGATAAAGCGTAAAGTCTTTAGTAGCCTGTGCCGCGGCGATACTAAAACGATCTACCAAGTCAGCTCGCACCGCTTCTCCTTTGAACAACAAGGTGAAGTCAATATGAGCAATGCGATCCCTGGTTGCCTGAGGCAGCTCATCTAATTGAGCACTTTTAACCAACGCACTTCGTTTTAAAGCATCGTTTATCATGCGTAATATTTACCTAAATCGGTTTTATTCATACTTTACTGAATGTCCACCTTACGGTTCGTCAAGCAGAAGCCACTTTCAATAACCCACACGCCAACATCACACTAATTACCAACCAACCTAACACATTTTATTAGGTGTTATTCTACCACATTGATATCGACTTAAAAGCTAAATATTTGGGCAATGCACTGTGTAACAGCACTGACTGAAAGGAATGACATAAATAAGCACTTACAATACTAAATAAAATAGACATTTAACTTAAGCTGTAAGTAAGTTACTGAGATTTAACCAACAATACTTATCGATTTACCTCAGCTATTCTTTACTGCCTTAACATCACATCAAAACTAATTTAAGAAAAGCAAATAGTAGAGGTAGCCTAACCGCATAAGCTCACAACCCTCTCAACCAAGAACAACAACGATTTCTAGTTACCGTATACCTTTCGTTAACCTTGTCCAGAAAATTAACTAAAGCCAATAATCGTTGCCTAAACCACCGTTATTCTGAGCGACCTATCAATAGCTCAGAAGTGACGAGTGAATGAACAGCATTGAATTTGATAAAGCCGGAAGAATCAAGAAGCTCAACACACTTGCCAAACCTCTCAACACCAATCACATAGAAAGTGCCTGTCGTCTCTTTAACGATAAACAAGGCGACATCGAAAGTTATGCTCCATCAAAGGATTACGACCTAATAGTCCACAGCAGACCCTACCCACCAAAGGCGATTTTTGGCCTTGCCATGTCTGAGTTGCTTAATATCGAAGTTTCCTCAAAGCACTTCACGGGTGGTGAGAAAAGCCCTTGTTTCAAAGTGCTCAGAAAGCTTGGTTATGAAGTGATTGCCAAAGAAAGAGACACTGAAAATGTCACTTTAGAACTTTATGGGCAATATAATCGCGAGGAGGTTTGTAAAGTATTTGCACCTGAAGCGAAATTTACAAAAGGTGCGGGCTCATGGGGGCTTTCGGGTATCGTCTCCAATGCATCTAAAGAAGGCGATTTTGTTTTCTTTGTCACCTTAGAGCCAAGTCAGTCAAACACTTACGAAGATTTTATTACAGATGATGGCAAGCTAATTTGGTGGTCGCAGAACCAGCACACATCCGAATCCTCTGTCATCAAACAGTTAATCGCTCACGATGATAAAACAAACACTATCCACTTGTTCCTGAGAGCAAACAAAGAGGATGACTACACATACCTAGGTCATCTTCTTTTCGATAATTGGGACGCAACGACGAGCGAGCCAGTCAATATAAACTGGCAGTTTGAGAGCTGGCCTATCCCAAGCAGGATTCAAAGACGGATAGCGTTCGAAACTCACTCCAATACGCCAACGTTTGCTTCATTAAACCCCGATAAAACCGTCATTAAGGAAGTGCCGATTGATGGCAACCTCTCCACGCCTTACTCAGAAAGTGGCAGGAAGCGAAAAGCTGCCCAAGTTGACTGGGCTGAAAGAGATAAAAGAAACCGTGAGCTTGGAGATATTGGTGAACGAATCGTTTTAGAGATGGAACGAAAACACTTGGTATCAAGCGGAAAGCCCGAACTTGCCGAGCGCATTCAGCATATGGCTTTAATCAATCCCAATGCAGGATATGACATTCTGTCTTTCGAACCTGACGGTACAGAGAAATTCATCGAAGTGAAAACCACAGAGGGAAGGCAGAACACTCAGTTTTTCATTTCGGATAATGAAGTGAGTATCTCTCGGGATGCACCTGAAAAATATTGGCTTTACCGTTTGTACAATCTTAACCGCACCGAGAATACAGCAGATTATTATAAGCGCAAAGGCGCTATTGATGAGTTGTTCGATCTCAAGCCAACAAGCTATACGGCATCACTCAAATAGTATTCAATCATCGAGGAATAGTTTTGCGCTGTTCCTCACCACTCCCCCACCAACAACCGGCTCTTAACACCTGCCACCTGCAGTTGCATGGCTTAAAACACCACCTCGAAGTTTCTTTCTTTAGTGTGAACGTTGGGCAGAGAAAATACCTGATGGATGATTCGGTAGCTTTGCTTATTCGAGCTTAAAGTCGATATCCAATCGTTTCCAATGCTTCTTCAAAGCGTCTTTATGCTCAGTGTCCATGGGGAGTTCTTGAAGCATTTCAGGCCAGTTTTTCCGGGCTAAGTTCATCACATCAATCAGGTGTGGCTTAATCGCAACCCATGGCACTCCAGCTTTCTCAGCCCACAGTTCAAAATGCTTCATGGTGATTTCAGACCATTGCTTGGTCCCTACCATGTTCAGCGCAAGGCTGTCATTTTCAATATACGGAGAGGTGAATACCACGTCATAAAGGGGCGATAAGCGCGGGGAGTAAGCATCGCTATAAATCAACGTCCAGTTTTTAAGGTGTGCATCACCGTTTCCCAGCAAGATGTTAATCAGCAGCCTTCTTGCCATCTGCTGAATGTCTTTCAATCGTTCAGAGCTGGATTGATAGAGCACGCGGCCTAGTTGCTCATAGTTAACCCGTTGATATTTATCCGAAGGATAAAGGCCAAACACTTGAGCAAAATCTTCCGTATGTATTCGCCCCTTCTCATTGCGGTCGAACCGCTTAATGCCATAGGCATATTGCTCATCCGGTAGTTTAATACTGGGCAGCCCTTCAAGCTCATTCAGCTTGATTAGCCGAATTTCCGGAATATCTGCCCCCGCTGCTTCAGCTAACCTCATGCAGGTATATTCATTGACAGGCACACCTTTGTGGACAGTAGAAGGGGTTTTTATGATCCACATATCGTCAGAAATCTCTTGGTCGATATGGTATCGGCCATCCAGGTGTGATGAGGAAAACTTCATCTGAACGCCTGCCAATGAAAACTTGGTATCTGCATGTTTCACATTGATTTGCTGCGGCTCTGTCGATAATCGCTGCTCTAGCGCCCAGGCAGGTAAATCACCTGCTTTTATCGGCTTAGCGATGATTGCGCCTGGCAAGTTAGCACCTAAATAAGCAAGGATTGAGAATTCGTTGTTTACGTGGCATTGGAGCGCTTTAGCTGTCAGTTCTCTCAATGCTCCTTCTGGCAACAGGTTGGACAATACAGGGGGGATTTTGTCGGTCCGAATCTGGGGCTTACTTAAATAATCAGGATCGCGCAGTTGCCTCAAGGTAAAAACAGGCCGTTTATCCGCTGGCATCGAGACAAATTCGGGATCGAAGGTCAGTATATTTTTCCCACCGGCATAATGCGCAATCACAGCGACATCGATACCGTGTAGTTGGATGTTTAAACCTTCAACTTTTTCGATTTGCCTGCTCATGCTCCATCCCCTGAACTAAACCAAAAATCCAGGTCATCTGAGTCATCAGCTAGCTCATTTTTGCCTTTGCCAAGTGCGCTTTGGCTATCTGCTACCGCTTCGACTGAGGACGGTGCCGCTTTCCTTCCTTTAGGCACTATCGAGAGTTCCAAATCCAACCCTTCCAACACTCTGAGTAAGGTCGAAAGTTTTACGTCATTACCTGCTTCAATACGTTGGTACTGTTGCTGCTTCATGCCGATTCGCATGTACATATCTTTTTGCTCGATACCCAGCTTTTTACGTTGCTCAATGAGCACCGCTGCAATTTCATCAACACTCTTCACTACACACCTCAAACAACGCTATCGTTGTACCAGCTGCAATAAACAACATATTAGTTGTACACAGACCAATTAACAACTTTAATGTTGTATGTCATATTGCGAACAACTCAGGAGTTGTGGCAACCCACTTTAACACCAAAGCAAAACCCGCGAGCGCACTCACTTGCTATCAATAAGGCATTTGATTATTATGCGACCACTCAACAACATCAGCAAAGGAGAATCATCATGACTTATACATCCCCATCCTTTGCACGCGCTGTTTGCTAATCAACCCGACGTTGCTTTAAAGCCCTCCGCTTTATCCCCTTCGCTCGCGTTGACGCGAAGCGACCTGCCAATTCGATTTATCTTTTTCAATTCTGAATAAGGAATTGGCTCTATGGGCAATTTCGTCCAAACACTTTCTGATTCTGTCAGCCTGATCGCCTCGAACGAGAGCTGGATTGAGGGGCTGGCAACACAACAACTTTTAAAAACATCACAACTTGAAGGCATGAAGCAGGTCGTCGGCATGCCTGATTTGCATCCCGGCCGGGGCTACCCTGTCGGGGCGTCATTTTTCTCTGTCGGCCGTGTTTATCCGGCGTTGGTGGGTAACGATATCGGCTGTGGTATGTCGCTGTGGCAAACCTCTCTTCGTGTGGCGAAGCTGAACCTGGATAAACTCGCCAAAAGGCTGGATAAGGTCGAAGGGCCGCTTGGTGAAGACTGGGCAGATGACATTTTGCAGCTTAAAAAGGCGCGGGGTGTCGAGTCCGAGGGTTTCGACATGGCGCTTGGCACCATTGGCGGCGGCAATCATTTTGCTGAGTTTCAACGCATCGACGAGGTTTATGATGCCGAAGTATTCAACGCTTCCGGCTTGAATACCCAGCAGCTTCAATTGCTGGTGCATTCTGGCTCACGCGGGCTTGGACAAGCCATTCTAACCAAGCATGTGTCAGAACATGGGCATGCTGGTCTCACAGAAGTCAGTAATGCGCTGGCGCAATATATCTCTGAGCACAATGACGCCGTCCGTTGGGCCGAACTCAATCGGTATTTGATTGCGCAGCGCTTTTTGGCTGCGGTCAGATCTGACGGGCAGTGTCTGTTAGATGTGAACCACAACCTGGTGACACAGGTTGAGATTAACAGCTGCCTGGGGTGGCTTCACCGTAAAGGGGCAACGCCCAGCGATAAAGGCTTGGTGATGATCCCGGGTTCCAGAAGTGATTTTAGCTATCTGGTGAAACCGCGACACAACGGGATGGCAGCTCAAAGCCTTTACTCCCTCGCCCATGGTGCGGGAAGAAAATGGCAACGCGGCACCTGTAAAGGCCGCTTAGACAGCACCTTTAAGCCGAAAGATCTGTTGAAAACGGCGTTGGGCAGCCGGGTGATCTGTGGGAACAAAGAGCTGCTTTATGATGAAGCGCCACAGGCCTACAAGAAGGGCGAGTCGGTGATCAACGATTTGGTGAATGCCGATTTGATCGATGTGATCGCCAAAACGCGTCCGGTCTTGACCTTTAAAACGCAGGGAGGATGCGCATCATGATCTTGTTGCAACTCTCTGCCGGACAAGGGCCGTTGGAATGCTGCCAAGCAGTCGGGCTCGCACTCAGCGCACTGGAAAAACAGTGCGCTGGTAAGGCGGTTTCGCTGGAAGTGGTCGAGGCGGTCTCTGCGGGTAAACCTGGCTGTTTTAAGTCAGTATTGGTGCGTCTGGATGCCAATGAACCCAAAGCAGCAAAACAGCTGGCGACAGACTGGCAAGGGCCGATGCTCTGGGTGTGCCCTAGCCCTTTCCGGCCAAGGCATAAGCGGAAAAACTGGTTCTTTGGTGGCGAGATCTACGATGTGGATGAAAGCGATGTTCAGCATCATTTTCGCTTTCAGGCATGCCGAGCTTCCGGCGCCGGAGGGCAGCATGTGAACACCACAAGCTCTGCCATCAGAGCGACGCATGTCGAATCCGGTCTTTCGGTCAGGGTGGAGTCTGAGCGCAGCCAACACGCCAATAAGCGTCTGGCGGTTGCTCTGCTCTACAAAAAGCTCGAAGAAGAGAAACAGGCATCGCTCTCTGCGCAATCCAAATCCCGAAGGCAACAGCACTGGGAGCTGGAAAGAGGCAATCCCGTGAGAGTCTTCAAAGGGCCCGGTTTTACGCCTTCTTAAATTGGAAATACAAAGGTTTATCTTCGTTATCCCTTATCGGGGATAAACCTTCTTTTATACCCACTTGGGGATAAAAAAACACTTCGCCTATCCCCCCACACAAAAATGTTTTGGACGATGGAATCTGGACATCTCTCCTTCCAACTGGAAACCTTACCCACTGATTGTCATTATTAATCTTGAGTCGTCGTGATTGCGCCGACGTTTCTGACTGGGCAACGGAGAGCCAAATGCGAATTCTTATCTGGGGGCTGATGCTGTCACTGCTGTCTGCCCCTGCTCTGGCGAAATGGAATGACCCTGAGTATGTCAAAAGGGCATTTAAAATCATCGCTCTCAGCAATGAGTATGACAATCACCAGCATCCTGTTCGCAAGTGGCAAAAACCGATACGTATCTATATTGACCATCGCGTCGGTGACAAAGAGCTTCATAGCGCGCTGGCAAACACCCAGATTGAAGATTTGGTGCGGGCAACGGGGCATGACATCAAAGTGGTGAATTCGCCGGAAAAAGCCAATCTCCGCATGGTGTTTACCCGTGAGAGCCGCTGGCAGAACGAGACCCGCGAACTGTGGCCAACACAGGAAGACTTTCCGTTCCGCGGTGCTATCTGCATGGCGCATTTCTCTTCTTCATCTCAGGCAGAAATCAAAGAAGCACTGATTGTTATCCCAGTCGACCTCGCCCGCGAACGCGGCAAGCTGTTCGCTTGTGTGGTCGAGGAACTGACGCAGGCGATGGGATTGCCGAATGACTCTGACAAGGTCTTCCCTTCCATCTTTAACGATGGCTCTAAAAACAATGTGATGACAACGCTGGATATTACCTTGCTTCGATTACTCTATTCGTCAGGCGTTAATGCAGGCATGACAGAGCAGCAGGTGATGCCACTTTTCGATAGCTGGTTCAAGCAAAATCCAAACTGGCTGAAGCAATCGACGGATATGTATCTTAAGAGCCAATTCGTGTCTGAGTATGGGTTGAATTAGTCCCTCTCAAAGCTGCTTCCTGCCAAGAAATTGAGCAAGAAATTGCCCCTGTTTGATCTGCCTTTCGGTTTTGCTTTTGCTTCGTTGTGCTGCTCTCGTTTGTTCGGTATTTAACCAAAAACAAAAGCAAATCAGGGAAGAGTCAGTGGCGTACAGGGTTGTAAAAATGACCGAACTTGCATCGTACGAGTTCGGCAAAGTCGAAGGTGGATTTTCGACACTGGGTGAACGGGCATTGGAAACCGTGTTGCCCCAAGGTGTCACCATACAAAAGTTCCAATCCCAGCTCGCATCCGGCGAGTACGTGTTACTGAGTGATGCGCCTGTCACGCCAGCTCTAAAATCTACAACCAACTCGATGGGTGATAAGGTTTGGCAGGTCAACCCTGATGCCGAATCCAGCTTTTCCCCTGAAGCCAAATCTGCGCTGACTTCCCGGACCAAAGCCAAAGGCTTTACCTCTCGCTCCGGCTCAGAATCTCAAGCCCCTGCCGAAGCGCCTTACACCCCTGAACCTAAAGTGGAAGAAAAACAGGAAAAGCCTGCTCAGGATTACGAGTATCTGTTTGAAGTAGCCTGTTCCGAAGAGGTACTTGCCAGCGAGGTGGGGTGTCAATTTGCACTTGGTAAAACACCGAAGGAAGCAAGCGTTGTCAGCTGGGAAACCAAACTCTCGGATACGGGCACTATTTTCTCTGCCAAAGCCACAGATGACACGCCGCGCAAGCTTATCGCTAAAGTTGCTAGCGCAGAAAAAGGCGTGAGTAACCAGCCTCCTGTAAAGCTCAAACCCAAAGGCACTGACGCCGTTCGGGAAGCGTTTATTCCGGTGATTCCTGCCCTTCAACTTGGCGACCGTTTAGGCTTTCCGACTGAAGGTTACTTCTATCATTTCCACGAAAAGAAACTGGTTCAGGAATACAAAATTCTCGGTGAAGGACGCTGGGCATTTCAGGCTACACGTTCAACGTCATTTAGCCTGAACAATGAGCAAGGGCTGAATAAATACCAGGGCGCGATTTTGCTTTACTGGAAAATCGACAGCAAAGTCGTTATTGACCAGCATCTTATCTATCTCGACAGCCCAATCACGATTGAGCAATTGGGTAATGTGAATGACCAATGGCTGAGCGAGCATGGCGTGATGATAGACGTCCCGAGCCTGCTTGATGCCAAGAAAGCCACGACGGCCTCCAAAAAGCCTTACAAACCGAAAACCTACAATGCGCCTGTTGACGTTGTCTACGACCACAAAGAACGTCTGTTAAACGGTTCAACACTCAAAGCCATCAACAATGAACGATTGTTAGAGAGTGGGTTGCCGGTGGTTAACATCAAAAAGTTGCCGAATAATAAACTCACCATCGGGGTGTTCTTTGATGGGACGGGGAATAATCTAGAGAACGATAAGTACAAGGAAGGAAGAGGCAATGCTTCCCGCACCAATGTAGCAAGACTGTTTGAAGCTTATCCTGAAAAGGAAGGTGAAATCGTCAAAATCTATGTTTCAGGGGTAGGTACCCTAGACTTTGATTCCCTTGAAGAAGCGATCAAAGCGATAGACAATGACGAAGATATGGAGCTTACAGGCATGGCCACCGGCTCTTGGGATTTCTTTGGTGACTCAGATGCTTTTGATAAGTGGACATCTCTCATTGGAGCATTAAGGAGTATCACAAAGTCTCTCGAAGAAACTGGGCACTATGAAAATATCAATCACATAGAATTTGATGTTTTCGGGTTTAGTCGTGGAGCTGCGTTGGCTCGTCATTTCGTCAATGCAGCAAATGTCGGATTCCCTGATTACAACTCTCCTGTACCTCCCCCAAAGCCCAGTCACGGACCACGTCATCATCCTCATCGTCGTCAAAAGCAGGATCAATTTAGTGTCGATGTTGTCCCTCACCTTTTGAGTAGCGAGCACACAAGAGCAGGTAGACGGTGCCACTACTATATCGACAAATCGAGAAGTGTCAGCGTTCGTTTTGTTGGCCTATTCGATACAGTTGGTTCCTTCGGTATCCCTGGAGACAATGATGAAGATGGTTTTAATTTAGTCCTTTCACCTTCTAGTGCTGAAACTGTTTATCACATAACAGCTCACCATGAATACAGAGAGAACTTCCCATTAACCTCATTGAAGATTGATGGTGGATTGGCCGAAAACTTCTTCGAAGAGGTATATCCGGGAGCTCATGCAGATGTTGGTGGTGGTTACCCTTCTATGTCCCAATATGGGAAAAAAGGGCTACCAGAGCACCTAGATTTCCCTATTAATGATACTTACAACAGAGAATTGTTAAAAACAACCAAGCATATCGGGTTGCAACCTAGAGATATGTATATGCTAGCCAGGCGTGAAGAAAAATTTTGGGATAAAGAAGTGCAAAAAAACTTCAAAAATCCAACGCAATATGGCCGTGTTAAAAATGTTGGAAATACCCTGTATTACTACAGGCTTCAACCAATCAATAATGGACTTCAAGGCTTGGCACAGGAAAGAATGAGGCAACAAGGTGCAATTGCTGGCATCCAATGGCAAATGAGCAACTATGAAATGCCTCAAGACTTCAATAAACATCCCGAATTCTCCTCACTTAACGCAAAACTATTGGCAATAGAGCCAGGGCAAGTCAATGCAAGCCACTGGGAAAGTGAAATAGCGCCAAATAAGCTTCTTTGGATACACAGGCCTCATGACCCTCTAATAAACCCCGGTTTCTCAAATATCAGAGCTGCGCTTGCAAACGACGTTAACCGAGATTCGAAAGGGAATATGTACAGGGAGATTTTTGATAATGAGTAGAATCTTAATCAGTCTGACAATGCTTTTGGCATTAATCCCTTTTGCAGGTTGCACGGACGACAGCGTCCCTAGAGCTAAGTTTGGAAATGCAGGAAGCACAGACGGCCCCTACGGCATTAAACAAATGGTTGTTTCTGATACATCTGGTGGGTTTTCAGATTTTTCTTATGGTTCTGTAAGTAGCTATCCTGGCGCTTACGCAACCATTTCAGGTCTAGGCATACCAACTCACGTCAAGGGTTACTGGAGCAAGGACCCTGAATCAACAACAGACTCCCCAATCTATTATCGAATTGATAGTGTAATAGACAGCAAGCTGGCTCTTAGTAAAATAAAAACGCTCAAGAACGCTTATAAAAACTTTGAGCATTCAGGGGCATCTGTACAAGTTGTAGTAGACAATGCTCATCTAAAAATTTTGTATACTTTCAACTGCTTCAACTCTTCTGATGACTGCTCCAAAAAAGAGGGGAGCGATCCAAACGGATGGATAGTGAGAAGCCCGAAAGATATTACTGATGTCGTTGTGCTCTTCTCTGGTAATGGAGAGACTTCACTTAAACCTTTCCCAAAATCCCCTTATGACAGCCGCATAATAAGAGCCGTCAACGTAGGCGAAACAGTTGTCAGCGAAGCCACTCTTCAGGATATCGATTTAGCAAACCACGAAGTCAACGACCAGATTGTATTACCTGCTACATACTCCGTAATTTGGCGGAAGAAGCTGAATCCAGACGCTGAATATTCCCAATGGCAATTCGATAACTACAAACTCACTGGCAACCTTTCTGCACTGGATACTATGGAAGAAAGTATTCAAGCCTATCGCAACGCCATGAACGGTTATGTCAAAACCAGCACATTTGATATCTTTGCTGAAAATGAAAATCTCTATATCACTTATAGTGCGGCTTGCCTAACTGATACCCCCGGAGAGCGCTGCAAAGTCGCCGAAGACCCACAAAATCGCTGGCGCTACTTTGACGAACTCGGCCGTTATGCTGTTGTATTGTTTGAAGGAAAAGGCGACCAAGTCCCCAGTGAGTAAGATCTAAATCAGGCATAATTCTGAGGGGTAAACGAAACAAAAATACATACTCCCAAGATCTTCACTCTTAGAGGTTTGAAATGGATTTCAAAACAGAAGAAGCCAATCGGCGAGAGTTGGCTGTGCGTCACGTCCGGGTGATGCAAAAAATCGCAGCTTGGCTCAATCATAAAAACATCACTCCAAACCAAATTTCTGTCATGAGCGTTGTCTTCGGCTTACTGGGGTTTTCCGCCATGTTCGCCAACGAATACTGGGGAGGAGATGCACTGATTTTAGTCACCGCGCTTTGTATTCAGTGCAGGCTGCTTTGTAATCTTTTTGATGGCATGGTTGCCATTGAAGGAGGCAAGAAAACACCCGCTGGCGAACTTTTCAACGATGTACCCGACAGGATAACTGACCCTCTTTTTCTCATTGCCGCAGGCTTTGCTACCTATCTTGAGTGGGGAATGTATCTAGCATGGGCATGTGCACTCGTCGCCGTCTTAACCGCTTATGTGCGCGTGTTGGGCACTAGCATGGGATGTAAGCCTGATTTTGGTGGCCCCATGGCAAAACAACACAGAATGGCACTGTTAACAGCGGGCTTAATTGTCCTTTTCCTTCAGAACCTCACTGATAGTTTTCTCGACGCGCCGGTGAATGCCATCGATATCACGCTTATCATCATTTTGTTAGGCAGTGTCATCACCTTTTGGAGAAGACTGTTAACCATTTACAAGACAAAGGAAAATGCGGGAAGTAAGGGAGAAAACCATGACTGAAATACTCCCGCATTCTCTCCATGCAATGTTTGCGGTATTGCTGGCGTTGGTCTTAGGCACACTCGTTTACCTGTGGAAGTCACGCGCTAACCCGAATGCTGACTTTCTGGAATTGAAACTGAGGATCCGCTCGTGGTGGTGGATGGTGGGACTGGTCTTTGTTGCTCTGTTTCTTCCACTCCACTACACATTGGTGTTCTTTGCTTTTCTGAGCTTTATGGCGTTGAAAGAGTTTCTCTCTATAGTGCCCATTCGGCTTGCCGACCGACGAATTGTGTTTTGGGCGTACCTTTCTATCCCGTTAAATTACTACTGGCTGGGAAGCGAGTGGTATGGCATGTACATCATTTTCATCCCTGTATACATGTTTCTTTACCTACCCATGGTTGCAGTTCTGATTGGAGATACGAAGGGTTTTATCCGCTCTGCAGGTGTAATTCATTGGTCTTTGATGCTCACCGTTTTCTGTCTGAGCCACATGGCATACCTCTTAGTGCTCCCTTCCAAAAACCCTGACGCAGGTTCACTTGGAATGTTGCTATTCCTTCTGATCTTCACCCAGCTCAATGATGTTTGCCAATACGTCAGCGGAAAGTGCTTTGGAAAGCGTAAAATCGTTCCAAAAGTCAGCCCAAACAAAACGTGGGAAGGATTTATTGGTGGGGGGGTCACTATCGTCACCCTATCGTATTTCATTGCCCCTTATCTGACACCACTCACACCATTGCAGGGGGTTGTGGCTGGATTGATTATTTCACTCAGCGGCTTTATCGGTGATTTGGTTATTTCTTCGGTTAAGCGTGATTTACAGATCAAAGACACCAGCCAACTGATTCCGGGTCATGGCGGTATTCTCGATAGGGTGGATAGCCTTATGTTCACCGCCCCACTGTTTTTCCATTACTTATATTATCTGTATTACTGATTATGCTCTCGAAAGCACTGAAAGTACTGTTTGTGTTGCTGGTGGTAAAACCGCTGGTTTTTGTGGCGCTTGGCTTGAATGTCATCAATCGCAACAACTTACCGGAGAAAGGACCTGTCCTTATCGCCGCCAACCATAACAGTCATCTTGATACGCTCGTACTGCTCGCTTTGTTTCCCATCAGTTTGGTCTACAAGGTTCGCCCTGTTGCTGCCGCTGACTATTTTCTATCAAACCGCTTTTCTGCCTGGCTCTCATTAAATGTTATCGGCATCATCCCTATCAATAGAACAGGAAATGCTGCTGAGCGGAACGCCCTTTTTAATGAATGCCACCGCGCGCTAGATAATGGAGATATTTTATTGATATTTCCGGAGGGGAGCAGAGGTGAGCCCGAAGTGATGAGTGAGTTAAAGAAAGGGATCTACCACTTGGCAAAAGATCATGACGACTGCCCTGTCATTCCCGTTGTCATGAAAGGTCTTGGGATGTCTTTGCCCAAAGGCACCGCAATGTTCGTGCCTTTCAACTGCGATGTTGTTATCGGCGAACCCGTGGATCAAATAAACTGTTCGGAAACCTTTCTGTCAGAGCTACAAGTTCAATATACAGAACTCAGTAAGCACTGTATTACCCAGCATACCACTTAGGCATTTCGTGAATTGAGTTTCAAATAAAGGGGCTATTGGTGCTGTCATCTTGAATAACAACGGGCTACCCAATCATCCCCTTCAACCATTTCACAAAGCTCTCTGTACTTTCGTCCTGCACATTGCTGATCAGGTAATACCCGGCGTTAGCTTTGATAGGCGAAAACGGTGATACCAACCTTCCGGTTTCTAGCTCATTGTCAATAAGCGCCATCCGTGCCATGGCGATGCCTACGCCTGCTTCGGCAGCGGACATGGCCATATCAGTCCGGTTGAAGAAATGGCCACGGTCAGTGGGTACAGAAAGCTGCATTGCTTTGGCCCAGTTTCTCCACTCCAAATCTTTCTCAGCTTTTTCCCATGGCATGGCATCGTGCAGCAAGGTAACTCCCAGCCAATGTTCGGCTTTACCTGCGTCGTTTTGCAGCCATTGATGACGCTCCAGATACCTTGGGTTCATCACCGGCAGCAGGTATTCGTCCAGCAGAAGTTCGGCATTCGGATGTTTGAAGGTGTGTGGGCGATAGTCGATGGCAAGGTCAAAGTCCCGCGTGTCCGCGTTCACCAGTGCGCCTTCAGCGAAAATTTGCACCTGGATGTCCGGGTCAACGTCGTGAAAGCTTTCGAGTTTTGGCACCAGCCATTTGAACGCAAAAGAGGGCGTGAGCTTGAGGCGGATTTCCTGCTTCTTTCCTGTGTTACGCTGCAAGCTGGCGATTTCTGCATCAATTTCTGCTAAATGGAAACTCACATTTTGGTGAAGCTGTTTACCCTTTTCGGTCAGACGAATACCACGGGAGTGACGTTCAAGCAGAGTAAAGCCTAGTTGCTGCTCCAGTTGCAGCAACTGTTGGCTCACGGCCCCAGTAGTCAGGTGCATGGCTTTAGCGGCACTGGTTAATGTGCTGTGCCTACCAACTTCCGAAAAAGTATAAAGGGCACCGAGATGTTGGCTTTTGAGTGTCTGCATCTTTGCTTTTAGAAATTCTACACACAGTGATTAATTTAAATCGATTGTTAGGGGTATGTAAACAACGCAAACTCGCCCTATCTGATTGGGGAGAATAATCATGAAAGCATTGGTATTGGGAAGTGGCGTTGTTGGTTTGATGAGCGCCTGGTATTTACAGCAGGCAGGCTACAAAGTCACTGTTGTTGATCGCCAATCTAAAGCGGGCGAAGAAACCAGTTTCGCCAATGCTGGGCAAATTTCCTATGGCTACTCTTCCCCTTGGGCGGCACCCGGTATTCCGCAAAAAGCCATTCGCTGGCTGATGGAAGAACACGCACCGCTGAAGGTTAAGCCGACGCTGGACCCTCAGTTGGTCAAGTGGGCGACGCAAATGCTGTCGAACTGCCAGCTAGACCGTTATCAGGTGAACAAATCCCGCATGCTGGGCATTGCTAACCACAGCCGTGAGTGTCTGCTCGCGCTTCGTGACAAGCACAACATCGAATATCAGGGCCGTCAGAAAGGCACACTGCAAATCTTCCGTAATCAGAAGCAGCTTGATGCGGTAGAAAAAGATATCGCCCTTCTGGAGCAAAGCGGCACCCGTTATCAGCGCATGACAGTCGAAGATTGCATCAAGCAAGAGCCGGGATTAGCGTCTGTGAGCCACAAGCTGACAGGCGGTCTCTACCTGCCGGATGACGAAACGGGTGATTGCTACCTGTTCTGCCAACAAATGACTGAGCTTGCCAAAACACACGGCGTGGAGTTTATGTTCGACACCGAAGTGAACAGTGTAAAACGCGAAGGCACCCGCATTGTCAGCGTGGTGACGGACAAAGGCGAGCTGGAAGCAGACGCTTATGTAGTCGCGATGGGCAGCTATTCGACCAAGTTTATGGCAGGCCTGGGTCTGAGCATTCCTGTGTACCCGGTGAAAGGTTACTCGCTCACCGTGCCAATCACTGACGAAACACAGGCACCGACATCAACCGTGATGGACGAAACCTACAAAGTCGCCCTTACCCGCTTTGACGATCGTATCCGTGTCGCAGGTACCGCTGAGTTGGCAGGCTTTGATCCTTCGATTCCGGAAAAGCGCAAAGCGACGATTTCCATGGTGGTAAAAGATCTGTTCCCTCACAGTGGCGATTTCGACAAAGCCGAGTTCTGGACAGGTTTCCGCCCGATGACGCCAGACGGCACGCCGCTGATTGGCAAGACACCGTTCGACAACCTGTTCACCAATACCGGTCACGGCACGCTGGGCTGGACCATGGCATGCGGCTCTGGTCATCTTCTGGCGCAAATCATCTCCAAAGAGATCAGCTGCAATGTCGAGGGTCTGGATTACTTCCGCTACGCGGGATAACACACCTGACTAACTGAGGGAGCCACAAGGCTCCTTCTTTGCTTTCTTCTCCCCAAAAAATTCTCCTTCCCGCTTTGTATCAAGAATAACGCGTTCTCTTGTGTTTCTCGCATCTAGGCTCAATGCATCTTCTTGCGGTGAGGGTTTGTTATGTCAGTCATTCAACAGTTCAGCCTTGATGGTCAGGTTGCCATTGTCACTGGCGCAGCCGCCGGGATTGGTCGCCGGATAGCCGAAGTGTTTGCTGATGCAGGCGCAGAGGTGGTCGTCAGCGATCTCGATTTGGATGCCGCTAACGAAGTCGCCTGCAATATCAATGCGACGGGCAGACATGCTATTGCTGCAGCCTGCAACGTCACCAAAGAAGAAGACAGAGTTGCTTTAGTTGAACGTGCTGTCACGACGTTTGGCAAGGTGACTATCCTTGCTAACAATGCAGGTGGTGGCGGCCCCAAACCCTTCGACATGCCCATGGCAGACTTTGAGTGGGCGTATCAACTCAATGTGTTTGCCCCTTTCAGGCTGATGCAGCTTTGCGCACCGGAAATGGAAAAAGCCGGCGGAGGCGCGGTGCTTAATATCAGTTCGATGGCAGGCGAAAACAAAAACTGGATGATGGCGTCTTATGGCTCGTCGAAAGCCGCCATCAATCACCTCACCCGCAACACCGCTTTTGATTTGGGTACCAAGGGCATTCGCGTGAATGCTATCGCACCGGGGGCAATCCGCACTGCGGCGCTGGAAAAAGTGCTCACCCCAGATATTGAAAAAGCTATGCTGAAACACACGCCCCTCGGAAGGCTTGGGAAAACCGATGATATCGCGCTCGCCGCACTGTTTCTGTGCTCACCCGCGGCAGCTTGGGTGAGTGGTCAGGTGCTCACGGTCAGCGGCGGTGGTTCGCAGGAATTGAGCTGAAGATCATCTTTAACGAAAGTTAACCCCTCCTCACCTCTCCCCTGAAAAGGGTGAGCCAAGACCGATTGTATCGTTCCCTTTAAATGGAAGAACCAAGGACGGGGTTAAATGGGGTAAACCTTACTTTTCCATCTCAGCTTTCAGGTTGTCTAACCCCGCTTTATAGAGGCCAGTGATGGCTGAAGTCGCTGTTGCGTCGTTGAGGTTTTCAGGCGGATCGTTGTTAGGATAACCGCGGTAGAATCCCGCCTTCCACGTCACGATACTTTTGTCACCTTCTGCTTTCACTTTGATGGTGGACTGGTAATTGGTGACAGGCAGCAGTGCTGTGTTTTCTTTGATGATCTTGTACTTGAGCATCATAGCGTCAGGGTTGTAGCGTTTGATCTCTTCCGTCACGCTTTGATCGCCCACATACACCACGCGCACCGCCCCTTTCTCGGTCGGGTTTCCTGATTCCATTTCTACTTTGGTGACAGGTGGCAACCAGGAAAGGCTGTCGAATGCCCCCACGGTTTTCCACACTTTGTCAGCCGGGGCATTGATGGTGACAGACTCAGAGACTTTGAGCCTTGATGGGCCATGGGCATTAGCCGTGGAAACGCCGACAATCCCTGCCAGCATCACAATGACGGGAAGTAGATTTCGTAACATCCGCTGTTCCTTCTCAAATCGTTTCGTTTCTTTATAACGACGATCAGGAAGGAACAGAATCACACCAGTGGCAAAAGTGTTTTCTCCACTGGCGCGTAAGAATAGGCTATGCCGCCTTTACCATCTTCGGATTGTATTTCTTGATAAACCCTTTGATCTTCGGCGCAATCGCCTCGCGGTAACGGCGGCCATTGAAAATACCGTAATGGCCCACGCCTTTTTGTTCGTAATGCATTTTCTTGGATTTAGGGATATTGGGGCAGATGTCGAGCGCAGCAGCAGTCTGGCCGCGGCCGGTAATGTCATCCAGTTCCCCTTCAATAGTCAGGAGTGCTGTCTTTTTAATGGCAGCAAGATTGATGGGTTTGCCGCGATAAGTCATGGTGCCGTTTGGCAGATCATGTTCCAAAAACACCTTGCGGATGGTGTCGAGGTAGTAGTGGGCGGGTAAGTCCATCACGGCCAAGTATTCGTTGTAGAACTTGCGGTGCGCTTCCGCGTTATCACCGTCACCTTTGACCAGATCGCCGAAAAACTTAAAGTGCTTTTGCACGTGGGTATCGAGGTTCATCGACATAAAACCCGAAAGCTGAACGAACCCCGGATACACCACTTGTCCCGCACCTTCGTATTGCTCGGGCACAGTACAAATCACGTTAGACTCAAACCACTCCAAATCCTTTCCGCTGGCGTAATCATTCACTTCGGTGGGATTGATGCGGGTATCGATAGGGCCACCCATCAAAGTCACGGTTGCAGGCGCGGCTGGGTTCTTCTCCGCAGACATCAGCGCTGTCGCTACCATCAAGGGTACACTTGGCTGGCATACCGCAATGGCATGGGTGTCCGGCCCCAGAAGCTCTAAGAACTCGACCAGATAATCGACATAATCATCGAAGTGAAATTCCCCTTCTGTGAGCGGCACATCGCGGGCGTTGCGCCAGTCTGTTACATACACATCATGATCAGGCAGGAAGGCATCAATGGTGCCGCGCAATAGCGTTGCAAAGTGGCCGGAAAGCGGTGCGACAAACAGCACTTTTGGCTGATTAGGTTGCGCTTTGCTGCGACGGAAATGCAGCAGATTACAGAAGGGCTTATTGGCAATCACATTGTATTGAATCGCGAGCTTCTCGCCTTTGATAACGGTGGTATCAAGCCCCCATGCGGGTTCGTCATAGCAATCTGTCAGACGCTCCACCAGCTCCATGGAGGCATCAAGCGTTCGGGTCACCGGAGAAGTTTTCATTGGGTTCCAGGGCGCGGCATTCACGTCCCTGATAAATTTGACCCAACTATTCAAAGGCTTGATGGCATCCATATAGGTTGCGTTGAATTGGTAAAGCATAAACCGCCCCTTAATTCTGGCTGACTACAAAGGTGGTTTCATTTTTATTAGCGATAGGTTGCCGCTTATTGATTAACCACACAATTAACATACTAGCCCAGATCGCGGCGTTAACGCTTTGGCAAACTTCTATACAGATGTTGGTGTAAAAATAACCCACTCCTCACATAAGCACTCGCGCACATATCACCAAGTCATTCCCAATACTCGTCAGAAGATCTCACTTTAATCCGAATGTGATACGAAATAAGTCGCCATTGTGACCATGAAAACAATGTGGGAACTTCGCGAAAGCATCCGCTAGCAGGTTAGACTTCCATCACGAAAAAGCCGTTTTTAAACCGCTACATTGCCACCTGTATAGACAACTTATTAGCTGTATAAGCATGGTGGTATGTATGCTTTCAACCTTACTCTCCGAGCACCGAATTGCGGTGGTAGATTCCGTTTCTGACTGGAAAGAAGCCATTCATCAGGTGTGTGCGCCTTTGGTGAAATCCGGCGATATTGAGCCTGATTACCAGTCCGCCATTATCGACACCACTGAGTCGCTTGGCCCTTATTATGTGCTGGCTCCTATGATTGCCATGCCACATGCCCGCCCGGAACAGGGCGTGAACAATAACGCACTTTCCCTGCTCGTCGTCCGCAATGGCGTCGAGTTCCACAGTGAAGAAAACGACCCGGTGAAACTGCTGCTTCTGTTGGCTGCAAAAGACAGCGATCAGCACATCGAGCTCATCACAAAAATCTCTGAGTTCTTCTGCTCCGATGAAGACGTTTTAGCCGTCACCGAAGCGAAGAATGTACAAGACATCATTGAAATTATTCAAAAATATTGAGGGTAACACTATGCGTATCATGGCCGTTTGTAGCACAGGTCTGGGTTCTTCTTTCATGATCGAAATGAAAGTGAAGGAAGTTATGCGTGAGTTGGGCGTTGAGGCAGAAGTGAACCACACCGATTTGGGTTCAGTGACGCCAGACATGGCAGATGTGTTCATCTGCACCCGCGATTTGGCAGACAGCATTCATGCCGGTGACGTGATTTCTATCCCTAACATCACCGACAAGAACGCAATGAAAGAACAGCTCGTCGCTTACATGAACCGTTAATTGAGGGTTTCGCTATGCTCGACTTCATCACTGACATTCTAAGTACACCCGCGATCCTTATCGGTATCGTGGCCCTGATTGGTCTTGCTATCCAGAAAAAATCGAGCTCTGACGTGATCAAAGGCTCGATCAAAACAGTCCTTGGTTTCATCGTGATCGGCGGCGGTGCCGGCATTCTGGTGAGTGCTGTTACCCCAATGGGTGTGCTGATGGAAGAAGGCTTCAACCTTCGCGGCGTCATCCCGAACAACGAAGCGATTTACGCCACAGCGATGGCGGACTTCGGCGCAGCAACGTCCATGATCATGGCGTTCGGTATGGTGGCGAACATCTTCTTTGCCCGTTTCAGTAAGTTCAAATACATCTTCCTGACGGGCCACCACACCCTGTACATGGCATGTATGATTGCGATCATCCTGAGCGTGGCAGGCTTCAGCGGCGCGTCTTTGGTGTTCCTGGGCTCGGTGTCTCTGGGCCTTATCATGGTGCTCTTCCCAGCTATGGCGCAGCCGTTCATGCGTAAGATCACAGGCAGTGATGATGTGGCATTCGGTCACTTCTCCACCGTGGGTTACGTGGCTTCTGGCCTTGTCGGTAAGCTTGTCGGCAAAGGCTCAAAGAGCACCGAAGAGATGAATCTGCCGAAGAACCTTGTGTTCCTTCGCGACTCATCCATCTCTATCTCGCTGACCATGGGTATCATCTATCTGATCCTCGTGATGGCAGCAGGCAGTGAGTTCGTCACCGAAAACCTGAGTAACGGTCAAAACCCAATTGTTTACGCGATTCTGACGGCTATCGGCTTCGCAGCGGGTGTGTTCGTTATCCTTCAGGGTGTACGTCTTGTGCTCGCTGAGATCGTGCCGGCATTTACCGGTATCTCCCAAAAACTGGTACCAAACGCGAAACCGGCGCTGGATTGCCCAATCGTGTTCCCTTACGCACAAAATGCAGTACTGATTGGCTTCCTGTGTAGTTTCCTTGGCGGTCTGGTGAGCATGGGCGTGCTGGGTGTGATGGAGCTGACGCTTATCCTTCCGGGCGTGGTCCCTCACTTCTTCACCGGCGCAACGGCGGGTGTGTTCGGTAACGCAACCGGTGGCCGTCGCGGCGCGGCTGTGGGCGCATTCATCAACGGTGTGGTCATTACCTTCCTAACCCTGTGGCTGCTTCCTGTACTGGGCGACCTGGGCTTTGCCAACACCACCTTCTCTGACTCTGACTTCGCTATCACAGGTATCTTCCTGGGCTATCTGGCGATGCTGGGCAAAGATGCGGTCATTCTGGGTGTCGCAGCCGTTGCTGCATTGGTTCTGAGCACCAACTTCATCGGCAAGAAAACCGCCGAGACAGCAGAAAACATCTAATTTTGGCGCGGGCTGACCACCAGCCTGCCCTTCTCTTTCTCCCGAGGTAACTATGCAATCTTTACTCGATCTGCGTCAGATTGAGGCCTTCAATCTGTCCATCAAAAAAGAAATGGCAAAGGCTCTACTGAACATGGGTTACGGACACTTTGGCGGTTGCCTGTCTGTCACTGAAACACTGGCTTGCCTGTACGGTCGCTACCTGAAGCACGACCCGGCCAACCCGAAAATGCAAGACCGTGATTTGTTTGTGCTGTCTAAGGGCCACGCGGGTCCAGCGCTTTACGCTACCCTGGCCCTTCGCGGTTTCTTCGATATCGAGTGGCTGAAAACCATCAACGGTAACGGTACTAACCTGCCAAGCCATGCGGACATGAACAAAACGCCGGGCGTGGATATGACAACCGGATCTCTGGGTCAGGGCATCTCGTGTGCTGCAGGCATGGCAGCGGGCACCACTTCAATGGTTTATACCATTGTTGGAGACGGCGAGCTTCAGGAGGGTCAGTGCTGGGAAGCGGCGCAATTTGCCGCACACCACAAGCTGTCGAATCTGGTGGTGTTTGTCGATAACAACAAACGCCAGCTCGATGGCTACATCGACGAGATTCAGGCGTCTTTCGATCTTCGCGAGAAGTTCGCTTCCTTCGGTTTCAACGCCATTAATGTTGACGGCAAGAGTGTCGAAGCCATCTGCGCCGCGATTGAAACCGCACAGGCTGAAACTGGGCGCCCAACCGCCATCATTCTCGATACCGAAAAAGGCCAAGGCATGCCAACCGTGGAAGCGATTGAAGCCAACCACCATTTGCGTTTAGACGATAACCTGCGCGCAGCCATTGAAGCTGACATTGCCATGCTGGAACAAAAAATCGAGGAGCTGAAATGAGCAAAGAACTTCGCGTTATCCATGCAGAAATGCTGATGGAACTGGCTGAGCAACATGACAATGTGATGGTGCTGGAAGCGGACCTGATGGGCAGTGTCAGCACCAAGAAATTCGCGCAAACATTTCCAAACAACTTCCTGAACTGCGGTATTGCCGAAGCCAATATGATTGGTGTGGCGTCAGGTTTGTCGGCAGTAGGCAAAGTGCCTTTTGTTCACTCGTTTGGCTGCTTCGCTACCCGTCGTTGCTACGATCAGATTTTCCTTGCAGGCGGCTACGCAGGCCAACATATCAATATCTTCGGCAGTGATGCAGGCGTAACCGCTGTCACCAACGGTGGTACCCACATGCCGTTTGAAGACACAGGCTTGATGCGCTTGGTGCCGAATGCGACTGTGATTGATGTGTCAGATGAATCGGTGCTTCGCGCAGCGATGCGTTATGCCTATGAGCACAAAGGTGTGAACTACATACGCTCCACCCGCAAAGACTTACCGGCGATTTATGGCTCGGAAGACGATATTGAAATCGGTAAGGGTAATCTTCTTAAAGAAGGCGCAGATCTCACCATCATTGCGGCGGGTATCTGTGTGCATGATGCATTGGAAGCGGCGGAGCAAATCGAAGCTAACACAGGTAAAACCGTTGCGGTTATCGACATGCACACGATCAAACCGCTGGATACCGAGCTTTTGATTGCAGAGGCACGTAAGACTGGCCGTGTGGTGACGGTTGAAAATCACAATGTGATTGGTGGTCTGGGTGATGCAGTGGCTTCTGAACTGCTCTCTGGCGGCGTTGCACTGCAAAGTTTCCACAAGCTTGGCGTGCAGGAGCAATACGGTCAGGTGGGCTCACTCGATTTTCTGAAAGATGCATATGGCATCAGCGCCGAACGCATTGCGGATTTCTGCACTACTTTGCTGAGTGCGTGATCGCTCGGATATAGCGAAATGCAGGTGACAGTTTGTATTCACCTAGCGATAACATAAACTAAACGGCGGATCAGGGATCCGCCGTTTTTAGATCTGCAAACTAGGGTCTGTTGACCCTAGAAACACTCAATAACATTGCAGTCAGTCGGCTAATAAATAACGAAAAAAGAGACGCTATGACGTTTAAAGTGACAGGGAAGCAACAGGAAGTCATCGACTTCATTGAGCGCAAAATCGAAAGCGCCAATCTCTCTCCCGGCGACAAACTGGATACCGAAGCGGGTATCGCCAAACATCTGGGTATTACGCGTGTGACCGTGCGAGAAGCCACCCGCTATCTGGTCGAGCAAGGCATGGTTTACCGTGTTAAAGGTTCCGGTCTTTATGTAGGCTCAGGACAAGCCACACCAAGTGGCAATTTCCATGCGCTTTCCCCTTTTGATGAGCAGGCGCAGAAAGCAGGCCAAAGCGCGGTAAGACGCGTTATTTCCAGCGCGATTATCGAAGTGCCGAATGTACAAATCGCCCACGCCCTTCGTATCAAACCCAACGAAAAGGTTTACTACATCGAGCGTTTGATGAGCTTTGGCAGCATGCCAGTGTCTTTTGAGCAAACCCATATCCCGGTCGCGGTTTGCGATGGCTTTGAGTTCAACCAGATTGAACACTCGAAATACGGTTACATGGAGCAGATGACAGGCAAGAAAGTACAAACCCGTGAGCAGGATATTTCCGCCTTTAATCTGCGGGACTCAGAGCTGGCAGAGCTTCTCAATGTCGATGAAGGACAGGCCATGATCGAGCTTCGCGAAGTGGTCTCTTTTGATGATGGCACGCCATTCGAGTACACCATCGCCACAATTAACAGTGATTTGTTTAATATTCATCAAGTTACCCAACGTTAGGGCCTGTTGACCTTTGGTGGTGATTTTTGCAGCAGTTTGTGGGGGTTTTATGCAAGGCAGAGGCTTCGATGTGTAGCTCGCCTACATGAGAAGCCGATAACGCAGCAGAAATTCCCCACAAACGCTGCCCGAAGGGTTCGACTGCGCGTCCCGTACTCTAAGCGTTTTATGCTTTGTTGAGGTGTATTTGCTTAGAATGACTAGGCGGCACACACCTCGCCGCGCCTAAAACGCTTATAGCTAGAACAAAGTTTAACCACCAAAGGTCAACAGGCCCTGGCACTTACTTCCCCACCAGCCCTTCCTGAGGGCTGGTTTACCGCACTACGTTCATCATATTCCCACTGGAAAATCACCTGTCTCATTCCTAATCTTTGAAGAAGCATAAAAGTCTTATTCAGGCGGGGAAAACAATGAGATACATCTTCACACTGGCAACGTTGTTGATGTTGATAACAGGCTGTGACAACCGTGAGGTCTCTGAAAGTGAAAAATTGGGGGAAACTCCAACTCTGGCCTTAAACCTCGCTGTCTCTGGCCATGAAGGCAGTGCTAGCTCTGAAGCGGCGCTTTACTTTGCCTCCCTGATTAAGGAGAGAACGAAAGGTCAGATAACAGTTTCAACATCTAATAAAGCCCCACATATCAGTGAAAGGGAGCTTGTTGCCTCTGTTCAAAAAGGTGAAGTAGATTTTGCGGTGATCACCAGCTCAAAAATGTCGTATCTCTCCCCTGCTCTTGAGTTGTTTGATTTGCCTTTTTTCTTCACCGAACATGACCAAATTAGACAGGTTTACAAAAGCCCCGCAGGTCGACAGTTACTCAATAACCTTTACAAGAATGATATTGTCGGATTGGCGTTTTGGGATGGCGGATTCAAGCACCTTGTCACTACATTCCCATTAGAGAATGCCTCACAATTTAAAAAGCGCCGTTTTCGCGTCACAGAAAGCACCACGATTCGTGAGCAATTCTCAGCTTGGGATAGCCTCGCCATTCCCGTATCGGATGAGATGGTCACATTGGCTTTCTCAAATGGAGATTTAGATGGTGAGGAGATCACACTCAGCCAACTTTCTGCAAGGCGAATCACTGGGCAAAGCCTTTATCTCACCCGGCATGGTCACCAAACCCAATTATTGATCATGTCTGAACACACCAAAAAGAAGCTATCACCTACCCATCTTGACCTGATTGAAAGCGCCGCCAACGTAGCCACTTCCTTCCAATATGAAATTGCGCTGCGGAAAGACAACATTGCACTGGCGAATTTGAATGAAGAAGGCATAACACATAGACCCTCTGGTCCTTTGCTCGCTTGGATGAAGCAAACCTCTTCAGGTGTTCTAGAGAAAAATAGAATGCATATCGGCACGTCCTATATCGAGCAAGTGCTTCAAGGAAAAGAAAACTGGAAGCAGCCCCACCCAGATAAACTCATTGTAGGATTGGACGCTGACATGATCGGAAGCGCTGCTATTTCGGGGCTATCCATTCGCCGCGGTATCGAACTGGCTCTGGATGAAATCAATCAAAAAGGTGGCATCTTAGGCAAAGAGGTCAAATTGATCGTCCGAAACAACTCCATGGTGCCTTCCAGAGGGTTGGATAACATTGAAGTTTTTTCAACGCTGCCAAACCTGCTTGCCGTATTTAGCGGTATTAGCAGTCCAGTGGTATTGGCAGAGCTTGATTTACTGCATGAACGCAAGATCTTGATGCTCGCTCCTTGGGCTGCAGCCACTCCCATAGTCAATAACGGTAAAGACCCAAATTTTGTCTTTCGGGTATCAGTCAGAGATGAATATGCCGCCCAGTTTCTGCTTGAAGGCGCTCTGGATGTTTCTGACAACATTGGGTTACTGCTCGTAAATAACGGCTGGGGAAGAAGTAACTTCGAAGGCTTAACGAAACAGATGGAGCAACGGTCACTCGTCCCCACTCACATTGAATGGTTTGATTGGGGCGAGAAAAACATGGATAACAAAGTCAGTAACCTCATAGAGAAGGGCGCTGAAGCGGTCATTTTTGTGGGTAACGCAGTAGAGGGTGAAAAATTCGTCACTCACTTAGCCACACACCCTACGTCACCTGTTGTTTTTTCTCATTGGGGCATTACCGGTTCGGAGTTCGCCAAGCGCTCTGAAGAAGCACTGAAAGCTGTTGACCTACGTGTACTTCAAACTTTCACCTTCATAGAAAACAGTACACCTGCTGCCAGAACCTTGGCTCAACGCTATCATCAACGCTATGGCACCAAACATGAGTCTGATATTCAAGCTCCATCCGGCACGGCGCATGCCTACGACCTAATGCATATGTTGGCAATTGCAGCAGAGAAAGCGGGCACTGCCGACATGTCAGCAATTCAAAAAGAGCTGACCAAGCTGGAGCGTTACGATGGACTGATGAAACCATACCGCTCTCCTTTCAGTCATGGAAAACAAGATGCACTGACTGCAAAAGATTACCTTTTCGCATTTTATAAGGATGGGAACCTTTACCCTCTGGAGCATGACCACTGATGGCCACGAAAACCAGTATTGCCAATCGTTTTTCCAGGCGACTACTGCTTCTGCTGGTTTCCTTCTTGTTCGTGCTTGTCGGCGCCACACTCGTCATGGAGATGCTCCGTGTGGAACGCCAGTTACAAAACAAACTTCATGCAGAAGCCTTTAATACGTTAAGCCTGCTCGACCTTGAACTCAAAACACAACAGCGGGCAGTTTCACGAACCGCGCAAAGTCAACTCTCCATTAACAGTCTGATAAATATCGGTAGCGGGCAATACTATTTCCACCACGCATTGGAGGATTTGACACTCTATACCGCCATTGAAGATGCGCTGTTGTTTGATTATGCAGGAAACGCACTCGATGAAAGAGAAGAAGACGTCAGATGGTACAGCCCAAACTTGGTGACAGACACCTTAGCCTCTGGCCGTGGCTATGTGACATTTATCAATGGCAGTTTTTACATCATTGAACCTATTAGTTATTACTATGCAGTTCAGGGTGGCATCATCGCCAAGATTAATCTGGATAACCTCACCAAAGCGGCTCTGGAGAACTTAGGTCACAGTTACCATCTCAATGTGCACCAAAAATGGGGATTTACCGAAGGCAACATCGATGCACCAGGTATCAAAGTGTCCAGAAAGCCCTCTCCAAACATGCTCATCAGCAACTTCGACATATCCATTACACTCAATGAACCCTATATTTCCATGCTTGGCGTGATCACTCCCTGGCTAACCAACTTCATTATTCTCGCCTTGGTCGCCATGCTTCCTCTTGTGCTCATTACCCGCCATCTTGGACAAAAAATGGCCACACCCATTGTTGAACTTGCCAACGAAGTGAAAGCCGGTAAATACCCTGTAAAAACGTCAGCATCTGACGAAGAACTCACCACGCTCGCGGAATCATTCAATCAGGCTACCCTGGAAATCAATCGAATTAACGAGCTCAATCTACAGGAAGAGCGTCAGTCGGGACAAAGTCAGTTATTGGCAATAGTCGACACTGTGATGGACGCCATTATTACCATTGATTCGAAGGGCTATGTCGCCACCTTTAACCCGGCCGCAGAAGGGCTGTTTGGCTACAGAGCGAATGATGTCATCGGAAAGAAAATCAACATGTTAATGCCGGAAAACTTTTCGAGAGAGCACGATACCTACTTGAGCAATTACTTATCAGGAAAGCAGGCAAAAATCATCGGTGTTGGTCGCGAAGTGGTCGCTAAGCGCAAGAACGGCACCACTTTTTCCGCAGAGCTATCAGTCAGTGAAATGCGAGTGTCTGGAAGGCGAATGTTTACAGGGATTATTCGTGACATTACTTCCCGGAAAAAAGCCGATGCCATGAAAAGTGAATTCGTTGCTACCGTTAGCCATGAGCTTCGTACCCCTCTTACCTCTATACGGGGTGCGCTTGGTTTAATTCTGGGTAAGTTCTCAGATGAATTACCCGCCAAAACACAGAAGATGTTGTCACTGGCGCTCAGGAATTGTGAGCGACTCACCCTGCTAATCAATGACATTTTAGACATTGAAAAGCTCGAATCCGATCAAATGATGTACAGCTTTCATCGCAACAACCTTTACAGCATCATCACACGATCAGTTGAAGACAATTTGGATTATGCTCGCCAGCACAAGGTAGGGATATCATTCCAAACCGACACAGAAAGCGCCTATATCAATGCAGACTCGACACGATTGCAGCAAGTCATGGCAAATTTACTTTCCAATGCCATTAAGTATTCCAACGTCGGCGATACCGTTGAAGTATTTTTGAGCGTTCAAAAAGACACGTACAAAGTTGAAATCACAGATACGGGATCTGGCATTCCCAGCGAGTTCCATGAAAAGATATTCCAGCGGTTTTCTCAAGCAGATAGCTCTGATACCCGACGCGTTGGCGGCACAGGCCTTGGGCTGGCCATTTCCAAATCCATCATTGATGCACACCAGGGCGAAATAAACTTCTTCTCGACGCCAAATGAAGGCTCAACATTTTTCTTCACCTTACCCTTTGATACAACTTCATTGCAGTCAAAAGACCAACAAAACGCTTTACCACTGGCTGCATTCCAAATTTTATATGTCGGAGCAAAAAACAGCTTACTGAGAGACCTTCGAAACCAGTTTTACCCCTCTTGCGAGATTTCCGGAGCAGATACGGTATCGAGAGCAAACCTAGCTTTAGGCCAGCAACCCTTTGAGCTGGTCATGGTTGAATATCCCCTTTCTGAGCCGCTCGACAAGCTGATGGATCAGCTTAGCCGCCGAAATATTCCAACAGTATTTCTCACTCGAGGATCTCAGGATATTCCTCAATCTGAAGTGGTGATTGCCAGCCATGACATTCACACCTTGAATATCGGCAGTCTTAAATCTGAACTGCGTCTTATACTTAAGAAAACATTTCCCAGAGAGGCGATGTAATGGATAAGCCAATTACTGTGCTTTACGTTGAAGATGATGAGGATATTCGCGATGTTGCGGAACTCGCATTGGAAGGTGACGACTTTGTCCTTCTGACATGCGAATGCGGCGATGTCGCGTTGGAAAAAGCCGCGTTATCAAGCCCAGATCTTCTGTTGTTAGATGTCATGATGCCCGATATGGATGGCCCTACGACGCTCAGACATCTCAGGGAAATGCCACATTTGGAAAGGACGCCAGCCATTTTTATGACTGCCAAGGTACAACCTTCGGAAATAAAGTCCTATCACGAGTGTGGTGCTATAGGCGTTATCAGTAAACCGTTTGACCCAATGCTACTGGCAGACGAAATCAAAAAAATAATGGAAAGGCGCAGTGTATGAGACCTTCTCAAGTCAAAAAGTTTCAGGAGCAACAAACCAAGTTCGCCAGCAGCGTCTCTAAACGCACGAAGCGTATTAAAACGCTGTGGAATAAAATCCAAACGCAGAAAACCTCTGATTTTTGCGAGCTGGAAGAATTGGTAATGGAAGCGCATAAACTTGCCGGCACCGCCACTACGCTGGGCTTTGTCGATCTTGGAGAATGCGGCCGTGACATTGAAGTATTACTGAAACCGCACATTGAGAACAAAACGCTGCCCATCGGCGATGAAGATATAGAACGCCTGATTTCAGGCATTGACGATATCGCCAAAATCGAACCCAAACGCCCTGATGATTTAACATACGGTGAAGTGACCTTGCTTCACGAGCAAGACCGAACGAAGCAACTGGTTTACGTGGTTGCAGAAAAGCCAGAAGATGCCACCGAAATGGTCGAACAACTTCAGTATATCGATTACGAAGTAGCAATGTTCGAAACGGCTACCGAACTTAAAGTCGCTCTCGATCAAGAGGCACCTTCGGTACTGATTGTTGACCTTGATGACTTTAAACTCCTCGATGACATCACCAAAGTCTGGCGTAAAAACAGCGGGATTCCTTTGGTCGTGCTGAGTGCAACAGAATGCTGGGAAAGTCGCCTACGTGCCGCTAAAGCTGGTGCGTTTACCTTCTTCCACAAACCTGTTGAGTATGACGATATCCTCGGTTTACTCGACTCCCTCTGGGAGACCAATAACGCTCAATACCGGGTATTGATCGTCGAAGATGACCGAACCCTTGCCGAGCACTACTCCATAGTGCTGCAAGGCGCAGGTATGAAAACTTGCATAGTAGACAGTCCGGATCATCTGCTCGATGAGTTGGGCGAATTTCATCCCGATCTGGTGTTAATGGATCTCTACATGCCCAATTGCTCAGGTGTTGAAGCAGCCAGCGTGATACGCCAACATGCAGCGCACACCAATGTGCCTATCGTGTACCTTTCCGGTGAAACCGATCTTAAGCTTCAAATGAAAGCGCTTCAGGTCGGCGCGGATGATTTTCTGACTAAACCGATTAACGACTTGCACCTGACACAGGCTGTATCCATTCGTGCCCGCCGTTTTCGCGCGCTAAGCGCTATGATGGACAGAGACAGCCTGACCGGATTACTCAATCACTCCAACCTGAAAATGGCACTGGAACGTGAACTTTCGCGCGCCAGACGTCATAAGTCTCCCGTCAGTTTTGTGATGATCGATATCGACCATTTCAAATCCATTAATGACAAGTACGGTCACCCTGTCGGTGACAAAGTCATCAAAGGTGTTGCGCGCTTGCTGAATTACCGTTTCCGCAAGACCGATACCAGCGCCCGCTATGGCGGTGAAGAATTCGCACTGATCCTGCCTGACACGCCTGCAGATATCGCGCTCAGGTTGATTGATGAATTCCGCAGTACGTTCGCCAAAACGCCGTTTTCAAACGGCCCCGAAACATTCACTGCCACCTTGAGTGCGGGCATCGCGACATTTCCTGAGTTTGATTCTATTGAGGGTCTTATCGAAGTGGCCGACTCTGCACTCTATCTGGCAAAAGAGCGGGGAAGAAACCGTGTGGTAACCCATGTTGAACTGGGGAACAGTGATGACCCTCAGGAGAAAAACACCGCGTAACACTCGGATAGTATTTCATTAGGCCTTTGTGAGAGTTTTGAGAGAAATCCGCGAAGGCTTCGCCACTTTTTCGCGCCATGCTTGGAAGAATTCAACGCACAGGGAGCGAAAAATGAAAACCTTACTTCTCAGCATGGCAATGGGCGCAGCATTCACCGCGCAGGCCGCCAACGTCGATGTCAAAATCACCAATGCCACCGATGGTATTTATTTCACCCCACTGATCGTTGCTGCTCACAGCCCGGATGCGTATCTGTTCCGCACTGGCGAAGCAGCATCTGCTGATGTCGAAGCCATGGCAGAAGGTGGCGATATTTCTGGTCTGGTTGCACTGGCTGAAGGCGTGGGCGCTGATGTACAGGCCAACCCGGCAGAAGGCATTCTGGACCCAGGCGCATCAACTTCCACCACGCTTTATGCAAATCATGGCGATGTCCTTTCTATCGCTGCGATGTTGCTACCTTCTAACGATGCGTTTATCGGTGTAGACAGCTGGAAAATTCCAAAGAAAAAAGGCACCTATGTCATCAGAGCCAATGGTTATGACGCGGGCACAGAAGCGAATGATGAGCTGGCAGGCAGCGTTCCAACCCCACCGTTTATCACCTTTGGTGAAGGTGGCACAGGTGTCGATATTGAAGTCGCCAACGAAACCGTTCACATTCACCCGGGTAACCTCGGTGACACTGATGCCACTGGCGGTCTAAGCGACTTCGACAGCACCAAACACCGTTGGCTCAACCCAGTTGCCATCATCACCGTCACCGTTTATTAAGGAGGGCGTAGTATGTATCGCTTTGCTCTCATTGGCGCAGCAGCGCTGGCACTGGCTGGGTGTCCCCTGCAAAAGGAATACACGGTCACCGTAGAAAACCTGACGGATGCGCAACCTATGTCTCCGGTCGCGCTGCTAACCCACAGCAAAACCAACACGCTGTTTGAAGTTGGCCAACCGGTTTCTGTCGCGCTGGAAAAACTGGCGGAAGGTGGTGACAACAGCGATGTTCTTGCTTATGAAGAACTTCGTCATGTGGAAGATGCCCTCTCTGGTGTATCGCCGCTTCCTCCGGGCGCATCAGAAAGCTTCACTGTGCAGCTGAACCGCAAGAAGACACGTTACCTTTCTGTGGCATCTATGCTGGTCAATACCAACGATGCGATCGTCGCCGAGTCAGATATCGATCTTCGTAAACTGCGCCCAGGTCAAAGCATCACCATCACATTACCAGTATGGGATGCTGGCACAGAAGCTAACTCTGAAACCCAAGGCACGATTCCCGGCCCAGCAGCCGGAGGGGAAGGCTTTAATGCTGCGCGTGATGATGTAGACCGCCTTCGCATTCACCCTGGCGTACTATCCGCTGATGACGGATTGGAAGACTCGGCATTGAATTATCGCCACCGCTTCCTCAACCCAGGTGCGAAAGTCACCATCAAACGCGTTTGGTAGCGCATCACCACAAACGCACAAACGGGCACTGTTGAAAGTGCCCGTTTTTCTTTCTGGTCACGTATCTAAGTCTAAGTAAGTCTAAGACCCGGTGCTGTTTGGGGATGTGTTAAGCTGATCGAAAGGACGACTCATTCAGGAGATGCAGTGCTGAGCTTTATTGAATCACAGGAAGGTGTTTTCCGTCTGCTGACTTTCTTCTCTATTTTTGGGGTGATGGCAGCTGCAGAATGGCTATTCCCTAAAAGAATCCTGACGGTCAGCAAAGCGAAACGCTGGCTGAACAATATCGCCCTGATGATGCTCAATACCGCGGTGCTCCGCGCTATTTTTCCTCTCGCTGCTGCCGGTTTCGCAGCTTGGTGCTCCCGTCAAGGGATCGGTTTGTTCAATGTGTTTGATTCACCACTTTGGCTTTCAGTGCTCCTCACCATTGTGATGCTTGATGGCATCATCTGGTTTCAGCACAAACTCTTTCACACTGTTCCTATTCTCTGGCGTTTGCATGCGGTTCACCACGCAGATAGAGATTTAGACGTTACCTCTGGTGCCCGTTTCCATCCGGTTGAAATTCTTCTTTCCATGCTAATCAAATTCGCGGCTATCGCGCTTCTGGGCGTGCCTGTGGTGGCCGTCATTTTGTTTGAAGTCATCCTCAGCGGCATGGCGCTGTTTAATCACAGTAACGTTGCCATTCCATTGCCGATTGACCGCTGGCTGCGCAAATTCGTAGTGACACCGGACATGCACCGTGTGCACCACTCTGTTCACCGCTACGAAAGCGATTCGAACTTCGGTTTTAATCTTGCTATCTGGGACAGGCTGTTCAACACTTACCGCGCGCAACCCGAGGAAGGCCATTACGGCATGACTATTGGCATAAAAAGCCAGCGGGAAGAAAGACACGTCGTGTGGCTAACAGGCCTTCTTGCCTTGCCATTTCGCTTGTTCAAACGTGCCCCTGAGAAAAAACAACAAAATAACTCTCTCTGATTCAGGACTGGATGCCCATGACCAAAGTGATTGTCACTTCGCTTAACCCTGCCAAAATTGCTGCTGTGGAAGCGGCCTTCAAAGAAGTATTTCCTAACAATGACATGACGTTTGAAGGAGTGTCTGTCTCCAGTGGTGTCGCAGATCAGCCAATGACCAGTAAAGAAACGCTGGCAGGTGCCAGAAACCGTGTCCACAACGCCAAAAAGGTGGTTGATGGCAATTTCTACGTGGGCGTCGAAGCGGGACTGGACGCCCCTTATACCTTTGCCTGGATGGTGGTGGAATCTGCCGACCGCGTTGGTGAATCACGTTCGGCTTCTGTCCCTTTGCCACCAACTGCACTCAACATGCTGGAAGAAGGCAAAGAGCTGGGAGATGTGATGGATGAAATGTTCAATGAACAGAACGTGAAGCAGAAAGGTGGGGCGATCGGCATGCTCACGGGGCATCTGCTGACAAGAAGCTCGGTCTACCATCAGGCGCTGATCTTAGCGCTGATCCCGTTTATGAATCCGGGTTTGTTTCCGACGGAAGAGCTCTGAAGAGAGACTAGGTCCTAGATCCTAGGACCTTATTTTCCTGATCTTTACTTGTCCAAAAGCTCCAGCAACCACTGCTTTTGTGCTTCATCCAGCTGCTTTAACTCATTGGAGCCACGGGTGATAGTCGCGATACCGACGCCAAGCATCTGACTGAGTTGTCGCTGGCTCACCTCACCTTTCAACAACTCGTTGAGAATATTGACACGGGCAATCAGCGCGCTGCGCTCATCGGGCGTCAGCAACATCTTCAATAGTTTAGCTTCGTCCCCGTTGTCACTTGCTCTGTGGATCAAATCCAGCACATCTTGCCAGTCAGAATATTCCGGCGTCGCTTTCATGGTCACCTCGTAGAAATCGGTACTAATAACGCCGTCATTATACTCCAAGTCTCTCTGTTTCTTAGGGTCTGTTGACTCAATAGCGACGATTAGACTCACTTTCTGTCAGGAACTGTAGCGGCTGACCAAGTAACTTACGATAGTAAATGTCATACATCAGTACGTTCTGCACGTAACCACGGGTCTCACGGAACGGAATAGCTTCAATAAACGCTATCGCATCTAGGTTCCCATCAGACTTCGCCAGCCAGCGGGTGGCGCGGTGGGGACCTGCGTTGTATCCGGCAAACGCAAGAATGCGGTTTTCATCAAACTGATCCAGCAACATACGAAGATAGCCACTGCCCAACCGGATATTGATTCCCGGATCGTTCAACGTGCTTTTACCCAGATAACGAAAACCCAGTTTCTTTGAGGTTTCTTTGGCGGTGGCAGGCATTAGCTGCATCAAACCACGTGCGCCAACCGGAGATACTGCGCGGGTGTAGAAGGCACTCTCCTGACGCGACAAAGCGAGCAAAGTCGTCAGTGGGAGTTCACGCTCTTTACTGAAGAACTCAAACCACCAGCGATGCGCCACTGGGAAACGGTATTCCAGATGTCCCCACAGCTTTCCGGCGATCGTTGCCTGCACAGACAGGTGATACCATTTTTGGTCGGACGCAAACGCAGCCAGGTTGGCTTTCTGCTCCCTGTCTGCATTGCGGAGGATGTATTGCCATTCGCGTTTCGCGGCGGTGATTTTATCCAGCGCCAGCAGCTCATCGACACGCTTCAAGGCTTTGTTGAAAGGTGCTAATGCTCCGGGATTAAGCGGCGTGGTTTGGTAAGGAATATCAATCTGCTTACCCAATTCGTCTGCCGCCGCAACACTGTAGAAGTTACGCTCACCAATCATGGATTCAAAAATCGCGTTGGCTTCCGCTGTCTTACCTGCTTCTTTCAGCACGCGTGCCCGCCAGTATTTCCACTTCAGCGAGTCGCGCTCTTTTTCAGACATCACATCAATCCAACGGCCAACGTCTTTCCAATCCGCTTCCACCAGACTCATACGCACGCGACGTTCCAGTAACGATTGATTCACTGTTTGCTTAAGCTGCTTGTCGCGCCATGCTGCAAGGGATGTATCTTCTGTAGACATCAGGCGTCCGGCAAGGTAATCCGCTATCTCCTGGCGTTCATGCTTGTCGTAATGCTGACCTTCAACCGTGCGTTTGAATTGTTTAACTGCCTCTTTAGAATTGCTGCGCGCAAGGCGTTCAAAGGCTATACGGGTCAGGTGTCGGTTGAAGGCGGTGACTTTGCTTTTCTTTGAGAAATCCGCCACGCCTTGAGGCTTGTTATAAAGCGCCAGAACCTCCTTGGCTTCACGCTTGCCGTAAGAGGACGTTAATTGCTTCTCAAGGTAAGTCATCAAAGATTTGTTGCGGTTATCAAATGCCAGCAACATGCGCTCGAGCACCAGATTGTCCGTCAGCTTGCCGTTGTCTTTGAGGAAATCGAACAGCTTGTCACACGCCCTGTCGACAGACGAACCTGACAGATATAAGGATTTCGCCCCTGACAGAGCCAGCGCTTTGTCACCGGCTTTGCTGTGCGCATAGTAATAATTACATTGGTAACTCTCACCACGGGGGACAGTGTCCTGAAACGCCAGTAATTGAGACCATTTCCCCTGAGAAGCCAATACATTGAGGTGGCGCGCCCGCACGGTGCCGGTAAACGGCAAATCAGCATGCTTTTTCAAAAATGTATTCACTTCTTTGGTACTGGCACCATTGATATCACGCATAAAATCGCGATAGTCCAGATACGGATAAAGTGGGTAATCCTTCACATTGGATTTCAGACGAGAAAACGTCGCCATGTCGTTGCGCTCAATGGCGGCGATGGCTTTTTCGTAGCGAGTGCGCTGTTCATCAACCGAAAGCGCTTGAGCAGGCGCAATGCTGCCAATAAGCAGCACCATACCAATTGGTGCTACGAGGTAAGATCTATCCACTGACTTGTTATACGCTTTTGTAATTATTGATTTTTCACTTAGTAGCATTCAGATGCTTCTCCCTGGCGCGCTTAGATTTAAGCTTATACCTAATCCTTCGAATTAGATGGAAAATCAGGTCCGTTGCACCATCTTCTATATATCAAACTCCCCCATCTCCCGCTGCAAAGAAACTGTTACTGAAAGCGACAAACGAGACATCGGGCACGTGAGACGGAAGCATGCCTCTCTTTCTTTTGTTTTTCACAACAGCAAATGGTTCCCAAAAACTATACTCTGACCAGTTCAAAGTCAGACCTTGAAGCGGTTTGAGACTTAGGGCCTGTTACAATACTTCAACGAAGCAGGTAGAATATCTGGCTAATCATTTCCATTTAGTGACAAGAGAACGCGAGCAGAATGGCTGAGTACGTTTATACCATGTCGCGCGTTGGCAAAATCGTGCCACCGAAGCGTCAGATCCTGAAAGATATCTCTCTGTGCTTTTTCCCGGGTGCCAAAATCGGCGTATTGGGTCTAAACGGCGCAGGTAAATCCACCCTTCTACGCATCATGGCGGGTATCGATACCGATATCGAAGGTGAAGCACGTGCACAACCTGGCATCAAAGTGGGTTACCTGCCTCAGGAACCAAAACTGGATGAAGACAAAACGGTTCGTGAAACTGTGGAAGAAGCGGTTTCTGACGTGGTTGATGCTCTGTCTCGTCTTGATGCTGTTTACGCCGCTTATGCGGAACCAGATGCAGACTTCGATGCGCTGGCAAAAGAGCAAGGCGAACTGGAAGCATTGATCCAGGCAAAAGACGGTCACAATCTTGATAACGCCCTTGAGCGTGCTGCGGATGCACTGCGTCTGCCAGAATGGGATGCGAAAATTAAGCACCTTTCTGGTGGTGAGCGCCGCCGTGTTGCTATCTGTCGTCTGTTGCTTGAGCGCCCGGATATGCTGCTGCTCGACGAACCAACGAACCACCTGGATGCAGAATCTGTGGGCTGGCTGGAACGCTTCCTGGTTGATTACAACGGCACCGTTGTGGCGATCACGCACGACCGTTACTTCTTAGATAACGCAGCGGGTTGGATTCTGGAACTTGACCGTGGTGAAGGTATTCCATGGGAAGGTAACTACACCTCATGGCTGGAGCAAAAAGACGCGCGTCTGCAACAAGAAGCGTCATCTGAAAAAGCTCGCCAGAAAACCATCGAGAAAGAACTTGAGTGGGTTCGCCAGAATCCTAAAGGTCGTCAGGCAAAATCTAAAGCACGTATGGCGCGCTTTGAAGAGCTGAACACCACTGACTACCAGCGTCGTAACGAAACGAACGAACTGTTCATCCCACCGGGTCCACGCCTGGGTGATAAGGTTATCGAGGTGAATAACCTGACCAAGTCATTCGGTGACCGTGTTCTTATCGACGATCTGTCTTTCAGCGTGCCTAAAGGTGCGATTGTGGGCATCATCGGTGCCAATGGTGCGGGTAAATCTACCCTGTTCAAGATGCTGAGCGGCACCGAGCAGCCAGACAGCGGTTCTGTCGAAATGGGTGAAACCGTGCAGCTGGCCTCTGTTGATCAGTTCCGTGACAGCATGGACGACAACAACACGGTTTATCAGGAAATCTCTGAAGGTGCAGAAATCATCCGCATCAATAACTTTGAGATCCCTGCACGTGCTTACTGTTCGCGCTTTAACTTCAAAGGCAGCGATCAGCAAAAACGTATCGGCGACCTGTCTGGTGGTGAGCGTAACCGTGTTCACTTGGCAAAACTGCTGAAGGCTGGCGGTAACGTACTGCTTCTCGATGAACCAACCAACGACTTGGACGTAGAAACCCTGCGTGCACTGGAAGAAGCGCTGCTTGAGTTCCCTGGCTGTGCCATGGTTATCTCGCACGACCGTTGGTTCCTTGACCGTATCGCGACCCACATTCTGGACTACCGTGACGAAGGTCAGGTGAACTTCTTCGAAGGTAACTACGCTGAATACAGCGAGTGGCTGAAGCAAACGCTGGGCGCAGCAGCTGCGCAACCACACCGCATCAAGTACAAGCGCGTGACTAAATAATCACCGCATGTCGAATAAAGGGTCACATCATGTGGCCCTTTTTTATTTTGATTGCCTGCCAGTTAGCTTCGACTATCAACTGATTCATTATTAAGACGCGCAGAACATCACGGAGACGAAACGTCGAAGTAGAGATATAACGTCGACTCTCCTACACTTGGTGTAAAAGGAATTGAGGGCTTTTAAATGGCAGAACGTCGTAAATTTTCCCGCGTGGTGTATCGTACGCCCGCCACTATCAGGCAAAACGATAAGAGCTGGGAAACCAAAGTATTGGACCTTTCATTGAAAGGTGCACTGCTTGCCACGCCTGCCGGCTGGGAATCCGGCAACGCTGACGACTACGATTTGAGTTTTCGTCTGCACGATTCAGACATCGAGCTGGACATGGATCTGAAGCTTATTCAGGAAAGCGATGAATACCTGCGTTTTCAAATCGATCATATTGATATTGACAGTGCGAGTCACCTGAAACGCTTGGTTGAACTCAATGTGGGCAATGACGATCTGCTTCACCGTGAAATTGCACAACTGACAGATCTGAAAGATACCGTATAATCGCGGTGGTCACATTAAGCGCATATACATGAAGTAGTAGTAACATGCCTCACAACATCCGAATCGCCGTCTCCCATGCGAATGGCTCCCGACACTTTGTGCTCTCCCCTTCGCTCAAGAAAGTGCTGCTCTCACTGCTAGCAACCTTGATTATTGGCATCTTTGCCAGCATCGCGACGATTTATTATCTAAACCATCGCTCTACGACGGCAGAAGTGACGCTCAAAAACATGACAGAGCAAAGCTCTGAACTTGTCGGTCAGCTTGAAGACCTGAAACAAAAGCGCCAACAACTCGAGCAGTTGATAAATAACAAAGAAGAAGAATACGCACAGATCATCGAAGAGAAAGACAGTCAACTTAGCTATCTGACACAGCGTGTTTCAACAGTAGAGGAAGTGTTAGGTCTGGAAAAAGAGGGCGATGAATCTTTGCCTTTGGCAGAACGTTTGGACGTTGCTGCCATTAACTCTGCTGTCCGCGCTACTATGCTGCAATTGATCCCGAGCGGTAAACCTATTGAAAGTTATCGTCGCTCATCTGGCTATGGCTCACGTACCCATCCAGTAACCGGAAATAAGAAGTTTCACCTTGGCTTGGATTTAACTGCTGATATCGGCACACCGGTTTACGCGCCTGCTGATGGTGTCGTGGAATACAAACGCCCAAGCCGTAAAAAAGGCTATGGCAACATGCTGAAGATTGACCATGCCTTTGGCTTTATGACCTTGTATGCGCACCTGGATAAATTCAACGTTGAAACCCGTCAATTTGTAAAAAAAGGGGACTTGATTGGCTGGTCTGGCAACACAGGATTATCGACAGGTCCGCATCTTCACTATGAAGTACGATTCCTCGGCCGAGCCCTGAACCCAAAACGCTTTATCGCCTGGACACCGGACAACTTCGAATCCCTTTTCGAGCAAGAGGATAAAGTGAATTGGGCAAGCTTGGTGAAGATTGTCGAAAGCATGGTTTCTACACAAGTTCAGTTAGCTTCAGATGCGGTGGCACAATCTGGCACCGTCACTGCGAAAAGCTTGGATGATTCTGTCGTCACTCTCGCTGCTACCGAGTAGATAAGAAGATACAAAAAAGGCGCCAATTCAAATCGGCGCCTTTTTCAGTTGGAGCGTCAAAAGTAGAGCGGTTAATCCATCTCATCCAACACAGTCAGCACTTCAGATAGCTTGTTCACCCCATACACCTTCATACCCGGAATATCCTTTTTAGGTGCATTGGCCATAGGCACAACAGCACGCTTAAAGCCGTGCTTAAATGCTTCTGACAAACGCTCCTGACCACTGGGAACAGGGCGAATTTCCCCGGCAAGGCCCACTTCACCAAAGACCACCAAATCACGTGGTAATGGACGGTCACGGAAACTGGATATCAGTGCCAGCAGCAAGGCTAGGTCAGCACTGGTTTCAGTGACTTTCACGCCTCCGACTACGTTGACGAATACATCCTGATCCGACATTTGCAGGCCACCGTGTTTGTGCAAAACAGCCAGCAACAATGCCAATCGATTTTGCTCAAGACCCACAGCCACACGACGCGGATTAGCCAGCTGGCTATAATCCACCAGCGCCTGAAGCTCTACAAGCAGTGGACGCGTACCTTCCCACAGCACCATCACTGAGCTGCCAGAGGTGGCTTCTTCACCGCGCGAAAGGAAAATTGCAGATGGGTTACTGACCTCGCGAAGCCCTTGCCCTGTCATAGCGAAAACGCCCAATTCATTCACCGCACCAAACCGGTTTTTATGACTGCGAAGGGTACGGAAACGGCTGTCACTCGAGCCATCAAGCAAGACAGAACAGTCAATACAGTGCTCCAGTACTTTCGGGCCAGCGAGCGTGCCGTCTTTAGTCACGTGACCGACCATGAAGATAGCTACATTGTGCTGTTTAGCATAACGGGTCAGGGCTGCGGCGGATTCACGCACCTGCGCCACACTGCCCGGCGCAGAAGCGATATCGGCGCAATGCATGACCTGAATCGAGTCGATAACCATGATCTTCGGCTGCTCAGTGCGGGCAATAGAGCAAATGGTTTCTACGTTAGTTTCAGACAGCATCTTGAGATTGTCTTTCGGCAGGCCCAAGCGCTCAGCGCGCATAGCCACCTGCTGGAGCGATTCCTCACCAGTGACATATAGCGTTGGCATCTGGCTTGCCAGCCAACACATAGTTTGCAGCAAAAGCGTACTTTTACCGGCGCCTGGGTTACCACCAATCAAAATCGCTGCCCCAGGTACGATACCGCCACCCAACACTCGGTCGAGTTCTTTAAAGCCACTGGTAAAACGTGGCACTTCCTGAAGATCGATAGCAGAGAGGGTCTGAACTTTGGCTTCGGTTGCGCCCGCATAACCGGCATACTTTTCTGTGCGCGCCACAGTCGGTGATGCGGCCAAACGTACTTCAGTGATCGTGTTCCAAGCCCCACAAGCGGTGCATTGTCCCTGCCAACGCGGATAGTCCGCTCCGCAGTCATTACACACGTAAGCACGTTTTGTTTTTGCCATGATTGCTCCTGTTACCAATTCTTACATGTATTGCATGCAAGTCTGCGCATAAGTTCACGCCCAAGAAGGGAAAAAAGGTAAAATAACGGCACGATTTGCCGATATACCTTGTGTATTAATAATTTCAGGATTCTATCAGACTTTATCGAGATGAAGGACTACGACAAGGCGCTGTTCGATCAGCTACTCCCCCTCTACGAGCAGGACGCTTTCGACGCAGTTCTTGCAGAACTCACTCCGAATGACAACGCTTCCGAACGGCTTATCGCCAAGATGGAGGTGCGACGCCTCATGTCTCCCTGCAGCAAACCGGTCGACCTTCGCGGAAAAGTGGTGGGCGAATGCCGCCGCTATTTCCTGCATGATGTAAATCACTGGATGGACGATGTCGCCATTAATCTGTACCACCGCCGAGTCGAGATCTATCAGGGAAGGATGACCGTTGGGCTTTGGGAAGAGCTCCACAACACACCGAACAGTTACCGTGTTTTGCAGCGCCAGGGCGATGTGCGTTCGATGGAATCATTGGATACTGTCGACGCTGTGCCCATTCGTTTTGGTCATTATCTGTCGAGAAGCGAAAACCGTATCCAGCTTTCAACCCGCATCCAAGCTTTCCTGCCTGATGGCACAGAAGTTAATGGGTCGACCATCGACATTTCCAATTCCGGTATGCAGGTCAAACTGCCCTCTTCGTTTCGCTATGAAACAGGTTCGACGCTGGTGATTTACTTTCCGCAGCTTGGCGACGAATGCCAGCTTGCCGAGCTTTTCACTGGTCTGAACTATCGTGTGGTGGGCGTTGAGCTTAACCTCAATGGCGACAATTTCCAGCGTTTGCGCCTTCGTTTGATGAGCAGTACCGACGCCATCAAGGAAGCTATCGAGATAAAATCCCAAACGGATAGCTTGGCTGCGAAAACCGAAAACGAAGACAAATTCCTCTCTACCCGCTCCCGCGCTTATGAGCAGGTCTTTCTTGAGCAAACACCCTCGTTGCCCCTGTTTTTTTGTGGCAACAAACTCAGATACAGCCTGCTCACAGCGCAAAACCGCGAACTCTGGGATTACTGGCATGATGAGCGAAACCAGCCGGTGATCGACAAGCTGTTTTCAGCCAAGCGTTTGCAATATCTGGCACTGGAAGGCTTAACCAATAGCGAAACTCTGGTTTATTGCTTCAGTCATCAGCATGGCGAGAAAACCTACTTCTTCTCCGCGTGCCCAACTGAGCTTGATGCAGAGCTTCGCCACTTGTTTTGGCATGTGGGCAGCTCGCGTCCTTCCTGGCGCGTACTTCGTGTCACTATGGCGAAGATCAGCGAGGAAGATGCGCGACGGTTGCAAGAAGTCTCCCCAGCTTACATCCAGCAGATTGACGAGCTGACCCATATTGCGACGATTCAGGACCTCACACTTTCGCACGTAAGTGGAGATTTCCGTATTCCAATTAAGCCAAAACATCCGGTCAAAAATCTCAACCAGTTTGCCCATCCACGAGACCCTATTTTTCCTGTGGAAGCTGTGCCATCTGTATTGGCACCGCAGCGCAAAGAGCCGCGTTATCAACACCGAACGAAAACAACACTGGTGCATCACCTAAGCGGCGAGCTACAGGGACAGACTATCGATTTCTCTACGCAGGGGCTGAATGTGGTGCTGGATAAACCGTTTAGCGGCAGTAAGCAGCAGGAAGTCTCGGTAACTTTCACTGATCTCAAGCGCGTCGACCCCAAAGCGCCACTCGGCAACGTGCCTTATAAGGTGGTTCAAATCAGTGAAGACAGGACTAACATTAAGCTGGCTCTGTTAAAAGACAGATATAGCAAGCATCGCAGCCACTACCTGCAACGCCTGATAGAACACAATCAACACAAGCTTTTGCTCGACAGCGAAAAGCTTCCTGATGCGCCGCTTTTACACGCCATGCATCAGATGTTGTTAACCCGTCTGTCCGCAACCCCCTACTTCATTGTTCGCCGTGGTGAAACGCTTCAGGTAACCGCGATTGGCGCAAATTTCCCGGGTAATGAGCTTAGCCGTCTGCTTCAGAAAAATGCGGGTTCCGGCATGATGTCGCTGCGCTCTGTGATTGGTGAACATCTGTCAAAATACGCCAGTCCTGTCACACGTATTCGCAACCGCGAAGCCCAAGTTCGCCATGAGTTTTATATTTCAGCGACAGTCACTGACGGAGCCATTATCGACATTACATCTCGCCCACTGGAAAGCTTCAACTCACCGGAAGAACGCAAGATGTTTATCTCGCAGGCTAGAAAACGCGGTAAGTTCTTTGCTGTCAGAAACTGGCTGCAACCGCTTGATGATGGCATTCAATGGCTGCCTCCAGAAACGCTCGAATCTCTGTTATCTCTATCGACCCAACGCGCCAGACAGTTGGAAACGGAATTCACCGACCTTTGTGCTTACGGTGAGATGAGTGATATTACAGATGAGGTACTAAGGCGTCTGGAAATCGGCGGCTGAGCCTGAAGAAACAACCAAAAAGCAAAAGGATGTCATTCGACATCCTTTTCTTGTTTGGTTTGGTTTGCTTAATTTACCAGCTCAGGCGCTGAGGCAGCAAAGAGGCTGACAACACACAGAGTACGCCTCCCAAATCGGCATGACGAATCGCCACCTGAGCGGCCTGCTGCACTTTTGGCTTAGCATGGTAAGCAATACCAAGACCTGCGGCAGACATCATGACCAAATCATTGGCACCATCTCCGACTGCCACTGTATTGCCTGGCATAAGCTCATAGCGATCAGCCAGATCTCGGAGAATGTCAGCTTTACGCTGCGCATCCACCACTGAGCCTGCCACTTCACCCGTCAGTTTTCCGTTCTCAATCACCAGTTGGTTTGACTCAGCATAGGCCAGCGACAGGTCTTCTTTAAGCTTGTCCGAAAACCAGGTAAAACCACCGGATGCAATCGCGACTTTCCAGCCACGTGCTTGTAAAGAAGCCGTCAGTGGCTTCATACCCGCCATGTAAGGAATGTTGTCACGTACTTGCTCAAGCACAGAAACGTCCGTGCCTTTCAGCGTGGCGACACGTTGGCGCAAACTCTCTTCAAAATCGAGTTCGCCGCGCATGGCACGCTCCGTCACTTCTGCCACTTGCTCGCCGACACCTGCCAATTTGGCGATTTCATCAATACACTCGATTTGAATCGCTGTTGAGTCCATGTCGAACAGCGCCAGTCCCGGTTCGTAAAGATTAGGAATGTTCTCAAGCGAAGCACAATCCAATGCCAATGCATCGCAAAGCTGCACCACTTCTGGAGTCAGCTCGCCGCGCATCAGCAGCACTTCATATGGTCCAACAGTCCAGCCTGTCAGGGGAAATACTGGCTCACCAAGCAGAAAAGAAAGGTCATCCAGAGAGCCTGGGCTTATATGTAAGCCATACAGAATCCATCCTGCCTGACGGCTGTCGGAAGGACGAAACTCTCGGATAGAAGGAAAACGGTTGAGCAGCTTAACGTGTTTCTTGATCGGATAGGCTGAAAATGCATCCATTGCATAAATTCCTTTTAGTCAGTTGTCCCTACTATATCAAAGAGTGCGGCAGATCACAGCAGGGGGCGTACTTGTCACTAACTTGCTTTTTTCCAGTCAGAACAGCAAACTGAATCAGTGAGTGCTCTCACCACTCCATTTGTTGCGGTAACACGTTGGACACCGCCTTAGCTTGGACAGCTTATGCTTCAAATCAATAAAAAACGCCTAAAAAGGCTTTGGCAGTTTATTGTTGTAGTTGCTTGTTTTTCAACAGTAATGATGCTGTTTATGTACAGTAACCAACTGAACAATCGCAATTACAAAATGCTCTACGACCAAACAGAGTCTCTGTCCCGCGTTATTCTCCGGCAGGCTGCGGCTTCAGTGAATAAAGCGCTCGCGAATGATGATATGGAAGCCGTTCAGCAGTTAGTCACTAACCTACAGAATGAACCGCTGATCCTTGATGCAGCTGTTTATGATGTAAAAGGGAATTTGGTAGCAAGCTCACTAGGAGCAATGCCGTTAGAACAGCTGACTGGCCTCAATACGCCACTTTCTGTCGCCAGTATTGGCAGGCAACAACTTGTAGAGCCAATCGCCGAAGATGGCCATATATCAGGCTTTGTGCGTATTACGCTCGAACATGGGCAAGTGATTAAAGCCGCTTCAAACCGTCTGGAACAAAGTATCAATCTGGTACGCGCCATGATTTTGGTAGCCATTGCTACTGGTGCCCTACTGATTTTCACCTTTGCCAACCGTAAGGATTTGTGGCGTTCAACGTTCCTTTTGAAAAGCAACGACTAGCAGAGCGAAGAGCAGCTTAGGTCCTAGCGGCAATTTTCCCCAGAACACAAAAAGGATGGCCTAAGCCATCCTTTTTCATCGTCATCTGTCAGCAGAACTTACGCTTCTTCCGCGTCGCCCAGCAATACAGATTCCAGTGCGATTTCAATCATTTCGTTGAACGTGGTTTGACGCTCGTCAGAAGTGGTTTGCTCGCCGGTCTTGATGTGGTCAGACACAGTACAGATAGTCAGTGCTTTCGCGCCGAATTCTGCTGCTACACCGTAGATACCCGCTGCTTCCATTTCCACACCCAGGATGCCGTACTTCGCCATGGTGTCGAAGAAATCTGGTTCTGGAGAGTAGAACAAGTCAGCAGAGAAGATGTTACCTACACGTACGTTGATGCCTTTTGCTTTCGCTGCATCAACCGCGTTACGGGTCATCTCGAAGTCTGCAATCGCTGCGAAATCGTGGCCGTTGAAACGGGTACGGTTGATTTTCGCATCAGTAGACGCGCCAACACCGATGATAACTTCACGCAGTTTTACGTCTTCACGAACTGCACCACAGCTACCTACGCGAATGATTTTCTTCACGCCGAAGTCTTTGATCAGCTCAGTCGCGTAGATTGAGCATGATGGGATACCCATACCGTGGCCCATAACAGAGATCTTGCGGCCTTTGTAAGTACCGGTGAAACCGAACATGTTGCGAACATCACAAACTTGCTTAACGTCTTCCAGGAAGGTTTCTGCAATGTATTTAGCACGCAGCGGGTCGCCCGGCATCAGAACTACATCTGCAAAATCACCCATTTCGGCATTGATATGTGGAGTTGCCATTTTCTATTTCCTTTTGATCAAATTTCGGCGTCAACCGATGCTAATCGGGTCGCAGCACTCGCTGATAGCCTGCGCTGCGACCGGAATTTAGTGTGGAATTACAGGAAAGACTTTCCGTATTCCATGTCTGAAGTACCGAAGTACTTCGCCAGAGTCTGGCCGATGTCTGCGAAGGTCTCACGACGACCGAGCGAACCTGCTGGTACATGTTTACCGTAAACCAGAACAGGAATGTGCTCGCGGGTATGATCCGTGCCTTCCCAAGTTGGGTCACAGCCGTGGTCTGCGGTCAGGATCAGGATATCGTCTTCTTTGAGCATCTCGATGATCTCAGGCAAACGCTTGTCGAAATACTCCAGTGCAGCAGCATAGCCCGCCACGTTACGACGATGCCCATAGTGAGAGTCAAAATCCACGAAGTTGGTGAAGATGATGCTGTTGTCACCTTCTTGGTTCATCGCGTCTTTGGTTGCGTTGAACAGGGCTTCCAAACCGGTCGCTTTCACTTTCTTGGTGATGCCAACGTGCGCGTAGATATCTGCAATCTTACCGATAGACATAACATCACCACCTTTCTCATCAACCAGCTTTTGCAGCACGGTCGCTGAAGGCGGCTCAACAGACAAGTCACGGCGGTTACCGGTACGCTCAAACTGGCCTTTACCCGGGCCGATGAACGGACGCGCGATAACCCGGCCAATGTTGTAGTCTTCCAACTCTTCGCGGGCGATCTGACAAAGCTCCAACAGACGATCAAGACCGAAGGTTTCTTCATGACACGCGATTTGGAATACCGAGTCCGCAGAGGTATAGAAGATTGGCAGGCCAGTCTTCATGTGCTCTTCACCCAAATCGTCAAGGATCTGCGTGCCTGATGCATGACAGTTGCCCAGATAATCCGGCAAGCCTGCGCGTTCAAGGATGCGGTCAGTCAGCTCTTTCGGGAAGCTGTTTTCTTTATCAGTGAAGTAGCCCCAGTCAAACAGTACAGGTACACCGGCAATTTCCCAGTGGCCCGAAGGAGTGTCTTTACCGGAAGACAGCTCAGCCGCATGGCCATAAGCACCGATGATTTCCACGTTTTCATCCAGACCTTCAGGGAAATAGCCTGATGACTCTTCACACGCTTTACCCAAACCCAATGCATTAAGATTTGGCAGCGTCAGTGGACCTTGGCGGTCATCATTGTTCGCGTTACCTGCCGCACACGCTTTCGCGATAGAGCCCAGTGTATTCGCGCCCACATCACCAAACTTGTGAGCATCTTCGGTTGCACCGATCCCGAAGGAATCCAGTACCAAAATAATCGCGCGTTTCATGATCGCCTCCTTAGACGTCTTGTGGGCCAATCTGGCGGTAAACTTCAGGGGTCGCTTCTGGCGCTTCGTCTTCGACGCGCATAGCCGCCTGAAGTGCTGCAGCTGCTTGTTGCCATGCAGCTTCATCCTTGGCATTTACTACCGCCAGTGGCGTGGCGCTGTCAGCTTGCATACCCAGACGGATAACATCGCTAAAGCCCACTGAATAATCAATCGTATCACTGGCAACACAGCGTCCACCGCCGAGGCCGACGACTGCCATGCCAATCGCACGGGTGTCCATCGCTGATACAAAACCAGCGCGGCTTGCAAACACAGGTTTCACTACGTTTGCCGCTGCCAGATACTTACTATAGTTCTCAACGAAATCGAGCGGACCACCCAAACCCGCCACCATTTTGCCGAAGCATTCTGCAGCCTTGCCGTTATCCAGCACGGTTTGCAGTTTGTTCATGGCATCGTCTTTGTCTTTCGCCAGACCACTGATGGTCAGCATTTCTGCACAAAGTGCCATAGTAACGGCATACAGGCGAGGGTTACGGTATTCGCCCGTCAAAAACTGAACCGCTTCTTTCACTTCCAGTGCGTTACCTGCACTTGAAGCCAATACCTGATTCATGTCGGTGAGCAGTGAGCTGGTGCGGGTACCCGCACCATTGGCAACTGCCACAATCGATTTCGCCAGTTCTTCTGATTTCTCATAGGTCGGCATAAAGGCGCCAGAGCCTACTTTTACATCCATCACCAGAGACTCTAGGCCTGCCGCCAGTTTCTTCGACAGGATAGACGCAGTGATCAGAGAAATATTGTCGACGGTCGCTGTCACATCGCGGGTTGCGTATACACGCTTATCCGCCGGTGCCAAATCACCGGTTTGGCCGATAATCGCCACACCTGCTTCTTTGGTCACCTTACCGAAAACATCGTTGTTCGGCGTGATGTTATAACCCGGAATCGCTTCCAGTTTGTCCAGCGTACCACCGGTATGACCCAGACCACGGCCTGAAATCATAGGTACGTAACCACCACATGCCGCCACCATCGGGCCAAGCATCAGGGAGGTCACATCGCCCACACCGCCGGTACTGTGTTTATCGACGATAGGGCCATCAAAATTCATGTGTGACCAGTCAATCACCATGCCCGAGTCACGCATGGCGCAAGTCAGTGCGACACGCTCGTCCATGGTCATGTCATTGAAGTACACTGCCATGGCAAATGCTGCGATCTGTCCTTCAGAAACAGTCTCTTTTGCAATGCCCTGGATAAAGAAATTAATTTCTTCAGAAGTCAGCGCAATGTTGTCACGCTTCTTCCGAATGATTTCTTGGGGAAGGTACATAATCGACCTCACGTACTGGGTGTCAAAAACAGGGGGAGCCGAAATTGCCAGCCCCCCAACAGAAGTGCTTAGTAGCCGCCTTCTGCCGCTTTTTCGCCTTCACCCAGCGTGTGAAGCAGGTTAGCCAGCAGGCTTGATGCACCAAAACGGTAGTGCGTGTTGTCAGCCCACTCGCCGCCCAGTATACGGTCAGCCATCGCCAGGTATTCCGCTGCATCTTCAGCAGTGCGTACACCGCCAGCAGGCTTGAAACCAACCTTTTCTGCGACGCCCATCTCTTTGATCACAGTCAGCATGATTTCTGCTGATTCTGGTGTCGCGTTTACTGGCACTTTACCGGTAGAAGTCTTGATAAAGTCTGCGCCCGCTTCGATAGAGATTTCAGATGCACGCTTGATGAGTGCTGCTTCTTTCAGCTCACCCGTTTCGATGATCACTTTCAGTGTGACGTCACCACATGCAGCTTTACATTGTTTAACCAGCTCAAAACCGGTTTTCTCATCACCTGCGATTAGTGTGCGGTATGGGAAAACAACGTCAACTTCATCAGCACCGTAAGCCACAGCTGCTTTAGTTTCAGCCACTGCGATTTCGATGTCGTCGTTACCGTGTGGGAAGTTAGTCACGGTTGCGATTTTGATTTCAGGTGTGCCTTGCTCGCGAAGTTGTTTTTTCGCCACAGGGATAAAACGTGGGTAGATGCAGATAGCAGCAGTGTTACCTACTGAGGTTTTCGCGCTCTTACACAGTTCGATAACTTTCGCATCTGTGTCGTCGTCGTTCAGGGTGGTCAAATCCATCAGTTTTAGGGCACGAAGAGCTGCTGCTTTTAGATCGCTCATGACTTTCTCCAGTCGTAAATATTCAAAACCAAGTAACAAACTATGCGAGGTTCTGCTCGACATAATCTGATGAGCGGACTTGGCTCCTTGAAGTTTGGCGCGCTGCATGTTCAACGCCAATCAACATTCCTTGTTGCCGCACACCCTTTGGCATTCTGCCGGGTGTCCAACCGTCCCATTGCGCTACAAATTTTTACACTTTGGGGCAGGTTTGATGTTTCACCTTCCGCTGTCTGTGAAACAGTAGTGAAATTAGTGAAAGACCACTTCTGAAACTTTGACAGCGTTCACCAATTTTACCAATCTTCCCTTGGTTGCACTAGATGTTACCCGTTTCTGTTGAAAAACACTTTGTTGCCAAGCGTGCAAAACCGGATGAAGTTTTCAGGGCACTGGCATCACTATAAGTGGCGAAAACACATCACTGTGTCTTATTCCTGACGAATGGGCTTGCCAAACTACAGGCATAAAAAAACCGCCTCACAGGGAGGCGGTTTTCGAATCTCTTTTACTTGCTGATTACAGCGCAGCCAGAGTCAGGAAGAAACCAGCGATTGTTGCACTCATCAGGTTAGACAGAGTACCCGCACATACTGCTTTCACACCGAAGCGTGCAATATCGTGACGACGGGTTGGCGCGATGCTACCCAGACCACCCAGCAGGATTGCGATAGATGACAAGTTAGCGAAGCCACACAGAGCAAACGAGATGATTGCTGCAGTCTTCTCAGACAGGTCACCAATGATTGGGGTGAAGTTCAGGTATGCAACGAATTCGTTAACAACAATCTTCTGACCGATGAATGAACCAGCGATATCAGCTTCTGCCCACGGAACACCAATCAGGAATGCCAGTGGTGCGAAGACTTTACCCAGAATCCACTCCAGCGTCAGACCTTCAATACCGAACCAGCCGCCGATACCAGTCAGCATACCGTTGATCAGCGCAATCAGACCGATGAATGCCAGCAGCATCGCACCGATGTTCAGCGCCAGTTGCATACCAGACGAAGCACCGCCCGCTGCTGCGTCGATAACGTTTGCAGGCTTGTCTTCTTCTTCGTCGCCGTCTTGACCCAGTTGCTCAATTGGCTCTTCAGTTTCTGGCTTGATGATTTTCGCGAACAACAGACCACCAGGTGCCGCCATGAACGATGCTGCGATCAGGTATTCCAGAGGTACACCCATTGCTGCATAACCAGCCAGTACACCACCCGCTACAGATGCCAGACCACCACACATAACTGCGAACAGTTCAGACTGGGTCATTTTTGGCACGTATGGACGTACAACCAGAGGTGCTTCAGTTTGACCTACGAAGATGTTCGCAGTCGCAGACATTGATTCCGCGTGAGAAGTACCCAGTACTTTGCGCAGCGCACCACCCAGAATGCGGATAACAAACTGCATGATACCCAGGTAGTAAAGCACGCTGATAAGCGCAGAGAAGAATACAACAGTCGGCAGAACCTGGAACGCAAAGATAAAGCCGATACCATCTACAGAGAAGTTAACCAGGCTACCGAACAGGAAGCCGATACCGTCTTTACCGTAGTTGATCACGTTCTGTACAGCATTAGACATGCCGTTCAGGATTGCTTGGCCCGCTGGGACAAACAGGATGAAACCACCCAGAATAAACTGGATCGCAAATGCACCACCTACAGTACGTAGGTTGATGGCTTTGCGGTTGTCAGATAGCAGTACTGCAATACCCAGCAGTACAACCATCCCTACAATGCTCATAATCAGGCTCATAAAAGGGTTCCTAAAAAAGTCTTGGCGTCTCGACAAATTGGGAGTGTTATTCCGGCGGCGATTATACGCATTGGTTGGGGACCAAAGGAATGCATAAGTCACACTTGAAGTGAAAAATTCGGTGCAATTCACTCAAAAAGGTGATGGAGGTCTATTTTTGTGAGCTATGCACGACGCAAACGTTTGGGCAAACGATGCCTTTTAGACGTTCAACGCAAAGCATGCTGTCGAGTTTTGTGTGGTAGCGTGAATAATTTCCCCGACATCGACCTCTTTTAGGGTGGCTAAAGCGTGGGCAATCAGTGGTAATCTCTCCGGCAAATTGGGCTCACCTTGAAAGCCAAAAACAGGCATATCGGGCGCATCTGTCTCCAAAACCAAAGAAGAAAGTGGCAACTTTTTCAGCGCATTTCGCGTCTTGTTAGCACGTTCGTAAGTGATGGTGCCGCCAATCCCGAGAAGAAAACCGCGCTTTATGTACTCACGCCCAACCTGCTCGCTGCCACTAAAAGCATGCAAAACCCCTTTCACTGCCGGAAAACCGTTCAGAATTTGCAGTAATTCGTTGTGCGCTTTACGACTGTGAAGGATCACAGGAAGCTGATATTTCTCAGCTAACTGGAGTTGTTCCGTCAACAGCCATTTTTGTCGCTCTGGGTCGGCATTTTCTATCGCAAAATCCAGCCCACACTCACCAACGGCAACCAATCCTTTCGGCGCGTCAGCCAAAAACGCATCCAGCTTCTGAATGTCATCATCTTGATGCGATGTCATCCAAACAGGATGTAATCCCACTGCATACGAGATTTCGGGAAATGTTTCAGCCAATACTGCTACCTGACCCCAGTTTTCTGTCGCTACAGCGGGTACCACAAGACTGTTTACTCCAGCGGCTACTGAGCGCCTCACCCAATCTTCAGGGTGGTCAGCAAACGGAGGGAAATCAAAATGGCAGTGGGTATCAATCATTGCAGCAAAGGCTCAGTGGGCTACTTCTATATATAGAGGATACAAAAAAGCCGCCTTGCGGGGCGGCTTTCTTTTACGTCTTGTGATTAGTGCTCACGTGTTGCACGGAAGCTCACATCAGGATGACGTTCTTGCGTCAGGCTCAAATTGACCATGGTTGGCGCAATGTAAGTGAGGTTGTCACCGCCATCCAATGCCAGGTTGGTTTGGTTCTTGCGCTGGAAATCATCCAGTTTCTTCGCATCGCCACATTCCACCCAGCGCGCTGTCGCAACGTTAACAGGCTCGTAAATCGCTTCCACGTTGTATTCAGACTTCAAGCGTGCAACAACCACATCGAACTGAAGTACACCCACCGCACCAACAATCAGGTCATTGGATGTCATTGGGCGGAACACCTGTACCGCACCCTCTTCAGACAGCTGTACCAGACCTTTCAGCAATTGCTTTTGCTTCAGTGGATCACGCAGACGGATACGACGGAACAGCTCAGGTGCAAAGTTTGGAATACCCGAGAACTTGAGATCTTCACCTTGCGTGAAAGTATCACCAATCTGGATAGTACCGTGGTTATGAAGACCAATGATGTCACCGGCAAAGGCTTCTGCTGCGCGGGCACGATCACCCGCCATAAAGGTTACCGCATCAGAGATTGAAACCATTTTACCGGTACGCACATGCTTCATCTTCATGCCCTGGCTGTACTTGCCAGAGACGATACGCATGAATGCGATACGGTCTCGGTGTTTAGGGTCCATATTCGCCTGGATTTTGAACACGAAGCCAGAGAACTTTTCTTCACCCGCTTCAACCGCACGTTCATGGGTTTGACGTGGCAATGGTGCAGGTGCCCACTCAGTCAAACCATCCAGCATGTGGTCAACACCAAAGTTACCCAGTGCGGTACCGAAGAACACAGGTGTCAGTTCGCCGCTCAGGAACAGTTCTTGATCGAACTCATGCGAAGCGCCCAATACCAGCTCAAGCTCTTCACGCAGTTGCTCTGCCAAGCTTTCACCCACAGCTTCATCCAGCTCTGGATTATCCAGACCTTTAATAATGCGTGAGTCCTGGATGGTATGCCCTTGACCTGTTTGGTACAGAATCGTTTCATCACGGTGAATGTGGTAAACGCCTTTGAACTCTTTACCACAACCAATTGGCCAGGATACTGGCGCACACGCGATGTTCAGCTCACTTTCTACTTCATCCATCAACTCCATTGGGTCACGGATGTCGCGGTCAAGTTTGTTCATGAAAGTGACGATTGGTGTGTCGCGCAGACGGGTAACTTCCATCAACTTACGGGTACGATCCTCAACACCTTTCGCCGCATCAATAACCATCAGGCATGAATCAACCGCTGTCAGGGTGCGGTAAGTATCTTCTGAGAAGTCTTCGTGTCCCGGGGTATCAAGCAGGTTAACCAGACAATCATTGAACGGGAACTGCATGACGGAAGTGGTGACCGAGATACCACGTTCTTTTTCCATCTCCATCCAGTCAGACTTCGCGTGCTGGTTAGAGCCGCGGCCTTTTACCGTACCGGCAGTCTGGATCGCACGTCCGAATAACAGCACCTTTTCGGTGATGGTGGTTTTACCGGCATCCGGGTGCGAGATAATCGCAAACGTACGACGCTTGCCGACTTCTTGCTGAAGTGGAGAGTTTGACATGCTTAAGCTTTTCCGCGTTAAACAGCGCGCTGGCAAAAACTGAGCCGCACGCAGTGTAGATGAATTCAAATCGGCGGGTATTTTGTACGATCTCGGGTTGAGACTCAACGCTAGCCCGAAAAATCCTTTGCTAGGAATGATAGAAAGAAAATTCGCTTCGAAAAATAAATCGCTATTTACTGTTCCTGAAGTGTCTAATTAATGACGCTTAAATCAGAACACAACGTCACTTTTTGAATTCAGTCGCATCCATTTGCAATAAAGCTTTGATCTTCATTCAGATACTTAGCGTCGATAAATATAAGATTTTTACAATTTGCGTCACTTTTTTGGCGAACTACTTTAACGTCAAGTCTTATAACTAATTTTTTTGCGTAGTAATATAAATGTTACTTATGTGTCTTTATTGACACTGCAAATCAAAATTAGCCTTTCGCAGGAAGAGATTCATGGATTCGATTATCACCAAGCAGGCTGCAAAAGTAATTTCAGTAAACGGCAACGCATTCGTCAAAGTGAATGGGAAAGACGTCCCTATTGCAGAAGTTTTAGACCTAAACGCTGGCACTGAAATCTTTTTACCTGAGGGTGCAAATGCCCTTCTATCGCTCGAAGACGGCTCAATGCTCCCAGTTGGTGAACAAGACTCACCTGCACAAGATTTTTTAGACTCTCCTTTGGACGATGAAATCGCTGCTATTCAGGCATTGATTGAAGAGGGTGTTGACCCGACTGAAGTTCTGGAAGCAACGGCTGCAGGTGGTAACGCAGCTTCCGGTGCAGGCTCATGGAGTTTCCAATCTATTGGCCGTGCAGGTGACGAAACCATTGCTCAAGCAGGTTTTGACACGGCAGCAGCAGAAAGAAGCGTCCTTACTGCTAGTGAAGTTCGAGAAGATAGCGATGACTCAACCGCATTTGAGGGTGATGGCAGCCCAGACACCACAGAACCAACAACACCAGTTACACCAGCTATAGATGCGACTTTTACTCTTTCATCTTCTACTGATGGTGAAAATGTCATCGAGGGCGGCCAGATCACCTATACCGTTACTGTCGATCAAGCTACCCAGGAAGATATTACTGTCACTCTCAGCAACGGGGCGTCCATCCTCGTCTCTACTGGAGAAACATCTGGCTCAGTTGTTGTTAATGTTCGTGAAGATGACCTCTACAAACAAGATAATGATGAGCTGACCGTTACTATCGAGGAAATTTCAGACAACAGCTTTGATAGCTCGACGCCTGAGGGCACAGTAACGAATACGGTTGTTGATAATAGTGATGCCAGCACCCTATCCCTGACGCTAAGCAGCGACACCGTCAATGAAGGTGGCACCCTTCAGCTGACCCTAACCGTCGACAATGCTCCGCTAGGCACTGATCTGACCGTGACCCTCAGCAACGGCCAATTAGTCACCATCCCGAAAGACCAGACCTCAATCACAGTCGATTACACTCCGCAACGTAGTGATGACCTTTATGTTCAGGGCAGCACCACCGAAACCCTCGCGGTCACCAAGACCGAAGGTGGAAGCTATGAAAGCCTGGATACCCAAGCCACCGCAGACTTGACTGTCACAATAAACGACGACAGCGATGTCAGCACCCTGTCCCTGACGCTAAGCAACGATACTGTAAACGAAGGCGGTACCCTTGACTTGACCGTCAGTGTCGACAATGCCCCGCAAGGCACGGAGCTGACCGTGACCCTGAGCAATGGGCAGGTGGTCACCATTCCAGCTGGTGAAACCTCGGTCACCGTCGATTACACCCCACAACGTGGTGATGATCTTTATGTTCAGGGCAGCATTACCGAAACCCTCTCTGTCACAAAAACCGAAGGCGGGAACTATGAAAGCCTGAACACCCAGGCTACTGCGAGCGTCGCTGTCACCGATGACAGCGATGTCAGCACCCTGTCCCTGACACTAAGCAACGACACTGTAAACGAAGGCGACACCCTGCAATTGACCGTCAGTGTCGACAATGCCCCGCAAGGCACGGATCTGACCGCGACCCTCAGCAACGGGCAGGTGGTCATCATTCCAGCTGGTGAAACCTCGGCCACCGTCGATTACACCCCACAACGTGGTGATGACGTCTACGCTCAGGGAAGCACAACCGAAACCCTCTCTGTCACAAAAACGGAAGGCGGGAACTATGAAAGCCTGAACACCCAGGCAACTACGAGCGTCACTGTCACCGATGACAGCGATGTCAGCACCCTGACTCTGACATCGAACACTGATGAGCAGGCCATTGCGGAAGGCAGTTCCATTACCTATACCGTAACCGCAGATGCTGAGATCAAAGACCAGCCGCTCTCCGTCACCCTGTCTAACGGGCACACCGTGACCATTGCAGTCGGCAGTACCACCGGCTCTGTGACCGTTGATGTTCGCCCGGACGATGAATACGCTCAAGGCACTCAGGCCTTGGAGGAAGTCACCATTACGAGCAATACCGGTGGTAACTTTGAGGCCGTGACGGCTCAAGGTACAGTGAACAACACCGTGACTGACGGAGATATAAATACCGTCTATGTCATCGTGGAAGCGTCTGACGATGTGGAAGAGTCTGACGGGGCCAGCATCCATTTCACCATCAAGCTGGTCGACCAGCACGGCGACCCGGTGACCGTGCCTGACAACGGCAGTGTCACGGTTGACCTCAAGCTGCTCGGTAATGCCACTGCTGCTGACTTTGATGACGGGTTTGCGTTCCCTGACACCCTCACCATTGACGCCGGCAACAGCCAGTCCGACGTGATCACCGTCCCGGTGAAAGACGACAACCTCAGTGAGCGCCATGAAAGTGTCGTGGTCGGGGTCACCGGTATCCAGCAGACCGGCTTTGAGAGCGTCACCGAAGCCCAGATGGTCGACGGTAAGCCACTGGCCGGCGACGCTGCTGACCATGCCCTGATTTATGATGAGGCCGAGGCGGATGTCGTGACCATCAAGCTGTTTATGATAAACAGCGACGGTCAGGTCATGCCGGCCACTGACGGGACCCTGACCGAAGGGGATCCTGACAGCGACACCATCCAGTACATGGCGCTGCCTGTCGATGCCCAGGGCACAGTCCTTGCCACCTTCCACGACGACGGCACCGTCACCCTCAAAGATCAGGATAAAGGCCAGGTCACTGTCTCGGTCACCGAGAGTGACGACAGTACCGGCAGCAACAACACCGACGTCACCACCCAGGGTATCACCCACCAAACGGTCGCACTGGGTCAGGCCTTCGAGGTCTCCGCGGTCGATGATTATTACGCCGAAGGCACGGAAAGCGTCACCGTGTCTTTGGGTGACATTGCCGGGACCGTCGTGAACACGTATGAAGCCGTGACGGTTGACGGCAGTGTCAACAACACGATCCTGGAAGATACCGGTCCTGCGGGCGCTGACGACACCGTCTATGTCATCGTGGAAGCGTCTGACGATGTGGAAGAGTCTGACGGGGCCAGCATCCATTTCACCATCAAGCTGGTCGACCAGCACGGCGACCCGGTGACCGTGCCTGACAACGGCAGTGTCACGGTTGACCTCAAGCTGCTCGGTAATGCCACTGCTGCTGACTTTGATGACGGGTTTGCGTTCCCTGACACCCTCACCATTGACGCCGGCAACAGCCAGTCCGACGTGATCACCGTCCCGGTGAAAGACGACAACCTCAGTGAGCGCCATGAAAGTGTCGTGGTCGGGGTCACCGGTATCCAGCAGACCGGCTTTGAGAGCGTCACCGAAGCCCAGATGGTCGACGGTAAGCCACTGGCCGGCGACGCTGCTGACCATGCCCTGATTTATGATGAGGCCGAGGCGGATGTCGTGACCATCAAGCTGTTTATGATAAACAGCGACGGTCAGGTCATGCCGGCCACTGACGGGACCCTGACCGAAGGGGATCCTGACAGCGACACCATCCAGTACATGGCGCTGCCTGTCGATGCCCAGGGCACAGTCCTTGCCACCTTCCACGACGACGGCACCGTCACCCTCAAAGATCAGGATAAAGGCCAGGTCACTGTCTCGGTCACCGAGAGTGACGACAGTACCGGCAGCAACAACACCGACGTCACCACCCAGGGTATCACCCACCAAACGGTCGCGCTGGGTCAGGCCTTCGAGGTCTCCGCGGTCGATGACTATTACGCCGAAGGCACGGAAAGCGTCACCGTGTCTTTGGGTGACATTGCCGGGACCGTCGTGAACACGTATGAAGCCGTGACGGTTGACGGCAGTGTCAACAACACGATCCTGGAAGATACCGGTC